>CAVWRA010000001.1:0-39732 GCA_963757265.1 Terriglobia bacterium
ACACGGGAAAAAAGAACCGTGGCTGCTAGCGCCAGCCAAGTTCCCTTCCGTTCAGCAATCAGCACCGTTCGGCCTGCCACCTGCGCCACATAGCCGTTGTTGCCCCAGCCTCCCGCCTCAAGATGAGGTGCGCATAAGGCGTACAGCCGCAACTTGGAGAGAAACGATTCGTCACCTGTTAACTTGGTGTGTTGAAGAACGCAGGCCATGTGCGGGTCGGAGATGATCTCTTTGACAATGGCATAGTGCCCGGCTGGATCGGAATTCGTACAGCGGTATCCCAAGCCGTGGTCCGACAGATGTTCCAGTTTGGATTCGAGATGGCGCTTTTCGTCGTGGAAAAAGCTCTTGCCGTCGGTGATGAGATATTGAAGGTCCCGGAGTTGGGGTCGGTCCACCGTCGGAAAATAGACTTCGGTGATGATGCCGTTCCAAAACGTGAACCAGATCCGGCTGGAAGCTGCATAAGCAGTTCCCACCCCATCCTTTCCTCCATGCGTCCATCTGGGCTCGATGCCCGGCCATCCAAAAGCCTCGTTGTATTTGCTAGTGGGTTTCATTTCTTGTTCCTTCGCTCCGCCAATCCCCCTCTCCGCCATCTACGCCGTCCAACTAACCGAACCATCCGGCGACGTCTGCCGCGGCCGTGGTCTGCGCATATGTCACGCTGCCGAACATGCAAAACCAACGGCTCTTTCGGACGAAACTGAGCGCGCCATGAAGGCCTGCTAACAGGCCGAGATCAGGGCCCAGCCTGTTAGCAGGCCGTTACGACTCCGTCCCATTTGGGACATCTGTGAAGGGCCTTTCGGTTTTGAATATTAACCTGGCCTGACCGAGGTTTTGTACCAGTTTGATTGAGAGTATACCGCTGGTAAAGACATCACTAGCCAGACCGGGACATGTCCCGGCTTTGTCTCCCTTTCGAAGGGAAGGAAGTAAGATTCCTGGAACGTCTTACGACCCCTCCTAAAAGGGAGGGGTCGAGACCTAAACAAAGCAGAGGGACAAATTCCGAACAAGATCAGTAACGGTTACGGCCCTTCTTCACCGCCGCCTATTCTCTCGGGGCCTCTACCGAGTCCTTTTTGACAGCCGCCTTCTTTCCGCCAGTCATCTTGCGGGTGGTCTTCTTCGTTGTCGAGGGTTCTGGCTTTCCCTGTGCTGCCTTGACCGCTGCCCAACGCTTTCGGGCCGCCTCAGCCATCGCCTTTCTGCCAGCCGCACTGATCTTCCGTTTTGGTTTTGCCGGGACCGTGGCTGGCGCTGCCGGTTTGGATTCGCCCCGGATCTTTGCCCATCGCCGCTGTTGGGCTTCCTTCATTTTGCGTCGGGTCTCAGCAGAAAACTTCTTGCGCTTGGGCCTGGTGCCTTCCGCCTTGGCAGCGGACTCTGCGCGAACACCGGTCAGGAGGCTTCGAAGTTCGGCGATCTGTTGGTCGATTTGGGCCTTTCGCGACTCGTAGCCTGCGATGGCGGCGACAATAATTTCGTTCGTGAGTTTTGGTGGCATATAAGTGTTTGTCTCTTGCAGCTCCATTATCATCATCTTGGCACAGGATAGCGCCGTGAATTCGGCAGGAATGCCGGGACTATCGCCCGGCGCTGGACGATACATGTGGGTAACCGGCCAACAATTTCGTTTAGCCTCCGGCGCCTCTTCTCTTCTCCTCTCGGCTGGCTGCCTGCTCGAGCGTATCATACACCCGCACCATTGCTTCAGTATCCTGCCGGCAGTAGGCGAGCGACGCGGCGCGCAGCCTCGTTTTCTCGTCCGGGTTGAGTTGTCCATGCACTAGCTTCTCCCACGTGAGCCCAGCCTCCCAGCCTTCGGCGACCTCCATACCCTCATACGTCATCTCCGGCACCAGTGCGGCCAGCGTTAGCATGGGTTGTGGAGTCCCCACAAGGCCGCGTCTCGCTGCGCTTCTACGCCGAACTCAACGATCATCTCTCGCGAGAGCAGCGCTACAAGAGCCTGGAGAGGGTGTTCTACGTCCCCGGCTCCGTCAAGGATCTGATCGAGAGCTGCGGCGTGCCACACACTGAGGTCGAGCTGATCGTCGCGAACGGCGAGTCCGTCCCGTTCACCTACGTCGTCCGCCACGGCGATCGGGTTGCCGTGTATCCGATGTTCGAGTCGTTCGACGTCACCCCGGAGTTGAAGCTGGGCCGCGAGGCGCTGCGCCAGCCGAAGTTCGTGCTCGACGTGCACCTGGGCAGGCTGGCGGCCTATCTGCGCATGCTCGGCTTCGATGCCGTTTACGGCAATCGCTGCGAGGACGCGGAACTCGTCCGCATCTCCTCTCAAAAAAGGCGCATTCTGCTTACGCGAGACCGCGGGCTGCTGATGCACGGCGCCGTGACTCGCGGCTACCTCGTACGGCAGATCGGGAGCCGGCGCCAGCTGGCCGAGGTCGTGGAGCGCTTCGATCTCGCGCGGTCGATCCGGCCCTTCACCTACTGCATGGCGTGCAACGGTAAGTTGACGCCGGTTCCGAAGGAGCAGGTTCGCAGCGTGCTGCCGCTGCAGATCGCCGAGTCTTGCGATGATTTTCAGCAATGTCGGCAGTGCGGCAAGGTGTACTGGAAAGGCTCGCATCACCGGCGCATGCAGCAGTGGATCGATGAATTGACAAGGGACGAAAGCGCGGCGAGCCGCTAGCGCCAGCCGCGGCGAATGGGGCGCGGATCTGGAAGTAGAGATGAAAGTCGAAGTGACCAGTTACTCCGGATACAAAGGAGACGAGCGTCCGCTGCGTTTCTGGTTGAGGAGTCAGGACTACGAGGTGGAACAGGTCATCGATCAGTGGTACGGGCCGGAGGACGTTTTCTTCAAGGTGCGGGCGAACGACGGCCATGTGTACATCCTCCGGCGGCGGCCGGTGGAGCCCGAAGCGGAGTGGACCCTGGAAGCGTTTCGCGACACCAGGCGGCGCGGCTGAAGGAGAGGGTCATGCGCACAGCATCTCATTCAACTCGGCGGCGTGCGGCGAGCGCGCCGGCGAGCGATGAGCAAGCGCCGGATTCGGGACTCGCAACGTGGTCCGGAGCGCTCAGGCTCGCGCACGAATGGACGCTAAGCTGTGGTGCGGAAACCGACCCCGCACTCCTCCGCGAGCTCATTCGGCCGGCTGCGCGTGCCGTCCCCGGCTCCATGGCACGGCGTGTGGGAGCATGCCGGATTTCGCTTGCCGCGGAGGCGGGAGGCGGCGTGGCGTCGCAGTGGACGATGACGGAGAACGGGCTGGAGGTGTCGGTCGCAACGGCCGGAGTGGAGGAGCACGACGTGGCGATGGAACTGCTCCTGTGCCTGGGGCAGGCACTCTGGGAACGGCTCTCGGACGCGCAGCTGCGCGCCTACTGGACGCTGCTCCGGGAGGAGATCGGCGCGGGGATCGAAGGCGAAATCGACGAGCAGGCGCTCGAGGAGAAGGCTGCACTGCTGGAATGCCGGTTGCACGCCGGCAGCCGCCGGCGGCTGGAGCGCTATGGCCGTGCTTCGTTCGCCGGCACCGCGGCCGAATACGTCCACTGCCTGTGGCACGAGGTCACAGTGCGAACCGGTCCCGAGCACCTGCCTGCGCAGGCGTTGCGGCGGCGCCTGGAGCTGCTTGCAGGCTGGTTCCCGCCGGACCGGGGCCGGCGGCTGTTCCCCACGGAACGGCGTTGAGCAGCAGGCTCCAGCGCCGGGCCGGAAGCCGCGCAAGAGATCCCCGCGTGGGAAACCAGCTCAGGCTCTCGCGCGCCTGTATAATGCTCGCCGGGGAACCATGCGGGTTCTGCTGATTGCGGCGGACAACGAGCGGACGAGCGTCCTGCCGCTCCCACTGGGCCCGGCCTGTGTCGCCGCCGCCTGCCGCGCCGCCGGAGACGAGGCGGCGTTGTTGGACCTCATGTTCGAGAGCGATCCGGCATCCGCCGTCCGGGACAGAATCGCTGCGTTTCGCCCCGACGTGATCGGCATTTCGGTGCGCAACATCGATAACCAGAACATGGCCGGATCGCGGAACCGGATACTTCGCTTGAGTGCCGGGGGCGCGGGCACGTGAGACGCAGCATATCAAAGGCAAATGCGCATAGGGAACTGAATCCTCCTGACACCGTCCGGCACGGCCAGGACAGCGTTCCTTCCATCTTCTTCAATCACGCTGTCCCCCCGGGGCTTGTCCCTCCGGTGGGCGTCCTCGTGACGAATACGCAGCCCAAGAATCGCAGCAGCCATTCACCGAGAATGCTGTGCGGTCTTCGAATCCCAATCAGGTGCCGTACAATTCAAGGGAGCCGGAGCCGAACGATCTGATTCCGAATGATGAACGAGGTGGGCGGTGCGACAGAGAATTGTTGTTTTAGGCGCAGGGCGGGTGGGTAAGACGATCGCCGCGGATTTTTCCGAAGAGTTCGAGGTAACATCGGCGGATATAGACTTGAGTGCGCTTCAATCCCTGGCTTCCCGCTATCGGGTCAACACCAGAGTCACCGATCTTGGCAGCGTCGAAGAACTGAGCGCTTCCGTCCGCGATGCGGATCTGGTCGTCTCCGCGGTGCCCGGACACATGGGCTTCAATACGCTGAGAACCCTCATCGAGAACAGGAAAGACGTCGTTGACATCTCCTTCTTCGCTGAAGATGCGTTCGAACTAGATGATCTGGCCAGATGGAACAATGTAACCGCAGCCGTCGATTGCGGTCTGGCTCCCGGCATCCCTGACTTCCTGGCTGGTTTCTTTGCCGGCCAGATGCAGATTCGGGATTTCGAGTTCATGGTCGGCGGTCTTCATTTCGGCCGCTCGCAACCCCATCAATACTTGCCGACATTCTCCCCCGTAGATGTCTGGGAGGAATACACGCGTCCAGCGCGTTACGTAAGAGACGGCAAACTGATCACCATGCCCGCGTTGTCCGAGCCGGAACTTGTCGAATTCCAAATCGGTGGTCACGCCCTGGTCCTTGAAGCCTTCAACACCGATGGCTTGCGCACGCTCATCACCACGATGGACGGACGCATTCCCAACATGAAGGAAAAGACCCTTCGCTATCCCGGCCACATCTCCTACATCAAAGAACTTCAGGAGACCGGAAAGGCCTGGACGCCGGACGCATGGAAGCCGGGCGATGACCAAGATGAATTCACGATCATGCGAATCAATCTCCATGGATTCGAGAGCGGAGTGGAGAAGAAGTTCTCCTACACGCTCTTCGCCACCTTCGACAAGGAGAAACGCATCAGCTCCATGTCGAGAACCACGGGCTACACCTGCACCGGCGTCGCGCGTTGCGTACTCGATGGCACCTACAAGCGCGCAGGCATTTCCCCGCCGTCGATCATCGGCGAATCGCCGGGATGCCTGAACCGCATATTCGCACACCTTAGGGCACGTAACGTCGTTCTTGAGAGGGACGATGCATTATAGAAGCGCCTGCCGGCGGCTTGAGAGCAAGGAGCCATTTCCAGGGCAGGCTCTTTCGGCTCACGAGAGTCTCGGCGGTTTGCTTGAAGGTTCCCGACGCTGCCCATCTGATCGTCGGAACACAGCCGTTTGTCGTTCCTGATGCTCGAAGACGACCGATACAGGAAGTTGACGTGAAGCCTAAACGTTGACCTCGTCGCCCGGACAATTTGAATCTCAAGAGGCCAAACGAAAGCCGCTCGACGGATGCTACGTCTCACTGCAGTTTCATTCGAGGTTCTGAAACGGCGAATACACGCAGGGCAGGAGTCCGAGGCGAGGCTGAAGGACGTCTGCACGCGGGTGGGCAAGCGGCTGAAGCTGGATCCGCAGAAACTTGCCGAGCGAGAGCGTCAACAGCGTGCGATCGTCTTCCCGGCACGCAGATCGGGGAAACGCGGCAAGGGTCACGTTACGCTTTCGGGTTTGGAGAACTGCCACAACGATGCTCTGGAAGCGTGCAAGGAGAAGGGCCAGATCATCCCGTTCGTTTTGCACGGCCTTCGACACACGTTCGCGACGAGGGCGGCACAGGAAGGAATGCCGCTGCCGACTTTGGCTTCGATTTTGGGCCATGCTTCCTTGCGTCAAGTGCAAAAATACGTTCATCCCACTCAAGACCATCAACAGGCAGAAATGGATCGAATCGACAAAATCCGACAGGAGAGCAAGCTCCAGTACGCTGAGTCGGTGCGCTCTCAGGCCCACACCAGGCCCACAGCGGCTGGGAATCTGCGGGATTCCCACAGACTGGACGGGAACGGGCGGGAAACGGTGCAATGAGGCCCTGTCCGCGTATCTTGCCGATTTTACAGTTAACTACGGCGATTTCGAAGGAATGTCGAAAAAGAGGTTGGAGGCGCGGGCCGGAATTGAACCGGCGAATAAAGGTTTTGCAGACCTCTGCCTTACCACTTGGCTACCGCGCCAGATGATTTACATTTTACTGCATTGGAGGCGCGGACCGGAATTGAACCGGGCGCGGCGGGAGTTTGCAAGGTGCGTCTGATCGCCGGGCTGCCGCGGCGCGCTTCAAAGGCGTGATGGATGCGCCGGCGCTTTGAGCAAATCGTAGTGGCGGGAATGTCTCAACTCACGGCTGAAGGCGGCGGGCGCGCCGGCCGCTGTGAGCCGGCGGCGGCCAAACGGTCCGCGGAGGCGCGTTTACAATGGATGAGTGCCGCGCCGTTTCGTCCCGCTGCTGTTCGCCCTCATGTTCACGGCCGCGGCCCAATCCATCGCCATTTTCCCTTTGAGCGAGGTTCGACCCGGGCTGCACGGCGTGGGGCGCACGGTTTTCTCGGGCTCCAAGGTCGAGGAGTTCGACGTCGAGATCCTGGGCGTGCTGGAAAATGTCGGGCCCCGGCAGAACGTCATACTGGCCCGCCTCTCCGGAGGACCGCTGGACAAGACCGGTGTTCTGCAGGGGATGAGCGGGAGTCCCGTCACCATCGGCGGGCGAGTACTGGGCGCGGTCGCGCTGTCGTTTCCCTTCTCCAAGGAGCCGATCGCCGGGATCCGGCCGATCGAGGAGATGCTGCGCACCGAAAGTGGGCCGCGGCCGGCGAGCGGGCGCATGAATCCATTCCAATTCGGAGCTGAGCTGCCGGCGCGCGCCTCTGTCCAGGCGGGCTCCGGCCAGCTCGTCGAAATCGATACGCCGCTGTGGCTGGGCGGCTTCACGCGTTCCACGCTGGATCACTTCGCGCCGCAATTGCGCGCCGCGGGCTTTGACCTCGTGCAGGGCGTTTCCGGGGGCGCGTCTGCGTCCTCTTCCGAATCGCGGTCTCAGGCGCCGCTCGAACCGGGCGCCATGATCAGCGTCGAACTCCTGACCGGCGACCTGAGCGCCGGGGCCGACGGCACCGTGACGCTGGTCGATGGTGCGCGCGTCTACGCCTTCGGCCATCGCTTCATGGGGGCCGGCGACACCGAATTGCCGTTCGCGCGCGCGGAGGTCCTCACGCTGCTTGCCAGCCTGAACTCCAGCTTCAAAATCTCGACCACGCGCGAATGGCTGGGCACGATCCTCAGCGACCGCAGCACGTCGGTCAGCGGGCTTCTGGGCCGCCGCGCGCCCATGCTGCCCGTCGCGGTGCGCCTGCGCTCGCCAGGCCGCGAGGCGCGCTATCGGTTCGAAATGGTGCGCGACCGCATGCTGACGCCGCTGCTGGCCCAAATGGCGCTGTACGCCATCATCGACGCCACCGAGCGCGTCAGCGGCCCAGCCACGATCCAGGCCCGCGGCCGCATCGAACTGGAAGGCGCGCCGGCCGTGCGCGTGGACAATGCGTGGAGCGCCGAAACCGGCGTGGCGCAGATCGCCTCCTCGGCCCTCGCAGCGCCTGTCGCCGCCATCGCCGGCAGCGGATTTGCGCAGCTCAACGTGCGCGCCATCGGGCTAGAACTCGAAATCTCCGACGACCGCCGCGACCTGAGCCTGGACAGCGTGTGGACCTCGCGCCGCGAGGTTCATTCGGGCGACAGTTTCGAGATCTTCGCGCGCTTCAGCGGCGAGCGGGGCGTCGAGATCGAACGCTCGGCCTCCTATACCGTACCCGTCGGCGCGCCGATCGGGCCGCTGAGCATCACCGTTTCCGACGCCGCCGCGGCGAACCTCGCCGAGTATCGTCAATTCATCTCGATTCCGCCGCGCAATGCCGCCCAACTGGTTGAGTTTTTGAACGGCCTGAGGACCAGCCGCCAGGCGTGGATCCGGATTTCGCGGCCCACGCCCACGTGGACGGTGCAGGGCGAAAACCTGCCCGCCCTGCCGGCCTCGATGGCGCTGTTATTCGGCCGCTCGACGCTGGCCCAGTCCCCGGGCGCGAAGATCACGGAAATCGCGCTGCCGGGCGGCGACTTTGTCTTCAACGGCTCGAAGACCGTTCAGGTGGATGTGAAGGAATGAGAATGCCGCACCTGCTTCGTCTCGCCGCGATTGCCTGCGCGCTGGCCTGCCTGCTGCGCGCGGGCGGCCCGGCCGCCTGGGAAAGCAACTCCTGGCCGGACTTCCTCAAAGGCCGGTTCAGCGGCATCTCTCTGACGCGCGACGGCCGGCTGACGCTGGCCCCGCGCCTCGCAGTGCTCGCCACAACGGAAGAGGGCGCCGTGTGGGCCGTCGTGCGCGCCTCCGACGGCGCACTGTGGTTTGCCACGGGCCACCGCGGCCGGCTCTACCGGCTCGCCGCGGGTGCGGCCGCCGATGCGCGGCCGCAGCCCGTCTGGATTGCCCAGCAGCCCGAGATCTTCGCTCTCGCGCCGGCCCCCGGGGGCGCCGTTTTCGCGGCCACTTCGCCCGGCGGCGAGATCTGGCGCGTCGACGCCGCGGGGCAGGCACAGCAGTGGTTCAGCACGAAATCGAAATACGTTTGGTCGCTGGCCGTCGCCGCGGATGGCGCGCTGTTCGCCGGCAGCGGCGACGACGGCCGGGTGTGGCGCGTGAGCGCTCGCGGCCAAGGGGGCGTGTGGTATGAAACGGGGCAGTCGCACGTCACGTGCCTGGCTTTCGACAACGCCGGCGCGCTGCTGGCGGGCAGCGAACCCAACGGGAACCTGTACCGCATCACCGCCCAAGACCGCGCCTCGGTGCTGCTGCATGCCACGCTGCCGGAGATCCGCGAGGTGCTGGCGCTGAGCGACGGTTCGGTCCTGGCCGCGGCGCTGGGAGGGGGTTTGACGCAGAGACAGTCGCAGGCCGCGGCGGCTGCCGCGGCATCCATGGCGGCTGTTCCGACGCTGTCAACCACCATCACCGTCACCGCCGACACCTCAGCACGCTCCCGCCTCGGCCCCGCCGCGCCCGCGCAGACCGGACTGGAATTGAAACCGCCCGCGCAGCGCACAACGCCGGGCGCGGGCGAAGCTCCGGCCACGCCTCCGGCCAGCGCTCCGGTCGAAGTGGCAGGCGTCGAGAAGTCGGCGCTGTATCGCATCGCGCCCGACCTGAC
Source organism: Terriglobia bacterium (assembly GCA_963757265.1). Classification (GTDB taxonomy): domain Bacteria; phylum Acidobacteriota; class Terriglobia; order Bryobacterales; family Bryobacteraceae; genus CAIVVT01. The sequence continues at coordinate 9,401 of CAVWRA010000001.1, forward strand.
CGTCGAGACGATTTGGAGTTCCAAAGAGGAGAACCTGCTCGGGCTGGCCCTGCAGCGCGGCACGCCGTATGTTTCCACCGACCTGCGTGGGCGGGTTTATTCGATCGCCCCCAACGCCCGCACGGCGCTGGTTCTCGAGACCGGCGAAGGCGAAACCACGCGCCTGCTCGATACGCCCGGCGGTCTGCTGGCCGCGACCGGGACGCTGGCCCGGCTGTTCGCTCTCAGCGCTCTCCGCGGGCACTCCGGCTGGTACGAATCGCCGGCGTTCGACGCCGGCACCGTGGCCCGCTGGGGCCGGCTGGAGTGGCGCGGCGACCTCGCCGGCGCGGACATCGCATTCCGCACGCGCAGCGGCAACTCGGCCCGTCCGGACAAAACCTGGAGCGACTGGTCCGAGCCGCTGGACGACCCAGCCACGGCCAGGCTCAGCAGTCCCAGCGCCCGCTATGTGCAATGGAGGCTCGAGATGCAAAGCGCCTCTCCCTCCGCGGATGCCGGCAGCGTTTCGATCCGTGCTGTCTCGCTCTCCTATCAGCCGCAGAACAATCGCCCGGTCGTGCGCAGCATTACGGTCGCCCCGCAGTGGGTCGCCGCGCCGCAGCGCAGCGCCGCCGCGCAGGCTTCCTCCGGCCCGGCTTCCCCGTTCAGCGTCACCGTTACCGATTCCGGCGACTCGGGCCCGGCCACGACTTCCGGCACGCCGACGCAACAAATCAACCGCGGCGGGGTGCTCCAACTGTTCCTCTCCTGGCAGGCCGATGATCCCGATAACGACCGCCTTGTTTATACCCTGCAGGTCCGCGGCGAGGGTGAGCGCGAATGGAAGACGCTCAAGGCGGAGCTGACGGACAACACCTACACGCTGGAGGCCGATAGCCTGGCCGACGGCGCGTACCGCTTCCGCGTAATCGCCAGCGACCGGCCTTCGAATCCGCCTTCGCAGGCGCGGGAAGCGGACCTCGAAAGCGCTCCCGTGCTGCTCGACCAGACTCCGCCCGTGCTGACGCTGGCCCAACCGCGCCGCGGCACCCAGGACGGCTCCGAGTGGCTGGAAATCGAGGTCGAGGCCGTGGATGCGCTCTCGCCCGTGCGGCGCGCCGAAGTGTCAATCGATGCCGGTCCGTGGCGTCCCATGGAATGCGCCGGCGGCGTCGCCGACAGCCTGCGCGAGCGCTTTCTGGTGCGCCTGAGCGCGCCTCCGGCGGGCGAGCACCTGGTCACGGTCCGCGTTTATGACGCCTCGGGCAACGCCGGCCTGGCACGGCGGGTGATCCGCTGACACGGCCGGACGAACCGTTTCAGGCGGCCCGGGATGCTATAATCGCCAGTTCATGAGCGGACGAGCCAGTGTCAGGGGCCGGCGTGAGTTACTGGCGCGCGGGCTATTCTGGAGCGGCGCATCCTTCGTTGCCAGGCAACTGCCGCAGAGAGACCAGTTACTGGTCCTGAATTACCATCGGATCGGCAGTCCGGACGACGATCTGTTCAGCCCCGGCGTTTTCTCGGCGACTGCCGATGAGTTAGACCAGCAGATATCCTGCCTGCAGCGAGTGGCGCCGCTGGTTACTCTCGAGGAGACACTGGCAGTAGTCGAAGGTAGCCTCAAGAACAGGCCGCGATGCCGGACGCTGATCACTTTTGACGACGGGTACCTGGATAACTATAGGATCGCCTTCCCCATTCTGCGCTCGCATGGGGTGCAAGGCGTTTTTTTCCTTACCACGAACATGGTTGGATCGAACAACGTACCGTGGTGGGATCACATCGCCTATCTCGTCAGAACGGCACGCCAGCGCCGCTTCACGCTGCACTACCCGCTCCGCTTGGAGGTCAACGTCGATAGAGAGGGTTTGACTGGGAGCCTGAATCGGGTCCTGGGACTCTATAGGAGGGGTGAGAATTCCGATCCACAGAGGTTTCTTCGGGAGTTGGGCGATGCGGCGCAGGCGGAGGAGTTGCCGGGAGAGCGGCGCTTTCTGAGCTGGGACGAAGCGCGGGAGATGAGCCGCCAGGGAATGGCGATTGGATCCCATACGCACTCTCATCCCGTATTGAGCCGGCTAAGTCCTGAACAACAATCCCGGGAGTTTGTCCATTCGCGCGAGTTATTGAAAGCGCAAGTCGGCATTGAAGCCGACACGCTGGCGTATCCGTTCGGCTACAAGGACAGTTTCTCGGATGAGACTCAGAAGTTAGCCCGGCAGTCAGGCTATCGGGCCGCATTCTCAAACCACGGCGGCTCGAACCTGGCGGGCAGGATGCAACGCTACGACCTCAAGCGCATCGACATCAGCGACCAGAGCTGGACGCGCTTCCAGGTACAGGTGGCGATGTGCCGGCTAACAGGGAGTTACTGGCCCTGATCCGGCCGGACAAAGCGAACTACCGGCTGGTAGTCCGCCGGGCGTTGATGTTCGATCAAGGTGTGTCCGCGCCAGGTAGCCGGAGGCGGCCGGAACTGAAGTGTGCGCGTGGAGAAAAGACTTCCTGGCGTAAGTTCACTATCATCTATTCCTCGGGCAAAGTTCTATTTCTATGAGCGGGGCATAGATTGGACGGCAGCGGGAAAAGCCGGGGCCGGAGGAGGCGAGGTGGTCGAGGAAGTCGGCGTGGAGGGCCTTCAATTCGGCGTCGGATTCGAAACCCTTGAGGACGGCGGTGTGGGAGTAGAAGCCGTGTTTGAGGGCGTTGGAGCGGATGGCGGACTTGCCGGCATCGGAGACGGCGCCGATGGAGTGCTGGGCGTTGGGGCGGTTGGCGGCGAGCTGGGAATCGGATGGTATGGAACAAATCCTCTCGAGAATGTTGTTGGGCGGCAGGGACGGCGGCGCGGCTGCCAGGGGCGTCCTCCAGACGAGGAGGAGCCGGGGGGCGGGTTACGGCTCGATGGTACGACGGAGGAGCAAGGGGCGGGGGCGGTGCAGGGGCGGAAGTGGTTGAAAGGAAAGGGATGGATGAGGGGCAAGAGGAGGTGACTGGCGGAAACGCGACGGGCGGGTGGACGGATCAGCTTGACCGGGGCGCTGCCAGGTCCGCGATCCAGTCAGCGCGGCGCGGGTGAGTGGTTGCCGATTTCATCCGAAGTGTCGGTCGGCTGTGCCACTTTGGTCAGAATAGCCGACTGCTCGTGTCGGGCTGATCCGTTCGCCCGTTCGCCGCGCTCGCCGTTTGCCACCCGTTCACCCCATTCGCCTGCGGGTCCTACCATGAAATCCGATTGTCAGGGTCATCCACGACGACCACCTCGTACTTGTCGATCATCGGCATCAGGAGGCTTTCAAGTTCGCGTTTCCACAGGTCCCCCTCGTAGAACCTGGCTTTGAGGGGCTCGCGGGAAGCGAGATCGGGGAAGCCGCGCATGAAGAAGAAGACATCGGGATCGTCGACCGACAGAAATGGGCCCGCGATCTTCATGCCGAGTTTCCAGTGCTCCGGCACCGAGCGGTTCCGAAACACGTTAAGAAACTCGGCTCGCAAGCCGGGTTTGAGACGATACGTACGCATTTCGACGATCATTCGTAAAACCTCTCTATGGGGGACCCTGCGCCAGGTATTTGATGTGCATCGGACGGTTTCGTAGCGCAGAATGATGCGCAGCCCGCCCCCGAGGCGTAATCAGCAGATCCTCAAACGCCGACGCAACCGGCGCCGGAGATGGTGACTTTACGGCACGGCTAGAGCGAGGGCGATGAGAGGCGGCGCGGGTTCTCGAATCGCAGCGTTTACGGCAGCCCGATATCGCGCAGAAAGCGCGCCGCTTCCTCGGGCGGCGTAGGGTTGATGTAGAAGCCGGTGCCCCATTCGAAGCCCGCGACGCGGGTCAGCTTGGGGATGATCTCGATGTGCCAGTGATAGTAATCGTAGGGCGCATCCTGCACCGGCGCGGTGTTGAGGATCAGGTTGAAGGGCGGGAATTCGAGCGCCTGCTCCATCTTGCGCAGCAGCGCGCGCGTGACCCAGGCGAGGTTTTGCAAGGGGGCGTTGTCGACCTTTTCGAAGTGCGAGGCGTGGGCCCGCGGCATGATCCAGACTTCGAACGGGAAACGCGAGGCGTAGGGGCAGATCACGCTGAAGTAGTCGGTCTCCAGCACCACGCGCTGCTGCGCCAGGGCCTCGTGCTGGATGATGTCGCAGTAGACGCAGCGCTCGCGGTAGTCGAAGTGGCGCCTGGCGCCTTCCAGTTCCTCGATGACGCGTTTGGGCACGATGGGCAGGGCGATGAGCTGCGAGTGGGGGTGCTCGAGCGTGGCGCCGGCGCTTTCGCCATGGTTTTTGAAGATCAGCAGGTAGCGCAGCCGGAAGTCCTTCTTGAGATCCAGCATGCGGTCGCGGACGGCGAAAAAGAGGTCCTCGTATTCCTTCTCGGTCAACATTCCGGCGGAGGCTTTGTGATTGGTGGTCTCGATGAACACCTCGTGCGCGCCGATGCCGTTCATGCGGTCGTAGAGCCCCTCGCCCTGCCGGTCCAGGGTGCCCTCGACCCGCAGCGCGGGGAACTTGTTGGGGACCACGCGCAGGTGCCAGCCGGGCTGGTTGGGACCGCCCGAGGAGCGGTAGGCGAGAATCTCGGGCGGCGTCTTGGACTCATGCCCGACGCAGAACGGGCACAGGCGCTCGCCCTTGGGCACCACGCGCTCGCGCACGAAGTCCTCGGGGCGCCGCGCCCGGTCGGTGGAAATGATGACCCATCGGCGGGTGATCGGGTCTTTGCGAAGCTCTGGCAACGTGGTCCCCCATCCTCACAATCGGCAAGAAACCAGATTATATGACTCAGACCCGGCCGCTCTCAAGCCGAAAGGCGTCGGGCAGATGCTCAATGCGCGGCGGGTCGGCGAAGACGACGGTGACGAGGTCGAAGCGGATGGCATGGACGTCGATGCCCGCGGCGAACGCCCAGGCGCGGGCGGCGCGGCGCTGCGCGATGTGCTTGATCGAGTCCATGGCGCGCTCGGGCGAGCCGTGCTCGGCGCTGTTGAGGGACTTCACTTCGACGAACACGGTGCGGTCGCCATGCGCGGCGACGATGTCCACTTCGGCCAGCTGCGGCCCGGTCCAGTTGCGGGCCAGAATGCGATAGCCGCGGCGCTGCAGATAGCGGTGGGCCAGGTCCTCGGCGCGGCGGCCCAGCGCGCGGCGCGGCGAGATGCGCCCGCGCAAGGCCCAGGCGCGCAGGGCGTCGACCCGGCCCAGCAGCCAAGCGAGGGATCGGGCCTTGAACCGCGGCGCCGGGCCCGCGCGACGGGACGATGGTTCAGCGGGCTGGATCAAACGCCTATTTCAGGACTTCGAACTCGAACTCCATCACCTTGCCGCGCACGATGTAGCACAGGTAGTACTCCCAGAAGCGGCGGAAGCGCGGGAAGGCGTTGACCAGCAGTTCGAAACCCAGAACCCTCCACAGAGCCAGTAGCTTCACGCGCACTTTCCTCTCGCGGAAGCGGGCCGCGGAATAGTAGCCGAAGCCGGCGTTGTCGGGACCGAAGTAGCGGAAGGAGAAGGAAGTGAGGTGCCAGCGGTGGGTGGGGTCGCAGAACGAGGAAAAGTCGGTGTAGTGCGGGGTCACCAGGAATACCGTCCCGCCGGCGCGCACCAGCCGGTGGAACTCCTCCATGGCGCGGATCACGTCGGAGAGATGCTCGATGACGTGCACCGCCTGCAGCCGGTCGAACGAGTTGTCGCGGAAAGGATAAGGGAAATGATCGAGGTCGCACAGCACGTCGGCGCGCGTGCGCGGATTGCGGTCGATGCCGATGGCGCCGGGCAGCTTGTTGATGCCGCAGCCGACATCGAGAATACGAGGCGCTGAGCCGGGACCCACGTGACCAGTGTAGCGGCAGACGGCTGCCACGATTCTACCGGCAGACCTCCGCCAGGCACTCCTCGAGCGTCTCTAGCCCGAAATCGGCCTGGTCGCGGGTGATCACCAGCGGCGGCGCCAGACGGATCGAATTCTGGCCCGCGCCGAGAAGGAGCAGGCCGCGGCGGAAGGCCATGTTGACGAGCCGGTTGCGCGTGTTGACGTCCTTCTCTTTGGTGGCCTGGTCGCGCACGATCTCGACGCCCAGCATCAGGCCCAGGCCGCGCACGTCGCCGATGATGCGGAAGCGCGCCGGCCAGTTCTTCATGCGGTCGAGCATATAGGCGCCCATGCGGGCGGCGTTCTCCGTCAGCTCCTCTTCGAGCAGCGCGATGGTGGCCAGTGCGGCTTCGACCGAAACCGGGTTGCCGCCGAAGGTGGAGGCGTGCGAGCCGGGGGTCCACTGCATGTACTGCGCCTTGGCCACGGTGGCGCTGAGGGGCAGGCCGCTGGCGATGCCCTTGGCCAGCGTTACGATGTCCGGATCGACGCCGAAATGCTGGTAGGCGAACATGCGGCCGGTGCGGCCCATGCCGCTTTGCACCTCGTCGCAGACCAGGAGGATGTGGTGGCGCCGGGCCACCGCCGACAGCTCATCGAAGAACTTCCTGGGCGGGACGAGATAGCCGCCTTCGCCCTGGACGGGCTCGACGAAAATCGCCGCGACTTCCTCGGCCGGCAGGATGGTCTTGAAGAGCTGGTCCTCGAGGACCTTGACGCACTCGACATGACAGGTCTCGACCTGCTTGTCGTAGGCGCAGCGGTAGCAATAGGCGTAAGGAATGTGCGTCACGCCGCCGAGCAGCGGCGCGAAGCCGCGCTTCTGGACGCTCTTGGAGCCGGTCAGCGAGAGCGCACCCATGGTGCGGCCATGGAAGCCGCCGAGGAAGGCGATGAACTTGTCGCGCCCGGTGTGGTAGCGGGCCATCTTGAGGGCCGCTTCGATCGCCTCGGCGCCGGAGTTGCCGTAGTAGACGCGGCGCGGCTCGAGCGTGGGGTCGCCGCCCGTGACCAGCGCGGCGAGCTTCTCGCCGAGCGTGACCATGTTCTCGTAGTAGAAGTCGGTGCCGGACATGTGCAGGAACTTCTCGGCCTGGCGGCGGACCGCCTCGACCACGCGCGGATGGGCGTGACCCGTGGCGCAGACCGCGATGCCGGCGTTGAAGTCCAGAAAGCGGTTGCCGTCGACGTCCTCGACGATGGCGCCGTCGCCGCGCGCGATCACCAGCGGGTAGGTGCGCGTGGAGGAGGGCGAAAGGATGGCCAGGTCGCGCTCGACCACCGCGCGGGCGTGCGGGCCGGGCAGTTCGGTGACCAGATGCGGCAGATCGGGCCGGACGGAAACGGGGGTGTTCATCGCAATCCCTCCAAACGGTGTTTTGGGGCGCGGACGGGCGGCCGGAACGGCCGGATACGAAGGCCGGCGACGCGCTAGTCGGTCGCGAAGAGGGAGGGGCGGGCTGTGGCCGGTTTCAGCACCACACGTCCATTGTACGGGAGCGGGGCGCCGGTGGAAACCCCTGCAGAGCCGGATCGCGGGCGGCGGCGCGTGGGAGGCGCGCTCTTACTTCTGGGAAGCTCCTTTGCGCACCTGTTGCACGTAGTCTGACTGCGCCGCCGCGAGGCGGGCAGAATCCCAGCGCCCGGGGTGGACCACCATGCGGTAGCGCAGCGTGAACGATTGGCCGGCCTGGAGCACGTAAGGCTTGTAATAGATCACCGCCGCTTGCGCAAACAGGAACGGCTCCGGGTTTTTCGGTTGCACGACGAAATACCAGGGCGTGGGCGAGTTGAGATTCTCGGGGTAGTCGAGGAATGCCACGCCGGCCTCGTGGCCGGAAAACAGCGCGTTGACATCGGCCCCGACTGCGCCGGACTCGCAGTACATTCCCAGCCGCCGGTCGACACCATGGGACTCGGGCGTGGTGACGGTTCTCGCGTCGGCGAAATCCTGGGCCAGGCGGATGGAAAGGCCGGCGTAGCCGCCATAGGGCACGCCGTCTTTGTCTCCCGGCACGGGCGTGCGATCGAGGTGCACGTCCTGGTTTGCGGCGGTGAAAGTCATCGTCCAATCCAGGGAATACGCGCCGGCGGCATCCGGAGCCGAGATCTCGACCACGCGATGTTCGCGCAGCAGCGGCGGCCGGTCCGGTTCGTGGTAGGCGAGATCCAAGGCGATTCGGGCGCTAGAATCACGACGCGCAGTGATGTGCACGGCGCTCCAGTCGGTCAGACCGCCCGGTTCTTCGCCCGCGACAGGCTGGGCGCCGGCGCGCCGCGGCTCGCGCGGATCGGTCTCCCAGTAGTTCACATGATTCAGATATTTCCACGCGAACCAGAGGGCGTGATGCCAGGGGTGGTCGGGCGGGCTGTTCCAGGTCAGGACGGTGCCATCCAGCAGCGCGAGGGGATGGAAGATCGGTTTAGGAATGTCCTTGCCATAGCGGAACTCCCACACGGTCTTGGCATCCGCCAGGAGCGCAATGGAGGAGTCCCCGCGCTGCCAGCGAAAGCGGTGTTGTGGCGCGGCGCCCGGCGCGGGGCGGGTGGAAAGAGCCGCCGCGAACAACAAGAACACACACCACGGAATGCGAGACGAAGTCGGTCCGCTCATGGCCTGCTCCCTGGGCTCGAAATTGGCGCGGCGCGCCCGAGCACGCGGCCAGCATACCGAAAAGCGCTGCCGGTGTCGACGATCCGGCGGCGGTTGGGGCTAGCCGTTGCGGATCTTAAAATCTCAATAACTCCAAGCCTCGAACTTGATTTGAGACTTGTCGGCGAAGTCCTGGACCCAGACGCGGCCGCGGCGGAGCTCCACATAGGGTCCCTGCCAGCCGCGCCGCGCCGTGGCATTCCAGATCTTCATATACTCGCCCGACGACCAGAAGGTGTGGCCCTTCATCAGAGTGAACTGCTTGCCCCACATGCGCTGCGGGTAGGGCTTGTCCGTGCCGAGTTCGATCCGGCCCATCAGCGGCATCGTGCTCTTGTCCGAGGCCTCGAGCGCGGTGGTATCGATTTCAGCCGGCACTTCGGGCGAGGAGCCGGCCAGCGCATAGATGAGGGTATACGTGCCCGGAGGGAAGCCGCGCAGCGCGAACTGGCCGCTTTTGTCGGTGGTGGCGGCCGGCAGGCTGGGCACGGGCCGGATCTTGCCTTTGTCTTCGAACACCTGGCACAGGATCAGGCGCGCGCCAGCCATCGGTTTCCCGCTCTTGCCCAGAAACACGCCGCTGGCCGTCGTGGCCGGTTTCGGTGATGGTTTCGGTTGATCGGCCGCAATACACACCGTTGCGGCCGCGAGAACCAGGCTAGGCAGCCATTTGGCTCTCATAGGTTCTCCTTCCCTCGCCGGGCCGGGGAGTTCCTGGGGCGCCGAATCGGGATGCCCCGGCTGCGGCGAACGCTGGTCAGTCAGGACTCCAGCTTCCGTTCCTGACCACCAACAAATATATGCCGATTCGGCTCGGTTGGGATCATCTTTCAGGGCCGGGAAGGCGGACTTTTCCAAGCGGACCCGGGCGGGGATGGCGCCGGCGAGTTGTTTGCGGGGCGCAACAGGCGGCGCAGCGGCGCGGGCTCAGGTACAATCGCGGCGAAGGGGCAATGGGGGATTGAAACTACCGCTGGAGATGACGCCCGGGGAGGCGAAACGCAGGATCGATGCCGGGGAGGCGATAGCGCTGATCGACGTGCGGGAGCCGTCCGAGTACGCCATCTGCGCGCTGGAGGGCGCCGAGTTGATCCCCATGCAGACCGTCCCCGAGCGGCTGGCGGAGCTGGACGAACGGGCCGACGAGAAGCTCCTGCTGGTGTATTGTCATCACGGCATCCGCAGCCTGAACGTGGTGTGCTGGCTGCGGGAGCAGGGCGTAGAGAATTGCCAGTCGCTGGCCGGGGGCATCGAGCGTTGGAGCAGGCAGGTGGATCCGACGGTGCCGCGGTATTAGGCCGGTTTCGTATTTACCATAGTCCGCAGCCCAAGCGCGTGTTGTAGCCGAGCAAACGTTAACACGAATGTCGACGCGGCAGGCAGGAATGCCTGCGCCACGTACGGAGTGGAGATGCTGACCATGACTATCCTGAAAGAGCCCTAGGCGCCATCGCGGGCGGCAGTGGGCGTAGACCGGTTCAGGAGCGAGGGCGTAGAATTGCCGTCGAGGCTCAGAGTTCCCCCCCGCTGGCCGGAACTCGCCGGCCGAAGCATATGGACATCACACGCCGCCGTCTGGCCCTCGCCGCGCTGGCCGCCTCCACCGGAGCAACCCCAACCATGGCCAAGAAGACCGCCGCCGCACCACCGGAAACCGCCTACGGCGGGCCGCTCGAGAAGTTCTCGGGGAAATACCAGCCGGCCGATTTCGACTCGCTGGCGTACTCGCGGGAGCGCTGGAAGGAGTCGCCGCGGGCGCTGCGTTTCCACGCGCATTCCAAGAAAGACGCCGTGGCGTGGCAGAAGAAGCTGCGAGCGCGGGTGGCCGAATGCCTGGGCGAGTTTCCGCAGCGGCGCTGTGAGCTGAATGCGCGGACGCTGGAGGCGCAGGATCTGGCGACGCACCGGCGCGAGGCGCTGCTGTTCGATTCGCGCCCGGCTCTGACGGTGTTCGCCTACCTGCTGACGCCGAAGCAGGCGCGCCAGCCGCTGCCGGTGGTGATCTGCCTGCCGGGGCACGGGCGCGGCGTGGACGACATTGCGGGCATCGGGCCGGACGGGGGCGACCGGACGAAGAAGGTCGGCTACGCCTTCGATTACGCCGTGCAAGTGGTGGAGCACGGCATGGCGGCGCTGGCGATGGAGCCGCTGGGGTTCGGATGCCGGCGCGATCCCGACGCCCGACAAAAGGGGGCGGAAGCCAGTTCGTGCCAGCCGGCGGCGGGCGCGGCGCTGCTGCTGGGCGAGACCATGGCCGGCTGGCGAAGCTGGGACGTAATGCGGGCGTGCGACTGGATCGCCACGCGGCCGGAGCTGGACGCGAACCGCATTGGCTGCATGGGCATCTCCGGGGGCGGGACGGTGACGCTGTACACGGCGGCGCTGGAGCCGAGAATCCGGGCGGCATTCATGAGCTGCTCGCTGTGCACCTACCGCGACTCGATCCTGTCGATCTCGCACTGCATCGACAACTACGTGCCGGGGATCCTGGAATGGGCTGAGGCGAGCGACGTCGCTGGGCTGATCGCGCCGCGGCCGCTGTTCGTCGAATCGGGGTTGCAGGACCCGATCTTCCCGCTCGCCGGCTCGCGCGAGGCCTTCGAGGAGCTGCGGCGGGTGTACGAAACGTTCGGCCGGCCGGAGCTGTGCGGGCGCGAGGAGTTTGCCGGCGGGCACGAATTTCACGGCGTTCAGGGCCTGGAGTTCCTGCGGCGCCAACTGGGGGCGTAGGATAAAACGACCCGCAGGTATGCGGGACCGTGTCCGCTTCGTTATCAAACATTGACGCTGGGTTGGTAGGCTGTAACTTCTACTGACATGCGAATAACGATGCTCGGGGCCGGCTATGTGGGCCTCACGACCGGCGCTGCCCTGGCCTACCTGGGGCACGAGGTGTGCTGCCTCGACAAGGACGAAAGCAAGATCGAGCTGCTCAAGCAGGGCCAGCCGCCGCTGTATGAGCCGTATCTGCAGGAGCTGCTGGAGCTGAGCCGTGCCAACCTGCGCTTCACCACCAGCTACTCCGAGGCTATCCCCGGAGCGCACGTGGTCTTCATCGCGGTCGGCACTCCGCCGCGGGCCGACGGCAGCCCGGACCTGCGGTTCGTGCGCGCGGCGGCGGAAGAGGTGGGCCAGAACCTGGGGCCGGAGTACAGCGTCATCGTCAACAAGTCAACGGTGCCGATCGGCAGCGGGAAATGGGTGCGGATGGTGATCCAGGCGGCGTACTTCGAGCGTCATGGGCGCGACGCCGAGGCGCTGGTCGGCGTGGGATCGAACCCCGAGTTCCTGCGCGAGAGTTCGGCCGTCTACGATACGCTGTATCCCGACCGCATCGTGATCGGCGCCGCGGATGCGCGCGTGCTGGAGCGGCTGATGGCGCTGTACCAGCCGCTGATCGACCAGAGCTTTGAGCCGCCGCCGTTCCTTCCGCGGCCGGGGGGCATCGCCCCGGTGCCGCTGGTGACCACCGACCCGGCCTCGGCCGAACTGATCAAGTACGCCGCCAACGCGTTCCTGGCGTTGAAAATCAGCTACATCAACGAAATCGGCAACCTGGCCTCGCGCGTGGGGGCCAACGTCCAGACGGTGGCGCAGGGCATCGGCATGGACAAGCGCATCGGCCCGCGATTTCTGCAGGCGGGCCTGGGGTGGGGCGGTTCGTGTTTCGGCAAGGATACTTCGGCGATCCTCACGACGGCGTTCGAGCACGGCATTTCGATGCCCATCGTGCGCGCGGCGCGCGAAGTGAACCGGCAGATGAGGGTGCAGGTGATCGAGAAGCTGCTCTCGGCGCACGGCGCGCTGGAAGGGAAAAAGATCTCGCTGCTGGGACTGGCATTCAAGCCCGAGACCGACGACCTGCGCGATGCGCCGGTCATCGAAATCATCCGCCGGCTGCTGGATCACGGCGCGCGGGTCAGCGCCCACGATCCGAAGGCCGCCGAGCCGTTCCGCGCCGGGCAGCCCGACATGGCGGCGGTGGAACTGGTGAGCGCGCCCGAGGCGCTGTTCGAGGGCGCCGACGCCGTGGTGCTGGTGACGGAATGGAAGCAGTACCTGGCGCTCGATTGGGCCGGCCTGCGGACCAAGATGCGGGCGCCGGTGCTGGTGGACGGGCGCAACGTGCTGAATCGCGCCGAGATGGAAAACGCCGGCTACCGCTATCTGCGCATTCCTTAAGAGATGGGCCGCGGCGGCGGCCGCGGACCGGAAATTCCCTGGAACCTTGGACCGCCCGCCGTCGTACTCGTTTTTGAGTGCGAGGTTCCGAGCATGGCTACCAATGGCAAGAACGGAAAGAACAGGAAATGGCGCAAGCGCCTGATCTGGCTGGGCGTGGTGGTGGTCCTGGTGGGCGGCGCGGGTTACGGCGTCCGGGCGGCGCTGAAACCCGACAATAAGATCGATCCATCCAAGATCGCCACGGTCGAGCGCGGTGCCATTGCGCGCAGCGTCGTGGCCACCGGCAAGATCGAGCCGCGTTCCACCGTCGAAGTCAAGTCCAAGGCCAGCGGCATCGTGAAGAAACTGTACGTCAACTACAGCGCCTACGTCCACCAGGGCCAGCTGCTGGCCGAGCTGGACAAGGAGTTGCTGGAGGCCGCGGTGCGCGAGGCCAAGGCGAATCTGCAGGCCGCGCAGGCGGCCGAGGAGTCGGCCATGGCTTCACTCGAGCGCAGCAAGGTCAACGCCGAGGGCCCCGATCTGCCGTTCCTGAATTCCGCCATGGGCCGCGCGCGCCAGTTGTACAAGGATGGGCTGCTGGCCAAGAACAATGTCGAGGACGCCGAGAAGGCGTATCAGATGGCGCTCAACAAGCAGGTGTCGTCGATCCGCAACCTGGCCGTTTCGAAGGCCGAGATCGCCAAGGCCAAGGCGCAGGTGGCGCAGGCCGGCGCGGCGCTGGAGCGGGCCGAGGAGGACCTCCGCAACTCGACCATCGTCAGCCCCATCGACGGGCTGGTGCTGTCGCGCGACGTCGAGGTGGGCAACGCCGTCAGCTCGATCCTGGTGCTGGGATCGCAGGCCACGCTGCTGTTCACGCTGGGCGACGTGAGCGACGTGTTCGTGCGCGGCAAGGTCAACCAGGCCGACATCGGCAAGGTCTATCTGGGCCAACCCACGCGCATCACGGTGGAGAGCTTCCGCGACCGTAAGTTCGAAGGCAAGGTCTACCAGATCAGCCCGCTGGGCGTGGAAAAAGAGAATGTGACGACCTTCGAGGTGAAGGTCTCCATCGCCAATCCGGGGCGCGAGCTGAAGGCCAATATGAGCGCCAACGCGGAGATCATTCTCGAGGAGAAGCCCAACGTCCTGCTGGTGCCGGAAGCGGCCATCATTTACGGCAAGGACCGCGCGGCCGCGGTGGAGATCCCCGACGCGACCGCCGACAAGGGCCGCAAGCGGCTGCCGGTGCAGCTGGGCATCAGCAACGGCGTGAAGACCGAGCTGGTGGCGGGCCTCAAGCAAGGCGCCAAGGTCATTCTGCAGTAGCCCGCGCGACGGGCCCGATCCAGTTTCCCCGGGGTGCGAGGTGAGCTTCACGGACCTCTTGAAAGACACCTGGCAAACGCTCACCGCGCACCGCCTGCGCACCGGCCTGACGATGTTCGGCCTGGCCTGGGGCGTGGTGTCCATTACTTTGATGACCGCCGCCGGCGACGGCTTCCGGGAAGGCCAGCGCAGAGTAATGGAAAAGTTCGGCGACAACATCGTGATCGTGTGGCCCGGGCGCACGTCGCTGCAGGCCGGAGGGGAGCGGGCCGGACGCAAGGTCTGGTGGACCAACCGCGATCACGAAGCGCTGGCGCCGCTGTGCCCGTCCTGCCTGTACATCATGCCCGAGCTGACGCGCAGCTCGATCCCCGTGCGCAGCGCCTACAACAGCGCGCTGCTGCTGATCTCCGGCAATCAGCCGCCGTATCAGCAGCTGCGTTACCTGCCCGCCGCGGAAGGGCGCTACTTCTCGTGGGAGGACGACCGCCAGGGCCGCCGCGTGGCGTTTCTGGGCAGCGAGGCGCGCAAGCAACTGTTCGGCTCGCGGGCGGCCGTCGCAGAGCGCATCTCCATCGGTGGTTTTCCCTACGAAGTGATCGGCGTGATGCAGAACAAGGAGCAGGACTCCGACTACGACGGGCGCGACGTGCAGAAGATCTTCGTGCCCTTCGGCGCGATGATCCGGGATTTGCCCAACAAGCCGCCGATGCCGCCGGAGACGATCGACCAGTTCATCGTCAAGGCGCGCTCCATGGAGCTGCACGACGACTGTGTCAGGGAGCTGCGCCGGGCCCTGGCCACGACTCATGGCTTCGACCCGAACGACAAAGAGGCCGTCAACACCTGGGACACGGTGAAGGAGACCAAAGGCTTCATCAGCATGGCCAACGGGATGAAGTTCTTTCTGGGCGCGATGGGCGTCGTCACGCTGCTGCTGGGCGGCATCGGCACGATGAACGTGATGCTGGTGGCGGTGCGGGAGCGCACGCGGGAGATCGGCCTGCGCAAGGCCGTGGGCGCGACGCGCGGCGCGATCCTGCAGATGTTTTTCCTGGAGACGTTCCTGATCGTGTCCGGCAGCGGCGCGGCCGGCTTCGGCGTGGCGTACGCTCTGTGTGCCGTGGTGAACAGATTCAAGATGCCGCCCTACTTCGCCGGGCTGATCGCCACCTGGCAGGTGGGCGTGGCGTGCGTGATTCTGCTGGGCCTGGTGGCGTTTTTCGCGGCGCTGTACCCGGCCGCGCGCGCGGCTTCAGTCGATCCGGTGGAGGCACTGCGCTGGGAGGCGGGCGGGTAGGCGCGGCATGTGGAGAGAGATCCTCATCCAGGCGTGGATCAGCCTGCGGCGCAATCCCGCGCGCAGCTTTCTCACGCTGCTGGGCATCGTGTGGGGCATCGCCGCCGTCACGCTGTTGCTGGCCTATGGCGACGGCTTTCAGAACGTGATGGTCGGATTATTCGAGAACTTTGCCAAGACAGCCGTGATCGCGTTTCCCGGCCAGACCTCCCTGCAGATCGGCGGCGAGCGCGCCGGCCGCCGGATCCAATTCGATCCGGAAGACATCGAGGCCGCCAAGGCCGAGTCGCCGGCCATCCGCCGCATCTGCACCGAAATCGTGCGCCGCGTACCCGTCTCTTACGAGACCCAGTCGTTCGACATCCAGGTCCGCGGAGTGTGCGCCGATTATGGCGAGATTCGCTCCGAGGTGCCCATCGAGGGCCGCTGGTTCACCCCCGAGGACGAGCAGGAGCGCCGCCACGTCGCGTTCCTCGGCGACTGGGCCAGGAACAAGCTGTTCAGCGGGCGTCCGGCCATCGGCGAGGAGATCGCCATCGCGGGCATCCGCTTCACGGTGATCGGCCGCATGGACCAGAAGATGTCCTTCGGCAACTACTACGGCCCCGACGACCGCGCGGTGTTCATCCCCTACGCGACGTTTGCCGAACTGGCCTGGATCCGCTATCCCGGCAATCTGGTCATCGAACCGATTTCCGGCCGCTTCGAGGATCAGGCCGACCGGCAATTCCGCGAGGCCATCGCCCGCCGCAAGGGCTTCGACCCGAAGGATAAGCGCGCCATCGAGACCTTCGGCACGTCCGACATGCGGCCGATCGTCGACGGGCTCACCATCGGCCTGCGCGGGTTGCTGCTGTTCATCGGTTTCCTGACCCTGGCCATCGGCGGCATCGGCCTGATGAACATCATGCTGGTGGCGGTGAGCGAGCGCACGCGCGAGATCGGGCTGCGGCGCGCGCTGGGCGCCACGCGGCGCGCCATTGCCGGCCAGTTTCTGGCCGAAGCCATGGCGCTGACGCTGCTGGGCGGCCTGCTCGGCGCGGCGCTGTCCTACGCCTTCGTGGCCCTCATGCCGCCGCTGCCGCTGCTGGGTGAGATCTTCGACGACCGGACCGGCAAGACCGACCTGCACCTGGTGATCCGCCTGCAGAGCACGGTGATTTCGGCTGTTGTGCTGTGCGTCGTGGGCGTGGTCAGCGGCCTGATCCCGGCGTTGCGCGCGGCGTATCTCGATCCCGTGGAAGCGTTGCGCGTGGAGTAACCACCGTCACTGCTCCCGCGGCCCGTATTGCAGCACCTCGGCGCGCTCCAGCGTCACCAGGCCGCTGCCGCCGCTGGCGATCATCATGGCATCCAGTTGCGGCAGGAAGGCGTCGATTTTTTCCTGCGCATCGACAATCTCGACGACGTAACTCAAATCGCTCGACAGCTCCAGCAGCCTGGTGGTGTGCAGGCGGCTCGAATGGCCGAACCCCAGCGGGCCGCGCAGCACGGTGGCTCCGGCCAGGTGCGCCTCGCGCGCTTTCAGCACGATGGCCTCGTACAACGGCCGATGGCCCAGGCGGTCGCTTTCGCCGATGAAGACGCGCAGCAGAACGGCCTCGTGCGGAACTTGCATGGTTGCTCTCCTATCGCTGGTTCAGCGCGCTGGCCAGCGTGTGTCCCAGCCACACACCCAACAGGCAAAGCAGCACGGATGCGGTCGCGTTCAGCGCCGCGGCGCCCCATTGCCGGTCCTCCACCAGGCGCAGCGTCTCCAGGCTGAAGGTCGAAAACGTCGTGTATCCGCCGCAGATGCCGGTCATCACCAGCAGCCGCGCCTGCGGCGGCACCAGCAGCCGGCCGTCGGGCCCGCTCAGTGTGGCGAAGAAGCCGATGAAGGCCGAGCCCGTGATGTTGATGAACAGGGTGCCCCAGGGAAAGTCCGCGGGGGCGTGCGTGCCGAACCACAGCGCTACCCAATAGCGCAGCACGCCGCCTGAAGCCGCGCCCAGGGCGACGGCCAGCCAGCTAGAGAATCCAGTCAACGCGCGCCCGGCCTCATTTCTATCGATTATGGCACCCCCCCGCGCGAGCCCGACCGGGCCTTCGCGGCGCACTTCGATCCGCCGGGCCGGCAGCGGTCCGGCCGCCCCGGACGGGAAAACAACCGGGCGAACGAAGTACACTGGCTGAATGCACGCGCAAGCCAGGCTCACGGGCAAGCGGATCGCCATTTTCGTCGACCAGATGTACCAGGAGATGGAGGTCTGGTATCCCTACTACCGGCTCATCGAGGAAGGTGCGGAAGTGCACCTGGTGGGCGACCAGGCGGGTAAGTCCTATCCCAGCAAAACCGGCTACCCGGCCATGACGGTCAAGTCCTACACCGACCTCAACGCCTCCGACTACGACGGCGTCGTCGCGCCGGGCGGCTTCGCGCCGGACTTCATCCGCCGCCACGCCAAGGCCAACCAGTTCATGGCCGAGATCAACAGCCAGGGCAAGCTGGTCGGGGCCATCTGCCACGGGCTGTGGGTGTGCTGCTCGGCCGACGTGCTGCGCGGCCGGCGCTGCACCAGCTTTTTCGCGATTAAAGACGACGTGCGCAACGCCGGCGGGCTGTGGGAGGACAGCGAAGTGGTGGTCGACGGCAATCTGGTCTCGTCGCGCAAGCCCGACGACCTGCCCGCGTTCGTGCTGGCCTGCATCGGCGTGCTGGCGCGTTAGCAGAGGACGCATGGCGGCGGACTTTGCGATCACGGTTTCCGGGCTGCGCAAGAGCTACGGCAGCTTCGAGGCGGTTCGCGGGATCGATTTCCAGGTCGCCCGCGGCGAGGTGTTCGGCCTGCTGGGGCCGAACGGCGCGGGCAAGACCACGACCGTCGAGATTCTCGAAGGGCTGCGCCCGCGCAGCAGCGGAGATGTGCGCGTGCTGGGCTACGACCCTGAAAACGAGACGATGGCGGTGAAGGACCGCGTCGGGGTGTGCCTGCAGGCGACTAAGCTCTCCGACAAAATCAAGGTCGATGAATCGCTGGAGCTGTTCGCCTCTTTTTACAGCCGCTCGGCCGACACCACGGCGCTGCTGAAGCGGCTGCAGTTGTGGGACAAGCGCAAGGCCTACTACACCACGCTCAGCGGCGGGCAGAAACAGCGCCTGGCGATCGCCCTGGCGATGGTCAACGAGCCCGACATCGTGTTCCTCGACGAGCCCACCACCGGCCTGGACGCGCAGGTCCGGCGCGAGATCCACGCCTTGATCTCGGAATTGAGCGACCGCAACACGACCATCCTGCTGACCACGCATTACATCGAGGAGGCCGAGCAGCTCTGCCAGCGCGTCGCCATCATGGACGAGGGGCGCATCATCGCCCAGGGCACGCCGCGCGAGCTGCAGGAGCGCGTCATCGGCAAGAGCCACGTCGAGATTATCTGCCACAACCCGCTGCCGGAGGGTATGCCGCCGGGCTGGCCCGCGGACGATGCGCTGCACTTCAGCCCCGACCGGTGCCGGCTCGCCGCGGCCACGGATAACCCGGCCCGGGCGGTGGTCGAGCTGGTCAAGTGGGTGGACGGCTCCGGCGCTGGCCTGAGCGATATACACATCAAGCGGCCGACGCTCGAGGACGTCTTCATCGAGCTCACCGGCAAGACGCTGCGCGACTGAGCACACCCCCGCCATGCGCCTCAAACCCTACATCGCCTACATCGTCAACACGCTGCGCCTGACCGGCCGCGAGCGCATCGTGATTTTCTTCAATTACCTTTTTCCGCTGGTCTTTCTGCTGGGCCTGGGCGGGCTGATGGGCCCCGTGCCGGTGTTCGCGCTGGTGCTGACGCTGAACATTCTCGGCACCGGCTTTTTCGGGGCCGGCATGCGGGCGACGATGGACCGCGAGGCGGGCATTCTGCGGCGTTTCAAGGTCGCGCCCATCACGCCCGGCCCCATTCTGGTCGCCTCGATGGTCGCCGGCTGGGTGGTCTTCGTGCCCGCGGTGGTGGTCTTCCTCGCCATCCTGACTCTGCGCTACCACATGCCCCTGCCGCCGAACCTCTTCTCGCTCTTCGTCTTCCTCAGCATCGCCGTCATCGCCTTCCGTTCCATGGGCATGATCGTCGCTTCCGTCGTCAACTCGATGCAGGAGAGCCAGATCATCGTGCAGTTGCTGTACCTGCCGATGTTGCTGCTCAG
The DNA here is from genome assembly GCA_963757265.1 of Terriglobia bacterium. Taxonomy (GTDB): domain Bacteria; phylum Acidobacteriota; class Terriglobia; order Bryobacterales; family Bryobacteraceae; genus CAIVVT01. Next base: position 28,884 of record CAVWRA010000001.1, read on the forward strand.
CGGCGCCACCATTCCGCTCACCGTCATGCCCGACTGGCTCCAGGCCGTCGCCCAGTTCTTCCCCTCCAACTATTTGAACCTGGGCATGCAGGGCATCCTGCTGCGGCGCGAGTCGCTGGTCCAGAACTGGCAGGCCGTCGCCGCCCTCATCGCCACCGCCCTGGTCTGCTTCTTTGTCAGCCTCAAGCTTTTCCGTTGGGAAAAGGAGGACCGCCTCAAGGCGTCCGCCAAGCTGTGGGTCGTGGCCGCGCTCCTGCCCTTCGTGGTTGCCGGCGCGTGGCAGGTCTACGACCGCGGCAACCTGCGCAAGGTGCAGATCCTGGCCCACCAGGCGCGCCGCAACGAAGCCTGGCTGGTGCGGGACGCGCGCATTTTCACGGGCGAGCGCGTCATCGAGCGCGGCTCGGTGTTGATCCGCAACGGGACCATCCAGCACGTTTACGAGGGCGATGCGCCCCCCGCCGGCCAGCTGAACGCCGACGAAATCGCCGCCGCCGGCAAGACCGTCCTGCCGGGCCTGATCGACGCCGAGGTCGTGCTCGCCATGAACGCCGGCCTGCGGCCGGGTTCCATGAAGGACGTCAGCACGGTGGCGGAAAACGCCCTGGGCGCGTACCTCTATTGCGGCGTGACGGGGATCGGCTCGATTGGCCTCCCGCCCCAAATCCAGAAGCTCGTCGAGAGCCGCTTCATCAGCGGCGAGAAGCTCGGCGCCGCGGTGCTGCGCTCTTCCGTCGCGCCGCCATCATCGGGCGCCTGCCAGATGACCGAGCTGAGCTTCGCCGAGGCTTCCGCCGAGCGCGGGCGCGGGGATTTGAGCCTGTTGAAGGGGACGCTGGTCGAACAGGTGGCGCCGCGGGCCCTGCTCGCGCGGCTCGAAAGCTCGTACCGCGACCTGGAGCCGCGCAGCGGCGCGCCGACGCCCGATGAGGTGTTGCGCGTCGTCATGGCGGCGCGCGCCAAGGGCACGAAGCTGGCCGCGGCCACGCTTTCCGGCATGGTGCTGCTGGTTCACGGCCCGATGCTGCACCACGAGCTGCGGTTGTTAGTGAAGGCCGGCCTCACACCGCTCGAAGCCCTGCGTGCGGCTACGTCCGATGCGGCCGATTGCCTGGGGGCGCCGCGCGCCGGACGGCTGGGCGCGGGCCTGGACGCCACGCTGGTGGTGGTCGAAGGCAATCCCTTCGAGGAGATCTCCAGCACCGAACGCATCGACGAGGTCTTCTTCCACGGAGAGAACGTCCACCGCGGCGAATTGGTGGAAAAGTAGCAGAGAAGTAAGGGAGGTTGTCCCGCGCGGCCGCTCCACGACAGTCGCTGACCGGGACAGCCCCGCCCGTCGCCCCTGTCCCTACGATCACGGCCCCCCGGCGCGCAAAATGCGCGTCTCAGTTCTGCACGCGGCTGACCATGTGCAGGAATAGGAACATTTTCAGGAACGCGTAGGCCGTCAGCGCCACTATGGCGCCGGCCACGAACTTCCACAGCTTGTCGCGGACGCCGGCGTAATAGCCCGGCGTCCCGGCCAGCCAGGCCACGGCGAAGCCCGTCACCAGGCCGCCGACGTGGGCCGCGTTGTCGATGTGGAAAAATGGCAGCAGCCCCATCAGCAGGATGTAGATCAGCCAGCGCACGTAGAACTGCCTGACCATCGCGGCCTCGATGCCGTGGTTCACCGTGCCGTAGGCGATCATCGCCCCGATCAGGCCCAGCAGGCCGGCCGAAGCGCCCACCGAGAGGCTGCCGGTGAAGAACGAACTGGCCGCGAAGCCGCCCATCGTCAACAGCAGGTAGATCGAGGCCATGCGCGGCGTCCCGTAAATCTGCTCGGCGTGCGAGCCGACGTCCATCAGCGCCCAGGAGTTGAACAGGATATGCATCAGCCCGCCATGCAGGAACCCGGCCGTCAGCAGCCGCCACCACTGGCCCGCGCCGAAAATGTAGGGCGGGAACGAGGCGCCGAATTTCACCAGCGTCCGTCCGTCGATGCCCATCAGCCCGCCCGTGCCGTCGCGCATGCTGGCCAGCGATGTCACCAGGTACAGGCCGACGTTGAGGGTCAGGATGACGATGGTGGCGAACTGCGCCGTGGGGATGATGCCCGCCACCAGGGTGCCCCCGAGCCGGTCTCTCGCGGTCGGCCCCACCGGCGTGTCGCAATACGGGCAGATCCTGTCGTTGATCGTAATGAACGCCCGGCAATGCGGGCACATGCGGCGTTTTTCCACTTCGCTTCAGTGTAACAACCTCGCTGCCGCCGGCCCCATGAGGCTACTGAGCCGCGCCTCTGTAATGGAGCCGCGACTGAAAGGAGCGGTCGTGTTGTGACCGAGCCGCGACCGGAAGGGAGCGACCGTGCAGAGTCCGCCGCTTCATGGCCGCGTGTTTCTGAGCCGCGACCGTAAGGGAGTCGGCCGTGTTTTCGACACCCTACAGCTCCGGCCAGATGAGCGCCTTGAAGTGGTGGATGGAGTGAAAGCCCATGTGCCGGTACAACCGCAACGCCTGCGCATTGGCTTCGGTGACCGTCAGCGATACCTCGTCGCAGCCGCATTGGCCCAGCGCCAGCATCGCCCGCCGCATCAGCTCGTAGCCCAGCCCGCGCCCCTGCCAGCCCGGCCGCACGCAGATCTGCGCGACGTGCCCGGTCTGCGGCGCCACGCGCGTCGCAATCACGCAGCCCAGCAGATCGCCGTGTTCGTCGATGGCCACCGAACTGGCGTCGGATTGAAACACGCCGCAGCCGGGGAAATGGACGATGTTGCGCAGGAAGCGCGCCGCGCCCGCGGGGCTGCGGTACTGGTCGTTGATGAGGCTGTCAACGTGGCCCTGATAAACCGCCGCCACCAGCTCCGCGATCGATTCCATCCACACCGGCCCCCAGCTCACCACCCGGACCGCGTCGCCGAACGACACCGCGCGCCAGCGCGCCCGTTGCTCCAGCGGGGCCAACATGAACACGCGCGGAAACTGCAGCGGGCGCTGCTTCGGCTCCCACTCGAGCTGCTCCGGATCGGCCAGTTGCATGAGCTGGCTTTCGACGCGCCGGATGGCCAGCGCCGGCAGGCTGGCCGTGCGGCGCAACGCGTGCAGCGCCTCGTCCAGCAGCTGGCCTTGCGTGTCCGCGCCGCGCCAGGCGTCGCGCACGTACAGGTCGCCGATGAGCGCCTTGTGCTCCTCGGTGACCCAATAGCAGTAGCCCACCACGTCCGCGCCGCGGATCAGCACCAGCCCGTCCAGCGCGTGGACGTTGACGTAGCGCCGCACCAGCTCGGCCGACGCGCCGAAATCCCAATGTAGCCGCGAGAGCCAGTTGCGCTGTTCTTCTTCCAGCAGGGGTTGCAGGCTCGCGGCCTGGATCGCGCGCAGATTCTCGATGCGGCCAGCCGACATTCTGCCCGGCGCAGGCATTTCGTGAATCATATCAGCACGGGCTGATCAGGAATCGACCCCTCTGTGGTTTAGCCGGCTCCCAGCGGGCGGTCGCCCTCTTGCCCATAGTGTCGCGCAGGCGCAGTCAGGAAGATGAAACCACCCGTTCAACTTCAGGACGAACGCCGCGAACTAGGCGCTAGGGTTCAGCGCCGCCTGCGTTGTTTGATGGGCGCCCGGCGCATTCTGATTGTGCGAGAGTTCCCGCCGCAGCGTGCGGCCTTTGCGGAGCAGATAGATCCCTAGCAACAACGGCGTGGAAAAGAGCAGCCAGATGAAGAACCAAGCCAGAAGATGCAACGCGAAGGGGCTGGCCAACCGCGGTGTCGTCGGCATGAAAGGCGTGGCGAGGCAGGCAAAAGACCAGATGCCCGCCGGGACAACAATGAGCCATCCGAGAATCGTCAGTCGCCTGATCCTCGCCCGCACCTCAGTTCTGCGCGTCTGCGCTGCCTCGTCTAAGAGCGCCGCTTCACAAGCTTGACGCGTGGCAGCCGCTTGTTGATGTCCAATCTCCATATCTTCCGGTGTAAGATGGTACCCGCACACGCGGCAGACCCGGGCTTCGAGCTGGATGAACTCCGCGCATTGCGGGCAGCGCTTCTGTTCGATCGGCGCAACCAGGGGCAGTGCAGAGGACATGCCGCCAATGCTTTCATGGCCGCATAGGTTGCACCTCCTCACCTCCTCTCGTCCACTAAGCGGGATGAGCGGGATAAAGAAGAAGGTGAACCAGGTCCTGCGCTTCTCTAAACTCTGCACTGTCGCACGGCCGCATCGTTTGCAGGTGGCCGTGGCCTGTCCCATCCGCTTCTTCAGCTGGTTCGCACCGAAGAGTAGAAACACCTGAACCTCCTCATGGTCCTGGAAGGGTAACCGTGATCAGGCTGACCCCGTGGAATCGGTCCTAGTGTTCCTGAGCCCGGCTCCCGTTGGACCAGCTAGACCTGTGGCGATTCTACTCCCAATCGCTTCTAACGGATCTGATGATCTGAAACTCGCAGGAACGTTCCTTAGGTCTGGCGCCCCGCCCCCTCCGCGCACCCCCGCCCGCTCACCCCGCCGCCGACGGCGCGGGCCGGCGTTGCTGGTCGCGCAGAAACTCCCTGATCGAGCGTAGCGCCTGCCGCGAGCGGTGGTGATTCTCAATCAGCGCGAAGCGCACGTGCCCCTCGCCCGCCGGTCCGAAGCCGATGCCCGGCGAGACCGCAACCAGCGCGTGCTCGAGCAGTTGCTTGGAGAACTCGAGCGAGCCCAGCTCGCGCATCGGCTGCGGAATCGGCGCCCACACGAACATCGTTCCGCGCGGTTTGGCGACCGGCCAGCCGGCGGCGTTCAGTCCCTCCACCAGCACGTCACGGCGCTTCGAATAGATGCTGCGGATGCGCTCCACGTCGCCCTCGCATTCGCGCAGCGCGATGATGGAGGCGATCTGGATGGGCTGGAAAACGCCGTAGTCCAGGTAACTCTTGATGCGCGCCAGCGCCTGGATCATGCGCCGGTTGCCAACGCAGAAGCCGACCCTCCAGCCGGGCATGTTGAAGCTCTTGCTCATCGAAAAGATCTCGACCGCCAGCTCCTTGGCGCCCGGCACCTCGAGGATGCTGGGCGGCCGGTAGCCGTCCAGCCCCAGGTCGGCGTAGGCGAAATCGTGCAGGATCATGATGCCGTGACGCGCCGCCAGCGCGACCACTGTTTCAAAGAAACCCAGCTCCACGCAGGCCGTGGTGGGGTTGTGCGGGTAGCTCATCAGGATCAGCTTGGGCGGGCGCGTTCCGCTCCTACAGAGGTCCTCCAGCCGGTTCAGGAATTCGGCCGGATTGTCGGCCGGCAGCGGCACGGCCTGGCCCTCGGCCATGATCACGCCGTACTGGTGGATGGGGTAGCACGGCGCGGGCGTGACCACGCGGTCGCCGGGGCCGATGACGGCGAAGATCAGGTGCGCCAGGGCGTCCTTGGCGCCCATGGTGACGATGGCCTCGCTCTCGGGGTCGAGCTGCACGCCGTAATTGCGCTCGTAGCGCCGCGTAATCTCGTGGCGCAGGTTGGGGATGCCGCGCGACACCGAGTAGCGGTGGTTGCGGGGGTTGCGCGCCGCCTCGGCCAGCTTGGCCACCACCGTACGCGGCGTGGCGCCGTCCGGATTGCCGATCCCGAAATCGACCACGTCGTACTGCGCCGCGCGCAGCCGGGCCTTCATCTCGTTGACGCTGGCGAACACGTAGGGCGGCAGCTGGGCGATGCGGTGGAACTCGTCCGTCGTAGTAACCATAATTTATCCATGGTACACTCGCGGCTATGAAGACTCTGTGCTGGGCCTGCGTGCTCACGGGAATGCTGGCCATGGGCCTGGTGGTGGCGCAACAGGCGGCCGCGCCCGCGCCCAAAGCCGTCACGGATGAAGAACTGGCGAAGCTGCTCGAGAAACCCGGTAAGGTTTTCTTCCTCGATGTGCGCGAGCCGGACGAGATCGCCGCGCTGGGCTCGATCAAGGGTTACGTGAACATCCCATTGAGCCAACTCGAGGGCCGGCTGAAGGAAATTCCCACCGACAAGCTCATCGTCACGCTTTGAAACCGCGGCGGACGGGCCGCCCGTGCGGCGGCCTTACTTCAAGCCAAAGGCTTCAAAGTCCTCGGCTCCTGCGGGCTCTCCGAATTCCGCGAGAAACACAAAGCCGACATGGTCTATCCCAAACAGGACCAGAAGAAGTAGCCGCCGCCTCCCGGCCGGCTCGTGGACAGCTGCCGGGCCAGCGCCTGGTTGCTCGCTCCGCCGGCCGCCGGCTGAGGACTGACATCGGGGCTGGTACAGAAAAACCGGGCCGATCAAGTCAGCGCTATACTCTCAATCGAGCTGGTACAACAGCCGGGTCTGGCCACGGCTCGTGGTAAGCTGTCCGCATCAAGGAGCGGTGAAGGATGAAGGACCGTTATCGCAGGAGAGCCAGACTCTATGAGTTATCTGCGATTGGGCTCTTATCTCTGATTCCAGTCTGCCAAGGCCAGACATTTGAAATCACGGCCGTGACATCCGCCCTCACAATTTATCCCGGCCAGCAGAATGTCCCTGTAGTGGTCGCCGCGAGCAGCAGCACTTATTCCGGAGAGATTGCGGTCACACTGACCGGTCTGCCGTCCGGCATCAGCGTCTCTCCGCTGACATTAACGGCAGGCAACTCAGGAACCCTGAACGTCACTGCCTCCCTCTCGGCGGGGCAGGAAGGCTTTTCGGCAACGGAGCTTGAAATACCGACGAGCTGGACGGCTGCGGTGACGGTCGTTGGTACGGCGGGTTCCGTTCAAGCAACGGCGCCACTGTCCCTGACGATTTCTATCTCCAATCCTTCTTTTGCTCCGGCAGCCGCGGCGATCAATCTGCCGATCGTGACCATCAATACGGATGGCGTGGCGATCGTGGACAAGACAACCGAAGTCCCCGGCACCATCACCATCACTTCCGCCGATGGCCAGACGTCGTACCTGCCCAATGCCAGCGATAGCGATAATACGGCAACCTTTCATCTGCATGGCTGGACAACCATGTACACGCCGAAGCTTCCCTACCATGTCAAGCTGAATACCAGTCTCGACCTGCTCGGAACCATGGACCTCGCCTGTCCTTATGTCACCAACAATAAAGGCAAACCCACCTGCGACAAGAGCAAGAGCTACCTCCTGTTGGCGAATTACGACGATAAGACTTTGCTGCGCGATTGGTCGGCTTCGGCTTTGGCCAACGCCATCCCGATCGGAAACGGATATCTCAACTCGCCGTCGAATTCGCCGACTCCCAGCGGCACAAGCACCCTGATGCCGTGGGCGTCCCATTCGCTTTTCGTCGAGCTTTTCCTGAATGGCGTGTACGAAGGTAACTACCAGCTCATTGAAGAGGTAAAGGTAGATAGCGACAGAGTCAATATCACCGAACTGACCGAGACCGATACTGCGCCGGATCAGGTGACCGGAGGTTACCTGATGGAGATCGACGCGCACGAGGACGAGGCGACGTCTTCTTTACACCCATGGGGGTGCCGATTGGTCTGATCGATCCGGATTTTACACCATCCGCAGATTCCGGAACAGACTGCTTATATTTCTAACTATGTCGTACGGCGGAGGCGGCGCGCATTCCAGCAATTCCACAGACCCACCCTGGGTTGGCGCGCATATTTCGATGAGGCCTCGGCCATCAATTTCTACATTGTTAATGACGTCATGGGCAACGTAGATGGCGGGGATTTTTTCAGCAGTGACTATCTGTATAAAGACGCGAATAATCCATTGATTTATATGGGACCCGTGTGGGACTTTGATATGAGTTCCGGTACAAAAATTACGAGGGAATTGTAAATCCGACAGTTCCCTGGATGCAGGTGGAAGCGCCCTGGTATGTCCAGTGGTTCCAGGATCCCGGCTTCAAGGCGGACGTGGTGACGCAATGGAATGCGCTGATGGAAAAGGGCGTTTTCACCGCATGGCTGGCATCCATCCAGCAGCAGGCGGCGGGCCTGGAGCAGTTCGAGGCGAAAACTTCCAGCGCTGGCCGATGTCGGGCATCGAAGTCTGGCCCAACGCCGAGGCGGCCGGCAGCTATGACGGCGAAGTCGCTTATTTCACAAACTGGCTGAGCCTGCGGATTGCGCACTGGATTCGTTCTTCAACATCCGAACGCCAAGTCACATCACGCTCGAGGAAGCGCTCGGTACGCGGCAGTGGCTGCCCCGTCACGCTTCGGCCAAGGTCACAGGCGGCATGCTCCGAGGGCGCTGTCTCATTTCTGGCCAATGGCATCTTCTCGCAGAACTCCGCTGCTGGAAGTGGCGGAGTCAGCCGACGGTCAGCAACCGGCGGCAGGCCAAGGACATGCCGCAAGCGATCGACAGCGGTGACGGCGAAAACGCCTGGTTTTTCCATGGTCAATTCGTCTGTGACGGTTCCGTGCCCGTGACCGAATCTTCGGCCGCGCGAGAATACCTTGACCACATTTGCCGGTTCTTTTTCACGTGCTTTACCGTGTCGGTTAGCGGCGGTTCAGGAACCGCTGTCCCCACCGGCACCGTCTCGTTCAGCTTGACCTCGGCCCTGTCACCGTGGTGACACCGGACGGGAATGGTGAGGCCAGATGATCGACGACGCCGCGCACCGCTGGAACGAATACCGTCACGCCAGCGACCGGCGAGACCACCTTCTCTGCCAGAAGCGCGACGTCACTATTTTTCCAGCGAACCGCCCCGGATTCCTGTAATTCCTCCCGGACCACGTGTCCCCGCGTCCAATCCAGCCCCCTGACTGAGGAATTTCCGTCCGAGCCCGTATCGGCGACATCGGGCGCGGCGTCAGTGAACCAACCTGGCACGCCGCCATTCTTCCGCCATTGCGGCAATGCATTTCAGAGAGCGCGAAAATTTTCCAGGCCCAAAATCGCCCGGATGCGCCGTTTCGACATTATCGTCTTTGAGCTGAAATCTTCCGTAACAAACCGGACAACACCTAGTTATAATTGATGAGTTCTGGAACAGAACTGATAATTCCGACGAGAGGGAGACCCCCAAATGAACCGAAGGCAGGTCGTGATGCTTCCTGGTCTGGAGCCTTGCTGCGGGCCGCGGAATTTCCAAAATGCCGCAAGCGGCGGCGATGCGCGACGGGTTCCGCGACCCTATCGCAAAGTTGATCGTGCATCACAGCCGTCTCAAGTCTATTTACAAGATCCGAAAGACTGAAGCCAAGCAGCCCAATAAAATACAATTTTTTCATTATCCTTCCGGGCGCTCACGCCCGACCAGCAGCAGCAGACGCGGGCATCTTCCCCTCGGCGAGCGCCGGACAGCCGCTGTGAAGGCGGAGATGAAGGTCTGACGTCAGAATATGGGGAGAGCAGTCACGAGCAACAATCTCGGTGGGATCAGCAGCGCGGCGGTGACGTCGGGGACCTTGTCGGAAAAACGTCACACCATCCACGGGTGCAACGCCGGTCCACCAGATTCTCAGTGCGAATCAGCAGGCGACGATCATTCAAAGGTTTTCCGATGGAAGCCGAAATGACGACGCCTCCGTCAGGCCAATCCGGCATACCGCGGCGCGCGCTGCAATAGGCACAGGGCCTGCACAGGAAATCCCGAGAGAAATCGATGAGTTTGAGCAGGTCGCGGGACGGCGGAACGACTGGAAACGGCGAGGCGCGGTTACGTCTGTTTCCGGCGCAAGGCGGTCAGAGAGAAGGCGCCAGGCCGGCTGCGATCCAGCCGCGGAACTCAACGGACGCCCGGGTCCGCGCGACTCGTCGCGTCGCTCGCGACTGGCGCCGGCGGCGTCCGGCCAGACTGCCGTCAGAATCAGGCCAACCATGAACCCCACGATACCTCAATCGAGCGTGCAATGTGATCACCCAGGGCGTCTGAACCTGTATTATCAGCATGACGATCGCCAGCGTGACGCGGCGAAAGGTACGCGCCCCGGTCGACGTGCAAAGCGGCGCAAATCAATCCGAGCAAAAGGATGCCCGACGCTGAAAATCGAGAGCTTTGATACGATATGAGACGCTGATAAGGCTCCTGGAGCGGCTCTGAGTGTGGCTTCCTGATAATGTGCTGGCACCGAAAATGTCGATGCCGCTCTGAGCGTCGATCGTACAACGAGCTGTGGCGAGTCGGCTGATAATACCGTCCTGGAGTCTGATCCGCCGGGCTGCGAGCAACGAAACCATGGACGTCACTGTGGAGCGGGCTGTATGATCGACTCGATGTCGGGTCAAAGCCCGGACGCTGATCGAAGGCCGATTTCGGCTGATCATCCTGGGGCGCGGCGGCGTGGAAATGTGTCAGAGGGCATTCTGGAAGCGATAAGGTGCGCTATCGGCTTATGGATGATGTCTAGGCATGGTTTAAGTGTTCAATTCTATTTCCGGCATCAGCCTGCGACAATGGCCCGGCACTGCTGGCGTTGTTCGCCTCGCTGCACGCCGTTGGATGTTAAGTGCAACAGCATCCACGATGTTCCGAATCTGTCTCGCAGCATCGCGAAGCGATGGGCGAAGAAAGTCTCCTCCATGGGCATGAAGATCTGTCCGCCCTCGGAGAGCAGCGCATAAATCCGTTCAGCTTCGGCGTTGCTGCCCATCGTGAGTGTAAGATAGGCGCTGCGCATGGGCTGAAAACGCTCTGGTGGCACGTCCGCACCCAGAAGTTCGGTTTCTCCCAGCGTGAGGCGCGCGTGGAGTATCGCGTGCCTCCAGTTCGCCGGGACTTCGGTGCCATTCGGCTGCTCACCGTGCCTCATCATCATGGTGATTTTTCCGCCAAGGTGCTCTTCGTAGAAACGAAAGGCCTGCTCACAATTGCCGCCGTAGTTGAGATAGGTGTATAGCTTCATGGAGTGGTTGGTCCTTTCCTGTAATGGTGCTTGGAATTGGAACG
>CAVWRA010000002.1:0-42932 GCA_963757265.1 Terriglobia bacterium
CGTCCGGCGGTGATGCTAACCACCGGCTTCAACGATCCGCGCGTGATCTCCTGGGAGCCGGCCAAGCTGGCCGCACGCCTGCAGGCGGCTACCACGAGCGGCAAGCCCATTGTGCTGAGAGTGGATTACGAGGCGGGACACGGAATCGGTTCCACGAAGACCCAGCACCAGGAGCTGTTTGCCGACGAGGTGAGCTTCCTGCTGTGGCAGTTCGGCGCGCCCGAGTTTCAGCCGCAGAGGAAGTGAAGCCGCTGCGGCCGGTTGCGGGACTGGATAGGCAAGAAGACGATTGGGGCAAAGCCAACCCCGGCGCGGACCTCCATCGCGCATCCTGCCACTTTTCGGGAACGCCGTTTACCGCCCGGAACCCGAGAACTGCGTCAAGTCCTCATCCGACCGCAACCACCCGGGCCGGCCTGAAGGAACCGGGTTCTTGCGTCTACCGGCTCCAGGACGGCCCATAGGCGGCGCGGAGGGTATCGGGAATCGTCCCACGTCTCGACGATCGGGTTCTTACGCTTTGACGAACGTGGTCAGCCCTCTGCGGCTACGCTCGCGAAGCTGGCAGGTGCGCAGCTCGTCGGCCAGGGCTTCCAGGCTGGGGACGCCGTAGATGTAGAAATTGGTCAGCTCGGCGTCGGAAGAAAACAGGTGCAGCGAGGCCTGACCCACGAGCCGCATGCCGAGCGATTTATGGAGCTCGAAGTGATCGATGCGGAACAGTTCCAGGCTCTCCTGCATCTGGGAGAACAAGCCATGCCGGAGTTTGATGCGCTGGGTGGTGATCTCGTAATGGGTGCTGACGCTCTTCACGTAATAGCCCAGGAAGACGAGCGCCAGGAACAGGGCGACGCCCAGCGCGACATACTTTGGATTCGCGCCGGCCATGGCGGCAACCACGGCGGCGGCGATGACCAAAAGGATGGGCAGCACCTGGCCGACGCTGTAAACCATCGCGGGGTGGCCGACGTAGAGGTCCTTCTCGACCTCGGCCTCCTTGGTGGCCGCGAAAGCGCTGAGATCGGTATTGCAGAAGCGGCATTTGATGGCTACCGCCTTGATGGTCTCTCCACACACCGGGCAGGGCTTGGTATCTGCTTCCATGCTTGCTCCTCGTCAGCTAAGGCATACACGGTTCAGCATCAAATATAGCAACGGCCCTTCGGGGGATGCGCATGGATACAGACGCATCGCCGGGGCAAATTGGAAAGTCTCTCCGGCAGTGGCTGAGCGACTCAGCGCCGGAACTGGCGATGCGCACTGCCACCCAACGCGCCCACATCAATGATCACGGCAATCAGCAGCCACAAGAGGTTGACTCCCGTTGTCGGCATGCGACTGTTAATCTCCCAGGCGTAGACGATCGTGGTGAGCGGCAGGAAAATGAAGCCGAGCACTGGCAGCAGCAGACCACCGGGGAATGCGCGCTGCAGGTAGGTCCCGAGGAACCACATCAACGCCAGCGCGACACGCGGAAACAACACAACGACGAACACGAGCAAGCAAGGCATAGTCAGTCTCCGGCCGGGCAGAACCCGTCAGCTCCTAAACCGCAAGCAGACGGCCGAAGAAGGACCGATAGCGGCGCAGCGCCAGGCGCAGATCCTCGGTCGAAACGGTCTTATCGCTCTCCCACTGCCGTTCCAGTTTCGCCCGTTCCTCCGCAAACACTTCCGCCAGGCGCTTCATCGTCACCTCGACCAGACCATCCGCCGCCTCCACGGTGTGGCGCGGGTCATCTACAAAGGTCCCCTGAATTGTAGCCCAGCGATCGCGAAACTCCTGCGCCTCGTGGTGCGTAAAGAGCGGCGTCGCCAGTTCTTCGGTCGCCACGCCGGATGCGGCTCCGGACAGTGCGATGCCGCTATCGGCGGCGGCCTCGACGCCCCCGGCGCAGCAGTGCTTCCCTGGCAGTTCTGCTTCGTTTGGTTGGACCGCAAGGTCTTGCCTCAACGACGTTGGCCCGGCTACTTCGCCAGCCACAGGCGTCAGCGTGAATTCCGCGCTTCTCGGCTGTTCTCTTTTTTCTAGTTCGGTCATCGGATTGTCTCCATTTCTTCTCCCAGACATTCAATTCCTAATCGGCGATTGCTTTGGAATCCCTGGGCTTTAGGATGCAGCCTTCGTCAAGGGCCTTGCCGGCTCGCCGACCAGCTCGTCAAAGAGCGTCCGGTAATGAACCATTGCCTGGCGCAATTCTTCCGTGCTGGCCTTCCCCCCCGCCTGGCGCAGCGCGACTTCGTGAGCCGACCGGTAGTTCTCGCGAACCAGTGGATCACTGACCGCGATATCGGCCGCCCGTTTTTCGAAGTTGCTGACTGGACATCCCCGCGTGGTCAGCACCTCGCCCAGCAGCAAGTCCGCTTCTTTGACCGCGCCGGCCGGGTCGTCCACGAAGTGCGACTGGATTCTACGCCAGGACTCCAGGAAACGCGTATGATCGGCTGCCGCCAGCGGCAGCAGTTTTTGACCCCGGCTTTTCCGGCGTAAAACGACTATGCCGACGATCAGAACGAGAACCGCGATGACCACAATGATCACGGCCACTTCAGTTGTGCTTAATGTTGTCAGACTCACGCTCTTCCTACCCTTCCGATACCACTTCTTCTGCTTAGCCTCAGATCCGCCAGCTGGAGCCGAACGCAGCCGTACCCGGCCTCATCGGCTCCAGCTTTGTCCTGCTTCCACTACACGGACCTTGTCCAATGGCCAGCCGTCGCTCTCAGCGCCAACGCGAATATCCATATCCGCCGCCACCGAGCAGCAACAGCACTACAAGAACAATCAATATCGTCATCATTTCTTGCCTCTTTCCTTCATCCCTTCATCCACTGCAGTGCAGATTGGGGACCAAAGCGGAATGTGTGGGAAAACAAGCTGAACGCCTTAGGCTCCCGCAGGTCGTGAGGTGCAACTCCTGCCGTTGACCAGGCAAGAACTGCGCCTCCGCCCCCGCCATCGCAACCTGTGAACCTTCCCCGCCCGCCCGCAGATGTGCCCCGAGTGTGCTCCAAATCGTGCAAAAGCGGGCCACGGGCCCGAAAGCGGCACTGGCCGCGGAATGGCCTGAAAAGTGCCCATTGCCGGTTATGCGCACAACTTATCTACTGGCGGTAACCGCTTCGATTCTGGCGCTGGCCGGCGCGGGCGCGGCCGGACCGACGAAGAAGCACGCTGTTGCCCAGGCCACCCGGAGTCTGGCCGCGAACGGTATAGAGGATGCAACCAAGACCGGCGCGGTGGGGCCGGGAGCGACTGGGCCAAGGGTGGTGCGGGCGCAGATTCTGCTGGACCGCGCCCATTTCTCGCCGGGCCAGATCGACGGCGTCTACGGCGACGATTTCGCGGTTGCGGTCAAGGGATATCAGGAGAACCACGGTCTGAAGCCGACGGGCACAATCGACGCACAGACGTGGGGCCTGCTCAATAGCGATGCCGGCCCGCTTCTCGTGACCTACACGATTACCAGAGTGGATGAGAGGGGCCCGTTCCAAAAGGCGCCGGACGACATCGTGGAAAAGGCCAAGCTGAAGTGGCTGGGCTTCGAAACGCCGGGCGACGAGCTGGGCGAGAGGTTCCATTGCTCGCCCAAGCTGCTGGGCGAGCTGAATTCCGGCACGAAGCTGGACACGGCGGGGGAGCGGATCAGCGTGCCGAATGTGCGGCGCGCCGCCGTGGCTCGGCGGGCCTTGCGCGTAGTGGTGTCGAAGTCCAAACGCACGGTCATCGCCTACGGCGTCGGCGACAAAGAACTGGCGCAGTATCCGGCGACCATCGGCGACAGCCACGATCCGCTGCCGATTGGCGATTGGAACGTCACGAAGGTGGTGCCCTTCCCGTGGTTCAACTATGACCCGAATCTGTTCTGGAACCCGGACCCGAAAAAGGCGCAGGCAGTGCTCGCGCCGGGCCCGAGAGGTCCTGTCGGCACAATCTGGATCGGCCTCACGAAAGAACATTATGGAATCCATGGGACGCCGGATCCGGGCCATATCCGGCACGACGAATCGGCCGGGTGCGTCCGGCTGACGAACTGGGATGTGGACAATCTGTCGCACATGGTACGGCCGGGCACGCCGGTCGTTCTGGAGGAATAGCGGTGCGGCTCTGGATTTGTATTATCGGCCTGTGCGCCGTGTTGCTCGCTATCAATGTGCTGGCTGTTCGCGCGCCGGCTGTTGGCGCATCGGCCGTTCGCGTGAGCTCCTCCATTCTCGAGATGAGCCCGCCCATTCGCGGACTCGCCCTCGCGGATCTGCGCGATATGTTCACCGAGATTCACAATGGACATCCGCACCAGGCGATCGACATCATGGAGCCGAAAGGGACAGCCGTGCGGGCGGTAGTTTCTGGAACCATCCGCAGACTTTTCCTCAGCAAACCGGGCGGCAACACGATCTACCTGTTCGACGAAAGCGAAGTTTATTGCTACTACTACGCGCACTTGGAGGAGTACGCGAATGGGTTGCGGGAGGGCATGCGGGTCGGGCGGGGAGACGTCATCGGCTATGTGGGATCGTCGGGCAATGCGGATCAGCACGCGCCGCACCTGCATTTTGCGATTTTCGAATTGGGACCGCAAAGGGTTTGGTGGCAAGGAGAGGCTGTCGATCCATATCCTGGCCTCGTCGCCGCTGTGAAGCGGACGCAATAGGGGGGAGATCACCTGCTGCCGTCGACGCCGAACGAATTCGCCAGTGAGGACGTGGTCCAGAGCGCAGTCCGGTCAGTGTCAACCGGCTGAGGACTAACATCGGGCCTGGTACAGAAAAGACCGGGCCGACCAAGCCGGAGTTATACTCTCTATCTGGTGCAAGACCGCCATGGCGACCCAAATCGCTGATTTCTACGCATTGAGGAGCAGTCCATTGCCTGAGAATCTTCGTAGGCAGATTCGGAACGCGTGATCCCGCCGGCCTGGCTTTCCGGCATTGGCCTGCATCGAATCGAGGAGTTAACTACCCGCCCGCTGCGTGAACGCCCCAAGGGCCTCTAACATGGCAGTATTCTGGAAACGGCCGTTCTTCCACAGGCACCCCGGGACGGGTCCCGCGGCGAGCGAGGCGGACTTGCGCAGCCCTCCAGTCCCGCCGGCCGTCAGCGTTTCGCAGCGGCACCTCCCAAACTCCAATCAGTGGGCGATGGTCATGCTGTTTGGTCACCATTGCGGCGCTGTACTTTGCCCGCGAAATTCTGATCCCGCTGGCATTTGCTCTCATTCTGACGTTCGTTTTGAGCCCTGTGGTCGCGCTTCTGCAAAGAATCACGCATCGGCCGCGTGCCGTCGGTAGCCGTGACCGTCCTGGTTACCATGGCGGCGGCCGGCGGCGTTGTCTGGATCATCGCAATTCAGCTCGTTGACGTCGCCCAGGAGCTTCCCAGGTACCGCCAGAACATTCACGCCAAGATGGAAGCGCTGCGCATTCCCACGAAGGGACCGTTAGGCCTTGCGGCCAACAGCATGAAGGAAATCGCGCGCGAACTTTCCAGCCCGTGGGCACCCCCTGCGGCGCCAGGTCCTGCGGCGCAGAATCGGAAGCAGCGCACTGCGCCGAGTACTCCCGCGCCTCCCCTGCCCGTACAGATCGTGCAACAGCCGGCCAATGGATTGGACTACCTTCGTCGATCTGGTCCAGCCCGTTCTTCGGCCTGTGGCGCTGACAGGACTTGTCCTGATCTTCACGGTCTTCATGCTGATCAAGAGATTCGACTTGAGGCATCGTCTTTTCCGGCTGGTCGGACTCGGTCAGATCAACATCATGACGCAAGCGCTCGACGACGCGGCGCAACGTGTCAGCCGATACCTGTTGATGCAGGTCCTGGTCAATGCCGGCTTTGGAACTCTGTTCGGATTCGGTCTGTACTGCATTGGCGTGCCCAATCCCGCGCTATGGGGAGTCGTCGCCGGCCTCCTGCGCATCGTGCCGTATGTCGGCACGATGGTCGCCGCCGCGCTGCCGATCGCACTCTCGTTGGCGGCTTTTGACAGCTGGCTGCCGCCGCTGCTGGTGTTCCTGCTGTTTGCCGGCCTCGAACTGATCATTGCCAACTTCGTCGAGCCGTGGCTTTACGGGGCGAACACGGGAATCTCTTCGTTGGCGCTGCTGGTGGCGGCTGTCTTTTGGACTGTTCTGTGGGGACCCGCCGGTCTTATCCTGTCTACGCCTCTCACCGTTTGCGTCGTTGTGCTGGGCCGCTACGTTCCTCAACTCTCTTTTCTTCATATCCTGCTGGGGGATGAAGAAGTTCTGGGGGCGGAAGCTCAGATCTACCAGCGCTTACTGGCGATGGACCAACCGGAGGCGCACGCGATTGTGGACCGGTTCTTGAAAGAAAAACCCCTGGTGGAGTTATACGATTCGGTGCTCATACCTGCTTTGAGCCTGGCCGAGCAGGATCGCCACAAAGGGGCGATTGACACAACCAGGGAGGAGTTTCTCTTTCTCAGCATCAACGAAATGATTACCGAGCTTTCGGAGTACCAACTGGCGCACGATTCATCGCCAGCCGAAGATGCCGCGGCGGAATCAGGCCCGGCGGAGCGTCTCAGCGCCAGGATACTCTGCCTTCCCGCAAACGATCGGGCCGATGAGGTCACGGCCGCCATGCTGGCGCAGCTCCTGGAGCAGGCGGGCCACGCGGCTCTGTCTCTTCCGATCGCCCACGCTTCCCCCGCGGAGTTGCTGGCGTTGATTGAGAAAAGACAAGACGACGTCATCTGCATCTCCGCATTGCCGCCTTATGCCTTTCCACCCGCGCGGACGATGTGCAAACTGATTCGGGAACGCTTTCCCAAACTCAAGCTGGTCGTCGGAGTCTGGGGGTTCAGTGGCGATACGGAGAAGGCCAAGGCGCGTTTCGAACGAACCCAACCAGATCGATTGGTCACGAGCATGGCGCAGGCGGTCGAGCAGATTCAGGAGCTGATCCGGCCCAAGGCGTCATGACATGGCGCATTTTTCCGCCGGCGCGACATGAGGACGGTGTCTTCCTATCTATAGTTGCAATCCATACTGCCGCATACAGAAAAGATAGCTGGCGGTCTCCTGAGAAGCGGACACGCATCCCCTAAATTAGGGCGAGAACATAGCCTGTTTTGGGGGTGACGCGGGATGGCCAGGCGCGCATAATTTCACCCGGGTGTCGGACCGAACCCTCCGGCAGGGTAGTCCGCGCCCAGAAAGAATCACAGGAGACGGTGTTTCCATGAAGAAACTGATCGCAGCTCTCGCATTCGCCGCTTTCGCGACCGTGGCCTTCGCACAGGCCCCGGCCACGACCACCACGGTGAAGACCACCAAGACGAAGAAGACGGTTGTCGCGGCGGTCCCTGCGCCGACGGCGCAGGAAATCGCCGACGCCAAGGCCAAGGGCATGGTGTGGGTCAACACCAGCACCAAAGCCTATCACCACAACGAAAGCAAGTATTACGGCAAGACCAAGCAGGGCAAGTTCATGACCGAGGACGATGCCAAGGCGGCCGGCTTCACGGCTGCAAAGGAACCCGCGGCCAAGCCCGCAGCCAAGAAGAAGACCACTGCAGCGAAGTAAGTTCCAGTTACTCAAGGAACGCAAGCGGGCCGGCCACCAACCGGCCCGTTTTCGTCTTGTCGCCCCTGAAAGACGCCCTACGATGCGACCCAGACAAGAATTGATTGCGGCGCGCGGCACAGGACGGGGCTGACGAGCAGTCGCAAGAGGGCGCAAAGAGTCGCCGCCGAGATGTTATGGATTAGCCTGCGAACGCTGCAGAACCGGTTCGCCACACTGCGCGAAGAGGCCAAGCTGGCAACTCCGGATTCTTGAAAGGCGCGCCCCGCCGCGGCCCTTATCTAGTTCTGCCGCCGTGCCGTATGCTATGACTGGTTTCGATCTGGCTTCAGTCTGAGATGCGAGTGCCAGAACCATCGCCGCCGGATATCTCTCGCCGCGCCAGCAGATCTGCGATGCTTCTGCTCAAGGCGCTGCCGCGAATGTTTAGGGAAGCATCGAGCGAATGGTTCAACGATAATGCTCCGCGCCTTGGCGCTGCGGTCGCCTTTTATACACTGCTGTCCCTGGCGCCCGTTATTCTTATCGCCGTCGCTGCGGCCGCTGTTGTTTATGGGCAATCGGCCGCGGAAGGCCGTCTGGCATCGGAGATCCGAGATGTGGCCGGGCCTGACGCAGCACGGACAATTCAGGAAATCATCAGCGGCGCCTACACGCCCCGGACAGGCTTGATTGCGACTTTGCTCGGCCTGGCGACCTTGGCATTTGGCGCCTCTTCCGTGTTCGTGGAGTTGCGCGACGCGATGAACACAATCTGGCATGTTGCTCCCCCCGACCGAATCAGCGCCGCCACTGTTATTCGTCTGATCAGGGATCGCTTCTATTCCTTCGCGACGGTGCTGGGTGCAGGTTTTCTGCTGCTGGTTTCTCTCCTGTTGAATGCCTGGATCGCGGCTATGAGAATCGATGTGCCGCCGCCTGTCTCGTTCATGATTCTCTATCTGCTGATAGCGGTGTTGTTCGCGGCCCTCTACAAGATCATTCCCGAAGTTTCATTGAAGTGGAGCGACGTCGCCGCTGGAGCCATGGTCGCGTCCTTGCTGTTTATGGTTGGCAAGCAAATCATGGGGCTGTACTTCGCGCATCCGAGTTTCGGGTCAACCTATAGTGCTGCCGGCTCACCGATTGTCGTGTTGCTGTGGGTATACTACTCGGCGCAGTTGTTCTTTTGGGGCGCTGAGTTCAGCAAGGTGTACACGAGGAGGATGGGATCCCAACGCGACCAATTCCACGCAATGGTGTCGGATAATAAGCCGAGCGATGTGAACAGATGTTGAGCGACGCTCTGGAAGACCGGCTATACACGCAGCTGGAAGGAGACCGAGCGAGTTCAAACAGGGTATGACTCCCGGGCTTTGGGTGTCTCCGAAAGGGCTTACAGGCTCGCCCAGGCAACTTGGCGCGCGGGCTTCGAAATCCGGATCTGTTCACTCAGTTTAATAAGTCCTGGCAAGAGGGTAGCTGCGACGCCTCGCATCCGCCTCCGAGTGCCTGGATCAAGGAGCTCACTATCGCGATGCTGGAGTGGTTGTGCGCGAAAGACGCGCAGGCAGAGAACGGACGAAGGGGGCGGCTCTAGTCCGCCCTCAGACCACGTCCGCGCCGCACTCCGACAGTAGTCCTCGCAAGACGGACCGCTGGCAGCGGCTCTCGCTCTCATAGCAGCAGCCAGCGACCGATTCGTCTGACCCGCGCGTTACAGCTTAACAGTGACTGTTTTCACTTCCGTATACTGCTGCAGGCCATACTCGCCGAGTTCTCGTCCAAGGCCAGACTGCTTGAAGCCTCCGAACGGAGCCGCGGCGTCGAAAACGTCATAGCAGTTCACCCACACCGTGCCGGCGCGGACGTTGTGGGCAATCGCGTGAGCCTTGGTGATATCACGGGTCCACACCGCCGCCGCGAGGCCGTATATCGACTTGTTTGCCCGCTCGATGACTTCGTCGAGATCCTTGAATTTGATAATGCTCATGACCGGTCCGAAGATCTCTTCCTGGGCGATCTTCATGCTGTCCTTCACATCCGCGAACACCGTAGGTTCGATGAAGTAGCCGCGATCACCGACACGCTTGCCACCACACAGCAGCGATGCGCCCTCGCGCTTGCCTGCTTCGATGTAGGACATCACTTTCTCGAACTGAACATCGTCGACTTGCGGCCCCTGCTCGGTTGCCTGGTCGAACGGATCTCCAACGGTTCGCTTCTTTGCCCTGGCGACACTCTTCTCAACAAACTGGTCATAGGCCTTCTCTTCTACGAAGAGCCGGGAACCCGCGCAACAGCATTGCCCCTGATTGAAGAAGAGGGCGAAATGGCTACCCTCTATTGCCTGGTCCATGTCGGCGTCGGCGAACACGATGTTGGGACTTTTGCCGCCCAGTTCGAGAGTCACTCGTTTCAGATTGGAGTCCGCGGCGGCCCGCATGATCAAATGGCCCACTTCCGTTGAGCCCGTAAACGCCACCTTATCGATGTCCATATGGTTGGCGATTGCACCGCCCGCTGTGGGGCCATAACCGGGAAGGATGTTCACTACTCCAGGCGGGAAGCCGGCTGCAACAATCAGTTCGCCGACTCTGAGGGCCGTGAGAGGAGTCTGCTCCGCCGGTTTGAGGAGCACCGTATTGCCCGCCGCCAGCGCAGGACCCAGCTTCCAGGCCTGCATCAGCAACGGGAAGTTCCAGGGAATGATCTGTCCCACGACGCCCACTGGCTCGTGTCTCGTATAGCAGAAGTAGTCGCCTGAAATGGGAATGGTCTTACCCTGTATCTTGTCTGCCCAGCCGGCATAGTAGCGGTAGCAGGCGATCGTCAGGGGTAAGTCCGCGGCGCGCGCCACGGCAACCGGTTTGCCGTTGTCCAGAGTTTCAAGCTTCGCGAGCTCGTCTGCGTTCTGTTCAATCAGATCGGCCAGCCGATAAAGTAAGCGGCCTCGCTCTGACGCGGACGTTTTGCGCCAGGGCCCGTGTTCAAAAGCTCGCCGGGCCGCCTTAACCGCTTTGTCAACGTCCGCGGCGTCGGCTTCGGCCACCTGGGCGATTTCCTCCCCTGTCGCAGGATTGATGTTTGGAAATGTCTTACCCGACTCGCTCTCAACCCATTCATTGTCGATCAGCAGCCGGACGGTCATTGGTGCGGCCGATTTCTCGCTGGCGGGCGACGCTAAAGATGCCATACGCTGGTTCTCCTTTCCATTGATGACCCCTATCCACTGGTTGCCACGAGATCGAGATCGATCCCATTCTTAACGCAACTTTCCATTTTGGATCCCGCGCTGAATAGTGTACACCCAGCCACCATCATTTGAACCTGCGAGCTGCAGTTTTTCCCTCCGGGAGCCATCTTCGCCCCCAAGGCGCGGTTGTCGTTCTGCAGGAACAATCCAAAACAAGAAGATCCTGTCTTTTCAGCGCATTGCACGGACAGCTCGCCGGGCCTCACCTCCGGTTCGCCCCGATTTCGCTGCGTCTATCGCCTGCTTCTACGCCGTCGGCGCCGGCAACGCCTCGGTCTGGATCGGTTCGCGACATCTGCGGCTTTCCCCCAGCACCGCGCTGCTCATCGCGGAAAAGGCAGATCCGGCCCATGTGGCGCTGGAAGCGAAGGGGGCCCTGGGATTCTGGCTGCTGGCCGCTCCGCGTTTCGATGCCGCGGGGCGGCTGTGGGATGACCATGGCCCCATTGCCGGATAGGCGCGTGTACTTGAGTTTCTCAAGTTCGGTGCCGCGGATGCCATTTTCGATGGAGTCTACGCCAACCAGGAGGAGGAATACGCCGATACTCAACAGCTTGTCGCGGTATCGGCGCCTTAAGGCCGTTCGTCCCCGGCAAGAAACCAGAGCGGAATGCGGCGCTAATCAGTTCTTGGTGATGTGTAACGATGGCGCGTGCAAGCGCAGCCGGCGGACCAGGCCATGACCGCAGACAGCGAACCGAGGAATTGTTACCGATAGCACCAGATATCGGTGCGCTTGATGTCAGCTCAGTGGACTTGATCGCAAAGGTCCGTGTCTTGTGATGATGAATCCCCTCAGCGGGATTGGAGAGAATGAGGACATTCGCGATGCTCCTTTCACCCGCCCTCAGACCACTAATAGTTGTGGCTGCCGCACTGTCCGCCACTCTCTCCGGCCAGCAGCCCGATGGCACGCCCCTCCGCCCCTGCGAGGGAAACGGAGCTCTGATGCGGTGGCGGAACAAGCCCGTTCATCAATCCCGCCTCCTCGACGACATGGAGAGTCTCAGCACGTGGTCCTTTACAGGACGCGGCGAAATGGCGTTGTCCGCGGAGCCCAAGCGGAGCGGCGATCACTCGCTGCGCTTGAGTTCTGCGACGGGCGAGGCCACCATTGGCGGCGAGGGCGAATGGGCCGACCTTGTGGCGACGCGAAAGTTCGCCGGCGAAAACTGGGGCGCGTTCAATCGCCTTTCGCTGTGGGTTTATCCCGACATCGAAGGCGCGCCGGCCATCTCGTGCTCGCTGATGCTCCACAACGACGGCGCGCACAAACTGCCCGACCGGTACAACGAAGGCCGGAACGAGTCCATCCCGCTCGTGAACCACGAATGGAACCACGTCGTCTGGGAGATCGCTCCGCTCGACCGTGACAGAATCACCGCGCTCGACTTCGCTTACAGTCTTCCGAAGAAACTGCCTGACCCCGGTGATCGCACCGTCCTGTACCTCGACCAACTGGAGTTACAACTGGTCGATGCCGACTACACCGAGGGCTGGGAAGTGGCGCCCGGCAGGATCGCCTTCAGCGGCAGCGGGTACTCGATCGGGGCCTCCAAGTCGGCGCTGGCCAGCGACCTGCCCGCCGGCGACTTCAGCGTCCTGCGACAGGACACCGGCGAACCTGTCCTGACCAGGCCGGCAAGTGCCATTGCCACACCGCTGGGCAGTTTCCAAGTGCTCGATTTCTCCGAAATCCGCGCTCCGGGCGCATATCTTCTCAAGACGAAAAATGGCCTGACCAGGCCGTTCCAGATCGCCGACAATCCCTGGCGCGACAGCATCTGGAAGGCGCTCAACTTCCTCTACAGCGAACGCTGCGGCACCGTGATTCCCGGCCTGCACGGGATCTGTCACCAGGACTGTTACACCTCGCACGGCGCCCGGCGCATCGTCGTGAATGGCGGCTACCACGACGCCGGGGACCTCAGCGCGACCGGCCATACGCCCGGCATGGTTTACGCCATGCTCTCGCTGGCCCAGCGGCTGCACGATCAGGGCCTGGAGCCGGCCCTGGAAAAACGTTTGCTCGAAGAGGCCAGATGGGGCCTGAACTGGGTCCTCAAGACGCGCTTTGGCGATGGATATCGCAGCACCGGACAACTCATCAGCTACTGGACCAATGGCATCATGGGAGACGCTGACGACCGTCACGGCGAGGCCGTGAACGATCCCGAGTGGAACTTCCGTGTCGCCGGCGTCGAGGCCCTGGCCGCGCGCGTGTTCAACCAGAGCGATCCGGAGTTGGCGCACCGCAGTCTGGCCATAGCGAAAGAGGATTGGCAATTCGCCGTGCAGGGCCTGGAGACGGCGGCGCCGATGCGGCCGGCCTACGGCCAACGCGACGAACTCGAGCGCGACTCGCTGGGCGCGCTGGCTTCGGTCAACCTGTACGAGGCCACCGGCGACCGCCGCTACGCGGAAGAGGCGTTTCGCCTGGCGCGGTTCATTGTGGCCTCACAGGAGCGCAAACTGCAACCCTGGACCATCCCGCTGGCCGGCTTCTTCTACACCAGCCCGCGCCGCGACGCACTCTTCCAGCGATTTCACGTGGGCGAGGAGCAGGCGCCCATCGTCGCGCTGGCCCGCCTGTGTGAGGCGTTTCCGGACCACGCGGATTGGATGCAGTGGTACTCCGCCCTGGTGCTGCACTCGCAGTACTATTTGAAACGCGCGGCTCAGGTGAATCAGCCCTACGGCGTCCTGCCCGCCGCCATCTATCGCGAGCGCGATGGCCGGATGGCCGCCGGCAAGCAAGACTGGACGCCTCTGCGCGCGGCGGACGCCGACGCCTATCTGGCCGAGGTGCGGCAGGGTGTTCCATTGGGCGGCGACTACTACCTGCGGCGCTTTCCCGTGTGGTTCGATTTCCGCGGCAATTTCAGCGTCCTGCTCTCGCAGGCCAAGGCGCTCTCCACGGCGGCACGCGTGCGTGGCGACCTGGCCGGCGTCGATCTGGCCGAGCAGCAGGCGCAGTGGGTCGTCGGCCGCAATCCTTTCGCCGCCAGCATCATGTACGGCGAGGGCTATGACTGGACGCCCTTGTACGCCGTGCGTTCCGGGCAAATGACCGGAGCGCTGCCCGTCGGCATCGAAACCAAGGGTTTCCGCGACGTGCCCTATTGGCCGCATCAAATCTGCTGGACCTATAAAGAGGTCTGGACACATCCTGTCGGCCGCTGGATCTGGCTGATGCAGGATCTGGCCGGCCCGGCAGTGCTCACGGGCTTAACCTCCCCTGAGGCTCGCGCGGCGATTCAGTTTCGCGAAACGACGACCGGTGCTGCGACGCAGGCGATGCCGGTTCACGGCGCCTTCAGAGTCTCGCTCGCCGCCGGCCGCTACTCCGTCCAGCAAGGTGGAGCTCAATCGCACCTCACCGTGCTCCCAGGCGGCCTGTATGCTTTGGACCTGCGGCCCGAACGGTCGCTCAGCTTTGAGGCAACGGCGGCTGCTCCCACTCCTGATGGCGCGCTCACGCTGCGCGTGGACGCGCATGGCTCCGGCAAGCACACATTCACGCTGCGCACTGACAACCTTCACATCCCTTCGGCCACGGCGACCGTTGACCTCGAAGCGGGCGTGGCGAAGCACATCGTCTGGCCCGCGCACATCGAGGATCAGGGGACGCCCTGGATAGCCGTCGTGATCGCTGACGGCCAACTGAGCACGAAGCAGGAGTTGACCAGCGTGTATTTCCACTAGTGTCCCGAGTCATTAATTCGCCACAGAAATGCGTACTGGTGGGGCAGACCCAGTGGGGCAGACCGCCAGGTCTGCGGCCGGCGTCCTCGTCGGCCTTTCGCTTGCTTTCGGGAGCCGGACGTGGAGTGCGCTCGGAGGATCGAGACTTGGTGGTTCTTGATAAGCTGAGCCCAATCCAGGAGCCAAAATGGAAATCCTGGGTGATATTGGTATTGGGGCATGCGGTGGAAATCCAAAGTCCGGTACTTCCTGGCATGGAGTTCGATTCCTCCCTGCCTGGCTTTGTACCGTTGGCTCTACCGCGTCGCCATCTGGATTGCAGTGCAGGCCTTCCGCCGCTGCCCCGGGATCGTGGCCGTTTATCTATGCCGCGGAGGCGCAAAGAAGGAGATCACGCCGGGCGTCAGCGACATCGATTTCATTCTGATCGTGGGCCCGGATGCGGCTGAACGGAAACAGGCCGAACGCGTTTTCAGCCGGCTTCAGACCCTCTCTTGCGGATTGATCCCCTACCACCATACGTTCGTGCTGGACGAGCTCGAACTGCACTTCCTGTGGCGCACCACGCCTGTCCGCCGCTACCTGTTCGAGGAAGGCAAGGCGACCTGGCTGCTAGTGCACGGGAGAGACGTGAGGAGTTCTCTGCCGCAGATGACCGAACTGGAGCGCAGCGCCTCCTGCTTCGCCTATATGAACTACTGGTGGGCCGAGTTTGCCGATCATCTGCTGCAGAACGAGAACTGCCGCCGCGATCCCATCCTGCGTCGCTCCGTCTGCTTCAAGGCGGTGGCTGATGTGGCCAACGCTCTGCACGCCCTTCGGACGGGCGAGTTCTGCTATTCGCGCAGCGAAGCCTTGGGACGCGAGGACACGCCGCTGTGTCGCCGACTCCAGAGAGCCTCGGCGTCACGCATTCCCAGTCGCGATCCCGCCCTCGAGGAAGAAGTGTACCGTTATCTCCTGAAGGCTTTTCTGGACCTGTGGGACACATTCCGCCGGCGCCCCTTCCTGCTGGTCTATGACGGGGTTGCTCAGACCGTTGAGCCCGCGACCACACAGACCGAAGCGGAGCTGGCACAATCGCCATTTGTCGAAATCCGCAGCTATCTGGCTGAGGTCTGGGGGCCGAGATGCCTGGCTACGCATCTCCTCAGGAGCGCCTTCTATCCGCTCGACTGCAGCCTGCTGGTGATCGACGGAGACCGCGCCAACCCTCCCGCCCTGGCCGATCTGGAGCGCTTGCTGGCTGTGGGCGAGCGCGCCGGCACGAGCCCGCGCGCGCCATACGTCGTGCTGCGCCTGGGCGAAGTGGGATTCCCATTGACGCCATTCATTCCGCGAGACTTCCATCGCGGGGTTCTGACTCCGGCCACGGCCCCTGATGTTTTCCTGCAACTCGGCGTGGCGCCCGTCTACTGGACCGGCCACACCCAGTGGTTCCTGGGCCAATGGGACAGCAATCGGCAATGGCTGGAGGCGACCTCGCCCAAGCAGCGCCAGTTGGAGGCGATCGCCCGTTCCGCGGCCGCCGGCCACGTGCACTACCCGCTGCCCCTTGCGGAGATCGTCGCGTGAGCACGGGGCGCGAGGCTCGCCCGCTGACCATCGTATTCGCGTTCCATCCCGGGGCCGGGCACATCAACAGCAGCCTCACTCTGGCGCGGCCCTTGCGTGAACGCGGCCATCGCATCGTTTACTACGCTCTGGCGGACGCCCGGCCTCTCGTGGTCGAGGCCGGCTTCGAGTTCGTCTCCTTCGCCGAGGAGATCGTGCCCGAGCACGGGCTTCACTCTTCTGCCCCGCGGGTCTCCTGGTGGCGGCAGCGTCTGGCGCAGGAGCGTCATTTCGCCGCCTTCCTGGGGCGCTGCGCCGACCGCACGATCGACCGCCAGTTGCAGGCCCTGAAGCCGGATCTGGTCGTCTGCGACAGCCTGGTCTGGTACATAGCTTTGCGCGCTCTGCGCCTTCGTCTGCCGACCGCGGGTGTATCGACCTCTCTCTGTGGCCCGCCGAATCCGCATTCTCCGCCGGTCGTGTACAGCCGCGTTCCGCGCGACTCCCCGTGGGGCCGAACCGTGGTGCGTGCCGACTGGGCGCGCATGCGCGTGGAGTATTTCTTCACGTGCTACCTTGCTTCGCTGCTCCTCGGCCGCTTCCGGACGCCCGCCCGTGTTCACCGCCTCACCAATGTCTACCGCAGACTGGCTCGTCAGGCTGGTGTGCCGTGCCGGGAAGGCGTTGACTACTGGTTCGGGGTCGCCGGACCGCACCTCATGCTGCCCGAGATCCTGCTCTGTCCCCGGTCCTTCGATCTCACTTCCGCGCCCGATATCGGGCGGCGCTACCTGGCTGGTGTGATCGATGGATTCCGCCCTGAGGACACCGGCCTTCTCGATCGTCTGGACCGCGGCAAACCTCTGGTCTATTGTTCCCTGGGATCGGATTCCCACCTCTACCCGCACTCCGCCCACTTTTTCGATACCGTGGCCGCAGCCAGCCGCTTGCGCCCCCAGTGGCAGTGGGTACTGAGCGTCGGGCCGCATGTTAACCCTGAACATTTCAGGGCGGGGGCGAACCTGGCCGTGGTCAAGTGGGCCCCGCAGATGGCCTTGTTGCGCAACGCTGCTGTCATGGTGACGCACGGCGGGTTGAACTCGGTGATGGAGTGCATCCACCTGGGCGTACCCATGGTGGTTGTGCCGGGGCTCCGCGATCAACCCGGCAACATGGTGCGCGCGGTGTCGCACGGCGTGGCGCTGGGGGCGGGCATGAGAGGGCTCCAGGCTCATCAACTGGCGGCCAAGGTGGCGTACGCTATGGGCAGCCAGGAGATGCGCCGCGCCCTCGCGCAGCTGCGGGCATCGATCGCCGCCGAAAGCGGGCTGCCGGCGGCGCTGGAACTGCTCGAATCGCTGGCCGGGAAACCATGACGGGATCCGAGATCCATATTTGCGTCCGGAAGACCGTGGAATGGACGGACGAGGCCGCCTTTCGCGCTCAGCTCCGAGCTGTGTTCGCCCCCAGCGTCGATCTTTGGGACTCGACCTTCAACATCCCTTACCACCTCTTCCGGCATCGCCTTCGCGAGATCGCGCGCGCCAATCTGAAGGCGGTGCGCGGCGCCATGCTGGCTCGCTGGGAGGATGTACCGGACGGCGCGCTGGTGCTGCCCGTTGACGACGACGACTGGTTCGCCCCCGCAGCGGCGGAAGTAATCCAGGCCAGGCGCCGCCCCGACTGCAGCCTGTACCATTGGGATGCTATCTTCCTGGAAGTGCCGATGGACCTCGGGCACCTGCTCTACATCTGGAAGCGGCGGATTCTGCACTCCCCGCCCAAGTGGATCTGCTGCACCAACAACTACGCCCTCCTCAAGTCACCCGCAGCCGAACCGCTTTTCCATTCGCACGTGCAGGCCAGCCGCTGGGTGCACGAGAATCGTAAGCGGGTCGGCGTGATCCCGGGCCAGTGGAGCCTGATGAACCGCACATTGGCTTCGCAGACATCGTTGGGAATCCTGCGGCCCGCATGGCGGGGCGGAGTCTCCCGCTCCGAACTTCTTCGCAAGTACGCCCGCTATCGCAACCTGTACGGCCGCCCGCCCGCCGCAGGCTTGGAATGGTGCCTTCCGTACCTGGCGATGATGCAGGCGCTGATGGATGACCTGCTGCCGTCAGGATCCGCCGGCGTATGATCGTCAACCTCTACTTCGGGTCTTGCCGGGTGACGGTGGACGCCGCCAGCGGCCTGATCGCGAAACTGCAGCGCGACTTCTCCTGGTTCAGCACGCCACGCGTGCCTTCCCAGAGGCGGGTCGAAGTGACCGCCGTGCTGCAGCCGCCTGACTGGAGCGCGGTCCGGGGATGGTACTTCTTCACCCACTTCAACGGGCGCGTGTACGGCTGGGGCGACCGCCGCTGGGTGCGCTACCGCGACAGCCTCGTAGCCTACGACGCCGCGGCCCATCAAGGGCGCGTCGCGTCGCTCGATGACGAGCGGCTGCACCTTTACACCTACTACCTGATCATCGCCATTGTGGGCCTGGAGCTGGATGCTTTGGGGTTCCATCGCTTCCATGCCCTGGGTGTCGCGGTAGAAGGCCGCACCGCACTCTTCTCCATGCCGATTACCGGCGGCAAGACGACGCTCGGTCTGGCGCTGATGCAGGATCCCGCGGTCCAGCTCTATTCGGAGGACACGCCGCTGATCGACCGGCGCGGGCTTGTGCATCCCTTCGCCGTGCGGCTGAGCCTGCGCGAGGGCAACGCGGCCGCTATACCCGTTCGATTCCTGCGCCAGAAGAACGACCCCGTCTCAGGCCGCAAGATCCTGGTGGACCTGGAGTATCTCGGCCTCGACCGCATCGCTGCGGCGCCGGGAGCCAACGCCCTGGTCTTCTGGAGCGTCAAGTCGCGCCAGCCGCGCCCTTCGGTGCGCGCCCTTCCTGCCTGGCGAAGCCTGGCTCTGCTGCTCTACCAGATCGTGGTCGGCAAGGATTGTCCTCAGCGCGCCGAGGTGATTCTGCGCCTCTCGCCGGGCGGAATTCGCATGATTGCCGCCGTGCTGCATTCTCGCGCCCTGGCGGCGTGGGCGCTGTGGAGGAGCAGCCGGTCGTACCGTTTCTACATGTCGCCCGACATCGCAGCCAACGCCGAGATCATCACGCAATTCATCCGCGCACATGGCGCTTGAGCTGCAGAAGCGCCGGCGTGCGCCCGCCTCGTCAATGGGCCGGAATCGCGCGACCCTCTCGGTACACCATGCGGCTCCAGGATGGACCGCATGATTGTGTCAACGAGACAGCCGGACGTTTTCGCCCTCTCTAGCCTCTTGGATCACTACTTGTTGGGACGTGGAACTTGCCGGCGTGCTGCGCCCCTCAAGACCGGCGTTGCGGATCTGCCACTTTCATGCTCTTCCTATTCACGGCACCGGCACCAACAGCGTCTTGCCGATCACAGTGGTCAAGCCGTCCAACATGTCCATGAAGCTCGAAGTAAGCGACGGAATCGTGCGCAGTTGCCAAAGATGTTCGGCACTTTGCCATGCCGACTCCCGTGCCGCGCTCACACTCCAGGCGGCAATTGTATCTTCTAGCTGGGAGATCGGGGGCAGCGCCCCGCCGGGGAGGCGGACATTCAGCGTGAGCTTGGCGGATTCGATGAGGCCGTCAAGCGTGGGATTGAGCGCGGTGTAGTCGCTATAGTGCGCCCCACCAGGATCTGGAGTCGTGCCGGTAGCCTGGCAAGTAGCGACGATGGCCTCGGACAGATCGCGATTGATATGGGCGTTAATGCCCGCCAGCGCGAACTGGATCCGCGCGATAGCGTCGTGGTCGCGGCTATCGAACAAAACTTGCCAGCAACTGGGTGTTGCCTCACCGGTGAGTGAGGATTGTAGGGCGGAAAAGTAGAGACGTGCGAATTGTACGTCGAGTTGGGCCAGCCATGCGGGATCGTCGAATTCGCCCGCGGCGACGCGCGCTTCGACGGCCTGTGTCACCTGCAGATATAGCCAGTTGAACCATTTAAGGCCATCCGCGTCAACGCAAGTGGCGCCGACGGTCTGGAGAATTTGGAGAACGTCCGGGATAGATTGCGGCGCGGCCTGGACAGCAGTGAGCAGCGCAGCGTCGTAAGGAAACATGCTCCAGTTTAGTCCAAGAAGTGTCAACGCGGAGCGACCCAACGTCAATTACGGAGGTTCACGCCCGCCTGGTTGCCACTAATCTGTTCTTCGCACTGAGCTTTAAGGGTCAATATCGGTAGGTACTTTACAGGGCTTTCCTGCCGCCACGCCGGCGTCTCCGACCCGCCGCTGACCACTTCTGATCCAAGTCGCACCACTTGATGCCGCCTGGCGCGATCTGGCCTCCGCCCTGTTCCGCATCGCTCCGATTTCCCATACGTTGTCCGGGGACCCGGAGGAACCGGGTACGTGGACAGCCCGACCCGCCCCAACGCCAACCAATGTCCAGTGTGACCGGATGAGCGGAAGCAACCAGAAGGCTTTCAAATACCTGAAAATCCGTACGATTTCGGCAGCGGCGCTCAACCCCGCTGTTGCCGGAATCGCCGCGATGTCCTCGGTTAAGGCTGGGTTGGACGTCTTTGTCGTGGTGTTCGGCTTCGTCAGGAGGAACCTGTCCGAAGCGCAGCGCAGGAAGGATGCCGCAAGCGGAGTAAGGGGCGCGGGAAAGGGGCGGCAGCCCTTGTCCCCGCCTCAGCCCACAGTGGCCCTGGAGCGCGAACAGCACTCCGGACTCATGACTGACTTCCGAATGCCCGACGGCCCGGAAGTATTATAGGTCGAGGGGCAGGGACTGTGAACGCGCGTCGAAACAAGGATCACACTCAACTCAGCCGAGCCGCAGTCCGGATCTTTGCCGCCAATGATCGCATGAACCAGGTTCTTATAGAACATCTTGACCCTGCCGCCTGGACAGCCAAACCGCCCGGCGGAGCCCGCACCATTGCGGCCATCTTCACGCACATGCACAATGTCCGCTCCAAGTGGGTCAGGCTTACAGCTCCGCACCTGGAGGTTCCACCACAGCTCAACCGTGCGCACTGCACGCCGCAGCAGGCCCGCGCGGGATTGGCCGAGAGCGCCGCTCGCTGCGCGGAGATGCTCGCTGAAGCGCTCGGCGGTCGTGGGGGCCGCATCGAGAAGTTTCGTCGAGACGGCTGGGCGCGGCCTTGGCCGGTTGGCCTGGAAATGCTGTGCTACATGCTTGCTCACGAAGCCCACCATCGCGGGCAGGTGTGCATGCTCGCGCAGCAGCTCGGATTCCCGTTGCCGAACGAAGTGGCGGGCGGGATCTGGAATTGGGAGAAGCTGTGGAAAGAGTGCGGGGCGCCTGGCGGCCCCGGCTACGATGCTTAAGAAATCGCTCAAGGGCGCAGGCCGCCCGGGGAAAGGCTGCGCTGGTGGAGACATCGAGCCCCAGCCGTTGGGGTGGTGTAGAGGTTGCGGGCGGCGACAGCGGTCAGAAGCGGGCGCCCGAATCCCGCGGGTGGGAGGGCGCTGCCGAAACGTGGTCCGAGCCGTCACCACACATCGCTTCGGATTGTGGTCGGTTGACGGTGCATCCGGTAATTCGCCAGGTGTCGGTAAACGGCGTTGTCGGGAAAGCGACGCAGGCGGAACGGCGACGATCACCGGGCGGTTGCTGAGCGTGGGGCGCAAGACGCGCTACGATCCGAGTGATGAGCGGTAATCCTCCACCCCCTGCCGATGCTGGCGCGCCCGACCCGGGCCGGAGCGCCGCGCCCACGCCCGGCCGCGTGCTGGTCGTAGACGACGAGCTGAATCAGCGCACGGCGCTGGCGCGCATGCTGGCCCTGTGGGGCTATGTCACGGAGATGGCGGAGAACGGGCGCGAAGCGCTGGAGAAACTGGCCGCGTCCGGCGCGGACGCGATCATCACCGACCTGAACATGCCGGGGATGAGCGGGATGGAAATGCTCGAGGAGTTGCAGCGGACGGGCGGCGCGCCACCGGCGATCGTGCTGACGGCGTTCGGCAGCGTTGAGAAGGCCGTTGAGACGGTGCGCGACCTGGGCGCGTTCTGGTACCTCGAAAAGCCGATCCGGCCGAAGGAACTGCGGGCGATTCTGGAACGGGCGATCGAGCAACGCCGCCTGGCCGAGCGCGGCGAGCGGCTGGAGCGCGAGCTTTCGAGCCGGGGCGTGTTGGGCGGCATGGTGGCCCAGTCGCAGGCCATGCGTGCCATCTTCGCGCTACTGCAGCAGGCCGCGCCGACTCGCGCGACCATCCTCATTACCGGCGAGACCGGCAGCGGCAAGGAGGTCGCCGCGCGCGCGATTCATGAGCTCAGCCCGCGTCGCAGCAAGCCCTTTCTGGCCATCAACTGCGCGGCCCTGCCGGAAACGCTCATCGAGAGCGAACTGTTCGGGCACGAAAAGGGCGCGTTCACGGGAGCGGCTGAGCGCCGCGCCGGATGTTTCGAACTGGCCAGCGGCGGGACGCTGCTGCTCGACGAAATCGGCGAGATGCCCCCGGCGACGCAGGGCCAGCTGCTGCGGGTGCTCGAAGATCGCAAGGTGCGGCGGCTGGGCTCGGGCAAGGAGATCGACGTGGATGTGCGCATCATCGCATCGACCAACCGGGACCTGCAGAGCGCGATCCAGAAGGGCGCGTTCCGCGAGGACCTGTACTTCCGCCTGAATGTCTTCGAAGTGCATCTGCCGCCGCTGCGCGAGCGCAGGGAGGACATCCCGGCGATCGCCGAGGCGCTCATCCGCGAGCTGAACCGGCGCCACGAATGCCGCGTGACGGAGATCGGCGCCGAGGTGCTGGAACTGTTCCAGCGGCACAACTGGCCGGGCAACGCGCGGGAGCTGCGCAACGTGCTGGAGCGGGCCGTGATTCTGTGCGGCGAAGGGACCATCACGGCGCGCCATCTGGGCTCCGGGTTCGCCGGATTGCCCCAGGAGCCGCGTGCGGAGGGGGGTGACACGCTGCTGCTGCGGGCGGGCGTCACCGTGGAGGAGGCGGAGCGGCAACTGATTCTCCTGACGCTGCATCAGACAGGTAATAACCGCACGCGGGCGGCCGAAATTCTGGGACTGAGCGTGAAGACGCTGTTCAACAAGCTGCGACAATACGGCGAGAGCGCATGACACTTCGGGCGCGGCTGCTCGGGCTTTCGCTGGCGACGGTGGCGATCGTGGTGATCGCGCTGATGGCGCTGCATCTGAACAGCCTGATCGTGGTGTGGCTGGACCAGGCAATCGAGCGCAGCGATTCGGCCGGACGCGAAATGCAGAGCTTCCTGATGAAACGCATCGAGGAGCGCATGGCGGCCCGGCAGCCGGCCCCAGCCACGCTTGCCGAGACCAAGCAGCTCTGGAACGACATCATCCGCGACGACGCCGAGCTGGCGCTGGTGATCCAGCAGACCATGGTGCAATCGCGTTCCATCGTCGAAATCGAGGTGTCGGGCGAAAGCGGTCTGATCCTGGCCTCGTCGAATCCGGCGCGGGTTTCCACGCCGCTGGTCGCCAAACAGGATTTGCGGGCGCTGCGCCGCGCCGCGCCGCTGGACCGTCTGGTCTCCATCCTGGGCTCACGCACGGATTACGAAACGCGCGTCAAGCTGGGCATCGCCGGGCAGGAAAACCCCGTGTTTCAGATTCAGGTGCTGGTCTCGCCGATCCTGTTGCGGGCGGCGATCGTGCCGGAGCTGGAGAACGCCGGGGTCGTGGCACTGCTGGCGCTGATGGCGGCGGCGGCGCTGGCCTACACGGCGGCGCGCGTCGCGCTGCGCCCGCTGGCTCGGATCGAGCATGTGCTGGACCGCATGATCAGCGGCGAGGCGGCCGAATTGCCGCCGCTCGAGGACCGCGAACTGGCGGCCGTCGAGTCCAAGCTGAGCCTGGTCGGCGCGCAGGTGACAGGCGCGCGCCGCGATGCCAGCCAGATGCGCAGCGCCATGAGCAGCATCGCGCGCGGCGTCGCGCACGAGTTCAAGAACCCCCTGAATGCCATCGCGCTGCGGCTGGAGCTGTTGCGCGAGCGCCTGGCGGAACAGGCTCCCGAGACCGCAAGCGACATCGATATTCTGACCCAGGAGGTTTCGCGGCTGGATCGGGTGGTGAAAACGTTTCTCGACCTCAGCCGGCCGGTGACGCTGGAACGCACTTCGCTCGATGCCGGCGCGCTGGCTGGCAACGTGGTGCAGTTGATTCAGCCCGAGGCGCAGCAACGCGGGATCGCGGCGGATGTCGTTCCCAGCCGGGAGCCCGTCCTCGTGTGGGCCGACGAGGGGCTGCTGCGGCAGGCGCTGTTGAACGTCGTGAAGAACGCATTGGAAGCGATGACCAGCGGCGGCCGGTTGCGGGTCACGGTGGCGCGCCGCGGCGCGGAAGGCGAGATCGCGGTGTCCGACACCGGGCCGGGCATTCCGGCTGAGATCCGCGAACGAATTTTCGATCCGTATTTCACGACCAAGGAGCACGGCAGCGGCATCGGGCTGGCGCTGACGATGCGGGCGTTGCAGTTGCACGGCGGGGCCGTGGATGTCGAGTCCGGGCCCGGCCGGGGCAGCACATTCCGCCTGCGCCTTCCGGCGGAGCCCAGTGCGGCATTGGCCGCGCAGGGCGCAGCTCCGCGGCGCGCGGCAGCGGTGGAGTCGCAGGTATGAAGCGCGGCAGCATGGCAGTGGTGGTGCTGCTGGCATTGGCCGGCGGCGGCTGCTGGTTCAGGAAAAACAAGCGGCCGCTGCCCGTGCCTCCGCCCCCGGCGCCGCAGGCGCAGCCCGCGTCGCCGTCCGCGCCGGCGCCCGTGCCGCAGAAGCTGCCCGCGCAGCCGCCCGCTCCGGAGCCCGCGCCGCTCGAACAGCCGGTGGCCAAGCCGGTGCGAAAAAAGCCCGCCCCAAAGCCGCCTCAGCCGGAGCCCGAAACCGCGCCTCCGGCCTCCGCGGCGCCCGCTCCGGAACCCACTCCGCAGTTGGGCGTACTGATAACGCCCGAGCAGCGCAAACGATACGAAGAGGATTATGCGACCAGCCTGGCGCGCGCGCAGCACGGACTGGTGCTGGCGGCGGAGTACAAGCTCACGCCGGCGCAGAGCGAAACCGCGGACCGCATCCGGTCGTTCATGAAACTGGCGGAGAACGTGCACGACCGCGATCCGGCGACGGCGGCGCAGTTGGCCCAGCGGGCGCGCCTGCTGGCGGAGGATCTGCTGAAGACGCTGCACTGAGACTAGCTGCGCTCACCCCACAAACACAAAGACCGCCGGCACCGGCGGTCTTTCGTTTGGGGCGAGGAGGGCGCGCCGGCTGACGAGCTGACGCTCGCCTCCGAATACGGCCGGCGGCCCCTCCCTCGCGTCACGGCGGTTTAGTCGGGCCGCAGCTCCGACCCCCCGTTTGGAAACCCGCCGTGAGAGCGTACGCCACGCGTGGATCGGCGCCTGGCGATACGAGCTGCAATTCGAATCAATCCGGCATCCGGCCCGCCGCACGGCGCCTTAGTTGCGCGCGGTGGTCACTTTGGGCGTGGCGAGGTAGCCCTTCACGCTGTTCTTGCTGACCTCGTTCACGACGATCTCATACGGCTGGCGGGCTTTGTCGAGGACATAGAACTGCACTGGTTCGTTGGTGGTCTTGTCCTTCTTCTCGATGATCTTGTCGCCCGCATTGACGGAGAGAGTGTATCGGTCGTGATGCGCGTTCACCCTGTTCAACTGCAGCCGGATGTCTCCGACTTTGGTCATCCCGGAGGATTTCGTCAGCGTGAACTCGTAGATGTTGCGGTCGCCGAGTTGCCGCAACGTGTCGATCTCTTTGGAATTGGTGGCCACGAGGCCGCTCATGACGCCCATGTCGCCGCGCATGCGCTGCAGCTCAACAACGGACTGGTCGAGTGCGCTTTTGGTGGAGTCAACGTCGGTTCGCACCGCGCTGACATCGCTCTTGACGGCCGTGACGTCGCTGGAGACGCCGGACAGTTGCGTCGAGGTCTGGGACTCGGACTCCTTGACCTGGTTCAGCTCGGCGTCCAGCGCGGCCTTGGTCTCGGCCTGCTTCTTCTCGAGCTTGCGGGCTACGCTATCGGCGTGTTGCCGCACCGCGGTCTGCGCCGCAGTGACTTTGTCGAGGCTCTCCTTCTGCGTATTGGAGAGCTGGTCGCGTACTGCGGCGAATTCTGTGCGCAGATCGCTGTCCAGGCTGCCGAAACTCGTGTGCAGCGCGGTCAGGTCTTTTTGGTTCGCCGCGATTTCGCGGCCCAGCTCATGCACCTGCGTGTTCTGGTATAGGCCGAAACAGGCCAGGGCGATGAACCCGGCGGCAAGCCCGGGCAGCCAGAGGGAGCCATGCGGCCGCGCCTCTTGAACCGGCCTGGGTTCATAATCGGGCGACCTAGGTTCGTTTTCGGGTGACATGTGAAGTTCTTCTCCTGTCCTGATCTACATGCAAGTCGTGTTCCAATCGCAAACGTGGAGATGCGTCAATGACTTACAGGCAAGATGCGGCCCGGGGGCGGTAGTTTGTTCCGGGGCGGGGCGAGGGCTACGGTAATCTGTTCCGGCCGGGGCTGGGAGACGGCGGCGGCCAGGGGCGCGAGCCAGGCGCGGCTACCTAAGCCCACTACTCCGGTTGATGCTCATCCCGTCAAGCACCAACCGGGTACCTCATCATCGGGCATGTGATCGGGCGGCGCGCCGGGAATCCTCCTGGTATTCCTTCTGATCCAATCCCACTCCGGGTCGTCCTCCTCGTGAGCATCCCGAGGTTTCGCACAAAGATCAAACGTGCGCCAGGCATGAGTATCATCAACCTTATTTTCAAAGGCTTGCAGGACAGTATGAACTGACGCGAGGGCGCAGGCTTCTTGGGGCTGCACAATCCGCGCGCCAGGGGCCCCCTTGGGAAACACTCTCCCGGTCGAAAACGTGCTGCAGAAATCCCGCGCGGAGTACTGTCTCCTTCTCCTCGAGCTCGCCTCGGCCGGTCGTCCAGGGCGAACCGCCGCATGGAACAACAGCTTGCACTCCCGCCGGACCCGTATCCTCGTGCCCGGTTGTCTCTGGACCTCCGCCCGGAAGATGGCACCGAGCTTGTCTATTTGTGTCTAAAGAGATCGCTAGAATTCGCCGATGTACAGGAAGTCATCAGTGTAATCGAAAACTGCTCGCCCCAGGAGCTGTTGCCGGAGGAAACCGCCGAGGATGATCAAGCCCCTATTTCATTAACACCCGAATCGTGAGACTTCCAGCCCCATTCACCGCCCCGCTCCGGACCCCGAACCGGCCTCCCAATGCCCCGAATTCGACATTGCGACACGGCACCTCCTTGCCCGCCATAGCGCGACTTGGCCTCGGTACCTCGACTTGGCCGCGGTAGCTCGCAGAACGGAGGCGGCAGCGCGAAGGAGGGCGCCGCTCCCGGCCCACCTCCCCGGGAATCCCCCCGCCCCGTACCCCCCAAATCCGACAGCCGATACCGCAAAGCTGCTAGCTGACCGCTGCTAGCTGACCGCTGACCGCTGCGCGCTGACAGCTGACAGCTGATAGCTGATAGCTGGAACCCCAACCCGCCAATTCGACACGACACTCGCGCCCGCCGCCCGCCTCGCCGGCTAACCCGCAACTCCGCGCCCGCCAGCCCCCCGGTCACAATCTTTTCAATGCCCCTACCCCATTGATTCAACTGGCATTAGTAGGCGAATGGGAAGCGAAAATCCATTGACACCGCCAGCTATCCTGATTCTTGGAGGCCGGTCTTCTCATGACCACCGCAACGCTACACTCTGCCACACCACTGTCGGATTCGGCTTTGTTCCTCTCTTTTTCCGCGCGGCTCTCCGAACGCCAGCGCGCGGCCCTCTCCGAGCTCGCCGCCGGGCGCCCCATCCTCGCCGCCGCCGCCTCGGCCGGCGTCCACCGCTCCACCCTCCACGGCTGGCTCAGCCACTCCGCGGACTTCCAGGCCGCCTATGCCGCCCTCTGCCGCCACCAATCCGAAGCCGACTCCGACCTCGCCGCCATCGCCCGCGCCTCTCTCCAGGCCCTCATCACCGACCCCGCCACCTCCGCCGAGCTCCGCCTCCGCGCCATCCAGACGGCCCTCAAGCTCGTCCAGTCCCGTCCCATCAGCGCCCTGTTCCCAACCCTCGAACGCCCTCCTGACGCGCCCCTGCCGCCGCCCGCCGAATCCCGCCAACCCGCTGTCCAGCCTACACTTCCGCCCGCTCCCTGGCCCGCCGTAGCTCGACCTGGCTGCGGTAGCTCGCAGAGCGCAGGCGGCACAGCGGAGCAGCGCACGCCCAGCCCTCTCCCGCTCACGCCGGTCCCGCACCCGCCCATCGCCGACGCCACCGCCCGTGCCGAGCTCCTCGCCACCCTCCCCGCCCCTGCGTTGCTCGAATCTCTGGAAGCGCAGGCGCCAAAGCCTGAAGCCACGCCCGTGGCGAAGGCGGCGGTGCCCCGCAACGCCTCCTGCCCCTGCGGCTCGAAGCTGAAGTTCAAGCGCTGCTGCGGCAAAAACGCCCCACCCGTCCTCCATGCCGCGGCCTCCTGAGCCCGCCCCGGCGCGCGGGCGGAGTGAGCTCGGAGGAGCTGATGACAGCCACGGGCTGGCAGGCCCACTCCGTGCGCGGGTTCCTCTCCGGCACCGTCAGCAAGCAGATGGGCCTGAACGTCGTCTCCGCCAAATCCGAAAGCGGCGCGCGCAGCTACTCCTTGTCCCAATCGACCCACGTCACGGATCGATTGACCAGCAGCCGGAACGCCTTCACCTGAGCCGGCGTCCACTCGTCGCAGAGGATCACCGGAATCGCCGTCATGTCCCCGCCAGACCACGATCCCAGCTTCCGCGCGGCCTTCAGCCGCAGGTGCCCCTCGACCACCTCGCCGTCGCTGCGCGCCAGCATGGGGATCGCAAAGCCGAACTCCTGAAGCGAGGCGACCATCCGGTCAACCGATGCGTCGTTCTTGCGCGGGTTGCGCGCGTAGAACACCAGACGGTCGATCGGCCAGATCTGAATTTGTGGGATTGAAAGGGCCG
Source organism: Terriglobia bacterium (assembly GCA_963757265.1). GTDB lineage: Bacteria > Acidobacteriota > Terriglobia > Bryobacterales > Bryobacteraceae > CAIVVT01. Next base: position 29,028 of record CAVWRA010000002.1, read on the forward strand.
TCCCCTGCGCGAGCATGCCTCACATTCCGTTAGGCCGAAGCGGAGGTGCCTTCCGGAGGGTGCGCTTTGGGCTGGCCTGTCGAACCGAGCCTCTAGCTACAATTTTATGCCAGAATGTCTTTTCTCTCGATGATCCCCTTCCGGTCTTCTTCACATGGACCCGCGCGATCGCGGCGGTGTCGCGACGCATAGCGCCTAGGTTGGCAGACGGCCGAGTTGCCACCCGCTCGTGAGATGTAGCGGCGAGTTTCTCGCTACGCATTTGCGAAGCACTGGGGGGGGGAACTGCGGGTACCCCAGGGTCCAAATATAAGGAAATTCGGGCAAGGATGGGTGATTATCGATTCGCGTGCAGACTTTCGGCGCGCGACCCTATCCGGCGTATTTTCTAAAGGATGTGTCGGATTTAAAGGACTTAGGATTGGCTCCCCTCTCTCATCCCGTTTCTAACCCCTCTCCGAGGGTTAGAGGAGTAATGCCGAGTACCGGATAACCCCGAGTAGGCGAGATCGGCACGTTTTCGGATAACGCCAGTGCTTCTTCGACGCTTGCAGCACTCTGCATTATCCTGAGACCCTTTCCTGTCGGCCAACCGGGCCGGCAGGAGAGGAATTTGATCGAAACCTATTTCACCGCACCTCGCGTTCTGGATCGGATGCGTTCCGGTCCGATGGCGCCCTACCTCGACGAGTTGGCCGCCGAACTTCAGTCGCATAGCTACTCACGGAAGAGCGTCAGGCGGCAACTGCGCAATGCCGATGCATTCGGGCGATGGCTAATCAAGACAGGCGTTCGGTTGGCCGAGATCACCCATTCGACCCTGGACAGCTACGTCGGCAAAATGCACCGCACACCCTGTGCCACTCGGCCTAGAGGTTGGCGTCCGCATAATGCCCGCGGTCTGCCTCGGCTGCTTGTTCTGTTGCGGGCACGCGGCATTATTGCCCCGCCGCGCCGCCGGCACCATTGGCGCCGGACTCCGCCGACGGAGTCCTGGCGGCCTTCGACCGCTACCTGGAACATGATCGAGGGGTCGTCAAATCGGTCCGGATCAACTATCTGGGCCACGCCCGCTCGTTGTTGAAAGCCGTGTTCGGAGATGAGGCGCCGGATTGGAAAAGGATTGGTCCTCAACACGTAGCGGAATTCGTTCTGAAACGCGCTGCCGGGTTGGCGCTCACCTGCCGAAAGGAGCCGGGGCGATCTCTGGCCGCATTCCTTCGCTATCTCGTGGGTCAGGGGTTGGTGCAAGCTGGGCTGAACTATGCGATTCCCAGGATTCGCCAGTCGAAACATGCAGCGCTACCACGGTCTCTTTCCGTCGAGGATTTGAATCGAGTTCTCGCTACGAGCTGCGATAAGACGCTCCCAGGTCTCCGCGACAGGGCAATGTTGGTGTTGCTGGCGCGTCTCGGTCTTCGGGCCGGGGAAGTCCTCCGTTTGTCTCTTGACGACATCGATTGGCGGAACGGGAGCCTTCTTGTCCAAGCAGGCAAGACGCGGCGCGAACGCGTTTTGCCCCTCCTGCCGGAAGTCGGCGACGCACTTGTCGCGTATCTCAAAAAAGGACGACCCTCCAGTTCTCATCGCACGATCTTCCTGAATCAATGCGCCCCACATAATCCGCTGACAGCCGCTAAGACGTTGACGGATCTGGCCAAGAGAGCCTTGCGATCCGCAGGCATCGACGCTCACCGTCCCGGCGCTTACGTTTTTCGTCACACCGTCGCCACGCACATGGTGCGCGGTGGCGCCAGTTTCAAAGACGTGGCCGACGTGCTTGGGCATCGCACGCTCGCCGTCACGGGGATCTATGCCAAACTCGATTTGGTCGCGCTGGCGCAAGTGGCGCTGCCGTGGCCGGGAGGCGCTCAGTGACGAACCACTTGTTGCAAGCGCGCCTGGATTTTTACCTCGAACTTCGCCGGTCGCTGGGGTTCAAAACTTACTGGTCGGAGCGTGTGTTGCGGAGTTTTGTCTCCTACCTGGCAAGCCAGGACCAGGAGGGCCCGATCTGCGCCGAAACCGCCCTGGACTGGGCACGGCAGGCCTCGGCCCGATGCTACAGCACCGGTGCTGCGATCCGTCTTTGCATGCTCCGGGGCTTTCTTACTCACTTGAAAGCGTTCGAGCCGGAAACGGAGATCCCGCCGCCGGGACTGGTGGCCGAGCCACGCCGGCCCAAGGTCCAGATCTACTCGCCAGAAGAAATTGCGCGCCTGATGCGGGCTGATGGTTGGTACTGGGAAGAGGGTTCCTTCCGGCAGAAGACCTACTCCACCATCGTGGGACTACTTGCTAGCACGGGATTGCGCGTCGGCGAAGCCCTGCGGCTGAAATTGGCCGAGGTCTATCTGGATGAAGATCCGCCGTACCTCGAGATCCGAAACACTAAGTTCCACAAGACCCGCTTGGTGCCGCTCCATCCGACCACCGCTGCCAAGTTGCTGGAGTATCGCAATGAACGGAAAGGGCACGTTCACGGGCAAGTCGCCGAAACGCTCTTCATCAACGATCGAGGACGGCCGTTGCTCTACGGCAGAGTCCGAAACGCTGTTCTTCAAGCTCAGCGGCACGCCGGCATTGTCAAGGAGGAAGGTCCGGGGCGGCAGGGACCGGCTTTACATGCGCTGCGCCATTCATTCGCCGTTCAGCGTTTACTCGCCTGGTATCGCGCCGGAGCGGACGTGCGCACGCAGGTGCCGCACTTATCGGTTTACCTGGGGCACCTCGGGATGGTAGAAAGCTACCGCTATCTGTCGGCGACGCCGGAGTTGCTGGCGATCGCGGGTGAGATTTTCGGGCGCTATGCAGGTGCGGGAGGCCAAGAATGAGCGGCACAGTTGACTCGGCTACGTTGGTTGGTCCTTTGCTTCAATCCTTCTTCACCGAACACATGGTGTCGCATCGCCGCGCCAGCCAACAGACGATCGACAGCTATCGAGACACCTTCCGGCTGCTACTTCGCTTCATCCGGCACGCCTCTGGCAAGGAGCCCGCCAGTCTGCGGGTTAGGGACCTCGATGCGCCTGCGATTCTGAGTTTTCTCAACCACATCGAGGAACAGCGCAAGAATCAGGCCCAGTCGCGTAACGTGCGGCTGGCAGCAATTCGTTCATTCTTCCGGCTGGTTGCGTTGCGAGATCCGGCCAGCGTCCACCTGGTGACCAGGGTGCTGGCGATTCCGGTGAAGCGCGCCAACAAACGGCTGGTCGGTTACCTGACTCGCGAGGAAGTCAACGCGATTCTGGACATCCCTGACCGCAAGACATTGAGCGGCCAACGCGACTACGCATTGTTGGTCACCTTCTACAACAGTGGCGCCCGCGTGTCCGAGATCACTTCCTTGAAACGGGACCAGATCCATTTCGGTGCCATTTCATTCCTGGAACTGCACGGAAAGGGGCGCAAGCAGCGAGAAGTTCCGCTGTGGCCAAACACGGCCCGCAGTTTGAAGGTCTGGCTCACAACGCAACCGGGCGCTCTCGACAGCCCAGCCTTTCCGAATTCCCACGGCACGCATTTGTCGCGGGACGGCGTCAACTATATCTTGCAGGACGCGGTGCAGAAGGCAGCGAGGGCTTGCCCGAGTTTGGCGACCAAGCGCGTCACGCCGCATGTTCTCCGCCACACCACGGCGATGCACCTTCTGCAGTCAGGGGTCAACATTACCGTAATCGCGCTTTGGCTTGGTCATGAGAGTCCGGAGACCACGCATATGTACCTTGAGGCGGACTTGAAAACGAAGGAACGAGCTCTCAGCAACATCGTCCCTGCAGGCAAGGGCTTGAAGCGGTTCCAGGCCGGCGACGCGTTGCTGACCTTCCTCGACACCCTCTGATAATGCCGAGACGACGCATCATCAAGCCCGCGCCCGCGTGCCGTTCGCCGAATTCACTCGGGGTTATCCGGTACTCGGCATTACTCCTCTAACATTCTCCGCGTCCGGAGCCCCTGAATTGGACACGGGTTGCACTCCGGTCACCTGAGAACGGGCATTCCCTCCGCCCGTTCATGAGTGATCCTTGCGGCACTGTACTGCGGTGTAATTCTCGAAAAGTAGCGTATAGTGGTTTGTTGTGCGAACCAAACTGCATAAACCGCGCGCAGTGCCACTAAACCAGTTTGTAAACGAGCTTCAGGAGACTGGGCGCTACACCTTTACCCGGGACGAGGCTGCCGATGCATGTGGAGTCTCGGGAGTCGCCCTACGGCAGGCTGCCTTGCGCCTGCAGAAGCAGACTCGGCTGGTCATGCCGCGTCGCGGTTTCTTTGTGATCGTTCCGTTGGAGTACCGCTCGGCAGGTGCGCCGCCACCGGCCTGGTATATCGATGCGCTGATGCGATTTCACGGCCGGCCGTATTACGTTGGGTTGCTCTCTGCGGCGGCCCTGCATGGCGCGGCCCATCAACAGGCCCAGGAATTCCAGGTGATCACCGACCGGGCACTACGGCCAGCGATCGGGGGAAGAACCCAACTACACTTCTTCTACAAGCGGCGCCAGGCCCAGACTCCGAGGATCGCGATGAAGGTTGAGACCGGCAAAATGCTAGTGTCGACTCCCGAGGCAACGGCCTTCGATCTCGTGCGCTACCCGCTCGCCGCCGGCGGATTAGGGAACATCATTACTGTGCTCGCAGAATTGGCGGAAAAGATGGATCCGCAACGGCTGGTGGAAGCCGCAGAAACTGAGGCGGAACTCGCGGCCGTGCAGCGGGTTGGTCTGCTACTGGAGTTGGGGGGCGCGAGCGACAAGGTTGAACGCCTGGCGGAGTGGATCACCAGGCGGAAGCCGCGCACGATCCCGCTCCGGCCTGACCGAGAAGCTGCGCGCGCGACCAAGAATGACCGTTGGCGTCTCCTGGTGAATGAGGATCTCGAGGTGGAAGAATGATCCCGCGCGCCAACATCACAGACTGGAGGCGGACCGCGCCTTGGTTGACCGACGCACAGGTGGAGCAGGACCTTGTCATCTCCAGGGCAATTGTCGAGATCTATTCGGATACATTTCTTTGCTCTTCCTTGGCCTTCCGGGGCGGGACGGCGCTTCACAAGCTGTATCTCAGTCCGGCAGCGCGGTACTCGGAAGACATCGACCTCGTGCAGATCGAGGCCGGCGCCATCGGTCCGGTGATAACCGCCCTGCGGGGAAGACTCGATCCGTGGTTGGGCGAGCCGCGGCGCAAGCAGTCCGAAGGGCGAATGACGCTCCTCTATCGCTTCGAATCAGAGATTCCGCCCGTCACTCCGCTGCGACTCAAAATCGAGGTCAACACGCGGGAACACTTCTCGGTCTTGGGCTTCGTCAGAAAACCAATTGCCGTCGGTAATCCATGGTTCGACGGCGCGGGCCAAGTTGTCACGTACGAGTTGGAAGAACTGCTGGGCACGAAGTTGCGCGCCTTCTATCAGCGGAAGAAGGGCCGTGACTTATTCGATCTTGCGGCGGCGCTGGCCCACCACCCGGCGATGGACGCTGACAAAGTAGTGCGTTGCTTCGAGCACTACCTGGATGCGGGCGGCGCGCGTGTTTCCCGCGCTGAATTCGAGGCGAACCTCGCTGACAAACTAGCGGATCCCGTCTTCCGCTCAGATGTGGAGCCGCTTCTGGCTGGGAATGTGAGTACGCGATTCGATTTCGATGCTGGTCGGGCGGCCGAATCCGTCCACCGGGCTTTCATCTCGAGGCTACCCGGCGAGCCATGGAAGGGGCGTGGTGAGTGAATCAGACAAACAACTGAAGGAGGCGATGGAGAGATGTGCTCGACTTGAGGCGGAGAATGCGCGCCTGCGCTCTATCCTCGCCGACCATGGCCTGCCGTCCGAACCTGCTGCCGAGCGCCCCTCCGACCAGTCGTTGGATCCCAATACGGCCATCCACAACGGATCGCCGCCAAGCGAGAAGCTGGAGCTCTTCAGGAGTCTATTCCGCGGGCGGGAAGATGTGTACGCGCTGCGCTGGGAGAAAGGCGAGAAGCACGGCTACGCGCCGGCAGCTGAGATGGATTGGAAGGCCATCCATGCAGCGCCACCGGATAAGCGCAAGCAGGTCGCGCTCAAGACCAGGACCTTGCGGCCGCTGACTGATGCTGCAGTCCGAGATCATCTCGAGGGCAAGGCGACCATCGGCAGCTATCCCCTCCTGCCCGACGAGACTTGTTGGTTTCTTGCCGTCGATTTCGACAAGTCGGGCTGGCGCGAAGACACCGTTGCCTTCCTCGCAACCTGCCGCCGTTTCAATGTGCCGGCGGCGTTGGAGAGGTCGAGATCTGGAAATGGGGGACACGTCTGGATCTTCTTCGATCGTCCAGTGCCGGCGTACAACGCCCGCCGCCTCGGCGCAGCGCTCCTGACGAGGGCCAGTGAATCGCGACACGAGATCGGCCTGGATTCCTACGACCGGTTCTTTCCTAACCAGGACACGATGCCCAAGGGCGGATTCGGTAACCTGATTGCGTTGCCGCTCCAGAAGGTTTCAAGGAAGCTCGGCAACTGCGTCTTCCTCGATGAGTGCTTCGAGCCGTATCCCGACCAGTGGAGATTCCTCTCCGAGGTGCGGCGTGTTACGGCCGACGTGCTCCCGTCCCTCATCCACGAAGTGGCCCCCGAAGATGACGTCGTCGGCGTAAGGTTTGCAGCGCTGGAAGAAGACGCTGAGCGAGATCCATGGCTTTTGCCACCTTCGAAGAAGAACCGTGAGAAGCCGGTCGCAGGTCCGTTGCCGGCCAGAGTTCGGGTTGTCCTCTCGAATCTGGCTTACGTTGAAAAGCGAAATCTGCCGCCTGCGTTGTTGAACCGTCTCTGCCGCCTGGCAGCATTCCAGAATCCTGAGTTCTACAAGGCGCAAGCAATGCGCCTCTCCACTTACGGCAAGCCGCGCATCATTTCCTGTGGCGAAAACTTCCCGGAGCACATCGGGCTGCCACGAGGGTGCCTGCGGGAAGCGCTGGATCTGTTCAGTCTTCACGGGGTTGCCACGGAAATTCAGGATGAGCGCACGCTTGGGCATCCGATCGACGTCGAATTCCATGGGACGTTGCTGCCAGCACAGAACGAAGCAGTAAGACTGGCCTCAGCCACCGACACCGGGGTGATCTGTGCACCGACGGCCTTCGGGAAAACCACCGTCGGAGCTTGGCTCATCGCCCACCAGAAGGTGAATACCCTCGTCATCGTCCACCGCCAGCAGCTTATGGACCAATGGCGAGCGCGCCTCGGCACGTTCCTGGATCTCCCACTTGAGTCCATTGGCCAGATCGGGGGTGGCAAGACAACTCGCAATGGCGAGATCGACGTTGCCGTGATCCAGAGCCTTCAGCGCAAGGGAGAGGTCCGGGACTTGGTGGCGAAGTACGGCCAGGTGATCGTGGATGAATGCCACCACCTTTCTGCCTTCACCTTCGAACAAGTACTGAAACAGGTGAAGGCCAAATATATCGTCGGCCTGACTGCAACGCCCATCCGCAAGGATGGCCACCATCCGATCATCTTCATGCAATGCGGTCCGATTCGGTTCAACCTGAGCGCCCGCAAGGCCGCCGAGTCGTCCGCGTTCGAACATTGGGTCGTTCCCCGATACACGGAGTTTAACCCGTCCTACCAGGATGGCGAGCTCACAATCCAGGACCTCTACGCCGCCTTAGCGTCCGACGGTCCGCGGAACGACCTGATTGCTGGCGACTTGATCGAGACGCTTCGTTCCGGCAGGTATCCGCTCTTGCTGACCAGCCGCACCGACCATTTGGAGCAGTTTGCCGCAAGACTCTCCACGGTCACTCCGAACGTCTTCATTCTGCGAGGCGGAATGGGCCGCAAGCAAAGGCGTGCGGTTCTGGAGTCGATCGCGACAGTGCCCGAAGGCGAGCCTCGGGTGATACTCGCTACGGGCAGCTACATTGGGGAAGGATTCGACGACGCGCGGCTGGATACGTTGTTCCTTGCGATGCCGGTGTCGTGGAAGGGTACTCTCCAGCAGTACGTCGGCCGTTTACACCGGATTCACCACAACAAGAGGGAGATGCAGGTCTACGACTACGTGGACGCCCAAGTTCCGATGCTGGCGCGGATGTTCAGGAAGCGTCTCGCCGGCTATGAGGCGATCGGGTATTCCATGAAGAGAGGCACCGACGACTTTGCTCGGCCGTCTTGAGCTGAGCCGAGTCCACCAACGACAAGCCACCGATGAGCGTATGCAGCAAGTGCCAGACCGAAGAACTTCCGGCAGGATTAGGAGGGATTCTCCAGTTCGAAAAAGCTGTCAACTGAACTGGCTCCACGGGATGGATTCGAACTTTAGTTGACAGTCCACGCTCGGATGGATTCCTAAGGCGAGAACCCGCAGACGGGCGTTATTCCGTCATATCGGTAGTGGTCACCACTACATTCGATCCATGATATGTTTTGGATAGGTGCCTGCCCGGTGCGACGAAGGGGCAAATCCACAGGCCAGTTGACGGTATCTACGAGGCTGCAAAGGCAAAATGAACGCGCGACTGAATCGGCGAGTGGCGAAACTCGAAGGGCTACTCCGGCCTGCCTCACAAGATCCGGCGGAAGCTGCAGAGGAACGGCTTAGGCGCGGGATTCTCTGTACGCTGTCACTTGACGAACTGGAACTGATGAGCGACTACGCCGAGCGGGCGCAGGAAGATCCCGGCGCCCAGCCAACCCCGGCACAGGCAGCGGCGATTGCAACCTATGAGCAGCGCTATCGGGAGTTCAAGGCCACAGGAGAACTGGTGGTTGGTGCCGGGCCGTGGAAGTTCGACGAAATGAACGGCGGCTGTCGCTTGCGGCCGCGGGCCGCCTCGAGGTTTACGCTGCGGTCGCGGGATTGGTGATTGCCGGCGCCGAAACCGAGCGCGTGATTGAAACAACGCTGCTGGCCGGTCCCGGCGGCGTCTCGTTGGGCTGTTGGTGACCAGGCTTCGCCACGATGCCTTCGAGAGCTGCACGCTTCGCTTGCATGCGAATGTGCGAGTAATGCTTCAGCATCTGCTTGGAGACATGCCCGGCGATGTCTCTGATGGTCTCATCGGCGGCGCCACTTTCAGCGAGGTCCGTGATCAGCGTGTGCCGCGTATCGTGCCACCGCCCCTTTACCTTTGCTCTGATCCGCACATTGTCCCAGGACGTCTTGAAGGTCACTACCGGTCGGGTCGGGTCCATCGGCCACGGCTTGCCGAATGCAAAAACGTACCATTCAGGCTTGATCTGCCCGAAGCGCTTCTCAAACCACTGCGCGTACTTTGTCATCGCTTCAAGGAGAGCCGAATTCAGGGGAATCGTCCGCCCTTCGCCAGCCTCGGTCTTGCTTTTCCCCACAGTGAGAACAGCTTTGGTCAGATCCATCCGTGTCCACTGAAGGCCGCGAATCTCTGAGCTGCGCATTCCGGCATTCAGCGCCAACATCAGTGCGGGGTAGATCGCTGGCGACCGGGCGGTCTTCGCGGCCGCGAGCAGAGCTTCCTTCTCTTCAGGCGTGAAGGCCTTTCCCACCTGAGTGCGGACTGTCAGCTTGAGAGCTTTCTGACGGCGCAATCTTGCGCGCAGGACGTCCCCGGCTTCCCCCAGTAATCTAAGCAGAAAACCGACCTCGTCGTTGATTGTCTTCGGGGCGGCCTGCTCCTTGAGGCGAACGGTCTGAAACGCCCTGACACTCTCGACAGTGAGATCAACCACCATCTGATCGCCCAGGAGCCGCACGACGTGTCCGATGGCGTGGGTAGCAAAGACGCCGGACCTGTGACGAAGCCGGAACTCTTCGAGATACTGCTTCGCCACTTCCGCGACGCTTCTCACGCGATCTTCGCGGTTGTCCTCAAGTCCGTTGAATCCTCTTTCGAGTTCGCGGCGACGATTCCGCTCGGCGTTTTTCGCCACAGTCTTCGAGTCCGTTTTCGCCGACTCGCGGATGCGGCGCCGCGCGAAGATGAACTCGTACCACCAGGTATCACCGCGCTTGAAGAGGGCCATCCTTTGTCTCCATCTGCGACATTGGTCACTCGTGCTTCGCGGCAAAGTCAAGGCAGATGCCGGCTGATGCGGCACCATCCACAGCAGGTTCGGATCCACCGGCGCCCCGAGCAATTCTGTCCCGAGTACGCTGAGGTTGGGACGCCGCGGTGGGACGTCCCGGCACCCTGTATTCATTGGGTTGTCCCTGCTGCCCCAACTTGTCCCGAGAGTTATTGTGCATCGTCAACACTCGCCGCTCTCCAGAATCGCGGCTCGAATCCCGTACATCCACGTTGTTCCCAATTCGGGCAATCGCGGCTTGATCATCATGCTTGGCGGCTCGCGCAGCAGAAAGCCTCGACGCTCCAACTCCTTCGCCACCGCCTTATGGTCGTGACCTGCGCACACTTCAGCACGGTAGGTCTCGGGAAACATTAGGTACTCCGTTTCGCCGGTTTGACGATTCCGTCCGCGGAAACCAGCTCTGACTCTCACGAATTGTGTTTCGTCCGCATCACCGGCCTGGTCGCCGTTTGATGAGCGTCGGAGGACCTGAAATCGACTCGTCCCATGCGCGCAGAGGAACGCGCGGACCTGCCTGATCCCCTCTTCAACATCGGAGTTGCCCATCGTGCCCCGCGCTCCCAACCAATCGCTGAAGCATCGTTGTACAGCCACGATAGCCTCTGGAGGGCAGTGCGGAAGTTGCATGGTTCCATCCGCTGAACCAGGCCGATTGCGTTGACGCCCTTTTCGCCGAAGCATTGCTGACTGGCACAGAAGAGCCGTTTCTTCCGCATTTCGAACCGCAGAGATGGGTCGCGATCGCCATGGCTGTGCTTTTCGCCGAAGGGGCAACGGGCGACGCCGTTGCGTAAGTCAATTGAGTACAGATCCTGAGCAACGCCTGAGACGTCAGGAATCTGGTGCTTGAGTTGTGCCGCAGTCACTCTCGAGGGTCCTTGTTTCTGCCGCATGTAAGTGGCCGCCAGCCCTACTGCTCCCCGCCCGTCGGGCGCGTCGCCAGCCACGCCCGGACGTCCTCGATCCGGTAACGGACTGCTGCGCCGAGTTTCAGGTACTTCGGTCCCTGCTTGAAAAGCCGCCAGCGCCGGACGGATGCGACCGACAAGCCTGTTATATTGGCGACATCATGTTCGTTGAGAAGCGTTGATAACTGATTGGCCGCTGCGCGATCCTGCGCGCCCAGTTGCGTTAAGGTCATATGATCCGGTTTTCGCAGACCGCGCGCAATTATAGTTAATCGACCCTTATAACTCGTTGAATCAACAGTGAATTGGTCGATTGGAATATGTAGAAGCTTCAGGTGAAGTAAGGTAGAAGCTTCACTTCATGTAAAGGTCCTCAGGATTTCGGCCCATCAGATTCGCCAATTTCGTGATGGCCGAGTCCCCGTGATACTTTCCGTTGTTTCGGATTGACGAAATCGTGCGTTTCGAAACTTTGAGTTTTCGCGCAAGAGTCTCGTTTGTCCAACCTTGGTCGTCCATCCAGGTCTCGATGGCGTGGACGTCGAGCGCTGGACGTGCCGCTGAATTCCTGTGAGGTACAGCAACGCGGTCATTACTCGGAGACCCTTCCACTTCTTGATGAGAACCCTCGACTTCAGCTTCGACATCCGGCAGCGCCGCATCCACCACCTGCGCGCCGCTGGAAACGGGCCCGTGACCCGTTGGCCAGACTGCACCAGCGTCAGTCGCGACCGGGGGCCATGCTTGCAGCGGCATCTCCGTTGCCCTAAACTTGATCCGTTGCTCTTCCAACAAGAGCTTGCCCTCATCTAGGGCGTCCCCCATTGCCCCCTCAATCTCGAGATGCCAGGGCAACCCCTGTCCTTCCTCGGGGATGCGGAGCCTCCCAGCACGCTGCTTTAATTCGCCTCGAACGCCGGAAATGGCGCCTGCGGCAACTTGCCGCGCACGCTTCTGGAGAGAGTCTTGCGCCCACGTCTCAGCGGGCACGCCATAGAGCGTGAACGCCTCAAAGTAGCTCTCCGCCAAGCCTAGAATCATCGCCCGCACTTTCTCCGCAGCTGAGTTGACCATGGTCGGAAGGTAGGCGCCTGAGTTGTGAGTTTCCCGCGCCCTTTCGAGCGCCTGGCGCTTGCTGTCCTCTTGTTCTTTGAGGATGCGCTTACACGCGCCGGTGAACTTGTTCTTCGCAAGCTGTTCGGTTTCTTGTCGGGATGGCCGGTTCAGGCGAATTCTCTGCGCGATAGGTCCTTGAATCGATGATGTTGCATGGCGCACTGTGTCCCGAACGTCTGCGCTACGGCGTGGTGCCAAAGATCGGAGCTTCAAACAGTAATTAGCAGAGCTCTTGAAAAGATGTTCGATCGTCACAATCACGGAGTTCCAGTGAATCCGCTTATCGACCAACCTGCCGGTTTCGGCGCCCTCGTCGATGGCCCTCTGGTCGGCAACACCACCACTCGCGTCAACCTCTACATATTCAATCAATCCACCTGCCCAAATCGGTTCTCCCGCCAAACGCCTTTCCTCTACCTCGCTCGCGCTCACGCTGCTTTCACTCCTGCCGACCTTCGCGAACGACGGCTTGCCGGTCCGGTCGTCCTTCGCGCGCCGCAACAGATTCAGCCACTCGACCCATGGCTCCGCACTTCGGTCGCCGCTAAGCCCCCTTGCCGCAAGGCTTGCGAGTGATTTGAATACGTGCAGAGTATCGGTAGAAGGCGAATTCACGCCCGGTCCCGTTCGGAAGACCCATCGGTCGTCCATTGAGAACCACCAGACAAACAAATCGGCATTCTGACCCACATCGTGCTTGCGGAACTCGTCTTCGCGTTCTTTCCAGAAGGATTCGTCTTCGGCACTACCTGGCGCGTAGGCCTCATCGGTCTCTCGATGCTCCCCGGCTGAAGGGTCAGGAATAACGCGAAACCGTTCATAGTGGCGGCACAACTCAATCGCGACTTGATCAACTTGAGCGGGAGTGACATCCTCTGTCCGTACGCCGTGCCGGCCTGCGACGAGCTTCCGAAAATCAGCTTCCCGGATCTGCTCGTACTGCTCTCTCCCGTCGCCCTTCGCCGCCTTTTGGCCTTCCCACTCCTGGACGACAGCCGGCCAGACAAGCGGAGTCCCTTCCCCCGAATCGGCCGAGCCTTGCTGCCCTTCGCGTACAGCTGACTCGCTAGGCATCTCGATGGAGCGGCGCTCTTCGAGTACGTCCTCGCAGGCTCGCATGCCACTCTGCGCAATAGGATCCTGCAGCCACGGCGACAGAGACTCCGACTCAAACAGCTCCGAGCTGCCGACCCGCTCCCGGATTTGTCGTATCAATCGCGCCGTGTAGTCACGCAGAAGACTCGCGTGGGCCGCCAGCCTCCCCTGAGTTGATAACAATCCGTCAGCGAACTCACGCACGCCGTCGCCGGCTTCAACCGCTGCGATATTGATGGTCGCCTGGCGCAGCTCAACAGTCGTCTGTCGCAAAGCGGCTTCCGCGGCGGCGCGCTTCCTCGTTCCAGTCACTGTCCCAGTGTCTTTGCCGAGCTGACGAAGACGGGCTGCGGCAGACTCGATCTGCTTTCGGAGATTCTCTTCGCGCTGTGCGGCCCGCTCTTTCAACCGCTGGCGGGGCTTCTGCCCAAGAAGTGGGTGATCTTCAAATCCAGCCATAACTTAGGGTTGGCCGAGCAGCCGATGGCCACTTGACGTTGCACCATGTCCAATACATATCACGTAATTCGTGTTTTGGGAGGACTGTGGGGACTTTTGTGGGGATTATTCTTCAACTTCCTTGTAGTCTGGCGCGTAATGGTGAGCAATCGGAAGCCAAATGGGCGTGGAGAAGGGTCTCGCCTGCTTGCGGCTAAACGGGCTGTCCTTAGCAACATAGCGCAAGGTGTGGGGACCCTTAGCAATGAGCTAAGTGGCTTTCTTTTGATGGAGTTACGCGCCTGT
>CAVWRA010000003.1:0-175937 GCA_963757265.1 Terriglobia bacterium
CAGCGCCTTGCGGTGCGAATGCTGGAAAAAGAGGTCATCGCGTCACCCTTGCCGCAACTGGCTTGAAAGCGCTTGACGCTCTCTCGCGCCAAGCCTTTGACCTCGTCTTTATGGACATCCAGATGTCCGAAATGGATGGCTTGACAGCTGTCTCCACCATTCGCCAGGGGGAACTCGGTTCTTCCCATCACCAAATTGTCATTGCCCTGACTGCTCATGCTCTTAAGGGTGATGAGGAGCGCTGTCTTGCCGCAGGAATGGACGGTTATCTTTCCAAACCCATCCAGCCTAAGGCATGGGATGAAATGCTTTCTAATTACCGCGACGCGAAGCACTCCCCGGGTGCATCGCCTCTTCCTGAGCCATCCCCTTCGGCCCACTGATTTCGACACCTTCAAAAGGTCCGGCTGAGGCGGGCGTCTTACTCCCAATTGCAGGCCATTGCCGCTTTCAGCACAGACCTTCGGACGCCGCTCTAAGCACGGATTAGGCACAGCCCTATCCCCGAACCGTTGACGCCCTAGTCTGCCGACCGCACAATGAAAAGCGGGAGAAGTTTGAATAAAATACCGCCAAAATCGGCATGACATTAGAAGCCAATTCGATCGAGCAAGTTGTAGCCCGCGCCCTACGCGATAACCTCGAGAGCATTCAACGCACCAGCGAAGCCCTCAATCAGGCCTTGAGCGACGTGGTTGCCGCCTGCTCCAGCAGCCGGCCGGCGAACGCCTTGCCTCCCATGCTCCGCGCGCAATCCGCAGCCGCCTCTCTCTCTGCCTCTCTGGAAGTCCTGTCTCGCTTCATCGCCATGTCCCTGCAGTCGGCCCCGCGCAGCCCCTTCGAGGAAAAGATCACCCAGGCCATGGGTTCTTTCGTCCAGGAAGCCCCGTCGGCTCCCGTGCATCCGGTCACCCCTGTCCCCGAGCCCCAGGCCGCGGCTCCCCCGGCTGTATCTACCCCAGCCGCTCCGTTACCTATGGAGCCTCCGGCCCACAGCTTCGAGCCCGCCACGGAATCACCCGCTGCTGTAGAATCGGAAGTGCCGGCAGTTGCGGTAGCGTCGGACAGCGTCTTCGACACCAACCAGTTGACTCCTGAGGAACAAGAGCTTCACCGGCGCGCAAATCGTGTTGCAAAAGTTTCGATGCAGGATATAAAGATGTTACGTCCGGAACAGGTGAAACTGGGCCGCGAGAAGAAAGACATCTGCATCCGATTGAAAGATGACATTGAGAAAGCCCATCGCGAATACGATCGTAGATTCAGACCCATCATGGACCATCCGGTGGATTACTTCTATCGCTGGATGGTGGAAATCCTCGCCGACGGAGACGCTTCCGCTCTCGGCGAATATCCCTACGCCACGACCAGCAAGTCCCGCTAACTCTCGCTGTCGCCGCGCCAGCGTTTCCCGAGGCCTCGCGCTGCTGCTCTGCGCTTGCCTGGCCCTTGCTGTGGGTTCCGGAGCGTTTGCACAAGGTGCCAAAAAAGAAGAAGAAACCCGTCAGGCCAAAATCTCCCGCATGCAGTGTTGGATGCAAGCCAGAAACCACGGCGCCGGCTTTGGATGCTTCCACCGAGGAAGATGCAGCGCTGCAAAAGGAACTGGCTCCCCTGGCTCGTGATCTCCGCCACGGCGTCCCTGGCGATGAGAAGGTCGCCGCGTTCGCCAACAAAAACGCCAACAGCGTTTGGGGGAAACGCGCCGCTCTCGCTGTCGGCTATGAAGACTTTTCGAAAGCGCGCTGCCTGCAAGCCCTTGCCTGGCTCCAGAAAGCCAATGGCGACCCGCTCCTGAAGGAATACACGCTCTTCTGACCGCGCAATCCGAGCACGCCCTCCAGAAAAACGGCAAGCCGCGCAGGATTTCGCCACCCTCTGAAGGATTATCCAAACACTGCCGTCAAGGATCAATTGCTCGAAGCTTATGTTCCCACCACCATTTTGATTGGCCGCCCGCAAGACGGACTTGAGGCTCTCGCATACCTCTCCCTCCGCTGCTTCGAAGCCTGCTCTTTTGCTCGAGCGCGCTCGCGCCTACGAAGCCGCGCAAACTCGCTCTCGCTGCCAAGGATTACCAGACTCTCTACTACAAATTTCCTCTCTCGGATGAATCGAAAGACGCCGGCATTGCTCTTCCTCGCCTGAACAAGGAGTTGCGCAGCGTTCCCTACGCCACCGCCGAACTTCAAGACCAACGCGCTCAGGATTTCTACGACGCCCACAAGTGGAAAGAAGCGCGCGCTCGAATACGAAAAGCTCGCTTCCATGCTCAAGGATCCCGCCAATCCTGTTCGTCAACGCGCCTTGGTTCATGCCGCGGAATGCCGCCAACATCCCAAGCCGGCGGCCGCTTTGTTCACAAAACTCACCCTCAGCGATCCGGAGGCCGATGCCGAGCGCCTCTACGATCTTTCGCAGGCCTACCGCTCTGAGAAAAAAGAGATCGACATGCTCACCGCGATCGAAAAAGTCGCGGAGAAATATCCCAAATCTTATTGGACCGACGAAGCCCTCATGGCCGCTGGCAATTATTATTGGGTTCAGCTCGATCGTGCCAAGGCGCTGGCTACTACCAGCGTATTCTTGATGTTCCCGGCGGGGAAGAATGCCTAC
The DNA here is from genome assembly GCA_963757265.1 of Terriglobia bacterium. Lineage (GTDB taxonomy): Bacteria > Acidobacteriota > Terriglobia > Bryobacterales > Bryobacteraceae > CAIVVT01. The sequence continues at coordinate 2,617 of CAVWRA010000003.1, forward strand.
AATTCCGAGTGGCGCGTTGCCTGGCTCGCTTATCTTGCATCATCAGCCTTTCGCTGGCGACAAAATCACGATTTTCCTGCGCAAGTATCCGGTATCGGCCGGCGCAGACAATGCTCTCTACTGGTTGGGACGTGACGCCGAACGCAGCGGCAATCCCGCCCACGCTCGCTCCTATTATCGCAAAGCTGCCGAACGTTTCCCCACGACATATTTTGGGCGAGCACGCTGCCATGCGCCTCGACAAACTCGGCCCCGGCGAGGAAAATCCCTCCGATTTTCTTGCCTCAAATTCCCGCCGCGCCGCCGCTTCGTCCCTTCGACGAGCCAATCTCTCGGCGTGCTCAAGATCGTTGGAAACGCGCGCAGGCCTTCGCATTATCGCGTTTGACGCTTCCGCCGAACTGGAGTTGAAGGCCGCGTTTGCGCCACCGATTCGCCGCGCTTCTCTGGTCGAAGCCGCACAAGCCGCCTTCGATCAAGGCCACTTCGCCTCCGGCATGAACTACGGGCGCTTGGCCGTCCCAATTTCGAATCCCGCAAATTCAGCGAAGTTCCGGCGAACGTTTGGAAAGTGTTGTTCCCCCTACCCTACGAATCCACGCTGCGCCGCGAAGCGGAACGCAACGATTTCGATCCCATGTTCGCCGCTGGACTGATTCGCCAGGAATCCACATTCCAAGCCGACGTCGTTTCTCACGCCAATGCCATCGGCCTGATGCAGATTCTTCCCAAGACCGGCCGTCGTCTCGCCAAGCAGCGCAAAGTCCGTTACATCAAATCCTCGCTCTTCGATCCCAATATCAATACTCAGCTCGGCATGCTCTACATCGCGGACCTCACTCGCTCGACCGGCGCTCCGGAATACGCTGCCGCGGCCTACAATGCCGGTGAAGATCGCATCGCCGCTTGGAAAGCTGAACGCGCCTACGACGAGATCCCGGAACTCGTCGAGTCCATTCCTTTCACGCAAACGCGCGAGTATGTACAGATCGTCCTTCGCAACGCGTTCATGTATCGTAAATCTACGGCAAGTCCCCAAATCCACCGTCTCCGCCGCCACCCACTTCCGCTAACCCGCCGCGGCCGCCTTTGTGTAGGGTCCGCCGTCCGAGGCGGGCCACTACTCGGACCGCCATCCCACACCACGCCTGTCATCCCACCCCGCGTCCCCGCTCCTGAGCGAAGCGAGGGATCTGCTTCTTCCCTCCTCGTCGCCTATGTTCTCTTCGGTGCAGCACCGGCTCCGCGGCAGCGTCCTTCTGGCGTGCCGCGGCTCGCCGCCACTTTTGCGCACGCAACTTCGAAGCAAGCGTGTCATCCGAGGAGCCGCTCGATGAGTCCGAAGGATCTCAACCCTTCGCTCGATGCAATCATCCGTCGAAATAGTGTTTCCTATGACTGATCTCTGATATCCCTTTACCCAGCGCTCGTCAACTCTCTCGAAATTGTCCTTTCTACAATCTATTCCCATGTCCACACCCGAAAACAACGCCACCCAGGTTGCCCGCCGCATGCTTTCCGCCAAGGCCGAGCAATTCACCGAATCCGTCATCCGCGAAATGACGCGTCTGGCCATGAAGCACGACGCCGTCAATCTTCCCAGGGATTTCCGGATTTCGCCGCGCCCATGCGAAATCAAGGAAGCCGCGCGCCAGGCCATCTCCGACGACATCAATCAGTACGCCATCACCTGGGGCGCCAAGCCTCTCCGCGACGCCATCGTCGAAAAATTCGCGCGCACCCAGGGCATTACGCGTCGATCCCGAACGCGAAATCACGATTTGCTGCGGCTCCACGGAAGCCATGATGGCCTCCATGATGGCCATCATCAATCCCGGCGATGAGATCGTCGTCTTCGAACCTTTTTATGAAAATTACGGCCCCGACGCGATCCTCTCCGGCGCCACACCGCGCTTCGTCAAACTGCGGCCGCCCGATTGGACCTTCGACGAAAGGGAGTTGGCCGCCGCTTTCGGCCCGCACACCAAAGCCATCATTCTCAACACGCCCAACAATCCCACCGGCAAGGTCTTCACACGCGCCGAACTCGAATTCATTCGCGATCTCTGCGTGCGCTGGAACGCTTTCTGCATCACCGACGAAATCTACGAGCACATTCTCTACGATGGCAACGAGCACATCTCCATGGCGCGCATCGACGGCATGCGCGACCGCACCATCGTCATCAACGGCATGTCCAAAACTTACAGTGTCACCGGTTGGCGTGTCGGATGGGCCATCGCTCCGCCGGAGGCCACGCAATCCATTCGCAAAGTCCACGATTTCCTAACCGTCGGCGCCGCCGCTCCCTTGCAGCAGGCCGGCGCGCTCGCCCTGAACCTGCCGCAAGGTTATTACCACAATCTCGCCGCCACTTACGCCAAAAAGCGCGCAGCGACTGCTGACGATCCTGAAAATGCCGGCTTCACCATCTACAAGCCACGCGGCGCTTACTACATCATGACCGACACTTCACGCCTCAAGCTCCCACAGCAATATTCGCAGCGCTTCGGAAAGCCCCGACGTCAGTTTCGCCAAGTATCTCGTCCAGGAAATTGGTGTCGCCTGCGTGCCCGGCTCCAGCTTCTACAACGATGCTCGCGACGGCTCGGCGCAAGTCCGTTTCACCTTCTGCAAGAAAGAAGAAACCCTAGCCGCCGCCGAATCCCGCTTCGCAAAACTGCAACCGTAGCACTTATTGTGGTATTCGCTCGGATTTTCTGTTGAGTCGATCCTGCCGCCGGCCGCACACCGTAACCATCGAAGAGCATACCCATCACAAAAAGGGATCTACCGGAAGCAGTTGCATCGCCTGTCACATGCCAAAAATCGCCACTACGATTGCGGGCGTAAAGGTGCGAGCCCACAGCTTCAGACCAGCCATGACCGACAAATACAAAATCCCCAATCCCGGCACCACGTGCCACGCGGACAAATCCACCGGCTGGGCCGCGGACGCCCTGCGCCACTGGCCGGAAAGCTCGCCATGGGGTGTAGAATGACGCGTCCAAGAAGCCTCTACAGGTTTTTGTCTTGCCGCATTTCCTGTGGCAATGTCACAACGCACTTTTTTCGCGTTGTGTTACACTGCCGCTGAAGAGGGAAGGGAACCAAACTGTGCCCCTGAAACTTTCACTGATCCCCGCGGAAACTAAACTCGTTGCCAACACTGACGGCGGATCCTTCGACATTTCCTCCAGCGCTTCCCGCACGTTCTTGTGCGTCCTGAAAATCTCCGACCAGATCGAGCAGGAATCCCTCGACGTCTCCATCTGGGGCTCCGCCGATGGTCAGGACTTCGGCAAAAAGCCGCTCTTGAAGCTTCCTCAGCAGTTTTATCGCGGCACCACCAAAATCGTTCTCGACCTCAGCTTCCGCCAGGAGGTTAATTTCCTTCGCGCGAAATCCGAATTGAATCGCTGGGGACGCGTCGCACCTACGCCCATGTTCGTTGCTAACCTCGACCTGGAGGAAATTCCTCCCATGTCTCGCGACACGCCCACGAAGCGCGCCGTCCTCGCCTCCCGCTAACCGGGCACTTTTTGTAGCGGCCGCTTACGGAAGCGGGCCTTCTTGGGGTGTTTTCCTTGCCTTTGCAGTAGTCGATCCTCGATCGACGCTCTTGCCCAGTTTGCGATTGCGCGGTGCCATCCCGACCGAAGAGCCGCGTTTTTTCGCGGCTCGCAGTGGAGGGATCGCGCCGAGATCCCAAGTCGAAGCAACTCGGTTGACAGTAGAAACCGTTCAACCCAATTCGCGCACGACTGCATCGGGTGCGCATCGGCAGCACATTCATCTGTGTGTGGTTTTTATGGGGTAGGAGACCGACGGTCGGTTGCCCTGTGGTGGTTAGTCCCCTACCCCGCGAGTGGTCTTGCTTGTATAGACGAGGGTTCCCTGCGAAATGTTTCTCGGCTCTCGAAAGATATTTAGTAAAATATTTGTCAACAGCGCCGTTCGGCCAGGGGACTATTTCACAAATTATTCCAAAATACGTATCTTCATTGGTTTCTTATAGTTACAGGCTCTTACGAGCCGACCTCGACCGCATCCAAATAACGCGCCACCGCCGCCTTCCACCGAAATTTCTCTGTGATTGCTTGCTGCAACGACTGCGCGGCCTCCGGTTCTCCGTGCGTTAAGTACACCTGCTTCGGTGGCACTTGCAATCCGGTCAGCCACCTCAACAATTCGCTCTTTCCCGCGTGTGCACTGAACTGTCCTATCTCCACGATCTCCGCCAGGACCGGCACTACTTGCCCAAACAAGTTGAGGGTCTTCGCTCCCTCCTGCAGCGCTCGCCCACGTGTTCCTTCGGCCTGAAATCCCCCAAGGATCACGCAATTCCGCGCGTCTCCAAGCCTGTGCGCCAGGTGATGGAGCACTCGCCCTCCCGTCACCATTCCGCTCGCCGAAATGATGATACTCGGTGTTTTCACATCGTTGATCGCTTTCGATTCCGCGGCGCTCCGCGTCAAGTGGAATTCGTGCACGCTCAGTGGATCGCCGCCGTTCTGTTCATCCCGCGCAAACTGCAGATCGTGGTCTTCCTTATGCTTCAGATAAAGGTCCGTCGCGCTCAGCGCCATGGGGCTGTCCACATACACCGGCACCTTCGGAACGCGCTGCAAATTCTCCAGTTGCCGCAGGTAATACATAAACGTCTGCGTCCGGCCGATCGCAAACGCCGGGATCACAATCGTCCCCCCACGCTTCACCACCCGGTTGACGATGTCGCCCAACAGCTGCAAAGGGTCGCCCGTCTCGTGCTCGCGGTCTCCGTACGTCGACTCGCACAGCAGCACGTCAATCTGCTTCGTCACGGGCGGCATGGGATCGTTCAGGATGGGCTGGTCGTATCTTCCAATGTCTCCCGAAAACACCACCACCGTTTTCTTTCCATTTTCAGTGATGGTCAATTCCAGGCTCGATGACCCCAGAATGTGTCCCGCATCGTATGACTCCAGGTGAAACTCCGGCGAAATGTCATATCCTCCATTGCGCGGCATCGGTCGCAACCACCGCAGCACCGGATCGACGTCCTGGCTCGTGTACAACGCACGCGGCTCCGCATGCTTGCTCCAGTTGTGCTTCTGCGCGTCCGTCGTTTCTTCTTCCTGCAGGTGGCCGGAGTCCTTCAGCAAAATTTGTGTCAACTCAATCGTCGCCGGATTCGCATAAATCGGTTTGTTGTACCCATCGCGCACCAGCACGGGCAGCCATCCCGTGTGGTCCAGATGCGCGTACGTCAGCACCAGGTAATCGATCGTCTTCGGATCAACCGGCAGCGGATTCCAGTTTCGCTCTTTCAGATTCTCCATTCCCTGAAATAATCCGCAGTCCACCAGCAGCTTTTTGCCCACCGCCTCCACCAAATATTTCGAACCCGTTACACACTCGGCCGCACCAGAAAGGTTAGTTTCGCCATGATGTCTGCATTCTACTGAAATTCCTCCCGCTCGCGATGTTAAACGTAGGACATGGCCGCCAAAGCAGCACGCGTACCATCTTGGTTCGATTGTTCGCGGTCCTGTGTCATCACCATGTCACTCCGACCGAAGGGGTTGCTCTGATGGACCATCCGCGTGTCATTCCGACCGGAAGGATGGCGTCGTTTCCCGTCCTGGAGTCGAGGAATCGTGGCAGGATCTCAGGCCAAAAAAAACGAGGCGAGCCTCGCAGCCCGCCCCACATTTCTTGCCTCACTTATAACTTACAACTGAAAATTAAAACCTTATCCCCGTGGTCACGCCGCCTTCTCTTTCAGCTTGTGGCTGTCGCTCGCGTGCAAGGTCATTCCATAAATCTTCTTCAACTCGCCGATCTGCGCGAGCGACTCCTTGCCGAACGGTGTTTTGCCCTCGAATGCGTGCAGCACGATGCCTTCCAACAAGTCTCCCAGAGTGATGTCCTTCAACTCGGCGAATCCTTTCAATACTTTCAGCAGCCGCTTCTCCATGCGAACCCCGGTTTGTACCCTTTCGACTTCGGTCATATGCCCTCCGGCGTAATTCTGGTACATATGTACCATGGTACACACATCCTGTCAAGCTGAGAACATCGTTTGCTGTCCTGCGTGGAGACCAAAAAAAACGCGCGAGCCTCTCAGCCCGTCCCGTCGCTCTTGCCTTTACTGAATGCTTACAACTGAAAACTGACAACTGTTCTCAGTCTGCTGCGCTCGGCGCCAGTTTCTCGCCCGCCAGCAGTTCTTTGCTGGGCCGTTGACCATCGGTGTAATTCCCGCCGCGGCTCCTTATCTCCTTCCCGCGATTCTCGCGCCTTCCCCAAAAGATTTCTCGACGTCCAACTCACCGTGGCCGAAGGCCATTCTTCTCGGCGCCTTCGCGCCGGCTCCATCGATCTTGCCGTCCTGGCCCTGCCCGTTCGTGGCAACGAATTCCAAGCGTTCCCCCTCCTTACGGAGCGTCTCTTCGCCGCGCTTCCCAAGTATCACAAGCTCGCTCACCGCCACTCTTTTCACCTCGCCGATCTTCGCCTCGCCCCTTTCCTCCTTCTGCGCGACGGACACTGCTTTCGCGACACGGCTGTCGCCGTCTGCGACCGGGCTCGCCTGCACCCTCGCATCGTTTTTGAAAGCGGACATTTTTCCAGTCTTCTCGCCATGGTTGGCGCCCGCATGGGCGGTTCCGTCGTCCTGGAAATGGCCATCGACAAGTCCGCGCCCTGCCGCTTTGTCCGTATCGCCGATCCTCAAGCTGCGCGCACCATCAGCGCCATTCTCGTTCGGCGACGCTCTCTCACCCGCGCTCACAGCGCCCTGCTCGCACACCTGCGCAAACGCCACCGCCCTTCCCGGAACACTTGACCCTGCCTGCGTGTACTCTCTCTCAAGCGGTTGTGTTAAAATCAAATTCTCTCGACGGTGGGGCCGTGGCGCAGTTGGGAGCGCGCCTCGATGGCATCGAGGAGGTCGTGGGTTCGAATCCCATCGGCTCCACCAACTTATTTATTACCACCTACTTACAAAGAGTCCGGTAGTACTGCTACCGCTTGCGCTGCCAGCGCATGCGCACACTCTTTCGGCGCGCTTCGCGTTTGCTCACCTCCGTAGCTTTTCCGTAGACGCACATCGTTGTGCGAATGTTGGCGTGGCGCATGAGTTCCTGCTGCACTTTCGTCACAAGAACCGAAGAGTTTCATGTGCCGTACTCGATGTGCCCGGCCAGTTTTCCGTCGGTTTTAAGTTCGACGATACGCTGTCAGGACCTATCGTTAATGTGATATTCACAAATTTAGGTCCAGCATTATCTGAGGTACCGCCGAGTGAAATTCGGCTCAAAAAGTGCAAAACCCTAGTCTAGTAGGCGCCTGATTTATCATGAACCTGCGCTTGGAGTGAGGTTCGTGCGTAAGGCAACGGGCACGACGGGGTTTTTTTGATCATAGGGCGTCTTCTCTCGTTGTATCGACATCGTTGTATCGACATTGTTGACACTCGGCCTGAGGTTATGAGAGGATGTTGCTACAATGTCTCTACAGGAGTAACGGCGTTATGAGAACCGTAGTAAAAAAATGGGGCAACAGCGCTTCGGTGCGAATTCCTGCTGCCGTCATGCAGGCCGCGCACCTGGATCTAGACGAGGCCGTTGACGTACGCGAAGAGTCCGGCCGCATCGTCATCGAGCCGGCACAACGCAAGGAGTATGATCTGGCCGAACTGGTGAAGCAGATCACAGTTGAGAATCTGCATGACGAAGCCGAATTCGGCAGACCTGTTGGCAAAGAGGCATTGTAATGGTGCGGTCTTATGTGCCCGACGCCGGTGACATTGTGTGGATAAGCTTTAATCCACAGACCGGACATGAACAGGCTGGGCACCGGCCCGCAGTTGTGCTGAGCCCCGCTGCGTACAACGTGAAGACGAGTCTCATGGTCTGTTGCCCGATGACGACGCAGATTAAGTATTATCCCTTCGAAGTGGTGATCGCGGGCGCGAGCCCGAGCGCAGTTCTGGCAGATCAGGTCAAGAGCCTTGATTGGCGGAAAAGGCGTGCCAAGCACAAAGGGAAGATATCGGCGGCCGAACTGGCTGAAGTGCGCGCAAAACTTCGGACACTAATAGGCTAAAGGTCCTGGCAATTCATCTCGCGGAACCGCCAGCGCGCGCATAGGCAGTGGAGTGCCCAATGCATTCCGGTCACACCCAGAAATTCAAATTCATTCGCGTCGACTCTCCCCGGTCTTTGCCGCGACAAGCTGCTTGGCGCGCTCTAGCCGCTGGCGGAGGGGCTCGCTGATGCGAACGGAGAGAGTCTGTTGTGTGGTTTGTCAGTCTTCTGAGCCAGTTTTACCTCACCTTAAATTAGAATATGAAATGGCTTTTCTCAGGGAACCACAGCCGGGCGTCGCAAGTGACCCGCAACGCATTCTCCGGGGCAATAAGGGGGCACTAAGGATTCCATTGCTTTCCTTTCAATGACTTAGAAGGCCGAGGTGCGCCGCAAAACTCCTTCGTTTCCATATAATTGGTGGATTCGATCCCATCGGCTCCACCATTTGAAGAAAACGAAGAACTTACCTCAGAAAACCGCTAACTGTTGCCCGCTACTGTTGCCAGCTCGGCTGTTTTTTCTTGCATTCCAACATGAATCTTTCAGGCTTTGCGAGGAAAACAGCCCATGGCGCACTACACGCTCATCGCGCGCATCAACGCCGGCAACGGAAGATTTCCCTTCGTCAACGTGCAGTTCACGAAGACGCACCGGCCGATTCCCATTGCGGGAGCAACTTACTATTTGCGGTGCAGCGGCGGTGCGCGCACCCCGGTCCGTATCGGTAAAGATCTCGCCCGAGCGCATGCTGCCCTCCTGCACATGGATGACCGAGAAACACCCAACGAGGTGCGCGAGGTGACGCTGCGCACACCGTCTAACAGACCTGTTGGCTCACCGCGCAAAACCGTCGTTGACGCAGCTAGGGAGTACCTCGAACGCAGCAAACAGAAGTCACGCAAGACCTACATTGGCTACCGCACAGCCGTCAATCTCTTTGTCCAGAGCTGCAAAAAGATGTATTTCGATGAGATTCGCCGGGACGACATGCTCGACTACGTGCACCTTTTGCGGAACTGCCAATCGGCAAAAACAGACCGCCGATTCGGCGAGTCCACCATGTTCAATTGCTTCCTCAAAACCAAGGTATTCCTGAACGATCGTGGAATTGCGAGGCATGTCACGAAAGAAGACTGGGTACAGAAGAAAGACTGGCCCGTGAATGTGGATAAACGGAACAAGACAAAAAGTACTCGACCTACCTTGAAGAAGAAATAGCTGCATTGCTCCAGGCTGCTGACAACACCGAAGAGGCCCTGGTTCGGTTCCTCGTGGGGACCAGTTTCCGCATCGGTGAGGCTGCCGTTGCGGAGTGGAGCGACGTCGACTGGGAGGAGAAAACTGTTTCGGTGCGGTTCAAGCCTGAGCTTGGATTCAAGCCAAAGGACTATGAAGAGCGAGTCATCGCAATCAGCGACCCTCTGCTAGCTTGCCTCAAGAGGTTTCGCGGTGACGCGCCGGAAGATTCTCTCGTCTTTCCCTCGCCCATAACCGGAACGGTGGGCAAGCACTTGGATCGAATCATCCATTCCCTCCTCGACAAGGCCAATCGGGCAGGCTACCAGGTCAAGAGCCTCGGAAGCCGTGCCATGCCTTCCGGGTGCTTTACGCCACGCGACGGCACCAGAAGGGCGTCGACATCGAAACACTGCGGCAAGAGCTCGGGCACTCGGACATCTCGACAACCCAAATATACCTGCGCTCGGCGGACAAAAAGTCCGACGGGCATCACGAGCGGATCAATCAGGCGGACAGATTCTCGCTTCCGCCAGCAACTGCATTGGTAGCTCAAGGGCGCGGGAAGTTGGTTTTATTTTCGGACTTCGCGCTGCGCGAGGAACAGTTCCACGGCCGCAGGCCGAAAGCAAACTGATTACCAACTCTAATGAAGTTCAATAGACGCCGGGAGGCCCAACGGCGGATGGTCTTGGGCGCAAACCCGGTGAGACCTGCAAGTTCGTTCGTGCTCAGCAACGCGTCCGACGAACGCGCGCCAGCCAAACTTGCCTCTACCCCCAGTGATGCTCTGATTCTCTCCAGCACTCCGCTCCTTATCGGAACGATAGCGCCACCTCGTTCTGGACCTACCCTTCGCGCGTCCAGGGCGGATATAACAGTTTGCGTGTTGTGCGAACCCAGCGATTTCGCGAGCACCAGCCGAAAACCTTCGGCCTCAGGAGGTAGCTGCTTGTAGCGAAGCGCCTTGTCTGCCTGTTGCACCAGAATGTAGTCAGAAAGATCACGAGCGGTCTGTTTAGCGTACGCTCTGTTTATGTCAACGCGGGAAACGCCGATGAGTGTGGGCGCCCACCTCTCGAAAGCTTCCACTAATCCCTTGCCGGCCAGCCCTTGCTGCTTCAAAACGCCGAGAAGGATTTTGCTCTCCCAAAGCGGGGAGATGTTCCAGTTTCCCCGGATGCGTCGCCGTTCGGGTGTTTGCTCCTCGACGATATAGGTGGTGATATTCAAGGCCGCACCTCCAGTCCACCGGCACAAATCCCGTCCACACTGGGCCGGCCGAGGCCAAGCACTCGTCGTCCAGTTAAAGCCTACTATATGTATATAGTATCGTGGAAAAAAAAGTCAAGAGGGACACGAAGCATCGGCGGACACGCTGCACTCGGACTTTATGATTTTGCAGGGAAGAAGTCCGCAATGGCAGCCGGATCCACGCGGGAATTTGTCGCCTGGAAGCGGTGGAACTGGGATGCGGCCGTAGCGTTCGTTCCACTTGGCCCACGAGCTCCGATCGAAAATTCCAGGCGCAGGGTTATCTAGCGCTGCCCTGAAATCGTCATCGCTGAAGTGCTTCCGGAGAATTTCGATGTCCTCATCCGAGGCGTAGGTCATCGCATAGGTTAGAAAGCGCGTGGGGAATTCCAGTGCGTCTTCTGGCGTGCCAAACCAGAATATGCGCTTTGTGACCGCCAGAAGTTCCTTGGAATAAATCATCGTTCTCTGCCCGGCACAGCCAACCCTCGCTTCCCTGTCAATCTTGGAAGCTCATCTAATCTACTTTCTAGCAGCACTCTGTAATGCGTTCTCAATCGACTTGGGAGCCTGGGCAGGTCCCCATCCGCGAAATAGCTCAAAGCACGGACCGTCGTCGCAGGATCGAATTGATCTCCATAGATGGCCTTAGCAGCAGCGAGTGCTCTACTCAAATCGACGCCGTTTCCAAAAGGGTCCGCTTCTCGATGGCGCGGGCATATTCGCGCCAGACGTCCTGCGGGGCGAGTTCGACGTAAAGCATCGTGGTCGCGATTTGCGAGTGGCCCATGAGATGTTGCAAGGCGGGCAGCGACATCCCCGCCCGCACCATATCAGAACCAAACGTAGTGCCTCAGACGGTGTGGGTGGGCATGAGGGATTCGACTCTGCACTCGATGATGGCGGAACAGCGAGCGGAGGCCAGCTGGGGTCATGAGCTGGCCACGCTGCCGGCCTTTGAGAGAGACGAACAAAGCGGGGGAGTTGGTCAGTGGACGTTCCAGGTGCAGGTAATGTCTCAGGACTTCGAGGATCTCTGGGGGCAGCGGCAGGAGGCGCATCTTGTTTCCTTTGCCGTGGACACGCATCTGGCCGTCAGCGAGTTGCAGGTCTTCCCGCTGGAGTCCCAAGACCTCGCAGGAACGCAGGCCGTCGAGGAGCATCAAGCCCACGAGAGCCAAATCGCGATAGGTGCGGAAGCTCTGCCAGAACTTCGCGACTTCTTCGGCCGAGAGCGGCACGATCACCCGCCGATCCTGTTTGAGGCGAAGTCCCCGCGCGATGGCGGGGCGAGGCCGGCCGTAGCCGAGCGGCGATCGTTTGGTATAGCGGCGCTGGAAATGCACTTGGCCGGCGGGAATTTCTTGACCGTATGGAAACGACACAGCAGCGGACCGTGCCCAGGCGATGATTCACAGTTTGCGGGGTAGAAGTCGCGGGTTGCTAGAAGAATATCGCGGACCCACATGGGGATTTTGACTTAGTGATTGAATGGTGCGGCTGACAGCTTCCCGGAAGCGAATTGCGGTCACGGGAGCATCCACGGAGAGGAGGTAATAGCGGAACTGACGCACGATGTCGTCGCTGGCGGTCTGTCGATACAAAACCTTCACGAATGGTGGCCGGTCTTATGTCAGCAAGGAGCGCATCCGTTCGCTTGCTGACGGAACTCCAAAACTCGTCTTCCGTGAGTTGCTTCGAGGCAAGCCCTTCAGCGAGCAAGGTGTCGAGTTCTTCCGGTGTACCGGCGAAGCCCGGCACGGTTCGTTGTTCAACGGCCGTTAAGGCAGCCTCAACAACTTCCTCAACGGACTGGTAAGCACCGCGGCTGAGGACTGCTCGAATCCGGCGCTCTTGTTCCGGCGTGAGATGAATCGTCATGGGGCTGTTGCTCCCTAGGTTCGTCATTTTCAGGTTAGGGGAAAAACTGCCTTCGGGCAAGTCGAATGCAGCTCCTGATCGGGCCGAGTGTGCGCTCAGGCCTTGAAACATATATTAATGTTTGAGGGTCAGACTCGAACCAGCCGTGACAGTGCGGGGTTCTAACCAGCTAAAGGGCAGCGTTGTAACCAACAGACTGACCGTCTCCCCAACCAGGCGGTCACGCAGTCGTAATGAGCGCGCACTACCCAACCAGCTCATGCCTTTATCCCAACCTATCCCAATACACCTACTTAATCTCGCATAATACAGTGACATTCTGCTCAAAAAAAGAGCTTCGCGTGTTGCAGAAAGGAAAACGGCAACTTGCCGGAATCCTCGACTCGCGCCATGCCAGCGCGTACGGCCACGTCCAGTTCCTCCAGGTCCTCGGCACAACGGTTGACCGTTCCTGTCCTTTGATGTTGGACCACAGCGTCTCCACCGGGTTGAGATCCGGGGCATAGCCCGGCAAGCGTTCCACCGTGAGCCAGTGGCGCTGCGCGTGCAAGTAGTCTTGCATGGCGCGACTCTTGTGCGCCGGCAGTCCATCCCACACCAGGATGACCTTTTTGCCCCGCAGTTCACGCCGGAGATCTTCTAGAAACGCGATCAGGCTCTCCGTGTTGTAGCTGCCTTTACGGGTCTAAAGAATAGCCGACTGCGATCCCCGTCCCAGCGATAGCCGAGGACCGTGGAGATCGACATCTTCGACCAATTGAAGGAGTGAATTAGGACCGGGGTTTCGCCTTTGGGAGCCCAGGTCCGGCGGACGGAGGGACGTTGTGAGACGCCGCTCTCGTCCTGGATGCTGCCGGACGAAAAGTCAAGCGCCAATTAGAGGGAACCAAAGCGCCATTCGGTTGTGACAACCGCCGCGACTGGCCCAAATCTGTCAGCGTCTCACCTTTCAATCGCTCTCGGGAAGACGCTCTGCCCACAGCGGCCTAGGATCTGACGCGCCGGCGCATAGTATTTCGAGTCTCCCCTTCCGCGCCGAATTGTAGATAAACGACCTAGATACATCTTTGCCCCAGCCGCCAATCCGGGCGGAGACTCTTCCACCCAGTCTGGGGTGACAGCCCGCCAGGTTTCCGCTCCGCCGTGAGAGTGACTCGAGGCGCCGGCGTCTGCGGATGCGCGCCCGGAGCGCCGATCGTCATGTGAATGCGGGCGCACAAGTGGTAATATGTCGGTCGCCAACAATGGATATGCGAAAGGATAGATGAGATGCCCTCCGAACTTTCAAGCCGCCGCCATTTCCTCGGGACTTCCGTGGCCGGGGCCGCGGCGCTCGCCGCTCAATCGCAGACATTGCCGCAGCGCGCTACGGAACCGATTCGGCTAGGAATCGTCGGCGCCGGCATTCGCGGCCTCGAACTGATGCAGGCCGCGTTGAATGCCGGTGGAAAGATCGTCGCGGTGTGCGATTTGTATGATGGCCACTTGCGGCGCGCCCTCGAGATTCAGCCCAACACACCCACGACGCGCGACTATCGGGAGATTATCGGCCGCAAGGATATCGAGGCCGTCATCATCGCTACATCCGACCACTGGCACGCGCCCGTGGCGATGGACGCGATGCGGGCCGGAAAGGACGTCTACTGCGAAAAGCCGATGACCCACACGATCCCGGAAGCGCTCGAGATGGCGCGGGTTTCGCACGCCACCGGGCGGCTGGTCCAGGTCGGCAGCCAGAGCCTGAGCATGGCGTCGACAAAGAAGGGCAAAGCGTGGCTGGATGCGGGCGAGATTGGCACGGTGTTCATGGTGGAGTGCTCCATCTTCCGGCCGAGCGCCATCGGAGCGTGGCGCTACCCCGTGCCGCCCGATGCGAACCCGAAGACCGTCGACTGGGAACGCTACCTCGGCAACGCCCCCAAGCGGCCCTTCGATGCTCAGCGCTTCTTCCAGTTCCGTAACTGGTGGGACTACGGGACGGGCATCGCCGGCGACGAATACGTGCACCTGCTCTCGCGCGTGCATTATCTGATGGGCGTTCAGTACCCGGAGAGCGCGGTCGCCAACGGCGGTATTTACCAATGGAAGGGCGATCGCGATGTGCCGGACATCCACAATACGCTTTACGACTACAAGGCGTTCCAGGTGCAGGTCAGCGCCAACCTGGTCTCGAACTGGGAGGGCGGCGAGATCGTCCGTTTCATGGGCGACAAGGGGACCATCGAGCTGACCGAGGAGGGCGCCCGGCTGGTTCCGTATAACCCGGTGGAGGATTACGCCTACCCGCTGGAGAGCTGGCCGAAGGATACGAAGGATGTGTTCCTGGCGCAACACAAGGACGACCCGCTGGCCGACGTCGGAACCGCCCGCCAGCAGCCCCAACGCCAGAGTGTGAGCTTCACTCAGGAGCGGGAGGGCACGGAAGATCATTTCCTGAACCTGTTTGAGTGCATCCGCTCGCGCCAGCAACCGGTGGAAAACGTGGAATTCGGGTGCGGGACCGCCGTGGCATGCCACATGGCCAACCTGTCCTACCGCAATGCCGGCAAACGGGTGCTGTGGAACCGCGAAAAAAGGGAGATCGTGGCCTAGGGGCCGCCATATTCCTCTTTCTGTGCCAGTATCTTTCCAGCGCGGCTTCCGAGCTCGTCTCGTGGGCCAGTTATTTGGCCTATGCGGTGCCCGCCAAGTACTTAACCCTTGCCCTGCGCGCCCAAAATGGCACAATGGACGTGGGCGCCGTTTTAATGGTCCGGTTCCTCCGTGTCGATTGTTTGCATGGCGGCAGGGAAGGTGGCCGGTATGCGGACGGAAGCGATGGAAGATCGTCGAAAAGATGAACGGGTCCGTTGCTCGGCCAAAGTCGACGTGAGCTGGCGCGATCCGGAGGGCCACTCCCGCAACGCCAGAGCCCAATTGGTGGATGTCTCCGCAGGCGGACTGAGCCTGCTGGTTGACGAGAGAATTGCCGTCAATACGCCGGTTCAGATCCATTACTCCAACAGCCTTATTCTCGGCCAGACCCGTTACTGGACCTGCGACATCCTGGGATGGGTGGTGGGTGTGCAGCTGGACCAGCGCGTCGATTGGGGCCCGATGGTGGTCGAATCGCCGAGCTTCAGCGCACCCGAATGGCCGGTTGGCCGGATCGCGTCCAAACGGCGCATCACCACAATCGTGCGGGATTTCTTCCGGATGGGCCGCAAGCGCAAACCAGATTGAGGTGCCGCTGAAACCGGACGCCGGGCTGCATCCAGGACTGATGCTCGTCTCAGAGGTCCGCCTCGCACATTCCCGGGCGATCCCATTGCCCGTGTTCCAAGCGGAACTCTGAGCCGGGAAATGCCTGGCCCCGACCAACTCTCTGCGTCCCGTTGAGCTAGGGCCTGTTCACACTACCCGAACGGATGGCGTTGCGCGCGAAAAGCGCCTCAGACGAGGCGGAGGACGATGACTTTGGCCATTCCAAAGCGAGGACGACAACGAAGGCTGAAGCGGTTTTCGCCGCAACCCGGAGGGACGGGGCCGGTTTTTCCGATTTCGGCGTCGCTCGTCGCTCGCAGACA
This sequence comes from Terriglobia bacterium, assembly GCA_963757265.1. Classification (GTDB taxonomy): domain Bacteria; phylum Acidobacteriota; class Terriglobia; order Bryobacterales; family Bryobacteraceae; genus CAIVVT01. The sequence continues at coordinate 18,629 of CAVWRA010000003.1, forward strand.
CCCGGTATGCGTCGCTCCTCGCTCCTGGAACTCGGAAAAACCGGCTCCCGTCGCCGCCGTCCGGGTAGTGTGAGCAGGCCCTAGTCCTGTTTTGTGGGATGATGCCATGGAGACAGCGCCCAACAGAGATCCATCCCATGGAATGTGACGAAACAAGTTCAGCCGGAACCAGTTCGGGAAGCGCGGCCCCCGCTGCGCGCCGTCTGCGCCAACCATGGCAGTGGGCGGCAATCGCGGTTGTGCTGGTACTCGGCTGGCAGGCCGCGCTGGTTCATGTGAACTACGCCGGCAACTGGACCGGTCTGTTCCGCATTGGCAGCCAAAGGCCCATGCCGGAGCGGATGGAACGGAGCATATTCCGCAACCCCCATCCGACGGGCTTCGATGGGCAGTACTACCGGCTGATCGCTCATGACCCGTTTCTGCGATCCGGAACCGCCGCGTATCTTGATGCTCCGATGCTGCGCTCACGCCGGATTCTGGTGCCGCTGCTGGCATGGATGTTGGCGTTGGGCCGCGACGAACTGGTGGATGGCGCCTACATCATAGTCATGGCCGCCTTCCTGTTCGGCGGCGTGTACTGGCTGGGGAGCATTGCAGCATCGGAAGGCCGTCACCCGGCGTTCGGCCTTCTATTCCTGATCGTCCCAGCCACCTTGGTCGCGATCGACTCGATGACGGTGGACATAGCGCTGGCGGCATTGACCGCCTGTTTTGCCTGGCAGGTGAAGACGGGGCGTGAACGCTGGGTGTGGGTGACGCTCGCCGCCGCATGTCTGGTCCGTGAGACCGGTGTGCTGCTGCTCGCCGCGGCCGTGCTGACGGCGTTATTCCAGCGCGATTTTCGGCGCAGCGCCTGGCTGGCGACCGCGGTCATCCCGGTATTGTGCTGGTACGGCTACCTGATTGGTGTCCTGCCTCCCGCCGCTTTGAAACTCCACGCCAGCGTCCCAAGGTGGGTGATTCCAAGGCCCAACTGGGGCATCCTGGGGCGCGTTCTCGATCCGCCGCAGTACCCTGGCCTGCCGCCTGCGTTCCGGCCGATCGCCCGCCTGCTGGACCGCATCTCACTCGGCGCCACCATGGGGGCAATTCTTCTCAGTCTCGTCCGGCTCAGAAAAACCCGGCCTGCCGTGCTCAAGACGGCCCTGGCACTGAACCTTCTGTTGCTGTTGCTGCTGACGCGCAAGGGATACTGGAACAATCCATACGGCTATAGTCGTCCCTTGGCTCCGATTTTTGTTCTGCTGCTGGTGGGAGACGGCTCCACGGTGGCCTGCTGCGGAATCGCCGCAGTGGCCGTTTGCGCCCTGGTCGATCTGCGCGTACTGGCGGAATGGCGGGCCCCGGTGCTCAATGTGCTGCGCTGGGTCACGGGCGGTTGACCGACTTGTCGCAGCCGGTTGCGATAAACTTGGGCTTCGACCCAGTGCTGACCTTCTCCGTCATTATCCCGGTGCTCAACGGAGCGCGATTTCTGCCGCAGTGCCTCGAATGCCTGAAGCGTTCAAACACCCCGCCACACGAGAGCATCGTCGTCGATGATGGATCTTCGGACGGCTCCGTGGCGATTGCGGAATCGGCGGGCATGGCAATCCTCAGAACGAGTGGCCGGCGAGGACCGGGGACTGGGCGCAATCTGGGCGCGGCCCATGCCTCGGGAGACGTCCTGGTTTTCGTGGACGCCGACGTCTGCGTGCGGCCCGATACGCTGGATCTGATCCGCGCCCGTTTCGAGGCCGATCCGTCCATCGACGCGCTGTTCGGATCGTATGACGACGAGCCTGGGGATTCCGGGCTCATCTCGCAGTACAGAAACCTGTTACATCACTACGTTCACCAGAATGGCAGGCTCGAGGCGGCGACATTCTGGTCGGGCTGCGGTGCGGTCAGGCGCACCGTGTTTCGGGCTGCTCGGCGGCTTCGAGGAGTGCTATCGCCACGCCTCGACGGAAGACGTTGAATTAGGCTATCGGCTGCGAGCCGCCGGCCACCGCATCGTCCTCGATCCCGGCATTCAGGTCAAACACCTCAAATCGTGGGGCGTTTTTGAAATGATCCGGGGCGACATCCTGTTCCGGGCAGTCCCGTGGACGCGCCTGATTCTGCGCTCCAACTGGCTTCCCAACGATCTGAACCTGGCCGTGTCACAGCGTCTGACGGCGATCCTCGTCCTGGCATCGGTCGCACTCGCGGTGGCCGGCCCCTTTGTCAAGCTGTCCCCAGCCTGGGCTTTGCTGCCCCTGGCGGCCGCCGTCCTGCTCAACCGGCAGTTTTACAGCTTTCTGGCCTCGAAGCGCGGCTGGTTGTTTGTGGCCATCGTGCTGCCGCTTCATCTGTTTTACTACCTTTACAGCGCACTTACTTTCGCGGCTTGCGTGGTGCTGCACGCATTGGTCTGGCGGCGGCAGGACGCCCGCAGCGCGTCTCGCCTGCTCCAACAGGATGAGACGGTGGAGTGGACTCAAGTTTCCGGCTCCACCGTTCCGTCAGTGCTCGATCGACGTGCTGAGCACGACGAGTAATTGACAGCGCCGCGACCTCCGCGGGGGATTCACATGACATTGACGGAATTCCAGCTTCAGCGCGAGCGCCTGTTCACGGCGCACGAAGAACTTCTGGCACGGCCGAACGAGCCCTGGCTCGAATCGAACGGTTGGTTTCAACGCTACCGCCATCCCGTTCTGACAGCGGCGCATACGCCGCCGTTCTGGTGCTACGACCTGAATCCGGACACCAACCCGTACCTGATGGAGCGCCTGGGGGTCAACGCCGCATTCAACGCCGGCGCCATGGCGTGGCACGGCGGAGTCGTGCTGATGGCCAGGGTGGAGGGCGTTGACCGGAAATCGTTCTTCGCCATCGCCGAAAGCGACAGCGGTATCGAAAAGTTCCGTTTCTGGACATATCCCGTGGTTCTGCCGGCAACCACCGACCCAGAAACCAATGTCTACGACATGCGCCTGACGGCCCACGAGGATGGCTGGATCTATGGCTTATTCTGCGCCGAGCGCAAGGATCCTGCGGCGCCGGCCGGCGACCTCTCGTCAGCCGTAGCGCAGTGCGGCATCGTTCGAACGCGCGACCTCAAGGACTGGGAGCGCCTGGACGACCTGCGCACACCATCGGCGCAGCAACGCAATTGCGTCCTGCATCCCGATTTCGTCGGCGGGCAATATGGCCTTTACACCCGTCCACAAGACAGTTTCATCGAGGCTGGCCGCGGCGGAGGCATCGGATGGGGGCTCGTCAGAGACATCGAACACGCGGTCATCGAGGAAGAGGTGATTCTCGACGCCCGAGAGTATCACACCATTAACGAAGTCAAGAATGGACTAGGTCCGCCGCCATTGAAAACGGGCAAGGGCTGGCTCCATCTGGCCCACGGTGTGCGCAATACCGCGGCCGGTCTGCGCTATGTCCTGTACTGTTTCTTGTGCGACCTGGAAACTCCCTACAAGGTGATCGCCAAGCCCGGAGGGTACCTGCTGGCGCCCGAGGGCGAAGAGCGGGTCGGCGATGTTTCAAATGTAGTTTTTTCCAATGGCTGGGTGCGCCGGGGCGAGGAGGTTCTCATTTATTACAGCGCCTCCGACACGCGTACTTACGTCGCCAGCACGACCGTGGACCGGCTTCTGGATTACGTTTTGAATACTCCGCCCGACGCTTTGTCCAGCGCTGCCTGCGTTCGTCAACGGGTTGATCTGATTGAGCGCAACCTGCGGCTGCCGAGGGAATAGACTTTCTCAGAGATGTGCTGCTTCAGCGGCCCATCCCACCGGTCGGCGGCGCGCCACTCCGGCCATTTTCCTTTTATCTGGTTTGCATTTAGCCGCCTGGATGGGAATATGATGCAATTGGTTAGCTATTGGAGTGCGGCGCGGTATATGCTGTGAGTTTGGGGGAGAAAGTCCACAATAAGTTGTGGTGAAGCTGTTTTAGTATGGCCGAAGCCCTGCGAGCGCCTTTGTTCGTGCCACCCGCTCCGATTGAACCGGACGCCCTGGATATTCCATGGTCCCTGGTGGTTGACCTGGTGGCGCGGAGGCTCAACCTCGAAGGTGTCAGCAGCCTGAGTTCCTTGCAACGGGAGCTGAAACTCGCGCCTCCGATCATCGAGGCGGTGTTCCGGCATTTCCAAAAAGAAAAGCTGGTGGAGATCCGGGGTACCGAAGGCCACGATTTCATGCTCGGGCTGACCAGCGGAGGCCACAAATTCGCCGCGGACCGGCAACTGGCCAGCCATTACGCCGGGCCGGCCCCCGTATCCCTCGAGGTGTATAAGTCCACGGTCCAGGCGCAAGCGGCACGGCTGAAGGTCAACCGATACCAGTTACGCCGTATCTTCTCCGACCTGGTCGTGGAAAACGAGGTGCTCGACAAGGTCGGGCCCGCGCTCATTTCTCAGAAATCCCTATTCCTTTTCGGTCCTTCGGGCAATGGCAAGACCAGCCTGGCTGAGCGGCTGGTGAAGATTTACGACGATGCCGTTGTCCTGCCTTACGCGGTTGAGGTTGACGGCCAGGTGATCTGCGTTTTCGATCCCGTGGTTCACCATCGGCTCGACATGGATTGTCCGGGACTGGACCCGCGCTGGATTGTGTGCCGTCGTCCCGAGGTCATGGTGGGTGGAGAGCTTTCGGCCGAAATGCTCGAACTGAGGCTCGATCCAGCCTCGAACATTTATGCGGCGCCCATCCAGATGAAGGCCAACAACGGCATCCTCGTCGTGGACGACTTTGGACGCCAGGTCATTGCTCCGGCTACTTTGCTCAACCGGTGGATTCTGCCCCTGGACCGCAGAGTGGATTATCTCACCCTGAGCTACGGGCTCAAATTCCAGGTCCCGTTCGAGCTCATGATCGTCTTCGCGACCAACCTCGAGCCAAAGCACTTGATGGACCCGGCCTTTCTGCGGCGCATTCCCAACAAGATTCTGATGCGCTCCGTCTCCGACCGGAGCTTCATCGAAATCTTCCGCCGGGAAGCGGCGCGCTATGGATTTGAATTCGACCCCGTCGTGGCCGAACATTTGCTGAGTCTGTGCCGCAGCCGGGGCGGGCTGGGGTTGTGCGCCTGCTATCCGCGCGACATCTGCCAGGCGGCCGCCTCCATCAATGCCTATGAGGAACGGCCCGCGCAGCTGTCGCTCGGCGATCTCGAACGCGCCGTGGAGCTGTACTTCGCGGAGAGTGCCCAAGTCGGCCTGAGCGCAAAAATGAGTTGAGTGAAGTGGATGTTTCGCCGCCGGAGCGGCTGGTGCGTCTCGAACTGCCGTTCAACGCAGGAGCGGTTTGGTCTCTGAGACCAGAGCGCGTGCAGACCACCCGGCTGATGCCCTCTCGCCTCGCTCCGCTGAGCGTATGCTGGAAGATTATGCGCTCCCTTGCTCTATTGGTTCTTTCCTCGGCTGTCGCGTTCGCCGCGAACAGCCCTTTCGACGGCCGTTGGGACATCACCGTCGCCGGCGACACTGCTCAGGCCTGGTGGCTCGGTCTGGAAGGCGCGGGCACTCCCGCCGCCAAGGGCACTTTCATCAGCGACCACTGGGGCGCACTCAACCCGATTGATGAAATCTCGGTTCAGGGCAATGAACTCACTTTCGGATTTCGTTATAAGCAAGGCGGCCGCGAGATCCATCACGTCTATTCGGCCCACATCGAAGGCGGCCGGCTGATCGGCACGTTCACGCCCGATGGCTCCCTCAGTGCGACCCTCCACTGGACCGGCGTTCACGCGCCGGTCATCCGCGACAAGGACGATGGCTCCTGGCGCGAAGGCAAACCGATCGCGCTTTTTGACAAGAAAACGAGCGCCGGATGGAGATCCCTCACCCCCGACAAGCCATTCGGCTGGACCGTCGAGAACGGCCTCCTGACGAGCACCGGCGGAGCGAGCAACCTGATCTCCGAACGGAAGTTCTGGAACTTCAAACTGCATGTCGAGTTTCGTCTGGCCAAAGACTCCAACAGCGGCATCGGCTTGCGGGCACGCTATGAGGTCCAGATCCTCGACGACTACGGCCGTCCGCCGGACACCCACGGCAACGGCGCCCTCTACAGCCGCATCCTGCCCACCGAGAACGCCAGCAAGCCGGCCGGCGAATGGCAGACCTACGACATCCGCTTCGTGGGCCGCCAGGTGACCGTCGTGCTGAACGGCAAGAAGGTGATCGACAAGGGCGAAGTCGAGGGACTCACCGCCATCGCCAGCGATGCGAATGAGGGCCAGCCCGGACCGCTCATTCTGCAAGGGGATCACGGCCCGGTCGAGTTCCGCGAAATCAATCTTACGCCGCTGGTGAAATAAACGCGCTGGGAAATCCCGGATCTACCCGCGCCGGGCGATTAGGCCTGTGCTTCCGCCTCGGCCCGCTTGAGCAGCGCCCGCATGTAGGCGAAGCCGTACGCGATTTGGGAGAAGTTGCCGCCGACCATGGCAGGGCTGTGGTCCAGGATCACGATGCCGTCGTACTTGACGTCCACCAGGGCTTTCATGATGCGGTACATGTCGAAGTAGCCGTCATCCATGAAGGTCTCGACGAAGTGCGGCAACGGCGCGCTCACGTTTCTGAAATGGATCTTCCAAATCTTGTCCGCGCCGAAGTAGCGGATCACCTCGTCGGGGTCCTTGCCCATCAGCCTACGCCCGCCCTCGAGCCACGTTCCGCAACACAAACAGATGCCGACGTTGGGGCTGTTGGCGATCTCCATCGCCCGCTTGTAGCCCTCGAAGTTGCCGAAGATGCAGCGCGGCACCCCGGCGAGCACCGGCACCGGCGGGTCGTCCGGATGGATGCCGATCCGCACGCCGGCCTCTTCCGCCACCGGCGCGGCCTGGCGGATGAAGTGCGTGAAATTCTCCCAGATCTCTTCCTTCGTGAATTCGCGGCCGTGGGAGAGGGGCTCGTGGAAGCGGGTGTCCAACCACCAGCCGTATTTGTCGGGACTCGCCATGTCGAACTCCCGCGCCTTCGCGCCGCGCACCATCGCCGTGCCGCTGGACCAGATGCCGTTGCCCATGTGCGCGTAGGTCGTATAGTAGATGCCGGCCTGCCCCAGGTTGCGCAGGTACTGCTTGTACTCGTCAATCTTCTGGTCGCGCCCAGGCAGATTCAGAGTCACTTCGGGCATGTTGTGCACGCTCGGATTCCCGATGTTCCATACCGTGATCCCGGCGTCGGCATACCGTTTCTTGATCTGCAGAAACCCGTCGGCCGTGCGCAGGTCGGGCGTCGAGCCGACGCTTACATACTCAGCACCGACCTGGCGCAGGAAGAGCAATTCGTCGTCCGTCGGCTTCGCCGAGGCCATCCCGCACAGCTTGATGCCGGGCGCGCTCCGGTGCACGGTTGCTGCGGCCTTGCCCGTGGAAGCCAGTGCAGCCGCTCCGCCCCATACACCCGCCCAAGCGAGTTTGCCGAATTCCCTGCGGTCGGGATTCAGCCCGTCAGCATTGGATTGCGTGTTTGAACCTGGCGTAATCATGGACCGTTCTCCTTTGTTGATCCGGGATGCCTAGCTCTTCTCGAGACTACAACCTGCGGGATCGCGCCTGCACGCCTGGCGCCGAGCCTTACAGACCCTGCGCCGTCAGGCAGCCGTCCACTGCAAGCATCGCCCCGGAGATAAACGCGGCTGTGTCGGAGGCCAAGAACACGACCGCGTCGGCGACATCCGAGGGCTTGCCGATGCGGCCCAACGGATGGAATTTCAATACGGCGGCGCGGTCCGCCTCGCCCACCGCGAACGCCTTTTCCAGCATCGGCGTCTCGATGTAGCCCGGGCAGATCACGTTCACGCGGATGCCCTGCGGTCCGTGGTCGATCGCCATGGCGCGCGTCAGGCCGAGCAGGCCGGACTTCGAGGCGTCATAGGCCGGACAACGTGCCTATGAGAAGTATGCGTGGGCCGAAGAGACATTGCCTCGTGATCTCCAGAATCGGCTTAGGTCACGGCAGGTTTTCCTAATCATCTCGACCGACCGATTGTGGAACGCACAGGTGTTCACGCTGGGGATGAGCGCGATGCTCGCGAGAGAACTCATAGTGCCTCAGCGAACGTTGCAGCGGCTGGAGATCTCGGATGGTCTCGTAGCCGGCTTCTCCATTCCGCTACCCATCGCTGCAAGGCGGTACCAGGCGCCGTCCTGTTTCAGGCGCTTTGCTTCGCGACGGTCCTGACTTCGAATGAATGCTCCAGCAGAGATCCACTAGCAGGCAGTCACTTCGTATCCTAGGTACTTCACGAAAGCTTCCTGCACCGGGACGGCGTGCCGGCCTGGCGTGACGGCGACATGATGGCGCTGTCCCATGTAGCCGATCGTTTGCAGCGTATTCTGCAGTTCCGGAATGCGAGCCACGCCCGCGCAGCCGAAAAAGTCCGCCGGAACCGCATCGTCCGTGAACGCACCTTCGCCGAGATAGAACTTCAGTTGGCCCTCGTCCGTGACCAGGTTGCCGAAGGTAAATGGAACAGGCGCGATGCGCCCCGTATTGCATCCATATGACCTCCCTTCGCCTACAGCGTTGATCAGAATCAGATGATCGGTCACCTGGCCTTTCCCGGTCATCATGCTCTGAGGGACGGGACCGCAGTGGAAGAGGATGCACTTATCGTCCTCTTCCCCATAGTTGTTGTTCCAGTCCAGACAGGTCGCAACGTTGCCTGAGGCACGGCTCAGCGCATACATGGTCACAGCGCTGCCGATATCGACTTCACACGCCGCAATTACGCCGCGCTCGTTCATCTCGCTGAGCAGAACGCAGGGGGACACATTCAACTGCTTCTGCATCTCGATCCAGCAACGGATGGCGACCGCCCCAAAGGAGCCTTCTTCGACGATCTGATCGAAGACCACGCCCAGCTTCGCCAGCGTCTCCACGGCCGACGGCGGGACGCCATCCCAGGAGGCGTAGCTCGCCAATCTGTGCAGCTTGGCCTGAACGCGCGGCTCGGACACGCCCGTGGATGCGACTCTGGCGAAGACGTCCGAGAGGTCCAGCGTTTCGACCGTCACCCCGTGCTGCTGCAAGGCGAGTTCGTCGATACGGACTGTCTTGAAAGCGGAGGTTCGCGCGCCAATCGCTCCCACCACCAATGACTGCATGTTTCCGACCACCCTGCACAGGCGGTCGAAATACTCGACGTTCGAGCGAAACCGCTCGCTTCTAGGATGGACGGTGTGCGGCTGCAAGGCGGTGAACGGCACGCGATACTGGCGCATGACGTCCATGACCGACATCTTTCCGCAGAAGGCATCGCGCCGCTTCGCGGGAGCCATTTGGTCCAGTTCATCCGGATAGGCCTGTACCAGGATGGGCACGCCCGCGTCCTTCAACGCCGCCACGGCGCCGGTTTCGTCTCCGAAGTTCGGCAGGCACAGAATCACGCCGTCGTATTTGCCTGCTTCTTGCTTCAGGAAGTTCGCGTAGATCTGGCCTTCCTGTGTGGTCTCCACCGCACCGTGGCGGGTCAGCGCGGCGTCCAGCGCCAGGACCTCATGGCCCAGGCCTTCCAAGACTTCCAGCATCTCCTGGCGAGCAGCATCGAGAAGCGCGGCGGGAAAGAAGCCACGATTGCCGATGAATAACGCGAACTTCGACTTTTCAGGATTCACCATATGCCGGCTTTCAAAAGGTCTTGTCATTCCGCGCCAGACAGATGCGAGCGCGGGCTCAGACGGCCACGGCTTCCCGCCCGTACGCCTGCGCGTACACGCTTTTTAGGAACCTCAGCCCCTCGGTGGCAAGCTGTTCTGGGGAATCGGCGAGCTTCCGCCAGATACAGCACAGTTTGACGACGCTCTCGAGGCCCGGGTCAAACGACTCAATCGTGATGCAACCGTCGTAGCCTATCTGTTTGAGCGCCTGGAAGAAGGGAACCCATGGGACCATGCCGGTGCCCGGTATGCCCCGCTGGTTCTCGCAGGCGTGAACGTATCCCACGTGGCCGGCGGTCGATAGCACGGCCGCCACCATGTCGTCCTCCTCGCGGATCATATGGAACGTATCCAGGTGCACCTTGACGTTGGGCAAGCCGATGTCCTGCACCAGCTTGACGGCATCCGCAGCGGTGTTGATGAAGTGCGTTTCAAAGCGATTGACGGTCTCGATGCCGAGAACCAGGTCCGAGCTTTGTTGGGCGTGGGCAGCGACCTCCCGCATCCCTTCCGCGCTCCACTGCCACTCGGACGCAGTCGGCATTTTACCGGTCAGGTACCCCCATCCGCAGTGAATCAGCCCCGTCAGAATTTTCGAACCCGCTTCGTTGCTCAGGTCAACTAGCCTCTTGGCGAACTCGATCCCGTTTCTCCGGATCACTGGATCGGGCGAGATGAGATTGTACTGCTCCGGCATGCCGTACCCAGTGTTGATGGTCAAGCCAAGATCGCGGGCGGCAGCCTTCACCTTGGCCGCCGGGAAGCCGTCCGGGTCGAAAGGAATTATTTCGACGGCGTCAAAACCCAGCCGCTTGCACTTGTCCAGCAGCGGGAGATCGGTCTCGACGAAAGTCTCGCGAAACAACAGTGAGTGTATTCCGAATTCCATGTTTACGCCTCTTCCTGCTATATCTCTAGGTCGAATCCGCGACCTGCCCCATTCTACACGCTTCCGATGCAGTTTACATCCAGCCAGCGTCCGCTGATTTTATTCTTTTCAGCGGACGATTATGAAGCTCGCCTGGCCGTTCGCCAGGACCGCCAGACCATCACGCGCAGGGTGCCTTTCCACAGCTCGCGTCAGCCTTCCCTGCCGGCCGCCTCCCGGCCGAGCGCCGGTTCAAGTAGTGTGGACAGAGATTATGTCGCGCATCGGCTTGGCTCTTATTCCGCTCGCGCTCGCCGCGGGCGTGCTTCCGGCACAAACATCAACGCCGCCATCCGATCTGAAACTGCGATCCGGCGGCATCGAATACCGCCTCGCCCGCAGCGGATCGGAAGCCCGGCTGGCGTATTTCGGCCCCGAGGGAATGGCCGCCTGGGACAAGCCCCATGGCGCGGCCCTGGCCGGTGATTTGCAGGGGAGAATCGAAAACCAGCCGATCTCCGCTGCCTCCATGGCTCTCGTCAGCTCCCATTCGCGAACCGTCTCTTCCGGCGTCAACGAACTGGAGCTGACCTACCGTCATCGCACTCTGCCCTTCGAACTGCATGCCGTTTACGACGCCTGGGGCGACACCGGCGTCTTCACGCGGCGGCTGCTGCTGGTCAATACCGGCCAGCGTCCGATCACCGTGAATTCGATGGCCTCGCTCGCCTGGCAGCTTCCGCCAGGAGAGTACAGGCTGGATTCCTTGTGGGGCGGTTGGGGTCAGGAGAGGCAACTCCGCTCGGAGAAGCTGGGGCCGGGCACGCGCGCTTTCTCGTCGGCCCGCGGACGCTCGACGGAGCTTTACTCACCGTGGTTCGCCCTGTTCAACGACACCCTCGGCGCCGGTTACGCGGCGCAACTCGCCTGGTCCGGCAACTGGGCCATGAGTTTCGAGCGCGCGCCGGGCAGCGCTTTCGCGAGCATTGAAGAATCGCCGCTCAATGTCGTGCTGCGCGTTCAATTCGACAGCGACGGTGCGTTGGCGCTGCAGCCCGGAGTTCCGTTCCAACTACCCGAGGTGGCCTTCACCGCCACGGCCCTGGCCCGGACTGCGGGCGATCTCGACGATCTGGCCAACCGTTTGCACCGTTACCAGCGCCAATACGTGATCGCCCACAACCCCGCCAACACGCCGCCGCTGGTGCAGTTCAATTCCTGGTATCCCTATCAGGGCAAGGTCAATGTCGAGGAGCTGAAGCGCTGTGCCGACAGCGCGGCCTCACTCGGCGCCGAGGCTTTCGTCCTCGATGCCGGCTGGTACAACAAGAAGGATTGGAGCCGCGAACTCGGCGACTACGAAGCCGACAAGACCGCCTTCCCCCACGGCATCGAGGAACTCGCCGCGCACGTCCGCGAACGCGGAATGAAGTTTGGCCTGTGGACCGAAATCGAGAACGTGGGCGTCGATTCGGATACCTTTCCACCGTCATCCCGAATGGTGCCTGCAGTATCAGGACAAGCCCATCCTGGGCGGCCCGCGCTGTCAACTCAACTTCGCCTTGCCCGAAGTGCGTGCGTGGGCCAATTCGGTGGTCAACCGATTGGTCCGCGACTACCAGCTCGAATGGATCAAAATCGATTACAACATCGGCATCGGGTCGGACTTCGACGCGAGCTCCCGGGCTGAAGGGCGCCGTGCTCGCATCGCATATCGTCCACTACTACGCCTGGCTCGACGCCTTGCGCCAGCGTCACCCGCAGCTGGTGGTGGAAAACTGTTCCAGCGGCGGTCTGCGGTTCGATCTCGGCATCGTGCGCCACACGAACACGACCTGGCTTTCCGACATGGTCGCTCCCCTGCCCTCGCTGCAACTGGGCTACAGCTGCACGCTGCAATTCGCGCCCGAGGTCTGCAACCACTGGATGGTTGGCGACGATGACATCGGGCACGTGGATCTTTCCAAGCCCGCCGGCTGGTGGGACTTCATGCTGCGCGTCCCGATGAACGGCCAGTTCGGGATCTCCAGCCGGGTCTTTGAATGGAGCCCCGAGCTGCTCGACCACGCCCGGCGGAACGTGCAGTTGTACAAGCGCATCCGTGCCGTGATTCAATCCGCCGACGTCTACCACCTCACGCCGCAGCCGGATCACAACCAGCCGGAAGGTTGGATGGCGATCGAATATGCGACCGCCGACGCCGGGCGCGCCGTGCTCATGGCCTACCGCCTGCAACATGGAGAGGAGACGCGCACGTTCCCAGTTGCGCGGGCTTCATCCGCAAGCCGAGTACGAAGTCTCGCAGGACGGCGCCGCGCTAGGCGTCTATAAAGGGGCGGACCTGGCTGCTCGAGGCTTGACCGTCAAGCTGCCCGACGAATGGCGCGCCGCGGTCATCGAACTGCATAGCAAATAGCGCCCCAGTCCGGCGGGCATGGACTCGCTGTCAGTTCGCGAATCGGGGGTTCTACAGGCCGGAGGCGAATGTCGCGGCGATCCTGGCCACATCGGCGCCCTCGGCGGCGCTGACGAAGCCGCCCACGCGCGCGCCCTTGCGGAACAGGCAGAACCGCCCTAACAGGCGGTCCTCGCCGCCGTAGGAATCGTCGCCAATTCGGTGGCGTCGCGCCGGCAGGCCGGGAAACGCGCCTTCAGCTTCGCCAGGAGCGCCTGGGCGGCATCGGGCGAGGCCTCCGTCACGAAGAACAGCCGCCCGTTGTCGTAGATCCCCAGGTAGCCCTTTTCGAGCATCCGCAAACCCAGCACGCTGTGCGGGATCAGGCGCGGGCTCCCGGGTTGCAGTCCCTCCTTCGGAAACAGGCTGAGCTGAGGGGGCACGCTCACGCTGCCCGGCACGCGCCGCTCCATGGCCCGGGCGGCGGCCTCAAGTAGCGCGGCATGCTCGCCTTCGGGTTCCACGCTCAACTCGACGAAGTATTTGCCCTTCACGAAGATAGCTTTGGTCGGCCCGACTTGGCCGCCTGCGCCCAGCGCTGTGCGCGGCCGGCGGTTGTCGAAATTGGCGGTGAACATGCCGTAAGCCATCTCCGGATCGGCGAATTCGCTGACGTCCAGCACCAGCGACAGCTCGCCCTGCTTGCAAGTGACCCCCTGCATGCGCACGAAGCTGTAGAGGAAATAACCCTCCGAGTTGCCGTCCATGTAGTTGAACAGCGTATCGGTGTTAAACTCGCGCGCCTCGCCCGTTTGCGTGAAACCGGGCGCGATGGCGCAATCCGGCGCCTGGGCCGCAAGCAACCCGCGAAAACTACTAATCCAGCCAAGACCCTCATAGGAACTCCGTGGAGGAATGCGAATATCACGGTGCGTACACCTTGTTTTCATCGTGATTCTGGCATATTTCGCCGGCCAACGCGCGAATACCGGGTGGGCTATGGTGCGGCCAATCAACCAGCCGCCGCTCAGGCTGGATGATTTCAAGGACGACGCTCGAGGGACCAGGTCTCAATTGGCGCAGGTCGATGGTTGTCTCTTCTACGCGGGGTCAGCTGCAATTCTGCCTGCAAAGAAGCCCCGCGAGCCACCGCGGGGCGCATGAGTCATGCCCAGGATTGTTGTTGAACTGCGGTTGTGAAAAACTCTGGCCTATCGTCGCCCGCCGCCACCACCGCCGTGGAAGCCTCCGCCGCCGCCACCGTGGAACCCTCCGCCGCCGCCGAAGCCTCCGCCGCTGGAGCCACGATAACCGCCTCCACTGCTAAAACCGCCGCGAGATCCACCACCGCCGTAGCCGGAATAGCCTCCCCGGCTGCCGTAGGAAGGAGTGGCGTATCCGCGCGTCGCCGAACCATAGTACCCGCGCGACGCCGAACCATACCCTCTCGTCGACCCCATGTTGGCGTGTCCTACATACGTGCCTCCGGGATACCGGTACCCCCCGGCTCCGCCGGTGCTCCAGGTCGAGCCCGAGCGGCCCGTGCCGCCGCCGAACGAACGGTAGCCGGACGTGCCCCCCTGTGATTGGAAACTCCTGGCGCCGGCTTGGGTCCCGGTGCTCCAGGCAGAACCACGGCTGCCCGCCCCGCCCTCGCCGAACGAACGCCAGCCCGATGCGCCCGCCTGGGATTGGAAACTCCTGGCACTGGACTGGGACCCCGTGCCGGCGGCCCGACCGTAACCCGCCTGGCCAGACGCATTACGGGAGGCGGCTGAAGCCGCCCCGAACCGGCTGTTGAGCTGCGAATTCGAATAGCCCACCCCGAGCCGATGGCTGGGATCGTGCGTCCACGCCGTTCTGCCCCCGAATCCTCCTCCATATCCTCTACCGAATCCTCCGCCGTATCCTCTACCGTATCCTCTACCGAATCCTCCGCCGTACCCGCGGCCTCTCCCGTAGCCGTAGCGACCGAAAAAGCCGTTATTGAGGAAGATGCCGCCGCCAAACCAATTCGGACCCCAGCCCCAGCCCCAGCCGCCCCAACCCCATCCGCCCCAGCCTCCGAAGCAGAACCCGAGGTCAATTCCCCAGCCCCACCCGAAGCCAAGGTCGGGGTAATCGAGAAGCGGATAATAACCCCACGGCGGAGGCCCCCAAACGTAAGCCGGATCGTAGGTCGGCACGTAGATCACCTGCGGATCGGCAGGCATGATCTGGATCGCCGACTGATCGCCCTGGGATTCGGTGGTCACTCGCTCGTGCGAGTCAGACTCCAGCTTGCCTTTCGCCTGCGCACGCCAGCGCATGCGCTGTACGGCGTTCATCACGTCGGCCTGCTGCGCCAGAAATGCGTTGCCCAGGTCGGTGGTCCACTGGACATTCTGGGTCAGCTTGCCCAGCACGTCCGGCATGGCCACCAGCGCCTGGATGCTGGGATCCCAGTTCTGCTGACGCGCCGCATCCACCAAGGCCTGCCCGCTGAGGTTCCCATGGGCTTGCAGCCACTGTTGCGCCTCCACGACTTCCAAGGGGTAGGTAGAGGCAACCAGGACCTGGCTGACGAGTGGATCCGGATACAGCGCGATCGGTGCGACGAGGTTGTCCAGTTCGACCGGAGTTAACGGCTGCCCCCCGGCACCGACCTGAACGACCGGTGGCGCCTGCGCCAGCATGGTCCCGCCGACAACCATCAGGCCTAGAACACACGCCGACACGGCCCAGTGTCGGAATCGAAGCCCTATCGAGTGGCAACTCATGCACCACCTCCCTGGCTCCTCGCTCTATCACCCGGCTGTAGCCACCAGCCAGGTGATTTCACCTTCGTCCATTATATTGGATGCGCGATATCGTGACGCCGTTAGCAGTAATTGGAGCCCTCCGGCCGACACGGCCGCCCGACGGTTTCCCGGACGCCCGATTGCGGTAAGCCGATGGACCTCATGTCAGCACATCTCGAAATATGCCAATTGCTTAGGCGCGTTTGTTGACGGGGCCGGAAGGACGCAGGCGGGCTGCCGTTGGGCCGCCGTCGCCGAATTTGAAGCTACGCGAAAAGCTCCTGAGCGCGCGAAACGCGGTCGAAAACACGGACACCTTTGGGGCAGATCACGGTGCAATGGGCGCAGTCGCCGCACCGCACGGCCTGGTGATTGGCCTCCAGTTGGAGCCAGTTTTCACGGCCCAGGGCGAACTCGCCGTAGCCCTCGACATAGCTCACGTAACGGATGATGTCTGAGACCGGAAGTCCCTTAGCACATTGGCCTTCGCACTGGCCACACATCGAACAATAGAGGGGCCGGATGCGCTCCATGTGCGCTGCTAGGATCTTCGAGTCGTCGGCCTTCCAGCCGGTGGCCACGGCCTTCAAGTTCTCGTCCAGCATCTCCAGGTCCTGGATGCCGGGTATGGAGGTGTGGACGCACGGCCGCCGTACGGCCCACTTCAGCGCAGTGGGCATCGCGTTTTCTTTCTTGAGCCGGTCGAATTGGGGGGAACCCGGCTTGTTGGCGCGGAATCCACCAGCCATTACCTTCATCGCAACGACGCCTAGGCCGGCCTTGTCGGCCTGCTCGACCAGGCCGTCCATGGACGGATCCATCATGAAGTTGTACGACGACAGTATGACGTCGGTGTGCCCCTTTTCGATCAACCAGGGAATCATCACCGCGTGGCCGCCGTGGAAGCTGACGCCGCGGAAACGGATCTTGCCCTGCTTTCGGGCTGTTTCTTGAGCCTCGAACAGCTCGTCCGGAATGGCTTCGGGTTTCTCGCGCGAGTGCAGGTACCAGATGTCAACCCAATCTGTACCTAGTTCTTTCAGTGAGGTGTCCAGACTCGCCAGGGCCTCCGCGGCCGTCTTGGAAGGCGTCTTGGTCGAAAGCACGATGTTCTTGCGGGCTTGCTTCAGCGCTGCGCCGACCATGCGCTCGTTGTTGCCGCTCTGGTAGACGCGGGCCGTGTCGAAGTAGGTGATCCCCAGGTCGACGGCCTTCGCGATTACCGCAGGGTCAGACGTTGTCATACATCCGAAGCCGAGGACGGTAACCTTCAACCCGGTCTTGCCGAGCGTGCGAACGGGCAGCTCCAGATTGGAGGAGGATGGAGCGGCGGCCATGTTGAGGCCGATCCCGGAGCTCAGCGCGGAGGCCAGGAAGGTTCGGCGGGAAGCGTCGGACATGCAATTTCTCCTTTACAGAGTTTAGGCTCTGCAAATACTATATAAGAAAGGCAAGCTTTATGGAACAACGATTTTCGCGCCGTGACCTCTTCCACACGTCCGTAGGCCTGTATCTGGCAACTCAGGCGGCCAAAGCCGCCGCGCCCCCCACGCCGGCTCCCGCACCGGCGCCCACGGGTCCCAAGGCGGCGGTGGGACTGGTGAAGGGCGATAACCGGATCGCTAACATCAAGTCAGCGTTGGAGTTAGTCAACAACGAAATCCGCCGCAAGCTGGCCGGCAAGAAAACCGTCGTCATCAAGCCGAACTTCGTTTCGACCAACAAACAGCTCGCCGCCACTCCCGCCGATTCCATCCGCGGAATCATCGACTACCTCGCGCCCCGCTGGAAAGGGCCCATCGTGATCGCCGAAAGCTCGGCCGGGTTCACGACCGAAGGCTACCGGAATTTCCGCTACACCGAGATCGCGAAGGACTTCCCCGGTCGCGACATCCAGTTGGTCAACCTCAACGAGGAAGGCCTCTACGAGACCATTCCGCTGCTGGACGGCGATCTGCACGTCCAGATGTGCCGGCTGGCCAAGCGGCTGTGCGACCCGGACGCGTGCGTCATCTCCGCCGGCTTGCTGAAAACGCACAACGTGCTTATCGCCACGCTGAACATCAAGAACATGGCGCTGGGCTCGCCGCTGCACAATGCGCGCAAGGAGCGCTATTGGAACGACAAGCGCATCTTCCACGGCGGGGTGCGCCAGACGCACTACGACGTCATGCTGACCGCGCAAAAACTTTCGCCCAACTGGGGCATCGGCGTGATTGACGGCTTCGAAGGGATGGAGGGCGAAGGCCCGTCGCAAGGCACGCCCGTGGCGTCGCGGCTCGCCGTTGCGTCCACCGACTTCGTAGCCGCCGATCGCATCGCCGTGGAATGCATGGGCATCGACCCGGAATGGATGGGCTACCTGCAATACTGCGAGCAGGCCGGCGTCGGCGCCTACAACCGATCGCGCATCGAGCTACGCGGCGAGAAGGTCGAGACGGTGCAGAAGAAGTACCGTCTGCACAACGATATCGAGCTGGAGTTGCAATGGCGCGGCCCGCTCACTGATCTGCCGCCGAAGTTGGGCTGATCCACCGGTTTACTTGCAGGGCGGGAACGCGGCCGGCTCGCCGCGCCGCCGATTGCGGCTTTGAGCGCATTTTCAAGTCGCGCAGGCCGGCATTCTTGATACGCTTGCCACAGACGATGGACGTTGATTCCAGGCGCAAGCTGTTGATCTACGGCAACCTGGCGTTGGCCTGCGTCGTGGCATGGACGGTGGTCCCCCTGATCCAACGCTACCGGCGCGCGCATGCCGCGCCCGTCGAGAAGCCCCTGCGGCGCACTCAGGAAATGGACTGGGTGGACCCGGCCAAAGGCGCTCAGATCATCCAGTTCTACGCCTACCCCAACGTCATCATGAAAGGCAGCCCGACGTCGCTGTGCTACGGCGTGGCGCAGGTGAAAGAAGTACATCTGGACCCGCCCTCCGGCGAGGTCTGGCCCACCTTCAACCGCTGTCTCGAAGTCCGGCCGCAGAAAACGACGACCTATACGCTGACCGCAATCGATGCCGCCGGGAAGCAGTTGCAGCGCACCAGCGTGGTCTACGTCCTCACCACCCAGTCCACCGGGCGGCCCAAGCGGGCGCCGGCCCACTGAGCGCCGGAGAGAGTCCCGGATCGTGCGACAGTCGCGGAGGGTGCTGCACGATTCTCCGGCGTTGATTACAATTCCAGACAGGTGAAGCTCAGCACGCTCGCTCTGCTCGTGATATTCCTCGCCGCCTCGCCCGCCCGCAGCGAGGACCCGCCCGAGGTGCTGGTCCAGAAGGCGCAGGAGGCGCATCGCGCGGGCGACATGGCCACGGCCATCCGGCTGTACCGCGAGTTCCTGAAAGACCACCCCGAGGTGGCCGAAATCCGCTCCAATCTGGGGGCCGCGCTGGCGCGCGACGGCCAGTTCGAGGCCGCCATCCAGGAATACCGCGAGGCGCTCAAGAAGCTGCCCAGCCCCGGCATCCGGCTCAACCTGGCGCTGGCTTATTACAAGCTGGGTCGGCTGCCTCAGGCGGCGGCGGAGCTCGAATCCGTTCATAAGATGCAGCCCGATGCGCTGCAGCCGATCTACCTGTTGGGCGACTGCTGGCTGCAGATGGGCCAGTCCCAGCAAGTGATCGACCTGCTGACGCCGCTGCAGCACAAGAACCCGGATGATAAGGTGGTCGCCTACATGCTCGGCACGGCGCTGCTGAACCTGCACCACGCCGACCTGGCGCAAGTGGTGCTGGACCGGATCTTCAGGGCGGGCGAATCGGCCGAGACGGCGCTGCTGCTGGGTACCAGCGAATACGATGACCACGACAACAAGGCTGCGCTGGCGCACTTCAAAAGGGCCGTCGAAATCAACCCCACGTTGCCCGGTGCGCACTCCTACTATGCCCGCGTTCTCAGGGATTTGGGCGACTCTGACGCGGCCGCCGTGCAGTATCGCGAGGAGCTGAAGCTCAACCCTTACGATTATGTCTCCAACCTCGACCTTTCCCTGCTGTTGAAAGAAGAGGGCAAAACGGACGATGCGCTGGAGCACGTGGATCGCGCCCTGCGGGTGCGGCCGGGGGACCCCGGGGCGCTGTACCAGCGCGCCGCCATTCACGTACTGCAGTCCAAGAACGAGCAGGCGCGCCAGGAACTTGAGGCGCTGATCAAGGAGTACCCGAACTTCACCGAGGCCCACGTCTCGCTGGCCACCACTTACTACCGCCTGAAGCGCAAGGAGGATGGCGACCGCGAACGCGGGATCGTGCGCCAGCTTCAAGAAGAGGAGCAGAAGCGGCAGGAGGCCAGCCAGAAGCAGGCGCCGGCGGCGCCGGGCGCCGCACAGCCTCCGAAACAGTAAGCCCGACTGTCCAACCGCCGCCTGCAACCATCCACATCGGGAGGGGGAGGCTCCGACCTGTCCTATTTCCGGCGCTACCCCTCGCCACGCCGCAAGGAAGAAACCTGATTCACCATCGGCTCCATGGCTGCGCTAGCCAGCAGGATGCACCCGCGGCGGCTGCCGGACTCGAGCGCTGCACTGCGATTGGGGAAGTAGACGGAAAGACCGGGTTGGCGGTCGAACGGAAAATCGCACAGGCTGAGGCGCTTGCCCGCCCCGTAATGATCGAAGCCATAGTCGGGCTCGCCCGGCACTTCGAAGTCGTCGATCATGATGACGAAGTTCGCGAAGCGTTCGAAGATGATGCGAGCCTCCTCGGCCAGCGGCAAATCCTCGTTCCAATGGGCGTCCAGATAGAAGAAAGTGCGCTGTTGGCCGGCCAGCGGCAGGTTCCTGAGGAATGTGCGCGAGTCGCCGTGAGACAGTTTCACAGCGGGCAACTTGCGCAGGCGGCGAGCGGCGAATCCGTAGAAGACGGGGTCGGCTTCCACCGTGTAGACGGGGACCCCGGGCGCGTTCGTCGCCATGAAGAGAGTCGTCGAACCGCGGAACGTCCCGGTTTCCACGATGGCTTCGAAGCGGCAAGCGCCGACCAGGTCGCAGAATATAGTCTGGCGAAAGCGCTGGCCGTTGAATGGCCCACCCCAGAGGTCCGCGTGGCAGGGAAACAGGAGGTATTCCAATGCGCCCCGGATACGCGTCCGGCGCAGCCGAACTCCAATGCGGTGGAAGAACCCGGCAGCGAGGTTCGTGGGCATCGAAGACCCTCGATGATATCATTCAAGGCTTTGGTGCGGTCACGGGAACCGCGAAGTGGCGGAAAAGGCTAGCCTGACCCTTCCCACCTGCGATTCCGCACCGACGGGGGCCGGGACGGGCGAAGAGGGGGCAATTGCCCCTGAAGGGCGGCAGGCCGAGAAGAGGAGGTGGGTCGAATCTCCCATAGCAATCAACATGGAAATGTGCGCTTCCATTGAAACAGCGTGACTTGACCCACTGTCGGAGGCTGGAAGGCAAATTGCTCTCAATCATGGGAGAATTCAATTAGGACTTCTATGGCGACCACCCCTCAGGCCAAGACGCATGAACCTCTCAAGACTCTGCCGGGCGACGATATCCGGCAGATTCTATGGCGCTTTTCCGAACGCTATGACCTGGCCATGCTGGTCCAGTCGGTGCGCGCCGTTGCGCGTGGGCCGGTGGCGCGGCTGGTGGCGGCAGGCGGGCGTCTGACACACGATTGGACTCCGGAAAAGAACGCGCTGCTGGCGGAGTTCGACAACGCCGGCATCACCTCGGCGTACATGGATCCGAAGGTCGGCGGGTACATCGAAGGTCCAAAGAACCTGGCGCTGGCTCTGATCGCCTACGAACTCGCGTGGGTCAACGCAGGTGCGGCGACGGGGTCGCTCGCCGGGTGCCTGGCGCTGGCGCCCATTCACGAACGTGGGACGCCTGAGCAACGGGCGTATTACATGGGTATGGCCGCGCCGGGGCCGGGCAAGACGCCGTGGCGCGGGGCGTTCGCGCTGACCGAGCCGATTCCGTTCGTCGGCGTCGAGACCGGCATGCTGTCTGGCAAAGTCCGGATCGTGGACTGGCCGGAGGGCGGCGAGCCGACGCTGGAGGTGAGCAAGCGCGGGCGATTCATCACCAACATGGGCTTTGCCAACTTCGTGACGGCGGCCGTGGATTCGGACGACCCGCGGATCCAGGGCTCGTGCATGGTGATTCTGGAAGAGGGCGACCCGGGCATTTTCGACCGCGGGACGCCCACCAAGAAGCTGGTTCACCAGCTTTCCTCGACTGCGGACCCGGTGCTGCAGTTGCGCGTGCCCGCTTCGCGCATCGTCGGTGGTTACAAAGTGGTGGACGGCAAAATCGTCCCGACCTACAACCACGGCGAAGTGATTGAGGCGGTGTTCCGGCGGACGCGCGTGGCGGTCGGCATCATGACCTCGGCCAAGCTGCTGTCGGCTATCGAACCGCTGATCCGCTACCAGCGCGACCGCTTCCGCGGCTCCGGTGTCGTGCCGCCGGGCTCACCGCGGTACGAACTGGGATTGCAGATGAAAGAGGACGTGACGCACCGGCTGCTCGACATCTGGGCGGTGGGAGAGGCGTCGGCGTCGCTGGGCTTTGCCGCCGCACGTTTGTATGACGAACTGGATCCGGTAGAGAAGCAGAAGGACCAGGTGCTGGCCGAGGCGGGCGTCAAGGGCGGGATGGGGGCGTTCAAGTATCTGAAAAAGCGCACGCCGGAGGCGCTGGAGTTTATCGATCTGGAGTCGCGGCCGGAGGCGATGCGCAACAAGTCGCGTTACCAGGCTCTCAAGGCGGACCCGGTGGTGCAATACCTCGTGCTGGACGCGCAGGCCAACGTCTTCTGCCCGGCGGGGAAGCTGTGGAATACGGGCCACGGGTCGCGCATGATGCGCGAGGCGGTGAGCCTCATGGGCGGCTACGGGATCACCGAGGATTGCCCCGGATTCCTGGGTTACAAGTGGATGGACACGCAGCTCGAGGCGACCTACGAGGGCCCCGAGGCGGTGCAGCGGCGGCATCTGACGGCCACGATGACCAACGAGGTGTTCCTGGCGCAGTTCCGGACGTGGATCACGGATCTGCGGCGGATGGCGTCGCACCAGCCGGCGACGGGGGCGTGCACGCTGGCCTCCGCGATGCACCTGTGGATCTGGACGCTGGAGCACCTGCTGCATAGCGCCGACGCGGACGGGCAGAAGCTGTACCAGCCCAACCGTCAGGGCGTGACCTTCCCCATGGCGGACGCGCTGTGCTGGCTGCTGGCGTCGCGGCAGCAGATGCTGGATGTGCAATACCTGAGGGAGCAGGGGCCGCTGAACCCGGCGCTGGGCGAGGGACTGGAAGGGACGTTGCAGTTCCTCACCGAGCTGTGCCACTTGCAGGCGGCGCAGGCGGCGGGCGAGGTGTCGAGGGTGTGTTCGACGCTGGTGTACGGCTACTTGCGGCATCCGGGCTGGGAGAACTGCAACGCCTGCGCGACCGAGGACGAGCTGTTCGCGATCGAGGGGCTGGTGCCGGGCGCTTCGGGCTTCACGTCGGATTATGTCCGCTCGGACGGCACGCATGACGCCAAGGCCGGACCGTGCGTCCAGCCGGTGGGGCTGGGCGATTTCATCCGTTTACGGACTAAACTCGACGGCTGCATGGCCGGGGCGATGCTGGCGCGGGATGATGCCGCGGAGTCGCTGCAGAAGGTTATGATTCCGGCAGCGCTCGACTATCCGCAATGAGGCCCGGGCCGCGCACATTCGCTCGAGGCGTCTCGAATGAGCACATTGCCACCACCTGAAAACATCGAGGACCAGCCGCCGGCAGCGGGACTGGATGCGGACGTGGTGTGCGTTGGTTTCGGACCGGCGACGGCGGGTTTTCTGACCGTGCTCACGCGGCTGCTGGCGGACCCGGAAGCGGCGCCGCTACAGAGCCGGGCGATGGCCGGCATGCCGCCGCAGGTGCTGTGCTACGAACGGGCGGACGACATCGCGTTTGGAGTCTCCGGTGTGGTGACGCGGGCGCGGGCGATCCGCGAGACGCTGCCCGGGCTGGACGTGGCCGAAATCCCGCTGGCGGCGCGCGTCAACAACGAGAAGCTGCTGTACCTGCTGGACCCGCATGGAGCTTCGCGGCGGCCGGGCTGGATGCGGCTGGCGGACACAGTGTTGAAGCGGCTGGCGGGCTCTGCGCAGGCCTTCGAATTGCCGTATATCCCGCCGTTTCTGCACAAGCGGGCCGGCTACATTTTTTCGCTCGGTCAATTCATGCAATGGGCCGGCCAGCAGGTGATGTTCTCGGGCCAGGCACAGGTGTGGCCGGCAACGCCGGTGGCGGAGCCGCTGGTTGAACATGGCCAGGTGCGCGGCGTCGTGCTGGCGGCCGACGGCAGCGAGGTACGCGCCGAACTGACAGTGGCCGGCGACGGGCCGATCGGGCCGGTGGGCCGGCGCCTGGACGAGATCTTCGGCATGCCCGCGGGACACGCCCGAGACGAGTGGGCAGTGGGCATGAAGATGGTGGTCGACCTTCCCGCGGGCTGCACTCTCGAGGAAGGCACGGTACTGCACACCATCGGCTACCCCGAGCCGGAGATCTTCGGCTTCCTGTACGTCCACCCGGGGCGCGCCGCCTCCGTGGGAATCTTCGTGCCGTCGTGGCTCGATTCGCCAGTGCGGACGGGCTATCGCTATCTGCAGCATTTCATCACGCACCCGGCGCTGTGGCAGCATTTGCGGGGCGGACGGCTGCGCAGTTGGGGCGCCAAGAGTCTGCTCGAGAGCGGTCGGCGGGGCGAGCCGCATCTGGTCGGGCAGGGCTACGCGCGAATTGGGGAAGGCTCGGGCTCGACGAATGTCCTGACCGGGTCGGGCGTTGACGAGGCGTGGCTGACGGGCAAACTGCTCGCCGAGGCAGTGCACGAGCTGTGGCGCGAGGGACTGCCGTTGACCAAGGAGCATCTGGAGGCGCGCTACGTGCGGCGGCGGCGGTCGTCGTGGCTGGAAAAGGAATCGATCATTGCGGAACGCGCAAGGAATGGGTTCCAGCGCGGCATTCTGCGGGGGTTCGTGGGCATGGCACTGGCGGGGTTCACGTCGGGCGCCCTGGGCTTCCGTCATGGGAAGGAGAAGCCGCCGCGCTCGGTGGAGGATTTCTATCGCGGGCGGCTCACGCCTGAGCAGATTCTCGAGATTCGGGCGAATTGCCTGAAGAACGCGCGGCCGCTGCACGATGCCCTGATGGAAGCCGCCGGCTGGCCGGCCCTCGAGTACGACGGGCAGCTTCTGATTTCGCACCAGGACGCGCTGCTGATGGGCGGCAAGGTGCAGGCGCCGGCCGATTTTCCGGATCACGTGGTGTTCCGCAACCCGGAGCTGTGCTGGGCCTGCGCCGACCGGCTGTGCATCGAGATCTGCTCGGGCGAGGCGATCCATGCGGGCCAGGACGGCGCGCCGGTGTTCGACCGCGAAAAATGCGTCCACTGCGGCGCGTGCATCTGGAACTGCACGCAGGAGGTCGCGCCGGGCGTGACCAACGTCGCCTTCTGCGCCGCGCCGGGGGGCCTGCACTCGGCGGAGAATTGAGGAGCTGGCCGGCCGCGGAGGAGAACGAAACCAGGGCCGCAAGTTCCGAGGAGTTTTATGCCTTACCAGATCATTGTTTGCGGGGGGCTGGCGCCTGACCCGCTGCAGACGCTGGAGCCCGTGATGGGCGCCGGCGGTCCTGCATTGAAGAACGAAATGATGCTGCCGGCGGTCTTCGACCCGTGGGCCGCGCACGCGTTGTACGAGGCCGCGCAGCTGGCGCAACAGCACGCCGGCTCGACGATTCGCGTGGTCTCCCTGGCGCCGAAGGCCAAGCTGCAACAGGTGCTGATGACCGTCGCTCAGAAGTTGCCGTTCGAGCTCATCCCGGTCGACGGACCGGGCGGCGGGTTCACGGATGCGGCGGAGGTTTCCGAAGTCCTCGCCGCCACCATCAGCGGGATTGCGGGCCTCGACAGAGCGGCGTTGCTGCTGTTCGGTGGATGGGAGTCGGCGACACGCGGCGCGGGCTGCGTGATTCCGATGGTCGCGGCGCAGCTGGGTATCGTGGATTGTTTCCTGGCCGTGGATGAGCTGAAGATCGAAGACGGCGCGCTGGTGGTGAAGGAGCGCGTCGAAGGCGGTCTGCACCAGGTGTCGCGCTGCGCGGGTCCGCCGGCGGCGCTGGCGTGGGCCACAGGGAGCCTGCCCGAGCCGCCGAACCATCCGCAGACCGGCATGGCGAACATGCGCGCGATGATGCCGGCGTTGCAGCGCGCGAAGGCCGCGGCGTTGAAAGGCGAGGGTTTTGCCGTCACGCAGGCCAGCCTGCCGGCGCAACAGCGGCAGACGCAGATCGTCAAGGACAAGCCCGCCGCCGAGATCGCGGCCGAGTTGCTGGAGTGGATCAAAGGCTGAGGAGCTGAAGGTCATGGACAAGATACTGGTCTTGCTGCACACCGAAGCCGATGGCACGCTGGGACGAGCGGCCAGGGAATGTCTCGGCGTGGCGGCGTCGCTGGGCGAGTATGAGATCGCGATCAGCGGCGCAGGAGCCGCCGCCGCGGGCACAGCCGGAGCCGCGTATTGCGTGCCAGGCGACGAATTCACCGTGCCGCGCTCGGCGACGGACGCGGCCGCGGCCGAGGTTCTGATCCGGACCTCCGGGGCGACGCTGGTGCTGGCGCCGGGGACGGCGCGCTGGAGCCGGGCGCTGCCCATGGCGGCGGCGCGGCTGAACGGCGTTATCGACACGCACATCGTGGGTCTGGAGGCGTCGGGCGATTCCATCCAGGTGAAGCGTTGGTTCTACCGGCAGCGCATCGAAGGAGCGGTGGCGCGCACGCGGCGGCCGTGGATCGTACTGACCGAGCCGGGCGCTTTTCCCACCGCCGACGGGCACGGCGCGCGGGCTCCCATCAAGACCGAAGTCGTCCACGTGGAGGCCGCTCCACGAACCACGGTGCTGGGCACGGTCTCCGAAAGCGTGGGCGAACAGACCATCCGGCCCGACGCGGAGCTGCTGTTCGTCGCGGGCGCGGGCTGGACCAAGAAACAGAAAGACGGGCAGGTGCACATTGCCGACGCGGCCGACCGCATACAAGGCTTCGTGCATAAGGCCAAGTGCTCGCTGGGTTCGTCGAAATCGCTGGTCAACCAGGCCGGAGAAGGCGAGGCCGTGCTGCCGTTCCTCACGCATTTGCACCAGGTCGGGCAGACGGGCTCGACGCCGCGGCATAAGAAGGGCCTGGCGACGTGTTGCCACGGCGAGGAGCCGCACGTGGTGGGCTGGCGTTTTATCAACGAGCGCCGCGCCGTCAACCTCGACGCGGGCTGCGGCTGGGCGCGCGGGAAGGCCGATGTGCTGTACGTCGCCGACGCGTTCGAAGTGATGCGCGAATTGAATGCGCTGCTGGACTGACGGCGGCGAGACGTGTGGCTCTGGCGCCGGGCGGCGCTGGTTCGATAGGATGCCCTTGCACGAGGGACCCAAGGCATGAAGAGACTGAATTGCCTGGCCGCTGCGGCGACGCTGGCCGCGTGTGTATGGGCGGCGGAACCGCCCAAGAAGCCGCTGGTAGCCCCGACGCCGCCGATGGGCTGGAACAGTTACGACGCTTACGATTGCACGATCAACGAACAGGACTTCCGCGCCAACGTTGACGTGCTGGCGAAAGAGCTGAAGGAGTATGGCTGGCAGTACGCGGTGATCGATTTTCTGTGGTACAACCCGGCGCTGGGCAGTCCGGATGACCTGGCCAACCGGAAGGGGAATCCCGACCTGCGAGTTGACTCGCACGGCCGGCCGCTCGACAGACTGGACATGGACCAAAACGGCCGCCTGCTGCCGTCGGTGAACCGCTTTCCGTCAGCGGCCAACGGCGCGGGCTTCAAGCCGATCGCCGATTACGTCCACGGCAAGGGCCTGAAATTCGGCATCCACATCATGCGCGGGATCCCGCGCCAAGCGTATTTCCAGAGTTTAGCAGTGCTGGGCACCAAGTACACGGCCAGGGATGCCGCCAACCCGCGCGACACGTGCCCGTGGCTGAACTACATGTACGGTGTCAACCCCACGAAGCCCGCTGGGCAGGCGTACTACGACTCTCTCCTCAAGCTGTACGCCGGGTGGGGCGTCGATTTCATCAAGGTCGACGACATCTCGGCGGCGGTGTACCACGCGGGCGAAATAGAAATGATCCGCAAGGCCATCGACCGCTGCGGCCGGCCAATCGTGTTGAGCCTGTCACCGGGCGAGACGCCGCTCGGCCGCGCGCGGCACGTATGCCGCTACGCCAACATGTGGCGCCTGTCGGACGATTTCTGGGACAACTGGAAATCGCTGGCGCACAACTTCGACCTGCTGAACGCATGGTCGGGATGGCGCGCGCCGGATGTGTGGCCCGATGGTGACATGCTGCCGATCGGCCATATTTCGCTGCACGGGCATCCCGTCGGCCCGGACCGGATGTCGGAGTTCACCTGGCCGGAGCATTACACGCTCATGTCGCTGTGGTCCATTGTGCGTTCGCCGTTGATGATCGGCGCGGACCTCGTGAGTTCTCCCCAACAGAGCCTCGCATTTCTGAAAAACAAGGAGGTCCTGGCGGTCAATCAGCACAGCGAAAACAACCGGCAGGTGCGGAAAGGCGAACACGACGCTGTGTGGATCGCCGACGTGCCGGGAAGCGCGGACAAGTACCTGGCGCTGTTCAATCTCACGACCGAGAAAAGGAAAGTGACGTTCCACTTCGAAGATGAAATGGCGCGCGGCGAGTACGCGCTGCGCGATCTGTGGGCGCATCAGGACCTGGGCGTGTTTGGAGATGATTTCGAGGCGCAGCTCGATCCGCACGGCGCGGGGTTGTACCGGATCACGCGCCGGAAATAGCTTTCCATGCGGCTCTGAAGGCGAGGGAACGGACCGAATGTCCCGTTCCCCATCCTGAGAGCCGCCGCTAGCCCGGATGTTTCACCACGATCGCAGCGAGGCGCGATGAGAGGGTTGCAGATACAAGGCGCGCTTGCGGGACGCCCGCAGGCGTACTGGATGGTACGTCGAGGACGGCGACCGAGCGCAACACAGTAGATGCGGCCCTATCGCGCGCCGCAGCCGATGGTTGGTGAAATATCCGGGCTAACGGCGCGAGTCCATCGGTGACTACTTCACGCCCAAAATGCGGCGGTTGCGCTTGTCGTCCGATGCGGCGCCGGCGAAGTCGTCGAACGCCTTCTTGGGCACATCGATCAGGCACGACTGGATGAACGGCGCACCCTCGGCCGCGCCCTGCGCCGCATCCTTGTAGCAGCACTCCCACTCCAGCACCGCCCAACCCTTGTAGCCGGCCGCGGTGAGGCGCGTGAAGACCTGTTTGAAATCGACCTGGCCGTCGCCCAGGCTGCGGAAGCGCCCGGGGCGCTCCTTCCAGCCGGAGAAGCTGCCGTAGACGCCAGCCTTGGCCGAGGGCCGGTACTCGGCGTCCTTCACGTGGAAAGCTCTGATGTGCTGGCCATAGGCATCGATAAAGCCCACGTAATCGAGGCACTGCAGGATGAAGTGCGACGGGTCGTAGAGGATCTTCACGCGCGGGTGGTTGCCGGTGGCTTCGAGGAACCGCTCGAAGGTCACGCCATCGTGCAGGTCCTCGCCAGGATGCAGCTCGTAGGCGCAGTTGACGCCGAACTTGTCGGCGTAATCGAGGATCGGCTTCCAGCGCTTGGCGAGTTCCTTGAAACCCTCTTCGACGAGGCCGCCGGGGCGCTGCGGCCAGGGATACATGAAGGGCCACAGCAGCGCGCCGGAGAAGGTCGGCATAACGGTGAGGCCGAGGTTGGCCGAGGCCTTGATGGCGTACTTCACCTGCTGCACGGCCCACTTTGCGCGGGCCTTCGGATCGCCGTGAACCTCGGGCGCGGCGAAGACATCGAACAGTTCGTCGTAAGCGGGGTGAACGGCGACCAACTGGCCGAGCAGATGCGAAGCGATCTCGGTGATGGCGAGACCGCTGGTCTGGCCTTGCAGGTCGTGGCAATAGGTCTTCGACTCGGCGGCCTTCTGAATGTCGATGACGCGCCCGTCCCATGACGGGATCTGTACGCCGAGATAGCCGAGCGAGGCCGCCCAGGCCGTTATGTTCGGCAGATTGTCGAAGGGCGCCTCGTTGCCGAGGAATTGCGCCAGGAAAATTGCGGGGCCTTTGATTTGAGCCATGGTTGACCTTTCGGGAGTTGGAGGATTTCAGTGCTTCCTCGATGAGACTATCGTGTCGCAGGAGTGGAATGCAAAGGGAGAAAGGGACGCGCGACGATGCCGAGCTAAGGACCATTACAGCCACAACGGACGCCGCGCTGGGGGGGGACGGTCACAAAATCCCAGGTGACGGACGTCCCCTTCCCCGCCCCTTTCACAGCCGCTGCGGTCACTTCGGATGTAGGGTCAGCAGGCGGAACCCACGATCCGCACTGCACAAGAGATCGCCTTCGAAGACTTGGCAGGCGAAAACGAAACGCGGCAGCGCCTGCTTGTACCAATGTGTGCCCCCATCCGTGGTGTATGCAAGCCTGCTCTGCCCGTTATCGTGGTCTACCAGAAAGACGAATCCTCTTTCTCTCGACGTAAATCGAACTACGCTTGCCGACTTGCGTTTCCCCTGAAATGACAGATCCAGGTCCGGCGCCCAGTGCTTTCCTCCGTCAACCGTGGAATACAAATAGCTACCATCATCGTTGTAACCGCAAGTGATGAGCCAGCCGCGCTGGTGATCGAAGAAGAACAGATCCTCTACCCAGGCGGGTCCTTGTGGCGGGGCTGTGCGGGACTCTTCCCAGTCCCGGCCGCCATTGACAGTTCGGAACACGAAAAAGTCCCTCCCACCAACGCCGGCGGTGCCGGAGATCCAACCAAGCTCTGGCGTCAAGAAAAGCAAGTGATCGATGAAGACGATATCCGGGATCTTGGCTTCCACCCAAGAGCGGCCTCCGTCATTCGTGCGAAAGAACTTCTCGGCCACGGTTCCGTACCCACGGCTGCCATCAACCATTTGCATCCGTTGCAAGAATTGCTGAGACACGCTTTGCCAATGCTGACCGCCGTCCTGCGTACTGATCATGTTTGGCTCTTCCACGGGGTTCCACCATGCGATCCAGCCGCGCATGGCGTCCAGGAACGAAAAGGCGGGCGGGCCGTCTGGCTCGCCGGGGTACTGATATGTCTGAGCCATCTCTCTCCAGGTGCGGCCGGCGTCGGTGCTATGGACGACGATAAAAGGACCGGTAATGTCAGCTCCACCTTCGCCAACGGCCCACACATCATTACGACTCAAAAACTGAACCCGTCTCAGCCCAGCGGCGGTCTTGCATCCTACGCATCTACCTTTGGTCCAGGTCAGTGTGAAGGGAGGACCAGCCGCTGTTTGGTCCTGTCCGTACGCGATGGTTGCCAGAAGCACGGGCCCGAACGCCGCCATGGAGAGCCTCGTCATTTATTTGCTCCCGGATTCAATCCGGTGACAGTCATGAAGCTACCACTTCACCCGAAGGCATGAAAATGCCCGATCTACGAACCTTTGGAATCAGTAGCTTGCGGGCATTTTCAAGAGAGTACACTCAAACCCCAGCCCGGATGCCGACGCCTGGCCGTTCCCGACCGCCGATTCATCACTTTTCTACACTTCTGCCGATTTTTCCCGCCCCTCGCCCCCTGGTCCGCCTCTGTCCATCCCTGGGACTCGCAGCCATGTGCCCCAGGATCAGCAACTTGCCGCTTCGGCCGAAACCCCAGCCCTTCGTCTGGCCCAGACCGAATTCATCACTGTTCATCACTTTTCATCACTTTTCTACACTCCCGCTACACCAGTGACGAATCGCTCTTTTTTCGCCTATTCTATTTCGCCCCTTATTCGCTCTTGACAGAGGGCGTATCTTATAGTTGGGGCAGGGGTTGCGCGAGATTGGCTTTGTTCCGCATTTTTTGTTATTGCGCTCTTGAATCCCGAATCCGGGAATCCGGGGACAGCGGTGCGTCATGAAGCTCCCGCTTCACTCGGAAGCATGGAAATGCTCGTTTCCCGTACTTTTGGAACCAGTGGCTTGCGGGCATTTTCAACAGAGTATACGCAATTTCCAATTCCGAGTGAACGCTCTTCTTCTGCCTGAACTCGGGGATTGCATATTTGCCCCCGTAACGGGATCGGCTCTTGATGGGGTGGAGATCGGGGACGGTCGCACTGGAGTCCGCGAGGGACAGAGATGACCGTCCCCGGGGTCCTAGCCGCGCACGGAGGCGGCGGGAATGCGTTTCGTCAGGTCGCTGAACTCGGCGACGCTCTCGCTGCCGATGGTGAAGCAGTCGACGATCTCAGTAGAGAGGGCATACTGGAGGCACTCGTCAACGCGGTGGCGCAGTTTCCCCGCCCCGAAGATCTTCATGCCGATGATGCCCTTGCCAGAGGCTTTCATGCCCTTGAGAACGGCGCTCACGGTGGCCACGTCGGAGTCCATGATCGCGCCGGCGGGGTTGAAGCGCGCCAGGTCGACTTCGACCCAGGGAGAGTCGGCGGCGGCCTTCAGCGCGCCGAGGGTGTGGCAACTCGTGCCCTTGGTCTTGATGAGGCCCTTCTCCTGGGCTTCACTGATGAAGTCCATCGCGCCCTTCTTGCGCGCCGGCCAGTCGGGGTCCATCATGCAGTGCAGCAGCATGATGTCGATGTAGTCGACGCCCAGTTCCCGGCGGAAGCGGTCGAGGTCGGCCTTCATCTCGTTGTAGGTGTTGGAGTGCGTCTTGGTCAGGATCGCGATCTTCTCCCGCGGAACCTTCTTCAGCGCTTCCTTGACATAAGGGTGCGTGCCGTACTGGTCGGCGGAGTCATAGAAACACACGCCATTGTCGTAGGCGGTGCGCAGCAGATCGGCCAATCCGCTCATGCCCAGTTTGCGGGTCTGGTTCGAACTGCCGCCCATGCCGTTGGTGCCGGTGCCCATCGCCAGGCGGGTCACCTTCACTTTCTTTGGACCAAGCTCAATCACATCGCTGGCCGACTTCTTCGTAGTACCGGCGAAAAGATGGTATGGAAAGGCCGAAAGACTGACGGCGCCCCGGATGAAATCGCGTCGCTGCATACAACCTCCAAGTTCGGATGATCCCAGGTTTCAAACTGAACTGTTAAGTACATGATAGACACAATTCAGACGGAAAGGGCGGCAGGGGTCACAAACCCGCCCGCCTCCACAACTCGTCAACCCGCTGTTTCACTTCTTGCGACATGGTGATCACATCCGGCCAGCGCCGGGTGAAGCCTTCCGCGGGCAACTTCTTCGTCGCGTCGATGCCCATCTTGGAACCGTAGTCGGCCATGCGCGAAGCGTGGTCGAGCGAATCGACGGGGCCGTGGACAAACTCGAGGTCGCGCTGCGGATCGATGTTATTGAGCGCGCGCCAGGCCACTGTGGAGTGGTCCTGGACGTCCACATCCTGATCCACCACGACGATGACTTTTGTGAACATGGCCTGCCCCAGGCCCCAGATGGCGTGCATCACCTTGCGCGCCTGGCCGGGATAGGACTTGCGGATCGAAACCAGCATCAGGTTGTGGAAGACGCCCTCCGCGGGCATCGAGATGTCGCGGATCTCGGGGATCTGCATGCGCATCAGAGGCAGGAAGATGCGCTCGATGGCCTGGCCCATGTAGAAGTCCTCCATGGGCGGCGGGCCGACGATGGTGGCGGCGTAGATGGGATCGCGGCGCTGGGTGATGCATTCGACGTGGAAAACCGGGTACGGATCGTCGAGCGAATAATACCCGGTGTGGTCGCCGAACGGCCCCTCGGTGCGCGTTTCGCCCAGCGTGACGTAGCCTTCGAGCACGATTTCGGAGTTGGCGGGAACCTCCAGATCGCAGGTCTCGCATTTCACCATTTCCACGGGCTCGCGGCGCAGGAAGCCGGCGATCAGCATCTCGTCGAGATCGGGTGGCAGGGGCAGGACCGGCGCGTACATGGTGGCGGGATCAGAACCGATCGCTACGGCGACGCTCATGCGCGCGTCTTTGCTGCCGCCCCCCTCCAGCAGTCGGCGGTAATGTTCTGCGCCCTGCTTCTGCGTTTGCCAGTGCATGCCGGTGGTGCGGTCGTCGTAAACCTGCATGCGGTACATGCCGCAATTGCGCTTGCCGGTTTCGGGATTGCACGTGAAGACCATCGGCAGCGTGATGAACGGTCCCGCGTCCTGCGGCCAGCAGTGCAGAATGGGGAACTCGCGCAGGGAAAAGTTGTCCTTGCGGATCACCTCCTTGCACGGCCCGGACGCGACCGTCCGGGGGAAGAACTTGGCCATGTCGGCGAACTTGGGCAGCAGCTTGAGTTTGTCGATCAGGCCCTGCGGCATCCGCATCTCGAGCATCTCGACGATGCGGTCGGCATGCTCCTGGACGGACTTGACCTCCAGCGCCAGCGCCATGCGGCGCGCCGAGGCGAACGCGTTAATGAGCAGCGGAACCTTGGAGCCCTTGGGCTTTTCGAACAGCAGCGCGGGCCCGTCGGTTTTCACCGAGCGGTCCGCGAATTCGGTGATTTCGAGATACGGATCCACCTCGAAGGGGATGCGCTTGAGCTGCTGCTCTTTTTCGAGCCGGCGGATGTAGTCGCGCAGATCGGTGTAGGCCATCGGAAACGGGTTACCTCTGCAATCTACTATGATGAAGGTTTCTCAAGTTCGATTGCAGGAGTGACCATGTTTCAAAGAGTTGCGCTGGTGACCGGCGCCAGCCGCGGCATTGGGCGCGCCATCGCCCATACGCTGTGCAAAGCCAACTATGCCATCGTCGTCGCCTCGCCGGAAATCGAGAATAACGAGAAGGTGGCGGGCGAGATCTGCGCCTGCGGCGGCGAGTGCATGACGCTCGATTTCAACGTCACGTCCCAGGAATCGGTGAAGGCGGGCGTCAACGCGGTTATGGAGAAGCTCCACCGGATCGATGTCCTGGTCAACAATGCCGGAATCACGCGCGACGCGCTGGCGATGCGCCTCAAAGCGGCTGATTGGAACATGGTGCTGCAGGTCAATTTGACCGGCGCCTTTTACGTCAGCCAGGCGGTCATCCCGCACATGATCAAGGAGCGCTGGGGCCGCATCATCAACATCGCGTCGGTGGTGGGCGAGATGGGCAATCCGGGACAGGCCAACTACGTAGCCTCGAAGGCGGGGCTGATCGGGTTGACCAAGTGCCTGGCGCTGGAGCTGGCCTCGCGCAATGTGACCGTGAATGCCATTGCGCCGGGTTTTATCGAGACCGACATGACCGCCGTGCTGACCGAAGAGCAGAAGCAGAAGATGCTCGAGCACATCGCGCTGAAGCGCCTCGGCAAGCCTGACGACATCGCCGCCGCCGTGAAGTTCCTGGCCAGCGACGATGCCAGCTACATCACCGGGCACGTGCTGAAGGTCAACGGCGGGATGTACATGTAGCGCGGCGCCCCACAGAATTTCAGGAAAAGAGGATTCAAAAATGTCAGAACGCAACGGGGATAAGGCCCGCCACGACGCGCGGGTGAAGCGCCGCGCGCAGCGCCGGGTCAAGTCGCGGGCCATGGCTGCGGCAGCGGCCGAGAGGGCCAAGAATCCGCCGCCGCCGGCCGTGAAGCGGGTCAAGAAGAAGCGTGCCAAGCCGGTCGCGGAGCCGGTGGCAGCGCCGGTTGTGGTGGCGGCTGAGAAACCGGCCAAGAAGCCCAAGGAAAAGCCGGCTAAGCCCGGGGCCTAGGCCGCTGCCAGCGCCTGCGCCACGGCTGCGATCCAGCCCGCGAACCAGACCAGAACAACCAGGGCCGCGCTCACATAGATGACGCGTGGAGCGAGGCTTTCCGCGCGTGCGGCGAGCGGCGCGGCGTCTCGCATCCGGATGATCCCGAGGGCCATCACCGTTACGGCCGAGACGAGCGTTCCAATCACCAGCGCCGGTCCGCCGGGCGCGATGCGCCACGCCCGCGCCCATTCGCCGTGCAGAGCGAGAATGACGGCGCGCGTCACGCCGCAATTCGGGCATGGGATGCCAAAGCGCAGGCGGAAGGCGCACTCAGCGCCAAAAGCGTGGCCGAGAAACCAGGTGTGTTGCTCGTCGGCGGCGCAGCACTCTCGTACGGCCAAACAGGCCGCCACGAGCGCAATGCCAGTGGCGATCGGCGGCCAGCGGCGGGCGACGCTAGCGGACATCCGAGTTGTAGATCACGAAGCAGCCGACCGCCTTGTCATGCAGAGTCTGGCGGTACGGATCCCACAACGGCCACAGTAGATCGAGCAACGGCAGCAAGGGAACAATGCCCAGTGCGGCGTGGACAATCAGCCGGATGAAGGCCGTGCCCTGGGAGAGCAACGCGCCCTGGGCGTCCACCACCTTCAGCTTCATCACGCCCTGACCGATGGAGTACCCGCGCAGACTGACCAGGTAGACGCGGTTGTACAAGCCGACCAGGAGCGTGGATAGCGGGAACAGGAAAATGAGGAAACAGCACATTGCGCGTGAAAAGGGGTCGCCATGCCCAAAGCCAACTGCGGAGGCGAAAAAAAACGAGCCGCAAACCGCGCCCAGCAGGATCATTACGGCGAACACGAACAGGCTGTCGATGATGTAGCCGATCG
Source organism: Terriglobia bacterium (assembly GCA_963757265.1). Classification (GTDB taxonomy): domain Bacteria; phylum Acidobacteriota; class Terriglobia; order Bryobacterales; family Bryobacteraceae; genus CAIVVT01. The sequence goes on from CAVWRA010000003.1 coordinate 54,900, forward strand.
CCCGGTCGCCCCAGCTCGCGTATGGAAAAGCGGGAGCGTACGGCGGCGGCTGCACGGGCGGTTGCGATGCATACGGCTGCACGGGCGGTGCCGGTGCCGCGCCCCCAACCGGGGCTCCGCAGCCGGAGCAGAACATTGTCCCGGCGTCCAGCTGACGTCCACATCTCGAACAGAACATGCGGTCACCTCCTCGCACGACCCGGCCTCGGGCGATTAGGGAGATTCTACAGCGCGGCGTCGCGGGAAGCTACACCGGCCCCTCACTTTCCGGCGGGGTTTTTGCGGCACATAACTCGTGCGGAGGCAAAGCGAAACGAATCACGTGCGAGGTCGCTGTCAGTCTATTGTCGTTGCCGCTGGCGCGCGGCAACCGAATGGCTCTCGACTACAGCTCCGGTCCGGTCCCCGAGAGCACCAGCCGCCCGTGCTTCACCCTGCGCGTGGCGATCACACGCCGCGCCGCAGGCCATATAGCAGGATATGTAGACGCGGCGCAAAACGGTAGCCCCACTGCTTACAGAGCTCAACCAGCCAGGCCGAACGCTGCCTCGAGCGTGGCGGCGTCAACCCCTTCGGGCATCAACAGAATCTTCTCCTCGCTCACTCCGCACAACGCCTGAATCGCCCTGATCTCGGCCAGATCACCGGGGGATTGCACCACGAATTTCAACTGGTAATCGAACTCCGTAGTGAGCCGCTGCAGGACCTCCGGCTGCAGGCGCCGCTCTTCGTGGCGCGGCCGCCAGACCAGATCGTCGGGCGTCGAATTGGCCAGTTTCGGCGATACGCTCATCAGGTCGCATGCCACCGCCTGGAACACCGTGCCAGCCGTTTCAACGGTGACGTGCAGACCGGCCGCCTTCAGCTCCTTCGTAAGCGGCACGACCTCGGGAAAGATCATCGGCTCGCCGCCGGTCACGACGGCGTGCCGGTACTGCGGGTATTCGCGGACGCACTCCAAAATGCGGTCGAGCGTCCAATCCTCGCCTTCGGGATGCCAGGACGTATACGGCGTATCGCACCAGCGGCAGCGCAAATTGCAGCCTGAAAAACGGATGAACAGCGACGGCACCCCGGCCAGCCGCCCCTCGCCTTGAATGGACGCGAAAAGTTCGGCGATTCTCATTCTCGATAGGACGCTGGGTCCACCGCGCCCGCGGCCGCAAAACCGGCCAGCCGGATCAGACAGGAGTCGCAATGGCCGCACGCCCTGCCGTCCGCGGCAGGGTCGTAACAGCTGTGCGTCAGCGAGTAATCGACGCCCAGCGAAAGGCCGGCGCGAATGATCTCGGCCTTCGACAGGGCAATCAGCGGCGTATGGATCGTAAGCTTGTGCGCGCCTTCGACGCCGGCCCTGGTGGCGAGATTCGCCATGCGTTCGAAGGCCGCGATGTACTCGGGCCGGCAATCCGGGTACCCCGAATAATCGACGGCATTGACGCCGATAAAGATGCCGGACGAATCCAGGACTTCGGCCCACGCCAGGGCAAAGGAAAGAAAAATGGTGTTGCGCGCCGGGACGTACGTGATGGGGATGCCCTGCGTCATCGCCGCAGCCGGCCGGTCCTTCGGCACGTCGATCTCTGCCGTTAGCGCGGACCCGCCGAACAGCCGCAGGTCGATCACGACGGTCTTGTGTTCCACCGCGCCGAGCGAGCGGGCCACGCGCGCCGCCGCTTCCAGCTCGATGCGATGGCGCTGGCCGTAGTCGAAACTCAACGCATAACAGGCGAAGCCGTCGCGTCGGGCGAAAGCCAGAGTAGTGGCCGAATCGAGCCCTCCCGAGACCAGGCAGACCGCTCGCTTCATACCTGCGGCCTTTCATTTCGACGGCCCAGGTCCGGCGGCAAATAGTGCGCCAGCCACCAGCCAAGGAGCGGGAAGACAAGCAGTGCGAACAGAGCCGTGTGCAGAGAAGTGTGCTGCGCGACCCAGCCCGTTAGCGGGAGAAACACCAGACCGGCCGCGCCCCATGCAAAGCCCATCAACAGTGCCGACACCGTCCCTGCCTGCGAGGGCGCCAGATCTTGGGCGACTACCACGTTCACCGGAATCGTGAAAAGCAGAATCAGTCCGCCGAGAGCGAGTGAGGGAATCGACCACCAGCCGTTCGTCAGGAAAAAGACGAGCATGAACGGCACGGATAAAGCAAACGATAAGAGGATCACTCGTCGCGCCCCGCAGCGGTCCGCAATGTAGCCGCCGGCGAACCCTCCGATGGCGCCGGCCGTCAGGTAGAGAGTCAGCGCCCAGGCGGCGGCAGCCAGCGCATACCCACGCTCGCGATACAGATACAAGGCCAGGAATTGCGCGTAGGTAACTTGAACCGCCGATCGGAAAAAAACGCCGCAATAAAGGATCGTCATGGGCTTCCAAACCGCGCGCAGCGGGGTCCAGTCGAAGGCCTGGCTGCGCCGCGGCATGTGCTCCGGCGGGCGGACCCAGGCCAGAAGAGCGATCGAAATGACCACACCGGGCAGCGCAGTCCAGAAGATGTTCTGAAAGCCGAAAACTCCCACGAAGGTTGAATAGAAAGCCGGGGAAAGGGCGATGCCGAGCGTGCCGGCGGTAATGAAAACGGACATCCAGCGGGATCGGTTTTTCTTCATGCCGGCCGCGGCCCAGGCCGAGGCCTGCGGGTGGAAGCTGGCCACTCCGACTCCGCCCAGCGCCGCGAAAATCAATGCCGACCGGTAGCTCGTCGAGGCGCCCAGCGCGGCGATGAAAACCCCGGCCACCGCGGGCGCCAGAGCGGAAAACAGGCGCGAGCGATAGCGGTCGGAAAGGTAACCATAAAGCGGCTGCGTAATGGAAGCGGAGCACGCCAGCAGTCCGCCCAGCAAGCCCGCCTGCGTGAGCGTGATCCCCAGACGGTTCACGAGCAGGGGCTGGAAAATGCCCATCGAACCGTTATAAATATCGACCACAAGATGCCCCAGCGAAAACAGCGCGAGAGCCAGCGCTCCGTCGCGGACGGCAGTCCGGACTGACCGCACACGGGGCAGAGTTTCTGAAACTGAACTCATGGGGAAACTGCGAATTGCTTTGGTTTCAGAATAGCATCGCAGTGTGGGACGCCCGGTCCTGCCGGCGTTCGGATGCCCGTCAGGAAAGGCCGCCGGGAAGCGCCAATCCGCGTGCTACTGGATTCGCGCCGCGGCTCCATCCCACCGCCCGCCGCCGGGACCGCAGGCTGCGCTAAGCTGGCCAGAGGGATGCCTGCCGTCTCCAACCTGGCCGATACCCTGCGCGAGATGGGCGTCGTGGGCGCCGGAGGCGCGGGTTATCCAACCTCGGTCAAGGCCGCGGCACGCGCGGAATTCATGCTCGCCAATGGCGCGGAATGCGAGCCGCTGCTGCACAAGGATTTCGAATTGATGCGCCATCACCCGGCCGAGGTGGTCGCCGGTCTCAGGCGCATGGCCGAGGCCACCGGCGCGCAGCGGGCGCTGCTGGGCGTTAAGGAAAAGAACAAGGAAGCGGTCGAAGCGCTGCGTCCGCACGCCGACAAGGCGGGCTTCGGCTTCTGCCTGCTGGGCGACTTCTATCCCTCCGGCGATGAGTACGAGCTGGTCTACGCGGCGACGGGACGCCTCATTCCGGCGGGCGGCATCCCGCTGCAGGTCGGCTGTGTGGTTAACAACGTTGAAACGCTGGTCAATGTCGAGCGCGCGGCGCAAGGCCGTCCCGTGACGCACAAGTTTGTATGCGTCAGCGGCGCGGTCCGCAAGCCGTGCAGTTTCTGGGTCCCCGTCGGCGCTAGTTTCGCCGACCTGCTCTCAGCGGCCGGCGGCGCTGCGTCAGAGGAGTTCGGCATTTTCATTAGCGGAATGATGATGGGCACGCTGACGTTCGATCTTTCGGGCGTTGTCACGAAGACGACCTGCGGGCTGATCGTTCTGCCGAAGGACCATCCGCTGGTGCAGCGGAAAAGCCGTCCGCTCGAGCATATGGAGCGGATCGGGCGCTCGGCCTGCGACCAGTGCAGCTATTGCACGGAGTTCTGCCCGCGCTATCTGCTGGGCTACGACCTGCAACCGCACAAAGTGATGCGCAGCCTCGGATTCACGCTGGCGGGGAAGGACAACTGGAATCAATGGGGCGCGCTGTGTTGCGCCTGCGGCCTGTGCACGTTGTACGCCTGTCCCGAGGACCTGTATCCGAAGGAGGCATGTGACGCGGCGAAGGAGGATCTGCGCGCCGCCGGCATCCGTTTCCAGCAGCAAAAGCCCGTGCGCGTTCATCCGATGAAGGAGTACCGCCGGGTGCCGCAGTCGATGCTGCGGCAGCGGCTGGGCGTGGAGCGTTATGACGCCCACACGCCGCTGGAGGCGCAGGGGCTAGAACCGTCGCGTGTCCGGCTGCTGACCAAGCAGCACGCCGGCGTCGCCGCCAAGCCGGTTGTTTCCGAGGGGCAACGCGTGCAGGCCGGCGCGCCGGTCGCGAGGATGGACGCCGGCGCGCTGGGCGCCGATGTCCACGCCAGTATTGCCGGGCGAGTGACCAAAATAACGGCGGATTTTGTCGAAATTGAGAGGTAATCAGGAGCGCTTTTTGGCGAAAAACTCACTTGGATTGATCGAATTATCGAGTATTGCCGCCGGCTTTTCGGTGACGGATGCCATGTTGAAAGCCGCCGACGTGGAGCTGGTCCTCGCCCGGACCATCTGCAGCGGCAAGTACATGGTTCTGGTGCGCGGCGCCGTGGCGGACGTGGAAGCGGCCGTGCGCGCCGGACAGTTGAACGGGCGATTTCTCGCTGGTGGACACTTTCGTCATTCCCAATGTCCACGAGAGCCTGTTCCCCGCCCTGAGCGGCATCTCGCGCGCCGACGCTTTGGAATCGCTGGGCATTCTCGAAGCCTTTTCGGTGGCCAGTCTCATTGAAGGCGCCGATGCGATGGCCAAGGCCGCGAACGTGCATTTAATCGAGGTCCGCCTAGCCATGGCTTTAGGTGGTAAGGCTTTTGCGACCATCACCGGCAGCGTATCGGCGGTCCGCAGCGCGCTCGAGGCCGGCGCGCAGGCGGTCAGCCGCAAGGGCCTGCTGGTGAACAAGGTCCTGATCCCCAATCCCCGTCCCGAACTGCTGCATGAAATGATCTGACGCTTCCAGTCGTTATGGCACTTGATCCGCTGGCCGGCCAGCCGGCCCCCGCAGAACTGCTCATCGACGTCGCGGCGCTGGAACGCGCGTTCTACGAAAAGACGCCCGATCTCGACGACCCCAACCAGCGTGTCAGCTTCGGCACCAGCGGCCATCGCGGCACCTCGCTGAATGGGAGCTTCACCGCAGCGCACATCCTCGCCATTACGCAGGCCATCTGTGAGTATCGCGCCGCGCAGCACATCGACGGTCCGCTGTACATGGGCCAGGACACGCACGCCCTCTCCGCCCCGGCACAGCGGACCGCGCTCGAGGTGCTGGCCGCCCACGGCGTTGAAACGGTCATCCAATCGAACGGGGGCTACACGCCGACCCCGGCGATATCGCGTGCCATCCTGGTGTACAATCGCGGCCGTACAGCCGGCCTGGCGGACGGCGTCGTGATTACGCCTTCGCACAATCCGCCCTCGGACGGCGGCTTTAAATACAACCCGCCCAACGGCGGCCCGGCCGACACCGACATTACGGACTGGGTGCAGGATCGCGCCAATGAGCTCCTGCGCGCGCTCAACCGTCCGGTGCGGCGCGTAACGTACGAGCGCGCGATCGCCGCTGCGACGACGCACGTGCAGGATTTCGCCGTCGAATACGCTCGCGACCTGACGAATGTCGTGGACCTTGCGGCGATTAAATCCGCCGGCCTGAAGATCGGCGTCGATCCGCTCGGCGGCGCGGCGGTGAACTACTGGGGGCCGATTGCCGAGCTTTATGGCCTCGACCTGCGCGTCGTGAACCCGCGCGTTAACCCACGCTTCGCCTTCATGACGCTCGATCACGACGGCAAGATCCGCATGGACTGCTCGAGCCCCTACGCCATGGCGAGCCTGTTGCGCTTGAAAGACGATTTCGACATCGCCTTCGGCAACGACCCCGACGCCGACCGTCACGGCATCGTGACCCGCAGCGCGGGATTGATGAATCCCAACCATTTCCTCTGCGTCGCGATCCGTTTCCTGTTGACGCATCGCAAGCAGTGGAATGCTGCGGTCAAGATCGGCAAGACGCTGGTTTCCAGCGCACTGATTGACCGTGTCGGCGCATCGCTCCGGCGTGCGGTGTATGAGGTTCCCGTCGGCTTCAAGTGGTTCGCGCCGGGACTGTTCGACGGCACGGTCTGTTTCGGCGGCGAGGAGAGTGCGGGCGCCAGCTTCCTGCGTCGCGACGGCACCGTGTGGACGACCGATAAAGACGGGCTCATCATGGGCCTGCTGGCCGCGGAGATCACCGCCTCAACGGGCCAGGATCCGGGCAGGCATTATCGCGAGATCACGGCCCAGTTCGGCCAGTCGTATTACACGCGCATCGACGCCGCGGCGACGCCGGAGCAGAAGGACAAGCTGAAGCGCCTCTCGCCGCAGGATGTCACAGACTCCGAGGTGGCCGGCGAACCGATTGTCGCCAAACTCACGGCTGCGCCCGGCAATGGGGCCGCGATTGGCGGCCTCAAGGTCACGATGAAGAGTGGCTGGTTCGCCGCCCGCCCATCCGGTACAGAGAACATCTACAAGCTGTATGCGGAGAGCTTTGTCAGTCCCGGCCACCTGCATCTGCTCGTCTCCGAGGCTCAGGAAATCGTGCGCCGTTCGCTCTGACTTCGCTTGAAAATGCGTTGGCAGCGCGGCTGCCGCTGGCGGGGATCGCCTGTCCGCGCCAGCGTCCGGCCCTCAGTCCAAGGCCGCGATCTCGCCCGGAACGATCTTGCGCGTCCGCGGCAGGTGACCTTCATAGCTCAAGGTTCCGACCAACACCAGCAATCCAATGTAAACCACCAGCTCAATGACGTCGGTGGTCCGATTGCGCGGCAGCAGCAGGTACAGGAACCATAGGATCGGCTGCGCGATGCACATCGCCCAAACTGTGCCGTAGAAGTAGCGCCGCTCAACCCCCTCGCCTTGAGTGGAGTGCTTTACGCGCGGCAGTTGGCCCAGCGCCCCCAGAACCCATATGGGCACGGAGATGGGGAAGTAAGCGTATTCATAGATCTGCTTGAGAATCCACTTGCCCGTCGCGATCGCGACCACCAGCCCTGCCAGATTCAACACGCCGTAAGTGATCGCCGCGCTCCAGGCAAACGTGTAGCACACGCGCCGGTACATCAGGTTCGGCTTGTCCTCGGTAAAGCGGATAATGTACGGAGCGGGTTCGCAGCCCGGCAGGTTGCCCCTCAATCCCGCGATGCTGGTGCCGATCATCACCGCCGCCAGCCAGATCGCCATGTTGCTGTGAAAGCCGTGGGCGAACAGGTCGAACGTCATCGGTCCGGGGATGAGGAAAAAAACGAAGACCCAGATGGGCCAGTGGTTGAAGCGATAATAGGTCTTGTTTTGTGTGCGGATCTTCCGCTCCGTATCAAGCTGAATTCTTACTCCGGCGGGGGTCGTGGCTCGCATGATCGGAAACACTCAGTTTGGCATACACGCGGAGCCGGCGCGAAGCCGAGGCCGGCACTCGGTCCAATCCCGGATCCATACCGAACCAATGTTCAAGAGTAGGAAAACAAACGCATGACGAAGCCGATCGTGGAGGCCCGCGCGCTATGCCGCAGCTTCGGCGCACTGCGCGCCGCCCAGGACATCTCTTTCGAGGTCCGGGCGGGTGAAATTGTTGGCCTGCTCGGCCCCAACGGCGCCGGCAAGACGACCATCCTGCGCATGATCGCCGGCGTCCTGACGCCCGACTCCGGACAGGTGCTGCTCAATGGTGAGGATGTCTCAGCCGACCCCATCTCAGCCAAGCGCAAGATCGGCTTCCTCTCCGGCGACACCCAGATGTACCAGCGGCTGTCGCCGCGGGAGTCCTTGCAATACTTCGGACGCCTCTACGGCATGGACGAACCGCAGTTGCGCCGGCGGATCGATGAGATGATCGCGCGCCTGGAGATGGGCGCCTTCGCTACCCAGCAGTGCGGCACGCTTTCATCGGGGCAGAAGCAGCGCGCCAACATCGCGCGCGCGTTCCTGCATGAACCCGATCTTTTGATCCTCGATGAGCCCACCACCGCCCTCGATGTCGTCAGCGGCCATTTCATTGTCCAGTCGATCCGCGCCGAAAAACAGGCCGGCCGCGCCGTCCTGTTCTCGACGCACGTCATGAGCGAGGCCGAATACCTCTGCGACCGCATCCTGCTGCTGCACGAGGGTCGGCTGGTGGACCAGGGCACGGTGGACGAGCTATTGCAGCGCTCGGGCTGCGCCAATCTCACCGACGCATTCCTGAAAAATGCCGGCATCCAGACCGCCCGCGAGCTACTGTCATGAGACCCCACTATGTTTGGATCATCCTCCGCAAGGAGTTCCTGGAAGCGCTGCGCGACAAGCGCACCCTGTTTATCATGGTCGTCCTGCCGATCCTGCTTTACCCGATGCTGGTGACGCTGATCTCGCGTCTGCAGGAATCGCAGGAGGCCGAACAGAAGGCCAGGGCGTCCCGGGTCGCGGTGTGGGGCGAGTTGCCGCTGGAAGTGAAACAACGTCTCGAGATCGAAGGCAAGCTCGTCTTGCGCGAATGGGTCGGCGCGCCCGCGGCGCTGAAGGAGCGCCTCGCCGCCGGCGCCTTCACGCCTCCTCCCAAACCGCCCCTGCAGACGGAGGCGGATGAATCGCAGGCTCAGAAGCCGAAGGAGCCCGATACCGAATGGACGCGAGCCGCGCAGACGCTCCTCCTCGGCCGCTCGGTCGACGCCGTTCTGATTCCCTGGGCGGGCTTCTCCACGGCGTTGGATAGCGGCGCCGCCGCCAAGGCATCGATCATTTATGACGCCGTGCGGCCGGACTCGATGCAGGCCCGCGCGCGGCTTTCCGACGCCCTGCGCTCCTACCGCCAGGAGCTGCTCCAGCGCCGCGAGCGGTCGCTTAGTTTGAAGTCCGGCTTCACTGACGCGCTCCAAATCGTACCCCGGAACGTCGCCGGCGAGAACCGGCGTGGCGCCCTCATGCTGGGTATGATGCTGCCTTATCTTCTGATTCTGTTGAGCGCCAGCGGCGGCCTCTACGCCGCCATCGACATGACCGCCGGAGAGAAGGAGCGCGGCACCATGCAGACCTTGCTGTGCGCGCCCATCGATTCGTTGGAAATCATCTCCGGGAAGTTCCTCGCCGTGTGGGGCATTTCCACGCTGGCAACTCTGATTAACCTGGCCAGCCTGGCCGTGACCTTCACTCGCATCAAGATGATCCCGGGCGTCAGCATGACCATCAATCCCCTCTCCGCGCTGCTCGCCTTTGTGCTCCTGATGCCCGTATCGATGATGGTCAGCGCCTTGTTCGTCGCGGTCGGCGCGTTCGCCAAGGATTTCAAAGAAGGCCAGGCTTACCTCACGCCGATTCTGATGCTCCTGATCTTCCCCCTCGTCGCCACCATGCTGCCCGGCACCGAGCTGAACGTCTTCCTCTCATTCGTTCCCATCATGAATAGCGCGCTGCTGGTGCGCAGCGTTTTCCTCGGCGACTGGCACGCCGACATGCTGTTTCTTACCGTCATCAGCTCCTTGTCTTATGCCATGCTTACGCTCGTCTTCGCCGCGCGCGTCTACGAACGCAATACTCTGCTGCTGGGCGGCAAGGACTCGGTCGCCAGCTTGCTCGAGTTCACTCGCCGGCCCGGCGACAAGCCCTCCGCCGGAATCGCCTTGTTCGTTTTTTCGCTTGTGCTCGTGGTCACCTTCTACGGCAGCCTGGCGCTCCATAACCAGGGCGTCGCGATAACGCTAGCCGTCGTGGAATATGGTTTCTTCCTGCTCCCCGCGATACTTTTCGCGCAGCTCAAGGGCTACAGTTTCAGGGAGACCTTTTCCCTGCGGATGCCCGGCTGGCGAGGCCTGGCGGGCTCCATTTTGATTGGCTTATCGGCCTGGACTGTCGCCGCCGGCCTGTTCGTGCGCCTGCTCCCGCCGCCGGAGTCCTTCAATCGCGCCCTTCAAAAAGTGGTTCTGATGGAGGACCAGCCCGTGCCGTTGTGGCTCCTGTTTCTGCTCATCTCCATCTCGCCGGCTGTGTGTGAGGAAACGCTCTTTCGCGGTTTGATGTTGAGCGGATTTCGCCGCCTCGGTATGTGGCCCGCCATCCTGGCCACGGCATTTCTTTTCGGCATCGCCCACGCTTCCATCTACCGCCTGCTGCCCGTCATGGCGCTCGGGACCTTCCTCGGTTATGCCGTCTGGAAGACCCGCTCCCTGTTCGCCGGAATCATCATCCACATGCTGAACAACGCTCTCGTTGTCGGCATGGCAAAGCTCAAGACAGTCCAGACGATTCTCGGCCTCCACGGCACGGAAACCTACCTGCCTTGGGGCTATATTGTCACCGGCGCCCTCGTCGCCGCCGCCGGCGTCGCGTTGATCGCCACCGAGCGCCACGCAGTTCAGCCTTCGCCGGCTCCCGTTCCGGCGGCCGTTTGATCGTCGCTGCCTGACAATGCGCCGGCGCAGACACGGAACGACACCCGCCTCCCCGCGCCTCTCCGGCTGCCCGCGCACCGGGCGTCAGAAGGAACTCACTCTGTGACGGCCTCGATCGTCCCGGGCGCGTTGCCCTCCAGCCGGTTGTTCACAAACAGGAACGCCAGTTGCTTCTTCCGCCGCGCCCGTTCCATCAACTCCCGCAGCGCGCCCCGCGCCCCCGGATCCGGCTCCTGCACGCGCTCATACGGCTGAAACTTCCCGACGGCCTGCTCATAACTGCGCCCCGCCCTGAGCAGCGCCCGGCTGATCAGGAAATCCGCCGTGAACGCCTCTTCCCGCGCTGTCTGCTCCTTTAGCTCCGGCATCCGCGTCCACGCATTGAAAACATGCGCGACGTTGAACGTCCGCAGCCGCTCGAAGTACGCCGGCTCCAGGAATTCCCTGTTGCGCACCTCCACCCCATACCGCCAGCCCCGCGGCAGCGCTTCGAGAAATCGCGACAGCTCGTCTGCGAACGGCTGCACTCCCGCGTACTGGCGCTTGGAGAATGTTCCGAATTCGAAGATCAACGCGCCCACCCGTTCGCAATACGGCTGCAGCGCATTCAGAAACATACGCTCGAACAGCCCGGCGTTGAGAAAGGACTCATTCTCCGAGCCGCCCCGGCCGCCGTATCTCGCATGCGTCGGCCACGTCTTGACCGTGATCTCCTCAGGCACTTTGAAAGCGAATTTCAGGCTCTGCGGAACGCCCGCGAATAGCCGCGACCAATAACTCGCTGACGGAAACTGATAAAAGGAAAAATCGCCGCAAACCGCGGGAAATGTTTCGGCGTACTCCCGCAGGCACTCCGCCTCGAATCTCTTCTGCGAGAACCGCCCGCGCGTGAAATAGCGTTCTGGGGTATAAATCGAACCCAGCCAGCCGGGGTATTTCCACGAACTCGTCCCGAAGTACACGCCCTCCCCGGCGAGCGCCTTCAATCGCGCCGCCAGTGGCGACCGCGCTATCGACCCGGCATCATCGAATAACGGCAGCATTCCCATAATCGCGGGCGGGCGCGAATCTTACTCTCATGCCCTTCGCGGCCGCGCACAAACGGCCCATTTCCATTTGTCGCACGCCGGCAACAGGTTTGCAGCCGCCGCGCCGCAGCCGCAATGACTAGAGCCTGTTCAGGCCACCGTCCGCGTAGTGTGAGCAGGCCCTAATAGACGGGCGCGGACCCGGCCGGCCGCGTCTTCCACCGGCGGTGAATCCACAGCCATTGCTCCGGCGCTTCACGGATCGCCAACTCCAGCGCGGTCTGAACCGCCTGTGTGTCTTGACGCTGGTCGCCGGTGGGTTGAATCGGCGGATAGAATCGCAGAACATAGCGTCGTTCGGAATCCGACCACAGCGCGAACCCGGGAATGATCGCCGCGCCGGTGCGCGCGGCGAGTCTCGCGATCCCGCCATCGACACATGCTGGCAGACCGAAGAAATCGACGAAAATTCCGCGGTCCTCGGTCGTGTTCTGGTCGGCCAGGATGCCCACGGCTGCATTGCTCCGCAGCATCTCGATGATCGGCCGGGCGGACTCGCGCCGGGAAATGATGCGGTTGCCGGACAGGCTGCGGTATCGGATGGCCAGTTGGTCCAGCAACGGGTTGTCGAGCGGCCGCACCACCACGCCCATCGGCTTCGCCATCAACGCGTGCGCGAACGCGCTCAGCTCCCAATTGCCCAGATGGCCGGTCGCGAACACCACACCTCTTCCGCGCCACAACGCCTCCTCAAAATGTTCGAAGCCCTCGTAGCGGATCCACGCCTGCACGTTTTCCTTTGTGATTTGCGGGAACTTCGCAACTGCGACCAGAACGTGCGCCATGTTGCGGAAGCAGCCCTCGATGCACGCCTGCTTCCTTTCCTGGCTGAATTCCGGAAAGGCGATTTCCAGGTTGCGCCGCGCCACGCGCGTGTATCGCCGCACGGCCGCGCGCAGCAGACTGACCGATCCCACGGCGGCCGCCTCGGACCAGCGCCTCGGCAGAGCCCGAAACACGCTGAGTATCAGACAAACCGCGGCCCACTCCACGCGATTCCGCACTGCCGAGCGGGCCATATCTTGAAGACTATTCGATCCAGCCCCCGCCCAGCACCAGGTCGTCGTCGTAAAGCACCGCCGCCTGGCCCGGCGTGACCGCCCTTTGCGGCTTCTCGAAGCGCACTTCTACGACACTCGGGTCCGCGCCGGGAATCAACATCGCCTCGGCCGCGGCGTGCTTGTTGCGGATCTTCACTTGTGCCGCGCGCGGCTCGCGGACCGGCTCAATCGACACCCAGTTCACCTGCCTGGCCCGCAGCGTCGCACGCCTCAACTCAGCCTCTCGCCCGACCACCACTTGCTGCGTCGCCGCGTTCGTGGCGATCACGTACAGCGGCTCGCCGGTCGCGATCCCCAGGCCTTTGCGCTGTCCTACGGTGAAACCGTGCACGCCCGAATGCTCGCCCAGCCGCCGGCCGGCGGCGTCCACGATCTCCCCTCGCGGCGCCTCGAATTCCCTGCCCTTCTCGCGGAACCACGCCTCGATGAACGCCGCATAATCGCCATTCGGCACGAAGCAGATCTCCTGGCTGTCGCTCTTGCGGGCCGTGGGCACGCCCAGTTCTTCTGCCAGCGCCCGCACTTCCGTTTTTCGCATCCCGCCCAATGGAAACAAAGTATGTGCTAATTGTTCCTGTCTTAAGCCCCACAGGAAATACGTCTGGTCCTTGGCTTCGTCCACGCCCTTGCGCATCTCCCAGCGCCCCGTCGAGTCGTTGAACTCCAGCCGCGCATAGTGGCCGGTCGCAATGCAGTCGGCGCCCACGCCCTGCGCCATCTCCAGGAAACGGTCGAATTTCACGTAGTTATTGCACAGTGTGCACGGGATCGGCGTCCGTCCCGCGAGGTATTCGTCGATGAACGGCTGCACCACCGTCCGCTCGAAGCGCTCCTCGAAATTCACGACGTAATACGGGATGCCCAGAACGCTCGCCACCGCCCGCGCGTCGTACACATCATCCAGCGAACAGCAGCGCCCCGTCGGCGAGGCGGGCATCAGCTCCGGCAGCCGCCGCTGGTTCCACAACTGCATCGTCATGCCGACCAGCTTGTGGCCCGCTCGTCCGAGCAGTGCCGCGACCGTCGATGAATCCACGCCGCCCGACATCGCCACGGCAATCAGGGCGTCGCTTCTTACCTCACGCATGAGAGTGGACCGTCGCCGATCTGCGCAGCCGTGCCGCCGCGCTCGTTACCGCTTCGATCAGCGCCTCGACTTGCGCCGCGTCGTTGTCCCGCCCGAGCGAGAACCGGATGCTCGACCGCGCCTCGGCCGCATCCAGCCCCATCGCCGTCAGCACATGCGACGGCTCAACGGCACCGGACGAACACGCCGCCCCGGTCGATACCTGGAATCCCGCCAGGTCCAGGGCGATCACCAGCGCCTCGCCTTCCACGCCCTCGAACAGCACATTCGTCGTGTTCGGCGTGCGCGGCGCCGACCCCGCGTTGACCCGCGTCCCCGGAACATTTTTCAAAATCGCCGTTTCGAGCCGCTCACGCAGCGCCACCAGCCGCCGTGCCTCATCCTCCCGATGCTCCACCAGCCAGCCCGCCGCACTGCCCAGCGCCGCGATGCCCGGGACATTCTCGGTCCCGGCCCGGCGTTCGCGCTCATGCCGCCCGCCGTATTGCAGCGCCTGCAGGCTCACCCCATGGCGCACGAAGAGCGCGCCCACGCCTTTCGGCGCGTTCAGCTTGTGGCCGCTGATCGAATATAGATCCACGCCCAACGCCCTGACGTCCGCCGGCAAGCGCCCCGCCGCCTGAACCCCGTCGGAATGAAACGGGACGCCGGCCTCGCGCGCGATCCTGGCGATCGCTTCGATCGGCTGCACCGCTCCGGTCTCGTTGTTGGCGTGCATCACGGAAATCAGCGTCGTCTGAGGCCGCAGCGCCTGCTGCACATCTTCTACCGCGACCACGCCGTCACACCCCACCGGCAGCCGTGTCACGCCGGCCCCCTCGCGCTCGAGCTGCCCACACGCGCCCAATACTGCCGGATGCTCGATCCGCGTCGTGATGACGTGCTTGCCCGCCGCTCCGCCGTCGCGCCGCACCACGCCAAGAACCGCCAGGTTGTCGCTCTCAGTTCCGCCGCTGGTGAAGACAATCTCGCGCGCCTCGCACCCCAGCAGCCGCGCCACCTGCGCCCGCGCCTGCTCTACCGCGTGCCGCGCCCGCTGCCCGGCGCTGTGCGTACTCGACGGATTGCCGTAGCACTCCCTCACAACCCGCTCCAGGCTCTCCAGCACCTCCACAGAGAGCGGTGTCGTCGCATTGTGGTCGAAATAGTTGGCCATAGGCCGCCGGCGCCAGCGAACGTGAAGGCTGTCTATGCTTAGTTTATCAAGCTATGCCGCAGCGTCCTTCGTCGTCACTGATCACCTTGTTGACTGATTTCGGCCTCCAGGATCACTTCGTGGGCGTTATGAAAGGAGTCATCGCCGCCATCGCCCCGCGCGCCCGCGTCATCGACATCACCCATGCGGTCGAGCCCTACAGCCTCAATCAGGCGCGCTTCCTGCTCGCCCGAAGCTGGCCCTATTTCCCGCGCATGACCGTTCACGTCGTCGTTGTTGACCCCGGCGTCGGCGGCCCGCGCCGCCCCATTTTGGTCGAGGCCCGAGGCCATCGCTTCGTCGGCCCCGATAACGGCATTTTCAGCGATCTGCTCGATTTGCCCGCCGTCAAGGTCCGCCATATCACCAACTCCGGTCTGTTCCTCCCCGCCGTGAGCGCCACCTTCCATGGCCGCGACATCTTCGCCCCCGTTGCTGCGCACCTGGCCGCCGGCGTCGCCTCTTCCCGTGTCGGTCCCCGCATTGCCGACGCACTGCACGCGCCCTCCTTCGCCGCGTTGCAAACCTCGCCCCGCACCTGGTCCGGCCAGGTTCTCCATGTCGACCGATTCGGCAACCTGATCACCAATCTTCGTCTGGACGACCTGCCGGACCTCGCCCGGCAGGCCTTTTCGCTGCAACTCGGTCCGCTGCAACTCTCCGCCCTGGCGCCTAACTACGCCGCCGGCCCGCCCGGCCAGCCGATCTTAGTTGCCGGCTCGAGCGGGTATCTTGAGATCGCCGCCTATCAGGATTCGGCCGCCTCGCGCCTCGGCCTCGGCTGGGGCGAACGGGTTGATTTGACTCTCACTTAAGGCCATTGCGCCCCGCCTCTTCGCGCCTCGCCCAGCCTTTCCCCCACACCCATGGCCTCAATCAAAAATATCGATTGGAGCCACCCTCATCCAACGCTTACACTTGGGAAACGGTGAGCCCCAGCTAGCTCCCGCCCAAGCCCCCGTCGCGCTGATTCCCGGCTCTTCCGGGTCCCCCGTCGCACAACAAAATCCTGTTGTCTGGAGGTTTACGCATGGGTTCCAACCCGACTCAGGCGCTCGCTGTCCTTGCGTTCCTGACCGGCTCGATCCTCTTCGTGGCCGGCCTCTTTTTCGGCGGCAGCGTTGTCTTGATGCTTCTTGCGCTCGTCGCCGTCGCCGCTTCCGTGGCCCTCTTCCTGAAGGCCAAGCCGTTGGAGAACGCCGGCGAATAGACGCCCCACTGAAAGGAGTATCGACATGGTTGCCGTTGGTCTACTAATCATGCTCGCCGGCTTTCTGCTGAGCCTGTTGAGCCTTACTTTGGCGTCGTCCGTCAGCGCCAGGATGGCCCTTGTCCTGGTCGGCCTCGCCATCACTCTGTTCGGCCTGATCGGCGTCCTCAATCGCGCCTATCTGAAGAACCCCATTTGGAAGAGGTAACCCGGAAATGATCAGACGCCTGCTCCCTGCACTCTTTCTTGCCGCGTCATTGTGGGCTCAAACGCCCGCCTCGGCCCCCGCGGCGGCGCCTGCCTCTCCCCCGGCGCCGGCGCCCCTGGCCATCACCGACGCCGATATCAAGGGCGTCGAGGCGCCCAAGGCCGATCTGCGCGCCAAGGGCGATCCCGATGGCTCCCTGACCGGCACCGTGGCCGACGTCTCCGTCAGCGACTCCAAAAAGGGCCTCTCCATCGCCGATGTCGTCAACCAGATCGGCCAGAACAAAATCGCCGTCAACTTCGTCTGGACACTGGTCACCGGCTTCCTGGTCATGTTCATGCAGGCCGGCTTCGCAATCGTGGAAACCGGCCTCTGCCGCTCCAAGAACGCCAACCACACCATGATGATGAACTTCATGGTCTACGGCGTCGGCATGCTCGCCTACTGGTTGATCGGCTTCGCGCTCCAGATGGGCGGCGTCGGCGGCATCGCCAATCTCGGCGGCACGGTCCGCTGGCGCGCGAGTTCACCATCACCGTCTTCGGCAAGCCCTTCGGCCTGTTCGGCCAGAACGGCTTGTTCCTGATGAGCAGCGGCACTTACGACGTCGGCGTCATGGTGATCTTCCTCTTCCAGATGGTCTTCATGGACACCGCCCTGACCATCGTCACCGGCGTCGGCGCCGAGCGCTGGAAGTTCACTGCCTTCATCGTCTCGTCCTTCCTGATGGGCTGCTTCACTTATCCGATCTTCGCCAACTGGGCCTGGGGCGGCGGCTGGCTCGCCAACCTCGGCGCCAACTTCGGCCTCGGCAAGGGCTACTGCGACTTCGCCGGCTCGGGCGTCGTCCACGCCGTCGGAGGCATCACAGCGCTGGCCCTCGCCATCCTGCTCGGACCCCGCATCGGCAAGTACACCCGCGACGGCAAGGCCCTGGCCATCCCCGGCCACGACATCGTCATCGTCCTCACCGGCTGCTTCATCCTGGCCTTCGGCTGGTTCGGATTCAATCCCGGCTCCACCCTCGGCGCTTCCGGCAGCGGCAACCTGCGCATCGGCAGCATCGCCGTCAACACGATGCTCGCCGGCTCCGCCGGCGCGTTCGCCGCCATGCTTTACATCTGGCTGCGCTACGGCAAGCCCGACGCCTCCATGTCCGGCAACGGCCTGCTGGCCGGCCTGGTCGCCATCACCGCCCCCTCCGGCTTCGTCAATCCCGTCAGCGCCGTCATTATCGGCGCCATCGCCGGCGTCCTGGTCTGCATCTCGGTCGCCTTCGTCGAAACCGTCATGAAGGTCGACGATCCCGTCGGCGCCATCTCGGTCCACGGCACCTGCGGCCTCTGGGGCGTCCTCGCCGTCGGCCTCTTCGCCGACGGCAAGTCCAACTACGGCGGCGCCTGGAACGGCGTCAACGGCTCCGTCACGGGCCTCTTCTATGGCGACGCCGGCCAGCTTGTCGCCCAGTTGATCGGCATCTCTACGCTGCTCGGCCTGGTCTTTGTCGTCTCGTTCGCCCTCAATCTCCTGATCGATCTGGTGGTCGGCAACCGCGTCTGCGCCAAGAGCGAACTCGAAGGTCTCGACCTTCCCGAAATCGGTGTTCTCGGCTATCCCGAATTCGAACTGAAATCTCCGTCCCCTTACTGATATGGAACTGACTCTTCAACCCATCCCGGCCGCGATTCGCCGCGAGCGGGCGCCCCTCGCGCCCGCCGCCCTCCCGGTCCTTCTTCCGACTCTCTGGCGCGACCCTCACTCGGTCGCGCCGGATCAGTTGAAGGACATCATCACCCGCCTGGAGGACGCCTGCCAGCTGTACCCCGAATCGGCCGACCTGCGCACCTGCCTCGGCATGGCCCACGCCATCGGCCACGACGCCTACCGCTCCATGGACGCTTTCCAGGCCGCCCGCAGTCTCGATCCGGAAAATTACTGGGCCCAGCTCAAGTACTCCGAGCTGCTCTACCGCCTCCGCGCCCTGCCCCTTGCCGAGGTCGAAACCCTCCGCGCCCTCGACCTGGCCCAGGACAACATCCAGCTCGCCATGGCCCGCCGCCAGCTCCAGGAAATCCGCCGTCTCGCCCGTAAGGGCACCCGGAAGCCCGAGTGGAGCAAGTCCCTCGGCTGGCCTGCCATCATCCTGGTCCTGTGCACCGTCGCCGCCAGTTTCATTCGGTTCTTGCGCTGAAAGGCGGCGGTTCTGCGACCCAAATGCCGCGTCTATTCAATGTGACGACACTTAGTCAGTATTGCGATGACAACGCGTCCTTGTGTGACGAGAATGTGGTGGTATTTCGATGAAAACTAGAACCCTGCTGTGGTTCAATCTCTCCGCTCTGCTGGTCGGCTTGGGCCTGATCCTGCATGGCGCGCCGCCCGTGCCGGTGCTGCTCGGTATCGGCGCCGCCGGCCTTCTCAGTTTCCTGCGGCGCAATAAAGCTCCTGGCCAGCAGGCGCGATAAAGCCTCGCTTGAAGGGCTCTCGCGGTCGGCGCTTATATCACCGGCGCTTACTGGTTCACCTTTTCGACTCCATTTGCCAATCCCGCCGTCACGCTGGCCCGCGCAGCTTCTGACACCTTCGCGGGCCTTCGGCCGGCCGACGCTCCGGGGTTCATCGTGGCGCAGATCGCGGGAGCAATGGCAGCGACGCTGCTTTTCCGGTGGCTTGTGCCATCCCTTCCGAAGAACGCTTCCAGCGTCATTGTTACCCACGCTGAGAAGCGACAAACGTGAATCGACCAGGCTGCACGATTGAGCGCCAGACGCGCGCCATCGCCCATGAAGTGGCAGCGAAGTTGAGCCGGCCGGCAATAACCCCAATGCTCACGAAATCCAGTACTAATGAAAAGGATGGGATGTTGATCTGCTACGGCAGAGAGTTTGTATGGGAGCTGGCAAGGTCTTAGTACCGAAACTCATTCTGGTAAGCGGGTTTCTCGGAGCAGGCAAAACCACGCTGATCGTGCGTGCCACGGAGTTGTTGCGGCGCCAAGGTGTGCGTGTTGCTGTGATAACGAACGATCAGGACGGCGGACTGGTGGACACGCGGTTCAGCGAGGCCAGCGCCATTCCCACCGGCGAAGTCGCCGGCGGGTGTTTCTGCTGCCGCTTCTCCGACCTGATCGATGCCGCAAGAGAGTTGAGACGATATGACCCCGAGGTGATCTTCGCGGAGCCTGTAGGGAGTTGCGTTGATCTATCTGCCACCATCCTTCAGCCGCTGAAGGCATACTATCGGGCGGAGTATGAACCTGCGCCGCTGACTGTGCTGGTCAACCCAGAGTTGGCCGCGCGGGTCTTTGCAGGCAAGGCTGACGAGAATGTGAGTTTCCTGTTCCGCAAACAACTCGCGGAGGCCGATCTCCTCTGCGTCACCAAAATGGACCGGTGCAGCACTTGCCCTGAATTGCCCGTGCCAGTGGATTTCCAATTGAGTGCTGTCACCGGGCAAGGCATCGCCGAGTGGTTGGACGAAGTGCGGAGCGGATCGCGAGTCGTTGGGGCGCAGCTTCTGGATGTGGATTACGGCCGCTACGCCGAGGCTGAAGCGGCGCTCGGATGGGTCAACGCGCAGGTGGACGTGGTGCTGCACCAACCGCTGTCGCCCGCGATGCTGGCCGGGCCTCTTATCGACGCAATCGAAGCGAACCTATCGCACGCCGGTATCGGCATCGCACATCTGAAGGTTTTCGATCGGTGTGGCACGGGGTTTTTGAAAGTGAGCATTTGTCGTAACGGCGATGAACCCCAGCCGGATGGCGATCTGGTGGCTTCTCCAGACCGGCGCCATGAGTTGGTGATCAACCTGCGGGCCGTTGGTGACCCGGATGTGTTGCTAACGATCGTCCAGCGAGCGCTCGGAGGAGTCGATGGCGAAATCGTGGTCCGCCACACCGGAGCTTTCCGGCCGTCACCGCCAAAACCAGAGCATCGATTTAAGGAGACGGTACGGTAAACCGTCTCCGCTAATGCTGGACGCAGTCGGCGCCCTTCCGAAAAAAGCAAGGATCCGTCTATCGTTATCCGTCTATCGTCACCTGCGGTCTTGCCATCTTTGACTTAGGCGTTGCGCGGCAGATCCATCGGGGCGTCGAGCTGAGCTTGATTCTCCACAATCTGATCAATCAGGAGCGCTACAAATCCGATAGCCGCCCCGACCCACGCGTGGTGCCCTGCCCGCCCGTGGTCAGTCGCATCGACGCGACTCCCGGCTATAGGCCGACAGCCGTCGTTGGGATGACGCTTCGATTGCGAGGCAAATGGAGTCTACAGCGAGTCGCCGCTGGCCGTGATCGCCAACTGCGCGTGCTTGACACCTTTCGTGGCCGCCAGCGAGTTGGCGAAGCGCTGAACATGCGCCGACGTGCCACGCAAAGCAATCAACTCCATGCAGTTGTCATGGTCCAGATGGACATGCAGCACTGACAGAATCAGATGGTGCTGGTTGTGCTGCAGTTCGGTCAGCTTTTCCTCAAGCAGCCGCACATGGTGGTCGTAGACCACCGTGAGCGAGCCGACGACTTGGCCGGCGGGCCGGCTCGAGGACTCCCGTACCAGTTCGGCCCGGATCAGATCGCGGAATGCCTCGGATCGATTGGTGTATCCCCGTTGCTCAATGAGGGCATCAAATTTGTCGAGAAGGTCGGTGGCAATGGCCACGCCGATGCGCCTTAGTTCAGACATCCGAACTCAAGGTAGCATACGAAGTCGCGGGGGCATAGCACGGCAAGACCCCAGTTGCCGCTCTCTCTTGACCACCCTGGAATTCGTCCAGTGAAACCGGTTCCGGGCGGGCGAAGCGGAGTCACACGAACATACGCACGAAGCCGTAAACTGAGGCCGTGAAGCGAATTCGAATCAAGATTGGTGATCGTGGTGGCGGTGTGGGTGCGAGTGGACTTCTCCCGAGGTGTGAACATGAGAGTGGGCGTGAAGCAGGCCTGTCTCTCGGAGTAGATTGGCATCTCCGAGCACGCTCGCCGGCGCGCCCTCGGCCACGAGCCGGCCCGCCTGAAAGACGAAGCAATAGTCGGCGATGTCCTCAACGCTGTCGAGATCGTGCGTGGCTGTGATGACCGTCCGGCCGGTGTCCTTCCACCCCGCCAACAGGTCAATCGTCTGGCTTTGGCTGCGGGGGTCCAGTGCCGCCGTCGGCTCATCGAGCAGGAGTACCTGTGGGTCGAGGATCAGGACGGACGCGATGGCCACGCGCTTCTTTTCGCCACCCGAGAGCCGGTGCGGCGGCCGTTCTATCAGATGCGCAATGTTCAGATCGTCCAACGTGCTGGTTACGCGCTGGCGGATCAGGTCTCGCGGCCAGCGCAGTTGCAACGGTCCGAATGCGAGCTCATCAAAAACGGTTGGATTGAACAACTGCACATCGGGATTCTGGAACACCAGGCCGACACGGCGGCGGAAGTCAAAGGAGAACGTCTCATCCTGGAAACATTCTTCGGTCAGCGGTTGCCCGCAGAAGCGAATCGTTCCCGGCGCGGCAAACGAGAGACCGTCGAGAAGACGCAGGAGCGTCGATTTCCCCGACCCGTTGGCTCCCAGCAACGCGATCCTCCGTCCGGCCGGAATGGCCAGACTCAGCGCGTCGAGCGCGAGCACTCGCTCGTAACGATAGCTGACGTTCTCCACCTCAAAAATTGGAGTCGGCAAAGGGAATTCCACTTTCCTAACGTCCGATCCACAGGGCGGCCGCTCCCAGGGCCAGGAAGAGCGCGAGCCAACCCCAGTCACGAACTCTCATCTCGAATTCGTCGAGCACATAGACTTCTCCGCGGAAGCCGCGCGATTGCATCGCGAGGTAGACGTCGCCAGAGAGCTGCATGGTCTTGCTCAGCAGCACTCCGGCCGTGGCAACGGCCAGGCGCCGGGCCTCACGGGGCTCCAGCCGGCCGACCATGCGGCTGCGCCGCGACTCAAACATCTCCTCAGCCGTCCCGATCATGAGAAGAATATAGCGGTAAGTCATGCCCAGGATCACTACCAGCACGACCGGAACGCGCAGCACGCGCAGGGCCTTCAGAACGTGAGTCCAGGGCGTACAGAGAACCAACAACATGGATAGCGTCACGGTTGTCTCGACGCGTGAGATCAGATAGGTGGCGCTCCGAACTCCTTGGGCCGTCACCGCCCAACCAAGCGCCGGCAGGCGTCCGATCGGACGGCCCGGGGTGAGAAATAGAGCCGGCAGTGCAATCAGCCCGGTAAAAGCGAACGCACCCGCCCAGACGCGGATTACCAGAGTGCGCAGCGGCACCCGCGACGAGACCGCCAGAATGAAAGCGACGGCGAACACGGCGCCAATCACTTCCATGCGGCGCGAAGCGGCCGTCGCCACGATCAGTCCCAGAAACCCGAGCAATTTCACGCGCGGATCGATGGCCTGCAGCAGACCGGCACGCCGCGCCAGTTCCTCCGATTCAAGCGCGTGGCCGAGAACCCGAAGAAAGCTGTGAATGGATCCCGCGATCATGCCATTCGGGCGCATGCTAGCCACTCCGCCACCGGGCCGCGAAGATCCAATTCACCATCAGAGCCGCCAGCAGAATCAAGCCCGATCCAAAGGCCGCGGAGAGAAGATAACCGAACGAGGAACTGCGCAGGAACGACGGCGCGTAGGACGGGAAAGGGGCCGTCCAGAGGGAGGACAGACGCTCCAGCCCACGCGGCACTCCCGCGGGCAGCGGCCGATTCGCAGACACCGCAGCGATCTGCTGGCGGGCGCTGGGGTCCGCGAGATCGCGCGCAGACCACTCCCCCCACGCACTTCCGACTGCCAGGATTCCTAGGGGAGTCAGCAGCATTAAGGCGGCGAGAACGGCCAGCAACGGGCGGATGGCCCGCCAAACAGAGACGCCGGCTTCGTCGCCGGCCGCGGCGGCTCCCGCTGCTGTAGCGCTCAGAAGGGACGGATGGCTTCGCTGCAGCCACGCCACTAACCCAGCTGTCAGGATCAACTCGGCCAGGCCGGCAACGGTGAGGTGACCTGCCATCATCGCGGGAATCGAGATTTGCAGCGGGTAGGGTGCATACAGCGGTGCTCCTGAAGCGTCCCGGAACCATATCGGCTGGATTCCGAGCTCGATGCCCGCCAATAGCGCGGCCACGTTGATCGACAGATAGCCAGCTACGCCCGCGGCAACCACGCGACGCCGCGAAACGATGGCCGAGCTCCCGGAAATGGCGCGATAGGTGAAGTAAGCAACCAGCGACCCGGCAATCGCCATATTGAAGCAGTTCGCACCCAAGGCGGTGATCCCGCCGTCGCCAAAGAAGACAGCCTGAATGAACAGCGCGATCGAAATCGCGAGGATGGAAGCCCACGGCCCCAGCACGATACTCGCAATCGAGACTCCCACTGCGTGGCCCGTGGTGCCCCCGGGCAACGGTAGGTTGAACATCATCACGACGAAGGAAAACGCGGCAAACACCGAAAGCAACGGAATCAGTTTTGTGGTGAGCTGACGCTTCAACCGGCGCAGCGCAGCATACCAGAACGGCGCAGATCCCGCGTACAGGGCCGCGCAAGTCGCCGGACTCAAATAGCCATCGGGGATGTGCATTTCTTCGAAGCCGGCCGGTACGCCAGCAGTCCAAATCGTAACACTGTTCTGCGAGTCGTAGCACGGCGGCTCCATTACCGCCAGCCTTCTGCACAATTCCTCCGCGAGCAGCGGCATTCGGCTGGACGGAGGGTACTACAACACTCCTAACTCGAGCTATTGGATGCCGAACCACTTTTCGACCGCAACCGGCGGCACGGGAACTTACACGGACAACATCATGCGCCGCTTCCCGCTGGACGGATTCCACGCGAACATTCAATTCAATCGCAACCTGCATCGGCAGACGATCCTGGTGGGATCGGAAGCGCGTCACGACATGGCCCATTAGCTCGCGCGATCCATTGTTCACAGAGAACGGCAAGTGCCCCTACGTGCGCTTTTCGCTTTGAGGCTGAGTTTGGGCAAGCCGGTCGATGCTGCCACTCTCGAGCGTTACGGTGTTCACGTCATCAATCTGATTGTGACTCGCGAGTCACGTGCGCGGCGTGACACCGGACCGGATCGGCATGTTCCTGAACGCACGGTCAAGCGTGACAGGATTCGAGGGGGGTGGTCTGCCTGAACCCAAAATGGAGCCAAGTTCCTGAACCGCTTCTGTTCAAGGGTTCAGGCCTGCGGAAACGATAAGGCGGGTGAGCGGCTTGGTGTAGGCTGAACAGGAGCCGGGAGTCCAAGACGATGGAAATCCCGGATAAGGAGGATTCATGCGCGGAATCACGAGGCGGGAAGCGGTGACTGGCGGGACCGGAATCCTACTGCTGAAGCCGGGGACAGTTTTCAGCACGGCAGCCAATTCGACGGTCGGCGTCGGCATCATCGGAACCGGCGACCGCGGCCAGTATGTCGGCGGGCACATGGGGCGGGATGGACGGGCGCGGGTCGTGGCCCTCTGCGACATCTTCGACGACCGGATCGAGCAGGCCAGGAAGCGCGTGCCCGGAGCGGCCGAAGCGAAGGTCTACAAGGACTACCGGCGCCTGCTGGATGACAACAACGTGGATGCCGTGTATATCGCCACGCCAGTCTACTTACACCCGGAGATGTTTGAAGCGGCCGTCGCGGCAAACAAACACGTCTATTGCGAAAAGCCGGCCGGCACGAACGTGGCGGGCGTCACGCGCCTGATGCGGGCGGGCCAGAGGGCGGAGCCGGGCAAGACCATCCAATTCGGGTTTCAACAACGCTTCAGCCCGGAGTACCGGAAGGCGCACGAACTGGTGGCAGCCGGGGCACTGGGCGAGCCCAGGATTATGATGAGCTTCTGGATCCTGGGAGGGGTGCCGAATCTGAACGCACCCGCTGGCCTGCCGTGGCCCAAACTGGCCGAGGAAGAACGGCGCATCCGGATGTGGACGCAGTGGATGGAGCTGTCGGGTGGCGATATCGTCGAGTGCGATTGCCATGGTCTGGACACGCTCAACTGGTTCGCCAACGCGCACCCGGTGAAAGCCGTTGGTCAGGGCGGTCTGCGCTACCCGATCTACTACGGCGACGTCACGAGCGATCACTACAACATCATCTTCAGCTACCCGAATGGCGCCGAAGGCTATCTCCTCAGCGCCAGGTCGACCTGCGGCTTCCGGGACGTCAAGGAACAGTTCTTCGGCTCGAAGGGCGTGCTTGAGACTGCTCGGACATATTACAAACTGCACGGACCGATTGCCGCCTCCGGGCTGGCCAATGACGACAAGCTGGATGATACGAGCTTGATCGAGAAGGTCCCCAGCAAGCGCGAAATCACTATTGACGCGGTGGAGGCGTTCTTCACGAGCATCGTGGAGGGCAAAGCGAGGAACATGTCGCAGGATGCCGGGATCAGCACCCTCACTTCCATCCTGGGGCGTATGGCCTACGAGTTCCAGCGCGAGATCACCTGGGATGAAATGTTGCGTTCCGGGTGAGTTGGCCCGAAGATGCCGAACTCTATTGGGATCGGCGGCAGCGAAGACTCGCTTGCAGCTGCGCTGCCAGTTCGAGGAGGCGGGACACGAGGCGCTGGGATCCAGCGCTGGTGCCGTACAGCCGTCTGGAACAGCCCAGCGATGAAATGGAGCTGGCGGGCACTGTCCGACTCCCACCCGCCTCGCTTGCCCCTTCCGAATCGCATGCGCCGATTCGTGACCTTGGATAGTGCTGCAAGATCCACGCAGGGCGGCTGGGTGTAGACTGAGCAGGGCTCGGGAGTCCAAAGTGGAAACCCGAGCTTTCTGATCAACTGGCACGAGGCACAGAGGAGGCCGGCAATGATACATCGTCAACAGTTTCTGACCAGCGTTGGCGGCGCTGTGGGAGCGGCCGCCGTGGATTCCGGTACTCAGGCCGCCGCGGACCCAAGGAGTGTTGCAACAACAATTCCTGAGAATCCTGTGTGCTGCAGCCAGGCGCCGGTCTCGCTCGTGGACTTCCGCTATTCGCCCACCGAATGGCAACACATCTTCTGTTTTCCCGGAGACCTGTGGAAGGGGGTGATCGGCGAGCGCGGCGATCTGCGCTACGGCCACCGCGGCGGGTGGGGCAGAGAAAAGTGCTTCCCCGAAGTGGTGGAGTTCTTGCTCAACGGCATGGGCCCGGATGCGGGGGTCCAGCAGGAGTTGGAGGCGCCGGGGGTGCCGATCATTCACACCCGCATCGACCGAGCCGAGGCCTATCTGGCGCTGACGACGTTTGCGACCAATCAAGCGGACGAGGGTCGCGTGGACAATGTGATTCTCGAGGTGCGTCCGCGGAGCAAAGCGGAAATCCACGCCTGCCCGATGATCGCGATCAGCAGCAAACGCGAACTGGCGCTTCATCCCACCCAACGCGAGCTGGCGGCAAATCCAACCGCCGAGTGGAATGGACTGTCAGGGGACCAGAACTCCGTGGCCGGCCAACGCGAGCTGGCGGCAAATCGAGCTGCAGCGATCAGCACGGTCCGCCTGGGCGGCGAGGGCGGCACATTGTTCATGGCCGCGGATGCGCATTTATCTGTTGAACGACCTGACCGGGACGGGGGTGAGACTGGCGCTGAACACGGGGCCGGCGACGGGCCACGAGCCGCTGCGGTACTTCCTGCGGTTCCCGCAAGAAGGCCAGGATTTGCAGAGGATCAAGGGCGGGCTCCGGAATCCCGGCGCAATGCTGGCGGCGGCCAGGGCATATTGGCAAGCTTCGAAACCCTTCGAGGGCGAGGTGTCCTGGCGTCTACCGCGGCCTTACTCCGATTTCCTGGTGGCGTGCGCCCGCAATCTGAGGCAATTGCACTACGCGGTGAAAAACCGCAACGTCTTTTGGGTGGGACCGACGACCTACAACCACGTGGTCGGCCTGGCGCTCGTGGACTCGAACTTCATCCTGGAAGCCGTGCGTTACCTGGGTTACGACGCGGAAGCATGGGAACACGTAGAAGCAGAGTGGGCGGGGCAGATCGAGTCGGGGCAGGTGGTTGGCGCCGCCGGGGCCACGATGTGGAAAGATACGGCCATCGCCGCGTTCACGCTGGTTCGCCAATCGGAGCTCAGCCAGGATGAGAAGTTTCACGGCCTGCGGCCGAACCTGCTCGGGTCGTTGCGTTGCCTGCAGGCCCTGCGTGACAAAGCGAGCAACGAAGGCAGCGCCAATGGCCGATATGGATTGCTGCCGCGCGGCTATGCCGACGGAGGAATCGAGGGGATTCGCTCCGAATTCACGAACACGGTATGGGCGCTGGCCGGCCTACGGGCCGCAACGGAGGCAGCCACGCGCCTGGGATTCCAGGAGTTCGAACCCGTACGCCAGTTCTATGGCGAGTTGCGCCAGTCCTTCTTCGCCGCAGCGCGCCAGGAGATGCGCCGGCATCCGGGCGGCTTCGATTACCTCCCGATGCTGATGAAGGAAGACCCGCAGTGGAGGGTCCCCGATGAGTGGGACCGGCCGAGACCGCAAAGCGCCCAATGGGCGCTGTGTCATGCGATCTGCCCAGGTTTGGTTTTCGATAAGAACGACCCGATTGTCAAAGGCCATATCGCGCTGATGCAAGCCTGCACACAGGAGGACGTTCCGGCCGAAACGGGCTGGATCCCGCACGAAGGATTATGGGCTTACAACGCGATGCACGTCGCGCAGGTATATCTGTGGGCTGGATTGCGCGACTGGGCCGACTCGACATTTCATGGTTACCTGAATCATGCCAGCCCGCTTTACGCCTGGCGGGAAGAGCAGCCGTTGCGGGGCTCGGTGATCTCGCGCTACGTCGGCGACATGCCGCACAATTGGGCCAGCGCGGAGTGCATACGCTATCTGCGCCACATGTTGGCCTTCGAAGACGGGCAGGAACTGCGCCTGCTGGCCGGCATCGGGGCGGGCCAGCTCGCGGCGGCTGAACCGTATGCGGTGATGGGAACCCCCACGCGATTCGGACGGCTGAACCTGGAACTGGAGCCGCACGGCGCGGGCTGGCGGCTGAAGTTCGAACGTGGCGCGGGACCGGCTCCCGGTGAGATTCAGATCCCCGCGATGCTGGGCGATCGTGCGCGGTTGTCCGGAGTCTCTGGCGCAAAATATCGCGCAGAGGGTGACCGGATGCTCGTCGAACCGTCCGCGCGTGCATGGACCGCGGAGTGGATCTGAGACAAACACGCCTTGTGAAGAGTACTGGAAGGAGGCAATGACACGCGACGCGCGGATTCTACGAGAGAGACGTGAAACTCAACCTGTTCCGGTGGTTCAGGAACTTTGTCGTCCGAGAGATGTGATTGGTTGTTCGATTCGTGGCGCAGCGGGCGGGAATCACGCGTTGCGGGGACCTCGAGGGCTCATCAGCGCATCTGGCGCCGCGTGGAGAGAGTGCTTTGGAAGGGGAAGGAGTTAGAAAGTGAAAGACATCAGCAGGCGGGACCTCCTGAATTCGATGGCGCTGGCCGCGGGCGCTTTCGGCGTCCTGGCTCCGGGCCGTGCGTTCGCCGATCAGGCGCTGGAACCGCTCGTTCCCGACACTGAGGTGAAGCGGGTCCTGGTGATGTTCAAGTGCCACTTTGACGCGGGGTTCATCGATACGCAAGCAAATGTAGTGAGTTGGTATTTCGATCGATTACTTCCCCAAGGCGATCCAAACGGCCGCCGCCCTCCGGCAGGAGGGGAACGATCGTTATATCTGGACCACCGGCTCCTGGCTGCTTTACGAATACCTCGAAAAGGCCGCCGCAGCCGCAGCGGCAGCAGATGGAGCAGGCCATTGCAGCCGGGGATATTGCCTGGCACGCGCTTCCGTTCACCTGGCAGACGGAGTTCATGGACCCTTCGCTGATCGCCGGGGGGCTGGCTTTTTCGCGGTCGCTGGACCGCCGGTTCGGACGCACGACGACCGGCGCCAAAATGACCGACGTGTGCGGTCACACGCGCGCCATCATCGGCCCGCTGGCCGGGCACGGGAGTGAAGCTTCTCGATATCGGCGCCAATGCAGCCTGCACCGTGCCGGATGTTCCGCCGGTCTTCCGCTGGAAAGATCCGGCCGGCCGCGAACTGGTAATGCTCTATCATGCGGACTACGGCGGCATCGTCAAGGTGCCCGGATCGGATCTCGCCATCGATGTGGCAATGCAAGGCGATAACAGCGGTCCGCATTCCATCGAGGAGATTCGCGGGATCTATTCCGGTTTGCGGAAGCGGTTCCCCAACGCGCAGGTGACCGCCGCCAATCTCACCGACATCGCCAATGCCGTCGAGCCATACCGCGAGCGGTTGCCCGTGGTGACGCAGGAGATCGGCGACACCTGGATTTCCGGCGTGCCCAGCGATCCGCTGAAGGTGGCGCGCTACCTGGAAGTGGCGCGGCTGCGCAGCGAATGGATCGAGAGACCGGAAGTTTCAGGTGGGCGATGCCACCGATCGCGCGTTCCTGAGCAGCTTTCTTCTGGACGCCGGAGCATACCTGGGGCGCCGACATCAAGACCTGGCTGGACTTCGACCACTACACGCCGAATGATCTGGAACAGGTGCTCGATCAGCCGAAGTACAAAGTCGTGCTATTCAGTTGGGCCGAAAAGCGGCAGGATCTGCTGGATGGGGTCGCCACGCTGCCCGCGCCGCTGCGCGCCGAGGCCACCGCGCGCATACGCGGGCTTGATCCCGTCGAGCCGGAAACCGCCGGCACTGCGGCAGCATCAGGCCGCCGATCCGATCGACAACGAAACATTTCAAGATTGCGCTCGATCCACAAACGGGCGCGATTTGCCGGCTTGCACAGCAAGAAGACCGGCCACGATTGGGCTTCGCACCGAGCAGCCGCTGGCTTTGTTTTCCTATCAGACGCTGTCGAAAATCGATTTCGACCGCTTCATTGCCGACTATCTGACGATCCACCCGACAGTGGGCGGAGACGGATCTCGGCAAGCCCAATATCGAGCGATTCGGCGCAGAGAGCCGCACCTGGTTGCCCGTCCTCACGGACTGCCGGCACTCGAGCGATGCGAGTGGCCACAAGATCCTCGCCCAGCTCAAGATCGACGATCCGGAAAAGGAAAAATCGGGCGCGGTCGCGTGGCCGCAAAAGATGTACCTGGAATTGACGCTGCCCGATGCCGAACCGGTCGTCGAGATCAGCTTTTCCTGGTTTGGCAAGGCTGCGACCCGCATGCCCGAAGCATTTTGGCTCACCTTCCAACCTCCGGCCTCCGATCCTCACGGCTGGCTGCTGGACAAGTCGGGCAGCCTCGTTTCCCCGTTCGATGTCGTGTCGGGAGGCAACCGGGCGATGCACGCGGTTCTCGGCGGATTGCATTACAAAGGCCCCGAAGGCGCTCTCGCACATCGAGACGCTGGATGCGCCGGTGGTCGCACTGGGCGAGAAGCACCCGTGGTACTTCACACGAAATCAGCCCGACCTCGCGAAGGGCTTCCACTTCAATCTCTTCAACAATGCCTGGGGAACCAACTATGTCCAGTGGTTTGGCGAAGATATGCGGTTCCGGTTCCGAATCGCGGCGTGAAGTGAGACTGAATCAGGAGCAGCCCACCATGAGAATTCGATGGCGAACCAGTTCGTATGCGGCGTTCATCGCACTCGCGATCAGTGCAACGGCAGCGGTCAGCGTGAAGTCCGCACCGCCTGCGAACCAAGATCCAGACAAGCCCCGGATCAACGGGCCGTCGATCTATGGCGCGCGCCCTGGGCATCCATTCCTTTATAGGATTCCAGCAACCGGCAGGCGTCCGATGCAGTTTTTCGCGTCGGGTCTTCCGCAGGGTCTCAGGCTCGATCGTGCCACCGGCATTATCATGGGCGCGGTTCCAGCGCCCGGCACCGCCACTGTTGTTCTCACGGCTAGGAACTCGCTCGGAAGCTGCGAGCGAAGGTTCCGAATTGTCATCGGCAGCCAGTTGGCCCTCACTCCGCCGATGGGGTGGAGTTCCTGGTACATCCTGATGGCCTCGATGAACGACCATGACATCCGTGCACAGGCCGACGCCATGATCTCCTCCGGCCTGGCCGACCACGGCTATTCCTATATCGACATCGACGAGGGCTGGAACATCAAGCCTTCCAAAGCACCCGGGAGTACGCCCGGACGCAACGCTCAGGGGAACCTGAACAGCAGCGATCGATTCCCCGACATGAAGGCCCTTACCGACTACGTGCACAAGAAAGGACTGAAGGCTGGTATCTACAGTTCGCCGGGACCGCTCGACTGCGGAGGGTACGCGGGCAGTTATGGGCACGAACAGCAGGATGCAAAGCTATTCGCAGCCTGGGGATTTGATCTTCTGAAATACGACAAGTGCTCGTACCCGGCCAAGGACAATTCTCCTACAGAGCAGCAGAAGCCATACCGGCTCATGGGTACGATTCTGGTCGGACTGGACCGTGATTTCATTTTCAATCTGTGCCAGTACGGCGATGGAGAAGTGTGGAGCTGGGCCCGCGAAGTGGGCGGGCATTTCTGGAGAACGACGGGCGACCTGGGATGGGGGCCGCGAGGCGTTTACAGCCTGTGGGATAACATCGCCCGCGACCTCGATAAGCCGCGCGACATTGCGCAGTGGGCCGGACCAGGCGGATGGAACGATCCGGATAATGTGTTGATCGGCACTATTGCCTATGGTCCTTCTGATGACCTACAGCCCAGTGCTGATCTTAGGTACATGCCAGCGCCGCTAACTCCGGACGAACAGTACACCTATATGAGCTTCTGGAGCCTGCAGGCGGCTCCGCTCATCCTTGGCAGCGATCTCACGAAGCTCGATGGGTTCACGCTGAGTCTGTTGTCCAACGACGAGGTCATAGCTGTAGATCAGGATCCGCTGGGAAAACAGGCCCAAAGAGTATTCACCGGTGGCGGGCTTTCAGTCTGGACCAAGGATCTTGAGGATGGGTCGAAGGCCGTGGGTCTCTTCAATCTTGGGGATCGCGAAACGAAGGTTGTTGCCCGCTGGGATGACCTGGGGATCACCGGAAAGCGGCTCGTCCGCGACCTGTGGAGGCAGAAGGACCTCGGCGGTTTCGAGCGCGAATTCCAGGCGCGCGTGGCGCCGCATGGAGTTGTTCTGGTGAGAATCTCAGGGCAACAGTGAGCGTTCGGATCTCGCCGTCCAGAAGCAGGTAGCGTCTGCCGGCATCCTCGAAGGGGACGCGCTATGGCGCGTCGTGGGGAGCGGATGGACGGAGCGATTTGGGGATCAAGCGTGAAACCAGCGCCGGGCGCGGGCGGGAGTGGAGCGCTGGGGAGAGGGCTGGGTGTGCCCTCCTCCGCTCTGCCGCCTGCGCTCTGCGAGCTACAGAAGCCAGGTCGAGCTACGGCGGGGAATAGGGTGCTGACGGGACGGGACTGGACGAGCTTGAGGGCGGTCTGGATGGCGCGGAGGCGGAGCTCGGCGGGGGTGGCGGGGTCGGTGATGAGGGCCTGGAGAGAGGCGCGGGCGATGGCGGCGAGGTCGGAGTCGGCTTCGGATTGGTGGCGGCAGAGGGCGGCATAGGCGGCTTGGAAGTCCTCGCAGTGGCTGAGCCAGCCGTGGAGGGTGGCGCGGTGGACGCCGGCCGAGGCGGCGGCGGCGAGGATGGGGCGTCCGGCGGCGAGCGCGGAGAGGGCCGCGCGCTGGCGCTCGGAGAGCCGCGCGGAAAAAGAGAGGAACAAAGCCGAATCCGACAGTGGTGTGGCAGAGTGTAGCGTTACGGTGGTCATGAGAAGACCGGCCTCCAACCATGAGGATAGCTGGCGGTGTCAATGGTTTTTCGCTTCCCATTCGCCTGCTAATACCAGTTGAATCAATGGGATAGGGGCATTGAAAAGATTGTGACCGGCGGCGCCCTCCTGCGCGCTGCCGCCTCCGCTCGGCGAGCTGCCGCGGCCAAGTCGCGCTACGGCGGGCAAGGGGAGTGTCGTGTCGAAATGTCGAATTCGGGGCAGTGGCCGTAGACAAGTTCCTCGCTGGTCAACCGGTCTAGTTGATGGGGAACAGGCCGGAGACCAGATCGCGCCAGGTGGCATCAAGTGGTGCGACTTGGATCTGAAGTGGTCAGCGGCGGGTCGGAGACGCCGGCGTGGCGGCAGGAAATCCCTGTAAAGTAACTACCGACATCGAAGGATATCATTCCTGGCGAGGAACTCTTCGCCGGCAAGTGATGAACTCCTGCTGGTAGGATTGCTTTGCGTCTTGTTGCCGCCTACCCCATGAATCGACCCCGACGCGGACCTGCAGCGCCCGTCCTGCCACTTTCCGCAAACGCCGTTTATAGGCCACTGACGCATTTCTCAGATGGTCCGTTATCCTCGCCGCAGTCTGAAGAGAAACCAGATGTCGCTGGGGCAAGGCAGAAAATTGTTCCTGACGGACAAATGAGGGGCCGGAAAAACCTACCGGCGCGGGAGGCCGCGGTGTGGATTGCAGCGCGCGTGCCGAGTCGGACCGGAGCATGTGAACCAAGCCTCTGGCGGCAGTGGGGCATCGATAACGCAGTACCCGCCGTCAGACGGTGGCAGACGTGCAATTCGGTCTGGTGCGCCGATTCCCGGCAGCATTTCCGATTTCCGGCTACGGAGGGGAAATGACACTCTCCCGAAAAGTGAAAACAAAGCCTCGACCGCAGCAGGCGCGACCTGATCGAACCAACCGCCGCTCTACCGGCGCCTCTGACAAAGGACCGCTGCAAATCGTGTTTACGGATCTGGACGGCTCGCTGCTCCATCGTGAAACGTACTCTATTGAGGACGCGCAGCCGGCGCTGGAGCTGCTGAAGCGGCGCAACGTGCCGTTGGTTTTCGTCTCCAGCAAGACCCGGGCCGAGATTGAGTATTGGCGGATCAAGGCCGGCAACTTCCATCCGTTCGTGGTGGAAAACGGCGGCGCGATCGTAATTCCGGAGGGCTACTTCGATCGCCCGTCCCCGCGGCCTCGGCCGACGCAGCAGGTTGAGGTGGTGGCACTGGGCGTGGACTACCCCACGCTCGTGGCCGAACTGAACCGCGCCTCTAAAGCGGTGGATTGTCCTGTCGAGGGATTCAGCGACATGACGCCGGAGCGCATTGCCAGCGAACTCGGACTTAGCCTGGAGCAGGCGCCGCTGGCAAAGCAGCGCGAGTTCGACGAGCCCTTCCGGATATTGAACGAAGACCGCGCAGGCGAACTGTTCCGCGAGATTGGACGTGCCGGACTAAGTTGCTCCGCTGGCGGGCGTTTGTTTCATGTCTTCGGACGGAGTGACAAAGGCACCGCCGTGGGGGAACTGATCCGGCGCTATGAGGCGGCTTGGGGCCCGCTGCGCACAATTGGTCTAGGCGACGGCATGAACGACCTGCCGATGCTGCAGCGCGTGAGCGTAGCGGTGATCGTGCGCTCGGAGACGGACGGCGAGCTGACACGCTACCTGCCCCACGCGCTGCTGTCCGCGGAGACGGGCCCAGCGGGGTGGAACGAAGCCGTGCAGGCGCTGGTGGGCCACTATCGGGGGACCTAACCGGCGCTGAGCTACAAGTGCGTCCACAGCGAGCGGTCGCCGTCTTCGACGCCCTGCTCGCGTTTTCGCTCGATGTAGCGTCCTGCCGAATGGGCGCCGGCAATGCCGACGACCAGGGCGGTTGTCAAAACGGCCCCGCCGAGGATGATGATGAACGCCGCGAGGAATACGCTACGCGCGAAGTCCAATTGATCGGCCGCCACCACGACCGAGACGAACATCACAAACACGCGCACGCCGAGGGCGACGTGGCGCGGCGCCGGAATATCCTCATTCACAGCCCACACCAGGACGGCGCGGCTGAGGTACAGACTCAGCCAGATGCCGCAGAGGATGATCAACGCGGCGGTGATCAGTTTCGGCAACAGAAAGACCAGCGCGCGGAGGACCTGCGACGAGAGATTGGTATCGAACACACTCACGCTGAACATGACCCCGGCAAGCACAATCGACCAGAATGAGACTTCAGAGACGATGCGCGTGGCCCTCAGCCGGCCCGAGCGATCGAGCAGAAACGCGATCCCGCTGGCGCGCAGGAAGCGGTCGAACCCGGCGCCTTTGAACACGCGCGAGAGGACCCATTGCGTCGCACGCGCGGTGCAGTAGGTGACGCACAATACAGCCGCGGCGGCGAGCAACGACGGCAGCAGGACGCCGGCATGCGACTGAAGACGCTCAAGCGCTCCAGCGAAGACGCTTCGCAATGCTGCAAACATAGTTCACACCTCCAATTTCGCTTCGTTCTTCTGTACTGGCACGCCGGGTGCCATCGCCTCGACCGGTTCCCGCGGCGGCTTGCTGGTGCGATCCCAACGGCTGACCAGGTAGGGCTTCCAGGACTCGAACGTCATGCACAACTGCTCCACGCGGCGCTCGAACTCACGTGCGTTGCAGTCCTCGGTCTCGATCACGAACGAGGCCACCCGACCTAGATAGAGCGGCGTGAATGACGCCATCAGCCGATCGGCGGACTGAGTGCTATGCGCGCAGGCGGCCGCGAAATCGTACACGACGCGGGCCCACAGGTCGTCGCCGATGTACAACGAAGCCGGGTGTTGCGAAACGGCGGCCCGCACTTCGCGAATGAGCGCCAGGGTATCGGGCGCGAGGATCTGCTCCCAGATCGCGGGCAACTCGTCGCAGCCGGTCGTGAACCCGTGGATCATGCGCTCCAGGTTTACAAAAACCGGCTCAAGACCGACGTCATACTGAAAGCCGTACATGGGGACGACGCGACTGGCGGGCGCGGCGCGCCAGACATCCTCGTAGCGCTGCATGAGCGAGAAGACGCTGCCGACAACCTGTGCGAGCATGGCGGAGAGATCGGCTGCCGGGTCCTTGGCGTCGTGAAGCTTCGCACCCAGGAAGCTCTGCGCGACGCGAAACTGCTCGGCGATGGCGGTCGTGGTCATCCAGACGTCGATGCCATAGCGCGCGACATCGGTCTCCCAATCGTTGCTCTGCAGATAGCGCTCCACGAGGCGCGCAGAGAGGCCGAACTCGCCGCCAATGGGCTGGCGAACCTGGAAGCCATACAGCGCCCTGGTGAGCGGATAGACGACATTGTTGGTAATCGTGCCGTCGTGCTTGTGACGGTGGTAGTACGGCGTCACCAGATCGTAGCCGGCGTGGAGCACAGGAGAAACCAGAAGGCCGATCCACTCGGGCGTGATGGAGCGGAGGTCCGAGTCCACCACGGCGCAGACCTTGGCATTGAACCGATGCGCCAGCTGGAAGATGAGACGAAAGGCGCTGCCCTTGCCGGGGATCCCGTGATAGGGCAGCGAGAGCTGGTGAACGGCGGAGAGCGGCGTCGACAGCAACAGCAGGCTCGCATCGTCGACGTGGACGGCGAGCGCGGCCTCGCGTGTCCCGTCGCGGGATCCGCCGTCGGAGTTCACAATCAACCCGCGGGACTCCGGAAAGTATTTAGCCAACCCGAGGTGGGCCGCACGAATGACGTGGCCGATGCTGCGGGCGTTGTTGAAGCTTGGGATGCCGATGACGATGTCCACCGGCGCCAGCGTGTCCAACGCCGGCGCGATCTCTTCCAGCGGCGGTTCAAGCTGCATGGAGCACCTCAGGCAAGCTGGGCGGCGACGGCGTGGGAATCGTGCTCGACGGCATCCTCGAGCAGGTCGAAGAACTCGGGAAACGCGGCCAGGACGCGATTCCAATTGGGGATCGGCGAGAGCCCGGAGGGCTCCGCGAGCAGATTCTCCGCGGCCCGGCGCAGGCTGAGCGCAAACGTCGCCACGGCGAGCTCTTCGGCGTGGCGGTCGAAGCGCAGACCGTTCAAGACAGCGTCGGCATAGTAGCGCGTGATCGTATCCTGGGCCATGCGCACATAGCGCACCTCGAGACTGCGGAAATGGTCGGCGCTGAACACCAGGCCCTCGGCCGCCAGGGTCGTGAAGAGGCTCTTGGCGATGTCGTGAGTCATGCGCGAGAGCCCCTGCGCGGGCTCGTCCTGGGAGAGCGTCTGGTGCTTGTGCTCGTAATTGTCCATCAGGTCGACCTGGCAGGTACGGGACACCGACGTATTGCGGAACATCTCGGCCAGCACGCCGACCTCGAGACCCCAGTCGGAGGGGATGCGAATGACCCGGGCGAGATTGATGTCCAAGGCGAACTCGCCGGCCAGGGGGTAGCGAAAACTGTCGAGATAGCGCAGGAACGGATTGCCGGGCGCCATGCCTTCGAGCGCCCGCACCAGCGGCGTCATGAACAAGCGCGTCACGCGCCCGTGCATCTGGTCGGTCACGCGGGCATAGAAGCCCTTGCAGAACTCGAAACTCAGATGCGGATGGACCACCGGATAGCACAGCCGCGCCAGCAGGCGCCGGTCGTAATTGACGATGTCGCAATCGTGCAGCGCGACCACGTCGCAGCAGCGCGACGCGAGCAGGTAGCCGCAGGAGAGCCAGCACGAGCGGCCCTTGCCATCCGGGCCGGGCGGCACGCCGCGATCCTCGAGCTTTCGCAACAAACCCTGAATCCGATCGCCATCGATCCAGATCAGTTTAACCGGGACATAGAAACCGTCAAAGCAGGCGCGGGCCCGCTCGAACTGCTCCGGAGTCGCGCGCGCCACGGCCACGACAATCCGCTCGAGATACTGAAGCTCGCGCAACGCGGCAACGATGCGCTGCATGGCCGGACTTTCAAACTCGGAGTACAGCGCGGGCAAGACAAGCCCGATGGGCCGATTGCGCGTGAACCGGCTCAACTCTGCTTCGAGCCGGTCCACATCGTCGTGCGCCAGCCGGTGCAGTGTCGTCAAAACACCGTCCTGATAGAAGTCGGCCATTGTCGTCCTCCCCTGGTCGTTGGATTGCCGCCCCAGCGATGCGACGTCACGGCATGACCGCACCAAAAGCACTCCGCCTGCCACTTTTAGAAGGGATTTCGAAGACGATGCAGCGTCAGGGCTTAGTCGCGGCCGAGCAACAGGACGCGGCAAACCGGTTGAGCTCGCGCCCGGAATCTGATTCTGAGCCGCGGGCATCGGCAAGGTTTTCCGGCAAATCCGAGCTTCCGCCGGTAGGATTTCCCGGCAGTCACCCACCGGCAGTGTCGAGGGCCTGCAACTTATTGATCTCCGAGATGTCCGCGCGTTGGCACGTCGCATGCCTCTCCGCGGGCGGAGGGACGAACCCAATGACGAATTCAACTGAATATGAGACCAATGCCAACGAACATGGATCCCAGCACGGCGCCTGGATCGCGATTCTCGCGACGGCCTTGCTGCTAGTGGCGGGATTCGCCGGCTACGAATCCCATCAGATCCAAGGCCTGGCTGGACACCTCACAACGACGGAACAGCAGTTGGCGGATCTGAAGACGGCCGATGAGAGCACGGCCGCCCAGCAACGCCAGAGCCTGGCGGACATGCGCAATGCGATGGACGCCCAGCAGAACGAGACCACCGCCGAGCTTTCCAAGACCGCGCGGGCGGTGCAGCGCAAGGCCGAAACGCTCGCTGCCGGAATCAAGCAGGAACAGGCGGCTCACGCTGCCGCCCTCGACGCCGAAGTAACTCACGTGAGGGAGACTGCCGAGCAGACCTCGACGAAATTGGATGGGGTCCAGGGTGAGGTTTCGGCGGTGCGCGATGACGTGGATTCGACGAAGACTGATATTGCCAAGTCCGCCAGCGATCTGCAGAGCGTGCGCGGCGACCTGGGCGTGATGAGCGGGTTGATCGCCACCAATTCAGGTGAGATCGAGATGCTGCGCAAGCTCGGCGACCGCACGATCACCGAATTCACGCTGACGAAGTCGGGCGGCATGGTGAAGGTCGGCGACATCCAGGTGCGCCTGGTGCGGACCGTGCCGAAGCGCAACGCCTTTACGCTCGTGGTCAACGCCGACGACAAGTTGATCGAAAAGCGCGACAAGACCACGAACGAGCCGGTGCAGTTCTACGTGACCTCGAGGGCGCGTCAACCCTACGAGATCGTCGTCAACGAGGTATCGAAGGCTGCGGTCAAGGGCTACCTGGCTGCGCCGAAGGTGCAGACCGCGCGGAACGAGCACGGCACCGAGTAACGCGGGCCACTGCCAAGCCGTATGGGCCTGCCTGTCCACGAACAGATCTCGCCGCCGCCCGCGCGACCAGCAACCCGGTTCGCGCTGGCGGCGGCCATCTGATGCCGGCGATCGATACGATTGAGTTTAGCGGACGAAAGGTGGGGTTAAGATCATTCGTCCGATCGGCAAGTGGCGGGCGACGCAAACGCCGAAATGCGGTCTTCATCGGCAGAGGCGGTGCGGGCGGCGCGCTGATCGGCGGTTTGGCCGGCGGCCCGGTGGGGATGTTGATTGACGCGGGTTCTCGCGCCGCCGCTGGTACCGTCTGCGCCCACTTCGCATGCATGCTGTCCTCTCTCTAATCTGATCTTGGTGAAATTTTGCGCATACCAGAAGTGGCCAAGGATTTCAGTGCGTGTTGTTGACGTGTCTTTGCGGCAAAAACACGGTTTTTGGCGGTGTTTGGCCGAGCGGATGGGACGCTACGGGCGGTAATTCCAGAGCAGTTCGACCTCAGTTCCGCCGAGGGAATGGGTGTCCTGATAGGCGTAGCGGCCGTAGCCGGGCTGGTCGCGCTGGCCCCAGGCGCCGGACTGGGAAGTGGGGAAGCCTGCGAGGGTCCACTGGCGCTTTTCGCGCTCGATGTCGGAGACGTCGAAGGCGAGGTGGTGCAATCCTTCCCCGTATTTCGACATCTGATCCATGTAGGTGGTCGGGCCGACGGTGGGTTCGATCCACTCATAAACGACGTCGCCGTGGCGCTGCCAGCCGAGGAGCTGGTCGAAGTGGCCGGGCTGGCCGTCGTACACCAGGTCCCAAAGCGGCGGATGGGTGAATTCCATGGTGGGGAAGCCAAGGCGGGCCCAGTAGCTGGAAACGGCCTTGAGGTCGCGGGCCACGAAGGCGTATTGGGAGAGCCGCCGGGCGTCAGGCGGGGCCGCAGGGGCGTCGGGCAGACCCGCGCTGGCGGGAGTGTAGAAGATTCCGAGAACGTATTTGCCCTGCGCGGCGGTGTCGAAGAGGACGTAGCGGCCGCCAGCGCCGAGATCACGGGATTCCAGGACCGCGACACCGGCCTGGTTGAGACGGGCCAGTTCCTGGTCCAGCGCGGTGGCGGTGGGGGCGCGATGTAGGAGCGCCAGGATGCCTTGGCCGTGCCGCTTCTTATAGGCGGCGAAGACGGTCCGGTCATCGAGAGGCTGGATGAAATCGACGACGATATTGCCTAAACGCGCGACCGACCAGCGGAGATTCGGGGCGGCGCCGGGATTGGGGCGCGCCTCGATCATGCCCATCTTTTGCCAACCGGCGACGGTGCGGTCGATATCGTTGACGACCCAGAAGACGCGGTCCACGTGCTTGTAGAAAGCGGGCAATTGGGCGGCCAGGGGCGCGGCGGTCCCGAGCAGCAGAAGCGCGGCGATGGCGGCTGTGACGATCGTTTTCATTTCAACCCTTATTTCCATTTTCACTCCCGGCTTCCGGTCATCGTATCACGGGCCATCCACTGTTGATCCTCCAAATTGCGGCACTTGGGTGCGTCTTCTCCGGAAACCGTCTTTTGGCTCGGCCGAGCGCCAATTTCAGCCCACCGGAAAAATCGAGAACCGGGAAGCTTCTTTTTTTCAATGATTTTCACAAACACCTCTCCGCCCCCTGCGTCGTAGTCTGCCTAATTTCGCTGGTGTCATCGCCCTCCTGCTACCCGGTCGCCACCGCCAGGGCATCGATCCGCCGCACCATGCTTCCTAAGAACCGCCGCGTCAGGTGGCTCTACGCCAGCAGCAGCCAGTAATATCGGGCGTGCTTGACCAATCGGCCACCCGTCTTCACCAATCGCTGCTGCAGGCTCGTCAACGACCAGTTCCCAATCCGGTTTGGCAGCGCCAGCCGCCGCCAGAGGTTGCCCAAGTTGTAAGCGATCAGGCTCAACCACAAGCGCACCTTGTTAGACCGGAAGCGGTGGCAACTCAACAGTTGGATTGGCAACCCGATAGCCGCTACGCGTGTTTCCACGAAGGAGAAGATGATGTCGCCATGCGACACCTCCCGAATCGATTCGTAAAATGGGTTCCGGGCTCCGTTTGCGGTGCGCTTTGGGGACCAGAGGTAGCCGCCGGCCAGTGCGTGGATCTCGTCCAGATTCAGGCGGATCGAATTTCCGGGCCATACGCGGGCACAAGCATGGCCGCGCAATCCGAAACTCTGGGAGCTTTAGGCAAGCCTGCGCAGGATCTCAGGCGATTCTGCTTCTCGGAGGAAGATACCCTGACTCACTTCCTTTCGGCGGTGGGTTTATTCTGACAGCGCTGCAAAGGTGCCAGTCGTCTGTTGACCTCATCGACCCCAAGAGCCGCCGATCGCCCCCACCCGGATCTGCGCCCACTTCGCATCCATGCTGTCCTCTCTCTATTATCGGAATCATGAATGAATCGACCATCGTCGTGGCGGGAGCTACCGGCAATCTCGGCGGACGCATCGCAAGAGCTTTGCTCGAACGGAGAGCCAGCGTAAAAGCGCTTGTTCGCCACGGCACTGCGCGAGACAAGCTTGAGCGACTGCAGGAGCTCGGCGTAACGATTGCCAGTGTCAACTTCAGCAGCGCCTCCCAAGTGACACCGGCATGCTCGGGCGCGTCCTGCGTGGTGTCCGCGCTGCAGGGATTGCGGGACGTCATCGTGGAAACGCAAACGGTTCTGCTCGACGCTGCCATCAAGGCTGACGTGCCACGTTTCATTCCGTCCGACTACTCGATCGATTTCACCAAGTTCCCACCCGGAGAGAATCGCAATCTCGATCTGCGTCGAGACTTCCAAAAGCGCCTCGATAAGACCTCGATTTCAGCGACCACGATCTTCAACGGGGCGTTCGCCGATATGCTGACCGGTCAGATGCCGCTCATTCTTTTCAAACTGAAACGAGTCCTCTATTGGGGCGACGCGGACCAGCGTATGGACTTCACGACGATAGACGACACGGCCGCATTCACGGCGAGC
The DNA here is from genome assembly GCA_963757265.1 of Terriglobia bacterium. Classification (GTDB taxonomy): domain Bacteria; phylum Acidobacteriota; class Terriglobia; order Bryobacterales; family Bryobacteraceae; genus CAIVVT01. The sequence goes on from CAVWRA010000003.1 coordinate 97,329, forward strand.
GTGGCTCTTGATCCGTCCACCCCTCGCTTTCTACGAATTGCTGGCGATCAACTCAGCGCCCGGGAACTGACGGCGGTCGCAAGTGAGGTGACCGGAAAGAAGTTCCGCCTGTTCCGCGCCGGAGGTTTGGGAATGCTCGGCGCGCTGATCAAGGTCGCGCGCACGGTCGCTCCCGGAGAGAAGGAACTTTACCCGGCATGGCAGGGCATGCAGTACATGCGCAACATGTTCGACGGCCGGGCAAAGCTAGAGCCGCTTGACAATGATCGCTATCCCGATATTCGTTGGACGACTGCGCGGAATGTGCTCTCCGCGCGTCAAGTTAACTAGCCTGCGCGCCGCACGAGCTCGCTGGCGCCTGCCGTACCGATATTGCTGCATATCGCCGTTGGCGCTGCCGCAGAGGATAGAGGACTCGTCGTCGGCGTCCGTGCAACAGCAGTTGGTAAAGCCGGGGGGTTGGCGAAACAGGGCGACCACTGCGCCGTGCGGGGGCGCAGACGGCTCCCGGAATAGAGAATGCACTTCGCGGGATCGAAGGATGGCGGCTGGGGTATCCTGAACAGAATCCGGGAGTCCAAAACGGGAATTCCCGCTGGATGCAATGCGGCACGGATTTGTGAGATAAGGGACGTTTTGGAAGGCCCATGCGCAAGCTGCCAAATGATTCAATGACCGCCCGGGAGCGCATTGAGACGACGCTCCGAGGCGAACGGCCGGATCGCGTGCCGATTTTCGACATGATCCAGAATGTTCCGCTGATCGAGCACGTAACGGGCGAAAAGCTCACCCCCGACAACGGACTGGATCTCCTCTGCCGGACGATCGGAGAGCGGCTCGATATCACCCGGGGTATCGCGCCGCCGGTCGAGGCGAAGGTGATCCGTCAACCGGACGGATTCGTCTACCAGCAGGAGTGGTGGACAACCTGGCTGGTCGAGAGGCCGTTTCGGGACGTGGATGGGTTTCTCGAATACGTGCGCCACAACATCGATGAACTCTACGACCGGCAGCGGGGCGAGATGTGGACGTTCGCCGGGAAAGGGAACGTGTGGGGGGAGGCCGGCGAGTCTCCCCGCGAGCGTTTCCTCCGATTGCAGGAGAGGCTGGGGGAGAACACAGTGCTGTTCCCCGACGAGAGCCCGGTGGGGCTCGACACCGCCCACGTGCGGGCCGGCCTGGAGCTGTTCTCCTTCGGGTATGCCGAAAACCCGGAACTGATTTCCGACTGGCTCGAAGCGCTCAACTGGGCCGAGATCCAGCGCGTGCACGAGGTCGCCGATCCGGCGCTTTCTCCGGTTGCCCTGGTGTTTGCCGATCAGGCGGACAAGAACCAGACATTGTTTTCGCCTTCATTCCTGCGCCGGGAGTTCTTCCCGCGGCTGCAAAAGCTCGTCGAAGCCTGGCATTCGCGCGGCGTCAAAGTGATCTTTCATTCCGATGGCAATCTTTGGAGCGTCCTGGAGGATTTCAAAGCTGCCGGGATCGACGGTTTGAACCCGCTCGAACCACTTTCCCGCATGTACGCCGGCGCCGTCCGGGAGTCGCATCCGGAGTGGATCCTGATGGGAGGCATCGATGCCAGCCAGTTGCTGCCATTCGGTTCGGAAGATGAGGTACGTCAAGCAGTGCGGCGCACCATCCATGACGCCGGTGCACACGGTCGGCTCTGGCTAGGCTCGAGGACCGAGATCCATCCCGCCATTCCGGCGCGTAACGTCCTCGCCATGTGGGACGAGATCGAGACATGCGGATACTACGAACCGCCGGGCTCCTGCAGTCTCATGTAGAAGACACCGGGGTATCCGGGGGGTTCCCTTCGCCATCCCCGATGCGTGGGTGCATGTTCGGCTACTTGTCAGTCGCATGAGTGTGGAAGTCAATATGCCCCCACAACAGAAGTACGTTCTCAAGGATCCTCCATCACGCCGTTCATGCGAGAATTCGCGCGTGCGAATTTTCATTGCGATCAACGCATCAAGAGTGCGGACTGGCCTGGGGAACGGTGTCGATAACACGAAATAACGCGGCCACTGCCCGACGAGAGGGGCTCCGCCGCAACTCGCATTCCCATCCAACGAGGTGCGGCAGTTGTTCAGCCTAGTCAGCTACAACTTGGGGAAGTTGACGCGCACGTTCCAGGTTCTTCTCGTCTCAAACCGGGATGACACCTTTGGCGTATCGCAGGAAGAACCGGATTTCCTGATTCCCTGAACACTGATTCCCTGAACAGCGGCGCCAGCCACTCCCCATCGTGATAGGCTCGCTCGCATGGCCGCCATCTCCCGTCGAGCTCTTCTCTCCCTGGCTGCTGGAGCCCCGCACCTGCGCGCGCAAGTCTCCTCCTTTCAGAGCAGAGCCACCGTCTCGCTGGTCCGGGGTGAAGACCGCCGCCGGAATGTCTATAACGCTCTCCTCGCCATTGACGATCAGATCCGTCCCGCCCTTAAGCGCAAGAAATACGTGCTCCTCAAGCCCAATACTGTCGCCGTCAACAACCAACTCGGTTCCACCCACGTTGACGCGATTCGTGGCATCCTCGACTACCTGAGCGAGCGCTATCGCGGCCCGGTCGTCATCGCCGACTCCTCCAGAGACTGCACCTGGGACGCCTACGAGAACTTCCTCTACAACCGTGTCCCCACCGAATACCGTCGCATCAAAGTCAGCCTCGTCGATCTCAATGAGGACCCACACCCCCTGGTCCACGAAATTGTCGATCGCGACCTGCACCTCACTCAGGTCCGCCTTGCCTCCCGCCTCTTCGACCCCGAAGCATACATCCTCGGCTGCGCCATACTCAAGGCGCACGACAATGTTGTCGCCACACTCTCCGTCAAGAACCTGGTGATGGCCGCGCCGCTCCACAACGCGCGCAGCGAAACCGCCAAGTGGAACGACAAGGCCCGCTACCATCAGGGCTACCGCCAGATCCAGATGAACATCGCACTCACGGCGAAACGCATGCGCCCCTTTTGGGGAGCCACCGTCATCGATGGCTTTGAAGGTATGGAAGGCGAAGGCCCTCTCCGCGGCACCCCCGTCCCTTCCCGCCTAGCCATCGCGTCCATTGATTTCGTCGCTGCCGACCGCCTAGGCGTCGAAACCATGAGTGTCAACCCCGCGTGGCCCGGTTACCTCCAATACTGCTGCGACGCCGGCCTCGGCCAATACGACCTCGCCAAAATCGATCTTCGCGGCTCTGCGGCGCTATCCGATGTCCGTAAAACGTACAAGCTTCACCCCCGAGTTCGACAAGCAGATCGAGTGGCTCGGGCCACTGCCCAAGGCGTGACTGTGCCTCTCGGAAGACTCAACTCAGAAGCCTTGCAAACGTGCAACGGATCATCAACTCCTTGCTTCGCCGCACAATCCTGGATCTCGCCATCCTTTCCCTGGTCCCCGGCGCTCAATCGCTTTACGCCCAGATGGCTCATCTCAAGCACGGCACCACGCCGGCTGGCTGGCTGTGGGGCGGCGTGCCGTATGCCAGCGCCGACCATGGCGCGAAAGAGTATCGCGGCGCCTATGAGTTCCAATACGACAAGATGAATTTGAACCGCGGCGACGGCATGCCAAAACGGAAGCTGTGAATATTATGAAGGAGCCCAAACCCCAACTGAATGGAGATCTTCTAAATGCGATCCACTCTTTTTTCGGCCACACTATTGCTTCTGAGCGCCATTCTGGCTGCTGCGCAAACGGGCGACATCGGGAAGCCCATCCTAACTCCGAAACCGGGCTTCGCGCCGAGGATCAATGGACCTGGAATCTATGGCGCTCGCCCTGGCCATCCGTTCCCGTACCGCATACCGTGCACTGGCCTTCGTCCGATCCTGTTTTCAGCAGAGGGGTTGCCGTCTTCGCTTCGCTTAGATGCGCAGACCGGCATCATTACCGGTTCAGTTCCGCAGCGGCGAGGCGAGTATGCGATCACGTTTCGTGCCAGTAACAGGAAAGGATCCAGCGTGCACCACTTCAAACTCGTCGTCGGCGACACGCTCGCTCTCACGCCTCCCATGGGGTGGAACGACTGGTACACGCATTACGAGCGGATCACCGATGCCCTTATGCGTCAGGCAGCCGACGCCATGATCTCTTCCGGCATGGCTGATTTCGGCTATCAGTATGTGAATATCGATGGGTGCTGGACCATGAAGCCTGGGTCCTCGGATCCGAACTTCAACGGTGAACCTCGCGACACCTCCGGAACCTTGTTGCCTAACAGGCATTTCGGAGATATGAAGGCACTCACCGACTACATCCACGCGAAGGGGCTGAGAGCAGGGATCCTTTCGTCGCCAGGTCCAACAGAGTGCGGCGGTTTTGCGACGTCCTGGCGCCACGAGGAGGGTGACGCGCGAAAGTTCGCCGAGTGGGGCTTTGATTTTCTGAAGTATGACTGGTGCTCCTACGGCACAGTAGCGCCGGCCAACACACTCGAGGACTACCAGCGGCCGTACCGTCTGATGGCCGGGTTTCTTCGCAAGTTGGACCGCGACATCGTACTCAACATGTGCCAATACGGGATGAAGGACGTGTGGAAATGGGGTGGTGAGGTCGGCGGCAACACGTGGCGAACCACCGGCGATCTCGGCGAGGCAAAAGACACCCAGTTGCCGGGCTTCTACTCTATAGGATTCAAGAATGCCGAGCATTACGAGTATGCCGGGCCCGGCCGCTGGAACGATCCCGATTACATCTTGATCGGCCGCGTGGGGAACGCATTCCGCCAAGCCGAACTCCCGAGACCGACACACCTGACCGGAGATGAACAATACAGCTACATGTCGATGTGGGTTCTGATGGCTGCGCCTCTGTTCTTCTCCGGGGATATGAACCACCTGGACGAGTTTACGGTCAACGTCCTCTGCAACGCCGAAGTAATCGATGTGGATCAGGATCCCCTGGGCAAACAGGCCCGCATCATCCGCCACACCCAGGACGAGTTTGTTCTGGCGCGACCGCTGGAAGACGGGTCCCTGGCAGTCGGGCTGTTTAATCTAGGCAAGGATCCGCAGAAGATCACCGCCACATGGCCGGAACTTGGCCTCGACGGCAAACGCCGGGGCCGTGATTTATGGCGTCAGAAGGACATCGGCTCGTTCCGCAACGAATACTCAGTCACAGTGAACGGCCACGGCGTCTCGCTGGTGCGCCTTTTCAACCCGTAGCCTGCAGCACGGCGGACCGCTACCGATATCACCAGAGATCGTTGTGGTAACTCGCACGATGCAGGCATTGAGAAGCTGCACATGAAGACAAGAGCCGCCCACGCGGTAGTGCCGAATTAGTATTCGATGGCTTCGCGGCCTACGGCGAGATTCAGTTGCCCGACTGCGGTGAGATATGCGCCGGTCAGGTTGAGATACGCCACCTGAACCGCCCGGTAGTCGCGCTGGGCATCCAGAAAGTCCACCAGCGCCGCTGCTCCGCGCAGGTAAGAGTACGAAACCGAGTCACGAACACGGGTGGACGTTGCCAGGTACTTCTCCTTGTACGTACGCAGGAGGTTCGAAGCGCTGACCAGTGCGACATAGGCCGAATCGACGTCGCTGAAGACCTGGGCCAGCGCGGCGTCGTGCAGCCGTTGGGCGTGCGTTATGTCCAGACGAGTGCGCTCCTTCTCGCCCTGATTGCGGTCGAAAATCCGCAATGGGATGTTCATGCTCACCCCGGCATACACATCGATCGGCGGGTTATGGCCAAAGTTCGACACCGAAGGTCGGATCCGTCGAGCCGTTGGCCACAGCCAGTTTGTAGTCGGTCTGCGCCTTGTCGATGGCCTGAACGGCGGCCTTCAAATCGGGGCGCGATTCGAGCGCGATGGTATGGAACGACTCGAGTGGCTCGATGTGGTTGCCGGAATCGAACGATCCAGTGACATCGAAATTGTCCGTGGGCGTGCGGTCGTTGAGCAGCGTGAGCAACACAATTTTGGCACTGCGCAGGTTCACGCTGGCGGTTTCGAAGTCCGATTCATACTGCACCCGCTGCAACTCCAGGCGGTCCAGATCGACGCGCGCAATGTCGCCGGCTTTGAGGCGGGCGCGGCTGATCGTCAGTTCCCGGTCGAAGTAGTCGAGGTTGTCCTTGGCCAGCGCGAGCACCTGCTTGGCCTGCAGCAGTTGGACGAACGCGCTGCGCAGGCTGAAGAGGAGGGTTCTTTCCAGATCCGTCTGCTGCGAGACGGCGATGCCGGTGGCCTTTTGGGCGCTTTCCAGGCGCAGTTCGCGCTTGTGCTGGCGTTCATGGAGATAGCTGAAGGAGAGCAGCGGGAAGGCGTAGCCGAGCGGACGGTATGGATTGATCGTAAATGGATCGAGCTGATCGAGGCCCACGGTCATATCCGGGTTGGGCCGCAGGTAAGCCGTGACCTCGGCGGCCTTCGATTCATCAATGCCGATCTGGCCAGCGAGCAACGTGGGGTTGGCGGCCTCGAACTTCTCGCGCACCTGACGCCAGGTCAACGGAGTCTGGGCGAAGAGACCGCCCGCGAGCAGCAACGCGGTCAGGAGCGCCAGTTGAATTTGCAGAATTAGACGACGCATCTTCACCTCACTTCACACTTCACATCGCACCGGGCCTCGTTACGCAATGCCGCATCTTCCGGGCTGACAGGGTGCAGCCCGCATCACACCTGGAGAACGTCGCCGTCGCGCGCGACCAGCGAGTACAGCACGGGCGCGAGGAAGACCGACAGCAAGAGCCGCGAAGCGAGTCCACCCACGATCACGATGGCGAAGGGCTTCTGCGAGTCGCTGCCGATGCCCGTGGACATGGCCGCCGGAAGCAGGCCGAAACAGGCCACGATCGCAGTCATCATGATGGGGCGGAGCCGCAACAACGAGGCCTCGAAGGTCGCGGTCGGAATGTCCTTGCCTTCGAGCCGCAGCTTGTTGATAAAGGAATAGAGGATGACGCTGGTCTGGACCGCGACGCCCATCAGCGCGACGAAGCCGAGCATCGACGAGACGCTGAGGTTGGTATGGGTCAGGCGCAGCGCCAGCAGGCCGCCCACCGGCTCGGTGACGAGCACGCTGAAGAAGATGATCAGGGGGAACTTGAGGTTGCCGTAGAGCACGAAGAGGATCATCACGACCAGGATGACGGTGAGAGGGAGAATGATCTTCATCTGCTCGCGCGAGGCCAGATAATCTTTGTACTCGCCACCCCAGTCGAAGCGGTAGCCCAAGGGGAGACTTACGGCCGCCGCGACCCTGGCGCGGGCGTCGTTCACGGCGCCGGCCATGTCGCGCCCCTCGACGCTGAATTGCACGCCAATATAGCGTTCATTGCCCTCACGATAGACGAAGGATGCGCCGCTCTCGGCGCGCACGTCCGCAAATTGGCTTAACGGCAGGTACTGCCCGTCAGGCGTGGCGATAAGGAGGTTCCGGATGGCGTTTTCATTGTTACGGTACTGCTCCTGAAGACGCAGAACGAGGTCGAACTGGCGCTCGCCCTGAATCACCTGCGTGACGGGGTCGCCGCCCATGGCGGTATCGATGAGGGTGTTGATGTCGCTGACGTTCAGGCCGTAGCGGGAGAGCTTGGCGCGGTCGGGAACAATCACCAGGCTGGGCTGGCCCAGTTCACGCACAACCGTGATCTCGGTGATGCCGGGCACGGCTGCCAGAATCTTGCGAACCTGCTCCGCCTTAGCTTCGAGCGTAACGAGATCCGCGCCGAAGATCTTCACGGCCAGGGCGCTCTTCAGCCCGGTTTCGGCCTCATCGACCGCATCCTCGGCCGGCTGCGTGTAATTGAAGATAATCCCGGGAAATGCTTCCAGCTTTTTCTGAAGCGCCTCGATCAGTTGCGGCTTGTTCTTCTGGTCCCCGCTCCACGACTTGTCGGAATACGGCTTCAGGCCGACGTAGAACTCGTTGTTGTAGAAGCCCGTGGGATCCGTGCCGTCGTCAGGGCGTCCGAGCTCATTGGCCACCGTGGTCACCTGAGGGAAGCTCATCAGGATCTGGCGGATCTTGGGCGACAACCGGGAGGCTTCCTCGAACGAGATGGTGTAGGGCGTGGTGGCGCGGACCCACAACGCCCCCTCGTCGAGGTGGGGCATGAATTCGGCGCCGAGAAACGGGATGGTCGCGAGTGAGCACAGAAAGATGCAAAGGATCAGTGCCACGGTGACGAATCGATTGCGCAGGCACCAGCCCAACATCCCGCCATACACGCTGCGCACCCATTCGAAGAGACGGACCTTCGGTTCATGCAGCTTCTTGCGCAAAAGGTAGGCGCATAGCACGGGCAGCAGCGTGAGCGTGCAAAGCAGCGAGCCGAGCAAAGCGAACGACATGGTGTCGGCCATCGGCTGGAAGAGCCGCCCGGAGGGGCCGCTGAGCACATAGATGGGCAGGTAACCGGCGATGATGACCGCGACCGCAAAGAAAATCGGCCGCTCGACGTCGTGCGCCGCGCCGCGAACGAGGTCTACGAGAGGACGATCTTCGTCGGCGTGCGCAGCCCGCTCGCGGAAGATGTTTTCCACCATCACGATGGCGCCGTCAACGATGATCCCGAAATCGATCGCGCCGATGGAAAGGAGGTTGGCCGGGATGTGACGCCAGTCCAGGCAGATGAACGCGAACGTCAGCGAAAACGGGATCGTCACGGCCACAATCAGCGCCGTCCGCAAACTGAACAGAAACAGCCCAAGAATGACGAGCACCAGCACCAGGCCCAGCAGGAGGTTCTTCTCAACTGTTCTAGTAGTCTCTTCGATCAGTCCCTGGCGGTCGTAATACGGCACGACCTTCACGTCCGGCGGCAGGACCCGTTCGTTCAATTGGTTCGTCATCTCCTCGACCCGTTTGAGGATGACCTGCGCCTGCTCGCCGACGCGCATCAGAATTACGCCCTCCACGGCCTCATCCTGGTGCATGTAGCCGAACTGGCCCAACCGCGGCGCGTAACCCATCTTCACGTCTGCCAGGTCCTTCACGTCGACCGGGATGCCGCCCTTCTCGGCCACGACGATGTTGCCGATATCCTGCAACTGGCGCACCAGGCCGAGGCCGCGAATGTAGTAAAACTGCCCGCCCTGCGAATAGAAGCCGCCTCCGGCGTTGGAGTTGTTGCTGGCGAGTTGTTGCGAAATCTGCGGCACGGATACGCCGTACTTGAAGAGCTTGGCCGGATCGATCAGCACCTGATACTGCATGGTGGTGCCGCCGAAGCCGGAGTCGTCGGCCACGCCCTGAATGGAACGATAGCGGCGTTCGATGACCCAGTCCTCGATCGTCTTCAAGTCCTGCGGGCTGCGGTCGGTGCTCTGCAGAACGTAGCGGTAGATCAGGCCGCTGGGACTGAACATGGGAGAGAGACTGGGCTGCAGTCCTGTCGGAAGGCGCGCGGTGCCCATGCGCTCGAAGGCCAACTGACGCACGAAATACGGATCGGCGCCATAGTCGAAATTCATGGCGATAAAAGACAGACCATAGAGCGAGATCGAACGCAGCGAATCGAGCCGCGGAATGCCGTTCAGCTCGATTTCAATCGGGATTGTGACCAGCCGTTCGATTTCCTCGGGAGAGTGTCCCGGCCACTGGGTAATCAGCTCCACGTGCGGCGGGGAAAGGTCGGGATACGCGTCAATCGGCAGTTTACTGAAGGAATACGCGCCCCACAGCATGAGCGCCAGCGCGATCACGATAATCACGAACGGCTGTTTGAGAGCGAATGAGACAATGCGGGCGATCATAATATCCGGCCTTACTTCATCCTGTTCGCGAATTGAAGAAACAGGCTGCCATCAGTGACGATCTCCTCGCCTTCGCTCAGCCCGGAAGCGACTGCCACGAAACCGCCCTGCTCGGCCCCGATGCGAACAGGCCGTTGGGCGAACTCGCCCGGCCGTGACTGCACATAAACCAGCGGCTCGTTGTTGTCGTCCCGCAGTACGGCCGAAACCGGCACGACCAGAATGTTGCTGCGCGTGCCAGTGTGGATCACCGCCTCGACGAACATGTCCTTCTTGAGAATGCCGCGCGGGTTCGCGGTGACGATGCGAACGGGTGTGGTGCGCGTCGCCGGATCCACAAACGCCCCGATGTAGCCCACCTTGCCGTGGAAAGTGCCGTCGAACGAGGGGTTCGTCAATTCAACGGGATCCCCAACGCGCACGCTGGGAAGATCGCGGTCGAAGATGTGACCCTGCACCCAGACTTCGCTCACCGCGCTGATCATGAAGCAGACGGTCGAGCCCGCCTGGATCAGCATGCCGGGCGAAACCAGCTTCTGCACGACCATGCCGGCGATCGGCGAGCGCACCGCCAACTCGGTGCTGATCTTCGTGCCCTGCCGCTCCGCCTGGTCGATCTCCGCGGCAGTAATGCCGAAGATTTTCAGCGTCTGCAAGCTGGTCTGGACGTCGGTCATGGCGTCGTTGAAATCCGCCTCGGCGCTGTCGTAGTCCTTCTGCGCGACCGAACCATGCTCCAGCAAGTCCTTCATGCGGTCCACAATGCGCTTGTTGAAAACTTCCCGGTTGCGCGCCTTGCGGTAAGCGGAAATGGCCGCGGCCACGTCCGGACTGGAAACGTAGAGCAGCGGCTGATCCTTCGTCACCTGCGCGCCGAAGTCGACCAGCAGGCGCGAGATCGGGCCGTTGACCTGCGTGATTGCCTGCGTGGTGTGGTCGGCGTCCCAATCCACCGTCCCGGTCGTGTGAATCTCCACAGCCCACGAAGTTCTGTTGACCTTGGAAATCTTCAGGTGCTCGAGTTGATCCCGTTCCACTTTGAACAGGCTAGGCTCCGCGGCCTGCGCCGCTTCGGGAGACTTGCTTTCGGCCTGTTCCGGATTGGGATGCGCGCAGCCGCCCTGAAAGCAAACCGCCGCCAGGAGGGCAGCGCCAGCCCATAGCGGCTGACAACGCAGCCGGGTCCGCGAGCGGAACAATGCCGCAAGCATGATGAAACCACCTCTCTATGTAATCCCGCCACTGGAGTTGGCATAACCCCGAGTCGCACCATTACGGTGCGCCACGGCACAAAAACTGGCGCAGGGAACTAGGCGGGAGGAGCGCGAGAGGAAGGGGTCGAGAGGAACAGGTTCTGCGTCGGTTCAGGTCGGGCCGGTGGTGCGATCCAGTCGATCGCGACGACTGGCGCGACCAGCGCGGGCGGCTCGCTTCTCACAAACTGCAATGGGCCCGCGAGACACAGCGCGCAGCCATGGTCGGCGAGGAAGTGGTGTCGCTGGTGCTCGGGTGACAAGGCGACGGCCTGCGCCCAGAACATCAGACACAGCAGCAGGACGGGCAGAGCCCGCCGTGCAAGCGCCGCAGCTGTTGGGCCGTTCATGATTGAAGCGCGCACACCTACGAGTGACACCGCCGGGAAGCGTCCATGATCAGTACATAAGCGCTCCCCACCATATACACGTTACCAGTAACCAGCACGCGGCTGCAAAAGAGGACTAGTTCCAGCAGTGGGATCGATCTGCTTCGGAGCGCCTTTGCGCCCACCGCCTGCGACCCCAGCTTTCTCCGCGGAGAAGAAGCTGATGAAAGCCAGGCCGGCAATCTATCGCCTTCGAAGGGTGGCTCCTGCCCTCGCCATTTTCCTTGATGTGCTCTGCACCCTGAGGTAAGGTCTGCAGAACTACCGAAATTGCCCAACCACATTTGCGACTAAGGGGAATGAAATGAATGAATTAACGCTGGCGAATCAGGCCGGGAATTGGCGTCGGCTGAAGAGCCTGGTCCTGGATAGCGGCGCTTACGTTCAAGCACATCGAACAGCGCGACAACCGCTGGTGCATCGTCGAGCCGCGCGGAAAAAGAGTGGAACGAAGCCGAATTCGACAGTGGTGTCGCAAAGTGTAGCGTTGCGGTGGTCATGAGAAGACCGGCCTCCAACCATGAGGATAGCTGGGGGTGTCAATGGACGTTCGCTCCGCATTCGCCTAGTAATGTTAGTTGAATCAATTAGATAAAGGCATTGAAAAGGTTGTGACCCGGCGGTGCCCTCCTTCGCGCTGCCGCCTCCGCTGTGCGAGCTACCGCGGCCAAGTCGCGCTACGGCGGGCAAGGGGAGTGGCGTGTCGAAATGTCGAATTCGGGGCCTTGGGAGGCCGGTTCCAGATGCGGGAGGGACAGATCAGGAGTCTGTCGGAGATAGATGGACCGCCGTTTCGTTTCCCACAACGCCGTTTCTGGCACAGTGTCCGGATTGCCGACTATCCACCAGCTGCTTCCTCCCATGCCACCTCCGCAGCTCTCTGATGGCGGATTAGCCGCGAGTTGTAGCCGAGCATGGGAAGTGTGATCCGGACACAGTCAGGGCAGGCGCTTCGCCCGGGCACTTGTCCGACACCCGCCGCACGTGGACTTAGAGCCTCAATCTGTGAAGAACTCAGCAGGATGAGGTTCGATGTACTGCTCGCAACGTTGCTGGCATTGATGACCTGGCTATCGACATTGCGCACCAGCGGTCTTCGGATGGCATTCGCCGTCAACGCGCGGTTTGCCACTTACTCCTGTCTCATCGCGACCACAGCCGGTTTGTCAGTATTCCCTCTTGGTTACGATGCCAGGCTGCGGCACAGGGTATCTGCCGCTCGCGTCCGCAAGGAGCGGTGCCGGGGAATCCATTGTGAACTTTTCTATGTCCGGCGCCATTTCGTGCTCGCATTGGAGCATCTCGTCAAACGTTATTTCCCGACCAGTGTTGGCGGCCATGCGGCCCATGCTCGAAACCAGGCTCGCCTCCACACCGCGTTTGACCTCGTTGTAAGGTTTGTCGTCTCGAATGGCGTCCATCAAATCGTTCCACTCGTTTTGATAAGGATTCTCCTCCTGCAGGCTCACCTTCGATTCCCAAATCAGGTTTTCAGCGGTTGCCGTCTGACTCTTGTACAGGCTTGATGGCAGCCCGCAATCGCCGCTCTTAGAAGCGATCCCCGTCCCCTTGGTCCCGTGCAGGCCGCTCATGTAGATCTCTTCGCATCCGTTCATGCAGCGCCCGTCAAAGAAGAACTTGGTGCCATCTGAATACGTGTATTCCACCGAATAGACGTCAAAATTCTGATCCACGTAGGCGATCCCTTCAGGACTGACCTTGTAATTCCGGCCGCCTAGCGCCTGCGCTTTTATCGGCCATTCGTTCTTCATCCAGGCCAGCTGATCGATGATGTGGATATAAAAGTCGTTGAAGCAGCCTCCGCTCGCCCAGATGAAGCTGTGGAAGCGCTTCACCTGGTAGAGCAGGTCGCTGATACCGGCCGGTTTGGGCGGGGAGAGGAAATATCCGCCGGGCCCGTGCATGCGGTAACCACGCTGCAGAATGATTTCGCCGATCTCCCCGTCATGGACACGGTCAGCGAGTTCCTGCAGCGCCCGGCTGTGACGCGACATGAGCCCTACCCCCACTTTGAGGTTCTTGGCTGAGGCGTCCTGGCCAAGCGCGAACATGCGCTTGCTGGTTGGCCCGTCGGCCGTGAGCGGCTTTTCCATAAAGACATGCAAGCCCTTCTGGATAGCGTAGGTGAAGTGCACCCAGCGAAACGCCGGAGGCGTTGCGAAAATGACGATATCGCCCGGCTTCAGACAATCCATCGCCTTTCGGTAGGCGTCGAAGCCAAGAAACTGGCGATCCGGCGGTACATCGACCTGACTCGGGAATTGCTGCTGTAACTCATTCAGGTCGCTCGCAAGGCGTTCCGGGAACAGGTCCGCCATGGCGACCAGCTTGACGGGACCGCGCTTGACGCGTAGGGCGTTCGCCGCCGCGCCGCCGCCGCGCCCGCCACAGCCGACGAGGGCTACCTGGATCAGGTCGCTGCCCGCTGCATGGACCGGGGGAATCGCAACGCTGGCCAAAGCCGAAAATACCGCCGATTTAGTGCTGGTCTTGATGAATTCACGACGGCTGGTCGAATCTTGTGAAGAGTTCATGGCTATTCAGTCCTTCAGGGATTTGTCGTTGCCTCTACCGGGATGGCAGCGGGCCGCGGTGGTACGCGGCACTGTAGTGTAACCCAGTCCCCGCTCGATAACGAGATGCGGTCCGAAACCGGGGGCGCCCAGTGAGATCGCCGGAATCACACAGATATGGGCGCGCGGTTTCCCCCGCAGTCGAGGACAATTTGAACACTCGACAAACTTGCGCGTAAACTTCGTACGTCTTGTTCTATCACACGTCTGGATCCGGTACCGGGGGACCAGTCTCGTCACGCACGACTCCCGGAGCCATGTTGACGAGGCGTCGCCATCCCGTGGAAATGGGTTCTCCCTTTCGGTTTGCTCCCGCATTACGACCCATCCAGAATGTTAGGTAGCAGTCGGGCCCGGTGGCACGAGCCCGAAGTCCGCTTGTAGGAAGTTAACGAGGGCGAATCTGCCGGACGGATCACTGCGCATCCTCCAATTTCCTGGTAACGCTGTTTACCGACCATTGACGCGGCTTCTGAATGCGCCGGAATCCGGTTGCCAGCCGAGTAGGGAAGCGTGCCTGTCTCGCCTGCGCACCGGCGGTTGATCGCGCCAGCACCCGGTGGTACACTGCCACAAATCCCATCCGGAGGGGAGTCAGATGAAACTCAGGCAGGTAATCCTTAGCGCATGCGCCGCGATCGCCGTATTGCTCGCGGCTGGTTCCACCATTTGGTCGCAGCCGGTTCCTTCCGCGGCCCCACCTACGGCACCTGTCAGGCCGGTCACCGACGACTATCACGGGACCAAGGTAGTCGATCCTTATCGCTACTTGGAGGATCTGAAGGACCCGGAAGTGCAAGCCTGGTTCAAGGGGCAGAACGAATACACCCGCGCCGTGCTGGCAGCCATCCCGGGCCGCCAGCAACTGCTGGCGCGCATTCGTGAATTGGACCAGTCCGTTCCACGGGTCGGGGCGAGCCGGCTGCCCGAGGACCGCTACTCCATCTGGAAAATGCTGCCTACCGACGATGTCGGGAAGATCTACCTGCGGCAGGGGCTGACCGGCGAGGACCGGCTGCTGGTCGATCCACGGAAAATCGTCCTCACGCCCGCCAACCAGGTGAAGGGCAAGAACCAGATTCTGGGGTGCCGGGTCTCGGACGATACCCGGTACGTCGTCTGCGGGATCATGCCGGGCGGTTCGGAGGAGAACTCGGAGTTGCGCGCGATCGAAGTTGAAACAGGGCGGGAAACCGGCGACGTGATTTCGCGCGGCGTGGGCGCCGAAGCGTGGGAGCCATACTGGCTGCCGGACAACCGCTCGTTCGTTTATGGCCGCCTGCAGGAGCTGCCGCCTGGCGCGCCGGCGGCGGAAGTGCGGCAGAAGGTCCGCA
Organism: Terriglobia bacterium; assembly: GCA_963757265.1. Lineage (GTDB taxonomy): Bacteria > Acidobacteriota > Terriglobia > Bryobacterales > Bryobacteraceae > CAIVVT01. Next base: position 112,617 of record CAVWRA010000003.1, read on the forward strand.
GCTACCTGCACGTGCTTGGCACTCAGGCGGCCCAGGACCGGCCGGTGTTTGGCTATGGGGTGGTGCCCTCGATCGAGGTCGATCCCAGTCTCATCGCCTCGGTGGAAACGCAACGCGGCGCGCGCTACGCGCTGGGCGTGCTGAATGGGAGCGTCACTCCCAACAGCGCCTACTACATCGCCGCGGTGGACTCGATCGGCAAGCCCGGCACTGAGTGGCGCAAGGTGGCGGATTTCGACGACGGCGTGACGCGGGTCGTGGTGCATGGCGACGACCTGTACCTGCTGACTTACAAGGATGCTCCGCGCTACAAGGTGATCCGCGTGGATGCACGCCACCCCGACCTGGCAACGGCTGAGACGGTGGTGCCGCCGGGCGAGTCCGTCGTCATCGGTATCGGGGCCGCGCAGGATGCGCTGTACGTGCAGCTGCGGGAAGGAGGCCCGATGCGCGTGTTGAGAGTGCCCTATGGGCCGAAGCCGGCGCCGGAGCGCCTCGCGTTGCCGTTCGAGGGCACGGTGGAGGTGGGCACGGATCCCAGGCTGCCGGGGGCGCTGCTGTACATGACTTCGTGGATTAGGGGCTTCCAGATTTATGCATACGATCCGCAGACGAAACAGGTGACCGATACCAAGCTGCAGCCGGCCGGCCCGTTTGACGATCCGCCCAATCTCGAGTCGCACGAGGTGAAAGTGCGGAGCCACGATGGGACGCAGGTGCCGCTCTCCATCGTTCACGCGAAGGGCCTGAAGCGCGACGGCTCGAACCCCGCACTGCTGGATGGCTACGGCGGTTACGGCTATTCAATCGACCCGTACTTCGATCCCATACAGCTCGCCTGGCTCGAAAAAGGAGGAGTGTACGCCGTGTGCCATGTGCGTGGCGGCGGCGAGTACGGCGAGGAGTGGCACCTGGCCGGGAAGGGGCCAACCAAGCCGAACACGTGGCGCGACTTCATCGCTTGCGCGCAGTACCTGATCGACCAGAAATACACGTCGCCGGCCAAATTGGCCGGCGAGGGCGCGAGCGCGGGAGGCATCCTCATCGGGCGGGCGATCACGGAGCGGCCGGACCTGTTCGGCGCCGCGGTGATCGGCGTCGGATTGCTGGACACGCTGCGCTTCGAGTTGACCACTAACGGTGAAACGAACATTCCCGAGCTTGGCGGCGTAGAAACGGAGGCGGGGTTCCGCGCGCTGTACGAGATGAGCTCCTACCACCATGTGAAGGACGGCACCGCTTACCCGGCGGTGCTGCTGACGACGGGCATCAACGATCCGCGGGTGGACTCCTGGTTGCCGGGCAAGATGACCGCCCGGCTGCAGGTCGCCACGGCCAGCGGCAAGCCGGTCCTGCTGAGGGTGGACTATGGGGGCGGCCACGGGGGAGGAAGCGGGAAGGAGCAATTCGAGCAGCGATTGGCCGACGAGTGGAGTTTCCTGCTGTGGCAGTTCGGCGTGCCCGAGTTTCAGCCGCAGAAGAAGTAAGGCCGCTGCGACTGGTCTCGGCGCTGAATCGTCCAGACGACCCCCTGGGCGATGGGAGCTGCGGCGCGGTGGTACAACTGTGAGACGGAGCAGCCGCCTGTGCGATCGACGCGCTCGTGCTACGGCGTCCGCCGCGCCAACAACCACCCATTGCCTCCCAGAAGAAACGCCCCGTTAGCGACGCTTAGCGATTGGTCGGCAACTCAGTGTTCGAGGATCGTGCCCCGTAAGTGACGTCGTCGAACAAATGGCCTGGGTTGGCGCGCACCAAGTTCTTACCGGTATTGGAACGCAGAATCGAACTGCTTCTGAATGGCTTGGCGGAGGCTGTTCAGCACGATCTTCAAGACGCCGGCTCCTGGCCCGAACGTTACCAATATTGACCCTTAACGCCCTGGTAGTGAGAATGCCAACGGTTCCGGGCTCGTTACGCCGTAGCTTTGACCAAGTGGAACACAAGATCAAGGCTTGGGTACAGCAGGCTAGAATGGTGCGTGAAACTTGACTCAAAGACAGCAAGTTTCTTAGCTCAGCGAGCCTGGTGCCGTTCCAGGAAAATTGATCTTCGCGACCGATCGGCGGAGTTCCGCTACGGAAGCCGAATGGAAAGCGATCTCATACTGCAGGCCAGGAACCTCTCGAAGTCGTTCCCGGGCGTGAAAGCGCTCGACGACGTCAGTCTCGACGTCGAGCGAGGGCGCGTACATGCGGTCACGGGGGAAAACGGCGCGGGCAAATCGACCCTGATGAAAATCCTCATCGGCCTTCACGCGCCCGACAGCGGCGAGATCCTCTTCAATGGCCGCTCCGTCCGGCTCAGGAACCCGCACGAAGCGCTCCGGATGGGGATCTCCATGATTCACCAGGAACTGCTGCCGTTCCGCGATCTGACGGTGGCCGAGAACATCTGGATGGGACAGGAGCCGACCCGGTGGTTGCCCGGTTGGCTCGACAAGCCGGCCATGAACCGCGGAGCGCGGCGGCTGCTGGAGCGCCTCGGCGTCAGGCTGCCGCCCGTTACGCAAGATGCGAGAGCTCAGCGTGGCCGAGATGCAGACGGTCGAGATCGCCAAGGCGCTGGCCTGCCGCGCCGAAGTCATCATCATGGACGAACCGACTTCCGCGCTCTCCGAGCGGGAGGTGGAGGCGCTGTTCGACTTGATCCGCGACTTGAAGCGGCGCGGCGTGGCCGTCATCTACATCTCGCACAAGATGGACGAGATCTTCCGCCTGGCGGACACGATCACGGTGCTGCGCGACGGCCGCCACGTGGCCACCATGGGGACCGGCGAGATGGACGAAGACCGGCTGATCGCCCTGATGGTCGGGCGGCCGCTCGATGCCACGCCGCCGCGCGGCCGCCGCGAACCGAGGCGAAGTAGTGCTGGAAGTGTCGCGGCTGACCAAGGCAGGGAGGTTCCGCGAGGTGAGCTTCGCCTTGCGGCGCGGCGAGATCCTGGGCGTCACGGGGCTGATGGGCGCCGGACGGACCAGCCTTGTCAGCGCGATCTGCGGACTGGCGCCGGCGGAGGCCGGAGAAATCCGGGTGGGCGGCCGGGCGCCGCGGATTCGAATCCCGCGGGACGCCATCGCGCAGGTATCGCGGTGGTCACCGAGGACCGCAAGGAATACGGCCTGGTGCCCGCAATGTCCGTGAAGCACAACCTCACGCTCTCCAGCCTGGCAAGAGTGCTGCCGCGGCTGGATCATCGACCATCGCGCCGAGAACCGCGTGGCCGAGCGAGCAGATCCGCGCTTTCTCCATCAAGTCCCGCGAGCCGTGATCGCAGGGTGACGTCTCTCAGCGGCGGCAACCAGCAGAAGGTGGTGATCGCCAAGGCGCTGCTGACCGATCCTGCGATTCTGATACTCGACGAGCCGACCCGGGGCATCGACATCGGCGCCAAAGCCGAAATCTACGCCATCGATCAGGCGGCTTGCGCCCGAGGGCAAGGCCATCCTCATGGTGTCCTCCGAAATGAGCGAGATTCTGTCGCTCAGCGATCGCATCCTGGTCATGCGCGAAGGCCGCGTCAGCCGCCGAGCTGAGCCCCGAACACACCACGCAGGAGGAAATCATGAAATGGGCCATGCCCAAGCTGAACGAACCCAGGAGCGACAACTTCACGGCGGAGTGCTGCCGTCCGGCATCAATGGGCCTGATCGCTCGCGCTGGTGCTGATATGCGCGGCGCTGTCCATCGCCCGGCCTGTCTTCCTGACCGCTCCCGAACCTGATCAACCTGGTCCGCCAGATTTCCATCAACGGCATTCTGGCCGTGGGCGTGACCTACGTGCTGCTGACCGGGCGGCGTGGATCTGTCGCTCGGCTCGCTGGTCGCTCTGACCGGCGTCGTGGCCGCCTCGTTTCGCCCACCCGGAGCAGTACCCGCCATCGGTGCCCGTGCTCCTGGGCGTGCTGGCCGGCGCGGCTTGCGGAGCCGTCAGCGGCTGTGGTGATCACCAAAGGCCGCGTGGCGCCGTTCATCGTCACGCTGGGCATGATGACGGCCGCGCGCGGCACTGGCGCTGGTCCTGAGCGGCGGCAGGCCGGTGTCGAACCTGAGCCGGGAGTTCACGCGCATGGGCAGCCGGCGACGTGGCCGGAATGCCCATCCCGATCCTCATCTTCTTTCGCGTGGCGCTGGCGTCGCATGTGTTTCTCAAGAACCTCAAGCTGGGGCGTTACATCTACGCCGTGGGCGGGAACGAGAACGCCGCCCGCGCTTCGGGAATCAACGTGGACGCGATCAAGATGCTGGCCTACACGGTCTGCGGATCGCTGGCCGGACTGGCCGGCGTGGTGCTGGCCTCGCGCATCACCACCGGCCAGCCCAACGCGGGCGTCGGCTATGAGCTGGATGCCATCGCGGCGGCGGTGATCGGCGGCACCAGCCTGTCGGGCGGCGTGGGCGGCGTGGGCGGCACGATCCTGGGGGCGCTGTTGATGGGCGTGATCAACAACGGTCTCGACCTCCTGAATGTGTCTTCCTACTATCAGCAGATCGTGAAAGGGGCTGATCATCGTGGGCGCGGTGTGGATGGACAGGAGACCGGGAAAGATGAGCGGGAAGGCGGGCGGATGGATGCGCGGCGCGGCGCTGGCGGCAGTTGTGGCGTGCCTGGCATGCGGACGTGGAACGCAGCGATCGGCGGCCAGAAAGCCGGATCGTGATCGGCGTCTCGCTTAATGAACCTCTCCAACGAGTTCATCGTGATGCTGAACAGGCTCGATGGACGCCAAGGCCCGCGAGCTGGGCGTTCAACTGATCGTGAACGACGCCCAACGCGACGCCGCCACACAGGTCCGGCAGGTGGAGAACTTCGTCGCGCAGAAAGTGGATGCGATCATACTCAATCCGTGCGAGGTCGAGGCCAGCTTCCCCGGCGTGGACAAGGCCGCTTGCCGCCGGGATTCCGATCGTCAACGTCAATTCCGAAACCCGATCCGCTCCGACGGCATTCGTCGGTTCGCGCGACGAAGAGTCGGGCCGCATCGCCATGGACTACATCGCCCAGCGGCTGGGCGGCCAGGGCAACGTCGTCATGATGCACGGATTCATGGGACAGGCCGCGCAGATCAAGCGCGACCAGGGCGCGCGGGAAATCCTGGCGCAGAATCCCGGCCTGAAGCTGCTGGCCGATCAAACCGCCGAGTGGGACCGCGCCAAGGCCATGGCCCTGATGGAGAACTGGATTCAGTCTTATGGCGCCCAGGATCGACGCCGTGTTCGCGCAAAACGACGAGATGGCCATGGGCGCGCTGATCGCTCTGGAGCAGGCCAGGATGAAAGACAAGGTCGTCGTGGTCGGCGTGGACGCGATCGCCGACGCGCTGCAGGCGGTCAAGCACGGACGGCTGGATGCGACCGTCTTCCAGGATGCTAAGGGCCAGGGCGCCACCGCCGTCGAGACCGCCTTTCACATCGTCCGCAAGCAGCCCTACGCCAAAGCGGCGTTCATGCCGTTTCAACTCGTGACCCGGGAAGACGTGGACCAGTTCCAGCGACGGTAGGACCGTGCGCGGTGGCAGTTCCTGTCCTTGCCTGGCCCGAACATTTCAGTGGCATCCTGTACAAGAGCCGCATTCCCTAAGATAAACATTTCAGTCACGAAGTGTTTCTGCACGGAAGGAGGCGGCTTTCGCTTTGAAGGAGTGTACCCAAGTCAGCTTCGATTTAGAAGCCCATTTTGCGCCAGATGGAGCGGGCTTGACGGCGGCACGATCACTTCCGACGCCGGCACGCTGCTGCTGCAGCAAGTCGCCCGGCCATCGACCTTGTAACCGGTAATGACAGAGAGGGTATTCAGTGGACGGAAGCCCGGTCGGGATTGCCGGCGCCCGGCCGATCGCTGTCGCGGAATCCCCTCACAAGGAGGGAACGCGCAAGACCTCCTTTCGGGCATGAGATCCGAAGATTCCCCAGGCCGACGGCTCAGTGAACGGCTACCGAGAACACGAAATAACGCGGCCACGCGTGACGAGACGTGGTTCCGCAGTAGAGCGTATCGCGCATTCCGTTCCAGCAAGGTGCGACTGTGGCTGAACCTGATCGCCTACAATCTGGCAAACCTCTGGCGGCGGCTGGTGCTGCCGGAGAAGATCGAGAACTGGTCGCTGACCAGCTTGTAGCTGCGGCTGGTGAAGACCGGGGGCAGGCTGGTCAAGCACTCCCGTTACTACTCGCTGATGCTGGCCGAGAGCCATCTCACACGGCGGTTGTTCGGGAGCATGGTTCGGCGGATCGATGCGCTGGCGGTGGCGACCGGGTAGCAGGAGGGCGGTGACCCCAGCGAAATCAGGCGACCAGGACGTGTTTATGGGAATCACTGAGAAGATGTTGTTTCCTGGTTTTCAATTATTGTGGCGGGTGGAATTTGGCGCTTGGCAGAGCCAAAAAAGGCTCCCGGAGAAAGAACTGCGGTTCGGAGGATCAAGACTCGGGGGTTGTGATACGCTGAGCCCGATCCAGGAGCCAAAATCCTCGATAGAATCGATCGGGGACATTCACTGCGCCGGGCGCCTTTGCTGCGCGGGCGTAATCTGAGGGACGCATTCACTTTGGAGGGGAAACAAAATGGAACAGAATGAGATGACTCGGCGCGGCTTTCTGGCTCAGGCAGCTGCCGTTGGCGCGACAACGCCTCTTGCCGGCGAGAAGTTATCGGCCGGCGTTGGTCATTCTGAATCTTCATCGCCCCGATGCGATGAGAGCGATACGCTCAAGATTGCGCTTCTGCAAATGAATTCAGCCATCGTCAATTGGGAGGCCACGCCAACCTGGAAGATGATATGGATGGATGCGGCCGCGGTGAAGGAGCGCCAGGGGAAGAATCTTCAAAAGGCCGATGATTTCTGCCGCAAAGCAGCGGCGCTTGGCGCGGACATCGCGCTTTTTCCCGAGATGTGGAACATCGGCTATTCCGCCTTCGACGATAAGCAGCCGAACGCCAAGGAAGACTGGCTGGCATTGGCGGTGGACAACGACAGCGACTATGTGCGTCACTTCAGCTCGCTGGCCCGGGAATTAAACATGGCGATCGCGGTGACCTATCTGCAGAAGTGGAATCCCGCCCCGCGGAACACCGTTTCCATCATCGCCCGCTCGGGAGAGATTGTTCTGACCTACGCGAAGGTTCACACCTGCGAGTTTCTGGCAACCGAGGCTTCCCTGACTCCGGGAGATGAGTTTCCAGTTTGCGTGCTGGACACCAAAGCCGGCCCGGTGAAGGTCGGATGCATGATCTGCTACGATCGCGAGTTTCCTGAGCCCGCGCGCATCCTCATGTTGAACGGAGCTGAGTTAGTCCTGGTTCCAAACGCTTGCGGAATAGACCAGATGAGGATCGATCAGCTTAAGACCCGCGCATTTGAAAATGCGGTTGCCATGGCAATGACGAATTATGGCAGCCTTCCATTTGACGGAAACTCAGTAGCCTTCGACGCCACCGGCAAGAGCCTGGTTCAACCCGTCAGCAACGGTGAAGAGCGTGTTCTGGTCGCTCGATTGAGTCTGGGTGAGATGAGGGAACATCGGAAGACCACCTTTTGGGGGAATGCCTTTCGCCGCCCGCGCAAATATAAGCAACTCGTCTCCGACGAGGTTGACCCGGTCTTCGCGAGAAAGGATTTCTTCAAGCGGCCATTCGATCGGCAAAGCCGATAAGAGTCTGTCCGGCCAACGAATGCCGGCCTCCAACCGCACTTCCCAGTGAAGGGACAGGAGGGAATGGAACGCACCCCAAGGGCGGCAATGCGAGACGGATTGACAGGGGGGTGCCTGCTTTTGTAGGGTTGCTCTTTCATTGAAACGCAGCTTCCCTGAGTATGACTCCTAAAAGGTCTTACGCCCCTCCAGAAGGGAGGGGTCGAGACCGAATAGAGCAAACAGACATACCCGATTAAGTTAGGTACTCCCAAAAAAGAAGATGTGAACGGAAGAAAACTGGCGCGGGGCGCGAATTTCCGATGAGTTGGAAACGGTCTACTCGAAGCGGTACCCAAATGATGAGTCCCATGTGTAGAGCTGTCGAGCTCACTCAATCATCGGGACAACAATCGGGACAACAATTTGCTGATCATTCGTAGAAGAGGGAAGCCGGGGCAGCCTGAGAGTCTGTCGGAATGAACGGTTCCGCGGAGAGCGTACTAGATTCTGTCGTCACGAGATGCTCGCCCAGATTGCGATACACCGGATATAGACGGCAGCGAGGAAGGAAGCACTGTTTTTGGCGTACCGCGTAGCAATTCCACGCCATCGTTTCAGGTGCAGGAAGGCATTCTCCACCAGATGCCTCAGCTTGTACAGGTCCCGATCATAGGTGTGTTGTAGCTTGCGGCGGCCTTGGGGCGGTATGACGGGCTCCATGCCCTGCCGGCGTGCCTGGGCCAGGATGGCGTCCGTGTCGTAACCCCGGTCAGCCAACAGGTTCTGGGCTGTAAGTCCTTCAATTAGAAGACTAGCTTGCGTACAATCCGCAGTGGGACCTGGCGTAATAACAACTCGGACCGGCAGACCATGCGCATCCACGGCCAAGTGTAGCTTTGTGTTGAGCCCCCTTTTGTGCGGCCCATTTCCTGGTTGCCGCCCCGCGCTCCGGTGCCATGCGGGTGGACCTTGATGTGGCTGGCGTCGATCATCAGCCACTCAAAATCCGGCTGATCGATCAAGCGCTCCAGCAGAGCTTCCCACGTGCCCTTGTCGCGCCAGCGGCAGAAGCGGCGATGGGTGTTCTTCCAGTCCCCGTAGTCGGGCGGCAAATCGCGCCACGGGGCCCCCGTGCGGAGGATCCAGAAAACGGCATTGATGAAGCGGCGGTTGTCTCGCCCGATACCGCCCCAAGTGCCTTTTCTGCCAGGGAGATGTGGCTCCAGAATGGACCACACGCGATCCGTAATGTCATGCCGCCGATGGGCCAACTTCATGCCCCATCATGACACGAAATTAGAACAATCCATGTGCTATTTGTTTGAAATCTTCATCTCGTGACGACAGAATCTAGGCGGTGTCGTGCGCCGTCGGCAGGAGGTTCGGTGCGGTTTGTCACGGGTGGTTGTGGACGGTCTGGAAGCCCGGCGAGCGATGACGGCGCCGCTGAGATGATTTAAGACTGAATTGTCACTCCTCAGGACAGTGTCCAGGGTTTGCGCATGGGCTGCGACATCATCTTCACCGCCGCTTCGTCACCAACTACAGTGTCTCTTGCAGGATCCCAACGGATCGTGCGCCCGGTGCGGATGCAAAGATCGGAAAGCTGGCTGATCAGGTCCGACTTCACCGCGCTCCCCATCGGGTCTACCGCATCCTGGCCCGATTTGATGCTCTCGATCCAGTCCTGATGATGGGCCGCAACGCCTTCCTGACCGTTCGGAAGGTGCGCAGAGAGCGCCCCCTTGTGCAGGTGGATCTCATTGGGCCCGATCTCGGACGTGATCAGCGAAGCGGGATGCGTCGCGACCTTCTCATAGGCGATGGCGACCCATCCTTCGGTTCCGATGAAGATCGCGGCGTTGTGGACGAAGGGGACGCCCGTCCGGCCGAGGTCCGGATGCGGGGCATCGGCCTTTGTCTTGTAGGTCTCGTTGTCCGAGAAGTGCATGACCAGGCCGTTGGCATAAGTGCAACGCAGGTCCCATTGATACGAGCAGTTGAACAGACCTGCGGTGGGAACCTTGCCGGTCCCCTCGTAAGTAATCGGAATCGTCAGGCCGCAGTTGTCGGCCCACCATTGGACCTGATCCAGGGGATGTGCCGCCCAGCCTGCAATGAACCCGATCGAGTAATCGCGGATGTGAAAAATGCCATTGCGCTGTCCATCCGTAAGACAGCGATCGTGACAAAACGGCGCCTCCGAGGCCGGGCCAAGCCATAAATCGTAGTCGAACCCTTTCGGAACCGGGAGCACCGGCGTCGCCGATCCTCCGGTTTCCGAACCGGGCGAGACGACAAAAATCTTCTGCACCTTGCCGATGCGGCCGTTCAGCACAAGTTCAATGGCGTGGCGCGCTTCCGGGGTGGAGCGTCGCTCGGCCCCGTATTGGAAAATGCGACGGTACTTCCGCCCGGCTTGCAGCGCGGCAAGGTCGTGCTCGATGTTGACGCCCAGCGGTTTCTCGGTGTGGCAATGCTTGCCGGCCTTCATAGCGGCGACGGTAATGGGGACGTGCCAATGGTCCTGAGTGGCGATGTACACCGCGTCGATATCCCTGCGGCTGAGCACCTCGCGGAAATCGTCGTAGGCGCGGATACCGCCTTTGTAACCCGGCTTGCGTTCGGCGTACAGCTTCTCGAAAAGTTCCTTGGCCTGCGTCCGGCGGCTTTCCTGGGGGTCGCAGACGGCTACGATCTCGCAATTGTCGAACGGGATGTACGACCTGCTTTCGTAGACTCCCCTGCCACCGCAGCCGATAAGCCCCACGCTGATGCGCTCGCTTGGAGCCGTTCCGCCACGACCCAAGGCCGTGGCCGGAACGATGACCGGGCCGATCAGCGATCCGGCGCTGGCGCCCAGCGTCAGGTCGATGAAATGACGGCGTGTGAACGGTCCAACTTCGCTCATGCTTATTCTCCGCCCTTCATTTCTTACCCAGAATTTTGGATTTTCAGGTCCAATTAAGTATAAATCGATTCGCCATCCTTTGATGCCGCATTCACGGCCAGCGCGGCTCTTGATCCGTCCACCCCTCGCTTTCTACGAATTGCCGGCGATCAACTCAGCGCCCGGGAACTGACGGCGGTCGCAAGTGAGGTGACCGGAAAGAAGTTCCGCCTGTTCCGCGCCGGAGGTTTGGGAATGCTCGGCGCGCTGATCAAGGTCGCGCGCACGGTCGCTCCCGGAGAGAAGGAACTTTACCCGGCATGGTAGGGCATGCAGTACATGCGCAACGTGATCGACGGCCGGGCAAAGCTAGAGCCGCTTGACAATGATCGCTATCCCGATATTCGTTGGACGACTGCGCGGAATGTGCTCTCCGCACATGAAGTTAACTAGCCTGCGCGCCGCACGAGCTCGCTGGCGCCTGCCGTACCGATATTGCTGCATATCGCCGTTGGCGCTGCCCCAGAGGATAGAGGACTCGTCGTCGGCGCGTTTCCAACGGCGGTTGGCAAAGCCGGGCGGGCGGTTGGTGAAGCATGGCGGAAAGCACCGCCTCGCCGATTCGAAGACGGCCACGCGGGAGCGAATGCGGCCCGCGGGATTAGAGAATGGTGGCTGGGTGTATGCTGAACAGGATCCGGGCGCCCCAAATGGAAATCCGAGCTGAGGTTGCTCCCAAGCCGCTCCCATCGGCGGCCGCTGCAGGAACTGGGCGGCTCGACTCTCTCGATGCCCTGCGCGGCTTCGACATGTTCTGGATTATCGGCGGCGGCGCGATGGTCGAAGGGCTGGCGAAGGCGGTTGATATACCCGCCCTGAACGCGCTCGTTCCCCAATTCGAGCACGTGCGCTGGGAGGGATTGCACTTCTGGGATGTCATCTGGCCGCTGTTCATGTTTATCGTCGGGGTCTCGATCGCGTTCTCGACGACACGGCGGAAGGCGGCCGGTGCCAGCCGCCGGACGCTCTATCTGCACGCCGCGCGGCGCGCCGCCATCCTGTTCGTGCTCGGTATGATGGCGCAGGGACACCTGCTGGCTTGGGACCTCTCGAAACTCTGGCCGTGCTATAGCGTCCTGCACGGGATCGCCGCCGGGTACCTGATCGCGGTGGCGGTCACGCTTGAGTTCCGCCCCAGAACGCAAGTTCTTATCACGACCTCGTTCCTGCTGTTGTATTGGGCGCTGCTGATGCTGGTGCCGGTGCCCGGCGTCGGCGCGGGCGTCCTCACGCCCACCGGCAACATGGCGACGTGGGTCAACCAGCTCGTTCTGGGGCGTTTTCACCATGGCGAGAACACGTGGTTCGTCAGTTACCTCGGGTTCGCCTCCTCGGTTCTGCTTGGCGTTATGGCGGGACACGTACTGCTCTCGGCCAGGACGGCTGCGGCGAAGCTACGTCTGCTGGCCGCTGCCGGTGCGGGCTGCCTTGCCGCCGGGCTCGGTTGGAGCCTGGCGCTCCCTATCATCAAGCTGTTGTGGACCAGCTCCTTTGTGCTCGTATCCGGGGGCTTCAGCTTTCTCTCACTAGCGCTGTTCTATTGGATCGTCGATGTCCGGGGTTGGCGCCGATGGGCGTTTCCATTCCGCGTGATCGGGATGAACGCGCTCGTGGCATACATGGCGATGATGCTGGTCGACCTCCACGGCATCGGTAGGGTTTTCATCGGAAGCCTGTTGTCGCGAGTGGGAAGATGGGACAGCCTGCTCTCGGAGGCCGCGGCGTTCCTCGTCCTCTGGCTGTTCCTCTACTGGATGTACCGCACGCGCTCGTTCGTGAAGATCTGAATGTAAATGAAATTATTGCCCGCCTGCTGAACGCGCGGTAATAGTTCCACCTGAAGCACACGTTAAGGACCCCCGATCTGCGCAGCGGCGGACATTCAGAATTATGCAGCCGGGTCCCCCGGCAATCCTCTTATGGGAAAGTACTTCTAAGACCCCGGCTCGGCAGAGGCCAGCCCGGCAGGCGGCACAGCAACCGCTACTGATATCACCAGATATCGCCGCGACCGGGCCACCCCCGCAGATGGCGGCGTGGAGCGCGACGCGTCTAGTTCGTGATTCGATCCGTCCGATCAGTTCACAGATCTTCGCCTCCTTTCTGTCGGCAGCCGGCGTTGCCGCCTGCTTGGCCTGTGCGGGCTTGGCGGCCTTTTCGCGCGGCCTTCTTCTGGCTGGCGCCTTTCTTCGAGGTGGCCGTCTCCGGCGCAGCGGTGGCACCCTGTTGGGCAACAGCAGCGTTTTCGGTGGTTGTGTCTCTTGCGTTCCTCATGCTTGGTGGTTCTTTCTGCGCTCGATCGGTGCAAGACGATGGATCATTCTAGTTGCCTGTAAAGGCAAGGCAACCCGCGAGGTCTTGGCGAGGTCTGTTGCGAGCCTTCCATGAGAGCGGCCTGCGGCCTGCATCCTGTTAAAATTGGGATCACTCATGACCTCAGGAAACGTGACCGCAAATGAAGGGCCTTCCCCGCTGATTGCGCAAGTAACGAAGCTCTGCTGGATAGCAGGTGTAACATTGTTGCTGATTCATTCGCCGAGCAGAGCGCAATCCGCCTCGATTGAATCGCCCCATGCCGGAATGGCTAGGGGTTCCTCGGGTGTTGTAGAGTCTGTCGTGCCGGTGGCGGCCGGGGGCAAGGCGCAAGCAGTAATCGTGCTTGGCGATGCTGTTGGGGAGTGCGCCAAATATGCTGCCACTGAGCTGCAGAGATACCTGCGTGCACTTTCTGGCGCCGAGATTGGGATCATAACTGCTGGACAAAGTAGCGCGCAATCTCCGCGGCAGGCATGGATTCTGATTGGCGGGCCGGATCAGAATAGCCTGGTCAAGCAGGCCGTGGAGACGGGCTTGAGCGGCTTTTCCGGCCTGAAGACCGATGGCTTCGTACTCAAGACGTACCGACTCAACAAACGGCCGGTTGTCGTGGCGGGGGGCAACGATGATGCAGCCACGATGTACGCCGTTTTCGAATTGGTCGAACAACTGGGCGTGACCTTCCGCCTGACTGGGGACATCGTGCCTGCCCGACGGCCTTCCTTGGAGATACCAGCGCTCAATCTGCGCCGGGAGCCCGCCATAGCGCAACGAGGTTTCCTGATGGAGGCCTCCCACCACCCGAGCGTAACCATGCTGTCGTATGACGACTATGCCCGCATGCTCGACCAGATGGCCAAGATGAAATACAACGACCTCAAAATCTGGTGGTTCGCATATAGTCCCTTCCTCAGTTACTCCTACCGCGGCGAGCCGAAGCAAATCGGTGACATGTCGACCAAGGAAAGTGGCTACCTCAACGCCACGTACGCGGGGGTTGGATCGCACACGACGGACGACGTTTCAATCGGCAAGCATTGGTTCCCAGGCAGGCGCTTGGCGCCAGCCGAGTTGCAGCACGTGGAAACGCCCGACGAGGCCTTCGCGGCGGCGCAGGACCTGATGCGCCGGGTCATCCGGCATGCCAATAGCAGGCATATCAAGGTTTGGCTGGTGGACGAGATGTCAGTCTTGCCCCCTAATCTGGCGCGCCACGGTGAAAGAATCGGGTTCCTGCCTTTCGAGATCGTCTACGGCACATTCATGCATCCCCTGGACCCGATCAATCGTGAGATTCAAGCGATCCGTCTGAAGGCCCTGATCGACACTTACCCTGAGGCGGCGGGCTACTTCCTGAATTTCTCGGAGATGTACGTTCAACAGAACAATGCCAGGCACCGTGACTTTTATGCCCAACAGCAGGTGGCGTTTCAGGACCTGGGACCGTTGATACAAGCTTGGGGCGATCGGTTCTCTATTGGCAGACCGGCAATGATCGACTCCGATATTGGTTACTTCGATCTATTCAAGTACCTGCTGACGAAACGCGACGAGAACGCTCCCAAGGCGAAGCTGGGGCTGATGACCGTCGGGCGGGGCTACATGATGCCCCTGTTCGACAAACTGCTGCCGAAAGACGTTCCGTTCTTAACCTTCGATTCAGGCGGCAGGTGCGGGTACGGGACCCCAGATGGAATGCCGATGAGCTACTTTGGCGGAATGGGGCAGCGGGAAAGGACCATGACCCCCTACCTGGACGACGACTGCGACATGTTGGGCATGCAGTTCAATGTAGGGGTATACACGCAGAAAGATCGTATTTTCACGGATGGCGTCAAGTACGGTTTGACGGGTGTTGCACCGTGGATGGCCCAACCGCGAGGGACCGAAGCCAACAGTTCTTTTCTGGCCGAGGCGGCCTGGCAGCCGCAGTTGACGATGGAGGAGTTTTACAAAGAATATTCAGTGCGCCTGTTCGGCGCCAAAGCCGCGCCCGATATGTATCAGGCCTTCCTTACCCTTGAGGAGAATCAGGCATACTTGGTCGGGGGCCAGATCACGACCATGGGATGTTGTGGCGCTTTGTCGGAAGTGCACCTGGCGTATAAGTATTCCTTGCAAGACAACCCCTATGATGGCCCAACGATCGCCGGCTGGACGTATTTTATTGGCCACGCGCCGCACGAGAATGTGATGTTCGAAGGTTCGATGCGTTTACTGGACAAGGCGCTGCGGAGCATGAGCGCGGCCAAATCCAATGTGGAGCCGCCGGGCAGACCTGAGCTGGCTTACCTGATCAATCGGACTAAAGCCTACCGGGACGTTATGCGCGCTGAGGTTACCGAACGCGAGGCTTTTCTCGCTTTCGATCGCGCGTTCCGCACGAGAGACGCGGTTTCGGATGAGCAGTTCGTGGCGAATCTGGAGGGGAGCCTGAAGCTATTCGAAACAGCCTGCCAGCAGGCGCGCATTGCCACTACTGAGTACGCGGAGATCATCGATTACCCCTCCGACCTTGAAACTTTGTACACCCTAAATGCCGGGACGCTTATGGGCTTCGACCTGATCCGGCAATGGATGCAGAAGATTGTGCACTTCAATCAAGGGAAGCCGTACATGGAGCACGTGCCCTTTGAGCACATCTATCCGATAAAACCCCAATGGTAAAGTTCCCGGCATTGAAGTCGTCAGCGCGTCCGTATGGTTCGGGTAATCGGAAGGGCGAGACCTGAATTGGGGACTGGGTTCCGAGGGTTGATGGCGAGCCAAATTCTCAAGACCCTTCCTGACCCGCCGTTGCTTTTTTCTTTTCTATGATTCTCCTGGTTCGAATGGCGCAAGATCTCAAAGGGTTCGAACCGGGTCGTCCGCAACGCCCCAGCCTGCAAGCCGCCTTTTCGACAACCACCTGTAGCAATCGGCGCTGCTCTGCGGCTGGCTGCCTCAGGAACAACTCGCTCGCTTTGGAGATGCATTGCGGCCGGATCTCAAGCTTTGGGGCACGGTGTTCTCTGCGGTGTCGATCCAGAGGCACGAATGCGGAGGGTGCTCCACCTATGGGCTCTTGCGCGCATTCTCCAGATCGATGTCGAGTTGCGCGCACTTCTTGTAGAGGTGGCTGCGTTCCAGACCCAGCGCGCGCGCCGTTTCGGCCATACTGTTGCCGTGCAGCTTCAGCTCGTGGAGAATGGACTCTCGTTCGAATGCCTCGACGCGGGCGGCCAGCGTGCCCGCCGCGGGCGCGGAGGCCGAAGTATGCGATAAGTACGTGCGCACGCCCGCGGCATCCAGAGCGCCGTCGGCGAGCATCAGAATCCGCTCGACGCAGTTGCGCAACTCGCGCACATTGCCGGGCCAATGGTAGCGTTCGAGCAGCGCGATGGCGTCGGGTAGAAAGCGGCGCGGCTTCCAGCCGTTCTGCTCACAGACGCGCTCGGCAAAATGCTGTGCCAGCTCCGCGATATCAGCGCCGCGCTCGCGCAGCGGCGGCACCAGGATGGGGATGACGTAGAGGCGGTGGAACAGATCCTGGCGAAAGGCGCCGTGCTGGACCTGGGCCTCCAGATCGCGATGCGTGGCCACGATGACACGCACGTCAACCTTGACTGGCCGGACGCCACCGACGCGCTCGAACTCGCCCTCTTCGAGGACCCGCAGGAGCTTGGCCTGCATCACGGGCGGCATGTCGCCGATCTCATCCAGGAACAAAGTCCCGCCCTGGGCTTGTTCGAATTTGCCGATGTGGCGCGCAGCCGCGCCTGTGAATGCGCCTTTCTCGTGGCCGAAAAGCTCGGACTCGATCAACTCCTGGGGCACGGCGGCGCAGTTGAGCGTCACGAAGGGACTGGCGCGGCGCGGGCTGAGGTCGTGCAGCGCGCGCGCGATCAGCTCCTTGCCGGTGCCGGTCTCGCCGAGGATGCAGACGCGCGAAGAGCCGGGGGCGACACGCTCGACCTGGGCCATCGTGCGGCGCATCGCATCGCCCTTCCAGACGATCTCGTGCCGGCCGGCACGGCGGCGCAGATCGCGGTTTTCGGCCTCCAATCGCGCCATCTTAACGGCGTTGTCGAGGGTCAGCAGAAGCTTTTCGGTCGAGAGCGGCTTTTCTAGAAAATCGAGCGCGCCGAGCCTGGTCGAGCGCACGGCCATCTCGACCGTCGCCTGGCCCGAGACCATAACCACGGGCGTGGCCAGGCCGAGCCCGCGAATCTGGGCAAGCAACGCGATGCCATCCATGCCAGGCATCACGACGTCGGAGAGAATGAGATCGAAGCGCTGCTCCTCAAGCAGCTCCAGCGCCGAGGCGGCGCTGGCGGCGGTAGTGGCGAGGTGGCCGGCGAGCTTAAAGGCGCGCGCCAGCGAGGCGAGGGTGTTAGTGTCATCGTCGACAATCAGAACCGTGCTCATCGGGTTGACTCCTCCGGCCGGGGCAGGACGATGGTGAAACAGGCGCCCTGGCCGGGCGTGCTGGTCACGCTGATGCGTCCATGATGATCGCTGACGACGCTCTGGACAATCGCCAGCCCGAGTCCCGTGCCGTGATGTTTGGTGGTGTAGTAGGGCGTGAAGAGGCGGGCGCACTCTTCCGAGGTCAGGCCTTGGCCGGTGTCGGCGATGCGCACGAACACGCCATCGGGGTGCGGCGCGGTAGTGACGCGCAGAGTGCCGCCTGCGGGCATGGCATCCAGCGCGTTGAGAATCAAATTCTTGAAGGCGCGGCCGAGTTGCTCGCGGTCGGCCAGAACGGGGAGCGGTTCGGGGGCGAGGTCCTTCTCGAGCGCGACCGACGGGCCGCCTGCGGCTTGGAGCTGCCCCTCAAAGAGACGCAGCGCGCCGTGGACGACATCGTTCAAATCTACCGGCTCGAGCTGCGGCACGGGCATCTTCGCAAAGTCGCTGAAGCGGCCGACGATGGTACGTAAATTAGCCAGCTCCGCCAGCAGCGTCTTGGTTGATTCCTCGAAGACTTCGTCAAACTCGGCCGGGCTCAGACCGCGCGCGGCGCGGATGTTCTCCACCGTAATCTGCAGCGGGAAGAGCGGGTTCTTCAGCTCGTGCGCGAGCCGGCGGGCCAATTCGCGCCAGGCGGCGACGCGCTCGGCCTGGAGGGTGCGCTCGCGCTGTTCGAGCAACTGCTCCGTCATGCGGTTGAAGGAGGCGGCCAGCGCGCCGATCTCATCGCGGGAGGTCACGGGAACGCGCACCGCAAGGTCGCCGGCGGCGACGGCGCGCGCGCCCGCGGCGAGGCGTATCACGGGGCGGGTAATGCGCTCGGTGGTCCACAGGCCGATCAACAGGCCGAAGACGATGCCGCAGAAGCCGACCAGCAATCCGGTCCACAGGATGGAGCGCTGCAGTTGAATCTGCGCGCGCAGGGGCGTGCCGACGATGAAGGCGCCGATGAGCGTGCCGGCACGCCACAACGGCAGCACGCGCAAGGCTTCGGCGGTGTCGCGCCCGGCACCCCATTGGACCACGCCGGCGGCCGGCGCACGGGTGCGCGCGGCTTGATCGACCAGCGGCTGGAGGCGGTCGGGATTGGCGATGGGGCCGGCGGCGTCGAGCACTTCGCGCGGCGAGTTCCACAACAGGACGCGCGTACCGGGCGCGGTGTCGAGCGAGGCGAGAAGTTCGGGGTCGAGTCGGCGCGCGCCGGCGACATAGAGTGGCTTGCCACCGGCGTGGATCAGGCGGACGACGGCCAGCGCAAGCGTGCTGCCCTCGGGCGAAGGAATGCGCGTCAGAAACGGCTCCGCGGCACCTGGATCCTGGGGTGCGCCGAGCCAATCGTCCTGGTAGCCGAAGCGCGCGGGCCAGTGAGCCGAAGAGACGATGGTGAGGTCGGGCTGCACGAGATCGGCGAAATCGAGCCCCTCGGCGTCGGCCAGTTCCGCGGCGCCATTAACCAGCAGCGATTCGTCGGGCGAGGGGCGCGCGGCCTCGATTGCGGCACGCAAGGCGATCGGCGACTCCGCAGCGCTTTCCACGCGCGCGGCCAGTGCGGTTCCGCGCGCCGCCAGGTCGTGTTGGAACTGCGTCAATACGGATTGCTGACGCTCCTGGTCGAGGCGCTCGAAGGTACGGCGCGTCCACACCGAGATGGCGCCCGAGGCCAGCGCCACCGCGCCGGCGACGGTCAGCGAAGTGACCAGCAACAGCCGCGTCCGAAAGGTCATGGCGCCGCCTCCGCCAGCCACACATTGGCCAGATCCCAGCGGTCCGAGGCCACCCAGGGCGCGCCGAGCCAGCCCTGCACGCGCGGGCTTAACGCGTGGGCCACGCCGAGTTGCGCGACCGGCACGATGTAGTAATGATCGAGCAAGGCGCTCTCGCGCTCGAAGGGGTCGGGCGCAGGCGCGGCGGCGATGCCGAGCGTCGCGGCGATCTCGTCCAAGGCGAGATCGGGATCTGGCGCGGTGATGCGAAGCCAGGCCAGCCGCAGGCCTGGTGCCGCGGCGTCGCCGCGCAACGCGATGCCGCATTCGGCGGCGTTCAAGGCGATGCGCTCGGCCACGCCGCGCAGCACGGGATCCTGGCGATCGTAGTGGAAATTTAAGACCGTCGCGCCGGGGTTCAACTGGCGCGCCCGGGCGACGTTTCGCTCAGCGGGGAAGGCCAGCGCGTGGCCGCTGAGCCACTGCGGCAGCAAGGCCGCGCTGGCTTCGCCCATCTTCTGCAACAGGACGTCCTGGATCGAGGCGCGGTCGAGCGCCAGGGCGAGAGCTTCGCGCACCGCGGGCGGCGTCTCGCGGACGCGGTCGAAGAGCAGCGCCAGCGTTTCGAGCGGCGATGAAAACGCCACCACATCGCCGCGCTGGCGGGCGCGCCGCACTTCGGTGGCAGGCAGTTCGGTCACATCGGTCTGGCCCAACTGCGCGTCCTGGGCCTGATCTCGGAAGGCGCGTCCCATGTGAATCTCGACGCCATCGAGGTATGGGCGTCCGGCCCAATGTTGTTCGTGCGCGGCCAGCACAATCGACTTGCCGGCCTCGAAGCGCAGCACCTTGAAAGGCCCGGTCCCGTGAATCGCACCGTCACTCGAGCGCAATACGACGGCGTTTTTCAGGCGCGCAAGGTCACGGAGAATCTGTTCAATCGGCCGGTCGTCGGGGTAGTAGAGTTCGTCGCCCGGGGGCGACCACGGCGCGCCGTTGTGGAAAATGACGCGTTGGCGCACCCGGAAGATCCAGCGGCGGCGCTCGGCATCGTGGGTCCAACTCTCTGCCAGCAAGGGCTGCGGACGGCCTTTTTCGTCGAGGCGGACCAACGTTTCAAAGACCTGAGACGAGACGTTGGCCTTTGCGGCGACCTCGAGCGGATCGATGGCGACATCGGCCGGGTCGAGATTGCGCACAATCGCGCGCAATTCCAGCCGCAGCGTCCCGCCGTAGCGCGGTCGGGCGGCCACGGTGCCGGCCGCCAGCACGAGGCTAACGGGAACAATCGAGATGAATGCTATAAGCCGCATAATTCTCCGTTGCCGCGTTCCTGGCAATGGCAATCGCCCCGCCGGGGGCTGGCCACAGGGCCGTCACCGGCTCTGGCAGTTCGAGCGCTTCTGTGGCCGGCGTGGCTTTGCGTTCCACAATGGCGTAGGCGGCGAGAGAAACCGCAGCGCCCTTCTCGGTGGGCCGGGCCACCAACACCTTGTCGCCGCACACGCCGACCCAGTCGCCGTTCAGTCCTTCCACCCAGCCTATCGGCTGGCGGTTCGAGTCGTAGAGCCGAGTGCGGCCGTCGCCAACGGCCAGCAACCATTGCGCGCGGTTGCCCACTTCGAGGCGCGCCAGCGCATAAAATCCGCTCCAGAGGCCGGACTCGAGCGTGTTGCGCCCGGCCATGAAGTGGACCGGCTCCGTGGCGAGCGGCCAATCCTCGGTCTGGTTCGTACAGTCGAGCGCGAGCGCCGGCGCGAACTGGCCGTGGCACGTCGTACCGGGCAACCAGACCGCCAGCGCGCCGTCGTCGAGCGTCACCCGCCCACGCGGATCGCGCACGGGCGGAGCGTCAATGGAGGCGGAGTCCGCGCGCGTCCATTGACCGTCGCGCCGCTCATAGACTGTGAGCCGCCGCGGTTCGAGAATCAGCAGGCGATTGTCCACGGGCAACGCGTCGAGCATCTGTTCGGGCTGCTCCCACAACAGGCGCCGCTCCAGCGCCGGCAGGCTCTTGCGCTCGCTGCTCTGGGGTTGAAAGCGCACCAGTTCGACGCGCCGCTGCGCGTCCTGAACGATCTCGGCGATCAACACGAACTCCCGCACATCCTCGGCCAGCGTCAGCTTCACTTCCGTAAGGGACACAGGCGCTAGCGCGCCCCGGGCCGGCCGCCGTTGCAGCGCACGCTCGAAGGCGCGCTGAACTTTCAGGAGATCGGCGTTGCTGAGCGAAGAGCCATTCTTCGCGCTGACGCGCACGCCGGGCCCCGGCTCAACCGACCGCGCCACCTTGGCGAGCAGCGCCTTGAGCGCTTCGTCCAAGGCTTGGGCCGGAGCCGGCGCGGCGAGCGCGAGCGCCAGAAGGGCGACGGCGGGTAACGACAAAGGCCGCATCACAGGTCTGCCTTCCTTCATCCCGTAACACGCCGCGGCGGTTGAAAGTTCGGGCCCCCGACCGCCGAGGCGCGCGATTGCCGTCATTCTACCGGCCAAGCGGCCCCAGCGCGCCGCGCAGCACGTCACCTGCGAAGAAGTTCTTCACGTCGGCCGGCACCATCATGATCTGCACCTTGTCCGAGAGCCGTTCGGCGATGATCTTCTGGATCAACAGCGGGTTGTCTTTCAGCACCGCCGCTTCGAGCTTCATTTTCTCTGAATTGGCACTGGCCACGCGGCGGATACGGTTTTCTTCGGCTTCGGCCATCAGTTTCAGCCGCTCCAGTTCGGCCCGGCTGTCGAGCACTTTTGCCTGCGCGCCGGCCTCCGCGTTCTTGATCATGATCCCTTTCTGCGATTCGGCCTCCATCTGGGCGATGCGGACCTCCTTCTCCTTGGCCTGCAATTCGACGGTCAGGCGCCCGTTCTCCTGCTCCTTCAGCAGCAGCGCCTCGAGCCCGCGCGAGTATTCGACGGGCGGCTGGACGTCGCGCAGCAGGACCTCTTTCACCACGATGCCGTCCGTCGCAAGGTGCTTCGCAATTGACTCCGCGGCCGCCAGCCGCAGCTCTTCGCGTTTGCTCGTGGCCAGCTCGCGCATGCTGTAAACAGGGCTTTTTTCACGGAACGCGCTGCCCACCACCGGCGCAACGACCTCCCCGGCGATATCCGGCGGCATTGTCGTGTGCACCCAGTACAGCTTCGTCGGATCCAGCCGGTAACGAACCGTCACGGCGAACCCGACGCTCAGCCCGTCACTGGTCTGTGCCTGCAGCAGTTCCTGCCCTTTCCTGGTTTCGTCTTTCTGCGTGGCGTCTTTCGACTCCGCCATAGCGCCCGTCGAATAGACCGCATCGCGCGTGCTGTACAACGCGACATCCTCGACTAGCGGCAGCAGCCCGTGCACGCCCGGGTAGAGCGTTCCCGGCCGCGCGCCGGAGATCTGGCTGACGCGCACGCCGGCGTATCCGCTCGGAATGACCGTAATGGAGAGCCCGGCGAACACCGGCAACAGCGCGATGACGCTCAGCCGCGCGGCCTGCTTCCAACGCACGGGTCGGGCCGGCAGCGGCGCCGGTTCCGGTTCGCCGCCGCCTTGTGCAGTGGTCTCGCGCTTTCTGAGCGAGATGAAGATGTCATAGATCAGGATGCCGGCTGCGCCCGAAAGCAGCGCCGCTCCAACGGTAATCAAGAGGTACTTCAATACAAGCATGGTGGTGTCCTTTCCTGGTTGGTGGTTTCAATCGGCACGCGCGCCGCGGGACCCGCGTGCAAGCTTGTGGAACCGCATCGCAGCGGGCTATTGCGCGTGGTCGCTAGCAGCGATCAGCGTCTCGGCAGGGGGCGTCAGCCACTCGGCAGGCGCGGCGGAGAACTCCACCGGCACACCGACGTCGATCAGCTCGAACAGCTCTTCCACGTCGGCGTTGCGCATGCGGATACAGCCGTGCGAGGCGGCCTTGCCAATCGACGACGGGATGTTGGTGCCGTGGATGCCGTAGCCCTTAACGCTCAGCCCGATCCAGCGCGTGCCTACCGGATTCTTTTTGCCCGGGCCGACGATTTTCTCGGGCCCGTACCACGTCGGATTGGCGACGCGGCGCGCGACGACGAATTGGCCTTGCGGGCTCGGCGTCGCGGGCTTGCCGACGGCCACGTCATAGCTCTTCACCAGGCGGTCGCCCTCGAATAGAGCCAGGCTGCAGTCAGCCAGACTGACTACGATGCGTTTGGGCGGGACGGAGGTCTCTTCGGCCTTCGCCTGTGCGACGGCGATCAGCAGGACTGTGACCCACTGAGTGAGCTGTGCGGCGGTGCGTTCTGTGCGTTTCATGGCATACATAGGTGCAGGCCGTGTGCCAACCCATAAGGTATTGAAAACAAACTTGTTGAGTGGTGTGGGCGGCGTGTCTGGCCAAACACGGCGTGTCACCCGTTACACGCTCGCTCAGACCTTGGATCCGGATCTGGTGCAAGTTCGCCGCTGGGCGCATGGCCTGCGTTGGAACGGGGCTCAAACCCCTGTGCATGCCTTGATTCGGAATTGGAGTTTCGAGTGCGTTAAGACATTCTTCGGGGAGGATTGTAGAAGGTGAACGGGGGCAGCCTGCCATTCCGGCATGTCCACGAGGTTTGTAGTGCGGAGACCCTTCACGTGATCGGCGACGACACGCTATCAAGGACCAGGGCCTTGAGTCGGTGCCAGTTTGTGGCTTAGCTTGCCAGCGTTAACTCATTCATTTCATTCCTCTTAGTAGCGAACGTTAGTGGGCAATATCGGTAGTCATGTGGACCTCGCCTCAGGGTGTAGAGCACATCAGTGGTACTGGCGAGGGCAGGAGCCACCCCTTGGAGGCGATGGATTGCCGGCCAGGCTTTCATCGACTTCGCCGGACGGCACGACCCATGCTCTGCTCGGGCGGACCAGCTACTCTCGGGTGTTGTCCGGCCATTCCATCCGACGGCAAGCGAATTTGACGGCCCCCAGCTCTTCGCTGCACCTGTTCTGTTCTTACCCAACTCCTTTCTTGCAGCGATTTGCCACGCTTAAGGCCGGGTGGAACGACAGCCATCCGGCCCTGCTCCCCTGTAAGTGGACCGGTTACTTGCCGGCCGTGACGCGCGTCTCGTCGCTCCGCAGACCCTCGGCGGTCGCTGAGATCCGAATCGAGCCCGGTTGGCCGCTTCGCGAGCGGACGATCAGCAGCGCGAGGCCGTTGAAGGCCTTGCGGGAGTCGGCCTGGAAGGACTCGACGGACGCCGCGTTGCCGTTGTCGACGCCGGCGATGCTCGCGGGGCCGTCGATATGGAACTTCACGAGGTTGTCGGCGAGCGGGCAGAAGTTCCCATCCCGGTCCTCGATTCGGACCGTGATGAAGGAGAGATCGTCGCCGTCGGCGGCGATGGCCTGGCGATCGGGACTCAATACGATGCGCGCGGGCGCACCGGCGGTCCTCATCGTGTCGACGGCGAGTTGCTTACCGTCGCGGTAGCCGACCGCCTTCAACTCGCCGGGCGCGTAAGGGACATCCCACTCCAGCCGGAATTTGCTGACGAATGTGCCCGCCTTGCTGACATTCCGACCCACTGGCATGGTGAAGGTGTCGACGCCCAGCTTCTTGCGGCCCAGCGACTTGCCGTTGAGGAACAGCTCGACCTCCTGGGCGTTGGTGTAGACCATCACGGGGATCTTCTGGCCCTCGCGCCCCGCCCAATTCCAGTGCGGCAACAGGTGCACTGTGGGCTGACCGGTCCACACACTGCGGTACAGGTAGAAGCGGTCCTTGGGGAAGCCGGCCAGGTTGACGATGCCGAAATACGAACTGCGCGAGGGCCAATCGTTGCGGCTACCGTACGGCGTCGGCTCACCGAGATAGTCGAAGCCGGTCCAAACGAATTCGCCCAGGACATTCGGGAGCTGGTGCTGGGCCTCAAACTCCACGTCCGGGCAGTATGCCCACGACGGAGCCTCGATGTCGTAGCTGCTCACCTGGAGGTCGGCTGTCTTGCCTTCGAGCTTCATCGGCAGATGATAGACGCCGCGCGAGCTCACGCACGAAGCGGTCTCGCTGCCGAAGATGACCCACTTCGGATGCTCCTGCTGCAGGCGCGCGTAGGACGTGGGCTTGTAGTTGAAGCCCGGCACGTCGACGTTGGCCGCCAGCCCATTCTTGATCGCACCATCGGGGTTGTCGAAGGCCGACGTCGTCGGGCGCGTGCGGTCCTCCTCATGGCAGATCTGAGTCAGCGCCTTTGCCAACTGGCCGCCATTGGACTTGTCCTGCTCGGGGATCTCGTTGCCGATCGACCACATGATCACGCTGGGATGATTACGGTCGCGCCGCAGCAGGTCGCGCAGGTCGCGCTCGTACCATTGATCGAAGAATTTGCTGAGGCCGTTCTTCACCTTCGGGATGCGCCACATATCGAAGGCTTCGTCCATCACGACAATTCCCATGCGGTCACAGAGTTCCAGCAGTTCGGGAGACGGCGGATTGTGGCTGGTGCGAATGGCGTTCACGCCCATCGACTTCATGATCTGGAGCTGGCGTTCAGTGGCGCGCCAGTTCACGGCCGTGCCCAACGCACCGAGATCGTGGTGGTTGCAGACGCCCTGGAGCTTGCGATAGCGGCCATTCAACAGGAAGCCCTTCTCGGGGGAGAACTCGAGCGTGCGGATGCCGAAGGGCGTCACATAGCGGTCAACAACGATGCCGCTCTGCACGATTTCGGTCACCGCGCTATAGCGGTATGGCCGATCCATGTCCCAGCGCGTCGGATTGGGCACAACGAGCTGCTGCGAGAAGCGCTGCTTGCCGGCCGCGGGGACCGCACCGCTAGTCGTGGCATGTCCGACGGAATTGCCGTGGGCATCGAGGATGTTGGTGCGCAGCTCGATCGCCGCCTGTCCAGCGCCGTGGTTTTCGACCTCGGTCGCGATGGATGACGGTGGCGCGCGCGTCAGCTCACGTCAGGCGTCGTCAGGTAAGTCCCCCAATGGGCGACGTGGACCGGGCCGGTCATGGTGAGCCAGACGTTGCGATAGATGCCGGCACCGGGATACCAGCGCGAGGCGTCGGGCTCCGGTTTCAGGCGGACGGCGAGCACGTTGTCGCCATCCCAGCGCAGATAGGGTGTCAGGTCGAGGGTAAAACTGGAGTAGCCATATGGCCGTTCGCCGATCTCATGGCCGTTGAGCCAGACGTGCGCGTTGGACATGGCACCGTCGAACTCGACCGAGAACTGGCGGCCTTTCGCGCCAGCGGGCAGCACGAAGTGCTTGCGGTACCAGCCCGTGCCTGAGACGGGCAGGCCGCCGGTATTGGCGTTGTAGGAGCGGTCGAAGGGTCCTTCGATCGCCCAATCGTGTGGCAGGGCGAGGGCGCGCCACTTCGCGTCGTCGAAGCCCGGGTTCTCGGCGCCCGCGGCTTCGCCCTTGAAGAAGCGCCAGTCGTCGTTGAAACGGATGCGCCGCTCGTGCTTGAGCTGATCGAGATTGAGCGGGGTGGAAGGCGCGGGGGCGGCGGCCAGGATGGCGGGCAGGGTCAGGCCCAGGATCAAGCAGACTCTTCGCGTTGGATAAAGCATGGCTGATAGCTATTGCATCACGAAGCTACCGGACGGTGCAGGTGGACGGGATGCGGGTCGAAGTAGTAGCAGTACACGAGCCTGTCGGAGAGAAGTAATCGCCGAGGCCTCACTCGTCGGGCGCAGGCGGTTTGGCGTGCGGTTAGCGCATGCGGGCGGCAAGCGGCGTGAGTTGGCGGAGCGCGCATGGGTCCCGGCAACGCGCTCGGGCAGGTCCGATCCCTTCACACCGCCAGCGCGTGGCGATGGAGCTTGAGCAGGTTGTGGGTCAGGCAGATCAGTTTCCACTCGGCCTGCACTTTTTGGAGGCCGCGCAGCGCGAATTGGCGGAATCCGCGCTGTTGTTTGATGTGTCCGATCACCGGCTCGACGATCGTTTTTCGGGTGCGGTAGATCGCTTGTCCCACGGCGCTGCGGATCGCTGCCCGCATCCGCGTGGCGAGCGGATGATCGGCCCGCAGCCGTGAGCCGCCCGTGCCGCCGCGCCCATCGGGTGAAACCAGCACGGTCATCGGCGTCAGCGCGGGATCGAGCAGACTCTCGGTGTCCCAATAGCCCGCGTCGGCCAGCAGGACTTGCGGCGCCTGGCCCAGTGCGGCGCTGGCCGCCGCCGCCATGGGCAGCAGCTGCTGCCGGTCGTTGACCTGCTGCGTGATCTCGGCCGCCACTACGATTTGCGCGTGTCCATCCACCGCCAATTGCGCGTTGTAGCCCTGCACCACGGTCTTGATTCCGTTGTCGTACACCATGCGCGAATCCGGGTCCGTGAAATTGTAGTGGCGCGTCGGCATTTCCGCTTCCCGCCGCGCGCGGGTCAGGCGCGCTTTGGTCTTTTCGCGCTGCGCCAGGCTCTCTGGCGGCGGCTCATGGTCCTTGCGCCGGCGTCCACTCTTGCGCTTTGGATGCTGCCGCTCGGCTTGTGCCAGCTTCTGCTGCGCCTCCTGCTCCAGCTCGCGTTTGGCCTGGCGCAACTTTTCCAACCGCTGTTGCGCGTCCGCCAACTCGGGCGGCAATTCGTCGCCCCGTCGTGCCTGGCCAAAGCGCACGTCCTCCGCGGCGTCAACGCGCGCGGCTTCGGCCAGCAGCCGATCCACCAGCACCCGCAACCGCTGCTCCTGCTGATCCAGATCCCGATATCTCAGCGAACGCGCCGGGCTGGCATTGGCCTGCACCTTCGTGCCGTCGATCACCACCGTGCCCAGCTTCACCAGCCCCGCCCGCTGGCACAGCCGCAAAGCCTGCGCAAAGAGCTTCGCCAGCGCCTCCAGATGCTGCTGCCGGAAGGCCGCGATGGTGTCGTGATCGGGGTGCTGGTCGGCGGCCAGATAACGGAAGGCCAGATCATCGTAGGTCGCCCGCTCGATGCGCCGCGAACTCGGCCGGCCCGTGGCATAGGCGTACAGCAGCAAGCGCGTCAGCATCAGCGGATGATAGGCCGCCAGCCCGCGCCCGTCGTTGCGCTCGTAGACGGAGTAGATCTCGCTGAGATCCAGCGTGTCCGCCACATCCGCGATGAACCGCGCCAGATGCCCCTCGGGCAACCAGTCCTGCAGCGCCGGCGGCAGCAAGAACGGCTGATCCAGAGAACAGGTCCGGAATCTCTTCATCACTCCGATTGGATGAATTCCGCACCCGCCCAGCACCAGGTTTTCAATGCGCGCCAGAATCTATCTCCGACAGACTCACACCTTGTGCCTTGCTTTGGCCGAGTGCAGCCTGGCCCAGGCCCAGGTGTGCCAGCCGAAGGCCGAGTCACGCGCCAGGTCGCGCGCTGTCTTCGTCACGCTGTCGCCGCTGGTCGGATACGCTGCGATCAGCTTCTCCGCCCACGGGCCGTAGCGGGCCTTGACGCCGTTGAAGTAGCCTTCGGCCGTGCGCTCGCGAGTGAAGCTCAGGCCTTCGTCCGAGTTGTAGCCGACCAGAATCGCGGTGTCGTTGAAACGCGGGGTTTCAACAGCTTGTGCTGGTCGTCAGGGATCACCCAGCCGTCAACGATCGGCCACGCCATGCCGCGCTGCTTCCGTCCGGCGGCGAGGATGGGGCGTCCGGCGGCGAGCGCGGAGAGGGCCGCGCGCTGGCGCTCGGAGAGCCGCGCGGAAAAAGAGAGGAACAAAGCCGAATCCGACAGTGGTGTGGCGGAGTGTAGCGTTGCGGTGGTCATGAGAAGACCGGCCTCCAACCATGAGGATAGCTGGCGGTGTCAATGGATTTTCGCTTCCCATTCGCCTGTTAATGCCAATTGAATCAATGGGATAAAGGCATTGAAAAGATTGTGACCGGGCGGCTGGCGGGCGCGGAGTTGCGGGTTAGCCGGCGAGGCGGGCGGAGGGGGCGAGTGTCGTGTCGAAATGTCGAATTCGGGGCCTTGGGAGACCGGTTCCAGATGCGGGAGGGACAGATCAGGAGTCTGTCGGAGATAGACGGACCGCCGTTTCGTTTCCCACAACGCCGTTTCCGGACACTGGGATCCGGCCGACCGGCGGAGCGGCGCAATTGTCCGGAAACTTAACGTCCACCGACCTGTGAAGCCCAAGTGGACCGCGTTGGCAAACCCTTCGTCGTCAGGAGAGATCCATCGGTTGAGGGAGCGTGCGAGCTGTAGGAGAAGCTCCTCAGCAGAGTGGAATGCGGAGCCGATCCACATGCATGCTCGTGGTTCGGCTGCAGCCGTTAGCGGCTCAGTTCCCGCATGAGCCAGGATTTGGCGAACTCCCAGTCGCGCCTGACCGTGCGCGGAGAGATCTTCAGGACTTCTGCAATCTCCTCCTCGGTCAGCCCGCCAAAATAGCGCAACTCGACGATCTTGGCCTGGCGGGGAGCCACTTTCGAGAAATCCTCCAGCGCGTCATCCAAGGCCACCAGGGATGCATCCCGTTGCGGCGACAGGACTGGTGTTTCGTCCACGTTCACCTTGACCACTCCTCCGCCCCGCTTGTTCGAGCCGCGGGCCCGCGCCGCGTCCACCAGAATCCGGCGCATCATCTGGGCCGACATGGCAAAGAACTACGCCCGTTGCTGCCAGTCGACGTTCTTGACGTCGACCAGGCGCAGGTAGACTTCGTTCACCAAAGCCGTCGTCTGGAGCGTGTTTCCGGCCCGTTCGTTGCGCATGTAACGGCGCGCCATGCGGCGGAGTTCGTCGTACACCGGGGCCGCCAGCCGGTCTAACGCCGTCTGGTCGCCGCCGCTCCAAGCTCTCAATAAATCAGTGACTTCCGCGGATCGAGCTAGCGCCATCGCAATCCCTCAAAAGAAAATACCACGACCGTGGCCGGTTTTCCCGCCCACTTCCGCCCGCAGAGGTGGAGGTGAAACGGGAAATGAAGACCACGGCGATGATGACAATGGCAGCGATGCTGGGCAGCATGGCTTGGGCGGCTGGCAAGTCCGACGACCAGAAGGTTGTGGCTTGTTTCGAGGAGAGTGGAAATGACATCGTGGAGGAGCCCCAGGCCCGGATGATCGCCTCCGAGGTCTTCCGGTCGGCGGGCGTGAAGCTGGAATGGCTCAAAGGCCGGCAGCCGTGCGAGGGGCAGCGGGATCGGGTGATTGCGGTCGGCGTGTCCATGACCACTCCCGCGAATCTGCTTCCCGGCGCCCTGGCCTACACCCACGAGTTCGAGGGCGTGCGGATCCGGTTGTTCTACGACCGCATCGCCACTGCCGCACATTCTCCGCAACTGCGTCCGTACCTGTTGGCGTACGTGCTCGTTCATGAGATCACGCATATTCTTCAGGCCATCAACAGGCATTCCGACAGCGGGATCATGAAGGCGCAGTGGGACGACCGCGAGCATGATCTGATGATGAGGACTCGCCTCTGGTTTACCGAGCAAGACATAGAGCTGATCCACCAGGGCCTGGCGGCCCGTGCGGCCCGCCGCGCATCCGGCACGCTGGTCGCCGCCGCCGGATTGTAGTAACATCAGGCAGTCTTTCGGGACCGCCTGTCGTGACCCCCGAACGTTTGCTGCAGATCGAGGATCTGTACCACGCGGCGCTGGAGCGCGAGCCGGAACCCCGTGGCGCATTCCTCACTGAAGCCTGCGGTACGGACGAGGAGCTGCGGCGCGAGGTCGAATCGCTGCTGGCGCAGGTCGGCGGCGATTCGCCCCTGAACCGCCCCGCCTGGGAGGGTGCGGCGAGCCTGCTCCCATCGTCCGGCGCGCCAATGCCCCCTGACGCGCAACCAGGTCCCTACCCCGCCGGCCACCCCATTGCCCACTACCAGATCGTGGCGAAGCTGGGCGAAGGCGGGATGGGTGTGGTGTACCGGGCTCACGATTCGCGCCTCAAGCGCGACGTGGCGATCAAAGTCCTGCTGCCCGATCTCTTCGCCGCGGTCCCCGGGCGAAAAGCGCGCTTTGAGCGCGAGGCCCGGCTGCTCGCCACCCTCAGCCATCCCAACGTTGCCGCCATCTACGGCATGGAACAGGCCGGTGGTGAATCCTGCCTGGTGCTGGAGCTCGTGGAAGGTCCGACGCTCGCGGAGCGGCTGAAGAAGGGCCGCATTCCGCTCGAGGAGACGCTCGGAATCTGCCGCCAGATCGCCGCCGGACTGGAAGCGGCGCACGAAAAGGGAATCGTCCATCGGGACCTGAAGCCCGCCAACATCAAGCTCACGCCCGCAGGCCAGGTCAAGATCCTCGACTTCGGGCTGGCCAAGGCGTTGGAACCGCCAACGCCGCCTGCCGATTCAGCCCAGCCTCCGGCGATCGCGGATCCGTTGACGAGCACGGGCGTCATCCTGGGCACAGCCGCCTACATGAGTCCCGAACAGGCCAGCGGGAAGCCGACGGACAAGCGCACGGACATCTGGGCATTCGGCTGCATCCTCTATGAGTGCCTTGCGGGGAAACGGGCCTTCGGCGGAGAGACGGCGACCGAGACGCTGGCCGCGGTGATCCGGGGCGAGCCGGATTGGAAGGCGTTGCCGGAGGACTTGCCTTATGACGTGCTGGCCTTGCTGCGGCGCTGTCTGCGGAAGGAGCCGAGCCTGCGGCTGCACGACATCGCCGATGCCGGGATCGAGATCGGGGAGGCCCTTGTCCAGCCCACCGCTGCGGTCGCGCTTTCCCGGCGGATCCCGCGGCGGTGGTTGCTGGCGTTGGTGGCCCTTGGGGTCGTCGCCGTTGTCTTGCTTGGCGCTGGCTTGCTATGGCGCTTCCCGTCTGCGCCGGCGGCTTCTGTCGTTCGGTCGAGCATCAAGCTCACGCCAGGGTATTCTCTCGACGGACAGCGCAGGAGTTGGGAATTGATGCGGCCGACTCGCACCGCCATGGCCCTCTCCGGCGATGGCCGTTTCCTCGTTTACAGCGCCGCGCCCGAGAATGCAGGCGGCGACGGCATGGGCCAACTCTATATCCGGTGGATGGACCAGCCGGCAGCGAAGGCCATCCCGGGAGCGGAAGGCGGCATCAGTCCTTTCCTCTCTCCCGATGACCGGTGGGTCGGATACTGGGCCGGCGGTAAGCTCTTGAAGGTCCCCATCGAGGGCGGAGTTCCCGTGACGCTCTGTGATGTCGCGGTTCCATTCGGCGCCACCTGGGGGTCTGACAACCGTATCGTGTTCTCCCCCGGCGGATTGGCCGGGCTCTCCGTGATCCCGGCCGATGGCGGCAAGCCGGAGGTCTTGACCGTCCCGGACAAGGCCAGGCAGGAATATGGCCACCGCCTCCCTCATTTCCTGCCTGGCCGGAAAGGCCTGCTGTTTACGGTGGCGAGAGAGCCTTGGGACTTACAGCCGCGCGTGGCCGTGTTCCAGATGAAGACGCACCAGTGGCGTACCCTGCTGGAGGATGCCGCCGACGCGCGCTATATTCCCACCGGGCACCTCGTCTTTCTGCGGCAGGGAACGCTCATGGCTGCCCGCTTCGACCTGGACCGGCTCGAAGTCACTGGCCAGCCCGTCCCCCTCATCGCCGATGTCATGCAGGCCTTGAACATTACGAACGGCGGCTTCGACACTGCGGCGGGTCAGTTCAGCGTCTCCGGCTCCGGCGGGCTGGTCTATGCACCGGGTGGTATCACACCGGACCTGGAGAACTCGCTGGTGTGGGTGGACCAGAAAGGAACTGTACAGCCGGCCTTGCCGTTCAAAGCCCCGTTCTTCGCTCCTCGCCTTTCGCCCGATGGCCGGCGTATTGCCTACATCCTCATGGGTAGGGAATATCACGCCTGGGAATATGACCTCGTTCGGGGGATTGCGATCCGGCTGACCGGTGAAGGCAAGGCCTTCTTCGTGACCTGGACCCCGGATGGCCAGCGGGTGGCCTTCGCTTGGTGGAAATCAGGCGGCGTGCCCAACCTCTATTGGCAGCCGGTTGACGGAAGCTCACCCATGGAGCGGCTCACGACCAGTGAATACGACCAAGGGCCCGGATCATGGTCTCCCGACGGAACCACGCTTGCATTGGTGGAAGATCGTCCAGGCCTTGGCAGTCGCATACTTCTACTGGATGTGCGCACCCGCCGCATAACGCCTTTCTTGAACACCCAGTCGAATGAGGCCTACCCGGAATTCTCGCCCGATGGGCGCTGGCTGGCCTATGGATCGGATGAGTCGGGGCGTAGAGAAGTCTACGTGAGACCGTTTCCCGGTCCGGGGGAAAAATGGCAGATCTCGCAGGAGGGCCGTACGGAGCCGCTTTGGGCCAGGAACGGGAAGCAACTGTTTTACCAGTCGGTCGATCGGTATCAGAATTGGGCGGTCGATGTGCAGACCGGCCCGGTTTTCAGCGCCGGCAAGCCGCGCCTGCTGTTTGAGCAGGCAGGACTTCAAAGCACTCGTCCGATCCGCAGTTGGGATCTCTCGCTGGATGGCCAACGTTTTCTGATGGTCAACTTCGGTGAAACAAAGCCCACGCCGGTGACGGAGATGATTCTCGTCCAGAACTGGTTCGAGGAACTCAAGCGCCTCGCCCCCACCGGCAAAAAATGAGTGCGGCCCGGAAACCCGCGCCGCACAGGTTCACCCGATGTCGTCGGGCCCGTAATGTGAGGCTTCCGGACATTAGATGACCCGGGAGGGTGTTCAACCGGTTCTTGCCGGTATTGGAACGGAAGATCGAACTCCTTCCGAATGGCCGATCGGAAGCTGCCCAGCACCATCTTCGAAACGCCGGCCCCTTGCCCGAATGCTACCGATATTGACCCTTAAGGCACCAGTCTAAGTCTCGAACGCTCATCGGCGCCGGATGTCTTTGAGGATCAGGCCGCAGATGGTTTCCATCACCTGATCCAGGACGGTGTTCACGTCGCATTTCCCACCCTTTGGATCACGCCACGAGAATCCGTCCTGATCCATCGAAGCAATCAGACGTTGCTCGCGCGTCCGGATGTCTGGCACCTCCACCATGAATTGTGCTGCATTGGGGTGGAGTCCGGCGCGAATTGTAATCGAGTACGAGTCGAAAGCCGCATAGGGGCTCAGCTCGATGGCATACTTGCCAGCATCGAGGCGATAATTAACCTGCACGTACTTGAATTGTGGGAATCCGGGCAGCTTTTCGTCATTCAAGGCATCTCCCCTTGCTCGAAGCAAAGCACAGAGCGTGTCAAATTGCGCCGGCCCCGCCTTTCGTGCCGCTTCACGAAACTCGACTTGACGCTGCTGTCGAATCCGATCTGCACTCTCAGCCTCCCCTTGCTTTTCCAGAGCTCGCCGCATCTTCTCGGCCAAAGGCAATGGTGCCTCAGGCGTCGCTTTGACAGGCGACTGGACTGCGCCGCGACTTGGTTTCGGTGCATCGAGTCGGCCGTGTAGCTGCACCTCTCTGGTGCGCAGAGCAGCGACGAGTCGTTCGTACCCGCGAGCGTCGAATAGATCCACCCAGTGCCAACCTGCAAGACGTTCCGGAACTTGGCACTCATGAAGGCGTGCAGGTATTAGAAAAATCGTACCGGCGGGCTTTTCCTCCGCGGCGTCGAGAGCGAACCTGATTTCCTTCTGGACGTAGCCTTCCTTGTTTATGGAAGATTCCGATAAGCAGACCAACACTGCATGGCTAGCGCGGACGGCCCGGCGGATTTCACTCTCCCAGTCCTGGCCCGGCAAGATGTTCTCCTCATCCAGCCAAGCCGCGAAACCATCGCCCTTCAGCTTGGTGTAGAGGCAGCGGACAGCCTCCTTGTCACCCGAAGAATGACAGAGGAACACCTGCAATCCCGCCTTTGGTTCCATTCGCGAGCCCTCGGATTCCTGGAGGTGCAGCCGGCCACGTTCCGTGATGTACAGCGCGGCCGCATCGGCAATCGACGTTCCATCCTCTAAAAACTTGCCGTCGAGCTTACCATCAAGTCTCAGAGCTTGGATCGCCAAGAGCCAATCTTGAGCCGGCACGGCTTCGAAGTCGGGCAAGGCGGCCTTCAAGTTGTGAAGATGGAGCTTCTGCGGGAATACTTGTTTCAGCCTCTCTAGGATGCTGCGAGCTAGCCTCGTATCGTACATCGGCTGGCGCCTCTTTGTGACGGGTGAGCTTGCCGGCGTTGCCGGCCCCCGCATTCACTCCAGTCCTTTAACGCCCGTCGTGTTGGACCCGGCCCTGCCAGGGCCTATATTATCAAACGGCCCCTGTTTCGACGCTGGCGCGTGCACTGTTGCTTGATGTCCGCGCCGCCCCGAGGCAAGGTCCTCATACCGATAACACGAAATAACGCGGCCACCGCCCGACGAGAGGGGCTCCGCCGCAACTCGCATTCCGATCCAACGAGGTGCGGCTGTTGTTCAGCCTAGTCACCTACAACTTGGGGAAACTTTGGCTGTGACTGGCACTGCCGCAGAAGATCGAAAACTGGTCGCTAACCAGCTTGCAGCAACGGCTGGTGAAGACCGGCGGCCAATTGATCAAGCACTCGCGGTATTACTGGCTACTATTGGCCGAGTGACATCTGACGCGGCGACTATTTGGAAGCACGGTACGGCGGATCGGGGCGCTGGCGACGGGGTAGAGGAGGCGGTGGATGCAGCGAAATCAGGCGGCTAGGAGGTGAGGGTCGGCGAGGTGTTTGTGGAATGCGCTGGAAAGACAGGATTTCCCGGTTTTGGGTTTTTCCGGCGGGGCGAAATTGGAGTTTCGCCGAGCCAAAAGACGAAGCCAGGAGAAAAGGTTCCAAAAAACTGCAATTTGGAGATAGGAAGTTGGCGTCCCGTGATAATCTGACTGAAAACCGGGGGCCAAAATGAAAACCCCTCTTGAAAGAGGCGACGCTATGTCAATGAGCGAACGTGAGAAGGTAAGCCGCCGAGAGCGGCAATGGCACATTCAGAGAGTCTGGGTGCCGCTGGCGGCGGCCGTCGCTCTTCTGTTCTTCCAGGTCCGTGCACAGGTCTCTCCCCCATGCGTCGATTGCGCGGCACGACGCGCACGAATCGCCGCGAGCATCGGGCAGGGATTGCTGTTGCTGTATGCCCGCTCAGCCGCAGACGAAAGCGGGGCTGGGTTTAAGCAGGACGTCAATTTCTATTACCTCACTGGGCTAGCGAACGTCTCGTCGGCCGTGCTCGCCGTTGTCGGGACGACCGGCGAATCCTGGTTGTTCGTGCCACCCCCGCCCAACGAATTCGAGGCCAAGGATCCCGTGGGTAAATACATCAAACCCGGCACAGAAGCCGAAACACGGCTCAGCATACAACATGTCCGGGGCTGGGACGAGTTTGCGACCTTCATGGATGCAAGCCTGCGCGACGCGCCGAAGCGGGCCGTCTACATCGATGATTCGGTGGGGTTCGGCGAGTGGGGTATGAGCCCGCCGGGACTTCGCCTGAGTGAAAGCCGGCACCTGGGCTGGCGCGAAGCGCTGCGGGCGCGGTGGCCTGATCTGCACTTCGAATCCGCAAAATCCCTGCTCAACGACGCACGCGCCCGCAAGAGCGCCGCGGAGATCGCAGTTATGCGCCGCGTGGGCGCGTCGTCGGCCGCAGCCCTGTTGGCTGCCATGCGCGCGATCGCGCCCGGCAGGTCGCAGCGGCAAGTCGAAGCAGAAGTCCTGCGCGGCTGCGTCGAGGCCGGCGCAGAAGGAGTCTCATTCTGGCCGTGGGCGATGTCGGGCCCCAATAGTGTTTTCCCCCAGCCGTTCTGGTCGTTGTTCGACTACAGGTACCTCAACCGGACCATGCAGAGCGGGGAAATCGTGCGCTTGGACATGGGCTGTGAGGTTGACCATTACCAAGGCGATCTCGGCCGCACGGTTCCGGTTTCGGGCCGTTTCGACGATGGTCAGCGGGAGGTCTGGGAGCTACTCGTGCGGGCATATCGGGCTGGCGTACCGTTGTTGAAAGATGGCGCCAAGCCGCCGGAGGTTATGGCCGCGAGCTTCCGTGAAGTCGAGCAGAGCCGGGCGAGGTTGAAGACTGCGCTCGGCAGGCATGCCGCCGAAGTCCTCGCCACCCCGCAGGGCCGGATGTTCTGGTCGATCCACGGCATCGGGCTCGAGAGCGCCGAGGAGTACGGGCCTGTGCTGAAGGCGAACATGATCGTGATGTTCGAACCCATATTCTCTGTCGATGGCCAGGGTTTTTACCTTGAGGACATGTATCTGATCACAGGCGCCGGCGCTGAGTTGCTCACGCCTGGATTGCCCTATTCGGCCGAGGAAATCGAAAAGGTCATGAAGGGCCGGTGAACGGTTGCGCCATCTTCGAAAATCCATCTGCGATCAAAGCGAAAAGACATTAGCTTCGCCCCGCTGCGGTACTTTTTGCCAGTTACGCGACGATCGGGCGCGTGACCAGGGCGACCGGGTCGTTTCCGGACTAGTTCGTTTATCAGCGAGGAGCCGGATGGCATCAGTGCTTGCGTGTAATGCTCCTCCGGCGTACCTTGATTGAGGGTGAAAACCCGTATGACGAGACGACACTTTGGGAATGCGCCCAAAGGTGGAAAGGGCTTTACAGATGTGCCGAACGTTGTTTTGCTATTTGACGCTCTTTGGGCTGGGCGCAACCGCCCAACAAACAGGAAACACCCAAACCTCTGCAGCCGAGACCATGCTGTCGACACCGAAAGGCACGACGTCGAAGGCCCCCGCAGGATGGGCGGTGCGCCGGGGGTCGAACTACGTGGTGCTGGAGGCTCCGGAAGCCGATACACACATCGCTATCGTCGATACCGGCGAGAAGGACGCCGCGGCAGCGGTTGCGGCTGCGTGGCAGGCGTTTCACCCGGGCTTCCAACGCCCGCTGAAGATCGCCAATGACCTGCCCGGCCGGGAGGGGTGGGAGGCTCGTAAGGTATTCCTCTACGAGACCTCGCCCAACGAGCGCGCCGTGGTCGAGGCGATCGCGCTCCACGCCGGCGCCGCTTGGACCGTGCTGCTGATCGAGGGCACGGAACCGACGGTGGAAAAGCGCGGGGCGCCGATCAACCTGGTCGTGGCGTCGCTGCGGCCGAGCGGCTACCAGCACGAGTCCTTCGCCGGCCGCAAGGCGCTGCCGCTCACGCCGGAGCGCGTCGCCGTCATGAAGGACTTCGTCCAGGGCAGCATGCAGAAGCTCGGCATCCCGGGCGTCTCCATCGCCCTGGTCAACGGCGGCAAGGTGGTCTTCGAGGGCGGATTCGGCGTGCGCGAGCTCGGCAAGCCCGCGCCGGTGGACGAGCACACCCTGTACATGGCGGCCTCGAACACCAAGGGCATGACCACGCTGCTGCTGGCCCGCCTGGCCGACCAGCACAAGCTGCGCTGGGACCAGCCCGTCACGCAACTCTACCCGCCCTTCAAGCTGGGCAGCCCCGAGGTCACGCGCATGGTCCAGATGAAGAACCTCGTCTGCGCCTGCACCGGCCTGCCTCGCCAGGACTTCGAATGGCTCTTCCAATTCAAGAGCGCCACGCCTGAGTCCTCGATGGCGCTGTTGGGCACGATGGTGCCGACCAGCAAGTTCGGCGAGGTGTTCCAGTACAGCAACCTGATGGCCGCGGCCGCCGGCTACGTCGGCGCGCACCTCTATGCGCCGGATCGCGAGCTGGGCGCCGCTTACGACGCCGCGATGGACGAGTACATCTTTCGCCCGCTGGGCATGAACTCGACCACCTTCGATTACGCCCGGGCGCAACAGGGCAACCACGCCCGGCCCCACGGCGACGACGTCAACGGCAAGCCGTCCGTCGCCAGCATGGACCTGAACTACTCCGTCCGCGCCCATCGTCCGGCGGGTGGCGTCTGGACCTCTTCTCACGACCTGATCCGCTACGTCGAGCTGGAGCTCGGCAAGGGCGTGCTGGACGGCCGGCGCCTCGTCTCCGAGGAGAACATCCTGGAACGCCGCAAGCCGCAGATCATGACCGGTGAAAAGCAGAACTACGGCATGGGACTGATGATCGACGAGCGCGACGGCATCCCGGTCATCCACCACGGCGGCTCGATGCTCGGCTACAAGAGCGACCTGATCTTTCTGCCGGAATCCGGCGTCGGGGCCGTGATCCTCACCAATTCCGACAACGGCGGCATGCTGCTCGGCCCGTTCCGGCGGCGGCTGCTGGAGATCCTCTTCGACGGCAAGCCCGAGGCCGTGGGCAACGTGACCGCGAACGCGGCCAATTACTACGCGACCTTAAAGAAGGAGCGCGAGCGGCTGGTCGTGCCTGCTTCGGCCGAGGAGGTCTCCAAGCTGGCCGCGCGCTACCAGAGTGACGCGCTCGGCGCGCTGAGCGTCGAGAAGGAAGCCGGACGGGTCCGCTTCCGTTTCAGCGACTGGAGCAGCACCGTGGCCTCGCGCAAAAACGACGACGGAACGATCTCCTTCATTACCATCGATCCCAGCGAGGGCGGCTTCGAGTTCGTGCGCGCCGAGCGCGACGGCAAGCGAGTGCTTGTCATCCGCGATGGGCAGCATGAATATGTGTTCCGCGAAACTGGCAGTTAGCTGCGCAGGTTGAGTGACAGATCTTCGTAGACTCCGGCGGTGATGGAAGCAGTTGCAGGCGGCTCTGCGGGGAGGGAGCGGCACGGACCGCTCAGAGCTCCACCAATCCTATCACGGGCAATTCGGTATTACATCTTTAGCTCGCTTTCGCGCCCACATCCCGGCTCGCGGGCATTCGGGCGACCATCCTCCCGCAGGCTGGGTTCGGACTGACTTGGGCAGAAGCGAGCGGCCTCGAGTGAGGCCGCCGATGCAAGTCCAAACCGTAGTTTTCGCGTTTGTCCTGATCTCTGTTATGGCCTGCATTCACGCAGGAGAACCACCGATATCACCAGATATCGCTCGGCCCGACTTGGCGCAGAGGTGGGACCGGCCCGAACGGGCAGCCGTTTGGTCGTTGCTCTGGAACTCAATCTTCGAATTGTACGTCACGCTTCAGGTGGCGAAGTCCAACAGGATGGCAGCCTGGCATTACTTTCCAGAAGCCGACTTAAAGTCCCCGTCACCCGGCGTCTCTACAAAATGCGGCTTTAGGAGAGTTCAACGAACTTTATTGCGCCGGAATGGCCCTATATTGTGCGTTGCTCAATACAGTTCAACATCCGCTGTTTGGGTGTAACAAGGTTCTTGGGAATATCGGCCGACATTTCACTTCTGCACGGTAAACCTGTAGGTTCCCGAACCCGCGCTCACGTTGATCCACAGGCCGGCATCGACAATCTTGTCAATCCCCGGCACTGTGCGGACGAATTTGCCCGCCTGCCATATGACTATGTCGCCTTCACGGATGGTGATTCCCGACCGACCCTGTTTCGGCAGGTACACCGTAGCGACTGAATTGACGGGGATCACTGCCATCAAGGTGTAATCCTTGCTATCGGACGTCTGTCGCCATTCCACGCTTACCATGCCTTTCACGGTGGGGACTTTAACTGAGGCATACTGCAGGCCGTCCATGGTGGGTTTGATGTCGAAGGCGGAGAATCCAGGATTGGTGGGGCGCACACCACCGACGAACTTCGGTAGGACTGTGGCCGGGGCATTCGGCAGGACAGCGAGTGGGATGCCGCCCCCGTCTACGAGTTCGGTGGTGCAGTAGTTCGGAATCATGCGGACCCAGCGCTGGGGATGTTTGAGGAACGCAAGCAGGCGTTCCCCTTCGGTGCCGAGGGGATACATCGTGTCGAAAAAGACGCATTGCCCGATCGAGGCGAGTTCGAGACCATAGTTGGGATAGGTGCGAATGTATTTCAGGACGGCATCGCGTTTGTCGAGGGGTACGAGGTCGTTGTGGATGGCCCAGACGCTACACAGGAGGTGGTACTGTTTGGAGCCGAGTCCGTCGCGGTACTTCTCCACGCCGTCGAAAAGGTGCGCGTTGATGCCTGCCTTCAACTCTGCGGCGATGACGTCGAACGCCTTCACGTCCTTGGGCCGGTCCAATTGACGGGCGAACTGAGACATGATCCAGAGCGCGTGATAGTACAACATATTGTGAACGGTGAGGGCGGCGCCACTACTGTCCAGGTAATCGGGGTTCCAGTCCGATGTCGAATAGCCCGCTTCCCAACTTTTGCCTTGCATGGTGGAGAGGCCGGTCTCGGGATCGCGGTGCTTGCCCAGGAACTCGATGAGGAATTTCTTCAGGGCGGGATACACGTCTTCGAGCAACGTCAAGTCGTTATAGAAAAGGTGATACTCCCAGGCTGACTGATAGAGATTCAGCGAGAAATCCGGCAGATGATATTTCTGTGCCGGACTGCAGGCGTAGATCATTCCATCTGCGGCCTGTTCGGCGGCGTAATCACGCAGTGTCTTGTTCTGGACGCGATAGTTGCGTATCGAATAGAACAGATTCCGCCCGCCGGTATAGCCGTCGCAACCCCAGGAGGACTGTTCAGTCGAATCATCATCGAAGAAGCCTCCTTCCTGGGTAGCCATGCGACTGGTCCACTCGCACAACCCGTAGATCGCATTGAGTTGCTGGTCGGAGCTGTGGAACTCGCCCTGCTTGTCGCCTTCGGAGTACCGAATCAACGCGCGGACATTGTCGGCACTCAACTCGCCCCGATAGCCGTGAATGCTCATGGAACGGATTCCGCCCCAGCCGTTCCACTTTTCATAGGTTTCACTGCTGTTGCCACGGCAGGTGTACTGGTCCCAGCCATCCTCCAGACTATTCTTGCAAGAGGCATCATCAAAGTATGTAAACGTGACGACGTCGCCCGGCTGATTGGCGACCATGGTGACTCGTGGCACTGCGTACATGAGCTTTCCAAAGTCCACTTTCCAGAGATCGCCTTCGTGAATGATAGAAATTGGCGCGATTTCGTGTTGGATCCGTGAGCGCGGCGAGATTTGGGCGTACAGTTTGTAATCACGTTCAACCTCCGTGGCGCTGATCCAGGCCGCATCGTCGAAATCAGGCTTCATCCACCCCAACGGTTCCTTACGGGCGTCATATTTTTCGGCAGAACGGTTATTCGCCCCACCGGCATGCCCGAACAGCACGGGATTTGATTCGTCGTAGGGCGTTCTCGCCAGTGCCTTCCAAGTCCGATCAGAAAGGATCGTCTGTTGGGTTC
Source organism: Terriglobia bacterium (assembly GCA_963757265.1). GTDB lineage: Bacteria > Acidobacteriota > Terriglobia > Bryobacterales > Bryobacteraceae > CAIVVT01. The sequence continues at coordinate 154,644 of CAVWRA010000003.1, forward strand.
CATCCGCATAGGTCACTCTCAATTCAGCGATGAATGCCGGCGCCGCGTTGATGCCTGAATCGCCCCAGGTTCCCTGCCAATGGCACATCGCTGCGAGCACGTGCGATCCTTGGGTGAGTTGATCGGTCACGTCGTACGCGTTGTACTGCCCATAGAGAAACGGATTGCTGCGTGCCGGTCCATATCCCAGTTCGCGACCATCGAGGAACAGACGATAGACATTGTGGGCGGAGACGTAGACTTTGGCGATGTGGATTCCCTTGCCGGCAGTCGGTGTAAAAACACGGCGGAAATAGGCGTAGTTGTTTTTGTTGTCGGTGCCGTCCCAGATGAACTTCGCCGTCCAGTCGGATGGTTTCAGGCCCACATCGAAGGTGGCGGCCCAGCTGTAGGGCCCGGCTTTCTCGTCCTTGTCCCAGGTGCGCACCTTCCACCAGTAACGCCTGTCCCCGGCCAACGGAAGGCTCCCCAGTTTCACCGCTGTGGAATCTCGCGCGTCAATCTTGCCGCTGTTCCAAACATCACCGATGTCGCGATTAATATTCTCGCGGCTGGAGGCGACGAGGATCTGATAACCTGTCTGGATTTCGCCCCGGTCGGTATCGTTTACCACCCAGGACAGCCGCGGTTGCGTCTGGTCAATCGCCAGCGGGTTCTCGATGAATTCCGTCGAAAGTCCAGTCGGCGCCCCGGACGGCGTCGCCGTCGTACCGCCGTCCGCTACATCCACTGCGGGTAGGCCGTGCGGCCCCAGGGTTATCATCGGCAAGGTAGCATCCGGTTGAGTCCCAGTCAATGGAACCGTCATCATGCCCGCCGCCATCGTAGTCGCAGTTTGCAGGAATTTGCGCCGGCTACGCACGCCGGTCGCGGGGCATTCCTTAGGTAGACTCTTCATCGTCATGCATCCTCCCGGTGATTCTCACTATACATAAGCCAGAATTCCCATTTTGGCGCCCGGCCCAAGAACAGTACACACGCGGCCGCCCTCCTTCGATCCTCCGTGGTCAGTTCTTATCCTTCGGGAGCCGTGCTCGTCTCCGCAAGCCGCAGTTTTAGCCTGCCGCAAAATTCCAAATCCGGGAAACTCCGTCTTTTCAGCGCCTGCCACAAACACCTCTCCCACCCCCACCTCCGTGGACGCCTGATTTCGCCGTGCTCATCGCCTCCGTCTACCCAATCGCCACCGCCAGCGTCCCGATCCACCGCACCATGCTGCCGAACAGCCGCCGTGTGAGATGGCTCTCGGCCAGCAGCAGCCAGTGGTACCGCGCGTGCTTGATCAGACGACCACCGGTTTTCACCAGCCGCTGCTGCAAGCTGATCAGCGACCAGTTCTCGATCCGCTGCGGCAGCACCACTGTCGCTGTTTTGCTTGATGTGCTCCGCACCCCGAGGTAAGGTCAACATGCTACCGATATTGCCCAATAACGTTCGCTACTAAGGGGAATGAAATGAATGAGTTAACGCTGGCGAATCAGGCCGAGAATTGGCGCCGACTGAAGAGCCTGGTCCTGGATAGCGTGTTGTCTCCGATCACGCGCCGGGTCTACAATCTCGGGCTGGACGAGTTCATCGCGTGGTACGGCATGGAGCCCCGGCCCGGCTTCACAAAGGCGACTGTGAACGCCTGGCGCATGGCTCTCGAGGCTCGCGGCCTCGGCCCCATCTCCATCAACGTCCGCATCACGGCCGTCCGGAAGCTGGCCGTCGAGGCAGCTGACAACGGACTCCTCGCGCCTGAACTTGCCGCCGGCATTACGCGCGTGAAAGGCGCAAAGTCCAAGGGTGTGCGCGTCGGGAACTGGCTTTCGGTCCGGCAGGCGCAGACGCTCCTGAACGCGCCCGATGTATCAACCAAGAAGGGGCTGCGCGACCGCGCGATGCTGGCGGTCCTGCTGGGCTGCGGGCTACGCCGTTCGGAAGTGGCGGCGCTTACGCTGAAGCACATCCAGCAACGCGACAACCGCTGGTGCATCGTAGACCTCCTCGGCAAGCACGGCCGCGTGCGCACGATTCCGATGCCGACCTGGGTGAAGGTCGCCATCGACTCGTGGACGGAGGCGGCCGGCGTGGCGGAGGGGTACGTGCTCCGACGCATCGCACGCGGCGACCAAGTGCGAAGCGAACCCATGAGCGAGAAGGTGGTCTGGCAGCTGCTGCAACCCTACTCTGCGGCAGCCGGTGTGCCCGGAATCGCCCCTCATGATCTCAGGCGTAGCTGCGCGAAGATGGCCGCCGCCGCACTCCTTGCGCGCCACTGGCCGAAACAAGGATCTCGGCACCATGCGTTCCTGGCTCTGGCTGGCATCTTCGCGCGCGCGGGATGGAAGCTCGAACATGCAAGAGCGTTTCATCGCGTGATCTACCGGTGTCTCTGGCCGACCAATCCTGACTTGGCTGCTGCAGACAGTGAAGTTCAATCCACGTTCGAGAGGCACTCAGCCGGTGGTGACACAACCGGCGTACCGACGCTGATCGGGCTCGTCGACAAGAAGGTCGTCGATGTTGCATTTCGATGGTTGGGGCTCGATCAGACGCAACACCGCAACCACCACTGGAACGACACCGGGAACGCGGGCCGCCTGGCGGATTTGTACGGGCATGAACTGATCTACTGCACTGAGCGGAACAGTTACTACCTTTGGACTGGGCAGCAGTGGCGGTTCGATGAATTCGTGGAGGTCGAAAAGCGGGCCGAAAAGACGATACTCGAAATCTTCACCGAAGGGAAGCAGATCACGGATGGAGAAAAGCGCAAAGCGTTCTTGAGATTCGTGAATAGCTCGCTGTCTCGTGCCGCGCTGGCAAACATGATGCATCTCGCCAAGAAGAAGGTTCGGCGAACCAGTGTGAACGATTCTGATCGCGACCCATGGACGCTGAACACCGAGAACGGCACGGTGGATTTGCGAACGGGCACGTTGCGCCCGCACAGGCCCGAAGACCTCTTGAGCAAGATGATTCCGCTTCGATACGACCAGCACGCCGAGTGTCCGCAATTCATGGCATTCCTATTTCGGATCATGGGCAGCCATCCGGATGCCTTCGAGGGCGACAACATGAATGCGGAACAGATGGTTTCCTATCTTCAGAAGGCCTTTGGGTGTGCTGCTACCGGCAAGCCGGAGAAACTTCTATTCGTTTTGTATGGCGAAGGCAACAACGGCAAGACGACGCTGCTGGAGGTCATCCGTGACACGCTCGGAGACAAGGAATACGCTGGCCAGGTCCAGGTTGACAGCCTGATGATTCGGCCAAAGGAGGCGCTCCCCAGCAATGCCGTCAACACGGACCTCGCGGATCTCCAAGGGTGCAGGTTCGTTCCGTCGAGTGAGGTGGAACAGGGACAACGCCTATCGCTAAGCCGCGTGAAGTACCTTACCGGCCTTGGGCAAATCAAGGCACGGCGACTTCGCGAGAACATGATCACCTTCCAACCGACTTACAAACTGTTCCTAGACTGCAATCACAGGCCGGTTATCACGGACCCGAACGACGCGATCTGGAATCGTGTAAAGTGCATCCCATTCAAAATCCAGATCCCTAGAGAGGAGATCGACAAGGACCTGTCGGCAAAGCTGCGAACGGAACTGCTGGGCATATTGCGCTGGATCGTTGAGGGCGCCGTCCTCTACCATCGCGAAGGTCTCGGTAATCCGGCACCACGATGATTGTCGGCGAGAAGAACGGACGCCAAGTTACCGGTGCGGCATTCGGAGGCACTGGGGAGCGCGAAGACAACCGCAGCCTATTCTTCTGGCCGCCGGCTATAACGGGCAAGGCCTACTGGCGCAGTGGGGAAGCGCTTGACAGCATACCGGGTAGCCCGGTCTTACCAGTCGAACGGAGAGACTGGTACAGAAAACCTCGGTCAGGTCCTCTCTTTGTGAGTCGGCATCCACTGCCATCCGGGGCGCGCCAGACTATTCGCTGGTGCTCCTTCCGAAGAGCCGGAGCGGTAGTATGTTGTTGGCTGGGGGAGGCCCGGAGTCGCGTAGGAGGATGGGGAATGCTGAGACGTGTTGCGAAGGTTTTGGGAGCCATGGGAGTCGCGCTGGTGTCTATGCCCGGGTGGCCGGCCTCTTATTACACGCGGCGGTTGGACGATCCCAAGGCAGTCTTCCTGACGCAGGAGGCTTTTGCAGCGCAAGGCGATGGCGTCGCCGACGACACAACCGCGCTGCAGCGGGCCATCGACCGGGTCCAGGAGACTACCCGGCAGGGCATCGTCTTCGTACCTGAAGGGCGCTATCGGCTCACCCACACTGTCTACATCTGGCCCGGCATCCGGGTGATCGGTTACGGGGCGTCGCGGCCGGTCCTGGTGCTCGGGGAAAACACGACAGGCTACCAGGATAGAAGCAATGAGCGCTACCTGCTTTTCTTCGCCGGCAACCGCCCAGCGGGCGCACACGGCGCTGCGCCGCCGGTCTACGAGAACGTACCGGACGCCAACCCTGGCACGTTCTACTCGGCAATCAGCAACATCGACATTGAGATCGGCGACGGCAATGCCGGCGCGACGGCGGTGCGCTCCAAGTATGCCCAGCACTGTTTCCTGGCGCACATGGAGTTCCGTATCGGCTCCGGACTGGCGGGCATCCACGAGGCCGGCAACGTCGTCGAGGACGTGCGCTTCCTGGGCGGCCAGTACGGAGTTTGGACATCGCGCCCCTCGCCGGGCTGGCAGTTCACGATGGTCGATGGGTTCTTTCAGGGCCAGCGCGAAGCGGCGATCCGCGAGCGCGAAGCTGGACTCACGCTGATCCGGCCCCATTTCCAGGACGTTCCCACGGCGATCTCGGTGGACGCGGGGTTTGCCGACGAGATGTGGGTCAAAGACGCACGGATGGAGAACATCGCCGGCCCGGCGGTGATTCTCAGCGCGGAGAAGAACGCACGCACTGAGATCAACATGGAGGGCGTTACCTGTCGGAACGTGCCGCGGTTTGCGGAGTTCCGCGAGAGCGGCAAGAAGCTCGCCGGCGCCGGGGCGATCTATCAGGTAAAACTCTTCTCCCATGGACTGCACTACACGAACATCGGCGCCGCGGGCGAGTACAAGACGATTTACGAGGCCGCGCCACTCAGCACGCTGAGCGCGCCCGCCGCCTCCGACCTACTCGACCTGCCGGCGTGCGACACCTGGGCGAACGTAGGCGAGTTAGGTGCTAAGGGCGACGGGCAGAGCGACGATACCGATGCTCTGCGCCGCGCCATCGCTGGGCATCGGACGCTCTATTTCCCCTCGGGCGTCTACGTGGTCCGCGACACACTCGTGCTGAAGCCCGACACCGTGCTCGTCGGACTGCATCCGGGCGCAACGCAGATCGCGCTGCTCGATGGAACGGCAGCGTTCCAAGGCATCGGCGGGCCGGTGGCGATGGTGGAGGCGCCGAAGGGCGGCACGAACATCGTGATCGGGTTGGGGCTTTACACGAACGGAATCAATCCGCGCGCGGTGGCGCTGAAGTGGATGGCGGGAACGCATTCGCTGGTGAACGACGTCCGTCTGCTCGGCGGCCATGGCACGCCGAAGATCGACGGCGGACGGGAGAATCCGTACAACAGCAACCACACGGGCGACCCGGACCCGCGCCGGCGTTGGGATGTGCAGTATCCGAGCCTGTGGGTGACCGACGGTGGCGGCGGAACCTTTTTCGACATCTGGACGCCGAGCAGCTTCACGCAGGCGGGCCTGCTGGTTTCGGACACGACCACCGAGGGCCGCATTTACGAGATGTCGAGCGAGCATCACGTGCGCCACGAGGTGCAACTGCGCAACGCCGCCAACTGGGCGATTTACGCGCTGCAAACCGAAGGCGAGCGCGGCGAGAGCGGCGCCGATCTGCCGCTGGAGATCCAGACTTCGCGCAACATCACCGTCGCGAACCTCTGTGTCTATCGCGTCATCAGTATGTTCCAACCCTTCCCCTGGGCGGTGAAGGCGACCGATTCGAGCGGTATCCACTTCCGCAACTTCCACAGCTACAGCAATAGCAAGGTGGCCTACGACACCGCTGTGTACGACCAGACGCACCACGTAGAACTGCGCCAGCGCGAGTTCGCATGGCTCGATCTCTCGGAACAGGCTCCGCGACCGCGCCGACATGCGGCTTCGTCCGTGCTCGCACCGAAGGCACAGGTGGAGAAACTCGCCGGAGGCTTCTACAACATCTCCGGCGGGGCGATCTCACCTTCCGGGGATCTGTATTTTGTCAACGCCCACTGGCAGCGCCTTTACCGTTGGGACACGAAGGCGCGCCAACTCACGACGGTGCGCGACAACGCGCTCGATCCCGTCCAACTGGCCTTTGACCGCGCGGGTAACCTGCTCGTGGTTTCGTACGCCGGCAACGGGACCGTCTACAGCTTCAAGCCCGATGCGCCGGGCGTGGACGTGACACTGCTGAAGCCCGAGCCGGCGATCGCGCGCGCCGGTCTGACGCCGGTGCTTCCGGTGGGTGACTGGCAGCTGGAAGTGCCCGCACCTACCCGGCCCTTCCAATACGTTTCTCCCGACGGCTCGACGTTTCTCGCCGCCGATGAACTCTTTACGAGCGGCAGGACCGCATGGGGCGTGAAAAGCAGTCCGATGCTGCGGGCCTTCGGCCTCGCGCCCGCGAAGCCGGGTCAACCGTTTTACCTGACGAGCGAAGAACAAATGCAGACCTTCCGCGCGACTGTGAACGCTGACGGCAGTCTCAGCGACATGCAACTCTTCGTCGAGCAAGGAGGAGAGGGTGTAGCAGTTGACTCTCAGGGCAACGTCTACATCGCCGCGGGCCAGATTTATGTGTACACCGCCTCGGGCGAGCTCATCGACACAATCGAGGTGCCGGAGCGGCCGCTGCAATTGCTTTTCGGCGGACTGGATCGGAGGACCCTGTTCATAGCTGCGCGGAGTTCTCTCTACGCTGTGCTGACCCAGGCGCCCGGGCGTTGAGGCGGCCGGCAAGGCGCGCACTGAGCAAGGTCTTACAATGTAGTGGCGCCGAGAAAATCGTGCCGCCGCGGAGAAATGCGTCATCGATCTATCGCGCCGGAGATCATGCAATCCGCTCAGCCCTGGTGTTGCCCCCCGGGCTCCGTTGGAATAGACACCCCCCTCAAATCTCTGGGCATTTCATATGCTCGACTTACCCGACCACCTTGCACACATAAAACGCGCGTGCCGGGAGTGACTGGGGCGGGATGCCACTCTGCCCCCCCCCCGGCGCAGCACGGCTAAAGATCGACAGAGTGAGCTCTTCAAGACCACTTGGCTGACAGGGCCTTACTCTTCGACGTCAACCTTCTTCACCGCCGCCTATTCTGTTGTAGTTTCAGCGGCCGCCTTCTTGGCAGCAACCTTCCTTCCGCTGGACTTCTTGGGGGCATTCTTCTTGCTCGCCGGTTGTTCTGGCTTTCCCTTCGCCGCCTTAACCGCAGCCCAACGCTTCCTGGACGCCTCAGCCATCGCCTTTCTTCCAGCCGCACTGATTTTCCGCTTCGGTCTTGCAAGGACCGTAGCTCGCTTTGACGACCCTGATTCGCCCCGGATCTTTGCCCAGCGCCGCTGTTGGGCTTCTCTCATCCTGAGTCGGGTCTCGGCGGAAGATTTCCGGCGCTTGGGCAAAGTGCCATCCGCTGTGGCAGCGGTCTTTGCGGGGCCAGGGATCAGGAGGCTTCGTAGTTCGGCAATCTGTTGGGCGATTCGGGTCTTTTGTGACTCGTAACCTTCGATGGCTGCGGCAATGATTTCATTCGTGAGTTTTGGTAGCATGTGCGTGTTTGTCGCTGTTGCAGCTCCGTTAACATCATATTGGCACAGCATAGCGCTGTGAATTCGGCAGGAGTGCCGGGACTATCGCCCAGCGTTGGAAGATACATGTGGGTAACCAGCCAACAATTTCGTTCAGCCTCCGGTGCCCCTTGTCTTCTCTTCTCGGCTGGTTGCCTGCTCGAGGGCGTCATACACCCGCACTTTTGCCAGTGCAGAAGCGATCATCGTCGCCGCAGAACAGCCGCCACCCACACAGGTGGCGGCATGGAGCGTGGCGCGCTTACTTCGCGATACGGTAGGTCCGCTCGCCGGCCTCGGTCTTGGTGGAATCGATCTTCAGCCCACGCTTCTTTGATACGGTCGAGAGAAAACCGCGCACGCTGTGAGCCTGCCAGTGCGTCGCCTCCATGATCTCGGCCAGGCTTGCGCCCTTGAATCGTCCGATCAGCGCCAGGATCTTCGACCCCTTGCTGTCGGCGCGCGGCGTGGCGGTTTTCTTGGCATGTGCGGGCTTAACGGCCTTCTTGTTGGGCTTGAGCTCCTTCTTCGGCGTGGCTGCCGGCGGCTTGCCCTTGGCGCTCTTCTGGCCCTTGGGCGCGGCCTTCTTCTGGCTGGCACCCTTCTTCGAGGGGGCCTTCTCCGGCGTGGCTGTGGCACCCTGTTGCGCAACAACGGCGGTGTCTTCGGTGGTGGTGGTTACTGCGTTCTTCATGTTTGGTGATCCTCTCTGCGCTCGATCGGCGCATGACGATTCATCACTCTGTGCGCCAAGAAACGCAAGGCAAAAGGGGGCGCCTCCTGCGGCTGCAATTCAGCCGGTCTGCCTGCTCGTGGTCTTATAATCGATTCAGCGAACATCCCTCGCGCGTTCCATTTACCAGTGAAGAAGAACGTCATGCGACACGTCATCCTTGTGATGGTACTTGCGGCGGCAGCCGTTTCTGGATTGTCAGGCCAACGTCAGATCTACATGAAGGGAACGGAGGTCAATGCCGGCCAGGGGAGTTTCCTGGCCATGCCGACCAACAACTTCCCCGAGCAGACCGTGGGCCCTCTTACGGTGAAAGTACAAGCCCCGACGGTGGGCGGTTATGGGTCGGCGGGGCTTCTGGAGCTGACACAGCCCGATGTCCCGTTCCCGGTGGGGGTGTGGCTGATCAATTCGGGTTCTGCAACGATCCGGGGAAGGCTGCGCGTCAGCGTCATCGATCGATGGCGCGCTGAGCCCTCTGGACCCATTTCTTTCGAACTGCCCGCGAAGGGATGGAAGCGCCTCGAATTTCAGGTCAGTTTCGGACGTGGAACGTTCAATGCAGATTATCCCGTACACGCGTTGGTTGAATTCGAGTACGAAGGAAATCGGCTCAGCGCTCATCCCGTCCTGCTGCTCAGGCCCAGGCTGAACGATCCGCCTAGGGCCCTGACGCCGGTTGAGTGGATGCCCCAAGCCGTCCCCCAGAACGGCGCCTTTGCCCTCTGGCGGCTGCCAGTGCACCGCCAACACTTCACGATCGGCGACGCGTTTCCGTTTGGGGTTTGGGCAGAGCCGGAGTTCACGGTTGCAGAGCCTGTCGAATTCGGTGTTCGTGTGCGCCGGGGCGCGGAGAAGGAGGCGTTGCGCATACACTTGGGATCGCTCCCGCCATCGAAGCGGAACGACGTGGAGACGGCAGATGTGGAATATCCACTGGCGCTTCCCATCGCACAGCCGCTCAAACTCCAGTGCTCCGTCGCAGTCGCTGATTCCCTGGCAGCTGCGGGAGCGCTTTTCCGCCTCCGCGCCATCCCGTTCGAGGCGCTGACTTTATCCGGCGGGCAGGTACTATGGGAGCAGAATGTTCACGCGACACAGTGGGAGCGGGTGGACGTAGATCTCGGCCGGTTTGCGGGACAGAAGATAAGACTGCAGTTCGAATCCCAAGGTCATGCAACCGGAGATGCGTTGTGGGCGGAGCCTTCCGTTGTCGCCGCCACTCCCCCACAAGAGGCACCGTTCCCGCCCGAAGCGTCCCGGAAATATCGGGTGCTGGGAAGCGCCGGCGGTTACGAGGTCCGGCTTTGGCCAGGCAGGCGAGGAGCATTGGATGCGGTCATCGGCTTCGTGCATGGCAAACATGAATTGCTCTTTAACGGTTTCGGAGTTCGGGTGCTCGGAGACGCGCTCCAGGAGCGAAGAACGGCGACAGAACTGGTTGAGTCTCACCAGGAGCCGGCGGAGGGGCGGTATCGAGTGCGCCACCGTTTTCACAATTGGGGGGGCTCCTTTGATCTACTCACCGAGATGTGGGTTGAAAGCGATGGGCTCATGGTGCGGTTCTGGCTCGAGAACACCCCAGCGCCACGCCCCTGGTTTGACGTTCACCTGGAAGAAGTCACCACCGGTCCGTGGAGCGACCACGCCAGGCGCATTTACGCTGGGCAGGGTAATGTCATCCAGGACCCCAAAGCATTTCGGATCGGCTACGATTCGTACTGGGTTGGCACATCCTACGTTGGTTTCGACTTTGCTAACGGGATTTCTCTATTGCAAGGTTACCGACATCACCCCCAACAGACTGCAGGTGGATCCGGAAGCAAAAGTCTATACGTTGAACACCGCTCTCGCCCACACGGTCACGTTCCTGCCGGCCGCGAATGTCTGGCAAGCTGCGAAATCATGGCGGGACCGCAACGGCTTGCGTGCGTCGCCCGGAGTGCCGAAGATCGCAGGCCGTTTCGCATTCGACCTGTGGGATGGGCGCTATGGCGACACGGCGCGCGCGCTGGAGCGGGCATTTCGCTATGGCCTGACCGATTCCGTGGTCGTCTTTCACAATTGGCAATTGTGGGGTTACGACTACCGCCTGCCCGATATCTTTCCGCCTGCTCCTGACCTCGGGACGTTCGATGAATTTCGCGAATTGGTCGAGGTGTGCCGTCGGCGCGGAGTGCTGTTTGCGCCTCATGACAACTACACTGACTGGTACCCGCAAGCCGACGGGTTCAGTTACGAGAATGTTGTCTCATTCGGCGCGGACGGGGAACCGGCGCGCGGATGGTACAACGCGGCGGAACAGACGCGGGCTTATCACGTGAGTCCGGGCCGCGCCCGCGCGCACCTCGAGCACAACGTCCGGCTCATCCGGGACAGCTTCCATCCGAATGCATATTTCATCGATGTCTGGGGCTCCGACGGCGGCGCAGATTATTGGACGCATGACGGGCAGTTCCGCGACCGCACCGTCTACCGCAAGGACCGCGACGAAGCCTTCGCGTGGATCCGCAGCTGCCTGGGTGACGACGCTCCACAGATCAGCGAAGGCGGAAACGATCAGGACCTGGGCGCGATCGACGGCGCGCAAACGGTGCACCTGAGAGTAGACGCAAAGGCCGCTTCGGGCTTTGCCTGGAATATCGAAGCTGCCAGCGCTGAGCGCATCCCGTGGTTCGATTTCGCTTACCACGATCGTTTGGCGATGCATGGAGCCGGGTATCACGAGCGGTATTACGGAGGTCCGGACGCAGCGGCGCATGGGGTCTACAGCGACGATTACATCGCCACCGAGGTTCTTACCGGTCATCCGGCAATGGCCATCGAACCGTTCGGTCGGGATGTGGTTCGCAAGTACTGGTTCCTGCATGCCCTCATGCGGACTTTAGCTTTGAGGCGCATGGAGGACGTGCAATTCGCCGGCGATGATCTCCACCGCCAGAAGGTCAGCTGGGAAGGAGGCGGTGAGGTCGTCGTCAACCGCGGGGCATCGGATTGGCAGGCCGGCGGGCACACGTTGCCACAATACGGGTTCTATGCCCGCGTGACGCAGGGACAGGAACGGGTTGAAGCCGCCATGGAGAGGATAAATGGCAGGCCGGCGGAATGGTCCAGCTCAGAAGAAATGGTGTACGTAAATGGCCGGGGTACAATGACCGACTTCGGCGCCGTCGAGACGGCCGGCGCCATTCGCCTCACCCGCGACGGCGAAGACCTGGTCGTTACGGCGTTACCGGACGGTGGTGAATTCCCTGTGCGGCTGCGATGGGACCGATTGCCGTGGAATCTCCCGGCGCCAAGGCGCGCCGAGTCACTCGACGAATCCGGCCACGTGACAAGCACGGAAAACCTGGAATCGAACGATGGCATCGTCGTGTTGAATTACCGCCCTAGAGTATTTGAATATCACCTGCGGTAAGTGATCGCTACGAAGCGCCACGCATTCACTTTGCGTCCCTTACACTAGCTCAGGGACCAGGTGTCCCCGTTACATCGGCATTAGCCCGGATTCGCGGAATCCGGATCGAAGATCCACCCGGAGGACAATCTGGCTCGATGACCGAAACGATCGCGCTGCGTTATAGCCGCGGTTCATCCGGCGAGACCATCGCCGCTCGAACGTCGTCACCGATAGGACTGCCCCCACCTTCGGCGCTGGGCACTCTGTAGGTCAGCACGCGCCCGCCGTAAGTGTACGGCCCGACTGGTTCTTCAATCCAGCCCAGGTCCATCCGGCGCGACTTGCGCCGCTCGAACAGTTCCAGCACCCGCTTCATGACTTCAGGCTTCATCTCGGCTGGACCGATATTGTCGCCGAACGGGCCGCCGCTCAACGCCACCGGAGCATCGAACGCCTCGACAGCGTACTTAGTGAAGGGGAAAAGCGTGACCGGCGCCCAATTGCAGGCCCACAGAATGTTCCCGTAATTCTGGAAAAAGAATCGCGGGAAAAGCGAAGGCAGACAGGCGAGGTCGGCATACCCGCCGTGTGTAAAGGTCGCGTAACAGAAGTCGGAGCCAAGAAACGCTGCGTCGCGATGGTGCTGTTGCACGATCAGGGTCAATTCCTTGATCAGTGTCATCATGGCCCGGCCCGCATAGCCTGGGTGCGCGGCGGTTCCCAACTCTTCGGGGCCGACAGAGTCGGATAAGTCGAACACATAGCCATCGAGTTCCTTGCGGAATTCTCCGATCAACGCTTCGAGGAAACCGCGATAGAAATCTCGCACCTCGGAGACGAGGGGATTGCGAATGTACTGTTGGCCTATGGTGTCCGGCCCGCGCCAGCCGCCTGGATGGAGGAAGTGCTCTGGAGGATCCGAATCTTTCAAACCGCCAGGGGCCTGCAGGCCGGTAGCGTAATACAGGATCACCCGAAAACCTCTGTCCTTCGCATACCGGCAACGCCGATGCATATCGGCTAGCGACATTTCAACCGGCCGCATCTCCTTGAGGGAATCCGGTCGAAAGATGTACGGCAGCCCGGAGCCCGGCGGTTTTGCCCACTGCGCCTGGAATGCGGGGTCTTGCGCGCTCGGAAACGCCACCCAGGTCTTGTTCAGTGAACGCGTTCGGGCGTCGTAGTTATAAGGCCCGACGCATCCGTACCACCCGTGCAGTGCAAATGCTACCTTGGGGCGGTCGGCAGGCTTGATCAACTCGGCCATCCTGTCGATATCGGCGAACCACCCGCGGCCGTTCTTCCCAAAGTAGTCGTACTCTTGCAGTGCCACTTCGTGCGTCCAGGCTGGACCAGGATCGACCGGTGTGAGGGCCGCCAGGCGAAACAATCGCAGGCCCTGCCGGAAGTCGCCCTTGTGGACAATCGTGTAAACCTCGCGCTGCTCCTCTCTTTCAATCCCCGGGCTGCCAGGATAAAGGCAGTTAAACTCGCCCGGCCTCTCTCCGTGCGGCAGTCGCAGATAGGTCGTAAACAGCGGATCGGCGCAGTGCGTGATGTGCAGGTCGCTGTTGTCGGCGTACTCTTCGGCCAGGGGGATTGCCAGGCTCTGCGTTCCTTCGCCGTGTTTGCTAACAAACGAGCCAGCCACTTGGAAGACATATTCGTCGTCGTGGTCCAGTCCACGGATTGGCTGTTTTCGGCCCACCCCGCTTTTCAATGGCAGAAATACCTTGCGTCCGTCCGTTCCCAGGCGAACGGTCTTCGGGAGCCTCAGCACCAAGGTGCTGGGAACGTTTTTCGGAGTGTGGAACCGCACCGTCTGCTTGAGTGCCACGTCTCGGCCCGCCGCGATCAACCCGATGCCGTAATCGACCGTTAGAGGGTAGGCCCCGGAGAACTCGTACCGTAAGACCACGCCCGACTCATCCCTGCGGGTGGAAACCGGCCGGTTGCAGTTGCAGATGCACTCCCTGAAAATCACAATCTGCGGCTGATTGGCACCCAGGTTGTGCTGAAGAAGTTCCTCGGTTCCGAACCTGAATGACGTGATGTTGCCGTCCGACGCTACGACCACCCTGCAGTCGCCTCGCTCGATCACGTTTTCTGCTGCGGCTGCTTCCAGCGCGGGCGCACCTGTCCAGACAGCTGCTGCCGTTAGACTCTCAAGAAAATGTCTTCTTTGCACTGAGTTCAAGCTATTCTTCGCGATCTCCATGTTGGCCTCCCGGCCGCTAGCGATCATATGTCAACCAGGTAATGCTCTCAACCGTTCTACCGCGTGGCGTGCTTGGCGTTATCGGATGAACACCCGAAAGAACGAAAGTGCTCTAGGCGAGGATTTCCATTTTGGCTCCTGGATCGGGCTTAGCGTATCACACCCCCCGAGTCTTGATCCTCCGAACCGCAGTTTTTTCTCCGGGAGCCTTCTTTTGCCTCTGCCAAGCGCCAAACTCCACCCGCCACAAAAACCGAAAACCAGGAAACAACATCTTTTCAGTGATTTCCATAAACGCGTCTCCGACCTCCACGTCCTGGAGTTATACTCACACTCAAACTGGTACGGAAGGTCGGTTAAGACAATGACGAGAAGAGAATTCATCCCCGTTGCCGCCTCAGGCGCAGCAGACGCCCTCTTTGGTGAGGATGAGCGCAGCCCAACTCTCGAGGCGAACGGGTGTCAAGTCAACCTCGACAGCTCAGGCTCGCTCGCTTCCTTTCAGGCTGAGCGACTCGATCTGCTGAACGTCCGCCTGGGCGCTTCCCATCCGCGCGTGGTGTATCTCGGTAAGGCAATCAATACCTGCGACACGCCCAGGAATCGGATGCGGCAAGGCCAGGCACGAGTCTTCGAATATGGATTCCAGGATCCCTACCCACTGGAAGTCCGGTGGGAGTTGGAACTCCTGGACCTCGGATCGCGCGCCACTGCTTTGAAGCAGAAGATAGTTCTCAAGAGCCCAAGGCCCATTCGCGAGCAGATCATGGTCCAGTTGCCGCATCACATCCAACTGCCATTCTCGTCCCGCCAGGTGTTCCTTCCGATGAAGAACGGCGTGGGACGGTTGAAGGAGGTGTGCGGCCTTGACAATGAAGATGACTACGTCTTTGAGTTGTCCGGCTCCTGCGGCAGTGCGCGCCCACAGATGCTTGCGATCCCGATGGTGCATGAAAGCTCCGCCCGGAGCGACGTCCGGCTGACCCACTGCACGGATGCGTTGTTCACTTCCTTGATCCGGCTTCCCTTCGGCGAGCTGGCTGGCCAGATCCACTGGATCTATCCCGCTTCCGTGGGACTGCCGGCGGGAGAAGAAGAACGGACGGTTTACACAATAGTCCACCATGGCGGCCCAGAGGAGGCGATCGATCTGTTCTACCGGACCGCTCTGGCTGACGTCAAACCGGGTCCGGATTGGCTGCACGACGAGGCGATGGTCGATTTCGACTACCTGAGTAAGAACGGCCACGGCTGGTTCGCAGACATCAACAGGCTGACCGAGCTGATCGCGCCCGCGGACCGGCCCAAGATAGTACTTGCGCTCCATGGCTGGTATGACGTGATCGGGAAATACACTTTCCTACCCAAGACCGGCTCGCTCGAAAAGGAATGGACTGCATTTCCTGCGGCGCGTTCCGCGCTCGTGCAATCCTGGGGCCGCGGGCCCGACGCCGGCAGCCTCCCCACCCTGCTCGAAACGCCCGGCTACGGCTGGCCGCGGAAATCCGTCGAAGCGCTGCAGCCGGTTCCGATGAGCATCGAAGAGATGCATCGGCGCATCCGGTTTGCGAAGGATCGCGGATTCCGCGTCGTCCTCTATTTCGCCGACGGCTTGAATGCCTGCGACGCCTTGAAGGACATCTACGATCCCGCCAAGGTCTTGAACTGGGGCGGTTGGGAAGGTCCCGATACGATGGGCAAGGTGTATGCCCAGAATCCGATCCATCCAGAGGTGCGGAGGTTTTATACAGGCTACATTCACGCGCTCCTCGGGGAGTACGGGAAGGAGCTGGACGGCTTCGTTTGGGACGAGACTTACACGGTTGCCCCTGGAGCCATCGGATCCCCGGCTGCTCCGGGTTTTGCGGATCGGGCGTTGATGACCCTGATGAAAGAAGTGGCGGGCGCGGTGGCAGCTTATCCAGGGCTGGCGTTCCTATCCTCCGACAACATAGGGTATCGAAAGGACATTCACAACGCCCCCTACTGCCTCATGGCGCATGGCACCTATCAGGACAGTCAATTCCGGCCTGAAGCGTGGCCTTATGCGATCTTCCCGAATTTCCGAAATACCTTCTGGTCGTGCAACTGGGCTCCTGTCAGCAATTTCGACTGCATGAAATTCGGTGTAGAGAATTTCGATGTCCCAGTTGCCATCTCGAATGGGGCTTTCGGCGACGATATCGGCGTCTCCGAGATGACTGCGCCGCAACTGAAGCGCGTGATGGACCTGTTTGCGGTTCGCAAATCGAAGAGCATGCGCATCGGCTGGATCGAAGAGCGAAACGCTCCGCCCCTTTACCGCAGCCGGCCGATCGAAAACAGGTATAACATCCTGTAGCAAGGCGGCGTGAGGTTGATACGAATTCTGGCTATGCATTTGCGCGTCGCTGGCAGGAGAGCAGATGACGTCTCGAGACTGCTTCCTCAAGGTACTGCGTCGAGCGATGCCGGACCGGGTACCGGTAGCGCTTTTTATCTCGGCTTGCGTTGACCGGAGTCGGCGAAAGCTGCCGAACCTCATCTGCAAGACGCCCGTTCCTTGCTCGCGAGATCGCCGATAACACGAAATAACGCGGCCACGCCTGACGAGACGTGGCTCCGCCGCAGCTCGCATCCCGCATTCCGTTCCAACAAGGTGCGGCTGTTGCACAGCCTGGTCGCCTACAACTTGGGAAAACCTTGGCGGCGGCTGGTGCTCCCGAAGAAGATCGAGAACTGGTCGCTGACCAGTTTGCAGCAGCGGCTGGTGAAGACCGGCGGACGGCTGATCAAGCACGCCCAGTACTACTGGCTCATGCTGGCCGAGAGCCATCTCACACGGCAGTTGTTCGGGAGCATGATCCGGCGGATCGATGCCCTGGTGTTGACGACCGGATAGCAGGAGGGCGATGACACCAGCGAAATCAGGCGGCTAGGAGGTGAGGGTCGGCGAGGTGTTTGTGGAATGCGCTGGAGAGACAGGATTTTCTGGTCTTGAATTTCCCGACCAGGGCGACAGGCGCTCTTTGCAGGACCAAAGACGGACCAAAGACGGCTCCCGGAGGAGAAATGCAACTTGTAGGACCAAAGGATGGCCTTTGGGTTTATGCTGAACAGGACCGGGAAGTCCCAAACGGGAATTCCGGTTCATTGGTGGCCGCGCGTCAACACTGTAGATTTGTGTGACTCGAGGAGAAGTCATGAAGGTCGCCATCGTATTTGTACTTGCCATCGTGCCCCTGTGGCCGGCCGACAGCGCCGATCCGGGCATCAGCCCTCGCGACAAAATGTGGATCGCGTCCAAGATTTACGCCAGCATCGAGAGTCGATTCGGGCACTGGCAGGCCATTCCGGGCTTCGACCTGGACAAGGCGTACCAGCAATACCTGGACGAAATCGCGGGCACGACAAGCCGGCGCGAATTCGACCTGGCGACGATCGCGTTCTTGGCGCAACTGCGGAACGGACACAGCACCTTCTCCGACGACTGGCTGGGAGCGCGTAGCCAGTTGCCCGGCTTCTACCTGGACTTGGAGGGCGGGCGATGGGTAGTCAAGCGGTCGGGCCGAGCGGGGCTGGAGCCGGGCGACGTAGTGGTCAGCATTGCCGGTAAATCGACGGCGGAATTCGTCGCGGAGCGGACAAAGTACATCTCCGCATCGAGCGAGTTCGCGCGACGGACGGGGGTGTTCTTCTTCTCGCCGGTGTGGCCGACGCAATTCGAAGTGGCGCTGGCGGATGGCCGGCGGGTGAACATCGACCGCACTCAGCCAACGGCGGAGCAGTGGATTGCCGCGGCGCCGGGCAGTGTGCCGGATGACGTGGCGTATCATCGAATCCCGTCTTTCGGCGACCCGAAGCGCGAGCAGGAGGCGATTGCCTTCCTGGAGGCCCACAAGGGTGCGCCGGCGGTGATCCTCGACGTTCGCGGCAACGGAGGGGGCTCGACCCCGGAGCAGTTGATCCGGGCGATCATGGACCGGCCCTGGCCGCAGTGGATCGAATCGACGTCAGTGCATTTCCCGCTGTTTCGGACGTATGGCGAAATGTTCTCGCCGCAGGATGCGGCGGCCAACCCGCGCAGCGAAGGGTACCTGGAGGCGTTTGCGGGCTTCTTCGGCCATCCATACCTGATGCTGCCGGCGCCCATGGGTCAACCGGAGAAACCGATCTACACGGGCCGGGTGGTGATCCTGGCCGACCTCGGTTGTGGGTCGGCGTGCGAGGATTTCGTGATGCCGCTGAAGTATTCAGGACGCGCCACGGTTGTGGGCGATACCACCGGGGGCAGTTCGGGTCAGCCTTACATGTACGACTTCAAGAACGGAATGTTCTTTCGCGTCAGCACGAAGCGGATGTACTTCCCGGACGGTACGGAGTTCGAGGGGCGGGAATCCGGCCTGATGTCGAGATAATCCCCACGGCATCCGACATCGAAGCTGGACTCGATCCGGCGCTGGAGCGGGCTGTCGTACTGGCGCGAGCGAAATAGCGATTGAGTTTGCATCCAAAGTGCGGTAATCATGTTCAGGGAGTTCCGAAGAACGCATTATCCTGAGTACGGATGCGCTTCTTTGATCTCTTCAGAAGGAGAAAACTCGATGCGCCCCAAGAGGTCGCTTTCCTGCGAAAGGGATAGGTCCCTCTCTGCGCCAGTGCGCCCGGTAGGCGGCACCCGTCGGGCAAGACCAAGATGACTACTCCTCTGACGCGCGCGGTCCCCGCCCCGAGCAGTGGTTGATCGCCGGGAGCGAGGCCTGCTGCGATGGGCAAGCAAGGAGTGGGCTAACTAAGAATTGCGTCGTAACAAGGCGGTAACTCTGACGCGGAGGAAGCCCGCGGTGGCGGCCCAATTAGGCTCAGAGGGACGCAGCCTTGGGCCCTACCTAGCCCGCGCCATCACCGCCCTCAGGGTGCTATTGATCCTTCAATTGAACTGCTCGTCTCACTCTCACAACCGCAATGGTGGATAAATTGTACATAGCTCTCGCTGATTAGAACATGTTGGGCGAAGGGGCGAAGGCTCTGCCACCTTTGAGGCTTTCGATGGTTTCCGAGCACGATTGAATCAGGATGCCTTTAAACGCTCTCCGTGCCGGTGTTAGCGGCTGCTTCGCAAGGAACTAATCTCGGGCGTACTGGTAGGCTCTCGCATTGGCCACACCGGGCTTTTGTACCAGTTTGATTGAGAGTATACCGCTGGTCGTGGTCAGGGGGTAGTGGCGGACTTCGGCGTCTCCCTTCGCCTGCTTAAGAGCTTCGGGCAGGCCGGCGAGGACCGGAGTCCAGGCCGAGCGGGAGCGAGTTCATCGACAGAGCCTGGACGCCGGCCGCAGTCCGGCCGCATCCAGGATCGGGCAGGCGAAGGGAGTCTATGTTGCGGCCTAGCCTACGCTGCTTTCGCGCGCGCGACCGGCGCCGGCGGGCGATAGCCCAGCGAGCTGTGCGGACGCACGGTGTTGTAGTGCTCGCGCCACACTCCAATGATCACCTGCGCCTCGCGCAGCGAGTAGAAGATCTCGCCGTTCAGGCACTCGTCCTTCAGCTTACCGTTGAACGATTTGCAGTAGCCGTTTTCCCAAGGGCTCCCCGGCTCGATGAATAGCGGCTTGGTGCCCAGCGCCTGCAGCCACGCTCGCACCCGTTTGGCGGTCATCTCCGCGCCATTGTCCGACCTTACGTGGTCGGGCACTCCGTATTGCAGCATGCACTCGCCCAGTGTCTCGATCACGTCGTGGCTGTTTAATCTCCGCGCCACGCGCAGCGCCAGGCATTCGCGCGTGAATTCGTCGATCAGCGTCAGCAGCCGTAGGCTGCGGCCGTCGTGCGTGCGGGCCTGCACGAAGTCATAACTCCAGACATGATTCTTGCGCTCGGGCCGCAGCCGGATGCAGGACCCATCGTTCAGCCACAGGCGCGCCCGTGGCTTCTGTTTGGCCGGTACTTTCAACCCCTCGCGCCGCCAGATGCGCTGTACCCGGTCCTTGCCCACGTGCCAGCCATCCCGGTTCAGCAAGGCGGTGGTCCGACGGTATCCGTAGCGGCCGTACTGGCTGGCCAGGGCGATGATCGCCTTGGTCAGCTCATCTTCGTTATCCCGCTGCGTGGGCTGATACCGCTGCGTGCCGCGCAGCTGATTCAACAGCCGGCACGCCTGCCGTTCGCTGAGTCCCTTTTCCCGAGCGTGCGCGACGGCCACGCGGCGCCGCTCGGGACTCAGTAGTTTCCCTGGGCGATGTCCTTCAGGATCTGCTTTTCGAGCGTCAGATCGGCCAGCGCGCGCCGCAACTGGGCGTTCTCCTTCTGCAGGTCCTTCAGCTTCCGGGCCTGCTCCAGCTTCAAGCCGCCGTACTCTTTCCGCCACCGGTAGTATGTCTGATCGACAATCCCGGCCTCCTTGCACGCCAGCGGCACCGTCTTGCCCTGGCTCATGAGCACTTCAATCTGCCGCAACTTCGCGACAATCTGCTCTGGCGTGAACGCCTTCTTCGGCATCTCCCCGGTTCCTTTCTGTCTCCAATCTCTCCGTTCGACTGGTGCAGAAAACGCCGGTCAGGTCAGTACGGCCAAGAGCCCCGGCCCGGCTTCACAAAGGCAACCGTGAACGCCTGGCGAATGGCGCATCGAGACTCGCGGGCTCGGCCCCATCTCCATCAATGTCCGCATCACGGCAGCCCGAAAGCTGGCTGTCGAGGCGGCTGACAACGGTCTGCTGGCCCCGGAATTGGCTGCCGGTATTACGCTCCTGAAAGGAGCCAAGTCCAAGGGCGTGTGAGTCGGGAACTGGCTATCGGTTCGGCAGGCGCAGACCCTCTTGAACACGCCGGACGTATCCACAAAGAAGGGCCTGCGCGACCGCGCGATGCTGGCTGTCCTGCTTAGGTGCGGACTCCGCCGATCGGAAGTCGCGGCGCTCACCCTCAGGGTGATCTGATCCGTGCGAAGTTGCGCGGCGAGAAGTCGATGAAACTGAAGACACCCCCAAGCGAGTTGTTCCTGGAACAACCCGCCGCCGAGCAGCGTCGGTTACTGCAGGTAGTGGTCGAGAAAGCCGCGTGGCGGGACGGGGCGTTGCGGACGACCCTGTTCGAACCATTCGAAATCTCGCGCCATTCGAACCAGGAAAGTTGTAGAAAAGAAAAGAAGAACGGCGGGTCGGGACGCGACTTGGGGAT
>CAVWRA010000004.1:0-621105 GCA_963757265.1 Terriglobia bacterium
GGAGGAATTGATCAGGCTGGTGGCCGGAGCCTTGACGGCACAGGGGGTCTTGTTCACGGTGTCGATGGGCAAGCCCAATTCAACCGAAGTTCCGCCTGGCAGCAGCGCCGGGGCAAAGGGAGCCAGCTGCGCGTCCGTATCTCCGCGGTAATAATTGAGAAATTGATCGTAGCTGACGACGGTACGCGGCAGAACTCTCCAGTCCACACCCATGCGGTATGAGTTCATGGTCGTGTTCACAGGGGACAGAAGAGGGCCGTCCGTGCCTTCGTGGACGGCACTGTAGGAAGGCCCCGTCATGTTGTTATGCGAATACCCCAGACGAACGCTCACCCGCGATTGCGGGAGCAGGGTGAGGTCGAAGTCGCTCATGCGGCGTGTGGTGGCAAACCGGCTGGGCGAGTTCAACACCGGGATCGACGGAGTGGAGATCGGAGGATTAAGGGGATTCGCCAGCAAGTCGTAGTCCGAGAAAGTACTGGTCGCGCCGGAAGCTGCCTTGCAGGTTGTACCACTTGCTCTTGTCGGCCCGAAGGCGCAAGGCATTGTTGGGCTCGCCTCCCCAGCCAAAGCTGTTGAGGTAAAGATCGTCAAAACAGCAAGCCCTGGTGGTCGAGCGACTGCATGGAAAGCGTCTGATCGAGAATGCGCGGGCCAGTCTGCAGATTCACCAGCGTGTCGTACATATCGCCACTGCCGGTCAGGTCATTGGAGCGGTAGCCCAGCTCCACCGAGGAGTGCACGAGGTAATCAGCTTCAGCCCGTCGCTGCGGTCCATCTGGCTGCCCGTGAACAGCGTCTCCAGTTCCTGCATGATCGGCCCCAGACGGCCGTGTTCATAGCTGAACTTGTCGATGCGGCGATAGTAAGCGGGCAGCGTCGAGGCCAGGGCGCTCAGCGTGGAGCCCGTTTCGGCCATGCGGTCCAGCAGGAACGCCATGCCCATGTAGGAATCGCGGCAGTAGTGCACCGCGGGGAAGATGATGCCGCCGTTGGTCCCCTCGCCGCCGATCACCGCGCCGGTCGCGCGCATCCGCTGAACCACGTTGGCTTCGCCCACCGGCGAGCGGTAGACCGGGCATTCATAGCGCCGCGCGACGTCGTCGATCACTGCGGAGGTCGTCAGATTCACCACCACCGGGCCCTTGTGCCGGCGCAGCGCGCAGTCCACCGCCAGGGCCAGCACATCGTCATTGTCCAGGATGAGGCCGCGCTCGTCACCCACGGCCAGGCGGTCGCCGTCGGGATCCTGGGCGAAGGCGATGTCGGCGTGGCACTGGTTCACCAGCGCCCGCAAATCGTCCAGGACCTCGGGTTTCGGCTCGGCCTCGCGCGGGAAAGGCTGCGTGGGATCCACCGAGATGGCGTGCAGGTCGCACTCCAGGACGTCGCGCAGGAAGTAGACGCTCATGCGCGAACCGGCTCCGTTCACGCCGTCCAGCGCCACCCTGAACCTGCGCCGCCGGATCCGCTCCAGGTCCACGTGCTTCAGCACGCGCGTCAGATGCCGCTCCGGCGCCGAGTCGTAGTCCAGCACCACGTGCCGGATTTCGGCGTTGGTGGCGCGGCGGAAATCGCTCTGGTGGTACAGGTCGATCAATTCGCTGCGCTCGTACTGGTTGAAAAACAGCCCCTCGCGGTTGAACAGTTTCAGCGCGTTGTACTCGGGCGGATTGTGCGACGCGGTGATGGCGATCCCGCCGCGCGCGCGCGTCTCGGCCACGTACACCTGGATGGTCGGCGTGGGTGCGACGCCTACTTTCACCACTTCGCAGCCGGCGGCCAGCAAACCGCAGGTGACGGCGTGCTCGAGCATCTCGCCGCTGGAGCGCGTGTCGCGGCCCAGCACCACGCGGCCCGCGCCCACGTAGCTGCCAAACGCCTGGGCGAAGGCGCACGCCAGATTGGGCGTGAGGAACTCGCCCACCACGCCGCGGATGCCGGAGACGCCGATCTTGAGCTGATGGATGCGGCTCATGCGCAGTAGCTCCTGACGATCTCCATCGTCTCCTCGAACAGGCGCCGCGGCGGGTCGCCGCGCTGTTCGCAGATCACCCTCACGATCGGCTCGGTCTGGCTGACGCGGACGTGCGCCCAGCGCCCCGGCCAGTCCAGGCGCAGCCCGTCGATGGTGTTTTTCTGCGCCTCCGGATGGGCCCGCTCCAGGGCGAATAACATCTCGGGAATGCGGTGCGTCTCCAGCGGCACCTCGCCTTTCAGAATCGAGTATCGGGGGTAGCTCGCCAGCATCTGCGACAGCGTGCTGTTCTTCCGTTCCATCCGTTCCAGGATGGCCAGCATGGCGGCGATGCCGTCGTAGACGAAACGAAATTGCGGCATCATGACCGCGCCGGTGCCCTCGCCGGCAATAGCGATCTGTTCCGGCCGGAAGCCCTGCAGCGCGTCGATCGTCGCCTGGCGGCCCACGCCGACCCGTTCCACATGGCCGTGATACCGCGCCGCGACCTCTTCCAGAAGTCCGGTAGTGGAAATGTTGGCGATGACGATCTTACCCGGGCCGCGCTCCAGAAAATCGTCGGCCAGGATCACCAGCACCATCTCCTCGCTGACCGCCTCTCCAGTCTCGGTGGCCAGCGCCACGCGGTCCGAGTCGATGTCGAACAGGAAGCCGGCGTCGGCCCCGACGTGCTGCATCAGCGGCGCCAGTTGCAATTCCACCATCTTGCGGTTGGTGGCCGGCTCGTGGGCGAACGCTTTGCCCTCCAACCGCTCGTTGATCAGCACCAGATCCAGCTCAAAGCGCTCCCGCAGGCGTCGCAGCAGCAGCGCCGAAACGCCGTTGCAGCAGTCCACCAGCACGCGGAATTTCCTGAGCGGGCCGGGCTGGAAGACGCGCGCCAGGTCGTCCAGGTAATGGTCGATCGCGGCGCTGTCCCGCTGTAACCGGCCGATCGACTGGTAAGGTGTGAAATCAAACTTCTTGAGGTGATAAATGTCCAGCAACTCGCCCGCTTCGCCGCTGGAGAGATACGTGCCGCGCGCGCCGAAAAACTTCAGCGCATTCCACTCCGCCGCGTTGTGGCTGGCGCCGATCGAGATGCCGCCCGCGGCGTCGAGCCGGCCGATGGAATGCTGGATGACGGGCGTCGAAACCACGCCCAGATCGATCACGTCATGGCCCGTGGCGAGCAGGCCCGCCACCACGCCTTCCCGGATCATCACGCCGCTCGAGCGCGGGTCGCGGCCGATGACGACCTTGCCTGGCGCATCGAGGAACGTGCCGAAAGCGGCCGCGAAGTCGAGCACCTGGGCGGCCGTCAAGCCAGGTCCCACGATGCCCCGCAGACCGACCTGAGAGATCCGCAGATTGCCTTCCGCCGCCACGGCTCTCACTCCCCTAAACGCAGCCGCCCGAAGGCCTCCGGCACATGGAACGTGTCCTTGCCCGAATTCTGCCAGCACAGCGCCTTGCGGTCCGGTGGCGGGCCCTGCATGCGGAAGAAGTTCAAGCGGAACTCCGTCCCCTTCGTGGCCGGCTGGTCGGTGATCGATTTCATCGGGATGCGCATGGCCGCATACCAGACCTTCCTGGCCGCATCGATCCGCGCCGCGTGGGCGAAGCCCGAGTTCCACAGCATCTGCTGGTCGGCGTCGAGGTGCCGGCTGTCGATATCCAGGTCAATCCACTCGTTCTGCGGCGAGACCTCAAACTCGCGGTAGCGCCAGATCTGATGGAAGTCGGCGCCGATGAAGACCTCGGCCACGTCGTAGTCCCACAGCTTGTTGGTCTCCCGAACCTGGTCCGGCGAAGGCTTGAGATACAGCGACTCGTAGGGGCAGGTGAAAAGGAAATAGAGCGCCTGCGGAGTCCAGCGCACCTGGACCTCGGTACGGTGCCCGGCTACGGCTTCCCCGTGCGGGCCGCCTTCAAAGAACACTGCCGGGGCCTGGCGCCACAACGGCGACGCGGGATCCGTATTCAAGTTCTGATCGTGTTTGAGGCGCTGGGCGATAAACGTGGTCGCCTCCTGCGCTGGTGTACTTAAGGTGAAGAGTAGTAGGGACATTAGGAACCGCATCGCAACTCTTATCATATCGGCCCTGCCGTGAGGGCAGTATAACGGCCCTGCCGCAGGGGTGCCGGAACGCCCCGGTCGTGGCGTTGTCATCCCGCCCCGCTATACTGGGGTTCTCGCATGCCC
The DNA here is from genome assembly GCA_963757265.1 of Terriglobia bacterium. Taxonomy (GTDB): domain Bacteria; phylum Acidobacteriota; class Terriglobia; order Bryobacterales; family Bryobacteraceae; genus CAIVVT01. The sequence goes on from CAVWRA010000004.1 coordinate 4,164, forward strand.
ACGCCTTCCGTGTTTGCAGACCGAAGAGAAGAACTGGAGCGCGCCGAGTTCGAATTGGGCGTCCAGGCTGGACGCCTGGCGGTGACGCTCGATCTGCTCACCGACGCGCTGGTGCTGGTGATGCAGCACGCCGTTTACTGCCACAGCGCGCGCCAGCCGGGCCAGCCGGCCATGGACGTTCAAGTCATCTCGCGCGGCATTGAACAAGCCAAGGAACTGGTGCAGTCGGTGATGGGCCAGATCCGCGCCAGTAAGAGTTAACGAACGATCATTACGCCGCCGGCGCGACACGCCTGCAGCCAGGCCGCCTTCCAACGGCACAGGGGAACCGCCACTCGACGCACTGCCTGCGCCTAGACAATGTACGGCGGGCGGTAGTTGCGCGTGAGCAGCGCGTCGGCCGCGGGGTCGCCTGCGAAACGCCGCGCGGCGGCATCCCAGTTGAGCAGGCGGCCGACGCGGTAGCTGATATTAGCCAGGTGGCACAGCGCGGCGGAAGTGGCTCCGATTTCCACTCCGCAGTGCAGATCGGCGGTCTTGCGGCTGCGGCAGGCGGCCAGGAAGTTGCGCATGTGGAGGACGGTGGTGTCCTCGTCCTCGTGTTCGTTGGCGCCCTCCAACACCTTGTGCCGGTTCTCACCCTTGTAGACCTGGAAGCCGCCTTCGTCGAGCCACATCCAGCCCTCGCTGCCGAAGTAAATGTTGCCGACTACGTTTCCGGCGCGCACAGGCACCCCGGCTTCCGGTCCCGTCAACAACCCGCGCACTTCGAACATAATCTCGCGGCCGCCATAACCGAGACTGGCCATCTGGGTGTTGGGCGTCTCCTGGTCGTCGTCATAGACGAACTTGCCGCCGGTGGAGACGGCGGTCGCGGGGAAGCCGATGTCGCCCAGTCCCCAGCGGCACATATCCATTTCGTGGACGCCCTGGTTGCCGATGTCGCCGTCGCCGGTGTCCCAGAACCAGTGCCAGTTGTAGGCGAAGCGGTTTTTGGAGTACTCCTTCATCTGCGCCGGGCCCAGGAACAGGCTCCAGTCGAGGCCCGCCGGGACAGGCTCGATGGGAGTCTTGCCGATCGATTTGCGGCGTTTGAAGCACAGCCCCTTGGCGGCGTATAGCGGACCGATGACGCCATCCTTGAGCAGTTGCATCGCCAGGATTTTGTGCGGCGTGCTGCGGCTCTGCATGCCGACTTGAATCATGCGTCCTGTCTGGCGCGCCACCTCGACCATGCGGAAGCCCTCGTGGATGTTGTGGCAGGCGGGTTTCTCGACATACACGTCCTTGCCGGCTTGGGCTGCCCAGATGGTGGCCAGGGCGTGCCAATGGTTGGGCGTGGCGATGGACACGGCATCCACCTGGCTGCTGGCGAAAAGCTCGCGCATGTCGTTGAACTCGAGCGCCTTCTCGAGTCCGGCTTCGGCCAGGCGCGCCTGGGCGCGCTCGCGCGCGGCTTGGTTGACGTCGCAAAAGGCCGTGACCTGCGCCTCGGGGATGGTGCCGTAGGCGCGCTGATGATCGCTGCCGCGCCCCCCCAGACCGACAATCCCGATGCGGATGTGGTCATTGGCGCCCAGCACGCGCGCCGCGGAGAGGGCCGCGGCAGCTCCAACGTAGAACGACCGGCGTGTCATCGAGGACATGGCAGAACTCCTTCATTTCAAGATACAGCGTCGGGGCCTCTCAGCCCGGTGCTGCGAACAGCCGGGCCTCGATCGCCTGCAGTGCGGCGCCATCCGGGCCGGCAGGCCCGCTGTCGCCGTTGATCAGGCGCCTTCCTGAGCCGGCCAGCCTCGCGGCTCGGGCTGCGGCTTCGCCGCCCGCCGGCACAAACACAACCACCGGCGCGCCGCGGGCCAGGGAGTCGAAGAAGTCCTCCATGTCGGCGTAGCCCACGAGCCCGCCGCGGGTGTCCCGATGATCCAGCGCGAACCGCGCCACGACTTCGAAAGAACTATCCCAGAGCGAGACGCGGCCGCCGCGCGCCGCCAGGAGCAAGGCGATTGCCTGCCCGGCCGCGCTCAAGCCGATCACGCCGAATTCGGAGGTCTGCTCGGACATGGAAAGCGGACAGTCTCAGCCTCGCACGACTGCGGACTGCGCGGCGTCACCACTCGGAGTACGGCGTGCCCTCCAGGGACTTCTTGGCGCTCTTGCTGCGGACGTCGTAGATGCCGGGCTCGGTCTGGTCGACGCTGGAGACGGCATCCTCCATAACGGTGGTCCAGTCCGCCTCCCCGCTGATAGGGTCGGTCGGGATCTGGCGCAGATAACCCTCGCTGACCAGGTCCTGCAGCGATTGCGGAGCCTTGCCCTTGTCATACGTGTACTCGTCGATCTGCACGCGCAGCGTGAACAGGTTCTGCCGCAGCACGGTCTCCTTGGAACGCAGGATCGACTTCTGATACATCGGCACGGCCATGCCGAGCAGGATGGAGATGATCGCCATGACGATCATCAGCTCGATCAGCGTGAAGCCGCAAACGTGTTTACCAATCCGAATAGGACGTGCCATCCGGCGCTTTCTCCGTAGTTTTGGAATAGACGTCGAAGACGTTCTGACCGCCGAAGCCCTGGGACTTGGGATCGTCCTGGTTGCTTCTCAATCCCCAGTCCTTCGTTTTGGTGAAAGGGTCGCTGGGAATGCGGCGCAGGAAGCGGATCTTCGTGCCCTTGGGGTCGTTGGCCAGCTTGACCCCCTCCACGAGCATATCCAGGCTGTCGGGATAACAGTACGAGTCGATCTTGGTGGAAGCGATCTTCTGGTTGTCGCAAGCGTCCTTGTATTTGTCGATGGCGCTGCGCATTTCACCGAGCGCCAGGCGCAGCTCGTGCTCCTTCTCGCGGCGCAGGCGGAAGCGCGCGATGGGGATGGCCATCATGGTCAGCACCATGAGGATAGTGAATGCGACCACCAGCTCGATCAGCGTCAGCCCGCGCTGGGATTTGCGTTTCAACATCTGTTTGCACGCTCCCCGTTGCACCGGATCCCTCCGCCGATCCTATTTCACGACCACCGAAGTTTGCGGGGCCGTGGCGTGGATCTGAATCAGCTTGGAGTCACGCAGCGTGAATTCGGCCACCGCGATGGGTGAGGTCCCGGCCGCCAGGGCCTCGAATTTCATCGTCAGCAGAGTGCCCGAACCGGCCACTCCGCCGGAGCCGGGCAGGCGCTGCAGCTGGATCATCGTCTCGCCGCCTTCCCTGGAAGGCACGGTCGAGAAGATCACCTCGGTGTTGTCCTTGCCCAGGAACCCGCCCTGCTGCACGTCAACCAGTTTCAACACGGCGGGGTCGTATTTGAGACGCATCGGCGCCGCGGCCAGATCCCGCACGTTGGCCACTTTCATCTGGACCGTGAAAGTCGAGCCCACCGCGACCTGCGGGGCCGAGGCAACCAGCGAGACCACGGGCCCGCCCGGCGCGGCGCTGGCCGGCGGCGGCGGGGGCGGCGGCGCGGCATTCAAGGGGGCGGCGGCAACGGGCGCGCCGGCCGCGGGCGCAGCCGGCGGGGCTGCCTGGGCCACTTCCGGCCGGCTGGCGGACTGCTCTTGGATCTGAGCTTCCGCCTCCTTGGGCGGGTTGGAGGCAGGCCTCGATTCCGCGGGCTTCAGTTCGGCCTTCGGCGCGGCGGCGGGCGTGGCCAAGGCCTCCGGACGGTGCCGGACCTTCCACACCTGCTCCACGCCGGAGCCCACGGCGCGGGTGTTTTCAACCGTCAATTCGGGTGCGCGGACGATGTGCGGGATCAGCACAACCAATATCTCCTGGGTGTTGTTGTCGGTGCTGGACGAGGAGAAGAGCCGCCCCAGCAGCGGCACGTTCATCAGCCCGGGGAAGCCGTTGCGCGTTGAGGTCTGGGTCAGCTGCATCAGCCCGCCGATGACGGTCGCCTGGCCCTCCCTCAGGCGGATGATGTGACTGACCTTGCGCTGGCCGATGACCGGCTGCGACAAACCGCCGAGATTGAGGGTCGAGGCGATCGTGGAGATCTCCAGGTCCACCTGCATCGAGACCTCGTCGGCGCCGTGGACGCGCGGCGTAATCTCCACATTGACGCCGATATCGGCGAACTGGAACTGCGTCTGCGCGTAAGGCAGACCGCCGGTCGTGCCCACGCCCGACTGGAAGCTGCCCGAGGCATACGGGTAACGCTCGCCGATTTTCAGCGAAGCCTTCTGCCCCTCGACGCCGCGCAGTTGCGGCGCGGTGACGATCCGGCCGCGCACGTCGGACAGCATGGCCTGAATCATGCCCCCCGGCATGGTGACCGACCAGCTATTCGAACCGAGGTGGCCGATCTGCGAAAGCAGGACGCCGGCGGTGCTGGCGGTGCCGCTGCCGGAGGCGGTCGAGGTTGTAGTGGCCGGGGTGGAAGTGATGGTGGAGCTCAGCCCGGCCGTTCCACCCGAGGTGATACTGGCGGCGAGCTGCTGTGAAAGATCCTTGTTGACTTCGATCACGAGCATGTTGACGAGGACCTCGGACTTGGGCTTGTCGAGGTCCAGGATGATCTTCTCGGCCAGGTCGACCTGGTCGCGGGTGCCGCGCACCACGATGGCGTTCTGCGAGTTGACGGAAAAAATGCTGCGGAAATTGGCCACCGTGCGCACGGCGGTGAAGACCTCCTGCAGTTCGGGCGCGGAAGTGATGTTGGAAAGGTAAAAAACGCGCGTGACGTGGTCCTCGTAGTCGCGCCGCTTGGCCACGGATTCCTGGGTTACGAAAATGGCGTTGGCCGACACGGGCTTCCAGAAAGTGTGGGTCATCAGGGCGAGGTAGTCCAGCGTGTCCTCGAGTGAGCTGTTCTTGAGATCCAGGGAGAACTTCTTGGCGTCCGCCGGCATGTCGGGGTCGAAAAGCACATTGATGGCGGCCATCGTCCCCACGGTCTCGTAAAGCGTCTTCAGCGATTGATTGGAGATCTTGAGATCCAGCGGCTGGACCGGGACCGGCCGCAGTTGGGGCGGCGCCAGCATGTCCGCTTCGTGCTGCTCCGATTCCTTGTGTGCTAACTGGGCCGGCGTCAGGCCCGCCTCATGGGGGCTCTCCGGCGCCGCGCCGCCCTTTGCCTGGCGCTGCTTTTCACGCTCGATCATGCCCAGCGTGCGGCGGATCTCCTGCTCGGCGGAGGTGGAGGAGGGGTCGATGGTGAAAGCCTTGTTGAATTCGGCCAGGGCCTCGTTGAGCTTCCCGTCGGTGCGCAGCTTCTCGGCGCGCTGGACGTGCATCTGCCCGGCCTCGAAGCGCACGCGGCGCGTCAACAACTGGTAGTGGAGGTCGGAGGGATCGGAGGCCAACGCCTGCTCGTACTTTTCCAGCGCCTTGTCGAATTCCTGCTGTTGTTCGAACTGTGCGCCTTCGGCGGCCAGCCGGTCACCCTTCTTGGTCTTCGCCGCGGCCGGCAGGGCCCCGGCCGACAGGACGACCAGGGCCATTGCCGGGGCCGTGAAGATTGCTACTAACCGATTGATCTTCAACATTTTAGGTTCAATCCGAATGAGTCTGCCGCGGGCCGGGGCGTGCTATTCTGGTGTGTTCCCATCCACTGAGCCGGGAGACACCACGCCCTCAAATGTCTGACGCAGCGGACCCGGCAGGCGTGGAGGTGAATACATGGCCCGCGATCAGACAGCCTTCAAACTCGTCACCGATAACCGCAAGGCGTACCACGATTACTTCATCCTCGACCGGATCGAGGCCGGTCTGGTGTTGAGCGGTACGGAGATCAAGTCGGCGCGCGAGGGCAAGGTGCAGTTGCGCGAGGCCTACGCCGACATCCTGGACGGCGAGGCGTGGCTCATGAACGCCCACTTCAGCCCCTATTCCCACGGCAACATCTGGAACCACGACCCGACCAAAAAGCGCAAGCTGCTGCTGCATCGCAAGGAGATCGACAAGCTGACGGGCAAGGCGCTGGAAAAAGGCCTGACGCTGATTCCGCTGAAGATGTATCTAAAGCATGGCCTGCTGAAATGCGAACTGGGCGTGTGCCGCGGCAAGAAGTTCCACGACAAACGCGCCGCCGAGGCCGAACGCGAGCAGGAACGCGACGCGCGCCAGTCGATGAACCTGCGAAATTCACGCAATCTCTAGGGATGACAAGAGCTTAGGCACGGATAGGACCGATCGGACCAAGACCAATCAACATGCAAATCACACTCACTCCTACGCCCGCCGCCGAACTCCAGTGCGGCGCACTGGTCGCACTGTGTTTCTCTCGCGGCAACAATGGCGGCGAAGACGCCCGCGACAGCGCGGCCGCCGCGCCGGAGACTGTTCCGGCCAGCCTGGACGCCTGGACCAACGGATGGGTCGGGGAGGTTTACGCCGCCAAGGAGCTCACTGGCAAGGCGCTGGAAACATCGCTCCTGCACCGCCCGGCGGGGCTCCAGGCGGCGCGGTTGCTGCTGGCCGGGTGCGGCAAGCGGGCCAGGTTCGGCACGCCCGAGGCGCGGAAGCTGGCCGGCGCGGCGCTGCGCACGTTGAAGGACAAGGGGGTCTCTGACATCGGCCTGGCGCTGGAAGGCGAGCTGGTGTCGGAGCAGATGATCGAGGCGCTGGCCGAGGGCTTTCTGCTGGGCGATTTCGAGCCCGACGTCTACAAAACCGATCCCAAGAAGGGCGAGAAGCGCGTCGAGCGCGTGTGCATCGCGGTGCCGGAACAGACGGCGGCGCTCGAGCAGGCGCTGGAGCGCGGGCGCGTGATTGGGGAAGCCCAGAACTACACCCGCGCGCTGGTCAACGAGCCGTCCAACCTGATGACGCCGCGCATCCTGGCCGACCACGCCCGCAGCATGGCCGCTGAGCAGGGGCTGGAGTGCGAGGTGCTGGACGAGGCGCGGATGAAACAGCTTGGATTCGGGTCGCTGCTGGGCGTCGCGCAGGGCTCCGTCGAGCCGCCGTGCCTGATCGTTCTGAAATACGTTCCAGCCGCGGCCGCCGCGGGCGCCGAAAACCCGCCCGCCGACCACCTGGCGCTGGTGGGCAAGGGCGTCACGTTCGACAGCGGCGGCATCTCGATCAAGCCCTCCGAGGGCATGGAGAAGATGAAGTACGACATGGCCGGCGCGGCCACGGTGCTGGGCGCCATGCGGGCCTTCGGCGCAGTTGAAGCCGGCCGTGCGGGTGACCGGTTTCGCCCCCTGCGTCGAGAACATGGTGAGTGGCAATGCGCAGCGGCCGGGCGACATTGTCAAGACCTATCTCGGCAAGACGGTCGAGGTGCTCAACACCGACGCCGAAGGCCGGTTGATCCTGGCCGATGCGCTGACCTACGCGGTGCGGCAGGGATGCACGCACCTGGTGGACGCGGCCACGCTGACCGGGGCCATCGCCATCGCGCTGGGCCACCTCTATGCGGGCGTCTTCTCCAACAACGAGGAGCTGCAGGGCAGGGTGTTGGCCGCGGGCAAGACGGAAGGCGAGCGGCTGTGGCCGTTCCCGATGGACGAGGACTACAACGACTACCTGAAGAGCGCCTTCGCCGATCTGCCCAACATTGGCGGGCGCTATGGCGGTTCCATCACGGCGTCGAAGTTCCTCGAGAACTTCGTGGAAAAGAAGCCCTGGGTGCACCTCGACATCGCCTCCACCGCCTGGCTCGACGATTCCAAGCCCTACCTGGCCAAAGGCCCGACGGGGCTGCCCATTCGAACCTTCATCCGGCTGGCGCTGGATTGGACTGTTAAGAACTGACGCGCTTTGTGGCGCAGGCACTGTTGTGTGGCGCAGGCATTCTTGCCTGCCGCGTTGACATTCGTGTCAACGTCTGGCTGCTCTCGCCTCCAGCCCCCTCGCTGACGACCTGCACCCGAGCGGAGGCACTAATTCGCCCGACGGAATTGGCGATTGTGTGTGAGCCTGTCGGAGAGAAGTAATCGCCGAGGCCTCACTCGTCGGGCGCAGGCGGTTTGGCGTGCGGTTAGCGCATGCGGGCGGCAAGCGGCGTGAGTTGGCGGAGCGCGCATGGGTCCCGGCAACGCGCTCGGGCAGGTCCGATCCCTTCACACCGCCAGCGCGTGGCGATGGAGCTTGAGCAGGTTGTGGGTCAGGCAGATCAGTTTCCACTCGGCCTGCACTTTTTGGAGGCCGCGCAGCGCGAATTGGCGGAATCCGCGCTGTTGTTTGATGTGTCCGATCACCGGCTCGACGATCGTTTTTCGGGTGCGGTAGATCGCTTGTCCCACGGCGCTGCGGATCGCTGCCCGCATCCGCGTGGCGAGCGGATGATCGGCCCGCAGCCGTGAGCCGCCCGTGCCGCCGCGCCCATCGGGTGAAACCAGCACGGTCATCGGCGTCAGCGCGGGATCGAGCAGACTCTCGGTGTCCCAATAGCCCGCGTCGGCCAGCAGGACTTGCGGCGCCTGGCCCAGTGCGGCGCTGGCCGCCGCCGCCATGGGCAGCAGCTGCTGCCGGTCGTTGACCTGCTGCGTGATCTCGGCCGCCACTACGATTTGCGCGTGTCCATCCACCGCCAATTGCGCGTTGTAGCCCTGCACCACGGTCTTGATTCCGTTGTCGTACACCATGCGCGAATCCGGGTCCGTGAAATTGTAGTGGCGCGTCGGCATTTCCGCTTCCCGCCGCGCGCGGGTCAGGCGCGCTTTGGTCTTTTCGCGCTGCGCCAGGCTCTCTGGCGGCGGCTCATGGTCCTTGCGCCGGCGTCCACTCTTGCGCTTTGGATGCTGCCGCTCGGCTTGTGCCAGCTTCTGCTGCGCCTCCTGCTCCAGCTCGCGTTTGGCCTGGCGCAACTTTTCCAACCGCTGTTGCGCGTCCGCCAACTCGGGCGGCAATTCGTCGCCCCGTCGTGCCTGGCCAAAGCGCACGTCCTCCGCGGCGTCAACGCGCGCGGCTTCGGCCAGCAGCCGATCCACCAGCACCCGCAACCGCTGCTCCTGCTGATCCAGATCCCGATATCTCAGCGAACGCGCCGGGCTGGCATTGGCCTGCACCTTCGTGCCGTCGATCACCACCGTGCCCAGCTTCACCAGCCCCGCCCGCTGGCACAGCCGCAAAGCCTGCGCAAAGAGCTTCGCCAGCGCCTCCAGATGCTGCTGCCGGAAGGCCGCGATGGTGTCGTGATCGGGGTGCTGGTCGGCGGCCAGATAACGGAAGGCCAGATCATCGTAGGTCGCCCGCTCGATGCGCCGCGAACTCGGCCGGCCCGTGGCATAGGCGTACAGCAGCAAGCGCGTCAGCATCAGCGGATGATAGGCCGCCAGCCCGCGCCCGTCGTTGCGCTCGTAGACGGAGTAGATCTCGCTGAGATCCAGCGTGTCCGCCACATCCGCGATGAACCGCGCCAGATGCCCCTCGGGCAACCAGTCCTGCAGCGCCGGCGGCAGCAAGAACGGCTGATCCAGAGAACAGGTCCGGAATCTCTTCATCACTCCGATTGGATGAATTCCGCACCCGCCCAGCACCAGGTTTTCAATGCGCGCCAGAATCTATCTCCGACAGACTCGTGTGCTGTCCCGGGGGCTGCGCGAGACGCAGCACGCCCGCTCCCTGACGGTCGCGGTTCAGAAGAGGGTTCGGCTAATCGAGACTCTCGGGCCGCAGCTCGATGTTCTTCTCGCCGGCGGCCTTCTTCTCTTTGTACTTCTTCACCCAGGCTTCCCAGCTTTTGCCGGCGGCGGTGTCGCGGCCGCTGAAGTCGATGGCCGCGATGTCGACGAAGCGGATGGCCAGCTTGACGTCACGATCGGCCGGGATCAGGCGCACATAGGACTCGGTCAGGGGGAGGCCGCTGGTGCGGTCAAAGATGTAGCCCTCGACGGACCAGCCGTCGTGGCGCGTGATCGTCACGTCGCCGCGGTAATCGAAGGCCTTTTCGAGCGCCTCGCGCAGCTCTTCCTCGGCCGCCGGCTGCAGCGCCAGCCCCTGCAGCTGCTCGCGCTGGGCGGCGGCGGAAGGCGCCTCCAGGTCCATGCGTTGCGGTTCACTCATCGGGATGCCGCCCGGCTTCAGACATTCACTTCTTTCCGCGGCCCGTCCGCGGCGCCGATCTGCACCAGGGCAGGCCGCGGCCCAGCATCGAGATCGCGCCGCGCCTGGGCGTCCGGGTAGAGGGAGGAAAACGTCGCGCGGATGGTCGCCAGGAAACCCTTCAGCGAATGGAAGGTGTCGTTGACCGCGGAAGCCTCGTAGCCCGAGTGGACCATGCAGTTGGCGCACTTCGGGTTGCCGGACTCGGCGCCGTAACGGTGCCATTCGGTGGCTTCCATCAGCTCGCCGAAGCTGTCGGCGTAGCCGTCCTGCAGCAGGTAGCAGGGCTTCTGCCAGCCGAATACGTTGAAGGTCGGCATGCCCCACGGCGTGCAGGCGTAGTCGCGCCGGCCCATCAGGAACTCGAGGAACAAGGGCGACTGGTTGAAGACCCAATCGCGCTTGCGGTTGGAGAGGATGGCGCGGAACAGGCTGCGCGTGCGCTCCTTGGCCAGGAAATTCGACTGGTCGGGCGCCTTGTCGTAGGCGTAGCCCGGCGAGAGCATCATGCCCTCCACGCCCAGCTCCATCATTTCATCGAAGAACGCGCGCACGCTCACCGGGTCGGCGCCGTCGAACAGCGTAGTGTTGGTGGTGACGCGGAAACCGCGCCGGACGGCCTCGCGGATGCCCGCCAGGGCCAGTTCGTAGCCGCCCTCCTTGCACACCGAGAGGTCGTGGTGCTCCTTCTGGCCGTCCATGTGCACGGACAGGGTCAGGTACTTCGAGGGCTGGAAGAGGCCGATCTTGGCGCTCAGCAGCAGCGCGTTGGTGCACAGGTAGACGTACTTCCTGCGCGCCACCAGGCCGGCCACGATTTCGCCGATCTGGGGATGCAGCAAGGGCTCGCCGCCCGGAATGGAGACCATCGGCGCGCCGCACTCCTCGACCGCCCGGAAGCACTCATCGGGCGAGAGGTTCATTCTCAGGATGTGGGCCGGGTATTGGATCTTGCCGCAGCCGGCGCAGGCCAGGTTGCAGCGGAACAGCGGCTCGAGCATCAGCACGAGCGGGTAGCGGCTGCGGCCCAGCAGACGCTGCTGGAGAACGTAGGTCGCCACCGTCCACATCTGGGAGACCGGAACTGGCATAGGCTGAAAATCGCGAAAGCGAACTCTCTTTCGCTTTTACCATTCCAGCTGCGATAATGTCAATGGAGGCGGGAGGAAGCCGGGCGCATGTTGAAGATCCAGAAGACCATGGCGGCTGGCGCGGCGGGCGGAAGCTCGAGTGCCGCCGTGCGCCGGACGCCCTTGCAGGAGCGCAGCGCGGATACGGTGGAGCAGATCCTCGCGGCGGCGTCGGGACTGCTCGGCCGGATGCCGGCCGGAGAGCTCACGACCAGCCTGATCGCCGGCGAGGCGGGCATCTCGGTGGGCGGGCTGTACCGCTTTTTCCCCGACAAGCAATCGATCATCGACGCCCTGGCGGTGCGGCACATGGAGGATTTCAAGGCCGCGCTGTTGCGCCGCGTGGCGCGATTGGCGCTGGCCGACGGGCCGACGTTCTTGAGCCGGATCATCGACGCCTACGTGGCCTTTCTGGACGAACGGCCGGATTTCCGCGCCATCGCGCTGGGCCGTCACGTCAGCGCGCAAGCGCGCCAGAGCCAGGCGCAACCGGACTCGGGGCCGGCGGCGCTGTTGCGTTGGTTTCTGATGAAGCGGCTGGGCGTGAGCAAGGGCGCGGACCTGGATCTGAAGCTGCGGGTCCTGATCGAGACCGGCGAGCGTCTGATCGCCTACGCCTACGCGCAGGAAACGGCGGCCGAGCGGCGGCGCGTCATCGCGGAAATGAAGCGGATGCTCTCGAATTACCTCTTTGCGCCCGCCGGGCCGGCGGCGGAAACGGCCGATTAAACCCAACTGCAACCACCCTGGGGGCGCAGACCAACGCGCTTCGGGTTATCATCGGAGCCGGACCTATGGATCATTTCGACGTTCTGGTGATCGGTTCCGGCCCGGCGGGCCAGCGGGCGGCCATTCAGGCTGCGAAGTGCGGCAAGCGCGTCGGCCTGGTTGAGAAGCGCGAGGTCGTCGGCGGAACGTGCATCAATACCTGCACGATTCCCAGCAAGACGATGCGCGAGGCGGTGCTGTACCTGTCGGGGTATCTGTACCAGAACCTGTATGGGGCGAACTACCGGGTCAAGGAGCACATCAGCATCGCCGACCTGTCGTTCCGCGTGCAGTACGTCATCCGGACCGAAATCGACGTCACGCTGGCGCAGTTGAGGCGCAACGGCGTCGAAGTGATCCTCGGGACGGCCAGCTTCGTGGACCCCGCGCACGTCAAGGCGACAAGCTCTCGCGGGGAGACCGAGTACTCCGCGGACATCATCATCCTGGCCCCCGGCACGAAGCCGGCGGCTTCTCCCCTGGTCCCGATCAACGGCCGGACCATCATCAACAGCGACCAGGTGCTGGACCTGCCGTGTGTCCCCAAGACGCTGATCGTGGTGGGCGGCGGCGTCGTAGGCGTGGAGTACGCCTGCATGTTCGCCACGCTGGGCGTGCGTGTGATTCTGATCGAGAAGCGGCCGCGGCTGCTCGAGTTCGCCGACGCGGAGATGGTCGAGGCGCTGTCCTACCACCTGCGCGACCACTTCGTGACGCTGCGCCTGAACGAAGAGGTGCGGAGCGTCGAGGAGACGCCTGAAGGCGCCGTGGTGGCGAGATTGCAGAGCAACAAGCGGGTCACGGCCGACGCGCTGCTGTACGCGGTCGGCCGGCAGGGCAACGTCGAGGAACTGAATCTGAAGGCCGCCGGCCTGGAGACCGACGAGCGCGGGCGCATCAAAGTGGACGCCGATTTCCGGACCGCGCAACCGCACATCTACGCCGCCGGGGACGTCATCGGCTTCCCCAGCCTGGCCTCGGTCTCGATGGAGCAGGGCCGCATCGCCGCGGGCCGCGCGCTGGGCCTGGCGGTGCAATCCAACCCGGCCAACTATCCGTACGGGATTTACACGATCCCCGAGATATCGTTCATCGGGAAGACCGAGGAGCAGTTGAGCGAGGCGGACGTGCCGTACGAAGTGGGCCTGGCCTACTACCGCGAGATCGCGCGCGGGGCTATTCGCGGCGACACCACCGGCCGGCTGAAGCTCCTGTTCCACCGCGAGACGAAGGAACTCCTGGGCGTCCACATCATCGGCGAGGGCGCGGCCGAACTGCTGCACATCGGGCAGGCCGTGATGATCCTGAAAGGCGGGATGGAGTATTTCATCGACACGGTGCTGAATTACCCCACGCTGGCCGAATGCTACAAGGCCGCCGCCTTCAACGGGCTGAACAAACTGACCCGCTCATAGCCCGCGGCGCGGCAGCGGCAGCCACGCCGGGGCCGGCTCCCGACCGGTTCCTGCGCTTCGGAACCGGCATCATCCAGGGGGCAAGACGCGCGCCGGCGCCCGCCGGCCGGGCGCGATGATTCCCCCGGCCGGAACAGTTTCGGCCACTTATGTATTTTTCTCTTGATTCTGTGGAGATTCCTTGTACAATCCGACACAGTGCACTGCGCGCAGGCCGTTTGTATGCGGCCTCGGCGGCGCATTGGGCGACAGGTTTTATGGGGCCGGATTCCAAGTTGTATGACCGTTCCGACCACAGTTCCCTGGTGTGGCTGCCGGAGGACGGCGTCGTGCCGGAGCAGGCCAGAACACTGAAGAATGAGACCGCTCCCCAAGCGGTGTCCGCAAAGCAGCGCGGCGCCAGGAGGACCATCTCCCAAGGAGCTCCTTTGAATCAGGCGGCAGTTCCACACGCAGCTGCGGCCAGCCAGAAGGCGGTTTCGCGGAACCGGGCTGCCCGCGCGAAAGAGACCGCCGCTACCAGGCAGGCAGCCACTGAACGACAAGCAATCAAGAAAGGAGTCTGAATGAAACAGGCAACCAAGAAGACAGATCCTCCGGCGCCCGCGCCCGCGGCGGCGGCGGCCATGGCGAAGGCGCCGGCGGCGGCAGCGCCCGTTGCGAAGGCGCCTGCGGTGAAGAAGGCCGCGCCGAAGAAGGCCGCCGCCAAGAAGAAGAAGAAGTAGTCAGCCCGACGATTCGGCACCGGCTGGGGGCCGCGGCTGCTCCAGCCAGTGCCGGCATCGCCGGCGCAAGGTGGCCGGACGAGAGCCGGCGCAGCCGATTGAACCCCGGGTCAGGGTCCGTCGAAAGCCGGTCGCCCCAAGCACAGATCACTGCCGCGCGCTGTATTCCCGCACGGCGTCGTACATGGCGATGACATTCTCCGGCGGCACGTTGGCCAGGATATTGTGCACCTGCTGGAAGACGAAGCCACCGCCGGGCGCCAGCGCCGCGCACTGGTCCAGCACATGCGCCCGCAGTTGCTCCGGCGTGGCTTGCGGCAGCATGCGTTGCGTGTCGCAACCTCCGCCCCAGAAAGCCAGGTCGCGGCCGAAGTCGCGTTTCAGCTCCGCGGCCTCCATGCCGCGGCAACTGATCTGGACGGGGTTGATGGCGTCCAGCCCGGCGTCGATCAGGTCCGCCAGCAGCGGCCGCACCGCGCCGCAGCAATGCAGCATCACCTTGACGCTGGCCAGCTGTTTGGCCCGCTGCCACATCGCCTGGTGCCGCGGCTTGAAGAACTCGCGGTACATCCGCGGCGAGATCTGCGGGCCGTTCTGCGCGCCCAGGTCGTCGCCGAATTGAACGATGTCGATGTAGGGTCCGACCGCGCCCAGGTAGCGCTCCAGCTTGCGGAGATGCCGCTCCACCAGCAGATCCAGGAAACGGTGCGCGCGCCGCGGCTCGCCGGCGAGCATCACCAGGAACTCGTCCATCCGGAACAGCATCTGCCCGTTCTCGAGCAGATTGCCGCCGAACAGACCGATGATGGCGCGGTCCGTCCTGGCGCGCAGCGCCCGGGCGCCGGCGGCCAGTTCCTCATCCGTCGCAGTGGGCTGCGGCGGAGAGCCGAAGACGGCCCACATGCTGCCGTCCAGCGCCGCTTCCAACTGCGCGCCGCCGGCGTCGCCGTCGAACGCCGAGCCGTCGAGAAACGGCCAGTAGACCTGGTCGAAGTGCAGCGCGCCGGCCGGCATGCGCCCCAGCGCGCGGCCGTCGGGCGCGCACAACACCCAGCCGTCGGCCCGCCGCTGCGGACTGGCCCAGGCCGGCATCTTGCACGGCGTGCCGTCGGGCAGAGTCCAATCGGTCCACCAGCGGGGGTCGAGGCAGAATCCGCGCCCCAGCTCGATCGCGTCGGCGCCGAACCGGTCCAGCACATCGTCGTCAACGATGGCCAGTTGCTGGATCGGGTCGTAGACGTAGACTGTCCGCGGCTCCAGGCCCAGGGCGGAGCGGAGCTTGGGATAGGCGATGGCGGAAATCCCCGATGACCGGTGGCCCGATAAGTCGATGGGAACCCGGTCGGGCTGGCGATGATTCAGCGCCGCCAGCACGCGCTCTCTGGATGTCGGCATGTCTGGATTCAAGTTACACCAACGTTCGCCGCCCGGGGTAGAAACCCCGCGAGCGGGCGGCGGACGCAGGGCGGGTGAGGGAGTTGGGAGCCGCGAGGCGGCGGGGGCGGATGGGAGGGGTTAGTTCATCGGGAAGTGGCTAGGCGGCGCGCTTGGGGGTGCGTTTGGAAGGGTGGGGCGGGAGCGTGGATTTGGTTTTTGGAGGATCAAAGCCAATTGTTGGGTTTGGCTTGTGGATGGATGGGGTTGCGGGGGGTGTTTCAGGGCTGGCGGGGCCGGTTGGAGGTGCGGCGAGCGGGGCGGACGGGTCGGCATCCGCAAGGGGCGCGGGAGCGGGTGGGGCGTCGGCAACAGGCGATGCGTCGGCAACCGATGATGCGTCGACAGGATCTGACGGATCGGATGGGGCGGCGGGAGTGTCAACGGCGGGGGCATCCAGGCCGGTCGAATCGGCGTTGGGAGAGGACGGATCGGGGGCGTCCGCGGAAGGCGCATCAGGTGCGTCGGAAGAAACGGGCGCAGGAGGAGTGTCCGGGGTGGCGAAGGTGTCGCACTCGGCGGGGGGTTCGTCGGCGCGGTAGGCGAGGGACTCGGGCGGCAGGGTGGAGATTTCGAAGCAGGGCTGGGAGGCGGCATCGGGATCGGCGCGGCGCTCGGCCTGGAGGATGAGGAGGAGGCGGAGGGTGGAGTCGGCGGCGCGGCGCAGGCGGTGCTGGAGCAGCTGCACGCGCTCCAAGGGGGTTTCGCCTTTGTACTGGCGGAACTGGGAGTGCAGCTCGGTGCTGCAGGCGAAGAAGGCGCGCTGTTCGGGGAGCGGGCTGTCGAGGCGGCGCTCGGCCAGTTCGATGGTGTCAACGAGGAAGGCGCGTTCCAGGCGTTCGAGGCGGCGGAGCTTCCAGAGGTCCTTGACGAGGCGGTGGACGAGCTCGATTTCGACGGCGCCGGCGGGGCGCAGGTCGGCGAGGTAGTCGGCCAGGGTGGCATGGTAGTCGGCGGGGTCCTCGAAATCGGTCAGGGCGACGCGGCCGTAGAAGCCGTGGATGAGGGCGTTGGCGGTGACGGCGGCGCGGCCGCGGGGGGTGCGGGGACCGGTGGATAATTGCGAGTTGCGGCGGCTGGAGGCGCGCTGCAGAGGTGTGGACATGGTGAACTCCTTTCGAGATGGCGCGACAGGCGCGCGGCGGACACGGGGAGTGTAGCGCGGGGGCGCAAGGGAGGGGCGGGGCTGAATTTGCAAGTTATTGAAAATAGGGATGATTGCGGGAGGGTGGGGGTGTTACCGGGGGAAGGGGTGGGTTAGCAACAGGCGGGGGTCAGGCAGGGTAGTGGTGCGCGGGGACGTCCCTCTCGCCGAAGGAGCCCGAGTCGGCCTCTGCTTGGTCCGGTTGAATCGCTCGGGACGGTAAACAAGATAAACGGTTCCGATGGAGGAGGTTTGGATGTATGATTGATGGCGGCCAGTGGGCGAAAAGGTATTCCCGGCTTATTTGGTTCGACGTGGTATGGTGCATGATTCAACCGGGATCAAGAAGGAGATGGCATGAGATGAGAGAAGTCGTCGCGCCCGGCACCCTGTTCCTGATGAGTGTCCTGCTCACAGCCTGTGGAAGCGTGCCTGCGCCTTTCCAGAAGTCGCCGGGCGATGTCGTAAGGGCCTTCTACCTAGCTGCCAACGAAGGAAGGTACTCAGAGGCTGAGCAGATGCTATCAGAAGATGCTAAGAGGGCCATCAAGGGCGACCTCGGTCAGCTCGCAGGTGGTTTTAAGAGCATTTGCGATAAAAACACTAGGGACGGAACGATTACTCGGGTTGACATCCAGAAGGAAGAAGTTCGGGGGGAAGGGGCCAATGTAGTGATCAAAATTTCCTTCAAGGACGGTTCGAGCAAAGATGGCGACAGGAACTCGCTCATCAAAGAGAAGGGCTCTTGGAAACTAACGATTGGGAATTGACATAGCCCTATGTTCCCGTTCGATAACCGTGACGGAGTAGTGACGCTGCAGCGTCGTCGCAAAAGGAGATATGCATGAAGTTCTTCGACGGTCCCACACTCAGACGCAATGTGGGTATCATCGGGGGCATTCTGTGCTGTTTGCTCGCCCCCAACGCCGTATATTGCCAATCCCAACCAAGTCTCCCCGTTCCCGAATTCTACGGCACCTACGCGGTTACAAATGGCCGATTAGTCAAGCTCGATGGAAAGGAAGTCCGCGCAGACAGAACCGTGTCGGTGAAGTTTGGGCAGCGCCAATCCGCAGCCGAGATTCTCAACCGAGCACCAGTCGCTTCATCTCACGACGTCAATCTGCCAGTGTTCTCGCCAGACCTAAAGATCATAGTCTATTCGCAGAGCGGTGGGATGCTATCCCCGCTTCAAGTAGCAGAGGAGCTTCGCATCGAACCTTTAGTCTTCGTGCGGAGTGTGTCTGTAGACACGGGCTTTCCCAACAATGTTCGACGTAGCGGCGCTGAGAATGGGTGGGACTATGGTAATGCGCCCGAGCTGCTGGGCTTGGCCACGGGAGACCATCCTGAAACGCTGGAATTACTGAAAAAGCCCTTCGCTGGTCAGAAGGACATGGTTGTAGCAGGCTTTGCCGAAAGGCTGCAGTCAGGTGTGTATCGATTCACTCTCGAACCAGGCCAGGGCCTCGGGGGTGGTGGCAAGTATTTTACCTTCGCAGTCGAGCCGGTCGCTCAAGCCGAGTCCTCAAAGTGCGTTGACGCCTCGATCACCTACGCGATGATGGCTGAGGACATCAAATATCGGCCGTGCTCTTCGCAGACGAGGTCCGGAACATCTGCCGAATCGCGCAGTGGAACGACTTTCGCGGGCCCATCAGCGGGAGGCGAAGCCGGCGTAGCAGGATGCAGCGATTACAGTAATTGTTTCACTGCCGCCATGACTGCATATAAGGCCAAGGACTGGCGTAGCGCGACCGCCGCCTTTGAAGCGGCTGCAAAGCAACGCCCAACTAGTGGAGACCCTTGGGTCTGGCTTGGCCGAATTCTCATGCAAGACGATCAACCCCACGGGCTACAGGACTTGTCAAAGGTATGGGACAAAGCACTCTCACTCGGGGCAACGA
Source organism: Terriglobia bacterium (assembly GCA_963757265.1). GTDB lineage: Bacteria > Acidobacteriota > Terriglobia > Bryobacterales > Bryobacteraceae > CAIVVT01. The sequence goes on from CAVWRA010000004.1 coordinate 22,680, forward strand.
TCATGATAGGAGCGTGCCATGAGCGGACGCTTCAGCCGTGCGAAAGAGGAGCCCTCTCGCTGAGCTTGAAGTCCATTTCGTTCCTCGCCAACGAAACTCGAGAGGTTTTTGCTGCTCCACCAAGTGAGATAACTCCGGGTCGCGTCCTGAACAACTCCTCGGCAATGCACGTCGCGTACAATCTTCAAGTCGGTGGAAAGAGGTATGCCATCGATTTCATTCCACTGGGAGCCGTGTGCACGTTTAATTTAATGGTCCAGTGCCCCCAGGAAGGGATCGCGGAGCAATTGATTCTAGCAAACTACGTCTTTCGGACTCTTCCAAAACTGGCAGGCGGCACACTGGGTTTGTGACGGGGTGGAAGATTTCTCTTTGCAGTTTCGGCTTCAGCCGCTGGGCGAAAATACAACTGAGCGATCTTCTGGTATTGGACCGCCGACGCTGGTGCACGTATCAGATCGGGAAAACTGGACTGCACCCCTCCTAGCATGTCCCCTTCTCGACGTCCCCTTTTGCCCTTCTCCCTTCTCCCTTCTCCCTTCTCCCTTCTCCCTTCTCCGCTCTCTGCGGTCGCCATTTCGCCACACGCGGGGGTCGGACAGGGTGGTGGTGCGCGGGGACACACCGAGACGTCCGCGGAGGGCCGCAATCACCGAGCCTATGCCGGCTCGTTAGCCGCTGGACAGCCGCCATTCAGCGATACGCTTCTCTGCGGGTTCCTACGGTTCGATCTTCGTCCCCAGCAGCGTCAGGAACTGGCGCATCCAGGCTGCGAGCGCGGGCCAGGCCGGGGCGGTGACCAGATTGCCGTCGGTGATCGCTTCGTTCATCTTCAGTTCGATATAAGTGCCGCCGGCGACGGTCACGTCCGGCGCGACCGCCGGATAGCAATTCACCTTGCGGCCCGCGACCACGCCGGCAGCCGTCAGCACCTGCGCGCCGTGGCAGATGCTGGCGATGGGCTTGTTGGCGGCGGCGAAGTGGCGCACCAGATCGAGCACCTTGGCATTCAGCCGGATGTACTCCGGCGCGCGCCCGCCAGGGATCACCAGGGCGTCGTAGTCCTCGCCCCGGGCGAGCTCGAAATCGGCGTTCAACCCGAAATTGTGGCCGCGCTTTTCGGTGTAGGTCTGGTCGCCCTCGAAGTCGTGGATCGAGGTGGGCACCATATCCCCGGCTTTTTTGCCCGGACAGACGACGTGGACCAGGTGGCCCACCAGTTCGAGCATCTGGAAGCAGACCATCAGCTCGTAGTCCTCCACGTAATCCCCGGCCAGAATCAGGATTCTCTTGATTGCCATCGTGTGCCTCCTTGCGGACTCGATTCCATCTGCCCAACAGGCTAAGCCCGCGCCCGCAGGCCCAGCTTCAGCGTTTCCCGACAGTAGCTCAAACTGCGCTCCAGGTCGAGCCGCTGCTGCTCGCGCAGCGCCGCGGCGAGCGTGTCGCTATGCGGGCCCGGCGCGCCAATCACCATCGGCCCGAGGTAGGCGTGGCCGCGCCGCACCAGTCCGATGAAGCGCGCAAAGTCGGCCGCGGGCGTGGTGCGGAAGCCGTTCCACCATTCGTCCTCGAGATAGGGCAACAGTTGCGGCGGCCGGCCGGTGATGATCTCGAGCAGCACCGGCTTACCCGGGCACAGCCGCTGGTACGACTTCACGACGGCGCTGATATCGATAGAGCCGTCGCCCATCGCCACCCATTGGAAAGCCGCCCCGCGGGGGTGTTCAAACAACGCCGAATCGCGGAAATGGCTGGTCACGACAAACGGCGCCAGGAGCTCCAGCGTCTGGGCCGGATCCTCCATGACCCACATCGGGTTGCCGGCGTCGTAGTTCACGCCCACCAGGTCCGAGCCGGCCGCTCCAATCAGGGCCAGCAACTCGCGCGCGGTGAGGTCGCCGTGGTTTTCGATGGCGATTCTCAGGCCCAGATCCTGCATTCGCGAGCGCGCGTTGCGCAGGACCTTCAACGTGCTGTCGATGTGCGTCTGGATGGGGATCCTGGCATGGCGGTCGGTGGGCGCGCCGATGAAGACGCGCATCGCCGTCAAGCCCAGCGCGCGGGCAACGGCGCCGCCGGCGGCGAGGTATTGTTCGGGCGAGCCATGAGCCGGATTCCAGGCCGGATTGGTAGGACAGATGCAGCCCGTGCCGGCGCTCAGCTCGATGAGCCTGGCGGCGGCGTAGTCGCGGACCTTCTTCAGATGGCCGGGCTCGACGGAGGCGAAATCGTCGGGGATCGAAAGCTGCACCGCGTCCAGGCCGAGCGAAGCCGCGTAGTCGATGTGCTGCAGGTCCTTCCACTTGAAGTCGCGGATCGAATAGGCGTCATAACCCAGGCGCGGCAGCAACGCCGGCGCAGGCGCCGCCATGGCTTGCGGCGCCGGCGCGGCAGAATGCGCGGCTGCCGCGGCGGGTAAAGCCCCGGACGCGGCCAGGAAATCGCGGCGGTTCATGGCAATATTCTAGCGGGGTTGGCGAGGCGAGACGGATGTGCGCGTTGATGGAAATCGGAATGGGCCCGAAGCAGGGCCGTGGCAGAATGTTCGAGAGGATTCCGAGCGTGCGTGGAATGCTGCCCGTGGTCCGGGTCCGGCTCAAGGGAGGTGAGCGGCGGATCCGGTGCATTCCGGAGGGACGGAATCCGTGGCCCGCCACACCGGTTCGGGCCATGAGCAAGTTGCCGTCCACGGCCGAAAGCGTCGCGGCGCGCGAGAGGGTCAGGCGGCCGTCTTGGCGCGGACGAAGGGACTGTACTGCAGGTCGGAACCGAGGATATGGTTGGTGAGCCAGTTTTGCAGAAAGAACATCAGATCGACAGTCATGGCGGTCTGTCCGCCGTGGAAGCGCTGTCGAAATTCGACCACCTGAGCGGTGAACTGTTCGTGTTGCTCTTTGTGGGCTGCGAATTGGGGATATGCATACCTGCGCATGAGCCCCTCTTCGGCCGCGAAATGCGCTTTGGTGTAGTCCAACAACTGGACCAGCGCCTTCTCAAGAACGGCCTTGCCCCGGCCTTGCGACATGGCATCGTGCAACTCAGCAGCCAAGGCAAAGAGCCGCCGGTGCTGAGCGTCGATTTCCGGTAATTGAATGCTGTAATCGGTTTTCCATTCGAACATAAGGATCTTCTCGGCGGGCTGAGCGAAACCTTGAACCACTGCGACGAATTTCCTCAACGGCGGCGCACGGTTGAGTGCGCGTTTCTATCCAGCCATGAAGTTCTGGGGCAAAGGGGAACGCGGGCTGTCCTGGTGGCCTGTCGCGGAGAAAACGTAACCAGGCACCAAGCCGATTGCCGGCGGGCGCATCTAAGCGGCAGCGGGGAAGCGGCGCGACGACCGCTCCTTAGCAGTCGCGGCTCAGTAACACAAGTCTCCGCGACCCAGTATCCTAGGGCCCGAGCTTGCGGTAGGCGCCGGCGAAATACACCAGTGGCGCGCCAGAGTGTATTTCCACGCGTTCCACCTGGCCGAGCATCAGGGTGTGGTCGCCGGCATCGACGCGCTGCCAGGTCGAGCATTCCAGCGATGCCAGAATGCCTTCCAGGATGGGCGCGCCATGCAATCCGGCGTGCCAGGGCAGGACTTCGAAGCGATCGCCGGCATAAGTGGCGAAGTGCTGCGACAGATCGATTTGATCTTCAGACAAAACGTTGATCGCAAAGCCGCGCGAGGCCATGAAATGGGGGTGCGCGGTGGCGCCTTTGTCGATGCATACCAACACCAGGAGCGGGTCCAGGCTGACCGAGGTGAACGAATTCACGGTGAGCCCTTGAGGCGTCCCCTGGAGGCCTTCCACGGTGGTCACCGTGACGCCCGTGGCATAGCGCGCGCAGGCCCGGCGGAACTCTTCCGCGCCCGGAACGGGGTAAGCTGGGACGGGATTCATGCAAGAACCGTGAACGTGGCGCTTGACAACACCGTAACCCTAATCCTATCATGCACTTTGACGTGACGTTCGTGAGCGCCTGCAGGGTCCCGGCGTCAAAGGAGGCTGAACTTGATCAAACTCGACATCGTCAATGAGGTGGTCAACAAGACCGGCATCACCAAGACCAAGGCCGAGATGGCCGTCGAGACGGTGTTTGAGTCCATGAAGCGCGCGCTCGCCCTGGGCGACCGCATCGAACTCCGTGGATTCGGCATCTTCACGGTCCGGCCCCGCAAGACGGGCATCGGACGCAACCCGCGCACCGGCGCCGAAGTGGCTATTCCGCCCGGGAAGGCCGTGCGCTTCAAGCCAGGCAAGGAATTGCAGGCGCTCGACTGAAGGCCGCTCGGGCTGCGGCCGGCAAAGTGTCCGCAGCGCTTGGGGAAAGCGAGGAACAGGCCCCGGTGGAGAGTCATGACCGCCCGCGGCCGCTACGGGCGGTCGTGATCCCGATTGGGCTTTTCCTGCTGACATTGCTGTGCACGACGGCGGTCGGCGCATGCTTCGCGGATCACTTCCAGCGAAACTCGCCGGGGCTAGATCCATTGGAGCCACTATATGCGGCGCCGCGGTTCATGCGGTGGCCCGAACTGCTTGTGATGGGCTTGCCCTACTCGCTGACCCTGATGATGATCCTGCTAGCCCACGAATTGGGGCACTACTTCGCGTGCCGGTATCACAAGGTAGCGTGCACACTTCCGTACTTCCTGCCGGTGCCGTTCCTGATTGGCACTTTCGGCGCATTTATCCGCTTCCGCTCGGCACTGAAGAGTCGCAAGGAACTGTTTGATGTGGGCATCGCCGGGCCCTTGGCCGGGTTCGTCCTGGTGCTGCCGGTATTGATCGTCGGACTGGCACTATCGCGGGTGGTCCCGCATATGAAGGATGGGATCGAGACGCCACTGGCCTTGCCTCTGTTGTTCCATTGGCTAGCGGCCTGGATTCTCCCCGGCTGCGGGATCGCGGAGCTGAACCTGCACCCGATGGCGCGGGCGGCGTGGGTGGGGCTGCTGGCGACAGCACTGAACCTGCTGCCGGTGGGGCAGCTGGACGGCGGCCACATTATCTATGCGTGGCTGGGCGAGCGGTACAAATGGGTCTCGCTGGCGGTGATCCTCTTATTGGGCGCCATGGGTTTTCTGTTCCCACCGTGGTTTTTTTGGGCGGGAGCCCTGCTGCTGGTTGGCCGGCGGCACTTTCCGGTGTACGACCGGCAGGGGCTGGACCGGAGGCGCAAAATCCTATTGGCGGCAGCGGGGCTGATTCTCGCGCTGAGCTTCATTCCCGCGCCACTGATTTACAGCACTCCAGTACAATGACGCGGGGCATCAACGAGCGGGCATGAAGATCTCGGCGACGATCATCACGCAGAACGAGGAACGCAACCTGCCGCGGGCCATTGAAAACCTGCGCTGCTGCGACGAGATTCTGGTGGTGGATAGCGGCTCGACCGACCGCACCGTCGAAATCGCGGAAAAATACGGCGCTCGCGTCCTGGAGGCCAACTGGCGCGGCTACGCCGGGCAGAAGAACTACGCCAGCGACGAGGCGGCGCATGATTGGGTGCTCTCGATCGACGCCGACGAGGCACTCAGCGAGGACCTCGAGGCCGAGATCTGGCAAATCAAGAAAAACGGTCCGCAATACGACGCCTATACGGTGCCGCGCATGGCCCAGTACCTGGGACGCTGGATCCTCCATTCGGGGTGGTATCCCGACAGGAAGATCCGGCTTTTCGACCGCCGGAAGGCCAACTGGGTGGGCCAGTTCGTGCACGAGAGTGTGGTGTGCAGGGGCCGCGTGGGGGCGCTCGAGGGCAACCTGCTGCACTACACCTGCGGCTCGTTGAGCGAGCACCTGAAATCGATGGACCGTTACACTACGCTGGCGGCCGAGGAAGTAGTGGCGCAAGGCAAGAGCGTGGGCGCGTCGCGGCTGCTCGTCGACCCGCCCTGGACGTTTTTCAAGACGTACTTCCTGCGAGGCGGTTATCTGGATGGGGTGGAAGGGCTTGCGATCGCCTACATGGCCTCGCTGTATACCTTTCTGAAGTATGCCAAGGCGCGCTTCATGAGCTGGCGCTGACGATGCGGGTGCTGCACATCGATACCGGCAAGTCGCTGCGCGGCGGGCAGTGGCAGACGCTGCACCTGGCGGCCGGACTGGCGGATGAAGGAGTACAGATCAGGTTACTGGCAAACCGGGGCTCGCCCCTGTTTCGCGAGGCGGAGCGGCTCGACCTGCGCGTGGAGCCGCTGAACTGGTTCGCGATCTGGCGCAAGTCCGACTGGGCCGACCTGATCCATTGCCATGACTCGCGGGCGCACAGCCTGGCCTGGCTGGCCTCTCTTGTGCCGGGGCAGAGAGCGCCGTACGTGGTTTCGCGGCGGGTGGCCTTCCCCGTAAAGCGCAGGGCTTTCACTGACAAGAAGTACGGTTCCGCGGCGCTTTTCCTGTGTATTTCGCGGGCAGCCGCGGCCCAACTCAGGGCGGCCGGCGTGGGGGAGGAGCGCATCGCGCTGGTCCCCGATGGAGTGATCGTGCCGCCGTACACCAGCAACCGGACGGGCTCGATCGTGGCGCTGGATTCGCCGGACCCGGCTAAGGGCCGGCGTCTGCTCGAACAGGTCCACCCGCGGGTTGGTCTCGTGAAGGACCTCGAAAAAGCCTTTCGGACAGCCCGGATGTTTCTATATGCTACTGAAATGGAAGGGCTTGGATCGGCCGCATTGCTGGCGATGGCGCACGGCGTGCCGGTGATAGCGAGCAACGTCGGCGGATTGCCGGAGATCGTCTGGCACGAAACGACTGGGCTGCTGGTGGAAAACACGACGCCGGCGTTCGAAGCGGCCATCCGCCGCCTGGAGGACGATTCGCACCTGGCGGAGCGGATGATCCGCAATGGGCGGGCGATGGTGGAACGGGGCTACACGGCGCAGCAAATGGTCGGGCGGACGCTGGCCTGCTACCGAAAGGTGCTGGGGTAATCCATTGGAATACAAGGATTTCGTCGAAGTTTGCGCGGCCCTGTTGGGGCTCCTGATGGGCAGTTTCGCGAACGTCTGCATCAGCCGGTTGCCGGAGAACGAATCGGTGACGCGGCCGCGGTCCCATTGCCGCCGGTGCGGCGCGATGATCGCCTGGTACGACAACATCCCAGTGCTGAGCTGGGTCCTGCTCGGCGCTCGTTGCCGCAGCTGCAAGGCGCTGATTTCATGGCGTTACCCAGCCGTCGAAGCGCTCACGGGCGCGTGGTTCTGGCTGGCCGTGCGGACCAACGGCCTGGATTGGGCGGCCCTCAAATGGTGCCTGTTGGGATTCATCCTCATCGAACTGCTGTTTTCCGACCTGGAAACGCGGATCCTGCCGGACGAGTTCACGCTGGGCGGGTGGATGGCGGCGGTGGCATTGGCGCCGCTGGCGCCGCCGCCGCGGGGCATCCTGGCTCTGTTTTTGGAAAACGCGAAGCCGCAACTGGTTGGATTGGCCGGGGCGACGCTGGGGTCGGTGGTCCTGGCGGGGCTGTTGTGGGGGGTGGGGCGGGCGTATCAACTGGTGCGCCAGCGCGAAGGGCTAGGGCTCGGCGATGTAAAGCTGCTGGGCATGCTGGCGGCGTTTTTGGGGCTGGAGAGTGCCATCGGGGTGCTGCTGGGGGCCTCGATTGCCGGCACTGTGATCGGGCTGATCTGGATCAAATGGAAGGGCGAGGACGCCGCGACTTACGAGTTGCCGCTGGGCTCATTTCTGAGCGCCATGGGGCTGGCGGCGGCGCTGACGGCGATGCTGCGGCCGGAGGTGCGTTAGCCCGGACGTTTCACCAGCAATCGGCTGCGGCGCGCGATAGGGCCGCATCTACTTCGTTGCGCTGGGCCCAAGGGGCACCCCCCGTCCTCAACGTACCGGCCAAGTACGCCTGCGGGCGGCTCCCGTCGCGCGCCTTGTATCTGCAACCCTCTCATCGCGCCTCGCTACGATCGTGGTGCAACATCCGGGCTAGCGGCACAGCGAGGCCAGGCCAAGACTGCTCACCGGCGCAGTTGTTCGTCGCAAACCATTGATCGCACGTCCCTCCCAACGTCAAGAGCGCTCATATGAGCGGTTTTGCCCGCGCGCGGCGGGTTCGGTTTTCGAGAACTGGTGCTACACTGCCGAAATGGCAGAATTCCCGGCGAACCCGAACAGATTAGACCCGTACAAGAACTTCAAATTCAGGGTGAAATGGGACGGCCAATACGTCCCCGGCGTGAGCCGCATCAGCGCCCTGTTGAGGCACACGGAGGTGGTGGAGCACCGCGAGGGCGGCGATCCCAGTACGTCGCACAAGTCCCCCGGACTGACGCGCTACGAAGCGATCGAACTGGAGCGCGGTGTCACCCAGGACACGGCGTTCGAGGATTGGGCCAACCTGGTATGGAGGCTGGGGGCGGGGCTGGGTTCGGAAGTCGGGCTGAAGGACTTCCGCAAGGATATCTACATCGAGTTCTACAACGAGGCCGGGCAACTCGTGCTGGCGTACAAGGTTTACCGCTGCTGGGTTTCGGACTACCAGGCGTTGCCGACGCTCGATGCGAACTCGAGCGACGTCGCCATTGAAATCATCCGGCTGGAGAACGAGGGTTGGGAACGCGACGCCAGCGTCCAGGAACCGGTTGAGCCGAATTGAGGACCGGTCACGGCATCGCGGCCGTTCGGGCGCAGCAGCGCGCAGGGCTGCGAGGCGCCGTTGCAGCGTGACATTGCGGGGTGAGGCCCTAATTGGCAAATCATTTGGGCCGAGTTTCAATCGACAATTAACTTGACTTCATAGTTAATCTGCCCCAATAATTGCGTGATTCGACAGATTCGCGTCGCACGCTTGGTGCGTGCGAACGCGGGGTCCAGAATTTCACGGTCCAACACGGAGGGGTTTTCGATGAATAGCAAGAAGGGCAGTCACGGTGCGGGCCATGGGGCCGGCAAGAAACAGCCGCCACCGCCGGCGCCGCCGCCCGTGGATAACAGCGGCCCGATTCCCACCGGCGGAGCTCAGTTCGCTGAGCCCGCGCCCACGGTGGATCCGTCGAAGTTCACGGTGAAACACGGCTCGGACACGCAGGCTTACAAGATTCTCGACAGCGAAAAAGGCCAGCTCAAGCCCCGACCTTTCCCGGTGGCGGGAGTCGCTGAACCGACGCTTCGTCTGGCGGACGCGATCGGCGCGCAGGGTCCCAACGTTGTGAGCGCGATCCAAAGCGCGGGGCAGATCGTCTTTCACGCCGTCGGCGATACCGGGAACACGACTGGCCCGAAGGACGAAGAACTGGTGGCCGACAAGATGGTGGCCGATTTTACGGAGGCGGACCCGAAGGCGGTCCCTTCGTTTTGCTATCACCTGGGCGATGTGGTCTACAGCTTTGGAGAAGCCCAGTATTATTACGACCAGTTCTACGATCCGTACCGCAACTACCCGGCGCCGGTCTTCGCCGTGCCGGGGAACCACGACGGCATGGTTGCGCCCAACACTTCAACGCCCACCTTGCAGGCTTTTCTGGCCAACTTCTGCACGGCCGGCCAACCGTTCCACAAGACACCCGAAGCGGGCGGCCTGAGCCGGACGGCGGGCATCCAGCCGGGAGTGTACTTTACGCTCGAAGCGCCGTTCGTGCGGATTCTCGGGCTGTACAGCAATTGCCTGGAGGACCCGGGCGTGATTTCGACGCAGGGCGGCACGTATCCGTACCTCACCGATGCCCAACTCACGTTTCTGAAAGCCGCGCTGCAACGGGTCAAGGACGAGAAGTTCGCGGGCGCGGTGGTGATCGCGGTGCACCATCCGCCGTACGTCGCCCAAACGCAGACGGGCGCGTCGAGCGCGGGCAAGCACGGGGGCAGCGGGCTGATGCTGAAGGATATCGACGCGGCGTGCGCGGCAACGGGCGTGTGGCCGCACGCGGTGCTGTCAGGACACGCCCATAATTACCAGCGCTTCACGCGTGTCCAGAGTGGCCGGCAGACTCCATTCCTGGTTGCCGGAAACAGCGGCCACGGACTGTCACAACTGACGCATAAAGGCAGCCTGGCAATCCGCGTTCCCGTGACTCAGCCGGGACTTTCGCAGGGTAATGACACAGTCACCTTCGAGAATTACGACGATCAGGATTTCGGGTACCTGCGCATCGTGGTGGACCCGCAGCAACTGCGCATCGAATACCATCCGGAATCCGACGGGGAAGCGGCCAAGACGCCCGACGACGCGGTGACGGTCAACCTGGCCTCGCACCAGATTGTCCAATACCAGCCGCCAGCCTGACCAGTGGCCGGGCCGCGCGCGGCCTGAAGAAGAGATGACCGAACCGGCGGAAGGGCCCAGCGCGTGGTCCCTGCCCGCTGTTTCTAACGGTGGAAGGCTAGGGCGGCGAAGGAGACGACGCTCGACTCGTCGATATTCCATTGCTGGTAGCGGCGCAACAATCCGGAGGCCGGCCGGGCCGCGCGCAGGAACGTGTAGAAGGGCGCGGTGCCGCACCACTTGAGCGCGTCACCGTTCGCGCGCACGAGATCCCAGAAGCCTTCCGCATCGCCCGCGCAAAGGCGGGCAATGCGGGCGCGATCCTGCCGTTCCACGTCCTCCATCACCTCATCCCCCACGCGCACCGGGTGATCGCCGTAGCGGCGTCCCATGTGAGCCATGTCCACGCCCAAAACGAAGCAGGCGCAAGCGCGCTCACGTTCGGCGAGTTCGCCCAGGGACTCGAGGAAGGCGTGGATGGCGTCGTCGTCCTCGGGCTTGCGGCCGGCGGACATGCTGAGGGCAAAGGAGCCGCACAGGATGGGCAGGACGCGGACGGAGGGGCCGAACAAGGATTGGAGGAAGATGACCTGGAATTCGATGGAGTGTTCGACCGCGTGGCAGTAATCCTCCAGCAACACGGCGTCGGGGGCCCGCTGGGCCAGAGAGTCAACCCAGGCGGTCGCGGTGAGCGCCTCGCCCAGCGGGGTGGTGAAGTTTTTGCGGGTGAGGCCGAAACGGCCCGGCTCGCCGTAATGGGAGGTGCCCAGGATGATGAAAACTTTTTCGCCGCAGTCGCGATCAGCGGGGGGCAGTTCGGAGGCCTGCGGGGAGAGGGCCCGGAAGGCCTCGCGGTAGGATTCCCAACCGCCTTCGGGGCTGATATGCGGCGCGGCGATGCCGATGAGCGTGGACGCGTCGGCTGGACCGTGCTCGGGCGTGGAGAGATAATCGGCGAGCAGTTCGCGCAGTTCGCTCTCGTCGTCGGGATAGGCGGCGCCGGCATGCGAGGCCAGGCGCGCAGGCGATTCCGCGAACTGCCGATGGCACCTGTCACGCAGCTCCTCAAAACGGGGGGTGAGCAGGAAGCCGCCGTTGTCGAGAGTCGAGATGAGGTGCTCCATCAGCTCGCCGACCTGCAGGTCGCCGGTGCACTGGGCGAGCAACAGGCGGAGGTCCAGATCGGTCTGTTCGCCGTCGAAGCAACGCAGCGCCTGGATGAGGACCGGTGGAATGATGAGCGTCGAGTCGGAGTAGCTGAAGGGATCGCGCAGCATCAGTCCGGGCCGTTTGGCGACCGGCGAAGGCAGGAACTCGAGGTCGTAACGGAGACGCGGCAGCGGCTGCGGCATTGCTATATCATAGGCGCGCCCGGATGGGGTCAGCGCAAGCAGATCGTAAAATAAACCATATGAACGGGCTACTAGGCGAGAAAAAAGTGCTGATCACGGGAGCTACCGGCGGACTGGGCCAGGCGGTGGTACGGGCCTTCGTGCGCGAAGGCGCCGTGGTGGCTGGGGTGGCGCGGCGCTGGCCGGCGGGACGAGACGCCAGCCGGAGTGCTGACGGTAGAGGCCGATCTCACGTCGCCGGAAGGCGCGGAGACGGCGGTGCGGGCGCTGGTGGAGCGGCACGGGCGCATCGACGCAGCCGTGCACCTGATGGGCGGCTTCGCCATGGACGGTCCGGTGGAAGCGACGAAGGTGGAAACCTGGGACCGGATGATGGAGCTGAACGCGCGGTCGGCGTTTCTCGTATTCCGCGCGGCGCTGCAGTGGATGCTTAAAACCGGCGATGGCCGGCTGCTGGCGGTGGGCTCGCGCGCCGGGGCGGAAGGTGCGCCGGGCGCCGCGGCCTACGCGGTGTCTAAAGCGGCGCTGCATGCGCTGGTGCTGAACCTGGCGGCGGAGTTGCGGCAAGAAGGGATCACGGTGAATGCCGTGCTGCCGGGGACGATCGACACGGCGGCGAACCGGGCGGCGATGCCGAAGGCCGACTTCGGGAAATGGGTTGCGCCGGAGAAGATCGCCGAAACGCTGGTATGGCTGGCTTCGGATCAGGCCGCGGAGACCAGCGGGGCCCTGATTCCCGTCTACGGACGGTCGTGAGCTGGCCGGCGGACGTTAGAAAAAGCGGAGAGAATCGAAACATGCCCAGAACCAAGCTGACGGATGCGGAGATCGAGACGGAGCTGGAGACGCTGCCCGGATGGAGCGTTGCCGGCGGCAAGCTGCATAAGGAGTATCATTTCCCGAATTTCATCCAGGCCTTCGGTTTCATGGCCACGGCGGCCATCGCCATCGAGAAGATGGACCACCACCCCGAATGGTTCAACGTCTACAACCAGGTGAGAGTGGACCTGATGACGCACGATGCGGGGGGCATCACGAAAAAGGACGTTGAGCTGGCCAGGGTGCTGGAAGCGCTGGCGGTGAGGATGCAGTGATGCGCGCGGCGCTGGTAGTGGCGCTGCTCGCGGCGAGCCTGCAGGCCCAGGCGCAGTTTGGCGGAGGGCCGGCGCTCGACGCGGCGATCGAAAAAGCGATCGCGGCGGGCCAGACGCCGGGTGCAGTGGTGCTGGCCGGGCAGCCAGGGCGCGTGCTGTATCGCAAGGCGTATGGTGAGCGGGCCGTGGAGCCGCGGCGCGAGCGGATGAGCGAGGATACGATCTTCGACGCGGCCTCGCTGACGAAAGTGATTGCCACGACGGCGTCGATCATGAAGCTGTTCGAGCAGGGCAAGGTGCGGGTGAACGGCCGCGTGACCGATTACCTTCCGGAGTTTCAGGGCGGCAAGAGCGACATCACAGTGCGTGACCTGATGACGCACTTTTCGGGGTTTCGCCCGGACCTCGACCTGGAGCCAGCATGGAGCGGCTACGGCACCGGGGTGCGGATGGCGCTGGCCGACAAACCGCGCACGCCGCCGGGCGAGCGATTCGTTTACAGCGACATCAATTTCATCCTGATGGGCGAGATTGTGCGCGTGGTCAGCGGCAAGCCGCTGAACGAGTATGCCGAAGAGGAGATCTTTCGCCCACTGGGGATGAGCGAGACGCGATTCCTCCCGCCGCCGGGCTGGCGCGCGCGCATCGCGCCGACGGAGCGCGAAAACGGTACGGCGCTGCGCGGAGTGGTGCATGACCCGACGGCGCGGATGATGGGCGGCGTGGCCGGGCACGCGGGCCTGTTCACGACGGCCGACGACCTGGCGAAGTTCGCCGAGATGATGCTCAACCGGGGCGAATACCACGGCGTGCGGCTGTTCAGTCCGTTGACGGTGCGCAAGTTCACGGAGCCGAACACGCCGCCGCGGCAGCCGGTGCTGCGCGGACTGGGGTGGGACATCGACTCGCCGTTTTCGTCCAATCGGGGCGAGCTGTTTCCGCTGGGCTCGTACGGGCATACGGGGTTCACGGGCACGTCGATATGGATCGATCCGTCAACGCGGACGTACGTCATCCTGCTGAGCAACAGCGTGCATCCGCAGCGCCGGCCGCCGCTCAACGGGCTGAGGGCGGAGGTGGCGACGATTGTCGCCGCGGCACTCGGAATCGACGCGCCCGGCAGCATTCTGACCCCGCCGATGGAGATCCTGCGGGGCGCGCCGCGGCGGGTGACGGCGCGCACGGTGGAGACGTGGAACGGAGTGGACGTGCTGGCCGCCGATGGCTTTGCGAAGCTGAAGGGCCGGCGCGTGGGGCTGATCACGAACCAGACCGGAGTGCTGCGGGACGGGCGGCGCGACGTGGACGCGATGCTTCAGGCGCAGGTGAAAGTGACGGCGCTGTTCTCGCCGGAGCACGGCATTTCGGGCCACGAGGACCACGCCAACATCGGGAATGGGAAGGACGCGCGGACAGGGCTGCCGATCTGGAGCCTGTACGCGGATGAGCGCCGCCGGCCCTCCGCGGAGATGTTGAAGGACGTGGACGTGCTGGTGTTCGACATCCAGGACATCGGCGCGCGCTTTTACACCTACATATCGACACTGAAATACGCCATGCAGGCGGCGGCGGAGGCCGGGCTGCCGATTCTGGTGCTGGACCGGCCGAACCCGCTGAACGGAGCCGACGTGGAGGGGCCGGTGCTCGACCGGGAGCTGATGTCGTTTGTCGGCTGCAGCCCGATTGCACTGCGGCACGGGATGAGTGTGGGCGAGCTGGCGCGCTGGTTCAACGGCGAGGAGCACGTGGGCGCGAAGCTGGAAGTCGTGCCGATGAAGAACTGGCGGCGGACCGATTGGTGGGACGCGACGAGCCTGACGTGGGTGGACCCGTCGCCGAACATGCGCAGCTTCGAGGCCGCGCTGCTGTACCCCGGAGTGGCGATGCTCGAAGCCTCGCCCAACTGGTCGGTGGGGCGGGGTACGCCCGCGCCGTTCCAACAGGCGGGCGCGGAGTGGGTGAAGGGCGCGGAACTGGCGGCCTACCTGAACCGGCGATTTGTGCCCGGCGTGAGGTTTTATCCGACGCGCTTCGTGCCGGAGAGTTCGAACCTGCAGGGAAGAACCGTGGAGGGAGTGAGGTTCGTGGTCACGGACCGCGAGTCGTTCTCGAGCGTCCGCCTGGGACTGGAGATCGCGGCGGCCGTGCTCAAACTTTATCCCGGCAAGCTCGACCTGGACGTGAATGCACGGCTGATCGGCAGCCGCGACGTGATCCGCGCGCTCGGCGAGGGATCGGATCCGGAGGCGATCGAAGAACTGTTGAGGCCGCGCGTGGACGAGTTCATCGCCCGCCGCAAGGCGTACCTGCTCTACGAATGATCCGGGACGGGATCTACTGCGCCGCTGCCTCCACGGGCTTGCGGCCGCGACCGCGCTGGACCACGGCGGCCGGAACGGGGAGGACGGCGGCTTGCTTCCTGTTCAATTCGCTCATCCAGGCCGGCGGCCGTCCGCGCCGCTTGACCTGACCCTTGGCCAGCCGCTCCAAGGTCACGATGGCCTCTTCAATGGCCTCGCGCTCACGCTTCAATTCATCCAACATTTTGACGACGTCCATTAGAATCCTCGCGTGTATTAAGCCGCTTCTCCCGCAGAATTTCGATTGCCCTGCGATGATGCCGCGAAGGGAAACGGCTGCTCGTTTACTAAACCCTGTCTATCGTACTTCTGTGGAGGAAACAACCGTGATTGGACTAATACTTTGGTTTAGGCGCGATAATTCGTCTCAAACCCGGTCGGTTTCCCGCAGGCGGCGCTTCCAATTTCTATAAAATGGGATGCCTGCGGCGATGAGGATCAGGCCCAGAATCGACTCCCTTGGCGAGTTTTTCAACGTAAATCCGAGAAAAAGGGCTGCGACCAACACAAAAACGACCGGAACGAAGGGATAACCCACCGTCCGATAGGGACGATGCATCGCCGGGCGTGTGCGACGAAGTACTAGTACAGAAGCGGTCGCGAGGCCGTATAAAATCCAGCTTGGAAAGATCACCAGGGTGAAAAGCTGGTCGTAACGTCCGCTCAGGACCAGCACGGCGCTCCAGGCGCTGAGGGCCAGAATCGAGAATCCCGGCACGTGGCGGCGCGGGTGGATGCGGGCGAATGGGCGGAAGAAATAGCCGTCGCGCGCCAGTGCATAGGGCACGCGCGAGCCGCTGAGAATCGAGCCGTTCAAGGCGGCGAATATTGACAACATGGCCACCAAACTCACGGCGGCGGCGCCCTGCGACCCGAAAAGGCGGCGCATCATTTCCGCGGGAACACGATCGCTGGCGGCGACGGCGGAGGCCGGTAATACGCAGAAATAGGCGATATTCGCGGCGAGATAAATGAGGATCACCAGAGTTGTGCCGAGCACCAGGGCCCAGGGCAGGTTGCGGGACGGATTGCGGATTTCCCCCGAGACCATGCCGACGTTATTCCAACCGTCATAGGCCCACAAAGCAGCGACCAATGCCGCGAAGAATCCGGCCGCGCCGGCGGGCGCGGGCACGGAAGTGGCGAAGTTCTCCAAGTGCGCCGCGCCGAGAAACAGGCCGCAGCCGATGATGGCCGCGAGCAGCGCGACCTTCAGCAGAGTCGCGGTCACCTGAACGCCCGCGCCCTGGCGCACACCCAGCCAGTTGATGAAACCGAGTCCGAAGATCAGGAGCATGGCGAAGAGCTGCCCGGCGCGGATCACCAGCAAGGCGCCCGGCTCGACGGCCAGCCAGTCGAACGAGAATGCGATGGAACCGAAATGGACTGCGAGCGGGGCTCCGCCGGCGCTCGCCGGCAACGGAATCCGGACCACGACGCGGCCGAGGGCGGGGACGAAGTTGGCGAGGTAGAGATAGAAGCCGGTGGCCAGCGTGGCGACCGAGGCGCTCTTGGCCACCCACATCTGCGTCCAGCCGTAGACGAAGCCCCAGAACGGTCCGTAAGCCTCCTTCAGGTAGACGTACTCACCGCCGGCCTCGGGCATCATGGCGGCCAACTCAGCGTAGGTCAGCGCGCCGGCGAGCGTCAGGAGGCCGCCGCAGACCCAGACCAGCAGCACCAGGCGCGGCGAGCCGACCTGCAGGATCATGGTCCTGGGCACGATGAAGATGCCGCTGCCGATGACCGTGCCGACGACAATCGACATCGCCGCCCACAGGCCCATGTCGCGCCGCAAGGAAGTGGAGGCGCTCATGCGGCCTCCTGGGGTTCACGAGGATGCAGGAAGTCTCCACGGATCGCCGCGACGGCCAGGGCCACCAGCAGCGTGAGAGCAGTGCCGATGGGCACGTACCAGGTGAAGGCGATCGGCGTAGCGAAGCGGATGACGAGGTTCCCGGCGACGCCGGCGGCCATGCCCGCCATGGCGGCGACTTCGCCGACATGCTTGGAAAGAACACCCAGCAGGAAAACGCCCAGCAGACCGCCATAGAGGATCGACGCAATGCCGAGTCCGGCCTCGAGCACGGAATCGACGCGCTGGGCGACGATGCCCACGGCGAGCAGAACCACGCCCCAGCCGAGCGTTGCAAAACGGGCCACGGAAAGGTAGTGGCCCTCGGACAGGCGCGGCCGGATCGGGCGGTAGAAATCCATCACCGTGGTGGAGCTGAGTGAATTGAGCGCGGCGCTCAGGTTGGACATGGCGGCGGCGAGAATGGCGGCGATCACGAGGCCCGCAATGCCGACCGGCAAGCGATCCCAAATGAAGCGCGGGTAAATGGCGTCCAATTTCGCGGGAACGCTCAGGTGGTTGGTCTGGTAGAGGGCCCACAGGATGACGCCGATGGTCAGAAACAGTGTGAACACGGCGCAGACCACGGCCCAGCTGGCGAAGAGCGCCTTGCGGCTGTCGCGGATATCGCGCGCCGCCAGCAGGCGCTGCACCATCAACTGCTCAGTGCCGTGGCTGGCGGTGGTTAGAAAAGTGCCCCCCAGAACGCCCGCCCAAAATGTGTACGGCTCCGAGAACCAGGCCAGGGTGGGCGCGAATCGAAAGTCGAAGATATGAAACTTGCCGGCCGGGACGGCGAGCGCCATCACATGCGGCCAGCCGCCGGGCAACTGGCTGAGAATCGTGGCCAGGCTGAGGACCGCGCCGGAGATGTAGAGTGCCATTTGAACCACGTCGGTCCAGATGACCGCCGTCATGCCGCCTTCAAAAGTGTAGAACAGGGTCAGGGCGACAATAACGACAATGGCCCAGGTCGGGGCCAGGCTGAGGATGATGGAAACGACGATGGAAATGGCGAAGACGCGCACGCCCTCGGCCAGCGCGCGGAGCAGCAGGAACAGCCCGGCCGTGAGACGGCGGAGCCGCTGGCCGAAGCGCCGCTGCATCAGTTCATAAGCCGTGAACAACTCGCCGCGGAAGTAGTGCGGAAGAAACAGGGTTGAAATGACGATGCGGGCGAGCAGGTAGCCAAGCACGACCTGCAGGAAGCCAAAGTCGCCGCGAAAGGCCAGGGCCGGCGTGCCGATGACGGTCAGAGTGCTGGTCTCGGCGGAGACGATGGAGAAGGCGATGGCCCACCAGGGCGTGTTGCGGCCCCCCAGGAAGTAGTCGCGGAGCGTGTGCTGGGAGCGCCGGAACCGGGCGCCAAACCAGGTGATGGCGGCCAGGTAGAGGGCCACCACGGCGAGGTCGATCGGGCGCATGAAGGGCCGAGTGTAACACAGGCGTGGAAAAGGTTTCGGCGGGATTGCAAATCTCGTATATGCTGGATAGTTGCGCCGGAACCCGGAGACGCGATACGGTTTCTAAGTTGTCAGGAATGTTCGATCCAGGAGGCGGATGAGGATGGGCCGGGGGGCCAGAGGGCGGGCTGCCGGAAGCGGCTTGCTACGCGGATTGCGCTTCGGCTATACTCCCCATTTGCCAAGCCTTTCGGCCGCCGTTCAGCTGAATCGGTCGCGACGGACACGGCCGGTGGCGCAGGTTTTCAGCCCGATCCCAGGAGGCATGACGTGCAGTTTTCATTGAAACGCGCATTCGCTCTGATCGCCCTCGGTTCTCTGGCCACGTTTGCGGTCGTGGCGCAGGAACAGAAGAAGCAGTGGAAGGATCGGGCCGAATACGATCTGTTCGATTCTGCCAACAAGGAGCAGAACCCGAACACGAAGCTCCAGATCCTCAACAACTGGAAGCAGAAGTATCCGACCAGCGACTTCAAGGTCGACCGGCAGGAAATGGTCATGACCACCTACCAGGCCATGAACAACGCCAAGGAAATGCTGAATGCCGCCAAGGATCTCGTCGCGCTGGATGCAAAAAACATCAAGGGGCTCTATTGGACGAATCTGCTGACGGTGAGTCTCCAGGACAAGAGTCCCGAGGCGCTCGATGCCGGTGACAAAGCCGCCCAGGGACTGCTGGCCGCCATACCGGAATTTTTCGACGCGGCGAAAAAACCGGCCACGACATCCGACGACGATTGGAAGAAGAGCCGGACGGACATGGAGACGGTGGCGCATCGCACCCTGGGCTGGACGGCCATGCAGCGCGGCCAGAACGAGGTGGCCGAGAAGGAATTCATGACGGTGCTGCAGAACAATCCGAACGACGCCGAAGTTTCGCTGTGGGCTGGAACGGTGATTGCGAAGCAGCGCAAGCTCGAAAAGCAGTCGGCCGCTCTATACGAGATCGCGCGCGCGGCGTACCACGAAGGACAGGGCGCCTTGCAGCCTGCGACCCGCACGCCGCTGCAGGCCTATCTGGAGAAGACGTACATCAACTTCCACGGCGACAAGGACGGTCTGCCCGAGCTGATCGAACTGGCCAAGAAGAGCGCAGTGCCTGCGGCCGATCTGAAGATCAAGTCAAAGGACGAGATCCTGATGGAGCAGGAGGAGGAACTGAAGAAGACGAACCCGCAGCTGGCGCTGTGGGTGAATATCAAGCGCGAGCTCAGCGGCCCGGGCGGCCAACAGTACTACGAGAACAGCCTGAAGGGTGCGGCGATTCCGGGCGGAGCCGGCGGGGTGCAGAAGTTCAAGGCCACCGTGGTCAGTACGGCGCCGGAGAAGAAACCGACCATGATTATCGCGGGCATCTCCAGCAAGGACATGAGCGAGGTCACGCTGAAGTTCGAGAAGCCGCTGGCGGCGGTGCCGGAGAAGGGAACGGAGATCGAATTCTCCGGTGCGCCCTCGGCGTTCACGGCCGATCCTCAGATGCTGACCTTCGACGTGTCGCCGGAGGACGTCACCGGACTGCCGAAGCCGGCGCCGCCCAAGAAGGCCCCGGTGAAGAAGACCGTAAAGAAGCAGTAGGCGAACTTAAGATCTTAGAGCAACGGACGCCGGCCCCCAGGCCGGCGTCTTCGTTTTTGAAGTCGTTTTCGGGCCTGCGGCGCGGTTGTCGTTCCCGCGCCAGCCGCCCCGCCTGCGGCCGAAAGAATCCGTCGTCCCTGACGCAGATGGAGCCCAGTCGTGCCAGTAGCGCATCCGCCAAACCCATTCGGATGGGCTGTCCGTTCACCGGGTTCGAGCCCGCAAGCGCCACAGCGGCGCCGCTGACGACTGGCGGAAGACCTGCAGCGGCGATCTTGCCGCGCCAACGAAAACGAGGAAGAATTACTATTCAAGTGTCGGGGACAGCTCAAGTGGGGAAAGCGAAGCGCCATGGGCGAAGGTAGCCGCGGGCCCGAGTCCGGGTTCCGGCGGCGAAGGGCTCCCGGTCTGATGGTTCAGCTCGATGGGCCTTCCTTAACCCGGATGTTTCACCAACAATCGGCTGCGGCGCGCGATAGGGCTGCATCTACTTCGTTGCGCTGGGCCCAGGGGGCACCCCCCGTCCTCGACGTAAGAGCCAAGTACGCCTGCGGGCGGCTCCCGCGAGCGCGCCTTGTGGCATTGCTTGATGTTGGGGCCCTCTCATCGCGCCTCGCTACGATCGCAAGTGAAACATCCGGGTTAGGGGATGTGCAGGCCGGCAGCGCGCCGGCCGGGCAGCACGGCCAACCGTGCCGGTGCCGCCGGCGTGGCAGCGGACCGCGGGCGAGGACGGCAGCGTCGCGGCCAGTCCCCGGGCCACGCTGGGGGGAGCGAGGGTCATGAGAAGCCTGCTCTCCAAATTCGCCCTCCTGCAATTCCTGTTCGTGATGGCCGTGGGAGCTGGTCTTTACTACTGGCTGGAGCGCGAACAGGAGGGCCAGCTGCGGGAGTCCTTTCTGGCCCACGGGCGGAGCGAGGCCGCAGCGCTTGGCAAGGCGCTCGAGCCCGCGCTGATGAGGAGCACTCGTGCGCCCGTTCAGTCCGCGCTGAGCGCTGCGTCGAGCGATTCCGATGTCGAATGGGCCTACATATTGGCGCCGGATGGCAACGTCGTGGCGCACACCGCCGGCCAGGAGTTTTCGCCCGCTCTGCTGACGGTCCACATCCCGGAGGGCCGGGACTGGCTCGACTTGAGCCTGCCGGGCGAGACGCGGCCTCAGACGCTGTTTTCCCAGCCGCTCCTGAAAGGCGCGGCCGGCACGCTCTACATCGGCCTGGACCGCCGACCGATGATCGAGTCCAGCCGGCGGATGCAGCAGCTGCTGCTGGGCCGCGTTGCCGGCGGCGCGCTGCTGCTGTTTGTGATTTTCGTGCTCGTGGCGCGTCGTCTTCTGAGTCCGGTGCGCATGCTGGCCAGCGCGGCCGCCGACCTCAAACAAGGCCAGGCCGACGCCTTCCGGTGGCTGCCGGTGAGAGCCAACGACGAGCTCGGCGAGGTCACCTACGCGTTCAGCAGCATGGCGGCGGCATTGCACGGGCGGACCGACAAGCTGGAGGAACGCGTCACCGAGAGGACCCAGGAGCTGATGCGCCGGAACGCCGAACTGGCCATCGAAATCGTGGAGCGCAAACGGGCCGAGCGCGAGTCGCTGCTGGCCAAGGAGGCCGCCGAGACGGCCAACCGCGCCAAGAGCGCATTCCTGGCCAACATCAGCCACGAGCTGCGAACGCCGATGAACGGCATTCTCGGCACGACGGAACTCATCCTGGCGGCCGGGCTGGACCCCCAGCAGCAGGAATACTTCGAGATCATCCGGAGTTCCGCCCGGTCCCTGCTGGGCGTCATCAACGATATCCTCGACTTCTCGAAAATTGAAGCCGGGAAATTCGATCTGGACCTGATCGATTTCGACTTGCCCGCTCTGGTCCACGACACCCTGAAGCCGCTGGCCCTGAAAGCCGAAGCGAACGGCGTCCAACTTCTGTGCCGCATCGATCCGGCCGTGCCCGACCTGGTGCATGGAGATCCCATCCGGCTGCGCCAGGTGGTGACGAACCTGGCCGATAACGCGATCAAATTCACGGCCAAAGGAGAGATTGAGATCTCCCTGGCGGCGGAGTCGCAAAAGGACAAATCCAACGTCCTGCACTTCAGCGTGCGCGACACCGGAATCGGCATCCCGCCGGACCAGCAGGAGGCAATCTTCGAACCCTTCCGCCAGGCCGACATCTCCATGGCCAGGAAGTTCGGCGGGACCGGCCTCGGCCTTTCCATCAGCTCGCGCCTGGTCCAGATGATGGGCGGGAAGATCTGGGTGGAAAGCGAGGTGGGCAAGGGCAGCACATTCCACTTCACCGTGCGGCTCGATCATGCCTCGGCCGCAACCGTGGCTCCGATCGAGGGCCTGGAGAAGCACTTCTCCGGCCTGAGGGTGCTGGTTGCCGACGACAATCCGACCAGCCGGCAGATCCTGCACGAATATCTCACCCACGCCCGTATGCTGGCGGTGGTGCGCCCGGATGCGGCCTCGGCTTTCGAGGCGCTGGTGCGGGCCGGGAGCGGGCCGAACCCCTTCGACCTGGTAGTCGCGGAGTGCCACATGCGGCTGGAAGACGGTTTTGCGCTGGCCCAGCGCATCCGCTCGACGCCCGCCCTGGGGGGCCTTCCGATTCTCATGCTGTCGTCCGGGGTTTTGGCCGACGACCGGAATCGGTGCCTGCGTCTGGGGATCGGCGTCTGCCTCCCCAAGCCCGTCAATGAGCGGGACCTGCACGCCGCGGTTCTGCGGGTGCTCACTCAACGCGCGCCGGAGAAGACGGCGCCCCAGCCGCAACAGGCCGCCCCGCCCATCGATTCGGGCGGCTTGCACGTCCTGTTGGCTGAGGACAATAAGATCAACCAGTTGATCGGCGTCAAGCTGCTCGAGAAACTGGGCCACTTCGTCGTTGTCGCAGGCGACGGGCGGGCGGCGTTCGAGGAGGTAAAGAAGCGTCATTTCGACCTGGTCCTGATGGACCTGCAAATGCCTGAGATGGACGGCTATGAGGCGACCAGGGCGATCCGGGCGTGGGAAAAGGAATCAGGCCGACATATCCCCATCATTGCGATGACCGCCCATGCGATGAACCGGGACAAGGAGAACTGCTTCGCCGCCGGCATGGATGCGCACGTCGCCAAGCCCGTCAACATCACCGAACTGGCGGAACAGATCCGGCTGTTAATGCAACCATCCACCAGCTCAGACACGGAGCCGGCGGCCTCCGGGCTGGCCTGACGCCGGGGTGCGAAGGCGATAGCCCGGGCGGAATATACGCCGTGGCCGGTCGTCGTGGCCGGTCTGGGCCTCGCACGGGTCGCCCGATGATAGACTGCTGATCGGGTGAAACTGGCCCAGGCTCGCCGGATTTCGCAGATCGTTTTTCTGGCGCTGTTCCTGTGCCTGCTCTTTCAGACCGAGTTTCGCGGCTCGTTTCACACCCTCCAGGGCGATCCGCGCCTCCCTTATCCGGTCCGCTGGTTCCTGGAGCTGGACCCGCTGATCGCGCTGGGCAGCGCTGTGGCCAGCCACGCACTGTACCGCGGCCTGCTGTGGTCCCTGGCCATCCTCATCCCGACTCTGTTTCTGGGCCGCTTCTTCTGCGGCTGGATCTGC
Organism: Terriglobia bacterium; assembly: GCA_963757265.1. Lineage (GTDB taxonomy): Bacteria > Acidobacteriota > Terriglobia > Bryobacterales > Bryobacteraceae > CAIVVT01. Next base: position 46,178 of record CAVWRA010000004.1, read on the forward strand.
CCGCTGGGCACGGTCCATCACTGGATCAGCGGCTTCCGGTCGAAAAGCAAGCTCGGGGCCAGGCGCATCGAGTCGAACCGTTACCAGCGTTGGCAGGAATTGAAGTATTACCTGCTCGGCGCGCTGCTGGTGGCGGCGCTGCTCGGCTCCGGGATTTACGGACTGCTGGATCCCATTTCACTGCTGGTCCGGTCGCTGGCCATGGCGCTGCTGCCGGCCGCGAACTACGCCGTCAACTCGACTGTGGATGCGCTGTCGCGGACCGGCTGGAAAGCGCTGTGGTACGTCGGCGCGGCGCTGCATTTCTTTCTCAAGGACACGCTGCTGAACTTCAGCCAGCCCTACTTCCGGCAGGGGGTGTCGATCGGGCTCATTTTCGCCGCAATTCTCATCCTGAACCTGCGCTACACGCGCTTCTGGTGCCGGGCGCTGTGCCCGCTGGGCGCGCTGTTGGGAGTGGCCTCGCGCTGGTCGATCCTGGGTTTGGAAAAACGCGAGAGCCAGTGCACGGACTGCAATCGCTGCCAGCTCAACTGCCAGGGCGGCGACGATCCGATCCCCGGCGTCCGCTGGCGCCAGGCGGAGTGCCACCTGTGCATGAACTGCGTGGCCGAATGTCCGGAGAGCGGGCTCGCTTTCCGTTTCTTCCCCGAGACCAAGACGACCCGCGAGGGGCCGGACCTGGAGCGGCGCCGCGTCCTGACGAGCCTGGCGGCCGGTGCGGTGCTGCTGCCCGTGTTCCGCAGCACGCCCGGCCTGGCGGCGGACGAGAGCCGGGCCCGCATCCGCCCGCCCGGGGCGCTGGATGAGTTCAACTTTCTGGAGCGCTGCATCCGCTGCGCGGAGTGCATGAAGGTCTGTCCGAACCACGCCCTGCACCCCAGCTTCGCGGAGGCCGGCGCGGAGGGTCTGTGGACGCCGGTGATGGTTGCGCGCATCGGCTACTGCGAGCCGGGCTGCGTGCTGTGCGGCCAGGTCTGCCCGACGGGCGCCATTTGGGAGTTCACGCTCAAGGAGAAGGGTTGGACCGGCGGAGCCAGCGCCAGCCCGATCCGCCTGGGCACCGCGTTCTACGATCGCGGGCGCTGCCTGCCGTGGGCCATGGCCACGGAGTGCATCGTGTGCGAGGAGTGGTGCCCGACGACGCCCAAGGCGATCTATCTCCGGCCCGCCGAAGTGGTTGATCGCGGAGGAGAAACCCGGCCTGTCCGGCAGCCTTACGTCGATCCTTCGCTGTGCGTCGGCTGCGGGGCCTGCGAGCACACCTGTCCCGTGAAAGACCAACCGGCGGTCTACGTGACCAGTGTGGGGGAAAGCCGGTCGAAGACCAACCAGATGCTGCTCCAGCGCGCCGCCGAAAAGCCTGCGGCGCTGCTGCCGCCGGCGAGCGCATCGGGCCTGTGGCGCAAAAGTGGAGAGACGCGGGTCTTTGCTGCGGCGGATTTGTGGAAATACGTGGACGGCGACGCCGAGCGCTATCTGCACGCCGGCGTGGAGCAAACGTTCACGGCTCCGTATCGGCAGCGGAGTGGCGCCGAGGCGGTGGCGGATGTGCACCTCCTGGCCACCGCCGCCCAGGCGCAGGCGCTGTTCGAATCCGAGCCGGTCGCGGGCAGCCGTCCGGTCAAGATCGGTTCCGGCGGCCGCACCTACGGCCCCAGCGTGACCTTCTGGCAGGGCCGCTGCTTCGTACGGCTGACGGCCTATCAGGACGTCGGCGACACCCTGCCGGACCTGGCCGGAGCCATGGAAGCCGCGCTCCAATCGTGCTATAAGTAAGGCGTAATCGGACCTCTATGTCTAGAATGGACAGGCGGGAGTTTCTGGGCGCCTCCATGGCGGCGGCGCTGGCGCCGGCGGAGCCGTCGAGGGTCGTGATCGCGCGCGATCCGGTGCTGCACGGTCCCGATGAGGCGCGCGTCGGGAAGCTCGTGGACCGGGCCGTCCAGTCTTTTTTCGGCCGCGATAACCCGGTGGAGGCCTGGAAGCTGATCGCCCGGCCGGGGGAAACGGTGGGCTTGAAGGTGAATTGCCTGGCCGGACGCGGCGCCTCGACCCGCACAGTGTTGGTCGAAGCGGTCATCGAGCGGCTGCAGCAGGCCGGCATCCGCGGCCCGGACATCGTCATCTGGGACCGCTTGAACTCCGATCTCGAAAGCGCCGGTTTCCCGGTGGGCGTGCGGCGCGACAAAGTCCGCTTCATCGGCAACGATTCGGCGGGCTACGAGGACGACCTCACCATGTTCGGCAGCGCCGGCAGCCTGCTCTCCCGGACCCTCACGCGCCAGTGCCATGCGGTCATCAATCTGCCGGTTCTGAAGGACCACGGCATCGTCGGGGTGACCATGGCGCTGAAGAACATGTTCGGCGCCATCCACAATCCGAACAAGTACCACCTGAACGCCGGCGATCCTTACGTCGCCGACGTCTACGCCCTGCCCGCCGTCCGGCAGAAGGTGCGGCTGACGATTTGCGACGCGCTGACGGCCCAGTACGAAGGCGGCCCATCCTACATGCCGCAGTGGTCGTGGCCGTTCAACGGAGTTCTCGTCGCCAGCGATCCCGTGGCCCTGGATACGGTCGGCTGGCAGATCATTGAGGCCAAACGCAAGGAGATGGGCTTCAAGAGCCTGCAGGCGGTCAAGCGCGCGCCGAACTACATCGCCACCGCGGCCGATGCCCAGCACCGCCTGGGCACCAACGACGTGCGATTCATCCGCCGCGTGGAGATCTGACATGCAGCGCCGCGAGTTCCTTCAAATCGCTGCTCTGCCCTGCCTGGCGGGCGGGGCGCTGGCCGCGGACGACCCCGACGCCAGGTTCGTCGTCGAGGCCAAGTTCTACGAGAAGGAGCCCTTCAAGAAAACCAAGTGCAAGCTGTGCCCGCGCGAATGCGTGATCGACGACCGCGAGCGGGGCTATTGCGGCGTGCGTGAGAATCGCGGCGGTGTCTATTACTCTCTGGTCCACTCGCGCGTCTGCGCGGCGCATGTCGATCCCATCGAGAAAAAGCCGCTGTTCCACTTTCACCCCGGCTCGCTGGCCTTCTCCATCGCCACAGCCGGCTGCAACGTGAACTGCAAGATGTGCCAGAACTGGGACATTTCCCAGTCGCGGCCGGAGCAGGTGCGCAGCGTTTACTGGCCGCCCGGCGAGGTCGTGCGCCAGGCCAGGGAATCCGGCTCGCCGGTCATCGCCTATACTTACAGCGACCCGGTGATCTTCTACGAGTACATGACCGACGTGGCGCAGGCGGCGCGCGCGGCCGGCGTGAAGAGCGTCGTCGTCACCGGCGGCTACATCCAGACCGATCCGCTCAAGGAGCTGTGCAAGCACGTCGACGCGATCAAAGTGGATCTGAAGGGCTTCACGCAACAGTTCTACGCCGACGTCGTGCACGGCGAATTGAAGCCCGTGCTCGACGGCCTGGTGACGATGAAGAAGCTCGGCATGTGGACCGAGATTGTCTATCTCGTAATCCCGACGTTGAACGATTCGGAGAGCGAGTTGCGCGGAGTGTCCACCTGGGTCAAGAGCGAGTTGGGGCCGGACGTCCCGCTGCACTTCACCCGGTTCCATCCCGAATACCTGCTGAAGAATCTGCCTCCGACGCCCGTCTCGACGCTGGATCGCGCCAAGGCCATCGCCGACGCCGAGGGGCTGCACTTCGTCTACGTGGGCAACGTGCCGGGCCATCCCGGCGAAAACACCGTTTGCCCGAAATGCAGGAAGACAGTGATCGAGCGTGAAGGGTTCACGATCCAGAGCGATCACATCCGCCATGGCAAATGCGAATACTGCCATGAGCCCATCCCGGGCGTGTGGGGAGCCTGATATGAAGCGTGTTCTGCTGGTTGCGGCATTACTGGTTGGCGCGCTGTCGTGCGCCCGCCCGCAGGGTGTGCGCGAGCCGGCGGTGGCCGGCGCGTTTTATCCCGGCGACCCCAAGGAGCTGGCCGCGATGGTCGACGGATTCATCGCCAAGGCGCAGCCGCCGCAGATTCAAGACGTCATCGCGCTGGTTTCGCCGCACGCCGGCTATCCTTATTCCGGGCAGGTCGCGGCGTATTCCTACGCGCTGCTCAAGGGCCGCAAGATTTCGCGCGTGGTCGTGATCGCGCCCTCGCACTACGATGCCTTCGACTTCACATCGGTGTTTGACGGCAGCGCCTATAAGACGCCGCTCGGCACGGTTCCCGTGGATCGGGCGTTTGCCGCGAAACTGGCCTCCGCGGGGGGCTCCATCCGATTGTCGGGCCATGGGCACACCGTCACGGCGGACAAGCGCGAGCATGCGCTCGAGGATCAGTTGCCGTTCCTGCAGCGCATGCTGGGCCAGTTCGAACTTGTGCCCATCGTGATGGGCCGCCAGGACTATGGGGCCAGCCGCGACCTGGGCGTCGCCGTCGCCAGGCTCATCACCGGACCGGAGACGCTCATCGTGGCCAGCTCGGACCTGTCGCACTATCATCCCTACGAATTCGCGGTGAATGTGGACCACAAGACGCTGCGGGCCATCGAGGAGTGGGACTACCTGAGCCTTTCGCATAACTTCGAGCGCAACATCTGGGAGGCCTGCGGCGGCGCGCCCATCGTGGCCGCCATGATTGCAGCCGAACGGCTCGGCGCCAACAAGGCGACGGTTCTCAAGTACGCCAACTCGGGCGATGTCACTGGCGACAAGACCCGCGTGGTGGGCTACGGCGCGGTGGCCATCTATAAGGCGCCGGGCGGGGCGGACGCTGCGCGCCCCGAGTTCAGCTTGAACGACAAGGAGAAAACGGAGCTGCTCAGCTTGGCGCACCGCAGCGTGGAAACCGCGGTGAAAGACCACAAGCTCTACGACTATACGGTGGAGGGTTCGAGCTCGCTCACGCAGGAGCGGGGTGCATTCGTGACACTGCGGGAGCACGGCGATCTGCGCGGATGCATCGGCTACACATCGCCCATCAAGCCCTTGCCGTTGGTTGTGCGTGACGTCGCCGCCTATGCGGCCATGCAGGATCCGCGTTTCTCTCCGGTGTCGCCGCAGGAGTTGGGCCAGTTGGAGTACGAGATCTCGGTCCTGTCTCCGCTGCACCATCTGCGCGATACCAAGCAGATCGAAATCGGCAAGGACGGGCTCCTGATTGTGAAGGGCGACAAAGAGGGGCTGCTGCTGCCGCAGGTCGCCTCGGACGAACACTGGGACCGCAAGACGTTCCTGGAGCAGCTGTGCCGAAAAGCCGGACTGCCGACCGATGCATGGCGCGATCCGGCGTCCGACATCTTCGCCTTCACGGCGCTGGTCTTCGGCGAGCACGCGCGGCAATAGCCGGCGGCAGAGCGGCGAGCGCCATCAGCAGCGCGGTGCGTTCGAAGCCGAACACCGGGATCAGCCACGCGCTGAATAGAATCGCGCCGATGCACGCTCCAGCCAGATCGAGGGCATACAGCATGCCCGGCGTACCGGCCGCCGAAACGCGGCTCGCCACTGGAAACTGATACCCGCCCAGCGCCCCGCAAAGCAGCGCCAGCAGGGTGAAGAGGACCGGCGGGGTGAGCGGCATGCCGAGGCAAATCAGGATCGGCGCCACCGCCGCCACGCACTGCAGCGCCGCCAGGCCCGGCCCGCGCCGTGCTCGCAGCGCCAGCCAGCTTCCCAGCGCCATGCCGGCCATGAAACTCGCCGTCACCAGCGCGAGCTGCTGGTACACGTAGCCGTAGACGGCCTGGAATCCCAGCAAAAGCAGGATTTCCAGGCCAATCATCGTGAAGCCCATGCTGGCGACGCACGTCCCCGCCACGGCCCGGCGCAGGTACCCCGTTGCCGCCAGTACCGCCGATAGAAGGAACGTCACGATGGCGAGCCAGCGGAAGCTGGTCCCCGCGGCGGCCTGGAACAGACGCAGGTAAACGGAGCGAAAGCGCGAGCCCCATAGCGCCACATCGAAAAAGTAGGCAATGGGCGCGAAGTCGTGGTTAATCGGCGTGCCCGGTCGTGCCTGGAGCTGCGCTTCGAGGTCGGCCCGCCGGTCGGCGCTCAGCCGGAACGGCAGAAAATATTCGCGCACATACTTCGTCCGCAAGTGCCGCGCCTGAAGACGCGCGATCAGCTGCTGCGGGTCCAGTGTAAGCGCACCGCGCGTTTGCGAGGCGAAAAAGTGAACGCTTGGCCCGGGCATCGCCACAACTTCGGGGAACACCTCCCTCAGCGTCGCTTGGATGCAGCGTAGGAACGCCGCCAGCTCCGGGCTGATGTAGTCCTCGGCCGCCGTCAACTGGAACGACAGCACGCCCCCTGCATTCAGCCGGCCCGCCGCCTCGCGGAAAAACTCCTGCGTGTAAAAGCGGTTCAACTGGGCCGTCTGCGGGTCGGGCAGGTTTACGATGATCACGTCGTACGTCTGGCCGCTGCTTTTCAGAAACAACCGGCCGTCAATCGGGTGAATGTGAATCCGCGCGTCCGCGGCGATGAGGCGCCACTGCTCGGGAAAGTGCTGGCGCGCGAGAGCCAGAACAGCCGGGTCGAGCTCCACGTAGTCGGCGCTCTGCAGCGTGGGATGTTGAAACGCCTGCATCAACGAGCCATTGAGGCCGCCGCCGATCAACAGCAGACTGCGCGGCGCCGGATGCTCGAGCAGCGCGTAGTGCACCGCCTCCTCGGCCGCGGCAGCGTCGGGAACGTTGAAGGAGGGCAGTCCGTTTTCGTATAGAGTCTGCGTCTCTTCCGTTTTCACCACCACCAGGTTGCCGTAGCGCGAATTGCGCGCCGCCACCACCTGGAAGCCCTGCCACAGCCGTTCGAGCGATCTGGTCTCCAGGGCAGAGAACGCGGGGTAGGCCGCCAGGGGAAGCAGCACCAACCCGGCCGCTGCGGCGGGCCGCCGGAACCAGCCCGGCCGTAACAACCATCCCGCTGCCATCAGATTGAGCCAGGCCACCAGGAATGCCACCAGCATCGAACTGGCCGGCCCCAAAAAAATGAGCGCCGCCGAGACGCCTCCCAGGCCCGCGCCCAGCGTTTCCATGAGGTAAACCGATCCGGCTGCCTGAGCCGTCGTCTGTGCCGTGGAGGACGCGTAGCAGCGCACGCCGCTCGAAAAGAGTGCACCACACAGAACACAAATGACGCTCAGCGTGGACAACGCGGTCAGCCCTACCGCGCCCGGCCCGAGGATTTCGCCAGGCATGGCATGAAACGCCAATCGGCTCGAACGCACCGCGGCAATCGACAGCGGCAGCGCGGCCGCAATCAGCATCTGCAGCAGCGCCATCTGTTTGCGCGCGTCGGTTTTTCGCGGCGCCAGCAGGCTGCCCAGGGCCGTCCACAGCAGCCACGCCGCCAGCATCAGGCCGAGCGCGATTTCGTTGCCCGAGGAGACGACGATCAGTTCGCGCATCAACACAATCTGCGCCACGACGGCCGTGAATCCGATCAGAACCAGCGATGGCCTCACAACAACACGATTAGACTGGTAACGGGCGCGAGTCAAACGTCCCGTGCTTTATGGGCCCCGATTCGTCTCCGCTTCGACGCCGCGACGCCCTCCTGAGGCTCCTGCGCGCGGGCGGCGTGGGGGCCGCCGCCACGGGAGCGGGAGCGTGGCTGAGCTGGCGCAGCCGCCGTCCCGAGGAGACCGCGCTGGCCGTGGCGCAGCGCAATCTGTCCGTGGCGCCTGACCCTCAGCGGCCCGCCATGGTGGTGGCGCAGGGCGACGATCCGGCCGGGCTGGTTCGTCTGGCCGTTGAGCGCCTGGGCGGGATGCGGCGCTTCATCGCGCCTGGAGACGTCGTCGTCGTCAAGCCCAACGCGGCGTGGGACCGCACACCGGAACAGGCCGCCAACACCAACCCCGAGGTCGTCGCCGTCCTCGTCCGGCTATGTCTGGAAGCCGGAGCTCGCAAGGCGATCGTCACCGACGCACCGGTCAACGACGCGCGAAGCACTTTCGAGCGCAGCGGCATCGCCGCGGCTGCGAGCGCCGCCGGCGCGGAGCTCGTTCTGCCCGAAGCGCGTCTGTTCCGCGACGTGGACCTGCGCGGCGAGGTTCTGGGCGTCTGGCCGGTGCTCGAGCCGTTCCTGACGGCCGACAAAGTGATCAACGTGCCCATCGCCAAGCACCACAGCCTGACCGGCGTGACGCTGGGCGTGAAGAACTGGTACGGCATTCTCGGCGGCCAGCGCCAGCGGCTCCATCAGCGCATCCACGAAAGCCTGACCGACCTGCTGGGGTTCCTGCGCCCCACGCTGACCGTCCTGGACGCTTACCGGGTGCTGATTCGCAATGGCCCGACCGGCGGCAGCCTGAACGACGTGTCGCTCAAGAAAACGGTGATCGCCAGCACCGACCCCGTCGCCGTGGACGCCTACGCCGCGCAGGCCTGGTGGGGTCTGGACGAGCGCCAACTCGTCTACCTGAAGCTGGCCGCGGATCGAAACCTCGGCACGACTCGTTTCGATTCCCTGCGCGTGGACTTTGTGAGTCTGTAACTCGCGCCCGGCCTACTGCGGGAACGCATTACTGCTTGCGCGCCTGCCGCCGCAATTCCGCCGGAACACGCTCGGTATCGTGTTTCAGAATCTGTATTGAAAACACCAGCGGCAGCGCCACCGGGTTGTAGCACGTTTTCGCGTCGCAGGCCTGATAGCGGAAGACGCCTTCGAGGGTCAATACCCCCGACGGCGAAGTGACCTCGCGCAGCAGATTGTCGCTTGGCACTGTGACCTCGCGCACCAGCCGCAGCTTCTTCTCGTACACCGGGACGGTCTCGCCGATAGCCTTCAGATGCAGCATCTTCGGGGCTGGCCAGGCAACCTCGGTAAACAGTCGCCCCAGCAGGCGCGCCTCACCCGCTCGGCCCACCTCACCCGCCGTTTTGCCGGCGGCCGGGGCTTCGCTTTCGGCAGTTAGCATCTCCCAGGCCACCGGTTTATAGCCCCGCACGCCCGGCGCGTAGACGTGCATCCCCGGCTTCAGCTCGATGTTCAGGACCAGTGCGATCTTCTGCCCGCCGCGCGCCATGGTCGCGCTGCTCGCCGCGGTCAGCCGCAGGTGCCTGGTCTCCCGCACGCCCGGCCCAGCGGCTGGATTGGCGCCAAACTGCCGCGCCAGAATGTCGGACGCGGTGACGCGCTCGTGGTAGTCTTCCTCGAAGTACTTCGCGGTCACTACGCCCGCGGCATCCAATACGTACGTGCCGGGGTTTGGCACGCCATGGACGAAAGAATCCTGGGGCGCCTTCTCGTTGAGAATGCCGAAAGCGCGGATGACCTTCGAGTCTTCGTCAGAGAGCAGCGGAAACGTGATCCCGCGCCGCGCCGCGAAGTCCTTGAGCACGGCCACGCTGTCGTAGCTGATCGCCGCCACGTTCAGCCCGCGCTTCCTGAATTCCTCCTGATGCGCCTGCAGCTCCACGAGCTGCGCTTTGCAGAACGGTCACCAGTCGGCCGAGCGGTAGAACACCAACACCAGCCCCTGTGGCCCGCTGAGCGAGGCGAACGTGCGGCTCTGGCCTATCTGATCGGGCAGCGAAAACTCCGGGATCTTCATCCCGATCTCCGGCCCCGTCGCGATCGCAGCGACCAGCAGGGCGGCCACGGTGAGCGTCACGTTTCAATTCTATGCCGCGCATTCGCGCCGGGACATCCATTGACGCGCGCCGCTGAGTGCGCCGCTGAGGTCTGTCGCGGCGATGCGATTTGATAGATTGGCGGTCGAAGATGAAACAACTCGCGTTACTATTCCTCATTTTTTCCATTACAGGCGCTCCTGCCAGCGCGGCTTCGCGGGCGGCGCGGTCCACTCCGGCGCAGCCGTTGCGGCTGGCGGTGGTGGGGCTGGTGCACGGCCACGTGGACGGTTTTCTGCGGGCGCTGAAATCGCGGAGCGATGTCGAACTGGCGGGGGTCTACGATCCGGACACGGCGCTGCAGCGGCACTATGCCGAGAAGTACGGACTGGCTGAGAAGCTGTTCTACACCGACCTGGCGCGAATGCTGGACCAGGTGAAACCGGAGGCCGTCGCGGCATTTACTTCCACCTTCGACCACGCGATGGTGGTCGAGGCGGCGGCGCCGCGTCACATCCCGGTGATGATGGAGAAGCCGCTGGCGGTGAACATGGAGCAGGCGCGGGCGATCGAGCGCGCGGCCGAGCGCAATGGCATCGCCGTGATCGTGAATTACGAGACGACGTGGTACAAGAGCCACGCCACGATGTGGGAGCTGTTGAAGCGGCAGAAGGCGGGCGGCGAGATCCGCAAAATGGTCGCCATGGACGGGCACGAGGGGCCGCGGGAGATCGGCGTGGGGCCGGAGTTCTTCGCCTGGCTGACGGACCCGTTGAAGAACGGCGCGGGGGCCCTGTTCGACTTCGGCTGCTACGGAGCGAACCTGATGACGTGGATGATGGACAACCAGAGGCCCATGGCGGTGACCGCGCTGACGGCGCGGAACAAGCCGCAGATCTATCCGAACGTGGACGACGAGGCGACGGTGCTGCTGCAGTACGCGAAGGCGCAGGGGATCATCCAGGGCTCGTGGAACTGGCCGTTCAGCCGGAAGGATTTCGAGGTGTACGCGGAACACGCATACGCCGTGGCGGTGGGCGGGAACGAGCTGCGGGTGCGGCTCCCGGGGAAGCAGGAAGAGACGCGGACGCCGGCGGCGCTGCCGGAAGACGAGCAGGATTCAGTGTCGTACCTGATAGCGGTGACGCGCGGCCGGATCAAGCCGGCGGGGCTCTCGTCGCTGGAAAACAACATGATCGTCACTGAGATTCTGTGCGCGGCGCGGGAATCCGCCCGGACGGGCAGAACGATTCAGTTGAAGTAAAACCGCAGCCGCGGGCGGCAATTTCCGCTGGCCGCATGCGCGGTGCGGCCGGGCTTTCACGGGGGCGGGCCAGCGCTTGACCAACGCTTGACCGTTCCACCCTCGAATTGCCTGTGATAGAGTGCCCGTGGACTCAAGATGCATACTATCGGGGATCTGCCGGATATCGAGTACGAAAAATTCTGGCGCCGTCTGCAGCAGATCGGTCTGAACGCCTACGAGGCGCGGTCCTATCTCGTTCTGGTCGGCCATCCGCGTTTCAAGGCCCTGGAACTCGCCGCCCGCGCGCAAGTCCCGCGCCAGAAGATCTACGAGGTCCTCGACAGCCTGGTGGAGAAAGGCTTCGCCCAGGTGGTCCAGGAGAAGACCAAGCTTTTTAGCGCCGTTGAGCCGGCGCTCGCCATCCCCGCCTATCTGCAGCGCCAGAAGGAGGATCAGGAGCGCCTGCTCAATGAGCAGAAGCGCCAGGCCCAGGCCCTCGTGCACGAGCTGCGCAGCGCCTACGCCGAAGGCCAGGTGGGGCGCGGCACGCTCGATTATCTGCGCATTGTCAACGATCCCGCACAGATCGCCGTGCATTACCGCTCGATGCTCGGCGCCGTCGAGCGCGAATTCCTCGAGTTCTCCCGTCCGCCCTACGCCGTCGATCCGCTCGATGAGCAGCTTGTCAAACAGGCCGCCGGGCGCGGCGTCGCCTGCCGGATTCTGCTCGAGCCCGAAGCCCTCGACCAGGTCCACCAGCAGCGCCTGGTGGAGTATGCCTCCTTCGACGTGCAGGTGCGTTTCATCTCCAACCTGCCGATGAAAATGGCCACCTTCGACGGCGCTCAGGGCCTCATCGCCCTGCTCGATCCGGTCATCACGCGCCCCACCTGGACCTCCATCGTCTTCGACCATACCGGCATGGGCGAGGCCATGCAGAGCCTCTTCGAGCAGTGGTGGCGCAGGGCCGTCGCGCGCTCCTCCGCGGAGTGAGACCCGCCTGGATCGTAGGATTGCGGCTATGGAGGAGACACCCAAGCGCGCGCTGCTCGTCATTGACGTGCAGATGGACTACTTCTCCGGACCGATGACCGTGACTTACCCCCGAGACAGTTTTCAACGCATCTTGCAGGCCGTGGAAGCCGCGCACGCGGCTGGCGTGCCGGTCGTGATGATCCAGCACACCGCCTCGCGTCCCACGCTGCAGCTCTTCCAGAAGGACACCGACGGTTGGCAGATCCATCCTGAACTCGTCCGCCGCGGCTGGGATCACCTGGTCGAGAAGAGGCTCGCCGGCAGCTTCACCGGCACCGGCCTCGATGAATGGCTCAGGGCGCATGGCATCGGCACGGTGGCCATCTGCGGTTACATGACGCAGATGTGCTGCGACACCACCGCCCGCCAGGCGCAGCACCTCGGCTATGCGGTCGAGTTTCTCGGCGAAGCCACAGGAACGCTGGATTTCTCGAATGACGCCGGGCGCGTCAGCGCGGAAGAGCTGCACCGCGCCGTGTTAGTTACCCAGAACTGGGGTTTCAGTAAGGTCTTGACTGTGCAGCAATGGGCCGCGCGGCTGGAGGCTTGAAGCCGCCGCGCCCGCCCTGCCCGCTGACCGAGGTTCCGGTTCGCCCATGGCCGCGGAGCGCTGCAGTGGATGCCTACCGCTGGCCCTCGCCCGCGCCCGTCTCCTGCCTGCTCAGGACTTGCCGTACAGCGTAAATGCGCCGTCCCTGGCTCTCGAAATACGTGCGCATCATCACCTCGCCCAGCAGCCCCGTGGTGAACATCATCATCCCCAGTCCCAGCAGGATGCCGCCCGCGAACAGCAGCGGGCCGTGCTCCGCGATGATGTCCTGGCCGAGGATCTTTTCCACCAGCAGGAATGCGAGAATCCCCATGCCCGCCGCCGAGCTGAGCAGCCCGATGCGCCCGAAGAAATGCATCGGCCGCGTCAGGTAGCGCAGCAGGAAACGGATCGTCAGAATGTCGAAGAAGACGTTGAACGTCCGTCCGATCCCGTAGTGCGACGCCCCACCCTCGCGCGGCGGGTTCGCGATCGGCACCTCGACGATACTCGCGCCGTAGAAGCTTGCCAGCGCCGGGATGAAGCGGTGCAGCTCGCCGTACAGGTTGACCTCCTTCAGGATCTCCGCCCGGTAAGCCTTGAACGTCGTCCCGAAATCGTGCAGCTCGACGCCCGACACCTGCGCCATCATCCAGTTGGCGATGCGCGATGGGATCTTGCGCAGCACCGGATTGTCGTGCCGCTCCTTGCGCCACCCGCTGGCGATGTCGTAGCCTTCCTGGACTTTGTGCACCAGCGCTGGCAGGTCCGCCGGGTCGTGCTGCAGGTCCCCGTCCATGGCCACGATGATCTCGCCGCGCGCCTCGTCAAAGCCCGCCGAAAGCGCCGCCGTCTGCCCGAAATTGCGCCGCAGCCGGATCACCTTCAGCCGCCGGTCGGTCTCCACCAGGTTGGCCAGCAACTCGAAACTGCGGTCGCTCGAGGCGTCGTCCACGAAGATGATTTCGTAGCTTTGGGCGAGCTGCCCAAGCACCGCGGTCAGGCGGTCGTACAGCGGCAAAATGGCCTGCTCTTCGTTGTGGATCGGGATGACGACGGACAGCATGCGGCTAACCTCATGATAACGCGAAACCTACTGATGCCAAAGGAGAAAAGCCCTGCATGCCATGGCCTTCAGGAGGCCGAATTTGTTAAAATCAAAGACAGTCATCGATGTCGATTCCCCAAGATCCGCAGAACCCTCCGGGGCCCCCGTCCACCCCCCCGGAAGGCGCCCAACTCCCGCTCGGAGACCGCCGCAACATCTTCCCGGTGAATATCGAGGAGGAGATGCGCCGCTCCTATCTCGACTACTCCATGTCGGTGATCATCGGCCGCGCGCTGCCCGACGCCCGCGACGGCCTGAAGCCCGTCCATCGCCGCATTCTTTTCGGGATGAGCGAGATGGGACTGACCTTCAACCGCCCCACCCGCAAGTGCGCCAAGATCGTCGGCGAAGTCCTCGGCAAATACCACCCCCACGGCGACACGGCCGTCTATGACGCCCTGGTCCGCATGGCCCAGGATTTCTCCATGCGCTACCCGCTGATCGACGGCCAGGGCAACTTCGGCTCGGTCAACGCCGACCCGCCCGCCGCCATGCGGTACACCGAGGCGCGCCTGTCCAAGATCGCCGCCATGCTGCTGGAGGATATCGACAAGGACACCGTCGAGTTCCGCCCCAATTACGATGACAGCGAGCGCGAGCCCGAGGTCCTGCCCACCCGCGTCCCCAACCTCCTGGTCAACGGCAGCGAAGGCATCGCCGTCGGCATGGCCACGCGCATCCCGCCGCACAATCTCACCGAGATCCTCAACGCCGCCATCGCCCTCGTCCACAACCCCTCGCTCTCCCTCGAGCGCATCATCACCCAGTTCGTCCCCGGCCCCGATTTCCCCACCGGCGGCATCCTGCTCGGCCGCCAGGGCATCTACGATTACTTCACGCGCGGGCGCGGCAGTCTCAAGATCCGCGCCAAAGTGGCCACCGAAAAGCTCGGCAAGGACCGCGAAGCCATCGTCATCACCGAGATTCCCTACCAGGTCAACAAGGCCCGTCTGGTGGAGCAGGTCGCCGCGCTGGTCAACGACAAGAAGATCGACGGCATCAGCGACATCCGCGACGAAAGCGACCGCGACGGCCTGCGCGTGGTGATTGAACTGAAGCGCGGCGAGCAGCCCGAAATCGTCCTCAACAACCTCTATAAGCTGACCCAGATGCAGGTCAACTTCGGGGTCATCATGCTGTCGATCGTCAACGGCCAGCCGCGCGAGATGGGCCTCGTCGACTGCCTCAAGCGCTTCATCGACCATCGCGTCGAAGTGGTCCGCCGCCGCACCGAATTCCTGCTCGCCAAGGCCCGTGAGCGCGAACACATCCTGCTCGGCTTCCAGAAGGCGCTCCAGAATCTCGACGCCGTTATCGAAACCGTGCGCGCCTCGCACAATCCCAAGGAAGCCCGCGAAGCTCTCATGGGCCTTACCATCTTCCCCGGCAATTCCGCTCTCGAAGCCGTCATCGCGAAATGGGCGCCGGCGCTCCATTCCAACGGCCAGCCCATCCCGCGCTTCGATTTCACCGAGCGCCAGGCCCAGGCCATCATCGAACTGCAGCTGCAGCGCCTCACCGGCATGGAGCAGCAGAAGATCCTCGACGAGCTGGCCGAAATCGAGCGCATGATCGCCGAATACCTCCAGATCCTCACCAGCGACGCCAAGCTGCGCGCCATCATCGTCGCGGAGCTCAAGGAAGTGCAGAAAAACTTCGGCGACCCGCGCCGCACGCAGATCGTCGACGATGAGGGCGAGATCAACATCGAAGATCTCATCAAGATGGAGGACGTCGTCGTCACCGTCACCCGCGGCGGCTACCTCAAGCGCACCGCCCTCGATACCTACCGCCGCCAGTCGCGCGGCGGCAAGGGCCGCATCGGCATGACCACCCGCAGCGAGGACGTCGTCGAGCACCTGCTCAGCGCCTCGACCCACTCCTACCTGCTGATCTTCACGAATAAAGGCCGCCTCTACTGGCTCAAGGTCTACAACATCCCCGACGCCGGCTCGGCCAGCAAGGGCAAGAACATCTCCCAGCTCATCTCGCTCCAGGAGGACGAGTCCATCAAGGCCTTCCTCCCCGTCAAGGAGTTCACCCCCGATCAGTTCGTTGTCATGGCCACCAAGCTCGGCGTCATCAAGAAATGCGAGCTCGCCGAGTTCGATAACCCGCTCTCCCGCGGCATCATCGCCATCGGCCTCAAGACCGAAGAAGACGAGCTCATCTCGGCCAAGCTCAGCACCGGCTCCGACCTGGTCTTCATCGCCACCCGCAACGGCATGGCCATCAAGTTCCCCGAGGACGACGTGCGCGCCATGGGCCGCCCCGCCGCCGGCGTCGCTTCCATGCGGCTCGCCCCCGACGACTCCATCGTCGCCATGGAGGTCGTCACCGAGGACAGCCTGATCCTCTCCATCGCCGAAAACGGCATGGGCAAGCGCACCCCCGCCAGCCACTACCGCCTGCAGAGCCGCGCCGGCAAGGGCGTCATCAATATGAAGGTCAACAAGCGCACCGGCCCCGTCGTCAACGTCCTCGAAGTCAAGGAGGACACCGACGTCGTGGTCATCACCCGCAACGGCCAGATCATCCGCACCGAAGCCGCCCAGATCCGCAAGACCGGCCGCTCCGCCCAGGGCGTCAAGCTCGTCTCGCTCGACCCCGGCGACGTCGTCGCCGCGGCCTGCAGCGTCCAGGAAGCCGAAGTCGAAGGCCCTGAAAACGGCGACCTCCAGACCGACCTGCCACTGGTCTGAGAGAGTGGTCTGAAGCATCGCCCTGACACCGCACTGCGGCGCATGGAGGCCGGGCTTTTCCGGCGTCATACTGAAGACATGCCGCAGGGCTCCGGCGAAGATGGCAAGCGAGGCCGGGCGTCGATGTTCGGATGGTGGTACACCTGCACGGGGCTGGGTTTTGCGCTGCTCGGCGTTCGCAACTGGATCGCCCATGCCCCCGCGTGGTCCATTGCGTTGCGATTCATCATCGCAGCCGGGTTCGTCCTCCTCGGCTTCGCGACATTCCGTCCGGCTGGACGTTCAGAGGGCCGTTCCGCGCGCCAACCCGATCGCCGCCCCGGCAACGAACCGCCCCAGTGAGGCGCCGCGCCTGAGATCGGGTTTCGCAGGATGCGAGACAAGTCGGGAGTTTTGCACCGCTGGGCGCGGAGAGAATCACCGGGCGCGCTGGACTGATTAGCTGGCGGTTCATTCGCATGCCCGCGCGTAAAGGAGGGTACAATCGGGGCACCATGCCGACCAGCGCTATGCTCGCTGCGGCTGAAGCACTCCCGTTCGGAGTTGCCATCACCGACAGCCGGGGATTCGTCACGTGGGCGAATCCTGCGTTCGCTCGAATTTCAGGGCGCAGCCTGCAGGAACTGGCCGGGCAACGGGCATATCAGTCTTTGGCAAAGACATCACGGAACGAACGGCAGCGGAGGCGGCACTGCACGCTCAGGGTGAGAGGTTTCCGAGAATCACCGAAAACAGTCCCGACGGATTGGCGGCCAAAATCCGCCAAAATCCGCGCAGTGCTCGGCCCCGCCAAGTGATCAGCCGGTCCTGTTCCAGGCCCTCCGGAGACGCGCGCCGCTGCGGTCGTGGATATGATCATGGGGATGCCTGAAATGACACCTCGCGAACGCTGGATGGCGGTCCTCGAAGGCCGCGCCGCCGACCGGCCGCCGTGCGACTACTGGGGCACTGCCGAAGTGACCGCCCGCTTGAAGCGCGACCTGAATTGCCCCGACGACCGCGCGCTGTGGAATTGTCTGGGCGTGGACAAGTGCATCCACCTGGCACCACGCCATCCGCGGGCCGTGGAAACGGACTGGCATCTGCAGTCCCTGTTCAGTATCTGGGGCATCGTGACGCGCGAAATCGGATACGGGTCGGGCGTCTATTGCGAGGTCGCCAGCGGTCCGCTGGAACTGGCCGAGACGCCGGCCGACGTGGAGCGCTTCGCCTGGCCGGATCCCGAGGAGTGGGACCTGACCGGTCTTCGCCCGCAGGCGCTGGCCTGGAAAGACTACCCCATCCTGTGCGGCTCCCACGAGCCGTTCTATCTCTACAGCCGGATGCGCGGCATGGAGCGCGCGCTCACCGATCTGCTGGACCGCCCGGCCATCGCCGAAGCGGCCCTGGAGCGCATCCACTGGATTCACGTGCGCCTGTTCGAGCGCATCCTGGCGGAGTTGGGCGGCCTGCTCGACCTCGTGTATGTCGCCGAAGACCTCGGCACCCAGGAATCGCTGCTGATGAGCCCGGCGCTGTTCCGGCGTTTTCTGCGCCCCACGCTCAGCCGCGTGATCGACCTCGCGCATCGCCACGGCGTGCGCGTCTTCCACCACGACGACGGCGCGATCCGCCCGTTGATCCCCGATCTGCTCGACATAGGCATCGACGTGCTCAATCCAATCCAATGGCGCTGCCGCGGCATGGAGCGCGCCGCGCTGGCCCGCGATTTCGGCGGCCGGGTGGTGTTCCACGGAGGCGTCGATAACCAACAGACGCTGCCCTTCGGCACTCCAGCCGACGTGCGTCGCGAAGTGGAGGATAATATTGCCGCGTTCGCGCGTTGCAAGGGCTATATCGTGGCGCCATGCCATAACATCCAGGCCAACACGCCGACCGGGAACATCGTCGCGCTTTACGAAACTGTGCGAAACAGCGGACGGTAATGCGGCGCGCCAGCCGGGCGGATTGTGGCGCCGATGGCGTCCATCACGTAGCACTCTCGACCGATGATGCGGGGTATTCGATACGCGCCTCGCGCGCGCCGTTCAGGATCGACCAGCGGGCGGCTTCAATCACGCGCTCGTTATAGCTGCTGTTGGCCGGCGTGGCGATGATGCCGGCCTGGTCGATCTCCGCCAGTCGCCTGGCGCCGGCTCTGCGCCGAGTCGCACTCCTGCTCCAGCCGCGCCACGGCGCGCACGATGTGCTCGATCGAACGGTAGCCGTAACCCACCGGCGTCAGGCCGCCGCCGCCCAGATCGACGTATTGGAAATAGTCCGGGCTGGGCTCGGCGTACAAAGTCGATCCGGGCCCTCCAGGCGTCCGCAGGTAGGAGTAGGAAAGGCCGCGGTACTGGTCGGAGTGTGCGATCAGCGCGCCCTTATCCGCGCCGGCGCAATACAGCGTCAATCCCTGCGTGTTGCTGCCCGGGGCGTCATCGGGGAAGCCGAGCGCGTTCTGCACGTTCAGGCACGCGTGGTTGTTCCAAATCACCCGCGCATCGGTCCACAGAAATCCCTCGCGCCCGTTGGGGTACTTGTCTATCACTCCGTAAACCGAGACCGAGACCGGCAGCAGTCCGGTGATGAAATGCACCAGGTCCACGTAGTGGCAGCCGATATAGGTGAAGGCGTCGGAGTTCTGCACAGTGCACCAGTTCTGAAAATTGGAATGGCGGTAGTACCACTTCTCCAGCAGGCAGCACGTGCCGAGCCGGAATTCGCCGAACAGTCCCTGGCGATACGCCCGGCGGGCCATCAGGCTGCGGTCGTCGAGACGTTTATGATACTCGACCGCGACCAGTAATCCGCGCGCGCGGGCCTCGCGCTCGATCTCCGTCGCGTGAGTGGCGTTGAGCACCAGCGGCTTAACGCTCAGCACGTTCTGATCGGCGCCCAGCGCCGTCATGATGGCCTCGAAATGCAGGTGATCCGGCAGCGCCACCACCACCAGGTTGCGCGGCGGCATCCCGGCGATCACTCGTGCGTACAAGTCTGGTTGCGGCGCGTCGGGGTCTGTGTCCAGCGGCGGAAACGGAACGAACGATTGGCCCGGAAACGCGCGCGCGAACTGCTCCGACCGCGCGAGGTCGCGCAGCGGCCGGGCATTCAGCGCGCACACCGCGATCGGCCCGATGACGCCTTGGCGTTGCAGGCTGTATAGCGACGGCAGGATCTGATCGTGGGTGATCATCCCCCCGCCCACGACGGTTACTTCGAGCGGGTTCATCGCGCCGCCTCCGGCCGCGCCAGGCTTTCGTTGACGGCCTCTTCGAAGGCCTCCAGGCTCTCCGTCAGCGCCTCTTCGGTGATGCACAGCGGCGGCGCGATCTTGACCGTCGAACCGTTGTAACCCACCGGGCTGAACATCAGCACACCTTTTTCGATGGATCGCCGCACGATCTCCCACGCCAGTTCGCCGTTCGGCTGCCCGCTCTCCGGATGAACGCAAATGAACCCCGCCACCAAACCCTTGCCCAGCACCGCGCCAATTTCCGGATGCGACTGCTGAATCTGGTGGAGGCGCGCGTGCAGCAGGGCGCCCAGTTGCGCGCTTTTCACGACCAGGTTTTCCCGTAGGATGAGCTCAATCGAAGCCCGCGCGGCCGCGCAGCACACCGGGTTGCCGCTGTGCGTGGAGGTCATGCTGCCCGGGCCGAACTGGTCCATCAACTCCGCGCGCCCGGCCACGGCCGAGATGGGCAGCGAACTCGAGATGCCCTTGCCGAAGCACGCCAGGTCGGGCACCACGCCGTAATGTTCGAACCCCCACAGCGTCCCGGTGCGGCCAAATCCGGCCTGCACTTCGTCCAACACCAGCAGCGCCCCATGGCGGTCGCACCATTCGCGCAGGCTGCGCGCATAGGCCGCCGGCGCGAACGCCGCCGTGCCCCCCTGGTAGGTCTCCATCAACACGCCGGCGACGTTTCGCGGCTCGACGCCCGCCTCCCGCAGGCTGCGCTCGAACAGGTCAAAGGAAATGTCCCGAGTCCAGAAGCCGTCGGGAAACGGCGCCTGCACGAAGCCCGGGTCGAGGTTGACGATCCACTCCTTCAGCGCCGGGATTCCGCCCGCCTGCTGCGCGCCCAGCGTGCGCCCGTGAAAACCCTTCTCGAAGGAGACGATCACGTTCTTGGCCCGGCCGCCGTGGCGCACGCCCCACGCGCGGCACAGCTTGATGGCGCATTCCACGGCTTCCGAACCGGTAGTCAGCAGGAACACCTTCTTGAGCGGCTCGGGAAGCAGCCCGGCGAACCGCTCCACCAGTTGCGCGCGTTCCTGGTTGGGGAAACAATACGTCGTCAGCAGACCCTTGGTGGCCTGGCCTCTGATCGCGTCGCAAATCTCCTGCCGGCCGTGGCCCGCGTTGGTGATCAGAACGCCCGAGCTCCAGTCGATCCAGCAGTTGCCGAAGGCGTCGTACACCTGGAATCCCTCGGCGTGATCCCACATGATCGGCGGCTGGCCGCGCATGGCCACCGGCTCCCAACGCGCCAGCGCCTCCAGCGCCGCCACCGAGCCCGGCGCCGGGATCGCGGTCTGTATACGCCGCAGCGCCGTCTGAACGTGCGGCACTAGTTTGGGCGTCAGGTCATATTCCTTGGCCATGTCTCTCAGCTCCCTGCGGGTTCGTCCCCGGTATGCGCCGCCGGCCCCTCTCGGCCGCCGGCGCGCCAATCAAGCCCAGTATCGCGTAGACGCCGGGCCGCGGTCGCGCCATCCCCGGATCGCCCTACGCCGCCGGGTCCCGGAAACTGCTTTTTAATGATCATTCAACATTTAGTAGTGGTAAAAGGCCTTTTCCGCGCGATAAAGAGGAAGAGGGTGTAAAATCTGAAAGCGATCAGAGTGTCCGAAGCACATACTGGACACCCAAGTCTTGTTGCAGCCAATTGAAATAACGGGGGAAACCGTGCGAACTATTGAATCTGAATCACCTCGCAGCGGCGCGCTGTCCGCGCCCGCTCCATGCGGCCCCGAGCTGCGGCACACCGCCCGCCGCCCGGCCGCCGGTTGCGCCGGAATACTCAGAATGTTGACGCCGGGATCCCTGGCCATCGCTGCGTGTCTGGCCGCGGTGGTGGGGGCTCCGGCGGCCCTGGCGGATCCGATTACCAGCCTCGGCACGCTCGGCGGCCTTTACAGTTATGCCCGCGCCATCAACGATAGCGGACAGATTGTCGGCGATTCCTCTACCACTGCCGGCTCCGATGACATTTTCTCCTACACGACGCTCGGCGGCATGGTCGATCTGGGCCTGCTGGGGGGCGCTCTGGGACCCAACGGCGTGGCCACCGCCATCAATGACGTGGGACAGATCGTCGGCTACGCCTGGGCCAAGAACGGCCAGGGCTTTCACGCTTTTCTGTATGCCAACGGCGTCTTCACCGACCTGGGCACCCTCGGCGGCCCCGACAGCTTCGCCTATGGCATCAACAGCAGCGGACAGATCGTCGGTTACTCCTACCGCGCGGACGGCTCAGAGCATGCCTTCTCGTACACGAAATCCGGCGGCATGACCGACCTGGGGACGCTTGGCGGCCTGAACAGCGCCGCCGTCGGCGTCAACGACAGCGGTGAAATCGTCGGTGCCTCAGAGGTATCGGGAGGCAACACGCATGCCTTCTCATACACCACGGCGGGTGGCATGGTCAACCTGGGCACGCTCGGTGGCGCCACCAGCTCAGCCATTGCCATCAACGACAGCGGACAGATCACCGGTTCCGCGGACACCGCGGGCGGCGCCGCGCATGCCTTCCTCATTTCCGGCGGCCCCATGGCCGACCTGGGCACTCTGGGAGGGAGTACCAGCGCGGCCGTCGCCATCAACGCTGCCGGACAAATCGTCGGTTACTCGGACACCGGGAGCGGCACGGACGCCTTCCTCTACTCGAGTGGCAGCATGGCCGATCTGAACACGCTGCTGCCCGTCAACTCCGGCTGGCAGTTGGAAGCGGCTTACGGGATCAATGACTATGGGCAGGTAGTCGGCTATGGCCAGCAGTCCGGCGCTCCGGACGTTGCGTTCCGTCTGGACACGGAGCCGCCGGCTATTACAGAATTGAGCCCAGCTTGGGCCACGGCGGGACAAGCGGGCTTTACGCTGACGGTCACGGGCACGAATTTCTTCCCCGGAGCGGTGGTCCTGTGGAACGGCACGCCACTGACGACGACGCCCGGCAGCCCCGGCACGCTCACCGTGACCATTCCGGCCAGCTATGTCGCCACAGCCACCACGGCCAGCGTCACCGTGGACTCGGCCGGCACTTCAGCCCCGGCGACGTTCACGATCTATCCTCCACCCTCGATCTCGATGCTGAATCCGAATTCGGCGAACGAGAACGGCTCGGGCTTCAATATGACGGTCACAGGTGCGAATTTCTTCTCTGGCGCGACGGTCTATTGGGGCACTACGGCACTGACGACGACCTACAATGACTCCAACCATCTCACGGCCGGGGTTCCGTCCAGCCTGCTGCTCACCGCCGGCACGGTCAATGTCACGGTGAAGCTGAATGGCGTCGCGTCGAATGCGTTACCGTTCACCGTCATCCCCCCGCCGCCAACCATCACCAGCCTGAGCCCCAGCTCGGCCGCTGCGGCCGGCCCGGCCTTCACCCTGACGATTAACGGAACCAACTACGTCACCGGAGCGGTGGCCTATTGGAACGCCACGGCGCTGACGACCACTTTCGTGAGCGGCGGCCAGATCACCGCCGCGGTGCCGGCCAGCCTGATCGCGGGTGTGGGCACGGCCACGATCACTGTGAAGACCATCGGCGGCACCTCGGGCGGCGCGACGTTCACCATCAAGCCCCAACCCGTGCTGACCAGTATCAGTCCCACCTCGGCAGTGGCCGGCGGCGCAGCCTTCACCCTGACGGCCACCGGCTCGAACTTCCTCCCCAGCGCGAAGGTACTCTGGAACGGCACGGCGCTGACGACCACTTATGTCAGCTCCACCACGCTCACCGCGGCCGTTCCGGCGACCGACATCGCCTCGGCCGGCACGGCCAGCGTCACCGTGAAACTCCTGGGCAACACTTCGGCCGCGGTGACCTTCACCATCACGCCGCTGCTCAGCTCGATCACTCTGACGCCCAGCTCGGCGCTGGCAGGAGGACCCGGCTTTATCCTGCAGGTAAGCGGTTCGGGCTTCCACTCCGGTGCGAGGGTCTATTGGGGAACCACCGCACTGGCGACGACGTTTGTCGGCTCCGGCCAGCTCCTGGCAACGGTCCCGGCCAGCCTGATCACGACTCCGGGCACGGTCGGCGTTACGGTGGTGCTGCTGGGCACCACTACGGCCCCGGCGACATTCACCATTCTGGCCCCGGCGGCGACGCTCACCAGCCTGAGTCCCAGCTCGGTGCTGCACGGCGGAGCGGGTTTCACCCTGACCATCAACGGCAGCGGCTTCGCCTCGGGGGCGGTTGCCCACTGGGGCGCCAAGACGCTGGCGACGACGTTCGTAAGCGCCGGCAAGCTCACGGCTTCTGTCCCGTCCTCCGACATCGCCACGGCGGCCGGCGTGAAGGTCACCGTCGTCAACCCCGGAGCCAATGCCTCCAATGCGCTGACCTTTACCGTCAACTAGCGGCGCCCGGCGGACCATCCGGCGACCGGGCTTGGAGCCACGGCGAATTGTCGCTTCAAGTGTCGTGAAAGTACGCCGCTGGCGCTCGGTCGCGTCCGTTGCGCCGGCTGCCTGGATTGGACCGGCATCCCGATCCGGCTATGCCGGCAGCGCCCCGGCCCGATCACGGAATCTGCAGCGTACTCACCATGCCCGAAGGAACGGGCGAATCCTCAGGCGGTTCCCCGCGGCGCAGTCCGCATGATGATCGGGATCGGACCCCAGCGTCAGTGTATCCGGCGACTGTTGCAGCTGGAACGGCCCTTTGGCCGTGGGAGGAGGCTTCAGACCCGAGTCCCGGCGCGAGTCCGGAAGCGCCACGCATAGACGCCCAGGTTGACGGCGCAGACCGCTGTTCCGACCCACATCAGAAGCTGCGGCGAGACATCCGGGTAGATCACAGCTTGCAAATAATGGATCACAAAGCCCTCGTGATAGGGGGTCAGGCCGGCTCTGTTCATCAGCGCCTGCTCCAGCAGCGTCAGCGGGCAGTACCAGGGGCCGGCCTCGATCACGATGCCGTACAGCAACGAGAGGATGTGGAACCACCGCAGAAACGCGCTGTGGCGGGTCAGCAGGCAGCCCGAGATCACCCACGCGATCCAGACGAGGTGTGCACAGAGAACAACTTCCGCCAGGCCCTGGTAAAGGTTCATCACCATCGCCGGGACATTGTTCAATCGCCGCTTGTGACCGCGAGGTGCCGGACCTCGCTACACTTCCTTGACCATTCGGTTGTACAGCCAGGCGAACAGCGCCCCACCCAGCAGCCCGGTCGCGAAGCCGTAAACCAGACCGATGACACTGCCCAGGTAGCTGACCCGATAGCCGCAGTAAATGCCGCGCAGCAGGCTGAGGTGATCTCCGGCTCCACGCCACAGAGCTGAGAGGGTGATTACGAACATCGCCGCGCCCCACAGAATGCCCGCCGCC
This sequence comes from Terriglobia bacterium, assembly GCA_963757265.1. Lineage (GTDB taxonomy): Bacteria > Acidobacteriota > Terriglobia > Bryobacterales > Bryobacteraceae > CAIVVT01. Next base: position 70,901 of record CAVWRA010000004.1, read on the forward strand.
AGAGCCAATGCTTTGACGTTCAGTTTCATCAGGACCCTCGTTTCTCCCTTGTGCTCAGGGACAATGATTTGGCACAGCTTATTGTATTTCCAAGCTCTGCCGAGGGGAAGGGCCAGCACGCGCAAGCCGCTTGCCGCAAGGCGTTCCGGGCCGCGCCGGCTCAGTCCGGATCGGGCTCTCCCGCCAGTGTTCCCACGCGCACCGGCACAACCGGCGGACGGACGCTCTCCGCGTGCCAGCCGTAAAGGAACTCCGCCGCCGGGCCGCACGTCTTGCCCTGGCACGCGCCCATGCCGCAGCGCGTTGCCATCTTGGCTTCTTTCCACGACCCGTATTCGCCCAGCCGGCCCGCCGCGACGTCCTCGCAGCGGCACACGATCGTCTCCGCCGTGACGGCGTTCTTCAGCTCCTCGCGCAACCCGAACGCGCGCTCCAGCTCCGCGGCAAAACGGCGCTGGCGGGCGCGCGCCACGAGGTGCGCCCGCGCCCGGTGCGGCTGGTCCGCGGCGGCATATCCGGCGATGCAACCCTCCGCCAAGCTCAGCTCCGCGCCGCCGATGCCCGTGATCTCGCCCGCCGCCAGGACGCCGTCGATGCTGCTCTGTTGCCACTCATCCACTTCCACCGCGCCGCCCCTCACCCGGCAGCCCGCCAGCTGCGCCAGTTCAATGTTGGGCACCAACCCATAGCCATAGGCCAGCAGGTCGCACCATATCTTGGCCACTTTGTCGCCATTGCTCGCTTCGACCCACTCCAGGCGGTCGGGGTCGTCGGCCCTGTCGCTGCCGGCACCCACCACCCACCAGCCGGTGCGCACGGGCACGCCAGCCCGGGCCAGAATCAGCCCGGTGGCTTCAAGTAATTTCTCCGGATATCTCCATAACCCTAATGAAAATCGAGAGAATCTCTTCCACGGCGTCTGCTCCAGAATTCCCACGACTGTCGCCCCATGCCGGCGCAGCAGCGCCGCCGCGGCCAGCAGCAGCGGCCCCGAGCCGGCCACGAGCACGTGCTTTCGAGCAAGCGGGAATCCGCCTTTGACCAGCGCCTGAATGCCGCCCGCGCCGATGATGCCTGGCCGCGTCCAGCCGGGAAACGGAAGAAAGAGCTCGCGCGCTCCGGTGGCCAGGATCAGGCGCCGGTAGCGGACTTCCAGAGGCTCGAATTCGCGTTCGAAGCGCACCCGGCGCTCTCCAGGATGGACCTCAAACGCCGCCGCGCCGGTCAGGATCTCGACGCCGCTCGACCCCAGCCTGTGCAACCATTTCCTGGCCGCTCTTGGCGCCGCGGCCGGTTGCACAGCAGCGGATTCGCCCGCGCGCCAGATCTGGCCGCCGCAGGCCGGATTTTCGTCCACCAGCAGCACCGTGCGTCCGCACCCGGCCGCGCTGCAGGCGGCCGCGGTCCCCGCCGGACCGGCGCCCACCACCAGCACATCGCGCTCCCGTGTCTTCATATAGTTCCCGTCTCCACGCGCATGCCCTCGCGGCACAACAGCAGGCAGGCGCGCACGTGCATTCGCCCATCCACCGTCAGACGGCACTCCTGGCACACGCCCATGCCGCACAGCGGCGCGCGCGGCTCGCCGTGGACCGACGTGCGGAAGTGTGTCAGCCCCAGCGCGAGCAGTGCCGAGGCCAACGTCGCACCCGCCGGCACGTCGCGCTCCCGGCCGTTGAGGATGATCCGCACGGTCTCACCCATGACTTTGCGCTCCATCCACATCGATATGACGAGAAGGAAGATATGGTTCGGCGGGGATCTCCGGCGCGCGACCCGTCAGGTGTGCCGCGATGAGCCGCGCCGTGCCCAGCGCGGTGGTGATGCCCAGCCCCTCATGTCCGGCCGCAACCCATACGCCCTTAGTCTGGGGATATGGGCCGATCAGCGGCAGCTTGTCGGGCGTCGCCGCGCGCAAGCCGGTCCAGGCGCGGATGGCGCTCAGTTGGCGCAGGCCCGGCATGTAGGTGCAGGCGCGCCGCAACAACGCTTCCAGAATCGGCCGGTCGATCCCGGCGCTGCCCACGCCGCTCTGCCTGGAGGAGCCGATCAGCACCTGCCCGGTCGGCCGCGGAGCTACATTGAAGGCCACACTTTCGCCCGTAAGTGCTTGTGCGCTCTTGGTATAGCCCAGCTCGACGACCTGGTGGCGGAGGAAGCCCGGGCAGCGATCGGTGATCACCAGGTGGCCTTTGCGCGGCTGGACCGGCAGGCCGGGCGCCAGCCGCGCAGCGTCCGTGCCGGCGGCGTTGAGGAGCGCGGAAGCGCTCCACGCTGTGCCGTCACTCAGTTTGGCCAAACCGCCGCCCATGGAGACGACTGCCGCGCCCTGCCGCAACACCGCACCCAGGGCGACCGCGCGGCGCATCATCCAGCGCGCCACCTCTGGCGCGTAAACCACTGCGTCTTCTGGGATTAGCAGGCCGCCGGCGAGGCCGGGCCGAAGCTGCGGCTCGACCTCCGCCAACTCGGCAGGGTCCAGCAATTCGGCCTGCAACCCGCGCGCCGCGGCGGAATCGCGCAGGCGGCGGGCGGCAGCGAGTTCTTCTGGGTCCGCGGCCACCCAGACGGTACCGCATTGCGAGTATTCGGCTTCGGCGGGCAACTCGGGAGCCAGTTCATGCCACAATTGCCGCGACCAGGCCGTCAGCCGGAACTGAGGTTCGGAGTCCTGCATGACAACCAGATGGCCCATGCCGGCGGCGGTGGCGCCGGCGCCCGGGAAGGCCGGATCGGCCACAGCCACACGCAGCCCTGAGCGGGTCAGTTCCAGGGCGCAGGCCGCGCCGACGATGCCCGCTCCGGCGATCACGACATCGAAACTGGAGCTCATCCGCGGCACCGCCGGCCGGCGAAAACACCGTGATTCAGCGCGCCAGGCACCGCTACGGCGCTGCGGAATGACGGTGACGTCACGGGCGGATCCCCCAGCGGAAGGGGTCGCGTTCGTCCAAGATGAGGCGTCCTTCGGCGGTTACGAAAGCCGAGCCGCGGATAAATGGCCAGAGTTGGCCGTTGCGCTCCTCGACGTAACCCTCGAACAGGCTGCCGACGATGCTCTGCTGGCGGTAGGGCTGGCCGGGCTCGAGCAACCCGTCGGCCCACAGGCAGGCCATTTTGGCGCTGGTGCCGGTGCCGCAGGGCGAACGGTCGTAGGCCTTGCCGGGGCACAGCACGAAGTTGCGGCTGGGCGCATCGGGCGTGGGCTTGGAGAACAGCTCGACGTGGTCGATCTCACGGCCGCCCGCGCCATGCACGCATTGCTCGCGCAGGGCCCGGCGGATGGCCCAGGCGTAGCCCGCGAGCTCCTCCAGATGGTCCAGATCCAGCGGATATCGGTGGTCGTAGGTGAGGAAGAACCAGTTGCCGCCCCAGGCCACGTCGCCGTGCACGTCGCCATGACCGGGCACGTCCACAATGGCGTTGCGGAGCAGGCGGTAAGCGGGCACGTTGCCGAGGGTCACTTCGCCGTTTTCGTGGAGTTCCGCGGTGACGACGCCGACGGGCGTTTCGATGCGATGGACGCCGGCGCCGATGCGGCCCATCCAGGCCAGCGTGGCCACCAGGCCGATGGTCCCATGACCGCACATGCCGAGATAGCCGACGTTGTTGAAGAAGATGACGCCTGCGGCGCAGGCGGGGTCGACGGGCGGGCACAGCAGGGCGCCGACCACGGCGTCGGAGCCGCGCGGTTCATTGACCACGGCCGAGCGAAACAAGTCGTGCTCCGAGCGCAAGCGCTCCAGGCGTTCGGTGAGCGGCCCGACGCCGAGATCGGGACCGCCGTCGAACGACCAGGCGCGTGGGCTCGCCGGCGGTGTGCGAGTCGATGAAATGGATCGTTTGCATACAGCGTCCCCTGAGGCAATTTATCACCCAATCGATGCAGTGGGAAATCCGGGCAAAAGTGCGCACTCAGCATGCAATTGAAACCAGAGATTCCTCGGGAGCCAATTCAGGGGGCGCGGCTGGCGGGATAGAATGAGCAGCATGAAAAACAGGCTGATCGTTCTATCCCGGGTAACTGGAGCGTTGGCGCTGGCGTGCGTGTGGGCCGGTGGCGGCACGATCGCGCGGGCCCAGGACAGCAAGTATCCGCCGGATGGGGAGATCATTCCGGGACCGCCGCAGAAGGCGGAGTTCCAGGATTGGCTGGAGCAGCAGAAGCGCTGGCGGTACGAGAAGCATATTCGAATGGGCTATGACGGCGCGGAGTACGAGCGGCCGGAGCTGAGGTGGTCGCAGCGCAATTTCATCCAGCCGCAGGTGATGGTGGAGGACCGCTATCTGTACGACGCGGCCCAGCGGCGCTACACCGTGGACCGCTACCTGGACGACCTGGAGAAGCGCTACGGCGGGATCGACAGTGTGCTGCTGTGGCCGGTGTATCCGAACATCGGCATCGACAACCGCAACGAGTTCGACCTGCACTATGACATGCCGGGCGGCGTGGAGGCGCTGCGGCAGATGATCGCCGACTTTCACCGGCGCGGCGTAAAGGTCTTCTGGCCGACGATGCCGTGGGATGTGGGGACGCGCGACGTCGGGATTCCGTATTGGGAGGCGGCGGCCAGGATTGCCGTGGCGACGGGCTCGGACGGGATCAACGGCGACACCTTCAACGGCATCCCGCGGGCCTACAAGACGGCCACCGACGCGGCCGGGCGGCCGGTGGTGCTGGAACCCGAGGGCGGGCCGGCGAACGAAGAGCTGCTGATGTGGAACACGCAAACCTGGGGTTATTGGAAGTACCCGTGGGTTCCGGGGGTCAGCCGCTTCAAATGGCTCGAGACGCGGCACATGGTGAACATCTGCGACCGCTGGAATAAAGACAAGACGGACAATCTGCAGGCCGCGTTTTTCAACGGCGTGGGATACGAAAGCTGGGAGAACATCTGGGGCATCTGGAACGGGATCACGCCGCGCGATGGGGAAGCGATCCGGCGCGTGGCGAAGATGGAACGCCAGTTCGCCGAACTGCTGGTGAGCCCGGATTGGGAGCCGCATACGCCGACGCTGCAGTACGGCATCTTTGCGTCGAAGTTTCCGGGCGCGGGCGCGACGCTGTGGACGATGGTGAATCGCGACCCATACGACGTGAAGGGGCGGCAACTGGCGATTCCCGCTGATGCGCAAGTGCGTTACTACGACGTGTATCATGGCGTGGAACTCACCCCCGCACGAGAGGGCGCCGGCGTGGTGCTGAGCTTCGACATGGAGGCCAACGGATTCGGAGCCGTGCTGGCGGTCCCAGCGGCGCCGGCGGGGCTGGGCTCGTTCCTGCAGGAGATGAAGGCGCTGACGGCGAAGCCTCTGAGCGAGTATTCGCACGAGTGGCAGGTGCTGCCGCAGAAGATGGTCGAGATCGCGGGGACGGCGCGGGCGGCGGCGGCGCCGGAAGGCATGGTGGCGATTCCGGCCGGGCCGTACGAGTTCCAGACGTCGGGCATCATGATCGAGGGCGGCGACGACATCGGCGTGGACGTGCAATTCCCGTGGGAGCCATCGCCGCGGCGGCACCATCGCGAGTTGCTGCAGATGCACAGCTACGCGATCGACAAATACCCGGTGACCAACGCCCAGTTCAAGCAGTTCATCGGCGCGACGGGGTATCATCCGGCCGATGACCACAACTTCCTGCGCGACTGGAAGAACGGCACGTATCCCGAGGGCTGGGGCAACAAGCCCGTGACGTGGGTCTCACTGGCCGACGCGCGGGCCTACGCCCAGTGGGCGGGCAAGCGGCTGCCGCACGAATGGGAATGGCAGTACGCGGCGCAGGGGACTGATGGGCGGCTGTATCCGTGGGGCAACGAGTTCGACGCGACGGCGGTGGCGGTGCAGGAAAAGGGCCGCTCGATGCGCCCGCCGACGGATGTGGATGCCTACCCCAAGGGCGCCAGCCCGTACGGCGCGATGGACATGGTCGGGAACGTGTGGCAGTGGACCGACGAGTTCGTGGACGAGCACACCTGGGCGGGGATCGTGAAGGGCGGGACGTATTACAAGCCGCAGGGCTCGATGTGGTATTTCCCCAACACCTACAAGCTGAACGAGCACGGCAAGTACCTGCTGATCGCGCCGTCGAAAGACCGCGCCGGGACGCTGGGATTCCGCTGCGTGGTCGATCTGAAGTAGCGCCGGGCGCGGGGCAGGGAGGGCGGCAACAGGATCGTCGATCAGCCTATTGACAAGGAGCGTTTTTGCCTTTATAGTACAAAGTACTTCCCATTATGGTTCCGCGGAGTCGCGGGCCGCGGAGGTTTTCGATGAACGACACACCGATGACGAACGTCTCACCCATGAAGCAGTGGAGCGCCTGGCTTCCGGTGGCGATGTCCCTGGCCGGCCTGGGCCTGGTAGTGGGTCACGCGGCGATGTATGGCATTGTCCATGAAGCCGATGAGGGAGCCGCGGCGCACATCTTCCAGATCCTCATGGTGCTGCAGCTCCCCATCGTGGCGTACTTCGCGATCAAATGGCTGCCACGCTCTACAGGGCAGGCGCTGGGCGTCCTGGCGCTGCAGCTTGGCGCGGCGCTGGCGGCGTTCGCCTCGGTCTATTTCCTCACCTGAGCCGCAGGCCGGGTTGGCGCGGAAATCCGGGCGTCAGGAAGGCGCCCAGAGGGCGTGAAGAGGAGAGTCGGCAGCGGGAGCGGGCGGCGCCGCAGCGGCGCGCAAAACAAAAAGTGAGGAACAAAGCCAATTGCCATTTATCATTTTTAGAATGAGTAGTTTAATCCCTATCTTTCGGTTTTATGTTCGCTAGATATTCTCTTTTCAAATAGCACAGATAGCGGCTCCCCGAGACGGTCAGTCCAATTGATGATAGATCCGGTGTCAAGAGGGCTCGGACGGTGGGCCAACGGCGGGGGTGGGACAAGAATCGGCTGGCGAGCCGACTGCAGCCGGAATGGGGTCCTGTTGGAGACCGAAGCCGGCGTTGGGACATGCTCCGCTCCCCCGTCCGAGGCGGGATAAGGAGTGGTTAGCTGGCAATCTGCGCGAAGCCCAGTAGCTGGTCCTCGAAGCTGTAGTCGACGGCCGGGCGCTCGTGGTGCCGCTGGTACCATTTGTAGGTCTCTTTGAGACCGTCGGCCATGCTGCACGGTTTGAAGGCGAGCATGCGCTGGGCCTTATTGACCAGCATGGTGATGGGCGCCAGATCGAAGTACACGCCGAAATAGAGATGCGGGCCCGTGGGGTGGCCGCCGGCGCGCAGGATGCGCTCGCGCGGGACGCGCACCACCTTGGTCTCCTTGCCGGCGGCGGCGGCCAGCAGATCGATGAATTCGGCCTGTGTGAGGGCGCGCGGGTTGCCGATGTTGAAGGCGTGCCCGACCACGGCGGGTGACTCGACGGCCTTGAGCATGGCCGCGACCACATCCTTCACATACACGAACTGCATCAGGCGGCGGCCGTCGCCGGGCAGGATCAGGGGCCGCTTGTCGCGCATGCGGTCCCAGAAAAACTGCTCGCGGTAGAAGGGATTGGCGGGGCCGTAGATGTAGGGCGGACGCAGAGTGACGGCCGGCAGGCCGAAGCGCTGGTGGAGCTTGAACAGGGCGCGCTCGCTCTGGGCCTTGTGGCGGGCGTAGCGGTCGGGCCAGTCGTCGGGGGCCAGGGCGTCGCCCTCGTGGTGATTCAGGCCGTCACCGTAGGCCGCGACGCTGGACATGAAGACGTAGCGGCCGACGTGGCCGCAGAGCATTTTGCCGAGGCCGTCAACGACCGAGGCGGGCGTGCCGCGCTCCCAGTCATAGACGTTGTCGAACAGCGCGTCGAAGTCCTTGCCCGCCAGGGCGCGCTTCATCTGCTCGAGGTCGTTGCGGTCGGCCTGGATGTTCTCGACCTTCTTGCCGAATTCGTGGACGGGCTTGCGGTGCAGGATGGTCACCTCGTGCTCGTGTTTGACGAGCGTGGAGACCAGGTGCCGTCCGATAAACGTCGTGCCGCCGATAACCAGGACTCTCATCTGCTTAATGCCGGGCTCCTCCGAATCCGGGGCGAAATGACCATTGGCATGCGGGACGCCGTTGTGACGTGGGTCAGTCATAGTACTCGAGACCGAGGTGCGTGATCAGGTCCTCGCCGCGCATCCAGCGCAGGGTGTTTTTCAGTTTCATGAGCTGGATGAAAATGTCGTGCTCGGGGTACAGGCCGGGCGCGGTCATGGGAGCCTTGAAGTAGAAGCTCAGCCACTCCTGGATGCCGCGCATGCCGCAGCGCTGCGCCAGGTCGAGGAACAGCACCAGGTCGAGCACCAGCGGCGCGGCGAGAATCGAGTCGCGGCACAGGAAGTCGATCTTGATCTGCATCGGGTAGCCGAGCCAGCCGAAGATGTCGATGTTGTCCCAGCCTTCCTTGGAGTCGCCGCGCGGCGGGTAATAGTTGATGCGCACGGCGTGATAGAGCTTCGCATAAAGGTCGGGGTAGAGCTTCGGTTGGAGGATGTACTCGAGCACCGAGAGCTTGGTCTCTTCCTTCGATTTGAAGCTGCCGGGATCTTCCAGAACTTCGCCGTCGCGGTTGCCGAGAATGTTGGTCGAGAACCAGCCGTGGACGCCCAGCATGCGGGCCTTCAGGCCGGGCGCGATGAGCGTCTTCATGAAGGTCTGGCCGGTCTTGAAATCCTTGCCGCAGATGGGCAGGTTGCGGTCGCGGGCCAAGTCGCGCAGGGCCGGGGCGTCGGTGGTCAGGTTGGGCGCGCCGTTGGCGTATGGCACGCCGGACATCAGCGCGGCGTAGGCGTAGATCTGGCTGGGGGCGATTTCAGGATCGTCGCGGCGCAGGCCTTCCTCAAACGCGGCCAGCGTCTCATGCACGGCCGAGGGGCGATGGAAAACCTCGGTCGAGCCGCACCAGATCATGACCAGCCGCGAACAGCCGTGCGCGCGGCGGAACTCCTTAATGTCGGCCATGAGGGCCTGCGCCTTGTCCATCTTCGTGCCCGTGGTTTTCTTGTTGGGGCCGTCGATGCGGCGGACGTATTCGTGGTCGAAAACCGCCTTCATCGGCTGGATGGCCTGCAGCGGTTCCTTCACCTGCTCGAGCAGGCTTTTTTCCAGAACCTGAGCGTTGGCCGCGGCCTCGTAGGCGGTGTCTTCATAAATGTCCCAGCCGCCGAACACGAGGTCGTCCAGGCCGGCCAGCGGCACGAAGTCCTTGATATACGGGCTGCGGCCGTCGGTGCGCTTTCCGAGGCGGATGGTGGCGAGTTGGGTGAGAGAGCCGACCGGCAGGCCGAGCCCGCGTTTGACGGCTTCGACGCCCGCAATGAATGTAGTGGAAACAGCGCCGATACCGGGAATCAGGACGCCCAGCTTGCCCTCGGCGGGGGCGATTGTGACGGGGGATTGCGATGACAAAACAATTACTCCAGGCCGGTCCCATGAGGGCCGGGAAAACAAGACTCCAACTGCTATCCTATCAACTGGATGCAGGTTCGTGCGACAGCCGCTATTCCGACCGTGGTCGCGGATGACGAAGCACCGGCCCTGGACGAGCTGGTTTTTCTGCTGCGCGAGTTCAATGAAATCGATGTCGTGGCCACGGCGCACAACGGCCTGGAGGCCGTGGCGGTGATTGAACAACACGCACCGGACCTGGTGTTTTTGGACGTGCAGATGCCGGGGCTGGACGGGCTGGGCGTGATCAACAAGCTCCGGGCGGACCAGGCGCCGATGCCGTCGTTCGTACTGTGCACGGCTTACGACCAGTACGCGCTGGAGGCGTTCCGGCTGGAGGTGCTGGATTACCTCGTGAAGCCGGTGGACCGTGAGCGATTGAGCCTGACGGTGGAGCGCGCGCGGCGGCAGATGCTGGATCCGGAACCGGCGGCCACGGCGGGGCCGGCGTGGCCGGCGCGCAACAAGATCGTGGTCCGGACCGGCGGGCACAACCTGGTGGTCAACGCGGGGGACATCATTTACGCCACCATCGACGACGGGCTGATCACGGTGGTGACGACCACGGTGGAGGGCCAGGCGAGCTTCAAGACGATCGAGGAGATGCAGGCCAACCTGGACCCGGCCTCGTTCTGGCGGGCGCACCGCAGCTACCTGGTCAACATCAACCACATCAAGGAAGTCATCGCCTGGTTCAAGTCGAGCTACCAGTTGCGCATGAACGACAAGAAGAACAGCGAGATCCCGGTGAGCCGGGTGCAGACGCGGCGGCTGAAGGAACTGTTCCGACTGTAAGGACATTCCTGCGCCCATCATTGGGGAAACGGTAAGGGCCTTACCGCTTCGGGCGCTTGAAATCAGTTACTTACCGGGAAAAATCAGTAAGTCTCTCCGTATTGCCGCGGTTGGCTGCGCTGGGGGACGCGGAGGCGGCGGCGCCCGGGCGCTCCTGTCCCAGCAATGGAGAGCTTGAATCGTGGGCCAAATCGGACTAGAGTGGTGGTATATCGATACGCCTCGCGCGGAGGCTATGGATGCAAGGGCCGTGAGGCTCCCCGCGGGCGGCTTTCACAGGAGAATCCATGAAGAAACTGGCTTTAGTTTTCGCGTTTTGCGCCGTTGCCGCCTTCGGGGCGGAGTGGACCGGCTACGTCTCCGAAACCAAGTGCGGCGCCAAACATAACGATGGCTCCGAAGCTTCTGTCAAGTGCGTGACGCACTGCATCAAGGGCGGCGCCAAACCGGTGCTGGTGGTGGGCGACAAGGTGGTCCCGATCGCCAATACCGCCAAGGTGCCGGAGGACCTTTACGGCAAGAAAGTGACCGTGAAGGGCAAGATGAAGGGCGACGCCGTCGTCATCGCCTCTATCGCCGCCGCGATGTAGCCGCTTCAGATTCAGTTTCGTGCAAACAGGCCGGCACACCCCTCATGGCAGGGAGCGAGCCGGCCTGTACGTTTTTGTATTGTGGAAAAATTCGGAATGGACAGTCCGGGCAAATAGAGATTGAATACGCACAGGGGATCTATGTCCCCAAGCGGATAGGCTGAGAGGACATCATGGCTGAGCGTCTTAAAATTACTGACGAAAGAAATGGCCAGCAGTACGAAGCGCCGATCAAAGACGGAGCGATCCGGGGCCTCGACCTGCGCAAAATCAAGACCGGGCCCGAGGATTTCGGGCTGCTCTCCTACGACCCGGCGTTTCAGAACACGGCCTCGTGCCGCAGCGCGGTCACGTTTATCGACGGCGACCTCGGCATTCTGCGCTACCGGGGCTATCCGATCGAGGAACTGGCGGAGAACTGCTCGTTCCTGGAGGTGGCGTGGCTGCTGCTCAACGGCGACCTGCCCACGTACCAGCAAATGGAGGCCTGGGAGGGCCAGGTGAAGCGGCACACCATGCTGCACGAGACGACGAAGAAATTCCTGGAAGGTTACCGCTACGACGCGCACCCGATGGGGATGTTGATCTCGACCGTGGCCGCGCTGTCAACGGTTTATCCAGAGGCGCGCAACATCCACGACGCCAAGAACCGGCGGCTGCAGATCACGCGTTTGATCGCCAAGATGCCGACCATCTGCGCCTACTGTTACCGGCATCACTTCGGACTGCCATACATTTATCCGGACAACGACCTGAGCTTCACCGGCAACTTCATGAACATGATGTGGAAGATGTTTGAGCCCAAGTACGTAGAGAACCCCGTGCTGGCGCGGGCGCTGGACATCCTCTTCATCCTGCACGCCGACCACGAGCAGAACTGCTCCACCAACACCGTGCGCTGCGTCGGCAGCTCCTGGGCCGACCCGTATCTGTGCGTGGCCGCGGGCGCGGCGGCGCTGGCCGGCCCGCTGCACGGCGGGGCCAACGAGGAAGTGCTGAAGATGCTCGATGAGATCGGGACGATGGACCGCATTCCGGGCTACATCGAGGAGGTGAAGGCGGGCAAGCACAAGCTGATGGGCTTCGGCCACCGGGTCTATAAGAACTACGACCCGCGGGCCCAGATCATCAAGCACACCGCCTACCAGGTCTTCATGGTCACAGGTGAGAACCACAAAATCGACATGGCGCGGGAGCTGGAGCGGATTGCGCTCGAGGACGAGTACTTCATTTCGCGCAAGCTCTACCCCAACGTCGATTTCTACTCCGGGATCATCTACGAGGCGATGGGCTTCCGGCCGGACCTGTTCACAGTGCTGTTCTCCATCCCGCGCGTGGTGGGCTGGCTGGCGCAGTGGGAGGAGATGCTGGCCGACGCGGAGCAGAAGATCGCCCGGCCGCGCCAGATCTACACCGGTCACCAGGAACGACATTTCGTGCCGCTGGGCGAGCGCGGGGGAGCCGCCGTTGCGGCGCAGTAGGAGCACGCGTCCTATTTGGCGCTGAGCGGGCAATCGGGGGGCGGAGTCCAGACCATCGGCTGGTCATTGCCCCTCCAACCCAACCGCCTGACGATCTCGTCGTCGTAGTGTGCGGGCAGCGGCACTCGCAGCAGTGGAATCACGCAGCGGCCAGCCTCGAATTGCACGCCATGGCCCGCGATCATCACTGGTTCGGGCGGCAGCAGTTGCTTCCAGTCACGGAAAAACCATCCCGCACCCGGCCGCGCCGGCGCGGCCGGCTTTTCCGGCGCCTGCGGCAGCAGCCCGGGCGCTAGCGAAAATCGGTACGGAAACCGGCCCGCGCCCGGCTCTTCGGCCGCCTGCGGCATTAGCCCCGGCACCAGTGAAAATCGGAACGGCAGTGAACCGGCGGCGGGCCCAGCCGGCTTCTGTGGGGTTAGCGAAGGTGCGCTAACGGACTGGCCGGCGAGCGACACTTCGTTCGCCAGCAGTGCAAAGAGCAGCAGTGCAAGGCGCATTCTGGCCCGATCTTACTCCCAATGCGATGGCAGCTCAATGCCCAGCCGGGCCGGCCGGATGTAAACAAAAAAAGCCGGGCGACCGCGGACGCGGAAACCCGGCCTGTGTTCTCTCAATCCCAATCCGCGCTTACGCGTGGACCGTCTGCGATTTGTAAACCTTGGCCATCTGCTCCAGCGTCATCGGTTTGAAATCGCCGGCGTGGCCGGCCTGGCCGAACTCGGTCATGCGCTGCGCCACGACCTTCTTCATGGCCTCGCGGGCCGGCTTGTTGTAATCGCGCGGATCGAACTTCTCGGGCGTCTCCCACAGCACTTTGCGGATCGCCCCGGTCATGGCCAGGCGGTTGTCGGTGTCGACGTTGATCTTGCGCACGCCGTTCTTGATGCCCAACTGGATCTCTCGATCGGCACGCCCCACGTCGGCCGCATCTTGCCGCCGTACTGGTTGATGATGTCCACCAGTTCCTTGGGCACCGAGGAGGAACCGTGCATCACCAGGTGGGTGTTGGGCAGGCGCTTGTGGATCTCGATCAGGATGTCCATCTTCAGCACGGCGCCGTCGGGCGCGCGGTTGAACTTGTAGGCGCCATGGCTCGTGCCGATGGCGATCGCCAGGGCGTCCACGCCGGTCCGCTCCACGAATTCCACCGCCTGGTCCGGGTCGGTGACATGCTCCAGGCCGGTACCGCCCGGCGCCGTGCCCGTCTTCGATGCCGCCCAGAACGCCGATTTCGCCTTCTACGGTCACGCCGCGCTCATGCGCCGCCTCGACTACGCGCCGCGTCGTCTCGACGTTGTAGTCGAAGCTGGATGGGGTTTTGCCGTCGGGCATCAGCGAGCCGTCCATCATCACCGAGGTGAAGCCCAGCTCGATGGCCGACTGGCAGGTCTCGGGGCTGTTGCCGTGGTCCTGGTGCATCACCATCGGGATCTCCGGATAGAGCTCGGCGGCGGCCAGCATCAGGTGGTACAGGAAGCGTCGTTGGAATACTTGCGCGCGCCGCGGCTCGCCTGGACGATCACCGGCGATTTGGTCTCGCGGGCCGCCTCCATGATCGCCTGAATCTGTTCCATGTTGTTGACGTTGAATGCGCCAACGCCATATCCGCCCTTGGCCGCCTCGTCCAGAAGCTGCCGCATCGTCACCAGTGGCATTGAAATCTCCTTGGGATCTGATCAGAATTCGAACTCTTGTAGTACAGTCCCATCATATAACACTGGTTCGTCCTATTTCGTGACAGTTCCGTTGAGATTTCCGACACCCAAACGGCCGGCGGAGCGGGATCGGGGCGACAGTGCATAGTCGGGCTACAGTCGGTCTATCGTCGGTCTAACATCGGTCTAAAATCAAAGATAAGGAGATCCGAATTGTTCAATTCCAAGCCGAGCGGGCCGGCCGAATGCGCCGCGACGCTCGAGAATCTGCAGGCCGCGTTGAACGGCGAGTGGAACGCGAAGGCGCGCTATATCCAATTCGCCGTCCAGGCGAATGCGGAGGGCTTCGGGCCGGTGGCGAGTCTGTTCCGCGCCGTCGCGCTGGCCGAGGGCATCCACGCCGACAATCACAAACAAGTGATCGCGAAAATGGGCCAGACGCCGTTTGTGAAATTTGAGATCCCTGAGGTCAACTCGACGCGCGAGAACCTCCAAGCGGCCATCCGGGGCGAGACCCACGAGCGCGATGAGATGTATCCGGCCTTCATCGCCCAGGCCCGCGCGGACGCTCACGCCGCCGCCGAGCGCACATTCGCGTTGGCGCTGACGGCCGAAGCCGGGCACGCCCGGCTCTACACCGCGGCGCTGAGCGATCTGGAGAACATGCGCCGCGCCGCCCGCACGTACTACGTCTGCCAGGTGTGCGGCTATACCACTGAACAGCCTGACTTCGACCTGTGCCCGGCCTGCTCCACGCCCGTGAAGGAGTTCCAGCAAGTCAGCTGACGGGGCGCGTCGGTCCCACGAAATGGAAAAAGCGGCTCCCGAGGGGGAGCCGCTTTGTTTCTGAGGAATCGGCTGGCCGATTGGGCGTCAGCGCCGGTCGCCGCCCGGGCCGCGGCGCGGTCCGCGGTCTCCGCGATCGCCCCGGTCGCCGCCGCGATGCGGCCGGTCGCCGCGATCGTGTTCGCGCGGGCCGCGGTCGCCCACGGGAGCGTGCACCTCGCCGCGGTTGTCGGAGCGGACTTCGATCTGCGGCGCGGCCTCGGAGCCCGGCTCGCCGTTGTCGGTGTGGCCGGTCCCGTGCAGCTTCTCGCGCTGCTCCTTGAGCACCGCCCGCCGGCTGAGCTTGATCTTGTTGCCCTCCTGCGCCAGGACCTTCACCAGGATCTGGTCGCCCTCGTTCAACTCGTCGCGTACGGTCTTGACGCGGTTCTCCGAGATCTCGCTGATGTGCAGCAGGCCGTCGGTGCCGGGGAAGATCTCGACGAACGCGCCGAAGTCGGCGATGCGCACCACCTTACCGAGATAGGTCTTGCCCACCTCGGCCACGGCGGCGATGTCGGAGATCATCTGCAGCGCTTTCTTGGCCGATTCGCCGTCCACGGCGAAAACGTTGATCGTCCCGTCGTCGTGGATGTCGATCTTGGTGCCGGTGGAATCGGTTATGCCGCGGATCACCTTGCCTCCGGGTCCAATCACCTCGCGGATCTTTTCGGTCGGAACGGTGATGGTGTAGATGCGCGGCGCGTACGGCGACAACTCCTGCCGCGGCTCGCTCAGCACCTCCTCCATCTTGCCCAGGATGAACAGGCGGCCTTCCTTGGCTTGCGCCAGGGCCTCGCGCATGATGTCCACCGAGATGTTGGGCACCTTGATGTCCATCTGCAGGCCGGTGATGCCCGCGCGCGTGCCGGCGACCTTGAAGTCCATGTCGCCGTAATGATCCTCGGCGCCCGCGATGTCGGTGAGAATGGCGTACTTGTCGCCTTCCTTCACCAATCCCATGGCGATGCCGGCCACCGGGGCCTTGATTTTCACGCCGGCGTCCATCATCGAGAGGATCGCCCCGCAGACCGTGGCCATCGAGGACGAGCCGTTGGACTCGAGGATGTCGCTGACCACGCGCATGGTGTAGGGGAAGTCGGTTTCCGTCGGCATCACCGCGCCGATGCTGCGCTCGGCCAGCGCGCCGTGGCCCACCTCGCGGCGGCCGGGGCCGCGCATGAAGCCCACCTCGCCCACGCTGAACGGCGGGAAGTTGTAGTGCAACATCAGGCGCTTGGACGTCTCGGCCAGGTTGATCGTCTCCAGCCGCTGCTCGTCTTCCTTGGTGCCCAGCGTAGTGGTGACCAGCGCCTGCGTCTCGCCGCGAGTAAACAGCGCCGAGCCGTGGGTGCGGGGCAGCACGCCGACTTCGATCGTAATGGGGCGGATCTGGTTGAACGGCCGGCGGTCCGGCCGCTGGCGCAGTTCCAGCATTTCATGGCGGAAGATGCGCTCCCTCAGCAGTTCGAAGCAGATGTGCGCTTCCACCTTGTCTGCGTCGGTCTCGAACAGCGCCAGCGCCTCCTCCTCCAGGGCGTCGACCTGCGCGTAGCTCTCGGTCTTGCCGTGCTTCTGCGTGTCGAGCGCGTCGGTGAGGCGGTCGCGGACCAGTTTCTCAACCCCAGCATAGATTTTCTGATTGCGCTGCGGCGCGGTGAATTCGCGCTTCGGCTTGCCGGCCTTGGCGACGAGTTCCCTGATGCCGGCGATGATCTTCTTGCAGCATTGGTGGCCGAACTCGATGGCCGCCAGCACCTCCTCTTCGGTCGCTTCGCACGCCCCGGCCTCGACCATCACAATGCCGTCTTCGGTGCCGGCGACGGTGATGTTGAGCTTGGAGCCCTTCTGCTCTTCGTAGGTCGGCTCGACCACCGGAGCGCCGTCCACCATCGCCACTCTCACGCTGCCCAGCACGTGGTGGAACGGAATGTCGGACAGCGCCAGCGCCGCCGACGCGCCATTCATGGCCATCGAGCTGGGGTCGTGCGCCGGATCGGCCGACAGCACCAGGCCGACGACCTGCGTCTCGCAGGAGTACCCTTCCGGGAACAGCGGGCGGATCGGCCGGTCGATCAGGCGGGCGGTGAGGATCTCACGATCGCTCATGCGGCCTTCGCGTTTCAGGAACCCGCCGGGGATCCGTCCCGCGGCGTAGGTGTATTCACGATAGTCAATGGTCAGCGGAAAGAACGAAGCGCCCGGCTTCGGCTCCCGGTTGGAACAGGCGGTGCTCAGCACCACCGATTCGCGGAATCGCACCGTCACGGCGCCATGCGCCTGCTTAGCGAGTTTCCCTGTTTCCAGGGTCAGGACCCGGCCACCCAGGTCGATTTCAATTGAATGTGTCATCATCTTTCTCCATGGCCTCCGGCCTGATTGCCGGCCAGCCTCAACTGCAATATTTCGTGTAAAGAACTTGAGGGATTTGTCCGCCCGCCCCGCGGCACGCTGAGCGTGCGGGCACACCTGGCGCAGCCAGGGCGCGCATTGCGGGAAGCTGGTCTCATCGCGGACCTCTCGCGCTCAGCCAACGCTGACGCGGCTCGCGGGATTCCTGCCACAACCTGCTGGCCTAGCGGCGGATGCCGAGGCTCTGAATGATCTTGACGTAGCGTTCGGGGCTGCGGGACTTAAGATAGTCCAGCAGGCGCCGGCGCCGCGCCACGAGCATCAGCAGACCACGACGGCTGTGGTGATCCTTCTTGTACACCTTGAAATGCTCGGTCAACTGCGAGATCCGATGGCTCAACAGGGCGATTTGCACTTCAGGGGAACCCGTGTCCGTCTTGTGGACGCGGTAGGTCGTGATCACCTGCGATTTGACTTCGGGCACCAGTGACATTACTGGGGTAAACTCCTATTTCCCTCTTTCTTTACGCTCATAGGGTAACACAGTCGAAACAGCCGGCGCGCCGCCGGCGCGACGATTCCGCCGTCAAACCGTCTCGAATGAGCGGGCCCGGAACGTCGGCCTGCCCGTCCGGCATGCGATTACTGCTCGCTGGGAGTCGTCCGAGCCGGCTGGGTTTCGCGGGCGGCATTTTCCGCCTCGCGCGCCGCCCGGGCGGCCTCGCGGGCCGCATTTTCGGCCTCACGCGCCGTCTGGCGGCGAGTCTCGGCCACGGCTTGGCGGCCCGCGCGCTGCGCCTCGTCGGCGGCGTGTTGTGATTCCTGCCGCGCTTCGCGCACGGCGGTCCGGGCTTCCGCGGCAGCCTGCCGCACCGCCTGGCGGGCTTCCTCCGCCGCCCGGCGGGCCTCCGCACGCGCCTCCGCGGCGGCGCGACGGGCCTCGGCGCGGTCGGCGTCAGATAAGCAACACACGCAACCGGCGGGCGCCAGAAGGGCTGCAAAAAGTAACAAGAGTAACGTTCGCTTCATTGTCGGCGACATCATCGGCCTCGGCTCCTTATCCTTATACGCTCCCGCCGCCGAAAATGTTTGCTCTAAAAGCGCTAGAATAGACATAAGGAGGCCGGATGGCCCGAGGTTGGGAAAGCAAGGACGTGGAATCTCAACAATCTCTTCCAAGTTCCGGTCCCAGGAAGCGCCCCTCTTTGAATCTTTCTTCCACCGACCGGGAACGCATCAATCGCCGCGAGTTGCTCCTTTTGGACCGCGCGCGGCTGGCCAATGAAATGAACACCGCGCGCAACGAGCGCCTGCGACTGCAAATCGCCGCTGAACTCAAGTTCGTCGATCGCCAGCTGGCCCAGTTGACCGCGGAAACCTGATCGGGATTGGCGCTGCGCCTCGGGCGCGGCGCCAGCCCTCATTCCACTCGATAGATGGCCGGGGCCGTTCCCAGGCCGCGGGTGAGAAGTGTCGCCGCCGGCCTCAGCGCTCCGGCACGCGCACGACGATGGTGTCGTTGACGCGCGCGATCAGCTCTGAAAAGGACTCCTTGCCGATGCTGTTCAGCGCCTGAAACCGGCTGTCCAGCGGCTTCACGCTCAGGCGCAGCCCGGCGCGCGGGTCGCGCGGGACGTCGAACGACGCCACCAGGTCCGGCCGGCCGTCGCCGTCAACGTCGATCTCTTCCACAACGTGCGCCGGCAGCGCGGAGGCAGGTTTCCAGACAATCTGCACGAAAGCGCTCGACTGTGACAGGAAGGCGCGCTTCGGCACCGGCCGGTAGACCACGATCTGGTATCCCGGCCGCTCCAGCGTCCGCGCCGGCTCGCCGCCGGTGTAGACCGGGTCGATGCGCAGGTTGCTCATAGCGGCGCCGAGGCGGTTGTAAGCCCCGGACCAGATAAACGGCGTGACCACCGCGAAGGCGACGGTCAGCACGGCGGCGGCAATACCCAGGATCGAACTCAATCGTTTCATGTGCTTGCTCTCCGTTCCCGCCTCACATCATCAGCCCGAACAGCTTGTGCAGCGTGTTGGCGATGGTGCTGCCCCCGAACATCGCGGCGAACGCCCAGGCGGCGTACAGCCCCAGCAGCCGCGCTCGTTCGGGCGACGCGCCCACCGGCGTGCCTTTGATGTGCCACACCGCGAGGTGCTTGCGGCACACATCCACGCACGCGCCGCAGCGCATGCACGAGTTGTGGGCTTTGCCCTGGCTGATCGACTCCTTGTCCAGCGCCAGCGTCGGGCACTTGTTCTGGCACAGCACGCAGCCGCCGCATTTCTCGTGCTGAATCCGGACATCGAACACGCTGGTCCGGTTGAAAATCGACTGGAACGCGCCGAACGGGCAGAAAAAGCCGCACTGGGTGCGCCGTTTGGTGAGAATCGGCAACACCACCACCAGCCCCACGAACAACGCCGTGAAGATGCCGAACTGGATGGCGGTCTCGACGTTTCTCACTGCTATGAATTCGGTGACCGCCTTGAACGGGCACAGCCACATGCAATAGGTCGGCTCATAAGTGGCCGCCGAGAGCAGCACAATGGCCACCAGCATCGCCCACGGCACCAGACGCCATTTGGGGTCGATTTTGCGGATCAGAGCCTTCTTGCGGATCGAGGAGAAGCCCTCGTCCAGGCCGCCGAAAAAGCAGCCGTAACTGCACCACGCTTTGCCCAGAATGATCGTGGCCAGGATCCACAGCGCCACCATCGCGGCGATGGAGTGGGGGTTGCTGGCCGTCGGCAGGATCGAACCGGGGAAGATGATGGTTCGGGTCAGCGCGGCGGGGATGATGGTCATCGGAATGACCATGAAGCAGAACGGCGTGTCGCCCGACAGCATGCGCTCCATCGGGATGCTCATCGACGAGCGCAGCGCGACCAGGTCCCAGATGAAACCGATGGGGAACAGGAAGCCCAGGGCCACAAAGAAGATGCGGCGCCAGCGATAGGTCTCCATGGTCTTGATCATCAGGTAGAACAGGACGATCATGAAGGTCCACGAAACCAGGGCCGCCAGATGCATTGTCAGGCCCGGCTGGCGCAGCCCCGGCGTGATCAGCAACAGCGTGAACAGCGCCATGGGCAGCGTCAGCAGCAGGGAGCGCCCGACGCCTCTATGCGGCATGGGCCAGGCTTGGGCCGGCGTCGCCTCGGGGACGATGGGTAGGATTGCATCAGCCATGATTCAGACTCCTGCTCAGACTCCAACTGGATAAACTCACAACTCCCAGATAGGCGTAATAAAGGGCCAGCACAGCCATGGTGATTCGCGCCACGAAGGGCACGGCCTCGAACCGGCGCAGCGGGCTGACGGCCAGCGACGGCAGAAACCACACCGTCGTGCCCGCGAAAAAGAAAACGAAGAACAGGCACGCGCCGGCCAGGCTCCGCTCCTCAGCCGCGCGCACGCCGGCGGCCACGAACGGTGGGCACAGGTTCAGGCCGGTCAGGAATCCCAGCGTCAGGCCCGCCGGCGGGCGAAAGCGGTTGGCCGGGCCGATCTGGACCAGCGACTCGCCCTTAGCAGCGTTGACCTCGACTGGCGCATCGGCGCTGGCCGGCTGCGACGCACAGTGGCGGCGCGGGAACGCGGCCGAGACCAACAGCAACGCCCCCAGTCCGAGATTCGCCAGGCCGAAGATCAGCGTGCGCGTGCCGGCATCCACCGGCAGCGCCACGCCGGCGGTCCAGGCGATCACGGCGAAGGCCAGGTATCCGGCCAGCCGTCCGCCCAGGAACACGCCCAAAAGCTGGCCGGTGGCGCGTAGCCCCCGCGGCTCGGCGGCCAGCCACGGCAGCAGCACCGGCCCGCACGAGGCCACGCACACCGGTCCCGAGGCGAATCCCAGGACCACCGCTTCGGCCACGCCTGTCATGCCGGACCTCTCATGGTTTACGCCCTGAATCTCTCGTTTGTTCCAGCCCGCTCGCCCATCGGGTTCCGATCCCGCGCCGCCACGAGCGCGCGCGCCCCGTCACCGGCCCGACAGCCGGTTGGGCCGATTCCAGACTATCACTGGCAGCCTCGTTAACAAGTTAAAAAGGTATGAATACCGCTGATCGGGCGACGAAGGCCCGGATCCGGCAGATGAGCGGCGATAGCTGCCACCGTCCATCGGGTGGCACAGGCGCTGCGCTGGCTTCAGAACAGCAGGAGGGTCAAGCCTTGACCCATTTGCCAACGTAGAATCAACGAGTTGCAGCCACTAGAGGTCAAAGTTGATCCTCAGGCCTCCGCCCGCCCCGCCCGACCTGAGGCTTCAAAACGCACGCGTTCACGCCCCCGCGGCAGCGGCTGCGATTCGTTCGTGACAGACCTCGGCCGCCTCGCCGTGATTGCCATTCGGGGCAAGAGCACCCTCTCGCAGTGCAAGTCGAGAAAGAGGGCGTAAAATCGGAAATAGATCAGATCTCCGGATGGGAATGCCGGAGCCGTCCAAATGATGTGACAGGAGGGAAGCGTGCGAACGGTCGAAGCTGGCTCAGATCGGCGCGGCGCGCTGCCGGCGGCCGCTCAGACTTTCAATAGCGGGGAGCCTCGTCAATCGTCCCTTCCCTCGACAGCCGGTTGCGGCAGGAAGAGCGGAATGCCCGTCCCGGCGTCTCTGGCAATCGTCGCCTGTCTGGCCGCCGCTCTCTGGGCTCCGCAGGGTGCGGCGCAATCGATTACCGACCTCGGCTTTTTTTTGCCCGCTGCAATCAACGCCAGTGGACAGATGGCTGGCAGCAATTTTGCAATTCTCTATGGCTTCACCGAAGCCTACCTTTACTCGGGCGGCGTGGTGAGCGACCTCGGCACGATGGGCCGTGCGACTGGAATCAACGCCAGCGGAGAGGTCGTCGGTTTCTCCCCCCTCCCGGACGGCACCGGGGGGTTTGCCTTTCTAATCTCCCCCCTCTTCATGACCAGTTTAGGCGCGCTGCCCGGTGGCTCTGAGAGCTGGGCCTATGGGATCAACGACAGCGGGCAGGTCGTCGGCTACTCGACTCTAGCGGGTGCCCCGCTGCACGCCTTTCTGTATTCCAGTGGCACCATGACGGATCTGGGGACGCTGTCCGGTGACGCTCTGAGCGCGGCCGAAGCAATCAACGACAGCGGGCAGATCGTCGGTTTCTCCGGTTCCGCAGACTTAACCGTGCAACACGCCTTTCTGTACTCGGGCGGCGTCATGACCGCTTTGAGCACGCTCCCCGGGGAACAGAACAGCATCGCCCTTGGAATCAACGCCAGCGGACAGGTCGTCGGCAGCCTGATTACAGCCAGCGGCGATACTCATGCCTTCCTGTATTCGAACGGCGTTATGACCGATCTGGGCACGCTCGGCGGCAGCCATAGCGTGGCTTATGGAATCAACGCCAGCGGGCAGGTCGCCGGCAGTTTGATTACAGCAAGCGGCGCCAACCATGCCTTTCTGTACTCGAACGGCGTCATGCTCGATCTGAATTCGCTCTTGCCGGCCAATTCCGGCTGGGTCCTTCAGGAAGCTAGTGCTATCAACGATTCCGGGCAGATCGCCGGGCAGGGTATCAGCCCCGTCGGCAAGACAGACGGGTTCCGGCTGGACCTTACCAGTTTGAGCCCAGGCTCGGCGACCGCAGGAGCAGCTGCGTTCACGCTGACGGTCACCGGCATAGGCACGAATTTCATCCCGGGAGCAACGGTAAACTGGAACGGCACGGTGCTCGCGGCATCCTATGTCAGCGCGACACAGATGACTGCCAGCGTACCGGCCAGCCTGATCGCGACGGCGGGCTCGGCGAGTGTGACTGTGACAACAGATGCGGGGACGCTGGCCGGAGGGACGTTCACCATCCACCCGGCGCGCGCATTGCCAGGGGTGCCGGAACGACCGCGGGGCGCCCTGCCGAGGGCGGAGCAATAAGCGCCTCATGCGCCTCGAATGCGGTGGTTGCCTCGGTGGTGCACCGCAATTTCACCGTACAGTCCACCGTGTTTTCAAGGTGATTTTGCGGTGAAAGTGAGGGGATTTCACGGCGGAGTCACGGCGTTTTCGCTGTGATCTGACGATGCAACCCACGGTCTTTGGCAATGGTTCAGAAGGTGGCGCGGAGCAAGACCGCTCCCTGACGGTCGCGGCTCGGAAAACCGTCCATACAAAGCAAAAGCCCCGGCTGGAAACCGGGGCTTTCACGTTACGTTTAGGCGTACCTGATGAGCATGCGCCCACCAGGGGAATGGACTGAAGTTAAGCCACCTCCGTGCGGGCGCGATTGACCATTTGCTGCATCTGGTCCTTCAGCGCCAGCTTGAGCTTTTTCAACCGATGTTCTTCAATTTCATCCTCTGGGGTCAGGTGAGGCTTGGACTCAATCGCTTCGATGAGCCGCTTGTATTCCGCGTGCTTTTCAGCAATGGCCCGGAACTCCTCGTTCGACTGCATCAGGCACGCCTTCATTTCTTCCAGCGAGAGCTTCTCCATGTATGGCTGGTACTCCTTTGCACAGATATCACCCGTGGCCGTTGGTCTGGGAGGACTGAGCCGGCGGGTCAAGCAAACTGCATGGGCTAGCCCGGATGTTGCACCACGATCGCAGCGAGGCGCGATGAGAGGGTTGCAGATACAAGGCGCGCGACGGGAGCCGCCCGCAGGCGTACTTGACAGTACGTCGAGGACGGCGACCGAGCGCAACGAAGTAGATGCGGCCCTATCGCGCGCCGCAGCCGATTGTTGGTGAAACATTCGGGCTCGTGGGCAAGGCCCCTCGGTCCTGCCGTATCCAAAAGCTATCACTTTTGCAATTTCATGACAATGGCATCTTCGGGGGGGCTCGCCCGGCCTTGCAGGGCGGCGTAATAGCCTTTTCGTACGCCCGCCTCGACAAACCCGGCCGAGGCGTACAGCGCGCGCGCCGGGGCGTTGGATGCGCGGACCTCCAGGTACAGATTCCGGCCGGGCAGCCTCAACAGCACTTGGAGCAAGGTCCGTCCCACACCGCGGCGGCGGGCGGCGGGATCGACGGCCATGTTCAGGATCTCGATCTCGTCCGGCGCCAACCGCCGCGCCACCGCGAATCCGGCCAGCCGGCCCGCCAGCTGCGCCACAATGGCGGCGTGGGCCAGATACTCGCGCGGCTCCCACTGCGAGGACTCGGGCGAGGCCGCCTGGATGCGGGCTATCGCGGGCAAATCGCGCACCTCCATGCGGCGGATGCGGATGCGGGACGGGTTCATGCGGCGCACAGCTCCTTCCGCATATCTTGACCGAGTGCCAGCCGCAGCACCAGCCACGCGCCCAGCGGACACAGGGCCACCCCCATGCACACCGGCGTGAATCCATAGGCATCAATGACCCGGCCGGCCAGCGAGGAAAAGGCGCCCTGCAGCAGCCCGTAGACGCTGGTCAGTCCCGATACGGCGAAGGCCGCGTGCCGCGCTCCATACAGGTCCAAGGGCAGGGAATAGATGTTCACGCTGCCCCCAACGCAGGCGAAAAACGACAGGCCGATGAGCGCCGTGGCGGCCGGAGCGGTTGGCGCGAACGGGACCAGCGCCGTGCCCAGCAGCACCACGGCGGCGCTCAGCACAATGCGCAGGCGGGCGGTGACGATGTTGTGGCCGCGGAACCAGCGCAGGGCGAGCCAGCCGCCGAACAATCCGCCCGCGGAGGCGAAAACCGGCGGGATCCAGGCCAGTTGGACGTTGGCCTGGTGCTGGCTCAGGTGGTGCACGCGGACCAGGAAGATCGTGGTCCAGTTGACCCACAGACTGTAGGCCAGCATCAGGAGCACGTTGGCGGCCAGGATCGCCAGGTAGCGCGGATCCGAGAGGATCGCCGCCGCGCCGGGGGAGGAGGCGTGGACTCGGGCGTTTTCCGCTCCCTCACCTTCGCCACTCAGAACCGCGTCGCGGCTCGGCAACGCGTCTTGAGCGGTCTCGCGCCGGCTGATCCACAACCACAACGGGAGCCACACGAATCCCAGTCCGCCGGCCACCACGAAAGCCGCGCGCCAGCCCCACAACCGGGCGCAGGATTCGGCCAGAATCGGCGCGCCGATGGCGCCCAGCGAGAGACCCATTTGGGTGATGCCGCTGCCCAGGGCGCGCTCGCCCGGCCTTAAGTAAACGGCGCAGGCCTTCCCGGTGCTGGGGATGCCTCCGCCCTCGGCCACGCCCAGGGCGGAGCGGCTCAGCACCAGTTGTCCGAGGCTGCGGGTCAGGCCGGTGGACATTCCGGCCAGCGACCAGGCGGCGACCGTGATGGAGGTGGCGACGCGCAGGCCCAGCCGGTCGATGAACAGTCCGGCCAGCGGCGCGGCCAGGGCGTAGCAGATGGAGAACGCGAAGATCACGTCGCCATACTGCCCGCCGCTGAGGCGGAACTCGCGCATCAGCTGCGGCGCCAGCGCGGCCAGCACCTGGCGGTCCAGGAAGTTCAGCGCGGAGGCCAGCGCGATGACGGCGATGGCGACCCAGCGGGCGGAGACCGGGAGGCGCATTCAGCGGCCTGCTCTCATGCGCGATGGGTGCGGCGGCGGGCCGGCGCTCAGGGCCGGGACTCGGCGAGGAATTGCAGCGATACGGCGTCTCCTGAGGTGCCTGCCGCGGCGTCGGGCCGGGGCGTATATTCGATCTTCACACGGCGCGGCGGACGCTGCGCGCCGCAGCTCAGGCGCGCCTGCTGAGCGGCCGGGTTGCCGTCCGGCCCCAGCACCAGAAGATTGCCCGCGTCGGGGATCAACACGCGCACCGGCTGGCCGGCGTTGTTGACGATCAGCCGCGCGCGCTTGCCCAGGCAATCCACTTGCTTGAGGGTCACGCTGAGGAATTTCGTCGGCGGCCCGTCCCACCAGTTTTCGACCTTCTGGCCCTTCACGGCGCCGGCCTGTTCGTTCGCCGCCTGCTCGGCCTGGCGGATGCGCGCCAGGGCTTCGTCGTGGACGCGGTCGAGGTCGGCCTTTTCCTCGTCCCGCTCCTTCTTGCGCGCCGCCGCTTCGGCGTCCGATTTGGCCTGCTCGAAATCCTCGAAACGGCGCGTCAGGTCGGCCTGCGCGGCGGGATCGGGGGCCGCGCCGAGAGCCATGCGCATCGACTTTTCGGCATCCGCGAATTGCCGGGCATCGAATTGCGCCTGGGCCAGCTCCAACCAGATCTGCGGGTCGCGCGGGCGCAGCGTGGCGGCCTTCTTGAGATGAGACGGCGCGGCGGATCGGGCCAGGCTCCAGGAGCGGCAAGCTCGAGGAACGGGTCCGCCCACTGCATGTTCAGCTTGACGGCCTGTTCCAGCAGTTTCAGCTTCTTGGCGGGATCCTTTTCCAGACGCGCCAGTTCGTAGTAGGCGCGCGGGCCGGCGCCCTCGGCCGCCGTGGCCGCCGATCAGCTCCTGGCGCGCGTCGTCCGTACGTTTCTCGAGCAGCAGCGCCAGCGCGCGGCCCTCGTGGCCGGCGGGCGAAGGCTTCTCGTTGAGCGCCGCTTCATAGGCCGCGCGGACCTCGGCCGCCGGCGCGCCGCGGCCCAGCGCGAGGTCGCCGGCGAGCAGACGGATCCGCGAGGGCAGGGCCGGGATTTCGTGGAATTCGCGTTCCGGGACCAGGCGCCCCATCATGGAACGGGTGCCGAACTGGCCGGCCTGCAGATAGGCCGCGGCGGCCGCGTGCATTTTCGGCGTCCAGGAGCGGTCAGTGGGCGGGCCGTAGGCGTTGCGCCAGGCGATCTCCTCCTCCGCGCCGTTGGCCAGGTTGGAGAAAAAGACGTGGGCGCGCGAGGCGCTTTCCTCGACGATGGCCAGGCGATGGAGCGTGGCCCACTCGATCGTGCGCTCGGCCTCGGGCGGCGGCGCGCCCAGCGTCAGGCGCTGGCCCTTCACCTCCAGCGTGGAATAGAGCGCAGCCAGCGCGGCCTCGAAGCCGGGCGGCATGGGGCGCGGGACGTTCGCGTCGATGATGATGCGCGCGAAATCGCGGAAGACGGCCGGCGAGGGCTGCGAGCCGGCGGGCCAGAACAGGATCCAGCCATCGCGCGAGAAGCCGATGAAGGGCTCCGGCGCGCCCTTGCCGGCCTTGCGGACTACGACGGTGACGGGCCACGGCAGTGCCGGCTCGGGCTTGCCCGCGGCCTCGCCCACGGCGTAGCGGAACTGTTCCAGATCATTCAGCGCAACCCGCGCCGGCTCCGCTCCCGCGTCCGTGTACACCACAAACGGCCCATGGCGCATCTCCAGCCACGCCGCCTGCGTTTGCAAGGCGGCCAACACCATCAACACTGGCGCAGCGATGCGCATCTCAATTCAATTAGACAACGCGCGGGGCCAGCTCGGTCACGCGGGGCTCTTAAAGGAACGCCGGCAGTGAGCGGGCGATTTCGACGGTTTCGAGAGAGACGGCGATGACCTGTTTGACGAGGCGGACGATATACTCGGGGTCGTCGGCGCGGTTGGGGTTCGAGTTCTCCTTGCGCTGGTACTGGTCGATAACCCATTCCAGGGCGGAGCGGTGGCCGAGGCGGTATTCGAACGCCTGTTCGGGGATGCCGGCGAGGGTGAGCGAGTCGTTGTAGTAAAGGCTGCGGCGATCCTTGGAGAGCTTCATCTTGCCCCCCGTCATCTTGTCCCCAGCCATTTTGCCGGTCAGCTCCCAAGTGAACGGGGCCTTCTCAATGTGCTGGAGCGGATAGGGCTGCTGCCGTTCGTAGTGGAGGTGCAGCTCCATCAGCAGCGCTCCGGCTTTGGCAAAGGCGTCGAAATCCGGCGCCAGGGGGATGCGCGGTAGTTCCTTCTTCAACGCCTCGGCGTAGCGCTCGCGGTAGCCGGGATGGTGCAGCAGCGCGTAGAGGTACTCGAAGATGCGCTGCTTGGAAAGCGTCGGGCGGTCGTAGTGCTCCCGGAAAAGGTCAAGCGCTGAGTCGGAGAGGTGCGAAAGCGGGAAGCACTTGCCCGGGCGTCCACCAAGGTCGAGACAGGGAATGCAGTCGGCGCTGAGGGCCGAAAACTCCGTCTGCTGGTGATTTGTGCAATGGATGACCACGGTCGACGCGCCCTCTGGGAAGATTGCGGGAAGGCGGTAGACCTCTTCGTTGAGAATGCGATCAAAAAACAGCCAGCGCCTGGTGAACGGCCGGTATAGGGACTCGACAACCTTGCTCTCGCCATACTCCGCGTAATGGCCGCGAACGAGGTCTTCTTTCAGGTCTCGGCTCCAATTGACGCGCGCGTAGCGAACGAAGTCGTCAACGTTCTCCGGCTTACCTGCGCGCTTGTAGCGATCGACCTCGGCATTGTAGTCGTCGATGAACTCGCGAACCCGGGGGATGAGCGCCTCACGCTGAAAGTCGTAGACGATGGAGTCGCGGTGCGTGCAGACTCCGAGCGAATGGAGATCGAACAGTGAACCTAGGCACGCGAACGCAGAAAACTCGTCCGAATTCTCGGGGATCAGCCACCTGTGTGCGGCGCTGGGTTGGAGTTGACGCCAGGCGGCGTCGTAGGCTGATCCAAATGAGCTCAAATGGGCCTCCTTCTGCGCGGCAGTCCAATAGTCACCGACGCAGTGATAGCGGATCGCCCTCTGCCCGGAAGGTTTCCGGATCGCAAGTGTTATACCGACGCCGGCCCTAATTTGATCATGGAAAATGTTGCCGCCTTGACGCCTTCTGTCCTCTCCAGTGGTCCGCGCATTGCCCAGAAAGTCGAGGTGGCAAATGTCTGTGAAGTCTTGTGCTAAATGCTTCCTAAAGCCGTCCGTCGCGAGGCCGTCCATGAAGCCATTGTTCGAAACGAAGCACAGGACACCAGCACCTGCCGAGACTATACGGTCTGAGGCCCAGCGGAAGAACTTCACGTAGGCGTCGTTGAGCTTGCTCGTGCTGCTGGCCGCGGAGTCCTTTGAGTAAGTTTCCTTGATGCGGCGGTCGATCTCCAGATACGGACGGTTCTTGTTGTTTTCGTTTTCATCTTGCTGCCCGACGTTATACGGTGGGTTGCCGATGATGACGTTGATCGGCGTCTCCTTTTCGCGCTGGACGCGTTCCGTATTCTTTTCGGTAAAGAGGCCGAGCTGCCGGCCCTCTGCCATGTCGAGGGTATCGACGAAGCACAGCCCCTCGAAAGGCCTCCGCTGGCCCGTCGCCTCGAAGTACGCATGCTCGATGTTCAACGAGGCGATGTAGTAAGGCATGAGCATGACTTCGTTGGCGAAGAGCTGGTGGTCGTACATGGGATCGACGCTGCTGGCGGGGATGAAGTTCTGGATGAGGTGGGCGATGAAGTTGCCGGTGCCGGTGCAGGGGTCGAGGATGTAGGTCCCTTCGGAGCCGAGCGGGCGGTCGAACTCGCGCTCCAAAGCCTGGGCGACTGAGGAGCACATGTACTTCACGATCTGGGGCGGGGTGTAAACGATGCCGTGCGTGTCGGCCGTGCCGGGGCTCCAGGCCTGGAAGAACTTCTCGTAGACGCGGTCGAGAAAATGCTGCTTGGCCTCGAAGTCGGTCAGAGTGTCGGCGGTGGATTCGATGGCTGAGTAGTAGGGATCGAGATCGCGCAGAAAGTCGCGGCGGGTGAAGGACTGGCGGGGCAGAGCGTCGATGACGGTTTCGACCTCATTGGCGATGACGTTGCGCCGCACGAAATCTTCGTAGTCGAAGACGCGGCGGATGAGGCGCTCGGTGAGCAGATGCTGGATCAGCATCTCCTGTACCGCCTCCGGGCGCAGGCCCGGGTTTAACGACTGGCGGCAGAGTGCCAGGAAGTTGTCGAAGACGCGCTGGAACGGCACGCCGGGGCGCAGCGCGGCGCGGATCTTGTCCTGCAGGTTCTTGCCGATCTTGGGGATGTCTTCCTGGAAGCGGGCGATGGCGTTCTCGAAGCCATCGAGGTCGGGGCGGCGATGGTGGTAGAACTCTGTCAGCAGGCCGCCGAGCTCCTTCTCGTTGTCGAGCGTGATCTGCAGCTTGGGCGCGCCATTCTGGAGCAAGACCGCGCGGCGGTTGTCCTCGAAGATGATATTGGAGTCGGGGTAGCCGTCGCGGAGCTTCTTCTTGATTTCGAGGTCGAGGTCGTCGTGGATGTCCTTGGCTTCGTAGAAGCCGCGCTCGATGGTGTATTCGTCCTGGAGCGTGGCGTCGGGCTTGATGGTGCGCCCGCCGTAAGCCTTGCGCGGGTGCTCGGGGATCATGAGCCAGCGGAACTGGCGTGAGGTCTGGTCGAGCATGGTCAGGAAGGCCTGCCGGACCGATGTTTCGTTTTCGATGGAGCGGGATGCGTAGAGGCGGCGCGTTTCCAGGTAATTCGAGATCGATCTCCGAAACTGCGGCGCGGCCATGAGAGGGACGGCTCAGAACGAGTCTAACGAAGCCGGGGGTGGTGCGGTAGGGCGCCCGCGGCCGAGGGGCGCGGCACAAGGGCAGAATCCAAGAATCCGCAGGCGGTACCCGCGAATCCCGCAGCCAGTACCCAGCGGCGCCCCTCGCCCATCCAAACACCCCGCTGTATCCCTGTTCGCCCCGCCCATTCCGCCCCCCGCCGCACCCCGGTGACGCGCGATCTCAAAATATATTTAGCCTACTATCAATGCGTTCCAGCCAACCCACGCTTGCCCCCTTGCCCCGCCGTGTTTTGCTGTCTGTGGGTAGAGCAATTGCTGGCCAGCATCTCCATCCCCACTCGCAGGCGGCGAAAGGCCTCGAGTAGCAGCCTTCCGGCTTTCTGGACTTCGGTCCGATCCCCCAGGATGGGATCCGGGTGGCTAGCGATTACCCTGAACGCCATCCTCCAGGGCGGAACGGGCGATGATCGGTCTAGTGATCGCGTGAATCAATTCGCCATCTTCCACCCCACAGGAAAGCGGGGTTGTGGCGGGCCCCCAGGCCATTGCGAGCTGGGGCAAGCCGTCGTGCAAAGCGGAGCATCCAGGGTCAGCGCTGGGAAGACGCCCTCTGGTCACTGCTCCGCCCTACGAGCCTGAGCTTTTGAAATCCCTCTGAAATTGCCCTCCATTTACGGCACAACTGTGCCCGCAATCCCTTCGAATCACCATCCATTTACGGCCTAAGCGCGCCCGCGCAATCAGCGCCCCGGCGCTGCCCTGCGCCACGCGATGGCCGCTACACTCCTGCGACAGCTGCCATGCGGTCCTTCTTGTGGTGCGCTCCGTTTCTGGGTGTACGCTGATTGAATAGCCGAAAGTAAGAATTGGGTTTCCGGTGAAAGAGGCGCACATGAGCGGAACAACCAGACGCGATTTACTTCAGCGTGCCGGCGCTGTGGCCGGGCTCGCCGGACTTCCAGCCGCCGGCGCGGCCACTCCATCGCCCGCCTGCGCGGGCTCTCATTGGGAGCGTCCTGCCAAACAGACCGGGAATAGTCTCAACGTCATCCTCCTCGTCTCCGATACCTTCCGTGCCGACAATCTCGCCGTCTATGGTAGTCACTGGGTGGACTGCCCCAACCTGAATCGCTTCGCTGAACAGGCCATCGTCTTTGAAGATGCTTACCCCGAGGCGCTGCCCACCATCCCCATCCGCCGCACTCTCTTCACCGGCCGCCGCGCGGTCCCGATGCATTATTACTTCCAGCATGAGCCCGTTCAACTCCCCGGCTGGCACGATCTCTATAACGAAGATGTGACCTTGAGCGAGGTACTCACCGAGGCTGGTTATGTGACGGCGCTGATCGCGGACCTGCCGCACCTGCAGCGGGCGGGCCGCAGCTTCCATCGTGGCTATGGCACTTTCGATTGGGTGCGCGGTCAGGAGATCGATTCCTATGGCCAGGCGCCTCGCAAAATGCCCGACTTTCTGGATATGTACCCGGCCGATTACTTGAGTCAGCCGGAGCTGGACCGGCAGTTCGCGCGCGGCCGCGATTTCCGTGAGTTCCTGAACCAGTACTCCGCCAACCGCAGGCGCTGGCTGCGCGATGGCGACTCGATCGTGGAACAGACCGCGCGCAAAGCCATCGCCTGGCTCCGGGAGAATCGTCAGGACGCTCCCTTCTTCCTGCACGTGGAGGCCTTCAATGCGCATGAGCCGTGGGAACCGCCGCGGCCGTTCCTGGAGAAGTATCTCAAGCAACCCGGCGCACACAGGTGGCCCGAGCCGCCCTACGGCGATATCAAGGTCCCGCCTGAAGGCGTCGAGCGCCTACGCGCGAACTACGCCGGTGAGGCTTCCAACGTTAACCATTGGTTCGGCAGGATTCTGGATACGGTCGCCGAGCTGGGTTTGTTCGATAACTCGGTCGTGCTATTTCTCTCCGATCACGGTGCTCTGCTCGGTGAGCAGGGCCAGTTCGTCAAAGGCCCGGAGCGGCTCCGGACCCAGGTCACTCACATCCCCTTGCTCGTGAAAACGCCCGGTACGCAATTCGCCGCGAAGAAGGTCTCCGGGTTCGTGCAGGTCCCGGACGTTGCGCCGACCATTCTGGGCCGCTTGAACCTGAAGCCGCCCGCCCGCATGACTGGCGAGGATCTGTGGCCTTATGTGTCGGGCCAGCGCACGAATCGCCGCGATCACGTCGTGCACGCCTACAGTTGGATAGCGGCCGTCCGTACCGCCGAGTGGAATTACTCGGCTATCTGGAATCGCGAGAAGTACACCGGCCAATACAAGCCGCAACTCTACAACCGTCTGCGGGATCGGGAGGAATTAACCTCGGTGGCCGATCAGCATCCGGCGGTAGTCAAGGAACTTCAAGCGAAGTTAGACGAGTACATCGTCTCGGGCCGGGAGATCACCACCGGCAGCTTCAACGAACAGGCTGGATGATGGAGTCATTCGCCCTTTTTGGCCAGCGCGTGGGCTCTTCCCCAATGCACGGCCGCGGGCCGGCGGAACTTCGGTCTACTGCGGCCGCGGCACGCTGACTCTTTGGCAGGCTCCAATCGTGGGTCGCGCGCCGGCCGGCACCGCCGTCCCGAAGTAGTCGCGCCCGCCCGGATCCAGGCCGAATCTCGCGCGCAGGTCGATGCCCGCCCCGAATGCTGGCGAACTCGCCAGCAGCTGATACTCATGCAACTTCGCCAGGTCCTCCGGGCTGCTGATCAGCCCCGCTCCATCCTTGCTCAACCGCGGATCGGCGAACAGCCCCACCAACTCGCCGTTCACCATCTCCTGTCCCGTGGCCCGCGCCCAGGCCGCCAGATCCTTGTACCCATCCACGTCGAAACCGCGCTCGCCCATCGACCAATAAAGGTTGCCCGCGAACCGCCCTCTCTCCGCCCCTCCGTGGATCTGCGCCTGCCGGCTTACGAAGATGTTGTTATAGAACTCCATCTTCGGCCTTTCGGCTGCATACTTCGGGGCATAGGCGAAGGTAACCGCGGATCCCTTGTTATTGAAGATCGTGTTGTTGTACACTACCGTACTCTTCATTCCGGCGCCGCCGACCCATACGAAGATACCCGAGTTATGCGCCATCAATCCATCGTCCTGGCTTATGTTGTACCGCACCACGTTATTGGCAAACTCGCCCGCGCCATCGTATTGGCAGATCAGGTAACCCGTGCCGAAGTTATCGTGCGAGTAGTTATATTGGACGACTGCGTTCGTCGCGCCGCCATCCAGGTCGAAGCCCCCGCCATCCTCCGCCGTGCTGCGGTTGTGATGCGAAACGCAGAACTGGATCGTGACGTGGTCGGCCTGGTAGGTCCAGATCCCTACCGGTCCGTTCCCGTTCCACACCATGTCCCAGCCGTTGTACCGCGCCTCGCAATACTCGATCACCGCGCCGTGCACATACCCCACCACGATCCCATTCCCGCTGTGATTATCGCGGACCGTCGGATCGCCGGGATTATTCTCCGCCAGCGAATAGCCGATGTACAGATCGTGCGACGGATGGCCGCCGGCACTGATGCCCGCAAACCCGTTCTCGTGGGCGTGCACCCGCAGGATCCTGGCGCGATCCAGCCCCTCAATCTCCACTCCCGATTTCCGGAACCCCGCCACATCCAGCCCGTCCACCTCCACATCGCTCCCGTCCGCCACGTACAGGCCCGATTCCGTGCTGCCCCCCTTGCGCCCCGCGCCTCGCAGCGCCAGGTTCCGAAATGCCACATTGCGGCATCCTACCGCGGAAATCGCCCGCCCCGTGCCGCCATCCACCGTCGCGCGCCCCTGCCCATAGGAAGTGATGATCAGCGGCTGCCCGGCCGCCCCGCTGTCGCGCGCGCTCAGCTCCAGCGGGCCCGCGAACGTGCTGCCGCCCTCCAGCAGCAGCCGGTCGCCGGGTCGGAACTCTTGCCGGTTAGCCCGCGCCAGGCTCTTCCACG
Organism: Terriglobia bacterium; assembly: GCA_963757265.1. Lineage (GTDB taxonomy): Bacteria > Acidobacteriota > Terriglobia > Bryobacterales > Bryobacteraceae > CAIVVT01. Next base: position 105,240 of record CAVWRA010000004.1, read on the forward strand.
GCCGTTGTTGCGTGCCCGCGTCCGCGTCGTTGCCCCTGGCGCTCAGGTAGTAGTCCGCGCACCACGCGCAGCCGCCCAGATTCGCCCACACCAGCGCAAGCGCAATTCCACGCATCTTTCCCCCTTGCCGTCGAACGGCCTCCTGATCTTACCTGAATGCCCGCGCGCGCCGCGCGTTTGCCTGGACCTGGCTGGAGATGCCTTCCGCGGTCTTTCGCCTCACCCGGCCCCGCCCCGCGCATGAAGGGCCGCGCACGCCGGCATGCGGCCCTTCGCCTCTGTGCTGAGTCGCGGTCCCAGCCCTTAGAACTGGAACCGTAAGCCGAACTGTCCCTGGCGCGGCGTCGAGCTCACGCCCGGCACATAGCCGAACTCCGGGCTCGACAGATCGGTGACCGGATTGGCGAACGTATGCCGGTTGAAGAGGTTGTAGAACTCCACGCGAACTTGGATCAGGTACCTGCCCTCGGGGCCGAAGGATGTGTTTTTCAGCAGGCTGATGTTTTCGCTGGTGATGCCGAATCCACGCAGCGCGTCGATGCGCGGCTGCCCTGTCCCGAAATCTCCGTACGCCGGATTGGTTGCGATCGTCAACGGGAAGTAGCGGTCTGCGGCCGGCGGGTTGCTCGTGTTACTTACAAGCTGGAAGTTGCCCGAACTAAACTGGCTGCCGCTGTAGCCGGAGAGATTGTAGTTCACATAGGTTGCCGCCCACAGCGGGTAGTAGTAATAGTTCGTCGAACCGAAGGTAAGCGGAAGTCCGGAGGCGTAGGTCACCAGCCCCGAAGCTCGCCAGCCGCTGACCAGGCCGTTGAGCGGGCCATGCGCCGACTTCAGCAGCATGCGGCCGTGCCCGAAAGGCAGCTCATAACTGACCCCGCCCTTGAACACGTGCTTCTGATCGTACCCCGTGAGCGTATGCGCCTCCTGGGCCAGGTTCGTGAAGTCCTGAATTCCGGCCGTGTCATAACTATCGCCGAAGGCGCTGTACACATCTCCTTCCGACCGGGAGAGAGTGTAATTGAGATCCAGCGTCAGGCCTGCGCCGAACCGTTTGACGAACCGCATCACCATGGAGTCATAGTAAGACTGCCCGGTGGGCAGCCCGACATAGAACAGGTTTGGATAGAACCAATAGTTAGCCTCGCCGCTGGCTAGCTGGGGATAAGGCGCCACCGCCGCCAGCGCCGGCGCGCAGAATCCCGGGTACGGATAGGGCACGTTGTAGGACGCTGCGGTATATGGATCGCACACCCAGTTCAGGGCGTTGCCGCTGTGCACCAGCGAATGGAATTCCGCCGGCGTGGTTTCGTTGTTCCATAAGCCCGTATCCTGCAGATGATGCCCGCGGTTGGCGACATAGCTGACATCGATCAGCATGTTCTTCTTCAGCTCGTACTGAACGCCGAGATTCCAATTATCGGTATAGCCCGCCGTCAGCGAGTCGGGGGAGATCGTCGCACCCAGAATGTTAATCGGCATGGTCGTGCTCTTCGTGCCGGGCGTGAACACGCCGGGATAGCCGCTATTCCAGCTGAATGGCGACGTCGCAGCGTCAACACCCTGGAATCCGGGAGCGAACCCGTAGGGTATCCCCTGCCAGTATTGAATGCCAATGGGAACATACAGTATGTTGAAGGCCCCGCGGAAGACAAACTTCTTCCACGGATTCCAAGCTACGCCGATGTTAGGGCCGAAGTTGTGCCAGTCCTGGTTCTTTTCGAAGCTAGTGTCGCCGCTGCTCGCGTACACAACGGAGCCTGGGATGCCCAGATTGGGATCGACAGTGTTCAGGTCGAAATTTGCCCAGTGGCCGTACTTTTCATGCAGCCGGAACGTCGCATCCCACCGCAGGCCGAGATTCAACGTCAGCTTTGGCGTGACTTTCCAGCTATCCTGCGCGAACAGGTCCATGGCCTTGCGCCGGCCGTACAGGTTGATCGGAGTCGTCTGGCTGGCCGACTGGACGTCGCCCAGCAGGAAGCTCGCGAACCCGAAGCCTACCTGGTTGCCCCAAGGCTCACTGGGAGCGCCGGTCGTGTTGGGGTTGAAAGCAAAGCTCAGCGCGCCCGAACCCGAGGTCGAATTGTTCTGCATGGCGCGGAAATCCGCGCCGAACATGAACGTGTGCTTGCCCTTCGTCCAGGACAGGCTGTCGGCATAGATGAAATTGCCCGCGACGTAATGACCTTCCCAGGTATTGCCCAGGCCGGTCTCATAATAGCCGTTCACGGCGTTTCCGAAATTCAGCGCCGGGAAGTTATTGGCGCCCGTGTTGCCAAAGCCCAACAGGGAGTTCCAGTCGGTGCTCGTGCTATTGGGCACCGATCCGTTCCAATAGCGGTTGTAGGTCGCGTTGAAGATGTTCAGCAGGTTCGGGGTGATGGTCCATGAATCGCTCGCGCGCCATTGATGCGACACCACCAACTGGTAGCGGTCGGCCGCCAGCGGCCCGCCGTCCGTGCTTCCCAGCTGCCATACGCCTCCGCTGTCATCCAGCAAACGGGGCCGACGGTTGTAAATCCAGGAGCCGGAAAGGTGGTTCTTGTCGGTCAGGTTATGGTCGAGCTTCACCACGGGTGTAATGGGCGTCTGCGACGGGCTGTTAGTGGTCGTGAAGCGCTCGTTTCCAATCAGCGAACTGGACTGCGGAGCGTAGTCCTTCTGGTAGATGGCGATGATCTTCTGCGAGACCGGACTGATCATGTTGGATGGGATGATGTTTCCAGCGAACACCGCGCCCGGATCCGTCGGATTGAAGATCGCCCCGGCATAGATCGGATTGCCATGGGCGTCTGTGCCGAGCACCTTGCTGGTGTTGAGCAACGCGCTGAAATTCCCGCTCAGGAAGTCTGACGTGGGGACCGTCGCGGCCCCGGTGCCGGCTCCCAGCGTGCCCAGTGAGAAGTTGCTTTGCTGATAACGCTCGTAGGCGCCGAAAAAGAATGTCTTGTTTTTCCGCACGGGACCGCCTACGCTGCCGCCGTAGTCCCAGAAACGGTTCTTCGGCTTGTCGGGATCACCCCAGATCCGGGCATCCAGAATCTCGTTATGGCCATAGCCGAACGCGCTGCCGTGGAACTGATTGGTGCCGGACTTGAGGTTCAGCATGATCACCCCGCCGTTGGTGATTCCGTTCTGCGCTTCGATGCCGCTGGTTTGAACCTCCACCTCCTGGACCGCTTCCATGCTGGGAGAGGTCTCATAGCTGTCGCCCTGGATCTGCGCTGTTGCCGAGGTCCCGTCCACGGTGTAGTCCTTGGTGAAAACCTGGTTTCCGTTGATGACCGACGTGTACGGGTTGCTGCTGGGCGAATAGCCGGGCGTAAGCGCCACCGCGAACATTTCGAAATACCGGCCGCCGCCGATGCTCAATGGCATGTCGGTCATCACAGTGCCGTTGATATTGTTGCCGATGCTGGCCGTCTGGCTCTCCAGGATCGGCGCCTGGTCTGTGACCTCCACGGCCTGGCTGACGGCGCCCACCTGGAGGGTCTCGTCGAACTTGGCCACCTGCGTGGATTGCAGGATGATCTCCGGAACATCGATAGTTGAGAATCCGGTCCGGCTGAACTGCAGCGAGTACTTGCCGGGAGCCAGGTTGAGGATCGAATAGATGCCCACGCTATTCGTGTGGACGCGGGTCACTGTACCGGTGTCAACGTTTGTGGCGACCACTTCCACATTGGGAACCACGCCGCCGGTGCTATCCGTCACGGTCCCGGTAATGGTCGCCCGGTTGAGCTGCGCATCGAGCGGGCCAACACACAGCAGACTCAGCAACGCCGCCGCGAGCAGGGCTGCGCCTGCCGGAAGAAAACGCTTCATCGCTCACCCCCTTAGCTGAAATGTCTCGAGATCACTACGCGAAAGCGCTTACTTGCAAGAATATAACTCCGTTAATGATGTGTGTCAAGGCACCTTTTGAGCGCACCTCCCGGCGCGCCGGAAGGCTCTGCGCCCTTTAGAAACGCACACCCCCCTTTGAATAATGATGCAGCGGACTGCATGTGTCTCGACCCCCTGAGTCCAGCTTGCGGCCGCCCGCATGCCCGTCAAAAATTCTCTGATCAGCAAGCGTTTTCTGCGTTATATTCACTGTGAGAGCGACTCCGCCGTGGACATCCGTGAAATCGCAAAGCACGCCAACGTCTCGACTGCGACGGTGTCGCGGACCATCAACCGCAACCCCAGCGTGGACCCTAAGCTGGCCAAACGGGTGTGGAAGGTGGTTGACCAGCTCGGTTACTACCCCAACATCCAGGCCCGCGGCCTGGCGTCGGGGAAAAGCCGGATTCTGGGCCTCATCGTCTCCGAGCTGACGAATCCGTTCTTCCCCGAGATCGTGCACAGCTTCGAGGCGCTCGCCGTCTCCCAGGGCTATGAGATGCTGCTGACCTCGACGGTGTACGATCCGCGGCGCATGGAGTCCTCCGTGCGCCGCATGATCGAGCGGCGCGTGCAAGGAGTGGCCATCCTGACCTTCGGTTTCGAGGAGGCTTTGATCGCGGATCTGCGCCACCGCAAGGTGCCGCTGGTCTTCGTCAACGTCGGGCCGCGTGTCCCGGGCGTGTGCAACATCCGCATCAACTACACGAGCGGAATCCGCCAGGCGGTGCAGCACCTGGCCGCGCTGCGCCACCGCCGGATCGCGTTCGTGACCGGGCCGCCGCACCTGAAATCGGCGCTGGCGCGGAAATCGGCCTTCGAACAGTCGATGCGCGAAATCGGGCTCGAAGTGACTTCCGAGCTGATCGTGGCCGGAGACCACACGATGGCCGGCGGCATGCGGGCGCTGGCGAGCGTCGCCGGGCTGGGCAATCCGCCGACGGCCGTGCTGTGCTCGAACGACATGACGGCCATCGGCGTGATGCGCGAGGCCTATGAATACGACATCTCCGTGCCGGACGAGTTGTCGGTGGTGGGGTTCGACGACATCCCCATGTCGGAGTTCATGATCCCGCCGCTGACCACCGTCCGGATGTCCCAGACTCAGCTGGCCAAGCTGGCGTTCGAAGCCCTGGTCCACGAACTGGAGAAGACCACAAGCAAGGGCGAGGCGCAGGAGTACATCCTCGACACCAGCCTGGTCGTGCGGCAATCCACCACTTTCGCGCGGCCGCGTAACCGATCGGCGCGAGTCCGCAAGCGCCGCAGCGCCAAGACCCGGACCCGCTCAGCCGGCCGGTAGCCCGTGCCGGTTCGCCGGTTCGGTGTAGATTCGATGGGAGGAAATGCGATGCGGACGATGCGAACTGGAATTGGGATCGGCTTGTGGATGGGACTCCTGGCGGCGCTGAGCGGGGCCGCGCAGCCGGCCGGGGTGGAGCTGGGCAACGCGCAGGTGCGGATCCGCCTGGCCAACCAGACAAAGCAGTGGTGGAGCTACCAGGCCAGGCAGGGCGCGGAGGCGCTGGAGTTCAGCGGGCCGGTGCTGGAGATCGACGGCGCGCCGGTCGCGGACACGCTTTCAGGGCTCAAACAGAGCGCGCCGCCCGTGCGCCTGGCCAACGGCGTAACGGAGTATCGCGTCGAGGGCTTTTACACGCATCATCCGGCGCTGCACGCGGCCGTGATCCTGCGCCTGGCGCCGGACAGCCCCATGGTACGCTTCCGCTATGAAATCAGCGCCACGGGGCAACAGAAGCTGACCCGCGCGGCGGGCGTGGACCGGCTGGAATACTATGGCGTTTCCCTGGCCGCGTTTCCGGCGGTGCGCGAGGTCCGCTTCTCGGAGTTCCAGGAACTGACGCACAGTTACACGCTCTCCGAGCGAACGGTGGAGCAGAAGGAATTCGACAACCGCGCGCGGCTGATGGGCCCGCTGCTGGCCGCCTCCGACGGGCGGACGTCGGTGGCGCTGGCCTACGAGCACGGCTCGCAGGTCCCCGATGCGTTCCTCGATTTCCAGCTCACGCCGCAGCGGCGCGTGACGCTGGCGGCGGTGAAGGGCAACTACGTCAACGCTCAGACGCTGCCGTATCGCACGGTGTGGATGCAGGCCGGTGCGGTGGCGGGCGACATGGACTCGCTGGCGGCGGCTTACCGGCGTTTCGTGCTGCGCGATTTCAGCCTCAGCGGGGCCAGCCGCACGCCGTACATCGTTTACGACACCTGGAATTTCCAGGAGCGCAACAAGTGGTGGAATCACCGCCCGTATCTGGAGTCGATGAACGAACAGCGCATTCTTCAGGAGATCGACGTGGCCCACAAGATGGGCATCGAAGCCTTTATGCTCGACGCGGGGTGGCTCGAAAAAACCGGCGACTGGCCGGTGAGCCGCCAGCGCTTCCCGCATGGCCTGGCGCCGATCCAGGAGAAGCTCAAGTCGTACGGCATGCGGCTGGGCCTGTGGTTCAACCCGACGGCGGCGGCGCTGTCGAGCCAGATGCTGAAAGAGAATCGCGACGCGGTGGTCTCGTGGCAGGGGAAGGAGAACCAGCCCGGAGAGATCTGGGAAACCGAGGCCAGCTATATCCTCTGCTTGGTGAGCCGCTACGGGGACGCGTTCGCCGACAAGCTGATTCAAGTGGCGCGCGAGACGGGCGCGCGGTACTTCACCTGGGACGCCGTCGACCAGTACGTGTGCGACTCGCCCAACCACAACCACGGCACGGCGGCCAACACACAGCAGGAGCGCGCCGACTCCTACGCCTTCCAGCTGCCGCTGGCGCTGGTGCACATCGTGGAGCGCGTGCAGGCCGCGGTCCCGGACGTGATCATCGATTTCGACATCACCGAAAGCGGACGCGCTGTGGGGCTGAGTTATCTGTCGGCGGGGAAGTACTTCCTGATCAACAACGGCCCCTACAAGTTCAACTACGATCTGCCGCTGGACCGCGACAAGGAGAACTGGAACCTGTTTTTCTGGCCCGGTCCGGCGCGCACCTGGATCTGCCGCCTGCCGTTGACGTTCGACAAATGGCTGCCTTCGGTGCTGTTCCTGACGAGCTACTTTCCCGACGATCCGGAGTCTTCGCAGATGGTGAACCTGGGCTCGCTGATCCTCGGACAGGACGGCATCTGGGGGGATCTGCCGGCCGTGTCGGCGGAAGGCGTGGCGCGGATCGGAGAGACGCTGGCGCACTTCAAGCAGGTGCGCGAGGACATCACCGCGGCCTCGCCGGTGCGCTCGGGCGGCGTGGGCGGTACGCCCGAGATCCACGAGAAGATCGCCGCAACGGGCAAGGGCGCGGTGGTGCTGTTCGCCACCACGCCGGGCGAGTTCACCTACGTCACCAGCGCCCGCGTGGTGAAGCAATACTGGGCTACGGGCGGGGCGGAGGCGAAGGTCGGAGTCGATTTCGATGCCCAGGGCCGCGGGCGGCTGACGGTCCGGCTGGCCAAGCCCGGAACGGCCATCGTGCTGTTCGGGGCGTCTCCCGCAGCGGGGCCCGCGCAGCCGCAATGACGCCGGGCCCTCTTCTCAGCCGGCCAGGCCATCCAGAAGCCGGCTCACGGATCGGCCGCACAGCTCCAGAAATCCTCTTTCACTCAGGGTGAATCGGCCGGCGCGATACAGCGCCACGTAGCCGTGCGCGATGGCCCAGAGCTGCAGGGCGACCTCCCAGACGTCGTCTTTTTTGAGCGCGCCGCACTCCATCGCCTCGGCCACGCAATCGGCGATGGGCGTCAGGGTGGGCGAGCGGCGGGCGCGAAAATCCTCGGGAAAGCGGCGGGCCTGCCGGCGCGGCTTGGAGAAGACGTAGTCGTACACCCGGGGATGCGCGAGGGCGTAGAGAAAGTAGCCTTCCAGCATCCGGACCAGACGGTCAAAAGGGGCCGCCAACTGACGCCAGCCGGTCAACTCGATGGTCTCCTTCAGCTTCAGGAATTCCCTTTCCGTCAAAGAGTTGAGAAGGGCCTCCCGATTGGAGAAGTGATAGTAAATGGCCATCGGAGTGATGCCCGCCGAGGAGGCCACGCGGCGCATGGTGGCGGCGTCGGGACCTTCTTTTTCGAGCAGATCGAGGGCCGCCTCGCTGATCCGATCGATGGTTGGCTTCTTGTTCGCCAGAGGCTATTTTATACAGTGTATACCTATTTTATACACTGTACAGTCACTGCGACTGGGGACCGGTGCAGGGGCCCGGATCGGATCCTGCCCGACCGGATGAGTGGAGATCGTGTCTGAACAAGCCAGAGCGATCGCCGGGGGACAGCGCTTCCCGTTCGGCAGCGCCGGCAAGTGCTAGAGTGAACCTGGCGGCAGCGATGGTGATCAAGATGAAGTGCTTTGCGGCTCTCGTGGTGTTCTCGTGTTTGTCAGCCCATGCACAGTCGGGCCTCGATACGACGAAGTGGGCGGTGGTGGATGGCGGGTGGATTGACCGGCCCAACAGAGACCAGATCTGCAACCTGGCGTCGGCGGTCGCCGTTGCCGACGGCGTGCTGACGCTCACGGCGAAGCATGAGACCGTCCAGTGCAAGGGGGGCGTCAACTATGGGCCGTCGAAGAAAGAGTGGACGGGCGGCACGATCTACGCGAAGTCGTTCAACTTTCTGTACGGCTCGATCGAGGCGCGGATCAAATCAGCCGGCTGGGGCGTGCATTCCGGGCTGCTGTGGATGATGGGTTCCGGCTGCCAGCCGATCATGTACCAACATTCCTATTGGTGCAATCACACGTGGCCGAATCCCAACAACGAGATTGACATCGCGGAGATCAAGCCCAAGCCGGGCGGGCTGACGACGGTCTACCAGAACTTCTTTGGGGACTCCGCGAAGTGGCACGATGGCAACGGCAAGACTACGGACGTGAGTCAGAACTGGCACGTCTACCGGCTGGACTGGTCGGCGTTGGAGCTCGTTTTTTCGATCGACGGCGTGGCAACGACCAAATTCAACACGGAGATCCCGTACCGCCCCATGTTCCCGATCATCAGCACGGAGTTCGAGAATGATGCGGCAGGCGCGCCGGACCCGGCTGCGTTTCCGCAGACGATCCAAGTGAATTACGTGCGGGTGTGGGACACGAGCGGCAAATTGATTTTCAGTGACGAGTTCGGCGCCAGGCAGTAGGGCCACGCGGCCCGGGCGCCAGCAATCCACTGCTCTCATATACTCAAATCGGGCGGCTGTTCAGCGGGCCGCCCGCACTCGAGCCATGAAAATCACCAATGTCAGACCGCTCGTCATGGGCACTCCCTGGCGCAACCTCACTTTTGTGGTGGTGGAGACGGACGAAGGACTGAGCGGCGCCGGCGAAGTGCGGATGATCAACAACACGGAGGCGGTGCTGGGCTATCTGGCGGAAGCGGCGCCGCGCTACGCGATCGGCAAGGATCCGTTCGACCGCGAGCTGATTGTCAACAACATGCGCTTGCACGATTACAGCCGCGCGGGCGAGGTGGCGATGAGCGGCATCGCGCTGATCGAGATGGCGTGCTGGGACATCGTGGGCCAGGCGCTGAACCAACCGGTGTACCGGCTGATGGGCGGGGCGGTGCGGCCGAAGATCAAGGCCTACGCCAACGGCTGGTACACGGTGGAACGGACGCCGGAGGAGTTCGCCAAGGCGGCCCGGCGGGTGGTGGAGCGCGGATACAGGGCCGCGAAACTGGATCCGTTCGGCGCGGGGTTTTACGAGCTGGACCGGCAGGAACGGCTGAGATCGATCGCGCTGGTGGAAGCGGTGCGGCACGAAACGGGCCCGGACTTCGACATCTTCGTCGAGATGCACGGGCGATTCAACCCGGCCACCGCAATTCAGATCGCGAAAGAACTGGAGCCGTTCCAGCCGGGCTGGATCGAGGAACCGGTGCCGCCGGAGAATTTGAAAGCGCTCAAGAAGGTTGCGGAAGCGGTGCACATTCCGATTGCGACCGGCGAACGGATCCACACGCGGTTCGAATGCCGGGAGCTGTTCGAGCTGCAGGCGTGCGACATCGTGCAGATCGACCTGTCGCATTTCGGCGGCATTGGGGAGGCGCGCAAGCTGGCGGCGTGGGCCGAGTCGTACTACATGCTGATGGCGCCGCACAACGTCTGCGGCCCGGTGGCCACGGCGGCGAACGTGCACCTGGCGGCCTGCACGCCGAATTTCAAGATCCAGGAACACTTCAACGATTTCGCCGACGCATGGGTGAAGGGCGCGGTGGACAGCTATCCCGAAGTCGTGGACGGGTACTTCAGTTTGCCCGAGCGTCCCGGCCTGGGCATCACGCTCAACGAGGATTTCATCGCCGCGCACCCGCGCGAGCGGGTGCACTTCGACCTGTTCGCCGAAGACTGGCACAAGCGGCAGGCAAAGGAGTAAGCGGTGCTCCGGTTGATTCAAATCGCGCATCCCGACCATGGCCGGCGCATCGGCCTGGTGGCCGGCGACACGGTTTCGATCCTCGGCGGCTGCGCCACGGCGTATGAAGCGGCCCGCGCGGCATTCGACCGGCGCGAGCCGCTGGCGGCGTTGCTGGGCGCGATGCCGGTGGAATCGGTCGTGTCCTATGACGACATCTACCAGGGCCGCGGCGCGTGGACAATTCTGGTGCCTTTCGATCATCCTGAGGAACCGGCCCGCTGCCTGGTGAGCGGCACCGGCCTGACGCATCTGGCCAGCGCGGAAACGCGGCAGAAGATGCACGCCGCCGGCGAGCAGGAGACCGACAGCATGCGGATGTATCGCTGGGGCGTGGAAGGCGGCCGGCCGAGCGCGGGCGAGATCGGCACCGCGCCGGAATGGTTCTACAAAGGGAGCGGGCTGATCCTGCGCGCGCACGGCGATGCGCTAGAAGTTCCGGCGTACGCCGAAGACGGCGGTGAGGAACCGGAGATCGCGGGCGTGTACCTAATCGACGATTCGGGACTACCGCGGAGAATCGGGATGGCGATGGGCAACGAATTCTCCGATCACAAGACCGAGCGGCGCAACTACCTGTACCTGGCGCCATCCAAGCTGCGGCAGTGCTCGCTAGGCCCGGAACTGATCGTCAACCCGGATTTCACGCATGTAGCGGGCACGGTCGGCATCGAGCGCGACGGCGCGAGCGTGTGGAGCAAGGAGATCGGATCGGGCGAGCAGCGCATGTCGCACTCGCTGGCCAACCTGGAGCACCATCATTTCAAGCATCCGCAGCACCGGCGGCCGGGCGACGTGCATGTGCACTTCTTCGGGGCGGACGCATTCAGCTTCGGCGCGGGCGTGGAGCTGCGGGACGGCGACGTGATGGTGATCGCGTTTCAGGGATTCGGGCGTCCGCTGAGAAACACTCTCCGGATCCGCACAGAATCGGAGAGGCCGGTGGTGGTGCAGCCGGCGTGAAGCAGGGCGATTCCGAGCACTGATTTCGGGGTCTGGAGTTGAGATGACACGCAGAGAAGTTCTGGCGCTGCTGGCGCCGCTGGCGGTCTCCGCGGGACCGGCAACGGCAGGCGAATTCAGCATCACGGTCGATGGCGAGTCGAAGGGCCGGGTCTGGGAGGGGTTGGGGGCATTGAGTGCCGGCGCCTCCTCGCGGCTGCTGTGCGACTATCCGGAGCCGCAACGCGCGGAGATCCTGGATTACCTGTTCAAGCCCAACTTCGGCGCGAGCCTGCAGCACCTGAAGGTGGAGATCGGCGGCGACGTCAATTCGACGGACGGGTCGGAGCCGAGCCATGCGCGCACGCGCGAGGAATTCGAACACCCGAAGCCGGAGTACTTCCAGCGCGGCTACGAGTGGTGGCTGATGGAGGAGGCGCGCAAGCGCAATCCGCGGATTCTGATCGAGGCGCTGCAGTGGGGGGCGCCGGGGTGGATCGGCAACGGCCACTTCTATTCGGAAGACAACGCGCGATTCGTGGCCGCATTCGTCAACGGCGCGCGGCATTACCACGGCGTGGATGTCGACTACGTGGGTGTCAGAAACGAAGTGATGTACGACACGGGGTACATCAAGCTGCTGAGGAAAGTGCTGGATGAGAGCGGCCTCGGGCGAGTGAAAGTCGTGGCGGCGGACCTGTGGGAACCAGAGACAAAATGGGCCATCGCGGACGCGATGACCCAGGATGCGGAACTCAGAAAAGCCGTGGCGGCGATCAGCGCGCACGTCACATCCCACACCAGCTGGTACACCACCGCCAATGCCAAGAAGCTGGAGGTGCCGATCTGGGATGGCGAGGTACACGCGTACGGCGGCAACTGGTATGCAGCGGCGCATCATGCGCGGCAGAACCGGGCGTATCCGATCGGCCGGATCACGAAGCTGGTTTCGTGGAGCCTGATCAGCTCCTACCAGGATTTTCTGCCGGTGCCGCATTCCGGTCCGATGCGCGCCGCGACGCCGTGGTCGGGCCATTACGAGGTGCAGCCTCCGCTGTGGATCCTGGCGCACTTCACCCAATTCACGCAGCCGGGATGGCATTACCTGGACAGTGCGTGCAAATACTTTGCCGGCGAATCGGAGGAGTCGCCCAAGGAGGGCTTCTCCATCACGGCGCTGAAATCCCCCGACAGCAACGACTATTCGATCCTGGTGGAGACCATGGATGCGAAGGAAGCGCAGACGGTGACGTTCCGCGTGACCGGGGGGTTGTCAACCGGCGACCTGGCGGTGTGGCGCTCGCGCTTCGGGCAAGAGGCGTTACTGCGACTGGACGACATCGTGGCGCGAGATGGGACATTCACGATCGGGCTGGAGCCGAATGCGATGTATTCGCTCACCACGACACGCGGCCAGCGCAAGGGCCGGTTCGCGACGGTGATTCCGCCGGAGGGGCCGTTTCCGTTCCCGTACCACGACGATTTTCAGGCCGCGCCGGCCGGGCGCACGCCGCGCTATCTGAGCGACCAGCACGGCACATTTGAAGTGGCCCAGCGGCCGGACGGCAGTGGCAAGTGCCTGGCGCAGACGGTGACGCAGCAGGGAATCTGCTGGGCCGCTTACGACTATCCGCGGACGATCATCGGCGACATCGACTGGAAAGACTACCGCGTGTCGATCGACTATTTTCTGCCCGGAACGGGATCGGTCAAGCTGACGGGCAGGGCGAATGGGTTGGCGTGGGGTGAACGCATCACCGGTTACGGGATCGAGGTGGATCACGCGGGGCACTGGACGCTGCGGGCAGGTGAGAAAACGCTCGCGAGCGGGACGTCGTCCGCTCAAAGCGCGGCGTGGCGCCGGCTCGCACTCCGGCTCAGAGGCGACAATGTGACCGCGTGGCTGGATTCCGACCTCCTCGCCGCCGCGACGGACAGCAGCGTCAGGAACGGACTGGTGGCGCTCGGAACGGGCTGGAATCAGGCCCTGTTCGGCAATTTGAGGATCGAGGACGCGAAGGACTAGCCCGCCAATCACTCGCTGAGCCGGACCTCGATCAGCGTGAGGCTGTAAGGATCGAGCGAAACCGGGAATCGATTGCCACCGATCGGCAGGGACCGGCTTTCGATGGAGACGGCCAGACGGTCGGCGGCCGAGTTCAGCGCCTCGGTGTCAAGCTTGCCGTCCCTGTTTTTCACCACGAATGCGGTGGCGGCGGCAGCGTGCGCGGCGGAATCGAGAAATGCGAACGCGGGCGTCATCTGCCGCGGCGTCGAGTTCACCGCATAGATGCGCAGCAACCGGCCATCCGCGCTGAGCGTGGCGCTGACGTCGGGCTGCTGCAGTTGCCAGGGAAGGGCGGAGTCGCGCTCCACCTGGAGTGGATAGGATCCCGCGGCGCGGCTGTAGAGCTGCTCGGCGTAATACGTGGGCGCGAGGTAGAGCCAGCCCGGCCCGGTCACAATGACGCCCGAACCGAAGCTGTTGACGAGATTGGAACGGATGCCCATCTCCACAAGGCCGGCGTAACGCTGCAGCAGGTTATGGTAGCGTGAGCACTCCAGCGCGTTGCCCAGCGATTGCAGCATGCCGCGTTTCAAGCCGGAGTTGCCGGCGGTGGTGTTCCACTCGGTGACCGCGACGCGGACGTCCCGGCCGGCGGCATGTTCAGCGATCTCGCGGCGGAGGGATTCGAACTCGCGCACGGCAGCCGTCAGATCGCCGAAGGCGTAATGGTGCGGGCACAGGTAATCCAGTTGGCCGCCCGTGCGCTCGAGCAGATCGGGTTGAGGGAAGGAACTCAGCAGCTTGATGGACGGGTCGGCGGCGCGCATGGCGCGCGCGAACTCGGCGATCGACTGCGCGTATTGCGCTCCACCGATCTCATTGCCGATCTGCCAGTAGTGCACGGCATAGGGCTGGCGATGGCCGTTGCGCGCACGCAGACTGCCCCAGCGCGTCTCCGCGCCGCCGTTCATATATTCGATTTCGGCGGCCGCATCGACGGGCTGCTTACCGGTCCAGCGGACGCAGATCAGCGGTTCGGCGCCCACCAGCCGGCACAATTCGACGAATTCCTCAATGCCGACAAAGTTCGGTTCGAGGCCACCCCAAACGGTGGGAAACGGTGCCCGCGTGTCCCAATTGCCGATGGCCTGATCCCACTCGAAAGCTTCCAGCGCGCTGCCGCCGAAGCGGATCACGCCGGGCTTGAGATCGCGCAAGGCGGCGACCACATCCGGCCGCCAAAGGCCCTGCACGGCATCTTCGTCGATCAGGTACACGCGGTCGAGCCACAAGGTTCCGGCGCCCTCGAAATCGATCGCCAGCGTGGCGGAGGCGGAGTTGCGGCCGGCCGTCAGCACGACCTCACGCAGCTGCCAGTCGCCGGCGGCATGACCCAGGTCGGCCGGCGGGGCGACGAAGCCTTGCGCATCGCGCAGCACCGCGCGGACCGCGCCGGCGGTTCCTTTCAGATGCAGCCGCAGACGGTAGCGCACGCCGCTCGCGAGGTAAAAGCCGTCCTGCGCGATGCCGGCGCGCGCGAGCGGCAGATGGATGGTGATTTTCTGGGAGCGTTTGCCGTTGTACGGATCCTGCGTGTCCAAGGAGTAATCCGCCACCTGCACGGCGCCCTCCGGGTACCAAGGGCGGTACGGACGATCGGTCTCCTTGACGTAGGCGAAGTGGTACGGCGCTTCCTCCTCGAAGCTGTCGTTGTCCACCTGCTGGGCCAGCATGGAAGGGATCAGCCGGCACAGATGCTCAATGAACTGGCCTTGCTGTTTGGGATCGATGGGACGCCGGCCCGATGAGTGAAGATGAATGCGCAGCTCGCCGGGATCGGGTTCGGCAACCGGTTCCAGACGCACATCGGCGAATGAGACCTGGCCGTTCACGGGCTGGGACCGCTCGTCCAGACTGTCCAGATGGATGACGAGCTCGCCGGGGGAAGGCACCCTGAAGACGACCTCGTGGCGCGACCAGGGCGGATCGGCCGCGGCCGGCGTGGACGAGCCGATGACGCCCGCGGGCGTGCCGAGCTCGATGAGCGGCCGCGGGGCGCCGGCGCTGGAGCAGCGCGTGCGCGCGCTGAGCCGCCACAGCGAGCCCGGCGTCAGGTAGAGAGTCTGCGCGAGGCCGGCGCGCCGCGCTCCGCGCGACTCGATGAGGGCAGCGTGACGCAGGCCGGTTTGCGGCGCATCCTCCACGCGAACCGCGGCTTCGGGACCAGCGCTGTCGTGGCGATGAACCGTCCAACCCGCGAGGCCGTCGTCGAAATTGCCGTTTTGAAGCTGCGGCGCCAGCGCCGCGAGTAGTGCCAGGGTGTGGAGCAGCATAGGAAACGAGAGTTAGTGTCGCACCAGCCTATCGATTTTTCGCATACCGAATCATGAGCGAACCCGGGGCGGACGCGAGCTCGACGCGCAGGCTGGCGAGCTGCGCGCCCGTCATGGTGCGCGTCTTCATCACATCGAAGCTTTCGGCGAAGGTGACGCGGTACAGTGTCCGCGGATCCAAGCCTCGGAGCCGGGCAGTGAAAGCTCGCTGTGCGGCCTGGGGACGGCGGAACAGCAGGGCGAATCCGGCGTTGAGATCGGGGCGGTGGAACTGCCAGCCGGCCCAAACCGATTCGTCCAGGCTGCCGGGCGCGAGCGGATAGTAGTCGCCCAGCCAGTATTGCCGAACGCTCTTCAACTCCGCGATGCCTTTGCGGAGTTCGTCCAGCGGGACGTAGGGAGAAAGCAGGTTCATCCCGATGCCGACGCCGGTGGTCATGGTGCTGCGGAAGTTGTAGGGGTCCGGCATGTGGAGCAGGTTGGCATCGAGCGGGATCCACAGGCTCAGCTCGGTTGTCTGGGCCTGGTCTGAAGCTGCGTACGGCAGCCCGCTGGAGGTCAATTCGCTGCGCGTGAGGCAGCCGACGCTGCGCTTCATCATCTCCAGATCAGGGCCCGTGCCGCGCCAGTTGGCGTTGTTGACGACCAGCTTCGGAAAACGCTTCTGGAGGGCGTCGAAGAATGCATAGAAGCCCTCGATCTGACGGATCTCCGTAATGCCCTGCCGGTCCGGCGCATCGGCTTGCCGCCAGAAGGGCAGGGGACAGGTGTTGCGGTCGTTGCGGTAGATATCGATCTCCCAATCGCGGATGCGGCCGGCGATCAGATCCGTCATATATGCGAGCGCGGCCGGGTCCATCCACTTGTAGATGCCGCCCCAGGAGCCTTCGTGAGGCTGGTGCAGGACCCACTCGGGATGCTCGCGTTGGATGAGGGAGCCGGGGGCGACGCCTTCCGGGTCGAACCACAGCAGGAAGCGCAGCCCGCGGGCGTGCGCCGCGTCAGCCACCGGCTTCAGGCCATGCGGGAACTCCCGCTTGGGGACCCAACTCCCGCGGCCATTCGGCCACAGGCCTTCAAACCAACCCGCGTCCATCCAGTAAGTGTCGAGGCCGATTTCGGGCAACCGGCGCAAGAGGTCAACCTGGTTCTGTTCGGACACATAGTTCAGCGCCGGGCCCTGATCGATATACTTCGAGCCGATCTCGCTGGCCTTGATCGACGGGAGGATCTCCAGCGGATTGCGTCCGGACTTCCGGGCCATGTCTTCGAACATCAGCAGGAAATTGGGAGTGTGCGAGACAGGCGGCAACTGCACCTCTCCGCCGATGCGCGGAAGGTAGTATTGCACCAGCAGGCGACGGAATTGATTGTGCCCGGCGATGCGGTCCTGGCCGCGCCATTCGAGCAACAGCACACGCGGTGTCCGTATGCTCTCGCCGGCGTGCAGCACGAGGTGAGTGAGTTCCTGGCCGGCCTGCAGCACCACCTGGCGGGCGGGGCCCCGGGCGGCGCGAATCCGCCACTGCCCGCTCCACCCGATGCCGCCGAGCAGCCCGCCCGTGCTCCACTGCAGGTTAAAGAACGGCAGGTAGCTTTCGACATGGTCGGAGCCGCGCATCACGTAGTGAACGAGCACGGCCTCCGACCCCGGAACGAGCATCTTTTCTAGCGGGCTGAAGTCGCGCATCATGCCCACCTCATCGGGGCGCGACGGGCGAGCGGCGCTGCCGAGCACGTGATGGAAGATCTCGTCCCCCTGGCCGGGAGGCGCGAAGGCGAAATCGAGCGGGAGGATCTTCTCGATGATGGGCGTATCGGATGAGCCGGTGTTGCGCAGGCGCAACATGATTTCGACAGCGGGCGCGCGCTCGAAACGGATCAATTCGCGCGAAACCTCGAGACCGCCGGCGGGGTCGCGCCAAACTGTCGTGATGCGCTCACGCCCGTCTCCCAGGGCTTCACGATGGGAGGTCTTGTTCCACGCGGGCAGCAGGTCCTGCGATGCCCGGCCGGCGTAGACGAAAGAAAACGGCGTCCCATCCGTGAGTTTTTGAATGAGTGCGGCATCCTGCCCGGCCGCAGAACCGGCGCTGAGCAGGGCGGCGAAGGCGAGACTCCGGGCGAGGGCGAGATGGCGCATCGAGGAGCGGGGTGCGGGCATGTTGCTGACGATCCTATCACCCGCGGCTGCGGCCCGGACTCCAGATTGCGACACGATCGGCAACCAGGCGGCAGCGCGGAAACGCGGCAACAGCGGCGGGCATAGTCGCTTCGATCGCGGCGCCGGCGCACCTGTCCCGCTCGAGAATGCGGGCCATTCAAAGGCTCGATTCAGCGGACCACGCGGCATGCACAGAAGTCAGGTTTCCGCCGGGCAGGAGCTGGACAATCTGTCCTCGCGTCACGCAGGCAACGGGCCCGATGGTGTTACAGCGCGACCCGGAGATGGCGCCCGAATTGATTCACCCCAGCCACTGGGGATGATGAGCGGTGCCGTCAAAACGAGAGCTGGTCTTGAAGGGCTCGAACTCGCCCGTCAAGGCGGCATCCCTGGCCTTCGCGACAAGCCTGGCTACCTGCTCCTCGCTCAGGGGCTTGAAAGTCCGGACGGCCTCGATCGCCTGATCGACCCTTTCCAGGGAATCCATGCCGGTGATCAGAACGGAGATCGGCAGGTTCAAGGCATAGTGCAGGCACTCGATGGGCGTCACGGTGTTGCTCTTGAGGACGAATCCGCCGCCCATGGTCTTCATGGCGAGCGGCGCGATGCCCTGCTCGACCAGCCTGGGGAGAACCTGACGCGCGAAGCTGCGGAAATGGTAATCCATCACGTTGAGGGGCATCTGGCAGGAGTCGAAATGGAAGTCGTGCCGGGCGGCGAGGTCCAGCATGCGCAGATGCACGAACGGGTCCTTGTGGCCGGTGAACCCGATGTAGCGGATCTTGCCCGCCTTCTTGGCGTCGAGGAGAGCCTCGAGGGGACCATCGGCGGCGAAGAAGCGGTCGGGGTCCTCGAGGCGGATGTTCTCGTGGTACTGCATGAGGTCCACGTGGTCGGTCTGGAGGCGCTGGAGCGACTCGTCGATCTGGCGCGCCGTGGACTGCCGGGTGCGGCCGTCGAACTTGGTCATCAGGAAAACCTTCTGCCGGTAGCCATCGTGGAGAGCGTTGCCCATGCGGCGTTCACATTCGCCCTCGGCGTAGTCCCAGCAGTTGTCCATGAACGTGATTCCGCGGTCGATCGCCGTGCGGATGATGCGCGTCGTGAGCTCCGGATCCGACGCGAAACCAGCGTGCGCGCCGCCCAGGCCGATGGCCGAGACTTTTTCGCCCGTCTTGCCAAGCGTGCGATAGGTCATTCCATCGGATTGACCTTCCGTCGATGCAGTCACACCCAGAGCTGCCATTACGCCTAGAGCCTGCCTGCGGTTCATTGAAATCCCCCCTTTCGTGTCATCTATTATGCGCCAACCATGGATTGCCCGAAAGGGCAAAACGGCGACGGGGCATTGTTCCCAGTGCCCGGAACCTGCGATCGCTTTTGATGGGCGGAATCGAGAGCCAACAGAAGCGCGAACGGAACAGGATATTCGGATCTATAGGCTTTGGGTAGCTGCGCGTGCTCATTTCGTGCTATTGATCTGGGATACGATCGCGCGGGATGGCGATTCGCGGGGTGGAGGCCCCACGTCGATGGCAAGCGGGCCCTTAGGTAAAGACGCGCTGAAGTCTTTTCAAAACGATGGTTACGTCCTGGCCGGCGGCATGTTCGATGCGGAAGAGATCGAGCTTCTGCGCCGATCCGCCAAGGAGGACAAGGCGCTGGATGATCATGCCTATGGCAGAGCCGACTCGGAAGGGGGAACCGTCCGGCTGGCTTTATGGAATCACCCCGGCGACACGATCTATGGCATGTTCGCCCGCTGCCGCTCCGTGGTGGACACGGCCGAAATGCTGCTGGGCGGCGAGGTGTACCACTACCACTCGAAGATGATCATGAAGGAGCCCCGGGTCGGCGGCGCATGGACGTGGCATCAGGACTACGGCTACTGGTACCAGAACGGCGTTCTGTTTCCGCTTCTCTGCAGCGCGTTCATCGCGGTGGATCGGGCCACCAGGGAGAATGGCTGCCTGCAGGTGTTGAAAGGCTCTCACCTGGCGGGGCGCATCGAACATGTATTGGCCGGAGATCAGGCCGGCGCCGACGTCGCGCGCGTGCAGGAGCTGGCCAAACGCCTGGAACTGGTCCACGTGGAGATGGAGCCGGGCGACACCATTTTCTTCGACTGCAACCTGCTGCATCGCAGCGACCAGAACCGCTCCGAACATCCCCGCTGGTCTCTGATCTGCTGCTACAACGCGGCGCGCAACGACCCCTACAAGGAATCGCACCATCCGCGCTACACGCCGCTGAGCAAGGTCGACGACGCGATGATCAAGAACGTTGGGATGAGCCGCTTCGCGGACAGCCACGCAGACGTGGCGTGGCTGGATCCCGTTCGCGACGTGAGCGCATCGAGCCTGACCAGCAGCCGGAAACCATGATTCCCAACACCAACGACGGCAGCCCGGCGGCGCCGCGGATGCGCTGCTACCTGAACCTGATGACTCTCGAGGATCTGCCGGCCCATGCATCCGGGCCGGCTGCCGGTGATTGGGACGCTGCGCTGGCAGCCATTCGCGAGGCCGAGTACGAAGGGGTTCAGTTCATCGCGCCGGCGACGAACGAGCAGTTAGCCGCTTGCGTTCGACTGAACCTGGGCAGAGCTGGATCCGGCCGGGTCAATGAGCCGAAGGATGCAGAGGAACTGGCCAAGCGGTTCGCGGCCGAGGGAATGGAGTGCGCCACGCTGCACGTGGGATGGGGGATGGAGGACGACGAGCAGGCGGCCTTGCTACTCGAAGCCGTGCTGGCCGCGTCGAGCCGCCACCGCGTGCCGCTGTACGTAGAAACTCACCGCGCCACGCTGTTTCAGGACATGTGGCGGAGCGTGCAGTTCGTCAAACGCTTCGGCGAGCTTCGTTTCAACGGCGACTTTTCGCATTGGTACACCGGGCTCGAAATGGTCTATGGCGGATTCCAGAACAAGCTCGAGTTCATTCGCCCGGTGCTGGAGCGAGTGAGTTTCCTGCATGGGCGCATCGGCGACCCGGGCTCCATGCAGGTCGATATTGGATCCGGTGACGTGGAAACTCATCCCTTTGTCGCGGACTTTCGCGCGTTGTGGTCAGCCTCGTTCGCGGGGTTTCTGGCGCGGGCCCGGCCGGGCGACTACATTCTGTTCGTGCCGGAATTGTTGAGCCCGCGCATTTATTACGCCCGGCGGCTAGCGGTCAGCGGCTCGGCGAGAATTGAGGAAGGCGACCGCTGGAATCAGGCGCTGGTTCTGCGGCGCATCGCCCAAGAGTGTTTCGAGTTGGCTCAGGAGAATAAGAATGCCCACTGACCTGGCTGAAGTGCATCACCCCATGGGGAGTCTGTTCGAGTGGCCGAAGGGCCGGGAGGAGTGGGAACAGTACCGCCTCAGCGCAGAGCAAATCGCGTTCTACCACGAGTTCGGCTATCTGGCCGGCGTGCGCGTGCTCAACGATCAGCAGGTGGAGGTGCTTCGATCTCAACTCGCCGGCCTGGCCTCGACCTCCCATCCGGGCCATTCGTTGTTCTACGAGTACCATTCGAATGAGTCGCAGAGTCCCGAAACCGTGCTGTTCCACGCGCTGGGCGCGTGGAGAATCGAACCTTCATTTCACGACGTTCTATGGAGTCCGCCGTTTGTCATGGCCGCATCGCAACTGCTGGGCGGCGCAGTGCGCTTCTGGCACGATCAACTATTCTGCAAGCCCGCACAGCACGGCGGAGTCGTGGCCTGGCACCAGGACTTCTCCTATTGGACGCGCACCCAGCCGATGGCGCACCTGACCTGCTGGATCGGATTGGACGACAGCACTCGCGAGAACGGGTGCCTGCATTACGTGCCCGGCAGCCATCGTTGGAACCTGCTCCCGGTCACGGGTCTGGCCGGCAACATGGACGAGATCCAGACCGTGCTCACGCCTGAACAGAAACAGGCTTTCCGTCCCGTTCCGATCGAGCTGAAGCGCGGGGAATGCAGCTTCCACCATCCCTTGCTGGTCCACGGCTCGTATGAGAACCGGTCCGAGCGGGCGCGCCGGGCGACGGTGATCAATGTGTTTCGCGATGGCGTCCGGTCGGTCTCCGACGCACCCCCGTTGGAAGGCGTTCCACCGATCCCCAGCGGCAGCAAAATGGAGGGGACCTTCTTCCCACTGCTGTTCGATCCACAGGGATAGCGGACGCCAAACGGCTAGGGCCTGCTCACGCTACCCGAACGGATGGCGTTGCGCGCGAAAACCGCCTCAGACGAGGCGGAGGACGATGGCTTTGGACATTCCAAGGCAAGGACGACAACGAAGGTCGAGGCGGTTTTCGCTACAACCCCGAGGGACGGGGCCGGTTTCCCCGATTTCCGCGTCGCTCGTCGCTCGCAGACGCCCGGTATGCGTCGTTCCTCGCTCCTGGAACTCGAAGAAACCGGCTCCCGTCGCTACCGTCCGGGTAGCGTGAACAGGCCCTAGTCCTTTCGCGTCTCGCCGAGGCCCCGGGCAATTTGTGCGGCCTCCTCGATGGCCCGTGCCAGCACGGAGCGGATCTTGCCATCCTCAAGCATCAACAGCCCGGCAATGGTGCATCCCGCCGGGGTGGTGACATCGTCGCGCAACGCCGCCGGATGGCGTCCGGTCGCCTGCACCATTCGAGCGGCACCGCCCACCGTCTGCGCGACCAGATCGAGGGCCAACTGCCGCGGCAACCCCACGCGCACGCCGGCATCCGCCATGGCTTCGATGATCAGATAGACATACGCCGGCCCGCTGCCGCTGAGTGCGGTGATGGCGTTGAAATGCTGTTCGTCAACCTGCCGGCAGCGGCCGACCACGGCGAACAGCGATTGCGCCTGCTGGAGATGCGCCGGCGTGGCGTGTTGGCCCCCACTGATGACCGTCATGCCCTCGCCCACGATACTCGGAGTGTTGGGCATGGCACGAATCCACGGGTTCGGTGCGCCCAGCAGTTGCTCGAGCCGCGCGGTGGAAACGCCCGCGGCGATCGAGATGAGCAGCGTCCCAGGCGGAAGTCCACTTTGCGCCAGGCGGCCGATCGCTGATGGAATGTGCGCCGGCTTGACGCACAGCAGGACGATTGCGGTGTTCGGCAGGCGGTCCTCATAGTGCGTCGTCACGGGAACGCCAAGGGCGCTCTCCACCGCCTGGGCCGAAGCCGATGTGCGCGTGGCGGCCCAGATCCGATCCGGCGTGAGGAGACCGCCGCGGAGAATGCCCTGAATGAGCGCCTGGCCCATGACCCCAGCGCCGATGACTCCAAGGCAGGCTCCGGGCGGCAGAAGGGGCGGTGCGTTTTGAGCGTCCAAATTGCTGTTTGCCATTCCCTCGATCTTAGGCTGATTCGCCCTCCCTTGTTTCCGATCAGTACTCCGGCTCCCGCGCGGCCGATACGGGGTCGCAGCGCAAGATCGACAACCGGCCCCTGGCGAGCAGGCAGCAGCGGTTGCCATCCACCGCCGGCTGTGCTGATTGGTTTCGATCCACGTGCCCCGCATCCCGCGAATGGCGACATCGTGACGCCCGGCGCTGTGCGAACCCCAGACGCGCGCCTTATGCCTCGCAGCCTCGGGTAAGCTGGTGTTCGCGGATTTGAGTGCGCGAGTCACTTAGGCTCGGGCTGATGGAGTCCCGGGCCATGACACGGCAAGCGAGCGGCTCGATAGCATGGGGATCGGCCGGGCAGGGAAGCGTCATGCCCTCGTCCGTGCGTAGTGAGACGAAGAACGAGCGGAGAGAGATGAACAAAGCAAGAGCAACGTGGATGGTGCAGTCCGTTCGGGCCATGGCTTGCAACGCGCTTACAGCGCTGGTGCTGGGAAGTACGGCCGTCGCGGCTGCGGCGCCGTCCGGCAGCCCGGAGAGCGGGCGCACCGTGGCGACGCGCCAGGGATCGGAGTTCCGTCTCGAGAACGGGAGAATAGGCGCGAAGTGGTCCGCTGCGGCGGGCAAACTGAACGGTCTGACCGTTTGGGCGCGCCTGCCTGAGACGGAGATGCGCTTGCCGGAGCCGTTCGCCGTTCTGCTGAAGGATGGAACGATCTACAATGCGGGGAACCTGAAGCTCGCGGGCGAGCCGGTCCGGCGTGAGATGATTCCGCGCGCCGGCTCGTCGCGGCTGGCCGATACGCTGCGCGGAGCGGCGTTCGAGTTCCCGCTGGAGAGCAGCGACGGCAATTTGCGCGTCCTGTGGTCGATGGTCCTGGTGGACGGCACTTCCTATTTGAGACAGGTGCTCACGATCAGCGCGAATGCGCGCGACGTCCCTATCCGCGAAGTGAAGCTGATCGACCTGCAGCTCTCCGGGGCTCGCGTGAGCGGATCGGTGCAAGGTTCGCCGATCGTAGCCGGCAATGTCTTTCTGGGGGTTGAGCACCCGTTGGCCCAAAGCAAAGTGACGGACGGGCGGGCGACGGCCTGGATGGAGCGCGATCTTGCTTTGCGGGCCGGCCAGCAGATCACATACTCCAGCGTCATCGGTGTCGCGCGGCCAGGCCAGATGCGGCGCGACTTTCTGGCCTACCTCGAAACGGAACGGGCACACCCGTACCGTACGTTTCTGCACTACAACTCGTGGGAAGATATCGGGTACTTTACGCCCTACAACGAGCGGGAGGCGTTGGATAGAGTGAACGCGTTCGGAATCGAACTGGCCGAGAAGCGCGGAGTCAAGCTGGATTCCTATCTGTTCGACGATGGCTGGGACAACCACAAGTCGCTGTGGAAGTTCAACGACGGCTTTCCGCGGGGGTTCGCGGCGGTGAAGGATGCGGTGGAGCGGTACGGCGCCGGTGTGGGCGTATGGATGTCACCGTGGGGCGGCTACGCGAAACCGAAGCAGGAGCGGATTGAATTCGGGCGCGCGGCAGGATACGAGATTGTCGCGGGCGGATACGCCCTGTCGGGCCCGAAGTATTATGCCTCATTTCGCGACGTCTGCCTGGAGATGATTCACAAGTTCGGAGTGAACCAGTTCAAGTTCGATGGCACGGGCAACGTGGACAAGGTGTTCCCGGGAAGCCGGTTCGACAGCGATTTCGCCGCGGCGATCCACCTGATCAGCGAGCTGCGGGTGGCCCGGCCGGACCTGTTCATCAACCTGACGTCGGGCACGTGGCCTTCGCCCTTCTGGTTGCTTTACGCGGACTCGATCTGGCGCGGCGGGGAGGACGATTCGACGACGGGCGTGGGAACCTACCGGGAACGCTGGATCACCTATCGCGACGCCGATACCTACCGGGGCATCGTGCAGCGCGGGCCGCTGTATCCGCTCAATTCGCTGATGCTGACCGGCGTGATCTACGAGCAGGGGCACAGTCATCTCAACAAGGACCCGGGGAACGACTTCCGCAATGAGGTCCGGTCATTTTTCGGCACCGGCACGCAGCTGCAGGAGATGTACGTTACGCCGCAGTTGCTGACCTCGGCCAACTGGGACGACCTGGCGGAGGCGGCCAGGTGGTCGCGCGCCAACGCCGGAGTGCTGAAGGACACGCATTGGATCGGGGGCGATCCGGCGTGGCTGGAGGTCTACGGATGGGCTTCCTGGACGCCTGCCAAAGGGATCCTGGTGCTGCGCAATCCGAGCGACCGCGAGCAGACGATCCGCATCAGGCTGCAGGATGCATTCGAGTTGCCGTCCGGCGCGGCGCAGGAGTACGTGGCGCGGAGCCCGTGGAAAGGCGACGCCGGGCAGGCTGACATTGCGCTGCGCGCGCAGCAGCCGCACTCATTTCATCTCGCTCCGTTTGAAGTGCTGACGCTGGACGTTACGCCGCACGATGGGGTGTCGGAGGCGAGGATCCAGCCGGCAGGCGAGGCTACCGCAGAGAGGCCGAAGTGACAGAGGCAAGCACGGGCGAGCCTGCCTGGGATACCCGGCGCGGTCGTGGTGCTGATCCTGTGGGGTTAGACTTGTTCCCCCTTCCAATGGGCCAACCTGGACAGGTCAGCAAACCTGCATTGGGCCTGGTGCAGAAGAACCGGGCCGATCCCTGTCTTCCAGTCGCTCGTCTCGACTGGCATAGAACACGCCCGTCAGGCCGGTCCAACCCGGCGTGAACAGCCCGCGGAATAACCCCGACGTAGAATTGTCGTCGGGTGCCAGTTAGAAGTACTTCGGCGCTAGCGACTTGAAAACAGCGTAGGCGGGTTTGGGTTTCCCTTGCAGGTCTGTCATACCCCAGCCGCATTCGGCCGGGCAATTCTTCCTTCCGCAGTGATAGCAGACCGCGTCATCGCCCCAATCGTAGAAGAAGCAGCCAACTACGTCGGGGTAAGTGCCGAATATCTTCAACGCGATTGCAGCATACGCAGCTTGTTCTTGCGGTGTATGTCCCTCACCCCAGACGTTGTTCAACTTCTGCTGCTCGCAAACCGGGTTGCCCACCTTTCGATGCAGCGGCTTTCCGCTTCCTTCGATCGACGAATAACCCCACTCATTAATGAGCACGGGTTTGCCGGTTATGCCGTGGATCTTCTCGATGACAGGAATCCAATCCTGCGGCCCCCCCGGCTCCCAGGAACCAAAGTAACCATCGATGCCGGCATAGTCAAAGGGGTTATCAGGCTTGGAATAGATGTCGCGGAAGATCTTCTCGCCGCCCTCGAGTCCCGCCGGATTGATGTCCGCCTTCGCTTCCGGATTGCCTTTCTTCAGGCCCCGTGCGCCGGCAATCATGAACCGCTCGGCTTGTTCGACAGAGAGCGGGCCCCTGAAGACGTCGATATCCATCTCATTGGAAACCTGCCACATCTCCACGAGTCCCTTGGTCTCGCGGCCCAGCTCTTCACATCCCTTTTCGTAGGTGTCGTAGTAATTGTCACTGTCAATGGAACCAGCCCATGCGGGAATGTGGGGACGCCAGGCGGTCTTCTTATCTTTCTCCTCATAGGCCATGACTCCGGCCAGCGGCGTGACCCCCATGATCCGTAGGCCAAAGGTCTTGACCTTTCTGGCCTCATCCAGGTTCTTCAGAAACTTGTCGCTCAATTTTCCGCCGATCTGGTCCTCGAAAGGGAATTCAAATCCCAGCCGTACCCAGCCAATTCCCGCATCCTTGATCATCTGATAGTTGGGGTTTGACCATGGGCTGACGCCGAGGACGCGCTTGTTTACTGTCGAGGTCGGCTGCGGCGCAGCCGGAGGAGTACTGCTGCAGCTCACCAACGAAAACATTGACAGAGGTACGAATACCGCCGCAATTATACAGGCAGATTTCATCATCTTATACTCTCCTTTTGGTCTCCCGGAATGCTGCTCCAATGGGTTCCGACTTTCCGCTTCTCCGCCCGTAAAGTCCACTGTGGACGGTCTTGGCAGATTCTACCATCTCGAGATAAGACGTATCGGTGAACGGATCACTCGTGGAAGCTGTGCGTTTGGATGGCAGCGCTGACGGCTTGACGGATGAGGATTTGGACAGGTTTGTCAAGAGCTTCCCGATAGAGCCGGTCGGAGGCCCCGCCAGCCGATCCTGAAACGGCACCTTTGCCCAGCCAGTTACCTACCGATAATGACGGTTACCGCCGCTGTCGAGGGCATCCAGCCAGCAAGTGATCCGGTCGCGCCTCTCGATGTCGATGTGCACTTTCTCGCCGCCTTTCCAGTGAATCGTCCCAGACGGAGGCCTCCATCGCGCGTCCGGTTACTCTCCGCAAACGCCGTTTATCGGCCATTGCCGCGTGCTGGAAGGATAGCGCCAATGGATCCACTGGCGCTCTTGATGATAGCGGGGGAGAGAGGAATGAGATGGCCCGGACGCGCGGGCATCCGGGCCATCAGAGTTGTTATCACCGGCGTTAGCGCCGGGCCAGGAGCACCACCTGGCTCGTTGACGCCAGCGCGGCGCGAAGGGCGGTTTCCCGCTCGCTCTTGGATGTGGGCAGAGCGTTTCCCACACCGCTGAGCGGCCAAACGGCGGAAAGGAAGTACGTCTCTCCATACTTGTGGAACACGAGTTCCGCTTCGTTGCGCGCTTCGTATCTGCCGACTTTCTCGGTGAGGATGGACACAGCCACCACGCCTCTTCCAGGCCAACACTTGAGAATCAGCATGTTCGGCACCCCGGAGGCGGACTGGCGGGCCTCGCACTGACCGGCGGGCATGACGGTGTTGCCAACGCGAAATTCGAACGGAATGTCCGCCGTCTGGCGCGATTGGCCAAACGCGGAAGTTGTTGCGAGCAACGCCAGTAGACCTAACGTTGCGAGAGTTCTGTTCTTCATAGTGGATCTCTTTTATCAGTCAGGCGCATTCTGCGTCTACTCAGATAGGCGCAGAATGCGCTGGGAAACTATCACCCGCCGCGGCGCTATAATTCAGCCCATAGGCGATGCAGAGGGCGAACCAACCGGATGAGCCGGCTGCGGGTGACGTCAGCCAACTGCTGCGTGCCTGGAGCGGCGGAGACACCAGCGCGCTGGAAAGGCTGACGCCGATTGTTTATGCCGAACTGCACCGTCTGGCACGGCGCTACATGGCAGGCGAACGCCCCGGCCACAGCCTGCAGGCGACGGCGCTGGTTAATGAGGCGTACATGCGGCTGGTGGAGTACCGGCGCATGCAGTGGCAGGATCGCGCGCACTTCTTCGCCGTTTCGGCGCAGTTGATGAGGCGCATTCTGGTCGAGCATGCGCGCCGCCATAACCTGAAGCGCGGAGGTGAGCTGCAGCAGGTCTCGCTGGAACAGGCAGCCGTCGTGGACAGCGGCCGGGCTACGGACCTGGTGGCGCTGGATAACGCAATGAACGCGCTCGCGCGGCTGGATCCACGCAAAGTGCAGGTGGTCGAAATGCGTTTCTTCGGCGGACTCAGCGTGAAGGAAACGGCAGAGGTGCTGAAGGTCTCGCTCCGTCACCGTCATGCGCGACTGGAACACCGCCAGGGCGTGGCTGTACCGCGAATTGACGGGCGGGCCAAACGATGGATCCTGAACGCTGGAAACAGATCGATAGCCTGCTGCAGGCGGTGCTGGAGCGCCGGCCCGGCGAGCGCGACGCATTCCTGCGCCAGGCCTGCGCGGGCGACGAAGCGCTGGAACGCGAAGTCCGTTCGCTGCTGACGTCGCAGCAGCAGGCAGGCAGCTTTCTGGAAAACCCGGCGATCGAGGCGGCGGCGCGGGACCTCGCCCGCCGGCAGAGCGAAGAGACGCAAGTTGTAGGCGATTTCGAGATCGGCCGGACGGTCTCGCATTACCGCATTGCCGGAAAGCTGGGCGAAGGCGGCATGGGGGTGGTCTGGAAAGCCCGCGACGTGCGCTTGAACCGCTTCGTTGCGCTCAAGGTTCTGCCGGCCGCAATGGTCATCGATCCTGAGCGCAAACGGCGCTTCGTCCAGGAAGCCAAGGCCGCCTCGGCACTCAATCATCCGAACATCATCACCATCTACGAGATCGACCGGGCCGATGGGCGTCGATTTTATTGCCATGGAGTTCGTGCCCGGCAAGGCGTTGAACCAGTCGATACGTCGCAAACGGCGTGCGGCTGAACGAGGCGCTCAAGTACGCCATCCAAGTGGCTGACGCGCTGGCGGCGGCCCACGCGGCGGGTATCGTGCATCGCGACCTGAAACCGGGCAACATCATGGTCAACGAGAACGGCTGCTTGAAGGTGCTGGATTTCGGTCTGGCCAAGCTGGTCGAGCAGGGCCGTGAGGGCGCATTCGCGCGGCGGCGAGTCGATGGCCGAGGCGCCCAGGACCGATGAAGGCGTGATTCTCGGAACGCCGTCGTACATGTCGCCGGAGCAGGCCGAGGGGAAGAAGGTGGATGCGCGGACCGACATCTTCAGTTTCGGCGCGGTGCTGTACGAGCTCGCCACGGGCCGGCGCGCGTTCATTGGCGACTCCACGACTGTGGTCTTGTCGGCTATTTTGCGCGATGAGCCGAAGCCGGCGGCGGAGATCGCGCCTGGCATTCCGCGCGCGCTCGACAGGATCATTACGCGCTGTTTGAAAAAGGACCCCAACCAGAGGTATCAACACGCGGGCGATCTGAAGATCGACTTGCAGCAGGTGCTGGAAGAACCGGCTGCCGGCGATTCCGCGTTGCGCACAGGCAGCCCTGGCAGGCTGCGCATGCGCCGGCGGTGGTTGCTGGCGGCCGGCGCCGCGTGCGTGGCGGTTTCATTCGCTCTGGGGTGGCGGCTGCATGCCCCTCCGGCTGCGCCGCCTCCCTGGACGCCTGCCCGGCTGACGAACGATGCCGGGCTCTCGGACGCACCGGCGATATCGCGCGATGGCAAGCTGGTGGCTTACTCTTCCGACCGCAGCCTGGCGGGCGAACGGGATCTGTATGTCAAGCAGGTGGCCGGAGGCCAGCCGATCCGCTTGACATCCGATGGCGCAGGCAACACGACGCCGGATTTTTCGCCGGACGGCGGCAAATCGTGTTCCGGTCAAACCGGGACGGTGGCGGCATCTACGAGATTCCGGCGTTTGGCGGCGAGGCGCGATTGCTGGCGCGGGGCGGATTGAACCCCCGGTTTTCGCCCGACGGCTCGCAAGTGGCTTATTGGGTAGGCTCGGCCAACGTAGCCGCCGCCGTACCTGGGGGCGGCGCGGTCTGGGTGGTCCCGGTGGCCGGCGGGCAGCCACAGCGGGTGGGGGCGAGTTTCACCAATGCCCGCTATCCCATCTGGTCGCCGGACGGCAAGCACCTGCTGTTCGTCGGATACACCTCCGCGAAAGCGTACGATAGCTCCTCCATCGATTGGTGGCTCGTTGCGATCAATGGAGGCCACGCGGTAAGAACCGGTGTATCCGATGCGTTGTTCCGCGCCGGACTGGAGGGGTCCGACACCGTTGGCACTCGGATCTCGACCTTCCTGAAACTGAACATCCCGAGTCCAGGCTGTTGGTTGGCGGACGATGACAGCGTCGTCTTCTCCGCCATGGGCGGCGATCGATCGAACCTCTGGAAGATGGCAATATCGCGCGCAACCGGGCAAGCCAGTGGCGCGTTCACGAGATTGACGATGGGCGCCGGGAACGAAATCGACCCCTCCTGCGCATCGGAAAACGTCTTGACATTCACAAACGTGGAAAACAGAACAGACGTCTGGTCGCTACCGTTCGATTTGGACCGTGGGAAGCCAAAGGGCGCGCTGGAGCGAGTCACACAAGATCCCGCCGCGCGAGAGTATCCATCGGCTTCGAGCGATGGACGCTATGTCGCATTGGCTTCCGATCAGTCAGGTCAATTGAACATCTGGCTGCGCGATCTCGCGACCGGGAAAGAGTCTCATCTGGCCCGCTCATCCCTTATGCAACGGTATCCCGTGATCGACGCGTCCGGCGGCAAAATCGCATTTTCCGTTTTCGAAAACAACGGCAGGTCGGTGTATGTGTCCACTCCCGGCGGCGTGCCGGAAAAGCTGTGCGAAGGATGCCTCCGGGCTACGGATTGGTCGCGCGACGAGAAGACGTTGTTGATATTCGGCGGAAGTCCATATCAAGTCAACATTCTCGACGTCGCTTCCCATCAGCAGACTGCGCTCTTGAAGCACCCCACTTACAATTTGCTTTACGGCCGCTTCTCGCCCGACAATCGCTGGGTCAGTTTTACGGCCCGGATTCAGCCCAATCGCGCGCGAATCATGATCGCGCCGGTCGAAGGACCGAAACCGGTTCCGGAGAGCGCCTGGATCCAGATCGCGGAGGAAGGGCTCGAAGACTGGGCCAACTGGTCGCCCGATGGGAAGACGCTGTATTTCACGTCCGGGAGGGATGGACACACCTGCCTGTGGGGGCAGCGGATCGAAGCAAGCTCCCACCGGCCTTCGGGAGCGTCATTCGCCGTGCAGCATTTTCACGGACGTGTGTCCTATCAACAGGGAGGATGGTCGGCAGCGGGCGGGCGAATTGAAATGGTACTCGAGGAAGACGCGGGCAACATTTGGATGATGTCACGCTCCGCGGCGCGCTGAGGCGGAGCGGCGGCGGCACGAACGCCCGAAAGGCCGGAGTGAGCAGAGTATCGCCGTGGCTGGTGGGCGAGAAACCGCGGGTATCGAGGGAGGATGTCCGGGTCGCGCGCCGGCGTCCGGAGGGCGGCGAACTTCTCCGTGCAGGCCGCATGGGCACTACAGGTTTTGTAGCGCCCTCTGCCCATTTCCACATCAGAGTTGGAGACTGCGGACCGCCTTCTGGCGCGGTTCGTGGTTCTCGCTTATGCCGGCGAACCTCCAGATCGCCTCACACCCGGAACGGACGAACCGCCTGGCGTACCGACTTTCTCCACTGGTGCGGTAACATCAGTGGCACGAAAGGTCTCAGCGGCCGAAGTGGCACAACAAGGAACTGCGACAAATCTGGGAGGCGTCCACCGACTGCCGGCCAGACGCGGGCAAGCGGATCCCCGCCATCGACCGGAAAGTCGAGAACATCCGTCGTGCCGTCGAGGAGCGGCTGAACGACGCGAGTTGGGCGAACACCCGCCTGCAGGAACTACAAACCGGGAGGGAGTCACTGGTCGCGGCATCCCGAAAAGCAAGTGGTCCGCCCCAACTAGACGCCGCGACTGCAATGGACTACCGGCGTCAGGCCGACAAACTGCTTCGGCAGGGTGGCCAGGCCGAGCGCAAGCAACTCTTGCGCGCTCTCGTCGGGGAAGTGAAGCTGATGCCCCAGGACTTGGAGGTGAGTATCAGCTACCGCCTGCCGAGGCCATTATGAATGGATTGGTTGCGGGGGTAGGATTTGAACCTACGACCTTTGGGTTATGAGTTTGCCGGGTGCGTGTAATCAACAGAAACCAAAAGGCACGAGTAGCACTCAAAAGCACTTTTGGAGCCGTAGGGAACGCTTATTGTGGTCCTAGAATGGGTTTGATCGGCTCTCATCTTCTTCGCGAGAATTGCCCAAAGATTCCCCAAAGGTCTAGCCAGTTTCAGCCCTCGCGCAGACCCATTTTAAAGCCCATTTTAGCGCCCACAAGACGTCCTTCCACCCGGTTCGGTCAAGTCGCGCTCCGCTGGTTGGCACAGCATCTGAACAACTGGTGGCTGTTCAGCGGCGGGTCCAACAGCACTACGCAGAGACGGACGGGAAGTTCATCGGCTTCGGCAGAATACTCCGGTATCAATTTGCCGACACCTTCGATACGAGCACCGTTCTTGACATCCAGGGCAACGTGATAGAGGAGAACGGTGGCAGGTGCCTGCTTCCCGAGGTGTGGATGGAGCTTCAATAGAAACTGGACGCAAGATGTAATCAGAGCAAGTTGGCCAGATTGGACCCGTTCGCAGGTCAATGTGGCGTCATCGTGTTTGTACAGAATGCCCGCTCGGTTCATCTCGGCGGACCCTGGCTGTCTCCATGACGTGTGCTTATCGGCTCTTCAGAATCGTTGATACGCTGGCAAGCCTCCAAACTGGTCTCTCGATCGTCGTCCGCCAGTATGCCGCGAACGGCGACGACTGGACCACGGGCGATGTTCACCTCTGGGGCGCCTCCCTCCGGCAAGGAAGCGATCCCCCCAAAGCCTATGCCCGTAAATGGGTGTCCCCAACGCCGTACCAGCAGTCGGGCGTCGCCGCCGGCCCAACCGGTATTGCACTACCTCCGCGATGTGTTTGGCCTGGATCTCCTCAGCGCCTCCGATATCGGCAATCGTGCGGGCGACCTTCAAGATTCGATCATGGGCGCGGGCCGATAGCGCGAGCCGGCGGATGGCCATCTCCAGAGCCTTCTCCCCAGCGGCGTCCAACGGGCAGAACTCGCGCAGCCGCCCGGGCGGGATGTTGGCGTTTACAAAACCGCAGTCCGATTGCCGCCCCCGCGCCTCCAGCACCCTGCCGCGCATCTCGGCCGAGCTGATGCCGGTACTTTTGCTCCGCATCTCCTGGTAAGCAACTGCCGGAACCTCGATATGCAGGTCGATGCGGTCCAGCAATGGTCCGCTGATCTTCCCCAGATAGCGTTGAATAATCCCCCTGGTACACCTGCACGTATCGGAGCTGTCGCTAAAAAAACCACACGGACATCCGTGCAGACATCAACTGCTACAGGAGTATTCGTCTGAACTGAAACTGCCCTGCTCACCGCTGCCCTGCTCTTCCCTCTCGGCGCGATTCGCTCGTCGCGCACAAGGGCCGCGGAGTCCATTTCGAAATCCAAGCGTGATGGAGCTCGACTGTATGCTGCCGCAGCATTGCGGTGGGTCATCATGGGTTCGAGCTTTAGCGAATCTACTGGCGGGCCCGCCTCACCGCATGTTCAATACGTTGAGCGCGGCGTCGCGGTACAGGCTCTTCAGCACCGGTTGGCTCAATTCGAGGCCGTAATACGGCCACCAGATGCGGCCGTGCATGTACTCGTCGCCCGTTTCCAGCAGACGCCACCAGCCCCGGTACATCGCCTCGTCGCGCCCCATGTCGGTGCCGAACAGCACCCGATCCTTGTATCGTTCGAGGAATGTGCGCATCGTCCGCGGCTGTCGCCCCATTTCGTAATCTCGCGCCGACACGTCCACATACATGTTCGGGAACCGGTCCAACATCTTCGCCAGCGCCGCGGTATCGTTGCCCTGATTGCTGAAGTGGCAGAAGATGAACTTCGTTCGTGGGTGTTTAGCCAGCAGGCGCTCGCGCATCGCCAGCAGTTCTTCATAGGACGGCACATCCTTGCCGTAGAGGTTGAAGCTCTGGAAGTCCGGCGTGCGCTCCTGCTTCGCGTCGAGCGGCTTCCAGCACGACGGGTGGTCGGCGATGTGAATATTCACGGGCATGTTCAGCTCGCCGCATCTCTCCCAGTAGGCATCCAGCCGCGGATCGTCGAACCGCAGCCTCCTGGCTCTCGGCAATGCGTCCTTCTCCGACGCGTCCACGCCCCAGCCCTTGTCTGTGATCTCGCCCACGCCGCGCGCGCCTTTCCCATAAACCCGCTCCAATTCAGCCACTGCCTTCGCCGTGAATTCCGGATCGTCCGGCTTGGACGCGTCGAAGGAGTACCAGACCTGGAACCGCCGGGGGTACGACCCCAGAAACAGCTCGGCCTGGCGGTCGAATTCTGTCCCGCTCGCGCCCGTGAACACCACCGACATCTCGATGCCGACCTCGTCCATCGTCTTCACCCACGCGTCCACGTCGGCCCGCGTCCGGATGCCGTTCATGGAGGAGTGCGAATGCACGTCGATCGCCGGGAACCGGGCCTTGGTCACCTCCGTCACGGGCACGACCAAAGACGACGCCGGCGTGTAGTCCTTCAGCAGGATCGAGTCCATCGGTCCGCCCGTCACGGGGATGCCGTACTTCGTCATCTCCTGTCTGGCCGTTCCGCCCTTGGATGGCTCCGGTCTGTTGCAGGCCGCACTCAGGAGCATCGCCGCCAGCGTCACGCACATTGCATTCCGCATCGGTCGTCCACCTCGCAACCCACGTCCCGCTCTATCTCGCTCATTGGCGAACCGGCTCAGCACACGCTGGGCTCGTGTGCTCTAAGCTCAGCTTAAGCAACCAAACTAACCAGTGTGTTGTCCCCGGCTGGTTGTGTCAGGCGCGGAGTCTGACTCCCACGCTCGCACTCGCCGAGATCCTCCTCGTACCTTCGGGAGTCGGCCTCCGCACTCCCGCCACTCGATCTCGTTGAGCAACGCACCCTTGTCGGGCAGCCGGCCCGGCACATCTGCTACGCCGGCTCCGGGACGCGGGCGCAGCATGTGGCCGTCAAACAGAAGATCGCCGGTCAGTGGGGTCGCAGCCAGCCCCTCGAGGCCTGCGGCCATGCCGGCCCCATTTCCCCCATTTCGCAAGATCATCGATGGCCCAAAGTCACCCCCTCTTCCTTCGCCCTTGCGGTCTCCTTCAACTTCGTCCTTGACACTTATGCGCATCGGTGAGAGAGTCGTCGTTCGAGATCCTATATATGCGTTTTGTCTGCCTGTTTGTCGCGCTGGCCGCCGTGGCGGCCGCCCAGGAGATGCCGCGGGCGAGTTGGATCGAGAACGGGCTCATTGACGCGGGCGGCAACCACGAGCCTTATGTCTTCGTGGTCCGCCGCGGCGGCCAGCGGCTGGATGCAAGGCAGCAAATCGAGGCGGCCCAGAGCGAAGAGGTCCTCCGCAGGTTAAAACTCCAAGGGGTCGAGGTGTTCCATACGCACCTGTACAAGGGGTTCGGCATGGCCGCCGAGTTGCCCGAGATGGAGGAGACCAAGCGGGTTGCCGGGCTCGCGCACAGCATGGGACTCAAGGTGGACACCTACATCCAGTGGGACACCATGATGTATGAGACGTTCTTTGCCGAGGAGCCGCGCGCGCAAGACTGGATCCAACGGGACGCCAGCGGCCAGCCGATCCTGCTCACCTATGGCTATCAGCAGTCATATCGGTACCGGCCCTGCTTTTCCAACCAAGAGTACCTGGACCATCTCAAGAAGATCGTGCGCTACGCGGTCGAAGAAGTAAAAACCGATTTCATCGTATCGAATCTTGTCGAGCAGCCCGGGAAACGGCGTATGATGCTTCACCTGGTGAACTACAATGCGAAAAAAGTGGTGTCATTGAAGCCGGTCGAAGTGATTTGCAAGTTACCCCGCGGCCAAGCCGCCAAAGAGGTAAGAATCTACTCTCCCGATCTGGAAGGGCCGCGAACGATCGAGATGAAGAGTGGCGCCTCGCAAGTGGGCTTTGCCGTCCCGATGAAGACATACACGCTGGCCGTGGTTCAGTGGTGAATACGATGATTCCGATTGCACTGTTGGCGATGTGGCTTGCGGCGCCGGCTTCCGCTGTCCGGACTGTTCGAGTCGAGCATCGCGTCTTTACGGGTTTGCAGGAGATGGATGGCAACTGGGCGGCGCTGTTCGCGGCGAGCGACGGCAAGGTCTACGCCGGGCTGGCGTATCACGGCGGCGACGGTCACCTGGTGTACTACGATTCGAAAACCGATCGCATGTACGACGCCGGGAACCTGACGGAATTGTGTGGCGAGTCGCACCTGAAGCGTGGGCCACAATCGAAAATCCACGCGAAGTTCGGCGAGGGCAAGGATGGCCGGATCTACTTCGGCACCCACGCCGGTTACTGGTGGGACTACGCGCGATTTGCGACCAAGGAGGGCTACCCCGGCGCCCACTGGATGGCATTCGACCCCAAGACAGGCCACGTGGAAGACTTCGGGCTCGGCGTTCCGAATGAGGGTGTGAATACGGGCGCCTACGATCCGCTTTTCAACCGCATTTACGGCCTGACGCATCCGCGCGGCCATTTCGTGTACTACGACGTGGCGACGTGCAGAGCCGTGGACAAGGGGCGCATCAACAACTTCGAATCGATTTGTCGGACGCTGGGGATCGACGATGAAGGCAAGGTCTACGGCAGCTTCGGGCAAGGGCAGATTTTCTGCTACGATCCGCGCACCGATGAGATTGTCGAACTGGCCGCCCGCGTTCCGATCCGCGCGAAAGGCGTCTCACTCGGGCGCGATTACGCCAAGTCAGAGACGGCCTGGCGCACCGTGGTTTGGGACAGCCAGACACGCCAGTTCTATGGCGTCGACGAAAGCGCAACCATCCTGTTTTCGTTCAATCCCCGTGCGGGCGACGGTGGCGAAGTGCGCCGGTTGGGACAGCTTTCGATTCCGGCCTACGACGACAGCCGCGAAGTCCCGTATGCGACTCTCAGCCTCACACTCGGCCACGACCGAAAATTGTATTACGGAGCGGCGGGCCGGGAGTTCGACTACGGCGGCAGCGCCTCAGCGGCCGCCGCGCACCTGATCACCTACGACCTGAAGACAGCGAAGCGCGAAGATCTGGGCGAGATGCTACTGGAAGATGGCAGCCGCGTATTGGGAACCAATGCGGCAGATACCGGCCCCGACGGAACAATCTACATGGTGGGCGCCATCGAGGTGCGGCCGCAGGCGGGAAGACCGGTCGAGGCGGCGGGCAAGATCGGCGATACTTACTATCGCCTCGCGTTGCTGATTTATCGTCCGCGGTGAAGCCATGCTAAAAGGACTCTTCCTCGTTACTCTGATCGCGCTCCCGCTGGCAGCGCAGAGGGATGCCGAATACGATCACTCGGTCGTCAAGCAGACACGCATCGACCTGCGCGACCTCGGCTACCCGCCGCTGGACGTGATTCCGTCGGACGAATCAGCGATCCGGGCACTGGCGGTTGCTCCGGATGGAACTGTGTACGGCGCGACCAGCGGGAAGCGCAGCCACTTGTTCAGGCTCAACCCGGTGCATGGTTACGTCGAGCCGCTCGGCGTGCTGCGGGACGTAAATGCGGTCCACAAGTCCCTCGTGGTCGCTCCCAACGGCGATGTCTACATCGGGACCACGCCAAGTGGCCACCTTTTGAAGTACACGCCTTCGAACGAACATAGCGACAAGGCCGGCGTGGATGCGCCGCTCGACGTCGCCGACCTGGGTGCGCCCGTTGCCGGCGAGAGCATCTACGCCCTGGCGATCGGTAGGGGCCGGATCTATGGTCTGACCACTCCTCACGGTTATTTCTTCAGCTTCGATATTGGCACCGGCAAGTTTGCAACGCATGGGAAGGTCGCCGAACGGAACATCCCCGGCGAGAAGTTTGAGAACGAGAAGGCCATTGGACGCGGGATCGCCCTTGACTCGGAAGGCAACGCTTATACGTCGGGCGAAGGCGGCCAGCTCTTTCGGTTCTCCCCCAATGGCGGCACACTCGAGAAGTTGCCGATCACCCTGCCGGCGGTGCCAGGCCGGGAGCCATACAATCGCGTGGATGCCTGGGCCGTGACGCGCGACGGGTCGGTCCTCTACGGTGGCACTTCCGACGGCTACCTGTTCCGATTCGATCCTAAGTGTTCTTTAATACAGAACCTGGGCAAGCCGCTCAACCAATACCGCATCCGCGGTCTGGTGTTGGCTCGTAACGGGAAGCTCTACGGCGTGGGCGGCGACGATGATGAGATGGCTCGGCTGTTCTCTTACGATCCAGCCAGCGGCGCCTACGAATTGCTGGGGATGGTGGATGTCAACCGGCGGCCGTATTACGCCTGGCAGGCCTATGTGATCGACTCGGTCACGCTTGGACTCGACGGCACTGTCTACCTGGGACAGAGCGAGCGGAAGTCGAGATTGTATCTTTATTACCCGGAACCCTAGGGAACTCACGAAGCACATGCTTCTTTGACTCGCTCTCATTCCAGCCGGCTCGCTCAGCGCCGAGACACCCCACAGCAGCCGTGTTGGATGACGCCCCAGTAACACTTGTTCACGAGACGGGAATTGAACCCGTATGGTCCGGAAATTCGATCAAGCCCCACCTCGAGGCAACTAGCGAGGGCGTTGCACTTCAAGCCGCGGAAGTCGAGTTGTTGCGCCGCAAGCCTGCGAGCAATTCTCGCGGGCTGGAGTTCAAGATCCTGGATATTGGAAACACATCCGCTTCTGAGAGGTGGTTGGGACTGAAGCCATCCGCAAACACCATACTCCTCAATACACGATCTAAGATCGTTTTCCCAAGTTGGACGTCGCGGGTTCGAACCCCGTCTCCCGCTCCAACAGGCCCACTCAAAACTATTGCGTTAAAAGGAACCACGCCTCAAGCGAAATCGCACGCTGACTCCACAAGACTCCACTCATGACTTTCGTCTCCTAGAACCTTCGGGCTTCCTCAGCCAAGGGAAGCCGAAGCGTGCGGCGAAGGCCTGCATGTTTTCGTCGCGGGCGAAGTTGCGGCTGTCGCCCGAGCCGCCGCCGTGGCCGGAGATCAGGATGCCGCGGACGGGCGAGACATGGGGCGGGACCCAGAGTTTCAGCATCGAGGTGCCGTCGGAGGCGCGGAAGTCGTAAAAGGTCCCGTCGTAGTTGACCTGGTCGCCGCTGGGCAGCGTTCTGGTTTCGGCGGAGACGACGGCGGCGGTCATCAGCAACACGCCTAACGCTACTGATGCTGATGAGAATTTGCTTCTGGCGTGCCCATATGAACTCAGCGCTGCGCGGGTCAGGGAGAAGTTGTTTTCGGCCGTGTTGATCATGGAATGGAACCGGACTTTTTTTTCGCTTTTCGGCTGCGAGGCATCATACCATCAGTTGCCTTCGCCCGCGATCTTTCTTGCATCCGTTTCAAGGCCAAAGCCTCGGGAGCGCCCGGCAGGGTCTTGGCCGGGACCAAAAACCAAGATTTGCCCCATTGCGAAGCGATTTCTCGGACACCTCTCCCTTAATTCCCCTCCGTCGACCAGATTAATTCGCCTGGCCGACGCGCCTACCCGGCTGGCAGCGGCAAAGCCTGTATCTGCCGCGGTATGCTTCCAAACAGGCGCCGCGTCAGGTGGCTCTCCGCCAACAATAGCCAGTAGTAGCGGGCATGCTTTACCAACCGTCCGCCGGTCGTCGCCAGCCGCTGCGGCAGGCGAGTCGGCGACCACGATTCGATTCCCTTCGGAGGGATTAGCCGCCAGCCGTGCCTCAACCGCGCGTTGGCGGACAGGCGGTCACGTGAGGGGGAGCCTTACGGGCCGATGCTCGCGACTGGAGAGATAAATTGCCTCAATGATTTCGACCACCGCCCGGCCGTCTTCGCCCTTCACCAGCGGTTCGCGGCCGTCCAGGATCGCATCCAGAAAATCTCCGATCTGCAGTTCATGGTAATACTCAGTGCTGCGGACCTTCTCAAATCGTGCGCG
The DNA here is from genome assembly GCA_963757265.1 of Terriglobia bacterium. Taxonomy (GTDB): domain Bacteria; phylum Acidobacteriota; class Terriglobia; order Bryobacterales; family Bryobacteraceae; genus CAIVVT01. Next base: position 145,582 of record CAVWRA010000004.1, read on the forward strand.
ATCCTGGGCCTCGAACGCGCTGATCAGATGTTCTTCGCCGGGGATGGTCCACAGATCGTTCAGAGGAGGCGCACCAATCTCCGTCATGCCCGCCACAAAAGACGATCCACTGTCGGTCTCGACTCCTATGGAAGCGCCGCTTGATCCATGAATGTGCACCCGCGTATAGAGACCCGGGCGTTGAGAGACACTGGCGACGACCGAACCAAGGGCGCCATCACGGAACCGAATGGCCGCCACCGCGCTGTCTTCCACTTCTATATAAGGATGGTTGAGGTTACTCCAATAGCCACTGATTTCTTCCATCGGCCCCATCAGCCAACGCAGGATATCCAACTGGTGGGGCGCCTGGTTCATTAGCACTCCGCCGCCCTCAGACTCCCACTTTCCGCGCCAAGGGTCGGAACGATAGTACGCTTCATCCCGCCAGTTCAGCATAGTAAGGATGCCCAACACCGGCCTGCCGATCTTGCCAGCATCAATAGCCGCCTTCATCCTACGAACCGGCTCGAAAAAACGCCGTTGGCTTATGACTCCGAGATGAACCTGGCAATGACTGGCGGCATCCAATATGGCGTCGCAATCACGCAGGGATGCGGCCATGGGTTTCTCCAGCATCACATGGGTGCCGGCCTGCGCCGCTTTAATAGCTGTCGCCGCGTGCAGTGGAGGAGGAGTACAGACGAACACCGCCTCCACCGCCTGCTCCCGCAACATCGTCTCAGACTGGGTATAGGGTCTGCCACCATAGCGGTTCGCAAACGAAAGGGCACGCTCAGAACACATGTCGCAGTGTGCGACCAACTCGGATTGGGGCAAGCGCGACAGGGCCGCGGCATGGATTTGTCCGACCTTTCCGCATCCCACGATCGCCGTACGAACGCGCCTCATTCGGGGTCCCCGGGGAAGTATCGGCCGCTCATCGATCGAAGAAATGCCAGCGACTCCCGCATTTCGTCCATCCCGTTCATGCCATCTTCGATGCTGACCCATCCACGGTATTTGTGGGCCGCAAGGATGCTAAAGATTTTGTCGTAATCGTTCAGTCCCTTACCGGTGACGCCGTGACAGAGATGCGGAGAGTAGCCCAGCGTTCCATCGCTCTGCCGCAGATCGTCCAGCGTCGCTCCATCGGCCAGGAAGCGATCACTGGCGTGCATGCTCACGACGCGATCCGCCACGCGTTGCAACAAATCCAGCGGGTCGTCGCCCGCGACGATGGCATTGGAGGGGTCGTATTGAACGCCAAAGTGCTTGTTATCACGGAAGGCATCCACCACTGCCAGGAAAACGTCCTGCTTCTGAGCGAATTCCGGGTACTGCCATTGACCGTCCTTGTAATGGTTCTCCAGGCCCAGGATCACATCGCACTCTTCCGCGAGCGGAAGCAGCTGACGAATTGCATCGACCACCCAAGCGAGTCCCTGCTCACGGGACAAACCGGGATAGCGCTGACCACTGAGGACGCGGCAGACCGTGCCGCGGCCCCCCAGCCGGCGCGATACGCAGATCATTCTCGCTTCGCGCTCGACTTCGCGCTTGCGAAAGTCGGCGTCCAGATGGGTGAAGTCCGGCGAGCAACACACCATCGGGACTACAAAGCCCGCATTCTGAAGGCGTTCTGCGACCTCGTCCAGATAGTCGGAATCAAGCGAAGTGAAGAAGCCATCGTACATCTCCAGCCCGTCGGCATCGAGACTTTTGGCCATCTCAATCCAATCGAACAGCGACATGGTGCGCCGCACCAGCATGTCATCGAGATAGCACTTGGGAAAAGCGGATATTCTGAGTGGCATTAGTCCTCATGATCAGGTTCTGCCCTGACCGTTTCTTGTACCAGTTCGATATAGAGTATAACTCTGATCATTGCGCTGTCTAATGTGAGGCCTTGTTGCGGAGTTATCGCAAAGAAGAGTGGAGGTGCCCGTCCCGGTGGATGCCAAAGCTGCAAGAAGGCTCTAACACTGGACGGGAACCTCAAGCAGTTCTGAGATTGGCCAGACTCCCCGCGCGCTGCCGCGCCATTTCCTCGAAATCCGTATGATCGTGGATGTGGTGATGCCAAAAAGCGCCTTCGGCGTTGCCGCGCGGCAAGGCGGGCTCGAAGTAAGCGGGGAAATCGCTGCAATACACCTTTAGAGCGCCGCGATAGTCAACGGCATGAGTGTAGAACGGCAGTCGCAGCGAAGCCGGCTTGGCGCCGCCCATGGCGCGGTGACCGAGGGTCAGGCGCAGCACGCGTCCGCCGATCCACTCGAACTGCAGATGCGGAATCTCCGCGTCAGCGGGCAGGGCCACCGTCAGTGCTTCGTCCGTTTGCGGGTCCATCACGCTGACCAGCCGCAGGACATAGGCTTTGCCGGTGTCCCAGGCCATCTGCCCGTAAGGGACGGGACGATAGGCGGGCGGCGCCGCAACCTCCATCTCACCATCGTTTGACGGCGTGAATATGCACAACCTGGGCGCCAGCACGGGGAGATCGATCGTCACTTCGTGCCCGGCGCGCTTTCCCGGGACAGCGAACAGCAGGTCCCACTGCAGCCCGCCTCGCCCTGCGCTCCAGTGTGATTCCGTTTTCTGAGTGACGGAGATATTCGTTACCTCATTGCGCAGACTCACCCGCGCCAGTTCCTCCAGCCACAACCGCCGCGCCGACCGAATTCGAACCGGCATGCCATCGCCGTCAAGCCGGCAGACCAGCGGGGCTTTTTGCACGGCATCGGCAGAGCCCACCGCGACGGGCGGAGCCAGCAACATCAGCAGAGCGAGCCACATGCCCGCTAGCCTACCACCCGGATCCTGTTTTGGGGCAGAGTTTAGGGGTTGAGTCCGGCAGCACCTGTGGTGGAATAGTGTTTTCATGACAACCCTTTATAGGGTGGATCGCGGACGCGCCGCGCAACCATCCATGCTCAAGTCGCGCCAGCAACGATGCCCTCGTACTTTGTACGAAGAAGGCGAAGCTGTGTGATGTGAAGTGGATGCCGGATTGGCTGAAAGGAATTGACGATCGTGTTGCCTCGCGAAAGAGTTCTTGCGGCGCTTAAGTTCCAGCCCGTCGACGTACCGCCTCTCGAGTATCACCCGTCTCCAGCCGGAATCTGGGAGCACGGCGCCGCACTGCGAAAACTCTGGGAGCAGTACCCTCAAGACTTTGGTGACCCGCGGGACTTTCCCGAATGCCGGCCCGACCCCCAGTTTATCGATCAAAATGGCCGTTACGAGGAAATTCGCCGCGACGAGTGGGGCGTTCTTTGGCAATATCTGATCTTCGGCGTGTGGGGGCACCCGATCGAGAGGCCACTCGACGACTGGGCGAATCTGGAGCGATTCAGCACTCCGCCTGTACCTGCGATCCATGGGGAGGAATTTAACGCGGAACGAACCAGGGCGCTCGCTCACATGGAGCATTACTATCTGAAGAGCGGCTGGGTGGGCATGTTTGAAATCATGCACGCGGTTCGCAATTACGAGGATTGTCTGATGGATCTGTCGAGCGATGCGCCGGAGGTCCACGTTTTGGCCGACAGAATCGTTGACTATCAACTCCGGCAAATCCGCTACCTATTGGCGCGTGGCGTGGATGCGATCCAGTTCGGGGACGACTTCGGAATCACCACTGGAATGATGATCTCGCCGAAGGTCTGGCGGCGGTTCTTCAAGCCACGCTACGAACTGCTGATTAAGGAGGTCCACGACGCCGACAAAGCAGTGTTCTTTCATACCTGCGGCAATGGATCGGGAATCTTGGAAGACCTCGCCGAGTTGGGTGTCGATGCCATCTGGCCGCAACTTACGGCGTACCAGCCGCGACAACTGGCTGACTTCTGTCGCAAGCATCGGATCGCCATCGCAATTCATCCCGATCGCGGCGATCTGATGATTCGCGGCCAACCGTCCGAAATCAGCGCGGCCATCGAGAGGCTGGCAGAGGAGTTTGCCGTCGCTGATGGCGGAGGCTGGTTTTACGTGGAGATCGACCCCGGCTTCCCGCTGCGAAACGTGGCCGCGCTGATAGAGAGCATCGGCAAAATGCGCAGGGGCGGCTGAAGCTGGCCGAAATCGAGAGGCTGTGACATTTTTCGTTTCTCTAAAATCAGAGTGCATACAAAGCCGGCAAGAGTTGAGAAGCTCAGCGCAGACAATAAACTGCGTTGCGCAAAGGGTATTTCCGCGCGTCAGGAGGATTTGAATGAACAGTAGTGAGCGAGTCCTGCGAGCCATCCATTTCCAGAAGCCGGATCGCCCTCCCATGTCCCACACGATTCTTCCGTCGGCGCAGTACCATTATGGAGACGCGCTGAAAGCGATCACCGACGCCGTTCCCGAGGATTTTGGCTGGCGCCTGCTGCCGGTATCGCCGGGAAGTAAACGACCCCTTGGCCGATCACATTCCGACCAGAGGCCGTAATGACTCGATCTCTTGCATGTTGTTCACCATGATGTTGAAGAATAGACCCCGCGGCTCCAGAGAGTCCATCAGCAGTCGCAACTCCTCCGGGCTGAAAGAGCCCCGAATCAGTAGCGGCTTGCGGGCCCTCTGGACTTTCTGGAAGTAGGGAATCATCTGGTCCAGCGGCGGGCCTTGCACGTCATTATTGATCTCAAAGCATTGAATCTCTTCGATTTCAAGAATGGGACCCAGCAGAAACATCGACGTGGAGTGCAGATGGATGAAGCTGCTGGCGAAGTGAGCGGCTAGCATGCGGTCCACCGGTTGCACAAACTTGCGATACAGAGCCGGGGAATAGACCGCCGTGGCGTCCTCCTGCATCCGGACGATGGGTCCGGGGGCCCACAGTGAATACTGAGCGTCGAAATAACCTCCGCCATACAGCGGAATTCGCTTCCAGACTTCCTCGGTGATTTCCCGAAAAATCCCGCCGGCGCGCCAAAGCAGTTCCGCCGATTTCTCGGGCTCATCCGTCAGGTCCAGGATGCTGGTGGTGTGTCCTCGCAGAACGGCGTGTATGTCGGTGGGCCCGATATCCGCCGCGTGACTGACGGGAAAGGTCCCGTTGGACCGCCGTACCAAAGCTTCGGCGAACTCCATATATTTTCGAAACCAGGCATTGTTGTGATCCAGGCGAACCTGGAGGGCTTGGTCCCAGGGTAGACGCCGTTCCTCTCCCATTGCGTTTTGCGGCAGGATGCGCAGCCTGCAGCCCAGCATCCCGGGCAGCCAGGGAACAGCCACTTGGCCGGGGCATGCCCCGCGAATCAAGTCGTCGTCAGTTTCTTCGCCCTCCCGCAACATTCGGATGTGATCCTCGATGAAAGCGCCGGGATCGACCATGTCGGGAGTGAGGTAGTCGGCGCTCCCCCAGGTCTTGCAAGCGGCAAACTCCTGCAACGGAAACCAGCCGACGAACGAAAAGCCCACCAGGGGACGACGGACATCGTCTCGGTTCCAAAAGGTCTTATATCGAGCGATCTTTCCCGGATCGTTGCCAAAGGGAGCTCGGGTCATGCACAGTTCCACGCCGCCAGCCGCGAAATACAAAGCTACATGATAGCTGACGCCGTTGCGATCTGCCATTCATCCGAAGTTGCCGGAAATAGTGCATCTCCACAACTGCTGTGATAGCGTCCTGCCCGAGAGGCCATGCTCGGGCGAGGACAAGGGTCACACTTCTGACCGAACCGCAGAAACCCTACGATGCAATCTTGAATGGCGATACAAGGACAGCGGTAGTCGTCACTCGGGAGGCTCTGGCTGAAAGCGCCGAAGCTATGGAACTGATCAGCAAGCATATGATTCCCTTATTGGATGAGGTGGAGCGGCTGCTGGCAAGCCGTGCCATCAGAGGCTCCCTGGAACTCATCCGGCTACTGCTTACAGCGCGCGGGCAGCAACCATCGGGGCGCGTTGTCATCGGAACCTTCAAAGGCGACCTGCACGATATCGGGAAGAACCTGGTTGCCTCCGTGCTGGAAGGCGGCGGGTTCTAAGTGACCGATTTGGGCCCGGATGTCGCGCCGGAAAGGTTCGTTGAGGCGGTCCAGCGTTCAAGTGCCAATGTTGTTTGCCTGTCTGCGCTGCTGACTGTCGCCATGACCGCTATGCGAACGACGATCGAGGCCTTGAAACAGGCCGGCGTGCGTGAACGCGTGAAAGTGATGGTTGGGTGCGCTCCGGTGACGCGCCAGTTGGCCAACAGAATCGGCGCTGACGGTTATGGCGAGAGCACGCCGGGAACCGTCTCGCTGCCCCGGCATATGATTGCGCCCCTCTAAGTCAGGGCCCCTCACACACCCCATTGAAGCAAGCGTGCGCCCGTATAAGGCGCTGGCCCATTTCAGACCCGCCCGATCTCGTCTGTGGCTGTGCGTCTCGGCTCAGTGGACCGGATAGGTTCAATACGGCCGGCGGCGAGGAGCAAGGCCAGGGCCAGCGCATAAGCGGCGCCGGTGCCGGCGAATACCGGAGCATATCCGCCGGCGTCAACGAGGCGGCCGATCAACGGCTGTGTGAGAGCGCCAACCAGGGTTCCTGCCGAGCCTGTGATCCCGTACAACACTGCCATGTGGCGGCGAGGCGTGATCTCGGTGATCACGGTGTGGATATTGGACGCCCAGGCGAATTGCCCGAAAAGGGCGACGCTAACCAAGCCCAGGCCGGCGAAGGGGTTGAGGACCAAGTGGGTGAGCGCTCCGAGTCCTCCGAGGACAACGGCGGGGATCAGAACGCCCTTGCGGCTGCTGTCCAGCGAGAAGCCGTGCGCCAGCAGCGCGCTTGAAGCCCACGCACCGGCCAGCGAACCGACGTTGGCGGCGAAAAAGGGGATCCAGAGCCAGCGGCCGATCATCCCGAGGTCAAAGTGACGGACTTCCTGAAAGTAACCTGGTATCCAGAAAAGGTAGAAATACCAGGCTCCATCGGTCAGGGCGCGGGCAGCCAGCACACACCAGTATTTGCGCCGCTTCAGGACTTCGCGAGTGGAAGGCGCGAACTCGTCGCGAGGATTTCCGTTAGCCTCGACACGGGCGGCAGGAGCGGGATCCGGCGTGCCGTAAAGGCGATGAATCCTCCTGTGAACCAGCCACCAGGGCGGAATAAGCAACAGCGTCAACACTCCCGTCACGACAAAAGTGGCCCTCCATCCGTAGCGGGCGGCTAGCGAGGCCACCAGAGGGGGCGCCACCAGCGTTCCCACAGTAAGGCCGCAGAGGAGAATGCCGACTGCCTTGGCGCGATCCTTCGGAGCAAACCATTCCGCCGCGCCGCACATCGCGGTAGGATAGTAGCCGGCTTCGCCGATGCCGAGCAGCGCGCGGAACAGACACAGGCTGCGAAGTCCCGACGCGAGGGCATGGAGCACGTGGGCGACGGACCACCACAAGACGGTCAGGGTGAACATGCGGCGGGATCCGAGCGAATCGGCGAGCCGTCCGCCGAGGATGTAGAAGATCATGTAAAGCAGAAGAAATGCATTGACCGCCACGCCGTAGTCGGCGTTGGTCAACGCAAGGTCGCGGCGGACCTGAGGCATGACGACGCCCAACACAGCCCGGTCGAGATAGTTCCACACGGAGCCGAGAAAGAGCAGGAGCACGACCATCCAGGCCAGCCGATTCTGCCGGGCGGGCGTCATGCGGTAAGCATATACTCGCAGAGGATGCGATGACGGATCGAGAGCGGATCCTGGCCGCCATCGGCGGCGGCGTACCCGATCGTCTGCCTTGGGCGCCGCGACTCGAATTCTGGTATCGCGCCCACTTGCGCCGGGGGACTCTGCCGGCGGAACTGCGCGGGCTGAGTTTGATCGAGATCGCGGACCGGCTCGGGGTGGGCTGCTACTCGGTGATACCGGACTTCACCGAGTGTGCATCCGAGACCGATATGCTGGACCGGGGGCTGGGTATCTTCAACCTCGGAGTCCTCCCCTACCGGGTGACGCTCGAAGGCGTAGACCGGCGTGTACTGCGGCGCGGCCAGGAGACCGTAGTCGAATACCATACACCGGTGGGCTCGGTGGAGACAACCACGATCTTCACCGAGGAAATGCTCGACGGCGGCACGTCGATTTCCTGGATCGCCGCGCACGCCATCCGCGAGCTTCGCGATTTCGCAGTGGTGGGGTACATCTTCTCGCGACTGAAGGTCGAGCCAGAGCTGGACGGGTACCTGGCGCGGCGGCAGCAGATCGGCGATCGGGGAATTGTAATCGGTTATGCCAGTGGTGCAGCGTGCCCGGTCCAACACATCATGAAAGAGCTGATGCCGCTGGAGCAGTTCTTCTACGCGATGCACGATTATCCGGCAACTGTGGAGCGGCTGGCCGACGAGATGCAGCCGTTCTACCGGCGCATCCAGGAGTGTGCGGCGGCATCGCCGGCCGAAGTCGTGTTGCTGGGCGGCAACTACGATGATTCCATCACGTTTCCACGATTCTTCGAGAAGCATATCCTGCCGGCGTTGCGGGACTACGCCGAGGCGTTACACGCTCGGGGCAAGTATTTGATGACACATACCGACGGCGAGAATCGCTTGCTGCTGCGCTTGTATCTGGCTGCGGGCTTCGACGTTGCCGACTCGCTGTGTCCTTATCCGATGACGCGTTGCCGGCTGGAAGAAATCCGTGAAGTCTTCGCCGACCGCATTACCATCTGGGGCGGCATACCTTCGATTTTACTCAACTTGGCGAGTACGACCGAGGAGGAGTTCCGCGTTTTCATCAACGATCTAGTGGAGCGCTATGGCCGGCAGGGTCATCTCATTCTGGGCGTGAGCGACATGGTGACGGCGGAATGCGAGTGGGATAGGCTGCAGTACATCACCGAGAGGGTGACGCAGTGCCGCGCCGTCTAAAGACCAGAGTGCGCGGTGGCAGGCGGGGCGATATTCAGGGAAGGCCGCGGCCATCGCGCCGTTACCATTCAACGAGCATTCGCTTATTGAGGCCGAACACGAACCGGCGGAGCTGGCCCGCTCGTCAGGGGGTAACCGCGCCAGTTCCGCACAGACTAGAGTCCGTGCCACGTTAGCCGGTTCCGGCGATCCGCTTGCCTGTGCCCCACGCAACTCTTCGTATAAGCTGAATTGAATCGAAAAGAAACGAGGATCTATGCGTTTGCTACTCGCGTTCTTTGCCCTGGCGGCCATCGGCTCCGCGAATGAGCCGCTGCTGCCGCAAAAGCCAACGCTGAGCAAAACCCATATCGTGTTCGTGTATGCGGGCGACCTGTGGAGCGTGCCGCGCGAAGGCGGTGACGCCGTGCGGCTGACCAGCGGAACCGGCACCGAAACCGACCCGGCCTTTTCACCCGATGGCACGCGCATCGCCTTCACCGGCGAGTACGACGGCAATGTGGACGTTTTCGTCATCCCCGCCGCGGGTGGCGTGCCCATGAGACTGACCTGGCACCCGGCGGCCGATCGCGTCATGGGATGGACGCCGGACGGCAAGCGGGTCATCTTCAGCTCGTCGAGAACCGCATACTCGCGTTTCCTCGAGATGTTCAGCGTTCCGGCCGATGGAGGGGCGGAAGAGAAGCTGCCGCTGCCCACGGGATCCGCGGCTTCGATGTCTCCCGACGGGCAGTCCATCGCCTACGAGCCGATCGGGCGGGCGTTCGGGATGTGGAAGAGATATCGCGGCGGCCAGACCGCGCGCATCTGGCTGGCGCGCCTCTCCGACAGTGTTGTGACGACTGTGCCGCGCACGAATTCCAACGACTTCAACCCCATGTGGACCGGGGACCGCGTCTACTTTCTCTCGGATCGCAACGGGCCGGTGACGCTGTTCTACTACGACACGAAGACCAAAGCCGTGCACGAAGCGATTGCGAACCATGGGCTGGACCTGAAGTCCGCTTCGCTGGGGCCGGATGCGATCGTCTACGAGCTGTTCGGCGGGATCTTCCTCTATGACCTGAAGTCGGGCAGGACGAAGCCCGTTCCGATTCGCGTGGCCGGGGATTTCGCGGAACTGCGCGCCAGGTTCGTCAACGTGGGGAAGCATCTCGACGCCGCCGCGGTGTCGCCGAACGGGGCGCGCGCGGTGTTTGAGGCGCGCGGGGACATCGTCAGCGTGCCGGCGGAGAAGGGCGATGCGCGCAACCTGACCAACACGCCGGGGGTAATGGAACGGGACCCGCAGTGGTCGCCTGACGGCAGGAGCATCGCGTATCTCTCGGATGAGTCGGGCGAGTACGCGCTGCACATACGGCCGCAGAGCGGCGCGGGCGAAGTGACGAAGATCGAGCTGAAGCCGGGGTTCTACCGATCGCCGCGGTTTTCCCCGGACAGTAAGAAGATGGCCCTGACGGACAGCTTCCAGCGGCTTTGGTACGTGGACCTGGTGACGAAAAAGCAGGTGGTGGTGGCTCAGGATACCTACCAGATGCGCAGCGGCGACATCGCGGGTGCATGGTCCCCGGACAGCAAATGGCTGGCGTACTCGAAGGTGCTGCCGAACGACCTGAGCGCCATCCATGTCTATTCGCTGGCGGACGCGAAATCCACTCAGGTGACCGACGGCATGAGCGATGCCACCCACCCCGTATTCGACAAGGACGGCAAGTATTTGTACTTCACAGCGAGCACTAACTCCGGTGAAAGCTTGGGGCTGGATATTCACGCGACGGCGCGCACAGCGACCAGTTCGATCTACCTGGCGGTTCTGGACAAGACGCAGCCTTCGCCGTTCGCACCCGAGAGCGATGAGGAGACGGGGGCGGAGGAGAAGAAAGCCGCCGAGGCCGGCAAACCCGATACGGCATCCGGCGCAGCGCCGGCGAGTGAAACAAAACCGGCCGAACCCGGAAAGGGCGCCGCGCCGGCGAATGGGACGAAGCCGACAGACGGCGCGAAGCCGAAGCCCGGCGCCGCGGAAGTCAAAGACGTGAAGATCGACCTCGACGGGATGGATCAGCGCATTCTGTCCGTGCCCATGCCGCCACGGCGCTACACGAGGCTGCAGGTGGGGAAGGCGGGAACGCTGCTGGCGCTGGAAGTGCAGGAGCGGTCCGGGGACGGCCCACAGGAAGGCCCTCCGGGGCTGACCGTCCACCGGTACGACCTCAAGGCCCGCAAGAGCGACGCGCCGCTTAGCGGCGTGAGCAGTTTCCAGATGTCGTATGGCGGCGAAAAGGCGCTGTACCGCCAGGGAGAAAACTGGATCATCGCGGAATTGCGGCCGATGTCGAAAGGGCCGGGTGGTGGTGGCGCCCCCGCCGCGCCCCCCACCGACAGCCAGGGTGCGCTTAAGACGAGCGGCATCGAAGTGCGGGTGGATCCGGCGGCGGAATGGAAGCAGATGTACCACGAGGTGTGGCGGATCGAACGCGACTGGTTCTACGACCGCAATATCCACGGCCTCGACCTGAAGGAGGCGGAGAAGAAGTACGAGCCGTATTTGCATAACATCGCTTCCCGAAACGACCTCACCTACCTGTTCCAGGAAATGCTGGGCAACATGACGGTCAGCCACATGGGAACGGGAGGCGGCGATACACCGGAAGTAAAACACGTGCAGACGGGATTGCTGGGGGCCGACTACGAGGTTGCCAACGGCCGGTATCGCTTCACGCGCGTGTATAACGGGGAGAATTGGAATCCGCCGCTGCGCGCGCCGCTCACGCAGCCGGGGGTGAACGTGAAGGCGGGCGAGTATCTGCTGGCCGTGAACGGCCGCGAGGTGCGGCCACCGGCCAACCTCTACAGCTTCTTCGAAGAGCTGGCCGACAAATCCGTGGTGCTGCGGGTGGGCGCGGATGCAAACGGGGCCGGCGCGCGCGACGTGACCGTGGTTCCCGTGGCCGACGAGGGCCGGCTGCGGAACCTGGCGTGGATCGAGGAGAACCGGCGCAAGGTGCATGAGATGAGCGGCGGGAAGGTGGCCTACATCTACATGCCGGACACCGCGAACGGAGGGCTGACCGCGTTCAACCGCTACTTCTACGCGCAGATCGGAAAGGAGGCCGCGATTGTGGACGAGCGCTTCAACGGCGGCGGCCTGCTGGCCACCGACATCGCGGAGATCCTCAACCGTAAGCCGCTCAGCGCCGCGTCCAACCGGGTGGGAGAGCCCCAGGTGCAGCCGCAAGGAATTTTCGGGCCGAAGGTGATGATCATTAACGAGCGGGCGGGCTCGGGCGGTGACGCCATGCCCTGGTACTTCAGACGCGCCGGCGTGGGCAAGCTGATCGGAACGCGCACGTGGGGCGGCCTGGTGGGGATGAACGGCGCGCCGCCGCTTATGGATGGAGGTTTCGTGGCCGCGCCCAGTTCGGGCATCTACAACCCGCTGACGGGCGCGTGGGAAGTGGAGAACATTGGCGTGGCGCCCGATGTCGAGGTGGAGCAGGACCCGGCGCTGGTTCGAAAAGGCCACGATCCGCAACTGGAGAAGGCGGTGGAAGTGGTGCTGGAAGAGCTGAAGAAGAATCCGCCGCCGAAGCTGCGGCGTCCGGCTTTTCCGAACTACTACGGCTCGGTGACGCGGTAGTCCGGATCTGGTGTCCGGTCCCGCGTGACGTTTCTTTACCAGCGGACTTCGGATGGCAGAGACGGCAGACTCCAATCTTCGGCTTTGGATCGAGCTAATGGCGCAGAAGCTGAATGATCAGGAATCTGAGCAGGCTGTTGGGCGCGCCGTTGAGGCGAGGATGGTTCGGGCGTGGCGACAGTGACATGACGCCTGATATGGGTCATTATCCGTCGGGGGCATTTACGAACGGAGATGCGAAGAAGATTCCGGTTTCGAGACGGGCGCTGATGACACGGAACAACCGCCTACTAGCTGTGAGGTTTCAATAGGTTGTCCATCTGATCTGGACCTGGGAAGCTGAGTTTGCGAAGAATCGGCGACCCAGGAGACCAGATGGACTATCACCAGAATGCTACGGGCGGCAACTCGGCGTGATGGCCGAATGGGAAGAACTGAGCGATGAATGTGCGCGGGGCGACTCGCGGCCCACTGAACCAGGATTTCCATTTCAGCTTCCTGGATTGCTACTGAACTTTGTCCTAAGAGAAGCAGGCTGTCTCCCAGAGGTCAAAACCGTGCGGACGCAGGTTCCCAAATGCGGCACTTTATGGTTTTCCACTGCCCGCAGGAGGTGCGGCTGGCCCCTCGTGGGCCGCCAGAGTCGCGCGGGATCGAACGGATGAAAGAAGCGGCCCGAACGGAGGCGGTTTGGTTTACAATCGAGGCGGCCAGGAAGCCCAAGTGGAAATTGTGGGATGACTTCCTCGCAGCCAGGAATCGAAAACGGAGATGCCGACTCAGAAAATGACAGACGTTATGCTTACTAAGCCAACCTGCTTGTCGCGGAGAGAATGTTTGTGTGCGCCGCTGATCCCGAGTCTTCAATTTCTTTTCGCGGCCGGCACGGCGCCGGTTCCGCTGGTCACAAACGGCAAGTCCGCATACTCGATCGTGATCGCCTCTGACGCGTCGCCCTCGGAGCGGCACGGCGCGGCGGAGTTGCAGAAGTTCATCGAGGAGATTTCGGGCGCGCGTCTGCCCATCACCTCCGAACCGGCGCCTGCGATGGTACTGGTCGGCAGAAGTGCCGCGCTGGACAAGCTGAATCCCGGCATTCCCTTCACCGATCTGGGCCCCGAAGGTTTCGCGCTCAAGATCAAGGGCAAGCACCTCATCATCGCCGGCGGCCGCTTGCGCGGCACCATGTACGGGGTCTACGGGCTTCTGGAGAAGCTTGGCTGTCGCTGGTGCACAGCCAGCGTGAGCCGTATCCCGAAAATGCCCTCCATCTCTGTGTCTCCACTGGACGAAATCCAGAAACCCTCCTTCGAGGCGCGCGAGCCCTTCTTCGCCGAGGCGGCCGACCCGGATTGGGCCGCGCGGAACAAGGTCAATGGGCAGTCCATGCGGCTGGATGCGACCCGGGGCGGGAAGCAGATCGCGTATCCATCGGGCCATTCGTTCAATCTGCTCCTGCCACCGCAGAAGTATTTCAAACAACACCCCGAGTATTTCTCCCTGGTTGATGGCAAGCGGCGGATCGATCAATATCGCAACCAGCTCTGCCTCACCAACCCCGACGTGCTCCTGATCGTGATCGAGTCCGTAGAACGGTGTATCGCCCAACGCCCCGAGGCGACCAACATCTCGGTCTCGCAGAACGACGGCGAGGGCTGGTGCGAGTGCGACAACTGCCGGCGGGTAGAAGCAGAAGAAGGCGGAGCGCACTCCGGCCCGTTGCTGCGCTTTGTCAACGCCGTGGCCGAGGCGATCGAAAAGAATCACCCCGATAAGCTGATCGATACTTTTGCTTACGCGTACACCCTGGACCCGCCTGCCAAGGTTCGCCCGCGCCGGAACGTACGCATTCGCATTTGCCCGAGTGACGCGTGCTTCGCGCACCCGTTCGAAAAGTGCGAGTACAACGCCCAAGTGGTGCGCGACCTGGAGGCCTGGTCCAAAGTCACCGACCAGCTCTATGTCTGGCATTACAACATCAACTTTCTGCACTATCTGCTTCCGTTTCCGGACTTCGACGAGCTGGCCGCGGACATCCCCATGTACCGGCGCCACGGTATAGTGGGCCTGTTCATGGAAGGATCCACCGACAGGGAGGGAGGAGCGGAAAACGCTGAACTGAGATCGTACGTCATGGCCCAGCTGATGTGGAACATCAAGGTGGATGTGAACAAGGTCATTGACGAGTTCCACGAGACCTACTACGGCAAGGCGGCCAAACCCATGCGCGCCTACTTCGATCTGCTGCAAAGCAGGGTCCGCCAGGCGCCCGGCGGCCCCGGCTATCACCTCTGGATCAGCGATCCGCCGTCCGCTCCCTACCTTGGCGGCGATTTTCTCGACAAGGCGGCCGCGCTTTTCCGCCAGGCCAAAGCGGCCGCCGACAGCGGTATGGCCCGCACCAACGTAAGGAAGGCGCGTCTGGGCCTCGACTACATCCGGATGAGCCGCGCCAAGAGATTCATCGTGGCGGGCGATTCCTACCGCCCGGCCGATCTGAACAGCGTTAAGGAGATGTGGAATACGCTGGTCGCCACGACCCGCGGTTTCGGCATGAGCCACATCAGCGAGAACTCGACCATCACCCAGGAGGATGGCTATTTTCAGGAGTTCGTGCGCCCCTACCGCGTCGCCTCGCTCGAGAATGAGCGCCTGCGTGTCCATGTTGTCCCGGAGCTGGGCGGGCGGGTGACGCATATCCTGGACAAGCGAAGCGGCCGCAACCTGCTGAGGGAACCGGAACCCGCCGGGACGCGCTCCAAGACCTATCCCAACATGGGCGGGCTCACGGTGGCCGCATACACGGACTATGTGGCGCGGACGTCTCATCGCTTCGCCAAATGGGAAGTCGATCCGGGCGCTTCGGCCAGCGTGCTTTCGCTCAGCGCAACCTCGGACAATGGGCTCAACATTCGCCGGACGCTGAGTCTGGAAGGAGCCTTCCTGCGCACGGAGACGGTTCTCGAAAACGCCTCCGGCTCAGCCGTGGAAGCGTTGCTCGAATCGCGCTGGGAAGTGGATCCCGGCGGACAGGCAACGGCGTTTGTGGGTTTCCGCAAGCAGGCTGGCGGCATGGTCGAGAACGAGTTCCTGCTGGCCGGAAGCGGGTCCTACAGTGGGACCGACCAGCCGGACGGAGAATGGCACGTGATCAACCGGGCCGGAGGGCCCGCCAGAGTCAATCGTTTCCCCAATGCGCAGGTAGCGCGATGCTATCTCGACTGGGAGCACGTCAACGAGAACCGCGTCGGTATGGCCGTGGTCTCGCCGCGCCGCATGCTCCAGCCGGGCGAGCGGCTCACGCTTCAATCCGATTACGGCGTGGAGTGAACAGGGACTGGCGATTCCGCATGAATGTATTGTCGGCGAAAAGGAGAAGCGCCCCGAGCACCTCAACTCTTGGGGGCTCTGAGCAGGAATTCGACGAAGTGCCCGATTGGCGCGGGTTTGAGAGTCTGCGGTTGTCGGCTGCGGTCGGGGGGGGGTGCTGCCCCGGCCTTGTCAGCGGCGGAATGCCCGATGCCTTGCCACGACCGCATTCTCTTCCAAGCAGACACCGACACTTGGTGTCTGGTACACGCCGAGGGAGGTTGTTCACTACCAGATTCAGACGGTTGACCGCCTGCTGCGCGAGGAACTCGGCTGTGACCGTGGCTTGGCTGACGAGAAAGTTGTCGTGCTCGACCCGTGTTGTGGCACCGGTGCGTATCTGATCATGGACACATCGGAAGGAGACGGGTGGTGGCCTGACGGTCTACGATCGTTGCCATCTGCAGGTGGACTTCTTTGTGGAGCTTGTCAGTTAGCAGTTGCCGACGACCTGGGGCCGTCAACGGATTTGAGATCGCGTGAGCGTGAGCCGCCAGAAGCCGCTACCGATCCAACGCTGCTCTGAGCGCCATCAGGGAGACTTCATCGGGGTACTTGGACTCCCACTCGCGGATAGCCTGCGGAGCCGCTTCTATAGCCTCGGGTGTCTTCTCCCTCCACGCCTTCAGAACTCGGTCTTCGACCTTGAGCCGCTCAACTGCCCACTGTTCCATGACCCCAGTGTAAGATCCCCCACCCAACCCCGCTGATGCGTCTACGGGTTCCAACGGCCGAGAAGTTTAACCTCGGTCAGTTGGGCAATACAACACGTAGCATCCATGAAGTTCAGGATCGCTCCTGGACTGCCAGGGTCGCCCGAGATGGGAACAATGTGACAAACGGCTCAAATGGAAGCGGTTGGGAGTATAATCGCTGCTGACCAGCAAGCCAAGACGGAAATCCTGGCTAATATGTTTTCGATTGCGTGCAGGATAAGGAAGAAGAAATGGAACGACGTAAATTTATCAAGATGGCGGGCGTGATGGCGCCATTGGTAACCAACGCGGGGGTAAGTGGAACGCCCGGTACAGTTACTTTCCAAGAGTTCCTCAGGGAAAGCGCCGTTCCGCGAGAAGTGATTGAAAGATTTTTGCGCGGTCCCAGTTGGGCGCGTTTTGATCCGGAATTAGGTTACGTCTTGGGGAACTATCTGCCGTCCGATGGAATCGACGGGAGCGCAACCATTTCCACCATCCAAACCACTGGCGCCCGTACATCCTTTATGTATGCCGGCAGGAAATGCCGCATCAACACTTACGGAGACAGCTTTACTCAATGCCACCAAGTCAGCGACGGCGAGACCTGGCAGGAGTATCTGGCAGGTCACCTGGGCGAACCAATCCGTAACTTCGGGATGGGCGGGTTTGGGGTCTACCAGGCCTACCGCAGGATGCTGAGGGAAGAACGAACCTATAGAAGAGCGGAGTACCTGATCTTCTACCTCTGGGGTGACGACCACATCCGGAGCCTGTTGCGCTGCCGCCACGCCATCACCAACCGGGCATGGAACCACCAGGGTGGGAGCATGTTCCACGGCAACTTCTGGGCCCACCTGGAGATGGACCTCGAAACCGGACACCTGGTTGAGAAGGAAAATCTGCTCTCGACCCCTGCAGCACTGTATCAGATGACGGACCCACAGTTCATGCTGGACCATCTCAAGGACGACTTGGCCCTCGAGCTCTTTGCCTTTCGGCTGGGGTACATCCGGGACCTGGATCGGCAACGAGTCAGCAGACTGGCGGCCTGCCTGAACTATCCCCTGGATTGGAGTCGGGAATCGGCCCTCAATCAGCAGATGGGCCAACTCCTCGACCTGTACTCGCTACGCGCCACGCGATTTATTCTCGGCAGGGCCCAGGAATTCTCCAGGCAGAACGGGAAAAAGCTGCTGGTGATCCTCTTTGACCCTTATCGCGCTATGGCCGAAATGCAGAAAAGTGGCACGCGCTACGATCAGGAGATTGTGGATTACCTGCAGAAAGAGAAGTGTGATTACTTCGACATGAACGAGGTCCATCTCCGGGATTTCAAAAAGTACAACCTGACTTTTGATGAGTATATGAAAGAGTATTTCATCGGTCACTACAGCCCTCGCGGCAATCACTTCTTCGCCTATGCAATCAAAGATACGCTGGTGAAGTGGCTCGATCCCAAACCGCTCACCTATCGGAAGCCCAACCCGGAATCGATCGATTTTAGAAGCTATCAGGCGGGTTAGTTCTTTAACCTCCCAAATTGGTTCTTCTTATAGACGCACCCCGGCGGGCGTTCTTACGGCTGACTTGCCAGGCGATTTTCGCTGGATTGTCACACGCCTGACGGCGTGCCGGCAGCAGAAACGCAGACAGCTTCGCCCTTCTTTACCGCCGCACGTAAAGCCGACATCGGAGTGGGTGCTCACTTCACTAACGCCATGAACCACCCTGACGAACAGTTCGACAAGAGCACAGACGAAGAGGGCTTCAACTTCTCGGACCATACGGGATGCGCTTGGATTCACTCGCGTCGGTAGGAAGCCGCTGTGTGTGCTGCAGCTTCCTTAGCGCCGCTTCTCAAGTTCAACCAGCCCAACGATGATATGCTGACGAGAATTACGCGCAACGGGAATGAAGTCTCTTTCGGCACTCCTGGGTGTTTCACTGCTTGTTCCGCCCGCGCTGTTACTGCTCGCAGCGGCCACTTCGAGTACCATCCGTTTTGAAGACACGGCGGCCAGGAGCGGCTTGAATTTCATCGCTAACAGCTCCGCGACACCCGAGAAGCACCAGATCGAGACCATGCTGGCTGGAGTAGCCGTCCTCGACTACGACGGAGACGGCAAACTGGACGTGTATTTTGTGAATGGCGCCGCAATTCCCTCGCTGCAGAAGTCCGGCGAGAAGTATTTCAACCGGCTCTTCCACAACAACGGCGACGGGACCTTCACCGACGTGACCGCGCGTGCGGGCGTGGCGGGAACCGGCTACGGCATGGGGGTCGCCGTGGGCGACTACGACAACGATGGGAAACCCGACATCTTCCTGGCCAACGTCGGCCCCAACCAGTTGCTGCACAACAACGGCGATGGCACGTTCACCGACGTGACTGCCCGCGCCGGCCTTTCCGGAGTTCTGCTCGGCGGGAAGAAGATGTGGTCAGTGGCGGCAGGGTGGTTTGATTACAACAACGACGGCCTCCTCGATCTTGTTGTAGTGAATTATTGCAAATGGGAGCTCAACCAAGACCCCTACTGCAACGTTGAGGGCACCCGGACCTATTGCGACCCACGCTTGTACGGACCGCTTCACAACACGCTGTACCGGAACAATGGCGACGGCACGTTTACGGACGTCTCCGAGGAGACTGGCATCGCGAAGCACTTCGGCAAAGGTATGGGTGTCTCGTTCGCGGATTACGATGGAGACGGATACATGGACGTGTTCGTCGCCAACGACACGATGCCGAACTTCCTGTTTCACAATCTTCATGGCAAAGCCTTTGAGGAGGTGGGCGTCCAGGCGGGCGTAGCCTACGCCGATGACGGAAGCGAGCTCTCGGGCATGGGATCGGACTTCCGTGACGTGAACAACGACGGCCTCCCCGACATCTGGCACACTGCGGTGGGGCACGAGACGTTCCCGCTGTTTCTCAATCACGGACGCGGGCAGTTCTTCGATGGCACCGCCACCAGCCGGCTCGGGCGCCTCACGCGGGACATGTCGGGCTGGGGCAACGGGATCATGGACTTCGACAACGACGGCTGGAAGGATCTATTCGTAGCTCGCTCCGACGTCAACGACAACGGGGCTGAACCCGGAATGGGCAGGCAGTACCACGAGCCCTGCACGGTCTTCCGTAATCTGGGTAACGGCAGGTTCGAGGACGTCAGCGCCGATGCCGGCCCCAGCTTCCAGATTCACGCGGCGCACCGCGGCGTGGCTTTCGGCGATCTGGATAACGACGGGCGCATCGACGCGGTGGTGACGGTGTTGAATGGGCCTGCCAGGCTGTTTCGGAACGTCTCCCAGAACTCCAATCACTGGGTGCTGCTCCGGCTGGTCGGGACGAAGAGCAATCGAATGGGGATCGGGGCGCAGATCAAGATTACAACCGACGATGGCGCGATCCAGTACAACCAGGTCACAACCAGCGTTGGCTACGCCGGATCGAGCGACAGCCGCGTGCACTTCGGACTTGGGTCGGCGAGACGGATCGCCGAAATCGAGATTCGCTGGCCCAGCGGCATCCGCCAGGTCCTCAAAGAGGTGACTGCAGACCGGATAGTGACTATTGAGGAGCGGCAGCCGTGATCCTGATCCCGTGGCTCGCGCTGCTGATCGCGCAAGCCAATCCCGATCTCGAAAGCCTGAAGACCGCGCAGCAGTTGATGGATGGCGGACGCTGGGCGGAAGCCATCCCGGTATTGAAAGAGCTCGTTGGCAAGCACCCCGAGGCGCCGGCTCTCACCTATGGCCTGGGTCGCTGCTACTTTGAGGTCGAGGACTACAATGCCGCCGTCACCAGCCTGCGAGAAGCCGCCCAGCGCATCCCGAGCTCGGCGGAGGTTCGTTTCTTTCTGGGGTCGGCGCTCGGCCTCGGCGGCAACTTCGGGGAAGCGATTCGGGAGCTTCGGGCGGCGATTGATCTGAATCCGGAGTTCGAGCCGGCCTATCGGGCCTTCGGCATGTTCCGCGTGGAAAGGGCACAGTACCTGCCGGATGCGCTGGCGGCGCTCGAGACGGCCGTGCGGCTGAACCCCCAAGACGCGCGCGCGCTGTACTGGCTGGGCGAGTTCCACCGCGGCCTCGGCGAGTTGACTAAAGCTCGCCCGTATTTCGAGCGTGCCCACAGGCTGGATCCGGATAGCCCGCTGACGCAACTTGGCATCGGCGAGGTGCTGCTCAACGACGGCGACGTTGATGAGGCGCTCCAAGATTTCGATGCCGTTCTGAAGCAGGCGCCGGGGCTGGCCGCCGCACTACTGGGGCGCGCCAGGGCGCTGTACTACAAAGGGCAGTTCGAGCAAGCCCTGGCGCCAGCTAAGGCCGCCTGGGAGGATTCCCACGAATTTGAAGAGCGACGGGCTTCGGGGTGGATCCTCGTACGGATCTATCGGGCCCTCGGCCGCGACACGGAGGCGCAGGCGTCCGAGAAGGAACTCAAGGACCTGGAAACGACTGCCGCCGGAGAATTGGTCCGCCTCCGGCAGCTCAGCGACGAGGCCGCCCGTTACGAAGCCGAGGGGAGATTCGACCGCGTGGCAGACCTGCTTCAAGCCTCTCTGAAGATCCGCGAGAGGTACGACCTCCTGGCCCGGCTCGGAGACGCGTACTTGAAGCTGGGGCAGTTGGGCGACGCAGAACGTTGCTACGTGCGGGCGAGCGAAGTCGGGCCGCTGACCAACGCCCTCAAACAGCGCCTACAACAGGTGCGAGATCTCTCCGCTCAGCACAAGCCTTAGACGTTGTTGACGTAGAGCGGTGTCGCAATATGGACAGCCGGAGCGAGTGGCCGCTGATGCGAGGTCATAAAGCCCGGATTATGCCGCTCGGGGCGATGGCTGCCGTTCGCTGGGAGCGGGGTGTCTGCGGCCTATGCATCGTGGCGTGTTACCGCTATGGATTGGTAGACTGTCTCTCCTCACTAAGCCAACTCCGCCTGGCGCAATTGGGCTTCCAGCACGGCTAGGTCGCGGCGGAAGATGGCCAACAGCCTTTCCTTGGGAATCGAGAATGTCGCCTTGCCTTCGTTCGCACCGCCCAGTTCCGGATACTCGAAGTGCAGTTGGAGCGGCCCCGAGAAGCCGGCCGCTTTCAGCATCGGTAGAAACTGCTTGAGGTTCACCATGCCCTGGCCCAGCGCGCACCAGCCCGGCTCCCATGCGCCGCTCTCGTTGCGCACCCACTTGAAGTCCTTCACCGCCACGCCGCGGACATAGGGCATCAGCAGCCGGCTCGAATGGATCCACCCGCCGTATCCGCCCTCCACCGTGGCATGGCCAATATCGAAGTTCACCGACACGGCATCCGCATCGCAATCTTTGAGGAGCAGGTAGAGGTCCCACATCGACGCGCCCACCAGGTTTACGCCGGAGTGCGTATGATACATAGCGCATTCGCCGTAGTGTTTGTTCATCGCCGCGAGATCCTTCACGCGGATCCTGAACTCAGCCAGTTGATCCGGAATGCTGGCCTTGTCCGTATATTGGAACCCGCCCCAGCGGTATCTGCGGATCCCCAGCGCGGACAGCGTCTTGAGCACTCTCTCCGCGTGGGGCGAACTGGCGTCCACGATCCCGGCTGTTACCATCGGAACCCGCAACCCGGCCTGCCGGATCGTCTCAACGGCTTTCGGCAGGTCGTCCTCCACGCGTTCCGGAAGCACGTGGCCGCCCGGTCGAACCGTCAGATCGATGCCTTCATAGCCCATCGCAGCGCAGAGCCCGGACATCTCCTTCACGTTCGTCCATTGAAAGAACTTGGAGAACATGCAGATCGTCGGGCGTTCTCGCGGACTCGCGGTGGCCACCGCGGCGCCCGCCATGGCCGCAAGACATTCCCGTCTGGAAATCGTTATCATCTTAGACCTCAACCTTGTTGAGCTTTGCATTCCACCTCGCACGGCGGCCGGCCTTGAGCGACAGGTTCGCCATCTGCACCACCAGCGCCGCCTGAAAGCCCCGGTACATCGGCGCGGTCGGCTTCTTGCGCGTGCGCACGCATTCCAGGAAATTCTGAACGTGAAGATCCGTGGCCCAGTCGAAGCCCTTCTCCGATTCTCTGGAGATCGCCGGAGTCTCCTCGGCGCCCTCCATGTAGACCTTGCACGTTTCGCGCCCGATGTCCATGCGCGCCTTGTCGCCGTCCAGGTGATTCATCTGGTCGTTGCGGCTCTTGTACCGCATCGCGGCATAGTTGATGCAGAAGACGCCGATGAAGTCCTCCGGGTACTCGGCGGTGACCACCACGGACTCCGGCGTATCGAAACCCTCCCGGTGGGGCCGACCCGCCGCAGCCGTTACCGCCAACGGGTAGCCGGCGTTCATCAGCAAATGGATGCCGTCGTACACGTGCGTGCCCTGGTCGGCCACGACGCCGCCGCTATAATCGCTGTAGTTCCGCCAATTGCGGAAGATGTCCGGATCGAGCGGAACGCGCTTCTTTACCGGGCCCTGCCACTGCTCCCAATCCAGCGCCC
The DNA here is from genome assembly GCA_963757265.1 of Terriglobia bacterium. Lineage (GTDB taxonomy): Bacteria > Acidobacteriota > Terriglobia > Bryobacterales > Bryobacteraceae > CAIVVT01. Next base: position 168,582 of record CAVWRA010000004.1, read on the forward strand.
CGTCGAGCTTTGTTTCTTTCCGCCCATCCAGATAGCTATTAAGCCACCACGACCGCACCATGCGCACCTTGCCGAGCTTCCCCGAAGCAACGATATCGCGTCCATCAAGATACAGATCGTAGCTGCGCCGCTGCATGCCGACCTGGATGATCTGCCTGGTCTTCCGCTCAGCCTCCACCAGAGCCACGCCCTGCTCGGGCGTCTGGCACAGCGGCTTTTCCACGTAAACGTCTTTGCCCGCCGCCAACGCGTCCAACGTCATCCGTGCGTGCCAGTGCTCGGGAGTGGCAATGAGCACAGCCTGGATGTCCTTGTCATCCAGAAGTTGCTTGTAATTGCGGTAGGCGATGGGAGCCGCCGCCTGCGCCTTCCTCGCGCTTGCGAGTGCTCGCTCCAGATTGGGTTCGAAAACGTCGCAAATGGCTCCGACGCGAACGGCCGGATCCTTTTGGAAGGTCCGCATCACGAACCCGCCGCGCCCTCCCACGCCGATCACTCCGAGAACGATGCGGTCGGACGGCGCGGCCCCGGCCGCCAGCATGGCGCTTCCGCCAATGAGGAACGTTCTTCGATTCACGGACATTCTGTCTCCTGTCTGAACTCGGGTCTTCTATCTTCACTCCCGGCTGCCGGGTCCATGTGCGACTAGCCGCCAGCCCTTGCTCCCCCAGCCCCCCGTTTTCGCTTCGGGGGCGTCTGGGGCGCTGCCAACTTCTGCTGAAAAATGCTTGCTGCAAGCTTAAGCGATGCGCATTGTCATTCCTCCGTCGATGGTCACCGTCTCGCCGGTAATGAAGTTGTTTTCGACCAGCATGACGATTGCGGCCGCTACGTCCTCCGGCTTCCCTTCCCGGCGTACCCGACCAGACGCACGCTTGCTGCGGGTCGGGGGACGACTGAAGTGAGACGCAGCTCCAGCCCCGGCCAGGACAGCACGAAGGCGAAAACGGCCTTGCCCCCCCGTGCGCGTGAAGCGAATGTCGTCCCCTTCCTTCCAGCGGTTGCTCTCTCTCCCGTGTCGAGTAGATGGCAGCGCCATTGACGCGCAGCCATTCCTCCGCCTCGCGAAGCTGCTCCTTCGCCCTCGGGTGAAACTGTCCGCCTCCGTCCGGCCCGATCCCGACCATGAAATCACCGCCCTTCGCCGCACGGTCGATGAGAGCGTCCCGCAGCCTGAGCGCCCAGCGCACGGGCGGCGATGCCGGCCGCGATGAATTCACGCCGGTTCATGGACGTGCCCCTGCCCGCAGCGCGCGGACCAGTTGCTCTGAAGTGACAGTCGGGGCCCAGTGCGACTCAATATGCTCGATGACCATCTCCGTCCCGCGCTCATGACTCACGAACGGCCGACTCGCCGGGTTGTACATCGCATCGGTCAGATCGCGAATCAGGATGCAGCGCATGCCCCATTTCGTCATTTGCCGAATTCCGAACGAACGGTTCAGTACGCACATGTTCGTGTGGACGCCGGCGATGAGAATGTTCTGAATCCCACGCGCGCGAAGAGCGCTGTACACCTCGCGCCCGTTATCCGAGATCAGGTCCGCGTCCATGATATGGATGGCCGCGTGCTCCCGCGTCCAGACGCGCGTGTTGGGCTGCAACGAATTGTTCGGGTTGTCGCAACCTCCATCCGAGTCATCGATCGGCAACGGCGGCTCAGACAGAGCCAGAGCCTCGGGCGGCTGGACTGGAGAGAACCGCAACATCTTCAGCCGCGCCGGATGATCCTTATAAAAGTCGATCGTGTCGGAAGGCGCATGAATGATCAGAACCCCACGCTGTCGCGCGAGGTCGACCACGGGCGACATCTTGTGCGCCAACGCGTCCACCCGCCGGGCGGCGGTATCGCACCAGTGGCGATCCCACATGTCGCAGAGGATCAGGGCGGTCTTAGAAGCCGGCAGCGTGTATTCAATCGATGCACTTTGTCTGTCGCCGCTCCCCTTGAAGGCTTGCACACGGCTCCGGAGAGAGAGATGGAGATCATCCGGACTGCCGCTGAACGCAAGAGCGGGCGCAATGGCCGCCGCTATGGAAGCTGCTGCAAAACGTCGCAGATTCCTCATACTTGTTTACCCTTCGTGGTTGAACGAACGTCTCCGCCGCAGGCCAGTGCGCATCCGGCGCCCGGGTTGGAGCGATGGTTCATCCACCCGGCGATGGCGATCACCACGAATCGGGAACGGGTCCAGAAGTCTCGGCATCTTGTCATGGTCGTCAGCCTTGAGGCCTGCCATAGCGATCCATCGCTCTTTCAGGCAGATCCATTTTCGGACCATACGGACCCGGACCGTTTGGCTTCGATGCTCAACCCGTCCTCTTCTCGCATCCACTCCAGCCAATCAGCCGCGTCCCAGCCAACGCCAGTGCGTCGGCCTCACTGGTTGCGGCTGCGTTTAAGCAGCAGCGCCCAGTCGTTGCCCCCCGGCGGCTTGGGCAGTGTCCACACCGGGCCCTCCGCCGCCGGCAGCTTCACGATCTCTCCCGTGGATGCGCCGAACCAGCTCGCCTCGTACGTCCCCGGCTCCAGCCGTACCGTCACCGCGCCGCACTCCTTCGTGTATTCATAAGCGTCCCCGCTGCCGCACATCGGCCGCAGCGGCAGATACACGGCGTAAATCTGGCCCGGCTGGGCCAGGCAGTACGCGCCGCCGCCGGTCACCAGTTCATCGTGTGGTTCCGTCTTCCACCATTCGAAGCTCGTCAAGAAATCGACCATGTGGGCGTAGCCCTTGAGCATGATCATATTGTCGTCCCCGCGCCCGTTCACCCAGCCCCCGCCGGTGTCGGGCCAGATGTTGACTCCGCGGCGCACGCTCTCGCCCGCGGTTCCGTACGCTCCGGCCATGGCGATATCCCAGGCCGTCCGGCGCAGGATTTCGGCCGAGTCGCCCGGCGGCTCCGGCGCCCAATGCGGATAGTGATCCTCGTAGCCGTACTCCTCGTTGGTCTGGGGAATGATCCGCCCCGTCTTTTTCTGAATCTCGCGCTCCTCCAACATCAGAGCATGCTGCTGCCGCGACCAGTCCTGGATCGACGTGAATCCGAACCACGTCGAACGCCCGATCCTGGGCCGCGCGGTGGATCGGATGACTGCTCGCCAGGTGATGCGCCTGGTCCCATTTCATCAAGAGCGTGCCCGTCGCGTGCACCCATTTCTCGTCGCGGAAGCCGTCCATGTCGTCGCCGAGGTCCCATGTGATGTTGGAAAACGCGCCCAGCCGCGCCGCCGCGTAGCGCAGATAACGCTGCTCGTCCTCGCTGTACGCCGCCGGATGGATGCGGCCATCGTTGATGTCCTGGATGACGGAGATGATCATGTCGCGTTCGCGGGCGAAGCGCAGCATGCGCTCGTACTTCTGCCAGTACGCTGTGTCGAAACGCGTGTAGTTGATGCCCGGATTGTCGAGGCTCTGCGGCCGCTGGGCCAGCCATGGCCGCAGGAACAACGTGAAGTTGTCGCCGGTCATCACCGGCTCGCCGTACATCGTGGACGTCCCGCCGGAGAGCAGCACCCGCATCCGGTTGATCTTCAACTTGTGCAGCCGCTCGATCGCGTCCTGAATGATCCGCTCGTCGCGCCAGCCCATCAGCCAGAACGAAGTCGTGCCGTTGAAGAAGTAATGCTCCTTCGTGCCCTCCCAGATGAAGTGCCACGGGTAGTCCGCATCCACGCGGATCGGGCCGCGGCGCTTGCTCGGCGTGGCCTCGAACGTGCCTTCCTGGCGCTTTTCGAAGCCGCCCTGGCGGTAGACCACCGAGTACGTGTACGCGCCCTCCGACGAGGGCATGAAGCGGAGGCGGAACACGCTGCCGTCGGGCGAATCGCAGAAGCCATCCACCGGCACGCGCTCGCTCCCGCCGGCCTTCGCGAACCATCCGCTGAGCGTCGCGCCGGTGAACGGATTGGCTGCGTCCGGTGCGGTGATGTTCAGCGCAATTTCCACATAGTCATAAGTTTCAACGCTCTTCGCGGATTGCGAGAAGGTGACGCCGCCGGACGCAGCCATCACCGCCGGCCCCAGCGTCAGCGCCATCAGGGAAGCACACAACGACAATGGCAACCGCATCGCAAATCTCCAAAGGGGAATGAAACACACGCTTCGTGGGAACCGGTTCGGCACAGAACCCCTGACCACTTGAAACACAACTCTCCTTCGGCGGACTCCGATGCGTACTCAGCGAGGTCGCGGACTCCAGTATAGCTATCTGCAGTTTCGTTCCGTCCAGTCCTTTGGCGCCTGCCGCAACAGCGGTTCTCAGGAGCGGCCGTTGGCCAAGAACTCGCCCGCTGCCTGGGTGCCGTACAGGCTGATGCCGCCGGCCTGCACGATTGGTTGGCCGGTCCCGGTGTGGAAAAAGATGAACTCCTCAACCGCCCTCCCCACCGCCTGCGCGATGGGGAGGGCGAAGCTTGTGCTTGAGTTGTGGCCTTAGAACCGCAGACGCATTGACAGCGTGATTTGCCGCGGCTCAAACAAGGACATCCCAAAGGTGCCGAAGTTGACGTTGGTGTTCTGACCCACCTTAGTGCTCGTGGACGGATCCGCCAACACCGAAGGGCTCACGCCGTTGTTGATCGCGCTGGGTTGAATTTGGGTCGCATTCAGGAGGTTGGTGGCTTCAGCCAGGAACTCGAGTTCAAACCGTTCCGTGATCCTGAACTTGCGGTTAACCGTCAGGTTCACGTTGTAAAACCCGGGAGTCCGCAGCCAACCTTCGTACTCGGCGGTGGAGCCCCAAGTGTATTGGTCTACCCCGTAGGTGCCGTTCGGGAACTGCACCATCGGCTGGCTATACAGATCCGGATTATACAAAAGGTAGGTGTAAGCGGCCGGTGTGATGGTGCGCCCATCTGGGAGGGTGACAGAGGTTGTGCCATTGTACCAATGCTGATCAGCTTTGGGCACGTAGGTGGGCTCGCCCGGCACGATGTCGCAGCGTCCGTTGATGGTGCCGCAACCCGGTCCCCAGGGCATTCCGCTCTGCAGGGTTACGACAGAGCCGAGTTGCCAATCGCCGATGATCGCTCGCAGCACGGCGTTGTGAGGATCAAGGGCCTTGCCCTTGCCTGTGGGCAGGAGATAGGACACCGTGCCCACGAAGCGGTTCGGCGTATCGTAGCTCAGCAGGCCGCGGTCGTTGTTCAGGTTGCGATAGTCCGCGCCGCCATTGCCGGCTACGGAACCGCCCTCTTGCGACTCGGCAAATGTCGAATTCCAGACACCGCCACTAATGCCGGTGTTCTTGGACCAGGTGTAGTTGAGCATGAGCTGCAAGCCGCTCGCATAAGAGTGCTGCGCGCGGATCTGCAGAGCGTTGTAGTTCGAGGTGCCTACGGTGGCAGTGTAGGTCGCGCCGTTCAGCGCCAGGTACGGCAGCTCGGAGGTCAGCGCACTCATGGTGCCGCCGCCGCTGTAGCCGATCAACGCGGGCGCGGGATTGGCAACCTGGGCCTGGGCGGGGTCGGTCACCCCGTTGGAGGCGACCCAGGCGTTGCGCCAATTTTGGAGGGTCCCGTTGGAGAGGTTCCAGGTCCCCTGAACTGGATAGTTGCGCCAGGGGAGATCATGGCCGTGCGATCCGACGTAGCCGGCGGAGACCAGCCACGCACCACCAAACCTGCGTTCAAGGAAGAAATTCCACTGATCCATCACGCCATTCAGATATGACTGGCGATTGACCCATCCGGCAGTGCAGCAGTAATCGGACGGGGCCGCGATATTCCCTGTCCCCGGGATAACCTGCGTGTTTTGCGGATCCTCGAAGCGGCCAATCGGTATGCCGTTGGTGGCAGTGAGCCCGAAGGGAATCCAGTTAGCGGCCCCCGAGTAGGGCCCCGTGCCATAGTAATTCCCGTTGGCGTTGAAGCCCGTGTTGCTGGGCACATAGATCCTGCCGTAACCGGCGCGAACGACCATGGAATTACGCAATTGGTAGGCTGCGCCGATGCGCGGCGAAATGTTGTTCCATTGCGTGTTCCAGAGGTTGCGGCTTAACCCATTCTGACCAGGGAACACAACCGTCCCCAGGGCCGCGAGCGGATTCGGACTCGCCACGCCGTTCAGCGCGGTGTAATAAGAATTAGGCACCGACAGATCGATCTCCGACATTTGGTTGTACCGTTCCGTGGGCCCCGGCTGTACCTCGTAGCGCAATCCCAGATTGATGGTCAGTTTCTCGTTGACTTTCCAGTCGTTCTGGGTATAGAAAGCGGTGTACTTGGCGGCCAGGGCAGGCTTAAGCGCAGTGCCGCCGGCCAGTTCGTAGCCGGTAGCGCCGGTTAAAGCGGTGGCGGCGTCAATGCCTCTGTTCGAAAAGTTCGGAATCAGAGTGAGGTCATTGTTGCCGTAGATGTCCCCGAACTGGCCCGTCGAGGCACTCCCCTGCCACATGCCAATGGCCGGCGTGCCGAACTCAATATCGGCCCAATTGCCCAAGTAGACGCGGTACTCGCCGCCGGCCTTCAAGGTCCATTTGCCGAGGACATGAGTAATACTGCCGGTCACGGCGTGATTGAGTTGATGCTCATGCTTGTTATCCCAACCATCGTCATTCAAGTTGGTCCAATTGGCATTGTTGGTGTTGTTGCCGCTCCAGTTGCCAATCGAAGGCGCGTTTCCGGGAAGCGCGACTAAGCTCTGGACGTTGGCGGGCATCCCATAATCCGAGTAGCTGACTGTGCTCGGAGCAGTCGGGAACCCACCCTGGGTGTTGATGCGCGTCACGCCGTAGCGCAAGTCGAGCACCGTAGTTGGATTCACAGTGACGGTGTAGCCCACGGCGGCATAGGGATTCGAGTCCTTTATGTCGGGTAACCAATTGTAGCCGCCAAGCTGACTGCTGGCGCCCCAGTAATTGGGCTGCACGGACGAGCCAAACGACTTGCCACCGGAGAAATAGATCGAGCTCTTGTCCCCGATCCGGTAGTCGCCCCTCAAGTTCAGACTGTTGCGGATGGTCGGAGTGGTCCCGGAAAAGTAATAGTTGTTGTCGCCGAACGCGTCGCTAGGGGTGTGGTTCGGGCTTGGGTAGCCCGCCAGCATCTTCTCTCCGTATTGATCGGGGTTCGAAACCACAGCCGCGACGGGGTAGGGAGAACGCTGGACGATCAGGCTGCTGCCCTGGTAGAACTGCGCGCTCCAGGGATCGAACAGCACGACGGGCACCGGATTGCCATTGTTGTCCGCGACTCGAGTTGCGCTGAAGTTCCCAACGCGTTCCAGGGCGGTCGGAACCTTCGCCAAAACGTTGTCAGGATCCTTGTGGTTGAGCCGCTCGTAGGATGCGAAGAAGAACAGCTTGTCCTTGCCATTGAATATCTTCGGGAGAATAACCGGACCGCCGACGTTGCCCCCGTATTCGTTCACCCGATATTTGCTGCGGGCGATGTCATTCTGGTTGTTATACAGGCCGTTGGCGTCCAGGTCCTCGTTGCGGAGACGGTAATTGAGCCCACCGTGGAATTGATTCGTTCCGCTCTTCGTGGTCATGGCGATCAGGCCTTGGGCATTGCCGGTGTCCGCCGAGAAGCTGTTGGTGACGACCCGCACTTCCTGGAGCGCATCGCGATTGGGGACCACGGCGGTCTCATGCCACGCGGCGCCCTGCACCGAGACGCCGTCCAATGTGAGGTCGCTGGTGCCGAGCGCTCCGCCGTTGATGCGGATGGCCGACATGGCTTGGCGGTCCGCAAATCCCACGCCCAGCACATGGCTGTTGTACATTTCCGGAGCCGGTACGACACCGGCCTGCAGCGTGGCATAGTACAGCGGGTTGTTGTTGATGTTGGGGATATCGCCGATGATTTGCTGGTTCACGGCACCCTGGACCGTCGAATTCTCGGTTTGGAGGGCTATGGCGTCGGCCTTGACCTCGATCGTGGTGTTGACGCTGCCGGTGGTCATGACGGCGTCGGCCCTCACCGTGGCTGCGCTATCCAGCATGATGCCGGTCCTGCGATAGGTTTGGAAACCCTGCGCCTTGACCACGACCGTGTAGCGTCCGATTGGGAGGTATGGAACGGTGTAGTCACCCGCAGCGTTGGTCTTGGTTTCTGTCGCTACGTTGGTGTCTTCGTTCTGAACCGTCACTGACGCTCCCGGAACGAGAGCGCCGGACGGGTCTGTAATGGTGCCCGTAATTGCGCTGGACTTCACCTGTGCGAAGACGGCACCGATCATCAGGCACAGACCGGCACAAACAGCGAGCAACTTGTGCGGCTTAATCATTAAAAACTCCTAATCTTCAATGCGTCGAACTTAACCCCTTCGGGCTGGGAAGAGAATACTGCGGTAGTGCGTCCGAAACAAGGTTTCGAATCGTTCGCAACCAAGGGTCTCGACGGTTCAGAACGGCGTTTGGAACGCGAACTGGCCCTGTGCTGCGACGGCGCGACTGTAGAATGTTGGTGGTGCACTTGGTGCTTGTTGGATTACTGCTCAGCCTAGCGCCGGATGGCGCGGCGGCGCAGAACAAGAATGACCGCGTCCCACCGGAAATCCGCCTCGCCGCCGAGAGCGCCATGACCGCAGGCCACCTGCCGGAGGCGGTGGCCGCCCTCAAGAAAGGGTTGGCGATCGACCCGGCGTGGACCGACGGGTTATGGAAGATTGGGCTGGTTCTATACCAATCCGACCAGTTTGAGGCTGCCCTGCCCTACCTCCGCAAGCTCACCGAGCTGGATCCTGCCAAAGGCGCGGGGTGGGCGTTACTGGGGATGTGCGAACTCCAAGCCGGGCACCCCAGACAGGCAGTGGAGCATATCGACCGCGCCGACCGCGTCGGCATCACGGACCAGTATCAGTTGTGGGAAATAGCCTACCTTGACCGTGGCCTGGCTCATATCGCGTTGGGCGATTTCGGCGAGGCTACCGAACTACTGAGCAAGTTGGCACCGCGCGAGGATCCGGACGAGCGCGCGCGTCTGGTGCTCGCCCTGGGGTTTGCCGCGCTGCGCCTGCGGTTGGACGATTCGCTCTCCTCCGAGCAACATGTCCTGGTGCAGGCAGTTGGGGAAGCCAGCTATCTGAACTACTCGCGCAATCCTGCCGCCGCCGATGCGGCATTCGCGGAGTTGTTTCGCCAGTACCTGAAAGCGCCGCTCCTGCATTACGCTTATGGCGCGATTCTGTTGAGCCGAATCGATTACGCCGGGGCCGAGCGCCAGTTCCGCGCCGAACTCGCCAACACGTCGGACAGCTTCCCGGCCCAGCTCGGTCTGGCCTTTGTGGCACTTGAGAACGGCGACGCTCGGGGCGGTCTGCCTCATGCCAAAGAGGCCGTCCGCCTGCGGCCCGACTCGTCCAAGGCCCACCTCTATTACGGCCGACTCTTGCTGCAGGTCGAGCGATCCCAGGAAGCCGTCGTGGAGTTGGAAAGCGCCCGGCAGATTGCCCCGGAAGACCATGAGATCCGGTTCGCATTGGCCACTGCTTATCGCCTGCTCGGCCGCAAAGACAAGGCCGCACTGGAGTTCGCCGAATACGAGCGCCTGAAGCCCCCAACAGAACCGGCCAAAGCGGAGACCACGCCCAACGGCCCGGTTAACGCCGTTCCGAAGCCTTAACCGGGGTCACCGGGGAGCTCGGATCCCTCGCCAAATTCAAATCGACTCTTATAGTCCGATGACCGTCCACCAGAATATTCGGCCGACTGGCGGACAGAAAGCCTTCCTTGCGGACTGCCAAGGTGTACTTGCCGGGCTTCAAGTCGGACGCCGTAAACTCGCCCGAGCTGTCCGTCCTTAATCCAATGGAACTGTTGGTACTTTGGTCGATCACCATGACAATTGCATCTGGAACCCGCCCTGATGTGCCATCGACAACGGCGCCCTGGATGGCGCCCAACCGGTTCCAGTCACAGGAGGCCGCTACGAGTGCAAGCCCGATCAGCAGTGCGCAACCGAGACGTATGAGGATTTGCAGATCGGGATCTCCGCTGCCTGACTCAGGACGGGCATTTGGCAATTTCATGAAGCTTCAGTATAGGCTGCTGAATTCAGATTTGGACGTTCGGGACGGTTCTGAGCGGTTGCTCCGCCGCAGTTCAGAACGTCTTCTCGGCCTGCCCTGGCCCTCGCTGTTTTGGAATTACCAGCTGCTCACAGCGTCACACCGCGTGCGTTAGGGTCAGATTCGAGGCGAATGCAGCGTGAGTTCGTGCCGCCGCCTGATATAATCCAATCGATGCCACAGGGACCGGACTACCATCCAGTAGTTCAGAGGCCACATCCGTCTTTCGACGCATCCCAGCAGCAGGCCATCCGGCGTGAATTGACTCGCATTCTGGAGAGTCCATTCTTCCGCGCTACACGGCGTTCTCGAGAATGTCTGCGATTTATCGTCGAAAAAACGCTCGAAGGAACACTGGACCAGCTTAAAGAGCGCTGCATTGGCGTAGAGGTGCTCGGCCGGGCGACGGACTACGACACCAATGCGGACGCCGCCGTGCGCATCATCGCCAACGATCTGCGCAAGCGCCTGGCCCAGTATGAGGCCGCCGCCGGCGAGGAGAGCGAGGTCAGCATCCATCTGCTGCCCGGCTCTTACGTTCCAGAGTTCCACTGGCACCCGCCAATCAGACACAAAACGGAGCAGGCCCCTGGGCTACTCCCGCCCGCTCCGGCGCCGCGGCTGCCATTGATCGCACGGATCTTTCGCGGCATCCAACTCAGCAGTCTGCTGCGCAACCGGACCGTCCATTGGAGCACCGCCGTTGTGCTGCTGGCCGTCGCCGTTCTCGCGCTGCTGCACGGCGCGCCGAAGTCGCCGACTCGAGCTCTTCTGGGGACCGGTGCTCAGCAGCCCCAGTCCCGCCATCATCACGATCGGACAATCGACGGTGTATCTGCTCTCCCAGCGCGTGCACGAGCTCTACTGCGCCGGCAACAGCGAGGAAGTCGAGTCACGACCGCACGTCGTGAATTATGGCGACGCTTCGATCCCGGGCAATGACATCGTGCCCGTCACGGACTCGTACACACGCGTGAACGATGCCATGGCGCTCGCGAGGCTTACGGAGATGTTCGGCCGGTTTGGAAAGCCGGTGAGGGTCCGCTTGGGCAACCAGACTTCTTTCTCTGATATGCGCGATGCCCCCATGATTCTGCTCGGCTTCAACAACCGATTGAACCAGGACGTGGCCCAGCAGTTCCGCTTCACCTTCGGGCAGCTCCACAACCTCAAGGTGATGACGGACAAGACGCCGCCAGGAAGAGTTTGGTCGATCGAAGTCAACCCAGCCGGTCATACCTTGGCCGATTACGGATTGATCTCGCGCGTCGTCAATCCCGAGACGGGACAGTTCATCGTGCAGGCCGGCGGGCTGGCGAGTTTTGGAACGCGGGGCGTCGGGGAGTTCTTAACGAACTCTCAATACTGGGGTCGGCTGCTGCAGGATCTTCCGCGCGACTGGCCCAGCCGCAACATCCAGATCGTGATTCGCGTGAAGGTCGTGAACAACGCCACCAGCGTGCCCGAAGTCGTGAGCAGTCATTGCTGGTGACTCCGGCGTCGGCCGATTGCCTCCGGCGGGAAGCGTCATGTCGGGGTTCTGAATTGGTACAGAGCGGGACTAATGGCATTTAGAACGCTGTTTCTGCGAGCGTTGCCCCCTATCGTGAGGTGGAGCAGGTCCGATCACGCTGCACTTCTATTCGTATGAGCGGGGCTGGTGTGACGGTTCGGCGGTCTTGAGTGTGGGTGGCCCGCGAGAGGGGACTGCACCGGAAGCGTTGCGAACCATCAGCGCCCGATCACCGGAGGAACTGGTGGGGGTCCTTCAGCTTTGGGAACCGCATCGGCTAACGAAATCGTTGCTGCTGCGAAAGCAGCGACCTGGGACTGCCCGGAGAGACCTGGATCTTTAGCATTGTGCGGATTTTGAGTGGGTAGCATTACAACTTGTAGAGCCGCATCGAGAGCCGCAGCCAAAGCTGCAGGCATCACAGCCAAGGTCGGCTGGAAGACCTTCCGGCACAGCTACCGTTCATGGCTTGAAGAAACGGGGGCGGCGCTGGGGGTGCAACGGGAGTTGATGCGCCATGCCGGCATTCAAACCACGATGAACGTTTACGGCAGGGCAATGACAGACAGCAAGCGGCAGGCTCACGGCAACGTGGTTCAGATCGTGCTGAAGCCTGCAACTGCGAACAACACCACGACGGCAGAGGCCCAAAACCCTGATTCTGTCGCTATGGTGGGCTAAAGTGGGTTTGAGAGTGCGCTCGGCAGCTCGTAACTTCTTGAAAGGATTGGTTGCGGGGGTAGGACTTGAACCTACGACCTTTGGGTTATGAGAGCATCGCGAAACGGTAACTGACGGAAAACAAAGGCACGAGTGGCAACTCAAAGAGCTTTCAGGAGCCCTGGGGAACGCGTAATGGGAGTCTAAAGGGAGTCGAATATTTCTGAGTTCTGGCTTTGGGAAAACAACCCAAAGATTCCCCAAAAGTCTAGCCAGTTTAAGCCCTCGCGCAGACCCATTTTAACGCCCCCAAGACGTCCTTCCACCCGGTTCGGTCAAGTCACGCTCCGCTGGTCGGCACAGTTCCACGCCGGCGTGTAGGTCATGAATATTGCCGGAAACGCGAAGGACCGCTTCACCGAAAAACTGAAACTCAGGGAAGCTCTCACCGCCGAAATCATGGCCGACGTGGGGCACGAAATCTGTGACGTGCTGACGCGGGCACCGGATGGCGTCAGCGATGAAGACCGCGAGGCCAGCCCCGACGAGGTGATAGTCCAAACCCGGTTGATGACGGATGCCTTGACCACGGAAGAACTCCAGAGCCAGGGCGCGCGGCAGTTGTAAACATGTGGGGCGCTGGCAACAGCACGGCACCTCAGAAACCCGCAAATGGCTCAAACCGGGCGGGCTGATTCATTACGGGGACCGGCTTCAGCCCCGCATGGAACGTGCCACTGCGGCGTTGCGTCTCTGCTCTCAGCATCAGGAAAGCCCCTCGAGGGCTACCAACCGAGCGCGGAGACGCTACGGTGGATGTCGGCGTAATTCTGGCCGGCGATGTGGGCGGCATCGGCCGTCAACCAAGTCTCCCCTGAATGCGCCAAGGGGAACGACACATGTCTCGGGGCGCTTCGAATTACCCCATTTCACGACTGATCGCCCGGCTCATTGACGAATCGGGCTTGCGTCCGTCAGAGCTCGTTTCCCAGATAGGCTACAGGAATACAGCCAAAGGATTGCGGCGGCTCGATGAGCTTTTGCAGAGCCGCACCACGAACGAAGAATTCCTTCAGCGGATCGTAGAAGCCTTCCGTCCTGACCCCGGCGAATTGGATAGAGCCATCGTTGAAACCGATCAGATGCACCCGCGTGAGCACGAAGAGGCGGTCCGAGAGATCGAAGAACGAGAACGGCGTCGGTTCAGGCCGTTCATTTGGGTTGCCGTGGCACACCCGCGTTTGAGCGATCTCGCGGATCCGCATCCGCAGCTCCGGCCACTGCCGGGCGTGGCCTCGGTAACGGTACGTCCCCCGCACCATCAGCAGGACTGCACAGGCCCGTCGCTCGCTCGCCCGGTAGTGATCCCGCCGATGATCCACCAGGGGGAGGCGCTGCGCGGGCCTCACAGCTTTTTTCGCAGCACGTCCTGCAACATGGTCTTGTCCAAGCTCAACTCAGCGACGAGCTGTTTCAACCGCGTGTTCTCTTCCTGGAGTTGTTTCAGCTGCCGGACCTGGTCGATCTCCAGGCCGAAGTAGTGCTTCTTGCAGCGGTAGAACGTCTACTCGCTGATCCCCACCTTGCGGAGCAGCTGCACCACGGGTACCCCGAGCTCGGCCTGCTTCAACACACCGACGATCTGCTCGACCGAGAATCGCTTGCCCTTCATCAGCAGAATCTCCTTCCCGGATTCTGCTGAGACTAACATTCCACGTGGTTCAGTTTTCGCCGGGCCGACCAGCATTTTCACGGGGAATCAAATGTCGCCTTCTCCGCCAGACAACATGAATGAACAACGGCGCCCACCGTGCTCGGCGTGGATTTAGTCTTTGACCATCCGGCGCTGTGAACGCAGAACGGAGTCAACGCGACCGCATGTGTGCCCGGAGGAGTAACTGTTCAACCGCACGCCTTCCGCCGTCCCAGTTCCCACTGCGGGCGAGATGATAGAAGCTGACCACCCGCCGTCGTGCGGAGGCGCTGTCCACCCGCCGCGACGGATTGACTTGCTATCCAAAAAGGCGCAAACTGTGGCCGCGGGAAATCTGCAATCATAGCCGGGCGTCGGCTCGGATGTCGGCCTTGGGAGGCAGTCTTAACAGAGTTTAATATCCGTAGGTAGGTTATTCCATGCGGGCTGGACCTGGATTATCCTTTCTGAGCCGCCTGTCCGCGAGAGCCCCCCGGGAGACGATATGCTCCCGCCCCCCCGCCTGTCTAATTGTGTTCCCCCAGGCCGTCCCCACCTGTTCGCCCGCTGAACCGAGGTTCTTCAGCGAACTGTTCCCAGGGGGTGGCCTGACATGCTGAGCGTTCCCACGACATGCCCTTTTTGCGCCTGCGGCTGCGGGTTTTTCCTGCTGGGAAAAAATGGAGATCTTATTGGGGTGGCCCCGGGAGAGAGCCACCCGGTGGCCGCGGGAAAGCTCTGCGCCAGGGGATGGAACGCGCATGAGGCTCCGTTGTGGGGCAAGCGCGTTTTGCAGCCGATGGTCCGACGGGATGGCGCCCTGAAGGCGGAATCCTGGACGGCGGCGCTGGATTATGTCGCCAGCCGGATGCGGGACCTCATCGGGGCGGGCAAGCCCGTCGGAGTGCTGGGTTCGCCGCGGGCTACCAACGAGGAGAACTACCTGGCCGGCCGGCTGGCGAGGGCGGGTCTCCAAACCAACTGCGTTGATTTCTCTCACCACACACTGTGCGGCCCCTTGATGGCAGGCGTTCAGGACGTCACTGGCGAACCTTTTCACTCCACCCGCCTGACGGACATCGAAACGAGCGATGCGATCGTGCTGCTAGAGGGCGATCTGGCCAGGACACATCCCCGCGCGGCGGCGTCGGTGCTGAAAGCGCTGGACAAGGGAGCTCGACTGATCGTCATCGGGTGCACACGCACGCAGATGGCGCGGCTGGCATCGTGCTTTGTTGAGACCCTGCCTGGAAGCGAAGGGGACGCGATCAACGGCCTGCTGGCGGCGGTGCTTCGCGCGCCGGAGCAGGAAGGCCGGCTGGCGGCGGTGCCGTTCGCGGGGTATGACGCGCTGCGGCGCGAACTGGAAGCCGTGAACGTGAGCGACGAGACTCGCCGGGCAGCCGGCTGGGTTGCGACGGCCGGGCGGGCGGTGTTCCTGATAGGATCCTCCGGCGGCCGGGCGGATCGGCTGCGCAGCGAGGCGGCGTCCCTGGCTACGCTGGCCGCGATCACCGGACGTCTTGATAAGCCGGGTCGCGGGTTGCTGTTGCTGTTGGGGCGGAGCAACGTCCGCGGGGCATGCGAAATGGGAGCGGCGCCGGACCGGCTGCCCGGTTACGAACGAATCAACAATGCGGAAGCCCGCCAGCGCATTCAGCAGCTTTGGGGGAGACCAGTCCCGGTGGATCGCGGATTGGATGCGCCGGGCATGCTCGAATCCGTCAGCGGATTGATTGTGCTGGCGGATGACCCGGCGGCGGTCCTGCCGCTGGGGCAGCGCGCTCGCGCGGCCCTGGAGCGGATGGAGTTTCTGGTTGTAATCGACGCATTTGTCACGTCGGCGGTGAGTGCCGCGCACGCCATTCTGCCGATTGCTAGCTTGGCGGAAACCCGAGGAACGCTCACCAACATGGAGGGCCGGGTCCAGAGAGTCGGCGCGGCGACCGCTCCGCCGGGCGAGGCGCGGGCTGGCTGGAAGGTGCTGGCTGAACTTTGTGCCCGCTTCGATGCCGGAGGTGCATGGAGTTCCGCGGCGGAAATCCTCCGTGAAATCGCGCTGGCGGCGCCGCGGTATTCGAAAGCGGTCCCGCAAGTGCTGGACGGCGGATGGGGCTCTTCGCTGGTGGAAGAAGCCGAGTGGGGGAGCCTCGACTTGCAAGCCAGCCCTACGGAGGTTTTGACATCCCCGGAGCGGCCGTATGTGCTGGCGCGGGATGGCGCGTCCGATTGGGGTAGCGACCCGCTGATTTCGTATTCGCCGACTCTGAACCGCGAATATCAATCCGAACGGAAACTGTTTCCGAACGGTCTGGTCGAGATGAGCGGCACGGATGCCGATGCGCTCGGCGTGCGTGCGGGCTGGAGGGTGAGGCTGACCTCTGCCTATGGCGCGGCTGTCGTTCCAATCCGTCTGCGGAAGGATCTGCAGCGCGGAGTGCTGCTGGCACCCTACGCTTTCCGGGACTGCCTGGCAGACGTGCTGGGCGAGGATGGAGTCGCGGCCGTGAATGTGGAGCGAACTTGAACATGCAGCCACACGTCCTGACCATTCGAAAGCGCGACGTCACGAAATGGCTGGCCAAACTCCTGGAGACCAGGGAAGTCATCGCGCCGGCCCTCGGGCCGTGCGGCGAGATCGTGTTTGCGGAGGTTCATGCTCCCCAGGACGTCGTTTGGGATTTCGAGAATCCTCTTCCACCGCCGAAGCAGTTCCTGCTGCCGCAGACCGACCCCATCGTAAGGATCCAGGTGAACGGGCGCGGCGCACAGGCCGAGCCCATCCACGACGGCCGGCCGCGGGTGCTGTTCAACGTGCGCCCGTGCGACGCCAAGGGGATTGCGTTCCTGACGCGCATGCACGAGATGGAGCCCGCCGACGCTTCCTATCTGCGGCGTGCCGAAAACCTCACACTGATTTGCCTGGCGTGTAATACGCCCTGCCGGCTGGGTTTTTGCGTGTGCAGCGATGCGGGTCCGTTTCTGAACAGCGGCCATGACATTCAATTGACGGACCTGGGAGAAAAGTACCTGGCCGAAATCGGAAGCGCGAAAGGAGAAGCAGCCCTAGCGGACGCGGCGAGCCTGTTCGATCCGGTCACCGAGGATGAGGTCGCGCAGCGGAAGCGGCTGGAAGCGGAGGCCAGGAAACGTTTCGGCGAGGAGACGTGCCATTTCGCGTCCGCCATGCGGCGGGTGTCGACCGGGCGGGTGGACGACGCCTTGTGGGAACGGATGAGCGACTGGTGTCTGGAATGCGGCGGCATGCAATTTCATCTGTCCCACCTGCTACTGCTTCAGCGTGAAGGATCGGGGTGGCGATGGCGCATGGACGCGCTGCCGCACGTGGGATTCCTGCCAGTACGCGGCGTTCACGCTGGAGGCTTCTGGACACAATCCCCGCGCCCAACACGGGCAGCGGGTCAAGCGCCGCTTCTTCCACAAAGTGAGCGCGCAATACTACGTGCGCGACGGCATGACCGGCTGCGTAGGCTGCGGACGGTGCATCAAGGTTTGTTTGGGCACGACGGACATGCCCGCAGTCGTCGCGGCGATCCGGAAGGGAGAATGGCATGGACAATGACGTGTTCCTTCCCCGTATCGCACGCATCGACGCCGTACGGGACGAGACGCCCGACACCAAGACGTTCACGCTGCGCTTTCGCGAGCCCAGGGAATCGAAGGCCTTCCACTTCCTCCCGGGGCAGTTCGTGGAGCTGTCCGTATTCGGCTACGGGGAGGCTCCGTTCTGCATCGCCTCCAGCCCGACGCGGCCCGGAGACGTTCGAAACCACGATCCGGCGCACGGGCAACTCTGACCGATGCCTTGCACCAGCTTGCCGCCGGCGCCGAGGTCGGCGTACGCGGACCGTTCGGCAACGGCTTCGACGTGGAAGGCGCGCGCGTGGCAAGGACTTGCTGTTTGTGGCGGGAGGCATCGGACTGCCTCCGCTGCGCAGCTTGATCCGGAACGTCCTGGACCAACGCGACCGTTTTCGGAACGTGACGGTCCTCTACGGCGCGCGGACACCCCTGGATCTGGTTTACAAGGACGAACTCAAGCAGTGGGAGACGGATTCGGGCGTCGAATTCCACGTGACCGTGGACAACGGCCTGCCCGGCTGGACGGGAAACGTGGGGATGGTGCCGGTCCTGTTCACGAAGACGACGCTGCGGCCGGAAAGCACGCTGGCCTACGTGTGCGGCCCGCCCATCATGATCAGGTTCGTCGTCCAGGACCTGTTCATGCGCGGATTCAAGGAGGAGTCCGTCATCTCGACGCTGGAACGAATGATGCAATGCGGCATCGGCAAGTGCAACCACTGCGCGATCGGCCATCGGTATGTATGCCGGGACGGTCCGGTTTTCAACTACAGGCAGATTCGGGAGCTGGTCGAGTAAGGCTGGCGGCACTATGAACTTCGAGGAACAACTCGCCGCGGGGCTCAAGGCGATGTCGTGGTGATGGGCATCGGCAATCCCTCGTCGCGGCGATGACGCCGCGGGGAGCCTGGCCGCCCGGCGAATCGAGGCTGCGCCGGGTGTGTGTGTGATCGACGCGCAGGACGTTCCGGAGAATTATCTGCTGCGGGTGGTGAATCAGCGCCCCGATACCATCCTGCTGATCGACTCCGTGGACATGGATTCCGCGCCCGGCTCGGTGGCCTTCTTGGACCGGGATCAGATGGCCGACTACTGGCCTAGCACGCACCGCATGCCCTTGAGTTCGCTCATGGGGATTACCTCGAGCAGGAGACGCAGGCGCGCGTCATTGCTATCGGCATTCAGCCGGCTCAAACGGAGTTTCTGCAACCCCTGAGTGATGCCGTCGCGGAGAGTATCGCTCTCGTCGCCCGCATGTTGAATGGCGCGCTCGCACGAGGACGAGCAGCCATGCGCGGTGTGCCCTCCGACTCCCTGGAAAGCGAGGTGCCCGCTTGATCACGACGCTCGCGATCCTGATGCTGGTGTTGCCCACGGCGGGGGCTATCGTGTGCCCACTGTTGAAGGGGCGATCCCGTCCCTTCGCCCTGGCCAGCGCCGTCTTGGCGACAGCCGCGGCGCTGTGGGTGGCGATTGCCGCTTTCGGGGCCTCGCACAGGAGCGTTGTGGGAGATCTCCCGTGGCTGCACGGGATGGTCACGGGCCCGGTTTTCGGCATCCTGATCGACCCGCTGTCGTTGCTGATGCTGCTGGTCGTGGTGCCGATCGGACTGCTGACGGTACTGTATTCGACCTCCTATCTCACCGAAAAAAACCGCGAGCACCCGGTCGGAAGCCAGGATTATGGCCGGTACTACTTCTGGCTCCTTCTGTTCCTCTCCAGCATGGTGGGGGTGGCGCTTTCGCCCAATTTTTGCAGCTTCTGGTTTTCTGGGAGCTGACCACGTTCTGTTCATGGGCCCTGATTTCCTTCCGTCAGGACGAGCGCAGCTTGCGCGCGGGATTCAAGGCCATGCTGATGACGCATGTCGGCAGCGCATTCCTGCTGTTGGCCATTCTGATTCTTTTCGCACGCACCGGCTCCTTTGATTTTCGGCACTCGGCCGCATTGCCGCCCGGGTTGCGGAACTGGGTTTTCGTCTTCCTCCTGATTGCAGCGTGGGCCAAGGCGGCGCAGGTCCCGCTGCACACGTGGCTGCCGGACGCCATGGAGGCTCCGACTCCGATCAGCGCTTACCTGCACGCCGCGGCGATGGTCAAAGCCGGCGTCTACCTGATGGCCAGGACGGTGAGCAGCGGGTGGACCATGTCCCCCGAAGATCGCCGTGCTGATGGCCGGCATGGCGCTGCTCACGATTTTCGTCGCTCTCTCCTTCTATTTCGTTCAGGACGACCTGAAGCGGTTGCTGGCCTACTCGACCATCGCGCATCTCGGCTATATGCTGCTCGGGCATCGCCATCGGGGGGCTGGGAGCGACCCTGGGTTTCAGGGTGGCGTGTTGCACATCTCTGCCACGGTTACAGCAAGGCGACTCTGTTCTTCTGTGCCGGCGCCATCGCCTACGTCACCGGGACTCGCAGCATATCGGCGCTGCGCGGGCTGGGCAGAAGCATGCCCCTCACCGCTACGGCATTTTTCGTCGGTCTTCTGAGCGTCACCGGAGTCCCGCCGCTGGCATGCTTCTGGAGCAAGTTCATGATTCTCTCGGGCGCCATGCGACTTTCCGGCGCCCATGGGACCGATCATCGTGACTTTCATCCTTTGCGAAACGCTGATTTCCTTCGGTTGGATGCTTTACATCGCGCAAAAAATCTTCCTGGGAGTGGCGCCCTGAGCCGGCGGTTCAAGTCCCAGCGCGATCCACCCTGGCCGATGCACGCCACTTTGATCATCCTGATGATCGGCTGTGTGGCAGCCCCGCTGGTGGGCATGCCGTTGGTGCGGTTGATGGGGAAATAGACATGCTCGATCCGATTTACGCAGTTGAAGTCAGCATCGTGATCCTGATCGTGGGATCGGTGGTGAGCCTGCGGTTTGCCAGGCGGCCACGATTGTGCGGCTGGGTCAGTTTCGCTTTCGTTTGCGCCTCCGCCGTGTACACCGGGCTGCGGTCGCGGCGCCGCATTCACGGTGGCATCCGACGAGCACACGCTCCTCTCGCTCCCCAACTGGGCGCGGGTCTCGTCACTGCGGGTGGATCCCCTGAGCGCCATCTTCCTGGCGATCGTGGCCGTGATTGCGCTCGCTGAGCACGCTGTACTCGGTCCGCTACATGGAGCACTACACGCACGACAACGTGGCGAAGTTCTTCCCGCTTCTGCTCCTCTGCATCGCCAGCATGACGGGAGTTCTGGTGTGCGCGGATTTCCTCTGTTTTCCTCATTTTCTGGGAGTCGATGACACTGACATCCTACTTCCTGGTGACGTTCGAGAGGGAGAACCCGGCCAGCCAGCGAGCGGGCCTGAAGTATTTCATCATCACCCACGGCGCGACGCTGTGCATGGTGGCAGCGGCACTGTTGCTCTGGAGGACGTCCGGCTCGTTTCCTTTCGATGCCATCCGGCAGACTCTATCTCGGACTGCTGGCAATCGCACCGCCTTCTGGCGCACTCGATCATCTTTCTGTTCTTCCTGGGATTTGCTACCAAGGCGGGCATCCTGCCCATGGGCGATTGGCTGCCCGATGCTCATCCGGTGGCCCCTTCCGGCATGAGCGCCACGCTTTCGGGCGCGCTCGTTAAACTCGGAATCTATGGGCTGGTGCGCTTATTCTGCTCTTTTCTGGCTGCCTCGCCGTCGCTGCGGATATGGGGAATTGTCCTGGCGCTGGCCGGCACGGACTCGCTCTTCGTCGGGACGTTGACCGCCCTGCGGCAGACCGACACCAAGCGGCTGATGGCTTTCCACACCATCGGGCAAATCGGTTACATCTGCCTCGGCGCTTGGTGTGGGCGCTTACTGTCTGGCCGCGTACCCGGCGCTGGCCGCGATTGCCTGGCGGGCGCGATTCTCCACGCCGTGAACCACGCCTGCTTCAAGTCATGCTTGTTCCTGGGAGCGGGATCCGTGCTCTACCGGACGGGCACAGCGCAACATGGACCAGCTGGGCGGCTTGGCCGCATTTCATGCCTTACACCGGCGGGACGACAACGATCGCCTCCTTGAGCATCGCGGGCGTGCCGCCCTTCAACGGGTTCACCAGCAAGTGGCTCATTGTCGCCGGATGCATTCTGGCCGGCCGTGCGGTTCCCGTTGTTCCTGGTGCTGGGACTGGTCGCGCTGTTCATTTCGCTGGCCACGCTGGCTTCCTTCCTCAAGGTGCTCGGATCCGTCTTCCTCGGCAAGGCGGATGAGAATCCGGTGCAAGGAAGTGCCGGCATCCATGATCGTGCCCCAGGCCGTACTGGCCGGCCTCTGCGTATTGCTCGGGCGTGTTTCCGCAACCGGCGCTGCATCTCGTCGGCCAGGCGGTGGAGAGCGCCAGCGGCGTCTCCGCGGCCTCGATTGCCGCGGACAGCCTGTGGGGCGGCCTTTCACTGCTTGATGGGACGGCGGTTGCGTTCTGGTCGCCCCTCGTCATGCTGGCGGGCCTTGGCCATCCTGGCGTTGCTCTCCTATGGCATTCAGCGGGCGGGGGGGCCAAAACAGAGATCGTGCCGGTCTGGTACTGCGGAGAAGAGCACGCCGCGGCCACAGTCCGCTACCCCGCCAGCAGTTTCTACCTGCCGTTCAAACACGCGTTCCAGGGCATCTATCCCAGCCGGAAGGCTGCAGGTGCCGACATTTCCGGCTCCCCTTCGCCGCGCGCTCGATTTTGACCAATGGCTGTACACGCCCGCGGTTCAAGCCGATTGAGCGAACCGCTGACTGCGTCAGCAGAACGCACGTCGGCACTCCGCAGATCTATCTGCTGTGGATCGTGATTGGAGCCGTCGTTGTGACCGGAATCCTGCTGTGTGGTGAGCGCGCTGAGGAGAGCGGCATGAGCACGGAACACGATCAGATGACGTTAGCGCGGGTTGCAAGGTAATCGCCGGAGCGCAGCGACGGTGCTCTCTTGTCAGCGACCCAGCCCCACGCCGATACCCTCCATTTCGTCGATCGAGAAGAAGGCGATGCGCAGCTGTGGCGGATGGCGTTGTTCAACGAGTTGCATGCACGCTTCCTGATTTCGGTGGGGACGGATAAGCGGCCCCTGAGCGGGGATTTCGCGCATTCTGCATCTCTTCTCCCTGGACCGCGACCATCTGTACGTTCTTGCTGGAATCCCCGATGTCGGCAGAAGACCCGAGGGTCGAATCGATCACTCGACGGTCATCCCGGGCGCAAACTGGGCGGAGCGCGAATTCCAGGATGCCGTCGGCGTGCATCCCGATGGGCATCCCGATCCGCGCCGCCTGCTGCTGGCCGACGACTGGCCGGAAGGCGTACTACCCGCTGCGCCGGGATTTTCCGTACAACTACCAGCCTCCCGCGCTGGAAAATGTCCGCCCGCAAATGCGCGAAGCTCCCCCAGGGCGCCAGCGTGTTGCCGATGGGGCCTTTCTTTCCGGTCCTGGAGGAGCCCGCCTACTGGCGCATGTTCGTTGAGGGCGAGACGATTGTGGGATGCGATACCCGCCTCTTCTACAACCACCGGGGAATTGAAAAGCTCGGCGACAGCGTTCTGACCTACGACCAGATCCCCTATCTGGCCGAGAGAATATGCGGGATCTGCGGCTTCATCCACTCCACCTGCTATTGCCAGGCGGTCGAAAAGGCAGCCGGCATCGAGGTCGCCGCGCAGGGCCCGCTACATCCGGACCATCATGCTGGAGCTGGAACGCATCCATTCCCACCTGCTCTGGCTCGGGATTGCGGGGCACATCATCGGTTTCGAAACGGTGCTGATGCAGACGTGGCGCATTCGTGAGCCGGTGATGTGGCTGTGTGAAGAGATTTCCGGGAACCGCAAGACGTACGGGATGAATACGATCGGCGGGCTGAGGCGCGACCTTCCGGACGAGATCAAGCCCAAGCTCCTCGAGACGCTTGCCCAGGTCGAAAAGGAGTCCATAGCCGTTCGCAACGCCATCGTCGGCGATACGACGTTTTGCACGCCCGGACCAAGGGAGTCGGCGTGATCGACCGGCGAAAGGGCCAAGCAGCGTCTGCGTCGTGGGCCCGCCGGCGCGGGCTTCGGGGGTTGCCATCGATGCGCGGATCGATCATCCCTATGCGGCGTACGACGAAGTGCCGCCGCGGATTGCCGCCGAGGAAGCGGGCGACACGTGGGCGCGCGTGCTGGTGCGCGTCGGCGAGTTGTTGGAATCCATACGCTTGGTGCGCGAGGCGTCTGGCGGCCCTCCCCGGGGGCCCGATCTGCGCGGAGATCGGCGCAGAGATCCCACCGGATAAGGTGGGCGTCTCGGTGGTCGAGGCGCCGCGCGGCGAGGCGATCCATTTTGTGATGACGGGTGGTGACAACCGGCCCTACCGGTGGAGCGTGCGCGCTCCCACCTACGCCAACCTGCAGGCTCTGCCGGCGATGGTCATGCATGGCAACCATCGCTGACGTGCCGATCACCCTGGGCAGCCTGGACCCGTGCTTCTCTTGCACGGAGCGGCTGGAGACGATCGACCGGAGGACCCGCGAGGTCAGGGTTTATTCCCGCGCGGAACTGCTGCGGATGTCCAGAGGCAGCCCGCCTCCCGCGGAGGCGCCCGATGACAGCCGGCCGTTAGGCTGTCCTGCTGCAGTGCTTGCTGAACGTGGCGGCCGCATTGCTTCTGTCGCCGCTCTTTCGAAGGCATCATGCGCAAGGTGCGGGCCGCGCTCCACTCTCGAATCGGGCCTCCCATCACACAGCCCTATTGGGATCTGCTGAAGCTCCTGGGCAAGGAGGATCTGCGAAGCGGCGGCGGAGTGGTTTATGCGGGCCTGCCGGCGCTCATGCTGGGCTCGGTGCTGCTGCTGGCCGCCCTGGTCCCAATGGGCGCCGCCGCGCCGCTTGTCCTTCGCCGGAGACATGATCGTGGTGCTCTATGTCGCGGCGATGAGCTGCGGTCCTGATCATGTTGAACGGGCTTACGCGAGCGCCAGCCCTTACGCTTCCATCGGGAGCTCGCGCGAAATGATGATGCTTTTGTCGGTCGAGCCGATCCTGGCCATTGCGCTGTCGTGGGTGCGTTCAAGGCCAAGAACCCTGGCCCTGGGCGGCATTGCCAGCTTGGCAGGTGCAGAATGGACCGAGCATCAGCATGGCGATCGCGGGCGTGGCATTCTTCCTTGCGCTCCAGGCCGTGGTCAGGCAAATTGCCATTCGACATTGCGGAGGCCGACCAGGAGATTATGGGCGGCCCTCTGGTGGAGCAAAGCGGCCCGCGCCTGGCGCTGCTCCGCTGGGCGATGTGGGCCAAGCAGCTCGTGCTCGCTTTCTTGCTGGTGGAGGTGTTCTTTCCTTGGCCGCACTTTGGAAACTTACCTGGTTGATCTGCTCGCGACGGCCGTGAAGGTGCTGGTGGTGCTGGTGCTGGTGACGGTTATTGATGTCGTGAATCCCCGAGGCTGCGCATCGATCAGGCCATGGGTTATTTCATGCGCGTCGGGGTTTCGTCACTGTCTGCCCTGGCCTTTGCGGTGATTGGAAAGTAGCAGGAGGTTGAGGTGTTTCTGAGCAAGCTGCGAGAAGCGCTGATTTGCTTGAAAGCCGGGCGCGTCACCCTCGGATACCCGTTTGCACCCCACGAGCCGAAACCCGGATTCCGCGGCAAGATCACTTTGGACGCCGATCTATGCTTCGGATGCGGCGGATGCGCCAACGTCTGCCCGGCCGGCGTGATCGTGGTGTCGGACACGGAACAGCACATGAGGACTGCTGGAGTTCTTCTGGCGCAGGTGCACGTATTGCGGCAAGTGCGAAGAAGTCTGTCCGGAGAAGGCCATCCGCCTCAGCCAGCAATTCGAAACTGCCACTAACGCATCCCCAGGACATGTACATGCGGCTGGAGGTTTTCATGGGGCCATGCCAGAGCTGCGGCCGGTGCTTCCCGCCTCCCACGCGCGCTTGACCGGATGATGAAAACTGGTTTCAGGGACGGCTTGGAAGGAGGGAGAGCATGAACCGCGGGGAAGCCGCTCTCACACGCGGTCTGATCGAGACTCTGAGCTTGACTATGGTGATCACGTCCGTGGCTGCGGTGGAGATGCGGCGGCTCAGGTTCTCCGATTGTCGCCTACCTCTGCCAGGCGCTCCTGATGGTGGGCCTGCTGGTCGCGTTTGCGGCAGTGAACCCGGCTCTTTACTGGTGGGCGGCACGGCCCTGCTGACCAAGGCGGTCCTCACGCCCTGGTTCCTGTTCCGCGCGATCCGGGGCGTGGATGACCGGGAATTGAAGCCGGTGATTGGCCTCGGCCCCTCGGTAGTTGATGGCGCGCCTGCTCATGTTGGGCTTTTTCCATCTGACCCACAGCCAGGGCATGCTTCTTGCGCCGTCCGGCATGGCGCAGTTGGAGGTTTTCCGAACGAACTTGGCGGTGGCATCCACGGTATTTGCCCTGGGCCTGTATGCCGTGCTGACGCGGCGGGATGCGATCAAGGCGGTGATCGGGCTGTGCCTGCTCGAGAACGCCGTGCACCTGAGCCTGGTGAGCCTGGCTCCCGGATTACCGGAAACCGCGGTTTTCGGTGTCGCGACGGAGGTTGTGGTGACGGTGTATCTGCTCCTATACGTGATCGGCGGGGTACGCGAGGAGTTCGGATCGACGGATACATTCAAGTTGCGCGCATTGAGGCGCTAGACGGAGACACCGATGACGACAGAGACATCGATCATACCCGCCGTTACGTTCCTGTTGCCGATCGTGGCCGGCGCCTCGGTTCTGTTGTGGAAGCGGATCGACCGCCGGTTGCAGCAGGTTATCCCGATTTTGACCGCGGCCCTGGTTACGGCGATGGCCGCATGGATGGCCTACCAAGGTGCTGGGGGAGTGGTGTTGACCACCTGGAATAGCGAATTGCGAGTCGATGCCCTGAGCGCGTTGATGGTCGCGTGATTGCTGTGATCGCGTTGCTGGCATCGGTTTACTCCGTGCGATACCTGCGCCTGGAGGGGCTCATCAGCGCGTCGGCGCAGAAGCGGCCTCGCGCCGCACCCGCGTTTTCTATGGCCTTTTGCTGTGGTTTCTTCGGAACCATGCTGTGGGGATGCGTCACCAATAACGTCGATCATGCTGTACGTCGCCATCGAAGCTACTACTCTCACCTCCGGTCTTCTGGTCGCCTTTTATTGGGATCGCCGCGCGCTTGAGGCGGGCTACAAGTACCTGATGCTGCTGACCATTGGGATTACCTTCGCTTTGTTCGGATGCGTTTTGCTTTACGCCGGCGCCGCCGCCACGAAACAACTGAGTGGAGGCAACGCCCTGCTGATCAGCGACATCCGGACCGTGGCTCACTTGATACCGGCGGAACCTCGGCCATTACGATCGCATTTCTGGTGATCGGATTCGGAACCAAGGCCGGCATCGCGCCTTTTCATCCCTGGCTTCCGGACGCACATGCCGAGGCGCCTACCCCGATCAGCGTGCTGCTGTCGGGCGTGATGATCAAGATGGCTCTGTATGCCTTGGCCCGCACGGTGAGCATCTTCTACCCTTCCTGGCCGTCAGGTCGCGATCTTCCTGGTCGCGCTGGGCGTTTTCTCGATGCTGCTGGGAATTGTGATGGCCATGACTCAGGACGATCTCAAGCGGCTGCTCGCCTATTCCTCCGTCAGCCAGATGGGCTATGTGGTGGCCGGAGTCGGACTCGGAACCTACCTGGGATGCTACGGCGGTCTGTTTCATCTCTTGAACCACGCCCTCTACAAATCGATGTTGTTCATGTGCGTGGGTGCGGTGATCTATGCCACCGGCGCACGGCGAATCACTCAGCTGGGCGGGCTGAGAAATCAGATGCCCATCACGAGCGCGTGTTTTCTTCTGGGGGCTTTGGCGATCGCCGGCTTTCCGCCCCTCAATGGCTTCTGGAGCAAACTGACAATCTATCTTGCGCTGGCCAAGGCCGGGCTGTGGTGGGCCGCTGTCATTGCCATCGCCGCCGAGCTATCCTGACGATGGTCGTCATGGTTCGTGCGGGAACCCGGGTGTTTTGGGGAGCGCCCCGCGCGGCTGCCGTGGCCCAGCCGCCTGTGAGGGAAGTTCCCGCGTTGATGTGGCTGCCGATGGTGGCTCTGGCGGCGATATGCCTGCTGCTGGGCGTTTACCCTCAAGTCGCGTATCCGCTGCTCGATCGTGCCGCCGCGGTTCTGGCTACGTTGGGGCATGATGGTGCGGCTCGCAAGGAGGTGACATCGTGTTCGAGGCGCTATGCAAGAAGGCGTTTGGTAAGGCGCTGTGGGTCTACCATGCCAACGTCGGCGCCTGCAACGGCTGCGATATCGAAGTCATTGACGTCCTCACCCCGTATTACGACGCCGAACGGTTCGGGATCAAGCTGGTGGGATCTCCCCGGCATGCGGATGTTCTGTTGGTATGCGGCCCCGTGACACGCCAGGTCGCCCCAGCATTGCAGCGGCTGGTGGAAGCTGTGCCGGATCCGAAACTCACGTTCGCCGTCGGCTCCTGTGCAACCGGTGGGGGCTGCTGGTTCGACACCTATAGTGTTATCGGCGGAGTGGACAAAGTGATTCCGGTCGACTACTACATTCCCGGCTGCCCGCCCCGGCCGGAAGCCATTCTCTACGGAGTGGCGCTGGCGCTGGGGCTGGTGCCGAAAAAGGTTGCCCAGGAGAGGCTCAAACAGGAAACTCTGGAGGAGTTGGCTGAGGGGAAGTCCGCTTTTGCGGGGAGGACGTGATGCCCAGTCGCGCCAAGATACTGATTGTCGACGACGACAAGGACCTGGTGGTGGCGCTGCGTTTTGCGCTGGAGAGCAAAGCGTATCAAGTGGCGGCGGCACATGATCTCATGGCCGGACTGGAGGCCGCCTCTGCTGAGCGGCCGGATTGCATTGTGCTCGATATCATGATGCCGCATGCCACCGAAGGCTTCCACTTCGTCTGGCGCCTGCGGCAGCAGGACGAGGCGTACTTCAAGAATGTACCCATTATCGTCTTGAGCGCGATTCACGAAAAGACTGATCTGCGTTTCTATCCCGACTCCAGCGACGGGACGTACCAGGCCGGTGAATTCCTGCCGGTCCAGGATTTTGTAGACAAGCCGATCGACCCGGCGTTGCTGCTGGAGCGAATCGATCGCGCGCTTCGGCTCAAGCCGTCGTCGTGACGGCTTCCGGCGGCGTTGTTCCGCTCCGGCGGGACAGCGCACTTTCAGGGGAGCGTCCACAGTGACGCATAGCGGCGAGCCTCCGGTCTCGAGTGATCTGGAGCGGCGGACGGCGTGGTTCATCAAACTCCGCTGGCTGACCGCGGCCGGTGTGGCTGGTGCGGCCGGGATGGCGCGCATTCTGGGCCTGTCCGGTTTGCCCGTTGGGCCAATCCTGGCCGTCGCCGGCAGCCTCCTCGTCTATAACACCGTTCTCTATTTCGTGACCACGCGCCTCAGCGTAAGGCCGGTCGGGCGGGCCTGGGAAAGCGCCGATTCGTTCGCGCGCCTGCTCGTGCCGCGCACCTTTCTCGGCCTGGGCGACGAAAGCCGGGTCGCGAGATTTGCGTTTTTCGCTTTTGTGCAGGTCACCATCGATTTCGTTTTTCTCGCGGTGTTGCTCCACCTCTCTGGTGGCGTCGGAAGTCCCTTTGCCGTGTTCTTCGTTTTTCACATCGTCATTGCCAGCGTGCTGCTCTCCCGGCGCGGCACGTATCTGCAGACCACGGTCGGCTTCTTGCTTTTTGCTTCGGTCGTCTGGGGAGAGTACTTCGGCCTCCTGGATCATCACCCTCTGGATTCGGTTTGGCCGGCCTGCGCATACCGCAGCTTCAGTGTGGCCTTTATGGGTCTGGTGGTTTTGGGAGCGACACTCTATCTGGCGTCGTACCTGTGCAGCACCGTTGCCGTGGACCTGCGCGAGCGCGTCAGAACCAACGTGCTGTTGTCGCGGGAGATCGCCGGCGAGAAACACAAGCTCGAGGACGCCTACGAAACCCTGCGCGAGAGCGAGCGCACAAAGTCGCAATACATGCGCAAGGTCGCACACGAGTTGCGCGGCCCGCTAGGTACCATTGAGACCGCGCTCAAAGTTGTGTTGCAGGGCATGGCAGGCACACTGGATGAGCCGTCCCGCGACTTGATCGGCCGGGCGGAACGGCGGGCCGGAGAGCTCGCCGCCGTGACTCGCGACCTGCTGCTGCTGGCGCGCGCGCGGGAAGCGGGGCCCGGCGCGGAGCGAGTGACCGTCGCGCTCGATGGCCTGCTGGCGGAAGTGATCGAGGATCTCCGGCCAGCCGCCCAATCAAAGAATGTGGCGCTGTTGATCGATGCCGGCGGTGGAGCAGTTGTCCTCGGCGATCCGGTCGCCATACGCCAGCTTGTCGCCAACCTGGTGGAGAACGGAATCCGCTACACCAGGCCTGGCGGATCCGTGGCCGCGCGCCTGCGCTCTCAGGACGGATGCGTGGTGCTGAAAGTGGAAGACACCGGCATCGGTATCGCGGAGCAGGATCTGCCTCGAGTCTTCGACGAGTTTTACCGCGGAGCCAATGCTCGGGAATATGCCGCCGAGGGAACCGGCCTCGGCCTTGCCATCTGCAAAGTGATCGCTGAACGCCACGGTGGAAACATCACCGTCGAAAGCCGGCCCGGTCATGGGACGTGTTTCACCGTGGCATTACCCGGCGCTGCATGAATCGCGCGGCGGCCGGCATGGGAGGTTGTTTGGATTCTGCGCGCATTGCTGGCCCGCCGGGAATCGGAGAGCCGGCCGGGAAACGAATCTGCCGGCTGATTGCCGGCAAGGAGGGTGTATTGATGGAGATTAAGAGTCTGTTGGCAGTGGCACGCGAGCTACCCTTCCTGCAGGGGCTCAGTGACGAACATGTCGAAAAGCTGATGGCGCTGGCCAGTGAAGCGCGCTTCTCCGCCGATGACATTATTTTTGGCGAAGGCGAGAAGTCGGACTTCTTCTACCTGCTCCTGTCGGGGAAGGTGGCCCTCGAGGTCCGCACATCCGGCCATACCCTAAGGGTCCAGACGTTGGGCGCGGGCGATGAACTGGGCTGGTCGTCGTTCATGGAAGAAGAAGCCAGGCGATTCCAGGCGCGGGCGCTCGTGCGGGTGCAGGCGCTGCGCTTTGCGGGCGCCCATCTGCGAAAGGCGTGCGCCGAGGATCGCGACCTCGGTTATGCCCTGGAGCACCGGCTTCTGCAGGTGGTCTCCAGCCGCTTGCAGGCGACGCTTCTGCAGTTATCGGATATTTATTCGCCCGCGAAATCGGGCCCCGAAGTGGTCGGCTCGAGAGCCGGCTCTTGACACGGGTGCGGGGCGGGTTCGGTCCCTTGGCTCTTTCGCCGCACTGGCTGCGCCCGAGGGTTTAGTGTCAACTACGGTGGGATTAATGTCTGAAATGTGGCGGTTTGAGTGGTGGGCCCGGCAGAACTCGAATCTGCGACCTCTACCGTCTCAAAGTAGGAAGGCCCCTTCAGAATCAACAAGACTGGTCGCAAGTTGTTGATTCTGCGTTCGACCGAATGGGCCAAAAACGGCCAAATGAGCCAGTAATGGGCCACAATGGGCCAAACTTTTCGGGAGCTTCACCCCCCTTGATAGTTGAATTTGACGAGTGCCTCCGCAGCATTCGTCAGCGACTCGGGTGCACAGTGGCGAGTCTGGCTTCGGCAAGCGGTTTTCCGGGTGAGTACATCGAAGCTGTGGAGGCCGGACATGCTGAGTTGTCGATTCGTAGCTTGTCGGTCCTGTGCGAAGCCCTCGGACTCTGCAGTGCGATCCTCTTCCGCAAGAACGGCAATCCGAGCGGGTGAGAACTGACACTCTGGCTGGTCCAGCAATACCGAGCCGCTCACCGAGCCGCGAGGTCGGGAAGCCTGTCCCACCGGTAAGCCGTCCCTGAAAGTAAGCATCAGGAAAGCCCCTCGAGGGCTGCCAACCGAGCGCGGAGACGCTACGGTGGAATGGCGGGTTGATCCGTCGATGTGGGCAGCGTTGGCTGTCAACCAAGTCTCCCCTGAATGCGCCAACGGAGAGCATCATGTCTCAGGGCGCTCCATACCCCATCACAATTGTCTTGCGCCGTCTGCTTGAGGAGGCCGGGCTTGACCGCGACGGCTTGATTCTGGCGCTCGGCTACCGCAATCTCCAACGTGGTCGCCGCCGACTGGACGCCTGGATGGATCAGGGCGAAGGCTACGAGCGGATCATAAAACAGATTGCAGCCGCGTACCCCGGCCACGCAGATGCCTTGCATAGTGCGGTAGCCGCCATGCCAGAGATCAAGAAAGCGGAATGGGATGTCGCATTCCTCGAACGCTGCAAGGCTGAAGAAGGCACCTTCCGACCCTACGTTCACGCGGACGCCGAGAGCACACGACCGTCAAGCATCTGCATGTATGGTCTTACGGGCGGCAGGTGGAACTACATTGAGATCCCACAGGCAACCTTGGATTCACCGATCGAAGAACAACTGGCCGAATTGCCAGCGTTGATGCTGGCGTACAGACAACGACATAACGGCTTTTGCCCGTTCTTCGGCAAGCTGACTGGCTTCAAATTTGTACGCTTGCTCGACTACTACCAGTTCGATGCAGAGGGGCGGTTCCTTGAGCATGTAGGGAAGCCATTCCGTCGCGGAACGTGTTCGGTCGGGTTGTACTAAACGAGCGGTGCGACGTCAGACGGAGAAGATTCTATGATGAGCGATCGTAAAGGACAGAACGGGCGCGAACCGAAGCGACATGCGATTGACGCGATTACCAACGAGCCGTGGCAAGTGTTCTCCGTGTGCGGTATCTATTCACAACGGCTGACCGCCGATCCCAAGCTCGTGAATTGCGGAAACTGCCTCAGAAAGCTCGCGAAAACTGGCGCGAACGTTCTCCGGGCGTGATTCCGATCTCGCAATCTTGCCGACCGGGACCCTATCCGAAACACGATACCGCCCGGCTCTTGAGCGCCTTCGAATTTCAATGCGCTGTCCATCGTCATCGTCAACAACGCCTACGCAGCCTATTTGGCCGGACCTGCGCTGATCACGGTTAAGACCTCCTGGCAGCGCTTCAGAATTACTGGTGCGCCCGCCAGCGGCCAAACCGGCCTCTGGATCGTCGTCCGCCAGCCCGCCGCCAACGGCGATGATTGGTCCGCTGGCGACATTCACCTCTGGGGCGCCTGCCTCCAGCAGGGCAACAACCCGCAGGCTGCCTACGCCGGCACTTGGGCCTCCCCAACGCCGTACCAGCAGTCGGGCGTCGCCGCCGGCCCAACCGGCATTGCACGGCCTCGGCGATGTTTGGCCTGGATCTGTTCAGCGCCGCCGATATCGGCAATCGTGCGGGCGACCTTGAGAATCCGGTCGTGGGCACGGGCCGATAGCGCAAGGCGGCGGATGGACATCTCCAGGGCCTTCTCCCCAGCGGCGTCCAACGGGCAGAACTCGCGCAGCCGCCCGGGCGGCATGGCGGCGTTCCCCCACCCGCCTGTAGATGAATTCAAAGTGGGCGCGAGCACCAAGGCCCAACAGACTTCAACAGGTCTCAACAGCGTCTGCAGAAATGCTCGAAACGCAAACACTTAAAAAACGCAACTGAGCGGGATGGCCGAGACCCGTTTGGGGTGCAAGAGGTCCGGGGTTCAAATGCCCGCAGCCCGACCAAATTCCTCAAAGGCTTTAGACCCCACCCTCCACCAACACCCCCGTTTGGAGTCCATTTGGAGTCCAAAAATGGACGCCAGGTGCAGACACGACGACGGAGACCGCTGACTCCGTTGTTTTTTGTTCATGGATCGATGGGCTCTTTACTCCTGCAAAAACCCGACCAACCCGACAATTGCGTCGTAAGTAATTGATTGCGCTGCGGTCGAGGCTTGTCGGGTAGCCCGAAAAACCCGACAAATCTCCAGCGGATGAATTGCTGCGGCCGCCCGCGATTTCAACCGAACGCGCTGCGGTTTCACTGTGGTTTAGATTCTGTCGTCACGAGATGCTCGCCCAGATTGCGATACACCGGATATAGACGGCAGCGAGGAAGGAAGCACTGTTTTTGGCGTACCGCGTAGCAATTCCACGCCATCGTTTCAGGTGCAGGAAGGCATTCTCCACCAGATGCCTCAGCTTGTACAGGTCCCGATCATAGGTGTGTTGTAGCTTGCGGCGGCCTTGGGGCGGTATGACGGGCTCCATGCCCTGCCGGCGTGCCTGGGCCAGGATGGCGTCCGTGTCGTAACCCCGGTCAGCCAACAGATTCTGGGCTGTAAGTCCTTCAATTAGAAGACTAGCTTGCGTACAATCCGCAGTGGGACCTGGCGTAATAACAACTCGGACCGGCAGACCATGCGCATCCACGGCCAAGTGTAGCTTTGTGTTGAGCCCCCTTTTGTGCGGCCCATTTCCTGGTTGCCGCCCCGCGCTCCGGTGCCATGCGGGTGGACCTTGATGTGGCTGGCGTCGATCATCAGCCACTCAAAATCCGGCTGATCGATCAAGCGCTCCAGCAGAGCTTCCCACGTGCCCTTGTCGCGCCAGCGGCAGAAGCGGCGATGGGTGTTCTTCCAGTCCCCGTAGTCGGGCGGCAAATCGCGCCACGGGGCCCCCGTGCGGAGGATCCAGAAAACGGCATTGATGAAGCGGCGGTTGTCTCGCCCGATACCGCCCCAAGTGCCTTTTCTGCCAGGGAGATGTGGCTCCAGAATGGACCACACGCGATCCGTAATGTCATGCCGCCGATGGGCCAACTTCATGCCCCATCATGACACGAAATTAGAACAATCCATGTGCTATTTGTTTGAAATCTTCATCTCGTGACGACAGAATCTAGCCCGCCGTGGACCCCTACCTAGACATCCACTGACCTTGAACATGAACCACGAGTGCCGGCTGGTGGCGCGTGACGATTGAGTCCCCGAGCGCGACATTGCAAGAAATGGAAACCACGCCCCCCACCGCGGAGAGTCGCAAGGTGCTGACTCAAAACAACTTCGGCAAAAAATGCCGGGGTGCAGACCCATCACTGCCGAACCAAGTCTCCGATTCGGTGTGCCGGTCGGACAGCCAAGCGGCAGGGTCTCGTTCGCCGAGCTCTGCACGAAAGAAACGGTGGAAACTCGACGGGCTAGAGATGGCGGCAAGCCATTGGTTCCAAGGATGTTCGTAACTCTGAGCTGCGACGGTCTCACGTCAGCCAGAATCGACATTCTCCCGTCTTGAAACCTCGATGCCAGGCAGCAGATCCACCCGGGGCCATCTCCGGCCATCTTCGCAAGCTGGTAGGATGTATGCATACCGACTTCAGTAGAGGACACGCGTATGAAACGCACCTTTCGCGGAAGGCGTGCTTTGCGCCATACAAGTTTGCTAAGTTTAGCCGCTTGCTAATTCCGTTGATCCCAACTCTCTATGTCGAAATGGTATCCTCGGACTCGAACCGAGAACCCCTTGCTTGTAGGCGCTATGACGTGCAAGTGAATTGTCAACACCTATAAGATTAAACTCATTTAGGGGCTACCAAGTTTGATGAATCGGCCGGTGCCCAGATCACACACTTGGCGAACACACCCGCCAACTTAACGCCGGCGCCAGTTCCTCAGAAGCACCGTCACCGGGAAGTCTGTTTCAAGATGCACGCCTCTTTCAACTGCGGCTCCACCTTCCAGACGATAAAGGTTTTGACGAGAACCAGGAATTGACCGCCGAGCGGGCACTGGCGCCCGACCTCGTGTCATCCCCGCGCACTACTCATTTGAGCCGGTGCATCCCTCCTTCAATGAAAACACGAACACAGGAATTTCATGACTTCTGGCCCGACGCGGAAATGCTGGCTATCTCCTGCTCCCAGTCACCATGCTGTATATCACAACGCGAAATCTGATAGGCCGTTGACATAACGACTCCTGCTGCGCTTACCTCTAAATCCTTTGATCACATTGAGTTAGGGCACTCCGTTGACAATGTTGACATAACGAAGCCCTTTTTCCACAAAACCCTCTCGTGTAAGCACTCCCTAGAAGGGTTTGCGGAAAACAGGCCTAGTTATGTCAACCGATCAATAACCCCTGTGTTTTCATGCAAATCCGGTTGACCTAACTGCTGGAGCAAGACGGGGCACGAGGAGCGGTGCGTAGAACTGTGTTTGGAAAGGGAAGGCTGGACCGAGAAAAATGGTGGGCGGAAGAACGAGCATTTCGATCCCCAACCCACCGTTTCAGAATCACGTTTGAGCACTAATACTTATACGCGAATTGAGCGGCAGCGGACCATTTTCCGTAAACGCCGTTTTATCGGCCACTTGCACATTCCCTGAGTACCCCGTGATCCAGGTTTCGGGGTGGTCTGAAGGCGACGATGCGGACAGGCGGCACTCGGTTCGGGGCCCGACCACCGGCGACGTGGCCGTGGATGCACCGGCGGAGTACGCCGAGCCCGCGAGACAGCGGCGTAAGGATGCTCCTGCGGCCGGTCAGCGGGCTTCAAAAGCGCCGGCGTCGGGCGCCTTTCCCTTGTAGTAACCGGGCTCGCAACCGGGCAAGGGCCGGCCGTGGAAATAGGTGGATAGGTCCAGCCCGGCGCCGATGGCGGGACTGTCCGGGAGGGGCACGGGGGGAAACCCCGACGTGAGTCTCACATCGGTGACGTAGCGCGAATGGGCGTCCCTGGAAGGATCGCCCGGATAGGGACGCGAATCGCCCAGCACCACGTTGTAGTCCGACGTGAAGTTGACCGGAATGTGCGGGTCGCGGTTGGCAAAGAAGCCGCCGGGTGTGGCGAAGAGGTTGTTCAGGTAATGCCAGTTCGGCACGCCGATATTGTGGTGCCGCTCCCAACCGCCGTAGCGCAGGCCCGCTCCGCCTCCGCCGACGACCGTGTTGTGGTAGACATAGCCTTCGGCCGGCGAATCGTCCATGCTGTACCAGATGTTGTTCGGCGCGCCGTCAATCAACACGTTGCGATAGATGAAGACCGGGCCAATGCGCGGGAGTTTATAGCGCAGTCCGCCGTGTGTCTGGCGCAGCACGTTGTGGTGGATACGCACGTTGACCGCCGGGCCGCCGACCTCGATGCCGGAGTCGCCGGTGCGCTCGATGACGTTGTCCCAGATTTCGGCGTCGCGATCGTGCGCCGGATCGACCGGGGGCGAGTCGAGCGACTCGATTTCGCCCTCGCCCAGATCGATGCCGTCGAAGACGTCGTGGATGTGGTTGGCGTGCAGGCGGTTGCCGGAGCCGGTGAGGGTGATGGAGATGCCGACGCGGTCGTAGAGGCCGGCGACCTTGTGGATCTGCCAGACCTCATACCAGTCGCGCGAGACCTCGGAGCCGCCGGAGGCGCGGGGAACGGTCTGGGGCGTGAGGTCTT
This sequence comes from Terriglobia bacterium, assembly GCA_963757265.1. Taxonomy (GTDB): domain Bacteria; phylum Acidobacteriota; class Terriglobia; order Bryobacterales; family Bryobacteraceae; genus CAIVVT01. Next base: position 205,367 of record CAVWRA010000004.1, read on the forward strand.
CGTAAGAATCGCGGAAGATCTCGTTGTCCTCCACGAGGCTTTCGGCGGCGCCGCCGCGCAGCTCGATGCCGTTAAAGTCCCAGCCGCCGACGACGCAGTGGACGACGGCGCAACGAACGCAGCCCATGCCGATGTGGGCGCCGACGAAGGCGTGCAGGAGGGTGAGGCCGCGGACGGAGGCGTCCTGCGAGTTGCGGAGGGTGACGATGGGCGCGCGGTCCCAGACGGCGGTCCAGGCGTGCGCGGCGGGATCGGCACCGCCTTCCAGATGGACAAAGATCGCGGGCTCCTCATGGCGGTAGAGCCACAGGCCGCGAATGTAGCGAAATCCCGTCTTCGGCGTCCCGTTCGCCAGCAGAGATTTCCAGAACCAGGGGCCTTCGACGGCCGTCTCCCTGCGTTCGCTGTCAACCTCCGCCAGGATTTTCCCATCGAGGAACAGCGTCGCCGGCTTGCGGCCAGTGGCGGCGCGGAAGACGCCTGGACCGAAGGCGGGAGCCGGCTCCCACGCCGCTGCGAGCGGCTGCGACGGGTCGAGCACGGCGCCCTCGTCGCCGACGAGCGTGATGGTCTTGTCGAGGACGATGCGCTCGCGGTAGACGCCCTTGCGCAATCGGATGACAGTGCCCGGAGACACGCCGCGGATCGCCGGGCCGATGACCGGAGCTCCACCCGGATCAGGCGTGAGGACGACTTCGCCAGCGGCGGCGGGGAGCGCCAGCGCCAGCAGGGCAAAGAGGATGCGAGGGGGCATGCGAGGGCCTTTGAGACCATGGTAGTCGTCGGGGCTACCGCCGCGGAAACGGGGTGATCCCGGTTTCGCGCTTCCGGCGAAAGGTGGTTAGCTCTCTGCCGCCCGGCTCTCTCCGATCTCGAGGTGGCCCGCATCGCGTCACCACGGGAAGGTCCACTTCGAGAGCAACGGAAGCGCGCAGGAGCATTGGAGGATGCGTTGCCGACAGCCGTCCGAGGATTGCGGTTGAAAAGTGGTGCTTACGGACATTGGTGCTGCGAAGCCGCACCGCTGGCGGCTAGTTCCGCAAACGCCGTTTGAACGAGCTGGCCTCGCTTTCGGCTTCGTCCACAGACGCTTCGCGTGTGGTACTCTCCAGGCGAATGGTCGGTCCCATCAATCCGCGCGCGGCTTCGATCTCACCGTTGTCAGCGTTCTTAAAAGTGACTTGTTTCCAGGTAGTTACAATTCAAGTCCCATAGCTAGCCCGGCCCGTGGAGGCCTTCCTTCAAACGGCGTTATCGCAAGCGCCCGGCGCGTAACCACGTTCCGCTCCCGCAGCCAGTACTGCCGGGGCGCCTCCGATGCAACGCTAACGTTTACCGTGCACTGACACAGTTTTTGAGTGCGCCGTTATCCAATAAAACAAGGCTGGGATAGCGATCGCGCAGGGACGGCACACAGAGGGAAGGGCGCGCGGATCCTGGAGCGGCCCGCGTCTGACGGATCATCCCCAATTGAGCGGCTGGATTATTGCAACTCGGCCAACGCCGCGCGTACTTTGGGGATCTGGTCCTTGTACTGCCGGGGCGGCGCTTTGGAAAGGAACTGCTCGAAGCTCGAGCGCGCGCGGGCGCTATCGCCCGCCATCTGATACAACAGACCGAGATTCAGATACGCCTCGACCAGGTCGGGGTCGAGTTCCACCGCCTTTTCGAAGTGGGTGCGCGCGGCCGTCCCGTCCTGCCGTTGAATCGCCAGCACACCCAGTTGGTTCTGGGCGGCGGCGTTGGAAGGCTCGATGGCGAGGATGCCATTCAGGATGCGCTCGGCATCTTCCAGCCGTCCCAGTTGCATGTAAGCGGTGGCCAGGTTGCCCGCAGTTACCACGTCGGTGGGGTTCATCCGGACGGACTGCTCGTACTCGGGGATCGCTTCTGCTTTCCTTCCGGCGCGCACCAGCAAATCGCCCAGGCGCGAGTGCAGCCGCCCGTGCCCCTTGTCGATACCTTGTTGGAGGGCCGCGCGGTACAGCTTCATGGCCTCGTCGTAGCGGCCCGATTTCTCCAATTGAGCGCCGAGAGAATAGTAGAGCAGCGGGTTGGACGGGTCGAGGCGGACCGCCTCTTGCATCAGTTCGATGCGGCGAGCTGGGGAAAGTCCGGACTTCGGCCGCTCGGCGTCATTCATCATCTTCAGAATGGCCACGCGATCCTTGGGATCAGCCCCCTGGCCGTTCAGATCGTAAGAGCGCGAAGCAAAGCCCGACGTGTAGCCCAGGGACTTTAGTTGCGCCAGCGTGTGCTCATCCATCTGGGTCGTCTCGACCTTCTCCGAACCCGCCGAACCCGTGACCGCGGCAAGTTTCGCTTCCAGTTTCCGCACCTCGGATGGATGCTCCGCCAGTACGTTGCTCGTTTCCCCCGGATCGAGGCTGAGATCGTACAGCTCCGGCCGCGGCGCCCGAATGTACTTCCATTGATTCGTGCGGATGCCGCGCAGTTCGGCCCAACCCAGATTGATTTTTGGATACAGCGTTTCGGCGTACGAAACGGCCGTAAGAGCGCTGTTGCCGCTGAAGAACGGGACGAGGCTGGCGCCCTCGATCCCCGCGGGCGCGGGAACGCCCGTCAGTTCCAGGATCGTCGGCAGCAGGTCGATCGTCCTCGCCTGCGGCTTGATCCGCATTCCGGCGGGCAGCCCGGCCCCGGAGAGCAGGAATGCGATGCGCAGCGTGGCATCGTAGAGGAACACGCCATGCGCGAATTCGCCGTGTTCGCCCAGGCTCTCCCCGTGGTCCGAGAGCGCGGCCACGAGCGTCTTTTCGGGCGGCGATTTATGCCGGAGGTGTTCCATCAGGCGTCCGAGCTCGTGATCGGCGTAGGCGATTTCGCCATCGTAAAGGCGATCCTTGTACTGCTCGTGGAAGGGGGATGGCGGATCGTAGGGAGCGTGCGGGTCGTAGAGATGCACCCATAGGAAAAAGGGCTTGTCGGTGCGGCCGTCCAGCCATTGCACGGCATGGTCCACGGTGTCGCCGGCGCGGCGTTCGGCATCCTCCAGGAACTCCTGTCTACTGCCAGGCTGCGGCATCTGGTCGTCGTAAACGGCGAAACCGTGATCGAATCCAAAGCGCTTCTTCAACACCGCCGAGGAGACGAAGGCGGCGGTGTCCCAACCGCGCTGCTGCAGCAGGCTGGCGAGAGTTGGCGTGGATGGAGAAAGGACGAATCCTCCGGTATTCCGCACCTTGTGGGTGGGCGGGTTGAGACCGGTGAAGATGCTGGCATGCGAGGGCGGAGTCAACGGGGTCTGGGTGACGCCGTTCTCGAACAGAACGCCGCTCTGCGCGATGCGATCAAGAGTGGGGGTTTCGATCTTGCCGTAGCCATAGCAGCGCAAATGGTCGGGGCGCAGCGTGTCGATGGTGATGATGACGACGTTCAGCGGGCGCAACGGCGGGGAAGCCGATCCGCGAGGGCGTTGGCAGGAGACGAGTGCGCCGAAAGCGAACAGGCACCAGAACAATATTTTCGGGGGAAAGGACACGCGGTCGGGCATCGATTACTCAGGATACCTCGGGGCAAAAGAAAAGCGGAACGGGCCGCCGGGTGGGGACCCGTTCCGCTCAAGGGATAGATTCGCGGTCAGAAGGTGATGCGCGCGGACACTTGAAGTTCTCGCGGGCCCTGCTGGACGTCAATGATCTGGCCGAACTGCGGATCCCCGAGTGTCGTAACCGGGTCGGCTAGCCCGCTGCGATTGAAAGCGTTGAATGCGTCGCCACGGACCTCGACAAATCGACTCTCGCCGAAATGGAAACGCTTGAATAAGCCGAAGTTCTCCGATGGCTGGAACGGCCCTTTGAGGTTGCTGAAATAGCGCGGAGAGTTGCCCAGGCTTAGGATCACGCCACCGGGCGACGTCGGGGGCGCCGCAAAGGCGTTGGGATTGAGATACTGTATGCCGGTCCCGCTGGCGACATCGAGATGCCCTGACAGGGGGACTGTCAGCGGCTGGCCGGATACCACATTGGCGCGCACGTTGCCATTGAAGAGATACGAACTGGCATCGACACCCGCGCTGATCGAAAGCGGGTCGCCGGACTGGTACTGCTGAATGCCCGTAAAGGTCCAGCCGCCCAGGATCTGGTTGACGATGCCGCCCTTGTTCAGGAAGCGATGGCCTTTGCCGAAGGGCAGCTCATAGATCCAGGTCAATTTCAAATTCTGGGGGTGGTTGAAGGCAGCGACCGATTTCTCCAACCCGCGGTTATAGACGTCCTGCGCGTATCCGCCGGAATAAACCATGTTGCTATCGGTGTTGGTGAGGGTCTTCTGGAACGAGTAGCTGATCAGGAACCCGAGCCCCTTGGAGAGGCGGCGCGTGGCCACCACCTGCAGCGCGTTGTAGTTGGAGTGCCCGAAGTACGGGTAGTGGAAGAACACGCCGTAGCCGGTCGGAATACCCGGGGTGCCGCCGCCGGCGAACTGCGGATAGGGCAGCAGGGCCTGCGCGACCGAGCCGGAAAAGCCGGCGTAGGGCGTCGTGATTTCGGGGTGATTACCGATGTCGTCGTTCAGCGTGTCTCCCAGCGACAGATACTTGGGATTGAGCTGGTTCATGTTCGCGAAATTGCCTGCGTTCAGCCGGTTACCGGTGTCGCCGACGAAGGTGGCCTGGATGACCGTCTTATCCCCCAGCAGGTACTGCAGACCGAGAGTGTAGTTCTGGGCGTAGGGCTGGCGGGTCGAGGTCGGGGAGGTGTAGGAGATGGAATTCCCGTTGTCCTGCGCCGGGTCTTTGTTCGGCAGCGTGTAGGGGTAGGCCGGATAGCCGTTGTCCCAGTTGAACCTGGGTAAAATGGCGGCGCCCCCCGGGTAGGCAGCGATGGCGTTGTTGCCGACGAAGCCGTCAACTGTGGCCTCTCCAAAGGCATTGCCGATCGGCGGGGTGTACATCAGACCGTAGCCGCCGCGCAATACCAGGCGTTTGTTGATCTGGTAGGCGAAGCCGAGGCGCGGGCCGACCTCGCCGTAGTACCAATTCTGAAAGGACGCTTGGCCCGGACTCAGGAAAACCAACGCCCCCGGATAGCCCGAGGCGCCGGGGTTGGGCGTGGTGGGGCCGAGGGTCGAGAAGATGCCGTTTTGCACGGTTTGCGCCCCCGCGATATCCCAGCGCACGCCGAAGTTGAGCGTGAGACGCCGATTCACCTTCCAGTCGTCGCTCAAGTAGAAGGCCGGGTTCCACGTGTCGGTGGTCGTGACGTCGACGTATTGCACGGGCAAACTGGAACTGTATACGTCGCCCAACAGGAAACTGGCATACGAGTAGCCGGTGCCCGTGCCGTTGGAGGTCGTCTTGGCGCTGAAGTTAAAGGAGCCCGAAGAACCCCAGTTCTGGGGCTCGACGTAGTAGTACTTGCGGATTTCTGCGCCCCACTTGATGGCGTGGCTGCCGTGGATCCAGGTGGTGTCGTTAGCGAGGATGTAGCTGCCGTTGGGCGAGTCGCCGGTCGAGTTGTTTCCGAGCGCGGTCATGGAGCTGCCCGTAGCGGCCGTGCCCGCAAGATTAAAATTGACCAGCGGGAACGTCACCTGTTCGACGCCCGTCAGACCGAGCTTGCTGGGCCAGTTCTGGCCGGTGGAGAGAGAGAGGTGAACGTTGTCGAAATTGTTGTAGCCGACGGCCAAGTGGTTGAGCAGGTTGGACGTGATCGTATAGTCGTAGCTCCCGCGGATCATCGTGCCGTAGACGCCCTGCAGGTTGTAGGATGAGCTGGCGTTGCCAGGCACGGGCAGGTAGCCTCTGCTGCTGCCGTTGTCACGCAACCGGTTGTTGTCGCTCCAATAGAACGACACCTTCTGCTTGTCGGTGATTGTCTGATCGAATTTCCCTGTGTAGCTGTCCAGGTTGAATACCGGTGAGCCGGGAAGACTTGGAATGTTCCGGATAACGCCCGGCAGAGGCGGGTCCGGAGTCGGCGCCAGCGTCAGGATATTGGCCGAGACCTTGCTGAAATCCGCCGTAGGGATGATGTTGCCGGGGAAAGCAGTGCGAGAATAGCTGCCGTCCGGATTCAGGACGGTGCTCGCCGGGTCGTAGATCGTGTCCACCGCGGAGAAATCGCCCTTCTTCATGGCCGCGGTCGGCACGGTGCGGCAGCAGGCAAGCGAGCCTGTGCGTCTGCGGGAGCCTTCGTAGCTGAAGAACCAGAAGCTCTTGTTCTTGCCGTTATACACTTTCGGCAGCAGGATCGGACCGCCAACGGCGGTGCCGAAGCTGTTTTGCTTGTAAGGCGCTTTCGGATTGCCGTAAGCGTTGTTATCGAAGCCGTTGGCGTTCAGGTCCTCGTTTATCAGGTATTCGTAGGCGGTGCCGTGCAGTTGATTGGTGCCGGACTTGACGTCGAAGTTCGCCACCGCGGTCAATCCGCCGCCGAAGGCCGCGTTCAGGCTGCCGGTTTGGAGGCGGAATTCGCTGATCGCGTCCACGCTGGGTTCGAATTCGTCCGTAGAGCCGGAGGCGTCTGTTCGCCCGATAGAAATGCCTTCGATGTAGACCTCGTGCGAGATCGTTGGCCCCCCGTTGATGCTGGGCCCGCTCGTGCTGTTATCGGTTCCGGGCAGGGACTTGAAGATAAAGCCCTGGATCTGGCGTTGGCCGTCGTCGTCGCTATTGATTGGCCAGTCGTGGTAATCGTTGGCCGAAACGGTGTAGCCGAGTTCCGAGCTGGACGATTCCAACTGGGCGGCTTGGGCGCTCACGGTGACGCTTTCGGTGGTCGCGCCCAACTCCAATTTCAAATCCGCCGTCACCACGGTCGCCACCGCGACCACTACCTGACTCACGACCGCCGTCTTGAATCCCTTCAGTGCGGCCGAGACTTCATAGTCGCCGGGCGGCAGGTACGGAATGCGGTACACACCCACCGAGGTGGTGACCGCCTTGAAGGTGGTGTGGGTCGCCAGATGCGTGGCTGTCACTTGCACATTGGGAACCACAGCGCCGGTGGCGTCTGTGATCACGCCCGTGATCGCTCCGCGGTCGCCCTGCGCGAAAGCCGGCGCAGCCAGGCACACGAGCATGATCAATAGTACTGAAAGCGAGAACAGTCGAGTCTTCATAATCTCCCTTTGCCTGAACTACGATGGATCTGACCTGCCGTCCGAGGTGAAGATGGGCCACAACTTGGACTCTTCTCCTGGTTCAGCGCACCGAGGGCGGCGCCAGGCACAACTGCGCCCCTCGATTGCAGCATTGGGTCCCTGAACGTCCTGGACACACCCTCTCCCCATAGGCTAAGCAGAGAATATTCCCGTTGCGCTTGGGTGTCAAGCGGTTTTTGTCCTTGCGTTCTTTTGTATAGAATGCTAAATCTGTTGTGAAGAACAGGAGAATGGCTGCAAGAAACTACATCGAGCTTGTCGAAAAGACGCTGCGCGTGCTCGAGAGCCTAGGCGATAGCACGGCCGGTATCAAGCTGGGAGAGCTTGCCGGACGTGTCGGACTGGTGAAGAGCTCCGTATTTCGCATTCTTTTTACGCTCAACAAGCTCGGCTACGTGGAGAAAGTGGGCCCGGAGGGCGTTTACGCGTTGACGCGTCGCCTGCGGGCGCTGGGGCACGGATCGGTCCGCCGCCCAGATCTCATCAGCTTCGCGCGCCCCCGGCTGCAAGAGATGCGCGCAAAGCTGCACGAATCGGTGTGGCTGGCCGAGTGGCGTAACGGCACGGTGATCTTGATCGACGGCGCCGAGTCGTCTTCGCATGCGCTGCATCTGGCGCTCAAAGTCGGCGATCGCTGCCCGCTGCACGCCTCCGCGCTCGGCAAGGTGATCGCGGCACATTTGTCACGTGCGGAACTCAGCATCGCCCTTGGCAAAGAGCGTCTCCCTCACTACACCGAGCGCAGCATTTCCAGCCGTAAAGCGCTGCTGGCGCAACTTGCGGTAATTCGTCGCGATGGCTACGGGATAAACAACGAGGAGACGATCCGGGGCGCCTTGGCTATCGGCGCCCCGGTGTTCGATTCCACCGGCCGTGCCTTCGCTGCCGTTAGCGCCACGACGCCGACGGCGCGCTGCGGTTCGGCAAAGAAACGCGAATTAATTGCTGAGACGATCCGCGCCGCATCCGCGGTTTCCGAGGATCTGGCGCACGCTGAATTTGTGGCCGATTTTCGGATCACCGACACGGGAACGGAGAGAACTTATAGCAGTTGAATGGGAGTGAATTGCATTCGTTGCAGCCGTTGTCCTGCTGCTCGCGAAACCCGCACTGGACCAGACGAAGTGTTACGGCGCGTGGACCCGAATGCAAGTTCTCACAACCAAGCGCCACAACTAAGGTGCAGTTCGGCGGATGCGGGCCGGACGCGCCATCCCGCTCCCTCCTCTTACTGGGCCGGCCCTCACTGTTTGATTGGTCCCGCCAGTTTGCCCGAGCGGGCGCCCGTCTCGACCACTTCGAAGTCGGAGCCCTTCACCCGCTCCAGGGTTTCCAGCCCCTTTAGTCGCGCATCGGGGGAAATCGACATCAGCCAGTCCTGGCCATTGTCGGCGACAAACATGCCATACTTCTTCAACCCCTCGAGGATCGCGCGCGCGTGGGGCGGAAATCGCGAAGTATCGAAGTCGCGCCGCAGACGGAGCCGTTCGCCCATGCGGGGCAGGCTGGCGTCCGAGAAGCGGCTGGCGAAGTGGGTGGCGGGAAGAACGTAGGCGCGCTGGCTGCGGTGGACAGTGAAGCGCATGGCGTGCTCCACCAGGCCGCGCTCGCACTCGTCGAAGCGGACGGAGGCGGGGAAGATTGGGAGGCCCGCGGCGTCGGCGGAGGTCCAACCTTCGGGTCGCAACGCTCCCGTCCGCAGATCGAAGGTAGCTTCATTCGCGGCCTCCCAGCCGGCATCCGTTCTCCGCGCCTGCCAGAATTCGTGGAGCTTTCCGTTGACCGGGTCGACGATCAGGAGGTGGCGGTCGCCGCGGCCGTGGCGCTGGAAGTCGTCCAGCGTCTGGCCGGGGCGCGCGAGGGCCTGCAAGTCCTCATTTCGGGCGAGGGGCCAGTTTTCAATGGGGGCGTTGTCGGGAACGGGGAAAGGCCCGGGATCGGAGTCGGCGGGGTATTCCAGGATCTTGACCGGAATCCGCTTCTGGTCCGGAGGCACGATGACGAAGTTCATGTCCAGGTTGTAGCCGAGGTTCTTGTCGGCCCCAATCGAGGCGATGATGCGCGCCGAATTGGCATGCACCGGCATGGCGGAGATGTCCTGGTTCCAGGGATTGTCCGGGGGAAACACCTGGAGGGCCGAGAGGATGCGATCGGCTTCCGGAGTCCCGAAAAGCACGGAGTGGGTGATCTTCGGCATGGCAGGCCGATGGCGTTCGGCGCTGACTCCACTGACCACGGCCACGCACGCCACGACGAGCCCCATAAGGAGCAAGCCGGCACGCTGAGTCATAGATTATGAAATGCTCCCTTCGAGGTTTGGGCGGGGAATGTTCCAAAGCGCTCGCCACTGCCCGCCGCGCCCTCGCGAGGCTCCACATTCCCGCAGGGAGTCGCCCTTTGGCAGGGATTCTACTCTGGCTCCCGGTTTCCCATCAGTGTACACCCCGAGACTTCTCGAATTGAAAGATGAGCCTGAGGGTGGAAGGGGCGAAGCTGAACTTTCCGTGGGGTGCGCTGGCCCGGCTGGGACTGGCGCGCGCTTACGCCCTGCAGGGCGACCCGGCCAAAGCTCGCGCCGCAGATCAGGATTTCCTCGCGCTTTGGAAAGACGCCGACTCCGACATTTCCATCCTGCAGAAAGCGAAAGCGGAGTACGCGAAGCTGCAATAAGAGGCGGAACTTGGGCCCCGCGTGGTTCTGAGCCGAATGGATCCTGGGAACTCTCGGGAACCATTGATCGGCCCTGGCAGCGGGGCTAACTCCCTACTCGTCGGGCACTCGGAGGGAGTCGTGCCCGCAAAGTGATTTGATGACGAGGTCGGCTCCAGGCGAGTAGATTGGTGATCGCTGAACCAGACCAAGGCTCGGGATAGGAGCCGACATGTTGATTATAGGCTGTGATTATCACCCGCGCTTTCAGCAGGTCGCGATGCTGGACACGGACGGAGGCGACTACACACAGCTTCGCTTGGAGCACATCCAGGAAGCGGAGGAGTTTTACCGCTCCGTGGCGGGCAGGCAGGTGCGCGTGGGGATGGAAGCCAGCGGACATGCACGCTGGTTCCAACGATTGCTGGCCGGACTGGGGATCGAGTTGTGGATCGGGGACCCGTCGGCGATCCGGGCGGCGGCGCCGCGCAAGCAGAAGACCGACAAGCGCGATGCCGAGCACCTGCTCCAACTGCTCTGCGATGGGCGGTTTGAACAGATGCGGATTTGGGTGCCGACGGTGGAGGCACGGGACGTGCGGCAGTTGGTGATGCACCGGCACCGGTTGGTGCAGATGCGCACGCGAGTGCAGAACCAACTCCAGGCGGTGGCATTGAACGAGGGGGTTGGGCGCAAGCCGGGTCTGTGGAGTCGTCGCGGACGAGAGCAGTTCGAGCAGCTGCCATTGCTGGCCTGGACGGCACGGCGCCGGCAGGAGAATTTAGAGCTGTTGGACGAACTGCAGCGCCGCATTGAACCGCTGGACCAGGCCGTGGAGCAAGAAGCCCGGCGGCGGCCGGAGGTGGTGCAGCTGATGACGCATCCGGGCGTAGGTCCGGTCACCGGGCTGGCGTTCGTGCTGACCCTCGGCGATCCCAGGCGGTTCGCCAGTGGCAAGCACGTGGCCAGCTACCTGGGCTTGATCCCGGCCGAGAGCAGCTCGGGCGGGCGGCAACGGTTGGGACACCTGACCAAACAAGGCAACGCTCTGGTGCGTTGGTTGCTGGTCGAAGCGACCCACCGGGCGGTGCAGAGAGAGCCGGAACTCGGCCGCTGGTACCGGCGCGTGGCGATGAAGAAGCACCGTTCCATTGCGGCCGTGGCCGTCGCCCGGAAGTTAGCCGTGCGGTTGTGGTGGATGTGGAGTCGCGGACTGAGTTACGAACAACTCCGCGAATCCGGTTCGTATGCAGGGGAAACCCGGTAACGCCACTGGGGTGCAGTTGATCCTCGAGAAAGTGAATAGGCCCCCTGCCTCCCTTGGGTGCAAGGGAGTTTGAAGCAGAAATCATGGTTCCGCATAGCGGAATCGAATATATGGCTGGTGGGACCGGTTCCCACCGAATGATTGGAACCGCGAGCCTTGGTCGGCAACAGCGAACGGCAGCAGAAAAACAAAAACTCTGGGAAGGGCAAAAGCACAAAGCCATCCCTGCCCCGACGTGTGCTCTTTTTCCATTGACGGACGCCGATCTCGTCATATATTGCGTTTCCAGACAAGTGCACTGCGACACCGTACCGTTGTCGGCCGCAAACGCCATTTACCGACCGCGTTCGCCGCATGCGGCGCAGTCACCACCTCGATTGTTGCGAGACCATCCTCCGTCCGTCATACGAGCGGCGATTGAGAAATGGCTCTTTCAAGGAGCCGTCAGGACCGGCCGCATAGAGGTATTGGCGGTTTCTGTTCCCCGCGCGCCGGATACGTGGGCCCTCTGTCGGCCCGCGGCCCCCCAAAGCGCCGCACGCTCACGGCAGGACTCCTACCGTCCGGTTCTCCGCTTGCGCCCGCGGCAGAAAAACAGGCGGATAGTCCGAGAGAGTCGCCATGGCCCTACGGGCCACCCATAGAGATGAAAGTCGGTGGCTGCGATAGGGTGGACGATGGTGTGGGGCGCCTGAGGTCGGCACCGCTCTGGAGCAGTTGAATCCGTGAGAGAGTTTTCACCCGAGACGCGCTTGTGAACCAATGAGTGTGCGCAGCTCGTACCATGCCCCGGCGTGGCAGGGCAGTAGCACGGGTGTGTGCGTAATCTATCTTGCCGCGCGTTCTGCGCCCCCACGCCGAGGAGTGGAGATGCCCTACACGATAGCAGGAATCGACGTTCACAAGAAGGTGTTGATGGCCGTGGTGGCCGACGTGAGCGCGCCGGATTTGCGCTTCGAGCGGCGGCGCTTCGGCGCCACGACCAGCGAGCTGGAGGCACTGGCGGCGTGGCTCGATCAGCACGCCGTGAAGGAAGTAGTGATGGAATCGACGGCGCAGTATTGGAAGCCGGTCTGGCTGGCGCTGGAGCCGCACTTCCGACTGCACCTGGCGCAGGCCCAATCCAACCGCGCGCCGGGCGGGCGCAAGTCGGACTTCCGCGACGCCGAACGGCTGCTGCGGCGCCTGGTCGCGGACGAACTCTTTCTGAGTTACGTGCCCGCGCCGGAACAGCGGGTCTGGCGCACGCTCACGCGCAGCAAGCTGCAACTGGTGCGCGAGCGCGTGCGGCTGCAGAATCAGATCGAGGCGTTGCTGGAAGAAGGCCGCATCAAGCTCTCCAGCGTGGTCAGCGACCTGCTCGGCGCGAGCGGGCAGCGAATCCTGCACGCACTGGCCCAGGGCGGAGGCGACCCACAGCGCCTGGCCGCGCTGGGCGACCGGCGGCTGCAGGTGAGTGAGCCGGATCTCGCCGACGCCCTGAACGGAGATCTCCGCCCGGCGCATCGCGCCATACTGACGCTGTTTCTGCAGCGCCTGGAGTTGCTCGACCAACAGATCGCCCAACTCCATCAACTCGCCGCCGACCAGCTGCACGCCCACCAGAATGCCGTGGCCCGCCTCGCCGCGGTGCCCTGATTGGGCCTCGACTCGGCCCCGCAGATCCTGGCCGAAGTCGGCCCCTGCGCCCAGGCTTCCCTCACCCCGCAGCAACTCTGCTCCTGGGTCGGCGTCTGCCCGGGGCGCAACGAGAGCGCCGAACACAACCGCTCCGGCCACTGCGCCAAGGGCAACCGCTACCTGCGCCGCGTCCTCTGCCAGGCCGCCCAAGCCGCCGTCAAGAAGAATGGCAGTTACGTGCAATCGCTATTTCGCCGGCTGCTGCCACGGCTCGGATACCTGAAGGCGATCTGGGCAGTAGCCCATCGCCTCTGCCTGATCATCTGGAAGATCCTGCACGAAGGGGCGGAATTCATCGAACACGGTCAACTCGGCACCCCTGAAGCGCAGAAACGCCGTGCAAGAAAACTCGCCGCCGCGCTGCGTAAGCTCAGCTATACGGTGCAACTCAGCCCAATGGCCCCAACTCCGGTTGCGGGGTGACTTTCGTGTGAGCGGCCTCCCGAGACAGCCCTGCAGGTTTAATATCGATTAGGACCAAAGTAGGTTGTTCCGCCCCCGGCTTCGCCGTTCGCCGCGCGGAGTGGCGCCGTACTCGGGGGAGAGGAGGATCGATATGCACGCGCCCGGACTGGCGCCGCAGCGCCCTCGTTCCGTTCGCTTGATACTCGATGCCACCTCTTGTCTCGCACTCTGCCTGAGCACGGGCCTGGCTGCCGGCCAACAGCCGCTCCCGCCGCCGGATCAGCCAGCGCAATCGCAGCCCACCCCCGAGGTGGCCTCCAAGGACGCCACCCCGACCTTCACCACCCGCGTGAATCTCGTTCCCGTCTCCGTCGTCGTGCGCGACTCCTCCGGCCACGCCGTGGGCAACCTCACCAAGGACGACTTTCAATTGACCGACGACGGCAAGCCGCAGGCCATCGCACGCTTCTCCATCGAGCGCTCCGATGCTCCCGTGGTCGTGGAGAAGCAGGCGACGCCCGCTCCCCAGGCGCCCGGCGCCACCCCGGCGCGCCCCGAACCCGTGATCGCCACCCGCTTCGTCGCCTATCTGTTCGACGACATCCACCTCAACTTCGAAGACATCGCCTTCGTCCGCGACGCCGCCGCGCGCCAGGTGACCTCCTCGCTCCAGCCGGCCGACCGCGTGGCCATTTACACCACCTCGGGGCGCAACATGCTCGAATTCACGGACGATCGCGCGGCGCTTCAGACCGCCTTGGCCCGTCTGCGCCCCAATCCCATCACCGGCGGCTCAGGCCCCAAGTGCCCCGAGATCAGCTACTACATGGCCGACCAGATCGTGAACAGGAGCGACGGCCTGGCCCTGCAGGCTGCCCTGGCGCAGTACGCCGCGTGCAGCGGCAACCGATCGGTTATGCCCGCCGAGGTGCGCGCGTTGGCCCAGGGCGCGCTGAACGAGGGCGCGCAGGAAACCCGCATTGCCACGCGCGTGCTGAGGGACGCCGTCCGGCGCCTTTCGGCCATGCCCGGCCAGCGCGTGATCGTTCTTACTTCCCCAGGATTCCTCATCCAAGACTCCGATCATCCCGATATCGCCGACATCATCTCGAAGGCCATCTCGGCCCGCGTGATCGTCAACTGCCTGGACGCGCGCGGCGTGTGGACGCCGCCCGGCTACGACGCCGGCAGTGCCACTCCCGAGGGCGGCGTGAGGGCCATCACGACGATCAACGCCTTTCGCATGTTCGAAGCATCGATCCAGGGCCAGGTGCTGAGCGAGGTGGCGGCGGGCACCGGCGGCCTGTGGATCCACGACAACAACGATATCCCCGGCGCGTTCCGGCGTCTCGCCACGCCGCCCGACTTCTACTACGTGCTCGCCTTCTCGCCCGACAACCTCAAGTCCGACGGCAAGTACCACAGCCTCAAGGTCACCCTGCACAATCCCAAGGGTCTCACCCTACAGGCTCGCAAGGGCTACTTCGCCCCACGCCGCGAAACCAGCCCCGCCGAGCAGGCCCGCCAGGATCTCGAGGACGCGGTTTTCACGCGTGACGTCGTCAAGGACCTGCCCGTCGAGCTTCACATCGAGTTCTCCAGGCTCGCCGCCGGCCGCGCTCGCATCTCCGTTCTGGCCCGGCTGGACCTGCGCGGCCTCCGGTTCCGCATAGTCGAGGACCGCAACCTCGACAACGTGGCAATCATCGCCGCCATCTTTGACAGCGGCGGCAACTACATCGCCGCAATGCAGAAGGAAGTCGAACTGCGCCTCAAAGACGAGACCCTGGCCGACCTCACCGGGCCTTCCGGCCACGGCCTGGCCGTGCACACCAGCTTCGACGTCAAGCCAGGCAGCTATGTCATCCGGCTCGTCGTGCGCGATAGCGAAGCTCATATGATGGCCGCCGAAAACGGCGTTGTCGAGATTCCATAGCCTGCTCCCTCCGCCCCTCCGATTCGGCCGCGTGGCTCGGCCGGCGGGACCTCGCTAGTGTGCAGCCGCACGCCGTCCGCCTCCGGATCACGTTGCCGGCTGGGAAGGAGGCCGTCGCATCCGATGGTCACGAATTCCGAACGCTGGCGGACTTAATCCTAGGCGTCGCGGAGGAGCGGTTCGCCGCACTGGACTGGGTCCAGCGGCGTGTCACTCGGGATTCAAGCGATTCCGGTCAGCGCGCCAGGGTGTTGTGGTCGCAAAGTAGGGTTACCGGACAGACGGCCGCGGAGGGCGCTCAACCAGTTCTTGCCGGTATTGGAACGCAGAATCGAACTGCTTCAGAATGGCCTGGCGAAGCTGCCCAGCACCATCTTTAAGACGCAGGCTCCTTGCCCGACTGCTACCGATATTGACCCGTATCTTTCTCAATCCGGGCGTCGGCCCAAACGAACTGCTTATCGGGACCGCTATAGCAAACTGTTGCAACGGGCCGCCCTTGGCAATGAGGCCGCCGCCCACGTGCGAGAACTTCAGCCGGATCGCAGAGCCCTCAGTGCTCATCGACTGGTACAGGGGGCCTGAGTACTCGACCTTCTTCCCATACACTCTGCTCAGAGCCACGAGAGCGAGCCGGCGTCCGACCTCCTTCTTATTCTTCGGATGGATGTTCTTGGCGTCGCCGATGTCGATGGCCACTGCGAGCCCGGAGTTCGGTAGGGTTTCAGCGACGAGCGCCTGGGCCTCGCGGAGCTCAGCCCAACCCGACTCGCCGGGCTCGCGAACAGGTTCTGAGTAGTTGGCGAGTTGGACGATCAGGAACGGCAGGCCGGGCTGCGCGAAGCGAGCGCGCCAGTTTTGGATCATCGCCGCCAGCAAGTCGCGATGCTGGGAGGCGCGGCTGGCGTTGGACTCGCCCTGATACCAGATGCAGCCGCGAAGTGCAAACGGTGTGAGTAGCGCAACCATGCCGTTGTAAAGCCATGCAACTTCGTCCGGCTCCTGCGGCAGGCCGGGCGGTAGCGGTTGAATTGCGGAGAGCCGGGCGCTGTCTTTACACCGCCATTCCCCTGCCAACGATATAGGTTCTATCGAAGCGTCGCCAGCTGGCGCCAAGTTAAGCTGTTGCGGCAAACCGTAGATTCCACCCAAACCGCCGAGATATCCATTGTCGAGCACACGGACCGCCAGGGTGTTTTACCCCGGCTTCAGCGCGGCCGCCGGGACGCGGTAATAGCGGTCCAGGAAGCGCTGGAAGCTCTCTCCGACCTTGATGCCATTGACGAATGTGGTGCCGCCGCCGTTGATCGGGCCGAGGCTGAGGATGAGATCCTTACCCGCCCAGGCGCTTGGCAACTCAAAGTCGCGGCGAAACCAGACGATCCCACCGAAATTGCAGAGCCTGACGCTTGCGGACTCGCTGGGAACGGGCATGGTCTTCCAGGCCGAGTCATCCAGGCCGGGATTGGCCCAGTTGGCGCTATGGGTACTGCCAGGATCTTTGGCGCTCCACCAGGCTTCCCGCTTCGCGGCGTTGTCCGCGGTGTTGTCAATAGCCGACTTGATCCGTGCCAGGGACTTGGCGACGGCCGGCGCCAGAGCTGGCAAGGTCTGCAGTGCCGCCAGGCTGGTCCAGGACTCGGCGGCGGTGCCGCCCCAGCTCATGTTGACGATCCCGATGGGCACCTTCAACGTCTGATGGAGCGTGCGGGCAAAGAAGAAGCCGGCGGCGGTGAAGCCGCCCCAGCCGCCCTCGGTCAGAGTCTGCGGCGAACAGCGCTTCCACGGAGCCGGGCCGGCGAAGCGGTCGCGGGGCTGATTGGCAAAATCGCGGGGCACGGTGAACAGGCGCACGTCCGGGAAATCGGCCTGGGCGATGTCATTGGCCACATCGCATACTCCAATCCCCATCTCCATATTGGATTGGCCCGCGGCGAGCCATATATCGCCTACGAGAACGTCTGTAAATACCCGCTTGCCGATCGTGAGGTCGGACGGCTTTGAGCGAGCCTTCATAGGTGCCAGCCGGACCATCTATCGACCCTGCGGGTCGGCCGTGGCCCGTTGTGTCTGGCCGGCAAAATGGACCGTGACGCCCTCACCAGGCTGGGCGGTGCCCCAAACAGGATCCGGCTTGCCACGCTGAAGCACCATATGGTCTTGAAAGATGCCGGCGGGAACGACCTCGGCCCGCAACGCGCAAGTGCAAAGAACAAAGAGAACTGGTTTGGTGAACTGCACGAGAATCTCTCGCCTCTTAAACTATTGCCACCGCAAATTCCTTTCGTCCCGGGCATTGCCGCAGTGGCGTGCAGCCGGGATCATTCCGCCGGCCACATCCGGACCAATACCGTTCCTTGCCGCGGCACGTCCGCAGAGAACTCGTCAGTGAACACTCCAACATCCTTGTGCCGCCACAGGTCGCGAACTCGCTGTCTTCCACTCAGGCCGGCGTCGCTCCATTTCGCCCTGATCGTCGCGGGCTCCTCATTTCGGTTCAGCAACACCAGGGCCTTCGATCCGTCCGCCAGATCCTTGGACCAGACTTCTAGGGCGCCCTGCCCGGAACTGAGCCTGGGAACACGACCGAGCGGGTCCTGGTCCAGGTCGATCACCTCCGTATTGGCCAGCGTCTCGAGCGCAGCGGGACTGATGATACGCAGGTCGGCCGTTGCTAGCAGTGACGCGCTGAGCATGGCCCACAAGTTCATCTGGCTGCGGTACTCGGTATCGTCCGCGCCCGTGCCCCTCATGTCGTTGCTGGAAGCACCCTTACCGTAGATTCCGATGACGAGCAGGTCCGGATCATTCCACCCGCCGGAATGCTGGTATTTGGCGAACATTGTCTGCCGTTCGAAGCAGTCGAGTATGCCGTCCCCCCAGTTCCCACCGCTCGCGGATATCGCACGCGGTGCGCCACATCTGCGCCTTCGGCTCGTTGCCCCAAACCGCTCCGTTGTCGCCCGCGCCGAGGCTGTGCACCATGGAGCGGCCTGACGTTGCCAGAAGCTGCCCCATCATCACGTATAAGTCGCGGGCCCGGTCACGTGGAACGCTACAGTAGTCGTACTTGAGGAGATCCGCTCCCCACCCGGCCCAGGTCGTCGCGCCGTCTCCTCGTGGCCTAACGTGCCGGGGTATCCGGCACAGGCGGTCGCTCCTGGGGATGAGTAGATTCCGAGCTTGAACCCCCTCGCGTGCAGGTAGTCGGCAAGTGCCTTCATTCCGCTGGGGAAGCGGACTGGATCAGCCACAAGCCGGCCTTCCTGATCGCGGTCGACTACCCAGGAGTCGTCGATATTGATGTACTCGTAGCCGGCGTCACGCAGCCCATAAGCGACCATCGCGTCGGCCATCTCCTTCAGCACCGTCTCGCTCGCCGGGCCTAGGATGACGTCCCAGGCGTTCCAGCCCATCGGGGGCGTCAGCGCCAGCCGGCCGCCAACCACAATGCGCAGCACCTTTGTGCCCTCACCAAGCGCGTTCCTTGCGCCCACCGTGACCATGTACTCTCCGGGGCGGGCCCGGGTCCCGGTTATGATCCCTGCCTCCGTGTCCAGTCGCAGGCCCTCAGGGAGCCCCTTGGCGGAGAAGGTCATTAGACGCCGTCCGGTCGCTGCAATGGCATAAAGGAACGATGTTCGAGGACGTACACCACTGACTGCGGCGCTGTTGATACGAGGTTCCGGCGGTTGCACGGCGGCGCGTTTCACCGCTCGCTCTTGTGGCGAGAACACAGTACGTGGCTCGCGCCCGGTGTAGGCGATCCTGGCGTTGACCCAATTCGCGTAAGCGCCCTTCGGCCCATCCACCGCCAGCAGCAATTCACGCACTCCCGAGATGTCTGCCTCGATCGACGCCGCAGGGTCGCCCTGGTTCACGCGGCCGCTGCGTTTCAGCAATTTGCCATCCCCGTAGACAAGGTACTCAACATCCGCAAATGTCCCACGGAAATTGACCAGGCTGGTCTTCGCGGTGTCGCTGATCCCGCCTTGGGCCGAAAAGCGAACGGCTTTGCCGTCCAACTCGATGTACAGCCGGCTTTCCGCCCGGGTTGGGATGCTGCGCTCGTAGTGCACGCCGCCAATGGTCACCGCCGATTTCGTTCCCGTGGAATGCGGCCGCTCGCGGGACTGGCTGATCTTGCTGCAGTCCAGGTCCTCTCCTTGAACCACCCGCTCCGAGGCGAAGGCCGGTGCCAAGAGCAGAAGCACACTCATGAAGGGCCAGCGCACGCTCATCCGAGCCGCCACAGGGCGCGGGCTAGCATGGGAGCGGGCGGCGCCACGCCCATGGGTGCCTGGGCAGCCGCGACCGGCGCGGTGTCGGCGGCCTTGAGAAATGTGCGGCGTTTGGATTGCATCTTGTCCACATTATCCAATCCGCCGCTCCTTGGCTATTGCGGCGATTTCCGTGGGCAAATCAGCGCCCGTCGGCGCCGGGGCGCGGGGCGACACCGGGAGCGCGGGGCGTGCTTACCACTCGTATGCCCAAACGTAGGCGTGCAAACCGTCCAGGCCGGTCCCGGTTTGGGACCACACACCTTTCCGTTGACCACCTCGCCGAGCCAATCTGCCACTCCTGGGCTCTACGCCGTTCTTGGACGCACTTCCGAAATTCCCCGTCCGGTGATCCGCCTTCCAGCTGAGGGTCTAGTCGCCGTTCCGTAGATGTGCCCCATTCCCTCACCCATCCTCCGATTCCTGGACCACGCCGAGAACGTCTCGATTCTTGAAGAACAGCGGGACCAGCGTGCCACCCAACGATCCGAGCCCAATGATGATCGCGTAGCCCAGTGCTTGCCCAAGCCGCGCGATCGACAGGCCGAACAGTGCTTGCGCCACGCCCCATCCAGCGCCAAGGAAAAATGGCAGCAGGAACTGCTCCGGCCTCACTCCGGTGCAAATCTCGCCCAGGTTCCCCGCCAGTAGCAATGCCAGCCCCCATGGCAGCATTAGCGGCGAGACCAAGTTGAACACAAGCCAAAGATTCTCCCATTGCCACCGTTTGGCGAACTTCATCGGCAACATGCAGTTGCCCGAAAGAAGGCCCGCCACCAGCGTCAAAGCGAGTCCGCCCAACATCGTGGTTGCCATGACCTAGCTCCTCGCCCGCGCCTGGGCCAGACCATCGCCAGCATACGCCACAAGGGCACGACGGGCTTCCGCGCAGGAGACGCCGACTATGTGAACGGTTTCGGCCCTTGATCCCGAATAATGCTGTCTATCCGAAGGCCATCAGCGCCGTCAGGAAGCGCGACTGAATAGGAACTTTCCCAGGAGCGTTCCGGAGGCCGACGCATGGATCCTCTTGCGGCACTGAGGGCTCAACACTCGTTGATCTGACGTCTGCTGGGGCTCCGGAACGTGACCGCTGCGCCTGGAGATCGGCAGCGCCAATCCTGAACGCTCAATTGAGACTCAGCAGCACGAGGGAGGCGATACCGGTTAGAATGCCCGCGATTCCGTATGGGCCCAATTTCTCGCGGAACAGCAGCAAACCGGCCGCGGCCACCAGAAACAGGTTGCCCCCAGTGGTGGCCGGAAAAACAATGTGGCCCGGGACCCCTTCTTCCAGTGCCAGAGAGCTGAAAAGCTGGCCGCCGAAGCTGCCGATTCCGACGGCAAAGCCAAATGCGATTTCGCGCGCGAGGAAACGACTCCGCGTGGCCGCAAATGCTGCGATTCCAAGGGCCAGCCCGCCAGCGTACCACCACAACAGGTACTGATAGTGGTAGGTCTCGGAGAGACCTCTCGACGCCATTATTTTCAGCCCGAACGGACCAAGCCCGTTGGCCACGAAAGCGATCAGCATCAGGCGCAGCCAAGTTCCTTCGCGGCTCATCGGCTGGCCACCCCTTGGGCGGTTCGATCCGCCAACTCACGCTTGGCTTCTTCGGCCTGCTTGTCCTTCCACAGCAGGAATACGGACACGGCCGCCAGCACCAGCACTGCGACTTTCCTGGGGCTAACCTGCTCGTGGTAGAAGACGAGCGACCCCACCGCCGGCATCGCGGCGGAGAGGTTGATGATGAGCCAACTGGTGGAAATCTTCCCGTAGCGGATTCCTGCCATGAATACGATCCCGCCCAGTGCACTCAGCACACCGAATGGCAGCGCGATCCAGTAGACCGGCGGCGGAGCGTGAAAGTGGGCACCTCGAACAGCCACTATAGAGAGAGCGCTGAAGCCGAGAGCCCACCCATAAGCAGAGGCATAAACCGCCGAGGGCCGGCATTGTTTCATATCGGCGATCTTCGCGACAATGCCGATGAGACCAAAACTAGTGAGCGACAGGAGGATGTAAAGGTACCCGAGCGTCATTGCTTGCGCTTCCGCGTGGAGCCCACGAACTGGAATGCTAACACAGGTCCCTGCATGTCGCCTTCTTCCATCGCGCACTCCATCGCGCGCGAACATTCCGCGGAAACAGATCCCTCTTCGAACCTCCAAGGAATCCGCTTCTGAGCACGCGACACGTTATCGCAAATTTTTCTAATCTACCACCGATACCTCCAGTCCCGGCTCGCCATCCGACCAGTTTGTTAAGATGTGAACTCCATCCGCCGGGCCGTATTGAAGAAGCGACGTTTGCGCAGCTCCGCATGCCGCCACGAACCGAGAAAACTATGCCAAATGTCATCCACCAGCCACAGCTGATCGATTTCGAGAAACCTGGGAAGTGCCACTACCAACTTGCGTTCCACCTGGACTCGAGTTGGGGCAACTCGCTCGTGCCGCTTACCGTGATCAATGGATTGCGGTCGCCGGAACCTGGTGCTGCGCCTCCCGGCCTGGCCGCCTTCGGGGGGACTCATGGCAATGAATGGGAGGGGCAAGTCGCGGTCAAGCGCCTGTGCGAAGAACTGGATCCGGCCGAGATTTGCGGGCGCGTCATTCTAATGCCGCAGTTGAGTGAGAGCGCCTGTGCCGCGAACCAGCGCGTTTCGCCACTCGACCAGGTAAACATGAATCGGGCCTTCCCCGGAAATCCGCGCGGAACGATTTCCTACCGCATTTCGAGTTTTGTAAAGACCTGTGTGTTTCCGCGGGTCCGAATCGTCGTGGACATTCACGCCGGGGGGCGCGAGGGCGGCTTCGCGCTGTGCGCCTCATTTCATCCTGTACCGGACCAGGCGCAGCGCGCCGAGATCGAGCAGGCAGCTGCACTTTTCGACACGCCGTTCCTGTTGATCTACTCCAGTCAGATGGCGTCTGGACTGCTCACCGATGAAGCGGAGGCGGATGGCAAGATCGCCCTCGGCGGTGAGTTTGGATTCGGCGAAGGAGTGAATCCCAAGGGCGTTCTGCACGCATATGAAGGCGTCCGGAACGTTCTGCGGCATTACGGAATGCTGCAGGGGCCGGTCGTCAGAATTGATCCAACTCGTCCCTACCCGCCACGCCTGGTGGATGCGAGAAACCTGGATGACTACGTGCCTTGCCCGCGGGCCGGCGTTTGGGAGCCTGTAGTGACTCTCGGTCAGGAGGTCGAACACGGCCAGTTACTCGGCCGGTTGCACGAATTCTCCGATCACTCCGCGAGCGCTCTGGAGTTGCGTGCACATCGAACGGGCGTCCTGATGATGATGAACGCCACGGCGATGTGCCAGAAGGGCGTGACGCTGTACGTGATTGCCAGGGTCTTATCATCTCACGACGAGTCATCGCGGGCCGCAGGCCAGTCTTCGTCCAAAGTGAGATAACGTGACGCCCCGAGCCCGCAAATACCTGGACTGGCTGTTGCTAATAGGGATCAACTTCATGTGGGCCACGCAGGCGCCGGTCTCCAACCGACAATGACCTCGCAGCGCACGTAGCCAGCGACGCGACGCGCAATGATGAGGAACGATAATCCCGTTGCCTTGAAACGATAAAGCCGTCGCACCAGCACGCCAACGGCGCACTCAACGCTGTTGTGATGTGATTCAGTACGCTGGTGGCCTCCTTCAGAACCGCCACAAGCATGCCTGAAACCAAGCGGACCAGCATAAGGGGCGATTGTTTTCAGTGGCCGGGAGACCGCTACGAACATCGGTTGTCCACCCCCACTCGCTCGCCGCAGGAGAGCAACGGAGTGTGCCCAGCAAACCGGCGCATATCCGCAGCATCAACGATGAAAGGCAATGATCAACAGGCGATTCAAGTACCCGGTTTCGAGCCGACCCTGAACAGCCAGCAAGCAGCAGCAGCACTACTTCAGATTCATCTCAAAACTCTTCAGAAAATGGCGTGTCAAGGGCGCGTTCCGGCCCGCCAGATCGGTGACCTCTGGCGCTTCCGCGCATCGGAATTGGACGAATGGCTCCGCGACGGGGTATCCTCGTATCGCCACTCGTGCCGTAACTAACGAAGGAGAAAATCGTTGTTTACGCGCACACGTTGTCAAAACGGGAGTCTGAACTTGAAGCCGAGAGCGAACGGTGGCCGAATGTGGGAGTTCCGATACTACGAGACCGACTCGCAAGGAAGGCGCCAACGGCGGACAGACACGGTTGGTTCGTTGCACGAATTTCCGACCGAATCCGACGCGAGAAAGTCTCCGACAGTCCAAGCTCGGCTTCTGAGTATCAATGCAGAGGGATCGAAACCCTGGATTGCGCCGCCGAACTTCGGCGCCGTGATCGCCAGATACGAGCAGGAGGAAATGCCAGAGCGATATTCAACAGGATCAGCATACAAATCAAATTTCAAGAATCACATTCGCCCGCGATGGCGGATACGCCAGTCAACGCAGTAAAGCCGATGCCCGTGGAGGATTGGCTGAAGACACTGAAGCTGGCCCCGAAAACGAAGGGCAACATCCGCAGTCTCATGCACACGATCTTCGATTGTGCAGAGCGGTGGGAACTGGTGGACAAGAATCCAATCAACTTGGTCCGGGTGAAAGGCGCGTCGAAACGTCAGAGAACGTCTCGCGTCCTGACGCCGGAACAATTCTGCCTCCTGCCGCCCTTAATCGTGGAACCCTACCGCACGCAGGTATGGATTGTTGGATGCCTTGGTCTCAGACCCAGCCAGATCATGCCACTTCGATGGGATGACTTCGATTTTGAGAACGGGACGCTCCTGATTCAGCGGAGCATCGTCCACAGTAGGGAAAGCGAGGTCAAAACCGAGTATTCCCTCGACTACGTTCCGCTCGACCCGGCGCTGGTCGGGATTCTGCTCAAACACCGGGAACGGTGCTATCCGACCCCGGAAGGATGGCTGTTCGCAAACCCGGCTACGAGCAGACCGTACCACCAGGACACCATTCAACAGAACCACACTCGTGAAGCCGGGAAGAGGGCCGGACTGGGAGATGGGATCGGATGGAAGGCCTTCCGGCACAGCTACCGATCCTGGATGGACGATACAGGCGCTCCGCTCACCGTCCAAAAGGAGCTAATGCGTCACGCCAGCATTCAGACGACCATGAACGTTTACGGCAAGGCCATGACCGACACC
This sequence comes from Terriglobia bacterium, assembly GCA_963757265.1. Classification (GTDB taxonomy): domain Bacteria; phylum Acidobacteriota; class Terriglobia; order Bryobacterales; family Bryobacteraceae; genus CAIVVT01. The sequence continues at coordinate 229,878 of CAVWRA010000004.1, forward strand.
AAGCGAAACGCCAATAGCAAGGTCGTGGAGATAATTTTGAAGCCGAAGGCCACCATGGACGCGGGCCCTGCAGAGCCAGTTTTGGCTATTGGGAGTTAATGGGAGTTTGGTTCGGTACTCGGTAGCTCGTAACTTCTTGAAAGGATTGGTTGCGGGGGTAGGATTTGAACCTACGACCTTTGGGTTATGAGTTCGCTAGGCGCTGGTAAACAACAGAAACCAAAAGGCACGAGTGGCACTCAAAAGCACTTTTGGAGTCGTAGGGAACGCTTATCGTGGTCCTAAAGTGGTCCTGGAATCGGACCCCGTTTCGTTGGTCAATTTACCCAAAGATTGCCCAAAGGTCTCGGCACTACTAAACTCTTCGTAGACCCACCTTAAGGACCATTCTTGGCCCAAGAGGTCCCGTCCGGGTTGGCAGTCAAGAACCCCAATCCACCGAGTTGTGAATCGCGAGAGAATCGGCCGCCACAACCCCAAACCACCACCTCGCCATCCGGAACCTCGCCACCGCCCCCGTATCGCTTCTGGTGGGCATTCTGTGCGCCGATCTGATCCTCGATAGAACTCCCGCCCTGGCTCCCCCTGACCACCAACAGGAATGCCGGCCAGTCGATGCCCATAAATACCTTTGTGAACTCCAACCACCACCTCGAAAAACTGAAACTCAGGGAAGCTCTCACCGCCGAAATCATGGCCGACGTGGGGCACGAAATCTGTGACGTGCTGACGCGGGCACCGGATGGCGTCAGCGATGAAGACCGCGAGGCCAGCCCCGACGAGGTGATAGTCCAAACCCGGTTGATGACGGATGCCTTGACCACGGAAGAACTCCAGAGCCAGGGCGCGCGGCAGTTGTAAACATGTGGGGCGCTGGCAACAGCACGGCACCTCAGAAACCCGCAAATGGCTCAAACCGGGCGGGCTGATTCATTACGGGGACCGGCTTCAGCCCCGCATGGAACGTGCCACTGCGGCGTTGCGTCTCTGCTCTCAGCATCAGGAAAGCCCCTCGAGGGCTGCCAACCGAGCGCGGAGACGCTACGGTGGAATGGCGGGTTGATCCGTCGATGTGGGCAGCGTTGGCTGTCAACCAAGTCTCCCCTGAATGCGCCAACGGAGAGCATCATGTCTCAGGGCGCTCCATACCCCATCACAATTGTCTTGCGCCGTCTGCTTGAGGAGGCCGGGCTTGACCGCGACGGCTTGATTCTGGCGCTCGGCTACCGCAATCTCCAACGTGGTCGCCGCCGACTGGACGCCTGGATGGATCAGGGCGAAGGCTACGAGCGGATCATAAAACAGATTGCAGCCGCGTACCCCGGCCACGCAGATGCCTTGCATAGTGCGGTAGCCGCCATGCCAGAGATCAAGAAAGCGGAATGGGATGTCGCATTCCTCGAACGCTGCAAGGCTGAAGAAGGCACCTTCCGACCCTACGTTCACGCGGACGCCGAGAGCACACGACCGTCAAGCATCTGCATGTATGGTCTTACGGGCGGCAGGTGGAACTACATTGAGATCCCACAGGCAACCTTGGATTCACCGATCGAAGAACAACTGGCCGAATTGCCAGCGTTGATGCTGGCGTACAGACAACGACATAACGGCTTTTGCCCGTTCTTCGGCAAGCTGACTGGCTTCAAATTTGTACGCTTGCTCGACTACTACCAGTTCGATGCAGAGGGGCGGTTCCTTGAGCATGTAGGGAAGCCATTCCGTCGCGGAACGTGTTCGGTCGGGTTGTACTAAACGAGCGGTGCGACCATTAGCGGCCCGCTGATCTTGCCGAGGTAGCGTTGGATGATGCCGCCGGTGCAGCGGCATTCGTGCGTCGGATCGCTAAAGTAACCGCACGGACACCCGTGCAGACATCAACTGCTACTGGAATACGGATCTCGAATGCTATTGGGCTCGGCTCCCATCGCGCTCTGATCGTGTTCAACTGCATTCTGCGCACGCTGTAGCTACAGGACGAGGGCAAGTGCGAGGCCTTCGGTGCCCTGTTCGCAAATATCCCGCCGGTGGGCTTCAGTACCTATGGCGAGGCGTACCTGGGACACGTCAACCAGACGGCGACCATGCTCGCGTTCTGCTGAGGGCGGGAAAGCTCTCCGTGCTGGAGAACCTGGTCGGGATCTCCCCATGCTGTGCTTTGTGTCAAGCTTCTTTGGCGCTTGATCTTGGAGCTTCGCCATCGCCAAGGATGTTGCGAATCATAGGCGCGGACAAGTATATCTGCCGAAGGGGCTCTTCCGCGGGCAGGGAATTTGCCAGCTTCATGATCGTCTCACGGCTGAGCGCCAGTTGGCGATCCGCTGAATCTTGGTCGCCTGAATTCCGGTAGAGTTCAAAGGCGGTCGCGTGAACGCGCCAGGCCGCCAACGGCAGCTCGAAACCCTCCATCGTCGCCAAAGCCTTGCCGATGCACTGTTGCGCGCGCGCGAGGTCTGGTTCGGCCAGGGCCACGCGGGCATTTGCTTCCCAGGCCAGTGCCTGCCAGGTGTGTTCCGCGGTCGTCAGCGTGAGGCTGAGAAACCGTTCGGCTTGCGGCCGGGCCTGTATCAGGTTTCCTTCCGCAAGGCTAAGTTCGGTGAGTCCCCATTCCAGCGTCATTCGCCAATACCAGTCATTCAGCGTCCGCCGGCGATCCATATCGTCCCTTGCCGCGAAGACGTAATCACGCGCACGATCGAATTGTCCCAAAGCTGCCTCCGCCAAACCTCGCAGAACCAGGGACTGCTGGAGAGGCCAGGGAACCGGGAGTGGGGAGCCAGGCGCAGCACGCAGCCCAGAATCCCAGACTAAAGGAACCGCCGATTCGCAGATCGTCAGGACTCCGGCAAAGTCGCAGGCCATGAGGTGCAGCCACGCGCGAGCGATGTGCAAGGCGCGCGCCCGGAAAGAAAAGTCTCCATTATTGTGTGCCACCGTGATCGCTTTCTCGATCTCTCGAGAAGCCTCGCCCCACTCTCCCAGGAATATAAGATCAAACACATGGAGAAGCTGCCATGGTTCCCAGCCAATACCGAGCAGAGACGGGTGAACGGTGTCAGCATCGAGCCACATCTTCAGGCCATCGGCGTAGCTTCGATACGACTTGCGGTACTCGGACGAATACCACTGGATGGAACTATAGTTGAGGAGGTGCGGCGCCACCACTTGTGGGTCGCCCATTTTCCGGATCTCACCTATGGCATTGCGGTACTCCTCCGCCTGCTGAGGATTCCATCCGCACAGCCACAAGCAGAGAGAAAGGCAGGACGCATAGGCTGGAAGATGCTTCATCGGATCAGAAGTTCGAACGACGTGGAGTGCCCGTTCCAATAGTTCGAGTCCGCGTTCAGAACTCTCCAGTGACCCACCGAGCGCCTGCTCGACGAGCGCACGTACCTCGACGTCGATCAGACCGTAATGAGCCGCTCTTGCAGTCAGAACCGAGTAGGTTTCGGCGGCGCGGATGTCTCCCAGCGCAGCATAAACCCCAGCCAGCCTCTCCAGAATCCCAGTCTCGCTTACGGCGCGCTCCGCATCCGGCAGCTTGTTCACCAGCTCCAGAGCGTGCTCAAGAATCCCTGTGGCTTGCAGGGGTTCAAACCGCCGCCCGGCCGCATCCGCCGCCAGCCGCAGGTACTTGATGGCACGCTGCCAATCGCCCCCCTGCTCGAAGTGGCCCGCCAGTTCAGCCGCCACTTCGCTTTCATGTTTGGAGAAAAGCTCCTCCAGCCGCTCCCCGATGCGCAGCTGCCGTTTCGCCCGGCGCCCAGGCGTCTGGCGGAGGTAGAAGACCTCCCGGTATAGTGCGTGTGTAAACTCGTAGCGCACGGAGACGGTCCCGTCCGGAAACTCACGCGATTCCGCCCAGCGCACGATGTAGTGACGGCGCGACAATTCGTCGCAAAGTTCTTCAAACGTCTCCTCGTCCAGGCCCGCGGGGATGGCATTGACGCTCGCCGAAAACATGACGCCGTTAATGCTGGCCACTTCCAGCGCCCGCTGCTGTTCGCTGGTAAGATGCTCGATCTGGGCTTCGATTACCTGACGCAGAGTCTCGGGCACATCGAGACCGATCTGTCCGATGGGGACTCGGAGGCGCCACTTCCCTTCCTCGCCCGAGATCTGGCCGTGCGCGGCCATGTGCTCCAGGGTGGCGAGCATGAACAGCGGATTACCCCCCGAGTGCCGATGGATCAGCTCGGCAAAACCCTCCGGCAGGCCGCCCCCCGGAGACTCCGCGCCCACGTATTCGGCTACGTCTGCTTTCTCAAGCGGCGCGAGCGTAATTTCCTGACACAGGTGATGCACCAGCAGATCCTGCTTAAGCCTCTTCAGCGGATGCTCGGGAACTGCCATGTCCACCGGCCGCATCGTGATGATCACCATAGTCTTCGCCGTCGTCCGATGGCGGGCAAAAGCGGAGATGAGATCGACCGTCGAGGGATCAACCCATTGCAGATCCTCGAACCCGAACAACAGAGGCGCTTCCAAGTTGACCGTGGCGATCGCCTCGCGGATCTCGCGCAACATTCGATCCCGCGTCGCTCCCAAGATCTCCTGCTGCAGTGCCTGCCGCTGTTCGCGCTTCAAAAGTGAAGGAAACTGCACCAGCCAGGTGGGCGCTTGTGCGGCCAGAATCTCAATCACTCGCTTCCCCTCCGAACCATGGCACAACTGACCGAGCGCTTCCAGCATCGGGTAATACGCTTCCGTCCCGCCATAGCCTTCCACGCATTGGCCTCGGGCGATGCGCAGGGATGGCTGCTCGACGACGGCCTGGCGTTGGAATTCGTCCACCAGGGCAGTCTTTCCGATTCCCGGCTCTCCCGTGATGAAGACGATCTGGTGCTGCCCGCTCAAGGCCCTTCGGAGGCAGGCTCGCAACGCGCCAAGCTCGCGGTCTCTGCCCACCAGTTTTCCGCGATCCGGGCTCGCCGGCGCCAAGGCGCCTGCAGACCCGCTATCCGTCACCGTGGCCACAAATCGATACCCGCGCCGGGGCAGGGTCTCGATGAAAAGGGAATTCCTGGCGCGGTCCCCCAAGGTGCTCCGGATGTCGGCGATCTGATATTTGAGGACTTCCGGCTGGACGAAGGTATCGGGCCACACAGTTTCCAGGAGCTCATCCTGGGTCACCAGGCGGCCGGCGTGCTCCACAAGATGACGTAGGACGGCGAAAGCTTTGGGAGTCAGTAGGACGCGTTCGTCGTCCGGGGCATCCCCGCGCCGCCACAGGCATTGATTGACGGTATCCAGCCGGAATGGGGGAAACTCCTTCATGACCGTAGCTGCCCGCTTTCAGCCAGAATTTCCTTTGAAACTTCGGTATCCCGTTCGATTCTACACCTAGCCGTTATCCTTCGTTACCGCGGCTGTCTTCGTCCTCAGCCACCGGCGGGACGATTCGGCTAAGCGACTTTCTCCATCACCCCCAAACCGATTTCGCGGCAAAAATGGTGCATCAACTACCTCACTTCTCCTCTATTCGAGTGATCGACGGATAGCGCAAACGCCGGAAAGCCCGGACAACTGGCCCTGAAGCTCCATTGTTGAGCGGTTAGCTCCGCCGATCTTCCCACCAGCCCTGCATTCCTTCCTTCCACCAAAACCTGACCGCAACCTCACGACGGCAACCCACCACTTCCCGTAATCTCGCAACAGGAGAACAAACAACAATGGCACGACCATTCGACAATCCACTTATCGCGGGCCTGGACGAGGTCCGCAACTCGTGGGGCTGGTTCCTGGCCCTCGGGATCTTACTCACCATCCTCGGGGTGGCCTGCATCATCTGTGATGTAACCGCCACATTTGCAACGGTGTTGGTCTTTGGCTGGCTGCTTCTGATCGGCGGAGTTTTCGCCCTGATTCAGGCCTTCACTATCGGGTCCTGGAGCGGATTCTTCCTGTATCTGCTGAGCGCGCTGTTTCGGGGATTCACAGGGTATTTGCTGGTTCGCTATCCGGTCATCGGCGCCGAGAGCCTCACCCTGGTACTTAGCTCGTTCTTCATCGTGGGCGGACTGTTCCGGGCCATCGGTTCCGGGATGGCAAAGTTCCCCCGGTGGGGCTGGGGTGTCTTCTCCGGAATCGTCTCGGTGGTGTTGGGAGTCATGGTGCTCTGGCAGATGCCGATTACGGGCATCTGGTTCATCGGATTTGCCGTCGGCGTTGATCTCATCGTGGACGGCGTCGCGGTGACCAGTTTCGCCTCCGCGATCCACCATTTGCCCAAAAGGACCGTTTTAGAAGCCGCGTAAACCACGGCGTATATTTCAGCAGAAAGAAGCATCTCAATGGAAAGAATACTAGTTGTAGTTTTTGACGACGAACCGAGAACCTATGAGGGAGCGCATGCCCTCAAGCAACTCGATGCCGAAGGAAGCATCGCAATTCACGCGGAAGCCGTGATCAAGAAGAACGCCGATGGCACAGTCACAATCAAGCAGTCGGAAGACGACTTCCCCATCCGCACCCTTGGCGGAACCGCGATCGGAAGCTTGATCGGCCTGCTCGAGGGGCCGGTTGGCTGGGCGGTCGGCGCCACAGCGGGCTTGCTCGCGGGTAGCATCGGCGACTTGCACGCAGCGGGAGTCGACGCGGAGTTCGTCGATGAGGTTGCTGCCACCCTGTCACCCGGCAAGTGCGCAGTGATCGCCGACCTCAGCGAGGAGTGGGTCACGCCCGTGGATACCCGGATGGAAGCCTTGGGCGGAACCGTGTTTCGCAAAGCCCGAAAGAACGTCGAAGACGATGAACGGGCACGCGATGTGGCCGAGCTCCGCGCGGACATCGATCAATTGAAGGCCGAGCTTGCTCACGTCCATGGCGAACGCAAGGCCAAGCTCCAGGCCAGGATTGACAAGCTTAATGCCGAGCTCGAAGCCGAGCTAGATCAGGCCAGGCAGAGGTCCGAGCAAATCAAGAGCGAGACCGAAGCCAAAGTAAAGGCCCTGCAGAACAAGGCCGAAAAGACGCAAGGTGCAATCAAAGCCACCTTCGAGGCGCGCGTGAAGTGGATCCGCGACGACTACGATCAATCGCAGGCCAAGCTGAAACACATGCTCGCCGGGCACCTAAAGGAAGCAGCGGCGCGGCTAGAGAAGTAGAACGGGCCGAAGAAAGCAATGCCCACCGATACCCACGCCGCAAGCCATGGTGCCGAAGTGGGCGACAAGGTAGCCATCTACGGCCGGGTCACCATCGCAACCTCGGGCGAGATGCGCAGAACGCTGTCTGACGCCTTGCGTGCGAAGCCGGTCAACTTGTCCGTCGATTTGTCCGATGTCTCGTACATCGACACTTCCGGATTAGCCACGCTGGTGGAGGCGCTCCGAATTGCACGCAGGCAAGGCACGCGGCTGATCCTGGACGGGATCCACGATCAGCCGCTTTACCTTCTTGAGATCACGCACTTCAATCGTCTGTTCGACATGGCTGGACAGGAGGCAGGGACGTGAACGTCTTGGAACCCATCGGTGGCGGCGTCCTCCGCGGACTCGCCTACATTGGCGGACTTACAATGCAGGGCTGGGCGGGCCTGCGTGCCACTCCCCGCGTGCTTCCGCTCGTGGGCAAGCCTGGGCGCTGGCGAGCGGCATTGCACCAGATGGCGGCTGTCGGCGTGGATGCGCTGCCGATGGTCGGCATCATGTCCATGTGCGCCGGATTCACCCTGGCCATGCAGGCCGGGGCCGAACTGCGCAGGTTCGGAGCGCTGCAGTACGTCATCGACACCGTGGCCATCGGCTTCACGCGCGAACTGGGTCCGCTGCTAACGGCTTTCGTCGTGAGCGGCCGCTCGGGATCGGCATTTTCAGCCGAAATCGGAACCATGGTGGTCACCAGCGAGATCGACGCGCTCCGGACCATGGCTATCGATCCGATCGAGTTTGTGTTGGCGCCGAAGTACCTCGCGACGATCATTACAATCCCCTGCCTGAGCATCATGAGCAACGCATTCGGCATCCTGGCGGGCTTCGGGTTTATGTTCATCACCACCGGGTACAGGTTCTCCATGTATCTGCGATATGTCGCCGACTCGATTCAGCTGCATGACGTCTTTGCCGGGCTGCTGAAAAGTCTGGTGTTCGCGATCATTATCGTCAACGTCGGGTGCCTGGAAGGTTTCAGGACACGAGGAGGACCGGACGCGGTGGGGCGGTCGGCCACTTCCGCCGTGGTCTGGTCGACCTTTCTTGTGATCCTTGCCGACGTGTTTTTCACGGCGATCTTCTACTTGGTGCATAAGGGTGCGTAAGAGTTGGCCTATGGCAGACCCAGTGATCTCCGTGGAGAACTTGACGGTCCAGTACGGCGACCATCGTGTGCTGGATGGCGTGAACCTGAACATTGAAGCGGGTGAAGTGATGGCGCTGCTCGGCGGCAGCGGCTCCGGCAAAACCACCATCCTGCGGCACATCATCGGACTCGAGCGGCCTACCTCGGCACGATCCGCATCCGGGGCGTCGATATCAACCGCTGCTCGCCGAGAGAACTCAAGGACATCCGCCGCACCATGGGCGTAGCCTTCCAGGAGTGTGCGTTGTTCAATGCCATGTCCATAGAAGAAAATGTCGCCCTGCCTCTGCACGAATTGACCGGCCTGGCGGATCCCGTCATCGAAATCATCACGTACATAAGACTCGCGGCCGTGGGTCTGAGTCAAGCCGCCAGGCAGATGCCTCAAGAACTGTCGGGGGGCATGAAGAAACGCGCCGCCGTCGCCCGGGCTACCGCACTCGATCCCGAAATTCTGGTCTTCGACGAACCGTCGGCAGGCCTGGATCCTATTGTCGCGGCCGGGCTGGACGAACTGATCCTGCTCTTGAAGCGCGCCCTCCACATGACCATGCTGGTCGTTACCCATGAGTTGGCCAGCGCATCCCGCATCGCCGACCGTGTGGCCATGTTGGACCGCGGAGCGCTCATCGCGGTTGACGACAAAGATGAGATCCAGAAGAGCACCCAGCCTCGCATCCGGCAGTTCCTCGACCGTGTTCCTGATCCCATTGCGGAAGGCGCGGCCGTTCAGGACCGGTTTCGAGAATTGGCGGGGATCACAGGAGGGCGAGCATGAAAACGGAAGCCAAAGTCGGCGCTTTCGTTATGGTGTGCGCGGCGGTGCTGCTCGCCACCATCTATCACGTAAGCAACGCGCAGATCAGGGGAGCGCGCACCCCCTACCGGACGTACTTGAAGTATGCGGGCGGGCTGGAGCCCGGAGCAGACGTCCTGTTTGGCGGCATCAAGGTGGGCCAGGTGACAGCTGTCCGGCCCGACCCGCAGGACCCCACTCGGATTGAGATTCTGTTGGAGGTCCGGGAGGGCACGCCACTCAACGCCAAGTCTGTGGCGAAGCTGGGATCGGTGACCGTGATTACCAGCCCGGTCATCTCCATCAGCATGGGATCGAATGACGCGCCCCGGTTGCCGGCCTATAGCGCGATCCCGTCGGCGGAGACCATCAGTCTGGACGACACTGAGCGCAAAGTCGCGGCCCTCGCCGATTCCGCGCAGGGACTGCTGGAGGCGGTGCATACGGACGTGAACGAAGTCACGGGCGACGCCCGACAACTCATGTCGAATCTGAACGAGGTCACGGGCAAACCGAACCAGCAGCATCTGGCGGAGATTCTGGCGAATGCGGATGCGATGGTTGCGCGATTGTCGCCCAAGATCGATCAGATCAGCGACCAGGCTCTTAAGCTCACCAAAGAAGCGAATGACGCCTTAGCGAAAGTCGGGCCTACTGTGGACAATGCCAACGCAACTGTGTCCAACGCGAACGAAACGATTACCAAGCTTCGCGATCCGCTGCAGGCAGACCTGACCGAATTGCACACGACGCTCGATCAGGCGCACAGTCTGATGGCAGATCTGCAGGCTGCGATTCGGGCAAAAGACCAGGACATGACATACACGCTGGAGAACATGCGTTCGGCTACCGACAATCTCAACGAACTGACGGAGTCGGTTAAGGAACGTCCATGGAGTTTGATTCGGATCAAGCAGCCGAAGGACCGGAAAGTTCCGCAATGATGAGGACTTCATGACGACGAAGACACTGGTGGGCCTGAGCGGTTATGCGGTAATGCTGATGTTGGCTGGATGCGGAGGCAAAATCCGGTATCCGAGCTACTACGCATTGGAGATCCCTCCTGCTCCAGTTCCGGCTGTTCGCGACACGCGCTTTACGGCCACGATAGCAGTACGCCGGTTCGAAGCTCCGTCTTACCTCCGGCAGGGAAGGATTGTATACCGCCAGTCTCCCGAAGAAATCGGTTTTTACGATTACCACCGCTGGGCCGCTGATCCTGCCGAGACGGTAACGACAGCGCTGATCGATTCGCTTCGCTCGTCGCGTCTGTTCGCTTTCGTAAAGCGCTTTGACAGCCAGGGCCAACAGGACTATCTCATGGGCGGACGACTGGAACGGCTGGAAGAGATCGATTATGGCGGTGGTGTGCGAGTTGAAGCGAGGCTATCGGCCGAGGTGGTGAATCTGCACGGCGGCGCCATCGTATGGACTGGTGACGCCGATGAGAGCCTCGGAGTCAATACTCGCGACGTGGATTCGGTGGTGGTGGAAATGAGTCATGCTATCCAAGAGAGCATTGATGGCCTCGTGACGAGCTTAGACCGGCAACTCCGTACACAACGACAGGTGATGGATAAACGTTCAGAATGAGACCCAGGCTGCTGCCCAGGCGGTGAGGCCGAAAAACGAGGGTTGAAGAAGAAGTGGCGGCCCAGCTCCACGCGCGCTGCCGAGTACCGGTTGTCGCCTTGCCGGATCACCGGAGGCAGTCCGAGTGCGGGCGGGGGCGACACTCAAGAAGCGCAGCCTGCGCCGCCAGATTGCAGAGCGTCGCGATTAAAGCAAGACCCCGTATGGTCCGGAAACTCGATCAAGCCCCACCTCGAGGCAACCACCAAGGGCGTTGCACTTCAAGCCTCGGAAGTCGAGTTGTTGCGCCGCAAGCCTGCGAGCAATTCTCACGACCTGGAGTACAAAATCCTGGATATTGGAAACACGTCCGCCTCTGAGAGCGGCGCAGCGCACTGACCTGACCGGCGTTTTCTGTACCAGTCGAACGGAGAGATTGGAGACAGAAAGGAACCGGGGAGATGCCGAAGAAGGCGTTCACGCCAGAGCAGATTGTCGCGAAGTTGCGGCAGATTGAAGTGCTCCTGAGCCAGGGCAAGTCGATTGCGCTAGCCGCTAAGGAAGCAGGGATCACCGAGCAGACGTTCTACCGCTGGCGCAAGGAATACGGCGGCCTCAAGCTGGAGCAGGCCAGGAAGCTGAAGGATCTGCAGAAAGAGAATGCGCAGTTACGGCGCGCGGTCGCCGATCTGACGCTGGAGAAGCAGATCCTGAAGGACATCGCCCAGGGAAACTTTTGAGTCCCGAGCGGCGCCGCGTGGCCGTCGAGCACGCTCGGGAAAAGGGACTCAGCGAACGGCAGGCGTGTCGCCTGGTGAATCAGCCGCGCGGCATGCAGCGTTACCAGCCGACGCAGCGGGATGATGAAAACGAACTGACCAAGGCGATCATCGCGCTGGCCAGCCAGTACGGCCGCTACTGATACCGTCGGATCACCGCCTTGCTGAACCGGGATGGCTGGCACGTGGGCAAGGACCGGATACAGCGCATCTGGCGGCGCGAGGGGTTGAAAGTACCGGCCAAACAGAAGCCACGGGCGCGCCTGTGGCTGAACGATGGGTCCTGCATCCGGCTGCGGCCGGAGCGCAAGAATCATGTCTGGAGTTACGACTTCGTGCAGGCCCGCACGCACGACGGGCGCAGCCTGCGGCTGCTGACGCTGATCGACGAATTCACGCGCGAATGAGGGGGACGCACGAGATCTGGTCGCCGCCGCTGTGGCCGACGGGTTGGACGTGGCGGAGTAAACGCGGGCTGACTGGCTGAGGCGGGGTGAAGGATTGAAGCAAGCGATGAACGAAGAGGAATTGCGGGCAGAACTCGAACGCGTGAAAGCCGAGAACGAGGCTCTGAAGAAGCGCGGGCAGCGTGGGGGCAACACCATGCTGAAGGTCAGCGAGAAGGGCGGGGTGTCGGTCTACGGCCTGGGGCGATTCCCAGTCACGCTGTACAGGGAGCAGTGGGAGAAACTGCTGGCGATGAGCGACGAGATCAAGGCGTTCATCGCAGCGAACAAGGACCGGCTCAAGGCCAAGGAGTAGGCTGAAACCGGAGCTCAGGCTGAGATGATTGCGGGCAGAACCGGCCAGCCAGGGCCCGGATGGTGCGTCAATGTCCGGTGACGCACCACCCTGTTCACACCCACCAGTTCGTCAAAGGCCTGTTGTTGGCGGGTTTTGGCCGATCATGGATCGGTTTGTCCGCGCGGACGATGACTAGTGCGGGTCAACACCACCAACGAAGCAAGCCCGGGGCGTTGCCGCAATCGCGTGAGCAGTTCCGGCCCGATCTTCTCAGGCATGTTCCAGCCCGCCGGAACCAGTTTCACGGTTGTCTTTTCGGCTTCCATCAACTACAGAGCTTCTCTGCCGTTGGCCGCCTCGCGAACCTCGAACCCGAGTTCCTTCAAGGTCTTGGAGAGGATCATTCGAACGGCTCTCGAATCGTCTACAACTAGCGCTTTCGCCATTATTTCACCTGTATTGTTTGGTTAAGGCGTGGCCCGGCGGATGGATAGACACCGCCGGGCCTTCCCCAGGTTCTGGGCTCAATCAGAACGTAAACTTCGCCACAACTGTCTGCAGTCGCGCCGCCATCTGGCTCAACTCTTGCGATGCCTTCTGCGTGTCGTTGGCGCCCTGCGTGGTATTCTTCGCCGCCATGGCCACCCCGCCGATGTTCTTGGCGATGTCGTTCGACTCCCTTGGCAGCTTCGGTCACGCTGCGGCCAATCTCGTTGGTGGTCACTGTCTGTTCTTCCACCGCCGTGGCAATGCTGTTGGAGATGTCGTTGATCTGGTTGATAATGGTGCCGATCTCCTCGATCGCCTTGACGGCACCCTTGGTATCGCCCTGGATCGCATCAATTTTCTGGCCGATATCCTCGGTGGCTTTGGCTGTTTGCTTGGCCAGTTCCTTCACTTCATTGGCCACCACAGCAAAGCCCTTGCCCGCTTCGCCGGCGCGGGCCGCCTCGATAGTCGCATTGAGGGCCAGCAGGTTGGTCTGCTGCGCGATCGAGGTAATCACCTTGATCACGTTGCCGATCTCCTGGCTGGATTCGCCCAGTTTCTTCACGGTTACATTGGTCGTCTGCGCCACACTGACGGCATTCTTGGCCACCCGAGCCGACTCGTTGGCGTTCTTGGCGATCTCGCGGATTGAGGACTGCATCTGCTCGGAGGCCGATGCGACCGAGGAAACATTCCTCGAAACCTGCTCGCTGGCCGCAGAGACTACGTTCGCTTGCGTTGCAGTCTCCTCGGCGTTCCCCGCCATCTGCTGGCTGACCGCCGTCAGTTCTTCGGAGGAGGAGGCCAACGTCGTCGCGTTTTGCGCCGTGACCTTCAAGGGCTCGACGATCGCATCCAGCGTGCTGTTGACGCCTTCGATGATTCTTCGATAGTCACCTTGGTGCTTTGTAGCGTCGGCCCGGGTTCCCACCCGCCCGTCAGCCGCGGCTTTGGCCAGCAACGCCGCATCTCCCACCAGTGCGTTGATGTTGTCGATGCAGTTGTTGAAGTTGTTCTTAATCCCGTCGAAGTCGCCTTTGAAGGTGTCGGTAATCCTGGGCGGAATGTCGCCCTTCGAGATACGTTCCAAGTACCCGGCGCAAAAGTTCACTGGGCCGATCACCGCGTCGAGGGTCTGGTTGACGCCCTCGACAATCTTGCGATAGTCGCCCTGGTGCTTCGAGGCATCGGCGCGCGTCGCCAGTTTGCCTTCCACCGCCGCCTTGGACAGCATCGCAGCGTCTCCCACCAGTGCGTTGATGTTATTCTTCAACAATACGAGCCACTCATGGATCTGGTCCTGTTCGGAAGCTTTGTCCATCGATGAGGTCATGTCGCCGTTGGCGATCCTCGTTACATACGCCACCAACTCGGTCAGCCAGTCGTGCACGCCGTTGACAGCATTCTTCATTTTTTCGTGATCGCCCTTGCAGGCAATCTCGACCTTTTCTCGCAAATTGCCTCCACGAACTAGCGCGAGAATCCGATTGCCTTCGCCGATCGGCAGCAGGATGGCGTCCAGTATCTCGTTGACGCCCTCGACGATCTTGCGGTACTCGCCCTGGTGCTTTGTTGCGTCTGCGCGTGCGGCCAACTTTCCTTCCCCCGCCGCCTTCACCAGCAACGCCGCCTCGGCCACCAGCGCCCGGATGTTATCGATGCAGTTGTTCAGGTTGTTCTTGATCTCGTTGAAGTCGCCGTTGTAGCTGTCGGTGATCTTGGGCGGGATGTCGCCCTTCGAGATGCGGTCCACGTACTCGGCGGACATGTTCAACGGCTTGATGACGTTGTCCAGCGTCAGGTTGAAGCCCTCGATGACCTTGCGGAAGTCTCCAGCGAACTTGGACGCGTCAGCGCGCGTTGCCAGTCGTCCCTCCGCAGCCGCGTGCGTCAACGAAGTGGTTTCCGCAACTAAGCGGGTCAGATTGCCTCGCAGGAGATCCATCTTTTCATTGGCGATAACCTGCTTTCCTGGCAATCGGTCCAGCACCATCGAAAAATCGCCCTCAGCGTACGAGCCGATGATTTGCAGGATCTTGAATATGTTGTTTATGTGAAGACGCGACGCCTCATTAACGTCCTTCGCCATGCGCTGATAAGCGCCTTGGAATTTTTCGGCGTCTATAAAGGCCTCGACGTCACCGGCCTTTTGTGCTTGGTACGTTTCCGCCGAGGCGTTTAGCAGCCCATTGAGGGCTTCGATGCAGGTATTCAGGTTGTTCTTGATCTCGTTGAAGTCGCCGTTGTAATTGTCGGTGATCTTGGGCGGAATGTCGCCCTTCGAGATGCGGTCAACGTACTCGGCGGAGACGTTCAGCGGCTTGATGACGTTGTCCAGCGTCAGGTTGAAGCTCTCGATGACCTTGCGATAGTCGCCCTGGTGCTTGCTGGCATCGGCGCGCGTGGCCAGCTTGCCTTCCACAGCAGCCTTTGCCAGGCCAGTGGCATCGTTGGTCATTTGGTTCAGGTTTTCCATCAACGTGATAGCTGCCGGAACGAGTTCATCGTGTTCGGACCGCTTGCCCATGGCCTTCAGAGACGCTATTTCCCCCAGATCGCCTTTGGCGATGTCCTTGAAGAAGTTGATTACATGCAGAATCCTGTCTCGCACCTGGTTCGTGGCTTGTGCCACCTCCGCATAGACCCCGGCATAATCTCCTTCCACGGGCTTGCTAAAATCGTTGACCGCCATCCTCTTGAGTGCCGCATTCGACTCGACCAAGCCCCTGAGGCCGTCGATGCAGTTGTTCAGGTTGTTCTTGATCTCGTTGAAATCGCCGTTGTAGGTGTCGGTTATTTTGGGCGGGATGTCGCCCTTGGAGATGCGGTCCATGTACTCAGCCGACACATTCAGCGGTTTGATGACCGCATCCAGCATCCCGTTGAGGCTCTCAACGATGCTACGGTCGTCACCCTGGAACGCGTCGGCCCGCACCCGCTCCGCCAGGCGGCCTTGCTGGAGCGCGGTGGTCACCCGCAGTAGTTCTTCTCGAAGCAGGTGCCTGGTTTGCGTTTCCCGCGCATCTGTTACTGGACCGTCCAAAACGGCGGGGCCGGTGGACGGTTTGCGGCCGGGAGGAACTCGCCGGTCGTCCTCGATCTGTCTTGCCATTTTCCTTGCTCCTTTGCATTTCCATCGCGTTACTACGCCGTCGCCGGCGCCTGATTCTCGATCCCCTGTTGTGTTCGGACGTCCGATAAGCTCACGGTTGCCATCCGTCGCAATTCACGCAGCCGTTCGTTGCAGTGTTCTGGTGGGCGGATATCGACCATTTGTGCTCCTTCACTCCACTCTCAGAAGAGTGCACCGGAGGAACGTCCGATCCCTTTGCGCCGCAACGTGGAGCCAACGGCGCCCGCAATAGAACAGCGACGCAGCGGACTACCTCAATGCGCGGTTAGGGGCCAAGCCGAAAGGGGATTCAAGCCGGCCCACTCCCGGCATTAACTGTTCTTGTCGGGATCCTTACCGGAAGTGACCCAATCAACCGCCTTCTGCTGCCATTGCGGCTCGGCGGACGCGTCCAGGTAACGTTCCCAAGTGTGAATCCCTGACTCCTTGGCGAGGCGGCGGAACTGGACGGTCGTTACTGCGTTGCTAAGGATAACAGCGGAACGCTGCATACCGGCCCGCTTATAAAGCTGCTGGCCCTCGACCATGATGGCCTGCGCGGCAGAAGGCAGGGGCGCTAGAGTCCGCATGTCCACGATCACACCGAAGGAACTGATGACGCCTGCCAGTTTGTTCTTGGACTCTTCCAGCCACTCCTTCATCTCGGCCGGTTCGATGAACCCGCCGAGTGTGATAAAAAAGCCTGAACTACGCTTCTCAATCTTGTACATGGGGTGTCTCCTCGTTTCGAATCAGAATGCCTATCCGCCTTCACGTGGCTGGAAGCGTTTCGTCAATACGAGGACAAGCGCCTCGCCTTGCGATCTGCCGCGGGCACCATACTCAAACAGCCCACGTAGCTGCACGAAGAACATTTGCCGAGGGAAGATCTTCATCACTTCAATGCCGCTCGCGAAGACACGATCCCTCACCGACGCATCCCAGGTGACGTCTTTGCCCGAGTCCTCCGTGACCTTCCGCTGCATATAGCCCACCGCCCCGATTTTCAACAGCGGCCGCACTGCGTTGGCGAGGCCATATTCCACGTGAAAATCGTCGCCCATCTTAACGGCCTCACCCTCCTTAGTTGCGTGGAACTCGTAGCGGCCCAGGGCTGACGCAGACCACTTCTTCTTCGAGTCGGGATACCAGGTGGCGCCGAAAGTCGGCATGATCGTCCATTCGTCGCTGCCCGCCTTGGTCGCACTCTGCCGGTCCCAGGTTCCGGTGGGCGCGAAAAAAGACGGCGCCACGCCAGCATCGTAGTGCTTGCCATGCCAGGACAAGATGACTGGATCGAAATAGAGATCGCCCATCGAGATGCTACTCTGCTTGAAGCCCTCCACAGCGATCTTCAGATTGATGTCCTCAATGGGCACCAGAACATCCATTCCCACGTCGGCGCGCAGGAACTTTTTCTTGGTGATCCAGATAAGGCGTGGCGCGGTCGCCAACACATTCACGTTGAAACCCATCGGAACGGCATTGCCCTTGGAATCACACATGGCAGTGGTGTGAATCTCAAAGGTGTACCACCGCAAATAGAAGCCCGGCGGCGGGGTTGACGCAGCGTCGATTCCTTCGGCGCCCAACGGGTAAACGTTGCCCGTCTGGCCGAGGTCGGCGCCGCTCCCAGCGACGGCGCACAGCAAGAAAAATAACAAGATGTTTTTGAGGTTCTTCACAATATGCTCCCGTTGAGTTAGTACTTTCATCCGTTACTCAGAATCTGGCGAACCGCTCGTCTGCCGAAATGGTGGTTTGGAGGCTCTTAATCTCTCCCTCGAAGCCTTGCGGCCCCGCCTCGACTTTCGAGTAGGGGAGATTCTCGCCCCCGGCCATCCGGCTAGCGTGCTGATTCAGTTATCGGCACAACGGGCGACATGGATTGTCGGTATTTCGCTGTCAGCATTTCTCCTACACGGAAGCTGTCAGTCCGCCAAACGGTGAATGACAGCGTGGCGAACTAACTCGGCGGTGGTCTTCAATCCGAGCTTGAAGAGTACGCGGTTCCGGTAGGTGCTGATGGTTTTTTCGCTGAGTTCCAGGCGAGCGGCGATCTCTTTCACAGTTTTGCCCGCGCCCAGCAGCCGTAGCACCTCCCGCTCACGGATTGACAGGCTTCCATGAGTGGGGCGCCCGCGCCGTAGTCCCGCCGCGCCCGGCGGCGCCCCCGCAGCCATGGTGAGTTGGATGCTTGGGCCATCTGCTCGGAGCTCGGGGGCTGCGGAGCTCCCTTCCTGAGGATCGGTCGCCATCTCGACGTTATCCTCTGGACCGGCCGTGACCGCGCCTACCGCGCCCTGGAACTTCACGCGACCAGTGAACACGAGTATCGGCTGGTCTGGGCGCTTCTTATTCAATTCGGTCAGCAGATCGAGTGCTTGTCGATCCGGCAGGTCGATAGCAATAACCACCAGGTCCCATTGCTCGCCGAGCGCCAGATCGAGGCTCTCCGACCCAAATGTGCCCACGCCGAATTGAGAACAGTCGAATATTCCGGTGAGGATCTGCCTGACACCCCGCCGCACGACAGCGTGGTTGTCCAGGATTAGAATTCGCAGCTTCTCTCGTGCAGGGCCCGCCACGGTTTTATCAAGGGTCCCGGTGCAAGGGTTACTCACGCGGGCTCCTCCCTGCCGAACATCACGCGCGCGACGGTGTCCAGCAACTCATTCACCTCAATGGGCTTGGCGATCGATGCTTGAGCCCCGAGGATTTTCGCCGCGCGGAGCAAGAGGCCTGCAAATTGGCCGGACACCGCGATAATCTTGAGCTGAGGCCGCATCCGGCGGAGGATTTGTATGGTTTCGATTCCTTCTTGCTCCGGCATCGCCAGGTCCATGATCACCAGATCGACCTCGGCTGTCCTGAACTGCCGCACTGCTTCTTTGCCGTTCTCCGCTTCCAATATGTCGTAACCCACACCCGCCAGAACCTCGCGCAGGAAATCGCGCACTCCGACTTCATCGTCGACCACCAGAATGCGAGCCGCCGGTGCCGGCGGTCCCAACACCGCCCGGATCCTTCCGGCGAGCTCTTCCGGCGTGAAAGGCTTCTCGATGAAGTCAGTGCCCGCGTCCAGCACTCCATGCTGCAATATGGCGTTGTCGGCGTATCCGGACATGTATAGAACCTTGATCTCAGGCCGCAGTTTTCTCAGTCGGGTAACCAGTTCGCGGCCGTTCATGTGCGGCATCACCACGTCCGTCAAGACCAGGTGGATACGCGCGCTTTCCTGCTCGCAGATCAGCAGCGCCGCCCCTGCGTCGGCCGCTTCGATTACACGGTATCCATATGCTTTCAACGCCGCGACCACCAACCTGCGGACTTCCTCCTGGTCCTCCACCACCAGGATCGTCTCTTTCCCCCCCGGCTCCGCCACGGCCGCCGGCTGCTCGACGTCAGTTGTCGCCTCGGCCAGTGCGGGCAGGTAGATCTTGAACGTCGTACCTCGGCCTGGCTCGCTGTAGACATTGATGTGGCCGCCGCTCTGTGCCACGATGCCCTGGACCATCGACAGCCCCAGCCCTGTGCCCTTCCCGACTTCCTTAGTGGTGTAGAAGGGCTCGAAGATCCGCTGCTGCGTCGCTTCATCCATTCCCAATCCGGTATCGCTCACTGCCAGCAGGGCATAGCGGCCCAGGCGAGCCTCCGGATGCAGCTTCTGATAACTCTCGTCGCGCTCCACAAGGCTTGTCTCGATGAGCAGCCGGCCGCCTCCGGGCATGGCATCCCTGGAATTCACCGCCAGATTCATGATGACCTGCTCCAGTTGGTGCGGATCCGCGTGCACCGTGAGGTCCTCCGTTGCGAACGAAAGCAATACCTCCACGTCTTCGCCCAGCAGGCGTTGCAGAAACGACTGCATGTCCCTCACCAGGCAGTTGAGACTTAGTATGCGGGGCTGTAGGAGTTGCTTGCGGCTGAATGCCAGCAATTGCCGGGTAAGTCCCGCGGCCCGCTCTCCTGCCTGACGAATCTCCTCCATCTGGACCCTAAGCGGATCGTCAGCTCTCAGTCGGGCTAGCGCTAAATTGGCGTAGCCACTGATGACCGTTAACAGATTGTTGAAATCGTGAGCCACTCCGCCTGCCAGACGCGCGATAGATTCCATCTTCTGAGCGTGAGCGAGCTGCACGCGAAGCTTTTCTCGCTCAGTCTCGGCCTCTTTCCGCTCCGTAATGTCTCGCGTCACGCCAGTGCAGCCGATCGGCGTCCCATCGTCCGACCAAATGAAACTGGCGTTGACCTCAGCCCAGGAGGTAGTGCCGTCCTTGCGGAGCAGCTCCCATTCAATGGTGCGAACGGCGTGGCGGTCAAACTGTGGTAATGCCGCCCTCTCCAACTCTTCTTCCAAGACGAGCCCAATTCTGACTGCATTCTCGGGCCCGACGAAGTCCCGCCAGTTGAGTTCCATGCACTCCGCGGCCGTCCAGCCGAAGGCACGTTCCACTCTAGGGCTGACATAGGTGAACCGGCCGGACAAGTCGGTTGACCAAAGCGTGTCCGGGATGCATTTGGCGATCGTGAGAAGCCTCTCGTTGGCCTCCCGAGCAGCCTGCTCGGATTGTCTGAGATCGACTAATCTCCACACACCGTCCATTAGGAGGGTGAGTTGCAATACGTCGGTGTCGTCATAGGCATTGGCTTTGTTGGCTACGCAGACAACGGCCACGATGCTGTTTCCCTTGAAGACTGGCAAGGTCATAAAACGACTGATGGAAACGTGACCCTCCGGATACCCTTTTTTCGAGGGATGATCTGCCTGAAAGTCGTTTAAGACGACAGCCTTGCGTTGGCGTACAGCCTCGCCCCAAGCGCCAGTTTCTTCCAGCTTGCAACAGGTCCGCGGGTTAGCGATCGCACACTCTGGCAAAGTCTCTTTCGACCAGGTGTTCAGGATGAATTCATGGCGACTCTCGTCATAGATGTGAATGTGCCCAATCTTACTCTCGGTCAGGCCTATAGCTTCGCTTAGCGCATTATCCAGAAGATCCCGCACGTTCTGCGTTTGGCGCTGTGAGAGTTGGAGGAGCACCCGCAATATTCTTTCGGCGCGCTGGGCCGCGGTGATGTCCCGGATTGCTCCGGCGGTGTGCTGCTTGCCGTTGACCATTAACATAACCATGGAGAGCGAACCGACAAACGAGTCCCCGCATTTCTTTCGCAGCTTCGTCACGAAGCCCGAGACCCGGCCTCTTGCCTTGAGCTCGGCTACCAGCCTGGCTTGGTCGGCCACATCGGAATAGAGGCCAAGCTCAAGCGCCGTCTTGCCAATGACCTCCTCTTTCGAATAGCCGAAGAGCTCCTCGCAAAGAGAGTTGCAGTTGACAATGATGCCTTCTTCCAGTGTGGCCAGAAACAGTGCGTCTGGGCCATTCATTTAAGTAATCTGGAACCTCCCCTCGGACTCCCGCAGCCGTCTCTCGGTGTACCGGCGCTCGGTGACGTCGCGGAAGATCGCCAGCAGCAGGGTGCTTCCCGCTTCGCCCGCTCGAGCCAGCGTCACATCCATGTCAAAGAGGGCGCCGCCGACCCGCCGAGACACCCACTCGAAGTGCTGCCCTTCCCCGGCCAACGCAGCCGCCGCTCTCATGGCGAACGCTTCGGCGGACGGCTGCCCGTCGGGCTGAAACTCGGGACTGAAATCAGTTGGAGAGCGTCCAATCAGATCCTCTTTGGCGAGCCCGTAAATGTGCGCGGCCGACTGGTTGCAGTCCACCAAACCTGTCGTATCGAGGAGGAGGATCCCATCCACGGCCGTTTCGAGCAGGGGGCAGCACCTGAGTTCACTGCGTCTGAACGCCTCCGCCGTCGGGTTCCGTCGGACGCGGCCATCGTCGTTTCCACCGGATTCGGCTTCCGGATGAGAAGGCTGGCAGGCGTCGCCGGCCACGAGGGACGACGTCGCGAAGGCGCCCAGACGGCGTTCGAGCTCGGCAATCCGCACCAGAAGGCGTTCGTTTTTCCGCCGCAGCCCGGGTTCGGCGTCACCGATAGTGCTCATCTCCGCGCCAAACAGAATTGGTTTGATGTCCTCACGCATTCGATCCTTGCCTCTTCCGGACGTTTCATCAGCCGCGGGTAGGCATTGGCGCCGTCACGCGGTGTTCGACCTCGGCCCTGCTTCCATTTTGTCCGCTTAAGCGTTGCTCAGTTCCCGGAGTTCCTCGGAACGGGACTTGGCACGCCATTTCACCCGCCGGAACTGTGTCTCGGTGATGCCCAGAGCCCGCTGAATTCCTTCCGGTTGCTCCTGGTACACGTAAAACCGTGATAGAACCTCCCGGTCTCGGGCCGGCATCTCCTTGAGGACGCGCAATGCGATCTGTACCAGTTGGTCGCCGGAGCCCTGGGCGCTTACGCCGCCACGGGACACTCGCGTTGGACCAGCACTGGAGTTGCGGGCGCGAATTCCGGCATCCACCGCCGGTTGGCGCTTCGCCAATTCGAACACTGACCGTTGAAGACCGTCGATTGCCCGGGACAAGGCGCTCATTGATTTTGTAAGCCCGGCCCTCAAATCCTCTGGAATCACGGCTCGACCTCTCTGCGAACTCCTGGCGCGTTCCGTGAACCCGCGAGACTCCCTAGAAGGGATTCGACCACCAGCGTGCTACAATCGAAATCGTGGATATTCCCAAGCCTTTAGGAACGACGGCTACCACCTCTGATTGGAGTATCGGGGAGTCTGGATGATGGGTCTTTTCGTTTCTTCCTGAGGATTACGGAATCCTAGGAAATTCCAGATGACGGTGTAAAACAGTCATGGCGGCACGGGAAGACATGCGCCTCGTTCTCGCGGGGGCTGACGACGCTCTATCAGCGCAGTCTTTCTGGTTTGAGGGCGATGGTTACTGGATCTACGCGGCTGAACAACCACGCAACACGTGGCGCGAACACACCCATGACTGTGCGCAGGTCACCATTGGACTGGAGGTCCGCGGTCGCCTGGATTGGCGGGCGAGTTCCGGCTCTCTCGAACGCCAGGAAGTGATCGGAAACGCAATTGCCGTCATCCCGCCTGGCGTGCCCCATAGCTGCCTGTGGCTGCGAAGCGCGAGTATTGTCACTGTCTATCTCAGCAAGCGATTCCTGTCAACTCAGGCGGGCCAGGTCTTGCAAGGGGTCCGCGTTGACCTGCAACCCGTGCACGTGGGGCGTGATGCATTGCTTGAGGAATTGGGACGCGCTCTGTACTTCGAATGCGAAATGCATGAGCTTAGCAGGTTCTTCGCCGATTCAGTGGTCACGGTGCTGGCGAGGCATCTGTGGCGCCACTACAATGCCGGTGCGGAGTTGTTGTCGGGCCTTGGCACTGGACTCGGACCGGCACGCACCCGTCGGGTTCGCAAGTACATTGATGAGTCTCTCGAAAGCGACCTTTCTCTCGGTGCGCTTGCCAAAGTCGCCGGATTGAGCCCCAACTATTTCGTCAAGATGTTCCGGCAGACGACGGGCTTTACCCCACATCAGTACGTCTGTCACCGAAGAGTGGACCGGGCACGGCAATTGCTCGCGTATGCGGACCTACCGCTCGTCGAGGTGGCGCATCGCTGCGGCTTCACTAGCCAGAGTCAATTCACCACGGTCTTCCTCCGGTTCACAGGCGTTACGCCTGGCAGATTTCGCTCCGAGAATGAGTGCAAGTTCCGGACAAGTTCTGCTGGCTAGACAACGGCCGTTTCAGGCGCGTGAAACATCTTGCTCGCGAAAAGAGAATAGCGCCGAGCCATCCCACGGAGTAATCAACTCGTCCGCGATGTGGAACAGCTGCTCGGGTCTCCCTGGCGTCGTGAATCAGCCTAGCTCGACGGCCCTGAATCGGAGCGTAGTGCCCTCCGTGCATGCCGATGGCTCCGCATGGAGGGCCAGCAGGGGGACGCCTCGACTGATCAGCTCCAGGATGTTCACGTGTCGGGGCGCGATGTCCTCGGCCACGAGCACGGCGGAACAGCGTTTCATTCTTTGACGCTTGCGTTCGGTTGGCCGGTACGACTGCAAGCTGCCACTGCTGAGACGCTACCGAGCTTGGAACATTGCCCGACCTATATGCGATTGCATTGAGAGTAGTCGTCGCAACCGTGACTGGGGTGCCGATGTACAGCGTCCCCGTGGTTGGAGTTGGAGTGGTTCCATCGGTTGTGTATCGAATAGCCGCTCCAGGAGTGGTGGAAGCGATTGTAACCAGTTGCGGCGCCGTGTAGACGCCGCCCGCAGGAGAAAACGTTGGTGTCGCCGCCTGTGTCCGAGCCTTAGCAAGACCCAATTGGATCACAAAGTTCGCATTCGAGATGGGGCTGTCCCGATCGCCGGCATATGCGATCGCTTTCAGCGTGATCTGTTGCAGCGCGGGAGTGGCGGTGATGGTTATCGGCGCTGTGTAAACAGTTCCCTTGGTCTCTGTGGGCGTCGAACCGTCCGTTGTGTACCAAATCGTCGCTCCAGTCGTGGTACTGGCCAAAGTGACGCTGACGGAGGATCCAAACCTTGAGATAAGGCTTCCGTCACCTGGAGTAATGGATGGCGCGGCGGGAAGAACGTTCGGCGGATAGTATTCGCAGTAGTAGAAGCTGTTCCCTTGGAAACCCAGGTAGACCGTTCCAAAGACGTCCCAGCTTGCCGCCATGGAAACGGGCCAGTCGAAGAGACCATACGGGTAATATGAGATGCGGTTGAAGCTCGTTCCACCATTGGTCGATTGGAAGATGCCCCACTTCGGGTCGCCAGTGTACCTCCCATAAACGTAAATCGTGGGATAGGTCGCGCCGGAGACCGGTTTGCCCAGCGCGAGCACCCAGGCGTAGTCAAAGAGGCCGCTCCGCGTAAATGAGTTTCCGCCATTGGTGGTGTGGTAAAGTCCGTGCGCCGTGGCGCCTTCACGGCCGTCTACATACCACAGATCGCCGGAGACGCCGGGGACCGCCGCCATTTGTCCATGGTGCGTTCGCTGTGCCACCTGATTGCTGCCCGTAGTCCGGGTCCAGGTCACGCCACCATCGGTGCTCCGCCAGAAGCCGCCGGCCGTGAGGTGCGCGTAGAACGTCCCTGGCGTCATTGGGTCGGCGACCAGGTTGTGCTGCCTGAGCCCATAAACCCAGTCGCCCCAGAGCCAGTCGCCCCAAAAGGGGGGCATGAACATGTAGGAGGGAGTCCCTTTGCCGCATAGGGCCTCGGATATGGACCCACTTATGCCGTTAAAGGATGCGGTCTGGGTCCAGCTCGCCCCGCCATCCTTGGAGAAAAACGGCGCGGGAGTCTGCCCAAAGGTGCCCTCTGTGCCGGCATTGCTTGGCATCCAGACCAGATTGTCCGAGCCGGGCGGATCGTTCTCGTGGCCAACGGGCCGGGTCGAGACGGCGATGAGTCCGTCATACAGGACGCAGGGATGTGTGCCGGCTACGACGGATGGGAACAAGATCCACGTCAGGCCTCCGTCGTCGCTGTAGCCGCCGAACTGCGACTGTCTTAATAGCGGATTCGCCGAACCGGCATTGGCCGAGGTTTGCGCCATATACAAAGGTTGATTTGGCGCATAGCTGATGTCCTGCCCCGACGACAGGCCGTTGTTTCCGTTACCCCACGGGATGATCGGGAAGTGTAGTGCCGTAAAAGTGTCCGGATCTGAGATCGTAAACAGCGACTCGTCCTCAACCGTGAGTGCCGGTTTCCCACCGGGGGGCAGGACACCTTCCTCCGCGACCATCTCCTCGATGCCTGCCGATGAGCTGGTCCATACCGGGGGATTCGCGCTCGTGTCTGTCGCATCGTTCGGGGTTGCCGTAATGATGCCGTCGTTCCCGCAGTTTATCCACAGCTTGCCGCTGGGATCCATATAGAGCCCACTCAACGAGATGTAATGATGCTGCGGATAGAGCGGCGATGGCGTCAGCCAGCGAATCGGCTGCGTCGCGGAGAATGTCAGCCTGCCGCCCAGATCGGTCCAACTCGTGCCGCCATTGAGTGAACGCGCCAGCCCACCGCCCTGACCGGCAATGAAGATCCGCTGCGGATTGGAGGCGTCCACGGCGATGCCGACAGGGGCATACGTGATGCTAAGTCGGGTCCAGAAGCCGGCGCGGCTTAACTTGTAGAGATATTTCGCCGAGGTTCTTGCCACCAATAAGTTGCCGGCCGTATCCACGGTTGCGAAGGCGGTTGTTTCGGTGCCGCTGTAGATCGTTCCGCTGGCGTCGGTCCACGTCACGCCGCCGTCTGCGCTTTTCAACACGCCTCCGCCGATCGCAGCGTTGGCATCCCTGTCATAATGCTCATAATGTTTGATGTAAGTCACATAGAGAATCGCGGTCGAGGTTACGCCGTTAGCCGAGACCGTGCCGGAGCCGCCATCGAAGCGTGGCAATTGCGCCTCATATTTTAGTGCGGTCGTATTGGCGGGATATCCACCACCACTCACCAGGGTCCAAGTCGTGCCGCCATCAGTGCTGCGAAAAAGACCGTGTTTAGGACTGCCCAGATAAAGAACATTACCGTTGTTTGGATCGATGGCCAGCCGCTCTCCAGTAGTCTCGAGACTGAGATCCCCTTGCAGCGACAGACTGCCCGCCTGGAACGTCAAACCCCCATCCCTACTGCAATACACATTCAGGTAAGACGGAAAGTTCGGGTATAAGGGGTCGGTGCGAAGGTCCGTCGAATAAGTAAATGTATATACGACACAAACATGGTTGGGATCTTGCGGATCGATTGCGATTGCTCCGCCACCCGCATTCGTGGGCGCGACCGTGACACTCGCCGGCATCGCACTCGCAATTTTGGTCGGATACCACTGCTGACTCGCCTGGTCCCAGCGATAAACGTTATCAACGTCGCCACGGGCGTACCTGCGGGTCGAGTCGCTGGGGCTGACCGCCATTCCGCGCATCCACCCGCCGGCGCCGATCCGCACTGGCTTCCATTGGTAATTTGAAGAGAGATCAATGTCCTGGGCCAGGCTCGATCCTACGGCGAAGAAGGCGAGCAGTATGAGCGCAAGGCGAACGGACAAGTTGCCTGGCAGGGCGAACACCATGTTGGTCTCCTTAACCGGGATTCCCATTTCGGATTCCCGACTCCTGATTCAGCATATACCCAGCCGCCTTACCTTAATCCTGCGAGTTACATTCTTTCCTCCGGGTGCCGTCCTCGCTGCTGCAAGACGCAGTTTTTGCCCTGCTTCGTTAACCGCCCGTCCGGCTTTAGCATCCGCTGCTGCAAGCTCGCCAATGACGACTCCTCAATCCATTGCGAGAGCGCCGGCTGCGATATTTCGTGCTCTATTCGTAGTAGGCTACGGTTTGGGAGTAATAAATCTGAAAAGCACCGAAGTGGAGCAGTCCCTGGGGGCGAAGGTGCAGGTTGCAGCGGTAGCGCGCATTTGCAAGGAAATCGTGGAGCGGTTGAACTGAACGAAAGGATGCCGGGCATGAAAGACGAAGATCTTAAACGAAGAACGTTTTTGGGGCAGGTCGCGGTGGGCGCGGCGCTCGGTGGTGTTGCCCAACAGGCGCCTGCGATGACTTCGCAGCGTAACCCCGGCGGGGTGATCGGTGTCGCTTCGATCGGCGTCGGCCTGCGAGGCACGTACCTCATGCAACAGGCGCAAGCGATTCCGGGCGTGGAGATTCGTATTATCTGCGATCTGTACGAGGGGAACAGGCAACGCGCCAAGAGCTTGTGCAAGAACGGCAGCGTGCGTATCGAGCGTGCGTGGGAGCAGGCGATCGAGGCTCCCGGCGTGGATGCCGTCATCATCGCCACGCCCGATTTCTGGCACGCACCGATAACGATCGGGGCCGCGCAGGCGAAAAAAGACATCTACGTGGAAAAAGGGTGGTGCACGCGGCTGGCGGATGCGAAGGCGATGCGGACGGCCGTCAAAGAGAACAGGGTGATCATGCAGTTGGGTCATCAATACAACAGCCAGCCGAGCTATAACAAGGCCAGGGAGATTTACCAGTCCGGCATACTGGGGAAGTTGCCGCTGGTCCGCATCTACTATGACCACGGCCTTTCCTATCCCATGTGGAAGTTTTATGCTGGCGATTTTCTAAACACAGTGATGCCGAAGGATGCTGGTCCAGCGACCATCGATTGGGATCGGTTCATCGCCAATGCTCCCCGGCGTCCATTCAATGCCGAGCGGTTCTTTACGTGGCGATGCTATTGGGATTATGGCACTGGTCTGGCAGGCGATTGCATGAGCCATCTGTGGGATGGTCTTAACATGATCGTGGGCATGGGCATCCCGGAAAGTGCGGTGGCCCATGGCGCCATTTACTCCTGGGAGGACGACCGCGATGTGCCCGACCAGTGGCACGTGATGTTCGACTACGCCAAGCGCAAGATGGCGATCGCTTTCGGTAGTACGGTACATAACTCTCACGGGGGGCGATTTCTGCAATTGCTGGGACGGGAAGCGACCCTGGAGGTCGATGAAAACCACTGCCGGTTATACAAAGCGAACTACGCCGTGGTCCCGCCGGACTACTCCTTGAAACCGCCGCCGGACTACTCCCTGAATCCGGATGAGCTGAAGGTAAGCAGCCACATGGAGAATTTCATCGATTGCATCAGGTCGCGCGAACTCCCGCGCTGCCACGTCGATCGCGCCTTCGAAGAAGCGGTGGCTATTGTCATGTCGGTGGAAGCCTATAAGAAGGCGCGCAAAGTCCGCTGGGATCCAGCAAAGGAAGAGATCGTGTGACGCGAATAGACCGCAATCGTTGCGCACCCTGACCCCGCGCACGCAAATGCGAAGCCACACGCTGGCCCTTATGGAAAAGCTCAATGGTCGTGGGAGTCGAGCGTACTTCCGCCAACTCCTGCACCAGGTTGTAGGGCACGCGGTAGTAGTTGATGTCGAAAGCGATGTGGTAATCGATGTTGACCCGCGCGCGAGACCGTTGGCTGAGCCCTCCGAGGAGGGACAAGACAAACCAGTCGTTCCGTATTGATCGAATTTGTCGATCAACTTTCCGTCAGCCAGGCTACCGGCCTTCGGTGATGCCGGGCCAATCGTCGGTGCGGAAGGGCACCGCCGGCAGCCCCACCGGTCGTGGCTATTTGACCTCGACGGTCGTGTTCAACGGCAGGTTGGCGGAAGAGTCTCCGGCCAACAGGCGAACCCGCTCCTCTTCCACCTGGAGCGCCTTGACCTGCGTATTCCAGTAGGCCAGCCGCGACGCAGGAACTGGGATCTCCACTGTCCGGGTCTCGTTGGGCTGAAGCGACACGCGCTGGAATCCGACAAGTTGCAGACGGGGCCGGTCCACTTTCGAGCCGAGGTGCTTGGCGTAGATCTGAACGACCTCGTCGCCAGGCCGGCTGCCGGTATTCGTCACGTCAATTTGCACGGTGACCGCGCTGTCTCTTGGCAATTGCGGCGTGCTTGTTTTGAGATTGGCGAGCCGGAACGTGGTGTAGCTTAGGCCGTAGCCGAAGGGATAGAGCGGGTCGCCGTGGAAGTACATGTAGGTCCTTCCATGGCGGATGTCGTAATCCATCATGGGCGGAATCTGATCGAGCGACCTCGGCCACGTTGTGATCAGTCGGCCGCCAGGGTTGTAGCTGCCGAAGATGGCCTTGGCGATCGCCGTGCCTTCGTCCTGCGAGGAATGGGCCATGTGCAGAATCGAGGGCACGTGCTCCTGGCTCCAGTTGATAGCAAACGGAAAGCTTGAGACGAGCACGACGACAGCGCGCGGGTTCGCGGTCCAGACCTGCTTGACAAGTTGCTCCTGGTAGAGCTGGATGGACTCGCGGTCGCGGCCCTCGCGTCCGTCGCCCGGGACTGTGCAGGGTAGCGTAGCACCGTTAGCGTACCAATCCTTCTGCATATCCGGGCCGCACGTCGGGTCGTTACCGACGATGACGATCGCCACGTCGGACTTGCGAGCCGCGGCCACCGCTGCGCCGCCCAACTCGCTCTCGGCGTAATTGACGGTGATCTCCGGACCGGCCTCGGTCTTGATGCCCTCGAGCGGCGTAACGGCGTAAGGCGGTGTGCCGCCGTACCAATCCCAGTGGACCGAATTGGCCAGCGAGCCAATGACGGCAATTGACTTGATCTTCTTCTTGTCCAATGGCAGGAAGGAGTCCTCATTCTTGAGCAGGACGACCGACTCTAACGCCATCTGCAACGAAATCGCTTTGTGCTTGTCGGTGGTCCACGGCTCGGGCGAATCCTTGATGGAGGAGTAGGACACGATCTCCGGCGGGTCGAGCAATCCGAGCTTGATCGCGGTGCGGAACTTCGGACGCAGCACGTCGTCGAGGTCCGCGACTGTCAGCGAGCCGTCCTTGAGCGCGGCTCTGGTCTCCTCGGCATAGCGATCCAGAAACTGATTGATGCCCGCCTTAATGCTGGCCACCACCGCAGCCTTCTGGTCGGGGAAGGCGCGGTGGCCGTTGACGAGCAGTGCAACGGCGCCGCCATCGCTTGAGATGATGTCTCCGCCCCACTGCCCGCGCACGACGCTGCGCAAGACGGGGTTGATGGTCATCGGCGTGCCGTTCCATGCGTTATAAGAGGCCATCAGTGCGCGGGCGCCGCCCTCTTGGTAGGCCATGCGGAAGGGCAGCGAGTAATACTCCCAGAACAGCCGCTCGTCAAAGTAGGAGGTCGACCGGAAGCGGTCGTCCTCGTTGCTATTGGCAAGGAAGTGCTTCAACAAAGCGGCGGCCTGCCAGTACTTTGGATCGTCGCCCTGCAGGCCCTTGGTAAAGGCGGTCGCCATAGCGCCGTTGAAGAAGGCATCCTCGCCATAGACCTCTTCGCTGCGTCCCCAACGCGGATCGCGCGCAAGGTCGGATTGCGGTCCCCAGACGAGCAAAACCCTGCGATTGTACTTGGCGGTTTCGGTGATATAGCGGGCCTCGTAGCCCTCGACGGCACCGGCCCGGCGAACCAACTCGGGATCCCACGTCGAGCCCATACCCGGCGGCTGCGGGAATTGTGTGGTCGCGATCGGCTGCCGCGAGCCCATGGAACTGCGCTGCTGCAAGCCGTGGATGCCTTCCGACGCGCCAGCCTCCCGAACACCCAAGCGCGGTACGGCCATTCGGATGCCCAGGCACGCGACCTTCTCGTCGATAGTCATCAGCGAGAGCAGATTCTCGATGCGCTTGTCGGCATCGAGGTTCGGATCCTGGAATGGATAACTAACTTGCTGCGCTCGAAGGCAGACGCATGGTAGCAGCAAGAGACTCAGGAAGAGTATGGATCGGACTTCTCGTCGCATATTCGGTACCTGTCGATTCAAGAGCGCCCCCGTCTCATCCATCGCGTCATATCGATTTCTGCCGTGCGGTCCCGGTTTCTTCATTCGCGCGTTGAACTGGCCGGCGAAGGGTGCGTCCGTAAGGGAGTGGCTGATGAGAACAAACGCTTCGGGATTCGGCATGGATTTGATTCTACGCTTATGGAGCGAATCCGTTGGCAAGGCGGCCTAGCATTCGGTTACAGGTGTTCCCCGGCTGGAAGAGGGACTCGCGGTGCTGTGGAACCGTGCTCGCATGAGCTGGAATCACACACTGCTGGGTCACAGTGGCAAGAACGCGGCGTTATGGGTCAATATCGGTAGCCTGCGGGCAAGGGGCCGGCGTCTTGAAGATGGTGCTGGGCAGCTTCTGCTGGGCCATTCCGAAACAGTCCGATTCTGCGTTCCAATACCGGCAAGAACTGGTTGAACGCCCTCCCAGGCCATCGAATGTCCGGAAACGCCACTTAGCGTTCCGAACAGAGCAGATTCTCTTCGAACACCGTTTACCGTTCCGACCACCTCTCGTCGCCAACTCTGCGCACACCCCTGACTTGCGGCCTGCGCGAACCTTTACTGGAGCAGCGGCTATGAAGTTTGGGCGATGATGCGTGCAGTTGTTGTATCCACCGGGATACGCGTTACTCAGGAGAATCCGCGGCGACCAAAAAGCGCACCTTCCCGAGCAAACCCGACTCCCACGGCTCGGCGTCTTTCGCATAAGGCTGAAAGATCGAAGGTCCTTTTATGTTCGTCTGCGCGTAACGCTTCTCAGACGGTAGGGCAACGTCGCCGATCAACCGATTCGGCCACAGGTTGACCACATCGACTTCCAGGAGGTTCCCCGCCGGCTTGACCGAGTCCGTAATCTCAACCCGGAAAGGTCTGGTCCACACCACACCCAGGTCCTTCCCGTTCAGGCGCACTTGGGCAACGTACTTCACATCGCCCAAATCCAGAGCGATCCTGTTGCCCGATGGCTGAAGCTGCTGGGGCAGGTCGAACGTCTTGCGATAGGTCGCGGTCCCGGAGTAGTACTTGATGCCCTCCTCGGGCCGCTTTGTCCAACTCACGAGTTCGGCGAACTCCACCTCCGCGGGACCGCCCCATCGAGGGTCGAAGCTGACCTTCCACGGACCGGTCAGCTCGCTACGCGTTGAATAGACCGGGAAATTGCGCGCGGCCGCGCCGTTCGCATTCGGGCTGATGGTAGTGCGAAAGACGACGAACATTGAGCCATAAGGCGGAAACTCCAGGGGCAAAATTGTCCGGCCGCCGACCTGCCGGAATGCCGGCGCAGAACGAGTTTCTCCGGTGACGGGGTCCCAGAGTTCGGGTCGCTTGCCGCTCACTCGAAACGTGCACTCCAACTGCTCTTGACGTTCCCTGCGGTTCGCGACAAAGTAGATTTCGGTATCGCCAGTGGACCGGTGGATGAAGTTGAGGGCAGTGCCGCCGTCCACGCCCCGATACTCAAAATCCGGCGCAAGCCCTTCCGACCGCAGGACCTCGCCGAGGGACATTCCGCAGACAACTCTCCCGCTGCCCAGCGGCCGCTGCTTGACTTTCTGCCCGTCGCAGTTTCCCCACATCTGCTCCGCGAGCATTTTCACTTCCTCGTCGGAGTACTTCAAACCGGGCGCCTGACGGGGTTTGAGCCCCACGATGACCGCTCCGGCCGACGCCAGATCCTTTAACTTTCGGAGCACCTCCGGCGACATCGTGGCGTCCTCGGGCAATGACAGCACGCGATAGCTCATCCCGTCGGGCAACACCAGGCGCCGGTTGCGGACAGAAATGCGGTGCAGCAGCACGTCGGCATTGATCGCATCGAAGTCATAACCCCTCGCAAGCGCCGGCCGGAGGTACTCTTTCGAAGGCACGAACTTGGTGACGCCCTCACCGTAGAAATGCGCAACATCGGCCACGAAGAGTCCCTGTTGGAGCAGGTACTGACATCGCGCCAGGTACTGGAAGAAGCTCCGCGCCTGCTCCCACCAGGTGATATTGCGGTCGATATGAGTGCCGAAGTTCAACTGCCGGCCAGGTTTCATGTCCAAGCTCGATTGTTGTGTGGACCCGAGAAATACCATGCTGTTCAAGCCGTCGGTGAAAGCCTCATCCCCGACTGGCTTGAGCGCATCTGGATAGTCCAGCCAGTGCGTCTCGGTGGTGAACGACTCGGCCGAAACGATGCGCCGTCCGTAAACATGGGCCGCCGAAGCCACCGTTCGGATTGCGTTTCCAAAACTGTTGAACTGCGACATGATCTCAGACCCGTACCAGAATTCACCCTGGGTGGCATCGTTGTATCCCGCGCACCGCAGTCCATCGATATGCGGATAAGGATACGTGCCGTAACCCGCCTGGGTCCGAATCCCGACCCCGTGCTCGTGTGCGAGTTCCGCCAATCGGGCCCAATACCGCTCCGCGATCAGATCTCCGATCGTCCAGCGGAAGTCGAAAAGAAACCGGTCTGTGGCTTCGCGGCTATTGACGATCCGCCTGGCCAGCGCTGGCAGGTAAGGCAGCAGGTCGTACCCCCGCCGGGCTTTGAATTCATCGCGGAAGACCGGCGACCAGGTGGGCTGTTGTCCCCTTACGTCCGCTCCCAGCTCCCAACTGTCGATGTGCAGGTACTTCAGCTTTATGCCAGCCGCCGCCGCATCCTCCAGCATTGGCTCCGCGGTGTTTCGGAAGTGGCACTCGATGCCGGCGCTGCCGAGCGTATCAGCCTCATACCCATCGCGGCCACCTTCAGACCCCCAACGGACGCGCTGCCCCTCCAATGTGTATCCGAAACGCAGAATGGTCCACCGGCCTGCGGGCACGTTCCACTCAATCCGGCCGTTTGCATCCATCCGTGCGCTGAGGTCCACGATTTCGCTGGCACGACAATCCGGTGCGCCGTTCTCGGGGTACTCTTCGGCTAGTGCGGCCGGGCCCTGCCGCGGATAATCCCAAAAACTGCGGTTCCCCGATTTGAACCACCACCACTTGTTTCCCGGCCGCAAGTCGGGCTCGTCGCCTTTTCGGAGCAGCCAAGCCTCCGCAATCCGGACGGGTTCCCCATAAGATGGGGGAAAAAACATCCGGAAGTGCTTGCTTCGCACCTCCGGGAAATCGATCCGTTTCGGCCGTTGCGCCAGAGGGAACCGGCGGATCGTCGAGAAGGTTATTCCGTCGTCGGAGGATTGCAGTACACACTCGCGTGGCCCATTATCTCCCGCAGGCATCAGATAGATTCCGGTGGCAGCAAGCGGTTCGGAATACTCGAACGATAGCCACTCCGCCTGGCTTGGCCGCTTGTCGGACGACCAATAGGAGGCCGGATCGCCATCCGCGGCGTCCTGAGGCGGGAAGTTCCACTCAATTCCGTCGTATCCCGCCAGGCTGGAACTGGCCATCACTTTCGCGGGTGTGAGGGGGCGGCCGGGCTTGTCGCGAAAGGCCACAACGGCGAAATCCTTATAGTAACCGTCCACCACGGGAGGCTTCGCCAGGGTCTGTGAAAGCTTGCGGCGTCCATCCACCTGGAATTCGGAGTAGACGAGCTTTTTGTTCGCGTGATCGGGCGTGATCCACGGTCCTCCGCTATTCCATCCGTCACACAGGTTCACGTCAACCTCCATCCCCAGGCGTTTCGCCTCCCGAAGTGCGTATTGGAAGAGGTCGTGCCAGGCCGGGCTGAGAAACTGCGCGCCGGCGGGAGTGCCGCCTCCGCCGAGTTGGAAAATCAGAATACCGTTGATCCCCTGGCGCTTAAACTCCTCGAGGTCCTTGTGAATTCCTTCCTTCGTTACGTTCCCGTTGATCCAAAACCAATACGTCCAGGGCTTGGCTGAGTCCGGTGGTGTCCGAAAAGAGCTAGCGAGCTCATCGGACTTCCCGGCGGCATTCACGACGGGGAACCAACCGACAAAAACAACACACGCCACGAGTGGAAATAGTCTCACTGAGCCCTCCAGGCCAGCATTCCCGGACATCGAGAGTATACACGGATGAACCGTACAGGACGCCGTGCTGTCCCGTCCCGCCGATAACCGATGGACTGGGATTCCCGTCTTGGATCCCAAGTCCCGGTGGCTATCCGCTAGGTCGCCTTCCTTTGCGTCCTCCAGTTGCAGTTGTCCCTCTGGGAGCCGCCTCTGCCCGCAATGCCCAGTACAGTCCCATGGCGACGATGTCGATGGACTCCCAGTCCTCGACTATTGCTTTGGCCACGCGGAGGATCCCCCGCAATCGTCCAGCGTGCCGGCGGCTCCTTCGGCGGTACCCCATCCGGAATGCGCCGGTGGTCGGTAAACGGCGTTTACGGTAACTTGACGGCGGCGGCACTGTGTCGCCGCGCACTTGTTCGGAAGCACCATTTCTCCGGCACGATTCCTTCCGAGTTGCCGACAATACATTCCCTGATCCTCCCCTCCCTTTAGGACCTAGCCGCGGGGCCCAGACCGTTTGTGCCGGCGACCGGAGCAGAGTGGTCCGAAGAATTGCCGGCGAGAATGTTTTTGGTCCTCTCCTGCTGTCCGGTCTCCGCCTCCACGCAATGGATCGATTGCCCTCAAGGAGGACCGGGCTTTTGAGACGTACGCTCGCAGAAGTAGCCGCGAGCGGTATCATGTTTCGATGAGGCTGACGTACGTGATGAAGTTCGTGTCCAACATGGACACGGCTGTAAAGTTCTACCGAGACACGTTGGGGTTGCCGCTTAAATTTCAATCACCCGGTTGGAGCGAGTTTGCTACAGGCGATATTACGCTGGCTTTGCATCCGGCTTCCGGGAAGAATCCACCGGGAAAGGTGGAACTGGGGTTTTCGGTGGAAGACTTGAAGGCATTTCATGCCGACCTGGCCGCGAAGGGCGTCCAATTTCCCATGCCTCCCAAGGTGGAGGATTTCGGCGCCTTGGCGCAATTCCTGGATTCCGAAGGAGCGGCGTGCAGTGTGGCCCAGGAAAAGAAGTGACCCTCGCGAAAACGCTGTAGGATCGGCACGCCGCGGAACGGACATTCTTACCCAACTTATCGGCGGCGTATGGCATCCCGGTTCCCAACACGATGCACTCGGAGTGCATAAGGCAAGACGATGACGCCGGTCACGCGCCGAGGCGAGGACGGCGACGGCCCCGGGCCCGTTTTCCCAGCGGAGAGAAGCCCGGCGCGACACTGTGCAGATCGAGGTTTGGGCAGCAATCAGTGAAGTCGCAGAACCGGGCTATCTGAGAGCCGGTGCTTCGGCGCTTTGGAGGTCCAGGCCGACGCGCTCGCCGTTGATCAGGACAAAGCCGGAGTTGATGAGCTGTTGGCCGGTGCAGTCGTACTGTTCGTAGCAGCGGAGCGAGGGCATTCCGAAAATGTACTCCACGGCCACAGCCGCGCCGGCGTCGGCCGGAGCGCCCTCCAACCGGATACTGGTGCTGAAATCGATTCCGTCGAATTTCGGATCGTCCTTGAAATACGCCAAAAGGGGGCGGATGAGGCGCGCAATGTGGTCGTCGAAGGCCATGGCGGCGAGGCGGTAGCGCGAGCCGGCGGCAGTGGCCGGCAGTGGAGTCGTGAGCGAGAGTTGCAGGTAGGCGCCCTTGTGGAAGCCGATGAAAGACGGCGGGGCGTATCCCACGAATCGTGCCGCGGCGTCCATATCGCGGACGATCCGGTTGATGGTCTCCTGCCAGGTGGCTTGCAGGCTCTTCAGTGTCTCGGCCGACGTGTCCTGCTGGACCGCGATTGGAGAAGGTACGGCAGCCGGCGAAGGCGCCGGCGCCTGTACCGACAC
Source organism: Terriglobia bacterium (assembly GCA_963757265.1). GTDB lineage: Bacteria > Acidobacteriota > Terriglobia > Bryobacterales > Bryobacteraceae > CAIVVT01. The sequence goes on from CAVWRA010000004.1 coordinate 266,709, forward strand.
CGGCACTCGCCTTGCGGCAGATAGAGGTGGTGAGGGCGGCGCTACGCCGGCCACGACCGCTGTCTCTCTCACCGGGGCCCACAGCGCAAGGGGTTGACTGTCGAGGAAGATCGAAGCCTGCTGGAGGGCAGCCTGCTGCCCGGCCGCGGTCGAGGCGGAAACGAGGCGGACGGCAGCTTCCCGCGGAATCACGAGAACTACGTTTTCGGCACGCTCTGTCACCACGCCGATTGTCTTCTTGCGAACGTGGTGCGAAATCTCGAGGGCGAAACTGTCGATGGCCTGTTCCTGCTGCATCGCCGGCACCTCGACTCGCAGTATCGGAAGCATCACGTCCTCGAACATCTTGCGTGCGCGGTCGTCCTTCGTCAGCAGTTCCCCGGAGTACGCGGCGAAGTAGTTGGCAGTGATCTGCAGGACGATCCTGCTCTGGAAGCGCGCGAACTGAATCGAGCGCTGATCGGAACTCCGCTCCTGTTCCTCGCTCAGGTCCAGCTTGCGGCTGAAATAGAAGTGATACGGGAACTGGTGGGAGGCGATGGTTACGGCGACGCTCTTCAGCTCCGCCAAGTGCTTCTGCTGCAGCTCACGCAACTCCGGATCGAGGATCTCGGGCGGCGAGAGCACCTGTGCGCGACAGATCGTTGAGACGGCAAAGAACAGCAGAGTGGTGACGATCCACTCAGTTCTTCGCATATACCGCCCCCTTTGAGCGGTAGGCCGGATCGGCGACGGCGCGGATATAAGCCATTAATGCAGCCATCTCCGCCTTGCCGAGCGTGTAGCCGTACGGCGGCATTTCGGGCGAGCGGTTCAGCGCCGGACCTCCGTGCGAAATGATGGCGGCAAGGTCCGCATCGCTCATCCCATTCAGAACGGCTCCCTCGGTGAAAGCGTGGGCCTTGGCCGTCAGATTGTCGTGATTCGAGACGCGCTCCGGCGTCGATTCCGGATCATGGCAGCGAGCGCAATACAACGTGTTCAGTTCGCGGCCTTGGACCTCCTGGTAGCCGAGGGCGATCTCTTCCAATCGAAGCTCGATCGGCTTGCCGTCCTTGTCGCGCGTCGATGCGACGACCTGATACCGGCCCGAGCTTTCGCCGAGCACGACGGTGGCAGTGAACTGCCCGTCGGCCCCGGTCAGTCCCAACGCGGGCGTGGCCGCGCCGCCGCCTGGGATAGTGACCGACACCGGAGCACCTGCCACTGGCGCCCCCTGGGCGTCGTTCACCTGGACGATGACGGGCTGATCGAGAGCCGCGCCTATGGCCGCCGCCTGTTTCCCTCCGCCGACCTCAACCAGGGCCGCGCCGAAGGCTTTCGCTCGCGGCACTTCGGCGGCTTTCGGCGTGCGATTGCAACCGCAGAAGAGGACCGACAAAGCGATCCCGGCGAACGCGGATGCCGTTCTCATCGCCTGGCGACCTCCCGGTTTTGCTTCATCAGGTACGACGTTAATGCGCGGGCGTCCTCGTCGCTCATGTTCCGATTGGGCTCGACAGTTCCGGGGCGGAGGGCTTGCGGGTTCTTCAGCCACTGGAAAACCCACTCCGCGTTGAGCCGCTTGCCAACCTGCGTCAACGTGGGACCGACATACCCCTTGTCGTTCTTCGGATCGATGATGTGGCACGACTGGCAGGCGTACTTGGAGTAGTACAACTGCCTTCCTCGCTCCACTTCGTCCGTTCCGGACTTGGCGGAGTCGAGTCCCTCGCGGTCGAACGCCGGCGTCTGGTAGACAGCCATGATGTAGTCGGTGAGCGTCTCCGCCTCTGCCGCCGTGACGTTGAAACGCGGCATCCTGCGGATGAGCGCCGGCCTGAGAGTGTTGGGGTTCTTGAGGAAATCGACCAGCCATTTCCGCTGAACCGAACTGCCTTCCCAAGTCAGATCCGGCGCCATGTCGCCACCGCGACCATTGATGGCATGGCAACTGAAGCAGTTCATGTCGGACATCAACTGCCCGGCCTTTCCGGCCGGACGGTAGTCCGTCTCGCGCTTACCGGCGACTCGCAGGCTCGCGGGGAGAGATGCGGCGCGTTCGGTCTGCGCCAGAAGCGCCGTGACCAGCGCATCCACTTGCGAGGGCGGGAAGTCGTACTGCGGCATCTTGGTCGCCTTGCCGAACGAATGCGGCTTGCGGATCTTAGCCTGCAGGTAATCGGGCAGCGTGTGCGGGATTCCCTCGGCGAACACAATTCTGGCGAGCGACTGGCTCCCGATGAGGGTCAGGTCCGGGGCGAAGTTCTCGGGCCTGGCGACACCGTTGATGTCATGGCAGGAGGCACAGCCGCGCTCCTTCACGAGCGCTTTGCCATGCGCGATCTCGGCTGCCGACGCGGGCTGCAGTTGGACCTTTGCCAGCAGGTCGGAATCGGTCTTCGCGAGAAGGAATCCGGTCAGGAGGCCTAATTGCTTCGGGTCGAAGCGGTAGCGCGGCATCAAGGTGTGCGGATCGTAATTCCTGGGGCCGCGCAGCCAATCCGTGAGCCACTCGGGCTTTACTTTGGACCCGATGCGAGTGAGTTCCGGCCCCACGTTACCGCCCACCACCAGGCCGGCCGCGTTGACCGTCGCGTGGCAGGATGAACAGAACGATTCGCCGTAGACGCTTGCTCCAGCCTGCGGATCCGCAGCCGGCGCGGAAGCCGGGGCCGCTGGCGCCGCAGGCGCAGGGGCGCTCTGATCCATGATGAACGCCGAGATGTCCCGGGCATCCGCGTCGCTCAATTCGAAGTTCGGCATCGTTGCCGTCACGGCATACGATGGCGGATCTTTGAGCCACGCAAAAACCCATTCCCGGGTCAACTTGGATGCAATGCGCGTGAGTGGAGGGGCGGGATTGGTAGTCAGCATTCGGCCCTGGCCCGGCACCAGGATCGTATGGCACTGCACGCACCCGTAGCGCGCCAGCAGCTTACGGCCGAGATTCAATTGCGGGGTGCCGGTGAGCGAATTCCAGTGGCACTGGCCGCAGGCTGATTCTAGGTAGCGGGCAGGAAGGACTGGTTGCTCCCAGGCGAGGGTGCCGTGGTGGGCGTCTTGCACGCTGGTGGCGCCGCCCTGCCCGCGGTGGCAAACGGTGCACCCGAACTCCGTCAGTGTGTGAGGCACATATGGGTGCGGCCGGAACGGCTGGATAGCCACGTCCTTCAGGCTTGCTTCCTTCATTGCCACATGACAGGTGGTGCAACGATCCACCACGCCGAGTTCCGGAATCCAGGTCTGCTGGAGCCCGCCCTGGAAGCGCCGCTGTAGGGTCGCCGCGTCACCGCGATTGCGAATCAGGCTGAGGTACTTCTTCTGGTAGCGGCGCCACTCGCGGAAATGGTCCTTGGCGGGCGTGATCGCCAGACACACTAGCAGCACGACGCTCAGAGTTCCGAATGCGCGGGCGGAATCGCCAAAGAGGATTATCCAAGCTCGCCTCAGGACCGACATTCAGCTCCTCCACGGCCAGACCCACGACCAGCCGGGGCCTCGGAAAAGGGTCCCGATGGCGGTGAGCACCACCGCCTGCACCAGAAACCATGTCATCACCCAGAAGGACACCGGTTTGGACACCAGCCAGCGCCGGAAGCGGCTCGGCGAATCGGGTGAGTTTTGAGCCGCGAGAACCATCAGCGCAGCGATCAGCAGGGTGGGAATCAGCACCGCGTAGACCTGGAACAACACCATCACGGCGGAGAAGATCAGCACGACGGCGCCAAACACCCGCAGCCGCTTCCCGCGGTTCTTCGACCAGATGCCTTCGGCCTCGATATTGATATTGAAGTACGGGATGACGACGAGGGCTCCGACCACCAGCCCGGGGATGATGACGCCGGCGACCACGGGCGGGAAGTAGTGCAGCAGCTCCTGCAAGCCCAGGAAGTACCAGGGCGCCTTGGCAGGGTTGGGAGTGTGCATCGGGTCGGCGAGCTCTTCGAGCGGGGCGTCCCAGATCAGCGAAACGATGACGAGCGCGATCGCCAGGGCCTGCACCGCAACAACAGTCCGCAAGATTCCTTCCGGGTACGTCATGACGACAGGGTCGTCCGTGGCCTTGACGTGAGGCGAAGTCCGGCGGGTGACAAACGCAACACGCACCGGTGTGCGCCGGCTATCCGAATCCATCCCGGCCGCGAATTTCTTTTCGGCATCACTCATTGGAGTCACCCGGGCCCGTATACAGGCCACCGTCCTTTCGAATGCGCCAGAAGTGGATCGCGAGCAACAGCGCGGCGGCCACCGGCAGGATCACACAATGCAGCACATAGAAACGCAACAAGGCGTTTGCGTTGACGGTGTTGCCTCCCAGCATCAGGAAGCGGAACTTCTCGCCCAGTACTGGGACCGACGACATCAGGTTGGAGCCAACCGTGATCGCCCAGAAAGCCAGTTGATCCCAGGGCAGAAGGTAACCGGTGTAGCTGAGGAGTAGCGTCACGATAAGCAGCATCACTCCCACCACCCAGTTGAATTCGCGCGGCGAACGGTATGCGCCCCGGTAGAACACCTTGAACATGTGAGCGAAGACCAGAAAGACCATCGCATGCGCCGACCAGCGATGGAGGTTGCGCAGGAAGACTCCGGCGGACACGACGAACTGCAGGTCCTTCATGTCGGCGTATGCCTGCGGCACCGACGGGTGGTAATACAACATCAGGAGAATGCCGGTGGTGGCGAGGATTAGGAACGTTCCGAGACTCAGGGTTCCGAGGAACCAAGTGGCACGGAACGACAAGGATTTGCGGCTGATCTTGACCGAGGCCAGGTGCAGAAACACGTTCTGCTGGACCGCCATCGAACGGCGCAGGTTGTTCGCGCCGCTCCCGCCGCGGAAGATCGAACGCCAGGCGCGTGTGGATTGAAGTCCGCTGATGTACGTCTTGAGGGTTTGCGCCATCTTAAGTCCTAAGGAACTGCTTCGGCAGTGTTGTCGCGGAGCGGTCCACCATCAGGTCACCTTCATCGCTGAGCCATACCCTGAGCCAGGGCAGGCCGCGCGGCGCCGGACCATCGATCTTCTCTCCAAGCTCGTTGAACTTGCTGCCGTGACACGGGCAGGCGATGATGTCCAGGTCGGCGTTCCATGCGGTCAAACAGCCCAGGTGCGTGCAGACCGCGGAGAGCGCATAGAATCCCTCGGGACCGTGGATCACATAGATGCCGGCCTTCAGGTCCTGAGTCACCGAACCGACCGGGTAACGGTCCGGCTTGCCGGCATTGGCGATAGGCGAAGCCTCGTACAGGACGTTGGGCGAGAGGAACTCGAAGCCGAACACGGCTGCGCCTGCTCCAGCCAGGCACGCGGCTCCGATCCCCAGCTTGATAAAGGCTTCACGCCGGGTGGTTTCCCCCTCCGGTTTCGATTTTGAGTCCATGTTGCCTTCCTGGGACATCCCATCTCCTCCTCATCGCGAGGCCGGTATCGGCGTTGCGGGAATGGCGCCGATTCCGGAAATCTGAACGAGCTTTACGGGCTCACTCGGGACCACGTAGTAGGCTTCCATCGTGATGAGTTTGACGGGGCACCTCTCGGCACATAGGCCGCAGCGGATGCAGCGCGTCTCGTCCTTGAGCATGGCCGAGCCCGTGATCAAGCCCAACTCTTCCGCGGCAACGTCGTCAAGCTCCACGCGGTACAGTTGCTTGTTCTGGCGAATTTCCTCCAGCACCTCTGGCGCCCACTCGATCTGCTCGAGCGGCACCAAGCGCAGGCACTGCTCGGGACAGACATCAATGCACCCGCCGCACAAAACGCATTGAGAAGCGTCCGTCGGATTGCCCTCGAAGACCGTGTTGACCCAGCAGCGCAGGCACCGCCGGGCTTCCTGCATGGCGGTCTGCTCGTCGAAGCCGATCTCGACTTCGGTGACGCCGGTGCGGCGTTCGAGCGGCAGCATCGGGACCGGACGCCGGCTGAGCGCCATGTAGTCGGCCGCCATCCGATGGTGATCCAGCACTTCGACCACCACTTCGGGATCGGGATGCCGCCGTCCAGTGAGATACTCGTCCACCGCGATCGCGATGCGCTTCCCATCGCCAACGCTGTCAATGATGAGCCGGGGACCAAACACGCAGTCGCCGCCTGCGAAAACGCCCGCCGCAGTGGTCATCAGAGTTCCTGGGTCGGCTACGATCAGGCCGCGAGGCGACACTCTGACTCCGTCTTCCGGCTTGAGAAAGTCGAGGTTGGGAGACTGGCCGATGGCCAGAATGACCGTGTCGCAAGCGATGATCCGCTCGCTATTCTCGACGAAGGTGGGATTGAAGCGGCCCGACGCATCGAACACGGCTTGCGTCCGGACGACTTCAAGTCCCTCGACTTTCCCTTCGCGCCCGACGACGCGGCGCGGGCCGAAACCGTCGTGGAGCGTGATGCCCTCGGCCTCGGCTTCCTCGATTTCCTCGAGTGCGGCCGGCATCTCGTGGCGCTTTTCGAGGCAGACGATGCCGACCTCCTGAGCGCCGAGGCGCAGGGCCGACAGCGAAACGTCCACCATTTCGTGCGCGGCCACGGCGGCGACATTGGTGTCGCTGGGAACCAGGCCTTCGAGATCAGCGGCGTGCTGCTTAACCACTTCGCGAGCAGCGGAGCGCGCGACGTCCATGGCGACGTTGCCTCCACCGATCACGACCACGTTCTTCCCGATGGTGAAGCGGTAGCCGAGGTTCGCGTTCAGCAGAAAATCGATCCCCTTGTGGACACCATCCAGGTCCACGCCGGGGATGGAGAGATCGCGGCTGCGGTGAGCGCCCACCGCGATCACAACGGCGGCAAAGCCCTGTCCGCGCAGGCCGGAGATCGTGAAGTCCCGGCCGGCGGCGTGGTTCAGTTTGAGCGTGATGTCGCCCGATTCGAGAATCTCCCGCACCTGGGCATCCACGACGCTGCGCGGCAACCGGTACTCCGGGATGCCGAGGTGCATCATTCCTCCGGCGACCGGCGCGGCGTCGAAGATGGTCACGGAATAGCCCAATAACCCGAGGTCGTGAGCGGCGGAGAGGCCCACGGGGCCCGCGCCGACGACAGCGACGCGGAACGGCTGTGGACTTAACCGGGGGCGATCGAGGCGCAGCGGGCGGCGCGCTTCGGGGCCGTAGCGTTCGGTGAGCAGACGCTTCAAAGCGCGGATCTGAATCGGGCTGTCGATTTCTCCGCGGCGGCATGCGGTTTCACACGGATGCGCACACACCCGCCCACAGATACTCGCCAGCGGATTCGGATCGCGGGCGTAGCGGTACGCTTCTTCGAAGCGCCCCTCCGCGATCAATGCCACGTAGCGGCCGGCGTTGGTGCCGGCGGGGCACGCCATCATGCACGGGAAGTTGCTGTTCAGCCAGTCGCGGTCGACCTTCTTGTCCTGAAAGCGCGTCAGCATGCACGATTCCTCATGACGGCGTCCCCCGTCCTACGTTTCACTTGGAGGGCGCAAAATCCAATGTGGCGTCGCCGCTGACCTTCACCGGCTTGGACTGGATTTTCATCCCTTCGTGCCAGGCGGACACGGTGTAGCTGCCATCCGGCACGCCGGCGATCTTGTAGTTGCCATCGGCGTCCGTCAGCGCGAAGTACGGGGTTGGCGAGACGATGATATAGCCCCCCATCTCGGGGTGGACGTTGCACAGTAGCGGCACCACGCCGGGTGTGTCGAACTTGAAGCTGCGCTTCTCGCCGCTGGGCCAGGTTCCCATGTTGTGGCCCAGTTTCTTGTTGCCGCTGATGGCCGGCCAGAAAATGTTGTGGGCGACCTTGTCGCTGTTGAGAAACTCAACGGTTGAGCCGACCTGCACCACGACGACGTGTGGCTGGAACAGCAATGACTTCTGGTCCATGACCGGCACTGTCGTAGGTGGCGGAAACGTCTTGCCGGCGATGGCTTCCACGTACACTACGGAATTGCCTTTCCCGGCTGCCACTTTCCCTGTCAGGTTGCCGGCGCTCAGACAGAGGCAGGCAATCAGGAACCCGATAACCAGTCGTTGCATCGATGAACTCCTTTTCTTTCGTTGTCGCGCGCCAGTTTCCACCATACGCTTCCCGCGCAATCAATAGACGAACTCCAGCCCCACCAGGAATGTATTCACGCGAAAAGCGTCGGCCGCGGATAAGGGTGTCGTGACGCCGTCGCCCATGATCGTGATGGCCTGCTGAGGGCGGAACTGGTACTCAAACGAGGCTTTGATGTTCGGGTGTATCAGGAACTGCATCCCCGGCGTGAAGCGATACCGGGTCGACTGGAACGCGCCAAAGTAGGACGTGTTGGTGGCCAGCGCAAGCGCGTTGATTCGGTCGGCCTCGGAGTGGACCGCGTCCCAGCGCAAAATTGCCATGATCCACGGCAGCACCAAATAATCCGCCTCAACGAATCCGCCGTTGAATGTGGCGGACCCGCCGGACACGAAGGAGGCTGGATACGGCCCTGTGGGAGACAGCGGGAGTGGAATCAGCGCTCCGCTGGCGTCCACGGGCAGCATGTTATTGTCGCGGCCGTACACGTAGACGCCGAAGAGGTTGAACGTGCGGTAGTTGAAGCTGAAGTCTCCACCCAGGCGCTCGTACGGTTCGTGCACGCTCAGGATGGGCTGCGTGCCGCCGGTCGTCGGGACCCCGAAGTATCTTTGCAGCGAGTTCCCATTCATATAGAACGTTCCCAGATTTAGGTACGTGTGGTCTCTCGGACCTGTCTGGCCGGCAGCCTGGACGGCGTTGCGGCTCACGGTGTCCCGCTCCAAATTGAAGCGATAGGAGAGTCGCGCGTACACGTTCTTGAAGCTCGAGTCGGACGCGAAGCCGACGCCTCCGTTGGCCCCGCCGGTGGCGGACGGCACGTATGGACTGCTGTTCGACGATTGGCTGACGCCGCTCGTGTTCTGATCCACGACCGCGACCGAATAATGGTACCCGCCGTAGGTATGGCCGCCGCTGAGTTCGAATCCGCGCGCGGAGTCGGCGAAGATGAACTGGTTGGACACGTTCTGCTGGACCGGCACCAGGGCATTCATCGCCCCGATGTTGCTCTCCTGGTAAATGTCATACGGGCTGAGGTTGATGCTGCGCGCCTGCGTGAATGGAAGATCCAACTCGAACTGCCCGACGCGAAGACTGAGGACGTCCTTCGGCAGTTTCAGAAAACGGCCGATGTTGACGAACTTCAGATAGCCGTCGCCCAGTCCGCCGGCGCCGTTGTCGCCCGCGACGCTGATATCGTCATCCACCCAGAACGCGATGTCGCTCCCGAAATTCCCAGCGGTGAAAATGCTGAAGAATCCCGTTTCAAAATCGGTCGCCGGGATGTAGCCGGGAACGTTCGGTGGTGCGGAAAGAGCGTCGAATTGGGTTCGGGCGTGACTTGTGAATTGGAAGAAGTTGTTCATCCGCAGCCCGATCGGCGGCATGCCGGGAATCTCGCCCGGCCAGACGCTGTGCGGCCAGACATCCTTCTGCGCGGGGGCGCCCAACATCACTGGAGGGACCTTTAGGAAGCTCTCATCGTCCTTGGGAAACTTGAATCCCGCATCTTTAAAGGCTTTGCCGAAGTCGTTGAGCTTCGGGAAATCGAGATGACACGTTGTGCACGAGGTGCCGTATTGGCGTGAAAACGCAGGTATTGCCTTGCTGTCCGTGTTGAGTAACAACAGCGACACCAGAGCGATCAACAAGGAACCAGATGCGATGAACTTCGGCGCGGACGACATCGACATAACTCACCTCCCTTGCTCTTGCTACCCTTTTGGGTTTGCTTCGTGGGCAGTTTGGGGGCCAAATGCGAATTGATGACTCTTAACGACTATTTGCGTCATGAATCGCCGCCCTGAGCGTAATTTGCCCCAATCCACTGAGCCAACACACTCAACCGAACAGCGACGGGGACGAATTCCAACTCCAGGTTCCGATCTGAAAACTGGGCCGCATAGATAGCGCTGGCGCTGCCTCCCCGACAACGGCGCTAAGAACGGACACCGCAAGCTACCCTGCCGGCCGATCATAACGCGCCTCACTGGCGATCGGCGCGGAGGCCGCGCGGGGGCCCTCAACCAACGCAGCCGGAATCGGAGCGCGGACGTGCTGGCGCTCGACCTCCTCCTTAATGGTGCACAGGGCATGGTTCCACACGACGTCGTGAACGAATCCCGGAAACAACAACCGGGCCAGGCCCCATACCAGCCGTCCTGCGAAGCTGCGCCCCTGCTTGTAATCGAAAGCCCCGTAGATGGAAAGCCGACTGTTCCCGTCCTTGGCCGGCGCGAGGTTGAAGATGAGCTGCCCGTGGTCCGCGAACCGGTCGTCAAGCTGATACAGGAGGGTTTCCAGGCCGACCCGCCGGGTCAAGGTCAGATGAACGCCGAACCGGACGAGCGGCACCCGGTAACGAACCACCGATCCGATTTGGTTGGGCTCCCCCTGGATCCTCTGGACCTCGATGAATCGCATGTGAAGGAAGCGCGCGCCGGGGGCGCCGAAGCGGGCCAGCCGGTCCATGATCTCGGGGGCGGAGCCGCGGATCTTGATCACGTACATGCGCTCGAAACCGGGCGCGGCGCCGATTTCCATCGCCAGGCTCGATGACCGGCGCGATTTGAGCGCTTCGCGTTTCTCCTTGAGGACGACCGTCGGGTAGCGTCCGTACTCGCCCCATTGCAGACCGAAGAGTGCTTCGACCGCCACGTTCCTCAGCGTGACCACCCCACCCACCAAAAGGGATCGCAGAACGCCATAGCCGCACATCTCCCGCAGCACTTCCCGGTAGTCTGCCGTCCCGCTGGCGATCTTCCACAGGACCGTGCTCAAGGGCCGGCTGCCCTCGTCCCGCACCTTGCACTCGATGGCGTAGGCCTGGTAGGTAATGCGGCCGACCACGGGCGTGGTGAACGCCAGGCGGCTGAGGGCAAACACGATGCGCCCGAAACGGTTGTCCACGGCCAGCCAGCGGATGGCCTGCCCGTAGCCTCTGGCCAGAGAGCGCCGGTCGATTCCGTCGTGGAGCAGGGTCTGCGCCAACCGGCTCGCCGTCACGTGGGCCGAGTACAACCCGTCCTTGTTCAACCGCGACCCGACCGCGTCGCCGATGATAGCGAACCGGTCGCCAAAGGGGCTTTTGGCCGTGGTCACGGTCATCCTGGGAGCACAGGCACAAGCCAGCGGTGCCGACTCGATGCCCGGCAGGATGCGCTCAATCTGAGGAAGCGTCAGAAAATCGTGCACGATCTGCCGGCTGTCCCGCGGCAGGACCACCTCGTCGATGCACTTGCCGAGCATGGCGACGGTCAGAAACCTGCCCTTGGGCACCAGAGCGGTATGTTCCAAGGCGAGGTGTTTCGACCCGTACTCGATGAAGTAGATCTCGCGGCGCAGAGTGCGTTCCAGATACTCCTCACCTACGTCGAGCTCGAAAATCAGGGCCTTTCGGGACTTGCCCGGAACGAACGCCGGGTTCATCCGCCGGATGGAGGCGATCAGGGAATCGTCACGATAATCCAGGCCGCAGTGGGCATTGATTCCGGTAGCGATTGTGACGAAGCTGGCATCCAGCGGCACGCTCTCTCCAGATTCAGTTCTAATGGTCAGCCGGGGCAGCCCGGACGCGCCGTAGGCCATGGCCTCAACTTTGCCGTATAGGACGTGTGCGCCTTCCTTGACCGCTTCACCCAGCAGGAATCCGTCGAAGCCGGCTAGGTTCCCGATCCGCCGGCCGGGTAACGAGCCCCGGAATACGGAATACATTCGCATGTCATCGGGGACTCGCAACCGGAAGTTCTTCCATTGGCCCTGAATCCAGACGTAGTCGAAGCGTCCCTGGACGATCTCGTCAGGAACGGTCAGGCCTTGCTCCTCGAGGATCTGGTCCAGTCGGGGCGAGATGCCGCCCGCGCAGAAGCCGCATCCCCGGCACTCCAGGGCGGCGGCGTCAGTATTGATGGGACTCCGCTTCTCAACGATGACGACCTCGATGTGCCGATTGAGACGCCGGGCTCCCCGCAGCAAATGGATCGCAAAGAATGAGCCGGCCGGTCCGCCGCCGACGACGGCAACACGGTCGCCATCGTGGAGACGCTCGCGTTGAGTAGATGCGTGGCGCATGGCGTGAATTCGTCGGGCAGGGCTGTCAACGCACCCCCGGCGGCCGCTGAAAGACCATTGCGGGGAAAGTACAGTATCACTGATTGAGGCGAATTATAAAAGGAATTCTCTGCTGGGGCTTTCGAGTCATCTTCTGAACCAAGAGGATCCGCTGTTGCGAATCGGACAGTACCGATCAAATGCGCTCTTCTGCCCGTCCCGATCGAGCCCGCCACCAGTTTCAGCTACAACCAATGCTGCCGCGCTGAATCGTATAAAGGGCGAAGGACACTCTGCAGATTGCACCCGAGATCACGGAGGAGGGGGGCAACGGAGCGGCGGGCGCCTGAGCGACACAACGGCGCGGGCCTGTGGGCGCAGGCGGCGTGCCGGCCTATACACAAGGACTTGCGTGAAAAACTGAAGGCCGCCTGGCACGCGGGCTGGCAGCGCCGGCGTGCGTGAAACTCTTACGGCGAGTACGGCGGATTACTTGCCTTGTCTCAGGTAAGCCAGGAGGTCCCGCATCTCGGCATCCTTCAAGGTGGGCCAAGCCCGCCTGGTGGACTCCAGTTTCTGCATCATACGCGGGGCGTGCTGGGTAAAGGACGCGATCAGCGTGTAAGAGTCGGGCACCATCCCCGCGATCTTCGGCCCGGGCCCATTGGTGTGGCACGAGCCGCAGCCCTTGGCTTCGAAGACTCTGGCTCCATGCGCCACGTCGCCGCCTTCTGAAGCGAACCGAAGCGCCCAGATGTAGCCGGTTAGCCGCTTCATCTCCTCGGGACGGAGCTCGCTAGACTGCTTCATCGAGCTAGAGTGGTTCCACATTGCGGCGGCCACTTGGCTGACTGAGCCAAAAGTGGCACGCTGCTCCATGCTGAGATTGCCTTTGTGGCAATCCACGCAGCCCTTCTCCTGGAACAGCATCGCCCCAGTCTCCGCCGAGGCCGGCTGGAACACGGGCCTGTTCTCCCTGGCCTTGGGCTGTGTCCGGAGATAGACGAGAATGTCGTTCATTTCCGCTGGCGTCAGCGTCGGAGGCGCCAGGCCTTTCTTCGCCATCGCCGCGCGCATGGCCGGGGCGTGGTTCCACATCTGCCGCGCCAGCTCGATCGGATCCGCCAGCGACTCCCAATGCAGGCCGGGTCTGGTCCCCTCGGCGCCGCTGCCATCCAGGGCGTGGCAACTGGCGCAGTGCTTGGCCGCAAACAAATGCTTGCCCCGGCTCGCGTCGCCCGGGGGGTCCATGTAGCGGGCGGCATAGAAATAGGCAAACAGGTCGGCACTGTCCTGAGCCGTCAGTTCGATCTTGGTGGACGATTTGGAGAGCGCGCCCCACATGCTTGGAGCGTGGTTCCACAGCATCGCTGCCAGAGAGGACGGCGTGAAGTCCTCTCCGCCGCGCTTACCGAGGTCCGGTGCCGTCCTCGCGCCCTGGCCGTTGATGCTGTGGCAGTTGACACAATTCTTGGCCTGAAAAAGGGCGGCGCCACGCTCGGCGTCCCCGTAAAGAGATGGCGCTGCCGTCGCGAGAGTGGCGGCCGCGAATCCAACAAATATCTTGAGAATCATGGCGCTCGTTGCCTGCTTGCTCACTGACTGCATGAGAAACCGGACCCCCAACGCAATCATTTAGGCCCGAAACCCTTAATACTCGTTGAACAGCTGGTACACGTTGTACCCCTTGCAATCCGAAGGCAGGTATGCGCGAGGCGTAATCTGGGCTTTGCATCCCAGCCGACCGGTACGAATCAGTGTACACGAGTTTGCCTCCGTTGGAGCCGCTGACAGCAAGGTGTCCCTCCCTTCCAATCGATTGCGTCTAGTGGCCTTCGATGAGCAGGCCCCCAGCAAAAACAGAATTGATTGCGGTCGCAGTTGCGACCTCGCGCTGAATCGGGCTTGGGGCTGCTGTGTGCCGAGGCGCGAACAACGGCTGCCGCCCAACCCCCGCACCCTTTTCTCCGCTACAAGCATCCTTCCTTCGCTATGCTCCGGATAGGTAGCTATTGACAAGGTCTGACACCTACGATCAAATTCCGTGGCGCAGTCAATTCCCGACCGCAGTCCCGTTGGAGACCGGTTGACGGGATCATGTCCTATCGGTGGGGCACTCGGAGGAGATCGTGCCCGACAAGTGGAATTTCCGGAAATCAGCGTCACCTATCCGCAGCATCGAACCGTGGCCCCACACGCCTGACGAACCCACCATCCGCCTCTCTATCAGGCCCGAAAAACGGATGTCTATATACTCACATGAGTCACAGTAAGCCTGAAATCGTGGATCAGCACTACACCGTCGCTGAGGTTGCCGCCCTGCTTCGAGTCCATCAGATGACCGTCCGCAACTGGTACTGGAAGAAGGGACGCCGCATCCAGCGCGTGGGCAAGCAAGGTGTCCGCATAGCCAGCAGCGACCTGAAGATGTTCCTGGAAGCGTTCAATCAGAGCACTCCTACATTTATGCGCGCTCTCGACGACTCTGGCTCGACCGTCGCAGCTCGGCGGTCAGGAACACGACTGAGCAATGTCAAAAGCAAAGGAGAACCTAACCCTACCGCACCATGGTATTGATCGCGGGTTGCCTGGGCCTGAGGGCAGGTGAGATCGTGGGCCTACAGTGGGCCGATTTTGATTTCGACAAGTTGACCCTGTTGGTACAGCGCGGTGTCGTTCACGGTCGTGTGGGCGACGTAAAGACGGAGCACTCGCGCGACTTCGTACCGCTGGCACCTGAGCTGGTGGGAGAGCTGCTGGCGTATCGGCAGCATTGCCACCAAACGCAGGAAGGGTGGTTGTTCGCCAACCCCGCAACCGATAAACCATACCATCAGGAGGAAATTCAGAAGAAGCACATCAAGCCAGCAGCGAAAGCAGCGGGGATCACAACCACAGTGGGCTGGAAGACCTTCCGGCACAGCTTCCGGTCGTGGTTGGACCAGATCGATGCACAGATTGGGGTACAACGAGAGTTGATGCGCCATGCCAGCATTCAAACCACAATGAATGTCTACGGCAGGGCAATGACAGACGGCAAACGGCAGGCACACGGGAACGTGGTCGAGATGATTTTGAAGCCAGCCGGCAGCCCCACAAACACGCCAGAAGCAGAGGCCGCGAAACCGGCATCTGTGGCTATCGTGGGCTAAAGTGGTCTTGGGAAGTGCGCTTGGAAGCTCGTAACTTGTTGAAAAGATTGGTTGCGGGGGTAGGATTTGAACCTACGACCTTTGGGTTATGAGCCCAACGAGCTACCAGGCTGCTCCACCCCGCATCCCGACTATAGCGAATCGGCCTTCGCGGCGCAATGAAGGCTGTCATGGTTTTGTGGCGGTGTGGGGGACATTAGGGCCTGATGATCCGCCATCCGACCCGGCCGGCGGGAATTGTGCGCGGCTTTTGCACCGCGGTGCCCACGCTGCGACGGCTGCTGCTGTGCCGACCACGGCGCGCCAACCTGGGTGCGGCTGTGAGGCGGGGTGTGTTCCTGAACGGGCTGAACTGGAATGTGCGCAGCCGCCGCGCGTGCTCAGTGCGCGGGTCGCGCGCTCAGGCCAGCTTGGCGGTCAGCATCCACTGCAGGGTGCCGTTGGGGCGCGCGGCCGCGCCGTCGACGGAGACGCACAGCAGCGCCGATTTGCGGAAATCGATCTCCAGCGTGGGCGCGTTTAACAGGAACGCCGCCAGCGCGCCGCAAAGCGGCTGGTGGGACGCCACGAGCACCTCGGGCTGGTCCTTATGGGTCCGGATTTCGTCCCAGGCCTCCTCGGGCGTAGCCTCCGGAATCAGCGCATTTGAGGTGACGATGTCGTCTTCATAACCCAGCGCCTTGGCGGCCGCCTCGGCTGTCTGCACGGCGCGGGCGAAGGGACTGGAGAGAATCAGCGCTGGCCACATGCCGCCCTCGCGCGCGCGCCGCACCACGCGCCGGACCTTCTCGCGGCCCTCATCGGTCAGGACGCGGTCGGCATCGCGGCCCGACTTGGCCGCCGCCTCGGCGGCGCCGTGACGAAGTAAGTACAGCAGCATCGAACGCCAATCCCTGTCCATTGTGGCACACTGAAGTCTCACGGCGCCTTCGCCGCCGCGGGCTCAACCCATGCCGCCATCGGACACCGCGCTGCAGCGCGCCGCACTGTACTGCGCCATCGGCTCGGCCGGGGCCATCGCGGCCTCGATTGCGGTGTCGCAGATCCTGCTCGGCGCCTCGCTGCTGCTGGTCATCATCCTCGTCGCCACCGGTCAGGCGCCGCTGCGCCTGCCCTCGGGCTGGCAGCTTCTCGCCTTCTTCGTGGCCTGGACGCTGCTTTCCTGGCTGGTCAACGGCCACCTCTACGAGGGCCGCTTTCAGATCCGCAAATTCTACTGTCTGCTGATCGTCGTGGTCATCGCCACCACCTTTCGCGGCCTGCGCGACGCGCGCTGCGTGGTCGCGATCTGGCTGGTGTTGAGCGCGCTCTCGGGCCTCTGGGGCCTCGACCAGTTCTGGCGCAAATGGGAGCTGGCGCGCGGCGCCGGATCCAGCTTTTACAGCTCCTACGTAGCTGCGCGCATCACCGGTTTCAACAGCCACTGGATGACCTTCAGCCAGATCCTGATGTTCGCTTCGCTCGGCGGCGTCGCGCTGATCCTGTGGGATCGCGCCACGCCCGCGCGGTGGCGCTGGGCCGCCGGCATGTCGGTCCTGTTGTGCGGCCTGGCGATCGTTCTGGCGATGACCCGCGGCGTCTGGCTGGCCACGGGCGCCGGGCTGCTCTACCTGCTCTGGGCCTGGCGCCGCTGGACCGTCCTCGCCCTGCCGCTGCTGGCCGTGCTGGCCTTCGCCGTCGGCTCACCGGGGCTGCGCGAGCGCATGATCTCGATCGTCCATCCGCATGGCGAGACCGACTCCAACATGCACCGCTACGTCACCTTCCGCACCGGCGTCGCCATGATCCGGGCCCACCCGCTGCTCGGGCTCGGCCCGGACATGATCCGCTACGATTTCCAGCAATATGTCCCCGCCGACATCCCGCGGCCGCTGCCCGAGGGCTTTTACGGGCATCTGCACAACATCTACGTGCAGTTCGCGGCCGAGCGCGGCATCCCGGCCATGCTGGCCATCGTCGGCTTCCTGGTGTGGAATATGGGGCTGTGGCTGCGGTGGCTGCGCGCGCCGGACACGCGCGAGGACGGCGCCGCGGCCGCCTGGCTGCTGCGGGCCGGCGTGGCGATGCTCATCGCGGTGCTGGTAGCGGGGCTGTTCGAGCACAGCCTCGGCAACAGCGTGGTTCTGACCCTGACCATGTGCACCGTCGCCGCCGTGGACAGCGCCTGCCGCGAGACCGTCCATGTCTGACACCCTGCGCGGTCGCGACATCGTCCTCGCCGGCGGAACGGGCGGGCTCGGCTCGGAGACCGCGCATTTACTGGCCGCGGAAGGCGCGCAGGTGGTGGCGGGTTTCAAAAGCGACAGCGCGCGCGCCGCGGCACTGGCTGATGTAGCGACGCTGGTGCAGGCCGATATCACCGTCGCCGCGGATCGCGCGAAATTGCTGGCGGCCGCGCCGGCGCTGTACGGCGTGGTGGTGTTCGCGGGACGGGCGGCGCGCAGCGAGGAGCAGTTGGAGGAGTCGTTGGAGGTGAATTTCGTGGCGCCGGTGCGGCTGGCGCGCGAGGCCGCGGCGCGCATGAAATCGGCCGGGACGCGGGGCGCCATCGTGTTCATTTCCACGATGCAGACCTCGGCGGTCTTTCCCGGTTCGACCGCCTACGCCGCGCCCAAGGCGGCGCTGGTGCACGCCGCGCGGATCCTGGCCAAGGAGTGCCGCGGGCCGGCCGACATCCGAGTCAACGTGGTCTCGCCGGGGGTGAATGACGCTGGGATGGCCCGCTCCAGCATCGCCAGCGGCAAGTACGCTGCGTATTTGGAAAACGGCTTCATCCCGCGCTACGGCCGCGCCCTCGACGTCGCCCGCGCCGTCCGCTTCTTCCTCGAGCCCGATAACTACATCACCGGCCAGGTGCTGAGCGTGGACGGCGGGCTGACGCTGTAGCGGCCGGAGCCTGCTGTTTTCCCGGCGGTGTGGTGCGCGGGGCGCCGGCGTGTTTCAACAGCCGCACTTCGGCGGCGGTGAGGGCGCGCCATTTGCCAATGGGCAGCGCGCCCAGCCGCAGCGGCCCGATCGAGGTCCGCACCAGCTTCAGCACCTGCGCGCCCAGCGTCTCCAGCATTCGCCGCACCTGCCGGTTGCGCCCTTCGCTGATGGTGATTTCCAGGAACGTGTACTTCTCGCTGTCGCGGACGCGGCGCACGCGCGCCGGGCGCGTGGGCCCGTCCTTCAGCTCGACGCCCGCGCGCAGACGCTCGAGCTGCGCCTCGTCGAGGCGCGTGGAAGCCTTCACCAGGTAGGTCTTGGCGACGTGACTCGCCGGGTTGGTGACGTGCTCGGCGAACTCGCTGTCGTTGGTCAGCAGCAGCAGACCGGAGGTGTCGAGGTCCAGCCGCCCCACGGGGAAGATCCACTGGTCGACGCTCTGCAGCAGGTCGTAAACGGTCGGGCGGCCGTCGGGATCGGTGTAACTGGTGAGGTAGCCTTTGGGCTTATAGAGCAGGATGTAAGTCTTCTGCTCGGCGCGCACGGGCTTGCCGTCCAGGGCGATGTGGTCGCGGTCCAGGTCGACCCAGCGCTCGGGGTCGCGCACGGTCGCTCCGTTGACCTTCAGCCGCCCGCGCACAATCCACTCGCGCGACTCGGTGCGCGAGCACAGGCCGAGCTTCGACAGCACGCGATCGAGCGTCTTCAAGCGGCGCTGGGGCGGCGGAGCGGCCTGGTTGGCCGCTGCTTTGCGTTCCGTTCTCCAGCGTTTTTTGAGCGCCGTAACCGCCCCCGGGAGTCTTCCGAATCAGTCTAACGTCTTCGGCGCACGTGCGGCTCGCCGCGCGTTCCGGAAGGGGATTTGATAGCGCTGGCGAAGGTTCTGTAATTCTTTTGTAAGTCCATGGGCAGTTCCATTGTGAGTCGCCGCGCGTCAGCTCACACTCGAAATGGGCGCGGGTAGGCGCACCCCTTTGTGCAGGGAGGGTTGAGCCGGAGATTTCAATGAACGCCTTGCTGATCTATCCCCGGACTCCGGATACGTATTGGAGCTTCCGCTACGCGCTGTCGTTCGTGGGCAAGCGCGCCGCTCAGCCCCCATTAGGTCTGATGACCGTCGGCGCGCTCCTGCCGCCGCATTGGAGCAAGCGCCTGATCGACACCAACGTCGAGCGATTGAAGGACTCCGACCTGGCCTGGGCCGACGTTGCTTTGATCAGCGGCATGCACGTGCAGCAGGAGGATCTGATCGCCATCGTGCAGCGCTGCCGCGCGCGCGGGCTGCGCACCGTGGTGGGCGGCCCGATCACGAGCAGCCTCCCGGCAGAGGTGCTGCAGGCCGACCACGTCGTGATCGGCGAGGCGGAGGAGCTGATCAGTGGGCTGGCCGCGGATCTGGAAAATGGCACGGCACGGCCGCTCTACCAGGCCTCCGAGCGCCCGGCCATGGAGCGCAGCCCATTGCCCGACCTAAGCCTCATCCGCATGCAGCGCTACAACACGATGACCATCCAGTATTCGCGCGGCTGCCCGTTCAACTGCGAATTCTGCGACATCATCGAGATCTATGGCCGCCGGCCGCGCACCAAGGCCGTAGCGCAGGTCCTGGCGGAACTCGATCAGCTGCTCGCGGCCGGATGGCGCGATGCGGTGTTCGTTGTCGACGACAACTTTATCGGCAACAAGCGCAGCGCCAAGCAACTGCTGGCGGCCATGGCACAGTGGGGCGCAGCGCACGGGCGACCCTTCCAGTACCTCACCGAAGCGTCGCTGAACCTGGCCGACGATCCGGCGCTGCTGCAATTGATGAAGGACGCCGGCTTCACTTCCGTCTTCCTGGGCATCGAGACGCCGGACGCGTGCAGCCTGGCGGCCAATCACAAGGAGCAGAACCTGCGCCGCGACATGCTGGAGAGCGTGCGCATCATCCAGCGCTACGGCATCGAAGTGATGGGCGGCTTCATCCTGGGCTTCGATACGGACCGCGAGGACGTCTTCGACCGGTTGGTGGATTTCATCCAGCAGAGCGCGATCCCGATCGCCATGGTGGGCCTGCTGCAAGCCATGCCGGGCACGCAACTGTTCCGGCGGCTGCGGAGCGAGGGCCGCATTCTGAATGCGGGAGATGGCAACAACACCGACTGCCAGTTGAATTTCCGGCCGCGCATGAACGCCGCCCGGCTGGTGGAGGGCTACCGCTACGTGCTCAATCGAATCTACGGCTGCGAGGCGTACTATGAGCGCGTCAAGCTATTCCTGAGCCGCTGCCAGCCGGGGCGCCAGCGGCGATTGAACTACGCCGCCCTGCGCGCCTTCGTGGCGTCGATGATCCGCCAGGGGCTGCTGGGCAAAGCCCGGCTCAGCTATTGGAAATTCGTGCTGACGGCGGCCACGCGCTACCGCCATTCGTTCGGCTCCGCCATGACCCTGGCGGTGATGGGCCATCATTTCCAGACCATGACCGAGCAGCTCTCCCGAGCGGACTCTTAACCCGGTTGTTTCACTTGCGATCGCAGCGAGGCGCGATGAGAGGGTTGCAGATACAAGGCGCGCGAAGGGAGCCGCGCGGAGGCGTACTGGATCGGTACGTCGAGCACGGCGACCGAGCGCAACGCAGTAGATGCGGCCCTATCGCGCGCCGCAGCCGATGGTTGGTGAAATATCCGGGTTAAGCGCAACACGGCGCGGGTCGGGGCCGCCGTGGCGGACGGCCGTGTTCCCATAAAATGGTCTGAGATCCATGAATCCAGAACCTGCAACCGCGCCCACGCGGCGCAGCCGCGCCTACCTGTATCTCGTGAGCGCAGTGGGCCTGATCACGGCCGGCCTGGTGTGGTACTCCCAGACGATGGCCTTCGCCTGGGACGAGGGCTTTCACCTGTTGTGCGCGCAACTGATCAAGGCCGGCCTGCGGCCATACATCGATTTCGCGTTTTCCCAGGCGCCGCTGAACGCCTATTGGAACGCCTTCTGGATGACGCTCTTTGGCGAGACGTGGCGCCCGGCGCATGCCGTCGCCGCCGTGTGCGTGGGCGGCGCGGTGCTGCTCACAGCCGACTATCTGTTCGAACGCCTGCCCGTGCCGCGCTGGCGGCTGGCCGCGGCGCTGGTTGGGGCGGTGCTGCTGGGCCTGAATGTCCAGGTGGTCGACTTCGGCACGGTCGGCCAGGCGTATGGAGTATGCCTGCTGCTCAGCGTGGCGGCGTTTCGTCTGGCGGTCGCCTCGGTCGATCGCCGCAGCGCGGCTCTGGCAGCGGCGGCGGGGCTGGCGAGTGGGGCGGCGGCGGGCGCGTCGTTGCTGACCGCGCCGGTGGCGCCGGTGCTGCTGCTATGGATGCTGGTCCTGAACCGCGCGGGACGGCGCGCGGTGAAGGGCGCGGCGTTCGTTGCCGGAGTCGTGGTGGCGCTGCTGCCGCTGCTGGCGCTGTACGTGCAGTCGCCGCGCAACGTGCGCTTCGGGGTCTTGGACTACAACATGCGGTACCGCACGGTGGAGTGGCAAGGCGCGTGGCGGCAGAACTTTGAGGTTTACATCTCGTGGATCGACTCCACGACGGCGCTGTTGCTGATCCTGTTCGGCGTGGCCGGTTTGCTGTTCGTCGCCTTCCGCTGCGATTGGCAGCGGCGGCTGCGGTCGGAGTTCTACCTCTGCGGCTGCCTGGCCGTGGCCCTGGGCGTGCACATCTCCACGGCGCGGCCGACCTTCTCGCGCTACTACCTGATGGCCGTGCCGTTCCTGGCGATCCTGGGCGCCGCGGGATTGTATTGGGTCGCCACGCGGCTGCACCATCCCGAGCGGCCGCTGGGGCCGGCGCTGGCGCTGATCCTGCTGATGGCGCTGGCGCAGGGCAAGTCGCTATACGACGCGCGCGACGATTTCACCTGGCGGACTTTCGACCACCTGTCCAAAAAGGTTGCCGAGGTGACGCCGCCGGGCGCCAGGCTGCGGGCCGACGAGCACGTGTATCTGCTCACCAAAATCCGTCCGCCCTCGGGCATGGAGCTGAGCGATTCGCACAAGCTGGACTTCCCGCCCGCCCTGGCGGCGCAACTGCACCTGATTTCCAACAAGGAGCTGGAACGCCGGTTCAAGGCCGGTGAATTCGACACCTACCAGACCTGCGACGACGATTCGGACATCGATTTTCCGGCCATGAAGAGCCTGTACGCGCACCAGGCCGAGGTGGACGCGTGTCACGTGTTCTGGGGCGTGAAGCGCAACTCTTCGCCGGCGCCGGCGCCGGCGCCCGGCTCCAAACCGTGACTTGGGCGCGGGGCCGCGCGTAACCGCTGGCGCGCCGTTCACGTCCCCTCCACTAGACCTATGCGATCCATCATCCTGTGCGCGGCCGCGGCCGCACTCCTGCTGGCCGGGGTTTCCTTCGCCGGCGACAAATGGGATTCCAAGGACCCGTCGCAGTGGTCCAGCGTCGAGATCGACAAACTGATGCACAACTCGCCCTGGGCGCAACCGGCCAAGGTGCAGTTCGGGCAGTCCATGGGCAGCTACGGACAGGGGCCGAGCTCCGGCGGCGGGTATCCCGGCGGCGGAGGCGGCTATCCGGGCGGCGGCCGGGGCGGATACGGCATTCCGGGGATCGGCCTTCCGTACCCGGGCGGGGGCGGCATGGGCTACCCCGGTGGCGGCGGAGGCCGTCGCGGCGGCGGCCAGCGCCGTCCGCAGACGCAGACGGCGGACGCGACGGTGCGCTGGGAGAGCGCGCTGCCGGTGCGGCTGGCCGAAGCGCAACAGAATCCGCCGGCCAAGTCGGATGAAAAGCCGGCGCTGAAGCCGGCGCAGGACAGCGGACCCGAGCCGGCCGGCGGTTGGAAGAAGGCCGATCAGCCGGCCGCGGCTGCGGCGCCGGCGGCCGAGGAGCATCCGTCGGTGCTGACGCTGACGGCGGACCACACGCCCAAGGAGTACATCATCGCTGTGTCGGGCTTTCCGCTCGATGCGACCAGCCGCAACTCCCAGCAGCGCAACCCCGACAGCAGCCAGCCCGGCGATTCGAACGACCAGGCCAGCCGGGACCAGAGCAACTCACGCTACGGCCGCGATCCGGACGCCATCCGCGAGGAGCTGATGGAGCGCACGTCGATTTCGCGCAGCGAGGGCAAGACGCTGCGGCCGGTGAGCGTGGAGTTCGACCTGCCGGGGCGCATTGGGGTCATCTACTTCCACTTCTCGCGCGAGGACCAGCTCACGAAGAAGGACAAGGAAGTCATCTTCCACACCCAGCTGGGCGACAACCGCCTGGAGCGCAAGTTCGACGTCAAGGAGATGACCTACAAAGGCAACCTGGAGCTGTAAGGCGGTCGAAAACCGGGGACTGACGTCTCTGTCCTAGCATAGCCTCTCTAAAGTGTCTCGACCGTTTGCCCATCATGCGCGGCTCTTGGTTTCAGAGCCGCTCGCCGTGAGGGAGCGGTAAAGCAACTTGCGAGACATGACACTAGGCGCACACCCCCCGTGGCCGCCCTGTGCCGCCTCTGCGCCGTGTGGGCTGAGCCGTCTGTCCCCGTGTTTTCAAAATGATTCCGGCAGTTTGAACGATCCTCATCCGCCGATCGACACCTTGAACAGGTGGCCGATGCCGAACGTGACCGACGCCGCCAGCCAGCCCAACAACAATTGACGCCCGCCCGCGAACCACACGCCGGACCCGGTGAAGATCGTGGTCGCCGCCCCGATCGTGAACAGCGCCAGCGAGCTCAATCCCAGGCTGGTCAGCACCGCCGTGTTTCCCTCCAGAAATGCGAACGGCAATACCGGGAAGATCGCTCCCACGATCGACAGTAAGAACGACATCGCTGCGGCCTCCCAGGCGGATCCTCCCAGTTCCTTCGGATCGATACCCAGTTCCTCCCGCGAAAGCGTCTCCAGCGCCGAGTCCGGCTCGGAGATCAGCCGCCCCGCCAGCTTCCGGGCATCGTCCTGGCTCAGGCCCTTCGCTTCGTAAATCAGAGCCAGCTCTTCGGCTTCTTCCTCCGGCGCATGGGCCAGCTCCTGCGCTTCAATCCCGATTTGCCGCCGGTTGAGCTCGCGCGAACTCTCCACCGAAAGCCACTCGCCGATGGACATCGAACAGGCGCATGCCAGCAGCCCGGCGAGCCCGGTGACAAAAATCGAATGGCTCGCCAGTCCCGCCCCGGCGACGCCCATGACCAGACTCAGATTCGAGCACAGCCCGTCGTTCACGCCCAGTACCGCCGCGCGCAGGGCATTGCCGCCCAGCGCCCGGTGCCGCCCTTCAAAACGCGCGATCGCGCTGCCTTCAATTCCCCGGCCGCCCGCGGCCGCCTCCATCAATCTGGCGTGCGAGGCCTCATCCGCCGGCAACCCGGCCGCCCGCGCCTCCCTCTGCCCGTCGTAGCGGCCCTGGTCGCGCTGCTCCAGGCTTCGCACGGTCGGGAGCACCGCTTGAGTGCCGAGCTTTTTCGACAGCCAGCCCAGGACCCGGGTCCGCCATCCCGGCTTCAGCACCACGGGCGCCTGGACGCCGAGCTCATCGGCCCACACTTTGGCATGTCGCCGCTCCACCCCCGCCAGCCGTTTGTACACCTCGGCCAGCTTCGGATGAGGCTCGGATTTGGCCAGCGCTTCGTATAGGTACGCGCCGTCAACCTCGCCTTGCAGGTTGTCGCGATAACGCTTCTTGTCGTCTTCCATGATGGTATTCCTGACCCCGGATTCCCATTCCGGCTCCCGGCTCCCGAGTCAGTATAGCCGACCACTAGCCCACGCTATGCGATACTCTTCGATCCCGCAAGGCAGTGCTACGCTACGGGGATGGCCGTTCCGATCCATCGGCGATTCGCGGGTTGGATCTTCCACAATCTGCTCTGGGATACCGCCGGGACCGCGCGCGCAGGCCTCCTCAAAGGACTGTGGGCGACCCGCAAACTCCTCCTCGCCGTTGTGCTCTCGGCCCTGCTGGATTGGCTCGAATGGACACACCACCATCCGCCGGATATGGCCCTCGTGGCACTGATCCACTTCGTCTTCGCCCTGGCTCTCGTCGCGCTCGGCGTTTACGTCTGGCGAGGGTTCGGCCGCACCCGTAGGTAGCTGCCCGGCACGCAGCCGAAGGACCCAAAAACGAATCGCGCGCGGACCGATTCGCCTGCGCTCGCCTGGCTCAATTCGCCGCCGGACGGCGCTTGCTCCAGAACGGAAAATGGTCAGACTTTGACCATTTGCGAACGTAGAATCAAAAACTTGCAGACAAAAATGGTCAAAGTTGACCAAATCAACCCCCGCGCCCGCGCGACTGCCTGCCGGCGCACATCTCAACTCACACTCTCCCATGGAAACCAAATTGAAACCCCGGGCATGCATACGCTCTCGCCGGGGCGCAGCTCCGACTTCATGACATTCTATGGCGGCTGCGCGCCGAATCACCGCTGCGAATCGGAGAAGATCAGCGAATTGATCCACCGACATCCCCGAGGCGCGGATCAGAGCGCGCAGTGTGCCTGGGGCCAATTCCCGATGCTGCGGCACGGATAGGCTCGCCGGATTGCCGGGCTTGATCAGAATGATGTGACTTCCGTGCTGACGGTCCTTGATCCAACCCGCCTTCTGAAAAGCCTTCACGGCCCGCTCCCCCGAGACGGAGGGCAGAGACGCCATTCAGGCGGGGACCTCGATTTCGCGGACTTCGATGGTCGGCGGCATGCCGTGCGCCGCACGGGTCGCCAGGCAACCAGCGATTGCTTCGCGGATATTGGCGAGAGCTTCGGCTTCCGTCCGTCCCTCGGAGATGCAGCCGGGAATCGCCGGGCACTCGGCTACGAGCATGCCGGTTTCATCGGGCTCCAGAGTCACGAGCAGCTTCACACTTGGATTTTATCGGGGTTGTGGCCGCAAGGGCAACATCTGGGGCCCATCTTCTGGAACCCCACCTTCCGCAGAAAACCACCGGAGTTATACTTCAAAAGGAGAAGAAACCGTGGCGGACCTGACCGTCGGCGATACAATCCGCGAACAGCGGGAAGCGATCCTGCGCATTGCCGCCCGCCATGGCGCCACTCAGGTGCGACTGATCGGATCCGTCGCCCGCGGCGAGGCCCGCCCCGACAGCGACGTCGATCTGCCCGTGACCTGGCGCGAAGGCACCACCCTCCTCAACCACGCCGCGCTCATGTTGGAACCCGAACGCCCGCTGGGCCGCAAAGTTAACATCGCCAGCGACGGCTGGGTCAAGCCATCCATCCGCGACTCGGCCTACTGCGACGCCATTGCCCTATGAGGAGCGACGCCGAACAGCCCTCTAGTCCTCCTCAGCGCTCACATTGAATAGCTTGGGATAGTGCCGCTTGTACCACGTCGCGACTTCGTCACGTTCATCATCGGTTATCCGGTACATGTCGAAGATGATCTCGTCCAGCTCCACGAGCCTTGGTCGGTAGTCATAGTCCGGTAACGAACGCTGTGCCCTGGTAATTTGACCGACCTTCGCCTCCACCTCTTCAGCTTCACGGGCGGTGGGTATCACAATAGGAAGGTCATCCAGCTGTGCGTGAACGCCGTGGTTGATAAACGATTTCGCGAAATATTTCATCAACGTAGAGCAAAGAAGGCCGAGTAGCACCTCTGGGGAGAAAATATCGGAGAAGATACACGATCCCGTCTGATCAAACACACCGCCATGGCTCAATCGAAATGTCGGACTATAAATTCCTGTATTTGAGAAGCTGACACCACGAAGGAAATAGAACTGCGAATTTTGGAATCTCGCGCCGGAAAGCGACTCCATACGTGAGACGGCCCGCTCGGACCAGTCCACATAGAACTCGATCGGCCTCCAGAATTGGGCAAGCAGCCCGCCCTCAATATCGGACGCCGCAGCTTTATCTAGCGGAACAAAGTAGCGGTCTCCCGCCGGGTCGTCAACCCGAATTCCGTGCCGTTTCTGATCTGGTGTCAGACTAACCAGCTCATCCTCGGACAGGACATTACGAACATCAACAATCGAGTACCCCCCTCTTGCGGCACCCCCCCTCACGCCAGCGGAAGCCCTGTAAAACCGCGGATTATCACCTGACTGCAGGCCAATCTTCACGCTAGCGACCCTTGACAGCTTGACCACGTGCCTGTCACGAACCACTGCAACCTGCAGGAGGCGCCTCTCTCCGCCTACCGTATTGACACTGATCTCCGGAGGAACAGTAGTAGTGAAAACGTCCTGCATGAATGCGTACAGCGATGCCCGCCCCTCAAATATGGGCAAACGACTGAAGCCGTTAACGACGCCCTGTCGTACCTGGTATCGCGCCGACCGAGTCCTCTCGAACGGCCATTTCTTGACTGCCTCGCTGTCGTCAAGAATCGCCTGATACGCAGTTTTCAGCTCCTGCTCATAAACTTCGGGATGCAGTTGCCATAGATCGAAGAACTGATAAACGTTGTTTTCTCGGCTCGTCCTGTCGGAGCACCGCTCTAGCTCAATGATCACAGGAAATATATCGATACCCGGAAACATGTGGCGACTGAGCTTGACCACCCTGATAACTTTTGAATTCTCCAGAATGTAGCGGCGTAACAGAAAATGGGTCTTGATTGTCAAAAACGACGAGCTTACAATAAAGACGAGACGTCCACCCTCTGGCAGCCGCTCCAAAGCGTTTACGATGAAGTACCCGTATGAGTCCGAACTCCCAAGCTTATATACCTCGTCGTAGTGCGCTCCTCTCTGCACTGCCACCCCATATGGCGGATTACCAACAATCAGCATGGGAAGCAGAGATCGCCGACAGGAGGCCTGCCGGCTGCGGGCGCTAGACAAATCGAGCGTCTTCTCTTCGTCAAAGAGCTTCTCTGGGTCAATCGTTATTGGATCGAGCGAGTTCTGAGTATCAATGGACAGATTTGCGGCCCACTGGCCAGTCCGTTTGTTTTTGTGGATATTGGCAGGCCGTACATTGTCCTTGAGCTGTTCCAAGAACGTACCAAGGAGCGTAAGCTGAACGGCGAATGGGTCAACATCGCGACCAAAGACATGTTCCAGGGCTTCCATATGGGCGGACGCGTGATCGGCCTGAAGGCCATGGTGCGCATCGCTTTGCACTACCTCGTTCACGTACTCGCGGTAGATTTGCCGATAAAAATGGCCAGAGCCGCACGACGGCTCCAAGATCTTATTCCCACGGAAGCCCACAAGGTGCCGGCGGCCCAGATCTACCATGAATCGCACTGTAGAGTCCGGCGTGTACACCGCACCTATTGAGTTTCGAAGCTCCTGATCTATTAGCCGCTCATAGATGTTTCCGATAACATTGACGCGCGTTGCGGACTCACCGTACAGCACCGCATACCGAATGTCGATACTTATCAAACGATCGCGAATATCCGCTAGAGTTCCCTCAGACGGGAGAAACCGATCATAGTTCTGCGCCTTGAAAAGTTTACCGTAGTGTGCCGAATGGAAGTCGAACCCGTACCGGAATATATCTTGCCAGGATACTTCCGCAAGATCTTGGGCCAGCAGTCGATAAAAGCGCTTGGACTTGGCAAAGAGCCGAAGGGCGTGTGTCTTCTCTAAGTGGCTTAGCGAATTAAGAACCTTAGCTCCGAACAAACCACCGACGAGATTGTATTCGAGACGGGGGAACAGCGTTTGAAGGATGCGAGGCGTATCGGAACCAGCAGATAGGTCTTCGATCAGCTTTATGAACAATATCTTGATCGTAAAATGAAGGCTGATGGCCTCAATTGCCTGACGGATATTTGCCTGTTCCGACGATGAGGATTGGCCGACGAACTTTTTCCGCTCTTCCAGAACCTCATTGAGAAACGCGCCGAATTTCGTGTGGCGTAATCTGTCATATTTCCCAGTTCTTGGATCAATAAACGCTGCGGATATATCTGAGAATGCTCTTTCCTTGATGCTAAGGAGAATCGAGAGCAGCTCACCTTCATCCAAAAGACGCCGAATCTCGCCGGGCGACTCAGCAATGATCGCCCTCCAGGATGTCGGCGGAATCGGCTCATATCGCAGCTTCCCATCCGCAGGATCAATGGTCTCAGTGCGCTTGAAGAAGCGGTGCTCTCGCCCGTTCGAGACCACGAGGAACGGTACGGGGCGATCAAAGTCTAGGCCAGTCGCATACGCTCTGGCCTGGCCGACATCGTCATCGTCCAGGTCGTGATCATAGCGCTTCGCCTCCATGATCACGTACGGATACCCGCCTGACAGGTACAACCCGTCATATCTCCCCGTCTGCCCCTCGCTCAGGCGCATCGTGTGCTGGGCCTGATAATCAAGCGACGACGCGGCGGGATATCCGAATTCGGTCGAGAGATACGGCAGGATTAACTTGTCAGCAGTATCCTGTTCCGAATACCCCAGGCACGCGGAATGAATGGCAGGCATTAGGACGCTCACCCCTGACCAGCCGACTTCCACCGCTGACGGAAGCCTAGGCTGTAGACATTCTAACCCCGTGACAGCGTCCGCGAATCCCCATACCCGCAAGCCCGACCTTGCCGGTCGCGATGGCCCCTTCGCACCGAGATGCCTGACGGTGGCTTCGGAGATTGCGCGTGGGCGACCCGTTTGGCCCGGCGTGAGATCAGCCCGTCGGTCGTATGGCCGCATCCCCGCCGCTACACCACTTTGGTGCATAATGGTTTTATGAGGGCGAAAGACCCGACCGTCCGCCAAAGCGTCACCCTGCCATCGAGCGTCGCAGTCCAGGTTCGCAGCCTGGCCAGGAGACGCCGCCTGAGCGCCAACCGCATCCTCGTCGAGCTGATCGAGAGCGGCATGGAAGCACAGCAGCGCAAAGAGCAGGAATTCTTCGCGCTGGCCGAGCGCTTCCGCGCCGCGACCGACCCCCAGGACGTCCAGCGCCTGGGCGATCAGATGGGCCGCATGCTCTTCGGCGGCTGATGCCCAAGATCGAGAGTTGGGGCAACCTGCCCCCAGCTGTCCGCCAGCACCTGATCGACAGAATGCGCGACCGCGCGATCGGGATTGCGGACCTGAACCGGCTGCGCCTGTGGATCGAATCGCAGCCGGAAGTGCCGGAGGGTGACTGGTACACGGATTTCGGCTCGTTCAAGATCTGCGGCCAGGGGGCAATCCCCGAGACGTTCCTGCTCCGCGGTCAAGCCGCCAGGGGACAGTCTCTCTAGGGCTTTTTCAGGATAGTCATGGTCCGCATCTCCACTCCGTACGTGGCGCAGGCATTCCTGCCTGCCGCGTCAACATTCGTGTCAACGTTTGCTCGGCCACAACACGCGCTTGGGCGGCGAACTATGGTAGATGCGAAACCGGCCTTGTCGTGCAAGGCACGACTCAGGACCGGTTGCTCATCCGCCCCGGTCTTTGCTGCCCTTTCGCCTCTGTTGGCCCATCCTCAACCGCGTGGTCTGGCCCCCTCCAATTCCGCAATTCGACATTTCGACACGACACCACACCGCTGTCGAATTGCAGGACATTCCTGTCTGACCAACGGTCTTCCACCGCCGCCGCCACACTCTCACTGGATAGCCTAAGTCACTGTAAAATATAAATATTTTGACTGATTAACAGCATGGGTCGCGAGCCGCTCTGAGTCCCGCCGGCCACACAGGTTCGTCATACCTGGTAAGACAAAATCCGACACTTTTCGACACTGGTGTCGGATTTGGCTTTGATCCTCTCATTTCCGCGGACCACCCTCCGCCCCGTCGCACAGCTGCGTCGCGGACGCCAACTCCGCCTGCCCGAGCGTGGGTCGCCAGGGCCGCTCCTACAGCGTCATGATCGTCTCGCTCGCCGCGTCCCAGCGCACCTTGGCGTTGCGCTTGTAGGACTCGACCGAGAGGAAGATCGCGGCGGCTTCCTCGAACGCCCGGTTAACGCCGCAGCGCGGCATTTCGCGGCTGCGGACGCAATCGATGAAGTTCTGCCAATGCGAGGAGACCTGCAGCTCGTCCTTCTTCATCGAGTAGTCGGGGATCTGCGGAGCGTCGCCGGGCGCGTAGCCCATGGCCTCGAGCGCGGCTGCGTTCTTCTCGACGTATTCCTTGGCGCCGGGCTTCCACTCGGCCGGGAAGGTGCGGCAGAAGCGCGGCGAAACCTCGAGCGTTTTGTCGCGGCCGAGGTATTGCTCGACCTCGCCGTAATGGCGGTTGTTGAAGGTGCACATGAAGCTCACCGAAAGCTCCTTCGTGGGGTAGTCCATCAGGACGTTCCATTGGTCTGGCACGTCGCGCCCGTCCTTCCAGAAGTAGTCGCCGCCCTGGGTCACGGTGGTTTCCGGAATGCCCATCCCGGCCACCATGTTGGCCGAGTCCCACAGGTGGCTGAGCAGGTCGCCGGCGATGCCGTTGCCGTACTCCCACCACTTGCGCCACAGGAAGAAGCGCTCGGCGTTGAAGGGCCGTTTCGTGGCAGTGTCGGCGGCGGTGAAGCGCTGCCAGTCGATGGTCTCGGGGCTGGCGTCTGAGGGCATCACGGGGTTCTCGTAGGTCTGGAAGAACTGCCACTCGGGATATTGGCCGGTGCGGTCAATATACAGCCGGATGGCGGCCACCTTGCCCAGCTCGCCCGAGCGGTAGATTTCGCGCGCCTTGTGAAACCAGCCCATGCTGTTGTAGTTGTGGCCGAGCTGCATGACGATGTGGTTGTCCTTGATGGCGGCGCGCATGCGCTTGGCCTGGCCGAGATTGAGGCACCAGCCCTTCTCGACGTAGACGTCCTTCTTCATTTCGGCGGCGCGGATGGTCATGGGGGCGTGCCAGAAATCGGGCGTGGCGATGACCACGGCGTCGATGGATGGGTCGGCCATGACCTTCTCCCACTCCTTGCCGGTCTTCACGCTGTCGTTGATGGCGGCCAGGCGGGCGCGCTTCAGGTTGTCGTCGTAGAGATCGCAGATGGAGCGGATCTCGACGCCCTGGATCTTCTGGAACTCCTGGAACAGGTAGTAGCCGCGCGTGCCCACGCCGATCATGGCCACGCCGACGGTTTCGTTGGGCTTCTTCTGCGCGAGCACGGCGGGCGCGGCGGCCAGGGCGGCGGCGCTCTTCAAGAAATCACGGCGATCCATGCAGTTTCTCCTTGGGGGCCGAAGCGGGAGGCCCGCGGACATTCTATCGAGATTCTCGGGCGGGCGAGCATCCCTGGGCGTTCGAGATTCCCCGGGGCGAGCGGAGCTGAGGAATCGGGATGGCTGCAAGAGACCCTTGCGTCCTAAATCCAGCGGGGGTTAAATAGGGAAGATT
This sequence comes from Terriglobia bacterium, assembly GCA_963757265.1. Taxonomy (GTDB): domain Bacteria; phylum Acidobacteriota; class Terriglobia; order Bryobacterales; family Bryobacteraceae; genus CAIVVT01. The sequence goes on from CAVWRA010000004.1 coordinate 299,053, forward strand.
CACCATAAGGCGGCCTCATATGGAGTGGAGTGCGAGGGTAGCCCTCTCCTGCCTGGCGCGGGTGATGGTACTGCTTCTGTTGCTGCCAGTTCTGCTGCGTTCTTAAGACGCGTTCCCAGGACGAATCCGGAAGGCAAGATGCAACCCAGCACCACGCCGTGGCGCTGCAATGCCGGAGCATTGCCGGTAACTCCTTAGATCGCAATACCTGCGCCGTGAACACCGGATCTGCGGTACTTACGGTGCTCGTGTGGCCCAAACACGGTGTTTTCACAAGGAACCGTATACCGGCCGCGCAGTGCATGCCGCAGTCAGGCCGCCGTGGATCAACGGAAAGTCCGAAGTCCAGGGAGGTCGAGGTGCGCCACGGAGTTGAAGCAGGCCAGCGCCGGGCGGGCGCCGTTGGCGCGCAGAATGGTCACGTTGGAATTCATCGCTGCGCCGGACAATTGCAGGATATGGCGGGCGTCGAGGGGGAAAACGTGGCTCAGGGCGATGGCGATGGGGGTGCCCGACGTGAATACGGCTACACGGCGGCCGGCCGCGGGTGCGGCGAGAAGGGTTCCGGCGGCGGCGCGAACGCGTTGGACGAACCCCGCCCAGGATTCCCCAGCGAACGGATAACACGCATGGATCCAGGCATCTACAACACCCGAATCGGCCTCGGTCCAGCGCCGGTGGATCTCGCCCTGACCGGAAGCCAGGGCCTGCTGGAGCGATTCGTAGTAGCGGCGGAAGAGCGGATCGTCGGCGGCTAAAGGAGGAGCGAAGGCCGCGTAGACGGCATCCAGGTCGAACTCGTCCCAGCGCCGGTCTTCGAGCGGCTGGGGGGCGGGGGAGCCGGATTCAGCGAGGGCCGCCAGCACCAGATCGGCGGTCTCTTTCTGACGCCTCAGGGCGCCGGTCCAGACGGCGTCGAAGCGGATGCCCCGACGGGCCAGCCAGGCGCCGAGGAGGCGCGACTGTCGGCGGCCGAGGTCGGAGAGACAGTCGTAGTTGTCCCGGAGGCCGGCCTGGCCGTGGCGGATGAGATAGAGCAGGCTCACGAGGGTCAGGGTATCAGAGACGCAGCGAGACAGGTCTCGCCCGTGCGCCGGGGCAAGGAGAACTGAGGGGCCGCGCCGCGCTTACAAAGGCTCAGGGAAATGCAGGTTCGCCTTGCCGAGGGCCTTGGCCAGAATCTAGGGTGGCCTCGGGCTCGCCGACGCCGCGCGACGTGGCCAACTCGGCGACGAGCATGTTACGGGCGCGATCCAGCATTTTCTTCTCCCGGAAGGACAAAGGCTTATGGGACTGAATGGCGGACAAGGCCTTCAGCACCTCGGCCACTTCCAGGAGACTGCCGCTTTGCATCTTGGCGCAGTTTTCCTTGAAACGATCCTTCCAGTCGGAACTAATCGGGCACTCGCCAACGGCGAGGTAGTTCAGCATGCGGGCCATTTCGCCATTGCGGGTCACCTTGCGCAAGCCCACCTGTTCGACGTGGGAGAAGGGGACCATGACCGTCAAGCTGTTGTAAAAGAGCCGTAGCAGATAAAAATGTTCCGCCTGAAGACCGAAAGCGCGTGAACTGATGTTCTCAATCGTGCCAACCCCATGATTGGGGTAAACCACTTTCTCACCGACTTGAAAGGTCATGCGGGGACCTATTAACACCTTTCAGCAGTTGTATGCCACATTCGTTATTTTCCGAACGCGGCCGAGGCTTAATTCATTGTGGTTTGTTCCAGGCGAAGCGTCAAGCTGTTTCTTTTCAATATTATAAACACTTAATCTGATATTCACGGTGCTGCGGAAGGGGATAGAATTCCGGACCTGCAAATCCGCTGAGACGAAGATAACACGCGGCTTAGGTGCTAGCGTTCGATATGCGCCACAGGGCCTCGCCGGACCTCGCGCCGGGCCTGGCGCCGGGTGCGCGGAGGGTCTCAGGCGGTTTTCAACAGCCCGCGGATGTAGGCCAGGTTGCGGCGCATGTCGTCGGGGATGGATTTGGACGGTGAATCGGTCTCAAGATTGGCGAATCCGGAGAAGCCGAGAGCCATGATGGCGCGCATCACGGCGGGGAAGTCAATCTTGCCCTCACCGAGGTAGTGGGGGTTGTCCTTGAGGTGAAATTGGCAGATGCGGGCGGCGCCCAGCCAGGGGATCTCCTTGAGGACATCGAAGCCGGCGCCGGTGGAATTGCCGACATCGTAGTAGACCTTGACGGCCGGGCTGGCGGCACGGTCGAGGATGCGGACATTGTCCTCGGCCGAGATCATGTTTTCGAGTCCCAGGACGACGCCGTCTTTGTGGGCCTGGGGCGCGATCTCGCGCAGGAAATCGCCGACGTAGTCCATCTCCGCGTGCGTGGTGAGGCCGCCCTTGCCGAAGAAGGGCAGGAGGACGACTTTGGCGTTTAGCGTGCGGGTGATGGGAATGGAGTCGGCGACCCACTTCTGGCCGAGTTTGTCGTTCTTCAGGTAGTTGACGTGGAGGATGTCGAGGCAGGTGCCGGCGGCGGCGATGGAGTGCTTTTTCAATTCAGCCAGGTATTGTTGCTGAATCTCCTCGCTGGCCAGCGGGAGCTGGTCGGCGCCGGGCCGGCGGCCGAGGCTGATCTGCACGCCTTCGAAGCCCAGCGACGCGGCGACGGCGACCGCTTCGAGCTTGCCGGAGAGGTTCAGGTTCCAATCGGTGACGCCGATTTTGAGATGGGATTTCGCGGGTTTCGCGGTAAGCAGCGGCGCGGCGGCGAGCGCGCCGGCGCCGGCCAGGAAACGGCGGCGGGTGGGGGCGGATGAAAATGACATGGTCTTGATTCCTCGATGTGGACGATTGGGACGTCCTCGCCCGTTGATTCTCTCACCAAATGGGGTGCGGTGTGCGGCGGGGGCGCAAATCGCGGCGACGCTGCACGCGGTGGCGACGGGGCTGGATGCGCCCTAAGGCGGAAGGGGCCGGACACACGTTGATTCAGGTCTGTTCTGGCTCGGTGCACCCAAAGGCTGGAGGAACTTCGAGACACCGCGACTGCCGGTTAACGGGCTGAGATGGGGTGAGATTCGGTGCATCGGTAGAAGCGAGCGGTTCAGTGCGCCGCGAAGCCGATGACGAGATCGAGGCCTGCAGCGCCGGCAAACGCGCGGAAATCACTGTCCCGTGTGAGCAGAGGAATCCCTCGATCGATGCAGCTCTGGGCGATCAGGGCATCGCCGAGGCGGGCCTTGCGGCGTTTGGCCAGCACCCTCGCCCGTAACTCGCCGGCCCGTTGCCAATAGCCAGGCATGACTTCGGCGAGAGGCAATTCCACGAGAGTTTGCGAGACATCCGAAGGAAGCTTCGGGTCACTCAGCACTTCGGTGAGCACAACGGGCAGCATCAGCACTTGCCCGTCCCGGAGCGCGCTATCGAGAAGATGGGTGTCCCGGTCTCGATCTCCTTGCAGGAAGGCGATCCAAGTGCTGGTGTCGACCGCGATCATCGGTCGGCCTTCAACTCAGCCAACGTGCGGGTGAAGCGCACCTTGCCCCGGAGTTGGCGCAGCCGCGCGTAGGCCTGCGATGCCGCAACCAACTGCAGGCCGGCCCGAACGGTCTGGGTTATGCCGCTGCCGCTGGCTCGTTGCGCCTTTTCGAGAAGCTCCGGCGGCACCTCGACGGTGATCTTGCGCGCTGTTTCCATGGTGTCTCAACATACCATATCCGACACCAGCATTGAATATGGCCTTGCTGCTCAAACTCAGACGGCAGACGACTCTTGACGAAACCACATTTCGAGACGGAAGAGCCGCTGAGACCGGCTAAGGCGCCCGCGTTCTGCCACATCCGACTCGGCCGGAGAGGGAGCGGGCGGCCAAGCGGCGGGCCCCCGGATCGGATGAACCCCAGATTGAGTCGAGGCTAAACCCCGGGCTTGGAAGCCAGTACCCAGATGTTGGAGGACCAGGGTTCGCCGCCCAGGACGGCGCCGAGACCGGCGAGCGCGCTCCACGCGCGCTTGAGGGCGGCGGAGCGGCGATTGGCCAGATAGTTGTAATCCGGAGGGAGCGCGCCGCTGGCCACGACGGTGAGGCCAACGTCGTGCAGTGTGCGTCGCAGGCCGGCGACCGAGAAATGGTGGAGGTGGTTGCCGGCGCCGAGCACCAGTGGCACAAGCAGAGCGCGAATCCCCAGGCGGCGGCGGGGCCAGACCTTCCAACGGGAGAAGCGCTGGCCGGGAAGGCTGGCCAGCAGATGCCCGCCGGGCGCGAGCTGTTGGGCGGCGGCGCGGAGCGCGATGCGAGGATCGGGCATGTGTTCCAGGACTTCGAAAAATGTGATGATGTCGCAGCGCGGTCCGGTGGGCGCGGTATAGAGGCGGCGGAAAACTCGATCTGCGCCGAGCACGCGGGCGGCGCGTTCGGCGTCGGCGCCGGGCTCGACGCCGTAGCAATCGTAGCCCGCCGCGGCGGCCATCCGCAGAAAGCGGCCAGCGGAGCAGCCCACATCCAGCACAATGGCGGGCGGCGGATGGCGGCGCTGCAGCAAGGCAACACAAAAAGAGTAGCGCGGGTCCGTGCCGGAGGCGCGACGCTCATCTTCGGCGATCCATCCACCGAAGGAAGCATAGTGCTCGTCCACGGCGGCCTGGTCTGGCGGCGGGAAGGTGTAGAGATGGCCGCAGGCCAGGCACTCCACGATGAGATGCGGCGGCTCGGCGAGAAAGGGCCGAGCCCGGCGGCAACCACAGACGATGCAATCGCCCTCGACCACTGTGCGAGTCCTCCCTTTGCGCCGGCTGACGGCTAGCCGTTGAGCGACCAGCCGGAGCGGTAGGTGCGTTTGAGGTAGTCGTTGGCTTCCGGTGCGTTGGTGACGCGGCCGGCGACGGGGTCATACTCCAGGCGCTGGCCGGCGCGGTGGGCCACCAGGCCGAGCAGCATCTGCTCCATCATGGTTCCGGAGTAGTCGAAGTCGCAGTGGGTTTTGCTGCTGGTGCCGTGGGTGACATTGTTGCTGCGGCCCTTGCAGGCGTCGATCCAATCCAATTGGAAAATGTCGGGGCGGTGCGTTTCGGCGAGGGTGCCGTTCTTTTGGGCTTCGAGAATCGGCTCGATCTCGGGATTGGGCAGAGACAGGGCGGCGGGGACACCGTCGGGCGAGAGTTGGACGACCGGGAAACCGCCGGGCTTGGGCGTGGCGTCGGGCTCGGCGGTGAAGCCGGGCGGCAGGGCGGGCTTGGGCCGCGGTGTGGACGGGGCGGTGCGGCGGCGCGCGGACTGAGTGACATAGCCGGTGCCCTGGATCAGCGGCAGCAGGTCCTCCTTGGAGCGGCGCTTGTAATACGTCAGGTCACCGTCGTCGTTGTTGGGAATGATCAGACGCGATTCGAAATCGGCCAGGATGACGCCCTTGGTGCCTTCAAAGATCGCACCATTGCCGATCTTGTTGACATCGATGAAGCCCTTGGGAGATTTCGGTTTCAACCCGCCCTGGTACCAGATGTTTTCGATCGGGCCGCGCCAGGAGTTGGCGGGGTGGAAGAAGCTCACCTTCAGCTTGACGGGCGTGATGTCGGGGTTGAACTTGTCGCTGACGTCCTGGTCAACCTCGACGGCGATGGGCGCGCCGGCGTCGATGGAGTTCCAGACCAGGTCCATGGTGTGGGCGCCCATGTCGCCCATCTGGCCGACGCCGAAGTCGCGGTACATGTTCCAGAAGAGGCAATTCAGGCCATTGGATCCGCCGAAATATTGCGGGCTGTAAGGGTGGTAAGGCGAAGGGCCGATCCACTGCTCGTAGTGCAGGATGTTGGGCGGCATGCCCTGGACGTCGGGATAGCCGGGGCGGGGGAGTTGGCGGCTGTCCCAACTGTGAACGGTCTTGAGCTCGCCGATGGCGCCGTCGAGGATCAGCTCGCGCAGGCGCTCGAAGTTGGGGAAGGCGTGGCGCTGGGTGCCGTGCTGGGTGGCGAGCGTGGCCTTGTTCTTGAGGTAGGTGGCACGAACCGTGCGGACCTCCTCGACGCTGATGCCGAGCGGCTTTTCACAATAGACGTGCTTGCCGCGATTCAAGGCCCAGTTGGCGATAAAGGCGTGGTGATGATCGGCGGTGCAGATCACCACGGCCTCGACGTCCTTCTGTTCGAGCAGGCGGCGCCAGTCGTAGTAGGTCTTGGCGTTGGGGAAGATGCGCAGGGCTTGCTTGGTGCGGTCATCGTTGACGTCGCACAGGGCCACGACGTTCTCCTGCAGGAGAGTGTTGTAGTGGGCGGTGCCGCGGCCCCACACGCCGATGAGGGCAATGTTGAGCTTATTGGAGGGGGCGTTGCGGCCGCTCAATGTGCCGCTCTTCAAAATCGTCAAGCCGGCCGCGGAGCTGGCCGCGGACCTCAAGAAATCGCGTCGTTGCATGGAAGCTCCTGCCGAACATCCTATCGGATCTTCGGGTCCGTTAGCGGAGACGCGGCGAAGGTCAGAGGCGCAGTTCGTAGCCGGCGGCGCGGAGGGCGTCGATGATGGAGCTGCGGACGGCGGTCAGATCCTCGCTCGAAAGAGTGCGGTCGGGCGCGGAGAGGGTGACGCGGTAGGTGAGGCTCTGGCGGTCGTCGGGCAAGGGCTTGCCGCGGTAGGCGTAGAGGTACTCAACGGTCTCGCAGCAGGGGCCGGCGGCGGCGAGGATGCGCCGGCGCAGGAGGCCCGAGAGCTCGCGCAGGCCGGTGACCACGGAGAGGTCAAAGGCAGTGCTGGGGAAACGCTGCAGCGGGGTGTATTTCTTGACCTCCGCGCCGAGGCGGAAGAGAGCGCCGAGATCGACGTCGAGGATCGCGCCGCGGCCGGCCTCCATCAGAGTGGGATGCAGCTCGAAGAGACGGCCGGGCTCGACGCCGCGCCACGAAATCGAGGCCGAGCGTGCCGGATGCTCGTACGGACGTGCAGCAGCGGGTAAAGCCTCGCAGCCGGGCATGAGGCATTCGGCGAGCCGCTTCAACTCGAACAGCGCCGCGGCGCCGTCGCCGGTGCTGTAAATGGCGGCCATGAGGTGCGGGATCTCCTGGGGCAGGACGCCGGCGGATTGCTTGTGGATCTCGTAGCCGATTTCGAAGAGCCGGAATTCAACGAAACGCTTGGCGTTTTCGAGCAGGTTGCGATGCAGGCCGGGCAGCAGGCTGGTGCGAAGGAGCGACTGCTCACTGCTGATGGGATTCATGACACGCAAGTGCGCCGCCGGATCGAAGCCAAAGCGCCGGGCCAGGTCCTCGCTGATGAAGGAGTAGTTCTGCACCTCGGTGAAACCCTGCGCGGCACAGAGCTCGCGGACCTGGTGCTGGAAGAAGCGCTGGCGATTGATCCACGGGCGCGTGGCGGGCTGCAGCGGGGCGACGGCGGGGATGGTGTCGTAGCCGACCATGCGGCCGATCTCCTCGAGCAGGTCCTCCTTGATGGTGACGTCCTTGGTGGCGCGCCAGGTGGGGACGGTGACGGCGTAGACGCCGGGGCCGGCATCGGCGACACCGAACTCGAGCGACTCGAGAATCCGGCGGACCTCATCCGAGTCGACCGGACGGCCGAGCTTGCGGGCCACCCATTCCAGGGGTAGATCGATGACGCGCGTGGGCGCCGGGCCGCGCCAGTTATCGATCACGCCGCCGGCCAGGCGGATGCCGGGGCACACTTCTTTGAGAAGGACAATCGCCCGGGCCAGGGCGCGCAGCGTGTTGACGGGGTCCTGGGCCTTCTCGAAGCGCATCGAAGCGTCGGTGCGCAGCTTGAGGGCGGAGGACGTCCGGCGGATGCAGGCGGCTTCGAAGTTCGCGCTTTCCAGGACAATGCGCGTGGTCTCGGGGCCGATGGCCGAGTGCGCGCCGCCGATCACGCCGGCCAGCGCCACGGCGCCGGCGGCGTCGGCGATGACCAGGTTCGACGGGTTGAGAGTGTAGGTTTCGCCGTCGAGCGCGGCGAGGACTTCGCCCTCGGCGGCGCGGCGGACGAAGATGGTGCGGCCGTGCAGCTTAGCGGCGTCGAAGGCGTGCATCGGCTGGGGCAGACCGGCCAGCAGGAGGTTGGTCACGTCGACGATGTTTGAGATCGGATTCAGGCCGATGGCTTCGAGCCGGGCTTGCAGCCACAGTGGCGAAGGGCCGACGCGCACGTTGTCGAAGACCAGCCCGGAGTAGCGTGGGCACAGATCGTAGTCGAGGATCTCGACATTCCACTCGTTGCCCGGCGCGGGCAGGAGCGAGAGGTCAACGGGGTCGTAGAGGCGCTCTCCGGTGATGGCGGCGACCTCGCGCGCCAGGCCGTGATGGCCCCACAGATCGGGGCGGTGGGTCAGGCTCTTATTGTCGACTTCGATGACATAATCGGGCGCGCAGCCGGGCAGCGGCTGGCCCGGCTCGGCTTCGCATTCGACAATTCCTTCGTGGTCGCGGTTGATTTCCAGTTCGACGCCGGAGGCCAACATGCCGTCGCTTTCGACGCCCGCGATGACGGCCTTGCGAATCTCCCGCGAGCCGAGCGTCACACCTGCGGGGACATAGGCGGTAACGATGCCGGGGCGGCAATTGGGTGCGCCGCAGACGACCTGTTTGCGTCCGTAGAGCGGGCCGGCGTTAACCAGCGCGACCTTGTTGTGGCTGCCGGGGTTGTGGCCGTGGGGGATCGGCTCGACCCACAGGATGCGCGCGGCGACCACGCGCGCCAGGTGCGGGGCGAACTCCGCGCAGCTCTCGCACTCGGCGGTCTTCATCGTGATGAGGCGCGCCAGTTCGGGCGGGCTGAGCTTGAGCCCGGGGACGAATTCGCGGATCCAGTTGAATGAGAATTTCACGTCAATCGATTCCTTGGCATCTCAAACAAGGACGGCCAGAGAGTCCATCAGAACTGGCGCAGAAAGCGCAGGTCGCCGGCGGCGAGGTGGCGGATGTCGTCGATGCCATAACGCATCATCACCAGGCGCGTGAGGCCGAGGCCGAAAGCGAAGCCGTTCCAGACGTCGGGGTCGATGCCGCCCGAGCGCAGGACGTTGGGATGCACCAGGCCGCAACCGACCAGCTCCACCCACCCGCTCTGCTTGCAGACGGGGCAGCCCGGACCGCCGCAGATGAGGCACTGGATGTCGAGCTCGAAGCCGGGCTCGACGAAGGGAAAGAAGCCGGGGCGGAGGCGGACGGCGACGTCGCGATGGAAGATGGCCGTCAGCATTTGTTGCATGAAATAGAGCATGTGGCCGACGGAGACGTCGCGGTCGACCATCATGCCTTCGATCTGGTAGAAGGTGTGCTCGTGGCTGGCGTCAACCTCCTCATTGCGGAAGACGCGGCCGGGGGCGATGATGCGCAGCGGCGCGCCAAACTGCTCCATGGCGCGCACCTGGACGGGTGAGGTGTGGGTGCGCAGCAGCAGGCCGCCCGCGACGAAGAAGGTGTCCTGGGCGTCGCGCGCGGGATGAGTGGCGGGGATGTTCAGGGCGTCGAAGTTGTACCACTCGGTCTCGACCTCGGGACCGTCCATGACGGCGAATCCGAGGGAGGTGAAATACTCTTCCAGCTCGCGCTGAATTTGCGTCACCGGGTGCAACGAGCCGGGGCGTGTGCCGGGCGCGGGGAGGGTGAGATCGAGCCACTCGGTGTTCAGGCGGGCGTCGAGAGCGGCGCGCTCGAAGGCGGCCTGGCGGGCCTCGTAGCGCGACTCCAAGTCCTGCTTGACCGAATTAAGGAGCCGGCCGACAGTGGCGCGCTCGGCGGGCGCGAGCTGGCCCATCTGCCTGCCGATGGCGGCAGTGAGGGCGGCGAGCTGGCCTTTGCGGCCCAGGTATTCGACGCGCGCCGATTCCAGGGCGTCGGCGCCGGCGGCGGATTCGAGCGCGGCGGCGGCCTGCGCCTGTAGCTCGGATAGCTTGGATTCCAGCATGGGGATGAAACTTACAGTCTAGCGCGCGCTTGCAGGCGGACCATCAGCGCCGCGGAAGGACATAGAAATAGACGGCGCAGAAATGGCAGATACTGCCGGCGAGGACGAAGAAGTGCCACACGGCGTGGGCGAATCTGGCATGAGCGGCGTAGAAAACGACGCCTGCGGTGTAGGCGACGCCGCCGGCCAGCAGCCACAGCAAGCCGGGCCAGGGCAGGGCGTGGAGCAGAGGCCGGAAGGCGACCACCACGACCCAGCCCATCAGGATGTAGACGCCGGTCGAAAGGATCGGCCGCCGGCCGATGGCGAGACTTTGAAAAACGATGCCCGCCGCGGCCAGGCCCCACACGACCCCAAACAGGCTCCAACCCCAGGCGCCGCGCAGAGTGACCAGCGTGAAGGGCGTGTAGGTGCCGGCGATGAGCAGGTAGATGGAGGCGTGATCGAGGATCCGGAAGACGTGCTTGGGGCGGCGCGCAGTGAGAGCGTGATAGAGCGTCGAGGCAAGGTACAGCAAAACCAGGCTGACGCCGAACACGGCGCAGGAAACGATGTGCCAGGCCGTGCCGCGGGCCGCGGAGCTCACCACCAGAACGACTAGGCCGGCAACGCTCAGCGCGACGCCGATGCCGTGCGTGACACCGTTGGCGATTTCTTCGCCGATGGTTTGCGGGGATGATTCGGAGCCCATGCCAACGAACGGTTCCGGCGCGCGATCGGGCGCCTGATTCCAGCATGACGCGGGGGCAGGCAGGCGTGCTGGCGCTCGACGCCGCGCGCTCAGCAGGAGAGCATCGAGAAAGGCGTGCGGCCGTCGTCGGCGGCGCGATGCATGTCGCCGCCGCGCGCGACCAGCAGGTCGATGGAGGGCTGGTCGCGGTTCTGGACGGCCGAATGCAGAGCCGTGAAGCCGCCGGCCTGCGCAGCGTTCAACCGGCGTTCCGGCGTCGAGCAGACAGGCGAGAATCGCGGTACGGCGTTCGGGGACGCGGCCGGCCGCGGCGGCATGCAAGGCCAGGTTGCGCATGTCGTTCACCGAGCGGACGAGCGTGTCCGCGCCGCGCTGGAGCAGCAGTTCGACGCATTCCAAATGGCCGAAATGCGCGGCCAGATGCAGCGCCGGCCAGCCGCCCGGGCCGGGGGAGTTGATGGAGGAGGAATCGGCTTCGAGCGCCTCCGCCAGGGCGGCGCGGTCGCCGGACATGGCGGCTTCCCAGTGGCTCATTGGGGGCTAGTGTAACGCCGCGCGCGGCCGCCGTCCAGCAGTTTCCTCGCTTCCGGGCTAGACCGCGGCCGGGGCGAAGATCTCTTCGGCGACGCCGGTTTCCACGCCCAGATGATTGATGTAAAAAATCAGGACGGCGGGCGGGTACTTCTTCTTCAAGGCTTCGAAGACCTGCTCCTGCCAGCCCGCTTTGAAGTGCCCCTTGATGTCGGCTTCCTTGTTGAAGAAGCCGTTCTGGTGAGGAACGCCAAGCAGGTCCAGGGCCTCGATGATCAGATCCAGGGAGGAGACGAGGATGGCCTGGGAGAGGTCGGTAGCCAGCTCCTCCTCATGCTCCTGGAGGCGCGCCCAGAGGCGCGGCGCGGCGCGGCGGAGGTGTTCGTTGTTGAGCTTGACGAGACGCGTGCGGGCCTTGATCTGGTCGAACAGCTGGTAGGTGCGCAGGCGGCCCATGGAGACGTGGCGCAAAAGGTCGCCGAAGCGGTCCTCGCCCAGCGCGAGGAACACGTCACTGATGTGCATCAATCACGAGCCTAGCATGAGCGCGCGAAAGGGCTCCACGGCGCGCATCCGGGCGGTACAATGAGGAGTTTGGTTTGAATCAATGAGCAATCTGATCGTTCTCGGGGCGCAGTGGGGCGACGAAGGCAAGGGCAAAATCGTCGATCTGTTCTCGGAAAAATTCGACTACGTGGCGCGCTACCAGGGCGGGCACAACGCCGGGCACACGGTGCAGGTGGGCGACCAGAAGTTCGTGCTGAAGTTGATCCCCAGCGGGGTGCTGCATCCCAGCGTGCGGGTAGTGATCGGCAACGGCGTGGTGCTGGATCCGCGGGCCCTGCTGGATGAGATCGAGATGCTCGAAAAGGCGGGCGCGGAGCCGCGCGGCAGGATTTCCATCAGCAACCGCGCGCACGTGATTTTTCCGTTCCACAGGCTGGTGGAGAAGGTCAGCGAGGCGCGCGCCAACCGCGTCCCCATCGGCACGACTTCGCGCGGCATCGGGCCGTGTTACGAGGATAAAATCGCGCGGCGCGGCGTGCGCGTCGCCGACCTGATGAACAAAGAGATCTTCGCGACGCTGTACGAGCTGCTGGCCGAGGACAAGCAGATCCTGGCCGAGGCGTTCGGGGTCGCGGGTGAGATCCATTTCCAGGAGATCGAGGCCGATTACCGCCGCATGGCCGAGAAGATCCGCCCGATGGTGTGCGACACGGCACGGCTGTTGAACGACGCCATCGCCGACGGCAAGCGAGTGCTCTTCGAGGGCGCGCAAGGCACGATGCTGGACATCGACCACGGCACCTACCCGTTCGTGACCAGCTCAAGCGCGGCCGCGGGCGGCGCGTGCACGGGCACGGGCGTTCCGCCGACCTCGATCGACGGCATCATCGGCGTGTCGAAGGCGTACATCACGCGCGTGGGCAGCGGGCCGTTCCCCTCGGAGGACCGCGGCGAGGGCGGCGCGCGCATTCGCGAAGCGGGGCTGGAATACGGCTCGGTGACCGGACGGCCGCGGCGCTGCGGCTGGTTCGACGTGCCGCTGCTGCGCTACACGGCGATGGTGAATGGCTTCGATTCGCTGATCGTCACCAAGCTCGACGTGCTGGACGGCTTCGACGAAATCAAAGTCTGCACGGCGTATCATTCGGGCGGCCAGATCATCGACACGATGCCCGCTGAGAGTCTGCTGCTGGACCAGATCGAGCCGGTTTACGAAACTTTGCCGGGCTGGCCGGAGCCGACTTGCGGCATCACGAGCTTCGAAGAACTACCTCAAAATGCGAGGGATTACCTGAATTTCCTCGAGCAACGGACGGGCCTCGAGATCGGCTGCATCTCGACCGGGCCCGAGCGCAGCGAGACGATCCCGAGGCCGGGTTCGAAGCTGGAGAAGCTGCTGGCGTAACGGCGCCCGCGGCGCGGCCTATTTTTTCACGGTCACGGCCAGGGCGATGCCTGGGGCGATCAGCAGCGCCACCAGGCCGTACATGACCCACGGGTTCAGCCCCTCGGCTTCCTTGCGCGCCACACGCACCGTGGCCCACACGACATAGCTGAGCTCCGCGCCGATCATCGGCTTCATGTAGAGCAGCAGTTCCATGCCGCGGGGAAGCGCGGGTTGCCTGCCCATGACCCACTGCCAGGTCCCGGTGATGAAGCTGAACATTCCGTAGCAGCCGAGTGCGACGACCGGCAGAATCCAGGCCTGCCAACGCCCGCCCCAGCGGTTCGGCCGGCCGGTGATGCCGAAGTGCGTCGGGATCTCGTCGGGCAGCGTGTCCCAGGCGCGCAGGACGATCAGCAGCGGCAGGATGCCGGCCGCCAGAGCGATGATCTCGAGCGGCCCGCGCACGGCGGGGATCCACGACAGCGGATTCATGCCAAGATTCTACGTCCGCGCCGGGCTTCAGTGCCCTTTAAGAATCGCCAATAAAGCAGGCGGCGCGCCGGTGAGAACGATCAGCGCGACTATCACCCAGCCGTTCAACCGTTCCGCCTCCTGGCGGGCGATGCGCACCGTCATCAACACGATGTAGCTGAATACCAGCCCCTCCATCAGCTTGATCCACAGGAGCAAGGCCAGGGCCTCGCCCTGCATCGACGGGGACCCGTGTCCCATCAGCCAGCCCCACGTGCCGGAAGTCACGCTCAGGAAGACGTAAACCACCAGACTGACGACCGGCAGAAGCCAGGCCTGCCAGCGCCCGCCCCAGCGGTCGGGCCGGCCGGTGATGCCGAAATGCGCCGGGATCTCGTCGGGCAGCGTGTCCCAGGCCCGCAGGACGATCAGCAGCGGCAGGATGCCGGCCACCAGAGCGATGATCTCGAGCGGCCCGCGCACGGCGGGGATCCACGACAGCGGATTCATGCCAAGATTCTACGCCCGCGCGCCGTCGCTCGGCCGGGCCGAGGCGCTATAATCGATCCACCGTGCAGGGAGTGCATTCTCAAAAAGAACAGCGGCGCAACAACTACATCCTGGTGGTGTTCGACAGTTGCCGCTACGATTCGTTTGTGCGCGCGCGGCCGAAGGTGATGCGCAAGCTCGGGCGTGTCGAGAAGCGCTACTCCTATGCCTCCTGGACCGCGCCCTCGCACTTCAACCTGCTGATGGGCCTGATGCCGCACGTGAGTCCCAAGCACGTTTTCGCATCCGAGTATTACAAGCGCGATTTCCTGCAGTTCAACGCGCGACTCGGCTGCAGCGATTTCGAATTCAAGTCGCTCGTCCCGCGGCTGTACCTGCCGCCGTTTCTCAAGGACCAGCTCGGCTACGCGACGCACGCGCGGGTGTCGCTGCCGGTGCTGAATCCGAAGACGCCGGTCAACGTCGGCTTCGACAGCTTCCGGCTGATGGAAAGCCACAACGACATGCGCGCCATGCTGAGGGAGCTGCACTTTTCAGAGGAGCGCCCGTCGTTCTGGCTGCTCAATATCGGCGAGACGCACTACCCTTACGCGCTGCCCGACGAACCGCGCGACCAGTGGCCGGTGCTGCACGGCGTGCACGGCGTTTTCAAGCATCTGGACGACCACGTCGTGGGCGGCAAACTGGACAACCGGAGGCAGCGATTCTTCAATCAGAAGAAGCTGGACGAGCTGCGCGCGCGCCAGATCGGGGCCGTGCGCTACCTCGACGGCGTGGTGGAGGAGCTGTTCGATCTGGCGCCGAAGAACACGTACATTACGCTCACCTCCGACCACGGAGAGCTGTTCGGCGAAGAGGGCTATTTCGGGCACGGCCCGATCCTGCACGACAAGGTGCTCGAGGTTTTCTTCGTGGAGGGGCAACTGCGGTGAACACGTTCTCGCGGCCGCGCCCCGGTTCATGGGCCGGAGATCTGGTATTCGCCGTGGCCATGGCGGCGTGGCTGCATTTCCATCCAAGCGGTCATCCGCACGCGACGCCGCAGTCGCTGGAGTGGGCCTACATCGGGCCCGGCGCGGGCTTTGCGTTCCTTGGTTCTTTCCTCACTCTGGTGGCGGGGTTTTTCCTGAGCCTGGTTTCGTTCCTGGCATGGCCCTTCCGCATGGCGTGGCGTCTGATCCGGCGCCGCAAGGGCTACGCCCAGGCGCGCGTGCGGAAGATCATTTTCCTCGGGCTCGACGGCCTGGACCCGCGCCTGACGGAGCGCTGGATGGCCGAAGGCAAACTGCCCAACCTGGCGCGGATCGCGGCCTCAGGGAGCTACTCGCGTCTACGGACCACGTTCCCGTCGCTCTCGCCGGTGGCCTGGTCCACATTCGCGACCGGAGTCAGCCCGGCCAAGCACAACATCTTCGACTTCCTCGACCGCAGCCTGAAAACCTATCTGCCGCAACTGTCCTCGGCGCGCGTGGGCCAGCCCGACCGAGTGCTGCGGCTGGGCCGGCTGCGCATCCCGCTGTCGCGGCCGGCGCTCGAATTGCGCCGCAAGAGCCGGCCCTTCTGGAGCATTCTCGGCGAGCACGGCAT
This sequence comes from Terriglobia bacterium, assembly GCA_963757265.1. GTDB lineage: Bacteria > Acidobacteriota > Terriglobia > Bryobacterales > Bryobacteraceae > CAIVVT01. The sequence continues at coordinate 314,611 of CAVWRA010000004.1, forward strand.
CGGGTCCACGATCCTGCGCGTGCCGATCACGTTCCCGCCCGAGGCGTTCGACGGCAAGCTGCTGTCGGCGATGTGCACGCCCGACCTGAAGGGCACGCAAGGCAGCTTCTCGCAGTTCACGTCGCGCCTCGGCCAGGCGACCTACGAAAACGGGAGCCGCTATCCGCTGCGCCGCGTCGCGGACGGTTTTCAAGGCGAAATCGAAGGTCCCGAGGATTCGTTCGTCGAGGGCGGCGCGTGTCTGCGCATTCCGTTCCGCGTGGCGCCGCGCAATGGTGCCTATGAGCTGTGCGTGCAGGACCATCGCTATCCGCTGAAGCCCGGCGATTACACCGACTGGCTGCCGCTGAGCTTCCGCACCGCCGTGGGCGCCAAGGCCAGCGGTATCGCGCGCTTTCTGCTGACCGAGACGGAGCCCGAGCTCAGCCTCTACATGTCGCCGATTCAGATCGACCCACTGCGGCCCGCACTGCCGATCAGCCATCCCTCGTGCTACGCCGTCTATCTGGCGAATTTGCTGGGGCCGTACGCCACCGCGGGCATGGCCGAGGACACCTGGGCGCTGAACGAGGGCGTGATCGACGAGGACGCTTTCCTGCACCAGGCGTGGTCGATTTATGAAGAGCGCGAGGCCATGTTCCTCAACGCGCTCGAAAGCACGTCGCGCGGCGTCGTCGCCTGCGTCTTCGACACCAGCGACCGCGTGCAGCACATGTTCTTCCGGCGCCTGGGCGAATCCGGCCCCCACGCCGGCGTCATCGAAGAGATGTACCGCCGCATGGACGAACTGGTCGGCAAAACGCTGGCATTCGTGGATGATCAGACTGCGCTGTTCGTGCTCTCCGACCACGGCTTCTGCGCGTTCCGCCGCGGCGTGAACCTGAACGCGTGGCTGCGCGACAATGGATACCTGCACCTGGAGGACGGCGCCCGCGAGAGCGGCTCGTTCTTCCACGGCGTGAACTGGAGCCGCACGCGCGCGTACGCGCTGGGGCTGGGCGGAATGTATCTCAACATCAAAGGACGAGAGGCCCAGGGCATTGTCGAACGCGGGGCGGAGGCGCGCCGGCTGAAGACGGAGATCATCGAACGCCTCGCGGCGTTGCGCGAGCCCGACGGCACCGTTCCGATTCGCACCGTGTACGCCACTTCGGCGCTGTATCGCGGGCCGTATCTCGACGCCGCGCCGGATTTCATCGTCGGATACAACGAGGGCTACCGCGCTTCGTGGGAGGGTGCGGTGGGCAAGGTCTCGGCCGAGGTTCTGGAGGACAATCCGAAGGCCTGGAGCGGCGATCATTGCGTCGATCCGGTGCTGGTGCCGGGCGTGCTGTTCTCGAATCTGAAATTCGCCACCGAGCCCCGCGGCACGGAGGACGCCGGCGCGTCCGGGCCGGGCATTGAAGACCTGGCGCCGACCGCGCTGAGCCTGTTCGGCATCGCCGTGCCCGCGTGGATGGACGGGAAGCCGCTGCTATGAGCCGCGGCCTGCTCGTGCTGGCGCTCGCTGCGGCTCTGGCCGGATGCGGGCGGCCGGCCGTTCACAAGAAGATCATCGTCCTGGGCGTCGACGCGATGGACCCGGGTTTCCTGGAGCGCCATTGGGACGCATTGCCGAACCTCGACCGGCTGCGCCGCAGCGGCGATTTCCGGCGCATGGCCACCACCATTCCTCCGCAGAGTCCGGTGGCGTGGTCCACCTTCATCACCGGCCTCGATCCGGGCGGCCACGGGATTTTCGATTTCGTGCATCGCGACCCGAAGACCATGGAGCCGCTTTCCTCGATGGCCGACATCATCCCGCCGACGCACACGCTGTCCATCGGCGCTTATGAGCTCCCGCTGTGGGGCGGCGGGGTGCGCCGGTTCCTGCGCGGCACGGCCTTCTGGCAGCTTCTCGACGCCGCCGGAGTACCCGTCACTCTGCTGCGGATGCCCAACAATTTTCCGCCGCTGGAATCGAAAAGCCTGACTCTTTCCGGCATGGGCACGCCCGACATGCGCGGCACGTACGGAACATTCACCGAATTCGACGACGATCCGCTCGCCACGCCGGGGCCGGTGCCGGGCGGGCGCGTCGTGGCGGTGACGGTGCAGCAGGATCGCGCCGCGCTGGTGATCGAGGGTCCGGAGAACACGCTGCGCAAGGACCACGCGTATTCGACCGTCACCATGACGGTGCGGCGCGACCCGCAAAACCCCGTCGCGCTGTTTGAAGTCGACGGCCAGCGCTTTATTCTGCGCGAGGGCGAGTGGTCGGGCTGGATCCGCGTGCGATTCCCGATCGTTCCGCTCCTGAAAACCGCCGCCGGCATGTTTCGCGTGTACGCGAAGCAGCTCAACCCGGTGTTCCGCGTGTACGTCTCGCCGGTCAATCTCGATCCCTTTGCGCCCGAGCTGCCCATCTCCACGCCGCCCACCTACAGCCGCGATCTCGCCTCCGCCATCGGGCCGTTTTACACCCAGGGCATCGCCGAGGACACGGCGGCGTTGCGTTCGGGCGTGCTGACGCGCGACGAGTATCGCCGGCAGAGCCGCAGCGTCGATGAAGAACAATTCCGCATGCTCGAATCCGCGCTCGGCCGCTTCGAGGGCGGCGTGCTGTTCATCCATTTCCTGGGCGTCGATCAGGATTCGCACATGCTGTGGGGCGCTTATGAGAGCGAGCTGCTCGAAACCTACAAGCGTTTCGATGCCGAGACCGGCCGCGTGATGAGAGCCGCGCCGGATGCCACGCTGCTGGTGATCTCCGACCACGGCTTCGCGGCCTTCGACCGGGCCGTGAATCTGAACACCTGGCTATACCGCGAAGGCTTCCTGGCGCTCGACGATCCCTCCAGCCTGGGGCAGGGCGAGATGTTCGCGCACGTCAACTGGTCGCGCACGCAGGCCTACGGTCTGGGCCTGAATTCGCTGTACGTGAACGTCGCGGGACGCGAGCGCAACGGCATCGTTCAGGAATCCGAGCGCAAGCGGATTGCCGAGCAGATCGCCCAGCGGTTGGAGGAGCTGCGCGATCCGTTGAACGGCCGTCCCGCCGTGGCTGCCGTTTATCGCACGTGGCAGGTGTATCACGGCGCGGCGGTTGCGTCGGCGCCCGATCTGATTGTCGGCTGGGCCTACGGCTACCGCGCTTCGTGGCAGACCGCGCTGGGCGCGCTGCCGGCGGCGCTGATCGAGGACAACAAAGATGAATGGCGCGGCGACCATTGCATCGCCGCCGAACTGGTGCCGGCGACGTTCCTGAGCAATCGCAAGAGCAAACTCGAAAGGCCCTGGCTGGGCGATCTCACCGTGACGCTGCTCCACGAGTTCGGCGTCCCGCCCGCCGCGGGCATGCGCGGGCACCCGGTATTCTGAAGCGGAGGTTCTTGAAGATGGGACCAGCCATCAAGTTGAAAAAAGCGTTGTGGGAACGGGTCAAAAAAGTCGCGCAGGTGGCCGGATACAGCTCGCCCCAGGAGTTCGTCGAACATGTCGTCGAGAAGGAGCTGGCCAAGCTCGAGGACGCCGATTCCGACGAGAAGATTCTGGAAAAGCTGAAGGGTCTGGGCTACATCGACTGATGCTCTCGGCTGCGCACACGTGGACTCTGACGGTCATCGCTTTCGTGACCGGCGTGGCCATGCTGTGGGCCTTCGGCCGCTTCTCCGACCAGGCCCGCATCGAGGTCGCCAAGCGCAAGCTGCACGCCCACCTGCTGGCCTTCCGCCTGTTCGCCGACGAGCCCCGGCTGATCTTCCGCGCGCAACGCGAGCTGCTGGTTTGGAATGCGCGCTATCTTTCCCTGATGCTGCGCCCGACGCTCGTCATGATGCTCCCGCTCGTCGTGCTGCTTTGGCACCTCGATGCAGTTTACGGACATCGCGCGCTCGGCCCAGGCGAAGCGGCGATCATTACGGCGCGAATGGACGGCGCGGCGAATCTGCGGACGGTCTCCCCAGCGCTCGCCGGCCGCGGAGTCACCATCGAGACGCCGCCTCTGCATCTCGCGGATGAGCATCAGGTGCTGTGGCGCGTGCGCGCCGGCGCCAATTCTCAAGCGGTCGTGATGCAACTGGACGGCGCCCGCGTGGAGAAGAGCGTTCAGGCGGGCGAAGGGCTTTCGTATCTCTCGGAACGGCGCGTCGCGTCGTGGCTCGAGTGGCTGCGCTATCCCGCCGAATCACGGTTGTCCAACACGCCGGTCGAGTGGATCGAGGTGAGCTACCCGGGGACCGATATCGGCGTTTTCGGCATCGGCATGCATTGGCTGGTCTGGTTCTGCATCGTCAACCTCATCACGATGCTCGCCCTGCGCAAGCGCTTCGGCGTGACGTTCTAGCCCTCGCTTCCGCTCGTGGTCAGATCAGGTTTGCGCGCCACCAGACCCACCGATTCCCGCCCATCGAGAAACAGGCTCTCAGGCAGATCCTCGCGCCGGTACAGCCAGGCGCGCTCGACCTCCAGCCCGGCGTCGATGCACAAGCGGGTCAGCACCTTTTCGTCCAGCAGATGGATCGAACGCGGCATCTGGCCCAGCAGCCGGTGTTTGGAATACGCGCCGATCTTTTCCACCCAGCCCGGCCATTTCTCGCCCCTCGCGACGCGCCGCTCGTACTCCGCCGCGAACGCCGCGAACGGCGCCTGATAAGGGGTCGCCGCCTGCACGAACAGCTTGCCCCCCGGCCGCAACCAGCGCGCCGCTTTGCCCACGCCCAGCGCCAACTGGTTACCGGTCAAAAAGTGGAAAACGTTCGAGGCGTGGATGGCCCCGAGCGATGCCGGCTCGAAATGCAAATCGCGCGGGAAACGGCCCGGCTGGAGGCGCAGCCGCACCGGGTCCGCCCGACTGGAATCGCTCTGCAGGTGCTGCTCGAGCTCCCGGAGGGGGGCGGCGTCGAGGTCGTTGGCGATGACCCAGGCGCCGGCCCGCCACGCCGCCTCGCTGGCGGCTCCGGAGGCCGCGCCCAGGTCCAGCGCCGGCGCAGCCGGGCCGCAAAAGCCTGTCGCGCAGAATTCGACGAACAGCACGCTCACCGGGCTCAGCAGCTCGGAGATCCAGCCCATGCGGTTCCCTGTCAGCGCCTTGCGCTGGCGCTGCGGCGCGCTCGCGTCGCTCACAGCCATAGCGTAGCAGCGGCGGACACGGCCTCAGCCGGGCGGCGGCGAATCGGGCCGCGATATGCTATTCGTGCACGGCGCTGACCGTGCTTGGACTCGACAACCTGAACTCTGGATTTGGAGGTCAACCTGATGCTACGAAAGGCACTATTGTTCACCGCTGCACTCGGATTCGCGGCCCTGCTGTTCGCGCCGCAAGCCGCGGCTCAACGGCACCCGCGCTATTTGCACGCGCGCAGCGATCTGCGTACGGCTCAATTCATCATGCGCGACATGAACCTGGAGCCGAATGTCATGCGCCACATCCGCACCGCGGAGGCGGAGGTCGAGCACGCGATTCACGAGATCGATCACGCCGCCGTGCTCGATGGCAAGGATCTCAACGATCATCCGCGCGTTGACACTCATCTGGACCGTCGCGGACGTTTCCGGGAGGTGATGAGATTGCTCAACGCCGCGCGGGGCGACATCGGCAGGGAGGAAGACAACCCCAATGCAAACCGCTGGCGCGACGTCGCCTTCCGCCATATCGACATAGCCGTGGAGGAGATGCGGCGCGCCGCCCGCGATCTGCATTTCGATCGCCTGGAAGGCTATTGATGACTACCGCCGCGTGAGCGCGGCAGTCCATGGGCAAGGGCAGGGAACGGGACGCCGCCGGCCGGCTCCCGTTCCGCCAGGGCGCACACGCGGATTCGTGCCGGACCGTTCCCCCGCCGGCGTCCTCGCCGCGCCTCGTTGTAATCTCCAGGAAGGGGGCCAACTACGATGGCCGATGCGAGTGCTGGAGCGCCGAAGCGGAAGGGTTCCCGGCGCTGGAAGCTGATCGCCTTTCTGGTTCTGATTGTCCTGCCCGTGTGCGGCTTCTCGGCCTACACCTGGATCACGCTGCACATCAGCTTTTCCAACGGGGAACGCGTCGGCTACGTGCAGAAGATCTCCCGCAAGGGCTGGGTCTGCAAAACCTGGGAAGGCGAACTGGCCATGGTCAACATGCCCGGTGCCGTATCCCAGATCTTCCCCTTCACCGTGCCCGACGATGCCGTCGCCCGCTCCATCATGGACGCCGCCGGCAAACGCGTCGCCCTGAGCTATGAGCAGCACCGCGGCGTGCCGTGCAAGTGTTTCGGCGAGACGGAGTTTTTCATTACCGGCGTGCGCGTCCTGGGCCAATAATCACGCCGGCCTCAGGCCTCCAGGGCCGCAGGTTTGGGTTGCTCCACCAGGTACATTTCGCCCGGTCCCAAGCGGTCGTACCAGCTGAATTTCAGGATCAGTGAAGTCACCACGAACACCGCCAGCGACACCCACATCTCGCGCCAGTGCTGGATGGCCAGGTAGATGGGCCCGGTCACCAGGCTGGTCTGCCACACCAGTCCGACGACGATGTTGAACGTGTCGCGGCGGAAGTCGTGGTTGCGCTGGAAAGTCGGATCCTCGGCCCGGCATTTGCGGTAAATCGGCTCCCAGAAGCCCCACGGCCGCACGGAGCGATAAAAGCTCATCAGCACGCCGTCTTCCTCGGGCTTGGTGCACAGGCAAACGATGACCGAGGCCGCCGAGCTGATCGCCAGAATCAGGAGAAAACCGAAAACGGGGTGGATGTTCACCGCCAGTTTGAGCACCGCGGCCACCGTGCCGGCGACCATTCCGGCGCAGAATCCGTAGCCGTTGAAGCGCCACCAGTGCCACTTCAGCACGTTGGGCGCGACGAAGGCCGGGATCAGCGCCGAGACGATCCATTCGGTCACCTTGTGCACGTTGGACGTCGTCAGGCCGAAGACGATGCCCAGCAGCACGACCGCGGCCGACGTGATCCAGCCCAGCATCACCTGCCGCCGCGCCGTCGCCGTCGGGTTCAGGTAGCGCTTGTAAATGTCATTGACCACGTACGCCGCGCCCGAGTTGACCGTCGAGACGAAGGTGCTCATGAACGACGCCAGCAGCGCGGCAATGAGGATGCCTTTCAACCCTACGGGCACGTATCTGTTTAAAACATTGGGCAGGATTTTTTCGAAATTCACCTGCGCGCCCATGGCCGCCAGGTCGGGGCTGAAGAAGACCAGACCCAGCACCGTGATGCCGGCAATCAGCAGAAATCGAGGGGCCAGCGAGACCATGGCCATCACCATATTCTCGAGCGCCGCCTCGCGCGGGCTGCGGGTTGACAGCACGTGCTGGATGGCATAGTTGGGCGTCGGCCCGGCCATGCTCACCAGGACGCCCTTGAGCAGCAGCATGGCGGTGAAGAACATGAACAGCGAATAGCCGTCGCCGCCCGCCGACATCGGCCCATAGATGCGCGTGTTGAGCTGCGGCATCAGGTGGCTCCAGTCGAGCGTCAGCTTCCAGCCGAAAAACAGGTGGTCCCAGCCTGCCGGGACCTTGGCCATGATCTGCTCCGGCCGGATCAGAACGAGCGAAACGATGACCACGCCGATCGCCGCGGTCACCTTCAGCCCGAACTGGATCAGGTCGTTCATGATCACGCTGTACATGCCGCCCACCACGCAGTACATCCCCGTCACCAGCAGCATGCCCGCGCCGTACCAACTGTCGGAAAAATTCCACGGGAAAAAAGGCCGCGTGAACTCGCCGATGCCGCGAAAGGCGTAGCTCAGAAAGCCCACCACGTGCACCAGCGCGTAGGCCACCACGCTGATGTAGGCCAGCTCCGCGCCGCGGCTGTAGCCGAAGCGGGTGCGCATCCACTCCGCGCCGGTCAGCACGTTGGAGCGCCGCACCCACGTGCCCAGATACATCATGCGGTAGATCACGCTGAACAGCGGCCACACCCACAGCAGCCAGGTGGCCTTCATGCCGTAGATGTAGAACATCATCACGAACCACATCGTGCCCGTGATGTCAACGCCGCTCGAGCCGTGCGCCACTCCGATAATCCACCACGGCATGCTCTTCGAGGCCAGGAAGTACGATTCGGCGTTCTTCGAAGCGCGCTTGGCCGACCACCATCCGACCAGCGCCATCAGCAGCAGGTAGAGGGTGATGATCGTCAGGTCTATGGGGTGCATTGCCGCTCTTTCCGGTCCGTTTTTTCAGTGCACCGCGACTACGCCGGGCACGTCAGCAGGTGGTCGATCAGCTCCTGCAGCCCGCAAGTCGCGACGGCGCAAACCTTGTCGCCGCCGCCGTAGTAGAGGAAGAACGTGCCGTCGATCACCACCGACCCGCAGGGGAAGATCGCGCCGCGGTAGAAGCCCTCAGTCTCGTAATCCGCCTCGGGCTGCATGATCCAGTCGGGCGTGCGGTGCAGCACGCGGCCCGGATCCTCGAGGTCCAGCAGCAGCGCGCCGAGCCGGTAATGTCTGTCCTCGCCCACAGCGTGATAGATCGTCAGCCATCCGTGCGGCGTTTTGATGGGCGGCGTGTTGATGCCCATCTTGAAACGCTCCCACGGGTATTTGTTCTTGATCAGCATCCGGCTCTTGCGGAAGCCCAGCAGGTCATCGGCCATCGAAATCCACGCGCACGCTTCGTCGGTGCCGTACTCCGGCCCGACCCACTCCAGCGGCCGGTGCAGCATCACATATTGACCGTTGATCTTCTCCGGGAACAGGATCACGTCGCGGTCGTCCAGCGTCGGGTCGGTGAGCCATCCGGCGCGAGTCCAGGTCTTGAAATCGCGCGTCATCGCCAGGCCAGTGAGCGTGGCGTTGATTCTGAGGTAGCGCGGAAAATCGGGCCCGCAATCGGGGGTGACGTAGCGGTCGCGGCCGCCCGGAATCCAGCATTGCCCAAACGGGTAATGGCGTGCCGCATACGTCACGTAGAACCACTCGCCCATCTTGACGATGCGCGGGTCCTGGATCGTCGCGCCGTCGAAGCCCTCGACGCTGGGGCTCAGCACGGGCTGGTCGCCGACGCGCTCGAAGTGGTATCCGTCGCTGCTGACGGCGAGGCCGAAATAGCACTTGTATTCCTGATGGGTCTCCGCCGCGCGATACAGCAGCAGCACCTCACGATGCTCTTCGTCGTAGTACGCGGCGGGGTTGAACACCGCCAGGTCCTCCCACGGATGGTCCGGGTGCGGCAACAGAATCGGATTGCCGGCGAAGCGCTGCAGCTCCATTTTCGATGTGCTCCCGTGGGGCTGGAATTGGATCAGGGAAGGCGTCCGCGCGATCCCGCCCGCTCGTCCACACAAACTGCCAGCATACTTCAGACCACCTGGCCGGATATCTCCGCGCGCGCCGCGCTTGTGCGGCAGTAGCCTGGAAGCGAGGCCCGCCGCACAATGAATCGCCGCTCCTTCGCCCGCTTCGCCTGGTTCTTCGTCGCCTATCTCGTCGCCGTGATTCTGTTCGGCGCGTGGGTCCGCATCAGCGGCTCGGGCAACGGCTGTGGCAGCCACTGGCCGGCCTGCAACGGGGCGGTGATCCCGCCAGCGCCGGGGACCGGGACGCTGATCGAATATACGCATCGCCTGATGAGCGGCCTGTCGGTGGTGTTCGCTTTGGCCGTGGTAATTTGGGCGCGCCGGTTCGGCCGCGCCGTCTTTCGCGCGGCGCTGCTGACGCTGTTTTTCCTGATCGTCGAAGCGCTGCTGGGCGCGCTGCTGGTGAAAGCCCACCTGGTGGTGAACGACGCCTCGGTGGCGCGCGCGCTGGTGGTGGCTTTGCATCTCGTCAATACGCTGCTGCTCACCGCCTCGGCGGCGCTGACGGCCTGGCGCGCCCGCAGTCCGGCTGCGCCGGAGGACGCGGCACCGGTGCCCGCTTCGCGGCTGCTGCTGGGGCTGGGGCTGGCTGCTTTGGTGCTGACTTGCATGTCCGGCGCGGTGACCGCGCTGGGCGACACCGTGTTCCCGGCCAGGCCGGCGCTCGACGGCTCGCTGCTGACGACCATCCGCGCCGACGCGTCGCCGGGGCAGCACTTCCTGGTCCGGCTGCGCGTGCTGCACCCGCTGGTGGCTGTCGGCGCCGTAATGCTTGTCGCGGGCGTGCTGCTGCGTATCGTCACCGGACGCGTCAACGCGGGCCCGGCGCAGTGCCAACTGGCGGCACTGGCCTTCACCGCGGTGATCCTTCAGACCGGACTGGGTTTCGTCAACGTGCTGCTGGCGGCGCCCGGGTGGCTGCAGATCGTGCACCTGCTGCTGGCCCAGACGGTGTGGATCTCGACGTGGCTGGTGTTCCTGGCCGCGCGGCGCACGTGAGGCCCGCGCGCGGCTGGACCGCAGGCCAATCGGCCAAAGGAGAAACCGGGCATGGCGTGGTAGCGTGAGAGATAGCCATGGTGACTCTCATCAAGTGGGTATTGGTTCTCGGGCTCGGGACTGGCGGTGCGATCTTCCTGGCCCAGGGAATAGGTATCAAGACTTTTCTCGCGCAGTATGAGGCGTCGCCGACGCGCGACATCCTGGCCGGTTTGCTTTTCCTGGGGATAGGGTTTGCGATGGCCGCGTTCTGGAAAGTTGAATCGCGCCCCAGCATCGGGGAGTTTGAAGGCGAGTCACCGCGATCCAGAAAGATCGTGAAGGTCGAACGCCACTTCAAAGAGCCCAGGTAGGCCCCGACAGGCACTCCACGCCGGGGCGGTCCGCCGCCGCACTGATGGTGGGCCCCCTGCCCTAGATGCCAGACCCTCTGCTGAGCCAGATGGGGGTGCTCCGGACCTGCGGTCCGCCAGAGGCTACGGTCCTCCGGCGGGGCTGTTCCTGCATCCGGCCCAGGCGTAGAATTGCAGGCATGGGGGTGGTCTCATGAGCGTGACGTTTGTGCGGACCGCATTCCTTCTCACTGCTTGCTTCACCGTTTCCCTGTTCGCGCAGGCGCCCGCCACGGTGACCGGGGAGAATTCGCATCACGGCCCGCTGCGGCGTGGCATCGTGCCCGCGGCCATAACGCCGTCGGAGCCGGCCTCACGCCAGGCGGCGCCCGAAGCGCGCCATCCGCGCCCCGAGGCGACCTCCAATGCGACAACCGGGCCCAACCTGGCCGTGGACCGAGCGGCCGGCCGCCACCCCATCAGCCCGTACGTTTACGGCATCAACAGCTATGGCCTGGACCAGCCCAGGACGATTCAGGCACTGGGCATACCGATCACCCGCTGGGGCGGGGACGCGACGTCGGAGTATAACTGGCAGACCGATACGAGCAACACCGGCTCCGACTGGTATTTCGAGATCTACCCGCAAAACACTTCGAAGCCGGCATTCAATAAGGTCACATTCGACAATTCCGCTTTCGACCTTTTCCACGCCAACAACCAGATCAACGGCGCCATCAGCATCGGCACCATCCCCATCATGGGCTGGGTGGGCAGCAGCTTTGCCAGTTACCCCGTGTGCGGCTACAGCGTCAAGAAGTACGGCGCGCAGCAGAAGACCGACCCGTACAACCCGGATTGCGGCAACGGGCTTACCACCGCCGGCGCCGCGATCCTCACCAACGATCCGCACGATACCGACGTGACCGTGACTCCGAGCTACATGACCCAATGGGTCCAGCACGTCGTCGGCGTCTTCGGGCCGGCCGCGCGGAGCGGCGTCTCGATCTGGCAGATGGACAATGAACCGGTGTGGTGGAACGGCGTCCACCAGAGCGTGCATCCGCAGATGTCAACCTTTGACGAAGTGACCAACGACGGCCTGTCCTACGCTGCCGCGGTCAAGGCGGGCGATCCCACGGCCGCCGTCGCCGGGCCGATTACGTCCGGCTGGTCGGACCTGTTTTTCTCGCGCACGGACATGCAATCCGGCTGGGACACCTCCCCCTACGATTACTGGGATAATCCGACGGACCGCAACGCCAATGGCAAAGGCCTGGATTTCGTGGCGTACTACATGCAGCAGTTCGCCAACTACGAGCAACAGCACGGGCAGCGGCTGCTGGATTATTTCGACATCCATGGTTACATGCCCGGCACCAATCAGACCGGCGCCAGCGGCAACGAGGACGTGACCCCCGCCGGACAGGCCAAGCGCCTGCTTTCCACGCGCCTGTACTGGGACACCACTTTGATCCCCTACACCGACCCCAACTTTGCCTCCTGGACCTATGCCAGCGGCGGCGGTTCGATGTGGAACGAGTACCTGCTGGGCAGCCAATGGAAGCAGTGCCTATGCCTGATTCCGCGCATGAAGAACTGGGTCAACACTTACTACCCCGGAACGGGGCTTGGCATCACGGAATACTACTTGGGCGGGCAGGACGACATCAGCGGCGTGCTGGCCATGGCCGATTTGCTGGGCATCTTCGGCAGCCAGGGGCTGGACTACGCGACATGGTGGCCGTTCCACACCGTCACCGCCACGTCGCCCGGCGGCTTCTCCTTCCGCATCTACCGCAACTATGACGGTCACGGGCACGCGTTCGGAGAAATGGGGGTCTCGGCCACATCGGCGGATCAGGACCAGTTGTCGATCTACGCCGCCCAGAGGGCCGACAGCGCGTTGACACTGATGGTCATCAACAAGACCACTGGCGCCCTGAGCACGTTCGTCAGCCTCAACAACTTCGAGCCCGCCGGCCCGGTGCACGTGTTTCAATACAGCTCCTCCAACCTGGCCGCGATCATCCCGCAGGCTGATCTGGCCGCGACCGCCAGCGGATTCGCCGCCACCTTCCCGGGCTATTCCATGACCATGCTGGTGATCCCCGAATCGGGGAGCGTGCTGGAGCGGACCCCTGTGGTGCCGCGGCCGGCGCGTAACGGAGCGCCGCGCGAAAGGGAGTGAGGCGCCGCGCGGGACAGCGGGTTTTCGGCGTCGAAAGACCGTGAATTTGCCACAACAACACCATAAGACTGCGCCACTCAGGGCAGCGGTGCCCGCCGCAAAGGCAAGAAGCATCCATGGGCGGCTATCTGTAGTAGAGTGTTGTTGAACTGTTCCAGTGAGGGCGAGGTGGTGTTGAGTCTCTGTTATGCCCTTTATCCATAATGAGTTCCTGCTAGGCAACGCGGCCGCCCGGAAGCTCTATCACCACTGGGCCGAGGACGGGCCGATTCTGGACTACCACTGCCATCTCCCGCCGCGGGACATCGCCGAGAACCGGCGTTTCGCCAACCTGTTCGAGATCTGGCTGGAGGGCGATCACTACAAATGGCGGGCGATGCGCGCCAACGGCGTTCCGGAGAACCTGTGCAGCGGCGCGGGGGACCCTTACGACAAGTTCATGGCGTGGGCCAGCACGGTACCGAGCACACTGCGTAACCCGTTGTATCATTGGACTCATCTCGAACTGAAGCGGTACTTCGGGATCGACGACCTGCTGGACGGAACGACGGCGCCGCGCATCTGGGAGATTACGCAAGCCAAGCTGGCCGGCGACGAGTTGTCGGTGTGGGGCATCCTCAAGAAGTTCGATGTGCGCTGCGTGTGCACGAGCGACGATCCGGTGGACGATCTGCGCTGGCACTGGCAGTTGCAGAGCCTGGCGTGCCCGGCGGCGGTGTTCCCGACCTTTCGGCCGGACAAGGCTCTGACCGTGCATATTCCGGAGGTCTTCAACGCCTGGACCGAAAAGCTGGGCGAGGCGGCGAACCTGGAAATCCGCACCTGGACCGATTTTCTGGAGGCGCTGCGCCGGCGGCACGATTTCTTCCACACCATGGGCTGCCGATTGTCGGACCACGGTCTGGCCTTCTGTCCGCCGATGGACGGGACGGAGGCGGAGGCGGCGACGGCGTTCCAGCGGGCGCGGCTGGGCGTGGCGGCCTCGACTGCGCAGCAGCAGCGTTTCGCCGGTTTTCTGATGCGCTTTTTCGGCCGTCTGGACGCCGAGAAGGGCTGGACCAAGCAGTTGCACCTGGGCGCGCGGCGCGGCAACAGCACGCGCGGATTTCTGCAGGCCGGCCCGGACAGTGGTTTTGATTCGATCGGCGACTGGCCGCAGATCGATGCGCTGGGGGCCTATCTGGATGCGCTGGAGCGCGAGAACAGCCTGCCCAAAATGGTGCTGTATAACCTGAATCCAGGGGACTTTTACGCCTTTGCGACGATGGCCGGCAATTTCATGGGGGGGCGCCCGGGCGAGGCCGCGGTAGCGGGCCGGGTCCAACTCGGCAGCGGGTGGTGGTTCCTGGATCAGAAGGAAGGCATCGAGGCACAGCTCAATGCCCTGTCGAACTGCGGGCTGCTGGCGCGCTTCATCGGCATGCTGACCGACTCGCGCAGCTTCATGTCGTTCCCGCGCCACGAGTACTTCCGGCGGGTGCTGGCCAACCTGCTGGGCCGGGACATGGAACAGGGCCTGATTCCGGACCGCGAGGAACTGGTGGGCACGATGATCCGCGGCATCTGCTACTCCAACGCGCGCAGCTTTCTGGGTTTGTCGATCTAGCGGCCTGTTTCTCACACGGAAGCGCGCGCCCGGTGCGGTTGCGGCGTCGTGGTCACAACCGGCCGGAGACGGGGAGGAGATCCAAGTGGGGCGAGGTGTTGAGACCTTACCAGGACGGTACCTGACGGTGGACCGTCGCCATTTCCTGTACATGGGCGCCGCCGCGTTCGCTCCGGGCTGGGCGCAGTCCCATGCCGGCGATGAGCCGTCTGCGGCCGAAAACGTCGGCCTGCCACCGATTCCATACCCGAAAAGTAAGGTCATCAAGGGGATCCGATGGCTTGGCGAACCCCTCCATGACCGCAATTACGGCGACACGTGGGGCTCTACGTGGGCAGACGACGATCTTGTCTACTCGGTCGGCGATGACACTTCCGGAACAGGCCCTGTGGGCTGGAATCTCTCCGTCTACAAAGTAGCGGGCATGCCTCCCGGCCATGTCGTGACGCGCGTCAACGAGATGCGGGAGTATGACAAGGCCGGGGCAGGGCATTGGTGGAAGGGCGCGGGCATGGCCTCGATCGACGGCGTCCTGTACATGGGAATCTACAGCCAGTCGGTTCCCGGCCAGGGCTCCGCCACAAAGATCTCCTTCAATGCCAACCATGCTTCGATCATCCTGTCAGCCGATCACGGGAAGACTTGGAAGCCCACAGCCACGGTCGAAAGTCCGCTGTTCCCCGGCAAGGAGTTCCCCACGCCGTTCTTTGTACAGTACGGCAGAGATTATTCGGATGCCATGGACGACTACGTTTACCTCGTTTCAAACGACGGGGGCTGGAACAACTGGAACCGGATGATCCTGGCACGGGTTCCGCGCAGGATGATTAGGCAACTGAACCGATCCGACTGGGAGTTCTTCACTGGCACGGGAAGGCACAGCGTACCGCTGTGGGGTCGCGATGTTCGCCAGGCCAGAGCTGTTTTCGAGCACCAAGGCTATACCAGCATGACGGGCATGCAGTATGTGCCGGCAGTTCAGCGTTTCGTCCTGGGCCAGTGGGCGTACGTGGCGATGAAGGGAGGCGGCGACCGGACCGAGGCTTGTCCGGCAGCACCGCCGTGGCATCGGGGAGCGAAGCACGAAACGGCGGACCAAACCATGCTGTGTTTGTACGAAGCGCCAAAGCCCTGGGGCCCCTGGCGGCTGTTTCATGCACAACCCAAGTGGGGTCCGGCATACTACAACCCGAACTTCCCATCCAAGTGGTTCGAGAACAGGGGGCAACGACTGTGGATCGTCGAGGGAGGCAATTACCGCGGTCCCGCCGGAGGATACAATTTCACGGTGCAGCAACTCGAATTGATCCTGTAGGCAATTAGGGCCTGCTCACGCTACGCGGACGGTGGCGACGGGAGCCGGTTTTCCCGAGTTCCAGGAGCGAGGAGCGACGCCTACCGGGCCTCTGCGAGCGACGAGCGACGCGGAAATCGTGGAAACGGCGCGCGTCCCTCCGCACTTGCGGGCGAAAAGCGCCTCAGCCTTCGTTGTCGTCCTCCCCTTGGATTGGCCAAAGCCATCGTCCTCCGCCTCGCCTGAGACGCTTTTCCCGCGCAACGCCATCCGTTCGGGTAGCGTGAACAGGTCCTAGGAAGCCGCAACGACCCATGGTTCCGACGGGGCGCGCTGAAGCGCCGATTTAGGCCGGTTATTCTCAACCAAGACCATTAAGAATCAATGATGTATAAGGTTGAGCCGCCGATCTTCGGCGGTTGCGGATGATTCCACCCCATCCGCCTGGCGGCAATGATATGGTATGAAAACGACTGCAGAAGGCGCAGCGGCAGAGCGCGCCGCGCTGAGGAAACAGGGCCAGATGAGTGAACCTGACGTTCTGATCGTAGGAGCGGGACTGGCGGGCATCTGTTGCGCGCGGACGCTCCACCGGCATGGGGTCGCGGCGCGGATTCTGGAAGCCGCGGACGGCATCGGCGGGCGGGTGCGCAGCGATCGCCAGGAGGGGTTCATTCTGGATCGCGGGTTTCAGGTGTTGCTGACGGCCTATCCCGAGGCGCTGGAACAGCTGGATTACGACGCGTTGGGGTTGCGGGCGTTCCTTTCGGGCGCGACCATCCGCTACCACGGGCGGTTCCTGCGGCTCAGCGACCCGGCGCGCGTATCTGGAGGACTGCTGAACAACCTGTTCCTGCCGATCGGGTCGCTGGCCGACAAGTACCGGCTGTGGAAACTGCGCTATGACGTGACGCACTTGAGCATTGAGGAGATCTTCGCGGCGCCCGAGACCACCACGCTGCAGGCGCTGCGGCAGCGCGGCTTCTCGACGCGGATGGTGGAGACGCTGTTCAAACCGCTGCTGGGCGGCATGATGCTGGACGCCAAGCTCACGGCCTCTTCGCGATTGTTCGAATTCCTGTTCAAGATGTTGACCGAAGGCGACGCGGCGCTGCCCGGGGAGGGGATCGGCGCGATCCCGGCACAGCTGGCGAAGGAGCTGCCGGAGGGATGTATTGCGTTGAATACGCGGGTGCAATCGGCGAGCCCGAGGGAGGTGGTGCTGGCCTCGGGCGAGGCGCTGCGGGCCAGCTCGGTGGTGGTGGCCACGGATGGAGCGGAGGCGGCGCGGCTGCTGGGCCTGGCGCACGCGATCAACTCGCGTAGCGTATCGGTGCTGTACTTCACGGCCCATGAGCCGCCGCTGGAAGAGCCGATCGTCGTGCTGAACGGGGGCAGCCGCGGGCCGGTGAGCATCCTGTGTGTGCCCAACCTGGTCCAGCCCAGCTACGCGCCGCTGGGAGAGTGGCTGATTTCAGCGACGGTGTTGGGATGGCCGACCAGCGACGACAAGCTGCTGATCAACACCGTGCGGGCGCAGTTGCGGCGCTGGTACGGGCTGATAGCGCAGGAGTGGCGGCTGCTGCGGCTGTACCGGATCCAGAACGCCCATCCGGTGATTTATCCGCTGGACTGGGAGCAGCCGCCGCGGCTGCAGGAGGGGCTGTACTGCTGTGGCGACCACCGCGCCACGCCTTCGTTCCAGGGAGCGATGATGTCGGGGCGGCGGGCGGCGGAGGCGCTGCTGAGGGAGCTCGGCATCGAACTCCAGCCGGGCCCGGACCAGCCGCTCAACTCGGCCCACCGGCGCGGCCCGGCGGGGGCGCCGAAGGAGGTCGAGGAGGACGATGACTGAGTCCCGCGCCGGGGGTGGCAGGCGCGCGGCAAACGGCTCAAATGAGCGTCGTTTGGCGGTAACTCACTGATTCCCGGTTAAGAATAGGCTCTCGCGAGCCGTCTCGCCATTTTGCGGCCAGGGCCCGTCGAAGAACCACTGCTTGCGGTCGCGGCTGCGTCACAAGACGCGGCTCCGTCATAGCACAACCGCTCCTTGCAGTCGCGGCTCCGTAACAACACGCGGCCGCGCCACAGCACAACCGGTCCTTGCAGTCGCGGCTCCGTACGACAGACGCGACTCGTCGCGGAAGATGCTCGCGGCACGCCGTTGGGGGATTGCAATTGGATCAGACCAGGCGCGTTCCGAACGATAAGAGACGAGAGTCCCGTTGTCACCCGGGCACTCCCTAGGAAACGCCTGGCATGGTGTGGCCGACGAATCACGCCGTTCTACTCCTGTTGACGGCAGCGCTGTGCCTGCCGGCGCAGCACGCCAATACGCACGCCAATTTCAAGGTTTTCGGATTCGAAAGCGGCCTGGCCGACCTGGGCGTCGAGAACCTCATCCAGGATCATCAGGGCTTCTTGTGGGTGGCGACCGAGGGCGGTCTATTTCGCTACGACGGTGGCAAATTCGAGGCCGCCGGCGACGGCCTGGGGCTGCCCGAATACTGGCCTCGGGGCCTGCATTGCACGCGCGCAGGGGCGCTGTGGGTGGGCACGCCCAAGGGACTATACGTGAAGCGCGGCGCGCACTTTGAAGCGGTGCCGATCGAGGGCGTGGAACAGGTGCGGGGGCGGCAATCGATCGACAGCGATGCGAGCGGCCAAGTGTACGCCGCCACGAACGTGGGCCTGATGGCGGGCGGGCCGGGGCGGTGGCGGCGGATCTGGCCCGGACCGGGCGGGGCGGCGGCGGCGAGCATGGCGGTCAAGGTGTTTGGGGATCACGAGGCATGGTTCGGCTGCGGGCCGGAGATCTGCCTGTGGGACGGGCGGGCGGTGCGGCGCTACGGCGTGGCGCAGGGCGTGCCGTCCGACACGTGGAGTTCTTTCATAAAAGACGATCAAGGCCGGCTGTACGCGCGCGGGCTGGCGACGCTGGTGGAACTGGAGCCGGGACAGGGACGCTGGGTGCGGCGCGACCGAGGTCTGGGGCGATCGTCCGAGGGCGGCACGTTGTTTGTCGATCCGGCGGGGCGGCTGATGGTGGCCACCGACTACGGGCTGGCGTTGTGGTCCGGGACGGCGTGGAGCTACATCCGGCGCCCCAACGGGCTGCCGACGAACGTTGTGGAAGCGATGTACGAAGACCGCGAAGGCAACGTCTGGGTCGCGACCAACGGCGGAGGACTGGCGCGCTGGCAGGGCTATGGTGAGTGGGAGGCGTGGACCGAAGCGGAGGGCCTGACCTCGGAGACGGTGTGGTCGATTCTGCCGGAGTCGCGGGCGCGCTACTGGATCGGGACGGTGCGCGGGATCAGCATCCTGGAGCGGGCGGGCGATGGATGGCAGGTTCGGCAGCCTAAAGGCCCGCCGCGCCGCTACCGTATTCTGACCATGGCGCTGGACAAGCAGGGACGCATCTGGGTGCCCTCGGCCAAGGCGGGATTTGAACGGGCGGACGAGGCGCAGGGCGGGCCGCGGCGCATCGGCGAGTCCACGGGCGCGAACGCGGACAACGTCATGGGCACGGCCCTGGATGCGGAAAACCGGCTGTGGGCGGCCACCAAGAAGGGCCTGTTGCGCAGCACACCGCTGGAACAGCCGGCCATCCGGTTCGACGAGGTGCGGGCGCCAGGCCAGACGCCCGGCGGCTGGTGGTGGACCGTGGCGCTGGGGCCGGACCGCACAGTTTGGGCCGGGGGTAAGCAGGGGGTGCTGCGCTTTCGGCGGGACGGTGTCCGGCTTTATACCTCCAAGGACGGTCTGCTGGACAACGACGTGTACCAACTTCTTCCGGTGGGCGGCGAGGTCCTGGTGGCGTATGACTTTCGCTGTGGGCTGACGCGGCTGCGGCCGGTCTTAGGCGTTCATGGAGCAACGCACGAACGCCTTGGGCCGCAATACGCATCAGAGCGTTTCTATTCGCTGACCGCCGATCACGCGGGCAAGTTGTATGCCGGGACCGGCAATGGCGTGCTCACGTTCGACGGGCGGCGGTGGAACCACCTCGATATGGGGGACGGGCTGGTATGGGACGACTGTTCGAGCAGCGCGATTGTAACTGACGCGGAAGGCGCGGTGTGGATCGGGACCAGCCGCGGCCTGTCGCGCTATCTGCCCAATCCGTCGCTGCGGCGGCGGTTCGCCCCGGCGGTGGTGGTCACCGCGACACTGGCGGGCGGCAAGGCGCTGCCGGAGGGCAATCCCGCAATCGTTCCTTATGATTTGAATTCGCTCGACTTCCAGTACGCGGGACTGACCTTCACAGACGAATCGCAGGTGCGTTTCCGGTACCGGCTGCAGGGGTTGGAGAAGCGCTGGGTGGAGACGCAGGCGCACTCGGCGCGGTATCCGGCGCTGGGGCCGGGGCGCTACCAGTTCCAGGTGCTGGTGTGCAGCGCCGAAGGCGTGTGGAGCGAGAATCCGGCGCAGGTGGATTTCGAGATCCAGGCGCCGTGGTGGCACAGTTGGTGGTTCGCTGGCGTATGTGCCGCGTTGATCATGCTGGCCGGCCGGGCGGCCTATTTGTGGCGTGTGCAGGTGATGCTGCAGCGGCAGCGCAGCTTGCAGGAGGCAGTGCGGCGCGGGACGCGGGAGATCGAGGGCCAGAAGACGGAGATTGAGCGGCTGCTGAAGAAGTCGGAGCAGGCCAGCCGGGCCAAGAGCGAGTTTCTGGCCAACATGAGCCACGAATTGAGGACCCCGCTGACTGGTGTTCTGGGCATGGCCGACCTGGTTCTGCAGAGCGAAATCGCGCCTTCGCAGCGCGAGAACCTGGGGATTCTCAAACAATCGGCGGCGGGCCTGCTGAGCATCGTCAATGACATTCTCGACCTGTCCAAGATCGAGGCCGGGCGCATGGAGCTCAACCCCGAGGTCTTCAGCCTGCGGCAATGCGTGGAGGAGGCGCTACAGACGCTGGCCGCGCCGGCGCTGAGCAAGGGCCTGCGGCTGGCGGTGGAGTGGGGGCCGGGCGTGCCGGCGTATGTGCTGGGGGATGCGCTGCGGCTGCGGCAGATTCTGCTGAATCTGCTGGGCAACGCGCTGAAGTTCACCGACGCCGGCGGGATCCGCCTCGAGGCCGGGTGCGAGCGTCTGAACCCAGAGGCGGAAGCGGAAGTGGAGCTGCGATTCAGCGTGGCGGACACGGGGGCGGGCATCGAGGCCGCTCAGCAGGCGCAGATTTTCGAAGCGTTCCGCCAGGCGGACAACTCGAAGACCCGGCGGCATGGCGGCACGGGGCTCGGACTGGCGATTTGCAAGCGGCTGACGGCGTTGATGAACGGCCGGATCTGGGTGGAAAGCGAGCCGGGGGCGGGCAGTGTGTTCCATTTCACGGTGCGGGTGCGGGAGGAGGCGGAAGCGGCGCGGCGGCCGCGGCTGGCGCGAACGGCTGACGGTGGGATCGAAACGCGGCCGCGGCGGATTCTGCTGGTCGAGGATAACGAGATCAACCGCAGGGTAGTGGTGGGACTGCTCGAGAAGCACGGGCAGAGCATCGAGACGGCGGAGAACGGCCGGGTGGGGCTGGAGAAGCTGGAGGTCGAGGATTACGATCTGGTGCTGATGGACGTGCAGATGCCGGAGATGGACGGCCTGGAGGCCACGCGGCGCATCCGCGAGCGGGAACGTGGGACGGGGCAGCGGCTGCCGGTGGTCGGACTGACGGCGCTGGCGATGCTGGGCGACCGAGAGGCGTGCCTGGAGGCGGGGATGGACGCATGCGTCTATAAGCCGATCGATCTGCTGGCGCTGCTCGAGGCGATCGAGGGAGCGTGTGCGGAGGCAGAGACGCCAGAGCGCGAAGAGGAGCGCGGGGAGAGGGTAGAGATGGGAGCGCGCCTGAGCTAGGGCCTGTTCACGCTACCCGAACGGAGGGCGTTGCGCGCGAAAAGCGCCTCAGTGCAGGACCACCGTGTCCTGGGAATCGGCTGCGCGGTGGATGGCGCCGACTTTGCCGTCGCGCAGCTGGAAGTCCAGGTCGCGGCCAGCGCGCGAGTAAAGGAGCGTTTCTCCGCCGGCGGTGGAGGAAGCGAATTTCATGGACGGTGGACCGAAGCGGCGCACGACCTCGGCATAGTCCATGCCTTCCTTGATACCCGCAGGATCCTCATAGGAGACGGCCGGAGCGGACGGCGCAGGGGACGCCGGCGCGAGGACCAGCGCGGAGGCGGGGTCCGCAGCGGAGGCGCGGGCCGAGCCGGCGCGCGCGGATGAAGCCGCGGCGGAGGGGCTTGCGCCGGGGGCGGACTCGGTCAGAGGCCTGAGCGTGGGCGGCGCGGGCGTGGCTCCGTGGATCTTGCTGAGCTTATCCCCGGTGACCTGGCCCAAACGCCGGCCCGCCACGGCCATGCCGGTAACCGTGGCCGTGCCCAGGCCGTATTCCACAATTGCCTGGGCGGCCAGTCCCGCGGGGAGGGCCAATAAGACGATTCCAAGGCGCAGAAACATGGGTTGCCTCTGCGGACAGTATAACCCCCGTTGTGTGAAACAGTGGCTTCAGCTTTCCGCCTCAATTTATTACTGAAGAGTATGGATTATTTCGGGGAACCGGGATACACTCTCAGGATGAGGGGGCGGGGGCGGGGAGGAGCGCCCCCCCTTGCGGCGTAGATCAACAAGTATAGAGGGGATGCAGGTTCAACCATGACGAAACGACTACTGGCTGCCATGACGGTGCTGTGCGCGGGCGTTACGGTGTCCGCTCAGCAGCTTCCCAAGTCCCTGACCTCAGTGGCGCTGTTCAAGGTGCCTCCGGGGCAGGAGAGCGCTTTCGTAGAGAAGGGGAAGAGTTTTGCGACCCTGTTCGACAAACTGATGTCCGAGGGCGTGGTGAACGCCTATGGCATAGACGTCAACCTGCTGCACGTGCCGGGGAACACGAACGTCGCGTTCTGGGTGGAGGTGCCTGACTTTGCCGCATTGGACAAGTTGGTGAAAGCGGAGCAGGGGTTCGAAAAGGAGCGTGCCGGCCTGATGCAGGAGCTGCGCGCCATGTCCGACCCGGCCACGCATCACGACCTGATCGTGGGCACGCGGGAGAGTAACGGCCGGAGCATACCGGCGGGCAGCACGCCGATCAACGATTTCGACATGGTGCGGGTGAAGCAGGGGCGGATGGGCGAGTTCCTGGAGCTGTTCCGCAAGTATGACCAGCCGGTTCTCGACAAGCTGGTGGCGGACGGGGTCATTTACGCCTATGAGGTCGACACCGAAGCGGTGCATACGATGGAGCCGGGCCAGGTGTGGACGATCGTGGTGCTGCCGGATCTGGGCGCCAAGGACAAGGTGGCAGGGGCGTTTCTGACGGCTTATAAGAACATCCCGGCGGGCGAGCGCGCCATGGTGGACAAGATGCACTACGACATGATCGTTGCCGGCTCGCACCGCGACGAACTTGCGGTCAGCATGGTGTTCAAGATGAAGTAGACGCCACAGGCGCTGTTCCGCCCTCGCGCCAGAGCAGTACTGTACCCCCTAGTACAAACGCGGTTGAAACTGGCCGAGGAAATACATATTCTGGCATTGGGAAGCAAGGATTGGAGGGATTCGACTCTGATCCGCTTTCTGCCGGGGGGTCTGGTGATGCCGCAGCATCCAGGCCCCCCAATCTTTTCATCGGCCGACGAAGGCCCGCTGAGAAACCCCGCTCAAAGCCCAACCTGGAAGCGACGCTCCTGGCTCTCCCGGCAGCGAGTACGCCCGGGCGATGGCGGGCCCTGCCCGGATCCAGGATTGGCGCTT
This sequence comes from Terriglobia bacterium, assembly GCA_963757265.1. GTDB lineage: Bacteria > Acidobacteriota > Terriglobia > Bryobacterales > Bryobacteraceae > CAIVVT01. The sequence continues at coordinate 338,059 of CAVWRA010000004.1, forward strand.
GCGCTAGGGCCTGTTCACACTACCCGAACGGATGGCGTTGCGCGCGAAAAGCGCCTCAGGCGAGGCGGAGGACGATGACTTTGGCCACTCCAAGGCGAGGACGACAACGAAGGCTGAGGCGGTTTTCGCCCGCAAGCGCGCAGGGACGGGGCGGGTTTTTCCGATTTCTGCGTCGCTCGTCGCTCGCCGCACGCCCGGTATGCGTCGCTCCTCGCTCCTGGAACTCGGGAAAACCGGCTCCCGTCGCCAGAAGTCCGGGTAGTGTGAACAGGCCCTAATTCCGCCCCGCGCGGCGGGCCAAGACCCGGCGGCGGCACGGACGCGCGGGTGGGCCGGAGCAGTTCCAGGACTAAGCGATGCTGGTCCTGGGAGCTTTGATATCTGACATTCACAAGGGATTTGGACGATTCTGAAGAGGCGCAATGGGCGCTCGTGAAAAGTCAACAATGCCGGGTTGGCCCGGCAGCAATGAGACGGTCTTGAAAAAGCACTGTTCGCGCTGGCGGCGGCCGCCTTTCCGGCGCCCGCGGCAGGGGCCGGCAGCGTTTATTCCGAGTCCACATACAGCGAGTCCGGGCTCAGCGCCAGCGGGACACTGACGACAACGCCGGTGGTCCCAGACGAGTACCTGATGACCCGAGTCAGCGGCCAACGGAACGGCGATCCCAGAACGGCCTTCCTATATGGGGCCACCGGGGCGCCGGGCAGCCTGGTCTATATCTCCAATGGATCGAGCGTCAACAATCTGCTGTTCGAGCCGCAGGCCAACCGATCGTTCAGCGCTTGGACGGGAGCAAACGACATGCCCGGCGGGTTCATTTATCAAACCGCCGGCGGGGAGTTCAATCCCTTTACTAACAATGGCCTGACCTGCGAATACAAACTGACCGCGGGCGGCTCCGACGATGCCATCCCGATGCAGTCCCCGGCCACTGAGGAGACGTCCGGACCCGCCAGTCTGGCGCTGGCTGGGGCGAACCTGCCGGGGTTAGCCAGACTGCTGAGACGGCGGTGCCGGCGGGGGCGGGCTCCGGGCAGTCGTAGAATAGTAATGCTCAAAGTCGAAAAATCTCCTAAAGCCCTTGCGCGGGCGACCGATACGGTAATAGAACTAAATAGTTGTGGTCCTGGAACTTTTGGGATCTAGCAATCGCGGGCTGTTCGAGGTAGATTCTATGTTGGCAGCATGAATTGGAGCCGACCTGTCCGCCTGAGGTTGAGGCTCGAGGATGAAAAGGTCTAACCCGGGTGAACAAGCCACCCAAAGAGAACAAAGGAGAAACTGAGACATGTCTTTCTTGAAGAACTTCCTGAGCAACGAAGAAGGGCAGGACATGGTGGAATACACCCTGTTGCTGGCTTTCGTGGCTTTGGCCGCCGGCGCGGCCTACGTGGCCATTGGCGGCCAGGTCAGCGCCATTTGGAGCAAGGCCCAGGGCGACATCACCTCCGCTGACACAGCCGCCCACTAATCGGACCTGTTTTCGCACGTGGCAGGGCGACGACTCCGCCCTGCCATGTCCCTTGCCCCGCTTCGTTTTCGGGTGATTCCAGAGAACGGAGATGGGCGCCAAGCCGTCACGGCATGGTCCCCGCAGGGCTGATGAGTGTTGGGTGGCACGAGTAGTGCTGCGCGACTCGGCTAGTTCGTATCTCCCACTTGATCGGAACACCGTTGTGACACGGTAAGGACCCCGTGGCGCCACCTGTATGGGTCGGCTACGGGGTTCTTTCATGGCAGCGCGTGAGCGCTGCGGCGATCGCGCGGCGATCTTGACCCCCATTTCCGTTTTGGGTAGTTGTTGATAACCTCTTGATGGCCTCCAACGCCTTTATTCATGCGGGTTTCAACGTGATAAAGACGCTCTGGAGGTCAACACCCAATGGGTGAAAAACCCGACGGACCCTTTCAGCTCGCCTTCAATGCCTCCCTCAAGGTCGATTTCCAAGGTGGAGTTTCATTTCGGGGAGTTGTTCCCCCGCGTAGGATTCATCGTGACCAACCTGGAGACGGAGAGCCTTGCAGCGGTGCGGTTCTACAACAAGAGTGCAACGGCGGAACGGTGGATCAAGGAGGGCAAGCTGGCGGTGAAGATGACGCGGCTGAATTGCCACCGCTTCCGGTCGAATGTAGTGCGGCTATGGCTGAGCCTGATTGCGTACAACTTGGGGAATCTATGGCGGCGGTTGGTGCTACCGAAGCGGATCGAGAAGTGGTCCCTGACCAGCCTGCAGCAGCGGTTGGTGAAGACCGGCGGCCGGTTGGTGAAACACGCCCGATACTACTGGCTGCTATTGGCGGAGAGCCACCTCACGCGGCGGCTCTTCAGTGCGAGGGTAGGAAGGATCGCCGCCTCGCCGGTGCCGACGGGGTGAACGCAGGCGATGGGCGCAGCGAAATCAGACGGCCAGGAGGTGAGGTTCGGAGAGGTGTTCGTGGAATGCGCTGGAAAGGCAGGATTTCCCGGTTTTGAGTTTTTCTGGTAGGCGACAATTGCGCCTTGCGGGGGCAAAGACGGCTCCCGGAGGAGAGAATGCAACCCGCAGGATCGAAAGATGGCGGCCGGGCGTATGCTGAACAGGAGCCGGGAGTCCAAAATGGAAATCTCAGCGAAGCTGGCTATGCAACGCCGAGTTCTACGCAGATTCCGAAACCTGCTCCGTGAGGCATACACCAGTGCGGTTTCCCATCACTCTACACTCAAGGCACTGCAGTGTTTTTGGCCGCTGTCGCCATACTTTCGCGTGGGATTGCGAGAGAACCTGTTCATTCGCGATGATGACCTGTCCGCGCATCGGGTGGCATCGATCGCGCAGCCACGGGCATGAATAAAGATTCTTCGAAAGCGGCTCTGGCGCTGTATACGCTGTCAGGCTTCACGGGCCTGCTGGCCGAGCAGGGCATCGAGAAGTACACCGGGCTGCTGGTGGGCGTCACCGCCTCCGCCGCGGCGGTGGTGGTTTTCACGTACTTTTTGGGATTCGCGATCGGCGGATTCGTGGCGGCGCGGCTGCTGCGGCGCGGCTCGCTGAAGCGTTCGTTGCAGGCTTACGGGCTGGTGGAATTGAGCGTCGGCCTGGCCTGCGTAGTGTTTACCTATGCCTTCCATCCCGCCATGGAGGCGCTAGCGCCGCTGCAGAGCATGGTGGGCGGAACACTGGCCCGGCAGGCGATGCGATTCGGCTGCGGCTGCGTGTTGATTCTGCCGATTGCGGCATTGATGGGCGCCTCGTTTCCGCTGATCGCGCAGGTCCTCGACAGCGAGGCCGAAACCGGCCCGCGGCGCTGGTCCGTGGCCTACACTTTCAACCTGGCGGGGGCGGTGCTGGCGGCGCTGCTGGCGCCGTATTTCATCCTGCCGCGCATCGGATTGCGTGGCGGCATGTGGCTGTGCTGCGCCATCTGCGCCTCGATTGCCGCTGCCGCCCAGTTGCTTGCGAGCGAGTCCGCTGCGCCGGCGGCGGCTGGCGCCGCGCCGGCGCCGCGCCCGCGCGTGGATCGGGAGAGTTCCCTGCTGCTGCTGATTGCCTTCGTCTCCGGCTTGGCGTTCTTCGCTCTTGAAGTGATCTGGACGCACCTCATCGGCACCGTGATCGGCGGTAGCGTCTACGCGTTCTCGTCGATGCTGGCCGCGGTGCTGCTGGGCCTGTGGATTGGCGCGGCCTGGGTCAACTGGGACGACAAGATGCGGCGGCTCCCGATCTGGGTACTGCTGGCGTTGTGCGCTGGCACCCTGCTCGTGCAGTTCTGGACGTGGGACCTGATCTGCGTTCTGTTTGTCCTGCCCGGGCCGGCCATCTATCGAAGTTTCTTCGGCCGTGAATTATACCGGCTGCTGATTGCGCTGGCGGTGACTGTTCCGCCGGCGGCGGTGCTGGGCATGATTTATCCGCGCGTGCTGCGCAGCCCGAGCGACAGACGCGATGGCAGCGCGTGGCTGGCGGGCTACCTGAGCGCCTCGAACTCACTGGGCTGCCTGGTGGGCGCGCTGGGCGCGACGTTCCTGTTTGTGCCATATTTCGGTTCAGAAAATTCGCTGAAAGGCCTGATCGTTCTTTTCGCCGCGCTGGCTCTGATTTTTCTGGCCGGCGAATCCAGCCAATCTCGTTTCGCGCGGCTGGCCGCGGCCGGCGCGATTGCGATCATGCCGCTCGGCGCGCTGGCAAGGCACTGGGATTGGTTGCGGCTGACCTCCGGAGCGGCGGTGTATTTCGGTGAACCGGCGCGGGCCGCGGCGGGCGAGGCCGCGCCCACGAAACGCCGCCTCGTTTTCCGCGATGAGCACGTCCAGGGCGGTTTCACAACCGTCGTCGATGTCTCGCCGGCTGACGGCCGGTCAGGTCCCGTCATCCGATCCCTGTATACCAACGGCAAGGTGCAGGTGAACGACGATCCGGGCGGCGAGTTCGCGCGGCTGAACTTCGGCATCGTGTTCGTGCCGGCCCTGTTTGTAGGGAACTTCGACCGCGCGCTGCTGATCGGTTTGGGCGCGGGGCAGAGCGCCCGGATGCTGAAGGAGGCCGGATTTCATGAAATCGATGTCGCCGAATTCTCGCCCGGCATAGTGAGCGCGGCGGCGGCGGATTTCCGGCACATCAATCATCGAATTCTGGACGATCCGAGCGTGCGGGTGATCCTGGAAGACGGCCGCAATCTGCTGCTGGTCGAGCGTGACCGGAAGTATAGCCTGATCACGGTGCTGCTGAGCTCGATCTCATTCTCCGGCACCACCAACCTGTATTCGCGGGAATTCTGCGAATTGGTGCGCCAGCGGCTGGAGCCGGACGGCATCCTGCAGCTATCGGTGCCGCTGCATCGGATCGGACCGGACGCCATCAGTTCGGCCATCGCCACGGCCCGCGCGGTGTTCCCCTACGTGGCCTACTGGAGCTACGCGGGACAAGGAATGCTCGTTGCCGGCAACCACCCCCTCATCATCCATCCCGGGCGAACAGAACGCCTGCGGGAATGGCTGGGCAAATCCGACGACGTCCAGCCAGGCCGCGCGGGTCAGGTATTGGACGACCTGACGCACGCTGAATTGCTGAGCAGCGCGGGCGTGGACGCACTGATTGCGCGCCGCAAGCCCGTCATCAACACCGACCACAACCGCTATATCGAGTACGACACGCCGCGATACTCCTCGTCGCAACGCGATTGGCGAGTTTATAACCTGGCTTTCTTCCGCGCCTATAACAAGTGATCGGGAGCGGGCGGCGGCGCGGACCAATGCCGGACCAACACCGCGCGTTGATTTAGTAGCGGATGGAAAAGTCGCCTTGATTCACAAGCGTCGAATCCGGTTACAGAACAAAGACAACGATGATGGTTCTAGTATCTTTGGGTACTGGTGTCTGCGTGCAGTCTGGGATAAGCTCGAAAACGCGTCGTAATAAGGAAGCCGCCATCTCCCGGCCATGTGACAGTGGTTGGAGACTGAGACGGCCGAACCGCTAAGGGCGGAGACCCGTCAAGAATGGGAGGAATCAAAAAGTGTCATTTCTAAGGAACCTGCTAAGGAACGAAGAAGGGCAGGACATGGTGGAATACACCCTGTTGCTGGCTTTCGTGGCTTTGGCCGCCGGCGCCGCCTACATCGCAATTGGCGGCCAAGTCAGCGCGATCTGGAGCAAAGCCCAAGGCGACATCACGTCGGCTGATACGGCCGCGCATTAATCACGTTTCTCTTCGACTGTGGCAGGGTCAGATGTCCGCCCTGCCAGCTCCGCTGCTCCGCTTGGCCTCTGTCGGTGTGGGGAAGGAGGACGTGTGCCGCACCATTGAGCGCCCGGGGTCATCCGCGGCGGAGAACGGGCCTCAATCGAGCTTCTACGGCGACCGCTACCTGCGCGACAGAAGTCGTCTGCCGGTCGCGCGGCTGGCGAAGCCCTCGGCCCGGGCGTCGAACATTCGAAACAGCCCAGGAAAATGGCGACACCCGCAACTCCCATGCAGGACCGGCGCGCCCACGCGCGTCCCAGGCGGGCGGATTACACGCCGGCCCGGTGGGAGGCGGCCGGGGCGGGGTGGGATGTATCGTCCTGGTCGAGCTTCTGACGGAACTCGGGGTCGAAGCGCGCGCTGGCCCAGTTCTGGGCGGCCTTCACCTGTTCAACGGTGAGCCCGGACGCGCGCTCCAGGCAGGCGTCGGCCAGGTCCGCGCCTTCAAAGTGGGCTTCGTAGAGGTAGGCGCCTTCCAGGTTGGCTTCACACAACGTGGCCCGTTCCAGGTGTGCGGCCATGAGCATGGCCCGTTCCAGAAAGGCCTGGCTGAGGTTGGCGCCTTCGAGGTGGGCCCGGCGCAGATTCGCGGCGGTCAATTCGGCGCCTCGCAGGATCGCCCCCTCCAGGTGCGCGCCGCCTAGTTCGGCTTTCTCCAGGCGGGCGTCCAGGAGGTTGCTGCGCTCCAGGTGCGCGGCCATCAACTTGGCGCCCTCCATGTGCGTGGCCTGGAGATTGGCCGCTTCGAGGTTAGCCAGGATGAGGTAGGCCCCTTCCAGGCGGGCGTCGAGCAGATTGGCGTCCTCCAGATGGGCGTTCATAAGATAGGCCCGCTCCAGGCGCGCTTCCATCAGGTTGGCGCGTTCGAGATGCGCGCCGCCGAGCTCGGCCCGGTCGAGGCTGGCTTCCATCAGGTTGGCCCGTTCCAGATGCGCTGCGCGGAGGTCCGCGCCGTCCAGGCAGGACTGTGTGAAATTGGCGCGCTCCAGATGGGCGTCGCGGAAATTGGCCTTCTCGAGATGGGCCTGGGAGAGATCCGCGCCCTCGAGATTGGTCCCAGCGAGATTCAGCGCGCGGCCCGGCGGCTCGCGGCGGCCGCCGCGCTCGCGCCGGCCCAGCACCGTGAGAATGGCCTGCACATCGATGTCTGGTGTTTTGGGCGCTATGGTCTCGGCCGTGGCCGTCGTGGCAGGCTCATGGCCGTTGGGACCCGCGGCTGGCGCGGGAGAGGGAGCCGCAGTATGCCGGCGGACGTAGGCCGACAGTACTTCCATCACCGTCCAATGGTCGCGCGGCGACTCCCGGGCGATTCTTTCGAGCGCGTAGATGCCCCCCAACCGCACTGTGAGGTTAGGCTGGCCGCCCTCGGTCGCCGCGAGCTGCTCCACGGCCTGGGTGTAGCAGGACGTGAGGTGTCCCGCTGCGATCAGCCGCGCGTTCTGGTCCGCGACTAGGACTCGGCGCCATGCAAAGTACAGGATAATGAGGCCGCATGCACCCAAAAACATCTGCATGAGGGGTTTGCGGAACTCGTTCTCCAGCTGCAGGCGCTGAAGCCTGTCAGCGGCGGCGGCTGCCGGTCCGAGCAGTTCATTCACCTGCCGATGGGGGATTTCGCGGAGGATCCAGATGGAGACCAGGATCAGCGCCACAGCGACCGTCGTGGTCACGACAGCCGAAGCCCGCTCCCGGAGAGGCGAAAAGTCGAGTGCGGCCAGACGCCGCTGAAGTCCTGAAAGGTAGTTTATGAAACGTGTTCTCATTGGGTCCTCCGGCGCCTAAAAAGGCTATGGCGGAACTGCCAAAATCGCCGCGTTGCAGCGACTCTTCATTACTTATACTACTGACTCAAATAAGCAAATATCTGGGGACAGCGCGATGCCGCAGGACTTTTCGAGCCCGCGCACCGGGCGGCCCGGCCCGGTAATGAAACGGCGGTCCCGGCTGCAACGACATCCGTTCTCCAACCTCCGAATGGCCCATGCGCCGCGGGCTTCGGGCGGCCGCGGCAGGTAACCGGAGGCGGCCGAAACTGAAGACAGCGCATGGAGAAAAGACTTCCTGGCGTAAGTTTACTATCATCCATTCCTCGGGCATAGTTCTATTTCTATCAGCGGGGCATAGTTTGGGCGGCAGCGGGAAAAGCCGGGGGCCGGGGGGGCGAGGATGGGAGCGGGTTAGAGGCGGGTGGAAGCTCCTTGCGGGTGGGTCGGGCGGCCTCCGTCAACGCTTCCGGGGGGATGCGGGGCGGGCGGGAGGTGGTTCGTTCGCGGATTTTTGCGAAACAAAGCCAATTGGTGGGTCAGGCGTTGCAGGTGAATGAGTTGGAGTGGGTTGGGAGGGAGTGGCGGCGGGTGTCGAGGAGCCACCGCTCCCTGACGGTCGCGGCTCTGAAACGGGCGGCTGGGGAACAGCGCAACCGCTCCCTTACGGTCGCGGCTTCCATGAGAAGGCTGCCCCGGTCAAGGGTTTTTTCTCAAATTCTTTCCTGCCGCTGTTGGCCGACCGACGGGAGGCGCCGCGGCGTCCTCGCGTCTTCCTATTCTCAGCACTGCTCTGTTCTGCCGCCTGTTCCCGGCAATGCTCTGTTGTCTGTTCCGCCACCGCCGGATCGCCCTGCTTCCATTCGCACTCTTGATGGAGCGGTTTGCTCCGGTGCCAGTTGGGGTCCTCAATTTCGAACGGGTGCTGCCATCTCTGTGCCGAAGTGGCGCCCCCGTTTCCAGGAACGCTCTTCCGCCGCGACCTCGCAGTCACCCGAACCCGGCGATTTGCATCACACTCCAATCCATTTAAGCTGCCGCTCGTTTCAAACGCGAGCGGGCGTTGCTGTTGCGGAGCGGCTCATAGACTTCGCCCGTGGTCCACAATCGATGCAGCAGCACGGCCAGTTTCCGCGCCACCGCGACGATGGCCCGCTTCTTGGCGTTCTTGCCGCCGCGCACGGCCAGCTTCAGCCCCCAGCGCCGCAGGTCCGTGTCCGGCCCGCGCCAGCCCAGAATGTAATGCGCGCCCTGCACCAGCATGGTCCGCAGATAGATGTCGCCTTCCTTGGTGATGCGCAGCTGCGGCTGGCTCTGGCCCGACTCGCTGCGCCTGGGCCGCAGGCCCACGTAGCAGCCCACGTCACGGCTTTTTTGAAAGCGCTCGCGGTCTTCCACCGTCAAGATAAATGTCAGAGCGATCAAAGTCCCGACTCCGCTCACCTGCTTGAGGAGTTGGGTTTCCGGGTATTGTTCCCGGGCGATCTGCTCCAGTTGCTGGTCCAACGCGTGGATCTTCACCGTCATCGATTCCACCTGCTCCAGCAGCGGTTTTAGCGCCGCCTGCAAGTCGCCGGGCAGCGCCTCCAGCCGCGCCGTTCCCAGATTGTCGGCGTCGCAGGCCGGCAGCCGCTCGCCGGTGGCCTTCACCAGTCCGCGCGCCGCGTTGATCAGCGCCGTGCGCGCCTCCACGAGCGTCGCGCGGACCCGGATCGTCATCAGGTCCCGCTGCGCTTTCGCGCTGCGATGGCGGATCGGATGCAGCAACTGCGGATCGACGCGCGCCAGCCGCGCCAGCGTCTGCGCATCCAACCGGTCGTCCTTGCGACTGCTGTGGCTGATCAGCCGCACCTGGCGCGCGTTGGCCACGATCACCTCATGGCCCAGCTGGCTCAGCAGGCGGCTCACCCACGGCGAGTGCGTGCCCACCTCGAGCGCGATCCGGCAGCGCGGCCGCGCGCCGAAGGCCTGGCACAGCCCCTTCTTCGTCGTCGCCGCGCTGGCCTCCCGCACTACCTCGCCCCGCTCGTTGAGCACGCAATAGCGACTGCTTTTGTCGCCCAGGTCCAGGCCGATCGTGATCGGCCCGCGCGGGCCTGCGGACTCACCTTTCGGTCTCCGTTTCACAGTGGTATTCTGCTTCATGGCCGGTCTCCTTTTGCACTTCGAGTGCGCAACCATTGGGAGCTTAACGCATCCCGCCGGGGGCCGGCCTTCTCATTCCATCTCTGAAACACGCGACTCCGAGACGGGCGGCTGTGAAACGGGCGGCGGGGGAGGGGTTGGGGGGAGGGATGGCGCGAGGAGGACGTTGTCGGGGGCGTGGATTTCGAGGATCTGGGGCGGGGGGACGGCGTGGCCGCGGCGGACGAGCTGCAGGCGTTCGAGCTCGTGGAGGGCGCGGTAGTAGGTGCGATCCCAGCGGACGCGGTGGCGGGCGAAGGGTTCGAGGACGGGGGAGTCGACCTTGATGTCCTCGCGGAAGGCGTAGCCGAGGGTCCATTGCTCGCAGTTGTTGAAGTTTTTGGTGACGAGAGGGCGGGCGTAGATGAGGTTGAACTGGAAGGCCTGGGTTTCGGCGAGCTGGATGCGGCGGAGCTGCCAGACGGAGAGGACGATGCGGGAGGCGAGTTCGAGCTCGACGGGGCCGCAGGGGGCGAGGTGGTCGAGGAAGTCGGCATGGAGGGCTTCGAATTCGGCGTCGGATTCGAAGCCTTTGAGGACGGCGGTGTGGGAGTAGAAGCCGTGTTTGAGGGCGTTGGAGCGGATGGCGGACTTGCCGGCGGCGGAGACGGGGCCGGTGGAGTGCTCAGCGTTGGCGCGGTTGGCCGCGAGTTGGGAATCGGTTGGCATGATACAAATCCTTTCGAGAATGTTGGGCGGCAGGGACGGCGGCGCGGCTGCCGGGGGCGTCCTCCAGGCGAGGAGGAGCCGGGGAGCGGGTTACGGCTCGATGATACGACGGAGGAGCAAGGGGCGGGAGTGGTGGAGGGGCGGAAGTGGTTGAAAGGAAAGGGATGAACGAGGGGCAAGAAGCGGTGACTGGAGGAACGTCGCGAACGCGGGAACGGGTCAGTTTGGCAGGGGCACGACCAAGTCCACGATCGAGTCAGCCTAGCGCGGGTGAGTGGTTGCCGATTTCATCCAAAGTGGCAGACAGCTCTGCCACTTTCACTAGATTGCCATTTTTTACCAGATTTCGATGCTCCTGCGGCGCGGTGCGGCCATTGAAAACGCGAACGACAGCACGTGAAGCTCTTTCTGGAAGCCCGATTTCCGCCAAGCCGGCTGGAATCGCTCCTCGAGCAGCTCCGGGTACTCCCTTTCGCCGAACGGCTGGCCCGCGCACGTGCAATGCCGCCGTGATCGCATGTCGAAAAGCTCCAAAGTGGCGGAGCCGTCTGCCACTTTGGTCAGAATAACCAAGTGCTCATGTCAGGCTGACCCGTTCGCCCCGTTCGCCTGTCAGGCTGACCCGTTCGCCCCGTTCGCCTGTCAGGCTGACCCGTTCGCCCCGTTCGCCCGTTCGCCGTTCCCGTTCGCCGTTCGCGCCATACTCCGGCTATGCGGGCCGATAGTCCATACCGGGCGCGCCCTCCGGTCTGGCCACGAACCCCAACCGGTCGTAAAAGGCTTGCTTGCCGCAAGCACAGAATAGCTGCACGTCACGAATGCGCCCTTCTCGGCAGCGTTCAAGTAATCGCCGCATTATATTGGTACCCAGACCCTTCGCCTGATACTCGGGGCTGACAATGAGGTTGACGATGAGAGCATGGAACACGCCGTCTGAGATTACCCTCCCAGTCCCAACCAACGTGTTTTGGTCATACGCGGAAACCAGATGCCAACTGCGAAGGACCGCTTCGTGGAGTTCCTCGGCGCTGAGCTGGTATTCCCGATTCCATCCCGTGGACTCAAAGAGCGCCAGGTATTCGCTTGCTGCTGGCGGCGTTTCGCGAAATTCCAATTCAGAGGTTCTATTCATAGAGTTTGATTCCGGTCGCGCCCGTCATAGCTTCCCGCCTCGTTATCCCGCGCATAAGTCATCCTCATTCGGGACCTCCATCTTGGCCGGAATTCCCGTTTAGGAAACCGGAGCAGCCCGATGTGCACCGCCTCCAAAAGACTGAATTCACAAAGCCTGGCGAAACAACACGAAATCGGTTACGCTTCACACGCTGGTTAGCCAGGCGCCGCCCCGCACCCATTCTGTTCAACAACCAACCGCCTGTCAATGATATGCGACAACGGCCCGCCCGCCGGTGGCGAAGTGGCGCGCGGTCCGGCGTGAGGGTGGCTAAATCGTGATTCCGATGCGCCACAGCAGGTAGCCGCAGGCCTGGCGGGTGGCGCGCCAGTGTTCGTGCCAGTCGGGCTCGGGCTGGCCGGGGCGGGGCGAGCCGTAGACCGTCATGCCGGCCTGCTGCAGAATGCGCTTGGCGCGGAAGATATGGTAGCCGTCGCTGACCAGGATGGCCGACTTGAGCCCCATGCGGCGCATGATCTCGCTGGCCGCCATGATGGTCTGGACCGTCGATTCGCTCTCCTCCTCGACGATGATCCGCTCCGACGGAACGCCGCGCTCGACCAGGTAGTCGCGGCCGACGATGCCTTCGGTATAACGCGGATCGCCGCCCGCGCCGCCGGTGGTCATGATGAGCGGGGCATAGCCCTGGCGGTATAGATCGAGCGCGTGGTTGAGGCGGGCGCGCAACACCGGCGAGGGACGTCCGTTGTACTCGGCGGCGCCGAGCGCGACGATTACGTCGGCCGCGCGGGCCTCATCCGTTTTTGCCTGCCTCTCGATCTCGCTGACGGTGCGGCCGACGATCACGGCAATCCACGCCGCAAGAACAAGAAGCAGCAGCCACAGCCACCGCCTCATCGTATCCTTATGATCATAGCTGGCGGGCGAGCCGGTCCGTTGTTCATGCTATATGAACTAGGAGCGCAGAGGCTGGTGATCTGCCGCGGAGAAAACGTAACAAAGCGAAGCCGATTGCCGCGGCGCGGGACTGCCCTCACGGTCGCGGCTCTGAAACGCCGGTCATTGACTCGCAATGGAGTGGCGCGGAAGCCGCGCCAGACGTGGGCTGCGGCGCAAGCGCTGGCAGAATGCCTCTTTCAGTCGAGGCTCTAAGGGCGGCGGGACGCAGGCACTGGTCCGTTGTGCGAGTTGAAAAAGAGGCCCATGAATTACCTTTCGCGGCGTGAGCACATCAGCAGCGCCCACAATCCGCTGCTCAAGTCGATCCGCCGGGCTGCGGCGCAGGGCGGGCTGACCGCGGATGGCCTGTGCCTGGCGGAGGGGCCGCACCTGCTCGAGGAGGCGCTGCGCAGCGGCCTCGACATTGCGGCCATCGTGGCCACCGAGGAGGCCATCTCCGCCGCGGCGGGCGCCGCGAAGCACATGGTAAAAACACGGCTTCTGACGGTGGATCTACCGGTCTTTCGCAGTATTTCCAGCACGGAAAACCCCCAAGGCGTGATGGCGCTGGTGCGGCCGCCGGCGTGGACGGAGGACGATCTGTTCAAGAAAACGCCGCTGATTGTGGTGCTCGACGGCGTCCAAGATCCGGGCAATGCGGGCACGCTGTTACGTGCCGCCGAGGCTTTCGGCGCGACCGGCGCCATGCTGCTCAAAGGGACAGTCAGCCCCTGGAATCCAAAGACCTTGCGGGCTTCCGCCGGGAGTGTGTTCCGGCTCCCGATGATCGAGGCTCTCAGGCCCGCCGCGGCGCTGGCGGCGCTGGCCGGCCACGGGGTTGCAGCCTGGTCCACGGTGATGAGGGATGGACTGCCGGCCAACCAGGTTGATCTCAAGCAAGCGTGCGCCGTGGTCATCGGCAGCGAAGCTCACGGAATCTCCGCTGAGATGCGTAAATCATTGAAGCGTATAATGATACCGACGATGTCGGTGGAATCGCTGAACGCTGCCGTCGCCGGGGCGGTGGTGCTCTATGAGGCCGCCCGGCAGAGGGGTTTCCGGTGAGCCTGTTCGACGCCGCGCCGATCGATGAGCAGGGGCGCCCGCTGGCCGAACGCATGCGGCCCGAGCGGCTGGAGGATTTTGTCGGCCAGGAACATATCCTCGGGCCGGGCAAGCCGCTGCGGGCGCAGATCGAGAGCGACCGGCTGACGTCGATCATCCTGTGGGGTCCGCCGGGCGTGGGCAAGACGACCCTGGCGAAGCTGGTGGCGAAGCACACCAAGGCGCAGTTCATTCCTTTCAGCGCCGTGATGAGCGGCATGAAGGAGATCAAGGCGGTGATGGCCGACGCGGAGCGCAACCGGCGGTTGGGCTATCGCACGCTGCTGTTCATCGACGAAATCCACCGCTTCAACAAGGCCCAACAGGACGCTTTTCTGCCGTACGTCGAGCGCGGCGACGTCATCCTGATCGGCGCTACGACGGAGAACCCGTCCTTTGAAGTGATTTCGGCGCTGCTGTCGCGCTCGAAGGTCTACGCGCTGCGGCCGCTGACGGTGGAAGAAACCGTGACTCTGCTCGGCCGCGCGCTGCCGGTGGTCGGGCTGAGTGCGGACGGCGATCTGCTCGAGGAGATTGCGATCTACGCCGGCGGCGATGCGCGGGGCGCGTACAACCTGCTGGAGATCGCCGCGGCGGCGTCCAAGGGCGGCGTGCTGGACCGGCAGGCGGTCGAGGATGCGATGCAGCGCCGGACGCTGCTGTACGACAAGGGCGGGGAAGAGCACTACAACCTGATCTCGGCGCTGCACAAGTCGGTGCGGTCGTCGGACCCGGATGCGGCGCTGTACTGGCTGGCGCGGATGCTGGAGGCCGGCGAGGACCGGCTGTACCTGGCGCGGCGGCTGGTGCGGATGGCCATCGAGGACATCGGCCTGGCCGACCCGCACGGCGTCGAGCAGGCCATCGCGTGCATGCAGACCGTGCATTTCCTGGGAGTCCCGGAGGGCGACCAGGCGCTGGCGCAGATCGCCATCTACCTGGCCGTGGCGCCGAAGTCGGACGCCGCCTACCAGGCGTTGAATAACGCTCGGGCGCTGGTGCAGGAGCGGCCGCCGGAGCCGGTGCCGCTGCAGTTGCGCAATGCGCCGACGCGCGCCATGAAGGAATGGGGCTACGGCCGGGGCTATGAGCACGCGCACCGGCTGGAGGATGCCATTACGGGGATGGAGTGCTTCCCCGAGGCGCTGGCGGGGACGCGCTTCTACGAGCCGACGCAACGCGGCGCCGAGGCGCGCATCGCCGAGCGGCTGGCGGAGATCCGCCGGCGCAGGGGGATGTCTAAGGAGGATAGCAGCGATCCCGAGAAGGGACCTCCGCACTCGGGCTAATGGCCGGTTTCGTATTTACCATAGTCCGCAGCCCAAGCGCGTGTTGTAGCCGAGCAAACGTCAACACGAATGTCGACGCGGCAGGCAGGAATGCCTGCGCCACGTACGGAGTGGAGATGCGGACCATGACTATCCTGAAAGAGCCCTAGAATCAATATTGTGGGGTCGGCTGGCCGCTTCGCCGGGCTCGGACTGGCGCGGGATGCGCCTCGATTCTTCGTAATGGATTCTTGGGGTTGGCATAAATTTCAAAAATAATTTACTAAAGAATGTGGTAAACTAGGGTTGCGTTTGATCGTTCCGCAGTACCTGGCCGATCTTCTGTTCAGCCTCGCCTAGCCACCTTCAATCGTGTAAGGAAACAATTGACAAACATTTTCGTTGGTAACTTGAGCTTTGGAGCCACAGAGTCTTCGATTCGCTCGCTTTTTGAAACGCACGGCACAGTAGAACGTGCCAGTTTGGTAACGGATCGCGACACTGGCCGCTCCCGTGGCTTCGCATTCGTGGAGATGTCGGATTCGCATGAGGCCGATGCGGCCATCAACGCGCTGAACGGCACCGAGCTCGACGGCCGGGCCCTGAACGTCAACCTCGCCAAGCCGAAGACCGAGCGCAGCGGCGGCGGTTCGCGTGACGGCCGCTCCAACCGCTGGTAACAGCGATTCGATTTGACCTTTCCCGTCTCTTTGAGAGACGGGAAAGGCGGCGTTGAAACCCAAGACCGTGCCGGCTCGAGTTCCCTCCCGTCCGTTCTTCCCTCCCAAGACAGAGGTATAAGTACCCGCTCGAGGCCGTCACTCCCCGGTGCGAGCCCCAATCCGAGCTGCACGCCGGTCAGGCCTGGATGCGGCGCGAGATTCCCAATCCGGCGCTGCCTGATATACTCACCGGTCGTGCGCAAGCTGCTGCTGATCCTCTCGATTCTGCTGGCCGCATTTCTGATCTTCTTCTTCGGTTTCGTGCCGGGAATTGTCGGCGCGGCGATGAACGGCGTGCGGGTGAAGCCGCCCTATCAGGCATCGGCGCGCGCGCGGGCGCTGGCCGCACGGACCATCCATATCGATCTGCATGCCGATTCGCTGCTGTGGGGGCGGGACCTGAGCGTGCGCTCGGAGCGCGGCCAGGTGGACGTGCCGCGGCTGATCGAAGGCCACGTCGCGCTGCAGGCGTTCACCATCTTCACCAGGTCGCCGCACGGGTTGAACTTCAACCGCAATTCGGCCGATGCCTTCGACGACGGCGCGGCGCTGATGTTCGTGCAACTGGCGCCGATGGCGACGTGGACCAACCTGACCGCGCGGGCGCTGTACGAGACGCGGCGATTCGACCGCACGGTGGAGGCGTCGCGCGGCAAGCTCGTGCCGATCCGCAGCCGGGCGGATCTGGAGTCGTATCTGAAGCGGCGCGACTCCGAGCCCGCGATCACGGCCGGATTCCTGGGCGTCGAAGGCGCGCACGCACTGTCGGGCGACCTCGGCAACGTTCGACGTGCTGTACGACGCAGGCGTACGCATGATGGCGCCGACGCATTTCTTCGACAACGACATCGGCGGCTCGTCGGCCGGCGTACGCCAGGGCGGGCTCACGGAAAAAGGCCGCGAGATGATCCGCATCATGGAGCGCAAGCGCATGCTAGTGGACGTGGCGCACGCTTCGGAGGCGACGATCGACGATGTGCTGGGGCTGGCGACGCGGCCGGTGGTGGTGTCGCACACCGGAGTGAAGGGCACGTGCGACAACGCACGCAACCTGAGCGACCGGCATCTGCGCGCAATCGCCGCGACCGGCGGCGTGGTGGGCATCGCGTACTTCGAGTTCGCGGTGTGCGGCACCGACGCGGCCGCGATTGCCCGCGCGGTGCGGCATGCGGCGGACGTGGCGGGCGTCGATCACGTAGCGCTGGGGTCGGATTTCGACGGGGCCGTGCGCACGCCGTTTGACACGACCGGGCTGCCGGTGCTCTACGATGCGCTGTTGGCGGCGGGGTTCAACGAAGAGCAGATTGCACAGATCGCCGGCGGCAACGCGCTGCGCGTGCTGCGGGCGGTATTGCCCTGAGAGCCGGCTAGTGGCGCCCGCGTCTGGCGAAGCAATTTGAATCGCCGGTTCCCATCACAAACGGATATGCTGAGCGTGATTGAGGCGACCCCAATGCGCTCGATTTTCTTCTCCACCCTGATTTTTGGAATACTCGCGGGCCCCGCGCTGTGCGCCGATCCGGACACCCACGCGGCCGAACGGCTGCAGCGATTCAACGATTACAAGTTCGGGATGTTCATCCATTGGGGGCCGTATTCGCAGGCCAGCGTCGAGGCCTCGTGGCCGATCATGGTGCCGGCGCCGGGCGGCATCAGCGAAGCCGACTACCGGGCGCTGGCGCGGAGCTTCAATCCGGTGCAGTTCGACCCCGTGTCGCTGGTGCGGCTGGCCAAGGCCGCGGGGCAGCGCTACATGGTGATCACGACGAAGCACCACGACGGCTTCTGCCTATTCGACTCGGCTTTTACTGACTACAAGATCACCAACACGCCGTACAAGAAGGACGTCGTCGCACAGCTGGCTGAAGCCGCGCGGGCGGAGGGCATGCCGCTGGGCTTCTATTATTCGCCGCCGGACATGACCCATCCGGCGTACCGCGACACGTCGAAGCCCGCCAGCGCCAACTGGCACGGCCAGCCGACGCGCCCCGAATGGCCGGTCTATTTGAGCTACATGGAGCTGCAACTGCGGGAGCTGCTGACACGCTACGGCAACGTCTTCGTGGTCTGGTTCGACGGTCTCGACCACCAGGAGAAATACGACGGGCTGCGGTTCCACAACCTGATCCACGAGCTGCAGCCGATGGCGCTGATCAATAATCGCATCGGCCTGACGGGCGATTTCCTGACGCCGGAACAGCGCCTGCCGAAGGGCATCCCGACCAAGGGCGCAAAGGTCCAGGACGTCGATCCCGACGACCACGGCATCGCCACGGCCGCGCCCAGCGCGGACCAGTTCCAACCGTGGGAGACGTGCATGACGATCAACGACACCTGGGCCTACAACAAGCACGACCGGCATTTCAAATCCACGACGGAGCTGGTGCGCGCGCTGATCGATGCGGCCAGCAAGGGCGGGAATTTTCTGCTGAACGTCGGGCCGACGCCCGAGGGCACCATCCAGCCCGAATTCGAGGAGCGGCTGCGGCAGATCGGCGCGTGGCTGCAGGCGAATGGCGAAGCGATCTATGGGACCACCTACGGGCCGCTGCAGGATCTGCCGTTCGGGCGGTCGACGGCGAAGGGCGATACGGTGTACCTGCATGTTTTCGAGATGCCGAAGGAGACGCTCGAAGTGAGCGGATTACAAGCTCGCTCGGTCACGCTTCTGGCGTCGCACCAGCCGCTCGCGTTCACTCAGGCTGGTGACCGGCTGGCGATCAAGGTGGCGGACATCGCGGCGGACCCGTACGCCACCGTGATCGCGGTGAAAACCAGGTAGCGGAAGGTTCGGCCGGTTCTGGAATTTCGGGCGCGGGTCAGTTTCGGATGACTCGTTTGGTGCTCCGAACACTCCGCCCGATTCTGCCGGAGATGCATGGCTATTCGGCCGGATGGGGCTAAGGGCGGGCTGGCTGAGTTTTCCATTACCGTGGTACTATGAGCCATGGGCATCGCACATTCAAAGGTTACCGCGCAAGGACAGATTTCAGTTCCCGCGGACGTGCGGCGAAAGCTCGGCATCGGGCCGGGTTCGGTACTGGAATGGGAAGAAGAAGGCGACAGGGTGGTTGTCCGCCGTGCGGGGCGCTACAGTTCCGAAGAGATCCATCAGGCGTTGTTCGGGGCCGGCAAGCCGAAAACGAGAAGCCTCGATGAACTGAAGGAAGGCATCCGGCGCTACGCCCGGAAGCGTTATGCGCGCGGTTGACACGAACATTCTGGTGCGGCTGATCACACGGGACGATCCCGGACAGACGGCCGCGGCAGAGGGCTTCATCGAGAAGGGCGCGTGGGTCTCGACGCTGGCGCTGGCGGAAGCAATGTGGGTGCTCGGAAGCGTCTACGAACTGAGCGCGAAGGAACAGGCCAGGGCAGTTGAAATGTTGCTTCAGCACCGCGATCTGGTGTTGCACGACCGGGAGACTGTGGCGGCGGCGTTAGGATTGTTTCGTGAAAGGCCGGCATTGGGTCTTTCAGATTGCCTGATCGTCGAATCGGCGCGGAAGGCCGGGCATCTGCCTGTGGGCACTTTCGACCGAAACCTGGCCAAGGTGGAGGGGACCCAAAAACTCTAGTCGAATTCCTTACGGGAAAGAAGCGGGCGCCCTCTGCCAGGGGCGAAAACACAGCGCTTGAAGATCCGCGTGGCGGACATCGCGGCCGATCCGTACGCCACCGTGATCGCGGTGCGCGTGGATTAGCGAAGGATCCGAAGGATAGGGGAAATGGCGATGAACCTGCGTTCGGCGCGCGCCATCCTGGTAGTCGCGGGGCTGATGGCCCCGCTCCAGGCGCAGCCCGAGCTGCCGAGGGAAGTGCTGCTGCTGGCGCGGATCCGGCGCCAGGCGGAACTGGATCTGGCACACATCCCGTCATTCACGTGCCTGGAGACGATCAACCGTTTCTCCTGGGACCGCAGTTCCGCGCCATGGCGCCGGCAGGATGCGTTGCAGTTGGACGTCGCGCACATCGGAGCCAAGGAGCTGTTTGCGTGGCCCGGCTCGACCGACTTCGAAGACCGGCCGCTGGCCGAAATCGTCGGCACCGGCATGGTCAGCAGCGGCGAGTTCACCTCGTTTGCGAGAGACGCGCTGCTGGCCACGGATTCGGTTGCGCACTACGGCGGAGAAGAGGAACTGCGAGGGCGCCGCATGGCGCGCTACGACTACGACATCGCGCAGGCATTTTCGGGACTGAGTGTCAGCGGCAACGGAGGGCGTGCCAGGGTCGGGCAGCACGGCTCATTCTGGGCCGATGTGGAGTCATATGAGCTGGCGCGTCTGAACGTGAGCGCGGTTGAAATTCCGGACGGACTGGGCATCGAAAGCGTCGGCACCGAAATCGAGTACCAGCGGGTGCACATGGCACAGGGCGATTACCTGCTCCCGCAGCGGGCCACGACCCGCATGCGGCGCACGGCGGGCGGCGAACTGCGCAACGAGATTGAATTCACACACTGCCGCCAATTCGCCGCCGAATCCGTGCTGTCGTTCAGTGACGTCACGCGGGCTGAGGCGGGCGCCACGCCGCAACACAAGGAAGAGACGCGAATCCCCGCGCGCGTGGTCATACGGATCCGCCTGCAGACGCCGATTGATTCGGCCAAGGCCAAGGTGGGCGACGCCGTCGCTGCCGTGGTCGAAGCCAATGCAGTCTACAAGGGCGCGGTAGTGGCGCCCGAGGGCGCGGTGCTCGCGGGGCGTCTGCGGATGCTGCAGAAGGAGGCCGGCCGCTACGTCGTGGGCTTGGAATTCACGGACCTCACGTTGGGCGACAAACACGCCCGCTTCCTGGCCCGTCTGGAGTCGGTGGACGCACGCTATGCGAGGCTCTTAATGCGGTCGGTGCACGAGGAAGCGATCACGAACCCGGACGGTGACAGCGTCAAGTACACGACAATCCGGGAGGCGCCGGTTTTTTCGCTGCCGGGAGTCGGCACGTTCTTTGTGCCGGGCTCCAGCTTTGTGCTGCCCAAAGGCATGCGCATGGAATGGGTCACGGTGGAATTGGGCCTCGCCAAGTAACGGGCGCCAGCCGATCAAACTCAACCGCGGGTTATGGGATCGCGCGACGAAACTACGCCGCGGGCATTGGCGGGCAGAAGTTAGCCGAGCGCTTCGAGCGCGTCACTCATCTCGGTGGCGGCGTGGCGGTCGCCGGCGTGCTGAGCGGCTTCGATCCCGCGGGTGTAGTAGTCGCGGGCGGCGGCCACGTTGGCGGTCGTCTCGGCTACGCGCCCGGCCTGGAAGTACGCGGCGACATAGCCGGGGTGGCGCGCGATGAGCTCGTCGAGTTCGAGCAGCGCGCCGGCGTAGTCGCCGGTGCTCGCATATTCCATGCACAGCATGAAGCGGATGCGCTCGCTCGCGGGATCCTGCTCGGTCATGCTCTTGAGCGTTTCAAGCCGCGACATATCTCCAGACTAACGCGCGACGGGCGCGGCGGCGGGACGCAATGCTAACCTCTCAGCTATGGAAGGACGGCCCGTTCGCGAATCGCTGAGCGAAATCGCCGAGTTTGCCCTGCCGGTTTACGCCAACACTCTGGGTCATCTCCTAGGCGGGCACATCATGCACCTGGTGGACCTGGCCGCGGCCACGGCCGCCATACGGCACGCGCGTTGCAACGTGGTGACGGCCTCGGTGGACTCGATGAGCTTCCTGCATCCCATCCGCATCGGCCAGCTGATCACCTTGAAAGCGTCGGTGAACCGTGTATTCCGCACGTCGATGGAGGTCGGCGTCAAGGTCCTGGTGGAGGATCTGCATACCGGCCTGGTCTACCACACGAACTCCTCGTATCTGACGTTCGTGGCCATCGGCGAGGACGACAAGCCCTGCCCGGTTCGTCAGGTGATCCCGGAGACGGAAGCCGAAAAGCGGCGTTGGCGCGAGGCGGAGCAGCGCCGGGTACAGCGCCTGGCGCTGAAACGCAAGGCGCAGGAGCACGAAGCGCGGCTCTAGCGGGCGTTCTCGACCATTGCACACGGGGACAGACGGCTGAAGTCCACACGGCGCAAAGCACGCAGTGCGTGGATCGAGAGCGTTGTGCGCGCCTAGGACAGAGACGTCAGTCCGCCTGCCTTCGCGGCTTCACGCCTTGTACATGTATTTGATGTACGACTTGTAGATCAGCAGATTCGGCGCGCCTTCGCGATTGACCTTGAGGCAGGTCCTGTCGTACCACTCAATGATGCCGTGGAGTTCCTCGCCGTCCTGCAGCACGATGACCATGGGGGTCTTGGACTGCATCTGCTTGAGGTAGTAAAAATTCTCGGCGTTGGTGGTGTCGGGCGGCGCCTGCTTCTTATTAAAAGCGGCGCGATTCAGCGTGGAGGCACGGTCCTTGGCTTCGGTCAGCGGCGGGCGGATCAGGCGGCGGTTCGGGGACTCCACGTGCGGTTCCTTCCAAGGCTGTTGAAATCTGAACTAACCAGAGCGTAAAGGCTGGGTACGCTCGTCTTCTGCCCATATTCTATGCAATCCGGCGCGCTACGGGCAAGCCGCCGGCCGGTAAGGATGGAAACGGCGGCGCGGGCCGTTCGCCACACTGAAACTTCGGGATGGTATGATGCACCTCACGGAAGCAGGTCCGGCTCATGCAACTTCGCGTCCTCTCGTTCGTGCTTGCCGGTGGGAAAGGCAGCCGATTGTACCCGCTCACCAAGGAGCGCGCCAAGCCGGCCGTGCCGTTCGGCGGCCAATACCGCATCGTGGATTTCGTGCTGTCGAACCTGGTCAACTCCGGCATCCACTCGATCTACGTCCTGATCCAATTCAAGAGCCAGTCGCTGCTGCAGCACCTGAGGGACGGCTGGGAATTCGCGCCCATCATGAAGAGCCAGTACATCATTCCGGTGCCGGCGCAGATGCGCTCGGCCGGAGAGACCTGGTACCGCGGCACGGCCGATGCGATCTTCCAAAACGTCAATCTTATCGAGCAGTCGGACCCGCATCTGGTCACTGTTTTCGGCGCCGACCACGTGTACCGCATGAACATCCGCGAGATGATCGAATTCCACGAGCATAAGCGCGCTCAGGCGACCATCGCCGCGATCCCCGTGCCGCGCGATCTGGCGGCCGAATTCGGCGTCATCGAAACGGCCGCCGACGGCCGCGTTATCGGCTTTCATGAGAAGGACCCCAACGCGCCGCCGATGCCCGGCAACCGGGACATGGTCTACGCCTCGATGGGCAACTACACTTTTTCCACCGGGCCGCTGCTGAAATACCTTTACGAGGATGCGCGGGTCGAGGATTCGAGCCACGACTTCGGCCGCGACATCCTGCCGAATTGGGTGCGGACGGGCGAGGTTTTCGCCTACGATTTCGGCGCCAACCGGATCCCGGGCGATCCGGTCGATTCGCAGGTCTACTGGCGCGACGTCGGAACGATCGACGCGTATTACGACGCCAACATGGACCTGCGCGCCGTCGCTCCGGTGCTGAATCTGTATAACCGCCAGTGGCCGCTGCGGACCGCGGGGTACGACGATCCGCCGGCCAAGTTCACCTTCGACGAGGATGGACGGCGCGGCTCGGCCATCGACTCCATTGTCAGCTCGGGCTCCATTCTTTCGGGCGGCCTGGTGCGCAACTCGGTGCTCGGGCGCAGCGTGCGCGTCCACACCGGGGCGCTGATCGAGGATTCGATCGTCTTCGATAACTGCAACATCGGCCGGCGCTCCAAGGTCCGCCGCGCGATCCTCGATAAGAACGTCATTCTGCCCGAGGACTCGCTCATTGGCTACGACCTGGAAAGCGACCGCAGGCGCTACCACGTTACCGACAGCGGCATCACCGTGGTCGAGGGCCGCCGTTCGCGCGTGCCGGTAAGCGCCATCGAGATTTAGACCACTGCAAGCCGCTGTGATATGTTCGTGGCCGTATGCGCCACGCCTTCCTGCTGACCCTTCTGGCCGCTTCCCTTTCCGCCGCCCCGCCGCAGGGCCCTTCCACCGCGTCCGCGGCCGTGCCTCCGGAGAACACCGTCCATTGGCTGAGGGAAAACTTCGCCGCGCCGCCGGCCGCCTACTCCACCATGCCCTTCCTGGTGTGGAACGGCGAGGTGGCCGAGCCGGAGATCGATCGCCACCTCCAGGCGTTCCATGATCAGGGCGTGCGCGGCTTCTTCATTCATCCGCGCCCCGGGCTGATCACCGAATACCTCTCCCCGCGCTGGTTCGACCTCATCGCCTACACCGTCAGGCGCGCCCGCGAGCTGGGCATGCAAGCCTGGCTGTACGATGAGGATTCGTATCCCAGCGGCTTCGCCGGCGGCCATGTCGACGAACAGATGCCATCGTCCTGGAACGAAGGCCAGGGCCTCCGCCCGGTGCGCCAGAACCGTTTGCAGCCCGATGCCACGAAGCACTACGCGGCCATCCTGCGGCGCTCCGGCGGCGCCTGGGCCGACATCACCGCGCAGGCCGCCGACTGGACCGGCAAGGAAGGCGATTTCACGCTCTACGAGATCGTCTTTGCCGAGCGCTCGCCCTTTCACGCCGGCTGGTCCTACGTCGATCTCATCCATCCCGGGGTGACCGAAAAATTCCTCGAGGTGACGATGAGCGGCTACGAGCACGCCATCGGCCCCAGCTTCGGCCGCACGGTCCCCGGCGTCTTCTCCGACGAGCCCAATATCGCGCCGCCCGGGCGGGATGCCCTGCGCTGGACTCCCGACCTCTTCGCCCAGTTCAAACAGCGCCGCGGCTACGACCTGGCGCCGCTGCTGCCGTCGCTGTGGGAGGAGACCGGCGATTGGAAAAAGGTCCGCCACGACTATTTCGCATTACTGCTCGACCTGTTCAACGAACGCTGGAGCCAGCCCTATTCCGATTACGCGGAGAAACACCACCTGGCCTGGACCGGCCACTACTGGGAGCACGAGTGGCCCAACCCGTGGCCGGGCCCCGACAACATGGCCATGTACGCCTGGCACCAGCAGCCCGGCATCGACCTGCTCTTCAACCAGTACTCCGAGCAGGTCCACTCCCAATTTGGCAACGCCCGCGCGGCGCGCGAGGTGGCCTCCGTGGGCTCGCAGATGGGCCGCCGGCGCGTGTTCTGCGAAACTTACGGCGGGGGCGGCTGGGAGCTGCGATTTGAAGACATGAAGCGCCTGGGCGACTGGGAGTACGCCCACGGCATCAACTTCATGAATCAGCACCTCAGTTTCTCGACGCTGGTTGGCAGCCGCAAGTACGACTGGCCGCAATCGTTCGGCGAGCACGATCCCTGGTGGGGCCAATACCACGTCCTGGCGAACTACTTCGCGCGTCTCTCGCTGGCGCTCGCGGCCGGCGAGACGCGCAATGACACGCTGATCCTCGAGCCGACCACTTCAGCGTGGATGTACGCCGCGCGGCCCGCTTCCAATCCGCGCCTGGATGAGATCGGCAACACTTTCCAGCAATTCATCAACGCGCTGGAATCGCGCCAGATCGAGTACGACCTCGGCTCCGAGCAGATCCTGCGGCACTTCGGATCGGCGGATGGGGCGCGGCTGCGCATTCGCGAACGCGCTTACTCGCGCCTGGTATTGCCGCCCGGTCTGGAAACCCTCGACGCCTCCACCGTGGTCCTGCTCGAGAAGTTCCTCTCCGCCGGCGGCACGGTTCTCTCTTATGTCGATGTGCCGCGCCTGGTCGATGGCGCAGCTTCGGATCGCGTGACGGCGTTGGCCGTGAAATACGCCGCGCGTTGGAAGCGCCTGGGTGCTCCCGACGAGTTGACAACCGCGGGCGTGGCCTTTCTGCCGCTGGACCATGCCGCCGGCGGCAATCTGTTTCACTTGCGCCGCAAACTGGACTCGGGCGAGCTTCTGTTCCTGGTGAATACGAGTCTCGACGCGCCCGCGAGCGCTGTCCTTAGCGCCAACGGCGCTTCGGTCCAGAAGCTGGATGCGTTCACAGGAAAGCTCCAGCCTTACCCCTGGAAGCGTGTCGCCGCGGGGACCACGACTCAACCCCGGCCGGCGCGAGCCCGCATTCAGGCCGCGTTCGACATTCCACCCGCCGGCAGCCTGCTGCTGCTGGTCTCTTCAACGCCCGCCGCGCCGCCCAAGCCCGAGCCCGCACCGCTTGCGGAGAACCTTGTCGCCCCGGCCGGCCCGCTCGCCGTGCGGCGCCTCTCGCCCAACATCCTGCGGCTCGATTACCTCGATCTCACTCTCGCCGGCAAGGAAGAAAAGGGCATCTACTTCTACACCGCGGCCGACGAGGTTTTCAAGCACTACGGCTTCGATGGCAACCCCTGGCTAGGCTCCGTTCAGTTCAAGACGGAGCTGCTCGATAAGGATCACTTCCCGCCCGAATCGGGCTTCTCGGCCGCGTTCCATTTCCGCATCGCGCCGGGCGTGTCCATGAACGGCCTGCAAGCCGTGGTCGAGCGCCCCTGGCTGTGGAAAGTGCTGGTCAACGGATTGGAAGTGAATGCGCCCGAAGGCGCGGCCTGGATCGATCCCGACTTCGGTCTCTATCCCATCGCGGCCGCGGCCCGCGCCGGCGATAACGTGCTCACGCTCGTCGCGCAGCCTTTCAGCGTGCACCACGAGCTCGAGCCGGTCTACATCCTCGGCGACTTCGGGGTCCAGGCCGAGCCCGCCGGCTTCAGCATCGTGCCTGCCACAACCCTCGCGCTGGGCGATTGGAAAGCGCAGCAGATGCCGTTCTACAGCGATAAGGTGGCTTACACGCGCCACTACACGCTCGCCGCCGCGCAGCCCGCCGTCGTGCGCCTGGATAAATGGTGGGGCTCGACCGCCGAGATCCGCGTCAATGGAAAGAGCGCCGGCGTCATGGTCAACCCTCCCTGGGAGGCCGACATCACCCCATTCCTCCACGACGGCGACAATACCGTGGATGTCGTCGTTTACGGCAGTTTGAAAAACGTCTTCGGGCCGCATCTCGGCAAGATCACCCGCGGCTTCGTCAGCCCCTGGAGCCACCGCTATCCGCCCACGCCGCGCCAGCAGCCGCCCGGCTCGGCCTACGATCTCGACGGCTACGGGCTGCAAACGGATTTTGCGGTCGTGACCCACAAATAACGTCCCTGCAGGGTCAAGAGTCCATCGGGGACGTCAACGCCCAGGCCCGACCTGAGGCTATGAGAGGGGGCGTCCTGGAGTCGTGCCGGCCCGCAGGACTCCGCGCGCCGGAATGGGACAATTGAAGAGTGACGGTTGCGCTCGCCAAGGCGGGCCCGGCGCAGACCCGACGCCCGCCGTCCGCATGACCTCCTCGATGGCCCCGACTTCCAAACTCAGCCTTGCTCTACGCGCCCTGCGGCACCGCAACTACCAGCTCTTCTTCGGCGGCCAGTTCATTTCCGTGATCGGCACGTGGATGCAGAACGTGGCCCAGGCGTGGCTGGTCTACCGGCTCTCGCATTCGTCGTTCCTGCTGGGGCTCACTGGCTTTGCCGGGCAGATTCCCGTGTTTCTGCTCGCTCCATTGGGCGGGCATGCCGCCGACCGCTGGAGCCGCCACCGGATCATTGTCGGCACGCAAACCGCGAGCATGCTGCTGGCCTTCAGCTTGTCGGCGATCATGTTTTCGAGGGTCGTCCAGGTGTGGCACGTCATCGTTCTGGCGGGGCTGCTGGGCGTCGTGAATGCGTTCGACATCCCTGCGCGGCAGGCCTTCGTCGTGCAGATGGTGGGCCGCGAAGATCTGCCCAATGCGATCGCGCTGAATTCGTCGTTGTTCAACAGCGCGCGGATCATCGGGCCGGCCATCGCCGGAGTGCTGGTCGCGGCCATCGGCGAAGCGTGGTGTTTCTTCGCCAACGGCGTCAGCTACATCGCGGTGATCGCCGGACTCCTGCTGATGCGCCTGGAGCCGCGCACCCCGGCGCCTCACACCGGCTCCGCCCTGGCCCATATCATCGAGGGATTCCGCTGGGTCGGACACAACCGGCCGATTCGCGCGATCCTGACACAGCTGGGCGTCGTGAGTTTCGTGGGGATGCCTTACGCCGTGCTGATGCCGATCTTCGCCGATCGCATCCTGCATCGCGGCGCCGCCGGCCTGGGCCTGCTCATGGGCGCCACCGGCATTGGCGCCTTGGTGGGCGCCTTCCGGCTGGCAGCGCGGCAGGGCACCCGCGGCCTGGGGCGCGGGGTGGCTTATTCGGCTTTCGGCTTCGGCGCCTTATTGATTCTCTTCTCGCTCTCGCGCTCCTTCTGGCTCTCCGCCGTGCTTCTCGTGCCGGTCGGATTCACTTTCATCACGCAGATGGCCTCGTCGAATACGCTGGTCCAGGCCATGGTGCCGGACGAGCTGCGGGGCCGCGTCATGGCGGTCTACTCGATGATGTTCATGGGCATGGCGCCGCTCGGCGCGCTCGCGGCCGGCATCGCCGCAACGCATTTTGGCGCCCCGCTCACGGTGGCAATCGGCGGAGGGTTGTCGTGCCTCAGCGCGGCGGTGTTTTACTCCCGCATCGCGTCATGGCGCGGCGAGGCGCGCGAATTGCTGCAGGCCCAGGATGTGGCCGCCGGCGACTCCACCGCTGCCGAGGCCGGCGGCCCGATCGCCTGAGTGCAAGCTCCGAGCACGCCGCCGGCCGCGTGCGCACGCTGCGGACAGCCGGGTTGCTGGCGCATCGGGCAGTGAGGGACGCTAAACGGGCAGGATGCCCGCCGGGCTCGGAGAATGTCCCCGGCATAGAACACGCGCCGCCGTTCCGTCCCCCTCGGCCAGGGGATAGAATCGAAGCGTCATGCTAAAACCCGTCTTGATTCTAATTGGAGCCGCAACCATGTCTCTACTGGCGCAGCCCGCGCCGCCGATCGTTTCTCCCGAGGTCCATCCCGACCGCAGCGTGACCTTCCGCCTGCAGGCGCCCAACGCCAAGCAGGTTTTGCTGAGCCGCGAAGGCGCCGAGAAGCTCGCCATGACCAAGGACGAGAAGGGCGTGTGGAGCGTCACCACGCCACCGCTCGAGCCTGACCGCTACAGCTACACGTTCGTCGTGGACGGCGTGTCGCTGATGGATCCGCATAATCCGCTCATCACGCCCAACCTGCTGGGCTCGAGCAGCGCCGTGCGCATCCCCGGCGACCCGCCGCAGATGTGGGAAGTTGCCGACGTGCCGCGCGGCGTTGTGCACCACCACTTCTATAAATCCGGCATCGTTGGCGACGAGCGCGACTATTACGTCTACACGCCGCCCGACTACAGCGCCAAGGCGAAGCCTTACCCGGTGTTGTACCTGCTGCACGGGTTCAGCGATGGGGCCAACGGCTGGACCGCAGTAGGCGAGGCCAACGTCATCCTCGACAACCTGATCGCCGCGAAGAAGATCAAGCCGATGGTGGTCGTCATGCCGCTGGGCTACGGCGCGCCCGAGATCCTGGCGCGTGGTTGGGATCATGACAGGAGCCTCCGGGAGCGCAACAAGGAAAGGTTCCGGGAGTCCCTGCTGAATGAACTCATGCCGCGGATCGAGCAGGAATACCGCGTCTCGAAGGACCGCAAGATGCGCGCCATCACCGGACTTTCCATGGGCGGCGCGGAGTCGGTGCTGACCGGCTTAAACGCGCTCGACCGCTTCGCCTACGTCGGCTCCTTCAGCGCCGGCGGCGTCGGCGACGACTACAGCGCCGCTTTCCCCAAGCTCGACGAGAAGGCCAACGCCCAATTGAAGCTGCTGTGGATCGCCTGCGGCGTCGACGACGGGCTCATCAAGGACAACCGCAAATTCCGCGACTGGCTGCAATCCAAGGGCGTGAAGCTGACCTTCGTCGAGACGCCCGGCGCGCACGCCTGGATGGTGTGGCGGCGCAACCTGGCGACGTTCACGCCGCTGCTGTTCCAGAGCGCGAAATAGATTGGAAATGGACCGCAGGATCACCGTGAGAGGGCCATCTAGTTGCGTGTCGCAGAGAAATCGTTAGCGCAACGGTCTCCCTCACGGCGAACGGCTCAGAAGCACGCGGTCGCGGCGTCGCAGGGTCCAAGCGGCGACACGAGTGTCGATGCGGCAGGCACGAATGCCTGCGCCACCCGCTTCCGCGACTCTCGTCGCTATGGCGGGCAAGCAAGGGGCGCCCACTCCCTTGCGGTCGCGGCTCAGTATAAAGTCGTCTCGCGGCAGGGCACTAGAAGCTGAAGCGCAGCTGCAGGTCGATCCTGCGGTTGTACACCGAGGCGCTGCCGCCGAAGCCGCCGGCCAGGGCCAACGACTGGCCGAAATAGGGCGAGCTCAGGTTGCCGTCGGGTGAGGCCAGGTTCACGTAATTCAGGATATTGCGCGCCGACGCCATCAGCGTCAGGTTGTAGCGCTTGCCGGTGCTGGTTCCCCCCCGAACATGCCGCCGGGGCCACCCGGGCCGCCGCCGCGATACCCGCCTCCGCCCGGCCCGCCGCGCGGAGGGCCTCCGCCCGGCCCGCCCCCCGCGCCGGAGGCGCCAGTTTCCGTCGACTTGCCGAAGCCCCAGGTGCGGGCCACGCGCAAATTGAGATTGAATTGCGCCGGTCCGCGGCCGTAGTTGCGCGGAATGATCGTGTCGCCGGGCTGCGGGTTGATGTTGAGCAGACCGTAGACCGTGGCGACCACGCCGGGGGCATTGGCGTTAGTGGCCAAACCCGGGCGTTCGTTGTAAATCAAGTCGCCGTCATAATCGTTGCCGGTAGTGATGTTATACGGCGCGCCGGAGGAGAAGGTGATGAACGGGAAGAAGGTCAGCTTGAGGGGCGCGATCAGCGAGCCGCCGACGAAGAAACGGTTGCGAATATCGTAATGCGTGGGGGCCCATTCGGCGGCCAGGTCGTACTGGTTCATCGGCGACCCGACATCCTGGTCGCCATGCGCGGAGCCGAGCTGGTAGAAGCCGAACAACTGAACCCGCTTGTTCATGCGGGAGTTGATGTTCACGATCAACTGGTTCTGGGTGAACAACCCGTCGGACTCGTAAAGCATGAGCGGGTTGGGGTCGCCGTAAGGGTAGGTCCCGTCGGGCAGCGGCGCATTGATGTCGCGCGAAACGATGTAATGCATGCCGCGCGAGAAGGCCCAGGTGGCAGTGGCGGTGGTGTTCTTGGGCAGCTGCCGTTCCACGCTCAAGCCGCTCTGAAAGATGCGTGGGGCGACCAGGCCTTTGTAAATCTCCGTCGTAGAGGTGGGCTGGAGGTCGCCGGCGAGCGTGGCCAGCGACGGGACGGTGGGGAAGAAAAGCGGGTTAGCAACCAGGTACTGCTGCTGGGTGATGCCGTTGTAGCGCTCGGCGTTGAGGGACAGACCGCTGCCGACGCGATCGTAGAAGAAGCCCGCGCCGCCGCGGATCACGGTCTTGGCGACCCGGTTCTTGCGTTGATCGACGGCCCAGGCGAAGCCCACGCGCGGACCGAGATCACCCCGGTCGCCGATGTTGGTTTGGGTTTCATAACGCAGGCCCAGGCTCAACGTGAAATTTGAGAGCAGGCGCCAGTCGTCGGTCGCGAAGAGGCCCACATCGAACTGATCGATATTGGCCAGCGGGTTACCGCCGGCGACGGAGAACAAGCTGGGCCCGCCGCCCAGGGCCTGGATCTCGGCCGGGGTGTAGCCCAACTGCTGGAAGACCAGCGTGCGGCGATAGCGTTCCAGCGACGTCTCGGGCGCCATCACGTAGCTGCCGTCGGAGCCCAGGATCGGTTGGTTGTTGGCGTCGAGCTCCGGCGCCTCGCCGCCGACAAACGAGAACGTGCCGTTGAAGTTGGACGGCGAGTAGTCGCTCAGCCTGCTTTCACGCGCCCGGCCACCCCACTTGATCGTGTGTTTGCCCAGGGTATAGGTGGTCATGTTATTGAGCTCGTAATAGTTCGTCGTGTCCCAGGCGCGGCCGGTGGTCGAGCCG
The DNA here is from genome assembly GCA_963757265.1 of Terriglobia bacterium. Taxonomy (GTDB): domain Bacteria; phylum Acidobacteriota; class Terriglobia; order Bryobacterales; family Bryobacteraceae; genus CAIVVT01. Next base: position 369,408 of record CAVWRA010000004.1, read on the forward strand.
CCGCTGGCGAACGAGTCAGAGACGCGGAGCAGGGGCGCGCTGGTCAGGGCGTTGTTGGTGACGTTGGTGTGCGAATACATGAAGCGCGTCTCGTTCACCGCCTTCGTGCTCAGGACCGAGGTCTCGATGACCTGGAGGGAGTTGTAGGTCTGCTCGTTGTTGACTCCCAGGGTCGCCAGATTGAATCCGCCGACGCCCTCGTTGTTGTACTTGCTGTCGGTCCATTGATAGCGGATGGAGAGCGTGTTCTTGTCGCTCAGGGCGATGTCGACCTTGGGAATGAATGACATGCGCGAATTGGGCGTGGCCACGGCCTGCGAAAATGGCGTGGGCTGCAGACTGCTGTTGAGCTGCTGACCGATCAGAATCCCGAATTCGTCGATGTCGCGGCGCTCGAAGTCGAGAGTAAAGGACATCTTCTTGGTCAGTGGTCCGGCCACGTTGCCGTTGAACTGGCGCGATTGGAAAGGCGGCTTGTTCGTGAGGAACGGATTGCGCGCATTGAAGGCGTTGTCGTTGAAGGTCGTGAAGAACTGTCCGCGGAGCTGGTCCATGCCGGGCTTGGTGAAGATCTCGATGCGGCCGTAGCCCAGACGGTCGTATTCGGCCGAGAAGGGGTTCGAGTTGATCCGGATCTCGCGAATGGCGGCCTTGGGAGGAAGGGTTCCGCCGGAGAAACCATCCACATAAATCTGACCGCCGTTGGGGCCGGCCGAAGGCCCCGCCAGGGCCGTCAGGTCGTCCTGCAGCTCATCCGGATCATCGGACAGGTCTTCGAGATCGGTGCCCTTCAGTACCAGCGCGCTGGCATTGCGATCGGGATCGACCTCGACGTGCGTGTTGTCATCGCTGACGGTGACCTCCTGGCTCTCCGCGGCGACGCTCAACTGAATATCGATGCTGCCATCGCCGCTGACCGGGAAGGCCTGCATCTGATAGACGGCGAAGCCCGGCTTCTTGGCCGTGATGGTGTAGGCGCCGGGCGTCAGGCCGACGAAGGAGAAGTGCCCCAGGCTATCGGCGGTGGCGGCCTTGGCCGGGCCGGCGGCCGGTTGCAGCGTGACCACCGCGCCGGGCACGACGGCGCCGGAGGGGTCCAGCACGGAACCCTTCAGCGAGGCGCGCGTGGACTGCGCCGGGGCGGCCAGCGCGAACGCCACCAGCAGCACCAGCGCGAGGCTCAGGCCGCGGCAGGGGGGAGAGAAAACAGACAAGAATCGCATTGGTCCAAATCCCATCTTATGAATCAAATCTCAACCGTGAATCCCGCCGCGCGCGCCGCCTTACTGGGCCGGCACCATCGACATGACGTCGAGATTCATGTTCATGCTCGGCCCGTTGGCCGCGCCCGCGCGCTGGCCCTGGGCGGCCCGCATTTGCGCCATGTTCACCAGAAAGTCCGCCCCGGCCAGTAAGGTCAAGGCGGTCACTTCATCCGGTGAGCTGCCCTTGCTGCTGGCCACGACAATCGTTTCGCCGGGCTTTAGAGCATCCACGGCAATCTTAGGCATGAAATCCATGAAGCGCGACAAATCGCCGCCTCTGCGCTGGCCGCCCGGCGCGGCGCCCGGAGGTGCGCCGCCCGCTCCGGCTTGCGCCGAGGCCTGCGCGCCACCCTGGCCAGCACCGGCGGGCCGCTGCGCGCCGCCGCCAGCCCAGGCGCCCTGGCCGCCGCCGGGCGTCGCACCCGGCGGGCCGCCCGCCATTTGGGGCATGCGGCGGACGTTTGAATCGGGGGTGATTTTGATGCGCAGCGGCTTGCCGTTCTGCATGTTCTTGGCCTGGACGAAACCGCCGGCGGCATCGACGCTGACCACGGTGGCGGCGAGGGTTACGAAAGCGCCACTCACGATCTGCTCGGCCTGCACGGCGCCGGCGTCATCCTTGTTGCCGAGGACGCGCACCTGGTCGCCGACTCCGATTTCGGCCAGCGTGGAGGGCTTGGCATCGGCGTACTTGACCGAATCCTGGACGTAGCGCTTGAAAGTGGTCTTATTCGAGACGACTACCTTGACCGAGTCGCCGGCGCCGGTCATCGAGGGCAGCCGCAGGGTCAACGTGGAAGTCGGCTCGTCCTTGACGGTGGCCGTGCCGGCGACGCTGCGGTGCTGCCAGTCGGCCTGCTCCTGCTGGTGCTTTTTGGCCAGGTCGGCCTGGCTCATGTCGATGACCCGCACGGCCTCGACGGTCTTATCGGGGTCCTTCAACGGGCCCTGCGCAAGCACCCTGTCGCCGACCGAAATGTCAGTGAATTGAATAGGTTGTGCGTCAGCGATGGTCTGCCCCGGTGCCACCCGCAAGAGCTTCGCCGCGGCCGCCACGGAAACCTTATAAGTCTCGCCCGCGTCCGATTTCACGGTGAGCGTAGAGGAGTCCTGATCCGTCGCGGTCACAACGCCGATAACCCGGTTGCGCGGCGCCGGCGCCTGGGGGGCCTCAGCAAGCCCAAGGGCCGCGGTCAGCGCGCACAACATCAACAAATGAATACTCTTCCTCATTTGGCTACCAGTGTAGACGACGCGACCCTGTCCAATGATACACGTGAGGCCAAAAAGATTGGCTCCGTGGAAGGGTTTCTGGTGTTCTGGCGGAGCGACGCGACGGGAGGAAATCCTGGCGACGAAGACGGGCGGAGGCCGTTCATTTGAAGGCCGCGCCGGTTTGTAACTCATTTTGTACTGGACAGCCGCCTATTCTATATTTTAAGATCTGATTAGGCTCTCGAATAGCGTCCGGAAGGCCGTAGGAAGGCCCGGGCGCGGGGGAGTCGGAGATTCGACTGGCGATAGGAGAGACCTTCGGATGGCAAATACGCGGCGTGGTTTTTTGCAGACCGGAGCGGCCCTGGCGGCCGGTTTGACCGGCGCGCGATCCATACTGGCGGGCGAGCAGGCGGCGCAACCGCAGGCCCCGGCCCCGGCCCCAGCCCTGGTCCAGGTGCCGAAGATAAAATTCGGCAACGTGGAGATCGGCCGGGTAGTGCTGGGCGTCAATCCGCTCTACGGCTGGGCCCATTACAACAACACCCTGGGCACGATGATGTCGGAGTGGTACACCCAGGAGCGCGTGCTCGCGGTTCTGCACCAGTGCGAAAGCTACGGGATCAACGGGTATAATTTCGCCGACAAGCACCGCGCGCCGCAGGACTGGGCGCGGTTTCAGGCCGAGGGCGGCAAAATGCAGCTGATCATCCAGGTGTTGGAGGGGGACGATTCGGCCGATCTGGTCAAGCGCTACAAGCCGCTGGCGCTGCAACGACAGGGCGAGGTGACGGACAAGGCCTACCTGGAAGGCAAGCTGGACACGGTGAAGGAGTGGTGCAAGCGGACGCGCGATACAGGCGTGCTGGTGGGCGTCGGGACGCACCGGCCGAGAATCATCGCGCAGATCGAGGACGAGGGTTGGGACGTCAACTTCTACGCGGGCTGCGTGTATGAACGCACGCGCACGCCCGAAGAGTGGCGCAAAGTGCTCAACGGCGAGCTGATGGAGATGGCCGGCGACATCTACATGCAGAGCGATCCGCAGCGCATGTACAAGGTGTTGCGCCAGACCACGAAGCAATGCTTTGCATTCAAGATCCTGGCCGCCGGGCGTGTCACCGGCGCGGGCGTGGAGCAGGCCTTCCGTACGGCTTTCGAATGCATCAAGCCGAACGACGGCGTGTACGTGGGCATGTTCCCGCGGATCCAGGACCAAGTGAAGGAAAACGCCGAGATCGTGTGCCGGATTCTGAACCACGCCTAGCCCGGATATTTCACCAACCATCGGCTGCGGCGCGCGATAGGGCCGCATCTACTGCGTTGCGCTCGGTCGCCGTCCTCGACGTAGCAGTCCAGTACGCCTGCGGGCGGCTCCCTTCGCGCGCCTTGTATCTGCAACCCTCTCATCGCGCCTCGCTGCGATCGTGGTGAAACATCCGGGCTAGCAGGCTGGAGCGAGTGGCCGGGCCGGCCTCAGCGCTCGCCGCGGAGTGGCGCGGCGCGCAGGCGCAGATGGTAGAACAACGCCCCTGAGACGAGCGTCACCGCCGCGGCGGCGGAGGTCAGCGGCGCCAGGCGCATGCCGTAAATCGTCATCCATATTCCAGGTACCACGAAGATCAGCGGCACCAGCGGCCAGGCGAAGCTGACCACCGACAGTTTGCGCCAGCTCGGGCGGCTGCGGAATTTGAACAGGCTGAGGACCGCCAGAACGGCGAAGAAGTTCAGCAGGTAGCCGATGTACAGGATCAGGTTGCCGAAATTGACCAGCGTCATCAGCGCCGCGCAGGCCCCTTGGAACAGAATCGCGTTCACGGGCGTGCGCCACAGCGGGTGCACCTTGGCTGCGGCCGGTACGAAGGCCCCGTTCTTGGCCATGGCGTAATACAGCCGCGGCCCGATGGTGACCATGGCGTTGACTGTGGCCATGAGCGAGAGCGCGACCAGGGCGCTGAAGACGGCCGCGCCGGCGGGGCCGAACAGCGACTGGGCGGCGAGCGAGCCGACGGCGACGACGGGGTGGCCATGCGGATCGACCATCCGGCTGAGCGGGACGGCGTATAAGTAAACCACGTTGAACAGGAGATAGAGGCCGGCGACGAGGATGGTGCCGAGGGTCAGCGCCAGGGGCAGGGTGCGCTCGGGCTTGCGCAGCTCCTCGGCGACGTAGGTGGCCGCGTTCCAGCCGCTGTAGGCGACGTAGATCCAGAACAGGCTGATGACAAATTGCGCCGGAAGGGAAGTAGTGGCCGTGCGCACGGCGGGCATCGACAGATGCGCCCAGTCGCCGTGGCCGATGGCCAGGCCAAGGACGATGAAGCCGATCATGACGCAGATCTTGACCGAGGTCAGCGTGTTCTGAATGCGGGCGATGAATTTGACGCCGAACAGGTTGAGCACGGTGAACAGGAGAATCATGGCCGCGGCGGCGACCTGCGCGCCGCCGAATTGCAGGCCGAAGGCGGCGGAGCCGAGCCGGAAACGCGCGTTTTCCTGCTGCAGAGCCGGCCAGAAGTAGCCGGCGTAGTCGGAGAAAGCCAGCGCCGAAGCCGCAATGGGCGCGGAGAAGCCGGCAAAGAAGCTGGTCCAGCCGCTCATGAAGCCCCAGGTCGGGCCGAAAGCGCGGGTCAGGTAAACGTACTCGCCGCCGGAGGCCGGAAAGTTGACGCCCAGCTCGGAGTAGCAGAAGGCGCCAGCCAGGGCGAAGACCGCGCCCGTGAGCCAGATCAGCAGGACCAGTTTCGGATCTCCCAGATCGCCGGCCAGAAAGCCGGTGGTGGTGAAGATCCCCTGGCCGATCATGTTGGAGATGACGATCGCGCTGGCGCTAAAAAGACCGAGCTGCCGCAACAGGGAAGGGCTGGAAGACATGATTCCCTTGAATTGTACTGGAACCGGCAGGCGGGTTCGCGTGGGGTGCAAGGCCTCGCGCGGTCACGCCGGGGGCGGGCGCCGGCCGCGAGCGGGCGGCGCGCGGTTCAGAAGTTGTACTTCAGAGCCAGCTGAATCTGGCGCGGCGGCTTGTTGCCATAGGCATTGGCGGACTGCACTTCTCCGAAATTCGGCGAGCCGAAGATGTGGTCCGGGATGTCGAAATTGGGATGGTTGGCGAGGTTGAAAAACTCACCGCGCAACTGCAGCCGCTGGCGTTCCTTGTGCAGCGGGATGGTCTTGAATAACGCCAGATCGAGGTTCACCAGATCCGGACCGGTGAGGATATTGCGGCCGGCATCGCCGAACAGGGGCGAGGGCTCGCCGGTCAAAGGATCCGTCACCAGAGCGGGCTCAGCGAAGGCGCAGGCGTTGAACCAGCTTCCGGGCTGGCCCACAACGTCGGCCGCCAGCCCGCCCTGCGAGATCGTGGTTTGGCAGGCGGGGTTGGGATTGGACGGCACGGGGCCGGCCTTGTCGGGGTTGGAGATCAGATCGGGCCGGGCCGGATTGCCGAAGGCGGCGGCGGCGGCACTGCTCTGGGCGGTGGAGAGGACGACGGTAAAGGGAGTACCGGTCTGCGCCGTCAGAATCCCGGACATCTGCCAGTGGTCCATGACCGCCTTGCGCCAACGCACGTCGTGGGCCCACAGCTTGCCGAATGGCATGTCGTAGACCGCGCTGACGGTCAGCCGGTGCCGGCAGTCGAAGTCGGAGTCGGCGCGCTCGGCGCTCAGGTCCAGGGAATTCTGCGGCAGGCCGGAGCCGACGCTGCCGCCGAAGACGGACGAGGCGTCGTCAATGGACTTCGAATAGGTGTAGGAGACGAGAAAAGCAAGGTCCGTGCCGACACGCTTCTCGGATCGGAGTTGCAAGGAATTATAGGAACTGGAGGCGCCCGATTCCACGTACAGGAGGGAGGAGAACTGGGGGTACGGCGTGACGCCCGTCAGGGGGTTGAACTGGTTCAGGTCGCGGGAATCGGCCAAATGCGTGCCATGGGAGCCGACATAGGCTGCGTCGAGCATCCAGTTGGGGCCGAGCTCGTATTGCAGGTCCACGTTATATTGCTGCACGTAGCCGTCGCGGAAGTTGGGCGCGATCATGTTGGGCTCGACGATCGCCAGACCCGGCTGCTGCAGGATGTCCTGGATCACAAGCGGGTTGCTGGGGTTGTTGACGTACGCCGAGAGGTTGTAAAACGGCGGGTTGGCGCGCGGCAGGACGCTGATGTTGAAGATGCCGACGTCATAGAAAATGCCGTAGGCCGAGCGCACAACCCAGCGCTCCGACTTCATTGGCCGCCAGGCGATGCCAATGCGCGGGGCGAAATCGGTGTGGGTGGGGCTGTAGGTTGCCCGCGGAATTCCGTTCGTGCCCGCCTGCTCGAACTGGCAGTCCGGCACGTTTGTGCAGGTGGCCGACTCCGACGTCAGAATTGGCACGCTGAAGCGGTTGTGCGTTTCCACCGGGGGGCTGTTGTACTCGTAGCGCAAACCGACGTTCAGCAAGAAGCGCGGCACGACGTGGATGTCGTCCTGGATGTAAACGCTCGTGCCGGTGCTGCGCAGGCTGTTGAACATATTGCCCGAGACCGCGACGGCGTAATCGGGCACGCCGGAGAGCAACTGCACGAGGGCCGTGACCGGATCCTGGCCGGTCTGGTTGAAGAGCCATTCGCCGCGGGCCACGAAATCGAGGTAGTTGTTGACCTGGATCTGGCGGACGTCCCCTCCGAATTTGAACTGGTGGCGCCCGGAGATCCAGGAGAGGTTGTCGGAGAGATGGGCCGTCGTATCGTGGCGGTCCTGCGGGTAATTGATCGGCTCGCCGATCCCGTCAAACGGAGGCAGGCTGACATTGGGGTATCCGAGGTCCACCGAATTGGTCAGCACATCGGGGAAGCCCAACTGCGAGCTTATATCCTGGCCAGAATGCTGTTGCAGGATGCCGGCGCGCATGCGGTTGAATCCGAGACGGAACTCATTGGTTCCGCTGGCGGTGAACACGTGGGTCCAGCTCAGGCCGGCATTCTGGCCGTTGTTGAGCGTGTTGCTGCCGTAGCCGGGGAGGTTGGTGAAGGAATTGACGGGATCGAAAGGATTGAAGCGATTCTCGTCGAAGATCGAATAGTGCATTGAGATGACGTCGCCGTGCGTGGCGTGGTGATCCACCTTGACCGAGGTCAGGTTCTCCGAATTGCGGATCACCGGGGAGGAGACGAAAGTGTTCGAGTTCACCAGATCGGCGCCGACGTTGGCCGCGGGATAGAGGTTCAGGACGGCCTGTCCGGCGGGGTTGATGTAAGCCGCCGGCAGGGCGCCCTGCGCTTCCATGATCTGCATCTGCGAAGGCACCGTGGCCTCACGCGTCGTGGCCTGGCGCAAGTGGAGTCCTTCGTAGGCCACAAAGAAAAATGTCTTGTCTTTCTGCACTGGCCCGCCCAATGTGCCGCCGAACTGGTTGCGATCGAAGCGTGGGATGTCGCCGCAGGTGCCAGGGACGGAGGAGGGGGTGCAGGCGGGCTGGTCGAAGAAGTTCTTGGCGTCCATGTGCCGGTTGCGCAAGAACTCGAACAGGCCACCGTGGAATTCGTTGGTGCCGCTCTTGAGAATCACGTTGATCTGCGCACCGCCGCTGCGGCCGAACTCGGCCGAGTAGTCGCTGGATTGAACCTTGAACTCCTGGATGGCGTCAACCGAGGGCAGCGTCACGTATTGGTTGATGTAAGGGTCATTATTGTCCACGCCATCGAGCAGGAAGTTGTTGGACTGCTCGCGGGCGCCGTTGACGGTCAGCGCCCCGCCCTGGGTGGAGTTCTGCGATCCCTCGGTGGGAGTGTGGCTGCCGGGCACGAGCAGCGCGAAGGAGAGGAAGTTACGCTCGTTCAGCGGCAGTTCGTGAACCTGGCGTCCGTTGAGCACCTGGCCCAGTGTGGAGGTGTCGGTCTGGACCAGCGGCGGAGTGTCCTTGACCTCCAGTTCGTTGGTGATCTGCCCGATTTGCAGTGCGAAGTCCACCCGCACGGTCTGCTCCACATCCAGAATCACGTCGTTGTAAAAACTCCTGCGAAAACCCGTCTTTTCCACGGAGACGCGATATGTGCCCACGGGCAGCAATGCGACCGTATAGTCGCCGTCGTCATTGGTGCGCGTCTCGCGCGTGGCGTTGGTGCCCAGATTGCGCACCGTGATCGCGGCTTTCGGGACGCTCGCCCCGGATGGGTCGGTGACAGTGCCGGTGATGGTCCCGGTTGGCCCGGTGGCGAACAGTGGAAGCGCGAGCAAACCCAACAGTGGAACGGTGAGTGAAAACCATCGAAAATCCATTTTGTTCTCCCAAGCGAAACGCTGATGAACAAATCCGGCTGATCGGCTGGCCCTGAGTGTGTCTAACCAATTGGCTTGGCCACCATCCTCAGGCGTGGTGTTCTTGCAGTTGACAGCATACAGCAGACGCGTGTGGATTGGACAGAGTTTCAATACGATTTCAGTCACCATTTTGGCCCGCACTTCGGAGTACGAAGCGGTTAGGTCCGACAGAGCCCGCCCCGGGTGCGGCGGCAGCAAACACGCACCCGTCGGAAAGGGCCGATGGTGTGCGTGGGCCCCAGGAGCAGGGCGCGCGGACACTGGGGCGCTACTTGACCCGTTCAGGCATTTCCTTCGGCACGGGGGGCGGCGAACCGGCGTTGAGGATGCGGCGGTTCTGGTGGGCGAGTTGCAGGCCGCCATTGAGATAAGTATCCAACTCCGGCGAGAGCGGGCAGATGATGAAGCTGCCTTGCAGGCAGAATCCGGCCACGGCACACATTTCAGGCGCAAGCCCCGGGGCGTCGTTCAAACTGGCCGCCAGACTGGAGGCATCGGCGGGCGTGACCAGCTGGCCGCGCGGCTCGGAGAAATTACGGTCCCAAGGCTGAGCGGCCCCGAGAGGAGCGGCTAAGCCCCAACCCTGGGGAGGCGGCTCAGTACCTGCCGGCTGCCAGCCGTTGGCCTCGGCTATGCGCAGGACTTCCTTCCATAGCTGGTTGGTCAATTGCAGCGATTGCCCAAGCGAATCAATCAGGATGACGAGATCTCGGCTCCGTTCCATACTCTGACTATCGGCCTGTGCGGGCACATCCTTCATAGTCGCCGAAGTGAAATAAGAACACCAGCGGCAAATTCGCGGCATTTTGAAATGTCATCCCCGGTGTGCGAGCAACGTGGGGTGTATTCCAGGGTGGCCCTCGGACTGGACGGAATCGATGCTGCCGCAGGGATTCCGTACGCCGGGCGCGCGGCGGGAGTGCGCGAGTCCCGGCCGTCCGCGGAGTGTTGTCTCACTGGGGAGGCTTAGGCATCCGGGGCCGTGGATTCTCTTCCCGGTGCTTGACATCGGATTTTCCCGCAGCCATACTTTGGCTGCCGGCTACCGGTGAAGCCATTCGATCCTCTTTCGCCGCCCTCCAGAACGGCAGGCCGGCTCCGCACGTGCAAACGCTTCATTCCCGCGTCTGGCGCGATTGGGAGTCAATGGCACGGCAGGCGCCCTCAAGCTAAGATCTTATATGTAGTCCATGTGACTGAGAGGGGCGGAGCCTACCCGGAATCTGGTCTGCAGGCACGGCAATCCAGCCGCCAGGCTTGAGGCATGTGCACCCCAGCCAAGAGGCCGTTCAAGAATTGTAGGCGGCTGGATCCACAGTGGCAGGCACGAGGAACTGAGGGCGCGATGATCCAGTTCGAGTGCACCGCCAGCGGATGAGGGCGAAGCGATGAAAGGGGAAGATCCGGTCCGGCTGGTGGCGATTCTGAACTCGTTCAACCGTCTGCATCTGTTGCGTCAGGCGCTGCCGTCTCTGGCGGGGGCCCTGGCGGATTGCCCATTCCAGACGGCGATTGTGGCGTTCGAAGCAGGCTCAACGGATGGCAGCCTGGAATGGCTCGCCGAATACCAGAAGCGGGTCGAGGCAGCGCCGGTCGAAGTGCTTCGGCCGGCCGCTGGCGCCGACGGAAGTCTCAGCGCGGGCGTGAACGCCGCGGCGCGCTATTCACTCCAGAAGTTCGCGGATCTCGAGTGGCTTTTCCTCTTTGAGACCGATAATTTGATCAGCGGTGGGGCGCCAATGCTGGCGGCTCTGGAAGTGCTCAAGAACGTCCCGGATCTCGCCGCCATCGGATTTACGGTCAAGAAACGCTCCGGGGAAGGTGCTGGGTTCGGGTGCTCGATGCCGACAGTCGCGCAATTCGTCCTCGGCCAACAGGTGACCAACTGGCTGCGTCTCGATGTTCCGCACATCAGGGAATGGCGCGAGAATCTGGGTGTCCGCTGGGCCGCATGCGACGTTGTTTATACCAGCCCGCTCCTCATCCGGCGTTCGGCGTGGGAAGAGATTGGCGGGCCTGACGTCCGCAGTTTCCCCTTCTGCGATACGGACGTCGACTGGAGTTGGAGGGCGGCTAAGAATGGCTGGCGCATGGGAGTGATCGAGACTTCCATGGTCGTCCACGACAATCAGGGCGTCGCTTCGGAGTGGTCTGCGGCGCGGGTCGTCAACTTCCATCGCGCCCGTTTGCGGCTGCTGGCCAAACATACAAGAGTCCCTTTGGGGCCTGTGAAGATGCTGCTACTATGCCGTCATATCCTCGAGTTGACTCTGTTGGTATTGGCCAGTCCGTTTCTCCATGATCCCAAATCGAAGTTACAGAAGCGGCGCGTGTTGCTCAAATCGGTTTTGCGGAATTATGAATATTAAGGATGCGGTGCGGTGGAAGAGGTGAAAGTCGTAGTCGAAGACGCTGGTGTTGAACCCAGTGGCTTTCCGGACCGCATTGTTATCCGGTGGTCAAGGCAATCCGATCTGAGGATTTGTGCCGCTGACCACTGGCGATTTAAAATTATTCTATTTGGATAAAAAAATCATGATGAATCAGATCATGTTATGAGTCATCATCGTCATGCCTTAGTTGAGCTGTGTTTGCGTTATAATAGTAATTGAAAGGCAAACCTGAGATAGAAAGAATCCTCTTGGTGATGAAGGTTCTACTTTACAGCAAGCCCTTCTGGCCGATGGTCGGTGGAGTAGAAACATACGGCCGTCTTCTGGCGCAGGGACTGGCGCAGGAAAGCAGCTGCGAGGTGACGGTCGCCACTGCGGCACAAGGACCTTCCACTATGCCCGGTGCCGGCGTACGCATCGTGAGAAGGCCGACTGTGGCGGAATTGTGGAAGATAATCCAGCGAGCGGACGTTGTCTTGTTGGCAGGGCCCGTTTTCGTTCCCCTGGCATTGTCACTATTAGCGAAAAAGCGCGTAATCGTAGGGCACCATGGTTACCAGGCTTGCTGTCCCAACGGTATGTTACTGTTCCAGCCGGAACAGTCGGTCTGTCCGGAGAGATTCCTGAGGGGGCACGTCCGCTCCTGCCTGCGCTGTAACCGGAAGAAAATGGGGCCGCTGCGCAGTGCCGCATGCGTGGCCAGCACAGTTATTCGGCGCTGGCTGTGTCGCTATTCTGTGGCAAATATCTGTGTGAGCGGACATCTGGCGCTGAGAGTACGCCTGCCGAATAGCTGCGTAATCTATCATGGGCTGCCACCCAACGATAATGTCGGACATCCTGTGTCGGCCGCCGAAAGCGCAGAAAAAACGGTCTTTGCCTACGTCGGCCGCATCGTCTCTGAAAAGGGCCTGCCCTTGCTGCTGGAGGCGGCATCCATTCTGAAAAGAGAGGGCAGGGAATTCAAAGTGCGCATCGTCGGCGACGGCCCTGATCGGGCAAAGCTCGAACGCTTGGCGCATGAGCTAGGCCTAAGTGACAGGCTCATAGTAACAGGCTTTCTCGACACAGAGGGCCTTCGCTTGTCGTTGGAGGACGTCAAAGCAGTAGTGATGCCCTCTGTGTGGGAGGAAACAGCAGGCCTTGCAGCCATGGAACAGATGATGAGAGGGTGCATAGTGATCGCTTCCGATATAGGTGGACTCAGCGAGCTAATTGGAACATCCGGTCTGAAATTCCAGCCCAACGACGTCGCAGGCTTGGCTAGTCGATTGCGGCAAGTCCTCGATAATACCTGTTTTCTTACACGAGTGGCAATACAAGCTGGCGACAGAGCAGCGCAGAAATTCCGGCATGAACAAATGGTGAACAACTACCTGCAGGTTTTACAAGAGGTAGCAAACGACGTGTCCTAAAACAGTGTGACTTGAAATAGTTGCCGGCCAAAAACCTTCGGCAAGCTTACGACCGCACAAAGCCGTCATAATCACCCGCATCTGCCAGTTTTAGTAAGAGTTCAATTGAGCAAATGCCGACGGTTTCCATTCTAATAGCCAGCTTCCAACGACCGCTTGAATTAACGAAATGCCTGCAGGGCATCACGAAGCAGACAACTGCGCCAAACGAAATCATCGTAATCTGGCAACGGGACGACTCGGCGACACGCGATGCCGCTCTACGCTTCTTACCGCAATTCGAAAGAAGACTAATACTGGTGCACTGCCCCACAGCAGGAATTGTGCCTGCTGAAAACGAAGGGCTTGCGCATGCCAGCGGAGAAATCGTCTTGCTCATTGATGACGACGCCGTCCCGCCAGACGACTGGCTCGCAAAGCACCTGCGACACTACGATGATAAGACCATTGGCGCTGTTGGGGGACCTGCAATCAACCATTATCAAAGCGGGGAGCCATTTCCAGTGCGACGAGTCCGCCATGTTGGTCAACTGACATGGTACGGCAAGTTCATCGCGAATTTAAGCGACAGCGTACTCAATCGCGGTAAATGCTCAGTAGTGTCTGTAGATGGCCTCGCAGGTGCTAATATGAGCCTTAGACGCGCAGCCTTTACTAAGTTTGACACTAGGCTGCGGAATTATTGGCAGTTTTTTGAGCTTGAAGCATGCCAGCAAATCAAAACAAATGGTTTAAACATTCTATTTGATTTTGAAAATCCAGTTTTCCACTATCCCGCGTCCAACAACAAAGTGTACGATGGCACTCGAGATGGAAATCTGACTCAAAAGTTCTTCAACGCAGCCTACAACCACGCCTACATTCTCTCAAAGTATACGTGCGGCGCCCGACGCTACATTCGGATTATCTACTTGTTCTTGCTTGGTTCTGTTCCGTTCCCGGGATTAGTTAAGTACCCACTCTCGGCTTTGCGCTACGGCCGCCCCGCCCGAGAGTTTAGGATTATGCTCGGAACGTTAGCAGCGAACCGGGAAGGATGGCAGGATGGTCGGGATGCACCTCAAGTACCCTAATATCACGGCAATTTACAGCTAATACTAACATACATAAATTGTTAAATGCCCTCATGTTAACTCACCGACATATCACATATTGTCAACCTCTAATATTGAATTGAATAAAACTTATTCTATTGCTGAAAGCCAAACATAAACTTATGTCGATCCATGAGCGTGACCACAGAGTCAATAGAATAGAAAGCTATTGGCTTTTAGGAATATTAAGTGCGGTTGTCTGCGAGGGGGCGCTAAGGAAATGGGTGTTGCCTGGGGGGCTGCATCCTGTCGCATTTTTCTCGAAAGACATAGTCGGCTTAGCTTATATTTGTTATCATGATAACAGGACTGGAAGTGACAAATCAGTCCTGTTAAAGCTTTTCAGCTATATCTCTGCAATTTTGCTATTTCTCAGTTTCGTACAGGGGCTGGGCGGCATTTGGCAGTCAGCTATAATCACATATAAAAATATCTTTTTGTGGCCGTTAATTGCGGCCAACATAAGCTTCAACACAAAAAAACAAACATGGCAATTTATTGCGATAGCAATAGCTTTCATCACGCTGGGAATGTTCGTACTCGGAGGCAAGCAATTTTTAAGTCCAGCGTCCGCATCGATTAACCAATACGCATGGACGGTAGCTGGTCTTGATTCAGCAGTAGCGACCTTCGGTGGCATTACAGGTGTGCGGGCCACGGGAACTTTCTCTTACATTTCTGGCATGTCCGAATTCGCAGTGTTTAGCTTTATTATCTGCTTGTATGGGTTATTGAATAAAACCAAACTCAGACAAAAAGTTTTACTAATTGGTGGATGCTCAGCGGCGATAGGTTGCGGAGTGGAGTCAGGTTCGAGGGCATCCATTGTGCTAATTCTATTCGTCGGAATAATAACACTTGTTGTTAATCTTTCTCGGATAAAAACAATCGTGTGCATCGTATTGTTCTTTATACTAAGTGTAATTTTTGCATCGATAACACTCGACAAGCAAGCAAAGGAGCAATACTTAAAGCGATGGACGCTTGATCCCGATGAAACTCTGAGGCGATTCACGAACGAGGGGTTGCGCGGCAACTATTGGGATATGGTCAGCTCGAACCCGACCGGAGTCGGCCTAGGGCAGGGGAATGGGTATGCCGTATTTACAACCTCGCAACAAAATCGGTCGCTAGAGACGAACTCGTATGAGGACGGGGCAAGCATGGCCATTTATGAGGCAGGGGTGCTTGGTGTCATTGCATTTTGCTTGGTGCCCAGCGTTCTTGGGATCAAGGTGTTGGCCGCGCTGACCTCTAAAAATGCCTCGGTTAGAGTTATAACTGGAATGTTTGGGGTGGTTCCTCTGGTTTGCCTTATGGCCGGCGTATGGCATGACCACAATAACACGGCCTTCACTTGGTTGCAAATAGCTATTTGGTCATGCCTGAGCGAAGAGGTACTACGTCGAGGTAATCGTATTAGCAGTATTGTGGCGCATGAAATGGGGAAGATTGCAAAAGGATGTCCTCGTGAAACCGAGACGTTGATCGTGCGATGATGAGGGTAATGTGTTTTGCTGCGAGCGGTAAACAATTGAGGTCGTGACCAAAACCGAAGTTTTGCCGAGCATGCTGTATTGTGCGCAGTACAATTATGCAAATAGTAGTTAGTCATCCCTTCGGCAATCCTAATGTTTACGAAGCCGCATTGGCGTTTTATGAACGCCAGTCTCTGCTGGAATTTCACACGTGCATTTTTAGTAAGCGACGGATTGCTTATAGGAACTTTTCGGAGATCAATGGTGCTAACGTTTTAACGCATCCAGCTAGAGAGATTGTTAGAATAGGGTCCTCTTACCTGCCCAGTTGGGGCTTTGATGGTCGCCGGCAGAGTAGTATAGATTGGGTAACCAAGCACTTCGATAAGACAGTGGCACGGTGTTTCAACAAAGAATCAAATGTTGTGTATTGTTATGAGGATTCTGCCTTGGCGACATTTAGTGCGGCTCAGCGGTTTGGTGTCCGCAAAGTGTACGAACTGCCCATAGGATACCATGATGAGGCGCGGGCAGTCGCGCAAGAAGAAGTTGATCGCGATAAAAGCCTCCTGCCCTTTTGGTTGTCGCTGCACGAGAATATAGAGAAGTTAAATCGAAAAACGGCGGAAGTTAGGTCAGCAGATCACGTCATTTGCGCGAGTACGTACTGTCGAACTTCCATTATCAAGCATGTAAATATTGACTGTGAAATTTCCGTTATACCTTATGGCTGCAATGTTTTGTGGGAGCCTAAGAAATGGAATGTTAAGGATATATCTGGACCGCTGAAAGTCGTTTTTGTGGGGCGCCTCGATCCTAGAAAAGGCCTTCATTATTTGTTTGAGGCATTGGAAAGGCTGACGCCCAGTAGTTATGAGTTAACAATTGCTGGTCGATGGGTGTCTGGATATAGAGATTGGCTCTTAAAACGCCGCCGCGTGGTGTTTGCTGACTTAGGACAAATTCGCGGTGGTCAGTTGCTTAGTGTTTTGCGGGATAGCCACCTATTAGTTTTGCCGTCACTTTTTGAGGGATTTGGTTTGGTAATATTAGAAGCTATGGCGTGTGGCATTCCTGTTCTGGGAACTGAACGTACTGGTGCGCCAGATGTTATTGAGAATGGAAAACAGGGATTTTGTGTAAGAGCGGGTTGCAGCGAAGACATTGTGCAGGTATTAAATATGATTATGGATAACAGGGAAATGTTAATAAACATGGGGGAAGAGGCAAGAAGGAGAGCGCTGGTTTTGAGTTGGAGAAGGTATCGGCAGCGGCTGGCGGCAGTAGTGATGGGAGAGCCATGTGATGAAACGTGTGGAAGTTCTTGTGAATGAGGTCGGAGTGGAGTTGGAATGTTGTGTTGGATTGTGTTTAGAGAGGTTCGTGCATTTGATGGTCAAAAAGTGTTGGGGGAGTTATAATTAGTGGTCGATCGTTGATTGGGAATGGTTAAGTGTAACTAGAAACAGGGCGTGTGAGGCTGCTAGATTGAAAAAAGGGGGGCGCGTCGTCCTGTTAGGGCCGGATCCGGCCAATGGGAGTTATAGCACGTTTCGTTATTTCTGTACGTGCTCCGAAGAGTTAGGTGTCCTTGTAAAAGATGCTGTTATTGAGACCACGAGTCCGGCTGGAGAGGTTTGGGAAATTTCGCCTTCGGAATCTCGAGCTAGAGTGTGGGCGCGGAATTATGTCGCGTGGCCAAGCAGACTTAGGGGGATCGAGGGTGACGTATATCACATCGTGGATCAGGGTCTGGCATTGTACGGGCGAATGCTTAAAGCGGGTTCCCGGCTGGTTACTGTGCATGACTTGATAAGTTACATGACCTATTTACGGGAGTTGCCGTTCGCTCCCTTGTCGTGGCGTCGCAAGATTTGGGTGCTGGGATGTATGAGGCAGATCGTAACGGCTGACCATGTGTTTGCGATATCGGAGTGTACCGCGTCGGCGTTGATGAAATACTCGGGACTGCCGTCCGATAGAATCACGGTTACTCCGAATTGCGCGCATCGGGTATTTCGTTTGTGCTCTTCTCGCGAGACATTCGCGGCCCGTGCAAGGCTATTCGGGGACAGAGAGGTTGTGATCCTCTGCGTGGGGAGTAATGGGGAATATAAAAATCGTATAAGTGCGTTGCGTGCGTTTGGAGTGTTGAGAAAACGATTTCGCGATGCTCATTTTCATATAGTCGGCGGATTGGGCACTAGTGTTGAAATGGTATTGATTAAGGAACTTGAGGTCGAAGGCAGTGTACATTATTGGGGATCATTACCTGTGGAGGAATTAGTTTATTTTTACAATGCAGCCGATGCTCTCATATTTCCGTCGATTTACGAGGGATTTGGACTTCCTCCTCTGGAGGCGATGAAGTGCGGGTGTCCGGTGGTTGCCACGGCTTGCGGCTCCTTGAAAGAGGTCGTTGGTGAGGCGGCGTTGATTGTGGATGATCCACTCGGGTACGCGCAGATGGCACAGTACCTTGAGGATGTGATAAGAGATGGGGCGCTGCGGAGGGATCTTCGCAACCTTGGACTGCTGCAGGCGAGCAAGTTCAGCGTGAGGAGGAGCATGGAGGGTATTGCCGAGGTTTACGAGAGGTTTCTGGTGTGAGAATACTGCACGTGCTCCACTTGCTTGATCAGAGGTCGGGAGGCCCGGTACGCACCGTGCTGGAGCTTTCAGATTCCTGGTCAACTCAAGGAATGGAGTGCGAGGCCGTCGGACTCGGTAAGACTGATATTCCGGACATTCCGATTCAGGATTTTGCGATTCATTCTTGTCGAATCTCGTCCCCGCAGTCATATTTGTATTCACCGGATTTACGAATGTGGTTACGTGAGAACGTGCAGAGGTTTGATGGAGTGGTCCTTCATGGGATGTGGTTATACCCTAATTTAGCGGGCGCGCAGGAGTGTCTTCGTGCGTGCGTTCCCTATGTCTGTCTCCCGCATGGCATGTTGGAGCCTTGGGCGGTGAGAGGCCAAGGGTGGTTGAAGTACTTGAAAAAATATTTGTATTGGCATGTAAACGAGAAACGTATTTTTGGCAATTCTGAGTGCGTCGTCTTCACGACAAAGAGAGAATATGAATTGGGAAAAACCGTTTTTCCATTTCCACTATTGAGCACTGTGCTACCGCCTTTCGGAGTTCGTGGTCTGGCGACACGGGTGCCAAGACCGCTCAATATCCCCATTCAAAAAGCAACTGAGTCCAAATACGCACTTTTTCTCGGTCGGCTTCATTATAAGAAAAATGTTGATTTCCTGCTCCGAGCCTGGGCCCAGGCAGGAGTGCAGCGAAACTTCCGACTTGTGGTTGCAGGCCCAGCACAGGATAACTATTTGAGGGAACTAAGAGAATTATCCAAACACCTTAAGATAAGTGATGAGGTATTCTTTTTAGACTTTGTCTCAGGAAAGGACAAATTGTATTTGCTTCAGAATGCACAGTGGTTGTTACTGCCCTCAAAGCAGGAGAGCTTTGGCATCATAGTATTGGAGGCATTACAAAACGGTTGTCCTGTGGCGATTTCTGATGAGGTCTTTCTGGCGGATGAATTGAAAAATCATGCTGTGATATTGAAACTGAACCTCGAAGATTGGGTTTGCTTTTTTAGCGCCGATATGATGAACGAAGAGCTTCGCCGCAATTATATTGAAAGTGGCCGATCGTTCTTGTTAAAGAATTATGAAATACGACGAATCGCCAAGCTGTGGAACGCCTTTTTGATGTCGTTGTTTTCCCTAAGGCGACATGCCGGGAAAGTAGTAACATCTTAGGGGATGGTGTGCCCAATTGATCGATGCGCATCGCAGCCGTGCACCTGTGGGACAGCCACTTTTCAGTGTGAGTTCCTGGATTTGAGGACGAAGGAACAAGCCTGGTAAGCTTCGCGCAGCCTCAGCTTAGCCCTTCGACGCTACTCAGTGATGGTGTGCGACACGTGCCAACGAGAGGCGAGACTTGGGATGACGGGTGGGGCCGCGACGAGTGATTTGGACGCTGCGTGGGAACTGTTGCTGTCGCAGGCATCCGGCGGGATTGAGTGGTCGTCAAGAAAGCACGATGGGCAGCCGTGGCGAAGTGAATTTATCCGCTTTCCGTGGTGGCGAGTTTAATCGCGGCCGGCCGCGATGGATAGAGGCTGCGTGGCTCTGTTTTCAGGGTGTGCTGTTCAGCACCTGGCTCCCTGGCTCACGCTGGCGGGTCGGATTGTTGCGTTTGTTCGGTGCGCACATTGGCCAGGGCGTTGTCATCAAGCCGGGCGTCCGCGTGAAGTTCCCATGGCGGTTGAGAATCGGAGATCACTCCTGGATCGGAGAGAGCGCCTGGCTCGACGATCTGTGTGAGATTTCGATCGGATTGAACTGTTGTGTATCGCAAGGCGCGTACCTTTGCACCGGGAACCACGATTGGACTGACCCTTTTTTCGGGCTGATCCTGAAACCGATTGTCCTGTGCGACGGATCCTGGGTGGGCGCACATGCTGTCGTCTGCCCGGGCGTGACTCTCGGTGAACAGGCGGTGGCCGCGGCCGGAAGTGTGGTCACCAAGGACATCCCGGCGTTTGAGATTCACGCCGGCAATCCGGCGGCGTTTACCCGGCGGCGCATCCTGCGACCCGCGCCACAGCCGTGATTGGGAAATGCGCTTCAGATCCCCCCTCGGCCGGCGATTCCCCGGCGGCGGGCACACGGCGCTGAACCATGCTCGTGATGCGCACAGCGCCTGCGATCCGGGCCGCGGAAATGTGCGCTGTGGATCGAATCGGCGTTGCGCATGGCCCGGGAACAGAGTAGAAGAGTTTGCCTGAAGCACTGATCCTGTATCACTACCTGTATCCGGACGACGTCGCCAGCGCGGTTCACATGAGCGAACTGTGCGCTGGCCTGGTGCAACGCGGTTGGGATGTAACGGCTATGCCCTGCGGTCGCGGGTGCCGCGATGAGTCCAAATCATATCCCAGCAAAAGTGTTTGGAACGGAGTTACCATCCAGCGTGTGTGGAGGCCGCGGTTCCGCCAGGCTTCCACGCCCGGGCGGCTTCTCAATGCCGCCTGGATGGTCGCCCGATGGAGCCTGTCCGCGTGGAATCCCCGCCGCCATCGGGATGTCGTTCTAATCGGCACCGATCCCGTTCTGAGCATTTTCGTGGCGCCCTTCTGGCGCTTCTTCCGGCCAAAAACCAAAATCGCGCTTTGGTGTTTCGACCTCTATCCCGAGGCGGCCTACGCCGAGGGCGCGTTGCGGAGGGTTGGCTTGGCGGCCTCCGTGCTGCGGTTCCTGCTCATTCGGGCTTATTCTTCCTGCGACCTGATCGTGGACATCGGCGAGTGTGCGCGCTCGCTACTGGAAACGTACCGGTCGCCGGCGCGCGCCGTGACCCTCGTTCCCTGGGCGCTCTGCGAGCCGGCTGCTTTGCCGGCTTCCGCGCCGGCCGAGCGCACGGCGATCTTCGGCGATGCCCGCCTGGCCCTGCTTTATTCCGGCAATTTCGGACGCGCTCACAGCCTCGATGATCTTCTCGATCTGGCCCGCCGGTTGCGCGGCCGCGGCGTCCACCTCGCATTCTCCATTCGAGGCAACCGCGCGGACTGGGTTCGCGCTGCGCTCACCGCGGCGGACGTGAACGTCAGCGTGGTAGAGTTCGCGGCTCCCGCCGAACTGGATTCCCGCCTGGCCTCAGCCGACATTCACGTGGTCACCCTGCGCCAGCAATGGACCGGCACTGTCGTCCCCTCGAAGTTTTTCGCCGCGCTCGCCGCCGGCCGGCCGGTGCTCTTCTGTGGCAGCCCGCAATCCTCCATCGCCGCTTGTATCGAGGAGTTCGGACTGGGCTGGGTACTGGCGCCCGGAGACGCGCCCCGGATCGCGGAAGTCCTGGTCCGGCTTCTGGAAACGCCCGCGGAATTGCGCCGGATGCAGGAACATTGCTTCCGCACCTATCAGGAGCGATTCGCCCGGCGAATCACCCTCGACCGTTGGGACGATGAACTCCGGGGGTTGCTCGGCCCTCCGCGCACTGGCCTGCACTCCCAATCACACGCAGCGAACGGCGAGGGCGGCTGATTCGCGACAGCGCACCTCGCGGATTTGACTTTCGAGGCCCAACGATCGGTATCGCCGGCCGCCGTCGATCATACTGGATGGATGCGCGGCTATGGCCCATGTGACGCTCTGCCTGAGTGCGGCTCCGATCGGGAAACCCGGCCTTGTCGCGCCCCCATCGGCCTGCGCCTCGACAGGCGCGTGGCTGCATCGTGCAGACGAATCGACGACGGCCGTTACTCCCTGACCAATCAACATGGATACGCTGTTCTGGCATCGCCTCCTGACGATTCTCGTCTCGCCGCTGGCCGTCGTCATCCTCCTTCTCCTGGTCGGCTTGCGGCGTCCCCGCAAGTGGCCCATTGTGGCCGCCCTCGCCGTCCTGTGGGCCTTCAGCATGCCGTTCGTTGCCGATGCCTTGCTGTGGTCCCTGGAATGCCGTTACCCGCCCGTTGACAACCAACGCTGCGCCCAGGCCGATGCCGTCGTCGTGCTCGGCGGCATCCTGCGCAATCCAGCCTCCACCACCGCACCCTTCGAGTGGACCGATTGCGCTAATCGCTTTGAGAAGGGCGTAGATCTGTTCATGAAAGGCAAGGCGCGCTATCTCGTTTTCACCGCCGCCAAGTTCACCGCTTCGCCGGCTGTGCCTTCGGAGGGCGAACTCCTGCGCCAGGTGGCTCTCCGCCGCGGTGTTCCCGACGCCTCCATCCTGCTCACCGGGCGCGTCATCAACACAGCCGCGGAAGCTCAGGCCGTGCGGCAACTCGCCCGCGAACACGCTTGGCGGCGTATTCTACTCGTCACCTCCGCCTACCACATGCCCCGCGCCATGCTGCTGTTCAGCCGCAGCGGCATCGAAGTACTCCCCGTGCCGGCTGATTTCCACGTCGTGGGCGTGCAGAGCTTGCTCGAGCCTTCCCTGGTCCGCTTCTTGCCGCAGGGGGATGGCCTTCGCTGGTCCGACACCGCCTTCCGCGAATATCTGGGGATGTGCTTCTACCGGCTCCGCGGGTTGTTCGTCCGCGATTGAACGCGCTGGGTGAACCAGTTCGCCGCGCTGCCGCGATAGCTCCCATCGCCGCTGGGCCGCCACAGTCCCCCTCAACTCCCTACGCGTCGAGCCGCGCCCGCCTCCTTGCTCCGGCTGTTCCTCTTTTCTCCCCACCGAAAGTGCGCCCGGCATTTTCCTGATGTCCTGCTTCCTGTGGCTTCGGCCCGCCAATCGGCGGCGCTTCGGCGTTGCATCGCCTTGCAATTGTCTTGGCATCGTCCTGATTTAGCCTCCAGTCTCTTGCTCCCTGGAGGGAGTGGGTCTAAAATCAGAACATCTGAGTCCGATTATCCGGAGGCTGAATGTGAGGTCGATTGCCCTGATAGTGGCGCTGTTGATGGCGCTCGCGCCGGCCGCCACTGCGGCTCAACAGCAGGGCACATGGTCGGAGGGCGGAAAGCCCCTCAGCGTTCCCACTGCGGTCAACAATTCACTCGGCGCCGGCCCCCTGACCCTCACCTACACCGATGCCAACGGCAAGACTTCGGCGATTACGCTTTCGCCGGGAGCCCGGATCTCCATCACGTGGGACGCCAAGAGCGGCCGGCCCTTCGTCCGGGTGCTGGATGGCCGGCTGGATTGGGATCTGAACAACGCGAGTGCCATGGGGTTTTCCGCGCCCCGCCAGACGGTCACGGTAAATGCCACGGTGGGCTATGTCATCGTCGAATCGTCCCAAAAACTCGGCGGCGCGGGCATCGTGTTTATCATCGGCGGCACCGCCGGTGTGATCGTCGGCACCTACTTCGGGCTGCAGTCTTCGACACCCGTCAGCCCGCATCAGTAACCGCTCCACACTAACCCTGCATTCCTTCGCCGCCGAATCGCGCCGCGTCGCCCGCGCGGACGATTCTGCTAAGGTGGCTCTGTGCGCTGGGCGGCTCTCATTGCTCTCACCATGGCGTTGGCGGCGGGCATCGTCCTGCGAGGCGGTGTGTGGCCCCGACAGTGGGACTGGTCGGTGCTGGTCATCGCGCTGGCCGGGGTTGCGCTCTGGATCGTGCCGGACAAGCGGCGCCCGCTTCCCGAGGATCGCTGGAGCGCGCGTCTGATCGCGGCCTTCGCCGGTTGGTGCGCCTTTCAGCTACTGCCTCTGCCCGTCGGGCTGGTCGGGATTCTGAGCCCCACCCGCGTCGAGCTGGCTCGCGCCGTCGGTCCGGTCAACTGGCTCCCGCTCTCCATCGCGCCGGCCCGCAGTTTTGAATGTCTGCTCAACGTCGGGGCGGCCATCGTTACTCTGCTCATCGCGCGCGAGCTGGGCTGGCTGTGGCGTTCACGCCTCTGGACACCGGTAGTGCCGCTGCTCGTGTTGGCTGCGCTGGAGGGACTGTTGGGCGTGGTTCAGTTCTATCTGCAGCGCATGAACGAGGCCGTCAAGCCCTGGTCCACCGGGACCTACGTCAACCGCAATCACTATGCCGGCTTTCTGGAGATGATTCTGCCCCTCGCCGTGGCCGCCGCCGCCGCCGCTTGGAGAGCCGGCGTAACGCGCCATTCACGCCCCGCCTGGCCCGCGGTTAAGGCCAGTTCGCTGCTGGCTCTGGCGGCGTTGCTCCTCGCCGCCATCGTGACTTCGCAATCGCGGATGGGCTTTGTCGCCGCCCTCGGCGGCTTGCTCGTGACCGGCCTGCTGGCCATCGGCGCCACCGAGCAGCGGATGTGCGGCCCCGCCCGCCCGTGGCGTTGGATCCTGCCCGCGACCACCCTGTTCCTGGCCGTGGCGCTGCTGTTCGTCCTGCTCCCCACGCACGAACTCGTGGAGCGCTTCGCCGCCATGGCCGGCACGGGTGACGCCAACGGCGAGGTGCGCTCACAAATCTGGCGCGAAACCGTTCCCCTGCTGCGCGCCTTCCCGCTCACCGGCTGCGGTCTGGGGACTTTCGAGAGCGCCTTTCTGCGCTACAAGCACGTAGCCCCGATGTTCATCGTTGACTATGCCCACAACGACTATCTGCAGGTTCTGGTCGAGCTCGGCATTGTCGGCTTCGCGCTGGGGCTGGCGTTGGTCTGGCGCATCAGTAGCCGCGTCGTCCGCGTCGCGCTGTTCCACAAGGAATCCCCAGGTTGGGAATTGGCCCTCGGCCTGGCTGGCGGCATGGCCGCCCTTCTGCTCCACAGCCTGACCGACTTCAACCTCTACATCCCCGCCAATGCCATGACCCTGGCCTGGATCTGCGGCCTGGCCTCCGTCCCCGCGCCCGGCGCCGATTAATCGCCGCCCCAACCGTTCCCGAGATGGCTCAGCGCCGAGCCTCCTAAGTGGAAGAGAGGTTCGCCCGGATATTTCACCAACCATCGGCTGCGGCCCTCTCATCGCGCCTCGCTGCGATCGCAAGTGAATCATCCGGGCTGGGTCCAGATGCTTCCCCTGGCCGTTTGACACGCGGCCGGCAGCCGGTGACGGGCGCTCGCCGGAATCATCACTGCTCATCATTTTCGGAACAATCGAAAGCGTAGTCGATGGTGTGCAACAAACATTTTTGGAGGAACAAAGCCAATCTATAACAACCCCTTTCCCATCTTGAGGATACACCCCATGTCAAGTGCGAACATGAGGCGAACACAGCGGCCGGAATGGGCGATTCGACAGAATCCGACAGTAGTGTCGCGAAATGTCGAGAAGTGTCGGATTCTGTGGGGTGGGTGAAGGCTCCTCCCCGAGCGGTCGGAGTAGCTCCTATTGCATTTATTTGCAATGGGATAGCCGGAGGATCCGGGAGCCGCCAAGGGGCGCGCAGAGGGCCCGGCAGGCGAAAACCGGAGTGTCGTGTCGAAATGTCGAATGCGAGGCGGCGGCGGCGGGCCGCGCGAGTGATGAAAAGTGATGAATTGTGATGAATCGCCTCGGCGGGACAGCGGCTAGGAGAGCCGCAGGAACGCGACCGGTGTGCTAGCGGCCAAGCTTATAGTGCATGTGAGCAGGCTGGCCCTGGCAGGTTGAAATGGGCCTCGCCCGGATGTTTCACCAACCATCGGCTGCGGCGCGCGACAGGGCCGCAAGACTCAAGTTGCTTTGGGCCCAGAGGGCACCCCCCGTCCTCGACGTAGCAGTCAAGTACGCCTGCGGGCGGCTACGGCGAGCGCGCCTCGTGGCATTGCTTGATGTTGGGGCTTGATGTTGGGGCCCTCTCATCGCGCCGCGCTGCGATGGCAAGTGAAACAACCGGGTTAGCCGAGGGGCGGCCCGGATTGCCATCGGCGTGAATCACTGGATCAGGTACTGCTCCAGTTTTCCGTCGGGCATTGTGAGAGTGTCCAAGTGTAACGAGGTGTCCTTGAACGAGAGCTGGAAGTGCCGGTAGGTCATCCCGCCGCGCTGCTCCACGGACGTCTGTCGCAGCGATGCCAGGGGTCCCATCACCCTCAGGCTGGTGGAGGCGTCGGCGAGGACCTGGGCGGTGAAAAATGCGTCGGCATTGGGCGTCAGGAGGCTTCGGTCTATCTTGCCTTCCAGCAAGCCGTCGAAGATCTGCCTGGCCTGCCGCAGCGCCGGTTCCGCCTGCGGATCCTGGGCCTCACCCAACAGCAGCGCAGCGACCTGGCTGGTGATGGAGCCGGGCGCATTGGAGCCGTCTTCGTTTGCAAACACGACAATGGCGACGCCTTGATCCGGCCAGACGGTATTCAGGCTCACGAACCCCGAGACCGCGCCGCCGTGGGACAACCTGGGATGCCCCTGGTCATCCCTCACGCCGATTCCCAGCGCGTAGCCCGTGGGCGCGCCGTTGCGCAGCCGCACCGGGGTGGTCAGCGCCTCGAAGGATGCAGGCGTCAGGAGCTTGCGCTCCATCAGGGAAATGTCCCAAAGGGCGAGGTCATGCGCCGACATCGCCAGCTCTCCGGCGGCGTACAGCCAGCCCCGGCCTTCCGGTGGCGCTGGACGATGCGGCCCCCGGGCGAAGCGGGTGTACCCGACAGCATCCGAGAGTCCTTTCGCCTGCACACCGACATCCATCGCGCTGCTCATACCCAGCGGCTGAAGGACGCGTTTCGAAAGGAAGACGGAGAATGTGTCGCCGGTGACCAACTCGACGATCCGGCCGACCACAACAAAGTTGGTGTTGCTGTACTGCCAGCGCGTGCCAGGATCGAAATCGAGCGGCTTCCTGGCCCACCGGTCGAGAATGCCGTCCGGTGTTATCGGCTGCAGCATGAACGGGGGGACGTAGTCCTGCGGCCAATAGTCCTGGTAGCCGGAGGTGTGCGACAAGAGCTGGCGGATGGTGATCTCGCCCGCGCGGGTCAGGTCAGGGAGGTAGCGCGAAACGCGGTCGTCGAGCGACAATTTGCCATCCTGAACCAGCAACAGGATCGCGGCTGCCGCGAACTGCTTGCTGACCGACCCGATGTTGTAGCGCATCTCCGGCCGGGCATCCATGGGCGGATCCAGCCGCGCCTTGCCGTAGGCCTTCTCATACTCGATTTTGCCGCCCCGCACAACGGCGAGTGAGACGCTCGGCGGGCCGCCGTCGGCGAGAGCCTTCGCGGCAACTTCGTCGATCTTGGCGGCCGTTGCGGGCGGCAGCTCGGTGGCGAATCCGCTCGTGGCCGCGTGGAAGATCACGACCGAGAGAACAGGAAAAAGGCGCATGCGAGAACCCTCCGGCCAAGTGTAACTGGAAGCGGCGGCCGCCTCAAAGCTCCGGAACGGCGCCAGGCGCAATTGATCCCCATCACGGCGCGAAACAGGGCGCGCGCCGTTCAAGAAATCGTTGCTCGGCCAGTCCCCGCGCGGGATATGATCGGTAGCGGTGCAACCGCAACAGAGTCCTCCGCCGGAGACCGCGCCGGAGCCCAAGGTCTCCGTCATTATCGTTTCCTGGAATGCGATCGAGTCGCTCCGCAGATGCCTCACCGCACTGAACGCGTCGCGCGAGCGCAACCAATTCGAGGTGCTGGTGGTGGATGCCGGCAGCCGCGACGGCTGCGGCCAGGTAGACACGGAATTTGACGGCGTGACGGTGCTGCGGCTGCCGCGCAATTTCGGCCGCACCCGCGCCCGCAACATCGGCATGCGCACCGCGCTGGCGGAACTGGTGTTCTTCATGGATCCGGAGGTGGAGGTCGCGCCGGGCGTCGTCATGGCGCTCACCCGCGCATTGGAAGCGGATGAACGCGCTGTCGCGGCCGTTCCGCGTCTTCTCGACGCAGCCGGAGAAGCCCTTCCGCTGGGCGGCAGACTGCCCGACAGGAAGGCACTCGCCGCAGCCTGCAGGGAGAATCGCGACCTGAGTCTGGCCCCCGCCTCGGGCACCGTGGAAGCGACTTCCGATCTCGCGCTGATGGTGCGCAAGACCTTCATTCGGGGGATGAACTATTTCGACGAGAAGCGCTTCTCGGAGTTCTGGGCGGAACTCGAATTGTTCTGGCAAATCCGCGTCGCCGGCAAGCGCATTGTGGTTGTGGAAACGCCGGCGACGGTGCACCCGCGGCACGTCACGTTTCAGGTCCCGCGTTCGGAACAAGCGCTGCTGACGGCTGATCGGGTCGCCGCGGCTGCCTCTTACATTGGCAAGCATGAGGGCTTTTTCGCCAAGCTGGGTTTCGTGTTGGGGCGGGCAGCCGGCGCGGTGGGGATGGTCTTCCGGGAGCCGGGCTACGGATTGCGGCTGGCGATGGGCATCCTGACCGGCGCCCGCGTGGATGGCACGCAGGGCGGCATCCTGGGTTAGGGCCTGTTCACGCTACCCGAACGGATGGCGTTGCGCGCGAAAAATGCCTCAGACGAGGCGGAGGACGATGGCTTTGGCCGTTCCAAGACGAGGACGACAACGAAGTCTGAGGCGCTCTTCGCCGCAACCCGAGGGGACGGGGCCGGTTTTGCCGATTTCCTCGTCGCTCATCGCTCGCAGACGCCCGGTATGCGTCGCTCCTCGCTCCTGGAACTCGGAAAAACCGGCTCCCGTCGCCACCGTCCGAGTAGCGTGAACAGGCCCTAGCTCATTTGTTGAAAAAGAGCATCCGCACAGCGATCAAGAGCATGAACACCGCGTAGCCCTTGCGCACGGCATCGGGAGGCAGGGCGAGCGTAATTTTGGCGCCGAAGAAAGCGCCTGCGAACAGGCCGGCGGCAATCAAGGCGGCGTCCCGTAAGTTGATGTCGCCCTTACGGTAATACTCGTACGCGCCGAGCAGTCCCACGGGCGGGATCAGAGCCGCCAGTGAAGTGGCAATCGCCTGCACCGGCTTGAGTTTCACGATGTACATCAGCGCCGGGATGATGATTACCCCGCCGCCGATGCCGAACATTCCCGCCAGGATCCCGGCCGCCAAACCAATCGCCAGCAGAATCACGATGCTCATGGTGAATCGCAGTGTAGCATGCGGGCGCTGTAATCCGATCTCTTCAGGCTCTCGTCCTATGAATTAGGATCATGATGATGGCCGAACAGGCGATCGCGGTGAGTGGAGCGCCTGCGCTGCTGGCCCGCTTCGCCTCCTGGATGGCTGCCGAGCAACGGCGTATCTTCTTCATTTGTCAGAGGATGTTGAGCGATGCCGACGAGGCCGATTCGGCCGTTCAGGATACTTTTTTCAAGGCCTACCAGGCTCTGGGACGGCACACCGGCGAGCTCGACGATCCCGGCCGCTGGCTGGCCCGGATCGCAGTCAACACGTGCCTGGATCGCCTGCGGTCGAAACGCTGGCAGTTCTGGCGGAAACGGCCCGATGCGGCGGACGAGGAGACGATCCTCGCCATGGCGGCCTCGTCATCGCCCGACGCGGAGGAGCAGGCGTTTGGGCGGCAGGTCGGGCAGCGGCTGGCGCGGGGGCTGGAGGGTCTTTCCAGCCGCCAGCGGGCCGTGTTCACGCTGCGTCATTACGAGGACCACAGTCTGGAGGAGATCGCGCAGATTCTCGATCTGGATGTGGGGACGGTCAAGGCGCACCTGAGCCGGGCATTGGCCAAGCTGCGCGAGGAGTTGAAGGACTTGTACGGGATGCGAAAACAAACGCTGGAAAAGCGGAGGCATTGACTGATCTATGAGGGAAGAAACAACACACTGGAGCGACGACGATCTGCTGCGGAGACTATACGGGCTCGAATCGGAGAGCGCAGTTGCGGAGGCCCATCTGGACGAATGCTCCGAGTGCGGCGCCAGGTGGCAGGAGCTGCAGAGCCGGCGCGCCGCCGCGCTCGACGACTCGAGCGCGAAGAGCGTCAGCGCTGAGCGGCTGCAGCGGCAACGGACGGCGGTGTGGGACAGAATCGAACGGCGGCGGGGTTTCTGGACGTGGAAATGGGTCCCGGCCGCCGCAGCTGCCGGCGTTCTGGCGGCAGCGATTCTGCTGCTGCACCCGGCGGGGTTCGCACCGGCGCCACGGCGGCTCGCCGCACAGAGCAGCCCGGCGCAACTGAGCGACGCGCAGCTGTTCAATGACGTCGCGGCGTTGTCGGCGCCCGAGGCTCCGCGCGCCGCCGCGCCGATGCGATCTCTATTCGAGGATCGGAAAGAGACGGAAGAAGAGGAGGTGGCTTTCTGATGCGATCCCTGGGGTTGGTTTTTCTTCTGGCCACGCTGCCGGCCGCGGCGCAGCACATTCCGGGCAGCTCGTGGGCGTGGTGGGCTTCGCCGGTGGTGCGGGATATGAATTTGAGCCAGCAGCAGCTCGAGAAAATCCATACGACGGTGCGCGAGTACCGGCCGCGGCTGATCGATCTCCGCGGCGCCGTCCAAAAGGCCGAGCTGGACGTCGAAGACGCGTTCAATGACGAGAACTTCGACGCCAAGCGCGCCACCGAGGCGGTCGACCACCTGCTCGAGGCGCGCAACGATCTGGGCAAGGCGCTGGCGCAGTTGAGCCTGCGTCTGCGCGCCGCTCTCAGCGCCGATCAATGGCGCGATTTGCAGAGGAGAAAGCCCCGCAACGAGAAATGACGACGGCCCGGGAAGCGGTCGGCCTCCGCCGGAGATGGGGGTAGCTTGGACGGGGCCTTGGAAGGTCCGCCCGAAGGGGCTTGCATTCCGCGCACGCGGCGTTATTCTGAATGACGCTGGAAAGGAGATGTTATGCCCGGCTGGTTGGTTTTTCTGGTCTACGGCGTGGCGTTCTTCCTGGCGGTCTGGATGGACTATGAGTTCCCCAGAGTGGGCTGGTACTGGCGTGTCGTGGCGATGATGGTCGCGCTGGCGATCGGTCTGACGCCGCCTCCGCCTCAGTTCGCCGGGTCAGGATTCGATCTGTCGGTTGGCGCGATTTTCACTTTCCTATTCGCGTGGGGCGTCAGCGAGGCCTTGTTCCGCCTCTTCCATCTGCCCCACCATTCCGCCCGGCGGCATGCCTAGGGCGGATCTCAACGACGCGCGCGGACCCGGCTCCGTGCGCCCGCCTGACCTCGAGCGGCGGTAGCGCGCGAGATCAGCGCGTGAGGTGAGGACGGTCCCCCAAGGGGTCCGCGCGCGTCTGAGAGGTCAAGGCAGCAGCACGCACACGTCCCTGAGGTTGCGATAGCGCTGCTCGAAATCCAGCCCGTAGCCGACGACGAACCGATCCTCGATACGGAAACCCACGTAATCGGCCTGGACCTCGATGCGCCGCCGCGACGGCTTGTCCAGAAAGGCGACGGTGCGCAGCGACGCCGGTCCGCGCTGCGCCAGCATCTGGCGCAGATAGTTCAGCGTGAGACCCGTATCGACGATGTCTTCCACCAGCAGCACGTCCTCGCCTTCGATCGGCTTGTCGAGGTCCTTGGTGAGCTGGACTTCGCCGGAGGTCGAAGTTCCGGCATAGCTCTTGGTGCCGATGAATTCGACGCGCAGCGGGCAGCGGATGTGGCGGATCAGGTCGGCCATAAACAGGAAGCTGCCCTTGAGCACGCCGACCAGCACCAGCGGGCGGTCACCGTAGTCGGCGCTGATTTGCGCTCCCATCTCGGCCACGCGCGCGGCAATCATCTCGGCGGATAGAAGAGTCTCCAGACGGGGCTGACCCATGCAGCCATTCTAGGGCCTGCTCACACTACGCGGACGGCGGCGACGGGAGCCGGTTTTTGAAGAGTTCCAGGAGCGAGGAGCGACGCATACCGCGCGTCTGCGAGCGACGAGCGACGCCGAAATCGGGGAAACCGGCCCCGTCCCTCCGGGTTGCGGCGAAAACCGCCTCAGCCTTCGTTGTCGTCCTAGCTTTGGATTGGCCAAAGTCGTCGTCCTCCGCCTCGTCTGAGGCGCTTTTCGCGCGCAACGCCATCCGTTCGGGTAGCGTGAACAGGCCCTAATGGCGTGCCGGGGAAAACGCCTTGGCGTGGCCGGCCCGCTCGCCCCCCGATTGAGAAACGGCGGCTTGCCAGCAGCGTCGCGGAAGCAGCAGCGCGGAGACATTTGTGGCTGCCATATTCCGCTCTCCGGCTGAGAGTTGCCTGGCGGGCGCCACGCAATTGTCACCAAACAGCAAAAAACAAAAGACTTGCACCGTGTACTAATTGAGGCTACGATACTGCTCAGGAGACGTTCAAGCTGATTCAACTGCGCTCTGAACCCACCCCGGGGACTCCGCTCCCCCCCACCACTGAACCCCATTCGTGGCTTACCGTGCTGCGAGCCGCGGAATCCAAGAAAGCAACCTCCTGCCGGGTCCTCGATCTACGCGAGATTTCGACGCTGGCCGACTATTTTCTCATCTGTTCAGCCAACAGCCAGCGCCAGGCCCAGGCGGTCTGGGACGAGATCGCCAAGCAGATGCAGGAGCAGCTCGGCGAAAAGGCGATCCGCGTCGAGGGCTACTCGAACGGCGAGTGGATTGTGGGCGATTTCGGGGATCTGATCGTCCACGTGTTCACGCCGGAGAAGCGGTCGTATTACGACCTGGAGCGGCTGTGGCGCCACGCCAAGGATGCGCCGCTGCCAGGCGAGGCGCGGCCCGCCGCAACGTCGAACTAAGAGCAGATTCACAGTTTCTGTGAACTCGGCCGGCGCGGATTGGGTGGCCGGAGGGGACACTCTGCGCGTGCCGCGGCGGCACGCTGGGGTTCCCTCGGCGCGACGTTCAGAGGCTGTCGATCAAGCGCCGCAGCCCTCGGTGTCCCCATCCGGGAGCGGACTCACTGCGGCCGGACGCGACGGGCTACACTTATTCCGAAACAGGTCTAGGAACGCGGCGAGAAAATTGAACGCGGCGAGTACAGCGGCCGATCGCCGATCACCTGTAATTCCTGGACCATCGCGTCATACGTGGTCAGCCACCCGCCGGCCGCGGCGATCTCGCGCAGCGCGGCTTCACCGTCCTCGCGCTTCAGGGTCTCGACCGCGTCGGTGACAATTTCCACGGCCAGGCCCATTTTCAATAAACCCAGCGCGGCCAGGCGCACGCAATACTCGGTCACCACGCCGTAGACGATGCAGCGGTGCGTGTTCAGGCGCCGCAGAACTTCGCCGATGTTGGCGTTGGTGAAGCAATCGAGCGCCTGCTTTTCCAGGATCACCTGCTGCGCTCCCGCGAGGTCGAAATCCGCGCGCTGAGCGGGCACTGTGACGCGGCGCTCCAGCAGCGTCTGCTCGACCTTGTGCTGGCCCAGCGTCCCGGCGATGCAGTGCGGGGGCCACAGCCGGAACTCGGGGTCGTCCTCGGCGTGGGCATCCATGGTCGAAACGAGGATCACGCCCTGGCGGCCCGCCCAGCGGTTCAGGGAGACGATCATCGGGAGAATGCGGCCCGCGCCGGGCACGGGCAGGGCGCCTGCGGGCAGAATGAAATCGTTCTGTGTATCGACGTCGAACAGGATGGTGCTCATCGCGCTGCCTGCCGTACCTCATTCGTCAGTCGCTCGAGCTCGGGCGAAATCTCAACCGGCCACGGTGGATCGCACTCGAACAAACTCCGCAGCTTTTTCGGCAGACGGTCCAGCGAGCGGCGCGCATGCTCCCGAGCCTGCTGCGGCGAGGGCAACGGCTGCACCAGTTCACCGTGGAGGATGACCGGCTCGAGCAGCGCCTCGCGGGCATCCGGATGCGACTCCGCCGAACAGGCCAGCAGGTCCTTTTGCGCGTAGCGGAAGATCTGCTTGGCGCCGGGAATCGTCGACTTATCGGCGCTGAACTTGGCGACGAAGCGGCGCTCTTCGCCAGAGCGCAGTTCGACCAGTTTATACACCGCGCCGTGACTCGGCGCGTCGAGGGAAGTGGCCAGTTCGGTGCCCACGCCGAAGGCATCGATGGGCGCGCCGGCGGCGACGATTTCGAGGATCTTGTACTCGTTGAGATCGCCGGTAGCCATGATCCTGGCCTGCGGCTGGCCGCTCTCGTCCAGGATCGCGCGCACGGCGCGGGAGAGCTCCACCAGGTTTCCGCTGTCCAGCCGCACGCCCCAGAAGGGCGCCCCGAGCGACGCCGCGCGGCGCGCCCCTTCGAGCGTGTCGTAGGTGTCGATGAGATACGCCGTGGTGTCGCCCAGGAGCTGTTGGAGACGCCGGAAGGCCTCCAGTTCGGTGGGGAACGACAGCACCCAGGAGTGTGCGGCGGTCCCGAAAACGGGGATGCCGTAGCGCAAGCCGGCGAGCGTATTCGAAGTGCCGAGGCAGCCGCCGATGAAGGCCGCGCGGCCGGCCAGAACGCCGGCCTCGGGCGAGTGTGCGCGGCGCGTGCCGAATTCGAACACCGAGCGTCCACCGGCGGCATCGACGATGCGCGCCGCCTTGGTGGCGATCATGCTTTGGAAGCCGATGGTCGACAACAGGTACGTCTCCGGGATCTGCGCTTCCAGGAGCGGCGCCCGGAGGGTCAGGAATGGCTCGCCGGCAAACAACGGCGTGCCTTCACGCGCCGCGAAAAGGTCGCCCGTGAAACGCCACGAGCGCAACTGATCGAAGAACCCCGCGCCCACTTGCGCGAAGTGCGGCAGCGCGCGCAGGTAGCGGATCTCCTCCTCGCCGAAGCGCAGGTTGAGGAGGTATTCGACCGCCTGCTCCAGTCCCGCCGCGATCAGGAAATTGCGATTCGGCGGCAGGCGCCGGACATAGAGTTCGAAAACGGCCGTCTCACCCGTCTTGCCCGCCTGCCAGTAGCCGGCGGCCATGGTCAACTGATAGAGGTCGGTGAGCAGACCGTTGATCACGAATTACTTCTTTGCGGGCGGCTTGGCCTGTTCTTCCTTCAGATCGGCGGCGGCGCGTTGCAGCTCTTCGATGGACTGGGACAGGACAACGTACAGCGCCGGCTCGTTCACGCGCCGCGCCAGCCAGTCAGTGCCCGATTTCGAAAGCGAGACATTCTCCGTCTTCTTGCCGTCTCCGGATACGACGGTGATGTCGATTGTCGACGTGCCGAAGCCCGTC
Organism: Terriglobia bacterium; assembly: GCA_963757265.1. Lineage (GTDB taxonomy): Bacteria > Acidobacteriota > Terriglobia > Bryobacterales > Bryobacteraceae > CAIVVT01. The sequence continues at coordinate 403,942 of CAVWRA010000004.1, forward strand.
TCGGCGAACTTGGTGGCGGAAAGATCACGCAGCTTATCCAGGAACATCTGCATCGGGGCCGACTCCAGCGGCTTCCCATTTCGGAACCACTTCTCGCCTCCCTTGGCGACGCTGGTTTGACCCGCGGGGCCGTGGAAATCGATGCGGCTCGGATCGGTGAATCCGAAGTCGAACAGCTTCTTGTTGCGGAAATCGTCGGTGGACTTGTCGAAGATCTTGGCCGTGGTCGCCTCCACGGTGTAGGTGCCGTCCACCACGCTCGACCGCGCGTAATATTTGTCGTCCTTGGTCTTGCGGATTTCCAGCCGCTGCGTGCCAGCCGCATCGGTGGCCGTCACCACGGCGAGCGGCGCGGCGGAGTTGAATGCGGCGGCATTCTTCTTCAGGTCGTCGGCGGAAAGCGCGGCGTCGAGCTTCACGTCTTCCAGGCGGCGCGTCAGATCGTCGACCGTGAAAACATCGGCGCGGTAGGGCTTCGGCTTGAGGATCTGCCACTCACCCTGGGCGTTCTTGCCGAACTCGGTTTCAGTCTTCTTGGCCAGCAGCGTGACGCGCGCCAGCTTCTGCGGGTCGAACGTCAGCATGCGTTTGTCGCGCAGGTCGGCCGCGGTCTTGTTGAAGCTCTCCTTGGTGTAAGAGGCGATGGTATAGACGTGCGGGTCGCCCTCGGCGGAGGCGTAGGCGGCGGAACCGGCCGGCGCATCGTCGCCCACCCGCAGCGTTTTGGTCTTGCCGTCCTTGAGACCCAGCGTGAGCGTCACCGACGGTTGCTTCAGGCCGTACTGGCCGGGATCGGCCGTCTTGTCCTCGACAACTTTGTCGGACGACACGCTGGCGGCTGCCGCGACGAACGACTGGACCGTGATCTTATCCACCGGGTAGGAAGCCGGCGAAGTCATCTTCCAAGCGCCGGAAGCGTCCTTCTCGATCACCGTCTTCTCGCCGTCGCGGCGCGCGACTTCTATGCGCCGGATGTCGCCTTCGGTAACCGACAGGATCTTGGGCGAAGCGTCGGCCGGCGGCTTCGACTCCTTCTCCCTGGCGGCTCGATTCGACCACCAGATGCCGCCACCGAGCAGGATCAGAAGCCCGGCGGCGACCAGCAAACCGCGGATTTGCATGGCGCTATCTCCTCTTGATCCACACCAGGATCCCGACCAGAATCACGATGATCGGAATCAGGAACTGGCTCACCAGACGCACCAGCATCATCTGCGCTCGCGTCAACTGGATGCGCCGGTCCTCGGGCTCCTTGGGACGAATCGAGATCAGGTCTTCGTCGTTCGACAGCCAGCTCACGATGTTGAGGAAGAAGTCGCGGTTGGCGGCGAATCCCAGCACGTAGTTGGCCGCCCAGTCCGAGGAGCCGACCACCACGAAACGTCCTTCCTTCGGGAGTTCTGTGCCTGCGGCGGGGACTCTGTACGTTCCGGCGGCGGCGACGTCAAACGACTTCTTCTCGCCCTTGGAAAGATCGACTTTGCGCTCCCGGCCCGAGAGCTGCTTGGTCGCGAAGCTGTTGCTGGTCGTGGAGACGATCGCCTCCGCGCTGGTGTTCGTGGCCGACTTCGCCTCCAGCGAGCGCACGATGGCGAACGCCGTGGCCGAGCCCTTCATCTCTTTCACGATCGGGTGGCTGCTGTACTTGTTGGCCAGCGCGACCTCCGGCCCCAGGCCGTACAAGCCGCCGATGCCCGACGTGTCCAGCACCTGGTCCTTGTCGAGCGTGACGCCCCAGCCCTCCAGCACCTTCGCCAGCGCTTCGTTGGCCGCGATCTTGTCTTTGCCGGCGTCCAGCGGCGGATCCAGCATGAACAGCCCGCGGCCGCCGTTTTCGATGTACTTCTTCAGCGCATCGACGACGGGCTGCGGATAGTCATACCGCGGACCGGCGACCACCACCACCGTGCACGAGGCCGGAATCTCGGGCTTCTCCAGCAGGTTGACCGTGTCCGTCTTGTAGTTGTTCTTCTCCAACGCGTCCTTCACGCCCGAGTAATCCTCGGCGCCGGATTCAGCCAGCGAGTGCTCCCCCGCGCCGCCGGCGAAGCACGCCATGCGCTCGCCGCTCTTCAGCACGCGGATCAGCGCGGAGGTGAGTTCTTCCTCGGTCAGGCTGCGCGCCTCGCTGCGCCGCGCGCCGTGCTGCAGGATGATCGTGGGCGCAGCGTGCACGCCGAACTCCCGCGCCATCTGCGGCTTCTTATAAGGATCGACGTACTGGATCTTCAGCCTGGTCGAGAGATTGTCATAACGGTCGAGCAGGTCCTTGGCCGCCGGGAACTGTTTCGTCTCGTCGAAGTAGTAAATGTCCACCTCATCCTTCAGGCCCTTAACGATCTTCACGGTCTGATCGGCCAGCGTGTAGCGCTTGCCCGAGGTGAGGTCCAGCGACTTGTTGTGGATACTGGCCAGATAATTCAGCCCTGCCAGCAGCGCCACGACCACCAGAACATAGGCCGCCAGGTAGGCCGAGTACTTTGTCTGGCGCGTTTTTATCCAATCGGCTTTCATTGCTTATGACCTCCAGCGGAGCGACTCGAGACTCCGCACCGACAGAAACAGACCCAGGAAAATCAACGACAGAAAATAGACCGCATCCTTGGAGTCGATCACGCCCTTGGCGAACGGCTCGAAGTGCGAGATCACGCTCATGTAGGCCATCACCTTGGCCCAGGCCGCCGTTTCATAACCGCCGACCCACTCGAACACCCATAACAGCAGGCACACCGAGAAGGTCACGATGCCGGCGATGATCTGGTTCTTGGTAAGGGTCGAGATGAACGCGCCCAGCGCCAGCAGCGCGCCGGCCTGCAGCAGCAGGCCCAGGTAACCGGCCAGCAGCGGCTTCCAATCCGGCCGTCCGTAGGCGAACAGGAAGGCCATGTCGAGCGCGCTGATCAGCAGCAGCATGGCGTACAATCCCATCGCCGCCAGCCATTTGCCGATCACGATTTCCGCGTCGTGCAGCGGCGAGGTGAGCAGCAGCTCGATGGTCATCGAGCGCTTCTCCTCGGAGAACAGGCGCATCGCGATCATCGGGATCAGGAACAGCCCGATCACGCTGGTATTCATCAGCAGCGGACGGATCACCATTTCGTTGACGTCCATCGGGAAAGACCGGCCCATCATCTGCGACTGCAGGCTCATCTCCACGAAGTAGGCCACCACGTTCCAGAAGAAGAACCCGAAAATAACGGCGAACATCGCCATGGCGAGGTAGGCAATGGGCGACGCGAAGTAGCTCTTCAATTCTTTTTGACAAATCGTCCAGACGTTTCTCATGCCTTTTCTCCTTCCGTGGACTTCTCGGCCGCCGTCGAGCTCGAGGAAGACCTCTTCCAGGCTCAGCGCCGTGGCCCGCAGCTCGTTCAGGTTCCAGCCCGACTCGACCACCGCGCGCGCCAGATCGCCCCGGATGTCCTGCCCCGGCTGCGTCTCCACTTCGAAGCTGTGACGCCCGTTGCGCGTCTCGTGCACGGCCACTTTGCTGACGCCTCCCACCTGTTCCAGCTTGTGCTGGATCTCGGCGGCTTCCAGCGTGCCGCTGCGTCCTTCAATCTCCAGCGCCACCGTGGCCTGTCCCCGCAGCCGGCTGGTGAGGTTCTCCACCGAATCCTTGGCCACCACTTCGCCTTTGGAAATGATGATCACGTGGTCGCACGTCTGCTCGACCTCGCTCAGGATGTGCGTGCTCAGGATGATGGTGTGCTCGCCGGCCAGCGAACGGATCAGTCCGCGCGTCTCGTGGATCTGTTTCGGATCCAATCCGGCGGTCGGCTCGTCCAGGATCAGCACTTCGGGATTGTGGATGATCGCCTGCGCCAGGCCTACCCTCTGCCGGTAGCCCTTGGACAGCTTGGCGATCAGCTTGCCGGTCACGTCGGTCACCGCGCAGCGCTCGACAACTTCCTTCACCCGGCGCGCCAGGTCGGCCGACGGGATGCCCTTCAGTTTGCCGACGAAGGTGAGGTATTCCGTCACCTCCATCTCCGGGTACAGCGGCGGCATCTCGGGCAGGTAGCCGATTCGTTTCTTCACCTCGATCGGCTTCTCGAGTACGTCGTATCCGGCCACCGATGCCGTGCCTTCCGACGGCGGCATGAAGCACGTCAGGATGCGCATGGTCGTCGTCTTGCCGGCGCCATTAGGCCCCAGGAAGCCGACGATCTGGCCCTTTTCGACTTCAAAATCGATGTTTCGAACGGCGACCGTGCGACCGTAACGCTTAGTCAGTCCTTCGACCTTAATCATGGTTCCATCCCTCTTATGGATGTGGGACGAGAGCCGTCTCCGTGCCATTCATCTCGACGAATCCGTCATGACGAATCCTTCGGACGAATCCCTTTCGGGCAAGACCACTCTCCGACTCACAGCATAAAGACCCGCCTGCGCCTAAGTCAATCCGCCTCCGGCCGCGCCGTTTGTGGTATAGGCCCTCCCCGGGCGGCCGCAACGCGTCGCCTTTCCACCGAATTCCGGCCCCCGCGGCCCGGGCGTATCGCCCGCATTTGCCGTGGAGATACAATGACCGCATGCGAATCCAGCGTCTTGCATTTGCACTCGTTCTCGCGACGTGCGGCCTGTATGCCGCCGAGGAGTTCTCCACTGCGGCCGGAACCGTCAGAATTACGCCCATCTATCACGCCAGCCTGATGATCGAAGCCGGCGGCAAGGTCATCCAGGTCGATCCTTTCAGCCAGGGCACCGAGGCCCGCTACGCGGCTAGCCCCAAGGCGGATCTGATCCTGATCACCGACGTCCACAGCGACCATATGGACCCTCGTGCCATTGGCTGGGTCAAGAAGCCCGGCACGAAGATCATGGCGCCCGAGGTGGTCACCTCCAGCCTGAAGACCGGCACGATCATCCGCAACGGCGAGACTCAGAGCTGGGACGGCTGGACCATCGAAGCCGTGCCGATGTACAACTTCACCCCCGGCCGCGGTCCCGCGCCAGGCAAATTCTTCCACGACAAAGGACGCGGCAACGGCTACGTGCTGACCTATGGCGGCAAGCGCTTCTACCTCTCCGGCGACACCGAAGCGACCCCCGAAATGAAGGCGCTGAAGAACATCGACGTGGCCTTCGTATGTATGAATCTGCCGTACACGATGACCCCGGCGGAAGCCGCCGCGGGCGTGCGCGCTTTTGCCCCCAAAATCGTCTACCCCTACCACTACCGCGGCAGCGACCTCAAGGTCTTCGAGGACGCGCTGAAGGGTTCGGGCGTCGAAGTGCGCATCCGGAACTGGTACGAGTAGGCGCCCGTCGCAACCCGCATCAGACCTTGGTGCGAGGCCGCTGGGGCGTTGGGGTCATTTCGTTCCAGTGCCGACAGGCAGAACCCGCTAAGTGGACTTAAATGGCTATAATGACTGCATGAGCGGACTGGTGACTCTCGCCACGGCCGGGCTGGACGCGTCCGCGCTGCAGGCCAAGCAGGAGCGGCTGTTCACGATCCTGCGCGCCACGGGCCGCGTGCTGGTGGCCTACTCCGGCGGGACCGATTCGGCCTACCTGGCCTGGGCCGCGCACCAGGCGCTGGGCGGAAATGCCGTCGCCGTGACTGCCGATTCGCCCTCGGTGCCGCGCTCGCACATGCGCGAGGCGATCGAGTTCGCGCGCCAGTTCGGCATCCACCACGAGATCATTGAGACCCGCGAATTTGAGAATCCGGCCTATGCGGCGAACAATCCCGACCGTTGTTTCCACTGCAAGGACGAGCTGTTCCGGCGCATGGAGGAGATCGCCCCGGTTCTGGAGCTGAGTCTGGCCGCCGGCCAGGCGATCGTCTACGGTGTGAATACCGACGACCTGGGCGACTATCGCCCGGGCCAGAAGGCGGCTCAGACGCACGCCGTGAAAGCCCCACTGGTCGAGGCTGGCCTCAGCAAGGCCGAGATCCGCGAGCTTTCCCGGCTGGCTGGCCTGCCCACCTGGGACCGCCCGGCGGCGGCCTGCCTCAGCTCGCGCGTGGCCTACGGCACGGCGGTCACGCCGGAGAACATCCGGCTGGTCGAAAACGCCGAGGAAGCGCTCAAGGAACTCGGCTTCCGGCAGTTCCGCGTGCGTTACCACTCGGCGGAGCTGGTGCGGGTGGAAATCGCCCGCGCCGAGCTGCCGCGCGCCCTGTCGCTGGAGGTCTTCGACGAGATCTCCCGCCGGCTGAAGGGGTTGGGCTTCCAATACGTCACGCTGGACCTGGACGGCTACCGCCAGGGATCGATGAACGAAGTCCTGGCGGCGACAGAGCGCAAGCAGGCCTAGCCGGCCGCGGCCCCACCTCAGGTCTCAGCACCACCACGAAGTTGTGGATATCTCGCCGGAGCGGCTGCAATCGGCTCGCCGCGGGCGTATATTGGCAGCGGAGGTTTGTCCATGTTCGACAAAAAAGCCGACCTCGCTGGGCCCGGAATCGGGGATTACGGCGAACTCGAGAAGATCCTTCCGCAGAACTACAGCTCCCTTCTATCGCCCAAGGAGACGCAGCGCGCCATTTTCGCCGCGAAGAATTACATCGAAGAGCACCTGTGCCGGGAATTAAACCTGATGATGGTCACGGTCCCGCTGATCGTCGATGCCGAGAGCGGCGTCAACGACCTGCTGGACCGTGACGGCTCGCGCACGCCGGTGCAGTTCCACGTCTCCAACGACCGCGATCTGCACCCCATTGACGGCCAGGTCGTGCAGGCCGCAACCAAGTGGAAGCGCGTGGCGCTGCGGCGCCTCGGCATGCGGACCGGCGAAGGCCTGTGCACCGACATGCGGGCCGTGCGCAAGGACTACTTCCTGGACCACGACCACAGCGCGTACGTCGACCAGTGGGACTGGGAGAAAGCCATCGTCGCCGAGCAGCGCAACCTGGCGTTCCTGAAAGAGACAGTGAACGGCATCTGGAGGGTTCTGACCGGCGCCGAGCACCACGTGCAGGAGTTGTTCCCGCAGCTGAAGGATCCGCGCTTCCCGGACCTGCCGGAGAAGCTGACCTTCCTGCACGCCGAGGAGCTGCTGGAGATGTACCCGGACCTGCCGCGCAAGCAGCGCGAGACGGCCATCCTGCAGCAGATCCCGGCGGTGTTCATTATCGGGATCGGCTGGACGCTCGCGGACGGCTACCCGCATGAAATGCGCGCCGCGGACTACGACGACTGGGTCAGTGAAACGCGCTCCGACGACGGCCGGCCGATGCACGGCCTGAACGGCGACATCCTGGTGTGGAACCATGTCACGAAACGGCGCCACGAGTTGACCTCGATGGGCATCCGCGTCAACGCCGCGACTCTGCGCCAGCAGCTCGAACTCACCGGGCAGCTGGATTTCCTGAAGTACCCGTATCATCAGGGGATCGTCAACGGCACGCTGCCGCTGTCGATCGGCGGCGGCATCGGGCAGTCGCGCACGCTGATGCTGCTGCTGCGCAAGGCGCACCTGGGCGAGGTCAGCGTGACCATCTGGCCGGAGATCCTCAAGGAGATGTGCGCGCGCAAGAACATCCACGTGCTGGAATAAGCGCGGCTATCCGCTGGCGGCTGCGCTTGCGGTGAAATGACGAGTCGCGCACGATGTCACAAGGAGGGTGCATGAAAGTCATTGCCGACGTGTGCGTGATTCCGATCGGGATCGGCGTCTCGGTCTCCAAGGAAGTCAGCGTCTGCGAGCGCATCTTCGCCGCGGCGGGTCTCAAGACGAAGCTCCACGCCTACGGCACGAACCTCGAGGGCGAGTGGGACGACGTGTTCGGCGCGATCAAGCGCTGTCACGAAGCGCTGCACGCGATGGGCGTGGCGCGCATCTCGAGCAGCCTGAGGTTCGGAACGAGGGTGGACCGCGAGCAGACGATGGAAGACAAGATCCGCAGCGTGGAAGCAAAGCTGGCCTAAGCGACCGGAGCCTCAGCAGCACTTCACCTGGCGGTAGCGGGAGCGCAGGCGGGCATCGAAGAAGCGGCGCCACTCGGCCGGCGAATGCGGGCGGGCGTTGGCGGTGAGATGGCGCCGATAGGCACTCTCGTCGCCGATCTCGCGCAGCAGTTCGAGGATGAAGGCGAAGAGACGGCGCATCAGATTCCCTCCGCGCTCAGGCGCGTCGGCACGAAGGGCGTCTCGTGCAGCAGGGGTGATCGGGTCCCGTTCAGGATGCCGATCCAGGCTCGCAGCGAATCGATCAGCACCAGGCTGACCATGACCAGAAACAGGCCGCAGACTGCGGCGTCGAGCCGCGCATTGAAGATCAGTTCGCGCGTCTCGCCGGTCTGGCCGGCGGCGATCCGGCCGGCGTCGAGAGCCGATTGAAGGGCCCGCGCCTGGGCCAGAAAGCCGACCCGCGGCAGAGCGGAGAAGATCTTCTCCCAGCAGGCGGTGAAGGTGGCCGAGACCAGCCAGGCCAGCGGCACACAGGGGATCCACATGTATTTCGCGCGATGCATTTTGACGAGCACGGTGGTGCAGAGGCACAAGGCGATGGTCGCGAGTAACTGGTTGGCGATGCCGAACAGCGGCCACAGCGAGTTGATGCCGCCGAGCGGATCGCGAACGCCCTGATAGAGGAAATAGCCCCAGGCCAGCACGATGAGCGCGCTGCTGAGCGATGATGCCGGGCATCCAGTTCACCCGGGAAAACGGGCGGTAGACGTGGCCCAGCAGATCCTGAATCATGAAGCGGCCGACGCGCGTGCCGGCGTCGAGAATGGTGAGGATGAACAGGGCCTCGAACATGATGGCGAAGTGATACCAGAAGCCCAGGAACCACGAGCCGCCGAGGCCGCGGGCGAAGATGTGGGCCATGCCGAGGGCCAGCGAGGGCGCGCCGCCGGTGCGGGCAAACAGCGTCCGCTCGCCGACCTGGCGTGCGAGCAAGGCCATCTGCCCGGCCGTCACGGGGAAGCCCCAACTGCTGATGGTGGCGACGGCTGCCGGCGGCGTCGCGCCGGCGATGCCGGCCGGGGAGTTGACGGCGAAGTAGACGCCGGGATCGAGGACGCAGGCCGCGATGAGGGCCATCAGCGCCACGAAGCCTTCCAGCAGCATCGAGCCGTAGCCGATGGGAAAGGCGTGGCCTTCGCGCGCAATCAGCTTGGGCGTGGTGCCGGAAGAGATGAGGGCATGGAAGCCCGAGACGGCGCCACAGGCGATGGTAATGAAGCAGAAGGGGAAGATCCGGCCGGCGAAGATGGGGCCGGAGCCGTTGACGAAACGCGTGAACGGCGCCATCTGCAGTTGCGGATGAACGGCGAGAATACCAAGGCCCAGCATCAGGATGACGCCGAGCTTGACGAACGTGCTCAGGTAACCGCGCGGCGCCAGCAGTAGCCAGACGGGCAGGGCGCTGGCGAGGAAACCGTAGATCACGATCGTCACCGCCAGCGTCATGGCGCCCCAGGTGAACCACGGCGCGGCGAGCGGCGAGCGGCTGACCCACTGGCCGGCGAAGATGGCGGCCAGAACCAGCAGGAAGCCCCAGACCGAGGCTTCGAGGACCTTGCCCGGACGCCAATAGCGCAGCGTCAGGCCCATCAGCACGGCGATGGGCATGGTGGCGGCGATGGTGAACGTGCTCCAGGGGCTGAATTTCAGGGCGTTGACGACGACCAGCGCCATCACGGCCAGCATAATGATCATGATCAGCAAGGCGGCGGCCATGGCGCTGACGCCGCCGATGCGGCCGATCTCATCGCGGGCCATCTCGCCGAGCGAGCGGCCGTCGCGCCGCATCGAGCAGAACAGCACGATGAAATCCTGCACGGCGCCGCCCAGCACGGCGCCGAGGATGATCCACAGCGTGCCGGGCAGGTAGCCAAACTGCGCGGCCAGCGTGGGGCCGACGAGCGGGCCCGGCCCGGCGATGGCGGCGAAGTGCAGCCCGAAGAGGATCCACTTGTTGGTCGGCTCGAAGTCGTGGCCGTCGCGCAGGCGCTCGGCGGGCGTGGCGCGGCGGTCGTCGAGGCAGAGGACTTTGGCCGCGATGAACTTGCCATATAGGCGGTAGCCGGCGAGGAAGGCGCAGACGGCGGCGACCACCAACCACAGGCTGTTGACGGGCTCGCCGCGATGGATGGCGATGCCGCCGAGGCACAACGCGCCGGCGGCCGCAAGGGCGAGCCAGACGAAGCGTCCGAAGAGTCGTTTCACCATTGGTGAGATTCTACAGAGGCTTCGCGGCGCGCGCCGGGCGGCGGGTGGCCGCGGTTCAGAGGCCGATGCCGATGAGCAGCTCGGCCTGGTTGGCGTTGAGCTTGGGCACCGTGCTGGTGGAGATATTGCCGTAGCGCGACCAGCGCAATTCGCCAGAGATCTTCACCATCAGGATCTTGAACTGCACGCCGCCGCCGACGACCAGGCCCTCCTGCCAGCCGCTGGTGGAGGAGGTGTTGTAGTAAGTGCCCGGCAATGGCGGCAGGACGGAGATCGTGGAGCCCGGGATGCCCGTGGAATAGCGATTGGCCAGGCCGGCTTCGACGAACGGGCGAAATATCATGCCAGTGTCGAATTTCTTCTTCAAGAGGATCGGCACATCGAAGGAGTCCATGTCGAATTGTTGGAGCGACGTCGCTCCGGCGAGCGGAAAGAGGTTCACGAGCGTCGAGCCGGATTTCTTATACAGCAGATCCGCCTCGATGGAGAGGCCCAAGGGTAGTTTCAGCTCAGCGTACGGACCGATGGTGTAGACGTGGTCGTGCGAGGTGACGTCGCTGGAACTCCCGGTGAAGTCGGTCAGGCGCGCGCCGCCCTTCAAGCCGAAGCCCAGCGGCAGTTGGGCCTGCAGCGGCAGGGCGATGCAGGCGAGAACAAAAAGCGACGAAAATGTTCTCCGCATGCTTCTATCGTGGGCGTGAACGCGGGCCGAGTCAAGCCACCGGAAGGGAGGCCGCGGGCGGCTGCGGGGCGGCGCGGGGCGGAGTTTGCAGGTGTCGCAAGGCGCGGCCGGCAGCCGGGCCGGCGGGTGTTCGGGCGACGAGGCCGCTCCGCTTGAGCAGGCGCGCGAGAGCCTGGCGCGGATCCGCCAGAAAGCGCCGAAAACAAAAAATACGAAACAAAGCCAATTGCGTACAACCCCTGCTCCTGATTGAGGATACACCCGTTGTCAAGCGCCGAAAACAGGGCCGCTGGCCGACAGAATAAAAGGCGAAATTCGACAGAATTCGACACGGGTGTCGGATGGATGTCGAAAAGTGTCGAATCTGTCGAAATCAAGCGCGGGACGGGAGCGCTGCGTGGTGATCGTTAACCTACAGATTCTAGAATGTTTACATATCTGTTCCCGGTTGCAAACGGAGGCTATCGCAGGGGGGGACATGGTGTCGGATTTGCGTTTTTCATGAAAGACGGTCCATGGGTCGAAAACGCGGCGACTGACAACTCTGTCCACGCGGCGGAGCAGGGGCGTCAGGGGGGCAGAGAGCAGTGGGCCTTGGGACAGCGGTGTCAGTCACCGATTCTCGAAAACCCAATCGCGGATCCGTCAGGGTGGTGGTGCGTGGGGACACACCGAGCCGTCCACGAGGGACCTCTCGGTATCGCCCTCGGCATTGGCGACAGAGGCCATGGTTTGGATCGAGGTGCGCATCGGTGTCCCCGCGCATGGGGCGGTCGCGACTCCGTTAGGATCGCGGCGCAGAAAGCGGCCGCTACGACGCCGTCATGGTGACGGGGTTCCAATGGCAAATGCGGCTCTCGAAGTAGCTGGTGTTGCACAGCAGCGCCGGGACACTGCCTCAGCGATTGGGGCGTCTGCTTTTGGTGACCACTATCCGTAGCACTCGGAGCGGCTCCCGCGCCCGTTGGCCAAGAGAGCGGGGAGGCCTGAGGTTCCCACTCTTTCCAGCAAGTTCCCCCCTACGTGGCTGTGTAATTGCACAATCTCTAGCGCGAAACTGCGAAAATGGCGGCGACCCGCCTTTGGCAGCGTAGCTTGCAGTGAGTCCCACAATCCAGGACGTGGAGGTGTACGATCCATGCGCTCTTGTATTTGGATCACAGCCGGCATTCTAGCCAGTTCTGTTTGCTTCGGCCAAGAGCTTGCGGTTGGCGTTATCGGCGGAGCCATGGCCACCGACGATTTGACCGGCGCGGGGGCCACCAGTGTGTCAAAGCGCTACGCCGTCGGTCCGGCCATGGAGATCGGCCTGCCGCTTCAGTTGGAGATTGAGGTCGATGCGCTCTATCGGCGCGAGGGATATCAAGCGTCCTTTGATGGTCAGCTCTCCTCAGTCTTTGCTGACGAACGGGCAAATTCGTGGGAGTTCCCGATAGTACTCAAGTACAGATTCCAGTCTCCCGTGGCCCGGCCGTTCGTGGAGGCGGGCTATGCGCCGCGCGTGATCCACGGATCGATCAGCTCCAACGGCTTTGATGACCTTCCACCCAGCGGGCTGCAGTATTATGCCTCCCGCGCTGGCACGAATTGGCCCATCAGCCACGGGATCGTCGTTGGCGGGGGAGTGCAGATCGCGATCGGCCGTCTGCACCTATCGCCTGAGCTGCGCTACACGCGTTGGAGCAACAATGCCATTTCGGGCTACTACGACGATGGACCGTCGTGGCAATCGACGCAAAACCAGGTGGACGTGCTGCTCGGCGTATCGTGGAGGATGCGATAGTCCGGCGCCGCCGGCGCGCGCAGAGAGCGGTCTAGGACGCCGTCATGGTGACGGGGTCCCAATGGCAGATGCGGCCCTCGAAGTAGCTGGTGTTGCACAGCAGCGCGGGGCCGGTGGCGCGGAAGCCGAACTCGGCGTCCTCGAAAAACGGCTGGCGCGTGCGAACGGCGTCGAAGAAGTTGTGCACGTGGATCTGGTGCGCGTCGCGAGGCGAGGTGAACTTCTGCTGCGACGGGCCACCCAGGCTGGCGGAGGTCACGGGCTGCAGCGGATACTTTTCGCGGTAGGCGCGAATGTACTCCTCTTCAGTCTTTTTGGAGAACGTGTCGGCCGTATTGCCCGGCTCCTTCTCGCGCGGCACGCGATTCAGCGTGACGGTGGTGACGTCGGTGGTGATGGTGCCCTCGCTGCCGATGAAGCGGTAGCCGAAATCCTCGTCGGCCTTCGAGCTCTTGAAATTCACTCTGAGCATGAACTGGAACTGCGGATGCCGTTCCGATTTCGCGTAGTCGATGATGCCGACCTGCGTGTCGGGCACGTCGCGGCCGTCGTTCCAGTAACGCAAACCGCCGGTTGAGAAGATCTGGTGCGGGCCCAGTGCGCCGGTGGCGGTGTGCAGGCCGGTGAACAGGTGTACGTACAGGTCGCCCGCCACGGCCGTGCCATAGTCGCGGTAGTTGCGCCAGCGGAACAGGCGGATGGGCTCGAAGGGCCGCCTGGGCGCGGGGCCGAGGAAGCGGTCCCAGTCGATGTTCTGCGGGCTGGCGTCGGGCGGGATCGAATACTGCCACGCGCCCAGGGCGGTGTTGCGGTCGAGCCAGCATTCGACGCTGTTGAGCTCGCCGATGGAGCCCGCGGCGAGCATCTGGCGGATCTTCTGGAAGGCCAGCGCAGAGGCGTACTGGCTGCCCATCTGGAAGATGCGGCCGCTCTTTTTCCAGGCCTCGATGACGCGCTTGCCGTCCTCGATTTTCTGCACCATCGGCTTCTCGCAATAGACGTCCTTGCCCGCGGCGAGGGCGTCGATGGAGATGCGGGCGTGCCAGTGGTCGGGCGTGGCGATGATGACGGCGTCGATATCGCGGCGCGCGATCAGCTCGCGATAATCGCGGGTGGTGGCGATGCCGGGATAAGTCTCCTTCATGCGGTCCAGCCGGGAGTCGTAAATGTCGGCCGCGGCGACGATCTCGACGCCCGGAACGATGGAAGCGTCGCGCGCGTCGCCCTGGCCCATGCCGCCGGGACCAATCACGGCAACTCTGATTCTGTCGTTGGCCATCATGATGATCTGTCCTCCCGGTTAGGCTTCGACGACCCGCATATTCACGGGGTCCCAATGCTGGATGCGGCCCTCGTAGTAGCTCATGTTGGCCAGCAGCGCCGGACCGGCGGCGCGCAGGCCGAACTCGGCGTCCTCAATGACCGGCTGGCGGGAGCGGACCGCGTTGAAAAAGGTGGTGTGATGCGCGAAGTCGTCCGAATAGCGGCGCGGCGGGACAAAGTGCTCCTCTTCGACCGGCTCGAGGGTCCCGGCGGTGACCGTCTTTTCGGGATATTGGCGGCGGTATTCGGCGAGGATCTTCTGCGCCGTGGCGCGGGAGAATCCACCGGCCGTCGTGCCGGGCTCGGCCTCCTTGGGCGGACGGCTCAGCGTGACGCCGTTGCCGATGGTCATGACGGCGTCGCTGCCGGTGAACTTGAATCCGCCGGTCTCGCCGCCTCCGCACACGAAGTTCACTCTCAGGGCCAGGTTGAAGGCCGGATGCTGGTCCGTGCGTTCGTAATCGTACAGGCCGAGCATGATGTCGGGCGCGTCGCGGTCGCCCTTCCAGAAGTAAATGCCGCCGGCGGCGAAGGCGCGCACGGGGCCGAGCGAACTGGTGATGAAGTGGATGCCGGTGAACAGGTGGACGAACAGGTCGCCGGCGACGCCAGTGCCGTAGTCGTTCCAGTTTCTCCACTCGAACAGGCGCTGCGGGTCGAAGGGACGCTGGGGCGCGCTCCCGAGGAAGCGGTCCCAATCGATGGTCTGCGGAGTGGCGTCGGGCGGGATCGAGTAGCGCCACGCGCCGAGAGCCGAGTTGCGGTCGATCCACGCCTCGACCATATTGAGTGTGCCGATGGCGCCGGAGCGGAATAGTTCCTGGGCCTTCTGGTAGACCACCGAGCTGACTCTCTGGCTGCCGACCTGCAGGATGCGCGCGTTCTTCTTCGAGGATTCGATGAGGCGGTGGCCGTCCTGCCAGCGCTTGACCATGGGCTTCTGGACGTAGACGTCCTTGCCGGCCTCCATGGCCTCGGCGGCAATCTGCGCATGCCAGTGGTCCGGGGTGGCGATGATCACGGCGTCGATGTCTTTGCGGGCCAGGACCTGGCGGTAGTCGCGCGTGGTGAAGATGTCCTGGCCCCAATGCTCCCGGGCGCGGGTCAGGCGGCCCTCGTAGACGTCGCACACGGCCATCAGCTTCGTGCCGGGCACGCTGATGGCGGTCCCGGTGTCGCCCTGGCCCATGATGCCGCAGCCGATGGTGGCGAACTGAATGCGGTCGTTGGGGCTGGCGGCCTGTCGCGCCACGGCGGCCGGAAGCGCGAGGCCAGCCGCGCCGCTGGCCTGCAGGAAGTGTCGGCGGGTAGATGCCATGGCAATTATTCTATTGCGGATCGAGTTCTATTGCGGATCGAGTCTGGCGGTTCGGAGGCGTCGTGCCGATGAGATAAGCTGAGAGCCGCGATGCGACAACAGGCACAGCCGGCGCGGGAACAGGGGAACCACTCCTGATGCGATTCCGGCGCTCTGAACTGCTGCTCGACTTCTTCTTCCTTTATATGGCCGCGGCGGCGTTCGCGATCCATGCACCGGCGGGGCCGCAGTGGCTGATCCTGCCGCTGAACCTGGCGCTGGCCGGGTGGTCCTGCCTGTTCGCCTGGGCGCACCCGGGGCGCGGCTTCCACCTGCTGGACCGGGTGCGCGACTGGTGGCCGCTGGCGGCGCTGCTGGTGGCTCTGCGCGAAGCCTCCTGGCTGAGCGTGGTCCGCACTCCGGGCGAGGTGGAGACAACGCTGCGGCAATGGGACCGGGCGGTGCTGCTGGACAGCGGCCTGAAACAGTTGCTGGACGGCGGCGCGCCGCTGGTTCCGGGCACGCTCGAAGCGGCGTACCTGCTGGCCGCCGTATTGCCGGCGGCGATGGTGCTGCTGTTCTACATGGCTGGCGAGCGGGACCGGATCGACGACGCCTGGAGCGCCGTGCTGCTGGCCGCGCTGAGCGTCCTGGCCATCTGGCCGTGGATCCCGATGGAGCCGCCGCGCCTGGTTTTCCCCGGCGATCTCCTGCCGCCCGAGACATGGCTGCGGCGCGTCACGCTGGGGCTGGTCAACTACGCCGGCGGCCGCGGCGGCACGTTCCCGAGCGCACGCATCGCCGTGGCTTTCGCCGTGCCGTTGGCGCTTTTACGGCTGCTGAAACGGTGGCGGGCGGTGGGCTGGGCCGGGCTGGCGCTGGCCTTGCTGGCGGCGCTGGCGGGTGTTTATGGCCGTTACCAATTTGCCGCGGACGTGGTGGCGGGGATTGTTGTGGCCGTGCTGGCGGGGGTCGGCGCTGTTCTTGTCACGCGGCCGGCGGGACTCGGCAGAGGAGGGCGCGAGGAGATGTTCTAGGCCGCTGCCCTGCCAGGACTACTTGGGCGGCGCCGCGGGCGGCGTGGAAGTGTTGCTCGTGGAGGAACTGGAGGCAGATTCCTTGGTGTTGGAAGCGGTTTCCTTCGCCGCTTCCTTACCCGTGCCCGCCGGGGTCTTGCCGTCCGATTCGCTCTTGTTGCCGTTCGATCCGCCGTTGGACCCGCCTTTCTTGGCGTAATCGGTGGCGTAGAAGCCGCTCCCCTTGAACTGGAATGAGGGCGCCGTCATCTGGCGCTGGACGCGGCCGCCACAGCCGTCGTGAACCCTCAGTGGAGCATCCGAAAAGCTCTGCAGAACTTCAAAAACCTCATTGCACTTGCGGCATTTGTACTCATACAAAGGCATGTCGATCGTTCGCAACCTTGCTTTCCAATTCCATTATGAGCCTTCGCAGCGGGGGTGTGCGCATCCTGCCACGGCGGCTCGGACCGCCCGCCGGAGATGGCCGTCCAATCGAATGAGATGAAATGTGCCCTAGGGGAGTTTCTTCTTCCCCTGGTCGGCGTGGTCTTTCACCGCGTCCGCGGGGGAGGGGACGGGCTGCGACGGGACCGCCGGTTCCGTGGAGGTCCTGGCGGCACTGACCGGCGCGGCGCCGTTCAGCACCTCGAGAGCCTTCTTGAGCACCGGGTCCTCGCCGGGCTTTCTGGGAGCCTGCGGCGCCGGCTCTTCCGGCTGTTCGATTTCTTCCTCTTCCAGGGGTTGGCCTTCGACGTCGTTGACCATGTAAGCCGGCACGATGCCGGTGTCCTGGATCGCCTTGCCGGCCGGCGAGTAATACTTCGCCACGGCCATCAAGACCGCTCCGCCGTCCTCGGTGCGAAGGATTTTCCGGACGGCCGCATCGCCGAAAGTGCGCTCGCCGACCACCTGCGCGCGGTGGTTGTCGGCCAGCGCGGCGGCGGCAATCTCCGCTCCGCCCAGCGTGCCGCGATTGGTCAGCACCACCATCGGGCCGCTGAAGATCCGCTTCGACGGGTCGGCTTCAAACGTCTGCTTGGGAAACTTCTGGCCTTGCAGAGTGGCGATGGTCCCTTTGTCCAGAAACAGATTGGCCAGGGCGATGCCCTCGTCGTCCGCGCCCACTGTGTTGTGGCGCAGGTCCAACACCAGGCGCCTGGCGCCGCGTTTCTCGAGATCCTTGACGGCCGCCGCCACGCGGTCCGTCGCGCCGGCGTTCAGCTCATAGATCTGCACCAGGCCGGTCTGGTCGTCGGCCATCCGCGCCACCAGCGGCGGCGACTTGATCTCCGTGCGGGTCAGCTTGATGGTGAGCGGGTCGGGCTTGCGCAGGCGCAGGACCGTCACATCGACGGTCGTTCCGGGGTCGCCCTCGAGCAGCAGGTCGGCAAAGGCCAGCGGCATGTCGCGGGTCTGGATGCCGTTGATCGAATCGATCATGTCGCCGGTCGAAAAGCCCGCTTTGTCGGCCGGGGATCCGGGAATTGCATCCACGACATTAATGTCATAGACGTACTTGCGGCTGAGCACCAGCCCGACGCTCGCGCGCTTGAGTTCCTTGGCCTTCATGTATTGCTGATACTGGTCGGCGTTCAGATAGCTGGCGAAAGGATCGATCGAGACCAGCAGCCCGTTAATCGCGCCCAGCGTGACATTCTTCATGTCGGGCTCTTCCACGTAGTCCGACTTGATTTTGGCGAACACCTCGGCGTAAACGCTCAGATGGCGGTACGGCGCCGACGGATCCTCGGCCGCCTGCCGGCTCTGGCCCACCAGCGAGCCAGCCAGAATCAGCGCCACCAGGAGACTGGAAACGCCCACAACGACGTACTTGAATGCTCGGTTCATGGATTTATGGCTGCGCAATATCGATCCCGTTTTCCCAGTGGAGCCGGGGTGCTCCTACCTTCGAAGTATAGCAGGCGCTGTCTAACCCGCTCCCCGCTGACGCCCGGCCTCCGCCGGCGCTGCACGCTGGGGCCGCGCCGGGCAGTGGCAATTTCCGGATGAAAGGCCGATCCGGGGTGGACTGCGAACTCCAGCCCCGCGCACTATTAGTGCCGCTGCTTTCACCCGCTCATATTTCCTTAGACGCGCCGCGGCGAAATTGGTTGTGAGAACCTGCAACGGTCGTTCCGGATCCGCAGCGCGCGCCGTACCGCGGGCTGGCCGTGCAACCCCAGCGCAAGAGCCAGGATCCAACCGGATGCTCATGGTTCCACTGGTGCGGACGCAATACTTAAGTTCGCATAATAAACCGGTCGGATGAATCGGCGGTACTAGTTCTTGATAGAACTACCAGTACTAAACTGATAGTTCAATTCAGCCGTGATATGTGAATGTCACTTTCGATCACAATAATCCTGGTGTACAATAGCCTTGCCTGGGTCTCCACTTCGGGGAGCCCGGGATTTGTAGTATTGGCGCTGGGTGCGGTCATCGCAGGAAGATGTCGCGCTCAATGTTTCGAATCCGCCGTCGTTTGGAGCGCCTAGCAACGCAATCCGCGGTGGCGGCCCGGGGCGGGTATGGTCGAGTGACAGCCAGCCGGCCGCGGGGATGGTGGTATTACAGCCGCATGTATTCGCGCCCGGCTTGGGGGCTCCTGCGATGCGGCAGACTGGGGATGACAAGCAGTGACTTATCTGGCGAAATTCCTTCGCGATGAGCAGGCGCAGGACATGGTCGAGTACACGCTGCTGCTTGCTTTGGTTGCACTGGCTGCCGGGGCTGCCTACGTGGGCATTGCTCCGCAGATTGTGAACATCGTCTCCAAGCGGAACAACGACCTGTTGTCCGCTGACGCTGTGGCGCAATAGTCATCCGCCATTGAGTTTGTGAGCAGCTCCATTCTGCACTGCCTGCCCGCCACGCCCGCCCGTCTCTCCTGACCGCCCCGCCCCGACGCCTCGTGCCGTGCCGGCCCGGCGTTCATTTTCGTCCGTCGCGCAGGCTCGGCACGGGTTTGGATATGCTTGTGGAGCGCCAGGGCGCGCCCCGCTATCCAATACAGCTCCACGTAGGGATGAGACAACCTTGATACAACCGCAAAAGAGCAGCGCATTCCCCGTCTTTCTGGCCTTTCTGGCGATGGGTTTCGCCGACGCCGCAGGACCGTTTGTCGGGCTGGCGAGGGAACAATTCCACCTCTCGAACTTCAGCGCGCAACTGGTCACCTTCACGGGGTTCCTGATGTTCGGCGTGCTGTCATTGCCGATGGGCGTTTTCCAGGACCGCGTGGGGAAAAAAACGGTTCTTCTGCTGGGCTTGTCCGTCATGCTGGCGGGCATTCTCATCCCCGCACTGATGGGGTTGTCGACTTTCCCGATCTTCCTGGTGACGGTGCTGCTGCTGGGCGCCGGCGCGACCATTCTGCAGGTCGCCGGCAACCCGATCATGCGCGACGTCTCGGCGCCGGGAAGGTACTCGCGCAATCTTTCCCTGGCGCAATTCGTCAAGGCCATCGGCTCGCTATCGGGGCCCGTGATTCCAGTGGTTGCGGCGCGCTACTTCGGCGCCAGTTGGAACGTGATCTTTCCCATTTACAGCGCGTTCGTGCTGGTGACGATCCTGGCCACTCTGCCGTTGAAAGTAAACGAGGAGCGCGCGCCGGATCACCAGCCGGCCACCTTTGGCTCGTCGCTCGGCATGCTGGGCAACGGTTACGTCGCGATGATGGTCCTGGCGCTGTTTCTGTACGTCGGCGCGGAGGTGTCGGTGAGCTCGGGCATCCCGATGTATCTGCATGACCGCTTCCACCTGGACCTCAATAAAGTCGGATTGCTGGGCACCGGCCTGTTTTTCCTCTCGTTGACCATCGGCCGTTTATCGGGCGGCGTGCTGCTGACCTGGATGAAGCCGCGGACGTTCTTCCTCCTCACCTGCCTGCTGTCGCTGGCCGGCCTGCTGTCCATGTTTCTTCCCAGCCGGGCGGCGGCCGTGGCCGGCTTCCTGCTTATCGGGCTGGGCTTCGCCAACATATTCCCGCTGGTCTTCTCGATCGTGATCGACAAGCTGCCCGAACACACCAATGCCCTCTCCGGCCTGATGGTGACGGCGTGTGTCGGCGCGGCCCTGGTCCCGCCGGTCATGGGCCTCGTGGCCGACGCGCTCAAGTCCGTCCAGCTTGCCTTCATCGTGCCGCTGTTGTGCCTGGCCTACATCACCTGGACCGCCGTGGTGAACCTGCGCACGGCGCGCGCCTGATTTCGTGCGGAGGCGCGTCCTATGCCAATCCGATTTGATACCGACGCGCGCATCGTGATGACCCTCGATGCGGGCGGCACCAATCTCAAGTTCTCGGCCATCCGCGGCAATCAGTTGCTGGCCGGCCCCATCAGCCGCCCGACCGAAGCCCACCATCTCGAACGCTGCCTGGCCAATATCGTTGGCGGATTCGAAGACATCCGCGCCGCGCTGCCCGCCGCACCCGTCGCCATCAGCTTCGCCTTTCCCGGCCCGGCCGATTATCCCCACGGCATCGTCACCAACGAGAACAACCTGCCGGCCTTCCGCCAGGGCGTCGCCCTGGGGCCAATGCTGGCCGAACATTTCGGCATTCCCGCGTTTCTGAACAACGATGGCGACCTGTTCGTCTACGGCGAGGCCATCGCCGGCTTTTTGCCATACGTCAACCAACTGCTCGAGAACGCTCTCAGTCCCAAGCGCTACCGCAATCTGTTCGGCATCACGCTGGGCACCGGATTCGGCGGCGGCATCGTCATCCGCGGCGAGCTGCTGATCGGCGACAACTCGGCCGCGGGCGAGGTCTGGCTGCTGCGCAACAAGCTCGATCCGCGCATGAACGCCGAGGAGGGCGCATCCATCCGCGCCGTCCGTCGCGCATATGCGGGCAAGGCCGGCATCAAGTTCGAAGATGCGCCCGAGCCGAAGGAGATTTGCGAAATCGGAATGGGCCACGCGCCCGGCAACGCGGCGGCGGCGCGGGAGGCCTTCCGCCAGATGGGCGAGGTGGCGGGCGACGCCGTGGCCCAGGCGCTGACGCTGGTGGACGGCCTGGTGGTGGTGGGCGGAGGCATCTCCGCCGCGCACCCGCTGTTCCTGCCTGCGCTCGTCGATGCGATGAACGCCGTCTTCGAGCGCGACGGCCAGCCGCTGCGGCGGCTCATCCCGCGCGCCTTCAACATCGAGGATCCGGAACAGCGGGACACGTTCCTGCGCGGCCAGGCGCGGGAGATCGGCGTCCCCGGCTCGGCGCGCAGAATCGCCTACGACCCGCTGCAGCGCACCGCCGTCGGCATCTCCCGACTCGGCACCAGCGAAGCCGTCTCCATCGGTGCCTACGCCTACGCGCTGCATCGCCTGGGCTGAGCCTCACCGGGCGCCCGGCGCAAGATTGCGCTGCTTTCTTCTCGCGCATTTGAATTGCTGCTACCATGCCCCTCAGCATGCGCCGGCATATTCTCCTGCTCCTGCTTTCGGGCGTCAGTCTCTTCGCCCAGACGAAGTCTTCGGATTGGACCATCTACATCACCAACGACGCCTGCTCCGACTACACCTGGGGCTTCAACGAGGAGGCGACGCGCCGCGCCTACGCCGACGTTGTGCGCGCGCACCTGGACGAGATGAACCGCACCGATTCCCTGGCGCCCGCCGAGCGCGACCGCTACAACCTCTCGATCAGCCAGGAAGCGCTGATGTTCCGGCGCTACTACCCGGAGCGCTGGGGCGAGTTCCTGCGGCGCGTGCGCGAGGGCCGGATCTACATCGGTCCGTTCCTCAACAACAACCTGTGGGCCTTTCAGGGGACCGAGAGCCTGATCCGCTCGATGTACCCCGCGCGCCGCTTGGCGCAGGAGACCGGCGTGCCACTGAAGGTCGGCGTGCACATCGAGGAGCCCGCGCTGCCGTGGGGCGCGGCGTCGATCCTGGCCTCCAGCGGCATCCGTTCGCTGTTGGTGTATTTCCTCGACTACGACGCGAGGTTCAAACAGCTCACCAATCCGCCGCTGTTTGCGTGGCAAGGCCCGGACGGCCAGTCAATCCGCGTGCTGATGGACGACTGGGCTTCGGAGAAGTACAACTACGTGCAGGGCGCGGGGCTGCTCAAGAAGCCGGAATCGATCGAATCCGAGTGGCTGCCGCACTACGCGCAACTCGGTGCGGCTTACCCGGCGCGCGTCACGCTCGCCGCCGGAACGCACGGCGACAACGGCCCGAAGAACTGGGAGCGGGCCCGCGGATTCGCCGATTCGATCGTCAGTTACAACGCCCAGCCCGGCGCCCACGCGCATCTGGTCAACGCCACCGTGCCGCAGTTCTTCGCGGCCCTGGATGAACAGCTCGGCGCGGACTGGAAGCCGTCCGTGCTGCGCGGCGACTTCGGCCATGTCTGGGACGCGTGGCCGGTTACGCTGGCCAAGTATGCTGCCGACGCGCGCATGGGTGAGCGCGCCTTCCTCGCCGCCGAGAGTCTGATCGCCGCGGCATCACGGCTCGATCCGGGCGTCATCGAACGCACCCGCGCCGCACGCGAGCAGGCCGAATGGAACTGGACAATGCTCGCGGACCATGCGTGGAACGGCGCCGACGACGCCAATCGCAATGAGAACGCGCGTTTGCGTCGCGAGTGGAGCACGACACTCATTTCCCAGAGCGCCGATCTCGAAGCGCAGGCCTGGAAGGCGCTGAATCTCACGCCCGACGCGAAGTCGGTCACGATTTTCAACAGCCTCGGCGCGGCGCGCGAGGGCGTGGTTGGCGTAGACGCTGAGGACGGCATCGACACTGCCTTCGACGGCACGCGCGCGCTGCCGTCGCAGATCGATCACGAAAACGGTCGTCGCAGGCTCTACTTCATTGCGCCTCGCGTGCCTGGTTTCGGCTTCGCCACAGTTCGCCTCGGTCGCGAGACGGGTCAGGCGCCGCAGTCGACCCTGAAAGCCACACCGTGGCAACTCGAAAGTCCCGCGTTCGCGATCAAGATCGACCCGGAGACCGGTGCAGTGGCGAGCCTGTTCGACAAGCGGCTCCAGCGAGAGCTGGTCGTGCCGGGTCCACACGCGCTCGGTCAGACGGTTTTCTTCGACGGACGCGAGCACGCCGTTTCCGATGTTCACTCCGAAGTCGTCGCGTCCGGCCCTATCTTGGCGGGCGTCAGGATCACCTCCGAGATCGGTGACATCCGCCTCACGACCTACGTCACCCTCAACGGGGTTTTCGACCAAGTAGCCTTCGTCTTGGGAATCCACAAACCGATGACCGCGGCCGAGCAGCGGCTCGTGCACGTCTTCCCCGTCGTCGCGCCCGGCGCAGTGCTGCGCGTCGAAACCACCGGCGCGGTGCTGCGCCCGTACCCCGCGCCTGCGGGCGATCTGCTGCCCGGCGCGGATCCCAATCGCATCGCCGTGCAGGGCCTTGTCGATGCCTCGCTGCCTGATGGCCCCGGCGTGACCATCGTTCCGCTGGATTCCTTCGTCCTGCGCCCCGATCTCGGCGGGGTTTCTTTCGAAGCGCTGGGCAACGACCAGAACTACAAGGAGTCGAACCACACCCAGAACGGCGAGACCGATTTCTGTTTCACCTACGCGCTGCGCAGCCACGCGTCGGCGTACAACCAGGCCGAGACCGTCGCCTGGAGCCGACGCCGCACCCGGCTGCTTGCCGTTCCCGGCCACATTGCGCGCGCGCCGCTGCCGGGGGTCGAGGTCGATCCGCGCCGTGCCGTCGTCACGGCCTGGAAGCCCGCCGATGGCGAGGGCCTGATCCTGCGCCTCTGGGAAACGGCCGGCCAGTCCGCGCCGCTCGTGATTTCGACGCGCGGCTTCCGCAAGGCTGTGGCGACGGACCTGCTGGAGCGCGACGAGCACGCGCTCGCCATCGAGAACAGCCGCGTCAGCGTCGATCTCCGCGCTTACGGATTCGCCGCGGTCCGCCTGCTGCCCTGAGCGCCGCTACTTAGCAACTTCGTTACTTCACAACCTCGCGCAGCACCTCGCCCAACGCGCCGCTTGGCCGCTCGACGTCGAACACCGCCGCCAGCGTCGGGGCGATGTCGTTCGGCGCGATGGTCCGATGATATACGCCGTGCTGCACTCCGGCGCCGTAGAAGATCACCGGCACGTGCGAGTCGTAGCTGTAGGGCGTGCTGTGCGACGTGCCGGACGTCCCGCCGAACAGGTAATAAGGCTCCTGGATCACCGTGATGTCGCCCGAGCGCGCCGCGTAGTGGCCCCGCACCACCGCCTGCCCCACCGGGTCCGCCGCGCCGCCGTAGGTCAGCAGTTCATCGCGCGTGAACACGCGAGCGATGTGCGGCATCGCGCGCAGCGTCTCGGCCGCCACGCGCCGCAGCTCGCGCAGGTCGGCCTTGTTCCTGGCTGCAGTTTCGTAGTCCAGATAAACCGTCTCGCCCCCTCCGGAGAGAATCCACTGCCCTTTGCCGAACTTATCGCTCAGCGCCTGGTTCAGCGCATCGCGCATCTGTTTCGTGTCGAGCCGGCCGCCGGGCATGTGCCGAGCCTGGTTGACCTCCGGCACCGGCGCCACGCCGTGGTCCGCGGTCAGCACCACCAGCGTGTTGCCCTTGCCGATCTGCGCGTCGATAAAGTCCATTAGCTTGCCCAGCGCGATGTCGGTGCGGATCGAGATGTCGCGCACCGCCGGATCGTCCGGGCCCACGCGGTGCCCGACGTAGTCATTCGACGAAAAGCTCACGGCCAGTACGTCTGTCCCCTCGTGGCGTCCCAGCTTCTCGCTCGCTACTGCTTCCTCGGCGAACGCCTCCACGATCTCGTTGCCGAACGGCGTGGCCTCGAACGATTCGCAGTACGGGATGTCCCCGCCCGCCACCAGCGTGCAGTATGGTTTGTCATTCGGCGCGGCGTTCAGCGGCTTCCACTCCGTGCCGAGGTATTTCGCTATCGGCCGGGCGTCGTTCACCGCCTTCACCCAGCGGGGGAGTTCGCTCATGTAGTAGTCGCTGGTCACGAAATGACCCGAGTCGTTATCGAACCAGTAGGCCGCGTCGGCCATGTGCCCGGCGGGCAGAATCGCGCTGCGGTCCTTAATGGAAATCCCGATCACCCGGCAGGTTTGCGGCCCGCCGCTCGCCGCCATTTTCAGCTCATCGGGGAAGGTGCTCACCAGCATCCGCCGCGGCGACGAGCCGGTAACCCCCGGCACGCCGCCGACGAGTTTTGTCGTCTCGTCCGATACGCTCGTCACCTGTTTTTTCGCCGCCCGGTCGTACCATTCGTTGCCGATGATGCCGCTCACCGACGGTGTCGCGCCGCTCAGGAAGGTCGAATGGCCCACCGCGGTCACTGTCGGGAAGTGGATGTAATGCGCCTCGGTGTACACCGCGCCCCCGTCCAGCAGCCGTGCCAGCCCGGCGTGGTAATCGGCGCGGAAGCGCGTCAGATAGTCGTAGCGGAACTGGTCGATCACCACCGCCAGCACCAGCTTCGGCCGGGCCGGCTTCTCGGCGGCTGCCCGCGCGGCGTTCCCGGCGCCCGGCGCCAGCGCCGATCCCCAGCTCAGCGCGAGCCCCAGCACAAACAGCCAACTGTTTCGTTTCATTACAGTTAAAACCTCCCGGCGACGTCCAGGCGACGATTATCTCACGCCGCCCCCTGCGGCTTCATGAGCCCGCCTTCCCGCCGCCCCGGCCGGGGGCCGGCCATTGCCCGATGAATTGCGTGCCCGCCGCTCCGAATCGGCGCATCTTGCTGAATCCCCGCTGCATTGCCTCAATCCGCGTGTACAATCATCTAAACGGATGAAGTCCGACACGTCCAGCCAGACCCTCCGCCAACGCGGCATCCGGCTGACCCGCCAGCGCCAACTCCTGCTCGACCTGATCGAGGAGTCCGGCCAGCATCTCGACGCCGAGGCGCTCTACAGCCTGGCCCGCCAGCGCGACCCCAAGTTCAACCGCGTCACCGTCTACCGCACCCTCAAAATGCTCAAGGAGGGCGGCCTGGTCGACGAGCTCGACCTGATGCATTTCGTCGGCGACCAGCACTACTACGAGACCCGCCGCAAGCAGGAGCACGCCCACATCATCTGCCTGCGCTGCGGCCGCGTCGAGGAGTTTTACGGGCCCCCGCTGCACCGCCTGCGCCAGCAGATCGAGACTACATTCGGCTTCCAGATTCTCATCGCCCGCACCGAAATCGGCGGCTACTGCTCCCACTGCCAGGCCCTGCGCCAGCAGGAGATTGAATCCGTCCTCCAGCGCCCCGCCGCGCCCCCCTCTCCGCCCGCGAAAGCGCCCGCCCGGCCCCGCCACCGGAAGCGCTGATACTCCCTGCCGCAGACCTTTCTCCCCGCTTTCCAAAACCTCATGCCGGCCGCGCGATCCCGGGCAATGTCCACCCCGGAACAGTCATCGGCGTTTTCCCCGGCGGATGTAGAATATAGCCTGTAAACGCCCCATGCCTGCCTCGCGCCTGCCCAACCGCAAGGACTGGATCGTCAACATCGTCATCGTCGCCCTCGCCGTGGGCGGATTGTGCGTGGCCGGTCTCCTGCTGGGCCGGACCCATCCGGTCGTGTTTATCGGCGCGGCGCTGATCGTGTTGTTTCTCCTGGTACGCTGGAACGCGAGCACCACGGCCTACGTGTGCGCCGACTGCGGCCAGGAATTCACCCTGACGCCGCTGCAGGACTTGCTGAGCCCGCACACGCCAACATCCAAGTACGCCCGCTGCCCGCATTGCGGGAAGCGCGAATGGAACCAGGCCCGCGTGCGCTCGTAAGCCCCCTGCCTCGTCCCCGTCCGCTCCCTGCGCCTGCCCGTGTGCCTGGCAATCGAGCGGGTCGAACCCGCGTCCGCCCTGTTCGTCATCCAGCATCCCCATGACGCCGCTTAGACATCGCCGCCCCGGCCCCCAGCTCGGTGCCTGCGCGCGCGCAAACGCCCCTGCGCCGGTCCGGATCCCCCCCTTTGCGGCTTGTCCCGCGGCCCGGCACTTGCAGGTAGACCGAACTGGCTCTTTTGGACCTTCTTCAAATGCCCCTCTGTACTTCGCGATGCCTTTATCCTCGCGCCGGCCGCGCCTGGAACGCCGTTTCTGGGATCTTCCTTGCCCGGGTCGGACCGGCCATATAATTCCTCGCGTTTATTCTGTACTAGTATTCCCAGATTCTACGATTTCGGGTATAATTGGCCTCGCGTCACCTGATCTTCCGGGCTAGCCGGCCCGGATCCAATGAAAGTCTGCTCGACGGTCTGGAGGGCCCGCGCCTCCCGGCGATTGCTGTTGCCCGTGAGGGGGGAAAGGAACTGTAAGATCATGAATACTTGGAAGAACCTCGGATCATCGCTGGCCCTTGCCGGCTTGGTTTTCGTGTCCGGAACCGTCCTTCGCGCCCAGCCCTGGGGCTTCAATCCCTGCCAGGGGCTGCCCTCCTGGTTCAATCTCCAAGCCCAGTTGAAGGCCGCTCAAGCCCAGTCCAACGGAGGCTTCGGCCTCAACATGTGGGCCACCGTGGTAAACCGCGACGGCATCGTCTGCGCGGTCGCGTTCACCGGCAACAGCCGCGGCGATCAATGGCCCGGCAGCCGCGTCATCTCGGCTCAAAAGGCCAACACCGCCAACGCCTTCAGCCTTCCCGGCCTGGCCCTTTCCACGGCCGACCTTTACTCCGCCGTGCAGCCCGGCGGCAGCCTCTACGGCCTCCAGGCCAGCAACCCTGTGGACACCGGTGTCGCCTACGGTGGCAACCCGGCCGGCTACGGCCAGTTCAACGATCCCATGGTCGGCAGCCGCATTGGCGGCGTGAACGTATTCGGCGGCGGCCTGGCGCTGTATAACTCGGCCGGCGTGCTGGTCGGCGGGCTCGGCGTCAGCGGCGATTCTTCCTGCGCCGACCACAACATCGCCTGGCGCACCCGCAACGGCCTGGGCCTCGACTACGTCCCCGCCGGCGTCGGCCCCGACGCCACTCGCCCCGACAATATCGTCTACGACATCACTCCCCAGCCCGGCCAGATGCCCGGCGTCAGCGCCAGCGGCTGGGGCCACCCCATTTGCAGCCCCGCCGCCGTGACCGTCGCCGCCGGTCTCCCGCCGGTCCGCTGACGCTGCGCCGGCGGCCGGTTTCGTCCGCGCCGCCCGTTTTCGCGTTGCGCCGCAAGGCCTCTGCCCCGGCCCCATCCGGCTCCGTCCGGCCATCGGCGCTTTATCCCTGTCTCAGCCGCTCTCCGGTCCCGGTGATACACTGGGATGCGGAAGCCATGCGCCGGCTGTTGTTTTGGGAGTTCCCTCGTGCCAGCTGGCAGTACGACGTCGTTGTCGCGCTGATTCTCGGCTTTATCTTCTTGACTCCACGGGGTTTCTTTAAGGACCAGCCGCGGGCCGTCAGCGTGGTGCAGATTTCCGGCGCGCCCTCGGAATCGGTCTTTTTGATCGACCCCAGCCTGATGGGCGACATCGGGCCGGAACTGCGCGGCCAGCGCGCCATCGACCTCGTCCAGAAGCGCACCGGCAAAAAAATGCAACTGATTCGCCTCGAAACGGTAACCGATCCGGACGAAGAGGTGACTTGTTTTATGGCCTTCTTCAAACCGTAGGTCGGATCGCGAACCGCCATCACCCCATGATCTCCGCTCGCCTCTGCTCCGTGTTCGTCGCCGCGCTCGCCTGCGCGGCCCTCTCGCCCGCCCAGGACCTCAAGTCCACCTTCGCGCGCATGGACCGTCTCGCAAAAGGCTTCCGCAGCGCCACCGCCGACGTCCACAAGAAAGCCTACACCGCCGTCATCAATGAGACTGACGAGTCCTCGGGCCGCCTCACCGTTTTCCGGCCTAAGCTCAAGGACTTGCAGATGCTGTTCGAGATCCAGAAGCCCGATCCCGGCGCCGTCGCCTACACCAAAGACAACAAGCTTCTGATCTACTACCCCAAGATCGACGAGGTCCAGGAGTACGATCTCGGCGGCAAGCAGAGCCGTCTCGTCGAGGAGTTTCTCCTGCTCGGCTTTGGCACATCTTCGGCGGAACTTAGCAAGAAGTACAGCATCAGACATGAGCAGATGACCACCGTCGGGAGTCAGAAAGCGGACCTGATCGAGCTGATTCCTAAATCCACCGAGGCCCGCGAGCAATTCCCGCGCATCGAAATGTGGATCGCCCAGGACGGCGGCTACCCGCTGCGGCTGAAATTGCACCAGCCATCGAAAGATTATCAATTGGCGGAGTACACGAATGTACAGGTGAATCCGCCTTCTGTTACAGAGGCCTCGGTGCATATGAAACTGCCCAAAGGCGTCAAAAAGGTGCGCCCGGAGCACGAACTAGGTTCGGCTGGAAAATGACGGGCCTGCGCGAGGTTCAGACCGTAGCCGTGCTGCAGACAACTCGAGACGCCGATTTGGCCATCGGCGTGCATATTGAAATCGCGGAAGCAGAGTGAGCATCAAGAGACAATAATGGCCGGATCCTCCTCCAGCAGCGGCAAGCGCCTCTCGTTCCTCGATTGGACCCGTGGCTGCGCCATCGTCATCATGCTCCAGGGGCACGTCTTCCACTCCTTTGCCCACAAAGACTTGCGCTCCGACAGCCCGTACGTCCTGAGCCAGTTTTTCGGCGGCCTGACCCCGGCCGTGTTCCTTTTTGTGACGGGCGTGACGCTGGCGTTTCTGATGGATTCGCAGAGCCGCAAGGAGCCCACGGCCTGGCGCCGCGTCCTGGCTGCCATCTACCGCGCGCGCTACCTGATCCTGATCGGCCTGGCCTTTCGCCTGCAGCAATGGCTGACCGCCTTCGGCCAGAGCGATTGGCAGAACGTTTTCAAGGTGGACATTCTCAACTGCATGGCCGCTTCGGTCGTGGTCCTGGCCCCGCTGGCGCTGGTCGATACCCGCGAGCGCCTGCGTTTCGGCGCGCTGGCCGGACTGGCCATAGCCTGCGCCTCGCCCTTCATCTCGCTGCTGGGCTTCACCTGGCTTCATCCCTTCATACGCAACTACTTCGTCCCCAACCCGAATTGCTTCCCCATTTTCCCCTGGGGCGCATTCCTTGCTTTCGGCCTGAGCTGCGGCTCGGGGCTGCGCCTGGTGAAAGAAGAAGACCTGAGCCGGGTGATGCAATGGGCCGCGCTGGGCGGGATCGTCCTGGTCCTGGGCGCGCGCTTCGCCGCCGACCTGCCCTTCAGCCTGTATCCGCAATCCGATTTCTGGCTCAACAGTCCGGCCCTGATCTTCATCAAGACCGGCGTCATCCTGCTGATCGCCTGCTGGGCCTTCCTGCTCAACAATTACCTCAACCCCAATGGCTGGAGCTTCGTGCGCCAGCTCGGCACCACGTCGCTGCTGGTCTACTGGGTCCACACCGAGCTCGTGTACGGCCGCTGGCTGGGGGCGTTTAAGGAAAACCTGAGCATTCCGCAGACGGTCCTCATGGCCTTCTTCGTGATAGCCCTGATGGTCCTGCTCTCGGTGGCGCGCACCGGTTGGAAGGGTTTCCCCGGAGTCCTGCCAGTGGCCCGGGAATGGTGGGCCTCCGTCCGCCAGCCCCTGCCTCAACCCGCCACCGGCGACTAGCTCCTCCGCGCCCACCATCCGCGGCCGATCCCGGCTACTGCGCCATTCCCTCTGGCGTTGCCGCAGCTCCTCCAGCGCGATGCGTGCATCCCAGCGCTCGCGGCCCGCTCCGTTCTGCATCCGGGCACACCCATGCTTCCAGGTCCGCCGGGGCGGCCCCGAATATCGGCCCGGCGGCCGGGTCGAACGTCCGTCACGAATTTGATCTTCCCGTTCCCCGGGTCGAGTGTGACCACCTGGCTGTACACCACCGGCCCGAAGGCATTGAACCCCGTCGGCACCAGCTTGAACGCGTAGAACCTGCCTCTCACCTCAACGCTCGCGCCCAGGTTCAGCGCCGTAGGTGCGACCGGCGTCACGACTCCCGTCCACGGATTGATGCGGTACAGTTCGGGATCGACTTTCGGCGTCATCGTCAGCGTCACCGGGTCGATCGTGAACGCGTCGAAACTGGCGTACAACTTCCCTCCGACCCCATAAATCGTCTCGTCGCACAGGTTCATGGTGCCATCCGGATTGATCGTGTATGGGACGGATGGATCCGCCGGCATGCCCGTGGCCCGGATCAGGTGCGCCGCCCCGCTCTCCCGGTCCACCCGGTACAGGTTGTTGTTGAAATCGGTGGCAAACAACTTGCCCTCGACTTCAGCCAGCGAGAACGCGTTATACCCCAGCCCGGTAGCGCCAACGACCGTGACCGCCCCAGTCGCCGGATCGATCGTTTCCAGATTGCCTGAATAAGTCAGGCTGTACAGCCTCCCCTCCGGCCCCGGAACCAGATTGGACTGTCCCTCCGGCGTCGGTGGGCCGATCTGATGAAAAACCCCAGTCTTCAGATCGATCGTTCCAAATTGCTGGTAACCGGTTACCACATACGCCACAGGGTCGGCGTTGAATGAAAAGGTGAGCGCAGGCCCGAGTGAAAGGGTCTGCATTTGTTGGCCAAAGGCGGAAGTTGTTGCGAGCAACGCCAGTAGACCTAACGTCGCGAAAGTTCTGTTTTTCATACTGATCCTCCTATTTCAGTCAGGCGCATTCTGCGTCTACTCAGATAGGCGCAGAATGCGTCAGGAAACTATCACCCGGTGCGGCGCTATAATTCAGCCCATAGGCGATGCAGAGGGCGAACCAACCGGATGAGCCGGCTGCGGGTGACGTCAGCCAGTTGCTGCGCGCCTGGAGCGGCGGCGACCAGGGCGCGCTGGAAAAGCTGACGCCGATTGTTTATGCCGAACTGCACCGTCTGGCACGGCGCTACATGGCAGGCGAGTGCCCCGGCCACAGCCTGCAGGCGACGGCGCTGGTGAATGAGGCCTACATGCGCCTGGTGGAGTACCGGCGCATGCAATGGCAGGATCGCGCACACTTCTTCGCCGTTTCGGCGCAGTTGATGAGGCGCATTCTGGTCGAGCATGTGCGCCGCCATAACCTGAAGCGCGGAGGTGACCTGCAGCGGGTCTCGCTGGAAAAGGCGGCCGTCGTGGACGGCGGCCGGGCTACGGACCTGGTGGCGCTGGATAACGCAATGAACGCGCTCGCGCGGCTGGATCCACGCAAAGTGCAGGTGGTCGAAATGCGTTTCTTTGGCGGACTCAGCGTGCAGGAAACGGCAGAGGTCCTGAAGGTCTCGGCCGTCACCGTCATGCGCGACTGGAACACCGCCAGGGCGTGGCTGTGCCGCGAATTGACAGGCGGGCCAGACGATGGATCCTGAACGCTGGAAACAGATCGATAGCCTGCTGCAGGCGGTGCTGGAGCGCCGGCCCGGCGAGCGCGACGCATTCCTGAGCCAGGCCTGCGCGGGCGACGAAGCGCTGGAACGCGAAGTCCGTTCGCTGCTGGCGTCGCAGCAGCAGGCAGGGAGCTTTCTGGAAAGCCCGGCGATCGAGGCGGCGGCGCGGGATCTCGCCCGCCGGCAGAGCGAAGAGACGCAAGTTGAAGGCGATTTCCAGATCGGCCGGACGGTCTCGCATTACCGCATTGCCGGAAAGCTGGGCGAAGGCGGCATGGGGGTGGTCTACAAGGCCGCGGACACCCGGCTGCAGCGTTTTGTCGCTCTCAAGTTCTTGTCGGACGAATTCGCTCGCGCATCCCGAAGGCTTGAATCGTTTCCAGCGCGAGGCGCGCGCCGTCGCGGCCTTGAATCACTCCAACATCTGCACAATTTATGACATCGGCGAACAGGACGGCCACCCCTTCATCGTCATGGAGTATCTCGAGGGCGCCACGCTGGGGCAGCGCATCGCCGGCAGCCCGTTGGAGCTGGATCCGCTGCTGGCATTCGGAATTGAGATCGCCGATGCGCTTGGATGCCGCCCACGCCGCCGGCATCGTCCACCGCGACATTAAGCCGGGCAACATTTTTATCATCGGGTCCGCCGGCGGGCGCCCCGGCCACGCCAAGATCCTCGACTTCGGCCTGGCTCGACTAGGTCGGGCCGGACCGTGCCGATGAGCCTCATACCATGCCCGGCGCCACTGTCTGGGCACCGCCGCTTACATGTCGCCGGAGCAGGCGCTCGGGAGGCCGCTGGACGCGCGTGCCGACTTGTTCTCCTTCGGGATAGTGCTCCATGAAATGGCCACCGGCACTGCGTCTCGTGGCCGGGGTCCGGCCGGGCGTCGAAGTGTCACCGGAGCTGGATCGCATCATCTCGAAATGCCTGCAGAGCGACCCCGATCGGCGCTACCAGCACGCTTCAGAAATCCGCGCCGCCCTCCAGCGCCTGAAACAGGATACCGATTCGGCGCGGGCGGCAACCAGCGCCAGGCCCGAAGCCATAACTGGCATTGCAAAACGCTGGAAGGTGATCGTTCCCGCCGCCGCGGCTGCGCTGGTGCTCTCCACCGCGGGTTACTTTTATCTTCACCGAACGCCAAAACTCACGGACGCCGGCCCGATTGTCCTCGCCGATTTCGCAAACACGACGGGCGACCCCGTGTTTGACGGAACGCTTCGCCAGGGGTTGGCCGTGCAGCTTGAACAATCGCCTTACCTCAGCCTCGTTTCCGACGAGCGGATCCAGCAGGTGTTGCGTCTGATGGGCCGGCCGGGGGACGCGAGGCTGACTCCCGATCTCGCCCGCGAAATCTGCGAGCGAACCGCCAGTGCCGCCGTCCTGGACGGGTCGATTGCGCGCCTCGGAAGCCAGTACGTCTTGGGGCTGCGCGCCCAGAACTGCCGTACCGGAGACACCCTCGACGAGCAGCAGGTGCAAGCGGCAAGAAGAGAAGACGTCCTGAACGCCCTCAGCCGGATTGCCAGTACATTCAGAACCCGGGTGGGCGAATCGCTCACCACGGTCCAACAGCACGACACGCCGCTCGCCTGCGGCCACCACGCCCTACGTTCGAAGCCCTGAAAGCTTATAGCTCGGGCTTTAAGGTTGCCTTCTCAACTGGTCTTGCCTCTGCCGTACCCCTTTTCAAGCGCGCCATTGAGATCGACCCAAGATTCGCGATGGCATACGCTCACTTGGGGCTCGTCTACAGCAGCATGGGAGAGTCTCTCTTTCCTCGGAGTGCACGAGCAAGGCCTATCAGTTGCGGGACCGCGTCAGCGAGCGGGAGAAGTTCTTTATTGAGGTTACCTATGATCGGCAGGTGACGGGAAACCTGGAGAAGGCGCGACAGACTTGTGAGTCGTGGGCGCAAACTTATCCTCGCGACGCCAATACTCACGCGTTGTTATCGGGGCTTGTTAACCAGGGCACCGGCAGATATGAACAGTCGATCGAAGAAGCCAACAAAGCGATCGGGTTGAACCCTGACTTAGTCCCGCATACGTCAATCTCGCCTTCAGCTATATCTGGCTCGACCGTCTCCAAGAGGCCCAGGCGGCCCTCCAGCGCGCCTCCGAACGGAAACTCGAAATGGCGGAGAATCTGATCGCGCGATATTACATTGCATTCTTGACGGATGACAGGCCTGGCATGGAGCGGGCGATTGCCCTGAGCCGGGGAAGAACCGGAGTGGAAGACTGGCTGACCTACCAGGAGGCTTTGGTGTTGGCTCACTCGGGTCGCCTGCAGCAGGCTGGGACAATGTCCCGCCGCGCGGCGGGCCTGGCCCGGCAGGCGGGCCAGCGGGAAAGGGCGGCGATGTTCGAAGCCGGAGAGGCAGTGTGGGAAGCTTTCTTCGGGAACGCACCAGCGGCGCGGCGCGGCGCGATGGCGGCACTCGAGTCTTCCAGGGGCCGGGATGTGGAATTCGGCGCTGCGTTCGCACTGGCGTTGGCGGGCGATTCTTCCCGGCCGCAGGCACTCGCGGACGACCTCGACAGGCGCTTCCCGGAAGATACGTCGGTCAGATTCAGTTATCTGCCGGCGCTGCGCGGACTTTTCGCATTGAAGCACAACGAGTCCTCAAAGGCGATCGAGCAGTTACAGATCGCCGTTCCCGACGAACTGGCGGTGACGGGCTGTGGCTTTTTTGTCTTCTTTGGAAACCTCTATCCGGCGTATGTGCGGGGAGAGGCCTATCTGGCTGCACACAAGGGCGCCGAGGCCGCCGCCGAGTTCCAGAAGATTCTCGATCATTGCGGCCTCATTCTGAGCGATCCCGTGGGCGCGCTGGCGCGCCTGCAATTGGCCCGGGCGCTCGCGTTGTCGGGAGAAGAGACCAGGGCCAGGACTGCCTACCAGCATTTTCTCACCCTCTGGAACAACGCCGACCCCGACATCCCGGTTCTACGCCAGGCTAAGGCCGAATACGCCAGGTTGCGTTAAACCAGATTCGCCGTCCTCATCTACCGTCGTCTCAATCCTTGGATGGACGTCTCCCGTGTGGGGCTATCGTCCACGTCCGCGCCGGACCTCCGGCTCCGGCTTCCCAGTGTCTTCCCGGCGTCAACCTCTATCGGCGTTTCGCTCCCTCCACAATCTCCGCAAACGGTTTGGTCCGAACGGACGCCGCCACCACAAACTGGACCATCGCCGGCTAGTTAGAACCTGCTACCCGGTGCCAGCACGCCGAGCCGCGTCCTGACCGCGCCCCCCCCCCACGCACCGTGCGCCAGATTCGACGTCACCGTGAAAAACACGGTTTTTACCGTGTTCTGACCGTGAAAATACCGGGTTTTTGCCATTCCGCGCAACTACGGTTTTCTAAAGGACTTAGCCGAAATTGGCGGAAAATGCGTGCACACCGTTGGCGCAAGTGCCTCATTTCAGGTGACTTACGCGACCGTCACCGTACTTCACGGTGGATCTATGGCAAACAAAGGACTTAAGCGAATTCAGGGGGCATCTTGACCAACATTAACACGCCGCACCATGCGCCAGGGTAGATCTATGGCAAACAAATGACTTAGCAACATTAAGCCGTTTTTCGCCACGAGCCGGTCAGGAGCCTATTTTCGCTTGTCCAGGCTCTCCAGCTCTTTCCAGATGTCCTCGTCGTGCGGGGTCCATTCGGCCGCCTTCTGGCCGGTGGTGTGCACCTCGGGCTCCGTTAAGGTTCCGTGGCCGTAAGGACAGATCGACTCCCTTTGCGGCGGGCTCAGCAGCGTCGCACGGCTCCACGAGCCTGTTTCCAGCGGCATTCTGAGCCGCCGCAGGCAGGTCCGGCAGCGCATCCGCTGGTCCCACACGGCCACGTACACTAAACCGATCCCAAACAGGAAATACAACAGAATCAATGTGGTCCACGCCAGATCCTGACCGAAGCGCGAAACCCTGTGGCTCAGGAACAACTCCGGTTCGGGGAGCAGCCAGACCAAGCCGTCCCACACTGCGCGCATGAACAGCACTACGGCCGCCAGTTTGGCCACGAAATACGCCCAGTACTTCATTCGCCTCCGCTACTTGTTTAGACTGATGCCGGGGTGCAAAGTTCCAAGGCTTTCTGGGAACCTCGGAACTTAGGCCCGCAGCAGGTTTTTGGCCAGGAAGATCACATTGGCCGGGCGTTCGGCCAGGCGGCGCATGAAGTACGGATACCAGGCGTCGCCGAACGGCACGTACAGCCGCACGCCGTAGCCTTTCGCGGCCAGGCTGGCCTGCAGGTCGCGGCGCACGCCGTACAGCATCTGGAACTCGAAATCCTCACGTTTGCGGCCCGTCTCGCGCACGGCGGCAAGCGTGCCCTCGATCATCTGCGGATCGTGCGTCGCAATCGCCGGGAAGGCCCCTTCCGCGATCAGCAACCGGCTTAGTTTCAAATAATTCCGGTCAACCTCTGATTTTTCGGGAAAGGCCACTGCGGCCGGCTCGTCGTAGGCCCCCTTGCACAGCCGGACGGGGATGCCCAGGCGATTCATGCGCCGCAGGTCGTCCGCGCTGCGATAGAGGTAAGCCTGCAGCACGCAGCGCACGTGGCCGTACTGTTGGTGCATCTCCTCGACGATGGCCAGCGTGCGGTCCACATACTCGCTCGACTCCATGTCGATCTCCAGCCGGCTGTCCTGGTCGGCGGCGATTCTCGCAAGCATCGCCGTGTTGGCCCGGCACAACTCGGTGGAGAGACTTAAGCCCAGTTGTGTGAGCTTGATGGAGACCGTCAGCGGCAGTCCCGTTTGCGCTATGGCGTGGTAGATCCCCTCGATGCCGGCGCGGAACTGGGCCGCTTCAGCGGTCGTAGTCACGCTCTCGCCAAGCTGGTCGATCGTGGCCGCAAGCCGCTCGGCGTGGAGCTTACGACAGACCTCCATGGCGGCATCCAGTGTGTGCCCGGCGACGAAGCGCCGCGTCAGGCCCTCGGTGAGGCGCGAAGTTTCCATCCACCGTCGCAGCTGCCGATGTTCAGAAAGATGGATGAAGACATGCCGCAACATGGCGTAGGCTCCCTATCCACATTATCGGATGCGTACGCGTAAGGGAACAGCACCTTAGCGTGGTGGCACATTTCCTGACGCTAGCGCGACGCCTCCGGCGCACTGCCCTCGGGCCTGATGAAGGCTGGCGGGGATCGGCACAACGCCGCGGCGATCGCGCAACTGAAACTGCCGTTACGGTAAGGCGCCTGGATGAACGCAGGAGGGGAGTGAGTTGAGATATACTTCCGACCAGCTTATGAGCACACGTAACCCCTCATTCCCCAGACTCGCCGGGCTGCCTCTGGTGCTGGCCGGCGTGCTGGCTGCGGCCGGGCCGGCCGACAACGCGCGGCGATGGACCAACGCGAAATTCCTGGCTCAGGCGGATGCGGGCGTTGCGCCGGCGCACCTGCTGGTGCAACTGCGCAGCGGGACTCTGGAGCGCAACCGCATCAAGGACCGCGCGTTCTCCATCGCCGGAACCAAATACGAGCGCGGTGTGGCGATGCCGTCGCCGGGCGAGGTGAGCGTGATCCTGCCCGCGCCGGCGGCGCGCTTCGAAGCCGTGGCGGGCGTCAACAGCAACGACCTGGGGTATTACTCCAATGGCGGCCGGGGCAGCGTGGTGGCGACGGTGGAGACGGATGGGCACGAACTGTTCCGCTCGCCGGTGCTGCATGAGGGGCTCAAGGGCGTGCCGGTGGCGGTGGAGCTGCACGGCGCGCGTGAATTCAAGCTGAAGCTGGAGGCGACTGGAAAACACGGGTTGACGTGGCAGGGCGAGTGGGACCAGGCGGATTGGGCCGAGGCGCGGGTGACGCTCCAGGACGGGACCAAATTGTGGCTGGCGGATTTGCAACAGGGGCCGCTGGCCGGGGCGTACAACACCGAGGCGCCGTTCTCGTTCCGCTACGACGGGCGCGAATCGGCGGAGTTGTTGAAGGACTGGCGCGTGGAGCGCGCGACGCGGCAGATGGACGCGAATCGGACGGAGCATGTGGCGACCTACACGGATCCGCAGACCGGCCTGGTGGTACGCGCGGTGGCCGTCGAGTACTCGGATTTTCCGGTGGTCGAGTGGACTGTGTATTTGAAGAACACATCCACCGTGCCGACACCGATCATTGAGAATCTGCAGGCTTTGGATACGCAGTTCGCGCGCGGCGGGCAGGGCGAATTTGTGTTGCATCACTCCACGGGCAGCCCGAATTCGCCCACCGATTTCCAGCCGCTGACGACAGTGCTTGCGGCGGGCCAGTCACAGCGGCTGGCCTCCGTGGGCGGGCGGCCGACCGACGGCCCGATGTGCTACTTCAATCTGGAATGGCCGGGGCAGGGAATCATCATCGGTTTGGGCTGGCCGGGGCAGTGGGCGGCCCAGTTCGCGCGCGACCAGCAACGCGGCGTGCGGGTGACGGCGGGGCAGGAGCGAACGCATTTCCGGCTGCTCGCGGGCGAGGAGGTGCGCACGCCGCTGGTGGCGCTGCAATTCTGGGAGGGCGACTGGACCGCCGCGCAGAACGCGTGGCGGCGCTGGATGATCGCCGACAATCTGCCGCGGCCGGGCGGCCGGCTGCCGCCGCCGCAGATCTCCGGGGGCACGGGCCGCGAGACCATCGAGATGCAGGACGCCACCGAAGAGAACCAGTTGGATTACCTGGCGCGCATGTTCAAAACCGGCGTCAAGATCGACTACTGGTGGATGGACGCGGGCTGGTACGCATTCCAGAAAGGCTGGTGGAACACGGGCACGTGGGACCCCGATCCACGCCGCTTCCCGCACGGATTCACGCCCATTTCGGCGGCCGCGCACCAGGGCGGCGTGAAGACGATTGTATGGTTCGAGCCGGAGCGCGTGACGAAGGGCTCATGGCTGTGGGAACAGCACCCGGAGTGGCTGATCGGCTCGGATGAGCACGACAAGCTGCTGTTCCTGGGCAACCCGCAGGCCCGGCAGTGGCTGACCGAGCACGTCAGCAAAATCATCGCCGGGCAGGGCATCGACCTGTACCGGCAGGACTTCAATTTCGAGCCGCTGGGACTGTGGCGCGCTCACGACGCCGTGGACCGGCAGGGCAT
The DNA here is from genome assembly GCA_963757265.1 of Terriglobia bacterium. Lineage (GTDB taxonomy): Bacteria > Acidobacteriota > Terriglobia > Bryobacterales > Bryobacteraceae > CAIVVT01. The sequence goes on from CAVWRA010000004.1 coordinate 443,520, forward strand.
CACCGAGATGCAACACTTGATGGGGTACCTGGCCTATTGGGACGAGCTGCGGCGGCGCTTCCCCAAGATGCTGATCGACACCTGCGCCTCGGGCGGGCGGCGGCTGGACCTGGAGACGCTGCGGCGCGCAGTGCCGCTGTGGCGCAGCGATTTCGCCTACGTGCCGGCGTCGATGCAGCAGTTCACTTACGGTCTGGCGATGTGGGTGCCGTACTTCGGCACGGCCTTCAATTCGCTGGACCCGTACATCTTCTGGAGCCAGATGACGCCCGCGGTGGGCATCGGCCTGGACGTGGAACGGGTGGAGACGGACGCGCCCGCGATCCAGCGTCTCCTGGGGCAGTGGCGCGAAGTGGCGCCGCTGTACTACGGCGACTATTATCCGCTGACGCCCTACAGCACCGAGCCGTCAGTGTGGCTGGCGTGGCAGTTCGACGACCCCGGCCGGAAACAGGGCATGGTGCAGGCCTTCCGGCGGCCGGAGAGCATGTTCGAGACGGCGCAATTCCGGCTGCGCGGGCTGGATCCGTCGGCGCGCTACGCCGTGCGTGAGCTTGGTTCTCAGCAGGAAACGAAGCACGCGGGCCGCGAGCTGATGGAGCCGGGACTCGCGGTGACAATCCGCGAGCAGCCGGGGGTGGTGAACCTGGTCTATCGCAAAGTCGAGTGAACGCGCGGGCCCGGCGCTAGCCGGTGTAGCCTTGCTCGCGCAGGGCTTCTTCCAGCGCGGCGAGCAGCAGCTTCACATTCTCCGCCGACGAGCCGTAGCCCATCGTGCCGATGCGCAGGATCTGGCCGGCGAGAATTCCGATGCCGCCCGCGATGTCGATGCCGTGGTTCTGGAACAGGCTGCGGCGCAGCAGCGCGTCGTCGACACCGGCGGGCACGCGCGGCGCGATCACCGTCCACAGGCGATGGGGCTTGGCGACGAGCAACGACAGGCCCAGCTTTTCAAGACCCGCGGCGCAGGCTTCGTGATTGGCCCGGTGGCGCGCGAAACGGTTGTCGGGACCCTCTTCCTCGATGATGGCCAGCGCCTCGCGCAAGGCGTACAACAACGGGACGGGCGGCGTGTGATGGTAGCGCCGCGACGGCCCATAGTAATCGGCGATGAGCCGCAGATCGAGGTAATAGGGCACGGGCGCCGGGCGCGCGCGGAGCCGTTCCACGGCGCGCGGCGAGCAGGTGATGGGCGCCAGGCCGGGAGGCGCGCCGAGGGCCTTCTGGCTGCCGCTGTAGGCCACGTCGACGCCCATGGCGTCGAGCTCGAGGGGGATGCCGCCGAGGCTGGCGACGCAGTCGGCGATGGTCAGCGCGCCGATCTTGCGCGCGGCCTGGGCGATGGCGCGGCCGTCCTGAAGTGCGCCGGTGGAGGTCTCGGCATGGACGAACGCCGCCACGTCGGGCCGTTCCCGCGTTATGAAATCGGCGGCCTCTTGATCTGAAAAAACCTCGCCCCAGGGCTTGTCGAAGCGTAATAGCTGTGCGCCGCGGCGGCGGCCCATCTCGCACAGGCGTTCGCCGAACATGCCGTTCACAAGAACGGCGAAGCGCGCCCCGGGCGCGACGAAGTTGACCACCGCGGCCTCCATGCCGGCGTGGCCGGTGCCGGGGATCACGTGGGTGAACTCGTTGCGCGTGCCCCAGCACACTTGCAGCCCGCCTCGGATCTGGTCGAAGACTTCGAACAGGTAGGGGTCGAGATGGCCGACGATGGGCTGGCTCAGCGCGGCATAAATGCGCGGATGGAGCGGCGAAGGGCCGGGGGCCAGCAGCAGCCGGGCGGGCGGATGGATCACGGTTGACGGAGCGCTCATAAGCTTCTAGTTTATGCCGGGCTGCTCAGGCGCGAAACACAGCCGCGCGCGGTTGTGTTTCCCTTCGGGGACCCGCTGCCCGGCGTGGTTGAATCGTGGGGACCACAGGGTCCCCAGCGGGCCGGGCAAAGTCCGATAAAATAGCAGGAACGTGAGGTTCGTCGCGGATTACCTGTTGTCACGACGCCGGCCCGGCGCGCTGACCATCCCCGTCTCTGAAGTGGCCGCGGTACGTGCATGCTGACCCTCATCGGCCTCTTCATAGGGCTGGCCATCGGCATCACGGGAGTGGGCGGCGGCGTGCTCACCGCGCCGCTGCTGATGTTGTTCTTCGGCATGCCGCCGGCGACCAGCGTGGGCACCGCGCTGCTGTTCTCCTCGTGCGTGAAAGTCCTGTCGGCGGGCCTGTTCACCGCGCGGCGGAAGGTGCACGGTAGGACGCTTGTGTTGCTGCTGGCTGGCGGCGTGCCCGGCGCGCTGATCGGGCCGTTGCTGCTGCGCAAGCTGGCGGTGGGAGGCACCCAGCCGTGGGTGCTGGCGATTGTCGGCGCCACCGTCACGGTGACCGCGGCCTTCGGACTGCTTCGCGCATGGAACGGCAGCGGGCATCGCCGGGATCGTTCCCAGATCCTGCCGTTGTTCAGCTTTCCGATCGGTCTGGAAGTCGGGTTTTCCTCGGCCGGAGCGGGCGCGCTGGGCACGGTGGTGCTGTTTCACCTGACCAATCTCGAGCCGGCGCAGGTGGTGGGCACGGATCTGGTGTTTGGGCTGGCGGTCTCGGCGTGCGCCGCCGGAGTGCACGTGGCGGGGGGCAGTTGGGACCAGGCCGTGTTGATGCGGCTGTTGTCGGGTGGCGTCGTGGGAGCGCTGGCCGGGGCGTTTCTCGCCGGGCGGGTTCCATCGCGCCCGCTGCGCATCATCGTATTGTGTTGGGCCGTCCTGCTGGGCCTTCTGCTGGCCGGCCAGGGATTACGGCAGGTGTTCTAGATTCTGTCGTCACGAGATGCTCGCCCAGATTGCGATACACCGGATATAGACGGCAGCGAGGAAGGAAGCACTGTTTTTGGCGTACCGCGTAGCAATTCCACGCCATCGTTTCAGGTGCAGGAAGGCATTCTCCACCAGATGCCTCAGCTTGTACAGGTCCCGATCATAGGTGTGTTGTAGCTTGCGGCGGCCTTGGGGCGGTATGACGGGCTCCATGCCCTGCCGGCGTGCCTGGGCCAGGATGGCGTCCGTGTCGTAACCCCGGTCAGCCAACAGGTTCTGGGCTGTAAGTCCTTCAATTAGAAGACTAGCTTGCGTACAATCCGCAGTGGGACCTGGCGTAATAACAACTCGGACCGGCAGACCATGCGCATCCACGGCCAAGTGTAGCTTTGTGTTGAGCCCCCTTTTGTGCGGCCCATTTCCTGGTTGCCGCCCCGCGCTCCGGTGCCATGCGGGTGGACCTTGATGTGGCTGGCGTCGATCATCAGCCACTCAAAATCCGGCTGATCGATCAAGCGCTCCAGCAGAGCTTCCCACGTGCCCTTGTCGCGCCAGCGGCAGAAGCGGCGATGGGTGTTCTTCCAGTCCCCGTAGTCGGGCGGCAAATCGCGCCACGGGGCCCCCGTGCGGAGGATCCAGAAAACGGCATTGATGAAGCGGCGGTTGTCTCGCCCGATACCGCCCCAAGTGCCTTTTCTGCCAGGGAGATGTGGCTCCAGAATGGACCACACGCGATCCGTAATGTCATGCCGCCGATGGGCCAACTTCATGCCCCATCATGACACGAAATTAGAACAATCCATGTGCTATTTGTTTGAAATCTTCATCTCGTGACGACAGAATCTAGGCCGGAAGATCGGCTCTCAATCCTGCCGGCACTCGAGGCGGATCGCATCCACAACGGGAGACTGCTCGCAGCCGGACTACAGCGGCTGGACTGACTGATTTTACCCACGCGCCCATGTATACTCGCAGTGACGCCTGTCACGCCGGTACGCGCGGACTGAGGTCCGTCGCAGTTCCACCGGCGGGTTGGATCCCGTCCGTCTGCAGCATGTCATGCCCTCGGATTCGTATTACCGGCGCATCTCCCGCTGGATGCTGGCGATCTTCCTGGCCACGGCTGCGGCCGTCGGCGTGGCGGGCTATTTCACCTACCGGCAGATGCGCGACGCCGCGGAGCGGCAGGTTCGCGACCAGCTGAACAGCGTGGCGGACCTGAAGCTGAACCAGCTTCAGATGTGGTCGGATGAACGCTTCGAGGACGCCAGGATCGTCACCGCCAACCGGCCCATGATGAACGCGCTGCGCGAGGTCGTCCAGGGCCAGGCTGCGCCGCAACAGAAACAGGCGATTGCGCAGTGGATGGAGACGCTGTGCGCAGGTTCGCGCTATGCCAACGCGTTCCTGTTCGATCGCCATGCAAAACTGATTGCACACGCCGGCAGCGCGTACGGCGACGAGGCGCATTTCCGGGAGGTGGTGGAGCAGGCCTTGAGTGCGAAACTCGCCTTCCTGCGCGATCTGCACGCGGACAGCTACGGCGGCCAGTTCCACCTGGGCTTGAACGTTCCGCTGCGGCTCAAGGCGGAGCGCGAACCCTTCGGTGTTCTCTCCTTGGGGATCGATCCCGACCGGACTATTTTCCCCATTCTGGACCGGCCACTCGGGCCAGTCAGCGCAGGGGAGACGGTGCTGGCTCGCCGCGCAGGTGACGAAGCCCTGCTCCTGGACTGGCCTGCAGAAAAAGGAGGCGCCCGCCGGCTGCTGCGCATTCCGTTGAGCCGTACCACAGTCGTCGCCGTCAAAGCCATTCTGGGGCACAGAGGACTGGTGTCGGGAGTGGACCCCATCGGGCGGCCGATCATGGCCGCCGTGTGCGCCCTGCCCGATTCCGAGTGGCTGCTGATTTCCAGGATTCCCCTGGCGCGCATTGAAGGGCCGATCCGCCAGCGCGCCATTCCGATTGTGATCGTCATCCTGCTGCTGATCGGGGCGGCCGGTCTGAGCATCGCCTCTCTGTGGCGGTTGCAGCTTTTGCGATTCCTGGAGGCGCGGCACAAAGCCGAGTTGGAAAAAGAGGTGCTCGCGAGTCACTACAACTACCTCAGCCGCTCGGCCCTGGACGCGATCCTGCTCGTGGATGAGGACAGCCGGATTCTGGAGACCAACGAACGGGCGCTGGAGATGTACGGTTACTCCCGCGACGAGTTGTTGGGCCTGCATGTGGCGGCGTTGCACAGCCAGGAAGAGCGCGCTGCGTTCCAGGAACAGTGGCGGCGGGTGCGGTCGGAATCGGCGCTACTGTTCGAGACGCAACACGCGCGCAAGGACGGCTCGGTCTTTCCGGTCGAGACCAACGTCCGCCCGATCGTAGTGGAGGGCAGAACATATTACCAGGCGATCGTCCGCGACATCACCGAGCGCAACCGGCAGCGCAAGCAACTGGAAAACGCCAACCGCCTGTACGCTGTGCTCAGCGGCAGCAACGAGGCAATTGCCAAGGCCGCCACGCCACAGGAGGTTTTCGACAGCGTGTGCCGGATCGGTGTGGAGGAAGGCGGTTTCAATCTGGTCGCGATCGGCCTGCCGGACGAGGACCGGACCTTCCTCCGTCCGGTGGCCTGCGCGAAAACTTCTGAATACCCACCGGGCGTCCTGCCGCTCTCCGCCGGATCAGGCGCGCCGGGCGATCATCCCATCGCCCGAGCCTTCCTCACCGGACGGGTGAGCGTCGTCGACGACATGTCCACGAATCCCGATCGCACGCCATGGCAAGAGCGGGCCTGGTCGTTCGGGCTGCGTTCGGCGGTCTGCGTGCCGCTCAGCGGGCAGGGAGGCGTGGTTGGGGTCCTGGCGATTTTCGCGGCCGAACCGCACTTCTTCGACGCCAAGGAGGTGGCGCTGGTCGAGGAGATGGCGGCCGATATCTCCTACGCTGTGGGGCGGCTGGAGGAGGAGCGCAGACGCAAGCTGGCCGAGGAGGCGCTGCGCGGCAGCGAGAAGCGCTTCCGCCAGCTGGTGGAGTGCCTGCCCGTGGGCATCCTGGTCCACGTCAAAGCGTGCGTGGTCTACATGAGCCCCGCCGGGCTGCGCATGTTCCGGGCGTCTTCCCTGGACGACGTCGTGGGCCGGCCGATTTACAGCTTGATCCATCCCGACTGCCACGATGCCGTCCGGGAGCGCGCGGGCCGCGGCCCGGACACCCTTTCTCCGCCCCTGGAAGAGCGCTATGTACGGCTGGATGGGACGACGTTTGAAGTGGAGGTCTCCGCCGTGCCGGTCGAGCTGGATGGGCAGGCCGCGCGTCTGGTCTTTTTCATGGACATCACGCAGCGCAAGCAGGCCGAGGAAGAGCGGGCCCGGCTGGAACTGCAGTTTCTCCAGGCCCAGAAAATGGAGAGCGTGGGCCGCCTGGCCGGAGGCGTGGCCCACGACTTCAACAACCATCTGACCGTCATCAACGGCTACTGCGAGATGCTGCTCACGGCGCTGCCGGCCGGCGACCCGATGCGGGCCGAGGTGGCCAGCATCCGGACGGCGGGCCAGCAGGCGGCGGAGCTGGTCCGGCAGTTGCTCGCCTTCAGCCGCAAACGCGTGATCGAGCCGAAACAGGTCAACCTGAACCACCTCGTGCTGGAGTCGCGCCGGATGCTGGAGCGCCTGATCGGCGAATCTATCGAATTTGAAACCGTGCTCGACCCGCGGCTGGGCGACGTCCTGGCCGACCCGACGCAGATCCTGCAAATCCTGATGAACCTGGCGGTCAACGCGCGCGACGCGATGAGCGCCGGAGGGCGGCTGACCATCGAAACCCGCAACGTGCAGGTCGATGCCGCGCAGGCGTCGCGCAACGTCGGGGCGCGGCCCGGCGAGTTCGTCCGTCTGGCCGTTTCCGATACCGGGGTCGGCATGGACGCCGAGACCCTGCGCCACGTCTTCGAGCCGTTTTTCACCACCAAGCCCCAGACCGTGGGCACGGGACTCGGCCTGTCCACGGTCTACGGCATCGTCCGTCAAAGCAGCGGCTGGATCGAAGTTCAGAGCGCGCCGGGAGCCGGCGCCTGCTTCCGCATCTTTCTGCCGCGCGTGGCGGGCTCGGCAATGCCGGAACCAGAAGCCGCGCCGATGAGTGTCGCCTCGGCCGGACGCGAGACGGTGCTGCTGGTGGAGGATCAGCCGCAGGTGCGCGAGCTCAGCGCGACGATTCTGCGGAGCCACGGCTACACGGTGCTGGAAGCCGCCGGCGGGGCCGCGGCCCTGGCCGTCGCGGCCGCCCATCCCGGCGCCATCGAGATGCTCGTTTCCGACGTCTTGATGCCCGGCATGACGGGGCCGCAATTGGCCCGGGAGCTGCGGGCTCTGCGCCCGTCGGTGAAAGTGCTGTACGTCTCCGGCTACGCGACCGATGCCCAGTTGGAGCAACTCATGGCGGACGAGAACTTCCACCACCTGGCCAAACCCTTCACCCCCGCCGCCCTGGCGGCCAAAGTGCGCGAAGTGTTGAAGGCCTGAACGCGCCTGCCCGCACCGCCGCCCGCCGCAGTCCCGGCCGTAGCAACAAAACGCCCGGCCGTTCAGCCGGGCGTTCCGTCGCCGTGTGAATGTTCGGGTCCGCTCAGTCGCCGAAGCTGCCGATCTCCTCGCGCTGTTCGGTCTCCGCCGGAGCCGGCTTGGGAGCGGCCTGGATCCCGCCATTGGCCCCGCCAATCTGAACCAGGTTCAACTCGGGCTCCTTCAGGATGTGCTTCTTGTAGAGCGCCATCATCTTGGCGTTCTCCTCATCCTGCACCTTCTTCAGCCGCTCGTCGCGCGCCCGCATCTTCTCCTCGCGCGCCGTCTTGGCGATGCCCAGCTTGTCCAGGTCGTGCTGCACCTCATTGGTGACGATCTCCTCGCGCAGCACCAGCGCATGCTCGGTAGAGTTCAATGCCACTTTCTTGCCGCCGGCGAAGATCTCGTGCCGCCCGTGCTCCTCATACCACTTGGTCAGCGTGGCGGTCATGTGCATCTTCTCGACGATATTGCGCCAGCCGACGCCGGTATTGTATGCGCAGAAGCTGATCTCGCCCTCCTGCGTGGCGTAGGGAATGATGCACTGCTCGGTGCGCCGGAAATCGTAGTTGAACAGATCCTGGAACCACATCCCGGCGATGAACAGGAAATTCCAGCGGTCCTTGCGCCGCCGCTCGATGTCCTCTTTGGTGCGCCCCGCGCCGGTCTTGCCGTAGGTATTGCCCGTGGCGCCGAAGGTCTTGTCGAACTTCTGCAGCAGGTCGACCAGCTTGAAGTGCCTGGGCGCGGTGAACGGGTTGTAGTTGCGCATCAGCGACAGCGCCATGCCCGCCACCGAGAGGAACCGTCCGCGCGCCGCGTCGTTGATCCGCTGAATGTCGCGCGCCAGCCGGTCGCCGTTCAGGAACGCCGTCACCGGCACGGCTTCCTTGGTTTCCTTGTCGATCATCAGGCCCATGCCCACGCCGCAGTTGGGATGGCAGCCGCAGCTCAGGTGGCCCCAGTCGGCCGCCGGCCCGTGCACCAGGTCGGCCCAGTCGGAGAAGGTGCCCATGAACGAGATCGGGTACCAGTCGCGCGTCGGCTCGCCCAGCCCGGTCTGCTTCTTGACGTCGTGCGCCAGGTGCGACAGCGTGTAGCGCTGGGCCTGGCGCCGCTCGTCGGTGACCGCCTCGTCGCGACCCGTGAACGACACCGGCTGGAAGCTCAGGAAGCTGATCTTCTTGGGGTTGTCCAGCGCGAACTGGATGATCCGTCCCACCTGCTCGTTGTTGATGCCGTTGATGAGCGTGATCACCGGCACGATGTCCACCCCCGCCGAGTGCAGGTTCTCGATCGCCCGCAGCTTCACGTCGAACAGGTTGCCCACCTTGCGGTGCGAATTGGCCGCGTTGCCGATGCCGTCAAACTGCAGGTAGGCGTACCGCAGGCCGGCCTCGGCCGCCTTCTCGCAAAACTCCTTCGACTTGGCGAACTCGATCCCGTTGGTCGCCGCCTGGGTCAACTTGTAGCCCACCTGCACGCAGTACCGTACCGCGTCCAGGAAGTACGGCGACAGCGTCGGCTCGCCGCCCGAAAACTGCACCGACATCTGGCGGTGCGGCTTGATCCGCAGCGCGTTGTCGAGCATCGTCTTGATGTCTTCCCAGCTCAGCTCGTGCACGAACCCGACCTGGTTGGCGTCCATGAAGCACGGGTCGCACATCATGTTGCAGCGGTTGGTCAGGTCGATCGTCAGCACCGCGCCGCGCCCGTGCGTGATCGTCGACGAGCCGTGATGATGCAGGTCGGCGTCGTTGTGCGCCCGGATGTCGCGCCCCGGAAAGACCTCTTCCAGGTGCTTGAAAAACGCCGTGTCGATCGCCATCACGTCCTCGAAGTGGCCGTGAATTGGGCAGTCCTTCACCATCAGGATCTTGCCGTCGCGCTCGATGATCTGGGCCTTGATCTCGCCCGGCCGCTCGTTCACCAGGATGCTGACGTCCTTCTTGCCGTCAATCACCTGCTGGCGGATCTCCGGAATGCACTTGGGGCACAGCGAATCCGTCGTCCGCGGCCAGCCCAGCTTGGGCTTCATCTTTTCGTACGATTTCAACAGCGGCTGTTCCGACCACTTCGGCGTAAAGCCCGGGTTCTGCTTGATCTGGTTCAGCGTGTCAAAGGCCTGCCACATGGCATTCGCAGCCACGGCCGCAGCCTTTTCGACATACTTTACAGGTTTATGCATGATTCAAACCGCTCCCTCACCTCGATGATCCGGACGGATTTCTTCTCCTCTGAATTCTATGCAAATCGACCGCAAAGGAGTACCAACTCCGGTCGAATGGGGAGGAATAGACTCCGATTGGTAATATCCCGCGCCGAACGGTACCCCTCAGTACTCGGCCCTGGAGCGTAGTAGCATGATTTACATGGAGATAGCGCCGCAGCGCGAGACCCCCACTCGGCAACGGTTCATTGAACTCGCCCGCGCCTGCGGCTTCGAGCTCGCCGGCGTCGCCCCGGCTCTCCCCCTGTCCGAGTTTGCCTTTTATCGGCAATGGGTTGCGGCCGGCCTGGCTGGCCCGATGGACTACTTGGCCGACCATCGCCTCGCCGCCCGCGCCGACCCGCGCCATCTGCTGCCCGCGGCCCAAAGCGTCCTCTGCGTCGGCAAGTTATACAAGACGAAAGAGCCGGAACCCGTGCCCGGCTCCGGAAAAGTCTCCTGCTATGCCTGGGGCTCCGGCGACTACCACGACGTCCTCCGCGCCGCCCTGGAGCGGCTGGCGACGCAACTGCGCGATCTGTGGGGCGATTTCGAGTACCGCATCTCGGTCGACACCGCGCCGCTGCTCGAACGCGCCTATGCCCAGGCCGCCGGCCTCGGCTGGATCGGCAAGAACACTTGTCTGATCAACCAGCCCCTCGGCTCCTGGTTCTTCCTGGGCGGGATCCTCGTCTCCGTCGCCCTCCCGCCCGACTCGCCGCCGCCCGACCGGTGTGGCGTCTGCCGCCGCTGCATCGACGCCTGCCCCACCCAGGCCCTCGTTCCCAATCCCGGCCCTTCCGGCCCGGCGTGGCAGCTCGACGCCCGCCTCTGCATCTCCACCCTGACCATCGAGCAGCGCGGCCCCACGCCCGAGCCCCTGCGCGCCCCCACCGGCGATCTGCTCTTCGGCTGCGACATCTGCCAGGACGTTTGCCCCTGGAACTCCCGCGCGCCCGTCACCGCGGAACCCGCCTTCCAGCCCCTCCACGCCCGCCCCGACCCCATCGAAATCGCGTCCCTCACCGAGGCCGAATTCCGCGCCCGCTTCCGCCGCACTCCGCTCTGGCGCGCCCGCCGCTCCGGCCTGCTCCGCAACGCCGCCACCGTCATGGGCAACTCCGGCGACCCGCGCTGCCGCTCCGTTCTCGAGCGCCTCGCCGCCTCTTCCGATCCCGGCGTCGCCGCGCACGCCCGCTGGGCGCTCCGCCGCCTCGGGGGGTCCACCGCGCCGCCGGATCCCGGACACGCCGGCATGAAATGCCAATGTGAAAGGATGGAGAGCGGATGAGGGCCGTCGCACTTCTGATGGCGCTGCTAGCCGCGGCCCCGCCGCGCGTCCATCCTCCCACGGCCCGCCCGCCGCTCGACCCTCTCGTCGCCGCGGGCTTCGAGCACTTCTACAACATCGAATACCCCGAAGCCATCGCCCTCTTCCAGCGCGCCATCGCCGCCCGCCCCGCCGACCCCGACCGCTACAACCACCTCGCCGAAGCCGTCCTTTTCGGCATGATGTACCGCTGCGGCGCCCTGGAAAGCCAGATGGTCACCGGCGGCAACCCCTTCCTCCGTCGGCCCAAAATGGAGCCCACCCCCGACGAGCAGCGCCTCTTCTCCACGTCCATCGACAAGGTGCTCGATCTGACCAACCACACCCTCGCTGCCCATCCCAATGATGAAGACGCCCTCTACGCCCAGGGCGTCGCCCTCGGCTTCCGCAGCACCTACGACTACCTGGTGCGCAAGGCCTGGCTGGACGCTCTCCGCGACGCTACCGCCGCCCGCAAGCTCCACAACCGCGTCACCGAGATGGACCCCGCTCGCGTGGATGCCCGCATGATGCAGGGAGCGCACGATTACCTGGTCGGCTCGCTGCCCCTGGCCTACCGCATGATCGGTTTTCTCGCCGGCTTCCACGGCGACCGCGAACAGGGCATCCGCGCCCTCCGCCTGGTCGCCGAAAAGGGCGTCAACAACAAGGTCGATGCCCAGATCCTGCTCGGCGTCATCGCCCGCCGCGAGCGCCGCCCGTGGGAGGTCATCCCCCTGATCGAGCAGCTCCACGCCCGCTACCCGCGCAACTTCCTCGTCCTCTTCGAGCTCTCCCAGATGTACGCCGATATGGGCGAAAAGGAGAAGGCCCTCCAGGCCCTCGACGACATCGACCGCCTCAAGCGCACCGGCGCCCCCGGCTTCCGCACCCTCCCCGAGGAGCGCATCGAGTACGCCCGCGGCAATCTCCTCTTCTGGTATGAGGACTTCGACGCCGCCATCGGCCAGCTCCAGCGCGCCACCGCCCACGCCGCGGCCCTCGACCCCAACTCCGGCCCCTCCGCCTGGCTCCGCCTGGGCCAGTGCTACGACATCTGTGGCCGCCGCCGCGACGCCCTCCAGGCCTACAACGCCGCGATCGCCTTCACCCCCGCCTCCGACCCCGCCCACGAGGCCCGCAAGTACCTCTCATCCCCCTTCACCCTCGCCCAAAAGCACGAAATCGACCGCGCCACGCGGCTCCAGGCTCCGTAGCCGGGAGCGGCCTGCTTCTTATGCAGCATTTTCCAATTCAAGAATGAGCCTGAACCTGCTTGACGGCGGGTCTAACCTGGGTTGATAGCCCGCTTCTGCTCCCCCGCTATCCCTGCTCTTTGAAAATTCGAACAGAGAGCGAACAGAAAATCGAAAGATAGGAACTAAGTCATTCATTCTAAAAGATATGAATGGCAATTGGCTTTGTTCCACACTTTTTATATTTGCGCTTGCCGGCCCTTCGACACCCCTGCCGGAATCTTGTGCGGTGAGTGCAGGAGAGCATCACCCAGCCACGCGCCGCATCGGGTGCCTGAATAGCATCTAAGTTATTGTTAATAAATGACTTATTTAAGGCAAAACCTACGCGCTTTGCCGCTGCACCAGGCGCGCGAACAACCCTTCCTGAGTCACCAGTTCGTCGTAGCTGCCCTGCTGCACCACGCGTCCGGCCTCGATGACGTAGATCCGGTCGGCCTGCCGGATCGTGCTCAGCCGGTGCGCCACCAGGATGCGCGTCACCTGGAGGCGGTTCAGACTCGCGGTCACGATGGCCTGCGTGCGGTTGTCCAGTGCGCTGGTGGCTTCGTCGAACACCACGATGCTCGGGTTGCGCACCAGCGCGCGGGCGATCAGTAACCGTTGCCGTTGCCCGCCCGAGATGTTGCCTCCGCCTTCGGCGATCACCGTGTGCATGCCCATCGGCATGTTCTCGATGTCCTCGGCCAGGCCTGCCGCCCGGGCCGCCTCCCAGGCCTGCTCCATGGTGCAAAAGCCGCCGCTGGCGATGTTCTCGAAGATCGAGCCCGACATGATCTTGCCGTCCTGCGTGACCACGCCAATCTGCCGCCGCACGGCCGTGATGTCCAGACTCGACAATTCGTGGCCGTCGAGGTAGATCGCCCCCGACATCGGCGTCTCGAAGTGCAGCAGCAGGTTGAGGATGGTCGATTTGCCGCTGCCCGAGGGTCCTGTCAATGCAATGCACTGGCCCGGCGTGGCGTGGATCGTCACGTCCTCCAGCGTCATCGGCCCGTCGCTGCGGTAGCGGAAGGTGGCGTGCTCGATATCGATCCGGCCCCGCAGCCGGCCGACGCTCGACTTCGAGGTGTCCACCTCGGGAGTCTCATCGAGGATTCCGCGCACCCGGTTCCACAGGTTGTACGCCACCACCATGCCTGCGAGCACGTCGGAGGCCTGGGTCAGGCTCGTCAGGAAAATGGTCTGTGCGGCGATGAAAGCCAGGAACGTGCCCAGCGGCAGCGCCGCCCCGTCCGTACCCCGCGCCGCCGGCACGCCGGGCCCCAGCATGTACAGGAACGAGGAGGCCAGCGCCAGCACCGGCACGGTCAAGTTGACCAGCCGGATCTCGTCCTTCAACTCCTGCACCCGCAAGCTCAGGGCCTGCTTCCGGCTGTACTCCCGGGTCCAATGCGCGAACGCGCGCCGCTCGGCGCCCGCAACGCGCAGCTTCGATACCGCGTTGATCAGCTGCAGCACCATCCCCGACAGGATCCCGTCCACCTCCTGCACCCGGGCCTGCAGCCGCGACAGTCGGCCCACCCGGATCGCCAGCCAGCCGACCACTACCAGGCCGCTGGCCAGCGCGATGCAGCCCAGCTTCAAGTCGTAATAGAACATCAGCGCCAGGGTCACGAAGGAGGCCGCGCCGGCGAACAGGGTGCGTAGCGCCTCAGTGGACAGAATCTGCTCCATGCGCGTCAGCGCGTAGGCCCGCGCGCTCAGATTCCCGGCCGTGTGGCGCCGGAAGAACGCCGGGCGCAGCTTGAGCAGGAAATCCCACACCCCCGACTGCAACTCGGTGTAGAGCGCGCTCTGCACCCGCAGCGTCGCCAGCGACTGCGTCAGCAGGAACAGCATCGCCCCGACGGCCGAAGCGAGCATCGCCAGCGCCAATTGCCACACCATGTTGCGGTCGGCGTCGGGGATCGCCTGATCGATCAGCACCGACGTGGCCTGGGGAGCCACCAGGCCGAGCGCCATGGCGAAGATGCCCGCCAGAACGATGGCTCGCAGGTCGCGCCGGTTGTTCTCCAGCGCGAAGCGGATCAGCGCCATCGTGCGCCGGTCCCGCGGGAACGACCGGTACAGCACATAGCCTCGCGGCTCGAGCGAGAAGGCGGTCTCCGCATCCACGCGCCGCCGGCTCCCGTCGGCCGGGTCGAACAGCTCATAGCGCGGCTCGCCAAACACGCCCGCTTGCGCCGGAACGAGCGCAACGGGCTGGTTCCCCTCCTTGAGAAACCCCAGCAGCGGACCGTTCTCGTCTTCCCACCACGCTCCGCTGAGAACCACCATTCGGGTGCGAAATCCAGAGCGCTGCGCGATCGCCGATAAGTGGGACTGCCGGCTCCCATCGTCCACGGCCGGCCGGATGGTGATGCCCTGGACGCGTCCGATCGCCCGCAAAGCCACCAGTAGGTGCGAGCCCTCGAGTGCGATGTGTTCACGTGCCCCGCTGGCCGTGGCATCGGCCAGATGCTCCAGGGCGCGCGTGGCTAGCGCCTCGTCCACCCTCTGGCGCTCCTCGAACCGGCGCCGGTCTGCTTCCTCCTGGTGTGACGCATTCTCGGACCACGCCGCATAGAAGGCCGGCGTCAGCCGGTCCAGCGCCTGGAGGGAGTTCTCCTCCGGCCGCGGTTGGAAATCCGGGCCTCCGGCGGGCTGTCCGGTCCCGGCAGCGCGGCCGAGATGCTCCAGCCAATGGGCAATCGCCAGCTCCAATTTCAAATCCGCCGTTCGCGGCGGATAGGGCAGCGGCCGGATGCGGCTCTCTTCGAGCGATAGAGCCATGAGTTGCCAGGCGCCGGCGGGCGCGGGCATGGGTGGTATGATCTCGCCCGGCGCCACGCTGAACAGAAAGTGCCGCGCGCTCGTGACCGGCCTGTCGTCGCGCTCCCCGCCCGGCTCGCGGGGCGCCGTGCGGGTGACGTCTCCGCGCGCGGCCGCGCCCCGCGTCGCCGCGAAGATGCCCAGCCCACCGGATTCCACCTTCCAGGCCGTGCCCGCATCGTCCAGCCACAGCGGCTGGTTGTCCCACAGCACCATCCCCTCCGACGGGCCCTTCACCGGTATGCCGCTCACGCCGCGCTCTCCTCGCCCGCGGAGCCCGGATCGTCGGCCAGCAGGCGCAGATAGTGGCCGCCCTCGCGGACCATCGCGGCGTGCGTGCCGCGCTGCACCACTTTGCCCTGTTCGAGGACGATGATTTCATCGCAGTCGCGGATCGTGCTCAACCGGTGCGCCACGATCACGCAGCTACAGCCCCGCCGGCGGATGTTGCGGTCGATCAGCCGCTCCGTTTCGGAGTCCAGCGCGCTGGTGGCTTCGTCCATGACCAGCAGCGACGGGTTGCAGGCCAGCGCGCGCGCGATCTC
The DNA here is from genome assembly GCA_963757265.1 of Terriglobia bacterium. GTDB lineage: Bacteria > Acidobacteriota > Terriglobia > Bryobacterales > Bryobacteraceae > CAIVVT01. Next base: position 459,014 of record CAVWRA010000004.1, read on the forward strand.
CAGCCGCTGCCGCTGGCCGCCGCTCAGGTTGGCCGCGCCCTCAAGCAGCGAACTCCGGTAGCCGTCGGGCAAGGCGCGAATCACGTCGTTGACCAGCGCGTCCTCGCAGGCCTGCACGACGCTCTCTTCCGGCGTGGAAGCGTCCCACAGCGTCAGGTTGTCGCGCACCGACCCTCCGAACACCAGAATGTCCTGCTCCACCATCGCCAGCGAATGCGCCATCACCTCGCGCGGAATCTCGCCGGCCGGCACGCCGTCGAACAGGATCTCGCCGCCGTTGGGCGGGTACAGGCCCGCCACCAGTTTGGCGATGGTTGACTTGCCCGACCCGCTGCCGCCCACCAGCGCGATGCGCTGGCCCGGCTCCACGGTGAACGATAGCCCTTCGATGAGCGGCGGCACCACCGGGCTGTAGCCGAACGAGACGTCGCGAAACTCGAGCCGCCCCTGCAGCCGCACCGCCCGCCGGGCCGCGCGCTCATTCCACTCCGGCTCCTGCGCCACGGGGTTGCTGAGCACGTCGTCCAGGCGGTTCAGATCGCCTTCCAGCACCTGCAGCGTCTCGCCCAGGCTCACCAGGCTGATCACCGGCAGCAGGAAGCTCGTCGTCAGGCTCTGGAATGCCACCAGCTGGCCGATGCTCAGCTTCCCGCTCATCACCTCGAATCCGCCGAACACCAGGATGCACGCCGTCATCAGGCTCGTCAGGAACGCGGGCACCACGCCCAGCACGTTGTTGGTCTGGCCCAGCTCCGTCTGCGAAATGCCGAGGTTGGCGAAGTAGCCGGCCCAGCGCGCGAAGAAATCGGACTCCAGCCCCGACGCCTTGAGCGTGCGGATGCTCTGCAGCCCCGCGATGCCGAAGCCCACCGTCTTGCCCATGTTCGCGGCCAGCCGGTAGTTGCCCTCCACGCGCCGGCGTTCAATCCAGCGCAGCGTGGCGAAGTTCAGCCCCGCGAACGCCGCCGCCACCAGCGACAGCCGCACGTCGAACTGCAGCATCACCGCCAGGTAGAAGATCATCATCAGGAGGTCGATTCCCGTCGTCGCCAGGCGTCCCGAGAGCACCGCGGCCACGTTGTCGTTTAACGCGATGCGGCTGCTGATCTCGCCCGCGTATCGCTGGGCGTAAAAAGCCGCCGGCAGATGAAACAGCCGCCACACGAAGCGCCCCGCCATCGAGACCGCCAGCTTGATCTGCATGAAGCGCAGCACTCTCAATTCGATGCCGGTCAGAAACGCCTTCAGCAGCGCCGCCATGATCATTCCCAGCACCAGCGGCCGCCCCCAGTCGCGGAAGCCCTGCACCAGCACCTTGTCCACGAAGGTCTGGGTCAGGGCCGGCGTCGCCAGGCCCGGCAGTACCAGCAGCAGCGCCGTGAATCCCGCGAACAGCAGCGGGCGCAGCGAGCCTTTCAAGCGCTCGCGAATGCTCGCCGCCATACTCTTCTTGCGGCCGCCGGGCCGGAACTCGGGCCCCGGCTCCATCACCATCACCACGCCCGTGTAGGACTCGTCGAACTCTTCCAGATCCACGCTGCGCGGGCCGCTGGCCGGATCGTTCAGGTACACCCGGCCGTCGCGGTAGCCCTCGACCACCAGAAAGTGATTGAAGTTCCAGAAGACGATGTAGGGGTAGCGCAGTTCCTTCAGCCCTGTCAGGTCTTTCTTGAACGCCTTGGCCACCAGGCCGTAGTTGCGCGCCGCTTTGCACACATTGGAGCATTTGGAGCCGTCGCGCGAAACCCCGCACTCGCGCCGCAGTACCGCCAACGGAACGATGCGCCGGTAATAGCCCAGGATGATCCCGAGCGCCGCGGCGCCGCATTCGACGGCCTCCATCTGCAGCACCAGCGGGGTGTGGACTCGCTTCGAAGGGAGCGGCGCCTCTTTCCTGCTCACTACCATGCCATTCCTCAGTACATCCCCGACGTTAGTAATTCCCGGACGTTAGTAAATCCCGGACGACTCGCGCAGAATGGGCATCAGATAGGTGATCGGCGCGCGCCCCTCGATCGTCACCCGGCTCAGGTGCGTCAGCCCCGACGACATCTTCAGGTTCGGCCCGCGCGACGACGACCAGCGGTAACCGCTGAAGGTCGCGGGGTCGGTCTCCAGCCGGGCCGTGACTTCGATATACGCGCCGCTGCTCATCAGTGACTGGACGACGTCCGGATTCCCGATCACGCTCTGCGCCCCCTCGCGCGTCACCGGCAGCGGGGAGACCTTGGTCACCGTGCCCAGGATGCCGCCGAAACGCTGGCGCTCCACCGTGTCGGGCGTCACCTGCATGCGCATGCCCGGCTGGATCTTCTTGCCGTCGGCGATGGGGAAGTAGGAGATGGAAGTCAGCGTCGAGTCGGGATCCTCGATCTGCAGCGAGAGCACCGCCGTGCCGGGCGCCAGCACTTGGCCGGGCGTGGCCAGCACTTCCAGCACGCGTCCGGCGAACTCCGACAGGATGTCGCCGTTCTGCCGCAGTTGAACCTCATTGAGGGCTACGGTGTTGCTGATATCCCCGATCTGATTGTGGCGGGCCATGGTGGATTCGAGAGTCTCGCGGTTGAGCTGCGCTTCGCGGGTCGCGATCTGCTTGATCTGCCCGTCGATCTCCGACAGCTTGGCCTTGTATTCCGCGATGCGGATGTCGTTGTCGCGGTATGCGAATTCCGCATCCGAGACATCGTGTGCGGCGCGTCCCAGCAGCCCCTGCTTCACCATTTCGTGCACCGCGGCGCGATGCTCCTCCAGCGGCTGGACCAGCGCCTGCGCATTGGCCAGCGAAGCCTCCAGCGTGGAACGCTGCACCGCCAGCGAGCTGCGTTCGGCGGCGTCCTGCTGCAGTTGCAATTGCAGCCGCTGCTGGTCCGACGCGGTCTTGATGTGGTCCTGCGCCGTCAGCGTCGCCACCGTCGCGCGGTCCTCTTCGATGCGCTTGCGGACCTCGGACTGGCCCAGCTTGCCGATGATCTGGCCCGTCTGCACCTCGTCGCCGGCGCGAACCGCCAGCGCCAGCAGCCGGCCGCCGCCCAGGGATTGCACCCTCACCACGCGCCGCGGCTTGAGCAGCACCCCGCGGCCGGACACGACCGTCGGCACGCTCCCGGCGAAGGCCCAGACCAGCGCCAGCCCGAACAGGACTCCGGTGACCAGCACCGGCATCCAGTCGCGCCGGTGCACCGCCGGCACCAGCCGCTCCAGATTGTCCGGTGAAGCGAAGCGCTCCAGCGCCTTGGCGCGGTAGAGGTTGGTGTTCCTGGAGGCCATTCCCGCTCGATTCTCCGTCTCAGACCGAACGCAGCTTCTTCTGAATCCACTCGAAGCGCGCCCCGGCCAGCGAGATCGCGTCCAGCGTATCCGGGTCGATCTCGTCCCTGTAAACCTTGTCCTGGTCCAGGGCTTCGGTGGAGCTGTAGCCCAGGGTCGCCACCGTGCTGCGCAGCCGGTCGGCCAGAAACACCGCCAGCGCGCGGTAGAATCGCGACGCGAAGGCGGTGTCGCCGTTCAACTTGGCGCTGAGCCGCGCCCGCGGCACGGCCAGCACCGCCGAGCGCTCCAGCGCCTGCACCGAAGCCGAGGGCGGATTGGAATCGACAAACGACATCTCGCCGATCACCTCGCCGGACATCAACTGCGCCACTTCCCGCCCGCCCAGCGCCGCCACCGTCACTGAGAAGCGGCCGTCGATCACCAGGAACACCGAATCGATCGGCACTCCTTCGCTCACCAGTACGTGGCCCGGCGCCACTTCGCGTTTGGCCCCCGTTGTGACCAGCCAGTCAATATCCGAATCGTTGAGGATGCCTAGAAACGTCAGCGCCTTGCGCATTGCCACCTGCTTGCACGGCCGATTCCCAAGAAATTTGTGGAACCTTAAAATTGTACACGGCAATTCGAAATCCGCAAGCGCGAACTTCGACCTGCGCCGTCGCACGGCGGCCTTGGGGTTCGCCTGACGCGTGCTGCGAGGCGCGCGGGCCTGTGCTCAGGTTCGCGGCCCCCTCCTGTGATGGCGGCGGGTTCAGCCCGCCACCGGAATCTGGCAATGGAACGGGTCGGCCCCGATCGTGCCCGTCAATTCTCCCAAGTACTCGGCCGAGCCGGCGTGCGCCAATTCCCGGCGCGCCGTCTCGAGCAGCGCATCCGTATCCAGCCGCCCCGCGGCCGCCAGAATGGGCGTGGCGCGGAATGCCTCCAGCGCCGCGATGTTGCGTTGCCACAATGCGACGTCGCGCTGCTGCTTGACCCGCAGGCGTTCGCGGTACCAATCGCTTGCCAGCAGGTGTTCGCGCGTGAACAGCACGCGCAGCGCCGGATCCTCCGCGCCCAGCCCCTCGTAGGCGCCGTGCGCCATGATGTGCAGCAGCGCTTTCAGCGGCGGGCAGGCCGCCTCCACGCTGCCGTCCTCGAAGTATTCCAAGGCCACGCGGCGCTGCGATTCGACGATCGCATCGACGCCCGTGGCGAAAGCTGCCGGGTCCTGCTTCTCGGGGCGCAGCAGCTCCTCGGTGAACACCATGTCGGGCGTCTCGAACAGCCGGCCCAGAAATTGGTCCGCGAACAGCGATGTCATGCGGTAGCCCAGCCGGCTCGCCAGCACTTTGCGCCCGTTCAGCTCGAAGTCGTCCACTTTTTCGAGATAGCCGTTCTTGATCAGGAACGCCGGGTCCCGCTCGCCCGGTTTCATCCGGCACCACAGCTCCGGCACGAGCATGCTGATGTCGTGATCCACGCGGAAGTGCGGGCCGATGTAGCCCGCCGCGGTGGTGAAGCCGGCGTAGCCCGTGAGGATGAACGAGACCAGCGCGTTGTTCAGGTCGACCACCGGCCACAGGGCATTGAACGGGCCCTTGGTCAACGCGCCCTCGCTGCCGAAGCCCGTCGTGGAGGGCGATTTTCCGGTCAGGCTGGAGGTGAAATCCATGAACAGTTCGGGCAGATCCTGGTAATGGATCGGGCTGTAGACCGCCAGCGGCGGCAGCCCGATCTTCGGGTCGGGCGGACTTCCGCGGCGTCCCGCCAGCACCGCGTTCACCGGGAAATGCACCCGGCCGCCGGACGGAATTTCCCGGTCCAGCCGCGCGCTGATTTCGGCCAGGTAAGTCCCGCGCGCGTTGACCACGTCGGGGCGCTGTTGCAGGTAGCGCGGATTCTTAGACGGGCTTCCGTCCACCATGCGCGGAAGCGCCGACGAGACGGCGTAGGAGACGCCGCAGCCCTTGACGAAGCGTTCGAGCAGTTGTTTCATCGGTTCGGTGTATTGGTCGAACTCCACCACGTGGTCGACGATCGCCCGCGCCTGCTCGACGCTCAGCGGCTCGAAATTCGAGATGAACGTGCCCGGCGCGGCCAGGTCGGCCTCGGCCTGAGCGTCGAAGCCGCGATGTATCGCCTCGTCCGGCCGCTGGAACAGCAGTGCCTCGCAGTTGGTCACCAGTTTGACGCTGGCGTTGGAATAGCGCGCATCGAGGTCGTTCAGGCTCTCCCGCGGCACCACCACGGAGGCCGTGATGTCGTCCTCGACCTGCACCTTCTCGGCCGGGTGGAAATCGGGACGCAGCTTGTAAATGCGCCACGACCCGTCGGGATCGAAGCCCACCCGGAGGTAGTTGCTCACCATCTTCTGGTCGTGGTACTTCAGCTCGTGCCCCAAGTAGCCGTTGATCCGGTCGACGGTGAAATGCTGCTGCCAGTCGTCGCCCCACTCGCGCCGGTAATAGCGTTTGACCGTGAACACCAGTTGGCGGATCGTCTGCGGCAGTTTCCGCACCCAGTCGTTGTACTCTTCCTTGTAATCCGGCGAGGGCGTGAGCAGCTTGATGACCGAGCCCAGCGATCGCTCCGGGCTCAGGATCGGTCGCTTGGGCCGGTCGTCGGTGCGCGGCTGGACGTGAATCGTGGAGAAGTCCTTCTTCAGAATCTCGGCCACCTGCCGCATGTCCGCGTGGTAGTCGCGCACGAAGATCGGTCCCTCCAGCAATACGCTGGTGATCGACTTTGAGATCTCGGACTTGCCTCCGCCGGAGACGGTGGATGGTTTGTGGCACAGCGTGCCGTCGGCCACCGCGCCCACCAGTCGCCAGGTCGTGCCGCCGCGTTGCTTCTCTATCCACACCCGGTAGCCCGAGGGCAGGACGTAGGTGTCGCCGATGTTTAGCGCGAGTTGTTGCGCGCCGCCCTCCACCGGCCACTTGACGAAGCCTTCAAGCACGTGGAACTCCGCGTTCTCCGGCAGGTAGAAGACATCCACGTAGCGCCGGTCGACAGCATAGCGGCCGGGCTTCGCCTCGGCCCGCTCGCCCAGGATCTTCAGCGCCGCCTCGAAGGTCGTCTTCTTGAGCGGCACCGTGCGGTCCGCGTAGAAGTCCTGGCCCAACACGTAGGAGGCGAAGGCCACCGCTCCGCCGGCGTGTTCCTCCTCGCATAAGCCGAACAGATTGGCCGAGAAACTGATCTGAGTCTTAACCTCCTTTTTGCAATATCCGTAATAGTTGTCCGCAAGAATCGTGACAATTACGCCCCGGTAATCACGGCATGTCACTTTAAAGGCCTTGCCGCCGTTGTAGGCTTCGTCTTCCTGTTCCCAGCACATGCCGTCGCGCCGCTCCCTCTCGGTGGCCGCGCTGACGTGCGGCAGACCGAGGTCCTTCTTGCGCAGGCCCATGACGTGCGGCGCCACGATGACGCACCCGGTGTGCCCCGTCCAGTGCAGGATGTCGAGCGCGGCGTCGTTTTCGGGCAGGTACGGATCGCCGCCGTTGCCGAAGATGGCTTCCACGAAATCCAGGTTGCTGACCAGGCTGGCCGGAGCGAAGTAGCGGATCTCCATGCTTTTTTCCGGCTCGCTGCCCGCCGCCGGACACACCACCGGGCGCAGCAGCAGCGAGGCGAACATCCGCGCCTGCTCCGGCTGGTCCGCCGTGAAGGGCAGCGCCAGGACGCTTGCGGGCGGGCGCAGCGCCTCCTCCAGCAGCTTCGCGAAGGCCTGTTTCGGGACCGTGATCTTGTCGGCGGGAATCGGCAGCCCGCCCTCGACGATGTGGAAAACACCCTTGGTCGTCCGCCGGTCGTTCGCCGGATTGTGCAGCACTCCCTGCACGATGCGATACGACTGCAGGTAGGGCGAAGCGATGCTGTCGCCCGTGGCCGGCAGCGACATCACGCGCGCCAGGCCGGGCCGGTCGAGCACGAACGTGCGGCTGGGCAGGCGCGGGACGCCCGACGGGCACGTGGCCGCCAGTTGATCGTCCAGAAAGGCCTGGATCCGGGCGTCCGCGGGACACAACAGGTCGCCCAGCAGCAGGTCCTTCTGGTAGTGATTGCGCAGCAGCGGCCCGGCGACTTCGAGCGTGTAGGGGTCGGCCGTGCTGCGGCTGGTCGGTTGACCGAGCGCGGCCAGTTTGAGGTTCAGGTAGCGGATCAGCTCATCGCGCTGGGCGTCGGCGGGAATGGTTCGGTCAGGGGATGAAGTGGATGAGGTCACCTTCTGCTCCAGTCACGCTTCGGACGCGGCGTGTGGGGCGGCTGCGCAGGCCGGAAGCCGGCTATGAGCTTCGGCCCTCGATCGCGCCTGGGCCGGACTCCCGCGCCTCTGAGAACGGCCTTCCCTTCGAGGTTAGCAATCGATACGGCCGGGCGCGGCGGCCAACGGCGCCGATGTGCCCTTGCACCAGCGGTCCCGGTTCCGGGAGACTACGAGTAACTGTGTTTAACCCGGATGTTTCACTTGCGATCGCAGCGAGGCGCGATGAGAGGGTTGCAGCTACAAGGCGCGCGAAGGGAGCCGCCCGCAGGCGTACTTGGCTCCTACGTCGAGGACGGGGGGTGCCCTCTGGGCCCAGCGCAACGCAGTAGATGCGGCCCTATCGCGCGCCGCAGCCGATGGCTGGTGAAATCTCCGGGTTAGCGGGAGGGTATCCGCCTCAGCGCGCACTTTGCTGTGCCGATGAGGTCCTAGTATGAGCCGTGTGCCTTCGCTGGATCGCACGGTCCGCTGGCGTTCGCTCCTGGCGTGCTGCCTCGCACTGCCGGGGCTGGGCGTATCCTTGTTCGGTCAGCACTATAACTTCAAACTATACGGACAGGATGAGGGACTGGGGAACCTCTCGGTCGAATGTCTGGTGCAGGATCGCCCGGGCTTCATCTGGATCGGGACCAGGAACGGTCTGTTCCGATTCGACGGACACCAGTTCCGCCAGTACGGTCCTTCGAGCGGCTTGCCCAGCAGTTCGATCTTCGATTTGAAGCTGGCGGCCGATGGCACGCTGTGGGCTCTCACGTCGCGCGGCCCGGCGCGCTGGGCCAGCGAACGATTTGAGGCCGGCGCTTTTCCCGGCCAGCTCACGGCGGAGGACCACCCGCAGCTTGAATTCCTCGGCCCGGGCCAACTGGTGATCTCGACCCGCCACGGGCTGTGGTTCGGCCAGTCTCAGCAGCGTGCCTGGACCTGGCGTCTGAGCCCTGTCCCTGGAAAGGACCCCGGCGCGTATTCCGTGCACGTCGATCCCGACGGTGTTTTCTGGTTCGGTTGCGGGTCACGGCTGTGTTCACAGAGCGGGGAGCGGACTCGGGTGTGGGGCCCCGAATCGGGACTGCCCGCGGGACCCTGGTCGGCGCTGGTGACCGACAGCGAGGGCGTATTGTGGGCGCGCAACGCGGCCGGGCTATGGAAAAAAGCGCACGGCGCGTCGCGGTTTGAATCCTCCGGGCGCGCGATTCCTAACCCCTGGAGAAGCATCCGCCTGTACGCCGGCAGTGATGGAGTACTTGGCGTGCCGACCAGCCAGGGGCTGCTGCTCAAAGACAAACACGGCTGGCAGACAATTCGCCGCGATCAAGGCCTGCCCGGAGAGTCGGTACAGGCCGTGCTGCTCGATAAAGAGGGTGCACTGTGGCTGGGCATTGCCGGCTGGGGGCTGGTGCGCCGTTTGGGATTCGGGCAATGGGAATCCTGGACACAGAAGGAGGGACTGGGCAGCTTTCTGGTTTTTCACCTGGCCAAAGATCCCCAAGGGACTATTTTTGCCGCTACGGCGCAGGGTCTCTGGAGTCTGGACGGCCAGCGCAGACTGTGGCGCGTCGCCACCCCCGGCCGCCTGGCCTCGGAATCGCTTGTCGCCGTCTCCGCCGACCAGGCCGGAACCGTCTGTGCCGGCGGGGCCTCGGGCAACATCCTGTGCCACGATCCGGGTCACGCGGGCGCGTGGGTCTATGGACGCTCGAGCGGCCTTTCAGGCGGCGAGATCAGCGATCTGGAATTCGACCCGCGGGGCACGCTCTGGGTGGTCTCGTCAGGCGGCATTTTCCGCAGCCGGCGGACCCCGCGCGGGGTGTATTTCGATGCGCTGCCCCGGCCGGCTGATGAGCCCGACATCAAGGCCCGCATGCTGAGCTTCGGCTCGGCTGGCCGGGTGTGGTTCGCGACCGATAAAGGCGTGGCCCTGTGGGACGCCGGCCGGTGGCGCCTTTTCACCCGCCGGGACGGTCTGTTGGGGCAGGCCGTCACCGCGGTCAGCGAGGGCCCTGACGGAACGGTGTGGCTGGCCTACGATGAACCGCTGGGCTTGTCGCGCCTCGATCCGCGCACCTCGCCGCCGGGCCTCGAGCATTACCTTGAGCACAACCGGAATGCGGGTTACCTGGCGTTTTTTGTGGGAGCCGATCAGCGCGGCTGGATCTGGGCCGGCACCGACCAGGGCGTGGATGTTTTTGACGGCGCGGGGTGGAATCACTACGATCGGCAGGACGGGCTGCTGTGGGACGAGTGCAACGAGTTCGGCTTTTTCGCCGACCCGGACGGCAGCGTCTGGATCTCGACCAGCCAGGGCGTTTCGCGCTTCCGGCCGGACCGCGGCGCCTTCCGGCCCAGCCCTCCTTCAACCGCGCTGGTCTCGGCGACCATTGGCAGATACGACCTGCTGGCCGCGCCGGCGAGTGCCATTCCGTTCGGCTCGGGCGCCTTCCACGCGGGCTTTGCCGCGCTGACTTTCCTGAACGAGCGGGCGATCCGCTTCCGCTACCGGCTCCTGGGCCGCACTTCGGCCTGGACCGAGACCGCGCAGAATGAAGTCGAATTCGCCGATCTGCCCGCCGGCCGATACACGCTGGAGGTTCTGGGCCGCAACGGGGCGGGCATCGAGAGCGCCCAGCCGGCCCGCGTTTCGTTCGCGGTCCTGCCCCCGTGGTGGCAGACGTGGTGGTTCCGCCTGCTCGCCGCCGTCGGCGTGCTGCTGCTGGTGGTGGCCGTGCTGTGGCGGCGCGAATACGCGCACCTGGCCGAGCAGCGCCGCCTCGAGTCGGCCGTGCAACAGCGCACCCGCGAGCTGGCCGACGCCAAGCTGAAGGCCGAGGCCGGCAACCGCTTCAAGAGTGAGTTCCTGGCCAACATGAGCCACGAAATCAGAACTCCGATGAACGGCGTCATGGGCATGCTGGCTCTGGCGCGGCCGCTGGCCGCGACACCCGACTTGCAGGAGTACATCGAAACCGCCCAGGAATCGGCCCAGGCGCTGCTGGGACTGCTCAACGATGTTCTCGATTTCTCCAAGATCGAGGCCGGTAAGATGGTGCTCGACCGCACTCGCGTGGCTCTGGAGGACTGCATCGGCGGGGCCATTCAGACTATGCTGCCGCTGGCCCGGGCGCGCGGGCTCGAACTGGGCTGCGCCATCGATCCGGGCGTTCCCCTGGTCCTGGAAGGCGATCCCCTGCGGCTGCGCCAGATCGTCCTCAACCTGGTCAGCAATGGGCTCAAGTTCACCGAACGCGGCGGCGTGACGGTGCATGTTGCGGCGGATGAGATTCAGGAGCGCTCGGTCCTGTTGCATTGCCTCGTCGAGGATACCGGAATGGGCATTCCACGCGACAAGCAGAAGCTGATCTTCGAGGCCTTTCAGCAGGCCGACGGGTCGATGACGCGGCGCTACGGAGGCACCGGCCTGGGGCTCTCCATCTGTTCGCACATGGTGGAACTCATGGGCGGCCGCATCTGGGTCGAAAGCGAGCCGGGCCGCGGCAGCCGGTTCCACTTCACGGCGCGCATGGGCCGGCCCGAAATGGCGCGCGCCGCCGCACCGCCCGCGGGGCGCAGTGAGCGGCCGGCGAGTCCCCGGGGCGACGTGCCGCGGCGCATTCTGGTCGTGGAAGATAATGTCGTGAATCAGAAGCTGGTGCGTATCCTGCTGGAAAAGCAAGGCTACGTCGTGGCCATTGCTGCTAACGGCCGGGAAGCGGTGGAGCACTTCCGGAAGGACCGCTTCGATGCCGTGCTGATGGATCTGCAGATGCCGGAGATGGACGGGTTCCAGGCCACTGCGGCGATCCAGGCGCTGGAGCGCGACGCCGCCCGCAGGACTCCCATCATCGCCATGACCGCCCACGTGTTGCAGGATGACGTCAAGGCCTGCTTCGCCGCCGGGATGAGAGCTTTTCTGGCCAAGCCGGTCTTTCCGGCGGAGCTGTACCAGGTGCTGGAAGCCGAACTGGAGCGCGACGCCGCCGCCGAGCCCCAATCCGGCCGTACCGTGTGAGGCGCCCATCGGCGGCCGCCGCACGGCAGTGATTGGACTCAATTCGCGTCTGCCGCGAGCCGATAAGACCATTGGATGCCCGCCCTCCCTCTCGCGGTCGCGAGCTGTCCACTCCGCGATGCGAGCCCGCCACAGGCTTGGTCTGCCCACCGGGCCTGTGGCGGTGGCTCTCGCCGAGGGGCGACAACCGCACCTCCAATCCTGGACAATAACTCTCAGCCGCCATGAAGAGCTATCGTCAGGAACTGTGGTTCGAGACTCCCACCCGCCGCGCTTTCGTCAACATTACTCGCCAGGTTGAGCACTGCCTGCGCGAGAGCGGCGTGCGCGAAGGCCTGTGCCTGGTCAACGCGATGCACATCACCGCCAGCGTCTTCATCAACGACGACGAGAGCGGTCTGCACCACGACTATGACCAGTGGCTCGAGAAGCTCGCTCCGCACGAGCCCGTGGCCTCCTACCACCACAACCGCACCGGCGAGGACAACGCCGACGCGCACATGAAGCGCCAGCTGATGGGCCGCGAAGTGGTCGTCGCCATCACCGCCGGGAAGCTCGATTTCGGCCCCTGGGAACAGATCTTCTACGGTGAATTTGACGGCCGCCGCCGCAAACGCGTGTTGGTCAAAATCATCGGCGAATAGCCCGCCGCGCGGCGTGAAATCACCGTGCCGTCGCCCTGCCGGCGCGCCTCGGTCGCTGTCGTCTGGCCGTGATCTCGCTGTTTTTCACGCTGCACCGCCTTTCGGCTGGCCTTCATCCCCCGGATCGCTACAATTGAGGAGAAGACGCGCAGCTCCATGCTCCAATCTCTTTTCGGAAATCCGCCAGCGCAGCCGGAACCGGCCCTCGACACTGCCGCCAGCCCGCCCTTGAGTCTGCTGGAGCGGTTGAAGCAGGGCATTCAGAAGACCCGCGCCGGGCTGGTCGACAAGGTCGAGAACGTCCTCCAGGGCCGCAAGGAAATCGACGCCGAGCTGCTCGAGGAGCTCGAATCCACTCTGATCGCGGCCGACATCGGCGTCGGCACTGCGAGCGAGATTCTCGAAAGCATCCGCCAGCGGGTGGATCGCAAGCTGGTGGATGATCCGGCCCAGTTGCGGGGCCTGATCCGGGAGCATCTGCTAGGCGTGCTCGAAGGCTCGGAAAAGCCCTTCCAGTTCGCCGCGGAACCGCCCACCGTGATTCTGCTGGTGGGCGTCAACGGTTCGGGCAAAACCACCACCGCCGGCAAGCTCGCCGCGCGTTTCAAAAGCGCCGGCAAGAGCGTCCTGCTGTGCGCCGCCGACACCTTCCGCGCCGCTGCCATCGAACAGCTCCAGGTGTGGGGCGGGCGCACGGCCACCGAAGTCATCGCCCAGGGCCAGGGCGCCGACCCGAGCGCCGTCGTTTTCGACGCCATCCACGCCGCGCGGGCGCGCCGGACCGACGTCCTGCTGGCCGACACCGCCGGCCGGCTGCACACCAAGGACAATCTCATGGCCGAGCTGGAAAAGATGCGCCGCACCGCCGGGCGCGTCATCCCCGGCGCGCCGCACGAAGTATGGCTCGTCATGGACGCCACCACCGGTCAGAACGGTCTCGAACAGGCCCGCAAATTCACCGCCTCGGCGGGCGTCACCGGCCTGATTCTCACCAAGCTCGACGGCACGGCCAAGGGCGGCATCCTCGTCGCCATCACGCGCGAGCTCAACCTGCCCATCCGCTTCATCGGCGTCGGCGAGCAGGCCGACGACCTGTTGCCGTTCGACCCCGAGCGCTTCATCGCCTCGTTGTTTGAAACATGATATTGAATCATGTGGTTTGAATCATGAACTCCCACTACCTGGCCGCCGCCCTCGAACTGGCCCGGCAGGGCCTGGGGCGCACGTCGCCCAACCCGAATGTGGGCGCCATCCTGGTCCGCGACGGCGAAATCGCCGGGCGCGGTTTCCACGCCTGGACGGACGCCCGGCACGCCGAAATCGTCGCTCTGGATGAAGCCGGCGAGCGCGCCCGCGGCGCGACGCTGTACATCAATCTCGAACCGTGTTCCCACCAGGGCCGCACCGGGCCCTGCGCGGCCGCTCTGGTCCGGGCCGGCGTGGCGCGCGTCGTGGCGATTCACCAGGACCCCAATCCGCTGGTCGCGGGACGCGGTTTCGAGATGCTGCGAGCGGGCGGCGTGGAGGTCCAGATCGACCCTTCGCTGGCGGCGGAAGCCGAGGCGTTGAATCGCCCTTTTTTCCACTTCATGCGCACCGGCCGCCCGCTGGTCACGCTCAAATCGGCGCTCACGCTGGACGGCAAAATCGCCGCGCCCGAGGACAACTCGGGCTGGATCACTTCGGAAAAAGCGCGTGCTCACGTGCAGCAGATGCGCCACCTGCACGACGCGATCCTGACCGGCATCGGCACCGTCTTGGCCGACGACTGCCTGCTCACCGACCGCAGCGGCCTGGAGCGCTCGCGCCCGCTGCTGCGCATCGTGCTGGACTCGCTGTTGCGCCTGCCGCCGCAATCGCGCATGGTGGAGAGCTGCCGCAGCGACGTGCTCGCCGTCGTGCACTTCGGTCGCCCCGGCCGCGCGTCGAAGACTCCTGGAGGAGCGCGGCGTCGAAGTGCTGGTGGCGGACCAGCCCGGCGGCCAGACCGACATGCACGCCGTGGTGCGGACGCTCGCCGAACGCAAGGTCCTCTCGTTGATGATCGAGGCCGGCAGCAAAGTGAACTGGGCCGCGCTGGAGGGCGGCGTCGCCGACCGCATTTACTTTTACTACGCGCCCAAGATCCTGGGCGGGCTGCAATCGCTGCCGGTCGCCGGCGGCATCGGCCGCCGGCGCCGCGTGGACGCCATCCGTCTGCGCGACCTGAGCCTGCACCTTATCTCGCCTGACGAGTTTGCCGTCGAAGCCACGGTCGTCCGCGCCCAGCCCGACGCCGCACCCGAGCCGCACGCCTGACCGGGCCGGCCTGGGGACGGCGGACAGTAGGTTTGAAGGGCCCAAACCATTTCCAGGATGCGTCTTCCAGCGGTGTGCTACGTCGGCGTTTTGGGTGTTCTAAGGACACACGCGTGGGGATCGGCGGCCAAATGCCGATTTGCGCAGACCGGTCCGGATAGGCGCTCGCCGTCTCATCCGAACGCGGCTTTAGCCGTTATGGCACCGATCACAACGTGGTGATATCCTCACTTGAGAACTTCGATGAACATCGACTCTCAGGACCGTATTCTGCTAACTGGCGCTGGCTTCACAAAGAATTTCGGTGGGCCACTTGCCAAAGAGCTGTGGAGTATCATTTTCAGTGATCCGATTCTGGACCAAGCTCCCGACGTACGCGCCATTCTGCTGAAAGACTTCGATTTTGAGTCTGCGTATAACGTCGTCATGCACGGAGCGAGGTTGCCTTTCGAGACCGAGGACGGCGAAGCGGACTGGGACCTCCAACGCAAGGCGCTCGGGAGGGCGGTGAATGACGCGTATGAGTACATTGACTTGAAGGTTCGCGAGTTCTCGTTCCGGAGGGATGCGCCCTATCCCGTGAACATATACAAGGTCCAGGAGTTCATTTCGGCATTTGCAGGAGACTCGAATAAGCCGGGCTATTTCTTTACGCTGAATCAAGATCTTTTTATTGAGCGCCATTATTATAATGGGCGGCGGCCAACCCTGCCCGGCATCGCTCATCGCCCAAGTTGGTTTACCGCAGATGATTCCCAACCACTAGCGGACGAACGGTGTGTCATCCAAGACCCGCCAGGTGGCATCCCCTTCCATCCGGGCGACTCGCCATTCTACTATCTGAAGCTCCATGGCTCTTGTAACTGGTACACCGCTGACCGCGAAACAATGGTGATAGGCGATTCAAAGCAACACCAAATTGCCGCACAGCCTATCTTAGCCGCCTATCTTGATGTTTTCAGATCTGTACTGAGCGGCGCTGACCGGCGGTTGCTTTGTGTAGGATATAGTTTCTCAGATGACCACATTAACTTAGCGATCAAAGAGGGTATCCAAACCGGCTTACGGGTGTATGTGCTCTCTCCAGAGTCACCAGACGGCCTAGCCGCGCGATTAAAGCAACAACAGGAGATAGGTGCGATCATTTGGCGTGGGCTGGCTGGGTATTATCAGTACGATTTTAAGACTCTGTTTCCGGCAGACCAGAGCATCACGGCCGAGTGGAAGATGCTTCAAAGCCGATTTTTCGCATGAGAAGCGAGCGACCCATGGCCAATTGGCCGGCAACCCAGCGGACGCGTTGTCGGCGACCCGTAGAAGTGATTGTCTGCGCACACCCACTACCCGCCCGGAGGCTTGTCTCCGCCGCGGCCCACGCCCGCAGTGAAACCAGTCGTCCACAACTGCGTGAGAGGTTCCCGCCGATTGGCTCTGGATTGCACAGCCGGTGGTAAGCTGTAACTGTGAAGCTCACGATTCAGCTCGACCGGGAAGTCGATGGCCGCTGGATTGCCGAGGTTCCGGAATTGAACGTCCTGCTCTACGGGAATTCGAAGCCGGACGCAATTCAACGCGCCCAGGCGGCTGCGCAGCAGATTCTCCTCGACCGGATTGCCCGCGCCGAGCTGCCTCCCGATTCAGCGAACGCCACGTTCGACTTTGCCGCATGAGCTCCTGGCCCGCGGCTAAGGCGCGTCGTGTGTTCGCCGTCCTGAAACGGATCGGGTGGCGTCACGACCGCACGGTAGGATCCCACAAGATCATGAAAAAGGATGGCTGGCCGGACTATCCGTTCTCGTTCTACGATTCCGAGGAACTTGGTCCCGTCATCCTGATGAAGATTTCAAAAAAGACGGGTCTGCAACCCGAAGACCTGTAACGGCGCCTCCCGCTCGGTCGCGCCGGAATCGCTTTAGAGGCACGTGAGATCTTCCTCTACGTTTCTCAGGCCGGTTGCGGGAAGCCATGTTGCGGCCACACCCCCGGTCGGACTAACCGGGCGTGCGCAGACTTGGAGCGGGCGGCATGACTGCCGCACACTGGAGGAGTCGAACAACTCTTACTGCTTCGGCTCCGGCGGTGGGGGCGGGGCAGGCGCGGCGGTCGCCTCGTCGGAGCGCACGACCACGCGCTTTTCGATGCGCGGCGCGCGCATGTACATCACGTCCCCGCCAGGAGGCATCATCCCACCCGCATCGCGGCGGTAGAAGAATTCGTTCTCGCCAGGATGCATCATCCCACCCGCATCGCGGCCGTAGAAGAATACGTCCTTGCCAGGATGCGTTATTCCACCCGGGCCGCCCGGGCCGGCGAAGTGGCGAGGGGCCTCCTCCCGCATCTTCTGGAGCTTCTGACGCTGCTCGGGCGTGAGCAAGGCGCGAGTGGCGAGCTGATGATCGATCTGGGCCTTTTCGACCGTGAACTGGGCCGCATTGGCCTCCCGCAGGCTCCTTTCAATCGCCGCCGCGTCGGGATTCTCGGCTTCCAAGAGGCTATGCAGGTCGAGCCGCTTCACCTCCACGTCGGCCCGGGCCATGATCTCGGTCTTCTGGAAACTCAGCATCTCCTGTTGGATCTTCGTCACCTGCTCGGGCGTGATGCCGAGCTGCTCGCGCAGCTTGGGGTCGTGAATCGCCCGGCCCAAGCCCATGTCGTGCTCGCCTTCCATGCGCAGCGCCATTCCCCTGACACGACCCATACCCATACCCATGCCTATTCCCGGCCCCATTTGCATGTCCATGCCGGGACCCATGTCCATATCCATGCCGGGGCCCATTTCCATGTCGGGGCCCTCAGTGGTGCGGACTGTAATCATTGCGGGACCGCCTCCCGGACCCTGGCCTTCGGGCGGTTCAGGCGCGGGCGTTTGTGAAAACGCCAACGCGGGGACAAGGATCGCCGCCAACAGGAGGGCCGCGAGTTTCGAGTTCACATTCAGATGCATAGTTCTTCTCACCTTTTCAGATTCGGCCAAGTGCAACGACAGATACAATTCCTGGTCGTGGGAGCCGAGTCGCGCTCACCACTCCCCCTTCTATTTAACGGCCCAGGAATAAAAGCGTTACGAATTGAGGTGTGAATAAGTGTAAAGGGCGCACCGCGGGCGCCGGCCACTCGCCCCTCGGGGATAGCAGCAGCAGCTTGACACCCGGGCTACACTCAGAGTGGCCGGGGACTTCCGCGGCCTACCCACGGCGCTTTTTGAAAAACGAATACAGAGCGAATAACAAATCGAACGATAGCCAATTAAGTCGCTCATTCTAAAAAGAAAAGTTGACAATTGGCTTTGTTCCTCCAAATTACTTTGCGCCGCTCCGCGGCGCCGTTGCAGACTGGATGGTAGAACGCATGTTCACCGGCATCATCGAAGAACTGGGGACCGTCGATCGGCTGGAGCCCCGCGCCACCGGCAGCCGGCTGAGTGTCCGCGCTCCTCTCGTCGCGGAGGGTTTGCGCGCCGGCGACAGCGTCTCGGTGAACGGCGTTTGCCTGACGGTTGTCGATCCGCAAAAGGCTGCCTTCGGCGCCGACGTTGCGCCGGAGACGCTACTCCGCTCGAGCCTGGGCGCACTGCGGCCGGGCAGTCTGGTCAATCTCGAACGCGCTTGCCAGGCCGGCGCACGCCTCGGCGGCCACATCGTTCAGGGTCACGTGGACGGCACCGGTGAGGTGATTTCTCTCGATCCCCTGGGTGGCGAAAACTACTGGCTGCGGGTGTCGGTCCCGCCCGAGCTCGACCGCTACTTCGTCTACAAAGGCTCGGTGGCGATTGACGGCATCAGCCTTACCGTGGCCGAGATCGAGGGCGGCTTGCTGAGCGTCACCGTAATCCCGCACACCTGGGCCCACACGAATCTGCGCTCCCGCCGCCCGGGCGATCTGGTCAACCTCGAAACCGACGTGCTGGCCAAGTACGTCGAGAAGATGCTCGGCGCTCTGGACCTGAAGCGTCCGGGGCTCACCGAAGCGCACCTGCGCGAGCAAGGCTTCTGAGCCGCCTTGGGCAATGGCAAACTGGAAGATGCAGGAGTCGCGTGTCCCGGCTCGGACCGAGCGGCTGGGCGGCGCACAGTTCGGGAGGCCATATGATCGGTATTCAGAGTTTCAGGCAGGGACTGCGGCACGGCGCGGTGGTGTTGCTGATCGCGAGCCTGGCGGCGTGCACCGGCGCGTACGGGCAATCGGCCAGGCCGGCTTCCCCACCGGCCGCCCAGGAGCGTCCGCCGTACAACGCCGACGCCGACGCGAAGAAGGACCTGGCCGCGGCGCAAGCGCGCGCCTGCGCGGCCAGAAAGGACGTGATGGTGATCTTCGGAGCCAACTGGTGCGGAGACTGCATCGTGCTGCACCGCTTGCTGGACGAGCCAGATACTCACGCCTACGTGCGGGCGCACTTCGAGATCGTCAGCGTCGACGTGGGCCGCTGGGACAAGAACCTGGATCTGGCCGGAAAACTCGGCCTGAACCTGGACAAGGGTATTCCTGCCGCCGCATTCCTGACCCCTGACGGCTCCGCGATCGGCAACACCAACCAGGGTGAGCTGGAGGCCTCGCGCAACTATCACTCCGATATGATCCTGCGTTTCCTGCGCGCAGTGGCGGAACATCACAAGATCACGCGGCCGCAATAGGAGTTTCGGGGGAAATGGAAGTACAGGCCCTGCGCAATCTGCTGTTGGCGTGGGTCCTGACTCTGCCCGTGTGTGTTGCTGGGCGCGGGCATTTTCGCCTTCGGTTTTAACCTCCTGCTTCGCATGGGCGTCCATTAGGGCCGTCTGCGGCCGGGTTTGAGCGGCACCAGGCGCCGGGCGCCTTCACCAGACTCTTGACCACCAGGGGCGGAGCGTAGACGAACCTTCCGCATCTGATTGGCGCAAGAGCACTGGCCAGGTCAGATCTCGTTTATCGTTTACTGCTCCGTTACGAGATCAGGTGCGACATTCAGATCCAGTGCGTTCGACTCCAGATCCACCTCGGTCGGATGGCGGGAGATCCACACGCGATTAGCGTTCGCTCTCAGTCCCGCATCCAGTGTCAACCCGGCCTCGGCGCCCTCCTGCACCGCGGCGCGCAGGTTCCGCACCTTCTTCAGGTCGCCGATGCGCAGCGCCAGAATCCCGGCTTCCATCAGGTCGTCATAGATACTCTCCGCCGGTTCGACGTCCGCCAGGACCACCTGATCGACCTGCAACGTGGAGCCCCGGAACTGGTTGTCGAGAAGCGTGACCTCGCCCCGTGCGTCGATGGCGCTCACGGTGGTCTTCGCGAGGATCGTCACCGGCTGGGCGAAGGTCTTGCCGCGCAGGCCTTCCCCATTGCCGCCGGCAAAGCGCTTCAGCAGGATGTCCCGGTGGCACGGCTCCATCCATTGCGCGAACTCCGGCTTCTCGGTCACCAGGTAAACCTTCTTGCCGGCGAGGCCCAGCTTCTCGGCCGCATCGGCGGCGCCGAAGTGGTCGCCCCACACCAGCACGGTCGCGCCGGTCGGCGCCGGATCGCTGCCGCCCGCGGCGTGGAATTCGCACTTGCGCAGCCCGCAGCGCAGGACGTCCTCGAATGTAAGCACCATGGGCGTGTCGATGCCCGGAATCGCGGGCCGTTTGACGCGCCCGCCGGTGGCCAGGATGACGGCGTCGAATCGCCGTAGCGCCACAACGTCCGGCGCGGTTCCATAAACGACCTCAACGGCCAGCTTTTTCATCTGGCCGCGCAGCCAGTCGGCGTACCAACGCATCTTGCTCTTGGCCGGGACGGCGCAGCAGTACAGGATCGCGCCGCCGAGCTCACCGGTCTTCTCGAACAGCGTCACGCGGTGGCCGCGCAACGTCGCGATCCGCGCCGCTTCCATGCCCGCCGGCCCGCCGCCGACGATGGCCACCTGGAAGCGCACCGGCGCGGGGGCCAGGTCGATGAAGCGCTCATCGCCGACCGCCGGATTGATGGCGCAGCGCATGTGCCGCTTGATCATCAGCGACTCCTGCCAGCAGCCGACGAGGCAGGAGATGCAGCGCCGGATCTCGTGCGGCTTGCTCGCGAAGGCCTTGTTGGCCCAGTAGGGATCGGCGATCATCTGGCGCGACATGCCCACCAGGTCGGCCTTGCCTTCGGCCAGGATTCGCTCGCAATAGGACGGCGAGCGCAACGTGTGGCTGGTGATGACGGGGATCTTGACCTGCTTCTTGACCTCCTCGGCGGTGTAGGTGTTCCAGCCTTGGGGGTAATACATCGGGTCCATGACCGTGCCTGGCACTTCGAAGATGCCGGCGCTGATATCGACGAAGGCCGCGCCGTGATGCTCGAACAACTGCGCCGCGCGGACCGTTTCGTCGAGCGTGCGGCCGCCCTCGATCCACTCCTCGCCGGAGTAGCGCACGCCCACCGGATAGTCGCGCCCGCATTTACGGCGGATCCGGTCCAGAATCTCCAGCACGATCCGCATGCGGTTGATGAAGCTGCCGCCGAAACGGTCGTTGCGCTTGTTCACATAGGGGCTCATGAACTGCGCGATCAGGTAGCCGTGCGCGCCGTGCAGCTCCACGGCATCGAAGCCGGCCTGCTGTACGCGCCACGCCGCTTCGCCGAACTTCTCGATCAACTCGTAGATCTCGTCGACGGTCATGGCGCGGACATGCTTGCCCTTGGCGGACTCTTCGGCGTAGACCACTTCGTGGCCCGCCGAGCCGGGCAGGTCGACGATCTGATCGCTGGCCGAGATCAGACCCTTGCGCGGCCATGCCGCCTGCCGGCCGGGATGTTGGATCTGCACTGCGCAGCGGGCCCCGTGGCGGTGCATCGCTTCGGCCAGCTCGGCCAGGCCGGGGATCATCGGATCTTCATCGACCGAGAGACACGTGACGGTCGGCCGGCCGGTGGCACGGTCGGGCGTCGAAGCGCCGACGATGATGAATCCGCAGCCGCCCTTGGCGACCTGCTCGTGGTAGGTGATGACGCGCTGGTTCACCGAGCCGTCGGCGTTGGCCGAGCTGATGTCCGTGGGGACGTGGCACACGCGGTTGGCCACCTCGAAATTGCCGATGCGAAGAGGGCTGAACAAGTGGGGATAATCAGGATGCTGCATGGTGGACCTTTCTTTTGACGGAGCGGCGTTTCGGGGCCGGCTCGATGGAGGCCGGCGGCACAGCGCGGAGTTCCTCTTCCAGGTGGATAGCCAGACTTTCGGTGTGCCGGGCGAGCAGGCGCCGAGCCCGCCCGATGGCGCCCTGCTCGAGTGCGTCGAGCACTTCGCCGTGTTGCCGCGCCACCTCCTCGGCGCTGACGGAGGGGATCGAGTCGAGCACCGATCGGGCGTTGACTTCGTAGCTTAACGAGTCCCACACGCGCAGCAGGACGGCGCTGCCGGAGGCTGCGACGATGCCGCGGTGAAACTCGTGGTTGAGCTTCTGAAATGCCTGGAAGTCGCCGCGGCGCGCCGCCGCCAGCAACCCGCGCGCGGAGCGCCGCAGCTCAGCATGGTGCCGGCGCAATCGCGGTGCCGCCAGGCGCAGCGCCAAAGGCTCGAGGGCGGCGCGCACTCGCAAGGCTTCGACGGTTTCCGAGGCCGCCACTTTGCGCACCCAGGCGCCCTTGTGGGCCGCCGATTCCATGATCCCGGCGGTTACCAGCTCGCGGATCGCCTCGCGTACTGGAATGGCACTCACACCCAACTGCTCTGCGATGCCGGTCTCGGTCAGACGTGCTCCGGGAGCGAAATCGCCGGCGCCGATACGCTGCAGCATCCAGTCCCGGATCTGCTCGCGCATCGATCTCGCCATTACGATGGACACACCCATGCCGATATTATATAGAATATTGAGTTGATTTCTCGTTTGTGTCGCCAGCCACACGTCTTTTTCGGCGCTTCTTTTGTCGCGCCATGGCCGGCAGCAAATCCTAGGAGCCCTATGTCTTATCGATTCTCGGTTCTGTTTCTACTGGCGGGTGTCGCCTGTGCGCAAGCGCCATCGACGGAAGCTGCCCGCGCCCTGGAGACGCTAGGCTGGCGCGTCGCCGTAAGCGGATCGCCCGCGGAGCACGTGCGCGTACTGGATGCCTGGCCGGCGGGCGCAGTGGAGTACGCTCCACTCTTCAAATCCCTGCAAAAATCCGGCATCGCAATGGTGGTTGCGGATTTGCCCGATGCCGTGAGCCTGGATCGTATCGAGAAGCTGGCAGGCGATTACGGCCTCGACGTCGCGATTCGCGGCGCCGATCCCAAGGCTGTTCTGGCCGCCATCGAAAAGCGTGGCAAACGCATTGGCGCATGCGGCGATCTCGACCTATGGACGCGCTCGGGCATCAAACCGCTGGATGCGATTCATGTGCTGCAGGGCCGTTTGATCGCCGTACAACTGCACGAAGCGGGCGGCGCCGGCCTGGAGGAATTCATTCGGGAGGCCTACCGTCTGGATCTGAAGCCGCTGTGGATTTTCGACCCAGGGAGTATGCAGACCAGGGCGTTGTTCGACAAGACGATCATCCCGATCGCCGACTACCATCGCAGTTACGGCAGCCGTACGGCTGGCATCCATCGGCTGGCGGGGCCGAGCGCGGAGGAACTGCGGCTGATCGAAGCGGCTATCCCGGCCACTGCGCCGGCCACTCCGCGCAAGCCGCGAAAGTTGCTGGTCGTGGATCTGAACGTGGGGAAACTGGGGCATCCGTCGATCCCGTATGCCAATATCGCCGTGCGCCGGATGGGCGAGAAGACGGGCGCGTACCAGGCCGTCTTCTCGCCCGACGGTGCGCTGCTCGAGCCCGACAAGATCACGCAATTCGACGCGGTTTACCTGAATAACACGCACGGCGACATCTTCGACACGCCGGCCAAGCGGGAGGCCTTCCGCAAGTTCATCGCGCAGGGCGGCGGGCTGGTGGCCAATCACGCCACGACGGTGGCGTCGACGGATTGGACGGAGTTTGGCGAGATCCTGGGCGCGCGCGGCGCATCGCACCACGGGACCGACGAGAAGGTGACGATCAAGCTGGACGACCCGACCTCGCCGCTGAACGCGGTCTACGGCGGTCAGGAGTTCGTGTATGCGGACGAGATCTTCCGCTTCGATCCGCCCAACCCGCGGGCCAAAGTGCACGTGCTACTGAGCATCGATGTGCCAAAAACGGATATGAAGCAGGGGTATTGCTACGGCACCTGCGACCATCCGGATAACGATTACCCGATTGCCTGGATCCACCGTTACGGCCAGGGGCGAGTGTACTACACGTGCCTGGGGCATAACCCGTACACGTTCTGGAACGCGCAGTTCCTGCGGCAGTTCCTGGCGGCGATCCAGTTCGCGTTGGGCGACTTGGATGCAGATACGACGCCCGGGAACGCAACGCCGCAGTCCCGCTGATCCTGCTGTCCGGCTTGTGAACCGTGTCACAGCGACGCTGCGGAATTGAGCCTCTCCTCAAGGCGGGAAGCGATGCGGGGGCAAGGCCGGCATGTACTCCGGGATGCTGCTCTGAAGAGGCGCTAAGCAACGTTCACCACTGATTCAGCAGGTGTATGATAACTTCGGAACTATGTCAAACAACCCTTTGATTCGCGCCGCTCTCTCGGCTGGAGATGGGGTCCTGCGGATGGCGCCCTGCTGGGTGCCGCGCTCGTTTTTGATGCCCGGAGGGCGCCTCAAACTGCATCCCGACGACATTTATGCACTCGGCGCCCACCGCGGGGGCATCGACGAGCGCTGGTTCTCCTCAACCACTAACGCCGCCAACGGCCCCGGAACACCCGCGGATGAAGGCCTGAGCTACATCGCGATCGATGGTCAGCGCGTGCAGCTGAAGGAAGCGATCGAGGAATCGGGCGACGAAATCCTGGGCGCGGAGGTGATGCGCGAATACGGCGGATTTAACATTCTCTGCAAGTTCTTCGATAACCTGGGGCCGATTCCGCACCACATGCACCAGATGGATGAGCATGCCAGGAATGTCGGCCAGAAAGGCAAGCCCGAGGCCTACTATTTCCCGCCGCAGCTCAACTTCAAGACCAACAATTTCCCGCACACTTACATGGGCCTGGAACCGGGCACGACGAAGGAGGACGTGCGGAAGTGCCTCGAGCGGTGGAATCAAGGCGACAACGGGATTCTGTATCACGCCAAGGCGTATCAACTGCAGCCCGGCACCGGGTGGCAGGTTGATGCGGGCGTGCTCCACGCTCCGGGGTCGCTGGTGACGTACGAGCCGCAGGTGAATTCCGACGTCTTTGGCATGTTCCAGTCACTAGTGGAGAACAGGCCGGTGCCGTGGGACCTGCTGGTGAAAGACGTTCCGCCGGAGAAGCACCATGATCTGGAATACATCATCAGCATGTTGGATTGGGACAAGAACGTCGACCCCGAATTCGGCCGGCACAACAAGGTGTTCCCGAGGCCGGTGCGGCCCGAGCCCGACATGGCCGAGGCGGGTTACTGCGAGTTGTGGGTGACGTATGGAAAGCCGTGGTACAGCGCCAAGGAGTTGACCGTGTTCCCGGGCCGGTCCGCAATGATCACTGACGCGGCAGCGCATGGAGTGATCCTGACGGAAGGCCGCGGCCGCTTCGGCGTGCTGGATGTCGAGACGCCCACAATGATACGCTTCGGCGCGATGACCAAGGACGAACTCTTCGTCTCGGCCGCGGCGGCGCGGGCGGGCGTGAAGATTACCAATACGAGCGACAAAGAAAACCTGGTGATGCTGAAGCATTTCGGCCCGGGCAATCCCGACGCCGCGGCGCTGGTCAAGAACTGAAGGCGGGGAAGACGTGGCAGCCAAGACGTTAGGGATTGGTCTGATCGGATGCGGCTTCATGGGCCGCACACACTCAAACGCGTACCGGCGGTTGAACAACTTCTTTCCAGTGGAGCACCGGCCGGTGTTGAAGGCGATCTGCGACGTCAACGCGGACAAGGCGCGGCAATTCGTGGACGTCTGGGGCTATGAACGCGCCGAGGCGGATTGGCGCAGGTTGATGGATGCCGCCGACATCGACCTGATTGACATCTGCGTCCCGAATTGCGCGCACAAGGAGATCGCGGTGGCCGCGGCGCAGGCGGGCAAGATGATCCTCTGCGAGAAGCCGCTGGCGATGAATGCCGCCGAGGGCGAGGAAATGGTGCGGGCGGTGGAAGCGGCCGGGGTTCCGAACCTGATTTCGTTCAACTACCGCCGCGTGCCGTCGATTTCGCTGGCCAAGCAGATTATCGACGAAGGGCGCATCGGGCGGGTGTTCCACTATCGCGCCACGTACCTGCAGGATTGGACCATTTCGACCGACGTGCCGCAGGGCGGCGACGCCCTATGGCGGCTGGACGTGAGAGTCGCCGGCAGCGGGGTCACCGGCGACCTGCTGGCCCACTCGATCGACACCGCGATGTGGCTCAACGGACCCATCGCGCGCGTGGTGGCCAAGACCGAGACATTCGTCAAGGAGCGCAAACACGCCATCAGCGGAAAGGTGGAGCCGGTCGGCATCGACGATGCCTGCATGTTCCTGGCCGAGTTCGCCAACGGCTCGATGGGGACGTTCGAGTCAACGCGTTATGCACGCGGCCGGAAGAACTTCAACACCTTCGAGCTGAACGGTGCCGACGGCAGCCTCTACTTCGACCTGGAGGAGCCGGAGTACCTCCAGTTCTTCGAGTACAGGCAGATGCAGTCCGGCAAAAAAGTGGAGTCCCATCTGACCGGTTGGCGTAAGATCCACGTCACCAACTCCGAGCACCCGTACATGAGCCACTACTGGGTGCCCGGGACGTGCATCGGATACGAGCACACCTTTCTCAACCAACTGGCGGACTTCGTGGCGGGCATCGAAAGCGGCACGCCGGCGCAGCCCGACTTCCGCGCGGGGCTGCGGACGCAGCGGGTCTGCGACGCGGTGCTCGAAAGTGCGCGCACTGGGCGCTGGATCGAGATATCCCAATGACCGGCGCATCCACACACGCTTATCCGGCCCTGCATAACGCAATGTGGCCGGGATTGGTCGGCAAGGGCCCGGATTCGGAGCCGCCGATCGATCTGGACACCATGCTCGAGCTCACCGCCGCCGCCGAAGTGGAGGGCGTGCGCTTCGACGGCGTTGACCTCTTTCTCTCGCTGCCGCACGTGGACATCGATTCGTCGGACGACGATCTCAAGGCGTTGGCCGATAAACTGGCGGCGCATCATCTCAAGGCAGGGTCGCTGGTCGCCCCCGTCTGGGCCGGTACCGGCGGGGGCTCCGCGATGGGAGACGAATCCGCGCGCTCGGCATTTCTCACCCAGGTGCGCAAGGCGTGCCGGATCGGGCGCAAGCTGCGCGAGCTGAAGATCCGGGAGTACGGCGTGATCCGCATCGATTCGGCGTGCGGCGTTGAGGAATGGGCGAAAAATCCCGAGGAAAACACGAGGCGCATCGCAGGGACCTTCCGGGAAGCCTGCGCGATCGCCGAGGATTTCGGGGAGCGGCTGGCGGCCGAAGGCGAGATCTGCTGGGGCGGGATGCATAGCTGGCGGCGCAACGTACAGTTGCTGGAGCTGGTCGGCCGCCCGCGGACCTTGGGTTTCCAGGCTGACATGGCGCACACGATGCTCTTCACCATGGGCTATAACGCGCCCGAGGACCGATTGCTCCCCGACGGTTTCGACTGGTCTCAAACCGGCACGCTGGCTGAGGCCTACGGCCAGGTGGCCGCCGCGCTTCGTCCCTGGACCATCGATTTGCATATCGCGCAGAACGACGGCACCGTCAGAGGCTCCGGCACGCACGACAAGACCGGCAAGCATTGCCAGCCTTTCGACCTCCACGGCCGGCTCGATATCGTGCGCGACGCCGGAGCCTGGATGCGCGCTGAAGCCGGCCAGCCCACGCGCGCCTACGCGCACATCTGTTGGGACGGCTGCCTATTTCCGAACGACGTGCTGCTGGGCCGCCAGATCTGGAATGAGGTCCTGCAAACCATGATCGCCGTGCGCAACGCCCACGGTTGGGATTAGCCACCGGTCGCCACGCCCGCGACCGCTCCTTGTGACGCATTCTGTGCCAGCATTGGTTACTCGTTGGCCGGCACCGCCCTTGCTTCTGTGCCGGCCGAAGCCGTCCCAGGTTAGCGTCTGGGTATAGACTGGTCCGGAAGCGGGAAGACCCATGCAAACTCCATCTGAGAACGTCCCGGTTTCGGGAGCGGCATCACCGAAACCCTCTGTTCAGCCGCGCTACCTGGCGCTGGATGCCTATCGCGGATTCATCATGCTCGTCCTGGTGTCGGGAGGCTTTGGCCTGGCCGAGCTCGCGCGGCACCGGCCGGCGTTTACCGGCATCGCCAACCAGTTCGACCATATGCCCTGGGAATGGATCGCCTTCTGGGACCTGATCCAACCCGCATTCATGTTCATGGTGGGCGTTGCCATGCCTTTTGCGCTGGCCCGCCGCATGGAACTGGGCGCTGACAAACGCCAGCTCTTCTGGCACGTCGTCGGCCGCAGTTTCCGGCTGATCCTGATGAGCCAAATCCTGATGTCGATCTCCGCCGGCGTATTGCATTTTCAGCTCATCAACGTGCTGGCGCAGATCGGGATCACCTATTTTCTCTGCTACCTGATCATGCAGCTCCGCTTTCGCTCTCAGGTCGTCATCGCCGTTGTGCTGCTCGCCGGCTATTGGGCGTTGTTCGTGGCATTTCCGGGAACGGAGGGACCATTCCTGTCGAAGACGACCAACGTCGGCGCGGTCATCGACACCTATGTATTTGGGCATCCGAACGACGATAATTGGACCACCATTAATTTCATCACCAGCACGGTGACCACCCTGTTCGGGGTTTGGACCGGCCAATTGCTGCAAAGCAGTCGATCCCACGGCGAGAAGATGCGGCTCATCGCCATCTGGGCAGTCGCTTGTCTTGCGCTGGGATGGCTCATTCATCCCTGGAACCCCATTATCAAGCGCATCTGCACCACGTCCTTCACCCTCTACAGCGCCGGCTGGGTCCTTCTGATGCTCCTGGCCTTCTATTGGCTCGTTGAGGTTAAGGGCTACCGCAAGTGGACCTTCCCGCTGGTCGTGGTGGGAGCGAATTCGATCTTCATCTATTCGCTGGGGAATGTTCTGCGCGGCTGGCTGGACCGCGCTATCGGCGTGTTCACGCTGCATTTCAAATGGCTCGGCGACTTCGCGCCGGTGGCCCAATCCTGCGCCGTACTGCTGGTCATGTGGTATCTGTGCTACTGGCTCTATCAGCGCAAGATCTTCTTGAAGCTTTAGCTCGCTGAGTGGCGTTGTCCAGTCCGCCCGCCGGTCATTGAGCATTTTGCTGGCGCGCCGCCCGGTTTTGTCCCAAAATAAGGACTAGGCATTCAGGCTGCTGGTGCGCCTCTGGGAATATAGGCGCGTGGCGGCAGGACGTTGGCTTGGGATCGCAGGTAAGATCACTCGCATCTGAACAGGCATCTTCCGTCGCGATCCTGCGCCCGCGGACGGCCGCGGTTCGTGCGCTGGTCGGGCAGTGGCGGCATCGGCGGCGGATGCAGCGAGGACTTTCATGATCCAACTCACAGTCAACGGTAAGCCGGCGCGGTTTGATGGCGACCCCAACATGCCGCTGCTCTGGTTCCTGCGCGATGTTCTCCAACTCACGGGCACGAAGTTCGGCTGCGGAGAGGGTCTGTGCGGCGCGTGCACCGTGCACATCAACGGCGGCGCCACGCGCAGCTGTCTCACGCCGATGCGCGCCGTCTCTGGCAAATCCATCACTACCATCGAGGGCCTCTCCCCCCACGGCGACCATCCGCTGCAGAAGGCCTGGAGCCAGGCCAACGTCCCCCAGTGCGGCTACTGCCAGAGCGGTCAGATCATGCAGGCCGCCGCGCTGCTCAAGAGCAAGCCCAAACCTACCGACGCGGAAATCGACGACGGGATGCAGGGTAACATCTGTCGCTGCGGAACGTATCAGCGTATCCGCCATGCCATCAAGCTCGCCGCAGGGGTGCAGTCATGATCGAACGCCTGGACAGCTCCCGCCGCGCCTTTCTCGGCCAGCTCTTCACCGCCGGCGCCTTCGTGCTTGGCGCCCCGTTGCTCTCGCGCGGCGGGCTTCCGGCGGAAGCTGCCGACACCTCGATCTGGTCGCCCAGCGTCTACTTCGGCATCGAGCCCAACGGCGCCGTGACCATCGTCGCCCATCGCTCCGAGATGGGCACCGGCATCCGCACCTGCCTGCCCATGATCGTCGCCGACGAACTCGAAGCCGACTGGGACCGCGTGACGATCGTGCAGGCACTCGGAGACGCCAAATACGGTTCGCAGGACACCGACGGCTCCCACTCCGTGCGCGACTTCTACGACATTCTGCGTACCGCCGGCGCCACCGCCCGTACCATGCTCGAGCAGGCCGCCGCCTCGCAATGGGGCGTCCCCGCCGCCGAGTGCCGCGGCCGCAAGCATTTCGTCGAACATGCCGCGAGCGGCCGCAAACTCCCTTACGCCGAGCTGGTCGCGGCGGCTCGCGCGCTGAGCGTGCCCGCGCCCGCCACGCTGCGCTTTAAGTCGCCCGCCGAGTTCCGCTACATCGGCAAGGAGATCCCGCTCACCGACCTGCACGACATCGTCACCGGCAAAGCGCGCTTCGGCATCGACATCCAATTGCCCGGCATGGTTTACGCCGCCATTGAACGCCCGCCGGTGATGGGCGCCACGCTCGCGAGCGTCGACGGCGCCGCGGCCAAACAGGTCCGCGGCGTGCAGCAGATCGTGACTTTGCCACTCGCCCAGCCGCCTTACGGCTTCAAGGCGCTGGGCGGCCCGGCCGTGATCGCCGATAACACCTGGGCCGCGCTGGATGGCCGCAAGAAGCTCAAGGTGGAGTGGGGCACGAGCGAGCACGCCGTATACGGCTCGGACGCCTATCGCAGTCAGTTGCTGGACACGGCGCGCGGGCCCGGCCGCATCACCCGCGAGGTCGGCGACGTGGAGTCGCAGTTCGCCTCCGCGAAGAATCTCCACGACGCCTCTTACTACACCGCCATGCTGGCCCATGCCTCCATGGAGCCGCCCGCCGCCGCCGCCGATTATAAAGACGGCAAAGTGACCGTCTACGCCGCCACGCAGAATCCCCGCGGCGTCCAGGAAACCGTCGCCCGCGAACTGGGCATCCAGCCCGAGGACGTCACCTGCCACGTCACGCTGCTCGGCGGCGCCTTCGGCCGCAAATCCAAGGCTGACTTCTCCGCGGAAGCCGCGCTCCTCTCGAAACAGGTCGGCAAGCCGGTGAAGGTAGTTTGGGACCGCACCGACGACCTCCGCTTCGACTACTTCCATGGCCCCTGCGGCCTGTACTTCAAGGCCGCGCTCGACGACACGGGCCTTCCCGCGGCCTGGCTTCAGCGCACCGCCTTCCCGCCGATCGGCATGCAGAGCAACCCCGACGAACAGTACGGCGGCTTCCAGGCCAATATGGGCTTCACCGAGATTCCCTACCGGCTTCAGAACCTCCGGGTGGAGAACGGTCCGGCTCGGGCCCACGTGCGCATCGGCTGGTACCGCTCGGTGGGCCACATACATCACGCCTTCGGCGTGCAGTCGTTCACCGACGAGCTGGCCGCCCGCGCCAACCGAGACCGCGTCGAATACCTGCTCGCGCTGCTCGGCGAGCCCCGCATCATCGACTTCCGCCAGGAAGGCATGCCCCAATCCGGGCCGCCCAATCCCCAGTTCCCCTTCGACACCGCGCGCCTGCGCAACGTCATTGAGATTGTCGCCGAAAAATCGAAATGGGCCAACTCCAAACCCGGCGGCGGCCGCGCGCTCGGCATTGCCGCCCACTGGAGCTTCCTCACCTATGTCGCCACGGTGGTGGAGGTCGAGGTGACTCCCCAGGGCGAGGTGCACATCCCGCGCGTCGAAATCGCCCTCGACGCCGGCCGCGTCATCAACCCCGACCGCGTCAAGTCGCAATTCGAAGGCGCGGCGGTCTTCGGCACGAGCCTCGCCCTGATGAGCGAAATCACCGCCGCGAACGGGCGCATCCAGCAGTCCAACTTCGACGGCTACACGGTCGCGCGCATCCGCGAGGCCCCGCGCGTCACTAACGTCCACATCGTCCCGAGCGACGCTCCGCCCGCCGGCGTCGGCGAGCCCGGCGTGCCGCCCATGGCCCCGGCCATCTGCAACGCGATCTTCGCCGCCACAGGCAAGCGCATCCGCGAGCTGCCCATCGGCCGGCAGCTCGCCTGATCTCGTGACAGGGCGCTCTCGCCACAGCGCGCGGCGCCTTGCCACAATTAAGATATGTCCGCCGGTCAGCGCCCGTGCACCGACATTTACGAGGAACTCGTGCGTCTGCGCAGCCTCGGCCAGAAATGCGCCCTGGCGACGATTGTAGAAGTCGAGGGCTCGATCCCCAGCTTCGAAAGCGCCAAGCTCCTGGTGCGCGAGGATGGCACCATGCTCGGCACCATCGGCGGTGGCTGCGTTGAGGCCGACGTGTGGAACGCCGCCCGCGCCGCTATTCAGCTCGAACGGCCCCGCCGGCTGAGCTTCAACCTCGGCCAGGACGCCGCCTACGACAACGGCCTGATTTGCGGCGGCCAGTTGGAGGTCTTCGTGGAACCCGTGCTTCCCATCCCGCGCGCGATCATCTGCGGCGCCGGCCACATCTCGCTCAGTCTCGCGCGCGTCGCCACGCTCGCCGGCTTCGCCGTGAGCGTGGTCGACGACCGCGTCCAGTACGCCAACCGCGAGCGCTTCCCCGACATCGCCGAGGTCCAATTCGGCGCCTACGAGGAGATCCTGCCACGGCTCGCCATCAACGACAACAGCTACGTGATCATCGTCACGCGCGGCCATCGCGACGACATGCGCGTCCTTCAGCTCGCCGTGGCCACGCCCGCCCGTTACATCGCCATGATCGGCAGCAAACGCAAGGTGATCAGCGTCGCCAAACAACTCGAGAAGGAAGGCGTCCCACGCCCCGCACTCGAGCGGGTCCACGCGCCGATGGGTCTCAATATCGGGGCCATCACCCCCGAGGAGATCGCCATCTCGGTGGCCGCCGAGATGATCGCCGTACGGCGCAATGCTGCGTCGGACTGGCGCGCTCTCTCGATGTCGGTTTTCTCTCAGCAGGACGAACCTGCGCCCGCTCGCTGAGTGACGTCGGGCTGATTTTCACCACCACTCATCGCGCCCGATGGGGGCGCCAAAGCCGTAGTTGGACGCTCGCTGCGGGAGCGGAGTGAACAACACCCAACCAGGCTCGGAGCCTGCAATACGGAGAGCTTGCCCCGCTCGGTCGAACGTGAGGCGAGGCTATATGGTTCTATGTTTCTAACTCACTGCCCTAATAATTCTCTAGAAACTCCTTGACGCTGGCCTCTTCCGAGTTCTTCTTGGCAATGCAGAGATCAATGAGTTCCAGAGTCTGATTCAGCACGCGCGGGCCACCGAAGAATTTATCGATGCGGGGCGCAAAGAACTCTTGGAGTTCCTGCTTCGCCTGCGCATCACAATAAGAGGAACCTACCCCAGGCAGCCGGGCGCCGAAATCGAATCCGCCACCCTGCGGCCGTTTGGTGACGATCTCGTCGTAATGCGCCTTCAGGAACTCGAACGGCATTTTGCGAGTCGCTTCCTGGCTCTGACCGGCGAAGAGCAGTTGTGCGCCCTGAATAAATGGAACTTCGCCGGAGAGTACCGCGTTGTAACCTGCTTCAATCGCCGCCGGTTCGCGGAACGAAGCCAATGCCTCTAGGATGCGCTGGCGTTCCTGGCGGTCTCGGGACGCTTTGTACTCTCTAAGAAACTTATCGAAAAGAGCCTTGTCGCCGTAGTAAGCAGCAGTCCCCAGGACCGCTGGAGTTATCTCTGGCTCGATGGCGCTGTGGTTCTCAAACCAATTCGCGCTGAGTGCCTTGGCCTGGCTGGCGAGTTCCTGGTCCCCACCGATTGTGGCTACCTCGCGCAACAGATTGGGCCGCATCAGCTTCGCCTCATCCGATTCGCCCGGCTTCGGAATCCAGCTAAGTTCGTGCGCCTGGGCCTGAAAGTTCTTGAGCAGGAAGCGCTGGTAATTGGGCATAAGGCTGTCCGGCACCAGATCCCGTCGAGGCCTCAGAGCCAGGCCGAGGGCGCTTTCGACAACTTGACGCTCGGGATCGGCGTGGAAAAGATTTACCAGCCTTAGAGCCTGGGACGCCGAAAGCTCTCCTCCATCGAGCAAGGCTTCGGCGTTACCCATGAAGTCCACGCGTTCCGCCGCGTCCAGGCGCTGGTCCACATCGTCTGTTAGCAGCGCGTTCAGCAGTCCATCCTTGTAGTCGGTGCGATAGTAGCCCACAGCGTGATTGTTGGCTTCGATCCATGCCGGGCAGCTTGCGGCCTTCAACGTCCAATCCGCGGCCGCCTGCGCAAGCAGGGTACACTCGCTCTGGCCGCTCGTACCCGTGCCGTAGCGGATGCAAACCGGAATCTGCCAGCTCTGTTCAGCCGAGCCTTTCGATCCCAGCGGCAGATAGCGCCGCTGCTCGAGATGCACAACCGGCGAGCCGCGCTTGCAATCGAGCCCGAGGGACACGATCGGAATGCCGGCCTGATTCAAGAAAGAGGAGAACGCCTGAGTGACGTTCATATTCCCTGCCGTGCTAATAGAGTCGAGAAAATCGCCGGCCGTGGCGTTCTTAAAAGCGTATTGCTTAATATAAGCCTGAATGCCGCGCCGGAAGTTATCGACGCCCATGTAGCTTTCGAACATCCTGATAACCGCCGCGCCTTTCTGATAAGTAATGCCGTCGAACGCATTCCCGATGTCATTCCTGGTTTCGATCTCCTGGCGGATCTTGCGCACCGATACCAGGCTATCCTGGCCTTCCGCACCTAGCTTGGCGCGGACATCGTTCACGCGCGTGTTCCATTCGGGGTGCCACTCAGCCAGTATCTTGCTGGACATCCACGTGGCAAAGGCTTCGTTCAGCCAGATGTCGTTCCACCATGCCGTTGTTACCAGATCGCCGAACCATTGGTGCGCCAGTTCGTGCGCCGCCACGCCGGCGTAGCGGCGCTGCCGTGCCACCGTGTCGGTATCTGGTTTCGCCAGGATGAGATTCTGCGAATAAGTAACTAATCCGGCATTTTCCATTGCGCCAAAACCGAAAGTGACTGGGATAGCGATCTGGTCGGACTTCTCATAGGGGTACGGAACATCGAAGTACTCTTCGAGCCGGGTCAGAATGACGGCTGTCACTTCAGCCGCATATTTCGCTTCGTCCGCCTTCCCTTTGGGCGTGATGATGCGGACGGGCACATGGTTGCGGCCGGCAAATCCAGCCTCCACATATTCGAATGGTCCTATGGCGAAAGCAACTAGATAGCTGGGCAGCGGCTTGGTCTGTTTGAAGATGAAAGTACGCTGTTCACCTTCAACAGTTTCTTCCTGAACGGGAGTATTGCTCACCGCGCGCATGCTGGCGGGGACGTGCAAGGTTAAAGACCAGGGCACCTTATAGGACGGCTCGTCGAAGCACGGGAAGGCGTCGCGCGCGTCGGCGGATTCGAACTGAGTGAACAGGTAGCGATTGCCCGCATCTTCCGAGCTGAAGATCCCGGCGCTGACACCCCTGCGGACGCGACCACTGTATTTGATCTCCATTGTGGCCGGCCCGGCAGGCAGGGAAGCCCCGAAGTGGAAACCGACAAAATCATCGCCACCCGGCAGCACCGTGGCCGGGAGCCATTGACCGGAGAGCCGAACCCCGGCATCGCCGATGTCTAGTTTGTTGGCATTCAACCAAATCGTATCAGTGGCTTGTTGAATGTTCAGCGCGATCTCAATGGACCCGGAAAACGTGGGTTCCAGAGGGCTCAGGGTCAGCGCGACCTTGTAACTGTCGGGGCGAATACTCTGGACTTCGGAAAGGCGAAGCCTGGGAGGCTGCGCGGCCCCGAAGGTATGTAGCGCGGAAAGGACCGTCAAGGTCAAGATCGCAGCAGAACGGAAGCGCATGAAGAATATCTTGACATATTTGTTCATTCTTGCGGCCCATCGCAACGGACTCGAGCGCCGCTTCCTGAAGACGCCGGCATTAGGCGGGAATGCTGCCATCATCGCGGCCTCTCGCCCGGTCCCGCGTGGAACAACGGCGGAGGAATCAGACTGGCCTGCGACACAGGAGGCGGCGCTCGCGCCTCAACTGGTCGGACATGGATGCCCTATCGGCTGATTGCACCATGATCGATACGCGCCAGGATCCGCCGTGGGAGGTTGCCTCGCACCTGAACAGAACTCAGGAGAGCTTCAGAGTTCCCGCAGTGGCACTGTAATGGACCCGATCATTCCGGAACCCGCGTCGCGCACTACGATTTTCAGCGTCTCGGCGCGCGGCGACGGCGCCACGGTTTTCCGCATGCCAAGCCCCTCTGCCATGAACTTCCGGTAGTTCTCGCCATGCATCTTCAACTCAATTGTCTCGTGCGTGTCAGCAGGCCCCTCGATCTGGTTTCCCCGGGCATCGAATTGGACGAGCAGCACATCGATGCGGCCATCGTGGCGGTCGCCATCCTGCTTCAACAGCACCCCGTCAGGCTGGATGGTTACCTTCAGGTCAACGGCGGGCGCGCCGGCGGAGGAACCCGACGGCGCACTGGAAGGCTCAGCATGCACGGTCAGGCCGAGTTCTGTCGCATCGACCGGGCTGAACAGTGCGTCGTGTAATTGCAGCATCCGCTGCTGTTCGTCCAGCGCTGCGCGCGGCACGTCAAAGTAGCCGCTGCGATAGTGCAGGCTGACGTGCCGCCGGACCGTTTCGATCTTAATCTTATGAAAGTCCCGGTCGCCCCTTTCATCCACTGGATAGAATCCGATCGTGTAAGTCAGCGCGGAATCCGCCACCGCTTCATGAATCGCCCGCGCGAGGTCGTTGGTGTTGTAAAAGGCGTGCCCGCCGGTTCGTTGTGCAACGTCGTCCATGGTCGCGTGGGCGGCGTTTTGACCTCGTCCTGCGCCTGCCCGCTGTGCATTGCCGGGCCGATTGGAGGACACCCGACCGCTGCCCGCGGATAGGGGGCTACGGTTCGAACCGCGACTGGCGTCGAAGGCGTGCGGGGGCGTCAGCCCGCGTGCATCGATCGGATACACGGAGACATTCGCCTGGCTCAGCGCGCGCACCGTGGCGTCCTCTTCCTCGGTGTAACTCTCTCCCATTTGATTCATGGTTTGATAGCCGAAAATCATCGGGAACGCGTCCGACAACCAGATCAGGTTCTTGCGGCCGGGCACGCGCTCCAAATGTTGCGCGATGAATTTGAACACCGCCAGCGTGCCCAGGACACGATTCCGCATGTAGAACTCGCGCTCCTGAAAGCTGCCTCCACGGCCCTCGAACGCCCCGTCGAACTCGCTCTGTTCCCGGTCCAGAGCGCCGGGAGTCTCCGTACCGCTAACCGAAATCAACCGGTTTTTCGCGTCGGCGAGTTTCTTCTGAAACTCCGTCATATCCGCCGTGTACTCGTGCAACACCCGCAGTCGGCCGCCGAAGAAGTAGACGCCGATGCGATCTTGGGGCGAAATCTCTTCGAGGTACTTGATCAGCTGTTGCCGCGCATACATCCGATCCACCAGGCGCGTATTCACCAGATCGAGCAGCACGACCGTGATTCCGTTGATCGTCTGGCCACGTGCTGCCAGGATGTTTGTGAATGTGTGGGGCGGAAGGGGCGTGTTTGCAACGGGCGACGGCCCGGTGGATTCCGCAGTGAAGTAACTGATTTTTTGCGGCCGTCCATCCACCCGGACGGTGAAGTCCTCCGCTTTCAGGCCAGCGGCCGGCTCGCCGTTTTCCTTGGCGATCACGCTGACCTGCACCAGACGCGTCGTGGCGGTGATGACCGGCGGCGCCGGCGCCGGTGGCGCGTCAGGCGCCGTCTGCGGGGGCGCAGCTCCGGCGGCGACGGTAAGGGCGGCGAGCACGCGAACGAACCAGGCGCAGCGATTCATGACCACCCCCTGTTCGTTTGGCTTTGGACGATCGACGAAACCTATATTCTCCCAAGGAAGCCTCTCGCTGTCATTCCGGCACTCGGGCCTGGGACGAAGCAGAACGTCACGTCAACCAGCGCCGGGCTCGACAAGACCTTCTGCAGCCAGGGAAGTTTCTTCATCGATTCATCTTAATATCCCTAAAGTATCCTGGAAAATCGCCGATTGTATCCTCACGACGGTTCGGCAGATCGTGGTGCTGCATCTGGCCAGCCGGGAAGGAGAATCCATGCCCCAAGAGTCGTGCCATCCCAAGCTGCTCTGCAATCAACGCGTTCAGGTGGCCCAAACAGCAACCAATACCTCTCACGCCGCTGGCCGCAAGCGAGAGGCGATCCTGGAGGAGATTTCGGTCACGTCGGCGACGCTCCGCCTGCAATGCCCAATCCGCACCGGATCCAAAGTCTCCATCAATTGCGCGACTTGCGATCTGCGTGGCAAGGTGGTGGGCTGCACAGAACGGGACGGCGGTTACGACGCCGCGATACAACTCGATGAGGACTCAACCTGGTCGAAGGCGGCCTTCCTGCCGGAAGGTCTGCTGAATCCCAGGTACCTGCAGTGCACTAATGCGCACTGCGTTCCCGACTGTGATTCCCAGGAGTGCTCCGGAGGCTCGAGGTCAGATCTGCACATCTGCCTCTGACGCTCGATTTCGACCGTGCGGATCGTCCGGGGAGTGGTCGCGGACCTGGGCACAACCATCCTCCTGCGCCGGCGCGGGAACCTGAGCCTTCGCCGGGTGGTTGCCCCGCCTGTGCGCCGCTCTGGCTTCAGGCCAGCGTCTCGTCCAGCCAGTTGTAGATCACATAGTCCCGCAAACCCGGGGCGGCCGCTTCGCAATGCTGATCGGCGCCCTGTTCGCGCGTGAAGCGGACCAGCTTCTTCGGGCAGCGCAAGGCCTCGTAGAGCTTGTGCGAATCTCCCGGAAAAAACTGCTCGCTCTCCGGGTCGGTAATGAGCATCGGGCAGCGAATTCGGTCCGCGGCATCCGCCAGATTGTATTCCTGCACGGCGTGGAAGACGTCGTAATAGGACTTCATCCCAAACGGCCGCATGCGCGAGCGCAGCGCCGCCGCGCTTGATAAGAGTTCTGCGGTTGACCAATCCGACCCCCCTCCCAAGAAAACACGGCTGCCCTGGCTGGGGAGTTCGGCAATCTCGCGTACCAGCTGGAACTTGCCCTGGCAATTCTAGCTGGATCGGTCTGTCGTTTGCCTCGCCGAGGCGGCGTGCCGGTCAAGAGCTGGTGAGGAGCGTCACGCCACCATCCGCGCCAGCGTTGGCAGCAGCAGCTCGCGGCAGCGCACCACCTCGCCGGCCACGAACACCGCCGGTGCGCGCACTTCGACCAGACCCTCGGCGACTAAGGCCAGATCGGCCAACACCACACGCTCGCGCGGCGTGGAGCCGTTTTCGATGAACGCAACAGGCTCGGAGCCCGGCCGGCCGCACTCGATCAGTGCGCGCGCGATCAAGACGCGGCGGTGGACGCCCATCAGAATAATCAGCGTGTCCACGGCGGCGTAGCGCGACCAGAAGCCGGGATCTGGCTCGGCCTGGTGGCCGGCGACCACGGCAAATCCGGAAGCGAAGCCGCGGCAGCTCGGCGGGATGCCTTGCAGGGCGGGCAGCGCCAGCGCCGACGAGACGCCGGGCACGACCTCCACACTCCAGCCGCGCACGGCCAGCCAGGCCCACTCCTCGGCGCCGCGGCCGAAGACAAACGGGTCGCCGGCCTTCAGGCGCACGACCAGACTGTGGCGGCGGGCGCACTCTTCCAGCCGCTGGAAGATCCACGCTTGGATCAGCTCCTGCTGGCCCTCTTCTTTGCCCACGTCGATCAACTCCGCGCCGGGCCCGACCAGAGCCAGGATCTCGGGGGCGATGAGGCGGTCGTGCAGCACGGCGCCGGCTTGCGCAAGCAACCGCGCGGCGCGCACGGTAAGCAGCTCCGGATCGCCCGGCCCGGCGCCGACCAGGCAGATTCGCGTGTTCATCTTGAGACCTCGCTGCCGGCGGGAATGTCCTCCCGCAAAGTCGCCTCGAACGTGTCCGCAGCCTGGTCCGGTTCACCTCGCCGAAGCTGGGACAATGCTGGCCCGTCAACCAGCCGGTACCACAGGCGACGGCGCGACGCGAAGTCCAGTCCCGAATCCCGAATGCGCCCGCGAACCGACGCCGCGAGGCGTAGAAAAGCGTCATATTCGGGGCCGATCCATTGCGCCAGCGCTTCCTTCAGACGAACCGCCAGGGCAGGGCACTGTCCGGAGGTCGAGAGCGCAACGACGAGTGCACCTTGGCGGTGCACGGCCGGAAAATAAAATCGGCAGCGCGGCGGATCGTCCAGCGCATTGAAGAGCACTCCGCGCCGCTCCGCGGCTTCAAACAGACGTTGGTTGGCAGCAGGGTCGGTCAAAGCGGAGACGGCCAGGCAGGCGCCGTCGAGGTCGCTCGGCTCGGGCTCCGCAGGGATGTGGCGCACGCGCGCCCCGGCATCGCCGAGAGCGCGCAACTTCTCCTCGGCCAACGGTCCTGTGCCAAACACCACGACTAGGCGTCCACTCAGGTCGAGAACAATCGGGAAAGGATGTTGCATCGCCTAGACCTCGATCGGAGCCGCGCGGTGTCGCGCCCGCAGCCCATCCAGCCCGGCGCGGTGGCAATAGTCGCCGAAGGCTTCTCCGGGCTGGCGCTGCGCCACCCATTCGCGGAAGATCGGTGCCAGCACCCATGCGATCTCCTCAAAACTGATGTTTTGCGAGTAAAGTTGCGCCAGCCGCGTGGCCGTGGGCGAGCCGCCGAGGTAGACCG
Organism: Terriglobia bacterium; assembly: GCA_963757265.1. GTDB lineage: Bacteria > Acidobacteriota > Terriglobia > Bryobacterales > Bryobacteraceae > CAIVVT01. The sequence goes on from CAVWRA010000004.1 coordinate 499,292, forward strand.
AACATAGCCTCGGGCTCTGGCCGACGATGCCGACTTCCGCGGTGTATGGCCGCGCGCAACCATTGGGGCAGCCGGTCATGCGCAGGAAGACAATCTCGCCAGCCGCTCCGGCGGCATCCAGCGCGGATTGCACGCCCGCGGCGACTTCCGGCAGGACGCGCTCGCTCTCGGCCAGCGCCAGGCCGCAGGTCGGCAAGGCAGGACAGGCCATGGAGTGCAACAGCACCGGCGGCAGTTGACTCGGCAGCTCAATACCATGCTGATGCAGGATGGCTTCGAGAACCGGCCGGGCCGCGGCGGGCAGGCCGCAGAACAGCAGATTCTGCTGAGGTGTGAAGCGGATCTCCGGTGTGAGCGTGGAGACGATCTCGCGCACCGCGGCACGTTCTGCCGTCTTCAGGCGCCCGCTGACGACGCGCAACCCGAAAAACCAGACTCCGGGCGACTGTTCGTGCCAGCCCAAGTAGTCCGCCTGCCGTTGCCACTTCAGCTCGCGCGGCGGCGCCAGCGGGCGCCCCAGCCGCCGGGCCGCCTCGGCGGCGAACCATTCGATGCCGCGCTCCTGGATGACGTACTTGAGCCGCGCCCGCCTACGGTCGGAGCGGTCGCCGAAGTCACGATGGATCGAGACGACCGCCCGGGCGGCATCCAACAACAGGTCCGGCTCAAGGAAGCAGAACGGATCGGCGAGGCGCGGGTAGGTGTCCTTGACGCCATTCGTTTGGCCCAGCCCGCCACCGGCCAGCGCCGTGAAACCGAGCAGTTCCCCAGCCTGGAAATGGGCCACAAAACCGCAATCGTGAGCGTAAATGTCGGTGGTGTTCTCGCCTTCCACGGCGAAACCGAATTTGAACTTGCGCGGCAGGTAAGCGTCCCCGTAGAGCGGCTCGGATTCGGCTTCGAAAGTGACTGCCCGTTCGCCGTCCAGCCAGATCTCGGCGTATGCGCCGGTCTGGGGCTTCAGACCGCGGTTCAGCAGCCGGGCGAACTCATCCAGCCGGCGGCGTTGGGGCGTCTCGAACGGCTCGGCCGGCGCAACGATATTGCGCACCACGTCGCCGCAGGCGGCAAATGTTGAACGCTCCGGCGTCGTTGACGGCGCGGATGCAATCGCGAAGTGCGCGTTTGCCGACATAGTGATATTGCAGGCCGCCGCGTGCGGTGATGCGCAGCGTGCCGTCGCCGGCGGTGTCGGCCAGAGCGTCAAGCGCCAGGTACTTCTCAGGATTGAGCACGCCTCCCGGCAGACTGACTCGCACCATGAAGCTGTAAGATTTCACCGACATCCGCTTGCGCCAATCGCGGTCGTCCTGTTGATATGTGCCGTGGAATTTGAGCAGCGTCCCCGTGGGCTTGGAGACGGAGTCGGTCGCGCTCCCGAGTTCGGCCGCGATGGCGCCGCGCAGATGATGGCTGTTGCGCTTGAGCTCCTCCACGGGCGATGGCTTGCCGTGGGGCGCGGCGGCGGGCTGGGATTCCGATGGAGGCACGGGCAAGTCGCTAGCTCCTGATTTCATACTGCACGAATTACATAATGTCTATCAAATACAGGGTTATTAACTCGCAGCGATGCGTGACGTTGGGGCCCATTCGAAAAGTTTTTTATTATTAATAACTTATGAACAAAACGTGAGCCGTAACGATAGGCAATCTAGATGGCGTCAAAAAAAGCCGAAAGTCCGGGAAGCCCCGAAAATCAGCGCCAGCGTGATGCTCGCGATGGCGCATTCGCCCACCGCTCCAACGACCAGCGGGCGCAGTCCCTGCTTCCGCAATTGACCGAAGTTGGTTTGCAAGCCCACGCCTGCGAAGGTCAGCAGAAACGCCCAGCGCGAGAGATTGGCTATGTCGGCGAGCTGCGGTTTGGCAAATACGCCGGCCGTGGCCAACGCCGAAACCAGTAGAAAACCGAGCACGAACTTGGGAAATTTCTGCCACAGAAACGCGGCCTTGTTCTGGACGGATTGGCGGTGGCTCTTGCGCGCCCAATACAACGCGTAGCCTAGTACGACGAAGCCGATGGTGGCGTTGCGCGTCGTCTTAGCCAAGACAGCGAACTTCGCCGCCGCGTCGGAATACAGCGCTCCCGCCGCGGTGGCCTCGGCAGTGTTATCCACCGCCAGCCCGGCCCACAATCCAAAGGCATGATCGGACAACCCTAGCGCATGGCCGATCGCTGGAAACGCGAACAGGCTGAATGCGCCCAGTGCCAGGATGGCGGCAATGGCGTAGGAGGAATCTTCGTCGTCGGCGTCGATCGCGCCTTTGGCCGCGATGATCGCCGACACGCCGCAAATGGACGATCCGATCGCCAACAGCGAGGTCAGCTTCGGCGACAGGCCCAGCCAGCGCCCCAGAAGAGTCATGATGACGATCGAGATGGTCAGTTCGACGGCCACAAAAACCAGACTCACCCCGCCCAGCTTTAGCACGTCCCCCAGCAGGAATCGGACGCCCAGCAGCACAATGCCGGCCTTCAACCAGAATTCATAGGTGGCCACCCCGGCGCGGAACACGGACGGAACGCCGGTCGTGTTGGCCACGATCAATCCAAAGAGAATGGCCCATAGGACGTACTCGATATTCGGCAGCGCCAGATGGTGCGCCTTGCCGTACCTGGAGATCGACTGTTCCGTGACCTTGCCCAGCAATCCAATCGCAGCGAGCAAAGCCATGCCTGGGATCAACCGCAGGTGCCGCAGGAACGCAGGCTGGTCGAACGATGGTGTGATGACGACTGCTGACTGGCTCATTGATGTTGTCCTCCCTCGCTTTCGGGCTCACCACGGCACGTGGGGCAGGAGGTTGAACCGGACCAGCGCTGCGGCGACTAGGGCCGCCAGCACGGCGAACCAATCCAGCGATAGCTTACGCGGACGTTGCGGTGCGGGCATACTCGGAGACTCCTTTGTGGACACGGATTGTTCGGTGCTCAGGGGATCCGCCGGATTGCGCCTTCGTTCTGGCGTGCGCGGCCCCACCTAGCGCGGCCCGCTCCGGAAGGAACTTCTGGCGGTTGCGGTTGCCTGGGTACTTGGCATCTTCCCGGGTGGTCGTATCCATCGGAAATTCCTGTTTGAGAGAGACTGCTGCGGCTTACCGGCGGCGGGCCGGAAGTGGGGTGTTCATCAGTGGCGACAACAGCACGCGGGAGATGGCTGGCGGGCATCGGCCAGTCTGGCTGGAGGGAATATACTCATTGCCTATCTGGATTATTATATTTTCTTGGGTGGAATGCAAGAGCGAATCTCGTAAGCTCGACGATTTGCTTTCCCCGAGAGGATGATATCACATGGAATCAATTAGTTAGATGTCGATTTGATTGTTCTTGAGGCGCGCGCAAGCGGTTGCGATGCTGCCCCGCCAAGGCGGCATCCGACCCTCCGGCTCACTCCTGGACTGCTGGGGATGTCTTATCGGGAGCACTCATTTCGGAGCCACATCGGCCCAGCTCACGGTTGACTATGTCCAGTGGCTGCGGCAATTCCCTTGGGCCGCGCATCGGCGCTCCCGAGCACGCCGCGGCGCTGACCTGCGCAGAGTTCGGTCCTTCCACTCCGTTCGTAGCCGAGACCACGTAGTAGTAGGTCCGTCCTGGCAGTGCCGTCGTATCCACCATGCTATCCCATGAGGGCTGGGCGATGACCGTGTACGGCCCGCCCGATGATTCGCTGCGCTTAAAGTTATACTGCGCCGGGCTGAAGGCCGGGCACAGCAGCGTGACCGGCGTCCAGCTCAGCGCGATCTGGCGGCTGCCCGGCGTGGCCACGAGCCCGGTCACCTGGGCCGGTGCGTTCAGCATCGGCGTCGCGGATGCGACGGGAGAATTGCCGCTAATCTGGTTGTCGCCGTTGATGGCCTGGACGACGTAATAGTAGGTTTGGCCGAGCGTCAGATTGCTGTCGATGTAGCTGGTCGCGCGCTGCGTCGCGACTGCCGTGTACCCCAACCCGGAGGTTGTGGAACGCAGCAGGGAATAGGTCACTGCCGCCGGGCTCGCGGTCCAGGTCAACTGGACCATGCCGGTCGTGCTGGCGCTGCTCTCGTATCCCAGCGCACCCGCGCCGGCAACGGCCGTAAGTGTGGCGGGAGCCGCCGGCGGCGAGGCCGGCCCCGGCGAGGCGTATATCACTGGCGAATTGGCGCTCTGCCCCGACGCATTCTCGGCGATCACTACGTAATAGTACAGCGATCCGTCCGTCAAGCTGCTCGTGTCAGTATAGGTGATGGCCGGTGCAGTGGTTGTGCCCACTTCGGTGTAGGGTCCGCTGTAAACGGTGCCGCGCTTAACGTGGTAGATGCTGGCGGAGGCGACCGGCGCCCACTGCAGGTTCACCGTGCCGCTGGCCACGCTCGGGGCCGAGAAGTTGGTGGGCGCCGAAGGCACGTCGCCCGCCCCGCCCCCCGCGGTTAAGGTGATTTGGATGTTACTTCTGCCGGCCGGCAGGTTATTGTTGTCGGTGCCGCCGTTGGCCACCAGCAGACCGTGCAACCCGGTCGTCAAAGTGACCGCGACCGAACTGGACCATCCGTTGGCCGCCGTTGGGAGTTGTACCGTGCCTAGCGTCACGTCATCCACCGCGATCTGCAGACTCGCCTGGCTGCTGGCGCCCTGGCCGTACACTTGGATGCTATAAGTGCCGGGCGTCAATGCACGCAACAGATACAAGTTAGAGGGGTTGGAGCTGCTGTTGATGTTTGTCGCCGCCAGCGGGGTGGCATCGCTGATCCACGGGTCCGGCGTCCTCTGGCTGGCATCGATGCTGACACTTTGCCCCACGCTCCACGGCAGGACGTGCCCGGCCGTCAGTTTGGGCACCGGCGCCGCCAGGACCGCGCGGACGCCCTGCATTTTTGGAGTATTGAAGTTCAGGCTGCTGTAATTTTCCACGAGCAGCCAGTCGCCCCACGGACTGACGGAGCCGCGCATGGCAAAGAAATTGATCAACTGGCCGCCCACGGCGAAGTAGTCGTTCAAGTAGAAGTTCTCCTCGACGGCCGTGATGCGCGGGTCGCGCGTGGCCGCGGCCCCCAGATGGTCGCCCACCGGAGGCGGCCAGCTGCCGCTTTCCGAGCCCGCGCCGTTCAAGCTCGGCCCGCTCTCATAGGCCACTTGCTGCAGCCCGAAGTAGGAGCACACCGCCTGCCAGCCGATGAAGTTCCGCCGGATCCCGTCGCTGCCGTCGGTCCACATCGTGGCCATGATGTCAGCCACCGACGAGGTGTCGCTGGGATTGTTGTAGCCCGCCTGCCCGGCGCCGTACAGCACATCGCTCACGTGGGTAATGCCCAGCGCGGCGCTCTGGGCCGGTTGCTCCGCCCAGGCCAACGCGTTGAACATGCTGAGTTCGTTCGTGTACTGCCACAGGACCACCGGCCGGACCGTCGTCTTCATGGCCGGAGCGCCATAAACACTCTCGAACAGCTTCGCGATCTGGATGCTGCGTTGGACGTATTCCTGCAGGTCGCTGATGCCCGCCGCGGTCGCCTGGATGTCGTTCCAGTAGTAGTTGTCGAAGCCGGTGTTCCAGACCTCGTTGCCGTATTCGACGTACACGTGCAGGTTGGCGTTCAGCCCCGGCGTGTAGCCGTTGCCGGACTTCACCAGCGTGGCCAACTGGGTGACGTAATCGTCGTCCGCCGAGATCGGCACGTGCAGCCACATGTCGGTGTTGGTCTGGTTTGCGAACATGATCATGTGTTCCCACGGCAGGCCGTGGGATTGGTGGCCGTTGATGTTGTCCTGGGGCAGCCCGAGCGGCCCCGGGCTCGCGTCGGTGGCCAGGACGCGGTCGGCCCAGCGGGTCGTCACCAGGACCTTGTCCGGCTCGCTGCCGCAGACGGAGTCGCTCACCGCGGTGGACGTCGGCGAAAGGGCGGCGCAGGTGTAAGTGTCGTAACCGTCAACGTCGTCCGGACCTATGAATCGGTTGGCGGCAAACCCCGGGCTGTAGGCCGCCAGCGTCTGGTCCGTGAAAAGCTGTGGGTAATTCAACGGATAGCCCGAGCGGGGGATCTGCAGGTTGGTGAAGCCGCTGCCCACGGGTGAATTGGCAGTGCGCTGCGTGTTTATGAGGCTGATCTGAATGATCCAGCTGAACGGGTCGATGACCAGATCCAGGGTCGTGGTGTTGGTGGCTGCGTTATAAGACTGGTTCTCCACGTGTCCGCCGCCAGACACCAGAAAAGTGGCCTGGCCATTGAATGAAACTGAGTAGGTACCGGCGATGTTGTCCGGCACGCCGTCGGGATCGGGGCCATTCCAGGGCATATTCTTGCGCACGTCGAACAGCGTGATGTATGGCAGGTCGGCGGTCGGCCAACCGTTGTCATCCACTGCCACGCTGCCGTACCAGTTGATCTGCTTGACTAGGTTGAACGTAGTCCCAATCCCCGTTCACTCCCAGCGGTGGGCCAGCGCGCAGGCCGGCGGAGCCAGCCGCGCCGATGAGGAAAGCCAGCCCGATCAGGACAACCCCCCTCCATTCCGGCAGCAGCCACGTGAGAAAAGGCGGCCGGCTTCGCCCGTCCTGCTGGTCGAACGTTAGTGCGGACACAAGACCTCCGTGGTGGGAAGACGGTTGCATGTGCAACAAATGCCGGAATGGTGCTGCCACGGTGGATTCGAGCCCGCGGAGTTTATCCAGGATTTCCGTGTCGCCATCCCGACTCGCCTCGATTCTACATCCAGCAGGATCCAGGCCAAGCTCATCCCGCGTGGACCCGCAAGTGGACGATGATAAGTGCATGGGCCAGTCGTGCCGGCCGAAGCGTCCGCGGGATAGGAGCGGGCGCACGGGATCAGCGTAACGAAGGGGGCGGGGGCAGGCGATTCCAGCGTTTCAGCTCCGGCCGATGCGGGAAAGGAAGGCGCAGCGATGGACAGAAGACTCTTCCTCAGAAATTCAGCGGCCGCCGTCGGGACTTTCGTCACCGCGGATGCGGCCGAACGCGTCCCGCAGGACGCCCCAGCGAGAATCGGGCGCCCCGTTCGCGCCGTGAGCATCGGCTTCCGGCCCGGCCTCCCGCTGGAGCAGATTGCGGATCGGGTGGACCAGGAAGGCGCGCGCGGCGCGGACCTTATTGCTCTGCCGGAGACCTGCCGCGGGCAGAACGAGCGCAGCCAGGAGGGCCTGGACGGAGCGACGGTTTCGACCATGGCGCGACTGGCGAGCAAGCACCGGACCTACGTGGTGTGTCCGATCGACCGGCGCGACGGGGAGCGGCGGCTGAACTCGGCGGTGCTGATTGACCGCCGCGGCCAGGTGGCGGCGGTTTACGACAAGCTGTTTCCGTATAACGAGGAGTTCGTCAAGCAGCCGGCGGTCCAGCCGGGACAAGCGGTGGTTGTCGCTGCGACGGACTTCGGGCGGCTGGGGCTGGCGATCTGTTTCGACGTGAACTGGGCGCCGCTGTGGCGGCGGCTGGCGGATTTCGGGGCGGAGCTGGTCGTATGGCCGAGCGCGTACTCGGCGGGCCGGTCGCTGCAGGCGCGGGCGATCGATTTCAACTACGCGGTGATCAGCTCAACGTGGGTACCGGATTGCAGAGTGTACGACATTGACGGCGAGGAGCTGGTGCACGAGAGTGAAAACCAGTCCAATGTTCTGAACGTCACGCGGCATACGTTCGATTTGGACCGCTGCCTATTCCATCAGGACTACAATCTGCCGGCCAGGCTGGAGCGGCTGCTGAAAGAGCACGGCGAGGACGTTGAGCGCGAGAAGTGGCTTCCGGCGGAAGGCTGGTTTGTGCTTAGGGCGAAGCGGCCCGGCGTCAGCGCTCGCGAGTTGGCCAAGCGTTATGGGCTGGAAGAGAAGCGGCCTTACATCAACCGCAGCCGCGGCGAGATCGACATCCGGCGCGGTTGGGAATTTGCAGGATAGCGGCGCCTGCTCCCCGCCCCTCTCGAGGGTCAGCTCGTCCGCATCGGACGGCCGGGGAGCGGAGCGGCTCTGACAACGGAGAGCAGGAGAAGGCGATGAAGCTCGACGGGAAAATCTGCCTCATCACAGGCGGCAGCAGCGGCATTGGAGCAGCGACGGCGCGCGAATTCGCGTCGCGCGGCGCCGATATCGCGATCTGCGGTTTGCCGGCGGACGACACCTTGGCGCAAGGCGTGAAGCGGGACGTGGAAGCACTGCATCGCCGGGCGCTGACGATCACGGCGGATGTCGCCGTGCCGTCCGAGGCGATCCGTTGCGTCGAGCAGACGGTGGCGGGCCTAAGTGGACTCGATGTGCTGGTCCACTGCGCGGGCGGGCCCGCGCCGGGCGGCTTGCTCGAAGTCGACGACCGCACTTGGCACGGGGCCTTTGAGATTCACGTGCACGCGGTGTATCACCTGGCGCGCGCGGCAGTGCCCTATATGATCACGCGGGGCGGAGGAGCGATCCTGCTGATCTCGTCGGCCGCCGGGGCGCGGGGCTGCGCGGGCGCGATCGCCTATGGCGTGGCCAAGGGTGCGATTCCGCAGTTCACCCGGGCGCTGGCGCGCGAGCTCGGGGAGCACAACATCCGCGTGAGCTGCGTATCGCCGGGGATTATCCGCACTCGGTTTCAGGACTACCTGACCGCCCAGCAGGTGGAGAACAACATGCGCAACCGGATTCCACTGCATCGCGAGGGGCGCCCGGAAGACGTGGCGGCCGCGCTGGCCGCGCTGGCCGAGAACGACTTCATCACCGGGGCGGAGATTCCTGTCGATGGCGGCATGGCGATGCGGATGGTGTGAGGGCGCGGGGCGTCGAGTCGCGGATGAGAAGGGAGACGGGAATGAAGCGCCGGAGTTTCCTGGCCAGCGGGGCGGCGGCGGCGTTACCGGCGCTGCGCGCCGATGGGGTTCGCGTTCCGCACTATCTGCCCCACAGCGATGTCCACTACCAGAGAGTGCGGGCGTATATCGAGGACGTCCCGGTCCCGGAATACCGCTGGGCGCCGGACGCGGCATACGAACGCTTTCGCGACATCAAGTATGGCGTGCGGCTGCACTGGGGTCCGTATTCGATCTTGGGCCAGTCGGGCGAATCGTGGCCGTTTCTGAAGCTGTCTTTTGCTGAACGGCAGCGCTATCAGGCCATGTACAAGACGTGGAATCCGCGCGGCTTCAATGCCGACGAGTGGATGGATCTCTTCGCCGACTGCGGCATGAAAATGTTCGCCTTCACCTCGAAACATCACGATGGCTTCTCCATGTTCGATACGCATACGCGGGTGCGGCGGCGGACCAACTGGACTGCGCCCGGCGGACCGCGGATGGAGCCCTGCGATCTGGCTTACAGCATCATGGAGACGCCCTTCAAGCGTGATGTGGTGCGCGAGTTGTGCGTGGCGGCGCGCCAGCGGGACATCAAGATCGACCTGTATTTTTCGCATCCGGATTGGTACGACGCGGACTTCCGGCCGTATGCCTACCATCCCCTGCAGGTGCCTTCTTCCGCGAGCATGACATACGACTACGCCGACGTGAAGAAGCGGCTGGGCGGCGAAGAGGTGATTGTCCCGGATCCCACCCCGGAAGAAGTGACCCGCATGATGGCCCGCCATCGCGCCCAACTGACGGAGCTGCTGACGCGCTACGGAAAGATCGACATGCTTTGCCTGGACCAGTGGCTGGGCCCGCGGGTGTGGCCGGAACTGCGCGAGACGTTGTTGGAGCTTCGCAAGCTTCAGCCCGAAGTGATGATCCGCGCGCGTGGCATCGGCAACTACGGCGATTACTACACCCCCGAGGGGTTCGTGCCCGGCGACAAGTCCAACACCGATACGCCGTGGTTCGTGATCTATCCGCTGGGATCGTCGTTCTCCTATGAGCCTATCGCGGAGAAGCACAAGGGCGCGGCGTGGGTGGTGCGCAATCTGGTCGACGCGACGGCCAAGGGAGGCAATTTCATGGTCGGCATTGGCCCTGACGGCGACGGCCGGTTCCATCCCACCGCCATCAGCCAATTGAAGGAAGTGGGCCAATGGCTGCGCATGAACGGCGAGGGCATCTATGGCACGCGCGCCCGCGAGGGCGAGCTGTGGCGCGAGGGCGACGATCTGCGTTTCACCCAATCCAAGGACCGGCGCACCGTGTACGCCTACGCGCTCAACTGGCCGGGGGAGCGGCTGGTGTTGCGTTCGGTCCGCGCCCGGGCCGGCTCGAAAGTACGGATGTTGGGAGTGAATGAGGCGCTTGAATTTAGTCACACTAGCTCCGGGCTGGAGATCCAGCTGCCGGCCGGGCTGCAGGATGCGGCGCGGCGTCCGTGCCATTTTGCCTGGGGCTTTCAGATTCCAGCAGAAAGTGTTTGAGCGGGAAGATCGAGCCAATGGCTGATCGTGACCATGCCGTTGACGCGGCAGCGTCCCGCCAGCGCTGGCTGATGATCGGCCTGGTCTTTCTCGCCACGGTGATCAACTACCTGCACCGCCAGACCCTGGCGGTGGTAGCGCCCGTGCTCACCGAACAGTTCCACATGAGCAATGTGGACTATTCGCGCGTCATCTTCGGGTTCATGCTGGCCTACACCATAATGAACGGCGTATCGGGGCCGATGGTGGACCGGCTCGGCACGAAGCTGGGCTACGCCGTCTGTATCGCCTGGTGGAGCATCGCGGCAATGCTGCACGCGGCGGCCTGGAATGTGCTCAGCCTGGGCGTATTCCGATTTCTGTTGGGGATGGGCGAGGCGGGCAATTGGCCGGCCGGGGTGAAGGTGGTTGCGGAGTGGTTTCGGCCCAAGGAGCGCGCGCTCGCGTCCGGCATTTTCAATAGCGGTTCTTCGATTGGGGCCGTATTGGCGCCGCCGCTGGTGGCCTGGATCATTCTCCGCTCCGGGTGGCGCAGTGCGTTCCTGTTGGTCGGCGGGTTGGGTCTGATCTGGCTCGTGGCGTGGATGCTGGTCTACTACACGCCGGTCCAGGCGCGGACCGACACCCCTCCACGGCCGGTCTCCGCGTGGCAGCTGCTGCGCACGCGCTGGGTCCTCATATTCACGCTCTCGAAGGTGTTCAGTGACCCGGCCTGGTACTTCTACATCTTCTGGTTCCCGCAGTATTTGAAGAGTGCGCGGGGATTCGACATGGCCTCGATCGGCAAGTTCGCCTGGATCCCGTTTTTGACGGCCGATGCCGGCAACCTGATCGGAGGCGCTTTTGCGGCCGCACTTTTGAGCCGGGGCGTGCCGGTCGTGTGGACGCGCAAGATCTCGGTCACAGTCTTTGCGCTGTTGATGACCGCGGCGATTCCGGCGGTGCTCGCAGCCAACGTGTTCCTCTCGATCGCTCTGATTTCGACCGCGACGCTGGGCTACACGGGCGCGCTGGCGAACATGCTGGCCATGCCCGCGGACAGGTTTCCGAAGAATGCGGTGGGCTCGGTGTGGGGCATTGCGAGCATGGGCGCGGGGTTCGGCGGAATGGTTTTCAGCCTGGCGACGGGATGGTTGGTTGACCACTACTCGTACGTGCCGGTCTTCATCGGCTTCGGCATCCTGCCGCTCATCGCGGCGGCCATTCTCTGGAGCTTGCCTGCCGGCAGTGGGAGCCCTATGCCCGAATCCGACGCCGCAGCAGCTTCATAAGCCTTAAATATATGGGTCGCGTTGGCGCCTCACGTTGGTTTCGAATCTGCAGCCCTTCGGTTGACAGTTCGGCGGGCGGTACTGCCGGATGCTGCTGCGGTTGACTGGGACCGCCCGAAAGCACAGCCTTCCCGCGCATCATGCCGGCTCCTCCCGGGGGTTAGGCCCGGTCGGGCCGATCATCCTCATCCGTCGGCTGGAAAAATGCGCGGCCCGGTCCCTCGCCCATCTCAATAGTCCATCGGCATCCCGCGCAGGTTTTCGAACGTGAACACCGGCCCTTCCTTGCACACATAGGCCGGCCCAGCGTTGCACCGCCCGCACTTGCCGATGCCGCATTTCATGCGGTTTTCCAGGCTGGTGTATACGTTCGACATTCTTGCGCCCAATCGTTCCAGCACCGGGATCGTGTTCTTGATCATGATCGGCGGCCCTATCACCAGCGCCACCGCGTTGTCCGCCGCCACCTGGGCCCGCTCGAAGACAGTTGGCACGAACCCGATTTCGCCCTTCCAATCCGGCGTCTCGCCGCCCGGATCGACGCACTGGATCACGCGCACTCCGGGGTGACCGGCCCACTGCTCCAGTTCGTCCCTGTACACCAGGTCACCCACCGTGCGCGCGCCGTAAACGATGGTAATAGCGCCGTAGTCGGCGCGGTTTTCCAGCGCGTACCAGATGGCGCAGCGGATCGGCGGCATGGCGATCCCGCCGCCCAGAAAGATCAGGTCCTTGCCCTTCCACTCCTCCATCGGATAGCCGTTCCCATACGGCCCGCGAAAACCCACCGTGTCGCCCTCGCTGGCCTCCCACAGTGCATCAGTAACGCGGCCGACTTTGCGGAAACAGAATTCGATATGGTCATGCCACGTCGAGCTGGAACAGATGTTGAACGTTGACTCGCCCCAGCCGAAGGCCGAAAAGATCCCGAATTGTCCCACACGGAAGTCGAACTCTTTGGCCCGCTCCGCATTCTGGAACCTCAGCCGCACGGACTTCACGTCCGCCGTGTGCTGCCGCACGCCGATGATCTCCATGAGGTCGGGCTTATATGGATTCTGCATGGCAAATCTCGCTCACCACCGGCAACACCCCCAGCCCCACAGGGCAATTGCGCGCGCAATTGCCGCACCCGGTGCACAGGATCTCGCCGAATTTCTCCGGGTACATCAGGAACTTATGATAGATCCGCTGCCGCTGTCGCGCGCCCTGTGCGGGCCGCGGATTGTGCCCGCTGGCGTGCAGAGTGAACATCGCAAACTGGCATGCGTCCCAATTCCGTGCCCGCACCCCGCCGTGCGAGTTGCCCTCGTTGACAATGTCGAAGCAATGGCACACCGGGCACGTATAGGCGCACGCGCCACACCCCACGCAGGCCAGCGCGTGCTCCCGCCAGAACGGATCCTCGAAATGCTTCTTCGCGAACTCCGCGACGTCTGAAGGCTCGAACTTCCGCTCCGGTCCCGCGACACCACTCGCGGCCGCTTGAGCCGCACCGTCCGCAGCAGGCTCGACCGTCCCGCCCCACAACGCCGCGCCCTTCTCCGTCAGGCAGCGAACCTCGTAGGAACCGTCTCCGCAATCGGCCAGCATCACGTCCGACCCGCGTTCCGCCGCCGGCCCTAGGCCCACGCTCGTGCAGAAGCACTGTTCATCGTGCCCCGCGCAGGCGATTGTGATCACCGTCGTCGCCTCGCGCCGCCGGTTGAAAAAATCGTCCGGGTAATCCCAGTTGAACAGCTTGTCGAGAATCGGCAGCGCCGCCGCGTCGCACGGGTGCGCGCCGATGATAATCTGCTCGGGGATCTCGGCCGGCAGGTCGTGCAATGTAATGCCCGCCCCATCGATTGCGTAGCCGTACAGCGCTTCGTGGCGCGGGAAGACGAACTCCTTGATCGAATTGCCCGGCCGGATCCAGCCGTCCACCACTAGCACTTCCGGTGATTGGAGCTGCGCATACAGCACCAGCCCCGGCTTCACCTGCACCGGCCCGGTGACCGTTTTGCCGTTTGCGATCCACGCGCCGGTGCGCTTGCGCAGATCGTCCTTCGAGATGTGTTGGTTCATCGGATGAACTCCTCCTTGTCCTGGAGGGAGTAGACGCCGACCACCGGCTCAACCGCCGGATCCATGCCTGCGCGATAGCCGAACTGCGTCTCCGCGGCCCGCGCCAGCGCTAGGTTGAGCAGCCGCAGATCGATGCCCGCCGGACAGGCGCGCGTGCACTCGTCGCACCCCACGCAGCGCCCCGCCAGGTGGATCGCCCGCGATAGATGCCAGGCGAAATTGCCTTTGCGGTGCGGCGATGTGTCGATCGCCTGCGGCCGGTTCTTGTCGGCTAGGCACTTCTCGCAATAGCACATCGGGCAGATCTGCCGGCACGCGTAGCACTTCAGGCAGCGGTCGAACTCGGCGGTCCAATACGCCAGCCGCTCCTCGCGCGGCTTCTCTAAAAACCGCTCCAGTTCCGCATAGCGTCCATCGGCCGGGGCCTCGCCTTGCGCCGCTGTGGATGAGATGATCTGGTCGGCGAACCGCGGCACGTGCGTGTCGCAGGCCTCGCACTTCGCCTGCCCCAGCCCTTCGCACGCCACTCCAATTACCTGCAATTCCTCGCGCCGGATTTGCGATTCCTTCTCCAGCACCACCAGCGCGCGTTCATCGCAGCCCTTCACCACCACGGCCGCCGCGCCCAGCGCGCGCACTTCCGGCCGCTTCAGGTACACCGTCAGGTTGGCTAGGCAGCCCTCATTCCATTCCAGGCGCTCGCTGTCTCCCGGCCGCGTGATTAACACGGGCCCGCTTGCGCCGTGCCCGATCACGACCTTGACTCGCCCCTCCTCCAGCAGCCGCCGCGCCGCCGCCCGCAACTCCTGCCTCACTCCGGCGAAATCTCGTGCCAGCGCCGGCGGATGGATCGTCCCATCGTTCGCCACCGGCTGCGCCGGCTCCGTCTCATACGGCCGATACGGACCTAGCGCCCGCGTCTGCTCCGTGATCTCCGTGATCACCTGTTGGAACTTCCGCCCCTCGGCGGCGCTGATCCAGGTGAAATGCAGCCGTCGCGTGTCGAAGCCCACAACTTCCAGCAGATCGCGGAACAGCATCCACCGCCGCCGCGCGTGGTAGTTGCCCGCGCTGTAGTGGCAGTCGCCCGGGTGGCAGCCCGAGACCAGCACCGCATCGGCGCCGATCTCCAGCGCCTTCACCACCAGGTTGGTATCGATCCGGCCCGTGCACGGCAGCCGGATGATGCGCACATTGCCCGGATACTCCAGCCGCGCCGTGCCCGCCAGGTCCGCGCCCAGGTAGGTGCACCAGTTGCACACGAAGGCGACGATTTTGGGCTCGAATCCGTTCGTCCCGCTCATGCCAGCGCCTCCACCATCGAGTAGATTTGCTCCTCGGTGAAGCCCTCGATGTCGGCGCTCTTCGACGGACACACCGCAACGCAAGTCCCGCAGCCCATGCACAGGCCCTCGTTCACCCGCGCCGTGTACTTGATCAGCGTGCCGTTGCGCGCCCGGATCTCGGCCCGCTCCACGGCGTGGTATGGACACGTCCGCACGCACGCGTAGCACGCCGCGCACGTCGAGCTCGTTGATCTTCGCGATCTCGGGCTCGCGCGTCAGTTCGCTCGCCGCGAACGTCACCGCCACTTTGCTCGCCGCCGCCGAAGCTTGCGCCACAGATTCAGGAATGTCCTTCGGCGCGTGGCACGCGCCGCAGATGAATACGCCGGCCGAGTTCGTCTCCACCGGCCGCAGCTTGGGATGCGATTCCAGCAAAAATCCGAACTCGTCGACGCCCACGTTCAGCTTCTGCGCCAGTTCCTCGATCCCCTCCGCCGGCCGCATTGCCGCCGCCAGCACCACCATGTCGGCCTCCACCGTCACCGGCACGCCCGCTAAGGTGTCCGCGCCGCGCACCATCAGCTTTCCGTCTTCCTGGGTGATCTTCGACACCCGTCCTCGGTAATATTTCGCGCCGTCCTGCTCGATGGCGCGGCGGACGAATTCGTCATACCCCTTCCCGCCCGCGCGGATGTCCATGTAGAAGACGTGCGCCTGGCCGTCGTGCACTTTGTGCTTGTACAGCATGGTGTGCTTGGCCGTGTACATGCAGCAGATCTTCGAGCAGTACGCCAGGCCCTTGGCATTGTCGCGCGAGCCCACGCAGGCGATGAACACGATCGACTGCGGCACTTTGCCGTCTGACGGCCGCTTGATCTCGCCGTTGGTCGGACCCGACGCCGACACCAGCCGCTCGAACTGCAGCCCGTCGATGACGTCCTTGTATTTGCCGTAGCCGTACTCGCCGTAGCCCGTGATTTTGGCCGATTTCTGCTCGCGGCCGATGTTGTAGAGCTTATAGCCGGTGGCGACCACGATCGCCCCGACCTTCTCCTGGATCAGCTCGTCGCGGTCCTGCCAGTTGATCGCTCCTGGCGCGCACTTCTTTTCGCACAATCCGCAGCCGTTGCGAATGATCTTGGCGCAGACGTTCTTGTCCACCACCGGCCGCGCCGGCACCGCCTGCGGAAACGGCATGTAAATCGCCGGCCGCGTCCCCATGCCGAAATCGAACTCGCTCGGCGTTCTCTTCAACGGGCAGATCTTCATGCACTCGCCGCAGCCGGTGCACTTCGTCATGTCGACGTAGCGCGCCTTTTTGCGGATGGTGACCTCGAAGTTCCCGATGAATCCTTCAACGCTCTCCACTTCCGAATACGTATGCAGCCGGATGCGCGGATGCTGGCCCGCCTCGACCATGCGCGGCGTCAAAATGCATTGCGAACAATCGAGCGTCGGGAACGTCTCCGACAACCCCGCCATCTTGCCGCCGATGGACGGATCGCGCTCCACCAGCACCACCTCGTAGCCCGAATCGGCGATGTCCAGCGCCGCCTGTATGCCCGCCACGCCGCCGCCGATAACCAACGCCCGCCGCGTCACCGGCACGCGAATCGGCTGCAGCGCATGGTCGTAATGCACCTTGGCCACGCTCATTCGGATCAGGTCGATGGCCTTCTCCGTGGCCGTCGCTTTGTCGTGATGGACCCAACTGCAATGCTCGCGGACGTTGGCCACCTCCATCCGGTAGGGGTTCAAACCCGCGTTCGCCACGGCGCGGCGAAACGTTTTGAGATGCATGTGCGGCGAGCACGAGGCCACCACGACGCCGTCTAATCTGTCCGCGACGATCTTGTCGCGAATCAGGGCCTGGCCGGGATCGGAACACATGTACTTGTAGTGTTCGGCGACACGCACACCCGCCATTTGGCGGCACGCCTCGACTACCTGGGCAACATCCACCGTGCGCGCGATATTCTCGCCGCACCAGCACACGAAGACGCCAATCCGTGACATGCCGCTCATGCCTCCTTCGCGCCCGCCGGCACGGTCACAAAATGGCGCTCTGTGCCCAGTTCTCCCGGGCTCAGGCCGAGGGCCATTCCGACCAGGTCCGAGAGGTAGCAAATCGGCAGATGATAGTGCACGCCAAAGCGCTTTTCGATCGCAGTCTGCTTCATATCCAGGTTCACATGGCACATCGGGCAAGCCACCACCAAGCAGTTGGCTCCGTGCGCCGCAGCGTTGGCGAGGATGCGGTTGGAGAGCTCGAGCACGGTCTCCGGGCTGGCCATGGTCATGCCCGCGCCGCAGCATTCGGTTTTGTAATTCCAATCCACCGCCGATGCGCCGGTGGCGGCGACCACGGCTTCCATCGAGCGCGGCTGCTCGGCATCGTCGAAGCTGGTCACGCCCGGTGGCCGGACGAGCAGGCATCCGTAGTAGCATGCGGCCTTGAGGTGTTTCAGGGGCGTCTTGACGGCTTTCTTGAGCTGGTCCAGGCCGGCATTTTCGAAGACTTGGATCAGGTTGAGGACGCGCGCACCGGCGCCGGCGGGAGCTTCGACGATAACCTCGATTTCGGCACGCAGTTTATCGTCGGATGCCAGCGCCTGTTCGGCGCGCAGCAGTTGCATCGAGCACATTGGGCAGGGCGCCAGCATCTGCTCATGACCCTGCCGCCGCGCCAGGGCCAGGTTGCGCGCCGGCAGCGCCACCGCCAGCTTGTGATTCAACGAATGCGCCGCGGTGGCGCCGCAGCAGATCCAGTCATCGACTTCAGCCAGCGTCACGCCGAGCGCGCCCAGCGTGGCGCGCAAGCTCTGGTCGTAGTCGTTCGAAGAGCCGTGCAGCGCGCAGCCGGGGTAGTAGCCGATGTTCATCGCGCGCCTCCGTTCAACGAGCGTGCGAAAATGCGCGCGACGACACCGCGGTCGCGGACCTGCTCGCCGATGAGGTGGAGCTTGCCTCGACGCTGCAGCTTGGGTGCGAGGTCGGCGTCTTCAAAGAGAACGGGCAGGGCGCGGTCGCGCAGGAAGACCTCGCCCTTAAAAAGCGCGATCAGCTCCAGCTCATTGAGGCGGCCATGGCGGCGGATGTTATCCAGAAACGCCCTCTGGAAAATCACCGTGCGCCGCTGAGCGGGCGAGACCGTGCCGCGCTCGAAAGCGAGCTGGCGCAGGGCGTCGAGGATCGAGGCGCAATCGACCGACTTGGGACAACGCGTCGCACAGGTCTGGCAGGAGACGCACTGCCAGATGGAGTCCGAGCGCAGCGCGGCGTCGAGGTCGCCGAGCTGCAGCAGGCGGATCAGGCGCGTGGGAGGCGAATCCATGTGTTCGGCCACGGGGCATCCGGCGGTGCATTTGCCGCACTGGTAGCACTGGGCAATGTGGGTGTGGCTCAGGGATTCGACTGCGGCGGCGCCCGGCAAGGAAGAAGCTGTTGTTTCCGTCACCGTACGAGACCTTTCCCGCCGTGAGCTGGTTACTCAAAGCAGATAACAGGACCAGCATATCCAAAATACGACGACGTCGTTTTCGGGCTCGCCCCGATGAGCATTCACATCGGCGCTGCAGCCTGGCCTGAAAGTTCCATCAACTTCGGCCGGGACGTCTTCTGACGCGTTCCTGCTTCATTCCCGGAAATGGCTGGATGTCCTCGCGGATCTGGGGCGAAGAGGGGCCGCCGGAGGATGGAAGTCGAACTGCGCGTCGAGGCTCGGCCGCAGGACTGAGGCGCCGGCTCAAGCGCGCGTGATATCTTCCCAGGCAATCTCTTTGCCTGTGTAGATTGCCTCCCGCGCCATCATGGCCGTATACATCGACTCCACGGCGGAGAACACCGTGTTCTCGATCCTGGCCGCTAACACGCCATCGACGAAGTCGCGGACTGCGTCTTCGGTGATGTCGTAATTGGTGTGCACTTCGAGCGGCTCTTCTCCTGGACCTGGGATTCGGTAGCCTTTGTCCAGCGGCGTCTCGTCCACCACTTTGTTGAACCAGCGGTACCCTTGCCGGGAGGTTTCGAGAGCACCCTTTTCGCAAATGAAAACCTCGCCCACATCGCGGAACCCGCGCGTCGAAAACTGATTTGCGGAGTAAGAGAAATGCACGCCGTTGGCGAACGCGAAGCTCACTGTCAGGTGGTCCAGGATGTCGCCGTAGGTCCGGAGTTTGCGCCCGCCGTAGCCGGCAGCTTTGACCGGGTGCGTGCCCATGAACCAGTTGACGACGTCGAAATTGTGACAATCCTGCTCGACCACGATGTCACCCGACGTATCGCGATACCATACCCAGTTTCGGATCTTCTCCTCGCTGGCCGGATGGCCCTTGCGAAATGGCAGATCGCCCGACATCCACGAGGCTCGCACCATCTCGATGGCGCCTGGCTGGCCGGATTGGATGATGCCGTAGGCCTTCCGGTAGTCTTTGCCATATCGCTGCTGGAAGCCGACCGTTACGCGCTTGCTCTTGTCGACTTTCTTCGCCGCGGCGAGTACGCGTCTGCAGCCGGCGGGATTCACCGCCAGCGGCTTCTCCATGTAGATGTGCTTGCCTGTGGTGCTCGCGGCCTCGAACTGCTCCGGCCGCAGAAACGGAGGCGTCGCAATTAGCAATACGTCAACGTTCGATTCCATCAGCTCCTGATACTGCTTGTACTGCTTCGCGCCAGGGATTGACTCGGCCGCTTTTGCGAGCTGGTCATCATAGATGTCGCAGATCGCGGTGATTCTGGCATGCTCTTGCTTGGCGAAAATCCCCGCGTCGAACATCCCCCGGCGTCCGCACCCGATCAAACCCACGCTCAGGGCCGAGTTGGCCTGTGATCCCAGCGCCGTCTCCGCTTTCATGATCAGCAGGCCGGAAGAAGCAGTTAGCAGATTACGCCGGCTCAGTAAATCGCTCATATGATTACCTCCGCCATCCATTATGTCCCCCATTCGCTGCGCGGACATTTTGGCCCCGCGTGCAGAGGTTACTGATCACCTCGTTCCGTCCCGCCATCCCGCGCCCCTGCCCGCCGCTGGATGCTGCCTCATCGGCCGGATGCGAATTCGTGCCGATGCTGGTGCAGGAAGACCCACAGTGGTCCGCCCCAAACGAGCGGCACCGGCCGATACCCCGAAGCGCCCGAAGGGCGCCCTCTGACACCCTCTGCCCCGGCCCTGTTTTCGGCATTCTTGATCCGTCGCATGGCCATCCCGCGATAGGATACAGATTCTCCGGCGGCGGCCTATGACGCTTTCTCTCACACCACTCGACTACTCGATTCTGCTGATTTACTTTCTCTTTGTC
Organism: Terriglobia bacterium; assembly: GCA_963757265.1. Taxonomy (GTDB): domain Bacteria; phylum Acidobacteriota; class Terriglobia; order Bryobacterales; family Bryobacteraceae; genus CAIVVT01. The sequence goes on from CAVWRA010000004.1 coordinate 519,509, forward strand.
CTGGGCATTGGATGGTTCCTGCGCAAGAGCGTGAGCTCGAGTTCGGACTTCCTCACCTCAGGCCACGCTCTCCCGCTGTGGATCACCAGCCTGGCATTTCTGGCCGCCAATATGGGCGCCCTGGAGATGATCGGCATGTGCGGCTCCGGCGCCAAGTACGGCATGATGACATCTCACTTTTACTGGGTGAGCGCGATTCCGGCGATGATTTTCGTCGGTGTCTTCATGATGCCCTTTTATTACGGCAGCAAGGCCCGCTCGGTGCCCGAATACCTGAAGCTGCGGTTCGACGAAAAGACGCGCGCTTTCAACGCCCTCACCTTCGCCGTGATGACCATCCTCAGTTCGGGCATTTCGATGTACGCGCTGGGCATTCTGCTGCAGGGCATCTTCGGCTGGAGCTTCACCATCTCGGTGGTTGCGTCGGCGGCGATTGTGCTCGCCTATACGTATCTGGGCGGGCTCAGCAGCGCGATTTATAACGAGGTGCTGCAGTTTTTCCTCATCGTGGCGGGCTTCTCGCCGCTGACGATTCTGGCCGTGCGCAAGGCCGGCGGCTGGGCTGGCATCACCCGCACGCTCGGGCCGGTGATGACGCAGAGTTGGCGCCACATGGCCCATGCTCAGGACAACCCCATGGGGGTCGACTTTTTCAGCCTGCTCATGGGTAGCGCGTTTGTGCTCAGTTTCGGCTACTGGTGCACCAATTACCTGGTCGTGCAGCGCGCCATGGCCGCCCCCAACATGACCGATGCGCGCAACACGCCGCTCGTCGGCGCCTTCCCCAAGATGCTGCTCCCCTTCGTCGTCATCGTGCCGGGCATCGCTGCAGTGGCGCTGGCCAGGATGGGCGCGACGGGGGCGCACGGTCTCGCCTACGCCTTGCCGCTAAAAGCCTCTGGCGGTCCGGACTACGACAAGGTTCTGTTCAGTCTGATCCAGCAGTTTTACTCGCCCGGCATGCTCGGCGTCGGCCTCACCGCCCTCATCGCTTCGTTCATGTCCGGCATGGCCGGCAACGTCACTGCCTTCAATACAGTCTGGACATACGACATCTATCAGAGCTACATCCGCAAGCACGCGCCGGATTCCCACTACCTCTGGGTCGGCCGCATGGCCACCATCTGCGGTGTGGCGCTGTCCATCGGCGCGGCTTTCCTGGCGACCCAGTTCAACAACCTGATGGACTTCCTGCAACTCATCTTCAGCTTCGTCAACGCCCCGCTTTTCGCCACCTTCCTGCTGGGCATGTTCTGGAAGCGCTCGACCGGCCACGGCGCTTTCGCCGGGCTGATCTCTGGGACTACGGCGGCGGCGTGCACCTACGGGCTGACGGTGGCCGAGGGCAAAGGCGGTTACTTCGGTCATCTGCATGCCTTCCCCTCCTCGATGGCGCAGAATTTCTGGGTTGCCATCGCTGCCTTCACCTTCTGCTTCGGCGTAACCGTAGTGGTCAGCTTGTGCACCGCGCCGCGTCCTGAGGCGGAACTGGCCGGGCTGGTCTACGGCATCACCAAGGTGGAGGTGGAGAAACCGGTGTGGTACAAGCGGCCGCCGGTTCTAGCCGTCCTGGCGGGCCTGGCGTGCCTGCTGCTCAACCTTGTGTTTTTCTGAGACGGATCTAAACTGAACAGTCCCGACTGCCAGGTCCGCTTCAGTCCGGATCGACCGCTGCCAAAGCCCAACCAAACGCCAGGTTCGCTCTTCATGAAACGCACGTAGCCGGCACTGATAACCGGCTGCGCCGCTAACGCGCCACGACCAGCGTGCAGCGGTGCGGCGGGATGCTGAGCGTCAACGGCAGCTTCGCCTTCCGGTCGGCCTCAAAGGGGGCGTCAATCTCCACCTCCCGCCCTTCGGCGCCCGTTGGACTCACAACCGCCGATTCTGCCCGGTCGCCATAGTTCACCACTACCCAAGCGCGCGCCCTGGAGCGCGGATCTGAGCTTTCGAACACCGAGTACCGCACGTCCGGATCGCCCGACACGGAAGCCCCGAGAGTGTCCCGGAACCGGCCATCGAAGAGTAGATCGCGATGCTTCTTGCGGATGCGGATGAGCTCGCTGACGTAGTGCGACAGCGGCCGCTGCAACGGCTCGTCCAGAGAGTCGTTGTAGTGCCGCGGCGCCAGATCCCAGACCATGCCGTAGCGCATGCCGTTGTTCATCGGGTTGAAGTCGCCTGGACTCTCGCCAAACACAGTCGGTTTCCATTCGGGGAACGTGTACTTCATCGCAGTCGAGGGCATGTCGATGTCGCCCATGCGCAAATAGGAAACATCCACATACGGGAGCGTGCGATCGATCCAGATCTCCGATGCCAGCGCGAATTGGGGATTGACTTGCCGCCCCTTTTCCAGCAACTCCTGGAAGGTGCGAATGATGCCTTGGACCAGCGATTTGTCCGGAGAAACCGGCAACGAGGTATTGAAGTCCAGCACCGCCAGCCAATTCGTCTTGTCGAGCTGAAATCCCTCCGCACCGTCGCGGATCATTTGCAGATATTGATCCATCAGGAACTTACGGAACTCCGGATGAGCCGGGCTGACCATCGTCATGTTGGAGCGTGCCAGCCCCATCCGGGCGCTGATGGTGCCTTCGCCCCATCCTGCCATGAGCCAGTCCGGCGCCCAGCGTCCGCTCACGGCATAGCGTGACAATTCGGACTTGAACAGGGGTGTCGCGGTATCGGCCATGTGCACGTTGGAGAATAACAGCGGGTGCACGCCCATCGCGCGCATTTCCGCCAGGGCATGGCGAAACTCCTCCGCATTGCCGAGCCGCGGGTTGGGACGGTACTGCGGATACCCGCGGTCGATACCCCCCATGTCCCAGCCCAGAATCTCGAACGTGGTCACGCCGTACTTTTTGGCATCGGCCGCCAGCCGGGGCAGATCCTGGAAACGATGCACGATCACGTCCTCAGGGTTGGAGATGATCACCGATTGCCAGGCCATCTCCTCGCTGAGCCACGTGGCGGGGCGCCGCACCTTGAAGTGCTGATCGAACCAAGCGCGGTAAATCTCAGTGGCGGCGTGCCAGTCGCCAGTGTGGACCTGCAGCGCCAGCGGGCCGGCGCGAAAGACGCCCTGCTTGAGGTACGGCATGTTCAGCCAGCCCATGGTCAAGCCAACTGGCTCGCTTTCCGGAACATCCTCCGCGCCCGGCCAGTTGTCTTTCAGCACGGCGCTCTTGGTGAACGGCCGCATCTCGAAATACAGCGCTGAAAGACGCGTCTCGGGATCCTGGTTGGCGTAGTAGTATCCCAGCCCAGCTTTGAGGTTGTAAACATCCATCCAGCCCATCGGCATGGACCCCGGGTAGGTGTAGCCCGCGGCGTCATAGCGGATTCCGAGATTGCCGCCCCCATAGCCGCCGGCCTGAAAACGGCGGAACAGCGCCGGCGCCAGGTTGGAAGTCACGCCTGGTACCAGGCTCTGCGTTTCCAGACGGTCCTGGATGCCTCGCAGGCCGCCCAGGATGCCGTACAGGACCTCCGCCAGCGGCCTGTCCGTCGGGTTCTCGATCTCAATCGAGAACTGCACCTGCGCGCCGGCCGTGCGGATCTCGTACCGCACCTTGACCGGCACCTCCTCGCCCTCCCGGCGCAGCGAATCGTACCGGCAAACCACGCCATCAGCAGTCGCCTCCATGCGCCTGACCTTCTGTTCGCGGCTGTTGAAATAGGCGGCTTCATAGCCCGGCTTGGGCAGCAGCAGGCGGAAGTTCTCGCCCAGACGCGGTTCGGCGATGATCTGCAGAGCTGGCTTTTTCCAATCCAATCCGGTCAGGTCGCCTGACTCCGTGTCCAACCGCAGAGTCGCATTCGGGGTTTCAATAATGCGGACGGCGGAGGCCGCCTGTGCCGCCATCGGAAGCAGCACCCAGAAACAAGCCATGTAGGTTTTCAACTCGTGCATCTCCTCTAAGCCAATGCCCACGCGCGGAACGCTTGGCACTGCAGCCGGCACGGCCTCGTCTCACCCCGAAGGCGCTCCTCGCGCGCTTTGCAATGCGTCGCCAATTCCTCGCCATCCTGATGCTACAGCCTGAACCGGGCGCGGGCCTCACTCAGCCGATCTTATATCCACGCCGCTTCAGCCGCTGGCAATTGGCTTCGTCCTGAACAACGGCGAATCTCGCAACAACTCGTCAGTCGACCCCAAAACCTGAGAATGGAACAGCGGGAAACCCGGTTCTGGCGCCGTCGGCTGGCTACTGGACGGAAGCAACCCAGGATACCTTCCGCGCCAGTGATGGAGTGAACGAGATTGGTTTTTGCAGCTCGCGGGGTGATCGATGTCCGGGCCAATGGTTCCTCTTGAATCTCTTTAGACCGTGCCCCGCTCCACGCAGCGCTCCACCCAGCGCTAAACCTCGCCCCGATGCTGTGATAGGATCACGCGAATCGGATCTATGCTGTGAACGACAGGAGGCAGCCCATGAGCGACGCGCGAAAAAATAGCCGCCGGGATTTCCTAAGTGCTTCGGTAGCTGCGTTGGGAGGCTCGCTGGCCGTGCCCGTGATCATCCCCGCCAGTTCCCTGGGCCGCGGCGTCACTTCGCCCGGCGATCGCGTCACGGTCGGCATCCTCGGCAGCGGCGGGCGGGCGGTCTTTGAGACGCTGCAGTACCCCTCCTTCGACAACGTGGAGATCGTCGCGCTGTGCGATGCGCAGGAGAGCCGCCGCATCAGCGCGAAAGCGACGCTCGAGAAACAATACGCGGAGCAAAGGCCGGCCAATCCCAAACGCGCCATCCGCATGTACGCCGATTTTCGCGAGTTTCTGGCTCAAACGGACATCGACGCCGTCTACATCGCGTCGCCCGACCACTGGCATGTTTCGATGTTGCTTGCGGTGCTCAAAGCGGGCAAACATGTGCACTGTGAGAAACCGCTGGGCGTCAGTATCGAACAGGATTTGGCCGCGCTGAAAGCCGTGCGCAAATCCGGGAAGGTTTTCCAGTACGGCGCCGAACTGCGCTCCAATCAGGAGACGCGGAAGGGCATCGAACTCGTGCTGAACGGCCGCATCGGCCAGCTGCGGAAGATCTATGTGGTCGGGCCGCCATCCGCAACCGGCGGTTCGGGGACGCCCGTGCTCCCCATCCCCAGCGGATACGACTACGACATGTGGCTGGGCCCGGCGCCGGTGAAACCCTTTAGCGCCGGGCGCTGCCTGCGTCCCACTGACGATCAGAACTCGCCCCTGTTCTGGAGAAACTCCATCTACTATGTGTCCGACTACACCCTCGGAAACATCGCCAACTGGGCCGCCCATCCGCTGGACCAGATGCAGCGCTGGGCCGATGCGGTGGGCCGAACCGACCCGCCGGTGCATTACGAAGGATCCGGTAAGTTCCCGGTCGAGGGGCTGTTCGACACCGCGTACCAATGGAAAGTGCGCTGCACCTGGGCTGACGGTCTGGTCCTGGACTTCATGGACAGCAACACTTATCGCGACATCCCCGATGCGCCGCACCCCGCCGTCTGGGGCGAGGGAGACAACGCCACGCTGATGCCCAACGGCGCCGTCTTCATGGGTTCCGAAGGCTGGGTCATCGTGAATTACGGGAAGGTCGTTACCCAGCCGGCTTCGTTGATGGATTCGGTGATCGGACCCAATGAGATCCACCTCCACGACAGCGCGCTGGCGAGTATCCCGCCCGGCTTGCCAAAGGGATTCCAGCAGACCTTGACGGCCGGCCATCACCAGGACTGGATCCGGGCGATCCGCACCGGCGCGCCCACGGTGGACGGCATCGAATCCGCATTCCGGTCCGACATGATCAGCCAGCTCTCCGACCTGTGTATCCGCACCGGGGAACCCGTTCGCTGGGACCCGGTGAAAGAGACCATCACGGGCAACGAAATGGCACGGATGATGATGCGCCGCCCGATGCGCGGACCCTGGAATCTGGCATGAAGACGCTTCTGGGTCTCATCGCCGCGGCCGCGCTGGCGCAAGCTTCCGATGCGCCTCTGTACGTGTTCGACGACTGGGCCGGCGCTGGCGCGCTCTCGATTGCACAACGGGTCGAGCTCGCCCAAAAGACCGGCTACGCCGGCATCTTCTACTCCACGACGAAAAACATTCCGGAACTGCTGGCCGCACAGAAGGCCGCCGGGTTGAGGTTGCTCGGCGTTTACACGGGCATGAACCTGTCGGATGCCAAACCCGGTTATGATCCGGGTCTGCCCGCGGCGATTCAGCAACTGAAGGGCACCGGTGCCCTCATCGCATTCACCGTCAGTGGAGCGGCTCCGAACGGCGACGATGTCGCGGTTCCCATCATTCGTGAAGTTGCCGCCATGGCGGCGCAGTCCGGCTTGCAGGTTGCGCTCTATCCGCATTACGGACTTTACGTCGCTCGCGTCGAGGATGCCCTGCGCGTGTGCGGGAAAGTCGGCCGGCCCAATGTCGGCATCGTCTTCAACCTTTGCCACTGGCTCAGGAGCGGCGATGAAGCGAACATGCTGGTCAGACTCGGGCAGGCCCTGCCGCACACCTTGATGGTGAGCATCAACGGCGCGGATCATGAGGGCGACTGGGACCGTCTGATCCAACCCCTCGATCGCGGGTCCTTCGACGTCAAGGGATTTGTCCATGCACTCCTGGGCCTGGGCTACAGGGGTCCGTTCGGATTGCAGTGCTACAACGTTTCGGGTGACGCCGAGGCGAACCTCGCTCGATCGATGACTGCCTGGCGGTCCTTCTGAAGACCGGCAACCTGGGCCGCATGGGCTGGCCCTGCGACTGCCCTGGCGGAAGGTCATCGCTCATGACGGGACGCCGCTCTGGTCAACCCAAAACTCTGGAACTGTCAGGCATCCACCAGCCTTCCCGTCACCGCCCGGCCCCTTTTCATGCGTGGTTCACGGTCTTGATATTGTGGGAAGTCGCGGAAGGGGATGCTGCTCTTGATCGGCCTGCTTACTTCCTTGTTGCTGAGCCCCATACTCCAGGCGGCCCCGCCGCCGCTGTTCGAAATCACCGCCGGGGGCAAGACCGTCGAATTGCACGATTTCCCTGGCGGCGTCTTCGGTCAGGTGGAGATCGCCCGGCCCACGGAAATCGAAGTTCGCGCCCGTTTCGACATCCGCTGGGTGGACATCCGTCCCACCTCCGCGGGGATCGCGCCCCAGATCGCGCCTGACCACGGGAGCTTCCGCTTCCGCCTGGACCGCCCCCTGCCACTGACCATCGAGTTCAATGGCCAATGGCAGCGCGTCATCCACCTCTTCGGCAACCCTCCGGAAACGAATCCGCTCCACGCGGATGCACCCCATGTTCGTTATTTCGGTCCCGGCTTGCATGAACCCGGTTTGATCGAATTAAAGGACAACGAGACCCTGTACCTAGCCGAGGGCGCCTGGGTGAAGGGCATCGTCGCCTCCGTCGGAACAAAACACATCGCCATTCGCGGCCGCGGTGTCCTGGATGGGTCCGGCATCCCTCGCCGCCGTCCGGCGGGCCCGCCAGGCCAGGACGCGCAGCCTGCTCCGTTACCGCCCCCGTCCGCCGCCGCTGTGAACTACGGCACGCGACGCAACATGATCTACCTGGAGGATGCGGACAATGCTTTCGTGGAGGGCATCACCATCGTCAACAGTCAGACGTGGACCTTCAATGCCCGCCGCTCGAATGGCCTGCGCGTGGATGGCATTCGCATCCTGAACGGCCACGGCCCTTGCTCCACCGATGGGATCGACCTCGTCTCTTCGAGCGACGCCTTGGTGCAGAACGTCTTCATCCGTACCAACGACGACAACGTCGTGGTGAAGAACCTCGATGACCGGGAGGTGCACGACATCACAGTGCGCAAGTCCGTCCTGTGGAACGAGCCCTGCGGCAACGCGCTCGAGATCGGCTTCGAGCTGCGCTCCGCTCCCATTCACAAGATCCTGTTTCAGGACATCGACATCATCCGCGTCGAGCGCGGCTCCGCCATCAGCATCCACAACGGCGACTCCGCGACTGTGCAGGACATCACCTTCGACAATATCCGCGTCGAGGACGCGCGCCACAAGCTCATCGACTTCGCTTTGCTCTACGGCCAGTACGGGCCGGACCGTCCCGCCGACCGCGCCGAGATCGCCGCGCGCATGGACCGCGGCGGCGCCTGGGACGGCGTGCTTCTTTCCACCACGGAGCAGAAAGCGGCGCTGGCCAACGGCCGCGGCCACATCAGGAACATTCTGGTGAAGAACCTGCAGGTGCTGGAATGTCTGCCCTTCAGCATCCTCTCGGGCTGGGATGAGGATCATGCCGTGGAGAATGTGATCATCGAGGGCATGACCTGGCAGAACCGCCCCATCCGCAACGCGGTGGAGGGCAAGTTCTCCGTGGACCACGCGCCCGGGCTGACGTTCCGCTAGCCCGGATGTTGCACCACGATCGCAGCGAGGCGCGATGAGAGGGTGGCAGATACGAGGCGCGCTTGCGGGACGCCCGCAGGCGTACTTGGCCGCTACGTCGAGGACGGGGGCGCCCCCCGGGGCCCAGGGCAACGAAGTAGATGCGGCCCTATCGCGCGCCGCAGCCGATTGTTGGTGGAACATCCGGGCCAGCCCAGCGGCCGCTCGACATCCTGCGCGGGACGCAGGTTTCCGGCATTCCCCGTCTCGGAACTCGCGTCGCCCTCCTCGGCGAACGGGGTAGATGTGAACCGTCGCCTGGGTTCATCCACTCTCACCCTGCGCCCTGCCTCGGTTCCAGCACAGTCGTCGGTGACATACTGGTGCTGGCCCGCAGGCCAACGTGCCCACGGTGGCACGATAGAGAACTCTTGCGAGGACAGTCCATGTTCAGATCTCATTGGATGGAAGCTTGCCTGACGGCGGCCCTGCTCACTGCGGCGCCCGGGAAAGCCGCCCCCGCGGCGGGCGCGCCGGTGCGAGCCGCGGCGCTGCGCTGCGAATACCGGCGCAATCCGCTTGGCATCGACGTGCTGCAGCCGCGCCTCAGTTGGGTGCTCGAGGCCGCTGACCCGGCGGCGCGCGGCAAGAAGCAGACGGCCTACCGGATCCTGGTCGCCTCCACCACGGCACTGCTCACCTCGGGCCGCGGCGATTTGTGGGATACGGGCAAGGTCTCCTCGGACCAATCGATCCAAGTTGTCTATGGGGGCACGCCGCTCACTTCGCGGCAGCAGGTGTATTGGAAAGTGCGCCTGTGGGATGAGGGCGGTGCGGCGTCGGCGTGGAGCGAACCCGCGCAGTGGACGATGGGCCTGCTCAACGCCGGTGATTGGAAGGGCAAGTGGATCGGGCTCGATGGCGGCGAAGCGAAACCGGAGGAGCTGAGAGAATCGCGCTGGATCTGGCCGGCAGCGGATGGAACGGGTATGCGCTATTTGCGGCGCACGTTCGCCAACGCCGTGGACAATCCCGCGTCGAACGCGCAGCTGATGCTGGTCTCCTCCGCCGAAGCCACCGTCTTCGTGAACGGGGTCCAGGTGGGCAAGAGCGAGGGGCTCAAGAGCCCGGTCTCGGTGGACATCACTTCGCGTCTGCGCCGCGGTGCGAACACTCTGGCGGTCGCGGCGCGCGCGGGCGCGCAGGGCCCCTCCGGGATCCTGGCGACGCTCGAAATGGAACGGCCACACGGGGAGCCGCTGGTGATCCGCACGGATGACCAGTGGCGCGGATCGGGCACGGCGCCCGAAGCTTGGCTCAAACCGGACTTCGACGCATCGTCCTGGCAGGCCGCGAAGGTGCTGGGCAGCTACGGTCAGGCGCCCTGGGGCGAAGCGGGCTACCGGGAGCGCCGCGCTCTGCCGGCGCGTTACCTGCGCCAGGACTTCCAGGTGCCGCGGCAGGTGCGGCGCGCCACGGCCTACGTCAGCGGGCTGGGTCTGTTTGAGCTGTACTTGAACGGACGCAAAGTTGGCAACGACGCGCTCGTGCCCGCACTCTCCGAGTACGATAAACGCGTCTTTTACCTGACCTACGATGTGACCAGCCTGTTGCGAGGCGGCCCCAACGCCGTCGGCGTGATCCTGGGTAACGGGCGCTACTTCGCGCCGCGGCTCCAGGTGCCCATCGCGACGCGCACGTTCGGCTACCCCAAGCTGCGGATGCAAATCGAGATCGAATACACGGACGGCGCATCCGCCATCGTGGCCAGCGATGAAAACTGGCGCATCACCGTGCAAGGCCCGATTCGCGCCAACAACGAGTACGACGGCGAGACTTACGACGCGCGCCTGGAAATGAGCGGTTGGGACCGCGCCGGCTTCCGCGGAGATCATTGGCAGGCCGCGCAAATTGTGGAGCCTCCCGCCGGGGCCATGGCGGCGCAGATGAATGAGCCGATCCAGGCACTGGAGACGCTCGAACCGTTGAAAATCACCCAACCCCGGCCCGGCGCGTTCATCTTCGACCTGGGCCAGAACCTGGTGGGTTGGTGCCGGCTGAAGGTGGCCGGCCCGGCGGGAACGCGCGTCACCTTGCGGCACGCCGAAACGCTGCGGCCCGACGGAACTCTGTACGTGGACAACCTGCGCTCGGCCCGCGCCACCGACGTCTATACGCTCAAGGGGCAGGGAACCGAGGTCTGGGAACCGCGCTTTGTCTATCACGGCTTCCGCTACGTGGAGGTCACGGGCTTTCCGGGTGCTCCCGGGCGTTCGGCAATCACGGGCCGGGCTGTGCACGATGCCGTCGGGCAGATTGCGGATTTCACCACCTCGAATCCGCTCCTCAACCGGATTCACACGAACATTGTCTGGGGCACCAAGGACAATTACCGCAGCATACCCACCGACTGCCCGCAGCGCGACGAGCGCCAGGGCTGGCTGGGCGACCGGTCGTCTTCCAGCAAGGGCGAGACGTACCTTTTCGACGTGGCCGCGCTCCACGAGAAATGGGTCGGCGACATGGCGGACAGCCAGAACGCGGAAGGCAGCATCACCGACGTGGCGCCCGCTTACTGGCGCTGGTACAGCGACAACGTCACCTGGCCGGCGAGTTTCATCATCGTTCCCGGGAACCTCTACGACCAGTACGCCGACACGCGTATCCTCCAGATTCACTACGACGGCATGCAGCGCTGGGTAAACCGCATGCGCTCTTACATCCGCGACGGCGTCATGCCGCGCGACACTTACGGTGACTGGTGCGTGCCGCCGGAATCTCCGGAACTGATTCACTCCCAGGATCCGGCCCGGAGGACCGCGGGCCCCCTCCTGGGTACGGCTTACTTCTATGAGATTTTGACGCTGATGGCGCGCTATGCCACGATTCTGGGCAAGCCCGGCGAAGCCGCCGCGTTTGAGGAACAGGCCGCCAGCATGAAGGCCGCTTTCAACCGCAAATTCTTCGACCCTCAATCGGCTCGCTACGACAACGGTTCCCAGACCTCCAGCATTCTGCCGCTGGCGTTCGGCCTGGTTCCCGACCAGCGCCGGCAGGACGTGTTCCAGGCTCTCGTGCGCAAGATTGCGGAGCAGAACCAGGGCCACGTGGGGACCGGGCTGATTGGCGCGCAGTGGCTCATGCGCGTGCTTTCCGACAACGGCCGGCCCGATCTGGCTTACCAGATCGCCGCCCAGACGACGTACCCCAGTTGGGGCTATATGGTGGGCCAGGGTGCCACCACGATTTGGGAGCTGTGGAACGGGAACACGGCCGACCCGGCCATGAACTCCGGCAACCACTTGATGCTGGTGGGCGACCTGAATATCTGGTTCTACGAGAACCTGGCGGGCATACGCAGCGACCCCGAGCGCCCCGGCTTCCAGCACATTATCATGCGCCCCTCCCCGGTCGGAAACCTGGCCTTCGTGAAAGCCTCGCACCAATCGCCCTACGGCCGGATTGCGAGCGCCTGGCAGCGCGATGGCAGCCGCTTCACCTGGACCATCACGATTCCTGGAAACGCCACGGCCACCGTGTTCGTCCCGGCCAGGGACGCCTCAGCCGTGACGGAAAGCGGTACAGCGGCCGCTCAGTCGCACGGCGTGCGCTTTGTGCGTATGGATGCGGGCGCTGCAGTGTATGAACTGGGCTCGGGCAGCTACAGGTTTGTGTCGCCGCTGTGAAGTCCTCTTCGAAGCAGGTGGCCAGCCGGAAAAAGCACCTGGGCACGGCCCCCGGAAATAGTCGAGGCTACCGGGTCCACGCGATGGCCGCTCACATGCCTGCGCCTCGCCGCGCCATGATGGCGGGTCCGCACTCCTGTACTCTCCCGTCCACGGAATAATCACTGGTATTGATACACGGGGTCTCGCGCATGAAGTTCCGCTGTTTCCGAAGAAAGGTAATGCAGGGCGCGGAGGTCGCGGCCTGTGGGCAATCCTTCGAGTTCGCCAGCGCCGCGCCCGCAGGGCGACAGTGGCCGATTCAGGAAGGTCCGGATACTCCGAACATCAGCCTGGGCCTGGCCGATGGCAGCTCGTCGCGGCCTGCGCCGGCTACGGTGCCGGCTACAGTGCCGCCTCGCCCCGCTCGTCGTTGCGGATCCGGATCGCCTCGGCGACGTCGAAGACGAAAATCTTGCCGTCGCCGATTTTCCCGCTGCGTGCGGATTTCGTGAGCACGCCGATGATCTCCGCCGCGCGCGCCTCGGGCACAACCAACTCCAGCTTGATCTTCGGCAACAGGTCCACCTGGTACTCCTGCCCGCGGTAAACCTCTTTGTGCCCTTTCTGCCGGCCGTGACCGCGCACTTCACTGATCGTGATGCCATCCACCCCGGCGCTGAACAACGCTGCTTTCACTTCGTCCAACTTGAACGGTTGGATGATCGCTTCGATCTTCTTCATGAATGCTCCTCTAACCTGCTTTTGTCACTTTACCGGCCTTCCGCGCCGCCACTGCGAGCCGTGCGCTCCGCCTGCAGCCGCGCCGCGTCCGATGCCGCGCGCCGATCTCCAGCTTGTGGATGACATCCGGCTTCTGACGCGGAGCCGGCCCATGGCTTCCCGGCGACTTCGCCGGTATTGAATCATCATCCCCTTTCTTGGCTTCAGCTCCAAGCGAAAGTTATGAATCACAATCATCCAAAGAATCTATTGGCCTGCGGCACAAGCCGTTCCCGATCCAGCCACGGCGGCCCGTCGATCGCGTGCCGCACGATCAAGCGACGTTCGGGCTACTTTGCACGCGCGCCCCGCGTCTTCCTCGCCATGCCGCTTGTGGATCGAGAATTGTGATCGGTGTCATAAAAGCTCCCGATTGTCTCTTCATAACTTCCTCATGCATACTGCAAGCACACCGGTTGTTCCCCCTGTCAGCGAGGCCGGATGTATGGGTTCGCCCTCCGATTTCGAATTCTCGGGAAACCTCCTCCCCGTCCATGGAAAAGATCTAATGACTCGAATTCCATCGAAAAGGCAGGTTCCTTCTATGCGGTTGCTCCCGGTTCTTTCCACCGTTTTCGTCACATCATGCGTACTGGCGCAAACACCGACGCCCGCACCGGCCCCGGCCGATGCGGCTCAGGCCGCGCCTGCCGCGGCGGCGCCCGCCCCTCCCGCGCCACTTTCCAACCCTTCGGTGACCGGCCCGCTGACCAACCTTCCGCCCGCCACGTTCGAGGCCGGGCCATTCGGCAACATCGCCGTGAACGGCATTGTCGATGGAATGGGCATGCTCACGAGCAACCACGTACCGGGCGACAGCACCGGTCAGGGAGCGCTGAGCAACGGGCAGATCTTCATCCAGAAGACCGACGGCGTACTGCAGTTCTATGTGCAGGCAGGGGCTTACAATATTCCCGACCTGGGGGTGCCGTTCCTATCCACGCAAAAGACGATCAGCGATCTCTATGGGCCGGTGCCGGTGGCGTATCTCAAGCTGCAGGCGTCCAAGAACACTTCTATCCTGATCGGATCGCTGCCGACCCTGATCGGTGCGGAGTACACCTTCACTTTCGAGAACATGAACATCTCCCGCGGCCTGTTGTGGAACCAGGAAAACGCCGTGAATAAGGGGATCCAGATCAATCAGACCATGGGCAAGTACACCGCCTCACTGAGCTGGAACGACGGCTTCTATTCCAACCGTTATTCGTGGCTGACCGGCTCCCTAACGTATGCCAAGGGGCCGCACAGCCTGGCCTTCGTAGGCGGCAGCAACTATGACAAGACTGCGTTTGTGAGTTATGCCACGCCGGTACAGAACAACAGCAGCATCTTCAACGTGATCTATACCTACACCAAGGGCTCCTGGATTATCCAACCTTACTGGCAATACACGACCGTGCCCACCAACACGAGTATCGGTATCCTGAAGGGCGCATCCACCAGCGGCGGGGCGATATTGGTCAGCTACGCGTTCAAACACGGCTTCTCGCTGCCAGCGCGCTGGGAGTTCATTTCGAGCTCGGGCAGCGCCGCTCAACAGGCCGTCAATCTGATGTTCGGTCCGGGCAGCTCGGGCACGTCGATCACGATGACGCCGACCTATCAACGCGGAGGATTCTTCGTGCGCGGAGAATTCGCCTATGTGCACGCCTCCAACGTAACGCCGGGCGACGCTTTCGGGCTGCTGGGCAACGACCAGAACCAGTCGCGCGCGATGGCCGAGCTGGGATTCATCTTCGGCAACAACATCGTGGAGAAGAAGCTGTAAGCGCGGGCCTGGGGCGGCGCGGAAACGGAGCCGGACCTGGAGGGCCGGCGTGGATGCGGACGTCCGCCTCACCACGCGCGACCACTGAGTGACCATCGCGGTTTGGTTCGATCATTTTGTCTCCTCCAGCTCGGTGTGATCCGCTCAGGCTGAGCGGACTGTTTATTGAAAACAAATGGCTTACAGCCCAAAACCCGCTCAGCCTGAGCGGGTTGCCCACTCTGAGCCCGCGCTAGGCGCCCCTGCTACTCCCACTCTGTTGGCGCTGTCAAGCATTCCGCGGGGCGGCTTGGGCGCAGGCGCGGCGACTCGATGTGAAGATCGAATCGGGAGTATTTCGAGGGCGCGTGAACGGGATTTTGGGGCGTGCCGATTCGGCGCCGAATACGGACTTGAGTGCAGCGGGCGGGCGGGTGAGCCGCGGGCCGGCCGCGATCCGGGAGCCTGGCCCTCAAGTAACAAGTCAGAGTCGCCGACTTCACTTCCAAGTTGAACGTGGCGGGCGGTTCCAAGCGCGTTTATCGTTACCGATTCGGCCAACTTCCCAGAATCGGACTTCGGACCGACTTCCGAGTGGCGCGTCATCCATGCCGGGCTCCCCTGGGGTGGCGTGCCAGATGTACGATATTGGAATTGGAGTCGTCAAAAATGGGCAGCGTACAAATCGAGCAGAAGAGCTACGAGATGCCCCCGAGAGAGGGGATCAGCATCGCACATTTTCTCACCGTCGCGGACATCGAGCGATCGGCTCGCTACTACGAAAAGGTCTTCGGCGCTCGCATTCTGAGCTTGGGTGACGGCAACGCGCCTGGATACCTTCAGCTTGCGAATATCTGGATGATTCTGAACGTTGGAGGCGGGCCGACCCCGGATAAGCCGACGGTAACTCTCAGCGTCCCCGACCCCAATCACATCAACAGCTTTATGAATTTCCGCGTCGCGGATATTCAAGCGTGCTATGAATTATGGAAAAGTCGAGGAGCGCAGTTCATCACGGAGCCGATCCCCAAATACGGCGAGACGCGCTGCTACATCCGCGATCCTGACGGATATATTATCGAGGTCGGACAGAGCACCGACCTCACGTACGGCTGACGCTCGGCCCGGAAAAAGCATTCTCATAGTCCCCGAGCGAGTCGCACGCGACGGCCAAAGGTCCAATTAGCTCACGATGCCGGCTCGAATCCGATATTGTCATTTACGGCTGCGGCGATACGTTGCTTGCAGCCGAGGTAGCGCTCAGTCGTTTGGACCGACACACGGCCGAGGAGAAACTGAATCTGCTCCAGTTCACCTCCGGCCGCCCGACATAAACGCGCGCACATCCGACGCAGGTCCTGGGGTGCGAGGCTCCCCCAATCGGACATCTGAACAGGTCCGCGGTATAATCGCTGGCTATGTTCGACCTGTTGGCCAGCATCGGTTCGGCGGTAGTCGGCGACATCATCAAGCGCGTGATATCCGCTGGTATGGACTGGGGCAAGCACCGCAAGAAGCCGCCGACTGCAGAGGTTAGGCAAAAGGTGGAGGAATTTGTCGCCGACGCGGCGAAGGCCGCGCCGCTACCAGAATCACTGCACGCAGCAGATCAACGGCGCATCATCAGCGGGATCGCTGAACTTGCATTACCTACGTTCGAGCAGGTGGTCGAGTACAGCCCGAACACCCAACGGGTTGTGCATGCGGCGCGAGGCGCGGTCAAGAAAGCGGCAAAGAAAGCTGCAGCGAAAAAAGCTGCGAAGAAAGCACCGGCCCGCAGAGCGGGTAAGAAGGCGCCTAAGCGGAGGTGAAATAGCGGCGCTCGCTCAACTTCTGACGGTCGTTTGTGTGTGTGGCCTTGAGGTTCCGCGGAGCGGACTTCGGACCGACTTCCGAGTGGCGCGTGATACATCCAGAACACGTTCCAGGGTCAATCTACATTCCCCCGGCCCCTGATGCCAGCGCCTCAACCCTGCCGGCTCGCGCTCCTTGCGCAGGTTGCGGTGCGCACTCTAATCGTCAGGTTAATGAGTTATTGCACGAGGAAGCCTATTTCCTAAACCATGCACCCAGCTGCGATGACGCCGCTCATGGGGAAGTATAAATTAGCGCAGGTGTCAGGGTTCAGAGATCCGAGATCAGGGAACAGAAATCAGGAATCGCAAAATTCTCACTTGACATTGACAGACTCATCCACTACCATATGGTTGTGGATCGATTGGGTACAACATTTGCTGCTTTGTCTGATCCAACCCGGCGGGGGATGATCGAACGACTCTCACATGGTCCTGCCTCTGTGCATGGATTGACGGAACCGTTTGCACTCTCGCAGCAGATGATTTCAAAACATATTGCCTACCTGGTGCGGGCGCGGATTGTGCTCAAGACGAAGCGTGGACGAGAGAGTGTGTGCACGCTTAGGCCAGATGCGATAAAAGCAGTCAGCGATTGGGCGTTTAACTATCGCCGCTTCTGGGAAGAGAGTTTCGACAAGCTGGATTCGGTTGTGAATCAAATGAAAAAAACGGAGGTCGGAGATGACGCAAAACGCGGTTAACGAGACAGAGCGGATGGTTGTCACAAGAGTTTTCGACGCTCCACGCGAATTGGTTTGGAAGGCGTGGACAGACCCGAAATACGTGATGCAATGGTGGGGGCCGAAGGGTTTTACTGCGCCTTTCTGCAAGATAGATTTTCGGGTCGGAGGAAAATTTCTCTGCTGCATGAGAGGGCCAGATGGGCGGGAGTTTTGGAATGGTGGTGAATACCACGAGATTGTTTTGCATGAGAAGATCGTCTCCTCCATGTACTTTTCCGACCCGGATGGAAACAAGGTTGACGCTGCGCAATATGGAATAGAACATGAGGCCATAGCCGATGCGCACGACGTAATTACCTTTGAGGATTTTGGAAACGGCCAGACGAAACTCACCTTCATTGGCAACGAAACCATGGAGCACGCCAAGAATAGCGGTCAGCTAGCGGGTTGGAACCAGATACTCGATAAAGTTGACGCAGTTGTTGCCGGGCTCGCGCAGGCGAGGTAAGAAGTTTAAGTTTTGATGATCGTCATGCGCGAGATACTGAACGTAAAGCAAACGCAGGTCCATCCCGGAGACCCCAGCTAAAGGTGGAGGTGGAAAGCATTCTTGGACGACTTGCCGGATAGGTCGAGCGCAGCGCAACGAAGGCAGGGAAAAGGGAATACGAGACAGGGGTTTCAACCAGAATCTCCCCTTTCTGCACCTGATCTATGGGTTCGAATCGTTCCTCAGGGGATTGTACGGTCAAAAGGTGCGGCTGCGCCGAAAGAGTCATCTTTTTCGGTAAGCTTCGCACACGCCTGTTGCTAAGACCCGAGTTACTCATTCTGGCTCGACGCAGCTGAGATTTGCGGGTTCCGGTCGGGTTGTCGGCTACTCGGAAACTGGCCCGAAACGGCGTTCTGGGAAGCTGGCCGATTGGTCACCGCAAGTCTTCTTGCGGCCACTGTTTCCGGCGTTAAGCCAGTCCCAAGGACGCCTGAGGCCTATTGGGAAGAAGCGGCGCGGAGCGAGAGTGGATTCTCCGATTGCGGAGGGGGGATCGGCCAGGTGGATTGGCGTCGTTAGGGAGAACGGGGCGGGGTTCGCCGGGCGGCAGAAGGGGGTCTCAGCGCGGGCTGCAGTGTGCGGTGGGATGCGATTTCACCGTGAAAAAACACGGTTTTCACCGTGTTCCGACCGTGAGAATGACGGTTTTTTGCCAATCCGCGTAACAATGGTTTTCTAAAGAACTTAGCGGAATTGTGTCGCAAACGCGCGCACACGATGCGCGCAGGTACAACATTTTAAATGACTTAGGCGATTGTCACTGCGCTTCACGGTGGATCTATGGCAAACAAAGAACTTAGGCGAATTTCAGGGGCATTTTGGGGCAGATTAACACGCGGCGCCGTGCTTCACGGTGGATGTGTGGCAATGATTGGACTTACAAACATTAAGAGGCCAAATTAACGCGGTGCACCGCGGGTCACGGTGGATGTGTGGCAATCAAAGGACTTATTCACATTAACGGCCGCATTTTTCCGCGCAAAACGTGTTTCACCGTGTATCTATGGTGATCTAAAGGACTTATTGGTCATCAGCGTGTTTCGCCGGGCGCGGTAGAAGCACGGTGATTTTGCAGTGATGGCGTGGTGGTTTGACGGGCGGCAGGGAAACAGCACGAAGATCGCTCTTTTCCGGTCTCTGCTCTGAAGCAAGGCAATCAACGCGCCCGCTCCCTCGCGGTCGCGGCTCTGAAGCAAGGCAATCAACGCGCCCGCTCCCTCGAGGTCGCGGCTCAGAAACAAGGCGGCGTGAAGCGCGGCTGGTAGCGGACGCACCGTACAATGGATGGAATGGCGCAGAGGATCTGCCGGGCTGCCGAATTCCGTGAGCGGCTGGAACGCCGCGCGTTGATCGCCGACGGGGCGATGGGGACGATGCTGTATTCCAAAGGCGTCTTCATCCACCGCTGCTTCGACGAGCTCAACCTCTCGAATCCGGGCCTGGTGGGCGAGATCCACCGCGAGTACGTGCGCAACGGCGCGGAGATTGTGGAGACCAACACGTTCGGGGCGAACCGGATCAAGCTGGCGGGCTTCGGGCTGGCCGACCAGAGCGGGGCGATCAACCGGGCGGGCGTGCGAACGGCGCGCGAAGCGGCGGCGGAGCGCTCGGATGTGTTTGTCGCGGGGGCGCTGGGGCCGCTGGGCGTGCTGCTGGAACCGCTGGGCGCGACTTCCTTGAGCGAGGCGCGGGCGGCGTTCCGAGAGCAGGTGGAGGCGCTGGTGGAAGCGGGCGTGGACCTGCTGATTTTCGAGACTTTTCTGCACATCAACGAACTGCGGGAGGCGCTGGCAGCGGCGCGCGAAGTGGCCGGGCGGGAGACCGTGCTGGTGGCGCAGATGACGATCAACGACGACGGCAATCTGCACGATGGAACGAGCACGGCGACCTTCACGGAGTTTCTAGATCGGTCGCCGGCCGACGTGGCGGGGCTGAATTGTTCGGTCGGGCCGAAGGCGATGCTGGAGGCTCTGGAGCGGATGCAGCCGCTGACGCGGAAGCCGCTCAGCGCGATGCCCAACGCCGGACAACCGGCGATGGTCGATGGCCGCAACCTCTATTTATGCTCGCCGGAGTACATGGCGCAGTACGCGCGGCGGATGCTGTGGGCGGGGGTGCGGATGGTGGGCGGGTGCTGCGGAACGACGCCCGAGCACATCAAGGCGATCCGCAGCGAGGCGCGGTCGCTGCAGCCGGGGCATACGGCGGTGCAGGCGCGCGTCGAGGGACGGAGGGAGACCGTCCAGGCGCTCGAGAAGACGCCGGTGAGGGAAAAGTCGGCGCTGGGCGCGAGCCTGGCCGCGGGAAAGTTCGTGGCGTTCGTGGAAATCCTGCCGCCGCGGGGAGTTGACGCGAGCAAGGAGATTGAGGGCGCGCGGCTGTGCAAGGAACACGGCATCGACGCGATCAACGTGCCGGACGGGCCGCGGGCCAGCGCGCGGATGAGCGCGCAGGTGACGTGCCAGTTGATCCAGCGCGAGGCGGGGATCGAGGCGGTGCTGCACTTCTGCTGCCGCGACCGGAACATTCTGGGCATCCAGAGCGAACTGCTGGGGGCGCACGCGGCGGGGATCCGCAACTTGATCTGCATCACCGGCGATCCGCCGCGGATGGGCAACTACCCCGAGGCGACGGCGGTATTCGACGTCGATTCGATCGGCCTGACGAACATCGTCAACGGGCTGAACCAGGGGCTGGACATCGGCGGCAACCCGATCGGCTCGCAGACGGCGCTGCTGCTGGGGGTGGGGGCGAACCCGGGCGCGTTGAACATGGACGACGAGGTGCGGCGGACGGAGTGGAAGGTGCGGGCCGGGGCGGAGTATATCGTCACGCAGCCGGTGTTCGACGTGGGGCAGATCGAAGCGTACCTGAAGCGCATCGAGGGGTTCCGCATTCCGGTGATCGCGGGGATCTGGCCGCTGACGAGTTACCGCAACGCCGAGTTCATGGTGAACGAACTGCGGGTACCGGTGCCGGCCGAGTTCGTGGAGCGGCTGAGGGCGGCGGACAGTCCGGAAAAGGCCCGGGCCGAGGGCGTGGCGATCGCCCAGGAGATGGTGCGGCGGGTGCGGCCGATGGTGGATGGGGTGCAACTCAGCGCGCCGTTCGGACGTTATCATCTGGCGATTGAAGTTGCCGCGGCCATAGGCGCGCGATAAACTGACAGACTGGTCCGCGCGCCGGGACGCGGGACGAAGTTCCATTCAAGCCCCCGTGACAGCCACAGATCTGCTTGAAATCGATCCGCACGAACCGGCCCCCGAGGCGATTGAACGGGCGGCCTGTTTCATCCGCCAAGGCGGGGTGGTGGCGATTCCGACCGATGCGCTGTATGCGCTGATCGCGGACCCGTTCAACCTGCAGGCGGTGCGGAACGTGTTCGGGGCCAAGGGGCGCGTGGCGCTGCGGTCGCTGCCGCTGCTGGTGACGGACCTGATGATGGCCGAGGAGATGGCGTCGGATCCGCCGGCGCGTTTCTACATACTGGCGCGGCGGTTCTGGCCGGGGCCGCTGACCGTGATCGTGCCCGCGTCGGCGAAGGTTCCGCTGAGAGTGACGGGCAACACGGGTCGGCTGGCGCTGAGGCAGCCGCGCTCAAAGGTGGCCGTCGCGCTGCTCGAGAAGATGGGCCAGCCGCTGGTTTCGACGAGCGCCAACGTGACCGGGTCGCCGACGTGCGCCAAGGGAATCGACGTTTTCGGGATCATGGACGGGCGGATCGACCTGGTGCTGGACGGCGGGTCTTGCGCCGGCGCGGGCGCGACGACGGTGGACATCACCGAGCCGTACTGGCGGCTGATCAAGGAAGGCGCGATTCCCGAGCGCGAGATCGCCGAGTGTCTGAAGGGCGCCTGACGAGAAGTTCCGTTGCAGTTCTGTCCAGTTTCGCGGCAACAAGATGGCGCCCCGGACCAGGCGCCCCCTATGACGGGCGAGAGCAGCAGATGCCGGCGCGGCAACGTGACTCTCTTTCCCACGCCAGAATCACAGGATCACTCCTGCCTATATTCCTATGCAGCCATCCACAGCCGGGGATGGATGGGTTCACTATGACGGGGTGATAATGGATGCGGAGGTCCGAAATGCTCCGGCATCTGTCGCAGCGGCTGGTGATTCCGCTGACGGTGATCGTGGTCGTGGTGGCGGTGTTTTCCGTCCTCTACACGACGTCCGGGGAAGAGCGGCAGATGCTGCGGATGATGAGCGAGGGCGCCGACCAGCTTTCGCGCAGCATTACCAGCGCCACATGGCACGCGATGCTGGCCGACCGGCGGCAGGATGCCTACCAGGTGATGGACACGATCGCCCAGAAGGAAGGCATCGACCACATCCGGATGTTCAACCGCAACGGGCTGCTGACTTTCTCGACCAAGCCCGAGGAGATCCGGCACCAGACGGACCGCAGCCTGGAAACATGCTCGGGCTGCCACGCCAGTTCGCTGCCCTTGCAGGAGATGGACCTGGCGGCGCGGACGCAGATTTTCCGCAAGCCCGGCGGCGGGCGCAGCCTGGACATGATCACGCCGATATACAACGAGCCGTCGTGCAGCCAGGCAGAGTGCCATGCGCACCCGGCGTCGGACAAGGTGCTGGGGCTGGTGGACGTGCAACTCAGCCTGGCCAACGTGGACAGCGAACTGGCCACGATGAGGATGCGCGTGATCGTGCGGGCGCTGGTGGAGTTCGTGCTGATCAGCGTCTTCATTCTGGTCTTCACGCGGCGCTTCGTGTCGCGCCCGTTGCAGCAACTGGTGGAAGGGGCGCAGGCGATCAGCCAGATGGACCTGGACCGGCCGATCCAGGCGGCGGACGGGAGCGTGGAGATCGCGCGGCTGGCGCGGGCCTTCGAGGTGATGCGGGTGAACCTGAAGGCGGCGCGGGTCGAGATCAAGCAGTTCACGCAGAACCTCGAAACCAAGGTGGAGGAGCGGAGCCGGCAACTCAAGACGGCGCAGCAGAAGCTGCAGACCAGCGACCGGCTGGCGTCGCTGGGGCAGCTCTCGGCCAGCGTGGCGCACGAGATCAATAACCCGATCTCGGGCGTGCTCAACCTGTGCATGCTGATGCAGCGGATCCTCAAGGACGACGGCATTCCGGCGGCGCGCGTGCCGGAGTTCCGCAAGTACCTGCAGCAGGTGACCAGCGAGACGACGCGCGTGGGCCGGATTGTCAGCGACCTGCTGGCATTTTCAGCCGGCGCGGCAAGCCGCAGCGCACGCCGGCGGACCTGAACCGGATCGTCCGCAGCACGGTTTCGCTGGTGGAGCACAAGCTGAAGCTGAGCGAACGTGGAGCTGGAGCTGAGACTGGCGAGCGGACTGCCGACGGTGCCGTGCGACGCCGTCGCAGATCCAGCAGGTGGTGCTCAATCTGATTCTGAACGCGGCCGAGGCGATGCAGGGGCGCGGGTCCGGCAAGGTGACGGTGGCAACGGCGGCAGGAGTGGACGGGCAATCGGTGGTGCTGAGCGTCAGCGACAACGGGGAAGGAATTCCGGCGGAGAACCTGCCGCGGATCTTCGATCCGTTCTTCACCACGAAGGCGGACGGCAAGGGGTGGGGCTGGGCCTGGCGGTTTCGTACGGCATCGTGCAGGCGCATGGGGGCGACATCGAGGTGAGGAGCCGTCCGGGCGAGGGGACGGATTCACGGTGACGCTGCCGCTGGAGAGCGCGGCAAGCCGGGCGCAAGGCGGAGCCGCTGACGGCATGAGCGTTTTGTTTGTGGCGCCGATGGAAGCGGTCAAAGAGGCGTTGCTCGAGGAGATCAAAGAGTCGCTGCGGCATTGTTTCGGCATCGAAGTGCGGCGTCACGCGGCGCTGGGCGCGGCGGAGTTCGCGTGGGACGGCGCGCGGCGGCAGTCGAGCGCGCCGCTGATTCTGAGGCGGCTGCTGACGGAATGGGAAGGCGGCGGCGAGGGCACAACCAAACTGCTGGCCGTGACGAGCCGGGACCTGTTATCCCGATGCTGAGCTTCGTGTACGGACAGGCGCAATTGGGGGGCCGAGTGGCAGTGGTTTCGCGGCGCGTCTGCGCAGCGAGTTTTACGGCGCTGCCGCCGGATCGACGAACTGCTGGGACGAGGGCGTGCAAGGAGGCGCTGCACGAGACGGGCCACACTGTTCGGGCTGGTGCACTGCCCCGATGCGCGATGCGTGATGGCGCTGGCGACGGGCATCCGGCAGATCGATCTGAAGCAGCCGCTGCTCTGCGCGGCGTGCGCGGCGCTGGCGGCCGAAGGACGCGGTGAAGCGAGGGAGAGACGATGAAGACGCAATGGCAGATTCTGGTGGTGGACGACGAAGAGGTGATGCGCGAATCGCTGGCGGCGTGGCTGCGCGAGGACGGATACGGCGTGGACACGGCCGCGTCGGGACGCGAGGCCATCGACACGGCGCGCGGCGCAAGGACTACGCGATTTACTTCGTCGACCTCAAGATGCCGGGCGGCATGGACGGCATCGAGACCATGATGGAGATCCGGCGGCTGCACGCCGACGCGTCCGATCATCATCATCACGGCCTACGCCACGGTGGACACAGCCATCACGGCGATGAAGGAAGGCGCGCAGGAGTACATCGTCAAGCCGTGCAACCCGGAGGAGATCTCGCTGCTGGTGAACCGCATCATCAAGGTGAAGAACCTGCAGCGAGAGAACACGATCCTGCGGAAAAAGCTCTCGCGGCAGTACCACTTCGGCGATATCGTCAGCAAGAACGCGCGGATGCAGGAGATCTGCGCGCTGGCGTCGGACGTCGCCAGCCTGCGCAGCACGGTGCTGATTCGAGGGCGAGAGCGGGACGGGCAAGGAGATGATCGCCCGCGCCATCCACAACACGCGGCGACCGGGCGGGGCGAGCCGTTCGTCGCGGTGTCGTGCGCCGCGCTGGCCGAAACGCTGCTCGAATCGGAGCTGTTCGGGCACGAGAAGGGAGCGTTCACGGGAGCCGGGGCGCAGAAGAAGGGCAAGTTCGAGATGGCCGATGGCGGGACGATATTTCTGGATGAGATCGGCGACATTTCGCCGAAATTACAGGTGGATCTATTGCGTGTTTTGCAGGAAAAGACGTTTTACCGAGTGGGCGGATCGGAGGAAGTGCGGGTGGACGTGCGGGTGATTGCGGCGACGAACGTGAACCTGCAGCAGGCGGTGCAGGAGGGCCGATTCCGCGACGATCTGTTCTACCGGCTGAACGTGATTGAGATTCGCGTTCCGCCGCTGCGCGAGCGGCGCGAGGACATTCCGCTGCTGGCGGAGCATTTTCTGGAACGGCTGGCGCAGGAATTGCGGAAGGAGATGACGGGCATTTCGGAAGGCGCGATGCGGCTGCTGATGGACTACAACGTGGCCGGGGAACGTGCGGGAGCTGGAGAACGCGGTGGAGCGGGCGATGGTGACGTGCCGCGGGCACGTGCTGACGGAGGACGATTTCGCGTTCCTGGCCCGCGCGGGCAACGGGCCGAGTTGGACGCCGCCCGACGCCACGCTCGAAGAGATGGAGAAGCTGATGATCGAGGCGGCACTCGAACGCAAGAGCGGAAACATGAAAGAGGCCGCGATCGCGTTGGGCATCGACCGATCCACGCTGTACGAGAAGATCAAGCGTTACGAAATCCGGAGGTAGCGGATCGTCCGCAGCGACTGCGGTGTCGCAGGGAAAACGCGGGCGCAACCGCTCCCGAGAAAGCGATCCCCAGCAAGCAGCGGCACGAGTGCTGCCGCGGCAGCCGAGAGTGGCTGCAGCAGCAGCGGCGGGGTCATGGAGCCGGACCTGGAGGTCCGGCGCAGACGTGGACGCGTGCCCCACCAAAGGCCTGCCCCACCACGCGCATCCGCTTACGGCCGCGGCCGAGTCGCGGCGCCGGGCGGCTCAGAAACGACGATCAAGGCGGTGACAGGGCGTCCAAGCTAAAATCAGATGCACGGAGGGTAGCCGTGCGCCGTTTCCGTTTCCTGATTCTGATTCTGATTCTGGTTCTGATCGGCAGCGCAGCGCCCGTACTGATGATGTGGCCGTTGACGGATGCGCATCCGAAAGTGCGGCTGGCGAGCGGAACGCTGGCGATTCGGGAAGCGCGGATCTATCCTTCTCCGGATGCGGCGCCGATTGAGCGCGGAAACGTGGTGGTACGGGATGGCCTCATCGCCGAGGTGCGCGCGGGCACTGCGGTGCCGGCCGAGGCGCAAGTGATCGCGTGCGACCACTGCGTGGTGATGGCCGGATTCTGGAATACGCACATCCACTTCACGGAGAGCAAATGGATGGGCGCGGCGTGGAAGCCGGCCGCCAGGCTGAACGCGCAACTGGCGGACATGCTGACGAGCCGCGGATTCACGACGGTAATCGACTTGGGTGCGGATCCGGGAGTGACGATCTCGCTGCGGCGGCGGATTGAAGCGGGCGAGCTGGCGGGACCGAAAATCTACATGTCGGGCGCACCCCATTACCCGCCCAAGGGCATCCCCTATTACCTGAAAGACACGCTGCCCTTTTATATCTTGTGGCAGATGCCGCAACCGGAGATGGCGGAGGAGGCGGTGCGCATCGAAGAGAACAATATCGCGCGTGGGCGGATGTGCTGAAGCTGTTCACGGGCTCCCACATTGCGCGCGACAAGGTGCTGCCGATGCCGGAAGCGATCGCGCGGGCGGCGGTCGAGGTGGCGCGCCGACATGGGCAGGTCGCGTTCAGCCATACGTCCGGCCTGGCCGAGACGATGGTGGCGATTCGCGCCGGCGTGAATGTCCTGGCGCATGCGCCGGACAGCCCCGAGGGGGTCAACGACGAGCTGTGGCGCACGGTGGCCGGGCGGGGGATGGCGATGATCCCCACGTTGAAGATGTTCGCGACGACGGTCACGACGAAGCCCGAGTCCTTGCAGCCCATCTACGCTGAAGTGCGTGAGTTCCACGCGCTGGGCGGCCCTGCTATTCGGTACGGACGTGGGCTACATGCACGATTACACGACCGAGGATGAATTCGCGGCGCTGGGGGAGTCGGGGCTGACGGCGCGGGATGTGTTGCGGATGCTGACCACGGCTCCGGCGGAACGGCTGGGCGTGGCGAATGAAAGCGGGACCGTAGAGCCCGGGAAACGGGCGGATCTGGTGGTGCTGAAGCGCGACCCGGAGGAGGACATCCGCGCATTCGCATGGGTGCAGTGCACGGTGCGCAATGGGCGCGTGATTTATGCGCGGCCAAAATAGCGGAATGGGTTGAGATGCCGGCCGGCGGAGAGGCGGCGCGGATGGCATTCACGGGGTGCGGCGGCGTTGAGGTGTTGGCGCGACGCATGCACGCGGGACAAAGGCGCAGTTTGACACAGTCTTATCCGATTCGATATAAAGTGGAGGTAACTGCCTGCTCCTCAGTAGCTCAATGGTAGAGCATTCGGCTGTTAACCGAAGGGTTGTAGGTTCGAGTCCTACCTGAGGAGCCAATATTTTCATAGGCTTACGAGCAAAATTCCTTTTCAAAAACCAGCGACTTTGACCCCCTGTGGGGACTTTTGTGGGGATGCTATCTCACAACCCTTAGCATCTCTTCGTAGTTAGCCGACACTCACCCCACCACTTTCTACCCGGGACACCTCGGGACACGCGGGACAAGCCCGTCGTTATTGGGCTTGGTGCGTCCCGGCTAAACTTACGCGCACTCGGGACACCCGGGACAAATCCTCGTGCTGCCGGGGCGCCACGATTGAGCGCGCGGCGGCTTCGCGTTCTGCTCTTACGAGACTCGCCTGGACCCAAGGGCTGAGTCTCGATCATTGAGGACTCGCGCCATGCCCTTGCACTAGCATCCAGGAGTAACCTATAACAGCAGTTATCACTTTATTTTTCAATATTTTACATGAGATTTTGAGGCACTTATAATCGAATCGAATAGGGCGTGCGGAGGAACCGGAATGATACAAGAAGCGCGCGCGACGCAGATTGAGCAATGGCCGCTTGACCGTCTGGTGTTTTATGCGCGCAACCCGCGCAAGAACGACGCGGCAGTCGATCGGATGTGCAGTAGCATTCGGGAATTCGGGTTCAAGATCCCAGTGCTGGCGCGCAGCGACGGCGAGGTGGTCGACGGCCACCTGCGGCTGAAAGCCGCGCGCAAGCTGGGTTCGTGGCCCGGCGGGGACATGACGGCGATTCCGGTGATCCTCTGCGACGAGTGGACGCCGGCGCAGGTGAAGGCCTTCCGGTTACTGGTCAATCGATCGGTGACGTGGGCCACGTGGGACGACGAACTGCTCGCGCTCGAGTTGCAGGAGCTCAACGCTGCTGACTTCGATCTCAGCCTGACGGGCTTCGATCCGAAGGAGATTGACGATCTGCTGCTCGACGACGCGGACGACGATCGGGCGAATGCCGTGCCGCCGGTGCCCGAGATCCCGGCGTCGCGGCTGGGCGACCTGTGGCTGTGCGGGCCGCACCGGGTGCTATGCGGGGATTCGACCAGCCCGGAGGCCGTGGCACGGCTGCTCGGGGATCGCAAGCCGCTCCTGCTGGTCACGGATCCGCCGTACGGGATCGAGCTCGACTCCGAATGGCGCGACCGCGCCGGGCTGAATGGCTGCGGGCCCGCCGAAGCCAGCTACATGAAGCAACGGACGGAGGGCCACACCGAGACGACGATTTCTGGCGACACGCGCGCCGATTGGTCCGAGGCCTTCGAGCTGGTGCCGAGTATTCAGGTCGCCCACGTCTGGCACGCTTCGGTCTTCACGCGCGAGGTGTTGAACGGACTCCTGCGGATCGGCTTTCTGTATCCCCAGCAGATCATCTGGAATAAAGGCCGCACGGTGCTGACGCGCACGCACTACTGGTATCAGCACGAGCCTTGCTGGTATGTCCGCAAGAAGAATGCGCCCTGGTTTGGCAAGCCCGGCGAGAACGCGACGATCTGGGATTCGCCTTCGCCAAAGTTCATCATGGGCGGGTCGGACGAAGAGAAGTTCGACCACCCGACGCAGAAGCCGGTTGAGCTGATGCGGCGCCCGATCCTGAACCACACCAAGCGCGGCGAGCTGATCTACGAGCCGTTCCTTGGGTCGGGCACAACGCTGGCCGCCGCGGAATTGACTGAGCGGGTCTGCTGCGGCATGGAACTGGATCCGAAGTACGTGGACGTGATCGTGCAGCGCTGGCAGGGGCTGAGCGGCAAGCACGCCCGGCTTGACGGCCATGGAGGGACGTTCGAGGAAGTTGCGGCGGAACGCCGGAAGGACGCGGCATGAATCGAGCAGTGCTGCCGGGAGATCGCGGCCATCGAGGCGCAGCTTCGCACCGGTCATCCAGACATCCAAGGGCTGTGCCTGGCGCTCTCGGACTGGTCGGCGGAGCTGCGGATTCTGCTGGGCCGGCAATAAGAAAAGCCGCCGGGGAGGAATCCGGCGGCAGGAGGGAGCGGACTGGACGCGGCTCAAGCGTCGATGGAGTAGCTGCGCGCGCCGCTTTCGGATTTGGCGGAGACGACCTTCAGGCCCATCTTCTTGCTGACGGTGCCGGAGAGAAAGCCGCGGACCGAGTGGGCCTGCCAGCCCGTGACTCCCATCAGCTCCTCCGAGCTCACTCCGCCCGCGCGCCGCAGCAGGCTGAGCACCAGCGCCGTCTTACTGCCGTCGCGCGAGCCCTTGGGCTGCGTTTCGCCCTTGGGCGCCTTCTCCGACCGGGTGGCCTTTCCTGGGCGCCTCGGGCTTCTGTGGCGCGACGTCGGGCGTTTGTGGCGCAACGGGCGTAGCCGTGGCGTCGGGCTGCGCGTCGGCGCTGGCGTGCGCTTCGGCTTGGTCCGGCAGCGTCTGGCGAAGCGTCTGAATGGCCTTCCAAATCCGGCCAGCCGCCGTCTTGCGGTCCGTGAACTTCTTGACCGGGGTCACGCCCGGGAGGCTGTTGTAGATCTCCACCAGCCGGGCAACGGGCCAATTGGCGGCGAGCTTGGCCAGGCCGGCTTCGTTTTGGAAGCGTTCCGCGTTGGGCACGGCTTCGGCTTCCTGCGCCGTCGGGTGGGCCGTGATGTTGTCGGTTTCGTTTTCAATCGTAAAAGTGATCATCGTAAGCGTCCTTCTGCGGTAGTTACCGCGTTGATCAGATCCATCACTCAGGTCGCGGACACAAGCAAGCAAATAGTGCCGGGGAGCCATCCGGGCGATGGAACGGCGATGAGGCTCGGAATGGCCAGCTAATCGCAGGTGAACCCAGATGAAGGGCCACGGCAGCAAATTCAGCCACAAGATGGAGCAGGCGGTGGTTGCGCTGCTGACGCAGCGCAACATTGAAGAGGCGGCCCGCTCCGTCGGCATCTCGGGGCCCACGCTCTTGCGCTGGCAGAAACTGCCGGAGTTTCAGACCGCCTACCGCGAAGCCCGGCGCGCAGCGTACGGACAAGCTGTCTCGCGCTTACATCAGGCCAGCGGCGCTGCCGTCTCCACGCTGCTCAAAGTGATGGTGGAGTCCGGTACGCCGGCGTCGGCGCGCATCCGTGCAGCCGAATGCGTGCTGGATCACACCAAGCAGGCGATTGAACTCGAGGATGTCGAGGCGCGGGTGGCGGCGTTGGAGCAGGCCGCGGAAATCAAGAAACCGGGATGGCGGCAATGAGGTCCCGTCTCAAGTCGCGACTCGTGCGGCTGGAACGGGCCGAGGCGGTATCCCGCTGGTCGATCAGGATCCGGTACGGTCACGTCAAACGGCTGCCGCGCGAGTACACCGGCGAGCGGCATCTCGTGGTTGTGAAGCAACTCGCGCCGAGATCGCCCGGCCCGGAGTGGGTTGAATTCGAAGAGCGGCCTGGACCAGAGCCGGAGCAGCCCTCGGGCCCCCCCAACGAACACATCATCAACATCTGCTTAGTCGGCGGAGGGGAGGCGTGATGAAAGCGATCGGCAGACGTCTTTGCCGCCTGGAGGATCGGTTCGCGCCGCCGGACAAGCCACGGGAGTGTGTTCGCTTGGTGGTGCACGCGCTGGGTCCGGAAGAGGGCTTGCAGAATGCGACGTGCCAGCGGACGCTCTGCGCGAACGGATGCCTCACTGAAGTTGTGCGTTTGAATGGCA
This sequence comes from Terriglobia bacterium, assembly GCA_963757265.1. Classification (GTDB taxonomy): domain Bacteria; phylum Acidobacteriota; class Terriglobia; order Bryobacterales; family Bryobacteraceae; genus CAIVVT01. The sequence goes on from CAVWRA010000004.1 coordinate 550,209, forward strand.
GCGCTGACGGCTTGACCGATGAGGATTTGGACAGGTTCGTCGAAAGCTTCCCGATAGAGCCGGTCGGAGGCCCCGTCAGCCGATCCTGAAACGGCACCCTGGCCCAGCCAGTCACCTACCGATATTGACGGATATCGTTCCTCGCGAGGGGCAGCCTGCCGGCAAGTGATCCGGTCGCGCTCCTGAAGGTCCATGCGCGTCTTGTCGCCATCTATCGGATGAAACGCGTCCGACCCGGGCCTCTGCCGCGCCTCTTGCCATTCCGTAAACGCCGTTTATCGTTCCGACCACCTGACCGACGTGGCGACTACGCGCTCATATGGAAGGCGGATCCCCAGACGGCCGCGGTCTACCGCTCCAAAGCAACATCCGTGACAAACAATCACTAAAACGTTCGCGAGGCGCTTCGAGGTGAGATTCGATTCTTCCGCCATTTGGCTCCTAAACCTCGCTTGGGCTTGACTTACTTGACGAAAGAATACTATACTCCAGTATAGGTTTTTCCTAACAAATGGCCCACATCGCAAAGGATGGTGGAAAGAAGCTGCTGGCCCGGGTGCGCCGCATCCGGGGTCAGATCGAGGGGATTGAGCGCGCCATCCAGGAAAGCAATGACTGTTATGCCGTATTGCAGCAAACGGCCGCTGTACGCGGTGCCTTAGGAGGGTTGATGGCGGAACTGATTGATGGACATATCCGCCACCACGTGCATAGTGCGAATGAACGCGAAAAAGCAACGGATGAATTGATGGCGATAGTGCGCAGTTACCTGCGCTAACGAGGCACCTATGCCGTATGCGAGCACCGCTTTCGATCCCACCGCGTCGAGGCTGTCGGCCGTTCCGGAGCACAACCATGGACACGACTATGAAGCGCCTGCCGATCACGAGGGTGAATATGACCACGAGCATGGCAACGTCGAGCCCTTCGAACTGATCCGGATTGCTATCACTGCATTCGCGGCAGGATTGGTCTGGTTTCGGGTATGGGAGCCATTTCCGCACGTGAGCTTGATTGGCGTGGCGGGGGTCCTGCTTGGCGGCTGGCCGATCTTCACGGAAGCGTTCGCGAACCTGCGCGAACGCCGCATGACGATGGAGCTGTCAATGACGATCGCGCTTCTGGCCGCGCTCGCCATTGGCGAGTTCTTTACGGCCCTGGTCATTACAGCGTTTGTGCTTGCGGCGGAGGTACTGGAAGGACTCACTGTCGGCCGAGGGCGCCGCGCGATCGGCGATCTTTTCACGTTGTTGCCTCGCACCGCCTGGATCGTGAGGAACGGCGCCGCCCCGGCGGAAGTTCCGGTCGAACAACTTCGCCGGGGAAACCGTGTTCTGATCCGGCCGGGAACCAGAGTTCCTGTGGACGGCCACGTTCTTTCCGGAAGCTCAAGCGTCGAGGAGGCAGCGATCACCGGCGAGTCGATTTCCCAGGATAAGCTGCCAGGCAGCCGGATCTTCGCCGGTACACTCAACCAGACTGGCGCCCTCGAAGTCGCCGTTGAAAACCTGGGCCGGGACACGACGTTCGGCAGGATCATCGAGGCGGTCGAAAGGGCCGAGCAGACGCGAGCGCCCATTCAGCGGATCGCCGATCGCCTCGCCGGGTACCTGGTGTACTTCGCTTTGGGCAGTGCCGGGTTGACATTGCTGATCACTCATAATCTGCGCCCGACGATCTCAGTCATCATCGTCGCGGGCGCTTGTGGAATTGCCGCCGGCACGCCCCTGGCGATATTAGGCGCGATTGGCCGGGCGGCGCGGCAAGGTTCGATTATCAAAGGCGGTCTGTTCCTGGAGCAACTGGCTCGAATCGATACGGTATTGCTCGACAAGACAGGCACACTGACCTATGGCAGACCGCATGTCGTTTCGATTGAGCCGGCGTCCGGTTATGGGGCCGACGAGATGCTGCAAATCGCCGCCGCCGCCGAACGAAATTCCGAACATCCGCTCGCGCATGCCGTGGTTGCGGCAGCCGAAGCGAAGCAACTGGCAGTCGAAGAGCCTTCTTCCTTCAGTTACACGCCCGGGAAAGGCGTGCGTGCGACGATAGATCGCCATACAGTCATCGTCGGCAATAGTGCATGGTTAGACGAAGCGAATGTTGCGCTGCCAGAGCTGAGCATAACCGCTGGGGCACGGGTTCTTGTCGCGCGCGAAGGCCAGTTCGCCGGCTCGATTCAGATCGCAGATGAGGTGCGCGATGGGGCCTTTGAAGCGATTCGGGAGCTGCAGGAGATGGGGCTGCGGATTCAACTGCTCACCGGCGACACCAGCGCGTCCGCGAGCACCGTTGCCAGGCACATCGGGATCCATGAAGTTTCAAGCGGCTTGCTGCCAGAACAGAAGTCCGCGCGTGTGGAGGAGTTGATTCACGCCGGCCGGACAGTTGCCATGATCGGCGATGGCATCAACGACGCTCCCGCGCTCGCCCGCGCCCATGTGGGCGTGGCAATGGGCAGCGGAACGGAAATCGCTCAAGCCAGCGCGAACGTGCTGCTGATCGGAAACGACCTGAGGAAGTTCGCCGCTACGGTCAGAACCGCCCGATGGTGCCGTGCGGTAATTCTTCAAAACTTCTACGGGACGCTTGTCGTCGATACGCTAGGGATCGCTTTGGCGGCTATTGGGATGATTAACCCTTTGCTGGCGGCATTTATCCACATCTCTTCCGAGTTGACGTTTATACTCAACTCAAGCCGTTTGTTGCCGCGATTCTCGCGGCAGGCAAATCTGAATTGAATCTATGTTGCACCAAAGGCGTAGGTAGTGCGACGGCTGTAATCAAAGCTCCGGCCGATGCGGAGCGGAGCGTCAGCGGGAGAACAATCGCCCAACGCCGGCCAGCACGAGGGAACCGGCCACTCCGGCGGCTGCACTGCGCAGCGCAACTCGCGGTCCACGATCCCTCCACTCGCTGTGGACAGCGTGCGCGCCCAAAAAGAGGAAGCTGCCGTTCGCAAGGGCAAACCACACACTGGCCCGGGCATTCGTCATCGCCACGCCCGCTGGCAGCAACAGGGCTACAAACATAGCGGTCTGCGATCCCGCGGCCCCAAGCAGGGCCCGCCACCGGCTCCGCATGGCGGCGCGTAGCAGGAAACCCAGCACAAGGCCTTCGGGCAACTTGTGAACCAGAAGTCCTATCAGCATCGCGCGTCGCAACTCGCCGAGTCCCACTTGCGCAGACAAAGCGAGCGCCCAGCCATCAAACACACAATGGATACTGACGGCGATCAGCAGCGGTGCGGCGAATCCGTGCAAGCGCGTCGTGCACTCCGCGTGAACGTGCGAGTGTGAGCAGATCGGACAGACCGGATAAACGTAACGATTGAAGGCCTGTAAGAGCGCGGCGCCAGCGAGTGTTCCAACCACCGCGAAGTGCCACCCGGCGTATTCGGCCAGTTCGGGCAGAACGCAGAACAGCGCGATTCCGGCGAGAAGTCCGCCCGCTACGGGCACAATCCGGCGCTGGATCACCGGGGTATCGGCCGCGATGATCCCGGCGCAGGCTGTGCCCGTGGTCAGGCACCATGCGATAATCAGCAGAATCATTTCATCTCCACGCCCGCCGGAAGCCTCTGCCGCACGAATCGGGCGCGCTCGTCCTGGTGAGGTATGCGGTCAAGAGTCGAATGCTACGCTCCCCTTTACTGGCTGTGCTGAGGCATTCGAAGCTCCGATCTCCAGATCGCTTATTAGAGCCTGAAGCGCGGGCGATCCGCAAGTCGCTCAGCGATTCCAACTCCGCGATGTTCCCCTCAACGCCCAAGCCTGGCAGCGGCGTTATCCCGAAACAGCGTCGCATCGCGGACGTGGTTGCGCCCGCTGGCGAGTGACCGGCGGCGGGTTTGTTCTATGCTCGCGAACTCACTGGCGGCCTGGGCGGCGAGGCCGGCGCGCAGGCCTCGCCGCAAAGACGCAGGACGCCGAATTCCGCTTTGCCTATCCGTTGCGCAGCGTGCACCCGCGCGCACGCCGAAACGACAACTGGCCAGCGGGTCAAAGGCTGAAGTCAGTTAACAAGTCACAGAACTAGAAGTGAAAACCTACCGTCGCGGTCAGCGCCCGCGGCGTGACATAGTGCGTACCGCTGAAGGTGGACAGAAAGTTGTACAGTGCCTCACGGTTGGTGAGATTCACCGCTGCCAGACGGATGCTCCACTTATATCTGTCGCCGTGGAAAAGGTTGTCGTGTCCGATTGCCAAATCGAACAGGTTCCGTTCCGCGATGCGCGGCGGATTGTGATCATCGTTCTCTGTGCCGGCCGCCGGTATCGTAGTGTACTTGGAACCGTACTGCGACGCCGCGCAAAGTCCGTTCGGGCTGATCGGCATCGTCGGTGTCGCATACACGCTGCCGCAATAGAGTCCGCCTTCGTACTGTTGATCCGGGGTCAGGCCGGACACGTCCACGATGGAATCCGTCCCGTTCGGCCCGTTATTGCAATTGCCTCCAGCGCACGGCACCGGGCCGGCCACCAGGCCGCTGTCATAGCGCCAGTTGAACCCGATCCATGGCCCTCGCTTCCCCCCGATCTGATATTGGACGTGAGTAGTCATGTTAAAGTTCTCGTCGTGGTCGATGCGAAATACCTCGGTTCCAGTCGGCGCTGCGCCGATTCCGCTGACCTGCGGTTGAAAGAACCGCGCCGCCACGTGGGACATCACGACGAACGCCGTCAAGCCGTGGAAATCCGGCACCGATGCGCGGATCGCGTAACCCGGGATCTTGGAGTTGTGCCACTCGATCGGGAAAAAAATCGGAGAGTTACCGAACACACTAAAGTCATAAGCCTTGTGCGTGTACTTCCAGATGTACTCGCCGTCAATGACCAGATACCGTCCGAAAGCCTGCTCCAGACCGGCGTGAAACTCGTTGCGCCAGCCCGGGCTCAACGGCGTTGTGCTGACGCAAGGAGTGATCGTTGACCCCATGATCGCGGCAACCACCGGGTCGTTGCATCCCAGGCTCGAAAGGACCAGGTTCTCGTTGAAAGGCGTTTCGAGCACGCGGGCGTAGGAAGCGCGCAGCACGGTACTGGTTTGCTTGATATTGTAAGCGGCCCCCAGCCGTGGCTCAATCTGATTGGCACTGACAATGCCGTTGTATACATCGCCACGCAGCCCCAGGCTGATACTCCAGTTTTTCAGCGTGATGACGTCCTCGATATACAGCGCCAATTCCCGGATGTCGGCGTGACCGTTGTAGGCGTACAGGCCGCTGGTCGAGTTCGGGCACCCGTCGGACCCTGGAAGAGGCCCCGGCCTGCTCAGGTCATAGCAGGCCAGAAGAGGACTGAAGTTGGGATTCGGTTGCGACCCGCCGCCGCAGGCCGACGGATCCGTCAGGCTGGGAATCAGGACTGGGTTCCCCGCGGCATCGAGACAAGGTGCGTTGAGGGTCGGATCGACGACCCCAAAGCTGTCTTTTTCCGTCAGAATTGTGTCCTCGTAGTTGACTCCTGCCTTGAAGTTGTGGATGCCCTTCACATAGGACAATGTGGCGCGAGTGCCGAGGTTTGTGAGCTTGCGATTCTGGCCGATCGTCTGGAGCTGAAGATCCGGGATGAGGTCGGAAAAAGGATCTCTACTCGGGTAGTAGTTGTACTGATCCAGTCGAGCGTATGCGCCGACGGTGAGCACGGTGTTGCTGTTGAGCAAACGCGTCCAGCTCGGCGCGATATTGAAAGTTACGATCTTCGAGCGTTGATCCGTGGGCCCCGCCACCTGGCCATCTGGGCCGAGGCCGTTGCAGGCGGTCGAATAGCTCAGATAGTTTTGACAGACCAGCCCGGACCATGCCGTCGCGTTCTGCGCATCGAACGAATTCGGCGTCTGAAACCAGGAACGCGTGTACCCGAAATTCAGAGTGAGCGTGTCATTCACACTCGGTTTGTAATCGAAGCGGTCCCACAAGTTCTGCTCATTGCCGCGATCGTGCATCACCGTGTACTCCGGCCCATCCAGGAACCGGCTGGTGTTCAGCCCGTTAGCAGAAATGAAGTTGCCCCACGTCTTGCCGCCGTAGGAGAGATTGAATCCGCCGTTCACGGTCCCGAAGGAGCCATACGAGGTGGTAACTTCCCCGTGGGGCTGGGTCACGCCCAGGCCCGAACGCGTGGTCACGACAATCACGATGCTGGTTTTGTCGCCGTATTCGGCGGGAGGCGCGCCCTCCATCACCTCCATCGACTGCACCGAGTTGACCGGAATCTGATTCGAGAAAACCTTGCTCTGCTGGTCCGTAATCGGCTGGCCGTCGACCGAGAAGGAGTTCTCGGCGTGATCGCCCAGGCCATGAAACAGACCGTTCGAGTCGGCCGCGATGCCTGGCACAGAGAGCGTCACCAGAGAGCTCAGCGAGGAAGATTGACTTTCCAGCGGCAGCTTGTCGAACAGGTTGCGGTCCACATCGGTGTGCGTTGACGAGACCGTCTCCAGCAAGTCCGCTGAATCTGTGACCGTCACCGTTGTCTTTTCGGCGCCGATTTCCAGGCTGATTTTCAATTCCAATGGAATGGCGGATCGTAGATTGACGTCCTGCGTCGCGGTCTGAAATCCCCCCGCTGCGGCCGTCAGATGGTAGTTGTTATACGGAACATTATCGAACTCGAAAGCCCCTTGCCCGTCCGTCACGGCACTTTCCTGGTAATGGGAGACCGGGTTCAGAATGCTGACCACGGCGCCCTTGACCGCCGCTCCCGATGGATCCAGCACCGTTCCGTGAAGCGTGCCCGCGGCCGAGCCCCCATAACTCACAACGCCGCAAATCAACGCCAGAACGACGCACGAGAAATTCCATAAACCAAGCTTAATCATTCTTCGATTGTGTAGGACACTTCTAAGGACCCCTCGAAAAATCCGATCGATGGGCGAGTGGCGGCGGTAGGAGAACTATTCCTGAAGATGAGCGGACACGCTTTCACCTCACTAGAGTTCGAAGACGCAGGCCGGATTTGATCGCGATCGGGAACTCGCCCCTCGACGGCGATCCGCCACTTCCGGATTCGCTGGAAAACTGCGCGTCCCGCTGGCGCAGTGACTCGGCTCGTTCATTGCTGGGATTCGCCCGCCTGCCGGAAATTGCTTTTGAGCAACGCCGCATACCTCCAATCTCCATTGAGTGGGCGATCTGCGCAGGGCGAGCAAGAGGCGTGCGATATCGCGCGCTGAGGAAATTCGCACGCTGGTACTGGTGCTGGTGGCGTGCCTCGTGCCCGCTGTGGGAGTGATGATCGGAATCGTCACGACCACTCAGCCAGATCTCTCGTATCTCGTTCCCATTCGTCGTGCGGAGAAGGACTCTGTTCTCCTGAGCTGGTCGAGTCTGCTGCGGGATGACGACGGTGACACCGTCGTCCGGCCGGACCTCCGCATGGGGATCGAGGTCCGTGTTCTCGGATACATGGCGGATGGTGATCGCGTCCCGCGCGAGGGAGAGTGGGTGCGGGAGTTCTGCCTGCTCCCAGACACGGGGAATTTGCTCCGTTCGTCTCACCGCTACACTGACCAGATGATCGTAGTGCGTCTCGATGACGGCATCCGCATCCGGTATTCCTCCAAGGCATTGGTCTGGGCATGGGGATCGCTGCAGGCTCTGCAAGAGGATGCGGGCGATGCCAGACCGCTCTACACTCTGGATCGAGCGCACGCTCAGCCTGCTGAAAGGGCGGAGATCCGGAAGTATTTCCATTAGCGCAAATGGCAGTCGCAGTTCGCTCGCGGGAACGCTCCGGGGTGATGCGTGCCGTCAGGCGAACGTGGCTCGTGTGGCTCCTCACCAGTGCAGAAGCTCGCGAACGCGCCGGGCCTGCCTCTTACTGACAATGAACTGCTGCTCGTTATTGAGAGTGATCAGCCATCGCTGGCTGCTGAGTGTGCTCATCTTGCGAACATGATCGACGTTGACGAGGGCGTTGCGGTGGATTCGACGAAAACTCGTGGACTGGAGACGCAACTCGAGCACCTTCAATGTCTGCGTAGCCAGGTACTTCCTCTTCATCGTGACGATCCAGACCAAGTCGCCATCGGCCTGGAACGCAAGGATCTCGTCGGGGCTGAGAAGAAAATACTCTTCCCCCACTTTTCCCACGATCTTACGGCTGAGGGGGGCTTCCCGCGGGCCGGCAATCTCCTGTAAATGCGCCAGCCGATCCACCGCTTCTCTGCCGTTCAGTTTCTTCGACCTCTCGATGGCCTCGATCAGACGCTCCCGTCTGATGGGCTTGAGTAGGTAATCGATGGCGCCGGCCTCGAACGCCTCGAGAGCGTATTTATCATAGGCCGTGACGATGACGACAACGGGAATGTGCGTTCCACGCCGGATGGAGCGGATGACGTCGAAGCCACCCATCACGGGCATCTGAAGATCCAGCAGAACGAGATCCGGGCGCTGGTTCGTTATCCTCTCAACGGCCGCGGCGCCGTTATCCACCTCGCCGACGATTTCTATCCCGTCGAGGGATTCGAGTTCCTCGCGCAGGACCTGGCGTGCGATCGGTTCGTCATCGACGATGAGCGTTTTCAAGGCCAAGGAGGAGCCCCACGGCTCAGATAGTTGTAACCCGCCGCCGCCAAGACGCCTAAGAGATTTCCGATGAGCGGGCAGCGGGAGATGGCAAGCGGCCTGGAACTGTCAACAAGCGGACATTGCAATGTCCTACGCGGCCTCTGAGAAGACGCGGCGAGGGGTGGCAACGGATTCCGGGCCGCGTTCAATCCCGGGGTGGTGGCACCATCCGCCGAATTGGCTCCGAACTTGAATTCCTCACCGTAGCGTACCTTCAGGTGGCGGCGGATGTTGCAGAGTTCGATGCCGCTGGGGGTTTTCCAAGGCTTGGACTGCCGACCCACACGGCAACCGCCGCTTGGCCGTCGAACGCCCATAGCACCGAAGTGCCGCGACCGACTGTTAGCGGATGATCGGCAACTCGGAAGGAATCGTGCCCGGGAAGTCGAATTTCCGGAAACTGGATCAAGACGGCGGTTGAACCGGAGTCCCAGAGAGCTTCCGAACCCCATCTTCAAGACGCCGGCCCCTTGCCCGCAGGCTACCGATATTGACCCTTAACGTTCCGGCCTCGCGGCACCACCACCGGCGATCGATTTGCCGCTCACACGGTTTGGCGTAGTCCGTCCGCTGGTCGTGGCCGTCTGCCATCGTTATCGCGCTATACTGATCGAACTGCAAGGTCCCTTTCCATGGCTCGACTATCCATGCTGTTCCGCGCCTCGCTGCTGACTGCCACTGCAGTAATCTGCCTGGCCCAGCAGGCGCCTATGGCCTTTACGGGCGCAAGGCTGATCCCCATCACGACGCCGGAAATCGATCGTGGCGTCCTCGTGATCGCCGACGGCAAGATTGTCGCCGCCGGGCGCGAAGGCTCCGTAAGAATCCCCGCGAATGCTACGCGAGTCAACGCCTCCGGCAAGGTCATTATGCCGGGTCTGGTCGATTCGCACAGTCACATCGGTGAGCCCGAGGGAGGCGACGCCAGCGGCCCCATCCAGCCGGATGTGCGGGTGTTGGACTCCGTCAACGTGTTAGACGCGCACATCGAGAAGGCCCGCGCGGGGGGAGTGACAACTGCTAACGTAATGCCTGGCTCAGGCCACCTGCTCAGCGGTCAAACCCTCTATCTCAAGCTGCGCAAAGGCCGGACTATCGACGATCTGCTGATTCGTCTGCCGGATGGCCGGATCGCGGGCGGCATGAAAATGGCCAACGGCACGAACTCCCGCCGCCCAGCACCGTTTCCCGGCACCCGAGCGAAATCCGCAGCGCTGGACCGTGAACAGTTCGTGAAGGCCCAGGAATACCGCGAGAAGATCCGCATGGCCCAGGGTGATGCCGAAAAAATGCCGCCGCGCGACCTAAACCTCGAGGCGCTGGTCGAGGTGTTGGACGGCAAACGTGTTGTGCAGTTCCATACGCATCGCCACGACGACATCATGACCGTGCTGCGCCTCGCACGCGAGTTCCAGTTTCGCGTAGTCCTGCACCACGTCAGCGACGGATGGATGGTGGCGGACGAGATCGCCAAGTCCGGCGCGCCGGTTTCATTGATTGTCCTCGACAGCCCGGGCGGCAAGGAAGAAGCCAAGGACGTGGCGATGTTTACCGGTGCCGTCCTGGAGAAGGCCGGTGTCCTGGTCGGCTTCCATACTGACGACCCGATCACCGATTCCCGCTTGCTGCTGCGCTCGCCGGCCCTGGCCGTGCGCGCTGGGATGTCACGTGACAAAGCCTTATACGGCGTCACCCTCGCGAACGCCAAAATCCTGGATCTCGATTCGCGCGTCGGCTCGCTCGATCCGGGCAAGGACGCCGATTTCATCCTGCTGTCCGGAGACCCGCTCAGCGTTTACACGCACGTGCTCGAAACGTGGATTGAAGGCCGGCAGGTATTCGACCGCAGCTTCCCCGCCGATCGTTTGGAGGCCGTCGGAGGCTACGGCGCAAGCCATGACCAGACACCCGGCTGGACCGACGACGACGGAGAGAAGGTGCAATGACGATGCGGAACACGATGCTCCTCTTCGCGCTCCTCAGCCCCGCCTATGCCCAGGATATTGCCGTGCGCGGCGATACCGTCTACACCATGGCAGGCCCTGCGATCTCGAACGGCGTGGTCGTGATCACCCATGGAAAGGTCGTGTCCGCCGGAATGGCTTCAGTGGTCAGTATTCCGGAGGGATACCACGTGATCACTGCCAAAGTGGTCACGCCCGGTTTGGTCAACGCGCACTCCGTCGTGGGTTTGACTGGCTACTGGAACACGCCGGGTGACCAGGACCAGCTTGAGACCAGTGCGCCAATCCAACCAGAGTTGCGCGCCGTCGATGCCTACGATCCTGGCGAGCGGCTGGTGGAATGGGTACGCGGCTTTGGCGTCACCACTATGAACACTGGACACGCTTCAGGCGCGCTGGTTTCCGGCCAGCTCATGGTGGTGAAGACTCGCGGGAATACCGTGGAACAAGCGACCCTGAAGCCCGTTTCCATGGTGGCCGCCAGTCTCGGCGAACTTGGTCGCGGGCAGGGCGACGGCAAGAGCCCCGGTACGCACGCCAAGGAAATCGCAATGCTGCGCGAGCAACTCCTCAAGGCACAGGAGTACAACCGGAAAATGGAGGCGCCGCCCGCCGACAAGGATAAAGAGAAAGGCGCCGCAAAAGTACCAGATCGCGATCTGAGGCTTGACGTGCTGGCCCGCGTCCTGAAGGGCGAATTGCCTCTGCTCGTCACGGCGAATCGAGCGCGAGACATCATGAGCGCGCTACGCTTGGCCGCCGAATTCCACTTCCGTTTAATCCTGGACGGCGCCGCTGAGGCCGACCTGGTTATCGGCCAGATCAAGGCTGCTGGCTATCCCGTCATTGTGCATGCCACCATGCAGCGACACAGCGGCGAAACGGAAAACGCAAGCTTCGAGACGGCTGCGCATCTCCAGGCGACCGGAATTGACTGGGCCTTGCAAAGCGGCTTCGAAGGCTACGTGCCGAAGACCCGGGTCATTCTATTTGAAGCCGCCGTCGCCGCAGCTAACGGGCTTACCTTCGACCAGGCGCTGGCCGGCATCACAATCAACGCAGCCAAACTCATCGGCGTAGATGCCCGCGTTGGCTCACTTGAAGCAGGCAAAGACGGTGATCTGGCACTCTTTGACGGCGATCCTTTTGAATACACGTCCCATTGCGTTGCTACCGTCATTGACGGCAAGGTTGAGTTCAGCGGCAAGCAATAGTGAGAAGTGCGGCCGTGTTGTCAGCTGGTGATGTTCTCTGCCGCCAGCGCAACGGCTGAGCTGGCTACCGATAACACGAAACAACGCTGACTTCGAGAAGCGTTTACACAGCGATCCGCAGGCTGGCTTACACCTGAACTTCCTCGAACGCCGTTTCGGGGTCGATTGACTGCCTCACTTGTTCTGACAAGGTCCGAGCCGGGAGTCGTGGATGGTGATTCCCCGCACTGACAGCTCGTCCAGCAACCTCGTCACTGCGCGAGACATCTCACCGTCTCCCGGTACGACCACCGCCCATTGTAGGTTCTCTCGGAACTCTCGGGAGATGATTCGCCATTGATCGAGCGGAGGCGGCGTTGTCGTACCGATCTGAATGAGTGACCAGTGTCGAATGAGTGCGAGTGCGACCTCTCGGTCCGGCAATGGACCACGCACGATGAAATGATTGTCGCCATGCACCAGAATGCCCACCATGGCGATCTCATGACTCAAGGCGCGGATCGGGGACTGGATAACCGATCGCGAAATGGTACACCACCTGTCCCTGCTCGGGCGCCAGGTTGAGATAACGATGCACCTCTTCATCGTAGAACGCGCCGATGCCGGTCGCCCCTAGCCCGAGCGCTTCGGCGGCGAGATACAAGCGGTGGCCGACGGCGCCTGCTTCGAAATGCACATAGCGATAACCACGGTCACCATGGGCGCGGGCGGCACGCTCGAGATCGCCGATCATCGAGAGCGCCACGCATGCGTTACCGGCGAGCTCTTGCCCGAGGCTTAGGCCCGCGGCCGCGACGCGCTGGTCGCCACTTCTTGATCTGCTCCAACTCGGTACGCTCTGGCCAGAACCTGTACACGCCTGGTCGCAGCCCGTCCACGCGATGGGCGTACAAATAGAGCTGGATGAAACGCGCACGGGCAAAATCAGCAGAAAACGGCTGGGTCGTGGCAGCCAGGATGGCTGAGAGTTGCGTCAATGACATCGATTGCATTCCACCCAAGAAGTCGAGTGCCGAACGCCGCATTCGGGCGACCTCGCCAAAGGTCCGCTGCGATGAAGCCGGAGGAGGCAGCTTGATCTCGCCGGAGCCCGTGGGAGCACGGTTCGGCGGGGGAGATGCCGCGGCACGCGCCCTCGCTGAGTTTCGTGGCGTCCCTGAATCCCGTCAATGAGCGTGTAGGCGATTCTTTCTTTCGAGAGCTGATTCGCGTGCCCGCCGTACCAAACGGTCTCGCAGGCGTCTGGTTCGCGCACTGGAATGGACTTGCCACGCAGCTCGACAATGAGCATCGGCCATTCATCCTCGTGAAAGCGGCAGAACTGCGCGACTTCATCGTCCGGGAAATGACCGACCGCAAAGCTGTCGCATCCGATGGCTCGGGCGGCGAGCGCGAGGGCTTGCCAGGCGTGCCCCATGTCGTGTAAGCAGTATCGATATGCCCGGTCACGATACTTCCACGCCTCGCGCCACGCAATGCTGGTCAGGACAAACACGATTGGCGCAGAGCTGCCGGCCAGCTTCATCTCAAGAGCGCCCAGCGCGCGCTGTTCGGCCATGTGTGCAGAGGGACGGTAATGATACAGCCCATCGGGCCACTCCTTCAGGCCCCTTGTCAGGAAGTGGAATTCGGTCGGATGCAGATTCCCGGAGGATGGATTCACGCGCAAAGCGTACCGGTATCCGGTGGACGGAACGCGCTTGGACGCGCTAATCGCAGCCGAATAGAACAGTAGTTGCGAAAGGAACGTCGGTCCGTCATTGGCAGGTGCGGCACCAGCGACACCGTGAAGCACTTCGAGTGCTGGTGTTTCAGGGATGGGTGGATCTGCTGGCAGGTCGAGCACTGGCACGCCCTCGTAGTGACGGAACGGGTCGGGCATATTCGCCCAGTCGAGAACATGCGGCGTTCGCCTCAGCGATTCAACGCTGTGCTTCGTAGATTCGTGATATTCGCGCCATGTCATGGTCGATAGACGGGCGTTGCCAGATAAGGAGGCAGATGCGGAGTTGCTGCTCGATCTTAGCATCGAGACTCATCGCGCTTCCGTGCCGGACTTGAGACCACTGCGATCCTGGCGAACGCCCTTTCAGTGTCCCGCGAAGTCCCGCTCTGGGAAATTAGGGCTTATTGGTGCCTGCTGACACTGTCGCAGACCGCTTCCGATATCACCAGATATCGTTCCTGGCGAGGGGCAACCCTCCGTCAGGTGATCCGGTCGCACCTCTCGATGTCGATGTGTACTTTGTCGCCACCTTTCCGGTGAATCGTCCCAGACGGAGGTTTCCACCGCGCGTCCGGCACTTTCCGTAAACGCCGTTCGCCGGCCACTGGCTCGTTCCGGATGCTCCGTGATGTAACTGCAGTCGGATAGTCAACACCCCAGAACCGGACTTGGGGGCGTTTGATAGAGCGAAGGGAATTGCACAACACTAATCGGCACCGGCGGTGCCGACCGGGTAGAGGGGGGCAATGTGCGCACCGAAATCAGGCGACAAGCATATGAGGGTCGGTGAAATGCATGTGGAATGCGTAGGAAAGACAGGATTCCAGGTTTTGGATTCTCTGCCGGCAGGACGAAAAGAGCGCCTTGCGCAGGCGAAAACGGCTCTTGGAGCATACTTGCAGCTCGCAGGATCAGAGGGCGGCGGCTTGGTATAGGCTGAACAGGAGCCGGGAGTCCAAGACGATGGAAATCCCGGACAGGGAGAATTCATGCGCGGAATCACGAGGCGGGAAGTGGTGACTGGCGGGACGTTAACCGCGTGCTTTCCCGTCTGAAGTGTAGTTTGTGGGGGTAGGAAGCAAATGCGAAACGGTTACTCAGCCTGGGTCCGCGTATTGGTAGTCGGCCCAGCGTTGGTTGCGGGCCTGGCAACGGGCCAAACTCCCGCGAGTGAAGCCATGCGCGCCAGAGAGACATTAGGCTGGCGGGTTGTGGCGGCCGCGTCCGTCGATCGTAGCACCGCGCTTTGCCCCATAAACGTCGAGATCAAAGCAAGCGACCTCGACTATAGAGTTTCAGCCGTGCAGATGGAGGCCGCAGAGCGGAGACTGCGATCCGCGGGCGTGACCGTGCTCGTGTACAGGGTCGAAAGCATTCCAGCGGACCAATCCGTATTCGAGTTCGCTCGAAAGCTGGGGGTAGAGACGATCGTTACAGGGCCGCTCGAGAGCGCCGCGTTGGACTCAATCGAGTGCCTGGCGAACCGCTACGGAGTGAACGTCGCTATCAGCGCCGCGGACCCCAAGAATGTCCTCGCATCAATTGAACGGCGGAGCAAGCGAGTGGGCGCCTGCGGCGATCTCGAATTGTGGGTCCGTTCGGGAATTCAACCAGTCGATGCCGTTCGATTGCTTAAGGAGCGCCTGCTGGTGGTGCGCGTGGGCGACGCGGACATGGCGGGCCTCGAGGAATTCATTCGCGAGGTCTACCGTTCCGATCTGAAACCGCTATGGGTTTTCGAGAACGATTTCGCGCGCGGGTCGGCGTTTTTTGACAAAGTCATTATCCCCATTGCCAACTATCACCGGGAGTTTGGCAGCCGCACTGCCGGTATTCACCGCTTGGCTGGACCTACCGAGGAAGAGCACAGACTGATTGAGAAGGCGATCCCGGTCAGCGCACCCGCCGTTCCCCGAAAGCGGCGAAGACTTTTGGTGGTCGATCTGAGCGTGAGGAAGTTGGGACATCCGTCCATTCCGTACGCCAACATTGCCGTCGATCTCATGGGAAAGAAAACCGGAGCGTATGAGGCCACATTTTCCAGCGATGCCTCGCTGCTGGCGCCGGACAGGATCTCGCAGTTCGATGCCGTGTACCTAAACAACGCGGCAGGGAATATATTCGATACGCCGGCGTTGCAGGAAGGTTTCCGGCGGTTCATTGCCGAAGGGGGTGGCCTGATCGCCAACCACGCCGTCACGGTCGTGTCGCCGGAATGGGCCGAGTTTGGTGAGATCCTCGGCGCCCGGGGCGCGTCGCACCGCGGGACCGACGAGAAGGTGATGATAAAAGTAGATGACCCTGCATCTCCTTTGAACGCTGCGTTCGGCGGCAAGGAGTTTGAATATGCGGATGAGATCTTCCGCTTCCAACCACCCTACTCGCGCGACAAAGTCCACATATTGCTCAGCGTGGATGTGGCCAAGACCGACATGAACCAGGGAGAGTGTCGCGGTATTTGCGTGCGTGAGGATGGCGATTACCCGATCAGTTGGATTCACGGCTACGGGAAAGGCCGGGTCTACTACACCTGCCTGGGACACAATCCGCATACATTCTGGGATCCGCGGATCCTTCGGCAGTTTCTGGCGGCCATCCAGTATGCCACGGGAGACCTGGAGGCGCAGAGCGCGGGCGGCGTGGCCGGAAAGTGAAGGAACCAACAATGCAACAAAACACAATCACACGCCGGGCCATGCTGGCCAAAACAGCGGCCGTTGCAGGCGTCCCGGCGATCGTTCCGGCATCGGCCTTCGGCGCGAATAGCCGCATTGTCATGGCCAACATCGGAGTCGGTGGCATGGGCAGCGGCCACTGTCAGAAACACCGTCCCTGAGCGCACTCCTCCTCCTGATCTGGGAATCAGCAGCAGTCCAGAAGAGACGCCGCGATCATCGTCAAGCTTACCGTCGCCGCCGCCCGTCAGGCCCGCTAGGGCTCAACTCCGTCCCGGGCAACATCGGGGCAGGCTGCGGTCGTCGCGGGGACCCAGCACGACGCCCGCGGTCCGGGCATACCAATCCAGCATGCGCAACTTCATCTCCTGCCGGCGATCCCGATATTCCGCTGCGCCATAAAGGTTATTCAGCTCGCGCGGATCGCGCCGCAGATCGTAGAACTCGGGGTCTCCGTCGGGACGCAGCACGAGCTTGAAATCCTGCGTACGCATTGCAGTAGTGCGTGTGATCAAGTCCGGCCGCTCATTTTCAAGGCGCACTTTCGGGTAATAGAGGTGCTCTTCAGGGAGCATCGCCTCGAACGCCTGGGGCTCATTCACGTTGTAGCCACCCTCGCTGAACGCGGCCCGGTCCGGATCGCCCGGGGCGCCATTGAGCTGCGGTACAAGGCTATGGCCGAAGTGGGTATGCTCAGCGCGCACGCGCGCCCATTCCAGGCATGTCGGCATGAGGTCGGCCAACTCGAACATGCCTTCAACGATACGGGCCGCCCTGGCGCCAGGCGCACGAATAACGAGCGGAATTCTCAGCAACGCATCGTCCGCGGCGTTCGACCATTTTTCAACCAGCCCATAATCACCCGCCCAGTCGCCGTGATCGGAGCAGAAAACAACCGCGGTGTCACGTGTTCGGCCAGACTTCTCCACAGCTTCGAGTAACTCGCCGAACAGCCAATCCGAATAACTCACCATCCCGAGATAGACCGAGTTGATCTTGCGCAGGTCGGCATCCGACAGGCGTTCGAGCCGCCGGCTGCGGCGCACGGCTTCATACAACCTGGGCTTCCCTGCAACTCCGGGCGGCCTCAAGGGAGGGACATCCGCCGGCTTGTACAGGTTATGAAATCCGGCCGGTCCGGCATACGGCGGATGGGGAAAGAACAGAGGCAGGAAGACACAGAATGGGCGCTGCGCCTCCCGTCGATTCAGGATGTGGATCGCCGCTTGCAGCCGCGCGTAATCCGGGTATGCGCGCCGGTCCCTCCCTTCAGGGAAAAGAAAGCTGTACCGGAACGGGCTGTCCGGCGGCCAGGGGTTCTCCTTGGAATCCCACTCTTCGTGATCCGTAAAGGCGCCCCATTCCGTAACGCTGTCGGGAAAGCATTCGTGCCGCAGCACGTCGTTCTTGCCGTACCAGAACACGTCGTAGCCGCCGCGCCGCAGGTAACGGAACCAATTCGGCTCGTCCGCGTGCAGCAGGTGCCCGGTCGTGCGGTGACCGTGCACGTGCGGAGGCCAGCCGGTGAATAGACTGCAGCGCGCCGGCATGCACAGCGGAGCAGCGGTCATACAGTGCGTGAAACGGACGTTCGCACCCGCGAAGCGATCGATGTTCGGCGTCTTCACCACCGGGTGGCCGTAGCATCCAAGGCTCTCCGCCCGCAGTTGGTCCGGCATGAAAATGACGATATTCGGCGCGTCCGTCGCGGCAGCCGCCGGAATTGCGCTGCTGGCCAGAGCGGCAGCGCTCGATGCGAATTGTCTCCGTGTCATCGCTCGGCTCCGGACGGCTGGCTATCGACCACCTTCTCCAGCCTGGGGTCGAAGAATGTCACTTTGTTGTAGCGGTAGGCATCGGCCCCCAAGCCCACGGCAACCTGCGCCCGGTATCCTAATTCGCCGTCCAGGGCGGGTTTCTCGCGCGTGCGAACGCAGCGCAGGAAGTTCTCGGCAAAGCTCTCCGCCGGCGGCGCGTCGATTTGATACCCGCGCACCTTCGTCACCTTCCCATAGTCCGAGTCCCGCTCTTCCCGCTCCACCCAGGTCCCCGCGATTCCGAGCTTCCGGATCTTCTCGGTGAAGACGTCGGCGTAGGACCACTCAGGCTCGATCGTGATGGCCTTGGGGCGCAGGTGCGAGGGCTCCACGAAATACATCGTGGCTTCGTGGCCGCGCACCACGATCGGCAACTCCACGCCGTTCGCAAACGAGCCGCCCACCACAATCGTGTGCTGGTCCGCAAAATCAACCGAGATGATGACGGTGTCCGGAACCTCCAGGCTCTCACGGGAATAGGCATAGCGTCCCCCGGCCGCCACGGCCCGCATTGGGAAGGCCCCGCCGGTTACGTGAATCAACGGCGTGATGTGATGGTAATAGAGATCGGTGATGATGCCGCCGCCGTACTCCCAGTAAGCGCGCCAGCGGAAGAAACGGTCCTTGCTGAACGGCACCTTGCGCATCGAGCCGAGCCAGCGATCCCAATCCAGGTTCTGCGGACTGACGTCCTCGTTGGTGTCGTACGCCCAGGGCGGTTCCTTGGAGTTGCGGCTGCGGCTGGTCTGGCTCCAAAGCACCTTCCCGAGCACACCGGCGTCGATGACCTGCCGGGCCGGCTTCCACATGCCATGGGCCATGTGCTCGCTGTCCACCGCCAGGATGCGCCCGGTCTCTTTCGACACCTGGACCATCTCCTTCGCCTGCTCAATGGTCAGGGCCATCGGCTTTTCCACGTCCACGTCTTTCCCGGCCCGCATCGCGTCAATGGCCATTTGCGCGTGCCAATGGTCGGGCACGCTGATGATGACAGCCTCGACATTGGGGTCGGCCAGCAGGTCGTGGTAGTCGTGGTAGCCCTTGGCTTTCGTCTGCGTCACCCCGAAGTCGAGACGAGGGCCGTATATGTCGCAGACCGCCGTCAGCCGCGCCTTGTCCGGAAGCGCCCGCAATTCCATCAGGTGCTGGTGCACGCCGTTATTGCCGAGGCCGATCAGACCCACGTTGACCTTGTCATTGGCGCCCAGCACGCGCGCGTACGAGGCAGCGGTCAGCGCCGCACCGGCCTGCAGAAATCCACGTCTGTTCATCTCACGCCTCCAAGACTCTTCTGGTCCATTCGTAGTCTTGCCGTACGGCATCCACAATATCGCCACTCTGAACGACGTGCTCGACCATGCACGGGATATCCCACTTCTCGTGCTTCAACATGAGCAGAATCTCCTTCAAGGGCGTATCACCTTCGCCGAAATTCACCTGCGGGCCCTGGTCTTTCTTGCGGTCTTTCAGGTGCAGCAGGAAAATGCGGCGGTGGCGCCGGCGCAATAAAGCGACCGGGTCGAAGCCGGCAGCCGTATAGTGGCCGGTATCGAGAGTGATGCCCAGGAGTTCCGAACGGCCGGCCAGCACTTTGTCGAAGTCCTCCTCGGTGGCAAGGTCGTCCGGCTCTACGGTCGAGTGATTATGGAACCCCACCCGAATGTGATAGCGCTTCGCAAAAGGCTCCAGGCGAGCTGCGCCGCTGACGTTGTTTGACGACGTGATTAAATCCACGCCCAGCGCCCGCGCTATCTGAAAGAGCCCGTCAATTTCCCCATCGGTCCAGTCGGGCCACACCCCAGCGGCCAGCGAGCGGAGTGTGATGCCGCGGCCCTCGATCTTGCGCCGCACCTCCCCTACAGGCGCCCAATCGCCGCCCAGCCGCCAGCGCCGCAACGTTTCGCGATCGGCCTTCAACGGCTCAAGATGGCCCAGCGACAGTTCGACGCTGCCAAAATCCAGCTCGACCGCCGTATCCAGCATCTTGTCCAAGGGCAGGTCATGGAAGCAGAAGCTCTCCAGGCCGACTTCAATGCCTCCGAAGCGGCTGCGGATCTTGGCCAATCCAAAACTGCGCTCGCGCTCCAGCCCAAGCGTGCCGCAGCCAAGCAGAAGTGCTCTACGAGTAGTCATTGTGATTGCTCAATAGCTCAATTTAACTTGCAGTTCGCTGCCAGCGCACAGGCCGCCCGGACGAGCCGCCCAAAGGGAACGAGAACACAACGACTCCTGGGCAGGACGACCACCCGCCAGAAGCACGTACAAGACACGCGAGGAGGCCGAGGTAGCACTCCGCGAGCGCGTCCGACGAAATTGGAACACAGAATCCAGCTCCGAAGCACTAAACGATCCTACCGCGATGATCGAGGAGTACTTCGAGGGCGTGCTCGAGAGTTGTGACATCATCGAACAGTAGCCGCGCTTGCCGCCTCCACAGTTCTAGGCCCACTGTCGGTGGTTTGCTTGATGTGCGTTCCACCCCGAGGTAAGGTCCATGTGGCTACCGATATTGCCCAATAACGCTCGCTACTAAGGGGAATGAAATGAACGAGTTAACGCTGGCGAATCAGGCCGCAAACTGGCACCGGCTCAAGGCGCTGGTCCTGGATAGCGTGTCGTCGCCGATCACGCGCAGGGTCTACAATCTCGGGCTGGACGAGTTCATCGCGTGGTACGGCCAGGAGCCCCGGCCGGGCTTCACCAAGGCCACTGTCAACGCCTGGCGAATGGCGCTTGAGGCCCGCGGACTGGGCCCCATCTCCATCAACGTCCGCATCACTGCCGTCCGGAAGCTGGCGGTCGAAGCCGCCGATAACGGTCTGCTGGCGCCTGAACTGGCGGCCGGCATTACGCGCGTGAAGGGTGCCAAATCGAAGGGCGTGCGGGTCGGGAACTGGCTGTCGGTCAGGCAGGCGCAGACGCTGTTGAACGCGCCCGATGTATCGACCAAGAAAGGCCTTCGCGACCGCGCGATGCTGGCGGTCCTGCTCGGCTGCGGGCTGCGCCGATCGGAAGTAGCGGCCCTTACGTTTAAGCACATTCAGCAGCGCGACAACCGCTGGTGCATTGTGGACCTCCTCGGGAAGCACGGCCGCGTGCGGACCATCCCAATGCCGACCTGGGTCAAGGTCGCCATCGACGCCTGGACGAATGCGGCCGGCGTGGCGGAAGGTCACGTGCTCCGGCGCATCAGCCGTGGGGACCATGTGCAGGGCGAACAGATGAGTGAAAAGGTCGTCTGGCAGCTTCTCCAGCCCTACGCGGCGACGGCGGGAGTCCCCGGAATCGCCCCTCATGACCTCAGGCGCAGCTGCGCGAAGATGTGCCGCGCGGCAGGTGGCGAGCTTGAGCAGATCCAGCTGCTGCTCGGCCACTCATCGGTTCAGACGACTGAACGGTATCTGGGGACGAAGCAGGATTTGGTCCATGCGCCGAATGATGGGATCAAATTGAGGGTTGCAGTTTAGCTTCGCCGGCCGGCTTCTGCATCCCGCCAAAGAAATGTCTTGGCGAACAAACGACGAATCTAATACACTCCCCGATGTGCCACTAAAGACGTGTACGCTTTCCTTAGCAGTGATTGGTTCCATGCCTGCCGCCTCCCGCATTTTGAGGGTCAACTTGGTATTCGCTTCGATGGGGCAAAGCGAAAGAGGACATTCGCGTCAGATCGAGCGAATGCCCCGAGACTGCTTATTGTATGCCTGTCGAACAGCGCCACGTTTGGTAGTTGCACGCCCGGTGCCAGGCCGAGATTTCACTGGACGAGGTAGAGCCCAAACTGATCTCATACACGCTCGTCTTCGATCGCCCCAACGTAATGGTCGAGAAGGGCCTCGTGCAGTACGCGGATGCTCTCGAATTCAGGATAAGCCGCGAGGGTGCGGGGATCGAAGTCGAGGCAGATCTCGATGTCCTTTTGCGAAAGGTAGTTGCCGTGGATGAGAACCTCGCGGATTTGGTCGGCTGCATCGGGGTACTCGCGTTCGTCGGGGTCGTGGTTCTGGAGCAGGAACTCGCGGTAGCAGTGCTCAATGACCAGTTTCGAGTGGCATTGGATCTCCTCTACGACGCGGAGGATCTCGGTGATCTTGGCATTGAGCGCCGCCTCGGTACTGTAGAAAATGTTGCCGTTCGCGTGAGCTGACTCGTTGCGGTCCTTCACTAGCTTGGCGTAGGTGCCGATCTCGCTGTTGTTGCAGGCGATGAGTTTAAGGAAGCGCAGCATGGTACTCTCAGCGACCACCGGATTCGAACTGTCGAACTTGCGCAGGTAGTCGCGAGGCGTGGCGGTGAGGCCCAACTTGTAGCCGATGAAGTAATTGAACACAGCTCGGGCATTGCCACCAATCGAGCGGTGCGCTTCATCGGAGATGACGAGATCGAAGTCGGTTGGCGAGAAGAGCTTCTGGTACTTGTTATTGAAGAGCAGGGACTGAACGGTGGTGACGACGATCTCCGCGCGTCGCCAGTCGTCGCGGTTCTCCTTGTAAATCACCGTCTGAAAGTCGGCGGACAGCAGAGTGGCGAAGGCCTTCTTGGCTTGGTCCTCCAGCTCGAGGCGATCTACCAGGAACAAGACGCGCCGGGCGTTGCCGGAACGGAGGAACAGCTTGATGTCGGCGGCTGCGGTCAGGGTTTTTCCGGTGCCGGTAGCCATTTCGAACAGGAAGCGGTCCCTGCCTTCGTTGACTGCGGCCTGCAGGCTTTGGATGGCCCTGAGTTGATAGGGCCGGAGAAAGCGAAGTTTATTGGCCTGGATGTATCCGGGGCGTTCCGTTTCGTTCCGCCACCCCGCCTCGGACCGGTAGTTCGGGCGCTGGGTGAGCACGATATAGTCGTCGCCCACTTGCGCCGCGATTAGGCGCTCCGGATTGGGCGTGACCTTCTGGTAGCCGGTGACCGAGTCGGGAGTCGGAAACGACGTGATGACGTATGGATTGCCTCGCTCGAGGTCCCAGAAATAGTGCAGGTTCCCGTTAGAGAGGATGACAAAGCGGCAACACTGCGAACGGGCATACTTGCGCGCCTGTTCCTTGCCGATGAGCGGCTCCTTGTCTTCGGCCTTGGCCTCCAAGACGATGAACGGAAAGCCCTTGGCATCGAGGAGGAGGAAATCGACGAACCCTTTGGTGGTCTTCTCGAAGTTTTCGCCGGACGCATCCAGGTCTGTTGACTTGATCTTGACGCTGGGCTCGAGACAGATGTTGGCGGGCGCGCTTCCTTCCGGAACGAAGCGCCAGCCTGCTGCTTCAAGTAATTTGTTGATCTTGATGTGAGCGGCGGCTTCCTTTTCTGGCATTTCGACTCGTGCCTCTGCAAACCTCGACGGGTGATCGACGGATCGCGATATCCATTATGTCGCACTCGAAGTGCAGCGGTTATGCTGAACTGCCAGGCATGCCGTCCGACGCGGAGGAACTTCAATAAGGGGTGAGGCGGGGACCCTGTGCTCACCGCCAATGAACCGCGATATTCCGTCATATCGGTAGGGAACGCAAAGCTCGCGGCGGATTCAAAAGGCGCAGGAAGCGCCGCCGTTTGCGCACTGTTGGCCACGTTGTGCTCGGAGGCGGCGGGATGGCTCGTCCTTGCCGGGCTGGGGCGCCGGCGCAGGTTCTTGCGCACTCGCAGGAGCCAGGGTCGGCGCGTTTCGGGGTCGTTGGAGTCGTTCGGGATGGGGAAGATGAGACAAACTGCTCCAATGGGGACGGTTGGGAGTACGATCTCTTGTAGCCAGGAGGCCCAAACGGAATCCCTGGCTTAGTGGCGGGGCTGCGGTGCCGCCACGACCGCCCGAAGGGAGTTTTATGAAGATCGTCAGAAGGATGGCCAGAGTTGGATTGGGGGCTGTGGTAGGCCTGATGCTCACCGCGTATTGTGGCGCGCAGCAGCTTGCCAACGACAAGTTGACCCTGGCAGTGAATGCGCCGGACGGCTCGTACCAGCTTCGCATGCGCGCTGCTGAAAACCACGCGGTGCTGCGCGCCCGCGTTGGGGCGCAGATCGATCACCAATGGGTGCGGTCAAACGACTATCCGCAGCGCCGCGTCGCCGAGTCTGCATTTAACGACGAGCTCGGCTCCGGCCGCCAAATCACGGTCACCTGCACCGGGCTGCAAGGCAAGCCGGACCTGGTTTACGTGCTGCAGGTTTATGACCAGCTCCCCTACGCCGCCGTGCAAGTGGAACTGCGCAATCAAACGGCAACCGCGATGACGGTGCAAACCATCCGCAGCGTAGAGGCCACAGGCGAGCCGGTGGTCGATCTCGGCGGCCGTGAACCGGCGGACAGGGTTCTCTCCGACAGCTTCAGCGAAGACTGGCCGACCCTGGCGATTTACGACCTGGGGCAGGGACCGCGACAGATGCACCGCGGCGTGGGCAGCCAGCTGATTTACAATCGCGAGAGCAAGCAGAGCCTGTTCCTGGGCACGCTTACGTCGGAGCGGTGGCTAACCATCCTGCGCCTGGGATACAAGGATTCCGGCGAGGATGCCAGGATCGCTTCCTACACAGTGGATTCCACGGGAACGACCGAAATCATGAAGGACAACAACCTCAGCAAGTCGCCACCAGAGGACCAGGTGGAGCTGAGCCTCCCCCTGAAGCCCGGGCAGAAGATGACATCCGAGCGGGTGATGATGCAAGCCGGGCCGGACTACCTTGGCCAACTGGTGGCGTATGGCGAGGCCATCCGGCACCTGCACCACGCGCGGGTCGCGCACGACAACCTGATCGGCTGGTGGAGCTGGACCCCGTTCTATATGGCCGTGAATGAGGGCGTGGCTGTTGCGAACGCGCGGTGGGAGGCGGCGCACCTAAAGCAGCTTGGCTACCAGTACATACACATCGACGAAGGCTACCAGTACGCGCGTGGAGAATACACAACCGCGAGCGCGACGACCTTTCCCAACGGCATGCGCCCGCTGGGCGAGGAGGTTCGCCGTCTCGGCCTCACTTTCGGCATATGGACGGGGCCGTTTGAAGTGAGCCATCGCGCGTGGGTGTTTGAACACCACAAAGACTGGCTGGTGCATAACGCGAATGGCGAGCCGATCATGATCGGCAGAACCTGGGGCGAGAACGAAGGCGACTTCCTCTACGCGCTGGACACGACTCACCCGGGGGCCCAGGAATACCTGCGCCAGACATACGCGACCCTGGTGCGCGATTGGGGCGTGCGTTACATCAAGCTCGATTTCATGGACACGTCGGCGGTCGAGGGCTACCACTACAAGCCCGACACGACGGCGCTGGAAGCGCAGCGGCTGGGGCTGGAAATCATCCGCAGGGCGGTCGGAGACGACGTGGTGCTGGACAAAGATGGCAGCCCGATGCTGAACCCGGTGGGGATTGTGGACACGGGCCGGATCTCGGCCGACACGGCGCACAGCTTTGAAAACACGCGCATCGTGGCGCCGGGCATCGCCGCGCGTTTCTATATGAATCGCAACTGGTTCCTCAGCGATCCGGACGCATTCAATGTGTGCGAGAAAGTGCCGTCGATGCGGAGGCGCCCGGGCGCCGCAATGCGCGCGGGCATCACGCTGCAGGATGCGCAGGCCGCCATTATGCTGGCGGCGATTTCCGGGGGCATGTACGAGATCGGGGACGATCTGCCCACGCTGGGAACCGAGAAGGAACGGCTGGCGCTGGTGAAGAACCAGGACCTGCTGGCGCTGGCCAGGCTGAGCAAGGCTTTCACCCCCCTCGACCTGCTGAGCTACGATGCGGAAGACCTGGTGCCGAGCATTTACTTCCTGCGAGAGGACCCAAGGCAATCGATGCTGGCGGTTTACAACTGGTCGGACAAGGTGCGTTCCCGCACGCTCAAGCTGGCCGATCTCGGTCCGCCGGCCGGCCATGAATACGAGGCTTCCGACGTGTTCAATCCGAGCCAGCCGGTTTCTATGGAGGGCGGGACCGTGCGGCTGGACAACCAGCCGGCGCACTCGGTGAAGGTGATCAAGTTCATCGACAGAGCGATCCCGGCGGCGGCCCCCACAGTCACGGCGCAGGTTCCTGCGGAAGCCAACCTGGGTGCGCCGATCCAGCTGATCGCTCGGGCGCAGGCGGCGGGCGTGCCGGCCTTCGGCTAC
Organism: Terriglobia bacterium; assembly: GCA_963757265.1. Classification (GTDB taxonomy): domain Bacteria; phylum Acidobacteriota; class Terriglobia; order Bryobacterales; family Bryobacteraceae; genus CAIVVT01. The sequence goes on from CAVWRA010000004.1 coordinate 576,281, forward strand.
CACTGGGACTTCGGCGATGGCACCGTGGCAGACGGCCCACAGACCTCGCACGCCTACACGATGAATGCGGATTTCACCGTGCGATTGACCGTGGACGGATTGGACGGCGTGCCTTTCCGGCAAAGCTTCCCGGTGAAGGTGACCGGCGATTTGCCGCAGCCCGACGTTTCGCACAACCAGCGGTATATCGAGCCCTCGGAACGCTGAGGGCGGTGCAGGAGCGGTCAGCCAGCGTCCGAGAAGTTACATACCTCGTGCACAATCTGCAATCACCACCCAATCAGATTTCCTGTATGGCTCACAATGAATGGGTGCGCGAAGGTATGCGTCAGGCCCTTGAGCAATCGGGCGTCCACGCCGTGAAGTCTGCCATATCGGGAGCTAAAGCATGGCGCGCGGGGCCCGACAGGCTCCACGAGCGCCGCCGTTCGCGCACAGTTAGCCCACGTTGCGTTCGGACGCGGCGGGACGGCTCTTTCTAGGGGACTGGAGCGCCGAGGCGCCGTCTTTGCACCCGCTGGCGCCTATTGCCACCCAAAACAGCGAGGCAGTAAGATGTTCTTAGCCGCCTAGCTCGGCCAGGCGACAAGCCGAATTCACTGTCCAGTTGGCGGCGATTTGACAGTTCAAGGAATCACTGAATGAATGCCATTCAGTTTCGCCAGTGGCGTTTGCTCCATCGCCGAGGGAGGCCGTGTGGCGATGGCCAGCCATCGACCACCGGCTTTCCACTGGACCTGAGCTCTCGGTATCGCTGCTCGTAGGTTTCGATTGCTGCCGTTTGGGCCGGGTTAGGTTTGGCGTCGGGATCTTCCTGCAACTGCTCGGCATAGTCACGCGTTGCTTCAAGTTCATCAGGTGACAGTGAACAGAGAGCACCGCGCCGAAGCCGTTCCTCGGCGGTTTCCACCAAGTTCAGCTCGCCCGTCCGGTTTTGCCTTTCGAGTTCCGTCACTCGCCTATTTAACCGCCTGTTCATTTCACCTCCCATGTGTTCTTCGCTCGCTTCAGCCCTTCGACTGGTTCGCCGCTACAATCAGGTCAACTGCCTCATAGGCTTGGTCCAAGACCATCCTTGCAGTCGGTGAGAACCTCCGCTCTGTCCCGCATGGGGCGGAAGCGCCGAAACAGTTCGCCACAACCCGCGTCCCTAGTCCAGTTGGTGCGGCTGTCACGCGGCCGAGGCAGGTATGGCGCTTACAGGCGACGAAATCGGCCGCGAGATCGTGACAACTAGACCTGCGGAACTCGGCGGCGGATCGTTCGGCTGCTGGGCGGGCAACTTCGCCACAATGCCCTCGAGGGCCTCCCGCTTAGCCTGCATGCGGATGTGTGAGTAGTGCTTTAGCATCTGCTTGACGACATGCCCAGCGATGTCTCTGATGGTCTCGTCGGCGGCGCCACTCTCGGCGAGATCCGTAATCAGCGTGTGCCGCGTATCGTGCCACCGTCCTTTCACCTTCGCTCTGATCCGCACGTTTTCCCAAGACGTCTTGAAGGTCACCACCGGGCGGGTCGGATCCATCGGCCACGGCTTTCCGAAAGCAAAAACATACCACTCGGGCTGTATCTGGCCGAATCGCTCTTCATACCACCGCGCGTACGCGATCATCGCTTCAAGGAGCGCCGAATTCAGGGGAATCGTCCGACCTTCGCCAGCCTCGGTCTTGCTTTTCCCCACAGTGAGAACAGCTTTGGTCAGATCCATCCGTGTCCACTGAAGGCCGCGAATCTCTGAGCTGCGCATTCCGGCATTCAGCGCCAACATCAGTGCGGGGTAGATCGCTGGCGACCGGGCGGTCTTCGCGGCCGCGAGCAGAGCTTCCTTCTCTTCAGGCGTGAAGGCCTTTCCCACCTGAGTGCGGACTGTCAGCTTGAGAGCTTTCTGACGGCGTAATCTTGCGCGCAGGACGTCCCCGGCTTCCCCCCAGTAATCTAAGCAGAAAACCGACCTCGTCGTTGATTGTCTTCGGGGCGGCCTGCTCCTTGAGGCGAACGATCTGAAACGCCCTGACACTCTCGACAGTGAGATCAACCACCATCTGATCGCCCAGGAGCCGCACGACGTGTCCGATGGCGTGGGTAGCAAAGACGCCGGACCTGTGACGAAGCCGGAACTCTTCGAGATACTGCTTCGCCACTTCCGCGACGCTTCTCACGCGATCTTCGCGGTTGTCCTCAAGTCCGTTGAATCCTCTTTCGAGTTCGCGGCGACGATTCCGCTCGGCGTTTTTCGCCACAGTCTTCGAGTCCGTTTTCGCCGACTCGCGGATGCGGCGCCGCGCGAAGATGAACTCGTACCACCAGGTATCACCGCGCTTGAAGAGGGCCATCCTTTGTCTCCATCTGCGACATTGGTCACTCGTGCTTCGAGGCGAAGTCAAGGTAGCCACCGGAAGTCGCGGTGCCATCGACAATAGATCCGACCGCGCGCGCTACTCGCGCTTTTGTCCCAAGTCGTCGAGGTTGGGACATCGAATTGGGACGTCTCAACACGTTGTAATCATTGGGTTGTCCCGCGCGTCCCAACTTGTCCCAGGTGTTTTTTCGGCTTCGTCAGCATTTGTCGCTCTCCAGAATTGCCGCCCGAATCCCATACACCCGCATCGTTCCGAGTTCAGGCAGACGCGGCTTGATCGTCATGCTTGATGGTTCGCGCAGGAGAAAGCCGCGGCGATCCAGTTCTTTGGCGATCATGCTATGGTCGTACCCGTCGCTCCACGAGAACCGTCTGCAAGTACTCCGTGAATCGCTCCCTGAGCCGCGCGTTGGGGGTGATGAAGGAGAGCCCTTCCCCCATTAAGTGAGCGCGCACCAGGCTCGCGTCGGACGCGAGCAACTCCATCGGCATGGCCCACTGATGCTGGCGACCCTCGTTGTCGCGCCATGTAAGCAATCGCCCCCAATTCGACCCCTCGGAGTCGCGAGTCTCGGCGACGACATCCAACCGAGCCGATAGGAGGATGGCCTCAGGGTCGCTGCCCGCTGATTCTTTGAGGTAGAAGACGCCAGCTTCCGACACGGTGAAGCGTTGCCCGGAGTGCACCACGTTGTCTGCTCGTGCGGCCGATTCCGTTGAGGCCGCGCCGGTCGCCGGCCATGTCGCCGCGCCAGTTTCTTTTCGCCGTTCCTCGCCGGCGAAGGGCAGTGCAGAACAGAGGAACTCCCCAATCCGCGAGCGATCCCACTTAAGCTCGTTAACTGCGTCGACGATATCCCCTGCTGGAGGGAGTTCCACCGGTGGCACCGCAACTCGAATGCTGCTGACTAGACCGGACTCGGCGAGGACCTGTGCAGCTGAATGGGCTTGCAACTTTCCGCCCGCGTCGTTGTCGGGCCAGAGCACAACATTGCAGCCAGCCAGCGCGGCCACCTGTTCCTTCGTAATGTTCTTGAATGAGAAGGCCGCGAGTCCTAAGTGGCTGGACGCTCTGTATAGGCGGGCCTACCTGGTGATGGTGGTGCGGCCGTCGACAGTTCCGAGCGGTGTTTCTCCAATCGGATCGCCAAGCGCTCCGCTGGAAAAATCCAAAACCGGGAATCTCCGGCCTATCAGTGCATTCCACAAACACCTCCCCGACCATGACCTCATTGGCCGCATCATTTCGCGGCTCGCATCGGCATAAGCCCGTTCAGCTAATGAGCCCTTTGCGCACGGCGTACAGAATCACCTCAGCAACGCTGTGGAGGTTCAGCTTGTCCATCAGGTGGGCGCGGTGGGTCGCCACCGTTGTCGGACTGAGGTTCAGCAGGGCGGCTATCTCTTTGCCGCCCTTGCCTTCGGCGACGAGCTGGAGCAGTTCTTTTTCGCGCGGCGTCAGCAGATCATAGCTGTCTTCGCAGCCGTGGCTCGCCAGCCGACGGACGTAATCGTCGAGCAACATGTGCGAGATGGAGGGGCTGAAATAGCTCTTTCCGGCGTTGACGTTACGAACTGCGTGGATCAGGTCCTCCTCGGCGGAATCCTTCAGAATGTAGCCTCGAGCGCCGGCCTTCAGGGCGCGGAGGACATAGCCTTCGTCGGAATGCATGCTGAGAATGACGACCTGAGTACCGGCCGCAGAAGACGTGATCGCGCGTGTCGCATCGATCCCGTTCATCCAAGGCATCGCGATGTCGAGAATGGCCACGCTGGGGCGGTGCGCAGCAGCCAAATCCACAGCTTCGCGTCCGTTGCCCGCTTCCGCAATGACCTCGAAATCGGACTCCCGCTCCAGTAACAGCCGCAAACCGCGGCGCATGAGCGTGTGGTCGTCAGCAAGAAGAATTGTAGTCACGTTTCAGTCTCCTCCGGGACAGCGCGCGCCAACTCGATCGGCACTGTAGCCTGGACAATGCAACCGTGTCCGGGGCTCGACTCAACACGGAGAGCGCCGCCGAGCGCGCGAACACGTTCCTCCATGCCGATCAGTCCGGCGCCCCGATGACCTTCGACACTGAATCCTCGTCCGTCATCTTTCACCAGCGCCAGGAGCCGCCCCTGGTCGTAGTTGAGAACGACTTCGGCGTGTTGCGCCGAGGAATGCCGTTGGCAGTTGTTGAGTGCCTCCTGGACGATTCGATAGACGCACGTACGGACGGTTTCGTCCAGGTCATCGGGCACTCCGGAGGCTTCCACCCGAGTATCTAGTCCTGTGCGACGCGACATTTCACGCGCCTGCCATTCAATCGCCGGAACCAGCCCGAGGTCATCCAGCATTGACGGGCGCAACAACAAGGCCATGTTGCGGATCACCCGCAGGCTCTGTTCGGCCAGGTGCCGCGCCCCGTCGAGGCGCGCACGAAGATCACTCTTGTCAGGTGGTGCCACGGCTGTTGCATTACTCACTTCGAGGAGCAGGGCCGAGAGACTCTGCCCGACCTCGTCGTGCAGTTCTCTCGAAAGCGCTTGCCGTTCCTGCTCCTGCGCCGCGACCAACCGCTGTGAAAGCCGCTCAAGTTCCTCGCGTGTGCGGCAAACTTCGTCGAAGCTCGCCTGCACGCGCCGCTCAAGGCGGACGAGGTAGAGAAACGAGAGTGAGGCGATCGCGCCGCCGAGCGCCAGAGAGAAGGCGAACACCAGAGCGAGGCGTAAACGCGCCTGAACGTACAGCTCATCCAGGCGGCTCTCGCGCCGATGCAATTCCTGTTCGTTAATCCTTCCGATGGCGTCGGTAAGAGCGAGCAAACGCGCGCGCTGCGGCAGAATTCGCGACGCCAGAAAACGGAAGCCTTCGCGAACCCTCCGCCCCAACGGCCAATCCAGCAGAGGATCCACTTCCTTCCAATAGTCGAGCAATTCTGACCGCAATTCATCGAATGTCGGCTTCTCATTACTTTCGACGAGCGGGGTGTAGTCTGAGATCGCCGCTTCCAGTTCGCCGCGGAATCGATGCAGATCGTCCAGGTGAGATTGCGAATGCGATGGGTCCGGGTCAAGAACGAAATCGCGCAAAAGTGTTGTGCTGAGATAGGCGTTCGTTCGCATGCGTTCGAGGATCTTGTCACGTCGCATGTAGTCGTTGAGAACGCTCGCACTACGCGCATGAATCTGGCTAAGAGTAAGCCACATGTCGGCTGCGCCAGCGATCGTCACCGCCACCAAAGCTCCGAATCCCACCAGCAGGGCCAAGCGCAATCGGGGCTTGGGCCGAAGGTTGCTTATACTACCCGTTGATGTTGAGCCCGTCTCTCCCATAATGCTGATTTTAGGCTCTAGTAACTGGCTTCACCACTGGACACGTTGGCCTGACGGCCGGCCTGCCAGGATGGAGAGCACAGCTGGGCAGGACGTGGCGGCTTTGAATCGAAGCGCGGACGAGCGGAGCGCGAGACGCGCGGTCAGAATCTCTGAGGCCCCGGCTATCGGCCTAGCCAGACGAGACCCCTTTCGACCATTCTTTTCTCACGTGATCCGCCGCCTGTGCCAGCGCGCCCCGTAAAGTGACCTGACTCAACGGACGGAGAAGCACGTCGTAGGCGCGGGCGCGAATGATATTGACCCAAGCTGAACCGTCGAACGCGTCAAGTATGACCAGTACGACAGGTTCGGGCCTCTGGGCTTGGCAGGCCGTCACGACGTCGTGCCACGTTTCTCGATCCAGGTCCACGTCGGTGAGGACCACGCGTGAACCCGTTCTTGCCGCCAACTCCAGGCCGCTCTCGACAGTGGGCGCCGCGCCGGCGAACTCGAGCGGACTGCCCGCCAGCTTCTGCACTTCGCTCGCATGCGCAGATGACGCGGTCAAGTACACAAACCGGACTGGTTCGGGGTGGGTGCTGCGCCAGAATGCCCGCATGATCCTGCACCGGGGCGCTCCGCCTCATTCGGGATGCGATCGCGTTCCGATACCTGAGCGCAAGTGTAACCGCGAAAACGGGAACTTACCATCATCTCGAAATAGGACGGTGTTCTCATACATCGAAGGCGGACAAAATACTCTTGCCAGAGGATATGAATCGTGCCCGAGTGCGTTTAGGATCGGCGTTGAGGAGCAGCACACGAAGCGGTATGACGTCTCCCCAAGAGAAACGAACACTGGTTGGTTTCGATCCAGACGAAAGTCTCATGGTCGGAATCTCGCTGTCGAACTCAGTGACCAAGTCTGCAGGAATCACCACGCTCCTGCTAAGCCGATGGGGCGTTCAGAGGGTGGTCCCCTGTCAGTTGGCTGAATGGCTCCTATGCAGACCCTGTTCCAAACTCTAGCCCGCCCCGACTTCGAGGCTCTGCGGGGGTTGGATACATGCAACGTTTCCAACGCGTTGGAGAGATTTGAAGTCAGACTGCGGAACGAAGGCTTCGTGCAGGGGACAGCCTATTGCCGCTTCCCATCGCTTGGCCCAATGCTCGGCTATGCCGCCACTGCGGAAATCCGCACTGCTGCCCCGCCGATGCGGGGCCATTGGTACTACGATCGCCTCGAATGGTGGCGATATATCGCGAGCATCCCAGAACCGCGGGTAATGATCCTGCAGGATGTCGATCCAGTCCCTGGGGTCGGCGCCTTCGTGGGCGAAATCCACGCCAACATTGCTCTCGCCTTGCACTGTATCGGGTGCGTCACGAACGGGGCCGTCAGAGATTTGAGCGCCGTGGAAGAGCTCGGCTTTCATCTTTTTTCGGGCAGCATAGCGGTTTCCCACGCCTACGCTCACATTGTAGATTTCGGCGAACCGGTGCAAATCGGTCGTTTAGAAATCCGGCCTGGTGAACTCGTGCATGGTGATCGCCATGGCATACACACCATTCCGCTGACGATCGCCGCCCGAATCCCAGGAATGATGCGTGAGATTCAAAAGACCGAACGAGAGCTGATTCAGGCTTGCCGGTCGCCAGGATTCTCCCTGGAGGGACTAGAAGACGCGCTAGACCAGGTCCGCCGTCGGCTACCAAAGCAAAGAAGCAGAACAGAGTCTTTATGATCCAGCTCGAGCATGGGGGACAGGTGCTGGCCAGGATAGCGCGGCCAGCGGCTTTTCGTGCCTTGCTCCTCTGCCTAGCTGTACTCGCAATCGGCGCGCTAGCGGGCTGCGGCAGGAGCACGGCAGCGAAGGTGGGCGGCGATGGCACGCCAGCGCAATCGGTCACCGTGGGCGTGTTCAAGGTGGGCAGGAAGACCCTGGATCGCCAGCTCACCGTCTCCTCGGAACTCGTTCCGTTCCAGGAAATCGATGTCTATGCCAAGGAGTCAGGCTTTGTCCGTAAGCTGTACGTGGACTATGGGTCGCGCGTCAAGCAGGGGCAGTTAATGGCCGTACTGGAGATCCCGGAGCTCGAGGCGCAGCTGCGGCAGGATGACGCAATGATTCGAAACGAGAATGATCGTGTCGCGCGTGCCGGGCACGAACTCAACCGTTATGAGGCGCAACATCGCGTTCTGCATCTCCAGGCGGAGCGGCTTTCGAATGTCTCGACGACGAGACCGGGACTGGTGGCGCAACAGGAAGTCGACGACGCGCAAGGCCGTGACTTAGCCGCCGAGTCGGCGGTCGAATCGGCGAAGTCCAACCTCGAGTCAGTGCGCAGCGATCTGCTTTCGGCGCAGGCAAGACGGGAGCACGACCAGGTGATGCTTGACTACTCCAAAATCACTGCGCCGTTCGCCGGTGTCGTTACGCAACGCCTGGCCAACCTCGGCACCCTGATGCAGGCGGGAACTAGCTCCAGCACACAAGCGATCCCGCTGGTGCGCCTGTCGCAGGACGACCTGTTCCGCCTCGTGATTCCGGTGCCCGAAGGCTACGTCCGATATGTGAAAGTCGGCGACACGGTGGAGGTAAGGGTTCCAGCGCTCAACCGCACGCTGACGGGGAAGGTGACCCGCTTTTCGGAGGACGTGAAGGCCGATACCCGAACGATGCACACCGAAGTAGACGTCCCCAATCCCGACCGCAAGCTCGTATCCGGCATGTATGCGGAGGCGTTGCTCCGCCTGGAACACAAGGATGGCGTGCTCGCCGTGCCATTGGTCGCTCTCAATCATAACGGCGGCCACGTGACGGTGTATGTCGTTGACGCTCAATCGAAAATCGAGTCGCGCACAGTCACTCTTGGCATTCAGACCGACACCGACGCCGAGATTGTTTCGGGTTTGAGCGAAGGCGACATGGTTGTGGCCAGCGATCGAGGCGGATTGCGGGCCGGGCAAAATGTGCGTGCGCGGCCGATGAACCTCGATCCGGGCAACGGCAAGGACAACGCGAAGGACAACTGAAGCCCCGCTATGCCTCGTTTTTCGATCCGCAACCCATATTTTGTCATCGTTGTATGCCTCGTTCTGGTGGTTCTGGGCGTGGTCAGCCTCGCCAGGATGCCGGTCGATCTGTTCCCCACCATCAACCTGCCCGAGGTGGTTGTCGCCACTTTCTACTCCGGCATGCCACCCGAGGATGTCGAGGTGGATATCACCAACCCGCTGGAACGCTTTTTCACGCTTGCGAGCGGCATCGACCACATGGAGTCGCGCTCGATGCTCGGCGTCAGCATCATCAAGGTTTACTTCCAACCCGGCACCAACGCCGACGCCGATGTGACGGAGTTGTCGAACCTCGCGCTCGCCGACCTGAAGCGCCTGCCGCCAGGCACGCTGCCTCCGGTCGTGCTGAAGTTCGACGCATCGAGCCTGCCGGTGTGTCTGGTGACGCTCAAGGGCGAAGGGCTGACGCAGACGGAGCTGCACGACATCGGCCAGTTCACCATCCGCAACCAGATCGCCGTGGTGAAAGGCGCGGAAATCCCTCCGCCCTTCGGCGGTAAGTACCGCCAGGCGATGGTCTACGTCGACCCCTACAAACTGCTCTCGCGGCAGTTGAGCCTGATGGACGTCGTTGATGCGGTGAACAGGAACAACCTGATTCTGCCGGCAGGTGACGTGAAAATCGGGCCGTACGACTATTACGTCTACTCGAACAGCCTCGTCGAAAAGGTGGAGGACATCGACAGAATCCCGATCAAGACTGCGGGCGCGAGCTGGGTCTCGGTGGGAGACGTGGGACAGGCAAAGGACGCCAACCAGATCCAATACAACGTCGTGCGCGTGGACGGCCAGCGCTCGGCCTACCTGCCGATCATGAAGCAGGGCGGTGACACCAACACTATCGAGGTCGTCAACGGCATCCGGGAGATGATCGGCAAGCTGTTCGACATTCCCAGCCAATTGAAGACGGCGGTCGTCTTCGACCAGTCGGCGTTCGTCAAGGACGCCATCCAGACCGTGCTGCACGAAGGACTGATCGGTTTGGCGCTGACCTCCCTGATGATCCTGATTTTTCTGGGTAGCGGGCGCGCGACCTTCGCCGTGTTTCTGTCGATCCCGCTTTCGGCGCTCGCCACGTTCGTCGTCCTTTCGTTGATGGGCAGCACGGTGAACACAATGATCCTGGGTGGCATGGCGCTGGCCTTTTCGCGCGTCATCGATAACTCGGTCATCTCGCTTGAAAACATTTTCCGCCATCTCGAAATGGGCTCCTCGCCGGCGATGGCGGCGGAGGAAGGCGGCACCGAGGTCTCACTCGCCGTTTTGGCGGCCACTCTGGTTGGCGTGGTGGTGTTTTTCCCCGTGATCTTCCTCTACGGCGTCAGCAAGTTCCTCTTCTCAGCGCTCGCGCTCTCGTTCGGGCTCTCGCTGATCGCATCGTTCGTCGTCGCTCTCACGGTGATCCCACTGTTCTGTTCCCGCTTCATGAAGAGTGCGTCGCACAGCGCCCACGGTCAGAGTGGCGGCTCATGGGGCGCCCGGTTCAACGCCTGGTTCAACTCGCAATTCAACCGGTTGCTGGATCTTTATGAGCGCCTCGTGCAGCGGGCGCTCGTCCGTCCCGGCTTGACGGTCGCCGTGATGATCGGGCTGTTTGTCGCCAGTCTGGCGATCTATCCACTGCTCGGCGTGTCGTTCTTCCCGCGCACCGACGCCGGCCAGTTTACCATCAACCTCAAAGCGCCGACAGGCAGCCGGATCGAACGCACCGAGTCCTATGCGGCGCAGGTCGAGGACCTGATCCGCAAGATCGTTGATCCGCACGACTTCAAAATGGTGGTCTCAAACATCGGCGTCGTGCCGGACTTTTCCGCGCTCTACACCTCCAACGCGGGTTCCTACACGGCGACCATTCAGGTCGCCCTGCAGGACGATCACAAGACGAGCAGCTTCGAGTACATGGACCGCATGCGCGAGGCCATCGGCAAGAGCTACCCCGAGCTGCGCACGTTCTTCAGCAGCGGCTCCATGCAGGACGCGATTCTCAACTCCGGCATGCCGGCGCCGATTGACGTGCAAGTGAGCAGCCGCAATCTGACGACCGGCTTCGACGTGGCTCAGGGGCTCGCGGTGAGATTCCGCGGTCTGAGCGGCGTTGGCGAGGTGTACGTCCCGCAGGACATGAACTACCCCGCGCTGCGGTTGAACGTCGATCGCGTGCATGCGGCAGAGTTGGGACTGAGCATGAAGGAAGTGGTCCACAACGTCATTACGGCGTTGAACTCAAACGCGATGATCGCGCCGAGCTTCTGGGTCGACCACGTCACCGGCAACGACTATTTCCTGACCGTTCAGTACAACGAGAACGGAAGCGGATCGATTCACAACACGCTCGATCTGACGAACATCCCGCTGCGCGCGGCCGGGCTGAAGCAGCCCACCACGCTCGACAGCGTGGTCAAGCTCGAGACGCTGCAGTCGCCCACCGAGGCCGACCACTACCAGATCCAACGCGTCTCGGATGTGTTCGTCACGCCCCGCGGCGAGGACCTCGGTGGCCCCGCGAGCCAGATCAAGGCGATGATCGCCGGCACGAAGTTGCCGCCTGGCGTGCGCATCAACCTGCGCGGCATGGTGCAGGGCATGAACGAGTCTTTCAAGAGCTTCGGCTTCGGACTCGCGCTCTCCCTCGTGCTGCTGTTCTTGATCCTCGTCGCTCAGTTCCGTTCGTTCATCGATCCATTGCTGATCATGCTTGCGATCCCGATGGGCTTCATCGGCGTGCTGATCATTCTGCCGCTCACGGGGACGACGTTGAACGTCATGTCGCTGATGGGCGTGCTGATGCTCGTTGGCGTCGCGGGCTCGAACAGCATTCTCATCGTGGACTTCACGCACAAACTCGAAGAAGAGGGCCTCGCCGTGCGCGAAGCCGCCATCACGGCTTGCCGCGTCAGGCTGCGGCCGATTCTGATGACGTCGCTCGCCACGATCATCGGCATGATCCCGATGGCTATGAAGCTCGGCACGGGCGCGGAGCAGTACGCGCCGATGGCGAAGGCCATCATCGGCGGACTGACGACTTCGGTGCTGCTGACCGTGTTTATCGTGCCCGCCGCGTACGTTTTGATCTACCGGCACAGGCGTGCGCCGGCACAACCGGAGCGCGCCGAATGAGTGGAAGGATCGAGGGCCGCGTGATGAATCGAATCGCCTGGGCGTGCGCGCTGGGTGCACTCGCGTGCGCCTCGCCCGGTCTCGCGCAGAATCCCGCGCCGGAAAAGCTCACGTTGCGCCAGGCCGAAGACCTGGCCTTGAAGAACCATCCTCAAGTGATGGCGGCGCAGGACCTCTCATTAGCCGCGGGCGAGCAGGTCCGGGAAGTTCGGTCGGCGTTTTTCCCCACGTTGAACGCCGACCTGACGGGGTCGCAAGCGAATACAGCAGCGCGGATTGGCGCTGGGGCGCTGGTCGCCTCGCGGCTCTTCGACCGCGAGGGCCAAGGCATCACGCTTTCTCAACTCATTACGGATGCCGGGCGTACCAACAACCTGGTCGCCAGTTCGAAACTTCAACAGCGGGCAGCACAGCAGGATTACCTCTCAACACGCTACGGCGTGTTGCTCGCCGTGAACCAAGCGTACTTCAATACTCTGCAGGCCCAGGCGGTCGTCAGGGTGGCGCAGGAAACGGTGACGACGCGAAAGCAACTCTTCGATCAGATCTCCGCGCTGGCCGAGAACAAGCTGAGGTCGCAGCTTGACGTCAACTTCGCCGATGTCAACTTGTCGGATGCCAAACTGTTGCTGCTTCGCGCCGAAGACAATCTCCAGCAGGCCTTTGCGGAGCTGGCGCGCGCGATCGGCACGGACCAGAGCGCGATGTTCGAGTTAATGGAAGAGCCGCTTCCGGCGAGCCCCCCGCCGCAGCCTGACCCGATGGTCGCTGAAGCCTTCAAGAACCGGCCCGAGCTGGCCAGTTTGCGTCTAAACAGCGAGTCGGCTCACCGCTTTGCGGAGGCAGAGAAGGACCTGTCCCGTCCAGTCGTAAACCTGGTTGGGGTCGCCGGCTTTCTGCCCGTGATCAACACAAACGGAATCCCGGCCGAGTACGAGGGTGTGGCGGTGAACGTCGATATCCCAATTCTTAATGGCCATCTCTTCGCTGCGCGTCGGGAAGCCGCGCGTTATCGGGCCTCTGCTGCCGATCAGAGGTTGAAGGATCAGCAACTTCGTGTTGCGCGTGATGTGCGTTCCGCGTGGGCCAGCACGACCACCGCCCACCAGCGTCTCGATGTTGCGGCACAGTTCGTCCAGCAGGCAACGATGGCGCTCGACCTCGCGCAAGGACGTTACGACCTGGGCTTGTCATCAATCGTCGAGCTGACGCAGGCTCAGTTGAATCTGACCCGCGCCGAGATCGAGAACCTCAGCGCGAAGTATGACTATCAAACTGAGTACTCCGCGTTGCAATTCTCAATCGGTGCGTTGCGGTAGAACTTGGGCCCGAAGCGTTGGTTGACACCACGGAGAATGACGCCCCCAGAAATTCTCCATTCTGATTGGGATTCGGCGCCTGTGTTTACTCTGGGGGAGAGGTTCCAGGCTACGAGCGATGGCACCGATTCGCGTCCTGATTGCCGACGATCACCCGCTCATCCGTAGCGGCCTGCGAGTCTTGTTGGAGCGCGAGAAGGAATTCGAAATCGTCGGAGAAGCCTCGGATGGTTGCGAAGCGCTGAATCTCGCGCTAGCATGCGCTCCGGACGTTGCAATGCTTGATGTCAGCATGCCGCGGTTGAACGGCATTGACGTGGCGCAGCATCTTTCGGCGAGAATGCCGTCGGTTCGCACTATGGTAGTCAGCATGCACTCGGATGAGGGTTACGTGTTACGTGCACTGAAGGCAGGCGTGAAGGGCTACGTGCTGAAGGCTTCTCTGGAGAGCGACATCCTGAATGCGGTTCGGGCCGTGGCTTCTGGAAAGGCCTATTTCAGTCCCGAGATCAGCCGCATTATGGCCGAAGAATTTACCCACGAAATGCGTCGAAAAGGAGTCGAGGACAGCTACGACCTGCTCAGCATCCGGGAGAAGGAAATCCTGCAGATTCTGGCGACCGGCAAATCCAATCGTCAAATCGCAGAAATGATCCATGTCAGCGTGGCCACGGTGGAAACCCATCGCAGCAACATCCTTCAGAAACTCAACCTGCACAGCTTGCCGGAGTTGATCCTTTATGCGGTGCGGAGAGGTCTGATCTCTTGAGCAGCGGACTCCGCGGATAGCTCCTCCTGCGGATGGACCGGCAAAGGGAGCTGAACTGCAACGATTGTTCCGCGCCCGGCGCCGGATTGTATCTGCAGGGCGCCACCAAGGTGGTGGACGCGTTCTTCCATCCCGAGAAGTCCCAGCCCCTTTTCCCGCTGGGGATCGAAACCGGAACCCTCATCCCGCACGGTTAGCATCAGCTTGCCGGAACTCGCCCGCACGTAGACCCAGGCGCTGTGCGCTCCGGCATGGCGCGAACTATTGCGCAGGGCCTCCTGCACTACCCGGAAAACGCAGGTCTTGTGCTCTTCAGGCAGATCGTCAGGGAGTTGCTCCGCGTTCACCTGTACGTGCAGGTTCGACGTGCGCGACATCTCTCGCGCGAGCCATTTGAGCGCCGGCAAGAGCCCCAGGTCGTCGAGCATCGATGGGCGCAGAAGGAGTGACATATTGCGTACCACTCGCACGCTGTTGTCGGAAATGTCGTGAAGGTGGGCCAGTTGCTGCAGCGCCAGTTCCGTGTCGCCGCGCTGCAGCACCGCGCTCAGATTGTCAATTCCCAAGCTGATAGCCCACAGCGCCTGGCCCACTTCATCGTGAAGCTCGCGCGCGACCTGACGCCGCTCATCCTCTTGCGCCCGCAGGACACGGGCCGAGAGGCTTCGCAGCTCGCGCCGCGCATTTTCAATTTCGGCGAATCGAGTTTCCGATTCCCGCTCCAGTTGCAGAATCCGCCAGAGGCTGATCCCCGCCAGCAGAAGACCGAGAGTCAGCATCAGCGCGACCAACCCGAGCAACCGCGCGCGGAAAAGGGAAAACAACTCGCTGATTTCACGGCCGCTGGCCTCAAGCCGGTTTTCGTTGAGCCGCTCGATGTGATCGGTCAGAGTCAGGGTGGCCACTCGCCGGGGCAATAGCTCGTTTTGAATAAAGGCGGGACCCTTAGCCACACGTTCCGCCGGGCTCCACTGCAAGACGGAGTCGAGCGTCAGCAGGTAAGCGCGCGTTCCCTGATCCAGAGTACGGTAGGTTTCCACCTCTTCCGCGCGGAGGTACTGTCCGTATTGCAACAGCTCTTCCTGCACTCGGGCTTTCGTTTCCGAGTACGACTGCTGGTCCGATGCAGAGGCGGTCGCACCGCTGTCGAGCAGAAAGTCACGGATGTGGGTGCCGGACAAGTAGAAATCGGAACGCAGGCTTTCGAGGATGCGGGTGCGGGCGATGAAGTCCATGCGGCTGCGCTCGTGCCGGGCGTCCATGTCGGACAAGAAGGAGATGGCCGTGATGCCCAGGGTACTCATAAGGGCTATGAGGCCGCCGAATCCTGCCCAGAGCAGAGCTTTTGTCTGGTTCCGAAACAACGGGCACCCCCTAAATCGGCAGGCTAAGCGGATCGTTGGCAGCTCATCGACGATCGCGTTCTTGCAGTCTTGCGATTAGTAGAATCAAACACGTACGGACCACCAACCGCCGATACTGGCGCATTTGTCCATTTTACAAACAAGCAACTAGCCCTGGCGGAGTACCCTGTCCTCTGCGTTTGGGACCCACCAGGATGCACAGCCTGAGGTATACCAGGACCAGGCGAACAGAACACGGTCCGCCACCTCTTCCCAATTGAAAGGTCTCGCGATCACATCATAGGCATGATAGCGGCGGGCCTCCCGTTTAAGGGTCTCATCGCAGAATCGCGAAGCCAGGAGCACGCAGGTCGATTGCGGGAGGAAGGCGATTCTCTGAACGATTGTCCTCCAACCTTCCGGCGCCTCTTCATCGCAAATGACCAGCGGGATCGGCCGCAGTTCAAGAGCATCAATCGCCTCATCGCAGGAGCTGGCCCAACAAACTTCCCACCCCTTCACCACGCCGAGCACCCCTAGCGACTCTCGTAAAGTGTAGTTTCGCGTTACCAGGAGCACGGCCATCCGGTACTGCGTGGACCTCACGCTGGCGGCTGTCGGTTCGGAGGGATTCCGTAAGATGGGATCTCCCCACAATTTCCGCAATCTTCTCCATGTGAGCATCACCGGACCCTCCATCGTGGGCGACATTTTGGGGAGCATCATGTCAGGGAGCGATCTCCTAACAGCATTCTGAGGCTCCCGGACCCCGACCGGGAATACTGCGGCACCATGATTTTTCTTGCTGGAGCGACGGTATGCCCAAGCAGAGAGACGGACGCCCTGGGCGGCGGAACTCGCACATCCGGGTCGTGTCAGCGTGAGTTGTGAGGATCGCCGGCAGCGCGGAGAGAATACATGGAACGATCTCCAGAAAATACCGTTGGTCCCGTATGGACGTTCTGGGGTTCCCGCGGCAGACTGTCAACAGCGGTTCACGAGATCGTGGTGCCCAATCGCCGGTGTATTCTCCTTTGCTTCCTGTCGAGTGCGCTGGAGTCGAGGAGACGGGACCGGGGAGGGTGCAGCGGTCCCCTGCGACGGTCTGGGCCATGAGGTGCCGTCAAACGTCTGAGTCCAATTCATTCAGGAGATGCAAGTTATGGACTCGATGATTCAGCAGGCTCGTAAAGCCATCCTGTTCCACCTGGAAGAGAAACTGGCAACTGAACTGGCTGCGTCCCTCAAGGCCGCCTGCTGCGAGGTTCACCGCATCACGATGGCTGCGCCCGCCGTTTCGGGCGATCTCGTCTTCTGTACCACCGGCCCCGCATTTCACGCCGCCAAGGCCACGTTCCCGCATCTGCCGGTGATCGTCGTGAGCCGTTTGCCCGAAACCGATGAGTGGCTGGACGCGCTGGAAGCCGGCGCCGCTGACTACTGCGCCGCTCCGTTTGAGATTATCCATCTGCGCTGGCTGCTCGAGACGCATACGGGGGAGTTGCAGAAGGGCACCGCCAGGGAGAAACGGGCAGCGGAGGCGGCAGCAGCCTGATTCACCACGGATTCGCCGCTCCAGGCCTGGCGGCTTCTTCCATAACAGGAGGCAGAGGCATTATTGACTGCGATCAGACTTGTGCAAGCTTATTGGGATGCGTCAAGCTGCTCGAACCCACGCCTCACGGCAGCTCGACGTTGTTCCCAGCGGCGTCCACGGCTGCCGGCCGAATCCCCGCGCGCCGTGCTGAATCCTTATGCTCTGATACTCAACGGTACGCGTTTGGCCAGCGTCACATTAGGGAGGCCCGATGAACCTCCGACTCACAAAATGGCATGAAAGTAGACGCGAGGAGCTGCCACGGCCACCGCGCCACGGGCAACTTTCGGCAGACCGATCTCTTAGCAGTGTTCTGAGGCCCCCGAACCCGGCCGGGAATACCGTTGCACCCTGATTCTTTGCTGGAGTGGCGGTATGCCCAACCAAAGTGACGGACGCTTTGGGCGGCGGAACCCGCATCTTCAGGCCATGCAATCACGAGAATGCGGGACAGGAGGCGACGGAAGAGAATACCTGGGACATTGCACAAAAATACCGTCGGTCATGTATGGCCGCTCAGGCGTTCATGCGGCACACTGCAAGCAGCTGGCTTGCTCATCTTGACCAGTCAGAGGGCAACGGAAAGCTAGTGACAGGGCGGTCGCAAATCCCACCCCCCCTAGCCGCGCTGAACGCAGAGCAGACTATTCCGTTGCCCTCGTCCAGATGTTTCGACCTACCGAGCGACTGCATCAACAACGGAAAATACCAGCGTGCGGATGAGTGGGTTATCGTCAGCAATCAGGACGCGGTTCGGTGTCATCGCTCGTAGCCTGAATCCTCTCTTCCAACACAAGAACGGAAGCCGACGCCCATCCATCCAGTAGAGCGAGTAAGTGCGGCCAGGTAGCCGCGGTAGCGGCGGCGCGGTGCAACATTCGTTCCGCTCTGCCTCAAGACTGGCTCTTGCAAATGGGCGGCCAGCCGTCAGAAGTTGTTTCGTTCATCAGCGCCTACTCAACGGCTCTCTCTGGTACAGGTGTAAAGCTCCCGGTTTCACCACGCACTTAGTCCCGGACGCCCAGCATTCGCAGGATGCTCATCATCGGGCACCAGTTGGTAAAGGCGGATTGAAAGAGATTCAGGCCGACAAAGGCCGTGAACCAATAGAAGTACGGGCTCACCGTCATGCCGAGCGCGATGCTCAGCATGACGAAAAGCCCGGCAATCAGGCGCAGGTAACGATCGACAGTCATGGGTTACTCTCCTTCAAGATCAGATTCGTAATGCTCGTTCAGCGTGACAGGCTCGCTGCTGGAACGGGAGTGGAAAATGTAGTAGACGATCGGCACGGTCACGCGCGAGAGGGCGAGGGAGGCGATTTCGCCGGCCATCAGCGCGATCGCCAGTCCCTGGAAAATGGGATCGAAGAGGATGACGGTGCTGCCCACGATGACGGCGGCGGCGGTGAGCATCATCGGACGGAAACGCACCGCGCCGGCGTTGACCACGGCACGGTCCAGCGGCATGCCCTCGCGCAGCCGCAGCTCGATGAAGTTGACCAGGATGATGCTGTTGCGCACGACGATGCCCGCGCCGGCGATGAAGCCGATCATGCTGGTGGCGGTGAAAAACGCATGCAGAAGTCCGTGGGCCGGGAGGATGCCGACCAGCGAGAACGGGATCGCGGCCATGATGATCAGGGGCGTCAGGAAGCTCTGGAACCAGCCCACGACGAGCACGTAGATCAGGATCAGCACGGCGGCGAAGGCAAGGCCGAGATCGCGGAAGACTTCATAGGTGATGTGCCACTCGCCGTCCCACTTCATGGCGTAGCGTGAATCGTCGAAGGGCTGATGCGCGGTGAGCTGCTGGATCTCGTAGCCGCCGTCCACGGGCAGTTTCGCGATCTCCGGCCCGAGTTTGAGAATGGCGTAAACCGGGCTCTCCATGCTGCCCACGACGTCGGCGGTGACATAGGTGACCGGCATCAGGTTCTTGTGATAGATGCTGCGTTCGACGGTGCTGTTTTCGACACGAATCAGTTCAGACAGGGAAACCAGGCCGCTCTTACCGGCCACTTTCAACTCCATCAGGCGCGCCAGGTCGCTGCGTGTGGGGCGGTCGAGGCGGACCATGATTGGTATGTCCTCACGCGCCGGGTCGATGTGCAGCAGGCCGGCGCTCGCGCCCCCCGATGCCACGGAAACGGTCCGGGCGATTTCCTCGACGCTGACGCCGTTGAGCGCCGCTTTTTCGCGGTCCACACGCCATGTCTGCCGCGGCTGCGGGGCCTCGACGTACCAGTCGGCATCGACGACGCCGTCGGTGTGGTCGAAGATGTCGAGGATGCGCGCGGCGAGGTTCTCGCGGCCATCCTTGTTCGGACCGTAGACTTCAGCGACGAGCGTCTGGAGCACCGGCGGCCCGGGCGGAACTTCGGCGACCTTGATGCGCGCCTGATGCTCGCGTGCGATGGCCAGCAGGCTCTGGCGGACGCGCTTGGCTATTTCGTGGCTGGCGAGGCTCCGTTCGCCTTTCGGCTTGAGGTTGACCTGAATGTCGGCGACATTCGATCCGCGCCTGAGGTAATAGTGCCGCACCAGGCCGTTGAAGTTGTATGGTGACGCGGTGCCGGCGTAGGTCTGGACATTGACGACCTCAGGCTGCTCGAAGGTCTTCTCGGCAAGCTGGCGGGCCACCCGCGCGGTCTCCTCGAGCGTCGTTCCGGCGGGCATGTCAACGATCACCTGGAACTCGCTCTTGTTATCGAACGGCAGCATTTTCACTTTGACGAATTGTACGTACACCAGCGACATCGAGCCGAGCAGCAATACGACGACCAGCGTCAGGAAACTGTAGCGCACCGCGGGCACGTGGATCAGACGATCCATGAAGCGGCGATAGAGGACGGTCAGGCGATCCTCGCCGTAGTCGTGGAGGCCGTGCACATGCGGGTGCAACAGGCGGATGGCCGTCCAGGGCGTGACGATAAAGGCAACCAGCAGAGAAAAGACCATCGCCGCCGTGGCGCCCACTGGAATGGGCCGCATGTAGGGTCCCATCAATCCGCCGACGAAGGCCATAGGCAGGATCGCGGCGATGACAGTGAGCGTCGCGAGGATGGTCGGATTGCCGACTTCGTCCACCGCCTCAACCGCGATTTGCGCCAGCGGACGCCCCGCATTCTGAGGCATTCGAACATGGCGCACGATGTTCTCGACGATCACAATGGCGTCGTCAACGAGAATGCCGATGGAGAAGATTAGGGCGAACAGGGTAATGCGGTTCAGCGTGTAGCCGTAGAGATAGAAAACCGTCAGCGTGAGCGCGAGCGTCACCGGGATGGCCGTGAAGACGATCAACGACTCGCGGAAACCGAGCACGAACGCGATCAGCAGACTGACTGAGACGACCGCGATGCCCATGTGAAACAGCAACTCGTTCGATTTCTCAGCCGCGGTTTCGCCATAGTTTCGCGTGACGGTCACATCCATGTCGCGCAGCAGGAGACTGCCTTTCAACGCATCGACGCGACGCAGGACGTTGTCGGCGACGGCGATGGCGTTGGCACCTTTGCGCTTGGCGATAGAGATCGTTACGGCAGGCTCAAAACCGCGGCCGGAGGCGAATTGAACGTACTGGCCGGGCTCTTCACCGGTGTCTTCGACGCTGGCGACGTCGCGCAGATACACCGGGTGGCCATTCGAAACGGCGACGACCAAATCCTTCGCTTCCTCCGCATCGCGCAGAAAACCGCCCACTTCGAGCACCGTCTCGACATTGCCCACCGACGCCCGGCCCGCGGGCAGTTTCTGGTTCGCGGCCCCCAACGCGCCCAACACCTGCAGGGGCGTCAGTTGGAAGGCGGCGAGCCGTCCGCTATCGAGCGTCACGCGCAGCTCGCGGCGCTGACCGCCGAGGATCCTGACCTCGCTGACCTCCAGGGTCTGCTTTACGGAGTCGGTCAACTGCGCGGCAACGCGGCGCAGTTCAAAACCGTTGTAGCGCTTGCTGTGCAACGTGAGGGCCAGCACGGGCACGTCGTCGATGGAGCGCGGCTTCACCAGCGGAGGCGTCGCGCCGGGAGGGATCAGATCATAGTTCGCGTACATCTTCTGATTCACGCGGACGATCGCTTTCTGTTCGTCCTGGCCGACCTTGAAGCGCACGATCACCAGCGCCATGCCGGGCGAGGAAGTGGAGTAAATGTACTCGACTCCGGGGATCTCCCACAGCAGCTTTTCCATGGGGCGCGTGATGCGTTGCTCGACCTCCTGCGCCGATGCGCCCGGGAGTTGGACAAAGAGGTCGATCATCGGGACGATGATCTGCGGCTCCTCTTCCCGCGGCAGCATCCAGACCGAGAAGACGCCGAGGAGCAGCGAGGCCACGATCACGAGCGGCGTCAACTTCGAGTTAATCCAACCCGCGCTGAGACGGCCGGCAAGCCCGAGGCGATGGTCGCTCACGGCCGCACCTCGATGCGCCCACCGTCGGCAAGGCTCTGCGGTGGACGGACGATCACCGCTTCGCCGGCGCTGAGGCCGGAGAGGATTTCCAACTGATCGCCAACTCGCGTGCCCGCCGTCACCATGCGGCCCCGGGCCACGCCGCCATCAGCGATGAAAACCCGCGCCACCTGACCGTCGCTGACCAGCGCGCCCGCCGGGATGACGAGCGTCCGGCGTGTTCCGAATTCAAAGAAGGCGCGACCGAAGAGACCGCTGAGCAAGCCCGGCTGGCGGGGCAGATCGATCTTCAAGGTAAAGCTGTGCGAGCCTGCATCCAGTGCGGGCACGATCTCGCCGACGCGCGCTGGTGTCTGTTCATTAAGGACGTCAAAGGTCACGCGAACCGGCATGCCGATGCTGATGCGGCTCAGTTTGGTCTCATCAACCGCGGCTTCCAGGCGATAGGCGCCGCTTTGTTCGAGGGCCACGATGGGCGTCCCAGGCGAGGCTAACATGCCCGGCTCGGCCTTGCGTTCGATCACCGTACCGGCGAAAGGCGCCGTCACTTGCGCGAAGCTGGCCTGGAGTTCGGCCTGCGCCACGCTCTCGTCGGCCTGGCGAATGCGGGCGTCGAGCTGGCGGCGCTTGGCCTGGCTCATCTCGTGGTCTGCGCGGGCTGTTTTGAGTCGCGCTTGCGCTTCGTCGAATTCCTGCGGCGTGATCGACTTCTCGTCGAAGAGCTGCTTCATTCTGCGGAATGTCGCTTCTGCCAGCTCCAGTTGCGCCTGGGATGCCGCGACGGCGCTGTCCACTTCCGACAGCGCATCGCGGGCCTCGGCGCGCGCGGCCTGGGCCTGGCGGGAGGCCGCTTCGAGATCGCGGGCGTCGAGAACGGCCACCACCTGCCCGGCTTTCACAGTGTCGCCCGGCTGCACGCGAATCTCACTGATACGGCCCGTGGTGCGCGCGGAGAGCAACGTGGTCACGCGCGCCCGCACGGTGCCCGTCGCCTCGTAGGTCTCCGGCATGTCAACCAGGGCTGCCGGCTGCGCATGCACGGTCAACGGCGGAGAGGACAGCTCGGCTCTCCGGGAGCGGTCGGCGCCGGGGCCGCAGCCCGCCAACAGGGCGGTCAGAACGAGCGCGGGGCAGAAGGGAATCAACCTATTTGAGAACATCGGAATCTCCATTTAACGAGCCGCAGGCGGCGTCGAGTTGCACGCTGGCGATGCGCTGGTCGTACAGCGCCGCGAGCCGGCGCGTTTTCGCTTCCACGAGAGCCGTCTCGGAGCGCAACAGATCGGTGACCGTGGCCAGGCCGTTGGAATAGCGGTTGCGGATGATGCGCAGGCTCTCGTCGGCCTGGGCCACGGCATCCTCAGTCACCGTGACCCGCTCGCGGGCGGCCTGGAGGTCCGCCTCGGCCCGGCGGGTCTCGAGGCGCACCGCCGCATCGAATTGCTTTTCGGTGGCGGCTGCAGCCTCCTTCATGTGACGCGCCTCGGCCACGGTGGCGCGCGTGTGGTTCCCGTCGAACAAGTCCCAATGTGCCGAGGCCGCGAACATCCAGTTGCCGCCGCCCTTGTTGTAGAAGTCCTGCCGGTCGGCTTCAAATACGCCGTGCAGTCCAATCACCGGCCAGTACCGCGATTTCGCGGTTGCTTCCTGCGAGGCGGCCAGCTCAAGCCCGAGCCGGGCGGAGTGCATTTCAGGACGCTGAGACGCGGCCCGGCGCTCCAACTCGGCTGAGGAATCCTGCTCCGGCGGCGAGGCCTGGATGGGCGTCGTCAGGGTATGCTCCGCATCCAGCGGCAGCCCCAGGGCCTCGTTCAGCGCGGCGTGAGCGATGCGCAGGTCCGCCTCGCGGCGGGCGCGGAACTCCGCCATGGCCGCAGCGTGCACCTGCACGCTGAGCACGTCGGCGTCGGTGGCCATCCCGGTCCGCTGCAACGTGCGCGCTCTTTCCAGGTCCGTTTGCGCGGATTTGAAAGACTCCTCGGCCAGCCGCAGGCCCTGCTCCGCCAGCGCTACGCCATGATAGGTGCGGGCGACCGCCGCGATCAGAGCTACTTCGGCGCGCCGCCGGTCTTCCTCGCTCAGCTTCCGGCCAAGTTCCGCCGAGCGCACCGCGCCGCGCGTAGCGCCGAAGTCGTAAACCACCTGATCCACGCTCAACTGCGATTGGAAGTTGTTCAACGCGCCCGGACGGTTCAGTGAACCGATGTCGAAGTTGGCGGCAGTGAACTGATGCTGGGTCAGCAATGCTCCAAAGACGTAGACCGGGTTGTTGCCACTTTGAAAACTCTCGGTGTAACTCGCTCGCGGCATCCAGCCGCTGCGGGCCTGCGCGATGCGCGATTCGGCGGCGTGGATACGTGCCGTGGCCGACTCCATCGAGGGGTGCCGCGTGAGAGCCTGCCGCACGGCCTCTTGCAAGCTCAGGGGTTCCTGTCCCAACAGGCCGAGGCACGGAATGGAGAAGAACAGAAATCGTTGAATCAACATGTGAGTGACTTCGTCCGCTGAAGAGCGGCTTCATTTTCCAATAACGATGATGCGGCCGGCCTTGAATGGTGACATGTCACGTTGCACGCCTGGCGTGCATCACACTGAAGCAGGGACATCCTAGGATGGAAAGATGGCCGATCTGGAAAGTCCCGAGGTGGAATGGGCGCGGCGCCTGCTGGCGGGCGATGCGGGCGCCTTCACGCCCTTTGTGGAGAGCTTCCAGTCGAAGGTGTTTCAATACACGTGGCTGATGTGCGGGCAGCGCGAGGATGCCGAGGAAGTGGCCCAGGACACGCTAGTGAAAGTCTTCGAGAGTTTCGATCAGCTCCGCGACCCGCGACTGGTGAAGGCGTGGGTCTTCCGGATCGCCAAGAATTACTGCCTCATGAAACGGCGCCGCAGCGTCTACGCGCCCGAGCGGGAGCTGTCCCTGGACGAGTTGATGCCCGGCCCGGACTCGGATGGGTCCGCACTTGCCAGTCGCGTGCCCGACAACGCTGTGTTGCCCGAGAATCAGTTGCTGCAGGCCGAGTTGGGCCGCGAGTTGCGCGCCGCGCTGAGCGAACTGCCGGAGTCCTACCGCTCGGTCGTGCTGCTGCGCGACGTGGAAGAACTCACCACGGCAGAGGCGGCGCAGGTGCTTGATCTCAGCCAGGATGTCGTGAAGCAACGGCTGCACCGCGGAAGGCTGGCTCTGAGAAAGCGGCTGGCGGGTTATCTCCAGGCCTCGGGAGAAAAGAGCGTATGAAGAATTCCGAACCAGAGCGCCATGCCCATGGCCCGGCGGATGCCTCGTGTGTGGAAGTGTTCGAACGGCTCTCGGAGTATCTCGACGGTGAACTCACGCCCGCCGATTGCGCGCACATCGAGGAGCACATCCTCGACTGCCCGCCCTGCGTCGCCTTTCTCGAGTCTCTCAGAAGCTGCATTCGCGCCTCGCACAGCCTGCTGGCCGAACAGGCCGCGAGCCGGCCTCTGCCTGCGGACGTACTGGAAAAACTGGAAGCCGCGTGGCAGGCGGCCTTGCAGCGCTGGAGTGCGTGAGACTCTGCCTGGGCTGCAGCGGACAGATGATGTGCCAACGACAAGGCCCCGTCGCTGACCTGACCATTCCTTTCGCGCTATGCTCTCTATCAAACCAGTACAAGTGATCAGTCAGGGCACTCGCTGTCCGGGACTCTATCGCAAGCGGAGCGCTTCAGTCAGGGGGACGTCCAGAGCGGAGAACCGCCGCGAGTTGGCTGCGGATCTCGGTTGGAATCGGCAGAGAGAGGATCTTTTTGACCGCTCTCCCGACCGGATAGGGGCGCGACCGTAGGGTCACTCTGCCGTCTTCCCAAAGGGCATAACAGGCCATCGGCGCACCGTGCTTTGGTTGCCCAACGCTATGCAAGTGCCCCGTTGGAGGATATCATTCGCTCTTCGCGAATCGCGAATGTTGAATGCGGGTACGCAGCTCAAGCCCCAAGCTGTCTATGTGGTGCTGGAGATCGTGGCTGCCGGGTCGCGCCGGGCGCCGTACTCCGTGCTCGCGATGGAGTTGGGGATGAGTCCGTCGGAGGTGTACGCGTGCGTCATCGTCAATCCAAAGCCCGAGGGCTAATCACCATCCGAGCTGCCATACGCACCTTCGCCGAGAAAGACCATCACGCGGGCATGAATCTTGTCCCTCAACTTCCGAAAAGCACGGAGCCTCTCCTCACCAACTTCGGTGAAAGCCGCTGGATCCTCAAACGGCCAGTGCAGCCGTTCCGGAGAGCCGGAGAACACCGGACACTCCTCTCTTGCTCTGTCGCAAACTGTGATGACGAAATCGAACCCCTGGCTCGTGAATTCAGGCAGCGGTTTCAACCGTTGACCGGCAATGTCAATATCCAGTTCCCGTAGCACCTCAACAGCCTCCCAGCGCACCTGCGCAGGCTGCGTCCCAGCGGAGAACACCTCAAATCGGTCGCCTGCCTCGTGGCGAATCAGCGCCTCGGCCATCTGGCTTCGGGCAGCGTTGCCCGTGCAGAGGACGAGCACCCGCTGTCTTCTCGGCTGCACCTCCGCCATGGCGGTTTAGCTCGCGGTCGCCGCCTGATCGCGGGAAAACGCCTTCACTCGCTCGTGGATCTGGTCGCGAATGCGGCGGAAGGCCGCCAGTCGCTCCGTCTCGCTGCCCTCAACTGCCGCCGGATCTTCAAAGCTCCAATGAATGCGCCTGGCGGCGCCAGGAAACACGGGGCAACTGTCCCGAGCATTGTCGCAGACCGTCACCACATAGTCGAACGATTGGCCGTCAAACTCGTTCACCGACTTCGATCGGTGGCCCGAAATGTCAATCCCGAGTTCCTTCATTACGGCAATCGCCTCGGGACGCACGTGGGTCGGCTTCGTGCCGGCGCTTGAGACCTCAAATGCTCCCCGGCCTTCGTGTCGGAACAGGCCTTCGCCCATCTGGCTGCGGGCGGAGTTTCCCGTGCAGAGCACGAGTACACGTTTCTTTTCCATTGGTACCCCCTGTTGAGTCCTTATCTTCGGTGTTGAGCGCTACTGAATAGCCGAAAGCGCCTGTAGCACATGCAGGGCCACATCGCCGGGCAATGGTGCATAATGCTTGGCTGCGGCGAAATTTTGTCCGTCGGTCAAGACCCACCTCAGAAACTCTACGATCGCCTTGCGCTTCTGGGGGTCCCCAATCTTTTCAGGCACCAACAGCCAGGTGAAACTCGAGATCGGATACGCCTCTTCGTCCTTCGAGTTCGTGATCGACACGCGGAAATCCCGCGGCATGTTGGTCGCGGTAGCCGCGGCGGCCGCGGTGATGGTCCCGGGCTCCGCCCGGACGAACTGGCCGATGGCGTTCTGCACGACGCCGTATTGAACGTGGTTCTCAATCGCATAGGTCAACTGTAGATACCCGAAAGAGTAGGGATGGCTCTTAACCTCTGCAACGACTCCTTCGTTGAACCTGGC
The DNA here is from genome assembly GCA_963757265.1 of Terriglobia bacterium. Lineage (GTDB taxonomy): Bacteria > Acidobacteriota > Terriglobia > Bryobacterales > Bryobacteraceae > CAIVVT01. The sequence continues at coordinate 603,024 of CAVWRA010000004.1, forward strand.
ACCCAGACCGACCGGGAAGGACACGGTCGTTCCAAAGCCTGCACGCGCCTTCCACTCGCTGCTGACTTTGGAGAGGTAGTCCGTCCAGACGTAGGTGGTCCCGCTGCCGTCGGTCCTGAAGTAGACAGTAATTTCGTGGTTGGGAAGCTTCACGTTCGGGTTGGCGCGAACCAGCGCCGGATCGTTCCATTTCTTGATCTTCCCCAGGTAGATGCCGGCCAAAATGTCCGGCGTAAATCGCAGCTCTTCCGGTACTCCCGGGAGAGAGTAGGCGGGTACGACGGCGCCGAGTACTACGGGCACGTGCAAGATCCGCTTTGGTTCATTCTTTAGTTGAGCATCTGAGATTGGGCCGTCCGAAGCGCCAAAATCGACAAGTCCGGCGAGGGTCCTGGCTATGCCTTTTCCCGATCCGACGGGATCATAGGCCAGTTGGAATTCGGGATGGACCTTTTTGTACTCCCGTAGCCACACCCCGAGGACCGGGTAGATGAAGGTTGACCCTGCGCTCGTGAGTTGGACGTCATGGTAGTTCGCGGCTCCAACGCCGCTCCCGGATACAACTAACACCAAAGCCAGGCTGAAAGCCCGTCGCGTCGCAAACATGTTCCCCTCCATGACGCTTTCGCGTCCGTTATACACTTTATTGGGCGGCTTCCGAATTTGGAAACCAATGTTTCGTGCGGTTGCAGAACGCGCACACCGACAGCATTACGGGGACTTCAATCAGCACTCCAACAACAGTAGCCAGCGCCGCCCCCGACCCCGCACCGAAGAGCGCAATGGCCGTAGCGACCGCAAGCTCAAAGAAGTTACTCGCTCCAATCAGGGCGCCTGGTGCTGCCACGGCATGGCGAACCCGCAGCAGCCGCATGAGCCCGTACGTGAGGGAGGAGTTGAAATAGACCTGAATTAGGATCGGAATCGCGATCAGCAGAACGTGGAACGGCTTTCCTAGAATGTTGTCGGCCTGAAACGCAAAGATGAGAACCAGTGTCGCCAGCAAGGCGACAATGCTGACTGGCGCGAAGCGGGGCAGGAGTTGCCTTTCAAACCAATCGCGCCCATGAGCTCGAATGAAGTAGGTCCGCAACGTGGTCCCCGCCACAAGCGGAATGACGATAAAGATGCCCACCGCGTACAGGAGCACCTCGAATGGGACGTGCAGCGACGACGCGCCATTGACCAGGAAGCGCACGATGGGCGCGAACAGGAACAGCATGATAAGGTCGTTCACCGACACCTGGACCAGCGTGTAGGCCGGATCGCCGTCCGTCAGATAACTCCATACGAAGACCATGGCCGTGCACGGAGCGGCGGCAAGAATGATGCAGCCGGCGATGTACTGGTCGGCGTCTGCCGGCGCGATCCAGTGCGCGAACAGGAACCGGAACGAGAGCCAGGCGATGAACGCCATCGAGAACGGCTTCACCAACCAGTTCACGAACAGTGTGACCAGCAGGCCGCGCGGCTTCTTGCCGACGTCCCGAATGGAGGCAAAATCCACCTTCATCATCATCGGGATGATCATCAGCCAGATCAGGGCCGCAATTGGGATGTTGATTTGGCTGCCGGCGCCGAACTCCATCTGGCGCAGCGCGACTGTGGCGTCTGGCAGGACCCGTCCGAGCAGCACTCCGACGACCATGCAGGAGGCCACCCAGACGCTTAGATAGCGCTCGAAGGTGTTCAGTCTTTTTGGCGTTGTCACTAGTGTTGCTGTTTGGGTCAAAGCTTTCGTTACCTCCGCTCCACGGGCTGAATTTGGGACAAGATCAACATCGGTCCAGGGTTTGAATTCGTTGATCGACGATCGGCGATGCGATGGACACAAAAAAGATGCTACGGGTCAGATGATGGCTACCAGCGCTTTCAGGCGGCGGAGGCCGTCGAAGTTGATGCAGTAGCCGACACGTGGCCCGTCTTGAGAGCTGCGCACGAGGCCGGCGTCTTTGAGGATGCGAAGGTGTTCAGAAACGGTGGATTGTGCCAAGGGCAGTTCGTCGACGATCTGGCTGCACACTCGCGCTTCTTTTCGTGACAGCAGCCGGAGGATGCGCACGCGGGCGGGATGCCCGATGGCCTTCGCCAGCTTTGCCAGTTCTTCGTCGGCTTCTGCTCCTTCCAACGTCGGCAGACTGAGTTCTGGCGGCGTCGGTTCCGGTGGGCAGCAGATGTCGCTGTTGGACGGCATTGCTCGCGTGGATCTCATCGTCGATTGACGATAACAGTGAGGGTAGGGGCTTGTCAAGAGGAGGGTGACGCGCCAAGCTGGACGAGTTCCCGATTGTGGGCTGCTGCCGAGGCTGCGAACTGTGGAGGGACACGATGATGATGGACCTGTTGGGAGGTAGCCTAGTTGTCAGGGTGACGGCGATTTCTCTATGGCGGAGCGTCCGGTGCGCTTGAGGGGTGTTGTCACATTACTCCTGCATGCGTTGGCAGGATGGGCCTACTGCGGCATGTTGATTGGCGTTGGGCGCCGGTTCTTGTCCATGGACGCCACGCTGGTCGTCCACGCCGTCGGGGCGCCGATTGGGTTTGCCCTGCTCTCGCTGCTGTACTTCAAGCGGTTCGCTTGCACTACCCCGCTGCAAACGGCGGTCGCTTTCCTCGTCGTTGTCGTTGCCATGGATTTCTTTCTTGTTGCGCCCGTGTTCGAGGGGAGTTACACCATGTTCGCGAGCCCGTGGGGAACCTGGATTCCTTTCGCACTCATCTTCACGGCCACGTACGTGACCGGTCTGGTTGTGGCACGTAGGTCGCCAGGTTAGTTGATGCCAGACGCCTCAGGTCTGTGGCCCACGGGAGCCAATCCGCCGACACGATGTTTCACTTGATCTTGACGCAGATCCGAAATCCCCCCTTGCGGTTAACATCGGGGAGAGACCCACTCAGACGGAATTCTCCATTTCACGTTTCGTGCCAGCGTTTCACTTGGGGAGCCAATTCCAAGTTCTTTGTTCTCAATGTATCCCTTAGCAAACACGCCAGTTGCCGAACCGCGAGCGAGCTAGGTCTTCCGATTTAGAATTGCCCATCCTTACCCAAGTTTCCTTATATTTGGACGCAAGGGTACCCCCCAGTTTCCCCCCAGTGGGGTGCGAAGGGACCCCGAAAGACGCGGCACCGGGTCGCGCGGTGGCAGGTAGTACTCGATGGCCTCCGCCCGGCTAAGCCGTTGCGGCTCCTTCTCCCGGCCGGGATGTGTCAACCGGAATCGTTCAAGCATCAGGTTTTCGAATCTGTCCACCATCTCGGGGTGCTTTGCAGCCACGTCCGTGAACTCGTCGGTGTCGTTCTTCAGGTCGTAGAGCCTGCAGTATCGGCCAGGCGCCGGGTTGTCCGTCTTGTAGCCGTCCGTTCGGACCCGCCTTCCCGAGCAGAAGATGTACTTCCACTCCGGCGTCCGGATAAAGGCTTCCTCGTTCTCCAGGTACTCACTAAAGACATGGTGCCGCTGGTTATCCATCTGCCGTCCTTCCAGGTAGCGGCGTAGCGTATGGCCATGCATTATCGCCAGCGGGTCGAGGCCCATCATGTCGCAAATGGTCGCCGAAACGTCTATGTGTTCGGTCAGATCAGTCACCACTCCTCTCCGAATCCTGCCGGGAAAACGCATGATCAGCGGAACCCGCAGCGCCGGGTCGTACCCGCAATGCTTCTCGAACCTGCCGTGCTGGCCGAGGTCATAGCCATGATCGGCCATGTAAATGACGTACGTGTTGTCTTCGAGGTCGAGCCGACGGAGGGCGTCTAGTACGCGGCCGACGTTGCGGTCCAGGAACGCAACCGAAGTGTAATATGCCGCGATGATGCCTCGCTTATCGTTATCCGTCAGGTCGCGGAAGATCAGCGGAATTTGCCAGGCGTCCTCCGGCCCGACGCGCGGCGGCTGAAACGACTTTTCGTCGAACAGTGCGCGATCCTCCACTGGGAAGTCGAAAGGCGAGTGCGGCTCTTGGAAGCTGGCCCATAGCGCGAACTGCTTGTCGCGGTTTTCTTCCAAGTACTGGATGACCCTGCGCCCGATGTACGTGCCTCGCATTTCGGCGTCGTACCGCGCGAAGGGCAGCTTATCTCCGTTCAGCCAAATCCGGGCCTGGTCCTCAAAGGGCGCCCATTGCGCCGGCTTCGTGGGGATATCCCTTGGAATCGGCTTCGGCTTGACCTCCGCGATCCAGGCCCTCGCGATCTCGTCCTCGGTCATCATGACGTCGAAGCCGTGAAGCCCGGGCTGGGCGGGGCGGTTGAAATGCATCTTCCCGAAAACGGCAGTTTGGTAGCCGGCTTTCTGGAACTGTTTGGCGAGCGTGGGCTTATCCGCCGACAGCGGTGTGCTCAGGACCGTCACCCCTGCCGCGTGCGGCAGTTGGCCCGTTAGGAACGATTGCCGCGACGGCGTGCAGACCGGTGAGTTGCAATGATGGGCGCTAAACCGTGTGCCCTCCTCGGCCAGATGATCCAGGTTTGGAGTTGTGGCCAGAGGGTTGGCATCGCAGCCGAGCACGTAACCGGCGTGATCGTCCGCCAGAATAAAGAGGAAGTTAGGCTTGCGGCGCGAAGGTCTAACCGTTTGCGCCCTCGCGGCCAAAGCGGCTGACATGCTGCCAATCATGAGTCGCCGGGTCATCCCGGCGCTGGTTGCCGGTTTTTCCAGTTTCGTGTGCGATGCCATGTGTTCCTCCGCGTTCTCTCTGTAGTTCCTATCCAGATACAGTAGTCCATCGGAGCACTTGACGGCTGCATCGCGGACGCCGGTGTAGGCTGAATGAGGAATGGGCCTGAAGCGGCTCGCCCGTGGTCCGGGACAGCGCAGGCCCGCAGAACGAGTCGTCGCTCCGCACCAAACCACAACGCTTTCAAGCAGCGTACAAAAAGCGAAGATCTGGGGTAAAATTATAGGCAGAGGCTCGGTTCGACAGGCCAGCCCAAAGCGCACCCTCCGGAAGGCACCTCCACTTCGGCCTAACGGAATGTGAGGCATGCTTGCGCAGGGGACGGCGCTCGAGTCTGTCGGAGATAGATTTTGATGAACCTGGAATCAACGACTTACAGACATTCCGCAAAGAAAAAATCCTCGTATGTTATTGGTTCTACGTAGGGGAATTTCTATCTCCGACAGACTCGCTCTCAATCCCACAAATTCAAATCTGGCCCATTGACCGTCTGGTGTTCTACGCGCGCAACCCGCGCACGGAGTGGGCCTGCCAGCCCGTGGCTGTCATCAGCTCCTCCGAGCTCACTCCGCCCGAGCGCCGGGGCGGGCTCAGGAGGCCGCGGCATGGAGGGCGGGTGGGGCGTTTTTGCCGCAGCAGCGCTTGAACTTCAGCTTCGAGCCGCAGGGGCAGGAGGCGTTGCGGGGCACCGCCGCCTTCGCCACGGGCGTGGCTTCAGGCTTTGGCGCCTGCGCTTCCAGAGATTCGAGCAACGCAGGGGCGGGGAGGGTGGCGAGGAGCTCGGCACGGTGGGTGGCATCGGCAGTGGGCGGGGGCGGGGCCGGCGTGAGCGGGAGGGGGCCGGGTGTGCCCTCCTCCGCTGTGCCGCCTGCGCTCTGCGAGCTACCGCAGCCAGGTCGAGCTACGGCGGGCAAGGGAGCGGGCGGAAGTGTAGGCTGGACAGCGGGTTGGCGGGATTCGGCGGGCGGCGGCAGGGGCGCGTCAGGAGGGCGTTCGAGGGTTGGGAAAGGGGCGCTGATGGGACGGGACTGGACGAGCTTGAGGGCCGTCTGGATGGCGCGGAGGCGGAGCTCGGCGGAGGTGGCGGGGTCGGTGATGAGGGCCTGGAGAGAGGCGCGGGCGATGGCGGCGAGGTCGGAGTCGGCTTCGGATTGGTGGCGGCAGAGGGCGGCGTAGGCGGCCTGGAAGTCCGCGGAGTGGCTGAGCCAGCCGTGGAGGGTGGAGCGGTGGACGCCGGCCGAGGCGGCGGCGGCGAGGATGGGGCGCCCGGCGGCGAGCTCGGAGAGGGCCGCGCGCTGGCGTTCGGAGAGCCGCGCGGAAAAAGAGAGGAACAAAGCCGAATCCGACAGTGGTGTGGCAGAGTGTAGCGTTGCGGTGGTCATGAGAAGACCGGCCTCCAAGAATCAGGATAGCTGGCGGTGTCAATGGATTTTCGCTTCCCATTCGCCTACTAATGCCAGTTGAATCAATGGGATAGGGGCATTGAAAAGATTGTGACCGGGGGGCTGGCGGGCGCGGAGTTGCGGGTTAGCCGGCGAGGCGGGCGGCGGGCGCGAGTGTCGTGTCGAATTGGCGGGTTGGGGTTCCAGCTATCAGCTATCAGCTGTCAGCTGTCAGCGCGCAGCGGTCAGCGGTCAGCTAGCAGCCATCAGCTGACAGTAGTCAGCGGTCAAGGTGGTGATATCGAGCGGCTACAGCGAGGCCGAGACGCTGAGGCTATTCCAGGGCCAGCGGGTTTCAGGCTTCATCCAGAAGCCATACACATTCAGGGAGCTCGCAGCGAAGGTAAAGGTCTGCGTGGGTTGATCAGCGCGCGGTCGTCAGGGATGCAGTCAAAGAGTGGGCCTTACCCGCCGCGACGCTACCGATATTGACCCTTATGGCTTCTGGCGAGGGACTACCCGCCGGCAGAAGACTCGGTCGCGCCCCAAGGTCGATGCGCGATTTGTCGTCACCTATCTATTGGATCGTCCCAGACGTGGACCACGACACAACCTGCCATTTTCCGGTAACGCCGTTTACCGACCACTGGCACGGTTTCGTAGTGCCTCGTGTTTCATTCGCTGCCGATTGGATAGAGCGCCGCAGCGGAGAAACAAACAGGTCGGCGGAGCGAGGGGATCGGAGAGGTGCTTTGGAAATTGTCTGAAATGAAGCGATTGCCGGTTTTCCGCTAGGCGTAGGATCCTGCTGCCTTTCAGCGACTGGGCGAATCATGCGCGCGCGCCGTGCAGTCAATACTTGCAGGCGCATTGTTAACTCGCCAAACGTGAGAGCCGTGCCTAGTAAGATGTAAACCTGATGTCAAATAGAACTGCGGTACTGCTTTGCGCCCTGACCCTGGCCGGCGCGGAGGCTCGGGCGACGGAGCGTGTTCAATGCCCCGCCACGGCAGACAACTGGATAGGAACTCCGTCCTGGATTCCCCACCCCGGGCAATCCCCGAACCACGGCGCGGACAGCGACCTCCTGGTCAGCGGCCGCAGCAGCTACGCGCTGCTGGCCTTCGACATGTCCGCAGTCAAAGGCCTGCGCATCGAAAAGGCTATTCTTCGCGTTCACCGCAAACCAGATCCCACACCGCTGACCATGGTGGGCATTTCCACCATCAGCGGCTCCGAGCCCTGGATGGAAAGCGAGGCGAACTACTTTTTCGCCAAGTCCGGCCATCCTTGGGCATACAGGGGCTCGGACGTCGCCGACGTGACCTTCGGTCTCGGCGGCAGCCTTTATGCTTACGTGAAGGCGCGACCTGCCGGGGACGACTGGTATGAGATCGATGTCCCAGTTCAGATCGCAACCGCCCTGGCCATCGGCGACCAGTTTGGCCTCATGCTGAGCGACGAGAAGGGACAGACTCGCACGCGCCACGCGATCGGCAGCCGCGAGAGCTCCGATCCGCCGGTGCTGATCGTCGAGGGCGTCCGTTCCAATGCCAAAGCCGGTCCGGTGCACGCGATGGCGCCGCGTTCGGCCACCGCGCTGGGCCGCACTTCGCTGCAGCCCGGCAGCGTTATTCTCCATTTCGGAGGCGCCAATGCCGCGCGTTACGAGTTGCGCTACTCGGAATCTCCAATCAGCTCGAAGAGCTTTGAGGCCGCCTCGCCAGTGCCGCGCTGGATGCTAGACCCGCTGGCCCCCAAGGCCGAGCCGATGGCCGTCTCGAATGCGCTCCATGACGAAGTGAACGCTGTGGTCGAACAGTTGCAGCCCGGCAAGCTCTACTACTTCGCCGCGCGCGGCGTGAGTGCCACGGGCCAGCCGGGCCCGGTCAGCGCGCTCGGTAGTCTGCGGGCGTACGCACGCACGTGGCCCGAATTGCCGAAGACGGCCCAGACATCGCAGGCGGAGGAGCGATCCGCCGGTGGCGGAGTGAAGGTCTGGTCATTCTCCGAGTTGCACAAAGTGAACCCGCAAAGCGGCGTACTGCTCGAAAAGGGTCCCGTCTGGACCGGCAGCGTCAAGCTCACCGGGGCGCGAAACGAGTTCGTCGCGTTCCAGGTGGCAGTTGAGAGCGAAACTCCAGTCAAAGATATCGCCGTCACGGTGGACCAGCCGCTTTTCGCCGAATGCAAGCTGCCGCTCGTCTTCCAGAAGATCGGCGCCGTGCAACTCTACCGCGAGTGGATGGTGCCGGACGACAAGGACACCAGCCCGAGTCGCCCCTGGTATCCCGATCCGCTCATCCCACTCAGCGGCGTGTTCGATCTGCCCGCCTCCGATAACGGCGTGCCGCACCAGCGCGTGCAGCCGGTTTTCGTTGATATCTACATCCCGCACGACGCGGCGCCCGGCGTTCACCACGGAAGTATCGCGGTGCGCGCCGGCGGCCAACTCATCCGCAATGTCCCGGTTGACGTGGACGTGCTCCCGTTCGGGCTGCCCGACAACCTGAACTTCCTCGTGGACCTCAATGCCTACGGCGGCGTGAACGGCGGCTACGACATTCAGCGCGGCACTCCCGAGTACCACAAGCTGCTGCAGGCATATCACCGAATGGCGCACCTGAATCGCGCGAACCTGGACGTGCTCGGCTATTCCCACACGGGCACCACCGAGCCGGACCAGGCGCCGCCGCTGGAGGGCGAGGGCGCCGCCACCAAGGTCGCGAACTGGGACGCCTGGGACGCGCACTTCGGCCCGTTGGTCTCAGGCTCCGCCTTCGCCGACCTGCCGCGCGCCTCCGTCCCCGTGCCGATCATCTATCTCGCGCTGTTCGAGAACTGGCCCGGCGACCTGCGCAAGCAGTACAAATGGAACATCCCGGAGCGGCCCAAGACGAAGGCCGAGTATGACGAACTGATCGCACGCCAAGCGCTTGAAAGCGGCCCTATCGAAGAGGGGTTCCCGCAGGATTACCAGGAGCGATTTTCGGCTGTATCCCGGCAGTTTGCCCAGCACTTCCGAGAGCGGAAGTGGCTCACGACTCAGTACCAGATCTTTTTCAACGACAAGTATTACTACAAGGACCCGACCCGCATGTCTGCCGCCAACGGAGTTTCCTGGTGGCTGCTGGACGAGCCTAACCATCATGACGACTACCGCGCCCTCAGTTTCTTCGGCTGGCTCGGCAAGCGCTGGTTGAAGGACTACCCGGATGTGCCGATGGTCTTCCGCGCCGATATCAGCTACGTGGATTTCATCCGCGATCAACTCGCGGACCAGATCGATATCGACTGCACCAGCCAGCACTTCTGGACCAAGAACCGCTACCTGATGGACCACCGTAACCGCTTCGGGCGCACCTACTGGAACTACGCCAGCACCAATCATCCGCGCGAAACCAACGTCGGGATGCGCGCCTGGTGCTGGCGCGCGTGGGTCGCCGGCGCCGATGGCATCGTGCCCTGGAATACCGTTCATGGCAAAGATGCGTGGGACCGCGCCGAACCGCTGACCGTCTTCTACGTGGGCCAGAAATTCGGCCTCAACGAGCCGTTCGGCTGCCTCCGCCTCAAGGCCTTCCGCCGCGGCCAGCAGGATGTGGAGTATCTGACTCTGCTGGGCCGCAAGATGGGCTGGGACCGGGAGGCGGTGCAGCGTGCAGTGGCCGGGGCGCTGGACCTTTCCGAGGACGTGCGCCTCCAATACGAAGAAGATGCCGGCGGCATCCGTTTCAACCGCATTGACGACGCGCAACTCGACCAGGTGCGCCTCCGCATCGCGGCCGCATTGACCGCAAAGTAAGCGCAAACCGCCGCTACGTGTCAGTAGTCAGAACGGAATCCGCGGGGCGGAGCGGCGCTAGCTAACCATGAGCCAGGCGACAAGTGCGTCTCCCGCAGGGACCGAGCGAGCAACCCCCGCCACCGCCGTTGTCTCGCGTTACTCCACTCAAGGCAGCGGGTCCAACACGTCTCCTGAAAGCTCGAAGCGCGGAGCCAGCAACTCGGGCTGAGCCTTGACTGCATCTTGCATCAGCCGGCGCGCGGCTTGCGTCTCCCCGGCGTTCTTCTTGGCCAGGCCAAGCAGGTAGCGCGCTTCGGCGCGGTGGTTGGGACGGGTCGAGTCCATTTCCGTCTCCGCGAAATCTACGAAGTGCCTGGTCAGTTGGCTTGCTTCCGCCTTGCGGCCGAGCCGCTCGAGCGAGAGCACCATATAGAAGTTCTCACTGTTCCAGCTGTCGCGGTCGCCCGACAGTTGCTCCACGCCCTCGATGCCCTTCTCGTAGGCCCGCCGGGCCTCCGCCTGCCGGCCCAGCGCATCGAGAGTGCGACCGAGGAAGTACTGCAGACGCGGAGTAGATTGGAACTGGAAAGTGTCTACGCCCAGCGAGACGGGCGGTTTCATGGACGACTCGAAAAGCGCAAGCGCTGCGGCATAACGGCCTTGGTTGAACGCCGCCGCGCTCATCCCATAGCGCATAGCACGGTATTTGTCCCGCAAGCCGTAGCTTCGGTGGCGGGGTTCGAACTCGTGTGTGGCGATGAGTTTCTCAGCATCCTGATAGCGACCCTTGACCAGGTGGGCGGCGATCAGCGCTTCGGCCAGATCGTCGTCCTTGGGCGAGCGTTCGAAGGCCTTCGTCAGCAAGGCGAACTGCTCGTCAAAGCGGCCGGCCCGGGCGTACAGAGCACTGAGGTCGTTGAAGGTCCGGACATGCGCCGGGTTCAGTTGCGTGGCGGCTTCCAGCTGCGCGGCCGCTTTTTCTAGCGGGTAGCCCTGTTCGGCGTAGGCCAGGCCGAGCGCGCGGTGCGACTGAAAGTCGCGCGGGCCAGCCTCCACGGCGGCTTCCCACTGGCGAATCGCCTCGGCGGGCCGTTCGTGGTAGTAAAGCAGGCAAGCCAGATTGAACCGCGCCACGGTATCCTTGGGATCGGCCTCGACCGCGGCTGCCAGCGGCGCTTCACTTTCTTCGCGATAGGGGAAGCGGTCCAGGTTGCCACTGGCAGTCCGGGCCTTTTTCAGATACTCGGTCGCCCGCGTCGCTTCGCCGCCCTTTTGCAGGCAGTAGGCCAGCGTATAGTAGAACTCAGGCGTAGTGCCCCAGGGATCCCGGTTGTCGTGTTCGACGATTTCCAGAATCCGGGCCGCGTCCTTCCACTTCCGCAACTTCTCGTAGAAGATGGCCAGGTCCAGGGCCTCCTGACTTTGTCCTCCGGTGAGACGCAACAGCTCGGCCTTGCTCGCGGGATCGCCTGTCAGAAAGTAGTGCTCGGCTGCGGCGAAACGGTCCGATGAGTCGATGCGCTCGATTTCGGCCAACTGCTTCAGCGCGTTCGGCGCGTTGTTCTGCTCACGCCAGGTCACGGCCAGCAGCAACCGCGAATTCATGTCGTAGCCGTTGGCCATGATGGCTCGTTCCAGATGGCTCACGGCGGAATCGAGGTTCCTGCCGAGAAACGCCAGGCGTCCGAGGTGGAATTCGCGCTCTCCGAAGTACGCGCTCTGCGGCCAGATGTAATAGAGATTGCGCTCGGCGTGCTGGTCATCACCACGCGCGAACTGGCTCATGGCGAGGTAGTAATAAGCTTCGTCCAGGTAGGGATCGCGCTCGATGGCCTTTTGCAAATGCGTGATGGCGTTTTCGTACCGGCCTGCGGTGAAGTGATAGATGCCCAGTTGCAGGTGCGCGCGCGAGAAGCCCGGATCGCGCGCCAGGGACTGGTTCAGCAGATCCTCGGCCGCAGCATAATTCAGTTCCTTGAGTTTGAATTCGGCCGCCACCACCAGTTCTTCCGCGCTCATCTGCCCGGGGGACTTACGCGGTTTTTCAAGCGGCGCGGTGAAAGAGGTGTACTCCTTGCGTCCGGGATCGCTGTCAGGGCGGTGATAGGCCATCAGCTCACGGCCGGCCGCATCCGTCACCCGAACCACCAGGCCCTTCGTCTGCGCCGCTGTCACGCGGGCATCGAACGGCTGGCCGGGCGCGAGGTCGGCACGAGTGCTGATAAGCTGAATGCCTTCGGCGGTGACGATCACGCTCGCTCCGTTCAGCACCCGCATGGCCGCGAGACGAACGCGCACGTCATGATCCTGAACTTCCAGGTTCAGGGCCACATCGCGCGTGGTCGTGGTCAGCCCGCCAATGCCGGACACCGGCAGCCACCATTCGCTCCACTGCTCCACCTTGTGCGGACCCACGTACTCGTAGTGACCGTCCCAGACGTGCCGCCCGCTCTGCACTTCGATATACGGGCCGGCATGGTCCGTGTAGGCACGCTCCAGGGCAGTCGCGCTGTCACTATAGCCGAATGTCCACAACTTCATGCCCTGGACGATGCGGCGATCGGCGTATCGAAAAACGCCATAGTCCAGGTCGAAGTGATAGGCGCCTTGGAAATCATCGTATGTGTCTATTCCGAATACGCCGAGCATGTGCTTGTTGTTGCGGTCCCAACTGTAGTCGATGCCGTTGAACACAGGCCAGTCCGCGATCTCGGCAGTCGTATGGCCGATGGTCCGGCTCATGGGGTAGATAAAGCGGGTCTTCTCGGTGGCGGCCAGGCTGCCGCTGATCCAGAACATCTGCGGCATGCGGCCGTCCCGCCCGTTGTAACAGAAGACGCTCATCTGCAGCGCCGCGATCCCGGGATGGAGCGTGGCGATCAGATTCACCTTCATGTGATACACGGGATCCAATTCGCCCAGTACCAGCGAGACGCTGCCATCTTCATTGCGGACGACTTTGTTGGACCAGAAGGGTTCGCCTCGCAAGGTCATGGAGTGCAGATCGTGCGGGCCGGTCAGTTCGATTCCAAACAGCGGGAAGCTGTCCTTAGGGTTGTAGTTGGCGGGCTTGATGACGTCGTTGCGGTAGAAGACCTCGCGGCTGCGGACCTTGTCAAAGAGAGAGAACAAGCGGCCGCCGAATTCGGGAAGATAGGTGATCTTCAGGTACTCATTTTCGATGAAGATCGCCTGATAATTCCGCGGTGTCGGACTGTCCTGCCGGAAGGGATGCAGGTAAGCCGTGAAGGGATACAGGCCGGTCACCGTGGAGTTGCCGAACAAGGCCGGCTCGGTCTCTCTGGCGCTGTGTTCGTAAGTCGGTAGGGTAAGGGTGCCTTCGGAAACCCGAATCGATTCCGCGGGCGCGGCATGACAGGCCAGCGCTGCCAGAACGAGCACCGCGAGCTGGTTCGATAACTTCATTGCGGTTCTCTTGGGGGAAAGTATTGCTTCATTTCACCTCCAGACTGCGAGGCAAGGAGACGGCCATGCAGTTGTCGGATTCGTAGTAATCGGGATTCTGCAACGGAGCACAGGCGCATGCATCTGTGAATGGCCGGTCCCGCCTATAGATCCAGAATCCCCTGGCATCCAGCAGTGCGATTACGTCGCTGGCGTCTCCGCTCAGATCCGCGCCACGGGTCGTGGGATCGGGGTTGTTGTCGTCAGCGGACAGAACGACACGGAGTAAGTGGCCGTCGATCATCCCGCATTCTTTCACATTGCCGGAGGGCAGATTGCACTACTGGCCGTCGGGCATGTGAGCAGGCTACCTGGTGGGAGTCTGGTGGTGGAGATTACGCCGAATGTCGTGAAGCCGTATGAAGCCGATCGCCTGAATATGAAAGCCGGGCCGAAGACCATCAACGATGAGGTGCAGTTGGTGATCCGGCTGTGCGGCGAGCAGGGCGCCCTGATTCGCGCGGCGCGACGCCGCGATAAGGCACTGAAGCTGCCATTGCCCCCCTCGCCCGGCTGCCCGTACAGCGCGGAGGAGAAGGCGCGCATGCTGGCGGAAGCTGCGAAGCTGCGGAGTAAGAACATGTACCCCGGCCTGGTGCTGGACCTAAACTGTGGCCTGCGCGACAAGGAATTGCGGGAGATTCGGTGGCGGCAGATAGACCTCGTCCACAAGAAGCAGCTCACGGTCGGCAAGTCGAAAACCGACGCAGGCACCGGGCGCGTGATCCCACTGAATGTCACGGCCATCGCTGCGCTGGAGGCGCACGCCGCCTGGTACATCCGGCGGTTCGGTGAGTGCCGGCCGGAGTAGTTTGTGTTCGTCTTCGGGACGCCCCGGCCCAAAGACCCCACCCGTCCAATCACGTCGTTCAAGACTGCGTGGACCAAAGTCCGAGAGAAGGCGGGGGTGAAGGGCCGGTGGCACGACAACCGCCGCACCCTGGTCACGGAACTGGCGGAATCGGGCGCCGGCGACGAGGTGATCATGAGCATCGCCGGGCACGTCTCGCGCGCCATGCTCTCTCGTTATTCCCATGTGCGGATGGAGGCGAAACGGCGCGCTCTTGACGAAATCTCCGCACGCCAGTGCGCAGCCGACGAAAAGCGTCAGCAGGAAATCGCAGCGCGGCAGCAGGCTGCGCTCGTCTCTCAATCGGTGGTTGTTCAGTAATAGTTGGCGATAGCCACTGACCGTCGCCGAGCGGCCGATTTCCCAGAAGCGGACTTGGGGCTCGGGTCGCGCGATAGATCAGCGAGTGGGGCGTGATACTGCAACTTGGCGCCGACGAATGCGAATTCTCCAGTTGCGCCGTCGCTCAACTCCTCTTCCCCGGCGTAAAGGGGACGCCGTCCTCGCGGCAGATCTCCTTGAGGGTGGGGCGTGCGCTCAAGGGGCCGCACGGCAATCCACCCCCGGGCATGACCCACTGGCCGACCATCCGGAAGCGCCGCAGGCCGGGAAGCTTGTTGGGCAGCGGACGGAATCCGACGGCCGGCGTAAGCAGCCAGCCCTCCATGCTCCCTTTCCAGTTGCCGGTAAAGCGAAGGACCGTCGCCGGGCTGGAGACGTCGACGGTTTCGACGGCCGACCGCAGGCCGGGGACGCGCCGCTCCAGCCGCTCGATCACCGCCTCCGCCACGCGCTGTTTCTCGGCGCGGTACGCCAGCATGTCGCTCTTACGCAGGTCATCCCAATACGAGTCGTTGTAGGTGGGCAGGAAGCAGATGACAGCGGTCTTGCCCGCCGGGGCGAAGGTCGGATCGAAGTGGAAAAAGCGTAGGGTGATCAGATCGACGGTCGTCTTGGGGTCGATTTGGAGCGGCGCGTCCAACAGGTAAGTCAGGAAGTGCGGCATGTGGCCGAGATCCCTGCCAACACCGAGCGAGACCTGGAGGTAGGAGGGAAACAGAGCGTTCTTCTCGTACGCGGTCTTGAGTTGCGGACTGGTGTAGGCGCCTCCCAGCATTTCGTTCAGCGTCGTATGCCCGTCCGCGGCGGAGATGACCCAATCTCCCCGCAGCGTCTCCCCGCCGACCAGTTGGACGCCCACGGCGGCGCCGTTCTCCACCAAAATGCGTTCGACTCGCGCGCAATAGCGGATGCTGCCGCCGAGTTCCTTAAGGCGCTTCTCGATCGGGCGGATGATCGCCTGCGCGCCACCGATGGCATAGCCGGCGTTCCGCACGCTCATCCACGCCAGCGAAAGGACGATGGCGACGGCCGAGAGCTGCGCCAGTTCGCCTCGGCCGAAGTAGGCGCGGATCAGCGGGTCCTGAAATCGCGCGCCGTACTCCTCGCACGTCATCTTGGAGACGCGACTCAATGTCGGGAAGATCGGCAGGTCGCGGAGCAGGATGCCGGCCTGGGCGGCCCAGCCCTGGTCGGGATAGGGCATTCGGAATCGCGCCAGCCGGCGCACGTCGCCGACAAAGGCGCGGATCGCCTTGGCATCGGCTGGCGAGCGCGCGAGCAGCGTAGCCTCTAGCCGGTCGGGGTCTGTGGGGATAGCGAGGCTTTCGCCGCTCTCGGTCTCGATGCGCGCTACCTCCTCGGGATCGACAAAGCGCAGCGCGGAGATGTCAAATAGCTCCTCCCAGTAGTCGCGCAAATCGGCGCCCGGCTTGGAGCCGACCAGCCAGTGCAGGCAGGTCTCGAAGGTGTACTCGCCCCGTCGCCAACTCATCGCCAGGCCGCCGGGCAAGGTATTCATCTCCAGCACTTCGGCATGGTAGCCGCATTTGCGGGCGTACACGCCCGCGCAGAGGCCCGCGATGCCTCCGCCGATGATGAGGATCTTCTTCGGTTCGCCTGCCCTGGCTTCACTTGACATAGGCTGCGGCCTTTCTCGCCTCCTCGTGCCACGCGGGCTCTCGCCGCGGCTGGTCTCCGATGGACAGGCGCTATAACGGATTCTCTACTCTGAATAGCTACGCGCGCCAGACGCCGCGGGTTCCGCGGAGTTCATCGGCGAACCAGCCGGTGTCTTAGGCGTCGTGCCGGAGGACGAATAGCGCGCGTTCACCGTGCAGTTCCTGCGGCTCGTCGTGCCGTTCGACTCCGGGGGCGGCGTGCTCGGATTAGTGCTGAGATCTGCACCGACAAGGCAGACTGTGGAAGGGTATGGCCGCAGTGGTGGCCAAGCTCCATCGCGAAAGCGATCCCTCAGACACAACCGCGGCCCCGGGATGCGGCCGATTTACTTCGACTCTCCCGATACTGCCTCCGTGGGGCAATCCGGATATCGCGGGCGAACCCTGGTGTCGTCGACTAGAAGCGGACTTCTTGACAACGTAGCCATTCCGAGTTGCCCCTGATTCGGGCACACCTGCGGCCCCTTCATTCCCGGCTCGAAATCTGCGGTGACGCGGAATAGAATGTGCGCATGACGTCACACGAGAGAAGGCCGCATATCGGGCCACTAAAGCGCAAGAAGCCATTCTTGGCGATGCCAAGTACCGCACCTCCGGACTTGGTGTTCTACGAAGGGTATGATCCATACTTCATTCTGAAGAAGGCAGTGACTTTACTCGCAATATACAAGAACGCGCCGGCATTTGCCGAACTAACAGATTCCTGGGGCTGCCCGATTAAGGCCTCGGACGAGGAGCACCTCGGAGCGATCGCGACCGAAATTCACTGTTCAGTGTTCCACCAGAGTGAAGCGTTGTTGGCCTTACTTCTCGCCGAGCATCATCCTTTGCCCCATTGGGTGTACCTGACCACCTACAGCAATGCAGAAATAAAGACCGCAGCTCAGAACATAGACTCGGGAAACTTCAGCAAGATGACCAATGGGAAGGCAGTTACAATGGAGGATCTCGTCTGCGGTGGCGTGTTTTCTGGGATCCGGCCATCTGGGGATGATGAGGAACGCTGGAAGCAGTCCGTCGAAGATATTGGCTGGCTTATCGGGCAGGTCGCCCAGCTTTACATTGCGGGCAATGAGTACAACTCCTACAAGCACGGCTTGAGGGTGGTGTCTGGATCGTGTACTTTTGCTGTGAAACCAACGAACCGAGAGGAATTCAGCCCGATCATTTCGATGCGGCATTCACTGACATATTTAGAACTATATGAAGAACTCAATGGATATACGGCGCAACGGGTGACCAAAGAGCTGAATCCAGAGTATAGCTTTGCGGTGATCGACTGTGTAGCACAGGTTCTTTGGACAATTCGCCAGACAAGAATCGCCCGGATAACAAGGGACTGCAGTTCTCTTTTCGCACTGACGATTGATCGGGAGAAACTGTCAATCGCGAAGCCGGTGGGCAGAGTGAGCCTTCCGTACTGAGCTCCCCAGCTGGTCGGAGGCGGAGGGATTCCCGGTCCGATTCTGTTAAGCGCGATGGTTTCGGTGGCGAACACCCCGGCCACTTGAGAATCCACAACGTGCGGCTTGCGCCTGACAAGTCAGCTTGTTCTCGCTCGCCTCTGACCAGCCTTATTCCGAGACCGAGACTGCCTGTAAGACGACGCGCTCTCGTTGGTTGGCCGCGATTCGTCGCCCATCCTGAAGTTGGCTCGAAACGGCGATCTGGGAAACAGCCATTTGGGATCGCACATTGTTGCAGAACCCACCTCCGTGACGAGACAGCCCACGCTGTTTTCAATTCGATGTCTCAGAGAGTACCCCCAGAGTCCCCCCAATTCCCGGGAAAACCAGGTTTTCGCGCGTTTAAGTCTTGTGTTTGCAACGCGAGGCGGCTATAAGACGTTCGGCTGTTAACCGAAGGGTTGTAGGTTCGAGTCCTACCTGAGGAGCCAA
>CAVWRA010000005.1:0-125360 GCA_963757265.1 Terriglobia bacterium
CAAACCTCGAGCGCCGCCGCTTCCGAGAACCAGGGATACGGTCTTGCTGTTTGCCTTCGACATCTTCTCACCGCACGCCTTTCTCCGAGACGCCAGCATGTGCCTCACGGGCGACCCACTAACAAACTAACAAACGTATCAAAAGTAGGAAACAAGTCAGCCTGACACCAGCGGTTGGCGAGTCTGGCCAGAGCACCGGGCGGCGCTGACACTTCCGCTCGATTCCTGTTCTATGCCTGAATTCGATTCTTCGCCGCCGCGCCCGGCCTATCGACACGCGAACGACTGCGGGTGATTCTCTTTCTCGAAGCCGTTCGCGCCCTGACGGCAGGGCGGCGGAGACGTTCGGCAGGCGCGCCGATGGGGCGCTCTCTCAACGCCGGCGTATCGGGCGTTACGCCGCGGCGGCTATTTAAGAGTGGCCAGGTAGGCCGCGATGGCCTCGGCGTCCTCGGGTTTCATGGTGTAAAACGGCATCGGCGGGTCGGCCTTATCCCCCTCCGGCCCGGCGCCAGTTTCGAGGAATCCGCTGAGGCCCTTCTCGCCCCATTCCTTGACCTTGCCGGTGGTGGTGATGTCCGGCGCCATCTCCTCCCACTTCGGCATCGGCTGCGCCGGCTTGAAATTGATCATCCCGCCCTTCAGCCACTTGGTCCGGTCGAATTGCCCGTTCTCCAGGCGCGGGGTGTGGCATTCCTGGCATTTGCCAATCTCTTCCACCAGATAGCGGCCCCGCTCGATCTTTTCCTTCGATCCGCTCTGCGCGCCCAGCGCGACCGAGAAGACCAGCGCCGCCACGGCGGCTGTCCCTAACAGGCCCTGCTTCACCATAGGGACGATGGTAATTCATACTCCGCTGTACGGCAAGCGAATCCGGCGGAAAAACACCGCCGTCGGCCGGCGCCCGCACGCTGCCCGCCACTCCCCGGCCCGCCCAAGCGCCTGCAACCCGCCGGCCGCCCGCGCGTCCAGCGCGTCCCGGATTGCTCCGATGGCCGTATCGCGAATGGAAAACGGATGATAATATGAGTAGGCCGACAAGGGGAGAATGGATCTCGACCAGCTTCACACGTTTCTCGAAATTGTGCGCCTGAAGTCGTTCTCCAAGGCCGCCCTGACCTGTTACCGCACCCAGCCTGCCATCAGCGCCCAGATCCGCCAGGTCGAACAGGAACTGAACTGCTCGCTGTTCGAACGCCTGGGGACACGGATTGAGCTGACCGCCGCGGGCAAAATCCTGAGCGTCTACGCCGAGCAGATCCTGGACCTGCGGCGGCGCGCCCAGGACGCCATCAACGAACTCGAGCGCGTGCCGCGCGGCGAGCTGGTGATCGCGGCCAACGAGGCTACCTGCATTTACATCCTGCCGACCGTCTTCTCGGAATACAAGAAGCTCTTTCCAAACGTCCAATTGTTAGTGGACCGCAGCTATGGCCGGCATGTGGTGGAGTCGGTGATGGACAACCTGGCCGACTTCGGATTCACGCAGCTTCCGATCCAGGAGAAAAAACTGCAAGTGGTGCCGATTCATACCGATGAGATCAAGTTGATCCTTCCGGCCGGGCATCGGCTCGCCGGCCGGCGGGAAGTGGGCTGCGAGGATCTCGTCGGCCAGCTGCTGCTGCTGCCCAAGGGCGGCGCCACGCGCGCCAAGGTGAACGCCTGGCTGGAGCCGGTGGAGGACCGGGTCCAGATCTCGATGGAGCTGGATTCGACCGAGATGATCAAACGTTTCGTCCGGGCCGGCATGGGGATCTCTTTCATGGCCGAGACGCACTTTCAGGAGGGGCTGGAGACGGGCCAGTTCGCCTCCGTCTCGCTGGCCCCGGAGCCGCTGATGCGCCGGCTGGGGCTGGTTTACCGCCGCGATAAGGCGCTGTCCAAGGCCGGCCTGGGCTTCATCCAGGTGGTCATGGAGCGCGTGCGGCAGAGCGTGGCGCCTGGTCCGGTCCCTGCGGCCGCGGGCGGGGAGCGGTAAGCGATGGCCGGCGCGCGTTCCAATCCGGTTTTCCGATCCACGCTGGTGCTGACCGGCTGCGACGGCGAAGTGCGCAATTTCGCCTCGCTGGAAGAGGTCCCGCCGGAGCTGCGCCGTGAAATGGATGCCGCGCTGCGCGGCGAGCTGGCGGCTTCCATCTTGCTGGCGGACGAGGCCGGGCAGAAGTATCTGAGCAGCCGCGCGCACTCCGCGGCCAACGCCAAGGCTTACGCCGGCTGGCGCAGCCTGGCGCTGCGGCGCCTGGCCCTGGAAGCGATCGGCTTCGCCGCGCTCGCTCTGGGGCTGTGGCTGGCAGTCGGCTCGAAATAGCACCGGACGCTCCGAAATCGCTCACTTTTCCCCCGCTGGGGCCGATATGCCCCATCATGGAAGCTCGAGAGCCCGTTCAACCAGAGCCTGCCATCTGCTGGAAGGCCCGGCTCGTTCCGCTGCAAGGTCCGTGCATGGCCACCGAGGTCGTGGTGACGCACATGGCATCCCGGCTCATGACGGCGCGCAGCGTCGCGCCTTTTGCTCCGGGCATTCCGGTCCGCATCGATCAGCACGACACGATTCTGCTGGGCGAGGTGATCGCCTGCCGCGACGAAGGCTGCGGCGATTACTCGATTCTGATCGAGATGAATGAAAGCCTCTCGGGCCTGCACAGCCTGCGCAAGCTGGTCAGCGCCCTGCTCGGCGAGGCCCGCGAAGGCGAGCCGCGTCACCCGCTGCCGCACCCCGTCCGCCGGCGCAGAGAACAGAAAGAACAGGATCGGCCCACGCCGGGTTCGTAGCCACGATGCTGTTTACCTGTATGGGCAGAACAGCCCCACCCTGGCCATGACGGGCACTGCAGCGAGCGCGGGCTCTTGCGCCCCGCTGCATGAAATGCCTGGCATGTTCACGACGCGGATATCAGAAAAAGCTGCGACCCTAGCCCGGATGTTTCACCAACCATCGGCTGCGGCGCGCGATAGGGCCGCATCTACTGCGTTGCGCTCGGTCGCCGTCCTCGACGTACTGTCAAGTACGCCTGCGGGCGGCTCCGGTCGCGCGCCTTGTATCTGCAGCCCTCTCATCGCGCCTCGCTGCGATCGTGGTGAAACGTCCGGGCTACACCCCCAATTGGCCGGCTTAGCCGGCAGTGATCTTCAGACCCCGGCCTGCGGCTGGAGCGCCCTCGTTGTGGCCCAGAGTGTGGGGACCGCCGAACGAACGTGACGCCAGTCCCGGGTCTGCCGTTGGCGCTTTGCGATGCGATATAGTTCAAGTGCATCATGAGCAGGAAAGCGATCATATTCGGCGGCGCGGGCCAGCTCGGTTTTGAGATCCAGCGCGAATTCGCCTCGCGCGGCTTCACGGTCTTCTCCTACGACAGAAGCGGCGTTGATATTACCGACGCGGCGCTGGTGGAGCGCGTCATCGCCACCAGCGAGGCCGAACTGGTGATCAACAGCGCCGCCTACAACATGGTGGATGTGGCCGAAAACGAGCCCCAGGCGGCCTACGAAGTGAACGCGCTGGCGGTGCGCAACATGGCCGTGGCGTGCCGCCAGACGGGCGCCAAGCTGGTGCATTTCTCCACGGATTACGTCTTCGACGGCACCAAGGGCAGCCCCTACACGGAGGAAGACCGGGCGCATCCGGTGAACGCCTATGCCGTCTCCAAGTTCTGCGGCGAGCTGTACGCGCGCGCCTACCTCGACGATCTGCTGATTCTGCGCACCTCGGGCGTGTTCGGACTGGCCGGACTGAAGACCGCGCGCGGCAACTTCATCGAGCTGATGCTGCGCCTGGAGGCGGATAATCAGCCCATCCGCGTGGTGGCCGACATGGTGGCCTCGCCGACCTACGCGCCGGCGCTGGCGCACTCCACATTCGAGCTTGTGGAGCGCGGCGCGCGCGGCGTTTTCCATGCCGGCGGCGGAACGCCCATCTCGTGGTATGAATGGGCCCGGCTGATCTTCCATTGCGCCGGGCTCGATCCGGAGGTGCGCGCCACCAGCGAACGCGAGTACCGCACGCCGGCCCGCCGCCCGCGCTACACGGCGCTGGGGAACGCCAAGATGGACGCGCTGGGCATTGAGCCGATGCCGGCCCTGGAGAAGGCAGTGCGCAGCTACCTGTACTTGCGAGCGACGATGCTGCAGCCGGCGGAGAGCTGAGCGCTCAGCCGGTGATCTGGGCCACGTGGTGTTCCAGGTGGCGCAGGTAATCCTCGATCAGAAAACGCAGCGTGACCGGCGGGTCCGCGCCGACCCTGCACTGCGCCGCGAGCTTCGATTCCTCGATGTTGTGAACCACCCGCGCGAGCAGGGTGTTGCGCTCGCGCCAGGCCGTGACCAGCGTGGCCCACGGCAGCCCGGCGTAGTCGTGCAGGCGCACCCACGCCTCCTGCTGATAGCCCGGCCCTTCGTAATGGCCGTCCAGCGCCGCGCGCACGAAGCGCTGATGATTGTTGGCCGCCGAATCGAGCAGATGGCCCAGCAATTCCTTGCGCCGCCAGGCGCCGGGCCGCATGGGTTGATCAGCCTGCTCCTCGGTGATCGTGTTGAGGCGCACCGCGGCCGCGGCGAGGTGTTGGTCGAATAGATGTCCCAGATCTCCCGGCATGGGTACCTCCTGCCTATTCAGCATGCCACGGCCGCGCGGGTGGGTGGTGGAACTATGAGTTCATTCGGAAGGGTAACTTTTTCGATATCCTGATCGCTTGCACAAGATGGGGCCACAACGGGCTCCGGCGTTGGATCGGCGAGGCTTTGCTTGCGGAATTCCTTTCGATTTTGCTTGGCTTTCTTGACGCTGGCTGCGCGGATGTGGGCGCAGAACGCGCCGCTGACGCTGGCCGATTGTGTGCGCCTGGCGCTGGATGCGCGCGGCAAGATGAATCTGGCCAGAAACGATCTGCGCGTGGCGCAGCAGGGCGTGGTGGGGGCGCGAGCTGGATTTCTGCCGCAGGTCCAGGCCTCGGGCGGCTACACCTACAATACGCCGGCGCGCGGAACCGACAGCACGCAGCAGCAGTTCATCGCGT
Organism: Terriglobia bacterium; assembly: GCA_963757265.1. Taxonomy (GTDB): domain Bacteria; phylum Acidobacteriota; class Terriglobia; order Bryobacterales; family Bryobacteraceae; genus CAIVVT01. The sequence continues at coordinate 5,013 of CAVWRA010000005.1, forward strand.
TGAACGCGGTGCATGAGTACGTGACACAGTTCGGGGCCTCCATGCCCATCGACACTTCAGGCCGGCTGCGGGCGGAGTTGGCGCGGGCGCGGTCGGAGCGCGAGGCGGCGCGGCTGAATGTGAAGCTGACCGAGCGCGACCTGCGTCGCGAAGTGACGGCCGCGTATTACCGACTGGTGCTGGCCCGACGGCTGGTGGAAGTCGCGAAAAGCACGCTGGCCGAAGCCCAGAGTTTCGAACAACGGACCCGCAAGCTCAACGTCGGCGGCGAGGTGGCGCGCGCCGACGTGGTGAAGGCCCAGGCCGAGGTCGCGTTTCTGCAACAGGCACTGCAAGGCGCGGAACTCGACGCCGAGACTGCCGACCATGACTTGGCTTCCTACTGGACCGCCGATGCCGGTGCGCCGTTGAATGTTGTGGATCCGTTCGACGCTCTGCTGCCGCCGCCGGAGCCCGCGGCTTCGAGCGACGCTTACTTGCGGCGCCCCGAATTCCAGTTGTTCGACGCCCAGCGGCTGGGGCTGCGGGCCGACGTCAGCCGCGCCCGCGCAGACCTCCTGCCGCAGACGTCGCTGAACTGGCTGTATGGCATTGACGCGCCGAAATATAGTTGGGCCGACCGCGGCCAGGCCTTCTTCGCCACGGTGAACGTGCCGATTTTCGACTGGATGAAAGCCTGGAGTGCGACGCGGCAGTCGCAGGTGCGGCTCGAATCGTTCGACATTTCGCGCGAGATGGCGCGGCGCGATCTCTCGCGCGACTACCAGACGGCCATCGCGCGCGTGCGCAACACGTGGGCGCAGATTGAAACCACGCGTGAACAGGCGCGGTTGTCGGAGGAGAATTACCGGCTGGCCCAGGTGCGCTACGAGGGCGGGGAGGGGCTGGCGCTGGACGTTGTGGCGGCGCAGTCGCAACTGGCGCAGGCCCGCGGCAACTACTTCTCGGCCATCTCGGCGTACTGGAACGCGCGGGCCGATCTTGAGGTGGCTTCAGGACAATGAAACGCGAATCGCCGATCGTAATTGCCGCAGCGTTGCTGGGCCAGCTTCTGTTCCTGGGCGGATGCGCCAAAAAGGAAGAGGCCGAGGCCAAGCCCGTGGTCGAGGTGAAGACCGCCCAGGCCGTCGTCGAGGACGTGGAGGTGAGCATCACCGGGCCGGCGACGCTGTTCCCGGTCCAGCAGGCGGGTGTGGCGGCGCGCGCGGCAGCGCCTATTAAGCGGCTGCTGGTGAAAAAGGGCGACTCGGTGCAAGCGGGGCAGGAACTGGTCGAACTGGAGGCGCGCGACCTGGCAGCCGCGCAGGCCGAGGCGCAGGCCGGCGTGGCCGACGCGGAAGCGAATTTGCAGAAAACCGAGTCGGGCACGCTGCCCGGCGACATAGAGCGCGCGCGCGGGCAACTGGTGGCCGCCGAAGCCGCTTACAAACAGGCCGACGCGATTTACAAGCGCCGCAAGAGCCTGTTCGATGACGGCGCCATTCCGCAGCGCGACCTGCTAGTGGCGGAGACCGAATTGGCCACCGACAAGGCCAATTATGAAGTGGCGATGATGTCGCTGGACCTGCTGAAAAACCAGTCGCGCGAGCGCGATATTCAGATGGCGCGCAGCCACGTGGAAGCGGCCAAGGCGCGCATGGCGGGGGCCGAAGCGCAGCTTTCCTACGCGCGCATCACTGCGCCGTTCGCCGGCACGGTGACCGAGCAATTCATGTTTCCGGGCGACATGGCGCGGCCCGACGCGCCGGTGTTCACGGTGAGCGACCTGTCGAAAGCGGTGGCGCGGGCGCAGATTCCGGAGTCCGATTCGGGGCCGATTCACACGGGGCAGACGTGTTCGTTTCTGCCGGGCAGCGCGGCCGCGGCCGGCGACAGCGGGAAGCCCGCGTCGCAGCCGGGCCGGGTCACGGTGGTGAACCGGTCGGCCGATCCGGCGCGGCGCACGGTCGAGGTGTGGTGCGAGATCGGCGCGCCGCCGGCGACGCTACATCCGGGCACGTTCGGGGACGTCGAGATCGTCACGGCGCGGGGGAAGGGCGTCACCGTTCCGCGCGAGGCGCTGCAGTTCAACGAAGGCACGCGGACGGGCTGGGTAATGTTGATCGAAGGCAACACGGCGCATCGGCGCGACGTGGAGACGGCCGAAGTGTCGGGCGCGCGGGTCCGCATCCTGAAGGGCCTGAAGGGCGGCGAGACGATTGCCACCGAGGGCGCCTATGAGCTGACCGACGGCATGCAGGTGAAGCTCAGCGGCGACAAGCCGGGGCCGGACGAGAAGGGCGCCGCTGAAGAGGAAAAGAAGTGACTGCGGCGCTGGCGCGTTTCGTCGAGGCGCACGGCCGGGCGCTGGTGCTGGTCTTCGTCGCCTTCGCCGTGGCGGGCATCGTCTTGACGCCGGAGATTCCGGTTTCGATCTTTCCGCAGACCGATTTTCCACGCATCTCCATCCGCGTCGACAACGGCATCGCGCCGATCGACGTGCAGATGCTGACGGTCACGCGCCCGCTCGAGGAGACCATCCGCACCGTGCCCGGCATCACCACGGTGCGCTCCATCACGGCCCGCGGTGGCACCGAAATCAACGTTTTTTTCCGCTGGGATGTGGACGTGCTGAATGCGCTGCACCTGGTGCAGGGGCGCATCTCGCAAATTATGCCGTCGATGCCCCCGGACGCGCGCTTCATCATCAACCGGCTGACCTTCTCGGTGTTCCCGATGATCGGCTTCAGCATCACCTCGCCGTCGCGCTCGCTGGCCGATCTGTGGGAGCTCGCGTACTACGACTACGCTCCGCGGCTGTACCGGCTCCCCGGCGTGGCCGAGACGCGCATCGTGGGCGGGCGGCCGAAGGAATACCACGTCATCGTCGATCCGCAGAAGCTCAATGGCTACGGCATCCCGCTGAGCAAGGTGGCCGACGCGCTGCGCGCGACCAACGTGATCGACCCGGCGGGCATGATGCAGGAGAATTACCACCTGTACCTGACCACGGTCACGGGACTGCTGCGCGAGCCAGAACAGATTCGCGATGTGGTGGTGGACGTGGTGAAGGGCACGCCGGTACAGATCCGCAACGTCGCCACGGTGGTACCGGGCGAGGAGCCGGTCTACAACGTCGTCACCGCCAACGGGCGTCCGGCGGTGCTGGTGAACGTGATGCAGCAGCCCGACGGCAACTCGATCGAAATCGCCGACGCGGTGAACCGCGAGCTGGGTGAAATCAAGAAGACGCTGCCCAAGGACGCGCAATTGAGCGTCTTCTACGACCAGTCGATCCTGGTGCGCGATTCGATCAACGGCGTGGTGGAGAGCATCCTCATCGGCCTCGTGCTCTCCGTGGCCGTGTTGATGGGCTTCCTCAAGAACTGGCGCACGACGACGGTGGCGGCAATCGTGATTCCCATCGCTGTGCTGTCGGCCATCGTCTTCATGCGGCTGTTCCACATGAGCTTCAACCTGATGACGCTGGGCGGGCTGGCGGCGTGCATCGGCGTGGTCATCGACGACGCGATCGTGATGGTCGAGAACATCAGCGTCCACATGGCGCTGGGCCAGGACGGACGCGACGCCAGCCTGAACGCGATCCGCGAGCTGACCCCGGCGCTGATCGGCTCGACGCTGACACCGATCATGGTCTTCGTGCCGCTGGTTTTCCTGGGCGGCATCACGGCGGTATTCTTCCGCGCGCTGGCGATGACGATGGTGACGGCGCTGATCGCCTCGCTGCTTCTGGCGTTACTGTTCACGCCGGTGCTGGCGCGGCTGTTCGTGCGGCCAACGCGGCGCGAGGACGTGGTCGCGACCATCGAGGCCGCTGAGCAGGAGGGCGAAGGCCGCATCATGCGGCGGCTGGCCGCGATGTATGAACGCGCGCTGGCTTGGTCGCTCGCGCACACCACTTTGGTGCTGTGCGCGGCGGGCCTGGTCCTGGCCTGCTCGGTGGGCATCTACAACCAGCTGGGCTCGGGCTTCCTGCCGGAGATGGACGAAGGCGCCTTCGTGCTGGACTACATCATGCCTTCGGGCACGTCGCTCGAGGAGACTGACCGCGTGCTGCGCCACATCGAGCGCATGTTGGCGGCCACGCCGGAGGTGGAAAGCTACTCGCGGCGCACCGGTGCGCAGCTCGGCCTGGCCATCGCCGAGCCCAATACCGGCGATTTCCTGGTGAGGCTGAAGAAGGAGCGCAAGCGCTCGCTGGCGGAGGTCACCGACGAGCTGCGCGATCAGATCCGGCGTGCCGAGCCGGCGCTGGACATCGAATTCCCGCACATCCTTGAGGACCTGATCTCGGACCTGGTGTCGGCGCCGCAGCCGATTGAGATCAAGATTTACAACGACAATCCGAGTGTGTACCTGGACCTGGCGCACAAGGTCGAGGAGTGGCTGCCTAAGGTGCGCGGCGTGGTCGATGTGGTCAACCAGAATTTCGTTATTGGGCCGGCAGTCAACTTCCGCGTTGATCCGCGCAAAGCAGCGCTGGCGGGCTTCACGACGCAGCAGGTGGCCGACATCGGCGCCGCTATTCTGGAAGGCCAGCCGGCCTCGGCCCTCATCCGCAACAATCGCCTGGTACCGATTCGCGTGCGCTATCCGTTGGCGTACCGCGATTCGATCGAGAAGATGGACTCGCTGCTGGTCACCTCACCCTCCGGCGTGACCCTGCCGCTCAAGTCGATTTCCTCGATTGAGATCGAGGAAGGCCAAACCGAAATCCACCGCGAGAATCTGCGGCCGCTGAGTAACGTCACGGCGCGGCTGACCGGGCGCGACCTGGGCTCGGCGATGGACGAGATCCAGCGCCGCCTGCCGCGCGAAATCGCCATCCCGCCGGGGACGGAGATCGAATACGGCGGCACATACCAGATCCAGAAGGAAAGCTTCCTGGGACTCACTCAGGTGCTGATGATGTCGATCCTGCTGATCTTCGTCGTGCTGGTTTTCGAGTTCCGTTCCTTCTCGCACCCCGTGGCGATTCTGGCCGCGACGGTGCTGTGCGCCTCGGGCGGGTTGGCCGCGCTGTGGATCACCGGCTCGACGTTGAATATCGCCTCGTTCATGGGCACCATCATGGTCGTAGGCATCGTGCAGAAGAACGGCATTTTGATGCTCGACTCCGAGCGCGTCTTCACGCTCGAAGGCTACGGGTTGCGCGACTCGATCTTCAACGCCGGCCGCCGCCGCCTGCGGCCGATTCTGATGACCGCGCTGGCAACGATCTTTGGCATGCTGCCATTAGCGCTAGGCGTGGGCAGCGGGGCGCAGCTGTTGCAGCCGCTGGCAATCGCCGTGATCGGCGGCGTCGCGGTGTCGATGCTGCTGTCGCTGCTGGTGACGCCGGTGTTGTATTGCAAGTTGAAGGGGTTGGGCCTGTGAAACACGTTTTCACAGCCTCATTGTCAGCCTCATTGAGGGGCGCGCGCCGGGCGGTGTGAATGCTGTCGCGTGTCTGTGGACGGCGCATTCCCGCGCCCCGCCCAGACCCCGCGCTGAGCGGACAGACCAACCCTCATCACCGGCCGGTCGCGACGTGCTGCGTTCTCTGCCGCAGGCACCCAATGCCGCTAATGCGCCGCCTGTGCCTGCCGGGCGGCAAGTTCCTCGCTAATTCGTTTCATCCGTATTCGGAATTCCACCACCTGCTTCCGGCCGTCGGGGGTCGCGTCAATCAGCTTCTCCAGATTGGCGGCATAACGCGGTCCGAAGATGCCCCGGATCTCGGCCAGCAACGGCTCGATCTTCATGAAGACGCCGATGTGCTCGCCGTTGGTGCTGGTAAACAGGTCCAGGCTGATGGCGCCCTTGTTCACCAGCGCCGCCGCCATCTCCCAGTAGCTGACCACCATGCGCAGATGGGCGCTATGTTCACTCATCAACGCTTCGCTGAATTCGGCTATGGATTGCGGATTGAACTCGCGGAAATACCAGTCGCGGGCTTCGCGCATCTTGGTTTCGCGGCGCAGGTCGTACAGCTTCAGGATCAAGCCGGCTTCGTCTTGCATCGACATGGATTCTAACCTCCGTATTGAATTGCGGCGCATCCCGCACCGCTCGTGTTTTGCCAGTGTAGCAGAGCGCGGGAGCCGGACACGGCAGGCGAATGCATCCGGCAAACTGCCAGTCTTCAAAACCTGTTCAATTGCAAAACGGTCCAAATTGACAGTTGTGTACTTAGAATCAATAACTTGCAGATATAAGACCATCAATCTTGACGGTTTTGATCCGCAGTTCAGGGCCCGCCGGGGGCCCGGTTCGGGCGCATTCCAGCCCCGCTATTCTGAACCGGGCGCCACGGCGTAGTAGCCCTTGCGCGCCTGCACCTTCACGTCCTTGCGGTCCTTGACGCGGATTTCGACTTTGCGAAAACTCCCGTCGCGGGCCGCGCGCGTAGGCGTGTAGGCGATGACGTACTGGCTGCGCAGTTCTTCCTGGAGCTGGTTGTAAATATCGTTCAGGCTGCTGCGGCGGTCAACGCGGAACGTGCGCCCGCCGGTCTCGTCCGTGAAGTGGCGCATGATGCCCTCGGCCGAGCCACGGCCGCCCATGAACACGCTGTGGAAGCGCGGATCTTCATACAGGATCACGTAGATGATGGAGTCGGCTTTCTGCGCCGCCTCGATCGCCTCCTCGGGCTTGGTGCGGCTGCCCTGATCGTCGCCGTCGGTGATCAGCACCAGCGCCTTGCGGCCGACCTCGGGGCGCATCTTCTCGTTGGCGGCGAGCCAGACGGCTTCGTAGAGTACCGTGCCGCGCCCCTGCGAGGGCACGGTCGTGGGCGTGATACCGCCGCCAACGCCGGCGTTCATGCGCATGTCGCGCAGCGCTCTTTCGAGCAGCGTGTGCGAATTGGTGAAATCCTGCAACAGCTCCGATTCGACGCCGAAGCTCAGCAGGAAAGCTTCGTCCTTGGTGCGCAGGACCTGTTCGAAGAACCGCGCCGAAGCCGCGCGCTCATCCTCCAGCAGGTTGCGCTGGCTGCCGCTCACGTCCACCATCAGGCCCAGCGTCAGCGGCTGGTCGGTTTCGCGGGCGAAGGTCTTGATGACCTGCGGCTGGCCGTCCTCGAGGACTTCGAAATCGTCCTGTTTCAGGTTGCCGACGTAGCCGCCGTGGTTGTCGCGCACGGTGAAATACAGATTGACCAGCGCAACTTCGACCTTGATCACCTGGTCGTCGGTGGCCGGCTGAGCGGCCGGGGCGGATTGGGACGGCGGCGGGGTCTGGGGCGTGTCGGCCCGCTTGAACTGCGCACCGAGCGACGCGGCCAGCATCAACGCACAGGACAGCAACAGAAGCCAGCGGGGGTTTCTCACCCTCCTTGAGATGCGCCGGCAGGGCCGGATGTTACATTGCTCCTGACCGCGGCGGCCCAGGGCGAGGCATAAATTTGGAGGCGTGCCTTTTTGGGTATTCTATTCGCTGACAGAGCCTGAAGCCGCGGCCGGCTCCGGGCAGCCGGCCGGCGAGGTGATTTTTGCGGCAATTCATTCGATTCTGTTCAGTATTAGTGACGTCGGTGCTGCATTTCAAACTGGAGGAGCTGAGCCTGTGAAACGCGTTTTCGTCGCCGTCGCTTCATCCCCTGAAGACACGAGGAGAGACGGCCCTGTCCACGCGGCGCGAAGGCAACCGAGTGTGAAGCGCGAGAGCTGCGCGCACCTGGGACGTCGACGTCAGTCCCCGGTTTTCGCACTGGCAATTGCCGTGATCGGCAGCATCGCGTTGGCGCAGCCGGTGCCGCTGCGGCTCGAGCGGAGCATTGCGCTGCCCAACGTGAAGGGGCGCATCGGCCACCTGGCCGTGGACCCAGACGGGCGGCGGCTGTTCGTGGCCGCAATGGGCAACAACACAGTCGAGGTGATCGACCTGGCGGCGGGCCAGCGCGTGAAGAGCCTGCCGGAGTTGACCCAGCCGCAGGGCCTGGCCTACGCGTCGTCCTGCAACCGCCTGTATGTTGCCTGCGGCGGCGACGGCGCCGTGCACATCTTCGACGCCGCGACGTGGCGGCAGTTGCAGTCCGTTGCCGTGGGCGACGGCGCGGATATCGTGCGCTACGATGGGCCAGTCCGCCGGGTCTGGGTCGGGCATGACGCCGGGCTGACGGAACTGGATGAGGACGGCAAGATCGTGGCCAAGCTGAAGCTGGCGTCGCATCCCGAGTCGTTCCAACTGGGGTTTAAGGACGGCAGCTTGATCGTCAATCTCCCCCAATCGCGGCAGGTGACGCGGATCGATCGGTCCGTCCCGTCGATCTCGAAGGAGTGGCCGGCGAACGAGGCTCTCGACAATTACGCGCTGGCGCTGGACGCGGAGGCCCAGCTGATCTTCACGGTCTATCGACTGCCGGCCCGGCTGGTGGTTATGAATGCGAGCAGCGGCAAGGTGGTCGCCAAGCTGCCAACCGTGGGCGACTGCGATGATGTGTTCTTCGACGCGGCGCGCCAACGGCTGTACGTGATCGGCGGCGAAGGCGCCATCGCCGTCGTGCACGAGGAAGGGTCCGACCGATACGCCGAGGTGGAGCGGATCCTCACGCCCAGGGGCGCGCGGACGGGACTGTTGGTTCCGTCGATGAATCGTCTTTTCCTGGCGGTGCGCGGCGATGGCGGCCAGCCGGCGGAAATCCGGGTGTACGAAGTATTACCCTGAGAACTCCCCCATCATGCGCAAGGCCCTGAACCATCTGCGGGCCGCCGATCCTGTCCTCGGCGGCATTATCGACCGGCTCGGCGCGAGCCGCATCGCGCACCGGCCGGCGACCTTCGATGCGCTGGTTCATGCGATCGTCAACCAGCAGTTGAGCGGCAAGGCGGCGGCGACGATCTACGGCCGGCTGCAGACCGCGCTGGCGCCCAAGGGGGTCGAACCGCGGGGCATTCTCAAGCTCGGGGCAGGGAAGCTGCGCACGTTGGGCATCAGCACGCAGAAATGCTCGTACCTTCTGGACCTGGCCGCCAAGACGCGGAGCAGGGAAGTCGATTTCGACAAGCTCCCGGCGCTGAGCGACGAGGTGGTCCTGGAGCAACTGACGGCCATCAAGGGCATCGGCGTGTGGACCGTGCACATGTTTTTGATCTTTGCCCTGCGGCGGCCCGACGTGCTGCCCTCGGGCGACCTGGGCATACAGAACGCAGTCCAAAAAGCCTACGGGCTGGAGAGCCGGCCGAAGCCGAAGCAGGTGGAAGAGATCGGCGCGAAATGGCGGCCCTACGCCTCCTACGCGGCATGGTATCTGTGGCGCAGCCTGGAATGAGCCGGCGTCTGGTCTTTTAGAACGCGCGCGCTGCGCACGGCTCACACGTGGCCCAGCACGGGGTGCGGCTGATAAGGCTCCTCGAGCAAGCGCATCTCCTCAGCGTCGAGGCTGAGATCCAACGCCGCCAGGGCTTCGTCGAGGTGCGGTATCTTGCTGGCGCCGATGATCGGCGCGGTCACGCCGGGCTTGGCCAATAGCCACGCCAGCGCCACCTGGGTGTTGGAGACGCCGCGCCGCTGTGCAATTTCAGTGACGCGTTCCACCACCGTGAAATCCGAACTCTGGTAGTACATCTTCTGCGCGTATTCGTCCGTCTTGGCGCGGATTGTTTCGCCATAGTCGCCGGGGCGGCGATTGCCGGCCAGGAAGCCGCGCGCCAGCGGGCTCCAGGGGATGACGCCGACGCCCTCCTCGCGGCAAAGTGGCAGCATCTCGCGCTCTTCCTCGCGGTAGATCAGGTTGTAGTGGTTCTGCATCGAGACGAAGCGCCTGAGGCCGAGCCGGTCGGCCGTATACAGCATCTTCGCGAACTGCCAGGCGTGCATTGACGAGGCGCCGATGTACAGCGCCTTGCCCGCGCGCACCACGGCGTCCAGCGCTTCCAGCGTCTCCTCGATCGGCGTCTCATAGTCGAAGCGATGGATCTGGTACAGGTCAACGTAGTCCGTGCCCAGACGCCGCAGGCTGGCGTCGATCGAATGGTGGATGTGCTTGCGCGAGAGGCCGCGCAGGTTGGGGTCGTCGCCCATGGGCGAGAAGACCTTGGTGGCGATCACCACGCGGTCGCGCGAGGGGCCGAAGTCCTTCAACGCGCGCCCCAGGATCTCCTCGCTCACGCCGTTGGAATACACGTCGGCGGTGTCGAAGAAGTTGATGCCGGCCTCCAGGGCGCGCCGGTAGAAGGGGCGGCCCTCGTCTTCCTCCAGCACCCACTCGCGCCATTTTTTCGAGCCATAGGTCATCGCGCCCAGGCACAGCCGCGAGACCTTCAATCCGGTGGAACCGAGTCGGGTGTATTGCATGACTCCCATTATCGAAAACCGGGCGCGGGACCGGCTCAGGACCAGTTCTCAACGGCGCGCGCGATAGAGTCGGCCGCCGCCGGCCAGGAGCCCGGCTGGTCCTCGCTCACGCGCAACGACGGCACGCCCAGCACGGCGGCGGCGTCGAAGTCCAGGTTCGAGTCGCCGATCATAAAGGCTCTGTTCGCCGGGAAGCGGAAGTCCTTCAACGCGCGTTCCAGCAGCAGCGTGCCGGGCTTGCGGCAGGCGCAGCCGTCGGCCAGCGAATGCGGGCAAAAGTAGATCTTCGAGATCTTCACGCCGTGCGGTGCGAGCTGGCGCAGCAGCGCCTGGTTGACGGCGATGAAGTCGTCCATGGTGAAGTAGCCCAGGCCGAGGCCCTGCTGGTTGGTGACGATCGCCAGGCGCAGGCCCAGCGCTTGGATCCGCGCCAGCGACTCGCCGGCGCCGGCCAGCAGCTCGACCCTCGACGCCTCATGCAGGAACGAAACTAGCCGGATCAGCGTGCCGTCGCGGTCCAGCAGCACGATGCCGCGGGCGGCGGAGGGGGGGAGCTTTTCGGGCTCGGCATGCAGCCAGGCGAGCGCGGCGCGCTCGATGGTCTGCGTGGTGGAGGCGTCGAATTGCACCGGGATCACCACGGCTTGGCCGCCCCAGGCCTCGAGCGCCTTGGCCGAGCGCAACTTTGACGCGTCGTAGTCGCCGCCCTTGATGTAGAAATGCGGCCGGATCAGCTCGATCAGCGGAAGCGGGCGGGGGTGGTCGAGATAGGTGACGGCGTCCACCGATCGCAGCGCGCCGATGACGCACAGGCGCTGCTCCTGCGGCTGGATAGGCCGCAGCGGGCTCTTGTACTGGCGGACCGATGCATCGGTATTGACGGCCACGATGAGCGTGTCGCACAACGCGCGGGCCTTCTCGAGGTAATCGACGTGCCCGGCATGCAGCAGGTCGAACGCGCCGCAGGTGAAGCCGATGCGGCGGCCGGCCGCGCGCTGCTCGCGCCCCCAGGCGGCGAGATCGGCGGGCGCGATGAAGTTGGCCATCTGAACCATCTTCCCTGCTCAGGCAATATAGCGCAGACCGACGGCGGCTGATTCAGTAGGCTGATTCAGTAATTCGTCAGGCCCCGCGCGCCACCACGACGATGGCCACGATCAGCAGCGCCAGCCCGGCCCACGACAGCGCCACGCTCGACCGCTGCGCGCCCTTCCATTCGCCGCTGAGCCAACCGTTGATGTTGGCCGTCACGATGACGGTGGACATAAACACCGGCCAGGCGATCACGCCGCCCAGCGGTCCCATGATGGCCGCGCCCATGCCGTAGATGCTGATGCCGCCGAACCATAGCACGCCCATTAGCGCGCTGCCGAGCCAGCACCACGCCGTCGTGCCGGCGGCGGTGTAGCGGCCCCAGGTCTTGTTGCGGAACAGCCTGTAGATGGCGTAGCCGGCATTGATCACGAAACCGCCGGCGAGCGCCGGGACCCAGATCACGTTGGCCTCCATGCCGGCCGCCGCGCCGTGTTGCGCCGCCGCGGTTTGCACCGGCGCGCCGAAGACGAAGCCGAAGTTGAGCATGGGCGACAGCACGCCCGACAGCAGGCAGATCACGAAGCCGGCCGCGAAGGCGCCCTGCGCGCCGGGTGCGCGCGCCGCCGAGTGATCGCGGTCGCGCAGCGCACCGGCGCGCGCGCACAGGATGATGCCGGCCAGTACGATCGACAGGCCGATCAGCAGGACGTGCCCCTTGGGGGTGTTGATGTCTTCGGGGTGCAGGGCCAGCATCGGGATCAGCGAGCCCAGGCAGCTGGTCATGCCGAGAATGACGGCGAAGCCCAGCGCCATGCCGACGCGGCTGATGCCGAGCCCGAACAGTGTCGAGCCGATCCCCCAGCCCGCCCCGTAGATCGCGATCTGCACCAGCAGCCAGCCCGACGCGCCGCTATAGACATCGCCCAGCGCCGGCACCGTCGCCACGGCCAGAAGAATCGGCAGGCAGATCAGGCCCACCACCGAGTACACCAGCCAGATGTTTTCCCACGCCCAGCGCTTCTCAATGCCTTTCATCGGCACCGCGAAACTACCATGAATCAGGCCGCCGATCACGGCCAGCAACGTGCCCGTCAAGGCAGCGGAAGCCATACTGTTGTCTCCACGAGCCGCGGATGCGGCGCGGGCCGATTCTATCAACAATCGAAGGAACACGGCTGAATTTGGGCGCGTACTTCAGCGCGCGCCTGGGGATGCCGCGGCGTGTGCCGAGCTCGCCTCGGCCACGCCGCGCTCGGTCGCTTCGCCCACCGTCACATCGATCAGCCAGCCCGGCTCGCGCGCCGCGCGCAGTTCGACGCTTAGATAGTTCGTCGTCAGCGCGCTCCCGTTGCCCAGCGTCACCGCGCTCAACCGGCGCCCGCGCATGCGCTCGCGGAAGGCTAGGTTCTTGCGCGCGCCCAGCTCGCGCAGCACCCGCGTGCGCTCCTTGCGCACGGCGGCGGGCGTCTGCGGCAGCGCCGCGGCCGGCGTGCCGGGGCGGGCCGAATAGGTGAACACATGCAGATAAGTGAACGGCAGCCGGTTGATCAAATCGCAGGTTTCCAGGAATTCGGCCTCGGTTTCGCCGGGGAATCCGGTCATGACGTCGGCGCCGAAAGCGGCATCGGGAAGCAGCGCGTGCGCCCGCCGGATCCGCTCCTCATAGTGCCGCGCGCGGTAGCGCCGCCGCATGCGCTTGAGCACCGTGTCGGCGCCCGACTGCAGCGGCGCGTGGACGTGCCGGCAGATCCGCTCGGTCGAGGCCATGAGCTCCAGCAGCTCGTCGCTCAGGTCCATCGGCTCAACCGAACTGAGCCTCAGCCGCCGCGCGTCGGTGTCGCTGAGGATCAGCCGCAGCAGATCCGCCAGCCGCATCCGGTCCTGAGGCCGGAAGCCGCTCTCGCGTCCCCAGCGCCCCAGGTTGATGCCCGTCAGCACGATCTCCGGGTAGCTGCGCGCCAGCGTCCGGACCTGGTCCAGCACCTGCTCCAACCTCATCGAGCGGCTGCGCCCGCGCACCGTCGGGATGATGCAGAAGCTGCAGCCGTTCGAGCACCCGTCCTGAATCTTCAGGTTGGGCCGCGTGCGGTCGCCGAAGGCGTCCTCGACCGGCGCGGAGAGGAATTCAGTCGTAGTGCCGATCGCGCCGACGTGGATCTGCCCGTGATAGGGTGCACCTGCCGCCGATGCCCCGAGGCGGACCAGTTCCGGGATGCCGGGTTTGTGCGAATTGCCAACCACCCACGCCACGCCCGGCAGGCCGGCCAACTCCTCGGGCGCGCGCTGGGCGTAACAGCCCGTCACCAGGATCCGCGCCGCCGGGTTCTCGCGATGCACCCGGTGGATGCTCTTGCGGACGTCTTCGTCGGCCGCGGCGGTCACCGTGCACGTGTTCAGAATCACCAGGTCGGCGCCCTGGGCCGCGCCCGCTTCGGCCAGGCCCTGCCGCTCGAGCGAGGCCTGCAGCGCCGCGCCGTCGGCCTGCGTGGCCCGGCACCCGAAGTTTTGGATGAAGAAGCGGCGCATAGCCAGCCCGGATCGGAGGCCCCCTAACACCCAAGGTATCGCGAGCGGGCGGCGGCACGCACGGCGGCCTCCATGCCTCTGGGGGAGATCCTCCGGACGAGCCGGCTGGCTGGCTTTGCCGGACATGAAACATGACCCGGCATTCTGGTTTCATATTCGTTCCGCAGCGCCGGGATTCAGGACCGTTTCGCCGCAAAAACCGTCGCCGGCACTCCGCGCCTTGGCGAAAACCGCCGAATCAACTAAAGCCCACATCGATTCGTGCCGATAGTTCGTGTGCCATGTCGATAGATCGCGTTCTCTCGCAGGCTGAGATCGACAGCGTGTTCCGGCGGATGCGGAAGGTCAAATCGAACGAGGATCCCGCCAAGAATGCCCAGCCGTATGACTTCCGCCGCCCCGACCGCATCGCCAAGGACCAGCTGCGGTCGATCCACATGCTGCACGAGAACTTCGCCCGCAGTTTAGCCTCCAGCCTGTCGGCCTATCTGCGGGCCTACGTCATGGTCAATCTGGTCTCGGTGGAACAGATTTCGTTCCTGGAGTTTACCCAGTGCCTACCCTCGCCCTCGTGCATCGTCTCGATGGGCATGCGCCCGTTTGACAGCAACGCGGTTCTGGAGCTGAACCCGACCATCGTCTACCCGGTGCTGGAGATGCTGTTGGGCGGCAACGGCAAGACCCGCCTGAAGGTGGAGCGGGAGATCACGGAGATCGAACAGAGCCTGCTGGAAGGCGTGCTGCGCATCGTGCTGCACGACCTGGAGGAGAGCTGGGCTCCCATCTCGTCCATCCAGTTCCAGGTGGAGAAGCACGAGACGGAGCCGCAATTGCTCCAGATTCTGTCGCCCAGTGAGGCCGTGGTCGCCGTGGGCATCGAAATCCGTATCGGAGAGCTGGCCGGCATGATGAATGTGGGGATTCCCTCAATCATCATCAAAATGCTGCGCCAGAAGTTCGATCAGCAGTGGTCCGTGCGCAAAGCCGAGGCCACCGAGGACGACCGCCAGCGGATGCTGCAACTGCTGCTGCCGGCGCGGATCAAGTTCGATTCGCGCCTGCAGGGTCCAACCCTTTCCGTCCAGGACATGTTGGGACTGGAGACCGGTGACATTGTGAGCTTCGACTACGCGATCAACCGGCCCGTGGATTTGTTCGCCAACGGGAAGCTGCTGTTTCACGGCCGGGTGGTTGACACCGGGAGAATGCGCGGTTTTTCCATCGACTCGCGAACCGGGCAGGAGTGATTTGACGCGCCTTCCGGGTAGCGTGCACAGGCCCTAGGCCGGGCGCACGCGCCGAGGGGCGAAAAGGAAATAATGGAGGGCGTGAACGAACCGCCCCAGCCGGCCGCGGCGAGGCCGCTGTACGCGCTGGCGATTTTCCTGAACGCCTTCCTGCTGTTTGCGGTGCAGCCGCTGATCGGCAAGTTCATTCTGCCCTGGTTCGGCGGCGTGGCGGCCGCATGGACCGTTTGCCTGCTGTTTTTCCAGGTCGCGCTGTTGCTGGGCTACTATTACGCCCACGTGCTCGTGCGCTGCTTCCGGCTGCGGCTGCAGGGCCGCATCCATGCCGCACTGCTCGCCGCCAGCCTGCTGTTGCTGCCGATCCTGCCGCGCGGCATCTGGAAGCCGGCCGGCGGGGAAGATCCGGCGTTCCACATTCTGCTGCTGCTCAGTTGCACCATCGGTCTGCCCTATCTTCTGCTCTCCGCGACCAGTCCGCTGCTGCAGGCCTGGTACGTGCAAGCCCGCGCGGGACAGGCGCCGTACCGTCTCTACGCGCTCTCCAACGCCGGCTCGCTGCTGGCCTTGCTGAGCTACCCGCTGCTCATTGAGCCGCGGCTGTCGATTTCGCATCAGGGCGCCGGCTGGTCTCTGGCCTATGCCGGCGCGGCCTTGCTCTGCGGTTTCATCGCTCTTTCGGCCCATCATTCTGAGGACGCCCGGGAGCGCTGCGCGGACGGCGCCGCCGCGACGGACGAAGGCCGCCCGGCGTCCGCTCTGGACGCCGCTCCGGATGGGCGGACCCGGGCCCTGTGGATGGCGCTCGCCGGCTGCGGTTCACTGCTGCTCGTCAGCATCACGGCCCACGTGACCGAGAATATCGCCGCCGTCCCGCTCGTGTGGATCATCCCCCTGGCGCTGTACCTGCTGAGCTTTATCCTGTGTTTTGAAGGCCGCGGGTGGTACCGGCGGGCACTATTATTGCGGCTGCTGGGTCTGGCGCTGGCCGGCATGGCTTACGCGCTGTCGCCCTCGATCGGGCCACTGCCGCTGGCGCTCCACGTCGGGCTGTATTGTAGCGGACTGTTCATCGGCTGCATGTTCTGCCACGGCGAGCTGGCCCGGCTGAAGCCCCACCCGGCGCACCTGACCTCGTTCTATCTTCTGATCGCCCTGGGCAGCGCCATTGGCGCGGTGTTCGCCGCGTTGGTCGCGCCGCACGTCTTCTCCGGATATGATGAACTGCCCGTCGCCCTCGGCCTGTGCGCGCTGCTGGTCCCGGCGGTTTACTGGGGCGATCCCGCGTTCCATCCGGCGCGGAAGAGCCCCGCGGCGCGCCGGTTCGTGCTGCTGGCGCTGGCCTGCGCGCTGGTCGCCTCTCTGGTGCTCGTCTCCCTCGGCGAGGCGCCGCACCGGCGCCTGAGAGTACGTAATTTCTACGGTGTCCTGAGTGTGACCGACCAGCTCGTCTCGATCCATCCGCCGGTGGACCCTCATTCGGCCGCCGCGCTCGACAATCTGCGCACGCGGAAGTTGATGAACGGCGCCATCGACCACGGACTGCAGTTCCTCGCCCCGGCCCGCCGGCGTGAGCCGACGGCTTACTACGGCCCGGCCAGCGGCGTCGGCATCGTCCTGCGCGCGGCCAATCGTGCCCACCCCGACCCACTGCGCGTCGGACTGATCGGGCTGGGCGCGGGCACGCTGGCCGCCTATGGCCGCCCCGGGGACCGCTATACCTTCTATGAGATCAACCCGCTCGACGTAGCGCTGGCGCGGCAGGAGTTCACCTTCCTGCGCGACTCGCCGGCGGCGGTGGATATCGTCCTGGGAGACGCCCGACTGTCGCTCGAGCGGCGGCCGGGGCAGGCCTTCGACGTTCTGGCAGTGGATGCGTTCTCCGGCGATTCGATTCCGGTGCATCTGCTCACCCTGCAGGCCTTCGAGCTGTACTTCCGCCAGCTCCAGCCCGGCGGCGTGCTGGCCGTGCACATTTCCAATCGCTATCTCGACCTGCAGCCCGTCGTCCAGGCCGCCGCAGCGCGGCTGGACAAGGAAGCCTGGTGCGTCGAGAGCCCTCCGGCGAGCGAGAAAGGAATCTACCGAGCGACCTGGATCCTGCTCGGCAGCCGCGCCGGCTTCCAAGGCCGGGAGGAGATCCGGCAGGCTGGCTGGCAGCTGGCCGCCTCCTCGAAACAGCGCCCCTGGACCGACGACTTTAGCAGCCTGTTCCCGCTACTCAAGTGACGCCCGGCCGCGGCCCGTTCTCAAAGCCTTGACACCAGGCTATATGCTCAATGTGACAGGCCGTTTTTGCGGCTTGGCCAGAGCGCTCGTTGAGAATTGAATGTTGGGTTGAGAAACTATCGATGGATAGCCAATAAGGCGCTCATTCTAAAAAGAATAGTCAACAATTGGCTTTGTTTCGCAAAAATTGTTTTTGCACTCACTCCAGGCCCATCTGCGACACCCGGTAGCGCAGCGCATTGCGCGTCAGCCCCAATAGCCGCGCAGCCTGACTCTTATTGCCGTTGGCCCGTCGCAATGCCTCTATTATTAACTGTTTTTCATGTTCATCCAGGGTGATGCCCCCGGCCAGGAACTCCGCGCCTTCGGCCGCACTGTCGCCCCCCGTCCCGCTCCGTCGTGGGGCGAAATCCAGGCGAATATCCTCCGGCTGCAAGGCCTCGCCGGTGGCCAGAACCAGCGCCCGTTCGATCACGTTCTCCAGCTCCCGGACATTGCCCGGCCAGTCGTAGTCGACCAGCTTGCGCATCGCTTCGGGCGCAATGCGCTGGACTGGTGATCCGAGATCGGCGCCGCATTTGCGCAAGAAGTACTCCGCCAATGGCGGAATGTCCTCCCGGCGGTCGCGCAATGGCGGAATCGTGATCGGAAACACGTTCAGCCGGTAGTACAGATCCTCGCGGAAGTTGCCCTCCTCGAGCGCCCGCCGCAGGTCGACGTTGGTCGCCGCGATCACCCTGACATCAACCGCCCGGGTCTTGTTGCTGCCCAGCCGCTCCAGCTCCCGCTCCTGCAGCACCCGCAGCAGCTTCACCTGGATGGCCGCCGGGACGTCGCCGATCTCGTCCAGAAACACCGTGCCCCCGTCAGCCTGCTCGAACTTCCCGGCCCGGGCCGCCGCCGCGCCCGTGAAGGCGCCCTTCTCGTAGCCGAACAGCTCGCTCTCCATCAGGGTTTCCGGAATGGCCGTGCAGTTGATCTTCACGAAGGGCATCGCGGCCCGCGGCGAGTTGTGGTGGATGGCGTGGGCGATCAGGTCCTTGCCGACGCCCGACTCGCCGCACAGCAGCACCGTCAACCGGGTCGGCGCCACGCGCGCCACTGAGGCCAGAATCTCCTGCATTTTCTGGCTGTTGCCGACGATGGAGTCGAACTTGTAGCGATGTCCGAGTTCTTCCCTGAGCCGGACATTCTCCTCCCGCAAATCCTGTACTTCCAGCGCCTTGCGGACCACCGTCACAAGGTGATCCAGTGTGAAAGGCTTGGTCAGGAAATCGGCGGCGCCGCGCTTCATCGCCTCCACGGCGATCTCGACCGAGCCGTAGGCCGTCATCACGATCACTGGCAGACGCGCGTTCTGGCGTTGCAATGCCGCCAACAGGTCGAGTCCGTCCGCCAGCGCCGTGCCGGGGCCGGCCGGCAACCGGATGTCGGTCACCACCAGGCTGGCGCGCTCGGCCAGCCGCAGCGCCGTGCTCACGTCGCCCGCGGTCTCGACCTCATAGCCGGCGTCCTCCAGGTGCAGTGCCATCACCCGGCGGAGCTTCTCTTCGTCCTCGACGACGAGGATGCGCGGTTTCATGCTCGCCTCTATCATCTCGCATCTTTTCGACGCGGGACGACCGCCAGCGCGTTGCGCGAATCCTGCAGCGCGATTTCTGCCGCTATGGCGCCGTAGCTCAGAGCGCGCCCGCGCCCATTGCGGCTTCGGCGTCGGGGAACCAGCAGTAGCCCTGCCGAACGATGGTCTTCAGTGAATCGGCTGCGGAGCCCAGTTTGCGCCGCAGACGCTGCACGTGCACGTCCACTGTTCGAGTCCGCGTGCCGTCCGAGTAATGCCAGATGGTGCGCAGCAGCGTCTCCCGGCTGACGCAACGCCCCGCGTTCTGGGTAAGCATCAACAACAGCTCCCGCTCCTTACGCGTTAACCGGACCTGGCCCGCCGAAAGCACCGGGCTGCGAAGGGGAACGGCCGTCAGATGGGTTGAGCTTTGCGTTTCCATAGCCGCGCATGCAGGCATGCTCATGCAGGATTGCCTCACTCGATGCGTTCGCTCCAGGAGAGAATACCGCGGTGGTTTCTCGCCCGTGTAAAACTAGACGGTCCAGGCTGCCAAAAGTTCGGCGGAATCTGCATTGGCCTGCGCGGAAAGCGTCTACGCCGGCCGAAGTTTACAAAGATTGAGGCCCGGCAGAGGGCCGGCTTGCCACCGGCGAGAGGGGGAGTTGGACGATGAAAGCCGCGCCTTGGCCGGCTTCGCTGCGCACCTCCAGCCGCCCGCCGTGCTCGTCGATGATCTTGGCCGCAATCGGCAGCCCCAGACCCACGCCGTCGGGCTTGGTGGTAAAGAAGGGATTGAAGATCTGCTCGCGATGTTCCGGCAGCACGCCGGAGCCGCGGTCGATGACCGCAATCTCGATCGCCGACTCCAGCGCTCGCGTCTTCAGCGTGACGACGCCGTCGGCCGGCGAGGCGTCGGCGGCATTGTGGATGAGATTGAAGAACACCCACTCGAGCAGCGTCGCATCGCCCTGAATCGCTGACACCGAAGGATCGTAGGCGCGGTGGATGGAGATCGAACGCGAGGGGTCCTGGCGCTGGAAGTTGTGGATCGCCTCATCCAGCAGCGTATGGACATCGAGTTCCGTGAGCCGCAGTTGAAGTGGCCGCGCGAACTCGAGGAAGCGCGTCACCAGCAGGTTGGTGCGGTCCACTTCGCTGGCGACGTAGCCGGCCAGTTCCTGGGCCACCAAGTCGCTGCCTTCCAGGCGCTTCACCAGCAGTTCGGCCGAAGTGCGTATCGTGCTCAGCGGATTTCGCAGTTCGTGGGCCAATCCTGCCGAGAGCTGGCCCAGTGCTGCCAGCCGCTCGCTGCGCCGCACGGAGGCCTCGGCCTCGCGCAACCGTTCATTGGCCATCGCCAGTTCCTGCACCGCGGCCTGGGCGCGCCGTGCCTCGTTGCGGTTCGACTCCGCCAGCCCATGCGTGAGGTACGCCACGAGCGGAAAGAACAGCACCCGCAGCAGGATATTCTGGACGTCTTCCGGTTCGAAATAGTGACCCCAGGCCAGAACGGCCAGCGGCCACATGGCGAGATAGGTGGCGCAGGCGAGCACCGTAACCACGGCGGTGCCGAGCGCGCCGTAACGCGTGGCCGCCGAGAGGATCGGCAGAAAAAGGATCAGGGTGTACTCGGAGTCGGTACTTTTAGTCACCGCGATCAGCAGGAAGCTGATCAATAATTTCAGACCAATCACGACGGCCGTTCCCGCGCTCGTATTCAGCGCGGGGATGCGCGGCACCGCAATCTGCAGCAGGGCCATTGCGGCCAGCATCTCGATTTCGCCCGTGTTTTTGAGCGGACTGACCCACACCAGCGCGCCAAACAGGACCAGCCAGACGAGATCCTGCCAGCGAAACCACGAAACTCGATCTGCGGAAGCCGCTGTCGCCGCCACGCCGCCATCTTAACCCCTTTTCCCATCACGCCGGTTGTGGGGCGTGCGCGCCCCCGGGCCAAGGCGGTGATCCAGCCGGATGCAACCAGCCGAAGCGGCGGATGAGGCGATATGGCACAATGAGAACGTCTCGCGAGTGGTTGCATGAATTCCCTTGAATCGCCCCAGAACCTGGAGCAATCTGTCCCCGCTGCCGAAGAGTCTTCGTTCGGCGATGTGCTGCGCGAATTTGAAGCACAGCATCAGAGCGTCGATGGCCACGAAGCGGCCCTGGAAGGCAGGGTCCTTTCGGTGTCCGCGGACGGCATCGTCGTCGATGTCGGCCGCAAGATGGAGGGCGTGCTGCGGGGCGATCTGACGACCCTCCCGGAGGGTGTCTCACCGGGTGCCACGGTTCGTGTCCACATCACCGGACGCACTGAAGACGGCTACTACTCGCTGTCGACGATCCACGTTGAAAGGGTCAGGGATCTCTCCGGGCTGCAGTCGGCTTTTGACAGCAAGGCGCCGATCAGCGGAACCGTGGTTGAGCAGGTCAAGGGCGGTCTGCGGGTGGAACTGGCCGAAGGCGTCACCGCTTTCCTGCCTGCCTCGCGCAGCGGCGTGCGGGAAATGAGCGACCTGGCGAAAGTCGTCGGGCAGCCGATCGAGTGCCGCATCACAAAACTGGATATCTCAAATCCCGACCGGCCCGACGTCGTGGTGGATCGTCGCGGAATCCTCGATGAACAGGCGGCCGCCGCCAAGCAGCAGGCCTTCGATTTGCTCGAACCCGGATCCATCGTGGAAGGCCGCGTGCGAAGCCTGACCGAGTTCGGTGCGTTTGTCGAGTTGTGTCCGGGCATCGACGGGCTGCTGCATGTAACGGAAATGAGTTGGCAGCGGGTGGAAAAACCTTCCGAACTGCTGACCGTGGGACAGCAACTGCAGGTCAAGATCCTGAAGATCAGCCGCGAAAACCGGAAGATCTCGCTGGGCTTGAAACAGTTGACGCCCGATCCCTGGACTGAGGCGCTGGAGAAGCTGAATCCGGGCGACCGCGTCCGCGGCAAGGTGGTCCGCCTGGCCGAGTTCGGCGCCTTTGTGGAGATCGCTCCGGGCGTGGATGGTCTGATTCACCTGTCGGAGATGTCCTGGACCCGGCGGGTCCGAAAACCAAGTGATGTGCTGCAATTGGGCGACATCGTCGAGGCGGTGATCCTGGACGTCAAGAAGAATGAAAGACGCATCGGCCTGGGCCTGAAGCAGGCGCTCGGCAATCCCTGGGATAGCGTGGAAACCCGTTTCGCGCCCGGCACGGTGGTCGAGGGGGCGGTGACCAGCCTGGCCCAGTTCGGCGCCTTCGTGGACCTCGGGGACGGGGTGGAGGGGATGATCCATGTCGCCGATATTACGCGCGAAAAGCGGATCCAGCATCCCAAGGAAGTGCTGACGGATGGCCAGATGGTAAAGGCCGCCGTGTTGGAGGTGGACCGCGACAAGCGCCGCATCCGCCTCAGCATGAAACAGCTCGAACCCACTTCGGCCGATGTCTTCTGCGGCGAGCACCAGGTCGGCGAAACACTGATGGGCCGGGTCGTGGAGGTTCACGGAAACTCGGCCAAGATTGAGTTGGCCGAAGGGGTGCATGCGCGCTGCCGGATGAAAGAGGAGGCGGCGGCCCAAGGCTCCCATGAGGACGCCTCCGACGTCACCGATCTGGCCGCCATGCTGGCCTCCCGATGGAAAGGCGCAGGGGGTTCGGGCGGCGTCGAGGTCGTTCGGCCAGGTCAGTTGCGCCGCTTCCGTATTGTGGCTGTGGATGCGGCCAATCGGCGCATTGAAGTGGAATTTGCCGAGTAAGAAAAACCTACCGTTTTTGGGTCTCAGTCGTCTATATTCATCGGGGTGAGTCCCCGTCGAGGAAGACGTGACCAGCAATCCACCTCTGGCCCGGCAGGCCATCGGGATCCCGGGCCCGTCAGACCGCCTGGCGATCGGGAACCGTATGGATGAAGAAGCGCTGATCCGCGCGGCGCAGGCCGGCGATCACGATGCATTCGAGCGGCTGGTCAGGCAATATGACAGCGGCGTTCTGCGTCTCGCCATGAACCTGCTCCGTTCCGAGGAGGACGCCCACGACATTTATCAAGAGGCGTTTCTGAGGGTTTACCGCAACCTAGGCACGTTCCGTTTCGACTGCAGCTTTCACACCTGGCT
Source organism: Terriglobia bacterium (assembly GCA_963757265.1). Taxonomy (GTDB): domain Bacteria; phylum Acidobacteriota; class Terriglobia; order Bryobacterales; family Bryobacteraceae; genus CAIVVT01. Next base: position 27,983 of record CAVWRA010000005.1, read on the forward strand.
GTACCGCATCGTCAGCAACCTGTGCGTCGATTGCCTCAGACGCAAACGGGTCCGGCGAACGGAGCCGGCCACGATCGAGAACGAAGACGGAGCGGTCAACCGGATCGCCTTAATCCCCGCTTCGGGAGCTGAATCCGATCCGGAGCGCAGCCTCCTGAGCCAGGAGATCCGCACGAGAATTTACACGGTGCTCGCCAGTTTGACGCCCCGCGAACGCCTGGTATTCGAACTGCGCCATTTCGAAAGCCTGCGCCTGAAGGAAATCGGGGAAGCCATGGGTACGACCGAGGAGGCAGCCAAGAACTGCCTTTTCCGGGCCACGAAGAAGTTGCGCTCGGCGCTGGGAGGCCTGCTGTGAATTGCGAATCGGCGAAGGATCTGTTGGTGTTGCTCCATTATGGCGAGCTGAGCTTCGAGGAAGAAGAAGCGCTGCAATTGCACCTCGACGCCTGCCATTCCTGTGCCGCCGAACGGAGGCGGATCGAGAAACTCGACGTTCTGCTGGAACTGCAGCGGCCGGTCCCTCAGGCCAGCTTGCTGTCGCACTGCCGGCGTGATTTGGCCGCCCGGCTGGCGGAACAGGCCCCCCGCATGAGCCGGTTTGCGGTGGCCGTCTGGTGGCGCGGCTGGACGGGAATCGGGTGGTGGAAACCCGCCGCCGTGCTGGCCCTGCTCGCCGTCGGTTTCCTCGGAGGCCGCGCCTTCCAAAACGGTGGTGCGTCGAAGGCCGCGTTCCTGCCTGCGCGCGAAACGCCCGCAGTGGGCAAGGTCCGCATGGTAGACAACCAATCAAACGGAAAAGTCAGGATCACATACGACGAGACCCGGCAGCGGGAACTCCTCGGCGACCTCAATGATGCCCGGGTCCGCGGCCTGCTGCTGGCCGCTGTGAATGACCAGGATCCCGCCCTGCGGGTTGATTCTATCGATCTGTTGCAGAGCCGCTGCAACGACGAAACGGTCCGCAAGGCCTTGCTCGGCGCGCTTCGAACGGACAGGAACTCGGGCGTCCGGCTGAAAGCCCTGGACGCGCTCCGGCCGTACTCGCGCGACCCGGAAACCCGTGCCGTCCTGGCCCAGGTTGTCTTGAACGATACCAGCCCGGCGATCCGGACGCAGGCGATTGACCTGCTGGTCCAGTCCCGGGGAGCCGATGTGGCCAGCACTCTCCAGGAAGTCTTGCAGCACGAGGAGAACAGCTACATCCGCGAGCGGAGCTTCGATGCGCTGCGTGCCATGAAAGCCTCGGCCGGCACGTTCTGAAGGAGTGCGGACTTGTTACACGCGGAGCGTGACCCCAACTCGGTTCACGCGTCCACAGGAGTGAGGTGCAGATCATGCTGAGAATTGACAGGTTGGTTCGGGACGCGGCGCTCCCGGCCCTCTTCGTTGTGCTGTCCGCGTCGGCGGGCGCGCAGTTGCCCGAGCCGCCGCAGCGGGACGTTCCCTTCCTGATCCAGGTGAGTGGAGAGTCGCGGGCGTTTCTCGGCGTGGGCGTTGAGGAGATCACGAGCGAGCGCGCCAGGGCCCTCAAGCTGCCGGAGGAGTACGGCGTGGTAATCACGCGCGTGGACGAGGCTAGTCCCGCCGAACAGGCCGGTCTCAAGGCCGGAGACGTAATCCGGGCCTACAATGGCCAGCGCGTGGAAGGGGCGGAGCAATTCATCCGCCTGGTGCGTGAGACGCCCCCGGGCCGGACGGTAAAGCTATCGATCGTTCGCGCCGGCGTGCAACAAAGCGTATCCGCGACGCTGGGTGCGCGCAAGCCGCAGACCTTCGGACCGGACAAGGAGTACTTCCACGTCGAGATTCCTGAGATACCTGAGCTGAACTTCCAGATCCCGGATGTACCCCGAGCCATGATGTTTTGGCGCAGTTCCATGCTGGGGGTCGAGGCCGAGAGTTTGGGCGACACACAGCTTGCTGACTATTTTGGCGTGAAGGATGGCGTTCTGGTCCGCTCGGTGTTCAAGGGCTCGGCGGCAGAGAAGGCCGGTATCAAGGCCGGCGACGTGCTTCTGAAGGTAGACAAGGACAGAGTCACCACGCCACGGGAAGTGACCGGCGCGATCCGAAACTTCCGTAAGAGCGGGAAGAAGACGTTCCCCATCGCTGTGCTGCGCGACCACAAGGACATGACGTTAACGGTCACACTGGAAGATGTTCACCCTCCGACTGCGCAGCCCCTTGGTTCTCCGGTGAAGCACCAGAGTCTGTAGCGGCGCCCGGCACAATCGGAGGGGATTCGATCTCGTCAGCATTACTCTGGAAGACGGGCACAAGTCCGGGTGCTGTTCCCGGTCTCTGTCTGCTTGATGCGGTCCACGCCTTGGTTGGAATCACCATCCGGTGCACCTTCAGCAAGAGGTCCACCTCGCCTTTGCTGATTTGGAGTGCCGAGGCGATCCGGGATGGAGAATCTCCGCGGAAGTGCATTCGAAGCACCAGGTTGCGGCGGCTCAGATTCATAGACTGACCGGGCGGCGGAGTGGTTGCCTGGGCCGGCTGCAGGCCTGCGATCTCGTCTTTCATCTGGGCGATTTCCGCACTCAAACTCTCCTTCTGAGCGCGCCAGTCTTCCAAATTGCGGTCCTGCGTGGCGATCAGATGATCCAGGCGACGCTTGGATACGATGAACAGGCTGAACTGCAAGAATGCAACCAGCGCCAGCGCGGCCACGGCGAAGAATAATGGTCCCATGCCATCCTCCTGTGACTCTTCCAGCGATCTAGAACAAGGTCCGCAACCGCTCCTCGCGGCTGATGATCTCCAGGATTCGGACGCCGTAATTGCCCTCGACGACAACAACTTCGCCCCTTGCGATCACGCAGTTGTTGACGATGATTTCGACCGGCTCAGTCACCGACCGGTTGAGCTCCACAATCGAACCGGTCGTCAGCCTGAGTGCCTCCTTCAGCCGCATCTGAGTTCGACCAAAGGAAACGCCGATCGGCAGTTCCACTTCCAGCAGCAGATCCAGCGTCTTCGAGTTTTTGGGAAGTGGATGCGCCGCGGCCTGCTGGTCCAGCGAAGGAAGGGCAGCGGCCGGGAGGGCTACCGCCGCGGTTGCAGCGGCTGCCGTTTGGGTGTCTTCTTTCGCCAGCGCCGCCGACAACTCTGGTGAGGCCCCGATGGCGCACGCTGGCAATGCACCGCCAATTGCAAGCGCAACCTCTCGCCACTGGAATCCCGGCGGGTAGCTGGCGGACTCGTGTCCGTTCTTCAGTTCCACCTCAATGCCCGCGCGCCGCCCCACTATCGAGGCCAACTGAGACAGACTCTGCCTCACCACCTCGAGAAAGGCGTCCTTGGTTGCCGCTTCATCCTCGCTCGCCAGACCGGCCGCCTGCAGAATCCGGCCGCCAACGGTTCTGCACACCAGGTCCGGCAAACGCACGAAGACCCGCGCGCCTTCGGTAAGAGTCAGAGTCTCCTGCCATCCGACCCCCTCCGGGGGAGATGTCACATGCGGTCCCGCAGACGTCTCCGCCTGCTCGCCTGTCATGGCGAACAAGGCACTCGCAAGGGCCGCCGCCCACTCCTCAGCCAACCATCCGACACCCGCATCCATATTCGCCTCCTTGCGCCATTGCCGATGCCGCTAAACAGCCGCTCCACGCCCCGTAGGCCATTTTTTCTTCAGAAACGCCCGCAACCGTGCGATGGCCTGAGTTTTCAATTGAGACACGCGCGATTCATGCAACTGGATCACCGAGGCAATCTCTCGCAAGGTGAGCTCTTCCTGGAAATAAAGACCGAGTACCGTGCGCTCGATCGTCGGCATCCTCGCTATGGCCTGCGCGAGAATGCGCCTCAGTTCGGCGCGCTCCAATAGGTTGGAAGGCCAGGATTCTTCACTGTCAGCAACAAAGCGGAGCAGCTCCCGCCCGTCCTCTTCCGGCGGATGGCTCTCGAGACTGCCCAGATTGAGCCCGCGAATCTCTGTGAGCCAGTCGCGGTATTCGCCCAGAGAAACTCCAAGCTCCGCCGCGATCTCCTCCTCGCTGGGTGCACGATGAAGGCTCTGCTCGAGGTTTGAGATGGCGAGCTCGATAAGCTTGCTGCGGCGTCGCTGCTGGCGGGGCGCCCAGTCCAGACCTCGCAGGCTGTCCAGAATGGCTCCCCGGATCTTATACTCGGCATAGGTCTTGAGCTTGACCCCGTGCGAGGGATCGTACCTGTCAATGGCGGATATCAATCCAACGACGCCGGTCGAAATCAGGTCCTCAAGACTGACCGTCTCCGGCAGCCGATCATGAATGCGCCGCGCGATGAGGCGAACTTGAGGCATGTGCTCAAGAATCAGCTGTTCTCTCTCCTCCGGGCTGATTGTTGTCGGTTGTCCCTGGTATGGATTCATTGGCTGTTCCTGTTCTCATCGGTTCATGCGGCCGCTGCGACTGCGGATGGTTGTGCGCCCGTCAGGCGCAGGAGTGCGGTGCGGGTGGCGGGTTCTATGTCCTCAGGCACACTTTGGCCGCTGCAGAGGAAAGAAACCGGTCTGCCGGTCTCAATCGCCAGGCTGAGAACACCTCCGTAACAAGCGGTTTCATCGAGATGCGTGAAGACTAGATGAGTGGGCTTCAGCGGTTCGAGCCGCCCTGCCGTGCGTGCCAGATCGGCACAACGCATGGTTGCCGGGACGACAAGATGAACATCGATTTCTGGACGCTCAAGGGCCGGGGCCCAGTCACGCAACAGTTCTGGTTCGCGTGGCCCCATTCCGGGAAGATCGACCAGAATTACTTCTTTCGCGCGATGCTCGTCCAGCGCCCGCATGAGACCGCTTGGCGTTTCAACGACCTCGCAACTGACGCCCAGGATCGCCGCGTATGTGCGCAATTGATCAGCGGCCGCGACGCGATAAGTGTCTGTGCTGATGATCAGTGTAGGCGTGTGTTGCTCCAATCCTGATCGAATCGCCAGTTTGACCAAAGTAGAGGTCTTGCCGCTTCCGGCTGGTCCCGCGAAAGCAATCACCTTACGTGCGCTGCCCGGAGCGCCCAACACGGAGTCCACACTGAGGCGGTTGCTGATTTCGCTCGCCAAAGCTCGCTGCAGCGCGGATTCTTCGATCGGCACGCCATCGTTGGTCAGACGGCGCGCCGCTGCGTGCAAGAGAGATTCCACCAAGGCCGGGGAAAAGTCGGCCGCGACCAGGCGGGCGCCAACTGGCAACAACTCTGGCGGGAGAATTGGAGCCATCCGGACGGCACAGCGAGCCAGCAGTTCCCGCATGGCAACGATCTCGCCCCAAATGACGTCTAAGTGCCCATCGCCCGACGACTTGACGGGAGCCGGGAAGGAATGACTGCCAGCGCTTTTCCCTCTGGCGGGGAGTCGTGGCGATGGATTGGGGGAGGGAGGCAACTCACCTTCAACGATCACTTCGTAGATTCCTAGGTGCCTTTCGGCCGCCTCTGTGCGGCGCGAAGCGACCAGGAGTGTTTCAGCCCCCATCCGGCGTGTGGCTTGCGCGAGGGCTTCCTCAACCGTATCGGCGAAGAATGATTTTCGGATCGGCACTATTCGGACCTCCCAAAACTCCCCAAGGAGATGACTTTGACACCGGCTGGAATCTCGCTATGTGAGAACACGCTGATTCCGGGGAATTGACTCTCGACAATCTGGCGAAGAAAGTAGCGCGCTCCCGCGCTGGTGATCACCGCGAAATTGCTGCCATGGCGAGCGGTGGCGGCTTTAGCTGCTTCCAAGGCGACACGGAGCTGTTGTGGAGGGAGATTACAGTGGGAAACGAACTCCTGGTGTTCAACAGCTTGTTCAACCGTATGCTCCAGATTCAAGTCAGCTATTAGGGCGGGTAAGCTGCCCTCCTGCGAGAGGAACGGCTTCACGACGGAACGTCGGAGCGATTGCCTGACATAATCGGTTAGTAAAACGGGGTTCCGCGTCACCGCGGCCGCTTCGCTCAGGCTTTCGAGTATTGCCACGCCGTCACGGATCGTGACTCGTTCGCGTAACAGGTTTTGAAGGACGCGCTGGACAGTCGAAAGTGGTAGCAACTTCGGCACCAGGTCCTCGACGGCCCTCGGGTTGTCCTCCGCGAAACGATCCAGCAGGCGCTTGGCGTCTTGACGGGTAAACAACTCGTACGCAAAGCGGCGGAATAGCTCTGACAGATGCGTTCCCAATACGCTGAGGGGGTCGACGACCGTGCAGCCAGCCGAACGCGCCGCATCACCGGCTTCACTCGGGACCCAACGAGCCTCCATTCCAAAAGCAGGCTCTTTCGTCGCCACTCCCTCCGAAGGTGCCTTGCCGTCGGGCGCCGGAATCACGAGCACCGAATTTGGCGGTAGTTCGAATCGCGCGACCTCGGTCCCGCGCACGAGCACCGCGTATTCCCTGGCTCTTAGGGACAGGTTATCGGTCACCCGGACGGGTGGGAGGATGTATCCTAACTCCGAGGCGGTCTGCTTGCGGATAACCGAGATGCGGCGCAACAACGGCGAATTGGCTCCGCCCTCGGCAAACTTCACTAGTCCAAGCCCCAGTTCAACGGCCAGCGGCTCAATTTGCAGCAGAGCCTCCAGATTGTCTTTGTGCGCGGAAACTGCAGCAGGCTCGGGAGCAGCAGCGGTCCCTTCCTGAGCTCTCTTGAGACGCCGTCCAACCCAAGCCACGCCTCCTGCGAAGACGAGAAAAGGGATCTTCGGCATCCCTGGCAGGATAGCCATCACGAGCAGCACGCCTGATGCGAGAAAAAGCGGTTTCGGAGAGTTGAAGACTTGTTGATGAACGTCAGAGCCCATGTCTCGATCCGAGCTTGCGCGTGTTACGATGAGTCCACCTGAAATCGAGATCATCAAGGCTGGAATCACTGTGACGAGCCCATCGCCGATCGTCAGAACAGTGTAAGTTTGCAGAGCCTGGCTCAGCTCCATCCCGTGCTGTATGACGCCGATGAGAAAACCGGCCACGATGTTGATTGAGGTAATCAAAATGCTCGCAACTGCGTCGCGCTGCGTGAAGCGCGTGGCGCCGTCCATGGCGCCATAGAACTCAGCCTCCGACGCCAGTGCCTTGCGGCGTTGTTTTGCTTCGGCTTCATTGGTCAGTCCTGCGTTCAGATCGGCGTCAATTGACATCTGCTTGCCCGGCAAGGCGTCTAGCGTAAACCTGGCTGTGACTTCAGAAATGCGAACGGCGCCATGATTGATCACTACATACTGGATGGCTATGAGAACGAGAAACATGACGACGCCGATGATGAAACTGCCTCCGACTACAAATCCGCCAAATGATTGAATTACCTCACCCGCTGCGCTTGTCCCATGTGCACCGTTGAGCAAAATCAAGCGGGAAGAGGATACGTTAAGTGCAAGTCGGAACAATGTCATCAGTAGCAAGAGCGTGGGAAAAACGCTAAAATCAACTGGTCTTCGGATGTTCATTGAGACTAGCAATATAATGGTTGATAGTGTGATATTGGCACTAATAAGAATGTCGAGGATAAACGCCGGAAGAGGTGTAACCATGGCCAGAAGAATGCCGAGCACAGCGATAGGGACCACAAATTCCGCCGGCGCAAGTCTTTGCCATCCAGCACCAGCATGCTCCTTCGCGGCCGCCCGCACGCTTTCAGTCTTAGATACGGAATGATTTGAGGAGACTTTTCGATCCACCGCCGCAGGACTTGAAACAACCGGTGCTGTCATGACTGTAATTTCGTTCTTTGGCTAATATCGTCTCTTGTTAAAGAGTCTAAAAATATACGCGAGAACCTCCGCGACCGCCTTATAAAGGTTTTCCGGAATCTCTTCCCCCACTTCACAATTGTTATATAATGCCTGTGCGAGCGGCGGATTTTCAATAATTGGAACCTGGTGTTTACGCGCTATGTCACGGATACGCATCGCGAGAACATTCTTGCCTTTGGCAACTACTCTCGGCGCCGCCATCTCCATGTGCTCATAGCGCAAAGCAACCGCAAAATGCGTGGGATTTACGATCAATGCAGATGCTTTCGGTACCTCCGCCATCATCCGGCGCCGCAGCAGTTCGTGGCGCAATCGTCGGATTCGCATTTTGATCTCAGGACTACCCTCGTTTTGTCTCCACTCCTCTCTTACTTCTTGTTTTGTCATTTTTAGTTGCTCTAAATAGCGTTGCCGCTGACGAAACAGGTCAATGGTGCCCCATACGAAAATGACTGCGGTAGCCATTAATAGAAAACCCTTAAAGACCGCATTGAGGTACAAGAAAGATTGGTTGAGCGACCTGTAGGGCAAGGTCAAAAAACCCGGCGCGTAGCATTCAAAGGCTCTCCAACCGACATAGCACAGGAGACTAAGGAAGATGATTGCCTCTCCGGCAGAGCTGAGGTTATGCTTTGGTAAATCTTTGAGGCGGGGGATTGGATCTAGTCTGGAGAAGTCTGGAGCTAGTCTCGCCGACGCCAAGCCAAATCCCGTGACTACCAATTGAGCGGCTACTGATGTCGTCAATATCGCAATTCCGGCTATAACCACGGGCAATAGCCAGGTTGCGAAAATCTCAAGCGCTCCCAACCGTACACTGGCGGCAGTCACGTCTGCATTGAATGCGGAACGCAGCATGAGGCGCGAACACTCCAGTAGAGTACGACTCCAATAACGCTCCGTGCCGACGAGAATGGCGATGAGAACGGAAAATCCAACCGAGGATACAAATTCCTTGCTGACGGGATACTTGCCCTCTTCTCTAGCTTTTTTGAGGCGTTGCGGTGTCGCCTTTTCCGTTTTTTGGCTGCGCTCAGACACTTGGTCCACTCACCTCGTCAATGCATGCAGAACATCTACGGCTGATAGCGCCAGTCGTTGGTAAAGCCACTGCAAAACCGGTAGGAGAGCCGCCGCCGACGCCATCAACCCTAACAATTTCAATGCGAACGAAACCGAGAGGATGTGCACCTGAGGCTGCAACCGGCCAAACAATCCGATACAGAGATCGGCCAGAAGGAGCAAAGCGATTACAGGTAGAGCGAGTTGAACTCCGACCTCCAGGCAACGACTCGAGAAGTTAAGAAATAATTGCGCTGCCTCAGGACTTCGAATTGATACGTGTCCGGGTTCGCGGTTCAGCCCAGCCGCGAGGGCGCGAATCAGTCCTGAAAAAAGCGGTGATTGGAAAAATAAGAGATTGGCAGTGATGCTCATTGCAGATGGCAAAATTCCGGAGTCAGACTCACTGAACGGATCGATCGTCGAGGCGTACGAAAACCCGGCCAGAATAGCCATAATCTGTCCGCCGAACGTAAGTGCTTCTACGACTAGGGCTGCGACGAGACTTATGCTGATTCCAGTTAATAAATCCACAAGCAGCTGGGTTAAAAGGTCATCGCTCGGTCTGCTTGAGGGGAATGCATTAGGCGATGCAGTGCTTAAGACGATCGCGAGTGAAATGGCGACAAGGACTCTGGCTGCGGGAGGAAGATTCTTGTAGCCAGGCAGGGGCAAAAAAACGAGCATTGCGCTCAGCCGCAGGAAGCCAGAACATAACCGAAACAGTGAGAACGGCTCGAGCAGTTCAGCGGGCATACTTCGGCAAGTCTTGGAATAAAGAGGTGGTGTAGGTTGTCAGTCGAAGAACAATCCATGGAAGTAACATTATTATGGCGACAAAAAAAGCGAGGAGTCTCGGTACTGCAGAAAACGAGGGGTCTTGTATCGATGTGATTATTTGGAAAAGGCTGATAATGATGCCCGCGATTAGTCCCACAAGGAGAAGAGGCAAGCTAATCCAGAAGCTGCTCCATAACATACCTGACACAAGATCAACCACGGATTGATCATTCATTTTTTAAGTCACACTCCTAAGCAGCGATCCGACTATAAGGTTCCATCCATCAACTAGTACAAAAAGCAGGATCTTAAATGGCGCAGAGATCATAGCAGGGGGCAGTTGGACCATGCCGATAGAGAGCGTCAGAGAGGCTACGATGAGGTCGATAATCAAAAATGGAAGGAACAGCACGGCCCCTATCTGAAACGAGGCTCTAAGTTCGGAAAGGACATAGGCTGGCGCGAGAATTCGTAAGCTCAATTCGTCCGGCCTCTTTGGAGCTGGAGTCTTGGCAATTTCGATAATGAGCGCAAGGTCCCTTTCGCGACAAAAGCGGATTAGGTAGGTCCGGATAGGCCGTGATCCCTCTTCCCAGGCTTGCTCTGGGCTGAGCCGGTGTTCTTGGTACGGCACCCATCCTTGTCGGTAGGCGTCCGCGGCCACCGGTTGCATGATCACGATCGTCAGAAAGAGCGACAGGCCGAGTAGAACTTGGTTGCTGGGTACAGACTGGGTGCCGAGGGCCTGCCGCAGGAAGTGCAGTACGACTGTCAGGCGCAGGAAGGGAGTCAGGGACACGAGAATTGCCGGGAGAACCGTCAGTGCTGTCAGAAGAACGACGATCTGGGTCGTTGCTAAGGACTCTCCGCCGAGCAAAGAGGAAAAGAGGTCACTTCGAATTGGACTGGCCGCCGGGAGGAGCAAGGATGGAGTCAAATCGTCCCCTTTCCCCCGTTTTCGGTGGGACGTTCAGCCACAGGCGCGATCGCGGGGGGTGGCAACACTTGTATTCCTTGCGGATGTGTTGCAACGATGTAGACCTGCCCCGCGATGGATACCAGATGGAGGGTGTGCTGGGGAGTTAGCGCCTGGCGAGAGAGCACGCTCAGTTTGAGATCCGGCTGCGTCGAAGCACGGATCCAGCCCTGCACCGAAAGCCTGCCCCTGCGGGCAATCCAGATCATGACAACCAGCAGGGCGCAAAAGACGAGTGCGATGATCAGTTGTTCGATGGGCTTCATTGGCTCATTTGTCGTTGTTGAATCCGGTGATTCTGAGGCCCATCGTGTTCTCGATGATCACGATTTCGCCGAAGGCCGCGACACCGCCGCCGATGAGAATGTCGATGTTCTCTCCGGCCGACCGGTGCAATCGGATGATGCCGCCCGCGTCGAGTTCGAGCAATTCACGGAGGGACATAATGCACTGGTCCAGTTCAACAGAGATCTCCAGCGGCACATCGGCCATCGAGCAGATCTGGTCTTCCGCCTTCATTGCCGTATCAAGGCGATGGTGTCTTGGCTCAATTGATCGCTGGTCGTAACGACCTTTGAGTTTGCTTCATAGGCCCTCTGATATACGATCAAGTTCGTGAATTCGGTAGCGATATCGACATTGGAAGCTTCAATAGACCCACCGAGAATCTGTCCGCGGCCACCGGTGTTGGGCATGCCAACTGCGGGCAATGAGGAGGAGGAACTCAGCTGGAAGTTGTTATTGCCGGCAGCCACCAAGGAGTCGGGATTTACGATGTTGGCCAAGGCCAGTTGCCCGACGGTGAGCTGTTGACCGTCGGAAAATGAGGCCACGATGGTCCCGCCGTTCCCAATCCCAACATCTGTCAATTGGGATGAGGCTGATCCATTTTGCGAATTCGCTGAAACAGCAGAGGTTTGCGCGAACTGTGTCAATTGAGCTACTCCGGACGAGTTATAGAGATCCCATGTGATTGCAGGCACGGTCGGTGGCGGCCCTGCGGCGGCCGTGGTGCCTGTCATATCAGAGGCGCCATCCTTCAGGCCGGTCAGGGTCACCGTAGGTTCTGCTGTTGCGAGTGGAGATGTCAAATTGCCTTGCGAATCAAAGGTGAGGGTCCCTCCCTGGACCACAGATTTGCCGCTGGTAAAGTCCGAGCCCGGAACAGACATCTGATAGTCCCACGAGCCGTTTCCTTGATTCCAGAAACTCACCGTCACTTGATGTGTTTCACCCAAGGAGTCATATACCTGCATTGTGGTGGAGAAATTCGGTGTGTTGGTATTGCCAGTCGTCGGGTCTTTTACTGGTGTCACCGCAGCAGTTGAGTCAAGATTCATCGTCAGGGACATATTCGACGTCGCCACAGGCGGAATGAGCGTTCCTAGAGGCACCGTTACGGCTGTGAGAGGTTGTGTCGTGTCTATGGTGCCATTAGCGCTTGCATTCCACCCTTGCACGACATCGCCTTCCGCCGTAGCGAGTTGTCCCTGCTTGTTGACGACTAAATTGCCGCCCCTTGTGTACAGAGTCGCATTCGTGGACGGATCCTGCACGATTAGAAAACCATTCCCTTGAATCGCGACATCGGTTGGCGAACTCGACGTTTGGATCGCCCCTTGCGAGAATTCCCGGAGCGTAACCGGCGGGGCCACACCGAATCCAACCTGGGTCTCGCCCAGGCCGGCCCCCAAGGACTCTGTCACGAGATCGCTAAACGAGACAGTACTCGTCTTGTATGCGGTTGTGTTTAAGTTGGCAAGGTTATTCCCGACGACGGCGATTGCAGTCGTGTCGGCATCTAGTGCCGAGAGTGCCGTATTGAAAGAAGTGAACACCTAATTTACCTCCTGTTGATACGTCCGGTCCTTAAAAATGAATGAGCACTTGGCGCTTCGCATTAAGACAAGGCATTCGAAGATGCGGTTCCCTGTGGCGTGTGCTGGGCGGCACTGACGTCACTTCCAGATGAGATGGCAGTGCCGGAACTGCTCTGCTGTGAGTTTGTTGTGCCACCGACTGCTACATCGATTTGCCCCACTGATTGATTGATGTTGATGAGTTGCTCGAGGTCCGAAAACTGAGCTAATTGGGTAATAAACGTCGTACTGTCCGTCGGATCCAGCGGATCCTGATTCTGGATCTGTGCGACGAGGAGCTGTAGGAACGTCTGCTCGTCACCCAAAGCGTTGGTAGTGGAGTCAGTACTGGTCGTCGAGGAAGAAGATGATGTTGAGTGTGGGGTTGTTATAGCGGGCGTCGTGATAGGTGTGGTCATTGTTAAGCTCCACTCGAAAACCGCATGGTCGCGGATTGACTAAGCTGGCTCTGAATAGAATCTATCCACGTCTCGGTCTTTGGGGCCGTTTGGCGATTTTTCTTCGCAGAATCACGGTTGCCATCCTGGGGAGAATGCTGCTGCTCATGTTTCTCCGATGCGCCACCGCGATCTTGGTTCGACCGGTCCTGGCTCATCGTGGATTCAGAACTGCGTTCATGAGTGCGTTGGTCACTGACAGAAGTTTCAATGCGCGCGCACTGGTTAGTATCCATGTGTTCCACTAAACTGCGCGCAAAGAAATTTCCCGGGAGGGGTGGTTCGCTTGTTTTGGGAAGCAGGGGGGCAAGGGCGCTGTCTTGTTGCCTCGCGGCTGTGGAACTTGGATCAAGGGCCCAAGGTTCCATCGTGCCGGCGCCTGCGAGAGTCAGATGTACTGGTATCGTGCTCTCCACGGTCCAGCCGGCCCGCGTGAGCGAGCTCCTAAGTGTATCCACGCCATCCAGCACGAGTTGTGTGGTCTCCTGGCTGGCGGATTTCAATTGGACTTCAACCTGGCCTTGACGCTGGACAAAACGAACGCCGATCTGGCCTTCACCTTGGGACTGTAGTTGGACTTCGATCGAACTGATTGAGCCACTGCCGTGGCTGGGCTCAACAACTGTTCGCGATTCCTGTATTCCGTCCGATCGTGCATCCGTATTCGAGGTTATCGATGTATCCCTGATCGTCATTTGTGGCGTCGAGATTGCGATAGATGACGTGCTTATGATTGGCTCCCCGGTGTCAGTTCTGGTCGCCTGTAGCGACAGTTCGCCATCCGCAGTAGTATTAGAGTCAGTTTGCGCCGAAAACCCAGTAGTTTTGGCCCGCTGGAGCTTGGTATCCTCTTCGATGCTCTGCTGGGGCTGCATCGAGTACTGCGCTGATGAGGTTTTACGAGTGGCCTGGTCGAGTTGATACCTAAAGTTCTTATTCTGGCCGCTTGAGATCGCAGAACTGGTCGGTGTCCCTAGACCGGTTGTTTCGGGAGGCGGCTCACTCGGAGGAGTATTATTCAAAGATGAGGCATCTGCGAGTCGATCGTGACTGAAGCCTTTGGAAGCAGGTGCTCCATCGGCGCTGGACTCTTTAGGAGGCGCCGTGGAAGCTTGAGTTGCTGCAGAAGAAGACTCTTGCTTTGTGTTTGCGTTTGAATCGGATTGCATCCTGAGTAGCCCGACCCACCCTCGACTCGGCAAGGAAGTTGCCTCCGAATAAGGGCTAGGTGTAATTTGGGCATGATAGCTCTTGTCCGTTAGGCCGAATTTTTCAGATTGTGCCGTGAAAGGCGAAGTCAAATCCGATGAGTTTGCATAATAAAAGGCTTGAGGTGAACCCAATTTGACATCAATGGGTTCAATTATAGAGTCCTCATGCGGGCCAGACTCGTTTGCAGTGGGGTTGTGATTCGATTGGCTACTCAAGTTAATCGGATTGGCGCTGGACCCTTCCATAGTAATTGTTAAACTACCGCTCGAGGTTAGTATGTCTGAATGACTGAATAAACTCATGGGGTCAAACTGAGAATAAGACGGCCTAGTGTGCGATGAACCAGGCGTCGTATCCTCACTTGCGTTCATGGGTGCCTCGCAGTGCATGCTTCCTTGCTGCGAGCTCGCCACTGGTCCCATATCTGGAATTGATTCGGCGTGGTCGGATCCGCTCGGCTGAACTGCGCCGAGGGAGGCACCCTGTCCGGATCCCTTCGTCGATTGTGCAAGCTTCATTCTTTCGGATCCGCGTGGAGTATTCTTCATTACTCCTGCTCGAGAATCGGCGCTCTCGACGCCAAGGTCGCGGCTGTCACTGGAATGTGACGGACCTCTGCGACCTGCAGCTGCGCTAGAGTCGGTCTGCTCTGAGGAAGCTGTCGTGCTGTGGAACTGAGTCCACCCGCCAAAGCTGTCGTCCTTTGTGCGTTCCAGGCGGCCATGCGCGACTTCGCTGCTGTCCGCGGCCTGTTCAAACTCGTGCGTGAGCTGCTCATTGCATTTATTCGTACCTTGAGAGCCAATCATTGCCGTTGGATTGGATCCTGCGGAATGCGGCTCCATCTGCGCTGCATTTGTCAATGCAAGATCTGTGTTGGGCAGTTCGGCGTCTTGTGGCGATCTTTCGGGAAAGCGGTCCTCTTGTGTGCGGTATTGTTCTGCGCTCTCAGTTTCGGGTGAGACCTTCGGCGCATTGTCGCGAATGAGGTTGGCCTGTTTCACTCCCTCGGATCCAGGTTCCCGCTGAGCGGAGCCCGTCGACCGCGGTGGTGTAGATGAGGAACTGTCCAGAACGCAATGACCTGCTTGCAGGAGTCTAGTGGATTGCTCAGAGTAAAGTTGCCGCGGTAGCACACCGCTGCGCGCCCCCGATTGATCGGCTACGGAAGTCAGTGAGAGTTGGGCATCCAGCAGGGAGGGCCGCGCGGCTTGTCCCGCGAGCACGGAAGGTTGAGAAGCTGTTACAGTGTCAGTAGTCTTGGCTGGATTTTTCTCAACCCGCGCGTCGATCTGCCTCTGCCTGGATGTATTGCCGTTGCTGTTAGGCGAAGCCTTCTGTTTCTGTCCACCGGCGACCGCGGAATCGGTCGCGGTGTGATCACTGTTGGCCGGAAGACTCTGTGGGACATCGACCTTCAGGCCCGAGACCAGCAGGAGAAGTGTTTGGAACACGTCAATCGAGGACTTCGCGGTCTGTCCCTGAGGCGCGGCACCGGAGCGAGGTCCGCCAACGCCTAGATTCGCTCTGGTCGCACATTGAGGCGTGTCTGCCACGGTCACAGCGGGGCATCATGCAACCCGCGGGCCAGACTTGAAAGCCTTGAGAAATCAATGCAATCAAAACGTTTTTTCGCGGCGTGACTGGGTGGCGTCCCGAAATGAACCCCCGAAGGCGCGGACTGTGTGCCGACGTGGGACATAAGTTCTCGAATCCTCGTCAACTCGTTTAGATTGTGCCGCCTGTGATTTGGCATTCGCCTTGCACACTGGTTTGCGGGTCTATGGATCCTCTGACCATCACGGCGGCGGCCGGTATGAGAGCCCGTTTGGAGTCGTTGGACCTTGTTGCCAACGACCTCTCCAACGCCTCCGCGCCGGGCTTCAAGGCCGACAGGGAGAGCTTCTCCATCTACTTTTCCGAGGAAACCAAGTCCGCCCAGCAAGACGGCGCCGGCCCGGCACAATCTTGCCTGCCTGTTGTGCAGAGCCACTGGACGGACACATCCCAGGGGGAATTGCGCGCCACGGGGAGTATGAATGATCTGGCGCTAAGCGGAAAGGGCTATTTCCAAGTCCAGGGCCCCGACGGAGCCCTGTTTACGCGGGACGGCAGATTCACCGTTACCTCAGCCGGCAAGTTGGTGACCCCGAAGGGCTTCGAGTTCAGCGGTGATAGCGGACAGCCGATTCAGCTGGACCCCGCCCTGCCCGTGAGCGTGGATGGGGATGGGACCGTAAGGCAGCAAGGCGTCGAAGTAGGCCGGTTGAAACTGGTGAATTGGCCGGACGAAACGCAGTCCACGAAGCGCGCCGGCGGCTATTTTCAACTCGCCTCCAACTCCCTGGAGGGGCTCCAGCACTCGACCGCGCAGCTTCGCCAGGGTTTCCAGGAACAGTCAAATCTGAACCCGGCCGAGGCCTCCGTTCGGCTGATCGACATCATGCGACAGTTTGAATCGCTCAACAAAGCGGCCCAGATGGGCGGAGACCTCGATCGCTACGCCGTGGAGGACGTCGCCAAAGTCACCGCATAGAGAGAGGCAACCCAATGATCAGAGCCTTGTTCAGCGCCGCCAGTGGCATGACAGCCCAACAGATGAATGTGGACAATATCGCCAATAACCTGGCCAATGCGAACACCGTCGGCTTCAAGTCGCGGCGCGCACAATTTCAGGACCTGCTGTATCAGACCGTGGTCCAGCCCGGTGCTGCCTCCAGCGCGCAAACTTATGTTCCGACCGGTCTGCAGCTAGGCCTCGGCACCAAGCCGGTTTCCAACGAGATTATCTTCACCCAAGGAAGCTTCCAGACCACGGGCAACCCGCTGGACCTGGTCATCCAGGGCAACGGTTTCTTTCAGATCCACCTGCCCAGCGGCGAAACGGCCTATACCCGGGCCGGTCAGTTCCAGCTCGACAACAACGGCAACATCGTGGACTCGAGTGGCAACATGCTGGAGCCGCAGATCGCCATTCCATCCACCGCCCAAAGCATCACCATCGCCACGGACGGAACAGTCAGTGTGACCCTGCCGAATCAGGCCTCGGCCCAGGTCGTGGGCCAGATCCAGCTCGCCAATTTCCCCAACCCGGCAGGGCTCAATGGCCTTGGAAGCAACCTCTACACGCCTACCGATGCCTCCGGCGCGGCCACCATCGGCCTGCCCGGCGGTCAGGAAGGAATGGGAACTCTGATGCAGGGTTACACCGAACAGTCGAACGTCTCCGTGGTCGATGAAATGGTCAATCTGATCGTCAGCCAACGGGCCTATGAAGCGAATTCGAAGGTGATTACGGCTGCCGATCAAATGTATCAGCAGGTCAACAACTTATCGAGGTGATACTGGTGCGCAGTCTCCCCCCACTCCTCCTTTGCGCCGTCCTGCTGCCCGCTGCCATGACCGCCGGCTCGTGCTTGGAGATAGATGGTCCGGTGTTGCGAGCAGCGGCCCTGGCCCAGGTTGCGCAAGCGCCAGACTCAATCTCTGCCGATCGCATTCTGACCGCGACCCCGGACCCCGGAAACCGCAGATGGATCGCGCCTTCCGAGATGCGGCGGTGGGGTCTGGTCCCCAGAGCTGATACGCCCGCCGAAGGGATTTGCGTGCAAAGGCGGCTGCCACACTTGGCCTCGGAGGACGCGGCCCAGGCCGTGCAGGTCGCGCTTCTCGCCCGACACGAGATGGTCAAACTGGTCCAGATCATCTCGCTCCAGCCGTCGGTGGGACCCGCTGGGCAGCTGCGCTTGTCTCCGTCGGGCCCGCAATTACTCTCCCAGTCGGACGGCTTTTGCAGTTTCCTGTGGCGCGCTGCGCTGGAATACGACGCCCATCGGACCGTCCCCGTTAAGGTGCTGGGGCGATTCCAACTGGCGCAGGCGGTCTACGTAGCCCGCCGCGATCTGCAGGCCGGGGACGTTCTCGCCAAAGCCGATTATGAATCTGTCGTGAAATCGGGCTGTTCGGCCCAGGTCGGAGCCGAACCGCCAGTGCTCGAAGGATCGATTCTGAAGCAGCCTTTGCGCAGCGGGGACACGATTCGACCTCAGATCTTGCAAGCGCCTCCCGCCGTTCTGCAGGGTGAAACAGTTCGCGTCGTGGCGCGCGTGGGAGGAGTGGCGGTGGGAATTGACACGCAGGCCGAGCGCGATGGACGGCGCGGAGAATTCATTTTCGTACGCAACCTGGAGACCGGGAAACAAGTCCGCGTCCTGTTGACGGGAAAGGGTGAGGCCTCGGCCACGTCTGGGGGTAAGTGATATGCGGACAGCGCTCTGGTTGTCGATGTGTTTGCTGTTCAGCCGGGCGGATGTGCTGGCGGCGTCAAAATCGCCCAAGGATGCGCCCCAACCTACGCCTAAGCCATCTGCCATCGACGAGATCCTGACAGAACTCAAAGCCCACCCGGCGCGGCCCGGGACATCGCCCGGTTCCACCTTTGACCCGGGCGGCAGATTTGCCGATGTCTCGCGCGATCTCCGGGCATCGCACGTCAACGACCTCGTGACCGTGATCATTTCCGACCACGCCAGCGCGTCCTCTGTCGGCGCCACCACAACGGCGCGGAAGAGCCAGGCCAACGCCTCCATCTCCGCTCTGGCCGGCATCCCGCATGCCACCGGTCCCTTGGCTAATCTGCTGAACACGACGACCAACACGCAACTTGCCGGTCAGGGCCTGACAAACCGCACCAGCGACATAACAACGAATCTGACGGCCCGCGTAATCGCAGTCTTGCCCAGCGGCGACCTGATCGTGGAGGGCAACAAGCTGATTCAGATCAACTCGGAGAAGCAAAAGGTGACGCTCCGTGGGATCGCCCGCTGGAACGACATCACTCCGTCCAATCAGGTCTCCTCCGATCAACTGGCCGAGCTCGAAGTACTGATCGACGGCCGGGGCGTCGTCAACGACGCCGTTCGCCGGCCAAACTTCCTTTATAGGCTGTTGCTGGGGCTGCTTCCTTTCTGAACCATGCGGACTTCCACCAACTCCCTGATCCTCGTGCTTCTCATAACCGCGGCCCAGGCCCTGCCGGCGGCGTCGGTCCGGTTAAAAGAAGTCGCGTCGCTCGAGGGGGTTAGAGAGAACCAGTTGATCGGCTACGGGATTGTCGTCGGCCTCAACGGGACCGGCGACAAGCGCCAGCCGGTCTTCCCGGCTCAAACCCTGGCCAATCTCCTCGAAAAAATGGGGGTCCAAGTCGACCCGACGGCGATTCAGGTCCGCAACACGGCTGCTGTGATGGTGGCGGCGAACTTGCCGGCCTTCGCCCAGCCTGGCGTTCGAATCGACGTGAATGTCGCGGCCGTCGGCGACGCGACCAACCTGCAGGGCGGATTGCTGCTGATGACGCCTCTGAAGGGCGCCAACGGCGTCGTTTACGCCGTGGCCCAGGGGTCGGTGGTGACCGGTGGTTTTGCGGCCGCCCGGGGCCGGGGCAACAGTGCGACCGTCAATCATCCGACCGCCGGACGGGTCCCGGGCGGGGCGATCATTGAGCAGGCCGCGCCGTCCGTGATGCCGGCCGATAGGCTGCGCTGGCAGTTGAAACAGGCCGACTTCACGACTGCGGCACGCCTGGCGGCAGTGGTCAATAAGCGCTTCCAGAGCGCCATCGCAGACTGTGAGAGTTCAGGGCTGGTGGTCGTCCGATTACCCGAGGACTGGAAGAATCGCGAAGTGGAGTTTATCGCCGAGATCGAAGCGCTGACTCTTGAGACGGACCGGCAAAACAGGATCGTCATCAATGAACGGACCGGCACGATCGTGCTCGGGCGGGAGATCGCGATCCGGCCCATTTCAATTCTCCATGGAAACCTGTCGGTGCAAGTTCAAACCACTTACGAGACCTCACAACCCCTCCCGCTTGCTGGCGGAGAGACGGTCGTGACGCCGAAGGTCGATCTGACCGCCAAGGAGGAGCCCGCCCGGAGCATCACTTTGAAAAAGGGCGCCACCGTTGACGACCTAGTCAAAGCGCTGATGGCAGTGGGCTCCACTCCCAGGGATGTGATTGCCGTGCTGCAGAATCTCCGCGCCGCCGGGGCCCTCGAGGCTGAGATCGAGGTGATTTGACGATGGGAACCGGCCCGGTCAGCGCATGCCAAATTCAAATCGAGGCGAATGGTCCCCAAACCTCCGGGTGCACAGCCAAAGATCCTCGGAACATTCACCAGGTCGCTCAGGAATTTGAGTCCCTGCTCATCGAGCAAATCCTGAAATCCGCAAAATTCGGCGAGCCTGGCGCGGACTCCAACACAGCCAGCGGCTCGATGATGGCATTGGCGCAGGAAAACCTGGCGCGTCTCATCAGCCAGAATGGCGGGATTGGTATGGCGCAGTTCTTGGAAAAATCATTGCATCAGACTTCGGCCATCCCCACCAGTGCCGACTCCAGCGGCGCCACGGCAGCCGGCGGAACCCCAACCACCAACGGCGCTCAAACGATAGCCGGGCTTGGCGCAGCGGCCCCGGTCGCGAAGACACCCTAGCTCTGCATCTCCCTGTGCCAATGCGACATCCACGGCTGGGCGGTGCAGGAACGACATACCCCTCCCCGCTCCCAGCCCGCGCTGAGTCGGCGACCGCAAATCCTCAAGCATGCAGAGCGAGTCTCGCGCCCTCCCCGGAACCGGAGACTGGTAGGCGGTTCGCGGCGTCCGTGACGCCCGCGCGCCCGACCGCCTTCCAGGCGTCGCGCAGCGGTTCCAGGGTCTGCCGGGCCTCGATCAAGGGCTGCTCCAATTGGTAGCTCTGGGCCTGGACCAGTCGGTTGCCAACAAAGCCGTAAAGACGTCGCAGGTTCAGCGCGACTTCTCCCCCCTGCCGGGTGTCCAGCGAGTATGCCAGTTCGCCGATCAAAGCAAAAGCCTTGGTGATGCAGCGCGTGCGCGCGGCTCGATCTCCAGAGCGCAGATGTCTGCGCGCCTCTTCAATCGCCGCAATCAGGTGATCATACACAATGGCTACGAGTTCGACAGGCTCCGCACTCAGCACCTGCTGTTCCAGCTGTCCCTCGTAAGGATTTGAAAACATTGTCCTTGCCTCTATACCCAAGTTCGCGCGCCGGTCCCTGCCCTGGTCAGCGCGCTATCCGCTGAGGGTCTTCTGAAAGACGAAGCAGATACTCGGGTGGGATCTGCCGCACGACTTCCTTGGTCTCTTTGTTGATCAACTGCACGACCGGACGGCCGGTCGGCTGATCGGTGGTGAACACCAATTCCTCAGTGCTTCCGAACATCCCGCTTTGATTGACTGATTTGACGGCCTGGATCAAACGCGATTGCTCGGCGCGCTCCTGCGGCGTGAACACGTACGTCGACGACTGCGCCGTCACTTGGTATAAGTTGGCAAGGCTAATGCTGTTTAGTTCCATGGTCCCTCCCCAGGCGGCCTCGCCCGCCACATCAGTCTTATCGGAGTCTGCAGCGCGCGGCTTGAGGAGACTTTCCGCTCAACTGCGACGCCGGCCCTGCATCCCATTCGGCTAGGCCGATGTGTTCTGGATTTCCTAGGAAAGATTCAGCACGTCCAGCGCTGTCCCGCGCTGCTTCTCAATTTTTTTCTGCAGCAGCATGATGGCGTAGATCAATTGCTCGGGTCGCGGAGGGCAGCCGGGAACGTACACATCCACAGGAATCACCTGGTTCACGGGGATCAGCGCGTAGTTGCTGAACACGCCGGTGGAGGTGGCGCACGCGCCCATCGATATCACCCAGCGCGGTTCGGGCATCTGTTGATACAAGCGGCGGATCACCGGCGCCATCTTGTTGGAAACCCGTCCCGCGATGATCATCAGGTCACTCTGCCGCGGACTGCCGCGGAAGACCTCGGCCCCAAAGCGCGCGATATCAAAACGTGACGCGCTCATCGCCATCATCTCGATGGCACAACAGGCCAGCCCGAACGTCATCGGCCAGATCGAGTTCTTCCGTGCCCAGTTGATCGCTTGGTCCACCTTGGTCAGCACGAGGCTGTCCTCAAAACCCGTCCCCTCGGTGTCGATCTGCGCGTACAGGCTGGCGGGCTCTTCACCCAGTTGAATCTGGTTCTCGCGAATCGAATCTTGCATGTCCCTCATTAGAGATTATCCCACTACCAGGTGCGATTCCTGTTGTTCGATCTGCAGGTCAGGTCGGGCTTGAAGGAAAACAAGTCACTTCCGCCCATTGTGTTGGGCGGGCCCGGGCTGCCGGTCAAAACTGAGACAATAAAGGCACTCAAGTGACCGAACCACTGCCCCCAGACCTACTGGACCTCCTGTGTGACAAACTCGGAGTGGACCGCGACTACTGGGACATCTGGGGCCATCAGCACCACGCTTCCACGGCCTGCCAGGCCGCCATTCTGACCTCGCTGGGGCTCGACGCTTCCAGCGCCGGCCGTTTGCGGCTCTCCGCGGAGTCCCTCGAGGCGAGCCGCTGGACCCGCGGTCTGCCCCCGGTTGTGGTGGTTTCGGTCGCCGAGCCATGGCCCGCCCTGCGGCTCACTGTGCCCGAAAGGACCGTGCCCGACGGAAACGTCGCCGTGACGCTCCGTCTGGAAACCGGTCGTCTGGACTCGTGCTTGTACGCGCTCTCCAGCCTGGCCTCGATCGAAGCTCACACGGTCGCCCAGGAGAGATACCTGGCGCTCAGTTTGCCCTTGCCCGGAGCCCCCGAGTTGGGTTACCACGACGTCCAGGCCATGGTTGAAGGCCGTCCCGGTCCTCCGCGGACCTCCACTTGCCGGCTGATCGTGGCCCCGGAGCGAGCCTGGCTGCCGGAAGTGTTGAACGACGGCGGAAAGCTGGCCGGACTGGCCGTCAGCCTGTTCGGCATTCGCTCCGATCGCAATTGGGGGATTGGCGATTTCACCGATTTGCGCCGCCTCACGCGCTGGGCCGCTTCCGCGCTGGGCGTCTCCTTCATCGGGTTGAACCCGCTCCACGCCCTGCACAACCGCGAGCCTTACAACGTCAGCCCTTACCTTCCCCTCTCCGCCTTTGCCCGCAACACCATTTATCTTGACGTCGAAGCCGTCGCCGACTTCGCCGCCTGCCCGGCGGCGCGGAGAATCACCTCGGGTGAGGGATTTCAGGCCGAACTGGCGTCCCTGCGCAGTCGCGACCAGGTCTGTTACGAAGAAGTCGCCCGCATGAAACTTGGCATTCTCCGTCTGCTGTTCCGTCGTTTTCTGCGCGAGGAGTGGCGGCGGGGCACCGAACGGGCGCGCAGTTTTGATGCCTGGCGCCGTCAGCAGGGCGAATTGCTCGAGCGCTTCGCGGCCTATTGCGCCCTGGACGAGGTCCTGCACGCAGGCGACCGCGAAATGTGGATCTGGCAGGACTGGCCGGAGCCTTACCGTTCGCCCGAGACTCTGGCCACCCGCAAGTTCGCCGACAGCCATTGGCGCCGCGTCTTGTTTCATGAGTGGTTGCAATGGCAGGTCGATCTCCAACTGGCGGCCGCCCAGAAGGAGGCGCTGGACGCCGGCATGACGATTGGGCTGTACCACGATCTAGCGCTGGCCACCGACAAATGCGGAGCGGATTTGTGGGCCCATAGCCGCTATTACGCCAGCGGATGCCGTGTCGGCTCGCCACCGGACAGTTTCGCTCCCGAAGGCCAGGATTGGGCCTTTCCGCCGCCCAATTCCACCGCGCACCGCGAGGACGGCTACCGGTTGTTTGTCGAGACCATCCGCCGCAACAGCAGCCATGGCGGCGCGTTGCGGATCGATCACTTCATGCGCTTCTGTCGGCTGTTCTGGATCCCCGACGGACTGGCAGCCAATCAGGGGACCTACGTGCGTGAATGCTGTGAGGACCTGCTGCGCATCCTCGCCCTGGAGAGCGTGCGTCGCCGTTTCCTGGTGGTTGGAGAGGATCTGGGCACTGTTCCACCTGAACTGCGCGCAGCCATGGAACGATTTGGGATTCTCAGTTATCGCCTGTTCTATTTCGAGCGGGGTTGGGACGGCGAGCCTACGCGCCCGCAGGACTATCCCCAGCATGCTCTGGTCTCCTCCACTACCCACGACCTTCCGACGCTGGCCGGTTTCTGGGCTGGCAAGGACATCGAGGCCCGTCGCGCGAACGGTCTGATGCCCGATCCCTCGCAGCATCGCCGGCAGCTCGAGGAGCGCCGCACGGACAAGCTGAAACTACTTAACGCGCTGATTCGGGAGGGCTTCCTGCCGCCGGGGTTCCCGGGCGAAGCGGTCGATTGGAGTGAACTGACGGGTGAGCTGCACAACGCCATCATCGGCTACCTCGCATCGACCCCTGCCATGCTGCTGCTGCTGAACCAGGAAGACCTGACCAAGGAACTGGAGCAACAAAACCTGCCCGGTACAACATGGCAATACCCCAATTGGAAGAGGAAGATGCGCTTCTCGCTGGAGGAGCTGGAATCCTCGCCGCGGGCCGACGATTTTGCGCGCATGTTTCGCGCCTGGATGGCTCGGACGGGTCGGCTCAACCCCGTCCGAGGCGCCATTTTCGACCCTGAGAAGACCGCCAAAACATCGTGAATTCAGCGTGCGTGGCGGGCAGAGTGAATTCTCGCCAAGATTCAGCTAAGCCTTTTATTCATAAAAGATAGATGCTTATCAACCACAAAGACGCCGTGCCGCGGGAGAGTGCGAAAAGCGGCATTTTTCAGGAAATGAGAGAGGGATGAGGACCATGCGAGGGTGGCGAAGGCGATCGATTCTGCTGAGTGTGGCCATGGGGCTTGCCGGACTGGGCGCGATCTACGCAGCCGCTCCAAACCAGCGCTACAGCCGGGCGGTCATCCGCAACGAAGCCGAGCCGGGTGCGAGATACAGCTCCGGGCTCACGGTGTGCGACGAGGCGCTCAGAAGCGGGCATTGGATCAACCGCTACTGGCTCGCCACGGGCATGATTAAGCCGGAGTTTCACCTCGAGGGAGAGAAGCAGTCCGGCGTCGCCCCGCTTGCTGATGCCTTCGAACTCGCGATGGAGGGCCAGGACCTGGGAGGGAGCTGGAAGTGGGTGAAGGCCTATCAGGAGCAGGTCCGGACGCCGTCCGAAGGTCTGCTGGTGACCGTCGAACTCGAGAGCAGTGCGAGGCCTGTCGGCGTCAAGATCAGGACGCTGCTCGGCGGTGGACCGGTGCTGGTTCGCTGGCTCGAGGTCACCAATCACGGGAGCGAAGGCACGGCGATCACACGAGTATCGCCTTGGGCGGGGACGCTCTGGAATACGGCGAATTATAAGGAGAGGATCGAGAAGGAGAGCGATCCTTTTGAAGTGGCTTACGCCTCGATCCAGGAATGGGGCAACGAAGGGGCCTGGAAGTTCCAGTCGATCGCGAACGACACGAGGAGCATCGCGGGCACGCACGGGAAGTCGGGGTGGGGCCATCCCACGTTCTTCGCCCACAACCGGGTGACCGGTGAATGGTTCGCCGGCTCACTGGGCTACAGCGGGAACTGGAAAGCGAGTGTCTGGGGCGCGACCGACGAGGCACGCGATCGGGCCAGGCTGTTGTTCTCGCTGGGTCCCGCGGCGGCCGATCCGGCGCTTCGAGTTCTGGATCCCGGTGAAACCGTCAAGACTCCGGAAACGCACATGCTTCTCATGGCAGCGGACCTGGACCATGTCATCCAGGCGCTGCACGAGCACGTGCGGAGGGAAGTGATCCTGCCGCCCATTCCGGGCCGCGAATACCAGGTGGAGTCGAATCACCGCGGCTATATCGTGGACCACGAGAGCGAGCCCGGGCTGCTGAGAGAGATCGACCTGGCGCACGATGTGGGCGCGGAGGAATTCCTGATCGACGCCGGCTGGTTCGGCCCGGATCCGAACGTGTGGTGGAAAAACGTCGGCGATTGGCATGCGGGTTCCTGGCTACCCAACGACATCACGCCCGTTCGCGAGTACGCGCGCAAGAATGGCATGCTGTTCGGCCTGTGGGTGGAGATCGAAAGCGCGGGCGAAGCCAGCGAGTTGCGCAAGCAGCACCCGGAGTGGCTCATGAGGCGCGACGGCAAACCGGTAGCCGGCGGGCGCCAACTCGATCTGACCAGGCCGGAAGTGGCGGCGTGGGTGGAGTCGGAAATCGCGCGGCTCATTCAGAAGTACGACCTCGACATGTTCCGCCTCGATTACAACCACAGCGTCGAGGAGGGCGGCAATCGAATCAAGGACGGATTCACGGAAAATCTGATGTGGCGCTACGTCGATAGCCTATATGGCATCTTCGACCGAATCCACCAGCGTTTTCCAAATGTGATTCTGCAGAACTGCGCCGGCGGCGGAGGCCGTCTCGACCTCGGCATCCTGCGGCGTTTTCACAACACCGAACTCTCCGACTGGATGCGGGGTCCCCGGAATCTCAAGATCCTGAACGGAATGACGTGGATCCTGCCGCCCGAGATTCTGTTGCGCACCTTTGGGACTGAAGTGGGCGACCACGCGACCGATGGCGACCTCAATGAACAGTTGCGCATCGCGATGATCAGCCGGCCGATTTTCCGGGGAATCAGCCCGACGATCGAGGATTTCAACCCCATCGCGCACCAGACCATCCGCGAGGCGGTGCAGGTGTTTAAAGACGAAGTGCGGCCGATCATGATCAACAGCAAGGTGTACCATCACACTCCGCTGCTGGAAATGAGGGGGCCCTCGCCGTGGCTGGTTCTGGAGTATGCGACGCAGGATGGGGGGCGGGCGGTAGCTACGTTGTTCCGCACATCGGCCGCCGGGGACAGCACCTATGTGTTCCGGCCGCGGGGATTGGATTTCGGCCAGAATTATCGTGTGAAGCTGATGAACAGCGGGCAGGTGATCGAGATGGAGGGGGCGCGCCTGCTGCAGGCCGGCATCCCGGTGCGCATCGAGAATCCGATGGGCTCCGAGATGCTGATCTTTGAAGGAAACCAACCATGAAATCGTGGCATCGAGTGGCACAAGACTTCGAGGGCGGCCGCGGCACTAGCCGGCGTAGCTTCCTGGGTGGCAGCCTGCTGGGCGGGACCCTGGCTGCGCTGGCCACGGGCGGCTGGCTCAGAGCCGGCGCCGCGGAACAACCGGTCCCCATCCGTTTCACCGATATCGAGATCGGCGGCGACGTTGCGGAACGGGCCCGGCAGAACTTCGATCGTCTCGAGACGGAGTACTTCCAGCCGGCGCAGGTCTTCCAGCGCGAGGTCAACCATGATTGGCCGGGGGACACGCCGGGGCGGCTGGTGCTGGGTCTGGCGCTACTCTCGCAAGCGACGCACCGCGAAGCGCAGTACCTGGACGAGACGCTCCGGCTTTACCCGGCCAAGATGAACGAGCAGGGCTACTTCGGCCATTTGCACAGCAACGACGCAATCGATGAACAGCAGTTCTCAGGTCACGGGTGGGTGCTGCGGGGACTTTGCGAGTGCTACCGATGGCGGAAGGACGAGCGTGTGTTGGACATGATCCAGCGCATCGTCAAGAATCTGGCGCTGCCGACGCGCGGCTTCCACAAGAACTACCCGATCGATCCTAACTTGCGCAAGAAAACCGGCGCGTACGCGGGTACGATCTCGGGCCGGATCGGCAACTGGTCGGTGTCGAGCGACATCGGCTGCGATTTTATCTTTCTGGACGGCATCACGCAGGCTTACCAGTTGCTGCCGACGCGAGAGCTGAAGGACTTGTGCCAGGAGATGGTGAGCCGATTCCTGGAAGTCAACCTGGCCGGGATCAAGGTCCAGACGCACTCCACGCTGACGACGCTGCGCGCCTTACTGCGCTATTGGGAGATGACCCGCGAGCCGGGCCTGCTGGAGGCCGTCGAACAGCGCTACCTGCTGTACCGTACAGAGGCCATGACCGAGAACTACGAGAATTACAACTGGTTCGGCCGCCCGGAATGGACGGAGCCTTGCGCGGTGGTCGATTCCTTCATGGTGGCAACGCAACTGTGGCAGCACACCGGCAAGCCCGGGTATCTCGAGGACGCGCACCACATCTACTTCAACGGACTCACGGCGGGCCAGCGCGCCAATGGCGGCTTCGGAGCGAACACCTGCTCAGGCGCGCACGATCCGTTCCTCGCGATCAGCGTGTACGAGGCTTACTGGTGCTGCACCATGCGCGGCGCGGAGGGCTTGTCGCGGGCAGTCGAATCCGCCTATTACACTACGCCGTTGAACGCTCTGGGTTCCGTTCTATTGGGAGAGCAGGGCGAAACTGCAACTTGCAAACGGCGTTGTCACGCTGGGCCAAACTACCGGCTACCCCTACGACGGGACCGTGGCTTTCAACGTGCTGAACAGTACGCTGCGCGGCGACGTGGAGCTGAGACTGGTCGCGCCGTCCTGGACCAGCGGTCATGAGCTTCGCCGCAACGGCGAGACCGTGCCGTGCACGCACACACAGGGCTTCCTGATCTGCCGGGTCCCGCTCGCTGAGGGTGACAAACTGGCGCTGAGCTTCACTCAGAAAACAGGCAGCGAGCCCACGTTCAACCGGCACAGCATCTCCGGCTACCACACCTTCCGTTCGGGCCCGCTCATCTTAGGCTATGAAATCCCGACTCGGGGCAACGACGGTCCGACAAAGCTCGCGCTGAAAGGGAACGCCGAGCTCATCGCGGCGGGACCGGGAGTTTACCGTGTCAAGGACGCCGATGTGCAGCTAGCTCGAATCAACGATCTCAATCACCGCGTGATTGGACCGAAAGACCTGTGCCGCCGACAGATCCTGTTCCAGGACGCCTGAGCGGGCGTGGCGCGTTGACCTGACTGGAGCGCTTCTTCCGGCTTGCTGATTCGACTGAGTCGTCCGGTTCGTCAACGGGCCGGCGATTGCCATCGCGCCCGCAGCTTTTTCTACAAATCCGCAGCGCAACCTACCGGGGCGCCGGCGCACTGGGGCTGGAGTTCAGGCGTTGCACGAACAGAGTGCAAACCGCCGCGCGCAAGTTTGTTTTCGCTACCGGCCCGTTGAGGGTGAATTCGAGATAGGCGCGCCGGTTGGCATCGTAGCGCGGCCAAACGGGCAATCCGCGGCCATTCGGATCGCCGGACCGCGCAAAGTTGGTCCAGTAACCCTGAACCTCCGCGGTGCGCTGCGGGTCCGGGTCGGCGCTCTCCTTCACGCCGCGAGTGCCGAAGACGAACTGCAGTTCGCCCGAGTGCGGCACGCCGCTCGAGTCGGGTCCCACCGTGAACTCGTACTGGTAGGTGGGAAAATGCGCGGCATGTTGGCCCGCGATCAGCACGCCCGGGCAGCGGAAAGCCATATCGGTGCTGAATTGGGAACCCACGCCGCCGTAGGGTGGATAGCTCTCCGCGGCCGGCTCGCCGGCGAGCCCGTAGAGTTTCAATGCCTGCGGCGCGAGCGGTCCGAAGAACTGCGCCACGGCTTTCCGCAGCGCCTCGTCGTCGCCATTGAATGCAAACTCGCGACCGGTGTTGCCGATCAGCAGCGGCACCGGCGCCTGTCTGCCGGCAGCGAAAACGGCGGCCGGCGATTCGGGGATGGCGTAGCCATCGATGCTCGGGGCCGGCCGGCCTTCACCCCCGCCGCCATAGGGTGGCGAAGCCTTGAGGATCTCCGCGACGCTAAGCGCGCGAAGGTAAGCAATCGCCCCGGTCGCCGGCGCGTTGAGCCTGGTGGCCAGCGCCTGGCCGGCATGGTCGGCCTGAGCGGCAGTCGCGGTGGGCCGGCCCTGGATCAAGACCGTGCCGCTTTGTCCGATCACGCGCTGAAACAGGCCGCGAGCGAGCGGTAAGACCATCAGCAGGCCTGCATCCATGGCGCCCGCCGACTGCCCGAAGATCGTCACGCGCCGCGGATCACCGCCGAATCGGGCGATGTTGGCCTGAACCCATTGCAGCGCGGCAATCAGGTCCAGCAGGCCGTAGTTGCCGGAAGCGTGATGCGGCGACTCGGCCGTCAATTCAGGATGGCCGATGAAGCCCAGCACGCCGAGCCGGTATTGCACACTCACCAGGACAACGCCGAAGCGCGCCAGTTTCTCGCCGTCAAATGGCGGTTCGATGCCGCCCGCGCCCAGCGCCCAGCCGCCCATGTTGGCGCCCCCGTGGATCCACACCATGACGGGCTTCTTTGTTTTGGCCGGCCATTCGGAGTTCCACAGATTCAGGGTGAGGCAATCCTCACTGCCCAGCGCGGCGGCACGAGCGTTCCATTCGGCCGCGACCTGGGCGCACGGCGCACCGTAGCGCGTCGCGTCACGGATGCCGCTCCATGGCCGCACGGGCTGCGGCTCGCGCCAGCGCAGTTCTCCAACCGGAGGCTGAGCGAATGGGATCGCCTGAAATACCGCTCCACCGGCCGCGCTGAGGCGGCCCTGGACTTCGCCGCCTGTCACTTCAACGACGGGTCCGGCCGCGGCCAGAGCAGTCCCGGCAGCCAACAATAGCGTCAAAAGCGAATGGAGGGCTGGCATATGGATCCCTTTCCTGGGCAGAAGCAGAGCTGGGCGCGTCGCGTGCAAGACGAAATCCTACTCTTTCCGAATGCAGTTGTGAAGTTGACCCCCAGCGGCCGCTTCCGCGCTGCGATCCGTCAAGTGCGATTCACATTCAGGACCGGCTTGGCCACGAGATCGCCAGTCCGGCCGCCGTTGTGAGAGAGTAAAGACACCGCATCGACCTCAGGATTCTCTGAATGGAGTCGGACCCCAGGAGCAAGATGCAGGATTCGCCGGACGTCCCCTTTATTCCCGCCGCTCCATCAGATCCCATGATCGAGGAAAAGTCGCGAACCGGATTGGACAGTATTGAGGCCGATCAGGTCGTATGGTCCGCATCCGATCGCGCCGTCCGGATCATCGCCGCCAAGTCGTTGCTGGAGGAGCTGCGGGCCGCCGCCTACCGCGCCAGGTTTGGCAACCGGCGGGCCGGCGTAGAGATCGGCGGCGTGCTGTACGGGCGCCGCTCGGCCGCGGGGATGGAACTCCAAGGCTGGGCGCCCATCGATTGCGGGTGCTCCTACGGTCCGTCCTTCCGTCTGACCGGCCGCGAACAGGGGACGCTGGCTTGTCTGCTGGATGGCCTGAAGGGGGAATTGGCCGCCCAGGATTTTGAAGTCCTGGGCTGGTTTGTCAGCCGCATTGGAGGCGAGCGGGTTCCGGCGGAGTTTGACAGCGAGTTGCACATGCGATTTTTCTCCACGCCGGGCAGCCTGCTGTGCGTACTCCAGCCGCGCCGGGAGGGCGACGTCTGGACCGCCGTCCATGTTTATGAAAGCGAGGCTCAGCGGCTGGTCCCCTGCGACCCGCTGTGGGTGATCGATCCGGCGGTGGTGAGCGTGGGCGAACAAAGTGCGGCCTCGCGCGCGGCCATGGTCCACCAGGAGCATGCGCTACCGTCCCTGGGCGAGGGCCATCCGCAGATCGAAAACAACGTGATCGAGCCGCTCCCACCCCTGTCTGAACCTCCAGCAACTGCTCCACGCGCTGCGCGCGTGCCCGGCGGCGCAGGCAGCTCTAGTGGAGATTCACATACCGATAGTGCGTTGGAGTCGGTGCCCCGCTGGATGTGGAGGCTGCTCGCGCTGGTCATCGTTCTGACAATAGGCGGCGCGGCGTGGCTGTGGCTCTTCGAGTCCGATGTTGTGCGCCCGGTGCTGTTGCGTTGGACCTCCTCGGCGAGCGTGCCCCCAAGCTCCGTTTCACTGACCGCGAGAAGGGACCGGGACCGACTGACCGTTCAGTGGGATGGGCGATCGCCGGTTTTTCTGAACCCGGTTTCCGCGCAGCTTGTTTTCGAGTTTGCCAATGCCGAACCGACGACGGTCCCGCTGCGTCCGGATGAGGCTGAGCGAGGATACTTCATGACCTTGACCAACCTGTCGCCGAGCCGCGTGACGATGACCGTCGTCCAGGCGCCGGGCCATGAGTTCACCGAGACCTTCCTTTTCCCCGTGCCCACGAGCGTGCAGCCGGGAGCGTCAACTGCCGGGCGCGATTCCCGGCCACGCAAGCCGTCGCCACGCAATTAGCCGACGCACGACCCGTCAGGCGCCCATTTCCTGTTAGAAGCGGCTTGGCCGGCCGCGAGTCTTTCGCGACGAGGCGCGATGGATCGGGTCACTCCTGATAGATTGGTTACTTGTCGGATCCGCCCTCGGGGTCAGAGCCGGGAAGAGTGCGGATCGTCTGGATCGAACCGTGGCGACGTGCTGTTCAGCCCACGCAGCCTGATTCCCTTCGCGAAGGTCGTGCTCCGCGGACGGCTTGAGACCGATGTCCGCGGAAAAGGCTGAAGGCGAAATGCCAAACCGGAGATTGACCTAATGCTGAATGGTGACTCAAGCCGCCGGATGGCCACGCGGGTGGTGGTGGCATCGACCGTGATGCTGTCCTTCATCTCGTTCTGGCGGGCGGCAGCCATTGTGCTGTGCGACCTGGGCAGTTCGGCGTTTTACGCGGGTGGCATCGCTGAGACGGCGATCGGGAAGTCGGCTCCCTGGTTCATCCTGGCGATCATGCTGTTCAGCTACGCCGTCCGCGCGGTGTACATCGAGAGTTGCAGCATGTTCGTCCGCGGCGGCGTGTACAAGGTGGTGCACGAGGCTCTGGGCGGAACGCTGGCGAAGTTCTCGGTGTCGGCGCTGTTGTTCGACTACGTGCTCACCGGCCCAATCAGCGCGGTCAGCGCGGGCCTGTACATCGCCGGGCTGCTGAACGAGTCGGTGGAGGCGGCCGGCCACAAGGCCTGGATGGTCGATCCGAAGATCTTTGCCGCGGGCTTCGCGGTTGTGGTGACGGTCTATTTCTGGCGCAAGAACGTCATCGGAGTGCATGAATCCAGCCAGAAGGCCCTGCGCATCATGCAGGTGACGACTGTAATGGTCGTCATGTTGATCGTCTGGGCGCTGTACACGATTCTCACGCGCGGCTACCATCCGGTTCCGCTGCCCTCGCCAGAGAACTTCCACGTTTCGAGCGAGTCCCTGGGATGGCTGAACGGGACGGGCGTGGAACAACTGGTGTGGGTAGTAGTGCTGGTGGGGTTGGGGCACTCGCTGCTGGCGATGAGCGGCGAGGAGAGCCTGGCGCAGGTGAACCGCGAGATTGCGCATCCCAAGTTAAAGAACCTCGAAAAGACCGGCCTGGTGATCTTCGTCTACAGCATGCTGTTCACTTCGCTGGTGTCGTTCTTCGCCGTGATGCTGATCCCGGACGAAGTACGGACCAAGCTGTACATCGACAACCTGATCGGCGGGTTGGCGATGTACCTCTCAGGGCCGCTGTGGGCGCGGCTGAGCTTTCACGCCTTCGTGGTCGTGGTCGGCGCGATCATCCTGTCGGGTGCCGTCAACACGGCAATCCTGGGTTCGAATGGCGTGCTGAATCGGGTCGCCGAAGACGGCGTACTGCCCGATCTCCTGCGCAAGCCACACAAGAAGTTCGGCACAACGTCGCGGCTCATCAACCTGATCGCGGGACTGCAGCTGCTGACCATCCTGATCAGCCGGGGCGACGTCTACCTGCTGGGCGAAGCATACGCCTTTGGGGTGATCTGGAGCTTCGCCATGAAGTCGCTGTCCGTGCTGGTGCTGCGCTACAAGCAGCCGCAGGCGCGGGACTGGCGCGTGCCGCTGAACTTCAAACTCAAGGGCATCGAGCTTCCTGTGGGACTGTTCCTGATCACGCTGATTCTGTTCGCTCTGGCGGTCACCAATCTGATGACCAAGAAAACGGCAACGATCGCCGGCATCGGCTTTACGATCGCCTTGTTCACGCTTTTCGAGATCAGCGAGAGGATTCACAAGCGCCACAAGACGGCGGCGCAAGCAGCGGAGTTGGAGAAGTTCAACCTCGAGGAGACGCCGGAGCCCGAATCGGCGCTGCCGAGGGTCAGACCGGGCGGCGTGCTCGTGGCCGTGGGCAACCCCAACCGCCTGGACGTCCTGCAGCGGGCGCTCGAGAAGACCAACACGCGCGAGTTGGACATCGTCGTGATGACGGTCAAGCGCCTGACCAGCGCCGGCTCGGGCGAGCATGACCTCTCCGCGGGGCAAGTTTTCTCCACCGACATCCAGATTCTGTTCAGTAGGGTGGTGACGCTGGCGGAAAAGGCTGGCAAGCACGTCGAACTGCTGGTGGTGCCCGGAACGCAAGTCAATGAAGTCATCCTGGAGACAGCTGCCAAGCTGAAGTCGGCGCTGATCATGATCGGAGTGTCCGGCAAGATGCCCCTGGATGCCTTGGCCAAGAGCTTTGGCGACGCCTGGGAGCACCTGCCCGCGCCGCGGCCGAAACTCTCGCTTGAGATCGTTGAGCCGGGAGTGGAGGATCGCAATTTCATCAATCTGGGGCCGCATCCGCCGCGCCTTTGGCCGGAGGACGAAGAGCTGCTGCATCGCCTGTGGCTGGAGATCAGCGAACAGGAGCCGGGTCAGATCCTGCACCATCGCGATGTGCTGCGGGTGGCGCTGCGACGGCTCGATCGCGACTGGAGTTCCGGCCAGCACAAAGATGTGCTGGGAGAAGTTGAGGAGTCTTCCTCCTGAGCGGAAAATCGCAACGCAGACCGGCGGCGAGCTATGAGTGAGATACAAGTGCGGTTGGCGACGCCCGCCGACGCCGAGTTCCTGGTCCGAGGCAACGCTGAGATGGCCCTGGAGACAGAACATCTGTCGCTGGATCTGGACCGGCTGAGGGATGGAGTCCACGCGCTGATCGAAAAACCTGTTCGCGGCGTTTACTATGTCGCTGAAGTTGAACGGGCGGCGCGCCGGACAAATGATGATCACCTACGAATGGTCGGATTGGCGCAACGGCGTCTTCTGGTGGATCCAGAGCGTTTACGTGGAGCGCATGTTCCGAAGGCAGGGAGTTTTCAGAGCGCTGTATCGGTACATCGAAAATCTCGCGAGGACAACGTCCGGGGTCTGCGGGCTGCGATTGTATGTAGAGAATGGCAACAGTCAGGCTCAGGCGATCTACGAACGCGTCGGCATGAGACGGACAGTTTACCAGATGTTCGAGGTCGATTTTGTGTTGGGACGGGAGTGAGACGTCCGTCTTTTACACAGCAATCAATGACTTGCAGGAGTTTGTGAAACCAGCGACCAGTCTGAGGTGCGCCCGGCGGCGGTCCGGCACGGGCAGGTGATTCCCGAGCGTGCAGGTCCAGAACCCCGAAGAACTGTTGAACTCCACAGCATCGATGTTGTAATTCTCAGCGGTGTTCTGACGGATCGACAAAAACGTTCCTTTAAGAATCAGTCATTTACGAGAAGTGCTCGATTGGGCCCCGGCGTGCAGTGTAGAGGGTGGCCCCAGAGAGCGGCCAGAAGGAGCACAAGACAATGGCAGTTCTACTACTCATCATCACTTTCGCGGTTTTCATCGCCATCGACTGGGTGATGAATCATGGCAAGGCGCCGGCATTGAGTTTGGCTGAATCGCAGGAGGCCGGCGGTGAGCCGGCGGACGAAATCGTGGCTGGTTTCCATCTACCCAAGCGGTTGCGCTATCACGCCGGCCACACCTGGGTGCAGCGCGAAAGGAAGAACCTGAACCGCGTCGGCGCCGACGAGTTCGCCGCCATATTCGCCGGTCCCGTGGAGCGCATCGAATTGCCCAAACCAGGTACCTGGGTGCGTCAGGGTCAGAAGGCTATCTCATTGTTCCGGAACGGGGATAAGATCGAAATGGTTTCTCCCGTCGAAGGGGAAATCGTGGAAGTGAACCAGGATCTGCTGAACGATCCGGCGTTACTGCGCCGCGACCCGTATGGCGATGGCTGGCTGATGTCCGTCTTCGCCCCTGACGAGGAAGGGCCGACGCGCAACCTGCTGCCGGTGACTCTGATCTCGACCTGGATGCGGGACGCGGCGGAGAAATTCTACCTCCTGCAGCCCATGCCGGCTGGTGCCACGGCAGCGGATGGCGGGCGTCCTTCTGAGTTCGCCACGGCATCGCTGCCCCCTGAAGTGTGGAAAAAATCTGCAAAGGAGTTCTTCCTCAGCTAGCTGCGACTCACTTCCGAATGTAGAAAAATTCTACCATCAGACACTTTTGTCTGTTATATGTAGAGGTAGGACCGGAAGTTGAGGAGTTTGAGATGGTAAAAGCTGTTCTCTACGACAGCACCTTGTGCATCGGTTGCCGTCAATGCGAGCAGGCCTGTGCGGCGGGCAAGAACCTGCCTTACAACGACAAGATCGCCGCGGAAGAAAGACTCTCGGACCGCAAGTTAACCACGATCCGCACCTACGGGGAACGTTTCTCGCGTAAGTTGTGCATGCATTGCCAGGACCCAACCTGCGTCTCCGTGTGCCCGGTGACGGCCCTCGAGAAGACCAGGCTGGGTCCGGTCATTTATCACGAGGACCGCTGCATGGGGTGCCGCTACTGCATGGCGGCCTGCCCGTTCCAGGTGCCGGTGTATGAATGGCATTCGCGGCTCCCCAGGATGCGCAAGTGTGACATGTGCGCCGACCTGCTGGTCAAGGATCAACCTACACGCTGCAGCACGGTGTGCCCGATGAACGCCACGATTACCGGGGAGCGCAGCGAACTCCTGGCCGAGGCGCGCAAACGGATCGCCGCGAATCCGTCTCAGTATTACCCGGAGGTCTACGGCGCGACCGAGGCCGGAGGCACGTCGGTGTTCGTGATCGCGGCCGTTGCCTTCAACCAGATTGGCTACAACACGCTGATTCCGAAATCGCCGCTGCCCGCATTCACGTGGAGCGTGCTGCAGCACATCCCGCAGGTCGTCGCCGTGGGCACGGTGCTGATGGGCGGGATCTATTGGATCACCAGCCGCCGCGAGGACGTGGCGCGAGAGGAGGGACGCTGATGAGGACCCACTCCCGATTCACGTTCTGGCGGATCGTCGGCGCGGTGTTATTGCTGGCTGCGCTGGCCGCGACCGTCCTGCGCTTCGCCGGCAGCCTGGGTGATGCAACAAATCTGAGCGATCGTTTTCCCTGGGGCATCTGGATCGGCTTCGACGTGCTGTGCGGTGTGGGCCTCGCGGCCGGAGGATTCACGCTCGCGGCAACGGTTCACATCTTCCATCTCAAACGCTTTGAGCCGATCGTGCGGCCGGCCATCCTGACCGCATTCCTGGGCTATCTGCTTGTTTGCGCGGCGCTGATGTTCGACCTGGGAAAACCGTGGAACATCTGGCACCCGCTGGTGATGTGGAATCCGCACTCGGTCATGTTCGAGGTGGGCTGGTGTGTGATGCTTTACACCACCGTTCTGTTCCTCGAGTTCCTCCCGCTCGTGCTGGAGCGTTTCCGGCTGGAGCGGGCGCGCCGGATGCTGCGCCGGTTCATGATTCCGGTCGTGATTCTGGGTGTGATTCTCTCCACGCTGCATCAGAGCTCGCTGGGCACGCTGTTCCTGATCATGCCCGAGAAGATGAATGCCCTGTGGTACACGCCGCTGCTGCCGATCCTGTTTTTCGTGTCGGCCATCGCAACCGGTTTGGCCATGACGATTTTCGAGTCGTGGCACAGCGCGCGGGCGTTCGCTCGGCAACTCGAGTTCCCGCTGATTCAGAAGCTCGCTCGCGTGCTGGCGGTGATGATTGCGGTCTACCTGGCCATGCGGTTCATGGACATCTCCGGCCGGCATGCCTGGGGGATGCTGGACCAGCCCGGCGCCGAACGCTGGTTGTTCACGCTGGAGATCGTGCTGATG
This sequence comes from Terriglobia bacterium, assembly GCA_963757265.1. Lineage (GTDB taxonomy): Bacteria > Acidobacteriota > Terriglobia > Bryobacterales > Bryobacteraceae > CAIVVT01. The sequence goes on from CAVWRA010000005.1 coordinate 65,678, forward strand.
GCTGTGCCGATGATGTTGCTGCTGAGAGAGAAGACGCGCCGCAGCCCGCAGGCCATTTATCTATCCTCAGTGATGTATCTGCTGGGCTTTGTCACGAACCGGCTGAACGTCAGCATTACCTCGCTGGAACGGGCTTCGGGCGTGCAGTACATGCCGAAGTGGAGCGAGGTCGCGGTGACCCTGGGGCTGGTGGCGGCCGGGTTCGCGATCTTCCGCCTCGCCGCTCAGCATCTGCCCGTCTTTGAGGATGCGGTGGAACCGGCGCCGCCGGCAGCCTGGGAAGAGGAAGCGCGCGCCCCGGCGTGCGCGGCGGCACAGCGCCAATGATCGATGCCTGAACGTTCCGCGATTCGCATGCCGCGCTTCGGCCTGGCGGCCAAGCTGGCGGGGTGTCTCATCGGCGGGGCGCTGGTTTACTCCGCCTGTTTTGCGTTTTTCCAGCAGCGGCTCGAACAGCGGCATCTCGAAGGGCTGGTCAATCTGAGCGCCACGCGCGTTGCCGACATCATCCGCAATAGCGCTCGCCACGCCATGTTGCAGAACGACCGCGAGCAGCTCTACGCGATGATCCGCGACATCGGCCGCGAGCCCGGCATCCGGTTGCTGCGTCTTATTAACGAGCAGGGTCTGGTGCGGCATTCCACCGATCCGCGCGAAGTCGGGACGATGGTGGATAAGTCGGCCGAGGCATGCTACGGCTGCCACGCGCAGGCGCAACCGCTGTCGCGGCTGAACCGCAAGGACCGCATGCGCATTTTCGTCGAGCCGGACGGGCGGCGGACCCTGGCGATCATCCAACCGATCGAGAACGCCGCGGATTGCAGCAGCGCCTCCTGCCATGCTCACCCCGCCGGGCAGCAGATTCTCGGCGTGATCGATGTCCATCTGACCCTGGATGCCGTCGACGCTCAACTGGCCGAACATCGGGCGCAGATGATGGGCTTCACGCTCTTTGCTGCTCTCATCATCAGCTTGACGGGCGGCGGCTTCATCTTCTTGTTCGTGCACCGTCCGGTCCGCGAGCTGATCTACGGCACCTTGCGCATCGGCCGCGGCGACCTTGGTCATCGCATTCACGTGCAGTCCGGGGACGAACTGGGGCTGCTGGCCGCCTCGTTCAACCAGATGGCGGAGGATCTGGGCCAGGCATACGGTCAATTGCAGGAGTGGGCCCGCCGCCTCGAGGAGCGCGTGCACGACAAGACCGCCGAACTCGAAAAGGCGCACAAGGGGATGATTTACAGCGAGAAGATGGCCTCGCTGGGCAAGCTTGCGGCCACCGTTGCGCACGAGGTGAATAACCCGCTGTTCGGCATGCTCACCTACGCCCGGCTGACAATGAAGGAGCTGGCCAAGCTCGATCTGCCGGCCGAGGGACGGGAGCGCATCCTGGGTTACCAGGCGATCATCGAACGGGAGAGCAAACGCTGCGGCGAACTGATGAAAGGCCTGCTGGCGTTTGCCCGGCAGGCTCCGCCGCAGCACGCCATGACGCAGTTGAACACGATCGTCGAGCGCGCCCGGGCGCTGGTGGCGCATCAATATGAGTTGGCCCAGATCGAACTGCAAATCGCGCTCGAGCCGGCCCTGCCGGAAATCTCGTGCGACCCCGATCAGGTGCAACAGGTGCTCATCATCCTGCTGGCCAACGCCTGCGACGCCGTGGGACACGGCGGTTCGGTCAGGGTCACCACCCGCGCCATGCCGGGCGGCGATGGAATCGCACTCAGCGTGCGCGACACGGGCCCGGGCATTCCCGAGGAATTGCAGACTCAGATTTTCGAGCCCTTCTTCAGTACCAAGGACGACCAGCACCGGACGGGGCTCGGGCTGGCGGTCGCCCGCGGCATTGTGGAACGCCATGGAGGTACCATCACTGTGGAGTCCCGGCCTGGCGAGGGGGCCGAGTTCCTGGTGCATCTGCCATTGTCGGCGGCTCCTGAACATCTGGCTGCCACGGCGAAAGAGACCGCATGAGTACGACCCGCATTCTGATCGTGGACGACGAGATGGTGGTGCGCGATTCGCTCGCGCGCTGGTTCGAGAGTGAAGACTTCGAGGTGATGACGGCTGCTTCGGCCTCCGCGGCGCTGGAGCAACTGGCGCGGAGCCGCTTCGACCTGGCGCTGGTGGACATCAAGATGCCAGGTGTCGACGGCATCGAGCTGCAGCAGCGGCTGCTCCAGGCCGACCCCGATCTGCCGGTGGTTATTATGACCGGCTACGCCTCGGTGGAGACCGCGGTCAAGGCGCTCAAGGCCGGCGCTTACGACTACATCACCAAGCCCTTTGACCCCGACGATCTCGTGCACCTGGTCAAGAACGCTGTTTCCCACCGCGCCGCCACCAAGGAAGTGGCCAAGCTCAAGGAGAACCTGAGCCGCGTGTTCTCCGATACGCAACTCATCGGTCAGAGCGCCGCGATGCGGCGCGTTGTCGAGATGGTGGAGACCGTCGCCGGCAGCGACGCAACGGTGATGATCACCGGCGAAAGCGGCACCGGCAAGGAGGTCGTGGCCCGCGCAATCCATGCGGCCAGCCCGCGCCGCTTCAACCCGATGGTTGTGATTCACTGCGGCGCCCTGACCGAGTCGTTGCTCGAAAGCGAATTGTTCGGCTATGAAAAGGGCGCCTTCACCGGCGCTCAGGCCCGCAAGAAGGGCAAGTTCGAAGTGGCCGATGGAGGCACGGTCTTTCTCGATGAAATCAGCGACATCACGCTACGCACGCAGACCGATCTGCTGCGCGTTCTGCAGGAAAAAGAGATTGTCCGTGTGGGCGACTCGACCCCTGTGAAGGTCGACTTCCGTGTCATCGCGGCCACCAATAAGCGTCTGGAGAAGCTGGTGGAGCAGGGCATCTTCCGGCCCGATCTTTACTATCGCCTCAACGTCTTCAATATTGATCTCCCGCCGTTGCGCGAGCGGCGCGAGGACATCCCGCTCCTGGCCAAACATTTCATCGAGAAGTTCGCGGCGTCGATGAACCGCAGCGCGCCGCGCCTGGCGCCCCGGACTCTCGAACTGCTGCTCGGTTATCATTGGCCGGGCAACGTGCGGGAACTCGAGAATGCCATCGAGCGCGCGCTGCTCATCAGCCGCGAGGACGACCTCCCTCCCGAGGCCTTTCCCTTCCAAGTGAACCCCGCGCGCCCGGTCTACGGCCAGCGCCTGGAAGACATCGAAAGAGTCCATATCGAAAAGATTCTGGCCGAGACCAACTGGAACCTCTCGCGCAGCGCGCGCCTGCTCGACATCGACCGCACCACGCTCTACAACAAGATCCGCCGCTACGGACTGAAAGAGCCCGATTCGAAACCCGTGACGGCGGAATAGCGGAGCGCCGCCAAGCGTGATTGAGGGCGTTGATCTCATCCGCGCGGGGGCCGATGGACGCAAGGCCCCGGCGCTCGACCTGCTCGACCGGCTGGCGGCCGTGCTGGCTCGCCGGCTCGGTGTCTCAGCCCGCGTCAACGCGCCCATCTTCGACATCGCCTTTGCGGCCGATCCGGTTCGCGGGCAATACTACTCCTCTTCAGTTTTGGCAGCGTTGCCGGCGCCCACCGCGGGCCGCGCCGCTCTGGCCGTGACCGAGGTCGATCTCTATGTGCCTGTGTTGACGTTTGTGTTCGGCGAAGCTCAACTCGGCGGCCCGCGTGCCATCGTCTCCGTGCACCGGTTGCGCGACGAGTATTACGGCCAGCCCCGCGACGAAGCGAAGTTGGACGCGCGCCTGGCCAAGGAGGCGCTGCACGAGCTGGGCCACACCCTCGGTCTGCGCCACTGCGACGACTGGCGTTGCGTGATGGCCTCCAGTCACGCCGTCGAGCGCCTGGATTTGAAGGAATGCCAGTATTGTCCACAATGCGCCAGGCGCATTGGCCGTTGATTCACCGCTTGCGCTTCCCCCGCTCCGGCTGCTCCGGCACCACCAGCGCGAACAGCAGTTTCTTCTCCTCCCCGTCCACGCGGTACAACCGCACCTGCACCCGGTCGCCGATGCGAATCTCGGCCTGGCTGCGTTCGGCCACGATCTTGCGCGTATTCTCCTGCCAGTTCCAGCGCCCGCCCGGCAGCGTATCGATCAGCACCAGCCCTTCGACGAACAGATCGTCGAGTTCGACAAAAAAGCCGAACTTCGTCGTGCTGATCACCAGGGCGGGGAAGTCGTCGCCCACGCGTTCCGCCATGAAGCGGATCTTCTTCCACTCCACCAGGTCCCGTTCGGCCTCGGCCGCACGCCGCTCGGTGTCGGAACAGATTTGAGCCACCGGCTCCAGCGGGCCTTCATCGTAAAGACGCCCGTCCAGCAGGCCGCCCAGCAGCCGGTGCACGATCAGGTCCGGGTAACGCCGGATGGGCGACGTGAAGTGCGTGTAGCACTTCGCGGCCAGCGCGAAGTGCCCGGCGTTGATCGCGCTGTAGCGCGCCTGCTTGAGAGACCGCAGCATCAGGTAGTTGAGAATGCGCTCCTCGGGCCTTCCTGCGAGCTTCTCCACCAGCTTCTGATACATCCGCGACGTCACCTGGAAACGCTCGTCGGCGCGCACGATGTCCTTGCGGATCTTGCGGCCGTCGCTCTTGCGATCCACCACGCCGAAGCGTTTCACCGGAATCGCGCCGATCCCCAGCGTGTGTCCGAAGCGCAGCGCCAGCTCTTCGAACTCCAGCACGCGCTGTGGGTCCGGGGGCTCGTGGACGCGGTAGATCGACTCTTCCAGGTGCGCCTCCAGGTGCCCCGCGACGGCTTCATTCGCCGTCAGCATGAACTCCTCGATGATGCGGTGGGCGAACAACCGTTCGCTGCGCCGGATGCCCGTCATCGCGCCCTGCTCGTTGAACTCGATCAGCGGCTCCGGCAGGTCGAAATCGATCGCTCCGCGCTTATACCGCCGCCGCTGCAGGATCTCCGCCAGCTCCTTCATCAGCTCGAAGCGTTCGACCAGCGACGCGTAGCGCTCGCGCTGACCCGCATCGCCATCCAGCACGAGCTGCACGTTGGTGTACGTCATGCGCTCGGCGCTGCGGATCACGCCGCGACAGAACTGCTGCGCGACGGCTTCACCCGTCCGGTCGATCTCGATCAGCGCCGACAACACCAGCCGGTCCACGCCCGGCTTCAGCGAGCAGATTCCGGTGCTCAATTCCAGCGGCAACATCGGCACCGCCCGGTCGGGGAAGTAAACGCTGGTCCCGCGGCGCAGCGCCTCGCGGTCGATCGGCGTCCCGGGCCGCACGTAATGGCTCACGTCGGCGATGTGCACGTGCAGCAGATAGCGGCCATTCAACAGCCGTTCCACCCACACCGCATCGTCGAAATCGCGCGCCGTTTCGCCGTCGATCGTGACGCAGGCCAGCTCGCGGAAATCGCGCCGACCGCGCAACTCCTCGGCCGTGATCGTCGGCGTGCAGCCTTCAGCCTGCTCCAGCACGTCGGCCGGAAAGCGGTGCGGCAGGTGATACTTGCGGATCGTCACCTCGACGTCCACGCCGAAATCGTCCGGATGGCCGAGGATCTCCACGACGCGGCCCACCGCGTTGTCGTTCTCGTCCTCCGGATATTCGACGATCTCGACGTTGACGATCATCCCGTTCAGTTCTTCCGCGCTGCGGACCGCCGGCGCCGGCGATCCAATGCGGTCGGGCGTCGGCCCGGAGCCCGGCAGCTCCAGTCCCGCGGGAATCAGAATCGACTGCCGGATGCGCGACTCGTGCGGCACCACGTAGTTCTCGCTCCGCCCCACGCGGAACTCGCCGACCACGGTCGGATGAGCGCGTTCCAGGATCCGGACCACCTCGCCCTCGGCCCGTCCCTCGCGCCCCACGCGCCCGATGCGCACCAGCACGCGGTCGCCGTGCATGCCGCGCCCTTCCGCGCCCGGCGGCAGGAACACGTCCCCCCGCACGCTGCTCAGCGGCGTCTCGGGCGTCAGAAACCCGTAGCCGTCGCGATGCAGGTTCAGCCGCCCAATGGCGTACTCCTGCTGGCGCTCCGGCAGCGCATACTGGCCGCGGATTTCGATCAGCGCTCCGCGCCGCGCCAGCTCCTCCAGCATCTCTTCCAACTGCAGCCGTGCCTCGCCGCGCGCGCCCAGCTCGCGTGACAGCGTCTTGGCCGTCGCCCGCCCGTGCGGCGCGCCGGCGAGCCGCGACAAAATCTGCTGCTCCAGGGAAGGCTCATTGTGCGGAATCGTTCGCGCCACACAGGTAGTATAGGGCGTAGTATAAGGGTCCACATGGAGCTCCTTACCGTCGCCCTCGAGATTCCCGAGAATGCCAACGTCATTCTCGGCCAGAGCCACTTCATCAAGACCGTCGAGGATCTCTACGAGGCCGTCGTCAACACCGTGCCGCAGGCCCGCTTCGGCATCGCCTTCTGCGAAGCTTCCGGCGCGTGCCTGATCCGCGCCGAGGGCAACGACGAGGACCTCAAGGCCGCCGCGATCCGCAACGCCCAGGCCGTCGCCGCGGGTCACACCTTTGTCATCTGCGTGCGCGAGGCCTTCCCCATCAACCTGCTGACGCGCATTAAGGACGTCCCGGAAGTCGTCGGCTTGTTCTGCGCCAGCGCCAATCCGGTTGAGGTGATCGTCGCCCGGAGCGAGTCGGGACGCGGAGTCCTGGGCGTCATCGACGGCTCTTCGCCCAAAGGCGTCGAAGGCCCCGATGACGTCGAATGGCGTCACAATCTGCTGCGCAAGTTCGGGTATAAGCGTTAGTCGCGATCCCGCCGGACGCTGCTAGGTCGCGCGCGTAGCGGTGCCGGAGCTTCCGCGCAGGCTGCCATTGGATGGCGCCTCGGACACGACGCGAATCTTGCGCACGTATTCTTCAAACGCGTCGCGGCCCTTCATGGTGAGGCTGCAGATGGTCAGCGGGTATTTCCCCTTGAACGTCTTCTCAATCAGCACGTACGCGGCCTCTTCCAGCTTCGCCAGGTGGCTGGAGAGATTCCCTTGCGTCAGACCGCATTCCCGCTGCAAGTATAAAAAGTCCGCCTCCGTCACGGCGTACAGCACCGTCATGATCATCAGCCGCGCCGGCTCGTGGATGATCCGGTCCAGCGTCGCCAGGCCCTGTAAATCCGGGGTCACGCTACAGGCGCCTTCGCCGCCGGATTGTGGATGATATATCGAATCAGTGCGACGCTGCCGTCGAGCACCAGGAGCAAACCTCCGCCGGCGACGAAATAGAACAAGCCGCCCATTCCCGTGACGCGGGATGCGGCAAAGATCGTGATGCAAAGGCCGAGTAGAGGGAATCCGGCCAGGAGGATCGGCGACGATCGGTATTTCTTTCTTTCTGCCCAGACAACAGCCGCTATGAAAACGCCGGCGGCAGTGAAAAACCACGGATTTTTGAAAAACAAGATCCCGCCTAGAAGCAGCATCGCCGTGAGCGTAACCATGGTCCTCTTCCAGTCCGAAGGAACGCGCGACTCGTCCTGCGGCGGCAGTGGGGCTGCTGTGTGAGATGAGAGCCCCAACACCGTCAAAGTCGTCCTGTCTTCGGGAGGATACGGCGGGCGCACGTAACCGGTGCGCGGATACGTAATCTGCGTCTTGAGCCATTCCACAATCTCTTTCCCCCACACAATGACCACGAAGTACAGTCCCATACCGGCGAGCATCGCCGCCACGGAGATCGCATACAGTGCCCCTCCGGATCGGGGTTGGTAGAGGAAAGCGAACGCGACCGCGAGACACCCCAGGCCGCCGACCACGGTCGGTATGCCATCGGCGAACCAATAATGCCGCGCGCGTCGCCCGGCGTCGAGGATGGGGACTTGAGACGAGCTCACTTGCGATTCCTTTCGCAATTTAGTCTGCAGTACAAACTATATTGTGTCAAGAGAAATCTCTCATTTCCACAATCGACCCGGCTGGACTCCGGCAGTTTACACCCGCCGCAAGTGCCCGAAACCTAACCGCGGAACGAGTGCGCGATCGGGATCGACCCGCCGCGGCGCATGAACGCTCTTGCGCCCACAGGCTTTCCCCGCAGACTCCGGCTCCCGGCGGCCGGGGGCGCTTCCATTGCTCGGCCCGGCGGACGTACGCTCCACAAGGCAAGTGTCAAAGTTTGACCGTTTTTGAACGAGGAATCAATAGGTTACAGACAAGAAATGGTCAAAATCGACCATCCGGCTCCCATCGGCCCGCTCGATCCGCCGCTTGGGAAACGCACACGTTTGCGCCTGAGGGCAGCCTCACGGCTGCACTGGTGAAACACATGGGCCAGCCCGGATGTTTCACCAACGATCGGCTGCGGCGAGCGGTCGGGCCGCATCTACTTTGTTGCACTGGGCCCAGAGGGCACCCCCCGTCCTCAACGTAGGAGCCAAGTACGCCTGCGGGCGGCTCGCAAGCGCGCCTCGTGGCGTTACTTGATGTTGGGGCCCTCTCATCGCGCCTCGCTCCGATCGTGGTGCAACATCCGGGCTAGAGTCGAGGCTGACTGGGTGGTTCGGGAAGAAGAGGCGATCCCTGGACCCGATCACGGCCATCCGGCGGGACCTGCGAAGCTTACGTTCCAGCACCCACCGCGCCGCGACCGTGAGCGGTTGCGTTGTTCCCGCGCCGCGACCGCCCTCGCGCGGGGGACCCCAAGGCCCGCTCATCCCCAACCACGGCCGCTTGCGCCTCTCCCGAATGGCGCGGCCAGCGCTTCCGCCTCTCCCCGGCGGCCTGCTCGAACGCCCTCCGGTACCCCCGCCAACCCCGCCAAAACCGCGTCATTTCCCTCTCCCGCCGAAATCGCGTTAATTTCGCTAAGTCCTTTAGAAAACCATACTTGCACGGTGGACACGTTTTTCGCGTAAAAATGGACATGTTAATGTTTGTAAGTCCAATGATTGCAACACATCCGCCATGGCGCCCGGTGCACCGTGTTAATGTGGCCTCTTAATGTTCGTAACTCTAATCATTGCAACACATCCACCGTGACGCACGGTGAACGATGTTAATGTTCGTCGAAATGCACTTGAAATTGACTTAAGTCCTGTATTTGCAATAGATCCACCGTGAGGTGCCGGGGCGATCGCGTAAGCCATTTAAAATCAGATGCTTGCGCACACCACGCGCCCGCGTTTTCCGCTCGTTTCCGCTAAGTCCTTTAGAAAACCACGATTACAAGAAATGGCAAGAAACCGCATTTTCCACGGTCGGCACACGGTGAAAACCGTGTTTTTCGCGGTGAATTCGTGCCGGCGCAATTCAATTCCACGCCGGAATCGCCCTGAGCGGCAGGCTGCGGCCGACCCTGGGCGACCGCCTCACCCGGCCGACCCACAGGCGAATGCCAGACGAACAGACCAACCACCAGGCCCGCCGCAACCGGAGGACTCAAGCGCCTGAAACGCGCCTAAGCGACCCGCAGCCGTTTGAGCTTGATGCGGCCCGCCGACAGAGGGCAGAGGGGCCGAAAACGCGGGTGACAGGCACCGCTGTCCACGCGGCGGCGAGGGGCGTTGCGGAGTTGGGGGAGAGGGAGCCTTGGGACAGCGCAGCCAGCCACCGGTTTTCGGATAGCGCCTTTCCCCCTTTGCAGACGGCCCTTGGCGTTGCTCATGCTGCCGCTGTTCACCGTGGCCGAATCGTAGACGAAGTGCGTGTCGAAATCAGCGATTGCACAGTCGTCGAGGCGCCGGCATGTGCCATGCTGGAGTTGCTATGCGCGACCCGGAGGTCATCGAAACCGAGCTGATGGAAATCAGCGCCATCGCCGACGACTCCATCAAGCTCGAGCGCATCATTGCCTGGTGCGCGTCGCATCCCGACGAAGTTCCGTTCGCTTTGCATCAGCTCCTGCGCCGGCGCGAGAAGCACCCGTCGCAAGCGCCCGAAACTTAACCGCGGAACCGTCCCTGGATTCTGGATTGAGCCGGACCTGGCGGTCCGGCGCAGACGTGGCCGTCTGCCCCACTGCACGCAACCGCTCCTTGCAGTGGCGGCTCGAATGCGTGCGGCGGGCGCAGGGCGGGCGCAGGGGTTGGGGGCCGGTGGGCGGCGGAGGCGGGCTGGACGGGTTAGTTCATAGGGGAGTGGCTAGGCGGCGCGCTCGGGGGCGGGCTTAGGGGTGGGTTTGGCGGGGTGGGGCGGGGGTGTGGATTGCATTTTTGGAGGAACAAAGCTAAATGTCGAGTTTGGCTTGTGGATTGATGGGGTTGCAGGGGGCATTTCGTGGCTTTCGTGGCCGTTTGGAGGCTCTGGGAGCGGGGCGGCGGGGGCGTCCACGGCGGGAGCATCCGGGGCGGGCGCATCGGCGCTGGGAGCGGACGGTGAGTCGGGTGAGGGCGAGCCGGCATCCGCAGCGGGAGCATCCAGGGCGGGCGAATCGGCGCTGGGAGCGGAGGGCGCGTCGGGAGAATCGGGCGTGGGAGGAGCGGCCTCGTCGGCGTCCGGGGTGGCGATGGTGTCGCAAAAGGCGGGGGGTTCGTCAACGCGGTAGGCCATGGAGTCGGGCGGCAGGGTGGAGACCTCCATCCAGGGCTCGGAGGCGGCGTCGGGAGCGGCGCGGCGCTCGGATTGGAGGTCGGTGAGGAGGCGCAGGGTGGAGTCGGCGGCGCGGCGGAGGCGGTGCTGGAGCAGCTCCACGCGCTCGAGTGGGGTTTCGCCTTTGTAGTGGCGGAACTGCGAGTGCAGCTCGGTGCTGCAGGCTAAGAAGGCCTGCTGTTCGGGGATGGGGCTGTCGAGGCGGCGGTCGGCCTGTTCGATGGTGTCAACCAGGAAGGCGCGTTCCAGGCGTTCGAGGCGGCGCAGCTTCCACAGGTCCTTGACGAGGCGATGGACGAGCTCGATTTCGACGGCGCCGGCGGGGCGCAGGTCGGCGAGGTAGTCGGCCAGGGTGGCGTGGTAGTCGGCGGGGTCCTCGAAGTCGGTCAGGGCGACGCGGCCGTAGAAGCCGTGGGTGAGGGCGTTGGCGGTGACGGCGCCGCGGCCGCGGGAGGTGCGGGGGCCGGTGGAACATTGCGCGTTGCGGCGGCTGGAGGCGCGCCGGAGTGGTGTCGACATGGTGAACTCCTTTCGAAATGGCGCGGCGGCTCCCAGGCGGGAGCCGGCGGCGCGGCGGACGTGGGGAGTGTACAGCGGGGGTGCAAGGGAAGGCGCGGGCGGAATTTGCAAGTTATTGAAAATGGAGATGATTGCGGGGAGGGTGAGGGCGTGAATGCCTCATGCCGCCCCTACGGGATCGGCACAACGAGGGCTGAGGAAGCCGATCCGCGGCTCCTGGCGCAGCCCCGAGGACTGACAGGGTGTCAAATCGCTGAACTGGTGATTCTGTGTCTGTAATAAATCGGCTTCTGCGAGGGACCGGGGTGCGGCGGGGGGCGGAATGGGCGGGGCGGCGGTGGTGCGCAGGCGCGGCGGGGTGGGGTGGCAAACAGGGACGGAGGGAAATGTTTGGGATTGCATTTGATCCGTCCCAGCGGCAATTGCGGCTCAAAGAACACGGACTTATTCGTCGCAATTGCATGCGAACGCGAGCGCGCGGCTGCGTGCAAGTCTTTGTTAATCAGTCTTTTACATGGCAGAAGGAGGCGCGGCGAGCTGATCGGCCGACGAGGGCTGCAAAGGCCATGGCCGCGTAATGATTCAGTAACTATCCTTTTTTCAATAGGTTAGCGGAGGGACGGATCAGGACGTCCCTGGCTCCTGGCTCAGGACGTCCCTGGCTCCTGGCTCCTGGCTCCGGGGATTGCGGTTGTACCGCGCGCCGCGCTTCATTGCAATAAAAAAGATTGCAAAAGGATTTAAAAGGAGCAATACTGGACCTTCCTGCTCCTTGTGAGCGTGGAAAGAAAGGATTTCATGATGCCTGATACAACGGAACGCTGTCCTTGGTGTGACAGCGTAATCTCCCACTCCAAGTTCGTGCAGATCGAAGCGAAGATTCGCGAGCAAGAACAATCAAAACTGGCCCAGGCCGAGAAGCAGTTGAGGCTCCAGCTGGAAACGCAGCATTCTGCCGAGCTAACAAAGCAACGGCAGACGCTGGAGGCCAGCATCAAATCCGAGGCTGCTAAGCAGATGGCTGTCGCGACAGCGGAACGGGATCGCATGGCCGAGACTCTGAAAGCGGCCCAGGCTCGCGAGGCGGAAATTCGCAAGCAGGCGCAAGGAGAGGCCGAAAAGCGCAACGCCTTGAGCCAGCAGCTCAAGGATGCGCAGATACGAGAAACGGCCCTTCGGTCGTCAGTACAGCAGCAGGCGGAGGCAATGCTGAAGGTGAAGCTCCAGGAACTAGAACCCCGGAAAAAGAAAGAGCTAGCCGATCAGCGTGCGGCCCTAGAGAAGGACCGGGACCAGTCCGTCTTGAAAGTGCAGGCCGAATTCAACCGTGAACGGGAGAGCCTTCAGGGGAAGATCAAGGAGATGGAGCGACAGCTTCTCAAGAAGACGTCTCAGGACGCCGGGGAGGGTGCCGAAATTGACCTCTATGAGGCGCTCAGAGAGGCCTTCCCTGACGACCGCATTATGCGCGTGCAAAAGGGGCAACCTGGCGCTGACATCCACCACGAGGTCATGTACAAGGGTCAGTCCTGCGGCAAGATCGTGATCGATTCAAAGAACCGACAGGCCTGGCAGAACGGGTTTGTGGCTAAGTTGCGCCAGGATCAGACCGAGGCTGGAGCCGAACACGCCATCCTCTCTAGCACTGTTTTCCCGAGTGGAAAGAGGGAGATGTGCATCGAATCCGATATCATCGTCGTCAATCCCGCCAGGGTCAGGCATGTGATTAGCCTTCTGCGCCGGAGCATGATAACCCTCCACGTGCGAGGGCTGACGCAGAGCGAACGAACATCCAAGATGGCGAAGCTATACAAACTGATCACCTCCGAAGCCTACGCTCAGCGGTTCGATGAGCTCGAAAAGCTCACCACAGACATCCTAAACTTGGATGTGCAGGAAAAAAAGTCGCACGATAACGTCTGGCGAAAGCGCGGTGCCCTCGCCACTCAGATGAACAACATCTTGAGCGAAATCGACACACAAGTCGCTGCAGTCGTGGAAAGTCGTGACCAAAAAGACCTGTCGGTCGCATCGTGGAGCTCCGATGCTGCGTCAGCCTAGCGACACCCTAACCCATCGAAACCAGGTGGCCAGATTGTAAGCCACCTGGTTCCGATCTAACGAGGATAACGAATGTCAGATATACAGGATGGCAGGTACCTGAATGAGCGCCGACTGGGGAGGACTGTCCTTCTCACATTCCGGGATACCGTCGATCTATACAAGTTGCTTCCAAACGACAAACAGCCGCGCATGGGACCAAAGGAGGACCCAGAGCTACAACGTCAGATCGAGGCTAATGAGGGAATCTTTGAGCCGCTGCTCGTTGAGCCACACCCGGACCATGCGGACAAGTACCGAATTGTTGATGGCGACCGGCGATGGACGAACTCTAAGATCTTGGTCGAGGTCCAGAAGAAGGAGCAGTACAGGAAAATACCCGTCGAGGTCACCAATAAGACCTTAACGGACGAGGAGCGTTTTCGCGTTTGGATATACATCCACCGTCAACGTAAGGAGTGGGACGCCAAAGAGAAGGAGATGGTGGCGTTCAGCTTGGTCTCTATGGTTGGACGGGCCAGCGCCGCAAACATTCTGGGAGTTACAGTTCGGGAAGTCAACAAGTTATGCGACATCTATGAACTGTCTGAAAAGCTCACTAACATCTCGGAACCGGGAGCGTCGATCACGTGGGCGAGAGAAATCAAGAACATCAACAGGAAGCTACTGACGCCCTCTGTTCTGGACACGGTCATAAGGCGAATCAACGACAAGGAGATCACTAACTCCAAGGACGTTCGAAAATTACGACCTATTCTCAAGGACCCCGTGGCGCGCGATCGCTTTCTGGCCAGCGGAGGAAGCGTCGACACGGCGTTGCAGCTAGTGCCTGCGCGAAAGAAAAAGGGTGAGGCGGGAATCGTCGGTGACATCGAAGAGCTAACCCAGGTCCTACGTCGGTACCCATGGACAGCCCTCGCAGAACTGAAAGGCGATGCGGACGTGATGAGGAAACTGGAGGAAACCGAGAAGCTGCTAAGAGACCTAAAAAGGGCATTGGCGAAGTAGCTGGAGGGCCTCGATAGCTGCGCGGTCAAGATTGTTCCGCGCGGGACCCCTGGCCCATCCAAAGTTGTGAGCGCAGTCCGGAGGCCACGCCGAAGGTTCGCGATCCGGCGCATCCAGCCTCGCCAGTTGGGAATGGGGACAGCCTCACGCGTCCCAAATGCGATTTCACTCAGGCTCACGAGAAAGCGACACGGGGCGCACTTTCGGCGTCCCCTGCTTGCAGTCCCTGCGTCGGGCGAAGCTCGTCATTCCGCCGAAGTAATGGGCGCTCAACCGTAACATTCTCTCCGAAACCGGGACAGCCTGACGGGTCCGGACTCTAACGCTTGTGCGCACCTCCAGCCCGCGTTCGAATACTTCCCCGGGGCCTGGACTCTACCTCCCCAGCAGCTCCAGATACTTCATCACCGCTTCGATGCCGCGATAGAAGTTCGGCAGATGGAACTTCTCGTTCGGCGAATGCAGGTTGTCGTCCGGCAGGCCGAAGCCCATCAGCACGCTCGGCACACCCAGGTACTCGCGGAACGAGCCGGCAATCGGGATCGAGCCGCCGCAGCGCATGAACACCGTCTTGCGGCCGAAGACCTCGTCCAGCGCCTCGCAGGCCTTGCTGATGAACGGGCTCGACACGTCCACCACCGACGCCGGCGCCGCGCTCAGCAGTTTGTATTCGGCCTTGACGCCCTTCGGGCACGCCGCCGCGATCGCCTCTTTCGTCAGCGCCACGATCTCGTCCGGCCGCTGGTCGGGCACCAGCCGCGTGCTGATCTTCACCGTCGCGCGAGCCGGAATCACGGTCTTCGCGCCTTCGCCGATGAACCCGCCGCGGATCCCGTGCACTTCGAAAGTCGGCCGCGCCCACACCCGCTCCAGCACCGAGAAGCCCGGCTCGCCCGTCAGCGCCGGCGAGCCGACTTCCTTCTGCCGGTACTCCTCTTCGTTGAAAGGCAGCGAGCGCCACGCCGCCAGTTCGGCCTCCGCCGGCGCCTTTACCCGTTCGTAGAAGCGCGGGATCAGCACTCGCCCGTCGCGATGCTTCAGCGCCGTCAAAATCTCCGCGATCGCCATCAGCACGTTCGGCGCCGCGCCGCCGTATGAGCCCGAGTGCAGGTCCTGCCGCGCGCCCTCCACCGCGATCTCGCCGTAGACCAGCCCGCGCAACCCGGTGGTCAGCGTCGGCAGGCCCGGCGCAAACATCTCCGTGTCGCAGATCACCACGGCGTCGCAGGCCAGCTCCGGCGGCTTCTCCGCGACGTACTTCTCGATGCTCTCGCCGCCCGATTCCTCTTCGCCTTCGATCAGGAATTTCACGTTCACCGGCAGCGCGCCGTCCAGATGCATCAACTGTTCGACGGCCTTGACCAGAATCCACGTCTGGCCCTTGTCGTCGCTCGTGCCACGGCCGAACAGATCGTCGCCGCGCTCGGTGGGCTCGAAGGGCGGAGAGGTCCATTCCTCCAGCGGATCCGGCGGCTGCACATCGTAATGGCCATAGAGCAGCACCGTCGGCTTACCGGGAGCGCCCGTCCACGCCCCGTACACCATCGGGTTGCCATCTCCGCGGCGCACTTGCATCGTCTTGCTCATGCCGGCGCGCTTCAACGCGGCTTCGACGAAATCCGCGGCCTTCTGTATATCGCCCTTGTGCTCGGGCAGCGCACTGATACTGGGGATGCGCAGCAGCTCTTTCAACTGCTCCAGCGCTTCATTTCGGAATCGCTCTTCCAGACTCATGAATCACTACTCCTGAGCCAGCATAGCCGTTTTCTTCCGGCCTCGGAAACCGCATGAGAGCTAACCGCCTGATCCACGAAAAAAGCCCCTACCTGCTGCAACACGCCCACAATCCCGTCAACTGGCGCCCTTGGGGCGAGGAGGCCTTCCGCGCCGCGCGCGAGCGCGACCTGCCCATTTTCCTGTCGGTGGGCTACTCCACCTGCCACTGGTGCCACGTCATGGAGCGCGAGTCGTTTGAAAACCCGGCCGTGGCCGAGCTGCTGAACCGCTTCTTCGTGCCCATCAAGGTTGATCGCGAGGAGCGGCCCGACGTCGATCGGCTGTACATGCTGTTTGTTCAGGCCACCACCGGCAGCGGCGGCTGGCCCATGTCGGTCTGGCTGACGCCCGATCTCAAGCCCTTCTACGGTGGCACGTATTTCCCTCCCGATGCGCGCTACGGACGCCCCGGATTCGGCCAGCTCCTCGAACACATCGCCAAGCGTTGGAGCACGCAGCGAGACGATTTAGTCGCTTCCGCAGGCCGCATCCTCGACGAATTGGATCGCCATGCCTCGACCGGCTACGCGGCTTCGCCGCTCAACGTGGACGCTCTCGACGCCTGCTTCCTCGCCCTGCGGCACGGTTTCGATTCGACCCGCGGCGGCTTCGGCGGCGCGCCCAAGTTTCCGCGCCCCGTCGTGCTCAACTTCCTCTTTCGCCAATACCATCGCAGCGGCGACGAGGACGCCCGCGACATGGCCCTGCTCACGCTGCGCGAGATGGCGAAAGGCGGTATGCACGACCAGCTCGGCGGCGGCTTTCATCGTTACTCCGTCGATGAATCATGGTTCGTGCCGCACTTCGAAAAGATGCTCTACGACCAGGCGCAGCTCGCCGTCTCCTACCTCGAAGCCTTCCAGCTCACCGCCGAACCGCTCTACGCCGAGGTCGCGTGCGGGATCTTCGAATACGTTCTGCGCGACCTGCGCCATCCCGATGGCGGCTTCTACTCCGCCGAGGACGCCGATTCCGCCATCGATGCGTCGAAACCAAACGAGAAGAGCGAAGGCGCCTTTTATCTGTGGAGCCGCGCCGAGCTCGATCCGCTCGTCGGCGCGCCGCGCGCGGCCTGGTTCGCGCGCCAATTCGGCTGCCTTGAAAACGGCAACGTGGACCACGACCCGCACGGCGAGTTCAGCGGCCGAAATATCCTCTACCAGGCCCAGCCCGTTGCGGCCGAGGAGGCCCTCGAACTGGCCTCCTGCAAACAGATTCTTCTCGATGCCCGCTCGCACCGCCCGCGCCCGCATCTCGACGACAAGCTGCTGACCGCCTGGAACGCGCTGATGATCTCCGCGCTGGCGCGCGGCACACAGGTTTTCGCCGCGCTCGATCCTGCCGCCAGCGCACGCTACCGCGATGCCGCCGCCGCCGCCGCGCACTTCCTCATGACGAACCTTTACGACGCCTCGACCACCACGCTCTATCGCCGTTGGCGCGACGGCGAGCGCGCTGTCGAGGCCTTCCTCGACGACTATGCCGCCCTCGTTCAGGCCCATCTCGACCTCTACGAAATGTCGTTCGACCCGCGCTGCCTCGATCGAGCCCGTTTGCTCGCCGGCGCCATGCTGGAACGCTTTGAGGATCCCGCCGGCGGCCTATATTCGTCGGCCGATTCCGCCGAACTTGTGCTGCGTCTCAAGGACGACTACGACGGCGCCGAGCCGGCCGGCAACTCGCTCGCCGCCGGTGCGCTGCTGCGCCTCGCCGCTTACACCCGGTACGAGCCGTATCGCGAAGCCGCGCTGCGCATCCTCCACGCCTTCGCCTCCCGTCTGAACCAGCAACCGCTGACGCTGCCGCAGATGCTCTGCGCCTGGATGTTCGAACTCGCGCCACAGCGCCAGATCGTCATCGCCGGTCCCGCGCCGGAGCCCTACCTGGCCGCGATCCGCTCACGCTTCCTGCCCTCGAGCATTGTTTTCGTCAATCCCACTGACCCGCCGTTGAGCAGCATGCAGCCGATCGACGGCCGCACCGCCGCTTACGTTTGCGAAAACTACGCCTGCCAGTTGCCTGTAACATCCATCGCGGAGTTCACCCGGCTCCTGGACAGCCGGGTTTGAGCCGCCGTTTGAGCCGGTGGTCTCGTCGCGCCGTTTCCGCTAAACTGGCCTCATGTCGCGACAAACAACCTTCAAAGGCGGCCCGCTGGAACTGACCGGGCCGGAACTGAAAGTGGGTGACCCGGCCCCTGAATTCACGGCCGTGGACAGGACCTTGCACGATGTGACATTGGGGGAGACCGGCCACGGTGTCCGGGTCTTCAGCGTCGTCCCATCGCTCGATACGCCGGTCTGCGACATGCAGACCAAGCGCTTCAACGATGCGGCAGCTAAGTTGCCGGCCGTCAGCTTCTATACCGTTTCGATGGATCTGCCGTTCGCCCAGAACCGCTGGTGCTCGAGCTTCGGCGTGGACAACGTCAAGATGCTCAGCGACCACAAATACGCCAGCTTCGGCGAGCATTACGGCACGCTGATCAAGGATTGGCGCATCGAGTCGCGCGCCATCTTCGTCGTCGATGCGGGCAATGTCATCCGCTACGTCCAATACGTTCCCGAGGTGGCCGAGCACCCCGACTACGACGCGGTCATCGCCAAGGCCAAGGAACTGGCGGGCTGACCCAGCAGCCACAGGCTGCTAAGTCCATGCTGCAGGCATTCCTTCTGGCGGCGGAGATGACGACTATGTTCGTCGTCGTCCCGCTGCTGTTCTACTACCGCGTATTGCCCAATTATCCCGTCCCGTTCCTGGCGGTGTGCGTCCTGGTGATCTATCTTTTCCTGCGCCGTGACCCGACCTTCGACCGGCGCCATCTGTGGAAAATGTCCATCGTCCGCCAGGGCCTGCGGCCCGTCCTCATCCGCGCCGCCGTGCTATGCACCCTCATCGGGCTGGGGGTCTGGCTATTCATGCCCGACCGCCTGTTCAGCTTGGTGCGCCGCGCCCCGCTGTTCTGGGCCGTGGTGATGGTGTTGTATCCGCTGGTCTCGGTCTATCCGCAGGAGGTGTTTTTCCGCGCCTTCTTCTTCCATCGATACCGCCGGCTTTTCGGCCAGGGATTGGCCACCGTGATCGCCTCGGCCGTGCTGTTCGGCTTCGTGCACATCGTCTTCGGCCACTGGATATCGATCCTGCTGAGCGGCGTCGGCGGCCTGCTCTTCGCCAGCACTTATTTCCACTCCGGCTCTTTGGCGCTAGCCTGCATCGAGCACGCGCTCTACGGCAATTTCATCTTCACCATCGGGCTGGGCGAGTTCTTTTTTCACGGCACGCGACGCTGAGGGCTGCCCGGCTTTCCCGGATCACTCGCCGCCGTCGAGCCCCCGCACGGTGTCGATCAGCGTCTGCAATCGCTCCTCGCGCCGCGGCACCAGCCGGAAACGGCGCGCCACTTCGGCGCGCGCCCGCCGCAGCAGTTCCAGGTCGAGCTCGTTCAGGGCGGCCAGCTCGCGATACAGGCTTTTTCCGCACGCGTTTTCGATCTCGGCGCAGCGCCCTGCCAGCGTGCTGCCGCGCTCGCTGGTCACATTGGCGGGCGCAGCGGCGATTTCGAATTTCGGAAAAGCCGGATGCCAGAAAAACTGTCCGGCAACCAGGCTCTCATCGAAGCAATCGACCACGCCCAGCAACGAGGCGTCCAGCATCGTCGCAGTGGCGCGGGCCAGGTCCGCCGCGCCCGGCGGGCGCGTGTAGGCGCCCTCGGTGGCCAGCATGTTCACCTGTGGATTGTTGGCGATGTGCGGGTGATGGTCCATCAGCTCGACCAGAAAGCCGCGCAGGTCCGACTCATGCGCGCGCTGGCTCAACGCGTCGTCGGAGGGAGCGCTGTGGCGGAAGAAGGTGTAAATGGATCGCAGACGGTCGATGGGGTCGCGCAGAAATAGCAGGTCGAAGAAGACAAATCCCGGCGCGTGGGGCCGTGGATAGCGCAAATGGTGGCTCGAAATAGCCTGCACCTCGGGGTGCGCGTGGACAAACTCGAGCAACTCCGCGGCGGACAACTGAGCGTCCCGGCCGTCGCTCTCGAAGCGCGTGAAGCTGTGCGGGAAGTTCTTCTGGAGCAGGTTCTCGACCGTGGTTCCGGCGTTCTTGAAGATGTGGTAATGCAAAATGACGAAGCGCATGAATTGATCGCCTGCCGAACTCGTGGGTCGCCGATCGGGAATCCCTTTCAACGCCGCTCAGACAATTGTAGTCCGCTGTGATCCGGACACGGCGGCGGACGGGCTGGAAACGGACCGCTCCGGTGGGCAGCGCTGAGGCCATCCGCCTCTCGGCCGGCCGGCCGCCCCCCAAGAACGCGCCACGGCGTTGCACGGTGAGTCTCCCGCAGTCAAAGCTGAGACTGAGAATGCCACCATCCTTCACCGGCGCTCTGAGATTGACGTGTTCTAGGGCTGATCCGATCGTGCACCGGATGGTCCAATAGGCAGCTAGTGGGCCGGCGGCGGGCGGCGGTAGATGGTCTGGAACTCGCCGCCGTTCGAGGAAATGCTAGTCGTGGAGGAATAACCGGGCAGGCCGGAGTCGGTGTGTACCGGGACGTTCGTCCCTTCCCGGCCGCTGGCGGAGGACGCGGCGGGATCGTCCACCTTGGTCCGCTGCTCGACCTTGGGCCCGCCTTTCTTCGGTGGCCGGTACTCGACGCGGTCAATCGCGTCCTTCGGAATCGCGACTTCCGTCTTCTTCACGATGACCACCAAATTGTTCTCTGTGGCATCGCTGAATTTCGCCAGGCGCGGTTGAGATGAACCCTCCTCGTAGATTTTCAACTCCGTGCCGGTCTTCAGGGCGCTGAGCTTCTTCCAATCATCGTCGGCGGCGAAAACCGTCAGCGCCGCCGCCAAGCAGAAAACAGTGACGCGCACGACAGAGCCTCCTTCCGTAATATATGTAACATCTGATGCGCACGCAGCCACTCACGGTGCGCCGAAAACCGCGGCCACCTCCTGGCGGAACTGGGCGGCCAGCAGCGAACCGGGCGGCTGGGTGAGGCGGGCGTCGAACACACGCTGCAGCGACTGGTAATACCACATCTGCTTTTCGCGGGGCCGCTTGAAGCGCTGCCAGGCCTTGTCGCCAATGCGCTGGAGATCCTCCCGCAAGGAGCGGACGTTATCGAGCTTGTCGGCGATGCTGAGACACAACGCTTGGGCCGAGCCGGATTCGAGCAGGTGCAGCGTATGCTGCTTGCGCTTCTCCCAGGTCCAGATTTTGTCCGGTTCAGTGGCGAATTCGACCAACCGCGCAACGTCTTCGCCGAAGATGGTGCGGATCTCGTCAACGGTGGCATCGGTGTCTTCCACGGTATCGTGCAGCAGGCCCGCGATGGCCAGCTCCTCGCCGCAGCCGTAGTCGAGCAGGATTTTGGCGACGCGCAGAGGGTGAATCAGGTAGGGGATGCGCGTGCCTTTGCGGAACTGTCCCTCATGCGCCTCGGCGGCGAAGCGCAGGGCGGCGAAGATGACCGCTTTGCCGTCGCTATTCATTGGCGATAAAGAGATTCCTTGAGTCCCCAGTATACGGCCGGAAGAGCGGGCAGGGAACGATAAGGGAGATGCGGCGGGAGCCGGAGCTAGCGCTGGAACCAGTCCAGCTGGAGCAGGCAATAAACCACCGGAATGGAGAACAGCGAGGAGTTGACGCGATCCAGCCAGCCGCCGTGGCCGGGCAGGAGATGCGAGCTGTCCTTGACGCCCGCGCCGCGTTTGATGGCCGATTCGCACAGATCCCCGATCTGCCCGGCGGCGTTGGCCGCGGCGCACAGGAGCACGGCCTGCCAGGCGGGAACCTTGGGGAATATGAAGTGCAAATACGCGACGCCGGCCACGCCGCTGGCGCACAGCGAGGCGGCGGTGCCTTCCCAGGTTTTGCCGGGGCTGATGTGGGGCGAGAGCTTGTGACGCCCGAATGCCGTTCCGACGTAGTAGGCCACCGAATCGCCCACCCAGTTGACGGCCGCGGCGAACAGCAGCCACCACGGGCTGACGGCGCGCAACTCCAGCGAGCAGCGCCAACTGCCGAATACGTACAGCAGTCCGAGGACCGAGCAGGCGGTCAGGGGCAGCACCGCGTCCAGCCGCTCGTGGCGCAGCGACAAGGCGAAGGACAGCAGCGCGAACAGCAGCACGAATCCGCCGATCTGTCCTAGCGGCAACAGCAGCAGGATGACCCCCGCTACGTAGCCGGTGAAAGTCTTGGCGAGGTTGGGGTACTGCGGGAAAGTGGCCGCGACGATGCCCAGGAACTCGTAGTAGCACACCAGCGCCACGGCGATCAGTGCCATCAGGAAGGTTTTTTGAGGAGCGAAACAGACAATCCAGAAGAAGACGCCGCCGAGGATCAGGCCAGTAACGAGACGCTTCATCGGGAGGGCGCGGCGACGGTCTCGACTTCGCTCTCGGTCTCCCGCACAGGGGGATGGAGGCCGCCGAAGCGGCGATTGCGCTTCTGGTAGGCCGCGATGGCTTCCAGGAGACAGGTGCGGTCGAAATCAGGCCAACAGATATCGGTGACGTAAAGCTCGGAATAGGCAATCTGCCACAGCAGGAAATTGCTGATGCGCATTTCGCCGGAAGTGCGGATGAGCAGGTCCGGCTCCGGTTGGCCGGCAGTATCGAGTTTCAGCTCGATGGACTCCTCGTCAACCTGCAGGCGGTCGAGGGCGCCTTGGGCCCGCGCTTCGGCAATCAGGCGGTTGACGGCGTCTACGATTTCACCCCGTCCGCCGTAGTTGATCGCCAGGTTGAGGATCATGCCGGTATTGCCGGCGGTGAGCCGGATGGCCTCCTCCAGCTCGCGGCGGACCTTGTCCGGCAAGGCCTGCGTCCGGCCGATGGTGCGCAACTGGATGTTGTTGGCGATGAGGCGCGGGACCTCGCGCCCGAGGTAGTAGTGGAGCAGACGCCACAGGCTCTCCACTTCGGCGCGGGGCCGTTTCCAGTTCTCCTTGGAAAAGGCGTACAGGGTCAGGCAACGTACGCCCAGGCGGGCGCAGGTCTCAACCGTTACCCGCACGGGTTCGACTCCGGCTTTGTGACCGGCTACGCGAGGCAGACTGCGGCGGCTGGCCCAGCGTCCGTTGCCGTCCATGATTACGGCAAGGTGCTCGGGCAGACGCTCGGGAACGAGTGAGGTCGCGAGCTCCCACTCCCGGGTGCCGGGCTCCAGGATCTCCAACAGAGCCTTCATGTAACGCTAACTTCATCCCATCTTACCCCATCGTGTGCCAGTCGCCCCGCGCGGAGATCGCACTGCCCGCGAGGGAACGCGAATAGATGGCGTTTCGCTCGCAGCGGGTAGGCAGCTCGTGCTCCTACCGCCGAATGGAATGAACGGAGCTTAGCGTTAAAACTACAAAAACTCTTGATTCTGTCGTCATCGGTATGTAACTAAAGAGTAGTTGATTTGACATAATTCAACAGACGGAGGCCGGCGATGAGGTTCGGGTTGATAGCGCTGTTCGCCCTGACAGCCATTGCGGCCTCAGCCGCGGATCCAGCCACCATCGGCCTGGTGTACCGGTCTGGATCGCCCGTTCCGGACGCCGTTCGAATATCGTTCGAGCAGCAAACAGAGCGCGGACTGCGCCAGATTGTGGCCGACTCCGGTTTAAGAGTGGCTTGGCGGGCAGAAGGAGCGTCGGCCCGTGGCGAGATTTGGGATCGCTTGATCGTGCTGCGATTCCAGGGCGATTGCACAATCTCGATGCGCCGTCCGCTGCCGCGCGGCGGAGCCTTGGGCGTGACGTGGGTGACCGATGGGCGTATTCTGCCGTTTATCGACATCGATTGCGGGCGGGTCAAGGCGACCCTGGCGCACGAAGGCCTGTGGCAGCAGGAGTTGATTCCTCCGACGGTGCTGGCGCGGGCGCTGAGCCACGTCGCGCTGCACGAGATGTACCATGTGCTGTCGGATCGGATCGAACACGACGCCAACGGGCTGTTCAAGGCCGAGTACTCTGCGGAAGACCTGCTGGCTCCGGCGGCGCTGCGTGCGAAGCGGCCTGCGCCGGTGACAGATCTCTCGGCGGCGCGCTGAACGTGGCGCCGGGCGGCTAGAATTCCGTCCCCGCCTCCGGGCCGGGCGGTTTGACGGCCTCGGCCCGGAACAGAGCGCGGACCAGGTTCCAGGGAAGCGTAATTTCGATGCGCGGCGCGGCCGGATCGGCCAGCACCTCGCCGCTCCATTGCAGGACCAACCCCGGCTGGGTCAGCGCAAACTGGCTCGGGAGGGCGAAGCGGGTGTCGTGCAACGGCAGAGCGGCGGCGTCATCGAGACTCAGGGTCTCCCGCAAACGGCCCTCGGCCAGCGCGCTGAGCCTGGGCGCACAGTCTTTCTCGAGCAGCGAATCGAGCATCACGGGAGAACCGTTGCGGGGATTCAGGTCCAGGTAACTGCGCTCGTCAAAGGGCAACTCTTTGCCGGTCTGTCCCAGGTGGTCGTATTGGAAGCTCCAGACCTCGGGGCGGCGCGCCAGAATCTGCATGCCGCGGCGCTCGAACCAGGTCGAGTCGGCGTAAATGACGCCTTTATGCTCCACGCGCCAGCGCTCGATCAGCGCAGCGGCGTAAGGCTCCATCTCCGCGGCGCCGCCGGGAAATCCGAAAGCGGCGAGCAGGGCGGAGTTCATCTTGGAGGCGCTGTCCCCGGCGCCGCCCTTCAATTCCGGCCAGGTCGCGCGGAAGCTGACGCAGGCCTCGTCGCGGTGGCCGTGGTCGCCGCAGCCAGGCTCCGTCTTCTCGAAGCGCCGCATTTCAAAAGTGAGTGGCGGGGGCGCGGGTGCGGGCGCCGGTCGAGGTTGGAGCCACGCGCAGCTTGCGGCAAGCAGGCAAAGCAATAGTGCCGCCAGGACAGCGGGCCAAGTGGGGAGCGGCCCCAAAACGATGTCCCGGATCTGGGTGTGTCGGAGTTGAATCCACATGGCCGAGATTCCCGATGAATGAGCTCGCCGATGCTTCAGCGACCGGCGGCGGCGCGGGGCGGCTCTCTTCAAAGTACCGTAAGCCACTCCCGGTTCTCAGCGCAGTGATTTTTCGGAAGCGCCAATGCAGCCCAACCGGGGGCGGCGCGGCACTCGCAATTTGAATAGAAAAAGAGGGTGCGCCGCGCCCCGCACGGGCACCCTCTTCGGTTAGCGTCGGCCGGGCTCAGGCCGGCTTGCGCACGACTTCGATGTCGATGGTGATATTGACTTCGTCGCCAACCACAACTCCGCCGCCGTCCATATTCTTGTTCCAGACCACGCCGAAGTCCTGGCGATTGACGACCGTCGTGGCCGTGGCGCCGCGGCGCAGCATTCCCATCGGATCCTTGATTTCCTTGGAGATGTCGGACACGTGCAAAACCACCGGTTTGGTCACGCCGTGAATGGTCAGGTTGCCGCTGACATCGATGCCTTGGGAGGTCTGGCGGGCGCCGGTGCTGACGAAGCTGATTGTGGCGTACTTGTCGAGGTCGAAGAAGTCGGCGCTCTTCAGGTGCTTATCGCGAGCGGGCTCGCCCGTGTTGATTGTGGAAACGTCGATGGTCGCATCCACGACCGTCGCCTGCGGGTTGGCCTCGTCGTAGACCACCTTCCCACTCAGTTTCTTGAATTCGCCCTTGACGTTGCTGACCATCAGGTGGCGGACGGAAAACTGCGCCGCCGAGTGGGCGGGTTCAACGCTGTATTCAGCGGCCAGCGCCGGAAGCGTCAGCGCCGACAACAGTAACGCAATCTTGCGAATCATATTTCCTGCATCCCCTTTGGTTGAGTTGTGATTTGTTATCGCCTGGCCGGACGCTCAAAGGCGGTCGGCCTGCTCGCGAATCCGATCCAGCGTTGCGATGAAGGCTTCGACTTCCGCGAGCGAAATTGTCTCAAAACATCCATCGACGAGGCCTTTGACCATCGGCTCGAGTTCGACCAACAGCTCATTGCCCCGAGGCGTGGCGTAGCATAGAACCTGCCGGCGATCCGCCGGACAGCGCTGCCGCCGAACCAGGCTCTTCTGTTCCATCCGGTCCAGCAGGCGCGTCATCCCGGGCGCGCATTCGATCAGGCGGTCGGCGATGGCCAGCGTCGGCATGCCCTCCGCGCCCGCGTCGCGCAGAATCCGCAGCACGTTGTACTGCTGGTGGCTGAGGTCGTGCGGGGCCAGGCGCCGGTCGAACCAGGCGCGTCAACAGGTCGGCCGTTTTCAGCACGGCCACGAACCCTTCCTCCGCCGGAGAGGCGAACGGTCGTGACTGTTTCAGTTCCACCTGCAGCCGGCTTGCCGTTCTGCTCACTATTTCATCCTACGACGATATTGATGACGGGTCAACTAATTTCCAACCATTTAATGATTGCACTTTTGTTTTCGACATTGGAGAAACGCCTGGTGCGCCAGTGCTCCAGCACTCGGGCGGGCGGCGGCCGAAGGGGGCAAATAGTGCTAAGTAATAACTGGGTCAGTACTTATCCGTCTCGAGATGCTCTTTGGGGGGCGACTGGAGGCGCTTCTTCCAAAGTCCCCGCAGGCGCTGTGCGGATTCCGCAAAGCCATCGCGCAACTCGCGTGGCGCGACGAAGCTGACGGCGTTCGCGGCGTCGATGAGGTAGGGCGCGATGCGGGAGTGGACCACCGATTCCGGCACGGCCTTCACGGGGAAAGCCGTCAGGATCAGCACCAGGATGATGCTCAGCATAACCGCCTTGAGTGCGCCGAACCCGAGGCCCAGCAGACGGTCGAGCCAGCCCAGCCCCGTCGCCTTAAAAACTCTGTGGAGGATTTTCCCGATGATGGCGCCCAGAATCTGGATGGCGATGAAAATGATCAGGAAACCCAACACGTTAGCCACGGATTTGGAGCTGACGTATGGCATCAGGTAGAAGGCCGCGACGCCATAGGTCCAGCAAGCGATGAGCAATCCGGCCACGGTCGCCACCAGCCCCACCACTACGCGCGAGAATCCCCTGGACAAGCCGTGAATCGCGTACACCAGGACGATGGCGAGGAAAGTGTAGTCCAGCCAGTTCACAGAGACAGGCTCCTGCCGGTGAGGCGCGAATAGGCCTCCAGGTACTTCTCCTGGGTCTTACGCACAATTTCGGCGGGAAGTTCCGGCGCCGGCGGGCGCTTGTCCCAATCCAGAGTTTCGAGATAATCGCGCACGAATTGTTTGTCGAACGACGGCTGCGCTCCGCCGGGGCGGTAGGCGTCGGCCGGCCAGAAGCGCGATGAATCGGGTGTCAGCACCTCGTCGGCCAGGATCAACTTGTCGCCCAGGAAGCCGAATTCGAACTTGGTGTCGGCCAGCAGGATGCCGCGGGTGAGGGCGTAGGCGGCGGCGGTGGAATACACGGCCAGCGTCAGGTCGCGCAGGCGCTGGGCCAGATCCGCGCCGATCAGCTCGCAGGTGTGCTCGAAGCTGATGTTTTCGTCGTGGCCGGTCTGGGCCTTCGTGGCCGGCGTGAACAGCGGCTCGGGCAGACGGCCGCTCTCCATCAGTCCCGCCAGCAGCGGGATGCCGCAAACCGAATGGGATTGTTTGTATTCCTTCCATCCGGAACCGGCCAGGTAGCCACGCGCCACGCATTCGATGTCAACCATTTTGGCGCGCTGCACCAGCATCGAGCGGCCTTCCAGTTGTTCGCGATAGGGGCGCAACTCAGCCGGGTACTCGTCAACCTCGGCGGAGATGAGGTGATGGGGCGTCAGGTCGCGCAGAAAATCGAACCAGAAGAGCGAAATCTGCGTCAGGATCACGCCCTTCCCTGGGATGGGGGAGCCGAGAATGCAGTCGAAGGCCGAGATGCGGTCGGTGGCGACCAGCAGCAGCTTGTCGGCTCCGACGGCGTACACGTCGCGGACCTTGCCGCGCGCGACCAGCGGGAGGCCGGGGATCGAGGTTTGAACAACGGTGAGCATGGTGAGTGAACCTTATGGGATATCACGCGCCGGTCCGCGTGACAAGGCCGCCGGGCGGGGTGATATCAGGCCTAGGATAAAACAAATTCGATCTGATGTGTTTGATGCGTGTCCGTTACGGCTGGGTTATACTGAAAAAGTTGCCGAGGGGTCGCCACACACGCGTGTGGACAGGTGGCTGAGCGGTCAAAAGCAACGGGCTGTAAACCCGTCGCCCCTTGCGGGCTACTTAGGTTCGAATCCTAACCTGTCCACCACTATTCCCGAAGCCGTAGCCGCGGTTGGGGCGGGGGTTTTCGTCCGCTTCCCCAGTTGCGCTAGAGTAGTAACGAAAGCCGATGTAGCTCAGTTGGTAGAGCGCGTCCTTGGTAAGGACGAGGTCATCAGTTCAATCCTGATCATCGGCTCCAGGGATTCCAGCCGCTCTTTCCTGCCACAGCGCGCCGGAATGCACGCCCGGGCGTGCCCGTCCAGCGCGGAAGCGGGGCAGGAGTTTTTCCAGGCCGGAGCGGAAGTCAGGAGCTTTTCGATGGCGAAAGAGAAATTTGATCGCAGCAAGCCGCACGTCAACATCGGGACGATCGGGCACATTGATCACGGCAAGACGACCCTGACGGCGGCGATCACGAAGGTGCTGGGCAAGCACAATCCGAAGGTGGCGTTCCGCAGTTTCGACTCGATCGACAACGCGCCGGAGGAGAAGGCGCGCGGGATCACGATTGCGGTGGCGCACGTGGAGTACGAGACCGCCAAGCGGCACTACGCGCACGTGGACTGCCCGGGCCACGCCGACTACATCAAGAACATGATCACCGGCGCGGCGCAGATGGACGGGGCGATCCTGGTGGTGGCGGCGCCGGACGGGCCGATGCCGCAGACGCGCGAGCACATTCTGCTGGCGCGGCAGGTGGGCGTGCCGTGCATGCGTGGTGGCCCTGAACAAGGTCGACATGATGGACGACCCGGAGCTGCTGGAGCTGGTGGAGCTGGAGCTGCGCGAGCTGCTGACGAGCTACGGATTCCCGGGCGACGACCTGCCGATCGTGCGCGTCAGCGCGCTGAACGCGCTCAACGGCGATCCGGAGGCGGAGAAGGGCATCGAGGCGCTGATGGAGGCGGTGGACAGTTATGTGCCGATGCCGGAGCGGGCATCTGGACAAGCCGTTTCTGATGCCGATCGAGGACGTGTTCTCGATCCAGGGGCGCGGGACGGTGGTGACGGGGCGCATTGAGCGGGGCATCATCAAGGTCGGCGAGGAAGTGGAGATCGTGGGGTTCCGCGACACGCGCAAGACGGTGGTGACGGGCGTGGAGATGTTCCGCAAGCTGCTGGACCAGGGGCAGGCGGGCGACAACGTGGGGCTGCTGCTGCGCGGGATCGACAAGGACGACGTGGAGCGCGGGCAGGTGCTGGCCAAGCCGGGCTCGATCACGCCGCACACGCAGTTTAAGGGTTCGGTGTACGTGCTGTCGAAGGAAGAGGGCGGGCGGCACACGCCGTTTTTCAAGGGCTACCGGCCGCAGTTTTACTTCCGGACGACGGACGTGACGGGGGTGGTGGAGCTGCCCGAGGGGGTGGAGATGGTGATGCCGGGCGACAACGTGACCATCGGAGTGGAGCTGATCACGCCGGTGGCGATGGAGAAGGGGCTGCGCTTCGCCATCCGCGAGGGCGGCCGGACCGTGGGCGCGGGGACGGTGACGGAGATTCTGCAGTAGCGGGCCTGGGCCGCGGGACATGCCGCGGGCGCCGGACAGACGACAACGCTGGATGTGTTTCCGGATGGGGGCCGCGCGGCCGGGTGCGCCTGCGGGTTACGATTAAGTAGAGAGTCTGATCACAGGGGGTTAGGTTAAGGGTAGACCCGCGGTCTCCAAAACCGCTAGTGGGGGTTCGAATCCCTCACCCCCTGCCAGCAGATTTCAGGAGTGTCAGGATGGCGTCACAGACGACAACAGCAGGACAAATCGGCGGCCCGATCGGGAACTGGTTCAAAGGGCTCAAGGAGTACTTTGAAGAGCTCCGGGCCGAGATGCGGCGCGTCACCTGGCCGAATCGCGCCCAGGTCCAGGCGACGACGGCCGTGGTGATCATCAGCGTGTTTCTGTTTGCCGCGTACTTCGCCCTGATTGACGCCCTCCTGGGCAGCTCGATTAACAGAATGTTCCACGCATTGACGAAGAGATAGGGCCGATCAGACGGTCCCGCGAGGGGCCGTTCATGAGGAAACACCCCGCATGACGCCGGACAATGAAATCAGTCCCGAAGAGCAGGCCATAGAGAGCCCGTTGGCCGAGACTGCGCCCGCCGAAGAGGCGACGCCCGACACGCCCGTGGCCCCGCCGGCGGCGGAAACTCCGGCGGAGCCCCCGGCAGCGGAGCCCGTAGCGGCGGAGCCCGTGGCGGCGGAGCCCGCGCCGGCGTCCACGGCCGGGATGAACTGGTACATCATCCATACCTATTCCGGCTTCGAGAACAAGGTGGCGGAGTCGCTGAAATCCCGCGCCACGGCCTACGGCTTCATGGACAAAGTCGGCCAGGTATTGATCCCCACCGAAGAGGTTGTGGAACTGCGCAACGGCAAGAAGGTGACCAGCAAGCGTCTGCTGTATCCGGGCTATGTGCTGGTGCAGATCGCAATGGACGACGAGCTGTGGCACCAGGTGAAGAACACGCCCCGGGTGACGGGATTCGTCGGTGGCGGCAACACGCCCGTGCCGCTGAGCGCGGACGAAGTGAATTCCATTCTGTACCGCCAGGCCAGCTCGGCGGAACGCCCGCGGCCCAAGCTCAGCTTCGAAAAGAACGAGATGGTGCGGATCGTGGATGGTCCGTTCACCAACTTCTCAGGCAAGGTGGATGAGATCAACTCCGAGCGCAACACGCTGCGGGTGATGGTGACAATTTTCGGGCGCTCGACGCCGGTGGAGCTGGATTTCCTGCAGGTCGAGAAGATGGCCTAGCAGCGCACCGGTCCAGGCAATAAGATTCATTGAAAGCGGAAGGTCAGAGAGAATGGCAAAGAAGGTAAACGCGGTTGTGAAACTGCAGATTCCCGCGGGCAAGGCGACGCCGGCGCCGCCTGTGGGCACGGCCCTAGGTCCCCAGG
Organism: Terriglobia bacterium; assembly: GCA_963757265.1. GTDB lineage: Bacteria > Acidobacteriota > Terriglobia > Bryobacterales > Bryobacteraceae > CAIVVT01. Next base: position 96,547 of record CAVWRA010000005.1, read on the forward strand.
GCGTCAACATCATGGAGTTCTGCAAGGCGTACAACGCCAAGACTTCCGGGAAGGACCAGGAAGGATTGATCATCCCGGTGGTGATCACCATCTACAGCGACCGGTCGTTCACGTTCATCACCAAGACGCCGCCGGTGGCCGTGCTGGTGAAGAAGGCTCTCAGCCTGGCCAAGGGCAGCGCCGAGCCCAATAAGAACAAGGTGGGCAAGATCACCATGAGTCAGGTCGAGGAGATCGCCAGGATCAAGCTGCCCGACCTGAATTCGTTCGATCTCGAGTCCGCCAAGGCCCAGGTCAAGGGCGCTTGCCGCAGCATGGGCGTCGAGGTGGTGCAGTAGTCTGCGAGACGGTTTTTTGCCGCCGGATGCGGATCCGGCGGTGCGCCCGGAGGGTGGGATTTTGCTCCCGCGCTCCGGAAATGCTAACCTGAAGCTTCGGGTCTTTCATCACCTCGAATTGGGAGGCTGCCGGGCTCTCCGGGTAGGTGGGTTGGTTGATTGGAGATGCTCCGGGGCCGTTAGGACCAGTCAGTATGTCAAGCAAAGCAGGCAAGAAATACACCGCTGCGGCGTCGCAAGTCGAGGCCAAGCCGTACACCCTGGAGGAAGCGGTTCCGCTCATCCAGAAGATCAAGTTCGCCAAGTTCGACGAGACGGTCGAGGTGCATATGCGCCTCGGCGTTGACCCCAAGCACGCCGACCAGATGGTCCGCGGCACGGTCGTCCTGCCGAACGGTCTCGGCAAGAGCAAGCGCGTGCTGGTGATCGCCTCGGGAGACAAGCAGCGCGAAGCCACCGAGGCGGGCGCGGATTTCGTCGGTGGCGAGGAGTTGGTGGCCAAGATCCAGCAGGAGAACTGGCTGGATTATGAAGCCGTCGTCGCCACGCCGGATATGATGCGCTCGCTGGCCAAACTGGGCAAGATCCTGGGTCCGCGCGGCCTGATGCCGAATCCCAAGACGGGCACGGTCACCATGGACATCGCCAAGGCTGTCACCGAGGTGAAGGCCGGCAAGGTGGAGTTCCGCGTCGACAAAACGGGCGTCATTCACGCCCCCGTGGGCAAGATCGGTTTCCAGACGCCGAAGCTGTTCGAGAACGCCAACACGCTGATCCAGGCAGTGGTCAAGGCCAAGCCCGCCGCCGCCAAGGGCAAGTACGTGCGCAGCGTGACGATCTGCTCGACCATGGGGCCGGGCGTCCATTTGGACGTGACGCCGTTCAACCTCCGGGCGGTCTAGCCAACAAGTCAGGAATAGGGACGATGAAGGACAGAAAACGGAAGCAAGAGGACCTGGATGCGCTGCACAAAGCGTTGGCCGAATCGGCCAGCGTTTTCGTGACCGGCTTCGACAAGCTCACCGTGGCGCAGGACTACGAGTTGCGCAAGGCGGTGCGCCAGGCCGGCGGGCTGTATCAGGTGGTGAAGAACACGCTGGCCGGCAAGGCTTCGGCCGGAACCCCGGCCGAGGGCGCTTTGAAGGATTTGAAGGGCATGTCGGCGGTGGCCTGCACCAAGGGCGATCCGGTCGCGTTGTGCAAGGTGCTGACGGCCTATGGCAAGGCCAATCCGACGTTCTCTTCAAGGCCGGCATGGTGGAAGGCCGGGTGATCAATCTGGCCGACATCCGGGATCTGGCCAGCATGCCGCCGAAGGAAGCGGTTTACGCCAAGCTGCTGTACCTGATCAATGCGCCGGCGCAACGCCTGGCCGGGGCGATCGGCGGGGTGGGCCGGAACGTGGCCGTGGTCGTTGACCAGGCCGTGCAGGACAACAAGTTTTCCTCCTAGCCGGGGCCGGGCCTCGCCGGGGAGCGTTTTTCGGACGATTTTTTCTTGGATAGGGAGTACGGACAAAGATGGCTGACATCAACTCGATTGCTGAGCAAATCCAGGGCCTGACGCTTCTGGAGGCCTCCCAGCTGGTGAAGCTGCTGGAGGAGAAGTTGGGCGTAAGCGCCGCTGCGGCGGCGGTGGCAGTGGCCGCTCCGGCCGCGGGCGCGGCTGCAGCCGCGGCGCCAGTGGAGGAGAAGACCGAATTCACCGTCGTTCTGACCGCGGTCGGCGCCAACAAGATCAATGTTATCAAAGCTGTACGCGAGGTCACGAGCCTCGGGCTGAAGGAAGCCAAGGACCTCGTCGAGGCCGCTCCGAAGCCGATCAAGGAAGGCGTCAACAAGGGCGAGGCCGAGACGATCAAGAAGAAGTTCGTGGACGCCGGCGCGACTGTCGAAATCAAGTAGCGCGGCGCGCCGCCGTTTCGCGGCGGGGCTGCGATGGGCGCGGGCAATCGGCCTCGCGCTGGAAGGGACAGGGTACGCGTGGGACGAGGGCGGAACGGCCGGCAATGGTTTCATGGCCGGAAGACTTTGGAATCGCTCCGCAATCGGTCGTTGGCGTGCTAGGGTTTTGACGTTCCTGTTTCCTTTTTGTTAAACTCAAATTAATCGAACCGGAAGCTGAGCTGGGGACTGTGGCCTCTGTGCGACTAAGGACACTGCCGGAGACGACCTTCAGTGCGCGTTGCGCGGCGGGTGCGCCTGCACTCGTGTCCGCGCCAATTTCCTCAAAATCTTCCCCCACTGCCGATGGTTCATCGCCCTTGGTGACAGACGTCCCTGCGCCGGGCATCTCCAAGACAATCAGGAGCGGTCATCGCTCCGCCGTGCCGGCTGAGTCAGCCGGGCATATTGAACCTGGGAGATCGGAGGGTTTCCCACCTGCGCGTTCTGGCCGCGCGGGCCTGCCTTCCAAGGAGCGGACAATGGCCTCTGGGTCGAGTTTCACACTCATCGAACGGGTGGATTTTTCCCGAATCAAGACTTCGGTTCCGATCCCCAACCTGATCGAGCTGCAAAAGAGCAGCTACGAGCGCTTCCTGCAGATGGACCTGCTGCCCGACGAGCGGGACGACATCGGCCTGCAGAGCGTCTTCCGCAGCGTCTTCCCGATCAGCGATTTCCGCGGCCTGAGCGAACTGGAATTCGTCGACTACGCGATCGGCAACTGGGAGTGCAAGTGTGGGGCCCTCAAGGGTCTCAACCACCTGCGCACGGTGTGCCGCAATCCCCTCTGCGGCGCCACCATCAAGACCGATCCCTTCCAGCCCGGGGAAGTGCTGTGCGACCGCTGCGGCACGTTCAACCGCAACGTGGTCACTTTCTGTAACCGCTGCGGCGACCCCGTCGGCCTGCAGTTGAAGTACGACCAGGCGGAGTGCGAAGAGCGTGGCATGACCTACGCCGCGCCGCTCAAGGTCACCATCCGCCTGAAGATGTTCGACAAGGACGAGGCCGGCAACCGCACCGTGCGCGAGTTCAAGGAGCAGGAGGTCTTTTTCGGCGAGATTCCGCTGATGTCGGCCAACGGCACCTTCATCATCAACGGCACCGAGCGCGTCATCGTCAGCCAGTTGCACCGCTCGCCGGGCGTCTTCTTCGAGCGCATCGCCGCCCAAGGCTATTACCTCGGCAAGATCATTCCCTACCGCGGCAGTTGGGTCGAGTTCGAATACGATTCCAAGAACCTGCTGCACGTCCGCATCGATCGCAAGCGCAAATTCCTGGGCTCGGTTTTCCTCCGCGCCCTGGGCCTCGAGACGGACGCCGACATCCTGCGCGCCTTCTACCGCATCACGGAGCTGCGGCTGAAGGACAAGGAAATCCTCTGGAAGACGGATGAGAACCTGATCGGCCTGAAGCTTCCCGCGCCCGATCAGCCACCGCGGCGAAGTGATCTACTCCGGCAAGGGCAAGATCCGCGAGGCCACCGTTAAGGAGCTGCTGAAGGCGGGCAAGAACGAGATCCCTGTCACGACCGCCGAGATCGAGGGAGCGTGGGTGGCGCAGGACGTCATCGACACCGAGACCGGCGAAGTTCTGGCCGAGGCCAATCAGGAACTCACCACCGCGATGCTGGCCAAGATCATGGAAGCCGGCATCCGCTCGATCCACGTCTTCTTCCCCGATCGCGACGAGGTCGGCAACGTCATTTCGCTGACCTTGAAGAAAGACCCGATCAAGGTACAGAAAGAGGCCCTGATCGACATCTATCGCAAGCTTCGTCCCGGCGACCCGCCCACGCTCGACACCGCCACCCAGCTTTTCCAGGGCATGTTCTTCGACCCGCGCAAGTACGACCTCTCGCGCGTCGGCCGGATGAAGTTCAACATCAAGCTCTACGACCGCGCCGACTACGCGCCCGAGGAGTGGCTGAACCATGCCGATGGCAGGAGCCGCAACCCACTCGATCGCCGCACGCTGGACCAGAAGGATTTCATCGATACCATCCGCTACCTCCTGAAGCTGCGCAAGGGCTTCGGCGCGGTGGACGACATCGACCACCTCGGCAACCGCCGCGTGCGCGCGGTCGGCGAGCTCCTCGAGAACCAGTTCCGCATCGGCCTGGTGCGCATGGAGCGCGCCATCAAGGAAAAGATGGCCGTGTACCAGGAAATGTCGACTGCCATGCCGCACGACCTGGTGAATGCCAAGCCGGTGATGGCCGCCATCCGCGAGTTCTTCGGCTCCAGCCAGCTTTCGCAGTTCATGGACCAGACCAACCCGCTCTCGGAGATCACTCACAAACGCCGTCTGTCGGCCTTGGGCCCGGGCGGACTGAGCCGCGAGCGCGCGGGCTTCGAAGTGCGCGACGTGCACTCGACCCACTACGGCCGCATCTGTCCGATCGAGACCCCGGAAGGTCCCGAACATCGGGCTGATCTCTTCTCTCTCCTGCTTTGCGCGCATCAACGAATACGGATTCATCGAGAGCCCCTACCGCCGCGTCGTCAACGGCGTCGTACAGGACGACGTGCGCGTGCTCAATCCGGGCTCGACCAATCTGAAAGTCGGGCAGGTGCTGACGCGCAAGGACATGGAGAAAGCTCTCAAGTCCCAGGCGCAGGAGGCCACGCCGCCCGAATTTGAAGCCCACAGCGACTACCTTTCGGCTTGGGACGAGGACAAGTACCTGGTCGCGCAGGCCAATGTCAAACTCGACGCCGACGGGCGCATCGTCGACGATCTGGTCAACGCCCGCAAGTCCGGCAACTATACGTTGGTGCACCGCGACGAAGTGCAGTACATGGACGTCAGTCCGAAGCAGTTGGTCTCGGTCGCCGCGAGCCTCATCCCGTTCCTCGAGAACGACGACGCCAACCGCGCGCTGATGGGCTCCAACATGCAGCGTCAGGCCGTTCCATTGCTCCGCGCCAACTCGCCCATCGTGGGCACCGGCATGGAGAAGGTGACCGCCCGTGACTCCGGCGCCACCATCATCTGCAAGCGCTCCGGCGTGGTCGATTCGGTCGACTCCGAACGCATCATCGTCCGCGTCGAGGGCAACATCCACGAGGGCCAGATGTCGCGCGAAGTCGGCGCGGACATCTATCCGCTCACCAAATTCAAGCGTTCCAATCAGAATACGTGCATCAACCAGAAGCCCATCGTAGACCAGGGACAGCGCGTGAAGAAGGGCGATGTGCTGGCCGACGGTCCCTGCACGGACCTGGGTGAGCTGGCGCTGGGCCGCAACGTCCTGGTGGCCTTCATGCCTTGGCGCGGCTATAACTTCGAAGACGCCATCGTGGTCAGCGAACGGCTGATCAAAGAGGACTACTACACCTCCATCCACATCGAGGAGTTCGAGATCGAGGCCCGCGACACCAAGCTCGGGCCGGAAGAGATCACCCGCGACATCCCCAACATCAGCGAGACTTTTCTGCGTAATCTCGACGAGAGCGGCATCATCCGCATCGGCGCGAAAGTGAAGCCGGGCGACATCCTGGTGGGCAAAGTAACGCCCAAGGGCGAGACGCAGCTCACGCCGGAAGAAAAGCTCCTGCGCGCCATTTTCGGCGAAAAGGCCGGCGACGTGAAGGATGCCTCGCTGTATTGTCCGCCGGGTATTGAGGGCGTGGTGGTCAACGCCAAGGTCTTCTCCCGCAAGGGCGCCGACCTTGATTCGCGGTCGCGGGCGATCCTCGAGTCGCAGATCGAAAAGCTGCACCGCAACCTGGAAGACGAGAAGCGCATTCTCCAGGACGAGCGCGCCAAGCGCCTCGCCATTCTGCTCGAGGGCAAGGAACTCCTGGCCGACCTGCACGACGAAAAAACTAATAAGAAGCTGCTGGCCAAGGGCACGCCGCTCACGCGCGACATCCTCGAGAAGATGAAAGCGCGCGACCTCAAGCGCATGAAGCTTTCCAGCCGCGACGTCCGTCTGAACGAAGCCGTCGATGAGATCGAGGAGCTGACCTCGCGCCAGATCCAGGTTCTCGAGAAAATCACCGAGGAGAAAATCTCCAAGCTGAAGAAGGGCGATGAGCTTCCTCCGGGCGTCATCAAGCTCGTGAAAATCTACATCGCCATGCGCCGCAAGCTCTCGGTCGGCGATAAGATGGCCGGCCGCCACGGCAACAAGGGCGTTATCTCGCGCATCGTCCCCGAGGAGGACATGCCCTATCTCGACGACGGCACGCCGGTCGAGATCGTGCTCAATCCGCTCGGCGTTCCTTCGCGTATGAACGTCGGCCAGATTCTCGAAACGCACCTCGGCTGGGCCGGCTTCAAGCTCGGCCGCAAGTACGCTACGCCGGTTTTCGACGGCGCCACGGAAGCCGACATCAAGGGCCAGTTGGCCAAGGCCGCACTGCCCGGTTCGGGCAAGGTTACGCTCCTCGACGGCCTCACCGGCCAGCCCTTCGAGCAGCCGGTGACGGTGGGCTACATTTACATGCTCAAGCTGTCGCACCTGGTGGACGACAAGATCCACGCCCGCTCCATCGGGCCGTATTCGCTCATCACCCAGCAGCCGCTGGGCGGCAAGGCGCAGTTCGGCGGCCAGCGCTTCGGCGAAATGGAAGTCTGGGCCCTGGAGGCCTACGGCGCGGCGTACGTGCTGCAGGAACTTCTCACGGCCAAGTCCGACGACGTTTTTGGACGCGCCAAGATTTACGAAGCCATCGTCAAAGGCGAGGCCGCGGCCGAGCCCGGCGTGCCCGAGTCATTCAACGTGCTCATCCGCGAGCTGCAGTCGCTGTGCCTCGACGTCGAGCTGATGAAGAAGCCGAAAGACGTGCCCGACATGGCGCACGCGGCCGACTAGAAGATCCGGAACGAACAGGAGGCAAACACATGTACAGACCCAACCCGTACGATCGTGGAACGCTGAGCGCGGATTTCGATTCCATCCGCATCAGCCTGGCTTCTCCTGAGAAGATCCGGAGCTGGTCACACGGCGAAGTCACCAAGCCCGAAACGATCAACTACCGAACCTTCAAGCCCGAGCGCGACGGCCTGTTCTGCGCGCGCATCTTCGGCCCCACCGCCGACTGGGAGTGCCTGTGCGGCAAGTACAAGCGCATGAAGCACCGCGGCGTGATCTGCGACAAGTGCGGCGTCGAAGTCACGCTCTCCCGCGTCCGCCGCGAACGGCTGGGCCACATCGAGCTGGCCAGCCCGTGCTCGCACGTCTGGTTCTTCAAGGGCCTGCCCAGCCGCATCGGATACCTGCTGGACATCACCCTGCGCGATCTCGAGCGTGTGCTCTACTTCGAGGCCTTCGTGGTCGTCGATCCGGGCGAAGGCACCGGCTTGAATAAGGCTGAGGTCATCACCGACGAGCGCAAACGGCAGCTCGATGCCGAGATCCCCGGCAAGTTCATCGCCATGATGGGCGCCGAGGGCATCAAGGAGCTTCTCAAGAAGGTGGACGTCGAATTCCTCTCCACCGACATCCGCGAGAAGATGAAAACCGAGCTCTCGCAACAGAAGAAGCTCAAGTACGCCAAGCGCCTGCGCGTGGTCGAGAGCTTCCGCAAGTCCGGCAACAAGCCCGAGTGGATGATCCTCGACGTCCTGCCGGTCATCCCGCCCGAGTTGCGCCCGCTCGTGCCGCTCGATGGCGGCCGCTTTGCCACCTCCGACCTGAACGATCTCTACCGCCGCGTCATCAACCGCAATAACCGCCTCAAGAAGCTCATGGAGCTGCACGCGCCCGACGTCATCGTGCGCAATGAGAAGCGCATGCTGCAGGAGGCCGTCGACGCTCTGTTTGACAACGGCCGCCGCGGACGCGTCCTGCGCGGCGCCAACAACCGCCCGCTCAAATCCCTCTCCGACGCCCTCAAGGGCAAGCAGGGCCGCTTCCGCCAGAACCTGCTCGGCAAGCGCGTCGACTATTCCGGCCGTTCGGTCATCGTCGTCGGCCCCGAGCTGAAGCTGAACCAGGCCGGCCTGCCCAAGAAGATGGCCCTGGAGCTGTTCAAGCCTTTCATCTACCATCGCCTGGAGCTGCGCGGCCACTGCACCACCATCAAGCAGGCCAAGGAGCTCGTCGAGCAGCAGGATCCCGTCGTTTGGGACATCCTCGAGGAGGTCATCAAGGACCATCCGATCCTGCTCAACCGCGCCCCCACGCTCCACCGCCTCGGCATCCAGGCCTTTGAGCCCGTGCTCGTGGACGGCAAGGCCCTGCGGATCCATCCCCTGGTCTGCACCGCCTTCAACGCCGATTTCGACGGCGACCAGATGGCCGTTCACATCCCGCTCTCGCCCGAGGCGCAGATCGAGGCCGGCACGCTGATGCTCTCCGCCCACAACATCCTGTCTCCCGCGCACGGCTCGCCCATCGCCGTGCCCACCCAGGACATGGTGCTGGGCATGTACTACCTCACCAAGCAGCGCCGCGGCACCCGTGGCGAGGGCAAGAAGTTCGCCTCGGTGGCCGACGTCCTCATCGCGCTCGAGATGGGTGAGGTCGAGACCCAGACACCCATCACCCTGCGCTTCAGCGGCCGCGTGATCGACCTGGCCACCGCCTACGACAGCCAGGACATCACCCACACCGAACCGGTCGACTACCGCAAGGGCGACATGAACACCTCGGTCGGCCGCGTCATCCTCAACGACGTCTTGCCGGAGGACATGCCCTTCGTCAACGGCCTGTTGAAGAAGAAGGGCCTCGGCCAGCTGGTCTACTACTGCTACCTGAAGCACGGCCTCAAGACTACCGTCGAGATGCTCGACAACATCAAGGAACTCGGCTTCAGTTACGCCACCCGCGCTGGCATCTCCATCGGGATCGACGACATGGTCGTGCCGGCCTCCAAGGCGCAGCTCGTGCGCGACGCCGAAAAGGCCGTCATCGAGGTGCAAAACCAGTACCAGGACGGCGCCATCACGCAAGGCGAACGCTACAACAAGATCATCGAAATCTGGAATAAGGTCACCGAACGCGTCTCCCAGGAAATGTTCAAAAAGATGGAGCACGACGATGACGCCGGCCTGCTGAACCCGATCTACATCATGGCCGACTCAGGCGCCCGCGGCTCCAAACAGCAGATCCGCCAGCTCTCCGGCATGCGCGGCCTCATGGCCAAGCCTTCCGGCGAGATCATCGAGACCCCCATCACGGCCAACTTCCGTGAGGGCCTCAACGTGCTGCAGTACTTCATTTCGACGCACGGCGCGCGCAAGGGCCTGGCCGATACGGCCTTGAAAACGGCCGACTCCGGCTACCTGACGCGCCGCCTGTGCGATGTCGCCCAGGACGTCATCGTGACCGAGCCCGATTGCGGCACCGCCGATGGCATCTTCGTTGAGCCGATCGTCGAGTCGGGCGAAACCATCGAGCCGCTGCGCGACCGCATCATCGGCCGCGTCGCGCTCGAGGACATCCGCGACCACGAGGGCAACCTGCTGGTCGCCTCCAACCAGGAGATCACCGAGGAGCTGGCCTCGGCCATTCAGGACGCCGGCATCGACCGCGTCAAAATCCGCTCCGTGCTCACCTGCGAATCCAAGCGCGGCGTCTGCCAGCTGTGCTACGGGCGCAATCTCGCCACCGGCCGCCTCGTCGAACAGGGCGAAGCCGTCGGCATCATCTCCGCCCAGTCCATCGGCGAGCCCGGCACTCAGTTGACAATGCGCACCTTCCACATCGGCGGCGCGGCCACCGCCGGCGCCGAGCAGAACAAGCAGGACGCCAAGTACGACGGCTATGCCAAGTACCTGGAAATCCGCACGGTGCGCAACGAGCAGAACCACATCATCGCCATGAACCGCACCGGCCGCATCGCCGTCCTCGACGAGAAGGGCCGCGAGCGCGAGCGCTACCAGGTGGTCTACGGCGCCCGCATCTGGGTCGAAGAGGGCGCGCCGGTCAAGGCCAATCAGAAGCTGGTCGAGTGGGATCCCTACACCTTCTCGATCCTCACTGAAATCTCGGGCACCGTTCACCTGCGCGACATCATTGAAGGCGCCACCTACCATGAACAGGTCGACGAGGTCACCGGCCTTTCGCAGTGGGTCATCATCGACTCCCCCGACGAGAAGAAGCTGCCCATGATCATCATCCGCCCCGACAGCGGCGGCAAGCACGACGAAAAGCGCTACCTCATGCCGACCCACGCTCACCTGAGCGTGCGCGAAGGCGAACGCGTTCATGCCGGCGACGTGCTGGCCAAGATCCCCCGCGCCACCACCAAGACCAAGGACATCACCGGCGGCCTGCCCCGCGTCGTCGAACTCTTCGAAGCGCGCAAGCCCCGTGAAACCGCGGTCATGAGCGAAATCAACGGCACCGTCAAGATCGGCGACGTCGTCAAGGGCGTGCGCAAGGTCAAGGTCATGGGCGACGATGGCAACGAGCGCGAGTACTCCGTCCCGCGCGGCGTCCACATCAACGTCCAGGAGGGCGAGCGCGTCCGCGCCGGCGACCCGCTCATGGACGGGCCCCGCAACCCCCATGACATCCTCAAGGTCCTGGGCGAAAAGGAGCTCCAGAAGTACCTCGTCAATGAGGTCCAGGAGGTCTACCGCCTGCAGGGCGTCAACATCAATGACAAACACCTCGAGGTCATCTGCCGCCAGATGATGCGCTGGGTGCGCATCACCGACATCGGCGACACCGAGTTCCTCCCCGAGGAAGTTGTTGACCGCTTCAAGTTCCGCGACGAAAACGACCGCGTCAGTGAGACCGGCGGCCGCCCCGCCAAGGGCGAGCCCGTCCTGCTGGGCATCACCAAGGCCTCGCTCTCCACCGACAGTTTCATCTCCGCCGCGTCCTTCCAGGAGACCACCCGCGTGCTCACCGAGGCCGCCATCAACGGCCGCGTCGATTACCTGCGCGGCCTCAAGGAAAACGTCATCATGGGCCGCCTCATCCCCGCCGGGACGGGCATGTCCTACTATCGCCGCGCCAAGATCGCCGGCGAGGACGTCATCGAGGAGCCGGCCCAGGAGCCCGAGGCGCTCGTCGGCGACAGCTTCCAGGTCTACGACGAAGAGACCCGCGGCGGCTACATCAGCGGCACCGATGCTCTCGATCTCTCCATCGAGGAATCCATCGGCGAAGCCGAATAGCGCGCTCCAGCAGCGTCGTGAACGAACAGGCCGGGGCTCGCGTCCCGGCCTTTCCACGTGCGTATACTGTTTGGCGTCAGGCTAACTCATGACTTCACGCCAACGCGTCTACGCCGCCCTCCGCCGAGAGCCCGCCGATCGGGTCCCCATCTTCATGTGGTTCCACCCCGACACTGCCCGCCATCTGTCCTCCCTTTTGGAAATCCCCGTGGCCGATGTCGCCACCGCCATGGGCAACGACATCCGCCAGACCTGGGTCAACAACAACTACGCCATGGAGGGCATCGTCCACGAGCGCGACGGCGATTGGCACACCGACTTCTGGGGCGTCCAATGGGTCAAGCAGCCACTCCTTTAACCAGATCGAGAGCTTCCCTCTTGCCTCGGCCTCGCGCGAACAGGTGCTCTCCTACCGTTTTCCCAACGAGCACATCGAGTTCCTGCTCGGCCTCATGCAACCCGTCCTCGCCGCCTCCGGCGATTTCTTCATCGGCTGCGACGTCTCGCCCTGCGTCTTTGAAATGTACTGGCGCCTGCGCGGCATGGAGAACACGCATGCTGGACATGGCCTCGGACCCGGATCTGGCCTCGATGATGCTGGGCCGCTGCGCCGAGTTCTCCGTCCGCGTCGGCGAGCTGGCCTGTCGCCGCTTCCCGCTCGACTGGTTCTGGACCGGTGACGACGTCGCCGGCCAGACCTCAATGATGTTCAGCCCGGCGCTCTGGCGCAAGCTGGTCAAGCCCCAGCTCCAGCGCGTCTTCGACGTCGGCCGCGCCCAGCTCTCTGCCCGTCGCCTATCACTGCTGCGGCGCGCTGCGGCCGATTATTCCCGATCTGATCGAGATGGGCTTGGACGTGCTGAACCCCGTGCAGGCCAATTGCCCCGGCATGGACGCGCTCGAGCTCAAGCGCGAATTCGGCTCCGCGCTCACCTTCATGGGCGGCGTCGACACCCAGAATCTCTTGCCCAACGGTACGGTCGCCGACGTCCGCCGCGCCACCGCGCGCCTGCTCGCCGGCATGACCTCCGACGGCGGCGGCTACATCCTCGCCGCTTCGCACACCATCCCGCCCGAAACCCCCGACGACAATATCTTCGCCATGTACGCCGAGGCCGGCGTCACCCGCGACGAGATCTTCGACCGCGCTGCCGAGATCCGGCGGCGTTGACGCGGATTGACATTGCTTGACAATGTGTTGACAATGTCAATAGTGGAGTTCGACTGGGACGACGCCAATCGGCGGCACATCGCGCGGCACGGTATCGAACCGCATGAGGCTGAAGAGGCGGTCACCATCGAACCCCTCGAAGCTGACGTTCAAGAGCATCTGAGCGAGCCCCGAGTGCTCTGTTTCGGCCGGACCCGGGCTGGCCGGCTGTTGACCATCCTTTACGCCGAACGTCATGGCATGATCCGGGTAGTGACAGCGTACGACATGACCAAGGCGCAGCAGCGCCTGTACTTCGAATGGAGATAGCGATGCCCAAGAAGCCGACTGTCATTCCGCAGTTCAAGACCGAGGCCAAAGAGGCTGCTTGGTGGGATGCCCATCCGGAAGTGGCCACTCAAATCATGGCCCGCGCGATCAAGGCGGGCCAGGCCCGGCGTGCCGTTGCCACGAAGGCCGTGACCATGCGCCTGCCGGTGCGGGATATCGAGGCCGCGCAGCAGATCGCCGAACGGAAGGGACTTCCCTACCAGAGCTACATCAAGATGATCCTGCATGAGGCGCTGGAGAAGGAGCGGCGCTCCGCATAGAGGTTCCCTCTGGCCGCCGCTAATCTAGCGATGACGGCTCAGAAGAGCCACCTTGGGCTAACCATCGTTCTGACGGTTAATCCTCGTCCTGCTGCCGCAGCCGCGTGATCACCGTCAGGTCTTCCAGCGTCGTCGTGTCGCCCTTGACCTCGCCGCCCAGCGCCACTTCCCGCAATAGCCGCCGCATGATCTTCCCGCTGCGCGTCTTGGGCAGCGCTTCGCTGAAACGAATATCGTCCGGCTTGGCCAGCGACCCGATCTCTTTCGCCACCCACTGCCGCAGCTCTTCCTTCAATTCGTTCGTCGCCGCGTACCCCTCCTGCAGCGTCACGAACGCCGCGATCGCCTGCCCCTTGATCTCGTCCGGCCGCCCCACCACCGCGGCCTCGGCCACTTTGGGATGCGCCACCAGCGCGCTCTCCACCTCCATCGTGCTCAGCCGGTGCCCGGACACGTTCAGCACGTCGTCGATGCGTCCCATGATCCACAGGTACCCGTCCGCGTCCTTCCGCGCCCCGTCGCCCGTGAAGTACACCCCCGGAATCTGCGAGAAATACGCCGACTCGTAGCGCGCCGCATCGCCGTAAATCGTGCGCAGCATCGATGGCCATGGCCGCCGCACCACCAGGAAGCCGCCCGAGCCCGGCGCCACGGGATTCCCGTCCTTGTCCACCACGTCCGCCGCGATCCCCGGTAGCGGCTTCGTCGCCGAACCCGGCTTGGTCGGCGTCGTGCCCGGCAGTGGCGACACCATGATCGCCCCCGTCTCGGTCTGCCACCACGTGTCCACGATCGGGCAGCGGTTGCGCCCGATCACCTCGCGATACCACATCCACGCCTCGGGATTGATCGGCTCGCCCACCGTGCCCAGCAGCCGCAGCGACTGCATCGCGTACTTGCGCGGATGCTCGTCCCCCAGCCGCATGAACGCCCGCAGCGCCGTCGGCGCCGTGTACAAAATGTTCACTTTATGTTTTTCGATGATCCGCCAGAACCGGTCCGGCCCGGGATGCATCGGCGCCCCCTCGTACATCAGCACCGTAGCCCCGTTCTGTAGCGGCCCGTAGACGATGTAGCTATGCCCCGTCACCCAGCCGATGTCCGCCGTGCACCAGAATATGTCCTCGTCCTTTAGGTCGAACACCCATTGCGCCGTCTTGTACGTGCTCACCGCGTACCCGCCCGTCGTGTGGAGAATGCCCTTCGGCTTGCCCGTCGTCCCCGACGTGTACAGCAGATACAGCGGATGCTCGGCATCCAGCGCCGTCGCCGCGCACTCGTCCGACGCCGTCTCCATGAGCTCGTGCCACCACAGGTCGCGCCCCGGCTCCATCGTCTGCGCGCTGCCCGTCCTCTGGTACACCACCACCCTGCGCACCGTCTGGCAGCTTTTCAGCGCCTCGTCCACCACCGGCTTCAGCTTCAGCTCCTGCCCCTTGCGCAGCGCCCCGTCCTGCGTGATCACGCACGCCGCCTGGCAATCGTTGATCCGGTCCGCCAGCGCCGTGGCCGAGAATCCGCCGAACACCACCGTGTGCGGCGCGCCGATTCGCGCGCACGCCAGCATCGCGATCGGCAGCGCCGGGCACATCCCCATGTAAATCGCCACCCGCTCGCCCGTGTGCACTCCGATCGTCTTCAGCACATTCGCGAACCGGCACACCTCGTCGTGCAGTTGTTGGTAGGTGAGCGTCACTACCGGGCCGGGCTCCGATTCCCAAATCAGAGCCGCTTTGTTCCGCCGCGGCCCCGCCAGGTGCCGGTCCAGGCAGTTGTAGCTCAGGTTCATCTCGCCGCCCGAAAACCACTTGGCGAATGGCGGCGTCCACTCCAGCACCTTATCCCAGCGTTTGAACCAGTGCAGCTCCTCCGCAATCCGCCCCCAGAATCCCTCCGGATCGCTCTCCGCCTCGCGGCACAAGGCCTCATAGGCCTCCATGCTCCCCACATGCGCCGCCGCGCTGAACTCCGCCGGCGGCGGGAACACGCGTGTCTCGTGAAGAACCGATTCGATGGATCCTTGCTGGCTCATTCCTTACCTCTCGTTGCAGGATAATACGGCGGCGCACCGCGGCGGCAGGTGTTTCTTTGATGCGCCGCGGAAGTGCGGCGAGGCAGGCTGTCAAAGGGAAGAGAGGAAGCGAACGATCTCATCCATGACCCGCTCCCCCTGGTCGGTCTCGAAAAGGAATTGCGCGTGCGTGGAGCCTTCGAGAACCAGCAGCCGCTTCAGCTCGGGCAACCGTCACGCCCGACCTCTTCACGCTCTCCGGCGGCACCAGCGGCAACATCCTCATGCCCAATGGCGAAACCATTACCTTCGGCCTGGTCAACGGCAAGATTGGCGCCGGCGGTTTCACTCCCATTGGCGGTCCTGGCGACGCCGTCAACGGCGACGTGACCTGGACTACCTACGCTCCCGACGGTGCCGGCGGCACGATTCTTAATGGCGTGGTCAACGTGACTGGCAATGCCGACCCTTCCGGCTTCTTCGCCTCGTTAGGCCTCAGATCCGGCTACCCGGGCGGACAGTTGGCGCTCACCCTGGACGTGACCTGCACATCCGACGGCAGTCCGACTCCCTGCATCGCCGCGGGCGACCCGTCTGGAACTGTAAACTCGGCCGGCCTTTTCGCTCCGGCTCCGTCTGGCACTCCCGAGCCTGCGACCATCTCCCTCCTGGGACTCGGACTTGCGGCCATCCTGCTGCGGCGTTCCCGTCGCATCTCCCGCTAACGGCCCGTGGCCAGGAGAGCGGTCGCCCCGCTCGCTCACGCTCGGCCCACTTCAACGTACTTGCACCATTGGGACTCGCCATAGTCCGCGCGTCATCCATGGACATCAATTACCGTCGCGATACGGCAAAACGCTGGCGAATATTGGGCCCCACTTAGCGTGAATGGCGCCCGCTCCTGCCTCCCCGCGGACGTTGCCGACCCTTCAGCCCGAGCAAACAGGCGTCGCTCGGTTGCCCGCGCCGCGCTTGGCCGAGTCGCTTTCTTACCCCGCTCCACCCCGTCGGAGTGCGGGATTCGCCTGTACCCCTCCTATTCACCTCATTTCCACCCGCTCAGCCTGCGCCAATCGCCGCTCCCTCCCCTCGCCGCCATGCCTTTCACCCACCCAAATTCACCGCTAATTCCTGCTTTTTTTCCTTGCATTTCCTTCATGTAGTGGCTACAATCCAAACTGGTCAGTGAAGTATTAGCCAGAAGTGGTCTGTCAAGATCCCCGAAACCAGTTCCGGTTATTATTGCCGCTTTGTTCCATCGGGAACGAACCCGGCCGGAGCAATGGCTTTTAGCAAAAGTCGCTTTGAAGGAGGATTTCGTGAAGAAGATTCTAATCCTTGCGTTTGCCTTAGTCGCTCTGAGCATGAGCCTCAGCGCGGACTCATTGGCCGTTTACGTCGCCTATGAGGACAATCTCCGCGCCAGCGGGTTTGCACCAACCCCCTGGATCGGTGATACTTTCAACGGTCAGACCGTCATCTCCCAAACCAACCCTAGCGGGGTCGTTTTTGATGGTGGTGCCATCCGCATTGACAACACTGGCGCAACCACGCTGGTCATATCCGACTTTCAGGTGTCGATGAACAACGGCGCCAATGTCTACGCCATTTGGGGCGCCGGTACCGACCTCACCATCGCCCCGGGCCAAAGCGGGATCTTTACCCAATACCCCAATAGCGGCGAAAACTTCGATACCAGCGACGTCGGCCTGTTCGGCGGCACTCCGCCCGCCAACCTCGAACCCAACAACGCCGACGGCAACGGGAACACCAGCCTCATCGGCGGCTGCTCTAGCGACCCGAGCTTTTTTACGGCCGGCCAGTTGGCCGGGGCCTGCAACCCGGACAATGCGCCCGTGATCTCGTTCCTTGAGAATGGCATCCCGGTTTCCGTCACAGACACCGGCTTCGTTCTCGACACTGGCGAATGGGATTTCGTCAATAACAGTCTCTACGGCGAAGACGGCAATGAGTCCATCAACTGGAATCTTGCCGGCGTGCCCCCCAGCCGCGGCGGCTCCACCCCCGAGCCCGGCAGCGCCCTGCTTTTCTCCGCCGGCATCGGCGTTTTGGCGCTCGTCCGCCATTTCGCAGCTCGTCGCGCCAACCGGTAGCGGCTGCGATTTCGCAAACGATTCTTGACTGCGGGGCGCGGCCCACCGGCTGGGCCTCTTCCGTTTCCTCCCCTCCTGCTCCCCCAACTCCCTCCGCTGCCTTCTGCCATCTCTGACGCCGGTTCGCCGTTTTGTCCTCGCCGCGCCGGCCGCCGAACTTCTCCCCATCTTGTCTTGATGATCCAGAAGAGTGCCTGCCGCGCGCGCCCCTGTTGCATACTGGATATCATCCTAGGAGAACCGATGCCCTTTTGCACTGGCTGCGGGAATGAGTTGGCCATGAGCGCCAGTTACTGCCCCCGCTGCGGTACGCCGATCGGCGCCGCTTCGTCCGCCCCTCCCCCCCCAGCCTCCTCTTTCCAATCCGCCGAGCCGCTGGACTACACCATCCAGGGCGACAACCTTCAGGTCGCCCGCGTCAAATTGAAGTCCGGCCAGGAGATCTTCGCCGAGGCCGGCAAATTGATCTACAAGACCCCCAGCGTCTTCTGGGAAACCCGCATGAGCGGCCACGGCATCGGCGACCGGATTCTCGGCGCCCTCAAACGCAAACTGATGGGCGCCTCGCTGTTCCTGACTTACTTCAAGACCACCGGAACGGGCGGGGAAGCCGGGTTCGCCGGCAACTACCCCGGCAAAATCCAGGCCCTCCAGCTCCCCGCCGGCCACAGCCTCATGGTCCAGCGCGAAGGTTTCCTGTTTGCCCAGTCGCCCGCCCGCCTCGACATCGCCTTCGTCAAGAAGCTCGGTGCCGGATTCTTCGGCGGCGAGGGCTTCATCCTCGAGAAACTCACCGGTCCGGGCGCGGTCTTTATCCACGCCGGCGGCGATTTTGTGGAGTTCGATCTCTCGCCCTTTGAGACCATCCAGGTGGAAACCGGCCACATCGTCGCATTCGATGAGAGCGTTGGCTACGACATCCAGTTTGTCGGCGGCATCAAGACCGCTCTGTTCGGCGGCGAAGGCCTTTTCCTGGCCACGCTCACCGGCCCCGGCAAAGTGATCGTCCAGAGCTTGACCCTCGCTAAGCTGCGCCGCGAACTCGCTCCCGGTCCCCTCTTCCGCGGCCGCCGCAATCGCACCGACGTGTTGAACAACCTCTTTTCCAACGACGAGTAGCCGGCATTTCGCGGAACAACGCCCGTGCCGCCGCTCGCGGGACGCGCCATCATGGCCGCCTGACGCCGCTATGGATGGCCTGCCGGACTGCTGCCGGCGCCGGTCAGGTTGAGAAGTGTTTGGGAGCCCGTTCGCGTCAGGCTGCGCGGCCCAGGTGGAAGCGCAGGCTTTCCACCAGTTCGGTGGCGTTGACGGGCTTCTCGAGAATGGCATCCATGCCCTTGCGGCGGCAGCTTTCGCGCAACTCGTCGGTGACGCCCGCGGTGATGCCCAGGATCGGGATCTTCTCGCACGCCGGCAGGGCGCGGATGCAGGCCGTGGCCGCGCCGCCGTCCAGACCGGGCATCAGGATGTCCAGCAGGACCGCGTCGAAGCACCGGGTGCCGAGCGCCTGGACGGCCGCTTCGCCGCTGTCCACCGTCTGCACCTCGAAACCCGCGCGGAGCAGGATCGAGCTGAGCACGCGCAGCGAAATGCGGTTGTCGTCGGCGATCAGGACCGCTGGCCGGAGCGCCTCGCCGGCGGTCGCCTCCTCGCGCAGGCTGGCGTCGCGCAACCCGATGGGCAGAATGACCCTCAAGTTCAGGCAGCCGTGATTCTCCAGCGTTACTTTCAGGTTGCCCCGCAGCAGCCCCACCAGGCGCTGGAGCAGCGCCATCTCCAGCGTTTCGATACGGAAGGTCTCCACCAGCAACCCCTCCGGCTCCTCGTAGTTGCGCGGCTGGGTCGTCCCGTTGTATCCGTTGCCGAAGGATTCCCGCCGGACCTCCAGCGAGAGTTCGCCGAGCCGTGGACCCCAGGCCGAAAGCTGAGAGCGGAACCTCACCCGCCCGTTGGTGGCCGAGTGGATCGCGGCGCGGCTCATCAGCGACACGACGTCTCGTACCCGCAGGGCGTCGGCGCGGACG
The DNA here is from genome assembly GCA_963757265.1 of Terriglobia bacterium. Lineage (GTDB taxonomy): Bacteria > Acidobacteriota > Terriglobia > Bryobacterales > Bryobacteraceae > CAIVVT01. Next base: position 115,825 of record CAVWRA010000005.1, read on the forward strand.
ATTCGATCCAGTCCCGGCTCCAGTTCGGACTCGAGTGCGCTTCCGCTCTCCAGCGCCCGCCCGCGCGCCTCCCTCAGCCCGGCTTCGATCGCAGTGACCAGGGGAAAGTCCTGCTCTTCGAGGCGGACGCTGCCGGAGGCGAGCGCGGCGTAGTCGAGGGTCGAGGCCAGCAGATCGCTCAATGCGGACGCGCAGGAACGGATTGAGACGATATACTCGCGGTACTCTGGATCGAGAGAACTCTCCAACAGCAGATCCGACAGGCCCAGGATGCCGCTCATCGGCGTGCGAATGGCGTGGTTCAGGCTGGTGAGGAACTCCACGCCGAAGCGCTTGGGCAGGAACTGGACGAAGGCGTTGGAAGCCGCGACCAGTTCGATGGGCGATGCGGAGGCTGAAGAAGTCATCGCGATCCGGATTTCGGCCCTCTTGTCAACAATCGGACACTCAGCTCAAGTCTTTAGGGGAAAATGCGATTTGTAAGGAATTCGGGCTCACTGCGACCCGGCCGGGGTGCTGTGGCGTGATCGATTGCCCGGCGGGCGGAGCCGGCTGAGGGCTGGCTCTTAGCTTGGAACGCCCGCCCCACCAAGTGCGGCTCGGGTCGCGTGGCCGCTCTGGTCCCACCTTCCCGTCGCTCTCCCACCCTGCACATTCCGCAGCAGCTTGACAGCGGGTCTAAGCTCATGGTGGTAGCCCGCCCATGCGGCCCGCCATCATTGCTCTTTGAAAAACGAACGATTAGCGAAGAACAAATCGAACGATAGCCAATTAAGTCATTCATTCTAAAAATAAGAGTCGATAATTGGCTTTGTTCCTCCAAATTTGTTTTTTGCGCTTCTGCGGTGCTGCAAACGCGACCCTCGCCGGAGCCTCGTCACGCCGGCTGGACGCTTTCCTGCCGCCCATGTTCCGCGCCATCGTCGCCGGCGGCATAGCGCACATGTCCCGGCCGGCCGGCCAACCTCAGGGATCGATCTGACGCGTATCCCGCATCACATTCGGGTCCGTGAGGCAGGGTGTTCTGAGCGAGGCAGGATAGAATAGAGGTGAGTCCCTCACGACGAGCCCCCACTATGATTCTTGATGTCGTTCTGGCCAAAATCTTCGGCACCAAGCACGAGCGCGAGATCAAGAAGATCAAGCCGCTGGTTGAGCAGATCAACGCCCTCGAGCCCGCCATGCGCGCCTTGAGCGACGCCGATCTCGCCGCCAAGACCCCGGAATTTCGTCAGAAACTGGCCGACGGAGCGACCCTGGATGACATCCTGATCGAAGCCTTCGCGGCGGTGCGCGAGGCCGGCCGCCGCGTGCTGAACATGCGCCATTTCGACGTGCAGTTGATCGGCGGCATCGTACTCCACCGCGGCCAGATCTCCGAAATGAAGACCGGCGAAGGCAAGACTCTCGCCGCCACTCTGCCGGTGTACCTGAACGGACTCTCCTCCCTGGGCGTCCACGTGGTGACGGTCAACGACTACCTGGCCCGCCGCGACTCGGAATGGATGGGCCGGCTCTACAAATTCATGGGCTTGACTGTGGGCCTGGTGGTTCACGGTCTCGACGACGAGGAGCGCAAAGCCTCCTACGCCTGCGACATCACCTACGGCACCAACAACGAATTCGGCTTCGATTACCTGCGCGACAACATGAAGTTCCGCCTGGAGGACTGCACCCAGCGCGGCCACAACTACGGCATCGTCAACGAGGTCAACTCGATCCTCATCGACGAGGCCCGCACGCCGCTCATCATCAGCGGCCCTAGCGATGAGTCCACCGACAAGTACTACAAGGCCAATTCGATCATCCCGCGCCTGATCCGCGGCGAGGTCATTGAGGGCAAGGAGCCCGGCGAGAAGTACTACACCGGCGACTACACGGTGGACGAAAAGCACCGCGTCGTGGCCCTCACCGAGGAGGGCTTCGACAAAGTCGCGAAACTGCTCGGCCTGCCCGACATCTGGTCGATGGAGACTCAGGAGTGGAAGCACCACATCGAGCAGGCCCTTCGGGCCCACGTCCTCTATAAGCGCGACCGCGACTACCTGGTCAAGTGGAATGAAGAGGACGGCAAGGACGAAGTCGTCATCGTCAACGAGTTCACCGGACGCCTGATGCCCGGCCGGCGCTGGTCCGACGGCCTGCACCAGGCCATCGAATCCAAGGAAGGCGTCAAGATCGAGCGCGAGAACCAGACACTGGCCACGATCACCTTCCAGAACTACTTCCGCATGTATAAAAAGCTGGCCGGCATGACCGGTACGGCGGATACCGAAGCGGCCGAGTTCAGCAAGATCTACAAGCTCGAAGTGGTGGTCATCCCGACCAACCAGGCGATGATCCGCAAGGATATGCACGACATCGTCTACCGCACCGAGGAGGAGAAGTGGCGCAACGCCGCCAAGGAGATTGAGTCGCTGCATAAGAACGGCCAGCCCGTGCTGGTCGGCACCGTCTCGGTCGAAAAGTCGGAGAAGCTCTCCGGGATCCTGAAGCGCATGGGCGTGCGCCACGAGGTGCTGAACGCCAAGAACCATGAGCGTGAGGCCTATATCGTGGCCCAGGCCGGCCGCAAGAGCCAGGTCACGGTTTCCACCAACATGGCCGGTCGCGGTACCGACATTCTGCTGGGCGGCAACCCCGAGAACCAGGCCCAGGAAGAGTGCCTCAAGAAGAAGCTCGTGGAAACCCCGCCGCCGGGCACGGAAACCGTCGTCGCGGACGAGCATTTCTACTACTTCTCGCGCGGCGAGCGGACCAAGTATCGCGTCGCCAGGCCGGTGTGGGATGAGACCTACGCGCGCTGCAAGGCAGTCTGTGACACCGAGCACGAAGAGGTGGTCCGGCTTGGCGGGTTGCACATCTGCGGCACCGAGCGGCACGAGTCGCGGCGCGTGGATAACCAGTTGCGCGGCCGCGCCGGACGCCAGGGCGACCCGGGCAGTTCGCGCTTCTTCCTCTCCCTGCAGGACGATCTGCTGCGCTTGTTCGGCGGCGACCGTATCCAGGGTCTGATGCTGCGCTTGGGCATGGAAGAGGACGTCCCGATCGAGAGCGGCATGATCAGCAAGCGCATCCGCGGGGCGCAGGAGGCGGTCGAAGCTCAGAACTTCGCCATGCGCAAACACGTCCTCGAATACGACGACGTGATGAACAAACAGCGCCAGGCGGTCTACGGGCTGCGCCGCCAGTTGCTCGAAGGCGCCGACATGAAAGACCGGATCTACGACATGGCGGACGGCATCGTGGCCTCGGCCATCGATATCCGCTGCCCGGTGCATTCGCGGCCCCACGAGTGGGACCTGGCCGGCCTGGAGACCGACATCACCTCGCAGTTCGGCGCCCGCGTCACGGCCAAGGAACTCTACGGCAAGACCCGCATCGAGATCGAGGAGCTGATTCTCGATACCCTGCGCCGCCGCTACGAGGAAAAGGAGGCCGTGGTGGGCAGCGAGGTCATGCGCTACACCGAGCGCATGATCATGCTCAGCCGCATCGACCAGCAGTGGAAGGACAACCTGCTCTCGATGGACCACATGAAGGAAGGCATCGGCATGCGGGCCTATGGCCAGAAGGACCCGCTGGTCGAGTTCAAGAAGGAAGCCTTCAAGCTGTTCCAGGACATGATGGACCGCATCGAGGACGAGACCGTGCGGTTCCTGTTCTTCCTGCAGCCGGTGCGCGGCGAGATGCCCGATGTGCCCATGCCGGAGGACGAGTGGCCCGACGAAGAGTCCGCGAACGGCGAGGGCGGGGAGGAATCCCCCGGGCCGGAGCGCCGCGCGGCCGTGCCGGTGACCGTGCCGCCGGAAGACAAGAAGGCCGCCCAGGCCACTTTCATTGACCTGACGCGCAATATCCAGCGTCAAAAGGACAGAGAGATGCAGACGATTTTGGCGGGCAATGCCGCCTCCGCGACCAAGACGGCCGAAGGCCCGGTGATCCGCGGCGAGAAGGTCGGGCGCAACGACCCCTGCCCCTGCGGCAGCGGCAAGAAGTACAAGAAATGCCACGGCGCAGGCAAATAGCCGCCCTCTCGCGCTGCTGCGGATTGGCGGTTGTGGCGGTGCTCGCGGGCAGCGTCGTGGCGGCCGCGCCGCCGCAGCCCATGTGGCCCGAAAAGTGGCGCGAGCACACCCGCGCGACGGTCACGGCAGTGACTCCTTCCGATCCGCAGCTCTGGGCCGAATTGGCGGGCCAGGCGGCGGAGAAGGCGATCTATGACAGTCCGGTCGGGCGCTTCAGCGCCACGGCCTACCGGTTGAAGGACTCGACCTCCGCCCTGGCGTGGTACGAGTATCTGCGCCCGGAAAACGCAGTGCCCGCGCTCGGCGCGGCAACGGTCTCCACAATTCCCGGGGGCCAGTTCGCGGCCCATCAGAACTACGTGCTGGTCTTCTCCGGCTGGCGTCCCTTGGACAGGGAGATGGAGGCGCTCTACAAGCTGTTGCCCCAGATGCACGCGGGCGGGGGATTGCCCGACCTGATGCGCAATCTGCCGGAGAAGAACCGGCAGCGCAACTCGGAACGCTACATCGTGGGGCTGTACTCGCTGCGGCTGTTCGCTCCCATGGTACCCGGCGCAGTGGCTGGTTTCGAGGATGGAGCCGAAGCGCAAGTAGCGCGTTATCAAACGCCTGGCGGCGAAACGACGGTTGTGATTTTCGAGTACCCGACGCCCCAGGTGGCGCGCCGCTACGAGGCCCAGTTCGCCCGGCTCCCCGGGTGGCAGGTGAAGCGCACGGGCCCCCTCGTGGCGCTGGTCCCGGCCGCAGCCGGGCATGCCGTGGACGCTGCGGTCGCCAGGGCGCTGCTCGATCCGATCGATTGGGATCTCCAATTCACCTGGTACGAGAGCGCCAGGCGGCATATGCCGGTGAACGTGGGGGCGATGCTGTGGGGGGCCATCGAGCTCACCGGCGTGGTCCTGGGAGCGGTCTTCTTCGGTGGCGTTTTCTTCGCCGCGCTCGGCGTCTGGATCCGCCGCAGCGTCCTCAAGGAAGACGAGGAATCCGGCCTCACGGTCTTGCGGCTGAACGGTTAGCTTGCGCCGGGCCGCGGCCACTCCACTTTTCGGCGAATTCCATGGGTCCCGTGGGGCGGCCCTTCGGAATGCCAACCCCCGCGTTCGGTGGCGCAGGCGTTCGTGTCGCCGCTTACTCGGGACGAAATTCGGCCGAGCGAGTTCCACTATGCTGGAGGACGAACGGAGGTCCTCCATGCATCCCAACACAATCACACGCCGGGAACTCGCCGCGCTGGCTGGCGTCGCGATGGCCGGTGGAAAGGTCATGGCGGCGCGCAGCGGCGCTCTCACGGCTCGCGAGGTGATCCAGCGCATCCAGATGAACGTCGGCGTGCCGTGGCGCGCGCAGACGGTGGATACCTTCAAGGCCGGAGACCCGGATACGCCGGTCGTGGGCATCGCCACCAGCTTCATGGCCACGCTTGACGTGCTGCAACGGGCCGCGGCCGCCGGCCGGAACCTGATCGTGTCGCACGAGCCGACGTTTTACAACCACCTGGACGAGACCAAGGATCTGGCCGGCGACCCGATCTACAAGTTCAAGCTGGATTTCATCGCGCAGCACAAGCTGGTGATCTGGCGGTTCCACGATCACTGGCACGCCCGGCAGCCCGACGCGGTGATCACCGGACTGGCGCGGCGGCTGGGCTGGGAACAATATCAGGCCGCCGGCCAGCAGTGGTTGTATACGCTGCCTGCCACGACGCTCGGAGAGCTGGCGCGCGAAATCCAGGACCGGCTGAAGGTGCACACGTTGCGCGCGATCGGCGATCCGCAATCCCCGGTGAGCCGCGTGGCGCTGAGCCCCGGGGCGGCGGGCCTGATGGCGGCCGTGCGGACGCTGCCGCAGGCCGACGTGTACGTCTGCGGCGAGGCGACGGAATGGGAGGGCATCGAGTACGCTCGGGACACGATCGCCGCCGGCCGGAAGAAGGGCATGATCCTGGTGGGCCACCAGGTGACCGAGGATCCGGGCATGGATTTGTGCGCCCAGTGGTTGAAGACGTTCATCCCGGAAGTGCCGATCGAGTGGATTCCGACCGGTGAACCCTTCTGGCGGCCGGCGTAGGCCCGGACGGGGGCAGGCCGGATGGCGAGCCCGAATGGAGACCGTAAGTGATTGTGACGGTATCCGTTTGCGGGCTGAAATGGCGTCTTGGGAGGGGATCATACGAGGTTGGGACCGCGGGATTCGGTCACGACGAGAGCGTGGGCATGGGTGAAAGCAAAGCGAAAACAGTACAAACCGAAGTCCCGTGCCGAGGGCGATGAGAACGCGGGAGTGCTTTTCTGTCAAGAGGAAAAACATCATTAAAATCAGTTAGTTATAAGGAATTTTCGGAGCCTGGTTTTTCTTCTTGACTTCGCTTTCGATGGAGTCTACGCTCAAAGCACATACAGATTTTGTGGTCGCGAGACCATTCGATCTGTTTCTCCCACTGAACATCAGCCCGGTTTTCCGGGGTTCGCGAAGGCCCGCCGTTCGGCGGGCTTTCGTTTTGGCGGGCGACGCGGTTGTGTGCACCTGAGCGCCGTCCGGCGCGCGCGCGCGGGGGCGGTGTGTTAGCCTGAAAGTTCCCGCAGCGCAGGAATAAGAAGCCGTATAGTCATGTCAGACAAGAAGTTGCAAGTGGTCCCGCTGGGCGGGCTGGGCGAGTTCGGAATGAACTGCCTGGCGCTCAGGTACGGGGACGACATCATCGTGATCGATGCCGGGATGATGTTTCCCGACGCGGAGCTGATGGGCGTCGATATCGTCACTCCAGATTTCACCTATCTCGAAGAGAACAAAGAATTTGTCCGTGCGTTGCTGCTGACTCACGGGCACGAGGACCACATCGGGGCGCTGCCCTTCCTGCTGACCGAGATCGACGTGCCGGTCTATGGCACGGCGTTCACGCTGGCGCTGGTGGAGCGGCGGCTGGAAGAGCACGAGATGCTCGACCAGGTGGAACTGCACCGCATCAAGCCCGGCCAGGTGGTCGAGATCGGGCCCTTCAAGGTCGAGTTCATCCACGTCACGCACTCCATTGTGAGCGCCGTGGCGCTGGCCATCACAACGCCGCTGGGAGTGGTGATCCACACCGGGGATTTCAAGGTCGATCCGACTCCTACCGATAACATTCTGTTCGACTTGCATACGCTGGCGAGCTACGGCAAGCGGGGCGTACTGCTGCTCCTGTCAGATTCGACCAACGTCAACCGGCCGGGCTACACGCCCAGCGAGCGGGCGGTGATGCCGCGCTTCGAGGAGATCTTCAACCGCGCCGAACACCGCATCATCGTCTCGTGCTTTTCGAGCTCCATCCACCGGCTGCAGCAGATCCTCGACATTTCGGCCGAACTGAACCGCAAGGTGGCGTTTCTGGGCCGCAGCATGCTGACGACTACCGAGATCGCGCACAGCCTGGGCCTGCTGCACATTCCGGACAACACCATCATCCGGCCGCAGGACATCATGTCGATGCCGCGCGACCGCGTGGTGGTGATCGTCTCCGGGACGCAAGGCGAGCCAATGTCGGCGATGTCGCGCATCGCGGTGGACAACCACAAGAACCTGTCGTTGGACAACGGCGACATCGTGGTGCTGAGCGCGCGCATGATTCCGGGCAACGAGAAGGGCATCGGGCGCATGTTGAACCACGTGGCGCGGCGCGGGTGTGAGGTGGTGGCCGGGTCGATGAACCCGCCGGTGCACGTTTCCGGGCACGGCTCGAGCGAAGAGCTGAAGCTGATGCTGAACCTGATCCGGCCGCGCTACTTCGTGCCGATCCACGGCGAGTACTGGCAGATGTCGAAGCACGCCAAGCTTGCCAGCCACTTGAGAACATTGGGTTTAGAGGACACGTTCCTGCTCGAAAGCGGGCAGGTACTGGAGATCGATCCGCACGGCGCGCGCAAGGCCGGCAAGGTGCCTGTGGGGCGGGTGTGCATCGACTCGGGCTCGATCGACGAAGTGGTCGAAGACATGGTGATCCGCGACCGGCGCCATCTGTCCGAGGACGGGTTCGTGATCCCGATCGTCTCCGTGGACAAGAATACGGGGCGCTCGGACGGGCTGCCGGAGATCGTGAGCCGGGGTTTCGTGTCGCTGGAAGAGGGTTCGGAGCTGATCGCGGCGGCGCGGCAGGTGGTGGCGCGGACCATCGAGAACTCGTCGCGCGAGGAGCGCACCGACTGGGGCGTGATGCAGGAGAAGATCCGCACGGACCTGAAGCGCTTCCTGCACAAGGAAACCTCGCGGCGGCCGCTGATCATGCCGGTGATTCTGGAGGCTTAGCCTGATGAGTGAGCCGGTTCCAGCGGCCTACCTGGAAGACGAATCCGGCTACATCGGATGTGCAGAGGGTTTCTACCGGCCCGAGACAGCGCAACAGGCGGCGGAGGTGTTGGCCGCGGCCACGCGGACCGGAACGCCGGTTACGGTGGCGGGCGCGGGCACGGGCTTGGTCGGCGGGAGGGTGCCGGAGGGCGGATGGGTGCTCTCGACGGAGCGCTTCCGGCGGCTGGAGATCGGCGCCGCGAAGGCGCGGATCGGAGCTGGCGTATTCCTTAATGATCTGCAACTTGCAGCCAAAAGTTCAGGTCAATTCTATGCTCCGGACCCGACCGAATGGGGGGCCTCGGTGGGCGGGACCATCGCTACCAACGCCAGCGGATCGCGCAGTTTCCTGTATGGCTCGACGCGGCAGCACTTGCTGAGCGTGACGGTGGCGCTGATGGACGGAACAGTATGGACATACGGCCGAGGCGAGAGGCTCGATTTCCCCTACACGCCACTCCCGGCGCCGCGCTGCCGCAAGCATACGGCGGGGTATTACCTGCGGCCGGAGACCGGTTTCATGGAGCTGTTTTGCGGTTCCGAGGGCACGCTGGCAGTGGTTCTGGAGGCGGAGGTGCAACTGCTGCCGCAGCCGGCGCGATTGCTCAGCGGGGTGGTCTTCTTCCGTTCGGAGGATGTGTCGCTGGATGCGGTGGACGCGTGGCGGGACGTCCCGCAGTTGCGGATGCTGGAGTTTTTCGACGCTCCATCGCTCGGGCTGCTGCGCGCAGCGTACCCCGAGATTCCAGTTCAGGCGGGGGCGGCGCTGCTGGTGGAGCAGATCGTGGACGGGCTGGAAGAAGATGCCGAAGAGGCGTGGCTGGGGCGGATGGAGAGTTCGCAGGCGCTGGACGAGTCGTGGTTTGGAACCACGGACGCCGACCGCGAACGCTTCCGCATTTTCCGGCACAAGCTGCCCGAAATGGTGAACGAGCGGATCAAGCGCAATGGCTTCCAGAAGATGGGCACCGACGCCGCGGTGCCACTCGACAGGAACCGCGAAATGCTGCGCTGGTACCGTCAGGTATTGGATCAGGAGTTCCCCGGCAGGGCCGTGATGTATGGGCACATCGGCGACGCACACGCGCACGTCAACGTGATGCCCGAGACGGAGGACCAGGCGCGGCGCGGGCGCGCGTTCCAATATGAATCGGCGCGCCAGGCGGTAGCTCTGGGCGGCACGGTGAG
>CAVWRA010000006.1:0-212500 GCA_963757265.1 Terriglobia bacterium
ATCCGCGCCTTCCGGATGTCCCTTCGTGAGAAGCCGACGGTCTCACCTACCGCTCCCCTGCGCCTCACCACATCGTCATATCCGTGTACCGTTCAGGCGGCCAGGGCGGAACACCGTCACCCGGGTGCACCTGCCAATTCGCCGCGTCACCACGCAGGGACGAGCGTTGCGGGCAGGCGGCCCACGCGAGCAGAACTGGCCATTCCGGCGCGTGAATCTCAATGCAGGCCGAGCCAATCCAGCCGCATAAATCGGCAGGGAGGCGCAGAAGCTCCCCGATGCCGTAATGCTCGAATAGCGACGCCATCGATGCATACTGGCCGCCGTAGAACGCCCGTTCGTGCTCCCCAATCGCGATCGCATCCCACCCCCGATCAGGGTCCGCCAGCGCCGCCGCCAGAGCCGCCGCCTGCGGGCGCCGGGCCCACGCAGCGTGCGGCTCTCCCCGCCGGCTCCGTAAAAGTCCGCCACAATCGTGCCGTGCCCTGCGACCAGCATGACGGCCTGCTGCAGTTGCCTAGCCCGGGACGTCACCGGGCCCTGCCAGTCCTCGGTCGAGACCCGCCCGTAAAACGCGAACCGCAGACCACCACGGCCAGACGTACCTTCCGGGCGGCGGCCGAGCCCCTCCGCCCACGACGCCAGCTCCCCTAGCCGCACCGGATCCGCTGCTCGTCTTTCGCGCCGGCATGCGGCGGGCCCGACGCGCGGAGCCGCTGATGCCCGCCGGGTATCAGATCGGGCGAATCAAGTATTGGACGGCGCCTATTGCCGGCAGGCAGGCTGAGGATCAGATCAGATTTCAGCAACTTCCCGCTACCTTGCGCGGGAGAAAGGCCAGCCAGCCATGTCGAAAGAACTGCTGATCAAGGGGGGCCACGTTGTCACCGTGGACCCGCATCTGGGCGACCTGGCCGCCGGCGACGTCCTTGTCACCGATGGCGTGATCACCGCTGTCGGCAAGGACCTGAAGCCCGCGACGGCTGAGGCGGAGGTGATCGACGTGGCCGGGCACCTGGTCGTCCCCGGCATGGTGGACACCCACCGGCACGTCTGGCAGGGCGCCATCGGCGGCTACACCCCCCAGATCACCGGCGCCGGCACGGGCCCGCCGTGCTGACCGGAATCTCCCTGAAGCACACCCCCGAAGACATCTACGCGGGCACGCTGTGGGGCGCCTTGCAGGCCCTGGACGCCGGGATCACCACGATCGCCGACTGGGCTCACAACAACCAGTCCCCGGCGCACGCCGACGCGGACCTGCGCGGCCTGCGGGACTCCGGGATCCGCGGCTACTTCCTCTACGGCGGCCCCGGGCCAGCCACCAGCGACCCCAACCCGCCCCACCCGGCAGACGCCCGCCGCATGCGCGATGAGTACTTCAGCTCCGGTAGTTACGGCCGCCTCCGCATGGGCATGGCGCTGCGTGGGCCGACGTTCACCAGCGCCGAGCGCAACACCGACGACTTCGCGTTCGCCCGCGACCTGGGGCTGCCGATCTCCATCCACGCCGGCATGGCAGGCACCGGCGAGGCGGTTACCGTCCTGGACCGGCACAGCCTGCTCGGCGCCGATATCAACTACGTGCATGGCAACTTCCTCACCGACCGGGAATGGGACCTGGTAGCCGAAAGCGGCGGTACCATGACGATCACGCCGTCCACAGACATGCTCATGCAGTTCGGCACCTTCCCGGCCACCGGACCAGCCCTCAACCGCGGCATCGTCTCCGGCTTCGGCACGCCCGCAGCGAGGCGCGGCGCGGGGTCTGCGGCTACGAGGCGTGCGACGGGAGCCGCACGGAGGCGTACTTCAACTGTACGTCGAGTACGGGGGGTGCCCCCTGGGCCCAGCGCAACGAAGTAGACGCTGGCCTCCCGCAAGCCGCAGCCGGGTGATGGTGAGAAATGCAGGCTAAAGCCCGCCAGATCGCCTTCGACGTCCTGCTGGCAGTCGCCGACGGCGCCCAGTCCGGTGAAACCCTCGACCGCGCATTGGCCGGTGTCGATTCGCGTGAAGCCGGCCTGGCCACGGAAATCGTCTACGGCGTGTTGCGCCGCCGCGCTCAACTGCACGCGCTCATCGCGCGCGTGGCCAGCCGCCGCCCCGACCAGATGGATCCGCGCGTCCTGATCGCGATTGAAATGGGCGTGTACCAGATGCGCTTTCTCGACCGCGTGCCCGATCATGCCGCCGTGAGCGAGAGCGTCGATCTCATCAAGCGCGCCCGCAAGCTCCCGGCGGCCGCGCTGGTCAACGCCATCCTGCGGCGCCTGCCGCCGCTGCCCTCAAAATGGGGCGATGAGGCGTTGGAATACTCGCTCCCGGCCTGGCTGTGGCGGCGCTGGGTCAGCCGCTTCGGCCTCGAATCGGCGCGCCGTCTGGGAGAAGCCGGCCTGCGCCCGCCAGAGACTTACATTCGCCTGGCCGTCCCCGAGCGTCCGCCCGGCTGTGAGTTAACCGCTCTGGCCGGCTGCTGGCGTCTGCATGGGCCGCTGCCCGTCGGCGCCCGCCGCCAGGACATCGGTTCGCAGACCGTCGCGCCGCTGTTGGAACTTGAGCCCAGCCAGCTGTTCCTCGACCTCTGCGCCGCGCCGGGTAACAAGACCGCCCAGGCTCTCGAGACGCCCGGCCTGATAGCCGTCGCCTGCGACTCCAGCGCCGCCCGGCTGCGCGAGTTCCACGCCGCCGGCGCGCATCTGGTGCGTCTCGACGCCGCCCAACCCCTGCCTTTCCCTGCGGTCTTCGATCGCATCCTGGTCGACGCGCCCTGCTCCGGGACGGGCACCCTGGCCCGCAACCCCGAGATCCGCTGGCGCCTGAAGGAAGCGGACCTCGCCGCCCATGCCACGCGCCAGCGCCGCATCCTCGGCCACGCTTTGAACTGCCTGAAGCCGGGCGGGCGACTGGTGTATTCCACCTGCTCCCTGGAGCGGGAAGAGAATGAGGACGTGGTCCGCACCGTGGCCCCCGACCGCGTCCGCGCCGAGCGGCTGCGCGTCCCCAGCCGCCACCCTGGAGACGGCTTCTACGCGGCGGTGTTAACCTGAAGAGGCTTTCCCCGATGGCCGAAATTTTCCCTTCGATTCTGGCGGCGGACTTCACGCGACTTGGCGAACAGGTTCGCGCTGTCGAGTCGGCCGGGATCACGACCCTCCATTGCGACATCATGGACGGGCATTTCGTGCCCAATCTGAGTATCGGCGTGCCGGTGGTCGCTTCCCTGCGCAAGTTCACCCGGCTGAGGCTGGACGTCCACCTGATGATCACCGACGCCGACCGTTTCGCCCCGGTATTCATCGAAGCCGGCGCCGACTGCGTCTCCGTCCAGCAGGAGGCCTGCCCGCACCTTGATCGCACGCTCAAGATGATCCAGGCGGAGGGCGCCAGGGCCGGCGTGGTGCTGAACCCAGCCACGCCGCTTTCCATGCTGGAGCACGTTGTGGGTTTCTGCGACTACGTGTTGTTGATGAGCGTCAACCCCGGCTTCGGCGGCCAGCATTTCGTCCCGTATGTCCTCGAGAAGGTTCGCCGGCTGCGGGAATTGCGCGCCCGGCAGCAACTTAGCTTCGCCATCGAGATCGACGGTGGCATTACGTTGGATAATGTAGGAGTAGCGGCGGAAGCTGGTGTGGACTGGTTCGTGGTGGGCTCCAGCGTCTTCGGCGAGCCCGACCCGGCCCTCGCGGTGAGGCGTCTGGCCGAGGCGGCGCGTGGTGCCGGTAACCGATTGGTCTAGTTGTCCGTCTGGTCGCATGGGCCGGTGTGCGCAGGCTCGGAACGGTCCAGTCCGCTGGCGGTTCAAAGCTCCAGCTAAGGTCTTGCTGGCTGAGCGTGAGGACCTGTTTTATAAACACGAAAGAGGGCACTCTTCCGGATGAGCACTTTGGCGCGTTGGACTAAGGCAAAACCAATTCTGGCGGCTGTGTCGCTGCTGGCTCTGGTTGTGAGCGGCGGCTGCGTTCATAAGAAGTACGAAAACCCGATCACCAAGGACACCCAGCAACCGGACAAGGTGCTCTTCGACAAGGCCGTCAAGGACATCGAGCACGGGCGCTATGAGATCGCCCGGCTGACCCTCAATACCTTGATGAACACCTACGACACCAGCGAGTACCTGGCCAAGGCCAAGCTCGCCATCGCTGATAGCTGGATGCGCGAGGGCGGCACTCACGCCTGGGCCCAGGCCGAGGCGGAATACCACGACTTCATCTTGTTCTACCCGCAGATGGAGGAGTCGGCCGAGGCGCAGATGAAGATCTGCGACATCCATTTCAAGCAGTTGGACAAGCCCGACCGCGACAACACTCACCTGCTCAAGGCCGATGAGGAGTGCAAGAATGTCCTCTCGAAATTCCCCAACAGCCGCTTCGCTCCGCAGGCCGCCGGGCGCGTCCGCCAAGTCCAGGAGGTCATCGGCGAGAGCGAATACCGCGTCGGCGCATTCTACCGCAGTAAGGCCAACTATTCCGCTTCTGCCAATCGGCTGCAAGCCATAACCGATCAGTATCCGCTTTACTCCGGGTCCGATCTGGCCCTGTGGTCCCTCGGCGACGACTACGCCAAGCTCGGCCCCCGCTTCCGCCAGAAGTCGATCGAGGCCTATCAGAAGCTGGTCCGCGAATACCCGCTCAGCATGTACGCCGAGGATGCCAAGAAACATCTGAAGGCCATGGAAGCGGAGATCCCCGAGCCCGATCCCGTGGCCATCGCGCGGATGCGCTACGAGCAGGAAAACGTCACCCACCCTAGTCTCTTCAACCGCTATTGGGGCCTGATCAGCTCCCGACCCGATGTCAGCCGGGCCGCCAAGTCCGGTGAGCCCTCCATGGCCTCTTTCCGCCCGACCATTCCACCCCTGGTGCCCATCCCCGGCGCGACGACGACTGCTTCCGGCGGCGTGACCGATGTTCAGGCCAGCACCAATGTCGGCTCATCCAGCGCTCTGGAAACCCGGCCTGACGCCCGCCAGAGCAAGGCCACGCCGGAGTCGAAGGAACTGCCCACCACCAACATCCGCCCCCAACAGGTAGGCGCCGCGGAGATCCTTGCCGCTGGCGATAAGGCCGACGCTGAGGCCAAGGCCAAGGCCCAGGCCAACGCCGCGCCCCCCCCGCAGGCCAACGCCGCGGCCCCCCCGCAGGCCGACGCCAAGAGCGCCAAATCTTCCAAGAAGCCGACGCGCCCCAAACCCGTTCAGCGCAAGATCCAAAAACCGTCCAAACCGAAAAAGCAGAAGCCGGTCCTGCCTTCCGAGCCGACGGCGCCGGCTCAACCCGCGGCCCAGCAGCCCGGGACCCAGCCTCAGGGCCAGCCGCAACAGAATCCGCCCAAACAGTAACAGGGATTTCCGGATGAACAGCCTCATTCTCCTCGCCGACGACAGCCCTCACGCTCAACGGATGGGAGAACGCATCTTGCGCGAAGAGGGCTTTGACGTTGTCGCCGCCACCGCGGGCCACGATGCCCTGGCGTGCATTGACCAGCAGGATCCCGACGTCATCCTGGCCGACGTTTTCCTGCCCGACGTTTCGGGCTACGAGCTGTGCCGCCGCATCAAGACCAGCGATCGCCACAAGCACGCCGGCGTCATCCTCATCGCCGGCCTGCTCGAGCCGGTGGACGAGGAGGAGGCCCGGCGCGCCGGTTGCGACGCCGTCCTCAAGAAGCCTTTCGAAGCCTCCGCCATGCTCGAGGTCATCCGCCCGCTGGTCGATAAGGCGCACTTCGCCCGCGGCCTGTTCTCCGATTCGCTCCCCGAGCCTAAGACCGCCGAATTGACCGGCAAGACGCCCCGTCCGTCCGTTCATCCCTCGCCCGACCCCGAGGCCGTCCGCGCCGCCGTCACCCTGGCGATGGACCGCAGCCTCCCCGCCCTGGTCGAGGAGATTACCGAGAAGGTGATGATGGCGCTCGGCTATTGAGCGGTCCGCGTCTGGATTAAACCATGCCCGAAAACACTTTTGACGTCGTCTCCGAAGTCGAGATGCCCGAAGTCTCCAACGCCATCCAGCAGGCCACCAAGGAGATCACTCAGCGCTTCGACCTGAAGGACTCACACAGCTCCATCGAGCTCGACGAGAAGGAAAAGAAGATCGTCCTGCGCTCGCAGAACGACTTCAAGGTCAAGGCCGTCTACGCCATTCTCGAGGCCAAGCTGGTCAAACGCCACGTCCCACTCAAGGCCCTCAACCCGGGGCCCATTGAGCCCGCCGCCAGCTCCACCGTCCGCCAGGAGATCGCCCTTCAGGCCGGCATCCCCATCGAAAAGGCCCGCGAAATCGTCAAGTTCATCAAGGACGCCAAGAAGAAGGTCCAGTCCTCCATCCAGGGGGATTTCGTGCGCGTCAGCGGCCGCGATCGCGACTCGCTCCAGGAGATCATCGCCCTGCTGCGGGCCCACGACTTCGGCATCGACATGCAGTTCACCAACTACCGCACCAACTGAGGCCTGCCGACGCTCCGTGTCTCGCCGCATCGAATCGTTCTTCGTGGCCGGCCCGGCGGGCCGTCTCGAGGCTTTGCTTGAGGAACCCGACGACGTCGCACCTCGCGAGGCCGCGCTGGTCTGTCATCCCCACCCGCTCCACGGCGGCACGCTGCACAGCAAGGTTGTCCACCGCACGGCGCGCGCCCTGCGCCGCTCCGGCTGCGCCGTGCTGCGCTTCAACTTCCGCGGCGTCAACCTCAGCCACGGCGTTCACGACGGCGGTCCGGGCGAGGTGGAGGATGCCCGTGCTTGTCTCGTCGAGCTTCGCCGCCGCTACCCTGCCCTACCCTTCACCCTGGCCGGCTTCAGCTTCGGCGCCCGCACCGTCGTTTCCCTTGCCGCTGCGTTGCAGGACATCGTAGAAAACGCCGGCCCCAGCCGCGTCATCGCCGCCGGCTTCCCTACCATCTATGGAGAATTGCAGGACGCCATCCGCCTGCGCCGCCCGCGCGTCTTCATTCAGAGCACCAACGACCAGTTCGGCCCGCGCCCGCAGCTCCAGGCGCTCTACGATCGCCTGTGGGGCCCCAAACAACTCGTCTGGATCGAAGCCCGCGACCATTTCTTCGCCGGCGCCCTCGACGATTTCGAAGACGCCGTCGCCGCTCTCGGTTTGTGGAATCGCAGCGCGCCGGTGCCTCCGCGCCCCGCGCCATCGACCTGACGCGCAGGTCCGCTTTCGGCTACTCTGGTGGCTGCAACATGCCCTCGGCGACAAAGCAGAAAGTCACCCCGCCGGCGGTCATTTCCTTCCATGATCCGGCGCTGTTTGTGAACCGTGAGCTGAGCTTCCTCGAGTTCCAGCGCCGCGTCCTTGAGGAGGCCCAGGATCCCTCCCATCCGCTCCTGGAACGCGCCAAGTTCCTTTCGATTCTGGGATCGAACCTCGACGAGTTTTTCATGGTCCGCGTCGCCGGCCTGTTCAATCAGATCGAATCCGGATCGCAGGACTCCGGTCCCGACGGCCTGACGCCCACGCAGCAGCTCGACGCCATCCGCACGGTCGTTGAACAGTTGCTGGCCGACGCCTACGCCTGCCTGCGCGGCCTGCTCGCCGAACTGGCGGCTCACGGGATCTTCATCCGCGATTTCGAGCAGTTGGCCGAGGACCAGAAAGCCGCCGCGAACCGCTACTTCGAGGAGACGCTGTTCCCCGTCCTTACGCCCCTGGCCGTCGATCCCAGCCGTCCGTTCCCGCACATCTCCAATCTCAGTCTCAACCTCTCGGTCCTCATCCGCGACGAGGAGGGCGAGGAGCACTTCGCGCGCATCAAGGTGCCGCCGACTCTGCCCCAGTTGGTCCCCTTGCAGAAGCCCGTCCGGCGGCGCAACGGCAAGGAGGTGACGTTCGTCTGGGTCGAGCAGCTCATCCGCGCCAACCTCGCCCGCCTCTTCCCCGGCATGGAGGTGCTCGAAAGCCACCTCTTCTACATCACCCGCGACGCCGAAATGGCCATTCAGGAGATTGAAGCCGACGATCTGCTGGAGACCATCGAGGAGGGCGTCAGCCAGCGGCGCTTCAACTCCGTCGTGCGCATGGACGTCAACGAGGGCACGCCCAACTCCCTGCTCGACGTGCTGAAGGAGAACTTCGAGATCGACGACAGCGAAATCTACCGTCTGCCCGGCCCGCTCGCGCTCAGCCGACTGCGGGCCCTTTCCTCCGTCGATCGCCCCGAGCTGAAGGATCAGTCCTTCACCCCTGCACCGCTGCGCCAGCAGCAGGAGGGCGAGGACCTGTTCGCCGCCATCCGCCGCGGCGACATCCTGCTGCACCACCCCTTCGACAGCTTCCAGCCGGTGGTCAACTTCCTGCGCGCCGCGGCCCGCGATCCCGACGTGCTGGCCATCAAGATGACGCTGTATCGCACGGGCCGCAATTCGCCCGTGGTCGAGGCGCTGCTGGAAGCCAACGAGGAGGGCAAGCAGGTCGCAGTCGTGGTCGAGTTGAAGGCCCGTTTCGACGAGGAGAGCAACATCGAGTGGGCCCGCAAACTGGAGCGCGAGGGCGTCCACGTCGTCTACGGCCTGGTGGGCCTGAAGGTCCACGCCAAGGTCGCGTTGGTGGTCCGCCGCGAAGGCAGCGTGATCCGCCGCTATACCCACCTCTCCACCGGCAACTACAACGCTGTCACGGCGCACCTGTACACCGACATCGGCTTGTTCACCGCCGACCCGCAAATCGGCGAGGAGGCCTCGCATCTGTTCAACAAGCTGACCGGATACTCGGCCAAGGTGGATTACGAGAAGCTGCTGGTGGCGCCGGTCAACCTGCGCCGCCGCATCGAGCAGATGATCTCCCGCGAGATCGAACACGCCAAGGCCGGCCGCGAGGCGCGGATTATCATGAAGGTCAATTCGCTGGTCGATCCGCGCATCATCCGGCTGCTGTACGCCGCTTCCTGCGCCGGCGTGCAGATCGATCTGCTGGCGCGCGGCATCTGCTGCCTGCGACCGGGTTTACCTCTCGTCAGCGAGAACATCCGCGTCACCAGCATTGTCGGCCGGTTCCTCGAGCACAGCCGCATTTTCTACTTCAAGAACGGCGGCGAGGAGGAGATTTACCTGGGCTCGGCCGACATGATGCCACGCAACATCAACCGCCGCGTCGAGACGATCTTTCCGGTCGCCAAGCCCTCGCTGGTGCGCCAGATCCGCGACCGCATCCTGGCGGTCTACCTGCAAGACAACGTCAAGGCACGCCGCATGAACCCCGACGGAACCTATACGCGCCTCCAACCGGGCAGAAATCAGCGCCCGATAAACGCGCAGATCTCGCTGCTGCGAGTCCGCCGCTAGCGGCCAGTCTCGAAAGTCTACTCTGCGACCGGCGGGAGCGGCTCCATCAGCCACCCGCCCGTGCCAGTTCGAGCGCGCCCGTCAGAGCCGGCAACGGCAGCTGCGGAGGCACGACTTCTGGCAGCGGCAGGTACCCATTCGCCAGTCGCGCCAGCTCCTGGCGGATCATCGGAAACAGCTCCGCCTGCTGCATCACGCCGCCGCCCAGCACGATCCGCTGCGGCGACAGGAAGCAGGCCAGCGTGAAACAGGCCTGGGCCAGGTAATGCGCCTCCAGCCGCCACGCCGCGTGGCCGGCCGGCAGCGTCTCCGCCCGCCGGCCCCACCGCGCCTGCAGCGCCGGCCCGCTCGCCACCCCCTCCAGGCATCCGCCGTGGAACGGGCACACGCCGCTAAAATCCTCCGGCTCGTCCGTGTGCCGCCGCACCAGGAGGTGCCCCATTTCCGGATGCATCAGCCCGTGCAGCGTCCGCCCATGCACTACCGCGCCGCCGCCGATGCCCGTGCCCACGGTGATGTAGACGAAGCTCTCCAGCCCGCGCCCCGCGCCGTACAGCGACTCGCCGAAAGCCGCCGCGCCGACGTCAGTGTCGAGCTCGACCCGCACCCCTAGCGCCTGCTCGAGCGTCCCCGCCAGAGGATAGCCCTGCCAGGGCAGCTTGGGCGTTTTCCCGATCGCGCGGCGCGCGAAATCCACGGGTCCGAACGACGCCACGCCGATCCCCTGGAGCGGCCCCTGCCGCCGGAAATACCCGATGACAGCCTCCATCGTCTCGGCCGGCTGCGCCGAGGTCGTGATCCGCTCCACCTGCCGCGGCTCAGCCGGGTCCGTCCCCACCGCCACCAGGAACTTAGTCCCGCCGCCCTCTACCGCGCCGTATAATTGGTCGTTCATCGGCCCTCCGCACCTTCCAGACACTGCGATTCTATCCTGCCAACACCGCGTTGCAGCGGGACACGCCGCAGCGCGAGATTGTGGTGTTTTGACGGCGAAATCGTGCTCAGCGCCTGGCGTTGTCACGGTACCGCGTCCGCTTCTCACCGTTTCCCGGATCGTTTCCACGCCCGCTGCACAGCATCGAGCACGCGCTGCTCCGCCTCGCCGGTGAACGGTCCCGGATGGCCGTATTCCATCATGCGCTGAGCTTCCCCGGCGCGCGGTTGCACCGCGCCGGAGACCACCGCGGAGCCGTCATTGCAGTTATCAGCTACAACTATCTCATTATGATTCAATAACTTACGGATCTTCCGAGCGGCCTCAGCCGCAACCTCTCCGCCCAGCCCCACAAACGCGAAGCCCTCATCGAAGCGCACCACCTGCACCGGATACGGCAATTGCCGCGGCTCATTCCGCGCCTCGTATGCCGTCAACATGCGCCGTCCCCGGCGCGCCGCCGGATCGTCAGGCCCGGCCGCCTCCCGTTCGAACTGCTCCTTCGTATGGGCAACAAAAGGCAGGGCAGTTTCGATGAGCGCCGACCTCAGCCGGCCGCTGGCCTGCTGCATCGGCCCCTTCAGCGCCTGGTCCACCCGCGCCGCCATTTCGGCCCCGCTCCGCTGGGCCGCCTCTTCCTCGCTACCCGCCGTTTCGGCCGCCGAGGCTCCGCACAGCCGCAGGTTCAGCGCCACCGATCCCTTGTACTCCTTCTCCAAGGCCGCTTCGGCCGCCCCTGCCGCGTCGCCGCTGATCGCCCAGAAGCCGTCTCCGATCACTGGGTTACCCGTACTCGTGCCAAACAGCACCGCGATCAATCCGCCCTTCGGGCTCAGCACCCGCACCACTGCCAGATCCTGCGAATCCCGGCCGTGCTGCTGCTCGGCCTCCTTGCTCCTCTTGCTCTTGAGGCCTGCTCCACCCCAAGCGAAATCCACACGCGCCGGTTTCAAGTCCCCGATCGCGGCTCCCGCGGCATCGGCGAGGTAGTGGACCAGCGTCTCGGCGTATTGCTCGATGGTCTTCGCCTCGGACCCGCTTTCGGGCTCCAGCACCGGCTGCAAGCCCTTGATCAGCGGTGCGTTGTGCGTTCCGGTGGCGGTGAAGAGGATCTGCCCGCGCTCAAGAGTGTGGGCCTTCATGATCTCCACCGCGGCGCGCTCCGTCAGGCTCCGCGGCAACCCCAGCAGGTCGGTCGTTATGATCACCGCCCGACCGTCCGCGCCGTCGTCCAGCGCCAGCGCACGGGCGTAAATCTGGCTTGCCACGCCCGCGCTCACCGCGTCCCGCCCGCCCAGCCGGATTGACGTCCGGGGCGTGATGGACACCCGCGCCGCGCCGGCCCGCAATTCGGCCCGGAGAAGAGGGGCCAGGGACGCCAGCGCGCCGATCAAAACCACGCAACAACGCCGTTGCATCGCACTGTCAGCCTACACCAGTGGCAGGCCGCAGTGAAGGCGAGAACATCCAAGCCACCGCTCGTCGGCGCGCCACGCCGGCCCTTCGCGACACGACGCTACACTTTTCAACACTTTTCGACACTTTTCGACGAATCCGCAAGTGCGCGGAGCGCGCCACGGATTTGTAGGAACAAAGCCAAATTCCAGATAATCCATTTATAATCAGTTAGTTACTACAGATTTCAGCGCTCGACGAAGAGCTGGGGCGCAACGCGCGGCGGGCGTAGCGACGCTACACTTTTCTACACTTCGCTACACTCGCGCTACAGTGGCGTCGAATCGGCCGACGTGCGAAAAACAAAAAGTGAGGAACAAAGCCAATTGTCAACTTTTCTTTTTAGAATGATCGACTTGAAATGGCTATCCTGCGATTTCTTTTCTCTACATGTTCGATTTTTCAAAGAACAGAGATAGCGGGCCGCAAGGGCGAGCTCTCACCCCAGCTTAGACCCGGGTGTCAAGCGGAATTCGGCTGTTGCGGAAGTTGCGTGGTCGGAGACAAGAGCCGGTTGGAAAGCCGGCTGCGGCGCAGCCGGGCGGCGCTATTAGGGCTGATGTTGTTGGCGCAGGAAGGCCGGCGAGTCCATTTGGACCGAGGGCTGCGGATCGTCAGGATCCTTGGCCTTTTCGGGCACGAACACGTCGGGATCGGGCCGCAGCGCGGTGTAGGGCGTGAAATCGGGCTCGGAAGCAAAGCAATCGGCCAAGTCGGCGGCAGTGGCGTCGTAGAGATTCAAGGGCGGCAGGCCCAACAGGCGGAAGACGGTGCGCAGCAGGCCCGGAAAGCTGGAGTTGGTGTGAGCGACGTAGCCCGGGCGTGCGTACGGCGAGAGCGCCAGCAGCACGGTACGGTGGGAATCGACGTGGTCCACGCCGCCTTGGGCGTCGTCCTCGGTCACGAAGACGGCCATTTGCTTCCACCATCGGGAGTGCGTCAGGTACTCCATGATGCGACCCAGCGCGTAGTCGTTATCGGCGACGTAGGAGGCGGCGAAGGGGAAGCCGTCGGTGGGGCGCGGCTTGGCCATGTGGTCATTGGGCAGATGGATATAGATGAAGCGCGGCAGGTCCGTGCCGGGCTGGTTGTAGAGATGCTCCAGTTCGGCGATCAACTGCGTGGCGCGGTACTGGTCGGGGATGTTCATGTTGAACTGCGGATAGCCGCGCGAGGAATTGCGGTACAACGGTTCGGGCATCGGCACGTTGACCAGGTAGCGCGCGCCGGTGGGCTTCTCGCCGGGCTCCTCCTCGACTCCGGCCAGCTCGAAGCCTTCGCCGAAGTTGCGGAAACTGACGCCCTGGCGGTCCAGATGGTGCCACAGCGCACCGGCCTCGAGCTGCTCCTCGGGGTGCAGGCTGGAGTTCGATTCCGCGTTGGATAGGCGACCGGGCGCGGTGGTGGGGAAACGGAAATCCTTCTGGCCGCCGTAGGCCGCCATCAGCGAGCTCTCGGTCCAGGCGTTGGGATAGGAGCCGACGAGCCAGTGGTGGCCGTCCACGCTGACCTCGGAATCGGCGTAGAAGTTGTCGCTCATGGCGTAACGGCGGGCCAGCGCCTGGTGGTTGGGCGTGAGGTTGTAGGAGCGCTTCCCGGCGCGGGCCTTGAGTGAGCCGGGCTCGTACCACAGCCAGCCGCCGGGGCCGAGGCGGGCGAGGTCGGGAGCGCCGTTGACGGGGCCGTTGGCGGCGCTGGTGCTGGCGCCGAAGACCTCGTCGAAAGTGCGGTTCTCCTTCACGATCAGAACTACGTGACGGATGGCGGCGGGCAGCGCGGACGGCTCGAGCCGGCGCGGCAGGAAGCCGCCCAGGGCGTAAACGCGCTCGGTCAGCATGGGCATGAGGTGCGGCAGGGGCATGTCGAAGACGGTCAGCATGCCGGTGCGCATCTCGCCCTGGAAACTGCGCTCGATGGGCGCCATGCGCGTGGCATTGGGGCCCGTGCCGAGGCCCTTGGCGTTGGCCACGAAGACACGGCCGCGGTCCAGCGCGATGGAGGAGGGAAACCACCCCGCGGGCAGATGGGCGTCGAGCCGGCTGGTGGTCAGATTGACCACGCCGACGGCGTTGATGCCGGCCTCGGCGACAAGCAACCGGCCGTTGATCAGATCGAGGGTCAGGCCGACAGGCATGATGCCGCGGAAGTTCTCCAAGCCGGGAATGCGCAGCGGAATCTGCTCGCGGACCGATAGCGTTATCGCGTCAACAACGGAGATCGTGTCCTGATTGCCGTTGGCGACGTAGATCGCAGCCGGGCTGGCGGCGACGCCGGTGGGGCCGCTGCCACCCATGCTGTTCGGCCCGAAGGGTTGCCCGGTGCGGACCAGAGCTTCCAGGCGGGCAGTGGCGGGATCGGAGACATCGATCACGCTCAGCGAATTCGATTGGGGCGCGTTGGGGTCGCCCAGACCGGGGACCGCGACCGGGCCCGCCCAGGTCGGCACGCTCACGCCTTCCCAAGCCTCTTTTGACGGAAAGCCGAAAGCCGGGAAGGGGATGGAGGTGGTTTGCGGATGCCGGGGGTCGGCGCCGGGAATGGCGCTGTATTGGAACATGCCGGTGTTGGTGACGTACAGGCGCAGGCGATCGGGCGAGAGCGCGAGACGGAACGGCAGGCGGCCGGTGATGACGCTGGAGACGAGCTTCTGAGTGCGTGTATTGAAGATGGCCACGCGGAAGTTGGCCTGATCGACGACGTATAGCAGACGGCGGGCCGGATCATAGGCCAGGTCGCCGGAAAAGCTGTCGTGCCACGGTCCCTGGTTGAGCTGCAGGAGGTTGAGCAGGCGGCCCGAGGGCAGCGCCACCTCGCGGACGCGTCCGCTGTTGCCTTCCGAGGCGAATAAGTGGCGGTCGGTTTCAAACGCCAGCCCCATGAAGACGCTGCGCCAGTCGTCATCGTCGCGGCCGGATTCGCTCTTGTCTTCCGGGCGCAGCTTGGCGCGAAGCTGCAGGACCTGCCAGGTGTCGGAGGTCATGTCCAGGACGGTCAGCGAGAAGCGGTCCGGGCCACCGTTGGCGGTGACGGCCAGCTTGCCGTCGGGGCTGACGGCGATGCCGAAGGCGCCCGGACCGGTCTGGAAGGAACGCCCCAGCGGGTCAACCATGCGGCCGCCGGGGAGCACGCTCTCGGCCCCGGGGCGGCGCGCGGCGGGGCGCGCTCCGGCCGGCGGGCGGAATTCCCTGGCCGGCGGGGGCAGAGGCGGGACCGCGGGCAGCGTGGCCAGCAAGAAAGCTAGGATGAGAACGAAGCGGAGCATCGGGCGCGTCATCTGGTCACAAGGGGCCCAAAAGAGATAGCGTGTCAGAGGAGCGGAGCGAAAGGCAAACCGGAGATGACTCGAAGAACATTCTTAGGTGAAACGGGGGTAGCGGCGATGGGGATTCAGGTGCAGGAGACGTTCACGGCAAGCAGGCGTTATTTTCTGCTGGAGAGCTACCTGCTGAAATCGGGGAACCAGGGTCCGCGGTTGGCGGCGTACCTGAAGGAAGCGCGGCTGGGGATGGCGGCGCGGCTGAAGACGCCGGCACCGGGGCTGATTCTGGAGGCGCTGGTAGCGGCGCACATGCCGCAGGTGCTGACGGTGAGCTGCTACGATTCGCTGTTGGAACTGGACCAGGCGAAGCGCGGGTGGCGCGAGGACCCGCAGGCGCGCGAGGCGTTGGCGCGCTGGGAGGCGGGGGACGAGGCGCCGTACGAGACGCGCAACGAGATCGTGCTGGTGTCGGCACCGTATTGTCCGGCCTTTCCTCCGGCCGCCGCCGATCCGGCGAAGCCGCCCCGCGTCTACGAGCTGCGGACCTACCATTCGCCCACCGAACGGCAGTTGCAGGCGCTGCACGAGCGCTTTGCCGGCCCGGAGATCAAGATCTTCCAGCGCTCGGGCATCCACCCGGTGCTGTACAGCTCGACCTTCATCGGGCCGGACCAGCCGAACCTGACGTACCTGACGCCGTTCGACGACCTGGCGGCGCGGGAGAAGGCGTGGGCGGCGTTCGGCGCGGATCCGGAATGGGTGAAAGTGCGGGACGAGTCGATCGCGCGCAGCGGGCAGATTGCGAGCGTGATTCAGATCTCGCTGTTCAAGGCCGCGGCGTATTCGCCGGTGCGCTGAAACGCGTCCGGGGCCGTCAGGAGCCCGGCAGGATTTTCGTGATGTCGTTGTAGATGACCACCAGCAGGGTGAGCATCAGGAAGACGAAGCCCAGCTTGAAGACCGTCTCCTTGATCTGCAGGCTGAGGTCGCGGCGGATGAGCATTTCAATCAGCAGCATCAGGAGCATGCCGCCGTCCAGAATCGGAATCGGCAGCAGGTTGAAGATCGCCAGATTGAGGCTCACCGAGGCCATCAGTTCGACGAACGGGAAGACGCCCTCGCGGGCGGCCTGGCCGCTGAGCTGAGCGATGCCGATCGGGCCGGAAAGGGACTTGGCCGAGGAACGGCGCTCGACGATGGCGCTGAGAAACTGGTAAATCAGCGTCGCGCCGCGGACATTTGACTTGGCCGACTCGCGCAGGGCGGTCAGAAACGGCAGCTTGACATAGACCACGCGCGGAGCCAGTTCGACGCCCAGCATCCAGCTCTGCTGTCCGCCCAGATCGCCGTGAACCGGCGTGAAATCCAACTGCACCAACCGGCCGTCGCGGCGCAGCGTCAGGTGGACCGGCTGCCCATTGGAGCGGGTCAGGGTCTCATGCACCTTCTGCGCGACGCGAATCGGCTCGCCGTTGATGCTGACGAACTGGTCGCCCTTGCGCAAGCCTTTGCTCTGGGCGTCCATGCCGGGGATGAAGCCGCCGACTTCGACGTCGTTCTGGGGCATCCAGCCGGCCGAGCCGACGCCGCTGGAAGGGTCGGATTCGGGCATCACGTCGAGGTGCAGCAACTGAGAGCCGCGGCGCACCACCAGTGGGACCCAGCGGCGGGCGCTGACCACTTCGGTCATGGCCACATCCTCCCAGGTCGGATCGGCCTTGTTCCCGATCTGGAGGAGAATATCGCCTTCGCGCACGCCAGCCTTGTCCGCGGCCGAGCCGGGCTGGACATAGCCCACGGTAGCGGCCTGAGTGGCGCCGGCGAGCTTGGGGTAGTGCAGCATGAACAGCCCGGCGACCAGCGCAAAGGCCAACAGGACATTCATGGCCGGCCCGGCGGCCACGATCAGCAGCCGCTGCCAGCGCGGCTTGACGTTGAAACCTCGCGGGTCGGGGGTGTCGTTGGGCTGTTCGCCGGCCATCTTGACATAGCCGCCGATGGGCAGCCAACAGATGCGGAACTCGGTTTCGCCGAATTGATGGGAGAAAAGCTTGGGACCGAAGCCGATGCTGAAGGCCTGGATGTGCACGTCGAAGAAGCGGGCCACCAGGTAATGGCCCAGTTCGTGGATCACGATCATGATCCCGATCAGGACCAGCAGCCACCAAAAATTCTGCAAAATGTTTTCGATGATGCCCATGTTTGGCTGAACCAGCCTCGTTTCAGGTTAAGGCGAGCGTGGTCCGGCGACTAGCGCGCCGGCGGACGGCGTCGGCCGCGGCGGAGCGGCTGCGACGGTCGATGTCGAGCAAATCGTGAATACTCGCGGCTTCGCGATAGGGCATGACGGAGAGCGTATCCTCGACCACCGCGGCAATGGCGGGAAACGGGATCTGCTCCCGCAGAAAGGCTTCCACAGCTACCTCATCGGCCGCATTGAGCGTGCATCCAGAGGATCCGCCGGCCTCCTGGGCGTGATAGGCCAGGCTGAGGAGGGGGAAACGGCTGAAGTCGGGGGCCTCGAAATCCCAGTGGCGCGTGGCGGTCCAGTCCAGGCGCGGGACCGGCGCGGGCTCGCGGTCGGGCCAGGTCATCGCATATTGGATGGGCATGCGCATGTCGGTGGCGCAAACCTGGGCGATCACGCTGCCGTCGTTGTATTCCACCATGGCGTGCACGGTGGACTGGGGATGGACGACCACTTCGACGTCGCGCGGAGCGAAACCGAACAGCCAGCAGGCCTCGATCACTTCGAACCCTTTGTTCATCAGGGTGGCGGAATCGATGGTGATGCGCGGGCCCATCCTCCATGTTGGATGCTGCAAAGCCTCGGCCGGTGTCACGTGCGCCAGTTTTTCGACGGGGGTAGTCCGGAAGGGCCCGCCGGAAGCCGTCAGGATGAGTTTGCGGACCTCGGAGCGGCGGCCGGCGCGCAGGCATTGGTGGGCCGCGTTGTGCTCGCTGTCGACGGGGATCAGCTCACTAGAACACTCGCGCACGGCGTCCATGACCAGGCGCCCGCCGGCGACCAGTGTTTCCTTATTGGCGAGCCCGACGCGTTTGCGCGCGCGCAGGGCCTGATAAGTCGCCTCGAGGCCGGCCACGCCGACGATGGCCGACATCAGGAAATCGACCTCCGGCGCGATGGCGGCGGCGAGATAAGAGGGCTCGCCCCAGGCCAGATCGGGGCGCGTTGAAGAGGTCATGCCGGCCTGTTCCAGCAGCGCGACCAGGGGCTTGATCGAAGACTCTTCGGCCACTACGGCCACGGCGGGGCGAAACTCGACGATCTGCTGGGCCAGTTTTTCGATGTTGCGCCCGGCGACAAGGGCGTAAACGCCAACTTCGTGGCGGCGCTGACGTACGACGTCCAGGGTATTACGCCCGATGCTGCCCGTGGAACCGAGGACCGTGATGAGTTTCATCCGCCAGCCGCCATCATATCATTCAGCGGTGTTGCGACATCTGTTTGCTCCAGCGCGCGAGGAAAAGTACGCGCACACGCCGCTCCGCGGCTCATTTCTGGTCTTTTGGGGGAGTGGAGGCTGAAAAAAGGGCGCCAGGGAGGTGAATGCTTCAGGGGTCTTTTGAGGTTAGTCTCGCTTTGGTGGGAGTTGCCTCCCTGGCTTGATTTCATCGTAATATACTGAATTCTGAATTGCAAGAGAAATTTTATGATTTTTTGGATACAGCTTTGACCTCAACCCCGGCGATCTTCTCTAAGACCTTGATAGTACTGCACATATCCTCATCCGCATAACCTTCGGAGAGGGCCACCTGGATCATCTGGCGGGTCAGGGCGGTGAGCGGCAGCGGAACGCCCAATTCAGCCCCCGTTTCAAGCATCAGGCCGACGTCTTTGTGCAGCCATCTTGTTGAAAAATTGGTGGAAAAATCACGCCTAAGGACCATGGGCGCCTTGGCGGAGATCATTCCTGATCGGGCCGCCGAGTTGTTGAGGATTTCGAGCATCAATTCCGGATCCACCCCCGCGCGGGTGGCTAGCACCAGCCCCTCATTGAAAGCTTGTAACAAATTGGAAAGGATCAGGTTCTGCGACAGCTTGGCGTGCAGGCCGAGGCCTATACCACCGCAGTAATAGAACAGTTTACCCATCGGTTCCAGGTAGGGCTTCAATTTTTCATAGATTAATGGATCTCCACCAATCATGAAGGTCAGCGTTCCGCCCTCCGCGCCCGGTTTGGAACCCGTCACCGGGGTATCCAGAAAGTGAGCCCCCTTGGTCGCAAGTGCGGCGGCGGCGCGGCGCGCGTAGGATGGCGCGACGGTGGAGCAATCGGCGACGATCGAGCCCGCCCGGACGCCGTCCAGGATGCCATCCGGTCCCAGCGTGACGCGCTCGCTCATGGCGGTGTCGCCGACGCACAGGAAGACGATGTCGGCCGAGGCGGCCACCTGCTTGGGCGTGGCGCAGAGTTCGGCCTTTTCCTCTGTGGCCAGCCGTTGTGCTTTGGCGGCGGTATTGGACCAGACGGCCACCGAATGGCCGGCCCGCAAGAGGTTGCGCGCCATCGGGTAGCCCATGATGCCGAGTCCCAGGAATCCGAGTTGCATGTCAGTGCGCCTCCAGTTCGAAAAGGGTGATCGCCGCGCCAGCGGCTGATGTAACCGTCATTGTATGCCGAGCCTGCGGGATGAGACAATCGCTGGCGCATGTTCTCACGTTCGCAGGATTCGGTCACAGTATGTGGGCACTGGATGGGCCCGTCGCCGGGGGAGTGAATCGCCGGCTCCTGACACCACCGGCGAGTGGGAGTAAGCTCGTGGATGCAGGCTGAATTTTGCCAAGGAGGCGCCATGGCTGATTCAAAACACTCCCGCGTCGAACACCCGTCCACGGCGGTTCTGACGCGCGGCTTCGACCCCCGGCTTTCGGTCTGGTCGGCGCGGCCGGCCGTGTTCCGCACTTCGACCTATGTGTTCCCGACACCGGAGGCGGCCGAGCGGGCCTTCGATATCACATCCGGCCGGGAGCAGCTGCAGCCGGGCGAGAATTCGTACCTGATCTACTCGCGCTTCAACCATCCGAACGCCGAGATCCTGGAAGACCAGATGGTGCCGCTCGAGGAGAATTCCGAATGGGCGCTGGTGTTCAACTCGGGCATGGCGGCGCTCATGACTGCGCTGCTGAGCGTGCTCAAACCGGGCGACGCGATCGTTTACACCGTGCCGCTGTACGGCGGCACGATGAACATGATGCACCAGTTGCTGGAGCCGCTGGGAATCCACACCAAGCCCGTCCCGGCGGGCCACAGCGCGGAACTGGACGAGGCGATCCTGGCCACGCCGAACCTGCGCGCGGTGCTGATCGAGACGCCGGCCAACCCGACCATGCGGATGACCGACATCAAGCGCGCGGCGCTGAGCGCGGCGCGGCTGGACCCGAAGCCGGTGGTGATGGTGGACAACACGTTCCTGGGGCCGGTGTTCCAGCATCCGCTGACGCTGGGTGCGGACCTGTCGATCTACTCGGCGACGAAGTACCTGGGCGGTTTCAGCGACCTGCTGGCGGGAATGGTGCTGGGGCGCGATCCGGAGATGCGCAAGACGATGTTCTCGCATCGCGGGATGTTCGGCAACATCCTGCAGCCGGACGAGTGCTGGATCCTGGATGGGCGGCTGCCCACGGTGAGCCTGCGCATGAACCGGCAGAGCAAGAACGCGCAGCGGATCGCCGAAAGCCTGGTGAACCGTCCGGAAGTCCGCAAAGTCTACTACCCGACGCTGTTCGACGATCCGGAGCAGATCCGCATCCGCTTGTCGCAATGCGATTACCCGGGCGCCATGCTGTCGATCGAACTGCACGGCGGCAAGGCGGCGGCGTTCGATTTTTTGCGCCACCTGCGCCTGGCCAGGAACGCGGTGTCGTTGGGCGGCATGGAGACGCTGGTGTGCCACCCCAAGACGACGACGCACTCGGCGAGCCCGCCGGAGGAGCTGGAACTGGCGGCGATCACGGACGGGTTGATTCGGATCTCGGTGGGCGTCGAGGATTGGCGCGACCTGCTGCGCGACTTCGAGCACGCGCTGGATGCCATCCGGCCGAAGCTCGAAGAGGCCGGCGCGCTCAGCGGAGGAAGGTCCGCCAGGTAGTCACCAGCAGGGCGTGCGCCACCATGGCGGCGCGCAGACCTCCGCCCTTGCGATAGGCCAGGCCGTAGGCCGCGCCGGCAACCCCGGCGACGACGGCGAAGCGCCAATTGGGGAAGTGGCGGTAGCCCAGGTGGGCTGCGCCAAAGAGCAATGAGGCGCAGACGAGGGCCAAGGCCGCGCTGCCGCTCCAATCCTCGAACCATTGCTGCAACAGGGCGCGGAAGAAGAACTCCTCGCTCAGCGCGACCACCCACAGGATGCCGAAGAAAGTCGCGGCGGCGGCAACGCATTGGAGCCACGTCGAGGGCCAGACGAGACGCGCGAAACCGGTCCAGGCGACGGCTAACGCCAGCGGCGGCAGGGAGGCGAGGTACCACAGGAAGCCCGCACGCCAGTGGCGCCAAGCGGGCCAGAAGCCGAAGTCCGGGTTGAGGCCGCGGACGTTGAGTATGGTCGCCAGGCCAGCCTGTATCCAAAACAAGTGGCCCAGCAGGGCCGCGGGCAACTTGGGTTGCGGAGACGAGTAGAGGGCCGCGAACCAATTGAAGAGCACGGGCGCGGCAAGCAGCGCGACGAAGCCGAGATCGGTGAGACGGCCGCGCGGCAGAAAATGAAACCAGAAGGCGGCCAGGGCCGTGAGCGCGAGCAGCGCGACCAGCGCGTAGGGCCGGAAGAGGCCGCAGGGGATGGAATAAATCAGCCACGGCCAGGGCGCGAACATGAGCAGGCGCGCGGGCGTCCACAGGCGGCGCAACGCAGGGAAGGCCAGGCTCGAATAGGCACAAAGTTGCAACAGGCCGGCCGCGCCGACCGCGGCCAAGACGCCTGGCGGGAGATGATGGGTGGCGGCATAGGCGGAGCCGAAGACCAGGCCGCCGAGGCAGATAATGGTGACGGTGATCAGATACGGCTTGGGCACTTTGGTCGCGCTGGGGAGACGGGCCGCACGCTCGGTGTTGGGCTGCTCCGCACTATCCTTCACGTTAGCCTGTCCGCTGATTCCAACGCTGGCGCTGCAGGCGCAGGAGCCGCCGCCGGAGTTGGCGCGCCGCGTCGCCGAGCAGGAGTCGGCCAATGCCGAGGCGCGCGGCCACTATGCCTACCGCCAGGAAGTGCTGCTGGAAGAGCTGCCCGTGCGGGGGCAACCCGGAGGGCGCTACCAGGAGACGCGCGACGTCATCTTTTCTCCGGCGGGGGAACGGACTGAGCGCGCCATCGGCCAGGCGCAGTCGACGCTGAACCGCCTGCAGATGACGGAGGAGGATTTCGACGACATCCGCAATATCCAGCCGATCCTGCTGACGCCGGAACTGCTGCCGCGTTACGAAGTGAGATACCGCGGCGAGGAGACGATGGACGGACGCGATTGCTGGGTGCTGCAGGTTCGGCCGAGGCAGATCCTGCAGGGCATGCGGCTGTTCGAGGGCACGCTGTGGGCGGAGAAGAAGGGCCTGAACATCGTGCGCATCGAGGGGCAGGCCGTGCCGCCGGTCTACACGCGGGTGCGGGGCGAACTGAACGAGAACCTGTTTCCGCACTTCGTCACGACGCGCATGGAACTGGAGGGCCACTGGTTCCCCGCGCTGACCTTGGCCGACGACACGCTGCCGTTCCGCACGGGAGCGCTGCGGATTCGCATGACGATCCGTTACAGAGATTACAAGCGATTCGGAGCCGAATCGAAGATCACGTACGAAGAGCCGAAGTAGGCACGGGGCCTATGTGGACGATGAACCGACGATTCGGCCGCGGCGGCTGTGACTCGCGCGAATTTCGAATCAACGCGCGGCCGCTGCAGCCGCGGGCGCGCGTCGCTCAGCGCACCGCCTCAGCCTGCCGCAGCGCGTCGCCCGAGAGCCCGTAGGCCTCGAGGATCGCGCCGGTGGAGCGCAGCAGCACAGCCTTGGCCTTGGCGTAGGAGCCGCGCGCGGCCAGCTCCGTCAGCCGGGCTTGCGACAGCACGGTCTGGAATTGATTCACGCTGAAGGCGGTGCCCAGACCCTCCTCGAAACGCGCCTTTTCGGCCTCCAGCGACTCGGTCTGCAGGCGCGCGGCCTCGGAGGCAGCCTCATAAGACGCCTGGGCGCGGCGCAGCGAAATCACGGCATCCTCGACCTCAAGCCGCGCCTGGTTGCGGAACTGCTCCAGCCGGACCTCGGCCTGCCGGGAGGCGATCTCATCGCGCGCGGCGTCGGCCTGGGCGGTGCGATTGCGCAGCGGCAGATTCAACTGAATGCCCGCGCCGTAGATCGGATAGTTACGCTGGAAGACCTGCGCGAGGGCGCTGCCGTAGCCGCCCAGAAACGTCGTATCGGGGTTGACGGCGAGGGGGCTGCGGTCGCCGGCCAGTCCGGTGTTCTCGGCAAAGGCCACGAAATCGAGCTGCGGCTTGAGGGCGTTGCGCGAGCCTTCGAGCGAGATGCGCGTATTCGCCGCCTGCAGGCCGGCCTGCAGCAGATCCGGCCGGTCCGCCAGCGCCTGGGCAATCAGCTTGCCGGCGTCCAGATCCTCGGAGCCGCGCGGCAATTCCAGGGCGTCGGTGGGCACGACGCGCGCGTTGCGCACCGTTGCATCGATGAGGCCCTGGCGGAACAGGATGGTCTTGAAGATCGCCTCCTGCTCCTCCTCGAGCGCGCGCGAGTTGATCAAATCCTGCTTGGCCGAGAGCACACCGGCGTTGGCGCGGGTCTGCTCAATCGGCGGCAGAACGCCTTCCTCCACCCGCGCGTCAACCTCGCGCTTCAGCCACTCGGCCAGCTCGAGATTCTGCTGCTTCACCTGCACGTCCTCGCGCAGCGTCGCCAGGTCGATATACAGGCGCACGACCCCGTACACCGTGCTGACCAGTTGCTGCTGGAACAGCAGGCTGGCGATGCGCTCCTGGTTGGCGGCGATGCGGATGTAGCGGCGGTTCAGGCCGCGCCCGAAGCCGCGCAGCAGCGGCTGGGTCACGCTGAGCGAAAAGCTCGAAGTCACGAAGGGGCTGTAATTGCTCTGGTCCGAGTTGATCGCATTGCGCGAGTTGTCGAAGGCAAGCGAGGCGGTCGCGCCGCTAGAGAAGCCTTGCTGAAGGCCGGCGTTGGCGTTCATCGAACTGGCGATCACGTTGTTCGTGCCGTAGCTGGCGGGATCAAGCTCCGGCGTCGAAGTGTGGGCGTAGTTGAGCGTGGCGTTGAGCGACGGGTCGTAGGCGGGCAGGACCGATCCCGTGCTGAGCGTATTCTGGCCGAGCAGGGAGAGGTTTCCCTGGGTCTCGATGAGCACGCCCAGTTCCGATGGATTGGTGGGGATGCTGGAGCCGCCGCCGGCTTGCGCGCCGAGGCTCGTCAGCAGCGGGCTGGCGGGGCCGCCGATGCCCAGAGGAACCTCGTTGACCAGGTACTCGAGTCCGCGCGTCACGCCGCCGCCCTGCGCGCGCAGGAGATCCTGGCGCGCGGCCAGGATGTTGTAGCGCTGCAGTTCGACGTCCAGGTTGTTTTCGATCGCGATGTCGATGGCGTCGCGCAGCGACAGGTACAGTTGCCCCGCCCGCAGCAGATCTGCGTAGCGCGAACCGCTGCTCCAGCGTGGCGCCGGCACGGAGAGCGGCCGCCATGGGGCGGAGAAACGGCTCCA
Organism: Terriglobia bacterium; assembly: GCA_963757265.1. GTDB lineage: Bacteria > Acidobacteriota > Terriglobia > Bryobacterales > Bryobacteraceae > CAIVVT01. The sequence goes on from CAVWRA010000006.1 coordinate 24,667, forward strand.
GCCATCGGTTTTCGTTGGGGAACTCGCGCCCGGAGCGGGCGGGGCGGGTGGATCTGCGGCCGCGGCCGGCAGCGCCAGCAGCGCGGACACGATCAGAGCCAGGTATTGCCGCATGCGCATCGATGGTTCCCCGCTCAACTGGCCTTCTTCGGCTCCGGCGCGGCCTGCGCCGAAGGGGCGCCGGCTGGAAGCGGGCGCTGGAACGGACGGGCCTCGACGGCCACGCCCTCGCGGACCTTGTCGTTGGGATTCACGATCACCTGCATGCCGGCCTCGAGCCCGGACAAAACCTCCAGGTCCGTCCCGCTGTCGCGCCCGACCTGAATGGGAGTGAAATGCACCCTCCCGGCGCGGTCCACGACGGCCGCCATGGTGCCCTGGGCGCGCGCCACCAGGGCCTCGGAAGGCATCAGCAAGGGAGGGTTCTCGCGGGCCGCGCGCAGAGTCACGTTGGCGTACATGCCGGGCAGCAGATCACCGCGTGGATTGGGCACATGCACCTCGACCAGCATGGTGCGCGTGGCGGGGTCGAGCGAATCGGAAAAACGCACGATCTTCCCGCTGAACGTCCTGCCCGGGCGCTCGCTCAGGCCGATCTCGGTGGTCTGCCCGACGCGCACCTGGCTGGCGTTCACCTGCGGAACATTGATGTACGTGCGCAGCACGCCGGTCTGGGCCACGCGAAACAGCATCGTATTGCCGGCCGTCACCAGCGTGCCCAGATCGACGTTGCGCAGGGTCACGACGCCCGCGAATGGGGCGCGCACTTTCAGGTAGCTGAACAGATCCTTCAAACGGGCGAGGTTGGCCTCGGCCGCCGAAACGTTGTTCTGTGCCGCGGCCACGGCCTTGCGGAGGGACTCCACCGCCGCATCGCTGGCCTGGTATTGCGCCTGGTAGGTGTCGTTCTCCTGACGCGAGACGATGCCGCGCTTCTGCAGATTGCCGTAGCGCAGCGCCGAAACGCGCGCCAGTTCACGATTCGCCAGCCCCTCGGCGAGGTTGGCGTTGGCCTGCTCCAGGGCGGACCGGGCCTGGTCCAGCGCGGCGGCGGCCTGTTTCACCTGTTGATCGAGTTCGGGGGCTTCGATCTCCGCCAGCAACTGGCCTGCGGCGACGCGGTCGCCGATGTTGACCAGGCGCCGCTTGATATAGCCGTCGGCGCGCGCCAGCACCGGCGCTTCGGTGAGCGGCTGCATCGTGCCGGGCAGTGTAACCGAGGTCTCGCGCGGCGCCGGGATCACAACGGCCGCCGGTACGATGGGGCGGGCGGCGAGCGCCAGTGAGGTTTCGGCGGCCAGCACCTGGCGCTGCCGCAGCTTGGGCAGCAACCCCGCCGCGAAGCCCACGGCGACAATCAGGACCACCGCGATCAGCAGGCCGCGCAACAGCGAGGGGCGGGGACGGGGCGGCGCCAGGCGCGGCGTTTCGAGCCGCGCCGTTCCGTGATGCTGGTGCAAGGCCGCCAGTTCGCGTTCCAGCAATTCGACTTTCTGTCGCAGCAGTTCGTTGTCGTCAGACGACACTGCGGGGGGCGGACCAGGCGTTTCCGGTTTCATTCGCGTTCTTCCTTCAAAATCCGTTCCTCATGGTCAACCGGTGGCTTCGTTCGGAGCAGGCTGTAGACCAGCGGCACCACGAACAGCGTCGAGACCGTGGCCACAAGCAGACCGCCGATCACGGCCCGGCCGAGCGGCGCGTTCTGTTCGCCGCCTTCCCCCAGCCCCAGCGCCATCGGCAGCATGCCGAGGATCATCGCCGCCGCGGTCATGATCACGGGCCGGATGCGCACCGTGCCGGCCGAGAGCGCGGCGGCGCGGGCGTCCAGGCCCTCCGCGCGCTCGTCGTTGGCAAACACGACCATCAGGATACTGTTGGCCGTGGCCACGCCGATGCACATGATGGCGCCCATCAGCGACGGCACGCTGAGCGTGGTCTGGGTCATGAACAGCATCCACAGGATCCCGGCCATGGCCCCGGGAAGCGGCATCAGGATGATGAACGGGTCGAGCCACGACTGGAAGTTCACCACCATCAGCAGGTACACCAGAATGACGGCCAGAATCAGACCCAGCGCGAGCCGTTCGAACGAGCTTTGCATCGTCTCCACCTGGCCCCGCACCACCATGGACGCGCCGGGCAGCAGCTTGGGCCGCAGACTGTCGACGATGGCGCGCACCTTGTCGCCGACCGTGCCCAGGTCGCTGCGGTCCACGTTGGTGTAGACGTCGAATACGGGCTGGACATTGTAGTGGCTGACGATCAGCGGGGCGACGGCGCGCGAGGTGGTGGCGACGTTGCTCAGCAATTGCGTCGCCGGAGGCTGGGCGCCGGGATTGCCGTAGCCGACGCTGGATTGCGCCGGCGCGGCGGCGAGCGAGGCATCCGTGGCCGTCGGGTTCATCCCCGCGGCGGTGGAGCTGCGGCTCTGCCCGCCCGCGTCGATGGGCGTGCGCATCAGCTTGTCCAGGCTGGGCATGGCATACTGCGGCGTCTGCACGCCGACGAGGTAATTGACGCCGTTGGCCCAGTTCAGGTAGTAATTCGGCGCCACCTGCGTGCTGCCGCTGAGCGAGATCAGCACGCTCGAGGTCACGTCCTGCTGCGTCATCCCGAACTGGGCGGCGCGGCTGCGGTCCACGTTCACGCGGATCTCGGGATAGTCGACGATCTGGTGAATGTGCACGTCGGCGGCGCCGGGAATGCGCTCGATGCGCTGCTCGACCTCCCGCGCCAGGGCGTAGTTGGCCGCGGCGTTGCGGCCAACGATCTGAACGTCGATCGGCGCCGGCAGCCCGAAGTTCAGAATCTGGTTGGTCATGTTGGCCGCTTCGAAGTAGAACGTCGCTTCGGGGAAGCGCGCATTCAGGCGCTTGCGCAGCAGGTCACGGTACTCGTCGCCGGAGCGGACATGATCGGGCTTCAGAGCGATGAGGATGTCCCCGTCGCCCGGGCCAATGTTGGGGTTGTCGCTGTAGGCCAGGTTCGAGCCGCTCGTCGGCAGCCCGATGTTGTCCAGAATCGTATCCAGGTCGCCGGGCGGGATCACGCCGCGGATCTCAGACTCGATGTCGCCGAACAGCACTTCGGTCTGCTCAATGCGCGTTCCAACCGGAGCGCGTGCATGCAGCCGCAACTGGCCGGCGTCGATCTCCGGGAAGAAGTCCCGGCCCACGAACCGCCCCAGGCCTAGCGAGAGCAGCGAGAATCCGAAGAAGCCGATCAGGATCAGACGGCGATGGTCCAGCGACCAGTCGAGCATGCCGGTGTAGGAGGCGCGGAAACGCTCGAAGACGTGGTGAAACTTGAAGTGCACGCGCCAGAAGATGTCGTGCTGCTTGCCGTCGGCGCGCGCCTCGCCGTGCTCGCCATGCTGGTACATCGCGATTTCGCCGCGCAGCAGGTAGTAGACCAGCGTGGGCACGAGCGTGCGCGACAGCAGGTAGGAAGCCAGCATCGCGAAGACCACCGCCAAGGCCAGCGGCGTGAACAGGAAGCGCGCCGCGCCAGTCAGCAGCAACACCGGCACGAACACGATGCAGATGGCGAGCGTGGAAACGAAGGCCGGCACGGCGATCTGCGACGCGCCGTCCAGCACGGCCCGCACCATGGGCTTGCGCATGGCCATATTGCGGTGCGTGTTCTCCAGTTCCACCGTCGCGTCGTCCACCAGGATGCCGACGGCCAACGCGAAGCCGCCCAAGGTCATCGTGTTGATCGTCTCGCCGAACAGGCTCAGGACCACCAGCGAGGTCAGAATCGACAGCGGAATGGAGATGCAGACGATCATCGTGCTGCGCCAGCTTCCCAGGAAAAGCAGGATCATCAGGCCGGTCAGCAGCGCCGCCATCCCGGCCTCTTTCACCACCCCGTTGATTGCGTTGCGCACGAAGATCGACTGGTCGAACAGCGGGCGTACCTTCAGCTCCGGCGGCAGGCCGGCGAGAATCTTCGGCAGCGCCACTTTCACCTTGTCGACGATGTCCAGCGTCGAGGCCTGCCCATTGCGTATCACCGTCAGCAGCGCACCCCGCGTGCCGTCCTGGCGCACGATGTTGGCTTGCACCGCGAAGCCGTCCCGCACCTGGGCCACATCGCCCAGATAGACGACGGCGCCGTTCACGGTCTTGACCGGCAGGCTGTTGAACTCGGCTACGGTGCGCGGGCTGCTGTTGACTTTGATCTGATACTCCTTCTCGCCGAACTTCGCCGTGCCCGCGGGCAGGATCAGGTTCTGCTGGTTCAGGGCGTTCGAAATATCAATGGCCGACAGGCCGCGCGCCGTCATCAGGTCGGGGTTGAGATCGACCATCACTTCCCGGTACTTGCCGCCGTAAGGCACCGGCACCGAGGCGCCCTGCACCGTGGCCAGTTGCGTGCGGATGAAGTTCAGGCCGATGTCCGCGATGGCCTGCTCGCTCAGCACCGGGCTGCTGAGGCCCAACTGCAGTACGGGCACCGCCGAGGCGTCGTACTTCAGCACGTTGGGCGGCATCGTCCCCGGCGGCAAGATGCGCAGCAGCGTCTGGCAGATCGCGGTCACCTGCGCCACCGCCATGTCGATCTTGACGTTGGGCTGGAAATACAGGCGGATGATCGACACGCCGTTGTAGGATTGCGACTCGATGTGCTCGATGTCGTTGACCGTCGTGGTCATGGCCCGCTCAGTGATGGTGATGATGCGCTTTTCCATCTCCTCCGGGGAGATGCCGGTGTAGCTCCACACCACGCTCACCACCGGGATATCGATGTGCGGGAAGATGTCCACCGGCATGGTCACCATGGCCCCGATCCCCAGCAGGATCATGAGGCACGACATGACGATGAATGTGTAGGGACGCCGTAGCGCCAGCCGGACAATCCACATAGTTGCTGTTCCTGCGAGCTCGCGCCCGGATGCGGGCGGATTCCAAGTCCTTCCGGGGCAAAGCCCCCCTTATTTAATCGAATGACACTTACGCGGCCAAGCGATATAGCCCTTTCGGGCTACCCGGGCTCGCGGCGCATCCGGCAGCGGCCCGGGACGGTCCGTTCAGCGCTGCCCGGCAACCGCTTACGAACCTTGCCCGCAGGTTGCTGAACGGCGGCTAAAGGGGAGGGTTGGCGCAAGCAACTCCGGCCTGCCAACCCGTGTCGTCGCACGACACGCCGCTTACGGCAAATGCACGATTCCGCGTTGGATCGCGGCCGTTGCGGCCTGCGTGCGATCATCCACCTCCAGCTTATCCAGAATGCTCTTCACGTGGTTCTTCACCGTGTGTTCGGCGATGTTCAGGACATAGGCGATCTGTTTGTTCGCCAGCCCCTTGACGATCAGTTCGAGCACTTCCACTTCGCGCGCGCTCAGGATCGGTCCGGGCGTCTGCCCGCCCAGTGCCGCCGACAGCGCTTCGGGGAGGTAGCGCTCGCCTTGCGCGACCGCGCGCACGGCCACCAGCAGCTCGTCGTGCAGCACGTCCTTGGTCAGGTAAGAGGCCGCGCCCGCCTGCAGCGCCCGCCGGATGTCCTCATCGCCGCTGTAAGTGCTGATGCAGATCAACCGGGCTTGGGGAAATTCCGCCCGGATCGCGGTTAGGGCGGCGATGCCGTCCAGCACCGGCATGCGCACATCGAGCAGCGCCACATCGGGCCGCAGGCTGCGGTACAGCGCCACCGCCTGCTGGCCGTTGGCCGCCTCGGCGACCACCGTCATGTCGGGCTGGGCGTTGAGGATCGTGGCAATGCCCACGCGGGCGATCAGATGATCCTCGGCCACCAGGATGCGCAACCGTTTCTCGTCCTTCACGCTTCCCTCACCTCCGCCCCAGAACGCGCTTTCCCGGCGCCTGGCGCGGTCTCCGGAATCGATACGCGCACTTCCACCAGCGTCCCCGCGCCGGGACGGCTCTCCAGGCGGAACACTCCGCCGATGCGCTCGGCCCGCTCCTGCATGCCCAGAATCCCGAAATGCCCCGCCGCCGGGTCGAACGTATGCTGGGGGTCGAATCCCTGCCCTTCGTCGCGCACGCTCAGCGTCACCTGGTCCGTGCCATAGACCAGCCGCACCCAGGCGTTACGGCCTTTGGAGTGATGGGCGGCGTTGTGCAGCGCCTCCTGCGCGATGCGCAGCAGATGGGACTCCACTTCTTCCGGCAGCGGCGCCGGCGTGCCCTGTACCTCGACCCGCGCGTTGAGAGCCGAACCCCGCACCCACAGCGGCGCGGCCGAGGCCAGCGCCTCGTCCAGCGACTGGCCCTGCAGTACCGCGGCGCGCAGGTCCATCACCGACCGGCGCGCTTCCGTCAGGCTATGCCGGACCATCTTCCGCGCCAGGTCCAGCTCGCGCTGGGCCTCGGCCGCATTCCCGCTCAGCCGCAGGGCCACCGCGTCGAGCAGCGCCGAGAGCCCGACAAAGTCCTGCGCGAGCGTGTCGTGCAATTCGCGCGCCATGCGGGCGCGTTCATCCAGCACCAGCCGGAAGCGCGCGCGCAGCGTCCTCAGCCGCAACTGCCAGGCGCCCCACACCAGCCCCAGCAGCGCCAGCGCGCAAGCCGCGGCGAACCACGCCGTCTGGTAAAAATGCGGCAGAATCGTGAACTCGAAGACTCTCTCGGCCACCGGGCCGCCAGCCTCGGCCTGCAGGTGAAAACGGTAATGTCCCGGTCCGAGGTTGCTGTAGCCTGCCGTCCGCCGGGCGCCGGCGTTGACCCAGTCGCGGTCAACGCGGTCCAGCCGGAATCGATACCGCACCGCCTCCGGCGCGCGCAGGTAGATGCCAGCGAACCGGAAAATCAGTCGTCCGTCGCCCGGCCCGAACCGCACGTCATTGGAAGATGCCAACTGGGGCGGCACCGGCCGGCCGTCGAACTCCACCGGAGAGACCTGCAGCAGCGGCGCGTGCCGCGGCGGTGCGGGCGCGGCCGGATTCAGCAGTGCCAGGCCCTGCGCGGTGGGGAACCACAACCAGCCGTCGGAAGTCACGGCGCCGCCGCCGCCGGACGGATAGGAGGGGGCGCATTGGGCGCTGCGCAGGCCATCGGAGACGCCGAAGAACTCCGCCTGCACGCGCTTCGACCGGCCCGCGGCGAAGGCGTCGAGGCTGTTTCGGGTCACCTTGCAGATGCCGCGCGTCGTGCTGAGCCACAGATCGCCCGCACGGTCCTCCAGGATGCCGGCGATATTGTCGCTGAGCAGTCCTTCGGGGATGCTGCAGCGGTGGAACCGGCCGTGGCGGAGCCACACCAGTCCCGCGCCGGTCGTGCCGATCCACAACGTGCCGTCGCGGCCGGCGCGAACGATGCGCAGCGGTTCCGCGGGCAGGCCGTCGGCGGAACTGTAGTGCTGCGTGTGGCCGTCGCGGATCTGCCACAGCCCCGAGCCCGTGCTGGCCGCCCACAGCGTCCCGTCGGGCATTTCGGTAAGCGAGATGACATAGTCGTTGAGCGACGCGCCTCCGCCGGCCATCCGCGTGCCGCGATCTCCTTCCATCCGGATGAGACCGCCGGGGGCGGCGGCCCACAACCGGCCGGCGCGGTCCTCCAGCGTGTCCACCACCAGCAGCCGGCGCAGCGGGTCGGGCACGTTCAGGGGACGGAAGCGGCCGTCCTTCCACTCCACCGCTCCTTCCCGCGTGCTGATCAGCAGCGCGCCGGCGGCCCCGTCCCGGATGCTGAAAATCTCGTTGCTCGGTAGTCCGTTCTGCGCCGTGTACCGCAGATTTGGAGCCGGCCGGAAGCGGTACAGGCCGCGGTCGTGGAAGCCGATCCAGACGGCGCCGGCCCGGTCCTGGTGCACCACCGTGGGTTTGTCGCCGGGCAGCCCCTCGAGTCTGGAATAGAGCAGGAACCGGCCGTCACGGAAACAGTCCAGGCCGCTGTTGGTGCCCACCCACAGGTTGCCCTCGCGATCCTCGAACAGGCTGCGGACCCACTCCTGTTCAGCGCTCTCCTCCGTCCTGGCAGCCTGGAAACGGCCGTTTTCAAAGCGCGCCAGGCCGCCGTTGGTCCCGGCCCACAGCACGCCGTCCCGGTCGCGCAAGAGGACGCGCACGAAGTCGTTGGGCAGACCATCCTGCGTGGTATAGCGCCGCACTTCGCTCCGCGCGGGGCCGGCCCGGAGCAGGCCGTTCGTCAGGGCCGCCCACAGCGTCCCGTCGAGATCGATCCGCAGCGCCACCGGCACGCCGCCGCGCAACTGCTCCGCCGGCACCACCATGCGGCTGCGCCCTCCCACGAGCCGGAAGATGCCGTGGAAACCGGCCAACCACAGCGCGCCGTCGGGCGCGAACTGCACCACCCGCGCATCGCGCCGCGCCGAAGCCGGCTCGAACTCCGCCGCGCGGGCCCGCCCCACCGCAACCTCGTAAACCGTGTCGCCGGCCACGACCCAGACTCGGGGGTCCGCGGCCCCCGTTCCAGCGGCGATGGAGAGAATCGAGGGATCCGCCAGGCCTTCCGCGCGCCCCAGCGTGTGCCACGCGCCATCCTTGTAAGACACGAGGCCGCCGGGCGTGCCGGCCCACAGGGTTCCGTCGCGGCCCACGGCCAGCGCGGTCACCGAGTCATTGGGCAGCGCGCCGCTGCGCCGGTTGAAGGCGGTGAAATCGTAGCCGTCGAAGCGCGCCAGGCCTTCCTCGGTTCCGACCCACAGGTAGCCGTCGGGGGTCTGCGCGATGGCCCGGACGGTGTCCTGCGGCAGGCCGTCCTCCTGCGTCCAGACGCGGTGGATGTACTGGGTGATGCGGCGCGCCGGATCCAGCGCGCGTCCGGCCGGCGCCAGGGCCAGCGCCAGCGCGACGACGGCCCGTAGTCCCCGCAGCGCAGGACGCATCCTCATTGCAGTCTATCCGTGCCACGACCGGAGGGCCACACTCCCGTCGCGCGACGCGCGCGCTCAGCGGCCAGGCGGGGCCGTGAGGCGGAACTCGATCTTGTAGCCGAAGCGGATCGAGTTGTCCAGGTAGCGGATCCACGAAGGCCGGAACTCGTACAGCCGGCTGCGCGCCTGAACCGCGTGAAATTCCACTCCTAAACGGAAGCGGGCGTTGTAAGCCTCGGCGATCGAATTGCGCCGCGCCGGATCGATCACCACGGATGCCGTGCCGCGCATCTGCACGCCGCGGATTTCGCTCCATTGCTTCGTCGGCACATAGACAGTCACGGCGGCGGCGGGATTCAGCTGCAGGTTGCGGCTGTGCCGGCTGCGGGCGGAGGAAAACCAATACAGTCGCAGGGCGTCGGCGCAGTAGAAGACCGGCGCGATGTGCGGCGTGCCATCCGCGGCGGTTGTGGCCAAAGCCAGGGTGCTCTGAGACTGCAAGAGCCGAGCCACGAGTTCCCGATGCTGCATTGCCACCCTCCCCCGGCGCCGGCGCCGGTGTCCATTTCAGACTGTACTCGAAGCCGCGGCGCGCGGGGGCGGTTCAACGGACACCCCACTGCCAGCGGGGCGGTTGTGCGTTCATCAACACGTGAGCAAAGGCGGAGCATCCACGCCGCAGCAGCGCTTGAACTTGCGGCCGGAGCCGCAGGGGCAGGGGGCGTTGCGGGGCACCGTTGCCTTCGCCACGGGCGTGGCTTCAGGCTTTGGCGCCCAAGCCGGCGCGAGGAGCGCGAGGTCGCGCGACGGCGGTTGGAAAAGAGGAGTGGGTTCAGCGGTTTGCGGGGACGTTGGGGGATCGAGAGGGGGGCCTCCTGAAGGAGTCTCGGGGCCGGGGTCGGCGGAATCGGGCAGGGGCCAGTCGTCGATGAGGGCGGGGTTGGGGAGGAGATCGCCGCGCAGGGCGGCGAGGGCGGCGCGAAGGCGGACCGCGGGCGGGGTGGCGGGGGACTCGAGGATCGAGCGAAGGGTCTGGAGGGCCAGGGCCGTGAGGGCGTGGAGTTCGGCGCGGCAACGGGCCGAAGCCTCGGCGCGAGCCGAGCGGATGGCGGCGTCGAACTCGGGCGAAGTGCGGATCCAGTGATGGACGGTGGTGCGGTGGACGCCGGATTCGGCGGCGGCGGAGGTGACGCTGAGGCCTCGGGCGAGGGCCGTGGCGACGCGGAGTTGGAGGGGCGAAAGAGGCGTTGCGGGATTTTGGAGGAACAAAGCCAATTTCAACGGATCCGATGAATCAGCGGGCGGCGGTGCGGTGGGCAAAGCGGCCATTGCGGTAGTCTCCTTCCGCCTGAACAGTAGCACGGGGGGCGAGGGTTTTCTGCTCCGGCCATGGCAGATTGTGAATGGAATCAGTGAGATGCGAGGGACGAAGATGGTGTGACCGGGGGTGCGGACGGGGCGCGGTGGCAGGGATACTACAGGAGGCGGAGGAGGGGGCGGGAGACGATCGTGAGGAGTGATGAATAGTGATGAATGGGCAGGCGCGCGGGCGGGGAGAGCCTGACCTGAGGAGCTTTGGGAGGGACGGACTGGATCGGGATCTCGGGATACTCACGATAGGGAATCGAAAGATGGTATTGATTGTTCTGTTGATCTAGTGTACTAGTTAACTAGATGACTAAGCCAGACCAATTCGAGTTCAAGCTCGACCTGGCGAGCGGCGTTCCGGTCTACCGCCAGATCATTGACCAGGTTCTCCTGGCGGTGGCCGCCGGCACGCTCGCGGGCGGGGTCCAGTTGCCGACCGTGCGGCAGGTGGCGGTCAACCTGGCGATCAACCCCAACACAGTATTGCGCGCCTACCGCGAGCTCGAGCTGCGCGGGGTGATCTCGACCCAGCAGGGGATCGGCACATTCGTGACGCGCAACAAGGTGGAAGTGAACCAGGTGGAGCGCGAGGCGCGGCTGGGCCGGCTGGCCGCGGAGTGCGCCGCCCGCGCCGGGTCCGAGGGATTCTCGGTGCCCGAGTTGATGGCGCGGATGGGAGATTTGTTGCCGGCCGAGGACCAGGGGGGAGATTGATATGCCTACTATTACCGGTCTGACGAGTTTGCCGATCGCGCGGATCACGCGCACGCAACTGGCGAGCCAAATCGGGATCACCGCTTTCGTCCTCTGCGTTGCCGCGGGCGGCGCGCTGACGGCGTGGCTGCAACAGCCGTGGCCGATGTACGTGTTCCTTCTCATCGGCTTCTACCTGCTGTTCGCGATCAAGGTGGCGACGCAGTGGGAGAAGGCGGCGGTGCTGCGGCTGGGCGTGTATCGCGGGTTGCGAGGGCCGGGGATGTTCATGATTGTGCCGATCATCGACACGGTCAGCTCGTTCATCGACCAGCGCATCCGGGTGACGGAGGTCAAGGCGGAATCAACGCTGACGCGGGACGCGGTGCCGGTGTTCGTGGACGCGATCGTTTTCTGGCTGGTGTGGAACGCGGAGAAATCGATCCTGGAGGTCCAGGATTTCTCGTCGGCAATCCAGCTGAGCGCGCAGACGGGGCTGCGGGAGTCGATCGGACGGCACATGCTGACCGATATGGTGACGGACCGCGAGTCGCTGGGGCGCGAATTGCAGAAGATCCTGGACGCGAAGACGAACCCGTGGGGTGTGACGGTGCAGTCGGTGGAGATCCGCGATGTGCAGATCCCGCAGGGGCTGGAGGACGCGATGTCGCGCGAGGCGCAGGCGCAGCGGGAACGGCACGCGCGCATCATTTTGGGAACGGCGGAGACCGAGATCAGCGAGAAGTTCGCCAAGGCGTCGGAGATGTATCGGGACAATCCGATCGCGCTGCACCTGCGGGCGATGAACATGTTGTACGAGGCGATCAAGGAGAAGGGTTCGATGGTGATTGTGCCGAGCTCGGCGGTGGAGACGATGGGCCTGGGCGGGATGATGGGCATGGCCAGCATCAAGAACACCTTGATGCCGCCGGAGCCGGAGCAGCCGAAGAAATAGCCGCCGGCGCGCCGCCGGCGATTCCAGGGGACGCTCTTAAGAGACAAGGAGCACAAAGATGTTTGCCGCATGGGTGTGCAAAATCGTGATCGGCATGGCGTTGGCGCTGTTGGGCCAATGCGGAGGAACGGCAGCGGTGAAGACGGCGGCCGAGCGCGTGGGACAGGTCACGGAAGTGCTGCGGACGGGCCCGGCCAGCTGGCTGGAACAGCAGTGGGACGCACTGCCGGGAAGGCTCGGCCAGGCGATTGAGCGACTGTGGCCGACGCGCGCGTGGAGGGAAGACCTAAGAGCCGGGCGGCAGCGGTTGGCAAGGTTGGCGAAGACGGCGGGGCATTTCAGGAGGGACGTCAGGAGGGAAGTCGAATCCAGCCTGATGACGCTGCGAGCCCGGGTCGAGGCCGCGTGGAATGAACTCAGCATGGCCGCAACGGGAGAGAGTTGCGGCCGGGAGGCGGAGATTTAGCAGGACAGCCGTGGCCGGGCGGAGTATGCGCCGGAATTGCAGAGTGGATTTGGATCAGGACTGGGAATCGCGTTGACGGAAATCAAAGCTGGGACGGCAGCCGAAAGGAACGTCCTGGTCCCATTGGGAGGCGCGGCCGGGGACGTGAATGGAGGGTAGGGGAAACTCCGGCTTGGAGAGAAAGGAATGGGAGGCATGAGCAGTCGCTTAGCAGTTGGCGTGGCCGCCGTGGCCATAGCAATTGTCACCGCAGCGCTGTCGGCCGCTGAAGCGCCGGCATTGCGGGCGGGAATCCACGTGGAGATGGCGGTCAGCGCCAATGCCGTTCCGCTTCCCGAGGCGGACGCGCAGGATGCCCTGATCGTGGCCATCAGCGCCGACGGCAGCATCTACCTCGGCGTCACACGCGCCAGCCGGGCTGAGGTGGGCGGCAGAGTCAAGGGCGCGCTGGCGGGACATCCGGGAAGACGCCTCTACATCAAGGCGGACGCCCGCACGCCGTTCGTGGCTGTCAACCGAGTGCTGGCGGCGGCACGCGGCGCCGGCGCTGCCGCGCCGTTCCTGCTGACCGCGCAGCACGATCGGGGGGATTCGTTGTCTGCAGTGCCGCCGAAGGGCCTCGAAGTGCTGGCGGGTGCGCCCGCCGCCGGCTCCGTCCTGGTGGAGGCGCTCGACGTGGCCCAGGCGCTCACGATTCTAGTCAACCACCGGCGTGTTGACGCCGACGAATTGGCGGCGGCGCTCAAGCCGCTGCTTAAGGGCCGCAGGCGGAGAGAGGTTCTCCTGCAATCGGACGGGAAACTTCCATTTCGAGACGTGGTGAAGATCATCGACGCGTGCCGCGCCTTCGGTGCGGGGGTGTTTGTTTCCACGCCGGGCAAATGAGGGCGAGGCGGCGCGAGGCCGCCGTGGCGGGCGCAGGTTGGAGAGAAAAAGGCCGGAAACAGAAGGAGCAAGACGATGTTGCGAGGAGCAGTTCGAGGCGCGACGGCCGTCGCGGTGATGGCGCTGGCGCAGGTGGTGGCGGCGCCGCAGGGGCGGACGCCGGAAGAACGGGCGCGGGAGGTGGTGGAGCTGCTGGTGGCGGGCAAGTATGGCGCGGTGCAGCAGATGTTCTCGCAGGAGATGAAGGACGCGCTGCCGGTGGGCACGCTGATGAGCACGGTGGCGCCGGAGACGAAGGTGCGGGGGAAATACCAGGAGACGGGCAAGGCGAGCGTGCAGCGGATGGGCGAACACACGGTGGTGCTGATGCCGGCGTACTTCGAAAAAGGCGCGCTGGATTTTACAATCTCGTTCAACGGGTCGGGGCAGATCTCGGGGTTGTACCTGAAGCCTGGGCAGAAGCCGAAGGCGGCGCCGGCAGCAGCACAGAAGCCGGCTCAGACGCCGGAAGAGCGGGCGCGGGAGGCGGTGGGTTGGCTGATGGCGGAGAAGTACGAGAGCCTGTATGAGGCCTCCACGGCGGAGATGCAGAAGGCGGCGAGCGTGGAGGTGTGGCGGAACAAGGTGGGGCCGAGCGTGAAGGCGCTGGGGAAGCTGCTGGAGACGGGGAAGGCGAGCATCAGCCAGGCGGGCGGATACACGGTGGTGGCGCTGCCGGCGAGGTTCGAGACGGCGTGGTGGGATTTCACGGTATCGGTGAACGACAGCGGGCAGATCGGCGGGTTGTACATGAAGCCGGGCGAGGCGCCGAAGACGACGTCTGCGCCGACGGCGGCGCCGGCGGCAGCGCAGGCCGTGAAGGCGCCCGAGGAGCGGGCGCGCGAGGTGGTGGGCCTGCTGGTGGCGGAGAAATACGAAAGCCTGTATGAGATGTCCACGCCGGAGGTCCAGAAGGCCCTGCCGCTGGAAGCGTGGCGGACCAGGGTGGGTCCCAGCCTGAAGGCGCTGGGCAAGCTGCTGGAGACCGGCCAACCGAACATGAGCAAGGCGGGCGCATACACGGTGGTCGTCCTGCCGGCCAAATTCGAGACGGCGAGTATCGATTTCACGATCACGCTAAACGATGCCGGGCAGATCGGCGGATTGTTCATGCGGCCGGCGCAGACGCCGGCGAGCGATTACCAGAGGCCGGCGTACAGCAAGCCGGAGACGTTCACCGAGCGTGAGGTGACGGTCGGCACGGGCGAGTGGAAGCTGCCCGGAACGCTGACGCTACCCAAAGTGCAAGGGCCGGTGGCGGGCGTGGTGCTGGTGCATGGCTCGGGGCCGAACGACCGCGACGAGACGATCCTCAAGAACCGGCCGTTCCGCGACCTGGCCGAGGGACTGGCCTCGCAGGGCATCGCCGTGCTGCGCTACGACAAGCGCACCAAGGTGTACGGGGCGAAGATGGTGGCGATGAGGGACCTGACCGTGCAGCAGGAGACGGTGGAAGACGCGGTGCTGGCCGCGGCCGTGCTGCGGAGCCAGAGCGAGGTGGATCCGCGGCGCGTGTTCATCCTGGGGCACAGTCTGGGCGGATGCGTGCTGCCGATGATTCTCGAACAGGACCCCAAGGCGGCGGGCGGCATCGTCCTGGCGGGCAGCACGCGGCCGCTGGAGGATCTGGTGCTGGAACAGGTGGAGTACCTGGTGCCGATTCAGACGGCGGGGCAATCGGAAGAGGTCAAGCAGGAGGGGCAGAAGCAGTTGGAGCAGATCCGGCGGGAGGTGGCGGCGATCAGGGCGTTGCAGCCGGGCCAGGAAGATGGACCGATGCTGTTCCATGCCTATCCGCACTATTGGCTGGCGCTGCGGGGCTACAATCCGCCGGCCGTGGCGGCAACGCTGCACATGCCGCTGCTGATCCTGCAAGGCGAACGCGACTACCAGGTGTCGATGGTGGATTTTGCCAACTGGAAAGCGGCGCTGGGCGGGCGCCAGGATGTCACGTTAAAGAGCTACCGGGAGTTGAACCACCTGTTCGTGGAAGGTACGGGCAAGAGCACGCCCGCCGAATACACGCAGGCCAGACATGTCGCGGCCGAACCGGTGAACGATATCGCGCGCTGGGTTGCCGCCCACTAGAGGCGGCACGGGACCGCGCGGCGGGAGCGGCGGAGATGGGCCGCTCCCGAGGCGGGCGAACCAGGCGCTGAGCTTACATCGAAAGGACGCTGAAGGTGCCGGTCACGCTGCCGGATTGAACAGAGAAGGTGTAGGTCGTGCCGCCGGGGTCGGCGTAGGGGACCGTGAGGTCGATCAGCCAGACGTTGGGGAAGGTGACATCGCCCGAGGTGGCCTGATAGGGAGTGTCGAAGGTAACCGGGCCCCATGCAGGCGTGGCCGAAGTTTCGGTCACCGTGATCGTGCCGGGCGCCGGGAAGACCACGCCGCTCGAGTCGACGAAGCGCATGACCAGCGTCTGTTGGCTGCCGGCGGTGATGGCGTAGGGGAGACCGTCGACGGCGTCGAAGGCGATCTTGGTCGGGCCCGACGCGGGCACGGCGTACCAATAGGGGACGCGGGCCATGGCCGCACTGGCGCCAGTGGGAGTCACGTCGATGAAGCCCTGGTAGACGCCGGGAGTGACAATCGAGGCGGGCATGCTGACGGTGACGTTGGCGGTGGCCCGAGGCGCCAGGGTGACCGAATTGACCGAAAGAGTGGGCGTCGCCGGAAGCTGGCTCGAATAGGAGGCGGCGTCGAAAGTGAAGGCCGGGAAGTAGACGGAGATGGAGCCGCTCCCCCAACTCACGGTGACTGGTACGGTCGGGATGGTCGGCAGCACAGTGGTGATCCCCTCGAGCGTCAGATTGTAAGTGCCGGCCGCGGAGCCGACATTCTTCAGCGTGATCTGCTGGGTGGTGGCGATGCTGGAGCCGGTGGTGCCGAAACTGATTTTCACGGGGTCGGCGGTGATGCTGGACTGGACCCCCCGCAACACGTCGAGCGAGCCCGCGCCGGCCGCTTGAACGGGCCAGGTATTGCCGCCGGGATCGAGCATCGGCGAGGCGGTGTTGACCACCAGGGAGCTGTAATCACTGGCAGTGAGGTTGGGCCGCGCCGACATGATGAGGGCGACGGAGCCGGCGGTCAAAGGCGTGCCGAAGCTGGTTCCGTCCCAAAACATGTAGCCGAAGACCGAGCACATGTTGTTTTCGGGGTACAGAGTCGTGTCGGCGCAGTAGGCGGTAATGACGGAGTTGCCGGCGGCCACGAGATCGGGCTTGATATCGAGGTCGGCGTCGGGGCCCTGGGAGCTGAAAGTCGCGAGCTCGTGCGGATTGCCGGTGACCAGCCCGAACGTGGCCGTCACGGAATACGAGGAGCCTCCGTTGGTCAGATTGGTGAGCAATGTCT
The DNA here is from genome assembly GCA_963757265.1 of Terriglobia bacterium. Lineage (GTDB taxonomy): Bacteria > Acidobacteriota > Terriglobia > Bryobacterales > Bryobacteraceae > CAIVVT01. Next base: position 41,232 of record CAVWRA010000006.1, read on the forward strand.
GACCGTCGTTGTAGCCCACGAAAATGGCCGGGAAGTTGGCGATGGAGGAAGGAGTCGCATCGGAGTCGAGCTCCATGTAAACCAGCGAGTTGGGGTCGGAGCCGTCGGTCGGGGCCGATTCGTTGTAAACGATCAGCGCGGCCGCGCCGGCCGTAATGGCGTTGTCCACCTTTTGATCGAAAGTGCAGGTGCCGCGCTGGACCACCAGGATCTTGCCGGAGGCGACGCCCGCCTGCGGCCAGGCGCCTCCATTGGTGCAGCCCAGGCCGGTGCTATCCCACTTGGTGACGTTGACCAGCGGCGCGGTGAGCGCCGGAATCAGGTCGGTATTGTTGTCGGCGGGCAAGGCGTCGATCGGGGTCGCGATATTCGAGGCGCTGACGGAGGTGTCGCCCAACAGCGTCGGGCTTTGCTGGGCGCCGACGGCGATGACGCCGGGGTCCACGGCGGGAGCATTCATGGTGTAGGGACCCGGGCCGTCGTTGCCGGCGGCGACGACCAGCACCGTGCCCATCCCGGTCAAAGTGGAGAAGGCGGTGTCATACTCCTGGTTGAGGGGATCGGCGCTGCCGCCATAGTCGGGCGCGCCGAAACTCATGTTGACGACGTTCATGTGATCGGTAGCGCAGTCGTCCAGCGCTGACAGGATATCGCTATCGGCGAAAGAACCATCCAACTGCGAATCGATGTCGTAGACGCCGATCCAGGCAGCGGGCGCCACGCCGCTGAGCGTCATCCCGTTGGGGCTGGCGAGCGTGGCATCATACACGCCGGCCGGGATCGGCACGCCGGCGGCGAGCTGAGCCGTGGCGGTGCCGTGTCCGTCGATGTCCTGAGCGAGCTGCCCGCCGTAGGAGCGGGCGACGATGACTTTGCCGTTGCCGGCCACGAGGGATTCATTATTCGCCGAATAGCCCTGTACGCCGCCGGTGTTGTAGTGGGGGAAACCGGCCGGCGCGGTCATGTTGGACGCCTGGAACGCCGGATGCGTGAAGTCGATGCCGGTGTTGACCATGCCGATCTTCACGCCCTGTCCGGCCACGTTCCAAGCAGCCGGATTGGCCGGGTTGTAGGTGGCTCCGGGGATGGCGGCCCAAGCCGAATCGATCTGGTGCAAAGCGATGGAGGCGTCGAACTGGGGGTGGTAAATGCGCTCCCGAGCGACGCGCTTGACGCCCGGCAGGGCGCGCAGAGCGGCCTCGCGGCCCGGCTGGCCCTCGACCACGACGGCATTAATGGCGTAGGAGAGATGCCGGATCGACTTGAAACCTGAGGCTGTGGCGTGAGTGTCGAAGGCGGCGTGTTCACGCTGGATGAGCGCCAGCGCGGCGGCCTGCTCCTGGGGCGTGGGCAGGCCGGCGACAGCCGGAGCCGACGCTTCCGCGCCCGAGACCAGCCGCCCGAGGGCCTCCCGGCGGCCGGCCACCGCCAAGCCCTTGTCCCGCCCTTCGACCGGCGAAATCACATCGTCGGAACTGACCCGATGGTTCAGCTTGGAGAAGACCGGCGCGCTCTGCATTTCGACGACGTACCGGACGGGTTTCTGCGCCTCCGCCAGCAGCGTAAAGCCCAACAGAAGAACTAAGGAAGTGATGGTTCGCATGGCTGTTGTTTTCTTCACTCGAATGGTCCCGGCCGATCCCGGTCCCGCAACTCTTTCATAAGCAGGATCGCTGTCGCTGATTATACTCTACGGGCTCCGGCCAGCACTATCCGGCCGCCTGGGCGCGAGCCGCGCGCGGCCGCGGGGCCCGCCCCTCGCCCGCAACAACTCCCGAAAGCAGTTTACCTCCGGAGGACCGCCGGCGCCGCGCCGCGAAAGATACGGGCGCAGTCGCCGGACAGGATACAACGCTAGTTTGGACGCCCGAGTTTCCGATCGCGTTACGAGTAGTACCAGCGCGCGGTATGGATTCAGAGCAAACGCGTGGATCGCAGCGCGGAGTGAGCCTCCCTGGGGAGCGAGCCGGCGCCCAATTTCTGCATGCGCCAGGGCTCCGCACGGCCCTCAGTGTGTAAGAACCGCGCCGCGGTTGTGCAGCCGGGTGTGGAGCGGCCGCGGGCGTTTCAGGCCACCAGGACGGACGCGGATTCGAGTTCCGTCGGGGCGCAGCCCTGGAGCATGCGGGCGACGACGTCAGCGGCGGTATAGGAGAGGCCCTGTTCAGGGAGGAAGCGGGTCAGCCCGGTCAGATCGTTGCCCGAGGTCACCAGGGGGCGTTCGCGGTAGAGGCCGGGGCGGAGCTGCGGCAGCCCGATGTTGGCCATCAGGGCGTTGCACAGGCATTTGCGGCCGGCGGTGTTTTCGGGCTTGCCGCCTTTGGCGACGTAGGTGTCGACGGGCTCGGCCGAGCAGCGGTAGCCCAGGCCGCCCGAGGCGGTCTTATATGCTGTGCGCAGGTAGCCGATGTCACACACGCGGTGGCGCTCGCGATACACCTCGGGGTCGGACAACGAATCTTCCAACTGGGTGACCTTGAACGGGAAACTGGTGGGCGAGGCGGCCAGATCGGTGATCACGCGGGCACGGGATGCGGCCACGGCGGCGAGCAGTTCCGACTTGATCTCTTCGTCCAGTCCCGACTCGGAGCAATAGGCGAAGGGCGTGCCGACCTGGACGCCGGCAGCCCCGGCGTTGAGAGCCGCGGAGAGCATTTCGGCCGAACCATAGCCGCCGGCGAGCCAGAAGGGCAGCCCGAGGTCGCGGATTTTGGCCAGATCGACGCGGTCGCGCTCGCCGTAGACGGCTTCGCCCTGCTCGTCGATCACCAGCTTGCCGCGCGGCGGGGCGTTGTGGCCGCCGGCGGTGGGGCCTTCAATCACGAATCCGTCCACGCGGCCGTCGGCGCGCTTCAACATGACCGAGGCCAACAGGTTAGAGGCGATGATGGCCAGGAACAGCGGCCGGATCAGCGGCAGGAGCGGGCATTCCATGTAGTCGCGGGGGGCGAAGCGCATGGTGGTGTCGTCGGCCTCGCCCGCGCCGTTGACATCGAGGGGGTAAGCGGCGGGCTCATGGCGTGCCAGGCGGTCGAGTACGCCGGGGATGCGCAAAGGGATGCCGGCGCCCATCAGAACGTAGCTGACGCCGGCCAGCATGGCGCCATAAATGGACGCCAGGTGGGGCAGCTGTACTTTCTCTAAGTAATTGATTCCAATAAAGTTATTATGTCCTTCGCGGGCCAGGAAGACCTCCGCGAAGTTGGCCACGAGGCACAGTTCCCGCATCTCGCGCGGGCCGTCCTTGACCTGCATGGGGAGGTTTTTATAGGGCGCCGCCGGACTCTTGCCGCCAGGGATGTAGAGCCACTGCCAAATGCGCTCCGCCATCCTGGGGAACGGGAAATTGTCGAGGGCGTGGCGCATGCGGCCGCCGGGATCGCCGTCCTGCAAGCGCCGGGCGAAGATCGTGTCGAGGCAGGTGCCGGAAACCACTCCGAGCTGTCCGGTAAGAGCGACGGCCCGGGCCAGGCGCCAGTCGGAGACGCCGGCACCCATGCCGCCCTGTATGATCGTCGGGAGATAGCCCATCCTGGGCCCATCGTTTCACGGTTCACCGGGTCCGATTGTATGATCTTTGTAATAGCTGGCGGGGACGCGAGAAACAAAGAATGCGGAACAGAGCGAATCGCCAGTTATTCCTCTTATAATGATCGACTTGATCCTTATCTTTCGATTTCATGTTGGCCACATATTCAGGGTGTCAAAGAACGGGGATCAGCAGGCCGTGGGAACGAGCTGTCATCCCACAATAGACCGGCTGTCAAGCGCCGCTATTGGGGCACCAGCGCAGCCCGCCACGGGCCTGCCATGGCATGCAGGGTGAGGTCTCGCTCCAGTGCCGGCTATTGTTCGGCGCCGCTGACGTCCTGGTAGGCCGGAAGGAGGGTAGCTGCATTGGTCAGCGCGGCCGCAATCTGGCTCTTCACCGCGTTTCGCGCGGCATGCAAATTGCAGCCCATCAGAGAGGTCCCCTCCATCTTCGCGCCGAATAGATTGGCCCGGACCAGGACGGCGTCGCGAAACGACGCGTCGCGCACATCGGCGCCCGTCAGATCAGCCGCGGTGAGATCGGCGCGGCGGAAGTTGGCGCTTTGCAGGTCGGCCCCGCGCAACGATGCGCCTCGCAGGTGGGCATCCACGAACTGGGTATTTTCGAGCGCGGCGCCGTCCAACAGGGCGCCGTCGAACTGGCTGCCATTGAGGTTGAGCCCGGACAGGTTCGTGCCGCGCAGGTCCAGCAATTCGTCGTCGAGTTCATAGTCCACGCGGCGCCGTCCCAGCAGGGTGAGAATGGTTGCGACCTCAACCGGAACGGATCCGGCAGGACCGGCGGCCTTGGTCCGGACATAGGTGCAGAAGACCTGCATCACGGACCAGTGGTCGCGGGGCGAATCGGCCGCAATCCGCGCCAGCGCGTAGATGCCGCCCAGCCGCACCTCGCTCTTGTCATCGCCGAAGCGCTCCATGGCCTGATTGAAGCGGTCGGTCAACTGGCCATCCTGGGCCAGCCGCGTGTTCCTCCAGGTGAAATACAGCCCGAGCAGCAGGATGGCGCCGCCGAGAAGCTGCACGACGTTCTTGGTGATCTCGTTCTCGAGAGAGATCCGATCCTTCACATCGTGGATTCCGGCGATCTGGGCCCGCCAGACCGGAATGCGAGCGGCGAGCCAGACGACCACGGCGAGCGATGCCACGGCCAGCAGCGACGACAGCACGGAAAGCAGTAGCCGGCGGATGTGCGCCGCGCGCCGCCGCCATTTTTTCGATTTCGCCCAGCGCTTGATCCGTGCGGTCATGAAGAGCAATCCGGCTCACTTCAACCGGTTTTGGACGGCGATGACAGTCCCGAATGCCGCGAGCGCCGGATCCAGCGCCGGAAAGCGGCGGATGGACGCCTCCTGGCATGGCCGCAGCGCCTCGTCGAGCCGCGCTTCCACATTGGCCAGAATGAGTTCCCCGTCCCGTTCGCGCAATGCCGCCGCGGCCCGCGCGAGCATGCCGCAGCCCTCGGGGCCGGCATCGAGAATTTGTGTGCACAGACAGATCATGTGGTTGGTGCCGTCGGCGGCGGCGGAGTTGATCGCTTCCTCCACGGCGGCGCAACCGTTCTCGGGCGTGAGCGCGCCCGCAATCTCCAGGACGAGCACGCCGCCGTAGGAACGGCGCCAGACCTGCACCCGAGTCGAGCGCCTGCCGTCGAAGTGCCGCAGCGCCTCATCCACATCCGCAAACACCGGGTAAACCGTGTACAACTTGGTGAGTTGCAAGAAGTCGGAGAGCTTCTTGCTCAATGCCGCCAGCACCAGTTCCCCGCCCCGGTTGCGAATCGTCGTATAGGCGGAAACCAGCTCTCCAACGCCTGACGAATCGAAATAAGAGAGGCCGGAGTTTTCGAGGAGCAGCTTCTTATGGCCCTCCCACACCAAATCCCGCACGGCGTCGCGAAACACCGCGGAGCCATCACCCAGCGAGAGTCGGCCGTCCAGGTCCATGATTGTGACGTCGAGGTGACGCCGCACCTCGAATTTCAGCGCCATAGGGCGATTATGCGTTAATTCCGTGGGCCGAGCCAATAGTTGACGTTCAAATATAGAAAAAAGGCGGCGGGGCTTGACCCGCATGGAACGAGGGTGACAGAGGGACAGATGGAGGACAGTGTGGTCTACCGCAAGGCGTGCGCAGGCCTTTCGATCCACACTTTGGCCTGAATGCGCCGGGTGGATGGAAGTGATTGTCCCCGCCCCTGCTTGTGAGAGATGCGCTAGGGTTTCTCATCGCTTGACGGAGATGCTCGTGGCGTCTCTTTGTTTGAGGGAGACGCCTACGGCGTCTCTTGGCTTGAAGGAGATGCCTACGGCGTCTCTTTGCTTGAAGGAGACGCCTACGGCGTCTCTTCGCCGCTCCCGGCCGCCTGCGCCTCATCGGCCAATTCCGACTCATCCGGCGGCGCCAGAACGGCCCGCGCATCGGCTTCGTTGTCCGCCGCCACCATCACGAAGTACACGCCCTGATTGGAAACGTCCTTTCCAGCCCGGACGGCGTAGGGGATGGCCGCGCTCTCAAGCAGCCCGCTCACCAGCGAGATCTCGACCCAGTCGCCGGTTTCCAGAACGGTCACCAGTTCCAGCGCGCCCGCGGCCGGCCCTTCCTGCTTTCTGGCCGGATCGTCGGCCGTCAACGGAACCAGGCAATCCGCGCATTCCGCAAATCCTGCGCGGTACTCGACGCCGCATTGTGGGCAGTACAGGGTGCACCTCCAGGCGCTGACGCTGGCATCATAACAAGCCGTCGCGCAGGGCGTGTGGCGCGCGGGTTTAGCATAAGAGCCATGGACCTGACGTGGTGCTCTCCTCCAGTCGCTCAACTCCTCGCGCTTGCGGATCACGGCGAACGCGTCATCGGCCTGCTGTCGCCGCGCCGCGTGACGCCGCCGCAGGCCGCCGGCCTGCTGGCCGCGGCCGATGCCGCGAAATGGTTTCCCGGCGCCCGTTCGCCGCACGGCGCAATGGCCGGGCTGTGGCTGTACTTTGGATCCTATGATGACGCGCACCGCGCCGCCCAGGAGCTTGACACGCCCGAGGGGAGCTACTGGCACGCGATCGCCCATCGTCTCGAGCCGGATGCGGGGAATTCCAATTACTGGTCGCAGCGCGCCGGGCCGCACCCGGTCCACGGCGCGCTGCTGGCCGAGGCGCGCAGTATCGTCGGCGCGCGGCCCGGCTGCGGCCTGGAACTCGGCGCGCAGTGGGATCCCGAGCGCTTCACGGCCTTCTGCGAGCACGCCCGCACCTCGCCCGGCTCGGCGGCAGAAGCAGGCCGCCAGCCTGATTCAACACGCTGAATGGCGCCTCGTTGTTCGCCTGGTGCGGCATGCGACCATGAAAGCAGTGTCATGCGAAAGGTCTTATTCTTCTTGGGCCTGGCGGTATTCGCCGGGGTCGTGATGCTGCTTGTGACGCGCCGCGCCGCGCCGCCCTCCGTCCCATTTGAAATTGCCCGCCGCGAAACGCTGGTAAGCACGCTCAGCACCAACGGCAAGGTCGAACCCGTGGAGTGGACCGAGGTGACAAGCGAACGGGAAGGGCGCATCGCCCGGGTGCTGGTGCGGCGCGGCCAGGCCGTCGCCAAGGACACGCCGCTGGTGCAGCTTGAGACGCCCGCGGCGGACTCCGATCTGGCCGCCGCCCAAGCTCACCTGGCCCGCGCCCAGGCCGACCTGGACGCGTTCCAGCGGGGCGGGCGCGCCACGGACCTGGCGGAGATCGATTCGAGCCTGGCGAAACTCAACGTCGAGAAAGAGGCCGCCCAGCGCGACGCCGCGTCCCTGGAACGCCTGCTGGCCCAACAAGCCGCCACGCGCGACGAACTCAATGCCGCCCGCGACCGCCTGAAACGGACTGTGGCCGAAATCGACGGTCTGCGGAACAAGCGCGCCGCGCTGGCCCCGGCCGAGGACCGTCAGGCCGCGGCGGCGCGCGTCGCCGACGCCCAGGCCGCGCTCGAGCTGGTGCGGCGCCAGATCGAACAGGCCACCATCCGCTCACCGCGCGCCGGCATCGTCTACGACCTGCCGGTGCACGCCGGCGAGTGGCTGGCGGCGGGCGCACCCGTGGGGCGCGTCGGCCGGATCGAGCGGCTGAAAATCCAGTTGTATGTGGACGAGCCCGACCTGGGCAAGGTGCGGCTCGGCCTGAGCGTCAAGGTGACCTGGGACGCGCTGCCGGGCCGTGAGTGGAGCGGCGTGATCAGCCAGTTGCCGGCCCAGGTAGTGCCCCTCGGCGCGCGGCAGGTGGGCGAGGTCGGCGTCATCGTCGATGCTCCGCAGCGCGATCTGCCGCCCGGCGCCAACATCGACGCGCGGCTGAATGCGCAGGTGGCGGAGCACGCGCTGACCGTCTCCAAGGCCAGCCTGAGACGCGAGGACGGCAGCGTGGGCGCGTTCGTGCTGGAGGGCACGCGAGTCGTGTGGCGGCAACTGAGGGTGGGCATCACGAGCGATACCCGGGCTGAGATCCTGGCGGGCATCAAGCAGGGCGAGGCCGTGGCCCTGCCCGCCGACCGGGCGCTGAAGAACGGGCTTGATGTGACCCCGATCTATCCCTAGGACATTAGGACATTATTTCTTTACGGCCGGCGTGCCGGGCGCGATGGGCGTCGCCGGAGCGGCCGCTTCGCTCGCCGGCGGCGCGCCGAAATAGTCCGGGTTGAACTTCACATTCGATTTCTCCCGCATCGCGCGCAGGGTCCGCTGAGCCATTTCGCTCTTCAGATCCCGTTCCAGGTCCGGCCGCAGCTTGTCGAAATCGGGGTTGATCCGCTCCTGCGCCTGAACGATGTGATAGCCGAATTGGGTCTTCACCGGCTCGCTGATCTCGCCCGGCTTCAGGTCGAAGACCGCCTTTTCGAACTCCGGAATCATGCGCCCGCGGGTCAGCGTGCCCAGATCGCCGCCCTTGGGCCCGCTCTGGGTGTCGTCCGATTCGGCCTTGGCCACGGCGGCGAAGTCCTCGCCCTTGACGATCCGGTCGCGCAGTTCCTTGGCCTTGGCCAGGGCTTCGGCGTCGGTCAGTTCCTTCTGGCCCTTGCGGGCGGCCAAGCGCGAGCCTTGGACGCGCACCAGGATGTGGCGCGCCTTGACTTGTTCGAATTCGCTCTTGCGGGCCCCAAACGAGGCCTTCAGCTCGGCCTCAGTGGGCTGGGCCGACTGGACCAACTGCTGGAACATCGCACCGGCCAGAATGCTGTCATCCTGGGTCTTGATCTGGGCCGCGATGTCGGGCGTGGACTGCAATCCGCGGCTGCGGGCCTCCTGGGCCAGCACTTCCAGGTCGGCCAGACGGTCGGCCAACGCCCGTTTGCCCTCCGGCGTGGCCGCCTGAGCCCGCGCCTGCTGCGGCAGACCGGCCAGTACGCGTTCAAACTGCGTGCGAGTCATGGTCTCCCCGCCGGCCGTGAGAACGACGGGATCCGATGCCGGCGGCGCGGAAGCCCCCGCCGCGGGGTGCAGGAGAGATGGTTGAGCCGCGGGTGGCTGGGCGGAAGATGGCTGCGCGCCCGGCGCTTGCGCCCACAGCGCCGCCCCGAGCATCGACAATAGAATAGTTCTCATTCAACCATGCTACTCCGACCCGGCCTTTCCGCCGAGCGCCGCAACTCGAAAGCCAAAGAAGCGGCCACCGCGCCGACCAGCTGGAGAGCCGTCTGGCCCGACATCGTGGAGTTGATGCGGCCGCGCCGCGGCCAGCTCCTGCTGGGCCTGGTGCTGATCGGCATCAGCCGCGGGGCGGGCTTCGTTCTGCCGGCGTCGTCGAAGTACTTCGTCGATCAGATTCTAACGCGCCACAACACGCGCCTGTTGTTGCCGCTGGTGGCGGCGATCCTGGTGGCCACGGCCATTCAGGGCCTGACCGGATACTGGCTCACGCAGTTGCTGTCGAAATCGGCGCAGCGGCTGATTGCCGAATTGCGCTGCAAGGTGGAGCGCCACGTGACGCGCCTGCCGGTGACGTTTTTCGACTCCAACAAATCGGGGCTGCTGGTTTCGCGCATCATGAACGACGTTGAAGGCGTGCGCAACCTGGTCGGCACCGGTCTGGTGGAGTTTCTGGGCGGGCTGCTGACTTCGATCGGGTCGTTCTTTTTCCTGATCCGGCTCAGCCCGTTGATGACGCTGCTGGTGTCCGGCGTGGGGATAGCCTATGTGACCGTTCTGCAAAGGGCCTTCCGCACGCTGCGGCCGATCTTCCGCGAACGCGGCAGGATCACGGCGGAGGTCTCCGGCCGGCTCACCGAAACGCTGGGCGGCATCCGCGTGGTCAAGGGCTACCACGCCGAAGCGCGGGAGGACGAGGTGTTCGCGCAGGGGGCGCAGCGGATCCTGGCCAACGTACTGACGTCCATCACCAGCATCGCCGTGCTGAGCCTGTCGGCGACCATGCTGCTGGGGGTGGTGGGGGCGCTGGTGATGTACATCAGCGGCCGCGAGTCGCTGACGGTCGGCAGCTTCGTAGCCTTCACGCTGTTCCTGGGCTTCCTGGTGGCGCCGGTGTTCCAACTGGTCGGGATCGGGACGCAGCTCACCGAGGCCCTGGCCGGCCTGGAACGCACGCGCGAGCTGCTCAACCTGGCGCGCGAGGACACCGATCCGCGCCGCAGCGTTACGCTCGCGTCGATCCGCGGGGAGGTGCGCTTCGAGCAGGTTTCGTTCGAATACGAGATCGGCAAACCGGTGCTGCACGAGGTCAGCTTCGAAGCCGCGCCGGACACGGTCACGGCTCTGGTGGGCTCGTCGGGCTCGGGCAAATCGACGACCATCGGCCTGGTCAGCTCGTTCCACGCGCCGCGCGAGGGCCGGGTGCTGGTGGACGGAGTGGATCTCTCGACGGTGCGGCTGGACAGCTACCGCGCGCAGCTCGGCGTGGTGCTGCAGGAGTCGTTCCTGTTCGACGGCACGATCCGCGAAAACGTCGCCTTTGCGCGCCCGGCGGCTTCGACTCAGGAGGTCGAAGACGCCTGCCGCATGGCGCGCGTTGACGAGTTTGTGGAGCGCTTCCCCGACGGCTACGACACCATTGTCGGCGAGCGCGGCGTGAGGCTTTCGGGCGGGCAGCGCCAGCGCGTCTCCATCGCCCGGGCGATTCTGGCCGATCCGCGCATCCTGATCCTGGACGAGGCGACCTCGAGCCTGGACAGCGAGACCGAGGCGCTGATCCAGACCGGCCTGGGCGGGCTGATGCGCGGGCGGACGACGTTCGTGATCGCCCACCGGCTGAGCACCATCCGCCGCGCCGACCAGATCCTGGTGATGGAGGGCGGGCGCATCATCGAGCGCGGCAACCATCGCGAGCTGTACGCGCTGCGCGGCCGCTACTACGACCTGTACACGCGCCAGCACGGCCTGGAGGCGAACCTGTTCCTAGCCCCGGGCGAGGGCGATGCAGACCCCGTCGAGAGCGAGCCGGAGTGAGCCCTGCGGGCGTTCGATCCGAAATGGCGAACGGTAGACTTTGCCGTTTTTTACGAAGAATAAGTTACAGACAAGAAGAGGACAAAGTTGACCGTTTGGCCCGACCGGCCGGTGCACGGTCCAGCGCTGGAAAACGCCCGGCTTCACAGCCGGAGACGGGCCGCACTGACGCGGCCGGGGAGGCCTGAGCGGGGCGGGTTGTGGAAGAGCGTGGCGGGACGGCTTCAGATCGGGGGCAAGACGGGCCGAGGCCGGAGTCACTTATTCTGGAGCTTCGCCAGTTCCTGCTCTAGGATTCTCTTCAGCGCGTCGAATTCGGCGGGGTCGTAGCCGACGGTCTGGTACAAAATAGTCCCGTCCGCCCCGACGAGATAGTTGCGCGGGATGCCCGCGTCCGCAAACAACTTGTAGACGTCGCGGTGCGGATCGGGCGCGATTGGGTAGGTGATGCCTTGCTGGTCCTTGAATTTTGAGATCTCTTCCCTGGACTGCTCGCGGGCGATGCCCAGCACGACGAAGTGCCCGGAATTGTACTTGTCCCAGATCTCTTTTTCAAGACGCGGAATCTCGGCACGGCAGGGTCCGCACCACGTGGCCCAGAAGTTGACCAGAACGACGGTTCCGTTGAGTTCCGGAATGCTGAACCGCCGGCCGGCCGTGTCCACAATGCTGAACGCGGGCATTTTCTGGCCGACCTTCGTACGCGCCCGCCAGTCGTCGGGGGCGGCGGAGGTCTGGGCAGCGCCCGGGAGACAGGCCGCGCACAGGGCGAAGAACAAGTAACCGGCTGGTTTGAGCGATCCCATGGCAACGAGCGTAGCATGGCGCCGTTGCGCGGACCCGGCATTGCTGGGTGCGGGCGTTGCGGGGTCCGCGGCGCTGCGAGGCACGAATCTGCCGGCGGGCGGTGATGCGCCGCGGATCGGGGCGCAGCGGGGCCGGAGCAAGAGACCGGGAGCGACGGGGGGTTCAACGCGACTTGGAACTGAAAACGAACAGCCAGCGCCCGGCGAGGGTGAAAAGGACGCAACCGCCGAGCACCTTGGCCATATAACGCCACGGCTCCGCTTCCGGCGGCGGGATCGCCACCACGATGACGCCCAGCGCCGTCACCGCGCCGCCTACCGCGCCGGCCCAGCGGCCACCCGAACGGAACGCCGCCCCGAAAATGTACAGGAACGGGACCAGGGTGGCGATGGTCACCAGATCGACGAGCAAGTGGAACCCGGTCTGGAGCACTTCCCCGGATTGCGCCAGCAGCAGGAAAACCGTGGAGACCAGCGCCTGCAGCAGGATCGAGACGTAGGGGGTTTGCCAGCGGGGATGCAGCCGGGATAACCCGGCCGGCAGGTGGCGGTTCAGCCCGATGGCCGACGGCAGGCGCGAATTGCCGGCCAGATACGAGCCGAGCGAGCCGATCATAGACACGGAAATCAGCACCGCCAGCAACGGAGAGATCCAGTGCATGTGCAAGCGCAGCGAAGCGGTATAGGCGACGTGCGCGATTCCGGTGACAAGGTCGAGCTGGTTGACTGGTGAAAGCACCAGCATGGCCGCCGTGCCGATTACGTAGAACAGCGTGCAGACAGCGGCGCTGATCCAGACCGCCCGCCGGATGTTCACGCGCGGGTTGACCACTTCTCCGGCTGCGATGGGGGCGAGTTCCAGACCGGTGAACGCCAGGGCGATGCTGGCCCAGTATTTGACCGTCCCAAGGGAAAACTCCGGCAGCGCGGTGAAGCGGGTGGCCGAACCGTGGCGCACTCCGATCAGGATGGCCAGCGCGCCCACCAGGGCTGGTATCGCGATGGTGCAGAGCGCGCCCAAATTGGAGACCCACTTGACGGTCTTCAATCCGGTGACATTCAGCAGCGCCAGAATCCACAGGACCGCGATGGTGATGATGAGAACCAGCGGCTTGTCGTTCACGAAACCGCTGCCATCCCCGCCCACATACGCGGCGATGGCGACGCCCGTTAGCAGCAGCGCCGGGTAGAACAGGACGTTCGACACGAAATAAAACCAGGCGCACAGGAATCCATGCCACTGGCCGAACGTCTCCTTGGTCCAGACATACATGCCGCCCTGCTCCGGATATTGCCGCGTGAGCCGGATCATGGCGAATGCGGAGGGCAGGAAAAACGCCGCCGCGGCGAACAGGCACAGGGTGACGATGCCGCTTCCGGCGCGCGCCATGAAGACCAGGCCGCGCACGCCCGCCACGGCCGTCACGTTAAACAAGACCAGGTCCCACAAACGCAGCTCACGCCGCAAGGCCGGAGCCGGCGAGGCGGGCAAGGCGGAGGATAGGGTCAGGTCATCGCGTGTCACCTGGATGCCGGCATCGGGCATATTGGTGGGCTATGGTAGCACAACGCGGCGGCACGGGAACGGATGGCAGTACAGGATGGCAGTGCAGTCGCAATTCCTGGCGCAGGGGCGGCCGCCGGCTGAGAATTTCACATGGACGGGCGCGGCGTGGATCCAGCGTGGATTCACGGTGCGCGAGCGCGATTTTGCCGTGAAAACACCTGCGCGAGCCGCAAAAACACCGTGTTTTTGAAGTGTTTTCAGGGTGTTTTGGCGGTGTGGTTGGGGCGCCGAGAGGGTGAATGAGGGCCCGCGGATGGTGGTGGAAGAAGTGAAGAACGCCGCCGGATGGGACGATGGTTGGGTGTGATGCAGGCGGGCGCGGCGGTGCTTTCCAGAGAGAATTCAGCCCAGCGTATTGAGGACCGAGCCGAGCGCGGGCGTGCCGCCCAGCAGGGCGGCCAGTTGCTGCGACTGGAAGGTGCCGGCGGCGCTGGCGGCCTGTGCAGCGGCCTGAGTGGAGGATGCCGGCTGGGCCGAGGTCGAAGCCGTGGCGGTCGATTCAGCGCTCGAGGCGGCGCCGGCGGAGGAGGATTCCAAGGCTTGCAGGATCGCATTGGAAGCGCCGTCGGCGCTGCCGGAATAGAGCGAGGAGAGGAGCGAATCGGAGCCCGAGCCGAAAGCGACCGACTGGGTGCCGATGGAGCTTCCGAACAGCAGATCGGTCTGTTGCAGTTTGAGCGCCTGTTCGCTCAGCTTCACGACGTCCTGGGGGGACGATTGGGCCAACGCGGATTGGATATTGGATGAGGACAGGAGCGAGGAAAGCTGGGGCGAGGCGCTGCTGAGAGTCTGCAGCAGGCTCGACAGATTCGAATTAGTGGCAGTGGTGGAGCTGGCGGAACCCATCGTGGAAAGGCCTCCGCTGGGCATATCGGCCGGCGCCGGAGGGACTTGAGGAGATTTGTGCCGAGCGTCGCGATGGGGATTACTGATCTTCGGAGTCGAGGAAGCGCTCGGCCTCCATGGCGGCCATGCAGCCCGCGCCGGCGGCGGTGATGGCCTGGCGATAGACGCGGTCCTGCACGTCGCCGGCATGGAAGACGCCCAGGATGTTGGTGCGGGCCCCGCCGTGACTGATGATGTAGCCCTCGGGGTCGAGGTCGAGTTGGCCCACGAATGGCTTGGTGTTGGGGATGTGGCCGATGGCCAGGAAGAAGCCATCGACGTCCTGGCGCCAAGTCTCGCCGGTTTTGACATTCTTCAGCAAGACGCCGGTGACAACGCCCTGCGCGACGTCGTACACGTCCTCGACGACGGCGTTGAGAATGAAGCGGATTTTGGGGTTCTTGCGGGTGCGCTCGAGCATGATCTTGGAGGCGCGGAACTCTTCGCGGCGATGGACGATGGTGACCGTTTCGCCGAAGCGGGTCAGAAAATTGGCCTCTTCCATGGCCGTGTCGCCACCGCCGATGACCATGATCTGCTTGCCCTTATGGAAGAAGCCGTCGCAGGTGGCGCAGGAGCTGACGCCATGGCCGATCAGCTTCTGCTCATTGGGCAGGCCGAGCCAGCGGGCCGAGGCGCCGGCGGCGACGATCAGGGTGCGAGTCTCGATCCACTGCTCCTTCGCGCGCAATCGGAAGGGGCGCTTCGACAGGTCGGCCTCCTCGACCAGGCCGTCGAGGTATTCGGCGCCGAAACGCGCGGCCTGCAGCTTCATGTTCTCGACCAGTTGCGGTCCCAGCACGCCTTCGGGGAAGCCGGGGAAGTTCTCGACCTCGGTGGTGATGGAAAGCTGGCCGCCGGGCTCGTGGCCGATGACGACCAGAGGCTTCAGGCCGGCGCGCGCGGTGTAGATGGCGGCAGTGTTGCCGGCGCAGCCCGAACCGATGATGACGACGTTGCGCATAGCTTTCATTGTTGCGCGGCGGCGGCGCGGAGTGCCATCGGGAGCGGTTGACTGCTGTGAGGGTTTGGCATTCGTAATGCAGCAGGACAGCCAGATGCGCGGTTGGCCCTTTTATTCGATCACCTGTTTCATACGGGCGCACGCGCATGTTCCGTTCCGGGCCTGGTCGCGGATCATCGGATTTTGAGGACGTCCCCCTATCGGGAGAGGAGGTTATAGACGAGGAAGGAACTCACGTAGGCCAGAGCGCTCATGTAGGCGAACTGGATGGCCGGCCAGCGCCAGCCGCCGGTCTCGCGGCGCACCACGGCGAGGGTCGACATGCATTGCATGGCGAAGGCGAAGAAGACCAGTAACGACACCGCGCCGGCGGGGGTAAGGTCGCGCTGCAAGGCGTGCTGCAGGCTGGCGGCGTCCTTGCCGGGCTCCATGCCGTAGATGGTGCCGAGGGTGCTGACGATGACCTCGCGCGCGGCCAGAGAGCAGATCAGGCCGACGCCGATCTTCCAGTTGAATCCGAGCGGGCGGATCAGCGGCTCGATGGTGTGGCCGAGGCGGCCGGCGAGGCTGTGCTCAATGGGCGGGGGCGCGCCGTGGATGAGCGGCGTGCTGGCCAGCAGCCACAACACGAACGAGACGCCGAGGATCACGGTGCCGGCGCGTTTGAGAAAGATCTCCGCGCGCTCAGTGACGCGCAGGCCGAGCGAACGCAGAGTGGGCCGGCGGTAGGGCGGCATCTCGAGCACGAAGGGCGTGCGCTCGCTACGCAGGATCGACGACTTCAGGACACGCGCCGTGACCACGGCGGCCACAAAGCCGAGCACGTACAGCCCCAGCAGAGCAGCCGCACGCGTGCCCAGCAGGGGTCCGATGAAGGGCCGGTCGGGGAGGAAGGCGGCGATGACCAGGGTGTAGACGGGCAGGCGCGCCGAGCAGGTCATGAAGGGCGCGATGAGGATGGTGGCGATGCGGTCGCGCTTGTTTTCGATGGTGCGCGTGGCCATGATGGCGGGCACGGCGCAGGCGTAGGCCGAGAGCAGCGGGATGAAGCTCTTGCCCTGCAAGCCGACGCGCGCCATGGTGCGGTCGGCGATCAGCGCGGCGCGGGCCAGGTAGCCCGAATCCTCGAGAATTCCGATGAACAGGAACAGCAACAGGATCTGCGGCAGGAAGACGATGACGCTGCCCACACCGCTCCACAGGCCGTCGCAGATGAGGGACTTGAGCAGGCCCGGGCCGAGCAGCCGGCCGAGCCAGTCGCCGGAGATCTGGACGAATGCCTGAACGGCGTCCATGAGCGGGCGGGCGCCGGTGAAGATGGTCTGGAAGACCGCGCCGACGACGATCACGAAGATCACCGGGCCCCAGACGGGGTGCAGGAAGACGCGGTCCAGGCGGCGGCTCCACTCGGGCGGCGCAGGGTGGCGGTAATTGGCCTCCTCCGAGACGCCGCGGGCCCACTGGCGGCAGCGCGGGACGTCCTGGAGGATCGGCAATTCGACCGGGCGCGGCAAGGCGATGCCGCGGGCCAGAAACTGCTCGACGGCTTCGATGCCCTCGCCGGTCGTGGCGCTGATGAGGACCGCCGGCGCGCCCAGGCTGGCGCTGAGCGAATCGATGTCCACATCCCCGCCGCGCGCGCGCAGGTCGTCGGCCAGGTTCAGCAGGATCAGCGTGGGCCGGCCGAGCGCCAGGATCGGCGCGGCCAGGGTCAGGTGGCGGCTGAGGTTGGTCGAATCGAGGATCAGCAGGATGGCGTCGGGGCGGGGTAGTCCCGCCATGCGGCCGTGCAGCACGTCGTGGGCGACTCGTTCGTCCTCGGAGCGCGGCGAGAGGCTGTATATCCCCGGCAAATCCACCAGGTCAACGTCGAAATGGCCGCGCACCTGGGCCTTGCCAAGGCGATGCTCGACGGTCACGCCGGGGAAGTTGGCGACGCGTTGCCGGAGGCCTGTTAAACGGTTAAAAAGAGTGGATTTTCCTGAATTAGGGGGGCCGATGATGGCGACCAGCCGCGAGCCGGGCCCGGAGGCACCAGCAGCGTCGGCGAGGAGCGTTGCGGGGCCGCAATTTCCATCGCCGTGGCAGGAACTCATCGATTTTTCAGTGGGCCGCGGCCGGGGCGGGGGAAATCAGGATCTGCAAGGCAGTTTCACGTCTGAGCGCAATTTCTGCGCCCTCGACGCGGAAAACGCGTGGATCGCCGCCGGGCGCGCTGAACGCGGCAAGAACCGGGCTGCCAGGGAGGAAACCCAGTTCCATCAATCGGTTGGCGAAGTCGTGCGGCAGGTCCAGGCGAACCAGGGTGGCGTCCTCCCCAGGCCCCAGTTCAGCCAGACTCCGAAGTCCAGATTGATCCGAACCCTTCTTGAAACTCAGTTGCATCTTCCATCAGTATGCTATGGCCGGAAGACCGTGTCAATGCGCGCCGGCAGCGGCGCGGGCGCGTGTTAGAATCGCGGAGTGGGCGAGGCGACGTTGGCGCGTGAATATACCCGCGAGGAGGTGTGCCGGCTGCTGCGCATCTCCGATGCAGTGCTCGAAACCTGGGAGCGGCACCGCTTCGTGGCGGTTCGGAAGCACTATTTCCTGCGCGATCTGGTGGCGCTGAAGACGCTGGCGCAGTTGCGCAAGAACCGGGTGCGTCCGGAGCGCATCCGGAGGATTCTGGATTCGCTGCTGGCGCGACTGGCGGGCGTGCGGGATCCCCTTTCGGAGTTGCGCATTTACTGCGACGGCCGGCGCATCTCGGTGCAAGTGGAAGGGCGCAGGATGGAGCCGCTGAGCGGGCAACTGCTGCTGGACTTCGACCGCGAGGCGATCCGCCGGCTACTCGAGTTCCCGACGGCTCCGGCGGCCCAGGCCGAGGCGCTGGCGGCGGAGGCCAGGAAGCGGCAGGCCGAGTCGTGGTTCGAAAAGGGCGTCGCGCTGGAGCAAAACGGAGGTCCTGTTGCCGAGGCGGCAGCGGCGTATCGCAAGGCCGTGGAGCTCGACCCCGGCTGCTCGGGCGCATGGTTGAATCTGGGGACGGTGCATTTCAATCTGCGGCAGTGGGAACAGGCCGAGGCGTGCTACAGCAAGGCGCTGGAGACACGCCCCGATTATGGCCTGGCGCACTACAACCTGGGCAACCTGTGCGACGCCACCGGCCGGCCGCGGGAGGCCATCGAGCATTACAAGAAGGCGCTGGAGATCGACCCCTCCTACGCCGACGCGCATTATAACCTGGCGCTGCTGTACCAGAGCGTGGATGAGCCGCTGAGCGCGCTGCGGCAGTGGCGCATCTACCTGCGGCTGGAGCCGGCCGGGTATTGGGCCGGCGTGGCGCGGCGGGAGATGACGCGATTGCGGCACGAGACGGTGTTCAGCGGAGCGGCGCAAAAGAGCGGCGTGTAGGCCACTCCGGCGCAAGGCCGCGCGGGACTCACGGTGTATCCTGACAGCTTGGAGGTACTCGCGCTGTGAGCCGCATTGGAATGGCGTTTCGCGCCTTTTTTTCAGTCCTGGGAGGATCGCTGCCGGAAGAAATTGCGAGCGCTTTCGGCTATTCCAAAGCGCCGCTGAGCGCGCCCCGCCGCAGCGAAGAGCCACCCAAGGCGCAGGCGGCGCAACCCTCCGACGGCGCTCTACAACTGCTCGGGATCCTGCAGCGCGACGCGCGGCTGCTGGACTTCCTGCTGGAGGACATCGGGCCGTATAGCGATGAGCAGGTCGGCACGGCGGCGCGGAATGTGCACGTCGGGAGCCAGGACGCGCTGCGCAAGTACTTCAAGTTCGCGCCCGTGATCGACGGCGTGGAGGGGACGTTCGTCAAGCCGGAGAGCGCGGGGCAACTGGGGAAGGACGCGGCGGCGATCCGCTTCGTCGGCAACCTGCCGGCGAAGGGCAAGCCCGCGGGAGGGATGCTGCGGCACCGCGGGTGGAGGGCGGACAGCGTGTCGCTGCCGGCGCTGAATCCGAAACAGAATCTGACGATCCTGGCGCCGGCGGAGCTGGAAGTCGAATAGGCATTGCAGCGGCCGGCAGGGAGCACGCAGCGCGGCTCTCGGCGGAGGGTTGCGAGCGGTAACCGGCACAGGCGGAAGCGAGGCAATCGAGCAGCATGAAGATCGGCATCGACCTGGGGACGACGAACTCGGCGCTCTCGTTCATCGATCCACGCGAGGCCGAAGGCGCGGATTTCCCGCCGGTTCACGTCCTGCCGATCCCACAGAAAACAGCCTCCGGCGCGGTCGAGGCGCGGCGCACGCTGCCCTCTTTCCTGTATCTCGACGAAGAAGGCAGCGTGGGCGAATTTGCGCGCGAGCAGGGCGCATTGGCGCCGACGAGGATGGTCCATTCGGCCAAGAGCTGGCTGTCGAACGCCGAGGTGGACCGCAGGGCCAAGATCCTGCCGTGGGACGCGCAGGAGCAGGGCCGCGTGCTGTCGCCGGTCGAAGCTTCGGCGCGTTATTTGAAACACATGGCCGTGGCGTGGGAAGCCGCGGGGCGGGGCGCGATCGCCGGACACGAGGTGGTGCTGACGGTGCCGGCGTCGTTCGACGAAGAGGCGCGCGAGCTGACGGTGGAGGCGGCGCGCGAGGCCGGCATCGAGAAGCTGACGCTGCTGGAAGAGCCGGCGGCGGCGTTTTACGCCTGGATCGCGAACCACCTGGCGCAGTCGCAGAAGTCACTGCGCGACGGCATGACGGTGCTGGTGGTGGACGTCGGCGGGGGAACGAGCGATTTCACGCTGATCCGCGTGGCGCGGCAGGGCGACCGGGTGGAATTCACGCGCACGGCGGTGGGGCGGCACCTGCTGCTGGGCGGAGACAATCTCGACCTGACGCTTTCCTGGCTGGTCGAATCGAAGCTGAAGACACAGCTCTCGCTGCGCCAGCGCAGCGCACTGCGGCGGCAATGCTCGGCAGCCAAGGAACGGCTGCTCGCGACGCCCGACCTGGCGGCGGTGGAGATCACGGTGCTGGGCGCGGGCGCGGCGTTGATCGGCGGCACGAAGAAGACGTCGATTCTGCGCGAGGAGGCGCTGGAGCTGGCGCTGGAGGGTTTTCTGCCCTTCTGCGGGCTGGACGAGAAGCCGCAGGAGGATGCCAAGAGCCTGTTCCGCGAAGGCGGGCTGCCGTATGTGAGCGACCCGGCGGTGACACGCCACCTGGCGGCGTTTCTGACGGCGGCGCAATCGAGCCCGCCCGACGCGATCCTGTTCAACGGCGGCTTCTTCATTCCCGACGTTCTGAGGGAGCGCGTCGCGGAGGTGGTCGAACGCTGGCATGGCCGGCCGCCGCTGGTGCTGGAGAACAACGACCTGGACCTGGCGGTGTCGGTCGGCGCGGCCTACTACAGCTACGTGCGCGGCACGGGCAGCGGCGTGCTGGTGAGGGGGGGACTGCCGCGGGCGTATTTTCTGGGCGTGGAATCAGCCGTGGCTGCAGACGTGGCTTCAGCCGACTCCAGCGCACAGCCAGCGACGTTGCGCACGGTCTGCCTGGTGCCGCGCGGGGCCGAGGAAGGCGCCACGCTGTCGTTGGATCTGGAGAGTCTGCAGCTGGTCGCCAACAAGCCGGTCTCCTTCCGGCTGTACAGCTCACTGCATCGCAGCGACGATGCCGCGGGCGACATCGTCGAATTCCCCGCCGCCGACGTTGGGACGGATCTGCACCAGCATGCGCCGCTGGAGGCCGTGATCCGCTTCGGCAAGAAGGCCGAGCAGCGGCTGGTGCCGGTGCGACTGGGCGCGCATCTGACCGAGATCGGGACGCTGGAGATCTGGGCCGAGTCGAAAATCAGCGAGCATCGCTGGCGTTTGCAGTTCGAGCTGCGCAAGCCGGTGCTGGCCGAGCAGGCGACCAAGGCCCGTCCGGTCGCTCTCATCAGCGCCGCGGCGGTGGCCCAGGCTAATGAGCTGATCCGCGATACGTTTGAACGCGGGGGCCTGCCGCCGGAAGGCTTGCCGGGCCGGCTGGAACAGGCGCTGGCGCTGGGGCGCAATTCGTGGCCGCTGGAGACTATCCGCCAGTTGGGCGACCTGTTCCTGGAGTTGAACGAAGGGCGGCGCCGCTCTCCGGCGCACGAGGTGCGGTGGCTGAATGTGTGCGGGCTGTGCCTGCGGCCGGGCTTCGGATATCCGGGAGACGACTACCGCATCGAGCGCGCGCGGCGCGTGTGGGCGCAGGGGCTGCAGTTCGGCTCGAAGGTCGAGTGCGAGACGCAGTGGTGGATTTTCTGGGGCCGCGTGGCCGGCGGATTGAACCGCAACCAGCAGGCCGACGTGTTCCAGCGGCTCAGCACCGCGCTGCTCCCCAAGGGCAAGCCGCCGCGGTTGAATTCGAGCCTGCTGCGGGAGATGTGGCGCTGCACGGCGAGTCTGGAGCTGCTGCCGGCGGGTACGCGGACCGATCTCGGCAACGCCATCGTGAAGCGCATCCGCGCGGGCGATGCCACGTCGAGCGACTACTGGTGCCTGGCGCGGCTGGGGGCGCGGCGGTTGTTCTACGGGCCGAATAACCAGGTGCTGCCGGCGGCGACGGCGCAGCGTTGGATCGAGGCGCTAGCGCGGTTGCCGCAGGCCGCCGAGTGCCTGGCGCGGCTGGCGCAACAGACCGGCGACCTGACGCGCGACGTGCCGCCGGGCACGCTGGAACTGGTGCGCAAGACGCTGGCCGCGCTGAGCGACGGCGGGCCGCTCGAGAAGATTCTGGAAGGCGAGGGACGCGACAGCGAAAGCCTGGCGCAGGTCTTCGGAGAGGAGCTGCCCTCGGGGCTGGTGCTGGCCGGGACGCCTGGCGCGGAGGGCCCAGGGGAGGCGGCCGCGGCGCAAGGCAATGACGCACCGATCGGGGACGGCGAAGAGGCGCCGGCGGATGCGGGAAACTGACCTCATTGCGTTAATCCGGCGCCTGAACCCGGGGCCCGCGCCGGGCCTGATCCAGGGCATCGGCGACGATTGCGCCGTCCTGCGCCCGCAGCCGGGTGAGGATCTGCTGGTCACGACGGACTTCCTTCTGGAGGGCGTCCACTTCCTGCGCCAGACGCACAGCGCGGCCGACTGCGGCTGGAAGGCGCTGGCGCGCGGATTGAGCGACATCGCCGCCATGGGCGGAACGCCGCGCTACGCCTTCGTCTCGCTGGCGCTGGCGCCGTGGGCCGGCAGTGCGTGGTTGCGCGGCTTCTATGGCGGCATGAACCTGCTGGCGCGGCGCCACGGCGTGGTGATTGCGGGCGGCGACCTGACGGGCGCGCAACAGCTGCTGTGCGACATCGTCGTGCTGGGCGGGGTGAAGCGCGGGCGGGCGCTGCGGCGCGGCGGCGCGAAGCCCGGCGACAGGCTGTATGTGACCGGTTTGCTGGGCGGCTCGGCGCTGGGGCTGGAAACGCGAAAGGGTCCGGCGTGGAAGCGCCATTTGCGCCCCGAGCCGCGCATCACGGCCGGACAGGCGCTGGCCGCGCGCCGGGGGAGGAGCGCGTGCATGGATCTGAGCGACGGGCTGGCGCTGGATCTGTTCCGGTTATGCATGGAGTCGGGTTGCGCGGCGGAATTGAGCGGCGAGCTGCCCATCTTTCCCGGCGCAACGCTCGGGCAAGCGCTGGCGGGCGGGGAAGACTACGAGCTGCTGTTCGCCGCACCCGCCGGCCGGCGCGTGGGGGCGGCGATGGGCGGAGTGGCAGTCACCGAAATCGGCCGCTGCGTTAAAGGAAAGCCGGGCACGATCCTGTTCGCGGGCAAACCACTCGCGGCGCGCGGTTGGGATCCGTTCCGCGATTGAATCACCGCATCAACGCTCGGCGCACGGTCTATCCTGAATTCGAATGGACAACCAACCCACGGACGACGAACTGGCAGAGCACATCGCCGGCCATCTCGGTGAAGAACAGCCCGAGACTCTGGCCGGCCTGAGCGACGCCGAGATCGGCTGGCGCGTGCGCCTGGGGCTCGAGCGGGCGCGCCTGCACGGCTTCACCGATCCGGAGCCGGCGACGGCCTTCGTAGCGCTGATGTTTCTGGTCTCGCCGTGTTTCGACCGGCAACCGGCGATCGCGGCGGCGATCGGTGGGGGCAGCGGCACGCCCGCCGAACGGCTGAGAACGCTATTCAGCCGGACCAGCGAACAGGATTGGGAAGCAGCCGCTCACTCCGGTTCGTGGGAAGATCTGGCATGAAGCGAATTCTACTGGCTTGGTCGAGCGGCAAGGACAGCGCCTGGGCGCTGCACCGGTTGCGGCAGAGTGGCGACTATGAAGTGGCCGGGCTGCTGACGACCTTCAACGAGGCCTTTGAACGAGTGGCGATGCACGCCGTGCGCCGGCAGCTCGTGGAACAGCAGGCGGCCGAGGCGGGCCTGCCGTTATGGCCGGTGGACCTTCCGTGGCCGTGCTCGAACGAAGAGTACGAACGGCGCATGGCCGCGGCCTGCGCAAGCGCAGTGGCACAGGGCATCGCAGGCGTGGCGTTCGGCGACCTGTTTCTGGAAGACGTCCGCGCCTATCGCGAGCGGCAACTGGCGCCCACCGGCCTGGAGCCGCTGTTCCCGCTGTGGCGGATTCCCACCGAGCAACTGCTGCGCGAGATGATCGCGGGCGGCCAGCGCGCCGTGATCACGTGCGTCGATCCGGCTAAACTCGACCGTGGATTCGCGGGCCGGGAGATCGATGTGCAATTCCTGCGCGAGCTGCCTCGCGGCGTCAACCCGTGCGGCGAGAACGGCGAATTCCACTCCTTCGTATTCGCCGGGCCGGAGTTCGCCCGGCCGCTCGACATCGTTGTGGGAGAAACCGTCGAGCGCGATGGCTTCGTGTTCGCCGATGTTGTGCCGGCGGCGAATGGGGCTCAGCCGCAAGCGCCGGCCGCAGCGCTCTGACCCGGCGCCGGATTATTGTATACCTGAGGAACCCGCCGGCGTGGCGCCGGTGTGGCGAAACCGGCCGGGCGCGCTTTCGGCGCCGCAATGCGGGCGTCGCCAGGACTGTCAATCGGCGACGTGTTCGAAAGCCTGGGGCCGCGGATCTGTCTCAGTTTGCTGCGCGCTCGGGAAAACCGAGGCCACGGCAGCTTTGTCGCGTCGCTCGATGTGACTCACCAGCCAATCCTGCAACAAACGCATCACCGGCATCCCGGCGACCAGCTTGCCCTCCCGCAAGCGGCTCTGCAGCAGCAAACATTCCCGCGTCAGCCGCTCGTGATCGGCGCTATGGGCGGCCAGGCCTCTGAAGCCGTGTTGGTCGAGCCACTGCTCTTCCCAAGCGAAGTGGTAACGCGTGTAGAAGACGAGGTTTTCGATGATTTCAGCCATTTCCGCTTCGGCGCGGCCCTCGACCATGGCCCGGTGCAGCGTGGCGATCAGCCCCACCAAGGCCTTGTGTTGTTCGTCAATCGATTCCACCCCGCAGCAGAAACCGGCCTTCCATTCGAGAATCATGACAATCACCTACAGGGCATATCGGACGGGGGCGGGGGGAGCGAGAGCAGATCTTGTGCTGCTAGGATAATGTTCGAGCGCGCCCGTAGCTCAGTTGGATAGAGCGTCTGGCTTCGAACCAGCAGGTCGGGGGTTCGAGTCCCTCCGGGCGCGCCAGATAGATCCTTCAGAATCATTTGTTTGCATGCCTTGACGCCTTCGCCTTCCGGGGCGTGTTTTCGTCAGTATTACCGATTCTAGTACCACTCTGGACTTTGCGGGCGCGCTCCATCGCCGCCAGAACGGTGTGCGCTTGCGGCACGCCGTCCACGGCGCCCGCCCACATGATTTTCGGCTGGCTGCGTTGTACGTGGCCGCAACTCCGGCGCGCCTTTCGCGGCCCAGAGGTGGGCCCTGTTTCCCGGTTCAAGCCGTCGCCTGGGGCTGGGCTATGCTAGTCAATATGGTTCCATTAAAGACGGATGCCGACGGCGTGACGGTCTGGTTCACAGGCCTGAGCGGGTCGGGTAAAACCACCATCAGCGAGGTGGTCGCGGACGCGCTGCGCGCACGCGGGTACCGGGTGGAGATGCTGGACGGCGACATGGTGCGACAGAACCTGACCAAGGGTCTCGGCTTCTCCAAGGCGGACCGCGACGAGAACATCCGTCGCATCGGCTTTGTCGCTCACCTGCTCAGCCGCAATGGCGTGGTGGCCGTGGTGGCGGCGATCTCGCCGTACCGCGAGATACGGGACGAAGTGCGCGCGCGGATCGGGCGCTTCGTCGAGGTGTTCGCCAATGCCCCGGTCGAGGTTTGCGAGCAGCGCGACCCCAAGGGCCTGTATCGCAAGGCGCGCGCCGGCGAGATCAAAGGATTTACCGGGATCGACGACCCGTACGAACCCCCGTTCACGCCCGAGGTCGAATGCCGCACGGACCGCGAGACGGTGGAGGAATCCGTCGCCAAGGTCCTGCAAGCGCTGGAATCTTACGGCTATGTGGACGGGGAGAGGGTTACGGTCGGGTAGCGATCGAATTCCGCCCGTTCTTCCTCGGCTGGCCGGAGCGTGGGACGCGCGATCGCGAAGGCGTGGGCGTAAGCCGCGGCGCCGGAAGAGGTCGCGATGACGGAATCCAGCGACGCTCCGACGGCAGGCCGGATATCGACGCCGCGAACCTGCGTCAGCAGTGGGACAACCATGACGCTATTGCCGGGACCAGTCAGGGCGCCAAAAATGAGCCAGACCGTCCGTTCGATGTCGTCACGCCCTCATGCACTGCAAGCGCAGCCGGGAGTGTGGAAGCAGGACCGGGCGGACTTCCTTTAGAGTAGGATAGCTGCTGACAAGCGATTGTTCGACCGGCCGGCAGCGCGCAGAGCGCGGAGGAACGGCCGCCCGACTTTCGCACGCATGGAAGGCATGGAATGAACAAACTCGTACCCCCGCACGGGAGTCCGCAATTGAAACCTCTGCTGCTCGAAGGAGAACAGCGGGAGGAGGAGCTGAAGCGGGCCCAAGCTCTGAAGCGGGTCCCGATGTGCAGCCGCGAAACCAGCGACCTGATCATGCTGGGCATCGGCGCGTTCACACCGCTGGACGGCTTCATGGATCAGGACGACTGGCGCGGCTGCTGCGACACCTGCTCCCTGCCCAGCCGCAACGGCCTGTTCTGGCCGATACCGATCACGCTCTCGGCAGATGAAGAAATGGCCGGCTCGATCGCCAGCGGCGAGGAAGTCGCGCTGTGGGACTTGGAGACCGAGGCCATCATGGGCACCATGCAGGTCACGGGGCAATACTCGATCGACAAACATTACGAGTGCCAGCAGGTTTTTCGCACGGCCGACCCGGCCCATCCCGGCGTACGGAAGGTTCTCGAGCAGGGCGCGGTGAACCTCGCCGGTCCGGTCAAGGTGCTGTCGGAATCGTATTACCCGGAGATGTTCAAAGGCATCTATCAGCGCCCGGCCGAATCGCGGAAGCAGTTCGAAGCGCGCGGCTGGAGCACGGTGGCGGCGCTGCAGCTGCGCAACCCGATGCACAACTCCCACGCCTACCTGGCGTGGGTGGCGATCGAGGTCTGCGACGGCGTCTACATCCATCAGCTCGTCGGCAAGCTGAAGCCGGGCGATATTCCCGCCGACGTGCGGGTGCGCGCCATCGACGCGCTGGTCAACAAGTATTTCCGCAAGGAACGCGTTATCCAGGGCGGATACCCGATGGAGATGCGCTACGCCGGCCCGCGCGAAGCGCTGCTGCACGCCGTGTTCCGCCAGAACTACGGCTGCTCGCACCTGATTGTGGGGCGCGATCACGCCGGCGTCGGCGACTACTATGGGCCCTTTGACGCGCAGAAGATCTTCAACGAGATTCCGCGCGGAGCGCTGGCGTTGCGCCCGCTATGCATGGATTGGACTTTCTACTGCTATGAGTGCGGGACCATGGCCTCGATGAAGACTTGCCCGCACGAGAGCAAGGCCGTGATCGACCAGAACGGCAACTACCAGGGCGGAGCCCGGCTGATGCTGTCCGGGACGCTGCTCAGAAAGCTGATGAGCGAGGGCAAGCCGGTGCCGGCGGAGTTTTCCAGGCCGGAAGTGATCGCGATCCTGAAGGAGTATTACGACAGCCTCGAGGAAAAGGTCGAGGTGCAGCTGCACGGTTTTGCAACCGGCGAGAAGCGCTGAGGAGAGCCACGCGGCGCAGACCGGGACCCGCTGCCGAGAGGCCGCGGCGAGCCTCAGCCGAGGATTGAGACACAAGCTCGAACAGGATTCTCGCGGTCGATGAGGAACCGGGCGCGGAGGTGTCCTGCGAGCCTTGTTTGAAGGATCCGGTTACGCGGCGTGCTGGGCGTGCGATCGTTCGGTGGCCCCACACGGAGTGCGGCGCTCGCGGCAGGCCGGCTCCATCGGAGTATGCCTGGACCCGTTACGCCACAACGGGCTTCACCAGCCGATGTGAGTAAGCGTTCGGATCTGGCCGTCTAGAAGCAGGTAGCGTCTGCCGGCATCCTCGAAGGGGACGCGCTATGGCGCGTCTTGGGGAGCGGATGGACGGAGCGAATCGGGGGTCAAGCGCGAAACCAGCGGCGGCGCCGGGCGGGGATAAGAGGCGCCGGCGGCGGTCGGTGCAAGAGCGCCGCAAGATCGTCGAAGAGACGCTGGCGCCAGGCCCGAAGCGCCTGCCCTTGACCCGGCTGCGGACTTGCCTGGGGAGGCTGAGAGGAGGGCGAAGGGCCGGGCTGAAGCCCAGCCATTGCTGGTGAGGGTCGAGTGATGCACTTTAACGTTCAGACGGCCCGGATTCCGGGCCCGAGAACCTCGTACGAGGGCCGAACCTCAACT
Source organism: Terriglobia bacterium (assembly GCA_963757265.1). Classification (GTDB taxonomy): domain Bacteria; phylum Acidobacteriota; class Terriglobia; order Bryobacterales; family Bryobacteraceae; genus CAIVVT01. The sequence goes on from CAVWRA010000006.1 coordinate 69,166, forward strand.
TACGCCCTGTCTCATTTTCAGGTTTTGGGTCAGGATTTTGCAGTGCCTGATCAAATGGTGGGAGCGCAGCCTGCTGATTCGTGGGCCGCGCGGGCCAAAGCGTTCTTAAGCAGATAGAAACGTCCTGGAAGCCCACATGTCCGGGCCGCAGAAGTGCCGGCGATCCATAGCACCACGTCAAGGTGGTATTTGCCATTTAAGTCATTTGCAGCACAGACTTACTTACACACGAGCACCCAGTGTCTTGATCCCATGAAGCATGATATGCTGGCGATTTGGATTTTCAGGCCTGTTAAGCCTTTTAGGCCACCGTCTTCCAGAAATCACTAACTCAGGAACATACATGAAGTTCATCAGGATCGTTGGCTCGTTCTTGCCGCTCGCCTTGTTGCTCCCCGTCTTATCTTTGGCGCAGGGCCCCACCCAGGCGGACGACATTACCAGGCTGCGCGAGCAGATCGCAGCCCAGCAGAAACAACTCGACCAACAGCGGCAAGCGCTGGAGTCCGCGCAGAAAGCGCTAGTGACCGCGCAAGCTGCGATCGATTCCCAGCAGAAACTGCTGGACCAACTGGTGGCCGCGCGCAGCGCGCCGGCTGAGGCAGCCACGCAGCCCATCGCGACACCGCCGGCAGCCGGCCGCCCCGCGGCTGAAGCAGACGCCAAAGGGCGGACCTTCTCGCCGCTTTCCTTTCGCATCGGCGGCGCGGATTTCGCCCCGGGCGGCTTTATGGATTTCTCCACGGTGTGGCGCTCCACCAACATCGGGAGCGGGGTCGCGACTTCCTTCGCCGCCGTTCCGTTCAGCAACACCGCGGCCGGCAGGATGCAGGAATTCCGGTCCAGCGCCGCGAACTCGCGCATCACCCTCACCATCACTGAGAACCCGACCAAGAACCTGTCGCTCACGGGTTATCTCGAGGGGGACTTCTATGGCAACCAGCCGGCCAGTCTGTACGTGACCAGCAACAGCAATACCTGGCGCATGCGCCATTTCTGGGTGAACGTGGCGCGCGGGAAGTGGGAGGTGCTGGGCGGTCAGACCTGGACGCTCCTCACGCCGAACCGCTTTGCCGTCTCTCCGGTTTCGAGCAACGTTTTTGTCGGCCTCGGCGAGGATTCCAACTATATGACGGGCCTGGTTTGGGGGCGGCCGGGACAACTCCGGGTGGCCTATCATCCCAACGACAAATGGTCGATCGCCGCTTCGGTCGAGAACCCCGAACAGTTCGTCACCACCGCGACCACGCTGCCCGCGTTTGCCGCCACCCAGGTGGATAACGGGAGCGTTTCCACAACACCCAACGTGCGGCCCGACATCGTCGCCAAAATCGCTTACGACACGCGGCTGTCCGGCAAGGCGCTGCACTTCGAGCTGGCCGGCTTTTCGCGGCAGTTCCGGACCTCGCCCGCGCCGGGCAAATACTATGACGCGCAGGGCGTGGGCGGATCGACCGACGCCGTCCTGGAAGTGGCGAAAAACTTCCGCCTGATTGCCACCGGATTCTACAGCAGCGGCGGCGGGCGTTACCTGGTGGGGCTTGGTCCGGACTTCATCGTCGGTCCCGATGGCTCCATCTCGCCGGTGCATTCGATGGCGGGCATCGCCGGATTCGAGTATGCGCCGAATCGCCAAATCGCAGTTCTTCGGTTATTACGGCGGCACGTATTTCGACCGCAACTACACGGTGGTCGAGCCGGGTCAATTATCTGGGGTTCGGCTTCCCCGGGTCGTCTTCGGCCAACCGGCAGTTTCAGGAGCCGGTGTTCGGCTATTACTATACCTACTGGAAGAACCCGAAATACGGCGCGCTGCAGCTCATTACGGAGTATGCCTACCTGACGCGGGCGCCCTGGTACGTGGCGTCTGGATACTCCGTCCACGGCGCACGCCCACATGATTTTCGGCTCGTTACGTTTCACGCTGCCTCAAGGTGGCGGGCCAGAGCCAGCGCCAAAGAAGCAGTGAGCGGATTTACATTTGGTCGGGGCGGGGCGATTTGAACGCCCGACCCCCTGCGCCCAAGGCGGTTTCCAGCCTCGGGAGCAAAGTCCCTGTTTTCAAGTGCTTGCGTTTCCATGAAATAAGGGCATTCGGTTGAAACCGGTTGAATCCTTTTGAACACCGAGGCTTCCCGCAGCTACATTTCTATCTACATCGGTCTGGTGTGAACCCCTGTCCTGAGCCATTCCGCGATATCCACACTCATTGGTATCCCACATTTCGGCCGAAGATCGATGCGGAGGTCAAGAACCCTGCCTGACACCGAGAATCTCCCGCTCTCTGAGGTCCACCCGGGGATGGCGATCAGCATGAAACGGAATGGGTCGAGAACATTCTGCGTATTCAGAGTCCATTATCGCGACCACCTGGCTGCAGGGTGAAATCACCGCAGATTCGCACAGATCCAGTTCTCGGACCGTACGGGAGCAAAAAAGTGAGAATTCGCCGGATTGCCCTACCCGCCTCATGATCGGCCCATTAATAACTGCTTGTTGGACTCAGAGTTGGACGTTGTCTCATGCCACCAGGCACGAGGTGCCCTTCCGATCTTGTTCCACCGCTCGGTTCTTAGTGGTCTCATTTCTGTCGGGCGGAAGGGTAAACGCGGCAGGTTATGAAGATAGTATCGACTGGGATGTTCTCGCCGACTTTGACGCGAATGAGAACCTCCCAGTTGGAGGGGAAGGGTCCCCGGGGGGGGGTGGCTTTCAGCTTCTCGTACACTGCTCTCATCTTCTCGGGATCCGCAAAGAAATCCCCCGCGCCCTGGGTGCCGGCCACCTCGTGTCCCGCAAGCACGAGCACCCGCGAGCCGGACGCTGAGGTTGACATCGAGATCACCCCGTAGTCGATGAGGGAATTGCCGACCGCGTCGGGCGTCGTCCTGTAGATCGTCTGTTCACCTGGAAGTGGAGCCGCGTTCCGGATTCCACTTTCGACAAAGACAAAGTTGGGACTGGGGATGTTCTCGTGAGTCCAAATGTTGATAGCCGGGTTGCCGAGCACAATCAGATGCTGCTGCCTGGCGCTGTCCCAGTTGAGGAAGCGGCCCTGTGTCAGCCGCACGGATCGGTTCAAGGACTGCATCAGGCGGCCGACGTTGTACGCGCACGTGGCCTCTCCGATGCCGGTGTACGTGTCAGCCGTGATCATAATGTATGTCTTGGCACGCTGTCCATCAAAGATGTTTCGTGCCGGCGCGAGCAGACGATCCAGGGCGGGAGGGACGGGGATCAATCTGCCGTGTTCCAATAGGGGTTGTAGGACCTCATCAAGCCCTTCATAGAGGATAAGTTTCGGGTTGCTCAGAACAATCAGCGTGTCCTTGCCGTCGCGGCCCATCGAGCCCAGCATCTGCTCATAGAAGGAGTAGTCCTTCGGAATGGCCGTAATGGAGGGAACGCGCTCCTGACGTAAGGGGAACAGTGTCCCCATGGCCCAACCCACAATGATTGCCATCAGGATGCCGACAATCAGAAGCGGCAGGCCTGAACGCGATGCCAATGCCGAACCTGATGCGCCGGCAGAATGTTCTTCAGCTTCCAAAACAGCATGTTCCTCGCTGGCCACCGCTTCGTGGAGGGTGCTTCCCCGTGGAGCGAAGACGGGGATATACCCGCCTTTCGGCATTGTAATGACGAGGGATTCGTTCTTGCCGTCCGTATTGAAGTAGAGGGCTAGCCGTTTGCGAAGCTCTCGAGCCTGGACCCGCACGATGCTGTCCTCGCTCATGTTGTAGTCCGGACGCCGGTTGAAGACGTGGACACCGACCTGCTGCTCCCTGACATCGTCCGGGTGATTCCGCAGGGTCGCTTCGCAAATGTAAAGCAGGAATTCGCGCAGTTTCGGCGATTTCTGGAAAATCTGGCTAGCCGCGATGCGCTCCACCAGGGCCCAACGGTCGTCGTGGCGTAGAGGGTCGTTCCCTGTTAGCACAATGATCGGATTCCTTGAAGTAATAGGTCCCATCGGACAAGCGGCCAACCGTGCGGATGATTATATCACCGATACGGGAAACATCGAGGCCAATCAAACGGCCTGTGGGAAAAAGTATGTCCAAGGCCCAGCGAAAAGGGGACCACCGCCTGAGTCCTGCTGCCCAGAATGTTCCTATGTTATTGCAAAGACTAGACTTTACGTGCCAACTTAACAGTTAAGCCGCCAACTTCACAGTTGGATTACCGTGAACCATCTTGTCGGCCTGCTGGCGTTATGACATATTCCCAATGGCAGCCGCCGCAAGGATGAATTCCTGCGTCACGACGGTCGTCCTGACGCGGGTGGGGTCTTACACCGCACATGGAGGCACGCTTGAAACGTCCAAAAATTCTCTATTCTGCAGTGCTGATTTGGGCACTGGTTTTGTTCCTGCACGCGCCCGCCGCAGCTCAGGATTACCGCGCCAGAGTCCAGGGAGTAGTGCTTGATTCCAGCGCGGCCTTGGTGACCGGCGCGACCGTTACCTTGACGAACGTCGCCACTGGCGTCAAGGACACGCGCAAGACGGATAGTACTGGCCACTATCTATTCGACCTGGTGCAACCGGGGACGTATACGGTCGAGATGGAATCGGCCGGATTTACCAAGTCGGTGCACGAGGATGTTCTGGTGCAGTCGCGTGCCGACATCACCGTCGATGCCACCATGCAGGTGGGCGCGACAAAAGACACCATTGTCGTGCAGGACACGGGCGGCCAGGTGGAGTTCAACTCTGTTAAAGAGGAGATCACACTCGACACCAAGCTGGTCGCCGACCTGCCGAACTTCGGGCGCAACCCGTTCCTGTTGGCCACCGTCGACCCCAGCGTCACGTTTGAGGAGGGGGCTTCCAATCGTCCCATGGATGCCTGGGGCTCCAACGGGCTGAGGATTGCTGGCGGCCAGGAGTTCAGCAACGACCTCCAGGTGGACGGTTCGCCGGTCACCATTGGATTGAAGGGCAGCTATGTGCCCAACGTTGCATCGGTTGGGGAAGTGAATATTCAAAAGAATGCCGTGGATGCCGAGTTTGGCAACAGCTCGGGCGGAATTGTGAGCATCGCGCTCAAGGCGGGGACCAACACATTCCATGGGGACGGGTGGTATCTGGGCCGCTATCCGTGGGCCAACGCTCTGGAAGACCGGCACTACCGCACTGTCAACGAAGGACGGCAGCAAGAAGGTGGCTTCGACCTGGGCAACCCCATAAAAAAGAACAAGCTGTTTAATTTCTTCAGCTTTGAGAAGTGGCAGATCTCCGCCCCTGGAAATGTAACCGCCAGCGTGCCGACCGCCGCCGAAGTCACGGGCAACTTTTCGCAAAGCAAGATTGCCGACGGCTCCCCGCTGCAGATCTACGATCCATTCAGCAGCACGTTGGGTGCCAACGGTGTCGTTACGCGAACGCCATTCGCCAACTCGATTATTCCGATCGGACAACAGGATCCGGTTGCAGCAAAGATGCTGGCAGACCTTAAATTGGCGCCGAACCGGACTCCCGACGACCCGACCGGCCTGAACAATTACGTGGCCTCCGCGCCGACGCATGCGCCGTACTACAACTACAGCGACCGCGTTGACTACAACTTCTCAGACAAACTGCGCCTCAACGGCCGGGTCGGCCGGTTCGTCTACAGTACTCGCCCGACCAACCCGACCGGTTCGCTGCTCTACCAGAATGCACTTTCGGGCCAGAACGATGAAGCCTATCAGTTCGCTGGAACTGCGACCTACACTCTGAGTTCCCACACCGTCATTGACATCCACGGCGACTGGCACTCCTTCGTGGACGAGGGGCTGCCGCCGGTCTCGGTTCCGGGCTACAACTGGCAAGATCTCTATGCCGGGCAGAGTACGCTGCTGAAAGCAGTCGTCGTACCCGGCATGGTGAATTCCATTCGTCCGCCGCGCATCGTCATTTCCTCCGACTCTGTCTGGAGCGACCTGGTAAATTTCGGCGACGCGGAAGGGTATTGGTACTCACACCCGGAAGCCCATTCCATTCACGCCAAAGTACTGCATTCGTTCCAGTCGCACTTCGTCAAGCTGGGCGTGGAGTACAGGTATCAGTATGGCAAGTCTCTGGTGATGACCAACTCCGGTTTCAACTCCGTGGCAGCTTCCACCGCGGCATCCACCGCGGCTTTCCCCTGGACCAACCCCGACACGGCGCATTCCGGCAACGGGTATGCCAGCTTCCTGGTCGGGGCGTTAGGCGACCCGCAGGACTACTACCAAGGCTGGGCAGTTGGCAGCCTGATCCACCAGACAGTCCTCAGCACCCCTGTCAGCAATTTCTGGTCCTATTACTTCAACGACGACTGGAAAGTCGGCCGCAGGCTGACCGTGACACTGGGGCTGCGCTACGAATATGAAGAGCCATGGACGGACCACCTGAACCGCGGTTCGCGCGGGGTAGACTTAAGCCAGACCAATCCCGATCTGGCGGCGAATCCGCCGCAGATCGACCCGGCGACGCTGGCGCTGGTGAAACAATACTACTCCGGGCCTCTGAACTTGACCCAAGGCGTCTGGCAGTTCTCCAGCAGCAGTCATCCCGGGATGTGGAACGTTCTGAAAACGGAATTCCTTCCGCGGGTGGGTGTAGCCTACCGGCTGAACGACAAGACCGCCCTCCGGGCGGCGTACGCCCGGTGGGCGCATCCGTGGGTGCAGCAGGGCCGCGGCATCACCGGCTCCCTCATGGATGCGGTCTATCCCGGCTTCAACCAGGACCAGGCGCCAGCTCCTATGCTCCAAGGCGTGCCCCAGGTGACGCTGTCCAACCCATTCCCAGCCAGTGCCCCCCTCATCGCCGCCCCAGGGCAATCCAATGGCGCCGACTACGGCCTAGGCTCCAGCCAGGAGTATTGGTATCAAAACCGGCCAAAGGACACTACCGACCGGATCAACTTCGGAATGGAGCGTCAGTTGCCCTTTGGCCTCGTCGGCAAGGCCACGTACTTCGTCAACTTCACGCACGACCTGGCATATACGTCCTACCCCAACATGATGAATCCCGCGCTGAGTTACCAGTACCAGGCAGCATTGAACACTCAGGTTTCGAATCCGTTCTACCTGTACGGAACGCCAACGACGTTTCCGGGACCGCTGCGTTACCAGCAGACCGTTGCTCTCAGCCAGCTCATGGTTCCGTATCCACAATATGGCACTCTGTCGGTGGACTACACGCCCGGCCTCAGCGTGCATTACCAGTCGATCCAGTTCGATGTCCAGCGTCCATTCCGGAACGGCCTGAGCTTGTATGTCGCTTACAACTATCATGTCGAGATGGACCAGTATTTCTACGACGATATCGCCCAGTACGAAAAGAAATGGAGTTGGCAAACGGACTCTAGGCCTCGCCATCGCATTTCGGAAGCAGCCAATTGGGAATTGCCCATTGGCAAAGGCAAGCCATTCCTGTCCGACATTTCTCGTGGTTTGGATCTTGTGGTGGGCGGCTGGAACGTGGGTACGCTTGCCACTTGGAACTCGGGAGCATTCGTCGGGTTCGGGAATATGCTGCAAGTGAGCGACCCCACCAAGAACATTCCGTCGGGGGCCTATTTCAACCCGGCGGCGTTTCAAATTCTGCCCGCCTACACGCACCGTACGAATCAGAACTATTACTCCGGCATCACTGGCCCAGGCTATTTCAACCTGGATGGAAGCCTGAACAAGGCCTTCACTATTGCTGAGAGGTACAGGGTGCGGCTCGAGATGAATGCCTTCAACGCTCTGAACCATTTCGCGATCACCGGTCCAGTGACGGACATCAGCAACCTGACGCAGTTTGGCTACTCCCCCGGCACCGAACTCGCCAACACATTCGGCCGCCGCCTGGAGATGGGCCTGAGGTTCCTATTCTGACGAGAGCTGATTCTTTACAGGCGGATGCCCCCGGTTTTCTGCCGGGGGCGTCCGCTTGGTGTATTCATTAGGAATGGGGAATTCCACCGACGCAGGACTGCGAATTCTGTTCGCGGTGCAGTGTCTGGCAACTCCCTTGGCGGCCCAGGACCCTTCGACGGATCTCAAGCAGCGCGCGGTGGTTGCGTTTCGCGAAGGCCGCCTGGCGGAGGCTGAGCAAGCCCTGCGCGCCCTGATTGCGAAGCCCCCCCGCGACGCTGCCGCGCTTGGGTTCCTGGCGATTGTCCTCGATCATCAGGTCCGCTATCCGGAAGCGGAACGGTACTACAAAGAGGCGCTCGCGCTGACGCCGGATTCGGTTTCTCTGCTCAACAATCTCGGCAATCACTATGCTGCTGCCGGCGACAAGGGTCGCGCCTGCCGGCAATTCCAGCGCGTGATCGCCCTCGATGCCGAGCATCCCAATGCGAATCTCCAATTGGCCCGCATTGCCGTGGACCGCAAGCAGGGCCGGGATGCTCTGAATTACCTCGCTCACGTGAAGGGGCAAGCCGCGGGGATCGCCCTTCTGCGAGCGGAGGCCTTGCATTGGGCCGGACAATCGCGGGAATCGGATGACACCATTGAAGCTCTTGCAAAGGCATCCTCGGGCGACGCCCCGACACTATTCGCCCTCGGTCTCGCGCTGGCGCGGATGGACCAGTTCGACCGCGCCGAGCAGATGTTCGCACAAGTGTTGGCGCAAAGCCCTGGCGACGCCGACGCACTCTATAACCTGGGCGTGGCTGCCGCGCGGGCGGGTCATATGGAACGCAGCCGGGGTGCGCTGGAGACCGCACTGAAAATCCGCCCGGACGATGTCTCAATTCTGGCCAAGTTAGGCCGCGTGTACGCCACTGAAGAGAACTACCCCAAGGCCGTCTTGCTGTTGTCGGAGGCGCACAAGCAGTCTCCTCGCGATCCCGAGGTGCTGCTGTCGCTGGCCCGAACTCTGGACGCAGCCGGCTACTCGCGCGACGCGGCCCTCGCTTACGACGACTACCTCGCACTCAGGCCGGACGACGAAGCGGCGCGTTTGGATCGCGCGCTCGACTATGCTGAGACGGGCAAGCTGGACGAAGCCGTCGCGGAAACGAAGCGCCACATCGCGCGGTTTCCCAGGCGCGCCGACGGCTACTTCCGGCTGGCTCTCATCACCGAACAACGTGATCCGGCCGCAGCTCTCACTCTGCTCGATCAGGCGCTCGTTTTGGAGCCGGGCATGGCATCAGCGCATTACGATCGCGGGATTCTATTGCATAAGCTGGCGCGCCCCGTCGATGCAGTGAAGGACCTCGAACTCGCAGCCGTGGCCGAGCCGGATCATCCCGGAATTCTCTCCGAACTGGGCAAGGTTTATCTCGAGTTGCAGCGTCCCGAGGGCGCCGAAACCGTGCTCCGCCGCGCCGCGCAATGGGCGCCGGATGATCGCGGTGTCCTCATGCACCTGGGGCGCGCGTTGTCGGAGGTTGGTAAAGACGAAGAGTCGCGCGCGGTGCTGGCCCATCTGGACAGCCTCGGCCCGGAGCAGCCGGCTCCGGACAGGTGGAGCAATGTGCTCGGCACGCTCGACCTGCCTCCGGCGCAGCGCCAGGCACGTTTCATCAGTTCGCTGGAGCGCGCGGTACAAAGAAAGCCGGCCGACGCTTCCTTGCGCCTCCAGCTGGGGAACGCGTTGCTCGCCGCCGGACGACGCGAGGACGCCGCGAAGACGGTACGCGAGATCGAGGATCCGGATCCGGCTACCCGCATTGAGATTGCGGAACTCGTCCGACGCGCCTCCTGTGCGCAGGCCGCACTGCTCGAACTGGACCGCGTTTCCGATGAAGGACGCCAGGAGGTGTTTCATGTCCTTCGCGCAGAACTGCTCGAAGCAGCCGGCCGGCGTGATGACGCGCGCCGGGAAGTCGCGTCTAGCCGCGCGGCCATAGCTCGGAGTCCGGAGACGGCTTTTCGAGCGGCGGTGCTGGAATTCGAGTGGAGCGACTATGCGGCTGCTGCGGAAATGGTGCAACACGCGGCTCCTTTGCGCGCCTCGCTGCTGGTCAGAGCGGCGGCGCTGCACCGCCTTGGAAAGGTCGCTGACGCCGCGCAAATATTGCACGAGGCTGAGTCGCGTTGGCCGGAGTGGGGCCGGGTTTTCTTGCTACATGGCGCATTGCTGGCGTGGAGCGGCGAGCGGAGTGAGGCCGGTCGGATGCTCGGCACCGCCCGGGCGCTGGGTGAGAAGGTGCCCGATCTGGCCGGCTGTCTCGCAAAAGCCGGCGACTGCTCTGTGCCAGCCCTGGGGGCTGTGCTCGACGCGATCCGCACAGGAGTGCCCTGATCCCCTTTTGGAAGGAACGCGATAATTGGGTACTACCCCCGAAATCTGGCGTTACGCCTGGGTCGCCAGGTGAAATGAGATGTTGCCAAAGAACGTGTTAAGGACCACGCTGAATACCAGAGCTGTATGAAGCGAGCTCATCGCCCACCGTGGAGGTTGCCGCTATAATTCCCCAAGCCGTGTTTCGCGCTGTTCCGATCCTGCTCCTGCTGGTGGCAGTCTCCGCGCAGACCCCTCCGGACACCCGCCGACTGACAGAATCGGCGCTGGCGCGGATGGCTGAGCAAAAATACCCGGAGGCGGCGCGCGACTACGAGGCGCTCTTGAAACTATATCCCCAGGATCACGAAGCGCACTTCGCCTTGGCAGTCTGCTATACGGAAATGGACCGGCTCAGCGAGGCCGCCGCGGAGTTGCGCCGGTACGTAGAGTTAGAACCTCGGTCCGCGGAGGGCCGGGCAACGCTGGGCTCGGTGCTGATGGCCCAAGGGCTGGCTGAGGATGCGCGGCCACAGCTCGAAATCGCGTTGCGACTCGATCCATCGCAGGCAGATGCCGCCAAGGATCTGGCGCGGTGTTACAACCTCTCGGGCGAGCCTGCCAGGGCCATAGCCGTGCTGCGGCCTGTGGTGTCGGCCGACCGGGCCGACACCGAGGCTCGCTATTTGCTTGCGGGAGCTCTGTTGAACTCCCGCGATGCGGCGGCTGCGGCGGAGGAACTGGATCAAATGTTGGCCGTTGATCCGGGGAGCCCAGCCGACATCTACGACCTCTCCGCACGGGCGCAGCAGGTACTTGGAAACTTCCCCAAGGCGATCGATCTATGCGAGCGCGGCATGCGCCTCTACCCCTACGCCGCGCAGCTGGAGGCCGTTTACCTCAGACTCCCTCCGGAAATCTTGGCAAAGCGCATCGACACGAGGTTGGAGAGACTGAACGCCGCGACGCAGGCCGATCCCGGGGAGCTGCTGGCTCTTGCGCGCGTGATCATGGACTGGCCGCAGACCGCCAAACAGATACCCGGCACCGCCGTGGAACTAGCGGCGCGGGCCGTCGCCGTTCAACCTCGTGATCCGTGGACGCGTTTCCACTACGCGCGCTCCTTGGGCTGCGTTCGTAAGTACGCCGAAGCAGCCGAAGCGCTTGAATTGGCGCTCGCGATGGAGCCGGGCGCGGAACTGCAGGTGTTGATCCACACGCGCCTGGCCTCACTCGAGCAAATGCAATCTCATCCCGATCGAGCGCGGGAGGCGTTTCTTACCGCCATGGCCATCAACCGCAAGCTGCCCAAACCCAACCCGGATGTGGCCTGTGAGTTTGCGAGATTCCTGCGTGAACAAGCACAGTCTGCGGAGGCCAGAGCGGTTGTGGAAGAGGCTCTCCGCTGGGCTCCATTTCACGCCCCCGCGCGGCTCGAAAGAGCCAAGTTCTTAGCCGACGACAACCGCGGGTACGAAGTCATCCGGGAAGCCACGTTTGTGGTCCGCAACTCGCAAGATGAGGAACTCCTGCGTTCCGCGCACTACCTGCTTGTCCGCGCCTATCATCTGGCAGGCGACGAGGTGCGCGCCAGGTCCGAGCAGTCGTGGTTGGAGTCCCGAAAGAAAGGACCGTAACTACGACAAGGTGGCTGAATCTCGAATCTCTAGTTCCATCGCTGTTTCAAAGGGGCCCGCCTGTCCCCGGATTAATAGCTTGGACAGCGGAACGGCTACCTCTTAATCGAGCCAGAATCAGATGCGGCAGTTTTGACTAAAGCGCAGTCTAACTTCCGATAAGGCGTAGTCTCAAGAGATATTCGCAACCAGAAGCTATAAAAAGTGATAATCAATTCGAGAGCTGAATCAGGTTTAAATAGTATTAATTAACTTTCTCTATTATTGTAATCTTCTCATGTAGAAATTCGGGTGCTCTGGGTCATGCGGCAATTACACTATACTTATCCAAATATACTTTATACAGTTTCTTGAGCGGTACATTGGCGAGGCGTTGGCGACCACCGACTTGCTCTGTTTGTCGCCGTTTCGATTTTGAGTTCGGTCTTTGACTCGGCCAACGGCGCCTTCTTTCACGGAAGCCCGCCATCCATGCCGGTTCCCGAACCAGGCCCCGCGATGCCACAGGCCTTAATCCGCGAGCCGGTCACCTGCTGCAAGTGCAGGTGCGCTACCTGCGGCAATATCCAATGAAATCAGCAGCTTGTAAACTTCGGCGTTCGCCGAACTGGGGGATTTATGCAGAATTGTAGCTAAAGGACCCTCAAGGCTCAACAGGGTTGTTTTGCAACTTGCTGAAAACAAAGAAGAACAAACAGGGAGATCCACTGAGCCCAAGGCAGTTTCCGGCCTCGTGGCTGAATTCTCTATTTTCAAGCGCTTACGTTTCAATGAGATACAGCTGACCCGTTGAAGCCGGTGGATTCTGGTGGAAGCTGGAGGAACCCGACAGCTACGATTTCAGCTGCAGCCTAATGGGGTGAACTCTGATCATCAGGCAGCTTGCCCCATCTACGCTCAGCCGTCTCTCCCTCGCCCCACCGTTTTGTTGTCATCCACCGCCTGCAATGCTACTGCAATGCGTAGAGGAAGCCGTCGGTGCTGCCCACGTAAATCACGCCGTCCGAGACCAGCGGGGTAGAGACGATGGATCCCAGCGCCGTGATTCGATAGACCGCCTCGGCCATCCCATCCAGGAACATGCTCTTGAAGACGCTCTTTTCATTCAGCTTGCCATCGGAAAGAAGCGCGTGCTCCGGGTCGGCTTGCGAAGCAGCGGTGTGCCACTCCCATAGCAATTTCCCGGATGTTGCGTCGACCGCCAACAGGCTGCCGTTGATCAAGCCGAAGTAGGCCACGTTAGCAGCTATCGTGGGCGACGAGAACTCGTTCATCTTGAGAGGAACTTCGAAGAGCTGCTTTCCCGTTGCGGCGTCGAACGAGTAGAACTTCAGCGAGTCCGAGGTGCCGAAGAAGACCTTTCCACCGACGACCGCCGGCGTGACCGTCACCCAACTGCCGTTATTGTTGAAGTGCCAGCGTTGCTTGCCGGTGGCCGCATCGATCGCGTAGAAGTTAGAGTCGCGGCAACCGATATATACGGTGCCGTCGACGACAGTTGGCGATCCCTGGAATCCAACTTGATTGTGGTTATAAGGATCCGAGCCCGCCTGGAAATACCACTTCAGCTTGCCGGTGTCCGCTTCCAGCGCCAGGAGCACACTGTCGAAGCTGCCTACGTAGAGCACGCCGTCCCGATAGGCGGGAGAGGAATGAACCACGTCGCCGGTCCTCCACATCCACAACAGTTTGCCGCTGTGTGCGTCCAGAGCGTAGACGTTGTTGTCGCCGCTGCCGAAGAACACCTTGCCCGCCGCAACGACTGGGCTCGATTGCCAGAAATCCCAGGAGTCCGCCATCGTCTGGGTGCTCGGATTCACGCCATTCATGTGGCGCGCCTCGAAGCGGCGCTCACCCGGCGTGGCGAACTTCCAAAGCTCCTTGCCGGACTTCGCGTCCACGGCGTAGAAGAAGCCGTCGTAGCTGCCGAAGTAGACCGTTTGTGAATCGACGGCGGGGGTTGAATCGACGGGGCCATTGGACTGGAACTTCCAAATCTCCTTGCCCGACTTGGCATCGATCGCGCACAGGCGGCCGTCCCAAGTCCCTATGTAGATCGAGTCGCCGCCGCGGACCGGCGAAGAGAAGATGCGTCCGCCCGTGTCGAACTTCCATTTCATGCTGACGGGTCCGGTGGGACCGGCACCGGCGGCAGTGCCGGTATGTGCGGCGTCGCCGTGGAACATGGATTGAGCGTTCATCAGCCACCCGGCCGTGGTTATCAATAACAGAACTTTGCGAATCATGACACTCCTATTGCGTTTGGGGATCTCCAGATAACAAGATCTGATTACTTCATTCACACGGACGCACTTCTGGAACAAAAGTTCGTTCATAATCGCGAAACTTTCGATACCTGCTGTACTGGGCAATCAAGCTCAGGGAATTGCCTGAAAAGCGGCTGATTCAGGCGGCAGTGGGTGAACAGGCAGACATCTTTAGGATCTGGGATCGGGAACAAGCCTCTGGGCGGTCGCCTCGCGGCTAGAGTTTTGCCTTTGTAAATCGACGGCCTCGTCCGCCGATGCGCGGATGATTAAATCCAGGACAATCCAGGGACAGTATTCGCAAATCGCATGGGCCACGCTGAGTTCGCCTCGAAGCGCGGCGTATTTGCGGCACTGAAATTCGGGAAGGGGTCCCCCGGAATTGGCATAGAGCCAAGCGCGCTAAATGGGAACGTTGGGCTGGAAGTTCTATTGGTCGGGGCGCCGAGATTTGAACTCGGGACCCCCTGCGCCCAAGGCAGTTTTCGGCCCCGCTCGAAAGTGCCCTATTTTCAATTGCTTACGTTTCAAGTAGATACGTGTGGCCGGTTGAAGCCGATGGAACCCTTTTGAAGCCGAAGGCATTTGGCAGCTACAAATTCGACTACATCCGCGTGGGGTGTGCCAGTCTCTCGATTCGACTGGCACAGAAAACGCCGGTCTGGTCATCTCTCCGGGCCTAGCATTGTTTTAGCCGCGTCTCCGACTCAGCGCTTGGCTGGCTCTTTCATGCGGCTCCGCAATCGTGTGATCTGGCGTTCCGCAAGGCGTGTTACCAACTCCGGACCCAACTGCTTCGCTCGCTCAGCGGATTCGAGCGCCTCCGTATAGCTTGCGCGGGCTTCATAAAGCACGGCCAGACGGTAAAAGTAGCTGCCCTGCGGGTCGAACTCGGTGGCGGTGATCAGATGCTGGAGGCCCTCGTCCAGCTTATTCTCTTGTACTGCGGCCAAGCCCAAGAACAAGTACACTTTCCCCAAAAACGTCTTCTTTGTCGCCACCCACTGCTGACGGTCGCCGTTCACCGGCGTCTTGATACGGCGGATCCGTTCGAGCGCGTGTTGCGCGTACTCGCGTGCGCTCAGCAGTCCCGGCCTCGCTGCGCCCGGTTCCGCATGTTCCAATCGATACGCCGCCAGCGCGAGCAGCGCGTCTACATTCTCGGGATTCAGGCGGAGGATAGTCTCGGCAGTCTCTCGCGCATGCGGCGCGTCGCGGGTTTGTTCGTAGGTGTGAAGAAGAGAAATGTAAACAAACTCGCGAAAATCCGATTCGGGGTAGTCGCGGATGAAAGCACGGGCAAGGCGTATGACCACTTCTGAATCCGCCTCGTCGCAGACGCGGCCGACTGCGTCGAGTTCGTCGCGCGTCTTGGCCTGCGGTGAGATTTCGCCGAACGGCAAGAAGCGAATTTGCGCTTGGAGCGGAGGGGTGGCGAAGAGCAGAGCAAGCTGCGCAACCGCCGCCGCGGCCTTTGCATTCAAGATTGAACTCATGCCATTTCCAGGAGAACAGTATAAATCAGGCCAGCGATCCCCGTAAACTCCCGAATTGTGCCCTCGCGGCTGGCGGGGGTTACCGGAAGCGCTTTTGCCGCGATTCATCGCTGACCGCATAGATCCGTTTGATCTGATGGCCCTCTATCGGTCTACGAGGGGGATGGACGGGGTTTGGCGGCCTACCCGCTGCCGATGTGGTGAGATTGCTGTTGTACCGGCACCTGCTGGTTCGGCAGATGGTCCAGATAAAGAACCGAATCTCGGTGTTGCTGATGGAAATCGGAGTGAGCCACAATAGGCAGCGGCTGCACAAAGTGGGTTACTTCCGCGAGTTGCTCTCGACCAATGACGAGGCCCATCAGAGCATCCGGCCATTGCTGAGGCTGAGCAGCCAGACACTGGTTGGCCAGCCGCGCGGAAACCAACGCTATCAGCCCACTCAACCGGACGACGAATATGAGCTGACCCAAGCGATCATCGCGTTGGCCGGCAGTACTGCCAGTACGGCTATGAGAAACCGGCGCCCTTGCGACGTCCCCACCACCGGCCCCCCTCCTAACGCGGCTCCTGCACTACCACGTATTGGTTCGCCGCTAGCAGCCCGTGGATAAAGAGGTGTTTTCGCGCGCAGTCTGTCGACACTGACGGGGCCAGTAATCGGCGGCTGAAGTAGGACCCATGTGTTGGGAAGTCGTCGGTACAGCGTTTGCGAGCGCAAGGAGGCAAAAACAGAGCGCACTGCGAAGTTGTGCCGCCTGCCGGGCGGTGCCGACCCCCAGCAACTGGCGCAGGATCAAACTCAGGTTGAACGCTGCCGCATGAATTAGCGCGCGTTTGGCGATGTTGTTCTGGCCGCGCAGATGCACGCGCCTCATACCGCCGGTGTCGTACAGGTGGGCGAAGCTTCTTTCGATCAGTTCCCCGCGCCGTCTCATCAGGGCCTTGGCTGTCTGGGTCTCCATCCGCCGCCGGTTGGCATACACCGCCGCTTGCGCAGCCTTCTGTCCGGACCACTTTTGCCGCTTCCGTTCCGGCTCCGCTATCACCGTGCGCACGCCCACCTCGGCCAGATCCTGCAACGTCTGCCGGCTGTGGTAGCCCTTGTCCGCCACCACCCGTTCCACGCCCACTGCGCTCACCGTCTCTACCGCTCCCACCGCGCCAGCTCGTGCCGCTTGCCCCGCCATTTCCGTCACCGCGCACCCGGCTTCCGCCAGCGTCGCCACCATGCTGGCGGTGTCCCCGCGATCGGCCGGTTGCACGGTCAGCGCCACCACCGCGCCCGTCTCCAGATCCACGGCGTGCTCGGCCTTGTAGGCCAGGTGCGTGCGCCCGTCTTTCATCTTGGCAATCCGCACTTCCGGGTCGCTGGGGCTTCTCCCAGTGCTCGGTTGGACAGCGACTTTCTTGTGCTTGCGGTCAAAGCGCTGGCCAGTCTTCTTCCGGCGTCGGCTCCTCGATCCCTTCGGTCTTCGTCAGGCTCCGCGATATTGTTCGTCGAATCCTCACCGGTGTCCTGGCGCACAATCGATTCTCAGCGCGGCGTTGGCTTCCAGCGTCGTGGCATCGACAGCCAGGTTTTTGCCACGCAGCAACCCTTCTGCCGCCAGGCGTTTCAGCACCCACCGGAATACCGCCTTGTACGTTCCCAGATTCAGCAGCCGCCGCGTCTTGGACAGCGTCGAGTGGTCCGGCGTCTGCTCCGCCAGGCTCAAGCCTAGGAATGCCCGCAGACTGAGCGAGTCCGAAATCCGGTAGGCAATCCCGCGTTCAGAGTCGATCCCCTCGAAATAGCCCATCAGAAAACAACGGAAGTACACCCCTGGCGCAATCGAAGGACGGCCCATGGTCGGGGCGTAGCACTTGCGGCAAATCCGCTCCGCGTAGGTGTCGAACTTCGCCCGGTCGAGGATTTCGTTCAGCCGGCTGTAGAACGGGTGCCGCCCACGGGCCTGCAGCTGGCTCGTCTCCACCCAGAAAGAAGTCTGCTTGTGCCTCCGCTTGCCCAACGCCATGCCCAATTATCAGGCCAAAACATTCGTGCCTCAAGATGTTTCGAGGACTTTATCCACGGGCTGCTAATACTACTGTGTTATAAACGAGACATTTTGTAGTACAATTGTTTCGTGGGAGCAAGCCAACCGGCGCCGGGCCCACAGCAGAAGCGCTTTGCGGCATATTTGGATGGCCTGGCGCAGGCCGCAGGGCACGCCGATCGAATCGGTCCGTTGAAGTCGTATCGCACGGCTCTGTTGCTGCCTGGAGAGCGCAAGAGCGTTGAGCCGATGGCCGCGCGTTTGGCCCCGGACAACGTACGGCGGATGCATCAGTCTTTGCATCACCTGGTCGCCGACGCGCCGTGGAGCGATGCTGCCGTGCTGGCCGCAGTCCGTTCGCGCGTCGTGCCCGCGATGCAGCAGCACGGTCCGGTCGTTGCCTGGATCGTCGATGACACGGGGTTCCCGAAGAAGGGCGTGCACTCGGTCGGCGTGGCGCGGCAATACTGCGGGCAATTGGGCAAGCAGGAAAACTGCCGTGTGGCGGTGAGTTTGTCGGTGGCGAGTTGGAGTGCGAGCCTGCCGATCGCCTGCCAATTGTATTTGCCGGAAGCATGGGTCCAGGATGATGAGCGGCGCCGCCAAGCCGGCGTGCCGGGACGAATCGGATTTCAAACCAAACCTCAGATCGCGGTGGCGCAGATCCGGCAGGCCGTAGCGGAACAAGTGCCGCAGGGTGTGATCCTGGCCGACGCTGGTTATGGCACCGATGGGCAGTTTCGCGCGGCGCTGACGGAGTTGGAGTTGCAGTATGTGGTCGGCGTGCAAGGCACAATCTCGGTGTGGGCGCCAGGCATGCAGCCTCTGCCGCCGAAGCCTTGGAAAGGCCGTGGGCGGCCGACGAAACTGCTGCGGCGCGACGCGCAACATCAGCCGGCTGCAGCGCGGCAACTGGCCCAGACGCTGCCCGCATCCGCCTGGAAGATCGTGACCTGGCGGCAAGGTGTCAAACAGGCTTTGCGCTCGCGGTTCGCGGCAGTCCGTGTGCGGCCGGCACATCGCGACTACTGGCAGGCCGAGGCGCACCCGGAACAATGGCTGCTGATGGAATGGCCGCACGGCGAGGCCGAGCCCACCAAGTATTGGCTCTCCACGCTCCCGTCCGACACCCAACGAAAAGACCTCGTCAAACTGGCCAAGCACCGCTGGATCATTGAGCGCGACTACGAGGAGTTGAAACAGGAACTCGGCCTGGGCCACTTCGAAGGCCGTGGCTGGCGGGGCTTCCACCACCACGCCACCCTGTGTATCGCCGCGTATGGCTTCCTGGTCAGCGAACGAAGCCGTTTCCCCCCTCGGCCCGCGCCGGCAAATTGGAATTACCCGCGCCCGGACTCCCGACCGGCTTCCGCCCACGCGGTTGCCCCAGAGTTGCGCGGACGGCATAACCCGCACTCCATCGCTGCCCTCCGCCACGCGATTGCCGGTACACTCCTGCGACAGCTGCCACGCTGTCCTTTTTGTGGCGCACTACGTTTATAACACAGTAGTACTAGGGCCTTGGCGATAACTACCTGCTGTGCGCCGGACTTCCCGAACCGCGTCACCCCCAGCACGCCGTCAGGCAATTCTTCGTAGCTCGGCACGACGTTGAAGCGCTTTTCAATAAACCGATCAATCCGAATTGGCTGCGCAGAAGTTGGCAAAAGACCGACATGTCGAAGGGCATCAGCGCACATCGTTTCGATCTCGCTGTCTTCGTAGTACGGGCGTTCCGCAAATGGCCCACGGGTTGTGCAAAAAGTCTTCATTTCTATTTGGATCTGTCGGGTTTGCCCTTGCTGAGCTTCAAAATCTCATCCGACGTAACCTCTTTATTCACCAGTTTGCGGAGCGCCAGCCCGAAAGCTCGATCGTTCTGCGCCAAGCGCTTAAGCTCTTCGACCGGAGGTCGCGAGTCCAATGCACGTAGGTCCGTTTCTTTCACCGAGAAAAATCGCGCCATCCTGCCCAGTAATTCGTCCGATGGGTAGCGCCTACCGAACTCGATGTCCGACAGGTGAGCGGCCGTTACGTCTCCTAATTGTTTGGCTAGCTCCCGGAGTGAAAGGTCGCGATTCTCTCTCAACTCTCTGAGCCAGCCCCCAAGGGTTTTGTCCATAGACACTGTAAGCATACATTGCGTACGGAGGCCTGTCAAGAGGGCCGCTGAAGGCACCGAAGGGAGACGCGCCGGAGAGCTGCGTCCAGTGTTGGGTCCGCCCAAATCGCCCCTTGTTGAATCTGGAGGTTTGCAGCAGCTACAGAATTGACTCCAGTGAGTTTCTCGCAGGCTCCTGGAATGCCATCATCTCATTGAAAACATTGGTCGGGGCGGGGCGATTTGAACGCCCGACCCCCTGCGCCCAAGGCAGGTGCGCTACCAGGCTGCGCTACGCCCCGACAATGCCAGACATTCTCATGCTACCATCGCCGCCGCTGCGCTCTTCCGTCTCTCTGGCACTCTATTTCACGGCCCGCAGGATCACCGTATCGATTTGGCAGGCATCGCGGACGCGGCCGCCGCAAGCCCGGAAATTCAGGCTCTTGTCGAGGCACACGCGCACTTCGCGCAAATAGGTGTCGTCGCAGTAAATGGCGAACTCGCCGGGCCGCAGTCCCGGATTGGCGTCGGTGAGCGACTGGCGGAGCTGCTTCACAGGCACGGCCAGAGCGGATTTCGGTCCCAGGTATTGCGCCGGGATCTTCACTTTCTGGAACGCCGCGCGCGTCAGCTTGAAAAAGTCCGCGGGCTGGAGACCGCTGCAGGTTCCGTGGGAGCCCCATTCATGCAGAATCAACTGCTCGCTGGGCATGATGTCGAGCATCGATTTTTCGGTCTGCGAATCCAGCCGCGGCGCCGGCGAACAGGTGCGCGGATTGTTGCCCTCCTGGCTTTGCGGCCACAGTCCGTGCACCACGAAACCGTAGCGCCTCCCCGGGGCGCACTGCGGATCCTCGGGGTCGTCCCCCATGTCGCTGCAGTACTGTGGCGACCACGAAAGGCTCAGCAGGTAGTAGTCGAACTGGCCCGGCGTGGTGGGCGCCTGGCGGCGCTGCGCCGTGGCACTGACAGCGGCGGCGGCCAGCACAATCGCGATCACAATTCCGATCCGCATAGTCAATCTGTCATCATACTTCCGCCGGGGACCGGCCTGCTCCGGTGCCCTGCCAGCCGCGCCGCCGGGTTTTGGGGACCATCCAGGGATCTATCCGCCGCTGGGCCGCCCGCTGCTCCGCCGGGCCCGGAGGGGAGCACGTTTTTCGCTGTATCCAATTCGTAACAGGGGAGTGAGATACGATGACCTAGATCGACCTTATGCATCCTTACCCGCTTTATCAGGCTGTCATCCTGGCCCTGGTTCAGGGACTGACTGAATTCCTGCCGGTCAGCAGTTCGGCCCATCTCGACCTGTTCCCCTGGCTGTTCGGCTGGGAGGATCCAGGCCTGTCGTTCGACATTGCGCTGCACGCCGGCACGCTGATCGCGGTTCTGCTGTATTTCGGCCGCGACTGGGTGCGCCTGCTGGCGCACGGCTTTGGGCTGCGCTCGGGCGGCGATCCCGATCTGGACGCCAATCCGATGCTGCTGTGGCTGATGGCGGCCGCCACCGTGCCGGCCGTGATCGCCGGCCTGTTGCTGCGCAATGCGGCCGAAACGACCTTGCGCCAGCCGCTCGTTTACGGCCCCATGCTGATCGGCGTCGGGTTGCTGATGTGGTGGGCTGAGGGCGTGGCGCGGCAGTTCAAGGGGATCCGCAACATCGGTTTATGGGATGCGATGTATATCGGGCTGGCACAGGCTGTGGCGCTGATCCCCGGCTGCTCGCGCAGCGGCATCACGATCGCTGCCGGGTTATCCCGCGGATACGACCGCGCCTCGGCGGCGCGCTTCTCGTTCCTTCTTTCGACACCCGCCATCGCCGGCGCGGCCTTCCTGGCCGCGCATAAGCTGCACCAGGCCGGCGGCATCCCGCCGCGAATGCACGCGGCTTTCATCGCCGGTCTGCTGGTGAGCGCGCTGAGCGGCACCCTGGTGGTGGCCTTCTTCATGCGCTTCCTGCGCCAACACACAATGCGGATTTTTGTTTTATACCGCGTGGCGCTTGGTATACTAATAATCGCTCTAGCTCTCTTCCGCCAGTAAGGCGGAATGAAACTCGCATCCATTGCGAGGCTCCCGCGGGTGCGGGAAGTGATGGGGCTGTTGTGCCTTGTCGCCTCCACCGCACTGGTTCTGTGCCTGGTCACATTCGACCCGGCCGACCCCTCGTGGAATACCGCTTCGCCCGCCGACCCTCCACACAACGCCATCGGCCGCGTGGGCGCGGCCATCGCCGACGCGGGTTATCAGAGCTTCGGGCTCTCCTTCTGGCTGCTGCCGCTGGTCGGGCTGATCCTGGGCTGGCGCTGGCTCCGGCTGCGGCCCGCCGGAGCGCCCATCTGCCGCGGCATCGGCTACGGCCTGGCTGCGCTGGCCCTCAGCGGCTTCCTGGCGCTGGGCGCCCCGTATCTCAACTGGCACGGCACCTTTGAGCCCGGCGGCGCGGCCGGTCTGCTGGTCTCGACCACGCTGCTGCGCTATCTGAACCAGGCCGGCACGTTGCTGCTGCTGGGCGCGATTCTGCTGATCGCCCTGTACCTGATTTCCAGCTTCTCCGTGGATCGCTTCACGCACACAGTGGCGCTGGCCCTCAGCACCGTGCTCCCGATACGCCGGCGGGCGGTCCCGGACGTTGAATTCGCCGAGTCCGCGCCAGCGGCGGCCGAACCGGACCCGGCAGCGCGGCGGGGCCGGCGCAAAGCCGCACCCGAATTCGAGCCGATCGGCGCGGCCATAATGCCGCCGGGGCTCGAAAGCGATCTCGCGGCCTACGCCGAGCCGCTCAACGGCGACGCCTATGCGGCCTCTCCGGTCGCCGTTTTCCCCGCCGCGCCCACCGCCGACAGGCTTCCCTCGGCAGTCCCCGGGGCGACGCCGCCCGCGTTCCCGGAGGAGTTCGACGACACGCCTCCGTGGGAGCAGCAGGATATCCCCATCCGCTCGATCGAGGACGAACAGCCGAGGCCGGCCGAGCCCAAGCGCGCCGCGCCCAAGCCCGAGCCGGCGCCCGCGGCCGAATGGGAACTGCCCTCGGCGCGCCTGTTGAACCCGCCGCCGGAGCGGGAGGGCTACGACGGGCTCGAGTTGAAGGAGGTCGCCGCCCGCATCAAATCGAAGCTGGAGGAGTTCAACGTTTTCGGCAGCGTGGTGCAGATCAATCCCGGCCCGGTGGTCACGACGTTCGAATTCAAGCCCGATGCCGGCGTCAAAATCGCGCGCATCACGACCCTCAGCGAAGATCTGTGCCTGGGCCTGCAGGCCGAGTCGATCCTGATCGAGCGCATTCCCGGCAAACCGACCGTGGGCATCGAAGTTCCCAACACGCGCCGCGAGACCATCAGCCTGCGCCAGATTCTGGAGTCCGACGATTTCCGCGAAGCGCCGGCGCGCCTGGCCTTCGCGCTGGGCAAGGACATCAGCGGGCGCATCCGCGTCAGCGAACTCGAGAAGATGCCCCATCTGCTGATCGCCGGCTCGACCGGCTCGGGCAAGAGCGTGATGCTCAACACGATGATCATGTCGGTCCTGATCAAGTGCACCCCCGACGAGGTGCGCATGATGCTGGTCGACCCCAAGCGCGTCGAATTGGGCATCTACGACGGCATCCCGCACCTGCTCACGCCCGTCATCACCGAGCCCAAGCGGGCCGTCAACGCGTTGCGCAACGCGGTGCTCGAGATGGAGCGCCGGCTGAAGCTGCTGGCGAGCTACGGCGTGCGCAACATCGACCAGTTCAACCGCAAGATGCGCCAGCTCGCCTCCCGGCCGATGTCGCTGTTTCCAGACGCCGATGGGGAAGCGCCGGCGCAGGAAAAACCGCTGCCCTATATCCTGGTGGTCATCGACGAACTCGCCGACCTCATGATGGTGGAGCGCGCCGGCGTGGAGGAATCCGTCATCCGGCTGGCGCAGATGGCGCGCGCTGTCGGCATCCACCTGGTGCTCGCCACACAGCGCCCATCGGTCGACGTGATCACGGGCCTCATCAAGGCCAATTTCCCGGCGCGCATCAGCTTCCGCGTGGCCACGCGCGTCAACTCGCGCACCGTTCTCGACGTTATGGGCGCCGAGCACCTGCTGGGCAAGGGCGATATGCTGTTCCTTCCACCCGGCACTTCGCGTCTGCTGAGAGTGCATGGCGCTTTCGTCACCGAGACCGAGATCACCAACGTGGTCGACTTCTGGCGCCAGCAGGCGCGCCCGGACTACGATCAGAACTTCCTCCTGACCCCGTCCGGCGAAGACGGCGCCGAAGATCCCGAAGACTTCGATGCCGACGAGGATCCCCTGTACCGCGACGCCGTGCGTGTGGTGTGCGAGATGGGCAAAGCCTCGACTTCGATCCTGCAGCGCTACCTGCGCCTCGGCTACGGCCGTGCCGCCCGCATCCTCGACCAGATGCAGCGCGAGGCCATCATCGGCCCGCCCGACGGCTCGCGGCCCAGAGACATTCTCCGCCGACCGGACTGGCTGGATGCGCCCGGCGACTGAGAATTGCGTCCATCGCTTGCCCGGAGGGCCGCCCTGAGCCTCGGCCTTCCGGGCCTTTTCTTTGGCCTCCGGCACATTGTTATGGCTGCTTCGCCCATCTGTCATAGCCTCAAAACAGAAATTAGAGATCTTGTCATTGAGACGGAATGTGCGACACTGCCGCAGGACTACCCATCATGACCTCAGCCCCCCGCCCCGTGCCGCCCGAAGGTGTCCCGCTGCTGCCGGTCCTGCGCTGGGCCTGCGCACATCCCGTGGAGCTGTTCATCCGCCGCTGGAACTGGAAATCGGCCATGTTCAGCGCGCTCATGCGGGGCGGCATTTTCTTTACCGTCAACCTTAAGGCCGGCTGGCGCGCCGCCGTCGGGGCCATGCTGGTGGAGTTCGCCTGGCGCACGGCCACCAGCGGCGGCTGGGGCGCGGTGACGCAGATGCTGCGCAAGGTCAAGCCCGACTGGCAGGCCGTGCTGGGCGCCATGCTGGTGGTCCCCGCCGTCTCCCACAGCATCGAATTCACGATCCACTACACCCGCGGGACGCCCGTGCTGGCGCGAAGCATATTGACGTCGATTTGTTTCACGCAGATTTCGAACCTGTTCAACCTGTATGCGATGCGCAAAGGCGCGCTGATCGTCGGCGCCGAAGCGCGTCCCCTGAGCGAGGACATGAAGCGCGTGCCGGCCCTGATCGGCGGATTCCTGCTCGTCCTGCCGCGCATGGCCGGCCGGGCCTTCCTGGAAGCGTTGCGCAACGAAGGAGCGTAGCCGGCCGCATGAAGTCCGCCCATCTCACCAATGCCTGGCACTCGGCCTCCGGTGGGATCGGGACTTTTTATCGCGCCCTGATGGCCGCCGCCGATGCGCACGAGCATTACATGCGCCTGATCGTGCCGGCCGACGAGACCCGCGTCGAGGAGGTCTCCCCGTTCGTCCGCATTTACCATCTGCGCGCCCCGCGCGCGCCGCTCAACCGGAGTTACCGCTGGCTGCTGCCGGACCGCTACCTGCGGCCGCGCTCCGACATCCGCCACATCCTGTGCGACGAACGCCCCGACCTGATCGAGATCTGTGACAAGTACACGCTCCAATACCTGGCCGGCCTGGTGCGCCGCAACTGGTTCTTCCCCGCCGGCTACCGTCCCACTCTGGTCGGCCTGAGCTGCGAGCGCATGATCGACAACCTGCTGGTCTATCTGCCGCGCTTTCCGTTCGCCGAATCCTTCTGCCGTCTGTACATGAAGTGGCTCTATTTCCCGCTCTTCGACCACCACATCACCGTCTCGCGCTTCACGGCCGATGAGTTGCGCGGCGCCTCGCGGGGCCATGTGGTGCGCCGCGGCGTGTGGGTCCGCGGCATGGGCGTGGATACCGCCGGCTTCAGCCCGGCGCGGCGCGATCCGCTGCTGCGGCGCCGGCTGCTGGCCCTTTCCGGAGGCGAAACCGGCTCGGTGCTGCTGCTCTATGCCGGGCGGCTGGCCCCGGAAAAGAACCTCGGGATGCTGGTCCAGGTCATGCGCCTGCTGGGCCACGTGCCGGAGTTCGATTTCCGCCTGGTCATCGCCGGCGACGGAATGCTGCGCCAGGCGCTGGAGCGCGACGTGGCGCGCTCCTGCCCCGGCCGCGTGGCCTTCCTGGGCCACTTCGGGACGACGGACGAACTGGCGGCGATCTACGCCAGCGCCGACGCCTTCGTCCATCCCAACCCCGCCGAACCGTTCGGCATCGCGCCGCTGGAGGCCATGGCCTCCGGCCTTCCTTTGGTGGCCTGCAACCGCGGCGGCGTCATCTCTTACGCGGCGCCCTCCTGCGCCTGGCTCGCCGACCCCGATCCGCGCTCGTTTGTCGAGGCCATCTGCGCGCTGGCCCGTTGTCCCGCCGAAAGCCAGGCCCGCGCTCGCGCCGCTCTCGAAACCGCCCAGCGCTACGCCTGGCCCAACATCGCCGGCGGCTATCTCCGGCTGTACCGCGAAATCCACGAGTGGCATTCGGGCGCCTGCCCGAATCCGCGCATTCAACCCGATTTCATTTCAACCGCCGGCAACTGGCTCGGCCTGGAGGTGTGACGAATTCGATGAACACGCGAACCTGGTCCCGTCGCGGAGTGCTGAAGCTCCTGAAGCCCCTGCTGCTGGCGCGCGCCTGGGCGCCGGCGGCCAATCTCGGCGGCGGCGTCGCATCGGCGCGCCGCTATTTCCGCGCCGATGCCGTCATCATGCTGTTCTCCATGCCGATCTTCTCCAAGGCCGGCGTGGGCAGCGGCTTCGCTTTCGCCGAGGAGGTGGACGGCGCCGGCCCGCGCCGCCGCCGCGTCGGCTTCGGCGGCGGTTCCTGGCCCGACATGGCCCACGGCCTCAACCGCCTCGGCTACATCCACGAAACCGTAGTCGAGGATGCCGGCCAGTTGGCCGAGTCGCGCTACTTCGGCTTCATGAGCACCTCGCAGGAGGAGCGTCTCGACGAGGCCCGCAATGCCCTCAAGCCCGGCCAGCAATCCGAGCTCTTTTCGGCCATTCGCGGCGAAAGCCGCCGCGGCGCCTACTCCGCCCGCTTCACCCGCTTCCTCTCCAAGGACGCCGTGAGCTGGCGAGCGTGGAGGAACGTGGCCAGCGCCGCCGAGCGCTCCTTTGACGGAGACTGCGTCTCCAGCCGTGAGGAACGCGGCACGCCCGGCGCGCCCGACCAGATCCTGTCGACCCTGCTCTACGCTCTCGTGAGGGTGCGCGAGAGCAATTTCCAGCCGTCGCGGACGGTGTTCATCTACGGCGGCGTCCAGCGGTCGCTGGAAACCGTCTCGGCGCCCGATCCCAAGCTCGGCGACAAGCTGCGCCAGCGCGGTCTGGTGACCCGCGCCGAGTCGGTCGTCCACATGGCCGGCACCACCCGCAACCTGCAGACCGGCGCCAAGACTCGCTTCAGCGTGTGGTGGGATCGCGACTCGCAATCGGTTCTGCCCGTGCGCATCGAGCTCGAGCCGCGCTCGTTCCTGCGCCTGGCCTTCGAAGCCGACCGCGAGCCGCCCGAGCAGGGCGCGTCCAAGTCATAGGCCGCGGCCTGGGCCCGTCGCGACGGAATGGCCCCCCGGGCCCTGAGAATCAATCCACTGTCAGGAGTTTCCAGCCAATGAAGATCCTCTGTCTGGGCGGCGCGGGCGGCGCTGAACTGAAAAAATGGGACATCCACGTGCATGAGCGGGTCCAAGTGCTTTTGGGCTAGAAAGAGATAGGGTCCAGGCGCGGAGGGAGCCCGTTGACACCTATGCTTTCGGTTCACATTGAAGACTCAAGAGTGAGCCTGCGGCGGGCGCCCGTGCCGAGGCCCAAGCCGGGCTTCGCGCTGATCCGACTGATGCTGGGAGGCATCTGCAACACCGACATCGAGCTGCTGCGCGGGTACTACGGATTCCGCGGCCGGCCGGGGCACGAGTTCGTCGGCGAGGTGGTGGGGCCGGCGGGCTCGGCGTGGCTGGGCAAGCGCGTGGTGGGCGAGATCAACCTGGCCTGCGGCGCGTGCGCGTGGTGCGCGCGCGGGCTGGGG
This sequence comes from Terriglobia bacterium, assembly GCA_963757265.1. Lineage (GTDB taxonomy): Bacteria > Acidobacteriota > Terriglobia > Bryobacterales > Bryobacteraceae > CAIVVT01. The sequence goes on from CAVWRA010000006.1 coordinate 96,932, forward strand.
CGGCACTGTCCCAAGCGCAGCGTGCTGGGTATTGTGCGGCATCCCGGCGCGTTCGCCGAATACCTGACGCTGCCGGAAGCGAATCTGCGGGAGGTTCCGGGCAGCGTAGCGGACGAACACGCGGTGTTCACCGAACCGATCGCGGCGGCGTGCGAGATCCTGGACCAGGTCCGCCTCCCTATAGGCGCGGAGGTGGCGGTGCTGGGCGATGGCAAGCTGGGGCTGCTGGCGGCGCAGGTGCTGGCGTGCCAGGGGGTGCGGGTGCACGTGTTCGGACGGCACGCAGCGAAGCTGCGCATCGCGGCGGCGGCGGGGTGCGAGACGCACCGGACGGAGCGGCTGCCACGGGCGCGTTTCGACTGTACGGTGGAGGCGACGGGCTCGGCTGCAGGCCTGGCGGCGGCAGTGGCGATGACGCGGCCGCGCGGGACGGTGGTGATGAAGTCCACGGTCCACGGCACGGTGGAACTGGATAGCGCGCCGGTGGTGGTGAACGAGATCACGCTGGTGGGTTCGCGCTGCGGGCGCTTCGAGCCGGCGCTCGAGCTGCTGAAGTCGGGGCGGCTGCACTTGAGCGAGATGATCTCAGCGGAGTATCCGCTGTCAGAAGCGCCGGAGGCGTTCGCGCGGGCGCAGGAGAAGGGTGTGTTGAAAGTGCTGCTGCGGGCGTAGGGCTGAGGCTCAGTGCGGAGCGGCAGCGGCGGCGGCGCGGACGTTCTTCCAATAGAGGGCGATGACGCGCTCGACGTAGGACTGGGTCTCGGGGTAGGGCGGCACGCCGCCGAAGCGCTCGACCGCGCCGACGCCGGCGTTGTAGGCGGCCAGCGCCCGGCGCACGCCGTTTTCGGTGTCCTGGTACTTGAGCAGGAGTTCGCGCAGCAGGTGCGTGCCGGCGTCGATATTCTGGACGACGTTGGCGGGGTCGGCCTCGAACTGACGCGCGGTGCCGGGCATGAGCTGCATCACGCCGATGGCGCCTTTCGGAGAGATGGCCGAGGGGCGAAAGCCCGACTCGGCCTGGGCGACGCTGTGGACGATGGCCGGCGGCAGGCCATAGCGCAGGGCGGCGTCGGTGAGCAGGTCCTGGACGGGGCGCTCGGCGGCCGCGGGCGAGGCGGCAGGCTGGGCCGTGGCGGAGGGCTGGGGCAGGCCGGGCGGGGCGTCGGGGGTCGGCGGCGTCTCGGGCAGCTTCTCAATCGAGATGACGCGCGCGGCATCCAGCTCGATGCTGCCGCCGCCGGCGGTGTAGAGAATCAGGCGGCCGTCCTGGCGCTCGGTGCGCTCGGCGTTGAGCCGCATGCCGTTGTCGAGCACGACCTGCTCAGCCGCAGTGAGCCAGCCGGCCAGGGCCAGGGACAAAAACAGCGTTCTCACAGCACGACTGCGCATGCTTTCTCTAAGGTTAGGACGTTGCGCCTGGGCGGCGCGTGCAGCGCGCCGTGCAGGAGTACGAAAACAAAAAGTGTGGAACAAAGCCAATTTCGCGTAACCTCTGGCCCTGCTATAGGCTACACCCGGTGTCAAGGGCCGGTCTGGGACCCTGGGAGGGCAGAATGAGGAAATTCGACACGGGGCGACGACAGGTGTCGAAAAGTGTCGAAAAGTGTCGAATTCTGTCGGATGAGCTGCGGGGGGACGAGGGATGGCGCGCGGCGGCCCGGAACATCAGTAATCCCTTATCGGCCAATCACTTACTTGAGAATTGGCCACTGTATCAGGGGAGTGCGGAGGCGCGCCGGCGCCGGCTAAAGGGAGCGTTTTTGTCGAAAAGTGTCGAAAAGTGATGAAAAGTGATGAATGGGGATCGCCATCAGATGGTGCAAACGGGGGATAGGAGGATGGAGATGTGCAATCCGGCACGCAGACCAGGGCACGCGAGACGGGTCGGGCGTCGGCCTTTTCTGGAGCGGCCGGGCCGGCCCAAGCTAGCGATTCGAACTCGCCTCAGGCTGCGTCAGCCGGTGCAGGTCGGCGGCCGATGCGTTGAGAAGATCGCGCAGCACGGCCACCTCCGCGCGGATGCCGGTGCGCAGCGCGGGGTCGAGGTCGGGGGCGAAGAGCGGGGAGTGATTGGACGGCAGCGCCTGGCCGGACGCCTGGGCTTGTGCAAACTTGCCCGGTTCCGCTCCACCAAGGACGAAGTAGAACGACGGGATGCCCGCTTCAACAAAGCAGGAATAGTCCTCCGAGGCCAGTGACGGTCCGACGCTTACGGTGTTGTCTTGGCCGAGCTTCGATTCCAAGACCTGCTGCAGGCGGCGCGCGAGGGCGGGATCATTGTACACGGCGTCGGTGGTCTCGAGATGCTCGATCAGAGGCTCGCGGGGCGCGCCGGCGGCTGCGGCTTCGGCCTGCGTGATGCGCGTGATGGCCGTGAGGAGCTTGTGGCGGACCTCGGACTTGTAGCTGCGGATCGAGAGCCCCATTTCGGCCTGGTCGGAGATGATGTTGTTCTTTGTGCCGGCGTGGAGATAGCCGACGGTCACGACGGCCGTTTCCCCGGGCTTGATTTCACGCGCCACGATGGTCTGCAGCGCGACCACGGTCCGGGCGGCAAGAACGACGGGATCCACGGTTGTGTCGGGCCGGGAGCCGTGGCCTCCCTGGCCGTAGAGGGTGATGCGCAGGGAGTCGGCATTTGAATATCGATAACCCGAGCCTACCCCGACCTTCCCGGCGGGCAATTCGTTGAAGACGTGCAAAGCGACGCCGATGTCGGGCTTGGGGAAGCGCGTCAGGAAGCCGTCGGCGAGCATGCGCCGGGCGCCCGAGATCGCTTCCTCGGACGGCTGGCCGATCAGCATCAAGGTGCCGTGCCAGGTGTCGCGGCTGTGGGCCATGATCGCGGCGGCAGCGAACAGGGAGGCCATGTGCAGGTCGTGCCCGCAGGCATGCATGACGCCGACCTCCTGGCCGGAGTCGTCTTTAACGCGGACTTTGCTGGCATAGGGCAGGCCGGTTTTTTCTTCCACCGGCAGCGCGTCCAGCTCGGTGCGCAGCATGATGGTCGGCCCGGGGCCATTGGCCAGGAGCGCGACGATCCCCGTGCCGCCAACGTGTTCCGTGACGGCGTAGCCCAGGCTGCGGAGACGGCCGGCCAGTTTGGAGGCGGTTTGCACCTCGTGCCCGGATAGCTCGGGACTCTGATGCAGGTCCAGGTAAAACGCGCGCGCGTCGCCGAACACGGTGTCGAGCTCGGAGGATGAGGCAGGAGCCTGGCCCCACGCGGAAGCGCTCAAAAACACAATCAGGAGGAGCGGAGCGGAGCTGAATCTGAAACGTGACGGTCGCATGGTTCTGTCGATGATAGCGGACTCAGGGGTGCAACTCAATCGACGGGAGAGTCCGCTGTTCAATTGACGGATCGCTCCTCACAAGGAGGAAAATCCAGACGCGGGCGAGCAGTGATGCGGGGGCGCCGGGCGGGGTGGGCAATGGACGAGGGACAGCTCAGGCTGTTTGCTCTTAGAGCAGATTCACAGTTTCTGTGAACTCGGCCTGCGCGGGTTGGGTGGGGGGAGGGGACACTCTGCGCGTGCCGCGGCGGCACGCTTGGGTTCCCTCGGCGCGACGTTCAGGGGCTGTCGATCAAGCGCCGTGGCCCTCGGTGTCCCCGTCCGGGAGCGGCCTCATTGCGGCCGGACGCGACGGGCTACACTCATTCCGAAACAGGTCTAGAACCGGGCCGCGCGCGGTCCGGTTATCGCGTGTTCAGCGTGTAATTGACGTCGATCTGGGTCAGCACCTCGACCGGCTTGCCTTCCAGCATCGTGGGCTTATATGTCCAGAGCGACACTGCGCCGCGGGCCGACGCATAAAACGCCAGCGGACCGCGGAGTAATTCGAGATCGTGGATCAAACCGTCCTTGCCAATCCGGGCGCGGAAGGTGATCGTGCCAGTGAGACCGCGCGCTTTCGCCTCGGGCGGATAGGCCGGGTTCAAGTGCTTGAGCAGCATGGCCTGTTCCACATTTCCACCGACGATGATCCGCTCGGCTTCCGAGGGGGGCGGCGGCGAAGCCCCGCAACGCGCGCGCGTCTCCGGGTAGTAGCTTCTGGCGCGGGCGAGAAGCTCTTCACACAGGCCGATGTAACCGCCGGGGGTGCGATCGCCTTGGGCCAGCGAGGGACCGGCTGCGCTGATGGTGGAGAGAGCCGAAAAGAGGATGCGGAGGTCGTCCGTTGAGGCAAGCAAGGCGCGTGCCTTTTGGGCGAAGGGCGTGGCCGGCAACGGATCCGCAGCTTCGACAGGATGGCCGGTGCGAGGATCGACGGCCGTGACGCCGAGGAGGGCAAGGCCGTACAAGTCGCCCAGAAAAACCGCTGCCCGGTGGGTTTCGTCGATGGCCTGTTGAGCGGCTTTCTCAGCGACCTCGGGATCGGTGAAGCGGAGGAAGTTGGTGGCGTGATCGAGAACCACGGGATCTTTCGGATTCGCGGCGAGGTTAGCCAGCCAGGTCTGACGGATCTCCTCATATAAGGCCGCCTCGGACGGCGCGGGCGGATGAGGGATGGACAAAGGAGCGCCGAGAACCTGCGCGCCGGGCATATTCTTCACCAGCCACAAGATCTGGCGGAGGCGCAGCTGGACGGCGTCGGGGCCGCCGGCCGCGGCCGCATAAGCGAGCAGCGAGAGGCGGGCGTTGAGGTTGTCGGGATTGGCCGCGAGATCCTTTTCGAGCGCGGCCGCGCGGTTCTCGTCGAGAGCCTTGGCGGCGGCGAATGCGTCGTCCACGGCTTTCCTGGAAGAGTGCCAGAAGCGGCCCATTCCGTCAATCATGTCTGCGACAGGCCGGCGGATCGGGAGGCGAATCGTCACCGCGTAGCCGGCTCCGGTCTTGCTCTTGGGGGCGGGTCGAAAGCGCCACTGGGACAGCGCCTGGACGACATAGTCGGGCAAGCCGGTGTTGGAGATGAGGGAGATTGGGATGCCCTGGGGGTCGACGATCACCTGCACCCTGGCGACGTCGGTCACAAATGACTTGAGATCCGCCGGGTACTCGGGTGGCACCTGTTTCACGATCTCCGGAGCCGCGGGTGGCTGCTGCGCGCTCAAGGCGCCGGGGAGTAACAGGGCGAGCAGCGAACAAGGGAAAAAAGAACCCGGCTTCATCGGGCCTTATTATAGCCGAGCCATCGGGCGCGTCAAGGCCTTATTTCAAAAGGGCTTGGAGGGAGAGCGATGGGCGCGCCGGACGGAGAGGCCGAGCACGCGCAGAGACGCGGGAGGGGGCAGTGAGCTGAAATCCAGGCGGCGCAGAAACGGGAAAGCGCCGGACGAAAATCGTGGGCGCCGGGGACCGAGTGGACGGTCCCCATACGCCGTCAGATGAACTTGTACTCGCCCGGAACGGGGAAAGGCGTCAGGGGCCATTTCATGTTGTAGTCGTAGTCGCCCTTGGGGAACAGGTCGAGCTGCGAGTTCATGATCATGTCCCAGGTGATCATCTGGCCGGAGTAGGCGGCCTCGCGGGCCATGATGCAGGTCATGGTGCTTTCGGCGACCTGCATGGCCTCATTGACGTAGGGCCCGTCGCCGCGGATGGATTTCAGGAGCTTGCCGTGCTCGTTGGGGTAGCCGGGCGCGCCATGGGTCTGATTCCAGATCATGCGCTGTTTAGTGGTGAGGACCTCTTCGTTGACGCGATCGAAACTGTTGGGATACTGGCGGCAGTAGCTGGACATGTGCACGCCATTGGCGTATTCGAAGTCCGTGGAGACGTGGTCGTAGATGTTGCCGTAAATCTCAGTGCCCTTGGGGCGCCAGGCGGCGCCGCCGCTGGCCCAGCACTTGACCGGATGGGTGCGCATGATCCAGTTGCAGACGTCGATGTTGTGGAGGTGCTGCTCGACGACCTGGTCGCCGCAGATCCACAGGTTGGAATACCAGTTGCGGTGCTGCCACTCGAAGTCGCCCCAGCCTTCCTTGCGGCCGTTGGGCTGCTGGATGACCGGCCGGTCGAGCCAGTAGGCGTAGAGCGCGAGCACTTCGCCAAGCTCGCCGTTGTGGACCTTGGCGATCATGTCGAGGTAGAAGGGATCGCTGTGGCGCTGCGCGCCGCTGACGACGGTCAGTTTTTTCTCCTCCGACTTTTTGGCGGCGGCCATGAACTGGCGGACATGGACCGGGTCGGTGCCGAAGGGCTTTTCGCAGAAGACGTGTTTGTTGGCTTCGATGGCGGCCTCGAAGTGAATCGGACGCCAGGCCGGCGGAGTGGCGAGGAAGACGATATCGACGCCGGAGTTGATCAATTTCTTATACGCGTCGAAACCGACGAAGTGCATGTCGGGGGCGACCTTGATGCGGTCCTGGAAGCGCTGCATCTCGGGGCGCTCCTGGAGGTGCTTGAGGCTGGCTTCGAGATGATCCTCGAAGAGATCGGCCATGGCGACGAGTTCGGTGCGCGGGTCACCGACCATCGTGTTGTAGACGGCTTCGGTGCCACGCGAGCCGCAGCCGACCAAGCCGACTTTCAGCTTTTCGGCGCCCCAGCCGCGAACGAGTTGCGGCTCGACGATGGTGAAGGCCGCGGCCGCGGCGGCGGAGCCGGTCAGGAAGGACCGGCGCGATGTGGAGGAGGGTGAGGAGTTCATGGGGATGGCACAATGGCCGCTCACATTCTATATCTTGGAAAGGTGAAACGTGAGCTGGGCCGCGTGATTCGAGACAGGTGCGCGGCGCAATGTGGGCCAGCCGCACGGCGTTCCGCGCAGGCCCGAAGAGCGCGGACGTGTATTAAAGGAAACACCCGATGAGTGAGTTCGACATGCCGCCGGAGGAGTTCCGGCGCTACGGCTACGAGGTGGTGGACTGGATCGCGTCGTACCTGAAGAATGCGGGCGATCTGCCGGTGTTGCCCAAGCTGCAGCCGGGGGACGTGATGGATGCGCTGCCGGGCGCGGCGCCGGACGAGCCGGAACCGATGGAGCAGATCCTGGCCGATTTCGAGAGCCAGATCGTGCCCGCGCTGAGCCTGTGGAACCATCCGCGCTTCCACGCCTATTTCGCCAACAGCGCGACGGCGCCGGGCATCCTGGCGGAGGCGCTGGCAGCGACGGTGAATACAAACGGAATGTTGTGGAAGTCCTCGCCGGGGCAGGTGGAACTGGAGCAAGTGGTGCTCAAGTGGCTGCGGCAATGGCTCGGTCTGGGGAAGGAATTCTTCGGCGAGATCATGGATACGGCGTCAACGTCCACGATGCAGGCCATTGCGGCGGCGCGCGTGCAGGCGGACCCGGAGCTGCGCAAGCGCGGAGCGCGGATGGGGATGGTGGTGTACGCGTCGGAGCACGCGCACTCGTCGGTGGAGAAGGGCGCGCTGGCGCTGGGCATCGGACAGGAGAACGTGCGCAAGATCGGCGTGGACGCGGAGTACCGGATGGCGCCGGGGCTGCTGCAGGCGGCGATCACGACGGACCGCGAAATGGGGCTGACGCCGTTCTGCGTGGTCTCGACGGTGGGCACGACATCAGTCAGCAGCATCGATCCCGTGGCGGCCATTCAGGAGATCGCCGAAGCCGAGGGGTTGTGGCACCACGTGGACGCGGCGTACGCCGGGCCGGCGGCGATTCTGGAAGAGTATCGCTGGATGCTGGAGGGGGCCGAAAGAGTGGATTCGCTGGTGCTGAACCCGCACAAGTGGCTGTTCGCGCCGATGGACTGCAGCGTATTCTATTGCCGCAAGCCGGAGATGCTGCGGCGGGCGTTTTCGCTGGTGCCGGAGTATCTGCGGACCAACGACAACGAGCGCGCGATCAACTTCATGGACTACGGCGTGGCGCTGGGACGGCGCTTCCGGGCGCTCAAGCTGTGGTTCATCTTCCGCTACTTCGGGCGAAAGAAGATCGAGCAGATTCTGCGCCAGCACATCGCGCTGGCGCGGGAGCTGGCCGAGGCCGTGCGGGCCGACCGGCGCTTCGAGATGGTGGCGCCGGCGCCGCTGTCGCTGGTGTGCTTCCGCTACCGGGGCAGCGACGACGACAACCGGCAACTGATCGAGCGTCTCAACGACACGGGGCTGGCATTCCTGGCCGGGAACGTGCTGGACGGGCGATTCGTTATCCGCTACGCCATCGGCAATATCGGGACGACGCGCGAGGACATACAAATGGTCTGGGCGAAGATCCAGGAATTGGCCGGGCAACTGCACGAGACGGGCGAGGCTTGACGCTCGAACCGGATCAGGAAAGAATAAGCTGCGATGCTGAAAACCGCGAGTTTGCTGCTATTGGGAACATTCATCATGAACGCTGAAGTGCGCATCGAGAAGACGGCCTACCACGGCTGGTCGAACTGTTACCGGGTGAGCAACGGGGAGATCGAGCTGATCGTGACCTCGGACATCGGTCCGCGCGTCATGCGGCTGGGCTTTCCGGGCGGACAGAACTTCTTCTGGGAAGAGCCGTCGAGCGTGGGCAAATCGGGCGAACCGGCATGGGTGAAACGGGGCGGCCATCGCGTGTGGGTGGGTCCGGAGGACCTGAAGTTCACCTACCCGCCGGACAATTCGCCAATCTCGGTGAAGGTCGAGGGCGGCGTGCTGATCGCGACCGAGCCGGTGGAGAAGGAGACGGGCATCGAGAAGCAGATCGAGATCCGCATGGACGCCACGGGCACGGGCGTGACGGTGATTCACCGGCTCAGGAACGCGGGGATCATGCCGCTGGAGTACGCGGCGTGGGCGCTGACGATGATGGCGCAGGGCGGGACCGCGATCACGGGGTTTCCGCCGCGCGGCACGCACGAGGAGTACCTGCAGCCGACCAATCCGGTGGTGATGTGGGCGTACACGGATTTCAGCGACCCGCGCTGGAAGTTCCTCACGAAGTACGTCACGCTGCGGCAGGATCCGGCGAACGCCGCGGCGCAGAAGCTGGGCACGTTCAACACGAAGGCATGGGTGGCGTATGCGTTGAACGGCGAGCTGTTCATCAAGCGCGCCAGCGGCGACCCGGCCAAGACGTACCCCGATTTCCAGTGCAACTTAGAGATGTTCACGAACAACGAATTCCTGGAGATCGAGACACTCGGGCCGATCACGAAAGTGCCCGCGGGCGCGATGGTGGAACACACGGAGCGCTGGAGCCTGCACCGGAACGTGCATCTGAACGCGATCAGCGACGCCGAGATCGACCGAGCGGTGCTGCCGCTGGTGGGGAACTGAGCCGCGTTTCCCAACAAGTGATCCTGGAGACGATTGTCGAAACAGTCGCACTGGTGGCCGGCGCGGGGCTGAGCTATCAGTGGGCGGGAGCGTGGCGCGACCGCGCGCGTTTCCCCGCCCCGGGCCGGATGATCGGGGTGCCGGGCGGCGCACTGCACTGCTTCGAGTTGGGGCGCGGCGGGCCAGCGGTGGTGCTCGAGGCGGGCATTTCGGCATCCTCATTGAGCTGGCGTCCGGTGCAGCAGGAACTGGCGCGACGAATGCGCGTGCTGGCCTACGACCGCGCGGGCTACGGATGGAGCCAGCGAATCGGAACGCCCCGAACGATGACCCGGCTGTGCGATGAGCTCGCCGGCATGCTGGAGGCGAGCGGCGCGCGCGGGCCGTACGTGCTGGCGGGGCATTCCTTCGGCGGGCTGCTGCTGCGGCATTTCGCCGCACGGCGGCCGGAGCTGGTTGGCGGGCTGGTGCTGGTGGACCCGCTGGAACCGTTCGAATGGTGGCCGCTGAATGAGACGCAGGCGTACCGGCTCAGGAGAGGCGTTACGCTGGCGCGGCGCGGCGAGGTGCTGGCACGGTTGGGCGTGGTGCGATTGGGGTTGGACCTGCTAACGGCCGGTTCGAGAACCATGCCGCGGCTGCTGGCACGTGTGGCCAGCGGCAAGGGCGCGATCGCGACGGACCGGCTGGTGGGCGAGATTCGTAAGCTGCCACGGGAGTTGTGGCCAATCGTGAAGGCGCATTGGTGCCAGCCGCGGGGGTTCGAAACGCTGGCCGAGTACCTGTCGCGATTGCCCGAGACATGCTCGATTGCGCCGGACGACAGCGCGCTGCACGGTTTGCCGCTGATCGTGATCTCGGCCGGGAAGTCAGCGCCGGAGGTGATGGAGGTGCAGCGGCGAACGGCGGCATGGTCCACGCGCGGGCGGCACATTGTGGCCGAGGGCAGCGGCCACTGGGTGCAACTGGACCGGCCGGAGCTGGTGGTACAGGCCGTGCTCGACGTGGCGGCGCAGGCTTCGAAGCTAGACTAAGAGGAAACACTCGGCGCGCGAGAAGCGTTCAAGCGAAGGATGCCTGCCAGAAAGCCCGCGCGACAGGAGGCAAGGTGAAAGAGACGATTGCGACCGAACATGCGCCCAAGGCGATTGGGCCGTACGCGCAGGCGATCCGCCACGGCGGAGTGGTTTACACCAGCGGACAGATCCCGCTGGATCCGGCGACCGGGCAGATCGTCGAGGGCGGCATCGCGGAGCAGACGGCACGCGTGCTGGAGAATCTGAAAGCCGTGCTGGAGGCCGCGGGTGCAGGGCTCGACAGCGTCCTGAAGACGACCGTGTTCCTCCAGGACATGCGCGAATTCGCGGCCATGAACGAGGTCTACGCGCGATACTTCGGTGCGCATCCGCCGGCGCGGTTAACGGTGGAGGTGGCGCGGCTGCCGCGGGATGTGAGGGTCGAAATCGAGGCCATCGCGTTCGTGAAGTAGGGCCGCGCTCCGAAGGTGGGTCACATTTCGGGTCAGGCGCTACCCGGGCTTGGCGCGCGCGTGAGGCGATAACGTCATCTAACGGCCACAGCGGCTTCGCGGCGCCTTAGCTTATCATGGCCACCGGCGAGTCTCATCATCGGAACCGCGGAATTCGATTCGCGTCGCTATCCATTGCGCGTTCTTCACGACGAACCAAGCATTAAGACTAAACCCCGGAGAGTTACGATCGAGATATGGAAGACCACGGACGCGATTCCGACACCGGTTTATCGCCGGACGCCCGCGCGATCCTGCAACAAGGGCTGAACGAGATACTGGATCTGACAGACGGCCTCGCCTTCCTGCCCCTGCCATCGGAGCGCTATCCTTACCCGGTGGCGCTGGGGATTTACGGCCAGGCACCGGACCCGCAGCGGATCCGCGCCGACATCGGCGCGCGAATCACCACGGATCCGCTCAGCACTCTGGAGAGCGCGTTGGTGTTGCTGGAACTATACGCCTGCAACCAACCCGCCACGGCGCCCCTGGTGGCGGATGATGGTGTCTTTCTGAGCCAGGCTTTCCAGAGCAAGCGGCTGAACGGCTGGGTGGCGCTCCTGGGCGATGCCGACCCGCGCGAAACCTGCGCCGCGCTGGGCGCCCGTTGGCAATTGAAGTTCTTCGGCCCCGAACTGGGCGTGGTCGGCCTCTACGTTCTGCTCAACATGCTGACGCGCTATGCCTTCGTGTATGGGCGCACGCCGGCCGGTGACAGCCATCTGCTGGGACACTTTGTGGAAGATTTCACACCCGGCCTGCTGGTGTGCCGGGGCAAGCTGAGTGCGGTCGAGGCGGTGCTGGCTCTGGCGGCGATGCGAATCGGGGTGCCGGCGATCACGCCCTGCGATTACCCCTTCCCCCTCGGCCGCCAGGTTCGCGCGTCGTCCCTGGCTGAAGTGGTCGAAGCCGTGGGCCAATTCGCCACGATTCGGCGGCTGCTGGAGCATCCGGAGATTACTCCGCTGCCGGAATTCCCGGAGGGCCAATCGGCGACCGCCCGGTTTCAACCCGCCGCGATCTGGGGCAACACTCCGGAGAGCTTCTACTACCTCGAAAAAGGGCCCGTGGAGGCTTGCGGCGTGGAGGTGCTCGGAACACCCGCCGGTCCGATGGGCGTGCTCGTCACCGTGGATGCCGAGCCCATGGACGCTTTTGACAGGCGCTATATCGAGTCCCGCGCGGCGCTGCTGCTGCCGAAGATGCCGGGAGTCGTGGCGCAGCACGGCTCCGGCCGGCTGAGCGTACAACTGGCGCCGGGCGCCGGCTTCGTCCCCGAGCGGATCGGCCAGTGCCTGATCATGGTGATCCGCCACGAGTTCCCCAGAATTGAAAAAATCCGGGTGCGAATCGTCTTCGATCGGGACCGTCTGCGGATGATGAAGGAGCCCATCGCTGCCGGGAGGGTTCGCCGGCTCGATGAGATTCACGCGGCCACCGAAGAGAACGTCTCCGATTTCATCACCTGCGTGGGATGTTCGGCCTTCGCGCCGGATCACGTCTGTATTTTGACGCCCCAGCGGGCGCCGCAATGCGGCCGGCCCTACGAATACATCAAGACCGGCGCGCATTACGGCTACGATGACATGACCAACATTCATCACCGCGCGCTGCACGCCGGGTTGAATTCCTTCGGAACGTGCTCCAAGGGAGAGCTGCTCGATGCGGCCGCGGGTGAGTGGTCGGGCGTCAATGAGGCGGCCGCTCGCCTGACAGGGGGCAGAATCAAGCGCGTCCAGTTGCACTCGCTCGAAGAGGCCCCCCACACAGGCTGCGGCTGTTTCCAGATGATCCTGTTCAAGACGGACCGGCCCACGGCGGGTATCGGACTGGTGGACCGGGGATTCAAGGGACGCGTGCCGGACGGGCGAAGCTGGCGGGACCTGCACTATGCCTTGGGAGGCAAGCAGACGCCCGGACTGGCCGGGGTCGCGTGGTCCTACCTGCACTCGCCGAGATTTCTGTCCGCCTACGGCGGCTGGAAAGGGGTCGTGTGGGCCAGTCCGAAGATCGCCGCCTTTACGGGGAGGACCTTCTCTTCGTGACCGCCGGGGCCTGATCCAGGCCAACGACGCGTCTCTAGAGCTGGACTACTGGCGTTGGACCACCGGGCTGAGGCTATTCGTGCGCCGAGTAGGGTTGCTGCGGCGGCTGGAGCTTCACCTCGACGGTCCGCTCTTCCTCGTTGATGTCGAAGACCTGGCCGAAGGTCTGGTAGCCCTTGGCGATGACCTGGACCTTGATCTTGCCCTGCGGGATGGGCGGGATGTGGGCGACGCCTTCCATGTTGGTCTTGAGCTCGTAGTGGACGTAGTCCTTCTTGCCGAGCTTCATGTAGTCGCGGCCTTCGACAAAGGTGACGATGACGCTGGCGCGCTCGAGGGGCTTGTCCTCGTAGTTCTTCACCTCGATGGTCAGCTTGGTCATCGGATGGGGTGCAAACGCCGCCGCGAGGGCAAGCGAGAGGGCTGCCGCGAGAAAGAGCCGTAAGGCCATAAGAACGATTATCGTACGAAGGCGACGCCGGTGCGCCAGGCCCACAATTCAAGCGATGTCCGGCAGCAAGAATTTGGCCGGACGGCCTAGATTCTGTCGTCACGAGATGCTCGCCCAGATTGCGATACACCGGATATAGACGGCAGCGAGGAAGGAAGCACTGTTTTTGGCGTACCGCGTAGCAATTCCACGCCATCGTTTCAGGTGCAGGAAGGCATTCTCCACCAGATGCCTCAGCTTGTACAGGTCCCGATCATAGGTGTGTTGTAGCTTGCGGCGGCCTTGGGGCGGTATGACGGGCTCCATGCCCTGCCGGCGTGCCTGGGCCAGGATGGCGTCCGTGTCGTAACCCCGGTCAGCCAACAGGTTCTGGGCTGTAAGTCCTTCAATTAGAAGACTAGCTTGCGTACAATCCGCAGTGGGACCTGGCGTAATAACAACTCGGACCGGCAGACCATGCGCATCCACGGCCAAGTGTAGCTTTGTGTTGAGCCCCCTTTTGTGCGGCCCATTTCCTGGTTGCCGCCCCGCGCTCCGGTGCCATGCGGGTGGACCTTGATGTGGCTGGCGTCGATCATCAGCCACTCAAAATCCGGCTGATCGATCAAGCGCTCCAGCAGAGCTTCCCACGTGCCCTTGTCGCGCCAGCGGCAGAAGCGGCGATGGGTGTTCTTCCAGTCCCCGTAGTCGGGCGGCAAATCGCGCCACGGGGCCCCCGTGCGGAGGATCCAGAAAACGGCATTGATGAAGCGGCGGTTGTCTCGCCCGATACCGCCCCAAGTGCCTTTTCTGCCAGGGAGATGTGGCTCCAGAATGGACCACACGCGATCCGTAATGTCATGCCGCCGATGGGCCAACTTCATGCCCCATCATGACACGAAATTAGAACAATCCATGTGCTATTTGTTTGAAATCTTCATCTCGTGACGACAGAATCTAGGGCGGCGGCGCGGTCATGCAATCTGAGAACCGAGCAACGACCGAAGCCGGTCAACGTCGGTGGCTGACAACTCGCCTTTCGCGATGATCTGTATTTTCTTCGAACCGGCGCCTACCAACAGGAAGATGTGAGGAGCTTCTCGGACAGACGAATACTCAGACCAGGGGGTCGTAGAGGTGGTTCCCGATTTCTCAGTAACAACGACGCCGGTGCTTTCGATCGAGTAGCGCACCGGGTTTAGCTTGTCCAAGGACTCCTGTCGCTTTCTCGAGTTGCGGCGATACAGCCAGACGTAATAGGAGGACAACGCGGCTGCAATGAGGAAGCAAATCAACGCCATTTCTAGATTCTGTTCCGCGCGGAAGAGGTTGTAGAAGAAGCCCGGGATCGTGAGAGCAAGGAGAATGAAGAAATACAGGTTCGCGAAAATGAATCTTGGCCAGTAATACCAGCGGCGTGTCAGCTTCGCGGCCTCGTCTAGATCTCTTCCTCGGAGTACTGATTCAAATTGCATGTGCAGACCTCAATTGCCTCGCAGTATACTCCCCCGGCGCTGTGCGTCAAAGATCGTGGGGGGATAGTGCCGAAAGCAAGGGAGAAGACGAACTAGGCGGTGTCCGGCAAAAGGAACCGGCCGGGCCGGCCAAGGAGGGCGGAGACGCGCTCGGCGGCGATGTGGCCGCTGCGGACGGCGCCCTCCATCGTCGAAGGCCAGCCGGAACGAGTCCAGTCGCCGGCCAGCGTGAGATTGGAGATGGGCGTGGCCGCGGCGGGGCGGAACTGCTCCAAGCCGGGCCGCGCCGAGAAGGTGGCGCGGACTTCTTTCACGACGTGGGCCCGGACCAGATTGGCCTCACGCACGGCGGGCAGGAACTCGGCCAGTTCGCGCAGGGCCAGGTCGATGATCGCGCCGCGGCTGAGGGGCGTCAGGGAACGCGAGGCGCTGACGACCAACTGCAGGTAACGGCCGGCGTCCTTATTGAAGAACCACTGCACGGTGCGGTCGAGCAGCGTGGCGTGGGGCAAGGCGGTGACTGGGCGGTCGAACCAGAGGTGAATGCCGGTGATGGGGACGTGCTCGAACTGAGTGAAATCGACGCCCAGGGCGGGGGCGAGCGAGTCGAGCGCGGCGACGCGTTCGAAGGGCAGGGCGGAAATGTAGTGGCGCGCGGTCAGTAGCGCGCCGCCCGCTTCGACGCCCGCGACTGTCGCGCCGGCGAGGCGGACGGCCGTCACTGGTGTGCGGAACGAGAGGTGCACGGTGGGCAGATGCTGCCAGGCCGCGGCGCCGTAGAGTTCGCCCAGCGGTACGTTGGGCAGGCCCATTTCATAGGAATGGGAGGCCGCGAGAAAGCCCAGCCAAAAGACCTGGAAGCCGTGCAGGGCGGACATACGGCCGAGGTCCTCATTGACCGCGCTGACCAGGACCTGCTGCCAGAAGCGCGTGATGGCGGCGGGCGTCTGGCGCTGCTCCCGCAGCCAGTCGAGCATGGTGATGGAGTCGAGGTCGCGGCGCGTGCGACGCTCGGAGCGCAGGGCCAGCAGCGCGCGGGCGATGGCCAGTTTGTCGGCGAAGCGCAGGAAGCGCAGCGTGGCGAACGAGCCGGTAAAATGCAGTGGCGCGGGGAGCAGGCCGGCCTTCAGGACCGAGGTGCGGCCGCCCGGTTCGATGAAGAAGAAGTCGCGGTGGAAGGTGATGCGGTCCGCCACGCCCAAGCGGCGGTAGAAGGCCAGCAGGTTGACGCAGCAGCGCAGCAGGATGTGCTGGCAGTTGTCGATGGTCGCGGCCTCTTCGTCTTCCGTGGCCGGCGCGGGATAGGAGGTGGCGCGGCCGCCGGCGAAGGGCTTGCTCTCGAGTACGGTCACGTCGAAGCCTGACTCGCCGAGTGCCGCCGCGGCCGCGAGCCCGGCGAGACCGCCACCCAGGATGAGCACGTCGGTCATGGGTTCAAGTCACTTCAATGCGGCTGCTGTCATGATCCGCGGAACATCTGGCAATGCGAACCGGGCGTCAACGCCGGCCAGGCGTCAACACGAGTGTCGAACGCGGCAGGCATGAGTGCCTGCGCCACAATCGTTGGCCGGCCATGCTCAGGAATGATGCGGGACATAACGTTGGTTCGACGCGCGCGATCAACAAAAGCAGCAGGCACAGCTCAAGGCCGGGCCCGCCGGTGGCCATACAGGCGCACCATGTTGCGCACCATCATCAGCCCCTGGTCGCCGCCCTGCGAGAGCAGCGATTCAGGATGAAACTGCACCGCCTCCATGGGCAGCGTGCGGTGGCGGATGCCCATGATGATGCCGTCCTCGCTGAGGGAGGTGACTTCGAGCTCCGCGGGCAGCTTCTCCGCGATTGCGTACAGCGAGTGGTAGCGGCCGACCTTCAACGGCTGCGGCATTCCCTCGAAGACGCCGATATTGTGATGCGAGATCAGCGACGGCTTGCCGTGCACCGGGTACGGCAGAACGCCGAGCTCGCCACCGAAGCCCTCGACCATGCCCTGCAAGCCGAGGCAGACGCCGAAGGCGGGCAGGGCGCGCGCCGCGGCGTGGCGCACCAGGTCCGGCACGCCGAAGTCGGCCGGACGGCCGGGGCCGGGCGAGATCAGCAGGATATCGGGGTGCAGCTCGTCGATCAGTGAGAGCGGGAAACCGGAGCGGTAGGTCATCACCTCGGCGCCGGTCTGGCGGACATAGTTGGCCAGCGTCTGGATGAAGCAATCGTCGTTGTCCACCAGCAGCAGGCGCACGCCCTTTCCGGGGAGGCTGGCGGCGCGGGCGCGCGGACGGACATCCTGGACCGGCGTGTGCAGAGTGGCGAAGAAACTGGCCGCTTTCAGGCGCGTCTCCTGCTCTTCGGCGGCGGGGGTCGAATCGTAGAGTAGCGTTGCGCCGGCGCCGTAGCGCGCCAGGCCGTCTTTCAGATGGACGGTGCGGATGAGGATGCCGGTGTTGAGATCGCCGGTGAGCGAGAGCAGGCCGATGGCGCCGCCGTACCAGCCGCGGGGGTCCTTTTCGAGGTCCTCGATGGCCTGCGCGGCGGCTTTCTTGGGCGCGCCGACGACGGTGACGGCCCACATGTGCGAGAGGAAGGCGTCGAGCGAATCGAAGCCCGGGGCGAGCGTGCCTTCGACATGGTCAACGGTGTGGAACAGGCCGGCGTAGCGCTCGATCAGGCGGCGGCCGATGACTTTGACGGAGCCGGGCACGCAGACGCGCGACTTGTCGTTGCGGTCAACGTCGGTGCACATGGTCAGCTCGGACTCCTCCTTGGGAGAGTTGAGGAGGTCGCGGATCAGGTCGTGGTCGCGCAACGGGTCGCCGGTGCGGCGCGCGGTACCGGCGATGGGACAGCTTTCGACGCGGGTTCCCTCCACGCGGATGAACATTTCCGGCGATGCGCCGACCAGTTGCTCATCGCCGAGCTGGAGCAGGAATTGATACGGGCTGGGGCTGAGCTTCTGAACGCGACCGAACAGCTCGCTGGGACTGCGGCCGAAGCCCGAGGAGAAAGTCTGCCGCAGGACGACCTCGTAGTAGTCGCCCTGCTTCATGCCGGCGCGGACGTGCTCGACCTTCTCCATGTATTGTTCCGGAGTGTGGTCGGAGACGATCTCCAGCGGGGCGGCCGGCGGCGGGATCGGCAGTTCATCGGCGTCGCGCGGGAGTCCGGCGGTGGATTCCCCGCCCAGGGCGAAATCGTATTGGTAACACTCGATGACCTCGCGCTTGCGATCCATGAAATGGATGTCGTCGCAGAAGAACAGGTGCAGATCCTTGTGCCCGGCGCGAGGCATGCGCAGGCGGATGGGGTCGAACTGGAACAACAGGTCGTAGCCGAAGGCGCCGGCGAGGACGAGGCGGCCGTCCTTGCGGTGGCCGAACTCCTGCACCAGCGCGCGCAGGATGGAAAAGGCCGAAGGCTGCTTGCTGCGCTGCTCCTCGGGGAACAGCGCCGGCAGGGGCTTCAATGCGCCAACCAGCAGCGGGCCCTCGAAGCCCAGCGAATCCCAGTGCGGATGGTCAGCCAGCAGCGTGTGCAGCAAACGGGCCAGCACCTGGCCGCGGGCGTTCAACGGACGAAACTCGACGCGCCGGCCCCGGCCGACGATTTCGAGCGGAGGGCGCAGGGCCGCCACGTCCCAGCGGGAATAACGCTCGGGGTATTCATACCCCGAAGAAAGGTACACGCCGCGGTGACGGTCCAATTCGGACAAGAGATGGTTCAAACCGCGACGGAACGGCAGGCGGGACGAATTGCGCGTGACCTCAATGCCCGATTTCGTCGTGTAGCGTAGCAGAGACATGGGAAAAGTGGTGAGATTTCAGGGTATCATCCCTGCTGGGGACGTCTTTTCAGACGCGCGGGAGGGCTTATGAACTTTGTTGAACGCCACAACGAGCTACGAGGCCTGGCTGGCCAAGGAATTGCGGATCATTCCGGAGGACCTGGAGCAGAAGCATCAGCTGATGGCGAAATCGGCCTTCCAGTTCTTGCGCGGCACCTATTACCGCTGGGCGCAGATCTGGGCGGAGACCGCGGAGGGCCTGGCCAAGACCCCCGTGGTGCTGGCCATCGGTGACCTGCACGTGGAGAATTTCGGCACCTGGCGAGACGCCGAGGGCCGGCTCATCTGGGGGGTTAACGATTTTGACGAGACGGCTCCGCTGCCTATGGCGATCGATCTGACGCGGCTCGCCGTGAGCGTCTATCTAGCCAACGAGCACCACGCGCTCGGCGCGACCCGCGTGCAGGTAGCGCGCGGCCTGCTGGAGGGCTACCGCGCCGGCGTGGAGAGCGGCGGCCGGCCGTTCGTGCTTGAGGAAGGCCATCCGGCGCTGCGCCGGATCGCGCTCGAGCGTTTGAAGGACGAAGACGCGTTCTGGCAGAAGCTGACAGAGTTGCCGGAGTTCAGGGGACGCAAGCCCAAGACCGCGCTGCGCCTGATGATGCGGCTGTTGCCGCACGGCGTCGAGTCGCTGCGTACCATGCACCGCGTCGCCGGTCTGGGCTCTCTGGGGCGGCAGCGGCTGACGGCGATCGGCCAGTTCGAGGGCGGATACATTGCCCGCGAAGTGAAACAACTGGCCCCGCCGGCTTCGTGGTGGGCTACGGGCAAGGGATCGCGCCAGATCCGCTACGGCGAGATTCTGAGGAACTCCGTCCGCTGCGGCGACCCTTTTCTGCGCCAGTTGGACAACTGGATCGGACGCCGGCTGTCTCCTTCCAACTCCCGCATCGAGATCGTCGACCTGCCCAAGGGGGGGGACGTGGACCTGCTGCTGCACGCCATGGGATTCGAGACCGCGAACATGCACCTGGGCTCGATCCAGCGCAAGAAGCTCAGAAAGGCCATGGACGCCATCAAGCCCAGCGAACTCGCCAAGGTTGCGCGCGCCTTGGAAAACGCGGTCGTACGCGACTGGAAAGAGTGGCGGACGCAATGAGTCGCGCGCCTATTGCGCCGCGTTGAGCGTCTTGGCGGCCTGGACGTATTTGGCCGCCTGCGGATTGTTTCCGTTCCATTCCACTGCCCTGTCGGAGCTCGCCAGACGGCTCAGCGCCACCGCGACGGTGCGCGTCACGGCGGCCATGTTGTCGTAGTCGAGCTTTTCCCAATGGTCGCCCGGCTGGTGATAGTCGGGGAAGATGAACGCCGCGACCAGCGTGTGCGCGGGCACGCCCGCGTCGGCCAGCGCCTGGTTGTCACTGCGCGCGAAATACGGGTCGGAGTTCTGGGCGTGCTTGTACACGGTGACGCCGGTCTCCTGGCCGGCGGCCTTGAGCCAATCGGTGAGATCGGAGTAATCGAATCCGGTCACGGAGAGCCGCCGCACGCTCGGCCCCTCCAGGTCGTCGGTGCGGCCCATGTGCTCCAGATTCAGGTCGGCCTCCGTCCGCGCCAGCGGCACCAGCGGATGCGCGGCGTAGTAGCGCGAGCCGACCAGCCCCTTCTCCTCGCCGAAGTAGGCGATGAACAACAGGCTGCGCCGGGGCCGCTCACTGAGGCGGGCGAAGGCTTCGGCCAGCGCCAGCATCGACGAGGTCCCGCTGGCGTCATCGTTGGCGCCGTTGTAGATGCGCTCAGCAGGTCCCGTGCCCTGGGCTCCGATGTGGTCGTAATGCGCGCTGACCATCAGGAAGGTGCGCTTCAACTTGCGGTCCGAACCGGGCAGAATCGCGGCCACGTTGCGCACCTTGGCGCCTTTGTAAGAAGCGGTCTGGAAGTAGCCGTTGTCGCCCGCCGGCTCGAGGCCAGCGCGCCGGAATTCCGAGGCGATGTATTCAGCGGCGACATCCAGCCCTCGCGACGGGGTGTCGCGCCCTTCCAGCGGATCGGAGGCCAGGAAAGAGACGTGCGCCTTCAGCTCCGCGGGAGTGATGAAATCGACGAGTTGCTGCTCGCTGGGGCTGAGCGCGGCCTGCAGTAGGAAGGAGGCGCACAGCGCCGCGGACAGGGGGCGGAAAACTCGCATGGAGGGAAACCTCATCGTAGCATCGGCGGCACGGCGGACCGCATTGCGCCCGGCGGCGCGATGCGAGGTCCGCTGCGTCTCAGTCGCGGCGCGCCGCGGCGTTGCGGGCGCAGTGAAGTCAGAGGCGCGTGATGCGGCGGATGGCCTTTGGATGCTCCCAAGCCTCGCGCCTGATACGCATGCCAAAGCCCGGCAAATCAGGCGCGGAGACGCAGCCCGCCGAGGGCTTCAAGGGATTCTCCAGCATGTTCGGCCAATCGGACTCGTAGAAGCGCTGGCAGCTCTCCTGAATCCACAGGTTGGGCATGGCGGTGGAAAGGTGGGTTGACGCGTAAAACAGCAGCGGCCCGCCGGCGGTGTGCGGCGCGAAGGGCAGTTGATAGGCATCGGCGAGCGTGGTGATCTTGCGCGCCTCGGTAAGGCCGCCGCACCAGCAGACGTCGAACATGACGAAGCGCGCGCAGCGCGACTGCAGCATCGACTCGAATTGCAGCTTGCCCGCGATGCGTTCACTAAGGGTCAATGCGAGCGGCGTGGAGCGCGCCAGTTCCGCATACTGCGCGTAGTTGCCGGGCATGAGCATGTCCTCGAGCCACATCGGCTTGTAGGGCTCCAGCGCCTGCGCGATGCGAATGGCCGAAGTCAGGTTCCACATGGAGTGGAACTCCATCAGGATCTCGATCGACATCCCGAAGCGATCGCGCAGAAGGCGCACGGGCCGCAGCGCCGCCTCGATCTGCGGAGGAGTGATGAATTGGCGCTGGTTGACCCTGGCCGCGCCGTCGAAGGGCCAGATCTTGATGGCGCGAATGTCATAGCGGTCGATCAGCTCCTGCATGATGCGGTCGGGTTCGGTGAGGAAGTCGTAGCGGTGCGGGAAACAGGTGTTGTAGAGCCGGACGCGCGGGTTCGAGCGGCCGCCGATCAAGCGATAGACAGGCGTCTGCAGGGCGTTGCCCAGCAAGTCCCACAACGCCAGGTCCACGGCGCTCAGGGCGCGGATCTCGGCGCCGCCGGCGATCTGAAAATCAATGGTCTGGTACAGGTCGTTCCAGATGCGTTCGATGTCGCCGGGGTCATGGCCCAGGAGCAGCGGCGCGAGGTGCGAGTGCAGCATCTCGGCCTCGGCGGCATTGCGCGGATAGGTCTCGCCGAGACCCGTCACGCCGGCATCGGTGTGGAGCTTCAACCAGGTCCAGTGGGGCCAGAAGGGAGCGTCGTCGCGCGAATGCCAATATACCGTTTCCAGCGCCGTGATGCGCATCGCCGGCGCGCCGGCCCAAGCCTTCCTGAGAGCGACGAGTGGAGCCGCGAGCAGCGGCAGGAATGTGCGGCGGGAGTGCATGGCGGCATTTTACGCCTCGCCCGGCCTGCGCGCTACAACAGGCAAATCAACAAAGACCAGACCAGGCGCGCACCACGATCGCGATCTTCTCGCGCGCCGGCAGGCTCACACGCCGTTCGAGGACCGGATAGCCCTGCGCCGCGATGCGTTCGAGGAGGCGGCGGTAGATCTCCATGAGCGCCCACAGGGCGGGGCGCGAGTCGCGCTGGACCAGTTCAAGCAACGGCCGCGAGGCGTTGTAGTACTCGCGCGCGCGCCCGAGTTCGAACTCGAGCAGAGCGCGCAGCGGCGCGCTGAGTCGCGGCTGGTTCATTGCCCCGGCGCGCACGCCGAAGCGCTCGAAGTCCTCGGCCGGCAGATACACGCGTCCGGCCGCGGCGTCCTCGCGCACGTCGCGCAGGATATTGGTCAACTGAAAGGCAATTCCGCACTTCTCCGCCAGTTCGAGGGCGCGCGGATCTTCGAACCCGAAGATGTGAATAATCGTCAGGCCAACCACGGAGGCGACGCGGTAGCAGTAAGTGTAGAGATCGTCGAACGTGGAGATGGTGCGCGGCTCGAAGTCGCTCGCCACGCCGTCGATCATGGCCTGGAAGTAGGTCTCGGGGATGCGGTAGCGGCGCACCGTGTCGATGAACGCGGGCCAGACGGGATGGTCCGGCGCATTGCCCGCGAGCGCGGCTGCAAGATCAGCGCGCCACAGTTCTACCTTCTCCAGCGAGGCGTCGGGTCCGTCGCTGCGGTCGTCGCATTCGCGCATGAAAGCATAAACGGCGCACATGGCGCGGCGTTTGGGCGGACTCAGCAGCAGGAAGGAGTAATAGAAGTTTCGGGCGCGGCCGCGGGCCACCTGTTCGCAGTGAGCGTAAGAACTTTCCAGCGTCATAACGTCCGCATGAGCGCCACGCGCCACAGCGAGCCGAGCAACAACAGCACGCGGTCGCGGCGCGAGATGGCGGGACGGCGGCGCAGCACGTCGTAGTCCTGTGCGCGGATCTTCTGGAGGACACGCAGGCCGCCGCGGTGGAACAAGTCGATGTCCAGCGCCAGCCGCCGGTCCAATGTCCGCACCAGCGGCAGGCCCTGCTCGAAGAGCTGTTGCGCGCGCTCCACGGCGTCGCGCATGACGGCGCGAAAAGCCGATGTGCATTGCAGCGCGTGCAGCTCCTCGACCGTGTAGCCGTGCAGCTCGAACAAGTGCAGCGGCAGGTAAATCCGGCCCTTGGCGAGATCCACCGTCACGTCCTGCCAGAAATTCGCCAATTGCAGCGCCGTGCAGGTGGCGTCGGAGAGGCGGAAGCGTTCCTGGTCGCGATAGCCGCACAGCATCAGCACCAGCCGCCCGACGGGATTGGCCGAATTCACGCAGTAGCCGTCCAGCTCCTCCCAATTGCGGTAGCGCGTGACGGTCTGGTCCTGGACGAAGGCCGTGATCAGGTTGTCGAAATGCGCCTGCGGCAACTCGTGCCGCGTTGCGGTTTGACGCAGGGCGACGAAGACGGGATGCGTCGCCGGCCGCCCGGCGTACATGGAGTGCAGCTCTCCGCGCCACCACTCGAGCAGCCGCAGGCTCTCCGCTGGAGCGCCGATTTCGTCGCCTAAATCGTCGGCCCAACGGCAGAAGGCGTAGACGTTGTAAAAATCCTGGTGCAGGCGCGCCGGGAGAAACGCGCTGACCACGTGAAAATTCTCGTAGTGGCGCCGGGCCAGCCAGCGCGTATAGGCCAGCGACGGAGCGAGGCTCCAGCTCTGGCGCATGGCCTCGGCGGAGGCGATGAATTGTTTGGGCTGGACGAAGACGGTCTGCGGGGGCGCCAGGGGGAAGGACACGTCAGGGAATGATGGCCGTCTTCATGTGCCCGTTGTGGGCCATCAGGTGGCGCAGCACGCTGTTCAGGCTGGTGAGCGGCTCCTCCTGCTTCACGAAGTCCTTGGCCGAGATCTCACCCCGGGAGACGATGTCCAGGGCCTTGCGAATGATCGCGGGGGTGTGGTGGAAACTGGCGATGCAACGCAGTTCGCTGTAATGGAGCAGGCCGGTGTCGAGGGAAACGCGCGTATCGGCCGGGCAGCCGCCGAAGAAATTAACCGTGCCGCCGCGGCGCAGCAACTGCACGGCGAGCTCCCAGGTCTCGGGTTTGCCGACGGCTTCGATCACCACGTCGGCGCCATAGCCGTCCGTCAATTGCCTGACCCGGCTCACCGGATCGTGGCCCGGACCGTTCAGCACGCAATCGTTGGCTCCCATGCGCGCGGCCATTTCCAGCCGTTCCACGCGCCGCGCCAGGGCGATCACGCGCGCGCCGTAAACCCGCGCCAGCCGCGTGAACATCATGCCGATTGGACCCTGGCCGATCACCACGACGTTGTCGCCGGCGCGCACGCCGGTATCGTCCAGGCCTTTCACCACGCACGCCAGCGGCTCGATGAGCGCAGCGTCCTTGTATTGCAGATGGTCGGGAATGGGGTACAGGTTGTGGCGCACGATGCGGCCCGGGATGCGGATGTACTCGGCGTAAGCCCCGTTGTTGAACAGCAGGTCCTCGCACAGGCTCTGCGCGTCCCGTTCGCAGAAAAAGCATTCCATACAGGGCGCCGAATTGGCCGCTACAACGCGCTGGCCGACCCGGAAACCTTCGACCTGGCTGCCCACTCCGACGATGTCCCCGGCGAGTTCGTGCCCGAACAGCGCCGGCGGGACAATCATTTTGGCGTGATACCCGCGCCGGAAGACCTTCAGATCCGTCCCGCAGGTCAGTGCGGCCCGAACACGGACCAGCACGTCCTGGGAGCCGATCTCAGGAACGCGGACGTGTTCCACACGGACATCTTCACGACCGTAAAGAACTGCGGCCAGCATATTCTGGTTCACGCGCTCAACCTCTGCGGTAGAACCACTATTTTCAAGGATCTGCCGGCCGGATGCAACGCCATACCTATCCCTTGATCGATTTCGTTGAGCGGAAGTCTGTGCGATACAAGAAGATCCACGGGAAGTTCGCCGCTAAAGACGAGCCTCGCCGTCTCCGGCTGCAAATCGATTGAGGCGCTGTAAACGCCCATCAATGTGCGTTCCAGTTTGCAGATGCCGGCGCCGGAAAGTTCCACGCGTTCGGTATCCGAAGTCTGGGCGAACAGCAGGATGCGGCTGCCCGGCCGCGAGGCGGCCATCGCCTGCTCGACGATGCCGGGGACCGAGGCGGCGACGAAGACCTGATCCGCGCCGCGCCCGGCGGTCATTTTCTTGAGGAGCGCCGGCACGTCCGTTGTGCGCGGGTCCACGGCCTCGCGTGCGCCGAAGCGGCGGGCCAGCGCCAGGCGTTCAGGAATCGTGTCGGTGGCCACGATCGTGGCGCCGGTGCGCGCCACCAACATCGTGAAAATCAGCCCGATCGGCCCCTGTCCCTGGATCAGCACCACGTCACCGGGCTGGGGATCCATCGCCGCGGCTGCTTTGTGACAAGTGTTGACCGGTTCGACGAAGCTGGCCGCCTCGAAGCTGACACCTTCCGGAATCCGCTCCACGCCATCGCGCACGATCCAGTCCATCACGCGGATGTATTGCGCGAAGCCGCCTCCGGCCGGCTCGAAGCCCGCCGTGACGCCCACCCGCTTGTAGCCCTCGCATTGGGCGTAGAGCTTGCGGTCGCAATAGAAGCAGTTCCGGCAGGGGATGTGATGGAACGCTACCACGCGATCGCCGGGCTGGAACTTCGTAACCCCCGCGCCGGCCCCCACTACCACGCCCGCCGTCTCATGACCGTAGATCCGCGGCGGCGGCAACAGATCGTGTTCGACCTTCTTGAGATCGGTGTGGCAGATGCCACAACATTCCACGCGCACCAGCAGCTCCCCGGCTCCGATTTCGGGCACCGGCACGGTCTGAATCTCGATGCGTCCGTGACCCACGTACACCGCGGCCCGCATCTGTTTCTGCTCAGGCAAATCGAGCGTGGACAAGAGACTCCCCCAATCGTTCGATGGATCTGCGGCATTGACGGTCGAAGCGCACGAGAGCGGGCACGAGCCACGGCCGCAGCGCGCAGGCCGCGCCGATCCGGACCCGGGAAAACCGTCCCTCGGCATCACGAAAACGGTTGAAATTCAAGGGCAATTCCTCGTCCGCGCCATCGCTGACCGCCTTCAGGCAATAAAACGGCACCCCCCTTTGTCGTGCGCGTTCGGCCACTTGCGCCGCTTCCATTTCGATGATCGCCGCCGTGCTTTCGGCTCCCAGCCGGCGCTTTTCCCCGGCCGAAACCGCCACCCGGTCCAAAGACAGCGCACGGACCGCCGGCCCGGCGGCGTCAACCGTGCCGCCCGGCCAGCGCCGGCCCTGGCCATCGACCACTTCCCCGGCCTGGACCACGGCTCCCGGCTCCAGAGCTTTATCGAGAGAGCCGCACAGCCCCACGCTGACCACGCACCCGGCGTGCGCCCTGGTGAGCGCCTCCTCCGCTGCCAGGCCCGCCAGGCGCCCGGGGCCATTGGCGGCCAGCAGCCACTGCGAGGCGCCCACTTCAGCCAGCCAGGCCTGCCCGACTGTCCAGCCCGCCAACGCCGTGGCCGCCCGGGCGCGCCGCAGCAGCCCGGCAAACTCCCGCGCCTCGGCCGCCACCAGCACCACGTCCACCGCCAGCTCAGCAGTAGCCATGGCTCTGAAACCACTCCACGGCTTTCCGCAGCGCCACATCGGCGGGCGAGGGATGGAAACCGAGTTCGTGTTCCGCCTTGGCGTGCGTAACCCACATCTTCTTGCGAGCCATCTGCACCGCCGCCAGCGGCACCCGCGGCTGCTTGCCGGTCAGTCCGGCCAGGCCCGTCGAGACCACGCCGGCCAGCCACGCCAGGCCCCACGGAATCTGCGTTGTCGGCGCCGGCCGCCCGCTGATCCGGAAGAGCTTCTCGAAGATCTCGCGGAGCGTCAAGTTCTCGCTGCCCAGAATGTAGCGTTCGCCAGGGCGCCCGTGCTCGCACGCCAGCCAGTGGCCTTCGGCGGTCTCCCGCGCGTCGACGATGTTCAGGCCCGTGTCGAGGTAGGCCGGCATTCCCCCGCGCAGAAAATCGACGATCGTCTGGCCGGTCGGCGTCGGTTTCACGTCGTGTTCCCCTACTGGCGCAGTGGGGTTGACGATCACCACCGGCAACCCTTTGCGAGCATACTCCAGTGCCACCTGTTCCGCCTGGAACTTCGACCGTTTGTACGGACCGGCCATGTCGGACAGCGTTACGGCGGTCGTTTCGTCCCCCAAGCCGCCTTTGACGAACCCGATGCAGCCCACGGTGCTGGTGTAGACGATGCGCTCGACGCCCTGGCGTGACGCGGCCTCCAAGATGTTGCGCGTGCCATCCACGTTGGAGCGGAACATTTCGCGAGAGTCGCGCACCCACAGCCGGTAGTCCGCAGCCACATGAAACACCAGCCCGCAGCCGGCCACGGCGCGCCGGACTGACTCGGCATCGCGCAGGTCGCCCGGGACGAGCTCGGCGTCCAGAGCGAGCGCCGCTTCCGGACGCCGCACCAGCGCCCGCACGGCGATCCCACGCCGGCGCAGCACCTGCACGACGTGCCAGCCCAGAAATCCCGTGGCGCCCGTGACGAGAGCCGGTTTCATTGCAACCTCCAACGCCAACGGGCTGAGGGCTCGGCCGGGTCGCGCCGCCCAGCCATCCGCGGCTTCACCTGGCCTCGCTGAACGCGGCCGTTACCTTTTGGTATTCGGCCAGCGCGAGCACCGGGAAGACATCCCGGTACAGGTGATACTGCAGATAGAACATACGCGGAAAAGCCGTTCCCGTGGCCACACTCTCCTCCCAAGCGCCGTCCTGGCGTTGTGTCCCGACCAGATATTCTATGCCCCGGCGGACGCTCTCGCTGCTCAAGTCGCCCCCGGCCAAAAGGCCCAGCACGGCCCAGGCGGTCTGCGAGGGCGCACTCGGCGCCTCAACGAAGCTGCGGCGATCGTAACTGGCGCAGCTCTCGCCCCAGCCGCCGTCGGCGTTCTGGATCGAGCGCAGCCACTCTCCGCCGCGCAGCACCTCCGCTTCGCGCTCGTCGTAGCCGGCCGCGCGCAGTCCGCGCAGCGCCAGAAACGTGCCGTAGATGTAGTTCACCCCCCAGCGCCCGGGCCACGAGCCGTCGCGCTCCTGGGTCTGCAGCAGGTACTGCACTCCGCGCTTCACGGCTGGATGCTCTGGTCCCACGCCCCATCGCGCCAGCGCTTCCAGGACGCGTCCGGTAATGTCCGGGCAGGTCCGATCCAGCATCGCCTCGTGATCGGCGAACGGAAGGTGGTTCAGCAGCTCCCAGTCGTTATCCGCGTCCCACGCCGCCCAGCCGCCGTCTTTGGACTGCATCGCCAGGAGCCAGGCGATTGCCCGCCGCGCCGCTTCCGCCAGGCCCGGCACGCCCGCTGTTTGCGCCTGAGCCAGCGCCAGCAGCACCATCGCGGTGTCGTCGACGTCGGGGTAGAACTCGTTGGCGAATTGGAAATACCAGCCCCCGGGCTCGGTCTTGGGACGTCTGATCGACCAGTCGCCTTTGTGGCGTACCTGCTTCGAAAGCAGCCATCGCGTGGCGGTTTCCACCGCCTGCGGCGTCGCCGCGCCCGACTCTCCCAGCGCAAACAGTGCCAGCGCCGTGTCCCAGACCACTGAAAAGGAGGGCTGGAGCTGGAATCGCCCCGGCTGGTCGATCAACAGGTCGTCGAAGTGCCGTTGGGCTTCCTGCCGTTCCGGCGACTCGGGAGCATAGCCCAACGCGTCCAGCGCCATGATGGAGTACATCATCGGCGCGTACATCGCCCCCAGGCCGTCGGAGTGCTCGAAGCGTGCCAGCATCCATTTCTCGGCCGCGTGCACGGCTTTCCTGCGGATCCAGCGTGAGCCACGGCGCTCCCACCTCTTCGCCAGGCCGTCCACGCGGAGGAAAAAGTTATGCCACGAGAAGAACGCCAGTTCGCGCTGGAAATCCAACCTCTGGCCCGGCTGGAACAACTCCTCAAGGGTGAATCCAGCCGGCACGGGCCGCCCCTCGCCGGCCAGGGCCTGCACGATCGATAGCGGCACCAGGATGACCCGCATCCACCACGCCATCCGGTACAACAGATGGCCGCACAGGATCAGCTCCGGCGGCACTGTCGCCGCATGGCGGCGGGGATACAGATTGAACAAGCTCAGGTGGATTTTGACCAGGCTGTTGGCCGCCTGAATACCGCCCAGCGCGAGGATGCGCCGGCGCAGCCTCGCCATGGCCTCGCCGCCGGCCGGAACTCCGGCCAGTTTCAGAGCGCAATAGGCCTTTACGCTGGCGCTGGCCTCGGAGGGCCCTTGCGGGTAGATGCTGAAGCCGCCGTCGCTGTGCTGGCGCGCCAGGATGGAAGCCGCCGCGCTGGCGATCTGGGCCCTGCTCGGCGGATTCCAGGCATCCCCCTGCGGTGGATGCAGCCACAACTGCAGCAGAATCCAGTCCGATTCCAGGGTGCAATCACTGCTCAGGCCGGCGTGCCAGTAGCCTTCCGCCGTCCGCAGGCCCAGCAAACGGCCGGCGGCGCGATGAGCGGCCTGGGAGGCGCCAGCCAGCCCGGCGCCGGCCATCCGCGGACCCGGGCTCATAGGGCCGGCTGGATCGAGGCCGCCGGCACGATGCCGCTCTGCAGCTCCTGCGGCAACTGGAAGCGCACATCCTCATCCACGATGTCCAGCTCCTCGAGTGCCGTATAGCCCTTTTCCCGCAGCGCCTCCACCAACTCCTCCACCAAGTGCTCGGGGGCCGAGGCGCCCGCCGTCACCGAGACCGTCTCCACACCGTCGAACCATTCCTGTTGGAGAAACGAGCGATCGTCCAGCAGGTACGCCGGCACATTCGACTTCTGGCAGACCTCCACCAGGCGTTTGGAATTGGAACTGTTCTGGGATCCGACCACCAATAGCAATTGGCACAGTGGCGCCACCGCCTTGACGGCCAGTTGGCGGTTCTCGGTGGCGTAGCAGATGTCCTGCGACTTCGGTCCGACGATCCTGGGGAACCGCCGCTTGAGAATCTCGATCACACCGCGCGTTTCGTCCAGGCTCAACGTCGTCTGGGTCAGGAAGCAGACCCGCTCAGGATCGGGCAACTGCACCGCTTCGGCGTCCTGTTCTGTTTCCACGATGATCGTGTTCGCCGGCGCCTCGCCGAAGGTGCCGTCGATCTCCTCGTGGTCGCGGTGGCCGATCAACAGGATCGTATAGCCCAGGCGGGCGAACTTCACTGCCTCCAGGTGCACTTTCGTCACCAGCGGACAAGTGGCGTCCACCACCTGTAGCCGGCGCTCCCTGGCCTGCTGCCGTACCGCCGGCGCGACCCCGTGGGCGCTGAAGATCACGCGGCTGCCGACTGGCGCCTGGTGCAGTTCGTCCACGAAAATCGCCCCGTGGTCCCGTAAATCGTCCACCACGTGGCGGTTATGGACGATCTCCTTGCGCACGTAGATGGGCGAGCCGTACAGGTCGAGCGCAATCTTGACGACATCGATGGCGCGCACCACGCCGGCGCAGAAACCCCGTGGGCGCAATAGGATAACCTTCTTGCCGGTGGTCCTGGTCGGTTGCATATGGATTATTCCATTATATCAGCCGGGTTCTCGCGCGCCCGCTGCGGCGGCTCCCCTCCCCGCCCGGCCGGGCAGCCTTTACACTGAAAGGAAGCAACCGCCTGCCGCGCCCGCCGCGCTCCGGCCGGCGTCCAGACAGGCGTTGCCCCAAGAACCAATGCAGCCTCCTCATTCGCCCGTCCAGGAAATCGTCGAAGCCGAAGGGCACCTGATCGACTCGCACATCATGGAGCAGATCTTCGACACGGTGATCGAGTTCAACGGTCATTTCAACGTCGAGCACTTCTTCATCGGCCGCACCAATGCCGAACCTTCGCGCCTGCGCCTGCGGGTCGAGGCCGATTCGGCCGCGGCGATGGAGGGCCTGCTGTCGCGCTTGCTGGAGTTGGGCTGCTCGCCGGCCGACGGCGCCGACGCGCAGTGGCGAACGATCGAGCGCGACCGCTGCGCGCCCGAGGATTTCTACTGCACCACCAACCATCGCACGCTGGTGCGCCGCGACGGCGCCTGGCACCAGGTGCGGCGGCAGCGCATGGACGCGCTGATCGTGTGGCAGGACGACTCGCCGATCTGCCGCCGGTTGCGCGACATCCGCGCCGGGGACGAGGTGCTGACGGGCATGAAGGGCATCCGCGTGATCCCCGAGTCGAAGGAGCGCGACCGCCTGGCGTTCGCCTTCATGTCCAACGGCATCTCCTCGGAGCGCCAGGTCGAGACGGCGGTACGCCAGACCGCCGCGCTGATGCGCCAGTGCCGCGAGGCGCGCCAGCCGATTGTCGTCGTGGCCGGGCCGGTGGTGGTCCATACCGGCGGCAACGCGGCGCTGGCGGCGCTGGTGAGGGAGGGTTGGGTGGGCGCGCTGCTGGCCGGCAACGCGCTGGGAGTACACGACATCGAAGCGGCGATGCTGGGCACCTCGCTGGGCATCCGCCTGAGCGACGGCCGCCAGGCCGAGCACGGCCACCGTAACCACATGCGCGCCATCAACGCCGTTTATCACGCCGGTTCGATCGCCCAGGCGGTGGGCCAGGGGCGGGTGGCGAAGGGCATTCTGTACGAATGCGTTACTCACGGCGTGCCATTCGTGCTGGCCGGCAGCCTGCGGGACGACGGTCCGCTGCCCGAGACCATCACCGACATGAACGCCGCCCAGGACGCCTATGCCGAACACCTGCGCGGCGCGGGTCTGGTGCTGTGCCTGGGCTCGATGCTGCACTCCATCGCCGCCGGCAACATGCTCCCCGGGTGGGTGAAGACGGTGTGCGTGGACATCAACCCGGCGGTCGCCACCAAGCTCAGCGACCGCGGCTCCGGCCAGGCGCTGGGAGTGGTCACCGACGCCGGGATCTTCCTCGACCGTCTGGCGAAGACGCTAGCGTAGCGTCCCTAGAGTGTCTTGACCGCTTGCTCATCATGCACGGCTCCTGGTTTCAGAGCCGCGACCGTGAGGGAGCGGTAAAGCAACTTGCGAGACATGACGCTAGCTTGAGCCTCCTGCCTCAATCCCTTGATCTTGAGGTTCTATCGAATCCTCATGGCCCCGGACCCGGGGACTGCCCGCCCCGCCTCCACCGCTCACCCCAGCCCTGCACCCCCCCAATCCGACATTTCGACACGACACCACACCCCGTCGAATTGTCATACTTAATCACCCGGCTCACGATCCAATCGGAACCACCTTCTTCCACGTATCAATCTGATTCAACGATCCTTACATATCCTTGCTCGCCTTCCGGCCCGACCTTTCCCGGATCACTCTGCCGTCATACGCCGCATGACGAAATCCGACACTTTTCGACATAAGTGTCGCACTCGGCTTTGATCCTCCAATTCCCCGCGAACGCCCCTCCCACGCTCCGCCAATCGCACTCCCGCCGCCCGCGCCGCCCCCTGCGCTGGTCGAGTTCCTAGCCCGGATGTTGCACCACGATCGTAGCGAGGCGCGATGAGAGGGCTGCAAATACGAGGCGCGCGACGGGAGCCGCGCGGAGGCGTACTTGAACAGTACGTCGAGCACGGCGACCGAGAGCAACGAAGTAGATGCGGCCCTATCGCGTGCCGCAGCCGATTGTTGGTGAAACATCCGGGCTAAAGGCGCGGGCGCCAAGGCATGAATTCACATCCGTGGCGCAGGCGACGGCGGCCGGTCACAACGGTGATCCCTCTTTCGCCTCTTCCTTACCAACACCTTCCGTGCTTCCCCGTCATCCCTGCCCCTGAATTCGCTTGACACCGGCAGTATCGTGAATCTGGGAACAGGATCTGGCGAATCCTCGATTCTCATCGCCGGAAAACAAAACGGCGTGCTAAAGAACGTGCTCTAGTTTGACGGCCTTCCACACAATGAAAAACCCGGCCACTCCCGCCGTGCGCGGAGTGGCCGGGCCTTGGTTAACACTTACCCGTTGGGGCTAGAACGTGATCTTGCCGGTGAGCTGAACGGCTCGCGGCGAGGAATCGAAGCCCAGGAACGAGCCGTAAGCCGAAGTCGGCGTACCGGCCATGGCGCCGGTCTGTTGACCGAAGGTGGAGTCGCCCATACCGGAGTCCGGCAAGCCGAAGTTGGGGTGATTGAACAGGTTGAAGGCCTGGACGCCAACCGCGAATTTCAAGCGCTCCGTGATATGGAAGTTCTTGAACAGGTTCGCGTCGAAGTCAAAGAAACCCGGTCCGCGGTACTGATTGCGCGACTGGGTGGGCCAGATTGTATAGCCATTCCAGCTGTCAGCGGCGCTATCGACGAAGGCGCTGGCGTTGAGGCAAGGGGTATTGACGGCGGTCTCGCCGCAACTGCCCGTCTGGCCGGCCGCGCCGCCGATCGGCTGGGCCAGGATCGTCGCCCCGCCGTTGGTGATGGCGCCGTTCCAATTGGCGTCGGTGATCGAGAACGGAAGCCCGGAGCGCCAGGTCAGCTTGCCGCTAAGTTGCCAGCCGTTGACCACCCCCTGCACGAACTTGTTGGAATAGTGGGTGACGGGAGCGTAGACGAAGTCGGCGCTGAGCTCGTGGCGGATGTCGTAATCCGAGTTGCCGTAATTGAAGTTGTTCCCGAGGGGATTCATCTGTCCGAACAACGAATCGCCGTAGGTAAAGATTCCACCATTGGAGGCATCGTCCAGGCCGTGCGCCCAAGTGAAGTTCAGGTGCCCGGTTATGCCGTGGGACATCTGCTTGCGCAAAGTGACGTTCAGGCCGTCGTAACGGGAGATGGCGCCGTTCTGGACCTGAGTGACCTCACCGTAGTTGGGCACCAGGGGACTGCCGGCCTCGCGGACGCCGGCGACGCCCGGGAAGATCCCGTAGGGGTCGTAAGCGTTGTACCAGGTATTGGAGTAAAAAATCTTCACGGCATGGTTGCCGACGTAGCTCAGGTTCAAGGCGTACGAATTGCCGAACTGGCGCTGGATGCTGAAGTTCCATTCCGACGTCTCGGGCGTGTGCATGGTGCTGGGGAAGGACGTCACAGCCGGCGCCGCGAAAACAGAACCGAGCGCATGAAGCGCGGATGAGATCTGATTGTAACTGCTAGAAAGGCTGAAAGCGGCGGCCGAAGCGGCCCAGGTGGCCGCCCCGCCGGCGGGGTCGAAGGGCAAAGTGCCGGTCGCCGGACGCACGCGAATGGAGACGGCGACCGGAGGATTGGCCAACAGGTCGTCGACCAGACCTTCCGGAACGCCGTCGTAGAAGATCCCAAAACCACCGCTGATGACGGTCTTGTTGTCGGAGCCGGGGGACCAGCTAAAGCCGATGCGCGGCGACCAGTTGATGGTATCGATCCCCGGGAAGGCCTGGTGCTGGTTGGCAGCAATGTCCGAGCTGTAGGCCACGTCGCCGGGGCTCGAGCTGGTCACGCTGGCCAGCGAATAGAAATCGCTCTTGAAGTTGGCAAAACAGTTGAACTGGCAGACCGGGTTGGAGCTGTGCTCGGCGCGCAGGGTCAGCGTCAGCTTCAGGTTCTTCCTGATGGCCCAGTTGTCCTCGGCGTAAATGCCCATGCCCCACATGGCGACCGGCACGTCGCTGGCGAGGTTATCAGTCTGACGGTATTGATAGGCATAACCGTTGACCATCTCCTGCAGGCCCGACGGGACGTAGCCGAAGTACGCGGCCGGCGAATTGAAGAAGAAGTTGTGGTCGCTGGTGTCGTAGCGGCGGAAGTTAAGGCCGAATTTCAGGCTGTGCTTGCCCTTCAGCAGTGAGAAATCGTCGATGAACTGGTACTGGGTGATGTTGCGGCCCTGGGGGAAATCGCGTAGCAGGTTAATGCCAGTGAAGGGCACCTCTCCCGAGTCGATGACGTCGTAGGGGAAGGCGGCAACCGCGGCAGCATGATTCTGCGCGAACTGGGCCACATAGTGGCTGAGGGAGGCCGTAAAGGAGTTGGTCGCGCTCGGGCCGAAGATGTGGGTCTCATGCAGCTGGTTGTCGAATTCCGGCTGGTTGGAAAGGGCGTTGAAAGCCGGGCTGATGGCATTGAGCGAAGTCGGCTGCAGGCCGTGGTCGAGCTTCCAGCGGTAGTAAATGTCGTCGTTGGTCCCGATCTTGTAGTCGCCACGGATGGTCTGCATCCACTCCGTTCCCAGCGCAGAGGCGCTGGATGAGAAGCGGGCGGCGCAATGCATCGTGGTGGGGTCGAAACCGGGCAGAGTGAGCGCATTACAATAGCTGGAATTGGGGATCACCTGGGCGTTGGAGGCGCCCGCTGCATTCTCCCACAGGGCGAACATGCGCTTATACATGGGCGCCTCTGTAGGCTCCAGGTTGGTCACATTAGCCATGGTGGCGTTCACGAAGTCCTGCGTCGGAATCGTCGTCGAGAAGACGTTGGGGAGAACGAAGCGCAAGCCCTCGTTGTCGGCGAAGAAGAACAGCTTGTTCTTGATAATCGGACCGCCGAGCGACATAGCCCACTGATTGGCGTTGGAGAACGGACGCGGGGAGCCGTAGTAATTGCTCCACCAATCGTTGGCGTTCATCACGCGGCCGTTCCACCAGTACTGCGCATTGCCATGGAACTCGTTGGTGCCCGACTTGGTCACGTAGGTGACCTGCGCGCCGGAGAGCTGGCCGAACTGGCCGCCGTAAGCGTTGGAGACAACCGTTGCTTCCTGCAACTCGTTCTGCCCCAGCATGAGGTTGGAGGCGCCCGAATTGTTGATGTTGAAGTACGGGTCCATGTCGTTTTCGCCGTTGACGGTATACAGATTCGAAGTGGCCGGCAGACCGTTGACGGTGAAGTTGCCATAGCCTCCGGTGGAGTTGGCAACCGCGCCCGGAGCGGTCCACAAGATGTTGGTGATGTCACCGCCGGCGCTGGGCAACAGCTCCACTTCCTGTTGCGAGAACGAAGTATTGTTGCTGGCGTCGGGGTTGATCAAAGGCGCGACCGCGGCGACTTCGACGGTTTGCACGGACTTGCTGAGTTCGAGCGTGAAATCGGCGGTCACGGCCTCGGCGACGGCGACCGTCACCTGCCGCTCGGACTTCAGGAAGCCAGCCATTGACGCTGAAACTTCGTAGCGGCCGGGCTTCAGCAGGCTGAAACGGTACGAACCGGTCGAGGCGATGGCAGTCTGGACGCTCCCATTCTCCAGATTCTTCAAATTCATCTTCGCCCCAACCACTAACGCCTTGGTGGCGTCCGTAACCGTGCCCGTGATGTCGCCTGTGACCAGCGACTGGCCGAACAAGGCCGGAGCAGCTGCCAGAAAAAGCACGCCCGCAAGAGCGCGCCAAAAATGTTGCTGACTAGTTCGCATAGCTACCTTCCTTTATTCGAAAACTGGCCGGTGCAGAAGCGATGAGCGGCAGGCACTGTGTGAGGACGCCGAGCCCTCTGCCCCCCATGCACTCTCGCATACTAACCTCCCGTCAAGATTGTCCCAACTGGTTCGGCCGTCGAAAAGCCATCGCGGACGGCGGCCGCGCGGCCGAAAAGCATTCAAACCCCCAAACGAGCCGGACCTCGAACGTTCTTCCCGGTCCCCCCGTCCCGGCGCTACAGGGGTTCCGCGTGCCCACAAGAAGCCGCAGACATCGAGCGCCGAGCCACGGCCCTGGGGGCCGTCGAGGCAGGCAGACGTTCTGGTGACTGCGGCAAGAAAACCGTACCGCGACAAGGCGGGGAGAGTGCACCCACGGCGTCGAGGCCGCGCGGGCGCCGGTCGAAGATCCAAAAGAGCAGCCGGCGTGGCTGGTGGAAATCCTGCTTCCGCCACGCTGGTCGGCCCGGGCCGCGGGCTGGCGCCCCGCCTAACGGCGGTGGAGCGCAAGCGGGCAGACTGCCGGGAGACGTTCCGGAACCCCTTTTCCGCCCGGTGTTTCGGGCCTTGAACTCGTGGATCTATGGCGGAAGCAATAATCACTGACGATACCCGAAGCACTCTGTCTTTGAACCGCCGACACCCACTGCCGGGCGGAGACCCGGCGGCCTACGGTCAGACAGATATAGGAGAATTGTAACATCAGCGCCGCTAAAAGAGTCGCCCGCAAGTAGCAAATGGGACCAAAAAAGACATTAAACTACCGCAACGCAAGTGGTCCGAGCGTAGGCCTCAGGATGAATGATTCGATATGCTTAGGGGTTGGATGCGGCGCGTGCGCGCGGCACGGGCCGTACCCACAGGAGGCACAGATGGCTCAAGAATACTCCCGCCGCAGTTTCGTGAAGACGGCGGCCGCGGCGGCGCTGGCGGCGCCGGCTGTGGGCGCGAACGAGCGGATCCAGATGGGGTGGATCGGCACGGGCACGCGGGGCCGCTACCTGGAGGAGCGGGCGTACGCGGGCAACGCGGCAAAAATCCGCGTGGTGGCGCTGTGCGACACCTTCAGCACGAACCTGGCGCAGGGTAAGGATGTTGTTCAAACTAAAGGACAAAACACGCCCAAGACGTATTTGGATTATCGCGATCTGCTGGCCGACAAGGAAGTGGAGGCGGTGGTGATCGCTACGCCCGAGCATCTGCATTGCCAGATGCTGCTGGACGCGATTGCGGCGGGCAAGAACGTGTATGTGGAAAAGCCACTGGCACATACGCTCGAGGAGGCGCAGGAGATCATGCGCGCGGTGGCGCAGTCGAAGAGCGTGATCCAGGTGGGGACGCAAAACCGGTCCAACAGCCTCTACCAGATGGCTAAAGCGATGATTTCACAGGGGATGATCGGCGATTGCCACTATGTGCGGGCATTCTGGTACCGCAACGCGGAGCCGAGCGGTGCGGCGGCCTGGCGGTATCCGATCGATCCGGCGCTGACGGAGGCCAACGCCGACTGGCAGAAGTTCCTCGGACCGGCGCGCAAGCGGCCCTTCGATCCGCACCGCTACCGGCAATGGCGCCTGTACTGGGATTATTCGAGCGGCATCGCGACGGACCTGATGGTGCACCAGACCGACATCACGGCGTTCGTGCTGGGGCGCGGGATCCCGGCCTCGGTAGTGGCGACGGGGGGCGTGCTGCAGTGGACCGTGGATGACGACCGGGACGTGCCGGACACGTGGAGCGTGCTGCTGGATTACCCGGATAAGCTGCACGTCAACTACTCGTGCTACCTGGGCAACGCGCACAACGGATACGGCGAGCAGTACCTGGGCGAGGAGGGGACGATCGAGGTGCTGAACCGCTCGACGCTGAATTTCTATCCGGAGGTGTACCGGCCGAACATGCCCGAGGTGGTGAAGAACCGCAAGGAGACAACCATTTCGCTGCCGGGCAACGACAACCTGGCGGTGGAGGCTCACATCCGGAATTTCCTGAATGCGATTCGCGGGCTGGAGAAGCCGATCGCGCCGCCGCAGGCGGGCTACGAGGCGGCGGTGCCGGGGTTCCTGTCGGTCATGAGCTACAAGCAGAAAAAAGTCGTCCTGTGGGACGCGAAGGCGGACACGTACCGGTTGTCGTAGGGCGCCGTTGAGGCGAAAGCCGAGAGCGGGACGTAAGCAAGCAACGACGGGGTTGGAGAGCGACTGGTCTGATCGCGCGCCAGTCTGGTATTCTTGTCAACCAACACCTCCGGGAAAGGGACCAGAGGGAAGGAGGCAGGGATGCCGGAGTACGTCGCACCAGGAGTCTACGTCGATGAAGGTCCGCCGAACCGCAGGCCGATCGAAGGCCTGAACACGTCCACGGCGGGGTTCGTGGGACCGACGCGCAGGGGCCCGATCGAGGGTCCGCCGAACCTCATTACCAGCCTGAGCAAGTTCGAAGGCGTCTACGGCGATGGACGGCCGTTGCAGTTCGCTGGTAACGCCCACATGCCCAATTTCATGTGGCATGCGGCACGGGCGTTCTTCGATAACGGGGGTCAACAGTTGTACGTGTCGCGGGTCTACCGGGCTTTCCAGGGGAGCAGCGACGGGGCGCGGCCGCTGGCCGGGGACTACGCAGGGCAGGCGGCCGGCGCAGGGCGCTCCGGCACGGGGTTGCACGCGCTGGAGCAGATCGACGAAGTGTCGATCGTGGCGGCGCCTGGGGCGACGTACGGGATGGAGAGCGGCTACCGGGACGAGGCCGCGAAGATCGTCAGCCTGTTGATCGCTCACGCGGAGCAGTTGCTATACCGGTTCGCCGTGCTGGACAGCGGCGACGGGCAGAGCGCGGCTCAGGTGGGCGCGCTGCGGGCGCAGCTCAACTCGAACTACGGAGCGCTGTACTACCCGTGGGTGCAGGTGGTGGATCCGATCACGGGAGGGAAGCTCTTCGTGCCCCCGAGCGGTTTCGTGTCGGGCATTTATGCGCGGAACGATGCGTCGCAGGGCGTCTGGAAGGCGCCGGCTGGTGAAGCGGTAACACTGGCGGTGGGCCTGGAGCAGGTGCTCGACCAGAATCAGTCGGCGGCGCTTGAGCAGGAGGGCGTCAACGTTCTCCGCTTCTTCACGGGGCACGGGTACCTGGTGTGGGGCGCGCGTACGGTCAGCTCGGATCCGGAGTGGAAGTACGTCAACCTGCGGCGCTACTTCGCGTACCTGGAGCATTCCATCGACAGGGGAACGCAGTGGGCGGTGTTCGAACCCAACGGCGAGGCGCTGTGGGCGCAGGTGCTCCAGAGCGTCGGGCAGTTCCTGCTCAACGAGTGGAAATCGGGCGCGCTGCAGGGCCAGAAACCCGAGCAGGCGTACTTCGTGCGGTGCGACCGGACGACGAT
Source organism: Terriglobia bacterium (assembly GCA_963757265.1). Taxonomy (GTDB): domain Bacteria; phylum Acidobacteriota; class Terriglobia; order Bryobacterales; family Bryobacteraceae; genus CAIVVT01. The sequence goes on from CAVWRA010000006.1 coordinate 136,620, forward strand.
GACGCAAAACGACATCGACAACGGCCGACTGGTGGTGCTGATCGGAGTGGCGCCGGTGCAGCCCGCTGAGTTTGTCATCTTCCGCATCGGGCAGTGGACCAGTGATCACAAGATGTAGGCGGGCGACGTTTTCACGCCGCCCGGGATGGAAACGGGCCGACAGGGGGAGCTACCACCCCACGGGATGGCCCTGGTTCTGCTGTTGGAGCCACTTCTCCAGAGGAGCGAAATACTCGCGGATCGCGCCGGCGTCCATCTGGCGCGTGCCGGCGATTTTCTCTAGGGCATCGGGCCAGGGCTTGGAGAGGCCCATTTCCAGCATGGCGTTGAGCCTGGCGCCGGCCCTTTTGTCGCCGTAAATGGAGCAGCGATGCAGCGGATCCTTGCAGCCGGCGGTCTGGCTCAGCGCCTTGTGGAACTGGAACTGCAAAATGTCCGCCAGGAAATAGCGCATGTAGGGCACGTTGCCGGCGACGTGGTACTTCGCCCCGGGGTCGAAGAACTCCTCGCCGCGCGGGGACGAGGGGGCGATGCCTTCGTATTTCAGGCGTAGATCCCACCACGCCTGGTTGTACTTCTCGGGCGGAATCTGGCCAGAGAAGACCTTCCAGCGCCACTGGTCAATCAACAGGCCGAAGGGCAGGAAGGCGATCTTTTCGAGAGCCTTCTTCAGCAGCAGCCCGGTGTCCTTCGATGCGTCGGGGACTTGCTTAATGAAGCCCAGCTGGACGAGATAGGCGGGGGTGATGGAGAGGGCGATGGTGTCGCCGATGGCCTCGTGGAAACCGTCGTTGGCGGAATTACGGAACAGGAACGGTTGGCGGTCGTAGGCGCGCTGGTAGAAGTTGTGGCCGAGCTCGTGGTGGACGGTGTAGAAGTCCTCGGCGACGATGTCGATGCACATCTTGAGGCGCAGGTCCTCGACATTGTCGAGATCCCAGGCCGAGGCGTGGCAGATCACGTCGCGGTCGCGCGGGCGGATGAACATCGAGCGCTCCCAGAAGGTCTTGGGTAGAGGCGCGAAGCCCAACGACTTGAAGAAGGCTTCGCCGTAGCGGACCATCTGCAGCGGTTCGGTCTTGCGCTGCTTGAGGATGGCCGTGAGGTCATAGCCGGGGTCGGCGTCTTTGGGGGCGAGCAGGGGATAGAGGTTGTCCCAGGTCTGGGCCCAGATGTTGCCGAGGAGGTGGGCCGGGATGGGGCCGCTCGCGGGGACGATGTCGCCGTACTTCTCATGCAGCTTCCAGCGCGTGTAGGCGTGAAGCTGGACGTAAAGCGGCTTGACCTGCTCCCACTGGCGGTCAAGCTCCTTGGCAAAGTCGTCGGGCGGCATGTCGTAGCCCGAGCGCCACAGGGCGCCGGTATCGGCGAAGCCCAGCTCCCTGGCGCCTTTGTTGGCGAGCCCGATCAGGCGGGCGTAGTCCTGGCGCATGGGGGGCGAGATGGAGTGCCAGCCCTGCCAGACGTCGAGGAGCTGCTTGGGATCGTGGCTGGTGGCCATGATCTTGGTGATGTCGTCGATGTTGAGACACTTCGCGGTGTCGCCGGCGGGGCAGTACTTGCCTTTGCCATAGGCCGCGTCGAGCGCTGAGGCCAGGCGCGCGACCTCGGCGTTTTCCTTTGGATCGGAGGGCGCGGGGAGGGTGATACCGAGCTTGATCAAGAGGAGCTTGCGTTTGACATCCTCGGGCAGGGCCAGGCCGTCGAATTGGGCGGCTTGCTTGGCCAGGCGGACCTGGATCGCGGTCAGCTTCTCGTTGGCCGCAGCGGCGATGGCCTGTGTATCGCCGGTGATGTAGGTCTCCTGGACCCACTGCGCGACGTTGGCGGCGTTGCCGGCATCGAGCAATTCGATCTCCACCCTTTCCACGAACGCCCGGGCCTGCTCCGGCGAGCGGCGGGCACAGCCGGCCAGAAAGGCCAGCGTGACAGCCATCAGCAAAGTCAAGAATCTGCGCATGGGTAGCGTCTCCCGGATGGCAGTTTACACGAAAGCGGAGGGGCGTATTGGGAACTCCACCGGGAAGAAGTGCGGATTGTCCGGAGGCATGAGCGCCCACAGCCTGACGGGCGCTGGCATACTAAGCTCATGCGGCCGCTCGACACTTCACCGAAGGCCTGGGAGGCATTCCTTCAAATCGAACGGGGCATGAGCGCCGGAGACCGGATTCGGCAGGCGCTCCAGCAGTCGGCCCTAGTCCGAGCGATGTGTGAGGCTGGTCTGCGGCAGCAGTTTCCCGAGGCGGACGACGCGGAGATCCGGTTGCGGGCGATCCAGCAAAGGCTCGGAGCCGACTTGTTCCGCAGAGTTTACGGCAACGTTTTGCCCGGGCTTGAAGCTGGGAGGGCCCGAGACTAGATTGGCCGGGCGTTGTTGGATGCTACCGCGGATCAGTAGCCGTTCTCGAGGCGCGCCGGGCTAACGCCGGCCGAGCGCGGCGAACAACTCCTCGCGCGTCACGTTGCGCTGCTCGGTCTTGGCCATGTCCTTGAGGGCGTACACGCCCGCCGCGATCTCGTTATCGCCGAGCAGCAGCGCGAAGCGCGCGTTCAGCTTGTTGGCGAGCTCCATGGCACGCTTGACCTTGGCGTCGGTGGAGACCTCCACGACGACGCCGGCACGGCGCAGGTCGCGCGCCAGCAGAGCTGAATGGCGCACGGCCGCAGCGCCCATCGGCACGACGTACAGGTCGAGCGGCGTAAGCGACGCGGCGTCCAGCCGCTCCTCGATGGTCATGACGAGGCGGTCTTCGCCGATCGAAAAACCGATGCCCGGCAGGGGGACGCGCGAGCCGAGCGACTCGGCCAGGCCGTCGTAACGCCCGCCGCCAAGGACGGAGTTCTGCGCGCCGAGAGCGCCGTGAACGACTTCGAATGTCGTCTTCGTGTAGTAGTCCAGGCCGCGAACGAGACGGGGGCGGATTTCGTAGCCGATGCCGCGCGCATCGAGCAGCTCGCGCACGACGGCGAAGTGCGTGGCGCACTCCGGGCCGAGATGGTCGAGGATCGACGGCAGGCGGTCGACGAAGGGCTGGTCCTCGGGCACTTTGCAGTCGAGCACGCGCAGCGGGTTCGTATCCACGCGCCGCTGGCAGTCCTCGCACATTTGGCTCTTCACTTCCTGCAGGCGTTGGCGCAGCAATTCAATGAACGCCGGGCGGCACAGCGGACAGCCGACCGAATTGAGGATCAGGCGGGGCTGTTCCACGCCGCAACGGATCAGGATTTCGAGCACCATCTCGATCAGCTCGGCGTCGATGGCGGGCGATTCCGAACCGATGGCCTCGGCGCCGATCTGCGAGAACTGGCGGAAACGGCCTCTTTGCGGGCGTTCGCGACGAAACATGGGTCCGAAATAATAAAACTTCCTCAGGCCCGGTAGCTGGTCCAGATGGTGCTCGATGCAGGCGCGGATGACCGAGGCGGTGCACTCCGGGCGCAGGGTGAGCGAGGCGCCGTCGCGGTCGTCCCAGGTGTACATCTCCTTGGAAACGATGTCGGTCTCCCCGCCGACGCCGCGGGCAAACAACTCGGTCTGCTCAAAGATCGGGGTGCGAATCTCGGAATAATTGTAAACGCGGAAAACTTCGCGGGCGACCGTTTCCACATGGTTCCAGACGGCCGATGAAGGAGGAAGAATGTCGCGCGTGCCTCGGACTGACTTGATCATGAAATGGGGTCGTCCCGGTATTGCTGACGGTAACCGATGTAACGCTGGTAGTTCTGGGTGAATCGGGCCCGCTCCGCTTCCGTCAGCGGGCGGCGCACCTTGGCCGGAACGCCCATCACCATCGATCCGGGCGGCACCTGCATCCCTTCCGGCACCAGCGCACCGGCGGCGACGACGGAACCGCGGCCGATGCGTGCGCCGTTCAGGACAATGGCGCCGATGCCGATCAGGCAATCGTCCTCGACGACGCAGCCATGCAGGCAGACCATGTGGCCGACGGTGACGCGGTCGCCGATCAACACCGGATACTGGTCGAGTTCGCCGTGCAGCACGGAGCCGTCCTGGATATTGGAATCGGCGCCGATCTCAATTCGATTGACGTCGCCGCGGGCAACGGCCCAGGGCCAGATGCTGGCGCGCTCGCCCATGGTCACGTCACCGATCACCTGCGAAGCTTGATCGACGTAGGCCGAAGGCGCGATTTTGGGGTAGATGCCTTTGTAGGGCCGGATCATGGACGTAACCTGCCGTGGACTCTGGCGCGCGCCGGGGAATCTTTCATGCTACCATCCGGCCCGTTACAATTCAGGTATGCCGCTCCGTTTGTTGACCTCCCTGGCACTGCTGTGTGCGCTTCTTCCGGCCCAAAAAGCGCCGTTCACGGCAGAGGCCCTGCTCAAGATCAAACGCATCGCCGACCCGCAGGTTTCTCCCGACGGGCAATGGGTCGCCTTCTCGGTGACGAGCATCGATGTGGAGAAGAACACGCGTCCGCGCCAGATTTGGATCGTGCCGCTGGCCGGCGGAACGCCGAGGCAGATCACCACGGAAGGCAACAACGACACGCCGCGCTGGTCGCCGGATTCCAGGCGGATCGCCTATGTTTCGACGCGCGGCGGATCGTCGCAAATCTGGACGATGAACCCCGATGGCTCGCTCTCCAGGCAGGTGACGAAGCTGGCGAGCGAGGCGTCCGGCGTGAAGTGGAGCCCGGACGGGCGATGGCTGATTTTCGTCAGCGAAGTGTACCCGGCTTGCAATGCCGACGACGCCTGCAACGCCAGTCGGATCGAGGCCGAAGGGAAGAGCCAGGTCAAGGCGCGAGTTTATACTGCGCTGCTATACCGGCATTGGACCGAGTGGCGCGGAGAACGGCGCAAGCACCTGATGGTCGTCGCGCCGGAGGGCGGCGCGGCGCGGGACCTGACGCCGGGGTTGAAGTTCGATGTGCCGCCGTTTTCGCTGGAGGGCGGAGACGACTACGAGATCTCGCCCGACGGCAAAGAGATCGCCTACGCCGCCGATCTGGACGAAGACCAGGCGATGAGCACGAACTGGGAGATCTACACGGTGCCAATCGAGGGCGGCGAGGCGCGCAAGATCTCGACCAGCCCCGGTGCCGACGCCGGACCGAAGTACTCGCCCGACGGCAAATGGATTGCCTGGCGGTTGCAGGAGCGCGCGGGATACGAGAGCGACCGCTGGCGGCTGGCGGTTTACAACCGCGAAAGCGGCCAGATCAGCGTGCTCACGGAAAGCCTGGACCGCCATGTGACGGGCTTCGCGTGGCACCCCGATTCGAAACGGATCGCGTTCACGGTGGATGACCGCGGAAGGCAGATTGCCCAATTGATCGCCGTGACGGGCGGCGGAACGCGCATCCTCACCGCGGGCAACGCGTTCGTCGACGACCTGCAGTTTACGTCCGACGGCAGAACGCTGGTGTACACGGAGCAGAGCGGTGCGAGCCCGGTCGAGATCTTCAAGGCACTCTCCGGCGGAGGCACGCCGGTGGCCTTGACGCATCTGAACGACGCCCTCCTCAGCGCGTACGATTTGCGCCCGCAGGAGGAGTTCACGACCAGCGGCGCGGAAGGCGCGCTGGTGCACAGCTTCCTGCTGAAGCCGCCGGGGTTCGATGGGCGGAAGAAGTACCCGGCGTTGATGCTGATTCACGGCGGACCGCAGGGCTCGTGGGGCGAGTCCTGGACGTACCGCTGGAACGCCCAGGTGTTTGCCGCGGCGGGCTTTGTGGTGGCGATGCCCAATCCACGGGGGTCGGAGGGCTACGGCACGAAATTCACGGATGAAATCAACAGTGATTGGGGCGGGCGCGCGTACGACGACATTATGGCCGTAACGGACTACGTGGCGAGCCTGCCGTATGTGGATAGCGACCGGATGGCAGCCGCCGGGGGGAGCTACGGCGGATACATGGTGGATTGGATCCTGGGCCACACCACGCGCTTCAAGGCCTTGATTTCGCACGCCGGCGTTTACGATCTGCGCAGTGAAACCGGGGCCACCGAGGAACTATGGTTCCCCGCCTGGGAATTCCTGGGCATGCCGTGGCAACAGCCGGAACTGTACGAGAAGTGGTCGCCATCGACGTATGCCAAGGAGTTCAAGACGCCGACGCTAGTGATTCACGGAGAGCTCGATTTCCGCGTCCCATACACACAGGGTTTGCAACTGTTCACGGCGCTGCAGGAGCAGAAAGTGCCCTCGAAGCTGATCGTGTATCCCGATGAGGGCCACTGGGTGCTGAAGCCGCAGAACAGCCTGCTGTGGTACCGCAGCTTCATCGATTGGATCACCGAGTGGACGGCCAAGAAGTAGAGCGCGCGAGCCCCCACCGGGCGCATCCGAGACAATGGAATTGAGGAGTCGAAGGACACGATGAATGGGCTGAAAACCGCAGTTCTGCTGGGCCTGATGAGCGGTCTGCTGATTCTCGGCGGACGCCTGGTGGCCGGTCAGAACGGCATGCTGATTGCGCTTTTCATCGCGATCGCGATGAACTTCTTCAGCTATTTTTTCTCGGAGAAGATCGCCCTGGCCTCCAGCGGCGCGGTGCGGTTGAGCGAGACCGAGAATCCGGAGGTCTTCTGGCGGCTGGCCAGGATCGTGAAGCCGCTGTGCGACCGCATGGGCCTGCCGATGCCCAAATTGTGGGTGATTCCGCAGCAGGCCCCGAACGCCTTCGCCACGGGCCGCAACCCCGCGCATTCATCCGTTGCGGTGACGGCCGGTCTGCTCGAGCTGATGCAGGATCGCGAGATCGAGGGCGTGATCGCGCACGAACTCGGGCATGTGAAAAATCGTGACATACTGACCAGTTCCATTGCCGCCACCATCGCTTCGGCCATCACATGGGCCGCGCAGATGGCCTTCTTTTTCGGCGGCCGGCGCGACGACGATGACGACGGCGGCAGCCCGATCGCGGCGCTGCTGATGATGATGCTGGCGCCGCTGGCGGCGGCCCTCATTCAGATGGCCATCTCGCGCACGCGCGAATTCAGCGCCGACGCGGCGTCCGCCGAGTACACCGGCAATCCCGATGAACTCGTCTCGGCCCTGCGCAAGCTGGAAACCTATTCGCAGCGGATCCCGATGGACGTGTCTCCGTCTATGTCGCACATGTACATCGTCAAACCCTTCAGCGGCGCATCGCTGGCGCGCCTGTTTTCGACACACCCGCCGACCGAGGAGCGCATTGCGCGGCTGCTGAACATGGAACGGGGCCGGGCTTGAACGACAAACTGAACCTGCCCGCCGTCCAGGTCAGCCGGCGGGGCGAAGAACGCATCGAATCTGGCCACCTGTGGATCTACGAAGCCGACGTCGCGGGAAGAGGCGGCGCCAAAGGCGGCGACACGGTGCGCGTGATTACGCAACGCGGCCGCACGGCGGGCATCGCCCATTACAGCGACGCATCCAAGATCACGCTGCGGCTGTTGTCGCGGCACGCCGAGGCGGCCGACCGGGCTTTTTATCTTCGGCGGCTGCAGGCGGCGGCGAAGCATCGCGCGCGCGTGGTGGAGAATTCGGATGCCTACCGCCTGGTGCATGCCGAGGGCGACCTGCTACCGGGGCTGATCATCGACGTCTACGCCGACTGCGTGGTGGCTCAATTCCTGACGCAGGGCATGGAACGGACGCGCGGCGAGATCGTCGGGTGCATCGAAGAGCTGTTGCATCCGCGCTGCGTCGTCGCGCGCAACGATGTGCCATCGCGCAGGCACGAGAAGCTCGGGGAAACGACCGCGACGCTGCTGGGCGAAGCGCCGGAACGGGCGCCGGTGCGCATGAACGGGCTGACGCTGCTGGCCGACGTGTTACACGGACAGAAGACCGGCGTGTACCTGGACCAGCGCGAAAACTACGTCGCGGCGGCGCGCTGGGCGCACGGGCGGGCCCTGGATTGCTTCAGCTCGACGGGCGGCTTCGCGCTGCACATCGCCGCGAAGTGCGATTCGGTGGAAGCCGTGGAATCGTCGCCGGCGGCGCTCGAAGCGGCGCGGGCCAACGCGGCCGGGAACAACGTCGCGAATGTCAGCTTCCGCGAGGCCGACGTCTTCGAATACCTCTCCGGCTGCGTCCAGGCGCGGCGCAAGTTCCAGACCATCGTGCTCGACCCGCCGGCATTCGCCAAGTCGAAGCCGGCTGTCGAAGGCGCTTTGAAAGCCTACCGGGAAATCAACCTGAAGGCCTTGAAGCTGCTGGATACAGGGGGCGTGCTGGTGACCTGCTCGTGCAGCTATCACGTCAGCGAAGCGGCGCTGCTCGAGACTTTGGCGCAAGCGGCTCTGGAGGCCGGCAAGACGCTGCGCGTCCTGGAGCGCCGGTCGCAGGCACAGGATCACCCGGTCCTGCTCACGGTGCCGGAGACGCTGTACCTGAAGTGCCTGATCGTCGAGGCGCTGTAGCGGCTCGTTGAACCGGGTAGGGCACTGAATAGCCCTTCGCCTCCCACCACAGAATGCGATTCATGGTCGCCGTGGGGATGTCGTCCACGTGGTTCGGATTGAAGCGCAAAGACGCGAGGGCGGCCTCGCGCTGGCGGCCTCTCAAAGAACTCAGGGGCTGGTTCATCTCGGTGAGTGAGATGCGCGGCTGCAGCACCGTGTAGGGCGTCAGGTCGGCCCGCGGCTGGAAGATGCTGGTCATCGGCCGGGCGGCGGCGAGGAAGCGCGTGCGCGGCGGGATCCGGAAGATCTCCTGGATGGTACGAAGCAGGCTGGCGTGGGTATAGTGTGTGGGGTCCAGTGCTCCGCGCCGCACGTGCGGTCCGATGGCGAAGCACACCGTGCGGTGGCCGTCAACGTGGTCAACCCCGTCTTGGGCGTCGTCCTCGGTGACCAGCACCAGCGTCTGCGCCCAAAAGCTACTCTTTGACAGCGCCTCCACCATGCGGCCCAGCGCGAAATCGTCGTCAGCCACCATAGCGCGCGGCGTTGGAAAGCCCGGGCGCGTGCCCATGGTGTGGTCGGAGGTGAGGGTGATCACCGCGAGTTCTGGCGCCTGGCGGTTCTTTTCCCAAGCCCGCAGCCGCTCCAGGAACGCCTCGGCGCGAATCTGGTCGGTGATGTTCATCGTGGATGTGGGATAACTCCGGTCAACCAGCCGGCCCAGCGCGGGCACGGCGGGCCTGGCTGCCGCGGCTTCGCGCCAGCGCCCCTCCTGGTACATTTTCCAGTACGCTTCCCAGCCCTGCAGATCGCTTTCATTGATGTCCTTCACGACGCTCGCGGCCGGGTCCCAGCGCGCCGGGTTGGTCGCTTCGCCCATCAGTTTCACATCGATCTGCCGCGGCGCGCCTTGCCAGAAGAAGCCGGTCGGCGCGACGGTCAGCGCGTCGTCCATGTTCCAGGAGTAACCGCGTGGCGAGGCCGCGAAAGAGCGTTGCACATAGTCCGAAACGAAGGCCATGGTCAGCCACTGGTGGCCGTCGAAGCTGATCTCGCTACTGGTATAGAAGTTGTCGAGCAGGACATACTGCTCGGCCAGCGCGTGCTGGTTCGGCGTCACGTCGCGGCCGTACATCAGATAACGCGGGTCGCGCTCGCCGCGCGGCAGGTCGGAGAGCACCTGGTCGTAGGTGCGGTTCTCCTTGATGATCAGGAAGACGTGCCGGATGCCCAGCGAGGCGAGGTTGGCGACGCCGCCCGCGGGTTCGAATTGCGGAGCGTTGGCGGCGCGCACCTCGCGCAGACCCGCGGCGTGGCGTTCCAACAGCGCGGGAGGGTAGGAGGAGACCGTGCCTTCGTAACTGAGCGTGTTGTGGCCGCCGTCCCGAGTCGCGTTGTTGCCCGTCCCTTTCACCGCGACGACGCGCACGCCGCCGTCCACGGCGACGGCCACCGAAACCGGGAACCATGCCGCCGGCAGCGCTCCGACAAAGCGCCACGCCGCGCGCGGGCCTTGTTCGACGATGCCCAAGGCGTTGATGCCGGCGCAAGCAACGTAGAGCCTCTTGCCGCCGGGCGCGAACGCCACCGACACGGGCTGGCTGCCGAACGTGCCCTCGGGGAAAGAGGGGATGCGCACCTCGACGGAGGACATGCGGACGGTGTCGAAGATCGACACAGAATCCGAATGCGCGTTGGCGATAGCGAGCATCGCGCCATCCTCCGAGATGGCGATGGAGGAAGGCGCGAGGCCAGTCGCATACTCGCTGACGGACCCCGGATTCCGCGGATCGAGAACCGACAACGTGCCGCTGGCCGAGGATCCCGTCACGGGTTCGGTGAGCACCTCGGACCGCGCCGTGAACGCCGTGGTTTCTCCCGGCTTGGGCCGGCGTCCGCCCCGATTGGCAACGTAGATGCGGCCGGTCTGCCGGGCGACGGCGATCGCCATCGGCGCAATGCCAACCGGAATTTCGCGCAGCAGTTCGCGATTGTCGGCATCGATCACGGCGACGGTATTGCTGGCGCTGAGCGTCGCGTAGACCGTTTTGCCGCCCGGTGAAAAGGCCAGCCCGGCGGGCACCGTGTGGCTCTTGAAGCCGAGGCGCTCGGTCCGCTCCGCGGAACCGTTTGCGCCGAGGGTCGCGATGGCGATGGAATCGTCACGCGAGCCCGTCGTCTCGCAGACCCACAGTTCATGCGTGCCCGCGCGGAACGCCAGGCCGCCATAGGATGTCGCGCGCGTCAGCACCTCGGCGCGATGGGCCATTGTCGGCGCGTCGAAGATCTCCACGCCGCGCGATCCGAGCACGGCATACCAGCGTCCTTCAGAGTCGAAAACGCCTTCCACCGGCCGTCCGGCAATGCTCGCCTGATCGCCCCAGGGGCGCAGGATCTGGCTGGTCACCAGCAGCGAGAAGCCTTCCTTCTGGGGTCCGGCGAAAAGCGAGTTCTTGAGAACCGGGAACAAGGGAGTTTCCACGGACAGCAACACGGCCGCGAATGCGGCGGCCAGCGCGGCGGGCAACGCGATGCGGCGGAAGGTCACATTCACATTCTAAGAGCGAAAGGCTTCAGCCCCATGTCAAGGTCGGGCCGTCTCGGGGTTGACCAGCGCCGGCGGCGTCTGCATACGTTTCAACTGGCCGCAGGCAGCGTAGATGTCCAGGCCGCGCGGGCGCCGGACGAAACACGGCACGGACTTGCGGACGATGGTCTGGAATGCAGCTGCGCGCCCGGGGTCGGGCGTCGAGAATGGGATGCCCGGCCCGGGATTCAAGGCGATGAGGTTCAGCTTGCAGTTGAGGTTGGCGAGCAGACGGGCGACGCGGCGGGCATCGGCATCGCTGTCGTTGACGCCCTTGAGCAGCACGTATTCGAACGACAGCTTCTCCCAGGCGCGCAAGGGGTAGTTGCGGCAGGCCTCCAACAGATCCTTCAGATGCCACTTGCGCGTAATGGGCATAATCTCGCAGCGCTGCTCCTCGCTCGATGCGTTGAGCGAAATCGCCAGCCTGGGCCGCTGCGCGTCCGGCGCCTGGGCGAACTCGGCGATGCGCGGCACGATGCCCGCGCTGGAAACGGTGATGCGCCGCGGGGAGAGGCCGAGGCCCTTCGCGTCGGTCAGGATCCGCGCGGCTTTCAGAACCTCGGGCACATTCAACAGCGGCTCGCCCTGGCCCATCATCACGATGTTGATGCGCTTCAAGTCCGCCCACAGGCCGTTGTCGCGCGCGGCGTACAGCACCTGGCCGACGATCTCCCCGGCCGTGAGGTTGCGCTCAAGCCCCATTTGGGCAGTCAGGCAGAACGCGCATCCGACGGGGCAGCCGGCCTGCGTGGAAATGCACAGCGTGTCGCGCGCCTGCTCCGGCATGAAGACGGTCTCCACCGTCTTGCCATCCGCGAGCCGCAGCAGGTAGCGCTTCGTCCCGTCCGTCGATTGGTAGACCGCGGCGGCCTCGGGATAACCGAACGAGCAGCGCCGGGCGAGTTCCTGCCGCAGCGGCTTGGCGAGCGTCGTCAGCTCGTCGAAGGAAGCCGCACGGCGATGGTACAGCGCTTCGTAGATCTGGCGCGCGCGAAACGCCGGCTCGTCCGCGGGCAACAGCGCGCGAATCTCTTCGGTTTCGAGTCCCAGTAGCGCCTGCATCGATCTCGCCCCCTTCTTCCGATTGTCCACCCGCGGCCGCCGGCGCGCGGGTTGCTGCGAAGATGGAATGAATGACGCTGGAACGGACGGAGGACGAAGTCCGCATGACAGTGCTGCCGAACGGCCTGCGGGTGATCACGCAGGCCATGCCCGCGGTGCGCAGCGTCGCTGTGGGCTTCTGGATCGGCTCGGGCTCGCGCTCGGAATCGGCCGCTGAGAATGGAGTCTCGCATTTCATCGAACACATGCTCTTCAAGGGCACGCCGTCGCGCTCCGCCGAGCAGATTGCGCGCGAGATGGATGCCATCGGAGGCCACCTGGACGCGTTTACGGATGTCGAGATGTCCGGCTACACCATGAAGGTGCTGGATGAACACTTGAGGTTCGCCTTCGAGATTCTGGCCGACATGCTGTGCCATCCGAAATTCGACCCGATCGAGATCGAGAAGGAAAAGGGCGTCATCCTCGAAGAGCTGAAGATGGTGAACGACGATCCGGAATCGGCGGTCCACGAACTCTTCGTGCGCGACTTCTGGAAGAGCCATCCGCTCGGCCGGCCGATCGCCGGGACGAAGCGGACCATCGCCGGCTTCCACGAGGACGACCTCCGCGCTTACCATCGGAGCCACTACACGGCGGCTAATGTGACCGTGACCGCGGCGGGCAGTCTGAATCACGATGCAGTGCTGGCGCTGGTGGAGCGCCACTTCGGCGCGCTGGCGGCGGGCGAGGCGATCCCGATCCAGCCCGCTCCGGAGTGCCGCGCTGTCTTCCGGTTGAAAAACCGCCGCTCGCTGCAGCAATTGCAGCTCTGCCTGGGGATGCCGGCAGTGGAGGCCGCGCACCCGCTGCACTTCGCCTGTTATACGCTGAATGTGATCCTGGGGGGCAGCATGAGTTCGCGCCTGTTTCAGAGCATTCGCGAACGGCAGGGGCTGGCCTATTCGATCTGCTCGGAGCTGAATCTGCACCGCGACACAGGCTGCCTTGCCGTTTTTGCCGGAACGTCGCCGCAGGCCGGCCGGCGCGTTCTGGAGCTGACATTGGCCGAATTAGGCCGCCTGAAGAACGAGCCGGTGCCGGAGGAGGATCTCGGGCGTGCCCGCGAGCACATGAAGGGCGCGCTGCTGTTAAGCCTGGAATCGACCAGCAGCCGGATGAGCAACCTGGCCCGGCAGTGGTTGACGTACGGCCGTTTCTACTCGTTGGACGAGCTGGCCGCGGCCATCGGCGCGGTCACCGCCGGCGACATCCAGCGGGTTGCGCGGGAGTTCTTCCAGCCCGGCAAGATCGGGCTGGCGGCCGTCGGGCGGACCGATGAGCTCGGGGTCGCACAAGGAGATCTGATTTGTTGAAGCGCTTGGCTCTATGGTGGCCCGTAGTTCTCTGTACGCTGTGCGCGGGGCTGCAGGCGGCCGACTTCGCCGCCTTGAAACCTCAGGGCTACGTCAGCGATTTCGCCGAGGTGGTCAACCAGGGCTCGCGCGAGCAGATCGACGCCTATTGCGCCGGCGTCGAGCAGGCGACCGGCGCGGAGATCGCTCTGGTGACGCTGCGCACCACCGAGGGCGAGCCAGTTGAGGATGTGGCCAACCTGCTGTACCGCAAATGGGGCGTCGGCCAGAAGAAAACAAACGAAGGCGTTCTTGTTTTGCTCGTCGTGAACGATCGCCGCTCGCGCATCGAGGTCGGCTACGGCCTGGAGCCCATCCTCACCGACGGATACGTCGGCAGCGTGCTGCGCAGCCTGAGGCCGTCGCTGCGCAGCGGGGATTACGCCCAGGCGCTGGCCGACGCGGCGCGTCAGATCGGAGAGAAAATCGCTGCGGCCAAGGGCGTCGCCATCGGCGCGACGGCGCCGCGAAGCGCGACGCGTCCGCAGCCCGAAGATTCGCCGATCGGCCCGCTGATCATGGCGGGGATCATCTTCCTCCTGTTCCTGTTCGTCCGCGGCCGCGGCTCCGCTTCGTCTTATGGCGGCGGTTTCTGGGGCTTTCTGACGGGGATGCTGATCGGCAACCTGCTGGGAGGCGGAGGAGGACCTCGCACGCGCGGCGGCGGGGGATTCGGCGGCTTCGATTCCGGCGACAGCTTTGGCGGATTCGGCGGAGGCGACTCCGGCGGCGGGGGCGCATCGAGTAGCTGGTGATGAAACGTATCTCAGGGGATTGCCATGCCCGATCACGATAAACTGCTGCAGCAACTGGTGGACAAGTTGAAGGCGGCGCACGGAAAGTCGCTGGTGAGTGTCATTCTCTACGGCTCGGCGGCCGGAGGCGATCATCATGCCGAGTATTCCGACCTGAACGTGTTCTGTGTCCTCACAGCAGTCACCACCAGGGAACTGGCCGCCAGCGAGCCCATTTTCCGCTGGTGGCGCGAGTTGCATCACCCGGCGCCGCTGCTGATGAGCGCCGACGAAGTGCGCGAAAGCACAGACTGCTTCCCTATCGAGTTCATGGATATGCGGGAGCGCCGGCGCGTCCTCCACGGTGAGGACGTCGTGGCCAACCTGGAGATCGAAGAGGTGTTCTATCGCGCGCAGGTCGAGCACGAGCTGATGGCCAAGCTGCTGCGTTTGCGCCAGAAGGCGGCCGGAGTGCTGAGCGACAAAGATCTGCTCCTGCGGCTGATGGCCGACTCCGTGTTGAACGTTTTGCATTCTCGGCCGGCACGCGCTGCGCCTGGCCGGCGTGGATGCCCCTGCGAGTAAGCGCGAGATGGTCGGCGCCTGCGCGCAGCATTTCGGTCTTTTGGGTCGTTCGTTTTATACTTTGTTGGACCTGCGCGAGGGCCGCGCCAAGGCGCGGGACCTCGACGCGGGGAGCTTATTCGAAAAATACCTCAAGGACATCGCAGCCCTCGTGGCGGCTGTGAATCGCCTGGAACGATAGGAGATAGACCATGAAAACCGCTCTCATTATTGTCGGAGTCGTGCTGGCGCTGCTGGTGATTGGCGGCTTGATCATATTCTCCATGGGGGTGAATGTGAACAACGATCTCGTCAGCCAGCGGGAAGCCGTCAAGGCCGCGTGGTCGCAGGTGGACATCGCCCTGCAGCGCCGCGCCGACCTGATTCCCAATCTCGTGGAGACCGTGAAGGGCTATGCGGCGCATGAAAAGGGAGTGATCGAGGCGGTCGCGAACGCCCGCGCGGCACTCGGCGGCGCGCGCACGCCGGGCGAAAAGATCGCCGCCAACGGCCAGTTGGACAGCGCCATCAGCCGCCTGCTGCTAGTGGTGGAGAACTACCCCAATCTCAAAGCGGACGAGACTTTCCTCCGTTTGACGGACGAACTCGCCGGCACCGAGAACCGGATCGCGGTCGAGCGCCATAAATACAACGAAACGCTGCAGCGCTACAACACGACCATCGGTCTGTTCCCCAACAACATCTTCGCGGGCATGCTCGGCTTCCACCGCAACGACGAGTATTTCAAGACCGAGGAGCGCGCGCGTGAGGTTCCCAAGGTGAACTTCAAGTAGGAGGGAACTGATGAGCGCGCAGATCCATCCGAACTACATCGGCGGCCAATGGGTCGAGGGCCCGTTGTTCGAGAATCTGAATCCGGCGGATACGTCCGAGGTCGTGGGGCTGCACGTCGCCGGGATTCCCGAAGACATTGAAAGGGCCGCTGCTGCGGCGCAGGCCGCGTTCCCGGCTTGGAGCGGGCTGACCGGTCCGGCGCGCGGGGTGTTGCTCTACAAAGTGGCGGATCTGCTCGAACAGCGCTTCGAGCAGATCTCGGCCGAAATGACGCGCGAGGAAGGAAAAACGCTGCCGGAGTCCAAGGGCGAGGTGCGGCGGTCGATCAACATCTTCCGCTATTTCGCCGCGGAGGGGCCGCGCCTGGCCGGCGCGCTGGCCTCCAGCGAGCGCGACCGCGTGCAAATGTTCGCTGTCCGCAAGGCGGTCGGCGTAGTGGCGCTGATCACGCCGTGGAATTTCCCCAGCGCGATTCCGGCCTGGAAACTGGCGCCGGCATTGATCTGCGGCAACACGGTGGTGCTGAAGCCGGCTTCCGCGGCGCCGCTGAGCGCGTGGCGCATTGTCGAAGCGTGCCACGATGCGGGCATTCCGAAAGGCGTGGTGAACTTCGTCGCCGGAGCCGGCGGGAGCCTGGGACGCGCGCTGGTCGAGGCCCCGGCGGTCAAGGCCGTTTCCTTCACCGGCTCGTGCGCGGTCGGCCACAAGCTGCACGCGCTGGCCTCGGCGCGGCGCCTGCGGATTCAACTCGAGATGGGTGGCAAGAACCCGACCATCGTGCTGGCCGACGCGGATTTCACGAGCGCCGTGGAGAATGTCGCCAACGCGGCCTTCTTCTCGACGGGCCAGAAGTGCACGGCCACATCGCGCGCCATCGTCGAGGAGCCGGTCTACGACCGCTTCGTTGACGCGCTGGCGCAGCGGACGCGCGCGCTGAAGGTTGGCAACGGCATGCAGCCGGGGATCGAGATCGGCCCCTGTGTCGACGAGGGCCAGATGGGCACAGTGCTCAACTACATCGAAGCAGGCCGCCAGGAATGCGGCGCTCCTCTTGCCGGCGGGCGCCGGTTGACAGGTCCCGATTACGACCGCGGTTGGTTCGTCGAGCCGACTCTGTTCGCCGGCGTCGATCCGCAGGCGGTCATCGCGCGTGAGGAGATCTTCGGGCCGGTGCTGGCGGTTCTGCGCGCGCGTGATTTCGAGCACGCCATGGAACTGGCCAACGCCAGTGAATTCGGGCTTTCGGCCTCCATCCAGACCACCAATGTTGCGCGCGTGTTCGAATTCATCCGCGGCATGGAAGCCGGTCTGCTCACGATTAATCTGCCGAGCGCCGGGGTGGAGTATCAGCTCCCGTTTGGCGGCACCAAGGACTCCAGCTTCGGACCCAAGGAACAGGGTCCCGCGGCGGTGGAGTTTTACAGCGACTACAAGACGGTTTATCTCCGCTATTGAGGCATCATTCATGAAGTTGGGGCAGATCGAATGGGAAGGCCGCACCACGGCCGCGGTGTTCGAGAAAGGTTACGCGCTGCCCGTGCCGGGCTACACGGTGCGCGAACTTGTGGACGAGAGCGAGCGGCAGCACGTGCCATTCCTCGCCTTCCTGGGACGGCACGTCAGCAAGGGCCACATCGAGGCTCCGCCCAGGATCCCGATCCTCCCGCGCGAGGTGTGGGCTTGCGGCTGCACCTATGAGATGAGCGCCTCGTTCCGCGACGCAGAACACGGCACGCGGGAAGGTTTTTACCGTCATGCCTACACCGCACCGCGGCCCGAAATCTTCTTCAAGGGCACGGGGCGGGTGTGCGTCGGTCCGGACGCGCCGATCGGAATCCGCAAGGACTCGGCGTTTACGGCGCCCGAGCCTGAACTGGCCGTGCTGCTCGGCTCCAAGGGGACCGTCCTCGGCTATGCTCTGGCCAACGATGTGTCGGCCTGGGACATCGAACGGGAGAATCCCCTGTACTTGCCGCAGTCGAAAATTTTCACCGGGTGCTGCGCGCTCGGGCCGTGGTTCGTTACGGCGGATGAACTCGCCGATCCCTACGCGTTGGATATGACCTGCACGATTCACCGCGCGGGCTCGCTGTTGTTCGAGGGTCACAGCTCGACGGCGAAACTCGGACGGAAGATCGAACTGCTCATCGATTACCTCCTGCGCGCCAATCCCGTCCCCGCCGGATCGGTGCTGCTCACCGGCACGGGCATTATCGTGACGCAGGAGGCCGCGCTACGCCCGGGCGACGTGGTTTCTATTTCGGCCGAAGGCATCGGCACGCTGTCGAACACTGCGGCGCTGGTGGGCTGAGCTGTCGCGGCTGTAGCTGGCTGGAAGGCCCGCGTGTTCTCTTTCAGGCGACCGGCGGCCCTCTCTCGGGGCCCTCTGTGGCCTGTTCCCGGGGCGAATCTCTAACTGCGTCGCATAAGGCGACTCAGTTGCATAAGAACTTGCTTTGGCCCAGTTTCTTCTGTTGGTTCTTCAGCCAGGTCGCGACGCTCTTAGAAACATGTTCTGTGCACGTTCGATCCAACCGTACGAATTCCAGCTTGTCCAGATTCACAATGCTCTCGGGAAGGGTTGATATGGCGTTCCCTTGCATCAGTAGTTTTCTCAGAGACCGCAAGTTCCCGAAATTCTGCGGAAGGGACTGAACCCGGTTATCCGTCATCCACAGTTCTCTCAGACTGGTCAAACCACAAATAGCCTCGGGTAGCGAAACGAGATCTTTCTTGTACAAGCCCAGTTCAACAATCCTCATATCTTCGACCGCGGCACCGTACGTACTCCAGATCACGGTGCTCACAATCGGAACCTGCATTCCCGTTTGCTCCTCCAGAGCCGCAAGCGCAGCGGCGCTGGATTTCTCGAGCTTCCGTCCATGATAGTCGTCGGTTTCGGGGAGATCGTCTGGAGCAGGCGACCGGCTCAGTTTCGCCTCGACGTCCCGCAAGACCGAGACCATTCGCTGGCGCGTGTCCGTCAACCGAAGGAGGCTGATTTTACGGATGCCAAGATAGACCGTCGGCTTGTTCAACTTGTGTGCGATTTCCGAGAACGACGCCAGGAGGTTCGGGTCATCCATGTTGCCCAAGGCAGCGAAGGCGAACTCCAAGACACTTTCGTCAGTCTCCTTCTCGAGGAGGTTGAGCAATTCTTGAATCGCCGCGTCCCCTTGATGCTTTGCACCGTAGGTCTTCGCCGATGGGATGAACTCGCCGAGCGCAAGGGCGGCGACCGCTCTGATCTGGGGGTGCGGATCGCAGAGTTTTTCTGTCAGTAGCCTGATCCCCACACTGTCCCCGGTCGGCCATTGCTGTTCCAGGGAACTGATCGCTGCCCGGCGTACTTCAAGGTTTTCGTCGTCCAGGTATTTCTCCAGGCGGGCGATTTGATCTGGTCCTACTTCCTTCCCGAGTTCCCAAGCCTCTTGCTTTCTTCGCGCTGCAGCCTTCTCAGAATTTCCTTTACCAAAGAGCGTAGCTAACAGTCCCATAGGACCTCCTTTTCAGTGGAGCGGCATCACGGGCCCCTTCTGACCCGGCGCGGCAGGCTCTATTCGGTGGCATCCAGGCCTTCCAGTTCCTCTGCCTGCGCCGAAAACTTCTTCAACACCCGGATCGACGGTCCCGCGGCGAAGCCGGCGGTGCGCAGGCGGCGGTACATCGAGGCCAGGTTTTTCGGCTCGGCGAAGTACTCCGCGGGCTTTTGCGCGCGCAGCTTCCGCAGGATGAATTGTTCGACCTGTAAAATCTCGTCGGAACCGGAATACGCCTGGCCGACAGCTTTTTGTGCCAGCGACGGAGCTACCCGTTTTTGCAGCAATTCACGCAGGACGCGCTGGCGGCCCACCCGGTTGTCGCGGACCTGCGATTCGGCGTAGTGCTCGGCATACTGCCGGTCGTCGAGCACCCGCAGGGCCTTCAATTTAGCGATCACCGGCTCGACGTCGGCCTCACGCGCGGCCCGCGCCCGCAGCTTCTGCCGCAGCTCCGCAATCGACCGGGCGCGCTGGCCGAGCAACCGCAACGCATATTCGCGGAGTGCGTCGAGGTCGAGTTTCTTGGGCCTGCTGAAGCTCATCCACGCATCACTATAGCGCCGCAAGCGGCCTGTGGGCTGGCACTCGCGCTGCCGATTCGCCCGCGGCCGGATCAGCGCCCCTGCAGCCCCCTATCCGGCGTCTGATTCGACGTACTGGAGTACACTGGTAGCTGCAAGGAGTTAAGTCATATGGAAGAAGACAAGAGAATTCCGTATTTCCTTCTCGGCCTGGGAATTGGAGCGGCGTTGGGCATTCTTTTCGCTCCAAAGGCCGGTCCCGAGACGCGCGAGTTCCTGCTGACGAAAGCCGACGATTCCAAGGAGTACCTGAAGCGCAAGAGCGTTGAACTGAAGGACAGTGCCACGGATCTCGTCGATCGCGGCAAGCAGGCCATTTCGCGCCAGAAGGACAACCTCGCCACGGCAGTGGAAGCCGGCAAACAGGCTTACCGCGAGGCCACTGCGGCCCAGGCGCCGGCTCCGGTGGTCGGCCGCGACGACATGGTGGAAGGCGTCTGAGAGGCGGTTGCGGGTGGCGTCGTCCGATACGACTTTCCTGTTGATGGCGATCGCGGTGCTCGTCTCGAGCGTCGCGCTGTTGCTCTCTGCGCTGGCGTCGCTGGGGATATACAGCGCGGTGCGTCGGCTGGAGGCCCAGATTGCGCCGCTCGTCCCCCAGGCCGCGGAGTTTCTCCAGAACTCGCGCCAGACTCTGGACGAAGCGCGCAAGCAGCTCCACGACACCGGCGAGAAGACGCAGGCGGTTCTGGTCGATGTGCGCGCGGAGATCGCGCACATTTCAGAGGCGCGGGCTGACCTCGTCGGCCGGCTGCAGGCCCAGCTGCAGCGCGTCGAATTGGTGCTCGACGATTCCATTTCAGGTGTTCAGACGATCGTGAACACGATGGAGAGCGGCGTGATCAGGCCGCTCCGGGAAGTGAGCGGAATCCTGGCCGGCGTGCGCGCGGCGGTGCGCGTTTTCCTGCGGATCCAGCGCCCCAGCGTGGCCGAGGCCACGCACGACGATGAGGCGTTCATCGGCTGACGCGGGCTGTTAGCAGGAGGACGTGAAAGGGCTCTCCCGCAAATGTGCATATCCGCCCGGCGCGATCAATGCCATGGCAGGCCGGGATCCGGCATGCAATTGCGCAAGCTGGCCGCCCTGGCGGTTCTCTTGGGCGTGGGATTCGAACATCCCGTTGCGACGCGCGCTGAGGACCAGCCGCCCTCCAACCCGCCCGGGCCCGCCGCCGCGATCGGCGCCCAGTTGCACCGGCTGGAACTCGACCCCGACGCCTGTTATCGTGTCCGCGATATCCCGCTGGATCGTCCCGATGTACGGTTTTTCTTCACCGACGGCTGGCTGATCTTCGTGCGTCCCATCGCTCACCGGCGCGTCGCGGCGCTCTACACCGCGCGCGAAAGCACGGACGACGCCGAGGTCCTTGTCCGTCCCTCCGATCGCAGTGAACGCGCGAGCCTGGCGCATGCAATCGGCGCGCCGAACCTCAACGAACATTTTCGAGCCGCTATGTTCGTTTTCACCGACGGCGGGGGCGAGGAACTGATTTCCGCGATCGAGCACAGCGGGGCGAAAAAAAGCACGGATCGTGGATTGCTGTACGCCTCCGAAGCGGGCGAGGCCGTCCGGAACCTCGCCACCAGCCTGGAGGTCCGCGTCACCCACGACTTGCTGACCGATGCCGCCGGCCGCGGCGAAGGGCTGAGCTTCGCGGCCATCGCCGGCAAGGCTCTCGGCAACTTCGACGTCGTGTTCGATCCGACCGCTTACGAGCAGGCGGTGGTCGGGAAGATAACGGTTTCTTCAGCCGGCCCCCAGTTCGACACTTGGACCAGTTTCCGGTCCCGAGCCAGCCTGCGCGCCGGCACTCCGCCGCCGGCCGACTTCGACCTGGAGAATTACCGCATCGAGGCTACCATCCAGCCCGATCTTCATCTGCAGGCCGTGACGCGCATGAGGCTGCGCGCGGCGCAGAGGCTCACGGGCGTCATCGAACTCAACATCTCCCCGCGGATGAATCTCACCGAGGCCCGCGTGGACGGGACGAGAGTGGAGATCTTCCGGCGCCGGGCACTTCGGGAACTGGCGGCCAGCGGCCTCGATGATACCTTTCTGATCGGCCTGCCTGCTGCCGTGGAAGCGGGCCAGACGCGTGAGATCGAGATCCGGCACGACGGTGAAGTGATCCATAAGGCCGGAGACGGCGTTTTCTTTGTCGCCGACCGCGTGAGCTGGTACCCTTCCCGCGGCTTTAGCTTTGCGACCTATGACCTGACCTTCCGTTGCCCCAGGAAGTACCTGCTGGCGGCTCCCGGCGATCTGCTGGAGGAGCGGATTGAAGGCGACTGGCGGATCGTGCATCGCCGCAGCACCCAGCCCATTCGCATGGCCGGCTTCAACATCGGCAGCTACGAGCACGTGAGCGTCAAGCGCGGCGACTACCAAGTGGAGATGTACGCCAACACCAGCGCGGAGCCTTTCCTGCCCGCTCCCAGGACCGCTGCCGCTGTGGCCCCGTCTGCGCCCGATGAACCACCCCCGGCGGCCCGCAAACCGGGAGCCGGCGAAACGCCTTCCAAGGCCTCGCCCAATCCTGCCACGCGCATGGGAGCCATCGGCGCGGAGATCGCCGAGGAGTTCGAGTGGATGGCCTCGCAGTTCGGCCCGCCGCCGCTGAAAACGATCGCGGTTTCGCCCATCCCAGGCTTCTTCGGACAGGGCTTTCCGGGACTGATCTACCTTTCGACGGTCAGCTACCTCGAGGACGCGGCGCGGAAGACGCTCCTCAAGAGCGATTCCTCCTCCGACGCTTTTTTCACCTTGATCATGCACGCCCACGAAGTGGCGCACCAGTGGTGGGGCAATCTCGTCTCTCCCGCCTCCTACCACGATGAGTGGATCGCCGAGGCGTTGGCCAATTACTCGGCGCTGCTCGTGCTCGAGCGCAAGCGCGGGCCCAGGGCGCTGGAGATGGTGCTCGACGAATATCGGCGTGAGCTCCTCGCGCCCGGTCCGGCCTCCACGGTCAACTTGAGCGGCCCGATCACGTGGGGCCTCCGCCTGAAGGACGAAGGCCAGATCGCGGTCTGGCGCGCCATCACTTACGGCAAGGGAACCTGGATCATCCACATGCTGCGCCGTCGCATGGGCGACCGGGCGTTCCTGCGCATGCTCTTTGAACTGCGCCGGCGCTATGAACTGCGCACCATCAGCACCGAGGAGTTTCGAGCGCTGGCGGCGGAATTTCTGCCGCCCCACGACCCGGATCCAACGCTCGAGAGTTTCTTCGACACGTGGGTCTACGGAACGGGAATTCCGCTGCTGGAGATGTCCACTTCCATCCGCGGCAAAGCCCCGGCCATGGTACTGACCGTCACAGTGCGGCAGAGCGGCGTCCCCGACGATTTCGTCACTGAGGCGCCGCTCGAATCCGCCCCGCCGGAGGCGGCCAGTCGGTCCTGCGCTGGGTCCACACCAGCTCCGATCCGGCGGTCCTCAGCGTGAAATTGAATGCCCGGCCGCAGAAGGTGGAACTCGCGCCGGGCATGGCCTTGTTGATGAGAAACAAATGAGCGTCGCGACCCATCCCGGCCCGCCTTGCCGGCAACGTCGGGCGTGTGCGACGCCGCGATCCGGGTCCCTCCCCATCGCCGTCCCGCCGGCCTGCCCGCCGGTCGCGGCGGACGATCACTGAACATGCAGCTTGCCCTTCTCGAACGCGAGATCATAGGCTGCGAGCGTTGCCCGCGCCTGCGCGAGTGGTGCGCCCGGGTGGCGCGGGTGAAGCGCCGTGCCTATCGTGAGGAAGACTACTGGGGCCGGCCGGTGCCCGGCTGCGGCGACCCCTCGGCCCGACTGCTGATCGTCGGTCTCGCACCGGGCGCTCACGGCGCCAACCGTACGGGACGCGTCTTCACGGGCGACGCTTCCGGCGACGTTTTGTACCGCGTGCTGTATCAATCCGGGTTTGCCAACCAGGCCCTCAGCCGCTCGCGTGCGGATGGTCTGCGCCTCATCGGAGCCTGGATCACGGCCACTGTTCGCTGTGCCCCGCCCGACAACAGGCCGACGCCGCTGGAAATCTCCAATTGCCGTCCGTTCTTGGAACGGGAACTGGCCCTGCTGCCGCGCGTCCGCGTGGTCGTGGCGCTCGGCCGGATCGCCTTTGAGAGCTGGCTCGTGTTGCTCAAACGCCGCGGTCTGCCCGTTCCTCGCGCCGCCCGCGGCTTCGCCCACGGGGGTGAATACGTGATCCCCGGTGCGCCGCTGCTGCTCGCCAGCTATCATCCCAGCCGCCAGAACACACAGACCGGGCGGCTGACCGAATCCATGCTGCTCTCGGTTTTCCTGCGCGCCCGTGCGGCGATCGAAGAGCCGCTGCGATAACGTAGTGTACATGCTGACCCGCAGAGGATTCTTCGCCGCCGTCTCGGCCGCCGCCTGGACCGCCCGCGCCAGTAGCGCACCCGCATTGAGAATCGGCGTGATGGACGGCGTGCTGCGCCTGTCCTCGAAGCCCGAGGCCGTGGCCAAGGCCCGCTCGCTCGGCCTCGGCGGCGTCCAGGTCACACTGGGTCAGGATCCCTCGAAAACGCACCTCCTGCTGGAGGACGCCGCGCTGCAACGCGCCTGGAAGGAGGCGGCCCGGCGCGAGCGCGTCACGCTGGACGCGACCTACATCGACATTCTGCATGTGAATTGTCTGAAGAACGATCCTAAGGCGCCGGACCTCGTCCTCCGCGGCATCGCCGCCACCAAGGCCATCGGCGCGCCCATTTTGATGACCGTTTTCTTCGGAAAATGCGAGCTGCTCTCGCGCCAGGAGACCGATTCCGCCATCGCCGCCTTTAAGGAACTGGTCCAGGAAGCCGCTAAAGCGAAGATCGTGATCGGCTTCGAAAACGTCCTGCTGGCTGACGAGAACATCCGCGCGCACGATGCCATTGCATCGCCCTGGTTCAAGGTCTGGTACGACGTCGGCAACATGACCAACATGAAGGGCCAGAACGCCGCCGGGGAGATCCGCCGCCTGGGGCGCGATCGCATCTGCCAGTTTCACTTCAAGGACAAAGGCTACCTGGGCGAAGGCCAGGTGGACTTCCCGGCCATCCTGGCCGCCATCCGCGACATCGGCTTCCGTGGCTGGGCCAACCTCGAAACCAATTCGCCTTCGGGCGATGTGGACGCCGACGTCAAGCGCAACCTGAATTACCTCCACGGCCTGATGCACGCCTGAGGGCGGCCGGGATGCGCGCGGCGCTGGAGCGTTATTTCGAGTTCGCCCGCCTGGGGACGAACTGGCGCACGGAGGTCCTGGCTGGCGCCACGACCTTCGTCACCATGGCCTACATCATCTTCGTCAACCCGTCCATCCTCGCGGAAACGGGCATGCCGTTTGCCGCCCTGACCGCCGCCACCTGCCTCGCCTCGGCCATCGGCTGCTTCCTGATGGGCGGCTTGGCGCGCTATCCGATTGCGCTCGCCCCGGGCATGGGTTTGAACGCCTACTTCACGTTTGCCGTTGTGAAGGGTCTCGGCGTGCCCTGGCCCGCCGCGCTCGGCGCGGTCTTCGTCTCGGGCATTCTGTTTCTGATCCTGACGGCCGCCGGCGTGCGGCGCATGATCCTCGAGGCGATCCCGCGCGAGCTCTACGCTTCGGTGGCCGTGGGCATCGGGCTGTTCATCGCCTTCGTCGGCTTTCGCAACGCCGGCATCGTCGTCCCCGACCCCGCCACGCTCGTCCGCCTGGGCAATCTGCGCGCTCCCGGCACGCTGCTGGCGCTGTTCGGCCTCTTCCTCACGGGCGGGCTCATGATCTGGCGCGTCCAGGCCGCCATGCTGCTGGGCGTCGCCGGCACCACCCTCGCCGGCGTGCTGGCGGGTGTCGTGCAGTGGTCGCCGCAGCCCTATTCAGTTGGCGCGCTTTCGGGAACATTTTTGAAACTCGACGTTGCGGCCGCGTTGCGCCTCGGCCTGCTCGAGATCGTCTTCGTTTTTCTGTTCGTCGATTTGTTCGATAACATCGGCACCCTGGTGGCGGTCGGCACGCGCGCCGGCCTGTTCAACTCCGCGGGCAAAATCCCCCGCCTCAACAGCATCCTGACCTCCGACGCCCTGGCTACGACGGCCGGTTCGCTGCTCGGCACCTCCACCGTGGTCAGCTATGTAGAAAGCGCCGCCGGCGTGGTGGCGGGCGGCCGCAGCGGCGTGACCGCCATCGTCGCCGGCCTACTGTTTCTGGCCGCGTTGTTTGTCGCTCCCGTCGCTGGCGTGATCCCCGTTCAGGCCACAGCTCCGGCGCTGATCCTGGTCGGAGCGCTGATGCTCGCCCAAGCCCGCGAAATCGAGTGGGCCGATCCATTGAAGGCCATCCCGGCCTTCCTCACCCTGACCGCCATCCCGCTGACCTTTTCCATCGCCAACGGCCTCGCCTTCGGCTTCCTGTCCTACACCGTCCTCCGCCTTCTGGCCGGTCAGGGTCGCCGCATCCACTGGCTCGTCTACCTGCTCGCCGCGCTCTGCGCGGCCCGTTTTTTCTACCTGGGGGGAGGATGAAGCGGCTGGAGCACGACGTTCGGATTGAACCGCTGACAGCCCGCGATTGGACCGCCGTCCAGGCGATCTTCGAAGAGGGCATTCACAGCGGCGACGCGACTTTCGAAACCGCGACTCCCGAGTGGGAACAATGGAATGCGAGTCATCTGCCCACGTGCCGGCTGGTGGCGCGCGCGGGCGATGAGATCCTCGGCTGGGCCGCATTGAGTCCGGCCTCCCACCGGCGTTGCTACGCCGGCGTCGCGGAGGCCAGCCTCTATATTGCAGACCACGCGCGCGGCCGCGGCGTCGGGACACGTTTATTGGGCGCGCTGATAGAAGCCTCCGAGCGGGCCGGCATCTGGTCCCTGCAATCGTCGACCTTCCCGGAAAACACGGCCAGCCTGGCGCTGCAACGGCGGCATGGATTTCGCATCATCGGCCGGCGGGAGCGGATTGGGTGCCAGGACGGCCGCTGGAGGGACGTGGTCCTGCTGGAGCGCCGCAGCACCGTCGCAGGCATTTGACGCGCCGCTCGTGCGCCTCGGCTTAAAGCAAATCGCCGCGCTTTTGTTTTTCGAGATCCTGCACCACTTCGCCCACCCGCTGCGCCTGGTCCCGGCGTGTGATCAGCAGCGCGTCGGGCGTCTCCACCACGATCAGGTCGTCCACGCCCAGCAGCGCCACGAGCTTGCCCGGCGCATCCACCAGGTTGCCCGCGGCCCGCGCGAACAGCGCCTCGCTACGGGCTGCGTTGCCCTGCGCGTCCTTCGGCAGCAGATCATACACGGCATTCCAGCTGCCCACGTCGCTCCAGCCGACATCTCCGGCCGCAAAGCCCACCACGCCCTTCGCCCTCTCGAGCACGGCGTAGTCGACCGAGATGTTCTCGCACTGCGGAAAGACCTCGGCCAGCTTCGCCGCGAACGCACGGCCGCCGAAGCGGGGCAGCGTGTCCAGCAACGCGGCGGTCTGCGGCAGGTGCTCGTGCAGCGCATTGAGAAAGACGTCCGCGCGCCAGAAGAACACGCCTGCATTCCACCCGAAGTGGCCCGCCTCGACGAACAACCGGGCCGTTTCCGGATCCGGTTTTTCGCGGAAACGCACAATCTCCACCGGCTTGAGCGAGCCCGGCTCCATCCCGCCGGGAGGGAATTCGATGTAACCGTACCCCGTCTCCGCCCAGCGCGGCACAATCCCCACAATCGACATCCGGCCGGCCGCCGCCGCTCGATAGGCCGCCCGCAGCGTCTTCGAAAACGCCGCCGGCCGCCCGATGTGATGATCGGCCGGGAAGACTCCCATCACGGCGTCGCGGTCGGCCTCGAAGAGAATTTTTGCCGCCATGCCGATCGCCGGCGCGGTGTTGCGCTGCACCGGTTCTGCCAGAATCTGCCGCCGCGGCACCCCGGGCAGTTGCCGCACGATCTCGTCGCGCAGATGCTCGTTCGTCAGCACCCACACGCGCTCCCGCCTCAGCAGCTTCTCCAGCCGGGCCACGGTCTCCTGGAGCAGCGACTCCGCGCCGAGAAACGGCAGCACCTGTTTGGAGCGGCGGCGCCGGCTGCGCGGCCAGAAGCGGGTGCCTCTTCCCCCCGCCAGCACCAAGGCGTAGAGATGATCGCTTTTCATCAATTCAGCGGATAACCGCGCACCAGCAGGAAGGTCCGCCTCCAGCGCGTCTTCGAAAAGAAGTGCGTCGCGATGTCCAGCAGATGATCCAGTGAGATGAAATTCGGGTCCGTCAGGGCCTCCGTTGAACGCGTCGTAGCTCCAGAAAATGATCGCCGGCTTGCCCACGATATTCTCCCGCGGAACCAGGCCCCAATAGCGCGAATCGAGCGAGTTGTCGCGGTTGTCCCCCATGGCGTAGTAGTTGTCCGGAGGAACCACCAGTTCGCCGTTCTGCACGTTGGCCTGCAGCATCTCCAATCCGCGCTCCATCACCAGGCCGTCCGGCGGCGCGACGGGGAAGTTGTCCCGGTATTCATTGGGATACGGAAGCTTGTGGACCGCGTACGGCTCGTTCATCTTCCGGCCGTTCAGGTACAGCTCCCGGTTGCTCAAATGGATCCGGTCGCCCGGCACTCCGATCACCCGTTTGACGTAGTTCTCCTTCGGATTCACCGGGTACTTGAAGACAATGATGTCCCCGCGCTTTACGTCCGTGTAGGGCAGCAGATAACCCGCATAGGAGGAGTGCGGCGAGAAGGCCAGTTTGTCCACGATCATGTGATCGCCGATGAGCACGGTGTCTTCCATCGACGACGTCGGGACCACGAAGGCCTGCAGCAGCGTCGCCGTGCCGAACACCAGCAGCAGAATGGTCACGGTCCACTCGGCGACGAACGAGCGCACCTGCTCGGCGAAGTCGGGTTTCGTCCCCGGCTTTGCGCTCTCAACCGCGGCGGGCTTCGCCGCCTCGTCCTGCTTTGCCTTGCGCTTCTTTTTTTCAGTGCTCTGGCTCAATCGACGGCCTCAATTTCCCGTTGGATACCCGTGAATCAGCAGCAATGTCCGGCTCCAGCGCGTTTTGGTCGGAAAAAATCTCAGGATGTCCCACAGGTGCGCGAAATCCACGCCGGAGCTCGTCAAATGCTCCGTCGTAGCGTCGTAGGACCAATACACCAACAACGGCTTGCCGATGATGTTCGACCGCGGAACGAAACCCCAGTACCGGGAATCGAGCGACCTGTCGCGATTGTCGCCCATGACAAAGAACGATTCGTCGGCCACCACGATTTCGCCCCGCACCACCGCTTTTTCCAGCATCACGGCCGCTCTTTCATCAATCCGTGTGTTCGGCTCGGAGGGGAAGTTGTCGCGATAGGAATCCAGCGCCAGATCTTTGTGATACTTGTACGGCTCCCGCAGCGGTTTGCCATCCAGGTAAACCTGCTTGTTGACGATCCGCAGGTGGTCGCCGGGCACGCCGATCACCCGCTTCACGAACGTCTGCCGCGGATCCACCGGATAGCGGAAGACGATGATGTCGCCGCGCTTCACGGGCGTGTAAGGCAGCAGGTACTTGCTCACCGGCCCCGCCGGCGCGTACGACAGCTTGTCCACCAGCAGATGATCGCCGATCAGCAGAGTATCCTCCATCGACCCCGTGGGGATGACGAACGCCTGCACCAGCGTCGTGGTCCCGAACAGCAGCAGCAGGATCGTGATGGTCCACTCCGCGATCGCATTGCGCGGCGCTTCGGAGGGCTCTCGCCCGGCCGTCTTGCTTGGCGGTCCCGGCGGCGCCGCGGATTCGTATGCCGTCGGGGCCGCCATTTCCTGATCGTCCACTATCCGTTATTGTACCGGAACGGGAGCGGCCGGCTGCCCCTCCCCGGAGCCCGCCGCCGGTTGCGTCTCCACCGTTTCGCTGAATGACGAACGGCCGTTCAGGAACAGCGTGAGGCGAAAGCGCAGCGCATGGTCTTTCCCGCGGTAGACCAGGCTGCCCCGCGCCAGGCTGGCGGCCGTCAGGCCCATGGGCGGGGTCGTCGAGCCGTCCTCGACCACCAGTTCCCCGCGCTGGGCTGCGCGCACCGCCACCGCGTCGGGGTTCCACTTCAGGTGATAACTATCCCCGAACCGCGACACGCTCAGTTGGATCGCATACGGATCGCCCGTCAGCGCCAGGTTCTGTGCGCGGTAGAAGCCCAGCCCGACCTCGAACCCGAGCACCACGCCCAGAATCAGGAAGATGAACGAAAGCGGCACCCACACCCAGCGATTGCGCTTCATGGGCGCCCGCGCCACCTCCGGGCGGCTGCCCTCCACATAGGCCGCTTCACGGTACACGCCTGCGCCCCCGTTCTCCTCCGTTGACCCGGGAGCGGTCCGGTTCTCCGATCCCTTTTCCTCCCCGCGCCCAGCGCCCGCCGACAGAGTCAGCGGTGCGCTTTGCCGGCGCCGCCTGCGGCTGATCACAGCGCCAAAATCGTCCTGGTTTAAAGACGGAATCTCGGCTTCGGCCTCGCGCGGCGCCTCCGCCTCAACCGCCGCCGCGTCGGATCCTGCATCGGCCTCCGGTTCCGGGATCGCCTCCCCGGCAACCGGCTGCACGGGCGCCTCGCCGCGCGCCCGCGGCGCAGCCGGACCCACGCCCATCTCTTTTCTTCGGAATACGAACGTCCGCGTTTGCGGCTCGGTCGGGAACACACCGTGTTCCCGGCACAACAGCACCGCCTCGTTGGGCCGCGTGTTGTACGGTTTGATCAACAGGCAAGTCGCCCCGTCCTGTGGAAAGCGGGCGTCCAGCAGCGCCAGGTCCTGTTCGCTCAGCTGGATCGTGTCCCGCGTGATGCTGCGGAAGAAGCCCACCACGCGCGCTTCGCCCGGGCCGGCCTTCGCCGAGTTCTCCAGAACTTGGTCCAACTCCTGCAGATCCTTCTCCGAGAGAACGTATGACGGCCCCATCAGGTGTTCGCAATGGATGATCTGGAACTCCTGCACCCGCACGATCAGCCTGGCGCCCCGCTCAGCGCTGCCCAGCAGCACTCCTCCCACTTCGGCCCCGCGCTTGGGCAGTGCGCCGAAGCCCCGCATCACCTCGTAGTTCATGCGGTCGATCAGCTCGGAATGCAGGTGGACGGCGTAGTCCTTCCCCGCGGGCTCCCACACGTAGAAGCCCGTCGGGCTCGCGGTCCCCGGACTGGAAAGCGGCGGATCCATGCTCGTTTGAAGGCGCCTCCCTCCTCCGGGCGCGCCCCCGTTAGATCATCCTACGCGATGCGCCCGGCCGGCGCGCGGCCTTAAGCCGCCCCCGCCGCCTGCGTCTCTTCCCGGTAGGTCAGCGCGGCTCGCAGGTAGTCCTGGTTGAGTCGGGCGATGTTCTCCAGCTTGATGTTCTTCGGACACACGGCCTCGCACTCGCCGTAATTCGTGCACGCGCCGAACAACTCACTCTGCATCTGCTCGAGCATCCGCAGCGCCCGCCGGTCGCGCTCCGGCTCCCCCTGCGGCAGCCGCCCCAGGTGCGAGATTTTGGCCGCCGTGAACAGCATCGCCGATGCGTTCGGACACGCCGCCACGCACGCCCCGCAACCGATGCACGCCGCCGCGTCCATCGCCATGTCGGCGCACTTCTTTTCGATCGGGATCGCGTTGGCGTCCGGCGCGCTGCCCGTGTTCACCGACACGTAGCCGCCGGCCGCAATGATCCGGTCGAACGCCGAGCGGTCCACCATCAGATCCTTCACCACCGGAAACGCCGCCGCGCGGAACGGCTCCAGCCACAGCTCGTCACCGTCCTTGAAATGCCGCATGTGCAGTTGGCACACCGTCGTGCCCCGCATCGGCCCGTGCGGCACGCCGTTGATCATGAAGCCGCAGCACCCGCAGATTCCCTCGCGGCAATCGTGCTCGAACGCCACCGGCTCGCCGCCCTCCTTGATCAACTGCTGGTTCAGCACGTCGAGCATCTCCAGGAACGACATGTGTTCGTTGACGTCCTGCGCCGTGTACCGCACCATCCTGCCCGCGCTGCGCGCGTCTTTCTGCCGCCAGATGTGGAGCGTGAGTTTCATTCAGGCTGCCTCTCTACTTGTAATTCCGCTGCTGCAGGTGCACGTTCTCGAACGTCAGCGGCTCCTTGTTGAGCGCCGGCTCCCTGTTCTCGCCCGTGTATTCCCACACCGCCGCGTGGCAATAATGCTCGTCGTCCCGCAGCGCCTCGCCCTCCGCCGTCTGGTACTCCTCGCGGAAGTGCGCCCCGCAGCTCTCCTCCCTCACCCGCGCGTCCCGCACCAGCAGTTCGCCCAGTTCCAGGAAATCCGCCACCCGCCCGGCCTTCTCCAGCTCCTGGTTCAAATCATTGCCGCTGCCGGGCACGCACACGTTCCGCCAGAACTCCTCGCGGATCTCAGGAATCCGCTCGAGCGCCTGGTCCAGCCCGCGCGCATTCCGCCCCATGCCGCACTCGTCCCACACCACTTTCCCCAGCTCGCGGTGAAACTCGTCCACCGTCTTCTTGCCTTTGATCGACAGCAGCTTCTTGGTCTGCTCTTCAACGCCCCGCTTCGCCGCGATGCACTCGGGATGCGTTTCGTCCACGCCGCCCGGCTTCACCTGCGCCAGGAAATGCCCCAGCGTGTACGGGATCACGAAGTACCCGTCGGCCAGCCCCTGCATCAGCGCCGAGGCCCCCAGCCGGTTCGCTCCGTGGTCCGAGAAATTCGCCTCGCCCAGCACAAACAATCCCGGAATCGTGCTCATCAGGTGGTAGTCCACCCACAGCCCGCCCATCGTGTAATGCGATGCAGGATAGATCCGCATCGGCACCTTGTACGGATCCTCGCCCGTGATCCGCTCGTAGATCTCGAACAGATTGCCGTACCGCTCCTCGATCGTGCGCCGGCCCAGCCGCCCGATAGCTTCCGCGAGGTCCAGATACACGCCCCGTCCGCTCGTCCCCACGCCCCGGCCTTCATCGCACACGCGCTTGGCCGCGCGCGAGGAAACATCGCGCGGCGACAGGTTGCCGAACGCCGGATACATCCGCTCCAGGTAGTAATCGCGCTCCGCCTCGGGAATCTCGCCCGGCCGCCGCGTGTCGCCGTTTTTCAGCGGCACCCAGATCCGCCCGTCGTTGCGTAGCGACTCCGACATCAGAGTCAGCTTCGACTGGTACTCTCCGCTCACCGGAATGCACGTCGGATGGATCTGCGTGAAGCACGGATTCGCGAACCCCGCCCCGTGCTTGTACGCCCGCCAGATCGCCGTCGTGTTGCATCCTTTCGCGTTTGTCGACAGGTAGAATACGTTGCCGTATCCGCCCGTCGCCAGGATCACCGCGTCCGCGACGTGCACCTCCATCTCACCCGTCAGCATGTCTCGCGCCACGATGCCCCGCGCCCGCCCGTCCACCACGATAAGGTCCAGCATCTCGTGCCGCGAGTGCATTTTCACCCGCCCCGCGTCGATCTGCCGCTCCAGCGCCTGGTACGCCCCCAGCAGCAACTGCTGCCCCGTCTGGCCGCGCGCGTAGAACGTCCGCGACACCTGCGCTCCGCCGAAGCTCCGATTCCCCAGCACGCCGCCGTACTCCCGCGCGAACGGCACGCCCTGTGCCACGCACTGGTCGATGATGTTCACGCTCACCTCGGCCAGCCGGTACACATTGGCCTCGCGCGCCCGGAAATCCCCGCCCTTGACGGTGTCGTAAAACAGACGCTGCACCGAGTCGCCGTCGTTCTGATAATTCTTGGCCGCGTTGATCCCGCCCTGCGCCGCGATCGAGTGCGCCCGCCGCGGCGAATCCTGGTAGCAGAACGCCGTCACGTTGTAGCCCAGCTCGGCCAGCGAGGCCGCCGCCGAGCCCCCGGCGAGTCCCGTCCCCACCACGATGATGCTGTACTTCCGCTTGTTCGCCGGGTTCACCAGCTTCATCTCGAACTTGGCATTGTCCCACTTGCTCTCTATCGGGCCGCTTGGAATTCGTGCGTCGAGCGTCAGTGACATCTTCGGATCTCCTTCTCCTACGCGCGCAGCGTCAGCAGCCCCGCGAGCACCGCCAGCGGGATCGAACAGTTGCCCAGCCCGATCACGACGCCATACACCTTCGCCAGCGCCTTTAACCACGGCGTGTAGCGCGGATGGCTCACCCCCAGCGTCTGGAACATGCTCCACACCCCGTGATACAGGTGCGTCGCCAGCAGGATGTTCGCCACGATGTAGAACAGCGCCACCGCCGGCACCTGGAAGCCCGTAATCACGTTGTGGTACACGTCGCCTTCGACGAAATTCGGATGGACCGTCCCGGTCGTGAAATGCAGCAGGTGGTAGATGATGAACGCGCCCACGATCGGCCCGCTCCACACCATCGTCCTGGAAGCGTAATCCGACGCGATCGCCGACTTCTTCAGATACGCCACCGGCCGCGCCTTGAAGTTGTTCAGAATCGTCAGTTGCCACGCCATCAGCACGTGTAGCACCACCGCCGTCAGCAACACGATCCGCACCGGCCATAGCAGCTCCAGGTTCCCGTGCAGGAATCGCCCGTAGGCGTTGATTCTCTCCGGCCCCAGGTAGATCTGCAGGTTGCCGATCATGTGCCCCAGCACGAAGACCGACAGGATCACCCCCGTCACGGCCATCACGATCTTTTCCCCAACCACGGAATTGAAAAGCGCGGCGCTCCGCGCCAGGCCGTTATCGACGGCGGCTGTGCTCATCTTCTTGCATTCTCCGTTACTTCCTCTTACCCGGCTGCGCTGGGCTCGATTCACCCATCTCGGAACGCCGCGCCGGCAGCTCCGCTCGCGCGCCCTGCGGATTGTCCGCCTCGGAATGGGCCTCTCGGCGCGCCTCCCGGCTCCGCTTTCGAGAGATGCCCAGACCCCTCCATTGTATGAAAATCATCGGATAATTTCGTGTAGACACCCGGCGGCAGTCTTCCAATCCGCACCGCTGCGCGCAGTGTCTCCAAAGTTGGTGATTGTGAGATTGTGGCTGACGTAGCAGCCAGACCTTGTTACTCTCTGATAGAGAAATAGAGTCATGAAAAAGCTGATCATAACGGCACTCTGGACGGCGGCGCTGGCCTTGGCCCAATACCCGGTGTCGAAGCCGGAGATCCGAATTGGAATCCTGGGCAACCCAACCGTGCGCCCGACGTGGAGTGACGAGGAGGTGAAGGCGCTGGCTGGCCTCGGATTCAACGAAGTCCAGGTGAATATCGCCTGGGGTCGCAGGCCATTCGACGAGGCCCTGGACCTGCTCGACGTGGTGACGGTACCCGGCGAGCAGGAGCAGCCGGGCACTCCGGAGCGCCGCGCGGAACTGCGGAAGCGGGTCGATCTAGCCAGGCGGCACGGGCTGCGCACCCTATTCCACTTCGGCTCGCCGTACGTCAATTTCAACCCGTACACAGGCGATGTGCGGCGCATCGGCGGCCTGGGCTTCGACCTGAAGACGAGCGACCCCTTTTTCGATGTGATGAACCCGCTGGTGGCGAAGCACGAGTTGGCGCTGCTGGCGGAATTCCGGCGGCAATTCCCGGATGTGGACGATATTCTCGTGTACACGTACGACCAGGACGCCTTCCAGGCTTCGGAATTCGGGCCCAGCAAGTTCTCCCGGGGAATTCCGATTGCCGAGCGGCTGCCGCCGTATCTCCGCGAGTTGCACCGGGTCTGGACCGAGGGCCGCGCGGGATCCGTCCGCATGTGGTGGGAACCGTGGGAGCTTTCCGCCGGCGAGATTTACAAGATGTTGCCGCAACTGCCCCGCCGGGGCTTCGGCATCGCGATCCACAGTAACATCGCGGAGGTCCAGGTTGCCCTCCCGGTCGATCTTTGGTTTCGCAACATGGCGCGGATGTGCCGCGCTCTTGGCATTCCGGTGATTGCCGAGGGCTTCTACGCCTCGATGAACGAGGAGATCGAGCCCCTGTTCATCTCGGACCCCAGACTCGTGGACGAGCAGTTCCTCGCGGTCATGCGCGTCGAGGGCGTCGCCGGCATCAAGGAATACTACGGCATCCTTCCCTTGCAGCGCGATTTCAATCTGGACGTTCTGAAGGCGAGGCTGGCGCGACCGGCGAGCACGACGGAGCAGTTGATGGACACGATCACCCGCCGCTTCGGTCCCGCCCAGGACGATGTAAAGCAGTATCTTGCGCTGCTCTCCGACGCGCGGCAGGTATTCCCGTGGGATGCGTCCTGGTTTGCTCGAGAGGTCGGCAGGGCTGACGTTCACCACGGCTGGTACGCAGCCTTCATTCGCGGCCAGCAGGCGGAGACGCCAAGCTGGCTCTCCAGTCGCCGCGCCATGTTCATGTCGGTGGATAACAGGCAGCCGCATCCATTCATGATCGAGGACCTGCAATTGCGGTTTGCGGCGTCTGCCGATCAGATGGGGCAGGCTCTTGCCGTGGGCGAGAAGCTGCTGCCGAAGCTCACCGACGCCGTGGACCGCAAGATGTTCGAGCAGATCCAAAGGGACGGCGACTATTTTCGCCGGGTGGCGCGCTCCTACGCTCTCCATTTGCGCGAAACGAACGTCGCCCAGATGCTAAGGGAGGACCTCGCGGCGGGCCGGCCGATGATGCCTAGGCTCGTGGAGGAGATGCGGCATTTGCTCGCCGTTGACGTGGAGAACCAGCGGGGCAAGGGCCGCGTAGTCGAGATGGAGCGTCAATTCCGGGAGGATCCAGCGGCATTCGTCCGCGCTCAACTCGTCCCCACGGACAAGGCGCTGTGGGAGAGAGGGCCCTTTAGCGTTACGACCCGGTAGGCAGGTTTGGTATAACCTGGCGACGATCTCGAGCGCGGCGCGGTCTTGTTCCATTGCTGGTTGCAGACCCTTCCCGAACCGGAGCCTACTGAAGTCCTCTCCGACCGCTGAAATCGCCAGACCCCTCTCGGCGCCTCCCGGTGCGTCAGACCACTGCTTTATCGGGGGCGTAGCACAGGTTCGCGATCGGGCACTGGCCGCACTTGGGGCTACGCGCCGCGCAGATCTCGCGGCCGAAGTGAATCAACTGGTGCGCGAAGAGGATCCAGCGGTCCTGGGGCACCTGTTTCATGAGGTCCTGTTCGATTTTCTCGGGGCTGGTCTGGCGCGAGAGGTCCAGACGCTGGCTGATGCGCGCCACGTGCGTATCCACGACCACCCCGCTCGAGATCCCGAGGGCCGTACCGAGAACCACGTTGGCGGTCTTGCGCGCCACACCGGGGACGGTAAGGAACTCGTCGATATCGCGCGGGATCCGGCCTCCGAATTTCTCCAGAATTGTTTTGGCGGCTCCGATCAGGCTCTTGGCCTTGTTGTTGAAAAAACCCGTGGAGTAAATATCACGTGCCAGCTCTTCCTGGTTAGCCGCGGCGAAGTCGCGCATCGTGGGGTACTTGGCGAACAAGGCGGGCGTGACCTTGTTGACGCGCTCGTCGGTGCACTGCGCCGACAGGATGGTGGCCACCAGCAACTGCCAGGCGTCGGCGTGCTGTAGCGCGCAGGTGGCCGCGCTATAGCGGGCGTCCAGGGCGCGCAGGATGGCCTGCAGGCGTTCCCGCCGGGCGCCCGCGGTGGCGGGGCGGGCCGGCTTTTTCTTAGCCGCGCGTGAAGTGGTGGCGCTGGTCTTGCGCATGTGGATCAAACCGGAATAGGCCTCTAGCGCGCCGGCGTCATCGCCACCGAGACGCGCAGGAACTGCCAGTCGGGCAGCTCGTACGCGCGCAGGGTAGTCTTGATCGGCGCGGAAATGTCCTTGGAGGCATTGGCCTCAATCGGGCCGGTCTTGAGGTTCACGACGGCCAGAGGTTCATCCTCGGGCTTGGCGGAGGTGGTGCGCAGAGTGACCTGCAGTTCGAGGTCCGGCAGAGCGGCCGCGGAGTGGTTGATGACGACGAACGTGGCCTTGATCTTCTGCTTCTCGTCCTCAGTGATGCGGATGCCGGACACCTCGACGTACTTGGCGTAAGGATTGTCCTCGGCGCCCCTGGGAGCCGTGGCAGCCATGTCGGTCTTCACCGCGGAAGCGGCGGTTCCGCTCTTTCCTCCGAGCACCTTGTAGGCCAGGAACAAGCCGCCCAGGGCCAGCGCGGCAACCAGGAGAGCCACCAGCCAGCTGGGCAGGCCGCGGGAAGGCACGGTTTCGGGCAGCGTGTAAACCGGCTGCTCGGGCTGCGCCGGCACGGGCGCGGCAGAGTATGCGGGCGGCGGCGGGGGCGGAGGGGCGTAGGCCGGCTGCGGCGGCGGGGGCGGTGCAGCGTAGGGCTGCTGCGGAGCATAGCCCTGGGCCGGGGGATACTGCGGCTGCGGCGGTGGGGGCGGTGCCGAGGTCTGGAAAAACTGAGTCGGCGCCTGCACGGGGTAGTTCACCGGAGGCGGCTGGTAAGCCGGTTGGGGCGCCGTGGGAACCTGTGCCGGAGGAGCCTGTGGCGGCGCAGCCGCTGGGGATGCTCCGATCGGCGGCAAGCCGTGAGCGGCGCGCTGCCGGTTCTCCGCGCAGGTGGGACATTCCGAATAGGAGGGCGGCACTTCGCGGCCGCATTGCGGACAAATCCAGGTAAACATGCCGTTGCTCTGACTCTAGCTCAGAGATGCACTCCGGCGCAGAAGGGTTCCTTTCGAAGCGCTCGGCGCGTATCGTTCCTGCAATAAAGACCCGTTGGATGGCGGCGCGAGCGCGCTGCGGCTAGGATCAGGGCATGGAACTGCTGAGGCGGCGCGGCGGCGCGCGCACAGAGGCGCTGCCCGCGGGCGAGCGAAACGTTGCGCTGCTCGCCGGCGCGTGGAATCCGCCGACACGGGCGCATATGGCGCTGGCCGAGGCCGCGAGAAGATTTGCGCCGGAGGTGCTGCTGGCGCTGCCGCAGGCGCTTCCTCATAAAGCATTCGAGGGCCCGGATTACGCGACACGGCTGGGATGGCTGCTGAAACTGGCCGAGAGCAGGGAGTGGATGGGCGTGGCAGCCGGAGGGAGCGGGTTGTTCGTCGAGCTGGCGCGCGGTCTGCGGGCGGCCGATCCGCGAACAGAGCGGATCTACATCGTGTGCGGTGGCGACGCGGCGCAGCGCTTCCTGGGCTGGGACTATGCGGGCGGCGCGGGCGTGGAGGAACAACTCCAGGAGTTCGAGCTGCTGGTGTCGCGGCGCGGCGCGGATTTCGAACCGCCGGCGCGCTTCCGGGCGGCGGTGCACCGGCTGGAGCTGGAAGCTCGCTGGCAGACAGTCAGCTCGACGGAGCTGCGGCAGCGGATCCAACACGGCGAGCCGTGGACTCACCTGGCCCCGGAGGAGATCGCGGCGCAGCTCGAGCGGCGCGTACCGGCCGGGGTAAGCCTCAGTCGTGCGGGCCGTGTTCGAGGAAGGCGCGCAGCTTGTGGCTGC
Source organism: Terriglobia bacterium (assembly GCA_963757265.1). Classification (GTDB taxonomy): domain Bacteria; phylum Acidobacteriota; class Terriglobia; order Bryobacterales; family Bryobacteraceae; genus CAIVVT01. The sequence continues at coordinate 175,551 of CAVWRA010000006.1, forward strand.
GGCTGGGGTGGCGCAGTTTGCGCAGCGCCTTGGCCTCAATCTGACGGATGCGTTCGCGCGTCACGGCAAAGTGCTGGCCGACCTCCTCGAGGGTATGCTCGCTGCCGTCCTGGAGGCCGAAACGCATTTTGATGATCTTCTCCTCGCGCGGGGTCAGCGTCTTGAGTACCTCTGCGGTCTGCTCGCGGAGATTAAGATTGATAACCGCCTCGGAGGGGGAGACCACGCGCTTGTCCACGATGAAATCGCCGAGATGGGACTCTTCTTCCTCGCCGACCGGCGTCTCGAGCGAAATCGGCTCCTGGGCAATGCGCAGCACCTTGCGCACTTTGGGAACGCTTAGATCCAGGCGGCGGGCCAGCTCCTCGTGCGTGGCGTCGCGGCCCAACTCCTGCTGCAGCAGGCGCTGCGTGCGGACGAGCTTGTTGATGGTCTCGATCATGTGCACGGGGATGCGAATCGTGCGCGCCTGGTCGGCGATGGCGCGCGTGATGGCCTGGCGGACCCACCATGTTGCGTAGGTCGAAAACTTGTAGCCGCGGCGATAGTCGAACTTATCGACGGCCTTCATCAGGCCGATGTTGCCCTCCTGAATGAGATCGAGGAACTGCAGGCCGCGGTTGGTGTAGCGTTTCGCGATCGAGACAACGAGGCGCAGGTTGGCCTCGATGAGCCGCTTCTTGGCCTCATCGGCGTCCCTTTCGCCGCGGTCGGTGATGCTCAGGGTGCGGCGCTGATCGGCGGCGGGGGCGCCGAAAAGGCGCTCGAGTTCTGCCTGCCGTTCCAGCGACGCCTTGGCCTCGCGCTTGAGCTCGCGGGCGCTGCCGCCATGTTGTTCGGCATCCTCGGCGGCGCGCTGGAGCCGCGCGATCTCGCGCTCGATCGGTTTCAACTGTTCGACGGCCGCGCGGAGAAGGTTGGAAAAGCGGCGCCAGGTGGAAGAGCTGAGCTGCAGGCCGCGGATCTGGCGGCTGACGCGGACCAGCATGCGGGAGAGTTTCCAGCGCAGCTCCTTCTGGTGCTTCTGCCGCCCGCCCGACGGCCGGGCGAGCACCTGGTGGCGCAGCCGTTCGGCCTCGCGGACGTGGACCTCGATGGAACGGATGGAAGCGACGAAATCGCGGATCTGCTGCTCTTCCTCGTCGTCGGCCGTCATGGCGTCCGGCGTGCACAGGATGTCGCGCAGGCTGCTGCGGCCGTCCTGAACTTCGGCGGCCAGTTCGGCCAGCTCGCGCATCACCAGCGAGGAGCGGGAGAGGGCGCGGATGACCTTGGTCTGGCCCTTCTCGATGCGGCGGGCGAGTTCGATCTCGCCATCGCGGGTGAGCAGCGGCACCGTCCCCATCTCGCGCAGATACATGCGCACGGGGTCGTTGGTCTTATCGCCGGCTTCGGGGCCCAGTTCGAGGTCGGCGAACTCCTCGGCTTCCTCCGGTTTTTTGGCGAAGTCGGTCTTCGGCTCCTCGAGCAGATCGACGCCCGCGGCGTCGAGACCGGCCAGCAGGTCGTCGAGTTCCGAGCCCGTGCTGAGATCGTCGGGAAGAAGATCGGAGACGTCGTCGTAAAGGACGTAGCCCCGCTCCTTGCCCATTTCAATGAGTCTTTGAAAACGGCTGTAACGATCGTCGGCAGCCACGACTCAACCCCTTCCTCCGAAAAAGCACTCCCTCGCGAAGCGGAACACCCCCGAACCGGTAAGGCTCCGTATCTGAGTCATATTACAACACGCCTTGGCAGCGGGTGCCGGGAGGGGCTATCCGGCTCCGCGGCGGGCGCGGATTTCAGCCGCCAGGCGGACCGCTTCCGCGACATTGCCGCAGCGCTCGGCAGCCTTGATGCGTTCCCTCAGCTCCGCCATCTCAGCCTTGCGCGTGTCGGCTTCGAGACGCTCGAGCGCCGCCAGCGCCTGCTCCGGCGTCATCAGGTCGGCCGACTCCTCGTCATCGTGGATGAGGAACGCCAGCCGGTTCTTGTCCTCGTCGCCAAGCCGCGCTTCGACGGCGGCGTAACTGACGGGTTCCCCGGCTTCGATCATGCGCAGCATGGCCTCGAAGATGCGCGCCGAGACGAACGTTCCGATGGAAGGGACCTGGCTCAGGCGGCGCGCCAGTTCCGAGCGTGCTTCGGGTGTTTCCAGCAGGGCGCGGAGCAACCGCCGCTCATGCGGCAGGAAAGGCGAGGCCGGAAACGGGAGGGGACGCGCTTGGCGGCGCTCGGCCGCGGCGCGGCGGAATTCGTCGCGGACCAGGCCGGCGTCGATCTTGAGGTACTCGGAGACGTCATCGACCACCTGCAGGCGCTCGATCCGGTCGGGCATCTTTTGAATCTGCGGAAGGAGGAACTGAAAGATGGCGACGCGGCCCTCGGGCGTGCGGACATCGAACTTGCCGCGGGCGCGCTCGGCCAGCCAGTGGAAGTAGCGCCGCGCCTGGTTCTTTACGAGATCGGCGTAGGCCTCGGCGGAGTGCTCGAGAATGTATTCATCTGGATCGACGCCCTCCGGCAGTTCGAGCACGCGCACCTGCATGCGTTCGTTCAGCAGCACGTCGATCGAGCGCTCCGTGGCGCTGCGGCCGGCTTTGTCGGGGTCGAAATTGAGGACGATCTCGGGGGCGTGGCGGCGCAGGGCCGCAACCTGGGCAGGTGTGAGGGCCGTGCCGCAGGTGGCCACGACGTTGTGGATGCCGGCGGCATAGACACCGATCACGTCCATGTAACCCTCGACCAGGATGGCGCAGCCGGCCTCCTGGATAGCCTTGCGAGCGCGATTCAGGTTGTACAGCACGTCCCCCTTGCGGTACAGGGGGGTCTCGGGCGAATTGAGATATTTGGGCTCATCGGCTACCTCCAGCGCCCGCCCGCCGAAAGCGATCACTTTGCCGGACTCGGATTGGATGGGAAAAATCAGGCGGTTGCGGAAGCGGTCATAAAACCCAGCTCCCTCGCTACGGCGCAGAACCAGGCCGCTGGACTCCATTTCGTCGCCGCTGTATCCACTCTTTTCGAGCACGCGGAATAGGGATTGGCCGGAGCGTTCGGCATAACCGAGAGCGAATTCCTGGCAGGTTTCGGGACTTACGCCGCGCCGGGCAAGGTAGGCCCGGGCCTCGGAGCCGGAGGGCCCGGCGAGCGTCCGGGCGAAGTGCTGCGCGGCGAGAGCCTGGACTTCCAGCAGCCGCCCCCGTCGCCGGGACTCTTCGTCGGCCAGATCCGTGCGCTTGGGCAAGGGAATCCCGTTGCGCTCGGCCAGTTGCTTGACCGCCTCCCAGAAGGTGAGGCGCTCCATTTCCATGACGAACTTGATGACGTCGCCACCCGCGTTACAGCCGAAACACTTATAGAACTGGTGCCCGGAATGAACTGAAAAGGAAGGTGTTTTCTCGGCATGGAAGGGGCACAGTCCCATATAGCGGGGGCCCCCGCCGATGCGCCGCAGCCGCACATACTCGCCGATCACGCCGACTATATCGACCGACGACTTCAGGTGTTCGATGAACTCCATTTGAAGGCTGTCACCGTTTCTGATTATGCCGCAGCCTCCTATGCGGACACCATGCGCCAGGGCGAAGGAGCTAAAAGGTGAAAATTCCATTATGTGAGTGACAGTTTTGAAATAAAGGTCTAAACTATGACAAGGAGTTTGCTGGAGACACCCCCGCTGACGGGTCAATTCTGGGGGCCGTCACTCTTGGAAGGTCAACGGTTCAACTGGATCTGGCAGCCCCTAAGACTCCCGCGCTGTTGACCCGGGACTATCCGAGCGGCGGGCTCGTGGCCCGTTACGAACCAAGTGAGCGAAACCTGGAGGTGCACAGATGGATACTTTGCAGGAACTATTGAACGCGATGGAAGCGGTAAGCAAGAAAGTCGCGGACCTCGAAAACCAATTGGCTGAAGCGCGGGCCGAGGGGAAAAAGCTGTTTAACGATTTTCAAAAACGACAGGGCGATCTGGCCGGCAAGTTTGGCTTCGCGGGCAGTGCGGAATCGGTCCGCACGCGCACCGGACGCAAGCCGCGTTCGGTGGCTGCCAATATTGCAGTCGGCGGATCGCGGATGGTGACCAACGCCTCGCAGGGGGGCAAGAGCCAGGCCGAGGCCAAGAAGGCCGGCATGGACCGGGCGCTGGATCTGGCAAGAAAACACGGCCTGACGGCAGTCCCGGAAGAGGCCGTCAAAATGATCGAGGCGACGCTGAAGCGGCGCTACTCCAAAGCAAAGTAAGCTCCTGGGCAAAAGCCCAGACTCTCTTCGCAAAACACCCGGATATCGTTGGCCAGCGGCGCTGAGAAGCGCCGCTTGTTAGGAATGATATCCGCATTGAACTCTACGCTCGAACAGTGCAGCGCCTGTCTGTTCAATTCAAGCAGGCGCTGTTGTCTTTGCGTCCATCCCTGCTCCAGGAACTCCAGAAACAAAGTCTCGTCCGGACCGTAAATCTTGTCTCCGAAAATCGGGTGACCGAGCGCCCGCGCGTGTACGCGGATCTGATGCAGGCGCCCGGTGGCGGGCAAGACTTGGCATAGAGTGGCCCGGTCATTGGCAAAGAGCGGGACAAAGACAGTCAACGCCGGCTGTCCCGTTCCGTCCTGCAATGGCGCCCGCCGCAGCCGCACCGGCGAATCCGGGCGCAGACCTATGGGCAGCGCCACGGCTGCCCGGCCGCGCAGCCGTCCGGTTAGCAGGGCAGTGTACTGTTTGCGGTAGTGGCCGTTCTGAACCGCGCGCTGCAGTCGTTTGCCCAGTTCCTCGTCGCCCGTCAGGAGCATGACGCCGCTCGTCTCGCGATCCAGGCGCAATGGCAGGTGGATTTTCGGCGCGCCCAGAAACTCGCGGGCGGCGCCGGCGAGACTCGACCACGGGCCCTGTTTGGAGGGGTGACAGACGACTCCGGCCGGCTTGTTCACCACCACCAGGCCGGCCTCCCGCGCCACAATCCAGGATTCGAGCTCCGCGGGGGTGATCCGCCAACCCCACTGTTCGGCGGGCATGTACCAAGGTTAGCCCGGTCCGCCATCAATCCACTGGACGCGCTGACGCAGAAGTAGCGCGCTTTGTGTTCCGGCCGCGCGTACCGCTACGCTGGAGACGATGGAACGCGTGGAGCGGGCGACGCTTGGCGGGGGCTGCTTCTGGTGCCTGGAGGCGGTCTTCCAGCGGCTGCAGGGCATTTTGTCGGTTGTCTCCGGCTACATGGGCGGCACGCTGGCGCGGCCGTCGTATGAACAGGTATGCAGTGGGAAGACCGGTCACGCCGAAGTCGTGCATCTGACCTTCGACGCCGCGGCAATCAGTTACCGCGAGATCCTCGAGGTCTTCTTCGCGATCCACGATCCGACGACCCTGAATCGCCAGGGCGAGGACGTCGGGACCCAATACCGCTCGGTGATCTTCTCGGAGAATGAGGAGCAGCGTGCCGCGGCCGAGGCGATGGTTGGCCAGCTGGAAAAGGACGGCGCCTACCCGGACCCGATTGTGACGCAAATCGTCCAGGCCTCTGAATTCTGGCCGGCCGAGGATTATCACCAGAGCTACTTGAACAATCACCCCGCCCAGTCCTACTGCGCCTTCGTCGTTGCTCCCAAGGTGGCGAAGTTCCGCAAGCACTTCGCGGCGCGCCTGAAACAAAGCTGAAGCTGGTTCCTCGGCTTTTGTTCCATACTGGCAGCCAGAGATGTCTTCACACGGTCGGCGAAGCTATCCCATCCGCGTCCTGCTGGGGCTGGTCGCGTCGCTGGCGGCGACGTCCGCGCAACCCGCCCCTTCCGCGCGGATGGATGCGCAATCCATCGCCGAAATGCTGCGCGCCCACAACGAAGTTCGGCACGCGCGCAGGATCCCTCCCTTGCAATGGTCGGTCCGCCTGGCCGAATTGGCGCAACAGTGGGCCGACCATTTGTCTGCGACCGGCGTCATGGAACACGATATGGCGCTCAGGACCGGTCAGAACCTGTATGTCATCCACGGAGCGACGACGCGCCCGGCCCTCGTCGTGCGCCGTTGGGCGGACGAATCCAGGGACTACCGCGAACCGCAGAAGTTCTGCCGCCTGGGCGCGATCTGCGGGCACTTCACGCAGATCATCTGGACGGCGACGCAGGAGCTCGGATGTGGCGTGGCCACCGGCGAGCGGGGCCAGTTCTGGGTCTGCTTCTACCTGCCGCCCGGCAATGTTGTGGGCGAAAAGCCGTATTGAGATCGAATCAGCCAACTCCCGTCAGCGTTGCGACGTTCCCAAAGAGCTGCGCGCCTCGACGCCCTCCGAATAAGGCCGCATGCCCGGCGACAGAAAATCGCACTAGAGAACGAGTCTCACGCGCCGCGGCGTTACACGGCGGCCTGCCATGCGGCCCTCAGTCTGACTTGCACGTCGGGGGGCAAGGGCCGGCTTGCCGATCAGGCCCCGGCCGCTACTTCGCTGACGAAATCCACCGTAATCTCGGACGGAACCTGCAGCGTATTCTTCACCAGGCACTTCTCCACGGCCAGTTTCACCCCGGCCTGATGCTCCGCGTCGTGGACGCCCGGAGTCTCCACCGTGACCGTGAATCGCGCCAGCCGCGCGGGCCTCAGTGCCTTTTCCGCCGTAACCTTGATCCGCAACCCCGCAGCCGGCAAATTATGCCCATTCAAATACTCGGCGGCATAGTAGCCCGCACAGGTTCCTACCGCTGCGAGCAGGAATTCGGGCGGAGTCATGCCTTCGTCGTGACCGTGATTGGCAAGCGGCTGGTCCGAGTAAACCTTGTGGCCGCGCGCCTCGGCCTCGAATTGCACGCCGCCCAGGTATGTGACTGTGAGTTCCATTCGCTGCCTCTACTCTATTGATGCACGCTCTGGCGTGGCGTGACATGTCACCGCAAGCGCCCTGGCCGCATCATCTTCAACCAGGTTCGAAGCCGCGTTTCAGCGGACATCGCCAATCACATATTGGTCCAACGAATGCTCATACTCTCACTTCCCTGCCTCGGCTTGTGGGGATAGGAACCCCTCAGTCTGCAGGAGGCCGTCCACCAGGCTCTGGCGCGCCACCCGTCGATGGAAGCGGCCACGGCGCGCGTTCACGCCGCCGAATCGCGCATCGCCGAGGCCCGCAGCGCTGGATGCCTCGCGCCGCTTACGCCGGGAGTTTCCGAAGCGGCAATAACCCCGTGGTTGTCTTCGGGGCCCTGCTGACCCAGCACCAATTCAGCGCCGCCGGCTTCGACATCGGTTCGCTGAACCGTCCCTATAAGCCATTTATTTTGTAAGACTGGCGGAGAGGCAGGGATTCGAACCCTGGGTAGAGGTTTAGGCCCCTACGACGGTTTAGCAAACCGCTGCTTTCGACCACTCAGCCACCTCTCCGCGAGGCAGGATGGTTCGTCCATCAGAATACCATAAGGTTTTCAGCAGCTCGCGCCATCGGCTCCCGCCGACTGGACGGCGCGCGACCCATCATGGAACATTAGAGCCAGGAATGCCATTTTCTCCCATTGAAGAGGCACTTGCCGAGTTCCGGCAGGGCCGGATGGTGGTTGTCGTCGACGACGAGGATCGAGAGAACGAAGGCGATCTCACGGTGGCCGCCGAATTCGTCACGCCCGAGGGCATCAATTTCATGGCGCTGAACGGGCGCGGCCTGATCTGTCTGGCCCTCGCGCCCGAGATCTGCGATCAGCTCCAGTTGCCTTTGATGACCCGCCACAATACCTCCCAGTTCGGCACGGCCTTCTGTGAAGCCATCGACGCGGCGGAGGGCGTGACCACCGGTATCTCTGCCGCCGACCGGGCCAGGACCGTCCAGGTGGCGATTCATCCCGATTCGCGGCCCGAGGATCTGGCCCGGCCGGGACACGTTTTCCCCATTCGCGCCCGCAGGGGCGGGGTGCTCGTGCGCACCGGCCAGACGGAGGCCGCGGTCGACCTGGCGCGCCTGGCGGGACTGCGGCCCGGCGGCGTCATCTGTGAGGTCATGAACGAGGACGGCACCATGGCCCGCGCGCCCGAGTTGAAGGCCTTTTGCCTGCACCACGGCCTGAAGATGATCTCCGTGGCCGACCTCATCCGCTATCGCATGAAGCACGAGCGCATCGTCCAGCGTTCCGCCGAAGGCGTGCTCAAGACCGACCTCGGCGAGTTCCGCATTTACTCTTATTGCAGCTCGATCGATCCCGAAACGCACGTCGCGCTGGTGTACGGCTCGCCCTCCGAGCGGGACGTTGCCCTCGTCCGCATGCACGCCCGCTGCACCTTCGGGGATGTTTTCGGTTCCACCGAATGCGATTGCCGCGCGATTCTGCGCCGGGCGATGGAGCGGATCGTGGAAGAAGGCGCGGGCGTGCTGGTCTACCTGCACCAGAGCGGCTCCGGCGTGCGCCAGGGAGATCCTGAAACCGAGGGCGGCCTGCCGCGCCTTCTTTCCCACACCCGCGAGCACATGCACTACGCCTCCCCCGCCGGGCAGCGCCTGTTGCAACATGAAACCGGCATCGGCGCACAGATCCTCTCCGATCTGGGGCTCACCCAAATCCGGCTGCTCACCAATCATCCCCGCCGCGTGGTCGGCCTGGAGGGCTTCGGCATCCAGATCGTCGGACAGGCGCCGCTGGAGTGAGCCCCCCGCCGCCGCGCTATGATGGAGGTTGTTCGTTGGTCCGATCCCACGCCGGAAGGAGGTGAGTGCAAATGGCGGAAGTCGTCGTCCAGGAGGGGGAAACCCTTGAAAGCGCGTTGCGTCGCTTCAAGCGCAAGGTCCAGCAGGAGGACATCATCAAGGAGATCAAGAAGCACTCCCACTACATGAAGCCCGGCGAGCGCAAGCGCGTAAAAGCTGCTTTGGCGCGCAAACGGAATCGCAAGAAGCGGTCCCGGGACATGGACTAACCACAGTCCTGAACCCTTTACGGTTCGAGTCTTTGTTGAGATGGGCGATCCAGCCGGCCAGGCTCGATCGCCCTTCGTGCATTCTGCAGCGATCTAGCCCGGATATTGCACCACAATCGCAGCGAGGCGCGATGAGAGGGCTGCAGATACAAGGCGCGCGACGGGAGCCGCCCGCAGGCGTACTTGACAGTACGTCGAGGACGGCGACCGAACGCAACGAAGTAGATGCGGCCCTATCGCGCGCCGCAGCCGATTGTTGGCGAAACATCCGGCTTAGGTTTTCTAAATGTCTCCGTGAACGCCCGCCTGGCGCGGCCTGATACAGTTCGTCTCAGGACCAGATGAAATGAGTGATTTTCTCAAGGGCAAGATTGCGGTGATCACCGGCGCCAGCCGCGGCCTGGGGCGGGCCATGGCGCTGTCACTTGGCGAAGCGGGCGTACGCCTGGCGCTTGTGGCGCGCGACGAAGCCAAGCTCGCCGAAGTCGCCGCTGCCGTGCGCGAAACTGGCGCGGAGGCGGAATGCTACCGCGTCGACGTCACCTCCGAAGCGGAAGTGCTCGAACTGGAATCCCAGGTCCGCCAACGTCTGGGGCGAGCGCAGATCCTCATCAACAACGCCGGCGTCAACCTGCGCAAGCTGGTCACCGATTTCACCTACCAGGAATGGCGCTACGTCCTCGACACGAACCTCACCGGCGCGTTCCTGATGTGCCGCAGCTTCGTTCCGCACATGCAGGGCACCGGTTACGGCCGCATCCTCAACATGACGTCCATCATGAGCCACGTCTCGCTGCCCGAGCGCATCGCCTACTCGTCTTCGAAGGCCGGGCTGCTGGGCCTGACTCGCGCCCTCGCCCTCGAGCTCGCCTCCGACGGAATCACGGTCGTCGGCATCAGTCCCGGCCCCTTCGCCACCGAGATGAACACGTCGTTGATCAACGACCCCGCCAAAAACGCCCAGTTCCTGCAGAGCATTCCTCTCGGGCGCTGGGGCCGCGTGGAAGACATCGGCGCGCTGGCCCGCTTCCTGTGCTCCGAGGAGGCTTCGTTCATCACCGGCACCGACATCGTCATCGACGGCGGCTGGCTGGCGCGCTAGCTTCGGCGCAACCGCAACCGCCCGGCCGATCCTGTAGACTCGATGGTTTACTCATGACGCGGCCCCAGGACACGCGCTTTTTCGGCCATCCGGTCGGCCTTTCCACACTCTTTTTCACCGAACTCTGGGAGCGCTTCGGCTACTACGGCATGCGCGCCCTGCTGATCCTGTTCATGGTCGCCCCGGCCTCCACCGGCGGCCTCGGCATGGACGTCATGACCGCGGGCTCCATCTATGGTCTCTACACCGCCTCGGTCTATATGGTCAGCCTGCCCGGCGGATGGCTCGCCGACTGCTTCCTGGGCCAGCGCAAGGCGGTGCTCTACGGCGGCATTCTGATCGCCATCGGATACCTGTTGCTGGCGGCGCCGGACGTCCGCATCTTCTACGCCGGCCTGTGCGTCGTGGTCTGTGGAACGGGCCTGCTCAAGCCCAACATCAGCACCATCGTCGGCCAGCTTTATGAACCCCTGGACCCGCGCCGCGACGCCGGCTTCTCGATCTTCTACATGGGCATCAACGTTGGCGCCACCATCGCTCCGCTGATCTGCGGTTACGTCGGTCAGCGCATCAACTGGCACCTCGGTTTTTCCCTATCCGGCCTGGGCATGACCTTCGGCGTCATCCAATACTGGCTCGGCCGTCGTCACCTCGCCGATGCCGGGCTCCATCCCGTCCCTGCCGCTAATTTCGCGGGAGCGGCCTCCCAGCGCCGGCTGCTGCGCAACGCCCTGCTCGGCGTCGTCGCGATCGGATGCGCCTTGGCGTATGTCCATCTCACCGGCCTTCTGCCGCTCACGCCGGTCCTGCTGGTGAACGCCGCCGGTGTCGTGCTGCTCGCCATTGTAGTGGCTCTTTTCGCCTGGATGCTCTTGGGCGGCGACTGGACCCCGGTCGAACGCAAACGCCTCGGCGCCATCCTGGTCCTCTTCGTTGCGGCGTCCATTTTCTGGGCGGCTTACGAACAGGCCGGCTCATCCTTGAGCCTCTTCGCCGAACGCAGCTCCAACAACGTCATCCTGCACTTCAACTTCCCCGCCAGTTGGTATCAGTCGCTGAATTCGCTGTTCATCGTCGCCCTTGCGCCGCTGATCGCGTGGCTGTGGATCCGTCTCGGCAACCGCCAGCCGTCGAGCCCCGCCAAGTTCGCCCTGGGGCTGCTCTTCGTCGGCCTCGGTTTCGTGGTTCTGGTCTTCGGCGCGCTCCTCAGCGCTCACGGCGCCAGGGTCTCGCCGCTGTTCCTGGTCCTCACCTACCTGCTCCACACCATCGGCGAGCTGTGCCTCAGCCCGGTCGGACTCAGCGCCATCACCAAGCTCGCCCCCGCCCGTGTCGGCAGCTTCATGATGGGCGTCTGGTTCATCTCCATCTCCATCGGCGACTACCTCGGCGCGCGCCTCACCTCCTTCTACGGCGCGCTGCCGGTGCCGGTCCTGTTTGGCATCGCGGCCTCTACGAGCATCCTGGCGGGCATCGCTCTGTTCCTGATCGTCCGCCCTGTGACGCGACTCATGGGTGGCGTACGCTAGCCGTAATCGGCCGGCGGCAGTCGGCCGCGGGATAAAATAAGACAACAATGTCGCGCCGATCACAATCCGGATCCGGGACGCCCGACGCCCCCACGTTTGAGCAGAATCTCGACCGCCTCGAAGCGATTGTCAAGCGGCTGGAGGAGAGCGAACTGCCGCTCGAAGAGGCGCTCAAGCTCTTCGAGGAAGGAACAGCCCTCAGCGAAGGCTGCCGCAAGCAGCTCGAGGAAGCCGAACACCGCGTCGAGATTCTGTCCAAGCGCGCCGGTAGCGTCGTCGCCAAACCCATGGACGACGCCCCCGCTGGTGAGGAGTAGCCCGTGGAAACGCAGCCGTTGCCGGTGGAAAAGATGACCATCCAGGAGTACCTTGCCGATCGCGTCCGGCTCATCGATGCGGAGCTCGGCCGGCTTCTGCCGCCCGCCGCGCTCCCTCCGGAAACCATCCACGAGGCGATGCGCTACAGCGTCTTCGCCGGCGGCAAGCGCATTCGGCCGGTCCTGTGCCTGGAGAGCGCCCGCGCCGTCGCCGGCCACGATCTTCCCGGCGCCGTTTCCATCGCCTGTTCGCTCGAGTTCATCCACACCTATTCGCTGATCCACGACGATCTGCCCGCCCTCGACAACGACGACCTGCGCCGCGGCCGGCCCACCAGCCACAAGGTCTTCGGAGAGGCCATGGCCATTCTCGCCGGCGATGCATTGCTCACTTTCGCGTTTGAGGTCGCCGCCCGTCACGGCAATGCGCGCCTGGTCGACGAACTGGCCTGCGCCTCCGGCACCGTCGGCGGCATGATCGCCGGTCAGGTCCACGATCTGGAAGGCGAACATCAATCGCCCACGCCCGGGTTGCTGGAGCGCATCCATCGCGCCAAGACCGGCGCATTGCTCAAATCCAGCGTCCGCATGGGCGCGATTTTCGCCCGCGCCTCCGAGGAACAACTCGACGCCCTCTCGCGCTATGGCGCACACATCGGCCTGGCCTTCCAGATCGTCGACGACATCCTCGATGTCGTTCAATCGTCCGAAGCCCTCGGCAAGACGGCTGGCAAGGACGCCGCGCAGCACAAGATCACCTTCCCCGCCGTCTACGGCCTCGACGAATCGCGCCGCATGGCCGAACAGGAGCGGCACAACGCCCAGGAAGCGCTCCAGGGTCTGGGGGAGCCGGCCCAGCGCCTGCGCGAACTGGCCGGCCTGATCGTCGAGCGCACGGCATGAAGGCCGGCCGCCGGCGCATCGATCAACTGCTCGTCGAACGCAATCTGGTCGAGTCGCGCGAGAAGGCCCAGGCCCTCCTGCTCGCCGGCCAGGTCCTGGTCAACGGTCAGAAGGTCGACAAGGCCGGCGCCGCCGTCAACGCCACCGCCAGCGTCGAGATCCGCGCCCGCATGCCCTGGGTCAGCCGCGGCGGCTACAAGCTGGCCGCCGCTCTCGAGCGCTGGACCATCGATGTCGCCGGCTGCGTGTGCGCCGATATCGGCTCATCGACCGGCGGTTTCACCGACTGCCTGCTGCAGCGCGGCGCCGCCCGCGTGCACTGCGTCAACGTCGGCGCCGGCCAGTTGCATTGGAAGCTGCGCACCGATCCGCGCGTCGTCCTGCACGAGGGCGTGAACGCCCGCTACCTCGAGCCCTCCGTCCTGGGCGAACCCGTGCGTCTCGCCGTCTGCGACGTCAGCTTCATCTCTGTTACACTCATTCTCCCAATGCTTCCTCCGCTGCTCGAGCCCGATGGCGAGCTCGTCGTCCTCGTCAAGCCGCAGTTCGAGGTCGGCCGCACTCAGGTCGGACGGGGCGGCATCGTGCGCGAGCCGGCGCTGCACGCCTTGGTTTGCCGTAAGGTGGAAGACGCGGCCCGTATGCTCGGGTTCCGGACCCAGATCATGGAGAGTCCGCTGCCCGGCGCCGAAGGCAATAAGGAATTTCTGATGTATGCAACTGATCGGCACTGTCGGGATCATCGCCAAGCCTGAGGTTCAGCAGAACACCGAGCTGCTGCCGGGCCTGATTCAATGGCTCGGCGCGCGCGACATCAAGATCCGCCTCGATACTGTCGCCGCCGAATATGTCGGCGCCGAAGGGTTGGATCGTTCCGTGGTGGCCGAGGGCTGCGAACTCGTGATCGTCCTCGGCGGCGACGGCACGCTCCTCGCCGCTGCTCGCGCCATCGCCGGACGCGACATCCCGCTGTTCGCGGTGAACCTCGGCGGCCTCGGCTTCCTCACCGCCATCACCGTCGAGGAACTGTATCCCGAACTCGAGCGCGCCCTCCGCAACGAGCACCGCATCGCCCGCCGCCGCATGCTCGCCTGCGAGATCCAGCGCGCCGGGGAAATCTCTGCCCGCTACGACGCGCTCAATGATGTCGTCATCACCAAGGGCCAGATCGCGCGCATGATCGACATCGTCTGCAATGTCAACGCCCACTTCGTCTGTCGCTATCGGGCCGACGGGTTGATCATCTCGACGCCGACGGGATCGACCGCCTATTCGCTCTCCGCCGGCGGCCCCATCGTGTTCCCCTCCGTGGGCGCTCTGTGCATTACCCCCATCTGCCCCCACACTCTCACCAACCGGCCCGTCCTCGTTTCGGATTCGAGCGTCATCCAGATGATCAATCTCGCCGGTCAGGAAGATGCCTACCTGACTATCGACGGCCAGGTGGGCGAGCCGCTGAAGGACCAGGATCGCGTCGTCTGCCGCAGCTCTCAAAAATTCGTCAGCCTAATCCGTCCGCCCCGCATGCTGTTCTTCGATGTGCTGCGCCAGAAACTCAAGTGGGGTGAGCGTTGAAGAAGCCCTCGCTGACGGCCTGGATTTTCATTGCCATGGCCGCCGGCATTGCCGTCGGGCACTTCTTCCCCGAAACGGCGCGCGGCCTGTCTCTCGTCAGTACCATCTTCCTCCGTCTCATCCGGTCGATCATCGCCCCGTTGTTGTTCGCAACTCTCGTTTACGGCATCGCCGGCTCCGGCAGCGTCCGCGCGATGGGCCGCATCGGCGTGAAGGCCATCGTCTACTTCGAGATCGTCACCACCTTCGCCCTGGTGATCGGCCTCGCCGCCGTGAACCTCGTCCAGCCCGGCCAGGGGATCGCCATCGCCACGGCCGGCGCCGCCACGTTGCCGCCCGCCCGCGCCACGCTGGAGGGCGTCGTGGAACACACCTTCCCCGCCAGCGTCATCGATGCCATGGCTCGCGGCGAAGTGCTGCAGTTGGTCGTCTTCTGCTTTATCTTCGGTTCCGCCTGCATCGCCATCGGCGACCGGGCGCGTCCCGTCGTCGATTTCTGCCGCTCGCTCGGCGAGGTGATGTTCGAGTACACGAAGTACGTCATGTACTTTGCGCCCCTCGGCGTCGGGGCGGCCATGGCCGCCACCGTCGGCGCCAAAGGACTCGGCGTGCTGGTCGGACTCGGCAAACTGATCCTGACCCTCTACGCCTCGCTGGTCGTCTTCGTGGTCCTCGTGCTCGGCGCCGTCATCCTGATCTTCCGCATCCCGCTCGCGCGCTTCTTTCGCGCCGCCCGGGACCCCTTCCTCCTGGCCTTTTCCACGGCTTCCAGTGAAGCCGCGTTTCCCACGGCCATGCAGAACATGGAACGCTTCGGCGTGCCCAGGCACATCGTCAGCTTCGTTCTGCCCACCGGCTATAGCTTCAACCTGGATGGCACGACGCTCTATCTCTCCCTCGCCAGCGTCTTCGTCGCCCAGGCCGCGGGCCTGCATCTGGCCTGGTCGCAGCAGCTCATGATGATGCTGACGCTGATGCTCGCGAGCAAGGGAGTGGCGGGCGTGCCTCGCGCCGCGCTGGTCATCCTGGCGGGCACGCTGGCCAGCTTCAATCTCCCCTCCGAGGGCATCTTCGTGCTGCTTGGCATTGACACGCTGATGGATATGGCGCGGACTTCCGTCAACGTCCTCGGTAACTGTCTCGCCACCGCGGTCGTCGCGCGCTGGGAGGGTTGCGATCTTACGCCCAGCGATGATCGGCCACACCCGCTTCCCGCGGCCGCCGGCTAGTCGCGGGGCTGATGCCCATGTCCGCGCCGGACCTCCCGGCCCGGCTCCGGCCCGACATCAGCCGGCATGGGCGTTGCGGGTCTCAACAATCTCCGAAAACAGTCCAGGCCCCTTCAGCGCCGTGTGAGGTCGCGGATCCAGATATCGCGGAACAGCATTTCGGCGGTGCCGCCCGAATGCAGTTGCAGCGCGATCGTCCCATCATCGAACTTCGCCTTCGGATCGGTGAAATCCACCATCGTCACACCGTTCAGCCGGCTGATGTAGCGGTTCCCGTCCACGATCAACAGGTATTCGTTCCACTCTTTCGGGCGTACCACGGTCTCGTTCTCCGGCGCCGGCCACACCAGCCAGCCCACCACCGCGTCGTACACCCCGCCGGTGTGGCGATTGATGTTGCAGTCGATTTCGAACTGCCCGCCCTGTGAGACGTCCACAGTGCCGGGCTTGAACCTGGTGTGGTAGTAAACTCCGCTATTGCCCATCTCCACGCAGCGGAATCTCAACGCCAGTTGAAAATCGCGGTAGTATTTCACGGTTTCGAGATACCCGTAATTCTTCGTGACGGCCTTGCCCCTCACCGCGCCGTCCGGCTCCACGGTCCACTGCTCCACGCCCACGTTGTGCCACCCCGTCAGGTCCTTGCCATTGAAAATCTGAACCCAGTCCTCGCCCGGTGGCTTGGTGCCCGGAGGTAATTGCGCCCCCAGCGCCATACACGTTGCGATGACCAACACAACAATTGCCAAAGTCCTCATGGGAAAACCTCCTTCACTCACTCAAAGCCGTCACGATGGCGCCGGCGATCCGTTGGGCGCGGAAAGCCACACGCTCTTCCGACGGGCCTTCCACCATCACGCGGGCCAGCGGCTCGGTCCCTGAGAACCGCACCAGCACGCGCCCCGCGTCGCCGAACTCTCCCTCCGCCGCCCGGATCTCCGACTGCACTTCCGCCAGCTCTTCCAGCGGCCGCTTCACCTTGAACCGCACGTTCACCAGCCTCTGCGGATAGATGTGAAAATCGGCCGTGAGTTCGTCCAGGCTGCGCCCTGTCGCTTCCGACTGCTCAATCACCTGCAGCGCCGTCAGCAGTCCGTCACCCGTCGTCGCGAACTCGCGGAAGATCACATGGCCGCTCTGCTCGCCGCCCAGCGGCAGGTTGCAGCGCAGCATCTCTTCCAAAACGTATTTGTCGCCGACTGCGGTTCGCCGCAGCCGGATCCCGTCGCCCGCCAGCGCGCGCTCCAGGCCGAGGTTCGACATCACCGTGGCCACGACCACGGGCTCGTTCGAGTCGCCCCGCAGCCGTCCCTTTGCGTGCAGCGCCCGGCCGGCGATCAGCATCGCATGATCGCCGTCGATCAGCTTGCCCCTCTGCGAGATCATCATGCACCGGTCGGCGTCTCCGTCGAACGCCGCGCCGTAATCCGCGCCCTGCGCCAGTACCGCCGCGCGCAGCGGCTCGACGTGCAGCGCACCGCAGTTCAGGTTGATATTGCGGCCGTCCGGCCGGCACGCGATCGCCACCACCTCCGCGCCCAGCATCGCGAACAGCTCCGGGCCGAGGTAAGAGGCCGAACCGTTGGCGCAGTCCAGCACGATCCGGCGTCCCTTCAGGCTCGCCCCAAAGGTGGAGGCCAGGTGCTCGATGTAGTGCCTGTCCAGGCTCGCGTCCGGCTCCAAGCTCTCCACGCCCGGCTCGCCTCCGCTGTTGGCCGTCGCGAAGATGCGCTGTTCGATCCCGTGCTCGATCTCGTCCGGCAGTTTGAAGCCCGAATGGTCAAAAACTTTCAGCCCATTATCGTGATACGGATTGTGCGACGCCGAGATCATGACGCCCGCGATGAAGTCCTCGACCTCGGTCAGATGCGCCACCCCGGGCGTCGTCGTCAGCCCCGCGAATACGGGAATCGAGCCGCTGCGCCGCAGTCCCGCGGCGACCGTCGAAGCGAGTCCCGGGCCGGACTCCCTCGTGTCCATGCCGATCACCACGCGCGCCGAATCGTGTCCCCGTTTCTGCGCCGCCGCGCCTGCCCATTCGCCCAGCGCGCGCCCGAAGGCGTACACGGTGGCCGCATCCAGAGGATATTCCCCGGCGACCCCGCGAATGCCGTCGGTCCCGAACAGTTGCTTGGCCATGAATCCCTAGTGCTTGGAAATTGGCGCCAGACTGATGCGCACCGAAACGTCCGACGCCGCCGGGAAGCTGACGCGCGGGTTGCTGATGTAAGCCACGCTCCGCGCGCGTCCGCTCTTGTCCAGCGCTTGCACGTCAATCGGATCGGCTTCCACCACGTCGATCGGGCGGACCTGGCTTTCCGGCCCCGTGATGGTCAGCATCGGCGGCGCGATCTCCTCCACGACCGCCCGCATTCCGGGGGGCACGTTTTTCAGCCTCACACGCACCAGAACGTCCTTCCGCAGCGGCGGTTCCAGCCGTAGCCGGATCTGCCCTGGTTCGGCCTTCTCCAGCCTCACTCCGCCGGGCAAACGGACGTTATCGGCCGTAATCGAGAACGTCTTCTCGGCCGGCCCGTGGGCCTCGCTCAAGTCCAGAACCACCGGCGCGGGGCTGCCCGCGAAGCGCGTCAGCAGCGGCGACGGACCGCGCAGAATCAGGTGCACCTGTTCGGCCATATCGTTGCTGATATCGAGATCCGGCGGAATGTTGCGGTACTGCACCGGAACGCTCACCGACGCCGTCCGGTCGTTGGCCCCGTTGATCGCGATCCACAGCAGGCACGAGGCGGCCAGCGCCGCCAGCTTCCACCCCAGATTGCGGAACAGCAGGCGCCTCACGGCCGCACCTCCGGCGCTTCCGCCGGGTCTTGCGCCCGTGATTCGGCCGGTGCGATGCGGCCCCTCTGCGCAAACGGATGCTTCAGCCGCTCCGCCAGGCGTGCCATCGAAACGTCGAGCTCGATCTCGCCTCCGGAAGCGAGTGAAATCGCGCCCCGCTCCTCGCTCACCACTACCGCCAGGCAGTCGCTCTCTTCCGTCACCCCGATGGCCGCGCGGTGGCGCGTGCCCAGTTTACTCGACAACTGCGGATTCATGGTCAGCGGCAGGAAACACGCCGCGGCGGCGATCCGGTCGTTCTGCACGATCACGGCGCCGTCGTGCAGCGCTCCGCCGGGCTGGAAAATCGCCAGCAGCAGGTCGCGGGTTACCCGGGCGTCGAGCGCGACTCCGCTTTCGATGAACGAACGCAGCCCGATCTCGCCTTCGAGAACGATCAGCGCCCCCACCGAGTGCTGCGCCAGGTGGCCCGCCGCCAGCATGATCTCGTCGCCCACCTCGCGCGTCTGGAAGCGGCTCTCCACGCTCATCCAGGGCCGTTCGCCCAGCCGCGCCAGCATCCGCCTGAGCTCGCTCTGGAACATGACGATCAGCGCGAAGGCCGTGTACGGCGCGATCGCCTCCAGCACCGCGCGCACCATTTCCAGGCCCGTCAGCACGGCCACGACGTAGGCCGCCACCACGGTCCCCAGCCCCAGGATGATGCGCGCCGCGCGGCGGCCGCGGATGATCATCGCCGACTGGTAGATCAGTATCGCGACCAGCGCAATATCGATCACCGCGCGGATGGAAAGCCGCGGCATTGCGTCGAGCAACTGAGTCAGGTAGTGCCGCATTCTGTACGCGCCGGAGACGTCAGCTCACAGCGTGTCTGACTCTTCAGTTTACCTGACCCTCCGCCGCGCCCACGCGCCGCGCCGGTTCCCACCGGTGCACCATTGCGATTGGGTTGCCGCACGGGTACAATTCAAGGAACTCTTATGGCTACCCAACCCTCCGCCGCTGCCCCCGCACCCGAACCGGTTTCCCCGGTCATGGGTCTGATCGACGTTTTCATCAACCCCGGCCGCCTGTTTGCAGGGCTCGCCGGCATGCCGAAATGGGGCTGGCTCCTGCCCCTGGCCATCGGCGTGCTCGTCGCCGTGGTCATACAGATCGTCTTGCACCCCTACTCTGCGCGCGCCGTACTGGGCATGATCACCGACGATATGTCGCCCCAGATGGCGCAAGCGCTCCGTGAAAGCGCCGCCAAGCCCGCCGTGGGCTGGAGCCTGATCTGGCAGCCGATCATGTATGCGCTTGCGGTCCTGATCGGCGCCGGCGTTCTCACCGGCCTGGCCGCTATGTTCACCGCCAAGGGCAAGTTCATGGTGTTCTTCACCGGCGTGCTGTTCGCCAAGCTGGTGCTGGTGCCATCCCAAATCCTGACTTACGTGATCGTCAGCCTGCGGGGCGTGGACTCGGTCAACAACATGATGGACCTGATCTGGACCATCGGGCCGGCGATGTTCGTGACCAGCAACAAGCTGCTGTTCAACATCCTCACCCAGATCCAGATCTTTGAAGTCTGGTACTTCGTGCTGCTCGTGATTCTGGTTGAAAAGGCCACAGGCGCCAAGCGCGGCACCTGCATCCTCGTTGCGGCCATTTACTGGCTTCTCGGCGCCGCGGTCCAGGTGGGCTTGCTCGCCTTGACCGGCCTGCGCTGAGCCCCGGCTCTGCGACTGCCTCCGCTGCACAGCCCGGCTTGAACGACCGGGAACACACGGCGCCGGGCGCGCGGGCCTCGCGCCGCTGAATCCGGCCTACCTTGCCGGCGCGTACTTCTCCAGGAACTCCTGGAAGCGGGCCAGATTGTAGCTCTTGCCCTCTTCCAGTTCGCCGGTGTTCTTCGACACCATCAGTTTCCCCGTGCTGTCCAGCACGAACAGGTGCGGGTATCCGGTGACTTTCGGGTATTTCGCCAGGAATTCCTTGTTCGGATTCTCCGGGCTGAAGTTCACCTTCAGCACCACGTAGTCCCGCCTCAACAGCGCCAGCAGTTCGTCGTGGTCCGCCAGGAACTTGTCCATGCGGTGGCACCAGATGCACCACTCGCCGCCGACGTCCATCAGGATGTTCTTGTGCTCCCTGCCGGCCCGCTCGACGGCCGCCTTCAGGCCGGCATTCGGGTCGGCCTTGGGGTCGTATTTCATCTCCGACGGCGACTGGCCGGCGGCCGCCGCCGCCAGAACCAGCGAGCAAACCAGCGTGCGCAGCATCATCCCGGGCCGCTTACTTGTCCGTCAGCGCCGCCACGCCCGGCAGCGTAATCCCCGACAGGTACTCCAGCGACGCCCCGCCGCCGGTCGAGATGTGGCTGATCTTGTCGGCCACGCCGGCGTTCTTGACGGCCTTCTCTGAGTCGCCGCCGCCCACCACGGAAAGCGCGCCGCTATCGGCCACCGCCTTGGCCACCGCGACCGTCCCCGCATCGAACGGCTTCTTCTCGAAGACGCCCATCGGGCCGTTCCAGATAATCGTCTTGGCGGTCTTCAGGACTTCGGCGTAAGCCGCGCACGTCTTGGGCCCGATGTCCATGCCCATCTCGCCGTCGGGAATCACCTCCACCACTTCGTGCGGCGCGTTCTCGGCAAATGCCGCGGCCACCACGTGATCCACGGGCAGCATCAGCTTCTCGCCGTCATGCGCCAGAATCTCCTTCGCCAGCGCGACCTTGTCCTCTTCCACCAGTGACTTGCCGGTCGGCTTGCCCTGCGCCTTCATGAACGTGTACGCCATCGCCCCGCCGATCAGCAGCCGGTCGACGAACTTCAACAGGTTCTCGATCACCTCGATCTTGTCCGACACCTTCGCCCCGCCCAGGATCCCGATGCACGGATGGGCCGGATTGTGCGTGCACTTTTCCAGGTACTCCAGCTCCTTCTCCATCAGCAGCCCCGCCGCGGCGGGCTTCAGGAACTCGATGATCCCGACCGTCGAGGCGTGCGCGCGGTGCGCCGTGCCGAAAGCGTCGTTGACATACACATCGCCCAGCCGCGCCAGTTGCTTCGAGAACTCGGGATCGTTCTTCTCCTCCGCGGCGTGATAGCGCAGGTTCTCGAGCAGCAACACCTGGCCCGGCGCGGGCAGCATCTTCTCGACCTCCGGACCAATACAGTCCGGCGCGAACTCGACCGGCTTGCCCAGCAACTCGCTCAGCCGCGCCGCCACCGGCTTCAGGCTCATCTCGGGATTCGCCTTGCCCTTGGGGCGGCCCAGGTGGCTCGCCAGCACCAGGCCTGCCCCGTGCTCGAGGGCATACTTGATGCTCGGCAGCGAAGCCTTGATGCGCTTGTCGGAGGTGATTTCCTGGCCCCCGGACGCCAGCGGAACATTGAAGTCAACGCGCATGAAAACGCGCTTGCCTTTGAGATCAAGATCGCGGATGGAGAGTTTGGCCATAGTAGATAGAAGGACCTCATTCAAGATCCTAACATCCGATAAGGACCCTCCGCCCGTGGAGCGTTTACCTGGGCGCGCACGGGCGCTGAAATACAAAAAGTGAGGAACAAAGCCAATTGTCAACTTTTCTTTTTAGAATGAGTGACTTAAGAGGCTATCATTCGATATATTATTCGCTGAACATTCGCTTTGTCAAAGAGCGCGCTCCGCGTACCACGCAGGTGACGGGCTAATTCGAGCATAGCCCAGCGTGTCAGGCGGATTTTGGGCACGCGAAGACAGAGGCAATGCCCCCACGCGCGCTCAAACGGCGCGGCCGGCAGGCTCATTTTTCGGCTTCGGGCAGCCCGCTCAACTGCACGCTGAGCCCGGCCAGGCGGTAGGCCTCGAGCAGCGCGCCGGCGGCCGGTCCGTGGAGCGGCGGGGCCACCGCGGCGAGGCTGTCGCGTTCAAGCAGCGTCCGGAAGCGCTCGAGCAGCCGGGCGGACTTGAAGACGCCGCCGATGTAAGCCACGCGGGCGCATTCTTCAGCCTTGAACAGGCGCCCGCGCGCGGCCAGCGTGAGGCCGGCGAGGTGGTGCGCGGCCTCGTCGAGGAGACCCTCGGCGACGCGGTCGCCGGCCTCGGCGGCCTGGTCGACGAGTTGCGAAAGAGCGGCGATGCGGGGGCGGGGCCAGTCCTGGGTATAGAAGCGGTGCATCAGCTCGTTGGCGTCGCGCGCGGAGCCGGCCTGGAGCAGCGCCGCGCGCAAGGCGGTGGGCGGTCCCCAGCCCTCTTCCATCCGCAGGGCCGCGCGCAGCGCCTGGCGGGTGAGATCGAAGCCGCCGCCTTCGTCGCCGAAGACGTAGCCCCAACCGCCGAGGCGCGAGACCTGGCCGGTGGCGTTGCGCCCGAAGCAGATGGAGCCTGTTCCGGCGATGGTGATGAGGCCGGGCTGGCCGGCGTGCGCGCCGCTGAGGGCGATGAAGGCGTCGTGCGAGAGCAGGCGCCGGCGCAGGGTGAACATCGACGCGACCAGGGCGTCCTTATCGGACGGGCTGCCGGAGAAGCCGAAGCAGGCGGCCTCAAAGGCGACTTCGGAAGGGAGCCCCGCGGCCACGCGCGCCTGGTCCACGCAGCCGCCGACCGCGGCGCTGAAACGGGCCCGCGCCTCGGGGCCGGAGACGTGATTGCAAGGCCCGCCGCGGCCGACGCCGAGCACGCGTCCACTCGCGTCGCCGATCAGCGCCGTGGTGCTCGATTGTCCGCCGTCCACACCCAGAAAGTACTGCACTGAGGGATCCTTCAGCGGTCCTTCAGTTTAGTGTAGTTCGGCCGCGGTGGACCGGGCGGCCCGCACCTGGCCTGTTCGGCCGGCATCCGCGCGCGGACACAGCTTAGTCGTTGAACATGCCTTCGAACAAGGCCGAGCTGAGGTAGCGCTCACCGGCGTCGGGCAGCACGGTGACGATGAGCTTGCCGGCCATCTCGGGCTCCTGGGCCACGCGGACGGCGGCGGCGACGGCGGCGCCGCAGGAGATCCCGGAGAGGATCCCTTCCTCGCGCGCCAGGCGGCGCGCCATCTCCATCGATTCCTCGTTGGTGACCAGCTCGACGCGGTCGATGACCGACAGGTCGAGCGTGCCGGGGATGAAACCCGCGCCGAGGCCCTGGATCTTGTGCGGACCGGGCTGCAGCGGCTGGCCGGCCCGGGCCTGCGTGATCACCGGGCTGTTGGTCGGCTCGACGGCGATGGAGGTGATCGCCTTGCCCTTGACTTGTTTGATGTAGCGCGACACGCCGGTGATGGTGCCGCCGGTGCCGACGCCGGAGACAAAGACGTCGATGCCGCCCGCGGTGTCGTCCCAGATTTCCGGCCCGGTGGTTTCAAAGTGGATCCGCGGATTGGCCGGGTTCTCAAACTGCTGCGGCAGGACGTAATGATCGGGATCCGAATTGCGGATCTCCTCGGCCTTGGCGATAGCGCCCTTCATGCCCTTGGCGCCTTCCGTCAGCACGAGCTTGGCGCCCAGGACGCGCAGCACTTTGCGGCGCTCCAGCGACATGGTTTCGGGCATGGTCAGCGTGATCGGGTAACCGCGCGCCGCGGCGACAAACGCCAGCGCGATGCCGGTGTTGCCGCTGGTCGGCTCGACGATCTCCTTGCCCGGCTTCAGGACGCCGCGTTTTTCGGCGTCCCAGATCATCGACGCGCCGATGCGGCACTTGACCGAATACGCCGGGTTGCGGCCTTCGATTTTCGCCGCAACTGTTCCGTGGCAGCCCGCGGTGACCCGGTTCAGCCGGACCAGCGGCGTCTTTCCAATGCTCAAAGAGTTGTCTGCGTAAACTGGCATTTCCTAGATCTCCCAATTCGGTGCGAACTGTGTTTTCCGCTCGCGCCATCGGCGGGCGAGCTCGGCGATTGTCATGTGGTCGACCACCGCGCCGATGGCGGCACTGACCTCATCCCACAGGAACTCGATCGGCCCAGGCTCCTCCGCGGCATGCGCGGAGCGGCCGCCCTCCACGGCGCGCACCACCTGCCCGACCGTGATCGATTCGGCGGGACGGGCCAGCATGTAGCCGCCCTCGGCGCCGCGGCGCGACTCGAGGAGGCCGCGCTTGCGCAGGTCGGAGAGGATGGTTTCGAGGAACTTCTGCGGAATGCGCTGGCGCGAGGCGATGTCGGAGATGCGGATCGGCTCGGTGAGCGAGCCAGCCACGGCCAGGTCGAGCACCGCGCGCAGCGCGTACTCGCATTTCACCGAAGCGTTCATCAGGCTTGGGCTTGGCATATCCCTAATCCGACTAGAGATTACCATGTTCTCAATCCAGGATGCAATGGGAAAGATTCGGGGGAGGATGGATGGGCGGTTGCGGAGGCGGAGCAGGAACGCTCCTCAAGGGGCTGCGACGAGAGGCGCGATCGATTGATGGGAAATCATTTAGGAGTGTTTCAAGGAAAGCCAGATTCCCGCCGCCGGCTGGAAGCTGGGCCCCCAGAACGGCGGCGGGGTACGCCGGGGAGAACCCGCAAACGAACGCGCCTCTCCGATCGAGCGGTGGCAAAGGATGCGGCTGAACGCCGACCCTGGGGCGCGCTCAGTACGTCGTTGAGATTCGGTACGCGACACCATTGTCGAGACCCGCGCCTGGTGTGCCCGGAGCGGGGCCTTCGACAATCATGTGGAGTTCAACCTGCGCGGGCGCCCACCAGTCCGGAGCAGGCCTGAAGACCGGGACCAGCACGCGCGAGATGGGCCCCACTACCGCGCCTCCCAATTCGGCGATCTGCAGCGAAAAGCTGGCCTCGACCCTGCAGTTTGCGCCAATCGAGTACTTCAGGCCGACGAACGTGGCGTTCAACTGGTTCCCGGCCGCATTCATCGAAACCCAGCCGGTTCCCCCACCCGTTTCGTTATACGTGTGGGCCCCGACCCAGGAGAAGGGAACGAGCCCCACAGGCATCGGCGGCAGACCCGGAATGCCCGCCAGTAGCTTTGACAAGTCGATGAATCCACTGCCGGACATCGTGTAGGTGCCGCGCAGATCGTAATTGGTTACGTGGCCGCAGTCCTGCGCCGCCGCAATCGGGCAAAGCGCCAACCCCAGCAGGACGATCGTCAATCCACAAACGAATTTCATGCCTCGCATTTCTATTCTCCTTTCGTGTCTGGTTGAATCCGACCCTCGTGTCGTCTTTCGCAAGACGAAAAACCGGCATGGAATCTCCTACTCACAGAAAGGCCCGGTGCCGTGGCACTTTCCGCCAGGCACAGCCCTCGCGGACGAACAACTGCCAACCATTTTGGGGCTTCACCAACCGCGCGGCGATATCCCGCCCAACGGCCACGCCCGCCCATGCCACACAGACCGCCACGCCCGCGCCCAGAGCGATTTTGGCGAGCATCAGCCAGAGCGCTCCGGTCTCACCCCAAGGCGCCATGGCTCGCCCCCTCTTGTGCTCCTTTCTTTGGCGCCGGAACCTGCGGAAATCCTTGCCCTGCAATAAGGAGCTTGCGATAATCGGGCCGTCAGCGCATGAAGCGAGGCTGAAATTTGGCTGAATCCTGGCTGAAGGTCGTTCACCCGCAGCCGGACGCCGATTCGGTGGCTCGAACCGGAGGGCCCGGCAAGGCCGACGCGGCTCTAGGTCCCGCGGATCGGGAGACCGAAGTCCTGGCCGGCGCGCCCGCAGTTCCGGAACGCTACCGTGCCGGGGATCTGCAGGTGGATGTCAGCGCCGGCGTGGTGATGCGCGGCGCGGAGACCCTGGAGCTGTCGCCCCTCACCTTCGCCCTGCTGGCGGCGCTGGTCCGGCAGGCGCCCAACATCGTCCGCCGCCAGGACCTGTTGACCACGGTCTGGCCCGAAGAGTTCGTCAACGACGATACGCTGTCGCAACGCGTGCGGATGCTGCGGGAGGCGCTCGGCGATGTGGCCGAGGAGCGGCGCTACGTAGCCTCAGTGCGAGGCTGGGGCTACCGCATCGTCCCGCCGGTCGCGCGCCTGGAAGAGCAGGTCCAGGCGATCCGCTCGCTGGCGGTCCTGCCCCTGGCCAATCTGACGGGCGACCCCGAACAGGAGTATTTCGCCGACGGCATGACCGAGACGCTGATCCTGGCGCTGGCCCGGATCCACTCCCTCAAGGTCATCTCGCGAACCTCCGTGATGCGTTACAAGCATGCCAACCGGCGCCTGCCGCAGATCGCACGCGAACTCTCCGTCGACGCCGTCGTCGAAGGCACAGTCCTGGCCGCCGCGGGCCGCGTGCGCGTCAGCGTCCAATTGATCCGTGCCGCCACCGACGAACATCTCTGGTCCGAGTGCTATGACCGCCCGCTGGAGGACGTCTTCGCGCTGCACAGCGACCTGGCGCGATCAATGGCCCGGGAAATCCGGGCCGTCGTCAGCCCGGAGGAACAGGATCGGCTCGAGAGGCGCCGCCGCGTGGATCCAGTGGCGCACGAGTCCGAATTGCGCGGCCGGTACTTCCTGGCGAGGTTCACGCCCCCGGATCTCGAGCGGGCCATCGCCTGGTTCGAACAGGCCGTGGCCCGAGACGCTTCCTTTGCTGAAGCGCTGTCCGGCCTGGCGCACGCCAGTTTCGAGCGGGCGGGGCCGCTCGGAGTGGACTTGACTGTCAGTCGCCAGCGCGAACTGCTGAGCCGGGCCAAGACGGGCGCGCAGCAGGCCCTTTCCATTGACCCCACCCTGGCAGAGGCGCAGGGCGTTCTGGGCGTCGTCCGGTTGTTCCTGGATTGGGACTGGGACGGAGCCGCAGTTGCATTGGAGAATGCACTCGAACTCGACTCCAACTCATGCTACGCACACGCCTTTCGCGCCGTGCTGGCGAGTACGACGCTGGACGTCGCGCGCACGCTGGATGAAATGCGCCGCGCTCTCGAACTGGATCCGCTGAACCTGCTGGTGCGCGCCGAGGCCGGCGAATGCTGCTACTGGGTCCGGGAATACGGCCAGGCCCGCGCGTACGTCTCGGAGACGCTTGAACTCGACCCCTCATTCACTCGTGCCCATTTTGTCCTCGGACGGCTGCATGAGAATGAGGGTAGGCTCACAGACGCCATCGACGAGTACGAGAAGGCTGGGTTGATCGAACCCGGGGCTCGCGCAGCCCGGCAGGCCCTCCGCCGCGGCGGGCCGGCCGGGTACCATCGGTGGGTGTTGCGCAGCAGCGCGATGGGCGGCCTTGTTGCCCAGGGGAATCAGTGCGAACGGCCCTTCTATCAGGCCAGAACCCACGCCCGTCTGGGCGACGCCGATGCAGCCATCCTTTGCCTCGAGCGGTCGTACGAACAACGAGATGGTCTGCTCGCATTATTGAAGGCGCAGGATTGGTGGGACGCGATTCGCACGGACGCGCGGTTCGCTGACCTAGTCCGACGGGTGGGAATTCCCTAAGCGCTCGTCCCCTTCAAGGACGCGGCCGCGAATTGCTCGGCACTACACGTCGCAGATCGTCAGCATGGCGTCGAGCGTTTTGAGCGCGTCGAGCCCCTGCGCAGGCGAGTACTCGTGCGACATGTACCCGGTGTAGCCCAGGTCGACGAGCGCTTGCGCGATGGCTTTGTAGTTGAGCTCCTGGGTGTCGTCCATCTGATGCCGGCCGGGCACGCCGGCGGTGTGGAAGTGGCCGAGATACTGGAAGTTGTCGCGGATGGTGCGGATGACATCGCCCTCCATGATCTGCATATGGTAGATGTCATACAGCAATTTGAAGCGCGGTGAATTGACGCGCCGGGCGATCTCCACGCCCCAGACGGTGTGGTCGCACTGGTAGTCCTTGTGATCCACCTTGGAGTTCAGCAGCTCCAGGCAGATCGTCACGCCTTCGCTCTCGGCAATCGGCACGACCTTTTTCAAAATCTTGTAACACGCGTCCCAGCCCTGTTCGTCGCTCTTGCCGCGGCGATTGCCGGAGAGCGCAATCATCGTGGAAACGCCGTGCTGGGCGCACAGCGGCAGCTTGGTCCGGAATTGCTGCTCGATCCAGGCGTGGTTGGCTTCGTCGTTGATGCCGTCAGTGAGACGCCCGCCGCCGGGGATCATGTTGGGCTTCAGCCCGTATTTCTCGATGATCGGCCAGTGGTCGGGCTCCTGCAGGTCGAAGACCTGGACGCCCAGCAGCGCCGCGTTCCTGCATTGATCCTCAAAGCTCATGCCGCGGCCGAACACGCTGCCGCAGACGCCCTGCTTCAGGCGCAGCTTGCGCGATTTTTTCTGGCCCGGCTCGATTTGCGCGGCGAGCGGAATGCTCAGGCCGGCGGCGACCAGTTGGCGGCGTGTCATATTGGGTTTGCCTCACGGGATATCCTACATGAATCGGCGCTGAAGGATCGCCGCGGAAGGAAGCGGAGGAGCGGGGATTGAGATGGGCTTCGCGCTTTGGGTGGGCGGCGAGACGGCGTGGGCGCAGGGCACGCACGAGTACCGCCCGATGGGCGCGGCCGTCATCGGCGTGCGGGGCGTCTTCACGGCGCGGGACTTCAGCGTGCGCAGAACGGCGCCGCCGCGCTATGACCCGAGCTTCAGCGGACATTTTGCGTCGCTGGGCCAGATGAACGATTTCCTGGCCCGCTTCAGAAGCCGGTCACAAGCGGTTCGCGAAAAGATTCGAAAACGCAAAAGTCTCGGCGCACCATACTTTTAGACCGATTCCGGACAGAATCTGTGAGGGCCAAACCAGCCTGTTTTCTTGGAGTCGCGCGGTAGGTTGAGGGTGGAAGCCTTTCCCCTAAAACCTAAACCGAGCAGGAGGCCTTGGATGATCCTTACGACTCCCCATGAACTCAGTGTGTGCCGGTGCGCCCGTCTGTCGGGTCTGACGGCCGATGAGACCTGGGCTTGCGTCGAGGCGGTCCGCGATGGCCGCCGTGTCACGCTGTGGAGCAGGCCGGATCTCGCCGCGGAGTCGCTGCTCGACGTTCTTCCGGCTCAACTGCCGGAGGGGCGCGCGATCCGGGTCGATACCCGCGACGGCGCGCTGGAGTTGGACCTCAGCTGGCCGCTTACGCTGAACGTGCATTGGCTGCGGGAGATCACTGCGGGCTTTCCGCTGGGTATTCGGCCAGTGCGCGTTGACACCGGAGCACGGGTGACGGCCGGCATCCGGCTGAGCGGCGAGTTCCGGTCGGTGGTATGGCGCGAAGCCGGCGGACGGGCCCGGCTGAGCATCCATCGTTCGCCGGTTGCGCGGGCGGAGGCGGGCTGCGCGATCCAGACCGAGTGCCGGATCGCGCCGCAGGGTTTCGACGAACTGCTGCGCGCGCTGACGGGCACGACATCAGTGGATTGGCTGCGCGGCGTTTTCGCCGACTCGTGCAGCCTGCGCTGGCGGGATCTGGCCGGGCGAATCGGCGCGCGCACCGATCACCTGGACGACCTGGCGGTGTTCTTTCGCGGGCTGACCACGAGCGAGGAACACGCGCTGTGGGCGGCGGCGACGTCGGCTCAATCGCTGGAGAGCCTGGGAGCGTGGGCGGCGGCATTGGATCAGAATGCGCCGCCGGAAGCGTTTGCGGAGCTTCTGCGGCAGGAACTCGAACTGCAGGGCCAGGCGTTCCGGGATAGCGTTGCGGGACGCTGGCTGATGGCAGTTTCGGGTGCATCGCTCGCGGGCCTCACGGAAGCGCGAACGGCCCCGGGCCTGGCCGCGGCGGCGGCGCGCGTGAGCTCGCTGCTGAAACGCGCGGAACTCGCGGAACTTCTGGTCCGCCTGCGGCAGGAAGCGGAGTCGGAATGGAGCGCGCTCGCCGCGTGGTACCGCGACCGGATCGCCGCCTCGTGCGGAGAATTGAGCGCCGGCACCAGCGCGGCGAATGTCGAGGCCAGCGTGAACCTGTGGATAAAACGCATGCGCGACCGGCTGTGCCGCGAGGCCGCCGAGGCCGCACGCCGGCGCGTTGCCGCGGAACTGCCCGCAGCGCTCGACCCTCTTGCGGAGGAGACACCGTTGGCCGATTTGGCGTTCCCCGCGGGGCGGCGCGGCACTGCGGCTCTCGAAAGTGCGCTCAAAGGCGACCTGCGTCCGGGCCTCGAAACCGGCCGCGGATTGCTGATTGGCGGGACCGCTTTGTCGGCCTGCCAGGAGAACCATCAAGTGGAGATCGTGCTGCCGTTCCTCAACAAGCGGGCCTGGCACATGGAGCGCGAACGGCTGGCCGAAGCGCCGATCCGGCACTCGGCGGCGGGCCGGCTGAGCGTCGTGATGCCAACCGAGCCGCCGGAGCCCACGGCCGCGCGCGAGACCGCGGCGCTGCTGCTCGGCGGGTTCTTCACCGCGCGCGCGGAGGCGCCCGCGAATGACTTGATCCATCTGTGCTATGAAGACCGCCGCGTGGTCCGTCGCGATGCACCCAACAGCCCATGGTTGCGGCTGCTGGGGGCCTACGGCCTGCCCGCGCCGGCGCTGCCGCCACGGCCCTGCCAGGCGACGCTCAGCCTGCAGGCGCCGTGGCGCTGGGCAGAGGCGTGGTCCCAGCTGCCGTTGAAGAGGGAGGCCGATTACGTGGACAGGTTCATGTGGCTTTCGCTGGCGCTGCAGGAGATGGGCCGCTACTGGCTGCCGGCGCTGTGGCTGGCCGACGCCGGGTGCTACGAGGCGCCGAACGTCGCCTGGCCAGTTCTGGTCTACGCCGCGTCGCAGCCGTTCGTTGACCGGAAACGCGGCCAGTATGGCTACGACCCGATGATCCCCAACTCCGTGCAACGCGCGGCCTCGACCGCGCTGAACCACTTGCCAGAACTGCTCGCCCCGATCCATCGCGACCTGCGCGCGGCCGGACTGGCGAGCACCGCCGAGCACTACGCGCCGCGGCGCAGCCGGCAGATCGTCGCCGCCGTTCAGCGCCATCCGCGCGGCTTAACCAATCTGCTGGCCGGCGACTCGTTCTTCCTGGAACACTGCTTTCACATCGCCGGCCTGGCGCGCGAGCTGCGGCCGCTGGCCCGGCGTAACCCGTCGCAGGGGCTGCGCAAGCTGGCGCAATTCACCGAGGATATCGTGAAGTCCTCACAGCGCGGATTGAAACGGCTGCACGCCGCTGCCGGCTGCCGCGATCTCGGCGCGCTGTATCTGCTGGAAGCGACGCGCTTCCTGGCGGGCGACCCGGCGCAACGCGGGCTGCGGGTGAGCCTGACGCTGGAAACGGCGGGCGGCGTCTAGCGGCTGCAACTTGAGGTTCGGGCGTCGTGGGGCTGTAGTTCCGCTCTAAGATGCTTGATCCGCCACACGGGCGCGGATCTGGGGCGGCTTGGGGAGGCGCGTCGTGACAGTGCGCGGATTCAGAACAGGCTGTCCTGACCGCTGCGAATGCCGCGCGGCCGCAGGCCGAAGTACTCGAATGCGCGCGGCGTGCCGACGCGGCCGCGAGGCGTGCGTTCCAGAAAGCCGAGCTGGATCAGATACGGCTCGTAGACCTCTTCGACGGTGTCGGCCTCTTCGTCTGTGGCCGCGGCGATCGTGCTCAGGCCCACCGGACCGCCGTTGAATTTGTCGAGAATCGCCAGCATCAACTTCTGGTCCACCTCGTCCAGGCCATAGCGGTCCACGTCGAGCAGGTCCAACGCGGCGCAGGCCACTTCCAGCGTGATCGCGCCGCCGGCCCGCACCAGAGCGTAATCCCGCACGCGCCGCAGCAGGCGGTTGGCGATGCGCGGCGTGCCGCGGCTGCGGCGCGCGATCTCCTCCGCCGCGTCCTGCTCCAATGCGGCCTCGAGCAGGCGCGCGGCCCGCTTCACGATTTGCGTCATCTCCGCCACGTCGTAGGGCTTGAGGTACAGAACCAGCCCGAAACGGCTGCGCAGCGGCGCACTGATGAGACCCTGGCGCGTGGTGGCGCCGATGATGGTGAAGCGCTCGATGGGAATCGAGTGCGTCTGCGCCGAGGTCCCGGCGCCGACGACGACGTCGATGCGAAAGTCCTCGATCACCGAATACAGCGCCTCTTCCACGTCCGGCAGCAGCCGGTGGATCTCGTCCACGAAGAATACCTGCCGCCGCTCCAGCTTGGTCATAATGCCCGTCAGGTCGAGCTTCTTCTGCAGCATCGGCCCGCTGGTCTGGCCGCAAATCACGCCCAGTTCCAGGGCGATGATGTTGGCCAGCGTCGTCTTCCCCAGGCCGGGCGGGCCGATCAGCAGCACGTGGTCCATCGCGTCTTCCCGC
The DNA here is from genome assembly GCA_963757265.1 of Terriglobia bacterium. GTDB lineage: Bacteria > Acidobacteriota > Terriglobia > Bryobacterales > Bryobacteraceae > CAIVVT01. Next base: position 207,982 of record CAVWRA010000006.1, read on the forward strand.
CGCTGCGCCGATTCGATGGCGATCGAGAGGATCTCCTTCACCTTGGCCTGGCCGGTGAACTCAGCCAGCCGCCGTGGGCGCAGACTGCTGTCGAGCTGCGCGTCTTCCGGCGTCGCCGACGGCGTGATCAGGCGCGATGGCGGCTTGGGGTGATACCGCGGCTCCGGCATAGGGTGGACCTTTCAGGTTATCGCAGCAATTCCAGTGCGCGGCGGAACAGCGGCTCGAACTCCTTCGGCGCGCCGCCCGACACCGCCTTCCGCACAGCCATCTGCGCCGCTGCCTCCGGCGCGCCGAGGTTGGTCAGGGCGCTGACGACATCCGCCTCGATCGGGTCGGAAACGATCGCCCCGGCACTCTTAGGCGCGGCGGGCTGCGCCCCGAGCAGATCCAACTTGTCGTGGAGTTCGAGCACGATGCGCTCGGCCGTCTTCTTTCCGATGCCCGGCACGCGGACGAGTGACGTCACGTCCGAGGTGCGGATGATCCGCACGAGGTCCGTCGCCTGGATGCCCGACAGCACCGTAATGGCCAGCTTCGGTCCGATCCCGCTCACGCCGATCAGCTTCTCGAACAGCGCCCGTTCTTCGATGCTGCTGAAGCCGAACAATTGGATCGCGTCTTCGCGGACGTGCGTGTGAATCCGCAGCCTCGCCTCGGCCCCCGCCTCCGGCAGCGCCGTGTAGGTGGACACCGGGATCGTCACATCGTAGCCAACGCCGCCGGCCTCGATCACCGCCTGGTTGGGACGCTTCTCCAACAACACGCCGCGCAAATGGGCGATCATTCCACTCTCCGTGACCCACCATGATACCGATTCGCTAGGCTGGAGGCGTGGCCCGGAGGATGTTCTACTCGAGCGAGGTCCGCGCCGGCCGCGCCGTCGTCACGGGGGAACGCGCCGAACGCCTGCGCCGTGTCCTGCGCGTCGAACCCGGCCAGAAGTACGAACTCTCCGACGGGGCGCGGCTGTATCTGGCGGAGATTGCTGGATTCGGGCCGGGCACGGTCGAGTTCCGAATCCTCGAAGAACTGTCGGCACGACGCCCGGGCGCGTCCATGGTCCTGTATGCCGCTCTCGTGAAGTTCGACCCATTTGAATGGCTGATCGAGAAGGCCGCCGAGCTCGGCGCCGGCCGTGTCGTGCCGGTCGTCACGGCGCGCACCGAAGCCGGACTGGAGAAGGCCGCAATCAAGCGGCTCCCTCGTTGGCGCCGGATCGCCGAGGAAAGCGGGCAGCAGTGCCGGCGGATTCGCGCCCTGAGCGTCGAGGCGCCGCTCGAGCTGGCCGAAGTTCTCCGCGCGGACCACGTGCAGCGCGTGTTGCTCGACGAGGGCGGCGCGGCGCCGCTGCTCACGGTCCTGCGTTCCACGCCCGGTGAAATCGCGTTGTTGACCGGCCCGGAAGGCGGCTGGACTCCGCTCGAGCGCGCCGCAGTGCGCGCTGCCGGATGGACCCCCGCCGATCTCGGCGAGCAGATTTTGCGCGCTGAGACCGCGGCCCTTGCCGGCCTCAGCCTGATTCAGGGCTGGTTCTGGGCGCAAGCCGCCCCGAATCGGACGACCGCTGAAAAGCAGGCCTAGAAACGGCAAAAGGCCCCGGCTTTCACCGGGGCCTTCTGTCATAATCGGGCGACGTCCTACTCTCCCACGCACTCGCGCACGCAGTACCATCGGGGCTGAGAGGCTTAACTTCCGTGTTCGGGATGGGAACGGGTGGGTCCCTCTCGCTATGATCACCCAAAGCCTGTTGAGCTTCAGGAACTTGAATATTGACGGGTCCGCAAGAATCTAGTCTGTGTGCAGTGTAAATCTTATGGTCAAGCCGAATGGGCTATTAGTACCGGTTAGCTCAACGCATTACTGCGCTTCCACATCCGGCCTATCAACCAGGTCGTCTACCTGGGCCCTTCTTACCTTACGGTTGGGAGATCTCATCTTGGGGCAGGTTTCGCGCTTATATGCTTTCAGCGCTTATCCTGACCGAACTTCGCTACCCAGCTATGCCTCTGGCGAGACAACTGGAACACAAGAGGTTCGTCCACTCCGGTCCTCTCGTACTAAGAGCAGGCCCCCTCAAATCTCCTACGCCCACCACAGATAGGGACCGAACTGTCTCGCGACGTTCTGAACCCAGCTCACGTACCGCTTTAATAGGCGAACAGCCTAACCCTTGGGAGCTTCTACACCCCCAGGATGCGATGAGCCGACATCGAGGTGCCAAACCGGAGCGTCGATGTGAACTCTTGACTCCGATCAGCCTGTTATCCCCGGCGTACCTTTTATCCGTTGAGCGATGGCCCTTCCATACAGAACCACCGGATCACTAAGTCCTGCTTTCGCACCTGCTTGACTTGTAGGTCTCGCAGTCAACCTGGTTTATGCCTTTACACTCATCGGCGGATTTCCAAACCGCCTGAACCAAGCTTCGAGCGCCTCCGTTACAGTTTAGGAGGCGACCGCCCCAGTCAAACTACCCGCCTATCACTGTCTCTCTCCCGGATTACGGAAGTAGGTTAGAGTCACAGAACAATCAGGGTGGTATCTCACAGTTGGCTCCACCGAACCCGAGAGTCCGGTCTCAAAGCCTCCCACCTATTCTGCGCAGACTGCCCCATAACTCAGTGATAGGGTGCAGTAAAGGTGCACGGGGTCTTTCCGTCTAGTGGCGGGCACCCGGCGTCTTCACCGGGACCACAAGTTCGCCGGGCTGGTTGTCACGACAGTCGCAGGATCGTTACGCCATTCGTGCAGGTCGGAACTTACCCGACAAGGAATTTCGCTACCTTAGGACCGTTATAGTTACGGCCGCCGTTCACCGGGGCTTCAGTTCGTAGCTTCGCTTGCGCTAACCACTCCCTTTAACCTTCCGGCACCGGGCAGGCGTCAGCCCCTATACGTCGTTTTTGTGACTTTGCAGAGACCTGTGTTTTTGTTAAACAGTCGCCCTGCGCTATTCTCTGCGGCCCACTTGCGTGGGCACCCCTTCTCCCTAAGTTACGGGGTCAATGTGCCTAGTTCCTTAACAACCAATCACCCGAGCGCCTTAGTATATTCAACTCGACCACCTGTGTCGGTTTGTGGTACGGACTCCTTCGGCCCTTAGCGGATTTTCCAGGCAGACGAACTGGCGGATTTGCCTCTCCAGTCCTTCCCTCAGCCTCACAGGAAACCATTGCCTGCTTTGACCTCGGAACTGCGTCCCCGCATCGGTAACTCCTACGGAGGTCACGGAATATTAACCGTGTGTCCATCGGCTACGCCTTGCGGCCTCACCTTAGGCTCCGACTAACCCTGAGCGGATTAACCTTTCTCAGGAAACCTTAGTCTTACGGCGACAAGGGTTCTCACCTTGTTTATCGCTACTTATGCTGGCAGAGTCACTTCCATCCGCTCCAGTGGTACTTTCGCTCCACCTTCGCAGCTGAATAGAACGCTCTCCTACCGCCTGTCTTTCGACAGACCCGCAACTTCGGTACCACGCTTAAGCCCCGTTACATTGTCGGCACCGGGCGGCTCGACCAGTGAGCTATTACGCTTTCTTTAAAGGATGGCTGCTTCTAAGCCAACCTCCTGGCTGTCATAGCCTCCCGACTTCCTTTACCACTTAGCGTGAATTTGGGGACCTTAGTTGGCGGTCTGGGCTCTTCCCCTTTTGACAATCAAGCTTAGCCCCGACTGTCTGACTCCTGCGCTTTCGTTCCCGGCATTCGAAGTTTGGTTGGATTCGGTAACCTGGGAAGGCCCCTAGTCCATTCAGATCTCTACCACCGGGACGGACCACGCAAGGCTAGCCCTAAAGCTATTTCGGAGAGAACGAGCTATCACGGAATTTGATTAGCCTTTCACCCCTATCCTCAGCTCATCCGAGCTGTTTTCAACCAACACCGGTTCGGGCCTCCATCAGCTGTTACACTGACTTCACCCTGGCCAAGGATAGATCATCCCGCTTCGCGTCTTTTCCCAGCGACTCGACGCCCAGTTAGGACTCGCTTTCGCTTCGGCTCGCTTGCGCTTAACCTTGCCACTGAGAAAAACTAGCCAGCTCATTATTCAATAGGCACGAGGTCAGGCATTAACGCCCTCCCACTGCTTGTAGGCATGCGGTTTCAGTTACTGTTTCACTCCCCTCGCAGGGGTGCTTTTCACCTTTCCCTCACGGTACTAGTTCACTATCGGTCGCAATCGAGTATTTAGCCTTGCCGGATGGTCCCGGCGGTTTCCCGCAGAGTTTCTCGTGTTCCGCGGTACTCAGGAGCCACGACAGGAAGATTGCATTTTCACCTACAGGGCTGTCACCTTCTATGGCCGGCCTTTCCAGACCGTTCGATTAACACTTTCTTATCCCGTTTGTTTCACTCCCTCAGCACTCGCCCCGGGCTTTCGCCCAGGGCAAATGACGAGGGAGTAAATGTGGTCCTACAACCCCAGACTCTCCTTGCGAATCGCCTGGTTTGGGCTGGTCCGATTTCGCTCGCCACTACTCTCGGAATCTCGGTTGATTTATTTTCCTCCGGGT
>CAVWRA010000006.1:217500-3127438 GCA_963757265.1 Terriglobia bacterium
CTGGGGTACCATATTGGCGCTTCGAGCACCCTCGATCAAGATCCGCGCAGCCTGCTGCAAGGCCTGAACCTGGCCAGCGCGTTGATGATCTTCTTCCTGGCCTACGTCTGCCTGATGCACCAGAGCGACGTGTTGACCACGGGACTGGGCAAGGCAGTGCTGCTTCTGGGTACGCTGGTGTACCTGTCGCGCGCGGCCGAGGAATTCTTCTGGTTCCAGTTCTCGCCGCTGATGACGACCGCGTGCCTGGTAGTGGGTGTGCTGCACCTGATCCTGCTGCTGTGGCCCGAAGCCAAGGGCGCGGCCGCGCAGGCGTAGTCCCGAGTGGCGGCGCCGCAGGCCCAATCTCAAGAACTCAAGAGTCCGGAATCCGGGGACGAATCCGGGGACAGTACTGTCCCCGGATTCAGAAGGGGGCTCACTGCCGGTCAATCCTCACTGCGAGGACAACAGAATCCAGCTGCAGATAGAATCGTAGCTGTCGAGAGACGCCCAACAACTTTGGGCAGGCCTGAGCAGCGCATATCATGAGGAGTGGCATGGTTACCAACCAGTTGCCCGAAGAGGGTGACGATCGTTGGCATGTCGGACCGCATGTCCTGGATAAGCCAGGACTCAAGGGACAGCTTATCCGCGGCCCATTAACGGGCGAACACATGGCGCCGAGGCCGCAGAAGGCTTAACTATGCGCGAGCTTCGCGGCGTTCTCGATGTGAATTATTTGAGCATTGGGTCGCTCAAACATCTCGCGCTTCTGTTCGATGGACTTGAGCTCCTAAGTTTTGAGTCGCTCGAATCCCTACCGCAGAAAGACACCGAAGCCCAAGAGCGATTGCACGCCGATATAGCTTTTCTCGAGTCCCGAGAATTCGTAAGGCACGTCGAGGTGAAGGGCAACCTGAGTTTTTTTCTTTTCTATGTGCTTCAAGCCGATCAGCGCATGAAGGGGATCGCCGGATCATCGCAGCACGACTGGCCCGAATTGATTCCACGTGAAAAAGAGAGTGATTGGTTCGTTCGACAAACTGCAACTATCTTAGGTCAATATTATAGAAATTACGAGGCAGCTAGCATCTGCGTTGCGCCGCCCATACTCCCCATGCGTGGCCACTCAGACGAGATTGTTACGACAACGACTGATGTGCTTCAGATTGGTTTGGAGGCATTGCCTGCACCAGCGGATGATTGTGCATGGGAGAATATCCTCGACTTCAAAGCTGAGCTCCATCTGAAGCAGGCTGGGTTCCGGCGATTCTTAAAGACGCTTGCAACAGAGCAACGTCGCGAACCTGAGGTTCGCGACGAGATCGAATGGATGGTCAACGAGTACCGGGAAGCAATGCTCATCCACAAGATCAAAGCCTCGCAGAGCTTCGTAGATGTATTCGTCATTTCGCCACTGGAGATCATCGAAGACCTGGTGAAGTTCAACTGGAGCAAGATTGCCAGGGGGGCACTGTCGATTAGGAAACGCAAGGTCGAGCTCATGGAAGCCGAGATGGCTGCTCCCGGCAGGGAATGCGCGTATGTGTTCGATGCGAGGGAGCGGTTCGGTGGGAAGGAATAGCATTGCGTCGCCTTGGGGAGACAACAGAAGGTGGAAGCGTGGCGCGCGGAACACAACCGTGAACGGCCACTACACAGCAGACTGCAGATAATTTTGCAGCTGCTCAAAGACCGCCGATTCATCACTTTTCTACACTTCTGCCGATTTCTCCCGCCCCTCGCCCCCTGGTACGCCTCCCCCAATCCCTGGACCTCGCCGCCATGTGCCGCATTATTAGCAACTTGCCGCTTCGCCCGATACCTCCGCCCCTCCGTCTCGTCTAGATTCTGTCGTCACGAGATGCTCGCCCAGATTGCGATACACCGGATATAGACGGCAGCGAGGAAGGAAGCACTGTTTTTGGCGTACCGCGTAGCAATTCCACGCCATCGTTTCAGGTGCAGGAAGGCATTCTCCACCAGATGCCTCAGCTTGTACAGGTCCCGATCATAGGTGTGTTGTAGCTTGCGGCGGCCTTGGGGCGGTATGACGGGCTCCATGCCCTGCCGGCGTGCCTGGGCCAGGATGGCGTCCGTGTCGTAACCCCGGTCAGCCAACAGGTTCTGGGCTGTAAGTCCTTCAATTAGAAGACTAGCTTGCGTACAATCCGCAGTGGGACCTGGCGTAATAACAACTCGGACCGGCAGACCATGCGCATCCACGGCCAAGTGTAGCTTTGTGTTGAGCCCCCTTTTGTGCGGCCCATTTCCTGGTTGCCGCCCCGCGCTCCGGTGCCATGCGGGTGGACCTTGATGTGGCTGGCGTCGATCATCAGCCACTCAAAATCCGGCTGATCGATCAAGCGCTCCAGCAGAGCTTCCCACGTGCCCTTGTCGCGCCAGCGGCAGAAGCGGCGATGGGTGTTCTTCCAGTCCCCGTAGTCGGGCGGCAAATCGCGCCACGGGGCCCCCGTGCGGAGGATCCAGAAAACGGCATTGATGAAGCGGCGGTTGTCTCGCCCGATACCGCCCCAAGTGCCTTTTCTGCCAGGGAGATGTGGCTCCAGAATGGACCACACGCGATCCGTAATGTCATGCCGCCGATGGGCCAACTTCATGCCCCATCATGACACGAAATTAGAACAATCCATGTGCTATTTGTTTGAAATCTTCATCTCGTGACGACAGAATCTAGACCAATTCATCACTTTTCATCACTTTTCTACACTCCCGCTACAGCAGTGATGAATCGCTCTTTCTTCGCCTACTCTATTTCGCCCCTTATTCGCGCTTGACAGAGGGCGTATCTTATAGTTGGGGCAGGGGTTGCTCGCGATTGGGTTTGTTCCGCACTTTTTGTTTTATTCGCGCCTCCGGGGCGCCTGCCAGCCGCACCGCGGCCAGGCGCGCTATCAGGAATGCCAGCCTGGACCCATGCCCCCGGAAACTCGTCCACTGGCCTTGGAGCGGCCGACGTTGGGGTATTTCCGGCGTGGAGGCATGGAGGTAAAATGGAAACTTCGGTCGGGATTTCGTCGGCCGCCCAAGCCGCTGCGGGCTGCGGGTAATTTGAGTTGATTTGGGAGGAATGTATGAAAAACCTGGTTGGAGTATTGGCGCTGGCGGTGATGTTTGCCATCCCTGCTCTGGCGCAAGAGAAGCATGCTGGCAAAGCCGAGGTCGGGGGCAGCCACATCCCGGCTCACGGTCCCGCTCCCGCCCGTGTTCAAAAGGCCGCCCCGGCTGAGCACGGCGCTGTGACGGGAAAGCGCGTCTATGCGGACAAGCCCGGACATCCCGAAGCGCCCCACGTTCATGCCAACGGTCAGTGGATCGGCCATGATTCGGGCCAGAATGATCCCCGCTACCACCTCGATCATCCTTTTGAGCACGGGCGCTTCACGGGCGGTTTCGGACGCGGCCACGTCTTCCGGCTGGCGGGCGGCAACAGGGAGCGTTTCTGGTTTGGAGGTTTCTACTTCAGCGTCGCCCCCGCCGACTACGGCTTCTGCGGCGACTGGCTGTGGGATTCCGATCAGATCGTGATTTATGAGGATCCCGACCACATCGGCTGGTATCTGGCCTACAACGTGCGCTTGGGTATTTACGTTCACGTAATGTATCTGAGCTAAGAGTCCGCGGAAGTCGCGCCGGGCATCGTCGATCGTGCAGCGGCCGGACCCTGGCACAGGCGCCTGCCTTTGGGGGGACCACCTCCGTCCGCCGATCGACGGTCTGTTCGATCTTGTGAGCACCGGATTGGCCTGCTGGCGCCGGTGGTTTCAGGTCGCCAGCGGGGTTCTTCGAGCGGCTGGAAAATCAAATTAAATAATTATTAATCAATTAGTTAAACGCTAGTCGGCGGCTGCTTGTAGCGGCTTGTCCGGCCGTCGCCCCAGCACCGGCTGACGCTCCGGAAACGGCCCTGCGCCACAGCCGCCGGACCCGGGCCGCAGTATTTGCCGTCACCCCTCTAAGGATTCCTGGCCGTCGGCCGATTGTGAGTATGGAGGCCGCGGGCGGTTCGGATTCATCCGCGCCGCGTCTGGCCCGCTGAGAAGATGCTCCAGCGAATTGCCCTGACCCTGTTGTTGAGTGTGACCTTCTGCCGCGCCGGCTCACCCCCGCCGGCCCGCCACCTGATTCCCCCGCAGCGTTTCGTCTGGTTCGAGGAGAACACAGGACAAGCCGCTGATAATATTGCATTTATTGGGCACGGCTTCAGTGTTCCGATGGCCCTCATGAAAGACGGATCGTTGGCCCTCGACACCGGCCACGGGTTGGCCCGGCTGGTGCCGCGCCGGGCTTCCCGTTCGAGCTCCGTTCGCGGCGAGTTGCCCACCGGCGGCGTCTCCAAGTCATACGGCCCCGGGGCGGGCACGGCGGCCCGGCATTTCCAGCGCGTTCGATTCGCCAATCTCTGGCCCGGCTCGGACCTGTTCTACCGCATACGTGACGGACAACTCGAGCTAGGTCTTGAACTTACAGCCGGCCGGTCATCGAGCACTCCAGCCCTTCGTTGGAAGGGCGCGCACGCTGAACTCGACCCTCAGGGCCGGGTCCGGGTCACCGCCCCGGGACTGAGTTTCGTGCTCCGCCAGCCTTCGGCCCTTCAGCCTGGCGCGGCCAGCCGGGAGCATCCGGTCACGGTCAGTTACACGTTGAGTCCGCGCGGCGACCTGAGTTTCCGGGTTGTAGGCTTGAATCCCGCGCTGTCGTTGCTCATCGACCCGATCTTCGACTTCTCAACTTATCTCGGCGGGTCGGGACTGGATTCGATCTACGGGATGGCTCTTGGCCCCGACGGCAGCATCTATCTGACCGGCCAGACGGCCTCGCCGAGTCTTTTCGGGCGCTCAACGGGCGTGCAGTCCGGCTCCGTCAAAGCCGTGGTGATGCGGCTGGCGCCTGGCGGCATCGGCGTCGTGTATTTCGCGGTCATCGGGGGCTCCTACAGCGACCAGGGACAGGCCATCGCCGTGGACGCCAGTGGCAACGCCTACGCCACCGGCTATACCGATTCGCCGGACTTCTTGACCACGGCAAACGCCTTCCAGGCGACGGCGCCGGCGGATTGGAATGCGTTCGCGATTAAGCTGGACTCCTCGGGCGACCTGGTCTACTCGACCTTTCTCGGCGGCTCCGGGGAGGATCTGGGCCTGGCGATCGCAGTGGATGGCGCGGGACACGCCGTCGTGGCCGGTGAGACGAGTTCCTCGGACTATCCGGTCACCGCAATGGCTCATCAGGAGCACTATGCGGGCTCGACCGACTGTTTTGTCACCCAGTTGTCGCCGGATGGAACCAGCCTCGTGTTTTCCACCTTTCTGGGGGGCAGTGGTCTGGATGACTGTCAAGCGCTGGGTCTGGACGCCTCCGGGAATGTCACCGTGGCGGGCGCCACGCGTTCGTCCAATTTCCCAGTGTTAGAAGCGTTTCAGATCGTGAGTGGAGGCTTCCTCGACGGGTTTGTCGCTCAATTGAGCAGCGACGGGTTGACGCTGCTGAGTTCGTCGTACCTGGGCGGCATCGGCCAGGATCAGATTTCGGCGCTCGTTCTCGACTCCAGCGGCGATGTGTATGTGGCGGGTTCGACCAGCGAGCAGACCGGGTTCCCCGGAACCGCAACGGGAGTCGTGACGACAACTGGAAACGGAACAAAGGGCTTCGCCTGCATGATCAGTCCCGGTCTGGCCGCGCTGAACTGGTGTTCCATCATCGGCGGTTCGGGCAACGATTATATCTATGCGATGGCCTTGCAGCCGAGCGGGAATATCGCCGTTGCCGGGCAGACCACTTCCGTCGATCTGCCGGTACAAAACGCGCTCCAGTCGTCCTTTGAGGGCATGACGGACGGCTGGTTCGCAATTCTGGCCGCTGCGGGCAATCAGTGGCAAACCGTCAGTTACGCCGGCGGTTCGGGCACGAATACGGTCTATGCACTGCAGGCCATGCAGGATCGAATCCTGCTCGCGGGCGCGACGACATCGACCAATTTGCCCGTGACCAGCGGAGCGATTCAGCCAGCGCCGGGGGGCGATGGCGATGGCTTCCTGCAGGAAGTCACGATGTCGGATGACATGGTGCTGAATGGGATCTACCCGCTGAGTGGAATCGGCTTGAACCAGACGCTGAGCCTGGTCGTCACCGATCCCAACGGCGGTCCAGCAATCCAGTGGATCCAGGTGCTTGTCAGCAACCCGTATTCAGGTGTGAACGCCTGTTGGATGACCTTCGTCCCCTCCCAACAGGTCGTCGTGATGGCAAACGATGCGGGCACTGCGAACGTGGGAATCGCTGCCATCGGGAGCAACACCGCCTTGCAGAACTCGCAATGCGCCCTGAACGCGGCCAACGCGGCCATGACTGTCGTTGGCAACTCGGTCGCCATACGTCTCAGCCTGACCTACGCCCCGGCCTTCGCCAGCGTCGGCGGGGGGGCGACAAAGTACGTCGATGTGGTCGCGGCGGACAACCAGGGCAACACCTTGACGGTTCTGAAGGCGGCATCGTGGGCGCTCGTGGCGCCGCAGCCTCCAGTGGCCGTTTCGGTCACGCCTTCCGCCGGACAAGGCCTGTCGCAGACCTTCGCCTTGACCGTCTCGGATGCCAATGGCGCGAGCGATCTGGCCTCGGTGGAACTGCTGTTTGCGAATTCCGCCAGCCCCGGCTGCGCCTGTGCGGTCACCTACATCGCTCAACAGAAGAGCCTGGGCTTAACCAACGACGCGGGCACTGGCTATGCGGGCTATGTCATCCCGGGCCAAGCCGGCAGTGTCTCCAACTCGCAGTGCACCCTCAATGGAAGCGGGGCGTCGATCCAGACCTCGGGCAATGTGCTGACCATGAGCGTCGGTCTGCAGTTCACCGCGGCCTTCGCCAGCACCGGGACCGGCGCGGCAAAGACCATCTATGCCAATCCCGTGAATTCGGCCGGCCAAGGTCCTACTGGCGGCATCACCGCCTTAGGCTCATGGACCATCCCAGCGCCGCCTACCGTCGTGTCCTTGACGCCATCATCCGGACAGGGCACGTCACAAGCCTTCACTTTGAGCGTCTCCGATCCGGCCGGGGCGAGCGATTTGGGATCCGTTCAGTTACTGTTTGCGAACTCCACCAGCCTGAGCAGCGCCTGTGCGGTCACCTACATCGCTGCACAGAAAAACCTCGGCTTAACGAATGACGCGGGCACAGGCTACGTGGGCTACGTTACACCGGGCCAAGCCGGCAGCGTCTCCAATTCGCAGTGCACCCTCACCGGCAGCGGGTCGTCGATCCAAACCTCGGGCAATACGCTGAGCATGGCCGTCAGTCTTCAATTCAACACCGCGTTCGCAAAGGTCGGCACCGGCGCGGCAAAAACGATCTACGCCAACCCCGTGACTGCGGCCGGCCAGGGCCCTTCCGGCGGCATGGTCGCGATGGGAACCTGGACCATCCCTAACCCCGGTTCGGTCACCGTCGTCTCCCTATCTCCTTCATCCGGCGAGGGTACTTCGCAGACCTTCGCCTTGACTGTCGCGGATACGGCCGGCGCCGGCGATCTGGCCTCGGTGCAGTTGCTGTTTGCGAATTCCACCAGCTTGAGCAGCGCCTGTGTGGTCACTTACATCGCCCAGCAGAAGGCGCTCGGCTTAACCGGCGACAGCGGAACCGGTTACGCCGGCTCTGTTACGCCGGGCCAGGCCGGCAGCGTTGCCAACACCCAATGCACTCTCAACGGCGGGGGGTCGTCGATCCAGAGTTCAGGCAATTCGCTGATCATGACCGTCAGTCTGCAGTTCAACGCGACCTTCGCCAGCACCGGGACTAGCGCGGCAAAGACGGTCTATGCCAGTGCTCTCAATTCGGCCGGCCAAGGCCCGAGCGGCGGCATGATCCCGATCGGGAGCTGGACGATTCCAACCCCGCCTGCGGTCGTGTCCTTGACGCCATCCTCCGGACAGGGCTCGTCGCAGATCTTCGTCCTGACTGTCGCAGATCTCGCCGGGGCCAACGATCTGTCCTCGGTTCAGCTGTTGTTTGCGAACTCCACCAGCTTGAGCAGCGCCTGTGCGGTCACTTACATCCCGCAACAGAGCAACCTTGGCCTAACCAACGACGCGGGCACCGGCTATGCGGGCTATGTCACTCCGGGACAGGCAACGAGCGTCTCCAACTCGCAGTGCACCCTGAACGGCAATGGGTCGTCAATCCAGACCTCGGGCAATTCACTGGTCATGACCGTCAGTCTCCAACTCAGCACGGCGTTCGCCAGCGTTGGAATCGGCGCGGCAAAAACCATCTATGCCAACCCCGTGAATTCGGCGGGGCAAGGTCCGTCCGGCGGGATGGTGGCGATGGGAACCTGGACGATCCCGAAGTCGGGCACGCCGGCCGCCGCCTCCGTGTCGCCGTCATCCGGGATCAGTCTGTCGCAGACCTTCATCCTGACTGCTTCGGATACCGCCGGGGCGGGCGATCTGGCCTCGGCCGAGTTGCTGGTGGCGAATTCCACCAGTTTGAGCACCGCCTGCGCGGTCACGTACGGCGCCAAGAAGAATAAGCTCTTCCTGACCGACAACGCCGGCACTGCGAATGCGGGCTCCGTCACGCCCGGGCAGACCGGGACTGTCTCGAACGCGCAGTGCACGCTCAACGGCAGCGGGTCTTCCATCAAGACATCGGGCAATGTGCTGACCATGACGGTCAGTCTCCAATTCACAGCCGCTTTCGCCAGCGACGGGACCAGCGTGACGAAGAACGTTTACGGCACGGCAGTGAACTCGGCCGGGCAGGGCCCTGCCGGTGGCTTGGCCAAACTCGGAACCTGGACCATCCCGACGGCGCCGAAGGTCGTATCCGTTAGCCCGGCATCCGGGCAGGGGTCATCGCAGTCGTTCGCCTTGACGGTTTCCGATGCGGCAGGCGCGAGCGACGTGTCGACGGCGGAGATCATTATCACCTCGTCGGACAGCCTCACGAGCGCCTGCGTTGTCGTCTATTCGAGCTTCCAAAAACAATTCGGCTTGCTAAACGATGCCGGCACCAATTGGGCCGCCTACATAGCACCCGGCGCGAAGTCCAGCATTTCCAACTCGCAGTGCACGCTCAGTGGAAGCGGGTCCTCAATCAAAACATCGGGCAACAATCTGACCATGACAGTCAGCCTCCAATTCAAGTCGGCTTTCAAGACCGACGGCAGCGCGACCAAAACCGTATATGGCTATCCGGTCAGTGCGGAGGCATTGGCGCCCAGCAACTGGGTCTCCATCGGAAGCTGGACTGCCCAATAACATTCCATGGACCGGCGTCGGGCAGACGGCCCGTCGCAGCCGTTGCTGCCCAAGCCCGCGCGGGCGCTGCCGCACCGTGACGCATCTGATGACATAAGGCCTCCAGACGCGAGAGGACGGCCGAGGGCAGATGGATTGCCGGACGATTGACACGAATCGTCCAACACTGCTGCGCCCTGGCGGGCTTGTCGCATCGCTGCGGTGGTTCTCCGTCTCACCGCAGGCCGAGCGAGACCAGCGGGATCAAGGGTTTGATAGCGTTGTTCAGAATGGATGAAGGAAGGATGGAGGAAATCAGACGTGCAGCATAGAGTGCTGATTGCGTTCGTACCAGTCATGCTGGCGCTGGCGGCAGTGAGTGCTCCGGGGCCCGCACAGAGGCTCGACAGATGGACGATCCTGGGCCCGGGCGGTGGTGGCACCATGCTCGCGCCGACCCTCAGTCCGCACGATCCCAACGTGGTTGTGGAGCATTGCGACATGACCGGCGCCTACATCTCCCTCGACGGCGCACAATCGTGGCGCATGTTCAACCTGCGGACCGTGGTCGAGACATTCGCTTTCGATCCGAACGACCCCCGGGCGATCTATGCGGGCAACGCGGCCCTGTGGCGAAGCGACGACACCGGCCGCTCGTGGCGCATGCTGTTCCCGAATCCCGCGCGGAATACCTTCGAACACCAACTGGGGGATCATTCCGATTACCGCCTGACCTCCGGTGACAAAGAGTACGTTCCCGGGGGGACCATTACCGCAATCGTCGTGGACCCGGCGGACTCAAACAACATCCATGTGGCGTTCGGGAACCGGATGAGCAGCACGCTGCTGCTGGCGTCCACCGACCGCGGCGTTTCCTTCCGGCGCGAGCACGAGATTCAGGACGATCGGATTGTGCTGCTGCATCACACTTCGCGCGGACTGCTGGCCATCGGCGTCCAACGCGTGTACGCCGGTTCAGGGGGCGTGTGGGAGACGCGTCCCGGACCGGGTGAGGCGATCGCCGACGCGAGCGCCGGAGAGGTGGGTGGTAAGACCCTCATCTACGCGACAACACGCAAGGGAGCGCTGTTCGTTACCGAGGACGAGGGCCGCAGCTGGCAATTGCGGACTCCCATGCTGGGCCAGCAGTCAGGGCGATTTGAAACGGTGGCAACCGCCGGACGTCAGGCCCTGGTCGCCTACGCGGGCTTTCGCGGTCTCAAACTGGGCGACCGTCGCGAGGACCGCTACAACGGCATCGCGAAGACCACGGATGGCGGGCGGCAGTGGACAATCGTGTTCCGCGAGTCGACGCGAGCGGCGACGAATCTGGACGCGTCCTGGATCGAGCAACGCGCGGTCAGCGGCGGGCAGGATATCTGGTTCGACGCTCCGGCGGGCCTCGGCGTGGCGCCGGGCAACCCCGATGTCTGTTACGCTTCGGACCTGTTCCGCACATATCGCACTGTGGATGGCGGCAGGAGCTGGGCGCAGGTCAACTCCGTGCGCGTGGGGGAAAACCACTGGACCACTCGCGGGCTCGACGTTACGACGAACTACGGCGTGCATTTCGACCCGTTCGACGCCCAGCACCTGTTCATCGATTACACCGATATCGGGGCATTCCACAGTTTCGACGGCGGACGGTCGTGGGAGAGCGCGACGAACGGCGTGCCGCCACGGTGGCGCAACACGACCTACTGGCTGGCGCTCGATCCCGGCGTGAAGGGCCTGCTGTGGGGCGCATTCAGCGGCGTCCACGATCTTCCGCGGCCGAAGATGTGGCGCGACCGCGATCCGCTGAGATACGTGGGCGGCGTGGGGGTTTCCACGGACGGCGGCCGGAACTGGAGCGCATCGAACAGCGGCATGCCCGAGACGTCGGTCACGCACATCCTGCTCGATCCGGCCAGCCCGGTTGGCGGGCGCACGCTCTACGCGTGCGGGTTCGGCCGGGGGGTGTACAAATCGACGGACAACGGGAAAACCTGGCAGCTGAAGAACACCGGCATCAGCGAGCCCAGGCCATTCGCATGGCGCATCGTCCGCGCCACAGGCGGGACTTTGTACCTGATCCTGGCGCGCAACAACGAGGGCCGGGCCGGGGAGGCGGGCGGCGGCGCGCTTTACAAGTCTGTCGACGGAGCGGAGCATTGGATGCGCATGAGTCTGCCCGAGGGCTGCAACGGGCCAAACGGCCTGGCGTTGGATCCGCGCGATGAGAGCCGGATGTACCTGGCCGCATGGGGCCAGGAGCGCACCGACGTGGACACCGGAGGCGGGGTGTTCCGCTCGGACGACGGCGGCGCAACGTGGCGCCAGGTGTTTCGCCAGTCGCAGCATGTTTATGACGTGACCATTGATGCCCGGCAGCCGGACACGCTGTACGTTTGCGGCTTCGATGCCGCCGCGTACCGCTCCACCGACGCGGGGCTGCATTGGACGCGAATCCGCGGCTACAACTTCAAATGGGGCCACCGGGTCATCATGGACCCCGGCAACCCGGCGAGTATTTACATCACAACGTACGGCGGCAGCGTCTGGCACGGACCGGCCGCGGGCGACGCGAACGCTCCCGAGGATATCGCGAAGCCCGTTCCTGTGGCGCAGTAGCCGCGCGGGCGCCGCGCCTCAACGCGCGCTCAAGCCCGCCCGGCGTTGGTAGGCCTCGGCGTTCACGGCGCGAGCCGCCTCTATGAATTCCGCGTACGGCGTATCGGTGACGCTCACCGCGCCGATGTTGTAATTCTCGCCGTCGCCGGGCCGCCCGGTGAGGGGTTCGTCGAAGTACTTGAAGTAGTGGCAGCCCACCATCAGCGGGTGATCGACGACGCTGCGCACGTACTCCTGGTACATGCGCGCGCGGTCTGCCTGGTCCTCGGTGGGCACCAGACCGGTGTGGAACATGCCGCGATCCAGCGCGCCCATGTGAAACTCACCGATCAACACCGGCTTGTCGATTCCCTCCAGCACGGTCCACTCGGACGGCACGACTTTGGGGCGATAGATGTTGAAACTGACGACATCGCACAATTCGCCGCACGCCTGAACGGACTCGCGCGTGTGCCAGGCAAAGCGCGGTCCGAGGTACATGTGGTTGGGGTCATACTTCTTGAGGATGCCGATGACCGTGCGGAAGTACTGGCGCGCGAACTCGAAGCTGAAAGCGCGCAGGTCCTCGCGCAGGGCATTGCCCAACGCGCCCGCCGGCTCGAATGGCTTGTCCAGAAGCGATTGCCATGTATCGAACTGCGTGCCCCAGGCCGCGTTCAGCCTGGCCACGTCCACGTACTTGCTTTTGAGCCGGTCCACGAACGCGCCTTTGGCAGGCGAGTCCGCCTTCAGATGCAACGTCCCGAGCGCCAGGCCGTAACGCGAGCGCTCGTCCTTCATGCTCCCCCAGGACATCTCGTTGTCGATGAAGTAGCCGAGGCACCAGGGATCGTCGCGGTATTTCAACGCCGCTTCCCGAATGCCGCGGTCCAGCGCCGCGCCGTAGCGCGGGTCGAAGGGGTCGGCCATGAGCTTCCAGTAATCGTTGCCGCTGGGGACTTCCGCGAATTGCGGCTTGCTGTCCTTGGTCACGGCGGGCCACGGATCGACTGTCGCGGTGTAGGGCACCACCTTGGCGCCGTAGAGCTGAGGATCGGACCAGTTCCCGATCGTGTTGTAGCCCCAGGCCCGGAGCCGGGCCAGCGACTCCTTCTTCCAGGCTTCATACCAGCCGGCGCCGAATTTGCGCTGCAGGTTGGCCGTGTAGAAGTTGAACGTCTGGCCCATGTTGTATTTGATCTTCAGGCTCAGCGCCTCCCACTCGCGGTTCTGGGCATAGTGAACGGCCAACGGATCGGACTTTGCGGGCAGCCACTGGAACATCTGCTCGCGCCCCTGGGTGATGGTGTCGCCCTCGGTCGCGGTAATCGAGTTGAGGCCGAAGGAGAGGAAGAGGTGCCCGGATGGTGTAACCAGCCACCACTTACCTTCGCGTTTCGTCGCGCGAAAGAAGCCGGTCGCCTCAAGCGCCGGACCCGCGGCCCAGCCTCCGAACTCGTCCAGGCCGGGCAAGACGGGATTGGCGGAGATGGCGGCCTCTTCGGCTGCGCGCTGCGCCGCGAATCCGGATTCGTCTCGCATTTTGCCGGGCCATTCGTCCAACGCGAATTGTCCCAGCGGATCCACGATTTTGTCGTAGGTGTTGCCCGGGATCAGTCGAACGGCGCTAATCAGGACCTTGTGCGTCGTCGTGGTTTTGGAGAAGCCGATGGCAATCGAGGCAACGCGGCTCAGGTCGATTTTGTGGAAGTCGGATGAGGCCAGACGGAAGTGGGAGATCGCCGATGGGCCGCGCATGCCCAAGTCGAGCGGAGGCGGAGAATTCAAGAGCAGAGCGACCGGCGCCTGCCCCGACGCGCGCAGCCGGAAGGAGCCTTTGGTCTGCGCACCGGCCGCGTCTTTCACCTCGATAGTCAGATCGACCGGACTCGCGGCGGAATTGACGACATTGAGCGCCAGCGCGCCGAACGGCCGCCAGTCCCAGGGCTGCGCGCCGGCAGGCAGGGTAATTCCGGGCTTGTCGCCGGGCTGGATGGTCACCGCCAGCGAATACTCACTGCCGGCCGCTTGCCCGGCAACGCGTTCCAGGTGAACATTGACGCTTTTGATCGCCGATAGGTCCTGCTCACGCTCGAACGAAAACAGGATTCGGGGCCCGGGCGTCTGGCCCAGTAGACCCAGGGAAGGAAGCAACAGAAGAAGACCCGCAACTCGGCTAGTCTGCATGACTCATGTTGTAGCATGGACGCTGACTGGAGACACCGATGAGGACAATCGCCGTTTTGATGGCCGCGTTGCCGATGATGAGCGCGGCGCTGGCGCAGGATGTCGCCATGGGCGCCCGCGCGGGCAGCGCGAAACGGTTCGAGGCTCCGTACACGCTGGAGATCGAGACGCCCCACGTCAAGTGGGCCAAGCCGCTCGCCGGCGGGCCGATTCGTCTGCTGGCTGTGCCCACCGTGGCCGAGGGACGGACGCTGGTCGAACTGGCCCAGCGCCTCTCGCTGGACCTCACGACCGTCAGTATCGACCCGGACTGGGATGTGAACAAGTGGACCATGGCGTTCGGCGACGACTATGGCGCGCGGGCCGAGAAGGGCAATCTGAAGCTCATCTACTCGTACCTGGAACGCGAGTTGACCAGCGATAAGCACTTCGACGCCATCCTGCTGCCCCTGAATCACGGCTGGGAGCAGTTAGCCCCCGCGTCCCGGGAGGCGCTGGCGCGGCGGGTGCGCGAAGGCTGCGGGCTGGTGCTGATCCGGCCGTTCGCCGGCGAGTTGTCGCCGCTGACACCGTTGGACCTGAAGCCGGAGAACGGCGAGTTGGAGGAGCCGGTGCAACCGGGCCGCACGGAGTCCTCGCCATGGCGCCGCACCGGTGACAACTACATCACCCGCGCCATCCCGGTGGAGAGCTTCCCCTTCCGCGATCTGCAGAATTTCGTCTACCGCGCGGAAGCGAGTGCTGCGGTTCTCATTCAGACTGATTCAGGCAGCCCGATCCTGGCCGTGCGGCCGTTCGGCAAAGGGCGTGTGATTGCATTCGGGTACCGCAATCAGGGCCTGAGCTGGTCGATGCCGATGGCGGCGCGCGGGCACTTCGTGGATGCGTATTGGGAGTACTTCTATGCACTGTTGTGCAGGTCGTTGATCTACGCCGCGGGACGCGAGCCTGCCGCGAGCGTCAATTGGGAAAGGGACCCCACGACATGGCGCGTGAAGAACGCACGCGGCGAAATGGAGCACAGCGGCAAGGGGCTCAAGCCACGGTTCGCCAATCTCAGTCCGGGCCGGCATTTCCTGGAACAGCAGACCGCCACGGATTGGATGATCACAGTAATTGATGTTGCGCAGCCGGACAAGGTGGAAGCCCTGAACTCTTCGGCGGACGTGATCGTGGAGGGGCAAAGCGTGGAGGTGACGTGGCACTCCACGCGGGCTGCGCGCATCGAATTGATTGACGGCCTGGAGCGCGTGATTGCGCGCGCGGAGGGCGTGGGGGTGGTCCACCTGATGGCCGGCCGTCCGCTGACCCATTCCGGGTTCGTCCGCGCCACCTGCGGCACGGCCGTCGAGCAACTTCCGGTCCGGTACGCCGCGTCTTCCCGCGAGTGGAGCGACTACGAAGTGATGTTGCCATGGTTCGGTCCCAGAACCTATCAGCCGTGGATCCCGAGCGTGGACGAACAGTTCCGCAAGATCGGGATCACGACCCTGGCCGACCCGGACCGCAATTTCAAAATGATGGTGAGCGCACATCTGCCCGGCTTCGGCATCTACTGGTATCGGCGCGACGCGTATCTGCAACGCAAAGCGGACTACGCGCGGACCAGGGACAAGCATTACCTGGTTCGCGAAATCGAACTGCAGTCGCCGTCCTTCGATTCCGGCCTGCGCGAGCAACTCAACAAGAGCCTGCGCCCGCTGGCGCCGCTCAAACCGATGGCCGTCTACCTGGCCGACGAATCGTCGCTGACATTTTATGAAGACGCCTTCGACGTGAGCTGGGCGCCGGAGGCGCTGGCCGGCTTCCGCGAGTGGCTCAAACACGAGTATCCCAGCCTGGAAGCGCTGAACTCGTTCTGGGGCACGTCGTTCCAGGACTGGAATGCAGTCGTTCCGATGACCGCCGACGAGGCGCAGAAGCACGGCAACTACGCGCCCTGGGCGGACCATCGCGCCTACATGGAGCAGGAGTTCGTGCGCGCCTTCGGAAAGGCGAGCGCGCTGGCGCACGAGATCGACCCCGGCGCCCGCGCCTCGATCTCCGGCACGCAGACTCCGACCGCGCATAACGGATGCAACTGGTACGCAATCGACCAGCAGATCGATTACTTACAGCCTTATTCCGATGGCGATCAGGACCCGATGCATTACCTGTTCCGGCCGGGCCTCATCATCACCGGGTTCACGGGCTACGGCTCGGTGGGCGAGCAGGCGCAGCGCGAACAGTGGCAGCGGCTCTTCTACGGGCATAGCGGCGCATCGATTTTCTGGCACTACACGTTGCTCAATCCCGACCTCACGCTCAGCGAGCAGGGCAAGGCGCTCGCCGGAGCGTTCGGACGGCTGCAGTCCGGAATCGGCCGCGTCTTCATGAACTCGACGGTGCACGAGGACGGCGTCGCGATCCACTTCTCGATGGCCAGCGTGCGCGGGGCCTGGATCACCGACGGACAGATCCGTGCCGGATTGGGCGAGGGGAATCCATCATCGAGGAATGCGGGGGAATTGATGAAACGCCGCGACGCCTGGACGAAGGCCCTCGAGCGGCAGGGCATTCAGTTCCGGTTCCTGGCGACGCCGCAGATCGAGTCCGGGATGCTGGACAAGTACCACGTGCTGATCCTGCCGTACTCGATCGCCCTGAGCGATCAGGAAGCGCGCGAGATCGAACGATTCATGGATCGCGGCGGCATCGTGTACGGGGACGACCAGACCGGACGAATGGACTCGCACTGCCGGTGGCGCAAGGAGCAACTGTGGAGGGATGGGCGCCAGGGATTTGAGCGCAGCGGGCCGCGGGACCTGAGCATGAAGCGCGACTTCGGCGGCGAGTTCCTCGTGACGGTCCGCGATTTCGGGCATTCGCGGCTGATGGGGCTGCTGCCCGTAAAGGCGACGACCGTGAGCGCGCCGGCCGGAGCCTATGACCTGTTGCGAGGCGGGCTGACAACAGCGCAGGTCGCGGCGTCGCCCTCCCAGCCGGCGCTGTTCATCGAACGCGCGTCGCGGATCGCAAAACTCTCGATCGATCAGAAGCTGAATTTGCGACTGACCGATGAGGCCGGAGCGCCGGTGGACATTTCAGTGGTCCACGTCGAAGTGCTGGACCCGGCGGGCCGGGTCGTGCGGCATTACTCGGGCAACGTGACCATCCATGACGGCCGCGCCGCCTACCAGATTCCTTTCGCGCTCAGCGACGCCGCGGGCTCCTGGCGCGTGCGCGCCCGGGACGTCGTGAGCGGGCTTTCCGCCGAGGTACTGCTGAAGCGCTAAACCGCGGTTTCCAGGGGCAACGCAAGGATTCGAGGGACGGAACGGAAGACGACGCGCCGGAGCCGCCGCGCGCACCGCGTGTGGGCCGGACGGCGCACGGGATTCCGGCGCGGAAGGGGAATCCCACCGGCCGCGCGACCCACAGTCTCAGGCCGGCCGTTGCAGTGCGAGCCAGGGCACGAGCCGCGGATCTGTGAAATCGGAGATGGCGAGCGGCGCGCGGGCGCACTCCCGCTCGGTCGTCAACAGCGCGACGACGCGACCGCCCGCGCTCAGCGCGGCCTGGACGCCGCCGGGTGAATCCTCGAAGATGATGCAGTTCCGCGGCTCGATGCCCAGACGGGCGGCGGCGGTCAGGAACACCTCCGGGTGCGGCTTGGCGTTAGTCACCTGGTGCCCGTCAACGATCACCGAAAACAGCGGCCGGAGGTTCGATCCATCCAGCACAAAATCCACGTTCAGCGGCTCGGCGTTCGTCGCCAGAGCCAGTGGAATGCCGCGCGCGTGGGCCGCATGCAGCAACTCGCGGACGCCGGCCACATAGTTCTGTTCGAGCACCGGCGCCATCAGCTCGCGGTACAGCCGCTCTTTGGCCGCGCCGTGCTCCCGCATCGCCTGCTCGGGCAGATCGTGGCCGAAAATATCGTAGACAATCTGGTCGTTGCGTTTGCCCAGCATGCGGTAGATCACGCTCGTGTCCACAATGCCGTGGCGCTCGAGGTATGTCACCCAGGCCTGCATGTGCAAGCCGGTAGAGTGCACCACAACGCCGTCCATATCGAAGATCAGCGCAAGGCCGCGGGCGAGTGTCAGTTCCTCGAACACAAATCGGGATGATAGCACGCGGGCACCGGCCGCACCGACCTGGAAAAGCGGCAGGATTCTACCAAAGTGTTTGGCCGATTGGGACGCCTCCCCGGGCAAAACTGGCGTTATACTCCGCTCAGGAGGCGTTTATGTGCAAAACCGTGTTCGCTTCGCTTCTTACGGCCTCGATGCTGACTTTGCTCAGCTGCGGCGGATCACAACATTCGGCGGATGAGAAGTACTACCTGGTCGCGACGAATGTGAAGATCCCCTACTGGCAGCAGGCTTACGCGGGGCTCAGCAAAGCCGCGGCCCAGTTGCAGGTGAAATCCGAGATGGTGGGGCCGGACATCTACGATCCGAAGGCTGAACGCGATGAGTTCAAGCGCATCATGGGCAAGAAGCCGACCGGCATCCTGGTTTCGGTAGGCGATCCCGGCGTGCTGAAAGAAGACATCGACGCCGCGATCGGTCAGGGCATTCCGGTGATCACCATCGATTCAGACGCGCCCGCCACCAAGCGGCTGCTGTTCATCGGGACGGACAACATCAGGGCCGGCGTCATGGGGGCCCAGGTGCTGCTCGACAAGCTTCATGGCAAGGGCAACGTCGTGGTCTTCACGATCCAGGGGCAGGCCAATCTGACGGAGCGCCTGCACGGCTACAAGGACGCCCTGGAGGGCCATCCGCAGATCAAGATCACGGAAGTCGTGGACATGCAGGGCAATGCGACCGTGGCCTTCGATAAGACCAAGGAGATCCTCGCCAAGCCTGGAAAAGTCGATGCCTTCGTTTGCCTCGAGGCCATCTCCTGCCCGGAGGTCGCCGACGTCCTGGACCGGCAGAAGGCCACCGACAAAGTGGTCGTGGCCATGGACACGGACCAGCGGACGCTCGAAGCCATCCAGAAGGGGCTCATCAGCGCCACCATCGGCCAGAAGCCGTTTACAATGGCCTTCACGGGGTTGAAGCTGCTCGACGATCTTCATCACCACCCCCTGACCCCGCTGGCTTCGAACTGGCAGGACGACTCGTTTTCTCCGATCCCGACGTTTATCGATACGGGAGCGACGCCGATCGACATGAAAAACGTCAAGCAATTCATCGAGGAGCGCGACACGGCGACGTCCAAGTAGAGTTTGAGGCGCCTGCCGGGGCGGTTTCGGGGCGGGCCGGCGCGGCCAGGAGTGCCGGCCGGCGTGTGGCGTTGCCCGATGCGGAAGTATGAGAGCCCCGGCGGGCTATAATTCACGTGAGACTCGGCGGGCGCTGTGCATGCTGGTCCACGCCGCATGACGAGTCGAAAGCGCAATTGAAGTGACTCCCGCCGAGCCAGAATTCGCTGCCGTGATCCTCGCCGCCGGATCTTCCTCCCGCATGGGAACGCCGAAAGCGCTCCTGGACGCAGGTGCGGGCACGACGTTCCTCGACCGGCTGGCGGGTGTTTTTCTGGGCTGTGGCTGCGCCGTCTACGCCGTGCTCGGCGGCGACGCGGAGCGGATCGCGGCCTCGATCCGGCGGTCGTCCGAAATTGTATTGATCCTCAACCCGGATCCGGCCCGCGGCCAGCTGAGCTCGCTGCAATGCGGTTTGAGAGCCGCCGCGCGCGGCGTGAAGGGCGTCTTTTTCAGTCCCGTCGATGCGCCGGCGATCGGGCGCGATACCGTGCTCGCTTTGATGCAGGCGTTCGGGCAGACGGATTACGTGATCCCTGCATTCGACGGCCAGCGCGGCCATCCGGTGCTGCTGCGCGCATCGTGCGCCGGCGAGTTTCTGGCTCTACCCGACGGCGCCACGGCCCGCGATGTGCTGCAAGCCCGCCGCACGGCGACTCGTCTGATCGAAGTCCCGGACAGCGCCATTCTGGACGACATCGACGACGCCGAGGCCTACCAACGGTGGCGCCAGCGGGCGGAGCCGGGCACGACGAGCTTGCAGGAGGACGCCGGCAGCGCCTCTGGCGAGAGGTCTCCGCGGTGAGCCAGCCGGCCGAAACCGCGAGCGTGCCGGCACGCCGCCTCGGGTTCCCCTGGGGGCGCGTCGTGCTCCTGGTTGTGGCTCTGGCGCTGGCCTACGGGGCGGGCATTGTGCTGGCTCCATACGTTCCGGCCCCCCAATTTGAAGGTCCATTGAAGCAGGCCCTCGAGCGGACCCTGAACCGCACGGTCGAACTGAGCGACGTTCGCTACAGCCTCTATCCGTCGCCTGGGCTGTCAGCGAAGAACCTGGTGATTCACGACTCGGCGGCCTTCGGCATCGAGCCGCTGGCTTATGTGGGCGAGATCCAGGTCGGTTTGCGATGGAGCAGCCTGCTGGAAGGCCGCTTCGAATGTGCCTCCGTGCGCCTGGACGAAGCCAGTCTCAACATCGCACGCACGGAGGAAAGCGGGTGGAATTTCGCGGTTTCCCTGGCGCGCATGACGGGCAGCCTGCAGCGTCCCGCGCGGGCCACCAAACTGCGGGTCCGCAACAGTCGCATCAACTTCCGCGACGGGCTGCGCAAGTCCCCGTTCTTTCTGAACTCGGTGGATCTGGATCTCAATGCGCCTTCCTCGCCGGACGGCGAATTCTCCTGGAGCTACGAGGCTTCGCCCGCCCGGACCGACCGTTCGGCGCAGGGTTTCGGCCGGTTTTCGGGCACCGGACGCTGGCGGCCTTCGGGCGGGGACAAGGGGATTCTGGACCTGGATCTGGAACTGGAGCGCAGCGTCATCGCCGAAGTGGCCGTGCTGCTCACTGGACGGGATCCCGGCGTCCAAGGGCGGCTTTCGTCGCGCGCCCACCTTTCCGGGCCGCCGGACAACATCCAGGTGCGCGGCAATTTGCGGCTCGGCGACCTGGAGAAACCGTCCCTTTTCGGCGTCCGCGGCCGGGAATGGTCGATCCCCTACACCGGCGTTGTGAACCTCGACCGGCAGACCGTCGAAGTCGGCACGGAACCGCCCAAGGTTGCGGCCGGCCTGCCCCTCAGCTTCCATTTGGCGGCCCAGGGACTGTTCACCCGCATCGTCTGGCAGGCGCGGTTCCTGTTCGACGGCCTGCCTGCCGCCACGCTGCTCGAGGTTGCCGCCCGACTGGGGGCCCAGGTTCCCTCCGGTTTCAGTGTGGAGGGGACACTGGCCGGACCGCTGGAATTCGATTCGACGGCGCCCGCCCATGGTTCCATCGAACTCCGTGACGGCCTCCTGCGGTTCGGCGAGACGAGTCCATACCGCGTTGATTCAGCGCGGTTTTTGGTGAACGGGATGCGGCTCTCCCTGCAAGGCGCGACGCTCGCCGGCGCGGCCGGCGGAGCGGCTGAAATGGATATCGACTGGGACATCCCGGCCGGCGCCATCATGATCGGCTCCAATCTCAAGCGCGCCAGTTGGAAGGCGCTGCGGGCGGCTCTCTCCGTGTTGCCGGACCTACCGATGCCCTCGGGGCTGGGCGCCTGCGTGGACGGGGAGTTGGACGGCGAACTGCGTTTGGAGCGCATCGAGCCGGGTCCGGAGCGCGTCGCCGCGGTCGCAGGCCCGGCCAAGGAACCCGAGCCGGAGACCCGTTGGAGCGGGACATTGCGCCTCGCAGGTGTCACGTGCGAACTGAAAGGGACGGCGGAACCCCTGCGGCTCGAACGCGGCCTGCTGACCATCGCCGGGCCGGCCTGGCATTTGCGCCGCGCCGCCGGCCATTTGGGCTCCGTCGCCTGGACGGGTGAAGCCTCCTGGATGCCACCCGCGACTCAGCCGGTGCGATTCACGGCGGCAGTGGACACGCTCCCAGCGCGGGAACTGGAACGGGTCTTCCGGCCGTCGCTTGGGATACGCTCCAGTCTGCTGGAACGCACGCTCGCTTTTCGGCGGACGCCGCCGCCGGAGTGGCTTGCCGGGCGGCGCTGGGATGGCCACGTCACCGCCGGGAGCTTCCTCCTGGCGGGATACTCCTTCTCTAATCTGGTTGCCCACATCCTGTGGGTTGGCGATTCCATCGACGTAGCCGACGTGGCGGCAGAGCAGTCCGGCGGGCGCATCCTGGGCCGCGCCTTCGTCTACCTGGGCGGCTCCGAACCCCGCTACCGCCTGCTCGGCGTGGCGAACTCCCTGGAATGGGAGGAGCACGGCAGCGTCGATGGTGAGTTCGATCTCACCGCCGCCGGTTTCGGCGATTCGCTGCTCGATTCGATCCGTTGCAGCGGCCAACTGACGGCGCGCCGTCTGGAACTCCCCCAGGAGACGCTGGATCAGGTTGCCCTGGGATTCGACTACGACGCATCGCGATCCGACCAGCGGCTGCGTCTTTCCGGGCTGGAAGCAGTGTACGATGGGACCCCGTTTTTGGGCTCCGGCGGCTCCTCCGGTGATGGCCGCTGGCGCGCCGATCTCACTGCCGGCGCCCGCAATTTGAGGCTATCTGGTACTTTTCTGCCATTCCGTTTGGAAACAGAGGGCGGAAATCAGCCCCAAGAGCGTTAGAATTCAGGTAATGATCTCCGTACTCGGGGAATACTAAGCAGATAGATCACTATGGAACCAGTCCCGCCTTCGAAAAAAGACTTTGTCGTGCAGCAGCAGGAATTGCTCCACGAGCAACTCTCTGCCGCCTGGCAACTCCACATTGAGCGCGTTGAGGAGCAACTGCGCCAGGATTGGCAGTCGCAGCTTGGCCGCATCGTCGAGGAACGCTTCGTCGAATTCGACTCGCGCTTCTCGGACCAGGTCCGCGCGGAGTGCGATCGCCGCACGGCCGAGCAGGACGAGCTTGTGGCTTCGAATGCCCGGCTGAAGTGGAGCGAACATCTCAGTCAGATTGGACGCCGGCTCGACCTGGCGGAGGACCTGGCGGCGTGGACCGCGGCAGTGCTCGATGGCGCGCTGGCCGTGGCGCCCCGTGCGTTCCTCTTCAGCCTTATCTCGGGCGAGCTCGTCTTCGAGGGCTTTCGCGCTCCCGAGGGCGAGGAGTTCCCGGCTCTGGCGGGATTGAAGCTCGCGCTCGATTCCGCGCCGGCCCTCAAGGGGGCCGCGGAGTCGATGGATACGGTCATCGCCATGGCGAACCCGGGTGAGATCTCCGAAACTCTCTGCTCGGCCCTGGCCCTGGATGAATCCGGCCGTTTGTCCCTCTTGCCGATCGTGACCGAGCGCACGGGCAAGGAACGCAAGGTCTCGGCGGTGCTGGCTATTCCCGGCCATGAAGTGCCGGCCAACCTCTTCGCCCTAGAATTGCTGGCGACGATCGCCGGCTTGTCGCTCGAGGTGCGGCAGGCCGAGCAGAAGGTGGCCAAGGGTGGGGTCGGTCACCTGCTGGGCATCGCCGTCGACTCGGAACCGAAGGTGCCCGTCAACGTCGTGCCCGATCTCGCCAGGCTGCCGCGGGACGAACAGGAGACCCACGCCCGGGCCCAGCGTTTCGCCCGCGTCCGTGTCGCGGAGATGCGCCTGTACAGGGCCCAGGCCGTCAAGGAAGGCCGCGAAAACCACAATCTTTTCGAGGCGCTGCGGAAGGAGATCGAGCAGGGCCGCGAGCAGTTCCGCAACGACTTCCTGTCCACCCCAACGATGATTGATTACTTCCACGTGGAGCTGGTGCGGACGCTGGCGAATGACGATCTATCGCTGCTGGGCCCGGATTATCCTGGTCCTCTCGTTTAGCGCGTCGCTTGCCGCGCCAACCCCGCCCGCGCCGCCTCCAGGCGGAGGGCTGGGTATGCTCGCCAGCGGTTCACGGGCGCTTGAGGAAGGACGCCTGCCGCAAGCGATTCAGGCCTTGACGCAAGCCCGTTCCGCTGTGCCCGCGCTGGGCGACTACGCGTCCTTTTTCCTGGCCAAAGCGGAGTTCCAGGCGCATCACTACTCCGCAGCCGCCGCCGGCTGCGAGCAGGTGGCTGCGTTTCGGCCACTCTCCCCGCTTGCGCCCCGGGCCGTCGTGCTGGGCGCCCGCGCGTACGTCGAAGACAATGAGCCGCGCCAGGCGCTGGCCCTACTGGCGCGCATCGAGGCGAGCTCACTGCCCCTGCCGGAAGGCGTAATGGTCCGCGCGCAGGCCCTGGAAGCGGCCGGCTCGACGCGCGACGCGGCCGTGAACTACCAGCTTGTTTATTACCGCTACCCGCACTCGCCCGAGGCGCACGACGCCGCTGCGGCTCTCGATCGCCTCCATTCCGCGCTGCAAGTCGGTTACCCCGAAACGCCCGTGGCGCTGCGTTTGGAGCGCGCGGATGAAATTCGCGCGGCCGGCGATCTGGCCGCGGCGCGCCAGGAGTACGCCTCCATCGCCGCCGATTTCCCCGGAGCCAGCCGCGATCTGGCACACGTCCGGGCCGCCGCGGCACCCTACTACGCCGGCGACGCGACCGGCGCCTTGTCGGAGCTTGAAGCGCTGCCTCAGCAGGCGGGCGAGATCGAGGCCGAGCGGCTTTCCTCCATTGCGCTGTGCGAGAGCCGGCTGAAACGCGACGACAGCCTGGCCGCCACCCTCGCCGCGCTTGCCAGCGCCGCGCCCGCTTCCGGCTGGCGGCTGCGCGCTCTGGGCAGCGCTTCCAATCTGTTCCTGGTCCACGACGATCCGCGGCAGTGGTCCACATTCACCGCCTGCGCCGAGTCGTTCCCCAATGCCCGCGAAGCGCCGATGTGCCATTGGCGCGCTGCCTGGTGGGCCTATCGCCATCACGATGCCGGCGCCGCCCAGCTTCTGCGTCAGCACCTGCAGCTCTATCCGGCGTCCGAGAAGGCCGGAGCCGCGGTCTTCTATCTCGGCCGCCTGGCGGGGAGGTCGGGGGATGGCGCGGCTGCCGTGGCCTGGTACAGGTTCCTGGCTCACCGCTACCCCAATTACTACTACACGTTCGTGGCGCGGCCGGCACTCGAGCGGCTGGAAGCGCAGCGTCTGCAGCCCTCACGGGCGGTGGAGGAATTCCTCGCGGGAGTCGCGTTCCCCGAACGGCCCGCGCGGGCCGACTTCAATCCCGACGCGGCCACGGCCCGGCGCATCGAACGCGCGCGGCTGCTGGAACGCGCGGGGCTTGAAAACTGGGCCGAGATCGAACTCCGGTTTGCCGCCCGGACGGACGCTCAGCCCTGGCCCGTGGCACTCGAATTGGCCGAAATGGCCACCCGTGATGGCGCTCCCGACCGCGCGTTGCGCCAAATCAAGGGTGTGATTCCCGACTACCTCTTCCTGCCGCGCGAAGGCGCGCCGCCGCGCTTCTGGCGCCTGGCTTTCCCGCTGCCCTATCGCACGCTGCTCGAAAAGTACGCCCGCGCAAACGGCCTCGACCCCTTCCTGGTCGCCGCGCTGATCCGCCAGGAGTCGGAGTTCAATCCCAAAGCCATCTCATCTTCCAAAGCCGTTGGCCTGATGCAGATCCTTCCCTCCTCCGCGCGCGACCTCGCCCGCAAGTCCAAGCTGCGTGGCTTCCGGAGCTCGATGCTGACACAGCCCGAGACCAACATTCGCCTCGGAACCTTCTATTTCCGGCGCCTCCTCGACTCCTGCGACGGGCGCCTCGAGGACGCCCTCGCTTCCTACAACGCCGGGCACACCAGGGTGGTCCAATGGCGCGCGTGGGGTCCTTTTGACGATTCCAGCGAGTTCGTCGAGACGATCCCATTCACCCAAACGCGCGACTACGTGCAGATTGTCTTGCGCAACGCGCAGCTCTACCGTACGCTCTACTCTGCCCCAGCCTCTGGTCCAGCCTCGGACAAGACCAATGCCCCCGCCTCCCCGAACAGGAAGAAGGCTGCCGCGCAACGTCCTTCCTAGGCCTCTTGTGTGTCAGGATCATTTCAAGAATAAACGATTCTCAATCTTGGATCGATTCAATCCACATAAAATCGATTGAATTCGCCTTTTCGATTCAACTGCATCAGATTATTCACTTTATTTTGCAGCCAGGTGTGAGAACCTTGAACCAGCGGGCACTGTATCAGCGGTGCCTTGGAATGAGTTTCGCCCGCGCCCGCGGAGCACGGGCCGGACGCCGGAGGTGAGTGGAATCATGCTGCCGACTTTTCTGCTCGAAGAGCAGGTAGTCCGGCAAGACAGCGCCGGACCCGCAATCGACCTCGGAGAGAACGCTCCATCGTTCTTATACTTGACGCTGGGCATCACGCGGATCATTGAACAGGAGAGCCTGGATCTTTCGATTTGGGCCTCGCCAGACGGGACCAATTGGGGCGACAAGCCGGTCGTCGCTTTCCCGCAGAAATTCTACTGCGGCGTGTACACGCTGCTGCTCGACCTCAGCGCGCATCCCGGAGCACACTATCTGCGCGCACAGTGGAAAGTGAGCCGCTGGGGCCGCGGCGAGCCGACGCCCCTGTTTGAGATGTACGTATTTGTCCAGGCCGCCGAAATGCCCGCGAGCGCCCTGGCCGCCACGGCCTGAATTCCAGCAGTCCGCTACAGCCGGTTGATCAGGCTGGCCACATAACCTCCGCCGAAGCCGTTGTCGATGTTGACCACGCAGACGTTGCTGGCGCAACTGTTGAGCATGCTGAGCAGCGATGCCAGGCCATGGAAGTGGGCGCCATAGCCCACGCTGGTCGGCACGGCGATCACCGGGCAGCTCACCAGTCCGCCCACCGCGCTTGGCAGGGCGCCCTCCATGCCGGCGCAGACCACGATCACCCGCGCCTGCTTGAGCGTTTCAAAGTGGCCGAATAGCCGGTGGATGCCCGCCACGCCGACGTCCTGCACCAGTTCCACTTCGTTGCCCATGATCTCGGCGGTCACGGCCGCCTCCTCGGCCACCGGCAGGTCGGTCGTGCCGGCGCTGATCACAACCAGCCGGCCCTTGCCGTGGATGGTTCGGTCGCGAAACACCCGCAGCGCGCCCGAACGAGGGAAGTACTCTGCTTCTGGAAACTGCTCTTTGACCAGCGCATACGCCTCGGGGGTGGTCCGCGTGGCCAGCACGTTGGAACTTCCGGCCAACAGGCTCGACGCGATGGCCGCCACCTGCTCGTTCGTCTTGCCCGGGCCGAAAATGACTTCCGGCAAGCCGATCCGAATCGCGCGGTGGTGGTCAAGGGTCGCAAAACCGAGGTTCTCGAACGGCATGTGCCGCAGCCGCTCGATGGCCTCCTCGACCTCAATTCCGCCCGCGCGGACTTCTTCCAACAGCGACTTCAGATGATCTCTATCCATCATTTTCCCCGCTCTGGCTCAACCCGCGCCGCCAGACCTTTTCCTTTAGAACCATCAGAATCCAATCACTTGTCCGCTCTTCAACGCATGCTTCGACGCCTGGCCCGCGGCCAGTTCGAGCACGAACATCGCCGGCGCGTGCCCGCCATAGTTCGGGCATTGCTCCGGCGGCCCGGGCGGGCAGGGGGGCACATTCTCCGCGATCTCCACGATGCGCCGCTCGCGGTCCATCCAGATCATGTCCAACGAAATCTTGCAGTTGTACATCCAATATGGGTACTGCCCTTGCGCGTGGTGGACGAACAGCATGCCCCGGCCCGGCGCCAGCGACTCGCGAAACATCAGCCCGCGCTGGAGATCCGCGGGATCGATCGCCATTTCCGCACGGATGATCTGGCCGTCCGGCAGTCTGACGTCGCGCAGGTTGAGCGCCTTCAGCCCCTCGTCGGGCCGGCCGCCGCAACCGCTCAGCGCCAATGCGGCGCCGAGCGCCAGCGAGTACGCCAATCCGCAAATCCGAGGGAGCTTCTGGACCATCGACTAAGATGGTAACTGGAACCCGGCGTCGATGCACCGGGTCGGGTGGTTCGAACTTCTCTGCATGGCAACCGCACCTGCTTCCACGCTCTGGCGCCGGTTCGTTCTGACGCTGGAGATGATCAAGTTCGAGCACTCGGTGTTCGCGCTGCCCTTCGCGCTCACTGGCGCGCTGCTGGCCTGGCGCGAGTCAGGGTTTGAGACCGCCGGCCTGGCGGCCCGGCTCGGTTTCATTGTGCTGGCCATGGTCGGCGCCCGTTCGGCGGCGATGACCTTCAACCGCCTGCTCGACGCCGACATTGACGCCCGCAATCCTCGCACCAGATCGCGCCACATCCCGGCGGGAACCTTGAGCCGCGGCTTCGCTTTCGCCTTTCTGTTCGCCAGTTGCGCCGTGTTTGTCGCCGCCGCGGCCATGCTCGGGCCGCTCTGCCTGAAGCTCTCGCCCGTGGCTCTCGGCGTGGTCCTCATTTACTCCTGGACCAAGCGTTTCACCTCGCTGTCGCATCTGGTCCTGGGGCTGGCCCTCGGCATCGCGCCCGCGGCGGCCTGGATCGCCATTCGCGGCTCGCTCGACTGGCGCATCGTCTGGCTGACACTCGCCGTCACGCTCTGGACGGCCGGATTCGACGTCATCTACGCCTGCCAGGACTACGAATTCGACTGCGGCGAGGGGCTATTTTCGCTCCCCGCCCGACTGGGCATCGGCGGGGCGCTGTGGGTGGCGCGCGGCTTCCATCTCGTGATGCTCGGCAGCCTGGCGGCCCTGGCCATCTCGCTCGGGCTGGGCTTCGCGGCCTGGCTCGGCATCGCCGTCGTCGCGGCGCTCATCGTATGGGAGCACCGCCTGGTCCACGCCGACGACCTGTCGCGCGTCAACGCCGCGTTTTTTACGATGAACGGCTACATCAGCGTGCTGCTCTTTGCTTTCTGGGCAGCGGATATCCTATTGCAATGGAGGGGCTTATGATCGATCTCCAGCCGCGGATCGAGGACTCCGGGCTGCTCCCGGTGCTCGATAAGATTCAGGCCGGGGAGCGTCTCGGGCTTAACGAGGGCCTGTCGCTATACCGCTCCGCCGACCTGCTCTCCATCGGCTACATGGCCAACCTCGTGCGCGAGCGGCTCCACGGCAACGTCACGTATTTCAACGTCAATCGCCACATTAACCCGACCGACGTCTGCGTCGCCTCCTGCAAGCTGTGCGCCTTCGGCAAACGCGCCAAGGATCCCACCGCCTACACGATGTCACTCGAGGAGGTGTGGCATCGCGCCGGCCTGGGCTACGCCGAAGCAGCCACCGAATTCCACATCGTCGGCGGACTGCACCCCGAGTTGACCGTGGACTGGTATTGTGACCTTCTTCGCGGCCTCAAGCAGCGCTTTCCGAAAGTGCATCTGAAGGCCTTCACCATGGTCGAGATCGCCTACTTCGCCAAGCGCTTTAAGATGCCGGTCGAGGAAGTGCTGCGGAGGTTCAAGGACGCGGGCATGGACTCCATGCCCGGCGGCGGCGCCGAAATCTTCTCCGAGCGCGTCCGGCGCATCATCTGCGACCACAAAATCGACGGCAACGAGTGGCTCGAGGTCGCGCGACTGGCACACAAGATGGGGCTGAAGACTAACTGCACGATGCTGTACGGCCACATCGAGAACGAAGAGGACCGCGTCAACCACCTGATCCGCCTGCGCCAGGTGCAGGACGAAACCGGCGGTTTCGTCACCTATATCCCGCTGGCCTTCCACCCCGACAACACGCCTCTCGAGCACGTCCCCCGCACCACCGGCTTTCTCGATCTGAAGAACATCGCGATCGCGCGGCTGATGCTCGACAACATCCCGCATGTCAAGGCCTACTGGGTGATGATGACGCCCAAGATCGCGCAGATCGCGCAGCGCTTCGGCGCGGACGATATCGACGGCACTGTGGTCGAGGAACGCATCTACCACGACGCCGGCGCCGAGACCTCACAGGGGCTGCGCCGCAATGAGCTGCTGCGCCTGATCCGCGAAGCCGGGCGCGAACCGGTGGAGCGCGATACAGCCTACCGCAGGGTCGAGCGCAACGACGAAACGACCTTCGCGATCCTGGCGTAGCCTGCCCTCGCCGCGTGCGTGCGCGGAGGGCGCGCGGGAAATGTTCCGAACAAAGCCGAATTCGACACTAGTGTCGAAAAGTGTCGCGTTTTCAGGTGTTATCAGAAGCCCTCATTCCCCGGCACTATGATAGACCGCGAGGTCAGCGATTCCGTCTGCTTACTTCAGTAAGAACCTGTAAAATCAATTAGATACAAGAATAGAAGAGATTGTGACCGGAGCGCATAGGCAGGGGCGCGGGCGGCCGGGAGGCGGGCGACACGCGACAGGGGTAGTGTCGTGTCGAAATGTCGGGTTTTGGGGCTTTCAGCCTTCGGCTGTCAGCTGTCAGCTATCAGCTATCAGCTGTCAGTTGTCGGATTTGGGGGGACGGAGGGGGGGATTCCAGGGGAGGGCGCCGGGGAGGCGCGCCGGGAGGAGGTGTCGTGTCGAAATGTCGAGTTTGGGGCAGCCCTACGGTTGGAGCCGGCTTTGCGGCGGCGGCTACGAGTTCCTCGCCGGAGTAGGATATGACGTTGAGCGGAGGAGCGTCATGGAAATCTTCGTCGGGATTCTGATTCTGGTTCTGGCGATTTTGGCGGGATTGGTCAATGCCAGCATAAAGAAGCCGAAGCGCTCTCGGAAGGTCCCAAACGACCGCACCCCCGATGCGCTCGTTGGCCCTGGGCCTGGAGTGCGGGTCACGGCAGCCTTGACCGCAACTGAGGCGAGCGCGCTGCAACGGCGCCGCGAGCCGGCGTCGGGTCGCCCGACGCAAGGGGCGATGCCCGAGGTAGGGGAAGCGCCAGCGGTGCCTCCCAGAATGCCGCTGGCTGTCGTGGGACGGCTAAAGCACAAGAGAATCTATACGACTATTAGGTCAGAGGAGGGTGGCACTACCTGGTATCACTCCACAACTTGCTCGGTCTGTCTGGACCGTAACCAATCTGTGTTTTCGGAGGCCGTAGACGCTACGGGGAATGAGAATCCGCTGCTGCCTTCCCTGCCTGTTGAAGTACGGTGGTAGGCAGGAGCTGGAGGCAGCTGCGAGGCGATCTAAGTATGCGCAGAGAATCGTAAAGTGTATGGCGGCGCTCGATCAGCTCTGCGAGGAGTTTCCGGACCCCGACCGACGGCCGTACGGCGGGCCAACGCTTCTGGATGCGATTGCTAACCCGATGGCCGGGCGGCAGAAGGCCACTGACAGGATCATTTACAAAATCAAGAAGCGAAGGTGGACCGAATACGACCTTGCCAGAATCGAGGGAAGGCCTGAGCCGAGTGGCAACGCAGAGGCGGACTCCCCGATGTGCTAGCACTATTACTTGGCGGCCTGAAATGCCTGCCGACGGCGGCCTCAATCACGGATTCTCGATTGGAAATGAAAAGGGGCGTCCTGATGCGTTCCAGTGGGGGGTGCGACCGGTTCTGCGACGGCGGCTTCCTGGAATCAGCGATTGCGCGTGAGTCTGTCGGAGATAGATTCTGGCGCGCATTGAAAACCTGGTGCTGGGCGGGTGCGGAATTCATCCAATCGGAGTGATGAAGAGATTCCGGACCTGTTCTCTGGATCAGCCGTTCTTGCTGCCGCCGGCGCTGCAGGACTGGTTGCCCGAGGGGCATCTGGCGCGGTTCATCGCGGATGTGGCGGACACGCTGGATCTCAGCGAGATCTACTCCGTCTACGAGCGCAACGACGGGCGCGGGCTGGCGGCCTATCATCCGCTGATGCTGACGCGCTTGCTGCTGTACGCCTATGCCACGGGCCGGCCGAGTTCGCGGCGCATCGAGCGGGCGACCTACGATGATCTGGCCTTCCGTTATCTGGCCGCCGACCAGCACCCCGATCACGACACCATCGCGGCCTTCCGGCAGCAGCATCTGGAGGCGCTGGCGAAGCTCTTTGCGCAGGCTTTGCGGCTGTGCCAGCGGGCGGGGCTGGTGAAGCTGGGCACGGTGGTGATCGACGGCACGAAGGTGCAGGCCAATGCCAGCCCGGCGCGTTCGCTGAGATATCGGGATCTGGATCAGCAGGAGCAGCGGTTGCGGGTGCTGGTGGATCGGCTGCTGGCCGAAGCCGCGCGCGTTGACGCCGCGGAGGACGTGCGCTTTGGCCAGGCACGACGGGGCGACGAATTGCCGCCCGAGTTGGCGGACGCGCAACAGCGGTTGGAAAAGTTGCGCCAGGCCAAACGCGAGCTGGAGCAGGAGGCGCAGCAGAAGCTGGCACAAGCCGAGCGGCAGCATCCAAAGCGCAAGAGTGGACGCCGGCGCAAGGACCATGAGCCGCCGCCAGAGAGCCTGGCGCAGCGCGAAAAGACCAAAGCGCGCCTGACCCGCGCGCGGCGGGAAGCGGAAATGCCGACGCGCCACTACAATTTCACGGACCCGGATTCGCGCATGGTGTACGACAACGGAATCAAGACCGTGGTGCAGGGCTACAACGCGCAATTGGCGGTGGATGGACACGCGCAAATCGTAGTGGCGGCCGAGATCACGCAGCAGGTCAACGACCGGCAGCAGCTGCTGCCCATGGCGGCGGCGGCCAGCGCCGCACTGGGCCAGGCGCCGCAAGTCCTGCTGGCCGACGCGGGCTATTGGGACACCGAGAGTCTGCTCGATCCCGCGCTGACGCCGATGACCGTGCTGGTTTCACCCGATGGGCGCGGCGGCACGGGCGGCTCACGGCTGCGGGCCGATCATCCGCTCGCCACGCGGATGCGGGCAGCGATCCGCAGCGCCGTGGGACAAGCGATCTACCGCACCCGAAAAACGATCGTCGAGCCGGTGATCGGACACATCAAACAACAGCGCGGATTCCGCCAATTCGCGCTGCGCGGCCTCCAAAAAGTGCAGGCCGAGTGGAAACTGATCTGCCTGACCCACAACCTGCTCAAGCTCCATCGCCACGCGCTGGCGGTGTGAAGGGATCGGACCTGCCCGAGCGCGTTGCCGGGACCCATGCGCGCTCCGCCAACTCACGCCGCTTGCCGCCCGCATGCGCTAACCGCACGCCAAACCGCCTGCGCCCGACGAGTGAGGCCTCGGCGATTACTTCTCTCCGACAGGCTCGCGTACTATCGCCGGATTCGGGTCGGGTTATCGTCTGACAGAGAGGAGTTCTCATTCATGACCCTAGGGGAGTTCAAGGATCACCTCAGCGTATTCGGAGACGACTGGGAAATCGAGTTCAGCGGGCTGACGTTCTTTCGCACGAAAGCGCGCGGAGAACGGCTGGTGAACGTTGAGTTCACTGAGCCATTTGAGACGCTGGCTGTACCTGGGCAGAGCAAACCCGATCTGATCCTGAGGTTGAGGCCGAAGACGGACCGCTAGGGGCTCCGGCTTTTGCGGTCCAGTCCAGGAATTCGTGAGTCCGGGGACCGTAGACTCAATACCAAAATCTTTGCCGGGGCGGATCGGGACGTCGCTTTTCCCGGCGGCCGATCAGCCCTCCAGCCCTTTCAGGACGTCGGCGAAGACATCGTCCGGCGCGCCGGAGCCATCGATACGGTGGTAGGCGCCCTGGGCGTAGTAGTTAATCAGTGGAGCCGTGGATTTCTCGTAGGCAATCAACCGGTTGCGCACCGTCTCTTCGCGATCGTCGGCGCGCTGGGCCAGCGGGCTGCCGCACAGATCGCAGACGCCCTCCCGTTTGGGCGGGTGGCTCAGAAGGTTGTAAATGTGGCCGCACTTCGTGCAGAAGCGCCGCTGGCATGTGCGCTCGATCAGGCGCTCGCTGGCCACGTCGATGTGGATCACGGTGGGCTGCGGATAGCCCAGCTTGGCGAGCAGTGCGCCGAGATACTCGGCCTGCGGCACGCTGCGCGGGTAGCCGTCCAGCATGAAGCCGGCGGCGACATCGGGCTGCGCGAGCCGCGAGGCGACGATGTCGTTGACGGTTGCGTCGTTCAGCAGCGCGCCCGTGACCATGATGGCCTGGGCCTTTTTGCCCAGTTCCGTTCCGGCGCGCACCTCCGCCCGGATCATCTCTCCGGTCGAGATGGCCGGAATGTTGAGGTGCTTCGCCAGGCGCTCCGCCTGGGTGCCCTTCCCGCTGCCGGGAGGGCCGAGCAGCAGCAGCACTTTGACGGCGGCCGATCCCTGATGGGCAGCGTTCGATTGTCCGGCATTGGTCATTGGATTGCCTTGAAACGCCAATTTTACCGAGTTTGGACAGTTTCGGTCAAACGCGTCCGATTTCGCCGGCGACAGCGTTGCTGTCGATTGCCGCGCAGCACTAACCAAGCGCGAGCAGAGCCCGCTCGATCCGCGCCAGGCCGTCGCGGAACTCCCGGGGTCGGCACAGCAGGCTGGCGACGAGAAACGCCTCGCGCTCGAAGTCGTAGAAGAACCCCGGCTGAACCAGCAAGCCCTGGCCCTCGAGCAGGTGCAGCGCCCACTCCTCTTCCGCATGCAGGCGCGGGACGTCGAGCACCACCGACCACCCGCCCGCCGGCTCCAGGATGCGCGCTCCGCCCGTGGCCGAAAATGCAGCGCGCGCCGTGGCCAGGTTTTCCCGGCAGCGTTCCCGGATCGAGGCCTGAATCTGCGGCAGCAGCTTCAGCCAGGCCGCGGCGGCATGCTGCACCGGCGCGCTCACCGGCAGGTACGCGTCAGCGATCCACTCCAGCCGTTCGAGCGCCTCAGCGAGCAGCCGCCGCGGACCCGAGGCGTGGATCCAACCGAGCTTCATCTGCGGCAAACCGGCGGACTTGGAGAGGCCGCTCAAGGTGAAGACGAGCGCTTCGCCGGTCGAGTCGAAGGTCGAGACGCGGTCGGCGCGCGACTGCCAGGCGTAGTCGAAAAAGACCTCGTCGGCAATGATCGCCAATCCGTGCGATGCCGCCCATCCCTGCAGCCGGAGCCACTCATCGCGCTGGAGATACCCGCCGGTGGGATTGTTCGGATTGACCAGCACCACGGCCCGCGTGCGCGCCGTCCGGCATCGCTCCAGCGAGTCCAGGTCGAGCCCCCACTGCAGTTCCTCAGGCAGCGGGTACGCGACAATCCGCACGGCATCGAGCGCCGCCAGGCAATCGAACAGCGGATACGAAGGTCGCGGCGCCAGCACCTCGTCTCCCGGCTCGCACAGCAGTTTGAAGAGCCAGCCGTAGGCCTCGCTGGTTGAACCCGCCAGCAGCAGTCGCTCCGGATGCGCCGATTGCCCGCGCCCGGCGTGATAAGCCGCGATCGCTTCCCGGGCCTCGTCCAGGCCCCGCGGCGCCGGCTCGTAGGTTAGCGAACGCGGGTCGTTCAGCGCCTCCAGAATTTCCTTCGCCGGGTAAGCCAGCCCGGCGCGCGTCGGGTTGGAGAGAGTCAGATCGAGCACTGTCCGGCCGGCGGCGCGGCGGGCTTGGAGCGCGGCGTTGAGCCGGTTGGGCCGGTAATCGCCGGGCGTTCTGGAGGAGAAGTGAATCACTGTCTGCCGGCCGCGACGTCACCGGCCGCTTCCGCCACCACCGGGTTGCGCAACTCGCCCAGGCCCTGAACCCGCACGACCACTTCGTCGCCGGGGCGCAGCCAGCGCTGCGGCCGCCGCGCGAAGCCGACGCCGGCGGGCGTGCCGGTCGAGATGACGTCGCCGGGTTCGAGCGTGAAGACGCTGCTCAAGAACTCGATGAGCGCCGGGATCTTGAAGATCAGGTGGCGTGTGTTGGAGCTCTGCAGCAGCTCGCCGTTGATCTCGCAAGTGATGTCCAGTTCGTGCGGGTCTTCGATCTCGTCCGCGGTCGTGATCCACGGCCCCATCGGGCAGAACGTGTCGAAGGTCTTGCCCATCAGCCATTGCGTCGTCTGCAGCTGATAGTCGCGCGCGCTGACGTCGTTGACGCAGGTGTACCCGAAAACGTGCCCGCGCCAGGCGGCGGCCGGAATGTGCCGCCCGCCGACGCCGATGACGACGCCGAGCTCGGCTTCGTAATCCGGCTTGCTCGAGTTCTTCGGCAGCACGATGGACGTGCCGGGGCCGGTGAGGGCCGTACCGAACTTGCTGAAGATGGTCGGCACCTCGAGGATCTCCGCTTTCGCCTCGGCGGCGTGGTCGCGGTAGTTCAGCCCCACGCAGATGATCTTCGGCGGCTTCAGGATAGGCGCGAACAGGGTGACGGAATCGAGCGGGATGGCCGCCGCCGCGGGCGCGCCGGCGAGATAGGAACGGACCACCGTCAGGGCCGCCGCCCCGCCCGCGACGACGTCGAGAATCATGGCGAATCCCGCCGGTTGCAGACAGTAGACCCGGTCTCCCACCACCACTCCGGCGAGTGCCGCCCCGCCCTGCAAAGCATACGTCACGATCCGCATGGTTCGATGCTACCGTAGCCGGCGGGCGGCCGGCTTCTCTTGCGCCAAAGCGACCGTTTGCTATATTGAGAAATGATCGTGGCGCTATCGTCTAAGGGTTAGGACGGAGCCCTCTCAAGGCTCTAATAGGGGTTCGAATCCCCTTAGCGCTACCATTTCCCGCCTGTTTGCATCTAACCAACAGCACCCCGTGGCGCGATGCCGGAGCCGACCAGGCGCCGCTCACCGTAGCCCGGGCCTACTGTGATGAAACGATCGCCCTTAGAAAGCCCTGTCCGACTCCTTACCGCCGTCCCTATTTGCGACGGCCATGACAGCGCCATCAACACGATCAACCTGGAGTTCATCCGCCACGGCATCGAAGTCGTCTATCTGGGCTTCCACCGGCCGAGCCTCGACATCGTTCGCGCCGCGATTCAGGAAGATGTCCGCGCTGTGGGGATCTCGACCTACAACGGCGGCCACGTCGAGTTCTTTCGCGACGTCCGGCGCGGGCTCGACCGGGCCGGGGCGCGCCACATCGGGCTGTTCGGCGGCGGCGGCGGAACCATTTCGGAGGCCGACGCGCGGTTGATGAAGCGCCACGGCACGGACGAGATCTTCTTCCCCGGCGCGCCGCTCGAGAGCATCGTGAAGTTCGTTTCCGATCACTACGCCAAGCCGCGCCAGCCCGGCGCGCCCGTTTCGCCGGACGGCCGCCTGGCCCGCGCGCTGACAGGGATCGAAGCGCACGGCGCTGGCCCGGCCAAGACTCCCCAGCGTCGCCACCACGCCCGCGTCATCGGCATCACGGGACCCGGCGGGGCCGGCAAGACCACGTTGATCGATGAGCTGGTGTTGCGCTATCTACACACC
Source organism: Terriglobia bacterium (assembly GCA_963757265.1). Lineage (GTDB taxonomy): Bacteria > Acidobacteriota > Terriglobia > Bryobacterales > Bryobacteraceae > CAIVVT01. The sequence continues at coordinate 254,501 of CAVWRA010000006.1, forward strand.
AACCCTTCCGGCCGCATCGCAATCCTGTCGCACGATCCGAGCATCGTCGGCGACGGCGCCCTGCTGGGCGACCGCGCGACGATGATCCACTCCCAGCACGACCGCGTTTTCATGCGCAGCATGGCCACGCGCGGCCGCGCCGGCGGGTTGTCCCCAGCTACGGAGCGCTGCCTGCAACATCTGACCAGGCAGGCATTTGAGCTGATCTTCGTTGAGACCGTCGGCACCGGGCAGGAGGCGTTGCCTTTCCGCGCCCGTCCGTTCGACCTGAAGGTGCTGGTGATGAATCCCGACTACGGTGCCCGGCTGCAGTTGCAGAAGATCGCCATGTTGGACGTGGCCGACATCGTGGTCGTCAACAAATCCGATCAGCCGCGCGCCAGGGCCGCCGCGTCGGAGTTGGGCCGGCGCTTGTCCTCCAATGGCCGCGGGCAGAGGCTGGTCTCCGCCGCGGCCTGCCGCCACCGCGACCCGGGCGTCGATGAGCTGTTCCGACTTGTGACTTGCGCACCCGCGGAGGCCGCCCAATGAGCCGGCTGGCGCAGGTCTGCGACGCGGTCGCCGCGCACAACCGCTTCGTCGAGAATCAGGCCGTGCGCGCGCGCACGGACGCCCAACTGCGCGCCGAGGTCCTGGCCCGATGGGAACAGGCCCAGGCCGCGATTCCGCAAGTTGAATTGCCGACGGGCCTGAAAGTCCCGCGGATTGCTCTGCCGCAACTCGACGAGCCGGGCGAGATTGCGCGCTACCTCCACGGCGAGGGCCTGCCCGGCGAGTTCCCTTACGCCAACTCGGCCTACCGTGAGATGTATCTGGATCCGCTGGATCCGCATGAGCCGAAACCCGAGGAGCCGACGCGCCTGTTCTCGGGGCTCGGCCTGGCTGAAGACACCAACGCCCGCTTTCGCTACCTCAGCCGCCATCAGCGCACCTACCGCCTTTCCACAGCCTTCGACGGTCCAACGCTGTACGGCCTGGACAGCGATGCCGACGGCGTCGCCGGAAAAATCGGCGAAGGCGGCGTGGCCATCGACACCGTCGAGGACATGCTGCGGCTGTATGATGGCTTCCCGCTGGGCGACGCCGATTGCTCCGTCTCGATGACCATCTCGGGCCCGGCGCCGATCCTGATGGCGATGTATATTGCCGCGGCCAAGAGGCGCTTCGGGCCGCAGGCCGTCCCGCAACTTCGCGGCACTGTCCAGGCCGACATTCTCAAGGAAGTTCAGGCGCAGAATGAAGCTATCTTTCCGGTCGGCGCCTCGCTGCGTTTCCTGTGCGACATGATTGAATGGACCAGCCGCGAAATGCCGCGCTGGTACCCGATCTCGATCTCCGGCTATCACATCGCCGAAGCCGGCGCGACGCCCGTGCAACAGGCGGCCTACACGCTGTCCAACGGATTCGCGTATGTCGAGATGCTCGCCGCCCGCGGGCTGGACGTCAACCAGTTCGGGCCGCGGCTGTCGTTCTTCCTCGACAGCGGGCTGGATCTCGAATACCTGGCGCTGGCCCGCGTGTGCCGCAAACTGTGGGCCATCGGCATGCGCGACGTCTTCGGCGCCGGTCCCAAGGCGCAGTTGTTCAAGCTGCACACCCAGACCAGCGGGCGTTCGCTGATCGCCGCGGAATTCAAGAACAACCTCACGCGCACGGCCCTGGAGCTGATGCTGGCCTACGCCAACGCGACCAATTCGTGCCACTCCAACGGCGCCGACGAGCCTTTCACGACGCCCAGCGAGGAGTGGAGCCTGCTGGCCTCGCACGCGCAATCCATTCTGCTCGAGGAATCGGGCCTGTTCCGCCACATGATGAACGCGCTGGCGGGCTCTCCCGGCATGAAGGTGATGGAGCACGTCGTGGAGGCTGCGATTCTCGAGGAGTTCCGCACCATCGAGGAGTTCGGCGGCGTGCTGGGCGCGATGGAGAACCGCTACCAGCGCACGCAGATTCAAGCCAGCGCCCACGCCATCGAACGGCAGATCTCGTCCGGCGTCCGTCCCATCGTCGGCCTGACGCGCTACGTTAATCAGGACGAGCCAGCGCCGCGGGTCCAGCTGGTGCGCACGTCCGCATCCAAAAAGCGCCTCCAGTTGGCCCGGCTGAAGGCCTTCAAAACCACACACTCGGCCGCGGCACAGCAGGCCCTGACGCGGCTCGGTGAGGTCGTGGATGGCGGCGGGAACGTCTTCGCCGAACTGCTGAACACGGTGGAGTGCTGCACGCTGGGGCAGATCACAGCATGCCTGCAGGAGCGCTTGGGGAAGTTCCGGCCGATGGTGTAAAACATCCGGGCTTAGAGGACGCTGACACCTTGCCGCTGGGCCTCTTTGCGCAAAGCTGTGTCTCGCGTCAGCAGGCAAGCATCCTCCCGCCGCGCCAGCGCAAGGTAGAACATGTCGTAGGCAGACCGAGCGGTGGTGCGCGCCAGCAAGAAGGCCTCACGCGCCAGTTCCTCGCTGGGGACCAAGACATCCACCAAACCGAGGGCGCGGCTCAGAGCGCGATCGCAGAGGTCAACGTTGAGCCCTTCGAACCGGTGGTATTTCCAGATTGTGTTGACCAGCTCGGGGACCAACAAGTCCGGCGCCAGGATCGAATCCGCTGCCTCAAGCGCTTCCTCGAGTGGGTGAGATTGAGGACGACGGAGTACCACCACCACAGCCGCGCTGGCATCCAATACGAGCCTCACCTCTGCCGGTCCTCGCGTATGAGCTTGACGGGGTCGCTCAGCTTCAGCTTCTTCAGGATGACGTCGGCGCGAATCGCTTGCAGCAACGCCTTCCGCCGGGCCTTGGCGTCCACATCCACCTGCAGGCCTCGGGCGAGAACCTCCACTGCCTGCTGGGCCAGACTGCGGCGTTCTTCCTTCGCCTGCTCTACAAGCTTGCGATAAATGGGCTCTGGAACGTCCCTCATTTGAATCAGGGGCATAATGCCTTCATTTTGCCACGGAATGCAGCTTGCTGCAAATTGCAGGCGACCGACTTACTGGCCCGACGCGAGTTTGTCGGGCGCGCCGATATCGGGCCCGGCCGCGGACTCGCGGGCAAGCGCGGTAGCGAGGCGCTGGACCGCGGCGTGAACTTCGTCGGACAGCCCCGCGCCCCATTCGAAGCCCGCCGCTTCGATGCCGTAGACGATCGCCTCCTCCGGCACGTTTTTCGTGATCTGGCCGAGACGGAATGCCTCACTGATGCCGAAGCCGTGCGTGGAACCGCCCAGCCGGGCTTGAAACTGCTCCGCTCCTGCGCCGCCATGAATCTCGAAACGGTGGATGGCGCCGGGCGCTGCCGCGCCGGTCACGATCGCGTCCACGATGATCACTTTCTGATGTCCGCTCCAGGCGTCCAGCAGCGTAAAGGCGTCGCCCGGCAGGCAGCGCGCCGCCGCGCCCAGCAGTCGCAGCGCATCGGCGCACGCCGGGCCGGCCCCATCGTCGCCGCGGTCGGCGTTGCCACAACAGACAATCAGCGGGTGTCGTCCTCTCGTTCGACGCGCACCTTCAGGAAGTGCGTGGCGCATGAGATGCAGGGATCGTAGTTGCGTATGGCCTGTTCGGCTCGCCATGTGATCTCCTCGACCGGCGCTTCGAGGATCTGGGGCAGGTACCCCCACAGGTCGTCCTCGATGCGCTTCAGGTTCTGCGCGGTCGGCGGCACGATCTTTGATGCGAGTATAAGCCCATTTTCGTCAATTGTATAGCGGTGATACAGCAGGCCCCGCGGGGCCTCGGTCGCGGCCATGCCCGTGCCGGCGCGCCGCTCGTAGGGCGTCCAGGGCTGCGGCGGCGGTTCGTACTGCTCGATCATCCGCAGCGCCTCTTCGCACGCGAAAATCAACTCCACAGCCCGCACGATGATACTGCGGAACGGGTTGCGCACCGGCGCTTCGAGCCCGCATTCGCGTGCCGTCTCCCGGGCCAAGGCCGGCAGTTGCTCGTGGTTCAGATTGAATCGCGCCAACGGCCCTACGTGGAACGAGCCGCGCTCCCGCAGCACCGAATGCAAGGCGTTCGAGTGCCGCACGTGCTGCTCCAGGAAATGGTCCTCGTACTCCGAGACGTCCAGATCGATGCCCCGGCTCGACACCACCCGCCCCTCATTCAACGGGTACTCGCCGGGGTGCGACAGCGAGACGAATTCATAGTCCTGCTGGAAATCCGGGAACGGCAGCGTGGCCACCAGCCGGGCCGTCTCCACCGAGGCTTCCAGCGCCCATTTCAGATCTTCGACCAGCGGCTGCAGATCGCGTTTCGAGGGAACGCGATAGAAGCCGCCCACGCGCACCGAAACGGGGTGGATCTCCCGCCCGCCCAACACCCGCATGATCTCGTTGCCGAGTTTTTTCAACCGCAGCGCCCGCTCCACCTCCGGCCGGTACTTGACCGCCATCTCCAGCACGTCCTGGTAGCCCAGAAAATCCGGCGCGTGCAGGAAGTAAATGTGCAGCGCATGGCTTTCGATCCATTCGCCGCAGTAAAATAGCCGCCGCAGCGCCCGCACCTGCGGGTCGATCTGGATGCCCCACGCGCGCTCGATGGCGTGTGCCGCGCTCATCTGGTAGGCGAACGGGCAGATGCCGCAGATGCGCGCCGTGATGTCGACCGCCTCCTCCGCCCGGCGTCCCCGCAGGAACGCCTCGAACAGTCGCGGCGGCTCCGGGATCTCGAGCTTCAGATCCTGAATGCGCCCGCCCTTAAGCCGTACGTGCAGCGCCCCCTCGCCCTCCACCCGGGCGATCGTCTCGACATGGATTTTGGCCGCGCCACCCTGAGCCGCTGATTGTGTCGTACTCATCGCGTTGGCACCTCTTCGCTCACCTTCCTGAACTGCCACGCCCAGGCGTTGAATTTGCGGAAGTTCCGCTGCACGTCGGCCTCGCCCATTCCGTCCGCCCTCAGCCGCTGCGCGAGTGCCGGAGCATTGGCGTTCTCGTGCGGCCCGAAGCATCCGTAGCAGCCCCGCCCCATGGCCGGGCACAGCGCGCCGCAACCGGCCTGCGTCACCGGGCCCAGGCAGGGTTCGTCGCTCGCCACCAGCACGCAGGTGTTGCCCCGCCGTTTGCACTCGATGCACAACGAAGCCAGCGGCAACTGCGGCCGGCGTCCTATCAACAGCGCCGCGACAATCTCAAGGAAGTGCGCCTTCGACACCGGGCAGCCGCGCAGTTCGAAATCCACCGGCACGTGCTCGGCCACGGGCGTCGACGTCTTCAGGGTGCTGATGAAATCCGGTTTGGCGTATACCATCCGCACGAACTCGCCCGCGTCCTTCCAGTTCCGCAGCGCCTGGATGCCGCCCGCCGTCGCGCACGCCCCCAACGCCACCAGCAGTCGCGACTGCCTCCGGATCTGCTGAATCCGGTCAGCGTCGTGGTGGGTCGTGATGGATCCCTCGACGAACGCGATGTCGAACGGCCCCTTGCCCATGTTTCTCGAAGCTTCGGGGAAATAGCGGATCTCCACCGCCCCGGCCACCGCCAGCAGCTCGTCTTCGCAGTCCAGCAGCGTGAGCTGGCAGCCGTCGCAGGAGGCGAACTTGAAGATCCCCACAACCGGCTTGTGCTTTTCAGATTTCATACAGGTCCATCCAGGGCTCGATAGCGTCGCAGGCAAACACCGGACCGTCCTTGCACACGAAGAACGGCCCCAGCTGGCAGTGGCCGCAGAACCCCGCGGCACACTTCATGTTGCGTTCCATCGACATGTAGATTTGCTTCTTGGGGAAGCCACGCGACTGCAATTCGCGGCTGGCGTAGCGCATCATGATCTCCGGCCCGCACAGCAGCGCGATCGTTTCCGTCGGTTGCGCGCGAATCGACCGGAACAGCGTCGTCACCACGCCCACGTGCCCGCGCCAGCTCACGCCGCCGTAATCTACCGTCACCAGCGATTGCGTGTCCGGCAGCAGGTTCCAGGCCGCCAGCTCCTTCTTATAGAGAATGTCCCGCGGCGTGCGCGCGCCGTACAGGATCATCAGCCGGTTGTAGTCGCCCCGGTGCCGCAGAATGTGATAAATCGCCGGGCGCAGCGGCGCCAGCCCGATGCCGCCGGCCACGATCAGCACGCTCTTGCCGCGCGCTTCGGTCATCGGCCAGGGTGTGCCGAACGGCCCCCGCACGCCGATGCCCTCGCCCGGCGACCTCGTCACCAGGCTGGTCGTCACCGGGCCCACGCTGCGAATCGTGTATACCAGTTGCTCCGGCCGCTCCGGATCGCCGCTGATCGAGATCGGCAGCTCGCCCACGCCGAAGTCGTACAACATGCTGAACTGTCCGGGCCGGAAACGCGCGTCCAGGCCTTCCGGCGGTTCCAGCGTCAGCGTGAACGTGTCATGCGTCTCCTTGGAAATGCCCAGGAGCCGGCCCGGCCGGGGCTCCATCAAGGGGCTCGGCGGCGACACCGCCGGCGTCTCCACAATCGTCGTCATTGTCCGGGCCCTCCTGCCCGTTTGGCGTAAACGTCCAGCAACTGCAGCCGCGTGGCGCGCAGCCGGTCGGCCACCGTGGCGACCACCTTCCTCATCAGCCGGAAGCCGAACGCCGGATCCTTCTCGCACAGTGCAATTAACCGCGGCCCGTCGAACGCCAGCGCCCGTGTCGGCTCCAGGCAGCGCGCCTGGAATTGCTTGTTGACGCTTTCGAGCAGCGACGACCAGCCCAGGTCTTCTCCGTCACCGACTGTCTCGATCCGGAACACCCGCCCCGGCGCCAGCAGCTCCAGCGCGATGTGCCCCGTGATGACCAGGTAGAAGAAGCTCGACGGGTCCCCCTCCCGGAAGATGATCTGCTCCGGCTGGAAACGAACCTCAAACGTCAGCTCCGTCAGTTTCGCGACGTCGGCTTCCGGCAGACCGGCGAGAAAGGGATGGCTCGCCAGCGCGATCTTGACTTCCGCTCCGCTCATACGCTCTTGCCTCCTTGTGTTGCGCCCGCCAGCTCGGCGAACTCTTCCGTAATGTCGATGCCCGCCGGACACCACGCCACGCAGCGCCCGCAACCAGTGCACCCGGCCGTGCCGAACTGCTGCTGCCACCACGCCAGCTTGTGGCCCAGCCATTGGCGGTAACGCGACTTCACGCTGGTGCGCACGCTCCCGCCGTGAATGTAGGTGAAACTCTGCGTGAAGCACGAGTCCCACAGCCGCAGGCGCTCGCCCGCCTGGCCGTCCAGGCTCGTCTTTTCGACCGTGTTGACGCAGAAGCAGGTGGGGCACGAAAGCGTGCAGTTGGCGCACGCCAGGCACCGCCGCGCCGTCTCTTCCCAGCGCGGGTGCTCGAAGTTGCGCAGCATGACGGCCGGCGCAGTGCGCCAGTCCAACTTGCGGCTCTGGCTCGCGCCGGCCTGCTTGCAGGCCTCCCGGCACTCCGCCACGTACGCCGCTTCGGCCCGCGGCGCACCCAGCGCCTCCACCAGGTGCAGACCCCGCGCCGTGCCCGTCTCGGCCAGGTACTCCACTCCTGCCTGGGCCTCGCCGCCGCTGAGCCGCTCGGTCAGCGCGATGTCGAATCCCTTGGCGGCGCGCGGCCCGCACTCCATCGACGCGCAGAAGCAGGTCTCCAACGCGACCGTGCAGTTCACCGCGACGATCAGCGCCTCGCGCCGCCGCGCCGCGTAGAGCTCCTCGACAAAACGGTCCTCCAGCAGCACCTTGTCGAGCCGCTCCAGCGCCGCCACATCGCAGGGCCGCAGCCCCACGAACGCCCTCTTCGCCGCCGCCGGCTCTTCCTGCAGGATGTGGAATGTCCCGTCGCTCTTGGACGCCAGCGCGAAGCGCGCCTGCGGCACGTGCAGCCAGCGCTTGACGCTGTCCGGCGAGGGGCCCCACGCGAACCGCTCCGGCCCCGCGCGCTCGCGCAGCCGGTAATGGCCGGGAGTCGCATCCGCTCCTACTCCGGCCGGCAGCTCTTCCAGGCTGCCGACCGGTCCCCAGCGGATGGCCGCACCATCCTTTCGGGGACCGATTACCTCATACCCCTGCTCCGCCAGGAGCGCGATCAACCGCCCGAGATGCTCCGGGCTGAGCCGCCACGCCTTGTCGCGCATTCGTGCGCCTCCCAACCGGCCAAATCATATCAGACTTTCAGGTCTGATTGTACCAGACTGCTCGGACTTTCCTAGCATACCCCCGTGCCGCATTGGCCCAGGGATTGGAACACATCGGCATGCGATCTGTCTGGACAATTCTCAGCTGCTATGGATATTCAAATCTCCAGCAGACTTTTACAACCGACTCCCGGAGAATTGGGCACTGACATTTCAATGCCAGACGCGCTGAATTCTGTGTCCTGTTGCCATCACCTCTCTGCACCGTGTAAAACGACGCGTCGGTTCCCCATGTTGGTTGCGCCGGGGAGTTACGCTTCCGGCGTGCTGCGGCTTCACGCACCGCGACCCAGCGCAATGGTCACGAGTCCGGTCTGAGGTTAGCCGGCAGTGCGGGCATCCGCAACTGTTCCAGTGGTCTGGCCCGACCGTTTACCACATGTGGTAGTAGCCCGACGTCTCCATCACTTCGACCGGCGTGTCGAAGATCGCGCTCAGCGTCGAGGCGCGCAGGATCTCCGCCTTCGGCCCATCGGCCAGAATCCGCCCCCGTTTCAACGCCACCACGCGCCCGATCTCCGGCAGGATGTCCGGCAGGTGGTGCGTCACCAGGATGATGGTGATGCCGCTTCGCGCCAGCCCGCGCAGCGTCCGCCGCAGCTCGCGCGTGGCGTGGATGTCCAGGCTGTTGGTGGGTTCGTCCAGCACCAGCGCCCGAGGATCGTGTACCAGCGCCCGCGCGATCACGGCCCGCCGCTGCTCGCCCGAGCTCATCGCCGTCATCTCGCGCTCCGCCAGGGCCGCGATCTCCATCCGCTCCATCACCTCGCGCGCCTTCTGCTCCATCGCGGCAGTGACTTCGTGATACGGCCACACGCCGATGCTGCCGAAAAACCCGCTCAGCACCGTCTCCCGCAGCGCGTAAGGCTTGGCGCACTGCTCCGCCAGTTCGCCCGTGACAATACCCAGCACGGCCCGCAGATCGAACAGCCGCCACACGTCTTTGCCCAGGATCCGCACCTCCGGCGCCGGCTCCAGCAGCCGCGGATAGCACTCCCGCGTCAGCACCTTCAGCAATGTGGACTTGCCCGATCCATTGGGACCCACGATCGCCGTGTGTTCACCGGCGTGGATCGCCAGCGAGATATCGTGTAACGCCCGGAACGCGCCGTGATCCACGGTCACGTTCCGGAACTCCAGGATCGGGGGCTGCGTTGTGGGCGGCTGCGTCATTTCCGGATTAAGAGGGGACTGACAAATCTGTCCCAGGCGCGCGCAGTTCTTTCTGTCCACACCCTGGCTCCGCTGCGCCGTGTGGACAGATCTGTCTGTCCCCGTCCCTACGCCCCGGCCTCGATCGTCTCCGCCGCCTTCGCCCGTTCGAAGAACCGATGCACGTACTGCGTGTCGATCTGCGCCGCCTGGAATTCCGGGTCGGCCAGAATCCGCTGGTGCAGCGGAATCGAGGACTGGACCCCCTCGACGATGAACAGGTCCAGCGCCCGCTGCATCCGCGCAATCGCCTCGGCCCGGTCGCACCCGTAAGCCACCAGCTTCGCCACCAGCGAATCGTAGTACGGCGGAATCACACCGTTAACGTAGGCCGCCGTGTCCACGCGGATCCCCACCCCGCCCGGCAGGTTCAGCGCCTTGATCCGCCCCGGGCACGGCGTGAACGTCTCCGGGTGCTCGGCGTTGATCCGGCACTCGATGGCGTGCCCGCGCATTTCCACCGGCCCGCCGAGAATGTCGCGCAATTTGTGGCCCATCGCGATCCGCAGTTGCGCCTTCACCAGGTCCACGCCCGTCACCGCTTCCGTCACCGGGTGCTCTACCTGGATGCGCGCGTTGACCTCGATGAAAAACAGCTCGCCCTCGTCGTCCATGATGAACTCGACCGTGCCCGCGTTGGTGTAACCGATCGCTTCCAGCGCCTTCTTCAGCGCGCCGCTGGTCCGTTTGCGCAGCTTCGGCGTCATCACCGGCGACGGCGCTTCCTCAATCAGCTTCTGATGCCGCCGCTGCACGCTGCATTCGCGTTCGCCCAGAATCTCGACCTCGCCGTGCTCGTCGCCCAGCGCCTGGAACTCGATGTGCCGTGAACGCTCGATGTACTTCTCGCAATACAGGTCGCCGCACCCGAACGCCGCCTGTGCCTCGTTCTGGGCCTGGGTGAACTGCCCGGCCAGCTCCGCCGCGTCCCGTACCACCCGCATCCCCCGCCCGCCTCCGCCCGCCGAGGCCTTCAGAATGATCGGGTAGCCGATGTGCGCTGCCACCTCCTGCGCTTCCGCGGCGTGTTGCAGGATGCCCTCGGAGCCCGGCAGAATCGGCACCCCGTGCCGCTTCATCTCCTCGCGCGCCCGTTCCTTCAGCCCCATCAGCCGGATCACGTCCGGCCGCGGCCCCACGAACCGGATGCCCGACGTCTGGCACACCTCCGCGAAGTCCGCGTTCTCGCTCAGAAATCCGTAGCCCGGATGGATCGTGTTGACGTTGGTGATCTCCGCCGCGCTGATCACGGCCGGGATGTTGAGGTAGCTCAGCGCGCTCTTCGCCGGGCCGATGCACACCGCCTCGTCCGCGAACCGCACGTGCAGGCTGTAGCGGTCGGCCTCCGAATACACCGCCACCGTGCGCAGCCCCAGGTCCTTGCACGCGCAGATGACGCGGAGCGCGATTTCGCCGCGATTGGCGATCAGTACCTTGCGCATCATGGCGGCGTCCCTAGTCCGGCTTCACCAGGTACAGCGTCTCGCCGTACTCCACCGGCTGGCCGTTCTCCACCAGCCGCTTGACGAGGGTGCCCGCAATCTCGGCTTCGATTTCGTTCATCAGCTTCATCGATTCGATGATGCACAGCACCTTGCCCGGCTTGATCGCATCGCCGACTTTCACGAAACTCTCCGCCCCCGGGGCCGGCGCTTCATAGAACGTCCCCACAATCGGCGCCGTGACCGCCTTCAGCGTCGGATCGGTCAGGTCCGGTTCTTCCGTCGCCGCCGCCGTGTCCGCCGCGCTGAGGTTGGTCGCCGGTACGCTGATCTGCGCGAACGGCGCCGGCGGAGGCGTCGCGGCAGCCGGCGCTGCCGGAACCACGATCTCCTGCGTCAACGTCCCGCCCGTGCGCTTGATCCACACCCGGTTGTCCCCGCGCTGCACCTCCAGCTCGGCAATGCCGCTTTCGCAAACGGTCTTGATCAGATCGCGAATCTCTTCGAGGGTCATGCTTCCAGAACCAATAATCCCTTCGGGACCGCCGTCAGCACCTCCGCGCCGCGGGCCGTCACCAGGACAGTATCCTCAATCCGGACGCCTCCCCTGCCGGGAATGTAGGCGCCGGGCTCGATCGTTATCACCATATTCTGCTCGAGCGCTTCCTTCACCCTGCGCCCGATGCGCGGGGCTTCGTGGATCTCGAGGCCGAGCCCGTGTCCGGTCGAATGCACAAAAAACTCTGCGTACCCATGCCGCTGCAACATCTTGCGCGCCGCACGGTTGACGCCGGCGCAAGTCGCGCCCGGCCGCACCGCATCCAGCGCCGCCAGTTGCGCCTCCAGCACAGCCGCGTACAGGCGCTTCGTTGCCGAGGTCGGGCGGCCGGTATGGCTCATACGCGTCATGTCGCTGGCGTAGCCCTCCAGGCTCGCGCCCATGTCTACCAATACTAGCTGATCGGCCCGCACCCGCGACCCCGTCGGCTGCGCATGCGGCAGCGCCGACCGCGCCCCGGCCGCTACGATCGTTTCAAACGCCGGCCGCTCCGCCCCCAGCCGTCGCATCCGGTATTCCAGTTCGGCCGCGATCTCCCGCTCGCTGATCCCCACGCGGATCTGTTTCACGGTTTCCAGGTACGCCCGGTCGCAAACCTCCACCGAACGCCGGATCGCCTCAATCTCGCCCGCATCCTTCACCGCCCGCAGCCGCTCCGCCAGGCCGCTCACGTCACTCAGCCTGACCCCGCGCCCCAACTGCTCGCCGATGCGGGCGTATTCCGCCTGCGGGAGCGCTTCGGCCTCCACGCCCAGCTGCGTCAGTCGCCGCTGCTTCACGCTCTTGACCACTTCCGGCCACAACGGTCCGCGCACCACCTTCACTCTGCCGCCCGTCTCCTGGGCGGCCTGCAATTCGTAGCGCGGATCGGTGTACAGGATCGTCTCTTTCGCGCTCAGCAGAACCACTGCGCTCGATCCGCTGAAGCCCGTCAGGTACCGGATGTTGGAGAGCTGCGAGAACGCCGCCGCGGCCGCCTGCCGCTCCTCGAGCAGCCCCAGCATTCGCTCGCGCCGCGCCTGGTAGGTCGATTCGGCCACAATGTCCCCTCAATCTTATCATCCGGTCGCCGCACGCCCGCCCTTGGCCGCCGCAGGCCACGCCTGCCGGCGTCGAAGCGAACCAGGACGCACGGCAGCCGCCCTCCGCCGCCACGGGCACTCTCGCGCCGGCGACTTTTCGTTGGAATTTGGGAAGAAATAGTACAGAATCAGAAAACAAGCCTTACGGGCGCATCGCGGGAGGGGATCGTATGGCCGAATCAGCGACCGCGCCGGCGCCGGCGCCGAAGCAGAAGATCGACGTCTACAAATGGGCGGCGGGCATTGCCGTGCCCATCCTCCTGGCCCTGATCCCCGTGCTGTGGCCCAAGAGCGGCGAGATCAAGCTGCCCAACAATACCACCGTAGTCACCAACATCTCGGTCATCGAGAACCAGTTTCAGAGCGTCACCGGCAAGCCCCTGGAGGACTCGGGCCTGAAGACCCAGCTCCAGGCCGCCGTGAACCTGGCCAAGGCCGGCCAATACGAGGCCAGCCGCCAGATCTTCGCGCAAATCGCCGCCAGCGTGCCCGTCGCGGCGGTTTACAACAACCTGGGCGCTCTGGACTCCCTCGCGGGCGACGCGCCCGCGGCGCACGCGGCCTACCAGCAGGCGCTCGCCAAGGACCCCTCCTTCAAGCCCGCGTTGAGCAACATGCGCACCCTGACCGCCGCCGCCGCGCCCGTTAACCGCGCCATCCGCGACCGCGAGCTCGAGCCCAACAACGACCCCGCGCACGCCAACATCCTGCCGCTGAATACGCCCGTCGCCGCCGAAATCACGCCCAACGACACCGACTACTTCCAGATCACCGCGCCGCGCCCGCCGCGCGACCACCTCAAGGTCTCGCTGCGCAATACCTCGACCACGCTCATGCCGATGATCGACTTGTATGACGCGCACAAGAACAAGTTGGCCGAGGACGGCGCCTGGACGGCCGGCGCCGACTTCGAAACAACCTTGCGCCCCAGTCCCGGGGACGTCTATTACGTCCAGATCTGGGGCCGCGACGGCAGCGCCGGGACCTACGAGCTGACCGTGAAGCCGCTCCACGCCTATGATCGCTACGAGCCCAACGACACCATCCTCCAGGCCACCCCGATCAGCCTCAACCAGTCCATCGAAGCCAACATCATGGACGGCCAGGATGTGGACTACTACCAGGTAAAAGCCGGCGGCAACAAACTCACCGCCCACGTCGCCAATAAGTCGACCACGCTGATGCCCATGATCACGCTGTACGACGGCCAGAAAAACAAGATCACCGAGAGCGGCCCGTTCACCGGCGGGGCCGACTGGGAACTCTCCTGCGATGCCACGCCACGACAAACCTATTACGTCGCCGTCTGGGGCCGCGACGGTTCCGCCGGCGCCTATGTGCTGACCGTCAAATAACCCCGCGCCGCGTGGCCAGCTTGTGCGATCCTGATCCTCAATATGCGATTGCGCAACGTATATCTGTTCCTGATGCTGGCGGGGCTAGCCCTGGCGCAGCCACATCCCGTGGCTCTCAAGGCCGCGCACATGTTCGACGGCGCCGGCGACCGGGCCGTCTCGCCGGGGCTGGTGGTGGTTGAAAACGGGAAGATCACGCAGGTCGGCGGGGCCGCGCCCGCCGGAGCAGAGGTCGTCGATCTGGGCGATGCCACGCTGCTGCCGGGCCTGATCGACGCCCACACCCATCTGACGTATCCCTTCAGCATGGACCACTACCAGGCCGAAGTTCACGACCTGCGCACAACCACCGCCGAAAAGACCTTTGAAGCCGCCGCCAATGCGCGGGTCACGCTGCTGGCCGGCTTCACCACTGTGCGCAACGTAGGCGCCTCCGAATGGATCGATATCGGGCTGCGGAACGCCATCAATCGCGGCCTGACCGACGGCCCGCGCATGCTGACCGCGGCGAAGGCCCTCGGCGCCACCGGCGGCCACTGCGACCCAGCCGACGGTCTGGTCCCATCCGCCCTTCCCGCCGAGCCCGACTACCGCCAGGGCATCGCCAATTCGCCCGACGAGTTCCGTCACGCCGTGCGCTACATGATCCGCAATGGCGCCGACTTGATCAAGGTCTGCGCCACCGGCGGCGTCCTGTCCCTCACCGACGATGTGGATACGCCGCAGTTGACCCAGGATGAGCTGAACGCGCTGATCGACGAGGCCCACTCGCTGCATCGCAAGGTCGCCGCCCACGCCCACGGCGACACCGGCGCGCGCCGCGCCGTTGTGGCCGGCATCGACTCCATCGAGCACGGCAGCTTCCTTACCGACAACACCCTCGATCTGATGAAAAGCAAGGGCACGTACCTGGTGCCCACGCTCATCGCGCCGGCCTCATTGCTGGAGAACTTCGACAAGGGCATGAAGGTCCCTGAGCGGATCAAGGAGAAGGCCCGCATTGCCGCCGCCAGCGTCAACCTGACCTTCCGCCACGCCGTCGAGCGCGGCGTCAACATCGGCTTCGGCACCGACGCCGGCGTCTATGAGCACGGCCAGAACGCGCGCGAGTTCGAGCTCATGGTGGCCAACGGCGCGTCGCCCGCCCTGGCCCTGCGCGCCGCCACCAGCGCCGACGCCGCGCTGCTCGGCATCGCCGACCGCCTGGGCTCCATCGAGAAGGGTAAACTCGCCGACCTGGTCGCGGTCCCCGGCGATCCGCTGCACGACATCTCGGTCATGCGCCAGGTTTTCTTCGTGATGAAGGAAGGCAAAATCTACCGCCACGACCAGCCGCGCTGAGCCGGGCTGGTACAGATTCAACCTTCCGGCCGCGCCCCGCGGCCCGACGGTGCGCCATGCGCCCCGGCCTGCCGGGTACAATAGACGACAAGGAAGGGATGCCATGGACCGACGCGAATTCCTCACCTCCGCCGCCGCTCTGGGAGCGGGGCTAAACCTTAACGCCTCCACCGGGACGCTGCCTAAGCGCCCTTACAAGAACGGCATCGAGCTCTCGATCATCGCCCTGGGCGGGATTGTCATCTGCGGCCTGGAACAGAAGGAGTCCGACCGGCGCGTGGCCGCCGCGGTGGAGCGCGGCGTCAACTACTTCGACTGCGCCCCGAGCTACTTCGACGGCGAAGCCGAAATCAAGCTCGGCCAGTCGCTTCAGCCCTTCCGCAACAAGGTCTTCCTGGCGGAAAAAACGGGCCAGCGGGACGCCGCCGGCGCGCAGGCCGAACTGGATCGCACGTTGCAGCGTTTCCACACCGACCACGTCGATTTGTACCAGTTCCACGCCGTCACCTCCAATGAAGACGTGGAAAAGATCGTCGCTCCGGGCGGCGCGGCCGAGACGTTTTTCAAGGCCAAGAAGGAGGGCAAGGCGCGCCACCTCGGCTTTTCGGCTCACGGCGCGCCCGCGGCGCTGCGCCTGATGGATGCCCTGGAGCTGGACAGCGTGCTGTTCCCCGTGAACGCCAATACCTGGGAATTCGGCGGCTTCGGGCCGCAGATTCTGGCCAAAGCCAAGTCCAAGGGCATGGCCCGCATGGCGCTGAAGGGCCTGGCTTTCGGCAAGTGGCCTGAATCACTCCCGCACGCCGAACGCAAGTATCAGAAGTGCTGGTACCAGCCCATCGACGACCGCGAAATGGCGCGCCTGGCGTTGCGCTTCACGCTCAATCAGGAGATCACCGCCGCCGTCCCGCCGGGCGACGAGCGCCTGTGGGACCTGGCGCTGGAGATCGTCTCCGGGCCCCTGCCCAAGCTCGAGCCGGAGGAACTGGCCCGGCTGAAAACTCAGATCTCGGCCCGCGAGCCGATCTTCCGCGCTTGACTGAGCGGCAGGCCTGAGGGCCGCGCCTGAAAAACCCGCATTTTGCTTCAACACTTGAGCCGGCCGGGGTGTCTTGTCTAATGAGTGACGCTCACGGGCCTTAGCGCCGATCTGACGTGGGATACGGTCTCGAAGGAGGCCGAATTCGAGCGTCTGATGGCGCTCCATGAGCGGCTCGTCCTGCGCACGGCGCTGCGCCTGGTGGGCCGCCTGGAAGATGCGCAGGACGCCTCGCAGGAGGTCTTCCTGCGGCTGTACCGGCACCTCGGGCGGGTGCAGGAGGCGGCGCTGGAAGCGTGGCTCTACCGGACCACGGTCAACGTCTGTTACGACCTCATGCGGAAGCGCCTGCGGCTGGCCGAGCCTGGGCCGGAGCCGGCGGTGCAGGCAGTGGCGGGCGCAGAGATGGAACAGGCCGCCAAGCGGCGGCTGCTGGAGCAGGGGATGAAGCGGCTCACTCCGCAGGAGCGCGCGGCGCTGGTGCTGTGCACCATCGAGGGTCTCTCCACCGCCGAGGCGGCGGCGGCGATGAGCGTCGCCGAGGGCACCGTGCGGAGCCACCTATCGCTGGCCCGCAAGCGGCTGAAGGAATACGTCGGGAGGTTCTGGTCATGAACGACAGCGAACTCGACCTGCTGCTCGGCGAGATGAGGGATGAAGAGCTGCCGGCCGGGGCGCTCGCGGCGGTGCGGGCGCGGGTCCAGGATAAGTTGTTGCAGCGGCGGCGTCGGATACGCCTCGCGGCGTGGCTCTGGGCTCCGGCGGGAGTAGCGGTAGCGGCGCTGGCGCTGGTTGTTCTGACGCCCGGGTTCCGGCCGGCGCAGGTGTTGAAGGTCGCCGTGCGGACTCCTGCCGGGCCGGGGATCGAAATGCTCCGCAAGGCGCCTGGGCGGGTGGTAGAGGCACGAGCGGGCGGCGGGCGGAAGGCAGGGAACCGCGGGAGCGCACCGGCGCGCGCGGAGACGACGGCTGGAAACCGGCAGGGAGCGGGGCCGCGACGCGACGGCGAAGCACTTCCGGCGCGCTCCGAGCACGCTGCGGGCGAGCGCACCGAGTTCCTGAAGATCTACACGGACGACCCCGACGTGGTGATTCTTTGGGCTATGAATTCGAAGGGAGAAACACGATGAAACGCATGATAGCGATGCTGATTTGCTGCGGCGCGCTGGGCCTGGCCCAAGAACCCGCGGCCGGGACGGCGAAAACCGTGCAGGCGGGTTTGACGGCGGAGAAGCACCAATGGCTGCAGAAGGTGATCGACGTGAAGTACGCGGACGTCAACGCGCTGTCCAAGTTGCTCGGGAACCTGGTGCAGGGCGATCTCGACCCGCGGTACAATCGCGTGATCGCGCAGCCCGACCTGCACGCGATCTCAATCGGCACCTACGATCCGGCGTTCCTGCAAATGGCCGAGGAGATGATCAAGCGTTACGACGTGGCGACCTGGTCGTGGGCGAAGCCGGCCGCGCAGGCGCGCGACATCGAAGTGGTGGCCTACATTCTGGTCGCCAGTCCGAAGGGCACCGCCGGTGACGCGCTGCCAGCCGATCTCGAGGGCGTGGGAAAGCAGCTGCGATCGCTGTTCGGCTACCGGGACCTGAAGTTGATGGACACCGCCTTGATCCGAGTGCGGGAGGGCCACGGAGGTGACATGAACGGGGATGCGACCGGGCTCATCGAGAGCGCCAAGGCGCCCACGGGCTACCAACTGGAGTTTCAATCGGCACAAGTTCGAGCGGGGGAAAGAGGCAACGTAATCGAACTGGGCCACTTCAGGTTTCGCGTCCTATCGGCTTACGAAAGCAGCCCAGGGACGACGGGTAACCGCGAAGTCGTCGGCTTCTACACGGACCTGAGCATCGCCGATTCCCAGAAGATCGTTGTCGGCAAATCGAGGATCGGCGGCGCGGACCAGGCGCTGGTACTGGTGCTGACGGCGCGGGTCGTGGAATAGCGGAGCGGCGTGATGCCCCTCGCCGCCGGTTGTCGTTCCACAGCGCGGGCGTTCGCAGTGGGGCAGACCGCCATGTCTGCGGCCGACGGCCATGTCGGCCATCCTTCGGAACTGAGGCCGGGCTTGGCGGCCCGGCGCAGACGTGGCCGTCTGCCCCACCACGAACCGCAATCGCGTCATCACGGTCGTGGCTCGTAACGCGGCGCGCACGGCTGCGATATGCTGATCGTTCGCGCGAGCCCGGAGCCTCGGTGCCATAGCGACATCGACGGATTCAGCCCTGAAGGCGAGCCGGTCGGCGCGGCAGGCAGGCATCCAACATGAGTCACTATCTGGCACTCGACCTTGGCGCGGAAAGCGGGCGCGCGATTTTGGGGAAGCTCTCCGGCGGACGGCTGGAGCTGGAGGAGCTGCACCGCTTCCCCAACCAGGCGGTGCGGCTGCCGGACGGGCTGTACTGGGACGCGCTGCGGCTGTTTCACGAGATCCGCGAGGGGCTGCGGCTGGCCGGGCGCGGGCGCGGGCTGAAGCTGGACGGAGTGGGCGTTGACACGTGGGGCGTGGACTTCGGCCTGGTGGACGCGCGCGGCGAGCTGGTGGCCAGCCCGCGGCACTACCGCGACGCGCGCAACAACGGGATGGTCGAACGGACGTGCGCCGTGGTCCCGCGGGCCGAGATATTCCGGCAGACGGGACTGCAGTTCATGCAGTTCAACTCGCTGTTCCAGTTGAATGCGATCAAGCTTTCGGGCGCGCCCGCGCTCGACGCCGCCAGCCGGCTGCTGTTCGTGCCCGATCTGCTGAGCTACTGGCTGACGGGCGTTCAGAGGAACGAGCTGACGATCGTCAGCACGTCGCACCTGTGGAACCCGTCCGAATCGCGCTGGGCCACGGAGCTGATGGACGCGCTGGGGCTCCCCGTACGGCTGTTGGGTGAGGTGGTGTTGCCGGGGACGAGGCTGGGCGGGCTGCTGGAGGAGATTCGCGAGACGTGCGGGCTGGGGGAGACGCCGGTCTTTGCCACGGCCAGCCACGACACCGCGTCGGCCGTGGCGGCGGTGCCGGCGGCGGGCGACCAGCCGTGGTGCTACATCTCCAGCGGCACGTGGAGCCTGATGGGCGTGGAGCTGGACGCGCCGGTGATCAACGAGCGCGTGCTGGGGTTGAATTACACCAACGAGATCGGCGCCGGGGGCAAAATCCGGCTCCTGAAAAACATCGCCGGGTTGTGGCTGGTGCAGGAGTGCCGTCGGGCGTGGGCGCTGGAGGGGACCGAGTACAGCTACGCCGAGCTGACGGCGATGGCTGCGGGCGCGGAGCCGTTCGCGGCGGTGATCGACCCGGACGCGTTCATGGAGCCGGGCGGAATGCCGGGCAAGATCGCGGGGCTGTGCCGCGAGACGGGGCAGGAGGCGCCGCGAACGCCGGGCTCGTTCGTGCGGACGTGCCTGGAGAGCCTGGCGCTCAGGTACCGGCAGGTGCTGGAGAGCCTGGAGTCGGTCACCGGGCGGAGGATCGAGGTGATCCATATCGTCGGCGGGGGGTCGAAGAACGCGCTGCTGAACCGCTTCGTGGCTGAGGCGACCGGCCGCACGGTGGTGGCGGGACCGGGCGAGGCGACGGCCATCGGCAACCTGCTGGTGCAGGCCATGGGCGCGGGCGAGGTGGAGGGGCTCACCGGGCTGCGGGCGGTGGTGCGGGCGTCGTTCGAGCTGGAGCGGATCGAGGCGCCGGGCCAGGCCGCGGCGTGGGACCGGGCGTACGAGAAGTACCTCAACATCCTGAGCACCCGGAAGTAGTGGCTAAGGGAGTGGGCCGAACGGGCCGAGGGGCTGAGGGTCGCGGTGTGGGCGGACTGCGGCGAGAGCACTCGAAGGGCCCCGCGAAAAGAAGAGGATCAAAGCCAAATTCGACACTAGTGTCGAAAAGCGTCGAATTTCGTCTTACAGCGTAAGACCAGACATGAAGGCGATCAGGTGGGGCGTTCATAGTGAATGCAGGTTTATTTTTTATAATAAAAGGAATAACTTATGTTGAAATGTCGGCTCTTTTTGTGCCTGACAGTCGGCGAAGTTGGCCAAGAATCGTATGACAAAGCACGACATTGGCAGTGTCGTGTCGAAATGTCGGAATTCGAGGGACGGCGCAGGCATCAGGAAGGGTCAAAAGCACGGGTAGGGCCGGTGGTCGGATGGCCTATGGGGATGATGGAAGTGAACACCTGGAGGGGGTGGAGGGCGGGCCAGGCCGTTGCGGCCCGGTGAGAGGGGAGCCCGGTCAGTTGGGCTCGATGGTGACGTTTTCGGGCAATGGGGCGAGGGCGGGAAGCGCAGGGTCCGGCGAGGTGCGCCGGTCCCAAATGCGGAGCTGCAGCTTGGGGCGCAGGGTTGCAGCTTCGGTCTCGCTGAGCAGGCTCTGCTGGAGCAGGCGCTGCGCGAGTTGCGCGAAGAGGTGCTGCTGGGAGGCGATGAAGGCTGCCACGTTGCTGCTGTAGGCGTCGGGGCCCTGCCACGCGATGCTGTGCGAGACGTGCGCGAGCAGCGGCGGTTGTTCAGGGGACGCATAGAGCAGCGCCGTCAGGTAGTGCTGGTACACCAGATCCCGATCCTCGCCGCAACCGCAGCCGGTCACGCCAACGACATGGTAGCTGTCGTTCACCTGCCGGTGATAGTGAACCGGGTCGGGTCCGCCGGCGAGAAGCGTGGCTCCCGGCTGCACACTGTCGCCGAGACAACCGAAGGCGTAGATTGCCAGCGGCGGCCATCCGTTTTTTGCCCGGGGCCGGCCGGCGGCACCGCAGCACGATGCCCCTCCTCCGAAGCCTCCGCCGGCATTCGGGTCGAAGACCATGATCCACGCATGTACGGTCAGGCCGGTGAAGACGGCCGCGGCAAAGCCGTCGGCGCGGCGCTGCAGCAGGATGTTTCCGGCAGCCAGCCAGGCGGCGGGATGGCGTTGCTCAGTCTGAAAGATGGCCAGCAGGGCGGGCGAAGTGTCCTCCTGGGAGCGCGAGAGCAGGATGAGGGACTGGACGGGGAACTCGGGGTAGAGGCGCTGCGCGTCGGCGGCGGGGACGTCGGCGCCGAACTGGATCAGGGCGTCGAGCACGCCCAGCATGGCGTCGTGCTGGTCGGAGTCTGCAACCGTGGATGGGCTTTCCACAACCTGGAATCCGGCCAGCATGGCCAGCAGATCGGGAATTGCTTCGGTGTGGCGGTCGCGCAGAATCAGGTACGCGCCCCAGGCCTGATAGCGGGGATCGGGGCTGTGCAGCCAGGACTGGGCGAGGGGTGCGGTCTGCTTCTCCACGTTGCCAACGATGACCGCCGGATCGGAGGGGGCGGGCTGTGCCAGGGCGGCGATGCTTATCCACGCCCAGAGGCAGAAGCGAACGAGGCGGCGCGGCATGCACTTACCAGGACGGCGGGGGCGGGAGGAGACGTTACCGGCGCCTCGCGCCCGCGGCGCCGGGTCGAAAAGCAAACCGGAGCTTGCGGCGGATTATGGCACACTGGTTGGGGCGAAGATCATGGCTGCGGAGGACACGAGCGCTTTCAGGACACGGGCAGCGGACGATCCGGCCTTGGCCGAAACGGTGCGGCGGCTAGTGGAGGCCTACCGTCCGGTTGGGGTGTACCTGTTCGGCTCGGTGGCGCGCGGCCAGGCCGGGCCGGATAGCGACTACGACCTGCTGGTGGTCGTCCCGGACGACGCTCCAGCGGAGCAGCGGCGCAGCCGACTGGCCTACGAGGCGCTGCGAGGCACGGGCACGGCGGCCGACGTGCTGGTGTGCACGCGGTCTTATTTTGAGGACCGGCGGGCGTTGAAGGCCTCATTGCCAGGGACCGTACTGCGCGAGGGAAGGCTGTTGCATGGCGACTGAAGACGCCCGGCGGCAGGACGTGCGCGCGTGGCTTTCAAGAGCCGAACTCGATTTGCGCGCAGCGGCGCATGAGCTTTCCGCTCCGGCAGCGGGGTTGAACGGCGATGTCGCCTTTCATGCCCAGCAGGCGGCCGAAAAGGCGTTGAAAGCCTTCCTGGCATGGCATGACTCGCCGTTTCGAAAGACCCACAATATCGAAGAACTTGGCCGCCAGTGCGCGGGTTTGGACGCGACTCTCGCGCCGATCGCAGACCAAGCCGCGCCGCTGACTGAGTATGCCTGGAAGTTCCGCTATCCTGGCGAACCGGGCGAGCCCAGTGCGGATGAGGCCGGGCAGGCTCTGGAAGTCGCTCGAAGCGTATACCAGGCCATCCTGGAACGACTGCCGGCGGAAGCACGAAGGTGACCCCGCCGAGCGGTGGCGTGTCCGCTCCCTGACGGCCAGCGGCTCCGTCACACGCGCGGGTCAGGGGCGCTCGCGCTTGGAGATGATCTTGTCGACCATGCCGTAGGCCACGGCCTGCTCGGCTTCCATGATGTAGTCGCGGTCGACGTCGCGCCCGATGCGCTCCACGTCCTGGCCGGTGGCCTCGGCCAGGATGCCGTTGAGGATCTCCCGCATACGCAGGATCTCACGGGCGTAAATGTCGATATCGCTGGCCTGGCCGGCCAGACCGGACATGGAGGGCTGGTGGATCAGCACGCGGGCGTGGGGCAGGGCGTAGCGCTTGCCCTTGGCGCCGCAGGCCAGCAGAACGGCCGCCATGGAGGCGGCCTGGCCCACGCAGTAGGTCACGATGTTGGGCTCGACCAGGCGCATGGTGTCGAGGATCGCCATGCCGGCGGTGATGGAGCCGCCGGGGGAGTTGATGTAAAGCGAGATGTCCTTTTCGGGGTCCTCGGCGGCCAGGAAAAGCATCTGGGCGATGATCAGGTTGGCCACCTGGTCCTCAATCGGCGTGCCCAGGAAAATGATGTTCTCCTTGAGCAGCCGGGAGTAGATGTCGTAGGCGCGTTCGCCCCGCGAGGTCTGTTCGACCACCATCGGGACGAGCATGTCGTGGGGGGTGGGAGAACCACCGTTGCGGATGCGCATCGAGCCTCCTAGGGCCGGGATGCCAAGCCTGTCGCGTGCGGCGAAGACCTGGATCGGGCCGTCTTCGTTTCTGAAGGCCTGATTCAGGCCTTCTTAGCCGTGGAGCGCCGGGTCTTGTGAACCTTTTGCAGGTTCCGCTTCTTCTGCGCGAGTGCCTTGGCGAGGTCCTCGATCGAAGTGCGCTCCAGATACTCCATGATACGGGAGCGCAGGGCCTTCCAGGTATCGTGCATGCCGCAGGGAGCGGTGTCGTTGCACTCGGTCATGCCGCCGGGACAACGCTCGTAGTCGGTCAGGCCGTCGATGGCATCGACCAATTGCAGCATATTAAGCTCGGAGGCGGGAACGCGCAGGCAGAAGCCGCCGGTGGGTCCCTTGCTCGAGCGCAGATAGCCCTTGCGGGCCTGCTGCTGGAGGATTTTGGCCAGGAAGTGGGACGGAATGTCACACTCTTCGGCGATCTGTTTCACCATCGCGTACTTGCCTTCTGGGACCGCCGCCAAGTAGATGAACGCCCGAATCGCATATTCGGCAGAGCGCGAATAGATCATGTTGAACCCCTAGATACGTCGATCAAAATACGCCTTTGTCTTTTTTATCCTAGAAGGATGTTAGCACGCCCGCAAGGGAAAAAACGGAAAGTGTCAACTTTGATTGGCGGCGGGATAGGACCTTGGCCGCCCGGGTACTGGGCACCGGGCGGGGACGTCGGCGCCACTCACACGCGGCAGGACGGTGCTTGAATCCTCAGGGGATGGTTCAGGCCAGGCCCAGGAATTCGCGGGCGGCGGGCTCCAGCGGGGGTACGCACAGGATGGCGTTGCCACCATAGATCGTATCGGCGCCGGTGAAATCGAAAAAACGCAGCCCGGCCTCGCGGGCCAGGATCTGGACCACGGCCAGGTCCCAGGGTTTGGCGGCGGGCTCGAACCAGAACTCGGCCTGGCCGGCGCACACCGACATGGCGTCCAGCGCGCCGCCGAGGCTGCGGATCACGCCGAAACGGCCGAGGAATTCGGGTAAGCGGGCGGCGTAGGGCTGCTTCAGGGCGCGCTCGAGGCCGCTGACGCCGATGACGGAGCGCGAGAGGTCGGCGATCGAGGAGGCGTGGATCGGGGAGGCTTCGCCGTCGGACTGGCGCCAGGCGCCGCCGCCGCGAACAGCCCAGAAGCTTTGGCGAAGCATGGGGAAGGTGCACACGCCCAGCACCACCGTGCCGCCCGCCTCGAGCGCGATCAGGTTGCACCACAGCGGATTGGCGCGCAGAAAATCGCGCGTGCCGTCGATCGGGTCGATGATCCAGCGGCGGCCGCTGCGCGCCTCCCTGGCGGAGCCCTCTTCGCCCAGCAGGCCGTCGTCGGGGAAAGCCCGTTCGAGACCGTCCACGAAGAGGCGTTCGCATTCGCGGTCAGCGATGGTGACGGGCGACCCGTCGGTCTTGTCCTCGGCGCTGACGCCGCGGCGCATGTGATCCAGCGCCAGCGCGCCGGCGCCGCGGCTCAGCTCGCGGGCGAGTTGCAGTTCGTATCCTAAGTCCATCAGCGCTCATGGTAGCGTGAGCGGGGCGGGGCGCGGCAAGGGGGGAATAGGCGAGGCGGGGCTGGTATTCTGTGTCTTGGCCCAAATCTATCCGTTTCAACCCTATCGCTACACCGAAAAGGCCGGCGCGCTGGAGGACCTGCTCACACAGCCTTACGACAAGATCACGCCGGCTATGCGCCAACGCTACCTGTCGCGCAGCCCATACAACCTGGTGCGGGTGATTCTGGGCGAGCGGCAGGCGACCGACAGCGCCGAGGACAATGTCTATACGCGTGCGGCGGGGTATCTGCGGGCCTGGGTCGCGGATGGGCTGCTGGCGCGCGACGCCGAGCCGGGCGTGTTCCCGTACTTCCAGGAATTCACTCTGCCGGACACGGGCGAGCGGATGGTCCGCAAGGGTTTCATCGCGCTGGGGGCGGTGGAGGAGTACGCGGGCGGCGTGGTGCACCGGCACGAGCAGACGTTGTCGGGGCCGAAGAAGGACCGGCTGGAACTGCTGAGTGCGACGCAGGCGCATTTCGGCCAGATCTTCATGCTGTACCCGGATCCGGCGGGGTCGATCGACGGCCTGCTGGACGAAGCCGCCCAGGGGACACCGCTGGCCGACGTGATGGACGAGTACGGGGCGCGGCACCGCGTGTGGAAGATCGCCGGCGCGACGCGCATCCAGGAGTTGATGAGCGATAAAAAGCTCGTGATCGCCGACGGCCATCACCGCTATGAAACGGCGCTGGCGTTCCGCCAGGAGAACCCGAGGCTCCCCGGCGCGGACCGGGTGATGATGACCTTCGTCAATATGCATTCGCCGGGACTGCAGATTCTGGCGACGCACCGGCTGGTGAGCGGCATCCCGGCGAACGAGCTGCCGGACGGGTTTCTGCGGGCCGCGGCGAGCGAGTTCGTGGTGGACGAGATCGACTCGCCGGCGACGCTGCAGCGCAGTTGGGCGGAGCGGCCGGAGCGGACGGTAATCGGCGCGGCGATCGGCGAACGATTGTTCCGGCTGGAGTGCCGCGCAGGAACAGGCGCGCTGGACGTGCGGGTGCTGCACGAAGCGCTGTTGGGCCGGGTGCTCGGCATTTCGGAAGAAGCGGTGCGCGAGGAGCAGCGCCTGCGCTACGCGCGGGGCCTCGAGCAGGCGGTGGCGGAAGCGCGGCAGGGCGCGGCGCAGATCGCATTTCTGCTGAAGCCGACAAGCATCGAGCAGGTGGCCCAGACGTCGTTCGGCGGGGGCGTGATGCCGCAGAAATCGACCGACTTCTACCCCAAGCTGCTGTCCGGACTGACCATTTATAAGCTGGATTAGCCGCCGGTACCGGAAGCGGGCGCCAGGCGCGGGACTTTCCTTTTGGCGTGCTTGCGCTTAGTCTAATCTGAAGGGGAACCACGGGCCCGCCGGCGACCGAAGCGGGGAGCGTTGAGGCGGGTGTGGTGCGGGAACGGTAGCGGGAGCGGTTGTTTTTCCGGGAGAATCTGAAAAATATGGCCAAGGTGCCGCCTGAGCTGCCGCGCGAGCGCAGGACCGTCTACAACATGCTGGCCGCAACGGCCGAGTTCCTGGGAAGCGCGCCGGCGTTGTATCAACCTCAGGGCGGCGGGGCTTACAAGAGCTGGAACTGGATCGAATACCGGCAGATCGCGGAAGAGGTGGCGGCGGGGCTGCGGGCGCTGGGGGTGGGCCACGGCGACATCTGCGGGCTGGCCTCGGAGACGCGCGCCGAGTTCTACCTGGCCGACGTCGGCGTGTTGACCAACGGCTCGATCGCGGCGGCGGTGTACACCAGCCTGCCGGCGGCCGACCAGGTGAAGACCCTCAAGGCGGCCGAGCCGAAGGCCATCTTCGTGGAGGATCCCAAAATGCTCGCGGCGCTGGAAGGCGCGGGCATGAGCGAGATCGAGGCACAGCGGATCCTGTTGAGCGGCGAGGCCGAAAACGCCATCACGCTGGAGCGGCTGAGGCAACTGGGGTCCCAGGCGATGGCGGAGGATCCGGGCCTGCTGGAGCGCATCCGCGGCGGCGTGCGGCCCGCGGACATCGCGATCCTGTACCTGACGTCGGGAGCGACGGGCGAGCCGAAGATGGGCCTGGTGAGCCAGAACGCAGTGATCGTCAACTGCGGGATGGGTCCTCAGATGCTGGACCTGGACAGCTCGGATTCGACGCTGGTGTTCTTGCCTTCGGCGCACATTACGCAGCGGCTGGTGCTGGAACTGCTGGTGATCCGCCACGGCATTCCGGTGTGGTTCAGCGAAGGCCTGTCGAAGATGCCGGGGGAGCTGCGGTCGATCCGGCCGACGCTGTTCGTGGCTCCGCCGCGGGTGTGGGAACGGATGTACGCCAGCATCACGACGGAGATCCGGAAGAAGCCGTTGGTGGTGCGCAAGTTGTTCTACATGGGGCTGGGGGTCGGCAGTGCGGTGAGCCGGGCCCGGCAGGAGGGCCGGACGCCGATGCCGTGGCACCTGGCCTCGTTGAAGTTTTTCGACAGCGTCGTGTTTTCCAAGATCCGCGAGCGGCTGGGAGGGCGGCTGAGGGTGGCGTGCAGCGGCGCGGCGCCGCTGGGCAAGGGGCTGGCCGAGTTCTATGCCTCCATCGGCCTGCCGCTGTTGGAGGGCTATGGATTGACCGAAGGCGGCGTAGTGGCGATGAACCCGGTTGGCCGGACGAAGGCGGGCTCAATCGGGAGAGCGCTGCCGGGGGCCGAGCTGCGGACGGCCGAGGACGGGGAGCTGCTGGTGCGCGGGGAGACGGTTTTTGACGGCTATTACAAGGACCCCGGCGCAACGGCAGCGGTGCTGCGCGAGGGCTGGCTGCACACCGGGGACGTGGCGCAGATCGACGCCGACGGCTATGTCTGGATCACGGGCCGAAAGAAGGAGCTGATCGTTTCTTCCAACGGCAAGAAGATCTATCCGGCGCGCATCGAGGGGCTGTTCAAGATGCACCCGATCGTCAACCAGATCCTGCTGCTCGGCGACCGGATGCCGTACATGACGGCGCTGATCAGCATCAACGCGCAGGCGGCGGCCGACGTGGAGGGCGTCAGCCCGGAGGCCCGGAGCCTGGCGCAACTGGCGCAGGACCAGGCCGTGCATGGCGAGATGAAGAAGATCGTCCAGAAGGTCAACCGGCAACTGGCGCCGTTCGAGCAGGTGCGGCGTTTCAAGATCATCGAACGCGACTTCTCGTTGGAGCACGGTGAGCTGACGCCGACCATGAAGCTGCGCCGCACGCAGGCGATCGACAGTTTCCGCAAGGAGATCAGCGAGCTGTACGTCGGGCGGGAAGAGTTTTAGCCACTGCGGGCGCGCGGGCGCGCGAATTCATCAGGAAGAGAAGGAATCATGGCAAACAACGTACCCATTACGGTCGCCAGGGGCGACGGCATCGGCCCGGAGATCATGGGCGCCACTCTCGAAATCCTGTCCAGCGCGGGCGCGCGCCTGGATATCGAGGAGATCGAGATCGGCGAAAAGGTCTACCTGCGGGGCAACACGACGGGCATCGAGAAGAGCTCGATGGAGTCGCTGCGGCGCACGAAAGTGTTTTTGAAAGCGCCGATCACGACGCCGCAGGGCGGCGGATACAAGAGCCTGAACGTGACTACGCGCAAGCTACTCGGCCTGTACGCCAACGTGCGGCCATGCGTGGCTTACGATCCCTACATTCCGACCAAGCACCCGGGCATGGACGTGGTGATCGTGCGCGAGAACGAAGAGGATTTGTATGCCGGCATCGAGTACCAGCAAACGCAGGACGTGACGCAGTGCCTGAAGCTGATCAGCCGGTCGGGCAGCGAGCGGATCGTGCGCTATGCCTTCGAGTACGCCGTGCGGAACAACCGCAAGAAGGTCACCTGCTTCATGAAGGACAACATCATGAAGCTGACCGACGGGTTGTTCCACAAGGTCTTCGACGAGATCGCGCTGGAGTATCCGGAGATCGTGAAGGAGAGCTGGATCGTGGACATCGGCGCCGCGAAACTGGCCGACACGCCGTCGGTGTTCGACGTGCTGGTGATGCCGAACCTGTATGGCGACATTCTGTCGGACGTGGCGGCGCAGATCGCCGGCTCGGTCGGCCTGGCGGGCTCGGCCAACATCGGAATGAAATATGCGATGTTCGAGGCGATCCACGGCTCGGCGCCGCGGCGCGCCGGGCAGAACCTGGCCAACCCGTCGGGGCTGCTGCTGGGCGCGGTGATGATGCTGGTGCACATCGGCCAGGAGGACGTGGCCGAGCGCGTGCACAACGCGTTTTTGCGGACGCTCGAGGACGGCATCCACACCTACGACATCGCGAAGGAGGGCAAGAACCCGCACACGACGAAGCAGGTCGGGACAAAGGAATTTGGAGCGGCGATCGCGGAGCGGATGGGCCTGGAGCCGCAGAAGCTCAAGCCGGTGCGCTACAAGGCCGCGCCGAAGCGCGCCGTGCGGGCCGCGGCGGCTACAGCGGCGTTGCCGCGGCGGGAACTGGCGGGCATCGACCTGTTCATCTACAATCCGCCCGGGGATGCCAACGAATTCGGCCGGCGGATGGAAGCGCTGAACGGCGGCGGATTGAAGCTGGTGATGATTTCCAGCCGCGGCGTGAAAGTGTATCCCGATGGGCTGCCCGACACGCTCACCAGCGACAGTTGGCGGTGCCGCTATCAGAGCGACAATGCGAATCCGGCGGTCACGCATCAGCAGACGATCGACCTGCTGCAGCGCGCGGCCGGCGCGGGCCTCGAATTCACCAAGACCGAGGGCCTGTACAATTTCGACGGCAAGCCGGGCTTTTCATTGAGCCAGGGCCAGTAGCGCCGGCGGGGAGCGGATGCGGGGCATTGAGAAGATGAAAGGGACGGCTCTCCGGCGCGGAGAGACGAGCGAGTGCCTGGCTTGAAGAAGGAGATTGCCTGATATGGACGCGAAGCCGCTGGTCGGGGTCATCATGGGTAGCGCCTCCGACTGGGAGACGATGCAGCACGCGTGTAAAGTGCTCGGGGATTTCGAAGTGCCCTACGAGAAGCGCGTCCTCTCGGCGCACCGCGCGCCGGAGGCGCTGGCCGACTACGCGCGAACGGCGCGGCAGCGCGGGCTGGAGGTGATTGTCGCCGCGGCGGGCGGGGCCGCTCACCTGGCGGGCGTGACGGCGGCGTACACGACGCTGCCGGTGCTCGGCGTGCCGATGCAGAGCCAGGCGCTGAACGGGATGGACTCGCTGCTGGCGACCGTGCAGATGCCCGGGGGCGTGCCGGTGGGCACGCTGGGGATCGGCCAGCCGGGCGCGGTGAACGCGGGGCTGCTGGCGGTGGCGATTGTGGCGCTGCACCGGCCGGCGCTGATCGAAAAGCTGGAACAATTCCGGATACAGCAGACCCAAAAGGTGATGGCCGCGACGCTGCCGTAAAATGCGCGGGCGGGCGATGGAGCATGCACGGAGACTGAGTCGGCGGCCATGAGCGGCAAGCGCGTGCTGGTGGTGGGCGGAGGGGCGGTCGGGCTGGCGACGGCCATGCGCATCCTGGAAAGCACTCCGCAAACGAGCCTCACGCTGGTGGAGAAGGAGCCGGGAGTCGGCCAGCATCAAACCGGCAACAACAGCGGCGTGCTGCACTGCGGCCTGCCCTATCGGCCGGGCTCCAGCAAAGCCAGGCTGGCGGTGCGCGGCATCCGCCAGATGGTCGAGTTCTGCCGCGCGCATGCGATCCCGCACGACATC
This sequence comes from Terriglobia bacterium, assembly GCA_963757265.1. GTDB lineage: Bacteria > Acidobacteriota > Terriglobia > Bryobacterales > Bryobacteraceae > CAIVVT01. The sequence continues at coordinate 284,822 of CAVWRA010000006.1, forward strand.
TGCGGCAATCTGGTGGTGGCGACGCGCGAGGAGCAGATACCGCGGCTGAAAGATCTTTTTGAACGCGGGACGAAAAACGGACTGCAGGGGCTGGAGCTTCTGGACCTGCCGCGAATGAGGGAGATCGAGCCGCACGTGGCGGGCGTGGCCGGGCTGCGCGTTCCCGGGGAGGGAATCGTCGATTACCCCGCGGTGTGCGAGGCGCTGCGCGGCGAGATTCAGACGCGCGGCGGCAGGGTGGTCACGAATGCGGGATTGACGGGGCTGCGGCGCGACGGGCGGGAGTGGCGGGCCGAAACGAGGGCCGGCGAGTTCGCCTCCGACGTGCTGGTCACTTGCGCCGGGCTGCAGGCGGACCGCGTCGCGCGGCTGGCCGGCGTCCGGACCGGCGTGCAGATCGTGCCCTTCCGGGGCGACTATTACAAGCTGCGGCCGGAGCGTGAGTTCCTGGTGCGGAACCTGATCTACCCGGTGGCCGACCCGAAGTTTCCTTTTCTGGGATTGCATTTCACGCGGATGATGCGCGGCGGCATCGAGGCGGGTCCCAACGCGGTGCTGGCGCTGAAGCGCGAAGGGTATTCGAAGCTGGCGTTCAATCTGCGGGACGCAGCCGAAGCGCTCACGTTTCCGGGGCTGTGGCGATTTGTGGGGACGCACGCGGCCATGTGCGCGGCGGAGCTACGGCGGGCATTCAGCCCAGCGCTGTTCTGCCGTGCGCTGCAACAACTGGTGCCGGAGGTGCGGGAAGAGGACCTGGAGCCGGGCGGCAGCGGCGTGCGGGCGCAGGCGATGCGGCCCGACGGCCGGCTGGTGGAGGATTTTGAGATCGTCGTGCAGGAGCGCGCAGTGCACGTGCTGAACGCGCCTTCGCCCGCGGCCACGGCCTCGCTGGCGATCGGCGAAGAGGTCGCAGCTCTCGCATTGGCGCAGTGAGGCCAAGCCGGGGTGACGCTGCGGCAGAGACTCGAGCAGTGGCAGGCCGAATGGGCCCAGCGGCGCGGCGTCGCATTCTGCCCGCGCAACGAGAGTTCGCCGTCGCGCGCGGTGATCCATCTGAACGACAATTTTTGCGAGCCGCTGGACGCGGCCGCGGTGAGCGAATTCCTGCGCGGCTCGGGCGGCGAGTTGTCGGAGAACGGGTCGGAAGGGCACCTGTATTCGCTGCTCTCGTCGGCCGCGCTGGCGGTGAACGTATTTCAACACTGGCGCTACCGGCCCAAGCGCGGGCTGCTGCGCGCGCTGGGCTTCCAGAGGACCGGCCCGGTGTGGCTGGGTTACGAACAGAGGTTCCCGATTGTTGCCGGATTCGGCACGCCGCCGCAGGCGGACGTGACTCTCGCGGCCGCGGGCGTGACGCGGTTCCTGTGCGCGATGGAAGCGAAGTTCGGCGAGCCATACGCGGGCCTGCCGCAACACGGACTGCGGCCGGCGCACGCCGGGCATGCGTTCTTCAAACAGTGGCCGCAGCTGGCGAAGCTGGCCAAGCAGATCTCGCCCGAAGACCGGATTCACCAGCACCTGCACGCGGCGCAACTGCTGAAGCACTTGCTGGGGCTGCGGACGAGCGGCGAGCGGTTCACGCTGGCGTACCTGTGGTTCGAGGTTCGCGGCGCGGCGGGGCGGCGGCATCGCGACGAGGCGCATGAGTTCACGCTGCGCGCGCGCAGGGACGGGCTGGACGTGTGGGCGATGAGCTGGCAGGAGCTGTGGGCGGCGCTGGCCGAGGAGGCGCCGGAGGCCGAGCACTCGGCGTATCTCAGGTATTTAGCGGATCGGTACGAGCTTGACGACCGTCGCGGACCGGAACTCTAGCAGGCGGATGCTCCCGTTGGTGGCGGCACGGATGCTCGATCACGGTTCAGATGAGACTCACTGTTTCATCAAGCGCACGAGCGCGACGCCGTGGCGATTGACGGTCGCTGAATACTCGCCGTCGGCGGCGCCCGCGTCTTTTTGACGCCACAAATCGCGCACATGATGCCGGCCCTTGATGCCGAGGGCGGCCCAGGAGACGGAGATCGTCTCCGGCGTCGCGCTGAGATTGAAGAGGCCCAGCGCGACCGAGCCGTCCTCGAGCGGCTTGGCCAGAATGAACTCGTTTTCGTTGTGGCGGATCACGCTGGCCTGGCGGCCGAGCGGGTCCTGGTCGACGGCGATCACTTCGGCATTGCAGAGGACGTTGAGCGTGAATTCGTCGAGGTGGTTCATGTCACCGGAGTAGATCAGGGGCGATGCCATGAGCGACCAGAGCGACACGTAGCTGTACTGCTCGTCGGGCGTGAGCGAGGTGGGCGTGGGCGGGGCCTCGTTATGACGGGCGTCGCCGACAGAGCCGATCAGGATGTAGTCGGGGTCGTTCCAGCGGCCCGGGCGCGCGGCCTCGGGGTGGGCGGCATTTTTGAACGCGATGGAGTAGAAGCCCGGCAGCCGCGTGTCCTTCTCCAGGCCGAGATCGCCGGTGGTGCGCCAGCAGTGGCCGCCGACGTCGCCGCCCCACTTCCACACGTCGCCCATGCCGTACTGGCAGAGGTTGAAGACGATGTCGCGATCGAGCTGGGGCAGGATGGCGCCCATCAGCTCGTAGGGATGGCGGAAGTCGGCGACGGTCTTGCCGCCGGAGGACGGGCGGTAGGAGCACCAGTCATATTTGAGGAAGTCGAAGCCCCACGCGGCGAACTCGCGTGCGTCGATCTCCTCGTGCTGATAGCTGCCGGTGAAACCGCCGCATGTCCTGGGCCCGGGGGAAGTGTAGAGGCCGGCCTTGAGGCCGCGCGAGTGGATGTAGGCGGTGAGCGCGGCCATGTCGGGGAAGCGGCGGTTGGGGCGGATGGCGCCGGCGGCGTCGCGCGGCTCTCCGCCGATCTCGGGATTGTCAGAGCCGGGCTTGACCATCCAACAGTCGTCGACGTTGACGTACTGGTAGCCGTAGTCCGCCATGCCGGAGGCGATCATCGCGTCGGCGGCCTGGCGCAGGAGCTTGTCGGTGACGTGGTCGTAATGTGTGTACCAGTCGTTCCAGCCCATCGGCGGGGTGAGCGCGAGCGTGTCGCCGACGACGATCTTCCAGCGCTTCGTTGCACGGCCGTGCGGGTTGGAGGCGCGCAGCGTGAGCGCGTACTCGCCGGCCGCGTGGGGCGCGGTGCCGGTGATGATGCCAGTCGCCGCGTCCAGCCGCAGCGAAGCGGGCAGGCCATCGGCGGCGAAGTGGATCGGCCGGACGCCGGTGCAGGGAATGCGGTAGATCACTGCGTGGCCGGGACGGACGCCGTAGACGGCGGGCCCGTTGATCTTCGGCGCTGGTCCCGGCTTCGGAGTCAGAATCGGCCGATCGGCCGGTTCCGCGGCGGGCGCGGCGGCGGGCGCGCCGGTCGCGAACAGCAGCGCCAGCGCGACGGCGTTGAGGCCGAGATTTCGAAATGGAAAAGGCGGAGAAAAGTGTCGCATGGGTTCACCCCGTGCCGGCGCGATGCCGCGCCGGCCCTAGGTTATCCTACTGCATGCCGCGGCGCGGTCTCGCGGCGGGGTGTTCGCCGACAAGGCGATAATGAAGGTTATCGAAAGACGCCGCATGAAAATCGCCTATCTGGACGCATTCTCCGGTATCGCCGGCGACATGACCGTGGCCGCGCTCATCGACGCCGGCGCGCCCGCCGAAGCGCTGTTCGCGGGGCTGGACACGCTGGGAACGGGGGCGCGGTTCCGCACGGAACGCGTGAAGCGCGCGGGGCTCGCGGCGACCCGGCTGTTGATCGAACACGACGAACAGAAAAAGCACCGGCACCTGCCGCATATCGTCAAAATGATTGAAGCCTCCGCCTTGCCGGAGGCGGCGAAGGCCGACACCGTGCGCGTCTTCACAGCGCTGGGCCAGGCCGAGGCGCAGGTGCACGGCGTGCCCATCGAAAAGGTCCACTTCCACGAAGTCGGGGCGGTGGATTCGATCTGCGACATTGCCGGCGCGTGCTATGGTTTTCACCTGCTGGGCGTCGAGCGGATCTACTGCTCGGCAATCAACACCGGCTCGGGCACGGTGGAGGCGGACCACGGAGTGATGAGCGTGCCGACGCCCGCGACGGCGCTGCTGCTACGGGGCAAGCCGGTCTACGCGCGCGGGCCGGAGACGGAATTGACCACGCCCACGGGCGCGGCGATTGTGGCTGCGCTGGCCTTCGGGTTCGGCCCCATGCCGCCGATGCGCGTCGCCGCGCAAGGCTTCGGCGCGGGCACGAAGGAGTTCCCCGGGATGGCGAATGTGCTGCGCGTGCTGATCGGCGAGTCGAGCGCAGCAGCGGAGTCGACGACCGTCTGCATCCTGGAAGCCAACATCGACGACTGCTCGCCGCAGATCCTCGGCTACGCCATGGAACGCCTGTTCGAGGCCCGCGCGCTGGACGTCACGCTGACGCCGCTGGTGATGAAGAAGCAGCGTTCGGGCCATCTGTTGCGCGTGATCGCGACGCCGGAGAGCCGCGAGACGCTGGCGTCGATCATCTTCAAGGAAACGACCACGCTCGGCCTGCGGATGCACGACGCCGAGCGGCGCGTGCAGTGGCGCGCATCCGAGACGGTGGAAACGCCTTTCGGCCCGGTGCGGATGAAGGTCGGCGAGCACGGCGCCTCGCCCGAGTACGACGACTGCCGCGAGCTGGCGCTCAAGACGGGCGTGGCGTTGAAGGAAATCCTGGCCGCCGCCATGCTGGCCTGGAAGGCCCGTGACAAACGAAAGTGAGTTGTGAATGAGTGAGAAGTTCTACCTGACGACGCCCATCTATTACGTGAACGCGGCGCCGCACATCGGCCACACCTACACCACGTTCGCGGCCGACATGATCCGCACGTACAAGCGCATGACGGGCTACAACGCGGTGCTGACTACGGGCACCGACGAGCACGGGCAGAAGGTCGAGCGCGCCGCGCTGAAGATGGGCCAGACGCCGCAGGAATACACCACAACGATCGCCGAAGAGTTCCGTTCGCAGTGGCAGAAGCTGGGGCTAGGCATCGATCACTTTCTGCGCACGACCGATCCGCGCCAGGCCAAGGCAGTGGCCAAGTTGTACGAAGCCTGCAAGAAGAACGGCTACATTTACAAGGGCAGCTACACGGGCGAGTACTGCATGTTTGACGAGCTGTACGTCAACGACGCCGAACCCGGCGACCCGTGCCCCGAGTGCGGCCGGCCGACGGAGACGGTGACGGAAGAGAATCTGTTCTTCCGGCTGTCGGCGTTTCAGGAGTTTCTGCTGGACCTCTACGAGAAGCAGCCCGATTTCATCCAACCCGAGATCCGGCGCAACGAAATCATCTCATTTGTGAAGAAGGGTCTGAAGGATCTCTCGATCTCGCGTACGACCATCAAGTGGGGCATCCCGGTGCCGGATGAGCCGCGGCACGTCTTCTACGTCTGGTTCGACGCGCTGATGACGTATTGGACGGCGGTGGAGGGCCAAAGTGTCGAAGGAAAGCCGCTGTGGCCGGCCGACCTGCACCTGGTGGGCAAGGAGATCATCCGCTTCCACGCCGTCTATTGGCCCGCGTTCCTCAAGGCCGCGGGGTGGGAGCTGCCTAAGCGCATCTTCGCGCATGGCTGGCTGCTGTTCGACAACGACAAGATGTCGAAATCGAAGGGCAACATCGTGCGGCCGGAGCCGATCCGCCAGGTGATGGGTGCCGACCCGCTGCGCTATTTCCTGTTCCGCGAGATCCCGTTCGGCAGCGACGGCAACTTCAGCTACGATGCGCTGGTCGGGCGGTATAATTCCGATCTCGCCAACGGGCTCGGCAACCTGCTGAGCCGCACTACGGCACTACTACGCCAGGCGCGCGAAGGGAGGATTCCTGCGTCGGCGGGCGCACCCGCGATCGCAGAGGAGGCGCGCGCGACCATACAGAACTTTCACGACTGCTTCGAGCGCTTCGAATATAACCGTGCGTTGGAAAACGTCTGGGCGCTGCTGACGTTTGTAGACCGCGCCATCGTGCAGTACCAGCCCTGGGCGTTGGGCAAGAAGAAGGACGAGGAGTCGCGCGCCCGCTTCGACGAGATCATGTACTCGGCGGCCGAAACGCTGCGCATCGTTTCTGTTTTATTGAAACCCGTGCTGCCGGAGATCACCGAGAAGATCTGGGCGCAGCTCGGGATGAGCGAGAAGCTGATCGATCAGCGCATTGACCAATTGACCTGGGGCGGATTGACAGCAGGTCAGGCGCTGGGCGAGGCCGCGCAGATCTTCCCGCGCCTGGACCTGAAGGAAACCGTTGACAAGATGAACGAGCTCGAGCAGGTCGAAGTCGCACGCCAGAACGCGCTGCTGGGCAAGACCGCGCCGGTCGATGCGGCAAGCGTCGTGCCGGCCCCCGAGGCGAAAGCGGAAGAGACGCCGTGGACGCCGCCCGAAGGCGTGCCGCCGCTCGCGCCCGTCATCACGATCGACGATTTTGCCAAGGTGGATCTGCGCGTGGCGCGGGTGCTGGCCGCCGAGAAAGTGCCGGGCGCCGACAAACTGCTGAAGCTCACCATCGACGTCGCCGAGCGCGAGCCGCGCACGCTGGTCGCCGGCATCGCCAAAGCCTACAGCCCGGAGCAACTCGCCGGGCGCAAGGTCGTCATCGTGGCGAATTTGCAGCCCCGCAAGCTGCGCGGCATCGAAAGTAATGGGATGATCGTGGCCGCTTCGCTGGCCGACGGGTCGCCGGTGCTGGCCGCGTTCCTGGAAGATGTGCCGGTGGGCGCGCGTCTGAAATGAATGTGATCGACAGCCATTGCCATCTCGACGCCGCGGTCTTCGACGCCGACCGCGAAGCGGTGATTCGCCGCGCGCTCGACGCGGGCGTTGAATACATGGTGGCGATCGGCAGCGGCGACGGACCGCCCGACCTCGAGGCCGGCATCCGGCTGGCCGAAGCCCACGATTTCATCTATGCGACCGTGGGTGTGCACCCGCATGACGCGTCGAAGGCGACGGAGGAGACCTGGAGCCGGCTCGAGTCCCTGGCCGCGCACGCGAAGGTCGTTGCGATTGGCGAAATCGGGCTCGATTATCACTACGATCTCTCGCCGCGCGAGACGCAACGGGCCGTATTCGTCCGTCAATTGGAACTGGCCCGGGACGCCGCGCTGCCCATCGTGATCCATACCCGCGAGGCCTGGGACGACACGATCGAACTCGTGAAAGCCCATTGGCCGGCGGGCGCCCTGGGCGGCGTCTTCCACTGTTTTTCCGGCGGCCCGGCCGAAGCGGAGCAGGCTCTGGGGCTCGGGTTTATGCTCAGTTTCTCAGGCATTATCACGTTTTCCAAGGCCGGCGAAGTGCGCGCGGCGCTGCGCCAGACGCCGCTGGAACGGCTGTTGATCGAGACCGACGCGCCTTATCTGGCGCCCGTTCCATGGCGCGGAAAACGGAACGAGCCGGCGTTTGTGGTCGAAACGGCTAAGAAAGTGGCTGAAATAAAGGGACTTGCCTTGGAGGAAGTGGCCGCAGCGACCAGCGCCAACTGGAAACGCCTGCGTTTGCAGGAGACGACAAAAGACCGCTAAACTGGACACATTCGATGGCCCTCGGCAAACTGGGTACGGCGCTGACAGCCCGCGAGATCCTCGGCCTCGTCTCGGGCGATCTCGAGAAGATGGAGTCGGAGTTGCGTCTGGAGTCGGTGGGCAACACCGAGGCCGTCTCGCGCATCGCGCGCCACCTGCAAGGCAACGGCGGGAAGCGCCTGCGGCCGATTCTGCTGCTGGTCTCCTGCCGCCTGTACCAGGAACCCAACCCCGAGGCGATCCGGCTGGCGGCGGTGGTGGAACTGATCCACACCGCGACGCTGGTGCACGATGACGTCATCGACGAGGCCAAGACGCGCCGCGGCCAACCCGCGGCCAACGTCATCTGGGGCAATGCGCCGTCGGTTCTGGCCGGCGACTGGCTGTATATGCAGGCCTTCCAGATCGCGCTCAAGCTGCGCAGCTTCGAGATCATCGACCTGCTCATCGCGCTGACCCAGCAGATGGTGGACGGCGAACTCCTGCAGTTGGGCTGGATCGGCAAGATCGGCGTCACCGAAGCCGATTCGATGGAACTCATCGACCGCAAGACGGCCAGTCTGTTCTCGGCCTGCACGCGGCTGGGCGCCATCGCCGGCGGTGCGAGCGAAAACGAGCAACTGCGGCTGGGAGATTTCGGCTGGAACCTGGGCATGGCGTTCCAACTGATCGACGACATGCTGGATTTCACCTCGCGCGAATCGGTTCTCGGCAAGCCGGTGGGCAACGATCTGAGGGAAGGCAAGGTGACGCTGCCGCTGATTTACGCCCTGGAGAAGGCTGCGCCCGAGGAGCGGCAACGGGTGGAGCGCGTGCTGGCCGACTCGAGTTACGAGAATGTGCCCTTCGCACAGATTCGAAAGCTCATTGACCGATACCAGGGCATCGAGCGCACGCGCGAGCGGGCCCGCGAATTCACCGCGAAAGCGCGCGCGGCGCTGGCCGGCCTGCCCGATTCGCCGGCCCAACGGGCGCTGATCGCGGCTACCGACCTGGTTACCGGCCGCGACCGCTGAACGTCCGGCCGCCGCGCTGTCGCCTGCATCCCCCTGTGGGGGCTATACTAAGAAGCACAGGTCCATACTGGAATTAAAGGTGAAGCCATGAAGCAGTACGCGCGGTTTGGGGTCCTGATCGCCGTGATCCTCGGAATCCTGGGCTGGCTGGCGGCCAGCGGGATCAACGAATCGAAGACCTATTACAAGACGATTTCCGAGCTTAAGTCCCTGCCACCCGCCGACATGGCCAAACGCGTGCGCGTCACCGGCGACGTGGTTGCCGGCAGCATCCAGCGCGCCGGCACGGCGGTCCATTTCACAATCTGCGAGAAGCAAAGCGCCCAGACTTTGCAGGTGATTTACACCGGCAGGGATCCCCTGCCCGATACCTTCCGCGACAGCGCGCAGGCCATGGCCGACGGCCGGATGCAGCCCGACGGCACGTTCCACGCCAATTCCATCGCCGCCAAGTGCCCCTCGAAATACGAGGCCGCGCCCGGCACGCGCGCCCCGGTTGATAAATCGATCAATGGCAAACCCTCCTCGACGTGAGCGTGGGACCTCGATTCGCTTTGGGAGACTGACATGGAAGTTCTGGGCGCGTTAGCCATCCTTTTCGCCTTCTGCCTGTCGGTGTACGCCTTCCTCGGCTCGGTGGTCGGGGCCCTCAAACATCGTCCCTACCTCCAGAAGAGCGCCGAGCGCGCCGTGCTGGGAGTGTTCGTGCTGGTCACCGCGGCCAGCGCCCTGCTGGTGTATGCGCTGCTGGTCAGCGATTTCCGCCTGGCCTACGTGGTGGCGCACTCCAACCGCGCCATGGAGGTCCAATACAAGTTCGGCGCATGGTGGGGCGGGCAGGAGGGCTCGCTGCTGCTGTGGAGCTGGCTGCTGAGCCTGTACTCGGCCGTCGTCGTCTGGACCAACCGCAACCGCCATCGCGACATGATGAGCTGGGTCATCGCGACGCTGCAGTTCACCCAGATCTTCTTCCTCACCCTGAACGCCTTCATCGAGCCGCCGTTCCGCGTGCTGGCCGTCGGCCGCGGCGTCCAGGCGATGCAGGACGGCCAGGGCCTCAACCCGCTGCTGCAGTACTGGGCCATGGTGATCCACCCGCCCATGCTGTACCTCGGCTACGTCGGCTTCATCGTGCCCTTCGCCTTCGCCATGGGATCGCTGATCACGCGCCAGCGCGGCGACGCCTGGATCCACACCACGCGCCGCTGGTCGCTGATCACGTGGGGCTTCCAGAGCGCCGGCATCATCCTCGGCGCCGGCTGGGCCTATGCCGTGCTCGGCTGGGGCGGCTACTGGGGCTGGGACCCGGTGGAAAACGCTTCGCTGCTGCCCTGGATTACCGCTACCGCCTTCCTGCATTCGGTGATGATGCAGGAGAAGAAGGGCATGATGAAGGTCTGGAACATGGTGCTGATCTCGGCGACCTTCTTTCTGTGCATCTTCGGCACTTTCCTGACGCGCTCCGGCTTCGTCAGCTCGGTGCACGCCTTCGCCGAGTCCGCCATCGGCTTGTGGTTCGTCGGCTTCCTCACGATCGGCATCGCCACCACCGCCTACCTGATCCTCAGCCGGCTCGACTATTTGAAAAGCGAGACGCCGCTGGAAAGCGTCCTGTCGCGCGAGTCCAGTTTTCTGTTCAACAACCTGTTCCTGCTGGCCAGCGCCTTCGCCGTTCTGTGGGGCACGCTGTTTCCCCGCATCAGCGAGATGGTGACGGGCGATAAAATCACCGTCGGCGCGCCGTTTTTCAATAAGGTCGAGGTGCCGATCGGCCTGTTCCTGCTGCTGTTGACCGGCGTCGGCCCGCTCATCGCCTGGCGCCGCTCCTCGTGGGAGAGTCTGAAGCGCGCCTTCCGCTGGCCGGCCCTGGCCATGGCCGTCACCATCGTCGCCCTTGTGGCCGCGGGCGTGCGGCACTTCTACGCGACGATCAGCTTCGGACTGTGCGCCTTCGTCACCGCGACCATTGTGATGGAATTCGTCAAGGGCGCCCGCGCCATCGCCGCGCGGATGAGGATCAACTTCGTCCGCGCCGCTGTCGAGCTGACCCATCGCAACACGCGGCGCTACGGCGGCTATCTGGTGCACATGGGCATCGTGCTGATGTTCATCGGCTTCACAGGAGCCGCGTTCAACCAGGACACAACACAGGAGGTCAAAGTCGGCGACCGTTTCTCGATCGGCCACTATGAGCTCCAGGTCAAGGAGGTCACCGACGGTTCCACCGAGAATTACGGCTGGCAGCGCGCGGTGATTGCGGCGTACAAGGACGGCGAATACCTGGGCGATCTCAAGCCCGAGCGCCGCGTCTTCGTCGCTTCGCGCCAGCCCACCTCCGAGGTGGCCATCCGCCGGCGGCTGAACGAGGATCTGTACATCAACTTCGCCGGCGTGAGCGAGACCACCCCCGGCTCGGCCATCATCCAGGTCTACGTCAACCCGCTGGTCTCCTGGATCTGGATCGGCTTCTGGGTGCTGTTCCTGGGCACCATCGTGTGCCTCGTTCCGAGCAAGGTCAAACTGGCCTATGCTCGTACCGAGGTGGTCGGCGTTTATGCCAAGCAAACTGCCGTTGAGAAGTAGCCTCGCCCTGGCGGTCCTCATCTCCGCCGCGCTGGTCATGGGCAGCGTGCCGATGCAGAATCCGCGCGTGCGCGCCCTCGGCGCCCTGCTCATGTGCCAGTGCGGCTGTGGCGCCAGCGTCTCGGAATGCAACATGCTGAATTGCCACTCCTCCGGACCATTGCGGGAGGAGTTGTTGAAGCTGGTCGAGGCCGGCATGACCGACGAGCAGATCATGGCGACGATGGAACGCGAGTACGGCAAGGTGATTCTGCGCCAGCCGCCGGCGCAAGGCTTCTACCTCATCAGTTGGATCATGCCCTTCGCCGGTCTTGGCGCCGGCCTGGCGCTGCTGTGGCTGATCCTGCGGCGCTATCTGGTCCGCCGCCCCGCACAGGCCGCCGCAACGGCCGCCGCCGCGGATAGCCCCGAGCTGGCGCGCTACCGCAAGCGCATCGAAAAAGACATGGCGGACATGGACCGGGACGCGAAGTGATATCCATTTGAAGTAGATGTTCATCGCTTCCTCCATCGCCCTGTTTGCGCTCGTGCTGCTGCTGGTCTTCTGGGTCCGCCCGTCCGACCTGCCCGCCGGCCCGCCGCCCAATCCGGCGGCCCATCTCGAGGAGCGCAAGGCCGCTATTTACGAGAACCTCCGCGACCTGACCTTCGAGTTCCGTCTGGGGAAGCTCTCGGACGCCGACTACGAGAAGAGCAAGCTCGGCTTGCAGGAGGAACTGGCCCGCGTGATGGCCGAGATCGATTCGCTCGCCGGCGCCGCGCCCGCCCCGGCCCAGACAGCCCCAGCCCCGCCATCGAAGAAGCCTGCTACTCGCCCGGCCTCCGCCGTGATCTGTCCCCATTGCCACGCGCGCTTCGACAAGCCCATGAAATTCTGCGGCGAATGCGGCAAGCCGATGGACGCGGGTGTTGCTCCGGAGGCCCACGCCTGATGCGCCGCACTCGTTTGTTCGGACTTTTCCCATCGACGCGCGCCCGCGTGGTTGGAAACACGGCTGCGGCACTGGCGCTGCTTCTGGCCCTCGCGCTCCCGGCCCTGGCCGTCGATGGCACGGTCATCAACAAAACCACTGGAAAGCCCGCCGCCGGCGTCACCGTCCGTCTCACCGCGCTCGGCCAGGACGGCATGAAGCCCATCGGCCGCACCGAGACCGGCCCCGACGGCAGCTTCCGCTTCGACAACGCCGGCGAAGGCATGTTCCTGGTCCAGGCTAACTGGCAGGGCGTGCAGTACAGTCAGAACCTACCGCCGAACGCCCCACACAGCGGCGTGGGGATGGTCATTTATGATGTCCGGTCCAAGCTCGACGCCGCCCGCATCGCCCAGCACATCGTCTTTCTCGAAAGCGATGGGCAACAGTTGGTCGAGAGCGAGATGATCATCTATCAGAACTCCTCGCAACTCACCTGGTACAACCCCAAGACCGGCACCGCGCGCTTCTTCCTGCCCCCGGGCGTCGAGCCCGGCCAGGTCAAGGCCCGCGTCACCGCGCCCGGCGGCCTGCCGCTCGAGCGCGAGCTGACCCCCTCCGGCGGGAAGGGCGTCTACGCGGTCGACTATGCCGTCAAGCCCGGCGAGTCGCGCTTCGAAATCACTTACGCCGCGCCGCAAACGGCCCAGTTCGCCAGCCGCATCCTCGACACCGGCGCGCCCGCGCGCCTCGTGCTGCCCGCCGGCATGGAGGCCACCGGCGACGCCATCCAGCCGCTCGGCAAGGAGCCGCAAACCGGCTTCCTCATCTACGACATCAAGCAGCCCTCCTTCGCGGTCGCCGTCACCGGCACGGGCAGCTTGCGCGCCGCCGAGGCTCCGTCTCAGGATCAGGCCGGGGACGACGGTCCGACCATCGACACCATTCTGCCCCCCGGCTACGAGCGCAACATTTACAAGGTCCTCGCTTTGTGCCTGGCCATCCTGGCCCTCGGTTTCGTGGCCATGTATCTCAAAGGCGGGAAGGGGAGCGGCCGCAAGGCATGAAGTCGCTGGCCGTCGACGCGGTCTGGAAGTATTACGGCGATTACCCCGCTCTGCGCGACATCAGTTTCGATGCCGGCCCGGGCCAGTGCGTCGCCCTGCTCGGCCGCAACGGCGCCGGCAAAACCACTCTGCTGCGCATCCTGGCCGGCCTCTCCCGTCCCACCAAGGGCCGCGTCAGCGTCTTCGAAAAGGACCACGCCGACCGCGCCTCGCGCGCTCTCACCGGCATCATCGGCCACGGCATCGCGATTTACGACGAGCTTTCCGCCTACGAAAACCTGAAGCTCTACGCCGCGCTCTATGCCTTGCCCGACCCGCACAAATCGGCCCTGGAGTGGCTCGCGCGCACGGCCCTCGACCGTGTCAAGGACAGCCCGGTTCGCGAGTTCTCGCGCGGCATGCGCCAGCGCCTGGCCCTGGCCCGCGCCTTTCTCCATAACCCCAGGCTGCTGCTTCTCGACGAGCCCTTCACCTCCCTCGACGACCGCGCCATCGCCCTCCTGCAAGGTCTGCTGCGCGACACCCTGGCCTCCGGCGGCACGGTTGTCATGTCCACCCATCAGCTTCGCGAAGCCATGGAGCTCGCCTCGCACGTCGTTCTGTTGACCCGCGGCCGCATGGCCCACCGCGGCCCGCGCACGCCCGAAATGCTCGCCGACCCGGGCTGGCTGTACCGCACCTACGGAGAAGCCTCGTGACGTTCCTCCGCCAGATGCTGACCATCGCCGCCAAGGATCTGCGCAGCGAGCTGCGCACCAAGGAGGCCCTCAACGCCTCGCTCTCCTTCGCCCTGGTCATCCTGCTGCTTTTCAGCTTCGCCTTCGAACCCACTTCCGACATGACGCGCGAGATCAGCGGCGGCCTGTTGTGGCTGGTCTTCGCCTTCGCCGGCGTCCTGATTCTCAACCGCAGCTTCGCCCGCGAGCTGGCCAACGATTGTCTCGACGCGCTCATCGCCTCGCCTCTGCCCGGCGCGGCGCTGTTTCTCGGCAAGGCGCTGGCCAACTACCTTCTGCTGCTCGCCATCGAGTGCATCTGTCTGCCCGTCTTCGGCATCTTTTATAACATCCATTGGACCCTCCAGCCGGTCTGGCTGGCGCTGGTCCTGTTGCTCGGCACCTGGGGCATGACCGTCGTCGGCACGGTTTTCTCGGCGCTGACCGTCAACCTGCGCCTGCGCGAGCTCATGCTGCCCATGCTGGTTTATCCGGTGATGATCCCCTGTCTCATGGCGTCGATGCGCCTCACCACGCTCATCCTCGCCGGCCAGCCCATCAGCGGCGACGAGCTCGCCTGGGTCAGAATGCTGATTGCATTCGATGGGATTTTTACGCTCCTGGCGGTCGCGTTGATCGACACTGTTCTTGTGGGTTGATTCGCCGCCGCGGCTGGCGCGCCGCGGACACTGTGCGGTGCAAAAAGGTTCTGTGCAAAAAGTCGTTGCTACGAGGTCATTGATGAAACAGACGAAACAGAAAATCCTGTACGCCCTCGGCGTCATCGCCGCGCTGCTGCTGGCGCGCAACATCTGGGTCATGCTGACCCAGCTTCCCGACGAAGCCTTCCAGGGCGCCATCTTCCGCATCATTTTCTTTCACGTGCCCTGCGCCTTCACCTGCTTCCTGTGCTTCTTGATGGCCCTGATCGCGGCCGTCGCCTATCTGCGCTCCAAGAACCTTGCCTGGGATGCCTTCGCCGTTTCGGCCACCGAAGTCGGGCTAGCCTTCGGCGCGGCCAACCTGGTCACCGGCATGATCTGGGCGCGCATCATCTGGGGCATCTGGTGGACCTGGGACTGGCGCCTCACCTCGATGCTCGTCTGCTGGCTGCTCTACGCCGGTTACCTGGTACTGCGCGACGCCATCGAGGAACCGACCGAGCGCGCCCGCCTGGCCGCCGTCATGTCGATCCTCAGCTTCACCGTCGTGCCGTTCGTCTTCTTCTCCATCAAGTGGTTCCGCACCCAGCACCCGCAGCCCGTGCTCTACGGCGGCGGCACAATGGATTCGGCCTATCGCCACATGCTCTTCGGCAACTGGCTACCGATCCTGTTGATCGCGGTCATCCTCATCACCATCCGCATGGGCCAGGAGCGCCGCCAGCGCGAACTCGACGCCCTGCGCCGCGAGATCCACGCATTCTGATCCGGCCATCTTAGAGGAACAATCTCATGAACGACGCCGCCGCCCGCAACTTCGAATACCTCGCCTACGGTCTCATCGCCGTGTGGGTGATCCTCGTGATCTACGTCCTCACGCTCGTCAGCCGTGAGGGCAAGCTCCGCTCCCAGATCGACGTCCTGCGACGTATGATGGAGGATCACGGCAAGGCCTGACCCGTGTTTCTGAGCCTCGATCGAATGGAACCGCGCGTAGTGACGGAGCCGCGACTGAAAGGAGCGGTTGTGTCACATAAGCCGCCCGTTTCAGAACCGCGGGACTGACACCGCTGTTTCTGAGCCGCGACAGGGAGCGGTTGCGTTTGGTGCGGCGGACCTTCAGGTTCTGCGCCGGGCCGCTAGAGTCCTGCTCCGTTGCCTCCTCCGCGAGTCTCCAGCCACGCGCCCGGAACGCGATATCTGTTCGCGTGCTCCATCTCGGCCAGCGTCACCGCAGTTCGCGGCCGAAGCCGGCCATATCGATCTTGGAAGGAATTCCCATGAATCGTCGTTCGCTCTTAGGTCTCGTCGCTGCCGGCGCCCTGACCCCGCGCCAGATGGCCGCTGACGCGCAAGCCGCCAAAGCCGCCCGCGCCCTGCCCAGTCCCAAGATTCATGACGTCCAGGTGATCGCCACCGCGCCCGACGGCGTGCGCCTGGTCGTGGTGAAGATCCTCACCGACCAGGACGGCCTCTACGGCTACGGCTGCGCGACCTTCACCCAGCGCGCCGAAGTCGTCGTAACGGCCGTGGAGAAGTATCTGAAGCCGTTCCTCATCGGCACGCCCCGCCGACCGCATCGACGACCTCTGGCAGGCCATGTACAACTCCTCCTACTGGCGCAACGGCCCGGTGCTCAACAACGCCATCAGCGGCGTCAACCAGGCCCTCTGGGACATCAAAGGGCGCCAGTGCGGCCTGCCCGTCTACCAGCTCCTCGGCGGCAAGTGCCGCGAGGCCGTCAACTGTTACTCGCACGCCTCCGGCGCCGACATGCCGCAGCTCTTCGACTCCGTCCGCAAGGTGCAGGAGAAAGGCTTCCGCACCATCCGCGTCCAGGTCGGCGTGCCCGGCATGGCGGCCTACGGCGGCGGCGCGGCCGACGTCAAGGTCGAAGAAGCTCCACGACGAGCCGGTCTTCGAGCCCGAAGCCTACATGCACAGCGCCATCAAGATGTTTGCCGCCGTGCGCGATGAGTTCGGCGACGAGGTCGAGATCCTGCACGACGTCCACGAGCGCGTCTCCCCCACCCAGGCCGTGCGCTTCGCCAAGGAGGTCGAGCGCTTCCGCCTCTTCTTCCTGGAGGACGTCCTCTCGCCCGAGGACATCCAGTGGTTCCGCAATATCCGCCAGCAGTGCTCCACGCCGCTGGCCATGGGCGAGCTCTTCAACTCCCCGCACGAGTGGACCCCGCTCATCTCCGAGCGCCTGATCGACTTCATCCGCGTCCACGTCACCCAGGCCGGCGGCCTCACCCCCTGCCGCAAAATCGCCGCCCTGGGCGAGATCTTCGGCGTCAAAACCGCCTGGCACGGCCCCGGCGATATCTCCCCCATCGGCCACGCCGCCAACATCACCCTCGACATCGCCTGCTGCAACTTCGGCATCCAGGAGTGCTACCAGTTCCCCGACCTGTCAAGGAAGTTTTCCCCGGCTGCCCCGTGATCAAGAACGGCTATTACTGGGTCAACGAGGCCCCCGGCTGGGGCATCGAGGTGGACGAAGCCGCCGCGAAGAAATACCCCTACGGCACCGGCGAACGCGGCACCCGCGGCCAATATAACGGCGGCTGGGGCGTCATCCGCCGCAAGGACGGCACGGTCATCAAGCAGTAGGGCGCGTCCGCCCTCGGCGCCTCACGCACGCCCCCGGGGTGTTTTTTATGGCGTCAAATAATTCCCTTCGCGTGCGCGTTATGCTGCATAAATGGATGAACCCAGGTGGCGACCCAGCACCTCAAGGGAACCGGGTCGATGAGCCGGTACCTTGGCCGATCTCGGTCTGGAGTAGACGGACCAGCGGTTGGGGCTCCCAAGCATGAGGTAGGCATGAAGATCAAGCTGCTAGCGGTCGCGGCTGCATCGCTGATACCTGGATGTCTGCTGAGCCAGGTCGATCAGAGGCCGGTGCCACCGAACTGGATCCACGAGGGGAAGCTCGTCGTTCCCGATTTCAACTTCTCCATCAGATCCCCGAACCCTAATTCCCGCTGGACGTATATGACCCTGCCAAAAACCGAGGGCTACGTGTTCACGATGTTCCTCGGAGAAGTGGGTGACGGGTCTAAGTACGTGGTCCTGGTTTCCGACGCAGGGAGAAGATTCGGTGCCAGAAACCAAGAAGGGTTCGTCAAAGGGATAACTCGATCGATGCCTAAGGACTGGAAAGTGGCGGATACGCATTTCGAATCCAGTGGCCTCCCAGTCGAGGAATCGACACGGTTCCGCGTCACGTATCGACTGCCCAACAACACCAAGCTCTTTGCGTACGGTTATGTCATAACGGGCAAACGGAACTACATGCTGATGAACTACAGCGACAAGATATATGAGCCCCCGGAATTCACGTCGTTCGTAGGTACGTTCACGCGATTGACTCCAGAACCGCCCGATCTGACAAGCACAACGAACGGGTTCATCTTGTTGTCGGCGTTCTGCGGGGCGATCTTCGACTGGTGGTACATGCGGAAGGGTGGACGTAAGCCGGTCAGGAACGACTATCTGGGGCTGCTGGTTGTCGTCCTGCTGATGGTGGCGCTCCTCGCCTTCTACGGATATCGCGGAGCCGAGGCCGGGGAAATGGGCGCCATGACGGTAAACCTCCTCACCTTGGTGTTCGGAATTTGGGAGCTGTCCAGATGGATCATCAGGCGGAAGTACCCGCGACCCTCAACCAAGCCTCTGTAGGAGACGGTAACGCGCTTGAACCTCCATCACTTAGGATCGCCCGCGCCGTGCCCAAGGAAGACGTGGTCAGCATCGGGAGTTCCTTCCTCAGCGACATCGGCGTCGTGCGGCTCCGCCATTTCGTTTTTCCTTGGGGCAGGGTGTAGTTCTATCGCGAGTGGTCGGACCGCAGATTCAATGATCCTCACTCAGGCGTTTCGCGCCGCAAGGACGGCACGGTCATCAAGCAGTAGGCGGCTCTTCTTCCCGACTCACGCCGTACTTCGTCCAGTCCCCGGCCTTTCGGACACGAAACTCCGGCCTACCCCGCGCCGATTCGCCTGCGCTATCATCCGCCCATGAAGCTCACAATCTTCGTCATTCTCACTTCTGCTCGCCCTTCCGGCCCTCGCCGGCGAGGGCGTCGACGCAGCCTGGAAGAGCCTTCAGTCCCTGGCCGGCGAATGGCAAAGCGCCTCGGGTAAAGCCTCCATCACTTACACCCTCGTCAGCAACAACACCGCGGTCATGGAGAGCATGAAAATGCAGTCCGAACCCGACATGGTCACCATGTACCACCGCGACGGCACGGGCCTCGTCGCCACCCACTACTGCAGCATGGGCAACCAGCCGCGCATGCGCGCCGCCGATGCGGACGCCTCCACCATCCGCTTCCGTTTCGCCGACATCACCAACCTCGCCAAACCCGACGGGGGCCATATCAAAGACCTGACTGTCACCTTCCAGGACGCCGACCACATGACCCAGGAATGGACCTCGGTCGAAGCCGGCAAGGAGCAAGTCGAGGTCTTCCACTGGACCCGCAAGAAATAGCCACCATCAAGCAAGCTACTTGATGAGCCTGAGCCGTTTGAGGTCGCTCTCGCCCCATCCCGCTTGCTCTTCAATCATGCTCCGCAGCGTCTTGGGCAGGAACGTCGTATTCGAGCCGTGGAACGGCACTCCTCACCCGGCGCCCATCGGGGTGACAATAACGTTGGTGACTCCCGCCGCGGCCCTTCCGCAGATAGAAACCGTCGGCCAGTAGAGCACGGATCACCTCGCCTGCGGTCAGCGCCCGCACTTTGGAAAAGTCGATCGGCATGCAAGGGGAAATGGTCAGACGGTGACAGCGACGCGCGTGTCATCAAAAACTGAAACGTCGCCGGAGGCGGTGGAGGGCAAGGGCAAGCCATCTTCCCGAATTTCGTCCATGATCATCTGGACCACTTCCTGGATGTTCTTGAGAGCCTCTTCCTTGGTCGCCCCCTGGGTCCCCGCGCCGAGGGTTCGCAGCGCCGGGCAATAGGCGTGATAGCCGCCCTCATCGGGTTCCACGACGACTCTGAAAGTATAGGTCTTCATGGCTGTGGTCTCAGTGGTTCGGCAACCCTCAGCGTAGCGCGTGGCGGCGCCTCGTAATCGCTCATTAAGCGCGCAGGAACTCATCCACTTCGATACCTGCCTGCCTTAAGATCGCTCGGAGCGTTCCTTCGGGCATATCGCCTGGATGATTGGGCACGGTCGTATAACGATTCGTCCCCGAATGGAACCAGATCTCGTGGCTGCCCGCGGCCTGACGGTCGAACTCGAAGCCGCGCGTCTTCAGCTTGCGGATGATCTCTTTGTACCGGAAACCCGACAGGCGTCCCATCTAGGCTGCGACCACGATCGTGTAGTCTCGCCTATCGCAAGTCGGCGGCAAGGTCGGAGCAACGCCGCGTTCACGCCGCGCTTCGATCAGCTTGCGCGCCACGTCGCGCGCGATCTCCAGCGTTTCCGCGACGGTCCGCCCTTGCGCAACCAGGCCCGGAAGTTCATCCGAGGTCGCCAGGAACAAACCCTCCGGCAGTTCCTCGACGTGGACTCGAATCGCCAGCTCCATACGAATTGATCCTATCATCCAGAGCCTCCCTATGAGTGAGATTGCCGTTCAGGCTGCCTCGCCAACATCGCCTGGCCTGCCGCGCGCGAGGATCCTCCCTCCGGGGCTCGAGTCTGAAAACGCGCACAGGAACATCGGACAACGCTATCCTCTTCTTGGAGGAGGTGCCCTCGTGTCTCGCCAAGTCAAGAGCATCCTGAAAAGCGCTGTCAGCATCCCGCTCATGTTGGGCGGCTATTGCGCCGCGGCGGGCCGCTTCGACCTCTGGCCGGGCTACGCCTACGTCCTGTTCCTCTTCGCCGGCGGCCTGTCCGCCACCTGGCTCATGAAGACCCGCCAGCCCGAGCTGCTCGAAGAGCGTTCCCGCGGCCGGTCGGGCGCCAAGCGCTGGGACATTCCGCTGCTGCTTTGGATCGCGCTGCTGGGCCCCGTGAGCACCTGCCTCGCCGCCGGTCTCGACGCCCGCCTCCACGGTGTCCCGGCGGCCGGCTGGGCGAACTTCGCCGGCTACCTGCTCGGCCTCGCCGGAATGGCGGTCACGCTCGTGGCGATGGACGCCAACCGTTTCTTCTCGACGCTGGTCCGCATCCAGACCGACCGCGGCCACGCCGTCGTCTCCTCCGGACCCTACGCCCTCGTGCGCCATCCCGGCTACGTCGGTATGCTGCTGATGACCGTCGGCACGCCGCCCATGCTCGCCTCGACCTGGGCCTGGATCCCCTGCGCGGTCACCGTGGCGGTCATCCTGCGCCGCACCGCCCTCGAGGACGCCACCCTGCGCCGCGAGCTCACCGGCTATGAGGAGTACACCGCCCGTACCCGCAGCCGCCTGATCCCCGGCATCTGGTGAGCCGGTCGATCTCGACCTCCTACCTCCGCAGCACCTCTCTGAGACCCGAATTCGACATTTCGACACGACACGACACTACTGTTGAATTGTCATACATCTCAATCCGCTGCCAACAGCGCCCCACGGCCCTCGTCCAGCCGCAATCACTGCCGTATCAAGTTGATAAAAGATCTTTTGTCAACTGTGAACCACTCCGTGGGCAGCCCATCCCCGCTTGCCGGATTCGTCATAAGCTGTATTACGAAATTCGACACTTTTCGACACGAGTGTCGGACTTGGCTTTGTTCAACTCGTTCCCCGCGCGCCCCTTCAGCGCCGCGGCAAACACACTCCGCGCCGGCCTTTCGCCGGGTCGCGTCCGCCTCCCAGAGCCCTCCGCGGCCGCCTGATTCTCGGCACCCGGCGAACTCGGCGCGGCTCAGCCCTCGCCCGGGTAAGGAGGCTTCTTGTGCTTCTGCTTGCGGACCCGCCCGGCCTTCTCCTTCTTGGTCTCGTGGAGCTGCTCCGGCGGCGGGACCGGGATGCGCATCAGCTTCAGCCGGTCGATCTTGATCTCGATGATCTCCTTCTTCTTGGCCATGCTTCCCTCGCGCGTTGCCTCTGAATGCTGGTCAGGGTAACACGAAGCGCACCGTTTGCCCACGCGCGCGGCTCAGCAACTTCTGCCAGTCCACGCTCTCGTGAGGGAGCCGCGACCGTGAGCGGAGGGGCTGAAACCTGTACCGTGGAGCACCTTCACGGGGGCGCTGAGTTGCGCTCGGGAGTGGCTCAGCGATGGCCCAGGTACATCAGCCAGCCCAGGCCGAAGATCGTGGCCAGGAAATATCCAAACGAGGTCAGACCGTACATCAGCCGCTCGCGGTCGGACCTTTTCGTGACGATGCCCAGTACCGCCGAGATGAACAGCGCCAGCAGGATCGTCGTCTCGAAGTGCGTTAAGGCCAGTTTCATCGCGCTCGCGCTCCTCAGTCCTTCCGCCCGACTGCGATCTCCCAGGCGTTGACCATCGCCAGAATATTGCACAGCCCCGCCGTGACCAGGAACTTCGTGCCGTAGTCCACAACGTGCCCCGCCACGTCGGCCGATTCGTAGCCGAACCACTTGGTCATGAAGAACGGCAGGCCCGTCGCGAGATTGGCAATGAAGCCGCCGTAGTAGATCACCGTCGTCAGCAGGTCGCCGCCCGCGGGCTGGAAGATGTAGCCGCGCATCATCAGCCCGATCATAAACGGGATCAGGATGCAGCCCGAAAGGATCAGCCCGCGGTAGTTGCGCTTCAGATAAAAGTGGCCGCCGCCGGGCAAAAGCCACGCCACAACCAGCACCGGCAGCCACTTCGACACCGGGGGCAGAGGTGGATATTGAACTTCGGGCTTCTCGCTCATGTCGGTAATCTCAGGCTAACACGCGTCACGCGGCGTTCGCCGCGGCCAGGGCTTTGCGGACTCATCGGCCAGGGCCGCCCAGGTGCGATTGCGGCGGCTGCGTACACAGCCATAGGAACGCTTCCAGGATGCGCGTTCGCTGCACCTCATCGACCGACAGAATGCGGTGCCGTCCGCCCGCTGTGGCGTGAATGTGGTCATGCCGCGGTCGTCCACGCCGACTGTCCCCGCGGGCGATGCCGTGAAATAGCCGTCGCCGGGGCGCACGGCGTACAGCGTGGCGGTCAGATCCCAGGTCATCGTGGTCGTACGGCATCTTCCCGTGAAAGCGGTAAGCGTCGCCCACGGGATGCGCGCCGGGCGGGCCGAAATCGCGCTCGATGCTGGCCCCCGGATACTTGATGGTGCGGCCCACTTCGAAGCCGCTCCAGGTAACCGGCGTCGGAAACTCGCGCGCCACCTTCTGCGCCGCCGGGATGTCCGTGACCACGTTGTACTCCGGACCGCCGCCCGTGAAATCGCCGGCCATCATCACCAGCCGCTGCACTTTTTTCGCGGCCAGGTCGCGCCCGCCGGGCGAATCCAGCAAGCGCGCCAGGTTCGTGCTGAAGCCCACCTGGACGATCACCACGCTCGCGTCCTTTTCGGCTTCGAGCGCCCGGCGCAGCACCGTGACGGCGTCCCGCGCATCGTCGTTGTACTTGTAGTGGCCGGCGTCGAGCGTTTTCTTGAGAAAGCCATCGTCCCTGGTCTTGCCGTCGCGCACGACGCCGACCGGGATCTCCGGCCGGCCGTAGAAGATATTGATGGCCGAGGCCAGGCGCGGCGCCCACGGATTGTCCTTCGTAATTGTCACAGCGGCGATCCGCGCTTCGCCGCGGCTCTCAAAGGCGTGCAGAATCGCCAGCGCCAGGCAATCGTCAACGTCGTTGCCGATGTCGGTGTCGAAGATCACGGGTACCGGCGGCGCGGCCATGGCCAGTGCGGCCCCGGCGAGTAGCACAACGATGGATTTCAACACTCGTTCCCTCACTCTCGCTCGTACTCTACCGAAATCAGGCACAGCCCGGAGGCGGGCATCGCCGGACCGGCTTTCCCTTCGAACCCCGGCTCGAGGCGCCTGAGCAGCTCCTCCCGCCCCAGGTTGCCTTTCCCGGCCTCGATCAGCGTGCCCATCATCATGCGCACCATGTGCTTCAGGAATCCGCTGCCGCGCACGCGATAGATCAGCTCGTCGCCCTCCCGCCACAGCGTCGAATCGAACACCGTCCGCACCTTGGAGTAGCCCAGTCCGTCCTTCTCATCCGCGGCCGCGAAGGCCGAGAAATCGTGCTCGCCTTCGAACACCGCCGCGCTCTCCGCCATGCGCTCCTCGTCCAGCGGGTAGGGGAAACAGCAGACATACAGGCGCCGCATCGGCGGGCAGATCTCCGCGCGCCAGATGCGATACTCGTAAGTTTTCGCCGTGGCGTGGTGGCGCGGGTGGAAGCCGGCTTCGGCTTCTTCGACGCTCATGACGCGGATCGCGCGCGGCAGCAGACGGTTCAGCGCGCGTCGCAGATTGACCAATGGAATCGGGTTTTCGATGGAGAACGCCGCCACCTGCGCCAGCGCGTGCACGCCTGCGTCGGTCCGTCCGGAGCCGGCCACATCCACCGCGCGGCCCTCGATCTCGCTGACCGCCTTTTCAAGTTCGCCCTGGATGGTGTTCAGCTCCGGCTGCACCTGCCAGCCGTGAAACTCCGTGCCGTCGTAGGCGACTTCGATGCGGATGCGGCGCATGCCGCCGCCTCACGCCGGGCGCGAGCCCGGCTTCACTACCGGCAGCCCCTGCGCGCATAGCGGGCATTGCGCCGGCTCCCAGACGACGACATTCAAAGTGGCCAGCGCGACGCGCGGCAGCCCCAGGTCGGCGCGGCCGCCGCTGCGGTCGATGATCGACCCCGCGGCCAGCACCTCCGCGCCGGCGGCTTTCAGCACCTCGACCACTTCCAACGAGCTGCCGCCGGTGGTGACCACGTCTTCAATCACCACGGCGCTCTCGCCCGCCCGCAGCGCGAATCCCCGCCGCAGGACCATTTTCCGGTCAGCGTCGCGCTCGGTGAAGATATGCCGGGCGCCCAGCGCGCGCGCCACTTCATGGCCGATAATCAGGCCGCCCATGGCCGGGGAAACCACGGTCTCGATCGGGCGCCCCCCGGCCAGCCGCGCCACGCCCTCGGCCAGCGCGCGGCCCAGTGCCTCGGCATGGCGCGGGTGCTGCAGCACCAGCGCGCATTGCAGGTATTCCGAGCTGTGCAGGCCGCTCGTCAGCCGGAAATGGCCCTTGAGATAAGCGCCGGTTTCGACGAACAGATCTATCACGCCAGCTGTGGTACTCATCGCCATGCGACAGGATACCACCCGCGCACTCCCGTGGCGCAGTCGCTGTGTTCTGTGGCGCAGACATTCATGTCTGCCGCGTCGACATTCGTGTCAACGTGCGTCCTCCGGGACGGAGAATGCCGCCCGTCCTGCCGCACTGCTTCAGCGTGGAAGACTCGCGCCGCCGCCTGCCCCACCGCTACCCGCCGGGGAAGTGGCTTTTCATGACCTGGCACCTGCACGGGAGTTTGCCCCATGGCATGTATCCGCCTCCAAGGAAGTGCTCGGCGGGCGCAGCTTTCACGTGGCTGGACCGGCGTCTCGACACGCCCCGCACAGGACCGCTGTACCTGGCGCAGGAAACAGTCGCCGAGGCCGTCCGCGCCACCTTGCTGAAAGGAGTCCGGCTCCGCTATTTCGAGCTGGGTGCATGGGCGATCCTGCCCAATCACGTGCACCTGTTGCTGCTGCCGACTATCGATCCATCCCGGTTGCTGAAATCGCTCAAGGGCGCATCGGCAAGGCAGGCCAACCGGCTTCTGGGCCGTACTGGAGAGGGCTTCTGGCAGGCCGAGTCCTATGACCATTGGGTGAGGAACGACGAGGAGTGGCGGCGCATTGCTGCCTACATCGAGGAGAATCCCGTTCGAGCCGGCCTGGCCGCACGGGCGTCGGATTATCCTTGGTCGAGCGCGGGTTCAAACCGGAGAGACGTCAACCCGAATGTCAACGCGGCAGACACGAATGTCTGCGCCACCCGCCTCCGCGACTCTTGTCGCTATGGCGGGCAAGCAAGGGACGCCCGCTCCCTCACGGTCGCGGCTCTGAAACGAACCCGGACGTCAACACGAATGTCAACGCAGACATGAATGTCTGCGCCACGTCCGAGAGCACCTGCGCCTGAGACTGAGCCAACCACAACACCCGACATGCGGAGCCCGCTCTCGCGTCCATCCCGCCTGTGCCGCCTTTCACGCCTTCTTCCAGCGCATTCATCGGTAATCTCGCGCGGCCTCGAAGGCGGCCTGTTACCATAGTGGTGTTTTTCTGGAACTTCCGGCCTCCGCCAGGCGTTTCCACAGAAGAGATCACGGATCGGCCGCGCGATCCGACAGACCCAGCAGGACTGACAAGACGATGAGACGTTTCTATCCCATGATCGCCAGCGCGTTGTGCGCACTTCTGATGAGCCCGATGGGCTTCGCGCAGTCCGCGCCGAGCCCGGCCGCGCCCTCCGGCGCGGGCCACACCAGTTCCATCAGCGACCAGCCGCAGGTGCCGCGCGCCGCGGGCGATGCTGTCACCCGTGGTTTCCGGGCGCCAACGATCCCGCCCATCAACATGCAGAACTCCAACCGGCTGGAGTCGCTGATCCGCGCTGGCAAGTTGTACCTGTCGCTGCAGGACGCCATCGCGCTGGCGCTCGAAAACAACATCGATCTCGAGGTGGCGCGCTATGGGCCGCAGATCGCGCAATCGGATTTCCTGCGCGCCAAGGCCGGCGGCTTGCTGCGCGGCGTGCCGTCGAGCGTCAGCGCGGCGCCCAGTTCGGCCGCCGTGCAGGCCGGCGGGGGCACTTCCTCCAGCGGCGCCTCCACGGGCGGCGGCAGCACTTCCGCCGCTTCGACCACCGGCGGAACCGTCATCACCCAGACCGGCACTTCGATTCCCGTGCTCGATCCGCTGGTCTATTTTCAGAGCGCGCTGAGCCACGTCTCCTCGCCCCAGGCCAACACGATCACGGCCGGCACTTCCTCGCTGGCTTACGACTCCCGGAGCTATACCGAAGCCTACCAGCAGTCGTTTCTCACCGGCACCACCGTGAGCGCCGACTACCAGCAGATCTACACCTCCACCAACAGCCCGTTCAACACTCTCAATCCCAACACCAGCGGCACGGCGGCCATCCAGATCAGCCAGAATCTGCTGCAAGGCTTCGGCCTGGCCGTCAACAACCGCAACATCCGCGTGGCCAAGAACAACATCCATTTCTCGAACCTGGTCTTTCAACAGCAGGTCAACGTCACCGTGGCCGGCGTGATCGGCCTGTATTGGGATCTGGTCAGCGACCGCGAGGATGTGCTGGTGAAACAGAAGGCCCTGGATGTTGCCAAACAGTTCTACGAGGACAATAAGAAGCAGGTCGAGATCGGGACCCTGGCGCCGATCGAAGTGGTGCGCGCCGAGGCCAATGTCGCCACGGCCGAACAGGACCTGACCAACTCCGAGACCGTGCTGCTGCAGCAGGAAACCGTCATCAAGGACTACCTCAGCCGCAACGGCGTGGCCAGCCCTTCGGTGGCGCTGGTGCGCGTGATTCCGACCGACCACCTGGTCAAGCCCGAGGGCGAATACACCGAGAAGCTCGAGAACCTGGTGGACGCGGCGCTGAAGCTGCGTCCCGAGCTCGCCCAGGCGCACGTCAATGTGCTGAACGCCAAGATCGGCCTCGCCGGCAGCCGCAATGCGCTGCTGCCCACCTTGTCGGCGTCGGGCTTTGTGGCCGACACCGGCCTGGTCGGGAGCGTGAACTCAGTGCCCTACAACGGCGCGCCGATCATTCAACAGGTGGATCCGTATTTCGTCGGCGGCCAGGGCACCTTGCTGAACCAGATCTTCCGCCGCAACTTCCCCGACTACGGCCTGACCATCACCCTCTCGGCCACGCTGCGCAATCGCAGCGCGCAGGCCGACTACATCCACGATTCGCTCACCGCCCGCCAGACCGAGTTGGCCGAACAGCAACAGATCAAGAACATCCGCGTCAGCGTCCAGAATGCATGGATCGGCGTGATCCAGGCCCGCGCCCGCTACCAGTCGGCGCTCAAGGCGCGCATCCTGCAGGAACAGACCCTCGACGCAGAAAACAAGAAATACGCGCTCGGGGCGTCCACCTCCTTCCTGGTCGTGCAGACGCAACGCGACCTCGCCACGGCCCAGGCCAGCGAAGTCGCCGCACTGGCCGCCTACAACCGTGCGCTGGTCAACCTGGACCTGCAAACCGGTACGGTGCTCGACAAGAACCACGTCGAGCTGGCCGAGGCCCAGACCGGCAAGTCCTCGCTGCCCATCACCAGCCCCCAGAACTGAGCCGCGCCGCCGCCGCGCCTGTCTCGTCACCTTACGCCGGCCTGGATCCCTCGGGCGGGCTGTGCTTGTCTTTCTCTATCGCCTCTGCCGCGGCCCAATTTGGTACAGCCGCCGGGACGGCGGCGGCAGCGCCATCCCGGCCGGTCCCAGTTCGGGACGTATACGCTTGCCGCGAATCCGCGCGCATACAGTAAGTCTCTTGTTTTCAGTCAATGTGGGTTTGGCCCAAGCCGTGCACTTCTCCAGGCTGTGATGGTTCCCAGGGCGGACCCGGGGATCGAGTTTCCTCATTTCGATCCCGACACCTCATGCACCCCTTCTCAACCCTGAACCAGTCCACTCCAGTACCCCCCACTCGATTCCCCGGGTCCCTTTTTTTGAAAGTGCGGCGGCGTGGATCGCGTCCGCTCACCCGCTCATGCTTCCCTTTTTGTCGCTGCGGATTTTTTCACCAAAAAGTCACCCCGGCGGCGGTTTTTAGGGTTGACGAATCCGTTTTCCGCGCGATAAGGTATAGATGGGTGACGAAGATCTTGCAAAAGGTCGAGTTGCCTTGAGTTGTATGGATCCTCGGTAGGCGAGGCGTCCGCGTGGCACACAGGCCATTGCCCTAAAGCGTCGAAAGATGTTCAAGGGTAGACCAGGGATTCCCGGGTTAAGGGTCTTCCTAATGTGGCTGAGGTCTTGGGGTCTCTAACGGCGCGCGGTGCTGAAGCTTGGACCAGTGGGGGAATCCGGCGTCAGTAGTATTTTTATGCTTCTGGCCATTTCTCCGCTCCGGGGGAAATGGTCTTTTTCATTTCCCTCCTGAGCCTCACTCGCCTGCGGAAAGGCGGTATGGTACTCGACGACCAGCCTCCCAGTAGCACTGGCAGCTGGCGGTCGCCGCGGTGCTGACCCGGTGGGCGAGTCGCTCGCTCCGCCGCTTCGGTGGCCGTGGCGCCCGCAGTAAACGGGTGGCGCGGGCCGAAGGCTCATAAACCTTCCTCGCCAACATCTCCTGCCAAACGGAAACCCGCCGGACTCCCGGCCCAGCCGCTGCTCTCTGAAAGAGGAGCATACCGGTTCGATTTGCGTCCGTTGTGTGACCTCGGACCGCGCCGGAGAAAGGAGGTGTCCCGATGACGAACAAGTTGATTCCATTGGCCGTGGACGAAGTGGAAGTCGAGACTCCCTCGGTCCGCGGCACGGTCGTTCGAAGCAAGTGGCAGCACAATCTGCTCACCTATCCTGGTGGTTTTCGGCCCGGGCCTGATCGTGATGGTGGCCGACAACGATGCCGGCGCGGTTTCCACCTATACCCAGGCCGGCGCGCAATACGGCAATCATCTGTTGTGGACTGCTCCTGCTTCTGCTGCCGGTCACGTATTTCATTCAGGAGATGGTGGTCCGCCTGGGCATCGCCACCGGCAAGGGCCACGCCGCGATGATCTACCAGCGTTTCGGCCACTGGTGGGGCCTGTTCTCGCTGGTCGACCTGGAACTGGTCAATTTCCTCACGCTGGTCACCGAGTTCGCCGCGATCGACCTGGCGCTGAACAAAATGGGCGTCGACCCGGTCTTCGGCGTACCGCTTTCGGCCGCGGCGCTGATCCTGATCGCCGTCACGGGCAGCTACCGGCGCTGGGAGCGGACCGTGGTCTTCCTGTGCCTGCTCGATCTGGCCTGGTTTGTATATCGCCTTCATGATGCGGCCGGATATGGGCGCGGTGGCCCGCAACTCGATCCTCCCGTCGATGCCGGCGGGCGGCATCACCGCCGACCTGATCTTCCTGGTGATCGCAGTGGTCGGCACTACCGTCGCACCGTGGCAGCTCTTCTTCCAGCAGAGTTGCATCGCCGATAAGAAGCCTGCGCTTCGCCGACCTCGGCATGGGCGCGCCTGGACACCTTCCTGGGCGCCTGCGTCACGATCACCGCCGCCGCTTGCATGATGATCGCCGGCAACGCCTCGCGCGTGCACGGCTTCCATTTCACCGATCCGGCGCAGATGGCCGTCGATATCGGCACCTTCGCCGGTCCGCTGGTTGAAGAACCTCATTCTGCTGATGATGATCAACGCCGCGGTGCTGGGCACCACGGCCATTTCGCTCTCCAGCGCCTGGGCCTACGGCGAGGTGCGGGGCTGGCCGCACAGCCTGCAGCTTGCCGTTCTCCAAGGCCAAGGGATTCTACTTCGTTTACTCGCTGTGCGTGGCCGCGGCGGCCGGCCTGGTGCTGATTCCGCGCGCCCCGCTGCAGCTGATCATTCTGGGCGTGCAGGTCCTGGCGGGAGTGATTCTGCCTTCGGCGATCATCTTCCTGCAACTGTTGTTGAACGACAGGGAGCTGCTGGGCGACTACGCCAACAAGCCCTGGAACAACTACGTGAACTGGACCATCATTATCGTCCTGTTCGCGCTTTCGCTGATCCTGGCGGCGCAGGTCGCCGCGCCGAACCTGTTCCCGTCCGTTTCTTCTTAAGGGAGGGCAAGACCATGGCAACCATGCTGCTGAACAAAGTGGAGCTCCAGGAGCTGCGGGACGACAATCGCTGGGTGGTGATTCATCCGCTCGATGACGCCCCCGAGACGAAGGTCAACACCGCGGCTCTGGGTCCGATGAAAATGACGCTCAGCGTCAAGCTGTCTCTCATGAGCCTGCGGGCGTATCTGATCGTGATGCTCCTGCTGGTGTTCTACCGGGTGTTTTGCCAGGCCGGTTTCTTCGGCCTGCATGTGTAATCACGAAAGGCACGCCATGTCTGACGACTCATCTGGCAGTAGGCCGGCAGCGAGGGCGCGGAAGATTCGAGCCGGGGCTTCAGCCGCGATCGAATGCTCCGCGCCCTTGCGCCCGCCTGCTCCGGCCTGACCTTTCGCCTGCGCCGCAAGTGAGCGGCAGCAGTAGTGGGTCCTCTCCCGAGGGATTCATCCCCAACCCGAAATCGTCCGCACTGCGCACCCCGGTAAGAAGATAATAGGGCACAGGGAGGCGGGTTTTGGGAAGGATTCTCCTTGCAGGCTCGATCGTCCTGGGTGTTGCCGCGGCACTGGTCGCGCAACAGCCGGCGGACCCCTACTCGACGGGCATCACACTGCTCAGCGGCAAAGGATGTCCGGTCTTCATTGGTGGAGTCAGTTCCGGTTCTCCGGCGGAACGCGCAGGCATCCACCCCGGTGATTTACTGGTGGCTGTGGGTGGCGTGCATGTGAGTGAGCCTGGCGGGGCCGCCCGGCGGTTGCGGTCAAGTGCTCCAACACCCGTTGCTCTGACGCTCTCGCGCGGCGGCAAGGCATTCGAGGTGGTCTCCGCATTCGAAAAGGAATCCTCGATCCTCGCGAAAAGCGGGATGAAGGCTCTCTCCGGCGCCATCGTTCCGCTCGATACCACACAGGCCGAGGTGGATCGCATGCTGGCTTTCGATGGTCAGCGATGCCTCGCCCGCGTATTTCCAACTCACTACCCAGCGAAGCCTGAGCTGTTCTACGCTGGCTTCGAGATCTTCGTCCTCCGCGATCCTCCGCAAGTGACAGTCGGCGGGATTGAGGACGGACCGGCGTCGAGGGCGGGCCTCCATTGGGGAGATGTCCTGGTGTCGGTGAATGACACGCCCGTCGCGGGGAAGACGCCAGCGGAACTCGAACAGCTGTTCTCGGCCACGCAGCCGGCCACAGTGCGCCTGCAAATCGACCGCCTCGGTTCAAGCAGGACTTTTGAAATCCATCTCGAAAAGGCGGGGGATGTGGCTCGCCGGAACGGCAAGCGATTTGTTGCCGGTCAGATTATACCGATCTGGGCGACAGACAGAGATTTGCACTGCTTTCTGGATTGAGGGTCGAACCGCTCGCATGCAGCGAGCGCCGCCTCCCTCACCTTCCGTCTGCGCGGCAAATGACAGCCTGCCGGCCGCACCCGCTCAGCGTGAGCGGGTTTTGGCCAGTAAGTCGTTTATTCTCAGTTAGGAATCCGCTCAGCCTGAGCGGACTCCGCTTCCGGATGACCGCTCGCCGCCCGCTCACCACACCAGGATGTAGCTCTTGCCCGGCAACTGCCGCACCAGGCCCATCAGCTCCAGCTCGAACAGCACGGCGATGGTCTCCGACGCGCTCGCGCCATTGAGCGACTCCAGCAGTTCGTCCAGCGGCATCGGCGTGTCCGGGCGCAGTTTCTTCACCACCAGCTTGGCCAGTTCCTTGGTCGCGGCCGGCGCTTCGCCGTAGGCCAGCACGCGCTGCACCGGCTCGGCCCCGCCCTTCTTTCTGGCCGCCGCCAGTTGCACCCGCGCCTCCTCCGGCAGCTCGTCCAGAATGTCGGAGCTTTGAATCACCAGCCGCGCCCCCTGCCGGATCAACACGTTCGGCCCGTAGCTGGTGGCCGAAGTGATATTGCCCGGCACGGCGAAGACTTCCCGTCCCTGGTCCAGCGCCAGCCGCGCGGTCACCGCCGAACCGCTGTACTGCGCGCCTTCCACCACCACGACGCCCGATGACAGCCCGCTGATCAGCCGGTTCCGCACCGGGAAGTTCGGCGGATAAGCCGGCGTCCCGAACGGGTACTCGCTCAGCAGCAGCCCATCGGTGGCCATCCGCGCCGCCAGCTTGCGGTTCTCGGTCGGATAAATCACGTCCAGCCCGCAGCCGAACACCGCCACCGTCCCGCCCTGCGCCTGCAGCGCCGCCTCGTGCGCCGCCGTGTCGATGCCTCGCGCCATCCCGCTGATCACCGTGACGCCCGCCGCGCACAGCTCCCCGGCCAGCTTCTGGGCCACGGCTTTCCCGTAGGGCGAGGCCTGCCGGCTGCCGATGACGGCCACCATCACGGTCTGCAGCAGCTCGAGGCGCCCCTTGGCGAACAGTGCGGCCGGCGGATCGTAGATCTCCAGCAGCCGCGGAGGGTATAACGGATCGTCCGCCGGAATCAGCGTCGAGCCGGTCTTCTTCAGCCGTTCATGCTGCGCGGCGGCCGATTCGAACCCCACACCGCTGGCGATATTGCGTGCCGTCGCGCTGTGCAGCCCGAAGGCCGTCAATTCGCTGGCCGAGGCCCGGAAGATCGCCTCCGGCGTGCCATAATGCTCCAGCAATTCGCGGCATTTGCGCGGCCCCAGTCCCGGCGCCAGCGCCAGCGCCAGCCAGTGCAGAATCTGCTCTTCGGTGCGAATCGCAATCTCAGCCGTCATCCTGTTCGCTCTACTAAGAGAGGTGCCCGCGCGCAGGGGAATTCTCCCCGCGCGCGCGGCCTGCCTGTCCGGCGCCGGGCTTGGCGCCGGACTTGGGGCACGCGCCGTTTCAATCCTGGTAGGCTCTGAACAGCATGCGCCGTCAGGACGAAGCCTTTGTCCGTCAGGAACTGGCGCTGGTCTATATCGCCAAGCGGCTCAAGGAAGCCAAGCGCCTCGAGGATCTCCTCACCGCCGCCGGTTTTGATTACCTGGTCGAAACCGACACCTACCGCGGCGGCTTCGTGTTTGTCAGCGAGCGCGTGGGCGCATTCTTCTACGTGCCGCCCGCGGCCGAGGCGCCGTGCCGCGAGCTGATGACGCAACACGGCTTCAAACCCTGCGAAAAGGCCCCGGAGGAGCACCATGAACCGGCGTGAATTCCTCGCCGCCAGCGCCGCCGCGCCCGCGCTCATCCCCGGCCGACGCGATCCGGCCTACCAGGTCGGCGCCTACTATTTCCCCAACTACCACGTCGATCCGCGCAACGAGAAAGTCCACGGCCCGGGCTGGACCGAATGGGAACTGGTGCGCGCGGCGCAGCCCCGCTACCCCGGCCACCGCCAGCCCAAGCGCCCGCTGTGGGGTTACGAGGACGAAGCCGACCCGCGTGTCATGGCCAAAAAGATCGACGCCGCCGCCGACCATGCCTTGAATCACTGGCTGTTCGACTGGTATTACTACGACGGGCCGTTCCTCAACCGCTGCCTGGACGAAGGCTTCCTCAAGGCCGCCAACAATGACCGTCTGCGCTTCGCCCTGATGTGGGCCAACCACGACTGGTTCGACATCCAGCCCGCCAAGCGCGCCGAGCCCGCGCCGTTGCAGTTCCCCGGCGCGGTCACGGCCGCGACTTTCGACCGCATCACCGACCTCGTTATCCAGCGCTACTTCGTCCATCCCTCCTATTGGAAGATCGACGGCAAGCCCTACTTCTCCATCTACGAGACCTACCGCCTGCTCGACGGCCTCGGCGGTGCCGGCGCCCTCCGCGCCGCCTTCGACCGCTTCCGCCAGAAGGTCCGCGCCGCGGGCCTGGACGGCCTCCATCTCAATGCCGTCGACTGGGGCGTCCAGCTCCCCTCCTCCATGCGCAGTTCCGGCACCCGCCGCCAGCTTCTCGAGCACCTCGGCTTCGACAGCGTCGGCTCTTACGTCTGGATTCACGCCGTCCCGTTGCGCAACTTCCCGGAGACGGACTACCGGGAAGTCGCCGCCGCCGCCGCCCGCTACTGGCGCCAGGCCAACTCCGAGTTCGGACTGCCCTTCCATCCCAACGTCACCATGGGCTGGGACTCCAGCCCGCGCACCGTCCAGACCGACCGCTTCGACAACTCCGGCTACCCCTTCACGCCGGTCCTGAAGGGCAACACCCCGGCCGCCTTCCACGACGCTCTGCGCTCGGCCAGGGAGTTTCTGGATTCCCGCCCGGCGCAGGGTTCAAAGGACGACGCGAAGATTCTGACCCTCAACGCCTGGAACGAGTGGACCGAGGGCAGCTACCTGGAGCCGGACACCGAAAACGGCCTGGCCTACCTTCAGGCCATCGCCTCCGTCTTCGGCGTCTGAACGCGTGGTCTTCGCGGTAACTTGCGCCCCGCCCCGTTCGTCGCTAGTGAGTGACAATAGGACAACCGCGTCTGCTCGCGGCCCCGACAGCCGCATGAAAAGGAGAATCCGATGCGAGCTTCCGTATTAGTTTTCGGCGGCCTGGCGCTGGCCGCCATCGTTTGGGCGGGCGATCCCTGGAAGGACAAGAAGCCTGCCGACTGGTCAGATAAGGATCTGCAGAAGTTCCTCAACAAGTCGCCCTGGTCCAAGGCCGTCCCGATGCAGTTTGACGCCAACGGCATGGGCGGCCGCCGTGGCACGGGCGGCGGAGGCCCCGATATGAGTGGCACCGGTGGTATGGGTAACGGTGGCGGCGGCTACGGCGGAGGCGGTGGCGGCGGCATGGGTGGCGGCGGTGGCATGGGCCGCGGTGGCGGCATGGGTGGCGGCGGTGGGATGGGCGGTGGCGGCGGTTACGGCCGCGGCGGCGGCATGGGCGGCGACCAGGGCGGTAACACGCCCATGGCGATTGTCCGCTGGGAGAGCGCCCCGCTGGTGCGCGATGCCGAAGCTCGCTCCGAGTCGAAGGAATTCACCGACGCCGTGGCCGGTTTCTCCAAGGACTACTACATCGTGTCCGTCACCACCACGGGCCCCGGGCGCCGTGGCCGGCAGGGCGACCAAGGTGGTGAGGGCGGCGAGGGCGGCTGGGGCGGACAGAATCAGAACCAACCCCCCGAGCAGATCGAGGCGCGCCGCAAGGCCATGGACGCGCGCATGATTCAGGCCACTTCCCTGACCCACAACGGCCAGCCGGTCGCTCCCGAGCGCGTCGAGTCGGTCCAGGGTTCCTCGGGACGCGTGCGCCTGTTCCTGTTCCCGCGCTCCCTGGCGCTGGACAACAGCACCGAGGAACTGAGCTTCCAGACTTCCATGGGCCCGATGGCCATCAAGACCAAATTCAACCTCAAGGAGATGGCGCAGAGCTCCGAACCAGGGCTCTGAGTCCATCCTCCGCCCCCGCGCGCGCCGGTAGTGCCGAATTCGCGCCGATCCACGCTGCGCCGAGTGCGACTCAACCGTGAAAAACGCGGTTTTCACCGTGTGTTGACCGTGAAAACACCGGTTTTTTGCCATCCCGCGTAACTATGGTTTTATCTAGGACTTAGCTGGAATTGGCCGAAAATACGTTTCCGCGATGCCCGCAAGTGCCTAGTTCTAAAGGACTTGCGAGATTCTCACCGCGCTTCACGGTGGATCTATGGCAAATAAATGACTTAGGTCAATTTGACGGGCATTTTGACGAACATTAACACGCCGCACCGTGCGTCACGGTGGATCTGTTGCAATCATTGGACTTACTGACATTAAGGTGCCACATTAACACGGTGCACCGTGCGTCACGGTGGATCTATTGCAATGATTGGACTTACAGACATTAAAACTCCACATTAACACGGTTCACCGTGTTTCACCGTGGATCTATTGCAATGATTGGACTTACTAACATTAAGCCCGCAGCGCAAAATCGGGCCCATCGACGCTCTTTGTTCGCCCCGCGCGGACCCGTTTTTTACCCCGCGGCGAGGGTCGAAAGCTTCGACTCGCGCCGCTCTTCGTAGGCCGCGATGGCGCCGGTCTGGCGCAGGATGTAGCCCAGCTCGTCCACGCCTTCCAGCAGGCAGGTTTTCGAAAACGGGTCCACCGGGAACTCGCACTTCTCGCCCGCGCCGAAGGCCAGCGTCTGCGAGGCGAGGTCGATCTTCACGGTGGCGTCCGCTCCCAGCGCCAGCAGTTTGGCGTGCACCTCGCGCGGGACTACGACCGGCAGCAGGCCATTCTTCAGCGAGTTGTTCTTGAAGATGTCGGCGAAGCTGGTGGAGACGATCGCGCGGAAGCCATACTGTGTCAGCGCCCACGGCGCGTGCTCGCGCGACGACCCGCAGCCGAAGTTATCCCCGGCGAGCAGCACCTGGCACTCCTTCGCGCGCGGCTGGTTGAGGATGAACTCCGGCTTCGGCTTGCCCGCGGCGTCGTAGCGGTAATCGTAGAACAGCTGGTCGCCCAGGCCGGCCTTCGAAATCGTCTTCAGAAAGCGCGCCGGGATGATCTGGTCCGTGTCGATGTTATCGACCGGGAAAACGACGACCTTGCTTTCGAATGCGGTGAACTTCTCCATTGCCGTTTCCTTTCTAGCCGATCAGCGTCCGCGGGTCCGTCACGACGCCCGTCACGGCGGTCGCCGCAGCGGTCAGCGGGCTCGCCAGGAACGTCCGCCCGCCCTTGCCCTGGCGTCCCTCGAAGTTGCGGTTGGAAGTCGAGACGCTGTACTGGCCGGGCTGCAGTTGGTCGCCGTTCATGGCGATGCACATCGAGCAGCCGGCTTCGCGCCACTCCGCCCCGGCTTCCAGGAAGATGCGGTCGAGCCCCTCAGCCTCGGCCTGGCGTTTGATCGGCTGCGAGCCCGGAACCACCAGAACGCGCACTTTCGGGTCGACTTTGCGGCCCTTCAAAATCGAGGCAGCGGCCCGCAGGTCGGGCATCCGCGAGTTGGTGCAACTGCCGATGAAAACCACGTCGACGGGGTGGCCCAGGAGCGGCCTTCCAGGCGTCAGGTCCATGTATCGGAGGGCTTTGGCGAGAGTTTCCCGCACCATCGCGTCGCCCACGGCGGCCGGCTCCGGCACCCGGCCGGTAATCGCCATGCCCATGCCCGGATTGTTGCCGAACGTGATCATCGGTTCCAGCGTCGAAGCGTCCAACGCCAGTTCATGGTCGTAACTCGCGCCGTCGTCGGTGGGCAATAAACGCCAGCGGGCGACAGCCGCGTCCCAATCTTCGTTCTGGGGCGCGAATGGTTTGCCGTGCAGGTAGTTATAGGTTGTGTCATCGGGCGCGATCAGCCCGGCGCGGGCGCCGGCTTCGATCGACATATTGCACACCGTCATGCGCTCGTCCATCGAAAGCGCGCGGATGGCCGGCCCGGAGTATTCGAAAACGCATCCCGTGCCGCCGCCAATGCCGAGCTTCGCGATGAGGGCCAGGATGATGTCCTTGGCGGTGACGCCCGGGCGCAGCGCGCCGCCCACGCGCACCGCAAAGCTGCGCGAGGGGCGCTGCAGCAGGCATTGCGTAGCCAGGACGTGTTCTACTTCGCTGGTGCCGATGCCGAAGGCCAGCGCGCCGAAGGCGCCGTGCGTGGCGGTGTGCGAGTCGCCGCAGACCACGGTCATGCCGGGCTGCGTGAGGCCGTTTTCGGGGCCGATGACGTGCACGATGCCCTGTTTGTCGCTGAAGTAGTCGAACAGTGGAATGCCAAACTCTTTGCAGTTCATGCCCAGCCGTTCGATCTGCGCTTTCGCCACCGCATCGACGATCGGCAGCGACTTGGGCGTGGTCGGCGTCGAGTGGTCGCAGGTGGCGATAGTCAGGTCGGGCCGGCGGACCTTCAAGCCTCGCTGGCGCAAGCCGTCGAAGGCCTGCGGCGAGGTCACTTCGTGGACCAGGTGCAGGTCGATGTACAGCAGCGCCGGGGCATCCGCCGCTTTGGAGACGACGTGCGCATCCCAGAGCTTTTCAATGATGGTACGGGGACGGGTC
This sequence comes from Terriglobia bacterium, assembly GCA_963757265.1. Taxonomy (GTDB): domain Bacteria; phylum Acidobacteriota; class Terriglobia; order Bryobacterales; family Bryobacteraceae; genus CAIVVT01. Next base: position 322,905 of record CAVWRA010000006.1, read on the forward strand.
ATGATGGCTTCTCGATTCTCTCAAAACTGCCGGTTGGAACGGCCCAACCACCCTCTCTCAGCCGGCTGCAAATGACCGAAATCGGTCATCGGTCAAAAATTGACGTTTAAAATCAAAACATACAAAAACTGGTTGACCGAAATCGGTCAATCGGGGTCCTTCGCCCTGGCTTCCCGGAGGCGCCCGCGGCACTCCGAATCCGGTTCCTTCATATCGCCTCGCAAATGGCATCGCCGACCTGCGACGTGGTCGCCGGCGCGCCCTTGGGCTTCAGGTCGGCCGTGACGTGGCCGCTGTTCAGAATCTCTTCGATGGCGCGGTTCACCGCGGCCGCTTCTTCCGCCAATCCGAAGCTGTATTCCAGCATCGCCGCGACGCTACCGATGGCGCCCAGGGGATTCGCTTTGTTCTGCCCGGCAATGTCCGGCGCAGAGCCGTGGACCGGTTCGTACAGGCCGGTGAACGCTCCCGACGGCCGCCGCTCTCCCAGCGAGGCCGATGGCAGCATGCCGATCGAGCCGGCCAGCACGGCGCCCTCGTCGCTGAGGATGTCGCCGAACATGTTTTCCGTCACGATCACGTCGAAGCGCGCCGGGTTGAGCACCAGCTGCATGGCGCAGTTGTCGACCAGGACGTGCTCCAGCTCGATGCCAGGATAATCCGCCGAAATCTCGACCATCACACGCCGCCAGAGCTGCGAGCATTCGAGCACGTTCGACTTGTCGACCGAGGAGACCTTCCTGCGCCGGCGGGCGGCGAGGTGAAACGCCATGCGGCCGATGCGCGCGATTTCGGCGCGCGTGTAACTCATCGTGTTGAAGGCGCGCTCGCTGTCGCCGGAGCCGGAGATGCCGCGCGGCGTGCCGTAGTAAATGCCTCCGGTCAGCTCGCGCACGATGATCATGTCGGCGCCGGCGACGCGCTCGTTCTTGAGCGGCGAGGAATCGATGAGCGCCTTGTACGTCCGCACCGGGCGCAGGTTGGCATACACGCCCAGGATCTGGCGGATGCCCAGCAGTCCGCGCTCGGGGCGCTGGGCCGGCGGCGCGTTGTCGAACTCGGGCAATCCGACCGCGCCCAGCAGCGTGGCGTCGGCGGCCTGCGCGAGGCGCGCGGTTTCGTCCGGCATCGGCTGGCCGGTTTTGTGAATCGCGACGCCGCCCAGCAGGCCTTCGGTGAGCTGGATGGTGTGGCCGAATTTGCCGCTGATGCGGCGCAGCACCTTGACTGCTTCGCGGGTGACTTCGGTCCCGATGCCGTCGCCGGGCAGGACCAGTACATTCAATTGCATAGTGTGTCGCTAGATCCTCAAAGGCCCTTCAGGAGCCAACGCGCCGGGCCTGTCCCTATTGTCCGATGTGAATGGCGGGTGCGCTCAGTCGCCGCTCACCGGAACATCCTTGGACATGCGCTCGCTGAGCTTGAGGGTGCGAATAATGGCCAGGATCTCCTGGTCGGCGACGTTTTTCTTGCGGTCGGCGATCTCGATGAAGCCCTGATAGACGACGTCCAGCTCTTCCTTGGAGAGGTTGTAGCCGAGGTGCTCGCACTTGGAGCGCAGGGCGTGGCGCCCGCTGTGCTTGCCCAGCACGAGACGCCCTTCGGGGATGCCGATGCTCTTGGGATCGATGATCTCGTAGGTCGTCTTTTCCTTGAGATAGCCGTCCTGGTGGATGCCAGCTTCGTGGGCGAAGGCGTTGGCGCCGACGATGGCCTTGTTGGGCTGGGGGCCGAAGGCGATGAACTCGGTGAGCAGTTTGCTGGCGGGGTACAGGTGCTGGGTGTTGATCGCGGTGTGGTAGGGCAACTGGTCCTTGCGGATGCGGAAGGCCATCACGACCTCCTCCAGCGAACAGTTGCCGGCGCGCTCGCCGATGCCGTTGATGGTGCACTCGATCTGCCGCGCCCCGCCCGTCACGGCGGCGATGGAGTTGGCGCTGGCGAGGCCCAGATCGTCGTGACAATGAACGCTGATGATGGCGCGGCCGTCCACGGCGGCGACGATGCGTGCGATCAGTGCGCAATACTCCTGCGGCACGGAGTAGCCGACCGTGTCGGGCAGATTGACGGTGGACGCTCCGGCGTCGATCACTGCCAGGCTGACCTGCTCGAGGTAGTCGTAGTCGGTGCGCGTGGCATCCTCGGCCGAGAATTCGACGTCCTCGACGTAAGTTCGGGCCAGCGTCACGGCGGCGCAAGCCTCGTCGAGAACCTGCTGGCGGGTCTTCTTGAGCTTGTACTGGAGATGGATGTCGCTGGTGGCGATGAAGGTGTGGATACGCGGGCGGCGCGCGGCTTCGAGCGAGGCGGCGGCACGTTCCACATCCAGCTTGCAGGCGCGCGCAAGCGCGGCGACCCGCACCCAGGGCAGCTCGTGGGCGACGGTACGCACGGCTTCGAAGTCGCCCTCGGAGGCGATCGGAAAACCGGCCTCGAGAATGTCAACGCCCAGCTCGGCCAGCTTGTGGGCCATGCGCAGCTTTTCGGGGACGTTCATGCTGCAGCCGGGCGACTGCTCGCCGTCGCGCAACGTGGTGTCAAAAATGAAGACGCGATTCTTATCCAGCGTCTGGGCCATGGATCGGAGCTCTCCTTTGTGCCGGAATCCCGGTGTGGGATCCCGATTGCAGGTTTTCCCACAGGGCGGCCTGTTGCTCCGCGCCCGCGGGATGCTTCCTTCCATTGTCCCCGTGCGGATGGTGATCGGACAAATTTATAGTGACAATCCATTGGATAAGCCAATCGCATGTGATAATATTCATAAATACATTGGGTCGTTCGTATTCGTGAAGTGAGGGCGGAGTATGGAACTTTATCCTTTGAAGGTGTTTTTGACCGTCGCGACGGAGCGCAGTTTCTCGCGCGCCGGAGAGAAGCTGCTGCGGACGCAGCCGGCGATTTCGCTCGCCGTTCAGCGGCTGGAAGCGGAACTGGGCGAGAAGCTGATCGACCGGACGGGGCGTGAGCTGATCCTGACCGACGCCGGACGGCTGGTGCTGGAATATTGCCGGCGCTTCGACAACCTGGAGCGCGAGCTGGAGAACTCGCTGGCCGAGTTGCGCGACATGGCCTCGGGGCGGCTGGTGATCGGGGCCAACGAGACGACGTCGCTGTACCTGATGCACCACATCGTGAATTACCGGCGGCAGTATCCGAAGGTGAAGGTGCAGGTGCGGCGGACGCTGTCGAGCCGCATCCCGGCGCAACTGATCGACGGCGATCTGGAACTGGGCGTGATCAGCTACGACCCGGAAGACGACCGGCTGGAGTCGCACGAGATCTTTGTCGACCACCTGTGTTTCGTGGTCAGCCCGCAGCACCGCTTCGCGCAACGCGAGGCGGTATCGATCCGCGAGCTGGGCATGGAGACGTTCATCGCGCACAACGTTCTGTCGCCGTACCGCGAGGTGGTGCTGAAGGCGTTCCAGCGGTCGAAAGTGCCGCTGAACATGGACGTCGAGATGCCGACGGTGGAGACAATCCGGCTGATGGTGGCGCGCAACGAGGGCGTGGCGTTCGTACCCAAAATGTGCGTGGAGCAGGACCTGGAGCAGGGGCTGCTGAGGGAAGTGCGGGTCGAGGAGCTAACCGTGGAGCGCAAGATCCGGCTGATCTTTCCGGCGCGGCGGGTGCTGAGCCACGCAGCGCAGGCGTTCCTAGAGATCGTCAAGGGGCCGGAGGGGACGAGGTAGGCGCGGCGCCATCAACCAGGGCGAGTCACGAGCGGCGGGACGGCAGAAATCCGGGCGGCAGCCAGAAGTGAGATCGCGGATGGAGTTGATCAAGCCGTCCGAGCTCTCCGTTTTGCGATAGGATTCGCTCATGCAGCGCAGATCATTTCTGAAATCGCTGGCGGCCGCGCCGGCGGCGTTCGCGGTTCTTCCCCGGCGGGCTGAGGCCGCGTTGCCGAAAACCAAGATCACGCGGGTCCGCATTTACCGGCCGCCGGAGCTCAACCTGATTTTCAACCAGAGCAACATGCTGGTGACGGTGGAGACCGAGGCCGGCATCACGGGCATCGGCGAGGGCGGTGCCAAAGACACGCTGGAGCAGTGCGCCGGCTCGCTGATCGGCAAGGACCCGTTCCGGATCGAAGAGATCTGGCAGGAAGAATACATGGCCTGGTTCTACCCTCCGGGGAGGGAGAAGCAGGATGCGATGGGGGCGCTCGACCTGGCGCTGTGGGACATCAAGGGCAAGGCCCTCGGCGTGCCCGTTCACGAACTGCTGGGCGGCGCGGTGCGCCAGTACTGCGAGTGTTACAACACCGGCAACGTGCGGCCGCCGGCCGCGGCGGGCGGCGCGCAGCCGACGGTGAAGGAGCGCGTGCAGGCCACCCTGGCGGCGGGGTACAAGGTCTACCGGATCGGCGCGGCCGATGCCGGCGGAGGGCCGTGGGAAGTGCGGGCGCGGCTGCTCCAACTGGCCCGGGAGGCCAAGGAGATCCGAGAGGCGTTGGGCTCCAGCGGCGACTGGAGCGTCGATTTCCACCAGCGTTTCGAGTTCGCCGACGCGCTGCGCGGCTGCAAGCTGATCGAGGAGTATTCGCCCTACCTGGTAGAAGATCCCGTTCGCGACGAGCATTTCCTGGAGGACATCCCCAAGCTGCGCCTGCTGACCTCGGTGCCCATTGCGGCGGGCGAGGAGTGGGGCTGGCGCTGGGATTTCAACAAGCTGGTCGAAAATCACGACATCGACTACAACCGCGTCACGCTGCCCAACTGCGGCGGCATCACCGAGTTCCTCAAGATCATGGCGCTGTGCGAAACGCACGCCGTGGGCATGGTGCCGCACTTTACCGGCCCCGTGGCCACCGCGGCGCTGGTGAACTGCCTGGTCACTTTCCCGTATTCAGTGATGTTCGAGTACAACTACGCCGACCACAAGATCCCATATTTGCCCGAGTACGTGGATTTCAAGGGCGGCAAAGTGTACCCCAACGAGCGCCCGGGGCTGGGCGTGACGATCGACACCAGCCCGCTCACCCAGATTGGGGAAGTGACGCAGACGATACACCGGAATATCTACAATCGCCCCGACGGATCGCTCACGCATTGGTAAGGCGCGCGGCGCGGGTGGTTCGGTAGACCGTCAAAGGGCGGGAGACAACGAGGTGCGGGCGGCCGGGGGAGCGGCTGGCGCGTTTTCCGACTCCCGTCTTGAAATCCACCTGATGATGTCTCGTGTCTGAAAATCAGACTTGAAAATCTTATAATCCTACATCGGATGCTGTGGCGAACGGGTCCTCTGGTATACGTGTCAATGACTTAGTCTTTGGCTGACAACGTGCACTGATTGGGCTGGGTGATTACTGTCTGGAGGTGTGCATGTTTGGAGTCAACTGGAGCGATCCGCAGACATTGTGGCTGAATGTGATCAACCTGAGCCTGGGGATCGTTACCGTGGTGTGCTTTGTCGCGCTGGGCTACGGAGTGCTGCAGGACGTTCTCGCGCGCATGCGCAAGAAGGCCAGCCAGCGCTCGATTGAAGCTGCATTGAGCGGCCTGATGAGGGGCTTTGACGGCCACTCCTTCGACCTGCCCGGCCTGGGCCTGACCATGGCGGATGGAGGCGAGCCGGTTGACCATCCGGGCGACACGCCCGAGGCGCCGCGCAAACCGAAGGGCTGCTGAAGCCGCCGCGGAGGGGGTTATGATCTGTCCCTTCCTGAGCGAGGCGCAGGTGCGCTCGTGCCAGTTGGCGCCGGTGCGGAAGCTGATTCCGCAAACCGCCGCCGCGGGAGCGGAGTTGTGTTCCTCGGCGCGGTTTGCCGAATGCGCGGCCTTCCGGCGGCTCAGGCAGGCTCCCGGCTCCGCGACGGTGTGCCCACAGCTGGTCGAATCGTTGATGCAATACTGCTCGGCGGCACCGGTGATGCGGCTGGTGCCGTGGAGCGAAGCGGCGGTCTCGCGCTGCGGCAGCGGGGCTTTTCACTATTGCGATTTGTACCTCGAGATGAAGACGGCGCCGGCGCGCGGCGGCCCGGAGGAGATCGAGGACGGTGAATTGCCCGTGCGGCGCGAGCTGCGATACACGTCCAACCACATGTGGCTGGACGTGGCCGAGGACGGCCTGTGCCACGTCGGCATCGACGCGTTGTTCGCACGGTTGCTGGGGCGGGTTGAGAGCGTCGAGTTCGTCACTCCGCCCGGCGCGTCCGGGCCGGCCGCCGGCGCACCGGCGAGGAGCATGCCGGGCGCTGTATTGCGGGCCGCCGGACACGACTGGCTGGCCGTTTTCCCGCGCCCGATGACCCTCACAGCGTGGAATCTGGCGCTGCGCTCGGACCCGTCGCGGCTGACCGGCGATCCGTACGGCCACGGTTGGATGTTTGCCGGGAAGGAAGTCGATGCCGCAGGCCTAGTGAGCGGGGAAGCAGCCCGGCGATGGATGGAGGATGAATCGCGCCGGTTGAACGAGTTTGTCCAGACCCGCGGCGGCTGCGCGGCCGATGGCGGCGTGGTCGAGAGTGGCCTGCTGGCGGGGCTCGTGCACCGCGACGCCGTGTTGCTGTTCAACGATTTCCTGTTGACAGCGGAACCCGATCGCGTCCCGCCGGGCGGGGCGATCCGGGGAGAGAACTAGGGCCTGCTCACACTACGCGGACGGCGGCGACGGGAGCCGGTTTTTGAAGAGTTCCAGGAGCGAGGAGCGAGGCATACCGGGTGTGCGGCGAGCGACGAGCGACGCCGAAATCGGGGAAACCGGCGCGCGTCCCTCCGGGTTGCGGCGAAAAGCGCCTCAGCCTTCGTTGTCGTCCTCGCCTTGGAATGGCCAAAGCCAGCGTCCTCCGCCTCGCCTGAGACGCTTTTCGCGCGCAGCGCCATCCGTTCGGGTAGCGTGAACAGGCCCTAGAACTGCTCCGGGGCTGGGCCGTTCTGACCGCCGGAGCCGTGGACTTCAGGCTCGGGCTGCATATCGATGCAGCGCCTGCTCAAACGTGAGCGGAGGCAGCTCTTCCAATTCCATCGCAGAGCCCGCGCCGTGAAGGGCCCCATGCCGAGCCGATTGCCACGCCCGGCGGGAGGACGGGCGCTTCGCCGGTTTGCCGGCCCGCGTGTCGAAACGGCGCGGCTAAGCTTTGATGCGCGTGTAGTACGCTTCGGTCAGTTCGAGCAGGTTGCGTTCCTTGCGGCCGGTCTTAAGGCCCTTGAGGATTCCGGCACGGTCCTCGGGGGAGCGGTCCTGCCCCAGTTTGAACTTCGCTTCGACCTGATCGACGACCATCTCATAGGCCACAATGCCCTGGCGCATGCCCTTCAGGTAGGAGTCGGAGAGCTTCGAAAGTTCCCATTCGCTGCCGCCCCCGTAAGCGCCCTCGTTGCGCGCCACCAGGCGTTCGAGCGAGCGGGCGAAGGTGGCATCGTCGTCGAGGCGCCGGGGCTTGCCGGTGGCGTGCACGATGGCGAAGTTCCAGGTCGGGACGCTGTGTTTTTCGCTGTACCAATTGGGCGAAATGTAGCCGTGCGGGCCGTGGAACACCACCGTGCAATCGGCGCTGCCGTCGAAGACCTGGTTCTGCGCGTTGCCCCTGGCGATGTGCCACCACAGCTTGCCCCAGCCTTCGGCCGAACGGTCCAACAAAGTGGGCACGTTGGTGATGTGGACGCCGCTCTTGGCCGTGACGAGCATGGCGAAGGAGAACTCTTCCATGAAATCGAGGATCAGGGTGCGGTCGGTCTCGAACTGGCGCGCCGGGATGTAGATCGTGCTTTGTTCCGCCGCCTCGGCGCCCGGCTCCAGCCCGAGAACGGGGAGGGACTTCAGGAAATCACGGCGTTTGGGCATACCAATAGGAAAGCATGATTTGAGAGAGCGCGGCGCCGGGCTACGCGGCGCGGGCGTTTCTGGAGATTGTAAAGGGGCGGAAGGCGATGAAGCAGGATCCCCTCCTTTACAGTCGCGGGGCCAGCCTTCTCATTCCATCTCTGAAACAAGCGGTTCCGTAAATATCCGCGGAACCTGCTAATGGCCGTGGCGGAGCTGGATCCCGAGCTCGCGGAGCTGGCGCGGGTTGGCGGGCGAGGGCGACTCGCACATCAGGTCGGTGCCCTTGGCGGTCTTAGGGAACGGGATCACGTCGCGAATCGAGGACTCACCAGCCAGCAGCATCACCAGGCGGTCGAGGCCCAGGGCGATGCCGCCGTGGGGCGGAGCGCCGAAGGTGAGGGCGTCGAGCAGATAGCCGAACTTGGAGCGGGCCTCCTCGCGCGACAGGCCGATGGCGTCGAAGACCAGCGCCTGGATGTCCTGGCGATGGATACGAATCGACCCGCTGCCGAGTTCGGTGCCGTTGAGCACGAGGTCGTAGCTGCGGGCGCGGCAGCGCGCGGGGTCGGCGGTGAGCAGGGCGAGATCGTCTTCCTTGGGCGAGCAGAAGGGGTGGTGCGCGGCGGCCCAGCGCTGCTCCTCGTTGTCCCATTCGAACATCGGAAAATCGACGACCCAGAGGAACTTCATGACCTTGGGGTCGAGCAAATTGTGGCGGTCGGCGAACTTCTGCGCGGCGGCCAGGCGCAACTGGCCGCAGGCCTGGAAGACGGTCTCCTCGGGCCGTGCCCCGAGCGGCTCGGAGGGCCAGCCGGCGAGGATCAACAAATCGTTTTCGGCGGCGCCGCAGAGCGCGCGCACGCGGGCCATGGGTTCGGGGAAGTCGCGGTCCAGGCGCTTCACGTCATCGAGGACTCTCAGGCCGCGCTCGACGCCGAAGGCCTTGAGTTCGTCGCGCTCGCGGCGGGTCACGACGCCGGTATTCGGGATGTGAATCGCGACGAGAGGCAGGCCGGCGGTGGTCAGGTTGGCCTCGGCGGGGAAGAGATGTTCGACGGGCCAGAAGCGCGGCAGGCGCAGATCGGGCTTGTCGGAGCCGTAGGACCGCATCGCTTCGGAGTAGGTGATGCGCGGGAAGGGCGTCGGGATATCGAAGCCCGCCACGGCGCAGATCTTCTGGACCAGCGGCTCGATGACCTCGAAGATCTGCTCCTCCTGGGGGAACGACATCTCGAGGTCGATCTGGGTGAACTCGAGCTGGCGGTCGGCGCGCAGGTCCTCGTCGCGGAAGCAGCGCACGATCTGGAAGTAGCGGTCGTAGCCCGAGACCATCAGCAGTTGCTTGAAGATCTGCGGGGACTGCGGCAGGGCGTAGAACATGCCGTGCTGGATGCGCGAGGGGACGAGGAAGTCGCGCGCGCCCTCGGGCGCGGTCTTGGAGAGAAACGGCGTTTCGATTTCGAGGAAGCCCTGCGCGTAGAGCGCCTCGCGGGCGGCGAGCGAGATGCGCGAGCGCAGGATGATGTTGCGCTGCATGTGCGGGCGGCGCAAGTCGACGTAGCGGTACTTGAGACGCGCGTCCTCCCCGACGTCGATGTGCTCCTCCATGGGGAAGGGCGGGGTCTCGCTGGTGTTGAGGATCAGCAGCTTTTCGGCGACGACTTCCACTTCGCCGGTTTCGATGGCCAGGTTGACGGTGTCGGCGGAGCGCTTCTCGACGAAGCCCTCGACGGCGATGACGTATTCCGAGCGAAGCTGCTCGGCGCGGGCGTGCAGGTTCGGGTCGGCGCCGGCACGGAAGACGATCTGGGTGACGCCCTCGCGGTCGCGCAGGTGGATGAAGATCACGCCACCGAGGTCGCGGCGGCGGTACACCCAGCCCATGAGGACGACGCGGCGGCCGTCGTCGGCCAGACGCAATTCACCGCAGTGGTGGGTGCGGCGCAGGTTGCCAAGGAAGTCGAGCGTGAGTTCTTGTGCCATCTAAATTGCAAGGCGACTCCAGCGGCGCGAGCGAACGCGGCACCGGAACTGCGCCGGGCGCGCGACCGCGGAGAAGGGATCTTTTTAGTTTATCGCGAAGACGGAGCGCGAATCCTCGCGCTCAAGCACGGTAGCAGCCCAGCACGCGAAGCATGTCGGCGAGTTCCTGCAGATGCGCGAGGGCGCGCTGGACACGTTCCTCCTCTGTTGAGCCGATCAGGTCGAGGTAGAAGAGGTATTCCCAGGGCTTGCCGCGCAAGGGACGCGATTCGATCTTGATGATGCTGATGTCGCGCAGGGCAAAGGCGCTGAGGGCGCGGAAAAGCGAACCGGGAATGTTGCGGACGGTGAAGACGAGGGAGGTTTTCCATCCTTTTTTAGCGGTTTCCTGGAGAGGCAGCGCGGGCTGATCGGGGCGGCGCAGGAGGAAGAAGCGGGTGATGTTCTGCCGGTCGTCCTCAATGGAGCGCTTCAGGATGCGGGCGCCATAGATCTCCGCCGAAACCGCGCTGGCAATCGCGGCGGCGTCGCGCAGGTTCTCGTGGGTGACCATCTTCACGCTGCCGGCGGTGTCGTAGAAGGGCTCGCGCTGAATCTGCGGATTGGCGGCGAAAAAGTCGAGGCACTGGTTGATGGCGACGGGGTGGGAGAAGGCGCGGCGGACATCCTTGAAGCGCACGCCGGGAGCGGCGATCAGGTTGTGGACGATGCGCACGCTGGTCTCGGCGACGATGCGGAAGTCGAAGTGCAGCAGGTGGTCGTAGTTTTCGTGGACCGAGCCGTGGAGTGTGTTTTCGATGGGGATCACGGCGGCGTTGACCTGGCCGTCGCGCAGCGCCACGAAGACGTCCTCGAAGCGCGTGCAGGGCTGGACGACGACCGCGGGCCCAAGCAGGTCCAGGGCGGCCTGGTGGCTGAAGGCACCGGGCTCGCCCTGAAAGGCCGCGCACAGGGCGTGTGGGAGCGACTGTTTCTTTCTCGAAGTCATAGATCCCTTATCTCGATGCTCGCGCATTTCCATGGATCACACTTTGGCCGCGGCTACTGGTGCGAAATCCTCGCTGCGCAAAGCTGCTTGAGAATCTCCTTGATTGCTTTAAGGCGTTCCAGACGCTTCTCCTCTTCGTGGAAGGTTCGGGTGTGGACGCGACAGCTCGCCGTGGTGCTTCAATTGGAGCATTTCTCCATACAGGACATACTCGATGCCCAGGCGGCTCACGTCGGGCGAGTCCAGAAGACGGCCGAGGCGGTAAATCGTGTTTCAGGATGTGTGCGTAATTCAGCAGCAAGTTGACATCAGGGCTGACCGAGATCCTGAGCACCGCTCGTAAGCTCCTGCTCTGATTGTTCATGGCCTTCAAGAAAACAGAGCCAGTTATGATCGGCTGGTTGCACATAACTCCGTTGGTCCTACGGAGAGATCAATTCCCGCCGTCAGCCCCGGGGCGTTGCACCGAAGTGGACAAATCTTTCCAATTCCAATGGCGCGAGCGAACCGGCAATCCATGCGCGCTCGCGTAGTAGTTACGGACTGATTCCACCTGCTGCTCCCAGTTACCGAAAGGATACAGTAACTGGCGATAAATCAAGTAAGTCATGTCCGCGGTGCGAACCGGCAGGTGATCTTTCACATCGTCCACCTTGTCGAGATACTGACGGCCGTTGGCTTCCAGCACGCGAGGGTACCAACTCTTGTACCAAACCTCAATAGCGCCAGCAAAAACCCGATTCCTTTGCTGGCGGATGTTCTCAGCCAGGTCCAGGGCGCCGTCCATCGCGTCAACCGCGGCCTTGGCATCTCCTTTCGAGGCGGCGGCTTGTGCGGTCTTCAATGTTGCATCGATCCGGCCAAGACCCAGCAGCATCTCGAGGTTCTGCCGGCACAGTTGAGCAAGCCCGATATAGAGCTCGATATTGTAACGATTGAACTCCACCCGTTGCAGGTTCTCATGCAATAGGTCAAGCAGTTCGTCGTTGCCGGCCAGGAAACGGCCGGCAAGTTCCAGGCGAGTGTGACTCATCGCCGTCCAGTCGTAATTCAGCGCCAGCAAGTCCGGTGTTGGTACCGGGGGCAGCGGCAGAGTTTGATCTTCCGCCGGCTGAGGTGGATGATTGATGCGATCCCAGTCGCCCCAGATTGGGCTCCGCGCGTTGGAGGCAATAGTGTCCCAGCTTTCCTTCCAGAATTGACCCTGCGCGCTTAACAGCTGATACACCCGCCCCATGTTCGTTTCGCCGGGTCCATAAAACAGCGGATAAAAGGTAGCCATCAACTCCTGCTCGCTGGCTCCCTTGGGATGCCAGCCAGCCGCAGAGCCGGTGGCATAACCGAGCCACATCACCTCGGGATGAATGCCAGTGTCGGCCCAACCGGCCACGAATGTTCCCATCAAGTCGGCCGTGGTGCGCGCAGGCGTGTTCTCAATCGTGTCCAACATCTGACCCACATAACCAAGGCTTGGGAACTCTGTTCCATACCCTCCAGATGCATGACTGACGATGTGATCCTCAGCGGGCAGGAGATAGTAATTCGAGAAGAAGAACTCTTTCCAGCCGACCGTGGAGGTAAAGATCATTTGCCGGATCCCATGCGCCTTAAACACGGGGTCGAACTCCGGGCCGTAGACTTCGGCGTTGACCATATAAGCTGGGAGCGCGGCGATGTCATCCGGCTTCATCGGATACTCGCCCCAGAACAGCACGGTGCGGCCGCGGTCGTGCAGGTAGCTGGCCGCTTTAGACACGAACTCGGCGAATACCTTCCCTACGCTGCCTTTCTCTTTCGCCAGGCTCTCTTCATCGCATTGCGCATTCTTTGCGAGACCGAGATAGTAGGGTTCGTCGGTCGAAAGCACAAAGTACTTACTGCCCCGGTTGGCGTCCAGCAGGTCCTGAAACAGGCCTTCGTAGAACTTGTAAGTGGCCGGGTTCGCCGCGCAGGCTTCATAATTACTCTCCGGAAACTCACGCAGCGAGGCATACTCCGGATGTTTGAGGATGAAAGAGATGTGCGCTGGCCCATCGAGGTAGGGAATGAGCTGCACGTAATACTTCAAGGCGTAGTCGGTCAGTTCCTGATACTCGGCGGGCGAAAGCGCGTACGGTTCGACGATCGGCGCCGCGTGTTTGAACTGAAAGTGACCTTCCAGCTTGAGCGAGAATCCGTTGATCTTATAGAAGGCTGCCTGCCGCACGGCTTGCTTTAGCACCGGCAGCGGCTCCAGGTGATGCGCATCGTCCCAGTAGATGATGCGCATTTCGAGATCCGGCCAATCGGTGATCTCCCCCACGGGCAGGATCCAATGGCCATTGCGTGCCTTCAATAACTGAAGCAATGTCTGGACGCCATAAAACAATCCCGGCGAGGCATTGGCGGCGATGGTCACCTGGTCGCGCTTCAGATCGAGCCGGTAGGCCTGTTCTTTCAGCGCCGCTTCATTCTTGTCCGTTGCAGCCCCAATCGGGACCGAGTCCGGCGCCACCCTCAACCGGATGACTCGCGGCGAGTCGTGGGACGACCCCGCCGCCTGGGTGACATTCAAATGGAAACGCTCGTCCAACTGTTGTTTGAGCGATTCGACCGCGACATCGTCGGGTTGCACGCCCTCTGCCAGTGCAATCCGCCAGTCACCGTTGACAATAAAGTCCTCTGCTTCCAGCTTCACGATCTGTGGAGCCGGAAGAACGGTATAGCCTCGCGTGGAAGATGGGGAAGCTGTCCCGCCAATCAAAGGAAAAATCGCAAAAAGGAAAGACAGAGGTCGCAAGTAAAAGAGCCAGTTCCGCGGCATTGGTTCAGATTATCATGACGGCTCAGCATGAACTCAGGAGTGCGGCGATTCCATGGCCCGGGATCTTCGAGGAGACCGGCGCGGGCGAAGGTGTCTGAGGGTGGTCGATGCAATTGCGCACGCCGTGCTCAGGAGCGGTGGCGGAGCGCAAGCCCGTTCGCGCAGCCCGCGCGGGCTAGCCCGGATGTTGCACCAGCAATCGGCTGCGGCGCGCGATAGGGCCGCATCTACTGCGTTACCCTGGGCCCAGGGGGCACCCCCCGTCCTAGACGTAGCGGCCAAGTACGACTGCGGGCGGCTCCCGCGAGCGCGCCTTTTGGCATTGCTTGATGTTGGGGCCCTCTCATCGCGCCTCGCTGCGATCGCAAGTGCAACATCCGGGCTAGTAGTGCAAGAGGGTGGAGGCGCAGAGTTGCTTGAGAATCTGCTTGGCTTCTTTGAGGCGCTCGAATCGCTTTTCGTCTTCGTGGAAGGCGCGGGTATGGACGCGGCGGCTCGCGCCGTGGTGCTCGACGGGATGCTTCAGGTGCAGCATTTCGTGATACAGGACGTACTCGACGGCGAGGCGGCTGACATCGGGCGAATCGAGCAAACGGCTGAGGATGATGGCGTTGTGCGAGGGATCGTAATGGCCGAGCGTAGTGCGCGAGACGCGGCGGCTCCAGCCGAGCTGGGGGCGCTGCATGAGGCCGTTGAAGTGTTTCACATTGAGCTCATCGAAGATTTCATCGAGATCCCAGGCGCGGCCGCGGGGACTGCTGACGAACTTGCGGCCACGCACCAGCTTGACCGTCTGCAGGCTGCGGCGGACATCCTGGCGGTTCAACCAGCGGCGGTAGAGAGTGGCGGCATGGGCGGGTGACTCGCGGCGGAACATCTTAGCGATCAGGATTTCGGCCAGCGCCTCGAGAACCTGGGCCGGCGCTCCCTGCCACAGATCGGAGAGCCGCACCGCGAGGCGGCCTTCGCGGAAGGAGATGGCGCTGTTGGCGTTGGCATAACGCTTGAAAACCAGGCGCACCTCGGCCAGCGGCGTGCGAGGACGGTATTGACGGAAGAGGCGGGCGAAAACCTGCTCGGGCGATTCGAACGGGAGTGCGGTCTGAAGTTGCATCCCTCTACTGGCCTAGCATAACAATGAAGTTTTGCTGGCATTCCCGAGCGATTCGTCCGTTTCGCCCGCGCGCGGGTGGAGAGGGCGTGATTCAACGGGCGAAGGAGAGCATTCATTGCGTAACGTCAAAATCAGCGCCTACGGCTGCTATGTGCCGCCGAAACTCCTGACCAACCAGGATCTCGAGAAGATGGTGAACACCAACAACGAGTGGATCCTGGAGCGCACCGGCATCCGCGAGAGGCACATCGCGGGGCCCGAGATGGCCACGTCGGACATGGCCGTGGAGGCGGCGAACGCGGCGCTGGCACAGCGTGGGATGGGTGCGAAGGACCTGGACGCGATCATCGTCTGCACGGTGACGCCGGATTACCTGTTTCCTTCGACGGCGTGCCTGGTGCAGCACCGGATCGGCGCCCCGGATGTGTGGGGCTTCGACCTGATTGCGGCCTGCTGCAGCTTCCTGTACGGCCTGACGACAGGGGCCAACCTGGTCGCCTCGGGGATGCACGAGCGGGTGATGGTGATCGGGGCGGACAAGATGTCGAGCATCACCGACTACACCGACCGGGCGACGTGCGTGCTGTTTGGGGATGGGGCGGGCGCGTTCATCCTCGAACCGGCGGCGGAGGGCGAGCGCGGCTTCGTCGGCCACAAGCACCTGATCGACGGCTCGGGCGCGGACGTATTGAACATGCCCGCCGGGGGCAGCCGGCTGCCGCCCTCGCACGAAACGGTCGAGAAGCGGCTGCACTACATCAAGCAGCAGGGCCAGGCGGTGTTCAAATTCGCCGTCAGGAAAATGGGCGACATCAGCGCGGCGCTGCTGGAAGAGCACGGCCTGAAGACCGAAGATATCGCGGTGATGATCCCGCACCAGGCCAACAGGCGCATCATCACGGCCTGCGCGGACCGCATCAAAATGCCCTACGAGCGGGTGATCATCGACATCGACCGCTACGGCAACACGACCTCGGCGACGCTGCCGCTGGCGACGCAGGACGCCGTCGATTGGGGGTTGCTCAAGAAGGGCGATTACGTGTTGTACGCCGCGGTGGGCGCGGGTTTCACGGTCGGCGCGAGCCTGTGGCGCTGGGAGATATGACGGCGCAGCGGGCGGCTCTCCAAGAACCCTGGCGGCAGATAGCGTGAAGCTTGGGCGGCGGCCGTTGCCACTCCGGCGATCGTTCATACTCAATGGATAGGCTGCGATGATTACCGAGACGCAAACCGTGCGCTTCCCCGAGCTGTCGCTGGACAGCGGCGAAACGCTGCGCGGCCTGGAAGTGGCCTACGAGGCGTACGGCAAGCTGAACGAGCGGCGCTCGAACGCCATTCTGATTCTGCACGCGTTCACCGGTGACGCCCACGCCGCCGGCGTCAACCACGAAGGCAAGACGGGCTGGTGGGACAACATGATCGGCCCGGGGAAGGCCTTCGACACCGAGCACTATTACGTGTTGTGCGCGAATGTGCTGGGCGGGTGCCGCGGCACGACGGGACCGGCGTCAACGAATCCGGCGACGGGCAAGCCGTACGGCATGAGTTTCCCGGTGATCACGATCGGCGACATGGTGCGGCTGCAGCAGATGCTGGTGGAGTCGCTGGGCATCCGGCGGCTGCTGGGGGTGACGGGCGGCTCGATGGGCGGGATGCAGGCGCTGGAGTGGGCGGTGTCGTTCCCCGATGCGGTCTGCGCGAGCATTCCGATCGCCGCGACGGCGCGATCCAGCGCGCAGCAGATCGCGTTCAACGAGGTCGGGCGACAGGCGATCGCGGCCGATCCCGATTTCCGGGGCGGCGACTACTATGCCGGCAACCCGCCGGCGCGCGGGCTGGCGGTGGCGCGCATGGTGGGCCACATTACCTACATGAGCGACGAGTCGATGCGCGAAAAATTCGGGCGGCGGCTGAGGGGGCGCGAGGAGTTCAGCTTCGGCTTCGACGTCGATTTCGAGGTGGAAAGTTACCTGCGCTACCGCGGTTCGCAGTTCGTGGGGCGATTTGACGCGAATTCTTATTTGTACATCACCAAGGCGATGGACTACTTCGACCTGACGGCGGGCTACCCGTCGCTGGCCGCGTCGCTCGAGCGCGCGCGGTGCCGCTTCCTGGTGATCAGCTTCACCTCGGACTGGCTGTACCCGAGCTATCAGTCGCTGGAGATTGTCAACGCCTTGCGGGGCCGCAATCACGACGTGACCTATTGTGAACTGACTTCAAACTACGGCCACGACGCGTTTCTGGTGGACGTGGGCGAACAAACGGGCATCCTGCGCGGATTTCTGGCGCGCTGCCAGCGGGAAGTGGAGGCCGGGCAGTGAAGGTCCGGGAGGTGCTGGGGCGCAGCGATTACGCGCTCATCTCGGAGCTGGTGCCGCAGGGCAGCCGGGTGCTCGACCTGGGGTGCGGGGACGGCGCGCTGCTGGCGTTTCTGCAAGCCACGAAGGGTGTCGAAGCGCGCGGGATCGAGCTGCAACCGGAACTGGTCCGGGCGGCCGTGGCGCGAGGGGTTCCGGTGTACCAGGGCGACGTCGAAAGCAGCCTGAGCGAGTACCCGGACAAAGCGTTCGACTACGTGATCCTCAGCCAGACCGTGCAGGAGACGCGCCGGCCGCTGCATATTCTGACCCAGATGCTGCGCATCGGGAGCCACGCCATTATCGCGTTCCCGAACTTTGGCCACTGGCGGGTGCGGTTCGCGCACCTGGCGAGCGGGCGCGCGCCGCGGACGCGGCTGTTCCCTTACGCCTGGCACGATTCGCCCAATATTCACTTCCTGACGGTGCTGGATTTCGAGGAACTGGTGCGGGCGCAAGGTTGGAGCGTCGAAAGGCGATTTTTCCTGAGCGGGCACAAGCGGGTGAGTCGGCTGCCGAACTTGAGGGCGGAAATTGCCGTCTATATGCTCACAAAATGATCCATAGTACTCGTGGTACGGTCCGTGATTGCATGAATCCCGCTTCCCTACGTTAAAATAAGATTGCGAGGCCTGGGAATGAATCCTAGGGCGAGGCGGAGCAAGGAGGCAGTTTGCCCGCAAAGCGGATCCTCATCGTTGACGACGAGGCGTCCATCCGGGACCTCCTGACGGATTTCCTGACGGAATTGGGGTTTGAGACCGCATTGGCCTGCAACGGCATGGATGCCCTGGAGCAGACGACACGCTTCGATCCGGACCTCGCCATCATCGATCTCGTCATGCCCGAGCAAGAAGGCATCGAGACCATCCGGACGCTCCGAAAGACACGAAAAGACCTGAAGATCGTCGCCGTTTCGGGCGCATTCTCGGGACAATTCCTGCGCACCGCCGAGTTGCTGGGCGCCAACGCCGTCATGCCCAAGCCGCTGGACCTGAAGGAGCTCGAACGTCTGGTGCAAAAGCTGATCGGCTGAGAGGACGTGGACCGGACGGAGGCCGATGCGCCGGCCTTCAAACGCCGGAGATATTGACGATGCCCGGCTCGGCCGGTTCCCGGCCGCCGTCGAGCACGCTGCGCGCGTCCCGCGCGGTGAACTGCTCGAGCTTGGCCGAGATGTTCATGGAACAGAATTTCGGCCCGCACATCGAGCAGAAGTGCGCCTCCTTGAAGCCCTCCTGGGGCAGCGTTTCGTCGTGATAGGCGCGCGCGGTTGCGGGGTCGAGGGCCAGCTCGAACTGGCGGTTCCAATCGAAGCGGTAACGGGCCCGGGATAGCTCGTCGTCGCGCTCGCGGACGCCGCGCCGGTGGCGGGCGATGTCGGCGGCGTGGGCGGCGATGCGGTAGGCGATCATGCCCTGCTTGACGTCTTCTTTGTTCGGCAGGCCGAGGTGCTCCTTGGGCGTCACGTAGCATAGCATGGAAGCGCCGTACCAGCCGATCATGGCCGCGCCGATGGCACTGGTGATGTGGTCGTAACCCGGGGCGAAGTCGGTGACCAGCGGCCCCAACGTATAAAAGGGCGCCTCGTCACACATCTCGATCTCCTTCTCAACCTGGAGCTGGATCTGATCCATCGGAATGTGGCCGGGACCTTCGATCATCACCTGCACGTCGTGCTCCCAGGCGATCCGGGTCAGTTCCCCGAGGGTCTTCAATTCGGCGAACTGGGCCTCGTCGCTCGCGTCGGCCAGCGACCCCGGCCGCAGCCCGTCCCCCAGCGAAAAGCTGACGTCGTACTTCTGGAAGATCCGGCAGATCTCGTCGAAGCGCTCGTAGAGGAAGTTCTGGCGGTGGTTCTTCACCATCCATTCGGCCAGGATGGAGCCGCCGCGGCTGACGATGCCGGTGACGCGGCGGGTAGTCAGAGGAATGTGCTGCACCAGGACGCCGGCATGGATGGTCATGTAGTCCACGCCCTGGGCGGCCTGCTCCTCGATGACCTCGAGCATGACGGCCGCGCTCAAGTCCTCGATGCGCCGCACGCGGGCCAGGGCCTCGTAGATCGGCACCGTCCCCACGGGCACGGGCGAGGCATCGATGATCGCCTGGCGGATTTCGGGGATATCGCCGCCGGTAGAGAGGTCCATCACTGTGTCGGCCCCGAAATGGACGGCGTAGTGCAGCTTTTCGAGCTCGCCTTCGATGTTCGAAGCCGTTGCGGAGTTGCCGATGTTGGCGTTGATCTTGCATCGCGAGGCGATGCCGATAGCCATCGGCTCGAGGCTTAAGTGATTGATATTGGCTGGGATAATCATCCGGCCACGGGCCACTTCGGCGCGCACCAACGCGGGCGGCAGGCCTTCGCGTTGGGCCACGAAGGCCATCTCCTCGGTGAGGACGCCCCGGCGTGCGTAGTGCATTTGCGTGCGGATTTTGTCGGGCTTGCGCGGTTCCACCCAGTGAGCTCGCTGCATGGCTTTGATTATGGCACGAAGAGTATAGAAGAGCGGTTATTCCGGTTCCTGGGCGCCGCCGTCCCAGCGGCCGCGCCGGCGCAGCCGGTGGACCTCGGCACGGGCCATCTCGAGGAGTTTCAGCGTATCGACCTTGGCCACGCGGTTGAGGGGCATGGCGCCGGGTTCCAGCAGGACGTAGTGCAGGGGGCGCATATAGCCGGCCAGCGAGCGGGCGTGGCGGCGCAGTTCGGCCTCCGTCAGACCGGCGCCGGGCCGCTGTTCCACGAAGGCGACGATGGCCTCGCTCCAGAGGGCGTGCTCGTGGCCGACCACGCCCACGGCCGCCACGCGGTCGGCCAGAGCGCTGAAGTGGTTTTCCACATCTCCGGGGAACACCTGATAGCCGGCGGTCTTGATGACCCATCTGGCGCGGCCGGCGAGTTGCAAACCGCGCTCCGTCAGGCGACCCATGTCGCCGGTGTAGAGCCAGCCGTCGGCGGACAGCGCCTGTGCGGTCGCAGCCGGATCGTTCACATAGCCCCGGAAGTTCTGCGGGCCGCGGAAACAGACCTGGCCGATCTCGCCTGCGGCGAGCTCTTCGCCGGCCAGGCCGCCGGGCTGCAGCGGGCCGCGGATGGTCAACGGGTACGCGGGCGCGGCCAGCCCGACCGTGCCCTCCAGTTCGGCCGGGTCGCCGGTGAAAGGCGTGAACGTGCAAAAGCCGCTGGCCTCGGTCAGGCCCAGGCCGGTGGCCAGACGCGGGGCCATGGTGCGCATCCTGTCAAGGAACGGCCGTGGCACGGCCTGGCCGCCGTAGACCACGCCCCACAGGCTGGAGAGGTCATAGCTCGCGTAGGAGCCCAGGCGCCACTCCATCTGGAACATCGCCGGGATCTGGCCCAGGATCGTCACCCTATGCTTCTGGATCGCCTCCAGGGAGAGCGCCGCGTCGAAAATCTCCAGGGCGACGGCCGTGCCGCCCGAGAACAGGGATGTCATCAGGATCTCGGCCTGGCCGCCGACGTGCGAGGCGGGCAGGTTCAGCAGCACGCGTTGATCGGGGCCGAAGTGAAACGCCGTGCCCAGGCTGCAATTCTGGGCGACGATGCCGCGGTGCGACAGCAGCGCCGGCTTGGGCGAGCCGGTCGAGCCGGTGGTGAAGATCACCTGCGCGCCGTCGTCCTCGGCGATTTCAACGCGCGGAAGGGACGATGCCGGCGGCTCGAACAGCCGCGCGGCCGGCGTGGCGCCGTCGAGGCATTCGGGCGGCGGAGAGAATTGAAGCAGGAATTCGACCGTGGGACAGTGGGCTTTCACGGCCAGGGCGAGCTCGCGGAAGTCGGCCAGCGGCGTGTTCCCAAGGAACGCATAGCCGCGCGCGCCGATGGCCGCGACCTGGCGCAGGGTCTCGGCCGGGCCGAGCCGCAGGTCGAGCGGGGCGTGGATGACGCCGGCGCGGAAGCAGGCGTATTCCAGGATGATGTGCTCGCTGAGGAAAGGCAGGGAGGCGGCGAGAAAGTCGCCTTTGCGAAACCCCATGCGGCGCAGGTTCTCGGCGGCGGCGAGGCTGGCATCGCGCAATTGCCGCCAAGTCAGGCTTGTTCCGCGCGTGGCATTGATGACCACCAGGCCGTCTGGGTTGCGCTCCGCCCAGTAATCGAGCGACTGGTGGATCAGGCGCCGGCCCGCTGTCTCCCGCGCCAGGTCAGCCGTCGTGATCAGCGGCGCCGCGGATTGCATTTCAGGCATTTTACAACGACCGCGGCGCGGCGCATTCGGGGCACTGCGGGGTAATGGGTCCATTGGTCAGTCGAGCGACAGCGATGCAATCCTGCGGACACACCGCTCAACAGAAGTGTCCGTGAATGCCACTTGCCGGGCACGATTCCCTCTTCCCAGTCTGCCGACGACCGGACGGGGAGCTCCGCGTGGTCAGAATACAGCGCCACCAGCGGTCGAGCGACGCCAAGGCCAGGATCCGCCCTGACGGCTGCCGGCCCGAGCCCCTCATGGGCCAGGAATCGCCGGTTAATCGCATTTCTTCTTGAGTTTCAGCGGGAGATCGCTCCCCGTCTGCAACCACCGGCCGGCAAGTTCCGTGCCGGCGGCACTGATTTCACCTCGATATTCGGCTCCGATCCCTACCCTTATCAGCAGCTTCAGCCTGGCACCCTGCTGCTCGATGGTGCTGACGGGGATCTCGGCGCCGCCCTGGTCCGGACTGACGAGGACGGCGCTGGCGCCGCGTTCATCATTGGTGAGCTTCACGACAAAGCGGAGCGGACGACCGGCCGCGACGAGCGTGCCTTCCCATGTCCCCAGAAACTCACGCGCCACGGCGGGACTGCGCGGGGCCCCGAGTTCGTAAGGCTCGTAGAGTGGCTCGGCGGGGAGGACAGATTGCTTGAGGAAATCCCAAGCCTGGCGGTTGAGCTTCTCGGAGACTGCATAGTAGTTGTGGCCATGCCCGGGCATCTCGATCAGCGAGACCGGGAAACCCGCATTCCGCAATGTGTCGCGCGTGGCGCGGAGCGTTTTGATCGGAGCTATGGGATCAGCGGTTCCCGAGAAGATGGTTATGGGAATCATGCGCTTCGCTCTTGCGACACCATCCGCGACCTCGTAGTCTTGCAAGGCTCCGGCGTGGACCGCGGCCGCGGCGAAGTACCGCGACTCGCGCAGGGACATCAGCAAGGCAAAGGCGGCGCCGGCCGAATGCCCGAACAGGTAGACGCGCCGCGGGTTGACGGGGTACGCCTGCTTCAAACGCTCGACGACGGCGTAGAGGAAATCGGGGCCATCGACGGGGGTTACCCAGAAGGCGGAATTGAGCGAATCCGGCCCGGCCAGGATGATCTTCTCCTCGGCCGCCAGGTCTTTCCACCTGTTGACCAGAGTGGCGCCGTCGCGGCCGCTGCCGTGAAGCATCAACAGCAAGGGCACGGGGCCGGCGGGGAGCGATTTGGGAACGAACAGGCAGAAGTTGCGCTTGTGGCCGCGGACCACGATGGTCTCGCGACTCGTCTTTCCGGCGGAGCACCAGGCGGGGGCGGGACAGAGGAGCGCGGCGCAGAGAAGGCAATGCGCGTAGTTCATGCGGGATCTCCGTTGGGCTTGCCGGATGCGAACGATTGTGCCGCCCCAGGGCGATATTCAGCTGCGTTCAGCGTTTTTGGAGCAGAATCGCGAGACGATTTGCGAGGCGCTTCACCCGACCGCCGGCGAGCCCGAGAGAAGCTGGCGGGCGATCGCCCCGCGGGTAGCGGTGCGGCGGCTCGGCATTTCCTCATGGGCGCGGCGGGGAGCTCGGTTGCTTGTCTTTTTGCTGCTCGTCTTGGGTTGCGGCAGCGGGGTCGGCATCGAACGTGATGGCCGATGCGGCGCTGTACTTGCGGTAATTACGGAACTCGATGTCGTTCCTGCTGACCCTGCGTCCCTCCCGCATGTCCACCACGGCGCTCACCGGCAGGAGATACTCCTGCCCGGCGAGATTCTGCCTGGCGAAGTCGAGCTGAGTGGTGGCGGCTTGTATGGGAAAGGATGACGGTATGCGCTCCGCTTGCATGGTTGCGCGCAGGACCTCATGGGTTTCGGGATCGATGAACAGGGAGCCGGTGTAAGCGGGGGTGTAGACTTTCGCGCCGGGATTGTATTCGATCTTCAATCTGGAGCTGGACGCGGGCACGCGATAGCCGAAGACCAGCACGGGTTGGCGGCGCAGGCTGGCGCGGCGCTGGAACCAGAATTCGGCGTGCGTCGCGGGTTCAAAGATCCGCCTCAGGAGGGTGCCGAATTCGCCGCTCGAAGTCGCGCCCTCGAGGCTGGTGAAGGAGGAATCGGCGGAGCTGCCCTGCTTGGGATCGAGCTTATAGTTTGTCTTGCGGGAGATGAGCTTGTAGTCCTCTTTCTGCCCGAAATAGGTCAACTGCAGGGTGACCGTGTCGCGCAGTTGAAAATCGCTCTCTCCCTTCGGATCTACATAGCGCCGGGTCAGCTGCAGGCAGATGAAGTCGGGCAGCCGCCGGGTATAGTCGAGCGCGATCTCCCGCGCCTTGGCGATGATCTTATCCTGCTCGGACGAGAGGGGCTTGAGCGGCGGCTCTTCCTGCTTCGGCTGCTCCTGAGTTTGCTGCCCGGAGGGATTGGAAATCTCCTGGGGCGGCGCCGGCGCTGGCTGCAGCCCCTCGACGGCCGGCGGGCCGGGGCTCTTGGCCGGCACCTCTGTCTTCGACGTCCCGGCGCCCTTTCTCTTGAACTTCAACTGGAAATTGTTGCCGGATTGCGTCCACGAGCCGGTCAGTTGCGTGCCCTCCGGATTGAGCTCGCCCCAGTATTCGGCTCCGAGCGCCTTCACCAGCAGCTTCAGCTCGCCCTCCTTCTGCTCGATGGCGGCTACGGGGATCTCGACGCCCTCATCCGGACTGTTCAGGACCGCGCTCGCTCCCCCCTCCTCGTTGGCCAGCTTCAGGACCAACCGTTGCGTCTGCCCGTCCTTGGTGAGCGTCCCTTCCCACGTCCCCAGGAACTCGGCGCCCACGGCCGGGCTGCGCTTGATCTGCTCGACCTTGGCCTCGCCGGTCCGGCTGAGCTTAAAGGGGAACGACTCGCCTTTCTGCGTGAAGTCGCCCGATAGAGTTGACCCATCGACCGACAAGGTGCCGGTGAAGACAGGCAGATCGGACCCGCGCTTGATCCGGAACGTCCACTGGCCATTCGCGAAGGTGATGGCCTCAAGCGGCAGTCCGGATGCGTGCTGAGCGGGTATGGCCATGGATCCGATCCAACCCTGGGCGGTCGTGTCGAGATCGATCTCCACCGCCAGCGCGTGACCGGGAACATCGATGATGCCGGCCCAGTGGCCGCGCGGGCCGTCCTGCGCCAAGAGAGCGGTGGCGATCAACCACGCTAGGAAAAGGATGCGGCTCGTCGCGGCGCGCATGGGCAACTCCTCGGGGATGATCTTGAAAGCTGGGCGCTCCGGAACCTGAGCCAGGACTTGCGCTTTGGCTTTCCGGCGGAGCAGCGTTTCAGTGATTATACGTCCAATTGCATCCAACGGACCCGTTGGTCCCTTTCTGCCCATCTGGAACGACTTGCCGGCCGGCAAAATCACGTTGCCGGGACTCGCCGGCTGCCGCAGAACTCAAACCCAGCCGGCCACGGCGGCGGAACCGCGACTCCGCCGGCGCTACTTGTGCGCGGTCACGGTGCGGGCGCTGAAGCCAGTGGGGCGGCGGATCTCCACGCGCACCTCGGCCGTGTCGCTGGCGGTCAATTTGAACCCGTGGCCGGATGCGCTGCCTGGCAACAGGTCGGGCAAAGTAACGCGCTGGCGCTCGACCGGAATGTCGCCCTGGCCGTAGACGACGGCTTCCAGCGTGTAGCCGCGCAAGGTGTAGCCCGGGACGGTCGCGCGTGTCCGCCAGGCGATCTTGAGCTCATTGCCGGCGAGCGTTGTGGTGAGAGTTTCAACCGGGCTCGCTTCCTCGCGCAGAACTTCGTAGGACGGCTTGCGGTGGCCATACACGTCCACGACGCCGTGGACGCGCTGTTTCAACGCGCCCTGGCCGCGGTCTCCGATGTGCGTGCGGTAGTCGTTGTAGCAGAAAAAGATCAGCCCGGCGACGCGGTCGTGGCGGCGCAGAACGGGATCCTGCTCGCGCAGCGTCCTGATGCGCTGCTCGTCGCCTTCGGGCCGGTCGGCCGTGCAGGCGCAGTAGCCGTATTCGCTGATGACCACGGGCTTGCCGGGGAAAGCGCCCAGGATTTCGACGAGATTCCGTTCCATATCCTCGGGCGTGCCCTTCGACCAACTGCCGTAATACTGGTTCCACGAAACGTAGTCCATAAAGGCGCTGACGTCCTTGGCGGGCGTCGTGTGAAGGCTGTTTGAGGCATAGGTGCAGGGGCGCGAGGGATCGAGCTTCTTGGCCTCCGCGAGCAGATTCCTGGCAAACTGCGCGGCCGGCGGGTTCTGCCCGTCGATCTCGTTGCACAGGCCCCAGGCGACGACCGAAGGGTGGTTGCGGTTCTGCGCGATCATCTCGCGCAGTTGATCGAGGCCGTTCTGCTGGAGGGTTTGCTCAAGCTCCGGCGTCATGTCGCGGAACGTGCCGCCGCCCCAGGTCGGCACTTCGAGTTGCACCAGAATGCCGTGGCGGTCGCACCAGTCCAGCACGCGGCAGTCCTGCTGCCAGTGGACGCGCGTGAAGACGCAGTTGAGGTTCTTCAGGTCGGCGTGGTCGTGCTCGATCCATTCGGCCGGCTCGGCCATGCCGTAATCGGGATTGCTGCCGGCCATGCGCTCGACGCCCATCAGGCGCACGCGTTCGCCATTGAGCTGGAAGCCGCCGTCCTTGACTTCGAACTTACGGACCCCGAAGGTGCGCGAAACCCGGTGCAGCACCGTCCCGTTCTTCGAGATTAACGTCGCCTCCAGCGAATACAGGTGCGGATGATCGAAATGCCAGTAGCGGGCGTTCTCCCACGAGCCGGTGAAGCTCATATGCCGGGCCGCACCCATGGCCTGGTTCATGCCGTTCGTGACGCTGAGCTGAACGGCCCGGCCGGTCTCCTGTTCGACGATCCGCAGTTCGACGTCTGCCTCTTGTTCGTGGCTGACGAAACCCGCCGAGGCGCTGAACTGCGCTCCGCCCGCGTTGTCCGGCCAGGCGTCGATGTGGACGCCGACGTTCGCCTTGGGCACGACCAGCAGATGGACCGGGCGGTAGATGCCGCCGTCGTGCGCCCAATCGCTGGAGTGCGAGCGCGGCAGCATCGCGTCCGTGAATGAGTTGTCGACGCGGACCTCCAGTACGTTGTCCGCGCCCGGCTTCAGCACGCGCCTCAGTTCGCGGGTTTGGAACGCCGTGTAGCCCTTGCCGCGATGCTCGCCGACGCTGACGCCATTGAGTCTGACTTCGGCGCTGTGGAAGACCGATTCGAATTCGATGTGGACTTCCGCGTTGGCGCACTCCGCGGGGGCGCGGAAGGTGCGGCGATAGTGCGCCACGCCGTAGTAGTTTTCGAGGCCATCCATCACCTGCCAGGTGTGCGGCACGGTGACGGTGCGCCAGGCCGCCTCGCCTTCCGTGCGAAATTCCCACTCGCCATTGAGCGGGATGTCCAGACCATCGATGGGCGGGACCTCGGCGCCCGTGACCGCTGCGCCGGCCGTGCCGGAAGTCGCGGCGCCGAGCACCGCCGTAGCGGCGAGAACCTGAGTTCCAAGGAAGCGTCTGCGCGTTTCGCTCATGCCTCAGAACATATCAGCTTCGAGGAGGCGCGTCCGATCCAACGCGCTTGAGCGTACCTTGCCGTCCGGCGGTCCGCCGCGGGCCTGGGGGCGCCCGATTTCCACAAGAAGTCCACAGATTCTCCGCAGGCTGCGCCGCCGGATTGCCCTATGGAATCAACAAAAAACAAAGTCCTGTCGAAATGTATTGCCAACGGCGGCGCGAGGATTACACTGGAGGACATCGGAACCATGGCCACGATGCCCCAGAAGGACGCCGCGTTCGAGCGTGGACTGCCATCGAACGTCTATGCCGAGCGCATGGTCCTGGGCTCCGTGCTGATGAACGACGAGAAGTTCGTCAACGTCGCCGCCGTGCTTCAGCCCGACGACTTCAGTCTGGACAAACACCGCCGCATTTTCCGGCGCATGCTGGAGCTCCACAACCGCTCGGAGAAGATCGACCATGTCACGGTGGCCAACGAGCTGATGCGCTATGGCGAACTGGAATCGGTTGACGGGGTCAGCTACCTGGTGTCGCTGGATGAAGGCCTGCCCGAGTTGTTCAACCTCGATAGCTACGTCCAGATCGTAAAGGACAAGGCGACGATGCGCCAGCTGATCTTCGCCGCGCAGGAGATCTCGCAGCGCTGCTTCCTGGGCGAGGATGACCCGAAGAAGATCCTGGAGCTGGCGGAAGAGTCGATCCTGCGCCTGGGCGAGGCCCGCAGCAACGACGAGCTGATCAGCGCCAGGCAGGTGATCGACGGAACCGAGGGCGGCCTGGACGCGATGCTGGATCCGGCGGCGCGCGTACACGGCACCAGCACCGGATTCTACCGCTACGACGACATGACCGGCGGCCTGCACGGCGGAGAGCTGATCATCCTGGCCGCCCGTCCGGCCATGGGCAAGACCGCGCTGGCGCTGAACATGGCGCTGCACATCGCCACCAAACGGAGCAACCGCAAGGCCGTGGCCGTGTTCTCGCTGGAAATGTCCAACGAATCGCTGATGACGCGTCTGATCTGTTCACAGGCGAAAGTTGACCAGCAGAAATTCCGCGTCGGCCATTTGAATGAGGATGAGATCAGCCGGCTGAAGTATGCAGCCGCCGACATCTACGATGCGCCGCTGTACGTCGACGACAGCTCGGACACTTCGCTGATGGAGGTCAGAGCCAAGGTCAAGAAGCTGCAGCAGCAGGTGAAGCGTGATCACGACCTGCCGTTGGGACTGGTGATCGTTGACTATCTGCAGTTGATGTCCGCGCCGAACCTGGGCCGGAACTCCAATCGCGTCCAGGAGGTCAGCGCATTGAGCCGCGGTCTGAAGCTGATGGCGAAGGATCTGGACGTGCCATTCCTGGTGCTGTCACAGCTCAGCCGCGCCCCCGAGCAGCGCCAGGGCGACCATCGGCCGCTGCTCAGCGACCTTCGGGAATCGGGCTCGATCGAGCAGGACGCCGACATCGTGAACTTCATCTTCCGCCCCGAGGAGTACAGCAAGGTGAAGAACGAAGAGCTCAAGGGCAAGGCGGAGCTGATCATCGCCAAGCAGCGCAATGGACCGACGGGCACGCTGCCACTCATGTTCATCCAGGAGTACACGCGCTTCATGAACCCGGAGCAACACGAAGAGGCCCCGCCCGAGTAGCCGTCATCGCGCGCCGCCGTGCGTGCAGGCGCCCGGCGGCCAATTCTCCCAAACCCGCTATCCTCGTATGATGGGATGTTCGATTGGCTCTCGCGGCGGGACGCCGCCACGCCGGGACCACTGAAATCGAACGTGGCGATTCCACATGGAAAACGCAGAACTGGAACAAATCGTAACCGCGCTCGCGGAAGGCTTGTTGGCCGTGGACGGGGCGACGGACGCCCCGGGGACTGCAGCCGCACGGCCGCCTCAGACCGCCGGCGCGGATGAGCCGCCGCTCTCCGGCGCCGCGATCGCCGCGCTCATCGATCACACGATTCTTCGTCCCGAGGCGACCGCCGACGACATCCGGCGGGTTTGCGCTGAAGCCCGGCAATACGGCTTCGCCAGCGTCTGTGTGAACCCCGTGCGGGTGGCGCTGGCCGCGGCCGAATTGCGCGGCAGCGGAGTGAAGGTGTGCTCCGTGGCTGGGTTCCCGCTGGGCGCGACGCCGACCCAGGCCAAGCTGTGCGAGGCCGAATTGGCCCTGCGCGCCGGCGCCCAGGAAATCGACATGGTGATCCACATCGGCGCGCTGAAGGAGCGCGATTACCGCACGGTGAAGAGTGATATTCAAAGCCTCGCCGCGCTGTGCCACGCCGCCGGCGCGCGGCTTAAGGTGATCATCGAAACCTGTCTGCTGGAGAACGCCGAAAAGGTCGCCGCCTGCGCCCTGGCCAAGCTGGCGGGCGCGGATTTCGTCAAAACTTCCACCGGCTTCGCGCCGGCCGGCGCAACGGCCGCCGACGTCGCCTTGATGCGGCGCGTCGTCGGGCCGGAGATGGGCGTGAAGGCCGCGGGCGGCATCCGCACGCTCGCCGATCTGCAGCCCATGGTCGCGGCCGGGGCCTCGCGGATCGGGGCCAGTTCGAGCGTCAAAATCATGCAGGCGGTGGCGCGTTAAGTCCCATGGCCACCACGACCAAAAGCCGCGTCCGGTTTCAGGAGCGCGCCGAGTTGCTCGATTTCCTGCTCGAAGTTTCGGCCATCACCGCCGAGACGCTCGACCTCGACCGGCTGCTCGAAAACGTGGCCGGGATCGTGCGCCGCGTGATTCCGCATGAGCTGTTCGCCATCCTGCTGTACAGCGAGCGGCGCAAGGTGCTCACCATCCGTCACGCCGTCGGCCACCGCGAAGAGGTGATCCAGAATCTGCAGATCCCGCTCGGCGAGGGCGTGACGGGCGTGGCCGCGCGCGATCGCCGTGCGGTCGTCGTCGGCGATGTGCGCGAAGAGCGCAACTACCTCAACGCCCTGGACGCGGTGCGCAGCGAGATGGCGGTGCCGATGGTGGCCCGCCACAAACTGGTCGGCGTCATCGATCTGGAGAGCACGGCCCCGAAGGCGTTTTCCGGGCAGGACCGCGCGCTGCTGCAACTCATCGCCGGGCGTGTTGGAGCGGCCATCGACAACGCCCGGCTGTACCGCCGCGTTGACCGCCAGAACCGCACCCAGCGCACGCTGACCCGGCTGGCGCAGGAGTTCAGCTCCATCCTGCGCCTCGATAAGCTGCTCGACGAAATCGCCAAGTCGATACACGCGCTGATCAACTATGACGCCTTCGTCGTCCTGCAGGTGGATGAACCGAAGCGCCAGCTGCGCAGCCTGTTCAGCCTGCGCTACGACCAGCGTGTGCAGCTCGAGAGCCTGCCCATCGACAAGGGCATTACCGGCGCCGCGGCGAGTTCGGGCCAGCCGGTGCTGGCGCGGGACACTTTGAGCGATCCACGCTACGTCGAGTCGCACCCCGGGATTCGCAGCGAGGTCGCGGTCCCGCTGATCGTGAAAGACCGCGTCATCGGCGTGATGGACCTCGAGAGCGCGCACGTCGGGGCCTTCACCGAGGACCACGTCCGAGCGCTGCGACTGATCGCGCCGCAGATCGCCATCGCGATCGAAAACGCCCGCCTGTACGAGGAGCTCGAACGGCGCGAAAAGGCGATGCAACAGGACCTCGAGGCCGCGCGCCAGTTGCAGAACGTGCTGCTGCCCCCGCATCCGCTGCTGATGGGTATCGACACCGGCATCGGCTACAAACCGGCGCGCACGGTCAGCGGCGACGTCTACGATTTTTTCGACTACGACGGCGAGTCTTCGATGGTGGTCTTCGGCGACTCCAGCGGCAAGGGCGCCGCGGCGGCGCTCTACGGCGCGGTCTTCAGCGGCCTGGTGCGCAGCATCGCCCCGCGCCGGCGCAGCCCGGCCTTATTGCTGGCCGAGCTGAATGCGGCGCTGATGGAGCGGCAGGTGGATGCGCGCTTCTTGACCTTGCTGGCGATGCTCTGGCAATCGCGCGAGCGGCGCTTCTCCATCGCCAATGCCGGCTCGACGACGCCGCTGATCTGCCGCGCTGGCAAGCTCCTCAACTTGCAGGCCACCGGCCTGCCGGTCGGTTTGCTGGAACGTGCGGAGTACGACGAAATCGTTTTCCCGGCCGAGCCGGGCGACGTGATTCTGCTTTATTCGGACGGCGTCTCGGACCAGCCCGACGCGGCCGGCGCGATTTACGGCGACAAGCGCATGGTGGAGTTTTTCACCTCCGTCGCCGCGCGTCCCGCCGCTGAAATCGCCGCCGCCATTCTCGCGGACATCGTGCAGTTCCGCGGCACGGCGCCGATGCACGACGACCAGACCGTGATTGTCCTGAAGGTCAACTGAGATCAGCGATCATGCGCGGCGCATTTCATTATCGGGATAACGTTCTCTATTGCGAGGATGTCGAGCTTTCGCCGCTCGCCGCCCGGGCCGGCACGCCGTGCTATGTCTACTCCTCGGCCGCGCTGCGGGCCAATTTCCTGGCTTACGAACGTGCGCTGGAGGGCGTGCCGCACCGCGTCTGCTACGCCGTCAAGGCCAACAGCAATCTCGCCGTGCTGCGGCTGCTCGCCGGTCTTGGCGCGGGCTTCGACATCGTCTCCGGCGGCGAGTTGTTTCGCGTTCTGAAGGCCGGCGGCGATCCCTCCTCCGTCGTCTTCGCCGGCGTAGGCAAGACCTGCGAGGAGATCGAGTACGCGCTCGAAAGCGGCATCCACAGTTTCAATTGCGAGTCCGAGGCCGAGCTCGCTCTGATCAGTTCCCTCGCCGTCCGCCTGGGCACGACGGCCTCCGTCGCTGTGCGTGTGAACCCCGACGTGGACGCCTTGACGCACCCCTACATCTCGACCGGTCTGCGCGAACACAAGTTCGGCATTGATATCCATGAAGTGGAAGACGTGTACGAACGCGCCCGCGCGCTGCCCAACCTCTCGCTGGATGGCGTGAGCTGCCACATCGGCTCGCAGTTGCTCGATCTGAGCCCGCTAGTCGAGGCGGTGGCGAAGCTGGTGGCGCTGGCCCTCCGCCTGCGCGCGCGCGGCTTCACCATCGTGCATCTCGACCTGGGCGGCAGCCTCGGTGTGCCGTACCGGCCGGAGGAGGCGCGTCCCAATCTGGCTGGCCACCTGGCCCGCGTCCGCCAGTTGGTCGAGGGCCATGACCTGACCTTGGTCTTCGAGCCCGGGCGCTGGATTGCCGCCGACGCGGGCGCGCTGCTGGCGCGCGTACTGTACCGCAAGCGCAACGGCGCCAAGGAATTCATCATCGTCGACGCGGCGATGAACGATCTTATCCGCCCGGCGCTGTATCAGGCCTGGCACGAGATCGTGCCCGTGCGCGAGTCCCACTTCGGCACGATCACCGCCGATGTCGTCGGGCCGATTTGCGAAACCGGCGACTTCCTGGCGCGCGATCGCGAAGTGGCCAGCATGCTGCCCGGCGACCTGCTGGCCGTGCTCACCGCCGGCGCCTACGGTTTTGTGGAGGCCTCGAACTACAACTCCCGTCCGCGGGCCTGCGAAGTGCTCGTCGACGGCGCCTCGTGGCGCGTCGTGCGGCGGCGGGAAAGCCGCGAGGATCTGATTCGCGGCGAGGAGTGAACTGCTAGCCCGGTTGTTTCACTTGCGATCGCAGCGAGGCGCGATAAGAGGGTTGCAGATACAAGGCGCGCGAAGGGAGTCGCCCGCAGGCGTACTGGACTGCTACGTCGAGGACGGGGGTGCCCCCTGGGCCCAGTGCAACGCAGTAGATGCGGCCCTATCGCGCGCCGCAGCCGATGGCTGGTGAAATATCCGGGTTAAACCCAGCGCTCGAGCCACTTCCAGGCTTCGGCCTGCATCGCCGGATTGAACTCGTGCGGGCCGTCGTAGCTGATGCACCTCTGGTGGTCCCCCACGCCGGCCTTTTCGTAGCAGCGCCCGATTTTTCCAAAGGCGGCCTGCACGCCCTCCTGCGCAAACAGAGGGTCCCGCGAACCGATGATCGTCATCAGCGCGCGTGGCGCAATCAGCGCCGACAGGTCCGGCAAATCCACGTAGCGGTACAGACCGGGGACGTGGAACGTCAGGCCGACCGTGTGCACCACCTTGTTCCTGATCTGCGTGGCGAAGGAGGTCATCCACCCGACATCCACGGCGGCCTTGATGCGCGGATCGAGTGCGGCCAGCATGAAGCTCCGGTAGCCGCCGACGGAGAGTCCGACACAGCCCATGCGCGCCGGATCCACCTCCGGCCGTGACGCCAGGTAGTCCACAGTGCGCATGTCGTCCCACAGCATCACGCCGGGCCAGCTCACGCCGGCCGTGAGCAGGGCGCGGGCGACAAACTGCTCGTTCTGGCCCGAGCGGCGGTTGAACTCGTCGATGCGCGCCTGCGTCATGCCGGCCGGGCGCGCGCGAAAGTCCTCGGCATCGTCATCGAGCAGCATCCGGCGCTCGCCCCAATAGAACATGTCGATGCACACCACCACGTAGCCGCGCCGCGCCATTTCCGCGGCGATGCTCAGGCCGCCGTAGGCCCCGCGCCGGAACTCGGTCAGCGCCGCGTTCTCGCCCGCCCGCTCCAGGATCTTTTCGCGGCCCCACACGTAGAATCCGCCGTGGTCGTGCAGCGCGACAATGCCCGGAGCCGGGAGCTTCACATTCTTGGGCACCAGCACGAAGGCCGGTACGCGCAGATCGGGCGTGGTCTGGAAGGTGAGCGACTCCTCCCAGAAGTCGGCGTGCTCGGTGCGGCCGATCAGCACCGGTTCGGGCGCCACCGGCGGCGGCGCGTAGAAGAGATGATCGAAAACCAGCGCGCGGACCTTCTGCTGCCAAGGTGCAAGCTGGCTGAACTCGGGCCGCAGCCAGGATAGCTCGAGTTTCGAGCGATCCGCCTGCTTCTGAATGAACGGGAACAGGCTGCCGAGGTCCGATCCCGTGGGCGCCGGCTGTTGCGGCCGGGAAGCTTGAGTCGCCTGCGCCGGGATGCCCGCCGAGGCGAGCACCGCCGAAAACTGCCGCCGTGAAAGGCTCACTCGAACACCTCCGCGCTGGACCAGTTCATCTCCCAATTCCCGCGCCGGGCATGAGGCCGGCGCCGGCATATCAGCGGCGGAACAAGAGTGAACGGCGGAGCAGGCCGAATCTTGTTCGCTCCTCAATCCGCCTGCTTCATGAAACAAGTGAAGCGGCCCAGGTCGAGCGGCGGCGCATCGGGCCGGATGCGCTCATCCGCGACCGGCTGGCCCAGGCGCTGCCGTACCGGCACGACACCGGCCCACACCGACAGCGTGTAATCCTCTTCGTCGTCCACCGGCGGCCCCTGGCGCACCTTGGCCGAGACTTCATCCAGCGCCAGCGCCAGCACGCTGGTCGCCTTTAGCTCCTGCTCGTTCGGAGGCCGCACTTCTTCCCATCGCCCGTCCGCGACGTGGTTGGTGAAGCTCCACAGTGCTTCCAGCTTCTCGGCGGGGTCCGTCACCAGCCGCGCCTTGCCTAGAATGACCACTGAGCGGTAGTTCACCGAATGATGGAATGCCGACCGCGCCATCACCAGTCCGTCCAGCAGCGTCACCGTGACGCACACATCGAGCCCCGACGCCAGCGATCTCAGCATGCGGCTCGCCGCCGAGCCATGAATGTAAATGCGGTCGCCGGACCGCACGTAATTCGTGGGCAGCACGTACGGCTGCCCGTCGGCCACGAACCCGACGTGACACACCAGACCTTCGTCGAGAATCGCATTGACTTGCGCGCGCTCATAAACCGCGCGCTTGGGCAGACGCCGGACCAGCGTCCGCTCCGTCGGTTGGTAAGACTCCATACTCCACTTTAACTTCTCTTCCATGCCGCACACACCACGACACGCGGCGCATCGCGTCTGGCGTGCAGCGGCATCCGGCTCAGCCCAGCAGAAACGTCGCCGGCGCGTTGTGCCGCAGGTTTACCGTGAACGATCCCTCGTGCAGCTCCGGCTCTTCACCCGTCACCGGCCGCCCGCGCAGGTCGCACGGCCGCACTCGCGCGACCTTCATCCCGGCGGGCAACTGCACCGCGCACGCGCCATCCCGTCCCGCCTGCTCCCACAGCCGCAGGATCAGCCCCGGCCCGTCCGGGTTGGGTCCGAAGGCCGTCACCTCGACTCCCGCCCGCGACAGCGTCAGGCCCCGGTTTTCGAGGGCCGCGGAGCCGGCTGCTCCGCTGCCGCAGCCCGCCTCGAGACGCACCCTGGCCTCGCGCGCCGGCGTGATCAGGCTGGCCGCGGGCTCGTACTTGTCGAAGCTCCAGATGCGCACCCGCGACGACCACGAGCCGCTGGACCACTGCTGAAAATTCGTGCCAAACAGGTTGTTGAACAGGTTCACGAAAACGATCGGCTTCGCCGGCACGAAGTCCTTGGTATAGCGATACCCGCCGGTGTGTTCCAGGCTGACCACCGGCGAATCCAGCGGGCACAGCCCCACGCCCGCGCCGGCCGGGTCGAAAATCGCCATGCCGTTGGTCAATTTGTACATCTCGTGGTTGGCCCCGCGCACCACGTCCGCGGCGATGTCCACGATGCCCCCCAGACGTCCCAGCCGGAATGACGGATTGGCGATCTGGAACGGCAGCGCCAGCCACCCGGCCTCGGGCCACGTCTCCAGCGGTTTGTCCGCCGCCGACCACGTCAGCTCGACGTACGGAAGATTCGAATATAGTGTGACGCCCAGCGTGACGGCGTAGCCCAGCTCAGCCGGCTGCGCCTTCATCACGGCCGAAACCGAAGCCGGCCCGCCGGGACGGAATTCGAGGCTCATGTCCCGCGCAGCCGCGATCTCATGCTGCGCCGGCGGCAAATTCGCGCGTGCCATATCGAGCAGCTGCCAGCCCTGTTCGATGTGCCGGACGTAGGCCTTCGCATAGGCGTCGATGTCGGCCTGGTTATAACGCTCGCGGAAATGCTGGCCAAAGCCGTAGGCGCCGCTGCCGTCAACCAGCTCGCGGCCGCTCTCCACGTCGACAATCGATGCCACCGCACCGCGCGCCGGGTCGAGCTTCACGCGGAAAAACGCGTTGCTGAGCACGCGCTCGTCCTCATGCATCGCCAGGTCCGTCGGCTCGCTGTAGGCTACGGACGCGGGCCCATACGTCCGGTAGCCCATCGCCGGAATCCCGCGCGCCACCAGCCGCAGCGTTGCGCCGTCTTTTTCGGCGGGGACGCTCTCGCCACTCGACGCGTCCTTCAGCGCGGATGGCAGTGCCGGCGCTCCGGCCTGGGCCGGCGCCTCGACCACGCCGCCCCGCTGCCACGGCAGCGGATTGTAGACCACCATGCGCCAGAGGTCGGCCTTCACCGCCTGCGCCAGCGACGCCGTGTCCGCGGCCAGCGCGGGCGCGACGATCTCCTCGGCCCGCCGGTTGTAGGCCGCGTGTTCACCGTAGGACTCGACCGCCAGCGAGTATCTGCCCTCCGCGTACGCCTTGCGGAATTCGTCGCCATAGATGCGCGGGCCGTGGTTGCTGACGCGCGGATCCTGGCCGAAAGGGCCAATCCCGTATTTCTTGAAATCGAGGCCCCACGTGTGCTCGCCGTACAGCAGGCTCTGTTCATACGCGCTGGCCAGGTCGGCCTGCGCCGCCGCGGGGACGCCCCAGCCCGCCATCTGCGTCGTCAGCGACTCCAGCGCTCCGATGCGCGGGCGCGTGTTTTCGCCGCGCTTGGTGTCCTGCGGCATCGCCATCAGCCCGTGGACCCACGAATCGGGCATGTCGCCGCGCACGACCGCCAGCCTGGCGGACAATTCGGGATGCGCCGCTGTCAGCGCATCGGAGAAATCGGAGAGCCGCCCGAAGCGCAGCTTCACGCCCGGCAGCTTCACCGCTGCCTGCTCACGCAGCCGCTGCACGTCTTCCGGATTGGGCGGGCCCTGGTTGTCGCCGGTGTGAATCAGCGCCAGCCACACCTTGAACGGCCAGCCCGCCGGCGGTTCCAGCGAGGAGCCGTAATCCTGCGAATAGAAGGTCAGCGTCCGCGAGCCGTCCGGCCCCTCCCACCAGAACAGCATCGGCACGTCCGGTCCCGTCGAGCCGCCATTGCAGCCCAGATGCAAAAACTCAACACCGGCGTAGCGCAGCATCGTCGGCAGCAGCCACGCATGGCTCGGCACGTCGGTCATTTTGGCATCGCGCGGCAGTTCCTTGCCGTTCTCGCGCGCCAGCCGCGAGGAAAACTCCATGCCGCGCACGAGTGTTTCGATGTCCAGGAACTCCGTCTCGGTCGTGAACGGCAGCGCATGCGTCACGAAATACCCTTCGCGGTACGCCTCCAGCACGCGCTTGCGGCGACCGGGGTCCTGCCCTGGCCAGAGAATTTGGGCCATCGGCCAGCCCGGGATCGTCCACACGAACCGCTGCTCGCGTGGCAGCTCGCGCGTGCGATCCACAATCGCCAGCGCCTTGTCGATCATCCGCGTGCGGTAGTACTCCACCACGTTGCGGGTCAGGTCGGTGTAGCCGATGTCGAAATGCGTCTTGTAAACGACGATGATCTCTTCGAGTTTCGGGGACTCGGGCGTCCGAGCCGCCGCGGAGCCGGCCGCGGCTGCCGCGAGGACTTCCAGGAGAGACCGGCGGGTGAGAGTTCGCATCGGCTGCCATTATATTGGGATCCGGAGAGCGTGAATACCCTCCCGCGCCGCCGCAAAACGCTTGAATTCCCTCGACCGGAAGGCGGTCCAGAACGCCGCTCCCGCCCCGCCGGGTCGCGCCGGCGCCTTGAGACGCGGCCACACCGCTGATAAGCTGTAACATTGGGTTGAGCGGGGTTCCCGACCCTGCCGACACTTGAGGTGTGCCATGTCCGGACATTCTAAATGGGCGACCATTAAGCACAAGAAGGGCGCACTGGACGCCAAACGCGGCAAGGTTTTCACCCGGCTGATCAAGGAAATCGTGATCGCGGCGCGTTCCGGCGGCAGCCCCGAATCCAACTCCCGCCTGCGCACGGCCATCACCGCCGCCAAGGCCAGCTCGATGCCCGCCGAAAACATCAAGCGCGCCATCATGCGCGGCACCGGCGAAATTGAAGGCGGGCAGATCGACGAAGTTACCTTCGAGGGCTACGGGCCAGGCGGCGCCGCCGTGCTGGTCAACTGCGCCACCGACAACCGCAACCGTACCGTCAGCGAACTGCGCCACGCCTTCTCCAAGAACGGCGGTAATCTCGGCGAGCCGGGCAGCGTCGCCTGGATGTTCGAGCGCAAGAGCCAGATCGTCATCGAGAAGGACAAAGCGACCGAGGACCAATTGATGGAAATCGCCCTCGACGCCGGTGCCGACGACGTCCGCGACCTGGGCGATAGCTGGGAGGTGATCTCCGCGCCGGAGTCGCTCCATACTGTCGTCGAGGCCATCCACAAGGCCCAGATCCCGACCGTCTCCGCCGAGCTGGCGATGATCCCCAAGAATCTGATGACCGTCGAATCCAGGCACGTCGCCGGCATGTTGCGCATGCTCGATGCGCTCGAGGATCACGACGACGTGCAGAACGTCTACTCGAACTTCGACTACGACGAGGAAGCGGCCGGCGTCTGAGGCCGGCCCTGCGCTGAGTGCGGGAATCCGGGCGAAATGATTCCGCTGTGAGGATCCTGGGCATCGATTGTGGCAGCCGCTTCACCGGCTATGGCGTCATTGAAACCGGGTCGCCGCGGCATCGTCTGGTGGAAGCAGGGGTGGTCAGAACGGACGTTCGGAACCCATATCCCGAGCGGCTGCTGGCCATCGCCAATGCGCTGCGCGAGGTCGTGCGCCAGTGCGCTCCCGACGAAGCGGCCGTGGAAGAGACTTTTCAATCGGTCAATGCCCCCAGCGCCATCAAGCTGACCCAGGTGCGCGGCGCCGTTCTGCTGGTGCTGGCCGAGGCCGGATTGAAAGTCGGGGAATACCCCCCGGCGCGCGTGAAGCTGGCCGTCACGGGGAATGGAAGAGCCGGCAAGGAGCAGGTGCAGTGGATGGTCCGCAGTCTCTTGAACCTAGCCCAGCCGGTGGCCTCGTTCGATGCCTCCGATGCCCTGGCCGTGGCTCTGTGCCATGCCGCCGTGCGCGCCACGGAGGTGCTGCGATGAATGCGCCGCGGCCTTCGCGTCTGGCTCTGTGGACCGCCCTGTTGCTCGCCTCGCCGGCCCTGCTTGCCGCCGGCGAGCCGCGCCTGGTGCTCTCCAAGCGCTTCCCCGGCAGCCGTCCCGAATTCGTCGAGCTGCGCATCATGCGTGACGGCCAGGTGGAATACCGTGAAGTCCCCGACGAAGAGCCCCTGCGCGTCCGTCTCACCGCTGCCGAAACGCAGGCCGTCTTCGACCTCGCCGGGAAGCTCGACCACTTCCGCCGGCCGCTCGAATCCGGCCTCAAGGTGGCGCGCATGGGCGAGAAGCTCTTCCGCTGGGAGGACGGCGACCAGCAGTCCGAGACGCGCTTCAATTTCACCCTGGATCCCGACGGCCAGGCGCTGCAGGACTGGTACGAGCGCATCGTGGAATCCGAGCAGCTTGTCATCGACCTCGCCCGCACCGTGAAATACGACCACTTGGGCGTGAACCAGACGCTGCTCGAGCTCGAGGCCGCCTACGACAATAAACGCCTGGTCGCGCTGGACCAGTACCTGCCGCTGCTCGACCGCATCGCCAAGAACGAAACCTACATGCACATGGCGCGCGAACGCGCCGCCAGGCTCGCGGACACGTTTCGCGCGCCCCAGGCGCCCAAGGCCGCTCCATGACGCCGCGGCTGC
Source organism: Terriglobia bacterium (assembly GCA_963757265.1). Classification (GTDB taxonomy): domain Bacteria; phylum Acidobacteriota; class Terriglobia; order Bryobacterales; family Bryobacteraceae; genus CAIVVT01. The sequence continues at coordinate 362,375 of CAVWRA010000006.1, forward strand.
ACCTCGTGCTCTGCGCCGCGCTGGCGCTTGCGCCTGCCGTGGCGCAGGTTGCCCCGCCGGCCCAGCCCGCCCCCGCCAGGGAGGGCCCGGACGCGAACCAGCCCGCGGCCGACGCGCGACTGGAACAGGAGCTCAGCGATTCCGGCGGCAGCCCGGCCGATATCACCGCCGTCCTCGAAAAGCATCTCCAGGTGCACCCCGATTGTCCCAAGCAGAAGGAGATCATCCGCCTGCTGGCTCAACTGGCCGTGGAGTCAAAAGATAAGCGCCGCGAGCTCAAATACGGTCCCCAGGCGATCGAGAGCGGCAGCCGCGATCTGCGTCTGCTCACATTCGTCACCCGCGAGCTGCTCAATCTGGACGACGCGCAGAGCAGGGAGCGGGCCCTCAAGTTCTCCTCGCTGCTCGTCCCCGGGCTCCGCGAGGAGCTGAAGAAACAGCTCGCCTCGAAAGTCTATGCGCCCGGCCAGGGCCGGCGTCTGGACGAGACCGAGTTCACCCTGAAGGAGGCCTTGGTCTACCAGTCCCGGGCACTGGACCGGCTGGGCCGCGGCGAGGAAGCGCTGCCGCCGGCGGTCGAGGCCTGGGAGCTCCAGCCCTCGCTCGACGCCGCGCTCGAACGCTCCCTCATGTTGGAGCACCTGGGCCGCTATTCCGACGCCCTCGATGCCGCCGCCGAGGCCTTCGTCGTCGAGGATGAACGCGCCGACCGCGGTGAGCGCCAGCGCGCCCGCGAGCGTATGGCCGAGCTGGCCGCCAAGGCCAAGATCGACGACCCCTCCTCTCGCGTCCTGCCCGCCTGGGATCGCGTGCTCCCCCTGCTTGAGGCCCGCCGCCTGCGCCTGCGCAACTTCGACCCCAACAGCGCGGCTTCCTCTCCGCTCGATTTCACGCTCACCCGGCTCGATGGCAGCCAGCTCGCCCTGAACACCCTCAAGGGCAAGGTGCTGGTGCTCGATTTCTGGGCCACCTGGTGCGGTCCGTGCCGCGGCCAGCACCCGCTCTACGAGCAGATCAGGGAGCGTTTCAAGGACAACCCCAACGTCATCTTCCTGGACATCGCCACCGACGAGGACCGCTCTCTGGTCAAGCCCTTCCTGGAGCGTCAGAAATGGTCCCAGGAGGTTCTCTTCGACGATGGGCTGGGCGGCTATTTCCGCGTCAACTCGATTCCCACCACCATCGTGCTCAGCCGGCGCGGCGAGGTGCACAGTCGCATGCGCGGCTACGACCCCGAGCGTTTCGTCGACCAGCTTGCGGAACGCATCCAGGCCGCGCTCGAGGCAGAATTGAACCATGCTGTTCCGGCGCGTCGTGTGGATCGTTCTCGACAGCCTGGGCATCGGCCCGATGCCCGACTGGGAGACCTTCGGCGACCCCGAGCCCGGAGACACCCTGGGCCACCTCGCCGTCCTGCGCCCGCTGAAACTGCCGGTTTTGGCCTCGCTGGGCCTGGCCAATATCCGCTCCTTCGAGCGTTTCCCGGGCGTGGCGCGGCCCCTGGGGTGCTTTGGCCGCTCGGCCCTGGCGTCGCCCGGAAAAGACACCACCACCGGCCATTGGGAGATGGCGGGCATCCTTCTGGAGCGTCCCTTCCCGCTCTATCCGCGCGGCTTCCCGGCCGACCTGATGGCTGAGTTCGAGCGTCTGATCGGCCGCGGCACACTCGGCAACAGGGCCGCCTCGGGTACGGCCATTATCGACCAGTTGGGCGCCGAACACATCGCCACCGGCAAGCCCATCGTCTATACCTCCGCCGACAGCGTCTTTCAGATCGCGGCGCATGAAGACGTGATCCCGCTCGCCGACCTCTACCGTTACTGCGAAATCGCGCGCGGCCTGCTGCGCGGCGAGCACGAGGTCGGGCGCGTCATCGCGCGGCCGTTCATCGGGGAGCCGGGCCACTTCCAGCGCACGGCCAATCGCCACGATTACGCCGTCCCGCCCCCGGAGGGCATGCTGCTCGACCGGCTGGCCGGGGCCGGCGTCCGCGTGTGGAGCGTGGGCAAGATCGCCGATATCTTCCTCGGCCGCGGCATCGAAAAGGCCTTCCACACTATCTCCAACGCCGACGGCATGGCCCGGACTCTCGAGGCCATGCGCGGTCTCGACTGCGGCCTGATCTGGGTCAACCTCGTCGATTTCGACATGCTCTACGGCCATCGCAACGATGCCGCCGGCTATGCCGCCGCGCTCGAGGCCGTCGACGCCTGGCTGCCGCGTCTGCTGGGCGCCCTCGGCGCCGGCGACCTGGTCATTTTCACCGCCGATCACGGTTGCGACCCGACCGTCCGCGGCACCGACCACACCCGCGAATACATCCCCGTGCTGTGCTACGGCCGCGCCGCCCGCTCGGGTGTCGACCTGTGGACTCGCCTCAGCCTGGCCGACATGGGCGCCACCATCGCCGAGAACTTCGACCTGCCTCCCGGACCGGGGTCCAGTTTCCTCAGCCTGATCGGCCACTAGCCCAGATGCTTCCGCTGGACGTTTGACACGCGGCCGGCAGCCGGTGACGGGCATTCGCCGGAATCATCACTTCTCATCATGATTGGAACAACCGGAAGCGTAGTCGATGGCGTGCGAAAAACATTTTTGCGGAACAAAGCCAATCTCGAACAACCCCTTTCCCATCTTGAGGATACACCCCATGTCAAGTACGAAAATGAGGCGAAAACAGCGGCCGGAGTGAGCGATTCGACAGAACTCGACAGTAGTGTCGAAAAGTGTCGAGAAGTGTCGAATTCTGTCGGGTGGGTGGAGGCTCCTCCCCGAGCGGTCGGGGTAGTTCCTATTGCATTTATTTGCAATGGGATAGCCGGAGGATCCGGGAGCCGCCAAGGGGCGCGCAGAGGGCCCCTCAGGCGAAAACCGGAGTGTCGTGTCGAAATGTCGGATGCGAGGCGGCGGCGGCGGGCCGCGCGAGTGATGAAAAGTGATGAATTGTGATGAATCGCCGCGGCGAGACGCCGGCCAGCCCCACACGAAATTCCGTTTCCGACGGGCCGGCTTTGGAAGTACAATGTACGAACCATGTTTACCGCCACCGACGGCCTGATTCTCCCCAGCACCACCACCGGCTCCTTTCCCCGCCCGCGCTGGTTTGACGTCTGCATGTGGGGGCGTCCGCTGGACACCTGCATGCTCGACGTCCGCTTCCGCGAGAAGCTGCAGGACGCCTTCGCCGTCGTGATCAGCGATCAGGAGCGCGCCGGCCTCGACATTCTGACGCATGGCGATCTGCACGTTGACGAGGATCTCGCCGGCCGGGCGTGGCATCATTATCCGCTCCAGCGCTGGGCCGGATTCGAGGGCGACTATCTGCAGTCCGAGGAGACGACCCCGCCCTGGCTGCACTATCCGTCCGGGACGCTGCTGAACGAGATTTACACCGGCTGGCGCTGGCCGCACGTCGTCGGCAAAATCGAGCACCGGCCGCTGGATTATCCGAAATTGTGGCGGCTGGCCCAGGCCCGCACGCCCAAACCGGTCCGCTTCGGCACCTGCTGCTCGCAGGTCATGGCGCTGTTCCTGGACATCCACACGCCGCACTACAAGGACAAGCGCCAGGTGATCTGGGACATGGCCGAAGCGATGAACAAGGAACTGCTGGCCCTGCGCGAGGCCGGCTGTCGCTGCATCCAGATCGAGGAACCCACGTTCCACTTCATGGCCAACACCTACGGCAAGGATCATGACGAGGTGAAGTTCATGATCGAGGCCTTCAACCGCGAGGTCCAGGGCCTCGATGACGTCGAGTTGTGGATCCACACCTGTTGGGGCAACCCCAACATGCAGCGCGTGATGGAGAACACCAGCTACGCCAACTCGATCGAGATCTACCTGGAACGTTGCCGCGGCGACGTCTGGACGCTGGAGATGAAGGATCGGAACCAGGCCGATCTGGAGCTCTTCGCGCCGTTCCGGAACAACTCGAAGAAGAAGATCTGCATCGGCGCCGTGAGCCATCGCACCTTGCAGGCCGATCGGCCCGAGGAGGTCGCCGCCGAAATCCGCAAGGCCCTGAAGTTCATCCCGCCGGAGCGCCTGATCGTCTCCAGCGACTGCGGCTTCGGCCGCCAGGGCTGCAATCGCGAGATCGCGTTTTACAAAGCCAGCGCCATCGCCCAGGGCGCCAACATCGTGCGCCGTGAGTTGGGCCTGCCTGTCTCTCGCGTCCCCGCGGCCGATCCTGCGCTGCAGATCGATACGGTCCCCGGCCGCAAAGGACCGCAGTGAGGCTATGACCCCGCCGGGCGGTGAGCCCCACTCCGGCGGCGCCTGCTACTCGGCGTGCTGCTTCTCGGCGTCGTACGCCGTGATGTCATGGCAGTGCAGCGGATCCAGGTCGGCTCGCTCACAACAACTGCCCGTGGTCTCAATCTGAATCGTGGCGTGGGCGATGTGGAAGTTGCGGGACAGCAATTCCTTGAGGTCGCGGATGACCGCGCCGCATTCCTCCATCGTCCGGGCCTCATCGACGCCGACATGCGCCGAGAGGAAATTGAGGTGATCGGAAACCGTCCACACGTGGACGTCGTGCACCGTGACTACATGGCTGACCCGCTGCATCGCCGCGATCATGCCCTCCAGGTCGAGGCCCTTCGGCGTCCCTTCGAGCAGGACGTTGAGCGCGTCCGTCACGATGCCGATCGAACTCCACGCGATGAAGACCGCGATGAGCACGGAAACCAGCGGGTCGGCGTAGACCCATCCCGTGGACGCCACTACCCATCCCGCCGCCAGAACTCCGACCGCGGAAAGTGCATCGCCGGCCATGTGGATGTAGGCGGCGCGCAGATTCAGGCTGTGCCTGGCGCCGCGCCGCAGCAGCGCGGCGACCACCGTGTTCATTAACACCGAGGCGCCGGCCACCCACATCATCAGCACGCCCTGCACCCGCTGCGGATGCCGGAACACGACGACCGCCTCCACGACAATCAGCGCGGCGATCACCAGCAGCGCCGTGGCGTTCACCAGCGCGCTCAGGATGGTAGCGCGGTGGTAGCCGTAGGTCTTCGCGGCGCTGGCAGGCCGTCGCGAGATCCATAGCGCATAGGCTGCCAGGCCGAGCGCCAGAGCGTCGCTGAAATTGTGGCCCGCGTCGGAAACGAGCGCCAGGCTGTGCGACAGGTATCCCGCACCCGCCTCGACGACCACAAAGGCGCTGGTGATGAGCAGGCACAACCACAGCATCGGGCCCTCGGTCTGAGAGTGGACGTGAGCTCCCTCGCCGTGAGCGTCGTGGGCGTGGTCGTGGCCGTGCGAATGGGTGTGCGTCTGCTCCATGCCTACTCTTTGGATGATCGCACTTGGCATTGCATCCAAGAAAGGCGCGGGTCAGGCGGGCCTGACCTGTTCTCGCGAAGACGCTGGAGACGGACTCGTATCTCTGCCAAGAATGCGCCAGCGCACATCAAGGCGGGCGCTGCATGGAGCGCCCGCCCCTGAGGGCCTGGATCAGCCGCGAAAGCGATTACTGGCTGATCGCGGCCCCGTTGAAGGCCGGAACGCCGATCGGGCTGGAAGTGGCCGCGAGGGACAGATCGCCATAGGCGTCGATCGCGAAGACGGCCACGCGCCCGCCGCTGCCGTCGGCGGCAGTATAAATGACGGCCAGCCACTGACCGTCAGGCGACACGCTTAAGTCGGTCGGCGTGCCCGCCACGGGAACCGATTTGTAGAACACTCCGCCCACGCCGTCGCTGAAGAAGATGGAGACCGCCGCGCCCGGCGAGTTGCCGGAGTACCAGATGTTGCCCCCGCCCTTGGCCAGCCAGCACGGGGCGTTGGTGGGATACGCCGCCGCCGGCCCGGGTACTGGAAAGACGTCGCCGCTCGAGTCCACCAGAGCGAAGCTGTCCTGACTGTGCGCAGGATTGAATCCCAGGATATTGCCCCAGAAGGCGGCTCCCAGCGGCGTGTTGTTGGCATCGCCTGGGAGGGTCACTACATTGCTTGTGCCGGCCAGCGCGCCGTACCACGCCAGGGGCAATTGCAGGACCGATCCGGACTTCAAGGTGACCGCGGCCCAGGTGCGGCCGACGGCGACTTGTCCGGCAGAGGAATCGGGCGTGGAAACCACCGCGCCATCGACCGGCCCCCATGGCCAGGCGTGGCTTTCGACGCAATTCGCGCCCACGACGAACAGTTGCCAATCGGTCAGCGCGACAGAGACCGGATTCGTGCAGCCCGGCGCAAGCTTGATCGTCTTCCCGACATTGATGAAATTGTAATTCCGCACCAGTTGGGTGACGGTGTTCGAGCCGTAGTTGGCCACGGCGCCGAACTCGCCCGCGAACTGAACCGCGCCCCCGTTTCCGCCCGCGCCGCCCGCGCCGCCGGTGGGCAGCATATTCACCAGGGTGAGCGCGGGCGTTCCACCCGTGCTCAGTTTGAACACAACAATTTCGTTGGTGCTCGAGTCATTCGTGCTCGTCAGCACCAGCGTCTCGCGTCCACCGTCATACGCCATCGCGGACGCGGCCGTCAGGAACACAAGCGCCAGTACTGAATTGGCGCGGGATGCGTTGTTTTTCAAGGTACCCTCCATCCATCGGTTTCGACTGCGGGCTGGCAGCCCGCAAGCTTATATCCGCCTTGGGCGCGCTGGTATTCCCAGGAAATGGACTTAACCCGGATATTTCACTTGCGATCGCAGCGCGGCGCGAAGGGAGGGCTTTTCTACAGCGCGTAACGGCGGAGCACGGGCGCCAGGCGTGCAGAGAGGGCGTCGTTCTCGGCCGCCGGCAGGCCGGAGACAACGTAGCCCAGCCAGCCGCCGGTTTCAAAGCCCGAGACCGAGTAGCCGTCGAGATTGTCCTCATGAATCGGGATGCCGGAAGCGTGGATGACGCGCGCTGCGAGTGCGCGCGGGAACGATTCGCGCTCCGCGCGTTTGGTCAGGATGACGGAGATCAACATGCCGTCGCGCCGCAGGATGATGTGCACGTAGGCGCGCCCGTTGACGGTGCAGCGATGGGCCGATTCGACCGCGTCGGGGGTCGGCTGCCCGGCGGAAGCCTCGTCGATGACGGGTTGAAGCATCGGCGCGAACTGGGTGCCCAGGCCTTCGGTCATCTCAAGGCGCTGCTTCTGGTGGGGATAGGCGCCGGCGATCGCGCAGTGGATGTGGTCCTCGACGCCGACGCGCAGCAGATCGCGGATTTTCTGGTGCGCGTAGTACTGGGCGAGGCCGCCGACGACGACAAACATCAGGATGCTGGCGGCGACGAACTGCCAGTCCAGCCCGAAGCGCGGGGCGCCCGGCTGCACCCCGGCCAGCCGTGCGCGCAGGCGGGCTTCGAGGTCCCGGGGGACGGGTTCGTGATCGAATGCGGCGCGCAGGCGGTCGTTCATTTCTCGCCTCCGATGCCGCGTTCCGTGGCCACGGCCGAGAGGCCCTCCCGAAGCAGTCTACGCCCCCGGCTGAGGCGCGACATCACGGTGCCGATGGGAACGCCCGTCATGGTGGCGATTTCCTGGTAGGAAAACTCGCGGATGTCGGCCAGGATCAGCGTCTCGCGGAACGGGGCGGGGACGTTGGCTACGGCGTTGACGACCTGGCGATCCGAAAGATGGTCGGGCACTGCGATCTCAACCGGAATCTCCTCTGCCGGTAAATCACCGCGCTGCTCGTCCTTATTCCCGAACGGCAGCAGCCGGAAGAGGCGCCGGCGGAAGCGCGAGGCGCGGTGGACCAGAATCTTGTGCAGCCAGGCGCGGATGTTTGTGCCAGGCTCGAAGCGGTGGAAGGACTTCCAGGCTTCGAGGAAAACGTCCTGGGCCAGGTCCTCGGCTTCGGTGCGGTTGCCGCCCAGCAGGCCGACGGCGGTGCGGTAAATCTCGGGCAGGTAAGGAAGCGCGGCACGCTCGAATTCATCGCGCGAGGGCGAAGGTCCGGAGCCGAGCGCGAAAGCCAGGAGAAGCATCTGGGCTCTGACTCATAGCATAGCTGTGCGCTCCGTCCCATGGCGACCAGCCTGCAACACGGCTCAGCCCGACGCTCCACATTTGCGGCTGCGGAAAGGCCTCGGTTTCCCGTTTCCCGCGCGCCCGGCCCGGCTGCTCCTCGCCCCGCACCCGTTCTGGCCGGCGGCGGAAGGCCTGTCAATCATCCACTGCATTGACCCTTCTGCTGGTGGAACTTCGGCCCGCCGGAACTCGTATGACATCTTCAAAGGGAGGGATGAGAACGACCATGCTGTTGCGCTGCTTGAGACTGCTGGCCGTGGGCGCCGGCCCGCTGTTATTGGCCAGTGCCCTGACCGCCGCGGGCGCGGATTGGAGCAAGGATTTCGCCATCAACGGCACGGCGGATCTGCGCCTGGAGGCCGACGAAGGGCGCGTGACCCTGACCGGCACCGACGCCCGGCGGATCGAAGCGCGGGTGACGGTCAGCGGCTGGAGCATCGGGCCCAACGGTGTGCAGGTGATCGACCGCCAGAACGGCGACCGCGTCGAACTGGAAGTGCGGGTGCCGCACGGGGGCAGTTGGTTCAATATGGGCAACCATTCCATCCGCGTGGAGATCCGGGTCCCCAACGGCGCGCTGGCCAACGTCCACACCCACGACGGCTCGATCAACCTGGATGGGGTGCGCGGCGCGCTAAAAGTGAGATCCGGCGATGGCCACATCGAGGCCACGCGTGTCGAACGGCACGCTGGATGCCAACACCAGCGACGGCAGCATCCGCGTCCGCGGGCGTTTGGACGCGCTGACGCTGCATACCGGCGACGGCAGCATCGAAGCCGAGCTGATGGCCGGATCGAAAATCACTTCGGCCTGGGATATCAGCACCGGCGACGGCCACGTGACCGTGCGCGTGCCCGAGGGCTTCGCCGCCGATCTCGACGCTCATACCGGCGATGGCGGCATCGAGGTAAGCTTCCCCGTCACGACGTCGGGGACCCTCAGCGGCCACGACCTGCGCGGCCGCATGAACGGCGGCGGACCAACTCTGAAGATCCGCTCGGGCGACGGGTCGATCCACGTCCTGCGCGACTAAGTTGATGCTTCCGGCCGCAGGGGCAAGCCCGATGACCGCGACCCATCCGGCGGCCAAACGGGCCGGCCAAAATAGCGCGGATTGACCGCGCGCCGGCACGATTGCAGCGTGAAAATCGCGGTTTTTACCGTGTTCTGACCGTGGAAAACGCGGTTTTTTGCCATTTCCCGTAATCACGGTTTTCTAAAGGACTTAGCGGAATCTCGCGAAAAGTGCACGCGAACGATGCGCGCAAGGTATTGATTTTGAAGGACTTGTGCGATTTTCACGGTGCTTCACGGTGGATCTGCTGCAAATAAATGGCTTAAGCGATTTTCGAGTGCTTTTTGACAAACATTAACACGCGGCACCGTGCGCCACGGTGGATCTATTGCAATCGTTGGACTTACGAACATTAATAGGTCACATTAACACGCTGCTCCGTGCGCCACGGTGGATCTGTTGCAATCATAGGACTTACGAACATTAAGAGGCTCATTTTTGCACTTTCACCCGTTTCACGGTGGATCTATTGCAATATAAGGACTTAGCCGAATTTCGCCGCACACACAATTCGGGCCCTATTTTCGTGCTATCTTCGCCCTGGAAAATGGCCCTTCAGACCCCCCGCAGGGCGTCGAGATGCGCCAGCGTGGCCGAGGCTAATCCGGCCAGATTGTAGCCGCCCTCGAGCACGCTCAGCAGGCGTCCGCCGGCCGAACGAGCGGCGATCGCCAGCATCAGAGACGTCAGCTCGGCGAAGTCGGCATCCTTCAGGACGAAGCGGCCCAGCGGGTCGTCGTGGCGCGAGTCGAAGCCGGCCGAGAGGATGACGAAGTCCGGGCGGAATGCCGTGGCGGCGGGGACTAGTTTCTTGCGAAATGCGCCTACGATTTCGGCGTGGCCGGCGCCGGCGTGGAAGGGGCAGTTCAAGGTGGTACCGCGGCCGGCGGCCGCGCCGGTTTCGCCGTGCGCGCCGGTGCCGGGGTACCACGGCGACTGGTGAGTGCTGAAGACGAAGACGGAAGGGTCGCGGTAGAAGATGTCCTGGGTGCCGTTGCCGTGGTGGACGTCCCAGTCGGCGATGAGGACGCGTTCGGCGTGGTAGACGCGCTGGGCATAGCGGGCGGCGATAGCAACGTTGTTGAACACGCAGAAGCCCATGCCGCGCGTGGCGGTGGCGTGATGGCCCGGCGGGCGGACGGCGGCGAAGGCGTTGCGCACGCGGCCGGTGAAAATGGCGTCGACCGCGGCCAGGCAGCCTCCGGCGGCCATCAGGGCGACGTCGAAGGTGTGCGCGCCGAGCGCGGTGTCGCCGGTGCTGAGCAGGGGCGCCCTGCGGGCCACGTCATGGCGGACCACCTGGAGGTAGGAGCGGGTGTGTGCAAGGTGCAGGTCCTCGTCCCGCGCGGCGCGGGGCTGGATGGGGTGCAGGGAGCCGAGCAGCCCGGAATCGGCCAGCGCGTGATGCAGAGCGGCGTAGCGCGCGGGGCGTTCGAAATGGCCTTCGCCGGGGTCATGGCGCTCGAAGAGCGGGTCGAAAACCAGTCCGGTCGATGGCGCGCCGGGGAGCATCGATTCCCATTGTCACAGAGGGATGGAGCAGGGTAGAGGGGCGTGGCGAGGAAACTTCACAGAAAGCGCCACGAAATATCCCCTGTGGCGCGGGCGCTCTTGCCTGCCGCGTCAACATTCTCGTTGAACGCTTGGCTCGGGGCTTCCGTGCCCGTCTTCCCAGTTCTGAGCTGCCAGCGAATTGGCTCTTGACAAGTCGGTATATCCGCGCGCATTACGTCCGTAACGGATATATGGAACCACTCACACCGGCCGTTTTTCACATTCTGCTGGCGCTCTCGGACGGGGAGAAGCACGGCTACGGAATCATGCTGGAGGTCCAGGCAACGACTGGCGGGAAGCTGATTCTGGGACCGGGGACGCTGTACGGGACGATCCAGCGGCTGCTCAAGACTGGGCTGATCGTCGAGAGCGCCGAGCGCGAAGATCGGGGCGTCAACGCCGAGCGGCGGCGCTACTACCGCATCACGCCCCACGGCAGCGCCGCGGCCCAAGCCGAAGCCGAGCGGCTGCGGACGCTGGTCCAGGCGGCGTATGAGAAAGCACTTCTGAAGCGCCCGCGAACGGCGGAAGAGGGCGCATGACGATTTCGGAGCGGGTCTACCGGCTGATTCTAAGGGCCTACCCGGCCGAATACCGGCGCGAGTACGAGGAGCCGATGCTGCAGTTGTGGCGAGACCAATTGCGGCACTGCGGCGGTAGCCGGAGGCGCGTGGCGCTGCTGTGGGGGCGGACCCTGGCCGATACACTGCGCGCCGCTCCGGCGATGCATCTGGAGACGGTGACAGGACTGGGAGGATGGCTCATGCGATCGCGGATCGCGCTGGCAATGCTGGCCTCATTGCTGTTTCTGGAGGTAGGCAAGACGGTCCTTGCCTTTACAGTCTTCCGGATTTCCAGCCCATTCACGCTCTTCATGATGAGGCACCGGCCGGAGGATTACGATTCCCGGCCGTACTTCACGCTGGGAGTGTTTAGCGTGATCGACTCGCTGGAGGTAGCACTTGCACTCATGGTGCTGCTGATGCTCATGCGGGCGTTCCATCCTCTGCGACTTGGCAGAGGCGCGCTGGCCGCGCTCGCCGCTGCACTTGCAACTCGCGAAGGGCTCTTCTTCCTCAGCAGAGTGCTGTCTGTCTCGCCCTGGCCTGTGCTGCTGAGCTCGCTGGTTCTCGTCTTCGTTGTGGGCCTGTTCCTCCTCTTGATGACGAGGCTCGGGGTCGGTAGGCTCACGGGCAGCCTTCTCGCGATTATACCGGTCTCTGTCGCAGGCATCTGGCTGGTGGAGCACCACATACCACGTCCTGCCTTCATCGTGATGACCCTTGCGGGAGAATTCTCGCTGCCGATCTGTTTTGCAGCAGCCGTCTGGGCAGCGAATGGCTGGAGCCGGGGGCGGAATCAGGCGGGACCAGACCAGACTGCGCTTCCGATCCCCGGATGAAGCACCGAGCGGCCCTGGCCCCAAAACGCAAAAGTGTCAAAATTTGACGCTTTTTGAACCAAGAATCAACAAGTTACGAGCAAAAAGTGCCAATTTTTGACACTTCGGCCCATGCGCTCCCGCTCGACCCGCATCTCCACGGCGGGTGCGTTGGAGCTTCCGATCCCAATGCAATAACGTGCCGAGGCCGACAGAGGGCTACTGCGGTTCGGACCTGCTGTATACTCGCTGGAAGCCGAGGATCAATGCTGGGGCGAGAAGTATCCGCACAGGTTGAAGGCTTTCTGGACGAGCTGCGGGCGCGCGCCAGCATGGCGCCGGACTCGATTGCCCTGCTGGCGCCCGGTCAGAACGCGATTGGGTACCGTGAACTGCTGGCGCGGATCGAGGCACTGGCGCGCCTGTTCGCGGAGTTCGGCCTGAAGCGCACCGACATCGTAGCCTTCAGCCTGCCGGATGGCGCCGACTTTGTGGCGCTATTGCTGGCCATTCCATCGGTTGCGATCTGCGCACCGCTGAATCCCGCATTCACGAAGAGTGAATTGGAAAAGTGTCTGACGAATCTGGGTGCCCGCGCGCTGGTCGTCGAGCGATCGGATTCCGCGGCGGCGACGGTTGGCCGGGCGGCCGGATGCGAGGTCCTGGAATGGGCCGAGATGGCGCACGGCTCCGCGGGCTGCGGGCCCGCGCCGGAATGCGAGAGGCCCGCCGCCGATGACGTCGCGATCCTAATCCACACGTCGGCCACCACGGGCGGCGCGAAGGTGGTGCCACTGACCCACTTGAATCTGCGGGTGATGGCCGCGAATACGCGGCGGATGCTCGGATTAAGCGCGGCCGACCGGCTGCTCAGCATGATGCCGCTGTTCCATGCGCAGGGCATGGTGGCGGCCGTGGCGCAGTTGCTTGCCGGGGGCAGCGTGATCGCGACCGCGGGCTTCGATGCGCGGCATTTCATGAGCTGGCTCGAAGAGCTGCGCCCGACGTGGTACACGGCCGGGCCGGCGTTGCACGACGCGATCCTGCCGACGGTGCAGAAGCATGTGAACCCGCGGGAACGCACGGCGTTGCGCTTTGTGCGCTCGATCGGCGCGCCGCTGGGGCAGGATTTGATGGACGCGCTGGAGAGCGCGCTGGGCGTGCCCGTATTGGAAGGATACGGCATGACAGAGACAGGCCTGGTCACCAGCAACACGCCGCCGAGCACCGGGCGCAAGCGCGGATCGGCCGGCCGGAGCGGCGGCGACGTGGAGATCGGCATCATGGACGAGAGCGGCGCGCTCGTGCCGGCGCCGTGCGAGGGCCAGATCGTGGTGCGCGGCCCGGCGGTGGTGAAATCCTATTTCCACGACGCCGAGGCGACGCGGAACGCTTTCAGCGACGGCTGGTTTCTGACCGGGGACATCGGCCGCATCGACGCTGAGGGTTTCCTGTTTGTCACCGGCCGGATCAAGGAGATCATCAACCGCGGGGGTGAGAAGATTATTCCGGCGGAAGTGGACGCCGTGCTGGCGGCGCACGGGGCTGTGGCGGAAGCAGCGGCATTCGGCGTGGCGCACCCGACTTTGGGGGAAGATATCGCGGCCGCCGTGGTGCTCGGTGCAGGTGGAACTGTATCGGAACAGGAGCTGCGCCGGTTTGCCGCGGAGCGGCTCGCGTTGTTCAAAGTGCCGCGGCGGATCTTCTTTCGCGAGGCGATTCCAAGGGGACCCACCGGCAAGCCCAGGCGCGAATTCCTGGCGGAAGAGATCGCGCCACTGATGGATCAAACGACCACGGCCGCGGAACCGGCGAGCGGGCCGGCCGCGGAGATTGAGGACCGCATTGCGGAGATCTGGAAAGGGATTCTGGGAGTCGAGACCGTCAGCGGCACGGGCGATTTCTTCAGTCTGGGCGGGGACTCGTTCAGCGCTGTGCTGATGCTGACGGAGGTTGAACAGCAGTTCGGCCTAGCGCCGTCGCAACTGGAGGAACCGGACTTTTTCCTCAACCCGGACATTGCGACCCTGGCCAGAATGGTGCGTGCCGCGGAGTTGGCGCCGCCCGAGAAGCAACGGCGGGCCGGGTCGCCACTGGTCGCGCTGCAACCGCATGGGACACGGGTTCCGATCTTCTGCTTTCCCGGGGCGAGCGAGAATCCGTATGAGTTCCGGCTGCTGGCGCAGGCGCTGGGGAACGATCAGCCGTTCTTCGTGGTGCGCGATCCCCGGCCGCTGGCGGCGCGGGGCGCGTACACGGTGGAAGAGGCGGCGGAGCGTTTCATGAAGGCCATTTGTGAGGCGCGCAATGGCGGTCCGTATCTACTCGCCGGACGCTGTTACGGCGGGATCTTCGCGTTCGAAGTGGCGCGGCAGTTGATCGCGCGGGGCGAGGATGTCGCCATGGTTGTTTTCATAGAGGTCCCGGCGCCGGGGTATCCGAAGCTGTTGCGCCACTGGAAGGATTACGCGCGGCAGGGATGGTGGATGTTGAGAACGGGGCAGTGGCCGGGGCCGAACGAGGTGGCCTCGCATCTCGAAGTGGTGACGGACCGGGTGAGAATCAGGAGCGCGGTGCTGTGGCGGCGGCTCTTGTTGCACGCCGGCCTCAAACGCCTGGTGGCGTCGCTGGAGAGGACGGATCATCCGCACCGGCAGGCGGGCCGAAGCTACCGGGCTAAACCGCTGGCTTGCGAAGTGGTTCAGATCATAGCCGCGGACGAGCCGCGCAGCACGTTGATCCTCGACGATCCGCGTCTGGGCTGGCGGGAGTTCACGCAAGGGCGATTCACGGTACGCCCGACGCCGGGGCGGGCGGCGGAGATTCTGCGCCAGCCGCTGGTAAAAGAACTGGCCGCGCAACTGAGTGGCTTGCTGGAGGGCGTCAACGCGCGGCCGCGGAAAAGCGCGATCCCCTAACAACTGTCGGCCGGACAAGCGGAGTTACGGCTCCTGTTTACGATTGTTTCCTGCGCCCAGGCGGAACGCGGGGAACATAGGCGGCGTTTCAGCCGTATCCACTAAAGAGAGGATTGCCGAATGAGTGCTGCCGTCGAGCCCCGAACGCTGCCGTTAGCGGACGCTCCGCGCCTGCAGGTGCTGCGCGGAGGGAGAATACAGCGCAGAGTCCGCGGAATGTATGCGACAGAACTGATCTGGGACCTGCTGGGGCAGACGCTCAAGAATCTGCACCGGAACAAGCTGCGCAGTTTCCTGACGCTGTTCGGCATCGGGTGGGGCATCGCGTCGCTGGTGATGATGTCGGCGCTGTCGGACGGATTCCGCGACGGGCAGCGCAAGAACATGTCGCAGATCGGCGACAACCTGGTGTTTGTGTGGGGCGGGACGACGCAGATGCAAGCCGGCGGGAAGCGCGCCGGGCGGTACATCAAGCTGTACCGCAGCGACGTGGACCTGATCCGCGAGCAGTGCCCGACGGTGGAAACGGTGGCCGCCGAATCGTCCACCTACCAGGTGCCGGCGCGCAGCGCCACCAACGCCGGCCGCTTCCTGACGCTGGGGGTGACACCCGAGTACCTCAAGCTGCGCAACCTGCCGGTGGATCGGGGACGGAATATCAGCGCGGCGGACGTGCGCGAGGAGCGGCGGGTGGCGGTGCTGGGCTCGTCGGTGCGCAAGCAACTGTTCGAGAAGAAGCCGGTGCCGCTGGGCGAGACGGTGTACATCAAGGACCACCCGTACGAGATCGTGGGCGTGATGCCGGAGAAGAACCAGAACTCGACCTACGACGGGTGGGACAACGACAAGATCCTGGTGCCGGAGCCCGCGCTGCTACGCGATGCCCCGGCGCGGCGCGAATTTTACGTCGAGGGGCGGGTGGATTGCCTGCTCTACCGGCCGAAGGACACGCGGCACTGGGCCGAGGCCGATGCGGAGGTCAAGGCGGCGCTGGGCAAGGAGAAGGATTTCGACCCGCACGACGAAGGTGCGCTCGACAGTTGGAACTTCATCAAGGAAAGCGAGATGTTCGACTCGATCTTCGACGCGGGCGAGGTTTTCCTGGCCGTGGTGGCGCTGGTGACGCTGTCGCTGGGCGGCATCGGGGTGATGAACACGATGATGATGGCGGTGCGGGAGCGCACCAACGAGATCGGATTAAAGAAGGCCGTGGGGGCGACGAAGGGGCGCATCACGATGGAGTTCTTCCTGGAGGGGCTGATCCTGGCGGTGCTGGCCGGGGTGATCGGGCTGTTCCTGGTGTGGCTGCTATCGGTGGGCGTGAACTACGCGGTCAACATGATGAATGTGTCGATGTTCTCCGGGCTGCCGATTCACTGGAACGTGCTGGCGCTGGCGACCGTGGCGCTGGGCCTGGTGGCGGTGTGCTCGTCGCTGCCGCCGGCGCGGAAGGCGGCCGAGCTGACGCCGGTGGAGGCGCTGCGCTTCGAGCGCTAGGCGCGGAGGGATGAGGCGATGAGGTGGGGGTACATCTTCGCGGAAGCGATCGCGGCGCTGAAGTTTCACAAGGGCCGGACGATCTTCACGACGACCAGCCTGGCGTGGGGCGTGGCGTGCTTCGTGATCCTGATCAGCTACGGCGACGGCTTCAAGGGTGCGCTGGTGAAGGCGTTCAACGCGGTGGGGCAGAACCTGGTGATCAGCTTCGGGGGGCAGACTTCGTCGCAGGAGGGAGGATTGCGCGCCGGACGCAAGATCCGGCTGGAGCTGGCCGATGCGGCCATCGTCAAGGAGACCGTGCCGCTGGTGAAGGCGCTGTCACCGGAGATCATGCGGGACGAGGTGAAGGTGAACAGCGGGCATCGCGACAAGAAGGTCACGCTGCGCGCGGTGTACCCGGAGTACGAGCTGGTGCGGAACATGAAGCTGGCGGACGGCCGGTGGATCAACGAAGACGACCGGCTGCACCAGGCGCGGGTTGTGGTGCTGGGAGCCAAGATCGCGAGAGAGCTGTTCGGGGAAGCGCCGGCCGTAGAGCAGGAAGTGACGCTGAACGGAGTGCGGTTCGCGGTGATCGGGGTGCTGGAAACGAAGCTGCAGATCGCGAATTACAACACGCCGGACAACCAGTGCGCCTTCATCCCCTATGACACGTTCACGATTTTCGGCGATATCCACTATCCCCACTTCCTGGTGTGGAAGCCGGTGAGCGGCGAGGCGACCGAGCAGGCCCTGAAACAGGTGCGCGCCAAGCTGGCGGAGCTGCATAGGTATTCGCCGACCGACGAGAAGGCGATCGAGCTGATCGCGTTCGGCCAGTTCCTGTCGATTATCGACGGGATGGCGCTGGCGGTGGAGGCGCTGCTGGGATTCGTGGGGGCGCTGACGTTGGCCATCGGCGGAGTGGGCCTGGCGAACATCATGCTGACCTCGGTGATCGACCGGACGAAAGAGATCGGCATGATGAAGGCGCTGGGCGGGCGGAAGAGCATGATCCTGAGGCAATTCCTGGTGGAGGCGTCGCTGGTGGTGCTGGCTGGGGGCGCGCTGGGGATCGCGCTGGGATGGGGCGTGACGATGCTCATCGGGACGATGCCGTTCCTGGGGACGGGGTTCGAGGAGGCGACGCATGTGGGCGACATCTACCTGCGCATGTCGTGGACGTCGGTGCTGGTTTCGACGCTGGTGCTGTTCGGGGTGGGCTTGATTGCAGGCATGGTACCGGCGATCAAGGCCGCGCGCATGGACCCCATCCAGGCGCTGCACTACGAGTAGGCGAGACGCGGGCGCGCATCACAACCGCTCCCTGACGGTCGCGGCTCAGAAACACAGGGCCCGGGGCAAGCCGAACTAAGGCACGTATTGCGCCAGGTACCGCTTGGCCATCACGAAACCAACCTTGTACTGCTCGCTGAAGTCGGGACCGCGGTTGGTGCCGTCGCCGTACAGCGGGTCTTCGTGCTCCACGCTCATCGCCCCCTGGTAGCCCGCATCCTGGAGGATCGAGAAGAACTCGGGCCAGTTGATCGAGCCCATCCCGGGGATGCGGTAACGCCACCACGAGGCATGGTTGACGGGCGTGATGCCGCCGCGGCGCAGGACCGGCCACAGGATTTCGGTGTCCTTCAGATGGACGTCATAGATGTAGCCCACGAAGTCGCGGGCGGTCTGCATGGGGTCCATGAACTGGCGGACGAAGTGCGAGGGGTCATACTGCAGGCCGACGTAGGGCGAATCGTGGAAGGCCTTGAAAAGGGCCTCGTAGCCGACGGGGCTGGTGGCGATGTTGGGGCCCTCGGGCCAGGGCTCCCAGCACAGGCGGACCTTGTGCTTCTCGCAGGCGGCGAAGTAGCGCTCATGGTAGACGCGCACGACTTCGTCGACCTGGGCGGGGAAGGGCTTGGAGGTGTCCTTGCCGGACATGGTGCCGATGAACGGCACGCCCAGCGCGCCGGCAAGCTCGATCGCTTTGACGAAGTAATCGTTGGCCGCGACGCGTTTGCCGGGGTCGGCGTCGGTGTGATTGAGGACGACTTCCAGAGCCGAAACGCCGATGGAGTTGCGCGCCAGGGTCTGCTTGACGCTTTCGATCTGCGCCGGAGTGACCTTGGCGGCATCCAGCGCGGCGCCGGGGCCGCAGCCCAGAATCATGTTGGTGTAGCCCAGCGAGTGGGCGAACTCGACATTGCCGATGGTGTAGTTGCCCAGAATGCCGAGCTGGGGCTTCCACTCCTTGCGCGCGGCAGCGGCGAGAGGGGCGAGCGCCATGGCGCCCATGAGGGTTCTGCGGGTCATGATGGGGAGATTCTATCGGGTTCGACGCCCAAACGGGCGGGAGAGCGGCGGCCGCGCGCCGGCGCAGCGCAAAAAAAGGGGTGCGCCGCACGAGGCGACGCACCCGTTGCATTCAGAAGTGGACTAAGTCCTTAGTAATCCATGTCGGGGCCGCCGTGGCCGCCGCCCATGGGCATGGGGGGCTTCTTCTCGGGGATCTCGCAGACCATAGCTTCGGTGGTCAGCATGAGGCCGCTGACCGAAGCGGCGTTCTGCAGCGCGGTGCGGGTGACCTTGGCGGGGTCGATGACGCCGGCCACGACCAGATCCTGATACTCTTCGGTGGCGGCGTTGAAGCCGAAGTTCACGTTGGAGTTGGTGATGACCTTCTCGACCACGATGGCGCCTTCATAACCGGCGTTGCCGATGATCTGGCGCAGGGGCTCCTGGCAGGCGCGCTTGATGATGTTGATGCCGATCTGCTCGTCGCCTTCGCCCTTGAGGGTTTCGAGAGCCTTGACCGCGCGGACCAGAGCGACGCCGCCGCCGGGGACGATGCCCTCTTCGACGGCCGCGCGGGTGGCGTGCAGCGCGTCCTCGACGCGGGCCTTCTTTTCCTTCATTTCGGTCTCGGTGGCCGCGCCGACCTTGATCACGGCGACGCCGCCGGCGAGCTTGGCCAGGCGCTCCTGGAGCTTCTCGCGGTCGTAGTCGGAGGTGGTCTCGTCGATCTGCGTGCGGAGCTGCTTCACGCGGCCTTCGATGGCCTTGTGCGCGCCGGCGCCCTCGATGATGGTGGTGTTGTCCTTATCGATCGTGACGCGCTTGGCCTTGCCCAGGTCCTCGGTGCGCACGCCTTCCAGCTTGATGCCGGTCTCTTCCATGATGGCCTTGCCGCCGGTGAGGATGGCGATGTCCTCGAGCATGGCCTTGCGGCGATCGCCAAAGCCGGGGGCCTTCACGGCGGCGACGTTGAGCGTGCCGCGGAGCTTGTTGACCACGAGGGTGGCCAGCGCTTCGCCTTCGACTTCCTCGGCGACGATCAGGAGCGGCTTGCCGGCACGGGCGATCTGCTCGAGCACCGGCAGCAGGTCCTTCATGTTGCTGATCTTCTTCTCATGGATCAGGATATAGGGCTCCTCGAGGACGGCACTCCATCCGGTCGGGGTCGGTGATGAAGTACGGCGAGAGGTAGCCGCGGTCGAACTGCATGCCTTCGACCAGGTGCAGCTCGGTGCTCATGGTCTTGGACTCTTCGACGGTGATGACGCCGTCCTTGCCGACCTTCTGCATCGCTTCGGCGATGGTCTTGCCGATCTCTTCATCGCCGTTGGCGGAGATGGAGCCGACCTGGGCGATCTTCTCGTTGTTCTCGACCTTGACCGACATCTTGCCGACTTCGTCGACCACCACGGCCACGGCCTTCTCGATGCCGCGCTTGAGGGCCATCGGGTTGGCGCCGGCGGCGACGGCCTTGACGCCCTCGCGGAAGATGATCTGGGCCAGGATGGTCGCCGTGGTGGTGCCGTCACCGGCCACGTCGGAGGTCTTGGAGGCGACCTCGCGCACCATCTGCGCGCCCATGTTCTCGAGCGGATCCTTCAGTTCGATCTCCTTGGCGACGGTGACGCCGTCCTTGGTGATCGTGGGACCGCCGAATTTCTTCTCCAGCACCACATTGCGGCCCTTGGGGCCGAGGGTCACCTTCACCGCGTCAGCCAACTGGTTGACGCCGCGCAGGATCGCCTGGCGCGAATTCTCGCCATACACAATCTGCTTTGCTGCCATTCTTCAATCTCCTTAAAAACTGTTCTCTGGGGAAGTTACTTCTTGGCTGCGACCGGCTCGAGGACGCCGAGCACTTCATCCTCGCGCAGGATCAGGTACTCTTCGCCGTCGATCTTGATGTCGCTGCCGCTGTATTTGCCGAAGAGAATCCGGTCGCCGACTTTCACATCGAGGCTGACCAGGGTGCCGTCTTCGAGGCGCTTGCCGCGGCCCACGGCCACGACCTCGGCCTCCTGCGGCTTCTCCTTGGCGGTATCGGGGATGATGATCCCGCTCTGAATGGTTTCCTTCTGCTCGATCCGGCGAACCACCAGCCGGTCGTACAGGGGACGAATGTTCATAATATTCAAAACCTCCGCTTGGTTTCGATCCTGGAAGAGATCGTGGACTCCGTTCCGGCGAATCGCCAGTTCAGAACCCGGTCCGGCCTTGCAGCCGGACACGTTCCGATTATTAGCACACTCTGGCGGAGAGTGACAAGTCTCATTTGTAAGTCATTGATATATAAATAGAAAAATCAATTGACAAAACACCGGCCGAGACTCCAACGGACGATTAATGCGGATCGAGACGAAGAAAATCTTAGTCTAATACACTAAGGACGCAAACCTGGCGCGAAGGCCGGTAGCGGACCGCGATGCTATCCTTGAAGATATGTTCCGGCGAGCCCGTTGGCTTTTGCTGCTCGCCATTGTTCTCATACTGGTCGCCGTGACCATGGCGTTTGTGACGCGCCGGCGTGAACTGGCGCGGCACCGGCCGAAAGTCTCGGCGCCGCTGCCGGGCAACACGCTGGGCACCGCGGAGATGTGGGAATACGAGGTGACCAGCGGAGATGAGGCGCACGTGCGCATGCGCGCCAGCAGTTTCCGCCAGATCCAGAACCCGTCGAGAATCCTGCTGAAGGATCTCGAGATGCAGGTTCGGAATCTCAAGACGGGCACCTTCGACCTGGTCAAGACCGGGGAAGCGTCGTTCGACACCGCGAACAACCTGATGTACGCCGAGGGGGATGTGGAGATCCGGGTGCGGCTGCCGCTGGACGGCAGCGAGCCCGACAAGAAGATGATCATCCGCAGCACCGGGGTGCATTTCGACACCAAGTCGCAGAAGGTCTGGACGGAGCGCCACGCGCGGATGGAGTTCGACGGCGGCGAAGGCGAGGGCGATGGGGCCAGCTACGACCCCGCCACGCACGTCATCGAAGTGAACAGCGCGGTGAAAATCCACTGGCAGGGCGAGGGCGGCGGGGCGCCCATGGAGCTCGAAGCCGCGCATGCGGTGTATCACGAGCAGGGCTCGACGATTGAGCTGCAGGCGCCGGTCAAGCTCACGCGCGGGACGCTGAGCGTGGATGGCGGACCGACGCTGGTGACCCTGGTGGAGGGCCAGATCAGCACCGTCGAGACCGCGCCCGCCTCCGGTTTCGAGCAGTTGCCGAAGCGCAAGGTGGACTTCAGCGCCCAGCGCATGAAGCTGTGGTTCAACGGCGAGAGCCTGGTGCAGCGGATGGAAGGCAACGGTGCGGCGCGCGTGCTTTCGCACGACGCCGGGGGCGAGACCCTGATGAGCGGGGACAAGCTGGACATGTCCTTCGTGACCGCGGAGGGCGAAAGCCAGTTGAGCCACGCGGTGGCCAGCGGACACGGCCGCATGGAGTCGCATCCGGCGCCGCGCCCGGCCGGCAAGGGCGGCGGGGAAGGCAAACCCCCGGCGCAACAGGGACCCAAGATCATGACCAGCGATGCGCTGGAACTGATGATGAAGCCGGGCGGGCAGGAGATCGACCAGGCGCGGACCCTGGCGCCGGGCAGGCTGGAGTTCCTGCCGGCCAGCCCGGGCGACCGCCGCCGGCAGCTTGACGCCGCCCAGATGACGGTGTGGTACGGCGCCCAGAACGTGGTCAGCCGCTTTCACGCCACCAAGGCCGCCACGCGGACCGAGGCGCCCGCGCGGCCCGTGCCGGGCGGCAAGCCCAAGCCGGCGACGGTGACGCTCACGAAAAGCCGCGAGCTCGAGGCGCATTTCGATGCCAAGGGCCAAATGACGACGATGGACCAGATAGGCGATTTCAGCTACGAGGAGGAGACGCGCCGCGCCACGGCCGATGCGGCCCAGATGGACCAGGTGAACAACGTAATGCTGCTGCGCGGCCACGCTCGGGCCTGGGATGAAACCGGCTCGACCGACGCCGACGACCTGCACATCGATCAAAAAAGCGGCGCCACGCTGGCGAAAGGCCATGTCTCGTCCCTCCGGCTGCCCGATCAGAAGGACTCGAAGGATCCGAAAAACGCGGGCGATGGCGGCCTGATTGCGAATGATAAGCCGATGCTGGGCAGCGGGCAGGAGATGTCCACATGGGACCACAACCGCAAGATCCGTTACACCAACGACGCGGTGGTGTGGCAGGGATCGACGCGCATCCAGGCGCGCGACATCTTCATCGATCGCGAGGCCCAGCGCCTGGAGGCCCGGGACGGCGTGGTGACGCGCGTTCCGGACGAGAGCCAGCCCGGAATCGCGCCCGCCGGCCAGAACGCCAGCGCCACGCCGGCTCCCGCCAAGGACGCGCAGAAGCCCCAGGATTCAAGCACCTCGCACAACTTCTCGGTGATCACCGCGGCAGTGTTCGATTACGACGGCAAGATCAAGCAGGGGTTGTACCAGGACAACGTTCACCTGGTGCGGCCGGATCTGGACCTGCGGTCGAAGTTCCTACGCGAGTTTTTCGAGGATGCGCCTAAGCAGGGCGGCGGAACGGAGACCAAGCTGGAGCACCTGCAGGCGGACGGCGCGGTGCAGATCGTGCAGCGGCTTCCAGCACACCTGCGCAATGGCAACGGCGATCACGCCGAGTATTATCTGGAAGAGCAGCGGATGATGTTGACCGGCAACCAGGCCGAGGTCAGCGACCCGGATCGCGGTTCGACCAAAGGTCCGCGCATCACCTGGCTGTCGCGCTACGACAAGCTGGTTGTGGAAGGCGAAAAGAAGAGCGACCGCATTTCGAGCCGTTCGACCAAGGCCAAACAACAGCAGTAGCAGCGCGTTCCGGGGACGAGCCCGGATATTTCACCAGCCATCGGCTGCGGCGCGCGATAGGGCCGCATCTACTTCGTTGCGCTGGGCCCACGGGGCACCCCCCGTCCTCGACGTACTGCCAAGTACGCCTGCGGGCGGCTCCCGTCGCGCGCGTTGTATCTGCAACCCTCTCATCGCGCCTCGCTGCGATCGTGGTGCAACATCCGGGCTTGAAAAGCTGTGCGGATAAAAAAAGGGAGGGCGCGGCGGTGCCCTCCCCGGGAGCTGCCTGATTGCAAAAACCCGAAGTGCTTTGGGAGCACTTCCGCGCCAGGACGGTGGCGAGCCGCCCGAGGCGCTGTGATACGTTCTTCAGCAGGTGCGGGGTGTCGGTTTCCCGCTGGAGTGCCGGAGGCGTATCCCGGTTCCGCTAAAACACACCCGCCATTCCGCGGGTAACTGACCACCGGACAACAAGTTCCCGATTTGGACGGGGCAGTAGGAACAAGCTGCCGAAAGCCAACCGCGGCGTCATCCTCCGCTGTGCCTGGAGGAATTAGCAAGTGCGCGTCTGTATTGTTAGGGATAAAAAGGCCGCAGAAAATATAGCGTTGAGAAAAATTCATCACTTCCCGGGTCGAGCCGCCGAATTAGAGATAATCGTCTCAGTGGCAGCCAATCCAGTTCAGGAATCCAATGGCCTGGAGCCGGCGCGCGGCATCCTGCGCGCCGAAGAGATCTCGAAGAGTTACCAGGGACGCCGTGTGGTCGATGGCGTCTCGGTCTCGGTGGAGACCGGCGAAGTGGTCGGCTTGCTGGGCCCCAATGGCGCCGGCAAGACGACATCCTTTTATATGATTGTCGGCCTGATCACTCCCGACTCGGGCCAGGTCTACCTGCAGGGGCGCAGCATCACCGGCCTGGCGATGTACCAGCGCGCGCGCATCGGGATCAGCTACCTGCCGCAGGAGCCGTCGGTGTTCCGCAAGCTCTCGGTGGAAGACAACCTGATGGCCATTCTCGAGACGCTCTCGCTCAGTTCGCACCAGCGCCGCGAGCGCATGGAGCTGCTGGTGGAACAGATGGGGCTGGAGAAGGTCCGCAAGAACAAAGGCTATATGCTCTCCGGCGGCGAGCGTCGCCGGGTCGAGATCGCGCGCTCGCTGGCCATCCGCCCCCAATTCCTGCTGCTGGACGAGCCGTTTTCGGGCATCGACCCCATTCAGGTGCTGGAGCTGCAGAAGATCATCGCCAACCTGCGCTTGAGCGGCATCGGCATCCTGGTGACGGACCACAACGTGCGCGAAACGCTGCGGGTCACCGACCGGGCCTACATCATCAACAACGGGAAGATCTTCCGCGCCGGGACTCCGGAGCAACTGGCGCGCGACGCCGACGTGCGCCGGGTGTACCTCGGCGAGGGCTTCAGCTTCGCCCTGTAGGGCCCGGCCCAAGCCTGGGCCTGGGTCCGCTGGTGTCACCTGAACCCGGATGTTGCACCAACAATCGGCTGCGGCGCGCGATAGGGCCGCATCTACTTCGTTGCACTCCGTCGCCGTCCTCAACGTACCGCCAAGTACGCCTGCGGGCGGCGACGATCGCGCGCCTCGTATCTGCAGCCCTCTCATCGCGCCGCGCTGCGATCATGGCGCAACATCCGGGTTAAGCCACTGAAAGCGCGGTGTTTCTGAGGGGTCCCAATGCGCCTTCCAGTGGTATCATGAACCCAGGATGAACCCGATCTCGCACAAGCTGCAGATCGTCCTCAAGCAGAAGCAGATTCTGACTCCGGCACTCATGCAAATGGTCCGGATCCTCCAGCTCAACCGGCTGGAATTGAAGGACATGATTGCCGAGGAGATCGCCCAGAACCCGCTGCTCGAGGAGGTCGGCGAAGGCGGCGAGGAGATCACGCCGGCCGAACTCCAGGAACTGCTGGAGACGCAGGATCGGGATCCCAACCAGACCGACACGGAAGTGCTCAAGCTGACTCAGGAGGCCGTGAAGCAGGCCTACGAGCACGATAGCGAGCTGCCTGAACCGGCCGCCGGCGGCGAGCCGGAGGCTGCGGTGGCCGACGCTGCGCCGGAGCCCGTCGTGAGCCCCGAGGACGCCTTCGGACAGGTCGATCTGGATGAGTTCTTCCGCGATTTCAACGAGCCCGGCTACCGCACTCCGGCCTCGGACGAGCGCGATCAGCCGAGCTTCGAATTCTTCCTTTCGACTCCCGTCACGCTGACCTCGCACATCATGGGACAGTTGGCCATGATGGTGCTGACGCCGGCCGTGCGCGAGGCCGCCGATTCGATCATCGGCAATCTCGAGGACACCGGCTACCTCTCGACGCCGCTGGAGGAGATTGGGGCCCGCGACGGCCTGGCGCTGGCCGATCTCGAAGCGGCTCTGAAAGCGGTGCAGAACTGCGAGCCGGCCGGCGTCGGAGCGCGCTCTTTGCAGGAATGCCTGTTGCTGCAACTCGAAAGCCGCAGCGCCCGCGGCGGCGTGGCCTGGCAGATCGTGGAACACCACCTCAAGCTGGTGGAGTCGCGCAGCGTCAGGGAACTGGCCAAGCTGCTCAATCGCCCGCCGGAGCACATCCAGATCGCCCTGGAAGTCATCCGCAAGCTCGATCCCAAACCTGGTTTGCGCTACTCGGCGCAGGGCGCCCGTGAGGTGGAGCCCGATGTCTTCGTTTCCAAGAACGGCGACGAGTGGGTGGTTCAACTGTCGGATGAGGATATTCCCCAGTTGCGGCTGAACGGCAGCTACCGCCGCATGCTGGACCCCGAACAGGGCTCCGACAAGACGACCCGCAATTACGTCCGCGAACGCTTCAATTCGGCGCTCCAGCTGATTCGCAACATCGAGCAGCGCCGCCAGACCATCCTGCGGGTCTGCCAGTCGATCGTGCGCCGCCAGACCGAGTTCCTGGAGCGCGGCCCCGACGCCATGCGGCCCATGATGATCAAGGAAGTGGCTGAGGAGGTGGGCGTCCATCCGTCCACCGTGAGCCGCGCGGTGTCCAGCAAGTACGTGCATACGCCGCAGGGCGTTTTCGAGCTGCGGCATTTCTTCTCGGAGGCCGTGCAGGGGCCTTCAGGCGGCGGGATTCCGCTGCAGACGCTGAAGCGCATGGTCAAGAAGATGATTGACGAGGAGGACCCCGCCAAGCCCCTGACCGACGATCAGATCACGCTGCTGCTGCGCGGGCTGGGCATCGAAGTAACGCGCCGCACGGTGGCCAAGTATCGCGAGGATATGCGGATTCCTTCCACGCACCACCGCCGCATCCGCGATTAGAGGTGGCACAGAAAGGCACTCGATGAGAATCACGTTTAGCGGGAAGCAGGACAAGCTGGCGCCGTCGCAGGAGCGGAAGCTGGCCACCGCCTTTGCGCGCCTCTCCAGACTGATCGAGCGCCGCGGAGAAAAGGGCGCGCAGGTCGCCTTGTCCTCCGAACGGCATCTCCAGATGGCGGAGGTGCGCGTCAACTTCTACGACCAGACGCTGATCGGCCAGGGTTCCGGACCGGACCAGTTCGCGGCGCTGATGGATGCCGTGGAGAAGGTGGAAAAGCAGGCCCTGAAGAGCCGCGAGAAGTGGCGTCTGGCCAAGCGCGAGACGCCGGCGCGGCAGTCCCGTACCACCGGCGCGCCGCAACTCACCGCGGAGCCGGAGCCGCCGCCGCGGCCCACCCCGCGCGCCTGGAAGAAGGCTCACCCCAAGCCGCGGCCGTCGCAGGTGGTTCAGGCGCGCGAGCGCGACGGCAAGCCGATGACGGTGGAAGAGGCGATGATGGCGCTCGAGGAGGACCACGACTACATGGTCTACCGCGACGCGGAGTCCGACCGCGTGCGCGTTCTGATCCGGCGCCGCGACGGCGGGGTGGATCTGGTCGAAGCCTGAGAACCGGCGCATGGCGAAACGTCGGAAGGAGCCTGTTCCCGCCGCGCCGCCGCCGCCACAGGCCCGCGCGTTGCGGCCGGAGTTGGTCATCATCACTGGTGTCAGCGGCTCGGGCAAGGGCACCGTCCTCAAAGCGCTGGAGGACCTGGGCTACCACGCCGTGGATAACATGCCGGTGTCCCTGCTCGAGACTTTCGCCAGCCTGGTGAAGGAGTCTTCCAGCATCCGCCGCGCGGCGCTGGTGGTGGACATTCGGGAGGGCGATCTCCTCAGCCAATTCCCGGAGAACTACAGCCGGATTCGCAACATTCTGCCCACCTGCCTGCTGTTTCTCGACGCCGCCGACGAGTCGCTGCTGCGCCGCTTCAGCGAAACGCGGCGTCCCCATCCGCTGGCGCGCGAGACCGTGCTGGCGAGTGTGCAGGCCGAACGCAAGCAGCTCGAGCCGATCCGCGACCTGGCCGACCAGGTGATCGTCACCTCCGGGCTGACGCCGGCCCAATTGCGCAAGATCATCGCCGAGACGTTCTCGGCCCAGCTCGACGCCGCGCTGCGCATCTCGGTGATCAGCTTCGGTTTCCGTTACGGCGTGCCACCCGAAAGCGACCTCGTCTTCGACGTCCGCTTCCTGCCCAACCCCAACTACGTGCCGGAATTCAAGGCGCTGTCGGGCAAGAGCGCGCGCGTGGCGCGCTACGTGCGCAGCTTCCCGCAAACCAATGAGTTCCTGAAGCGCCTGGAGGAGCTGCTGACGTTCCTGCTGCCGCACTTCGTCACCGAAGGCAAGACCTACCTGACCATCTCCTTGGGCTGCACCGGCGGACGGCACCGCTCCGTCATGATGGCCCAGGAAATTGCCCGGTTCCTGGAGCGCAATGGCTACCCGGTGCGGATCGCGCATCGCGACATCGACAAACAGTATTAAGACTACAGTTCGCCCGCTCTCCCGCCGATAGGAACCATAGGCCACCCGGGGGCGCCGCGCTGTTCCCGGACGGTCGCTCATCCGCCGGGTGACGCCGGGAGAGGCTCACCGGCTAACGGAGGAGCCGTTGCCCGGCGGATTTTTCAGGCGGGGGCAGACGCGCGGCATCCCATTTCTCCGCTGCCCCCAACTCCCCGTCCCCGCATCTAACTGATATAGCGCTGCTAAGATGGAGTAGAGACGTATATCGTGTTGAATTCCACGGCCACGCTGGCGGAAGAGATCCTGGATTTGAAGCGCCAGCGCGGCGCGATCCTGCTGGCTCATCATTACCAGGAGAGCGAGATTCAGGAACTCGCCGACGCCGTCGGCGACAGCCTCGAGTTGGCCCGCAAGGCCCAGCATTTTGATGGGGCTGTGATCGCTTTTTGCGGCGTCTGGTTCATGGCCGAAACGGCCAAGGTCCTCAATCCCGCCAAGACCGTGATCGTGCCCGACCGGGAAGCCGGATGCAGTCTCGTGGACGCCTGCCCGGTGGACCAGTTGCGCGCCTGGAAGCGGCGCCACCCCGGCCACGCCGTGGTCAGCTATATCAACTGCAGCGTCGAGGTGAAGGCCGAGAGCGACATCATCTGCACCTCGCGCAACGCCGTGGACGTGGTCAACTCCATCCCCGCCGAACGCCCGCTCCTGTTCCTGCCCGACCGCAACCTCGGCGACTACGTGCAGCGCCAGACCGGCCGCGCCAACATGACCGTCTGGCAGGGCGCCTGCATCGTCCATGCGACCTTCCCGGCGCGGCGGGTCGTGGCCGCGCGCAGCGAGCATCCCCAGGCGCTGATCGTGGCCCATCCCGAATGTCCCGCCGATGTGCTGCGCATGGCCGACTTCATCGGCTCGACCTCGGCGCTGATCGACTGGTGCGTCGCTCAGGACGGCGAAGAATTCATTGTGATGACCGAGAGCGGCGTCCGCTATTCGCTCGAGAAGCGCGCCCCCGGCAAGAAGTTCTACTTTGTCGCCAACGAGAACTGCAACTGCAGCGAGTGCCCGTACATGAAGCGTAATACGCTGGAAAAGCTGCGCGATGCCCTGGCCACCCTCCAGCCATCGGTCGAGATTCCAGCCGATGTCATGGAACGAGCCCGGCGTCCCGTGGAACGGATGCTCGCCTTACGCTAGGCGCGGGACGGCCATGCCTGCGGCTCCGCCCCTCATCGATACATTCCAGCGCACGCACGACAATCTGCGCCTCAGCGTTACCGACCACTGCAATATCCGCTGCGCCTATTGCATGCCCGAGAGCGGCGCGCCCTTTGCCGGGCGCGAGGAGATTCTGAGCTTCGAGGAGATCGAGCGCTTCGTGCGCCTCGCCGCCGCGCTGGGTGTCACCAAGGTCCGGGTCACGGGCGGAGAACCGCTGCTGCGCCCGCACCTGCCCGCACTCATTTTGCAACTGGCCGCCATCGAAGGCCTGCGCGAGGTCGCATTGACCACCAATGCCGTTCTTCTCGAGGAGCAGGCCGCGAGCCTGTACCGCGCTGGCCTGCGGCGGTTGAACGTCCATCTGGACACGCTCGACCGCGAGCGTTTCCAGCGCATCACACGCCGCGATGCCCTCGCGCCCACGCTGCGCGGCCTAATGAAGGCCCGCGAGACGGGCTTCGCGCCGATCAAAATCAACGCCGTGGCGCTGAAAGGCGTTACCGAGCCGGACGTCGCTCCGCTGGCCCATTTTGGACGCGAGCACGGCTTCGAGGTGCGCTTCATCGAGGTCATGCCGTTGGACGGGCAGGCGCTGTGGGATCGTTCCGGCGTGCTCACCATGGATGAGATTCTGGCCATTCTGCGGCGCGAAGTCGGGCCTCTGGAGCCGGTCCCCGACGCCGATCCCCGCGCGCCCGAACTGCGCTATCGCTACCTCGACGGCCGCGGCGAGGCCGGGTTCATCGCCCCGGTGAGCCGCCCGTTTTGTTTGAACTGCAACCGCATCCGCCTCACCGCCGACGGCAAGCTCCGCTACTGCCTCTTCGCCCTTGAGGAGACCGACGTGAAACGACTCCTGCGGGGCGGCGCGAGCGACGAAGAGATCGCCGCGGCGCTGCGCGAGACCGTGCGCCGCAAGTGGCTGGGTCACGAGATCAACACCGCGCGTTTTGTGGCGCCGCCGCGCGCCATGTACGCCATCGGCGGGTGACACACCATGGACCCCGGGCAGCCGCTGCGCATTCCCGTCACGGATGTTTTCGACCTGCACACGATTCATCCGCGCGATGTGCGCACGGCGGTCGAGGCGTACCTCGAAGAAGCATCCGCGCTGGGATTGAAGGCGCTGCGCATCATTCACGGCAAAGGCATCGGAGTGCAGCGCGAGATCGTCCGCGGCGTCCTGGCCCGCTCGCCGCTGGTCGCCGGATTCCGCACTGCGGCCGAGGATGCCGGAGGCTGGGGCGCCACGCTGGTCAACTTGAAGTAACACCCCCAACGCCCGCTGCACCTGGAGCGTTTTTGATCCTGACTTCACTGCAGGGAGCAGATGCGCTCTGATTCATAGGGTCTGCGAGACCGATCGCTGACGTCATGAGACGCCCCCGAGCCCATCCGGACATTCCGCTCCGCCCCTGTTCCCCGCCCATCCCGAACTCCGCCGCGCCGCTTACCCGTGCCGCCTCAGCCCGCCTTCCGCGCCCCACGTGCCAGGTGATGCTGGTCCAGCGCCTGCCGCACGAGGGTCTTGATCACCGCCTGCCGGCTCACGTTTAGCGCCGCCGCGGCCGCTTCTGGGCGCAAGGCCCGCGTTACGAGCAGCCGCTGGTGCCGCCGCAGTTTTCGCACTTGTAGCAGGAGCCGTTGCGGGTCATCAAGCCGCCGCATTCGGAGCACACCGGAGCGTCATCGACGGCCGGCGCGAAGGGCAGTTTCTGCTGCGGTTCGGGTTCCGTGCGCTGCAGCGTCATGGAGTCGGTGACGGCTTCGGCGGCGGCGGCCTCGGGGCCGACGAACTTCAGTCCGAGCCAGCGGAAGATGTAGTCCATGATCGACTTAGCGATGGGGATCTGGGGGTTGCCGGTGTAGCCGCCGGGCTCGAAGCGGACGTGGCTGAACTTGTTGACGAAGAACTTCATCGGCACGCCATATTGCAGGCCGTAGCTGACGGCGGTGGCGAAGCAATCCATCAGGCCGGATATCGTTGAGCCTTCCTTGGCCATGGTGACGAAGATCTCGCCCGGCGTGCCGTCGTCGAACAACCCCACCGTGATGTAGCCTTCGTGGCCGGCGATGGAGAACTTGTGGGTGATGGCCTGGCGCTCCTCGGGCAGCTTGCGGCGGATGGGCCGGTAGACCACCTTCTCCTCGATCTTGGCGGGCGCGATGGCCGGCGCGACGGCGCCCTTCTGCTCGCCCTTGCCGGTGCCGGAGCTGAGGGGCTGAACACGCTTGGAGTTGTCGCGGTAGATGGCCACGGCCTTGAGCCCCAGCCTCCAGCTCTCGAGGTAGGCATTCATGATGTCCTCGGGAGTCGACTCCTCGGGCATGTTGATCGTCTTGGAGATGGCGCCGGAGATGAACGGCTGGACCGCGGCCATCATGCGCACGTGGCCCATGTGGTGGATGAAACGCTTGCTGTTGGCCGAGCGGAAGCTGCAGTCGAACACCGCCAGGTGCTCGGGTTTCAAGCCCGGCGCGCCCTCGATGGAGCCGGTCGAATCGATGTGGGAGACGATCTTCTCGACCTGCTCCGGCGAGTAGCCGAGGCGGATCAGCGCCTGGGGCACGATGTTGTTGACGATCTTAATGACGCCGCCGCCGACGAGCTTCTTATACTTGACCAGGGCCAGCTCGGGCTCGATGCCGGTGGTGTCGCAATCCATCATGAAGCCGATGGTGCCGGTGGGGGCCAGCACGGTGACCTGGGAGTTGCGGTAGCCGAAGCGCTCGCCATGCTCGACGGCGTTGTTCCAGACCAACTGGGCGGCTTCGAGCAGCGGGGCCGGCACGAGCTTGGAGTCGATGTCGGCGGTGGCGTCGCGGTGCATCCGCATGACGCCGATGAACGAGTCCTCATTGGGCGGATAGCCGGGGCAGGGGCCGACCACCTGCGCGATGCGGGCGCTGGTCAGATACGACTGGCCGCACAGGATGGCGGTCAGGACGCCGGCCCAGGCGCGGCCCTGGTCGCTGTCGTAGGGGGCGCCGAGCGACATCAGCAGCGCGCCGAGGTTGGCGTAGCCCAGCCCGAGCGGGCGGTAATCATGCGAGTTTTTGGCGATCTTCTCGGTGGGATAGCTGGCGTTGTCGACCAGGATCTCCTGCGCCAGGGTGACCGTATCGACGGCGTGGCGGTAGGCTTCGACGTCGAACTGGCCGCCGGCATTGACGAACTTCATCAGGTTCAGCGACGCCAGGTTGCAGGCCGAGTCGTCCAGGAACATGTACTCGGAGCAGGGGTTGGAGGCATTGATGCGGCCCGAGGCCTTGGAGGTGTGCCAGCGGTTGACGGTGGAGTCGAACTGCATGCCGGGATCGCCGCACATCCAGGTGGCCTCGGCGATGGCCCGCATCAGGTCGCGCGCGCGGTAGCGTTTGACGGCCTCGCCGCTGACCACGGACTTGGTCCACCAGTCCTTGTCGTCGGCGACGGCCTGCATGAAATCGTCGGTAACGCGGACGCTGTTGTTGGCGTTCTGGAAGAAGATCGACGAATAGGCCTCGCCGTCGAGCGAGGGGTCGTAGCCGGCGTCGACCAGGACGTGGGCCTTCTTCTCCTCTTTGGCCTTGCACCAGATGAACTGCTCGATGTCGGGGTGCTCGGCGTTGAGGATGACCATCTTGGCGGCGCGGCGGGTCTTGCCGCCGGACTTGATGACGCCGGCGAAGGCGTCGAAGCCCTTCATGAAGCTCAAGGGGCCGCTGGCGCGGCCGCCGCCCCACAGCAGGCCGTTTTCCTCGCGCAGCGGCGAGAGGTTGGTGCCGGTGCCGGAGCCCCATTTGAAAAGCATGCCCTCTGTTTTGGCGAGGTCGAGAATCGACTCCAGCGTGTCCTGGACGGAGTTAATGAAGCAGGCCGAGCACTGCGGGCGGTGCAGGGTCCGGTCCATTTTGCGGATCGACTCGGTGGTCTCGTCGAAATACCAGCCGTAGCCGCGATGCTCCTCCTTGACGCCGACGTTGAACCAGACCGGCGAGTTGAAGCAGGCCTTTTGGGTGAGCGAGAGGTGGGCCAGCTCGGAGCGGAAGTTCTCGGCGTCCTCGAGGGAGGCGAAATAGCGGTCGTTGATGCCCCACTCGGTGATCGTATCCACAACACGGTGAACCAGTTGCGAGACGCTGGTCTCGCGCTCGGGCGAACCCATGCGTCCATGGAAGTACTTGCTGGCGACGATATTGGTGGCGGTCTGGGACCAGTCGACGGGCACCTCGACATCGCGCTGTTCAAAAATGACGGCGCCTTTGTCGTTGCCGATGGAGGCGGTGCGCCGCTCCCAGCGCACTTCGTCGTAGGGCGTGCGCCCGGCGGCGAGTTTGGCCGTGAAGTAGCGCGGGAAGCGCAATCCGCGGCGCTCTTCCTTTTTAAGGCTGCGCCGGTAAGGGGTAGCCTGGACACCGATTTCGACACTGATCTGTCCCATGATCCGCTCCTGGGTATACGATGAAGAGCGTCCCCGGCGGGGCGTCTCTACAACCACTTGCAGCCCTGACCCACTGGCAACATTACCCCAATATCTTGTATGTCGTCAATAGGACATTCTATATGGTGTGTCTATCCCATTGATCCTGCATGACAAAGAGATTTCGATGACCGATGGACAGGCGTGCGAAAGCAGGCTTGCGGACCAGACGAGGGAGGCGGCCAGGCGGCGAAGTGTACCGTTTTGAAGCAGGAACAGCCACCGAGGAGTGGTCGATGGCCGACTGGACAGTCTCGGACGTGGGGGATTGCTATGCTGGGAACGCGCCGGGACTGGAGTCCGTATAGAGAGCAAGGAGATCCCAATGCGATTGGCCATTCTAGCCGCCGCGACCGTTTGGACGCTGGCCGCCTATGCTCAAGACGCGCCCAAGGCGGCCATCACGCCGGACGAGATCATGGAGAAGTCCATTCAGGCTACGGGCGGGCGTGAGGCGATGATGAAGATGACCAGCACCGTTCTCACAGGCACTATGGACATCGTCGCCATGGGCGGGAAGGCGACAACAGAGGTATACGCCAAGGCCCCCGACAAACATCTGACCGTGACCAAGGTGGAGGGCTACGGAGAAATCAAGCAAGGCTACGACGGCAAGTCCGCATGGAGCATGGAGCCGCAGAGGGGATTGGTCGATCTGAGCGGCGCTGAACTGGCGCAAGCCAGGCTCGACGCGCAATTCAATGGCGAATTGAGATGGAAGGAACTGTACCCCAAGGCCGAGGTGACAGGCAAGGAAAAGGTGGGGGAGCGCGACTGCTGGGTGCTGAAACTGACGCCCGCGGATGGCACGCCCGTGGTGCGCTATTACGACGCCGAGACGTTCCTGATGGCCAAGGTCGTGGTGACCGCCACTACGCCGCAGGGTCCGGTCAACATCCCGGTCGAATTCTCCGACTGGCGCGACATAGGCAATGGCGTCAAAGGGCCGTTCACGATGAAGATCACGATGCCGGGCGTGGGCGAACTGGTCACGAAATTCGCGGACGTGAAGATCAACGTCGAGATCGACGACGCCAAGTTCGCCAAGCCGGCAAATTAGACCATTGGTGGAGTTTGTCGGTACGCGCGACGGCGCATGAGGGCACGGAATCCGAACCCGGACCAGGGCGCGGCGAACATTCGCCGGCCGGCGCCGTGATCAGCGCGCGAGCGGAAGCAGGCGTGCGCGCCCTCGTGGCGAGAGCGGCCAGGCATCGAAAAGCGATCAGCCGCCGCAACGCAGGCGGCTTGCGTTGACCGTATAATTGAAGTGATTCCCGCGAGAATCCTGCATGTCACGAGCCGTTGATGCGCCCATTCGGGAACACGAGACGCGTTGCCACGCGGAGCCTCAGGCGCTCATCGGAAGTGCCGGCAGCACCCGGTTGCACGGGCGCGAGCCTCACGCGCCGGGCGCGCCGGCCGGGCCGTTCCGAGCCGCGTGAGAGGATCAGGATAGAGCATTGCCACCCCCCGATCCTGACGTCAACGCACTTTCCGACCGCGCGGCGGAGCGTTTGAGTCCGGCTGAGCCCCAGGCCGGCCAGAAGCCCGCATCGGAATCGGAAGGCGTGTTCCGCAGCGCGGGCGTAGCCAGCGCCGCGGTGCTGACCTCGCGGCTCAGCGGCCTGATCCGCGAAGGCGTCATGTCGCGTCTGTTCGGCGCGGGCATGGCCTACGACGCGTTCCTGGTCGGATTCCGCATCCCCAACCTGACGCGCGATCTGTTCGCCGAGGGCGCGCTGTCGGCGGCCTTCGTGCCGACCTTCGTCGAATACCTGCAGAACAAGGGCCGGAAAGAGGCGGCGCACCTGGCCAACCTGGTGGCCACGGCGATCATCATCGTGGTCGGAGCGCTGTGCGTGGTGGGCATTATGGCGAGCCCGTGGCTGGTGCGGATCATGACCAGCGGATGGGTGCACGAGGCGCCGCAGAAGTATGCCCAGGCGGTGGTTCTGACGCAAATCATGTTCCCGTTCCTGCTGCTGGTGGCGCTGGCGGCGCAGGCGATGGGCGTGCTCAACTCGCTGAATCAGTTTGCCGTGCCGGCGACCTCCTCGACGATGTTCAACCTGGGCAGCGTCGCGAGCGGCGTGGTGCTGGGCTTCTGGCTAGGGCCCTGGCTCGGCCTGTCGAAGATCGAAGGAATGGCCGTCGGCGTCGTCATCGGCGGGGCGCTGCAACTGCTGTGGCAGATGCCCAGCCTCGCGCGGGCCGGCATGCGCTTCCGGTTCGCGTTCGACTTCAACCACCCGGGACTGCGGCACATCGTACACCTGATGGGGCCGGGCATCATCGGCAACGCGTCGGTGCAGATCAACGTTGTGGTGACGACGATCCTGGCCACGACGATCCACGATCCGCTGCGCGGCCTGGACGGACCGGTGGCGTGGCTGGGCTACGCCTTCCGCTTCATGCAACTGCCGCTGGGACTGTTCGGCGTGGCGATCGCGACGGCGACGCTGCCGGCGATCGGCCGCAGCGCGGCGTCGGGCGACCTGGAGGAGTTCCGCGAGACGCTGGCGCGCAGCCTGGGCCTGACGTTCCTGCTGACGGTGCCTTCCGCCGTGGGGCTCATCATCCTGGGACAATCGATGATCGGCCTGGTCTATCAGGGCGTGAAGTTCAAAGCGTATGACACGCACCAGACCACCGTGGCGCTGGCCTGTTATGCGCTCGGGCTGGCGGGCTATTCGGCGATCAAGATTCTGAGCCCCGCGTTCTACGCCTTGAACGATGCGCGGACGCCGATGTATACCAGCCTGGCGTCGATCGCGGTCAACGCGGGGCTGGGCTGGCTGTTCGCATTCCGCCTGGGGCTGGGCCATGCGGGTCTGGCGCTGGCCACGGCATTCGTCGCCAACATCAGTTTTCTGGCGCTGTTCTGGATCATGCGCGACCGCATCGGCGGCGTGCACGGGCGGCGGCTGCGCGCGGTGGTGTGGAAGGTGCTGTTCGCCTCGGCGGTGATGGCGGCGGCGGTATGGGGACTGAGCGCGGGCGTGCACGCGGTGATCCCTCGCGTGGGCGTGGCGCGCGCGCTGGACATTCTGTTCGGCGTTCCGGCCGGCGCGGCGATCGTGTACCTGCTGTGCCGGGCCTTGAAGGTGGAGGAGCTGGAGATGGCCACGCGCGCACTGAGCGGGCCGATGCTGCGTCGATTCCCGGCGGTGGCTGCTAAACTTGGGATGTAATGCATCCTGACGTGGGCAAGCTGCTGCATCTGCAGGAGCTC
The DNA here is from genome assembly GCA_963757265.1 of Terriglobia bacterium. GTDB lineage: Bacteria > Acidobacteriota > Terriglobia > Bryobacterales > Bryobacteraceae > CAIVVT01. The sequence goes on from CAVWRA010000006.1 coordinate 399,600, forward strand.
GATCAGAGGATCACTGAACTGCGCGATGAAATCGCTTCTCTTCCCGTACAGATCGCCGCGATCGAGAAGACGCTCGACAGCCATCTGAAGAAGCTGGAAGCCGACAAGGCGATCCTGGCGGCCAACCAGCGCGACCGCAAGAAGCTAGACCTCGACGTGCAGTCCCACCAGCAGAAGATCTCGAAGCTGAAGGACCAGATGCTGGGCGCGAAGACGAACGAGCAGTACCGGGCCTTTCAAAAAGAGATCGAATATGGCGAGGCCGAGATCCGCAAGGCCGAGGACCGCACGCTCGAATTGATGGAAGAGGCAGAGCTGCTCACGGCGAACGTGAGGGCCGCCGAACTGAGTCTGGCCGAAGAGAAGAAGGTCGTCGAAGGACGCAAGAAAGAGGCCGGCGCGCGCAGCGCCGCGGATCAGGCGGAACTGGCGCGCGCGAACGCCGAACGGACGGCGCTGGTGGCGACGCTGCCCGCCGCGCTGGTGTCGACCTACGTGCGGCTGCACAAACGCATGAGCGGCGGCCTGGTGGTGGCGAAAGTGGTCGAGGACACCTGCGGGGCCTGCCACATGACGATCCGCCCGCAGCATATGGCCGACCTGCGGCTCAGTCCCGAGGTCCTCACCTGTGAGAACTGCCGGCGCATCCTGTACGTCGAGCCGCAGCCCGTCAACGTGCCGCAACAAATGAGCGAATAGGCGGCGCTGGATCGGCGCCGCCCGAGGCTTCAAGGCGCCCGGAAACGCGCAATTTAACCCGTTTGTGATACGCTCTAATGTTCAAGATCATTCGAGCGGACGACGCGCCATTTCCTGCGCCGTCCGCAACGACCCTGGGGAGCAAAAAGCGTGAAGGTTTACGAAAGCACCGAAGTCCGAAATGTGGCCCTCGTCGGCCACGGCAACAGCGGGAAGACGACGCTGGCGGCGGGCATGTTCTATGCGGCCGGCGTGACCAACCGCCTGACCCGGGTGGACGAGGGCAACACGATCACGGATTACGACGACGAGGAAGTCAGCCGCAAGATCACGATCTCCACCGCGCTGGCCGCCGTGGAGTGGAAGAAGATGAAGCTCAATATCTTCGATACGCCGGGCTTCAACCTGTTCATGTACGACACCAAGATGGCGCTGGCCGCGGCGGATGCGGCGCTGATCGTGGTGGATGGGGTGGCCGGCGTCGAGGTGCAGACCGAGAAGGTCTGGGAGTACGTGGAAGAGTTCCAGCTGCCGCGGGCGTTTTTCATCAACCGGCTGGACCGCGAGCGCAGCGATTTCGACCGCGCCGTGACCAGCATCCAGGAGTTTTTCGGACGCCATGCGGTGCCGGTGGCGCTGCCGATCGGGGCGGAGAAGGACTTCCAGGGCGTGGTGGACCTGATCCACATGAAGGCCTACACGTACACGCCCGACGGCGACGGCAAGGGCCGCGAGATCCCGATCCCCGATGCGCTGGCCGAACGCGCCAGGGCGCTGCACGAGCAGCTGATCGAGAACATCGCCGAGGGCCGGGATGAGCTGATGGAGGAGTTCTTCTCCACCGGCACGCTGCCGCCGGAGCACATTCAATCCGGGCTGCGGGACCTGATCCGGGACGACAAGCTATACCCGATCCTGTGCGGCGCGGCGCTGCGCAATGCCGGTACGGACATGGTGCTGGATTTCCTGATCGAGTTCACGCCCAGCCCGGTGGAGCGCCCGCCGCAGAAGGCGCAATCGGGCGAGACGGAAGTGGAGCGGCCGGTCAGCGACAAGGAACGCGTGTCGGCTTACGTTTTCAAGACCATCGCCGACCCCTTCGCCGGGCGCCTTTCGTTTTTCAAAGTCTGCTCGGGGGTGCTGAAGAACGACGCCGCACTGGTGGCAGTGCGCAGCGGAAGCCAGGAGCGCCTGGCGCACCTGAGCGTGCCGCAGGGCAAGCAGATGCTGCCGGTGAATGAGCTGCACGCCGGCGACATCGGCGTGGTGGCCAAGCTGAAGGACGTGCTGACGGGCGACACGCTGTGCGAGAAGGGCGACACGATTTCGTTTCCCAACGTCAAGGTGGCAGAGCCGTCCATCGCCTATGCCATCGCCGCCAAGAGCCGCAACGACGAGGATCGCATGGGCAACGCCATGCAGCGCATCCTGGAAGAGGATCCCGGCCTGCGCTTCTATCGCGACGCGCAAACCAAGGATTTTCTGCTCGCCGGGAGCGGCGGGCAGCACGTCGAGATCGTAGTCAGCCGCCTGAAGAAGCGCTACAACGTGGACGTCGAGTTGCGCGCGCCCAAGATTCCCTACCGCGAGACCATCCGTGGCCACGCCGACGTCCACGGCCGCCACAAGAAACAGACCGGCGGTCACGGCCAGTTCGGCGACATCAAGGTGAAAGTGGCGCCGCGCGAGCGCGGGGTGGGCTTCGAGTTCGTCAACGACATTTTCGGCGGCGCGGTGCCGCGCAACTTCATTCCGGCCGTGGAGAAGGGTTTCATCGAGGCGGCGGCGCGCGGCTACCTGGCCGGCTACCCGATGGTGGACTTCCAGGTGACGCTGTATGACGGCCAGTACCACGACGTCGATTCCTCGGAAATGTCGTTCAAGCTGGCCGCCCGCAAGGCCTTCAGGCTGGCCATGGAGGCGGCCAAGGCGGTTCTGCTGGAGCCGATCATGAAGGTCGAAGTCATCGGACCGGTGGAGTTCGCCGGCGACCTGATGGGCGACATGAACAGCCGCCGCGGGCGCATCACGGGCATGGATTCGAAGGGCGGCACGCAGATTGTGCGGGCCGTGGTCCCGATGGCCGAGATGCTCACTTATCAGAACGACCTGACCTCGATGACGCAGGGCCGCGCCTCGTTCACCATGGAGTTCGACCACTACGACTACGTGCCGCAGCTGCAGTCGGATAAGATCATCGCGGCCGCCAAGGCGCTGATGACGGGCGAGGAAGAAGAGGAAGAATAGGCGCGCGGTTCCTGCGCCTGCCTGACCCGGCGATGCGCGTCAGCCCTGGACCGCGTTCGCAAACACCGCCCAGGTCTCCCGCGCGCACTTTTCCCAGGTGTATCGCTGGGCCTGCTGGAGGCCGCGCTCGATCATCGCGCGTCGCTCTTGTCCAGACGTCAGCAGCCGCTCCAACGCCGTCCGGATGTCATCGACGCTCAGCGGGTCCACGTAGCACGCCGCGTCACCCGCGACTTCCGGGAGCGAGCCGGCCGCGGAAGTCAGGACGGGCACGCCGGCCGCCATCGCCTCGGCCACCGGGAATCCGAATCCTTCATACAGCGAGGGATAGGCAAACAGCGTCGCGCCCGCCATGAGCGCCGGCAGTTCGTCCTCGGCAACATAACCGAGGCCACGAACCCCCGCCGCGCCCCCCAGGATGCGCGCCCTGGTGGGAGCATCCAGCCAGCCCGGCATGCCCACCAACACCAGGTCGTACTCCTCGCGCAGACTGGCCCGCATGGTCGCCCAGGCGTCGAGCAGGCGGCCCAGATTTTTCCTGGGCTCCAGCGTGCCCGCAAACAGGACGTAGGGCCGCCGCAGGCCGTAATGCGCGCGGATCTTCGGACCGGCCGGCGGATCGCCGCGGAAAAACTCCTCCCGCACGCCCGAGTAGACGACCGTGATGCGCGAGTCGGGAAGGCCGAGCGCCTCGATCAGATCGCGCTTCGTATTGTTCGAGACGGCGATCACCTGGCGGGCGCGGCTGACGATGTTCGAGAAAAATGCCTTGTCCGCGGCGATCGTCTCGGCCGTGTGGAGCGCCGGCAGGCGGAACGCGGTGAGGTCGTGGACCGTCGTGGTCATTGGCATCCGGCGCGGCATGGCGCGCACGAGATTGGAGGCGTGGAACAGATCCGCGCCGCGCGTCGCCCAGTGCGAGATCGGATTCCACGGACCATTGAGGTGTGTGGCAAACGCCGCCCGGGCCAGGCTCCCCAGCCGGCCGCGCGTTAACGCGTCGTGCCGCAGGCTGCCGGGATCGTCGAGGAACGGAAAGCAGATTACTTCGTGGCCGCCCGCCGTCGCGCGAAGATATTTGACGAGGTAGTACAAATACGATTTGACGCCCGCGCTTCTTACCAGGAAGGGCGTGCAATCGACACAGATTCTCATGACATATAGTCCTGAGGGCTGCAGCCGGCGGTAGTCTGCCCGGCGCGTGTTGTTCTCGTCAAATCAGCAACAAGGGTATCAGATGGCGTCCGCGGCGCGAATCCTATTTTGAAGCTTCGGCCGCCGTGGCGGAACGCCCCACGCTGTGGATCTCGATATCGACGTGATCGCTCACGTGCAGGAACATCATGCTCGGATTCTTCAGGCCCCACTTTATGTAAGGCACGCTGAACTTCATGCTGGCGGAAATCTGGTCGGGCCGCACATCGACCTTGACCGGCAGCGTCAATTCGTGATCAACATTCATCAGCCTGAACTTGCCATGCACCTGGACGGTCGAGACGCCCTGCGGCGCCAGGCTCCCCTCAACGCGGTCGGGGGTAAAAACGATTTCGGTGTATTTCTGGCTCTCGATGATGCTGGTGTGCATGCGATTGTCGCGCGATTCGTTGCCGCTTTCGCCGCTTGTCGCGTTAACGATCAGCGCGCCGCCCGCCTTGCCGGTGGCCGCATCAAACACGATCCTGCCGCTCTTCAATTGAAACGTCCCGTGCACCTGGTGCAGGGCCGTGTCGAGCGTCCAATGGATCTGGCTTTGTGGCGGGTTGAATGTCCACGCCATTTCTGCGGCGCTCAGCGGTGCCGCCGCGCCTGCCGCCAGCATCAGGAGCAGCATCATCCGACGACTCGCCCAACGTCGGGCCGCGGCGCCTTGGGTATTCTGTATCGGCATCGGGTTTCCTCCCAGCAATACGTGATGGATACTTCAGGCCTGAGTCAGCAAGCCCCAGCCCAGTGCCAGAAAATTGGCCGCGAACGAGGCCGGAGAAAGCGCGCCGACATGCATGGCGAGCATCGCCGGGAAGACGTCCCGCTGTGTGGATAAAACACTCAATGTGCGCCGGCGCAGCCAGTCCCGCCGGCCCATCAGCAGCATCAGATCGGCCATGAATGCCGGGCGGCGGCGCAACCGCCGGTGCTCTTCCTCATAGCGTGACAGCCCGCCCTGGGCCTCGCCCGCTGCGAGACAGCGCGCCAGCGCATTCGCCTGGTGGAACGTCAGGCACAGCCCCTCGCCCGTGATCGCATCCACCGAACCGGAGGCGTCCCCAACCAGCGCGATGCGTTCCGTCGAGACCCTTCTCAACTGGCGCGACGCGGTCATCCCGCCGCGTTCCTGGCTGGTCGCTGCAGCGCCGCTCAGCCGCCGCGCCAACTGCGGAAACCAGGGCAAAGCCTGGTCCAGCCTCAACTGCGGATTGCGCGAAAGCACGGCCACGCACACCTCCTGCGGACCCACGGGCGTGACGTAGATCTGGCACGCCTGGTGAGGGTCCCCGTCGCCCCAATACAGCTCCATGAACTCGCTCCAGGGCTCGATGCGGTAGTGCCGGCGGAATCCGTAGCGGTGTTCATCGCGGCGGCAGGCGTCGAGCCCGGCCCACCGGCGCACGGCGGACTGTCCGCCGTCGGCGCCGACGATCCACCGCGACCGGAACGACCGGCCTTCGCACTCAATCCAGCCCGCCCTCAGGCCCGTCACCCGCGTCTTCCAGAGCAACTCGATGCCGCGGCGCTCGGCTTCCACGCTCAGCAGATCGTGCAGCACCGTCCGGCGCACGCCCAGCCCGTTGCCGGAGGGAAAGTGCGCGTCCACCGAAACGCCGCAGCCCAGGAAGCGGAGGCCTGGGAATGGATAGCCCGCTTCCTTCGGCAGCGTCACGCCCAGCGCGCCCAGCGCCTCCACCGAATCCGGCATCAGCCCTTCGCCGCAGGCTTTGTCGATGCCGGGCCCCCAGGCATCCGCCACCGCGACATGCAGTCCGCGCTTCGCCGCGGCGATGGCGGTTGCGAGTCCGGCCGGGCCGCCGCCGATCACGAAAACATCAAAATCAGGACTCATTCAAGCTCCCTCGTCCATCGCGATACAGGTGTCTTTCACCCGAACATTCCTCTGCAGAATATTTCTTGCACTGCTCCGCCGGAGCGGCCGCCTACCGGCCACGCCGGCTGCCGCGTACACGGCGGCGCCCGCCACTGCGGTCCCTCTCGCGGCCCGTTTCCGGGCCGTTCTATATGTTGTGGATGACCCGCCGGGCGAGCCCCAGAGCCTCCGCCCAGAACGAGGCCGAGTTGTGCATCAGATCGACCACGTCCCTGATCGCGCCAACGAACTCGTCGATGTGTCCCTGTTCCACCACCAGCGGGGGCGCGACCTTCAGCACCGCGAAGTTGTTCCCGCAGATCTGGGTCAACATGCCGTGGTCGCGGAACAGCCGCATTACCACGACCTGGCCGAACATTCCTTTGTGGATGGCCATGAAGGCCTCATACGGTACCCTCAGCTTCAGGCTCCGCGGCGCCTGGAATTCGATGCCGTTCAGCAGTCCCAGGCCGCGGACCCCGGCGACCATTTCGTAGCCCGTCAGCGCCGTTCGCAGCCGCTCGCGCAGATACTCGCCCAGCGCCTGCGCGCGCGCCCCGAGGCCCTCCTGGTCCAGCACCTCCAGCGTCGCCAGACCGGCGCGCATCGAAAGGCTGTTCTCGCTGAACGTTGACGTGTGAACGATGGCGCGCTTGAACGAGCCGTAGGTTGAACGCATAGATATCGTCGGTCAGCAGCACGGCCGCCGTCGGTACCAGCCCGCCGCTCAGCGCCTTCGCCATGACCACCATGTCCGGATCGGCCTGGTAATGCTGGCCCGCCAGGAAGGGTCCGGTGCGGTGCATGCCCGTCTGCACTTCATCCAGCACCAGCAGCGTCCCGTGCCGGCGGCAAAGCCCCTGGACCTTTTGGAAGTACGCGGCATCGGGCAGCCGGATGCCCCCCTCGGCCTGAATCGGCTCGACGATAAACGCCGCAAACTTCTTCGTCGCCAGCTTTTTCTCCAGCACCGCCAGTTCGCCGAACGGCACCGCCTCGGTCTCGCTCAGCATGGGGCCGAAGCCCTCGCGCCAGAACGGGTCGCCCATCAACGAAAGCGCGCCGCAGGTCAGGCCGTGGAACGCGCCGTCGGCGTACAGCAGCCCGGTGCGCCGCGTGTGCGCCCGCGAGAACTTGATCGCCGCCTCCACGCTCTCGCTCCCGGAGCTTGAAAAGAAGACCTTCTTGAGACGCCCGCCCGCCCGCTCGCATAGGCTCGCCGCCAGCTCCCCGGCCAACTCCGGCACGTGGCTTTGGAGCATACCCGGGCCGCGCCGGTCCAGTTCGTCCTTGATTGCTTCGATAATCGCTGGATGGTTGTGTCCGGCGTTGTGAACGCAGTAGCCGGACAGGAAGTCGAGGATCCGCCGGCCATCTTCGGTGAATAGTTCGGCGCCCGCGCACCGGCGATACCGGACGTTCATCTGCAGAACGCTCAGCAGCTTCACCCACTGCGGGTTGACCCGATCTTCATACAGCGCTTCGACTACACGCGTCTGGTTGGCCAGTTGCAATCCCTAAGTCCCTCCCGCAAGGTGGCTCTCGAACAGTTGATTTCAGGGACGGCCCCGCCCCCGTAATGGTTTCCGATGAAGTGAAGTCCATTGCAGATTCTCCGCCGATCCGCGGAACTCCTTCCTTCGTTGCTGAAAGTTTCTACGGATCCACGGCCGGCGCCGGGTGCGCGCCCGCTCATCGGTGCCTCCGGCCCGCGGCTTCCATTCGACCCGATTTGAGAATTCCTGGTCCGAATTCACAGGTTGACCGGAAAGAAGAGTTCGGATAGAGTCATAACTGCGGTTCTGTAGTCGAGAATTCACACGCAGTCTCGAATGCCATTGCCCTGCCAACCGAAGCTCCTCGTATTCGCACTCGGATTGCTCTCCGTGCCGTTGCTGAGTGCCGCCGGCGGTGCCGCGCCATTGCCTCCGTTTGAGTTCCGGGCCGTCGAACCGACCACGCACGCCGCCGGCATGGACGTTCCGCAGATCCAGATGCAGATCGCGGCTCCGAAGCCGCCCGAGGCGCCCGTCGTTTCGCCGGCCGCGAAGGCGCTCAGCGAAAGCGAGCAGCATTTCCAGCAGGGCAAATCGCTGCTGGAGGAGCTGCGGGTGGACGAGGCGCGCCACGAATTCGACCTGGCGGTGGACGGCCTGTTGAACCTGCCGGAGGACATGCCCGACCGCGCGCAGTTCGATAGAAAAGCCGAAGCGCTCATTCGTCAGATCCATAAATACGATCTCGAAAGCCTGGGCGCCGGCCAGTCACCCGAGGGTCTGTTGTTCACCCAGTCGCCGCGCGATGAGCTCCCCGACCTGACCTTTCCGGTCGATCCGAGCATGAAGGACAAGGTGGTGGAGAGGATCCGCGCCGCCTCCTCGCAACTGCCCCTGGAAGTGAACGAGGCGGTACTGGGCTACATCAATTTCTTCACCAGCCAGCGCGGCCAGCGTGTTTTCCTGTATGGCTGGAAGCGCGCCGGGCGCTATCGGGCGATGATCGAACGGGTGCTGAGGGAGGAGGGTCTGCCGGCCGAACTGATCCACCTGGCCCAGGCCGAATCGGGCTTCATGCCGCGGGCGCTTTCGGTCAAGGCGTGCGCAGGCATGTGGCAGTTCGCGCGGCGCACCGGCGGCCTGTATGGCCTGGAAGCGAGCAAGCAGCGCGACGACCGGCTGGATCCCGAAAAGGCGACCCGCGCCGCGGCCCGCCACCTGCTCGACCTGTACCACCAGACGGGGGACTGGTACCTGGCGATGGCGGGCTACGATTGCGGGCCGTTGTGTGTCGAGCGCGCGGTCCAGCGCACCGGCTACGCCGACTATTGGGAATTGCGACGCCGCAACGCGCTGCCGCGTGAAACGCAGAACTACGTCCCGGCTATTCTGGCCATGGCGATTATCGCCAAGGACCCGGGGGCTTACGGAGTGCCGCTGGTTGACCAGGATCCGGAGCTCGAGTTCGACACCCTCCGCGTTACGGCTCCGACAAATCTGGCCCTGCTGGCCGATGCCGCCGACGTGCCGGTCTCCGATGTGCGCGACCTGAACCCTTCCGTGCTGAAAAACGTCGCGCCCGCCGGGGCCGAGGTGCGCATTCCCCAGGGCAAGGGGCCGGCCGTACAATCGGCTCTGGAAACCGTCCCCGCCGACAAGCGCGCCTCCTGGCGGGTGCACCGCCTCTCGCCGGGCGACACATTGCCGCTGCTGGCCCATCGCTTTGGGGCGACGCCCGCCGCGCTCCTGGCGGCCAACCACGCTCTGGGCGCCGGGTGGCTCGACCATCCGCGCGCGGGCGAGCTGGTTGTGATTCCGCACATGCCGCGTGCCGCCGCCTCCACCAGCGCGCGGCGCTCGTTGACGCACAAGAAACCGGCTGCCAACTCGGCCCGCCGCGGCAAACCCGCCGACCCGGCCAAGGGCGCTGCGCGCGGAACCCAGATCGCCTCCGCCGCGCACACCCGGACGCGCCGCACGGCCGCGCATTAGCCGCTGCTGCCGGCGTAAATTCTTTTTTTTCACATACTCCTCATCTCGTGCGAACATGCTCTTGTAAGGCTCTACAACGCGTGATATTTTTGTTCTAATTCCGATCAAGGAGAGCTCTACGCATGGTGCCATGGAAGATGAGTGCCGTCGATTCGTTTGACGAGGGTGAGAGTGATTTTGACTCCGTGGTCAAGGACGACGGGGTCCGCGATGTTGACGATGCGTCCGCGGGCGCGCCGGATGAGGGAGCGCTGGCTGCGGTCGTCGTGGAAGAGGTGGTAGTGGTGGAGGCCCTCGAGCCCGCCACGCCTCCGCCCGCTCCGGCCAAGAAGCCCGCTGCCCGCGCCGCCAAACCCAAGCCGGCCGCCAAGCCTCCGGCTCCTCCACCTGAAGCCGCGAAGCCCGCGCCGAAAGAGGCGCCGGTCAAGAAAGCCGTCGTGAAGAAAGCCGCGGCTCCGGCCGCCAAAGCCGTGAAGCCGGCGGTCAAGAAGGTGGCCAAGAAAGCGGCGAAGAAAGCTGCGGTCAAGAAGGCTGCCCCGGCGAAGAAAGCAGCGGTCAAGAAGGCCGCGAAGAAGGCGGCGCCGGCGAAAAAGGCGGTCAAGAAGGCTGTCAAGAAGGCCATCAAGAAGGCAGTCAAGAAAGCCGCGAAGAAGGTGGTCAAGAAGGCCGTGAAGAAGGCCCCTGCCAAGAAGGCGGCGGCAAAAAAGAAGAAGCGCTAAGCGCCGGGGCCGGGGCAAGCCGGAGCCCGTTGGGCGCCGGCGCGAGATGCAGCGGCGCGCCGCGCCCGAGCGTGGCGCGCGTCCATCCATGCCGCTATAGATGTCTCCGAGCCGCTAGCTCCGAGCCGCTCGCCGTCAGGGAGCCGGCCGTGGCTGCCGCCGCTAGCTCTTGGTCTCGGCGCTCGTTTCGTGCACCACCGTGCGGCATTTGCGGAACAGCTCGAGCAGCGACTCGGCCTGCTCCTCGGACGTGCGCGTGCCTTTCCCGGCAAAGCCCACCTGCTGCACCCCTTTGCCGTATGCTGTGGAAGACGCGATGAATTTCATCAGCTCCAGCGCCACTTCGTCGCTCGTCGCGCCGTGGCTCTTCGGTTCCTGTTCTTCCATGGATTTATGCGGCTCCTCGATGTAAGGCTGGCGGGGGCGCCGATGCCGGTCCGGCGGCCGCCAACACCAGATTAGCGCAGCCGCCCATGCCGGTTCCCGCGACCCGATTTCTGCGACACATGCGCGGCGGCGCGCAGGCCCACCTGCTCGAAGCCGGCGACGGCCATTTTTACGTCACCAAGTTCCGCGAGAATCCCCAGCACCTGCGCATCCTGGTGAACGAGTGGATCGCGGCGCGGCTGATCGAATATCTGCAGATCGCCGCGCCCGCGGCGGCCATCGTCGAACTGGACCAGTCCTTCCTGGCGCGCGAACTGGACGTGCGGATCCGACTCGCCGCCCGCGAGACGCCCGTCCAGCCGGGCTGGCATTTCGGCTCCCGTTTCCCCGGCCATCCCGATCGCGAGGCGGTCTACGATTACCTGCCCGACTCGCTGCTCGTCCAGGTCTACAACCTGACCCATTTCCTGGGCATTTTCGCCTTCGACAAGTGGACCGCCAACTCCGACTCGCGCCAGGCCATTTTCGTGCGCCAGCGCATCAGCCACTGGATCGAGGACTCGGGCCAGCCCCCGCTCAAGAAATCCTTCCTGGCCCTGATGATCGACAACGGCTACGCCTTCGACGGGCCGCATTGGGAGTTCGCCGACGCCCCGGCCGCGGGCTTCTATTTCCGTCCTGTCGTGTACCAGGGCGTGCGCCGCCTGGAGGACTTCAACCCCTGGCTCCAGCGCATCCAGGAGGCTCCGGCTGAGCTGTTTGACGGCATCCTGCGCGATCTGCCGCGCCAGTGGCTCGCCGCCGACGACGAGGCCGGCGTGGAGCAGCTCATCGAGCAGCTCTACCGCCGCCGGACACGCGTCGCCGACCTGATAGAAGCCTCCGCCGCCGCCCGCCCCTCTTCCTTCCCTTCCTGGTCTCCTTAGACACGCGCCGCAGCCGCGCCTCGCGCCGGTCCGGAGAGTGACAGGCGATAGACTGAAGGTGTGATTCATCCGCTGCTGCTGCACAACGGCCACATCCGTCCCTCCACCGATCTTTTTCTTTCGCCCGGCCAGGTCGGGTTGCTCAACGGCTGGGGTGTCTTTTCGACGATCAAGATCGTGGATGGCGTGCTGTTCGCCTTCGATCACCATTGGGCCCGCATGCACCGCGACGCGGACCTGCTGCGCGTTCCGTTCCCCTGGCAGCCGGCGGAGCTGGAAGAGATGCTGCTGACGCTGGTCGAAGCCAACCGCGACTACAACGCCACGCTGCGCGTGTCCGTGGTTCGCAATCGCGGCACGATCTGGGAGGGCCCGGCCGCGCGCCTGGACGTCGATCTGTTCGCTTTCACCGTGGCGCGCAACGAGTGGGGTCACGACGCCCGCCTGATGATCGTGCCCAATGCCCGCTTCGCCGCCGGGCCCTTTGCCGGCACCAAGATCCTGTCCTGGGCCATGAACCTGGTGTGGTATGAGGACGCCCATCGCGCCGGCTTCGACGAAGCGCTGCTGCTGAACGAGCGCGGCGAGGCCAGCGAATGCACGTCGGCCAATTTGTTCGCCGTTTTCGGCGACACCGTCGCCACGCCGCCGCTCAGCTCGGGCTGCCTGCCGGGCGTGACGCGCGAGTTGCTGCTCGAAGAGATCCACGCTCCCGGCATCCAGGTGGTCGAACGCCCGCTCGCGCTCCCCGATCTGGAAGCCGCGGACGAGCTTTTCATCACCTCGTCGACGCGCGACCTGCTGGGTGTGCGCGAAGTCGAGGGCCTCTCCATCCGCACCGACACGAGCGTCTGCGTGGCTCTCAAACAGGCCTTCACGGCGTATGAACGGGCCTACGTCGAGCGCGCCGCGCGCCGCGCCAGCCGCGCGGAGACGGCCTCCTGACCGAGTGTGGCCATCGGATCGGGACCGCCAACCGCTGGACAGGGATTAGGGTCTGGATATACTGTAATGAGGGTCGCGGGAGCCAGGGACGCGGCTCCGCCCGCCGGCGCGGCCTGCCGCTGGTGGAACGGCTATAGAACTCTATGCGTCATTCGCAGAAGTGTCCGTTTTGCGGCGCGATGCGTGTCCGCGTCGGACACGTGCGCACGCTAGGGGATTATTGGCGCCGGCTGCATGGCTCCTTTCCCGCCCGCTGCGTCGACTGCTCCCAGCGCTTCACCGTCCACGGCCCGGGCCTCGGCGGATTGTTCTACGCCCAGTGCCCGCGCTGCCTGCGCCAGGATCTTAGCACCTGGGAGCTGCGCCACTATCACGCCACTTTTTGGATGAGAGTGCAGTTGTTTCTTGGCGCCAATCGCTGGCGCTGCGAAGTCTGCCGCTGCAATTTCGTGAGTTTCTTCCGCCGCAAGGACAAATACGTCCGGCCCCTCGAACGGGCTCAGACCGCCGGCCAGGACGCCAGCGGCAGCGTGGCTTGAGCCCGGCCGGACCAAGGTCCCTGCGGTCCGTTTCCAGGCCGCGAGTATGAAGGAGCGCTTTTTCAGCGCCTCAGAAAAGCAAATGGCGCGGGCTGCCAGGGCCGCCCGCGCCAAAAGATTATGGTTCCAAGTGACCCGCGTTCACAGCTTGCTCTCCAGCCGGCATGCTCGGCCTGAGCGTGGCACGCTGCCGTTCCCGTCTCCTTGTGCTCTGCTCCCCGCAGCGTGATTTGCACGCCACAGTTCAATGCTCGGCACAGGCGGCGTTCCCAGCCTCGCGAAACCGGAAACTCGATCGGGACTTTCGCTCACCCTCGGAGACCGCATCCGTCGCCGGACCGCCTTAGAGGGGTCAAAGCTCCTGCCCTCGATCTTCGCTTCCCCGATCTCGGCCTGCCCGGCCCGGTCCGCCCTGTCCTCCCCACCCTCGGCGTCTCCGCTTTGGGCGGATCCACGAACAGGACCCGTTGCCTGACCTGCCTCGACCGTTCCAGAACGCTTTCAATCCAACCGTCACTCCCCTCCAGGATTTTCGCCCCTCGGGATCGAAATGCCCGGCCAGCTGAGCGCCCCGAAAGCTTGCCCCGCGGTCACGACCGTTTTCCCTTCGCTCCCCGTCAGCTTCGTGCTTGTTTGCTTTCCGCTAACGGATCATCGGTCCAGGATCTGCTTCGTTCCGCTTGGCTCGCTGATTCCGTGAACCTCTTGGAACCGAATTCAGCATGCGCTATTTCAGCCCGCGAGTCAAAGGATATTTTCGATTAAATGACGATTTTCCAGAGATTATATTTCGTTTATTTTCAATGTGTTACATTGCCGTCAATGTGAGTTTGTTGTGCATAAAACGTGGGCGGGACTTGTTGTTCCCGCTGCGGAGTGCCGGGGCCTCGCAAAGCCCATTTCCGGGCTGCGCCGGTACGCCGCCCAGCCACGGGCGGCGCAACATGCGCTGCCGGCGAGGGAGCGATAATGGGAGCACGCGATGCCCACGCTCGGCCGCAATCTGATGATCCTGGGTGGTTTGCTGCTGGCGGCGGGCCTGCTGATCACATTCGGCCAGCGGCTGCCATTCCGGCCCGGACGCCTGCCCGGCGATTTCGTGTGGCGGGGGAAGAACACGGTGGTCTATTTCCCGCTGGGGACGTGCCTGCTCGCGAGCCTGATTTTTTCCCTGTTGGCGCTGCTGTTCAGGCGCAGATAGAAGGCGCAGGCCCTACCGGAGCGTCCCCATGCGCTCCGGCGGCCAGTAGGCGAAGACGGCCTTGCCGTAGATCGATCCGGCCGGCACCGGCCCCCACACCCGGCTGTCGTTGGAGGCGCTGCGATGATCGCCCAGCACGAAATAGTGGCCCGGCGGGACGCGCGCGGGCAGCATGCTGGAGCGGTCGCGATAGTCCGCGGGCACATAGGGTTCGGCCAAGGCGCGGCCATTGAGCCACACCTCGCCCGCGCGCAGCTCCAGCGTGTCGCCAGGCACGCCGATGACCCGCTTGATGTAGCTCTTGCCGGGCTCGGGCGGGGCGGAGAACACGACCAGGTCGCCGCGCTGCACCTCGCCGACGCCCAGCCGGTAGACGAACTTGTTGATGAACAGACGCTCGTCGTCCACCAGCGAGGGGCTCATGCTGCTGCCTTCGACCTTCACCGGCTGGTAGGCAAACAGCACCATGGCAGCGGCCAGCGCCAGCGACATGGCCAGCTCGCCGGCCCAGCGGGCTGCGCGCTTCCAGGAAAACAACTGCATCGCCCCTGTCATGATTGAAGCATGATTTCGGGCGACACCGGGAGCATGGCCCGCGCACCGCTGGCGAGCACGGTGCAGGCGGCGCTCATCATCCCCGCGCTGAATGAAGAACCGGTGCTCGGGCGCACTCTGCGCGCCATCCCGCCGGGGCTGTTCCAGGTGGTCATCGTGGCCGACAACGGCTCGACGGACCGCACCGCGGAGGTGGCGCGTGGCTGGGGCGCGACAGTGGTCAGCGAGCCCGAACGCGGCTACGGCGCGGCGTGCCTGAAGGCGCTGGCGGCGCTGAGCGGCGGGATCGACGTGGTCGTTTTCATGCAAGCCGACGGGAGCGAGGATCCGGCGGAGGCGCGGCGGCTGATGGAGCCGATCGCGCGCGGCGAGGCCGACCTGGTGCTCGGCTCGCGCACGCTGGGCGGGGCCGAACCGGGCGCCCTGCTGCCCCATCAGGTCTTCGGCAACCGGCTAGCGACCGCTCTCATCCGGATCCTTTACGCTCACCGGTATAGCGATATCGGGGGCTTCCGCGCGATCCGCCGCGAGGCGCTGGAACGGCTGGAGATGCAGGAACGCAATTACGGCTGGACCGTCGAGATGCAGGTGCGCGCGCTGGAGGAAGGCCTGCGCGTGGTGGAGGTTGCAGTGGCCTATCGCCGCCGCGCCGCCGGTGTGAATAAGGTATCGGGCAACCTGCGCGCCAGCCTGCGCGCGGGCGGGGTGATCATGGGAACCGTGCTGCGGCTGTGGTGGCGGCGCCGGCAGGGCTGAAGGCCGGCAGGGTGGAATCGCGCGCGCCGGCGTACAGGAACCCGCGTGCCTGGCGGCGGCCGCAGGCCCTAATCTTCCAACAGGCGCCGGACCTCCTGCTCGAGCCGGGCGGTGAGCGCCGGGCGATCTCTGGCGGTGAGGCCGGCGACGGGCGCGGGCCGGCCGAGGCGCAGTTCGATATCGGCCGGCATGAACCACGAAGAACGCGCCGGGAGGACGTCGAACGCGCCCACGATGGCCACGGGCAGAACCGGCACGCCGGACTGGATGGCGAGGTAGGCCGCGCCATCGTGGAAGCGCTGCAGGCGGCCGTCGGGGGAGCGAGTTCCCTCGGGGAAGATCAACACCGAGAGGCGCTTCTCGCGGATGAGGCGCGCGCACTCGTTGGTGGATGCAATGGAGGAGCGCAGGCTTTTGCGATCGACCGTAAGGTGGCCATCGCGCCGCAGATACCAGCCGATGAAGGGGACTTTCAACAGCTCGCGCTTGGCCAGGAACTTGAATTGGACCGGCATCCAGCCCATGAGGACAGCGATGTCCATCAGGCTGGAATGGTTTGAAACGACCACGTAGTTGGAGGCGCTGTCGAACCGTTCCAGCCCCACGACCCGCACGCGCGCTCCGGCGATGGCCAGAGCCGTTGCGCCCCAGTGGCGCCAGAACCAGAGCTGGCGCCGGTCACCCGGAGCGAGCAGCGAAACCAGGACGGCGAAGGTGATCAGGACGGCCGTGGCGAGCATGGCCACGGGAATGGTCCAGAGCCACGACCGGAGGTGGCTCAGCTTTGAGGTGCGGGGCCTGGCGCGGCGGCGCGCCGATGGGGTGGGGCTGGTGGCGCTGGGAGGCAAGGTATTGCAGTTCCCGGATGCGGCTCCGAGCGTTCTCGGCGAAGCCGAGACTCAGGGCGCGGCGGACGGTTTCAGACCGCGTGATTCACCAATACTCTATCCCAGCTTGCGGGAGGCTGCCGCAGGATCTTCTCTTGTTTGGGGGAGTGCCGGGATGGGGGGGCGGGGGCGAAGCGGAGTGAGATTACGGCGCGGGCCGGGGCGCGGGCGCGGGCAGGTCGCGGGCTTCACAGGCCGACTGGAAGCCTTCGCGGTTGTGAGCACCATCGCAGAATGGCTTATTGGCGGAGTGCCCGCAGCGGCACAGAGAGACCGCCGTGCGCCCCGCGAGGCCGAACATTTTGCCGGCCGGATCGAGGACGGCGAGTTCGGAAGGATCGGAGGCCTCCAGACGAATCGGGCCATTGTTAAGAATAGTTGCCTTGACAGCCATGAGAGCGATGTTAGCAGATAAAAGGGAGGCGGAGTTCTGAAATGAAATTGTGCTCGCGCATGCTCCAGTGGTGTATTCTCGCGGCCGCCTTGAGCGCGCCCTGCGGAGCCGCCGATCCGTCGGCGAAGGACGCGCTGCTGGTGGCGAGGGTGCGGGCGGCGATGGAGGAGATGCTGCACCGGCTGCCGGACTACACGTGCGTGGAAACGATCGAGCGCTCGGCGCGCGGCTCATCGGAGAAAAAGTTCCGCCTGCTGGACAGGACGCGGGTGGAAGTGGCTTACGTCAAGGGCAAGGAACTGTTTGCCTGGCCGGGCGCGCCGCGATTCGAGGAGCGGAACCTGGCCGAGATGGTCGGCGGTACGGGGGCCATCGGAACGGGCGATTTTGCGCTGCACCTGATGGCGACCTACCGGGGCAACGCGGCGCTCGAGTTCGCCGGGCACGATACGCTGGCGGGACGCGCGACCCTGAAGTTCATCCAGAATGTGCCGATTGAGCTGAGCAACTTCAAGGTGATCGTTCCGCCGGCGAGGGGCGTGGTGGGCTACGAGGTGACGGCGTGGCACGATGCGCGGAGCCTGGAGCTGCAGCGCTTCGAGCTGGTGGTGACGGAGTTTCCACTCGGCATTCCGATCCGCCGGGCCTTCAAGGCGATTGAATACCAGGACTTGAAGGTGGGCCAGACGTCATTCCGGCTGCCTGCCGTGACCGAGTTGACGATGCTGCACGACAGCGGCGTGGAGAGCCGTACGGTGTCCACGTTTTCGCAGTGCAGACAGTACCTGGGCGAGTCGAAGATCACCTTCGACGACGTGGCGCCGGAGGGCGCCGAGGCTACGGTCCGCAGCAACGCGTCGTTGCCGGCCGGCGTGAGCGTGCCGGTCAAGCTGAGCCGGGAAATCGAATTGAACGCGGCGGCGCGAGGCGACGTGGTGGAGATGACAGTGAGCCGGGCGGTGGTGCGCGACGGGCGGACGCTGCTGGGGCGGGGAACGAAGATCGCGGCGCGGATTGACAAAGTGACTTGCGAGACGATGCCTTACCCGAACTGCTTCGTGGAGCTGAAAACGGAAACGTACGAAGATGCGTCGCGGAGCGGACCGTTCAGGAGCCTGCTGGAGGCGCCGACCATGGATTCCCTGCTGGCACAACGCCGCACCGCGACTTCGGGCCAGGCCTCGGTCATCGTTCCCAGAGAATTCGCGCAGGCTGGGAGCGATGCGCCCATCCTGTTCGTCGGCCCGGGGACGCGTCTGCCGCGCGGGTACCAGATGATTTGGCGTACGCTGGAGGTTCCGGGAGGCGTAACGCCGTGATCCAGTTTGAGCCCGAGATCGACAGAAGCCTGTTTCAGGAGACGCTGCAGTTCGCCCAGCGCCAGGTGCGGTCGCTGGTGGAGGAGCACCCGGGCTTCTATCCGATCTACACGATGGGCGGCAAGTGGAAGCATGATGGGCCGGCGTGGACGCACTGGTGCGACGGCTTTCTGCCCGGGCTGATGTGGATCTTCCAGCGCCTGCATCCCGAGGAGAGCCTGGAGAAGGATTACTGGATCCAGAAAGCGATCGAGTACAGCCTGCCGCTGGAGTCGCGGCAATTCGACCGCGAAGTGCACGACCTGGGGTTCATTTTCCTGTCAACGTATTACCGCTGGTACCAGGTGACGCGGGAGCCGCGGCTCAACGACGTGCTGGTGCAGGCGGGGAAGACGATGGCGCTGCGGTTCCGCGAGAAGGGCCAGTATCTGTGCTCGTTCGTGGGCGAGGAGTCGCTGTTCATCGACATCATGATGAACGTGGCGGTGATTTTTTATGCGGCGCGGGAGACCAACGACCGGCGGTTGCGGGACATCGCGATCCGTCACGCGCTGACGACGCGGCGCTACATGGTACGGGGTGACGGCTCGACCGCGCACGAGGGCATATTTGACCTGGAGACGGGCGAATTCCTGAAGCATTCGACGCAGCAGGGCTACCGCGGCGATTCGTGCTGGTCGCGCGGGCTGACGTGGGCCATGTACGGCTTCGGTTCGTGCTTCGAGTACACGCGCGATCCGCGGTTCCTGCAGACGGCGCAGGCGTGCGCGGATTACTACCTGACACACACCAACGCCGACGGCGTGCCGCCATGGGATTTCCAGGCCGCCGGCGAGGCGCGCAAGACGCCCGACACGTCGGCCGCGGCGATCGGCGCGGGGGCGCTGATCCGGCTGTGCCGGATGCTGCCGGACCCGGTGAAGGGGTTCTACTACTGGTCCTGCGCGCTGAAGATCCTGAAGACGCTGTGCAAGAAGTACACGGCCCGCGGCGACGAAGCCTGGCAAGGCATTCTCAAGGGCGGGGTGTACCACATCCATAAGGAACTGGGCGTGGAGGAGAGCGTGATGTGGGGCGAGTATTTCTTCTGCGAAGCGCTGGAGAACGCGCTGCGGTTCAGCCCCACCAATGACCGCAAGCCGGTGGTCAATTAGAACGCACGACCGCTCCTTGCAGTCGCGGCTCCGTCACAGCACAACCGCTCCTTGAAGTCGCGGCTCAGAAGCACGCGGTCGCGGCGTCGCAGGGTCCAAGCGTTCAACACGAGTGTCGACGCGGCAGGCACGAGTGCCTGCGCTACCCGCCTCCGCGACTCTCGTCGCTATGGCGGGCAAGCAATGGGCGCCCGCTCCCACACGGTCGCGGCTCTGGAAGCAGCTGCGGCTTTGTTACAAGACGCGGCGAGGTCGCGAGGGGGATGCTGGGGGCGTTGGTCAAGCCGCAGTTCGTACGCGGAAACGCGCCGTGGCGGAAAGGACGAACGCCGCGGCGAGATAGCAGGCGGCGCCCAGAAACAGGGCGGCGCGCAGGCCGAAATAAATCGCGCAACAGATGGAGAGGGCTGAGCCGAGGACGCTGGCGGCGGCATTCATCGACCAGGCCCAGCGGACGGCCGAAGGCTGCCAGGCTTCGAGTACGGCCAGGCCGCCGGGAAACGGCATGCCCATCAGGAACCCGGCGGGGGCCACCAGCAGGACCGCCGAGAGCAGGCGCACGAAGGCGGGCGCGGCGGCGAGGGCAGCGTCGGCCGGGGCGATGGCCAGGGCCAGCACGGACACTGCCACGGCTACCGCGACGGGGACCAGGCGCAGGCGGCGTTCGCGGCGATGCAGCAGGGCGCGGCTGGTGTAGCTCCCCACACCGCTGGAGACGAGCATCGAAAAGACCACCACGGTGAGCGCGTAAGTAGGATGGCCGAGCAGCAGGATCAGCTTCTGGATCAGCCCCACCTGGACGATGATGTAGCCCGCGCCGAGCAGCAGGAAATAGGGCAGAAACCAGGCTACGCCGCGCTCGCGGGGCAGGCGCGCGCCGACCAGCAGGGGCGGCAACAGGAGGGTCACGAGCGTGGCCACGGCACTGACGCCGACCAGCGCGAACAGCGACGAGAGCGCCAGGTTCACCTTGAAGTCGGCGCTGTGGCGATTGAACGAACGGACGAATCCCCAGACGTCGCGCGGCTGAACGGTGTAGAAGAAAAACGGCTGGTCGTCGGTAAGCGGGCGGACGTTGAAGCGGTAGGAGTCGTAGAAGGGCTGCGGGTCGGGCGCCAGAAGAAGATCGCGGAAGGCGGTGAGGCCGGGCGCATCGGGCGCGTAGACGATGTCAAATCCGGCAGCGGCCTGATGGATGCGCGCCAGGTCATCGCTCGAGAAAGGCCGGCGCGCAATGAGGACGGTGTCGGTGGCGCCCCAGCCGGCCAGCTTGCGGGTCTGTTCGCGCAGGACGGCGACGTGACGCCAGGCATCGGTTTGGCCGAGCCGCGCGAGGGCCGTGCGGGCCAGCGAGACCAGCCGCAGGGATTCGCGCGGCGGGTCGAAGCCCCAACGCGTGAAAGAGAGAACGCCGTCGGGCGTGAGGTGCTCGAGGTCTTCAACGAAAGCGTCAACGGTGTAGAGGTTGTTCTCCGACAGGGCGAAGGCTCCGGCCGCGGTGGACGCCCAGGTGTCGACGAGAGTGGCCTGGAGCACCTGGTATTTCTCCGGCGAGCGGCGCACGTAGGTGCGGCCGTCCTCGACCACGACGCGCACCTCGGGGCGGAAATAGAGGCGCTGGCTTTGGGCGGCGAAATGCTGCCGCATGATGGTGGTGGCGATGATGGGATTGATCTCGACGGCGGTGACGTCGCGGGAGCCGGAGGCTAACGCGCGGGCCACGTCCCAGCCGCCTCCGGCGCCGATGACGAGCGTTTTCGCGGCGGGGCGCACGTGATAGACGAGGCCGGGGCCTTGGGCGGCGAGATGGGCGCGGTCGGCGGAGGTCAGATGATCCAGATCGAATCGTGAAATGCCGGTGGTGGCGTCGGCATCGATGACCACGGTGAGGCCGCCGGACGGCCCGCTCCGCACGGCGATGCGGGAAAAGCTGTTCCAGCGAACGAAGATCTCGTCGCGCAGCGGCGCTCCCTTGGCCTCCCGCAGATCGAGGAACCGGGCCTGCGTGTTGTACACCAGCAGGCCGATCAGCACAAGCGCCAGCGCGACGCCGAAGGCGCGTCCGCGCACCGCGCGCCCCAGGCCGAACCAGACGGCCGAGGCGGAGGCTGACAGCAGCGCCGAAGCGAGCACCGCTCCGGGCGCGCCGGCGAGGTTCAACAACGGGATCAGCAGCAGGCAGCCCAGGGCCGCGCCCGTGAGATCCCAGAAGTAGACGCGCTCGACGCGTTGAATGGTCTCCGAGATGGCCAGCGAGACGACGATTCCGGAAAGCAGAAAGGGCAGCGAAGCGGCGAGAAAGACGCTGCCGAGAGAAATGAAGGAGATGGCGCCGCTGCGGCCCAGCATCCAGATCAGAGTCAGCACCGTGACCAGCGCATTGGAAGCGGAGACGAAGCCCAAACGGCGGTACAGGGCCGGGCCGTGCTGCGGGAAAAAGTACGACACGACGCCGCCCGCGCCGAGGCCGAACAGGGCGATCGAGATGGCGAGGAAGGCGAAGTGATAGTAGAAGATCACCGAGAACAGGCGGGTCAGGGCGAGCTCGAAGATCAGCGTTGAGGCGGTGGTCAGCGCCACGCCGGCGTACACCACGCCGAAGGCGGGCCGCCGTGCGGCGTGAGGGGAAGAAACCGTGGACAAGCTACTATCCTAGCCCGGATGTCGCACCAACAATCGGCTGCGGCGCGCGATAGGGCCGCATCTACTGCGTTGCGCTCGGTCGCCGTCCTCGACGTACTGCCAAGTACGCCTGCGGGCGGCTCCCGTCGCGCGCCTTGTATCTGCAGCCCTCTCATCGCGCCTCGCTGCGATCGTCGTGGAACGTCCGGGCTAGCCTGCGGCGGGCTGTGCGTCTGCGCGACCGCAAAATATGCGCGGCTACATGATGGCCGTGGGCGGCGCGGGCTCGTTGGGATCGCCGGCCCGGGAGATGGGCAGAAGGGTCATATAGAGCGCGATCAAAACGAGCACGGCGAGTCCGATGGCCAGCGGCGGCTCAGCGAAGAACTCGAACAGGTCGGTCACCTTCTTGCCGGTGCCCATGACGACGCCGGCTTTTACAAGCCCCATGAGCGCCTCGCCGGCGATCAGGCCGGACGCGCAGAGAATGCCGGCGTTTTCGATGCGCGCTTTCTGGGCGTCGTTATAATTCCTGCGATCGCGGACGACGTCGCACAGCCAGCGGATGAGGCCGCCGACAAAAATGGCAAAAGTCGTTTCCAGCGGCAGGTACATGCCGACGCTGAACAGCATCGGGCTCTTGACCTGCACCATGATCAGCGCGAAACCCATGCAGATGCCGACCAGAACCAGGGCCCACGGCATGCCTCCGCCGACGATGCCCTGGGAGAGGCTTGCCATGAGGCCGGCCTGGGGCGCGGAGAGCTTGGCGTCGCCGAAGCCGATGCCGCCTTCCTTGATGTTGGCCTGGTGCAGCCACAGCAACGGGAAGTAGAGCGCCGCGCTGGCCGCCAGCACGCCGAGGAAATCGCCCATCTGCATCAGCCGGGGCGTGCCGCCGAGCAGATGGCCGACCTTGAGGTCCTGCAGCATCTCGCCGGCCACGGCGCTGCTGACGCAAATGACGGCTGCCACGCCCAGGACCGCCAGCACGCCCGTGGTGCCCCGCACGCCGATGGCGACCATGAGCAGCGCGGCGATGATCAGGGTGCACAAAGTGAGTCCCGAAATGGGGTTGTTGGAGGAGCCGATGGTGCCCACCAGATTGCCACTGATGGCCGCGAAGAAGAATCCCAGGATGATCATTACGACGGCGGCGACCCCGGCGGCGAGGAAGTCGTGGGTGAAGAAGAAGTAGAGCGCGAGCATGGCGGCGAAGGCCAGGCCGAGGCCGAGGAAGACGGTGCGGCCGTTCAGGTCGAGCTGGGTGCGATCGTGGGCTTCGGATTGCGAACTGGCCTTCTTGAGGTCGCGGATGGCACGGCCGATGCCGGTGGCCAGGCTGGAGCGCATTTTAAAGAGGGTATAGCTGGCGCCGACGAGCATGCCGCCGACGGCGATGGGCCGCACGATGTTTCTCCACACCTGCATCGCAAACACGGCCCAGTCGACGATGCCGTTGGGCGCCTTGGCGGCGACATCGGGCCCCAGAAAGAAGATGATCATGGGAACCAGCAGGCCCCAGGCCACGACGCCGCCGGCGAAGTTCAACGCGCCGAGGCGCGGTCCGATGATGTAGCCGACGCCGAGATAGGCCGGGCTGATGGCGGGCAGGGATGCGGTGGTGGTTCCTCCGACGGCGATCAGGCGATCGGTGCCGAGCTTGACCACGCCCTTGCCGATGGAGCCGATCTTGATGAAGAAATCGCGGCTGGCCGAGAAGAGATTGAATTCGCCCAGCAGGTAGATCAGGCCGCCGATGCCCATGGACTGAAAGAGTGTCCGGGCGGCGCTGCTGCCGAGCTGGCCGGCCTTGTGAATTTCGGCCGCGGCGGCGGATTCGGGGAAGGGCAGATCGGGATCCTCGACCATGACGCGCCGCAGCAGCGTGACGAACAGAATGCCGAGCACGCCGCCGACGAGCATCAGCGCGAAGGACTGCCAGTAGGCGGTGGAGGAATCGAACTCCGGCCAGGCGCGGGTGATGACAAAGGCGGGGATGGTGAAGACCGCGCCGGCGGCCACCGACTCGCCGATGGAGCCGACGGTACGGGCGATGTTCTCTTCCAGGATCGAGCCCTTCATCAGGCGCAGCACGGCCATGCCGATGACCGCGGCGGGGTAGGTGGCCGCGATGGTCATGCCGGCGCGCAGGCCGAGATACGCGTTGGCCGCGCCGAGGACCACGGTCATCACGAGGCCCAGCAGGACCGCGCGCAGCGTGAATTCACGCATCTTCATCGAAGGCGGCACAAACGGCCGGTATTCCTTGATTTCACTAGCCATCGCGGATGAAACTCCTTTAGTTGTGCGGCGGACGGCGCGGTGGAAACGCGCGTCCCGCCACAGACTGCCAGAACATCATACAGCGCGCGGGTGGTTCCGTCATCCGGCGCAGGGGATTTTGACGGGAATCCGGGCTTGCCCCATGTCCGGATCATGGGACTGGGGCATTTCGCCCACTTCGGCGTGGTTGCTGGAGGACGATTCTTGATCTTTCAGGCAGTTTGGGGCGGAGGAGGTTTGGCCCTAGACGTGCACTAGGAGAAGCGGAGACTTATCTCATGGCATACGTTATCGTTGACACCTGTACCAAAGACGAACACTGCATCGAAGCCTGCCCGGTCAATTGCATTCATCCCACCAAGGACGAACCCGCGTTTGAGACAGCCACGCAACTCTACGTCCAGCCGGACGAATGCATCGATTGCGGCGCCTGCGTGCCGGTGTGCCCGACAAATTCGATCTTTCTGCTGGAAGAACTTCCGGCTGAACAGGCCGGCTTCGCTGCTACGAACGCGGCCTATTTCGCCTGACCCGCGAAGCGACGGAGGCAGCGGGGAGTAGAATTCCATCCAAGAGCCACCCGGGAGCTTGCACGAGGGATGGCTTTGGTCTTTCGCCGGGCTCGACGGCGCGCTCAGCCGAGCCTGGCTTTTACCTTTTCACTCATCAACTTGCCGTCGATGCGCCGGCCAGCGAGGCGGGCCTTGGCAGCGTTCATCACTAAGCCCATCTGCTTGGCGGTGGTGGCACCGGTTTCGGCCAGGGCGGCGGCGATGGCGGCGTCGATTTCCTCCTCCGAGGCGGCGGCGGGCGTGTAGCTTTCAATCAGGCGCAACTCCATCTCTTCCTTGTCGGCCTGCTCCGCGCGCCCGCCCTGGCGGTACATGTCGGCGGCATCGCGGCGCTGCTTCATCAGCATGTTCAGGATCTTGAGCTCGGCGGCTTCGTCCAGGCCCTTGGGGGAATCCACTCGTTCCTTCATCAGGGCGGCCTTGATCATGCGGATGGCGTTCAGCCGCGGCTCGTCCCGGGCCTTCATGCAGACAACCATGTCTTTTTGTAGTTGATCGATTAGCGCCATATTCTGATATTCTGTTGTGCTACCTGTTTTCTTCTAGAGGTATCATCCCACATCATGCATATTCGCAAGCAGCGACTCCTGACGCCCGGCCCGACGCCGCTCCTGCCGCGCGCCCTGCACGCCATGATGGCGTCCGACATTCATCACCGCACGCAGGACTTCATCAAGCTCTACCCGCAGGTCCTGGCCGACCTCAAGGAGGTGTTCGGTACGCGCGGCGACGTGCTGATCACGGTCAGCTCGGGCACCGGCGGGTTGGAGGCCTCCATCTCGAACTTTTTCAGCGAGGGTGACACGATCATCATCTGCTCGGCGGGGAAATTCGGCGAACGCTGGGTGGATCTGGCCAAGGCCTACCGCTTGAACGCCGTGGTCCTGACGGCCCCCTACGGCGAGGTGGTCGCGCCCGAACGGATCGAGGCGGCGCTACGGGAAAACCCGGCGGCGAAGGGCGTGACTTTCCAGGCCTCGGAGACCTCGACCGGCGCCGCGCACGACGTGCAGGCCATCGGCGAGATCACGAAGCGGACCGAGGCGCTGTGCATCGTTGACGCCATCACCGGCCTGGGCACCATGCCGCTCGACATCGACGGCTGGGGGCTGGACGTGGTGGTCGGCGGATCGCAGAAGGCGTTCATGATTCCGCCCGGCCTGGCGTTCATTTCCGTGAGCGAAAAGGCCTGGGCGCAGAATGCGGGCGCGAAACTGCCGCGACTGTATTTTGACCTGAAGCGCGAGAAGAAGATGGCCGACAAGGGCGAATCGGCCTGGACGCCGAACGTCAGCCTGATCCTCGCTCTGGCCGAGTCGCTGAAGTACATCAAGTCGCTGGGCGTGGAGAAGCTCATCGAGAACGCGCAACTGCTCGCGCGGGCCACGCGCAGCGCCGCCACGACACTGGGGCTGGAGCTGTTCGCCCCGCATTCGCCGAGCGCGTCGGTGACGGCCGTGCGCGCGCCGCAGGGGATGGATTCGGGTGAGATCGTCAAAGGCTTCCGCAACCACTTCGGCGCGATCATCGCCAACGGCCAGGGCACGATGAAGGGGCAGATCTTCCGCATCGCGCATTTGGGCTATTTCGACTTTGCGGACCTGTTCGCGGTGGTGGCCGAACTGGAGCTGATTCTGCACTCCAAGGGTGTTGCGGTCGAGTTTGGCAAGGGGGTCGCCGCGGTGCAGAGAGTTTATGCCGAAGCCGCGTTGAAGCCGGCCACCGTCTGACAAAAGGAGAGAACAAATTGAAAGTTCTGGTTGCTGAGCCGATGTCGCCAGCAGCGATCGCACTGCTGCAGGCGCAAAAGGGTTGGGACGTGGTGGTCTCCAATCCCAAGGAATATGAAGCGCACCTGGCGGACTGCGAAGCGCTGATCGTGCGCAGCGCGGTGAAGGTCAAGGCCGAGACGCTGGCCAAGGCCCCGCGGCTGCGGGTGATCGGGCGGGCGGGCGTGGGCGTCAACAATGTGGATCTGAATGCCGCGACAGAGGCGGGCGTGCTGGTTATGAACACGCCGGGCGGCAACGCGGTCTCCGTGGCCGAGCACACGTTCGCGCTGATGTTGGGCCTGGCGAGGATGGTCCCGGCCGCGACGGCGTCGACCACTGCGGGCAAATGGGAAAAGAAGAAGTTCCTGGGCAACGAGCTGCGCGGCAAGGTGTTGGGCGTCATCGGCCTGGGCAACATCGGGCAGGAGGTGGTGCGCCGGGCGCGCGGCTTCGAGATGAAGGTGCTGGCGTCGGACCCGTACGTGAGCGCGCAGACGGCGGCCAACGCGGGCGTCGAACTGGTGCCATTGGACCAACTGCTGGCGCAGTCGGATTACGTCAGTCTGCACGTGGCCAAGACGCCCGAGACCGTGAAAATGCTGAATGCCGCGGCCTTCGCCAAGATGAAGGACGGAGCGCGCATCATCAATTGTGCGCGCGGCGAGTTGATCGACCAAGCGGCGCTGGGCGAGGTCCTGGCTTCGGGCAAACTGGCCGGGGCCGGCCTGGACGTCTTCGAAACCGAGCCTCCGCCCGCGGGCGACGCTGTGCTGACGGCCCCGAATCTGATCGCCACGCCGCATATTGCCGGCGCCACCGAGGAGGCGCAGGAAATCGTCGGCATCCGCATCGTCGAACAGATGGCGGAGTATCTCAACAACGGCATCGCGATCAACGCCGTGAACATGCCCGCCATCACGCCCGAGCAGTACCGCGCCATCGGGCCCTACATCACGCTGGCCGAGCGGCTGGGGCGATTCGCCTCGCACATCGCGACCGGCAATCCGCTCTCCGTGCGCATCGGCTACACCGGCCGGATCGCCGGCATGAACACCGCGCTGCTGCGCAATTCGGCGCTGGCCGGAGTGCTCGACCGAGGGCTGAGCTCGCACGTGAATTTCGTCAATGCGCTGCAGTTGGCCGCGCAACGCGGCATCGGCGTCAGCGAATCACACGCCGGCGGGCCGGCGGCGGTGGAAGGCATCCGCGTGGACTTCGAGACCAGCGAGGGCGTCACTTCCGTTTCCGGGGCCGTGGTGCTCGACCGGGCGCGGCTGCTGGAAGTGAACGGAATTCGCGTCGAAGTGCCGCTGGCCGGGCGGCTGATCTACATGAGCAATATGGACGTGCCCGGCGTGATCGGCCACGTCGGGACGGTGCTCGGCAAGAACGACGTCAACATCGCCAATTTCTCGCTGGGCCGGGAGGATCGCACGCCCGTTTCCGGAGAGGCATTGAAAGCCGTGGCCGTGGTGGAAGTGGACTCCGTAGTCCCCGAGAGCGTGCTGAACCAACTGCGCAGCCATGCGGCCGTGCGGTTCGCCTCGGTCGTGGAGTTGTGACGGCCGCGCCTTGAAGGCGCGGGCCGGGCGGCAGGAGCAGGCGCGGAGCGGCGCCTATTCCTTCTTCAGCTGTTCGCGCTCCAGGGCGCGCTCGATCTCGATGACCCGGCCGTGCACCCAAGCCAGTTCGGGCGAGACGGCGCTGACCTGGCGATAGGCTTCTCCGGCGTCAAACAGCAGGCCGGCGCGATCGAAGGCCGCGGCGCGCGCGATCAGGCCCGCGAGATCCTTGGGATCGGTGGCCAAGGCCGCATCCGCGCCGGCCAACTCGGTGGTCAACTGTTGCCGGACCGCATCCGGCAAGGCGGCGATTCGCTGCTCCAGCGTGGTTTTCGGAGGCGGTACGCTGCCCGAGCGGGCCACCATCACGCCGTAATGCTGCATGCTGGCCACGGAGAGCTTCTGCACGGCCGGCAGGAAACAGGCGGAGACCGGTTTGCGGTCCTGGACGGAGCCCGTGCGGATGTGGAAGCTGTCCACGTCGAGCAGGGCCTCCGAGCCCGGGGCGATGGTGGTGGTCAGCTTTTGCGGGCAGAACAGGAATGTCGCGGCCGAACTCCCGGAGCGCAGGCTGTCTCCGGTGAAGAGCACTTCGCCGGGCTTGGCGGCGACTGGCTGTCCGCCGCGAACCAGAATCGCGCCCGAGCTCATCACCAGCCCGACCGGTGCCGACGAATGAGGCTGAGCCCACGCCAGGGCGATGAAGCAGGCCGCCATGAAAATGCAAAGTACCGTGTTTTTCATTCTCACGAATCACCCCTCCTCGATACAGTGTATACCCGAACAGGGGCAGTTTTCCCCTTTACGCCCGTTTCGCCCAGAAGTTCGACCTCGAACGCCTCCCCCAGCAGCTCCCGGGTCGCCTCGCTGAACAGGAGATTGCTGCTGAACTGCTTGTTGAGCCCCTCCAGACGGGAGGCCAGGTTCACGGTGTCGCCCAGCGCCGTATAGTCCAGCTTGTCGCCCGAGCCGACGTTGCCCACCACCACGTAGCCGCTGTGGATGCCGGTCCCGGTCTTGAATCGGGACGGAGCGGCGACCATCTCAGCGGCGCAGCGGACGGCGCGCACGGCGTGCGATTCGGCGCGGTCGGATTGAGCCCCAGGATTGGTGTTCGCCACGTCGTCGGAGAAGATGGCCAGAATGCCGTCCCCGATGAATTTGTTCACCTGCCCGCCGTAGCGGACGATAAACGCGGTCATCTTGGACAGGTACTCGTTGAGCAAGGCCACGACCGCCTCCGGCTCCTGGGTCTCGCTGAACGCCGTGAACCCGCGGATGTCGCTGAACAGAATGGTGGCGTGCACGCGGCGCCCCGACAGGCTCACCCGTCCGGTCGATTCCACCGCTTCGGCCACCTCCTTGCCGACAAACAGATTCACCGCCTTGCGGAAGGCGTCGCGGTGGCGGGCGGCGATGAGGTAGCTGGTGACCAGCGAGAGCAGGAAGGCCGCCAGCGCGGCTAGCAACAGACTCGACCAGGGCACCATCCAGCCGGCGCGGAAGGAGAGGTGCGAACCGGCGAATAGAACCACGGTCAGGAAGGAGTGCCAGGCGATCAGGCGCCAGCCCGCCGCCTCGATCGTGGTCAGGCTGAACAGGAACGCAAACAGGAACATCAGTGCCACCACGCCGGCGGGCGGGAGCTGCTGCAGATAGCGTCCGGTGAGCAGCGTGTTCAGGGCGTTGGCGTGGATCTCCACGCCCGAGGTGTTGGCGTGGGGGCCGACGGTGAAGGCGTAGTAAGGGGTCGCGTGGCGGTCATTGGTGTCCATCTCGGGGCCCAGCAGAACCGCTTTTCCGCCCACCCAGGAGCGCAGCAGATCCATCTTCCCAGCCTCGGCGGCGGCCAGAAAATCGACCAGCGAGATCCGCCGGACGGTGCCGGCGGGCCCGCTGAAGCGGATCAGCATGACGCGCGACGGGTAGTCCGGCTTGTGTCCAAGAAACCGTTCCGCCACCGCCAGCGACAGCGCCTTAGGCTGCTCGCCGGCGCCCGGCTCGGTCAACTCGATGGAGCGGATGAAGTCGTCCTCGTCGGCGGTCAGGTTGACGTACGCCGTCTGGCCGAGCGCCGCGGCGGCGATATTCATGGGAACGGCCTGGGCCTCCTGATTGGACATTTCGGTCGGGATATAGGCGCAGATGACCGGCATGACGGGCGAGGTCGAGACCACGGCTTCGGCCATCTTCTCGTCCAAATGGGCCATCGCCTCATCGCCCAGGCCGTCTACGTATTTGTCCACTGTGATCCCGAAGGCCTCGTCGAGGCCCAGCACCTTCGCCCCCGCCGCCGCGGCCGCCTGGATCGCCGGGGCGTAGTAACGATGCCAGAACATCGTCGGCACGGGCAGCGCGTTGAGAGATTTCTGGTCGACGACGATGAGCACGATGTTGTCGGGCGTGCGCGGACGCTCGAGCAGATAGTGCAGGTCCCCGGCCTTGAGCGCGATCAGGCGGAACAGCTTGGTCTCATCCAGGCCCCAGGCAAATAGCGTGGCGACGGCACTCAGATAGAGAATCGTCGCCAGGCGGCGGAGATATTTTCGGATCGGCATGGGCATCGGAAAAACGGAGCTGCGAAAAATGCGCCGTAGCTGGTATTGTAATGCCATGCGTCTCCCGGTATTGCTGGTGTTTCTGGCGGCGGTGCTGGCCGGCGCCGATCAGCAGTTTTACGAGCTTCGTAACTTCCGGCTCGACTCCGGCCAGAAGGTGGCCTCCTGCCGGCTCGGCTATCGCACCTTCGGCTCTTTGAACGGCGCGCGTGACAATGCCATCCTGTTCCCGACCTGGTTCAGCGGGCAGAGCGCCGATCTGGAACAGTTCTTCGGGTCCGGCAAGCTGATCGACACGGACCGCTTCTTCGTCATCGCCGTGGATGCGCTGGGCAATGGCGTGAGCTGTTCCCCATCTAACACCAAAGGCGCCATGGCGCGTTTCACCATCGGCGACATGGTCCAGGCCGAGCACCGGCTGGCCACGGAACATCTCGGCCTGAAGAGCCTGCGCGCCGTCGTGGGCATTTCCATGGGGGGCATGCAGACTTTCGATTGGATCACGCACTATCCCGACTTCATGAAACAGGCCGTCGCAATCGTCGGCTCGCCCAAGCTGACCGCCGCCGACCTGCTGCTGTGGCAGGCCGAGCTGAGCGCGATTGAAGCCGCGGAGGAGTGCAAGTGCGACCCGCGGAAGGCCATGCTGGCGGTGCAGGCGATGCACCAATACGCGCTCTACTCCCCGGCCTGGTGGGAATCCGCCAGACAGGGCGCCGACTGGCCCGCGTTACGCCAGAGGTTGGAGAAGGAAGCCGCCTCGGCCATGGATCCGCTCGATTGGGCGGCGCAGCTGCGGGCCATGATGGCGCAGGACGTCTCGCTGAATGCCGGAGGCTCGATGCAGCGCGCCGAGGACCTGGTGCAGGCCACGATCCTGATCGTCGTGGCGGCGCAGGACCACATGGTGAACCCGGCGCCGGCGCTCGAATTCGCCGCACGCGCTCATGCACAGGTGCTGCAGCTCACGGGCAACTGCGGACACATGGCGACGGGCTGCGAAAGCCAGAAAATGACCGCGGCGGTGCGCGCGTTTCTAGCGCAATGAAGCACCCGACCGGCGCTTGCCGGGGCGAGGCCGCGGCTTCCCAGCGGAGATCTCCGCAGCTCTGCGGGGCGCGGCGCGCTTACTCCTGTTCGTGCCTGTGGAACATGACGTGCTTGGTGTCGGGCCAGTATTCCTTCAGAACCATGCCCGCCGCGTCGAAGCTCACCTGCGTGATACAGCGGTCCGCAACCTGGCTGGGCAGTCGTTCGGCCTGCGGATAGTACCACCAGCCGATCGAGGCCGACGCGCAACTGCCCACCAATTCCGACACATTCGGCGTGTTGTGATTAGAGTCCGTCCTGGCGATCAACACCCAGCTCAGCGCGTGAGCGACGCGATGCGCGGGATTGTGTCCCGGCCCAAGCCGAAAGTAGCGCGGGTCCTCATGCAGAGCCACGGGCAGAATCGCCTCGGTCAGAAAGTTGCTGATGGTCTGGTCCGCCAGCGCGGCCCCATAGCGCTTGGCGTAACCCTTGATGCCCTGGCCCCACTCGGGATCCTCGCCGTTGAGATTGTTAATCTCCGTGACTGCGGCCGCCACGAAAAACTCCGGCCAGTCGAAGGAATCCTTCGTGGCGAGGACGAACTTGGCTTTCGGGGTCAGAGGCTTGTATGCCTCGGTCATCTTTTCGACGCTTATGTAGTTCGGTATGGCCCCGAAAATGCGCGTGCCGGTCACGATCCCCGGTTGCTGCCCCGTAGCAGCCGGCGTGCCCGGTGCAATCTCTGGATTGGGCTGCGCCGCCGGAGCAGCGGGCGGATCAGCTTGCGGCGCGGGCGTCTGAGCTGCCGCGGGCTGCGCGCCGGCCTGTGGGGAGGACGACTGGTTGGCCGCCGGCTGGGCCGTTTGCTGGTCCAACGTCAGGGTCGCGACGTGCGCCTCTTGCGCCGAAATAAAGATTGGTGACAGGAGCACACACAAATAGATTCTCGAACGCAGAGGCATAGTGGAGTGACGCCGGGCGACAGCCCCGCCGTTACACTTAAATTCTCCCGCGATCCCGCATTGTGCGCGGGTCTATCTCCCGCACCGATTGTGACAACTGTGTTTGATCCGGGCAGCCGTGGATCGGCGCGCGAAAGTGATGTGAGAGCGCGGCGGCCAGGCTAAGCCCCTGCTACACTGCGTCCGGCGGTCCAAAGCACGGAGTTGTAGATTAATCTGCGATACGCCGGATGGCGGTGCGTCGAGGCGCTGTGGCCGGTCTGAATGTAAATTGACCGCGCCTTCGGATGCAGCCCCGTATAGACGACCGCCCGGTCGTTCAGCGGATGGTCGGTCTCCATCAGCACCTGGATCCCCGGCGCCTGCCACATGCCGCGGTACACTTCGTCGTGCACCGGGATCGGCCCGATGCCCCGGGTCACCGGATGGTTGGCGCCGAGTTGCGTCGGGCGGACGATGTATTCCACTCCCTCCTTGAAGGCCGAGGCCGGGTGCCCCTCGACGGCTTGTACGAAAAACTTTCCGCCGATCACGTGTTCGTAGAACCACGGCCATGAGGTGTAATCGACGATCGCGTGGTGCACCGAAACGATGCCCTTGCCCGCTTCGATGAAGGCGCGCAGATTGGCCTGCTCCGGCTCGCCGATCTGGTCGTACATGTCGTGCAGCACCAGCACGTCGTAGTGCGCCGGCATATCGGGCGTAAAGGCCTCGCGCTGCGTCATGGCGTGCTGCCACACCAGGTCGTCGTAGCCTTCGAACAGCGTGTAAAACGAGGTCGGGTAGGGATGGCCGCCGGTAGCGACGAGAACCCGCACCGGATTGGCGGGGCGCGCCTCGGCCTCGATGAGCGCCGGCAGCGTCACCGCGCCCGTGGCGGCCCACTCCAGGCCGCGCCCGAACGCCGTCAGAAATCCGCTCTGGTAAATGGCCGAAAGATCGTGGCCCAGAGTGAGGTGCAGCGTGCGTCCCTGGCCAAAGCTTGTCGTCCAGACGATCGGCTCGTCGCGCCCGGTCCCGCTGGTGGCCGGATCGGAAAAGGCAGTCGCGAGCACATGCGTGCGCGGCTTGAGGGTGAGCTTGTGATACAGCTCGTCGTTGGCCTGGAAGCTGTCCTCGAGTCCCTGGCTGACGGGGTGCTCGCGGTCCACCCATTTCACGGGGAACACGTGCCGCGTGCCATGGCCGATCTTGGGCGGATCCCAGCTGGCGCCGATCAGGTCGCCGTAGGCCGCCCAGCCGCGGTCGCCATCCGGCGAGGCCTGCCAGCGGCCGTCGAAGACCATCCCGTAGAACTGCCCGTACGTCACCCCGTGGAACGATACCAGCCCCTTGCCGCCGCGCACGAAGTTCTCAATCGCGCCTTCGGCCTGCGCGCCCCAGCGCGGCCCGTTGTAGTTCAACACGAGTACGTCGAACGGCTCCAGCGTCGCCGAACTGATGCCCCGAACCTCTTCCTCCACCTTGACGTCGAACCTTCCCGTGCGCTCCAGGACAGTGCTCAGGAACTCGGTCGAGGCACGCCAGTGGTGCCATGGCAGATCGCTGCTGCCGGTCAGAAAAAGCACGCGAATCCTGGCCGCCGGCGCGGAGGCCGCGCCAGAACCGGCTAAGGACGCTGCCCTGGAGGCGGCGTTCAATTCCAGGCCCGCCAATGCCGCTCCGGCGAGCACCTGGCGGCGGGATAGTTTACTGTTCATCTCAATTCTCCTTTGCAGCGGCGGGGATCTCGTCTGCCGCGCCGATCATGGCGCGCACCCAGGCCAGGCTGCGCTCGATCATCGGTCCGCCCTGCCCTTCGCACTCCAGGCTCAGCACGCCATCGAAGCCGGCCCGCTGGAGCATCGCCACGCACGTGCGGATATTTTCCGCGTTCACGCCCTCGCCGATGGCGCACTGGCTGACGGCGATGCCGGTCAACTCGCCGCGCGCCGCCGAGGCCAGCGACGCGCTGACGTCCTTGATGTGCACATGGCTCACCTGGCCGAGGAACCGCTGGAGAAATGGAACCGGATCCTGGCCGGCGATGAAGGTGTTGCCGGTGTCCATATTCATCCGCAGGTTGGGCGAATGGACGAACTCGAGCATCTCCGCCATGAACTCCGGTTTGGTCGTGTAATAGCCGTGCGGCTCGATGTTGATCGTAATATCGTAGGCCTCGGCCACGCTCACAATCTGGCGGTAGATCCGGCGCATGTGCGCCATCGCCTCGGCGTCGCTCATCGTCGCCGGCTGGAAGCGGTCGTCGGTCGTGTCAACGCGCGGGCAACCCACCAGCTTGGCGTAGCGGAGCGTGTGTAAAACATATTCGACGCCCAGCGTCGCGCCCTCGGGCGTCGACAGCGGGAACGCCGCGTCGAGCTGCGAGAACTGAATCCCGTAGCGGTCCATTTTGCGGCGCAGCAGCAGCGGATCTTCCCACAGCGCGATATGCGGCTGATAGCCCAGGCCGTGAATCCAGCTCACGCCGTCGATGGTTCCGCATTCGATGAAGCGCAGGCCGTTGCGCTCGGCCCATTGGAGGCACTGCTCGAAATTCCAGTAGGCGCTGTTGAAAGCGTCGGTATGAAAACCTAGTTGAAGCATTGGGTCGCCCCCGTGTTCGGGCGGCTCTCCTCTCGCCGCCCGAGGCGCGAGAGAGCAATCCGCCAGCCGGATCATACAGGCTGCCGAGGCGCGATTCAAGTCCAGGGGCCGGCGCGTCTAGTTGCCCGAGGGTCCTGCCGGTGCCGGCGAGCCGCCGCTCATCCCGCCAAACACGCCGGTGCCCGAAGAGCCGGAAGGATTGCCTGCGGCGCCCGTCGCGGCGCCCGCCGCAGTTGCGCCGGCCCCGCCAGCGCCGGGCTTGTTCGGCGTCGACTCACGCGGGTCGAAGACGAATTCCCACAGCGAATAATTGGATTGGCCCTTGTACGCGCGGATACTCGGTTGTTCCTTCTTGCTGGCTACGCCGACCAGGCCGGCTCCCAGCGCCGATGGGCCCATAGCTGTGCCGGCGCCCGCGCCCGTGCCTGTGCCCGTGCCCGAAGCCGTTGCGCCCCCGCGCTGCGAGCCCAGGATCTGCTGGATCTGCTGGATCGCCGGTGGGGTTGGCGGCGCCGTGCCGAAGCCGCCCGGCGTGCTCAATAATCCCGATCCGGTCCCGGACTGGCCGGCCGCGGCGCCCGTGCCCGCGGCGCCTCCTCCCGCGAACGGCGTCAAGGGCTGCCCGGAGCCCGCGGCATTGGACTGCGGCGCGTTCGACAGAGGGTTGGAACCCGCCGCCGCCTGGTCCGTGGAGCCGCTGCCGGTCTGCGCCTGCTGGGATCCGATCGGGGCGCTGACGCCAGGCGGCATGAATGGATTCCTGAAGCCTCCGCCCTGCACCGGCGCCGGCGTCACGGCGGTCGAAGCCGCCGGCGCCTGGTTGTCGCTTTGGGTGGAGTCGGGCGCGGCCTCGGAGCCCGACTCCGGCTGCACGGTTCCGTCGGGTCCGGCCCCGCTCGCCGCCTGGCCCGGCGTGCTCCCCGGGCTGATGCGATCGCTGGCCCGCCGCTGCAGCGCCGGAGACGTGGTCTGGCCGGATAGATCGATCACCGTGGCCTGTGCGCCAATCCCCTGCACCGTGGAGGCCAGGATGCTCGGCCCGTTGTCCTGTTTGTCCAGCGCGCCCGCTTTCTTGTGGACCTTCGAGTCGGTGTACTGGCCGCCGGCGTCGACGTGGACCAGCCGCCACTCGTCGCTGCCCGTCATCGGATCGGCGTAGCGCCGCCGCAGGAAGCGGATGTTCTGCGCGCCCTCCAGATCGTCGAGCGTCTGCGGATATTTCTTCAACTTCCGCTGGTACAGATCGATGGCGCGGATGAATTGCTTGCCGCGGTCCATCAGCAGCGCTTCCTTATCGCGCTGATGCTCGAAGGTCACGCGCGGGAATTCGAGATACATCATGATGGCGATCGCGGCTGCCATGGCAAACACCAGCAGCAGTGCGAACCCGCGCTGGCCCGCTTCCTTCCGCCCTGGTCTCAGCGGCCGCACGGCTTACTGGCTCCCCGGCGCCGGCTGCTCGATCGGCAGCTTCTGCTGGTTCTGGTATTGGAGGTCCACCACCAGCACCGAGTTGGGGAGGATTTGCTCGATTTTGTATCGCTTCAGCAGCACGTCGCCTTCGGCCGGGATCTTCACCTCGTCATTGACCATGCAGAATACACGCTTCACGCCGCCCTGCAGAGGCAGCGCCCGGCCGTAGAATTTCAAATCGATGGGCGGCGGCGGCGGCTTCACCGGCGGCGCCGGCAGGGGCGGGAAAGGCTCCGGCCCGATCATGCGCCGGGCCTGTTTCTGAACAACGATGGTCGGCGCGGGCAACTGCGCGTGCGCCGGCGTCGCGACGGCGGCAGAGGTGGAGAAGTCGAACAGGCTCCGCTCGACGCGCTGTATGCGGACCGCGGCCAGCTTGTCGAGCAGGTCGGTGCGCAGTGTCGGGTCGAATTGCTCCGGGTTTTCCGCCGCGCCCGATTTGCGTTTCAGGCTCGGCCTGAATTCCCGCGCCGTGGTGTCCGCGCCCGCGGCGGTCTTCGCCGGTGCGTCCACTTCCGAGTCCGCGCGCTGCGGGTTCTCGAGCGCCTGCTTGACGGAGGTCTTGGGAGCGGTAGCGGTTTTCGCCGCCGTCTGCGGCGCGTTGCTGTCGCGCGAGTTCCAATAGTAAACGCCCCCCGCCGCCGCCAGCAGCAGCACCAGAAGCGCCACCTTCCGGGGCTCGGCGCCGATCTTGAGGCCGTTGCTCATCGGCGCACATCCTTCACCGGCGTCGCCAGGGCGGCCGGCTGCGGCTCCGGCACGGGCTGTTCCACGGCGGTCTGGCCCGACTCGCCCTTCTCCGCCGGCTCGTTCTGCGGTCCATCGAAGCGGAAAAAGGCGTTGAGCTTCATGGTGATGGTGAGCAGCGGCGAGCCCTGCAGGGGCTGGGCTTGCAGCGATTCGAGAATGAGCAGGCGCTTGGCGCGGTCGACGTCGTTCAAGAACACGATCAGGTCGGCGTAGGTCCCTTCGTAATTCGCGGTGATCGTCAGCATGCCCAGCGTGTCGCTGCCTTCCACCGGTTCGAAGCTGTAGCTGCGGCCCTTGTCCTTGAGCCCGGCCGAGCTCGCCGCCGCGCCGAGTTCCACCTCCAGCCGCGAATAGGCATGCCGCCGGGGCAGGAAATACTGGTTCAGGAACGCGTCGCCCGCCATCCGCGCCTGGCCGGTCTTGTCGAGCGTGCGGTGCAGCCGCGCGATGGCCGTCTGGCGCGCCAGGATCTGCTGGCGCGTCGTCACGAGCTGGCCCTCCAGGTCCTCGAGGGTCCCGCCCGGCGGGCTGAAAACGAACCACGCCGCCGCGACGTTGGCCACCACGAGCGTCCCCAGCAGGATGCGCCAGACCGGGCGCCGGCCCGTGCCTGGGAGCCTCAGCAGCCGCCGCCAGTCGAGATGGGCGGGCATGTTAAAGCTTTTGCGCATAGCTGACACTCACGCGGTAGCGATAGAGGGGCTCATTCTGCGATGGCGGCTGCGAACTGAGCAATGAAGTCGCGCCGAAGACCGGCGAGCCCTCGAGCTTCTGGATCAGTTGAATCACCGGTTCAGGCGCCGCCGCGCCCACCACCATGTCGAGCTGCACCTGATTGTCGCCGGTCAAATAGGGACGCACCGCCACCAGCCGGACCGAAGGCGGAAAGACGGCTTCCAGATCCGCAAACAATCGCGTCCAACTGATGCCCTTGCGCTGCAGCAGTATATTCAGGAAAGCGCTGCGGTCGAAGACCACCGTGCTGGCCGGCTGCCGCAATTGCGCGGCCATGCGGTTATATTCCGTGTCCAGCGAGCGCAACTCGGTGTCCAGCGCGGCGTAGGCTTCGCGGTCGCTGCGCGCCGCATCGCGCTCACGCAGGATCACTCTGGTCTGCACGGCCAGCGCAATCACCAGCAGCGCCGCCACCACCCCCGCGGAGATCAGCAACCGGCGGTCCTGCTTGAATCTCTCGGTGGAGAGATTGACTGGAATCCAAGGTCCGCGCATGACGCTCAGTTCACCTCCAGCGTGGTGAGCAGCCCGAACAGCCCGGCATTGGCCGCGCCCGGTACCCCGAAAGGCGAGCGCACGCGCTCCACCTCGAGGCCCAGTTCGGTTCCCAGAATGTCGCCATCGCGATCCTGCGCCGGGAAGCCGCACAGCCGCAGCCGCGCCGGCCGCGCCCCGAATTCGTCCTCGGCGTAGGCCATGGTCGGCGCCAGCACCTCGAGCATCTCGTCCAGCGTGGCATGATCCAGTTCGACGCAGCGGAACATGCGCAGCGTGCCGCGGTCCACCAGGCACACCGTCAGCACGCGCCCGGCCCGCTTCACCTGGATCCACTGAGGCGGAGCGTCCGCACAGTCGTCGTCCAGTGCCAGCGCCGCCAGGCCAGACACCGTGACCAGCCCGCATTGAAAACCGGCCGCGCGGAACGGCGACAGATATTGTGCCGCGATCTCGCGGCTGATCGCCACCGTGACCACGTCCAGCTTCTTCGAACCATCCTTGCGCGCCTGCGGATAGCAGGCCATCAGCGCGTCCTCGATTTCGAACGGCACCGTCCGTTTGACGCGGAACCGCGCCAGCGCGATCTGCTCCTCGGCCAGCGCCGGGAAGGAATCGAAATCCAGCACCGCCACGCGCCCGCAATAGTCCGGCAGCGCCACCACCGCCAGCCGCTGGTGCGGCCGCGGCTCCAGCGGCACGGCTTGATTCAGCGTCTGAGAGAGCGCCGCGGGGTCCGTCAAATTCGGCTTGGCGGGATTGATCTGCAGCGTCCCTTCGGCCAGCGGCAGCAACTGCGCCTCCGCCGGCCGCTCCGTTTCGGCCCACGCCAGCCCCTCGCACGAGATCTCGAAGGCGAACTCCGCGGGTGGGTCCTTGGCCAGGCGCCTGAGTCTTTGCAACAGCGTCATATCAGGTCTCGATGAACGTCACCTTGTTGATCTCGCGCAACGTCGTCGTGCCATTGATGACCTTCTCAATCGCCGACTCGCGCAGGAAAGTCATGCCCTCTTCGCGCGCCGCGCGCTTGATTTCGATCGGCGGCCGGCGGTCCAGGATCATCTGCCGGATGCGTTCGCTCAGGTCCAGCAGTTCGTGGATCGACGTGCGTCCACGGAAGCCGGTGCCGCTGCACTCGAAGCAGCCCTGCCCCTCGTAGACCGGAATCTCGCGCCATTTCACCGGGTCGAGCCCGCTCTGCACGTAGAAATCGTCGTCGTAATACACTCGCTTCTTGCAGTGCGTGCAGATCACGCGCACCAGGCGCTGCGCCAGGATGCAGTTCAGCGCCGAGACGAAGTTGTACGGCTCGACGCCCATGTTCAGGAAGCGGCCGATCACGTCCAGAACATTATTGGCGTGCACTGTCGTAAACACGAGGTGCCCCGTGAGGGCGGCATTGATGGCGATTTGAGCCGTTTCGTGGTCGCGGATCTCGCCCACCATCACCTTGTCCGGATCGTGCCGCAGGATGGAGCGCAATCCGCGCGCGAAGGTCAGCCCCTTCTTCTCGTTCACCGGAATCTGCGTGATGCCCTTGATCTGGTACTCGACCGGGTCCTCGATGGTGATGATCTTGTCTTCGTCGTTCTTGATCTCGCTGACCGCCGCGTACAGCGTCGTCGTCTTGCCCGAACCCGTCGGCCCGGTCACCAGCACCATGCCGTACGGCTCCTTGATGTAGCGCCGGAAGCGCATCAGGTCGCGGTCCATGAAGCCCACCACGTCGAGGGTCAGCTTGGCGAATTTCTCGCTCATCGACTCTTTGTCGAGAACTCTCAACACCGCGTCCTCGCCGTAAATCGTCGGCATGATCGAGACGCGAAAATCGATCAGCCGTTTCTTATAACGCACGCGAAAACGCCCGTCCTGCGGCACGCGCCGCTCGGCGATGTCCAGCTCCGACATCACCTTGATGCGGCTCAGGATCATCGAGTGCCACTCCTTCGCGATGGGCGGCATGGCGTACTGCAGCACGCCGTCGATGCGATACTTGATGGCCACTTCGGAGTCGCGCGTCTCGATGTGAATGTCCGACGCGCGCCGCTCCAGCGCGTTGAAGATCGTCGTGTCCACCAGCTTGATCACGGGCGCGATTTCGGCGTCGGCGGCGCTGAGTTTGTCGATCGACAGCGTCTCGTCGGCGCTCTCCTCGTCGCCCACCACGTCCAGCGCGAAGCCCTCCGTCACCTCCTCCAGCACGCGCTGCGACTGCTCCGTCTTCTTGAGCAGATCGGAGATCTGCGACAAACTGGCGACGTGAACCTTGAGCTTCTTCTCGAGCAGGATGGCCAGCTCGTCGATCAGGTTCAGCCGCCGCGGGTCCGCCAGCGCGATCTCCAGCGTGCCGTTGTGCGCCGCCAGCGGCACGAAGTTGTAGCGAAACATCAAATCGACCGGGACTGTTTTAAACAATTCGTGGTCGATCTTGGCGACCTTGAGGTTGACGTACTCGCACGAGTAGCGCTCGGCCAGCCGCCGCGCCTCCGCCGCCTCCTGTTCGGGATCGATGTTCTTGACCGGGTCTGTGCCCATATTGCGCCTCTCTAGCTGAAGCTCTCCGCCAGCGAAAAAATCGGCAAATACAGCGACACCAGCACGAACGCCACGAAGATGCCCATGAA
This sequence comes from Terriglobia bacterium, assembly GCA_963757265.1. Taxonomy (GTDB): domain Bacteria; phylum Acidobacteriota; class Terriglobia; order Bryobacterales; family Bryobacteraceae; genus CAIVVT01. Next base: position 440,924 of record CAVWRA010000006.1, read on the forward strand.
GATCATGATCGCCGGCTCGATCAGCGACAGCGCCGCCTGCATGCGCGTCCCCACGTCCTCCTCATAAAACTCCGCCACGCTGTTCAGCATCTGCGGCAGGGCGCCGGTCGATTCCCCCACTTCGACCATGTCAATGCACAGCGGCGGGAAGACGCCCGTTGAGTTCATCGCCGCCGACATCGACTGGCCCTCCCGCACCATCCGCTCCACCTTCTCCAGTGCGCCGCGGATGAGCAGGCTGCCCGACGCCGTCGAGGCCGTCGTCAGCGCCTGCACCAGCGGAATGCCGCCGGCCAGCAGCGTGGACATCAGCCGCGTCAGTTGCGCCACCTGGTACTTGATCCAGATCTCGCCCAGCACCGGGAGGCTCAGCTTGAAACGGTCCGACCAGCGCTGCCCCGTGGCGCTCTTCAGGAAAAAGCGCCCGCCGACAATCACCGCCGCCAGCACGATCGCCGCCACGCCGATGTACTGCGAAGCCGCCGCGCCCACCGCCATCAGGATGCGCGTCGGCAGCGGCAGGTTCGCCGCGCCGGTCTGATAGAGCGTGGCGAAGCGCGGCACGACGAACGTGATCAGGAAGATCACCAGGATGACCACCAACGTGAACAGCACCGACGGGTAGATCAGCGACACCAGCAACTTCTTGCGCACCGCCAGCGCCAGCTTCTGATAGTTGACATAGCGGTCCAGCACGTCGCCCAGCGCGCCGCTCTTCTCGCCGGCCATCACCGACGTGACGTAAATCGGAGAAAAAACATTTTGCCGCTCGAATGCTTCCGACAGCATCGCGCCCTTCTTGACATCGTCGCGGATGGCCGAGATGTAGGGCCCCAGTTTCTTGTCCGTCAAACGGTCGGCGAGCAGATCCAGCGCCTTGAGAATCGGCAGTCCGGCGCGAAACAGCGTGACGAACTGCTGGTTGAAGATCAGGAACTTGTCGAGGTTGATCCTGCCCTTGCGCCGCGCGCCCGCCAGCCCCACGCCGGCCGCCGGCCGGATCGAATAGACCAGGTAGCCTTGCTGCGACAAACGCTCCCGCAGCTCGTCCTCGCTAGGTGCTTCCAGCACCTGCTGCCGCATCTCGCCCCGCGCATCGGCGTATTTGAGCCGGTAGGAGGCCATCAGCGCTGCTCCTCCTCACCCGGACTCTCCACTTCGACCACCGGCACGCCCGGCGGCGGCACGAACCGGAACGCCGCCTCCGCCACCGCTGCGTTCAGCTTCTCATCCGTGAATTCGAATTCCATCACCGACCCGTCCTGTCCCGTCACCACGACGCGGCGAATCCGGTTGTCCGGCGCGATCGTGAATTCGACGCGCGCGTACGGCAGCCGTCCGCTCCTGGGCCGCGCGTCGATGATCGTGTCCGCGCCGCTTTCGCCGAGCGTCAGGGCGCCGAACTCGCGCTTGAAATCGAGCTTGCCCAGCAGAAACGCCAGCGGCGCCCGGAAATCGTCCGTCTCCCGCAGGGCGCTTCTTTCCACCTTGCGCGCCGCCGGGCTGTAGAACCAGATCCACTTGCCGTCGCACAGGAACGATTTCCCCGCCGGCGCGGCATAGTCCCAGCGCATGCGCGCGGGTTTCCGCAGCACCAGTGCCCCCGACTCGGCCCGCGCCAGCCGCCCCGGCGCGCGATAGCGTTGGTCGAAATGCGCGCTCAGGCTCCGGGCTCCGTTGTAACGCCTCTCCACGGCCTTGCAGGCCTCTGCCAATGGCCGCGGCTCCGCCATGCCCGCGCCGGTCGAGACGAGGATCGCCACGATTGTGGGACACACCCGCACATCATGGAATGACGCTCGCCGGGCCGCCCGCGTGCACCGTCCACGCCACTTGAATCTGCCGATTTCGCAAATGATTTGCCCGCCGGCCGGCCTTGCCGCTCCCTTCCGGGAACCCGGCGGCGCGGACCCTCCTGCCCCCGGCCCATCCCCGCTCGCGGCGCGACGGTGGCCCGGCATGGCGGCCGCCGAGCCTCCCCGGGGTCCTCGCCATACTCCCCAGCATTATTTGTAAGCCTTTTTCATTCAATGAGATAAAGGCCGCGTGAGGGGCCGTTCGACAGACCACTGCGGAATTTGCTATCCTACGATTGTCGAGGCTTTTCTCACATTCCCATTATGGCCAGTAAACCGCCTTTCAACTCCGGGGCCCAAGTGGAACACCCCAAGTTCGGTCCCGGTTCCGTGTTGCTCTGTACCGACCAGCACGTCACGATCAAGTTTGACGAATCCGGCGAGCGCAAATTCGTTCTGGAGATCGCCCTTCCATCCATCCGGAAGATCGACCGCCAGCCCCCGGAAACCAAGAAGCGTTCGGTGAAAAAGCCGAAGGCTGTGGCCGCCGCCGCCGATTAGCGCGTTTTCCTCAGGAAAAGCGATTTGTGGGTGCAGTGAACCTCGTGTTCGCTGCTTCGTCCGAGTAACTCATCTGTTACACTTGAGGTCTCCCGTGATGAGATTCGGCGTCGTCGTCTTCCCTGGAAGCAACTGCGACCATGACGCATGGTATGCGACCTCGCGCAACCTCGGGCAGGCGGCGGAATTCCTGTGGCACCAGGACACCGACCTCAGGGGTTCCGATTGCGTCATCCTGCCGGGCGGATTTTCCTATGGCGATTACCTGCGCTGCGGCGCCATCGCCAAATTTGCGCCGATTATGGCCGCAGTGAAGAAATTCGCCGCCGGCGGCGGTCTGGTTTTCGGCATCTGCAACGGCTTCCAGATCCTGACCGAGTGCGGTTTGCTGCCCGGCGTGCTGGTGCGCAACCGCGGCCTCCGTTTCCGCTGCCGGGAAGTGCGTCTCAGGGCCGCAACCCGCAATTCCCCTTTCACGTGTGATATAGCCCTGGATGCCGAGCTGCGCATGCCCATCGCCCACGGTGAAGGCTGCTACACCGCCGACGAGCAGACGCTCGATCAGCTCGAATCCGAGGACCGGATTGCCTTCCGCTATGTTGAGAATCCCAACGGGTCGATGCGCGACATTGCCGGGATTCTGAATGCCGGCCGCAACGTCCTGGGCATGATGCCCCATCCCGAGCGCGCCACCGAACCCCTGGTGGGATCCACGGATGGCCTGGCTGTTTTCCGTTCCCTCGTTGGCGCCTGTTCCGCCGTCAGGTAAACACATGACCGCAGTCACACCGGACATCGTCCAGTCTCACCAGTTGACGCCGGACGAATACCGGCGCATCGTCGCCATTCTGGGCCGCGATCCCAACCTCACCGAACTGGGCATCTTCAGCGTGATGTGGAGCGAGCATTGCAGCTACAAAAGCTCGCGTATTCACCTCAAGAAGCTGCCCACTCGCGGCTCGCGCGTGGTCCAGGGCCCGGGCGAAAACGCCGGCATTGTGGACATCGGCGACGGCTGGTGCATCGCATTTAAAATCGAGTCCCACAATCATCCCAGTTTCATCGAGCCGTTCCAGGGCGCTGCGACCGGCGTGGGCGGGATTCTGCGCGACATCTTTACGATGGGCGCGCGCCCCATCGCGGTCATGGACGCGCTCCGTTTCGGCCCCCTCGACGACCCGACGGCGGGTGCTCGCAACCGCCGCATTCTTTCGGGAGTGGTCGGCGGGATCGCCCACTACGGCAATTGCTTCGGCGTGCCAACCGTCGGCGGCGAGTGCGTCTTCGAGCCCAGCTACAACGGCAACCCGCTGATCAACGTCTTCGCCCTGGGCGTGTTCAAGCGCGATGAGATCTTTTACGGCAAGGCCACCGGCGTCGGCAATCCCGTGATCTACGTCGGCGCTAAAACCGGGCGCGACGGCATCCACGGCGCGTCCATGGCCTCGGCCGAGTTTACCGAGGAATCCAAGCAGAAGCGCCCCAACGTCCAGGTCGGCGACCCGTTCATGGAGAAGCTGCTGCTGGAGGCCTGCCTCGATGCCATGGCCACCGGCGCCGTGGCCGGCATTCAGGATATGGGCGCCGCCGGCCTGACCTGTTCCACGTGTGAAATGGGCAGCCGCGCGGGCACGGGCATCGACTTCGATCTGGCCCTCGTCCCGCAGCGCGAAGTGGGCATGACGCCCTACGAGATCATGCTCTCCGAGTCCCAGGAGCGCATGCTGCTGGTGGCCCATGCCGGCCGCGAGGAGGAAGTGCTCGGAATCTTCCGCAAATGGGGCCTGGACGCGGTCATCATCGGCCGCGTCACCGCCGACGGCATGCTGCGGGTGCGCGACCACGGCGACATCGTCGCCGAGATCCCCAGCCGCCAACTGGCCGACGAAGCACCGCTCTATAACCGGCCTTACACCACGCCGTTGCGCACCGCGCCGCTCGAAGCGCCAGCTTTGTTCCCCAGCGATCTGACCGCCGATCTGCTGACCCTCGCCGCTTCCGGCGACCTGTGCGACAAGAGCTTGATCTGGGAGCAGTACGACTACACGGTCCGCACCAACACCATCGCCGGCCCGGGCCTCGATGCCGCCATCGTACGCGTCAAGGAGACCGAAACCTCCATCGCCATGTCGCTCGACGGCAACGGCCGCTATTCGCTCCTCGATCCCCGGGAAGCGGCGAAGCTCCTGGTGGCGGAATGCTGCCGCAACCTGGCCTGCGTCGGAGCGATTCCCATCGGTACGACCAACTGTCTGAATTTCGGCAACCCCGAGCGGCCCGAGATCATGGCCCAACTGGTCGAAACCATCGAGGGCATCGCCGAAGCCTGCGCCTTTTTTGACGCCCCGGTCACCGGCGGCAACGTCAGCCTCTACAACGAGACTCTGGGCGACCCGGTTTTCCCCTCGCCCGTCCTCGGCATCGTCGGCCTGATGCAGACCGCCCTGCCGCCCGGCATCGGCTTTCGCTACGCGGACCGCGACATCATCCTGATCGGCGACATCGGCGCTGCGGATGAGATTCGCATGGGCGGAACGCAATACGCCAAGCAGGTGCTGAAGCACATGTGGGGCCTGCCGCCGTCCATCGATCTCGAATTCGAGAAGCGCGTCCAGGACGCGGTGCGCGAGATCGTTGTGGCGGGATTAGCTGAAACCGCGCACGACCTCAGCGACGGCGGCCTGGCCTGGGCTCTCGCCGAGAGCACTTTCAAGAACGGCATGGGCGCCGCGATCCATCTCAAGAGTGACCTGCCGCCTGAGCTGCTGCTGTTCCACGAAGGCCCCTCGCGGGTCCTGATTTCCACGGCAAAGCGGGCCGCGGTGCAGGAAATCTGCGCACGCCACGGCGTGCCCGGACCTATCATCGGGCGCACCGGCTCGCCGCTTCTGACCATCTCGAATCGCGGCGTTGTCCTGATCGACGTTCGCGTGAGCGAAGCCCAGCGAATCTGGTCCACGGCACTGGAGAATGCACTGCACGCAGAAGCCCATGCTTGAAGATCTACCCTTCGACAAATTCCGCGAAGAGTGCGGCGTGTTCGCCGTCTACGGCCATCCCGAGGCCGCCAACCTGGCGCATCTCGGGCTGCACGCGCTGCAGCACCGCGGCCAGGAGAGCGCCGGCATCTCCTCGTCGGACGGGAAGCAGATCTACACCTTTAAGACGATGGGCCACGTGGCCGACATCTTCACCGCCTCGGTTCTGAACGGACTGCCCGGCTACATGGCCATCGGCCACACCCGCTACTCCACCGCCGGCGACAGCCTGCTCAATAACGCCCAGCCCTTCTCCGTGACGTGCAACAAAGGCCACATCTCGGTCGCCCACAACGGCAACATCACCAATGCCATCGAGCTGCGCAAGGAGCTCGAGGACCACGGCTCCATCTTCCAGGCCACCTCCGACACTGAGGTCATCCTGCACCTGGTGGCGCGCTCCAATCAGCGCACGCTGCCCGAGGCCCTTCGTGAAGCGCTGTTGCTGCTGGACGGAGCCTTCTCGCTGGTCGTCGTCGCCAACGACAGCATCATCGTCGCCCGCGACCCGCACGGCTTCCGCCCGCTGGCCATCGGCCGCATGAATCTCTCCAGGGGCCCGGTTTACGTCTTCGCCTCCGAAACCTGCGCTTTCGACCTCATCGATGCGCATTACATCGGCGAAGTCGAGCCCGGCGAGATGGTCATCGCCGGCCCCGACGGCCTGACGCGCGAGTTCTACACCCTGCCCGCCCGGCCCGCGCAATGCGTTTTCGAGCACGTCTATTTCTCGCGCCCCGACTCCACCGTCTTCGGCCTTCCCGTCCAGCACTCGCGCGAGATGCTGGGCCGCCTGCTCTCCGATGAGCTGCCCGTGGACGCCGATGTGGTCGTTCCGATTCCCGACTCCGGCGTCGCCGCCGCGCTCGGTTACTCCCACGCCTCGGGCATCCCCTTCCGCCACGGCCTGATCCGCAACCACTACGTCGGCCGCACCTTCATCGAGCCTTCCCAGGCCATCCGCGACTTCGGCGTCCGGCTCAAGCTCAATCCCGTGCGTGAAATCCTGGCCGGCAAGTCGGTCATTCTGGTTGACGACTCTCTGGTGCGCGGAACAACTTCGCAGAAGATTGTTCGCATGGTACGCAACGCCGGCGCGCGCGAGGTCCATCTGCGCATCTCCTGCCCGCCCACCATCTCGCCCTGCTTTTACGGCGTCAACACGCCTACCAAGCGCGAGCTCATCGCCGCCAACCAGAGCGTGGAGGAGATCCGCCAGTTCATCGACTGCGACACCCTGGCCTACCTCTCGCTCGACAAGCTGCAGCTCGCCGTCCGCGACATCGGCGCCGAGAGCCGCTTCTGCTACGCCTGCTACACCGGCAAATACCCCACCGACCTGGTCAACATCGACGAGCTGATGGCCTCGCGCCCCAACCGCTGCTAAGAGGGGCCTTCCGTCTAGCCCGGATGTTTCACCACGATCGTAGCGAGGCGCGATGAGAGGGCCCCAACATCAAGCAATGCCACAAGGCGCGCCCGCGGGAGCCGCCCGCAGGCGTACTTGGCTCCTACGTCGAGGACGGGGGGCGCCCCCTGGGCCCAGCGCAACGAAGTAGATGCGGCCCTATCGCGCGCCGCAGCCGATTGTTGGTGAAACATCCGGGCTGGCGCTCCGCCGTCAGGCCGCTTGCCGCCCCAGGCCCATCCCGTGCCGGTGGCCGCTCCCGGCCCCGTCATTATTTGGGTGCATTCCGCACTACAAAGTGCCAATGCTCGGGTATGCGGACCCGAATCTCCCGTCGCAACCTGCTGTTCGCCGCTGCCGGCGCCCAGGCCGCCGCCGCCGGGCCGCCCAGAATCCTGCCCATCCTCCCCCATCGCGGGCCGCCCGAGTCCGACGACGGCCACACAGTCGTGGCCGTGATCCCGGGCCCGGACCGCTACAGCAATATCACCGCCGCGCTCCATGAAATCGAGAGCCAGATCCGTGCCGGCCTGCTGGGCAAGCGCTCGATCCTGATCAAGCCCAACATCGTTGATCCCTCCTACCCCCTGGCCATCACCAACCCCGACGCCCTGCGCGCTATTCTCGACTTCTTCGTGCCCCGCTTCAGCGGGCCGATCGTGATCGGCGAAAGCTCCGCCATGGACACCTTCACCGGCTTCGACACCCTGGGCTACCCGGCCTTGATCAAGGACTACGCCCCGCACCCGATCCAGCTTGTGGATTTCAACGCCGAGGGCCTCTACTCGCTGATGTACACCATCAACTTCGACTCCCATATTGCGCCCACGCGCCTGGCCGCCCGCCTCTTCGATCCCAGCGCCTACATCATCTCCGTGGCCATGCTCAAGACCCACAACGTCGTGGTCGCCACCATGTCGGTGAAGAACATGCTGATGGGCGCGCCCCTGCATCAGCCCCCCGGCGCCAGTACCACCTGGAGCGACAAGCGCAACTTCCACATCGGCGTGCGCGGCCAGAACTACGACTTCTTCGCCAACGCCCAGCTGCAGCGCCCCTTCTGGAGCCTCGGCATCATCGACGGCCTGGTCGGCATGGAGGGCGACGGCCCCACCACCGGCACTCCCGTGAACTCGCAAATCGCGCTCGCCTCCACCGACCTCATCGCCCTGGACCGCGTCGGCCTCGAGGCCATGGGCATCGACCCCACCACGGTGGGCTACCTGACCTACTGCGGCCAGGCCGGCCTGGGCCAGTACGACCTCACCCGGATCGACATGCGGCCGTATTCGATCCAGCCCTACCAGATCGTCTATCAACTGCACCACGATATCGCCCAGGAAGTGGAGTGGATGGGCCCCGCCGCCGACTGCGGCGACGACCCCGTCCTCGGCTAGCGCCCCAATTGCTGCATGGCGCGGATTTCGCCCCTGACCCGTTCGGTCAGCTCGACGCGCTGGGACGATTTCATGCCCGTGACGTCGATCGGCTCGCCGATGCGCAGCGTGACCTGGCCCGGGCGCAGGTGGATCGAGTGCATCGGCATAACCGCGCGCATCCCGATCAGGCACACCGGGAGGATCGGCACTCCGCCCTTGATGGCCAGGTAGGCCGCGCCGTCCTTGAACTCCTGCAACTCGCCACTGGCCGAGCGCCCGCCCTCGGGAAAGATCAGCACGCTGTGGCCGCGTTCCTTCAGCTCCTGGCCAGCATGGCTGAGCACCTTCAGCGCCGCCCGAGGATCGTCCAGCGGCACGGAGATGTGTCCTGCTTTTCGCAGATGCCCGCCGATGAAGGGGACCTCGAACAGCCCGCGTTTGGCCATAAAGCGGAAGTTCAGCGGCAGATGATGCAGCAGCGCGGGCGTGTCCACGTAGCTGACGTGGTTGGAGACGATCACGTAGCTTTTGGACCGATCGACGCGCTCGCCCCCCAGGACTTTGACCTTCACGCCGCCGATCGCCAGAATCATCCCGGCCCACGCACGCGCGACTTTCAACTGCGCATTTCCATGGGTATCCCAGGCCGAGGTGAGGAGACTGACGCTCCCCATGACGGCCGTCGCCAGGCACACCATCGGGGCGCGCCACAGCAGCGAAATGAGGTAGCTCAGCGACATTAGAACCGCAAACCAGCGATTATCCCATGAGTCCCCGGCAGGCCCCGGATTTCGCCCACCAGGTACAGCGAGCCGGTGATGAAAACGACGTCCTCGGGCGGCGCCTCGAGCGCCAGGCGCAGAGCCTCGGCCGGCGCATCGACGACGCGCGCGCGCGTTTCGCCGCTGATCTCGCGAATCTCGGCGGCGCGGTAGGCGCGGGTCTGGCTGACCGTCGTGAAGATCAGCTCCTGGGCCAGCGGGAACAGTTCGGGCCCGATGACGCGCAGATCCTTGTCCCTCATCGCGCCGAAGATCATCCACACTCTGCGGCCAGTGTGGAAGCGCCGGATGTAGGCCGCCAGCGCCGCCGCGCCGGCCGGGTTGTGCGCGCCGTCGAGGTACACGTCGGGCGCGGTGCGGATGCGCTCCAGGCGGCCCGGCCACTGGGTGGCCGCGATGCCCGCTTCCATCGCCGCGGGCGGCACTTCGAGGACATGCAACGCGGCGACGGCAGTCAGGGCGTTGTCCACCTGGTGCTCGCCGATGAGCGGGCAGTCCACGCGCACCTGCGCGGCGCCGTTCAGGGCCGTGAAACGGTTGCCGCGCGCGCCGATGGCGAGTCCGCGGAGTTCCCAATCGGTGACGCGCGTTACCGGAGAGCCGGTGGCTTGAGCGCGGCGTTCCAGCACTTCCAAGGCCTCGGGGCGCTGGCGCGCGAAGACCGCCGGCCGGCCCTGCTTCAGGATGCCGGCTTTCTCGAACGCGATCTGGGGGATCGAACTGCCGAGATACTTCTCATGATCGAAATCGATGGGCGTGATCACGCTGAGGAGTGGATCGACGACGTTGGTCGCATCCAGGCGCCCGCCCATGCCCGTTTCCAGCACGACGATGCCGGCGCGCTGCTCGCGGAACAGGCAAAACGCCATGGCGGTGATGGTTTCGAAGTAGGTCGGATGCATGTCGATTGCGCCCGCTGCAACGAGCCGCTCCGACGTGGTGTGCACGAGGTCAAACGCCGAGGCGAACTCCGCCGCCGTGACCGGCTGGCCGGCCACGCGGATGCGCTCGGTGGGCTCGACCAGGTGCGGCGAGACGAACAGGCCGGTGCGCACCCCGGCGATGCGCAGGGTGCGTTCGATCATGGCGCAGGTGGAGCCCTTGCCGTTGGTGCCGGCCACATGCACGAAGCGGCACGCCGAGTGCGGATTGCCCAGGGCGGCGAGCAGCGTCCCAATCCTCTCCAGGCCGAATTTGATGGTCTTGTATTCGTTGCCCAGGGCGTAGAGGAACTGGACCGAATCGGGATACGAGATGCTCAGAAGCCACTCCTAGCGCGCCCCCGCTGCGCCGATGAACGGGGCGAGGCGCAGAGGCCTCATGCGGCGATGGCCGGCATGGGGGTCAATCGTTATCGTATCGGAGTCGCCGTGCCGGGAGTGATGGCGAGTGGAGCTCAACCCGCAGCGCGACGGGGACAGACAGCTCTAACCACACGGCGCAAAAGAGGCTAAGCGTTGCTCGAGACGTTTGCGGGCGCCTGGGACCGAGTAGACTGTCCGCCTTCCCCGCGGCGCGCATCGAACGCGGAGAACTTCTCAGACCAGCGGATACGCCCGGTCATCTGCATCACGACGAAGAGCGTGAGAATGGCGCCGATGGTGATGGTCAATCCGGTGAGTCCCTTAAAGAAGAAGGCGTAGGAGAAGAGCACGAGATAGAGGAACTGAGTCAGCGCCGCCTCGCGGATGGCGAACTGAGTGCCGACGACCAGGCGCAGGTAAGTCACGACCAGAAACACCGACACGATGGAAGAGATCGCAAATGACAAATGAATGTCCAGGTGATCGGCCAGGTAGGCCAGCAAGAGATGAAAGGCGAAGAAGGCGGCGCCGAGGAAGAAGTAGTTCATGGGGTGCAAGTCGATGTTGCGCAGGGTGGTGACGATGAAGATGAGGAAGAAGAAAAAGAATAGGGAAACAGGGGCAAAGAAGCTGATCTCGCTGGCCAGCTCCCCGGGCTGGAGCTGCTCCGGCATGCTCATGGCGATGTCATAGCCGGAGACGAGGCTGGAGTAGGTCCAATCGAGTTGCCAGCCGCCCGGGATTGCCTGTTTCCCGGTGGGTGCGAGGGTGTTATCGGGAAAATCGATGTCGGCGAAATTGGTGTTCATGCGCAGGTGGAAATTCCGCACCGCGTTCACGTCCTGACCGAAGCTGTACTGCCAGCTATCCAGGCCCTGCGAGCGATAACCCAATTGCAGGGTGAGATCCTGGCCGGGCGGCGTCTCCGCCGAGATGCAAGCGGCTTCCTTTTCCATGGCCGGGACAAGCGGGCGGCCGTTCATGGCGAACTGCAGGTCGTCATAAATCGCCTTGGCGTTGGGAAAGCGCAGGCAGAAGCGCATCCTGGGCTGGTCGGAGCGCGAATTGCGGAAGAGATAGGTTCCGCGGAAGTAGACCTTATAAGTTGAGTACCAGAGCAGACCTTTGCGGCGGGGGTCATTGCGCAAATCGACCTGGACGTCGCTCGAGGAGGGACGCAGGGTATAGGTCTGATAGCGGGTCCGCTCCACGGTTTGCTGTTTGCCGTTCTCCTTAACGAGCTCGGATTCGACGACGGGCAGGGAGTACTCGGCATAAGGGGCGGTCTGGACCTGGGGCGCGCCCCAGATGGATTCCACGCGGCCGCGCAGGCGGCCGTTGACGGAGCCGGTGCGGGCCAGGATGGTGGCGCCGAGGATCACCCAGGCGATCGAGGCGCAGAAGAAGATAAAGGCGATGGCGAGAAGGCGTTTGACCATGGATCGATGATCCGGCAAGTAGTCCATAATGTCAAGGACTTTGTGCTACAAAGATACAATCTGACAATCCAGCCGTTGAGTGGGGACGGCAGCGGGGCAGTTTCCGGGTGCCGGCAATCCAGGACTTGAGCCGTCCCGCGACGCGCCGGGATCGGGTGGAAGCGCGGGCGCGCTCAGCGGTCGCGGTCGATGCGGTAGATCTGCTGGGTGGAGAGGTCCTTCAGGACGACGGGCTCATCATCCGGCGTCCAGAAAACGCCAGCGGAGATGACCCCGGTCGTATTGAACTCCGTGATCCTGTGAATCGACTCCACCTGCTTTGTTGCGATGTCGATGCGGATGATACTCCCCCCCGATTTGTCAGCATCGCCGTACACGTACCGGCTGTCCTTCGACCAGCGAGGAAAACCCACCACGCCGCGCCGAAGTTCAGTCCACTGATGGGTCGTGAAGCTGTAAAGAACAGGCCACACGGTGTTGGAAGTGAGCGCGGCCAGCCACTTCCCGTCGGGCGACCAGCGCACGGAGAAGAGATTGCCGGAACCCGGCACGGCCTCGACCGCGCCGGTTTCCAGGCTCACGATCGAAACGTGGCGCTGCTGCTGGCTCCCCTGCGCTATGAAGGGAGCAAAGGCGAGCCGCTTGCCATCCGGAGACCAGGCTGGATCGAAGGCCGGTCCGGGGACGCCGGGCACGGGTTCCGGCTTTCCACCGTTAGCGGAAATTGTGTAGATCCGAAACGGTTGCGTCCAGCCCGCTGCACCGCGCGGGTGGGCCGAAAAGGCGATGCGGGCGCCGTCCGGCGACCATTGAGGATCGTAGGTCAACAGCCCATCCTCGAGCAATACCCTGCCGCTGCCATCCTTGCGGCACCTCCATAGCTCTCCGCCGGGATAACTGACATAGGCGATGGACTGGCCGTCGGGCGAATAGGCGGGACAGTCGGCCGGCAATCCGCCCAGGTAAGGTTCCCAGGAGTTGGTCTGGTGATTGAACTTCATGGACGTGGCCTGGAGGACTCCGCCCCAGGCATAGACGGCCAGCGGATCGGCCGGGTCCTCATAGGGAATGCTGAACCGGGTGGGACCGGCGGTCAGGCGCAGGGGCGCGGACCGGCGCAGCCAACCGAGCCAGCCGCGGCTGCCCTGCACATAAACGTCTCCTCTCGAAAAAATCTCGCCTCGAACGTAAGACTCGTCCCCCGAGACGAAGTACAACCGCCGGCCGTCGGGCGACCATTGCGGGCAATTCTGCTCGGCCTCGAATTCGGGCAGCAGCGGCCGCAGGCCGGTTCCATCGGCGCGAACTTCCCACCGCTTGAGAAGACCGTTCACCACGCGCGTGAATGCGATTCTGGCTCCCGACGGATGCCAGAAGGTGGGAGAAGGATCCTCTCCCCAATCCACCCGTGCCAGGAGCCGCTCCGCTCCCCCGTCCACGGGCTTCGCAAACAGACCTTCCCTACGGCTGAACAGCAGCGTCGCCAAGTCGGGGGAGATGGAAACAACCTGGTCCATGAGGTTGTAGCGGCCGATCCACTTCGGGTTGGCGAAATCGAATCCCGCCAGCCACAAGTCGGCATTGGGCCCGTTCGAAAAGCAAAAGATCAGAACTCGCTGGCGGATGTAGCTGATATGGGGGATGAGCATGCCGGAGTCCTGCGAGCAGGGCACGGGCTCGCGCCGGGGCTCACCGCCCGAGGTTGGCACCGACCAGAGACCATTGCCCTCTGCCTGGTACACCCCATTCGATGCCGTGTAGAAAATTCTGCCGGCGCTCACCAGAAGAAGGGGCTGCTTCACACGTCCGTCGGCAGTCAGCGGCGTCACCTTCACGGTCGGCTGCGGCGGCGGCCACAGGCCCGTGATCAGGACCAGCGCGACGAGCGCGGCCAGGCCGTAGATCCACTAGCGCCAGGGCTTGGGCTGCGGCGCGACTGGAGCGGGTGGCTGGCGCTCCATGGCGAGGGCGAGATTGTACTTGAGGTCGCGCGCGGTTTGAAAGCGCTCGTCGGGGTCCTTCGCCAGGCACTTCCGGACCACCCGCTCCAGTGCCGGGGCGACCGCGAGCGGCTCCGGATCGTGTTTGATGATCGCGGCGATGATGCCGGCCGCCGAGTCGCCTTCAAAGGCCTTGCGGCCGGCCAGCATCTCGTACAGCACGCAGCCAAACGAGAACAGATCGCTGCGCGCGTCGGCCTCGGCCCCCTGCAACTGCTCGGGCGCCATGCACTGCAGCGTGCCCACGATCTGGCCTTTCTGGGTGAGTTCCTCGGTCAGGGCCTCGTCGTTTTCCTTCAGCGGCCCGTCGTGCTTGGCCAGCCCGAAGTCCACCAGCTTGATCCCGCGCTTGGTGACCAGGATATTGGCCGGCTTCAGATCGCGGTGCGTGAATCCTTTCTTGTGGGCCGCATCCAAAGCGTCCAGGATCTGCGCGGCGTACTCGATGGCTTGCTCCACGCTCAGGGGGCCTTTGAGCGGCGCACCCTCGACCAGCTCCATCACCAGGTAGTCCGGGCCGACGTCATACAACGTGCAGATGTTGGGATGATTGAGCGCCGCAACCGCGCGCGCCTCACGCTCAAAGCGCGGATCGAATGCGGTCTTGGAGACTTTCAGCGCGACGATGCGGTCCAGCCGCGTGTCGCGGGCCTGGTACACTTCGCCCATGCCGCCGGCGCCGATAAGCGCCAGGATTTCGTAGGGGCCGAAGCGGGTTCCGGGAGCCAGGGGCATGGAGTCAGGAACGATTGTACCTTGCAGGAGCGTGGGGGAAGGACAGGAAATGGACTGGGGCGTATCAGCGCGCGTCCCCGGTCAGGCCGCGGCAAGCACCGCTCGAATCGAGCATCGCGCGCCCGCCGCCGCCGTCGGGATTCCATTGGCGTTTACTCATCCCCTGCAGCGCGATCTCTGAGGCCCAGGGTTGTGATCAGGCGGTGGAGATAGTTGGGATGCAGTTTCAACGCGCGCGCGGCCTCGGGGATGTTGTTTTGCGCCTGTTCCAGAGCGGTCGCGATCAGCCGTCTCCTGGTCTGGCGGACGACCTCATGGAATCCGCCTTCCTGGCGGCCGGCCGGGAGCTCGAGATCGGGCAGCAGGTCGGAGAGGTCGTCGGGCGTGATCACTTCGGACGAGCCCATCACCACGGCCCGTTCGATCACGTTTTGCAGTTCGCGCACGTTGCCCGGCCAGTCGTGCGAGGTGAGGATGGCGCGGGCTTCGCGGGAAAGTCCGGTCACGCTGCGACCGGTCTCCTCGCTGAATTTGTGGACGAACCAGGTGGCCAACAGCGGGATGTCCTCGCGGCGCTGGCGCAGCGGCGGGATGCGCAACGGAACGACGTTGAGGCGGTAGAAGAGGTCCTCGCGGAACCGTCCGTCCCGCACGCCGTGCTCGAGATCGCGATTGGTAGCGGCGACCACCCTGATATCGACCTGCACGGGGCGCACTCCGCCGACGCGTTCAAATTCGTGCTCCTGCAGGACGCGCAGGAGCTTGGCTTGCAAGCTGGGCGCGAGTTCAGCGATCTCATCCAGGAACACGGTGCCGCCGTCGGCCAATTCAAACTTGCCCTTGCGCTGCGCAATCGCGCCGGTAAATGCCCCTTTCTCGTGACCGAAGAACTCGCTCTCCAGGAGGCTCTCCGCAATCGCCGCGCAGTTGACCGCTACAAAGGGACGCGCCGATCGCGGGCTATTGCGGTGGATCGCCCGGGCGACCAGTTCCTTACCCGTTCCGCTCTCGCCCAGGATCAGCACCGTCGAGTTGCCGGGCGCCACCTTGGCGATACTGCGCTGCAGCGCGGCCATCACGGCGCTGTTTCCGATCATGAAGTTTCTGTTGACGCCGGCGCCGGCCCGCAGCCGGTCGTTCTCCACGCGCAAGCTGAGCAGGTCGCGGGCGTTTTCCACCGCCAGGGCCAACATCTCGCACAGGACCGTGATCATTTGCGTTTCATGGTCGCGATAAGCCCGCGTTCTGCCGCCCGAGGCGACGTAGAGGACACCGATCACGCGCCCGGCGAGCACCAGCGGACAAGCCAACCACGCCGACCCATCGGACTCGCCGGTAACGATGGAGCCGCTTGCCAGGACGTCGTTCAGCACAGATTCCGGAACGGCGGCCGGTCCTTGCGCCGCGTCGCAATCATGTCCCGCGAGGGGCGCGGGGTTGCCGCCTTCCAGCAGTACGAGCGCGCCCTGGCGCGAGGGGATCAGCTCGAAGATGAGCTGGAACAGGTGCTGCTCCAGTTGGGGCCGCACGCGGCAAGCGGGATCGAGTAACAGGGTTTGGACAATCCGCAAAACCTCGCCCACCCGGAGCAGCGTCGCGGCCTCGCCTCCGATGGGCACGACGCCGGTTTGCGTGGCACGGAGTTGAGAGTGATCCGGAACTCGATGCGTGATGGAGACGGCCGGCTCGCTGTCACTGCGCTGCCGGAAAACGAAGGAAATCCGGCCAATCTCGATGGCATCCCCATCGGCGAGTTCGCACTCCTGAACGCGCAGCCCGTTGACGATGGTTCCGTTGCGACTGTCGAGGTCGCGAATCTCAATCCGGCCGGCGCTGCAGCGGATGAGACAATGCTGGCGCGAAACCGAGGTGTCGTGGATGGAAATCGTGTTCGAATCGGTCCGCCCGATGCTCGTTTCCCCGTTTTCGAGAGGGATCGTCTGGCCCACAAACTGGCCACTGTTGCCGATGAGTACGCCGCGCATAGGGGGTAGAAACCAGATTAAACCCTCGGCCGACCGCGGGGGCGAGGTTTCTAATGAAATGGATAGAACGAGTTCTATCCGAACGGCCCCGCGAACGTGGCATGGCGGGCGTAACCCATTGATTCGATTAGCGAATGCATTTGGCACGTGGCTTGCATTTATAAGGGCGTGTTCGCTGCACAGCAGGGAACAACATCAGAGGGGAAAAAAGGAGCAATAAGATGAAGGCCACGAAGAGTTTGCTGGGTGCTGCTTTCGTTATCGCAGCGTTGGGCGTGATCCCGGCGTTTGCACAAAATACAATGCGTGTCAGAGCCGACGTACCGTTCGAGTTTTCAGTGGGTAGCGTGAATCTGCCCGCGGGCGAGTACGTGATCAGCTCTCAAATGGGCTCCAGCGTCATGAGAATCGCCGCCGCAAGGGGCAACCATCAGTCGCTGTGGTTCACGAAAACGACCACTACCGATTCGGATCCCGAGGAAGCCCATCTGACTTTCCACGTCTACGGCCAGCAGTACTACCTCGCTGCCGTGTGGAGCGGGACGGGCGCCGGCGGACTTGCTCTGCCCAAGTCGCCGGCTGAGAAAGAGGCTGCGGCCTCTATCGCGCCGAAGCAGGTCGCCCTGCTTCGCGTGCCGGCGCGCGCTGCCGCGAGCCGGTGAGCGTCATCTACCCTCAAACGCGCATAGCACGGCCGGCGGCCTTGAGGTCGCCGGCTGTTTGTTTGTCGAAGCAGAAGCTGTCCCGTGTCCTGCCGCGACACGCGGCAGCCAAGGCCTGGCGGGGCGAAGGGCTGGTTCTGCCGCCAGCCAGAAGCGGACGCTTACCCGGTGGCCTGGGCGGCGGCGAGTTCATCCTGGCCCGGGCCCTCAAAGCCGGTAATGCCGGCAGGGAGGGTTACGTATAGGGCGCCGGCTACTAAAGCGACGAGGGCCAGCAACAGGGCGCATTCCGCCGAGTCCAGCCCCTCTTCATTCCTCAGGAAGCTCCTCAAGAAAGACATATCCCAGTCCTCTTTTCATCGCCGGGCGGCGCGTGCACCCGGGCTCGAGCTTTTCAGGCTTGAGCGCAACCCCAGTGGGACAGGTTGGCTTCAATACGTACAAGAAAGTATAAATTTATTCCAAACTGTGCGCAAGTACCAGATCCCAAGATCTTTAGATCGAGCTATGCCGCGGGCGGGAGACCGTAGCCAGGGCGCCGGCCGGGAGGCGTACCGGGCACGGCTTGGGTCTGGTCAAGCGGCAGCCAGAATCCGAATTCCGGTCCGACCTGCAGCGGGGCGGGGGCTGATTTTGAGGGTTGTGATATGCTTCCGATTATGCGCGAACAAGAACAGGACGCTCAGGTCGGGAAGCTGGTGATGCGGGCGTCGGAACTTCAGCGCGAGATCGCCAAGTCGATTGCATCGCTGAACAGCAGTGGCGGGCTGTACTGTGACATCGGACGTTTGCTGGTGAACGGCGAGTTTGATCAGGCGACGGCTTATCTGCGAAGGCATGAGGCGTATTTTCTGGGCGGCGGACAGATTCTGGAACGCCTGGATGCGCGGCACGCGCTGGAAGCCGAACTCAGCCAGTGCACCAAGACGTTGCGCGAACTCGGAGCGACGATCGTCACCTAGCCCCCATGAATCCGCTCGCGGCGGCCTGAAGGCGGCGCCTGGGGCCGCGGCGATGCGTCGTGCCGGGCTCTGCATGGCCCGGCAGACTGAACCACAGCGCGGGGGGAGGAGCGGGGCGGTGGCGCGTTCCAAAGGATGTACCGTTTGCCGGGGGCGGAGCCAGCCGAGGTCCCCAGGGCGCAGAAGCGGTACAGTTCCGGTTGAGAGGTTCGAGGGCGCCCAGGACGGAGGAGGCTGTCCCCCTTCCGGGCGCGTATTTCTTTCGGCGGGTTCGACTTTCCTTCCGCGACCGGCGTCCTAGAAACAGATGGATCCGGCCCGGAGGCCGTGGAGAAACGCTGGTTGTTGTTGCGCGAGGCAGACGATCGGGAGCTGGTCCGGCGCGCCCGGGAGGGGCGCGTCGAGGCTTTCAACGCGCTCGTCACGCGCTGGGAAAAGAGGATCTACAACTACCTGCTGCGGCTTGCTCCGGATGCCGAGGAAGCGTTCGATCTGGCGCAGGAGACGTTTTTGAAAGCGTACCAGAACCTGGGCCGGCTGGACGATGCGGGGCGGTTCGGGCCATGGTTGTACCGCATCGCGCACAACGAGGCGATCAGCCTGCTGCGGCGGCGGAGGCCGGAAGGACAGGCGCCGGAGAACGCGCCCGAGCAGGCCAGCGGGCACGCGGCGGTGTTCGGGATGGCCTCGATCGAGGTTTCGATCGCCGTGCGGGGCGCGCTGGGGCGGCTGACGGCGGAGCAGCGGGAAGCGGTGGTTTTGAAGGTGTGTGAAGGATTCAAGTTCGAGGAGATCGCCTCGATTCTGGACGCGCCGGCGTCGACGGTGAAGTCGCGCGTGTATTCGGGCCTGGAGGCGTTGCGAGGTTACCTGGCCCCGGTGGAGGGCGCGCCCGGCGCGAGCCCGCGGGGGAAGTGAAGGAGCTGGCGATGGACTGCCATGAGTTCGACTTTCGAGGGTACGCGCTGGGCGAGTTGCCGGCGGCGGAGGCGGCGGAGTGCGAGCGCCATTGCGGCGCGTGCGAGCAGTGCCGGCTGGAGCTGGGCCGGTGGCAGGCCACGCTGGCAGCGGTGCAAAGCCTGCCGCAGGTGGAGCCGCCGCGGCGCATCGTTTTCGTGTCCGACGCGATTTTGCCTGAGCCGTGGTGGCGGCGGATGTGGAAAGCAGGACCGCAGTTGGGTTTTGCTTCCGCCGCCATGCTTTCTCTGGCGATCGTGACGCATGGTGTGCTGGCCCGGCCCCCGGCGGCAACGGCTCCCGCGCCGCAGGCGGGGATCGAGGCGCGGATTGAGGCCGCGGCGCAGCGGGAGGTCGAGCGGCGGGTGCAGGCCGAAGTGCGGCCGGTTGTGGCGGAAATGGAACGGCGATTGAACGAGCGGGAGAAGCTCGACCTGGCGAATTACGAGCAGCGCGCGGACAAGAAGCGGGAGACGGACCTGCAGGCGATCCGCTATGCGTTTGACGCAACTGACAAGCGGCTGAATTTCATCCTGCAGTCGGCGTCGCGGCGGAGCGGAGGCGAGTGATGCGCGGCGTGGCGGTGGGTCTGAGCGTCGCTTTGACTGTTTTGGCCGCCGGCCAGATGGCGGCTCCGGCCACAGCTCAAACGGCGGCGGCGCTGGCGGGACCGCCGCGCGCCGAGGTGAAGGCGGTGGAACGGTTGTGCGACAACGCGCTGGCGAATTATGCCATCGATACGATCGAACAGGTCACGCACGCCCGCGCGCTGTACATCGAGGGCTACGGGGTATTGATCACTTTCGAAGTTGACCTGTCGCGGGTGTCGCCGCTGGCGGGCTTCGCGGGCGGGCTGTCGAAGGCGCAGCGGGACAAGATCCGCGAGAATGAGGTGAAGCGGTTGCCGGAGTTCCGCCAGTTTGTGCAAGGCCTGGCCGTGGAGGCGGTGAAACCGCTGGAACATCTGTCGCCGAAAGAGCACCTGATGGTGCATGTCGATTTCGACTACTCACCTTATGAAGACAGGGAAGGGCTGCCGGACGCGCTCTCGCTCACGGGGATGAAGAAGGATCTGGTGGGGGCCGCGGAGCGCAAGACGCCGCCGGATGGGCTCTCCAGCAGTATTGAAAGTGAAGATGGAGTAAGGCGGACAGGAAGAGGGGCGCAGGCGGGACGAGCGGAGCGGCATGAAGAAACTGGGCGAAATCCTGTTGGAACGGGGCCTCGTGACGAACGACGACCTGGAGCGCGCGCTGGAGATCCAGCGCGAGCGCGGCGACAAGCTGGGGCGGGTGCTGATCGACCTCGGTTTCATCGCGCAAAGGGACCTGCTGCAGGCGTTGTCCGATCAACTGGGGGTGCCGATCGCGCACATCGATGGCGCGCCGGCCGTGAGCCCCGAAATCGAGCGCCTTTCGAGCCAGTTCCTGCGCCAGACGAAGATTCTGCCGCTGCGCATCGAGGGCCAGACGCTGGCGCTGGCGATGGCCGATCCGCTGGATTTTGAGACGCTGTCGGCGGCGCACATGGCGACCGGGCTGGAGATCGAACCGGAGCTTGCGCCCGAGTCGGAGATTCTCGACGCGCTGGAACGCTTCTACGGCGAAGAGGAGAAGGAAAACACGATTCTGACCCGCGATGGCGAGGAGGCGGCGGCCGACCTCGAGCATTTGCGGGACATGGCCAGCGAGGCGCCGGTGATCCGGCTGGTCAACGCGATGATCGCGTCGGCGGTGGAGCAGCGCGCCAGCGACATCCACATCGAGCCGTTCGAAAAAGAGTTTCGGGTGCGCTACCGCGTGGACGGCGTGCTGCACGAACAGGAGGCTCCACCGCGCGAACTGAAGGCGGCGATCATCTCGCGCGTGAAGCTGATGGCGCGGCTGAACATCGCCGAGCGACGGCTGCCGCAGGACGGGCGCATCAAGGTGAAGGCGCTGGGGCGCGAGGTGGATCTGCGCGTCTCGACGCTGCCGACGCTGTATGGGGAAAGCGTGGTGATGCGCCTGCTGGACCGCTCGGCGGGCGAGTTCTACGATTTAGGAAATCTGGGGTTCGATCCGCTGATGCTGAGGCGGATGGAGCACTTCACGGCCATGCCGCACGGCATCTTCCTGGTGACCGGTCCGACGGGCAGCGGCAAGAGCACGACGCTGTATTCGGCGTTGAAGCGCATCAACCAGACCGACAAGAAGATCATCACGATCGAGGACCCGGTCGAATACCAGATGGACGGGATCAACCAGATCCACGTCAATACGCAGATCGGGCTGACCTTCGCGTCCGGGCTGCGGCATATCGTGCGGCAGGACCCGGACGTCATCATGGTGGGCGAAATCCGCGACCGGGAAACGGCCGACGTGGCGATCCGGGCGGCGCTGACCGGCCACTTCGTGTACTCCACGCTGCACACCAACGACGCGCCGAGCGCGATCACGCGGCTGACGGACATGGGCGTGGAGAATTACCTGATCGCCTCGTCGGTGGTGGCGGTGCTGGCGCAGCGGCTGGTGAGGGTGATTTGCAGCGCCTGCAAGATCGAGGACGGGGAGCGCATGACGCCGTTCGGGGAGATGGTCCCGTCGTGGCGCGGGGCGGGCTGCGAGAGCTGCTTCGGCACGGGCTACAAGGGGCGCGTGGGGATCTTCGAAATGATGGAGCTGAACGAGAGCATCCGCAAGCGCATCATGGCCAACGCGGACGCGGGCGAGCTGACCAACCTGGCGCGGCAGAACGGGATGCGGGCGCTGCGGGAGGACGGCTGGCTGAAGGTGGCGTGCGGCGTGACGACGGCGGACGAGGTGATCCGCGTGACGCAGGAGTTCTGAGCCGGAGATGCCCTCGACGTATCATTTCCGCGCGATGACGGCCGATGGGAAGAGCCGCGTGGGCACGCTCAGCGCCGAGACTGAGCGGCTGGCGACGCAGGAACTGAGGCGCCAGGGGCTGCTGCCGGTCTACATTGGGCCGCGCCCGCCGCAGCGGCGCGAGTGGGGCCTGCCGCGGCTGAAAATGGGACGCCGCCGCGACGTCCTGTTCTTCACGCAGGAGATTGCGACCCTGCTGGGCGCGGGCATCCCGCTGGACCGGGCGCTCTCGATCACCTCGGAGCTGACCGAGCACGAGACGTTCCGCACGTGCGTCAACGAAGTGCTGCGCGCGCTGAAGGGCGGGCGCTCGTTCGGCGATGCGCTGGCGACCCGGCCGGACTACTTCTCCGACATTTACGTGAGCATGGTGCGGGCGGGCGAGGCCACGGGCTCACTGGCCGCGATCTTCGAACGCCTGTCGGAATACGAGCGCACGCACGACGAGCTGCGCGGCTACATCGTCAGCTCGATGGTTTACCCGGCGCTGCTGACCACGGTCGGGCTGGCGTCGATCACGCTGCTGATGTATTACGTGGTGCCGCGATTCGCCAGCGTGTTCGCGGATTCGCACATGAAGATCCCGGTGCCGACGCAGATCCTGCTGAAGACGAGCGAGTTCGTCAAGGCCTACGGGCCGTGGGCGCTGATCGGGCTGGCGGCGGCCGCGGTGGCGCTGCGGCTGTATGTCAGGACCACGGCCGGGCGGCTGTGGTGGGACGGCTCGCGCCTGCGGGTGCCGCTGCTGGGCGACGTGATCCGCAAGGCGCAATCGGCGCAATTCGCGCGCGCCATGGGGACGCTGATTGCGAACGGCGTGCCGCTGGTGCAATCGCTGACGATTTCGCGGGCCATCATGACCAACCGGCGGATGAGCGATTCGCTGGAAGTTGTCGCGCAGGGCATCAAGCGGGGCGAGGGCGTGTCGGCGCCGCTGACGCGCAGCGGACAGTTTCCGGCGCTGCTGGCGCACTTGATTCAGGTGGGCGAGGAGACGGGGCGGCTGGACGCGATGTTCCTGCGGGCGGCGGAGATCTACGAGGCCGACACGCGCACCGCGATCAAGCGTTTTACATCGCTATTCGAACCCCTGATCATTCTGTTCATGGGCGTGGTGATCGGCTCGCTGATTCTGAGCCTGATGCTCGCCATCACCAGCTTGAACGACGTGGTAATGTGATCGATCGAACGAAATGGGAAGCTAAAGAAATGACGGCCACACAGCAATTCCTCCCGCACCGGCCGGGCGACCGGCGCCGCGCCGGCATCACGCTCATCGAGATGCTGGTGGTGGTGACGATCATCGCGCTGTTCGCGGCGGTGGTGGGCGTGCAGATGTTCAAGAAAGCCGACCAGGCGCGGGTGACCGCGGCCAAGGTCCAGATCAACAACTTCATGGACGCGCTGGGCCAGTACAAGCTCGACACGGGCGTATTCCCGACCACCGATCAGGGACTGGCGGCGTTGCGGTTGAAGCCCGAAGGCGTAGAGAACTGGAACGGACCTTACATGCCCAAGGAGATTCCGCTGGATCCGTGGGGCCACGCGTACCTCTACAAGTATCCCAGCGAGCATGGCGACGAGCCCGAGATCATCTGTTACGGGGCGGACGGCCAACCGGGGGGCGAGGGCATCAACGCGGATCTCCTGAGCTGGAAAAACTAGTGGACGGCCGCTGATATGAACCGTCGAACCGCAACAGCCGCCAGCGGGCGGCGCGAATGGCGCGAGACGTGTGCGCCCGGGCGCCGGCGGACCAGCAGGCGCGGCATCACGCTGCTGGAGATGCTGGTGGTGGTGGCCATCATCGCGCTGGTGGCCGGGCTGTCCTATCCGGGCGTGTCGCGGGGCATGGAGCGGATCCGGCTGCGGGTGGCGGCGGACGACGTGGCGGCTTTCCTGGCCCAGGCGATGAGCCGCGCGGAACGGAGCGAGACGCCAGTCGAGGTGCGGTTCCTGAAGACTAAGGCGGCGATCGAGATGGGCGGGCCGAGCACGCCGACGCGGACGCTGCATCTGCCCGACGGGGTGGTATTGGCCGAAGTTTATCCCGTGGTTGCGGAGGAGGGATTTGAACCCGTGCGGAGCGTACTGCTGCTGCCCGGAGGGGCCTTTCCCAGCCTAAGGGTGGAACTGGCCACGCGTGAGGCGGGCAAGCGCAGCATCAGCATCGACCCGGTGACGGGCGTGCCGGTGGTCGGCCCGGTGCAGTTACTGAACGCGGTGGCGCCATGAGGCGGCGCGGATTCACGCTGCTGGAAGTGCTGGTGGCGACGGCCATCATGGCGATTGCCGTGACGGTAGGGCTGTCGGCGCTGCGGACGTCGATGCGCAACGCCGGCCGGCAACTGGAAATGGAACGGGCGGCGTCGCTGGCGCGGCGCAAGATGGACGAACTGCTGGCGCAACCGATCCTGCCCCACGGCCAGAGCCTGGGCGGGGTGATCGACCCGGTTTACACGGGCGGCGTGACGGCCGGCTGGACGGCGCTGGTGATGCCGGCGGAAGCGGCCCAGATGCCGCCGCGGCCGAACTCGATCGGGCTGGAGCGGATTCAGCTGGAGCTGTGGTGGGAATCGCAGGCCGGCCGCAGGAGCCTGCGGCTGGAGACCTACCGGCAGGGGCCCATTTCGGATGCGGACGCCGCATGGATGATGGCCCATCCGGCGGAAGTTCTGGGAGCGCCGTTGTGAGCCGCCGCGCCGGCATGACCCTGCTGGAGGTGCTGATCGCGGTGACGCTGGTGGCGCTGCTGAGCGTGGGCATGCTGTACTCGGTGAACGCCGGACTGGGTTCGCTGGCCAGCATCAACCGGCACGTGGACAACCTGCGCAAGGCCAGCGGCGCGCAACGGGTCCTGGAACAGGAGTTCGCGGAATTCATGCCGGTGGTGGCGCCGTGCGGCTGGACGGTGCCGGGGGGGCACGTGGCGAAGGCGTATTTTTTCGAGGGCCAGCCGAACGTGATGCGATTTGTCTCGGCGTACTCGCTGGCCGAGGCCGGGCGCGGCCAGGCGCAGATTCTGGAGCTGTTCACGATCCCCACCCCGGACAGCGAGGGGCGGCGGCTGATGGTCAACGAAATCCCGTATTTCAGCCCGTACAGCGCCGGGGCGCTGTGCCTGCCACCGGCGTCCGAGGGGCCGGGCGGGCCGGGGATGCTGATTTTTGCACCGCCGCAGCCGACGCCGCGCAGCTTCATCCTGGCCGACCGCCTGGCGCGGGTCAGCTTTGCCTATCAGGAGCCGATCCGGGAGGCGCCGTTCGTGGCGTGGCGGCCCATCTGGGTATACGGCAATGTCCTGCCCAAGGCCGTGCGCATCGACATGACGCCGCTGAGCGTGAGCTCGTCGCGGTTGCCGGCGCTGCCGTTTTACACCCGCATTCTGCCCAACCGGAGCACCGATGAAGGTCTCAACTAATACGCTGGGCGCAGGCCGGCGCGGGGGGGCGCTGCTGGCCGTGCTGTGGCTATCGCTGGCGCTGGCGGCGATCGCCTTCGCGGCGGCGCAGACGGTGCGCGCGGAGCGTGACCGGACGGAAAACCTGGTGGACGGCACGCGCGCCTCGCTGCTGGCTTCGGCGGCGGTGGAGCGCGGGCTGCTGTACGTCGAATGGGGGTCGACCGTGCGGCTGCCGGACGGACGGCCGCGGTTCTGGGCACCGGGCATGCCCTTCATCCGGCTCTCGTTTCCGACCGGGGAAACCATGGTGGAGGTGATCCCGGAATCGTCGAAGATGGACGTGAACGCCGCGCCGCCGGATTTCCTGGTGCGGCTGATTCTGGCGCTGGGCTACGGGCAGCCGGTGGCCGTGCGGGTGGCCGGCGCGATTGTAAATTGGCGCAGCCCCTTTAACCCTCAAAGTGCACTCGACGGCCTGTATCTGCAGTTGAATCCGACTTTTCGGGTGCCGCACGCGTCAATCCAACAGATCGAGGAGTTGTCCTCGGTCTACGGTATGACACCCGAGCTGCTATATGGCCGCGTCGAACGGGCGCCGGATGGGACCTGGGTTCCGCACGCGGGCCTGCGCGACTGCCTGTCGGTCTACGGCGGCAGCGGTTCGTTCGATATCAACTCGGTTCAACCGGCCGTCATGGCCGCGGCCGGCGTGCCGCCAGCGGCTATCGAGACCGTGGTCGCGCTGCGCCATCAGGGGCCGATCCTGGCAGACCAACTGCGCAACCTGGCGGGGATTATGGGACCCGTGGGCGGACGTTTCGTCATCGGCGGGGATAAGATTTACACCATTCGTGCCACGGCCCGCATCCGCAAGCCCAACGGAGGGCTCTCCGAGGTGCGCCGCACGGCGGCAATGACCGTATTGTTGTCCCCGACCTACGATCCGAACGGATACCGCATTCTGGATGGGCGGTCCGGGCCGGCGGTGCGTCCCCTGGAGGAGGTATGGCCGTGGTGATCCCGGCGCGGTTGCGCCGCTGGCTGCGCTTCGGCACGGGCGTGGGCATCGTGGCGGGCGACCACGAACTGGAGATTCTGGTGGCCCGGGCGCGCCCCAACGGGCTGTCCGTCGCCGCTACGCTGCGGGTGCCGAACTACCTCGAGCGGCCGGCCGCCGAATGGGGCGCCGAGGTGGCGCAGATGCTGGCCGGCTGCGACGCCAGCGCCGTGCCGGCGGTCGTCGTCCTGCCGCGGACCAAGGTGGTGGCGCGCACCGTGGCCCTGCCGGGCGTGCGCGACGAGGATGCGGGGCGGGCCCTGGAGCTGCAACTGGAGAGCCTGCACCCGCTGCCGGCCGAGGAGCTCCAGTGGGCCTGGCAGCGGATCGGGCGCGGCCCCAACTTCAGCGTGGCGATTGTGGAGCGCCAGATCATCGAGCGTTATTCGGCGCTGTTTTCCGAGGCCGGGCTGCGGCTGGGCGGTTTTACCTTTTCAGGCAGCGCGCTGTACATCGCGGCGCGGCTGGGCGAGGTTGCGCCGCCGGCGGGTTTCATGGCGGTTCAGGGCCTGCGGGCGGGCCTGGCGGAAGGCCAGGCCGAGGTGTACGCGGAGAGCCCTTCGCATCCTCTTTATAACGCCCTGTTCTCCATGCCGCTGGAGCGGGCGCTGGCGCTGGCCGCCTCGGAGACGCGGCTGGAGGAGAGCGTTCAGAGCGTGGATTGGATCGACACTCTGCCGGCCTGGCGGTCGGCTCCCGATGCTCTCGATCTGGTGGAGGAGGAGCGCTCGCGGATGGCGCTGGCGTGGGCGGCGGCATTGGCATCGGCGTGCCCGCATCTCGGGGCGGCGCTGAATCTGCTGCCGGTGGAGTTGCGGGTCCAATCCTCGCGCCTGATCCTGGTGCCGACATTGGCCCTGCTGGTGCTGCTGCTAGGACTCGGCGCCGCGCTGCTGGCGGAGGAGACGTGGCTGGACCGGGGCTATGCCGCGCGCCTCAAGGAGCAGATCCAGCGCCTGGCGCCGTTGGCCCGGCGGGTGGAAACGCTGGATCGGCACAGCGCCGATTGCGCCGCCAGAATCCACATGCTGGATGCGTTCCACGAACGCTCCCGCGGGGATCTAGACGTGCTGCTCGAATTGACGAAGCTGATTCCGCCGCCGGCCAATCTCGATTCGATCGTGATCAGCCGGAACGAGGTGCAGATAGCGGGGCAGATCGCCCAGGCCGAAGGGCTGCTGAAGAAGCTCGACGGGTCGCCGTTGTTCCAGAATTCGGAGTTCGTCTCGCAGATCTCCCGCCGCGAAAACGAGGAGGCGTTCCGACTCCGCACGTTGCGCGTGGGCGAGAAGGCGCCGGCCGGAGGCAAAAAGTGAAGCCGCTCAGCCCGCGCGACCGGCGCGCCCTGATCATTCTGGCCGTGGCCGCAGCGGTATTAGCCGCAATCTGGTTCTGGCCGCGGTCGGGCGACGATGCGGCCGAGGTGAAGGAAGGCGTGGCGCAGTCCGAGCGGCGCGTGACGCGCCTGCGCCGGCTGGCAGCTTCGGTGCCGGCGCGCGAGGAGATCGATAAACGCTACAGCGCGGAACTGGCGCGGCGCGAGGCGGGCCTGATTTCCGCCGCGACGGCGCCCGAGGCTCAGGCCCAATTGCTGCAGATCGTGCGGCGGGTGGCGGGCGCGCAGTCGCCGCCGCTGGAAATCAGAGGTAGCGAGTTCGCCCCCATCCAGGGCTTCGGCGGAGCTTATGGAGAGGTCTTCGTGAGCATCACCGCGGAGGCCGGCATCGAACAGATTCTCAATTTCATCGCCGACCTGTCGAAACAGCCCGAGCTGATCGCCACCTCCAGCCTGCAATTCCGGCAGGCCGCGGCCAAGAAAAAGACGGTGCCGGTGCGCCTGACCATCAGCGGAATCGTTCCCAAGAAGCTTGTACCGGAGCAGAAGGGAGGCGTGGTGTTTTGAGACGCAATCTGATGATCCTCAACCTGCTGCTGCTGGCGCTGTGCGCGCTGGCGGCGTGGCATTTGATCAACTACCGGCGCGAGCGCGGGGCGGAGCAGGCGCGGTTCCTGGCGCGGCGCGAAGCCGCGCTGCCGCCGCCGGCCGTGGTGCTGCCGCCGCCGCCGGCGCCGGCCGCCGCTTCGGCGTATGTCCAGGTGGCGCAGCAGCTGCTGCTGAGTCCGGACCGGAATCCGGACGTCATTCTCGACGTGGCGGCCCCGAAACCGATGCCGCCGCTGCCGCGCGCTTACGGCGCCTTCAACTTCGGCGAAGGGCCGCACGTCGTGCTGGCCGAGAAGGCCGGAGGGCACCAGCATTCCTATCCCATCGGCGGCCGGATCGGCCCGTTCAAGGTGCTGGCCATCACCCAGGCCGGGGTCGTATTCGACTGGGAGGGCCAGCGCGTAGCGGCGCGTTACAGGGATATGCGGGATATGACGTCGGGAGGCGCCGAAGCGTCCTCGACGGGGCGAAGCGGGCCGGCGGGTCTGACCGCGTCCGGATCGAACTCGGCGGCGAAATCCGCGGCGGAGAGCCGGCCGGGGAGCGTGAAGACGCTGGGCGCGAGCGAGGAGGCGCGGGGCAAGTTAGGCGTGGGGGTTGATAACTTCCGCAGCTGCCTCAAGGGCGACGACGCGCCCGAGGGCACTGTTACGGATGGGTTTCGCAAAGTGATGGTCCCATCGGCGATGGGCAACAGTTGTCATTGGGAGAAGGTGGAATGATGCACGACCTGAATCTGGGCTTTTCCGCGATGGCGCGATCGAACCGCGTCGTACCGGCGCCGGGGCTGCGGTGGCGCCGGACAGCCGTTTTGGTGGCGCTGCTGGGGGCGGCTCCCGCCGCCTGGACCGCACCGCAACAACAGGAAACACAGCAGCAACAAGCGCAACCGGCGTCGCCGCAGGGGCAACAACAGACGCCCGCGCAGCAGCCGCAGCCCAAGGCACAACCGAAGCAGCCCTCTGCCCCCATCTACTATCCCGGAATGCCGGTCCCCGTGCGGCACGGCGCCCCGCCACCGGCTCCGGCACGGGCACAGGCGCCTGCGCCGGGCCAGCCCGCAACGGCGAAGAAGGCTCCCGCACGGGCACAGGCGCCCGTGCCGGGCCAGCCCGCAACGGCGAAGAAGGCTCCGGCCGCCGCAGCGAAGCCTGCCGCGGCCAAGCGGCCCGCCGCGGCCACGAAACCCGTTCCAGTGGGCCAGCCCATAACGACGCCACACCCCGGAGTGAACGGAGTGCCGATGCCCGGGGTCCGGCCCGCGCCTGCGGCGAAGGCCGCCGCGACGGCGCATAGCGGCGCGAAAAAGGCGCCGCCGGCCGCACCGCGCGCGGACGTGCAAGGCAAATTGGGCCCGGGCATCGACAATTACCGGAGCTGTCTCAAAGGGGACGATTCGCCCGAGGGGACGGTGACGGATGGTTTTCGCAAGGTCGTGGCTCCGACGCCGGTGGGCGTGAGCTGTCATTGGGAGAAGGTGGAATAATGCAGCGCTGGAACGGGAGTTTCACTGGCCGGATACGATCGAAGGGCAGCCCGCGCACGGCCACGCGCCGGATGTGCAGAGCGGCGGCCTGGCTGGCGCTTCTGGTAGCCGGTTGCACACTGGCGGCCGCGCCGCAGCAGCCGCCGGGGCCGGGCGATCCGCTTTATCTCCCGGTCCCGTCGACGGCGCCGCGAACGGGGCCCCCGGCGCCGAGAGCCCCGGCGTCGAACGCCTCACCGGCGCCGGGCCGGGCTGCTCCGGCGCGGCAGCCGGCCGCGGCCGCCGCGAGCAAGGCCGAAGAGCAATCCGCCGCGGCTTCGGACCAGAACAGCGCCGCCGCGGCCGCGATTCAAAATGCACCGCCGGTGGGCGGATTCTCGCTGCAGAACGCGAATCTGCTCGAGGTGATCGATCAGCTGGCCAAGCTGGCCAAGATCAACTATGTCCTGGATCCACGCGTGAAGGGCGGCGTGACGCTGAACACCTACGGCGAGACCAAAGGCGTCGATCCGCTGACCCTGCTGCAGACCATTCTGCGCATCAACGGCTACGCCATGATCCAGATGGGCAACGTGTACCGCATCGTGCCGCTGGTTGATTTGGCACGCATGCCCATCCGGCCGGAATCGCAGGAACTGGGCAAGGATATCCCCGAGGATGAGCGGCCGATGCTCAATCTGATCTTTTTGAAGTACTCGAGTGTGGAGGACATCAGCAAAGTGCTGGAGCCTTTTCTCGGCCAGGACGGCAAGGTGTGGAGCTATCCCAACGCCAACCTGCTGCTGGTGCTCGACAGCCGGCGCAACATCCGGCGGCTGATGGAACTGGTGGCCATGTTTGACAGTGACGTGCTGGCCAAGCAACGGGTGCGGGTGTTCGAAGTGGTCAACACGAGGCCGAGCCTTCTGGCCAAGGAACTGGAGACCGTTCTGCAATCGGTCTCGCTCAGCAAAGAGAGCTCGAGCGTGAAGTTCCTGCCCGTGGACCGTATCAACACGCTGGTTGCGATTGCACCCAACCCGGTGGCCTTCACCGTCATTGAGGAATGGATCAAAAAGCTCGATATCAAGGTGAAGTCGGCCGCCGGCAAGAGCGACACCTATGTATATCGGGTGAAATACGCTCAGGCCGCCTGCCTCGCCATGTCGATCATGCACCTCTATTACTCTATGTCCGGCCTGGGCGAGGGCGCCATGGGCGGCGGAATGGACGTCGCATGCAACAGCATGGGAAATGGCATGAATAGCGGCATCGGCGGCATGGGCGGCATGGGGGGCAGGGGCGGCTATGGCGGCATGGGCGGCTATGGCGGCATGGGGGGCATGGGCGGCTACGGCATGGGTGGCTATGGGGGCATGGGCGGCTACGGTATGGGCGGCTACGGCGGCATGGGCGGCTACGGTGGCATGTACGGGGCCTACGGCGGCATGGGCGGCGCGGCCGCCTTGGCGGCCCAGGCGACCGGCGCCACCACCCCTTCGGGCGCCGTCACCGCCGGTTCCGCCGGCGCCTCCGGCACGGGGACGGACATGACCGGCAATTACCTCGGCCTGGGGGGCTACGGCATCATGCCCGGCTCGACCCAGTTCGGTCCGCGCATTACGCCCAACGTGGCCGACAACTCGCTGTTGATCCTGGCCACTCCGGAGCAATATGAGAGCGTGGAGAAGCTGCTGCAGCAGTTGGACGTCCCGCCGCGCCAGGTGCTGATCGAAGCCCAGATTCTGGAAGTCGATCTGACCGGCCAGTTCTCATTCGGCGTGCAGTCGTGGCTGCAGCAGCTAGGGGCCACCAATCCGGGCACCGTCGCGGGCAGTACCTCTTCCGCCGCCCGCACGTTGCTGGGCGCGTTCGACGGCTCGACGACCACGCTTACGGCCGGCATGCTGGTGGGGCAGAGCCGCCAGATGTTCGGACTGCTGACCGCCCAGGAGGGTTCCGGCCGCACCAAGGTGGTCTCCACGCCGCGTCTGATCGCCACCGACAGCATCCCAGCGTATATCAATGTAGGCGACAGCGTGCCCACGCTGTCCTCGCAGGCCGTGACGGGGGCGCAATCGAACGGCAGTTCGCTGTTCGCCAATACGATCCAAAACGTATCGACCGGCACCACGCTGGATATCACGGCGCGCGTCAATCCCAGCGGGGTCGTGACGCTGCTGATCAATCAGCAGGTCAGCGCGCCGATCGCGTCCTCCTCGGGCGGCATCCAGTCGCCCAGCTTCTCGCAGCGGACCGTCTCGACCCAGGTGACCGTCGAGGACGGCGACATGATCGCCATCGGCGGCATTATCAGCGAGAACAAGACCGAATCGATGTCCGGGATTCCGCTGCTGTACAAGCTGCCGTATATCGGCGCTCTTTTCGGCAGCAAATCGATCACCAACAACCGCACGGAGCTGGTTATTTTCCTCACCCCGCACGTCATTTACGACACCGCGGGACTGGCCGAGGCCAGCGATGACCTGGTGCGCGAAATGAAGCATGTGCAGAAGCTGGTGCGCGAATGAGCGGGGAGCGGCCCGGATCGCCGCGCTGGCCCGGTTCGCGGTGATTCTGACCGTCCCGGTCCGTTTATCCTGGCCGGCGGGCCCGCCGGTGCTGAATCTCGTTGACACGCCGCATGTGCGCGTGGTTTAATCCAAGCAAGGGTTTTCTTGCCGGTATCTGTGTCTGGAACCGTAAGGGAAAGGTCCGGATGCCGGGGGAATGGGGCTGGCTTCAACCAGTCCGATGCCGCGATTTTCGCTGGCGTAACTCCTGCGGGCACAGAGAGATTACAGTATTGGGTGACAGAAATAAACATAAATCTCCGGCAGCCCCTGGTTCCACCACAGGGCCGGGGTGGTACACCGCCAAAAACGGCGGGGCCGCGCCGGAGCAGATAAAGATCTTCTGGTTTGCTTTCAGGCTCAGGTCAGAGAACCTTCATCAGTTCAAATCTGAATCCGATTCCACAAGGAGAAGGAAATGGTTAGTTTTCGCAAGTTGATTTTGGTCATGGCGCTGGTGGTAATCGTTACCGGCATCGCCTTGGCCGCAGGTCCGGGCGCGCCCATCGTGACGTGCAATACCTTTAACCAGCAGACCGCCCGTTTTCAACAGGAAAACCAGACGGCGCTGTTGCCCGCCCTCACATTCGTGTGCCAAACTGCCAACCAGCTTCCAAATGTTTCCATCAGCGGGAATATCCAGGAAGGCACCCTGTACGATTGGGAAGTCTTCTTCCCCGTGCAGACTCCGCTCACGGTTTCGACGTACAACGCCGGAAAAACTGAGCCGCAGTTGTTCGTCAACGTCGTCACTTTCGCCAGCGTTGATGAGGGGACATCGGCCCCTTATTATGCTCTGGGCCCAACGCCGGGCGGTATTTTCCCTGGAAACGCCACCTCCGGCGGCGAAGTCACATTCGCCAAGGTCAATATGAACCCCGCTGGGGACGAGGACGCCGCCGACGCCCCTGACTCCGTGTACATCACAATCATGAACCTGCGCGCCAGTATGCTGGGCATCGCCAGCAACCCGCCCAACTACGGCGGTCCCATGTCGGTCACGGTTTGGGCCAAGCCCAGCCAGACCAAGATTGGCGCCAATCAGTCCAACCCGGGCAACGTATTCCTGCCGCTGGTCAATAACGTTCAGTCGCCCACGATCACGATCGGATTGGGTTATGCCGCTCCCAGCCTGGCAGTGACCGAGTCCGACTACTTTGACTGGAGGCAGTGTTTCTCTTGGTCGCTCGGCGGCGTCGCGCCGTACAACGGGTACCAATATTTCCACGTCGACTTCACGGAACTTTACAGCTATGCTTTTGCTCCGCCGGTTGACGGGTGGGAAACTCCCAGCCTCGGAACCGCGGACGTTACGGACGCCCAACTGCCACTCTATCCGCCGGTTACGACCGGTCAGGGCGGCACGCGGATAGTGTTCATTATGTCCACCGGCGGCGACGACGGATGGCCGTCATGGGTTTCGATCTGGGTCCCCTCGGCCATCGAAGTGTATGACGGTGAAAGCACCGTTTACGCCAGGGCAGTTTTGGTGAACAGCCCCGACGCCAATGGCAACGCCGGCACGCTCGCCAGCTGGGACAACGACAGCTGGGCCCCGGACAGTGACCTCTATAGTGACGGCGTCAGCCTGGCTTGGTATGCCGGACCCTGGGTCCAGGTAACTTCCCCCATGGTCGTCTATGAAATCCTGCCCGGCGCCAGCGCGGCCCAGACCATGACTTTGGAAGTCCCGGTCCAAGGCCAGCTCACTGGCACGCCGACGGTCTATCCTCCGCCGGACGATCCGACTGCGGAGATCACGATCGTGAATGCGGGCTATGCTCCGTGGACTCCCGGCCCAGTTCCTCAACTGACGCCGATTCCGCGCTTCATCATGCCGCCGGCCTTCACCGGTATCAACCTGCTTGAAATCGACCCCTGCACGACCAACCTGCTGTTCCCGTATCTGGTCAGCGGCCAGAGCTGGGATACCGGCGTGGCGATCGCCAACACCGGCCTGGATCCGTTCATCGGCGACGGTCCGTTCGGTGGTGGTCACGGGTTTGTCAAGGGGTCCTCGAACCCGAATGTCTATGGCATTTCGGGTGTCTATAACTCCCAGCCGGGCGTGTGCTGGTTCTACTTCTACGGGTCCTTCAATAGCGCCCGTGGAGTCTATGTGCCCGCCTCCAGCCCGGTCATCCTCGGTGGAGCCGGGGGCTTCGCCTCCAGCGGCGGCACGACGCCAGGCGCCGATCCCGAAGACTACATTGTGCCTGGAACGACCGGCGAGGATCTGATCTCGGTGGCGCTCCTGCAACTGTGGCCGACGTGGAATCCCACCAAGACCCAGTGGAACGGCTATGCCATTGCGATGTGCGACTTCCTGTATGCCCACGGGTATGCATTCGCGGACTTCCATGGTACGGCCGCTCAGGGTGGAAACTATAGCTTGGGTTACCTTGCTCTGGTGTTCGACCAGCGCGGTATCCAGCATAATAGTCAGACACCCGAGAAGATGACCTTCTAACAGAAGGTCCCTTTGTCGGACTTGAAGGGGTGGGGCGCAAGCCCCGCCCCTTTTTTATGTCCGCACTCGCCGCCGGCAGGCGCGGCGTGGGGGCGCTTCCGGCCTGCGGCGGGGCGAAGGCCTTGCCGAGGTGCTGGAATGCGTCCAGCGAGCGCTGGCCCGGGCGCCCGGATGGAGCGCTTTCCTGTCTGTAACTGGCCGATTTTCCGTTACGAAGCCGCTCGACGGGAGTGCTGCTGCAGGTCCTGAAGAGAAACTGCCCGGCGTGCCGATGGGACCTGTTGGCGGTGCTCGGGGGACAGCGTTGAGAGATGAAGCTTTAGCTTCACTCGGAAACATGAAAATGCCCGATTCCTCGACTATTGGATTCAGTGGGTCGCGGGCATTTTCAAGACAGTACCCGCAAACCCCAGCCCTGATGCCAACGCCTGGCCGTTCCCGACCGCCGATTCATCACTTTTCTACACTCCTGCCGATTTTTCCCGCCCCTCACCCCCTGGTCCGCCTCCACCCATCCCTGGGCCTCGCAGCCATGTGCCCCAGGGTCAGCAACTTGCCGCTTCGGCCGAAACCCCCGCCCTTCGTCTGGCCTAGACCGAATTCATCACTTTTCTACACTCCCGCTACAGTAGTGATGAATCGCCCTCTCTTCGCCTACTCTACTTCGCCCCTTATTCGCTCTTGACACATGGCGTATCTTGTAGTTGGAGCAGGGGTTGCGCGAGATTGGCTTTGTTCCGCATTTTTTGTTTTCGTGCTCTTGTGGGGCCGGCTTGAGCCTGCCAGCCGACCTCAGTCGGCTCTCTCTCCGCCGCGGCTCCCGGCACGCCCAAATCCGCTCGACGGTGAATCCAGGGACAGCGGTGCGTCAGGAAGCTACCGCTTCACTCGGAGGCATGAAGATGCCCGATTTCCAAACGTTTGGAATCAGCAGCTTACGGTCATTTTCAAGAGAGGTCTAAAGAAAGCCGGAGATGGGCCTCGGGGAACAGGCTCCACCCTCCCAGCCGGGCGTCCGGCGGGCGCGGCATCGGGGGCGGCCGGTCCGGCGGGAAGCACTCAGCGCTCGCCGGGTGCGCTCGCTTGTGGAGCCGGCGTTACCGGGGCGCTGGCCGGAGGGCTGGAATGCGGCTCCGTCGCGTTCCAGTGCGTAAGAATGGGGAACAGCACCAGCCTATGGAATGGTTCCACCCATAGAGACGCCTTCAGGTTCTGAGGCAGCCTGGCGCCGCTGAACTTGAATGCCACCGTCAGCCTGGCCTGCCCGCCGAAACCCAGAAACTGCTTGTCCGATTTGCACTCCAGGCCGGGCGTCTGGCGGCATCCGAACACCAGCTTGACCGGACCGTTGATCCCGTTGGTGACGACGATCTCATCTTTCCCATCGGCGTTGTCCCGCAATCTGAAATCGTGTTTGGAGGGGGTCACTGCGTTGGAGAGTTTCGGCAGGTCGGCGACGCTGACGCCGGGCGGCGGCTGACCCGGCCTGGAGGGCACGGGAGGAGCCCCCGGGGGAAGCGACGCAGCTTCCGCCTGCTTCGTCGCGGGCGGCTCGAGGTAGTAGCACCATTGCCCGTTGTCGAGCTTCCAGTCGCTGGGGATGGACCTCTTCATGACCTTCCTCCGCGTTCCCATCGGGAGGGAGTACTCGTCCTCCAGCATGGTGAAAACGCTGGCCGTCTTGCCGTCGGGCAGGATGTGAACTCCCAGGACGTCGGCGCTGAGCGGGTGGGTCTTGGGCGAGTCGTAGTAGGCGTCCTTGCTGGCCGGGCAGACGAACTCCTCAGTGGCCCGCGTCTTGCCGGCGACCAGCAGATCATAGAAGCGCTTGGCCCGCTCGCGGATGACCGCCTCGGCTTCCTTCTGAGCCGCCGGGACAGCGGCCGGCGGGGCCGCCTGGCCGAGCAGGCAAACCGGCACCAGAGTTAGCGCCAACATTCTTAGAGTCATCGAGGAACTCTCACTGGAGGGGTGGCTGGGAGGCAGGGACTCGAACCCCGATACGCGGCTCCAGAGACCGCAGTCTTACCATTAGACGACCTCCCAGAGAGGCCAAACCACAATATAACACAGCCCTCAGGCCCGCTTTTCGACATAGAATTGACGCTGCCTCCGTGCGGAAATTTCGCGCGCCGGACGCCGCAAGGACGGGTTCGGCGCTGCGCTTCGAGGAACCCGGCCGCGCCACTTGGACGCCGCCCGCCGGGCCTCATGTTGTTGGACGCGCCGCGGACTGGAATAGTCGTTCGCGAGGAGCCCGAATTGCGGATAAAATGCAGGCATGGTCCAGGGAATAGAACATGCCGCCATCGCGGCGCGCGATCCCGAGACGCTGGCCGCGTTTTACACCGGCATGCTGGGTTTTTCCGTCAACCATCGCGGCAAGAGCGCCATTTTCGTCAAGGCTGCCGACGGGAGCATGATCGAGATCATTCGCGCCGAAGGCGACGCCCCGCCCGCCACCGCGAAAACACCCGGCCTGCGGCACCTGGCGCTCACGGTCACCGATTTCGAGGCCGAGTGCGCGCGGCTGCAGGCGGCGGGGATCGCCTTTGTCAACCCACCCTCCGACAAGGGTGGCAACAAGGTGGTCTTTTTCCATGACCCTGAAGGCAACCTGCTGCATCTGCTGCAGCGCGAAACGCCGCTGCCCTGATGCGCCTCCGAGTGACGCCGTGAACTCTCGTGCAACCGGCTGCTGACGCGCGCGGCCGAGAGCGCGCCATGCGAAGCGGCGTTGGCCGCGCCCCGATCTCATGTTAAATTCAAAGTCGCGGGGATTCGCCCGGGCCCTTAGCTCAGTGGTTAGAGCCGCGGACTCATAATCCGTTGGTCGCAGGTTCAAATCCTGCAGGGCCCACCAACTTCTTTCGCGCTGATTTCCAGCTTGATCAGCGCCCTCTCCTACCGGCTTCATGGCCCAGGGGGGAAGGGAGGCTTCTTGTTCCCCATTCCCATTCCCCCCAGCAGCGTCGCGAGGCCATCCCGGGGAAGAAGGCGTTAGCGGCGCTGTTCCCGATGCTCGACGCGATCGGAGCGGGTGGGATGGACGGCATGCGTTTCGTGATATGTCCTGGCGCCGGCAGCGGGACGCCGCGCCATCGGCGTGCGGTACGGATGCGCATAGGTGGCGCGGTTCAGGGCGTTGCGCTCCCAGGGATGGTTGTCGATGATCAGCGCGTGGGCCCGCCAGTCGAAGTGCGGAGAGAGCCAGCCCACCGCGCCGAAGCCCGCGCCGATGAAAACGCGCGATCCGAACGAGATGCCGATGGCGAAGCCGGGACGCGGCGGCGCGAAGATCCAGTAGGGATCATAGACCGGCACGAAGATCATGCCCGCATCGATGGGGTCGATTTCGATCCACGGCCCGTCCGCCACAACGCGATACTGTGGGCAGTCGCGCAGATAGCCGTATTCGGAGGCCCGATGGCGCATCCGCTGGACGGCGTCCATGACGTCGGCGCGCGAGTCGAGCACGGCCTCGCCGAGGGTGCGAGTCCAGTTCATGTCGCGGTCCATGTTGTCCAGCACGGAGGGGAAGGCCAGCAGGGCCTGCACGCTGGGGTCCCAGGGCACGTTGTCTTCCTGAATCGCCTGGGCGAGCTGCTCGCCCTGCAGGTAGTTGTGCTGATCGGCCCAGGCCGCGGCATCCGGAATCTGATCGAAGAATGTCGAAGCCGTCAGGACCTGCGCCAGCAGCGGGTCGGGATACAGTGCGATGCGCGACACCAGGTTGTCGAGCTGCCCTGGAGACAGGGGTTGCGGCGGCTCCTGTGCCAGCAACGGGACCGCCACGGCCTGCGCCGCGGCCGCCAACAGCATCCGACGCATAGTACGCGCTGAGGCGAGCTTGATTTGTGAATTCATGACAGATCCTCCTATTCCAGAGCCGGCGACTGCCGATCGCCGGCTTTCACTGGACAAGATGGCGGCGCCGGTCCACGGGTTTCCTGGCTGCGTGCCCGCCAGCGGCTCTAACGGTATTCACGCCGGTTTGCTCCCGCGTTTGGGGGATAGCAGCGCGCCGACCGCCGGCGCGAACGCGCCGGCCACTGTACCCTGGTGAGTCGGGTGGATGCAGCCGGCCGCCCAGGCCGAGCAACAGCGCCAGACCCTCATCGAGGGTCGCCATCTCCTGGCGCGCCAGCTCGCCGAAGACGTGCCGGATTCTGCGCTTGTCGATCGATCGCAGATGGTCAATCAGCGCGAACGACTGTTTGGCGAGGCCGCTCGATCCGGGTGTGAGCGGCGGATACAGCAGCCCCTCACCGGGAGAGCGCAAGACGTCGCCGCCGGCGCGACGCATCCGGGGGAGAATCTTCGCCCAAGACATCCGCGCGGGAATCTGCAATCTGTAGATAATTTCATGTATCCGATCACTTTGCCGCTTGGGAAGGCGCGTGATATGCTTGAAGAGCCGCATGGACCACAGTTCCCGGAACCGGTCCGAATCCCCGACGGAGCGCTTTTCCCGAAATAAATGAGTGCGACGGTATTTCTTGGCAACCTCCCCCCGTGGGTCACGGCCGACGACATCAAGGCCTGGCTTGTGGCGGAAAACTTGGTAGCTGACGCAGTCAAAGTCATCCGTAATCCAGAGACGCAGGAGTCCAAAGGATTCGCTTTCATCGAAGCGCCGAACGAAGAGGAGATGCACCTCATCATCAAGCGTTTTGACCGCGCGCCACTCGAGGACCGGCTGCTGCGGGCCAACCCTGCTCAACCGCCCAAGTCGCGAAGCGGACCGCCAGCGCCGCGCCGTGAGGCGCAGCATTTCTCCGCGCCGCCTCCGCGGGCGGCGAGCGCGTCCACCCCGGCCAGCGGCGCAGCCAGCAGCGCCAGCGGCGGCGCCACGGGCGGTGGCGCGGGCAGCGCCAGCGGCACTGCAGCGGCCGGCCACGGCGGCAGCCCCATGAGCGGGCCGGCGAGCGGCCACGCGATGGAGCGCAACCGGCGCGGCGGCAAGAAGCACGCCCGCAAGGCCCAGACCCCTCAAACGCTGTTCGCGGAAGAGCTGGCGAAAGCGTTGTAGCGCGGGATCGCGTCCCCTCCCTTCCGCCGGTGCGAGGTGCGTTCCGGAGTGCCGGTTATTTGCCGATTTCTCCGACAGCCCTTCAGCAATTCCAGTGGTATAGTAGGGACGCAGAGCGGCCCGGCGTGCAGGATGCGCGGGGTGCGCTGTGTGTCGGCAGAGTGAGGCATCATGTACGATCTACTTCTCTTAAGGTTCCTTCTCGTCCTCATCCTGTCGGTCGCCGCGTGGTATTTGAAGCCGTTCGGACTCGACGCACTCCAGGCCGCCGGAGCGGGCCTGGCGTTGGGAATTCTAGTCGTCTTATTTGAGCTGCGAATCCGGGTGGTGAGTTTGAAAAGGTTGATCGGCGCGGCAGCCGGCTCGGTGCTGGGCATACTCGGTGCTTACCTGATCTCGATGATTCTGAGCTGGGCATTGACCCCAGGGGATCATCACACGGTTTCCTTTCTGCAGTTGCTGATATTGGTGATCATGTCTTACGTCGGCCTGGTGGTCGGCGCCAACAAGGGCGAAATGCTGAACCTGGCCGCATTGGGCGGACTGTTCGGCGGGGAAAAGGCATCCAAACAGAGCTTCAAGATTCTCGATACCAGCGTGATTATCGACGGCCGGATCGCGGACATTGCGGAAACCGGCTTTCTGGACGGCATTCTGGTGGTCCCGCAGTTCGTGCTGCGGGAGCTGCAACTGGTAGCCGACTCCGCCGACTCGATGAAGCGCAACCGCGGCCGGCGCGGCCTGGACGTGCTGCAGCGCATCCAGAAGATGGCGCACATCAACGTGCAGATCCTGGAGGAGGATTTCCCGCACGTGCGCGAGGTAGACCTGAAGCTGATCGAACTGGCGAAGATGTACGACTGCAAGGTGGTCACCAACGATTTCAACCTGAACAAGGTGGCGCAACTGCATGGCGTGGAGGTGCTGAACATCAACGAGCTGGCCAACTCGCTGAAGCCGATCGTGCTGCCGGGCGAGATCATGCGGGTGTTCATCCTGAAAGAGGGCAAAGAGTACAACCAGGGCGTGGCCTACCTGGACGACGGTACGATGGTGGTAGTCGACAACGCCAAACGCATGATCTCGAAAACCATCGACCTGACGGTCACGAGCGTGCTGCAGACCACGGCCGGGAAGATGATCTTCGGACGCTTCGACGACCGCGTGCATCACGTGTATGACAAGGCGCCGCTACCGC
Organism: Terriglobia bacterium; assembly: GCA_963757265.1. Taxonomy (GTDB): domain Bacteria; phylum Acidobacteriota; class Terriglobia; order Bryobacterales; family Bryobacteraceae; genus CAIVVT01. The sequence goes on from CAVWRA010000006.1 coordinate 481,942, forward strand.
CGCCGGAGCGCGAGCGACCGACAGCGCCACAGCCGGCCGCACCGGCGGCCGCAACGCCAGCGGCGACTCCGCCCGGCCGTTAGAAGCGAACCGCTCAACCGCTGAATTATGAAAGTCTCCGTCATTCTTCCCGCCGCCGGTCTCGGCACCCGCATGAAGGCCGGAGTCGAGGCCGCGGGCACGGGCCGCAAGCAATTCATGCAACTGGAAGGCGAACCGGTGCTGGTGCATACGGTGCGCAAATTCGTCGCCTGCCCGCTGGTTACGGAGGTCGTCATCGCGCTGAGGGAGGAGGACCTGCAGTGGGTGGAGGCGGTGATCCGGGCCCACGAATTCGCCAAGCCGGTGCGCTGCGTGGCGGGCGGAAATTCGCGTCAGCAATCGGTAGAGAACGCGCTCCAGTCGCTGGGCGATGACGTCGAAGTGGTGGCCGTGCATGACGCGGTGCGGCCGTTCGTTGCGCCGCAGACCATCATTCAGGCGATCGAAGAGGCCGCCCGCACCGGCGCCGCCATTGTGGGCATCGTGCCAGTGGATACGGTGAAGCAGGTGCAGCGGCACGCAGTGCGCGGGACGCTGAACCGCGACCGGCTGATGCTGGCGCAGACGCCGCAAGTGTTTCGCGCCGAGGTGCTGCGCAAGGCGTTCCAGAGAGCACGCGAGGACGGCTTCGTCGGGACCGACGAATCCAGCCTGGTCGAGCGGCTGGAGAATATCGAGGTCGCGGTAGTAGCGGGCTCCGACCGGAATATCAAAATCACGCGGCCGTCGGATATCGAGCTGGCGCGGCTGTTTTTGGCGGAGGAGAAAAGCCGGAGCGCCGAACCAGGCCGCGAAGAGCCGGCATGACGGACGTGCGGAGCGGGCTGGGGTGGGATAATCACCGCATTGCCGCGGGACGGGCGCTTGTACTGGGCGGCGTGACGGTGCCGAGCGAATTCGGGCTGGAGGGGCACTCCGACGCCGACGTCCTGGCGCATGCGATCACCGATGCCCTGCTGGGCGCGGCCGCGCTGGGCGACATCGGCATGCATTTCCCGGATAGCGATGCGCGCTGGGGGGGGTGCGACTCGATGGTATTCCTGCACCACGCGGCGGCTCTGGTGCGCGAGCGCGGCTTCCAGATTCTCAATATAGATTCGACTGTGATTCTGGAGCGGCCGAAGCTGAAGGATTTCCGGGAGGCGATTAGGGAAAAGCTGGCGGCGGCGCTGGAAGTCGAGCTGGAACGCGTGTCGGTGAAATTCAAGACCGCCGAGAAGGTGGGGCCGGTGGGCGAAGGGCGTTCGGCCGAGGCGCAGGCCGTGGCGACGATCGCCAAGGGATGGGCGGAACGGCCGCACTTGCAAGGCAGCAGTCATAACAGCCTGGAGGCGAAGCCCGACAATTAGTATGCTGTGACGGGAGAAGTCCGTCATGAGCGAAAACACCCTTCGGCCGCGCAGATCCTTTTTGAAATCCGGTCTGACATCGATGGCCGCCGCCGCCGCGATGCCGGCCGTTGCGGAGACTGTCTCCGCGGAGCCGGCAAAAGCCGGAGCCAGGCCCGCGCTGCCGGCCTCCACGGCAGCAGCCAAAGGAACCGTGGCCACAGCGCCGCAAGCCGAACGCGAAACAATTGTCTATCCGCGCGTTTTCAGCGGCCGCAAACTGGCGTGCATCGCGTTTCCGCTGGGCGGAGTGTGCGCGGGCACGCTGAGCCTGGGCGGGCGCGGCCAGTTGCGCGACTGGGAGATCTTCAACCGGCCCGACGAGGGCAATAATCCCGAGTACGCGTTCCCGGGCATTCGCGTTGAAGTGGCCGGCTCGAAGGCGGTGGCGCGGGTTCTGGAGGCGCGCATCGCGCCGCCGTACGAGGGCTCGTCGGGACTTGGCACGCGCAATGCGCCGGGGCTGACGCGGATTCAGAGCGCTACATTCACGGCTGATTTCCCCTTTGCGCGGATCGCTTTCCGCGATGCGCGGCTGCCGGTGAAGATCGAGCTGACCGCCTTCTCGCCGTTCATCCCGCACGACCCGGACGCCTCCGGCATTCCCGGCGCGGTGCTGCGCTACCGCGTGACCAACCCCGGCGCGAAGGCGGCCAAGGTGTCGATCGCGTGGGCCATCGAGAACCCGGTGCGGCCGCGCGAGGGCAACTCGCCGCTGAAGGGATCCAAGGACGAACGGCGCAACGAATGGCGCGAGAGCGGGAGCCTGCAAGGGCTGGCGATGGACAATCCGGGCATGGCGATGGGACAGCCGGCCAATGGCAGCTTCGCGCTGGCGGCGATTGCGGACGGAGCGCGGGTGACGCACCTACGAGGCTGGCGGAAGGCCAAGTGGTGGGTCGGGCCGATGCTGTATTGGGAGGATTTCAAGGCCGATGGAGCGGTGGGGCCGGAGAGCGAGGAGCGGACCAGCGTGGGGGCGCTGTCGCTGAGCCGCGAAATCGCCGCCGGCGCAGCGGCGGATTTCACGTTCATCCTGGCGTGGCATTTTCCGAATCGCACGCCGGCGTGGTGCGGGTGGGAGTCGGGTAGTGGGCGCGAGGACGAAGTCATCGGCAACTGGTACGCGACGAAGTTCAAAGACTCGTGGGCCGTGGCGGAACACCTGGCGGCCAACCTGCCCGCACTGGAGCAGGAGACGCGGAAGTTCGCCACCGTGCTGAAGGAGTCGACGCTGCCGGCGGCGGTGAAGGAGGGGGCGACGGCGAACCTCACTACACTGATCAGCCAGACGTGCTTCCGGACCGCGGACGGCGAGTTCCACGGGTTCGAAGGCGCGAACGACCATTCGGGATGCTGCCACGGCAACTGCACGCACGTTTGGAACTACGAGACGGCGACGCAGTTTCTGTTTCCGCAGTTCGCGCGGTCGCTGCGGAAGGCGGCGTACGGGTATTCGATGGACGAGAGAGGCTGCATTTACTTCCGCCAGCACCTGCCCGAGGGTTCGGGGCGCAGCGGGTTCGCGGCGGCCGACGGGCAGATGGGGCAGATCATCAAGACATGCATGGATTGGCGGCTGAGCGGCGACGGGGAGTGGCTCAGGGCGGTGTGGCCGAAAGTGCGCAAGGCGATGGAGTTCTGCTGGGTGGAGGGCGGTTGGGACGCCAACCGCGACGGGGTGATGGAAGGGGTGCAGCACAACACCTACGACATCGAGTTCTACGGGCCGAACCCGCTGTGCGGCATCTATTACCTGGGCGCGCTGCGGGCGGAGGAGGAGATGGCGCTCGCCGTGGGCGACAAGGAGTTCGCCGCCGAGTGCCGGCGCATTTTCGAAAGCGGCAGCAAATGGATCGACGCCAATCTGTTCAACGGCGAGTATTACGTGCAGCAGATCCGGCCGGCGAAACGCGATGAGATCGCCAAGGGGCTGACCGGGCCGATGGGCGCGGACGATCCGCAGCACCCCGATTTCCAGATGGGCGAGGGCTGCCTGGGCGACCAGTTGATCGGCCAGTACATTGCGCGGATCGCGGGCCTGGGGGATTTACTCGATCCGGCGCACATCCGCAAGACGCTCAATTCGATCTGGCGCTACAACCACTTCGAGAACCTGTTCGAGCACGACTCGGTGGAGCGCGCTTACATCATGAATGACGAGCAGGCTCTGACGGTGTGCGACTACCCCAGTGGGCGGCGGCCGAAGATTCCGTTCCCGTACTCGACCGAGGCGTGGACGGGCAGGAGTACCTGGCGGGCACTCTGTTTTTCGAATACGGGATGACGCGCGAGGGCATCGAGACGTACGCCGGGACGCGGCGGCGGCACGACGGGGAACGGCGCAATCCATTCGACGAGCCGGAGTGCGGCCATCACTACGCGCGGGCGATGTCTTCATGGTCGGGGATGGCGGTGCTGGCGAGCTTCCGCTACACCGGTCCTGAGCATCACCTGCAGATCGAACGCCAGGCGGCGGCGCAGCCGTTCCGTTGCCTGTGGGCTACGGGAACGGGCTGGGGCCGGTATTCCATCGGGCTGGAGAACGGGCGGACGAAAGTGGTCATCGAGACGCTGCACGGCAAGCTGCCGTTCCGCGAGTTCACGGTGCAGGCGACGGGCAGCAGGGCCAGCGTGCTCAGCGGCAAGCATGAGTTGGACTGCCAGGTTCGGGCGGAGGGGGCGCTGCGCCACATCTCCCTGCCGGAGACGATCGACGTGCGCGAGGGCGAACCGCTGGAGGTGCTGATCTGACTCTCTGGCTGATTCCCGTGGGGGCTTTCTTGGCGCGGGCAAGACCAGTCCGCTGATAGCGGCGGGCGGCTGCGCGGGCGCAGCCGCTAAGTGGCGATCCTGACCAACGACCAGGCGGCCGGACTGGTGGATATTGCGGCGGCCCGCGTCGTCTGAGCATGGACGGTCGACAGAGCCGCTCGGGAGACGGTGGAGCGCCGCTGTCACAGGATGCTGGGCGGGCAGAGAGTCAGGCGTCTGTGGCAATTGTTGCCTCCAATAGCCTACAAATGGTGTTATTTTGCCACTGGCTAGCTCCGGAAGTGCCGGCAGAGCAGCCGCCGGGGCGCCCAGGCCGGGGACCATTCGTGGCATCATGGAAAGACACGGCACTTCAGGGAATTCCCGGTGGCGGCAACCTTCGCGGCCCGCCGGAAGTCTTCATTAGTAGGGACTGAATCGCAGCGGGGAAACATAGATTGCGGACTGTATTCGCAGTGTTCATGATGAGCGTCGTCCCGGCGATGGCCGCCGGACCGATGGATAAGGCCCTGCCGCCTCTAAAGGGTCTGCACCACGAACGGGAGGGCGAAGAGCGGTACGAAATCGCGATTCAGAAGAGCCACAATCGCCTGGTGCGGGGCGCGACGATGGTGGCCAAGTTTGCCGGCAAGATGACGGGGTTGGACAAGGTCGCGCGCATCGAGGCGCGGCGCCATGTCGCGGCGGACGGCACGATCAACTACGACGTGATTGCCCGCGAAGGCGACAAAACGGTGCAAAAGGAGTTGATCGTACGCTTCATCAACCTGGAAATGGAAGCGCGCAGCCACAGCGGCGCGGACGTGGCAGTCACGCCACAGAATTACAAGATCAAATACAAGGGTTCGATGGATTTGGCCAGCCGGAATATCGAGATGTTTGAGGTGCACCCGCGAAAAAAGAGGATCGGATTGTTTAAAGGCGAGGTGTGGGTGGACATGGAAACGGGGTTCACGGTGCACCAGGAGGGCCAGTGGGTGAAAAGCCCTTCGGTATTCGTAAAGAAAGTGAATTTTGTTCAGGATTTCGAGATACGGGATGGATATCAGGTGCCGAAAAGCGCCTCGTTCAGGACGCTGACGCGGTTCTGGGGCGTGGCGGAGATGGACGTCGAATACACGGATATCAACTGGGATGCGGCCGAGGCCACATCCCAGGGTCAGAATTGATGAGAGGGATTCCTCCTACCAGCGCGGTTCGCGCCGGCGGAACCCGCCGCCACCGCCGCCGCCGCGATTAAAGCCGCCACCGCCGCCGCCGCGCTCCTCACGAGGCCGCGCTTCATTCACATTGAGCTTCCGCCCGCTGAAATCGGCACCATTAAGCGCGTTGATGGCCCGGTTCGCTTCCTCGTCGTTGGGCATCTCCACAAAGGCGAAACCGCGCGACTTGCCGGTTTCACGGTCGGTGATGATGCTCACCCGATCCACAGTACCGTACCCCTCGAAAATGCTGCGGACAGCGTCTTCGGTCGAGGTGAAGCTCAAATTACCAACGAAAATATTCTTCAAGCAAACACTCCTAACTGTACTTGACACCGGGTTTGCCAGGCTGGAGAGGGCGGACGCGGGAGAATCGAACGCGGGCCTGAAAGCTCGAACCTAACTGAGCGGGCATTCAAATACTCAGACAGAATACCAAACTACTTCAGGGTTGTGAAGGGCGCACGTTCCCGGGATGTGCAAATTTGTTTCGATGATGCCTCCGGGGGAGAATCATAAGGCAGTCAGGCCTGGGGCGGAGCAGCCAGGAGGCCAGTCGCCGAGGCAAGCTCCACGGCGAGGCGCTCACGGCTGAAGGCGGCGACGGTGTCCGATTCCGGAGAGAACGGCGCAGCGCCGGGCTGGGCGCTGGCACAAGAGTAGATCTCCCGCAGTGCCTGGGTGATCGCCAGCGGGTCATCCGGAGGCGCGCACCAGCCGCCGCGCGTTGCCGCGAGGACGCGCTCCACTTCTCCACCGCGCGGCGTGATGGCCAGGATCGGGATCCCCGTCGCCAGGTATTCGAACAATTTGCCCGAATGGACGTCCGGCGTGCCGATCAGCAGCAACAGGCAGTGGCTGCGCTCGAGTTCCCGGAACGCCTCCTGCTGCGGCAGGAAGCCGGTCTGCACGATCCTGGAGCGGCGCGCGGCGAGCAGAGGAGCGGCGTCGGGGGCGACGCGGCCGATGAACCGCGTTTCGATGTTGGCGCGCCAGGACTCGGGCATCCCATCCACAGCATCAAGATAGGGCCGGGGGGAGTAGACCGGATTGGCGTACAGGGTGCCAAGGTAGCTCACGATCAGCGGCGGGACAACGGGCGGGCGGCGCTGAAATCCACGGAACGAATCTGCGTCATAGCCGTTGGGGATGCACAGGAATTTGCCGGCCGGTTGATCGGGATAACGGTCGCGCAGGCGGGCTAGCCAGGGGGGTGTGACAATCACAACGCTGTCGGCGGCGGCGACGGCGGCGGCTTCCAGCCGGGCGGCGTGGCGCCGCTTCCAATCCGATACGGGGCCGTCGAATTGGAGTTCCTGGAGGTCATATTGCAGCCACTCATCGCGGAAATCCACAACGATCCTCAGGGCCGGGAAACGCCGCCGCAGGGGGGCGGCAAAGCGCAGGAGGGAAAATGGCGGCGCCGAGATCAGGACGGAGCTGATCTGCTCCGCTTCAATGATCCGGATGGCCGCGCCGATGGAAGGCCGCACCCAAAGGACCTGTGGATCGGGGAACAGCGCGCGTTCCAGCAGCGCATGCGTCCAGCGCCGCAGTCCGCGCGCGGGAGCAAGGGGCGCGGTGGGAGCGGCGTGCGCGGAGGCCGTCTCCGGGCCGGCCTGGGCGCGGCCGAGAAGGCGCTTGACGCGCTGGCGGAGGGCGTAGGGCGGCTCCAAGGCGGGGGTGCGATGAACCCGCACTTCGGCCGGGACCCGCTCCAGGAGCGCGGCATCGTAAACATGCGCGACGGGGTGGCGGGCGGTCAGGACCGTGACCGCCAGTCCGGTGCGCGGCAGATAGCGCGCCAGGGCCAGCGCCCGCTGGACGCCCACGCCGCCGGCGGGCGGGAACATGTAGCCGATCAACAGTAGGCGGCCGTTCATCGCGCTCGAGCCGGGGCTAACCGCCCAATCCAATGGTCACCCTGCGCTTGCCCGAGGCAAGAGGCGGAATCGTCTCCACGCGCTCGAGGTCAATGCGCAGGCCGGGGCCGAAGACCTTGCGCAACTCGGAATCCATCAGCTCGCGATGGTCGGCCGAGAGAGGCTGGTCCAGAACGGCGGAAATGACGATGTGGTCGAGCGCGGACTGCCGCGCCCGGAACTCGCGAATCTCGGGGAACTCCTTCATCAAGTGGGGGAAAACTTCTCCCGGCACGACGCGGCCGTCGGGCGTGCGCAAGACCTCCAGGGTACGGCCCTCGATCGAGCGGATGCGGGGCAGGCCACGGCCGCATTGGCAGGGCGAGTCGTCCAGAACGCCCATGTCCCCGATGGTGTAACGCACGAACGGCATGCCGAAGTTGTGCAGGTCTGTGATCAGAATGTCAGAGGCACCCTCAGCGGCGGGCCGGGCCGTCTCCACCACCAGGTTCTCGGCGTGGACGTGCAGGCCAGCATGGGCGGTGCATTCGGCGGCGACCGACATGAACTCACGCGAACCGTAGGTATTGTAGACCGGCGCGCGGAGCGAAGATTCGATTCTCTGGCGCGTCGCCGCCGCGAGCGGCTCGGCGGCGCTGATGACGGCCCGGGGCGGCGGAGGAGTCAAACCTTGCGCGGCCAGGTATTCGGCGTAGCCCTCGAGGCTGGAGACGTAGCCGACGATCAAGGCGGGACGGCGCTGGCAGCTCCACTCGTAGACGCGTTGCCAGAGGGCGGGACTCTGGGAAAAGGAGGAGACGATGTTGATCCGCTGCAGGGCATTGAACGTCTGGACCTTCATCCGTTTCCAACGCGGCGGGGTGCCGATCGACGCGCCCCACAGATAGAGGGTGAGCTCACCCAGTTCACAACCGCTCCAGGAGTAGGCGCGATGGGTGGCGGCGGTGCGCCAGTCGTAGCTGTCGCGCGTGATGTAGAAGCGGGTTGGGGATCCGGTAGATCCGCCGGTGGAGTGAGGCAGGAGCCGGGCGACATTGGCGGCGCGCAATTCCTCGCGGTGTTGCTGGATCTCCTGGCGGGTCAGGACGGGCAGGCGGGCGAAATCAGCCAAGCTGCGGATGTTGGCGCGCTCGATGCCCGCAGCCTTGTATTTCCGCTGGTAATACGGGACATGTGTGAAGACGTGATCGAGCAGGCGCGACAGTTCGCTCCATTGGAGAGCCAGCACTTGCTCGCGCGGCAGCCATTGGCTGCGTTCGAACAGGCGGCGATAGCGCCCATAATGCCGCCCGCGCAGCCCATAGAATAGCGGCAGAAACAGGCGTTGGAGGACTAGAGGATAGAAACCCGGCATCGGGGTATCGACGTGGCCAGGCAGCCGGCAGCAGAAGTCCCGCGACCTCCGCCACAGCAGCCTGCGCCCCTTTCGAAGCTAACAATAGCATAGACTGCACAGGCCACCCATGGAACAAACTGGTAGGCTGAAGACCATACGCGACGATGGCTCTGACCCGTCATGCCGAGATCTGGTTCCCGTCCTATGCCCGGGGACGGGTGTCGCGCTGGCTGCGGCCGGCGCCGCGCCCGGAGCGAGTCTGGCTGACGATCGCGGACCACTACGAGCCGCTGTGGCACTGGGCCAGCGAAGCAGCCGCCCTGGAGCGCGTCGAGGCGTGGCGAAAACTGTGGCCCGAAATTGCGAGACGAAACGTCGATTCCGCCGGCCGTTGCGCCCAGTATTCCTTCTTCTGCGCGGAGGAAGAGTATAGGCCGCAACTGCTGGACCCGCTGGCGGAGATGGTGCACTCGGGGCTGGGTGACGTGGAGGTGCACCTGCATCACGACCGCGACACCGAGGCGGGCTTCATCGAGAAGGTCGAACGGTTCAAACAGCGTCTGCACGAGGGGCATGGACTGCTGCGCAAGGTGGATGGGCGTGTGGTGTTCGGATTCATCCATGGCAACTGGGCGCTGGACAACTCGCGGCCGGATGGCTGGTGGTGCGGGTTGAACAACGAGATCACACTGCTGCGGAACCTGGGATGTTATGCCGATTTCACGATGCCCTCGGGAAACGAACCAACGCAGGTGCGGCAGGTGAACTGCATTTATTGGGCGATCGACGATCCAAAGCGTCCGCGATCGCACGAGCGCGGTCCGGTGGTGCGCGCAGGAGAGTGGGCGCCGGGCGATCTGCTGATGATTCCAGGGCCGCTGGGAATGCGTTGGGGGGAAGGCCGGTTTGGGGCGCGGATCGAAGTGGCGGAGCTGGCTGCGCACGACGGGGCCACGCCGCAGCGCGTGCGCGGATGGCTGAAGCTGGCACCGCGCGTGGGCGCCGACATCTTCCTGAAGCTGCATACGCACGGTGCACAGGAAAGCAACGTCAAGGCGCTGCTGAACGGGGAGCTGGACAACACCTTCGGCCTGCTGACGGCGGAATGCCGGCGGCGGCAGATCGAGCTGCGGTACGCCACACCCTGGGAGATGCGCATGGCGGTGGAGCGGGCGGCGCGCTGGAGCGGGGACGAGACGCACACCACAGAGGATGTGCAGCCGGACGAAGCGGCCCGCTCACGCCGACCGTTTCAGAAGTAGACCTGAACGGCCCGCCGCAGTTGCGGTAAGGTTACCAGTATGCAAACAACAGGACCCGCGCGACGGGATTTTCTCAAGACGGCCGGCGGCGCGGCCGCGGCCTCGCTGCTGCCGAGGGCGTACGCGGCGAACGACAAGATTTCGATCGCCTTCATCGGCGTGGGCGTCATGGGCTCGGAAAATCTGAAGGCGGCCATGGAACAGGCCGGAGTCGCGGTGAGCGCGGTGTGCGACGTGTATCAACCGAACCTGGAGCGGGCCGCGGCGGCGGCGCGGCGCAAGGGGCACCAGCCGAAGGAAGTGAAAGATTTTCGCGAGATCCTGGCGGACAAGTCCGTGGATGCGATCTGCATTTCGGCTCCCGACAACTGGCATCCGTACATGGCGGTGGAAGGTTGCAAGGCCGGGAAAGACGTGTACGTGGAGAAGCCGGCGTGTGTCGCGGTGGACGAAGGCAAGGTGATGGTGGAGGCGGCGCGCAAGTACAACCGCGTGGTGCAGGCGGGGACGTGGCAGAGGTCGGGCGCTCATTTTCAGAAGGCTTGTGAACTCGTGCGCAGCGGGGCGCTGGGCAAGATCGCGTTCGTGCGGGCGTGGATTTACAGCAACCAACCGCGGGAGGGGATCGGGAATCCGCCGGACGCGACGCCGCCGGCGGGGCTGGATTGGGACCTGTGGCTGGGGCCGGCGCCGATGCGGACGTTCAATCCGAACCGGTTTGGAGTCTACCCGGACGCGTATTCGTATTTCCGGTATTTCTGGGATTACGCGGGCGGGCAGCTCACGGACTCGGGCATCCACATGCTGGACATCGTGCAGATGGCGTTCGATGACAAGATGCCGCAGTCGGTGGTGGCGAACGGCGGGAAGTACTGGTTCCAGGACGACACGGAAACGCCGGACACGATGCAGGTGGGCTATGACTACGGGGATTTCCTGGGGTCGTGGGAGCACCGGTCGAACAACACGGAGCTGCACTCGAGCCGGCTGATGGGGATCACGTTCCACGGGCCGCGGGGAACGCTGTACGTGGACCGGGCGGTGTGCCGGGTGACGCCGGAGGAGAAGTCGGACCTGGAGGCGTTCGAGATGAAGCGCGTGGCGGATCCGCATCCGCTGCACTGGACCAATTTCGTCGAGTGCATCCGAACCCGGCAAAGGCCGAACAGCGACATCGAGACGTGCGTGCGGTCGTCGATCACGAGCATCCTGGGAAACCTGAGTCTGCGCGGAAAGATGCGGCTGGACTGGGACGAGGAGAACAACACGGTGCGGCAGGCCGAGGCGCGGTCGTGGCTGCACCGCGAGTACAGGAGTCCGTGGAAGCTCAGTTTGTAGAAGCTACTTCGCTTCGAAAATCATGGCTTCGTTGGTAACTGTGACGCCGGACGGGATGTCGATCGAGTAGCGGCGTCTGTCAGTTCCGGCCGGGATTCGCTGAGTCGATTTGCGCGTGACGCCGTTCTCCTTCCAGAGATGTGTCACCTCAAGAGTGGAAGAAGGCGGGCCGGGGATTGTCGTCACGGCCAATCGGAAGTCGTCGATGGCCAGACCCCGGGCGCGATACCGGACGTAGATTTCACGGGCGCCGGGCGAGCCGACGTGTCGATCCACCTCGGGCCAGCGGAGCGTGCGGTCGATGGGGATGCCATCCTTCCAACGCAGGTGCGGATCGTATTCCCAAATGGTCTGGAAGGGGCCACCGGGCGAAGTGCTCCAAGCAATGGAAGCGGCGGCGTTGTCCGAATTGACCGGCTCGACCTCGCGCACTTCGGCAGTGAATTTGTCGGGAGCGAGCCCGCGGGAGAGATCGAGGAAACGGCCGCCGGCGTCGAAGCCGGACAGAGGCGACGCATCGGGGCTGCTGATCTTGAAGACGAAATCGGCGAAGCCGGAATCGGTGGCGAGCCAGTAGCCCTGTCCTCCTACCCTGACGTATCGGGCGTTAACGACCTTGCTGGCTATCTCTCGCGCGCCGGTGGCCGTTAGGGGCAAGCGCGCGCGCGAATGGGGCAAACCGGCCGAGTAGACGAGTTCGTTGCGGCCGTTGGTGAGCGCGGGCAGAGTACGCGGATTCACCTGGATGCGAGTTGAAAGGAAGAGGTCGCTGAGCTCGACGGCCGGCGATTTCGTGATGCTTAGCAGATAGCCGTAAGAGCCGCCGACGGCATTGCGGCGGCCGTGCGCGGTCGTGGTGAGGACAGCGGGATTGAGGCCTGCGGGGCCTTTGTGAGGGCCGCGGATCGAGCCGGCAGGAATCCAGATGCGGCCGCCATCGACGGAGGTCTCGAGTTTCACGAACTGGTCAGCGGATGTCAGGTTGGCGTTGAACCGAAACGCGGCGTCGATGACGACGTAGGGGCTACGCACTTCGTAGATCGCGCTCTCGCGGGCGTCGATCGGCGGGCGGTATTCAATGCGGCCGGTGGCCCACACTCGGTCGTCCTTCTGGCTGCGCGGACCATCCGCGGTACGGACGTTGAACTCGGCGACCTCCTGCGGAAACTCCTCCCAGGAGTGGCCGTTGAACTTGTAGGGCAGATACCAAAGGTCCGGCCGTTCAGGGCTGAAATAGCGCACGAGGCGCTCGCCGGGGCGCAGCGCGAAATCCATGGTGTGGCCGCGCGGTGCACGCTCGAAGGTGAACAAATGGTTGTCGGAGGTGGTGGTGAAAAGCTCCGCCAGACCGCCCATCGCGCCGGCGCGCACGTCGGCCGGATACCATGGGTCATCGACCACCGAGGGGTCGGCCTCTCGGGGGCCTTTCAGCTTCGAGAGGATGATGTTCCCCTCGCTTTCCAGTTGATGAACGGAGGCGACGGGCGACTGTTTGGCGGGGCCGCGGCCGAGGGTGTTATAGCCCATCATGTCGGTATCGTAGTGGTGATAAGCGCCGTCGTAGAAGACCTCGGCGACGGTGTGGCCGGTGAGAAACCAGACGCGCGCATCGTCGAATCCGCCGGCTCTCCACACTGCCTCGAGGAGCGGCGCGATCTGGTAGCAAAGACCGAACCCGTAACTGTTGAGGAGCTTTTCGGGGTCAAGAACCTCGCCCAGCGGCTCTTCGTAGGCCCAGCCCGCGATGTGATACCAGAATCCCGGTTTCACGAAGCGGCCGTCGGTCAGAAAGAAACGCCAGACCGCTTCCGCGCGCTCGCGGGGCGTATGGGCACCGGCCTGAGCGTAGATGCCCTGGGCCAGCGCATGCAGATCTGAGGCATCGGGCTGATCCTTGAGGAGGACCTTGGGCGAATAGACTTGCGCAGAAACGGCGCAGGCAAGGAGCGTCGTCAACACGACCGGGCGGATCATGCTGCCACTCCGCACCAGTCGCAGATGAAGAGCAGCAGGACCTTGGCCGCGGCGGCGACCGAATCCAATTCGACGTACTCGTCGGCGGCGTGGGTGTTGCCGCCGCGAGGTCCCCAAAGTACCGCAGGGATCCCGAATTGGTGGAAGACGAACATGTCGCAGGGGCCTTCGATCCCGACGACGGGCGGTGGCTGATGGAGGACCGACTCGGCGCAGCCGGAGAGGGCGGTGACGAGCGGATCGGAAGCAAGGATCGCGGAACCGGGCAGCCAGCGGATGGGGAACTCCACGACCGGCCGCGCGGGAAACAGATGCGGCGCGGAGGCGAGCAGCGCGTCAAACCACGCGAAAAATTCGCGCTCGACGTCCTGCTGGCTTTCGCCCGGCATCAGCTCCCAGTACAGTTCCAGCTTGCACTGGTCGGGAATGGTGATTGGCTCGCGCGGGCCCCAGGGCGAGGTGAAGATTTTGGTGATGGAGACGGGGACGCGACCGGCAGCGTCCGCGTACAGCGGGTGCAGTGGGGCGGTGCGCCGCCGCTGGTTCGCGAACTCGCGCAACTCAACCAGGAAATGCGTCAGTTGATCCACGACGCCGACCGGATATCCGCCTTCGTTCAAGATTCCGCCGGGCGCGGAAAATGTGATGTGCGCGGTGCGCCCGCCGCGCTGCGCGGCGCAGATGCGCAGGAAGGACGGCTCGCCGATCACGGCGGCGTCGGCGATGTAACCGCGCAGTCGCCCGGCGAGCGTGCCGTTGACGCCACCGAACTCCTCATCCACAACAGTCTCGAAGATCAGGTCGCCGGCGAGCCGCAGCTTCAGCGCCTCCAAGGTCTCGACGACAAACAGGTTCATGGCGACCCCGGCCTTCATGTCGTTAGCGCCGCGGCCGTAGAGACGGTCGCCCTCCACCTGAGCGCCGAACGCGTCGCGGGTCCAAGGCTGCGTGCCCCGCGGCACCGTGTCAATGTGGCCCGAAAGGATCAGAGAACGGCCCTTCCCGGAACCTTTTCGACGCGCGCCGACGTTGGGCCGGCCGGCATAGTTGCGGCCGGGATCGAATAGGGGGTGCTCGCGCAGGCCGGGCAGGGCGTCGAGTTCATACATATCCGGCGCCCAACCGGCGGCGCTCAGGACCGATGCGACGTAGTCCTGGCAAGCGCCTTCCTGGCCGACCGGAGGCGTGTTCTCGGAGGGACGCCTGACGAGCTCACTGATGAGAGAAGTGAGCTGGTCGCGGCTGCGGTTGACGTGGTCGATCAGACATTCATTCAATTCCGGATGCATTTCAACCGGCCTCCTTGAGGCTGCTGAGCGATTTCGGCGGGACACGGAATCCGCGCGTGATGAAGGCGAGGTAGAGGACGCCGAGGCCGAGCCAGCAGAATCCGGCGATCCTGGCCTTCAAGCTGAGGTTCAACCAAACATACGAGCATACGACCGCGCCTGCGAGCGGGAAGAGCAGACTGGTGAAGAACTCCAATCCGCTGCGGCGGTGCAAGCGGATGTAGAAATGGCGGATGACGCTCAGATTGACGAGAATGAACCCGACGAAGGCGCCGAAGTTGAGCAGTTCCACAACGAGCTGAAAGCGCATCAGCAGGGACCCGACAAGGGACACCGCGCCCATCAAGTAGATGCCGCGGACAGGCGTTGAAAAGCGCGGATCGACGTGCGCGAAGATGCGGCGCGAAATGACGCCGTCGCGGCCCATGCCGAGCAGCAGCCGGGATGCGCCGGCCTGCCCTGTGAGTGCGCTGGCGAGGCCCGCCACGAGCAGGATGAAGGTGATGAAGCCCATCATCCACGGCCCTCCGGCCACGCGGCCGATGTCCAGAATGACGGTTTCAGATTCGGGGTAGGAGTTGTAATCCGGCCAGACGAGTGCCGCTAGGTAGACGGTAACGACACAGAAGACCGTCTGGATGAGGCACACCAGCACCGTCGCGATAGAGATATCGCGCTCGGGGTGAATAGTGTCCTCGGCGAGCGTGGAGATGGCGTCGAAACCGATATAGGATAGGCTGCCGATGGCCGCACCCAACATCAACGGGCGCATCCCGAATGTGTGTGGATTATAGAAGACCCCGGGCGCAATCAAGCCGCCGATGCCATGGCGGATCATCACCCATCGCGCGGCCAGAACGACGAACAGAACGGCGCACGCAGTCATGAGCGCCATCATCACGTTGCCGGCTTGCGCGGTGACGCGGATGCCGCGGACGTTAATCAGCGTAATGAGAGCCGTGAAAAGCACGGCCCAGGCGGCGTAAGGTACTTGCGGCAAAATCCTATTGGCCGTGAGCGCGGCGTAGACCACGCTGAGCAAAGGGATGAGGAAGTAGTCGAGGATCATCGCCCAGCCGGCCAGGAAACCGATATGCGGGTCGAGCGCCTGTTGGGCGTAGGTGTAGGTCGAACCGGCGGATGGGAATGCGCCCGACATCTTGCCATAGCTCGCGGCCGTGAACAGCATCGCCACCATGGCAACGAGGTAAGCGAGCGCGGCGTGGCCGTGCGAAGTCTGCTGGACGATGCCATACACCGGGTACGGCGCGGTGGGCGTGAGGATCACCAGGCCGTAGAGGATCAGGTCGCGCCGCGAGAGGACGCGCTTCAAAGAGGTGGTTGCGGAGGAGCCGGGCGCTGGGTTCGTGCTCAATGGTCATTCCCCCGGGATGCCGCCGACCACGGGATGGTCGCCCATGTCGAGCCAATCGAATTGCAGCGGATCAGAGGCCAGTTGATTCGCCGACGCGTATTGATTGCGCGCGGCGCGGATGGCTTCCACCCATGCGCCGAAGGGTAAGGCCAATTCGCGATCGACGAGATAGCTCATGTTGACGGTCCGGTCGGGGACATGGTCCTTCACGTCGTCGAGTTCGTGCAGGAACTGGCGGCCGTTCGCTTGCGCGACGCGAGGGAACCAGTTCTTGTACCAGACTGATGCTGCATCCCGCAGGACGGTGTTGCGACGCTGGCGGATGTGGCGCGCCAGATTCAGCGCCCGGTCCAGTGCCGCGACGGCCTCCTTGGGCTGTTTGTCCGCGGCTGCGCGCCGGGCGGCTTCGAATTGGGAACAGATTCGCCCGATGTCGGTGAGCATCTCCAGGTTCTGGCGGTAGAGCTGGGCGATCGATACGTAGACCTCGAGATTGTAGCGATTCAAATCGGCTCTTCCAAGGTTCTCGTTCAATAAGCCCAGCAGTTCGTCGTTGTCGTTGAGAGCATCGGCGGCGAACTCCAGGCGGCGCGCGTTCTCCCTGGTCCACTGCGCATCGAATCTCAGGCTTGAGTCCGGAGGAGGCGGCAGGCGGAGCGTCTGGTCCTTCACCGGGTGCCGCGGGTTGAAGATGCCATAAGAGTAGCCGAAGATAGGCTTACGTGGCGAAGGCCCCCATTCCCAGCTATCGAGCCAGAAATGCGACTGCTGGCTCATTAGCTGGTACACGCGGTCCATGTTGGTGACGCCGTCGCCGTAGAAGAGCCGGTAGAAGGCGGCCGCCGACTCCTGCACGGAGGGTGATCCGGGATGCCACGCGGCCGCAGTGATGGTTGCATAGCCGAGCCAAAACGTCTCCGGATGCAGGCCCATGTCGGCCCAGCCGGCGACAACCGCTCCGATGATGTCGGTCTGGCTACGGGCCGGCGTGTATGAGATCTCGCGGAATCCGTCGGCGATGCGGTCGACTTGCGAGCTCACAGGGTGCAGGCGCCGGGAATTGGGCAGACTGAAGTAATCGGGGAACAGACGCGCCTCGCCGCCCTGGGTTGAGGTGTAAATCATTTGGCGGATGCCATGTTTGTGAAACAGCGGATCGAATTCCGGGCCGTACACTTCGCCGTTTACCAAGTAGGATGGCAACGAATCGATGTCGGCAGGCTTGAGCGGGTACTCACCCCAGAACATGACCGTCCGGCCTTCCGCGTGCAGCGGGTTGGCGATCTTGGTGATGAAATCCGCGAGCAGCTTGCCCACGCTGCCCTTCTGATCCGCAGCGGTCTTCTCGTGGCACTGGGAGTTATCGGCCAGGCCGACATAATAGGGCTCGTCCGTGGAAAAGTAGATGAATTTGCCGCCGCGGTTAGCGTCGACCAGATCCTGGAACATGCCTGAGAGCAGCTTCACGGCCCCGGGATTGGTGACGCACAGCTCGTAGTTGCTGTCGGGGAAAGAACGGAATTGCGCGTACTCGGGGTGCTTCAGAATGAAAGCGATGTGGCCAGGTCCGTCGAGATATGGGATCACCTCGACGTAATAGCGACGGCCATAGTCGGTCAGTTCCTGATACTCAGCCGGGGTGAGCGCATAAGGCTCCACAAGGGCGGGCGCGTGACGGAACTGGAAATGCCCTTCCAGCTTCAGAACGAAACCGTTGATCTTATAAAATGCCGCCTGGCGCACAGCGCGCTTCAGTTCTGGAAGATTCTCCAGGTGATGCGCATCATCCCAGTAAATATGGCGCAGGTGAAGATCCGGCCAATCGGTGACGCGACATTCGGGCAGGAACAGCACTTCATTGCGGCGACGGAGGAGTTGCACGAGAGTCTGAACGCCGTAAAACAGCCCCGGCGGCGCGTTGGCTGTTATGACGATGCCCGATGGGCCGATGTCCAGGCGATAGGCTTGCTCCGCGACGGCCTGCTTGTCCGGATCCGTGGACCTGCCCGGCGTTACGCTGCCGGCTGCCAGACGCAGCTGCACAGTTGAGCCCGCGGTCGCGGTCCTGGACGGCTGCAGCCCGAAGCGCGATTCCAGCAAGCCCCGCAGACTGTCGACCGCGACATCGGTTCGCGAGATGCCCGGGCCCAGTTGCACGGCCCATTGGGGGCCGAACCGCAGATCTGAGCCCTTAAGCTCAACTGCCTGCGGTTCCGGAATCGCCGTATAGCTGCGGGACCACAGCGTGGACACCGTCCCGGCATGGAGAGTCGCACTCAGGAGAATTGCGATAAGGAAATGATGGATTGGCATGAGCGCCCCCCCGTACCGGTGCCACGAGCCAGCATGGCGTTCCAAAGCGGCACGTGGGGGCGGCTCGTTCGTACGATTCAGCATTGGGCAACTCCTGTTGCGTTCCGCCGGGCTCCCGCGGAGGGCGCCCGACGCCCACGGTAGGCGCCTTCAGGCAGACCCTCGACTTTTTTACCGGTAGTAAGATAGTGTTTTCTTCGATGCTATTACAAAACTTGCTCTCGGGACCAGGCGCGGCGATCCGGCTCGCGATCGTATTGGCGGCGGCGCTGCGGTGCGCGGGTGCAGATCTCGTAGTTCTGCCGGAGCATCTGCGGCCGGATCCATTCGGGGGGATCGTCGCAGCCGACCGGGTGGCGGGGGCGGCGCCGGCGCGCTGGATCGCGGTGGAGAGCGGGCGTGCCGCATACGCGTCCTGCCACCTGATCGCAATCCTGCCGGAAGGGGGCAAGTACGGCATCGAAGTGGCGGGCTTTCCGGCGGAGAGCGGCCTGCAGGTTGACCTGTACCGCGAGTGGTTCCACTTTCTTCCGGCGTCGAAGCGCTACTATCCGGACGCGCTGATCCCCGTCCACTCGCCCTTCCGGTTGACGATGCCAGAGCCCGACAATCGCGTGCCGCATCAGACTGCGCAGGGCTTCTGGGTCGACATCTGGGTGCCGGAGAAGACTCGTCCGGGCATGTACAAGATGACGGCGACGCTCAAGGCCGGCCGGAGCGTTTCGTCGATTCCAATTGAATTAACGGTCATCGCAGCAACGGTCCCGGCCGAGGATGCCATCGCCATCGACCACAATAGCTATGGCACGTCCTGGCTGGCGGATCAGTATCCCACTCTCAGGAAGCGTCTGGGAGCGGATTTCTACACGAGCGACGAATTCTTCCGGCTGATCCACTCCTTGTACGGCATTTTCTACGAGCACCGCGGAGTCTTTCACCAATTGGGCTATGGCCACGCGGGGAAAGTTGGGCCCGAGTTTGCTCCGCAATTGGCAGGTTCCGGAAGAAACAAGCACATCACGGATTGGAGCCTGTACGACCGGCACTACGGCCCTCTTTTCGACGGCTCTGCGTTTGCGGGGTCCCGGCGCGGCCCCAAACCAATTCCATTCGTCTACCTGCCGATCAACCCCGAATGGCCGGCCTCGTTCCTGTGGTGGGGTGAGCCCGGATACGAGAGGGAATTCGTCAACATCGTGTCGGGGATGGAGCGGCATTTCCGTGAGAAGGGCTGGACCGAAACCCGCTTCGAGATGTTCTTCAACCACAAGAAGCGTTACCAGGGCTTCCCATGGGACGGTGACGAAGTGCGATTCGTCCGCGACTATGATTATTTCCGTGAGTACGCGCGAATGCTGAAGCTTGCTGTACACGCCGATACGCCGGTCAAGTTCGTTTTCCGTGCGGATGTGAGCTGGACGATGGAGCGGCAATTCAAGGAACTGGCCGGCATCGTCAATTTCTGGGTTTGCGGCGGAGGGGAGTTCGGCTGGTATGATTATGCGCCGCGAATGTTGAAGGAGCGGGGCGATATCGTGTGGATTTACGGCGGCACGCCGGCTGTGACGGAGCCATCCTCGCACATCACGCTGCAGGCTCTGCGGCCCTGGCTCTGGGGCATCGACGGTTTCGTTCACTGGCAGACAACCGATCCGGGCTCAGATCCCTGGTTTCAATTCAATGGGGGCAGAGAGGCTTTGATTTATCCAGGCGATCGCTTCGGCATCTCGGCTCCGATTCCTTCGATCCGGCTGAAGATCCAGCGGAACGCGGTTCAAGACATTACGCTCTTGAACGATTTTCGGAAGAGGCAACCCATCGAGCGGCTGAGGGCTGAGGCGGCGCAGCGTTTTAACGAAACGACATTGCAGGACTGGTGGACTCCAAAGCCGGCTTTCGCGACCAGAGACCCGTTGGAGTGGACCAACGCCGATTATGGAGCGATTCCGGAGAACCCCAAATTCGATCGCGCTCTTGACGCTGCGGCCTGGCAGCGAGTGCGGGCGTATGTCCTTGAACTGGCACGGGAGGTCAAATGAATCTCAGGGTTTTTCTATTGCTGAGCGCGAGTCCGCTTCTATTGGCTCAAAACGAGGACAAGGCCAAAGACCTGGACCGTGTGGCACAGGTGGCGACGGCGATGGTGGATGGCGATGTCTGCCTGCGCATCCAGACGCAGCGTTCCCTGCAATTCCTGTTCAAGACGGACCCGCGAGACCCCTGGGTGGCCAGCGACAACTTCGACGTCAACGACGAAGCGTTTATTCAAACCAAGAAGACCCTGATGCGCCTGGCGCGCTTGTGTGCCGAATCATGCGATGCAAATCTCTGGATGCCGGTGCCGTCCAATCCGCCGCAAATCCAGATTCTGATTCGGAACGTGTATGAGATGAGCGGTTTCTGGAAATGGGGCGAACTGCACCAGGAGACGCCTTCTGAGATGAAGAGGGTTCTCAGCACCGGGGAGCGGGTT
Source organism: Terriglobia bacterium (assembly GCA_963757265.1). Classification (GTDB taxonomy): domain Bacteria; phylum Acidobacteriota; class Terriglobia; order Bryobacterales; family Bryobacteraceae; genus CAIVVT01. Next base: position 502,592 of record CAVWRA010000006.1, read on the forward strand.
AGCGTAAGCCGCGGCACCGGAATGATCTCCGTTCTGACCCCCGTGTACAACAGTCTGGGCGATATCGTGGCTCTGGTTGAAGTGGTGGGCCAAACCAAGCGTGACTTGCGGGAGAACGTGAAATGAAACGCCTGATATTGCTGCTCATTCTAGCAATGGCGCCGGCACTTGCCGCGTCTGGCTCGGAGGTGAAAGCTTACGAAGGAACCCTGACAATCCCTACCTATGAACCGACTGGCAGAGAATTGGAGCCTGCGCTTTTTCGCAATTCCACCGTCACCGGCATGTATCCTTTCACGACGTATCTCATGCCATTCCAACCAGACGGTCCCAAGCCACGCACCTACCGCGCCATTTTTGTCGAAAATGAGTACCTGAAGCTTACGTACCTGCCGGATCTAGGCGGCAGAATCTTCTCCTTGTACGACAAATTGCGCGGCAGGGAGGTTTTCTACCGCAATGATGTAATCAAGCCGTCCCACTACAATCCCCGGAACAGTTGGCCGCAGTCGGGACTTGAGTTGACTGGTCCGCACGACCTGCATATGCTCACGCTCCACGGTGAGCCATTCTGGTCAAACAAAATCGTCCGACACGAAGGCGGCCGCATTTCGTTAGTGCTCGGCGAATTGGACCCCGTGTATCAGATGAAGGTGAATCTCACAGCGACGCTTCATCCTGGCATCGCGGCCTTGCAGATCAGTGTTTTTTGCTACAACACTCAGGACGGCAGGATGCCACAGATGTTGTGGATCAACACGGCCATTTCCGCGACACCGGGAACGCGCTTCATCTATCCCATGACCCGGACTGTCGGGCACACCACAGCCGAGATTGCGGATTGGCCGCTTTACAACGGGATCGACTACAGCTGGGACAGAAACAACAAACACATGCTCGGGGTATTTGGCATCGACATCTACGATAACTTCCAGGGCGCATATCAGTTTGACCGCGACTATGGAATTTTTCGCTACGCCGACCGCCGAATCGTCCAGGGTATGAAATTATGGACCTTCGGGTACGGCGAAGGATCAAAGAACCTCGAGCATGGCTATACGGACAATGCCGGGCCCTATGTCGAGCTCCAGAGCGGCCGGTACGTCTGGGACGGTCACTATGAATGGGTCGCCCCACACAAGGTCGAAAGCTGGAGTGAATGGTGGGTACCGGTCGCGGGGACAGGCGGATTGACGACGCTGACCCGTGATGTCGCATTGAACCTTCAGGTGCCCAAAGAGAAGCAAGATGCGAAGAAGCCACTTAGACTGACTCTGGCGGCGACGCGCGTGATCTCAGGCGCGACGCTGGTAGTTAAAACGCGGTCCGGCGAGCTGTTGCGCACTAGTATTGATCTGGACCCCGCCAAGCCATTCCAGGCGTTCATGGATCAAACCAAGATCGCCGACGTTGACCTATCAGGTCTTGCTGTAACAGTGGCCGATGCAGGCGGTCGTCCATTGTTGGAATATGCGCGCCCTGATGGAAATCCTGGCCGCAAGGAATACACACCCTTTACGCGGCCCCTAGAGAGCCGGTCGAAGGCGCTGGAAGACATGAGCGCAGAGGAGTTGTCATTAGCGGCGGAGTTTAAGCTGAAAGAACTCGATGAGGCTGGCGCCGTCGCCCTTCTTGAGAAAGCGCTCAAGCTCGACCCGGGTTACTCACGCGCACATCTACTGCTCGGCATCAACGAGTTCACTCACGGCCGTCCGGTCAGCGCAGCGGCGCATCTTGAGGAAGTGATCAGGCGGGATCCATACTCCGACGAGGGCTACTACTATCTGGCGATGAGCCAATTCGCCGCAGGAGACAACAAAGAAGCCGAACGCAATCTCTACTACATTTGGTCAGACAGCGCCTATTTCGGTGAGCGCGAATATCATCTGGGCCGGATAGCGTTTTCCAGGAAGGACTACCAGGAGGCGATTGATCATTTTCAACGAGCGATTGGTGCGAACTCGGACGATCTCTTGGCGCGCGCCTCTCTGGCGTTGACCTACCGCGAAACTGGCGATAAGACGCGAGCGCTTGAGGAAATTGTCGAGTTGGAGCGGATTGATCCGACAAACCGTCTCGCGCAGGCCGAGCGCTATAACCTGACGGCAGATCCGGCGGCCAAGGCGGAACTCGTGCGCTTAATGGGTGGACAAAGTCAGGAAGCGATAGGCGTATCGATCTTTTATCGCAACCTGGGGAGGTGGAGCGAAGCAGTCCGGCTTCTGAAGCTTGTTGGGGAAAACAAGGGGGACCCTTGGGGCACACCGCCAATGTATTACTATACGCTCGCCTATTGCCAACGACGTAGTGGCGAGGCAGAGGCCGCGACGGAGTCCCTGCAGAGCGCACGTGAGGCGGACGGGAAAGTGGATCGGTTTCCGTATCGCAAAGAGGGTGAAGCACCACTGGCAGAGGCGGTGCAACTTGACCCTAAGGATCACGTTGCGCGTTTCAACCTGGCGTGTCTGCTTTATTACCGCGAGCGGCCCGAAGAGGCGATTCATCAATGGGAGGCTGCTCTCGCGGCAAATCCCGCCGATTTTTCATCACGACGCTCGCTGGGACTGGCCTACGCTGAGCAGGGCCTTGGCTTAGACAAAGCGGCCGCGCAATTGGAACGGGCCGTGGCGCTCAATCCAGCACATATACGGACCTTCAATGACCTGAGCAACCTGTTCGCGAAAGCTGGCAGGTTCGACGAGCAACTGACGCTTCTGGAAAAAGCACTGGAACGCTCGCCGCACGATGACGACCTGACGGAAGGCGTGCTGACTGCAAACCTGATGATGGGCCGCTATGATGAGGCGAAACGACTGATTGCAACTCATGAATTTGTTCCCCGCCATAGAACTTATGGCCTGCGAGACAAGTATCGCTTGATGCAATATGCCACTGGCGCCGAAGCGTTCAATCACGGTGATTACGCGCAAGCGCTGCGAGCCTTCGAATCCGCCATAAAACCGCCCGTGTCGCTTGGGATGGACGACTTCCAATCGCAGGTGTCGCCACGGCTACAATACTACCTGGGCCGGACTCTCGAATCGCTCGGGCGGAACATTGAGGCCAGGCAGGCTTACGAGAAGAGCGTTTCCGGAGTTGCGCAACTTTCCGGGGATCGAGACAGTTGGAACAGCGAAAACTATTTTATGGTGCTCTCCATGGAACGAATTGGCAGGACCTCTGAATCAGCCAGACTCCAGAAGCATTTCGACAACTTTGCACGCTCGGAACTGAACGTGACGGATTCACATCAGCGTGCGGAGGCGAACTATTTACTCGGACTGATCGAAAAACACAACGGCCTCCGCGATGAATCCCTCAAGCACATGCGGCAGGCCACCGAGGCTCAGCCGGACCTCCTGCCTGCACGCCTTGAGCTGCGGGGGGATGTAGTGGATCCCATGTTGCCTTCAGCAGCGAAGTGACTGGAAAGCAGCTTGAAAAGATGAGAGCGCAATTGCTAGCACTGCAGCCTTTGTTATGGAGCAGTCTCTGTCTCGCCTCGGAGATTGTGCTGCCGTCTGTAGGGTTGGAGCGGGATCGCCCGATACTTGCAATTTATCGGACCAATCCACAGGCGACCGGTAAAGGCGAGTTAGGCATTAGCTGGACGGATGCATTAGGTCGTACAGTTGAAATTCGAAAAGTGCCCGTCGAGTTGATGGATGAATCCGAAATCCGCTTTGAGCTCGATCTGCGGCATGCTGTCGCGATGAGCAACGAGCTGCATGTGCACTTTTCATTCGAGGGGGTAAACAAGAAAGGTGCGAAAGACCATCGCGAGGAAGACGCTGGCGTATCTTTTGTGGCCAAACCACCGAATCGGCTTTGGAGAGACTACGCTATTGTCATGTGGCAACCACACAGTGCCGAGCGTTTTGCAACGCTCAAGACTCTTGGAATCAGTGCAGGTCAAATCAACGGCAGCGCGAAGGCACCCCCGGACTTCCTGCTGAAAAATGATTTGCGTTGGTATGCGGAAAATCTTGCCACCGACTACTATTCGGCATATCATCGCTATCGGCCCGATAGGATTCAGAATTGGTCTTACCTGCAGGCTAAGGAACTCTACCGTAAGGACCCGAGTAGCAGGGAGGCGCTGAAACGGCATCCGAGTTTTTCGGACCCGACGTGGTGGAGCTTGATCCATGACCGATTGGTGGAGGTGGCTCGCGCGCAATCTCCCTACCGTCCTCTCTTCTACGATCTTGCGGATGAGTCCGGCATTGCCGACCTAGCCGCCTTTTGGGACTTCGACTTTTCTGACCAGTCCCTTTCGGAAATGCGAGCGTGGCTGAAGGAGCGATATGGTACGCTGGCGGCCCTGAACCGTCAATGGGGAACAAGTTTCGAGACGTGGGACGTCGTCACTCCCGAGTTGACTCGCGAAGCGATGAAACACACGGACGACAACTTTTCTTCCTGGGCTGATCAGAAAGAATGGATGGATGTCTCCTATGCGCGTGCCTTGAAAATTGGCGTTGACGCGATCCGGTCAGTTGATACGGATGCTTATGTCGCTATTGCTGGCGGTCAAATGCCGGGATGGGGAGGGTACGATTACTATCGGTTAAGCCAGGTGCTACGGGCGATAGAACCGTATGACATCGGCAACAACATTGAGATGATACGATCGTTCAATCCAGGCATAGCGATTGTGACGACAGCGTTTGCCCGCGGGCTTTGGGAGAAACACCGCATTTGGTACGAATTGCTTCATGGCGCCAGGGGGAATCTCATTTGGGACGAGAAGTTCGAATGTGTTTCCAAGGATGGTTCGGTCGGGCCTCGTGGCAGCGAAGTTAAGCCGTATTACAAGGAGTTGCGTGACGGGATCGCTGCTCTGTTGATCAATAGCGTGCGGGAATCCGATCCAATCGCAATTCACTACTCTCAGGCGAGTATGCGCGTGGAGTGGATGCTGGCGCAGCGCCCGAGGGGTGAAGCTTGGGTCAACCGCACATCATCCACTGAGCGTTTGGACAGTGAGTTCTTGCGCGTAAGGGAGTCATACTGCCGCCTTATGGAAGACCTTGGACTGCAGTACGATTTCGTGGCCTATGGGCAGATAGAGCAAGGGGAGTTGGTGCGGCGAAACTACCGTGTGCTGATTCTACCTCGCTCCACTGCACTTTCTAGAGACGAGGTAAAGGCCATTCACGAATTTGTGGAACGAGGAGGGCTGGTCATTGCTGACGGCGAACCAGGGCTTTTCGACGAGCATTGCCGCCGATTGGCAACGCCCAGTCTGGCGGGCATTTTCGCGGGCGGGCACGGCCAAGGCAAAGCCGTCCGGATGAACGCGATAGATTATCACCAGTTGCGCCTTGTGAATAGGGAAGGCGAACTGCATGGGGCAGCAGGCAAACTGCTGGGCGAAATGGGAGTGCGACCTGCTTTTGCAGTATTGGACGGCGCGAACCGGCCTGTTGTCGGTGTCGAAACTCACAGGTTCCGGAACGGCGGTGTGACGATCATCGGCTTGTTGAGCAACCCGCAAATGAGAGTGGATGAGCTTGGACCGCCGGAGTTCAGATCGAACGAGCGTTTTGAGAAGCCTCGGACCGTTCGTTTGGTACTGCCGGTTGCATTGTATTGCTACGACATTCGCGCCGCTAAAGTTTTGGGGCTACAAAGGGAGATCTCTGTTGCACTAGATCCATACGAGCCTGTCGTCATGGCATTCAGTCCCACTCCGCTGCCTGCTCTCCGAATTTCGGCACCTCGGCACGTCGCCCGTGGTGAGATTGTGCAGATAGGCCTTGGGCTTGATGGAGATTCGCTGGCTGCGATTCACGTTTTCCATGTGGACGTTCGGAATCCGGTGGGCGAGGTTGTTAATTATTACTCTGGGAATGTCCTTGCCCCAGGCGGATCCGGCGATCATGTGATTCCGTTTGCCCAAAATGATCTTCCTGGAAAGTGGACGATCCAAGTGAACGACTTGCTGAGCGGTCTGTCACAGAGTGCTGTAATGGAGGCGTTTTAGAGCGGTTGTTGGCAGGGAGCTTGCGGGTTTGGAATACTCCGTCTGCTCATGCGGCGACGATGATCGATGGAGGTGGGGTTGTACTGTGCGGTGGCGGCTAGTGCTTGGGACGCTGGGGCTTGCGGGCTTACTCAATGCCGCGCAACCATATTACGATAGGAGTCACGACTCGAAGACATTTGGAGAGCCGCGCAGATACCGCATATTCCTTCCCGGTGATTACGACACCTCTGCGAAACGCTTTCCAGTCGTCTACTACCTCCACGGCCACAGTGACCGTTACACGCTTGAAGGTTACGATGGCGGGCTCGACACCGTGCCTAAGATTCTCGATTTCGTGGCGCACCATGACGTAATTGTGGTCGCTGCGGATGGGTACGTGGCGCAAGAGTACACAGGGTTTTATGGGGGAACGCCCTACGACGTGGGCCGGAGCGGCGGCGAATTTGACTACGGCCAGTATTTTCTCGAGCTGATTAACCACATTGATTCAACCTATCGCACGCTCAGCAGCCGCCGCTATCGCGCGACTTGTGGTCTCAGCATGGGAGGCTTCATGAGCCTCTACCTGAGCGCCCGTTATCCTGACCTGATCGGAAGCGCTTCGGCGTTCAATCCTGGGCCGGAGTTTTACGTCGGTGAGAAAGGCCGTCGCGCTCTTTGGCGGCCCAAGGACCACGTGCTGAGCCACCAACACACCATGGTGCGGCTCATTCGAGCTAGTGGTGACTACATCAGTCAGTATCACGAGGAGACTCGGATTGCCTACGCAATGACGTCCAGCGTCGATTTTGAGTATCGCCAGGATGAGTATCATCGCCATTGGGCCACATCGATCGCTGAAACGCTCGACTTTCACATGCGCGCCTTCGCAAATCCAGCGCTGGGCACAGTGCCTACGGAGTGGAACTTCACAAGCCCGTACCGCGATTTCGCCGCGTGGGACTACCGCGTGAGTGCTGACGTTGCTGGGCCTGCGCTTTTTTACCTCCAGCATGTCACCCAGGGTGGTCTGCGCATTCAAACGCGCCGCTGGGCCCCGGACGGGCCGGCGGTCACTTGTAGATCAATCGAAGTAGCAACCGCTGCTCTCTACCATCCCGGTTCAGATTATCGCGTTCTGGACTATGGGTTAGCCAGCGGGAAGACGGATGAAAGTACGATCCATGCCGATCGCGATGGCCGACTAAGGGTGCACTTCGACTGCGGCGGCCATGACGTCAGCTTCACTGGCCCCGGCGCCGCCTCGCAACCGCCTGTTTTACTACCGCTGACCGACAGAGACGTTCTACGGCCTGTGGCGGGCACGCCGCAGACGCTTCCGATCCGGGTGCTCAACCCGCGTACGACTCCGTTGAAGGGTCTGCGCGCGGAACTGACCTCTGCTTACCCGACAGTAAACATTCTGCACGGCAGCGCGGAAGTGGAAGAAATAGCGCCCGGCCAGCCTGTCAACCTCAGTTCCAACTTCCAGGTCTGTTTCATCTCTGGGGAAGGCGATTACACGCACGCCCGTCTTACGTTGAAGCTGATTTTTGACACTTACCACGAGGGTGTTCAAGATATCGATGTGCTCATTGCGCCTGAAAAGATGCCTGAGCCTGCGGATGTGGTTGTGCTCGATGGTAGAACCAAGACATTTCCCGTGTTCCGGCAGAAAGGCAATCAGGGAGGCGGAGAAAGCATCCAACTTACGGTTACTGAAGGCAGGGGAAACGGGAATGGTTTCATCGAGCCGGGCGAAGAGGCAACGATTTGGCTGAAGCTTTCTCAGGGTCTCGACCCGTTCGATAAGAACAACTGGTGTCGCGCTAAAGTCTATTCCAATTCACCATGGCTCGCCGAGATAGGCGACATCGAGGAGGACAAGCAGCGGGAGTGGACCGGCGCCCAGAGCCGGACCAGTCTGCTTCATCTCTCTCCGAACGTACCCCCGGGAACGGAGATACCAGTCGTTCTGGACTGCGAGTCCTGGAGCTTCCAATTTACTCCCGACGTGAGGTATGGCAAGGAACGGCTGTTTCAGGCCTACCAGTTTCACCGGCACCATTTGTTTGCATGGAAATGGAGAACGGAATACGCGCCTCCAGGCGACCTAAAGGGCGCATTGCCTCACTGAGAAGCGCTGCACGGAGCGGACGCGATGGGGAGGCGGGCTTCGGTCCACTGGGAGTAATGGCTGCGCGGACGAGAGGTTAACGGACAGGGGGTGGAGCGACATGCGATTTAATAGACGGTCTTTTCTTGGTGCCGCGGCGCTGTGTAGTGCGCGTGTTCTTGGCGCCAACGACCGCATTCACTGCGCCACAGTTGGCATGGGCGGCCGTGGAACCTATCTCACAGGACAGTTCCGGGCGCAGGGCGCGGAAATCACGGCCGTGTGCGACGTTTACGAACCGCGCCTGGAGGCCGGATTGAAAGTTGCTTCGCCGGGCGCAAAATCCTTCGTTGACTACCGCCGGCTGCTTGAGGAGAAGTCGATCGACGCCGTTATTATTGCCACGCCGGATCACCAGCATGCTCAAATGCTGATTGACTCAGTGGATGCGGGCAAAGACGTGTACGTAGAGAAGCCGCTGGCACACACGGTGGAGGATGGTTTCCGCATGATCGAGGCCGTACGCCGTACGAAACGGGTGGCCCAGATCGGTACCCAGAGGCGAAGCTATCCTCTCTATCAAGAAGCCAGGCGCATCTTCGTTTCAGGAGCTCTCGGAGATATTCGGCTCGTAAACGCGTGGTGGACAAATTACTGGGACTCGCTCAGCACGGCCCAACTCCAGGGCAAGCTTCACTGGGATTTGTTTCTTGGTTCAGCGCCGAAAAGGCCGCTGGACGTCTTCCGCTACTTTAACTGGCTTCAGTTCTATGACTACTCAGGCGGAATCCTGATCGGGCAGGCGGCACATATTGTTGATGGAGTGCAGTGGATGATGAATTCCTCTTATCCACTCGCGGTAACTTGCTCGGGCGGCAAGGTAAATCTGGAGGGGGGTGAGATACCAGAAACATGTAGCCTATCCGTGGAATTCCCCGAAAACTATCTGCTCGTATTCACGATCGGATACAAGGCGATGCATTACCGTATGTTCAACGACCAGATGCAGCAGTTTCACGGCACGAAAGCCCGCTTCGATCTGGGGCGCGAATCCTACGCCCTATTTCCTCAGACCGACGGGGTGGCGATGAGAGCGAGTCTGGAGCGGCGTGAACCAGACACGTTCGAATCGGCTAGCCGTGCGCACATCGCGAGTTTTCTGGAGTGTGTGCATGATCGCAAGGAGCCTGTGACCACGATTGAGATGGGTCAGCGGACCAGCGTTGTTTGCTGTTTGGCGGTGGAATCCCTGCGGCGAGGCCGCCGGATGCGCTGGAACGCGGAGCAACAGAGAATGGAGGCGTAGTTCGATCCGTACCGCGAGCGCCCCTGCGGCCAATCCGAGTTGGCCGAAGGCTCTTGATTCTCATGCGGCAGAGAGTTCAGAACGCTGATCTCCTTCATCGACCCGCGCGATCTGGGAAGGACTTCCCTCACCCCCTTCACCGCCGGAACCGCGAAAGGCCGAGGGCGAGCGATTTGCCAAACGTTGGACCCTTGTTCTGGGTTCCCGCCGCGTGTGGCGACGTGCAGCGGTACAGCGGTTTTTCAAGGTGCAGCAAGCGCGCCCATCGATCAGCGCCGTGAGTGATTCTCAGACGAAAAGCATTCTCTGGTCTGGCGTTTTCAAATTAAACCCTCTTCGGACGCGAAGAGGGGAGAAAACGGCAGTGTGATCGCCCCGATGAGCGAAGCCTCGCCGCCGAGCGCTGAAGGCCGCAACACCAGATTTCTAAAGTTGAGGAACTGTGGGCCTTCCGGGAATTGATCGCGGATAGCCGCCGAAACCAGCGGCCAGGCCTCGATCATCGTGCCGTCGATAACCACCGCATCTGCGTCCAGCGCCCACACCGCATTGAAAATGCCGACGCCTAGGTATCGCGCGGACTCGTTGAGCGCCGCGCGAGCGGCCGTTTCGCCTTCCATGGCCAGATGGCATATCTGCCGCATTTGTTGTGTGCAGTCGCTGGAGGAAGCATGAGACTTAATGCCCGCCAGCGCATTGTAGCGTTCACACGTCGCTTCATCGGAGGCCAGCATCTCCAGGCAGCCCGGCCGGATGTCCCGTTCCGGACCACCGCGGTCCGCGATCACCATCTGACCGATCTCACCCGCTGCCATCCGCGGCCCGTGGTACACCTTGTCGTTGAGCACGATCGCCATGCCCACGCCTTCGCTGACCATTAGAAAAAGCAGGCAATGCGCACCCTGCACATCGGCGCTCCCAAACACGTATTCAGCCAGGGCCGCCGCTCGCACATTGTTCTCGACAAACACCGGTACGCCGGTGCGGTCGGCCAGATACGCCCTCATTTCCACGTGGATCCAGGACGGGTTGCTGCCCAGTTCGGCCACGCCGTTTCTGCTGTCGACCAATCCCCGCGTGCTGACGCCGATCCCTACCGGAGGATAGACCAGACTCTCACAAATCGGCCGCACGCTCGCCGCAATCTTCTCCAGTGCCTCGGTCGCATTAGCCGGGGTTCGAAACCGCTCGGTCGTTAGCACTCGCCCCGTGACTGTTCCCAGGGAGATGCGCGTCTCCCAGTTCTGAATGTCCACGCCAATCGTCTTGAACCGATCCTCGTTCAGCGCCAGTCGAACCCCCGGACGCCCCCCCGTCTCTGGCCCGCTGCCCAGTTCGACAATCAGGTCCTGCACCATCAGTTCCCCGATGATGCGTGAAACCGCCGCTTCGGAGAGGCTTGTCCGCCGCGCCAGTTCGGCGCGCGACAACTGGCGATGACGACGCAGCAGCCGCAATACCGCCGAACGGTTGGCCGCCCGGACGTGGCCGACTCGCAGAATGCGCCGCGGTTGGGATGCGCGTTCCAAAGCAAGCGTTCCTTACGCCTGACAATAAAGCACTTTCAGCTTACGGCGGTTAAAGCGCCGGTTTCAACAAAAATTTGGTTGACACCGGAGAAAAAGTGTGGATAGTTTGATAGCACGAGGTAGTCGAAGGGCAACCGTAACAGGCTTTTCCTGTGCACTTTGTTACAAGCTGTTAGAAAGCCCATGATCCGACCCCCTCAGTCCGAGCTGTCCAGGAGGTGAAGGACACATGGTCACGTCCCAGCCTGCTTTCCCCCAGGCTTTGAAAAGATTCCTCGTTCTATTTTTCCTGGCGGTCCTCGCCCTGCCGCTGGCCGCCCAAACGGGCCTAGGGGTCGTGCACGGTACGGTCACCGATCAGAGCCAGGCCGTCATCCCCAACGCCAAGGTCACTCTAACGAACACGGCCACCGGAGTGGTCCAGGCCGCCCAGACGACGCAAGTCGGCGCCTATTACTTCGGCGCTGTGCAAGCCGGACCTTACACCGTCACGGTGGAAGTTCCGCATTTTAAGAAGTGGAACGGCACATTCAATCTCGATGTCGGCCAGGACGCCGTCGTCAACCCGGCCATGGATGTCGGCAGCGTCAACGTGGCGGTCCAGGTGAGCGATGCCGCCCCGATCATCGAAACCGAGAAGGGTACGGTCAGCGATGTCAAGGACGCCCTGCGAATCGAGGAACTGCCACTCAACGGACGGCAGGTCTCCAACCTGTTCAACCTGACCGCCGGCGTGGAGGGCGGCGGTGCTCCCCACACCAACGGCATGAAAGTGGGCTCCACGGACATGTCGCTCGACGGAATCTCGCTCGTCGACCGCTTTGGTGGCGGCATCTCAACGGTACAGCCCGGCCTAGACATCATTCAGGAGTTCCGCTTCGAGACCGCCGGTTCGGACGCCGCATATTCCCGGCCCGCGTCTGTCACGCTTGTCGCCAAGAGCGGCTCCAATCAGTTTCATGGCGATGCCTTCGAGACGAACCGCGATAATTATGGCGGCTTGGTCGCCCGCAAGATCCAGGATGGCAATAAGCCGGCCCAATACATCCGCAACGAATACGGCGGCACGGTCAGCGGTCCGGTCGTCAAGAACAAGGCCTTCTTCATGTACTCCTACGAGGGCATGAAGCTGCGCCAGGGGTTGTACACGCAGGCCCAGGTGCTCACTGACTCCATCTGGAACGGCAATTTCGCCGGGGAAACCGACTACTCCGGCAACCTATACACGATCTACGATCCGTTGACTACCGGCGCCGACGGTACCCGGGCGCCCTTCAATGGCAATCAGATCCCTGCGGCCCGCCTCTCCGATTTCTCCAAGGCCTTGAAGGCTGTATCTCCGGAGCCGACGATTCCCAATGTCGATCCCTGGGTGACCATCAATTACCAGGTCAATTATCCCGTCACGCAGGACTTCCATACGCAGACCGCGAGGTTCGACTATGTCCTCTCCCCGAAGGACAACATCTCCGTGCGTTGGACCAACTCAGACCAGCGTAACCAGCAGGCTGGCGGCCATTACGGCTTTCCGCCGCTGGGTTGCACCAATTGCGGCGGCTCCCGGCTCACCACCTATGGTCTGACCTCCGGCGTAGTGCGCGAGGTTCACGTCTTCCAACCCACGCTGCTCAATGAGTTTCAGATCTCCGTCAACCGTTCCCCGAACCACGAGGGCGTCCTCTCCGACAACACCGACTGGGCCGACAAGCTCGGCGTGCCGAATCCCTTCGGCGCCAAAGGATGGCCGACGATCTACGCCGACTACTACAACAACGATGGGCAAATGATGTATTGGGACTCTGACAACTTGAAGGACCAGAAGGAGACCCAGTACCAGCTCGACGACACTGTCACCTGGATCAAGGGCAAGCACAACTTCCAATTCGGCTTCCGCGGGCGCAGCGAAGACAACAACGTCCGCGAAATGCAGCAGGCTGAGGGCCAGGAAGCCTTCCACAGCGAATGGACTTCCCAGTTTGACACCCAAAACAAGATCTCGGAACCATACACTGGGGATGGATTTGCCGATATCGAACTCGGACTCCCGACTAGCTTGAACAACGAGTTTAACCACGGCTACTTCTACTGGCGGCAGAAGGAGTTCGGGACCTTCTTCCAGGACAGTTGGAAGGTCAATCATCGGTTGACCGTCAATTACGGTCTGCGCTGGGATAAGTGGACTCCCTACACCGAGAAGTACAACCGGTTCATGAACCTCGATATGAATGCTGTCACCGCCACCAATATGGCGGTGATCACGCCATTCAATGCCTCCTTGACGTCTCTCCCGAACGTCCCGCCCTCTGTGCTGGCCGCCTATGCGGCGCGTGGTGTGACCTCGACAACCGCCAGTCAGGCCGGGATTCCCGGCGCGCTTACGCCCGGCATCAATCACAATCTCGGCCCGCGGCTGGGGCTCGCCTATAAGGTCACCGACCACTGGGTGGTGCGCGCGTCGTACGGCATTTACTATTGGCCGATGCCGCTGTCTCAAATCCTCCAGGTTATGCGCACCGAGGTGCCCTTGAACCTGGTGTTTTCGAACAACGTCGCTACTGCCAATGGCACGAATTATATTTACGGCATTTCCAGCGCTCCGGCGCCCACTGATTACGTGAACAAGGCTACGGTCACGGCCACGTCGGTACCTCCCGGCTCGCAGCCCTTCACTCCGCTCGATTTCCGCCACTGGGATGACGACATGATGCAAACGTGGACCCTCGTCGTCGAGCGCGAATTCGGCAAGAACACTACTCTGCGGGCCAGCTACATCGGCAACCACGGCAGCGACCTGGAGCAGCGCTGGGCCTGGAACGATGCCGAGTCGCTGTACAATTACCGCGCCGCAACCGGCCTGTTCGGTCCGGGTGGTAACGCGAGCAATGCCGATCTTCGGCGTTTCAACCCCAACTGGAGCGGCGCATATGGGGCGCTCGAGCACAACGGCTATTCCAATACCCAGTCGTTCCAATTCGAATTCAACCACCGTTTCTCCAAGGGACTCACGGCCCAGGCGTTTTACACTTATGCCCATGCCATGTCAACGACCGATTCGGGCGGTTCCACCGACGGCGACGGCAGCCTCAACGCCAATGGTACGGGTTACTCCCCCCTGGTTCCCCAGAACAACGAGATCCTGGGCAATCCGAATCTAACCCCAGCGCAGCGACTGGCGCTTACGTATACAAACTCGGGCGACGTTCCGCCGCAGCACATTCGCTGGAACGGCGTCTACGAGCTGCCTGTCGGCAAGGGTAAGCAGTTCGCCAACAACATCCCCGCCTGGCTGGACCAGGCCATCGGAGGTTGGTCGATCTCCTTCATCGGCGACTGGAGCGGCGGCAATTGGATGGGGGTGAGCAGCAGCCTCTACATGTTCGGCAATCCGGCCCTCGGCTCAGGCCAGCGCGTCATCACCAATATTTTTGGTGCTCGCGACATGGTCTATTTCAAAGGCTATTTCGATTCGTCCCAAGCCGCGACCAACGCCGCCGCGGTCCAGGCGCTCGTTCCGGTCAACCCGGCCCAACGTGTGCTGACCAAGCTCGGCGCCCAGGACAACCTGGTTGATCAGACGCTGTCCGACGGAACGGTCGTCCAAACCGGCACCGGCGACCTGCTCAACTGGAATGCGCGCAACTTCTATCTCGGACCGAGCCAATGGAACCAGGACGCCAGGCTCGCCAAGACGTTTTCCTATAAGGAGCGCTACAAACTGCTTGTTGCCGGCGACTTCTTTAACGTCTTCAATCACCCCGTCATCACCGACCTCAACACCACGACGGGACTCATGAACATGGGCGTCCAGTCGAACGCGGCGCGGATCATTCAGCTCTCCGCCAAGTTCTCGTTCTGACCCCTCTTGCGGCGGTCCGGTCTGCTCTCAGGCCGGACCGCCGTTGTCTGATATCATCGATCTCAAAGTGCTTCTCCCGCGCCTGAAGACTGCCTCCTCCAGAAGTTTCATTGGTTGGTTGGCCCTGGTGCTCGCGTTCGGCTTGGGAGCGTGCCGCCAGGCTCCGCCCCCGCCCGCCCGGCATGCCGAAAGCGTCTCCCCGCCGTACCGTTTGGATGATCACTTCGATTCGGCCAAAGTTACGACCGCTTCCTCCGCCGCCGCCTCCCGTATTCTCGAAGCCGAACCGACCGTGTGGCGCTTTCGGGAACACAAGACCGACTGGCGGCTGTTGCGCGGCCGCATGGGTTTCAAGCCCCCCGGCATGCTCGTTCTGAAAGGCGAGGGCAACACGCCCGTAATTGCCGCCCGGACCCGTCCCGCCATCGACTGGAGCCGCTATGAGACCATGCGCATTCGCATGATCGTCGAAGGCGGCGCCGAACTCAAGGTGCGGCTGGGCGACACGGTGCTGACTCAGAAGCTCGCCCCCCCCATGGAGTGGATGGTCTACCGCTTCGAACTGCCCAAGGTTCCTTCAGGTTTCACCCGCCCATTGGCGATCATGCCCACCGATGAGCTTGGCGCCACCGTGGTCATCGATTTTATCGAGTTGGTTCCGCGGAAAGAGACGCTCGGCAGCCCCGCCGGCCGGACTTCGATCGGCAAGCTCGACGAATACCGCAGTACTTTGTATGCGCGCGCCCCCGCCTCCATGGCCTTCGATGTCCCCGTGCCCACGCTCGCCCCGGTGCTGCATTTCGGCCTGGGAGTCTCCGCGAAATCTCCCGTGAAGTTCCGCGTCCTGGCCGGGCCGTCACAAGCCGAGCTCTTTTCGAAAACGCTCAGCGACCCCGATCATTGGGAGGACGCGGAAGCCGATCTCTCCGCCTACGCCGGCTCCACCACGCACATCGTCCTTGAGACTTCGGCGCAGGCCGCCGGTATGGTCGGCTTCTGGTCCAATCCGCTCGTTCTCAGCCGCACTGCGCCGCGCCGGCCCAACGTCCTTTTATATGTAGTCTGCACCCTGCGGCCGGACCACACGAGCCTGTACGGCTATTCCCGTCCGACCACCCCCTTCCTCAAGCAGCTCGGCGCTTCTTCGGTGGTCTTCGACGATGCCGTCGCCCAGGCCTCCTGGACCAAGGCTTCGGTGCCTTCCATCCTGACCTCGCTCCAGGCCTACACCCACGGTCTGGTCAACGAGTCCGACACGATCCCGCGCGGCGCAACGACCATGGCCGAGCAGTTGCGGGCCGCGGGCTACGTCACGGCGGCGATCCTTGGCAACGCCTTCGCCGGTCGCGCCAGCGGCCTGGATCGGGGTTTCGACTACGTCATGGAGTTCCCAGTCGTCCAGCGTCAATCCCATGATGCGATCGATCGCGGTACCGACTCCGCCGCCATCAACCGCGCCATCCTGCCCTGGATCGAACGCCACCGCAACGAGCCTCTCTTCCTGTTCGTTCTTTCCACAGATCCTCACGCCCCCTACCGTCCGCCCGCCGAGTTCGAGAAGCAGTTCGCCAATCCCGCCGAAACGAAGCAGTTCAACCAGGACTACATAAAACTCCGCGACATCCGCACCGATGGCGGCGGCGCCACCGTGACTCGCGATGAAATCCGCTCCAAAGGCATTGACCCCGATTGGTTCCGCCGTTGCGCCATCGACCGCTACGACGGCGAGAT
Organism: Terriglobia bacterium; assembly: GCA_963757265.1. GTDB lineage: Bacteria > Acidobacteriota > Terriglobia > Bryobacterales > Bryobacteraceae > CAIVVT01. The sequence continues at coordinate 519,101 of CAVWRA010000006.1, forward strand.
CGCCCAAAACGACCGCAGCATCGAGATCCTCACCGGCAAGCTGAAAGAACTCGGGGTGCTCGATAACACGCTGGTCGTCATCGCCTCCGATCATGGCGAGGAGTTCTGGGAACACGGCCTGAGCGCGCACCGGCATTCGCTCTACGCCGAGCTCATCCACGTCGTGCTGATGATGTGGAATCCCAAGCTGATTCCGCAGCCTCGCCTCATCGGTGAGCCCGTCCAGTTGATCGATATCATGCCCACCGTTTTGGACCTTCTCGGCCTCAAAGTGCCGGACGGACTCGAAGGCCGCAGCCTCGTGCTCTTGTGGAAGGACGCCCCGCATGGGCCCGCCGTGCCGGCTATGTCCACGAAGCTCGCGCTCCCGTTGGCCAAGCCTGGCGGCGGCGTGCCCGAAAATCTGACCGACACATTTGCCCGCGTCCAGCCGGACTGGAAGCTCATCTATCGCCCCCAAGCCGCCCGCGCGCGTCTGAAACAAGTGGAGCTCTACGACCGCCGCTCCGATCGCGCCGACAAAACCAACGTCGCCGCCCAGCACCCTGATGTCGCCGAGCGCATTAAATCCGAAATCCTCCAATGGATCGAGCGGGAGAACGCCGTCAAGGCCCGCATCGGCCCCGGCGGTTCGAAGCCTCTCGACCGCAACACGCTCGAACGTCTGCGCAGCCTCGGCTATCTCGGAGGTGGAACAGGCAAGGGGGATTAGGCCCTGTTCGTCAGTGATCCAGGCATCACCCTGGCCCCGCGCCTGCTCAAAACCACCGCCCAGTTGCGCCAGGCCGGCTTGGCGCAACTGGTCCAGTTCGGCGAGACGCTGCCCTCCTGGCGTGACGAGATCGCCGCCCTGTGGCGCTTCGCCCACAACAACGGCATCACCGGGGGCTTCCACACCAAGATGGAACTCATCAGCCGACAAGCCTACGGCTTCCGCAACTTCCAGAACTACAGCATGCGGGTCAAGGCACTATGTGGAGAATCGATCTGAGATTAGGACCTGCCCCCGGAATCGGCGGAGAGCCGGCGCAAATCGGAAAGTCGCGAAGTCGCTGACTTGAATTGGCGTCCCCAGCGGGATTCGAACCCGCGTTATCGCCGTGAAAGGGCGGTGTCCTAGGCCGGGCTAGACGATGGGGACTGCATGGCGGTGATGGACCGCCACCTCTTTCAAGACTAGCGGCCGGCGACCGCGGCGGTCAAACCGGCGGCCTCAGAGTGTCTTGAGGTATGCCAGCAGGTTTGCTCTCTCCTCGTCGCTCAACACGCTGGCGAAGGCCGGCATCGATCCCTTTCCGCTGTCTATGAATTTCAGCACGTTCTCGTCCGTCACCTTCTGCCCGTTCGCCAGCTTGGGCTTCTTGAACAGGCCCTTCAGGCTGGGGCCCATCTTCTTCTGGTCGGTGGTCGCGTAGTGGCACACGCTGCACTGCTCGAACACCTCCTTGCCCTTCGCCGCGTCGCCCTTCTTGTCCGCGGCCGCGCCTGACCCGGTGATCAGCAACGCAGTCGCAAAGGCCGCCGCGCAATAATTCTTCATCTCTCCGCTGCCTCCTTCATGCTGAGCTCATTTCATTCTACAATCGCGGGTTGCGGAACCTGGTCATTCTTTTCTCCCGGGCGCCCCTCCCCGGTCTGGTCAAGACCCGCCTGGCGAAGCACCTCGGGGCTGCGGTCGCGCTGCGCTTGCATCAGGCGTTCGTTCTCGATGTCGCGGCCCGCGCGTCGTCCTGCTGCCCCATTGAATTGCACACTGATATTGAAACCGATGCCTGGCCCGAAATCACGTGCCCGCGCCGGCTGCAGCGCCCTGGCGACCTCGGTGTCCGTATGCTTGCGGCGCTGGAAGAGGCGCTGGCCCGTGGTTGGGAACGCGTGGCCATCCTCGGCGCGGACGCCCCCGATCTGCCGGCATCGCATATCCTCCATCTGTTCCACTCGGACGCCGACGTGTGCCTCGGTCCGGCCGAGGACGGCGGCTTCTGGGGCGTCGCCTGCCGGCGCGCCGCCGCGGGTATGTTCACCGCCGTCCCGTGGTCTTCGCCCCGCACGCTCGACGCCACCGTGGCCGCCTGCGGGAGCAGCGGGCTGAGCGTCGCACTCGCTCCATTGTGGGCCGATGTGGATGAGCCGGCGGATCTTGCGCGTCTGGCGTCGAGCCCGACCCTCGCGCCCCTTGGGGCCACCGCTAAACTATTACAAGAGCTTCACTTGCGGGACTCAGGATCTCATTGATAATATGGCACTTCAGTGTCGGTCTTGCCCTGGGCCGCGTTGACGCCGGTTTTGCGGCTATGATAACGATGAAGCTTCAGTTTGGATTCCGTCATGCCTGACGAACAGAGGCCTGAAGGCGCACCTGGCCCGAACCCCGCGCCGGCTCAACCCGCGCCGCCGCCGGCCCCGGCTACGCCGGCGAAGCCTCCCGCCGCGAAGCCTGCCGCACCGGCTCCTCCGCCCCCTCCTCCGGCCTGGGAGGGCGATCTGCCAAGCGCCTTGAAGGACGAGTTCGGCGAGCGCGTTTCGGAGTTCATCGCCGGTCAGGGCCAGCCTTCGTTCCTCGCTCGGGCCGATGCGGTGCATGATGTGCTGGAATCGCTGCGCGACTCCCACGAATTCGACTACCTGGTCAACATCACCGCCGTGCACTGGCCCAAGCGCGATGCGGCCTTCGACATCATCTATGTGCTGTATAGCTTTCCCCGCAATCAGCGCGTCCGCATGAAGATCCAGATGAAGGACGCAGAACGCCCGGGCAGCGCCGTGGACCTGTACCCCACCGCGAACTGGCTGGAACGTGAGGTCTTCGATATGTTCGGCGTGGAATTTGATGGCCACCCCGATCTGCGCCGCATCCTGTTGCCGGACGACTGGACTGGTTTCCCGTTGCGCAAGGAGCGCACCATCCTCGACATGGACAATCGCTGGGTTCAGGAAAACCTGGGGATCGAGAGCGGACAATAGGACATGGCCGAGACCTTCCTCGATTCCACTGAACTCGTCCTGAACATGGGGCCGCAGCACCCCTCCACGCATGGTGTTCTGCGCGTGATCGTCAAGCTCGACGGCGAAAAAGTTCTCGGAACGGACTGCGTGATCGGCTACCTCCACCGCGGCGTCGAAAAACTGGGCGAGAACCGGACCTATCAGCAGTTCGCCCCCTACGTCAACCGCATGGACTATGTCGCCGCGGTCTCCAACGGGCTCGGCTACTGTCTGGCGGTCGAGAAGCTCCTCGGCGTCGAGGCGCCCCCGCGCGCCCAGGCCGTCCGCGTCATCCTCACCGAGCTGAACCGCATCGCCAGCCACCTCATCTGGCTGGGCACGCACGCCCTCGATATCGGCGCCATCACGCCCCTGTTTTACTGCATGCGGGAACGCGAGCTGGCGCTGAACATCTTTGAGAAGTACTGCGGCGCGCGCCTTACCACGCACGCCTTCCGTATCGGCGGGCTGCTGTACGAAACCTACGATGGCTTCGAGAAGGACATCCTCGACTTCTGCGACGTCTTCCTGCCCAAGGCCGACGAGTATGAGGAGCTGCTGACGGGCAATCGCATCTGGGTGAACCGCATGCGCAACGTCGGCATTCTGACCGTCCCCGATTGCAAGGCCTTCGGCGTGACCGGCCCCATGCTGCGCGCGGCCGGCGCGAAGTGGGACCTGCGCAAGGCGCAGCCCTACAGCGGCTACGAAAAGTACGATTTTGAAATCCCGACCGGCGACCGCGGCGACAACTTCGACCGCTACATCGTTCGCATGGAGGAGATGCGCCAGGCGGTGCGCATCATGCGCCAGGCCGTCGCCGCCCTGCCCGAGGGGCCGATCATGGCCAAAGTTCCTAAGGTGCTCAAGCCGCCCGCGGGCGAGGTTTATGTCTCCATCGAGGCGCCCAAGGGCGAGCTCGGTTATTACATCGTCAGCGACGGCTCGACGCTGCCCTATCGCGTGCGCGTGCGGCCGCCCTCGTTCGTGAATCTCCAGGCGCTCGACAGGATGTCGCGTGGCGCTCTGATTGCCGATCTGGTGGCGATCATCGGTACCATTGATATTGTCCTCGGGGAGGTTGACCGCTAGGCCCCGGGCTTCCAGCGTAGGCGCTCCGATGAAGAAGCTGCTCAGAACCATCTTTCTCGTGGACCTGCTCGAAGGCCTTTGGGTCACCTTCCGCAACCAGCACCCTAAGCAAATCGTGACCGAGCAGTATCCGTCCGCGCGCCCCAAGGTGGCCGAACGTTATCGCGGCGCGCCCCGGCTCAACATCAACCCCGAAAACGGCGAGACCCTCTGCATCTCCTGCGACCTGTGTGCTCTGGCCTGTCCCGAGAACCTGATCGTCGTGGGCTGGGAGCGAAACCCGGAAACCAAGCGTAAGGATCTGGTGACTTTCATCTACGACACCTCGCGCTGCATGTTCTGCGGCTTGTGCGAGGACGCCTGCCCGGTGGACTGTCTGGAGCTGACACAGGATTTCGAATTGGCGAACTACTCGCGGGAGGGCGCCATCTGGGATCGGCAGATGCTGGAGGAAGGCCCCAAGCCGGTCAAATACAAATACTAGGCGCGTGCTCTCTGTAGTTCGCATTGGAGACTCAGGCCGGTTGGAAACTCCGGCTCCGTTTGATGGATTTGCCGCCCATGCTGGACACAATTCTCTTTTACTCGTTCGCGCTACTCACTCTCGCCGGCGCCATTCTGACCATCTCGCTGCGCAACGCGGTGTACTGCGCTATCGCACTCGTCACCTCGCTGGCCGGCGTCGCCGGCCTGTTCCTGCTGCTGAAGGCCGAGTTCCTGTTCGCCGTGCAGATCATCCTCTACATCGGCGGCATCACGGTGCTGTTCCTGTTCGTCATCATGCTCGTGAACCTCGACCAGACGGCGCACCAGCCCCGCTACCACCGGCACTGGCTCATCCCTCTGCTCGCCACCGCGGGCACGGGCGCGCTGTTCGTCGCATTTCTGAGCAAGGGCCGCGGCCTGCTGGCTTTGCCCGCGCCCGGTGCCGGTGCAACGGCCGGCAACGTCGAACAGCTCGCCGACATGCTGTTCCGCGACTACCTGGTGCCGTTTGAATTGGCTTCGCTGCTGCTTTTGGTGGCCATCGTCGGCAGCGTCGTCATGGCCAAGAAGAAGGTCTGACTTTCGCGCCGGAGGAGATGAACATGTTGAACCCCATCACCACCAGCCACTACCTGGTTCTCAGCGTCGCTCTGCTGCTCATCGGCACGCTCGGCATTCTGTTGCGCCGCAACGTCGTCATCATCATGATGTCGATTGAACTGATTTTGAATGCCGTCAACATCAATCTCGTCGCCTTCAGCCACCACCTGAAGACGCTCAACGGCCAGATCTTCACCATCTTCGTGATCACCGTGGCCGTGGCCGAAGCCGCCGTCGGCCTCGGCATCCTCATCGCGCTGTTCCGCAACAAGGAAACAGTGTTGGTCGACGAAATCGACCTCCTGAAATGGTAAGCCCCCAAGGGAAGAAGGGACGATGAACTTTCTCGACCTCATCTGGCTGATCCCGTTCGTGCCGCTGCTGGGCGCGGCGCTGATGCTCTTTTTCGGGCGCCGCCTGCCCAAGGCCGCCATCAGCCTGATTTGCCCCGGCGCGGTCGGCGTCTCCTTCCTGCTCTCGCTCGGCGCGGTCATCCAACTCGCCGGCCTGCCTGAAAAACTCCACCAGGTCACTCTTTTCCCCTGGCTGCCATTGATGAAGGTGGATTTCGCCTACCTGCTCGATCCGCTCAGCTCCGTGATGATCCTCGTCGTCACCGGCGTCGGCTTTCTGATCCACGTCTATTCCATCGGCTACATGGGCCACGAGGGCGGTTACTACCGCTTCTTCGGTTACATGAACCTCTTTGTCTTTTTCATGCTGACCCTCGTCCTGGCCAACAACTATCCGCTGCTGTTCGTCGGCTGGGAGGGCGTCGGCCTGTGCAGCTACCTGCTGATCGGTTTTTACTTCAAGAAGAAGTCCGCCAGCGACGCCGCCAACAAGGCGTTCATCGTCAACCGCATCGGCGACGCCGGCTTCATCCTGGGGATGTTCTTCCTGTACCAGATCACCGATTCGCTCAAGTTCACCGACGTGAATGAGGCCCTGCGCTCGGCCCGCTTCGGCGTGGAATCGCACTTCGGCCTGCTGAGTCTGACCGCCCTGCTGCTGTTCATCGGCGCCACTGGCAAATCGGCGCAGATTCCTTTATACGTCTGGCTGCCCGACGCCATGGAAGGCCCCACGCCCGTGTCCGCCCTGATCCACGCCGCGACCATGGTGACCGCCGGCGTTTACATGGTGGCGCGTTCGAACGTGCTCTACCAGTTGACGCCCGAGACCTCATTCCTCATCGCCGGCGTCGGAGCTGCGACGGCCATCTTTGCGGCCTCGATCGGCCTGGTACAGAACGACATCAAGCGCGTGCTCGCCTACTCCACCATCAGCCAGCTCGGCTACATGTTCGTCGCCGCCGGCGTGGGAGCCTATTGGGTGGCCATCTTCCATCTCTACACCCACGCCTTTTTTAAGGCCCTGCTATTCCTCGGCGCCGGCAGCGTCATCCACGCCATGAGCGGCGAGCAGGACATGCGTCGCATGGGCGGCCTGAAGGATAAAATCCCCGTCACTTTCGCCACCATGTTCATCGCCTCGCTGGCCATCGCCGGCATCCCCGGCCTGGCCGGCTTCTTCTCCAAGGACGAGATCATCTGGCAGACCTGGAGCTCGCCCCTCGGCTCGCATTTCCTCACCGTCGTCGGCCTGATCACCGCCGCCATGACGGCCTTTTACATGTGGCGCCTGATGTTCCTGACCTTCTACGGCGAGCCCCGCATGGACGAGCACACCCGCCATCACATCCACGAGTCGCCGCGCACAATGACCGTCCCGCTGATGGTGCTCGCCGCCGGCAGCGCCCTCGCAGGCTGGATCGGCGTCCCCAAGATCTTCGGCCTACCCGCTTTCTTCCAGGGTTTTGAACACTGGCTCGAACCCGTCTTTGAACCGGTGGCCGCCACGGCGCGCGCGGGCCCCGAAACCGCCGGCCACGCCGCCGAATGGTTCTTGATGGGCGTCTCCATCGTCCTTGCCGTGGGCGGCATCTGGCTTGCCTATCACGTTTATTGCAAGCTCCGCGCCGGCGAGCGCCCCAGCGGCGGCGTGCTTTACCCCGTGCTGTACAACAAGTGGTACGTGGATGAGATTTACAATCTGCTCTTCGTCCGCGGCCTCTCGCTCGGCGGCGGCGCGGCCTGTGCGCGCTTCGACTCCGACGTCGTCGACGGCGGCGTCAACGGTACCGCCTGGACCACCCGCCTCGTCTCGACCCTCTCCATGTGGTGGGACACCTGGATCGTCAACGGAGTGGTCAATCTCGGCGCCTTCACCGTGCGCGCGCTTTCATTCCCCATCCGCTTTCTGCAGTCCGGCTTCCTGCAAAGCTACGCCCTGATCTTCGTCCTCGGCGTCATTCTGATTTTCGGCTACTATTGGGTGCGCTGAATTATGCCGTCGCACATGCTATCCATCGTTCTTTTCACTCCGCTGGCCGGGTTGCTCGTGCTGCTGTTCATCCCCGGCGAGAACAAGTTCCTCATCCGGCTGTGGGCCAACATCGTGGCCGGCGCCGGCCTCCTGGTCTCGCTCCCGCTGGTCTTGGCCTTCGATCGCTTCAAGGACGGCTATCAGTTCCTCGAGCGCGCCGACTGGATCCCCTCGCTCGGCGTCCAGTACCTGGTCGGCATCGACGGCATCTCGCTGCTGATGGTCATGCTCACCACCGTCATGGGCTTCGTCGCCATCTTCAGTTCCTGGACTTCGATCAACGATCGCGTCAAGTCGTACTACGCCATGTTCCTGCTGCAGCAGGTCGGCATGATCGGCGTCTTCATCTCCCTCGATTTCCTGCTCTTCTACGTCTTTTGGGAACTCGTGCTCGTGCCGATGTACTTCATCATCGGCATCTGGGGCGGCCAGCGGAGGCTGTATGCCGCGATCAAGTTCTTCCTCTATACCCTCGCCGGCGGCGTCTTGATGCTGCTCGGCATCCTGACGCTCTATTTCCAATACGCGCAGCGTTTCGGCCATTACACCTTTGAAATCTCCGAACTGATGAAGCTCAGCCTGCCCCTCGGCCTGCAGCAGTGGGTCTTCTGGGCGTTCTTCATCGGCTTCGCCATCAAGGTGCCGATGTTCCCCTTCCACACCTGGCTGCCCGATGCGCACACCGAGGCCCCCACCGCCGGCTCGGTCATCCTCGCGGCCGTCCTGCTGAAGATGGGAACTTACGGCTTCATCCGCTTCTCGCTGCCGCTGCTGCCCAAGGCATCCTCGGATAAAACCATCGTCACCATCCTCGCCGTCCTCTCGCTCATCGGCATCCTCTACGGCGCGCTGGTCAGTCTGGTGCAAAAGGATTGGAAGAAACTGGTAGCCTACTCCTCGGTCAGCCATCTCGGCTTCTGCACGCTCGGCATCTTTGCGCTGAACCAGAGCGGCCTTAGCGGCTCCATCATCCAGCAGCTCAACCACGGCATCTCCACCGGCATGCTCTTCCTCATAGTGGGCGTCATCTACGAGCGCCGCCACACCCGCGAAATCTCCCAATTCGGCGGCCTCGCCAGCGTCATGCCCAACTACGCCATCGTCTTCGCCATCGCCATGCTCTCCAGCGCCGGCCTCCCTCTGCTCAACGGTTTCGTCGGCGAATTCACCATCCTCCAGGGCGCTTTCGAGGCCAACAGAATCTGGGCCGCCTTCGGCGTCCTAGGCATCATTTTTGGCGCGGCCTATCTGCTGTGGCTCTACCAGCGCACCATGCTCGGCGAGGTGACCAACGACAAGAACCGCGGCCTTCCCGATCTCACCTGGCGCGAATGGGCCGTCTTCGTCCCGCTGCTGCTGTGGGCCGTGACCATCGGCCTCTACCCCAAGCCCTATTTCGACGTCCTCGACAAGCCCGTCGCCGGGATCGTCCACCGCGTTCACCAGTCGGCCAACACGCCGCTAACCGCGGCCCGATGGGGACAGTCAGCTCAGTCCCTTGTGGTCAAAGCGACCGAAAGGGGACAGTCGAATCTGTCCCTCGTGGACAGATCTGACAGTCCTCGCCCTCTGGGCAGCAGCGCCGACGCTTCTCCTCAACCGGCCTCGGCCGTCGCGGAGGCTCGCATCCGATGAGCGTTCCATTCACCCACACTCCCGAGTACTTCGCGCTGCTGCCCGCCATCCTGCTCGCGCTGTTCGGCTGCGCCACGCTGCTCTTCGATTTCTGGATCTTCCCCGAGCCGCGCCAGCGTCGGCATCTCATCTGGTTCCTACTGGTCGGCGAAGGCTTCACGGGTGTCGCGCTGGCGCGCCAGACCCTCGAGCTCATGGCTCCGCAGTTGACACGTTGGAAGGCGCTGCTCGGCTTGATGCAGGGGACCCTTCCCGTGCAACCGGCCGGCGAGATTCCGGCCTTCCACGGCGCCCTCGTCATCGACGGCTTCTCGCTCTACTTCAACTGGATTTTCCTCGCCGCCACCGTGCTGGTCGCGCTCTTCTCCTACCGCTACTTCGAGCTCCGCGACGAGCACCACGGCGAATACTACGGCCTGCTGATGCTCGCCCAGACCGGCATGTTCTTCCTGGCCAGCGGCAACGAGCTCATCACCCTTTTCATCGGCCTCGAAACCATGGCCGTGAGCTTCTACATCCTGGTCGGTTTCCTGCGCCGCGACCAGCGCTCCAACGAGGCCGCGCTGAAATACCTCCTCCTCGGCGGCTTCTCCAGCGGCTTCCTGGTCTACGGCTTCTCCATCCTCTACGGCATCTCCGGCTCCACCATGCTGCGCGACATCGGCGATGCCGTCGCCGGCCGCGATCCCTTCGACCCGCTGCTGTTCCTCGCCATTGCCACCATCCTCGTCGGCCTGTTTTTCAAGATCTCCGCCGCGCCGTTCCACATGTGGGCCCCCGACGCCTATGAAGGCGCGCCCACCACCGTCGCCGCCTATCTCGCCGTCGGCTCCAAGGCCGCCTCGTTCGCTCTGATCCTGCGTCTGCTCATGGGCCCGCTCGCCACCGCCCGCGCCGCCTGGGAGCCCCTGCTCATCGGCGCCGCGGTCCTCTCCATGACCATCGGCAACCTCGCCGCCCTCACCCAGACCAACACCAAGCGCCTGCTCGCTTACTCCTCCATCAACCATGCCGGCTACATCCTGCTCGGCATCATCGCCGGCAACGCCATGGGCATTCAGGGCGTGCTCATTTACCTCCTCGTTTACGCTTTCATGAACCTCGGCGCCTTCCTTGTCCTGACTTCCCTGGCCAGCCAGGGCATCGCCGGCGACGATATCAACGACCTGAATGGCCTGATGCGCCGCAGTCCCGCCCACGCGCTATGGATGCTCGTCTTCCTGCTCTCGCTGGCCGGCATCCCGCCCACCGCCGGCTTCCTTGGCAAGTACCTGATCTTCCTCGCCCTGCTCCAGACTGGCCATCCCATTCTGGCCGTCATCGCCGCCCTCTATGTCGCCGTCGCCATCTACTATTACTTCCGCCTGGTGCGCGCCATGTTCACCTCGACCTTCGAAAGTGAAGCCCCGGTCTCCTCCAGCCTCGGTATGAAAGTGGCCCTTGGCGTTACCGGCGTGCTCACGCTCGTCATCGGCGTCTATCCCGAACCCTGGGTCCGCCTCGCCCAGTGGAGCTTCAACCGCTGAGATTCCGCCCCATGCAAGCCATTCTTTCCAATCCCTGGTTCCTCCCCCTGACGCTGACCCTCGTCATCATTGGCGTGGTCCCCCTCGCCGTCGCCTACACCGTGCTGCTCGAACGCAAGGTCCTGGCCGACATGCAGGTCCGCCTCGGCCCCATGCGAGTTGGTCCCCACGGCTCCCTTCAGACCCTCGCCGACGCCGTCAAGCTCCTGCTCAAGGAAGACATCATCCCCTCCGCCTCCAGCCATCTTCTTTTCCGCTTTGCCCCCGTCATCTCCTTCTTCACCGCCGCCACCTGCCTGGCCGTCATCCCCTACTCTGCCTCGCTCCACGTCATCGACGCCAATGTCGGCCTGCTTCTCATCACCGCGCTTTCCTCCGTTGGCGTGCTCGGCATCATCCTCGGCGGCTGGTCTTCCAACAGCCACTACTCCCTCCTCGGCGGCCTGCGCGGCGCCGCGCAGCTTGTCAGCTACGAGGTCGCCCTCGCGCTCGCCCTCGTCTCCGGCGTCATGGCCGCCGGCACGCTCTCCCTCACCGGAATCGTCAACGCCCAGCTCCACCGCCACGTCTGGTTCGTCTTCGACAACTTCGGCCTGATGATCGTGCCCTTCATGATTTACTTCATCAGCTCCGTCGCCGAAACCAACCGCGCCCCCTTCGATCTCCCGGAGGCGGAAAGCGAACTGGTCGCTGGCTACTCCACCGAGTACAGCGGCTTCCGCTACGCCATCTATTTCCTCGCTGAGTACACCGCCATGTTCGTCGTCGGCTCTGTCGCCATCACCGTCTTCTGGGGCGGCTGGCTGCGGCCATTCCCCAACGTCGCCTGGCTCGCCGTTCCGCTCGACTACGGCGGCCCGCTGCTGGTCTTTGGCGCCCTCGGCGCCATGTGTCTGTATCTCGTCAAAAGGCAGCCCATCCGGGGTTACGCCATCGCCATGGTCTGCTTGGGCGTCTCTTTCTTCGCCCTGGCCGCCCTGTACCTGATCCCGGCCGTCAACGTCCCCTCCGCCCCCGTCTTCTGGTTCCTGCTCAAGCTCTTCCTCGTCCTCTACGTCATGATCTGGCTGCGCGGCACCTTCCCCCGCTACCGCTACGACCAGCTCATGAATATCGGCTGGAAAGTCATGATCCCCGCTGCCCTCGGTGCCCTCTTCCTCAACGCTTTGGTTGGCCTGCTCCACGGCTGAGCGTACCCCGCGCTCGCCCGCCTTCCGTCTATGCCCGCAGTGGGCCAGTCTCGCCATTGACCCCATCAGGTAGATCGGCTACTATGGCGGGATACTGGGCCTTTGCGCCTATGTGAAGGAGGAATCTCATGACTCGTTCGCGAACCGGCTATCGCCCGATAGTTTTGAGAGGCCTGCATGTGCTGCTTGGCTCAGCCATGCTCCTCTTTGTCCTGCAAACCCAGGCGCTGGCCCAATCCCTGTCCACGCGCCATGTGCGTCAGGAAGTATTCGGCGGCGAGGCGCAGTTCCAGAACCGGCTGCCCGCAACTCAGTCCTTGAGCCTGAACATCGCTCTTCCGCTGCGCAATGAGGCCCAGTTGGACACTCTGCTGCAGCAGCTCTACGATCCCCAAAGCCCTTCGTTTCATCAGTTTCTCAGCGTGGAGGAGTTCACTGACCGCTTTGGTCCCACCGCCGACGACTACGCTGCGGTCATTAGTTATGCCCGGAAAAGCGGCCTGACGGTGACCGGCACTTTCCCCAATCGTCTGGTAGTGAATGTGGCCGGGTCGGTGGCGACCGTGGAGAAGGCCTTCCATGTGAGCATGGGCTCCTATCAGCACCCCTACGAACCGCGCTCCTTCTACTCGCCCGACCGCGAGCCCTCGGCCGACCTCTCCGTGCCGCTGTGGCACATCTCGGGCCTCGATAACTTCTCAATCCCGCGTCCCGCCAGTCTGAAGAGAGCTCCCGACGGGAATGTTTCGAATGCGCGCACCAGCACGACCGGCTCCGGGCCCGGCGGATACTTTCTCGGCAGCGACCTGCGCGCGGCTTACTATGGCAGCGGATCGCTCACCGGCACGGGCCAATCGGTCGGGCTGCTGGAATTCGCGGGATTGAACGTCTCCGACGTCCACAACTACTTCACTGCGGTGGGGCAACCTTTCAACGTCACCGTCACGTTGGTATCCGCGGATGGGTCCAGCACGAGCTGCCCCACTGCGAGCTGCGACGACACCGAACAGGCCTTGGACGTCGAAGTGGCAATCTCCATGGCGCCGGGCATGAAATCCGCACTGGTCTACATCTCCGATACCAGCGATGTCGCCATCTTCAACCGCATGGCCTCGGACAATATCGCCAAGTCTCTGAGCTGTTCCTGGGGCTGGAGTCCCGCCGACCCGTCCAGCGACGACCCGATCTTCAAGGAGTTCGCCGCGCAGGGCCAGAATCTCTTTGTGGCCTCTGGCGACAGCGGCGCATACGGCCGACGATCGCGCTATGTTTACCCGGCGGATGACGCCTATGTCACGTCGGTGGGCGGCACGGACCTGGTCACCAACGGTGCCGGCGGCGCCTGGAAATCCGAAACCGCCTGGGTCGATAGCGGCGGCGGGATTTCTCCCAACCACATCGCGATTCCCAGCTACCAGCTCACCCCGGGAGTGATCACCACGGCCAACAAAGGATCCAAGACTTACCGCAACTCCCCCGACGTGGCCGCCGAAGCCAACACCGACAATTACATCTGCTACGACGGCGTCTGCGCCGGCGGCTGGGGCGGAACGAGCTTCGCGGCGCCCCGTTGGGCCGGCTACCTGGCGTTGGCCAATCAACAAGCTGTCTCCCACAGTGACAAGCCCATCGGCTTCATCAACCCGACGCTCTATACGATTGGCCTGGGGTCGAGCTATTCCACCAACTTCCACGACATCACCAGCGGCAGCAATGGCACCTACTCTTGCCAGAAGGGCTACGACCTGGTCACCGGCTGGGGCAGCCCGAATGCCCTCGGCGGCCTGATCACCGCTCTCGCCCCGTAACGGCTCGGAACAAACTACGTCGTCCCCAGCAGCTTGACACGCGGGTGTAGATTGAGAAAAGGAAGCCCCGGCGTAGGCCGGGGCTTTTCAATTTACCGCTGGCCAATCGGCGCCGGCGTCCAGTTCTTCGACAACCGAATATCGTGCCCCCTCCCCGTCGCCGATTCGCACCTCCTTTCTGAGCCGCGACGCTGCGGGAACAGTCTTGCCGCCCATAGCGACACGTTGGCGTACAAAAGGCGAATTACTATCGTACGATAGCCGATTTGATCCATTGAATCGAAAAGTACCCCCAAAGAATTGGCTTTGTTCCTCACTTTTGCGTTTTGCGCCGCTGCGCGACGCCGGACCCCTCGCTCTGAGGCCCTCGCCACTCGGCACTACTTCCGGGCGAATACACAGCGAAAATGTCGGCCCCCTTCCGTCCCGATATCCGGCCTGCGGTAAGCTCTCTCGCAGGGCCATTCACTGACCTCCTCGCGTCGCCAGCGCATGAGATAGGATGGTCGCCATGGTCCCTCGCAGTCATCCTCCTGTTGCGGCCGCCATCAAGCGCCTGCGCCGCTGCGCCCTCTTGTTGCTGGTCGTTTCTGGCCTCGCCGCCGCCATCAGCCTCGACGGCTTTGTGCCGCTGGCGCCGGTCGCCAGCTATACCACCGCCAAGGATGGGATCGTCGTCCTCTGCACCGACAACTCACAGGTCCGGTTTCAAGTCCTCGCTGCCGATCTGATCCGCGTGCGCGCCTCCTTTGCCCAGGCATTGCCCGCGCGCGATCACTCCTGGGCCATCGACAAGTCCGACTGGGATACTCCACCCTTTAGCGTCCGGGAAGCGGACGGCGGGATTCTGCTGTTGACTGCGGAGTTGGAAGTCGCCATCCACCGAGCTCCGCTGTTGGTCGAATTCCGCGACGCCCGGACCCATCACGCCATCAACGCCGATCAGTTCCCGATGATGCGTGACCCTTCATCCGGCGCCGTCGCCGCCGCCAGGCGCCTGGGCTTCGAAGAGCACTTCTACGGCCTCGGCGAGAAGGCCGCGCGTCTCGACAAGCGCCGCGGCCAGTTCACCATGTGGAACTCCGACACGCCCGCCTATCACGAAGGCACCGATCCCATCTACCAGAGCATCCCCTTCTACATCGGCTGGCAGGACAGCGCTTGCTACGGCATCTTCTTCGACAACAGCTTTCGCACTCATTTCGATTTCGGCGCCAATCTGCAGAGTTCCGTCGTCTTCTCCTCCGACGGCGGCGAGATGAATTACTACTTCTTCTGGGGCCCCTCGATCCGCAAAATCCTGGGCCGCTACGCCGATCTGACCGGCCATCTGCCCATGCCCCCGAAGTGGGCGCTGGGCAATCAGCAGAGCCGCTGGAGCTATTTCCCTGACAAGGTCGCCGAGCAGGTCGTCGACCGCTATCGCGCCGATGACCTGCCGCTCGACGTTCTTCATCTCGACATTCACTACATGAACGGCTACCGTGTCTTCACCTGGGATCCGCAGCGCTTCCCCGACCCCACTTCGTTCACCGCCAGGCTGCGAAACCAGGGTGTAAAGGTAGTAGTGATCGTTGACCCCGGAGTGAAATACCAGCCGCCTGCCGCGCCCGCCGTATCGGGAGCCGCGCCCTCCGCGGCCTCGAACCCGGAGTTAGCGCCTCAGGATAAGTCTTACTACGTCTTTAACCAGGGTCTCGCTGGAGATTACTTCCTCAAGCGCAAGAGCGGTAACTTGTGGATCGGCAAAGTATGGCCCGGCGACGCGGTGTATGTCGACTATACTCTTGCCGCCGCCGCGCGCTGGTGGGGCGGTCTCTTCCGCGCCTACGCCGATCATGGCGTCGCCGGTATCTGGACCGACATGAATGAGCCCTCCGATTTCGTTGACCAGACCGGCAATACGCAAATGGACGTCGTCTCCTTCGATGATGGCGCCCACTCCACCTACACCGGAAACCGCAACATCTTCGCGCTCGGCATGGCTCGCGCCACTTATGAAGGCCTTCTGCGCCTGCGGCCCGACCAGCGCCCGTATGTCATCACGCGCGCCGGTTACGCCGGTATCCAGCGCTACTCCACCATGTGGACCGGGGATAACACCACCACCTGGGATGCCTTGGCCCTCAGTATACCGATGTTCGAAACTCTCGGCCTCTCGGGCGAGCCCTTCATCGGCGCCGACATCGGCGGATTCATCGGCCGCGCCGAACCCGAATTGATGACTCGGTGGTACGAGGTCGGTTTCCTGACGCCCTTCTGCCGCAACCATGCCGAGGTCACCGGCTATGACCATGAGCCATGGCGCTTCGGCACTTACTATGAAGGGATCATTCGTAAGTACCTCAAGCTTCGCTACCGTCTTCTGCCGTTCCTTTACACCGCGCTCGAAGAGGCCCACCGCACCGGCGTGCCGCTCTTCCGGCCGCTGCTGCTCAACTATCAGGACGACTACAACACTCTCTCTCTTGACGACGAATTCATGGTCGGCACGGATCTTCTCGCCGCGCCCATCCTGCGCCCGGCTGCCAGCAGCCGGCATGTCTACCTTCCCGCGGGAACCTGGTATGACTTCTGGACCGGCCGGCTCTATCACGCCGGAGACATGCAAGCCAGCGCTCCACTGGAGACCGTTCCACTCTTCGTGCGCGGCGGCTCCATCCTCCCCATGGGGCCGGAAATGAACTACGTCGGTGAAAAGACCGGCCCGCTCAGCCTCACCATCTATCCCGATGCCCAAGGCCAGGCTCGTTTGTCTCTCTATGAAGACGACGGCCTCAGCCAGGCCTATTTGAAGGGCGGCTTCCGCCGTACTGACGTGAGTTATCAATCTACGCCCTCGCAATCGGAGATAGAGATCGGCGCCGCGCAAGGAACCTATCAGCCTTCGCCGCGGGCGCTGATCTTCATGCTGCCCTCCGCGCCTCCGGGCTTGACCAGGGTGCTGCTCGATGGCGCGGCTCTGCCGCTTCTCGCAGCCGTCGAAGCCCAGCGCGGCTGGTGGCGCTCCGGTACGTCAGTCTCGATTCAGATTGCCGACGACGGCCAGGCGCACAAGCTCGAGCTTCGTTGATTCGCTCTCAGCGCCATTCGGATGACATGCATGACTCTGTAGAGTCGTAACGGAACGCCAGTACGGCCGGTGACCGTTGGCCGCCCGCCCCTGCACTATGCTCGAACCATCCCCACACACATGTGAGCGTGTTCCACGGACCGCCGCTTCGGCCCTCTCAGCTGCCTCTTCCGCCTGTCAGGCGCTACGAACGCTGCTGCGCGCGCCGCAAAATCACCGCGTTCTTGCGGTGCAATTACGGTCCAGCGCCGGCAACAACCGCGATTCTAGCGGTCGTCGGCCTCGATTCGCACTCTCAATGAGCCTACGCTTCGATCGCCGCGCGGATGTGCTCCAGATGCTTCGCGCCGTGGCCGGCATAGATCCGCACCAGATCGTCGAGCGAGATCACGCCGCGCTCCGGGTGATATCCTGTGCGGCCCCACGCCGCTTCTGGCAGCGCCCGCAGGAAATCGACCCACCGCGCGTGCATCCCCTTGATAATCTGCAGCGAAGGCGCCACGGGCCCGGTCTTGGCATCGGGCAATTGGGCCCACACTTCTTGGTCATAGGGCTGGATCGTCGGATGATCCACGGTGGCAATGAACCGCGTCCGGATAAAGGCGAACAGGTGCGAGTCGGCGATGTGATGGATCACCTGCCGCGCCGACCATTTGCCTTGGCCGTATGTTTTGTTCAGTTTAGCGTCGTCTGCCCCGGCGATCAGTTGTTCCAGTTGCGCCGGGAGCGCCTCGATTTTCTGTATCGCAATCTGCCGTTCTTCGGGAGTCATGCCTGCTATTGTCGCGCACCTCGGCGGATTTCTGGTCCAACATTCGCGCTCCGCGCGTGACCACGGTCACGGAACTTCCTTGCGGCCGGGCGTAGCATAAAACCATGGAAGCCGCGCCCGCCGAGGCCGCCGCAGTGTTGCCGCAGAGCACCCCTCAAACCACTGCCGGGAAACGGGTTAAGCCGTACCGCCGCCGTTCCCACCGCGGCCGCGCGCCGGCTTTCCGCGCGAAGGTCCAGTTCCTTTTCCTCGGCCTCAACCTCTGGATTGGCGCCCAGTTTTACGTCTTCGTGCGCCAATTCGAAACGGCGGGTGCGGCCCATCTTTCTCGTCCGGCGGGCATCGAAGGCTGGCTGCCTATCGCCGGCATGATGAATCTGAAGTACTTTCTGACTGCTGGCCAAGTGCCGTTGATCCACCCGGCGGCGATGTTCCTCCTCGTGGCCTTCCTGGCCGGCTCTTTGCTATTCAGAAAGTCTTTTTGCGGCTGGCTGTGCCCGGTCGGGACTTTCTCGGAGTACTTATGGAAACTCGGCCGCGTGACCTTCCGCCACAACTTCTTCCTGCCGCGCTGGCTCGACATAGGCCTGCGCGGCTTGAAATATGTGTTGCTCGGGTTGTTCGTCTACGCCGTCGGCTCCATGTCGGCCCGCGCCCTGGCCGGATTCCTCGGCTCCCCGTACGGCCTGGTGGCCGACGTGAAAATGCTCGACTTCTTCCGCTACCTGAGCCTGACGGCCGCGCTGGTACTCGAGGTGCTGGTCCTGGCCTCGCTCTTCGTCCAGAACTTCTGGTGCCGCTACTTATGCCCCTACGGCGCGCTGCTCGGCCTGGCCGCGCTGTTCAGCCCGTTCCGCATCCGCCGCAGTCCCGACAAGTGCATCGATTGCGCCCAGTGTGCCAAGGTCTGCCCGGCTCGGCTGCCGGTGGATTTGCTGGTACAGATCCGCTCCGCCGAATGCACCGGTTGCCTGGATTGCCTGGCCGCTTGTCCTGTCGAGGATGCCCTGGATCTGGCCTTTGTGCCGGCCCGCCGCGCCGTGCCCGGTTGGGTGATCGGCGCCGGCGCCGTGGCGGTGTTCCTGGGAGCCGTGGTTCTGGCCAAAACTACCGGCCACTGGGACTCCCCAATCTCCGACCAGGTGTACCGCGAACTGATCCCCCACGCGCGCGAATTTTCACATCCTTAGCCCGCATCGCACTGGGCGTAAGTCGCCGTTTCGGCCGTCTTTCCCAGGCCGCGCCGCTCAGAACCAGCCCGTCGTCAGCGGGGCGTTTTTCCGGGCGCTGGCCAGCAGCGGCTCGTTTAGAAACGCCACCACCGGCAGCGCCTTGCGGAACCGCGTGATCACTTCCTCCAGCACGTTCCCGCTCAAGGCCAAATCAGCCTCCAGTTCGACGTAGTGATACCACTGCTTGCACTTGACGTATTCCAGCACCGGCTCGACGCCTGGCATCTCGGCGCAGTAGCCTTTTGGCGGCCGGCTCAGCCGCTCGCCTTGCAGTTCGCCAAACGAAGCCACAAGAGTGCGGTTGCGGATCAATTTCAAGAATCGCGGCCCGTTCTCCACGATGTGCGCGCGGATCAGCCGCAACTGCTCCGGCAGCGGCATGTAGCAGCCTCCGGCGATCTCGACGCAGCGGTCCGAAACCGCGAAATAGAAGCCCGCGGCTTCGTTCTTGGGCAGGTCGGCCCGCCGCAGCAGCGCGCCCGTGTGCGTCTTATAAGGCGTCTTGTCGTTGCTGAAGCGCGTATCGCGGTGCAGTCGGAAGATGGCCTTCTTGGGCTGCCCGGCATAGGCTGGCGCGAAGCGCATCACCTCGGCCATCACCAGCACCGTCAGCTCCTCCATCGGAGCTTTCACGCACTGCTCGTAGGTCTCCCGATGCGCCTCGAACCAGTCGCGGTTGTTATGCTTTCGCAAGCCGCGAAAAAACGTCAGCATCTCCTTGGGAAACCCGCCGAACGTGGACTTCATTTCCTTACACCGCCTAGACTCAGATTAGAATGAACGACCCTTCCAGCGAAGTGGTTTCCCAGGCTGTGGAAATGAAGGAGACGGCCGCACGCCTGGCCGGCATCGAGGGCCTGGCGCTATTCCCGGACGAGCCGCTCGCCCCTCACACTCGTTTTGGCCTGGGCGGCCCGGCCGCAATCCTGGCCGACACCGCAAGCGAGCCGGCCTTTG
The DNA here is from genome assembly GCA_963757265.1 of Terriglobia bacterium. GTDB lineage: Bacteria > Acidobacteriota > Terriglobia > Bryobacterales > Bryobacteraceae > CAIVVT01. Next base: position 538,845 of record CAVWRA010000006.1, read on the forward strand.
TCGAGGCGCTGAGGATGCTCGGCGCGAGCGGCATCGCCTGGACCGTGATCGGTGGCGGCACGAACCTGATTGTCAGCGACCGCGGTTACTCGGGCGTCGTACTGCGCTTCCGCGGCAAGGCGCTCGCTCGCGACGGCGAACGAGTGCAGGCGCAAGCCGGCGCGACGCTACAGAGCGTCGTCGATTTCGCGATCGGCCACGGTCTGGAAGGCCTGGAGCGCATGACCGGTATTCCCGGCTTCACCGGCGGAGCCATCTACGGCAACGCGGGGGCTTACGGCCAGTCGATTGCGGACACGCTGGAAAGCGCGCGGGTGTTCGACGGGGAACGGGTACGGCGGCTGGAAGGTTCGGAGTGCGCATTCCGCTATCGCGACAGCGTCTTCAAGCGGAACAAGGAGTGGCTGATTCTGAAGGCGGTTTTCGGCCTCCGCAATGGCGCCGCGGACGCGTTGAAGGCCTCGGCGGACGAAATCCTGGTCACGCGCAATCGCAAATATCCGCCTGACATGCGCTGTGCCGGCAGCATTTTCAAGAACCTGATCCTGGACGAACTGCCGGAGACGGTGCGATCACAAGTGCCGGATAGCGTCGTGAAAAAGGGGAAGGTGCCGGCGGCATGGTTCCTGGATCAAGCCGGCGGCCGCGGAATGAAGCGCGGCGGCATCCACGTGGCCGGCTACCACGCCAACCTGATTTACAACGACGGAACGGGCAGCGCGCGGGAGCTGCGCTGGCTGATCGGCGAGTTGAAACGACGCGTCGAGGCCCGGTTCGGGCTGCGACTCGAGGAAGAAGTGCAGTTTCTGGGCTGCGACGACGATTTGGGAAGCGAGGAGCCATGAGTTCCAGCCGGCGGCAGTTTTTGACGCGGGTTGGAGCGGCGGCTGCGACGTCCGCGGCGATACCAGCCGGCGCACAGGCTGCGGGCGCGCCGGCGGCAGAGGGTTGCGACCCAGCGTATCTGAAGCGCGCGTTCGTGCAGGGGCGCGAGTATTTTGTTCTGCGCAGCGGGGGCATCCGCCTGATCGCGCAGGCCGACCAGGTTGACCTGGCGCCCGCGTTTTTGTGGCTGGCTTTCGATGCGCGCGACAACCGGCAGACGGCGCGCAAGGAGAATGGGCTCAACTTCGGAGCCGGAACGGGGTTCGTCAGAAGCGCCGTGGAGGTCCTGTTGGGCGGCTTCGCGTTCACCGCGCTGGGACATGAGACGCGTACGGGCTGGGTGGTGCTGGACGGGATTCCGGCGGTGCGAGCGGAGTGGTGGGCGGGCGGACTGCTGGTCAGCGAAGATCTGTTTGCGCTGCAGGATGCGGGAGTTTTTGTCAGACGCATCACGCTGTCCTCGCGGAATCTGGGCGGTGCCGAAGAAGTGAATGTGCGGCTGTCGCTGCCGCCTGGCGCCTGTCGTGCGCGTGACGGCTGGCTGATTCAGGACAATGCTCACGCGCGTCTGGCCGTGACATGCGCCGCCTCCGCCCCAAGCAAACTCCGTACGGAGCGGGCGGATCTGGAAATCGGTCCGCTGACCATTCCCGCCGGTGAATCGCTGAGCGTGGACACGTTCTTATGGGCCGGGATTCTGCCCGAGGACCCTTGGCCGGAACAACCGCGCGATCTGAGCGCGGCGCTCGCGCGGACCCGCGCCGGCTGGGCGGCCGGCGCGACCCTGGCATCGGAGGATGCGACGGTCCGCGAAGTTTTCGACAAAGCCCGATTCGGTCTGCCCGCCATGGTGGCCGACAACGGAGTGATGGACGCGGGCATTTTCGAATACGGCGCGCAGTGGGTGAGGGACACATCCAATACGCTGCTGGGCCTGATTCACGCCGGGTATTTCGAACTGGCCCGGAATGGGTTTGTACACATCCTGGAAAACATGGTCAATGCCGACGGCAAGACCATGATCGGGAGCATCTTTGCGGAGCCCGACCGCGAACAGTTCGATCAGATGGGCGAGCTGATCCACGCGTTGCGGTCGTATCGCGACTGGAGCGGCGACGATGCTCTGATTCGCGAATATCGGACGAAACTGCTGGCCCTGATCGAGCGGCCATTGCGCCCCGAGTTCCGCCACGCCAGCGGGATGCTGCACAATCGCCGGGAATTCTGGGAACGCACGCTCGATGATGGTTGCGAACTGGCGTATCAAACTTATGTGATCCTCGGCCTGAGGGACGCCGCGGCTCTGGCCGAACCGCTCGGCGCAGGCGATCGCGCCGCACGCTGGCGCAGCGAGGCGGATCGCATTCAGAACGCGATGTTGTCCGATCCGAAGTTCGCGCTGGTCGAGCAGGGGCGGCTGATCAAACGGCGCGCGGTGAGCGGCGAGTGGGAGCGCTTCATTCGATTTCCTGCATCGGCGAACGACGTACCGATGCAAACTGAGCAGGTCCATCTGGTCGAGCCAGATGCCACTATGGCGCTGCCGATCGCTCTGGGCATCGTGGATCCACGATCGGAGCTGGCGCGCAACACGCTCGACGAGCTGGAAAAACTGTGGAATGCGCGCTGGTTTGGCGGCGGCTACGAACGCTATCATTCCAGCGGCCAGGTGGATCAGCCCGGCCCGTGGAGCTTCGCCAGCTGTTTTATCCTGCGCGCGCAGCACGAGGCGGCCCTGCTGGATCGCAGCCGGCGGACGCTGGAGTGGCTGAATACGGTCCAGGGCGGGCGGGCGGGAGCGTGGTTCGAGGAGATTCCGCTGGCACGGTCACAAGCCGCCACGGCGGGCATCCTGCCCTGGAGTTCGGCCGAGATCAGCCTGTTCATCGTGCGACACGTGCTCGGAATTCGTTTCGAGGAGAGGGCCGTGGCGGTGAGACCGGCGCTGTACGCGGGCAGCCCGCCGGTGCGCGCCGATTTACGATTCCGGGCCGCGCGCTTGCGGCTGGAGATTCCCGCGGCCGGCCCTTTCCGATTCGCGGTCGTCAATGGGCGGCGCATCAAGACCGCGAAAGATGGCACCGTGAGGCTGGGCGCCGATTTCGAAGGCGGCGTCGTGTCGTTCCACAACTGAGCGGAGTGGCACCGGAGGCGGGTGGGCCGATCCGGTATACCAGCCGCCACCAGGGCAGCTGACAACCCCCGGCTCACACCGGGGGCTGTTCTCGTTGCGCAGGCGGGCGAGTTCGGGCTATGGCTGCAGCGTGAGGGAGGCTTTGCCAGCCGGCCCGTCGTAAATCAGCTCGAGCGAATGGATGCCCGTGGTCTTGCCGCGGTAGTTGAAAAACAGCACTCCCGCCTGGGGCAGGGCGCGGTCGCCCTCGGGCAGCGCGGCCTTTTTCACCTGCAGTTCCATGGCGCGCTGCAACTCGAAGGGCATATGAGGGGTTGTAGGCGGAGGGTCCCCGTTGGCGCTGCCGCCGGCGCTGAGGCCGCTCTTGGATTTCTTTTCGCCCTCATCCGGCGGTTGCCATTCGGGATCCTTGAGAGAACTAAGGACCATCGCGAATTGCCGGCTGGGCAGAGGCGTCTTCTTGCCATTGACGCGCAGGGAGAAGTCGTCGGCTGAAATCCTGGCCCTCGCGCCCGCGGGGCCGAACAGCCCGACTTCGACCGCCACATAATCATCGTCGTTAAAGGGCCGTTCCATCGTGGGAACCGTGTGGCCCGCGAACTCGGCCGCCAGCGTCACCGTGCCGACCTGGGCATGGGCCTGATAATCGGTCGGCGCCGTGCGCGGGGGCAGGCCCTTGAATTCCGTCTGAGGCTCCCCGGCGGGCGTGGTTTGCGCCGCCAGCGAAAGGCTGAGAGCGGCGATCAGTAGACCGGTTCTCAAGGCGGGAAAAGAGCGCATTTCTGCTAAGAAGCTAGCATAATCGAGGGTCGGTTGCCAGTGGACGGCGGGGACTCTCGAGCCGCTTGCGGCGCAGCGGGCGAGGCCCTGGCGCGGCGCGGGGCCGCACTCAGACGATGTCCGCGCCGCGCTCAACCAGAAGCTCCCGCAACACGGAGCGGTGGCAGCGGCGCTCGTCCGGACAGTAGCAGCCCAGCGACAGATTGGTGTGATGCGACAGCGCCGCCAGCAGGTCGAGTTCGCGGCTGCGGTCGGGGGCGCTCATCTCGCGCCGGAACTTGCGGGTGAATGCGGTCCAGGCGCGGTCGTCTTTCGCCGCCAGGGCTTCCTGGACTAGCTCGGCGCTGGGCGACAGGTTCGGGAACCAGACGTCATAGTAGTCGAGCCGGGCGAACTCAGACTTCGGAACGCCGCGCGGAGGCCGCCGCACGGTGCCCAGCCGCGGACCCTCGTCGGGCTGGCGCGGGTTCCCAAGTTGAACGATGAAGATCGGCATACATCCCCAACGCCAGTGTGCCACGCGGCACGGGCTGGTGTTTGCCGGGGCAGCGGCCAGGGAGGCGCCAGAGGAATGGAAACTTGGGGGAGAACCGGACGGGCGGAATATCAACCACGGGCGGCTAACGGTTGTCGCGCAGGTAGGCGTCGATGGTGGCGATGTTTTTGCGGGCGATGTCGGATTCGGCCAAGTCGGAGTTGAGGTTGAGCATCTTGCTGAAGCTGGTGCGGGCGGCGGCGAGCAGTTCGATGGTGCCGGTCTCGCGGGCCTGGAATTCATACGCCAGCCCCAGCTCATAAAACGTGAAAGCATCCTCGGGATCGTACCGCAGGGCTTCGCGGCAGTACCCGATGGCCTCCCCGTAGCGGCCCTGGTTCTTGGCGTTTTCGCACAACCCGAAGTTGGCGATATAGCGTTGTTCCTTCCAGATGTCGCGCTGCGCGGCGCGCTTTTTCGTGCCCACGCCAAAAGCGGCCAGGGTGAAATAGTACCCCGCCTTGCCTGCCGCGCTGGGATCGAAATTGCTGAGTTCGAGGTACTTCTTGTACTCGCGCGAAGAATCGTCGAACTGCTTGAGATGACGCAGGCTCTCGGCCAGCCACAGATGGGCCTCGCCGTTATTTGGCGCGATCGCGATCGCCGCGCGGGCCGAATCCACCGACTGCGGGTACATCTCCTTCATAAAGTACGTGCGCGCCTGGAGATACAGCGCGACCTGGTTGGAGCGGTCGCGCTGGGTGACCACATTGAACTGGCGGACCGCCTCGTCGTAGTCGCCGACGTCGAGCAGGATACCGCCGTAAGCGGCGCGGGCGTCCATGTAATCGGGGTCGATCTCGATGGCCTTCTTGGCCCATATCCGCGAGTTATCCAGGTCGAACAGCGCCTGGTAAACGCGCGCCAGGTACAGCGCCGCCTGACTGTAGGTGGGGTCGGTCCGGAAGGCCGCTTCGAACTCGCCGATCGATTTCTTATACTCGTCCGGGGTGCCCTTGTTGTACAGCTCCATGCCGCGATCGAACTGCTCGACCGCGGCCTTCTGGCGGCGCCGCGGAATGACGATCTTCACGCTGACGGTGGTCTCCTGGCCGGGATAGATCATCTCATCGCGCGGGCCGTCGGGCTCGTAGCCCATCTTCACGGCCTTGATGGTGACCGCGCCGGGCGTCAGGCCGGGCAGGCTGAGCGGCTTGCTCTTATCGACGACGCCGACCGACTTGCCGTTGACGAAGACCTCGACACCGTCCATGTTGGACTCGATGACCAGCGTGCCGTACTTGGCCGGCGGGGGCGCACCAGGGCTCACGCCGGAGGGCAGGTAGGCCAGCAGCATATCGCTGTCGAAGCTGCCGCGGTCGGAGGTAGGATTCTGGCCGCCGTTGGTGGCTTCGCGGACGTTGCGGCGGACGTACTCGGCCAGTTCGTCGGCCGTGACAATGCCGTCGCCCGATTCGTCGGCATAGCCCTCCAGCCCGCGCACCACATAGTAGGTGAAGATGCCATGGCCGCCGCCCCACTGGTCGCTTTCATAGCTGCGCTCGCGGTCGCGGCTGGCGGTGAGGGAGAAGACGCTCTTGTTGAGGTCCATCAGGTGGCGGCTCAGCACGGCATTGTCGTCCACCGGCGTGATCGCGCCCGAGTGGCAGGAGTCGGTCAGCAGGACCTTCCATTTGCCCTTGATCTGCGTGCCGAAGACCTGGCCGAGCTGGTCCATGGGGTAGCCAGTGGAGGGGATGTCGTCGGGGCGGATGTCGTAAGGCGCCAGATAGGCGCGGCCGGATTTGACGAAGCCGTGGCCGGCGAAGTAGATCAGCACGCGGTCGTCGTCCTTGGAAACCGAGGGGAGCCACTCTTCGAGTTCGTGGCGCAGGTTGCCCAGCGTGGCCTTCGGGCCGGAGAGCATGTGGACGTTCTCGGCCTTGAAATTGCCGCCCTCGGGGCTGATCAGAATCGAGTAAATGGCCTCGGCGTCGCGCTCGGGGAACTTGAGCTGGGCGGCGGCGGGCAAGTTCTGGTATTGGGCGATGCCCACCACCAGCGCGTAGCTGCGCGGGATGACCGGCGCGACGGTGGCCTTCGCGGGCGCTTTCTTGGCAGCCTCAAACTGAATGTCCCGTTCCTGCTTGGCGGGCGGGGTAGGGGCGCTCTGAGCCATGGCGGCCAGGCCGGCGACCAGGAGTAATGTCAGTTTTCTCATGGCGTTCACTTATGGGCAATGCGCATCTCGTAAACCACCGGGCCGGTGGGCTTGGACGGAACTGTCACGACGCTCCCATCCTTGCCCTTATCGAAAACGAGGTCGCGCGCCTGCAGCCCCGGCGCCTGGCTCACGTTGGCCGGCAGCTTTTCCGGATTCTCCACCTTCTGGACCCCGGCGTCGAGGTCGACGCAATCGCCGCGGGCGCGGAACACTGAATCGTCGCAGCGCGGCATGAGGGATCTCAGCTTGGACCCAGGCCGCGGCGGCGCGGGCAGCGGGCGGTAGTTGGAATTCGCCCCGGCGGTCATGCGCGCCGGCGCCAGCACCCAGTACAGCACGTCGTACCCGCTCGGGCCGGAGACGCGGAAGACGCCCTCGGTCTGCGGCACCATCATCTCCTGACCGGGCATGACGTGATTGTCGGCGCCCGAATCCGAACCAGGAAAGACGGTCTGATAGGCGCCCGAGCTGCCCTGGTTCATCACGTAAAGATAACCCGGGAAACTCGACTTGAAACGGAAACGCAGCCGCGCGCCGCTGTCCAGAACCATGGCCGGGTCGATGACCTGCCAGCCCTGCGGGGTCTCGCGCTCGACGGTGATCAGAATCTGCTGCGTGGCGTCCGCGCTCTTTGTGTCATCCTTGGCTGGCTGAGCTGTCGCCGGCAGGATCGCGGCTGCCACGAGGAGAATCCAACGCATCAGCTTGGACCCAATTTGTCCACGAAGTAGACAACCATGTCCAGAAAGTGGACGGACTCGCTGCCCCGGATCTGGAACCGACCCAGGCACTGCAACGGTTTGCATAGGTTTGGACCTCGCTTCGACCCTCAATAAGCACGTCAGCGGCCATTCGGGCCGCGTAAAGATCCACTCTGCAGCGGCGAAACTGAGCCGGCTTCCCACACCCCGCCGGGAACCCATGGTAGCGCAATTCCACTGCTGGAGAAAGGGTGCCGGGACAGGATCCCGCCGCGCTCTGGCCCGATCTCGCTGCGGGGCGCGCGCCGCTACAGTCTGGGCTCGTAGAAGCTGAGCGAATTATCGCCCTGGCTCACTAGGCGGACGCGCTGCAATGCGCCATAGCGTTCTGCCAGGTGAGTGGTGAATTTCGAGGCGTGCTGCACCAGGACCAACGTTTTGGGGTGCGCACCCAACGCCTCCAGGCAGCGGACATACTCCATTTCCCGGGGATAAGGCGGATCGAGAAACACAATCTCCGCATCAAAGCGGGTGATGATGGTGGCGGCGCTTTCGGAGTGGACTTCGCAGCGCTCCTGGATGCCCAGGCTGGCGATGTTGTCCCGCAGTGAGCGCAGCGCCGCCCGGCTTTTCTCAATGAAGATGGCGCGCCGCGCGCCTCGGCTCAGCGCCTCGATGCCGACCGAGCCGCTGCCGGCATATGCATCGAGGAAGACCTGTCCCGCGATGCGCGGAGCCAGGATGTTGAACAGCGCCTCGCGCAGTCGGTCGGGGGTGGGGCGAATGGAGTCGCCCGCGGGAGCCTTAAGCTTGCGGCTGCGGAACTCTCCTCCTATGACACGCATGATTCCAGGATCTGCTCCTCCTCTCTCAGCATACCCGCTGGGACCACCGGAGCCGGCGGCGGGACGAAGCCGGGTCGCAGAGCCGGCGGCGATGGGCCTTTCGGGTGAAATAAGCAGGATAGATTTTATTATTTGTGATGGACTGGCGCGACGGTTATAATAATGCGAACGTCGTCGGTCGAGGATGGGGCGTCAGGCGGATGAGCCAAGCGAGGCAAGCAATTAGATTTCTGCGCGTCGGCATCGTGGCGCTGGCCGCAATGGCCGGCGGCGGTTGGTTGCCCGTGGGTGCGCAGGAGCAGCAAGCCCCTCAGAAACAGGACAGCGACAAGCAGGAGCAGAAGGGCCGCCCGAAGCTGTTCATCGAAATTGTCCAGGGCTCGGACGTCGTCAACAACGTCAAACAGCGCGTGGCGCGAGAACCCCAGGTCGTGGTTTACGATGAGAATCACAACCCGGTAAATGGCGCCGAAGTAACCTTCCTGCTGCCCAAGAGCGGCCCCGGTGCCCACTTCCCGGGAGGCCAGACCAGCTACACGACCACCACTGGTGCCAATGGGCAGGCCACCGCTCCCGGCCTGCAGGCCAACAATGTCGTGGGCTCGTTCAAAATCAATGTCGTGGTCTCGTCCCAGGGATCGACAGTCACAGGCACGATTCCGATGGCGAACGTGGTGGCCGCGACAGTCGCCGCGGGCACGTCGGTGCTGACCACTACCATCATTACCGCCACCACGGTCGCTGGCGTCGCCGGCGCCACGGCCGGAACCATCCTGGCCACGAGCAGCGGTCAGGTCTCTCCCAGCAAGTGAGGGCCGGCGGGCCTTTTTGATCCCTGAGATGACTGGGCTGAACACGCCCCGCGAGACCGGACCGTGGGGCTGACAGGCCTGTGCCCGCTTTCAGTTCTCCCCGACACCCCTTCCCGGCGGATGCCTGAGGATCGCGCGTGAGTCGATTCCTACCTTAAGCGCGGCTTACGCAGGCCGTATGCAGTGAATCTCATCTGACCCATGCCCCCAGCGGCCACAGCTCCTGAAATGCGTACCATTGCTTTGGAACATTGGGTCCAGTGAGCTTCGGCTCGTTGGGTACATTACTACTAGTACCAAATAGGAGCATCGGGTACATAACTACTAGTACGATTGGCGCCTTTTGGGTCTATAATCTTCCCATCGGAGTCCTTCCGATGCTTCGAGAGATAGGCCCCGCGGAGTAGGAGACAGGGGCCGCCTCTCATTAGAGTTACTTCTTAAGTGCGGCGGATTTAGGCACTTTCAGGAGTACAAGACAATGAGGAGTTCATGGATCGGGTATTTGCTGCTGGATCTAAGCAGCGCCACGCGAGCGGCTCGCTCGAGCCGCCGGACTACGGCCCACGCCGCCGTCCGGGCAACCTCGCTAACTAACAATCACAACCTGTCAAATCGCAATGGGAATCTGAGGCTCCAGGAGGGCACGAGGATTCTTGCCGGAAGCGTGAATGTGGAGGTGACCGTATGATGCCGCAACATCGCATTCTCGCCGAACTGGACGCCGCATCGGGCGCCCTGGGATTCGCCATCAGCACGCTGGAGCGCATCCGGGCCGGGCAAGACGTGGACCTCAGAGGTGTGATCACTTTGCTGGGACGGGTGCGGAGGAACGCGCCCAAGTGCGCCTCGCCGGAGGTCCAAGCCGACGCCGGCAATCCTGCACTGAAGCGCGTTTATCACGAATTGCGGATGACGCTCGACGCATTGGATGGTCCTAACCCCAATGGTGGGAGCGCTCAGCATGCATATAGTTCGCTCGTCTGCTAGGCCGAAAGCGTGACTAAGGAGATGACACGATGATCCAAGAGCATAAAATTCTCGCTGAGCTGGATGCCGCATCCGGCGCCCTGGGATTCGCCATCAGCACGCTGGAACGCATCCAGGCCGGGCAGGAAGTGGACCTCGGAGGTGTGATTACCCTGCTGGGACGCGTGCGGCGCAATGCGCCCAAGTGCGCGACGCCGGAGATCCATGCCGACACCGGCACTCCGGCACTCAAGCGCGTCTATCACGAACTGCGGATGACGCTCGAAGCATTGGATGGACTCAGCCCCAACGGGGCCAGCCCTCAGGGTGCCTACAATTCGCTGGTGTGCTAGCGTCCCGCTGTCTCTGAAGTCCAATGTCTAGTCCAGCCAATGTCGCGGAGCGGGCCCTCAGGATGCGGATGCTCCTGATGTGCGGTACGGGGCCGGGGCTTAAGGCCGGCTCGGGCCGGATCGGCCGCGCACGCGCGATCGGCGGACTGGGTGGACGGCAGAGAGCATCAGCGGCGCCAGGCTCCCAGGCGCGCCGAGTGAGGCCCTTGGGGTGTGGCGCTCAAGCGGGCGGCGTTGTGCGAACCAGCGTTTGAAGGGGATCACTACCCGAAACAGGCGCCGGAGCATATAGCGGGCAGTGTGTCTCCTCATATCAGTTCCTGGGCGCAGCGGCGATGTCATTGATGGCAAATGACTTCGACGCTCCAATCCAGCATCTCCCGAAAAAACCCGTGAGCACGAGGCAGTGCTCCTAAGGTTATGCTTGTCTCAACCCACCAGGGCCAATCCGTAGCGCCGTTGCCATTGCTGTCGCACGTATTGGATGGACCGCTCCAGGATCTCCGGCGAAAGCGGATTGAGGACCAGGCTCTGGGCCTCGCTGCGCGCCAGTTCGAGGATCTCGGAGTCGCGGATCAGGTTGCCAATTCGAAATACGGGCAGGCCCGATTGTTTCGTGCCCAGAAATTCCCCCGGCCCGCGCAGCCGCAGGTCCATCTCCGCGATGTAGAAGCCGTCGCTGGAATCGACCAGCGTGCGGATGCGCGTGTAGCCGGTGTCGCTCAGCCGGTTGGTGACCAGGATGCAGTAGCTCTGTTCGGAGCCGCGCCCGACGCGGCCGCGAAGCTGGTGAATTTGAGCCAGGCCGAACCGTTCGGCGTCCTCGATCACCATGACGCTGGCGTTGGGCACGTCCACGCCGACCTCGATTACGGTAGTCGAAACCAGCACCTGCACGCGGCCTTTCTGAAAGGCCGCCATGACGGCCTCCTTCTCCGCGGCGGGTAACTTGCCGTGCAGCAATCCGACGTTCAGTTGCGGAAAGACGCGTTTGGAAAGCTGCTCGTAGGCCTCCTGGGCGGCCTTCATCGCCACGGTCTCCGACTCCTCGATGGCCGGGTAGACGATGTACGCCTGGCGTCCTTTGCGCACCTCGCTCAGCACGAAACTGTAGACCTGCTCGATGCTCCAGGTGAGTCTTGTGGATGGTCTGGATGGGCTTGCGTCCGGGTGGCAGGCCGTCGATCACCGACACGTCGAGATCGCCGTAAATAGTCAGCGCCAGCGTGCGCGGAATCGGCGTCGCGGTCATCACCAGCACGTCGGGCGAAACCCCTTTCTGCTGCAGCGCCTTGCGCTGCAGCACGCCGAAGCGATGCTGCTCGTCGATGATCGCCAGCCCGAGCTTGTGGAACTCCACATCCTCCTCGATCAACGCGTGCGTGCCCACCGCGATCTGGGCAAAGCCGGTGGAGAGCGCACGTTTGATAGTCAGCTTCTCCTTTTTCGTCATCGAACCGGTGAGGGACATCACGCGGTAATCGAGCGGCTTGAAGATGCGTTGCAGATTCAGGAAATGCTGCGCGGCGAGAATCTCGGTCGGCGCCAGCAGGACCGCCTGGTAGCCGTTTTCGACGGCGATCACCGCCGCCTGCGCGGCGACGATGGTCTTGCCGCTGCCCACGTCACCCTGCAGCAGCCGGTTCATGGGCACGGGCGCGGCCATGTCGGCGGCGATCTGGCCGAGCACCTTCTTTTGCGCCGCCGTCGGCTTGAAGGGCAGCATCTTCTTCACCTGCTCGCGCACGCGCGGCGTGAGCGCGAAGGCGATGCCGTGCTCGGTGCGCGCCTGGGCATGCTTCAGCGCCATGCCCGTCTCCAGCCAGAAGAACTCCTCGAAGATCAGACGGTACTGCGCCGGCGAGCGGAAGTTGTTGAGCAGTCGCAGGTCCGTGCCGGGGGCCGGGAAGTGCACTTCGCGGATCGCGGATTCGAGCCCCGGCAGGCGCAGCCTCCGCGCAATGGATTCGGGCAGCGCGTCGGGAATGTGCGGCAGCGCGTCGGTCAGTCGCTTCAGCACCGCCCGCAACACGCGCGTGGTCACCTTCCCGGCGGCCTCGTAAACCGGAACGATGCGCCCGGTGTGCAGCGATTCGTCGCCCTCGTCCTCCCCGCCGCGCAGCAGCTCGTACTCCGGGTGCATCATCGACAGTTCGCGCGAGTACGTGTCGAAATCGACCTTGCCGTACAGCGCGACACGCACTCCCGGCTCCAGGATTTTCGCGAGATACGACGCCGCGTGAAACCACTTGCCCAACAGCCGTCCGCCTCTTCCGTCCTGGAACTCGACCTCCACCAGGCCCAGGTTGCCGCGCCGGAAGCGCGGCGTTCTGATCGCCTGTACCACCGCGATTGTCGAGGCCATCTCGCCCGGCGCAAGCTGCGCCAGCGGCTTGACGTCGGTCCGGTCCTCATAGCGGAACGGCGCGTAGAACAGCAGATCGGCGGCGGTCGCGATTCCCTTAGCTGCCAGCGCTTCGGCGCGCTGTGGACCGACGCCCTTGACGTAGGTGACCGGAGTTGCGAGGTCCACTGGAAACCCTTAGTGTACAATGCACCCTGGAGGATCTCCCGCCATGCCGCGAATGAACATCTTGGGAATGAGGGTCTTGCCCGCCGCCATCCTGCTCTCCACTGTGGCATCGTTGAATGGCGCCGACTTGCGCCTGGGCATCGTGGGCACGGATACGTCCCACGCCGTGGCCTTCACGGCCCTTCTGAATGACGCCTCGAACCCGGAACACCTCGCCGGTGCGCGCGTGATCGCGGCCTACAAAGGTGGCAGCCCCGACCTTCCGGAAAGCGCTACCCGCGTGGACAAATTCGCCGCCGAAATGCAGTCGAAGTACGGCGTCGAGTTCGTTCCCGACATCGCGACGCTGCTCACCAAGGTCGATGCCGTGCTGCTCGAAAGCGTCGACGGCCGGCCGCACCTGGCGCAATTCCGGGAGATCGTGAAGGGCCGCAAGCCGGTGTTCATAGACAAGCCGCTGGCCTCTACGCTGAGCGATGCCCGCGAGATCGCGCGCCTGGCGCGGGCCTCCGGCGTGCCGTGGTTCACTTCGTCCGCGCTGCGCTTCAGCGATGGCCTCGCGGCGCTCAAGCTGGAAGGGCTGAACGGCGTCTTCGTGTGGGCCCCCGGGCCCCTGGAACCGCACCACGAACTGGACCTGAGCTGGTACGGCATCCACGGCGTCGAGATGCTGTACACACTGATGGGCACGGGCTGCGAACAGGTATGGCGCGTCTCGACGCCCGGCGCCGACGTCATCACCGGCCGCTGGAAGGACGGTCGGGTGGGCGTTCTGCGCCTGATCCGCCCCTATTCCGCTTACGGCGCAACGGCGTTTTCGCCCAAAGTGATCCGAACCAGCGAGAAGGATCTGTACACCGGCTACCGCGAACTCGTGGTACAGATCATCAAGTTCTTTGAGACCGGCCAGCCTCCCGTCAACGAACGCGAAACCATGGAGATGTTCGAATTCATGGACGCCGCGCTGCGCAGCGCCAAAGCCGGCGGAGCGCCCGCGCCCATCCGTTGACACCCGCCCACGGGATGCTCCGAACCCTAGTGTTTGTGCGGCTTTGCGTAATCCGTGCGCTAGAATAAGGGATTCATGTCTCAGCTTCTCAAGGATCAGACCACCCTCGTCCTCGGCCTGGCCAACCGCTGGAGCATCGCCTACTCGATCGCCAAGGCCTTCCGCCGCGAGGGCGCCGATCTGATCCTCACCTACCAGGGCGATCGGCAGAAGGACACGGTCGAGGAATTGGCCGAAGAGCTCGGTGTCACGCGCCTGCTCCCCTGCGACGTCACCCAGGAGGCCGATGTCCGCCATCTTTCGGAGATCCTGCTGGCCGAAGGCGACAAGCTCGACGCCGTGGTTCATTCCATCGCCTTCGCCAACCGCGAGGACCTGGCCCGCCCCTTCAGCGAGACCTCGCGCGACGGCTTTCTACTGGCCCATGAGATCAGTTGCTACTCGCTGGTCGCCGTCACCCGCGCCGTCGCGCCCGTGATGAATGACGGCGGCTCCATCATGACCCTCTCCTACCTCGGCTCGCAGCGCGTCATTACCAACTACAACGTGATGGGCGTCGCCAAGGCCGCCCTGGAGGCCAGCGTGCGCTACCTGGCCGCCGATCTCGGCCCGCGCAACATCCGCGTCAACGCGATCTCCGCCGGGCCGATCAAGACCGCCTCCTCGCGCGGCATCCCCGGTCTTTCCCTCATCCTGGACCACGTCGCCGCCAAGGCGCCCCTGCGCCGCAACACCGACCCGGCGGAAGTCGCCGACGCGGCCGTCTTCCTCGCCAGCCCGCTCGGCCGCGGCGTCACCGGCAACGTCCTGTACGTCGATTCCGGCTACCAGATCATGGGCTATTGAGGCCCGCCGCGCGTAAACAGAGTTTCATCAATCCCCGTGCTTAAAAAGCCGATTCCTGCCCCGGCGAGGATCCATACGGCGGGATAATAAATGTATTCAGACCTTTATCTAGAATAATCCGCGAGGTGACCCGATCCATGAAACCGCTTACAGCCGCCAAGCCGGAGACGGCCCACGATATCTTCAAACACGGCGCCGATCCGCTCCAGCACTTCTTTTCGCCGCGCAATGTCGCCGTCATCGGCGCCACCGAGAATGTCGGCAGCGTCGGCCGGACCACGCTCTGGAATCTGATCAGCTCGCCCTTTGGCGGGGCTGTCTTTCCGGTGAACCCTAAGCGGCCCAGCGTGCTGGGCATCAAGGCCTATCCGGCCGTGAAGGACATTCCCGCGGAGGTCGACCTGGCGGTCATCACCACGCCCGCCCGCTTGATTCCCGGCATCATCCGCGAGTGCGGCGCGGTGGGCATCAAAGCCGCGGTCGTCATCTCGGCCGGTTTCAAGGAAGCCGGCGAGGCGGGCAAACAGCTCGAGCGCGATCTGCTGGCCGAGGCCAAAAAGGCCGGCATCCGCATCATCGGCCCGAACTGCCTGGGCGTGATGATCCCGCCCACCGGCGTCAACGCCACTTTCGCCGCCGGCATGGCCCATACCGGCAGCGTCGGTTTCCTCAGCCAGAGCGGCGCGCTGTGCACGGCGGTTCTGGACTGGAGCCTGCGTGAAATGGTCGGTTTCAGCGCGTTCATCTCGATCGGCTCGATGGCCGACATCGGCTGGGGCGACCTGATCTACTACCTCGGCAGCGATCCCAAAACGCGCAGCATTCTGATCTACATGGAGAGCGTCGGCGACGCCCACGCCTTCCTCTCGGCGGCGCGCGAAGTGGCGCTGATGAAACCCATCATCGTCATCAAGGCCGGCCGTACCGCCGCCGGCAGCAAGGCCGCCGCTTCGCACACCGGCTCCATGACCGGCTCCGACGATGTCCTCGACGCTGCCTTCGAGCGCTGCGGCGTGCTGCGAGTCAACAATATCTCCGACCTCTTCTATATGGCCGAGGTCCTCTCCAAACAGCCCCGTGCGAAAGGCCGCCGCCTTGCCGTTCTGACCAATGCCGGCGGTCCCGGCGTGCTGGCGGCCGACTCGCTCCTGCTCGGCGGCGGCGAACTGGCCGAGATCTCCGCCCAGACCATCGCCGAGCTCAATACCTTCCTCCCCGGCGCCTGGAGCCACGGCAACCCGCTTGATATTCTCGGCGACGCCGAGCCCGCCCGGTACGCCAAGGCTCTCGAAACCGTCGCCAAGGATCCCAACAGCGACGGCATGTTGGTCATCCTCACGCCCCAGGCCATGACCGACGCCACGCGTACCGCCGAGTGTCTCAAGCCCTATGCCAAGCTCGGCGAAAAGCCTGTCCTCGCGAGCTGGATGGGCGGCGCCGGCGTCGCCGCCGGAGAGCAGATTCTCAATGCTGCCGGCATCCCTACTTATCCCTACCCCGACACCGCCGCGCGCCTGTTCAACTATATGTGGCGCTACTCCCAGAACCTGCGCGGCCTGTACGAGACCCCGCGCAACGCCGCCGGCGGCGACGGCGCGGACCACGCCACGGCCGCCGCCCTCATCGAAAAGGTCAAATCCGAAGGGCGCGAGATTCTCACCGAGTTCGAGTCCAAGCATGTCCTCGCCGCCTACGGCATCCCGACCTTGCCCGCGGTGATCGCCGCCACTGAGGACGAGGCCGTCGCCGCCGCCGATTCCATGGGCTACCCGGTCGTTCTGAAACTCCATTCCGAGACCATTACGCATAAGACCGACGTCGGTGGCGTGCAGCTCAATCTGAAGAACGCCGACGCCGTCCGCAACGCCTTCCGCCTGATTCACGACTCGGTCTCGGCCAAGGTCGGCGCAGGGCATTTCGGCGGCGCCAACGTCCAGCCCTTCGCCAAACTCGACGGCTATGAGGTGATCCTCGGCTCCTCCATCGACCCGCAGTTCGGCCCCGTGCTGCTGTTCGGCATGGGCGGCCAGTTGGTCGAAGTCTTCAAGGATCGCGCCCTGGCCCTGCCGCCCCTGACCACCACCCTCGCCCGCCGCATGATGGAAAAGACCCTCATTTATAAGGCGCTCCAGGGTGTGCGCGGCCGGCCGCCCGTGGACCTCGCCGGCCTCGAGCAGTTGCTGGTGCGCTTCAGCCAACTGGTCGTCGAGCAGCCCTGGATCAAGGAGATCGACATCAACCCGCTGCTGGCCTCGCCCGAGCGCCTTCTGGCGCTCGACGCGCGCGTCGTCCTGCATCCCGCCGGGACCGCGGAGAAGCAACTCTCCCGCCCCGTCATCCGCCCCTATCCGGCGCAGTACGAGCTGCCCTGGCGCCTGCGCAACGGCGAGCCGGTCGACATCCGTCCGATCCGCCCCGAGGACGAGCCGATGATGGTCCAGTTCCATCAGTCGCTCTCCGAGCGCACCGTCTATCAGCGCTACCTGCAGATGTTGAATCTGAGCCAGCGCACCGCCCACGAGCGCCTCACGCGCATCTGCTTCATCGATTATTCCCGCCAGATCGCTCTCGTCGCCCAGCGCACCGACCCCACCACCGGCGAGCCCGAGATCATCGGCGTCGGCCGTCTCCAGGGCCTCGGCGGTGACGAGGCCGAATTCGCCATCGTGATCAGCGACGAGATGCAGAAGCAGGGCCTCGGCACCGAGTTGCTGCGTCGCCTCATCGATATCGGCAAACGCGAGGGCGTGAAGGCCATCGTCGCCGACATCCTGGCCGAAAACGGCGTCATGCAGAAGATCGCCGAAAAGCTCGGCTTCAAGCTCCAACGCGAGCTCGGCGAAAACGTCGTCCTGGCGCGCCTCGAGCTTTGATCCCGCCCGAAACTACGCCGCCGCCTCACTCGGCCGGCCAGCCAGTCGCCGAACTGCGTCCGCTGGCACTACACAGGCTGTTGAAAAAGGCATTCTGCGAGCCGGGCCACACTCGCGTGGTCCGGCAACTCATTGCGGATGAATGACCGCGTTTCAGAGCCGCGACCGCGAGGGAGCGGGCGCCTTTTGCTCGCCCGCCATAGAGACAAGAGTCGCGGAGGCGGGTGGCGCAGACACTCTCGTCTGCTGCGTCGACATTCGTGTTGACGTCCGGGTTCGTTTCAGAGCCGCGACCGTGAGGGAGCGGGCGCACCTTGCTTGCCCGCCATAGCGACGAGAGTCGCGGAGTTGGGTGGCGCAGACACTCTTGTCTGCTGCGTTGACATTCGTGTTAACGTGCGGGTTCGTTTCAGAGTCGCGACCGTGAGGGAGCGTGCGCACCTTGCTTGCCCGCCATAGCGACGAGAGTCGCGGAGTTGGGTGGCGCAGACACTCTTGTCTGCTGCGTTGACATTCGTGTTGACGTCCGGGTTCCTTTCAGAGCCGCGACCGCGAGGGAGCGGGCGCCCCTTGCTCGCCCGCCATAGAGACAAGAGTCGCGGAGGCGGGCCACCCGCAATGGGGCCGCTCCCGGATGGGGACACCGAGGGCCGCGGCGCTTGATCGACAGCCTCCGAACGTCGCGCCGAGGGAACCCCAGCGTGCCGCCGCGGCACGCGCAGAGTGTCCCCTCCCCCCCACCCAACCCGCGCCGGCCGAGTTCACAGAAACTGTGAATCTGCTCTGGCGCTACAGCCTGGGCGCGCACTCGGCAACGCGGTCTGCGCTACTTCGAAAGGCGCAGGCCTTCCTCGTACATTCCAGTAACGTGGTACCCCGCCTGCCATTCGCTTCCCTTGCCGCTTCGCATGGTGGGGTTCTGCGGGTCGTAGGAGTAGTACCACCCTCCGAATTCGGAGTCCATCAGATTTCGTTTGGCGAAGGCCAGCGACTTGTCGAATGCCGGCCAAAGATCCGTGCGGCCTCGCACTACCGCCCAATGCATCAGCGCCCGGAGGAACTCGCACTGTTGCCACCAGCCCTTCGGCCCGCGCACCGCCCGGTTGTCGTAATCACCTTGCGTGAAGATCCCGCCTTCCTCCGCGTCATACGCGACTTTCATGCCGTAATCGAGCAGCCGCCCTGCAATCGCGAGATACCGGTTTGGCAAGCCCTTTTCGACGGCGTGGCTCAGCAGAAAGGCCCATTCGAACTGGTGGCCCAGTTCGATGTGTCCCCCCTTCTCGGCCGCGGCCGGTTTCCACTCCGCGTCATAAAACTCGGGCAGGCGGCCCTCTTGTTCCTGGAATAGCCTGCTGAAAATGCGGTCGGCGTGCTCCTGCGCATCGCGCAGCACTTCTGGCGAGCCCGTCGCATCGTGCAGCGCCAGCAGGGCCTCGAACAGGTGCATCATCGGATTCTGCGTGTTTTCACCCGTCGTTCTCGTGTATCCGCGGTCCATCTTTGGCCTGAAGAAACCGGATGGTTCTCGCAGGTGCTCCTTCATTTGGGCCCACGTTTCGAGCGCCGCGGCTGCGTAGCGTTTGTCCTTTGTGATCCGCGCGGCATGCGCGAGTCCGAAAATCGTGAACGCCAGGCCATAGCTGTCCTTGCTCCGGTCGATGACCGCCCCCTCCGGGCTCACGCGCCAGAAGAACAGGCCCTGCTCTTTGTCGCGGAAATGCTCCAGCAGGAAGTCCGCGCCCCTCTTCATGGCGTCCAGGTACGCGGGATCGTGGGTCAGCTCATAACCTGCGCCCATGACGAAGATCTGGCGGCTTTGTGACACCAGTGTCCCGTTCTCACTGCCCACCGGCCGCCACTGCCGGTCGAGCGACACCGCGAAGAACCCGTTGGGGCGCAATGCAGCCGCGCGCCAGTGCGCCGCCTCGGACCTCAGCTCGGCGCGAAACCACGCTGCATCTAGGTGCTTCGCCGTCTCCGCGGGGTCGGCGGCCATAGGCCGCGCGCCAGCTACCAGAATTGCCGCCATCAACAGCTTCTTGTTCACAACCCGTCCTTCCTGCCCTGCCGGCATCTCCGTTGCCTCGGCCTGTCGCGCCACGCCAGCCCGAATGTTTCACTTGCGATCGCAGCGAGGCGCGATGAGAGGGCCCCAACATCAAGCCCCAACGTCAAACAATGCCACAAGGCGCGCTCGCCGTAGCCGCCCGCAGGCGTACCTGGCCGCTACGTCGAGGACGGGGGGCGCCCCCTGGGCCCAGCGCAACGCAGTAGATGCGGCCCTATCGCGCGCCGCAGCCGATGGTTGGTGACATATCCGGGCTAGCATGCAGCCGCTATGCACTGGAATGTCTCAAAGCCCGCGCCGTGCTTACCACGTCAGCGGGTCGATTCTACATCAACCGGCGGAGATATACTCTCTATCGGGCTGGTAACGGCCTGCGGCATCTCGTCCGACTTCCGCCTGTGCACAATCCGCGCTGGATTCTAAATGCAAAGCTGCTGGACACAACCAATGAAGAACTTTCATTCAATACGCGCGCACCGCAAGGCCCGGCGCCTCACGGCCGCAAGCACCCTGATCTGGGCGCTCGCTGCCTGTCACTGCCTGGCCGGCGACATGGACAACCCGGGCCCGATCAAGGTTGAAATCAGGAAAGAGAACGGCCAGTTCCGGCTCTATCGCGGCGGCCAGCCCTACTACATCAAGGGAGCCGTCTACGGCGGCCTAAACGGCAAGTTTCCCCTGGCGGACCTCGCGGCGCGCGGTGCGAATTCGATCCGCACGGGCACTGACCGGCGCACTCTGGACGAAGCCCAAAAGCTGGGCCTGACC
The DNA here is from genome assembly GCA_963757265.1 of Terriglobia bacterium. GTDB lineage: Bacteria > Acidobacteriota > Terriglobia > Bryobacterales > Bryobacteraceae > CAIVVT01. The sequence continues at coordinate 559,123 of CAVWRA010000006.1, forward strand.
GCTCTGGTCAATCTGCCCATGAAGATGGAGTTCGCACACAAATTCGACTACAGCAACGAGCCGGCCGTGCGCGAGCAGTTCGAGGATGTGAAGCGCCGCGTGCTCGAATTGAAGGACCACCCCGCCGTGCTCATGTGGGCCATCGGCAACGAGCTCTCCGTGTTCTACACCAACAGGCGTGTGTGGAACGCGGTCAACGACATCGCGCGATTCATCCACGAAGTTGACCCCAACCACCCCGCGCTCACGGTGATCGGAGACGATTTCGCCAACGACAAGGACGTCAACATCCAGGACATCATCGCGCGCTGTCCGGACCTGGACTTGCTCGGCGTCAATTCCTATGGAGGCCTGGAGCAGGTGCCGGCCATGGTGCGCGCCAAGGGCTGGATCAAGCCCTACGTCATCACCGAGTGGGGCCCTTCGGGCGACTGGCAGGTGCCTCGCACCGCTTGGAACGCGTCCATCGAGGAGACCAGCACGGAGAAGGCCGAGCGCTACCTGGAGCGCTATCAGAACACGATGCTGAAGGACGTCGAGCGCTGTCTTGGCTCCTACGTGTTCATCTGGACGTGGCGCCACGAGCGGACTCAGACCTGGTACGGGATGTTTCTCGAATCCGGCGAGCGCACCGACGCCGTCAACGTGATGCAGTTCTTGTGGACCGGCCGCTGGCCTCCCAATCGCGCGCCGCGCATCGCGCAATTGACCATCGACGGCCACGCGGCTCTCGACAACGTCTATCTGAAGCCCGCCGGCGAACACACCGCGCAAGTCGAAGTGTCGGACCCCGACGGCGACCCCATCTCGTTGCGCTGGGAGGTCCTCCCCGAGGTGGCGCGTGCCGGCTACGCCGGCATGGGCGAAAAGCGGTCGAAGCCGATGCCCGAGCTGATCAGGCCGGCCGCCGGCCGCCAGCTTACGTTCGCCGCCCCCGCGCAGGAAGGCGCCTATCGCGTCTTCGTCTTCGCTACCGACGGCCAGGGCAACGGCGCCACCGCCAACATTCCTTTCTTCGTGAAGCCATAGTGCCCCCATCCTCGCGGCCCGCATCACCCCCATCGGGCATGAAGCCGCGGGAGCATAAGATCACCAAAACTTCATTAGTTAATTGGCTTTCTCTTCAAAGCGCCGTGCACGATTTCACCGTGAACCCACCGTGGTCTTACCGCAAAAAACACGGTTTTTACCGTGTACCGACCGTGGAAAATGCGGTTTTTTGCCATTTCCTGTAATCACGGTTTTCTAAAGGACTTAGACGAATTTGGTGAAAAGTGCGCCTGCGTCGAGTGCGCAAGTATTTTATTCTAAAGGACTTATTTGATCGTCACCGTGCTTTACGGTGGATCTGCGGCAACTAAAGGACTTGGTCGAATTTGGCGTGCATTTTGGCAAACATTAACACGCTGCGCCGTGCGTCACGGTGGATGTAGGGCAAACAAAGGACTTGCGCACATTAAAGTGCTACATTAACATGCTTCACCGTGCGTCACGGTGGATCTATTGCAATCAAAGGAGTTATTAACATTAACATGCGAATTCTTGCGCCCATGCCCTCTTTCACCGTGTAACTATCCTGTTCTAAAGGACTTAGCGATAACATTACGCTTCTCGCCGGAACCGTAAAAAAACACGCTGTTTCGTTCTGTGTTCGCCCCCTCGCCGGGGCGCTTTTCCGGTCCCGAAACGCTCCCTTTGCCCACCCCTTTTCACGGCCAATCTCACCCCTGCTTTTTCCCCTTCTGGGCCTTTCTCAAAGCGTCGAAAATCTGCTCCTCCCCGGGCCGCCTTACAGGCATCTCTTCCCAATTTCTTTGCCTTCGGCAGACCCCTTCCAGTCGCGCCGCCCGATCGTCCTACGAACTCATTTGCGTATCCTGCCCTGGCCCAAGTCACACATTTTTTGGATTGAAAACAAAAGGCTTGCGGTATCTTGAGTTGACTTCAGGATGTACAGTCCAGCCAGAACGGCCCATGGCCAATCGGCCGCCGTTTCATTCCCTGGAGGTATTGTGCATTTTTTGAGACGTTGTTCGACTCTGTTGTTTCTGGCGCTGCCGCTGGTCGCGCAAAACCCAGTTATCCGGCAGGGCGCATCGCCTACCGGGGTCGTCGATTTCACTAGCGCATCGACGACAAAGCCCTTGCGCATCGCCACGACGCTGCCCTCTTCTTGCGTCACGGGCGAGCTGTTATTCCTTTTGAATGTTGGCGTCTACCAGTGTGTCAACGGCGCGTTCGCGGCCATCGGCAACGGCGGCACTTGGGGCACCATCGGCGGGACCCTGTCGAGCCAGACGGATCTCTGGAACGCGTTGCAAGCAAAGCAACCGTTGATCACAATTGGCACCGCCGGGCAGTACGTTCGCGGCGACGGCAGTCTCGGGTCTCTGGCCGCGGGCTCGAATGTGACGCTGACTCAATCGGGCAACTCACTCACCATATCGGCGACGGGCGGGGGTGGTCTGGCCCTCTCCGGAACACCCGCAACCAACGATCTGCTCAGTTACAACGGCTCGGCGGCGGCCGACTCCGGCGTCGCGGTCAGCAGCGGTGTGGTCACGGCCGCCGGGTTCCAGACGACTGGCACGGGAGGCACTGAGATCACCTTCAGCGAGGGCAATGCGCCAGCGACGCCGAGCACCAACCAGCGCGTGCTCTGGGCGGATAGTGCCCAGCACTGGCTGCGCACGACGGACTACAATGGCGTCAATTGGATGCTCATGCGTTCGACGGCTGTGGGAGTCGCCGGCAACGGCGTGAAGTGGAACGCGGACGGCTCGTTGGGCGACCTCGGCTACGCGCCGCCGTCATCGGCCGGCGCGAATGCAAGCGGATATTACGTGGTGAGCCAGGCCACCAATGCGCCGGCGAACGCCGTGAACCTGGGCGCGCTCGCTTCCGGCATGCTGAAAGCCTCGGTGAGCGGTAATGTGGCTACGGTCTCCACGGTGTCAACGGCTCGCGCAATCACTTACAGTTTCAATGGCAACGGAGCGGCCTTAAGCGCCGGCGCCAAGGCCTATCTCACCGTACCGTTTGCGTGCACGATCTCCGCGTGGAATCTGAGCCTGGACAGCGGGACGGCCACCGTGGACGTGTGGAAGGTCGCCACGGGCACGGCGATTCCCACGGTCGCCAACACAATCACGGCATCAGCCACGCCGGCGATTGCCAGCGGCACCTCGATTCATTCCACAACCCTGACCGGATGGACGACGGCGGTCGCGGCAAATGACATTATGGGGTTCGATTTGAAGGCAGTGTCGGCGGCGACATTCGTCAATTTGACGTTGGAGTGTGACCAGTAATGAAGCGCCTGCTCTTCCTTCTCTCCCTCGTCGCGTTTTCGATGCCCGCGTGGGCGGCCTACAGCTACTACGCGCCGATCACCGTCTCGCACACGATGGTGAGCGGGTCGGGCAGCCTGACGAACTTCGCCGTTTACGTCCAGCTATCGGGCAACTCATTCAAGAGTGCGGCCAACGGCGGGAGGATTCAAAATAGCGTCACGTTCAACGGCCAGACGGTTCCCGCCGATCTTGTGTTTTCTCCGAATGCAGCAGGTGCCACGCCGTATTCGTTCGAGATCGAGTCGTGGGACCCGGTCAACGGGATCGTCAACGCCTGGGTGTTGAACTCATCCCTTTCGAACACCACGGACTGGAGCTTTTGCGCGGTCTACGACAACGCTAGCGTGACGACTTACCAGGGCGGCACGAAGGGCGCGGCGTGGGACAGTTACTACGCCGTCGTGTGGCACCACGCGGCAGTCTCGGTGAACGATTCGACCGCCTACGGGAACAACGGCACGGCGTCGGGCTCGCCCACGGCTGCCACCGGCATCGTGAATGGCGGCGTGAGCTTGGGTACGAGCACGCAGGCCAAGGTGCAGGATACGTCCCCGGGCGACCTGCCTTCGGCCTGGACGACGCCTTTCACGATCCAAGGCTGGTGGAACAATTCGGCCTACGTTAGTACGGCAATTCTGTTCGGCTATGGCGGAAACGCTCCAGCTGGAACGCAAACGTATGCAGCTCAGCGTTATGCAATGGAGAACAGCAGCGACTACTACTGGTGGGGCTGGGGGGCTGATTGGGACACGGGGATTGCCATAGACGCGGACAGCGTGTGGCACTCCTGGGCCTTCGCGTGGGACGCTTCCAATCTGTACTTCTACCGTGATGGGGTGCTCAAGGCCACGCACAGCGGAGCACCAGGATCAACGACGGCACAGGTGGCAGACATCACAGCTGGTTCGCGCTATGAGTATGGCACGGCAAGTCCATCGGCGAGCCTGGACGAAAATCGCATTTCAAACGGGATCGCGAGGCCAGCCGCATGGCTTGCCACGGAGTTCAACAACCTCAAGTCCCTGAGCACATACGTCACCGTGGGCAGCGAGGCACAGGTGCTGATCCCATCCATCACCAGCTTTAGCCCGGCATCCGCCGTAGCCGGCGGCTCGCAGTTTACGCTCGCGGTGAATGGCTCGCTATTCACGTCGGATGCGACGGTGTATTGGAACTCCACGGCCCTGAGCACGACCTATTCCAGCGCCTCCGTACTTACAGCCTCGGTGACATCCGCTCTAATCGCAACGCAGGGCACGGCCAACATCACCGTGAAAGAAGCAAACGGCACTTCGCCCGTCGCCACCTTCACCGTCTATGGACCGGCGATCAGCAGCTTCAGCCCCGCCGTCGGCATAGCTGGCGGGCCTCAGTTTACGCTCACCGTGAACGGCTCCAACTTTGTGAGCAGCGATGTTGTGTATTGGAACTCCACGGCGCTCAGCACAACCGTCGTCAGTTCCACGCAATTGACCGCGACGGTGCTGTCCACGCTCATTAGCTCAAGCGGCACGGCGTCCATCACCGTCCAGGGCGCTTCGGGTAACTCCACGGCGTCAAGCTATACCATCTCTGGCCCAACGCTCACGAGCATGACGCCCACACTGGCCTTCTCTGGTGGATCGCAGTTCACCGTGACAGTGAATGGATCGGGATTTGCCTCAAGCTCGGTGGTTTATTGGGGATCGACCGCCCTCTCGACAACGGTAGTGAGTGGCACTCAGGTTACAGCCACGGTCACGGCTGGCCTCATTGCATCCAAGGGCTTCGGTAGCATCACCGTAGTTGACTCTGCGGGCACCTCCAACGCCCTGACCGTCAGCGTGGCCTCCAGCGTTCCGACGATGATTCTGACACCTTCGTACCTGACGACTCTACAAGGGCGCGCGGCCTCGAATACGGCTGAGTTCCAGGCTCTTGTCAACAGCGAGTACATGTTCTACAGCGGCTCGGCCACTCCCGACCTGTTGCCGCCGGTCTACGCCAGCATGGAGGGCATGAGCGACGATTCGCCCGGCGACCGATGGATGCGCCCTGGCACGGATACGGCTTGGTATCAGGGTACCGAGGCATTTGGCCAGGGCCGCAATCTGATCGCGGCCTATCTCATGCTCGGGGACGGCACGGTCAACCCGTCTGGCTGGAGTTATAGTTGGGGCGGCATGTCGATCAGCCCGCAGCAATTCGGGCTGCTGGCCGGGATACAGGCCATCAAGCTGCTTAACAAATTCACGCCGACCATCGCGCACGTTACGGCCGCCACGGGCAGCGTCCCGAACACCTGGGGTGGCATCGCCTGGATGCCCTCGCTGAATCCCACCTGGTTGACTGTGGGCCAGAACATCCAGAACACGAGTGTCAACATTTGGGGCGCGGTGGACACCTACGCCCACGACACGGTGAGTTCAGCCCAAACAAACACCGGGACGAATGTTCTCTACACGACACAGACGACGTGGTACGACGGCAACTCGAACCACGCCACATTCGCGGTCGGGGATCAGGTCTTCATCCCGAACTCCACCTTGAACGCCTACTTCCCGACCGGCACGACGGTTACCGCTGTCTCGCCCAACACCAGCATCACCCTGAGCAATAACGTGACCGGGAACATTCCAGCTGGGACCGTGCTGGTGGACATCCCGGCAGGCGGGGTTTGCGGCACCGGGACTATGCACGTCAAGGTGGGCTTCAACACGTCCCTTCCGCCCTCGGGGACGCCAGTTACGATCACGGGCGTTGTCGGCCCGCTGGCCAGCCTCAACGGAGGCACCTACTACGTCTCCCCAAACGATAACATCGGGTGGGCCTTCGCTATCGACTCCGACACCCACGGCACTCCAGTTTGCGCCGCGCCTTACCAGGGCAAGGACTATCGAGGGAATACCGTGGGCAGCGGGCAGAACTACAACCACAACCAGAACGATGATGCGACCTTCCCGGATCGGTCCTTCATGATTGGTCCGGCGATGATGTACGACTGGCTGAAGCCGCTGAGCACGGAGAGCGTGGCGACGGCCTTGAACTATCTCGCCAGCCAGTTGGCAGCGACACCCTCGGTGAATGGCAGCGTGGCGGGTTCCAGCATCACCAGCAAGTTCACGGCTGGCGGATCGGCCTGGAACGCCTCGACAAACCCTTGGACTGACTCCACGGCCACGGCTCCGGGCAACTATCCCCAGGCGATTCCGACGGCTTACAGCAACCTGCACGATCAGGTGATGGACAGCCTGGATGCCTGGACGCGCGGCCAGATCCTGGCCTACATTTCGGCGCAGGATCAGGGCTATTACGTTGACACGACGTGCAACTATCACTGGGGCGATTACAACGGGCTGGCCGCGGCTGGAATTGCGGCCTACTACGACGACCCGCGCGGCCCGGCCTGGTACGACGCGTGGCGCAATCACATGCACCTGGGGAGCGATCAGCCATACGTTGCCCGCTGGTTCGGGGCGAACGGAAACCAGATGGACAGCTTCAACTATGTTCCTACCGCAGTGGAGGATCTCGCCATCACGATGCTCTCGAACCTCACGGCGATGGGCGACGACCTGGTGAACAATCCGACGCAGCCGTTTTCATGGATTCTCGGACTGGAGTATTACAAGCACAACCTGGAGCCGACGGGCAAGTCGCAGTTGCAGCGCGGTTCGCAAGGTGGTCCTGTAACGCCAGCGTGCCCCAATTGCATTGCCGTGCCGGATGGGATTCAATATCTCGCGGACGTGGAGAACGCCCCTCTCGCCAATCAGTTCCGATCTTTCATGGCGGCGCTGCACACGGCGCAGGGGACGACGGGCGACTTTCTGTTCTGGAACCCGAACGGCACGCAGACGAGTTGGAACAGTGAGCCGACGGTGCTGGGGAATCTGAACAACCCGGCGGGCGGTTACGGCCACGTCTACTTCCGGAGTGATTGGACGAGTGGAGCAGTTTATGGCGATTTCTACGACCGGCCAGCAGTCTTTGATGAGAACAACGGCCACGACCCGCTCGACTGGGCCGGGTCGATGACGCTGATCCGGGGCAACAACAGCCTGCTGGTGTTTCCGACTAACGAGTGCAACCGAAGTGCGCCGCCAACCCAATCGGGGGCCGGTGCCGCGATGTACAACGCGGCGGGGACTTGCGCTGGTGTACCCGGCGGCTATGCCGCCGTGTTCCCGAATTCGAGCGCAGCCTACTATTTACCTGTTCAGACAGTCGGGACGCCAGCGCCGATCGGCACAGCCACGGTGGATTCTCTGACGCTGACGACCAGCAACTCGACTCCCTCTGGCAGCGCGGTCCTGAACTTCTCCTCCACGACAGGCGTGAGCCCCGGAATGATCGCGATCGGAACAGGCATCCCGGCCGGCGATCACGTCCTCACGGTCACGTCAACCGCGGTAACGCTGGTCTCGGCCACGACGGGCGTTTCTAACGCAGCCAGTATCGTGTTCGCCACGTCGATTGCGACTAGCGGCTACCAGAGTGCAACCCTGAGTGGGAACGCGACCTATGGCGCTCCAGGCGACTTCTTCTCGGGCGCAGGGAGTATCCCCCTCTGCACCGTAGGCGGCTCCCCGTGGGCTGTCGGAACACCTTACACGGCGACGGCCTCATCCGCAACACTTCAGGTGAACCTGGTTTCCCCCGCCACGGACGGATGGGGCAACGGAACCCCTGTGCTGCTGAGTTGGGGGACGCCGGGAGCGGCGCCGACTTATTACCTGTCGGGCAGTTCCGGCGCCACGGAGAGCGTGCAGCGCGGCTGGAATCCTTCCAGCCCGAATATGAACCTGTACATCATTATCAATTGGAACGCGACAGGCTGCGGAGCCAACTGCGCGACGTTCGGCCTGTACAAGGCCCCGACGCTGCGCCCCACGAGCGGCTATGCCACATCCGGGACCGCGCTGACGTTCGCCACCACCGGCTCAGGTGCTCAGATGATCCAGGGCGGCTGGTGCCACTACAACGGCTCCTTCTACCACGGTGGGAATTTCGGCGTGGCGGGGATGCACCCAGCACACATCGACCTGCTGGAGAACGTGACGAATTACGCTTATGCGCGAGGCGTGGGTATCGAGACGATTTATCGGGGCAGTCCGCTCATCGCCGGGTATCAGCGTGAGGTGCTGTACCTGAAGCCTGAGCTTTTCCTGGTGTACGACCGATTGCTGAGCAACCACCTGAACTCACAGGCGGCTTCGATCACAAGCTCCACCGACGGCACGTCGTCCACGCCGGTCATTCTGACGTTCAGCGGCGGTCATGGATTCCACACCGGGGCGCAGATTACGGTGACAGGTTGTGCCTCGGCGCTGAATGGAACCTACACCGTAACCAACCTTGACAGCCACAACCTGGCGCTGAATGGCACCGGCACGACCGGCGCGGCATCCTGCACGGCAGGAACGGCCACTGGCAACCTGTGGGGCGGTCACGCCATGCCCTGGAAGACGGGAGCGAAGCCGGTCGAGGTGACAACCGCAGGGCAGCAGGCAGCCGGGATGCGGCAATGGTACGTCGAAGCGCCAACTGTCAGTATCGCGTCCATATCCAACACGACGCCGGTCACAATCACGACCTCGACCAATCACCACCTGAATACCAACTTCGCTGTGAACATCAGCGGCGTGAGTTCGCCGTGCACAGCTCTGAACGGCAACTGGGTGGTAACGGTGCCGTCGAACAGCAGCGGCCTGACCACGTTCACCATGAACGGCTCGAGCGGCTGCGGCGCGATGGGCGCAGGGGGCAGCGTGCAGAAGTTCAACGGCGCGATCACTGCGATCAAGCCAGCGAACGCACCAGCCGCACTCCAGGACATCGTACTGACGGCGAACAGTTCCACCACTGGCGCGGGCATCATCTACCAACTAGCGGTCTACGATCCGCGCAACTGCACGACCAATTCCTCCTGGTGCTCCGGCTCGGGAGTGTCGAGCGACTCACAGAACTGGCTCACAGCGGTCGATGCCAGCCTGAGCGCAGCGGACACAGCCGCACTCACTCCGCTGACGGCCAATAACGCCGACGTGGTGCAGGTTGGAACTACCATGGTCGCGGGGTTCCAGAACGCACAGATCGCGGCGGGTAATTGCATTAATAACACCTGTACACCGCCGGCACCCATCCTGCCGATCACCTATAGCTTCGCGCAAGGGGCGGGAACAGTAAATCACTACTTAGCAGGGCTTGTACCCAACACTACTTACTATGTGAATACGACCACGGCTGGATCTGTGACTATTTCGAGTACGGGTAGCTCGGGAGCAACAGCGGCGTCGGCCAACGGCGTGCTGAGCTTTCCGACGCAGGGCGGGACGGCGACGCTGGTCCCCACAATCAGCGGCGCATTCCAGCACAACGGGCCGATCATGGTCCAATAGATACCACCATCGCCCAGCTAGAGGTGAACGTCCGATTGCAGTATGCGGCGCGCCGAGGCCGCAGGTTGTCTCAATAACTCATATCGCGGCCGGCGAAGGTGCTGAACACGGTTCTGAGGCGAACACAATCGAGGTTGTGGCTCGCCTTCACACCTATCTGACATGCGCACGGCGAATAGAGCCGCTGCGCCAGGTGTGACTATCAGCAAAATGCAAGCCACAATACTTGGCAATCCGGGGCCAGGACGGGACGGGCTCAGGTCTCGTTGTCCGAAGGGATGTCGAAATTGACTAACTCGGCGCGGAAACCGCGCGTCTTCCAGGCTCCGAAGGCGATGCCGGCCAGCATCCAGATGGAACCGGCGATCTGCGCCGTGCGACTGAGACTGAGCCATAACAGCAGGCAGATCAGGAATCCAAGCACCGGCGGGAGCAGATTCGCCAGCGTTTTCTTTTCCGCTCTGACGTAGTAGCGCACAAAGGCCGCGAGATTCACACCCATAAAGGCGATCAGCGCGCCGAAGTTCAGCATCTGTGCGCCGAGGTCGAAGCTTAGAAGGAAGGCGCCTGCGAGAGTCGCAGCAGCCACGAAGAGGACATTGTTGCGGGGGATGCGCGTCTTGGGGTCGACCGCGCCGAAGAAGGAACGGGGCAAAGCGTTGCTGCGGCCCATGCCATACAGAAGGCGCGCGGCGCCCAGCATGGCGCCCAGGCCGGAGCCGAAATTCGCCACCACGAGTGTCAAGCCGACGATCCCCAACAAGGGCGCCCAGGCCTGGGCGGCGACGTGCACGAAGGCGGTGTCCACCATAGCTTCGGTACTCAAATCGGGCGTCGGGTTCACTAATTGTGCGGCATAAACTTCCAGGGCGGAGAGTAGACCTATGGCCACGCAGGTAAAAACCGTTGCCAATAGGATGTTGCGGCGCGGGTTCTCCACCTCTTCCGACAAGGTAGATATGCCGTCGAAGCCGATGTAGGTCAGCACGGCGATCGAAGTGCCGCCGAGAACCGTGCCGACATTGAACGTGGCGGGATCATAGAAGGGCCGGGTCCAAAACGCCATGCCGCTGTGAGGGCCGTGGAAGATGAAGTGAGCCGCGGCGGCGAAGAATAGCACGATGACGACGCCCATGCCGACCGCGAGGCCGGTGTTGATTCGCGCCGAGGCGCGGATGCCGAGGACATTCAGGCCAGTTAAGATCAGCGTCCACAGCACCGCCCAGGTCCAATAGGGGACGCTGGGGACGAAAACGTTGGCCTGCTGGCTGATCCAGACGACGCAGATCATCGGATTGAGCATATAGTCCATGACCATGCTCCAGCCGGTGATGTAGCCCAGCGCCGGATTGATTTCCTGCCCGACGTAAGTGAAGGCCGAACCGGCGCTGGGATAGGCGCGCGCCATGCGCCCGTAGCTGATGGCGGTGAAGAGCATCGCCGTCATGGCGATCAAAATGGTGGTGGCCGCGTGACCGTGCCCGCGCTTGACCAGTACGCCGAAGACCGACATCGGCGCGGTGGGCTGGATGACGATAATGCCGTAGAGAATCAGATCCCACAGCGTGAGCGCGCGGCGCAGCCGGGGCGCCGATGGTCCGTCCGCGGTGCCCGAAGTTTGCATCTAACTAAAGTACTCCTGGAAAAGCCGGCGGCGCAGCCGGATCACCGATTATCAGAGAGCGGATGAGACGTCACTTAAGACACTGTCAACAGGTCCGGCGCCAGTCGGGCCTTGCGCCCCTGGCGGAAAGCGATGTTCGCCAGGTGCGGCCCGGCAATGGCCCGCTGAGCGACTTCGACGGTACAGTTGGTTGGCTTTCTGGTCTTGATGCAATCCAGGAAGTTAGCGATGTGGGTCTCCACCGGGATGCCGCCCTTGTAGGTCATCAGCGGTTCCTTCTTCGGGTTCCACGGCTCGCCATAGATCATGAAACCGTCGTCGTTCATGATCAGCGTGCCGGCATCGCCGTAAAACGAGATTGACCATCCGTCGTTGTAAGAATTGCAGTAGTTCAAGGACCAGTCGGCCATGAATTTATCGAACTCGAACGAGGCCGTGAAGACGTCGGCATCCTCGCTGCCCGTCGTTTTAGCGACGAATCCCTGACAGACGGCTGATTTCGGCGGTGGAGACTTCATCAACCGCAATACGACGTCCATCAGGTGGGCGCCCTGGTCGGTCATGTTGCCGCCGGCGTAGTCCCAGAAATGGCGCCAGGCGCGGAAGCGCATCGGCTCGAGCGGACGCTGGGGCGCGGTCCCGAGGAAACGGTCCCAATCGAGCTTGCCCGGCAGCGGCGAGTTGTCGAGCGGGCCGGCGATGTTCCAGTTCCACTCCGCCTTCACGCGCACGACGCGGCCCAGCATGCCGTCATCAATCGCTTCCTCCGCCTTGCGGACCATCGCCGAACTGCGGCGCTGGTGCCCGATCTGGACCACCTGTGACTTGCTGTTGACGTAATTCGTCATCTGCTCGCTTTGCGCCAGCGAGATCGAAAACGGCTTTTCCGCGTAAACGTCCTTCTTGGCATCCAGCGAGGCGAACAACATCGGCATGTGATGATGATCGGGCCCGGCGGTCACGATGAAGTCGACGCCCGGCTGCGCCAGCAACTCGTGGTAATCCACATACCCTCTCGCGTCGGGCGAGTCCTTCAACGCGGCTTCCAGATTCGGCTGGTAGACATCGCACATCGCCACCGCTTGGCAGCCCGCCAATTGGAATTTCTTGTTCAGGTACCGGCCGCGGCCGCCCGCGGCGATGACCCCGTAGGTCATCCGGTCGTTGGCGCCGAACGCGCTCCGGGGCACAAACAGCGGCGCCGCGGCGAGGGCGGCAGCCTGAGTCGTCACGCCCTTGAAGAACTCTCTTCGATTCGTTTCGCGCACGTAAACCTCCTGGCTGGGACGCGTGGGATCCAACGCGTCCCAACGCATGGCGTCATTCTATCTCCGGAGCTTCCCCTGTGGGTGGACGTGCAGCGGGCGCACGCCGCGGCGGACTCAGCCCCCCCCTGCTGCATCCCACGATTCAGGCCGTCAGGGAATCCGCGTCCGCGGCCTGCCGGCGAACCTCTCCCGGCGAGGCCGTGCCGGTGCCGGGCTTCATGATGGTGATGGAAGCGACCAGGTTGCCGAAGCGAGCCGCCGTGATCGGGTCGCGGGACAGGCTCAGGGCCAGCGAGGCTCCGGCGTTGAAGGCGTCGCCGGCGCCGCAGATGTTGACCGGCTTCTCGATGCGGCGCGCCGGAACCAGGTTCTCGCCCTCCGCAGTCACAACGACGCACCCGGCGGGGCCACGCGTCAGCAGCAGCGTCTGATAGCCAATGTGGCGACGTAGCGCCTCCGGGCGGGCGCCGACGCCCAGCCTGGCGCAGGCCTGCCTGGCTTCCTCTTCGTTCAGTTTCACGAGCACGCCGCGGAACTGTTCGCCGCGCGTGCGCGAGTCCACCCACACGATTGTCCGTGGATGCTTCCCAGCGAATTCCGTGATGGCCTGCCGGAGTGATGCGGTCACCACGCCACCTCGATCCAGCTCCGCCTGATCAGAGACGATGACCACGTCGAACTGCACGGCAAGCGAGCGGAAACGCTCGACGACCGCGCCTTGCACGGCCTCCGGCAGGTCGCGAGCGTTCACGAAGTCGACGCGCGGCAGGTCCTCGACGCTCGTGAGTTGGTTGATCAGCTTCGTATAAGTGAAGGTCTGCACGTCCGCCGCGCTTACTAGCGCCGAAGCGTCAATGCCGCGCTGCTCGAGCGCGCGGCGCAGCTCGTGCGCGTGTCCATCGTCGCCCAGGACACCGAGCACGGCGACGCGGCCCGTCCCCAGGGCGCGCAGGTTGGAGGCCACGGTCCCGCCCCCGCCGGGCGTGCATTCCACTTCAGTGACAGCAATGCGCGGAATGCCGGTCTCGCGCGAAGGCTCGGCCAGTGTGGGGTCGTAACGGCACCAGCGATCGAGGCACACATCGCCCACCACCAGCGCCGAGAGCGCCGGAATGCCCGCCAGGATTTCGTCGATGTTCACACCCGTTCTCCCAGCGCGCGCCACAGGGCGGGGAAGGTCGCACGGTGATCGCCGCAGAAGTAGAAGCTCTGTCCGCCGTCGGCCACCGTGCGAATCAGAATCGTCTTGCGCGGTCGGAAATAGTAGGCCGCTTCCGTTTTCGGCATCTCGCGGTGAAAATCGCCTTCGATCGGCACCAGATCGAAGACGGCGGTGGTGAAGCGGCGGATCTCCCGTCCTTCCTGATGTGCCACGTTGCGCGCCATGGCCAGCGCCTTCAGATAGACTTCCGGCGCCATGATCGCCGATCCGAAACTCAGCATCACGCCGCCTTCGAGGTTTTCGACCGAGCGCGTGAAGACCAGGAAATCGCGATAACTCGCCGCGCCCAGAGCCGCGCCGTCGCAGTTCGGATGCTCATGGATAATGTCGTAGCCGATGCCCACGTGAATCGTCGCCGGCACGGAGCAGCGGTAGGCGGCAGCCAGTATGCTCAGTTCGCGATACGGATAGTCGCCCGCCTCGATGCGCTGCCCCACGGCCTCGCCCAGCCCCAGATCTCCGGCCTCGCGGGTCCAATCGTTGAGCAGGCCCGTTTCCTTCCACAGCCCGAACTCGCCGCTGCGGATGTAGCGCGCCACGCTCTCCGTGGTTGCGCCGATCAGAGCGAGCTCGAAGTCGTGGATCATGCCCGCGCCATTCAGGGCGACGTGAGTCAGCACGCCGCGCTCCAGCAGGTCGATCACGTAGCGGTTCATGCCGGCCTTCACGAGATGCGCGCCCATCATCAGGATGCGCGCCGCGCCACGCTGCTGCGCTTGCTGGAGATGTTGCGCCACCTTCGCCAGGTCGGGATGTTCGAACGGCGGCGCTGCGTCGTTCAGCTTCATCCAGTGGCTGGTCTGCAGGTCGTGCACTCGCTCCGCGAGCGGCTTCAGGCGCAGCCGGCGGCGGTCAAACGGGGTGTATTTCGAGCTCATTGGGAAAACAGAATGGTGAGAAGTTGTTCGTGGCAGAGATAGTTGGGGATGATCAGGTCGGCGCCGGCGCGGGCCAGCCGGTCGCGCTTCCACGGTTCCGCGTGCAGGCACTCCAGCTCATCCGTGGCCACGCCCACGGCGACTCCGCCCACGGCCTTCACGTTCTCGATTTCCACATAGCCGTCGCCGAAGCCGAGAATCTCCGCGCCGTGGCATTCGGAGCGCTCTAGAATCCGCCGGATCAGGATTTGCTTCGAGAAACTCTTGTAGTCGTCCAGCGCGCCGTAGACGCCGCCGTCGAAATACGGCGTCACGCCCAGCAGGTCGGCTTCCTCGCGCATGTATGGCTCGTCGGTTCCGCTGGCCAGGTACAGTCGCAACCCACGCTCCCGCAGCGCCGTCAGAAGCTCCATCGATCCCGGCACCAGGTACTTCTCCGGCGCGGCCCGGCGCTCGCGCAGCGCTTCGATGCGGTGCGCGATGCGGGCCTGAAGCCGTTCCAGATAGCGCCGCTTGTAAACCAGCGGTTCCTCGGGCCGGCCGCCGCGCAGCTCCACCTGGCGGGCTAGTTCGATCATCTGGTAGATGGTCTGCTTGCCGGTCAGATGGCCGACGAACTCACGCACGGTGGTATGAAGCTGCTGTTCCGTCTCGCCCGTCTTCAGCCGCGCCAGCTCCTCGACCATCAGCGGCGTCATAACGCCCGCCCAGCCGGCCCGCAGCAGCGACAGCGTCCCGTCGAAATCGAACAGGACCACCTTCGCCGCCGCGGCGCTGGCGCGCGGGTTGAGGGTCTCGATGGCTGAGCTGGCGGAGGATGGGGCTTTCAATGCGTCTCCTCGAGTCGTCTCCTTGAATTGTCCCCTAAAAGAGGGCGGCCTTCTGCCCGGCATCCCGCCACACGCTCAGGCGACGCGAGGGCGCTGCCCGCGGGCCGGTTCCAACTGCTATTGGCCGGAGTAGACGAAGGCCTCCGACTCCGGTCGCGCTAGCCATTCGGCCAGCGTCTGAGCCACTTCATCTTTTTTTGAGATGATCGGCTCGCTGACCGGCCAGCGGATGCCGATCTGAGGATCGTTCCAGCGGATCCCGGATTCGCAGCGGTTGTTGTACAGGCCGGTGCACTTGTATTGCACCTCGGCGTAGTCCGACAGGACGCAGAATCCGCGCGCGCAGCCAGCCGGTGCATAGACCTGGATGCGGTTCTCGGCCGAGGCCTCCACGCCCAACCATTGCCCCAGCGTGGGCGATCCCTTGCGAATGTCCACGGCCACCAGAAAGGCGCTGCCGCGTGAGACCCGCATGAGCTTCGCCATGGGCGGCTCCCACTGAAAGTGCAACCCCCGCAGGACCCCTTTCACGGACCCGGAATGGTTGTCCTGAACAAACGTCGTGGGCAGCCCATGCTGGCCGAAGACATCCTCGCGAAAGCTCTCCAGGAAGAATCCACGCTGGTCCTGAAACGCATCCGGCGTAATCACGTGAACGCCATTGATTTCGGTTGTTTCAATCTTGATTTGCATAGCGGATACGAGCCCCGGGAAATACGGGCGGAGGCCAAGCCTCGCCAATAATAACAGATCCCGCGGCCACTGAACGAGACGCCCGGCGCGCCCGGCGCGGGGTCGGGCGGCGGCGCGTCGGCCTCGCCCTGCGCCCGTCCTTCAGACACGCTAATATAGATGGCAGAGGTTAGCCGCCGTGCGCAGTGGCGGGTTGAATCCTTATGCACCACGAAAGAACTTCGGGCGCCGACGCCAGCATCCAATCCATTGAGAAAAAGAAGGTTACTAACCTCAACGTGCTGAACGAGGCGTTCGAATACGCCCACCCCAGTTCGTTCTCCCGGGCCTTGAGGCTCGAGTTCGGGGATGTTGTCGTGCTGCTCATTTCGGGCACTGCTAGCATCGACGATCAGGGCCGCACGGTCCATGTCGGCGACTTCCGGGCCCAACAGCGCCGGACTTACACCAACATCACGGGGTTGCTGGAGAGCGAAGGCGCCACCTGGAAGGATGTCGTCCGGACCACTTGTTATCTGCGTGACATCGACCGCGACTACGCCGCTTTCAACGAGGAGCGGACCGTCTTTTTCCAGGAGCAGGGCCTCGATCCACTGCCCGCCTCGACCGGCATTCAGGCCATCCTGTGCCGTCCCGACCTGCTGGTCGAAATTGAAGCCATCGCCGTCTTCAGGAAGATCTCCTAGCCGCGCTTGTTGGGCCGCTATTCGATTTCCCCGCCCGCCGGGAGCGGACGCTCAATCCAGCTTGACAGCGGGTCTATGCTGAGGGTGGTAGCCCGCTTTTGCGGTCTGTTGTCAGTGCTCTTTGAAGAACGAACGATTAGCGCACAATCAATCGAACAATAGCCAAGTAAGTCATTCATTTTAAAAAGAGAAATCGACAATTGGCTTTGTTCCTCACTATTTGTTTTTCGCGCTCTGCGGTCCGCGCTACACCATGTAGAAAAGTGTCGAAAAGTGTAGAAAAGTGTAGCGTGGCCATGCCCGCGCGATCACCCCGCCCGAGCCCTCCGTCGAGCACCGGCTGCGATCGCAACCTATTGATGCAAAAGGACAGTCCGCGGAATTGGCTTTGTTCCTCCAATTTCGTGGCGCGCCCCGTGCTCCTGTGTATTCGTCGAAAAGTGATGAAAAGTGATGAAAAGTGTTGAATGAGCGTCCGATCGGCCTCCATGGCAGGCCCCCCGCCGCTCGTCTCGCCAGGCCATCGAGGGGACGATTATAGTATGAATATATTAGCCTGTCCCCGGCGCTCCGGGCTGACCGCGAGCCGCCCGCGCGCGGCCCGATCACACCTTGAGGAACTCCTTCGTCCAGCGCATCGACGCCTCAAAGTCGGTCCGTTCCTTCTCGACGGCCTGCTCCTTGGTGAGCGCCGGCAAGGGCGGCTGGGGCTGGCCGCGGCCGGCGATGTCGAGGTAGCGCGCGAACTCAGCCGCGCGGACGTTGCGGTAGCCTTCCCAGAACTCCGGCTTGCGCCAGGGGTACAGCATCGGCCCCATGACGATCACCTCGAGCGACATCGCCTTGCCCGGGCACAGCTCCATGTAGCGCTGGAGCAGGCTCCCGATGCCCACGTTGCCTTCGCCCATCCGCACCCAGTTGACCGCCGTGCCCTCGGGCGTGTTCCACAGGTAGCTGTCGCGGATGTGCGACGTCAGCACGTACGGCGCCAGCGTCTCCAGCGTCAGGTGCGGGTCTTCCAGTACCCAGCACGGGTTGCCCGAATCGAAGCACGCGCCCACGAAATCCGCGCCCGCCCCTTCGATCAGCATCTTCAACTCGCGCGCCTGCATGTCGCCGGCGTGGTTCTCGATGGCGATCTTCAGCCCGGCATCCATGACGAGCGAGCGCGCCTGGCGCAGGGCCTGGATGGCGTTTTCGATGTGCGCTTCGATCGGCTCCTTCGTACTGCCCGGCGGGCCTTTCTTGCGATCCCGGAACGTGCCCAGAAACGCCCGCACGATCTTCGAGCGGGCCAGCGTCGCCGCGTGCACCATGCGCCCGATCTGCTGCTCGGATGTGCCCGCCTTGCTGTCGAACTCCGACGAACTCGGGCAGATCGAGCGCATGCCGATCTCCAGCTCGATGCCCAGCCCGGCGGCGTGCTCGCCGACCCGGCGCACGTGTTCGTCCTCCAGGCTGCCCAGGAACCGGATCTCGGAGAAATGGACCGTCCGCACGCCGAACTTAGCGCAGTAGTCGAGGAACTGGAACGCGTCCCAGCCCTGCGAGCGCAGGCTGAACAGATCCACGCCCAGCTTTGGTCCCGCGCCGGCCGTTGCGCCTCGGCTCATCGCCCGCGAGGCCGCCGCCGCGCCCAGCATGCCTGTCAGAAACTGCCTGCGTTGCATGGCTTGTATTATCTCCCAGCTGGATGCGCCCCCTGGCCGCACTTGGGGCCGCTGCCCGCCGTTCGCATCATGCTCTGGGACACCCGGCCGGACCGCGCCTCAGCCCTCGAGCTGATAACGCTCCTCCGCCAGGCGGTACAGCGGCCGCCACAGCAGCCGGTTCACGCTCACCACCAGCGTCGCCATCACCACCGTCGCCAGCAGCAGCACGGCGAAGTTGCCCGCGTCGGTGGCCGCGCTGATCTCCGAGCCCAGCCCGAAGGTCGACATCACCTGGCCTCGGAATTGGAAGTACTCGGCCACGATGCTTGCATTCCACGCCCCGCCCGACGCCGTCACCAGCCCCGTCACCAGGTACGGGAAGATGCCCGGCAGGATCACCGTCCGCCAGCGGTCCAGCCGGCTGAAGCGGAAGATCGCGGCGACCTCCCGGAACTCGGTCGGAATCGCTGTCGCGCCGGCGATCACGTTGAACAGGATGTACCACTGCGTGCCCATCAGCATCAGCAGCACCGAGCCCACCTTCAACCCGCCGCCCAGGCTGATCAGCGCCATCAGCACCACCGGGAACAGCGCCGTCGCCGGCACCGACGCCGCAATCTGCGCCAGCGGCTGCGCCACGCGCGAGAGCCGTGGGCTGAACCCGATCGCCACCCCCGCCGGGATGGTCCACAGCGAACCCAGAATCAGCGCCGTCCACACCCGCAGGAACGTCGCCCCGGCGGCCTCGATCGTCGTCACCAGATCCGCCGATGTGACGCCCTTGAGCGTCAGCAGCGCCTGGAACACCGCGTAGCCGATCGCGACCACCACCACACCGCCCATCGCAATCCGCAGCACCTGCATCAGCCGCACCGCGGCCGGGCCCGGCTCCTTCGTCCTCTGATGCCGCACCGCGTACATTGCCAGCCGCTCGCGCAGCGGCGCGATCGTCTTCTGCGACAGCCGGGTCAGCAGCGGCGACTTGCGCAGCATGTTCAGCACCGGCGACTCCGCCACGTCTGTGCTCTCCACTTGTTCGAGCTTGAACTTGTCGGCCCACGCGATCGCCGGCCGCCACACCAGTTGGTCGATCAGCACGATCACCGTGATCATCGCCGCGAGGCCCCACATCAGCGCCTGCATGTCGCCCGCGCTGGCCGCCGCCTGCAGGTACGACCCCAGCCCCGGCAGCCGGAAATCGCGCTGGCCCAGCACGAACATCTCGCACGCCATCAGGAAGAACCACCCGCCCGCCACCGACACCATCGAGTTCCAGATCAGCCCGATCGTGCCGTACGGCAGCTCCAATTGAAAGAACCGCTGCACCGCGCCGAAGCGGTAGATCCCCGCCGCCTCGCGCAACTCGCGCGGAATGGCCTTCAGCGAGGCATAGAAGCTGAACGCCATGTTCCACACCTGCCCCGTAAAGATCAGCACCACCGAGCCGATTTCCACCCCCAGCTGGCGCGCCGGGAAGAGCGAAACCATCGCCAGCATCACGCCCGGCAGGAAGCTCAGCACGGGGATCGACTGCAGGATGTCCAGCGTCGCCAGCATCACCCCCTGCAGCCGCTTGTTATACGCGGCGATGTAGGCGTAGGTCACCGCGAAAATCAGGCTCAATACGTACGCCACCCCCATCCGCACCAGCGAATACACCGCGTACATCGGAATCGCACTCGGCGAGCGCGAGATCTGGGCCGCCGGCACGATCGCGCCGAACCAGTAGCGCCCGACGACCATCATCAGGTACACCACCGCGATGACGCCCGCAAACACCAGTGCGTCCAGCACGAACGGCCACGTCTTTTCGACCCGCACAGAGAAGCTGACCGGCTGGGTGCTCATAATCCGCGCCCGACCCCGGCATCTTGCACGCCCGCCGGCGCTTCATCCGGAATGAAGAACCGCTCGCGTTTGCCGTCGTAGTCAAACAGCTCGGCATAGCGGCCCCAGTTGACGGCCGTGTCGATTTGCGCCTGCGCCTCGCTCTCGCTGAAGCGTTCCTCCAGCATGTCCTGGAAAAACTCCGCCGGCAGCGTTTTGTCGGCCTTGATCTCGAGCGAACGCACGATCTGCCGCAGCAGCGAAACATGCTCCAGGGCGGCGGCGCGGAAGTCCTCCTTGCGCTTTAAGATGTCCGCATCCACGAAAGCGCGGCCCTCGTCCGTCAGCTCTGCGTCGCCCTCCGTGAGCTTTAGGAAGCCCAGCAGCACAGAGGCCTCCACGGTCGGCAGCATCTCGTCGATTTCGAACAGCAGATCGTCGGCCAGGTGGTAAATGTCGGCGTGCCCGCCGTGATCGGAGAGAATCTCCAGGAAACCGGCGATGCCGCCCGGACGCGCGTGCGGCAGCATCTGGTATTTGACCTTCTCCGGCTCCAGCACCGGCGCGGCCGTGGGCGTCGGCGCCAGCCCCACGTCGGAGCCCATATCGGGCTTGGTCAGGATCTTGTAGACGTAGTCGACCAGAATCGAGAAGGCCGGCGACCTGCGGTCCCGCGGCCGCGGCAGTTCGACCATGAAATTGGTCCGGATGCGCGCCGGATTCTTGCCCAGCACGATCACGCGGTCGGCCAGCAGGATCGCCTCCTCGATGTTGTGGGTGACGATGAACACCGACTGCGTGTTGATCTTCTTGTCCTCCCACAGCTCCAGCAGTTCACTGCGCAGGTTCTCCGCCGTCAGCACGTCCAGCGCCGAGAACGGCTCGTCCATGAACAGCACTTCCGGATCCACCACCAGCGCGCGGGCGAAGCCCACCCGCTGCTTCATCCCGCCCGACAGCTCTTTCGGATACGCCGATTCGAACCCGTCCAGGCCGACCGTGTCCAGGATCTTGAGGCTGCGCTTGTGGCGCTCGATCGCCTCCACGCCGCGCGCCTTCAGCGGCGCCTCGACGTTCTCGAGCACCGTCAGCCAGGGGAACAACGCGAAGCTCTGGAAGACGATTGAGACGTTCTCGCACGGCCCGTGCAGCGGCTGAGCGTGCCACAGCACCTGCCCGGCCGAGGCTTCCGACAGGCCCGTGAGCATGCGCAACAGGGTCGACTTGCCCGACCCCGACGGACCGAGCAGCGCCAGGATCTCGCCCGGATACACGCACAGGTCCAGCGGCGCAATCACCTGGATCCGGTTCCCGCCGGGTTGGCCGTACCACTTTTCCACCTGCCGGGCTTCAATCAGCGGCTGTTTCACGTTTGCCCTCGTAACTGTATTGAAATCAAGCCTGTTATGGGCCGAAACCCATTATCGCAGCCAACTGTGGTTTGATCCAGGCTCGGCGCGCGCGCCCGTACCGCGAGTTGTGGGACGCAAGCGATCGCCCCGGCGGCCCGGATTGAATTCTCTCGACCCGCCGATGACGATATGATTTAGCGATGAACTGCCCCGGCTGCGGCGCTCCTATGCTGTTCGGGGCCACGGAATGTGGATGCGGCTACAAGCAGTCCGGCGAGCCCGAATCCCTTCCATTTGAGCTCTCCTACTGGGAAGCCCTACGCGCCTACTGGCGGGTCTACTGGCCGTCCCAACTTTTCGCAACGGCTGCAACGGCTGCGGCCATCGTCATCGCCCGGGTGTTTTCCAGCCAAGCGCTCGCGGTCAATCTGTTCGCCGTCCCCGCGTCCAGCATTGGGCTGTACCTATTCGTCGGGCGAATCGTCTCGCGTCCTTACCGTCATTTTTCGATCGAGGCCTTATGGACCGCGTCGGAAGCGACCGCTGGCTCGCTGCCGCCCTCAAAGCGGATTCAGGTCTGGTGGTTCCTGCTGTGGCGGCAGAGCGTCGGCGCATGCCTCGCGGGAATGTTGAGTGTGCCGATAAATGGCGTGCTGAGCATGCTCGGGGGCTTCATCCTTCCGACTTTCGTCGCGCAGTTGGCCGGAATCCTGGTAGTCGGCCCCGTTATTCTACGCATGTTGATTGGACATCAGTTCGCCGAATTCCGGCTCGAAGCCAGACGGCCAGGACAGACGATTTAGCTCCTGCCAAAGGCCGAAATGTCTGGATCGCCGCGCCTCATTCGGGCAGCTCCAGCGTGAAGCCCTGCTTGCCCGCATTCACGCCGTGCGTTCGACCGAGCAGCGCCTGGCGTCCGGCGGCTTCGTGGATGTGGCCGCAAATGAACCATTCGGGCTGCTCTTTCCGGATGAATTCGGCCACGGCGCTCGAACCCAGGTGACGGCCTGGCGCGGCTTCGTCGAGCGGCGTGTTCAGCGGCGGGCAGTGGCAGATCAGAACCAGCGGTTTCAACCCGGCGAAGGCGCTCAGATTGGCGGCGATGGCGGCTTCCGAATCCTCGCCCGGCGTGTGGAACGGCGTGGGATTGGAATGGCCCAGCCCGGCGATATAGCATCCGTTCAGATGCAGCGCCTTTCCGTGCATTGCGTGAAATCCGTGGCGCGCGCAGAAGGCTTCGATGTCGCGCGCGTGCTCGTGGTTGCCGGGCAGAATCCACAGCTTGTCCGCGCGCTGCTCGAGCACCGGCGCCAGCCGCTCCAGCCCGCGCATGAACGTGGTCAGGTCCCCCGCGGCGACGTACATGTCCGCCTCGGTGTCGAGCAGCCGGGTGAGCGCCGCAACGTCGCCGTGAATGTCGGAGAAGATGAGGATCTTCATGGGGAGTTCTTCAGATTGTACGCTTGGCCGCCCGGTTGCGGCTTGCATCGAAATCCGGCTCCCGACCGTCTCAAAGAGAGGAGCCTCGGCCGGGCGGCACAGCGCCGCTTCCGCGTTACACTAAAGGCAATCCTGGACTGATCCCGTACCCCGCGCAAATCGCACTATGTCGAGCCCATCCGAGCAGCGTCCCGGCCTGAATAGCTGGCTGGAAGACGAGTTGTATCAAGAGTACGTCCACGACCACGGCACCGTGGACGAAAGCTGGCGCCAGGTTTTCGAATCCGCGCCGCCCAAGGAGAACGGCGCACCGCGGATGCCCGGATCTTCCGCCCAGACAGCCGTCGCTGACGCCGCCGCCACCGAAACTGCTGTCGCTGTGCGCCCGCCGGCTGCTCCGGCCGCAGTCTCCGTTCAAACGCCGCCTGCATCACTGTCCGCCATTGCTCCGGCAAAAGCGCCCGTCCTGGCCCTCAGTCCCTCCGATCAGCTCGTGCCGCTGAAGGGCGCGCCGCTGCGGCTCGCTGAGAACATGACCGTCAGCCTGGGCGTGCCGACGGCCACATCGCAACGCACCATCCCGGTGAAGATGATCGACGAGAATCGCCGATTGTTGAACCAGATGCGCGAACTGCAGGGCAAGTCGAAGATCAGCTATACGCACCTGACGGCGTGGGCCATGGTGCGCGCGTTGAAGACGATCGCCGGCATCAACGACGCTTACGCCGAGCTCGAGGGCGCGCCGCACCGCGTCGTGCGCCGTGAGATCAACCTGGGGATCGCCGTGGATGTCGCCGGCAAGGATGGCCATCGCGGCCTGATGGTGCCGAATATCAAGCACGCTGGCGCGCTCGGCTTCGCCCAGTTTCTGGCTTCATTCGACGATCTGGTGGCGCGGGCGCGGACGGGCAAACTCGGGCCCGACGACTTCCAGGGCACGACCATTTCGCTGACCAATCCCGGCACCGTGGGCACCGGCGCCAGCATCCCGCGGCTGATGAGCGGGCAGGGCGCGATAATCGCCACCGGCTCCATTGACTACCCGCCGGAGTTCCAGGGCGCGAGCGACAACCTGCGCGCGCAGCTTGGCATCGCCAAGATCATGACGCTCACCTGCACCTACGACCACCGCATCATTCAGGGTGCGGAGTCGGGCGCATTTCTGGGCAAGCTGCAGGCGCTGCTCGAGGGCCAGGAGGGCTTCTACGAGGAGGTCTTCCTCGAGCTCGGCATGCCCTATCAGCCCGTCAAATGGCAGGGCGACCGCGGCGGCGTCGTCTCCGCCTTCCGCGACGACAAGCGACTGGACGAGATCGCCAAGCAGGCCGCGGTGCTGCAGTTGATCAACGCCTACCGCGTGCGCGGCCACTTGATCGCAGACCTCAATCCGCTCGGCGCCTTGCCGCAGTATCATCCCGAGCTCGACCCCGCCACATACGGCCTGACCATCTGGGACCTGGAACGCGAGTTCATCACCGGGTCGCTCGCCGGGCGCCCGGGCGTGGCCACGCTGCGCGTCATCCTCGACACGCTGCGCCAGACCTACTGCGGGCGGCTGGGCTGTGAGTACATGCACATCCAGCATCCCGAGGAGAAACGCTGGTTGCAGGAGCGCATGGAGCCGCACGCCAATCTGTGGCCGCTCACCGCGGAGCTGAAGCAGCGCGTGCTGATGCGCCTGCTGCAGGCCGAGAGCTTCGAGCATTTCCTGCACACGCGCTTCGTCGGGCAGAAGCGCTTCTCGCTCGAGGGCGGCGAGGCGGCGATGGTCATTCTGGACGAGCTGATGGAGCGCGCCGCCGACCAGGGCGTGCGCGAGATGGTCATCGGCATGGCGCACCGCGGCCGGCTCACGGTGCTGTCGAACCTGGTCGGCAAATCGACGGCCCAGATCTTCGGAGAATTCGAGGGCAACGTCGATCCCGAGACCACGCAGGGCTCCGGCGACGTGAAATACCACCTCGGCGCCAGCGGTATGCAGCGCACCGTCGGCGGGCGCGAGATCAAGGTCTCGCTCTCACCCAATCCCAGCCACCTGGAGGCCGTTAACCCGGTGGTGGAAGGCATCGTGCGAGCCAAGCAAACCCGCATGGGAGACGCGGCGCACGACAAGGTGCTGCCCGTGCTGGTGCACGGCGACGCGGCCTTCTCGGGCCAGGGCGTCGTGGCCGAGACGCTGAACCTCTCGCTGCTGAAGGGCTTCGCCACCGGCGGCACCGTGCATCTGGTGATCAACAACCAGCTCGGCTTCACCGCCACGCCCGAGGAGAGCCGCTCCTCCACCTATTGCACCGACGTCGCGCGCATGGTCCAGGCGCCGATTCTGCACGCCAATGGCGACGACCCCGAGGCCTGCCTGCGCGCCATCCAGATCGCCTTCGACTACCGCCGGCAATTCAAGAAGGACGTTGTCATCGACATGGTCTGCTACCGCAAGTACGGCCACAACGAAGGCGACGACCCCAGCTACACCCAGCCGCTGATGTACCGCAAAATCAAGGGCCGTCCATCGGTCGGCGAACTCTACGCCGACCGCCTGCTGCGCGAGGGCCTGATAACCAAGGAGTGGGCCGCGCGCGTGCGCCAGCAGGTCCAGGACGCTTACAACCGGGCCCATGAAGAGGCCATCGAGCGCGGCGAGAAGTGGGAACTGCAGGAGGTCACCGGCTACCAGCCGCCCGCCGTGGCCGACGCCTGTCCGCGCACGGCCGTGGACGCGGCGCTGGTGGAGACCGTGATTCAAGGCCTCACGACTTTCCCCGCCAGCTTCAACCTCCATCCCAAACTGAAGGGTTTTCTCGAGAAGCGCAAGGACGTGCTTCAGGGCGGCGCGGCCGACTGGGCCACGGCTGAGGCGCTGGCCTTCGGCACGCTGGTGTGCGAAGGCACGCCCGTCCGCCTATCCGGCCAGGACAGCGCGCGCGGCACGTTTTCACAGCGTCACCTCGAGTATTACGACTACGACAGCGGCGCGGTCTACACGCCCATGCAGCACCTCTCCTCCGGGCAAGCGCGCTTCGAGGTCGTCGACTCGAGCCTCAGCGAGTACGGCGTGATGGGCTTCGAGTTCGGCTACTCGCTCGGCGATCCGCTCACGCTCACGCTGTGGGAGGGCCAGTTCGGCGACTTCGCCAACGGCGCCCAGATCATGATCGACGGGTTCATCTCCTGCTGCGAGGCCAAGTGGGGCCAGCCCAGCGGCCTGGTGCTGCTGCTGCCGCACGGCTATGAGGGCCAGGGCCCGGAGCACAGCTCGGCGCGCATCGAGCGCTTCCTCCAGCTCAGCGCCGAGGACAATCTGCAGGTGTGCAACCCCACTACGCCGGCCCAGTATTTTCACCTGCTGCGCCGCCAGATGTATGGCGGCGCCGACCGCCGCGGCACGCGCAAGCCGCTGGTGATTTTCACGCCCAAGAGCCTGCTACGCCACCCCGAGGCCGTCAGCGCCGTGCGCGAGTTTACCCAAGGCCACTTTGCCGAGACGCTCAGCGACCCGGGCATAGCCCCCGACCGCGCGTCGAAAATCATATTCTGCAGCGGTAAGATCTACTACGAACTGCTGGCCGAGCGCCGCCGCCGCGGCCTCGAGGACAGCGCGCTCGTGCGCCTCGAACAGCTCTACCCATGGCCCGCCGATCAGATCGAGGACCTCTTGTGGCGCTACCCTTCGACGGCTGAGATTGTCTGGTGCCAGGAGGAGCCGCGCAACATGGGCGCGTTCCTGTTCTTGCGCGACCGCTTGCAGCCGCAGCTCGACTCGACCCGTCGCACGCTGCGCTACGCCGGCCGGCCCGAAGCCGCCTCGCCTGCCACCGGCAGCAGCGCGCGCCACAAGCAGGAACAGGCGGCGGTCATCGCGGACGCCTTCCAGGGCGGCACCGTCATGGCCCGCCGCTACCGCGTCGTCGCCAGGAAACGCAAGCTCCCCGCGGACGTTCAATAGCCCCGCGTCCGGCTTGCTCGCATCCGCGCCGGCCTGCCGGTTCCGAACGCCCCGCTGTTTCGCTTACCTCTGGATGCGCGCCGAGCCGCCCTTGGCGAACGCCCGCACCTGTTCCACGGTAGCCATGGTGGTGTCGCCCGGGAAACGTCGTCAGCAGCGCTCCGTGCGCCCAGCCCAGCTTGACCGCCTCTTCCGGCGCTTCGCCGAGTCAGCAGCCCGTAGAAGAACCCCGAAGCGAAGCCGTCGCCGCCGCCCACGCGGTCGCAGCACAGTCCAGTTCCGCCGTCGGCGCGATGTAGGTCTTGCCGTCGATCCACGCCACGGCGCCCCAGCTGTGCCGGTTGGTCGAGTGCACCTCGCGCAGCGTCGTGGCCACGACTTTGACATGCGGGTACTTCGCGACTACGTTGTCGATCATGGCGAAGAACGCGCTGGGGTCGAGCTTGGACTTGGCGGCGACTTCGGGTCCGGCGATGCCCAAGCCCATCTGCAGATCCTCTTCGTTGCCCACCAGCACGTCCACGTGCTCGACGATGCGCGCGATCACCGCCAGCGCCTTGCGCGTGGCCGCCCCAGATGTTCCACAGCTTGGCGCGGTAGTTCAAGTCGAACGACGTCACCGCGCCGGCCGCCTTGGCCGCCTTCATGCCTTCGATGATCAGCTCGCCGGTGGTCTCCGACAGCGCCGCAAAAATGCCGCCGCTAGTGGAACCAGCGCACGCCCGCGGCGAAGATCGCGCTCCAATCGAAGTCGCCCGGCTTGAGCAGCGCCGCGGCTTCGTTGCAGCGGTTGTAGAAAACCACCGGCGCGCGCACGCCGTAGCCGCGATCGCTAGTACACGGTGGCCATGTTGGGGCCGTTCACGCCGTTGTGCTTGAAATGCTTGTAGAAAGGCTTCACGCCCATCGCCCGCACGCGCTCGGCGATCAGATCGCCGATCGGATAATCCACCATCGCCGTGGCGATGCCCGTCGCCAGGCGGAAGCAGTCCGACAGGTTGGCGGCGCAGTTGAACTCGCCGCCGCTGACGTGGATCTGGCACTCGGTGGCCTTGCGGAACGGGATGATGCCCGGGTCCAGGCGGTGCACCAGGGCGCCCAGGCTCAGCAAATCCAGGGCGCCCTTCGGCTTGATATTAAGACCGTATTTCATGCCTTCTCCCTAACCTTCAACGCGCCCTTTACGCCGTGTACGTGGACGATGACACACGCCCCCCGTGGCCGGTCCAGTTGGTGTGGAAGAACTGGCCGCGCGGCTTGTCCACGCGCTCGTAAGTGTGCGCGCCGAAGAAGTCGCGCTGCGCCTGCAGCAGGTTGGCCGGCAGGCGCGCGGTGCGGTAGCCGTCGTAAAACGCCAGCGCCGTCGAGAACGCCGGCGTCGGGCACGCCCAGCTCGATCGCCTGCACGATGGCCCGCCGCCAGGCCGCCTGGTAGCTGTCAGCAGCTTCGTCGTGAAGAACTCGTCCAGCAGCAGGTTGCTCGAGCTGCGGATTCTTGTCAAAGGCCTCCTTGATCTTGCCCAGGAAGCGGCTGCGGATGATGCAGCCGCCGCGCCACATCAGCGCGATGCCGCCGAAGTTCAGGTTCCACTTGTACTCCTTGGCGGCCTCGCGCAGCAGCATGTAGCCCTGCGCGTAGGAGATAATCTTGGAGCAGTACAGGGCGCTGCGCGGACGTCCTCGATGAAGCCCTTGCGGTCGCTCGATGGCGGCACCGGCCCGGGCCGCGCAGCACCTGCGACGCGGCCACGCGCTCCTCCTTCATCGCCGACAGGCAGCGGGCGAACACCGCCTCGCCGATCAGCGTCACCGGCATGCCCAGGTCGAGCGCGCTGATGCCGGTCCACTTGCCCGTGCCCTTCTGGCCGGCCGTGTCGAGGATCTTGTCGACGATCGGCGTGCCGTCCTCGTCCTTGCTTGGCGAAGATGTCGCGCGTGATCTCGATCAGGTAGCTGTCCAGTTCGCCCTTGTTCCACTCCGCGAAGACGTCGTGCAGTTCGGCCGCCGTCAGGCCCAGCCCGTCCTTCAGCATCTGGTAGGCCTCGCAGATCAGCTGCATGTCGCCGTATTCGATGCCGTTGTGGACCATCTTCACGTAGTGGCCGGCGCCGTCCTCGCCGACCCACTCGCAGCAGGGCGCGCCATCTCACCTTGGCCGCGATCGCCTGGAAGATTTCCTTCACGTGAGGCCACGCCAGCGGGTTGCCGCCGGGCATGATGGACGGGCCGTGGCGCGCGCCTTCTTCGCCGCCCGAGACGCCCGTGCCGATGAACAGAATGCCTTTTTCGGCCAGCGCCTCGGTGCGCCGCGTCGTGTCCGGGAAGTGCGAGTTACCTCCATCGATGATGATGTCGCCGTGCTCCAGGTGCGGCACCAGCTGGTCGATCATGTGGTCCACCGTCTCGCCGGCCTTGACCATCAGCATCACGCGCCGCGGCCGTTTCAGGAGCCGGGTCAGCTCTTCGATCGAGTGTGCGCCGGCGATCGTGCGGCCCTTGGCTTCGTTGTTGAGGAAGTCGTCCACCTTGGAAACGGTCCGGTTGAAGACCGCCACCGTAAAGCCGTGGTCGTTCATATTCAGCACCAGGTTCTGGCCCATCACCGCCAGCCCGATCAGGCCGATGTCGCACAGTTCTTGAGGCATATCCACTCCCTATGAATTCCCTTAGCCGCCTGCAGCTTGCGCGGCGCTGCGGCTCTATGCTCCCGACGGCGCACCGCAGCGGGACGCGCAACGCGTGCTTCCGCGCGCTCGCCGGTCCACGCTCTCGCACCGCTCGTAGAGCTTCCATTCTATCGGGAATCGCCCGCGCGCCCGCGCGCCACCGCCACCGGCTGCGGAGCGCGTATGAGGCTGTTCACAGCGCCGAAGCCGCCCGGTTGGGCTCCCACAGCGTCTCCTGCAGGCCCAGCAACTGATTGGCCCGCCGGCTGTAGACGAACAGCGCGTCGCTCAGCCGGTTCAGGTAGCGCACGCTGAGCTCGTCCGCCCCGCCCTCGCGCGCCAGAGTGTCAGACCCGCCCTCGCGCGCCAGGCGCACGGCGAGGCGCTCGGCGCGGCGGCAGACCGTCCGGCAGATGTGCAGCTCGGCGTTCAGCCGCGAGCCGCCCGGCAGCACGAAGCTCATCAGCGGAGACAACTTCTCAGTCGCGCGGTCGATCTCCGCTTCCAGCGCCGTGACTTCGACTTCGGCGATGCGGGGTTGGCGCGGCGCGAGCTTGTCCGGCGCGGTGGCGAGGACGGAACCTAGGTTGAAGAGCTCATGCTGGATCCGCAGCAGGCTCGCGCACAGCTCGGCCAGGTCTGGCGCCTGCGCGGCCAGTTCCATCGCCGTCTGGCGCGCGAGGCCGATCCAGGCGTTGAGCTCGTCCACGGTGCCGTAGCATTCGATGCGCAGCGCGTCCTTGGGCACGCGCTCGCCGCTGGCCAGCCCGGTCTCGCCGGCGTCGCCGGTGCGGGTGTAGATCCGGTTCAGCGCCAGCGCCGGTTCCTTGTAGGGCTTTTCCGCCATTCGTCTTCCTTGATTGTAAATCGCTGCCCGTCCGGGGTTTATACTTGTAGTAGCCCGTAACGGGCTCAATGATGCAAGAAAGACTGAACATCGCCGTATTTGTCGACTACGACAACATCGAAATCGGCGTTAAATCGACCCTGCGGCGCGAATTCGACGTGTCGCTCGTATTGGAAGCACTCAAGGAGCGCGGAGACCTGGTAGCCAAGTTCGCTTACGCCAACTGGAGCCGCCAGGAGGGCGCCACGCGCCAGATGGCGGAAAACGCCGTGCAGATGGTCCAACGCATTCCGTCGCCCCGCGGCGACAAGAACGGCGCGGACATCAACCTGGCGCTGGACGCGCTGGAGATGGCCTTCACCCACGACCACGTGAACGCCTTCGCCATCATCAGCGGCGACAGCGACTTCATTCCCCTGGTCAACAAGCTGAAGGAATACGGGAAGACCGTGTTCGTGGTCGGCGGCAAGGCCTTCACCTCGACCATCCTGCAGCAGAACTGCCACGAGTTCGTCAGCTTCGAATCCCTGCTCAACCTCGAGCCGGCCCACCACGCCCCCGTGCAAGCTCTCGCGCCGCTAGCCGGCGGCCAGGAGCCGGAGCGGCCCCACGAGGGACAGGACCGCGGCGAGCGCGAGCACAGCCGCCGCCGCGACCGCGACGAGCGCCGCCGCGACCGCGAGGAGCGCCGCCAGCAGGAGGCCCAGCAGCGCGACCAGAACATCCAGGCGCGCCCCGCCCCGCTCGACCTCATGCTCTCGATGCCCCTGGTCGAGCGCGCCTTGCAGGTGCTGGAGCGGCGCAACGTCCAGCCGCAGCTCGGCTTGCTCAAGTCCACGATGCTGCAGCTCGATTCCGCCTTCAACGAGAGCGCCTACGGCGCGCGCAGCTTCTCCGAGTTCATCGACAAGCTCAAGCGCGCCGACCTGGTGAACGTGAAGGGCACCGGCGGCCGCTACTACATTGAGCGCCGCGGCGGGGCCTTCAAGGATAAGCCCGCGCCGCGTCCCGAGGAGGCCCTGCCCAAGCTGCGCGACGTGCTCGAGATCCACCGCCTGGAGTTCGAGGAAGCCGGCCAGAAGGCCGCCGATCTCGAAAACTGGATGAAGGAAGAGCACCCCGGCTTCGATTACAAGAACTACGGCTTCCAGGGCTTCGCCGAGTTTCTCAACTTTGCCCAGGACAAGACCGTCGTGCGCGTCGAGCCGCATCCCGAGGGCGGCCTCAGCGTCTTTCTCGGCGCCGAGTTCTATCCGCCGGCGCTGCCCGCAATGGAGGCGCACGAGGAAGAGGTTCTCAGCGAGCACGACCTCAAGCAGCCCATCGTTCGCGGCCAGCCCACGGCCACGGGCGAAATACCCGTCGTCGACGAACCGATGCCCAAGACCACGCGCAAGCGCGCCCCGCCGCGCAAACGCGTCGCCGACGGCAATACCGACAAGCCGCGCCGCGCGCCCGCGCGCCGCCGCAAGCCGGAGTAAAATTATTCAACCGCGCTGGAGCTGCGGGCGGGGCCGCCCTGGGCCCGAGCGCAGTTCCGCTTCGTCGTTTGCGAGGATTGGATCATGATCGAGCGACTGTTCCCGCCTGACGCGCCCAAGCCGCGCGGGCCCTACACCCCCGTGATCCGCGCCGGGGATTTCATCTTCGTCTCCGGCATGGGCCCCGTCAACGTCGCCACCGGCCGCATGAGCTACGGCGACATCCAGCACGAGACGCGGCTGACGCTAACCAACATCCAACGCCTGCTCGATGCCGCGGGCGCTACGCCTGCCGACGTCGTCAAGGCCCAGGTGTTCCTAAAGAACAGCGACGACTTTCAGGCCATGAACGCGGTGTATGGCGAGTTCTTCGATCAGCATCCGCCCACGCGCACTACGGTCGCGGTCGCGTTCGCCGACCCGGTCATGAAAATCGAGATCGACTGTGTCGCCTATTGCCCCGTCAAGGAGAATTGAGTTATGCCCAATCGCCGCACATTCCTCGGACAACTGGCCGCCGGAGCGGCCGCCTCCGCGCTCCCCGCTTCGGCGCGCGTCCTCGGCGCCAACGACCGCATCCGCATCGGCCTCATCGGCGGCGGCTCACGCGGCCAGGAGATTTTCAAGGCGGCCATCGCCCGCCCCAACGTCGAACCCGTCGCCGTGGCCGACGTCTACACCCGCCGCCTCGACCAGGTGAGCGCTTTCGTCCCCGGCATCAAGACCTACCGCGACGCCCGCCAGCTTCTCGACGACAAGTCCATCGACGCCGTCCTTATCGCCACCCCACAGCACCTCCACTGCCAGCATTTCGAGATGACGATGCACGCCGGCAAGGACGCCTATCAGGAAAAAACGATGGCCTTCACGCCGGCCCATGCCCGCCGCATGCGCACAGCCTTCGAGGGCTCCGGCCGCGTCGTGCAGATCGGCATGCAGATGATCAGCGGCGCGGGCTTCCAAAAGGTCCGCGAACTGGTCACGCCCGAACGTATGGGCGCGCTCACCGCCCTGCAGACCTTCCATTTCCGCAATGCGCCCTACGGCGGCTGGATGCGCGAGCTGCCGCCCGACTGCGACGAGCAGCACCTCGATTGGACCGCCTTCGAAGGCGAGGCCAAGCACGTCCCCTTCGATCCCATGCGCTTCTTCAACTGGCGCTTCTACTGGGATTATTCCGGCGGCAACATGTTCGAGAACATGATCCACCAGGTCGGCTTCTGGTTCGGCGCGCTGGACCTCGGCATTCCCCAAACCGTCACCACCGCCGCGGCCAATTTCCGCTCGCCTAAAATGCAGGTGCCGGACACCATGAACATCTCCATGCACATGCCGGAGAAGCTTCTCTTTAATTGGAATTCGATGTTCGGCAACGACTATTACGGCGAGACCCACGACCTGCTGTTCGGCTCCGGCGGCACCATTACTCATACTCCGTCCGATCAGGTTGTATACGCCCCGCAGGGAGAAAAGCGCGACAGAAAAGGCTCCGCCGTGGCCCCCGAGCCGGGCGACGAGTCCTACGAGGACGTCACCGCCCTGCACATGCAGAATTTCTTCGATTGTGTGCGCAGCCGCCGCCGGCCCAACGCGTCTTTCGACCTCGGCTTCCGCGCCTCCATCGCCGTCCAGATGGCGGTCGCATCCCATCGCCGCGGCACCACTGTTCATTGGGATCCGGCCAGCGACGATATCGTCTGAGCGCGCGCCGTGGCTGCCGCCGAGGCTAGTACACGTCCGCCTTCCCGTGGCCGGACATCGCGTTGCCGCGCACTGTCGGCACGGCAGCTCCCTTAGTTCTGTAGACGCCGTAACGCTGCGTTCCGCCGGTGCCGCGCGTCTCCGCGATCACGTTGTCCTCGATCAGCAGATCCGTGGCGCTGGGCTCGATGTAAAACCCGTAGCCTTCCTTGGCGTTGCCGTTGTCGAGCACCCTGTTCTGGCGGAACGTGTTGCGATGCCCGCTGTTTTGCGGCCCCTCCTGGCGGAAGAGCACGCCCGCTGTCCCATTGCGCGCGATCGTGTTGCCGATGAACTCGTTGTCGGTGTCCTTGTGGCCGATCGAAATGCCGTAGTGCCCGTTGTGCTCCATTACGTTGTTGCTGAATCGAGCGTGGCGCACGCGCCAGCACAGGAACAATCCGATGTCGCCGTTGTCGTGCAGCTTGCACCGCTCCACCACCGCGTTGGCGCTGCCCGTGCCCGGGTGCATGCCGAAGCCCGCGTGCCCGTACGACTCTGAATCGAGCACCTTCACGCCATCCGTAATCTGAAACGAGATGCCGTCGCCGTTGTAGTTCCGCGCCACCGCCCGACGCACCGTCACGTTCCTCACCCTGTACATGTAGATCGCCCCGCCGCGGCAGCCGTCGATGTAGGCGTTCTGCGCGCGGTTGCCGTCCACAATCACGTCTTCCAACGTCACGTTCTCGGCATCGACGACGCTCAAGATCGGAAACGTGTTGCGCACCTTGCCGTGCTGCTTCTCGCCGATGTAGTCGCGCAGGGTCATCGGGTCCACCAGGATGTACGGCGGCTTCACCGCGCTCACCGTCAACACCGTGATGTCCCACCCCGAATTGAGCTTGTCGTCGACGAATGACACGCCCATGCCCGGCTGGAACTTCCGCGGCTCGGC
Organism: Terriglobia bacterium; assembly: GCA_963757265.1. Classification (GTDB taxonomy): domain Bacteria; phylum Acidobacteriota; class Terriglobia; order Bryobacterales; family Bryobacteraceae; genus CAIVVT01. The sequence goes on from CAVWRA010000006.1 coordinate 593,904, forward strand.
CACCGCGAACACCGTGTCACCGTAATCGGCGTCCTCGACCAGCTTGCTCTCGACGCCCGCGCTCTTTTGCAGGATCGTCTGTCCCGCCGTGCCGCGCACCGTCACGCCCGAGGGCACGAACACGCTGTTGTTCATCTTGTACGTGCCCGGGCCGATCGCCAGCGTGTCTCCCGGCTGCAGCAGATTCATCGCGGTCTGCAGCGCCTTGTCGTCGTTGCCGACAACGTCCGCCGGGCCCGTCTGCGCCACCTTCACGGTCCGCGCCTGCGCCGCTGTCCCCTCTCTCCGCGTCCCGCATGACGCCAGACACAGCATCGCGGCCAGCGCCATCGCCCACCAACTGAATCTGCTCATGACAACCCTCCCTTTGAATCCGCGGCGTCCATTACCCGCACCCGAGCCGCTTCTTCTGCTCGCGCAGGAACTCCACGAACCGCCGCGCATAGCGGTCGAGTGTCCGCCCGTCGCCCCCGTCGCGCAGCGGCGAACACATCTCGTAGACTACGTTACCGCGGAATCCGCCCTGGTACAGCGCTTCCAGAAAGGCCGCGTAGTCGATGAACCCCTCATCCACGGGCACCGCGCTCAGCGCCGGCTTCTGTTCGATGTAGTTGACGATCGCCGGATCGTAGCGGAAACGCGGGCGCAGCTGGTAGTTGGCCACAATCGTCTGCACCGTGAGTGGCGCCATTTTGCGTGCCGCCTCGCGCAAGTCCGTGCCGTGCAGCGCCGGCGCCCAGGCGTCGAACACCGCCTTGCAGTTCGCCTCGCCCACCTCGCCGATCAGGTCGTACTGGCTCTGCCACGCCGCGCCCACGTCGTGATGGTTTTGCACGCCGATAGTCACACCGAACTCCGCCGCCCGCCGGGCGCACTCGCGCAGCGTCTCCACCACCAGCTTCCACTGGCGCCCGTACTCCGCCGCCGGGTTCTCGTAGCCCGTGAACACGCGCACCAGGTCGCCGCCCAGGTCGCGCGCCATCTCCGCCAGCACCGTCACGTAGTGGATCTGGAACTCGCGCTGCGGCACTTCGGCGTGCTCCAGGTCGGCGGTGAAGTTGGTGTAGGCCGCGACGCACACGCGCTTGAGCCCTCGCGCCTCGATCCGCTCCCGCAGCCGCGCCCGCGCCTCCGGCCCCCAGTCCAGCACCGACAGGTGCGGCCGTTTGCCCCCCAACATGACTCCTTCGAACCCCAGCTCCGCGGCGCGGTCCACAAATGGCTCCAGCTCCAGCGTCTCCTGGCCCCACGATCCCGAGTAACTGACCGAGAATAACAGTGCATCAAGCATGCGTTCGTTATACCGGAATTCGCTGCCGCGCGCGCGGCCGGCCGCTACGCCCCGACGAACAGCGGGCGGATGTGCCGTTCGAACAGGTTGTAAGTCACGTTGCGCGCGATCGGCCCGGCGCACTCCTTGAGCAAGGCCTGATAGCGCGCCCCCATCTCGGCCGCAACCTTATAGCCCACGTGCAGCAACTGCCGCAGATCGGCGTTGAACTCGGGATTCACTGGTTCGTGCCGCAGCGCGCCGGTGTACTGCGGCGCCGTCCACGCCCGCACTATCCCGGGCGCAGGCAGCTTCTCGGCGCGGATGCACACTACTTCCGCATAGGGCGCACATAGCTCCTCGCGCCGCGCCCAGGCCTGCGCGTAGACTTCCTTGGCCAGCTCCAGCCCCGCCCCGCCGGCCTCCGCCAATCCGATCAGTTCCTCCAGCCAGGTCGTGCCCGCGGTCTTCAGGTGCAGCCCCGCGCCGGTGGCCTCCAGCACGCGGCGGATGGGCCCATAAATCGAGAATTTGTCGCTGCCCGAATGCACACTCAGCTTAAGCGTGAGAGGTAGTTGGTAGCGCCCCACGGCATGGCGGATCACCGCCACGTGAGCCCGGAATTCACGCTCGAACTGTGCCGCGTCGCCCTCGTAATCGACGCCCTTGTGGAACTCGCCGCAGAAGCGCGGCGCAATCGTCTCGGCCGGAACGTGCTCGTCGGCCAGCGCCGCCAGAATCACCAGCAATTCGTAGGGCGTCTGCGGCCGCCCGGTCTCGTCCATCGAGACCTCGGTGACGAACGCTCGGCCCTTGCGTTGTCTGATGTGTTGATAGATGCGGCCCGCCTCGGCGCACGCCGGCAGCAGCCGTGCGGCGATCCCGGCCAGTTGCTCCGCGGTCGTCTCAAACGCTTCTTCAATCCCCTCGATCGCCACTGTCCCGCTCAGCTCCGGATGCCGCGCGGCGAAGCCCCGCGCTTCCTCCTCGCTCGCGCGCAGCTTCAAAGAGTTCGCCACGTCCAGCGTGAAGAAGTCGCTCCACTCCAGGAATTCATCCACCGTCCGCAGCCCGACATGGTCCGCATCCACAAAGTACGGCCGCCGCCAGCCCGTCTCGGCCACGGCCTCGCGCGCCTCGTCCCACGTCCCCTGCGGCCGCGAACCCACGATGGTGTGCTCGCGGTGCGACTTATTCCACACCGGCGTGATTTCGACGCCTTGCGCCGCGGCCTGCACAAAGGCCTTCAACTGCGCCGCGCCCTGGCGCGCGAAACGGTCTCCCACGCCCAGCGAGAACCGCGCCAGCCCGCCCCGGTTCCCCGTCCCGCTCTCGTCGGACACCAATCTCATGCCCGCCTCCTTATTCTGATAAGCCTATCAACGCCGGCGCGCTCCGCTCCGTGCGCCTGGAGCGACTGTTCGCGATGCAACGGGCGCGCAGCAGGTTAGCGCTCCAGGATCCACTGGCGCAGCCGCTCGAGCGTGTCGGTCTCGAATGGCGCGACCTCGACGGACAACGCCCGCTGAGAGGCCGGCGCATACGCCAATGCAACGCCCGCCAACGCGGCGCGCGCCTCCTCGCGGTCCATCCGGCGCGTCTCGACATTCACCGCGTTCAGCAACAACAGCGGCTTCGGCGCGAGCGCGGCATAGACATCCTCCAGGTCGAACTCCTTGAGCACGCCTGGCAGCAACTGGCTCGCCGGCAGCGCGTAGTTGTCGTCCGTCAGCATCCCGGCGTACGAAGCCGGCGCGCCTTCCGCCGCCACTCCGGCCGTCTCCCGGTCCAGCGCGCCAGCGAAGGCGGCGATCAAAGCCGCCCAGCCGCGCCCGGCTACGACCACCTGCCCGCGCAGCACGTCAGGCCGCGCGCGCAGCACGCGCAGCGCCGCCAGCGCGTCTGCCACCCGCATCCCGGGGAGCGGCCGCCCCAGCAGCAACGCGGCCCAGGCCAGATCGGCGTCTGTCCCGCCGCGGGCGTGATAATAAGGCAACGTCGCGTCCCGAACATTCTGGTCCGACTTCGTTTCGCCGAAGCCGCGCACGTCCGCCACCGCCACCAGCCGCCCGGCGCGCGCCAGCGCCTCAACCAGTGCCGGATCGCCGGCCTCTCCCTCGCGGTCCCGCAGGTACAGCACACTCCGCAACCGCCCGGCCGACTGGCGTCTCTTGATGATACGCAGGGGCACGACGATCCCCGGCTCGGGTTCGACCAGCAACTTCTCGATGACCAGGCCGCCGGCTTCCGCCCGGCCCATCGGGCGCACCGCCGGCTCAGGCACCGCGGCGGGCAGAGCCAGCAGCGCACGCAGACGCGCGGCCAGTGCCGGCCGGAATTCGGGGCTACGGCGTCGCGCCGCCAGGGCGGTTTCGAGCCGCCGCAGTTCGGTGCGGTTGAGCCCGCCCAGCGTCTCTCCGCCCAGCGACGTGATCACCTGCCCCGTAGGCGTGCAGGCGAGCGTGCGGTCGTCCTCCACCGTGATCGCCGGCTCGTGCACCGCACCGCTCTCGCCCTTCAGCCAGCGGTTGAACCACGCGGTCGTGGCTTCCCGCAGCGGCTGGCTGTACATGTGCGGATGATCGAACGCCACCATGTCAACGCGCTCCGGGACGCCCGCTCTTGCGTATACCTGGCGCAACTCGGCGAAAGTCGCGCGCGTGCCTTCGATCGGGAAAAAGTCCTTCAGCGCCGCCCCGATCAGCACCGGCCGTGGCGCGATCAGGCCCACGAACTCGGTGTGATCGACACCCGCCGCCAGCGGCCCAAACAAGTCCTGCTCCGGGTCGGACTCACTGTCGTCGGCGCGCGCCTCGACTTTCTTATGGAACGACGTGATGTAGGTGACGATCGAGGCCGCCTGCACACGCGGGTCGAGCATCGAAATGTAGGTCGTCAGAGTGCCGCCGCCCGAGCTGCCTGTCATGCCAATGCGCGCGGGGTTGACCTCCGGCAAGCTCGCCAGGTAATCCAGGGCCCGCATCCCGTCCCAGATCATCTCGCGCGCCATGTTCCGCCCCAGGAGGTATTCGGGGATGCCGGTGATTCCATGCTCATTGCCGGTCTCCCGGCCACGGCTGCGGTCGGCGCTGAAATTCCACAATTGGAGCCGTTCGCCCTGCCCGATGTTGTCCCAGGTCAGCACCACGTAGCCCTGGCGCACCAGCCCGATGTAAACGTGCTGGTAAACGGCGTAGGCCTTGCCGTTGGCGGAATGGCCGTTGGCCACCAGGACCGCCGGGAATGGCCCCTTGCCGGTGGTTGGAAGATACAAGTTCGCCGTGACGTAGAGCTCGGGCTGGCTCTCGAAGATCAGCTTGCGAACGACGTAGCCGTCGCGGCGCAACTCTCCGGTGATGCGGGCATTGAGCGGCGTTTTCACCGCCGGCAAACCGCCGATCGAGGCCATGAAGGCGCGGCGGATCCCGTCCTGCCAGGCCTGGAAATCGGCCGCGGAGTGGATGGCGTCGCGGCGCGTCTGGCGCTGCGCGGCCACCGCATCGATATGCGCCAGAAAGTACAGCGGCAGCATCTCGCGGTACTGGTTGCGCGACTCGACGTTGAGGACGCGAAGGTCTTCCGCTGGAATCGAGCCAGGCGCCTGGAGCGCATCAAGCGGATGCTGCGCACCCGCGCTCTGGGAGCGGGCCGCGAACGCGCCGGCGAGCAGGCCGGCGGCGAAAATCACGAAAGCACGGCGATTCATGGTGCTGGGCGGACCTCCTGGCGCTGTCCGTAGCGCGGGTGCCGGTGCGGGCGCCGCGCCAGCGGCCCGCTGCCGGTGCGTTCCGATTATCGCCTAAGCGGAAGCTTTCCGACGAGGCATTCCTTGGATGAAGAAGGCGCCAGGAGCCCGAGATTCCCTGAAGCCCGCACTCGGGCCTCCGATGAGGACAATATGGTTGATCTGTCTATTCCCTTGCAAGGAATGCTGCGCTCCGAATCGAGCGTCAACGACATAGCCAGTCAGATGGCCCGTCTGCCGTCGCTGGTCCAACAGCCGGTGAACCCGCAGGACACGGTGAACCTGAGCAGCGAAATGATGGCGCTGACGGAAAACCAGGTGAGCTACGAGTCGGACTGCGCCACCGCGCGGGTGCTGGACGGCATGAACCAGAGCCTGCTGAGCGTAGTGGGCTGAGCAGCCCGGCGGGTGAGGCGCCGGCAGTATTCTGCACCATGGCCCGCCAGCGCTGGCCTGCATCGACGCACCAGCGTTCTACACTGGCGTCGCCGGCGGCGCCAGCGCGGGCCTGCGCAGGCGCAGCCGTGGCCCGCTCAGGGCTGCGGCCGCAGTTCGAGGATCCGGTATTCGTAGCCCTCGAGTTGCGTCACTAGCGAGCCGTCCGCCAAGGCCTTGGCATCGACGGTGACGGCCTTTCGAGTGCTGGTGTCGGTGACAGACAATCGGGCGGAATGGAACGCCAGGGCGTCGGGTTGAACTCGGACGACGATGTTCCGGCGCGGCTCGGGGCTGGTATTGGAAACCACCACCAGTGCCAGGTCGTCCTTGGCGTATAAGGCGCCGTAGACGTCGTCCCAGCCGCTGCGGACTACGCCGGAGTCGGCGTTGCGGAAAAGGAAATCCTCCAGCTTGTACGGCTTGAAGGCACGGAATAGCTGCAGGGTGGCTTCGGTCACAGGATCGCCCACATCGCCAGCCCAGGGGAACATGCCCAGGACGACAAGCTGCGAGATGTTGTTGCGGTTGCGTTCGAGGGCGTGATCCGCGCGGTAGGAAGGGCAGGGGGCGCGCGGGATGCTCTCGGCGAGCACGGTGACCAGCGGTACCTGGTCCATATGCATCATCGACTCGGCCTCGGAGTTCTCCTCCATGTTGACCACCAGGTCGGCGAAGTTCTCGAAGGCGATAGAGGGCATCAGCCCGTAGATGTGCACGATCAGCGTGCCTTGGGGCTGGATCAGGCGGCGGGTCCAGGCCAGGAGGTCGATGACGCCGTCGGTGCCGAGATGCAGCTTGGAGTTGTGCTGGCGGTTGTCGCAGGGCAGCTCCATCACCCAGTCGAAGTAGATGCCGTCGAATCCCAGCTCGCGATAAGCCTGTTCGATGTCGTGCTTGCGGCGGTCGAGCCAGCCCGACAGCGGGCACATCTGGGCCCCGAACTCGCCCTTGCCCGTGTTGTTGTGATGAACGGCGGCCAGCGGCCCGACCGTGCGGGCCCATTCGGCCTCGTGCTCCTTGTAGCCGGGGGCGGCGGGATGGAACTCGTGGATGGAGAAGTACGGCACCACCTTAATTCCGTATTTGTGACAGGTGGCGATGACGCGCCGCATCTCAGCCATGCCGGCGGCGTCATACGGCGGCCACGCGCCGTCGTGCCAGAAGTTCTCGTCGAGCGCGTAGTCGTTGTGCAGGCGGGCGATGTTCACGCCGCTGTCGGCCCAATGCGCGATGTCGGCGTTGGAGGGCCAGGGATGGTTGCCGAAGGAGATGTGCCGCCACTTGCGTTCGGATTTTTCGACAATGCGCGGCAGGCCGAGGTAGTAGCTGAAGGTGTATTCGCCCGTGTGGATGTTGACAGGGCGATGGACGTTCAAAGGCTGGCGAATGATCTGAATCCCGTCGCCCATGAGCGCGGCGCTGTAGCGGCCGAGTCCCGGGCGTCCGGTCAGGCCCTGTTCCCAGGTCTCCAGATCGGAGGCCGTGGTGAGGTCGAAGCCTTCCAGGTCGCGGTGGAACAGCAGCAGGTAGAGCGGTGCATGGCGCTGGTCAACAAAGGCGCCCTCATCCTGGACCTTCCCCAGGGTGGCGGGGACCATGTCCCGCGGCGGCCACCAATGGCCCGGATTCGGGTCGTCAGCCGGACCGACGCGCAGACCATATTCGTCCAGGTCGCGGCGCACGGTGGTCGATCCGATGGAGAGCGTCGCGGCCGGCACCTCCTGGGAGAAAACGAGCGTATGGTCGGCGCGCACCATGAACGGCGAGATGGTCCATACGGTGCGGAAGGCGACGGGTCCGGCCTGGCGGCCGACCTCGGCCAGGCGGCCGGAGAACTCGAGCCGCAGGAGATTGCCCTGGCGGGAGGAGTTGAGCGTCACCGCGGGCGCGTTGCGGTCGGACCACGGGCCGACAGAGCTGACGAGCGGCTGCAGCAACAGGTTCTTGCCCGAGCCGTGGAGAAAGACGATGGTATCGAGGACGCCGCCGTTGCGGAGATCGAACTCCAGGCGCCAGTACTGGCTGCGGACCACGGCCCGGTTGCCCGGGTCGGTTTGCAGATCGATCGAACCGCCGCCTGGCGCGGGAAAATCGATGGCGCTCGTAGGGGCGGGTCCAGCCGCTGCCAGGCTCGCGAATGCAAGAATGAGGGCGAAAGCACGGATGCGCATGTCAGAATGCCTCGACCGGAGAGGTGTTGAGTGAACCCGGATGTTCCACCAGCAATCTACTACGCCGCGCGGCGCGATGCATCCCGGCTCACGGAACGGGATTCAGGACGTTTCCGCGACCAGCGTCGGAACGCCTCCAGCGTGCGAGGATCAGGCGCTGCGGCAACCGCGGGAGGGCGAAGCCTGCGGAGCATTGGCGGGCAGCAGCGCTGAGCAGCGCACGACGGGACGGGCATTGTAGGATGAGGCCATGCATCCCCAAGCCGTTCAGCCGATGGTCCAGGTGCAAAACACGGACGATTATCGGGAGAATTACGCCAACAGCGTCCAGGTGCGCACCAGCCTGTGGGACTTCTTCCTGCTGTTCGGCACAATCCAGCAAAGCACCCCCGAAGTGGTCAACATCCGGCAATTTCAGGGCATCTACCTGAGCCCGCAGCAGACCAAGGCGCTGTCGAACCTGCTGCAGCAGAACATTCAGCAGTACGAGGCGACCTTCGGCGCTATCAGCTTGCAGCCGCAGGGAGATACGCGGACGCTGCAATAAAGCCGCCCGTGGGCCTCGCTTTCAGGTCCGATCCATGGCTCTCTATTTCAGGACTTTGAAAAGGTTGGAGTAGTCGTCGGTCCAGACCGGCAGCCACGGGGCCGGCGTGGAAGGATGCCCGGGCGCGTAGTCGGAGCCGGCGAAAACGGCGGGGTCGGTCGCAATGAGCACCCAGGTGGTGCCGTAGCAGGTGCCCTCCTCGTTATCCTCGGTTTCGAAAACGCGGGCCGTTTTGCCGAGCGCCGCCGCGCCGCGTTCGAGCACGGGTTGGAGATTGATGTAACGGTTGGAGATGTGCACGGCGAGGACGCCGCGCGGCCGGAGGTGGAAGAAGTATAGCTGGAGCGCCTCGCGGGTCAGAAGGTGCACCGGGATGGCGTCGCTCGAAAAGGCGTCCAGGGCAATCAGGTCGTAGTCCTGCGGCGGCTGCCGTTCCAGCGACAGACGGGCGTCGCCCATCAGGATGTCCACCTGGGCATCGGCCTCCTTCAGATAAGTGAAGTAGGTGTTGGCGATGTGCGGGACCATCGGGTTGATCTCGTAGAAGCGGTAGAAATCGCCGGGGCGGGCGTAGGCGGCCAGAGTGCCCGTGCCCAGCCCAATCAGGGCCACGCGCTGCGGCGCGCCCACCACGCGGGCGCTCATGAATCGTCCGACTCCAGTATCGGGGCAGTAGTAAGTGACCGGGTCTTTCTGGCGGGCCGGATTCGTGTATTGCTCGCCGTGGTTGATCGAGCCGTGGACCAGGCTGCGATAACCTTCCCAGTCGTAGTAGTTGTTGTACTGCCGGACGCGTAGCTCGCCGTAGAAATTGCGTCCCACGAAGAGGCTCCCTTTGACGGTGTTTCTCATCATGCGTCCCAGGAACCCGAACAGCAGCGCCGCCAGGCAAAAGGCCGCGATCGCGGGCCAGCCCAGCGGGTCGCGCCGGAAGGGCCAATCCCGTTCGCGGAACAGCACGCCCAGCGCCACCGCGCCGCAGCAGGCGACTGAGATGGGGAACTCATAGTAAGCATTGAAGACAGCCGGCGCGAGCAGCGCGACGAAGACGCCGCCACAGGCGCCGCCGATCGCAAGCATCAGATAGAAGCCGGTCAAATAGCGCGGGTGCGGCTTCAGGCGGGACAACTCGCCGTGGCAGACCATCGAACACACGAAGAAAGCCGCCGAGAAGAGCGCAATGGGAAGGCTGACGTCCGGCAGACGGCCGAACTGAGTGCCCATCAGCCAGGTGGCTACGCCGTGCACCCCGGGCAGTCCTGCGAAAAATTCGAGGGTCTTGTGGACGCTCGGCAGATCCCCCGGCTGCGTATCCATCAGCCACGTGGTCACGCCCAGGGCGACAGGCAGGAGACATAGGAACGACCGGCGGCGGTACCAGCCGGGGGCGTCAAAGCAGAGGATGAAGCTGAGCAGGTATATGGCCAGCGGCAGGATCCAGAGGAAGGGGATCGGCGCGACGTCCATGCTCATGTGGCTGGTGAGGGACAGCAGCAGCATGGAGGGGCAGGCGGCCAGCGCGACCCAGAACAGGCGCAGGCTCCAGGACGGCCGCTCGGCCGGCGGTTCCGCGGGGACGGCAGGATCCTGAGGCGCGGTTTCCGCCGGCGGCGCGGCGGTGGCTGCGGCGTGCTGGCTTTTCCAGCCCGTCCAGGCGCACAGCAGCGCAAAGCATCCGAAGCCGATCGACCAGCCCCAGGCCTGATGGCGCAGGCTGAAGGTGGGCTCGATCAGCACCGGGTAGGTGAGCAGCGCGAGCATGGAGCCGAGATTCGACAGGGCGTAGAGCCGGTAAGGTGTGGCGCCGGGTCGGGCCTGGACAAACCAGGCCTGGACCAGCGGGCCGGTGGTCGAAAGCACGAAGTACGGCAGCCCGACCGTGACCGCGAGCAGGCCCAGAATGCGCCACACGGGCAGGCTGGGGTCAACGGGCTTCCAGGCCGCGCCGGGAATGATTGGCAAGACGAGAAGGCACAAGCTGAGCAGGGCGAGATGCAGCATCCATTGCCGTTTGGGCCGGAGTTTCTCGACAATACCGTGCGAGTAGGCATATCCGAGCAGCAGAACGGTCTGGAAGAAGAGCAGGCAGGTAGCCCACACCGCGGCGCTGCCGCCAAACCACGGCAGGATCATTTTGGCGATCAGAGGCTGGACCTGAAAAAGCAGGAAGGCGCTCAGGAAGATCGTCAGCGCATAAAGGAGCATTGGCGAAACCCCGATTCTACATAAATCCCGTCCGCCGAATTCGGGAGGGGCGGTGCGGCGGCGGCCTGCGGGAAGGGTGAGCGGGAGGGGAACACCAATGCCGGACTGCGCGGCGGGGCATCAGACGGCGGGCGGGGGGAGCGCGCCGGACCGGGCCCGGCGCGCCGCAGTGGGCGGACCAGCGCGCGGAGAGGATCAGCTCTTGTGAACCGGCGGGTTCTCCACGGTCAGATTGTTATGCACAGCGAAGACGTAGGGCAGCGTGTTGAGCCGCACGGTCAAAGCGTCTTTGTCGGCCTGATTCGGCACCATGCCGACGAGAGTGATCTCCCCGTTCTTCACGAGGATGCGAACCGGTGGCTGGGGCATGCTCGCCAGGCGCGAGAGGGAGGGCCAGGAGTAGGCCGCGCGCCAGGCGGCCAGCCGGATCTGGTCGTCGAAGCGCGAAGTCGGCAAAACCTCGATCTGGTTATCGACCGACTCGACGCCGGGAATGTGCTTCACAACGTTGACCGCGTCCTGGGCCAGCGCCGGATAGTGGACCGCGCCGGTGAGAATCACGGTGTGGCCATTGACCTCATAGCTGATTGCGTCGAAGACGCCGTAGTAGGGGAGCATATTGAGCTCATGCCGCACCTGTCCGGCCAGCGTAGTATCCCTGGCCGCCAGGCTGCCTGCGGTCAGCAGGGCGCCGAGCGCCACCGCCAGGATTGTGCGATTGATTAGTTTGTTCATTGTACTTACCTCCATTTGCCTCTCTGCCATTAATAACGCCGCAAACCTGGGGATGGTTTCCTGTATCAAAAGGGCTATTTGTGGAGACGCGGAACGTGCGGCCGGGGTGGCCGGGGGGAGAACGAGATCGGCGGGAGGCGGCAGCTGGCGCGGGGTGCGGTTCAGCCCTTGAAGTCGAATTGCGGCTTGCGGGCGACCGGCGTGACGGAGAATTGGCGCGCGACCTGCAATCCGCGTTGCAGCGCGGCGATGTTGCGGGTGGCGGAGAGCCGGTCGGCGATGGTGCGCGAGCGCGCCTCCTCGCCTACACGGAAGACGCTCTTCAGGCGTTCGAAGTCCTCGGTGCGCATTTCGGCCGGCAACGAGCGGCTGAGCAGATCGATCTGTTCGTTGCGGCGCTTGGCCAGCCCGGCCGGATCGGGCTGGCCGGATTCCAGGGCGAGCAACAGCAGGGCACTGGCGCGTTCGCAGGCTTCAAGGGCTTGGAGGAACTCATCTCGTCCTGGCATGGGATTTAGGCTCCGGTCGAGTTATTTAGTGAAGCTCCGTAGAGGGTGTAGTTGAGGCCCTGAATCGTCGAGGTGAGCATGTTCTGCTGGCTCTCCAGTTGCGCGCACAGGGCATCGGCGGCCTCCAGCTTGGCCTCTTCCGTCTTCTGGGACGCGGCAATGCTCACGTTCAGGGCGTCAATCTGGTTCTGCAGATTCTGTTCCGACTTCTGGTCCTGGCTGATTTGCTGTTGCAGCAGGCCGGAAGTGGTGTCGCTGTAGGCCGAGTAATTGCTGGCCAGGGAAGCCAGGCCAGTGGTCGAGTTGCCGATGAAACTCAAGGCGCTGGCAAGCTGTCCGGACGACATCGAGGAGACGACGCTCGTGTCGAGGCTCAGCTGGCCGGTGTCATCTGTCATCGAGATGCCCAGGTCCGACAGCGATTGAACGCCGCTCGAGCCAAGGCCACCCGAGCCCGTGTAGAAGGCGAATTGCTGCATCAGGTTCTGGACTTCCAGGACCACCGAGTTGCCGTTCAGCGGACCGGCATTGGATCCGAATTCAGTAGCGACCTGTTTGGCCAGAGCGTTGTACTGAGTAACGACATTCTGCAGCGCGGTGGTGATGGGGGTAGCGTTGGCCGCCACGGTGATAGTGGCGGATTCCGTGCTGGTGGTGGCCGAGTTGAGGCTCAGGGTGACCCCGGGAATGACGCCCGTCACCTGGTTGGAACCCGATGACGCCGCAATGCCGTTGACCTTGAACTCGGCCAGGGAGCCGGTTGGGCCCATCGTCATCAGATCGGTGGTCGGGTCAGTGGCGATGGTCAACAACTGGATCTGGGTGGCGCCCGCCTGGTTGGCGGTCATGGTCAGGTACGAGCCCTGGCTGGTGGTCAGGATCGAAGCCGTGACTCCGGCATTGGCGGAGTTGATGGCCGCCTCGAGGCCGTCCAGATTATTGGTCTGGCTGGTGAGCTGGATGGTGACAGGAGAGCCGCCCGCGACCAGGTAGAGGGTGTTGTTGCCGGTGGGCGCAACGGCGGTGGAGGTGGGATCCGCGACGCCGTTGGTCATGGTGGCGGAGGAGAGCGAGGCCAGGGAGGTGACGTCGCTGATCGTATAAGTGCCCGCGGTCGCGCCGCTTCCGGAAACCGTAGCGCCGATGTGGCTGGCGGTGGAAGTGGCCGTGAGGGCCCCGCCGGTGGAGAGCTGGCCCAGGGTGGTGAGCGCCTGCGTCACGGCGCCGACCGCGGTCTGCAGTGTGCCGAGATCGGAGACCTCGTTTTGCAGGGTGGTCTGGTCGTTCTGCAGCGCCGTGACCGGCATCTGGGCGATCTGCTCGGAGCGGCTGAGGACGCTCTGCAAGTCCGAGGAGTAGTTACTGACCCCGGTGAATGTCTGAGGATTCGTTATCGTCGCCAGATTGCTGGCGAGCGTTGAAGTGGCAGAAGTTGTGCCCATCCCGGCTGGCCCTGCGCGTCCGCCGGAGCGGACGCCGCGCTGGACGCCTCCCATGCATTAGATCGGCACGGAGGAGAATTCCTTTAGGGGAAGTTGGATGGTGAGATGCCGGGAGAGCAGCTCAATGGCATCAGCCGGGCGGGCCGCCTCGCCGGCGCGAAAAACAAAAAGTGAGGAACAAAGCCAATTGCCAGTTATATTATTTAGAATGAGTGACTTGGTTCCTATCTTTCGATTTTATGTTCGCTACCTATTCGAATTCTCAAAGAGCAGGGATGGCGGGCCGGAGAGGCGAGCTATCAATCCAGGGTAGACCCGCTGTCAAGCACCTTCAGGCTCATTCTTGAATTGGAAAATGCTTGCCTGCTTGCTGCAGCCAAAGACGCCGCAGCGGCTGGAAGACTGCGCCGGGCGGCGTTGATCGGGTTGGCGGCTGGAGCGGCTGGCGCAGCAGGCGTTTGCGCCAAGAATAATGTCGCGGGCCGGGGCCGGAGCCTCCTGTTGTTGTGAGAGCATGGGCGCAGAAGTTCCACCGGTTCACGCCCGGCTGCCGCTTGGCGCGCCGGGTGCCCACGCGGGCCGATGGACGCCGGACGCGGTCAGGGCTTGGCGGGGCGGCGGACCTTCCACAGCAGGATGAGGCCGGCGACCAGCAGGCCGAGGGCGATCCATTGGGTCAAGGAAAAGGGACCGCCGAAGGGGAGGGACTGCTCGTGGTAGCGGAAGAACTCGACGCCGAAACGGGCGCTGGAATAGAGGACCAGGTACAGGGCGAGGATGCGCCCGGCGGAGTGCGGACGGTACGAGGCGCGGATCAGGAGCCCCGCGACCACGAAGGTCAGCGCGGATTCATAGAGCTGCGCGGGGTGCAACGGGACGCCGAGCGGGACGCCGGTGTAGGCCTCAGGATTGCGGAAGACGACCGCCCAGGGGAGGTGAGTGGGCGTGCCCCAGCAGCAGCCGGCGGCGAAACAGCCCAGCCGGCCGATGGCATGGCCCAGCGCCACGGCCGGGGCCAGGACGTCGGTGGTGGCCAGGAAGGGCAGATGCTCGTGGCGTACGTACCAGGCGGAAAAGGCCAGGGCGAGGAGGAAACCGCCATAGAAGACGCCGGCCGAGAGCAGGGTTTCCATGGAGAAAATGCGGTCCGGATGGCGCGCGTAGTAGCCGAAATCGAAGACCAGCATCAAGAGCTTGGCGCCGAGGAGGCCGACCAGGGCGGCATAGACGGCGAGATTGGAGACCTTCTCGGGATCGAGACCGGCGCGGCGGGCGAGCCGCATGGCGAGAAACAGGGCGGCGAGGAAGCCGAGGGCGACCAGGAGGCCGTAGGTGGGCAGGTAGAAACTGCCGATGGAGAAAAGCTTCGGAAACATGGCTGGGCAGCAGTCCGGTTATTTGTTGCGCCGGGCCAGCACGAAGAAGTGGCCGTCACCGGGGCGTAGTTCCAGGATCGCAAACCCGGCCCGCTCAAGCACGCGCCGGTAGTCGCGGGGCGCGGGTTGATAACAGAGTTCGAGCTGGCGTGCAACCGGAGAGAGACCGCCGAAGGCGGCGGCGAGGCGGCCGCCGGGACGGAGCAGGGCATAGAGAGCGCGCGCGGCGGCGGGCGGCGGATGAACCCAATGCAGCGTGGCGAAGGCGTAGATGGCGTCGAAGGGCTGAGGCGGCGTCCAGGTGAGCAGATCGGCGGCGTGAAACTCCGCGGCGGGGCAGGCCAGACGGGCCTGTTCGAGCAAGGGCGCGTGAATGTCAATGCCGATGACAGTGGCGCCGGTAGCGGCCAGAGCGCAAGTCCAGCGGCCGAGGCCGCAGCCGGCGTCGAGGACGCGCTCGCCGGGCTGCGGCGCAAGCATTTCGATGAGGATCTGTTGGGGAGCTTCCGGCACGGCGTGAGGCGTCCTCGCGGGCTACAGATGGTACAGCATGACGTACACCACGACGCCGGTCAGGTTGACGTAGAGCCAGATGGGCAGCGTGACGCGGGCCAGCGCGCGATGCTTCGCAAAACGGCCTCTCAGCGCGCGCAAGAGCGTCACGACGGCCATGGGCGCGACGGCGGCGGCGAGGATGGTGTGCGAGATCAGGATTGTGAAATAGACCGTGCGGATGGGGCCCTGAAGCTTGAAATGCACGGAGCCGACCTGGGCGTGATAGACGAGATAACCGATCAGGAAGAGCGTGGAGCAGGTGAAGGCGGCGAGCATCGTCGCGCGGTGGGCCGGGATGCGGCGGGCGCGGATGAGGAAATAGCCGCGCACGAGCAGGACGCCGGAAAGGGCGTTGAAAAACGCGTTGACGGTGGGCAGGTCGTGCAGCCCGGGCATGGGCTCAGAGGACCTCCTTGCGCAGGGGGCCGATGTCCGCGATAAGCCGGTCGAGCGCGGAGGCATCCAGGGATTCGTAGTAGCCGCGGATGCGGGCTTTGCGATCCACGAGGATCATTTTCGTGGAATGTTCAATCATGTTGGCGGTGACGTTGACATGGAAGGTATCGGCGCTGAGGGCGCCGATGGCGCCGTCGGGCCCGGTGAGGAAATGCCACATGCGGGGATCGGCCTGAAAGTTGCGGGCGTAGGCGGCGAGCACTGCGGGAGTGTCCTGGGCCGGGTCAACGGTGATGCTGATGAAGCGCACGTCATCGGGCGGGCGGCCGTTCTCGAGGAGACGCTGCTGCAGACGGTGCATCTGCGCAGTGAGGCGCGGGCAGGGTCCGTGACAGGTGGTAAAGATGAAATCCACGACCCAGACCTTGCCGAGGAGGGTGTCGCGGGTGACGGAGGTTCCATCCTCGGCGGTGAGGAGGAAGGGCGGGACGCGGCCGAGTTCGGGCAGGCTGGAGTGGAGCGTGCAGGCCGCGGCGGCCAGGCAGATGACGAGCCAGAAACGTCTTGACATGATGTTCCTGCGAATAGTCTAGAAAACTAGAAGATCCCGCGGCTATCGAGCACCAGCGCGAGGTAGAGCAGGGGCAGGTACACGACCGAAGCCAGCAGCACGCGGCGGGCATTGGGGAGCGTGCGTTGGCGGGCGACGCGCGCGGCGGCGCGCAGGAACAGCGCGCCCAACACGAGCGCGGCGGCAAGATACCAGTGGCCGGCCATGCGGAGGAAGCCCGGCAGAAGGCTGACGGGGACCAGCAACAGAGCGAAGGCGAGAATGTGGCGCGAGGTGGAGACGCCGTCGGGCTCAACCACGGGCAGCATGCGGATGCCGGCGCGGGCGTAGTCGTCGCGGTACATCCAGGCGATGGCGTAGAAGTGCGGGAACTGCCACAGGAAGATGATGGCGAAGAGAATCCAGGCCTCGACGCTGAGCGAGCCGCGAACGGCGGCGAAGCCGATCAGCGGAGGCATGGCGCCGGGGAATGCCCCCACGGCGGTGGAGAGCCAGGTGCGGGGCTTGAGCGGCGTGTAGAGCAGCAGGTAGCTGGCAACGGTGGCGAAGCCGAGCCAGGCCGAGAGGGCGTTGACGCCGGTGGCCAGTTCGAGTTCGCCGGCGACGATCAGCGCCAGCCCGAACAGCAGCGCGCGGCGCGGGCTGACGCGGCCGGCGGGGATGGGGCGCGAGGCGGTGCGGCGCATGCGCGAGTCGGCGTCGCGCTCGTACCACTGATTCAGAGTGGCGGTGCCGGAGGCGAGCAGGGCGGTGCCGAGAAGCGTATGAAAGAGGAGCCACAAATCGGGGGCGCCGCGGAGGCCGAAAAAGCAGCCGATGGCGGTGCTCATCAGAATGAGCCAGGTGATGCGGGGCTTGGTCAATGCGAGGTAGTCGTTCATCCGCGCTGTCCGTTTCCAGCCAATCGTGGCGCGGCGGCGGTCGAGGCCGCGGGCACGGCGCGCCGCAGGATTTCCGCGGAAAGCGCGACGGTGAAGCCCAGCACCAGCGCGCCGGTGCCGAGGTGTGTAGAGCGCAGCACGACGGCGACGTCGCCCGGGGCCAGGCTGGGGGCCAGATTCATGCGTGCCAAAAGTGCAACCACACCCAGTATCAATTGAACGCAGACCAGGGCCATCAACGCAATCGCGCCGCGCCGGAGGCCGTGGTGCGGCCGCTCGTGAGCTTCGCCGGTTGGAAGAGCCGAGATGGAAAACGTCGCGAGCATCAGAATCAGCAGCACCACCACGAAGGCCCAGGCGATGTGCGGCATCACGGAGATCAGGTCGTGACGGTAGGCGGCGCCGAAGGCGATCTGCAGCAGCACGGCCGGGGGCGCGATCCAGGCCAGCGAGCGCAGCGAGGGCCAGCCGCGGTCCTCGACCGGCGCGGCCTCGCGATTCCAGGCTGGCGAGGCGCCGAGCGCCAAGAGCGTCAGCAGCGCGAAACACAGGTGGGAGAGAATGGCGTGCACCACGCCGACGGCGGGCGTGCGGGCGGCGAGCACGCCCAGCCAGGCCTGCGCGCCAATCAGGAACAGCGCACACAGGCCGACCGTTTTCAACCATTTCTGAGAATCCGAAAGGAGCAGCCAGGCCACCGTCACCAGCGCCAGGCAGCCGACGGCTTCGCCGAGATGACGGTGAACGGGCAGCCAGACCGCGCGCGAGGCGGAGTCCGGGCCGGCGGCGGCGGTGAACGAGCCTACGATGAGCAGGATCAGGGTGCAGAATGCGAGCGCTGCGGCGAGTCGGTACAAGTTCACGCGTGCCTTTCGGGAACGCAGTCCTTTTCTATTCGATGTGCGAGGAGCAAAAAAGTGGCGCTTTCGCTGGAAAAATTCTATGCAGGCGAGAATCCGGCCATCGCCCACCTCGCAACAAGCCACCTGAGGCGGGAAACCCCGCGAGAGGTTGTTGACGACAAGCAATACGGTGGGACAAGCGCAAGCCGCGCAGACGGCTGACCGAGATCACTCCGTCTGAGAAGCGCCGCGCCTCAGCGCTGCGGGCGATTCGAACAGAGGCGTCTCGCGTTCAGGGGATGCCGAACACAACGCTGCGCCGCAGATGCTCTCGAAAGAGCCCACTCATGGGAGATGCACGGCACGTACTGTCATTTTCGCCGCAATCTCCTGTCAAGACGGTAGACACGCTTTTCCGCCCTGGGCCGTCTCTATAGGCATGAGGAAAACAACAACACTGAAATCGCTGTTTCTGGCCGGCGTACTGGCCATGTTTACTTTGCCCATCGCGAGCGCAAAGTCTTATGACATCAACCTTTCCAGCCCCACTATGGTAGGCAACACGCAACTGAAGGCGGGCGAGTATACCTTGAAGGTCCAAGGTTCCAACGCCGTCTTCATCAACCAGGACAATGGTGAGAAATACATGGAGACCTCCAAAGTCGAGAACGCCACGAGCAAGTTCGAAAACACAGCGGTCGAGACCACCAGGGATGGCACCACCCAGTATCTCCTGGCCATCGAGTTGGGCGGTTCAAAGACCATACTCAAGTTCAACTGAGTCAGAGTCCTGGAGATGACCATCCAAGCCGGCTGGTGGGCGGACGACGAGTATTGATCGCCGACCCGCCGCCGGCCGTGAGTCCTGTGCATCGTTTTCCCGCGAGCCGTTGTCCGAACCGAGGTGACCGGTGCAGCGCGCCATGGGCCGGGTCTGGTGCGGGTTTTCAAGCCGCTGCGGCGGGCTCCCATAGCGCGGCGCAGGCGCCGGCCGGGTCCTTGATGACGGCGAAACGGGAGCCGCCGGCCATGCTCACCGGCGTAAGGACCTCGCCGCCGAGATCGCGGCAACGCTGCAGGGCGCCGTCAAGGTTCTCGACGACGATATAGATCAGCCACATCGGGGGCAGATTGGCGTTTTGACCGCGTTTGTGGCACACGCCCGCGACAGCTTCGCCGGAGGCGGCGTGCATGGTGAAGTCATCGTATTTGCCCATCTTCACGGGCTTGACGGTCCAGCCCGTCACCTGGGCGTAGAAATCCTTCAGTTTCGGTGCCTCGGGGATCGTGAGATCCACCCACGCGATCGAGCCTTGTACGGGTTGGGCCATCTTCGTCTCCTACAGGACCGCTCCGCGATAGGATACCGCCTCTAGGCCGCGGGGACGCGGTTTTTTTGCAGTTTCCTGCAGAAACGGAGGCAGGCTAAACGGCCGCGCGCAGGCTTTCGATCAATGCAACGCCCGTGTTGGCATGGATTTCGACGGTGTCCTCGAGGTACCGGGCGTAGCCGCCGGCAAGGACCACGGCGATGGGGATGCGGCGGCGCACGGCCACATGGAAAATGAGCCGATCGCGGGCTAGCAGGCCGTCTTTGGAGAGCTCCAGGCCGCCCAGTTGATCGTCGAAATAGGGGTCGGCGCCGGCCACGTAGAGGATCAGATCGGGCTGGAAGGCGGCGACCGACGCGGTGTAGGCGGCGTCGAGCCGGGCCAGGTACTCGTGGTCGCCGATGCCGTCTTCCAGGTTGACGTCCAGCGTGGAGGGCGGCTTCACCTGGGGATAGTTGTTGAGCTGGTGAATGGAGAGGGTGAACACGGCGGGGTCGGCGTGAAAGATGGCGGCGGTGCCATTGCCCTGGTGGACGTCGCAATCGACGACCAGCGCGCGTGTGATGCGGCCTTCGCGCTGGAGCACGCGAATTGCCACGGCGATGTCGTTGACCGCGCAAAAGCCCTCGCCATGATCGGGGAAGGCGTGGTGAAAACCGCCTCCGATATTGAACGCGGCCCCGCCGAGCAGGGCCGCGCGGGCGGCGGCGAGTGTTCCGCCGGTGGAGAGAAAGGCGGCCTGGACCATGGCACGCGAGTAGGGTACTTCGAGGCGCAAAATTTCGTGGTAGGTCAGCCGGCCGGTCTCGAGCCGGTCAATCCAGCCCGGATCGTGCACGGTGAGCAATTCCTCGCGCGTGGCCGGCGAGGGGGCGATGAAGTCATCGGGCGCGGCCACGCCGCGGCGCAACAGCAGATCGTGGATCAGGCGATATTTGGCGGACTGGAAAACGTGATCGCCGAAGTTCAGGTCATAGGCGTCGGCGTAGATCAGGGGGAAAGGCAGCATGCCGTCCTGGCGGCCCAATTCAGCCGCACTGCAGCGCCGTGACGATGGCGACGCGATAGACGTCCTCGGGGGAACAGCCGCGGGGCAGATCGTTGGCGGGCTTGGCCAGCCCCTGGAAAAATGGCCCGGTGTTGACCGCGCCGCCCAGCCGCTCGACGAGCTTAACGCCGATATTAGCCGAGGCCACATCGGGGAAGATGAGCGTGTTGGCCTTCCCGGCGACGGTCGAACCCGGCGCCTTGCTGCGGCCCACGGCTTCGACCAGCGCGGCATCGGCCTGCAATTCGCCATCGACGTGCAGGTGCGGCGCGCGCGCTTCGACCACGCGCCGGGCCTCGCGGACTTTTTCGACCCAGGGATGCTTCGCGCTGCCCTTGGTGGAGAAGGAAAGTAATGCGACCACCGGCTCGGCGCCGATGACGCTGCGCGTCGTTTCGGCGGTGGCGATGGCGATCTCGGCAAGCTGAACGGCCGAGGGGTCGATGATCAGCGCCGGGTCGGCCATGGCGAGGACGCCGTCGGCCCCGAAGACGCGGTCGTGAACGCAGACGATCATGACGCCCGAAACCGTGCGCACGTCGGGCCGCGTGCCGATGGTCGAAATGGCCGCGCGGAAGGTTTCGGCGGTAGTGGTGGCGGCGCCCCCTACGAAGGCGTCGGCGTCGCCGGCGGCGACCATCAGGCCGGCGAAGACGAGCGAGCCTTGCGCCAGGCGCTGGGCCTCCGCCTCGGTCATGCCGCGCGCGCGCCGCCGCTCGTGCAGGATGCGCGCGTAGGCGCCGAGACGGGGCGAGGTCGAAGGCTCGACGCATTCCATGCCGGATGGCGTGCCGGGACGGCAGATCAGGACCGGTTCAATCAGGCCCTCCTGCCGCAGCCGCGCCGCCGCCTCCAGAATGCGCGGGTCGTCGCCTTCGGGAAAGACGATGCGCCGGCGTTTGGGCAGAGCGCGCAGCCGGGCCATCTGGCGTTCCAGGAAAAGCCGCGCTGACTCAGGGAGATTCATGAATCGTCTATTGTACGCCCAGGCGGCGTCCACGTCTTTGAGGGCGGCGAGGGCTATAATTCGGATCAGACCGTCTTGTCCGGCCGGAGCATTTCCTCAAGGACCGGCGGCCGCGGTTGCATTCAGGAGGGACTCTCATGCGGAAAAAAGTGACGGTAGTGGGCGCGGGCAACGTAGGCGCGAATTGCGCGCTGCGTCTGGCCGGCAAGGAATTGGCCGATGTGGTGCTCGTGGATGTGGTGGAAGGCATCCCACAGGGCAAGGGACTGGATATCGCGGAGTCGGGCCCGGTGGAGGGCTACGACGTGGCCATGACCGGCGCGAACGATTACGAGCCGACCGCCAACTCCGACATCGTCATCATCACCGCCGGCTTCCCGCGCAAGCCGGGCATGAGCCGCGACGATCTGCTGATGGCGAACTACGAGATCGTCAAGACCGCGACCGAGCAGTCGGTGAAGTACTCGCCGAATGCGATTCTGGTGCTGGTGACCAATCCGCTGGATGCGATGTGCTGGGTGGCGTACCAGGTGTCGAAGTTCTCGCGCAACCGCTTGGTGGGGATGGCCGGTGTGCTGGACACGGCGCGTTACCGGACCTTCCTGGCGCTGGAGTTGGGCGTATCGGTCGAAAGCATCTCGGCGCTGGTGCTGGGCGGGCACGGCGATACGATGGTCCCGCTGCCGCGGCTGACCACGGTGGGCGGCATCCCGCTGACGGAACTACTGCCGCAGGAGCGCATCGACGCGATTGTCCAGCGCACGCGCGACGGCGGCGCCGAAATCGTGAAATACCTCAAGACCGGCAGCGCGTACTATGCGCCGTCGGCGGCGGCCGTCGAGATGGCGGAGTCGATTCTCAAGGACAAGAAGAAAGTCCTGCCGTGCGCGGCGTATCTGGACGGCGAGTATGGCCACAAGGGCATCTTCTCGGGCGTGCCGGTGAAGCTCGGCGCCTCGGGCATCGAGAAGATCTACGAACTGGCGCTCAGTGACACGGAGAAGGCGCAGCTCGACAAGAGCGCGGCCGCGGTGCACGAGCTGATCGAGGTCCTGAAACAGAAGGCCGGCCTGTAATGTTTTCGGCTTGACAGCCGGCGGCGGGACTCCCGCGCGAGGCGCGGTTTGACGTTCGCCGCGGGCTGCCGGGGGGCGCCCGGCTCCTTTCTGCGCGTCATTTCGACGCGCGCCGGACGCCCCCGCTTCGTGATACCCTCTCTCCAAGCCCGGGCTGATGGACATGAGTGATCGGCCGGGCGCCTCCTCGATCCCATGCCCAAAACTTCGCTCCAGACGCCGGCGCCAGCTTCGGTCCAGACTCCGTGCATCGATTCCCGCTACGCGTCTTTCCAGCTCTCGGTGCGCCCTTCGGCGATCCACCGCTGGGGCGTCTATGCCGAACAGTTCATTCCGTACGGGCACAAGGTGATCGAGTACACCGGCGAGCGCTGCAACCGCCGCGAGACGGCCAAACGCGCGGCCCGGCCGCTGAACTACATGTTCACGATCAATAGCTACTGGGCCCTGGACGGCAGCGTGGGCGGCAGCGGCGCCGAGTTTATCAACCATTCCTGCGATCCCAACATCCGCTCCTGGATCTGCAAGGGTCACATCCTCTACATGGCCGCGCGCGACATTCAACCCGGCGAGGAGTTGACCGTCGACTACCATTTCGAAGCCGAAGTCGAAGAGGTGATTTGCGCTTGCGGCGCCGCCAATTGCCGCGGCACTATCAATGTCAAACCGGAGCCGAAGAGCAGCGGGCGCGCCCGGCAGCGGCCCGAGGGCGGTTCCGCCAGACGGCGGCGCGCGAGCGCGTCAAATCGCAGGCAGCCGCCAGTCCGCGGCGCCTAGCCCGGATATTTCACCGACCATCGGCTGCGGCGCGCGATAGGGCCGCATCTACTGCGTTGCCCTGGGCCCAAGGGGCGCCCCCGTCCTCGACGTAGCGGCCAAGTACGCCTGCGGGCGGCTCCCTTCGTGCGCCTTGTATCTGCAACCCTCTCATCGCGCCTCGCTGCGATCGCAAGTGAAACATCCGGGTTAGCGGCCTGTCGCGGAGACGACGTTACGGAGCCGCGACGTCAGGCCTCATTCTCCCGCCGCCGCGAGCCGAACAGCGCCGTGCCGATGCGCACCATGGTCGAGCCTTCCTCGATGGCGGTCTCGAGATCGTGCGACATGCCCATGGAAAGCCCCTGCACGCCAACTCGACGGGCGAGCGCGCGCAGCTTCTGGAAATAGGGACGCGCCGCTTCGGCGTCGTCCGACCAGGGAGGCATGGTCATCAGGCCGGTCAGCGTCAATGACCTTTCAGCGCGAATCAGCTCAACCAGCGCGGGCACGTCAGCGGGCGCACAGCCGTATTTGCTCTGCTCCCCGGAGAGCTTGACCTCGATCATGACCTCGAAGGGCCGTCCCTCCGCGGCCAGGCGGTGAGCCAGTTTCGCGCTGTCGACGGTCTGAACGACGTCGAACAACTCGGCGGCGCGGTGGCTCTTGTTCGACTGCAGGTGGCCTATCAGATGGAATCGCGCGCCGGCGAGCGGGCGCACCTGCGGGGCCTTGGTCTCGAACTCCTGGACGTAGTTTTCACCGAATTCGCGCAAGCCCAACGCATACGCGTCGAGGATCGCCTGCGCCGGGAAGACCTTGGTCACGGCCAGCAAAGTGACTTCGTCGCGGCGGCGGCCGGCGCGGGCGCAGGCGCGCTGGATGCGCTCCTCGACGGCCGCGATTCTGGCCCCGAGATCCATCCGGCCCAGCGTCGGCGAGGGCGTGGCATCCATGCTTTGGATTCTATACCGGGCTATGGACTGTATACTGGGACCGGTGCGCGCCCCCACGAAAGCGGCGCCCGCAATGCCCGCCGAGGCGCTGCGGAGCACACTCGAACGCTTTCTCGAGACCTGCCAGCGCCCCGCCCTTCTCGAACCGGGCCAGGAGCCGTTGGAACTCACGCCGGGGCTGTATCAGATGAGCGATCGTCCCAATGGGCTTCTGCTGGAGGCCTGGAACGAGAGCCGCACGTGGGCGCGGCGGTTGGTGGGGGTCGCGGCCGGAGCGAGCGGCAGGCTCACAGTTTTCGCCGAACGCCTGGGCGGGGCGCGGCTGCAACTGGAGATTGCCGACCTCGACGGCCCGGCGTCAGTCACGCTGCTGCGGCGCAGCCAGAGGGAAGGCCTGAGGGAAAGATTCCGCTTCTGGCTGGCGCGCCAATACGCCGGCTGGCGCATCGAGGATCTGAGCATCGGCGCGGATCTGCAACGCACGCTGTCGCCACGGTATGCGCGCGCGTTGTTGACGCAGGGTCAGCGCCGCGTGGCGGCCGTGGCCGCGCCGCAGGACGAAGAACACACGGCCGGGATTCTGACCTGCGGGCTGATCTGGCTGGACTACCTGCGCCGGCGCGAAGCCCCGCAGCCGGTCTCTGAATTGGCTTTGTTCGTGGCCCAGGGCGCGCAGTCCCAGACGCTGCTGCGGCTGAAGTGGATGGATCCGCAAAAGGCGCAATTCGCGGTGTTCGTGTACGACGAAACGGGATTTGAGTCGCGTCTCGATGCGGCCGATACGGGCAACATCTCCTCGGTAGTCGAGCCCTGGCGCACGGGTCCGCCGATGCAGGAGGTCCTGGATCCGCCGATCCTCCAACAACTCGCCGCGCTGGAGGGCTTCGAGGCGGTCGATCTCGGCGCCGGTGTTGTTTCACTGCGAATTCACGGTCTGCCCTTTGGCCGGATCGAAGGCCGGCAAATCCTGTGCGGCATCGACCGTTTCAAGAGGTTGAAGACGCCACAGCAACTCCTGGAGACGGCGCGCGAGCTGGCGCGATTTCGCAACTCCGCCACGCCCGACCCGCGCCATCCCTGGCGCGTGCGCCAGCCGGAGGCGTGGCTTGAGTCCCTCACGCGCAGCCATCTGTCGCGGCTCGACGCCGCGCTGTTGCCGCGGCCGGTGTACGGCCAGGTGCTGTCGATGGCGGGCACGCGAGCATGGCGTGCTGGACCTGATCGCGCTAGGGCGCGACGGCCGCCTGGCGGTGATCGAGTTGAAGGCTGCGGAAGATCCCGACCTGCCGCTGCAGGCGCTCGACTATTGGATGCGGGTGGAATGGCACGCCCGGCGCGGCAGCTTCGCATCCAACGGCTACTTCCCCGGAGTGGCCGTTCGCGCGCAGGCTCCGCGGCTGCTGCTGGTCGCGCCGGCGCTGCAGTTCCACCCCACTACCGAAACCATCCTGCGATTCTTCTCGCCGGCGATTGAGGTGCAGCGCATCGGCGTTGGCTTAGAATGGCGGAGGGAGTTCCGCCCGGTGAGCCGTTTGCGAGGCGCCGAGCGGCCGGGATTGCGAATGGATCGCGATTCCGGCAAGATGGGCTCGCAGACCAGCGGATCCGGGCTGTAAACGCCGGGTCGGAAGAGAAACCGTGCCGTGGCCCAATTGATGTTGAAACAGATCCGGAGCGTCCTGGCGCAGCTCAAGCCGGGCGAAGTCCGCGCGCGCGCCGAGCGCCCGGCGCGGATCCTTCTGCGGACCGCCTCGCCCGCGGCGGCCGGGGCTGTGGAGCGGTTCCTTCTGCCCGCGGGCCTGACCGCCGAACGGCGCGCCGAGTCGGCGGCGATGTTGACACGCGAATCAGACGCGGCGCAGGGCAGCCGCTTCCACCTGGCGCTGTACGAAACGGGGCTCGAGCCGCCCGCGGGCTGGCACCGCGGCCACGACGCGTTCGAATTCGATCCGCGGCGTCCCGAGGCTTTGGTCGGCGAGATCGTGGCCGCGCGCGACGAATTGGCCCTGGCGCTGGCGCGCCGTTTCCTTCCTTTCCGGCAAACGGTGACCAGCGGCTTGATTCATCGCGTCGCCAACGAGAACGCAGTGTTCGCGATCATGAGCGCGCTGCCGAACCTGGTCCCGTCGCTGGCCGAGATCCCGTGGGCCTTGGGCGAATTCGCTTCAGACACGGCAGTGCTGACCGCGAACCAGATTCGGATGGCGCTGCTGCTCGCCGCTGCCAGCGACCGTCCGGTCGGCTACAACGAGCAGCGCAACGAGATCGGATCGATCGTGGCCGGAGCATTCGGCTGGCGCAGCCTGGCGCGCGAATTCGCGGGCAAAATTCCCTTCGGCGGAGGCCTGATTCCGAAGGCCGCCGTCGCCTACGCGGGCACCTGGACGGCGGGCGTTTCTCTGGAGCGCGTATACCGCATCGGCTACGGCATGACCCGCAGGGAGAGAAAGGCGGCCTGGGACGAGGCGTTCGAGAAAGGCCGGGAGATTGCGGCGCAGCTTGTACGGCGCGTCCGGCGGCAGGACAAGCGCGGACCGAACGAGGCCGAATCAGAAATGGAGAAATCTGGTTTATGATTTCGGAACTCGGGCGGGCGCTGGCCGGCTTGTTTGCGGTTTCGGCGGGAATGGCCATGGCGCAAGCACATCTGGTGGAAGGCAAGGGCGACAGCCCGGTGCGCGTGGTCATTTATGAAGACCTGCAATGCCCGGACTGCGCCGATTTCCGTGTGATGCTCGATCAGAAGCTGTTGCCGAAATATGGCGCCAAGGTCGCCTTCGAGCACCGCGATTTTCCGCTGCCCAAGCACAAGTGGGCGCGTCCGGCCGCCGTGGCCGCTCGTTTTTACCAGCAGCAGAGCGTGGAACTGGCGGTGAAGTGGCGGCAGGAGACAATGCGCGATCAGGCCCGGATCACACCCGAAATATTTCCGTCGTATTTTGTTGAATTCGCGAAGCACAACGGAGTCAACCCCGCCAAGGCCGAGGCGTCCTTGAATGACCCGGCGCTCAATACGCTGGTCCAGAAGGATTATGAGGATGCAGTCGCGCGCGGCATCGCTCACACGCCTACGGCGCTGGTCAACGGCGCGCCCTTCATCGAGACCATCCCCTACGAAGAGATCAGCGCGGGCATCGACTCGGCGCTGAAGGAGAGCGGCGTCCGGTAGACGCGCTCTTCCATCGGCCTCATCACCGGCGCCAGGCTCACGCCTTCAACGGCGGCGCCGACAAGGACGACGGTTCGGCCTCGCCAGTCAATCCAAACGTGCGCC
Organism: Terriglobia bacterium; assembly: GCA_963757265.1. GTDB lineage: Bacteria > Acidobacteriota > Terriglobia > Bryobacterales > Bryobacteraceae > CAIVVT01. The sequence continues at coordinate 620,995 of CAVWRA010000006.1, forward strand.
GCGCCAACGCCAGCGCGAGGTGCGGGAAATACTGCCGGTACAGCGTGTAGCGCAGGTAAAAGACGTTCGGGAAGCCGGTGCCCGTGGCGAGCTCTTCAGCCCATGTGCCGTCCTCGCGTTGCGTGGAGAGCAAGTGGTTGAAGCCGCGGCGGATCGGCTCGTTGAATCCCTCGCCGGCCGCCATTAACCCGATCAGCGCCCAGGCGGTCTGCGAAGGCGTGCTCGGCGCGGGGACGAAAGTGTCGTCGCGATAGCTGTCGCAGCTCTCGCCCCAGCCGCCGTCGGAGTTCTGCACTGAGATCAGCCACTTCGCCGCGCGCCGGAAGGCATCGACGGCCACGGCCTGGGCGGCGCGCAAGCCGCGCAAGGCCAGGGACGTCCCGTAGACGTAATTCACTCCCCAGCGTCCGTACCAGGAGCCGTTGCGTTCCTGGTTCTTGATCAGGTACTCCACGCCGCGCCGCACGGTCTCATCGGCCATGGTGAAGCCGCGGCGGCACAGCGCTTCCAGGACGCGCCCCGTGATATCCGGGCAGGTCGGGTCGAGCATGGCGTTGTGGTCGGCGAAGGGCACCGCGTTGAGCAACTGCCAGTCGTTGTCCACATCGAAGGCGGCCCAGCCTCCGTCCTTCGACTGCATGTTGACCAGCCAGTTGATCGCACGGCGCTCGACGCGCTCCTGGGCGCCCTGGTCCGAGGCGTTGGCGTGCAACAGCGCCAGCAGGACCATGGCCGTGTCGTCGATATCCGGATAATGATCGTTCTCGTATTCGAAGGCCCATCCCGAGGGCTCCAAGTCGGGCCGCTTCACGCTCCAGTCGCCCTTGTGGCGGACTTCCTTCTTCAATAGCCAGTCGGCCGCCGTCTGCATCCGCTCGGCCGGCGCGTCCCCCACTTCGCCCAGGGCGAACATCGCGTAGGCCGTGTCCCACACCGCCGAAAAGCAGGGCTGGAAGTAGAACTCGGATTCCGTCTCCGTGATCAGGCCTTCGAAATGCGCGATCGCCTCGACCCGGTCGGGATGATCCTCAGGATAGCCCAGACATTCCAGCGCCATGATCAGGTACATCATCGACGGGTAGATCGCGCCCAGGCCCTGCGAGTAGCGCGTATGGTCGAGCAGCCATTTCTCGGCTTTGCGGATAGCCTCCTTGCGCAGCGTCTCCGGCCCGCGGCGTTCCCACAGCTTTAGGCCGCGGTCAATCTGCTGGTAGATCAGTGAAAATCGATCGCGGCGCGGCAGCCGGAGACTCTTGCCCGGCGCCACCAACTCCCGCAGATTGAAGCCCGCCGGAACGGGCCGCGTGCCCCCCAACGCCTGCACGACGGAGAGCGGGACCACGATGGCGCGCGTCCACGACGACATCTCGTACAACACGCCGCCGGGCAGCAGCACCAGCTCGGGCGGAATCGTGGGCACATGTTCGCGCGGGAACAGCCCGAACAAACTCAGGTTGATTTTGGTGTACGAATTGGCCGCTTGAATGCCGCCCAGGTCGAGAATCGAGCGGCACAGCCGGACCATTTGCTCACTCTGCGGATCAATGCCGGCCAGCTTCAGAGCCGTGTACGCCTTCACACTGGCGCTGACGTCGGCCTCGCCCTGGGGAAAGAGGTCGAAGCCGCCCGCCGGCCGCTGCCGCTGGAGAATCGTCTGCGCGGCGCGCTCCAAGCGGGCCCGCGTGGGCGGGTTCCAGCCATCGCCGTCCGGCGGATGAAGCCACAACTGTAGAAGGATGTAGTCGGATTCGAGCGTCGTGTCGGCCAGCAGGTCGCCCACCCAGTATCCTTCGGGCTTCTGGAGCGATGTGATCACCTCCGCGGAACGCGCCAGCGCGCGCGTGCACGCTGTGGCGAAGGCCGTTCGGGCCGTGGCGTCGGCGGCGAGCTTGCGCTTCAGGTGCGCGTAGCGGGACGGTTCTATCGAGGCACTGCCCATGCCTTCATTGTCGCGGGAATTACCCCGGCGATAGCAAGCCGGCGGCCATCTCTGTAGGATGTTTCAGAGGAGTGCGCGTTGTTCGATCTGAAGGAGCATCCTCACCGCCGCTACAATCCGCTCAGCGGTGAGTGGGTTCTGGTGTCGCCGCATCGCACCAACCGCCCCTGGCAGGGCCAAATCGAGAAAGTCGCGCCGGAGCTGCGGCCGACCTACGATCCCGGCTGCTACCTGTGCCCCGGCAACGCGCGCGCCGGCGGTCTCAGGAATCCGGCGTATGAGTCTACGCTGGTCTTCGACAACGACTTCCCGGCACTGCTTCCCGATACTCCCGCCGGCTCGTTCGAGCGCGGCGGGCTGCTGCGCGCCGAAGCGCAACCGGGGGTCTGCCGTGTCGTCTGCTTCTCGCCGCGCCACGATCTGACGATCGCCGAAATGGAAACCGGCGCCATCCGTCGCGTCGTCAACGCCTGGGTGGACGAGTATTCGGAACTGATGCAGCGGCCGGGCATCGGTTACGTGCAGATCTTCGAGAATCGCGGCGCAATGATGGGCTGCAGCAACCCGCATCCGCACTGCCAGATCTGGGCGCCCTCCGGAATTCCAAACGAAGTGGCGAAGGAGCACGCCGCGCAAAAGGCCTACTTCGAGACCCACGGCCGCACGCTGCTTTCCGATTACGTCGCGCTGGAACTGGAGCTTGGCGAGCGCATCGTGGCGGTCAACGGTTCGTTTGTCGCGCTGACTCCGTTTTGGGCCGTTTGGCCGTTTGAAGTGATGATCGTTTCGCGGCGGCCGTTCTCCGGCCTCGACCGGATGAGCCCGCAGGAACGCGACGATCTCGCCGCCGCGTTGAAGAGCGTGACCACGCGCTACGACAATCTCTTCGAGGTCTCGTTCCCCTATACGATGGGCTTTCACCAGCGCCCGGCGGGCGATGAGAGCCCCTTCTGGCATTTCCACGCGCATTACTACCCGCCGCTGCTGCGCTCGGCGACGGTTCGCAAATTCATGGTCGGTTTTGAAATGCTCGCCACGCCGCAGCGTGATATTACGCCCGAATCCGCGGCGGCCCGCTTGCGCGAATTGAGCGCCGTCCACTACCGGCAGCGGGGAGACGGAGAATAGGGTGCATCGAAATAGAACGGAGAATTGAAAACATGTTTCGCAGGATCATCCTCATCGCTTTACTGCTGGCCGCCACTGCGCTGGCGCAGAGCTTTGTCCTCAAGGACGGCGACCGCGTCGTCTTCTATGGCGATTCGATCACCGACCAGCGCCTCTACACGCTGTTCACGGAGACCTTCGTCCACACCCGCTACCCGGCGCTGAAAATCAGCTTCGTCCATTCCGGCTGGGGCGGCGACCGCGTGACGGGCGGAGGCGGCGGCCCGGTGGACCTGCGCCTGAAGCGCGACGTGGGCGTCTATAAGCCCACCATGGTCACGATCATGCTGGGCATGAACGACGGCGGCTACCATCCCTTCGAGAAGACGACCTACGATTGGTACGTCACCGGGTATGAGCGCCTGATCCAGCTCCTGAAGCAGGACGCGCCGGGCGCGCAAGTGACGCTGATCCGGCCTTCGCCGTATGACGAAGTGACGCGCCCGCCGATGAAGCACGGCGGCTACAATCCGGAGCTGGTGGCATTCGGCGACTACCTCGCCGGCCTGGCCCAGCGCGAGAGTTTCCTGCTCGCCGACCTGAACGGGCCGCTCGTGAAGGCGCTCGAGAAGGCCTACGCCGAGGACTTCGAAATCGCTCAGCGGATCGTTCCCGACCGGGTCCATCCGGGCCCCTCGGGCCATCTGATCATGGCCGCCGCGCTGATGAAGGCATGGAATGTGGATGGCGAGGTGTCGAGCGTGACCATCTCCGCGGCCGGCGGAACGTCCGTCGCGGACGTTGCACCGCACCGCAAGGCCTCTGTCAGCGACATAAAGTATGGCGACACGATCTCGTGGACGGCGAAGGAGGAGTCGCTGCCGATGCCCGTGGACATGAACGATGCGCCGACCGAGTTGGCCGTTCGCTCGGCTGGTTTCCTCGACGAGTTCGATCGCGAGATGCTGACCGTGCCCGGCCTCAAGGCCGGATTCTGGGCGCTGCGCATCGACGACCAGCAGGTCAAGGTTTTCACTGCGGATGAACTCGCCAAGGGAGTCAACCTGGCCACGCTGGCGACGCCGATGCTGAAGCAGGCGCAGGCTGTGCACGAGCTGACACGCAAGCGCACCGAGGTCCACAACGTCCGCTGGCGCACCGTCGAAGTGCCGCTGGCGAAAGACAATCAGGCCGGGACCGCCGCGGCCATGAGCGCGCTGGACGCGCTGGACGCCGAGCTTGCCCAAAAACAGATGGAGACGGCGCAGCCCAGGCCGCACCATTTTGAACTGGTCAGCGTGCCGGCCGAGGCGGCGAGCGTGCCTGCCGGTTTCACGCCGATTTTCAATGGCCAGGATCTGACCGGCTGGCACGTCAGCCAGACCAATCATCACGGCAATTCGAAAGCCTGGACGGTCGAAAATGGCGTGCTGAGCGGCGGGCAGGACCGCACCGGCAACGGCGGCATCCTGGTCAGCGACAAGAGTTGGAAGAACTACGAGATTTACATCGAGGTAAATCCCGATTGGGGCTGCGACGGCGGTCTGTTCCTGCGTTCCACGGAAGCCGGCGCAGCCTACCAGGTGATGATCGACTACCTGCCGAAAGGCTCAGTGGGCGGAGTTTACGGCGAAGCGCTCCAGGGCGCAGTCACGTTCGCTGCGCCCAACTGGCCGCAGTATTGGAAGAAAGGCGAGTGGAACACGATCCGGGCGCGCATCGACGGCGAGATCCCGCGCATCACGGTGTGGCTGAACGGCACGCAGCTCACCAGCTGGTCGGACACCTCCAACCACCTCCCGGGCGGCCTCGAGGACGGCCACATCGCGCTGCAGGTCCACTCCGGCAATCGCTGGATCGAAGGCGGCAAACATCGCTTCCGCAATATCGCGATCCGCGAGCTGCCTTAATCGAACTTCCTGGCGGTTCGACGCGACCCGGGACAGGCTCCGGCGAGCAGCAAAAGTCCGGCCCGGTTGCCCGCAAGAACACTGGCGGCCTGGACGCCGGCCAACGGATGCGGTCCAGCGCTTTGCGACCAGCCATGCGCCGGAGAGCTTGCGCAGATGTGCAAGATCTCAGGAGGAACCTCCAAATGCCAAGTCTGAGGACTTTGCCGGTCGTTGGGCTGTCGGGCGGCAGGCTCAGACGCCGCGCTCGATCGCCATGGCGAGGGGCGGCTCGGAGAGGAAGTCGAATTCCGACATGCGGGCCAGGGCGGAGCGCAGATTGGACTCCTGGGTCTCCTCGGTGGTGATGACGAAGGGCAGCGAGCGCCAATCCTCGTCGGGGAGTTGCAGCACGGCGTCGATGCTGATGCCGTGCTCGGCCAGAATGGCGCTCAGGGCGGCGATGATGCCCGGGCGGTCGACCACGCGGAAGCGCAGGAACCATTCGCGGCGCTGCTCCCCGATGTCGCGCGGCGTGGCCTCGGTCACAGTGGCGAAGCCGAAGGGCGAGACCCGGGGCAGGTTGCCGGACTGCAGATCGCGCGCCACCCGCATCAGGTCGCTGACCACGGCCACGCCGGTGGTCAGAGAGCCGGCGCCCTGACCGTAATAAAAAGTGTCGGCGCCGTACGAGCCGCGGCTCCAGATGCCGTTGTAAGCGCCCTGCACGCTGGCCAGGACGGTGCTCTGCGGCACCAGCGCGGGGCGCACGCTGACAAACAGGCCATCGTCCTCGCGGCGGGCCGAGCCGAGCAGGCGGATGGTACAGCCGAGCTGGTGTGCGTAGCGGAAATCGACCGGCACGATGCGGCGGATGCCCTCGACGGCGATGTGCTGCGGATCAAGCCGTACGCCGAAGGCGAACGAGGCCAGCAGAGCCAGCTTGGAGCGGGCGTCGAAACCGTCGATGTCGGCGGCCGGATCGACCTCGGCGTAGCCCAGCTTCTGGGCTTCGGCCAGGACGACGTTGAAGGGCGTGCCGTGCTTCTCGATTTCGGTGAGGATGTAGTTGCTGGTGCCGTTGAGGATGCCGAAGAGGGTTTCGATGCGGTCGGCGCAGATGCCCTCGCGCAGAACGGCGTGAATCGGGATGCCGCCGCAGACGGAGGCCTCCAGGCCCAGGCTGACGCCGCGCTCGGCGGCGCGGCGCCAGATGTTGAGGCCGTCCAGGGCGATCAGCTCCTTGTTGGCCGTGACGACGCTCTTGCCGTTGGCGATGGCACCCTCGACGACCTGGCGGGCGACGCCCGTTCCGCCGACCAGTTCCACCACGATGTCGATGCCCGGACGGGCCACCACCTCGCGCCAGTTTTCGGTGACGAAGGCGTGGGCGATGCCGGCGACCATGGGGCGGCGCAGGGCGCGGCGGCTGCAGACCGCCTCCAGGTTCAGGCGGAAGCCCAGACGGGCGGCGATTTCGGCGGCGTTTTCGGCCAAAATGGTGACAGCCCCACTGCCGACGTTGCCGAGGCCGACGATGCCAACATTGATATCCCGCATTAAGCGTCATGATAGCAGCGTGTTGCGGCTATTATGTTTGCTAACTTTCCTGATGAGCGCGCCGCGGTTCGCGGAAACACAAGTGACCCCCGGCGGAACGGTCCCTGGCCAATCCTCCAGGCAGAATAGGCCGGTCGAGACGCCGTCCCTCCCAAACGACGAGCAGAAGAACGACATGCTCAAGGAGGCTTATGCGAAGAACCTGGAGGATCTGCGCAAGATGCAGCGGCTGCTGTGGGAAGTACGGACGGAGGTGGCGAAAGGCTCGCCGTACGTCCTGCCGTTGCAGAGCATCAAGAAGCTGGAGGAGGTGGAGAAGCTGAGCAGGACGGTCCGGGCGCGGATGAAAGTGTATTGAAAGGCGGCCGAACGAACCAGGCCGCTAAAACCGGCGATGGGAGCAGTTGGCGGCGACGCGGCTCTAGCGGCGATCTTAGGCCGGGACCGGCAGCGGGAAAACAACGCTCCGAGCGCGCCCCTTGCTATATTTGATGTCGAGCTTCGCATGCCTTCCCTGCGCGAGAAGACCCAACTGATGAGCGCCTCCGAGATGGACCGCACGCTGGTGCGGCTGGCGCACGAGATTCTGGAAAAGTCGCCGGAACAGGAGCGGCTGGCGTTCATCGGGATCCGGCGCCGCGGGGTGCCGATCGCGCAGCGGCTGGCGCAGAAGATCGAAGCGCTGGAGGGACGCAAGATCCCGGTGGGCGAGCTGGACATTCAGTTCTACCGCGACGACCTGTCAACGGTGGGCGCGCGGCCGGTGGTCAGCGGGACGCAGATTGGATTCAGCGTGAAGGAGATGGACGTGGTCCTGATGGACGACGTGCTGTACACCGGGCGGACGGTGCGGGCGGCGCTGGACGCGCTGTTCGAGCACGGACGTCCGGCGCGGGTCCAACTGCTGGTGTTGATCGACCGCGGGCACCGCGAGCTGCCGATCGAGGCGCAGTACACGGGCCGCAAGGTGCCGACCTCCGGGCGCGAGATCGTGGAGGTGAAATTCCGCGAGATCGACGGCGTGGAAAAAGTGATGCTGGTCGAGAAGGTGGATTGAGGCGGCTATGTCAAAGGGACTGCTTGGAATCGAAGAGCTGCCGCGCTCGGACATCGAACAACTGCTGAGCCGGGCCAGGGATTTTCAGCCGCATGGGGAAGGTGGCTACCCGCGGCTGACGAGTTGCCGGGGCAAGATGGTGGTCAACCTGTTCTTCGAGGCCTCGACGCGGACGAAATCGAGCTTCGAGATCGCGGCGCGGCACCTGGGCGCGGAGACGCTGTCGATCATGGCCTCGGGCTCGAGCGTGTCGAAGGGCGAATCGCTGGTGGACACGCTGAACACGCTGGTGGCAATGCGGCCGCAGGCGATTGTGATGCGGCATGGGGCCTCGGGCGCGCCGCATTTTCTGGCGCGGCACCTGTTGACGCCGATCGTGAACGCCGGCGACGGGACGCACGAGCACCCGACGCAGGCGCTGCTGGACGCGCGCACGATATTGGACAACAAGTGGACGCTGGAAGGGCTGCGGGTGGCGATCATCGGCGACATCGCGCACAGCCGGGTGGCGCGGTCGGACATTTTCCTGCTAGGGAAGTTCGGCGTGGACATCGTGCTGTGCGGACCGCCGTCTCTGGTGCCGCGGGAGCTCGAGCAGATTGCGCCGGGGGTGCGGTTGGAGTATGACATCCGCAAGGCGATCCGCGGCGCGGACGTAATCATGATGCTGCGGGTGCAACTGGAGCGGATCCACGAGCCGACGATGCCGGCCAGCGAGTACTTCCAGTTCTATGGCCTGCGGCTGGAGCATCTCGAACTGGCCAAGCCGGACGCGATCGTGATGCATCCGGGGCCGATCAACCGGGGGCGCGAGATTTCGTCGGAGGTGGCGGATTCGCAGCGGTCGATGATCCTGAACCAGGTGGGCAACGGGATCGCGGTGCGGATGGCGGTTCTGGAAAGGGTGTTGCTGCCGTGAAGCTGGTAATACGCAACGGCCGGGTGATCTGTCCGCTGACCGGCCAGGACCACGTCGCCGACGTGCTGATCGCGGACGGGCGCATCGCGGGGGTGGGCGAGCATCTCGAAGCGCCGGGCGCTGAGACGCTGGACGCGACGGGGCTGGTGGTGGCGCCGGGCTTCATCGACATGCACGTGCACCTGCGGGAGCCGGGCTTCGAGCACGCCGAGACGATCGAGAGCGGGGCGCGGGCGGCGGCGGCGGGCGGGTTCACGACGATCTGCTGCATGCCCAACACCCAGCCGGTGAACCACTCGGCAAACGTAACGAGCTACATCATCGAGCGGGCGCGGCGGCACGCGGTGGTGAACGTGTTCCCGATCGGGGCGATCACGCGCGACAGCAAGGGCGAGGATCTGGCGGCGATCAGCTCGATGGTGGCCGAGGGCGCGGTGGCGATCAGCGACGACGGCATGCCGGTGATGAACTCGCGCGTGATGCGGCGGGCGATGGAGACGGCGCGGGCGCTGGAGATCCCGATCATCGACCACTGCGAGGACCTGAACCTGAGCAACGACGGGGACATGCACGAGTGCCTGGACGCGGTGCGGCTGGGCGTGGCGGGGATTCCGAGCGCGGCCGAAGACGTGATGGTGGCGCGCGACATCCTACTGGCGGAGCTGACGGGGGCGCGGTACCACGTGGCGCACATCTCGACGCGGCACGCGGTGCAGATGGTGGCGTTCGCGAAGCGGAAGGGCCTGCCGGTGACGGCGGAAGCGACGCCGCACCACATGGCGCTGCACACGGGACTGATGGCGCCCTACGATTCGAATTACAAGATGAAGCCGCCGCTGAGGTCCGGCGGGGACGTGGAGGCGGTGATCCAAGGCATCCTCAACGGGGCGGTGGACGCGATCGCGTCGGACCATGCGCCGCACGCCGGCGACGACAAGATGCAGGAGTTCGAAAAGTGCCCGTTCGGGATCATCGGGCTCGAAACGTCCGTGGGCACGGCGCTGGAGGTGCTGCTGCACCCGGGGCGGCTGGAGCTGAAGCGGCTGATCGCGCTGTTCACGTGCGCGCCGGCCCGCGTCATCGGCTGGAAAGGCGAGCAGGCGCGCGGGGCGTTGAAAGAGGGCTACGCGGGGGATGTCACGGTGCTGGACCTGGAGCGCGAGTGGACCTATGACGTCAACCGCAGCTACTCGAAGAGCAAGAACTCGCCGTTCGACGGGCACACGTTCCGCGGCGGCGCGGTGGCGACAATCGTGGGCGGGGAGATCGTGTGGCGGCGCGGGGATTTCTGAGGCCGCGCGACGCCCGGCGCGCGTGAATCCGCGCCGCGGACATCGACTAGCTTAGAGCCGCCACCGAATGCCCACCCATTTCGCGCAAGCGCTGCTGGACGTGCTCATCTTCTGGATGCTGACGACGCCGCACGAGTTCGCCCACGCGTGGGTGGCGACGATGCTGGGCGACGATACGCCGCGGCGCGACGGGCGGGTGACGCTGAACCCGGCGGCGCATGTGGACTGGATGGGGACGGTGTTTGTGCCGCTGGCGACGTCGCTGATGGGGGCGGGGTTTCTGGGATGGGGGCGGCCGGTGAGCACGGATCCGCGCCAGCTGCGCGGGGGCCGCGTGGGGCTGGCAATCGTGGCCATGGCGGGTCCGGCGAGCAACGTGCTCTTCGCCGCGATCATCGCGCTGGCGGCGAATTTCGCGCCTACCCACCAGGAGCTGTTGTTCCGCGCGGCGTACATGAGCATCTACCTGGCGCTGTTTAACCTGATTCCGCTGCCGCCGCTGGACGGGTCGAAGGTGCTGCTGGCGGCAGGGTTTCCGGTGCGCTGGTACGTCGAGCTGGGGCGCTACGGATTCCTGCTGCTGCTGGTGCTGTTCTACTCAACGGGCGCGGGACGGCTGCTGCAGACCTCGACGCTGCAGACGGTTTACGCGCTGTTCCGCCTGCTGGTGTTGCGGACGTGAAGCGTGGTTATGATGGACAGATATGAAGACCGCCCTTCGGACCATCGTGGTGCTCGGCGCCGCTCTGTGGCTGGGCCCGAGCTGGATTCCAGCGCAGCAGCGCGGGCTGCAGACAGGCGAGATGAACGCCGGGGAGAAGTGGATCCGGGAACACTACACCAAGTACGAGTTCCTGGTTGCGATGCGCGACGGGGCGCGGCTGTTCACGCAGGTGTACGCGCCCAAGGACACGTCGCAAACGTATCCCTTTCTGATCAACCGCACGCCCTACACGGTGGCGCCGTACGGCGTTGACAACTACACTTCGCACCTGGGCCCCGGGCGGACGGAGCTGTTCAGCCGGGAGGGGTTCATTTTCGTGCACCAGGACGTGCGCGGCAAGGGCCGCAGCGAAGGCGTGTACGTGCACGTGCGGCCGGTGATCCCCAACAAAAAGCCGGGTGACGTGGACGAGACGACCGACACGTACGACACGGTGGATTGGCTGCTCAAGAACATGCCCCACAACAACGGGCGGGCGGGGATGCAGGGGATCTCCTACCCGGGCTTCTACGCGACGATGGGGGCCATCGACGCGCATCCGGCGATGAAGGCCGTCTCGCCGCAGGCGCCGGTGACGGACTGGTTCGTGGGCGACGATTTCCGGCACAACGGCGTGCTGTGGCTGCCGCATGCGTTCAACTTCCTGAGCAGCTTCGGGCAACCCCGGCCACCCGAGGGATGGGTTGGCGGCCTGAGCGTCGACATGGGCACGCCGGACGGCTACGATTTCTTCCGGCGGCTGGGGCCGATCGGGAATGCCGACGAGAAGTACTTCCACGGGACGGTGGAGTACTGGCGCGAACTGGCCCGGCACGACGTGTACGACGAGTACTGGCAGTCGCGCAATCCGCGGCCGCACCTGAGGAACGTCAAGCCGGCGGTGTTGACGGTGGGCGGATGGTTCGACGCCGAGGACGTGTTCGGACCGCCGGGCGTCTACGCCGCGATCGAGAAGCAGAGCCCGGAGACGACGAACCTGCTGGTGGAGGGGCCGTGGGTGCACGGCGGCTGGTCGCACAGTCTGGGGGACCGGCTGGGGCAGGTGCATTTCAACTCGCCCACGTCGGATTATTTTCAGCAGAACATCGAGTATCCGTTCTTCCTCTGGTACCTGAAAGGCAAGGGCGAGGGCGGCGCGCTGCCGAAGGCGTATGTGTTCGAGACCGGGCGCAACGAATGGCACAAGCTGACGGCCTGGCCGCCGAAGGAAGCCACGGCGAAGACGCTGTACTTCCACGCCAACGGCGGGCTGAGCTGGGCCAAGCCGCAGGAGCGGGGCGAAGCCTATGACGAGTACGTGAGCGACCCGGCCAAGCCGGTGCCGTTCACCAGCGAGATCACGCGCGGCATGACCTACGACTACATGGTGGAGGACCAGCGCTGGGCGTCCACGCGGCCGGATGTCCTTACCTACGAAACCGAGCCGCTGGAAGGCGACGTGCGGGTGGCGGGGCCGTTGAAGGCGTCGCTACACGTGTCGACGACGGGCACGGATTCCGATTTCATCGTCAAGCTGATCGACGTTTACCCGGGCGATTACCCGGACGGCGAGGGGCAGCGGCCGGGGACGCACATGGGCGGATACCAGCAACTGCTGCGCGGTGAGCCGTTCCGCGGGAAGTTCCGCCACGGCTTCGACAAGCCGGAGCCGTTCACGCCGGGCAAGCTGGACGAGGTGGAATTCGCGCTGCCGGGCATCTTCCACACGTTCCGCCGAGGGCACCGCATCATGGTGCAGGTACAAAGCACGTGGTTCCCGCTGTGCGACCTGAATCCGCAGAAGTTCATGCCCATCTACGACGCCCAGCGGAGCGATTTCCAGAAGGCGACCGAACGGGTGTACCGCTCGGCCGAAGCGCCGTCGTCACTGACGGTGTTGACGCTGGAATAGGGCCCGGGAGCGGGTCGAGCAGGTGGCCGGGATGCGGCTTCTCTTTCTGAGCGCGGCCCTGTTGGGGCTGGTTCTGCCGGCGCAGACCCAGGTTGCGCCGCGCGCGGCTCTGCGCCCCGACCTGGGGCGGCTGGACGCGTACATCGAAAGGGCGCGGGCGCAGTGGGACGTGCCGGGGCTGGCCGTGGCGATCGTCAAAGACGGCCGCGTGGTGCTGGCCAAGGGCTATGGCGCGAAGCAGAAGGGCGGGCGCGAACGGGTGGACGGGGAGACGCTGTTCGCGATCGCCTCGAGCACCAAGGCGTTCACCGTGGCGGCGCTGGCGATCCTGGTGGACGAGCACAAAGTGGAGTGGCAGGAGCACGTCCAGGAGATCCTGCCGTACTTCCAGTTGTACGACCCGTGGGTGTCCAAGGAGATGAGAGTGGAGGACCTGCTGTGCCATCGCAGCGGGCTAAAGACGTTTTCGGGCGACCTGCTGTGGTACGGCACATCCTACAGCCGTGAGGAAATTCTCAGGCGGGCGCGCTACCTGAAGCAGGCCTATCCGTTCCGCGACGGCTACGGGTACTCGAACCTGATGTTCCTGGCGGCGGGCGAGGTGGTGGCGCGGAAGGCGGGCATGAGCTGGGACGAATTCGTGCGGCAGCGGCTGTTCGGTCCACTGGGGATGCGGCGCACGACGACCTCGGTGCGCGCCCTGGCGGGGCTGGGAAATATCGCGCTGCCGCACGCCTCGTTCGAGGGCCCGGTGGCGCAGATTCAATGGGTCAACTGGGACGCGGTGGCGCCGGCGGGCGGCATTATCTCTTGCGCCAATGACATGGCGCGCTGGCTCCAGTTGCAACTGGGCGGCGGGGTGATTGACGGACGGCGCATCTTCAGCGAGGCGGCGCAACGGGCGATGTGGACGCCGCACAACGTGATGAGCGGGCCGGCGCCGATGCAGATCGGCGCGGAGAGCCACTTTTCGATGTACGGGCTGGGGTGGGTGATCAGCGATTTCCGGGGACGATTCACGGTGAGCCACGGCGGATCCTACGACGGGATGAGCTCGCAGGTATGGATGATGCCGGAGGAGCGGCTGGGTGTGGTAGTGCTGACGAATTGTGACCGCGGCGTGGCCGGGCCGATCGTGAACCGCATCCGCGACGTCTATTTGGGACTGGGAGAGCGCGATTACAGCGCCGAGGCGCTGGCCGGGCGGAAAAATGCGAAGGTCGAGAGGATGATGGATTTGCTGCCTGAAGCGAGCCATCCGCCGATCACGCTGGATCAATACGCCGGCACCTACGGCGGGCCGATGTATGGCGACGCGACGGTGGCGCGGGACGGCCGGCGGCTGGTGCTGAAGCTGCTGCCGAATCCGGATTTCGTGGCCGACCTGACGCCGGTGGGCGGTGACGTCTTCACGCTGAAGTGGCGCCGGCGGTTCGCCTTTTTCGCGGGCGGCCGGGCGCAGTTTCTGGTCGACCCACAGGGCCGGGTAACGGAGCTGAAGCTGGACATCCCGAACAACGATTTCTGGTTCGACGAGTTGGAATTCAAGAAGAGACCATAGCGTCGCGGGAGCGGGACAGTGGTTCAGTTTGAGGCACGGGCCACTGCCGATGGATGCCGGGGCTGGTAAAGACCGACTTCGCCTCCGCCGGGAAGCCGGATCCTGGTGAGGGAACCCCAGCGTTCTTCCTGGACTTCCGAACAGTGGACGCCCTTCTCCGCGAGGGCCGACATCTCGGATTGCAGATCGTCACACATGAAATAGAGCTCGTGCCGCCCATTCTCTTCGGCGGGATGAGCGGCGAGTTCTGCCGGAGGCAGAGCGAAAATCAGCCATCCATGGCCGGCGTCCACGGATAAGAACCCGAGGACGTCCTGGAAGAAGGCGCGATCAGCCGCCGCATCCTGGCTGTACAGGATTACATGCGCACCAAAGATCATGAGATTTGCCCCTTTCCGCTTCAAAGATCTTCGCACAGACCGGCCGCGGTGACTGGACGCGCGCTCGCGAACGTGTTACCTCCAAAGCAGGATGAAACCGCTTCAGTGGGCGCCGGCTGTAGTGCTGTGCGCCTGCTGTGCTCCGCTGCTGAGGGCCGGGGATTGCCGCATCCTGCTGGCCAGTCAGGACGACTGGAACAACGACCTCGGCTTCTACATCGACCTGGAGGCGACCACGGATGCGGACGGCCAGTGCCACTTCGACACGCTGACGCTGTACACCGGCGTGGCCAACGGCACGAGCTGGCGTTTCTTGCCCTTCCAGCCGAGCTGGCAGTACGGGCACCAGTATGAGGTTGTCGTCACGATCGCTCCGAGTTATACGGACGTGCAGGTGGATGGGGCCCTGATCCAGCATTCGGCCGGCGGCTTCGCGCCGTTTCAGGGGACGATCACGACGAACCAGATCCCGAGTTGGGCCGCGTCGCCCGAGGTCTACGTTGTGCAACAAGGGTCGCTCAGCGCGTCGAATTCCTCGGGCACGACGAGCGTCTCCAATCGCGGATTCAGCCTGCCGCTGGATGTGCTGGCGTTGGCAGGCAGCCTGAGCGGGACCATGGAGTTCACCTCCAGCGCGACGGACACGCAGGTGTTCCAGACGTCGTTTGTCCTGCAGCCAGCGCCCAACCTGCAGGCCGATGCTCCGCTGATCGACAAGTACGGGCAGAGTATCCAGTCGCCGTGGACGGGCAAGGTGCGGTCGGACAGCGATCTGCTGGCGGCGGACGCGGCCGAGGTGCTGTGGCTGGAGAGGCACCCGCAACCGGCCGGCCTGGACGCCTGGGGCGGCATGAGCTGGGCGTCGTGGCACGAGGCCGCGACCGGCTATTACACGGTGGCCAAACACAATGGGTATTGGTGGCTGATCTCGCCGGCGGGCAACCCAATTTTCTATACGGGGCTGAACGACGCGCCGGCGCTCGCCTGGGACATGACGCCGGTGACGGGGCGCGAATGGCTGTTCGCGGAGCTCGCTCCGAACAGCGGAGCGACCGCGGCGGCGTGGGGCAACGACGTGTGGGGCGAGAGCGGCAGCACGGACTACTACGCGTTCATCGCGGCGAACCTGATCATCAAGTACGGCGGCGCGTGGCAGCAGCAGGCCCTGGCGCGCACGGTGCAACGCATCGCCAGCTGGGGCTTCAGCGGGCTGGGCAAATGGTGCTCGACGGTGGGAAACCTGCCGCTGCTGCCGGTGATTTACGTGTACAGCGTGCCCAACCTGGTGAATCACATCGACCCGTTCGATACGAACATCCAGAGTCAATTCCTGAGCGCGCTGCAAACGCAACTGGCCGGCCAGATCACGGACAGCACGATTCTGGGCTGGTCGTACCAGAACGAATACGACGGGATTGTGACGGCGGACGAGATCCAGAGCATTCTCGATCTGGGCTCGAGCGTGCCGGCGAAGGTGGCGATGCTGAATTACGCGGTTCAACAACTGTACGGCGGCAGCGTGGCATCGCTGGCGGCGGCATGGGGCATCAGCGTGTCGACGCTGGCCCAACTGTATGCCGCCACGCCAACGCCGCCGGCGAGCGACCTGGAGCGGATGCGGCTGTATTACGAGAACACACTGCACCATTTCATCTACCAGACGTTCAAGCGGGTGGACCCGAATCATTTGTACTTCGGGTTCTGGATCGTGCCGGGGTGGTGGGTGGACGACTCCGACTGGAACGTGGAGGCGGCGAATTGCGACGTGATCGGCTACGACCGCTACGCCTTCGAGCTGCAGACGCCGGACCTGATGCCGCTGCTGGCGCGGCAGGACAAGCCGACGCTCATCGGGGAGTTTTCCTTCCCGCCTACCTATGGGCTGGAGAAGGGCTACGCGGTCTACCAGTCGGCCAGCGCGAATGATGACGGCGGGGCGGGCGACGCGTACACCCGCTGGCTGGAAGAGGCCTCGGCCGAGCCGACCACGGTGGGCGTGATGTGGTTCCAATACCGGGATGAGCCGGTGACGGGGCGCGGACCCGGGCAAGGCGCGGCGCCGGTGTACGGAGAAGACTACGCGTTCGGAACGACCGACGTCATGGACCGCCCGAAGTACGACCTGGTGTCGCGGATGCGAACCGCCAATGCCGCGGCGGGGCGGAAGCGGCTGGCGCTGACGGATCCCGATGCGCCGGGCTCCGGCAGGAAGCGGACGCTACGCGTAGACACCGCTCCGGACGAACGCGGCCACGGGCCGGCCGCCAACCGGAATCATGGTGAATAGCGGCGCGCGGCGGGCGCGCCCCGGGCGGATGGAGGCAATGCGGATGACCGCGATATCGCCCGAGCCCTGGTTGAGCACGAGGGCGTATTGCTGGTCCGGCGTGATGACGATCGCGCCGGGCTCGACGCCCACGCCGGTGACGGCAACAACCTTCTGCGTGTCGATATCGAAGACCGTGACCGAGCCGGAGGCGGGACTCGAAACGAAGAGATAGCGCGGCTCCGCGGAGCAGGCCATCTGGCGGGGCATGCGGCCGCTCAACGAAGTGAGCCCGATCTCGGTGCGATAGGGATACACGACCACCACGGCGTCGCGGCCTTCACCGGTGATGAACAACTGGCCGCCCTCGGCGCTCATGCACAGATGGTCGGGACGCAAGGCCAGGGGCAGTTCGGTCATGATGCGGCGCGACGGCGTGTCGAAGACCCGCAACAGCGACTCGGCGGGGCAGGCCACCAGGGCCACGCGGCCGTCGCGGCGGAAACGAACCGCGGAGACGTCAACGCCGGCGTGGACGGGTTCGAAGGCCTTGCCCGCGGCGAGGTCGGCGAATTGGACCAACCCTCCCTCCAGGCAAGCGCAGGCCAGCGGCGCCTCGGGGGAGAGATCGAAGTCGAGGACCCGCGCGGCCAGGTTCACCTGCGGCCCGGGGCGCAGATTAGCGGCGCGCCAGGAGCGCAGTTTGGGCTCGCCGGCTGCACTCCAGAGAAGGCCGCGCGGGTCCGCGCGGACGACCGGTGCGGCAGACCCGACGACAACCCGCGCCACGGACTTGCGTGAGGCGAGATCCACGCGTTCGAGAAGCGCCGAGCCAATGTCTGTAACGCCCGCGGCGAACGCGGCAGACCATTCGAGCGAGGAGTCGGGGAGCAGGGAGGAAGGCTGGCAGGAGAGCGGGATGGTCTGCCGCAAGGCGAAAGCGAGGAGGTCCACGATGGCCAGAGCGCGTTCCCCAGCCAGGGCCACGCAGGCGATGCCGCGGAAGCCTTCGGCGCGCTTGCGGCGGCAGGCCGCAGCCGCGCCCAAGCCCGAGGCCAGGAATGCGCGGCGGGTCCAGGCGGGCGTCAGGCTCATGCGGAGAATCAAAGAAAGGCCATGGTCTTGATGCCGGAGATGTCGAAGCGCTTGCGGCAGCGCATCTGCTTGCACATCGCCTTGTCGTCGATCAACACCATGTAGCTCTGCGCCTTTTGGAACTTGGCGCGATCGCGCTCATCGGCGCCGGGGGGCAGGCGGTCCTTCTTGGTCCGCACCAGCCACTTCAATTCGTGCTCGTCGGTGGCGCGGCAGAACGGGCACGTGAGGCGGATGTTCCGCGTCGCTTGCGATTCGGTGTAGAACTGGCGCTCGTCCACGGTGGCCGCTTCCCAGACTACCACCCGCCGCGCCGTGTGGGACGGCGGGGTGCATATTGGCCTGCGGCGAGGCCTGCCGCGGAGCAACCGGCCGGACCTCAGACGAGCCTGGGAAGATGCGGAGAATCAACGTGTTAGAAACATTCCGGCAAATAGACAAGGGGCGGATATGCTACGCTCGAAGGGAGTCCGGGATGGCGGCTCCAACGCCTCAGCAGGCGTGGAATCGGAGCCGGCCGGCCTCGGAAGACGCAGGAGTTTCCCACAAGCCGCGATGAGCATCCGTTCGTTGTTCAGCCTGTTTTCATCCGACCTGGCGATCGATCTGGGTACGGCCAATACGCTGGTCTATGCCCGCGGCAAGGGGATTGTGGTGAACGAACCCTCGATTGTCGCAATGAACAAGAACAACGGCGAAGTCGAGGCGGTCGGCAAGGAAGCGAAAGAGATGCTCGGCCGCACGCCGGGCAACATCGTCGCCATCCGGCCGATGAAGGACGGCGTGATCGCCGACTTCAAAGTCACCGAGCGGATGCTGAATTACTTCATCCACAAGGCGCACGGGCGCAAGGTGCTGGTGCATCCGCGCATCATCATCGGCGTGCCCAGCGAGATCACGCAGGTGGAGAAGCGGGCGGTGATCGATTCGGCCTACCGCGCCAAGGCGAGCGAGGTGCACCTGGTGGAGCAGGCCATGGTGGCAGCGATCGGCGCGGGCCTGCCGATTACGGAACCGTCGGGCAACATGATTGTGGATATCGGCGGAGGCACCACCGACGTGGCGGTGATCTCGCTGTCGGGCATCGTCTACTCGCGCTCGGTGCGCATCGCGGGCAACGAGATGGACGACGCGATCATGCAGTACCTGAAGCGCAAATACAACCTGCTGATCGGGGAGCGCACGGCGGAGCAGATCAAGATCCAGATCGGCAGCGCGTTCAAGCTGGACAAGCCGTTGACGATGGAGGTCAAGGGACGCAATCTGATCGAGGGCGTTCCGAAGACCGTTCTGGTCGGCGACGAAGAGATTCGCGAGGCGCTGATGGAGCCGGTGGCGACGATCATGAACGCCATCCGGGTGGCGCTGGAGCGGACGCCGCCGGAGCTGAGCGCCGACATCAGCGACCGCGGTATTGTCCTGACCGGCGGAGGAGCGCTTCTGAAAAACCTGGACCGCCGGATTCGCGAAGAGACCGGCTTGCCCGTTTCAATCGCCGAGGACCCGCTGGCCTCGGTGGTGCTGGGAACGGGGCGCATGCTGACCGACTTCAGATTATTGCGCCGGATCGCGATCGAGTAGACTCACCGCGCGGCCGGGCGTCGCAGGCGTTGTTCTCATGGATGGGCTGTTCAGCCGATACCGCAATCTGAGCGCCTTGCTGGCGCTGCTCGCGGGACAGTTGCTGCTGCTGGCCTGGCAGATCAAGGGCGATGGCGAAACGCGGCTGATCCGAGTGTGGGCGGTGACGGCCGTGACTCCGGTAATGCGCGGCCTGGAGGCCGCGCGCGGCGGTGCCGGCGGGGTGGCGCAGCGCTGGTTCATGGCCGGCGCGCTGGAGTCGGAAAACGCGCGGCTGAGGCGCCGGACCGCCGAACTCGAAGTTCGCAACCAGCTTCTGGCGGAACAGTTGCAGCAGGCGGGCCGGGCCCAGGCGCTGCTCGCATTCCGCAGTCAATTGAGTTCGCGCAGCTTGCCGGCCAGCATTCTGGGAAGCGCGCCGGGCGTGCAGACGGGCGTGTTTTTCCTGGACCGCGGATCGCCGGATGGCGTCCAGCGCGGGATGGCGGTGGTGACGGGCGACGGGATCGCGGGCGTGGTCGTGGCGGCGTACCCCTCCGCATCGCTGATGATGCTGGCCAACAGCCAGGGCTTCGCGGCCAGCGTCATCTCGCAGAAGCACCGGACACCCGGACTGCTCAAGGGCGACGGCAGTTCGTGCCACGTGGAAGGAATCCGCAACGAGCAGCCGCTGGACGAGGGGGAGTGGTTTTACACCAGCGGCGACGACCGGATTTTCCCGCGCGGATTGCGGGTTGGTGAGGCGCGCAACGTGCGCAACGGCGCCGGGGGCAAGGAGGTCGAGGTGCGGCCCGCGGCGCTGGATCGCGACGTCTCCGAAGTGCTGATCCTCGTGGACGCGGTGCACGGGCAGATTCCCGACCTGGCGATACCCCCGCAGCCCGAGGTCCAGGTGCTGCCGCCGCCGGAGGGTGCGCGCGAGGGCGAGGCGGCCGCGGTTGCCGTGCCGGCCGGCGGGGAAACTCCGATGCCCAGAACCGACGCCGATCGCATGAAGGAGCGCTACCAGCGAATCATTGAGGGGCAGGGCATTCAGATCGGCGTGACGCCGTACCGGGCGCCGGATTTCAATCGCCAGCCGGCTGCACAGACGCCCGCGCCGGTTGTCCGGCCACCGGGAGAATCGCCCGCGCCCGGCGGGCCGGCCGCGCCGAAAGAGGCGCCCAAGCGCGTTCCGGCAACGCCGCCCGCGGCCGAGGAGCCGCGATGACGGAATTCGAGAGCTCCACCACGCACATTCCGCCGGACCGGTTGCGGGTGTGGAGTTTCCACCCGGCGACTTGGCTGCTGGTTCCGCTGGCGGCGATTCTGTTCCAGGTTTACGTGCCGCGGTTCCTGAGCTATCTCTCGTATCTTGAATTGCCGCTTCTGGTGACGGTCTACTTTTCCCTGATGCGGAGGAATCCGCCCGCCGGAGCGCTGACGGGGTGCCTGATCGGGCTGGCGCAGGATGCGCTGTCGCAGCACTACCTGGGGCTGAACGGCATCGCCAAGACGGTGATCGGCTACTCGGCGGCCAGCATCAGCCTGCGCTTTGACGTCAACAATGCGGGGCTGCGGTTCCTGCTGGGCTTCAGCTTCTTCGCGGCGCACCAGGTGATTTTGTGGGTCCTGTCGCGGTCGTTGCTCGGCGCACCGGAGATGCTGCACGTGCCGCAGATGATCATCGCGGCGCTTCTGAACGCAGCGGTGGCGCTGCCGCTGTTTCAGGTGTTGGATAGACTGAAAGCGGAGGCGCGGTGATCCGTTGCGCGCCCAGCCGAAGTGAGCAGAATCCCCGAGGACCGCGAACACGAAGCGCCGAAAGTCTCGCACCTGGTGCGCAACGACACCAACTTTGGCGCGGTGCAGGTCGCGATTTTCCAATACCTGACCGTGGCGGTGTTCGTCTTTCTGCTGGCGGGCTACTGGGACCTGCAGGTGCGAAACGAGAGCCTGTATAACACCAAGGCGCTCCAAAACCAGATCAAATCCCTCCCGATGCCGGCGCCGCGCGGCCGCATCCTGGACCGCGACGGGCGGGTGATTGTCGACAACCACGACTCTTACCGGCTGGTGCTGTCGCGCGAGAACCTGCGCGAAGAGCACATCGTGCCGATTGCGCAGGGTCTCGATCTCGACGCGGACGACCTGGAGACGCTGGTGCGCCGGTATGACAAGCGGCCCAGCTATTACACGATCCCGGTGAAGGAAGAGCTGACGCCGGGGGAACTGGCGTTTGTCGAGGCGCACCGCAACGCGCAGATGTTCCCCGAGATGGAGCTGATCAAGTCGCAATTCCGGCTCTACCCGCAGGGCGGGTTTGCATCGCACCTGATCGGCTACGTGGGCGAAATCAGCGACGCCGAGTTGAACTCGCCCGAGTGGGCCAGCCACAATCCGGGCGACCTGATCGGCAAGATGGGGGTCGAGCGCGCCTACAACGAGATCCTGACCGGCGTCAACGGGCAGCGGCAGGTGGTGGTGGACAACCGCATGAACACGCGCCAGGTGCTGGGAGTGAAGCCCGCGGTGCCGGGCAAGGACCTGCGCCTGACCATCGATCTGGACCTGCAGACGGTGGCCGAGCTGGCGATGGAAGGGCGGCGCGGGGCGGTGGTGGCGATCGTGCCGGCCACCGGCGCAGTGCTGGCGCTGGTTTCCACGCCGGGCTACGATCCGAATCACTTCGTGGGGCGCATCAATTCACGCGAGTGGAAGGCTCTGACCGAGGACCCCAATAAGCCGTTGTTCAACCGGGCGCTGCAGTCGCAACTGGCGCCGGGATCGACGTTCAAGCCGATTGTGGCGCTGGCGGGGCTGGAAACAGGAGCTATCGACGAGAATTTCGAGATCCACTGCGCCGGCGGCGCGGCTTTCTTCGGCCGCTTTTTCAAATGCCACAAGAAGGGCGGGCATGGGGCCGTCACCTTACATAAAGGCATCACCCAGAGCTGCGACGTCTATTTCTACAACGTCGGCCTGAGAACCGGCATCGACAACATCGCCAAGTACGCCGAGATGGCGGGCTACGGCAGAAAGACGGGCATCGAGCTGCCGGGGGAGAAGGAGGGCGTAGTGCCCTCGACGGCGTGGAAGATCCGCACCTTCCGCGAGAAGTGGTACGAGGGCGAGACGGTCAGCGTGGCCATCGGTCAGGGAGCCACTACCATCACGCCGCTGCAACTGGCTTACGCCTACAGCGGGCTGGTGAACAAGGGCGTGTGGATGCGCCCGCATCTCGTGGAAGATGGGCGGCAGCCGCAGGTGGACCATACCGCGGCGATTAGTCCGTTGAACCTCGGGAAAGTGCTGGACGGTATGTGCGGGGTGGTCAACGAGGGCGGCACGGGCGCCTCGGCGCGGCTGCCGGATATCGTTCTTTGCGGCAAGACGGGCTCCTCGCAGCGCGCCTCCAACGATTTCCTGAAGACCAGGAAGGGCGAGGAGCAGTTCAAGGACGACGCCTGGTTCGTCGGTTTCGCCTCGCGCGACAATCCGGAAATCGTGGTTGCCGCCCTGTTCGAAAACGGCGTGCACGGCAATTTCGCCGCGCCGATCGTGCGCGACGTCATCAAGGCGTACTACGACAAGCAGCGCCGCCGGCAACAAACCGGCCCGCCGCCCAGCCTCTCCGCGGCGCTGTCGCTGGCCGGGCCCGCGCCGGCAACGCCGGTCGGGACAAAGGCGCGCTGAGCCGATGCCAGCCGTACGCTATCGCGTCTTCCGGGATCTGGATTGGCCGATGCTGCTGGTGGCGCTGGCGATCTGCGCGCTGGGCATTCTGCAGATCTACTCCGCGACCCACGGCACGCCGTGGATGAAGCAGGCGGTGTGGCTGGGCGGCGGTCTGTTCCTGATGTGGCTGCTGGCGCGCGTGGATTACCACAACCTGCTGAGCCAGGTGCCGGTGCTGTACGGCATCGCGCTGGCTCTGCTGGTGCTGACCCTGGTGGCGGGCAGTTACACGGGCGGATCGAAGCGCTGGATTGCGCTCCCCCTGGGCTTTCGCTTTCAGGCGGCTGAGGTCGGCAAAGTGGTGATAGTATTGCTAGTAGCCCGCTATCTGTCCGAGTTGCGCAGCGACCGGCTGGAGTGGGGGGATCTGGCTAAACTCGGCCTGCTGGTCGGTGTTCCAGCGGGGCTGGTTTTAGCGGAGCCGGACCTGGGGACGACGCTGACGTATGTCTCCGTTCTGGCGATGGGTATCTTTTTCGGTGGTGTCCAGTGGCGGCATCTGCTGGTGATTGTATTGATTACATTGGTGTTGCTGCCATGTGGCTGGTATTTGGCGAAGGATTACCAGAAGGCCCGGGTGTTGACGTTCCTCGATCCGATGAGGGACCCGATGCGCAGCGGCTACCAGGTGATCCAGTCGAAAATTGCGGTGGGCGCCGGTGGCATCTGGGGTAAGGGAGTCGCGCGCGGCTCTCAGACACAGCTCCGCTTCCTGCCGGTGGCGTATACGGATTTCGTGATCTCGGCGTTTGCCGAGGAGCACGGTTTTGTGGGGATTTTGGTCTTGTTCGGGCTGTATTTTCTGCTTTTGATGCAGATCGTGCAAAATGCACAGAGAGCCCCGGACCGGGCCGGGATGCTCATATGTATGGGCGTGGCTACACTGCTACTGTTTCACCTGCTGGTGAATGCGGGCATGGCGGTGGGTCGCATGCCGACGACCGGCATTCCGCTCCCTCTGATGAGTTACGGAGGGTCGAGCATGATGTCGGTGTTTGCGATGCTGGGGCTGGTGAACAATGTCCGGCTCCGGCGGTTTGGTACGTGAAGCGATGTTGAGTGCGCGGCCGGTTGGGAAGTCCTTCCGGTGCCAGGTGTCCAATCCAAGGGTTTGCCGAACGCGGCCGGCAATTGCGCGCCGCGCCCCCGGGGAGATCGAGATTACAAATCGCCTCGCCCGGGAGGAACAACAGGTTTATTGACTGGACCCGAGCCGCCTCTGGATGTATTGCGCAAGGTCGCGAGCTCCGGAGCGGCCCGACAGATGCCCGGCACGGTCGCTCCCGCCCCGCTCCACTCGGTGATCGCTCACCCGAGCGGAGGTTCTAAATGCCGTCCAAGGAACTGGTGATCAGCCAGAACCGTCACGAGACCAAAGTCGCGATTCTCGAAGACGGGCAACTGGTGGAGATGTATTTTCAGCGGGCTAACGAGTATTCGCTGGCCGGCAGTATCCATAAAGGGCGAGTCACGCGCGTGCTGCCGGGGATGCAATCGGCGTTTGTCAACCTGGGTCTCGAACGGGACTGCTTCCTGTACGTCTCGGACTTCTTCGAGGAGAACGCCGACGAGATCGACCGCGTCAACGACCGCGGGCGCGAGGCGCGCGGCCGCGATCGGGACCGCGGGCGGGAGCGTGATTCGCACCTGCCGCTGCCCCCGCCGGCTTCACAAGGAGCCGCTCTGATTGAGGAGGCCGCAGTCGAAAGCGTCCCGGCGGCCGGTAAGACCCTGGAGGCCGGCGCCGAGCCCGCCGCCGCGGCGGAAGGAAATGCGTACGCCGAGGGGCAGCGGGACCATCGCGGGCGCCGCTCGCGCCGCCGCCGCCGCGGAGGCAGAGGATTCCCCGAGTCGAAGTATGCATCGCCCGCGGCCGCGCCGGAAGCGCCGCCCGCGGGGGAAGAGCCGGAGGAAGAACCGGCTGCCGCCGCGCCGGCCGCCGACGAGATCGTGCTGCTGCCGGGCGAGTCCCTGGCGAAATACCGCCGCGCGCAGCCCCTGGGCGCCGCTCCGGCCGCGAACCAGGAGCAGACGCGGGAAGCTCGCGAGCCGGTCGCAGGCGCGGCTCCGCGGGAAGCCGAGGTTGAGGAACTGGAAGGGGAAGACTTCGACGCTTCGGAAGAGGATGCCGTGGAGGCGATTCTCGACCGCGTGGACGAGATGGAGGAGCGGGCCGACGAGGTGGCGAGCGAAGTGGTTGTAGCCCAGAGTCCGTCCGCCACACTGGCGGAAGAAGCTGAAGGCGAAGAGGCCGAGGGCCAAGAGTCTCGACTGGAAGCCGGCGAGCCGGCTTCGGGGTTGACCCTGAATCCGAATGAGGCTTACGAGCCGGATGTCGCTGACGAGCCGGGGCCCGGCGAGGCCGGCAGTGTTCAGGCCTTGCCGGAGCAGCCGGAAGCGTTGATGGCAGCCGCGCCCGTGGCCGAGCTCCCCGTGGAGGAAGACCAGGCCGTGGCGGGCGAGGAGGCCGGGGAAGGCTTCGAGCCGGGCGGCGAAGCTGACGAGGAAGAAGCGGCGGAGGAAGGTTCGGAGCGCGCGACGCAGGAGGACACGACCGGGGAAGGCCCGGAGAGCACGACAGCGCCCGGTGTGCCGGGCGAGGGCGCGGAGAGCGCGGCTGCGCCCGAGAGCCTCTCGGCGAATCTGCGCCCGCAGGGTGCGCGCATCGGGCACCGGATGTCGCGGCGCATGCGCCGCCGGGCCCGCCTGTCCGGTCCGCTCCCGGCGCAGGCCGCCGAGGCGCCGGCCGAGGTCAGGACGGATGTGGAAGCGCCGCCGCCGGAAGCCGTCAAGCCAGACCTGGAGCGCGTGATCGAGCGGCCGGATCGCACAAGCCAGGAGCGCGACGGCCAGGACCGCGACAGCCGCGACCGCGACAGAGGCGACCGCGAAGGCCGGGAGCGCGACAAGGGCCGCGAGCGCCCGCCGCTGCCCCTGATTTCCGACCTGCTGAAGGAAGGCCAGGAGATTATCGTCCAGATCGCCAAGGAGCCGCTCGGGCAGAAGGGTGCGCGCATTACGTCGCACATCGCGCTGCCGGGCCGCTACGTCGTTTACATGCCCACGGTCGAGCACCTCGGCGTGTCGCGCAAGATCGGCAGCGACGAGGAACGCCTGCGGCTGAAGAGGATCCTTCAGAAACACCGCGAGGGGATCGCGGGCGGGTTCATCATGCGCACGGCGGGCGAGGGCCGCACCGAGGAGGAGATCGCGGCCGACATCCAGTACCTGGCCCATCTGTGGCTCGATATCCGCGGCAAGGCGGAGAAGCGCCGCGCGCCGATGCTGCTGCATCACGACGTGGAAGTGGTCCAGCGGCTGCTGCGCGACCAGTTGACCGACGGCTTCAAGGCCGTGTGGGTGGACAACGAGGATCTGTACGAGCAGGTGCTCCACGCCGTGGAGCGCATCGCCCCGCACCTGCTCAGCCGGGTGAAGATGTACACCCGCGTGGATCCGATCTTCGACGCATTCGGCATCACGCAGGAGCTGGAAAAGGCGCTGCGGCCGAAAGTCTGGCTCAAGTCGGGCGGCTATATCGTCATCAACCAGACCGAGGCGCTGGTGGCGATCGACGTGAACACCGGCAAGTACGTCGGCAAGTCGAACCGGCTGGAGGACACCATCGTCAAGACCAACGTCGAGGCGGTGAAGGAGATCGTGCGGCAGGTGCGGCTGCGCGACCTGGGCGGCATCATCGTGGTCAACTTCATCGACATGGACGAACGCAAGAACCGCCAGCGCGTGATGCAGGCGCTGGAGGAGACCATGCGCTTCGACAAGGCGCCCTACAAGATTCTCCAGTTCAACGATTTCGGCCTGGTGGCGATTACGCGCAAGCGGGTCAAGCAAAGCCTGGAGCGCGCGCTGTGCTCGCCGTGTCCGTATTGCGAGGGCTCGGGCTACGTGAAGAGCGTGGCGACGGTGATCAGCGAAATCCTGGTGCAGGCGCAGAAGTACGCCAAGGTGGTGGACGGCAAGGAGTGCATCTTGCGCGTCAATCCTGAGATCGCGGGCGTGCTGCAATCCACGGAGACGAATTACCTCGAGGAACTGGAGGAGATTCTCGGACGGCCCGTGCTGGTCATCTCCGACAACCTGCTGCACCAGGAGAAGTTCGACCTGACGTGATTTCCGCCCGGCTCTCCGGCCGCCGGCCCTGCATGGGCGCGGCGCGGGGCGTTATCAGCTCTTGAACAGGTCCGCCCAGGGGGCGCGCCAGGGACGGCCGAGCTGGCGGTTTGCCTCGGCGTCGCCGGGGAACTCTTCGCGCTCCGCGTCCCACTTCAGCTTCCGCCCGGTTGCCAGCGCAATGTTGCCCAGGTGCGCCACGGTCGTGGACCTGTGGCCGGTCGCCACGTCGCAGGGGCAGGCCCGGCCATCGCGCAGAACTTCGATGAATGCCTGGGCGTGCAGGCGCGTGGCGTCCGCGCCCTGCCGGGTGCGGCGCGCGATGCGTGTTTCCGTGGACAACTCGCCGGGCCGCGCCAGCCACGGCGCGGGCTTGAAATCCGGATAGATCTCCCACATCAGCCGGTCGGCGAACAGCGCGCCGTTGGTGCCGTAGAAGGCCATTCCGTTGGGACGGTCGAACTCGCCGCGCGCGTTGTAATAGCGCAGCTCCGGCGTCCGTCCGCCCAGGCCGTGCGCGCTGAACAGGCACGCTTCGTAGCTCATGACAAAACCCGGGTATTCGTAGGTCGCCTGGATGAGGTCGGGGACGTCGCCGTCGTCGCTCAACACATACCGGCCGCCGGAAGCGGAGACGGCGGCGGGCGATGCGGCGTTCATGATCTGGTGCACGGTGTCGAAGCGGTGCGTGCCGTAGTCGGTGATGATGCCGCCGGAGTAGTCGTGGAACCAGCGGAATGTGGGACCGTGACGCAGCCGGTTGTAGGCGTGCTCCGGCGCGGCGCCCAGGTACAGGGCCCAATCCAAATCGCCGGGAGCGCTGGCGTCGGGAGCGTGGCCGATGCCGTCCGGCGAGAGGTTCATGTAGTTCCACACGCGCACGAAATGCACGCGCCCGAGCTCGCCGGAGCGGACGATCTCCGCCGCTTCGGCCAGGTGCGGCGCCGAGCGGTGTTGCGTGCCGGCCTGGACGATGCGCCCGCTGCGGCGCGCGGCCTCCACCATGGCGCGTCCCTCGTGGATGTTGTGCGCCAGGGGCTTTTCAACGTACACGTGCTTGCCGGCCTGGCAAGCCAGAATGGTGACCGCGGCGTGCCAGTGGTCGGGCGTGGCGACAACCACGGCCTCGATGTCGTTCCGCGCCAGGACCAGTCTGAAATCCTGAACGGCGGCGGCGCCGGCGCCGGCCCAGCCGCGCGCCTTTTCGGCCAGGCGCAGCCACACGTCGCACACTGCCACGAACTCGACGTCGGGGAGTTCCCGCATGAATCCGGCGACATAGGAGCCCCGCCCGCCACATCCGATCAGGCCCAGGCGGACGCGCCGGTTGGCGCCAAGGATCCGGGCGTAGGAGCCGGCCGTCCATCCGGCGCCGAGTTTAAGGAGCGACCTGCGCGTGCGCATCGAAGACCTGGCGATCCGAACGATTCTACAGCGTTGCGAGTGCCTTCGTCCGCCGCTAGCCCGGATGTTTCACCAACAATCGGCTGCGGCGCGTGATAGGGCCGCATCTACTTCGTTGCGCTCGGTCGCCGTCCTCGACGTACTGCCAAGTACGCCTGCGGGCGGCTCCCGTCGCGCGCCTTGTATCTGCAGCCCTCTCATCGCGCCTCGCTGCGATCGTGGTGAAACATCCGGGCTAGGATTAAGGGGCTATGCCAAAGCGCCTGATCGCCGCGCTGTTTGCGGGCGCATCGCTCCTGAGTGCGCAAGCCTTGCCCGGTGGAGTCTGGAGCGAGGCGCGCTTCTCGACACTGCTGAAGTCGCGCCCATCGGCCTCGCTGGGGGCCGACGACGACATGCTCGCGCCGAACGATGCGCGCGTGCGCAAGGGCCTCGAGACGTTGAAGGGCGACGGCTTCGCGTTGGTTTACCTGCCCTTGCCACGGACCATCCAGGTCAAGCTGCCGCGCTTCCCCGCGCGCGCCGTCTACGCCTGGTGGTTCCTTCCGCGCGCCAATGCCACACTGCCGGCGGGCACTTGCGACAACGACGGCGTGCGCGCGTTCACGCCTCCTCCCGAGCCACGCCGGGCGGGCGAGTGGGTGCTGGTGCTCGATGACCTGTTCCGCACATTCCCGCCGCCGGGGGAACCCGGTGGCGCTCCCAGGCTGGTGTATCACGTCTTGCGGCTGGACGGCGCGGGAGGGATTGTGCCCTGGTCCGGTTCGACCCTGGGCGAGGCCTACGATACCGCCGTTCGCAAACCATGGCAGTTCTGGCAGGCGATGCGCAAGTGCCCCAACGGGGTACCGTACTACCTGCAGCACCAGGTGTGGAGGCCGGACAGGGACGATGAGCGCGGCATCGGAGGCGACCAGATCCCGATGGCACTCACGTCGTGGACGCTGCTCTATGGCTACATGGGGGACGCGGCGCTGCAGCGGAACATGGTGGAGCTGGCCGGCTACTGGCTGGACCACGGCTTGTCGCCGGCCACGGCGTTGTGGGCGGATCTGCCATACCCCTACAACCTGGAAGTGCACTCCGGCCAGTACGACGGCGATATGCGCGCGGGCAAGGGGTTCCTGCAGCCGGACAAGGCGGCCAGCTTCGGCGCGGAGCTGGTGGTGCTTTACAAGATGACCGGCAACCGGCGCTACCTGGACGCGGCGCGGCGCATCGCCGAGACGCTCGCCCGCCGGGTCCAGCCGGGCGATGGAGACAACTCGCCTTGGCCGTTCCGCGTGCATGCGGTGACGAGCGAAGTGCACAGCGCGGTGAAGGACGGCAGGACGATCCGCGCCTCCTACACCGCCAACTACACCGGCGCGCTGAGGCTGTTCGACGACTTGATCGCCTTGAAGGAGGGCGATGCGGCGGCCTTCAGCCGGGCGCGCGCGATGGTCGCGGCGTGGTTGAAACAGGTCCCGCTGCGCACCAACAAGTGGGGGCCGTTCTTCGAGGACATCCCGACCGGGGATTACTCCGACACGGAAATCAACGCCGACACAATGGCGGCGTACATTCTCGAGCACCCCGGCTGGGATGTGAACTGGCGGGCGCAGGCGCGCTCGATCCTGGACTGGACGAGTTCGACCTTCGACAACCGTGAGTTTGCGCGCTTTGGTGTGACCGTGACCAACGAGCAGACCGTTTACAAGGTGCCGGGCAACAGCCACTCCGCGCGCCACGCCGCCACGATGCTGCTGTACGCGGAGAAGACCGGCGACCTCACCGGGATGACCGATGCGATCCGGCGTCTCAACTGGGCCACCTACACCGTGGACGACGACGGCAAGAACCGCTACCCGCGCGACGACGTGTGGCTGACGGACGGGTACGGCGACTATGTGCGCCACTACCTGCGGGCCATGGGCGCGTTCCCCGAACTGGCGCCGGCCGATCAGAACCATCTGCTGCGCACCTCTTCGGTGCTGCGGTCGATTGAGTATGGCGCGGACTCGATTCGTTACACCAAGTTCGACACGGACTCGGAGGAGCGCGTCAAGATGGGTGCGTGGGCGCCGGGGCGCGTGGAAGGCGGCGAAATGCAGTGGGATCGCGCCAGCCACGTGTT
The DNA here is from genome assembly GCA_963757265.1 of Terriglobia bacterium. GTDB lineage: Bacteria > Acidobacteriota > Terriglobia > Bryobacterales > Bryobacteraceae > CAIVVT01. Next base: position 651,624 of record CAVWRA010000006.1, read on the forward strand.
GACGGTGAAGTCCAAATCAACGAGCGTGGCGATTCTCAAGTCGCAATAGCTTCCGCGAGCGGGACGGGCCTGCCGCCGGCGACGGTCTTGCGCATTGCCAGGGCGCTCCCTTGACGGCCGTGTGGCTTTTGATAGAGTGACGGGCGCATGGTCACGATTCGCGAAGTGGCTCGGCAGGCGAAGGTTTCGGTCGGCACGGTGTCCAACGTGCTGGCGGGGTCGGCGTCGGTGCGGCCGGAACTGCGGCGGCGGGTCGAGGAGGTCATGCGCGCGCTGGACTACCATCCCAACCAGATTGCGCGCAGCCTGAAGACGCGGCAAACCAAGACCCTGGGGTTGGTCATCTCGGACATCACCAACCCGTTCTTCCCGCAGGTGGTGCGCGGAGCCGAGGACGCGGCGACGCTGCACGGCTACCTGCTGATCACGTTGAACACGGACGACAGCGCGGAGCGGGAGCGGCGGGCGCTCGGTATGCTGCGGGCGCAGAAGGTGGACGGCCTGCTGCTGACGGTGGCTTCGGGGCGCGAGGATCTGACGCACGTGACGCAATTCCGCGATTCCGGGTTGCCGATCGTGTGCATCGACAGAAGCGTGCCGGGCATCGATCTCGACCTGGTCTGCTCGGACAACGCTCATGGAGCGCGGATGTGCATGCAGCATCTGTTGTCGCGAGGCCACCGGCGGATCGGCTTTTTGGGAGGTTCGCCGGGACTGCAGACGGCGCAGCAGCGGCTGGAGGGGTATGAGCAGACGCTGCGGGAGGCCGGCCTTCCGATGGACCCGAAACTGGTCCGGAAAGGCGATTTCCGGCTCGACAGCGGCTACCGGCTTTCCAAGCAGATGCTGCTGGAGGCCGACCCGCCGACGGCGCTGTTCGCTTCCAACGCGATGATGGGGTTCGGCGCGTTGAAGGCGATCCACGAGCTGGGGCTGCGCTGTCCCGAGGACGTGGCGCTGGCCGTGTTCGACGAAGTGCCGTTCGGGGACGTGATCCAGCCGCGGCTGACGGTGGTAGCGCAGCCGGCCTACGAGATGGGGCGGGTCGGCACGGAGCTGCTGATCGCGCGACTGGAAGGACGGGAAAAGAGCGCCGGCGCGGTGCACCTGACGCTCACACCCGAACTGCTGGTGCGCCAGTCCACGGCGAGCCGGGTTGCCTAGGGCCTGTTCACACTACGCGGACGGTTCGGGTAGCGTGAACAGGCCCTAGCCAGTGCCGGGCCGGGCCGCTCCGGGGGACGCCAGCCCGGCGCGCGAGGGGCTGAGCGCGACGATGCGGACAGGCTGCGCCTCCAGGCTCTGGGCGAGGATTACGGTTCGTTTCAGCGTCAGGAGAAAGCTGCCACTTTGCCGGCCGCGGTCGAACCACCGCCGCGACCCCATACACTGGAATCTGATGGAGACGACTCCTGGGCCGAAGAGTGGGAATGGAGGACGCAACGCCGTCCGATGGGTTGTCTACCTGGTGTCGGCCCTGTGCCTGCTGTGGGTGTACCACGACTTCGACTGGCGCGCCGAGCTGCCGCGCCTGCGTGCGGTGCATTGGCTGTGGATCGTGCTGGCGGTTGGCTCCGGCTTCCTGGTCTACATTATCCAAGCGTGGCGCTGGAAGGTGTTGCTGAAGCCGGTGGCCAGTGTGCGTCTGTGGCGCGCTGTCCAGGCGGTCTACATTGGCCTGTTCGTCAATGAGGTCCTGCCGCTGAAGGGCGGAGAACTCGTGCGCTGCTATCTCATCGCGCGCTGGATCCGCATCCCGTTCTCGAAGGTTCTCTCTTCAGCGATTATCGAGCGCCTGATCGACGGGATCCTGCTGATGATTTGTTTCGCGAGCATTCTGCGGGTGGGCGGACTACCGCGGGAAGTCGAAGTGGGGGCCGCGATCTTGCTCGGAATGGTCGTGGCTGTCGGCGCAGTGGTGCTGTTCGCCGTATTCAACAAACGCTTTGAGCGACACGTAACTACCGGCCACCGTTGGTCCGAGGCATTGCGGATGGTCGTCGAAGGCCTCCACATGATGGCCCGGTCGCGGTGGTTCTTTGTAGCCTGCCTGGGCAGCATCTTGTATCTGGGACTGCAGCTCGTGCCAGTTTACGCGCTGATGGCGGGCTATCAACTGGGCCAGGACTGGACGGCGGCGCTCGTCGTGCTGGTCATCATGCGGCTCGGAACGATCGTGCCCGGCCCCCCCAGCAACGTAGGCATCTTCCACTTTTTCGCGTTCCTGGCCCTGAGCAACGTGCTCGGCGTGGAGGAGCAAACTGCAAAGAGCGTCGCCGGACTGCTGTTCTTCGTCATCACCGCTCCCCTGCTTGCCGGCGGGACGATCGCGTTGGCGATGACCGGGTCGGACTTGCGTGAAGTCTACGAACTGGCGCGCTCGCACTACAAGCTGGCACGGCTGGGGTTGAAGCACACGCCGAGCGCCCGATAGGGCTCCCCGCCGAGGACCCTGAAGGGTACCCAACCGCGCGTGCTTCCAAATGGCTGGGCAGGCGAGCATCGGGCGCACTCGCCCGGGGCTCGCCAGAGCGCAAATACAAAGAGTGAGGAACAAAGCCAATTGCCATTTAAAGTTTTTAGATTGAATAACTTAGTTCCTATCTTTCGATTCTATGTTCGCTATATATTCGATTTTTCAAAGAGCAGGGATGGCGGGCCATTGAGGCGGGCTGTCCGATTCATCCTACACCCTGATGTCAAGCTGCAGACTTGTCCAATGCAGAATGAGCCTGAAAAGGGGGTTTGGTTCATTAAAGGAGAGGAGCCTGAAGGGGCGAGGGTGATGTCGTGGGGCGATGGGACCCATGATGGTGGACGCAGGCGGGCTGAGCGTGGCTCAGATGCGGGTGTTTCTGGCTGGTGCGGGCGGGGTGGAGTTTGAGTTGGGGGAGCGGGCGGCAAGCGAGAATCGCTGTGATCCGACGGGGAAATGCCGATGTGAAACAGTGAAACGCCACGTGTGACGTTTACGGCGCTGGAGGTGGCGTGTTCCTGAATCCCAAATCGACCGTGCTGGCGTTGGCGGTCGTGCTGGCGGGTTGTCAACGGGATCACCCGGAGAAGCCGGGTCTGCTGACGACGGCGGCGCAGGTTCAGGGGCTGAGCCGCGAGGCGGCGCTGGCGCGTCCACCGGTGCGGATTGCGGGCAAAATCGCATATCTGGACGTCTACACGCGCACCGCTTTCGTGGAGGACGAGACGGCGGCGGTGTGGGTGGTGCTGAATCCCGAATCGTTCGCGCCCAATCCCGGCGCGCGGGTTGTGGTGCAGGGCTACGCCACGGCGCTGGGTCCGGACCGGGCGGTGATCTTCCCTGAGTTGAAGGCGGTAGAGTACGGCACGACGGCAGCGGCACGCGCGGCCACGGTGGACGATTTGCGCCGCGTGCCGCGGGATTTCCGGCGGGCGCGGATGCACATCCGGATCGTCGAGGTATTGCCGTCGCAGGATGCGCGCATGCGCTGGCGCGCCAGAGGGCCGGGCGGAATGGTGGAGCTGGTGCTGATCCACATGCCGCGGAACTACGCGCGCATCGTGGCCGGGCAGGAGTTCAATGTGGAGGGCGTGGCCGAGCCGGCGTCGCGCGCGAGCTCATCGGCCGGGCTGCCGGTGATGCTGGTGGATCGGTTCCCGATGGAGCCGCTAGCCACAGCGGCGGTGCAGCGTACGCCGCTCACAACGGTCGGCCAGGTGAAGCGGCTCAGCCCGGCGGAAGCGGAACGAGGCTACGCGGTGGACCTGAGGGGGGTTATCACCGGCAGTGTGCCGGCCACCTACATGCTGACGCTGCAGGACGCCAGCGGAGCGATCTACGTCAACGCCTACGCGGCCGAGGGGGTCGGATACCCGCCGGTCGGCACGCAGGTCCGCCTCCTGGGCCGCACCCGGCCGGGCGATTTCGCGCCGATTGTGGCGCCCGACCGTCTGATTTGCGTTGGACGCAGCGCTGTGCCACGGCCGGTCAACCTGCGATTCCCGGAGATCAACGACGGACGGCTCGATAACCGCTGGGTGCGCTTCAGGGGGGCCGTGCGGTCGCTGGTCCTGGCCGCCAGCGGCGAAGGCGAAATGGCGGTGGCCAACGAGCACTTCCGCACGGTGGTGACATTCCAATCGGTTTCGCCCGAACAGGCGGCGCGGCTGCAGCCCGGAACGCCGGTCGAGCTGGAGGGGATCTACAAGGCGCACAACGACCCGCTGCACCATTGGACGAACTTCCAGGTGTTTGTGCCGAGGCTGGATGCAGTGCGGGTGAGCGCGGAGCCGGTGGCGGCGGCGCGGCGCGTGGCGGTGAGCCATGCGCTGGGGAGTCTGTTCACCTACGGCGCTCCGACCAGCCCGATGCAGCCGGTGCGGGTGAGCGGGGTGGTAACGCTGGCCAACCCCGACGGCAGCCTGTACCTGAGCGACGGAGCCGGCGGGATCCAGGTGATTCCGGTGCCGGGCCAGGCGCGGGTGCGGCCCGGCGCGGCGCTGGAGGTGACCGGCTTTCTGCCCAACGACCCGCTGCAGCGGCGGATCGAGGATGCGGTATGGCGCGTCACGGGCGCGGCGGCGCTGCCCGAGGCGCCGGTGATTGTGGCCGAAAACGCGATCGACGGCAGCCAGGAGTCGCGCTGGGTGCGCGTGGACGGCCGGCTGACGCACCGCCAGCCGGGTGTGGAGAACGACCTGCTGGTGCTGCAGGCGGGCACGGCGCTGGTGCACGTGTATCACTCCGAGGCCACCGACCGGGTATGGGAGGCGCTGCGCATCGGCAGCCTGCTGCAGGTGAAAGGCGTGATTCTGCCGGCGCGCGACCGCACGGGGTTTGCGGGCTCGCGCACGATCTCGATGCTGGTCGGCTCTTCGCGCGACATTGAAGTCGTGAAGGCGGCTTCGTGGTGGACGGCGGAGCACCTGGCGGGGACGCTGATCGCGGTTGCGCTGTCGCTGCTCGGGCTGCTGGTTGTGGCGCTGGCGTTGATGCGCCGGGTGCGCTATCAAGCGCGGCTGCTGGGCCGGCGGTTCGAGATCGAGGAGCAACTGCGCCAGCAGGCGCAGGCGGCCAGCACGGCCAAGAGCGAGTTTCTGGCCTCGATGAGCCACGAGATCCGCACGCCGATGAACGGGATCTGCGGCCTGACCGAACTGGCGATCCAATGTTCGGGCCAGCCGGAGCAGGCGGTGTACCTGAGCAACGTCCGCGAGAGTGCGCAGTCGCTGCTGGCGATTCTGAACGATGTGCTGGACCTGGCCAAGGTCGAGGCCGGCAAGATGGGGCTGGCGCCCGAGCCGTTTGCGATCGGCGATCTGCTGAACCCGATTCTCACGATGGCCTCGTACCAGTGCGAGGCCAAAGGCCTGCGGCTGGTGTGCGAGTGCTCGGCGAATTTGCCGGAGCGCGCCTGCGGCGACCTGGTGCGCCTGCGCCAGATCCTGAACAATCTGGTCTCCAACGCGTGCAAGTTCACGCACTCCGGTCAAATCAGTGTCACGGCCTGGGCAGAGGAACCGGGGGCCGAACAGTTCTGGCTGCGGCTGAGGGTCCAGGATTCCGGAATCGGCATCGAGCCGGGGCAGCTGAGCCGGATCTTCGAGTCCTTCGAGCAGGCCGACCGGTCCGACCGGCGGCGTTACGAGGGAACCGGACTGGGACTGTCGATCTGCCTGAAACTGGTGCGCCTGATGAACGGCGAAATCCACGTGGCCAGCACTCCCGGCGCCGGTTCGACATTCGATGTGAGAGTCCCGCTGGGATACGCGGCGGTTGAGGCGGCGCCTGCCGCGGAGCCGGTGGAGGGAGCTGGAAGCGCGCCGCAACCGGAGCGGGCGCGTGCGCTGCGCATCCTGGCCGCGGAGGACAACCGCGTCAACCGGCTGTTGTTGCGCGCGATCCTGGAACGCGCGGGCCATCAGGCCGTGTTCGCTGAAAATGGCCGCAGAGCGCTTGAATTATGGGCCGGCGGCGGATTCGACATCATCCTCATGGACCTGCAGATGCCCGAGATGAGCGGACTGGAAGCGGCACGCGCAATCCGCGAACGAGAAAACGGCTCCGGGCGCCGGATCCCGATCGTGGCGGTCACGGCGCGGGCCATGCAGGAGGACCGGCAGATGACGCTGGAGGCCGGCATGGACGGCTACATCGCCAAGCCCTATTCGGCCGAGGAGGTTCTGGCCGAAGTGGTCCGATTCTGCAAAGCGGCCGCGGCCGAGAGCGAGATGCGCGGGGCTGCGGGGGCGGGCAACCCGGGACCGGGCCAAGCGGCCGACCAGTTGGTGCGAGTGTGATTTCATTCCGCCACCACAGTGGCCGAAGGTCTTGCGCCAGGCCTCTAACGAGTCATCGCGATCAGCTTAAACTTGTGCAACCGAGTGGACCGGTGCAGGAGCGGTCTGGGCAACGCCCCCATGCGCCCGCCGCCGGTTTAGGGCGCCAGGCCCACTAGAGCGCCTTAAGTTGCCCAGTTTGAGAATTTCAGGAATTGCCGCGCACATTCTTCTCGTAAAGCGACAGGAGACTGCCGATAACACAAAGTAGTCACGTGTTCACCAGGCGGGTGCATGTCGCGATGGTTAAGCTACGTCTGATCTTCCTGTTCCGGTCGCTGGCCTGGGCGATCGCAGTCACCGCCGCTGCATTGTGCCTGCAGGCCCGGCCGGGGAGTGCTCATTCCGCGCCGTGGCCGAAACCGCAGCAATATCACCACGATGTATGGGACGAGGCGGCCGGCCTGGCGCCGTCGTCGATCGCGGCCATGGCGCAGACGGCGGACGGGTATCTGTGGATTGGCACGGGCAAAGGACTGTACCGTTTCGATGGAGTACGATTCACGCTCTTCGACCGGCGCAACGTACCGGGGTTGAACGACGAGAGTATTCAATCGTTAGCGGCGGATGAGGAGGGTTTATGGATCGGAACTTCCATGGCCGGGCTGTTCCGCTATCGCAACGGCGCATTCAAACGCTACGGACGGGACAGCGGGTTGCACGACCGGCATATTAAGTTCCTGGCGCGGGCCGGGGGCGAGCTGTGGATAGGAACGTCGACCGGGCTGGCGATGTTCGACGGGCGGCAGTTCCGGCGCATGTTCGAAGCGACGATTCGCGGCACGGTGGGCGGGATGAGCGCGGACGGTGGGGGCTGCGTGTGGGCGGCGACGGAGGGGCACGCCTATCGAATCTGCGGAGAATCGATCAGCGCCTACGCACTGCCGGGCGCGTCGGAGGTGACCTTCATCTACGTCGATCCGGGGGACCGGGTGTGGCTGGAACGGGATGGGCGGCTGTACAGTTTCGCGAACGGGAAGTTTTCCGCCGCGGGCATGGCGGGGCGGGCGGCGGGAGATTACAACGCCTTGCTGCGGGACCGGCGCGGGAGGTACTGGGGCGCGCCGGCAGAGGGAGGGTTGGTGCGCTTCGGCCGCGGCGACGAGGGGTCTCCGGAAACGGCGGCGGCCAGCACACTGCTGCGGCCGGAACAGAACGTGTTGGTGCTGTTCGAAGATCGGGAAGGCAGCCTGTGGGCGGGGACGGAAGGCGGCGAACTGCATCGCTTCCGCGAGAAGCCCTTCTCGGTCCTGACGCGCCAGGACGGCCTCAGCAACGATTACATTTACTCGCTTTACGAAGATTCCAACAATGTGTTGTGGGTTGGCACTCCGACCGGATTGAACCGCATCGACCAGGGCCGGATCGACATCTTCACGACCGCGAATGGGCTGCCGCACAATCACGTCAACAGCATCGCCGGCGGGCGGGGCGGAGTGCTGTGGTTGGGGACCAGCGCGGGCGTGAGCCGGCTGGCCAACGGGAGATTCACGACGCTGGCGGGCCAGGGCCATCTGTCGAGCGGCAACGTCAGGGCGATTCTGGAGGACCGCCAGGGGCGAGTGTGGATCGGGACCAACCAGAGCGGACTGGACGTGTGGGCGGAGGGGACGTGGCTGCATTACGGAATCGGCAACGGTCTGGCGAGCGATGAAGTGCGGGAGATCGTGGAAGACAGCCGGGGTGTGATCTGGGTTGGAACGGGGAACGGGCTGACGCGTTTTGAAAACGGCGGCTCGACGATTTACACTCCGCGGAACGGCCTGCCGCACGATTCGGCCACGGCGGTGTTCGAGGATGAGCAGCACACGCTGTGGATCGGCACGCCGGCCGGTCTGGTGCGCTACCGCGATGGCGCGTTCAGGACTTTTGGACCGCAGATCGGGATAACAGAGGCCGTGGAACAGGTGGTCGCGGACCGGCGTGGCGGCATCTGGATGGGCACCGAGGAGGGCTATCTGCACGTGAGCCGCTCCGACCTGGCGCGGCCAGGCGTGAAAGACGCCGCCGATGTCGCTGTGGAGCGGTTTGGCGTTTCCGACGGGCTGGCAACGTCGGAGTGCTCGGTGAGCACCAGTCCGTTGTGCCTGCGGAGCCACGACGGCAGGCTGTGGTTCGCGACCACGAAGGGACTGGCGATGGTGGATCCGGCGGGCCTGCCGGAGCCGGCCGCCGCGCCGCCGGTGCTGATTGAATCCATTGCCGTGAACGGGCATGACATGGCGGTGGGCAACGATCTGTCGCTGCAGCCGGGGAGCAGTAATCTCACGTTTCAGTACACGGCGCTGAGTCTGCTCGACGCGGGCAAGGTGCGGTTCAAATACAAGCTGGAGGGAGTGGACGCGGACTGGGTGGACGCGGGCGCCCGCAGGTCGGCGTGGTACAACCACGTAGCGCCCGGGCGGCTGGTGTTCCGCGTCCTCGCCTGTAACAGCGCGGGCGTCTGGAACCGGAGGGGGGCAACGGTCAGAATCGTCATTGCGCCTTACTACTACCAGAGCTGGTGGTTTTATACGCTGTGCGCGGCGCTGCTGGGGGCGGCGATCGCATCCCTGTACATTCTGCGGATTCGCCAGATCAGGCGGCGCGAGCAGGAACTGACGCGCCTGGTCGACATCCGGACGCGCGAGTTGCAGAAGGCCGAGGCGGAGATGCGCGAGGCCTGGATTGCGGCCAAAGCCGCAAACCGCTCCAAGAGCGAATTCCTGGCCAACATGAGCCACGAGATCCGGACGCCGATCAATGGCATCATCGGCATGGCCGAACTTACGCTGGACAGCGAGCTGTCGCAGGAGCAGCGCGAGTGCCTGGCGATGTTGAAGTCGTCAGCGGACTCGCTGCTGACGCTGCTCAACGATATTCTGGATCTGTCCAAGATCGAGGCCGGCAAGCTGGACTTCGATCCCGAGCCGTTCCGGCTGCGAGCCGTGCTCGGAGACTCCCTCAAGGCGCTGGGCTACCGGGCTTCGCAGAAAGGGCTCGAGCTGGCCTTCCAGATCCAACCGGATGTGCCGGAACTGGTGGAGGGCGACGCCGGGCGGCTGCGTCAGGTGGTGTTCAACCTGGTGGCCAACGCGATCAAGTTCACCCATCACGGAGAGGTCGTGCTGACGGTCTCGCTCGAGCAGACGCTGCCGGAGGCAGTGCTGCTGCACTTCGCCGTCGCCGACACCGGCATCGGCATTTCGGCGGAGAAACAGCGACTGATTTTCGAGCCGTTCTCACAGGCCGACGGCTCCACGGCGCGGAACTTCGGCGGCACGGGACTGGGGCTGACGATATCCTCGCGGCTGGTGGAGATGATGCGCGGCCGCATCTGGGTGGAGAGCGAGCCGGGCAAGGGCAGCACGTTCCATTTCACGGCGCAGTTCGGCTTCCGCCCCGATGCCGTCGAGGTGTCGCCGGCGCGGCCCGAGCCGGATCTGGCGGGCGTCCGCGCGCTGATCGTGGACGACCATGCCACCAGCCTGCGCATCCTGAGCGACGTGCTCGAAAGCTGGGCGATGGTCTGCAGCGCGGTGGGGAGCGGTCCGCAGGCTCTGGCCGAATTGCGCTCCGCGCGCCAGCAGGGCCGGAGCGTGGATCTGCTGCTGGTGGACGGCCACATGCCGGGCATGGACGGGGTCAGCCTGACGCGGTGCGTGAAAAGGGATCCGGATTTCGCCGGCTTGCCGGTGATCATTCTGCGGTCGGCGGACCAACTGGGGGAGGCGGCGCGCGGCTGGGAAGACGGCGCCGCGGGCTACCTGACAAAGCCGTTCGAACACGGCGAACTGATCGAGACCATCAAGGGCGCTCTGCGCGAGGCCCCGGACGGCAACCAGCGCGGCGCGGCGCAGCCGCCGCCCAGCGCGCCGGCGGCGCACTCCGCGCTGCGCATTCTCGTGGCCGAGGACAGCGCGGTCAACCAGCAGCTGGCGCGCCGCCTGCTGGAGCGGCGGGGCTTCGAAGTTGTGGTGGCCGAGAATGGATGCGAAGCCGTCGAAAACCACGCGCGCGAGAGTTTCGATCTCATCCTGATGGATATTCAGATGCCCGAGATGAACGGTTTTGAGGCCGCCGCGCTCATCCGGCAGAAACAGCGCGCGGACGACACTTACACGCCTATCGTGGCCCTGACAGCTTGCGCCATGAAGGGCGACCAGGAGCGCTGCCTAAGAGCCGGCATGGACGGCTACATCTCCAAGCCGATCAATTCCGCCGAGCTCTATGCGGTCATTGAGAGAAGCGTATTTGCCGGGCACTCCCGAGATGCGCGGTGAGCCCCGCGAGCTTCCTGTTTCAGCCCTCGCCATTCATCCTCCACCGCGCTCCATTGCGCTGCAATCCTGTGCTGCGATCGAGGCCGGCCTGCATGCATGCGATCGCTCAGACCAGGATTGGCCGGGACACCAGACTGTGCCAGTTGCCAATAAACGTTACCGGGAAGTCGCGGGCTGCACGGCTGAAGTCCGCGTCGGGATCGATTCATGGGGTAGGCGGCAACAAGGCGCAAAGCAATCCTCACAAGCAGGAGTTCATCATTTGCCGGCGAAGAGTTCCTCGCCAGGAATGATATCCTTCGATGTCGGTAGGTACTTTACAGGGCTTTCCTGCCGCCACGCCGGCGTCTCCGACCCGCCGCTGACCACTTCAGATCCAAGTCGCAGCACTTGATGCCACCTGGCGCGATCTGGTCTCCCACGAAATAGGGGGTCGAGTTAGCGTGATTCTGGAGGATCAACCGCTCCCCCGGCGTGGACGAATGGGAGCCGGATGATATTCACCAAACTCATAAACACGAACGGAGCCGTGTGGCTGGCGTCCATTTTCGGACTCCAAATGGACGCCAAACGGGCATATTGGTGGAGGGTGGGGTCTGTAAGTCTTTGAAAAAGCTGGTCGGGCCGCGGGGATTTGAACCCCGGACCTCTTGCACCCCAAGCAAGCGCGCTAGCCAGGCTGCGCCACGGCCCGAATCCTTTATTCTCTCACAGCAGCGTGCGGGGAAGCTGCCGCCGCGGCTCTTTCTCTTACCCGCCGCTGGCGAACTTCGATGCCTCCAACCGCGCCTGAGCGCGTTTCAGGGCGTTCAGGGCGCGCGCGATATCGACGTCCCCGGTGGGGTTGAGGAGCCGCTGGTTGGCGCGCTGTAGCGCCTCCTGGGCGCGGCGCGTGTCGATGTCGTTGCCGTGCTCGGCGGTGTCGGCCAGCACGCGCACGGTATTGTCCTTCACCTCCACCCAGCCGCCGCTCACCGCAAGGCAGTGCGGGCGCCCGTCCTCGGGCGTGTAGCGCAGGGGGCCGGCCCCTAACTCGGAAATCAACGCCGCGTGCTCGGGCAGAATACCCATCTCGCCCTCCGCGCCCGGCACCCGCACCTCGCTTACCTCTTCCTTCAGCATCAGCCGCTCGGGCGTCGCCACCTCGAGCAGGATCTTCCCGGCCATGACTAGCTCGCTTTCCTGATCTGCTCGGCGCGCTCCAGCGCCTCCTCGATCGTGCCCTGCATGTAGAACGCCTGCTCCGGGATCTCGTCGTGCTTGCCGTCGCAGATCTCCTTGAACCCGCGCACGGTGTCCTCGAGCTTCACGTACTTGCCCTTGAAACCCGTGAACTGCTCGGCCACGTGGAACGGCTGCGAAAGGAACCGCTGGATCTTGCGCGCCCGCGCCACCGTGATCTTGTCATCTTCCGACAGCTCGTCGATGCCCAGAATCGCGATGATGTCCTGCAGGTCCTTGTAGCGCTGCAGAATCCCCTTCACCCTCTGCGCCGTGTCGTAATGTTCCTGGCCCACGATCAGCGGATCGAGAATCCGCGAGGTCGAAGCCAGCGGATCCACGGCCGGGTAGATCCCGATCGACACCAGGTCGCGCGACAGGTTGGTGGTCGCGTCCAGGTGCGCGAACGTCGTTGCCGGCGCCGGGTCGGTGTAATCGTCCGCCGGCACGTAGATCGCCTGCACCGATGTGATCGACCCCTTCCGCGTCGAACGTGATGCGCTCCTGCAGCTCGCCCATCTCCGTCGCCAGGTTGGGCTGGTAACCGACCGCCGACGGCATGCGGCCCAGCAGCGCCGATACCTCCGACCCGGCCTGCGTGAATCGGAAAATGTTGTCGATGAACAGCAGCACGTCCTGGCCCTCTTCGTCGCGGAAGTACTCGGCGACCGTCAGGCCCGTCAGGCCCACCCGCAGCCGCGCCCCCGGCGGCTCGGTCATCTGCCCGTAAATCAACGCCACCTTCGACTTGGTCCAGTCGCTCGGGTCCAGCACGCCCGACTCCTGCATCTCCAGCCACAGGTCGTTGCCCTCACGCGTGCGCTCGCCCACCCCGGCAAACACCGACACGCCGCCGTGCTTCATGGCGATGTTGTTGATCAGCTCCATGATGATGACCGTCTTGCCGACCCCAGCGCCGCCGAACAGGCCGATCTTGCCGCCTCTCACGTACGGCTCCAGCAGGTCGACCACTTTGATCCCCGTTTCGAACATCTGCAGCGTGGTGGATTGCTCTTCGAAGCTCGGCGCCTGGCGATGGATCGGCAACCGGTGCTCGGTGTTCACCGGACCCATGTTGTCGACCGGCTGGCCCAGGACGTTGAGCACCCGGCCCAGCGTCTGCTTGCCGACCGGCACCGTGATCGGCGCGCCGGTAGAGACGGCCTGCATGCCCCGCACCATCCCGTCGGTGGGCTCCATAGCGACCCCGCGCACGCGGCCTTCCCCGAGGTGTTGCATCACCTCGATCGTCACGTCGATCGGCGTAGGCACGTCGAAGCCCTCGCTATTGATGCGCACCGCCGTGTAAATCGACGGAATCAGGTGCGCCGCGAACTGAACGTCGACCGCCGGTCCGGCGACTTTGATCACCTTGCCGATCGCTCCGGCCGTGGCATCGACTGCGTGCGTTTGTGTGGACATGGGATTGGTTCCTTCGACCTTCGTGCCTTCTATCCTTCGCGCCCCCGACTACCCCGCGGCCCCCGCGGCGCCGCTGACCACTTCGATGATCTCCCGTGTGATGCTGGCCTGGCGCACGCGGTTGATGTACTGCGTCAGCCGGTTCATCACGTCGGCAGCGTTATTGGTGGCCGCGTCCATGGCGGTCATGCGCGAGGCGTGCTCGGCCGCCGCGTTCTCCAGAAACGCCTCCAGTATCTGCAGCAGCACGTAGCGCGGCAGCAGCCGGCTGAGGAGTTCCGCCGGCGGCTGTTCGTATATATAATCCGTCGCAGCCTGGCCTTCCCGCGAAACCGTCAGCGGCAGAATCCGCTTGAGCGTCACGCGCTGCGTCAGGACGCTCTTGAATTCGTTGTACAGCAGGTACACCGAGTCGATCTCGGCCGCGCTGAAACGCCGAATCAGCGTCTCCGCCAGCGGCTGCGCCTCCTTCAGCGACGCCGTCTGGCTGACGCCCGTCAACTCGCCGCTGATGTTCGCCTTGCGCCGCCAGAAAAAGTCGCGCCCCTTGCGTCCGATCAGTTCCAGCTCCACCTGCCGGCCGGCGTGGTCCGTAATGAACTGCTGCGCCGCGCGTATCAGGTTGGCGTTGAACGCGCCGGCCAGCCCGCGGTCGGCCGTGATCAGGATCAGCTGGATGCGCTGCTCTTCCCGCACCGCAAGCAGCGGCTGCTCCGCCACGCGTTCGTCGCCCGCCACCGCGGCCGAAACGTCGGCCAGCATCTGGTTGAAAATCCGCGTATACGGCCGCGAGTTGATCACCCGGTCCTGGGCCCGCCGCAGCCGCGCCGCGGACACCATCTTCATCGCCTTGGTGATCTGTTGCGTGTTGCGGATCGACCGCACACGCCGCCGTAGATCGATCAGACTGGGCATACGGCCTCGCTCGCTGCACCGCGCGGCATGGAATCTCGCAGCATCTTACTTCGCCACCGGGTGGGCCGCGACGAACTGCTGCTTGAACTCCTTCATCAGCGCCTCGATCCGCGTCTTCAGCTCGTCGCTCAGGATCTTTTTCTCGCGGATCTCCGCCAGCACGTCCTGGTGGGCGTTGTCGAGGAAGCGGTACAGCTCGGCTTCGAACGGCCGGCACTGCTCCACCGGCAGGTCGTCGAGATGGCCGTTCGTGCCGGCATAAATGATCAGCACCTGCTTCTCCACGGGCACCGGCTGGTACTGGCCCTGCTTCAGAATCTCCACCAGCCGGCGGCCGCGGTTGATCTGCGCCTGCGAGGCCTTGTCCAGGTCCGAGCCGAATTGCGCGAACGCGGCCAGCGCGCGGTATTGCGCCAGGTCCAGCCGCAGCGACCCGGCCACCTGGCGCATGGCTTTCACCTGCGCGTTGCCGCCCACGCGGCTCACCGAGAGCCCCACGTCCACCGCCGGCCGAATGTTCGAGTTGAACATGTCGGCCTGCAGGTAGATCTGCCCGTCCGTGATCGAAATCACGTTGGTCGGGATGTAGGCCGAAACGTCGCCGGCCTGCGTCTCGATGAACGGCAATGCCGTCAACGAGCCGCCGCCCAGCTTGTCGTTCAGCTTCGACGCCCGCTCCAGCAGCCGGCTGTGCAGGTAGAACACGTCGCCCGGATAGGCCTCGCGCCCCGGCGGCCGCCGTAGCAGCAGCGAAATCTCGCGATATGCCGCGGCGTGCTTGGAAAGGTCGTCGTAGATGCACAGCGCGTGACCCTTGTTGTCTCGGAAGTACTCGCCCATGGCGCAGCCCGAATACGGTGCGATGTACTGCATCGGCGCCGGGTCCGACGCCGTCGCCGCCACCACGATGGTGTACTCCATGGCGCCGTAATCTTCCAGCGTCTTCACCACCTGCGCCACCGTCGAGCGCTTCTGCCCGATGGCCACGTAGATGCAAATCACCCCCTGGCCCTTCTGGTGGATGATCGTGTCCAGCGCGATCGCCGTCTTGCCCGTCTGCCGGTCGCCGATGATCAGCTCGCGCTGGCCCCGCCCGATCGGAATCATGGCGTCGATCGCCTTGATGCCCGTCTGCAGCGGCTCCTTCACCGGCCGGCGGTCGATGACGCCCGGCGCGATCCGCTCGATCGGCAGCGTTAGCTCGCTGTCGATGGGTCCCTTGCCGTCGAGCGGCTGGCCCAGAGCGTTCACCACGCGGCCAATCAGCTTCGGGCCGACCGGCACCGACATGATGCGTCCCGTGCGGCGCACTTCGTCGCCTTCCTTGATTTCGTCCGCCTCGCCCAGAATCACCGCCCCGACCTCGTCTTCGTCCAGGTTGAGCGCGATGCCCGAAATTCCGTACGGAAAGGACAGCAGCTCGCCGGCCATCGCTTTGTCGAGACCCTGGATGTGAGCGATGCCGTCGCCGGTCGCGGCCACGTAGCCCGTCTCGGCGACCTGGATCGCCTGGTCGAAGCCTTCAATCTCCTCGCGCAGTACCCGCGCTATCTCGTCGGCACGAATCTGGGCCATAAACTCTTCTTCTTCCTTAACCCTTTCGTTTTCCCCGGCCGCCGGCGCGCGCGCGCCTCAGGCTTCCACCGCCAGCCGCCGCCGCAGCGACTCCAGCCGCCCGCTCACCGAACCGTCCAGCACCCGCGAACCGATCCGGACCGTCAACCCGCCCAGCAGCCGCTCGTCCACCGCGTAGGCGTAGCGCGGGCTTTTCTTCTGCACCATGCCCGCCAGCTTCGCCTCCAGCGCCGTCTGCTGATCCCGACTCAAGGCGTGAGCCGAGGTCACCTCGGCCCGCACGATCCCGAGCTGCTCATCCAGTTGCGCCTGGAACGCCTGCCGGATGCTCTTCAGCAGCACAACCCGCCGGTGCGCCGTCACGACGTTCAGGAAATTCCTCATCCGCGGATCGAGTCCCATCATATTGCCCAGCCGCTCGATCGTCTTCGTCTTCTGCGCCATCTGAATCGCCGGCGACAGCAGCGCCAGCCTCAATTCAGGCGATCGCTGGATCAGCCCCTGGATGGCATCCAGTTGCGCCAGCGCCTGTTCCGCCTCGAGCGTCGAGCCCGGCTTGCTCACTACCGCGAGCAACGCCTTGGCGTACTGGTTGGCGACAGCGAGCGACATCTTCCGCGGTTCTCCTTATCGACTCAGGCCTTGCGCTCTGTCCAGGTCCCGCACGAAGCGTTTCAGCAGCGCCGCTTCGGTCGGCTCGTCCATCCGCGCCGCCACCTTCTGCCGCGCCAGGTCCAGCGCCAGCAGCGCCGCCGCGGCCTTCACTTCCTGCCGTGCGGCTTTGGTGAGGGATGCGATCTCCTGTTCCGCCGCCTGCCCGATCTTGGCCATCTTCTGCGCCGTCTCCTCCCCGATCCGTTCCGCTTCGGCCTGCATCTCGCCCTGCGCCTTGGCCCTCAGCGCCTCGACGTCGGCCTGCAAACCGGCCATGCGCCGGTCGACTTCAGACGCCTTTGCGGCCGCGGCTTCCGCCCGCCGGGCGCCCTCTTCCATGCGCTCCATGATTTCCAGTTTTTGGGCCCGGAACGCCGGCCCGCCCATTTTCACCGCGACGTAGCCCAAGCCCCCGGCGAGAATCGCGAAATTCACCCATTTCTCCAACAGGAAATCGTTTTCGTTCCCTTTGCCGGCAGCGCCCTTTTCCGCGGCCAGCGCCACGCCGGCGAGAGTGAGGAACAGCAGCAACTTGCGCATGTTAGTTACGTCCCGCCAGCACGGCTTCGGCGATCCGGTCGGCCAGCCGGTCGCTCTCCGCGGCCAGTCCGGCCCGCGCCGTCTCGGCCTCGGCCGCGATTTCGGCTCGCGCCCCGGCCAACAGCGTCGCCGCTTTGCTGCGCGCCGCCTCCACCGCCGCGGCCTGTTCGGCGCCCAGCCGCCGCCGGTTCTCTTCCTGTCCGGCGTAGATCCCGGCCCGCGCCTCCGCCAGCGCCTTCTCGTAGGCCGCCATCTTCCCCGCCGCCTGCGCCAGCGCGCTTTCGGCCGCCTCCACCGCCCCTTCCGTCCGCTTCCTGCGCTCCGCCAGCACTCGCTCCAGGGGCTGGATCAGAACCTTCTTCAAATACCAGTGCAGAGCGATCACCAGGAGGATAGTGGGTATGGCTCGAACAAGGATATCCTGCAGGGTTCTAACGATTTGTTCCATGGACGACCGTTCTGCTGAATGTGGGCCGAGGAGGGCGAGCGGGACGAACACTCCAGACCCTGAAGTCCCATTATACGCACGCCGAAATTTCCGCGGTCAAACAACACAGTCGCCCCCGATTGAGCTTTCTCTCACTTCAAAATCAGTCCCGCCGGACCGGTCCTGCTGGAACTGCCCGGCCTCTCCCCCGCGACCGCTCCGGCGCTTCAGCCGGCGCGGATTCCGCGAAAAGATCAGGGTCGATTTGTGTGCAATGGCGCTTTCAGCCCCGCAGCTCCGCCACGATTTCCTGTGCCACGCGCCGAGCCTCTCCCACCTGATCCCGGCCGAAGCTGATCGCCCCCACCCGCGGATGCCCGCCCCCGCCGTAGCGTTCGCAGATCGTCGCCAGGTTGTGCGTCGGCGGCGCCGCCGCCCATGGGTTCGACCCCACCGAGACCTTCGTCCGGAAGCTCGCCAGGCTCACCGACACACTGTAGGTCGCCTGCGGGAATAGCGCGTAGGGGATGAACTTGTTGTACCCCTCCAGGTCGTAATTCGCCACGTCGAACCAGATCACCCCGGCCTCGCACCGCGCCACCCGCCGGATGGTCTCCGTCAACTGCAGGTGGCGCTCGTGCAGCGGCTCGAACTGCGCCCGGATCTCGGCCTCCTCCATGATCGACTGGAGGCTCTGGTGCTGCATCCGGCGGATGATCTGCTGCACCGTCCCCGATCCTTTCGAGGCCTCGATCACCAGCGTCAGCTTCATCGCCGGCTCGCGCATCGCCACGGCTTCGGCCGCACTCGCGTACAGCGCCCCGTCGATGATCTCCGCCCAATGCACCAGTTCCCCCAGTTCGGGCGCTTCCCAGCCGTAGACCTGGCGCGCCACCCGCGCGATGAAGCTCGTGCAGGAGCGCGAGTGGGGGTCGAAGTAGAACCGCTTGGAGTCCTTGAACCGCTCGTAGTTCGCGGCGTCCTCAGGACTCAGGAACGCGCTCTGGTGATGGTCGAACCACCACGTCAGCTTGGGACTGCTGGAGTACTTGAAGTCGACGATCGCGTTGACGTCCCCGTCGAACAGGGCGTCCTCGAACAACTGGTCGGGCTTGTGCGCCATGCCCGTATATGCCAGCTCCGCTTGCGGATCGAACCTGGCCGTATAGAAGCGGCTGAAGAAAGCGGCCGCGGCCGCTCCGTCGAAGCAATGATCGTGATATAGGATGCGAACCTTCATCGGATAGGCCTGTCCACTCGAGCGCCCCGCGCGGGCAAGGAAACCTTAGAGGATGCCTGATCGCCCGCCCGGAATGCAACCTGCCTACCTGCCCTGCAGGTACGGAAAGCGAGTGTGGAACGCGCGCCGTGGTCCGTTCCGCGGCTTTTCGTTGATGCTGTTCGATCGCTTGTCTGACGCGCCGAGCGTCACGTCGCCGGCTTCAGCACTGTGCACACCGACGCGCACACCGGCCCGCCGATATTGAACGTAGCCGCCGCCCGCGCGTCCTTCACTTGCGACTCCGCCGGCGCCCGGCCCAGCAGTTGCAGCGCGCTCCAGCCGACCATCGCGATGCCCGTCGCGCCCACCGGATGGCCTTTGGCGATCAGGCCGCCCGAGGTGTTGATGCTGCACGCGCCCCCGGGCGCCGCCTTGCCCTCCACCCAGAACCGCGCCCCCTGGCCCTCCGCCGCCTGCCCGATCACTTCGGTGCCGATCGCCCCCATCACCGTGAAACAGTCGTGGATCTCGGCCACGTTCACGTCAGCCGGCTTCAGGCCCGCCATGGCGTAGGCCGCCGCCATCGCCCGGCGCGCGCCCGCCGGCCGCAGCACGTCCCGCCCGGCCCGGGCCAGCGGATCGGTGGCCTGTGCGTAGCCCGCCACTTCGACGCACTCCTGCCGCTTCACGCCCAGCTTCGCCAGCCCCTCCTGGGTCGCCACGATCAGCGCGGCATAGCCGTCGCTGATCTGCGAGCAGTCGTAGGTCTTCAGCGGCAGCCCCTCGATCACGTAGCGGTTGATGCCTTCCAGGCGCAGCACGTCCTCCACCGTGAGGCGCAGCTTCCTCATCTGCGCCCACGGGTTATGCCGCGCGTTGGCATACTCCTGCGCCGCGATGTGCGCCAGGTCGCGCTCCGTCACCCCGTATTCGGCCATGTAGTCCCGCATGATCTCGGCGAAGATGTGCGGAAACACGAACGTCTTGCCCGCGCGCTCGTCGGGGAAGGCGAAGTAGCCCAGCGCCTTGCCGATCAGCTTCCCGTCCATCCTGCCCTCGGCATCGCGCATCTTCTCGTAGCCCACCGCGATGCCCGTCTCGCCCAGCCCCAGCCGCAGCTTGTAGATCACGCTCAGCAGCGCCTGCCCGCCCGAAGCGCAGGCGTTCTCCACGGCCTCGATCGGCTTGCCCTCAAGCCCCGGCGTCATCGCCATCAGCCCCGCCAGCAGCCCCTGTTCGTTGAGCGAGAAGTTGCACGCCGCACCGATTGAGCCCACATCCAGGCTGCGCGCCTCGATGCCAATCTCACCGCACGCGCCGTCCACGGCAGCCCGCACGATCTCCGGCACGCCCATCCCCAGCAGCTTGCCGAACTCCGACTGGTGATACGCCGCAATGTAGACCTTCTTCATTCTTTGGCCCTCGCTTCAGATCGTCCCCGTCACCACCCCGCCGTCCACCGACAGCACCGCGCCGTGGACAAACGCCGCCCCGTCCGAGGCCAGCCACACGTAGGCGTTGGCCACGTCCTCCGGCTGTCCCAGCCGGTCCAGCGGCGTGCCGGCCTTCATCCGCTCCAGGATCTTTTCGGGCATCTGGCGCACCATTTCGGTGGCGATGAAGCCCGGCGCCACCGCGTTCACGCGGATGTTGTAGCGCCCCAGTTCGCGCGCCCAGACCTTCGTCATGCCGATTACGCCGGACTTCGTCGCCACGTAGTTTGTCTGGCCGAAGTTGCCGTACAGCCCGACCACCGACGAGGCGTTGAGGATCACGCCTCCGCCCGCCGCGATCATGTGCGGCGCCACCGCCCGGGTGCACACGAACACGCCCTTCAGGTTGACGTTGATCACCGAGTCGAACTGCTCGTCGCTCATCACGCCGGCGAGCGCGCCCTCCTTATATCTGACAAGCATCCCGTCGCGCAGGATGCCAGCGTTGTTCACCAGCACGTGGATCGCGCCCCAGCGTGCCACCACCTCGCCGGCGGCCTGTTCGACCGACGCCTGGCTGGCCACATCCACCTTCTGGAACAGCGCTTCGCCGCCCGCCGCGATCAACTCCGCCGTCAGCGCGCCGGCCGCCGCGTCCTGCACGTCCCAGGCGGCCACTTTGGCCCCCTCTTTGGCGAAACGGACGGCCGTGGCCTGTCCGATCCCCGCCGCCGCTCCCGTGACGACGACCACCTTGCCACGCAGACCTGTTTCGATCATCCGCCCGTCTCCTCAGTGTCAGACTCGCAGAAAACGCCCTGCGCCGCGAGGGGCCTCCGCCGCGGCGTCGCGATGCCGCGGGACATCCTCCGCCGCGGCTGTGAAATGGGGTTCAAATGGCGAAGGTTGAAGTATCATGAATCTGAGCCGGCGGGAAAGCGAGCCGCCCACTGAGCGAGATGAAGGTACTCATCGCGGACGACAGTCCGACCATGCGGCATCTGCTCCGGACCACCCTTGAGGACTGGGGCTACGAAGTCGTTGAGGCCCAGGACGGCGAGCAGGCCTTCGAGATTCTGGACGGCGACGACCCGCCGCCGCTGGCGATCCTCGATTGGGTCATGCCGCGGCTCACCGGCCCCGAGTTGTGCAGCCGCATCCGGGCCCACAAGCGGCCGGCCTATACCTACATCCTCCTGCTGACCTCCAAGGCCCAGCGCCAGGACCTGATCGAAGGCATGGGCGCCGGCGCCGACGACTACCTCGTCAAGCCCTTCGACCACCCCGAGATGGAAGTCCGCCTGCGCGCCGGCCGCCGCATCATTGACCTGCAGGCCGAGCTGATGCAGATGCAGGAGAAGCTGCGCGAGCAGGCCACCCGCGACGCCCTGACCAAGTGCTGGAACCGCGCGTCGATCTTCGACATCCTCAGCAACGAAATTACCCGCGCCAACCGCGAGCGCCGGCCGCTGGGCGTCATCATGCTGGATCTTGATCACTTCAAGGAAGTCAACGACACCTACGGCCACGTCTGCGGGGACGAAGTGCTGAAGCAGGTGGTCAAACGCATCGCGTCGTCGATGCGCTCCTACGACGCCCTCGGGCGCTACGGCGGAGAGGAGTTCATCTGCGTTCTTTCCGGCTGCGGCGAGCAGTCCGTGTGCGGCAATGCCGAGCGCATTCGGGCGACGGTGGAAAGCGCGCCCATCGAGTGGCAATCCGAGCGCATCCGCATGACCGCCAGCTTGGGCGCGGTGGCCGGCATCCCGCCCTCCGACCTGACGGCCGATCAGTTGATCCGCATCGCCGACGAGGGCCTGTACCGCGCCAAGCGCGAGGGCCGTAACCGCGTCGTCTTCACGCCCTTCGGGGAGCCGCTCTAGCGGCCTTGCGGATAGCCGGCCGTTGAGCGCGACGCCTGCTTCGGCGGCACGGGCCTGTCCAGCCGGCTGAGCGTCGCGGCGTAGGCGCTCACACCGCGGTATAGCGCCTCGGAGATGCGCTGGCGCTGCTCCGGCTTCTTCAGCAGGCTCTCATCGTGGGGATTGCTGATGAAGCCGATCTCCGCCAGCACCGACGGCATGTTGGCGCCGATCAGCACCACGAACGGCGCCTTCTTCACGCCGCGATTGCGCGACACCCCGCTGAGCTGGTTCCACGTACCGTACAACTCGTGCTGGATGCGGCCGGCGAACTCGCTGGACTCAGTGACCTTCTCGCTCAGGGCGATCTTCTTCAGCAGATCCTCCAACTCGTGGATCGACTGGCCGGTGCTGGCGTTCTCCCGCGCCGCCAGATCCAGCGCTTCCTTCGAGGTTGTGAAGCTCAGGTAGTAAACCTCCGACCCCGAAATCGCCTTGTAGGGCGAGGAATTGGCATGCAGCGACAGGAATAGGTCGGCTTCGGCCCGGTTGGCGATGGCCGTGCGTTCCTCCAGCGGCACGAAGACGTTGGTTGTGCGCGTGTAGACCACCTCGGCGCCCATCCGCTCCTCGATCAGCGCGCCCAGACGTTGGGCCACGTCCAGCACCAGGTCCTTCTCCAGCAGTCCCGTCGGCCCGCGCGTGCCTTCGTCGTGGCCACCGTGCCCGGGATCGATCACCACGCGCGACAGCTTCAGGCCCAGCGCCCGCGTCAGCGATCGTCCGCCGCCTGAATTGCGCGCCGCCGGAACGGGCTTCGAGCCCTCCCCCTCCGGGGATTCGGGCTCGGGCGCGGGCTTGGCCGCCTCGGCCAGCGTCGAATCCGGCGCTGGCGCGGGTACGAGCTTCTTCACCGTCGTGGCAGCTTCCGGCGCCGGCCTGGTTTCGGGCTTCGTCGTTGCCGCCAGGGTCGATTCCGGCAACTTGCCGGGCGCGGGCTTGGCCGATGCCGTCGTCGGCTTGGATGCCGGTTTCTCCGCCGTCTCCGCCGGTTGCGTTCCCTTCGACAGACTCGGTTCGGCCGGCATCGGCGCAGGCGCGACCGGCTCGGGCGGATTGGCCAGCACCACTGCCGCCCGTGGCGGCTCGGACACCCCGGACTTCGCCGCGGCGGGAGCCTGACGGGTCTCAAAGCTCGGAGCCTCCGGTCCGGCCGGTGCGGACCGCTCCGCCGCCTTCGGAGCCGGTTTTGAAGCAATCGGGGTCCTGGGCCGGACCTCGAAGCTCAGCCGCACCGGATCGGTGAGCACGCTGACCTCGACGCTGGCGTCATCCTCCAGTTCCAGCACCAGCCGGGCAACGCTCGGACTGTACTGTGCCACCCGGATCTGGCTCACCACGCCGTCGCCCACGGGAATCACGTGCGTGCCCCGGCCGGGGATCTGAACTCGCGTTTCCGGCAGGTCGAAGAAGACGCGCGGCGGGTTGCCGACGCTGCCCTTGCGCGGCGTGACGGCTGCATCCAGCTCCACTGTGATGGTGGTCGAATGCGGGGTGGAATAGAAGCGCACTGCGCGCAGGCCCACCGGCCTGGCGGCGGCGGGACAACTCGCCGCGCCCAGCAACACGGCCAAGGCGGCGGCGCTCCCAGTCACCACACGCTTCCAGGTTCCGCCGGAACCGTGCTGCGCCGGGCTGGCCCGAGGGCGTGCGCTCACTTCCGGAATCAGTCGGCCCTCCTGTTCAGCGCGTTCTGAGGAAAATCCGCCCTTCGCTGTCCACGTAGGCCTCCACGGGGCGCGCGCCGGCCTCTTCGGGCGGCGCCGCGGCGCTGGCCGCCGGTGGCGCGGGCGTCTGCTGGCGGGCCGTGCCTAGGGCCTTTCCGACCCGCGACACGTAGTTCACCGTCTCGCGATAGGGCGGTACGTCGCCGTAGCGGATGACCGCCGATTCGCCGGCATTGTAGGCCGCTACCGCCAGCCGGTCGTCTCCGAACATGTCCAGCAGGTACTTCAGGTAGGTGACGCCCGCTTCGATGTTCTCGCGCACGTCGAACGAGTTGGTCACACCAAATCGCCGCGCCGTCGAGGGGATCAGTTGCATCAGGCCCTCGGCGCCCTTTGGAGAAACCGCCAGCGGATTGTAGTTGCTCTCCACGCGAATCACCGAGTCCACCAGCAGCGGATCGATCCCATGCCGTCCCGCGGCCTCATCCGCCAGTTTCCGCAGCGCCTTCGGCGCGATGGCCGGCCGGCCTGCGCCCGCGGCGGCGTCATGGGAATCGGCCGCCGGCGCCACCACGACTTTCCGCACCAGGCGGCCGCTGTGCTGATCCGCCCGCACCACGCTTTCCGCCCGCACAGTGGCACTCTGCTCCGCACTCGCGCCTGACTGCGCACCAGCCGCCGGCGCCACCGCCAGCCCCACCCAGGCGCAACAAATCCATCTCAACTTGTTTTTTAAATTATACGGCATGTCGGGACGAGTTCTAGTACTAAAATGCCGGTCCAGGCCGCGGTCCCTTGTATCCTGCTCCGATTCTCTCACGCCGCCGCGCCTCCCCTGCCGCGCCGCGACGGCTCAATCGCCGTTTGAACTGGCCCGCTGTGCTGGCACAATGGAGGGTGGACCCGGCCCCCGCCACGCGGGACCGCCGGCGCCGCACCGGGGATTGCGACTTGCAGGACGATAATCCGCATTACATCGAGTTCCGGCATGTCTATAAGACGTTCGACCGGCCAGTTTTAGTCGATTGCAACTTTTATCTCGACCCCGGCCAGACGCTGGCCGTCATCGGCCGCAGCGGCGTCGGCAAGAGCGTCTGCCTGCAGCACATCATGGGCTTCCTCAAGCCCGACGCCGGCCGCATCATCGTCGCCAACCAGGACATCACCGGCCTCGGTGAGACGCGATTGCGCCCCATCCGGCGCAAGGTGACCATGGTTTTTCAGAGCGGCGCGCTGTTCGACTCGCTCACAGTCGGCGAGAACATCCTGTTTTCCCTCGAATTGCGCCCTGACTACGACTACGAGAACCGCATGGAGGTGGTCCGCGGCCTGCTGGCGATGGTCGATCTGGCGGACTACGAGGAGGCCTACCCCGGCGACCTCTCCACCGGCTACCGCCGCGCCGTCGCCATCGCCCGGGCCCTGGCCGCCCAGCCCGAGTGCATCCTGTACGACGAGCCGACCACCATGGTCAACCCGATCATGTCCGAGCACATCGGCAACCTGATGCTGCGGCTCAAGAGACAGCTCGGCCTGACCTCGGTCGTCGTGACACACGAGTTGGACCTGATGCGCAAGGTGGCCGACCTGGTGGCATTCCTGTACCGCGGCCAGGTCGTCTATTTCGGCCCCGTCGGCGGACTCGAGCAGTGCGGCCATCCGCACGTCCAGGAGTTCCTGCGCATGGACCGCCTCGATTTCAGCGGAAAGAGCCTGAGCGCAGTCGATTGATCCGCCCCACCAGGCGGTCCCACAAAGAGGGCGTGCGCGTCTCAGTCCCCGCCGCGGGCGCGTTGGAGAGCTTGCGCGCCGGTGGCGTGTACCACGGTGCCGGCGGCTCGGCCGGAGTGCGCGCCGCGACCCGTGCGCGGTAGCTCTGCAGCGCGTAATCCCGTTTCACCGTCCGGCCGTCCTTTTCCACGGCCCAGGTCGCGAACCCCGTCACCGCGCCGCCTATCCGGGCCAGCGTCACCGGCCCGGCGCCCCACACGCCGCGCTCAATCCAGGAGGTCTCATAGCGGTGGTGGCGCGTGCTCCAGTTGAAGATCCGCAGGGAGTCGAACGCGCGTTCGCGCGCCCCCGCCGATTGCGCCGCCCACAGCCACACCGTCTTGTCGACGCCCGCCTGCCGGTCGTGCACCGTTCCGATATCGAAATAGGCCACGATGCGCGCCCGCTCGGCGTACTGCGCCACCTCGTCCGGGATGGAGCTGTAGAGCAGCCGGTCGAGCACCCAGCCGCAGCGCCCATCCGCGGCCCGCACCAGCGTCCAGTCGTCCAGCACCGGCGGCGTCGGCGGGGGTTCATTGGGCTTCTCCTCGGGCAGATGATCCTGCGTGTAGCCCGACAGCAGCAGCCAGTCGTCGGGCACGGGCGGGGGCGGGCCCGGCGGAGGCGGCGGAATGCGCGGCGGTTCTTTCTGCTTGCGCACGATCTTGGGCCGGAAGGCGTCTTCGTCCAGCAGCGGCGGCGGATCCCACGGCACCCGCTCCACCCGTTGATGGGCGATCACTTCCACCGTTTGCCGCGGTGAAATCTGGTAATACGCCGGTGCCTGGCGATATGGCGCGGTATGCGCGCTGAGCGTCTCCAGTACCGTCGCCTGGCCCAGCGCCGGCGCCTTCGCCGCGCGTTCCTGCAGCGCCAGGAACTCGGCCCGCGCATGCGCCGACAGCAGTAGCCGCGAATCGGTCCAGCCCTCCACCCCGGAGCCCGCCCGGACCTTGACGAATCGCCGCCGCCGCGCGATCAGATCGACCCGCTCGCCGTGCCGCAGCACACCCGACACCGGCGAGCGCAGATTCAGCTCCTTGCGGATCTGCACCGTTGACGGACCCACCCACGCTTGGCCTACGCTCCTCTGCCGCTCCCCCTCCGGCCCGCACGCCGCGAGCACCGCCAGCGTCCCCACGAGCGCCAGCCGGATGAGGACTTTACCCCGCCACGGCGCACGCAGGCCGTGGCGGGCGTTCGCGCCCGGCTGACCTATAGATTGCGTCGGTGAGAGATTCATGGCAACTTCGGGCCGCGGCAGCGAGTGGCGCGGCTCGGGAGTCGCGTGAACGGATTGTTGTCTGGCGCCGCGCCGGAGGCCGGTCCCCTCAGCTCCAGGATAACAAGCCGCCCCGGGCGGCCTTCAGCCCATCATTTCGCGGATCAGCTTTTCCATCCGCGTCATGCCCTGGTCGAGCTGATTCATGCTGGCGGCATAGGAGATCCGCACGTGGGCTTCCGTGCCGAACGCTTCGCCCGGCACCACCGCCACGTGCGCCTTGGCCAGCAGCAACTCGGCAAACTGCATCGGCGTCGAGATGCCGTTGAAGCTCAACACGCCCGACACGTTGGGGTAAGCGTAAAACGCGCCGCGCGGTTCGGCGCAGGTCACGCCCGGCATCGCGCGCAGCCGCTGGATCACGACATCGCGCCGCTGCCGGTACTCCTTGAGCATCGCCTCCACCGAATCCTGAGGCCCGGTCAGCGCCTCTATGGCCGCCTTCTGCGCGATCGAGGACGGGTTGGAGGTGGAATGCGATTGCAACTTGATGATCGCCTGGCACACCGCCGCCGGCGCCAGCACGAATCCGATGCGCCAGCCCGTCATGGCGTAGGTCTTCGACAACGACCCCGCCACCACCACCGTATCCTTCATCCCCGGCATCGCCGCCACCGAATACGGCGCGCTGTCGTACAGGAACCGGCAGTAGCATTCGTCCGTCATCAGCCACACGCCGCGGGCGCGCGCCAGTCCGGCGATCTTCTCGAACTCCCGGCGCTCCACCAGCGCCCCCGACGGGTTGCACGGCGAGTTGATGATGATCAGCCGCGTGCGGTCGGTGAGCGCGCACTCGATCTGCGCCGCCGTCACCGCGAAGCCGTCCTCCTCCCGCGTGTCGACGAAAATACACACTCCGCCGGCGTAATTCACGACGTCTTTGTACGTCACCCAGTACGGCGCCGGAATCACCACCTCGTCGCCCGGGTTGAGCAGCCCCTGCGTCAGGTTGAAAATGGCGTGCTTGCCGCCCACGGTCGCCACGCACTCGTGCACACCGTAGTCGGTGCCGTAGTCGGTGCGGTGCCGGTCGCAAATCGCCTGCCGCAGCTCCTGGATGCCGTGCATCGCCGTGTAGCGCGTGAAGTTGGCATCCAGCGCCGCCACGGCCGCCCGTTTAATGTTGTCGGGCGTCGGAAAATCCGGCTCTCCGACCCCGAAATCGATCACGTCCACGCCCGCCCGGCGCAGCCTTTCGGCCTCCGCCGACACCTTCGCCGTGGAGGATACGCCGATCAGGGATATGCGATCCGATTGAGGTCCGGCGTCCTGCATGAACTCCTTATTCCCCTATCCCTTACGGTTCCTGGGGGAGAATCCTCTGACGCAGCCGCGCTTCCACCGGCGGGGGGACCAGATCAGTGATATTGCCGCCCAGGCTGATGACCTCCTTCACAATCCGGGAGGATATGAAGGAATAGGCCTCTCCTGCCATCATAAACACAGTTTCGATGCCCGGCGCCAGTCGGCGGTTCATTAGAGCCATTTGTAATTCATATTCGTAATCAGAAATAGCCCTTATACCACGCAGGATCACTGATGCACCCTTTTGATAGGCGTAATCCACCAGCAGGCCGTCGAAACTGTCCAGCTCCACGTTGGGCATCCCGCGCACCACCTCGGCCAGCATCTCCAGCCGTTCCTCAACGCTGAACAGCGGCTCCTTCTGTTCGTTCCTGAGCACCGCCACGATCAGCCGGTCGGTGATCCGCGCCCCGCGCTGGATCAGGTCCAGATGGCCGTTCGTGATCGGGTCGAACGAGCCTGGGTAAACGCCGACGATCTCAGATCGGGATTGCGACAAGGCATGCCTCCCCGGCGGCCATGCCGCCGATTCATCCCTTCATGGTACGCCCGCACTGCGCCGCCGCACGCTCGCTTGCCTGCTTTTCCAATACCTTTGCCTCTTCTGCCCTGATGTGCCAACGGTGCCCCCCGGATTCTATCCTTAGGTCAGCCCCATGGCCCACGCACCTGACCCGCAACGCATCCTCGACTCCGGCGACCCGTCGCTGTTCGAAGTTCGCAGCCGCGCCGCCGGCCCGGCCGGCGCTCTGCCCTTCACCGCCGAACAGCTTCGCACCGCGCCCAGCGGCAACCTGTTCGGCTGGTCGATGAACGCGGGGATGGGTTGGGACCCGGCCCGGTTGGGTGGGCCTGAGGTGCTGATCCTGTCGACCCACGGCGGGCTGCGCGCGCCCGACGGCACGCCCATCGCGCTCGGCTACCACAGCGGGCACTGGGAAGTCGGCCTGCTCGTCGAGGCCGCCGCGCGTGAGTTGAAGGCGCTCGACGCCGTGCCCTTCGCCGCCGCCTGCAGCGACCCCTGCGACGGGCGGACGCAGGGCACCACCGGCATGTTCGACAGCCTGCCCTACCGCAATGACGCCGCTACCCTCTTCCGCCGCCTCATCCGCAGCCTGCCGACGCGCGCCGCCGTGCTGGGCGTGGCGACGTGCGACAAGGGTCTGCCGGCGATGATGATGGCCCTCGCCTCGATGCACGACCTGCCCTGCGTCCTCATCCCCGGCGGCGTCATGCCGGCCCCCGAAAACGCCGAGGATACGGCCGTCGTCCAGACCATCGGCGCGCGCTACGCCCAGGGTGAAATCACGCTCGAATACGCGTCGGAAATGGGCTGCCGCGCCTGCGCCTCGCCCGGCGGCGGCTGCCAGTTCCTCGGCACGGCAGCGACGTCGCAGGTGGTCGGCGAAGCCCTCGGCCTGGCGCTACCCCATTCCGCGCTCGCACCCTCGGGACAGCGGGTGTGGCTCGACATGGCCGCGCGCAGCGCCCGCGCCGTTCTGCTGCTGCAATCACGGGGTCTGACGACGCGCGACATTGTGACGCAGGCGGCTCTCGAAAACGCGCTGGTCCTGCACGCCGCTTTCGGCGGCTCGACGAACCTGATCCTGCATCTCACGGCCGTCGCATTCCACGCCGGGCTGAAGCGCCCGGGCATCGAAGATTGGAGCCGATTCAACCGCCAGACGCCGCGCCTGGTCGATGCGCTGCCCAACGGCCCACGCAACTTCCCCACCGTCCAAGTCTTCCTCGCCGGCGGCGTGCCCGAAGTCATGCTGCACCTGCGCCGCGCCGGCCTGCTGAACACCGGCGTGCGAACCGTCGCCGGCTGCACCCTGGGCGAAGCCCTGGACTGGTGGGAACAAAGCGAGCGCCGCCGCGAATTGCACCGCCTGTTGAAGGAACGCGACCGCATTGACCCCGGCGACGTCATCATGAGTCCCGACGACGCGCGCCGCCGCGGCCTCACCTCGACCGTCTGCTTCCCCGCCGGCAACCTGGCCCCGGGCGGCTCGGTCATCAAGGCCACGGCCATCGATCCATCCGTCGTCGACTCCGACGGCGTCTACCGCAAACGCGGCCCCGTGCGCGTCTTCCTCACCGAACCGGCGGCCGTCGAGGCCATCAAAGGTGGTCGCGTGCAGGCCGGCGACATCCTCGTGCTGATGTGCCGCGGCCCGCTCGGCTCGGGCATGGAGGAGACCTACCAGCTCACCGGCGCGCTCAAGTATCTGCCCTTCGGCAAGCACGTCGCGCTGCTCACCGACGCCCGCTTCAGCGGCGTCTCCACCGGCGCCTGCATCGGCCACGTGACTCCCGAAGCGCTCGCCGGCGGCCCACTCGGCAAGTTGCTCGACGGCGATATTGTCGACATCGTCATCGACCGCCAGCGTCTGGAAGGAACCGTGAACTTCGTCGGCCACGATGACGAGATCTTCGGCCCGGAGACGGGGGCCAAACTGCTGGCCTCGCGCCCCTTGCGTGCCGACCTCGCGCCCGATCCGTCTCTTCCTGACGACACCCGCCTCTGGGCCGCCTTGCAGGGCGTCAGCGGCGGACCCTGGGCCGGCTGCGTTTACGACGTGGACAAAATCCTCGAAGTCCTCGCTGCGGGCCGGCAGGCGCTCGCCGAGCCGACTGCTGACCAGGACTAATCTCCACGTGGCCCACGCGGCCCCTTCCGCTCCCTTGCACCCAAGACCGACACAAGCATTACCGCGCACCCCTTGCGGTATAGAGAAAGACCGGTGACCGGCAACTCTATTCAGCGCGCCGATTTCGGTCGATAGAGATGCAGGTGCAGTCCTTTGCGAAATGAGCGTAGCATGAGGGTGAGACGCGGCGATGAGGATCTACTTGCTAGCCGCTGGCAAGAGCGGCCTTGTCTTGAATCGGGCCCAGGGTATACAATCTTCCCTAAAGATAAAACATTTCGAGATGGACTTGTATTGGACTGGCAACCCATGGTAACGGAGCGGCCGAGCGATCTCCCCGATTTCGCGAACCCACCTGTGGTCGAAACGGTGCTGTCGGTCCAGTTTGAGCCTCTAAGCCAACTCAGGGCCGCTCATTTGGGCCTCTTTTGGGCGCAGATCAGGGACCGATACCCAAAAACCGAAGACCGACTCCCCCTCGAACCGGTAATAGAGCGGTTTCCGGAGCCCGCACGGGGTCACGTGACCTTCCAGTTCCCAATTCCTGAAGTTCCGCCAGTGCCACGCATCTGGCTCACGCACTTGAACGAGACCGAACTGATTCAGTTGCAGGCAGATCGATTCGTCAAGAATTGGCGTAGGAGCGGTCATGGGGACGCTTATCCACGCTACGAACGGGTAAGAGAGGGCTTCGATGAGGCCTTCCGAGAATTCGAGGCATTCGTGACGAGGGAAGACCTGGGCTCGATCGAAGTGAACCAGTGTGAGGTGACGTACGTCAACCATATTGTGGCGGGCGAGCTGTGGAACAGCCATGGAGACCTCGCTAAAGTGTTTACGCTGTGGAGGGACGCACCGGCATCACCTCCCGGCAAACCTGAGGACGCCGCGTTCCGCGCCCGATTCCCAATTGGCGATGGATCGGGGAATCCGGTTGGACGGCTCCATATTGATGTTCAAGCGGCCTTTCGCAACCCGGACGGGAAGCCGATGTTCGTTCTTAATCTCACCGCACGCGGCTACATGGGTCATTCCACCGACTTCTTCGATCTAGGACGAGATTGGATCGTGCGGTCCTTCGCGGAGATTACGACGAAGGAAATGCATCGGATCTGGGAGAGGAGACAGTAATGGCGACAGAAATGGTGCTTCCGGCGCTGACGACGGGCCATTATTGGACCAAGCGAGCATCATTGAACTCGACCGCAAGCGCCTTCCATGCCGTGGACGTTCGAACCAGCGCTGCATTCAACACTTGGGCCCGGGCTATAGTGCAGTCGTTAGTAAAACTGCTTCAGTTGCCTGACGATTGGGACGGTTATGGCGGGGTGCCGATTCAGGGGCAGATCGCGACCAAAGCACTCACGGCATTGCTCCAGGTCATGGACCACGATTCGCCTATCCCGAACGTGGTTCCGCTGAATGACGGGGGCATTCAGCTTGAGTGGCACCGCCGGGGGCGGCACCTTGAGTTGGAGTTTCCATCCGATGAGGCTCCGAGTTTTTATTACTACGAGGATGGCAGCGAATCGGAAAGCGAGGGGAAGATCTCCAGGAACTACGACCGCATTGACGTATATATCGCAAGCCTGAAGTGAGATCTGCCCCGAGCATGGCAACGGACCATACTGACGATCCCAGCATCCCCTCCCAAGAACGGCTGTTTCGCCGTATCAACTTGCTTCACATGGTAGAGGGGGACGCCGGCAGGAGCCGGACGTCGTCTGCCGCGTTCCGTGAGCGCGAACTCTCGATTACCCTGGAGAGCGTGATGTCGGCAGCCGGGAAATAGCCCGAGGATTCGCTCAGGAACAATCCCGACGACCTGCTGGTGAGCATCACTGCCGGCGTATGCCGCCGGTATGATCAACTTGTGGGCCGAGACCCGATTATTGGCCCAGGCCCTGAACCCGAGGAGCCAGCGCACGGCTACGTTTTCGGCAACAAAAGCCAACGCGTTAGAAGAGGCCTTAGCGCCGCCGCCGAATGGATCGTGCCAGGCCAGGCACCATCCTGGGAAGAGATCTGCTTGCTAAAAGAGCGGATCGGAGCCGGCGGCGATAGCCCTTAACGTGCCTCCGTTCTACACCAGCGAACGCACCGCCGCCTTGCCATCGCTCTTCTTCGCTGGCAGCTCGTCCGTATGCTCAATCCCCAGGAATCCCTCCAGCCGCCGTGCCAGGCCTTCGTCAATCGTCTGCAGCGCCTTCACCTCTTGGAGCGCCCCCGCATTGTCGCCCGCCAGCGCCAGCCCGATGCCCAGGTTGTAGTGCGCCTCGGCGAAATCCGGCTGCAGTGTGATGGCCCGGCGGAAGCAGCGGTTCTTGGCCTGCGAATGCCCGGTCTTGCCTTCCATGAACGCCAGGTGGTACCACACCCGCGCATTGTCCGGTTCAGCCACGCTGGCCTTGCGCCAGTAGAAGGCCGCGCCCTCGAAGTCGCCGGCCCACAGGTAGCCCAGCGCCTTCGAGTAGATCTCGTCGGCTTCCGGCTTGCGGCGTTGGTTCCACTGCGCGACGCTCACCAGCCCGGTTCCCTTCAGGCCCGCCTCAATCCGCGCCAGCGGAATGGCGAACGCCGCCGCTTGCCCATCCACCACCCGCACCGCGTGCCACCCGGCCAAAAAGCCATGCTCGTCGTACAGCGGTCCGCTGGCCTCGTTCGGCCCGGCGCAATCCAGCCGCGCCACCGGCCCGTAGCCGCCCAGTTCCCGGTACTCGCCCGCGCGCGCCGCGTGGCCCGCGCTGCGCACGTCCGTCGCCGGCCCCGTCGCGGCATCCGGCCCGCTGGGCGCTTGCCGCCCGACAAACAACTCCACCACGCCCGAATCGCGGTCCTCGGCCGTGATCCATGCCACTGTGTACATCGTGTGTTGGTCGTCCAGCAGCACGGCCGACGCCGCGCCGTACAGCGCCTCGCGCGGCGCCAGCGCCTTTCCGGCCGTCCGCAGCACCGCCGGCGCCTGCCGGAGCAGCGCGCCAGAAGCGTCGTGCACCAGCAGCACGGGCTCGGCGCGGGCGGCGAGCACGCACAACAGCGCCGCCGCGAGAAGCTTCATAACAATGAAGGGACGACATTTGCGCATGGGCGGTTTCGCCTGATTTTGTACGATGAATAGATCAGGGTGCAATGGATTTCAGCAGTTTGGATCTGAAGCAGACGGTCAATCTGCCGTCGAACCGCCTTCCCCATGAAGGCCAACCTCGCCACCGCCGAGCCCAAGATGCTCGAACAGTGGGAGCACGAGCGGCTTTACGAGCAGATTCGCGCGCGCCGCCAGGGCCGTCCGCTGTACATGCTGCACGACGGCCCGCCCTACGCCAACGGCCACATTCACCTGGGCACGCCTTCAACAAGATCCTCAAGGACTTCATCGTCAAGTCCAAGACCATGGCGGGCTTCGACTCGCCCTACGTCCCCGGCTGGGATTGCCACGGCCTGCCCATCGAGATCAAGGTCGATGCGCCTGCTCGGCGCGAAGAAGGCCGCCATGAGCGTCGCCGCCATCCGCGGCGCCTGCCGCAAATACGCCGAGAAGTATGTCGACCTGCAGAGCCGCTCCTTCAAGCGCCTGGGCGTCTTCGGCCGCTGGGACGATCCTTATCTCACCATGAGCCCGCAATACCAGGCCGTGATCGCCGGCGCCTTCGTCGATTTCCTCGGACCGGGGCTACGTCTACAAGGGCCTCAAGCCGGTGCACTGGTGCATCCACGGACCGCACCGCCCTGGCCGAGGCCGAGGTGGAGTACGAGAACCACACCAGCCCCTCCATCTGGGTGCGTTTCGAGCTGGCCACCGACCCCGCCGCGATCCATCCGGCCCTCGCCGGCCGCGAGGTTTACGGCCTCATCTGGACCACCACTCCGTGGACCATCCCGGCCAACATGGCCATCGCCTTCCACCCGAAATACGAATACGCCGCGGTCGAAGTGGGCGGCGCGGTCTACATCGTCGCCGCGGATCTGGTCGAAGCCACCGCCGCAAAGATGCGGCTGGCAGAACGTGCGCGAGTTGGTGCGATTTCGACGGTGCGGTCCTGGAGCGCGCCGTCTTCCGCCACCCGTTCCTGGAGCGCGACTCGCTCGGCATTCTGGCCGATCACGTCACCCTGGAGCAGGGCACCGGCGCCGTCCACACCGCTCCCGGCCACGGCCAGGAAGACTACGTCGTCGGCCTGCAGTACGGCATCCCGATCTACTGCCCGGTGGACGCCGCGCGGCCGCTTCTTCCACGCCACCGGCGCGGCCGGCACGCTGCCCGAGATTCTCATCGGCAAGACCGTTTGGGAAGCCAACCCCATCGTCATCGAGATCCTGCGCGAGCACGGCGCGCTGCTGGCCGAAAAGAAGTCGACCACACCTATCCGCACTGCTGGCGCTGCCACCACCCGACCATCTTCCGCGCCACCGAGCAGTGGTTCATCGGCATGGACCGCAACGATTTCCGCGAGCAGGCCCTGGAGGCCATCAAGAACGTCACGCTGGATGCCCGCCTGGGGCGAGGAGCGCATCTCCAACATGATCGCCACGCGCCCCGACTGGTGCATCTCGCGCCAGCGCGTCTGGGGCGTGCCGATCATCGTCTTCTATTGCGACAAATGCCGCGAAGCCGCTCACCGACCGCAAGAATCTGGACGGCATCGTGGCAGCTGTTCGCCGAGCACACCGCCGACGTCTGGTACTAGCGCACCGCGGCCGAACTGCTGGGCCCCGAGGCGGTCTGCGCCAAATGCGGCGGCCGGGAATTCCGCAAGGAAAACGACATTCTCGACGTGTGGTTCGATTCCGGCTCCAGCCACCTGGCCGTGCTGACCGAAGCCAACGGCCTGCCCTGGCCCGCGGACATGTACCTGGAAGGCGGCGACCAGTACCGCGGCTGGTTCCACAGCTCGCTGCTGGTCGGCGTGGGGCTGCGAGGGCGGCTCGCCCTACCGCGACTGCGCCCCCAACGGCTGGGCTGCTCGATGGCGAGGGCCGCGCCATGTCCAAGTCGCTGGGCAACGCCATCGAGCCGGAGGAGATCATCAAGCACTACGGCGCGGAGATGCTGCGGCTGTGGGTCGCCTCGGTGGATTTTCACGAGGACGTGCGCTTTTCGGAGACGATCCTTACCCGCCTGGCCGAGGCTTACCGCAAGCTGCGCAACACCTTCCGCTACCTCTCGGCAACCTGCCCGATTTCGACCCCGCCGCCGACGCCCTGCCCGCCTCCGAACTCGAAGAGATCGACCAGTGGATGCTGTTCCGCGCCGCGGCGCTGGCCGAACGGTGCCGCGCCTGGTACGACGAGCTGGCTTTCCACAAGGTCTACCACGCTCTGTACAGCTTCGCCACCGTCGGACCTCAGCTCGGTTTATTTCGACGTGCTGAAGGACCGGCTGTACACCTTCCCGCGGCGCTCGCGGGCCCGCCGCAGCGCGCAGACCGCGCTGTACCGCATCCACTACGCGCTGGTCCGGCTGGCCGCTCCACTGCTGGCCTTCACGGCCGAAGAGGTCTGGGCCGCGACGCGCCTGCCCACTGGCGCGCCGGCGAGCGTGCACATCGCCGAGTTGCCCGAACCGGGCGAACTGACCGCCGGTCTGGAGGACGATGACGCTGCTTTGTTGCAAAACTGGGAGGGACTGCTCCTGGTGCGCAATGAAGTCTTGAAAACGCTCGAAGAGGCCCGCGCCGCGCGGCTGATCGGCGCTCCGCTGGAGGCCAAGGTAATCCTCGAAGCATCGGGCGAGCGGCTGGAACTTCTGCGCCGTTATGCGGCCCAGTTGGCGGCGCTGTTCATCGTCTCCGAGGTCGAGTTGAAACCCGTGCCCGAGCCCGCCGCGGACCCGGCGCTGCGCGTCACGGTGGAACGGACCACGGCCACCAAGTGCGAGCGCTGCTGGAAGTACACGCGGGACGTCGGCTCGGACGCCGCGCTGCCCACGGTCTGCGCGCCCTGCGCGGAAGCCGTCCGTGAATGGGTCGCCGGGCAGCCGGCGTGAACCACAATGGCGACAAGCGGGTAACGGTGGTGCGAGAATCGGGGTAGGAACCTGTGACCGCCGCCACTGGTTGAAAGGGGAGCTGTGCGTTACTGGCCCTTTGCCCTGGCTGCCGTCCTCGCCCTGGCCGACCGGGCGTCCAAACACCTTATCGAGACGCATCTGAAAGAGTGGGACGCGATCCGCGTCATCCCCGGCTTTTTTCAGATCGTCTCGACGCGCAACACCGGCATCGCCTTCAGCCTGTTCGACAACTCCGCCGCGGGCCACACCAGCCCGATCCTGATTGCCTTCACCCTGGCCGTGATCGGGGTCGTGGTGTGGATGCTCACTCAGGCGATCCGCCTGGATCCGTTTGAAAACGAACCGGCGCATTGGAGCTATCGCGCGGGGCTCGGCCTGGTCCTCGGCGGCGCCGTGGGCAACCTTTACGACCGGATCTTCTCCGGCACTGTCACCGACTTCCTGGACTTCTTCTGGGGAGCGGCCCACTTCCCGGTCTTCAATCTCGCCGATTCGGCCATCACCTGCGGAGCCATTCTGATCCTCGCCAACCTGTTGTTCTCCCGCCCGCGCTCGGGCGGCTGGACCTAGGGCCTGTTCACGCTACCCGAACGGATGGCGTTGCGTGCGAAAAGCGCCTCAGGCGAGGCGGAGGACGATGACTTTGGCCATTCCAAGGCGAGGACGACAACGAAGGCTGAGGCGCTTTTCGCCGCAACCCGGAGGGACGGGGCCGGTTTCCCCGATTTCCGCGTCGCTCGTCGCTCGCCGCACGCCCGGTATGCATCGCTCCTCGCTCCTGGAACTCGAAAAAACCGGCTCCCGTCGCCACCGTCCGCGTAGTGTGAGCAGGCCCTAGCACCTCCGCCCTCCCAAAAGCCAGTCCGTACCTTCTGATCGGTGGCCGAGCGGGCAACCGTTTCGATGGCCAGGGGCGCTTTGTTCCAGAGATGACCTGCCGAATCCTTCGAAGAAGCCGATTTATTACAGACGCAGAATCAGTCGTTTAGCGATTTAGCGCCTTGTCAGCCTTGGGGACTGAGCAGGAGCCGCGGATCGGCTTCTTCATCCCTCGTGGTGTGGATCCCGCAGGGGCGGCATGAGGCATTGACAATGCAAACCGAGAAATTTGCCGCCTGTTTTCCAAGAGTTACGAGCATCGCACGAGCGCAACGGGTGACGGTGGTGCGAAGCACGGGCAGGAGCGGATGGCGGAATGAACCTGGAACAGCGCATCGCCGCGCCCGGTCCGAAACGGATCCTGGCGCTGGACGGGGGCGGGATTCGCGGCGTGGTGAGCCTGGAGATTCTGGCGCGGATTGAGGAGTTGCTGCGCACTGGCACGGGCGACGGGACGCTGAGGCTGGCGGAGTGGTTCGATTTCATCGGCGGGACGAGCACCGGAGCGATCATCGCCGCGTGCCTGGCGCTGGGGTACGAAACACGCGAGATCCTGCGGTTTTACCAGGAGGCGGGGCCGGCGATGTTCCGCCGGGCGGAACTGGTGGAGCAACTGTGGTACCGCTACGAGCAGGGCCCGCTGGAGCAACGGCTGCGCGAAATCGTGGGGCCGGAAACGACGCTGGGGTCGGAGCGGATCCAGACGCTGCTGCTGATGATGATGCGCAATGCCACGACTGATTCGGCGTGGCCGGTCTCGAACAATCCGCGGGCGCGTTACAACGAGCCCGGCCGGGTGGACTGCAATTTGCGGCTCCCGCTGTGGCAACTGTTGCGGGCGTCAACGGCGGCGCCGGTGTATTTTCCGGCGGAGAAGATGCGGATCGGCGAACGGCAGTTTCTGTTCCAGGACGGCGGGGTGACGGCCTGCAACAACCCCGCGTTCCAGATGTTCGTCATGGCCACGGCGTCGCCGTACCGGGTCGGGTGGAAGGCCACGCGCAAGGATCTGCTGGTGGTGAGCGTGGGCACGGGGCTGACGACGGAGGCGGACCCGGAGGTGACGGTCTTCGACCTGGGGGTTGCCGAGATCGCGACGACGCTGCCGGAGACGCTGATCGGCGGCACGCAGGTGCAGCAGGACTTGTTGTGCCGCATCTTCGGGGCGTGCCGGTTCGGCCTGCCGATCGACCGCGAAGTGGGCGATTTGATCGGTGCGCGTGCGCCCGGGGGCCGGAAGCTGTTCAGCTACGTCCGGTACAACGCGGAGCTCGACGACGAGACGCTGCGCTCGCTGGGGGTGGGACATCTGCGCGCCGCAACGATGCGCAAGATGGATGCGGTGGCTCAAATTGACCAACTCATGGAATTCGGGCGGGCGGTGGCCGAGGCGCAGGTGCGCGGGGAGCACTTCGAGGGGCTCTAAAGCCCCAACGAGGAATGACGCGCGGCCGGTCGCGCTTGGCGGCGAAGCGTCGGGATAAGCGGTCAGGATTGCGCGGCGCGTTCGAGCTCCGCGATGTCGAGCTTTTTCATCCGCAGCATGGCCTGCATCGCCTTGGGGTGCCGGATGAGTTCGGGCAGCCGCGCCGGCACAATCTGCCAGGAAAGACCGAATTTGTCCTTGAGCCAGCCGCACTGGCTCTCGCTGCCACCGGCGCTGAGCTTCGACCAGTACTCATCCACTTCCTGCTGCGAGTCGCAGCGCACGACGAACGAGATCGCCTCGGTGAATTTGAACAGCGGGCCGCCGTTAATCGCGGTGAATTTCTGGCCGTCAAGATCGAAAGCGATCGTGAGGACGCTGCCCTGCAGCCCGCGGCCGTCGTCGGTAGTGCGGAGCTCGTCCAGGCGGCGCGAGTTCTTGAACACGGCCAGATAGAAGTCGACTGCCTCTTCCGCGTTCGAATCGAACCACAGAAACGGCGTAATGCGAGGAAAGTTCTGAAGAGCACTCATTGAAGTCACCCCCTGCCCTGTGTTGGGGCATCCGTTCGGACCCCCATGCCCACTGCCCGGCGCCTATGCGGAAGCCTTTGGGAGATGTTACCACGGCTCAGATTCCTGCCCGCGGACCCAGCGCGCCGTGGCACCGATGGCGCGGAGCCCGGGCAGCGAGCAGGCGCCGGCTCATCAGAATGCAGCCCTTCAGCAGCGTCTGAGCATCTCGCTGATAATGAGTTCAATGGGGTGCGATCCCCGGCGAGGAATTCAAAACAAATGATGCTGGCGCGCAGGGCCGTCAGGGACGCGCTCATATTGCCGATTTTCGGGTGCATGGTGGCTGCGCAGGCGCAGGAAGCGGCGCTGGAGCCGCCGAAGGCCGGTCCGGTGCAGATCTTTCCGCTGTCGGCCATCCGGCCGGGGCTGAAGGGCACGGCCTGGAGCGTGTTCCTGGGAACGAAGCCGGAAGCGGTCCCGGTCGAGATTCTGGGGCGGTGGAAAAATGCGTTGGGGCCGAAGCAGGATGTCATCCTGGCCAAGCTGGGCGGCGCAGCGGCGCGGACCAACGTGGCAGGCGGGATGAGCGGCAGCCCGGTGTACATCGACGGCAGGCTGGTGGGCGCGATCGCGCTGCGGCTGAGCGTGTTTTCGCCGGACACGATCTGCGGGATCACGCCGATCGAGAACATGCTGGAGATCGACGAGATCGACCGCTCGCGGCCCTCCGACGCCCGCGGGCCGGCGTCCCCAGCGGCCCTGACGGCGCTCGCGGCGCCGGGAGAATTGCTGGCGGCGGCCGCGCCGCGCCTGGGTGGGGCGAATGCGTCGTTTGTGCCGATCGGCCTGCCGCTGGGCTTTTCCGGATTTCACCCCGCGACTCTCGAACAATTCCAGCCGCTGTTCGAGCAGCTGGGCATCGAGCCGGTGCTGGGCGGAGCGGGCGGCAGCGATTCCTCCTCGAAGCCCGCCGCGGGTTGGGAGAAAGCGTTGCAGCCGGGGCAGGCGATCGCCGGGGTTTTGGTGAACGGCGACTTCTCGGTCACGGGACTGGGGACGGTGACGTACAACGACGGACGGCGGGTGCTGGCTTTCGGCCATGGTTTCTTCAGCCTCGGTCCGATTTCGATGCCGATGAGCGGCGGAGATGTGATCCACGTGCTGAGCTCGGCGTATCAGCCCAACAAAATCGCCAACGCAACCGAAATCGTCGGGGCGCTCAGGCAGGACCGGCACTCGGGCATTCTGGGCGTGCTGGGCGAAACGGCGCAGACGATTCCGGTCACGCTGACGGTGCGCTCGTGGGCCGGCGGGACGGCGCTCGAGAAGAAGCTGCGCTTCAACATGTTCGTGCATCCCAAGTGGACGCCGACGCTGCTGATGCTGACGATGTTCGACAGTCTGCAGGACCTGAACGCCGTCAACAGCGACGAAGCCACGTACACGCTTAAGGGGAAGATCGAATTCGAGGGTCTGGCGCCCGCGGAGCTGATGAATACCGTGACCACGACGGAGGCCCCGATGCCGGCGCCGTTGGAATTGGCGATGTGGTGGGGCGAGCGGTTTAACCGCCTGTATGCGCTGGGCGAGGGGCCGCCGAAGATCCGTGGGATCGAGTGCAGCATCGAGATGCGGCCGCAGCGGCGGCTGGTCATGATCGAGAGCGCGGTGCTGGACTCGGGCGAGGTGGCGCCGGGCGGCGAGCTCCGTGGGCGGGTGTTTCTGCGCGCCTGGAGTGGCGCGCGGGAGATGCGCGAATTCAAACTGAAAGTACCGCTATCCATGGTCCGCGGCGAGCACCGTGTAGCGATTGCCGACAGTGAGGTGATGGACCGCGCGCGGAACGCCACGGCGTACGTCAACCACCATCTGACGGCCGCCGAGGCGGTGAGCCTGCTGCGCCAGGAGCGGCCGAACTCGCTGGTGAACATCGCGCTGATGGAGTCGCGCCCGACGGTTTACGAAGAGGACCGGACGCTGGAGGCGGTGCCGGCGTCGGTGCTGAATGTGATGAACGCGGCGCGCGCGTCGCGACCGATGATCGCTACGCCCGACACGGCGCGGGCCAGCGAATCGATTGCGCTGGACGCGGTGGTGACGGGCAGCGTGAGCCTGCACATCACGGTCAAGTAGCCGGAACAAAATATCCCATGCACGTTTCCAGAATTCTGATCCTTACGGCCGCCTGCGCGGCCACGGCGGCGCTGGCCGTCGAAACCAAGACGTGGATTCAATCCGAGGCCCACGAGTTCGACAAGGGCACGCTGAAAGGCCTGGCGGTCGCGAACAACGGCCACATCAGCCTGGCGCCGAAGCTGAGCGAGCGCCTGGATGCCGGCGCCGCGCAACTGTGGTGTGCCGCGGCGGGAGCCGGTGGGCGCGTGTATGCGGGCGGCAGCGAGGGGAAGGTGTTCGTTCTCGACGCTGATGGAAAGTCCAGAACGCTGGCCAGGCTCGAAGGCGGCGGGACGGTCTATGCGCTGGCTGCAGCTCCGGACGGGGTGTACGCGGCGACGTCCCCTGACGGGAAGATCTGGCGCGTGGGCGAGGACGGCAAGGCGGCGCTGGTCCATTCGGCGAAGGCGCATTACGTGTGGGCGCTGGTGGCGGGCGAGGGGGGCGTGCTGTACGCCGCGACGGGCGATCCGGGGCAGATTCTCAAGCTCCAGCCGGGCGAGCAGGCGACGGTGTTATACGACGCCGGAGAGACGCACGTGCGGACGCTCATGAGCGACGGTCACGGGAACCTGATTGCCGGCACGGACGCCTCGGGCGTGGTGCTGCGGGTGAATGCGAAGGGCGAGGGGTTTGTCCTGCATCAGACCGGGAAACGGGAAGTGACGGCGATCGCCGTGGCACAGGATGGGACGATTTTCGCCGCCGCGACGGGCAACCGCACGGCCGCTCCGGCGCCCGCTCCGGCGCTCACGCCCATGCCAATGCCGGTTTCCGCTCAACCGGCGGCCGCGGGGGTGCAGCAGCCGCAACCGGCGGCGCCGGCGGCGGCGCGCCCGGCGGCGATGCCTCCGACGCTGGGGCCGGTGAGCAGTGCGCCGGGCGGGA
Source organism: Terriglobia bacterium (assembly GCA_963757265.1). GTDB lineage: Bacteria > Acidobacteriota > Terriglobia > Bryobacterales > Bryobacteraceae > CAIVVT01. The sequence goes on from CAVWRA010000006.1 coordinate 694,100, forward strand.
GCGAGATCTGGCGGATCGGAACGGACGGAGAGCCGACTCTGTACTGGAGCGACCCGCACGCGGTGGTGTACGCACTGGGCTTCGATGCCGCGGGGCGGCTGCTGGCCGCGACCGGCAACCAGGGGCGGATCTATCGGATCGACACGCCGCAGAGCTACACGCGCATTGCGCATGCCGAAGCGGCACAGATTACGGCGCTGGCGCCGTTGCCGGGAGGCGGCATGGTGGCCGTGTCGGCCAATCCGGGGAAGCTGTATCAACTCGGGCCGGAGACGGAGCGCGCGGGCACGCTGGAGAGCGACGTGCTGGACGCGGCGTCTTTCACCTACTGGGGGCGGCTGCGGTGGGAAGGCGAACTGAACGGCGGCACGCTGAAGCTGGAGACGCGCAGCGGCAACCTGGACGAGCCGGAGAAGGACTGGAGCGCGTGGGCGGTAGTGGATCCGGCGACAGGCTCACGGGTTGCATCGCCGGCGGCTCGATTCCTCCAGTGGCGCGCCACGCTGACGGCGGCGGATAGTGGCGCTTCCCCGGAACTGGCACTCGTGGAGGCGGCCTATCAACAGAAGAACGTGGCGCCGGTGATCGAGAAGATTGAGATCACGCCGTTCAACCACAAGTTCCCGGCACCTTCCGCGCTAGGCAGTTCGGCTTCGACGACGCTGTCGCTGCCGCCGATCGGACAGGTGCGGCGCAGCAGCCCGTCAACCCCGTCGTCGGAGCCATCGGGATCGGCCAGCATGAACTACGACAAGGGCTGGATCGGTGCGCGCTGGAAGGCTTCCGACCAGAACGGCGACGAACTGGAGTTCAAGATCGAGTACCGCGGCGTGGACGAGCACGAGTGGAAGCTGCTGAAGGAACACGTCAAGGAGAACCGCTTCAGTTGGGACACGACATCGTTCGCCGACGGCCGCTACCGGCTGCGGGTCACAGCCTCGGACGCTCCGGATAATTATGACTCCGTGGCGCTCACGGCGGTGATCGAGAGCGATCCGTTCCTGATCGACAACACGCCGCCACAAATCGAAGGTCTCTCGGCCAAGGCGGAAGGCGGGAAGCTGGTGATCCGGTTCCGCGCGGTGGACGCGTTGAGCGAACTGGATTCGGCCGAATACAGCATCAATGGCAGCGAGTGGAAGGCGGCGCGGCCGACCACCGGCATGACCGACTCGCAGGCCCACGATTACGTCGTGGAGACGGCGCTGCCCAAGCTCAGCGAGTGGACCGTGGCGGTCAAGGTTCAGGACGAGAATGACAATGTCGCGGTGAAGAAGATCGTGCTGCGGCCGTAGGGGGGCGCGGTTATTTCGCGGCGAGCATGTTCTGTTTGGCGAACTCGCCCGCGGGAGTGAGCGTGTAGTTCTAGTCCTTGATTAGTGTCGGTCCCCATTCGGGATCGAAACACCACACGATCCAGCTAATTCCCTTGCTCTCGAGGTATTTGAAAATCGACGGGCCGTAGGCGGGGCGGGTGGCGTCGGGCGCGGCCGCACTGGCGTCGCCGAACTCGGTGGCGACGACAGGGTATTTTCCAGCGGCGAAGCCGAAATCCTCTTCCCACTTAGGCTCCCAGGGCTGGCTGCGCTTGAAGGAGTAGGGATGGGTCACGTAGCCGATGTTTTCGGCGGCGATGGGTGCCTCGCGCAGGGGTGTCAGGTCGTAGGCCCAATCGAAGCCCGCCACGAGCACAAGGGCCTGGGGATTGTAGGCGCGGATGATGGTGATCAGGTTCTCCTGGATCTTCTTCCAGTCCGCCCAGACGACGGGGCCGAGTTGGCCGTTGTACGTGGTCGGCTCGTTGAACAGCTCATAGAAGACGATCGTGTTGTGGCCGGCGTAGTGGCGCGCCATGGCGCGCCAGAAGCTGTAGGTCTCCTGGAGCGAAGTGTCGTACATCGGGTCCTGGAAGAGGCCGGTGGTGAGGTTGCCGATGGAGTGCCAGTCGAGGTCGACGTACATGTCGAGGTCGGTGCACCACTCGACGGCCTGGTCGAGGAGCTTGATGTAGTTGGACGGGCCGCGGCCGCGCCAGGCGACGGGGTGGACGGGGATGCGAACCACCTTCGCGCCCATCTCCTTCACCCTGACGAAGAGATCCTTGCTCCAGTGGCCCTGGGATTCGATCTTGTCGGGGTCGGCGATGGCCAGGCCACGCAGCAGCACGGTGGCGCCCTGCGGGTCGACGAACCTGTTGCCCTTGACGGAGATCAGCGGGAGCTTCTTGGCGTTGGCGGTGTAGGGACGCAGGCCGGGGGCGGTCTCGTGCCACCATGCGCCGAGCTTGGAGGCCGGGGCGGATTGGGCAAGCAGGGAAGAGGCGACAGCGAGGCTAAGAAGGAAAGTGCGCATGCGGGTGCCTTTCTCGGGATCACCGACAGTCTACGCCCTGCTGGGAGGAGTAAGGGGTGTGATTCCGGATTCCGCTCTTCGCTCTGCGTCATCTCTTTCCATAGGCTTTCAACCCCTCTTCCGCCCAGATAAGCTGGGTATGTGCCTCCCCCCGCGAGGCGTTCAAGAATTCCTGGCGGCCAGGCATGTCAGGGATCTGAGAGACGACGAACACGGCCGCAATGCGATCTTCAGAGGTCATCGGCTCCCAAGACGCCTCAACAACGGCTCTCCCCGCCACTGGACCTATGCGGATTAGAGCCGCCACGGCCGGCAGCCGCTCCTTGATCACCTCCGCGGTCTTCATCCAGGTATTGGCCAACATGTATCGGTTTAAGCTTATGTTCCTGATAAGGAAAGGAATAGCGTCCTTTGACTTCAACTCGCCAAAAGCATCGGCCAGGCCGATGAACAGCTGCCATTGATCGACGCCCGGCGGAGGCGAACTGGACCACGACAGGAGAAGATGAGCCCTCTGGGTTCCTGCGGCTGCGATCTCGGCGATGGCGCCTGATCGAGCGTCAGGGTCCGCAAGCCTCTTGGCCAGCCGCAGGGCTTCTGCTTCTTGCCCCTCCGCTGGGATACAGCCAAAGGCGAGGAGAATCGCTACTGACACAATCAATCTTCCCGTCCCTCGTTCGCTGCATACGGCTAGGCGATGAACTTGAATGTTGCGTTCCATCCGCTCCCCCACCCGATGTTAAAGCCAATCGACCATGTGACTGAGCAGGAATTATTATCCTCCGCGTCTGTCAATGCGGACGTGAACGTCCTAGCATCACCTCCGCTAGTCGCAATTCCTCCAACCGGTTGTGGCGAATAGAGACCCCAGAGCGGGCAGTTCTGGCAAACCTGCGTGGAGCGGCTCACCTCTCGACAACGACGTCGGTCAGCCAGAAGAACTCGTCGTTCACATTGACCGTGGCGCGGATCCAGGAGCCCTCTTTCAGCTTTTCGAACTGGGCCGCGTCGGGGATGGGGAACTCCATGGTCATGGCCTCCATCCAGCCCTCGATCTTCTCGTGCTTGATGACGGCGATGCGGTTTTCCGGCCGCAGGCGCAGGATCTGGCCGTGGATCTTATAACGGTTCTTGGGCGTGCCGAAGTCGAAGGGGCCCTTGCGCGCGCAGGCGGCGGTGGCCAGCAACAGGCCGGCGAGCAAGGATCGGCGCGTCAACCTGACTCCCACACGCGTGCTCAAATTCAACTGGTGCTGCATGGGATCTCCCCTCTTCAGCTCATCCTTTATAGGCTGGAATACCCGTCACGGCCTCGCCGATGACCAGCGTGTGGATGTGATCGGTGCCTTCGTAGGTTTTCACCGACTCGAGATTGCACATGTGGCGCATGACGGGAAAGTCGTCGATGATGCCGTTGGCGCCCAGCAGATCGCGGCTCAGGCGGGCGCATTCTAGCGCAACGGCGACGTTGTTGCGTTTCAACATTGAGATGTGGGCGGGCTCGAGGCGGCCCTGATCCTTCAGACGGCCGCAGTGCAGGGCCAGGAGTTGGCCTTTGGTGATTTCGGTGATCATCCAGGCCAGCTTCTCCTGGACGAGCTGGTGCGAGGCGATGGGCCGGTCGTCGAACTGCTTGCGCAGCTTGGTGTACGCGCGCGCGGTTTCGTAACAGTCGCTGGCTGCGCCGAGCGCGCCCCAGCCGATGCCGTAGCGCGCCTGCGAGAGGCAGCCGAGGGCGGACTTGAGCCCCACTGCGCCGGGCAGACGGCTGGAGTCGGGCACGCGGCAATCGGAGAGCGAGAGCGACGAGGTGATTGAGGCGCGCATGGAGAGCTTGCCGTGGATGTCGGAGGAAGTAAAACCCGGCGTGTCGCGCTCCACGAGGTACCCGCGGATGCCTTCTGGGGTCCGCGCCCAGATGAGGGCGACGTCGGCGATGCTGCCGCTGGTGATCCAGGTCTTTTCGCCGTTGAGGATCCAGGAATCCCCGTCGCGGCGCCCGCGCGAGGCCATGCCGGCGGGGTTGGAGCCGAAGCCGGGCTCGGTCAGCCCGAAACAGCCGATCGCCCGGCCGCTCTGCAGAGCCGGGAGCCAGCGCTCCTTCTGCTCCGCGGATCCCCAGGTGTGAATGGGATACATGACCAGGGCGCCCTGGACGCTGACGAAGCTGCGCAGGCCGGAGTCGCCGCGCTCCAACTCCTGCATTACGAGGCCGTATTCCACGCTGCTCATTCCGGCGCAGCCATAGCCTTCGAGGTTGGCGCCGAAAAAGCCCAGCTCGCCCATTTCGGGAATCAGTTCGGCGGGGAAGCGGCCCTGGTTGTAACAATCCTTGATCAGCGGCAGGACGCGCTCCTCGACGAACTGGCGGGCGGTCTGCCGGACCAGCTTCTCGTCGTCGCTGAGCAGTGTGTCAACGAGCAGGTAGTCCGTGCCGCGATAGTCAGCCATATCCACATCATCGTATTTCTTCGGGAGGGAGACGGGCAGGGCATGAGAGCCCCGGCCGCGGCGGCGCACTGTAGTGCAGGATCCCTATGCGCACGTGCCTGCCGTTGCTGCTGCTTGTGGGCCTGGCCGGAAGTCCCGCGCCCGCCCAAACGGGTCCCGATCCCGGGGAGGCGGCTTACATCGCGCTGCGCGCGGGGGATCTCGACCGCGCCGTAGCGTTGTTCCGGCAGGCCATCGCCGCCCGGCCGGACGCGGCCAATCTGCACAAGGACTTCGCTTACGCGTTGCTGAAAACCGGCGAGCGCGAGCAGGCGCGCGACCAGTTCGCCGCGGCGCTGCGCATCGATCCCAACGACGAACTCAGCGCGCTGGAGTACGGGTTCCTGTGCTACGAGACTAAGAAGCCCGTCGAGGCGCACCGTATCTTCCTGCGATGGAAGGAGTTGGGATCGCAGGAGACGCGCGCCAAGGCAGCTGCGGCGTTTGAAAGTATCGATCGCCCGTTGCGCGAAGGGATCGAGCGCTGGAAAGCTGCGGTGGCGGCCGCGCCGGATCAATGGACGGCGCACGAGGAACTGGCGCGCCTGGCCGAGCAGCACGATGAACTGGCGCTGGCGGCGGAACATTATCAGACGGCGTGGCAGCTTCGGCCGGCCGAGCGGCGGCTGATGATCGACCTGGCGCGGGTGCTCAAGGAGCAGGGCAAACTGCGGGAATCCATGGCGTTATTGCTGGCGGCGTCGCGCTCGCCGCAGCCGCGCGTGGCGGAGATGGCGCGCGAGCTGATGCCGGCGCGCTACCCCTATCCTTATGAGTTCGAGGATGCCCTGCAGGCCGACCCGGACAACCCCAATCTGCGCCGCGAGTACGCCTTCCTGTTGCTGGCCATGGGCCGGAACACGGAGGCCCAGCGGCAGTTGGAGATCCAGGTCCGGCAGCACCCCGACGACCGCCTGAGCAGAGAGCAACTGCGGGTAATGAACGCACCGCCCAAGCCGCCGGAGCAGCCTGCGCCGGGTCTGGTGGCGCGTCCCACCGGCCAGCCGCCGCAGACGATTTCGGCCCGGGAAATGGGCATCAAGAGCTACCATCTGGGCTATCTGCAGGATGCCTTGCGGTACCTGCAAGCGGCCTGGGAGCAGAATCCGGGCGACGCCGAGGTGGCTCTGCAGCTCGGCTGGACGCTGAACCTGTTGCAGCGCGACGATGAGGCGTTGGTATGGTTTGACCGGGCGCGGCGCAGCGGCGGGCCCGAGACTTCGCGCGAGGCCGACCGCGCGTACCACAGTCTGCGCGCCGGCCACCAGATGGTCCGGTTGACGGTCTGGGCGCTGCCCATGTACTCCTCGCGCTGGGGCTCCATGTTCCTGTATTCACAGGCCAAACTGGACTTTGTGAAAGCGAAGAAATGGGGTTTCCAGCCATACATTTCGCTGCGCTGGGTGGGCGACACCAAGACGTGTTCGATGCTGGTGGCCTGCACGGCCGGACCGGGTCCGATGCTCTCCGATTCCGCGCTGATCGCCGCCGCCGGCGTCAACCGCTACATTACGCCCCATCTGTTCGTGTGGGGCGAGGCCGGGCGCGCGTTCAGTTATGCCGGCGACCACTCCACCTTACTGGACTACAATCCCGCCGCCGGATCAGGCCAGGCCGATTATCGCGGCGGGGCGTCGTACCTGCGCGGCTGGGGCGCGGCGGCCAACGACGGCGAGAGCGGTTGGTTCACTGAGACTGGCGCGGACGCGGTCTACGTCTCCCGCTACGACCACAACTCGCTTCTTTACACGCAGTTCCGTGGCGGCTACACGTTGCCGGATCTGCCCGGCGGCCTGCGTCTGCAGCCGCTGTGGAACGCCAACTGGACGGTCGATGCCCGCCGCCAATGGTGGGGCAACTTCATGGAGACGGGCCCCGGCGTGCGGTTCCGCTGGGCCGCGCTGCCCCCGAAACTGTCGTTCCGCACGGACTTCCTGCGCGGGGCCTATCTGGTGAATCCGGATGGTTTGCATCCGCGGACGTATTGGGACGCGCGCGCCAGCCTGTGGTATGCCATTACCCGCTAGGCTGCTGATTTCCATCCTCTTAATGGCAAGTTGGCGGTGCTGCGGGCAGGGTCTCGACAAGATCCTCGCGCCGCTGAGCATCGACCCGGCTCAGGCCGTGTTGGTGGTCGGCGATTCGCCCGAGGCGCGGGCCTACGGCTTCCATCCGACCAGGCAGCAGGTGAACGTGCGGAGCCTGATCGACGACCGGCAGCCGCAACTGCAGATCGTCTGGGAGCAAGCGCTCGATGTTCCGGTCTTCGGAATGCCCGCCGGGGCGCGCGTTTTCACGCGTGAACGCTGGTCCGGCGCGCCGCTGGTGGCGGGCCTCGCCGCCGGCGGAGACGGGCGGTCAAAGCCGGTGCTGTGGACCGCCGTGGCGCCCGGTGCACGAGGCGTCGAGAGGTTCCCTTATCTGCCGCAGGCGCTGGTGGACCTGGGGCTGAAACCGGAATTCGAGGCGCGCTCGCTGTGGGTCTTTTTCGATTCTTCGTACCGTCTGCGCGCCGACCTGAATTACCTCGCTGCGCGGTGGCGGCGCGGCGGCGTGGCGGCGCTGCAGGTGGCGGCGTGGCATTTCTGGGAACGCGACCGCGGGCGCGACGAGTGGCTGGACAATCTGATTGCCACGTGCCACCGCCACGGCATTCTGGTCTACGCCTGGGTCGAGTTCCCACACGTCAGCGACGCTTTCTGGGACGAGCATCCGGAGTGGCGTGAGAAGACCGCCTCGGGCCAGGACGCGCAACTCGACTGGCGCAAGCTGATGAACCTGGCCCATCCGGAGTGCGAGCGCAGGGTCGCGGCCGGTCTGGAGGGCCTCGCAGGGCGCTTCGACTGGGATGGTTTGAATCTGGGCGAGCTGTACTTCGAGTCGCTGGAGGGTCATGAAAACCCGGCGCGCTTCACACCGTTCAATGCGCAGGTGCGCGCCGAATTCAAGGCCCAGCGGGGCTTCGATCCGCAGGAGTTGTATCAGGCCGGTGGCGCGCATTCTTACGCCCGGAACCCGGACGCGCTGCGCGCGTTCTTGGACTATCGCTCCGCGCTGGCGGCGCGGCTGCAGGAGGGTTGGCTGGAGCGCCTGGAGGCGCTGCGCCAGTCGAAGCCGCAACTGGACCTGGTGCTGACGCACATCGACGATCGTTTCGATCCTTCGATGCGCGACAAGCTGGGCGCGGATGCGCCGCGGCTGCTGGGGTCGGCGCAGCGGCGCGGCGTCACGTTCCTGGTGGAGGATCCGGCGACCATCTGGAACCTCGGGCCGGAGCGTTACGCCGAGATGGCGCGCCGTTACGCGGCCCTGACCCGGCGCGCGGACTTGCTGGCGATCGACCTGAACATCGTCGAGCGCTACCAGGACGTCTATCCGGTGAAGCAACAGACCGGGACAGAATTGTTCCAGCTCGTGCGCAGCGCGGCGGCCTCATTCCAGCGAGTCGCGCTGTACTTCGAGAACTCGATTCTGGGCCCGGACTGGCCGTTGCTGGCGGCCGCGGCTGCCCAGCTGCGCCAGGCGGCGTGGACGGGCGGCGGCCTGGAGATCGATTCGCCGCAGCCGGTTTCGGTGGCCTGGAAGGGTTGCGCGCTGGTGGACGGGCGGGAGTGGCCGGTGCAGGACGGCGAGCGCGTGCTCGTCGCCGCCGGCAAACACAAGCTCATGCATTGCCAGGATCTGCCGCCGCACCGCCTGGCCGACTTCAACGGGACGCTGCTCGATGCGCGCATCGTGCGCGGCCGGATCCGCGTGAAATACGAGAGCCGCTCGCGCGCCATCGCGCTGGTCAGCGACGCGCAGGGCGGTTGGAAAGAGCGGATGCTGCCGCCGGGCCGGCAGGAGGTGGATATTCCACAGTGAAGCGGGAGCAGGCGGGAGCGCGGTCCACTGCTGAAAAATCGGGGGAGGCTAGGGCCTGTTCACGCTACCCGAACGGATGGCGTTGCGCGCGAAAAGCGCCTCAGACGAGGCGGAGGACGATGGCTTTGGCCATTCCAAGGCGAGGACGACAACGAAGGCTGAAGCGGTTTTCGCCGCAACCCGGAGGGACGGGGCCGGTTTTTCCGATTTCGGCGTCGCTCGTCGCTCGCAGACACCCGGTATGCGTCGCTCCTCGCTCCTGGAACTCGGAAAAACCGGCTCCCGTCGCCGCCGTCCGCGTAGTGTGAGCAGGCCCTAGAGTGGACCTGCGCATAGCATACACCAGCCGCCCGGGAGCTTCGCCGTTTTGTCACGAGCTGGATCGCGCTAGCAGGAAGCGCGCCGGGGCGCAGCTCCTCGAGCGTTCTCGGAACGCAGCCGTGAACCACTAAAACTTGATCTTCGATTCGGCCGTGAATTTGCGGTAATCACGGAAGTTGATCACGTTCCGCTCGCACGTTCGGGCGGCGCCGAGGCAGGCCAAGGTCTCGTTTTGAACCGGCAGGAGATAGGACTTGTTTTCGATCTTGACGAAGCCGTAGTCCAGGATGGACTCCAGCGAGTCGTAAGGGAAATCCCGGGGGATGGATAGCGCCTTTTGATCGATGCGCAGGACGCGGCGCGTTTCCTTGTCGATCCAGATGCTGCCTTTGTAAGGGGCGCGGAAGCTGGCATTGCGGTCGCTGGCGAGCATCCAATGCGAATTCCGCGCCTCCACCGAGAAGTCGAACAGATAGGCCATTCGCCCGCCAATGCGCGCTTCGCCGCGCGGGACGAAAGCGGCCTCTTCGACCGGCGAGAGAGTATTCTGCAGCGTGGTGACGAACTCGCCCGTCAACCAACTGCCGGTGCTTTCGACCGGGCGCTGGGTGGGCACTCCGTTGATGGCCACGTTGCGGTACTCCTCCTTGCCGTCGATGCACACGACGTCCGCGGTCACGACGTCGATCACCTGCCAATCCTGCGACCGGATGTGGCCGTGATAACGGGTGGTGGACTGCTGGACCAGGAAGTTGGGCAGGTCCGCCGTGAACGACTCGGCCGCATCGCGCGCCAGCATGATGATGGCGTCGGACGAAAGCGGCGCCGCGTCCACGGGCTCGCGCGGCTGCTCCGCGGCCGTCGCTTGCGGCTCGGCCTTTTTGGTGCCGCCGGCGGCGGGCGAGGAGGGCGCATCGGCAGGCTTGGCGGCAGGCTCTTTATCAGGCGCCGCGCTTGCATCTTTGTCGGCCGGCGTGCCGGCCGGGCCGGCGGAGGGTTCTTTATCCACGGCCACCTTCGCCTTGGTGATGTCCTGCGATGCGGGCGCGATGACCTGGTCGTGATCGAAGGGACGTGCAGCGACCTCGCGTTCCGACGAAGTCCCAGCGTGGTTCAGCACGACGCGCAGCGCGGTCTCCAGATCATCCGGATTCACCAGGACGGAGATCTGATCGCCGGGATGGAGCAGCGAATCGCGGACCGGTTCGCCTTCCTTGTTTTGAAACAGGGTCTTCTCCAGCAGCCGGAAACGCAACAGGCGGTTCGCTTTGGCCTGCAACACCAGGTCCTTCTCGCCCAGGTTGCGGAGCGTGCCGTCGATCGCGGACAGGGTGACCTTTGAATCGTCCGGCTTGTCGTCCTTATGGCGCTTGGGCAGGTGGATCTTGGGCAGCGAGAGGCCAGGCTGATTGGGGTACTGTCCGGAGGGGTATTGCCCCGGCGGGTATTGCCCTGGAGGGTATTGCCCCGGTGGGTATTGGCCAGTCGGGTACTGGCCGGTCGGGTATTGCGGCTCGAACCCACTGACGCAGACCGGTCCGAATGCGAGTGAGATCAGCAGCGGGAGGGCCGGAGCGAAGAATCCTCGCAGTGTGCCCAGTGGCCGCATGAAAGTCCCTCCTTGGTTCCCATGATATAGCGCCGGCTGTCGCGCGGCGAGGCGTTTTCGCGCCCGCATCGGAGTCCTTTCCCATCCCCCAATCCACGCCCGTGCAACCCACCCGGCCCGGTCCCGAGCCGCGTCAGCGATGGGCCCAATAATGCTCGCGCGTCTGCACGATCAGCCCCTTCTGTTTAGTCGTCAGTTCGAGCTTGCGAAACTCCGGGTATGTCACCGGCCGGTCCGGGACGAAGCCCAGGCTGTACTGGCTGCGGAGTTCGTCCTGAATCGCTTCGAAGATCTGGTCGATGCTCTGCTTGCGGGAGACTTCGAAGAAGCTCGCGCCGGTCTCGCGGGAGAGGTGCATCAGCACGCTCCGGCCTGTGATGCCTCCTCCAAACGCGTAGGCGGCGGGGTCCGAAAACAGGATCGAGTAGACCAGTGTCTCGGCCCGCAACGCCGCCTTCACCGCGTCGTCGAGCGAGGCTTCACTGGTGTTGTCAACGCCGTCGGTCATCAGAATCAAAGCCTTGCGGTTCTTCTGCTGCAACATGATCTCATTTGAGGCCTTGATGACGGCATCGTACAGCGAGGTGCCGTCGCCGATGCCCGCTTCGAGCTCCTTGCGCGTGGGGGTATCGACCATGGAAAGCGCGTCGTCCAGCACCTTGCGCGACGAGGTCAGCGGCTGGCGCAGGAACGAGGACAGATCGAACTGCATGATGAAGACCTGGTCTTTGTTTTCCCTGAGCACGCGGTCCAGGAAACGGAAGCTGGCGGCGCGTTCGGCATCCACGAGGCGCGCCTGGCTCATGCTGGTGTCCACCATCAGGCCGAGCGTCAGCGGCAGATCGGTTTCCTTCGAGAAATAGCGGATGGTTTGCGGACGGCCGTTCTCCAGCAGCACGAAATCGTCCTGGGTCAAGTCGCGGACGATATCGCCCCTCTTGGTCCTCACCCCGGCCAGCAGGTTCACCACATCCACACCAGTGGAGTAGGTCGGTTCCTGCTGCGCGCGCAGCAGGGGGAGCGCGGCGGCGAGCGACGCCGAACCGCGCAGGAACTGGCGCCTGGAGCGGAGGCCGGCGGCGGGCTGGCGGCGTGTTAATGGAATGTCAGGCATGAATCGGGCCCGCTGCAGGGATGTCCTTTGTAGAACGATGTCCGCCCGCGGCCGGAGGTTTCCAGCAACACGCCGGACGACTCAAAAAGGAGCGTTGCTCTGCATGACAGAATCACCCCATCACTTGACTTCGGTGCCATGAGGGGCCATGCCCGACGTGAGAAAGGTCTTGGGCACTTCGCCTTCACCAGCCAGCGTAAACTTCGCAAACTTCTTGTACCACTCTCCGGGGGGTACATCGGGATTGGAATTGAGCCAATCCTGCAATGCGTCGAAATCAGAAACCGAAATCCGACCCTCCCGAAAGCGGTCCACCAGATGCTTCATGAAATAGGGCGGCGGCTTCCTGATTTTAGGCATTCCGGTACTGAGTGTGGAACACGATCATTTGAAGCTCTTCAGTCAATCGACGGAGTTCGCTTTCGCTCTTGGCTTCTTTGATCTGTTCCAAACACCGGTGAAGGGCTCTCTTGGAAGTGTCGAGGACTTTGGTAGCGGGAGCGGCTTCACTCATCTGTTCCTTGCGAAACTCACCGAGTTTTTTGATGCCCATGTCTTTGCTCTTAAGAACCGCATGGCCGCTGCCATCTTTGGCCTTCTTCGCCCAGCGCGCCTGAACCGCTCTCCGGGCGCTGGCGCTCCGTTCGTCAGGAGTGAGTCTGGCGGCTCTGGCGGGACCGCCCTTTTCCCCGCCTTTGCGCCCAAGCGCCACGGCTGCTGGATCTTTCTTCTTGAGGGGCATGCTTTCCATTATACGTGAGCGGTCAGGAATCGACAATTCCGTGAGCGGTCACGTATCAGAGAAACGGCGGCGGTCCCACGCGGCACGCCTACTGGCCCGAACGGAAGGGCGACGCCGGCAGGTTCTCGCCGTTGAAGAGGTCGCAGTCCGGCACGTCCTTCCAGGCGTAGCGTACGAACTTAGGTTCGGGCACGGCGGCGGCGGAGACGACCACCGTGGTTCCGTCGATGCGCGCCTCAGCCGGGACGAACTTCCCGTCCTGGCCGGCGAGCTCAAAACCCGTCACGCTCTCGCCTTTCGCCTTCAACCCGCCGGAGACGTGATCGAACCACACCCGCATCACAGCGCCTTCCTGCGTCGCCAGACGGAACATTGGCCCCGAGTATTCGATGTGTTCGCCGTAGGAGATGGCCCGCGCGGCCAGCGCCAGGCGGTGGCCGACCTCCTGCTTATTCAGCGGATGAATGTTGGTGGCCTCGCCGATGTCGATGGTCACCGCCATGCCGGTGTTGACCAGATCCAGCGTGAGCCGCTGGGCGTCGCGCACGGTGGGCCACATGGCGTCCGGCCCAGTCTTGAAGTTGGCGATTTGAACGAACAGGAACGGGAAGTCGCCCTGGCCCCAGGCGCGGCGCCAGTCCTGGATCATCGCTTTGAACAGGCGCTCGTACAGCGGCGCGCGGTCGGGCGAGGCGTTGCTCTCGCCCTGATACCAGATCGCCCCGCGGATGGGGAATCGCGTGAGCGGCGCGATCATGGCGTTGAACAGCCCCGCCGGCTGCCAGCAGTAGTCCTGGTTGGGGTGCCAACGCTGCTCCCGCTCAGGCGGCTGAAGGCCTGCCGCCCTGGCCTTGGCGACCGAGTCCTGATAGCTCTTCTCTTCCAGACTGCGCTGCAGTTCGATGGTCGTCTGGGTTTCCATCATCTGGCCCCAGGAGGCAAAGACGGGCATCAACGATGCGTCCGCGCCCAGTCCGATGAGGCTGGTCCAGGCCTCGGCCGGCGTTCCGCCCCAGTTCGACTCGATCAGCCCAACCGGCACGTCTTCTTTCTGCTGGATGTGCCGCCCGAAGAAGTAGGCGACGGCCGAAAACTTGGGGATGGTGTCCGGGCTCACCGCCGTCCAGGTGGAATCGCTCCACTGTTGCGCGGCGATATCCTCCAACGGGTACATCGAAACCTTGTTGAGCGCCTTGAACAGACGGATCCGGGGGTAATTCGCGGCGGCGATCTCGTCCTTCGCGTTGACCACGCCATCCACCGCCATCTCCATGTTGGATTGACCCGAGGCCACCCACACGTCGCCGGCCAGCACATCCCGCAGCGTAATCGTGTTCGTGCCCTGGACGGTGAGTTCAAACGGGCCTCCCGGCGCGACCGGCGGAAGATAGACGCTCCAGCGGCCGAGGCGGTCGGCGACGGCCGAGCGGGTCTCGCCGTGGAAGGTCACGCTGACGGCTTCGCCCGCCGCGGCGCTGCCCCAGATGTGGACCGGCAGATCGCGCTGCAGCACCATGTGGTCGGCGAGCAGCGCGGGCAGCGTGACCTCCGCCAGGGCCGGCGCAATCAGCAGGAGGGCGCAGCCAGCGTATTGGAACAGACGATTTACATGTGACATAGGTTGTTGACAGTGATTCTACTGCAACCGCCGGGGCGCCTCGCGGAGCCGGCCCGCAGGCGACTGCATCGCGCGCCGTTCCCGCCGCGGAGGCAGGCTCCTCAGGGCACCAGCGCCGCCACCAGCACGCCCGCCGTGATCAGGACCGCGCCGGCGACATTCCCGACGGTCGGCTTTTCCCCGAGGAAGATGAAAGCCAGCGCGACCGCCAGCGCCACGCTCAGCTTGTCGATCGGCGCCACGCGCGAGGCCGGCCCCAGTTTCAGCGCCTTGTAGTAGCACAGCCACGAGCAGCCCGTCGCGATGGCGGAGAGCAAGAGGAACAGGTACGAGTGGCGGGAGATGCGGAACATCTCGCGCGCGTTGCCTTGCGCGAAAACGATGCCCCAGGCGAAGAGGACGATGATCACCGTGCGCAACGCGACGGCGAGGTTGCTGTTAACGTCGCGCACGCCGACCTTGCCGAAGATCGCCACCAGCGCGCCGAAGACGGCCGAGAGAACGGCCCAGCCCGCCCAGTTCATGTCACCCTCCAGTCATCCAGAACCGACCGTGGCGGGTCAAGCCCGGGCCTCGGCAGGCCGTGGGAAGCACTGGCCGGGTCCCGTGCCCCAATTCACCATACTCCCGTCGCCAAGCGATTCCGGGGCAGTCAGGGAGGGGCGATCCGGAAGGCGTTGGATCGGGAGGGGCGAGAGAGGGGTGGCCGCCGTGACTGGCGGTGCAGAGGGCTGCGGCGAGGCGGCAACGGAGTGTGAGGGGAGGGTGAGAGGGACGAGAGGGTCCGCTTCGGCGGGCGTCTTCCGGCGCGCGTAAATGAGGCGCGCGGAAAACACGAGGATCAAACCCAAGTTCGACAGTAGTGTCGAGAAGTGTCGAATTCTGTCATGCGATGTATGACGAATCGGCTACTCCCGGGCGAGGCGGGCCTGGAGGTGAATGGAAGTCCAAGGACTACATTTAATCATGAATATACAGATATCCAGGCGATCCGAAAAACGGCCCGAAGCGGAGCGGGAAAGGAGCGATGTTGTATGAGAATCCGACAGAGTGCGCTGTCGTGTCGAAATGTCGAATTCGGGGTTCTCAAAGGGGCAGGCGGCCGCAATGGACGGCCTCCGGAGGGATTTGCGGTACTCCCGAGACACGCATGGGAGGACCGGCGGGTCACTCGCCTGAGCCTTCGAGCGACTCGCCGGCTTCGATGTCACCGGGCGGGTCGCTGCGTTTGATCTCCTGAAGCAGTCTACGAGCCTCTTCCTGCCGATCCGCTGTCACCTGCACCCGGCACCAGGGATCAATGGGCGGCGCAAGCATCCCGATGCGCACTAGAAGCAGTTCCTCTCCAGAGAGGTAGAACGGTATACCCGCTTCCTCCAGGATCTCCTTGGCCGATGCGATCAACACGGGGTCGCCGGCCTCGAAGACCTTCACCAAGTCGAGGTCGAGATCTCCGTGACCTACGTCCTCCGGCTTGTGGGCGACCAGGGGCACGCCGCAATCGGCGCATACGGTGAATTCAGCACGGTATTCGGTTCCGCATTCAGGACAATACACCATTGCCTCCAAGCGGCGAATGCCTTTAGAGCTTGTGCTTGCGGCGGTCGAACTTCCAGGCGCTTTCGACCATTGCGTCCAGCGTCGTGTAGCCCGGTTCCCAGCCTAGGGTCTGCTGCAGTTTGGTCGAGTCGGCGACGAGCACCGCCGGGTCGCCTTCGCGGCGCGGGCCGACCTTGTACGGTACCGCCCGGCCAGTCACCCGCTCGACGGCGCGGATGACCTCCAGCACGCTATAGCCTTGACCGGTTCCGGCGTTGAAAGACGCGCTGGCGCCGCCGGCGGTGAGGTGGTCCAGGGCGGCGGCGTGGGCGGAGGCGAGGTCGCTGACGTGGATGTAGTCGCGGATGCAGGTGCCGTCGGGCGTCCCGTAGTCGTCACCAAAGACCGTCAGCGGTTCGGCGGCGCGGGCGGCGCGCAGCACCAGCGGGATCAGGTGCGTCTCGGGCACGTGCTCCTCGCCGATGCCGTAGGCTTCCTCGGCGCCGCAGGCGTTGAAATAGCGCAAGGCGACAAAGCGCAATCCGGAACACTCGTCCATCCAGCGCATGGCCGTCTCCACCATCAGCTTGGTCTGGCCGTAGGGGTTGACCGGGCGGTGCGGCATGTCCTCGGTGATCGGCGTGCGCTCCGGGTTGCCGTAGACCGCCGCGGTGGAGGAAAAGACGATGCGGCGAACCCCGGCCCGCGCCATGGCGTCCAGCAGGCTGAACGTCGCCCCGCAGTTGTTGCGGAAGTACATCTCGGGCAGGCGCGTCGATTCGCCGACCGCGATGAAGGCCGCGAAATGAACGACGGCGTCGAACCGGAAGCGCGCCAGAAGGTCGTCCAGTCCCGGGGTGTCGAGGAGGTTCAGGACATGCAAGCGGCCCTCCGGCACGTTGTGCCGGTAGCCGTGCGAGAGATCGTTGACCACCTGAACGTCGTGCCCCAGGCGCAGCAGAGAATGCGCCGTGTGCGACCCGATGTAACCGGCGCCGCCGGTGACGAGGATCCGTGCCATGGGAATGCCCGAAGGACCGCGCAACAGTCCTGACTTTCTAAGCTATCAGACCGTCGCCGCTGGAGAATCAGGCGCACTGCGGCATTGCGAGATTTTCGCGGCGGGATCGGGCAAAACACGCGGGAGTTGACGTGTCACGCGCCGGCCGCGCGTGGCTTGATGATTGCGGAGCCGAAGACCGGCCGCGGCGGCTATTGCTTCAACGCGCGCTCAATCGCGGCCGCGAGATCGGGTGACTCGGGCGTGACGGCGGGCTCGAAACGGGCGGCGACTTTGCCGTCCTTCCCGATCAGGAACTTGGTGAAATTCCACTTGATGTCGCCGCCCTGGGTCGAGGTCAGGTACTGGTACAGCGGCGTTATATCGTCGCCCTTCACCGAGACCTTGGCCAGCATCGGGAACGAGACGTTGTACTTGCGCGTGCAGAAGGTCTTGATCTCCTCGTTGGTGCCCGGCTCCTGCGCGCCGAAGTTGTTGGCCGGGACGCCGACGATGACCAGTCCCTGGTCCATGTACTTTTCGTAGAGCTTCTCCAGCCCAGCATATTGCGGCGTGTAGCCGCAGCGGCTGGCGACGTTGACGATGAGCACGACTTTGCCCGTAAACTCACTGAGCGGCTTGGGGGCTCCGTCGATGCTGTTCAAGGTGAATTCGTAGATACTGTCGGCCGCGGCCAAGCTCATGACGAGTGCTCCGGTCAGAATTGTGGCTTTCGCTAGTTTCCCCATAGACCGGTATAGATGCCCTGCGGAGGCCGGCGGATGTAACGAAAACAGGGGCCCAGCCCGCCTGAGGCGCCAGGCCGGGGCGGGGCTTTGAAGGACGGGCTCACTTCCGGGCGGCCAGGCGGATGGCCTTGCCGGTCTTGATGGATTCCTTGGCGGCGTCGAGGATCTCCAGCACCTGGACGTTCATATCGAGGCCGGTCAGGCTCTGCGGCTCGGTCTTCGACTCGATGGCGTGAATCATGGCCGCAACCGGGCTGGAGGCCTCGGGCGGCAGTGGATTGACGGATACCGCCTGGGCCTCGCGCTGGCCGCTCTGGCGCCAGGTGACGCCGCCGCTGTCCATATGAATAGCGCCGCCGAGGCCAAACACCTCGAGGTCCTGGAAGCCGTACGGCAAATCCCAACTGCCCTCCAGAATGGCCACACCCTGCTTGTAGCTGAGAATGATGTCGGCGTTGTCCTCGACCTTCGGAAACTCGTTCGGGCGCAACTGGTTGGACTGCGCGTAGACGGTCTCCGGGCGGCCCAGGTACCACAAGGACCACAGCGCGTTGTAGCAGCCAAAGTCCACCAGCGCCCCACCCCCGTTTTTCAGCGGATCGGTCAGCCAGTTGAAGAAGTACTTGTTCAGCCCGGTGGGGCCGCCCGGTCCGCCATGGCCCACGATGCCGTGCAGCCGCCACACCCGGCCGATCGCACCTCTGTCGGCGATATTCTTGGCCGCGTAGTTGGCCGGCCACCAGGCCATCTGGTAGTTGGTCAGGACGTAGATGCCGTTCTCGCGCGCCAGCTCGCGCATCGCCAGCGCTTCCTTGTAGGTCGAGGCCAGGGGCTTCTCGAACAGGACGTGGATCTTGCGCGGCGCGCAGTAGTCGACGATTTCGCGATGGCGGTTGTTCTCGACGAAAGCCCAGACGATCTCCGGCTTCTGCTGGTCGATCATCTTCCTCCAGTCGGCAAAGACCAGGTTGGCGGGCACGCCGCGCTTTTCGGCTTCGGCCACCAGCTCGGGCTCGGTCTCCGCCACACCGACCAGCCTGATCGGCTGGCCGGGAAGAACCTCTTTGAGATGGCCCCAGACGTGGGAATGCACCAGGCCCACGACGGCGATGGTGTGTTCGGCCCCGAATGCGGGCAGAAGCAGGAACAGGAGCAGGCTGGCGATCTGGCGCATGGTCTCGTTTACTGGACCTCCCCAAACAGCATATGAGATCGGCGCAGAAGTGTTGAATCCACTGGCGTTTTGTTTGCATCACGCGTACAGGACTGGTTTGGTGTAAACTAGCAGGCCATTAGTCGATGTAAGGCTGCATGACAGGGAGGGGATCCTGTGAAGCTGCTGACGTTGGTAGCCGCCGTTCTGGGAACGGTTGGCGTGGGGTGGGCATTGGATGCGGGCCTGGAGGATCGGGTCCGCAGCCTGGAACTGGCTGGAGAAGCGCACCAGGCCCGTCAACTGCTGGAAGACGCGCTGCACGCATCACCCAACGACGCGGATGTCCTGGAATGTGCCGCGCACTTCGCGGACGCTCGCCGCGACGCCGAAGCGATTGCCCTGTACAAGCGGCTGGCGGAGCTGCCGGGACTCGGTTTGCCACGGCGGCAGGCCGCTCTGCGGCGGCTGGTCCAGATGGAGCTGGCCGCCGGCGACCGCACCTCGGCGAGCGCGCATCTGGCCGCTCTCAGGAGCAGCGGCGTGGCGGCGCCGGAGCTGCCGCAAGCCGCGCAGCCGGTTTTCCCGATGGGCTACGTCGAGGTGCCCGGTCCGTTGCGCAACTTCTCGCGCATGGCGGCGCTCTCGCCCGACATGCCGGCGGACGAGATGTTGATCTCACTGGCGCGCAATGTGGTCACCAACGGATACCAAGCCATCAGCGGCACGGAGACCCTGGATCAGACCGAGTACCTGAAGCTCGTTCTGCGGTATCTGTCCCAGGCGCGCGAACTGGATCGGTTTTCGGGCGGCGACAAGGTGATCCGCATCGAAACGTGCGATTCCGAAAAGACCGGCGAGCTGCTCAAGATCCTGGGCTTCCGCATGCGCGGCGCCTGCGGCGGCGATGTGGTTCTCGAGACCGTGAACGCGTCGCGGGCGTTCCTGGCGATGGACTCCGGTTTCCCGCTGGCGCAACTCGAGCAGTCGCTGCGCACCAACCGGCCGTTTGAACTCAAGTACCAGGCCACCCGCATCCCGGTCGTCTTCGGCTCGGAATACTGGCTCTCCGCGAAGGAGAAGCAGGCGGGCGAGTTCATCGATGCATTCCTGAACGACCCGTCGATGTGCCGGCTGTACCTGGGCCTGGCGAAACTCGATCCCGAAACGGCCGAGGAGGTGCGCAAGTCGATGCCGCTGCAGCGCATCCGCGCCTTCGCGCACGTCTTCGATTTCTTCGGCGGCATGTTCCGGATCCGCAACGGCGCCGCCGCCGTGCCCGGAGGCGCGCGGGCGGCCGGGGCGTGGGCGGAGTTGGCCGGAGTGGGGCCCGACAAGGGTGCCGCGTTTATCGAGAAGATCGTCTCGCGCGACGACGGCTGGCTGGCCAGCTATTTCGATTCGCTAGGCCGGATTTCGGGACCGACGCTGGACTACTTCACGGAGCCGGAGCGATTGAAGAGGTTCTACGCCGCGATTCGCGGCAAAGTGACGAGCCCCGGCCCGGCCCGCCCCGTGTTCCGGGCCAACACCGAGCTGATGCTGCTGACCACGCGGCTCAACGTCGTGAACGGTCAGGTTCTCATCCCGGGCAACCTGGAAGTTTGGAAGGCCTTTTTCGCCCAACATCCAGGCTCCAGAATCGACCCCCGGCTGGCCAAGGCGGCGCCGGGGTGGAGCGCTCCCGACGACCTCATCGAGGCCCTGTTCGCGCTGACCCGCAAAGCCGTGGAGAACGAGCCGCTGAAGGTATTCCTGGCGCTCAGCGATTTCGACCGCCGCCGCTCGAAACCGCTGGAGGCCGCCACGGTGGAGCGGCTGATGCGCGATTACAAGGTTTTCGGCGCCCAGCTGACTCTGCTCAACGAGGCGCCGGAGTTGCGCGATGCCGCCATCCTGCAATACGTCGAACGCGGCGCGCGCGATCGATTCGATCAAGGACGGCGCTGGGCACGCCGACGCGGCGGGCATTTTCCAGGCGCTGGCCAGCTTGTGGCAGATTTTGTACCGGAATCACGAACTGCCGCCGGGCCAGGCGGAGAGCGCTCTGAATGCGGTCACCGGGCCGTTTCAGAAGACGAATGGCAGCAGCCGCGAGATCTTCGACGCCGGACGCGCGGGTTTCACGGGGTTGCTGGCCGGTTGCGGGATCGACCCGAAGGCCAATCCGCAGGAAGAGACGCTGGGCCTGCTGGCCGGCTCGCTCTCGCCATCCGACCCCGACACGCAGGCCCAGTTGGTAGGCGAGTTGAACCGGGTTCTCGAGGCTCAGAAGCTGGTCAGCCTGAAGGCGCTGTTCGATTTCGCCGACCAGCTCGCGGGTTCGGCCCAGAGCGGCAAGCCCGAAATGGCGGTGCTCAATCGCCTCGCGGCCCCGTTGTCCGAGCTCAATCTCCCCAAGCCGAGTTTGCCCTCGACCGAGCGTGTCAGCTTTGCTGCTGGCTCCGCGGTGGAACGCCATCTGGAAGCCGAGCGGAAACTGAATCTGCGGGCGCAGATCGAAAAGGCGCAAGGCCAGCCGGAAAAGCTGCGCGACCTGCGCGGCTTGCTGACTCCGCTGCTCCGCGACACGCTCAGCGGGTTCGTCTACGCCTATTACGCTCCACCGGGGGCGCAGGTGTTGTACACCAATCCGATGTTCGTGCGCAGTCACGATTTCAATGGGATTCAGGAGACGAACCAGACCTGGGGGCAGACCGATGTGGTCGGATCAGGCTGGCCTAGCAACGTCGGCGGGCGGCTCATCGGGTCACTGGCCGGGCTGCCGTATGCGCTGGCCGACGCCGAGCAGAATTTCCTGATTCCCACCCGCGAGCAGGCGTTGATCTGGGGCGACCTGGTGCCCCAGTTGCTGGTAGGCGCGAAGGCCGAGCGGTTCTGGAACGTTACGCCATCCCAGCTGCGCTGGGTGGCTCTGCACATGCGGTTGGGCGAGGCGGTCGCGGCGGAATCCACGCTCGATCCCCAAGTGCGGAGCAGGTTGCTCGAATGGATCGAACTGCACGCGTCCCCGGCCCGCACGCGGCGCATCGAGGCCGATCTGGCGGGCGGCGATGTGGCGGACGCGCTGGAACAGATCACGCCGTCGGAGCTGTACTTTGCCGGCCTGCATGCGGCGGCGCAGCGCCTGGACCCGAGCGGGTTTATCGAGGCTGAGATTCGCCGTCTGGCCAGCACGGACCCGGCCCACTGCAATGAGTCCGCGATTGCCGCGGCCTTTGGAACGCCGAAGCCGACGCTGGCGCATTCGCAGGCGCCGCAGCTCCTGAACCTGAGGACGTTTCCGACTCTGATGGGCTACTCGAGCCGCATCCTGGCCGAAAGCTGGGATTCGACCAACCTGTTTTTCGCGGCGCTGGCGGACGAGCTGATGCTGCCCGCGGCGCAGTTGAATATCGTCATCCCGGATTGGACGCGACGCTCGGTGGAGCAGATTTTCGCGACGCATCTCGAGGATTGGCCCGCGCTGCTGCGCGCCATGCGGGCCACGGCCGACCAGGCGCGCGCGCAGAACCGCAAATTGATCGCGGCGGAGAACCGCGCCGGAACGGAGGACAGACCGCAGTGAGGACTCGAGACCCGTATCTCACCCGCCGGGCCCTGCTGGGCGCAGGCGCGGCCTTGGCCACGGCCCGCGCCGCGCTGCGGGCGCAGGAGACGCGCCCCACTTTTCGCGTCAAGGTCAACATGGTGGTGCTGAGCTTCACCGTGACCGACTCCAAGGGGCGCTACGTGAACGGCCTGAAAGCAACGGATTTCAAGATCCTCGAAGACGGTATCCAACAGAAGGTCGCCACGTTCGCCGAGGGGAGCAAGCCGCCCGTTCAAGTGCTGGAGGGCGGCGCCACGCGGCCCCTGGGCGGCGCCGAGGCGGACCTCACCAGGGGCGGAATTCCGATCGACATCTTTACCGGGACCAACGTGTTCGTGCTGTTCGACACGAGCAATTACATGTATCGCGGCTACGTCTACGCCTCGGACGCGATTGCCGACTTCGTCCGTGGGCTGGACCGCGCCGATTCGGTGGCGATCTATACGTTCTCCCGCAACCTCACGCGACTGGCGTCGTTGAACCGGGTGCGGAGTGAGGTCCTGGAAGGGCTGCGCAGCGCCGTCGCAGGCGACGACGCAGCGCTTTACAACGGCCTGCTGCTGACCTTGCGCGATGCGGCCAAGGTGCCCGGGCGGAAGGTGGTGATCGTCTTCTCCAACGGACCCGACAACGCCAGCATGGTGGCGCCGGACGACGTGCGCGCCGTGGCCGAGGACGAGGGCATTCCGATCTACGTCATCTCCACCAGCGATGTGAACAAGGACCCGATCTCGACCGGCGTGTTCCGCCGTCTGGCGGGGCGCACGGGGGGCAAGAGCTTCTTCGCCCGGACGTGGCAGAAACAGGTGGAGGCCTTCGAGGCGATCCGCGAGGACCTGGGCAACAGCTACACCGTGACCTACTACCCGGCTCCGAACCCCAACGAGGGGTTCCGGCGGATCAACGTCGAGATCGTCTCCGACATCGGCAAGAAGTACCGCATCAGCGCGCGGCCGGGCTACCGGCCCAGAAGCGGCATTTGAGGCCGCCGCGCGACGCGCGAAAAACGAAAATACGAAACAAAGCCAATTCCGCGTAACCCTTGCTCCTGCTTGATCTTACACCCGATGTCAAGAGCGAATAAGGGGCGAAGTTGCAAAAGCGAAGAAAGGGCGATTCATCACTGGTGTAGCAGGAGTGTAGAAAAGTGATGAAAAGTGATGAATTCGGGCTGGATCAGACAGAGGGTTGGGGGTTGCGGACGAGTTGAACAAGTTGCTGACCCTGGGCCACATGGAAGCGAGGCTCCGGGATGGGCAGGAACGATATCGGGGGCCACGGGCGGGAAAAATCGGCAGAACTGTAGAAAAGTGATGAATCGGCGGGCGAGAATGTCTGGGCGTTGGCAACGGGACTGGGGTTTGAGTGTGAGTCTGTCGGAGATAGATTTTGATGAACCTAGAATCAACGACTTACAGACATTCCGCAAAGAAAAAATCCTCGTATGTTATTGGTTCTACGTAGGGGAATTTCTATCTCCGACAGACTCGTGTACCCTCCCCGCGTTTGAGGATTAAGCTCTCCCTCAGCCACGTGTCATCGCGCTTGTGTTCAATCGCCAGTCCAGGTAGGCTTCATGGCTTGAGGGAGCGTGGCGACGACGAGCGCAAGCGGGGTCATCAAGTTTGTAGCGCACAGCCGGACAGTCCTGTCGATTGCGCTTCAGCATGGTTGGGAGGCCGGTGCCCGTTACACGAACTTGAGGGACGTTCGGCACCTTACAAGGCTCGGCTTTCTTGACATCGACTGGCGGGACTATTCGTTTGCCCGCCACCTTGAAGCGGCCCGCAATTTCAAGCCTCTGATGACTGTGGCTCGCGATGTGACGGATCGTGATCAACTGGACACGATCCTGGAAGAGGCAACGCTGCTGTCCAGGCACAGCCAATTCGTTATCGTTGTGCCCAAGGATCCAAGGCTACAGAAGGCAATACGCAGGTTCATTCCTCCCGAGTTCGTCCTCGGTTACAGTGTTCCGACTCGGTATGGTGCGACTCCCATTGCGCCCCGGGCGTTCCATGGTAGAGTTCATCTGCTGGGCGGGCGGCCCGACGTTCAAAGACGCCTGGCGGAGGCGATGAACGTCATCAGCGTCGACTGCAACCGTTTCACTCTCGACGCAGCGTTTGGCGATTATTTTGATGGCGAAGCGTTTCGGCCGCATCCCGAAGGAGGGTATCGGCGATGCCTGGAGGATTCGGTTCTGAACATCAACCGCCTCTGGGAGACATACAATGGCAGCAAAGGAGCCCCCGTGTGAGCGGTCAAGAAGATCCATCCGTCGGCAGCGAGGTCGCAGCACCCAAGAGAGATGAGTTCCTGCTGCACATGTATGATCAGATGTTCAATGACATCAACACGCACATCCTGGTCGTGTGGCAGTCGGTCGGCGTCCTGGTCGGCGCATTCGCGATATTTGCGCTGACGGAAAAGCAGATCATCACGTTGGATATTGCCGCCGCCCTGATCGTGCTACTCGCTGCTTGGCTTATCGGACATATTTATGACGCTTCGTATTGGTACAATCGCAATCTCGTAATCATCGCAAATATCGAACGTCAGTTCCTCGCCGCGGCGGATTTGAAAGAAGTGCACTATTACTTTGGCAAGCACCGCAAGAGGGGAGTATGATAATCCACCTCCGAATTCAGTATGGGCTCGCCCTTGGGATTGGGTTCATCGTTATTCTGTTCCATTTTTTCAATCGTATTTACAGAGGGCTTGACGCCCCTTGGAGCTCC
Source organism: Terriglobia bacterium (assembly GCA_963757265.1). Classification (GTDB taxonomy): domain Bacteria; phylum Acidobacteriota; class Terriglobia; order Bryobacterales; family Bryobacteraceae; genus CAIVVT01. Next base: position 718,984 of record CAVWRA010000006.1, read on the forward strand.
TTCGAACCCCTGCGAACACTCCCGTACGCCGTCCTAGTCTTGGCATTTGCTGCGATTGTGCGCCTTAAGTCGCACCGGGAGAGAGCTTACCTGGAATTTCTGCAAAACTCTCCTGGCAGGGACATCGACGTTGGTGGAATCAGCTTTGGTGTGGGCCACCCCACGGATCAGTGAGAACCTGACAGTATCCTCAGCCCCCGCTCTGCCTCGCCTGCTGCGCCCGTTCCGGCACCTCCGCCTAGCTGCCGGCAGCGGCGGCAATCCGGATCCACGTAACGGGTCCGTGGCGCTGGCGAGAAAGGGCACTTCACGAACGAACGAAAGCGTTAAACTGGGTGAACAAACCGCCATGAGCGAACAAAGCGAAGACCGCAGTTTTTCTTGGGTAACCTCCAAAGAATCGGTTGCCATTCCAAGGGTCGATGCCATTGCCGTTTACACTAATCCAGAGAATGACGTCGTGATCCGGCAACAGGATTCCATGGACTATGATGACGCGGTGATCGTGATTCCGCGTGACAGGGTGAACGATCTAATCGCGGTTCTGAAACGGGAACTGGAAGGTTGATCTTCCGTTTAGGCGAGCTGCCGCAGAGGCTCGAACGCGCGCATTTTGCCGCCGCGGATCGAGCTGGATGAGCCGCGGCAAAGTGTCAAATTTTGACACTTTTTCGGCCTAACTCGTTGATTCTTGGTTCAAAAAACGTCAAATTTTAGCACTTTCTCGTTTTGGAGCCAGCGCCGCCCGGCCTCAAATCGGAGCCCTTCCGGCCCTCTTGCGGACCCCCGCGCGTCAGCTCCTTCTACGGGCCGGAATCGGCTGCCCGTCACGCCCCGATCTGGACGCGGTGCGAACCCCGGTGGCGGCTCGGACCCAAAACAACCGGCTCCCTTACGGTCGCGGCTCTGAAACGAGCGGCTCGTGGCGGCCGGCTCCCTTACGGCGAGCGGCTCTGAAACAAGCAATCCCTGACGGTCGCGGCTGCCCGTTACGCCCCGATCTGGACGCGGCGCGAGCTCCGCTGGCGGCTCGGAAACAAAACAACCGACTCCCTTACGGTCGCGGCTCTGAAACAAGCAATCCCTGGCGGTCGCGGCTGCCCGTTACGCCCCGATGTGGACACAGTGCCAACCCCGTTCGCGGCCCGCTTCAGAGCTGCGATAGCAAGGGGGCGGTTGCGTTGTTTCAGAGATGGAATGAGAAGGCCGGCCCCCGGCGGGATGCGTTAAGCTCCCAATGGTTGCGCACTCGAAGTGCAAAAGGAGACCGGCCATGAAGCAGAATACCACTGTGAAACGGAGACCGAAAGGTGAGTCCGCAGGCCCGCGCGGGCCGATCACGATCGGCCTGGACCTGGGCGACAAAAGCAGTCGCTATTGCGTGCTCAACGAGCGGGGCGAGGTAGTGCGGGAGGCCAGCGCGGCGACGACGAAGAAGGGGCTGTGCCAGGCCTTCGGCGCGCGGCCGCGCTGCCGGATCGCGCTCGAGGTGGGCACGCACTCGCCGTGGGTGAGCCGCCTGCTGAGCCAGCTGGGCCATGAGGTGATCGTGGCCAACGCGCGCCAGGTGCGGCTGATCAGCCACAGCAGTCGCAAGGACGACCGGTTGGATGCGCAGACGCTGGCGCGGCTGGCGCGCGTCGATCCGCAGTTGCTGCATCCGATCCGCCATCGCAGCGCGAAAGCGCAGCGGGACCTGATGACGATCCGGGTCCGCGCGACGCTCGTGGAGGCGCGCACGGCGCTGATCAACGCGGCGCGCGGACTGGTGAAGGCCACCGGCGAGCGGCTGCCGGCCTGCGACGCCGACAATCTGGGAACGGCGCGGCTGGAGGCGCTGCCCGGCGACTTGCAGGCGGCGATAAAACCGCTGCTGGAGCAGGTGGAATCGATGACGGTGAAGATCCACGCGTTGGACCAGCAACTGGAGCAGATCGCCCGGGAACAATACCCGGAAACCCAACTCCTCAAGCAGGTGAGCGGAGTCGGGACTTTGATCGCTCTGACATTTATCTTGACGGTGGAAGACCGCGAGCGCTTTCAAAAAAGCCGTGACGTGGGCTGCTACGTGGGCCTGCGGCCCAGGCGCAGCGAGTCGGGCCAGAGCCAGCCGCAGCTGCGCATCACCAAGGAAGGCGACATCTATCTGCGGACCATGCTGGTGCAGGGCGCGCATTACATTCTGGGCTGGCGCGGGCCGGACACGGACCTGCGGCGCTGGGGGCTGAAGCTGGCCGTGCGCGGCGGCAAGAATGCGAAGAAACGGGCCGTCGTGGCGGTGGCGCGGAAACTGGCCGTACTGCTGCATCGATTGTGGGTCACGGGCGAAGTCTACGAGCCGCTCCGCAACAGCAACGCGCGATCGCGTTTGAAACAAACGGCGGCTTGAACGGATTGGAGTGTGGTGCAGATCGCCGGGTTCGGGTGACTGCGAGGTCGCGGCGGAAGAGCGTTCCTGGAAACGGGGGCGCCACTTCGGCACAGAGATGGCAGCACCCGTTCGAAATTGAGGACCCCAACTGGCACCGGAGCAAACCGCTCCATCAAGAGTGCGAATGGAAGCAGGGCGATCCGGCGGTGGCGGAACAGACAACAGAGCATTGCCGGGAACAGGCGGCAGAACAGAGCAGTGCTGAGAATAGGAAGACGCGAGGACGCCGCGGCGCCTCCCGTCGGTCGGCCAACAGCGGCAGGAAAGAATTTGAGAAAAAACCCTTGACCGGGGCAGCCTTCTCATGGAAGCCGCGACCGTAAGGGAGCCGGCCAGCCCTCCCACGACCATTCGCGAGACGGTCTGTCACAATGATCATCCGGGACCCGCATGCGGTACTTCATCACCTTCGCGTGCTACGGAGCGCACCTGCACGGCGCCGCGTCGGGTTCCGTCAACCGGCGCCACACTTTGTTTCAAGGCCGATTGGTGGACCCCAATCCGCGCCGCGAGTCGTTAGAAGTTGAGCGGATGCGGCAGCCGCTGTACGTGCTCGACCAGGACGCTCGCACAGTCGTGCTCGAGGCGCTGCGCGAGGTTTGTGGGTGCCGGGGATGGGCGTTGCTGGCCGCGCATGTGCGGACCAATCACGTCCATACCGTGGTGGAGGCCGAAGCTCCGCCCGAGCAAGTCATGAATGCCTTCAAGTCCTACGCCAGCCGCGCGTTAAATCGCCTGGGACGCGACGGCGCGAATCGCCGACGCTGGGCCCATCATGGAAGCACCCGCTGGTTGTGGAAGGAGCAGGACCTGCGGGAAGCGATCCACTATGTCGTCCATGAACAGGGCGAACCGATGGCTGTCTTCGTCGCCGACGTCCCTTGACGGCGCCACCGCCCAGTCGAAAGTCCCGCTTAAAGTGGAGGCAAGGGCCGGCTCCCTTACGGTCGCGGCTTCCATGAGAAGGCTGCCCCGGTCAAGGGTTTTTTCTCAAATTCTTTCCTGCCGCTGTTGGCCGACCGACGGGAGGCGCCGCGGCGTCCTCGCGTCTTCCTATTCTCAGCACTGCTCTGTTCTGCCGCCTGTTCCCGGCAATGCTCTGTTGTCTGTTCCGCCACCGCCGGATCGCCCTGCTTCCATTCGCACTCTTGATGGAGCGGTTTGCTCCGGTGCCAGTTGGGGTCCTCAATTTCGAACGGGTGCTGCCATCTCTGTGCCGAAGTGGCGCCCCCGTTTCCAGGAACGCTCTTCCGCCGCGACCTCGCAGTCACCCGAACCCGGCGATTTGCATCACACTCCAATCCATTTAAGCTGCCGCTCGTTTCAAACGCGAGCGGGCGTTGCTGTTGCGGAGCGGCTCATAGACTTCGCCCGTGGTCCACAATCGATGCAGCAGCACGGCCAGTTTCCGCGCCACCGCGACGATGGCCCGCTTCTTGGCGTTCTTGCCGCCGCGCACGGCCAGCTTCAGCCCCCAGCGCCGCAGGTCCGTGTCCGGCCCGCGCCAGCCCAGAATGTAATGCGCGCCCTGCACCAGCATGGTCCGCAGATAGATGTCGCCTTCCTTGGTGATGCGCAGCTGCGGCTGGCTCTGGCCCGACTCGCTGCGCCTGGGCCGCAGGCCCACGTAGCAGCCCACGTCACGGCTTTTTTGAAAGCGCTCGCGGTCTTCCACCGTCAAGATAAATGTCAGAGCGATCAAAGTCCCGACTCCGCTCACCTGCTTGAGGAGTTGGGTTTCCGGGTATTGTTCCCGGGCGATCTGCTCCAGTTGCTGGTCCAACGCGTGGATCTTCACCGTCATCGATTCCACCTGCTCCAGCAGCGGTTTTATCGCCGCCTGCAAGTCGCCGGGCAGCGCCTCCAGCCGCGCCGTTCCCAGATTGTCGGCGTCGCAGGCCGGCAGCCGCTCGCCGGTGGCCTTCACCAGTCCGCGCGCCGCGTTGATCAGCGCCGTGCGCGCCTCCACGAGCGTCGCGCGGACCCGGATCGTCATCAGGTCCCGCTGCGCTTTCGCGCTGCGATGGCGGATCGGATGCAGCAACTGCGGATCGACGCGCGCCAGCCGCGCCAGCGTCTGCGCATCCAACCGGTCGTCCTTGCGACTGCTGTGGCTGATCAGCCGCACCTGGCGCGCGTTGGCCACGATCACCTCATGGCCCAGCTGGCTCAGCAGGCGGCTCACCCACGGCGAGTGCGTGCCCACCTCGAGCGCGATCCGGCAGCGCGGCCGCGCGCCGAAGGCCTGGCACAGCCCCTTCTTCGTCGTCGCCGCGCTGGCCTCCCGCACTACCTCGCCCCGCTCGTTGAGCACGCAATAGCGACTGCTTTTGTCGCCCAGGTCCAGGCCGATCGTGATCGGCCCGCGCGGGCCTGCGGACTCACCTTTCGGTCTCCGTTTCACAGTGGTATTCTGCTTCATGGCCGGTCTCCTTTTGCACTTCGAGTGCGCAACCATTGGGAGCTTAACGCATCCCGCCGGGGGCCGGCCTTCTCATTCCATCTCTGAAACGAGCGGCGCGGAAACGGCCGGCTCGGAAACGGCCGGCTCGGAAACAGCGGCTTACCGTCGCGGCTCCGAAACGTCGTCTCCGCGAGAGGCCACTAGTTCGCAACGAGTGTGAAGTGTGATCCGGCACGGGCGCGGGCGAGCGGTGGCGTGAACGGGCGTCGACAGGGGGGAATCCACGGCCGGCGTCCGGCGGCGCCAGAAGTGGCAATTGGCTGCGTTGATGCTCCGTTTTGCCAACGGTAGTGTTAGATTAGGGAATTAGCTCTCGCTTCAGGCGGACGGTGTGCAGATTTTCCTACAGGGCAAACTGTTAGGCATTGAGGCCTTTGTCGAGGACTCGGGGCCTGACCCGGCAGTGTTTGCGGGCCGCTGTCTGTACGCGTCCTTGTTGGCCGAGGCAGTGCCGCGGGCGCTGCTGGCTCGCCTGGGCCTCTCGCCCGAGTTGCTGGGCACCAGCGGCGGCGGGCAGTTCCTGGCGGTACTGGCGGCGGAGCACCGGCCGGCGGCCCACGAGTTCCTGATTGACGTGACGCGGCAACTGGCGTTGTTCACCAGCGGGCGGATGCGACTGGCCTGGGCGGTGACCGAGAACCTGGGCGCGTGGAGCGACGTGCGCAAGCGTCTGGATGAGGCCATGACGCGCTGGCGCGGCACCGCGGCGCTGGACCAGGCGGGGGTGTTCGATCCATTCGTTCCACAGACGGAGGAAGCCGATGCCTTCTGCGCTGCGCTGTGGCATCGCCTTCCCGACTCGGCGGCGGTGCAGTGGGATCCCCCGGCGCCGGGCATGCTGGCGCCGGCCGACCTGCCGCTCCCGGTGGCGACTCACACGGCCCCGAACGATACGGACCACGGGCCGGCATTGCCTGTTGAACTCGCCGCGCGGAGTGCGGGCGCCGCAGCCTGGGGCGTGCTGCGGGGGGACGTCGATGGTTTGACGGAGCGCCTGAAAAAGGCGGCTTCGGTCGAAGAACACATCCAGATTTCGGTTCTGCTGAAGCAACTTTTCGCGGGCGAAGCGCAGGCCCTGGCCACGCAGCCGGAGTTCTGGCGCAAGGTGACCGTCCTTTATACCGGCGGCGACGACTTCGCGGTTTTCGGATGCTGGGACGCGCTGATCGCCTTTGCCAGCGAGATGCACCGCATCTTCAGCGCCGGCGTGGAAGAGATCCTGCGGGAGTTTCCGGGACCGGAAGGCAAGACGCTGTCGATGGCGCTGGCGCTGGCGCCGGCTGTGGAATCGTCGCTGGCGGACGTTTACGGCGAGGCCGGGCGGCTGCTGGAGATTGCTAAGAGCGAGGGGCGGGACGCGATCTGCCTGTTCGGGCGGACGCTCGATTGGAAGCAGTTCGCCGCGGCCGCCGAGCTGCAGAAGACGCTGGTGCGGCTGATCGACGATTTTGGCTGCCAGCCCCAGTTATTGGGCGATCTGGCGGGGTTTTACCGTGAAACCGACCGGGTCCTGCCGGCGCGCGCCAGCCGCCGGGCCGTCGAGACGCAGGACCGGCCGTGGCGTTTCTATCGCCGCCTGAGCCGCGTGCTGGATGTGCCGGCCCGCGGCCGCGATTTTCAGAAGGCCCGCAAGAGCCTTCTCGAGGAGTTTCTCAACCGCCGCCAGGCCTCCGTCAAGCTGAAGCCCTCCGGGCGAGTGGCGCTGGACTGGGCCCGCCTGGCACAAGAGGGCCAAACACGATGAGCGAGATGGAAGAACCAGACAACCAGCAGGCCCAGAGCGAGCCTCAACCCGCGGCCGAGGCCGCCTCTGCGCCGGCAGGCGCTGCGGCGGCTAAAGCTGAGCCCGAGCCGGAAACCGCCTCGGCGCCGGCAGGCGCTGCGACGGCTAAAGCTGAGCCCGTGCCGGAAACCGCCTTGGCGCCGGCAGGCGCTGCGACGGCTCAAGCCGCGCCTGTGTTGGAAGCCGCCCAACCCGCGGAAGCCGCCTCTGCGCCGGCAGGCGCTGCGGCGGCTAAAGCTGCGCCTGAGGTGGAAACCAAGCCGCCGGCCGAAACCAGGGTGCCGGCTGAAGCGCGGCCGCGCCCCGAGGGCAAGCCCGAAGGCCGGCCGCAGGAAGGCCGTCCTCAAGAAGCCCGTGAAGCCCGGCCGCGCCAGGAACGGCGCTCCGGCCCTCCGCCGCGTGGCGGCGGGCGCGAAGGCCAGCCGCGCGAGGGCGGGCCGCGTGAAGGCGCGCCGCGCGAAGGGCCGGGGCGTGAGCATCGCGGGCCGGAGAGGGGACCGGAGCGCGGTCCGGAGCGCGGCGGGCGGCCCGATCGGGGCGGCCCGCGGCCCGATTTTGCGGCCGAAATCGATATCGACAAACTGGTGAGCGACAGCCTGTACCTGGACAACCAGGCGCACGCCGTGGTGGCGCGGATGCGCGACATGGATTCGGGCACGCGCAGCCAGTTGCGGCGCATGTACAGTGCCATCCGGAGAGGCTGCCGGGCGTCGGAGAGCGAGCGCCAGCACCATTTCGTGATGCTGCGCGCGCGGCTGGCCTATACGATTGCGCGGCATCAACTGCGCAGCCTCGATGTACTGGAAAAGCTTCTGCTGCAGGTCACGCGGCGCAACGACGCGCGCTGTTACGAGCGCTTCCGCGACCTGTTTGAAGCGATCGTCGCCTACAACGAGTAGACGGCGTCAACGTCATTAGTGAGATCGCCAGGAGAGAATCGCATGAGTTCGCACACCGCCGAAACGCGCCTCGGACTGATCGGCAAGCTACTGCTGGACGGCGAGATGATTTGCGAGACCGGCCTGCACATCGGCGCCGGCAAGGGATCGCTGGACCTGGGCGGCGCCGACAACCCGGTGGTCAAGGACGCTTTCGGACGCCCGTACGTCCCCGGCTCATCCCTGCGCGGCAAGCTGCGCTCGCTGCTGGAGCAGAGCGCCGGTCTGATCGCCGCCGCCGATTTGATTTACCTGTCGCGGCGCCGCGGCCAGGAGGTTCGGATCCACCAAAGCGACGAGCCGGGCGACGAAATCGGCCTGCTGTTCGGCCGCAATCCGGGCCGCGTGGAGCGCGTCAGCGGTGAGGCGATGGAGACGATGACGGCCACGCCGGCGCGGCTCACCGTCTATGACGCGATGCTGGAAATCGACAGCATCACGGAATCGATGAGGGAGAACCTGGACGACGAATTGACCGAGGTGAAGAGCGAGAACGCCATCGACCGGCTGACCTGCCAGTCCAGCGCCCGGACGCTCGAGCGCGTGCCGGCGGGCGCGAAATTCCGCGTCCGGCTGGTGCTGGACGTACTTTGTGCCGAGGACCGTGAGCTCGTCGCCAGGCTGGCCGAAGGGTTGCGGCTGCTGGAAGACGACGCACTGGGCGGAGGCGGCTCCCGCGGTTCCGGCCGGATCAAGTTCGCGGCGTGGAAGGCAGTGTGGCGATCCCGCGGTTACTATGCGGCGGGCGCGCCCGAGACGACCGTTCTGGAAGCGGCCGACACGGCCGCGCTGCAGGCCGGCATCGTGGCGCCGGATTTCGCCCAGAAGTTGAGTTAGCGCGGATCGGAGACGCATGCATCCCGCCCTCCTCATCCGTCTTCGGCCCATCACGCCGTGGCGCATCGGGCCGGACCACGGAGCCATGGAACAGAGCGCCGCCGTGCTGCACAGCGACGCGCTGTTTTCGGCCGTGTGCCTGGCTTTCCAACAGCTCGGCTGGCTGGAGGAGTGGCTGAATGCGACGGCCAACCCGCAAGCCGCGCCGGCGGTCCGTTTCAGCTCCTGCTTCCCGTGGCAGCGGGGCGTGCTGTTCGCTCCTCCTCCGCTGGGGCTGTGGCCGCCAGCGGAGACGCCGGGGAGTCCGGCCAAGCTGCGCTGGAAGGGCGCCCATCTGGTCCCGCTGAGCGTGATCGGCGCGCTGCTGCGCGGCGAGACGCTGGATGAGGAGGCGTGGAGCGTGGACGCGCACAGCGGCTGCCTGCTTCCGGCCGGGCGCTCGCCGAGCGGGCCTTTCCGGCGGATGCGGCGATCCGCGGCGGCCGTCGATCGGGTCACGGCGGGGGTGGTGCGGCCGTGGACGGCGACGTGCCTGCAATTTGCGCCGGGCGCCGGATTGTGGTGTGCGGCCGAGTTCGCCACGGCGACGGCGTATGCGATCTGGGCTCCCAAGATCGAATCCGCCTTCCGGCTGCTGGCCGATTCGGGGCTGGGCGGGCTGCGCAGCCGCGGCTTCGGCCGCTCGCGCACGCCCGATTTCCAGGCCGGCGTGCTGCAGGAACTGCTGTTGCCGGGCATCCAATCCGCGGCGCCCTCCGGCCCGGCCGCGGCCAACCGCTCATGGTGGCTGCTATCGTTGTTCTCGCCGGGACCGGGCGACGAAGTGGAATGGGGCGGCGGGAATTACGCGTTGATCGAGCGCAACGGGCGAACGGCGTCGCCGGCGCTGCCCGGGCAGATCAAGAAGACGACGCGCCTGGTGGCGGAAGGCTCGCGACTGGTGGCCCGGGGCGCCCTGACCGGCTCCATCCGGGACGTTGCGCCCGAGGGTGCGCCGCACCCATTCTGGCGCGCTGGCTTTGCCGTGGCCCTGGAACTGCCTGGAGGGAACGCCGCATGACGGATGAGCTCTTGCAGGAAGACCAGGCGCCGGTCGAGGCCAGCCCGGTTGCGCCGCCGACGCGTTATCGCCTGACGGTGCTGACGCCCACGCTGGCCGGCGACGGTCAGAAGCTGTCGCCGATCGACTACATGGTGTGGAAGGACCAGGTCAACGTCCTCAATCAGCGGCGCATCTTCCGCCTGCTGGCGCGCGGCCCCCGGATTGAGAGCTACCTGGGCCAGTTGCGCAAGTCGGAGAAGCTGGATTTCGCCTCCTGGGGCGGCTACGCGCAGAATTACGCGCTGCGCCGCATCGCGTTTGACGACCCGTTGAGCGCCGAGGTTTACGACCGCGCCCCGGCCGAACTGTGTTCCATTCCGACCTTCGCTTCGAACCTGAATGGATTCTATCTGCCGGGCAGCGTTTTGAAGGGCGCCATCCGGCTCGCCATGCTGGTCGAACCGGGTCTCCGAGGGGCAAATCAAGGCGGCCGTGGAGGGCCTCAATTCCGAGACTCCCCGGCGCGCCGCGGGGAACCTGGAAATCGCCATTCTCGGGGCTGCCGGCGCGAGCCGGACGCGGCCCGTCCGGATATCCGATTCACGCCCTGTAACCACCTCGGCAACAAAGGTTTATCTGCTTCGGACGGCGACATTGGTGGAGCGTGGCGGCAAGCTCGAAGCGGGCTGGAAAGCGACGCGCGGTTCGGTGGCCTTCAACCGCGCCCCGGATGCCGCGCCATTGTTCGCCGAAATGGCGGTTCCGGGCACGGTGTTCGAGGGCGACAGCCGCTTCCCGGTCCTGTTCCGGCAGCCGGAGGCCAGCCGGGCGCTGCGCTGGAAAAGCCCGGTCGATGCCGCCGATCTGGGGCGCGCGGCCAACCGGGCCGCGACGCTGCTATTGAACGCGCATCGCAAATTCGCTGATACGGCGGGCCTGGCGCAGATTGTCGCCTTGTGCGACGCGCTGATCAAGCGAGTGGCGGAGGCGCAGGCGGCGGGCCGGTTCCTGACCTGCATCGGCTGGGGCACCGGATTACTGGCCAAGTCCGTTTGGACCGCCGCCGCGGACGAGAGCATGCGCGCGGGCCTGGGGCACTTCCCGGGTTACGAACAGGCGCTGCGAACAGGCCTTCCATTCCCCAAGACGCGGCGGCTGATCATTCGCAACAACCGCCCGGTTTCCATGCCCGGCTGGGTGGAACTCGAATTGCTCTAGTCTCTTGCGAGGCGGCTTTGGGCGCCGAAAGTACTAAAACGGTACAGGACTTTCCGCCGCCGCTTCCGATTCGTCATCGTGCTAGAATTCATCTACGGATGGAGGCGATTCAGGCCGCGCAAAGGGGTGCGGCCTACTGGCGATGTATAACGCGTATTTCGGATTTCGGGAAAACCCTTTCAATCTGAGCCCCGACCCGGCGTTCCTCTACCGCAGCCCGCAGCACGAGGAGGCGCTGGCGAATCTCATTTATGGCGTGCATAGCCGCAAGGGGTTTGTGGTCCTCACCGGCGAGGTCGGGACGGGGAAGACCACGATCCTCGAGTGTTTGCGGGACTATCTCGAGTCGCAATACGTGGAGTTCGCCTTCATCTTCAATTCGCGCATTAACGCCGAGCAGTTTTTCGAGATGATCGCCTACGATCTGGATCTCCGCTGCTCGGCCAAGTCGAAGACGGAGGTGCTGTTCGCCTTAAACTCATTGCTCGTCCAGCAGGCCCAGGAAGGGCGCACGACGGTTTTGATCGTCAACGAAGCGCACAACCTCGACGCCGACGTGCTGGAGGAGATCCGCCTGCTCGGCAACCTCGAAAACCCGCGCCTGGGCAAGCTGCTGCAGATCATCCTGGCCGGCCAGCCCGAATTGGACCGCAAGCTCGATCAGCCCAATCTGCGCCAACTGAAGCAACGCATCGTGCTGCGTTGCACGCTGCGGGCATTCCAGGTTGCGGAGACGGCCGAGTACATGAACTACCGCCTGGAAAAGGCGGGTATGCCGCAGCAGACCGTTTTCCCCGACGAACTGATCCGCGAAATCCACGTACGCAGCATGGGCATCCCGCGCCTGATCAACACTTTGTGCGACAACCTGCTGCTGACGGCGTTCGCCGCCGAACAGCGCCAGGCAAGCCTGGCCATGCTGGACGAGATCTGCCATGACATGCGCCTGGAGTGGCCCGGTCATCGCCTGCGGCCGCGCGGCGACTCGATCCTCTCCGCCGAGAGCGTTGAACACCCACTGAATTAGGGCCTGGTGACACTGCGCGGACTTCTGGCGCCGTGGGCCGGTCAGTGCGGCCTCGCGGGGTCCGGCAGGGCCACGGATTCCCACCCCGGAACCGCTAAGCGTCCCGAGTTGGATCAAACCGCCGGGAGAGACGCCCGGCGCTGTGTTAGATTGAGCGGTGGCATGAGCGAAAGTGCAGAATTGCGCCAGACGCCGCTCAATGCGGTGCATCGCGCAGCCGGAGCGAAGATGGTGGACTTCGGCGGATGGGAGATGCCCGTGCAGTACTCGGGCATCCTGGACGAACACCACGCCGTGCGGACCGGGGTGGGGTTATTCGATGTCTCCCATATGGGGGAGATTGAGATTCGCGGCCCCGAGGCGCTGACGCTGGTCCAGCGAGTCACCACCAACAACGCGGCCGCACTGCAACGCGGCCAGGTGCAGTACTCGGGTCTGCTCTATGAGCACGGCGGTTTCGTGGACGACATCCTGGTCCACAAGGTCGCTGACGACGAATTCTTCCTGTGCGTCAACGCCTCGAATCAGGACAAGGATTACGAGCACATCCGCACGCAGAACCGCTGGAACTGCAGCGTGGAAAACGCGGGCCCGCGCTACGCCCAGCTCGCCATACAGGGCCCGCGCGCCCTCGAGACGCTGCAGAAGCTGACGCGCACCGATCTCGCTTCCATTCAGTACTACTGGTTCATCGACGCCGAGGTCTCCTCGCAGCCGGCGCGCATCGCCCGCACGGGATACACCGGTGAGGACGGCTTCGAAATCTACATCGCGCCGGAACTGGCCGTGACGCGCTGGGGGGAGATTCTGGCGGCCGGCCGCGAGTTCAGCATCAAGCCCGCCGGCCTGGGCGCCCGCAATACACTGCGTCTGGAAGCCAAGATGGCCCTCTACGGCCACGAGATCGACGCTTCCATTACGCCACTCGAAGCCGGCCTGGCCTGGATCGTCAAATTCGATAAGGGCGGATTCACGGGCCGGGCGGCACTGGAAAAACAACAATCGGAGGGTGTGAAACGCAAGCTGGTGGGGTTCGAAATGCGCGGGAGAGGGATTGCCCGCGACGGCTATCAAGTTTACGTGGATGAGTCGCCCGCGGGGTGGGTTACCTCTGGCGGGCCGGCTCCGGCTTTGAACAAGAACATCGGTTTGTGTTACCTGCCCGCGGATCGTGCGCGGGCCGGAGTGGCCATCGAAATCCTCATCCGGCACCAGCTTGTCGAAGCGGTGACGGTGCCGACGCCTTTCTACAAGAGAGCCCGATGAATTATCCCGAAAACTATCGCTACACCAAAGAACATGAATGGGTTTGCGTGGCCGGAGACGAGGGAACGGTGGGCATCACCTTCCACGCCCAGAGCGAACTGGGTGACATCGTTTACGTCGACATGCCCGTCGCGGGGACGGCCGTCAGCGCCGGCGAAACGCTCGGCAGCGTGGAGTCGGTCAAGGCCGTGAGCGACATTTACTCGCCCGTTTCAGGCGAGGTCGTCGAGGTGAATGAGACTCTGAAGGACGCACCCGAAAAGCTCAACGAAGATCCCCACGGCGCGGCCTGGCTGGTCAAGATCCGCCTTGCCAAGCCGGCGGAAATTGAACTCCTGATGGGCGCCGCCGAGTACCTGAGTTACGTGGGGAGTTGACGCGCGGAAGAGGTCCGGGCTGCGCGTTACAATGTGGTTTGCGACAGCTCTCGCAGAACTCATTCCACGCGGATCAGGTACCCAAGCTTGCGCTACTTACCCAAGTCTGACGCCGAAAGGCGTGAGATGCTCGACGTGTGCGGACTTCGCTCGCTCGAGGATCTGTACGCCCATCTGCCGGCCGAAACGAAGCTGGACCGGCCCCTGGCGCTGCCGAGAGGGAAATCCGAATACGAGATCCTCGATTACTTCAAGCGCCGGGCCGCGGAGAACGCCTCAGATTACGCGTCCTTTCTGGGGGCCGGCATCTACGCCCATTACCGCCCCGTGCTGTGCGACGTCGTCGCCAGCCGCGGCGAATTCCTGACCTCCTACACGCCCTATCAGGCCGAGATCGCGCAGGGCACGCTGACCACCATCTTCGAGTTCCAGACGATGGTGTGCCAGTTGACCGGCATGGAAGTGGCCAATGCCTCGATGTACTGCGGCTCCACGGCCGTGCCCGAGGCGGCGCTGATGGCGATGCGCATCACCGGCCGCGAGCGCGTCCTGGTGGCGCGTTCGGTGCATCCCGAATACCGCGAGGTGCTCGACACCAGCGCCCGCAATGGCCGCTGGCAGGCCGCCACGTTCGGCTATGACGAGGCCAGCGGCCGCATCGACCTGGCCGATCTGGAGTCCAGGCTGAATGCCGAAACGGCCTGCGTCATCGTGCAGTCCCCCAACTTCTTCGGCGTCGTTGAGCAGATCAAGGAAGCCGCGGAACTGGCCCACAAGCACGGCGCGCTGTTGGTGATGGTCTTCACCGAGGCCGTCTCGCTGGGCCTGCTCGAGCCCCCGCGCGAGGCCGACATCGTGGCCGGCGAATTGCAATCGTTCGCCATCACCCCGAGCTACGGCGGGCCCTTCACGGGCATCCTCGCGACGCGGGAAAAGTTCATCCGCCAGATCCCCGGACGCCTGGTCGGCCTGACGAAAGACGCCGCTGGCAACCGCGCCTTCTGCCTGACGCTATCCACGCGCGAGCAGCACATCCGCCGCGAGAAGGCCACCTCCAACATCTGCACCAACCAGGCGCTGATCGCCCTGATGGCGACGGTTTTCATGGCGGTTTACGGCAAGGCGGGGCTGCGCGAACTGGCCGAACAGAACCTGGCCAAAGCGCACTACCTGGCCGGCGGCTCGGAACAGAAATTCGACGCTCCGTTTTTCAACGAATTCACAGTCGAATGCCGCGGCCGCCCGCCCGAGGCCGTCAACGCCGCGTTGCTCGAGAAGAAGGTCATCGGCGGCCTGCCGCTGGGCCGCTTCTATCCCGAACTGGGCAATTGTATGCTGCTGTGCGCGACGGAAATGTCGCGCCGCGCCGACATGGATCTGGTGCGGGAGGCGCTCAAGGCATGATCCGCAAATCGCGTTCCCACATTTCGCAGAACGAGTCGCTGCTGTTCGAGATGTCCAGCCCGGGCAAGAAGGGCTACCAGCTGCCGGAGCTCGACGTGCCGGAAGTGGACCCCGCCGCAGCGCTCGGCGCCGCCAGCGTGCGCGCTGAAATCGAGGGTTTCCCCGAGGTGAGCGAAGTCGAAACCGTGCGTCATTTCACGCGCCTTTCCACATGGAATTACGGCATCGACCTGGGTCTGTTTCCGCTGGGCTCGTGCACCATGAAATACAACCCGCGCATCAACGAAGTGGTCGCGCGGATCGACGGGCTGGCGTGGGCCCACCCCTATCAGCCTGAGTCGCTCTCTCAGGGCGCCATGGAAATCGTCGCCGAGCTGGAATCCGCGCTGGTTGAAATCCTCGGCATGGACGCGGTGACGCTGCAGCCCGCCGCCGGCGCGCACGGCGAGTACACGGGCATCATGCTGATCCGCGCCTATCTGAAGTCGCTGGGCAACCCGCGGCGGGTCGTGCTGGTGCCGGACTCGGCCCACGGCACGAATCCCGCCACCGCCGTTATCGCGGGCTATGAGGTCCGCAACATCACGTCCAACGAGCAGGGCATGGTGGACCTCGGGGCGCTGGAGAATTCACTCGACGACACCGTCGCGGCACTGATGGTGACCAATCCCAACACCCTCGGCGTCTTCGACGAAAACATCGCCAAGGTCTGCGCCCTGATGCATTCCAAGGGCGCGCAGGTCTACATGGACGGCGCGAATATGAATGCCCTGGTGGGCCTTTCACGCCCGGGCGATTTCGGCATCGACGTGCTGCACGCCAACCTGCACAAGACCTTTTCCACGCCCCACGGCGGCGGCGGGCCGGGCGCCGGCGCGGTCGGCGTGCGTTCGCACCTGGAGCCGTTCCTGCCCTATCCGCGGCTGCGCAAGAGCGCGGCGGGCGCGTGGACGTGGGACTACGACCGGCCGCGATCGATCGGCCGCGTCAAGGCGTTTTATGGGAACTTCGGCGTGCTGGTGCGCGCGCTGGCCTACATTATGGCCCACGGCTCGGCCGGCCTGCGCAACGCCACGCTCGACGCGCTGCTCAACGCCAACTACATCCGCAAGCTGCTCGAGCCCCACTACCAGATCGCGTATCCCGCGCCGTCGATGCACGAATGCGTGTTCAGCGACTCGCGCCAGGCGGCGCGCGGGGTGCGCACAGGCGACATCGCCAAGCGGCTCATCGACTACGGCTTCCATCCTTACACGGTCAGCTTCCCGCTGATCGTCCACGGGGCGATGATGATCGAGCCCACCGAGACCGAGCCCAAGCAGGAGCTCGACCTGTTCTGCGACGCCCTCATCTCCATCGCCGAGGAAATCGAGAGCGACCCGCAGCTGGTGCTCACCGCGCCGCACCTGACCCGCACGTCGCGCGTCAACGAAGTCGCCGCCGCGAGGAAGCCGGTGGTGCGGTGGCGTAAGCCCTGACCCGTCGGCGTGCATCGCCTCGGCCTGCATTCCGAGGTCGCCAATAGGATCCGTACTATGTGGCATTGCGCTCCGCAGACCTGGCACCAATGGAACGCTGGATCTACCGCCAATGCGTGCTGTGATTTCAACTGCGCTGGCTGAACAGCTGGTCAGGTTCTACGGTCCAGCCACAGGAATCGCGCCGCCTGGTCAGCCGGCGTAAGTTGCATGATCCACTACCGGCTCTCGGGTTGCGCGGCGCGGGCGAAGCAGGAGCGGATGCGGGCCTCGAGTTGCGGCAGCGAGAAGGGTTTGTCCAGGAAATCCGTGGCGCCGAACTCGAAGCAGATGCGGGCGCTTTCTTCGTTGCCTTCGCCGGTCAGCACGATGACGGGCAGCGCGCGCGTTTCCTCGCGCGAGCGCAGACTCTGCAGCACCGCCAGCCCGCCGGGCGGCGGCATCTTCAGGTCGAGCAGCACCAGGTCGGGCCTCTGGCGCTCGATCACGTCCAGCGCTTCGGCGCCGCTGGCCGCTTCGAGAACCTCGTGCCCGCCCTTCAGAAGAACCCGGTGGACCAGCAGGCGCAGATCGGCGTGGTCATCGGCGATCAGGATCCGCAACGGGCGGTTCGCGGCGGCCTCGGGCGCCGGCAGGCCGGCACTCAGCCCGGCGCCGAGGTCGTCGTTGGCGATCGTCTCCTCGTACCCTTCGCGGGCGCAAGCAACCTGCAGCGGCGAGTGGAGCGAGGCGGCCAGTTCCTGCGCATCCTCCTCCATCCGGTCCAGGAACTTGTCGTCGTGGACCGGATCGTGGTGCGTCAGGAACAGCCGCCGAACATTCATCGCCGCGGCAATCTGGGTGGCGTAGTAGTAGGTGCTGTGGCCCCAGTTCTTCTTGGTGGCGTACTGTTCCGGAGTGTACTGCGCATCGTGAATGACGACGTCGGCATTTTCCATGAAGGCGGCGTGGCGGCGGTCGCCGTCGTGGAGCATGGACTCCAGAAGGCCGGGCTCGGCGTCGGAGCGCCACAGCCGCTCCCAATACGGCTCGTGGTCGCACAGGTACAGCACGGAGGCGCCGTCGGCTTCGATCCGGTAGCCCAGCGTCATGGCCGGATGATTCAGGAATTGCGTGCGAACGCGCACGCCGTCGAGGTGGTGAACGCCCTCGGACAGGTCGTGGTACTCGATGGTGGCGCCCAACTGGCTGAGTTCCACCGGGAAATAGGTGTACTCCATCTGGCCGGCGAGAACTTCAGGCAGCGTGCGGTTGGCGCCCTGCGGCGCGCACACCGCGATGCGGTTGCCGGCTTCGAAAACAGGCCCGAAGAACGGGAATCCCTGGATGTGATCCCAGTGCGTGTGGCTCAGCAGGATCGTCGCGGTGAGCGGCTTCGGCGCAGTGGCCAGCAGGTGGTTGCCCAACTCGCGGGCGCCCGTGCCGCAGTCGAAAATGAAGCGCTGGCCGGCCCGTGTCACCAGTTCCACGCAGGAAGTATTGCCGCCATAACGGGCCGTCGCCGGCCCGGGCGCAGCAATTGACCCGCGAGTCCCCCAAAAACGCAATAACAAGGCTCTCTCCTCTCGCTCCCCCGAACCCCGTTTCAACTACTGTAACCCAACCCGGATGTTTCGCCAACAATCCGCCGCGGCGCGCGAATGGGCCGCGGCCGCGGCTTCGACCTGCTAGATGAGCTCGGTCTTGCGGCGTTCCAGGCCCGGGGAGGCCGGCTCCGGAGCTTGCAGCGCCAGCGCCGCCGACAGGAGCGGGAGCGGGCCTGGGAGCATCCACCGATTGTACGGCGAATTGTATGACGGGGTTCCAGGGGCGCGCCGCAGGACATGTTCCTCGGAAGCGATTGGGGATTGTCGGCCAATCCCCGCTCCAGCACAGCCGGGCGCAGCGAGGAGGAAAGGTCGAACCATCGGCCCGAAGGGAGCGCAGGCAGCTTAGCGTACAAACAAATGACGGAACACCGCTGCGCGCCATCTCGTTGTAGGGTGGCAGAGGTCCTATCATGTTCAGATTCTTCACACTCGCGTGCGCCGTGATCCTGTTTGCCGGCGCGCTGACGGCGCAACTGGCCAGCGCGGACGATGCGCGCGGCGACGGCACCTGGAAGCTGGTTCCGGAAAAGAGCGACTTCGGCCCTCAAGGGCCGCCCAACGGCGAGCTGCTGCTCAAAATCAAGACCAACGGCGCGGAGTTTCAGGTCGATCAGATCAACGCCGGCGTAGTCCTGCACCTGGTGTGCCGGAGCGACGGGAAAGAGACCACCAACCCGCTTCCGGACGGGGGTGAGTTGAAGTGCCGCTACACGTTTGAAAATGGTGTGCTGCTGGGCGAACTCAACGTCAACGACGGTGCGGTGATTATGAAGGACCGCGTCAGCTACTCCGCCGATTTCCACTGGATGACGGTTGATCGCGAAATGAAAACCCCCGACGGCGAGGGGAAGATGAAGCTGGTCTTCGAGCGGGTGGCGACCGAGCATCCTTCCTTGGCTGGCACCTGGAAGCTCGACGCCGCGAAAAGCGACTTTGGCGGCGGGCCGGTCCCGGGCCGCTTCGAGGCCGTGATCACGGTAGAGGGTCCGCGCATCAGCATGGTGCAGACCACCGACCAGGGCACGGTGACGCTGAACGTGCGCGACGATGGCGAAGAGACCACCAACGATCTGGGCGGCACGGTTCTGAAAAGTAAATTGCGCTGGGAAGGTGCGGTTCTCACCGGCGAGAATACTTACACCGGGCCGGGCGGAGCGATCACGTTCCACGACCGCACGTCCTTCTCGCCCGATGGCAAGGTGATGACGATCGACCGCGTGGGCGTGTCGACATCGGGCGAGCGGCACATGCGACTCGTGCTGATCCGGCAGTGAGCCCTTGGCTCGAAACCGTCAGGCGCACAGGCCGCGACGCGGGCGGGTTGAGAACAGGCACGGGCGGGCCGTTCGCATGGAACGTCGCGCAGTCCGGGCGGGCACGAACTCTCGTGGTCCGGGGGCTCAGGCGAGATCGAGCGGAACCACCGTCAGGCGGTAGACTTCCGGATTGTTCCAATTGCCGGCCGTGAAGACGTAGACCCGGCGGGCGGACTGGAACTTGGGGCAGATCTCGGGCGAGTAGTAGCCCTGCGGGGAGAACTCCTGCGAGCCGATGCGCGTCCACGGGCCCCAGGGATGGGGCGATTCATAGAAGTCCCAAATTGTTTTGGTGCAGGCGTCCTTGATCTTTCCGCCGCCGGCGGGGTAATACCAGTTGGCCATCAAATAGCGCCGCCGGGGGTGCACGTAGACCGCGCCGGTCATGCCGAATTTGCCGTGTTCGGCGAGAACCGGCTTCGCGTCGGTCATTTTCGACGACCAGGAGGCGTCGCGGGCGCCGTCGCCACCGGTGAAATAAGTCCAGTCGGATCCCTTGAGGGCTCCAATGCGGTCGCGCCGCACGCGGCCCAGCACCTGGTCGCTGCCGTTGTCCCAAAAGCCATCGTTGGAGATGGCGTAGACGTAGCGGTCCGCCGCGTCAACAGCGGTTCGGGTACGGCCGTACTCGATGAAGTAAGGCGTCGCGAAGCGCGAACCGGGGAACATCGGGGCGTCGTAATTCTCTTTGGCCGGGCGCGTCCAGGTCATGCCGAAATCGGTGGATTTGATGATGCTGGCGTTAGAGGCGGGTTGACGCCGCTGGGCATCGCCGGAGTCTTCCCCGTACTTGTGCCGCGCGACGACCCAATAGAGCACGCCGTCGATGGACGCGCAGCCGCTGGATTTCCAGGTGCAGCCATCGGGGCCGCGCGCCGAACCTTTGCCATAGTCCGGCATGGTGTTGACCGTGTCGCCGCTGAGCTTCAGCGGATCGCTGCCCTCGATGCGGTTGAAGGCGATGTTGGCACTGCCGGCTTTATGGAATCCGTCCGTGTCGTCGGAAGGCGAATAGAGGTTGCCGTCATCGGCCCATGCGGCCACCCAGGTGTCTCCGCCGTTGTCCGCCAGCGGCGCGGGCGTTCCAACCTGGACGGATTTGATCGGCTGGCCCGGGCCGGCCGGCGCGGCAGCGGATGCGATCCATGGCGCGCCCAGAGCGGCGGCAAGCACATGACGACGGTTGTATTGGCTCATGGCCGTTCATTCTATCGCGGAACCGCGGCGGTGGCGCGCCGGGCTGGAACTGGCGACTGGAGCTAACGCCGCTCCCGTTCGCGCCTGTATTTCCGCAGCAGTTCGTACAACACCACGCCGCCCGCCGTGGCCACGTTCAGCGAATGTTTCAGGCCGCGCATCGGCAGCCGCACCTGGACGTGGCAGGCGGCGAGGAGAGCTTCGCCGACGCCGTCAACCTCGTTGCCGAAGACGACGCAGACGGGCCAGCGCGGCTGCCAGTCGAACAGATCCACGGCCTCGTCGGAGGTTTCCAGGGCTGCAATCTGGTAGCCCCGCGCGGCCAGCATGCGCAGCGGCACCAGCGCGTCGTAGTAGTGCTCCCAGGCGACGCTGGCCTCGGCACCGAGGGCGGTTTTGGCGACGCCCGGCTGCGTGGGCCTGGCGGTGATCCCGCACAGGTACACTCGCTCGGCGCGCACGCCGTCGGCGGTGCGGAAAAACGCGCCGACGTTGTACATGCTGCGCACGTGGTCGAGCACCACCGACACCGGCAGGACGCCCAGTCCGGCATAGGGTACGGCCAGCGCGGTCTCGTCAAACGGGCGTCTCGCCATGCGGCTCCAGGGGCGTCCTCCCTCCTGAGCATAGCGGGGGTTTACGATATGGGAGCAATGGTCGTTCTCACAGGCTCGCAGTTGAACCCCGAAGACGTGGCCCGCGTGGCGCGCGGCGGCGTAGCGGTCTCCCTGGCCGCCGAAGCTCTGGAACGCATGCGCGCCTCGCGCGCGACAGTGGAACGCCTGGCCGCCGGCGACGAGCCGGTTTACGCCGTCAACACGGGCTTCGGGTATCTCTCGAATGCGCGCATCCCGCCCTCGGACCTGGCCCAGTTGCAGCACAACCTGCTGCGCTCGCACGCCTGCGGCGTGGGCGAGCCGCTGGACGTGGAGACTGTTCGGGCGATGATGCTGATCCGCGCCAACGTCCTGGCCAAGGGCCTGTCCGGCATCCGGCCGGTGATCGCGGAGCGGCTGTGCGAGCTGCTCAATCGCAATGTCACGCCGGTGGTGCCCTCGCGCGGCAGCGTCGGAGCCAGCGGCGACCTGGCCCCGCTGGCGCACATGGCGCTGGTGCTGATCGGCGAAGGCGAGGCATTTGTTAATGCCGGCATCAACGCCGGGCCGGAGCGGCGCCGCCTGCCGGGAGCCGAGGCCCTGCGCGAGGCGGGCCTGGAAGCGCTGCGGCTGGAAGCGAAGGAAGGCATCTCGCTGGTCAACGGCACCCAGGCCATGCTGGCGCTGGGGAGCCTGGCGCTGCTCGATCTAGAGGATTTGTGCGAAGTGGCCGACGCAGCCTGTGCGCTGTCGTTGGATGCGTTGCGCGGCACGCCGCGGGCGTACGATGCCCGCATTCACGACGCCCGGCCGCACCCCGGCCAGCAGGCCAGCGCGGCCCTGCTCACGGCGCTGCTGGACGGCAGTGAGATCCGCCAGACGCACGCCACCTGCCCGCGCGTGCAGGACGCCTACTCGCTGCGCTGCGCCCCGCAGGTGCACGGCGCCGCGCGCGATGCGCTGGCCGAGGCGCGGCGCGTGTTTTCGATCGAACTCAACGCCGCCACCGACAACCCGCTGGTGTTCGGCGCGGAGATCCTTTCCGGCGGCAATTTCCATGGCGAGCATCTGGCTTTCCAATGCGACTTTCTGGCCGTCGCGCTGACCGCGCTGGGAGGCATCAGCGAGCGGCGCACCGACCGGCTGCTGAACCCCTCGTTCAACGAAGGTCTGCCGCCATTCCTGGCCGTCCATCCGGGGCTCGAGTCGGGTCACATGATGCTGCAGGTGACGGCCTCGGCGCTGCTGGCCGAGTGCCGCGTTCTGGCGACGCCCGCCTCGCCCGGCTCGGTGCCGACCAGCGGCAACAAGGAGGATTTCGTGAGCATGGGCATGACCGCGGCGCTCAAGCTGCGGCAGGCGAAGGAGCACCTGCGCGCCATCCTGGCGATCGAACTGCTGTGCGCGACGCAGGCGCTGGAATCGCTGCGGCCGCTGAAAACGGGCGCGCGGCTCGAGAAGCTGCGCGCGGCGTTCCTGGAGGTGTGCCCGCCGCGCACCGGCGACCGGCCGTTTCACGAGGACTTGCGCGCCGCCTGCGAGTGGCTCAAGTGGTGGCGTACACGGCGAAACGAGTGGTGCGTTTGAAGCCCAGGGCACGGTACAGCCGCCGTCCGTCGGGCGTGGATTGCAGCACCAGCGGCCCGGCGAAGCCGCACCGGCGGCGCTCGGCGACGGCGTGCCGCACGATCGCCTCGGCGCAGCCGCGGCGGCGGTGCTCAGGGAGCGTCGCCACGGAGTAAATCCCCAGCGCTCCGGCGTGTTCGATTACCGCCCCGCATGTCACCGGCTGGCCGTCGAGATAGCCCACCCAGGCCTGCAGCGCGTTGTGCCAGCGTTCCTCCGGCTCATATAACACGCGCGCCGTGGGGTAATGGATGTGGAATGCCGTGGCGATCAGGCCGGTGAAGGCCTGCCGCTGGCGGTCATTCGCCACCGGCTCGAAGCGCAGCGGCGGCGGCTCGCGAACCGGCGCCTCGAGTTCCATGGTCTCCATGCCCGGCGCATCCAGGATCCGCGCCAGGCGCAGCGGGTCGAGAAGAGCGTCCAGGCGCCGCGCCATGCGGAGCCCCAGCAGATCCTCGCAGGCGTAAAAATTCCATCCGCGCAACAGGCCGCGGAAGTGTTTCGACGCCGCGCGCACGCGCGCCAGCAGATCGGTCTCGTCCGCGACGGGTGCGTCGATGACCGCCACGTTGAAGGCCGAGTGCTGCACCGGCGAAGTCACCAGCGTCAGGCCCGCGCGCCGTTCCGCCGTCCCGTAGAACGACAGGGCGGCAATCAGGTTGGCGGTGTTGTATTCGAACGGCTGCACGCTCCGCTTTTACTTTTACAACAGATTCAAGGGATCGACATCCACCACCAGCGCCGTGGCCGGCCACTTCGCGTCGAGGGCGTGACGCTGCAGCCGCTGCAGCGTCCTGTTCAGCTCGGGGCGCGAGCGCGCTTTGATCAGCATCTGATAACGGTACTCGTTCTTCAATCGCGGCACCGGCGCCTCGGCCGGCCCGAGCGCCTTCAGGCCCGCGCCCGGGTCCTTGAGCAGCTCGGCCAGCACGCCGCTCATGCGCAGGGCGTCGGCCTGCGCTTCGGCGCGCACGAGCACGTTGGCCAGCGCGCTGAACGGCGGATAGCGCATCAGGCGCCGGAATTCGAGCTCCTTGGCGTAGAACTTCGCGTAATCCTGTTGCGCGGCGCAGCGGATCGAGTAATGGTCGGGGTTATAGGTCTGCACCAGCACGACGCCCGGCAGCAGATGCCGGCCGGCGCGCCCGGCCACCTGCGTCAGCAACTGGAACGTGCGCTCGGCGGCGCGGAAATCCGGCACGCCCAGGCCAAGATCGGCGTTGACCACGCCCACCAGCGTCACGTTGGGAATGTCGTGACCCTTGGCGATCATCTGAGTGCCGACCAGAATGTCGAAATTGCCCTGGCGGAATCCGCCCAGGATCTCCTCGTACTTGTGCTTGCCGGTCACCGTGTCGCGGTCCAGCCGCGCGATGCGCGCGCCGGCGAAGTGGCGGTGCAGCTCCTCCTCCACGCGTTCCGAGCCGCTGCCCAGAAAATGGATGTGCTCGCTGTCGCAATGCGGGCAGCGCGCCGGGACGCGGGCGGCGTAGTTGCAGTAGTGGCACAGCAGCCGCTGGTCGCGCTTGTGCCAGGTCATCGGCACGGCGCAGTTGACGCACTGGACGCGCTCGCCGCAGCTGCGGCAGGCCACGGCCGACGAAAAGCCGCGCCGGTTCATGAGCAGCATCACCTGCTCGCCGGCCTCGAGTTTGGCCTGCACCGCCTCCACCAGGCGCCGCGAAAACAGGGCGTTGGAGCGCGTCTCCAGGAACTCCTCGCGCATGTCGATCAGCTCGACGCGCGGCATCGGGCGTTCGCCCACGCGCTCCGGCAACTCGAGCAATTGCGACTTGCCGCGCTCCACGTTATAGCGGCTTTCGAGGCTCGGCGTGGCCGAGCCCAGCACCACGCAGGCGCCCTCCTCGCGGCCCCGCAGGATAGCCACGTCGCGCCCGTTGTAGCGCGGCGTCTCCTCCTGTTTGTAGCTGCCGTCGTGCTCCTCATCGACGACGATCAGCCCCAGGTCCTGCACCGGCGCGAAGACCGCCGAGCGCGTGCCCACGGCGACCGTGGCCTCGCCCGCCCTCAGCCGGCGCCATTGGCCGGCGCGCTCGCGGTCGTTGAAGGCCGAGTGCAGGATCGCCACGCGATCGCCGAAACGGGCGTGAAACTGCCCCGCCATGGCCGGGGTGAGGCCGATCTCGGGCACCAGCATCAACACGCCGCGGCCGCCGGCGAGCGCGCTTTCGATGGCGTTCAGATAGACCTCGGTCTTGCCCGATCCGGTGACGCCGTGCAGCAGAAAGGTGTGGAAGCGGCGCTCCGCCATGGCGCCGCGGACGGCCTCCACGGCCGCCTGTTGATGCGGATTGAGCGCGTGGCGCGGCTGCGCCCAGGCGGTGTCAACGGTGAGCGGCTCGGGCATCAGGCCGACCAACTGGCGCCGGGCCAATGCCCGTGCCGCCACGCTGGCCCCCTTCACCGCCACGCTCAGGTCCACCAGGTTGTGCGAGCCGGGGTGCAGTTCGAGATAGGCGACCAGCTCGCGCTGGATCCGGGTCAGCTTGATTTCCTCGTGACGGCCGTTGAATTCGGCGCGCATCCGGATGGCGGGGGCGCGCAGGGGATCACGTTCGGCGACGGTTTGCTCCCGATCGACTAAGCCTTTGTTTTGCAACGCCTTGAGCAGTCTTCTTGCGCCTGTGAACTTGCGTTCGAGCGTGCTTTCGCTCAAGGACCGCTGCTCCAGCGCGCGCAGCAGCGCAACCGCCGGATCGTCGCCCGTTTCGCCGATCAGCAGTTGCCGGACCACGTCGTGCCCATGGTCGGTCAGCGTCCAGAACCTGGATTGCCGGACTTCACCGGCCAGCGGCGCCATCCCGCGCAGCACTTCGCCCAGCGGCGCGCAATAATACTCCGCCACCCAGCGCCCCAGCGCGAGCAGTTTCGCGTCCAGGACCGGCTCCTCGTCGAGCAGCCGCAAGGCCTCTCTGGTCTCCATTTCGGGCGCCTGGTTGTGGGCCTTGAGAATCACCCCGGTCATTTTGCGCGCTCCAAACGGTACAATGATTCTGCAGCCTGGAGCGGCCCGGCGGCGCAGCGTTTCCGGGAGACGGTAGGTGAACGGACGGCCCAGGGGAACCGGCAGGCTGACGTCAACGAACGAAAAAACCGCTTCCATCGGTAATCTCCCGGCCTTCCGCGGCGCTTTTTAATGTAGCAGGAGAAAAGTTGTGAAAACAGTTGCATTGACTCTCGTTTTGTTGCTCGTCGCCGGGATCGCCGTTTTCGCGGCGGACATCGACGGGAAATGGAAATCCGAAATCCAACGGCCGGCGCGCAACGGTGGCAACGCGGCCACCATCACGATGTTGTTCACTCTCAAGGCCAATGGCGCGAATCTGACCGGCACGGTGGATATCTCAGGCGGTCCCCGCGGCGACCACCAGGTCACCATCTCCGACGGCAAGGTCAACGGCAACAAGTATAGCTTCACCGTGGTGAACCCAACCCCTAACGGCCCGGTGACGACAAAATACGAGGGCACCGTCGAGGGCAATTCCCTCAAGGGCACGACGACGCGCCAGGGCGCGCAGCAGAGCCGCCCCTTTGAAGCGAAGAAGCAGTAATTCAAGCGCCCCGTCAGGTCCGGCGCATGCGGTCGCGCATGCAGTCCCTGAAGGGGTGGAAATCGCGCCGCGCGGCCGGGTGCGGTGCGGCAGGGTTTCCGGCAGACTGTAGGTAAACGGGCGCCCCGGGGGATCCGGCAAACTGACGTGGACGGAGAAAATACCGATTACAGCGGTAATCTTCGGCGACTCCGCGGCGCTTTTCAATGTAGCAGGAGATAATTTGTGAAAACAGTTGCATTGACTCTCGTATTGTTGCTCGTCGCCGGGATCGCCGTTTTCGCGGCGGACATCGACGGGAAATGGAAGGCCGAAATGAAGCGCCCCTCCCGTGACGGCAGCGGCGAAATCACGATCACTACGGTGTTTGACCTCAAAGCCGACGGCGCGAATCTGACTGGCAGCCTGACCTTGACCGGTCCGTGGGGCGACCGCCAGGCGACCGTTTCGGGCGGCAAGATCGATGGGAACAAGTTCAGCTTCACGACGACGACGGAAGGCCCCAACGGCAGCATGACGACCAAGTATGAAGGCACGGTCGAGGGCGGCGTTCTGAAGGGCACGTCGGCGCGCGAGGGCGGGCAGCGCAGCTTCCCCTTTGAAGCCAAGAAGCAGTAAATAAATCAATCAGTTGGTTGTGGCGCAGGGGACCGCGCAGGCGGTCCCCGCAGCGCTGGAAACGGCGCCGCGCGAGCGTGGCCGACGGTGGTGGGGGAGGACCGTGTTTTCCAGCGTGCAGGCGCCGTGAGTTCGCCGCAAAATCACGGTGTTTTCCCTGTAATAAGCACGGTGGGCGCACGGTGAAATGCAGAATTTTCACGGTGCAATCGCCCCGGTGTCCTCCCCTTTTGCGCCGATCAGCAGCGACGAGACGGCTCCTGGTATGTTCGGATACTAATACTGGGAACGGGAGTTTAAAATAGAGCTTACGATTGGAGCGAGCCGGCGATCCTGAGAGACCCATGCTTAGCAAGAGACAGTCGCGGCGGGAGGTTCTGCGATTGTTCGCGGCCGCACCGGCGACGGCGCTCGCACAAACGGTCAGCGCCGACGAGCGGAACGAGGTTTCGCTAACCGGCCCAAGAGAGCCTCAACGCATCACAAGCAATTCGGGCGCGAACGATCAATTGCTGTACTTCACCTCGCCCAGCCTGCTGGCCGACGACCGGCGCCTGGTTTTCATGAGCGATCGAGGGGGGCATCCCAATCTCTTCCTGCGAGACCTGAAGTCGGGTGAAGAGCGCCGGCTCACATCCAACTCCGAAGGCATTTTGAAATCGTACGTCTACTTTGACGGACAGCCCTACCGCGGCTTCGGCAAAGCGAGCGTCAGCCTGCATGCTCCGACCGGCACGGTGTACTTCATTCAAGGCCAAAGCATCTGCCAGGTGAATGCGGCGGGCAAGCTGAGGGTGCTGGCGGAGTACCCGGCGGGGCAAATGACGGCGTTCACGCATGTCTCCGCCGACGGCACGCGGCTTTGCGTTCCGACCACGGATGCGCGCGCTCTGGACGGCGACAACGTGCTGCCTGGCGCGCCGAAGTACAATATCGACGCCCGCGTGCAGGCGGAGGGCCTCTCTTCGTGGCTGCGTATCTACGATACAGCCAGCGGCGAGGAAACCCTGTGCGAGCGTGTGCCAAAGGCGTGGATTACCCATGTTCAGTTCTCTCCAGCCGACCGGAACGCGATCCTATACAACCACGAGTGGCCGGCCGATTGCGGCATCCGGCGGATGTGGCTATGGGACGGCAAGCGCCACATCCGGTTGAGGAGTGAAGGCGATGGCCGAAGCCGCGCCGACTGGACCTGCCATGAAATGTGGGAGCGGGACGGCAGCGCCGTCATCTATCACGGTAGCTACTACAAGGGGCCAGCCTATGTGGGCCGGGTGCATCCGGATGGCTCACAGAGCGTGGAGATTCCTTTCCCAGCCGGCTGGAAGCGGTATGGCCACTTCACTGAAGGCCGCCCCGGCGTTCTGGTCACCGACGGTTACTACGAACGGCCCGACGATCCTGCGCCCAACGGCTGCGGCGCATGGATCAGCGTGCTGAGGGTGGGTTGGGAATCCTCCAGAATTCAATGGTTCCCATTGTGCCGGCACGGATCGAGCTGGCGTTCGCAGGACGAGCACCCGCACCCGGTTTTCGACCATGCGGGCAGGAGTGTGATCTTCACATCCGACCGCGATGGCAAGCGAGCCGGCTACCGGGTCGACAGCTCCATCTCAAGAACATGAAACAGGAATGGAATGGCGGCGGCTTGGCTCCAGAAGCCCGCCCCATGGAGCGCGTCAACCGGAAACCCGCACCCTGCCACGCCGTCGGCCATAGTTGCAAGGCCGCATTCATCTTCTGGTTTTAATCACCTCGCCCCCTTGCCACCCGTCCCCAATAGTGTAATTATTTACACTATAGGACTTATCCAATTATCCAATGCGCACCGTGGTCCATTGGGACGGCGATCGCTTCTTCGCCTCCATCGAGCAGGCGGCCGACCGGCGGCTGAGGGGCCGGCCCGTCATCGTTGGCGGGGAGCGGCGCGGCGTCGTGCTCTCGGCCAGCGGCGAAGCCCGCCGCTTCGGCATCCGTCCCGGCTGGCCGACTGCGCGGGCGCGGCGCGCCGTGCCGCCGTTGATCGTTTTACCGGCGCATTTCGACCTTTACGAACGCTTTTTCGACCAGATTCTGAGCCTGTGCCGCGAAACCACGCCGCTGGTGGAGCCTTCCTCGGTCGGTTCGGCGTGGCTCGATCTCACCGGGACCGGGCGGGCCCTCGACCAGAGGCCGGAGCAGGTGGTTGCCGGTCTGCGGGCCACCGTGCGGGAGTGGCTGCGGCTGTCGATCTCGGCGGGCATCGCCACCAATAAACTGGTCGCCCGCATCGCCGCGCGGGTCCGCAAGCCGGCGGCCCAACTGACGGTCGCGGCGGGCCACGAAAGCGCGTTTCTGGCCCCTTTGCCGCTGGCCTGGCTGCCCGGCATGGATTCGCACGCCCTTCAATCCATGGAGCTGGCCGGGATTCGCACGTGCGCGCAACTGGCCGCTGCACCGGTCGACGCACTGGCGGTGATCCTGGGCCGGAACGCCCTGCCTCAGCAGCGCCGCGCCCAGGGGGTATCGGAAGAGCCGGTCGGCAAAAAGAAGGTCGCGGAGGCGGGCTGGAGCGAATGCAGCGAATTTGCCGAGGACGTCTGGGACGAGCCTTTTCTGCGGCTGACCCTGCGCCGCATGGCCGAGAAGCTGATGGCGCAGGTCCGCGCGGCGTCGAGTGAAATCCGCCGTATCACGATCGAACTCGTTTACACCGACCGCGAGGAGTCGCGCCGCAATTACGACTTCACCGAGCCGGTGGCACTGGACACCGACGTCTTTCCGGTGCTGCCGCAACTGCTGGAAGCGGCGTGGTCGCGGCGCGTCCGTCTGCGCGCGCTGCGGCTGAAGGCCGGCCGCGTGTACCGCCCCTCGCCGCAACTGGAGCTGTTTGCGCCCGTCTCGCCGCGCCGCGAGTACGACGCCAGGCTGGCCCGCACCATCGACCTGCTGCGCCGCTTGCACGGCCCCGCGGCGGTGTTGCGCGGCTACGAGCTGGCCGCGCCCGATGCGGCCTGAAGCCGGACAGTGATTGAGCTAAGCCGCGCCATGAGCTACGCCGCACTGCACAATCACAGCTACTACTCGCTGCTCGACAGCACCATGCCGCCCGGGCAGATCGTCGAAGCCGCGCGGGCGAGCGGCATGCCGGCCGTGGGCCTGACCGACCGCGACACGCTGGCCGGCGCGGTGGCGTTTTATAAGCGCGCCCGCGCCGCCGGCATTCATCCGGTGATCGGCAGTGAAGTGACTCTGGATGGCGGGGCCACGCTCGTTCTGCTGATCGAGAACGCGCGCGGCTACCGCAATCTGTGCCGCCTGCTGACGGCGCGGATCGAACATCCGAACGGGCTGACGCACGATTGTCTGCAACAATTCGCGGAAGGATTGATTTGCCTGGCCGGGCCGCGCAGCGAGATCGCCCGCGCCATCAGGAGCAATGCCGACCCCGCGCCCGCGCTCCACTTCCTGCGCGCCGTCTACGGCCCGAACCTGGTGCTGGAGATCTCGCCGCACGCCGACGAAGACCTGTACCTGGCGCGCCTGTTCGCCACGCTCGCGCGCCGCCATCGCGTGCCGCTGGTGACGGCCTGCGACACGCACTACCTGGCTCCCGAGGACCGCCTGCGCTACGACATTCTGGCGGCGATGCGCACGTTGACGTTGCTCAACCAGAGCCATCCGGAAAAGCTCCCGCCCGGCCGCCATCACTGGCACACCGGCGAAGAGATGGCGCGCTACTTCGGCGGCCTGAGACAGGCGATGGAGAATACGTTGCGCGTGGCCGAACGCTGCCGCTTCGACTTCGAGCTGGGCGACATCCGCTTTCCCAGATTTCCGTGCGAGAATCCCGTGGCGCTGCTGCGGGCGAAGGTCGAAGCGGGCGTCGAACGGCGCTACGGGCGGGACGCCGAGCCGCGCGTGCGCGAGCGCCTGGAGCGCGAGCTGGGCGTCATCGAGGAGGTCGGCTACGCCGAGTATTTCCTGGTTTTCGCCGACCTGGTGGAATGGTGCGCGACCGAGAACATCTGGACGCTGGCGCGCGGCAGCGCGGCCGGCAGCCTGGTGTGCTACGTGCTCGGCATCAGCAACGTCTGCCCGTTCCGCTTCGGCCTCACCTTCGAGCGTTTTCTGAATCGCGAGCGGATGCAGTTCGCCAAGCTCGCCGACATCGATCTCGACCTGCCGTGGGACCGGCGGGACGAGGTGATCCGCCACGTCTTCGAGCGCTACGGCGAGGAGCACGTGGCCATGATCGGCGCGGTGCACACCTTTCAGGGGCGCTCCGCCGTGGCCGACATCGCCAAGGTCTACGGCATCCCCGAGCGCGAGGCGCGGCGCTTCACAGAGCACATTCCGTGGATGCGGGGCGACGCCGCCGAGGCCGTGCGCCAGACGCCCGAATGCAGCCATCTGCCCTACAACGAAGAGCCTTACAAAACCGTACTGGCCATGGCCGGCGAGTTCGACGGCATCCCGCGCCACTTCGCCATGCACCCCTGCGGGCTGGTCATCAGCGGCGACCCGATCGCCGACCGCATGCCATTGTTCAAGAGTTCGAAGAATCTGCTGACGACGCACTACGCCATGGACGACGTGGAAGAGCTGGGCCTGCTGAAGATGGACCTGCTGGGACAGGCGGGGTTGAGCGTGCTGCGCGACACGCTGCGGAATCTTGAGGAGAGCCGCGGCCTGCAGATCGACCTGGGCGCGATCGACTGGAAGGACGCGCGCGACATGGGACGTGATCGCCACGGGTAACGCGCGCGGCGTGTTCCACATCGAGTCGCCGGCCATGACCGGCCTGCTGGTGATGAGCGACTGCCGCGACATCGACTGCCTCACGGCGGTGGAGTCGATCATCCGTCCGGGCGCGGCCAACGAGGGCCGCAAGCGGGCGTTCGCACGGCGGCACCAGGGCCTGGAGCCGGTCAGTTACGCGCACCCATCGCTGGAGCCGCTGCTGGCCGATACGTACGGCCTGATGGCGTTCGAGGAGCACATTCTGCTGGTCGCCAACGGCTTTGCGGGCCTGCCGTGGGGCCGCGCCGACCAGCTGCGGCGGGCGCTGGTCAAGAACAGGAGCCCGGAGCTGATCGACAGCCTGGGCGACGAATTCCGCGAGTGCGCGCAGCGCCTGGGGCGCACGCCGGAAGAGACCGAAACCGTTTGGGCGATGCTGCGGGAGTTCGCCGGCTACATGTTCAACAAGGCGCACTCGGCGGCGTATGCGGTGGAGGCGTTCGCGGGGGCGTGGCTGAAGACGCGCTACCCGGCCGAGTTTCTGGCCGCGGTGCTGACGTCGCGGCGCGGCTTCTACTCGCCGCTGCTGTACGTGATGGAAGCGCTGCGGCAGGGGGCGCGGTTCCGGCTGCCCGATCTGCACGGGTCCGACTCGCGCCGCTTCCTGGTCGAGGGAAACACAATCCTGCTGCCGCTGGACCAGGTGAAGGGACTGACGCAAAACTCGCTCGACCGCATCACGGCCGGGCGCCCGTTTCACGACATCGGCGATTTCTTCCGCCACGTGAAACCCTCGCGCGCCGAATGGCTGGCGCTGCTGAAGGCCGGGGCGTTCGACGTCTTCGGCGAGCCGCGCGGGCGCCTGTTCTGGCGGCTGCAACGGCTGGAGACGGCGGTCCAGCCGGGCATCTCTTTCCGGGGCGCCGATGCGGCGCTGATCGAACCCGAACTGCCCGCCTCTTTCGATCCGGCGCCGGAGTTGCAGGCCCGCTGGGAGCACGAAGTGCTGGGCTTTCCGGTGAGCGTGCACCCGCTCGAGTACTTCGCTCCGGGGCGCGATTGGCGGCGCTACTTGAGCGCCGCCGACCTCACCCGCCGGCAGCAATCGTTGTATGGAAAACAGGTGCGCGTGTGCGGGCTCGTCGTCGCCGACCGCCACCATCCCACCGGCGACGGCACCATGAAATTCCTCACTCTGGCCGACTGGACGGGTTTTCTCGAGGTGTCGCTATTCGCGCGCGTGTACCGTGAATACGGCCACAAGACGGTGCATCCGGTGCTGGGCATCGAGGCGACCGTGGACCCGTTCGACAACCGCAAGGGATTCGCGCTGAACGGGCAGCGGGTGTTGTGAGGGCAGCCGCCGGCGCGCGAAGCTCAGGCGGCGTTGTTCCGCGCCATCTCCTCGCGAATGATGCGCCGGAGGGTCTGTTCCCACTTTATGGTTTTCCCCCCGACGTATTCGCGCAGCGCCGCATTGATCAACGTCTGGTAGCCGACTTTGCCGCCGGACCGGTCGGCGAGCTTACCGAAGTAGTCGATCAGGTCCTCATCCAGCCGGATGGTGATCCGCACCTTTCCGGGCTCAACCGGCGGCTCGGCCACCACGCGGCCGCGCCGGCCTTTGCTGAAGTCGTAGTTATCCCTCATTGCCGCGCCTCGTATTGTTCGCGCTCGAGCCGCCCGGCCGTCCGCGCCGAAATGATGCGGAGGTGTTCCCCGCGATAGCAGAACACAACGACCAGAACGCGCCCCTTTATGCCCATACCCAAAGTCACAAACCGCCGTTCATCCGGGTCGCTTTCGTCGTCCTTGATCGTGATCGCATGGTCGTCGCTGAATACGCCCAGCGCCTCTGAGAACTGAACTCCATGCTTTCGAACGTTGGTCGCCGCCTTGACCGGGTCCCATTCGAACGGCACGGTCCTATTGTACATATCCGTGTGCATATAAGCAAGCGCTCAATGCGCTTGAGCCTGGCCTTCGAATGCGGCTCACGATGGTTGCGATTCCAGGATGAAACGACCGAATCGGGCTCAGGGGACCGTCAGCACCAGCCCCTCGGCGGCGGCGAGGGTGGCGGCAAACTCCTGGCGGGCGCACACGAGCAGGCCATCGAGAAACACGTCCTCGTGGTCGGGATCGTGATGCGTGAGGACCAGCTTTCTGACACCGGCGCGCCGTGCCATCCGGACCGAATCGAGCCATGTGCCGTGGCCCCATCCGCGCCGGCACTCGTACTCGGCGGGCGTATATTGAGCGTCGCAGATGAGCACGTCGGCCCCTTCCGCAACATGCACGATGTTGTCATCGATTTCCTGGACGCCCGGTTCGTGGTCGCAGGCGTGAACGATGGAATGGCCGGCGCAATCGATGCGGTAGCCGGAGGCGCCTTGGGGGTGGTGGAGCGGGACCGGCGTGACGCGGATCGGCCCCACATCGAACGGCTCCAGCACCTGGTGGAACCGGCGGACCGCGGCGAGATACTCAAACGGGACGGGAAACAGCGGCGCGGACATCTGTCCTTCCAGGATTTCGCGCGCCTCCGCGATGGGGCGGGGCGAATAGATGTCGAGGCGGTTGCGGGCGTTGTAGAGCGGTGTAAAGAAGGGAATGCCCTGGATGTGATCCCAGTGGAAATGGGTGAGCAGCAGTGACAGCGAAACAGCCTGGGAGGCCTCGATCTCGAGGCCGAGGCTGCGAATGCCCGTGCCGGCGTCGATGACCAGAATCCGCCCGTCGGCGACTTGAATTTCCAGGCAGGTGGTGTTGCCGCCGTAGCGCAGATTCGAGGGAACGGGCGTCGGCAGGGAGCCGCGCACGCCGCGGAAGCGCAGGGTCATGGAAGGAGAGGGCCGGCCGGGCATGGGAGTCAGATGCAGCGGAAGACGGTGAGAGTCATATCGTCGGCGGGGTCGGCGCCGTCGGCGAAGCGGTTCGCGGCGTCGAGAATCCGGTCGCGGGCCTGCGGCGCCGGCAGCCCGGCGCAGGAGCGGACCACCTGCGCGAGCTCGTCCTCGTTCCACAGTTCGCCGGCCGGGTTATTGGCCTCGCTGACGCCGTCGGAAAACACGACCAGCAGGTCGCCGGCCTGCAGGTCGACCGTGGCCTCGCGAAACGGCGCGACGGGGAGCAATCCCACTGGCGGGCCACCCTCGTCGAGGCGTGTCAATGCGCCGGAAGCCCGCAGCAGCATGGGCGCGGCCTGGCCGCCGTTCAGGTAGGTGATGCGGCGCGCTCCGGGTTCGAGGAAAGCGGTGAAGAGCGTGGTGTAGCGCTCCGCGGCGGTGGTCGAGTAGACGGTCTGGTTCAAAGCCCGGACCGCATCCACCAGGGAGTCGGCGCCGCGCGTCATGCTCACCCGGATGGAGGCCTGGATGCTGGCCATCAGAACGGCCGCGGGAATGCCCTTGCCCGAGACATCGCCCAGCGTGATGCAGGTGCGTCCGCCGGGCATCGGAATCACGTCGTAGTAGTCGCCGCCGACAAGCTTGGCGGGAAAGCAGCAGCACTCGTATTCGACGCCCGGCACGGCGGGCAGAACGCGCGGGAACAGGCGCATCTGCACGTCGCGGGCGATCTCGAGCTCACGGCGCATGAGCTGCGCCTGCTCGGCCTCCTTGCGCAGGGTCTGGGTCTCGATGGCGCTGGCGGAGTAGGAAGCCGCGAGGTGCAGCAGTTTGACGTCCTCGGCCGAGAAGCCGCCGGGCTTGTTGAGCGCCTGGAATGCGCCGATGACGCGCTCCGATGCGCCGTGCAGCGGCATGCACAGGACGCTGCGCGTTTCATAGCCGGTCTTCTGCCCGACGCTGCGATACAGACGCGGGTCGTTCAGCGCGTCGTTGACGAGTATGATCTCGTTGCCCTGAACACAGGCCCCGACCAGACCGTGGCCGGCCGAGACGCGGATCGGCTCGACGCCATGGGCGACTCGCGTCCACATCTCACCCGTAGCGGGATCCACCATCCAGATGCTGCAGCGGTCGGCCGCCAGGAGGTCGCGCGCCATGTCGGCGGCCAGCACGAGCAAACGGTCCAGGTCCTGTTCCTGTCCGATTCTGGCCGCATAGTCGAAGACAACGTGCGAAATACGGATCTCATCCTGCGGCGAAACCATAGATCTCGCCTATTCTTGCAGACTACGGGGCGCTTTGCCACAACCGGGGCGCGGGGGTGTCAGAGTTTCGCGATCCGGACATTCCCGTTGGAGGTTTGCGCGCTGATCGGCGGGCCTCCCTGGCCGATGCGGCCGTCCAGCGAAGTTTTGGTGAAATGCGAGCTGGTCACCTCGTAATCGGTGTGGATGCTGCCGTTGGAGGTGGAGGCCTTGACCAGGGCGTTGAGCGCCGGCGGAAGAAGGATGTTGACGCTGCCGTTGGAGGTGACGGCGCGAATCTCATTCCCCTTCCAGGTCAACAGGCTGAGCGTGATGGCACCGTTGGAAGAAGTGAGAATGAGGGGCCGGGCCGGGTCCGCCTCGGAAACCGTCACGTCAATCGAGGAGTTGCTCGTTACAGCCTCCAGGCCGCCGCGCAGGTTGTCGCCCCGGATACGGCCATTCGACGTTCGCAGGATGGCCTGCCCGGTGACCTTCCGCGCCTCGATGCCGCCGTTGGAGGTGGTCGCCTCGACGTCGCCGCTGATGTCATAGACGCGGATGCTGCCGTTGGAAGTGCGTGCCCGGGCACGGCCATCGATGCTCTCGATGCGCAGGCTGCCATTGGAAGTGGAGACGTTGTCCAGCCTGGTCTTGCGGGGGACCTTGATGGTGAAGGAGACGCCGCAGTTGCAGTTCGGCCCGGGGCTGATGGCGTGCAGCCGGACTTCGGAAGGGCTGTTTCTGGCATCGATGGTGATCTCCTTCAGCACCTCCTGACGGGAGGCGTTTTTGGCGCCGCGCACCTGCACGGTGTCGTTATCCCAGCCGATCACCTCGACCTGGCCATTGAAGCTCTCGACCTCCAGGCGGCCGCCCGGGGCCAGCTTGAAGTCATAGGAGAAACCTTCCTTATAGCGGTCGGAATTGCCCCAAATGTCGGAATCGCCCCCAATGCAGGCCGCGAGCGGCAGCGACAGCAGGCCCAGAGCCAGAGCAACGGATAGACGCATGGGCACCTCAGTTCAGTCTTGATAGACGAAGGCTTGCGGCCCGGTGTTCCCGGAAATTCACATGCTACCTTAGTGGGAACAATGAAAAAGCTGCTAGCTCTGAACCGGGGCGAAATCGCCATCCGGGTTTTTCGCGCGGCCAATGAGCTGGGACTCAAGACCGTGGCCATTTACAGCCAGGAGGACCGGCTCAGCCTGCACCGCTTCAAGGCCGACGAGGCGTATCTGGTGGGCGCCGGGCGAGGGCCGGTGCAGGCCTATCTCGATGTCGAGGGGATTGTCGCCCTAGCGGCCGAGAAAGGCGTGGACCTGATCCATCCTGGCTACGGATTCCTGTCCGAGAACCCGGCCCTGCCGCGCGCCTGCCAGAAGGCCGGCATCACGTTTGTCGGACCGCCACCCGAGATTCTCGAAATGCTCGGCGACAAGACCAGCGCGCGGCGCCTGGCGCATGAGGCCGGCGTGCCGGTTCTCGCCGGTTCCAGCCACGCGGCGGCTACGCTGCAGCAGGCCGAGCAGGCCGCGGCCAGGATCGGGTTTCCACTGATTCTCAAAGCCGCGTTCGGCGGCGGCGGCCGCGGCATGCGGATCGTCAAAACGCGCGAGGAGCTGGCGGCCCGTTTCCACGAAGCCAGCTCCGAGGCGCTGGCCGCGTTTGGCAACGGGGCGGTGTTTCCGGAACGTTATATCGCCCGCGCGCGGCACGTCGAAGTGCAGATTCTGGGCGACCGGCAGGGCCACGTGGTTCATCTTTGGGAACGCGATTGCAGCGTCCAGCGGCGCCATCAGAAAGTCGTCGAAGTGGCGCCTGCGATCGGTCTGGATCCGAAGATCCGCACGGCGCTGTGCGATGCGGCGATCGCGATCGCGCGGGCGGCGCATTACGTCAGCGCGGGCACGGTCGAGTTCCTGGTGGACATCGACACGGGCGAGTGGTTCTTCATCGAGGTGAATCCGCGCATCCAGGTGGAGCACACGGTGACCGAAGAGGTGACCGGCATCGATATCGTGCGCGCCCAGATTCAAATCGCGGAGGGCCTGGCGCTGCACGGGCGCGAAATGGCCATTCCGCCGCAGGACAAAATCGAAATCCGCGGCGCGGCACTGCAATGCCGGGTGACAACCGAGGATCCGGCCAACGGGTTCGTGCCCGACTACGGCCGGCTGCAGACCTATCGCTCGCCGGCGGGCTTCGGCATCCGGCTGGACGGCGCGTCAGCCTACGGCGGCGCGGTCATCACGCCGTACTACGACTCTCTGCTGGTGAAGGTGACCGCGCGCGGCAACGACATGCAGCAGGCCTGCCAGCGCATGGACCGCTGCCTGAGAGAGTTCCGCATCCGCGGGGTAAAGACGAATATCCCGTTCCTGGAGAATGTCATCGGCCACCCGGACTTTCGAGCCGGCCAGGTGTCAACGCGCTTTATCGAAACTTCGCCGGAGTTGTTCCGGTTCCAGGCCCGCCAGGACCGCGCCACGCGCCTGCTCAGCTACTTGGGCGAGATCATCGTGAATGGAAATCCCGAGATGGCCGGCCGGCAGGCGCCGGCCCAGATCCGCGAGCCGAAGGTTCCGCCGCACGACAGCACCACGCCCAGCCGGGGCACGCGGCAGTTGCTCGACGAGCTCGGTCCCGAGGGCTTTGCCCAGTGGACTCTGAAGCAGAAACGCCTGCTGCTCACCGACACCACGTTCCGCGACGCGCACCAGTCGCTGATGGCGACGCGCATGCGCACCTGGGACATGGTTCGCATCGCGGGCTATGTGGCGCACCATCTGGCCGGGTTGTACAGCCTCGAGATGTGGGGCGGCGCGACGTTCGACGTGGCGCTGCGCTTCCTGCTGGAAGATCCCTGGACGCGGCTGCGGAAGCTGCGCGAGATCGTGCCCAACATCTGCTTCCAAATGCTGCTGCGCGCCTCCAACGCCGTCGGCTACACGGCTTATCCCGACAACGCCGTGCGGCGCTTTGTCGAGGTAGCCGCGGCGGAGGGCATCGACATCTTCCGCATCTTCGACTCGCTGAACTGGCTGCCGAATATGAAAGTGGCGATGGAGGCGGTGCGGCGCACGAAGAAGGTCTGCGAAGCCGCCATCTGTTACACCGGCGACATCGACGACCCGCGGCGGGACAAATATCCGCTCGAATACTACGTCCGCATGGCCCAGGAACTGGAGCGCATGGGCGCGCACACGCTGGCCATCAAGGACATGGCCGGGCTGCTGAAGCCGTATGCGGCGTATCGCCTGGTGAAGGCGCTGAAGAACGAAATCGGCCTGCCGGTCCACTTCCACACGCACGACACCAGCGGCATCGCGGCGGCCTCCGTTCTCAAGGCCTGCGATGCGGGAGTGGATGTCGCCGACGGGGCCATTTCGGCGATGTCCGGGTCAACCAGCCAGCCCAACCTGAATTCGATCGTCGCGGCGCTGCAGCACGATCGCGCGCGCGCCACGGGGCTGGATTTCGAGGCGCTGAACGGGTGCTCCGACTACTGGGAGACGGTGCGGTTCAACTACGCGCCCTTTGACACGGCGCCGCGCTCGGGCATGGCCGACGTCTACATCCACGAGATGCCCGGCGGCCAGTACACCAATCTGCGCGAACAGGCCGAACACATCGGCCTGGGCAATCGCTGGCCCGAGATCGCGCGCATGTACGCCGACGTAAACCACGCTTTCGGCGACATCGTGAAGGTCACGCCGTCGAGCAAGGTGGTGGGCGACCTGGCGCTGTTCCTCATCCAGCACGGCATGACGGTCCACGAATTTGAGAACCTTCCGCCGGACCACAGCCTGAACATTCCCAACTCCGTTGTGGAGATGTTTGAAGGCGCGCTGGGCGAGCCGGAAGGGGGCTGGCCGAAGAAGATCGCCGGAGTGATTCTGCGCGGCCGCAAGCCCAGGCGCGGGCGTGCGGGCGCACGCCTGGCGCCCATCGATTTCGACGAGACGCGCGCCGTCATCGAAAAGAAGACCGGCCACAAGCCGGGCGAGACGGAGCTAATGAGTTACGTCATGTACCCCGACGTCTTCCTGAAATTCGCCAAGGCGCGGGCGTCTTACGGCGACCTCAGCGTGCTGCCCTCGCCGGTGTTCTTCTACGGGATGCAGAAGGACCAGGAGATGGCGGTCGATCTCGAGCCCGGCAAGACGCTGGTGGTGAAGTTTCTGGCGGTCGGCGACCCGCATCAGGACGGCAACCGGACCGTGTTCTTCGAATTGAACGGCCAGCCGCGCGAAGTGCGGGTCCGCGACCGCAAGTTGAAGGTCGAGACACGCGCCAACCCCAAGGCCGATCCATTGCAGGCCGGCCACGTCGGCGCCCCGATTCCCGGCGCGGTCACCAGCATCGCCGTGGAGTTGAATCAAGAGGTGAAGAAGGGCGACAAGCTGCTGGTGATCGAGGCCATGAAGATGCAGACGACGGTCTACGCGCCGGTGGACGGCCGCGTGGCCGAGCGCCCCGTGCAGGTCGGCCAGACCGTCGAGCCAAAGGATCTGTTGATTGCGATTGAGGAACCGAAGTAGGACCGGCGGGCCTATTCCTGCATGGACGGCTGGATCTCGGCGTCTTTCCAGGCGCTGATTTTCAGCCGGCGGCATACCCAGCACAGATTCTCTTCGGAAAACTGGGCCACGGGCTCACCGCAAATGACGCACTTGCCGCGCCTGGCCGGCTTGCGAAACGCGGCGACTTCCACGGGGATCGGGATCAGCGTCTCCGCGGTTTCCATCGTCGGACTAGCCGGCTTCTTGCGTTTCATGCCGTTTCGGCCGCCCCGCGCCCGCCTTGAGCCGGGCTCAAGCACTCCACTCCATTTCCTAGTCAACTCCAGGACTGCGCGTAAGTCAATGCGCCATGGTACTACTCGCGGCCATGAAACACACCGGCGTGGTGTTGTTTGCGATCAGCGGGGCGCATCGCACGGCCGCCGGGGATCCGCCGCGGGCGGGGCGGATCCCCAAAGCCTGTCAATCGGCTAATGCTGTCAGGCTGATCATGCTGCCGGGCCGCTACTGCTGGCGCCCCGGCCTGGTCCGCGGGGTGACCGCGTAACCCGCCGGAACCTGAAACAACGAAGCGTCCGGCTCGCCCTGGACGATATTGGTCAACTGCGTGACCGTGGTGCCGAAACGCGGATCCGAGCTCTTGATCGTCAACGGAACCTTCAGATCGGTTGAAACCCAGACTTCGCGAACGATCTGGATGGGCTGCGCGTTTCCGAAGGCGCCGGCCGGGATGGTCCTGGTCGTGCGCTTTCCCGTCGCGGCCAATCCGTTGATCGTTTGAGTGCCGAGCTCCTCCTGCGCCGCATTCGCCGCATCCGGTCCCGGGCCGCGCCCGCGCGGTCTGACGGCGGCGGCGTCCTTGTCCTGCCGGGCGGGCGGAAGCGTCATGCTGGAGGCTGTCATCTTCTGCGGATTGAGCATGTAAGAGTTCCCGGCCACGGGGTCGAAAATGGAGATCGTGGTTTCGGCCGCCGGCCCGCCGGGAGCCCCGGCCGAGGCCGTCCGCTCCATCCGGACGCGGCCCTGGCTATCGCGGTAGACCTTCGTCTGCGCCTGCCGCGAGACTTGATTCCCGCCTTCCAGGGTCTGCTGGAACTGCGTGACCTGTACCGCCGAATACGGCGCGCCGGTCACGGGCGTCCGGGAGCCCGGGCCCGCGAACAGCATGCCGAAACCCTCGTTGCCGCCGGGCCCGAATGCGCCTGGATGCCGCCCTCCCGGCCCCGGCCCCTGCGCCAACGCCACCCCTGCCGTCAGCAGCAGGAACAAACCGATTTGAACTGCCTTCTTCATCGTGAATTCCTTTCCACCGATTTCTAGAATTGACTGTCGTCCAAAACTCGCACCGCCCGCGGGAATCCATCTTCGCCGACGACCACGTCGGCCGGGATTTCGCTGGCGTCTCCAACGTTGACCAGAACGCCCATCCGGGCCAGCTCCACCGGACCCAGCTCCGCACGGACGATCCTCACAAACTCGCCCTGCGCCAGGGGCGGCGCGTACGGCACGGCCACGAAGCCCTCGCCGGCGTCCGGCGCCTCGGCCTCGGCCATCTCGGCCCCCGCGCCGATCCCCGTGGAAGCGCCCGCCGGCCGGGCCCATCGAGGCGCTCCCCACCCGCCGTTCCACACCGCTCCCACGGCCACAATCAGAACGAGCGCCGCCGCGGCGGCCAGCGCCCAGCGCAGGACCGGATGCCGCGTGCGCCGGTGCATGAGGGCGAACTGTTGCATGATCCGCACGCGTTCAGCCTGCGCCGGCTGAGGGGTGGCCGCGGCTTCCCGCGCGGCGTGAAGGTACGCCTCCAGATTCCGTTCGCCCGCCGCTCGCGCCGCGCACGCCGGGCACTCCCGCAGATGCTGCTGCAGTTCCCGCCGCGGCGCTGCGCCGGTCCGCGCGCACTCCACAAGTTCAGAGGCCCATGCCCGGCAGTCCATTGCGCTCATCTCGCCGCCACCTCCGAGGCGCAGCCCACGGGCTTCAATCTCGCCGCCAGGAACATGCGGGCGCGATGCAACCGCGACCGGACCGTTCCCACCGGACATCCCAACAGCCCCGCCGCCTGTTCGTAACTGCGCTCCTCCAGATCGCACAATGCGATCACATCGCGATACCGTTCCGGCAGCGCATCCAGGGCTGCATACAACGCGGCCACCATCTCCCGTTTGATCAGACCGCCGACCACATCGTGCTCCACCGGCTGGTCCTTCAGTTCCTCGACGCGCCCCATGCGCCGCGCCGTGCGGGCCAGGTTGCGGGCCACGCCGTACAAATAGGCTTCGAGAGACCCGCGCCGCGCATCGAACCCCGCCCGCGGCCCCATCAGCTGCACGAACACTTCGTGCGCGATCTCCTCGCCCGCCGCGTGGCTGCCCGACATGTGCAGCGCATAGCGGTAGATGGCCGGCCGGCGCCGTTCGTACAATTCCGCGAATGCGCGTTGGTCGCCCCCGCGCATCAGCCGGTACAGTTCCTCGTCACTCAGTTGCTTCAAGGCGCTCACTTATGTATTGCGTTTCGGGCGCCAAAGGTTCCCCCTCCGGCGGCGTTTTCCATGCCGCTCCGGAGAATACGACGGGCCGCGGCCGCCAGCTCGCGCCGCAGCGCTGAATGCACCCCCGGCACACCCCGGCGCCTGCGGCGTGCACCGCGGCTCAGCCCGCCACCCGTCGGAGTAGGTGCTTCCAAACCGGCCCGGGTTACCCCCGTCGCGGCGAATGTCTCCACGCCTCCCGCCTGGGCCGCGCATCAACTTGGGCGCCTGCGGAGCGGGGCGTACAATAAAGATTCCCATGTCCCCAATTGCATTCCTTTTCCCGGGCCAGGGCTCGCAGGCCCCTGGCATGGGCAAAGCGCTGGCTGAAAGCCACGCCGCGGCGCGCGCCGTTTTCGACGAGGCCGACTACGTGCTCGGTTTTCCGATTTCGCGCCTATGCTTCGAAGGCCCGGAGGATCAGCTCAGACTGACCGAGAATACCCAGCCGGCGCTGCTGACGGTCTCCATCGCCGCCTGGAGCGTGCTGAGGGAACAAGGCTTCCGGCCCGACTACGTGGCCGGCCACAGCCTGGGTGAGTATTCGGCCCTGGTGGCCGCGGGCTCGCTCGAATTCGCCGCCGCCCTGCGCCTGGTGCGCAGCCGCGGCCGCTACATGCAGGAAGCCGTGAGTCCGGGCGTGGGCGCGATGGCCGCCCTGCTGCGTCTGCCGGCCGAGAAACTGGAAGGCGTGCTGGCGGACGCCGCCCAGGGCGAGGTCGTCAGCGCCGCCAATTTCAATTCTCCCGATCAGATCGTCATTGCCGGCCACGCCGGCGCCGTGCGGCGGGCCGTGGAACTGGCCAAGGCGGCGGGCGCCAAGCGCGCGGTGCTGCTGCCGGTGAGCGCTCCTTTTCATTGCCCGCTCATGGAGCCCGCGCAGCGCCGCCTGAAGGCCGATCTGGATGCCACCGAGTTCGCCGATCTCGAGATCCCGCTGATTAACAACTGGCAGGCGCGCTCCATCAGTACCGGCATCGAAGCGCGCGAAGGGCTCTATCACCAGGTGCCGGGCAGCGTCCTGTGGCTGAATTCCATGCGCCTGCTGATCGAGGCCGGCACTGAGCGCTTTGTCGAGGTCGGCGCGGGCGCCGTGCTGTGCGGAC
Source organism: Terriglobia bacterium (assembly GCA_963757265.1). Taxonomy (GTDB): domain Bacteria; phylum Acidobacteriota; class Terriglobia; order Bryobacterales; family Bryobacteraceae; genus CAIVVT01. The sequence continues at coordinate 762,746 of CAVWRA010000006.1, forward strand.
TGCTGAAGAACATCGACCCGGAGCGGCGCGCGGTGTCGTTCAGCGAGCCCGCCGGCCTGGAGAAGGTCCGTGAGTTACTTGCCTGACGGGTTCGCGTGCGCCGCGGCCGGGTTGCTTTCCCGTGTCCGCGGAGCCTTTCCCGGGAGCGCGGCGGAGTCGCGCCGCGCCGGATCCCGTAACTTTAGGTCCCATCCGCAGAGTCGCGCTCCAGTACAATGACAATGGTGATATCTGTCCGCTCCATCCTCTTCGTTTCCAGCGCGCTGGCCGCATTCCTGGTCCTCCCCGCCTGCAGGAAAACGCCTCCCGCCACCGTCGCCGCGACGGTGAACGGCCACGTCATCACCTATGCCGACGTGGACCGCCAGCTCAAGTGGCAGTTTCCCAAACAGCCCGACGCCGACCAGGTGCAGATCCAGAAACTGACCGTGCTGCATGCATTGATCGACGAAGAGCTGTTGCTGCAGCGCGCCGAAAAACTGGGGCTCATCGCCACCGAGGCCGAGGTTGACACCAAGTTCAACGAAATCCGCGCTCCCTACACGCAGGAGGAGTTTCAGAAGCAGCTGAACGACCGCGCCATGACCGTCGACGAGCTGAAGGGCAAGCTGCGCCGCGATCTGAGCACCGAGAAGCTGCTCAACAAGGAAGTCCTGTCCCGCATCAACATCACCGACAAGGACGTCAGCGATTTCTACAACGCCAACAAGGCGGCCTTCAACTACCCCGAGAACAACTACCGCATCGCCCAGATCATGGTCAGCGCCCAGCCGTCCACCGACGTGAAAAACCTGAAGCGGGACAAGGCGCAGAACGAGGATCAGGCGCGCAAGAAGATCCAGATGCTGGAGGCGCGCCTCAAGCAGGGCGATGATTTCGCCACGCTGGCGCAGAGTTTCTCCGAGGATCCCGAAAGCGCGCCCAACGGCGGCGACATGGGCTTCATCGGAGAATCCGCGATCGAGAAGGCCGACCCGGAAATTCGCAAATTGATCCTCACGCTGCCGCCCGGGCAGTTCTCCGCCCCGATCCACGCCGGCAGCGTGTGGCGCGTCCTGAAAGTCATCCAGCGCGAGCCGGCCGGACAGCGCGACCTCAACGACCCGCGCGTGCAACAGAGCATCCGCGAGGAGTTGCGCACGCGCAAGGAACAGTTGTTGCGCGGGGCTTACATGGAAGCCGTCCGCAACGAAGCGCAGGTCGTCAATTACCTGGCCATCAAGCTCGCCCCCGGCTTCGATGGCAAATAGACCCCCTCGCGTGCGCTTGACGCCTGTTGCACCCGCGCCGGCGGACGCTTTCAGGCTGCCTTTCCGGTGATCCGGCTGTGATAATCTGAACTCACATTCTTGGAGTCGAAAGTGTTCCGCAGAAAATTCCTGAGTTCGGCTCTCGGTGCGTCCGCCTGCGCACTCGCCGCCCGATCGGCCCGCGCCGCCGGCGCCTTCGTTAACCTGGATCCGACTCGTCCGGGCGCGACGATTTCACCCCTGTTGCACGGCCACTTCATCGAACATCTGGGCGGCGTGATCTACGACGGCGTATGGGTCGGCGAGGACAGCCGTATCCCCAATATCGGCGGGATTCGCAAGGCCCTGATCGACGCCCTGAAGCCGCTGCGCCCGCCGGTGATCCGCTGGCCGGGAGGCTGTTTCGCCGATTCCTATAATTGGCGCGATGGCGTCGGCCCGCGCGCCGCCCGCCCCGTGCGCACCAGCTTTTGGATGGATGTGGGGCCGCTCGCCCAACAGGCCGGCGGCCCGCAGCGCTTCGAGCCGAATTGGTTCGGCACCTCGGAGTTCGTGCGCTTCTGCCGCCTCAGCGGCGCGGAGCCTTACATCGCGGGCGACGTCCGCAGCCTGCCGGCCAGGGATTTCTACGAGTGGATCGACTATTGCAATTCGCCCGCCGGCTCGACCACTCTGGCGCGCCTGAGGGAACAGGGCGGCGACCGCGATCCCTTCAATGTCCGGCTGTGGGGCGTGGGCAACGAAAGCTGGGGCTGCGGCGGGGAGATGACGCCGGAAGAGTACTCGACCGCATTCCGCCGCTACACCGCCTGGACCCCCGGCATGGGCGTCCCGCTGGCCTTCATCGCCTCCGGTCCGGACGGGGGCGCTGCCGGCGACAGTATCGGCTGGACCGATCGTTTTTTCGGCTCGCTGGCGGCGAAAAACCCGGCGCTGGTGGACCGCGTCTGGGGTTGGGCGCTGCACTATTACTGCGGCACCGCCGGCAAGTCGCCCATCGACTTCAGCACCGCTGAATGGTACGAGCTCCTGGCCAAGGCCAATCGCATGGAGACGCTGATCGAGCGCCACTGGAGCGCGCTCGCGGTCCACGATCCCGGCCGCCACGTCAAGCTGGCCATCGACGAGTGGGGCGCCTGGCACAACGTCGGCACCGAGCCGGCTCCGGCGTATATCTTCGCCCAGCAGTCCTCGCTGCGCGACGCGCTGGTCGCCGGACTCACGCTGGACACTTTCCAGCGCCATCCCGAGAAGGTCGGAATGGCCTGCGTGGCGCAGATGATCAACTGCCTCCACGGGCTCTTCCTGGCCTACGAGGACAAGTTCACGCTGACCCCCAACTACCACGTCTTCGCCATGTATGCGGCCCACCAGGGCGGCGCCAAGGTGCCCGCGGTGATCGACACGGAAGCCCGCCTCAGCTCCAATCAGCCACCGCTCGCCGAACTGAGCGGCTCCGCGTCCCTCAAGAACAGGGTTCTGACGCTCACTCTGGTCCACACCCGCCACGATGCGCCAGCCGAGCGAACCATCCGTCTGCGCGGTGCGTCTGCTAAATCAGTGAACGCCACCCTGCTCAGCCACGCCGACTTGCGCGCCCACAACACCTTCGACGCGCCGCGCAACGTCGAGCCGGTCCGGCAGTCTCTGAACGTGTCCGGGCCGGAGTTCGTCGTGCGGTTCGCGCCCGCCTCCGTGACCAAGTTGGAGATTGAACTGCTGTGACCAACCCGGCGCCCACCGATTGGATCCCTTTCGAATGGCCCGCGCAATGGGGCCCCGGCCAGTTGAGCCTGCTGCGCGACACGCCCTTCAATGCCATCGCCTTCCCCACCACTGCGCCCCCCGCGCTCGCCGGGGCCGGGCGCGCGGCAGGCCTCCATGTGCCCACCCTGGCCTGGCGGGATTGGAAGGAGATCGACTGGGCGCAACCCACCGACGTCCTGGCCATTAGCGACGGCTTCTGGCCGGCCTATTCCTGGAAAGGCGTGGCCGACGGGACCGCTGGTCCCACCGGCGAGCCGTGGCTTGACGCCAACGGCTGGCTCTATCTTTATGCCCGTTCGCGCGGCCCCGGGCGCGCCGTGTGGGTGCGCTCGGATCCTCCCAAGGACCCGCGCACGGTGCGCCAGGCCCATCTGCAGCTGCTACTGGCGGAAGCTTTCGCTTATGGCGGCCGGCGGCCGCTGTGGCTCCCGCCGGACTTCGCCCTGGCACTGGCCCAGGGCCATTCGCGCGCCGTCGACGACTGGAAGACCCTGGCCGCCCTGGCGCGCTGGTTCGAGGCGCACTCGGCCTGGCGGGCCTGGCCTGCCGTCGCCCCGCTGATGATACTCTCCGACTTCAGCGGCGACAACGAATACGTCGCCGGCGAAACCATGCTCCTGGCCGCGCGCCAGCAGGCGCCTTTCTGGCCCGTCTATGCCCCGGCCGCCGGCCCTGCCGATTTCACCCACCGCCGCGCCGCGTTGTATCTGGACCAGGCCGCGCCCCAGCGCAAGCTGGCAGCACTGCTGCAGTCGTTTGCCCGCGACGGCGGTCTGGTCCTGGCCGGCCCATCCGCCGCCCGCACCTTCCCAGGCCTGAAACCGATGAACCAGCATCCCCATCCGCGCTTCGATATCTTCTCCCTGGGCCAAGGCCGCGTGGCGCTGGCGCGGGCCCCCTTCGACGATCCCTGGACTCTGGCCAACGACGCTCATCTGCTCACCAGCAAGCGCTACGACCCGGTCCGGCTGTTCAACGGCGGTCTGCTCCATACCCACACCGCCTCCTCGCCCGACCTCGCCGCCGCCATCGTCCACATTGTCAACTACGGCGGCGAGGCTCCCGGCCACGAGGTGGTCCTGCAGGTGGGCCGTCCCGTCAAATCAGCGCGATTCCACGACCCCCGCTCCGCTTCGCCCAAAGCTGTGACCCTGACCGGCAATCCGGCGCGTCCCGAAATGGTTTTACCAGACTTTTCGGTATATATTGCCGTAGAATTAGAGTACGCACATGCCTGAGCATCCCTGCCAGCATTCCACTCTCTCCCGCCGTCAGGCCCTCGCCGGTCTCGCGGCGCTGGTCGTGCCGGCCTGTTCGAGAAAAGCCGCGGTTTTCAATCCGCATGCCCCAACGGCGCCCGTCAGCATCGCCCGCTGCACCAGCTACGGCGCGGAACTGGCGCCCACACTGGGCCGCATGTTCGATCAACTGGGCGGCTTGGGCCGGCTCGTCGCCGGCAAGACCGTGGCGCTGAAGGTGAACATGACCGGCGGCCCGCGCGAGCGCTTGGGGACCGTCCCCTCGGAACTCTCGCACTACACCCACCCGGCGGTTATCAGCGCCACCATCCGCCACCTGGCTGCCGCCGGCGCCAAGCGGATCCGTGTACTCGAGGGTTGCTTTGCCCTCGGCGAACCGCTCGAGGAGTTTATGCTCGACGCCGGCTGGGATCCGAGCGATTACTTGAACGCCGCCCCCGTCGTCGAAATGGAGAACACCAACTTCCTGGGGCATGGGCGGAGCTATCACCGCCTGATGGCTGCGCGCGGCGGCTACATCTTTCCGGGATTCGATTTCAATCATGCCTGGGCGGAGAGCGACGTGGTCATTTCCATGGCCAAGATGAAGGAGCACGCCACCGCCGGGATCACGCTCGGGATGAAGAACATGTTCGGCGCAACGCCCGAGACCATTTATGGCGACGGCGCGGGCAAGGACGAACCAGCGGTGGAACCGCGCGGCGGCCGTGGCGATGTCATGCACGCCGGCAAGCGCGGGCCCTCCAAGAGCGCACCGCAGGAGCTCGACCCATCCACTCCGCGCGACCAGTTCTACCGCATGCCGCGTATCGTCGTGGACGTCTGTGCGGCGCTGCCGGTCCATCTCACCATCATCGACGGCATCGTCACGATGCTTGGCGGCGAGGGCCCGTGGACAGGCCCCACCATGAAGATGGGATCGCCGGGCGTGTTGATCGCCGGCCTCAACCCCGTTTGTACCGACGCCGTCGGCGTGGCCGTCATGGGCTACGACCCCGCGGCGACGCGCGGCCAACCGCCGTTCGACCGGTGTGACAGTTTCCTGGAGTTGGCCGAGGCGCGCGGGCTGGGAACGCGCGACCTGCGGCGTATCGAGGTCGTCGGCACGCCCATCAAGGACGCCGTCTACCCCTTCCGCAAGCACCGCCCCGGCAGATTTCCCGGCGAAGGCTGGATTTAACCCGAATGTTGCACCACGATCGCAGCGAGACGCGATGAGAGGGCTGCAGATACAAGGCGCGCGAAGGGAGCCGCCCGCAGGCGTACTGGACTGCTACGTCGAGGACGGCGACCGAGGGCAACGCAGTAGATGCGGCCCTATCGCGCGCCGCAGCCGATTGTTGGTGAAACATCCGGGTTAGCCCGCCGGCTCAGGCGCGGCCGCCGCTTGCTCGGCCGGCACCTGCCGCATCAGAATCGCCGCCACAATCAGGCACGCGCCGCCCAGCAGCACCACGGTCAGGCTGTTCCCACCCAGCCAGTGCGACAGCACCCAGCCCAGCCCCAGCGACGTGCAAATCTCGGGCAGCGTGATGAAGAAGTTGAAGATGCCCATGTACACGCCCGTGCGCTCGCCCGGCACGGCATTGGCCAGAATCACGTACGGCATCGACACCGTGCTGGCCCAGGCGATGCCCACGCCGACCATCGACAGCAGCAGCATCCACGGCTGGCGGATCACGCCCACGCTCAGCAATCCGGCCGCGCCGCACAGCAGGCACAGCGCGTGCGTCCCGCGCTTGCCGATAACGCGCGCCAGAACCGGCAGCAGGAACGCCACCAGAAACGCCACCAGCGAGTACATGCTGAAGCACAGGCTGGCCCATTCAGCGCCCTGCTGGTACCGCGCCGAGCGGGCGTCCACGGCTCCAAACACGGAATGCGCCACCGCCGGCGCAAAATACAGCCACATGCAGAACAGCCCCATCCAGGTGGCGAACTGCACCACGGCGAGCCGCCGCATCGTGCGCGGCATTTCGAGAATCGCGGCGCCGATCTCCCGCGCGCCGTGGAGAATGCCCGCTCTGGCGGCCTGCGCGCGACGGAACGCTTCCAGGTTCTCGGGCGGATACTCCTTCGTCGTGACGATCGTCCACAGTACGCACGTGAAAAACGCCGCCGCGCCGATGTAGAACGAATAGCGCACGCTCAGCGGGATGGCGTTGCCGACGCCGCGCTCCACGTGCAGCCAGTTGGTCATGACCCACGGCATGGCCGAAGCCACCACCGCGCCGACGCCGATGAAGAAGCTCTGCATCGCGAAGCCCATGGTGCGCTGATCCTCGGGCAGCAGGTCCGCCACGAATGCCCGGAACGGCTCCATCGAGATGTTGATCGACGCATCGAGGATCCACAGCAGGCCCGCCGCCATCCACAGCGCCGAGCAGTTCGGCATCAGGATCAGCGCCAGCGTCGAGAGGATCGCGCCCGTCAGAAAGTACGGCCGTCGCCGCCCCAGCCGGCCCCATGTGCGGTCGCTCATGTGGCCGATGATCGGCTGCACGATCAGCCCCGTCAGCGGCGCCGCCAGCCATAGCAGCGGAAGCTGGTCCGGCCTGGCCTTGAGGTATTCATAGATGGCGCTCATGTTGGCCATCTGCAGGCCCCAGCCGAACTGGATCCCCAGAAAGCCGAAGCTCATGTTCCAGATCTGCCAGGGGGCCAGACGTGGTTTCTGCATGCTCATCTCCTCAGCCGCCCGCGCGGCTATTGGATCCACACCGCACTACGCCGCGCCGCCAGTTCCAGCCGCAGGCGGCCTTTTTCGACCGTTGCCGTCGCTCCGCTCAACCGGTCGGTCAGCGTGTCGCCGTCCCTGAACTCCAGGCCTTGCTCGTCGATCTCCACCTGCGCCGGCGCGTTGGCCGTGTTGAATGCCACGATCGCCGTCACGCGGCTCCCCTTGCGCACGTAGACCCACTGTTTCTCGCTGGCGTGGAGATTCGTCATCACGCCCTCCCGCAGCGCGGCGAACTGCCGCCGCAGCCGCGCCACGCTCTGCAGGTGATGCAGGATGCCGTTCTCCTCCGCCGTGCGCCCGGCCTCCGTGAAGGCGTTGCGCGGGTCGTCCTTCCAGCCGCCTGGAAAGTCGCGCCGGTTGTCCGGATCGTTGCCCCCGCGCATGCCGATCTCGTCGCCGTAGTAGACCATCGGCACGCCGCGCAGCGTGAACAGCGCCGTGAAGGCCATCTTCAGTCCCTCCGGCGTGGCGCCGGGCTCGCTCATGAAGCGCGCCACGTCGTGCAGCCCGGCAAAGGTCACGAGCATCCCCGGGTTGGGGTAGAGAAAATCGTGCGCCAGCACGCGCGGCACGTCGCGCAGGTCGCCGTTGCGGGCGAAAGCCGCGCGCAGGGCGAAAAACAGCGGGAAGTCGAACACCGAGTGCACGCCCGTGTCGATATGGTCGTGGGCCTGCCGGCCGCCCTGGTAGAACGAGACCAGCGCCGGGTCGCCATCGAACACCTCGCCCACCACTTTCAAGAGCGGGAAGTCCTTCTTCAGCGCCGCCGTCCAGTCGCGCCAGAAATCGCGCGGGACGTACGGCATGGTGTCCTGGCGGATCGCATCGATGCCCGTCACGCCGACCCACCACAGGCTGTTCTGGATCAGGTAGCGCCGCACCTCCAGTTCGTTCTGGTTCAGGTCCGGCAGGATGTCGATGAACCACCCCTCCAGCGTCGCGCGGCGCATCTCCCGGCTGCCGTACGGGTCCATCAGCGTCCACGTCTGCCACGTGTTGGCGGTATGCCGGGCGGGAGTTCCGTTGAACCAGGCCGGCGTCGGCGGATCCGCGGTCCAGGGGTGGTATGGGCCGACGTGGTTGGCCACCTGGTCCTGGATTGCTTTGATGCCCTCCGCCTGCAGGCTGGTGACCATCTTCTGCAGCAGCGGCAGAGTGCCGAAGTGCTCCTCCACGGCGTAGTAATCCACCGCCCCGTAGCCGTGGTAGTCGGCCATCGGCTGGCCGCCGTAGCGCTCTTTTTCATTCAGCCGGTTGTTGTTGTCGTACCACGGGTTCAGCCACGCCGCCGTCACTCCCAGGTTCCTCAGGTAGGTGGCATGGTCGATCACGCCCTGCAGGTCCCCGCCGTGGTAGTAGCGCGGATTGCCGCGATCCCACAGCCCCCTGGAGACGGCCGGATCGTCATTCGACGGATCGCCGTTGGCGAAGCGGTCGGGCATGATCAGGTAGATGAAATCGGCCGGCGAGAAGCCCTGCGCCTGCTCGGAGCGGTCGGGCATGCTCAGGAGCTCGAATTCGACCTCCTGCGCTCCGCCGCCGGCGAAAGCGAACCGCAGCCGGTACTTGCCCGGGGCGGCTTCCGGCGGGATGGTAAGGTCGGCGAAAAGGTACGTTCCACGCTCGCTGAATTTGAGGTTGCCGGCGCTGAGCGGCGCCTGCGCGCTGAGCTGGGCCTGACCGAGACCCCGCCCGTGCGCCAGCAGGCGGATGGGCGTCCACGCGCTGCCGGTCCACCACGACGGCGGCTCCAGTTTGTCCACCTGCGGCGGCGCGCCGGGCGCCGGCGTCGCCACCAGGCCGAGGAGAATTGTGACGAGCGCAGTTCGCCGCAGCACGTTGAGGATTCTACTAGAGACGGCGTGCCGGCGGACAGCGGCCCGCAGCGGGCAGGGTCTCGTCCCCGCTGATCGTCGCGCCACAGGAGTAAGCTACGGGCAGGATGGTGAGTTGTCAGGGTTCGTTCCGCACGCTGCTGCTCTACGACGTCGCCGACGAGACCGATCTCGCCCAGTTGCGCAACCTGCTCGGCGCCGAGCCGCCAGCCCGTTCGCCGGGCTTCAAATTACCGGCTCCGCAGTACGTGCGCTTCGAGCGCCCGCCGGTGGAGGAGCGCTGCGAGGCGATCGTCCTGGCCGGCGGCCGGCGCGCCGAGGTCCGTTTGAGGTATTTCGACTACGGCGTCGTCAGCCTGGAGTTTGAACAGCCCTTCGAGGGCGGCTGGGATGAGTTGATTGCGCTATCCAACCGCTGGATCGATGCTGCCGACATCGAGCAGCAGGCCCTCGAGATCGTGCGCCGGCGCTTGGAGAAACTGGGGCCGGCTCTGCGCAAGCCCTATTCGCTCCTGCTCGACGAGGCCTACCACGTCGTCCACCTGCGCGCAGTGCGCGATGCGGGCGGCAACGCGCTGACCGCTTCCCAGTTGATCGCTCAGCACGGCCGCGAGATCAGCCAGGTGATCCGCGGCGAGGCCCTGGCGTTGTCCGAAGGCGAGCAGAAGGAAGTTCTCGCCTCCAGCATGTCCTACTACCCGGCGGACCTGCTGGTGGTCGGATGGCTGGCCGCGCTGGTCTACGATACAGTCGAAGGCGCCGCGCCCGTCATCCAGTTGCTGGAGTACGCCAACACGCAACTGCTCGAATACCGGCGCTACGACGAGATCCTGAACAAGCTGTTGCGTGACGCCTACGATACTCTGGCCCGCCGGAGCAGTCTCTTCTCGCACTGGGGACTGGCCCGGGAGGCGGCGCAGCTCAACCGGCTGCGCCTGGAGATCGTCGAGCTGACTGAGCGCACCGATAACGCCATCAAGTTCCTCAGCGACATGTTTTACGCGCGCGTCTATCGCCTGGCCGCCGCCAAGGTCGGCGCGGGCGATTACCGCAACCTGGTGGATCAGAAGCTGCGCACCGCCAACGAACTCTACCAGTTCATGGTGAACGAATTCCGCGACGTCCGCGGATTCGTCATGGAGCTGATCGTCATCATAATCCTGATCATCGAGATCATCCCCATCTTCCGCGCCCTATAACAGCGGTGCCAGCCGCGCCCGCTCCTATGGCTGCTTCTTCGCGGGGTTTGCGGGGCTCGGCGGGGGCGCGGGGCACTCCGAGCCCAGCCACTTCGAGGAAAACGTCGTTTCCATGGTCATCGTCTGGCCGCCCCGCGTCACGTTCATCTTCGTCTTGCCCGTAGCGTGTTCCGAATCGGGCGCTTCGACGTGAATGGTCCCGCTGGAGGTCATCTGGCCGTTGGCACACTCGATCTTGAACTCCTGCTGGCTGGGTGAAGACGTCACGACCGTCCGCTTGCATGACGGCTCGTCGAGGGCGCCGAATGCTTTCGTCAGGTTCTCCTTGGTAAGACAGCTCTTGGTCACACGCGTCTGCGGACCCTGGGCCTCGCTCGCTTTCATCCGCTCCTCGATCCTGGCCCTCTGTTCGGGCGTCATTTTCGCTAGCAGATCGGGCGGTATCGGCAACTGGCCGCTCCGAGCTGTAGTTCTGGTCGTCTCCCAATAGCCCGGCTTGACGTTCAGGGGTGTGACGTTTTGGGCTGCGCACGCAGCACCAAACACCACCGCACACGCGCCTAGGACGGCGCTCATTCTCAATGTGAAATACATGCCTCGACCTCCGTGAAGCGCGATCCCGGCCGCTCGCGATCGGCCCGCACCCGGTTCTCGCTCCAGGCCAGAATCGCACAGCCGGCGTCCCGCTGCAAACACGATTGCCGCCCCGGCCCGCGCTTACTTGATCTCGGGGCAGGCCTCGCCCAGCCACTGGGCGGCGATCGTCATAGTCATGGTCCGGTGCTCGCCGTTGTGGTCCATGGTCATTTTGATCGTGCCGTTGACGTGCGCGGGGTCGATCACATCGAAATGCACGGTTCCAATGGTCAGGATCCCTTGGTTCGTGCACTCGATCTTGAATTCCTGCTGGCTCGGGGTCGAGTTCACGAGGGTCCGCTGGCAGGACGCGTTTTCGGCATAACCGCCGAATGACTTGTTGAGATCCGCTGTGGTGAGACAGTTCTTAGCGGTACGCGTCTGCGGCGCCATCATCCGCTTCGCAATCTGCTCGGCCTGGGCACGCTGCTCGGGCGCCATTTTCGCCAGCGCCTCGGGAGACACCGGCGGAGGGCCCGTCTTGACCGTCGTAATTCTCGACTCCCATTGGCCCAATTTGATGTTCAATGGACGGACGTTGTCCGCCGCCCAGACAGCCGCGCAACCCAACACGCCGATGCCCAGCAGGATTCCCATTTTCATCGTTCGTTCCACTCCTCGTTCTGATCGCATCCGGATGCCGTTCGTCCGCACTCTGCCGGCCGGCTGACACTGCGGTCAGAATCGCACACCCGCCGCTCCGCTGTAAACTTGCGGTCCGCGCCCCGGCACTGCCCAGCGGCCCGTTTGCGGCCCATTTCAGCCTTCTGCCACACTGGAGTTGGATGACTTTTCGCACGGCGCTCGCGGCGGCGCTGATGGGGGCCGGATGCATGGCCGGCGGCGCGCTGCAAGCCCAGGCCCCGGTACCCTCCAGCGAGGTTCTGCATTTCAGCGCGGAGTGGCGCTTCATCCACGCCGGGGACGTCGAACTCAGTAGCTCCGGCCTGCGCCAGAGCCGCATGAAACTGACCAGCGCCGGCCTGGTCTCGCGGCTGTTTGCCGTCCAGGACGACTACGCCGTGACGCGTGATGAGCAGGGCTGCAACCAGACGCTGGACTTCCAGGTCCGCGAGGGCCGCCGCAGCCGCGATATCCACTCGACTTTCGATCCGCAGAAGCGCAAGGCGACGTACCTTGAAAAGGACGTCGTCCGCGGCGCCATCGTCACCCAGAAGGAAAGTGACATCCCGGGCTGCGTCGTGGACCTGACCGGCGGTCTCAACCTGCTGCGCGCCCGCCGCCCGGCGCCCGGCGCGTCGTGGGAGGTCCCCATTTCGGACGGCAGGAAGACCGCCAATATCCACGTCGAAGCCCAGGAAAAGGAGACCGTCCGGACCCCGCTGGGAGAGTTTCCCTCCACGCGCTACGAGGCCTTCGTTTTCAGCGGCGCCTTTTACGGCCGCAAGGGCCGCCTGTTCATCTGGATTACGGATGACGAGCGCCGCCTGCCCATCCAGTTGAAGATTCAGTTGCCCTTCTACGTCGGCACCATCACGCTGCAACTGGAGAAGGTGGATCGGAATTGAGCGCCCCGCCCGCGGCGGGGGAAAGGAACTGAGTTGAGGAGTGCCATGACGAGTTGGCTGAAGATCGCATTGCTATCCCTGCTGGCGCTCGCCGGCGCGCGCGCGCAGGCGCCGGATAACGCCCATTTGAGCGACGCCCAGGTGCTGAAAATGTACGAGCGCACGCTGCAGCTGATGGAGTCCGGCGGCGTCTTCGTGCCCGACCTGACGCGCGCCGGCCGGCCGATTGTCGAGACCTCGCGCCTGACGCTCGAAAGCCTGAAGTTTCTCGGCTTCCGCAATCCGCCGCTCGAGTACCGCTGGCTCTCGTCACTGCGCGCCTTCCTGCTGCTGGCCGACGCCCTGCCCAAGCCCGTCCCGTTCCCCGAGGAGTCGCGCCGCCAGCTGGCCGAGCTGCGCGAGATCCTGCACACCACCGAGGTCTACTTTCAGTCGCAGCTCGACGAGATCCAGTTGGACCTGCGCAATCCCGATCGCGACCAGGTCAAGCGCTATGCCGACGACAATCTCAAGCTCCCGCCGCCGCGCGCCGGCCACCCGCGCGTTGTCTTCCTGGGCGACTCCATCACCGACGCCTGGCGCCTGAACGAGTACTTCCCCGACAGGGATTTCATCAACCGCGGCATCAGCGGGCAGATCACCGGCCAGATGCTCGGCCGCTTCCTGAGCGACGTCATCAACCTTCATCCGGCCGCGGTCCTGATGCTGGCCGGAACCAACGACATCGCGCGCGGCGTCAACATCGTGACCATCGGCAACAACCTCACCATGATGGCCGACCTGGCCGACCACTACCACGTCAAGCTCATCCTGGCCTCGGTCCTGCCGGTGCACGATTACTTCGCCCCGTCCAGTCCGGCCTACGATCAGACCCGGCGGCGCTCGCCGCAGGTGATCCGTGCGCTCAACGACTGGATCATGGCCTTGTGCCAGAAACGCAGCTACGTGTTCCTCAACTACTACCAGCCCATGCTCGACGTGCGCCTCAATCTCATCAAGGAGTATTCCGACGACGGGCTGCACCCCAACCCGGCGGGCTATCGCGTCATGGCCCCGCTGGCCTTGGCGGCCATCGAAAAGGCCCTCGGACCGGCCCCTCCGGCACAACCGGACAAGCGCCGGCGGCGTCTATTCTAGAGTCATGAGAGTCCTGATTCTGGCGCTGGTCTTGGTCTGGTCGGCCACCGGTCAGATGTCGATGACCGTCAACCAATTGAAGCAGTTCATCCACTCTTCGTTCGAGCGGAAGTACCCCGACAAGCAGGTGGCGCGCTACATCAAGCTGTCCAAGCTGACCGAACAGTTGAGCGACCGCGACCTGCTGGCGCTGATCTCCGAAGCGGCCGGCCCGGAGACCGCCGACGCCCTGAAGCAGTTGGCGGATCAGTCCAAGCGGCTGGCCCCGCCGGCCGAACCGCAGGAAGAGGCCAAGCCGGCCCCGCGCCCCGCCGGCCCGCCCGCGCCCGCGCTGAAGGACCAGGAGCGCATCATCGAAGAGGCGCGCGAGGTGGCCCTCTCGTACACCAGGAAGCTGCCCGACTTCATCTGTCTGCAGTACACCCGCCGGCTCTACGACCGCACCGGCAGCGGCGATTTCCACCAGTACAGCACCATCGCCGAGCGCCTCAGCTACTTCGAGCAGCATGAAGACTACAAGTTCATCTCCGTCAACGGCGAATCGGCCGTGACGCCGAAATCCCGCGAGATGCTCGGCGGAGCCATCTCGAGCGGCGAATTCGGCACCATGATGCGGGAGATCTTCGAACCCGAATCCGCGACCGAGTTCCATTTCGAGCGCTGGGGCAAGTGGAACGGCCACGTCTGCTACGTCTACGGCTACCACGTCGATAAGGAGAATTCGCGCTGGACCATCGACTACGAGCACGGCGCCCAGATCTACCGGCCGGCCTACCACGGGCTGATCTACATCGAGCGCGACGCGCCGGTCGTGATCCGGCTGACGCTGGAAGCCGAGGGCATTCCACCCACCTTCCCGATCCACGCCGCGCAGACCTCGCTGGAGTACGAATTCCAGGACATCTCCGGCCAGAAGTTCCTGCTCCCGGCGAGCTCGGAGATGATCATGCGCGACAGCCGCGCTACCAGCAAGAACGAGGTCGAATTCCGCAACTACCGCAAGTACAGCGCCGAGACCTTGATCAAGTTCGACACCGATGCCGCGGCCTCTGTCAGCCCGGCGCCGTCCGGCCGGACGCCGCTGAGCGTCGCCCAGCTCAAGCAGTACGTCCACTCCGCCATCGAGGCCAAGACCCCCGATAAGCAGACCGCCCAGCACCTGCAGGAGTGCCAGTTGAGTGAGCGCCTGACAGACAACGCTCTGCTGGAGATGATCAACGATGGCGCGGGCTCGCAGACCATCGACGCGCTGAAGCAGATGCAGGAGCAGTCCATGAGCCTGCCGCTGCCGGCGGCGCCCAAACCGTAGGCCACGCAAGCCGCCACTGTGAGGGCGTCCGCATGGCCGGCGTTGTCGGCCACCCATGGAGATGAAAGTCGCGCCCGCCTCTTGTGGCGCAGGCATTCTTGCCTGCCGCGTTGACATTCGTGTTGACGTTTGACACGCGGATGCCTCCGCTCCCTCACCGCTCGCGGCTCTGAACCGCGACTTTCGTGTGCGCGGATGGGCTGACGTCTTCTCCGCTAGTCCCCGGCGGCGGGACTCTGGCGCGCCCGCAGGCGGTGCTTGAGTACTTCAATGAACACCGGCATCAGCGAGAGCAGGATGATCAGGATGACGACCTTCTCGAAGTGCGCGCGCACCAGCGGAATGCCGCCCAGGCTATAGCCCAGCAGGGTCATCGAGCACACCCAGCCGATGCTGCCGATCACATTGAACGAGAAGAAGCGCCCATAACCCATGCGCGCCACGCCGGCCACAAACGCGGCGTAGGTGCGGACGATGGGCATGAACTGGGCGTAGATCAGGATCTTGCCGCCGTGGCGGTCATAGAAGTGCTGTGTTCGTTCGAGATGCTCGCGGCGGAAAAGCCGCGAATCGGGATTCTTGAACAGCTCCACGCCCACGAATCGCCCCAGCGTGTAGCCCATCCCGTTGCCGCACAGCGCGGCCAGCGTCAGGGCCGGGATGATGGCGAAGAGGTTGAGCCGCCCGGCGCCGGTGACCACGCCAACCGTGAACAGCAGCGAATCGCCGGGGAGGAAAAAGCCCACCAGCAGCCCGGTCTCCGAGAAGACAATGCCGCACAGCAGCAGGTAGCCCCACCAGCCCGTAAAGACGGTGGAGAGCAGGTGGATGAGGCGCTGCGGGTCGGTCAGCGACTTCAGGAAATCGAGCAGCGCCGCCAGCATCGTCTAGCTGCCGTAGGCGGCCAGCATCCGCTTGATATTGTCTTCGTGGATCTTGATGATCTTGGCCTTGGACATCGCATCGACCACGCCGTCCATGAACAGCGCGCGCCGGTCGTCCGCGATGGCGCCCTTCACCGAGTTCAGGAGGCGTTCGCGCTGCGCTGCAAACTGGCTCATGTCCGGATCGATCTTCTCCACCACCTTGAAGAAGAAGGTTCCGTCGGGCAGGTTGACGGGGCCGAGGAATTCGCCCACCCGTTTGGTGAAGGCGGCTTCGATCTGTCTGGCCGGGCCGACGCCTTCCGCGGCGCCGTCGCGCCCGAACGGCGTGGAAGTCGTCTTCACCTCCACGCCCAGGCTCTTGGCCACCGCGGCGAACTCCTGGCCGCTTTCCAGCTGGTGCTCGATCGCCTGCGATTTCTCGCCCAGCAGCCGGATGGTCTTCTGCTGCAGCAATGCGCGTTGCACCTGCTCCCGCACCTCGGCCAGATCGGCCGGCCGTTGGGGATAGATGTTCACCACCTGCGCCACCACCAACTGTGTCGGAGTCAATGAGAACGGCTGTGTG
This sequence comes from Terriglobia bacterium, assembly GCA_963757265.1. Lineage (GTDB taxonomy): Bacteria > Acidobacteriota > Terriglobia > Bryobacterales > Bryobacteraceae > CAIVVT01. The sequence continues at coordinate 778,859 of CAVWRA010000006.1, forward strand.
ACGCCGCCCTTCGGCAATCCGGCGATCGCATCGTTGAACGGTTGGCTGGCGCCGATCTCGGGCAGGACGTCGCCGGGGCCCGCTTTCTCGGCACGGAGCGCCCGGATGCCGTTCGCCGCGGCGAGTTTTTCCGCATCGGCGGCGGAGTGCGTCAGCGCCGTGTGGAGCTGGTCGCCGAGAGTCTGCATTTTGTCGATGACGATGGACTGGCTCAGTTCCTTCTGCAGGTCGTTGCGCACCTCGTCGAAGGTCTGCAGGTGCGCCTCCTGCCTCTGCTCCACGCGCAGGATATGGAAGCCGTAGGTGGTGGTGATGACGTCGCTGAGCTGACCCGGCTTCAGGCTGAAGGCCGCCTTTTCGAACTCCGGAACGGTCTGGCCGCGCGTGATCCAGCCGATGTCGCCGCCCTTCGCGGCCGAAACCGTGTCCTCGGAGTTCTTGTGCGCGAGGGCCGCGAAATCGGCTCCGCCGCGGGCCTGTTTCAGCATCTCATCCATGCGCTTGCGCAGGGCCTGGACCTCGCTCGGCGATTTGTCGGCGGTCTTGAGCAGGATGTGCACCACATGCACCCGCTCGGGGATCCGGAAGCGGTCGCGCTGTTGGTCGTAGGCCCGGCGCAGCTCGCTCTCCGGCACCACGCTCGCGGCGGCCACTTTGGCCTCGTCGATGAGGAAATACAGCAGATCGCGCTTTTCGGGGATCGTGTAGCTCTGGTGGTTCACCTTGAAGTAGGCCTGCAGCTCCTCCGGCGACACGCTGACCTGGACCTTGAGCTTGTCGGGCGTGAGGTGAAAATAGGAGACGCGGATCTTCTCGTTGTGCTTGCGGAACTCCTGCTCCAACTGGGCCGGCGTGACGACTGTCCCCTCCAGGACCAGGTTCTCCAGCACCTGCGAGCTGATGAAATTCCTCAAGTCGCTCTCGAACTCGGGGATCGTCTTGTTGATCTGCTGCAGGTAGGCCGCATAGACTTCGGGGCCGGCGAACTTGCCGCCCTGGAAAAGCTGCGGGATCTGGGCCTGGATCTCCGTGGCGAGCTGATCCTCGCTCACCGACATGCCCAGCCGCCGGGCCTCATACGCGATGGCGCGCTCGGCGATCAGCTGCTGCACGAAGCGGGGCGCGTAGACCGACTCCAAACCGTGCGGGATCATGCCCGAGCGGGTGGCTTGGGTAAGCAACTGGCGCACCTGCGCGGTGGTGACGGTTTCGTCGCCGATTTCGGCGACGGTGGTCTGGTCCACGCTGGCGCCGCGCCCCAGGCCGCTGTAGTTGGGAACGAGCGTGACCACCATCGAAAGCGCCACGACACCAAGCAGAATGCCGAGCAGCCAGCGCACGTTCTTCTCTCGGCTGCGGAAAAGGTCAAACATGGAAGGGACAACTCCTGAGGCCTGATCAGCCTGCGATTCCTGTCAATCTCCTGCCACGGCGGAACCCGGTCCCGGCGGGCAGGGGAGTCAATCCTCCATTATACGAACGCGCGGGCTCAGCGTCCCAGCCCGCACTCCTCGTGGACCGCCCGCACGGCTTTTTCCAGGCCCGAGCGGCGGACGACAATGGCGATCGTCAGCTCGCTGGAGCCCTGGGCGATGGCGATGATGTTGACCATTTCTTGGGAGATGGCCGTGAAGATGCGGCCGGCCAGCCCGGCCATGCCTTTCATGCCTTCGCCCACGATGGCCAGCAGGCCGACGTCCAGATCGACGTCGATGGGATGCAGGTAGCCGTGAGCCAGCTCCAGGGCGAAGGCCTCCTCCAGCTGCTCGATGACCGCCGGCAGCTCGGACTGGCGGATCAGGAAACAGAAGTTCTGACGATAGCTGGAGCTGGTCAGGGCCAGCAGTTCGGCGTTGGAGACGGCCATGGCCTCGATGGAGCGGGCCATGACCTTGGCGCCGTTCAGCGCCGAACTGGCGGGCTCGAGCGAGACCAGGGCGACGTTGCTCATCGAGGTGACGGCGCACGGCCCCTGGCGCGGGCGGCTGGTTTCGGGCACGATGTGGGTGCCGGGCAGGTGCGGCGCGAAGCTGTTCTTGCTCCACACCGGGATGCGCTTCTCCATCAGCGGCGCCAGCGTGCGCGGATGCAGCACCTTGGCGCCGTTGTAGGCCAGCTCCGCCGCCTCGGGGTAGGTGATTTCGTCGAGCACCTTGGCGTTGGGCACCAGCCGCGGATCGGCGCTCATAATGCCGTTAACGTCGGTCCAGATCCACAGGTCGGCGGCGTCCAGCACTGCGGCCAGAATCGAAGCCGAGAAATCCGATCCGCCGCGCCCGAGCGTGGTTGCGCGGCCGTCGAGCGTGGCGCCGTTGAAGCCCGTCATCACCGGCAGGCGGCCGGCGGCCAGGGCCGGTTTCAGGAGCGCGGCGGCCTTCTCCTGGGTTTGCTGCAGCAGCGGCGAGGCGTTGCCAAAAGCCGAGTCGGTCACGATGACGTCGCGGGCGTTGACGTCGAAGGCGGCGATGCCCTGCGATTCCAGCCAGGCGGCCATCAACTTGGCCGAAAGCCGCTCGCCCGCGGCCACGGCTTCATCCACCGAGCGCGGCGGGCGCTCGCCCAGCATCAGCATGCCGCGCGCGATGCGCGAGAACTCGCCCAGGATCTCTTCCAGCGCGGCGCGGGTCCTGTCGCGGATCGCTCCGCTCAACAGTTCGTCGCAGGTGGAGTAGTGACGCGCGGCCAGGGTCCGCAGCTTCTCCTCCACGCCGGCCTGATCGCCCGCCTCGGCGTGGCGCAGCGTCTCCAGCAGCAGATCGGTCACCTTGGCCATGGCCGAGACCACCACGGCCACGGGGCGCACGCGGAATTGTTCCGCGATCAACGCCGCGGCGGCGCGGATTCTCTCGGCGGAGCCCATGCTGGTGCCGCCGAACTTCATCACGAGCAGGTTGTTCAACGATCGACTTCCTTTCCGTTGCTGGTGCGCTCCCGAACGATGCGCAGGAGCGCCTCCTCCATCTGCTCCGGCGTCCGGCCGGTGGAGTCGAGGTAGATGGCGTCGGGCGCCTGCAGCAGCGGCGCCTCGGCGCGGGTCCGGTCGCGGTGGTCGCGCTCCCGCATCTCGCGCTCCACCTCCGTGGGGTCGGCCTCGAAGCCCTTCTGACGCAACTCCGCCAGCCGGCGCGCGGAGCGCTCGGCGGGGTCGGCATCGAGAAACACCTTGACCTGGGCCTGGGGGAAGACGACGCTGCCGATGTCGCGGCCTTCCATGACGACGGAGTGGGTTTCGCCCATGCGGCGCTGCAGCACCACCATCGCCTGGCGCACGCCGGGCACGGCCGAGACCTTGGAGGCGGCCTGGGAAATGGCGGGTTCGCGGATCGCTTCGCTGACGTCCTCCCCGTTGAGCAACACGCCGCCGGCGGGCGTGAGTTCGATCTCCGAGGCGGCGGCCAGCTGCTCCAGCTTCAGCGGTTCATCCAGGGAGATCCTGCGCCGCAGGGCGGACAACGCAACCACGCGGTACATGGCGCCGGTGTCGATGTACAGGAACCCCAGGCGCGCGGCCAGCCGCCGGGCCAGGGTGCTCTTGCCCGCGCCGGCCGGTCCGTCAATCGCCACGATGATCCGCTTGGCCACGCTGCGGCGCTCCTCTAGTGCGTTCCCGCGGCGGCGTAGTCGTTGCGATACACCTGGCCGCTCTTCATGACGAAACGGACATGCCCCAGCGCTTCCGGGTCCTTGAGCGGATCGCCATCCACCGAGATCAGGTCGGCGTAGTGGGCCGGGGCGACGCGGCCCAGCCGGGTTGGCAGGCCGATCAGTTCCGCTGCCTCGGTGGTGGCCGAGCGCAGCGCGTTGACGGCCGGCATGCCCAACTGGACCATCAGCGGGATCTGCTTCCAGTTGTCGCCGTGAGGATAGACCCCGCCATCGGTGCCGAAGGCCATGCGGACGCCGGCGGCCCAGGCGCGCTGGAAATTGCTGCGCTGCAACTTGCCGATTTGCCTCTCCTTCTCCATCATTTCGGGCAGCAGGCCGTTCTTTTCGCCGTCGGACAGGATGTAGGAGTCGTTGTAGATGTCGAAGACCAGGAAGGTGCCTTTCTGCTTGGCCAGGCGGATGCCTTCGTCGTCGATCAGGCTGCAATGCTCGACGCTATCCACGCCCGCCAGGATGGCTTCCTTGATCGACTGCGTGCCGTGGGCGTGGGCGGCCACCTTGCGCCCCAGCCGGTGAGCCTCTTCCACCACCGCGCGCATCTCCTCCGGGGAGTACTGCGGCGCGCCGGGCGAGTCGCCCTTGGAAAGCACGCCGCCGGAGGCGCAGACTTTGATGACATCGACGCCGTACTTGATATTCAGGCGCACCTTGGCGCGGGCCGCCCAGGGGCCGTCGGCGACGCCTTCGGCGATGTAGTGATACTCGGGTGCCAGCAGGTTGTCGTCGCAGTGGCCGCCGGTGATGCCCAGGGGCGGACCGGAGACGAACATGCGCGGACCGGGGATTTCGCCGGCGTTGATGGAATCGCGCAGTGCGATGTCGGTGTAGCCTTCCGCGCCGACGTTGCGGACGGTGGTGAAGCCGGCCAGCAGGGTCTTCCGGGCGTTCTTGGCGCCGGTCAGCGCCTTGCGGGGCAGCGAGATGCCGAGCGAGGAGTAGCCGGAGTGGGTCGGATCGGAGGTCAGGTGATCGTGGACGTCGATCAGGCCCGGGAGACAATAGCCCGAGGAGAGATCGAGCGTGGGCTGGGCTGCGGCGGCGGGCGCGACGGAGACGAACGAGTCGCCCTCCACGCGGATGTCAACGTTGGCGCTGACGGCGCCTGTCAATGGGTCGAAGAGATGCCCGCAGCGCACGACGACGGGCTCGGCGGCGGCGCACGACAGGGCCAGGAGAACGAACGAAAAGAGCACGCGCATAAAATTCTAGGATAAGGTATCGGGATGCGCGACTGCGATTTCGAACAACTCGTCGAGGAGGCGTTGGCCGAGGTGCCGGCGCGCTTCCGCCGGCGGCTGCGCAATGTCGTGTTCGTGGTCGAAAACGAGCCGCCGCGGCCGGGGTTGCTGGGCCTGTACCAGGGGCGGCCGCTGACCCTGCGCAGCGTCAGCCAGCCCATCGCCGTGCCGGACCGGATCACGATCTACCAGGGGCCGCATGAACGTCTGGCGCGCAACGAACGCGAGTTGCGGCGGGCCGTGGCCGAGACCGTGTGGCACGAGATCGGGCACTACTTCGGGATGGACGAGCGCCGCGTCCGCGCCGCCGAACGCCGCCGCGCCGCTTCCCGCCGGCGTCTGTAGGGAGTCGACATGGCCCTCCGGCCACCCCTAGAGATGAAAGTCGCGCCCGCCTCTTGTGGCGCAGGCATTCTTGCCTGCCGCGTCGACATTCGTGTTGACGTTTGACACGCTGATGCCTCCGCTCCCTCACCGCTCGCGGCTCTGAAGCGTGACTTTCGTGTGAGCGGCATGGGGCGGCGGCGATCGGTCGGCGAGCCCCTACGGCTCGCTGCGCCCGTCGCGTTGGCGCGGGTGGTCGCTGGGCGTCCCCCAGGTCATGATCTCGTCGTCGCGCAGCCGCATCGGCTTGAAGTTGTGCCACCAGCCATTGGGCGAGAGCGTGTCGGGGAAGTCGTGAACCAGCATCCCCGGCTGGTTCATCGGCAGCTGCTTGGGAATCGTGGCGTCCGGCCGGGCCACGAACGACCCCCAGTGCGAGTACGGCTGCGACGAGTTGTTGACGATGGCCCACATCCGGTTGTCGGCGCAGCGGGTCGGCACCTCGCGCACGTTGAGCGTGTCCAGGCAATTCTTACCCTTGGATCTGGCGTTGTGCATGGAGTGGATCATCACCGTTGCGCCCAGCTCCCGGTAGGCGCTGTAAAGCTGCGGCCAGCAAACGTCATAGCAAATCGCCAGACCGACCTTGACGCCCCGGATTTCATGCGTCACCAGGCGGTTGCCGGCCGAGTAGAACTTCTGGTCGCCCTCGGTGCAGAAGCATTTGTCGTAGCGGTCCACGATCCGGCCCGCGGGGTCGATGAGATAGAGGCAGTTGGTAGGCTTGATGCCCGCGGCGAGGAAATGAGTGGAGCCGAGCACCAGCCACATCCGCAACTCGCGGGCCTGGGCGCGCAGGCGGACCGTTTCGACGCGCAGGGCGGCCCAATCGTAGTGATCCAAAGTGGGGAAATCGGTTCCGGCATAACCCGACAGACTGGCCTCCGACGTGTGCAGCAGGTGCGCGCTCTGCGCGGAGGCCTGGCGCATGAAGTCCGCGATGTAGCGCGCGTTTTCGGCGCAACTGCCGCTGACCGGGAACTGGCAGGTGGCGATGCGCAGCTTGTCGCCGGGCGCGTCGTTCGCGGGCGCGGCGGCGGCGTCCGCTGAAAGCGAGGGCGCGGCGGCGAGGCCGGCCAGGCTCGCGAGGGCGCCGGCGGTGGCCTGGCGGCGCGTGATGCCAGAGGGTGTGTCAGTCGGATCGGACTTCATAGGACGCTCCTGTGATGACCGTTCAACTGCAATCTAACAGGAATCGCGAGGGAGCTGGCCGTCTCGGGGCGCGGTGACTACGCGTACTCCCGGGATTGATAGGCCTACTGGCCGGCCAGCTTCTCCAGCGCCCGGCGCATCACGGGGTCGCGGCGGAGTTCAACTTCGTCGCCGGCCTCGACGCCGACGGACTGGTTGAGGATCTCCTGCTTCAGGCGGCTGCGCGTGAGCTCGCTCTCGGCGGTCCAGTCGCTCACCGACGGCCGCACGTTGCGCTGCGAGAGATAAGACTGGAACTCGTCGAGGAGGGCGGGAGTGATTTCGAGGTCCGGTTTGGCTTCGGCGCGATGGCGGCTCAGCCAATCGGTGGCGAAGGCGGTATACAGGCCCGCGGATTCGAGAAACAGGCCGAAGCGGCCGGGCAATACGCGCTCGACGGTGATGTCGGGCTCGATGCCGCCGCCGCCGCGGACGATCCGGCCCGAGGCCGTCTTGAATTCGCGCCGGACCTGCACGCGCGTGACGTCGTCGAGCTCGCTGCCGCGCAGCGGCTTCTGCAGGGAGCGCCCGCTGGGGGCGTAATAGAACGCCGTGGTCAGGGCCAGGCCGGTAGCTTCGCTCAAAGGGAATACGCGCTCGACCAGTCCCTTGCCGAAGGTCGGAGTGCCGGCCAGCGTGGCGCGGTCGTTGTCCTGCAATGCGGCGGCGACGATCTCCGCGGCGCTGGCGGTGCGGTCGTTCACCAAGACGGCGAGCTGGAAGGAATAGGGCTGCGCGGAGCGAGGCACGTCGATGTTCTCAGCCTCGCTCATGCGCCCGCGGACGCTGAGCAGGCGCGTGCCTGGCGGGAGGAACAGCGCGGCGGTTTCGAGACCGGCCGTCACGGCGCCACCGGGATTGTTGCGCAGGTCGAGGACCAGCGCCTTCAATTTCGCGCCGCCGAGCTTTTCGATCGCCTTCTTCAACTGCTCCGCCGTCTGGGCCTCGAAGCTGGCCACGCGCACGTAACCGGTCGCGTCGTCGATGCGATAGGCCCGATCCACGCTTGCGGCCTGCATTTCTGCCGGGATCAGCGTGAATGTCAGCAGGCCGGCGGTGCCCTGGCGTCGCACGACGATCCGCGCCGGGTGCTGGCGCGAGGCGCTGAGCACCTCCATGAGCTGATCGAGGTCCAGACGGGCCAGCGGGATGTCGTTCACGCTCAGGATTTCGTCGCCGGGGGCCAGACCGGCGCGCTGGGAGGGGGAACCGGACTGGGTCTGAAGAATGACGGCGCGGCCGGGCATCAGGCTGACCACGGAGCCGAAGCCCTTGGCCACGGAGCTTTGCATCTGCTGGAATTGCTCGAACTGATCGGGGTTGAAGAAGACCGAGTGCGGGTCGAGCACGCGCAGCATGCCGGGAATCGCGCCGCTGTAAATGGCCTGGTCCAGGGAGGGCGGGTCGGCCGAGTTCCCGGCGGCGGTCGCATAGACGTCCAGGAAGCGGGTGAGCTGGCGTTCGAGCTCCGGGGCGTTGGGATCGGGACGGCCGGCCGTGGAAGGCGCGGGCGCGGCCGGCTGCGGCGGCGCGGCGGCGGCTTCGGGAAGCGATGACGTCGGCGGAGGCGCGGCCTGCGCGACGCTCACGAGGCCGGCCAGAAGGGCGATGAGAAGTGCGGCCCGCATCAGCGCTCGTACCGCAAAGCCTGGCGCGCGGCGTGGCGCTCGAGCGCCAGCTCGATCAGCCGCTCCAGCAGGCGCGGGAAGGCCAGCCCCTCATAGGCCCACATCTTGGGATACATGCTGATCGAGGTGAAGCCGGGAATGGTGTTCAATTCGTTGATATAGACGCGGCCGGTGGCGCTCTCGACCAGGAAATCGACTCGCGCCATGCCGCTGCAGTCCACCGCGCGGTAACATTCCACGGCCAGGCGGCGGACCTCGGCCAGCAGCTCAGGCGCGAGCTGGGCGGGGAGCTCCACGCGGGCCGCGTCGAGGAGATATTTGTCCTCGTAATCGTAAAACTCGCGCGAGGGCAGAATGCGGCACGGCGTGGCGGCCTGAGGCTGGTCATTGCCCAGCACCGCGCATTCGATTTCGGGGCCGGCGATGGCGCGTTCGACGATGATCTTGGCATCGAAACGCGCGGCTTCGGCCAGGGCCGCGGTGAATTCGGCCTCGTCGTGGGCCTTGGAGATGCCGACCGAGGAGCCGAGATTGGCCGGCTTGACGAACAGGGGGAAGCCGAAGCGCGCCACGGCCGCAGTCGCGTCCAAATTAGCAGCGCGGCTCTCACGGCGCAGCGTGATCCACTCCACCACTGGCAAGCCGAGAGCGGTGCACAGGCGCTTGAACTGCTCCTTGTCCATCGACGCGGCGGAGGCGAACACGCCCGCGCCGACGTAGGGCAGCGCGGCCATCTCCAGCAGACCCTGGACCGTGCCGTCCTCGCCGAAGGTGCCGTGCAGCACCGGGAAAACGACGTCGATGCCGGGATTGCCGCCGGGCTGCGGCACGATCGCGCGCGGGTCCCAACGGCCGTCCTTGTGAATGAGGATCGGCACGACCTCGAAACGGGCCGGGTCGAGCGCCGCCATCACCGCCTGCGCCGAGCGGATGGAGACCTCGTGCTCGCCGCTGCGCCCGCCGTGCAGCACGGCCACGCGGGTCTTCACAGAATCCTCTTTCCGAGCGCCGACATTACCAGTTCGACGGCCAGGGCGGCGGTCCGGTTAGCAGCGTCGAGAACCGGATTCACTTCGACGACTTCCATGGAGCGCATCAGTCCGGAATCGTTGAGGATCTCCATCGCCAGGTGCGCCTCGCGGTAGCTGAAACCGCCGCGGACGGGCGTTCCGACGCCCGGCGCCTCGTCCGGATCGACGCCGTCCATATCGAGCGAGACGTGGATGCCGGAGGTGCCGTCGGAGGCGCGCGCAATGGCCTCCCTCATGACCGCGCGCATGCCGCGCTCGTCGACATCGCGCATCGTATAGACGGTCACGCCGGAGCGCTTGACGATCGGGCGCTCGGTCGGATCAACGTCGCGGATGCCGACCAGGACCACGTTTTTCGGATCCACCTTGGGCGAGTAGCCGCACAGGCGGGTGAGTTGCTCGGGTCCATAACCGATAAGGCAGGCCAGCGGCATGCCGTGGATGTTGCCGCTGGGCGAGGTCCGCGGCGTGTTCATGTCGGAATGCGCGTCCAGCCAGATCACGCCCAGCTTCTCGTCGCGCGGCCGGTACGCGTTGGCCATGCCGCTGACGCTGCCGATGGCCACCGAGTGGTCTCCGCCGAGCACCAGCGGGAAGCAGCCCCGCGCGGCGGCGGATTCGACGCGCCCGGCCAGTTCGCGGCAGGTGGCGGCGATGTGCTCGAGGTAGCGCGCGCTCTTGTGGCCGGGGTGCGCGCTTTCGGGCTGCTCCACGGCGACGTTGCCCAGATCCTCGACGCGGAAGCCGAGGCTTTCGATGCGCGCATTCAGGTTGGCGACCCTCAGCGCCGAGGGGCCCATGTCGACGCCCCGGCGCCCGGCGCCGAGGTCCAGCGGCGCGCCGATGATGGCGATGGTCTTGCGGCCGTCCTTCGATTTCTGTGCCATATCGTTCAACTGCCTTGGGCCCGTCAGGGCCGCGTGCGATACAGCATGCGCGGGAAGGCGATGGTCTCGCGGATGTGCTCCAGGCCGCACAGCCAGGCCACGGCGCGCTCCACGCCCATGCCGAACCCGCCGTGCGGAACGCCGCCGAAGCGCCGCAGGTCGAGATACCAGTTGAAAGCCTCGCTCGGCAGGTTGTGCTCGGCCAGGCGCTTCTCCAGCAGCGCCAGATCGTGCACCCTCTGGCCGCCGCCGATGATCTCGCCGTAGCCCTCGCTGGCCAGCACATCGACGCCCAAAACGACTTCGGAGCGCTGCGGGTCGGGCTCGAAGTAGAACGCCTTGATGGAGGCGGGAAAGCGGTCGACCATCAACGGCCGGTCCAGGCCTTCGCTGAGAATGGTCTCGTCGGTGCCGCCGAAGTCGCCGCCCCACTGAATCTCGCTGCCCTTGGCCTGCAGGATCTTCACCGCGTCGTCGTAGCTCATGCGCGGGAAGGGTGGCTGAATGGCTTCCAGCTTCGCGACGTCGCGCTCCAGCGTCTCCAGCTCCGGCCGGCGGTGCTCCAGCACACGCTGCACGATGAAGCAGATCAGCTCTTCGGCCACGCGCTTCACGTCCTCGAGCGTGGCGTAGGCCATCTCGGGCTCGACCATCCAGAACTCGGTCAGGTGCCGCCGCGTCTTCGACTTCTCGGCGCGAAAGGTCGGACCGAAGCAGTAGACCTTGCCGAAAGCCATCGCCGTGGCTTCGTTATACAACTGCCCGGATTGCGTCAGGTAGACCTTCTCGTCCTCGAAATAATCGACCTCGAACAGCGTGGTCGTGCCCTCGCACGCGGCGGGCGTGAAGATCGGCGTATCGACCAGCGTGAAGCCGTTGGAGTCGAAGTAGTCGCGAATCGCCTTGACGATCTCGTGACGCACGCGCAGGATGGCGTGCTGGCGGCGGCTGCGCAGCCACAGATGGCGATGGTCCATCAGGAACTCGGTACCGTGTTCCTTGGGCGTGATCGGGTAGGGCGTCTCCTCGGAGACGCGCTGCACCAGTTCCGCGTTTTCGACGTCCATCTCGTAGCCGCCGGGGGCGCGCGCCTCGGCCCTCAGCCGCCCGCGCAGCAGCAGGGACGATTCCTGCGTCAGGTCCTTGAGCATTTCGAACACTTCCGGGGTCACGGCGGACTTCAGGGCCACGCCCTGCAGGATGCCGCTGCCGTCGCGGATCAACGGGAAAATGATCTTGCCGGACTTGCGGAGATTGTACAGCCAGCCCGCGATCTCCACGGGTTCGCCGACGTGGCGGCCGGCATCGGCCACCTGGATGCGGCGGTATTCAGACATCAAAGCGCCTCCAGCTTGTCGAAGACTTCGCGTGCCGACGCGATCGGATTGGGGAAATCGGGCGACACCTTCAGCTCCAGCAGTAATGGGTATTGGTCCGCGCGCGTGCGCAGCAATTCCAAGCTGCGTTGCCAGTCGATGCTGCCGCCGGTAAAAGGAAACAGATGCGCGTCGCTGTGGCCGTCGTTGTCATGCAGGTGCGTGGAGCGGATGCGGTCCCGCATGGAGTGAAACGCCGCCTCCACGCCCTCGTCCATATGGGCGTGGCCGGTATCGAAGCAGAAACCCAGGTCGAGGTGCGTGATCCCCAGAAAATGGTGCAGCCGCTCGGCCGTGGAGAGCCGGTTGGGGATGTTCTCGAGCAGAATCTCCACGCCGCGATTGCGCGCGAACAGCATCAGGTCCTCGAGCGCCGTGAAGGCCGCGTCGAGTTTCGCCTCGTCGTATTCCTCGCCGCCCACGCCGAGGTGCTGGATGAGGTAGCGGAAGGGGATCGTCTCGGCGACCTCGAGCGCGCGCTTGATCTCCTCCACCGAGACCAGCCGTTTGGGCTTGGTGGTCTCGGTCAGCGTGATCACGGCGCCCGGGCCGGTGCGGCCCCAGCAGTCGTCGCTGTATATCGGCGAATGGAGCGAATGCAGCTTCAACTCCGAGTCGCGGAACCAATAGGCGAGCTCGTTCACCTGAGCCTTATTGCGGTAATCGAAATGCTGCCGGGCGCAGAAGATCTCGACCGCCGGAATGCCGGCCTCCCAGATGCGCTCCAGCCACAAGGTGTTCAGCCGGTGATTGACCAGCAGATGCGTGGACAGTGCGTGTTGCATGAGCTCAGTACCCCGCCGCCTTCCCGTTGGAGCGGCCGTTCTGAGCCGCCTGGATCCAGCCGCCGTCCACCAGCAGCGCCTCCACCCAAGCTACCGCGCCGGCATCCGGCTCCACCTGGTGGCCCATCTGGCGCAGCAAGGCGATGGTGTCGGGCGAAAAGCCGCGCTCCAGGTAAATCGTATCCGGCATCCACTGGTGGTGCAGGCGCGGCTGGTCCACGGCCTGCTGGATGTCCATTTTCCAATCGAGGACGTTGAGCAGGACCTCCAGGACGCCGTTGATGATGCGCGCTCCGCCCGGCGCGCCGAGCACGATGTAGAGTTTGCCGTCGCGCGTGACGATGGTCGGCGTCATCGACGACAGCGGGCGCTTGTGGGGCGCGATGGAGTTGGCCTCGCCCTGGATCAGGCCGAACAGATTCGGCATGCCCGGCTTGGCGGCGAAGTCGTCCATTTCGTTGTTCAGCAGGAACCCCAGCCCGGGCACGGTGACGCCGTTGCCGTAGCCGCCGTTCAGCGTGTAGGTCAGCGAAACCGCATTACCCTGCTCGTCGATGACGTTGAAATGCGTGGTTGCGGCGGCTTCGAAGGCTGGCGCGTCGCCGTGGCCGATCAGCGTGCTGGGCGTGGCGCGCGCCGGGTCGATGGTGGCGCGCAGCCGGGCCAGGTAGCGCGGGTTGAGCAACCCCTTCACCGGGACATGCACAAAATCCGAATCGCCTAGAAATTCGGCGCGATCCGCATACGCGCGCCGCATCACCTCGGCCAGATAGTGAGTGGCAGCGGCCGAGCCGGCGCCCGGTTTCTCGTAGCCGGTGCCCTCCAGCATGCCCATCATTTCCAGAATCGCGACGCCGCCCGAGGAGGGTGGCGGGGCGGTGAAAATGCCGTAGCCCTTGTAGACGCCGGTCAGCGCCTGGCGCTCCACGGCACGGTAGTCCTTCAAGTCCGCCAGGCTGATCAGCCCGCCGTTGGCCTGCATCGCCGCAGCGAACTTGCGCGCGGTCTCTCCACCGTAGAACTCGCCCGCGCCGTCGCGGGCGATGCGCTCGAGCGTGGCCGCCAGTTCGGGCTGGACCAACTTGTCGCCGGGCTCGGGGCAGCCGCTCGCTTTGCGCCCGTTCAGGCGCAGGAAAATGCGTTGGGAATCGGGGAACCGCTCCAGCAATGGGGACGCGACGCAGATGGACATCGCCGCCGGATAAGAGAGTTCGAATCCCTTGGCGGCAAGCTCGATGCCCGGCTGCACCAGTTCGGCCCACGGCTTGCGGCCGTATTTCTGATGCGCCAGTTCCAGGCCGCGCACGGTCCCCGGCACGCCCGCCGCGCGCCAGCCCACCAGGCTGTCCCTGGTCGGGTGGCCGGAGGCATCCAGATACATGTCGTGGCTGGCCGCACCCGGCGCCGCTTCACGGAAGTCGATGAACGTCGCGCGCCCGTCGGCCAGCCGGATCAGCGCGAAGCCGCCGCCGCCGATGTTGCCGGCGAAGGGGTGCGTGACCGCCAGCGCGAACGCCGTCGCCACCGCGGCGTCAACCGCGTTGCCGCCCGATTTCAGCACCGCCACGCCGACGTCCGTAGCCAGCGGCTCCTGCGCCACCACCATCGCGTGGCGCGCCCGCACCGGCTCTCGCGCCGGCGCCGGGACGACGGCCGTCAGAGCCAGCGCAACCAACGCTACAAGCGTCTGAAAACGCATGAATTCTGATTGTACTATGCGGCCCCGGATCCCCCTGAAAACCCGCGCCCGCGGGCCCATTCGAACAGCACGACGCCGGTGGCGACGGAGACATTCAGCGAGGCGATCTGCCCCGCCATCGGGATGCGCAGCAGGAAGTCGCACTTCTTGCGGACGAGTTCGTGCAGGCCCGCGCCTTCGCCGCCCACCACCAGCGCCGCGCGCGCGGCGAAGTCGGCTTGCGTGTACAGCCGGTCGCCGCGCTCGTCCAGGCCGTAGGTCCAGTAGCCATGGTCCTTCAACTGCTCCAGTGCGCGGTTGACATTGCCGACCTTGACCACCGGCAGAACCGACAGCGCGCCGGCCGCCGCCTTGGCGACGGTTTCGCTCAGCGGCGCGGTGCGCCGTTCGGGCAGCACGACGGCCAGCGCGCCGGCGGCGTGGGCAGTGCGGATGATGGCGCCGAGGTTGTGGGGGTCCTCCACGCCGTCGAGCACGACGACGAGCCCGTCCATCTCCAGGAAGTGCTCCAGCGGCGCGAAGTTGTGCGCCGCGCCGAAGGCCACAACGCCCTGGTGCGGAGTGCCTTTCACCAGCCGGTCAAGGCTGTCCTTTTCTTCGAAGCGCACGGGAATGCCGCGCTGGCGGCACAGCTCGACGATCTCCTGCAACCGCGCACCGCCGGCGCCGCGCAGGATATGCACCCGCTCCAGCGCACGCCCGGCGCGCAGCGCCTCGCGGACGGGATGGATGCCGGCGATCGAAACCATGCCGTCGATCATCGTAGCAGGCGCGGGCGCGGCGCGACAGTATAAACAGAATCGATGGAAAATGGTTGACCTCGCGGGCGCTGTTCTTTAACATGGTCTGTAAGCGGGGCACCCCGCTGGGACGAGGGCTAAACTCTTATGGCGACCGCGGCCGCGCCGCCCCAGACCATTCAGATTCCCGACCGGCTGTACTTCCGCATCGGGGACGTCAGCCGCCTGACGGGATTGAAGGCGCACGTGCTGCGCTACTGGGAATCGGAGTTCCCGGCACTCTCCCCGAAAAAATCAGGGACCAATCAGCGCCTGTACCGGCGCAAGGACGTGGAGCTGGTGCTGGAGCTCAAACGCCTGCTGTACGAGCAGAAGTTCACCCTCGAGGGCGCCCGCGCGCACCTGCAGCAACGCCGGCTGGCCGCGCGCCGCGCACCGCAGCAGGCCCCCCCGCCCGCCGCCCAGGGCATGCTGTTCGACCGCCATCCCGAGTGGCTGGCCCAGGCCGGCGTGGTGCGCCAGGAACTCCAGGCCATTCTCAGTCTTCTGAACTAACACCGTCTCAAGCTAAAGATTCACGTCGGATGTGCCGATATGTCGGGTAGCGAAGGTATGATCCGGCTGACCCGTCTGAATTACGAGCCGTTTTACCTCAACCCGGATCTGATCCAGGAAATGGAGACGACTCCGGATACGGTGCTGACGCTGGCCTCGGGTGCGCGCATCGTGGTCCAGGAGGCTCCGGACAGGGTGATCGATGAAGTCGTTGCATTCAGAAAACGGGTCTTGGGCCCGCCAGATCAGCCGGAATCAGCCTCGCCGGAAGCCGGGTAGCACGCCTTCCTGGAGGCTTTGGTCGAGACGGGATCAATCGCTGGACGGACGCAAACCATGAGGATTGCCGGCAATCGGAGCCGGCCCGATTTCGCCACGCTCGCTGGGCTCGGGCTCGCGGTGTGCGGGATGCTGGGCGGTTTTCTGCTGGAGGGCGGCAGCCCGCAGGCCATTCTCGGCCCCTCGGCGGCGCTGATCGTCTTCGGCGGCTGCATCGGCGCCACCCTGGTGGCGTACCCGGCGCGCGAGGTGATTTCGGCGCTGCGGGCGCTGCGCCTGGTCTTCAGCGAGCGCGCCCAGGAGAGCGAGCCGCTGGTCGATGAAATCATGAGCCTCTCCAGGCAATCGCGCAAGGCCGGGCTGATCTCGCTGGATGCGGAGGCCCAGCGGATTACCGAACCGCTGCTCCGCAAGGGGGTGATCCTGGCCGTCAACGGCGTGGAGCCGAAAAGCATTCGCGAAATCCTCGAGACGGAGATCGAGGTCCTGAGCCGGCGCATGGAGCGCGACGCGCAGGTGCTGGAATCGGCGGGCGGTTTCGCGCCCACCATCGGCATCATCGGCGCCGTTCTGGGCCTGATCATCACCATGGGCCGGATCGACGACACGAAACTGGTGGGGCGGGGCATCGCCTCCGCCTTCGTGGCCACGATTTACGGCGTCGGCTTCGCCAATCTGTTCCTGCTGCCTGCCGCGACCAAGCTGCGCTCGCGCGCGGCGCGGGCGCGGGAGCGGATGGAGCTGATGCTGCTCGGCTCCCTGTCGCTGGCCGAAGGTTTGAACCCCAAGCTGCTGCGCGACAAGATCGAGTGTTTCCTCACGCCGCGGGAGACCTCGCCGGGAGGCCTCCGCCCGCTGGCCGCGCCGCGCCGGATGGAGGCCTGAGATGAAGCCTTTCCAGCCGCCGTCCCACGACGCCAGCCGCGACCGCTGGCTGGTCTCCTACGCCGATTTCGTGACCCTGCTGTTCGCCTTTTTCGTGGTCCTGTACGCCAATTCGACAACCAACCAGAGACAGGTGCAGCGGATCGCGGCCTCATTCCGTGCGGCGCTCGGCGACCGGCACGCTCAGGAAACGCTGTTGAAGCTGCTCGGAGCCGGTGTCACGCCGCCGCCGATTTCGGCCTCCGCCGCGGATCCTCTGACGCCGCGGGGTTCGCCGGCCACCGCCGCCCGCAACGCCAATGGCGTCGATTTGCTGCCCTCGATGATGCAATTGAACAAGTCGCTCGAGAAGGAGATCAAGGAGGGGCGGCTGCAGATCCGGCTGGAGCGCCGGGGCATGATCATCAGCCTGCGGGAATCCTCGTTCTTCCCATCGGGGGACGACACGATTCTGCCCAACGCGCGGCCGACGCTCGAACGAATCGCCAGCAACCTGGCGCCGCTGCCGAACCCCATCCGGCTGGAGGGGCACACCGACGCGGTGCCGATCCACAACGCCCGTTTCCGCAGCAATTGGGAGCTTTCGGCCGCGCGCAGTATCGCGCTGATGGAGATGTTCACCGGCGATTTCGCGCTGCCGCGTGAACGGATGTCCATCGCCGGCTTCGCCGACACGGCTCCCGTGGCCTCCAACGAGACGCCCGAAGGCCGGGCCAAGAACCGGCGCGTGGATATCGTTGTGCTCACCGTCGAGGGCGCGCTGGGAGAACCGACCCAGTCTCCCGTTCCGCCCTAGCCTGCTTTTCTCACACACTTCGTAAGCGAAGCGCGGGAGAGGCGCGTGAATACGAGGCGTGCGACGGGAGCCGCGCGGAGGCGTACTTGGACGGTATGTCGAGCACGGGGGGTGCCCTCCGGGCCCAGCGCAACGAAGTAGACATGCGCCTATCGCGCGCTGCAGCCGAAGGCGTATGAGAAATGCGGGCTAGCGTCCCGGCCCCAGGCGGTGCGGGCTATTCCCGGACCGCTCACTCCTCGCCGCCGGATTCGCCGGCCGGCGCAGCCTCATCCGGCTCGCGCAACTGCTCGAGCACCAGCGCCGCCGCCCTCTGCGCGGCGGCCTTCTTGGACTGGCCCTCGGCGCGGGCCGCAAACCACTCGCCCACCCGCGCCTCCACGGTGAACAGTTTGGCGTGTCCCGGCCCCTTCTGTTGCACGATCTGGTAGCGCGGGATGGGCAGCCGGCGCGACTGCGCCAGTTCCTGCAAGGCGCTCTTCGCGTCCAGCGCGACATCCTCCTGGAATTCATCGCTCGCGCCGGAGGCCAGAATCCGGGTCTCGACGAATTCGCGGCTGGCCTCCAGCCCACCGTCCAGGTAAATGGCGGCGATCAGCGCTTCCATCGCATTGGCTAGGATCGCCTTCTTGGTGCGTCCCCCGCTTTGTTCCTCGCCCCGGCCGAGGTGCAGGTACTCGCCCAGGCTCAGTCCCGCGGCGCTCTGGAACAGGTGGCTGGCATTGACGCGCTGCGCCTTGAGCCGCGTCAGTTTCCCTTCCGGGCAGTGCGGGCAGCGGCGAAAGACAAACTCGCTGGCCACGAAACCCAGGATCGAGTCGCCCAGAAATTCCAGTTGCTCGTTGTCCCGGATCGCCGCCAAATCGGCGCCGGCGTCGGAATGAACGGACTTGTGCGTCAGCGCCCGCACGAGCAGGGCCCGGTCCCTGAACCTGTATCCGGCCCGGGCCTCCAACTCCTCATAATCCGCGGGCATGGCTGTCCAGCCGCTCTATTTGCCCGCGGCCCGGGACTGATCAATAAACTTCTTCTGTTGCGCCGCCGCGCGCTTCACGGCCTCGGAGCTCTCTGAGTCGGCGATCGCACGGTCGAGGATCGCCGTGGCCGCGTCGTAATTCTTCGCCAGCCGGTAGCAGAAGCCCAGCCGAACCATCAAGGCCGGATCCGGGTGTGGGGCGCTGTCCAGATCCTGTTTCAGATTGACCGCGCATTCTTCATATTTCTCTTCCACCATGGCGGCGTCTCCCAGGCCTTCGTAGGCCGGCGACACCATGTCAGCCACGGCGGCGGCCCATCGCTCGTCGGTGATTTGCGGATTGGGCTTGGGTGGGTTCTTCTTGGCCAGTTCGATCGCGTCCTTGGCCAGCTTCCGCACGCGCGCGAGCTTCTCGTCCTTGTCCAGGTCATACTTCTTCGTGCCTTCCGCGATGGCGCGCGCCACCAATGCCATCGCAGCGTAATTCATCGGATCCGCGGCGATGCACTGCTCTCCGTAATCCACCTCGTAAATCAGATCGTGTTTCTGATCGGAGGCCAGCGTCATCACGTAAAACGCCCACCCCTTAAAATCGGTGTCGGCGTAGTGCGTGATGAAATCGTTGGCCGCCGCGATAAGCGCGTCGGGGCCCTGAGTCTGCGCCTTGACGACGGCGGAAAGCGCCTCGGCCTCCTTCCTCGACTTGGGCTTGGGCGGAGTCGGACTGGCCGACTGGGCCAACAGGCTGGTCGCCGTGACGCCCACGGCCACCGCCAGCAGGATCGTTCTAAAGCGGTTCATTGGTCTCCTTGTATTCATTGGTGTAGGCGGCTCTTGGCCGCTTCCATTTCCGTTTGAGCGGCCTGGCGGGCCTGCTCGCTGCCGCCCGTCACTGCCAGCGCGGCCGTGTATTGGTTGATCGCCTCATCCGGTTCCTGCGCGGCCATGGCCAGCCGGGCCAGATAAACGTGCGCCCAGGCGGCCTCGAACGGCTCCGGCTTCAGGCTCAGGGTCTTCTCGAAAAGCTGCTTGGACAAATCGGGGTCTTTCTCCAGCGCCGCGATCTTGGCCAGATCGAAGAACGCCCGGGCGTGTACCGCTTCCGGCGCCGCCTGCTCCAGCACGCTCCGGCACTCCCTGCGCGCCCCCTCGATGTCGCGTGCCCGGATCCGCTGGTCCACATCGTCCAACTGCGCCAGCAGCGGACTCGCCGGCGGCTCCGGCTCCGCCACCTGCACCTTCACTTTGTGCGTCACCGGCTCGGTGTAGAACTGCACCGCGCTGATGCGGCCTTTTTCTTTCCGCACGTTGATGTCGTCGATTAACTCGCCCAACTCCAGCCGCAGCGCCGTCTCCTGCTTCTCGTACCCGGCCAGCGCCTCGGCGAAGTATGCGGTCAGGATGTAGCCCTCCCGCATCGACTCTTCCACCTCCGCCGGCGAATGGTCGATGCGCGCCTCCACCGCCCGCACCAGCGACATGCCGAACAGCAGCACGCAATCCTCTTTGTAAATGTCAGCCAGCGCGCCCGCGTTATCCGCCAGGTGGCACAGCGGTTTTTTCTTGTCGATGGACTCTGTCTTGCGGATCGCGGCCGGGTCGATCAGATAGTGCAGATAGGCGCGGCGGACGTCGGCCACCCGCAGTTCGGTCGAGGGCGTGATGACCACGAAGTAGTCGTCAACGAAACTGCGGGTGTGCACCTGATTCGGAGCGCCGAGCAGGTCCACATAGATCTGGAATCGCCGCCCGCGCGCCCCGCTGGTGGGGTTCTTCAGATACGAGTTGGCTTGCAGGATCGCCTCCGTCACCGGCGCGTGGTAGCGCGCGATGATCCGGTCGTAGGCCGGCTGCGCCGCCTGCCACAGCTGCTCGAGATTGGCCTGCGCCCAGAACTCCTTCAGCAGCGGAGCCAGGTCCTCGAGCGCGTTGGCGGCCGGCGGGGTGTGTTCCGTCGAGTAACGCCATTTGAAGTCCGGGGGGCCGTCCACGCTCAGCGCGTAGCTGATGTACTGGCTCAGCTCGTCGTTCCAGTCGAGCTTGCGATGCGCTTTGAAGAACTCCTTCAGATAGCGGACCGAATTGGGCTTCCGCGCCGCGATCTCCTGCCGCAACTGCAGCCGGAACGGCTCATTCGAAGGCGAGTTCAGCTCGGCGTCATAGCCCGCGGCGTTGATCGCCGCCAGCACCGCGAACAGCGACCGGCTGCCGTCCAGCTGCCCTGGGGGAGGCTCGGCCGCCCACGCCACGCGGGCCAGGATGATAGCGGAGAGGAAGAAAACAGAGGCGCTGCGCACTTCGCTGGATGCCGGACAATCCCAGTGTATCGCGCCTTTCGGGCCCGCTTCTCGCGGCCCCGCGCCTCAGTGCGGCAGCAGCGTCCGAATCGCCACAAACGACTGCTGCGCCATGCGCCGCGCTTCGGCCTCCGCGTCCGTGCCCGGGTTCTCGGCCACGATGATCCGCACGATCGAGGTGTCGCTGCGCCGGAAGCGCATCGAGTCCAGGATCGTATTCAGCTTGGCGTGGTATTCGTCGGCGATCACCCTATTGTGGGTCTGATACCAGTACAGAACGATGCTCTTCTGATCGCCGTTGACAATCGTCGAGCGGTTCACCTCGATCGGCTCCGCCACGCCCGGCACCGCGATCCGCAGGATGCCCGAGTCGGTCGGCTCCCAGCCCGAGCCCGGCAGGCAGACCTTGGGCGAATGCGGCGCCACGCCGGTCTTCTGGGTTTTGAAAAAGGCGATGAACAGGCTGGCCGGCACGCCCGTCGCCTGATCGACGTACACCCGGTTGAGCGTGTCGTCGGCCCGCAGCACGTCCTGCTCCTCGGCTCTGACCTGGCTTTCGGCCATCATGCGCCACGCGCCCAGTTCCCCGGGGAGCGTCTTCAGAGGCTGCGGCAGCAGCGCGATCTCCTGTTTCGGATAGGCGTTGTAAATCACCGCCTCGGCCGCCAGCAGCAGCGTCAGCGCAATCGCGCGCCTCGAGCGCAGAAAGCTAAACATGGGCCGCCGCCTGCTTTCGGCCGGCCAGCCGCGAAACCCGGATCAGTATTTGATGCAGCGCCAGCAGCGCCGCCAGCGCCAGCATGAAGATGATCCAGCCTTCCAGCATGTGGAACGCGCCTTCGGCGTACTCCGTGTTGATTTCGGAAAGGATGCCCGCGATGGTCACTCTCAGCCCGTTGGCCACAATCGCGATCGGCGGCGTGGCCAGCACCAGCACCACCCGGATCCACATCTTCTTCTCGAAGAAATAACCGTAGACCAGGCTCAGGAACCCCAGCGAGAGCAGCGAGCGGATCCCGCTGCAGGCCTCCACCACGTTCAGTTTCTGGCTGGCCAGCTCCAGCACATTGCCCTCCCGGAGCACCGGGATCCCCAGCGCGCTCAGATTGAACTCCGCGAATTCGCTGGCCAGGATCTGCAACGGGAACGTGATCTGCCCGTAAATAAACTGCGGAATGCGGATCATGAATAACAGCAGCAGCAGGGGGAACGCCAGTGTGCGGAACACCTTCAGTCCGCAAGCCGCCACGACGACTCCATAAATCGTGAGCAGCAGCCCGCCGCGCATCAATGCGAATTCCGCGCCGAACGTCCCCAGCATCAGCAGCAGGAATCCGGCCACGATCAGCGCCCACCCGCTCCAGTGCGGCTGGGGCGCGGTGTGGTCCAGTGTCTCGCGGCGCTGCCACACGATGTAGCCCGCCACCAGCGGGACGAAGAAGCCGTGGCCCATGCTCTCGTCCTGCGCGTATTCCTTGAACATGGTCGCGATCACCGCGGCGAACAGCGCCCCGATCCACACTCCGTACCACACCGCCGGCGCCAGCCAGGGGTGGCGCCCGAGCAGGGTCCGCCAGGCCCCGGGCTGTTCCACATTCGAGTTTTCGAGCGCCTGCGGCGCGCCGCTGATTTCCTGCCCCATGCCTCTGTTTTCTCTATGGTATGCGATCCCCGCCCGCGGCCGCTCGGCACTCCCGCTCCGCGCCGCTCAGGCACCGCTCTGGAAGTTAAAGCGGAACTGCCGGCGCTCGAAATACAGCCGCTGCATGCGTCCGCTCTGGGCCGGCGCGTGCATCTGCACCACCCCTCCGTTGCGCCGCGCCATCTCCCGCGCCACTTCGGCCTCCGGATCTTCGGCCCCCAGTTCCGGTCCGCCCGTCTCCGCGATCCAGGCCTCCGTCTGCGCATTCAGCCGCTGCTCCAGCCGTGCGTCCGCGCACCGCCATTGGCCCTCCCGGAGGAGCGCCCTGCGGGCCCCGATTCTGATCACCACGCCCATTTGGGAAACCGGCTTGTTCCATTCCTAACACAAAACCAAGGCCGGAAATCCGCCCGGCCCGGCGTTGAGCCCGAGAAAACACCGCCCGGCGCGGCACTCTATTGTCTGGAGGACGCCCCGCGCATGCCCACGCTCACCACCCCGGGCCTCGGCCAGTTCGAATACCAGGACGCGGACGTGTTCACGTTCCCCGAGGGGCTCCCTTCTTTCGAGTCGCTGCGTTTTTTCGTACTCGCCCAGACGCCCGAGTTCGCGCCCTTCGTCTTCCTGGTGAGCCTGCAGCGGCCGGCCGTGCGATTCGTCTGCGCGCCCGTCGTACTGCTCGACCGCAACTACCGGTTTGAGCTGCTGCCCGGGGAGCTCATCCCCGACGGTCTGGAGCCGGGCCAGTACTCGGCCGCCTCCGGCCCGCACATCCTGCTCGCCATCCTGACCCTGCCCGAGCACGGGCTGCCCACTGCCAACCTGGTGGCCCCGGTCCTGATCCACCCCGCAAAACGCCTCGGCGTGCAGGTGATTCTGGGCGGCTCGGCCTACTCCCATGTCACCCCGCTCACTCCGCTTTCGGCCGGCGGCGCGCCATGCTAGTGTTCCGCCGCAAGGTCGGCGACGGCGTCGTCATCGACGGCCGCATCGAGGTCCAGGTGCTGGAGGTCAGCGGCTCGCGCGTTAAGCTCGGCTTCAGCGCTCCGCCCGAGGTGACCGTCATGCGCAAGGAACTGTTCCTGACTCAGGAGGAGAATCGCCGCGCCGCCGCCTTCCGCGCCACCGAAAATCTCGCCCGGCTGGTAACCGTACTGCGCACCCACGCCCCCCAAGACAACTCGAGGCCCGAACCACCCCCCGCCTGAATGGCTCGCATTTTTCCTCAAGTCCCCTCCCATCCTCCCGATAAGCAGCTTGGGTGCCAATACCGGCCGCAAAGCGGCCCACGCAGGGAATGATTCCAGCGTGCTTTGGTTCACCTATGGAGAAACAGCAATGTCGTTTTCGATTAACACAAACGTTGCTTCGTTACAGGCTCAGTACTACCTGAACCAAACCAGTAATTTCCAGAACCAGACCATCAACGAGGTCACCTCCGGTCTGCGTATCGTCAACTCCGGCGACGACGCCGCGGGCCTCGCCGTGGCCAACAACTTGCGCAACTCACAGGCCGTCCTGACCCAGGGCGTCGCCAACGGCAACAGCGCCCAGGCAACGTTGCAGACCATCGACGGCGGCATGACCAACATCGGCAACCTGCTCGACCGCCTCAACACCCTGGCCACTGAATCCGCCTCGTCCACCTTCACCGGGTCGCGCGCCACGAATCAGTCTGAATTCGCCAGCACCGAGGCTGAAATCACGCGCCAGGCTACCGCCATCGGCATGAACAACGGCGGCGGGATGGTCGGCAACCAGTCGGTAGTCATCGGCGGCGGCGCGACCGTCGCCGGCGGCACCGTGACCCTGGCCCTCGGCGGATCCGCCGTCGACGCCTCCAGCCTGGGCCTCGTCGCCAACACGGCGACCGGCACGGTCACCATGACCACCGATGCCCAAGTGGCCACGGCCGTCGGCGCGAACGCCACCGCGACCTTCACCCTCACCAATTCGGCCGCTGGCGGTCTGGCCGACTATGGCACTGCTGCCGGCGTCGTGGTCACCGTCGGCCTCGGCGGCGTCTCCACCAAGACCGGATTACTGACTGCCATCAACGACGCTCTCTCGCAGTCGGCCGCCACCAACCCCGACTTCGCCGCTGCCAACTATTCGGCTTCCATCAACGCCAACGGCAAACTCGTCTTCTCCACCACCGACCCCATCGCCAACGCACCGGAGATCGGCGGAACGGACACTGGCGCCCAGGATTTGGGCATCGCGGCCGGTCCTACCGCTTTGGTCAACACCGGCGCCGTCAACATCAGCACCCAGGGCGGCGCAGCCGCGGCCATCACCACCATCAGCAACGCCGTGGCGTCGCTCGGCGCGGCTCAGGCCGCCGTCGGTAAGAGTGAGAACGTTCTAAACTACGCTCTCAACCTCGCTTCCACCCAGTTGACCAATGAGGCCTCTTCCGAATCGCAGATCCGCGACGCCGACCTCGCTCAGCAGGCCGCCAACCTGACCAAGGCCCAGATCATGGAGCAGGCCGGCGTGGCCGCCCTGGCCCAGGCCAACTCCGCTCCTCAGAACATCCTTGCACTGCTCAAGGCCTAACCTCCTTACTCCTTACTCCTAACTCTCCTCTCGGCGAATCAGCCCCGGCTCACCAGCCGGGGCTTTTTCGTATCTGATCCGCGCCCGCGAGGGAGCCGCCGCCCCTTGCTTGCCCGCCATAGCGACGAGAGTCGCGACGGCGGGTGGCGCAGGCACTCGTGCCTGCCGCGTCGACACTCGTTTCGACGCTTGGCCGGCGTTGTCAATCCTTGACTTCAGACACTACACTAGCCTTCCCGCCGCTCCGCGACCGCAGGCCACCCCCCGTGCCAACGGCGTCGCCGGTTCGCTGTCGCACCAGCCGCTCCGCCGGGCCTTCGATCGTCCGGGAAAACTCCCTCGGAACCCGCTCGCTCGCGCCACTTCGTCCATGCCGGCGCGTCTGCGGCGATATGATGAAAGTCACCCCATCATGAAACTCCCCAGCCGCACGCTCTACGAGGGTCCGGAACGCGCTCCGGCCCGCGCCCAACTGAAAGGCATCGGATTCACCGACGAGGATCTCCGCAAGCCGATCATCGGCATCGCCAATACGTGGATCGGCACGATGCCCTGCAACTGGCTGCTGCGCGACATCGCCCAGGAGGTTGCGCGCGGCATCCGCGAGGCCGGCGGCACGCCGATGGAGTTCAACACCATCGCCATTTCCGACGGCATCACCATGGGCACCCAGGGCATGAAGACTTCGCTGATTTCGCGCGAAGTGATCGCCGACTCCATCGAGCTGGTCACGCGCGGCCATATGTTCGACGGCCTGGTGTGCCTGGTGGCCTGCGATAAGACCATCCCCGGCGCCGCCCTGGCGCTGCTGCGCCTGAACATTCCCGGCCTGATTCTGTATGGCGGCTCGATCCTGCCGGGCCGCTACCACGGCCGCGACATCACCATCCAGGAAGTCTTCGAGGCCGTGGGCGCATTCGCCGCGGGCAAGATCTCGAAGTCCGAGTTCAAGCACATCGAGGATTGCGCCTCGCCCGGCGCCGGCGCCTGCGGCGGCCAGTTTACGGCCAACACTATGGCCACGGTGATGGAGCTGATCGGCCTGTCGCCGCTCAACACCGCCATGGTGCCGCAAGCCGATCCGCGCAAGAACGACCTCGCTGCGCATTGCGGCCGGGTGATCCTCGACGCGGTCAGGAATGAAGTGCGTCCGCTGGCCATCTGCACGCGCGCGGCCTTCGAGAACGCCATCGCCTCCGTCGCCGCCACCGGCGGCTCGACCAACGCCGTGCTGCACCTGCTGGCCATGGCCAACGAAGCCGGTGTCGAGCTCAACATCGACGACTTCCACGCCATCAGCCAGCGCACGCCGCTGCTGGTGAGCCTGCGCCCGGCCGGCCAGTACGTCGCCGCCGACGTGGACAAGGCCGGCGGCATCGGCGTGATCGCCAAACGCCTGGTGGAGGGCGGCTATGCCGACCCATCGGCGCTGACCTGCACCGGCAAGACGCTGGGCCAAGAGGCCGCCGCCGCGACGGAGACCGCGGGTCAGCAGGTCGTGCGCCCGCTCACCAATCCGATCAAGGCCACTGGCGGGCTGGTGATCCTGCGCGGGACGCTCGCGCCCGACGGCGCAGTGATCAAGGTAACCGGTCTCGACCGCAAGACCCACCAGGGCCCGGCGCGCGTCTTCAACTCCGAAGAAGACGCCATGCACGCCGTCACCACCGGCCGCATCCAGCCCGGCGATGTGCTCGTCATCCGCTACGAAGGCCCCAAGGGCGGACCGGGCATGCGCGAGATGCTCGGCGTCACCAGCGCCATCATGGGCGCCGGCCTGGGCGATTCCGTGGCCCTGCTCACCGATGGCCGCTTCTCCGGCGCCACGCGCGGCTTCATGGTCGCCCATGTGGCCCCGGAGGCCTATATGGGCGGGCCCATCGCCCTGGTTGAGGATGGCGATCCGGTGCTCCTCGACATCCCGGAACGGCGCATCGACCTGCTGGTCAACGCTCCCACTCTGGCCGCCCGCAAAGCGAAATGGACCGCCCCCGCGCCGGCCTTCCGCTCGGGCGTCATGGCCAAGTACATCAAGCTCGTCGGCTCCGCCGCCCAGGGCGCGGTGACTTCCAAGGTCTTCTAGGCCCATTTCAACTTGCCAGGACCAGGCTGCTCACAAGCACTATAAGCTTGGCCGCAAGGACACCGGTCGCGTTCGTTCGGCACTCCTGGCCGGTGTCTCGCCGCGGCGATTCATCACAATTCATCACTTTTCATCACTCGCGCGGCCCGCCGCCGCCGCCTCGCATTCGACATTTCGACACGACACTCCGGTTTTCGCCTGCAGCGCCCTCTGCGCGCCCCTTGGCGGCTCCCGGATCCTCCGGCTATCCCATTGCAAATAAATGCAATAAGAGTTACTCCACCGCTCGGGGAGGAGCCTCCATCCACCCGACAGAATTCGACACTTTTCGACACTTCTCGACACTGCTGTCGAATTCTGTCGAATCGCCCATTCCGGCCGCTGTTTTCGCCTCATTTTCGTACTTGACATTGGGTGTATCCTCAAGATGGGAAAGGGGTTGTTATAGATTGGCTTTGTTCCTCCAAAAATATTTTTCGCACACCATCGACTACGCTTTCGGTTGTTCCGATAATGATGAGAAGTGATGATTCCGGCGAGTGTCCGTCACCGGCTGCCGGCCGCGTGTCAAACGGCCAGGGGAACAATCTGGACCCCGAGATGAAGAGTGTTCGGATCGCACTCGCCAACATCCGCTACGCGTTGACGCCCGATGAGTCGGTCGCTCTGGCCTGCCAGGCCATCGGCGAAGCATCGCGCGCGGGCGCCGAAGTGATCTGCTTCCCGGAGTGCTACGTTCCCGGCTACCGGGGGTTGGGGCATGAACCGCCGCCGCCGGATGCGGCGTTCCTCGATCGGGCCTGGCGCGACATCGCCGCGGCAGCGGGAGAGGCGCGGGTCGGGGTGGTTCTGGGTACTGAACGCATCGTGGATGGAGCCCTGCTGGCGACGGTGCTGGTCATCGACCGGGATGGAAGCCTCGCCGGCTTCCAGGACAAGGTCCAGATCGACCCATCCGAGGACGGCCTGTACACGCCCGGGAACGGGCGTCGTGTTTTCCAGATAGGGGCGCTGACTTTTGGGGTCGCGATCTGCCACGAGGGCTGGCGCTACCCGGAGACGGTGCGCTGGGCCGCGCGGCACGGCGCGCAGTTGGTGTTCCACCCGCACTACCATCCGCCCGAGCCCGCGAGCTATCGGGCCTCGAGCTTCGCCGACCCGGCGAACACCTTTCACGAGAAGGCCGCCCTGTGCCGCGCCGCCGAGAACACGTGCTGGTTCGCGACGGTCAACTACGCCTGCGGCGAGTCGCCCACAACCTCAGCCGTTGTCCGGCCCGACGGGACGCTGCTGTGCTTCCAGCCATACGGCAAGGAGGGGCTGCTCGTCGCCGACATCGACCTTGGCTTGGCGACAGGTCTGCTCGCCACACGGTACAAGCCGGTCTAGGCGTTCCGTGGAAAGTCGGAGCCTTGTCGCGCGGCCGCGATGCTCGCGAGCATGAAAATGCCGCGAATCGTCAGCCGTGGAATCAGTGGCTTGCGGGCATTTGCAAGAGGAACTGTCCTTTCCCACTCCTCCAAGTGCTTGCACCGGCGAGCGCGGCGGTTGCACGCATTAAGCTAAGAATATTCTTGACAGAAAGATCCGGCTTGGGTGTAAACTTGCGGCAGAACCTGCCGCTGACGACATGCGGACGGGCCACCCAAGATGGAGGTTCCATGCCAGACAGTACGAATCTGAAACAACTGGAAGACCGGATCAACAAAGACGAGGCGCTGCGAGCCGAGTTCGTGAAGGATCCGGTCGCAACGCTCAACAAGCACGGCGTCACGCTGTCGGCGGATCAGGCCGCCACGGTGAAGCAACAGATCTCCGAAATGCAACTCTCCAAGCTCACGAACCTCACGGTGCGGCCGGGCATCGTGATTGAGATCCGCATCAGCATCCGGTTCTGAGCGCCTCGCAAGCCCGGAAGAGCTGGACATGCGAGCCGCGAATCCGCCCGTTGCCTTGGGGCGCGGGGCGGCCCTCATCGTCGTGCCGCCGTTTGCCGGCGTGGACCGCCCCTCGCTCGCCGCTCACACTCTGCAGGCCTGCGCCCGCGAGCGCGGCCATGAGGTGGGGGTGTTCTATGCGAGCCTCCACCTCGCTGCCTGCCTGGGGGACGCGTGCTATGAAGCGATCTGCTTCGCCCCAACGTCGTCGCTGCTGGGGGAACGCTTCTTCGCCCGCTCCGCTTTCGGCACCGCGCCGCTAGGACGCGACCACCCCGCGGTGGAGGCCGCGATCCAGGAAGTATCCGGCCAGGTCCACCTCTCACAAGACGCCATCCGCGCGTTGGAAGACGAGGTCCCCGGCTGGGTGGAGGAAATTGCCGCGGCGCTGGCAGCCTCGGAGTACCGCGTCATCGGCTTTTCCAGCACGTTCGAGCAGACCGCATCGAGCATCGCGCTGATCAACCGATTGAAGCAGCTCGACCCGTCGAAGATCCTGCTCATGGGCGGCGCGAACTGCGAAGGCGAGATGGCGCAGGGGATCGACTCGCTGCGGTCGCGCGTCGATTACATCTTCAGTGGCGAAAGCGAGACCACGTTCCCCGATTTTCTGGACGCGGTGGAGCGCGGCCGGCTGCCCTCAACGCGCATCATCGAGGGCCAGATCAACCGCGCGATGGACGCGATTCCGCTGCCTGACTTCAGCGAGTTTTTCGAGCAGCGTTCGGCGGTCCTGCCCGGGAGCACCCTCGCGGCGCCGGATGTGACCTGGCTGCCGTATGAGGCGAGCCGCGGCTGCTGGTGGGGCGAGAAGCATCACTGCACGTTTTGCGGCATCAACGGCCAGGGTATGGCGTTTCGCCAGCGCTCGCCGGAGCGGGTCGTGGCCGATCTGCGCGCGCTGACCACACGGCACCAGCTCAACCGCGTTTGCATGACTGACAACATCATGCCGCACGCCTACTTCCGCACGCTGATCCCGACGCTGGGCGAGCAGGTCCCCGGGTTGCACCTGTTCTATGAGCAGAAGGCCAACCTGAGCCTCGACCAGGTCGTGGCGCTGAAGCGCGCCGGCGTGGCGCTGGTGCAGCCGGGGATTGAGGCGCTCTCGTCCGCGCTGCTTAAGCGCATGGACAAGGGCGTATCGGCCAAACAGAACGTGGCGCTACTGCGTTACGCCCTGTCGGCGGGCATGGCGATGAATTGGAATCTGCTGTACGGCTTCCCCGGCGACAGCGCGGACGACTACCGCAGCACGCTCGAGCTCGCCCGCCAGTTGCACCATCTGCAGCCGCCCACCGACCTGTGCCGCCTCAGCGTCAACCGATTCAGCCCCTACCACTTCGCGCCCTCCCGCTACGGCATCCGCTCGCTGGAGCCGATGCCGAGCTATGCCTCAATCCTCCCCGAATCGGCCGAGATCGAGAAGGTGGCCTACCATTTCGTCGGCGACTACGATAGCGGCATCCTGGCCGACGAAGCACTCTTCGGCGAGCTGGAGGCCGAGGTCGGCAAATGGAAGGATTGCTGGCGGTCGAAGGAGAATGACGCGCCCATGCTGGCGGTAGTCGAGCTGAACCCCGACAGTTACATGGTGATGGACACGCGCTGTCTGGAGGGCCAGCCGGCGGTCATGTTCCTCGACGCCCGCAGCGTCGCGCCGGCGTTGGTGGGCCATTCGCTGGAACACGACGACCCACTCTCTCGCGAGGCCCGCAGCCGGCTGCTGGCGGTCGAGTACGAGGGCTGGCACCTGCCGCTGGCCACTGCCGTTCCGCCGATTCTGGCGCGCTTCGAACAGCTCGCGGCGGGCACGGCCGCCCGGCCGGTCCCGATCCCCGCCCTGGTGCAGTTGGCAGATCCGCCCGTGGCGACGGCGTGACCCCCCGGGCGCGCTGCACGCGCTGCGCGCGGCACGCTGAGCAGGCAGCTACTCAGAATTGTCGGTGACGGCGCCCGCGGCCGGGCCATCGACGGCCGGCGCTTCGCCCGTGGCGGGCGTGGATAGTGGGGCGGCCTCGGCTGGAGGCCCCTGCTGCTGGCGCCGGGCGGCCACGGCATCCGCCATGGCGCGGACGAGTTCCGGTACGCCAGCGCCGGTCACCGCCGAGATCTTGAAGAAGGGCATCTTGCGCCGCGCGGCTTTGGCGGCGATGCGGCGGACGAGTTTAGGGTCCTGCGCGGCATCCATCTTGTTGGCGGCGACGAACATCGGCTTCTTCGCCAACACCTCGCTGAAGCTCGCCAGTTCCTTGAGGATGACGTCGAAGTCGTGGCTCGGGTCGCGGCCGCTCGCTCCGCTGACGTCCACCAGATGCAGCAGCAGCCCGGTGCGCTCGATGTGCCGCAGGAAGCGGTCGCCCAGGCCGTGGCCTTCGTGCGCGCCCTCGATCAGCCCCGGAATGTCGGCCACTACGAACGTGCGCTCGTCGTCCGCCTGCACCACTCCCAGGTTCGGTTCCAGGGTGGTGAACGGATAGTCGGCGATCTTGGGGCGCGCGGCCGAGATGCGCGAAATCAGCGTGGACTTGCCGGCGTTCGGGAATCCAACCAGACCGACGTCGGCTAACAGCTTCAATTCCAGCCGGATGCGGCGCTCCTAGCCGGGCCGGCCGGGCTCGTGTTTGGTCGGCGCCTGGTTGGTGGACGTGGCAAAGTGCTGGTTGCCGCGCCCGCCGCGCCCGCCATGGCACACGATGTAGCGGTCGCCGTGCTCGACGAAGTCGTGCAGTTGTTGGCCGCTATCCCAGTCCCAGGCCACGGTGCCCACGGGCACGGGCAACTCGGTGTGCGCGCCGTTGTGGCCGCTGCGGTTGCTGCCTTCGCCGTGATGGCCGCGCTCAGCTTTATGCTCCGGGTTGAAACGGAAGTGCAGCAATGTGTTGTAGTTGCGGTTGGCCACCAGAACGATGTCGCCGCCCCGTCCGCCGTCGCCGCCGCTGGGCCCGCCCTTGGGCACGAACTTCTCGCGCCGGAACGCGAGGCACCCGTCGCCGCCGTCGCCGGCCTTCAAGCGGATGATGACTTCATCGACAAACATAGGCAGGGAATCCCGACCCCTAACAAAACAAAGGCTCAAAAACACAAAGGCCGCCGGAGCCGGAGCCCCGGGCGGCCTCAGAAAGAACTCAGGTGCGCGCCGCGTCAGGCTTCAAAGGGCACGATGCGGACGTACTTGCCCATGCGGCCCCGGTCGCGCCACTCGACCTTGCCGTCGACCTTGGCGAACAGCGTGTCGTCATTGCCTACGCCGACATTATCGCCCGGCTTGTAACGCGTGCCGCGCTGCCGCACGATAATCGATCCCCCCGAAACCACCTGGCCGCTAAAGAGCTTGATCCCCAGACGCTGGGCGTTGGAATCGCGCCCGTTTTTGGAACTGCCAAGACCTTTCTTATGCGCCATAACTCCCCCTTGCTCCTTAGGCCAGTATCTCTTCGATCTTGACCGTGGTCAGCGCCTGCCGGTGACCGATCGTCCGCTTGTACTGCTTCTTGCGCTTGAATTTGAAGACCAGTTGCTTGTCGCCGCGGCCCTGCTTGGCGATGGAGGCCGTGACCTTGGCCGCCGCCGCCGCAGCGCCCGTGAGCAACTCGCCGGAATCGGTGCCGACGGCCAGAACCGTGCCGAATTCCACGGCCGCGCCGGCCTCTCCGGCTAGCTTTTCGACCTGTAGAGTGTCGCCGGGGGCCACTCGATATTGCTTACCGCCCGTTTGGATAACTGCGTACATGTTCGTATTCCTTTGAGACTCACCGGGGCTTTGGGGGAAGCGATCCGGAAGGACTCCCCACCCACTCGACAGGCATACCAGCGCCTGTCGCGCGCGGGGCGACAACCAACCAGTGTAGCGAAGCGGAAACCGGACTGCAAATCGGGTGCGGCAAGGCATAGAATAGGGCGCAGCGAGGAGGGCAGCCGGACATGGGCGAGCTGGTCGATGTGGATCTGGAACATCTGCGGCTGCTCAAGCTGAGCTACTACCTTCTGGCGGGCACCCTCAGTCTGATTGCGCTGTTTTCGTTGATCTACCTCGCGCTGGGCGGGTTGTTCGCTTCCGGCCTGTTCCCTTCGACTGGGGTCTCCGACGATGACCCGCGGATGGTCGGGCTGATCTTCCTCGGCGTCGGCTTCGGCCTGTTCCTGTTCGCTGTGCTGATTGCTTTCGTCAATTACTGGACCGGCCGCTGCCTGCGGGATCGCCGCCACCGCATCTTCTGCCTAGTCAGTGCCGGCCTGTCCTTGCTGAACATGCCCTTCGGCACGGCCATCGGGATCTGCACGTTTATCGTGCTGAGCCGGCCCAGCGTCCGGGCGCTGTTCGAGCCGCAGACGACAATCAACTGAGCTGCGGACGCCACATCAAGCCGTCCTCCCCCGCTCCGCGCACTCCCAGTAGAGATACGTCCCGACGAAGGCCTGCCAGACGACCACGGTGGCCAACTCTTCGAGGGCATTGTACAAAGACGCGTCGAACGGCAGGCGCGCCAGGCAAACGCCGATTGCTCCCAGCCCAGCGGCGATCGCCAGGCAACGCGGCGCGAACAGGCGCCGGCAGGCGATCCCGTCGGCGAGCGTCACTCCGACGGCTCCGAGAGCGCCCGCGAGGGGGAAAATGACAAATCCCGCCGTTCGGTGTCCCGTTTCCCCGAAGGTCCTGAACGCCCAACTGCCAGCGATGTAGGTGAAGTAGGATGCGCCGGGCCAGACCGCCGCGTTCAGGATCACGGAGACCCAAGCCCTCCGCGAGCGGAGAAACAACGCCACACAAAGAAGGGCGAACGGGAGCGCGGCCACAGCCAGCGGGAGCAGTAGATAGATTGAGCCAGGTGAGACGAGCATGCCTAGAGCCCCCCGTGTGGCAGCTTCGGCATCAGCACCCGGCCGATCAACCCGGTTGCCAGCGCTATGATGACGGCTGAAAGCGCGGCGGACACAGCGAACAATGCCGCCACGCCGAGGAGCTTGAGCGACCGCGGCAGGCGCGACTCCCGCGGCTTACTTTCTGCGGGCATAGGATGGGACACCTCCCGGCCATGCTCATCATACGTCGGCTGGAACTCAGGCGGCAGGAGAATCGGGCGGGTTCCACAGCCGCGTTCATTACCCGATCAGCGCGGCCCCCTAGCAGTTCAACTTCCCTTTCGGCACGGCGATTGGCGTTCTCACCTTCATCGTGCTCAACCGCCCCAGCGTCCGGGCGCTGTTCGAGGGGTCCCCGGCGGCCCGAAGAGGGCGGGATCACCGCGCGGGCGCATGCCGGTGTGCCAGGGCTAATGCGCCGCGGTCGGCATTTCTGCATCGAGTTTCCGCAGCCCGGTCAGGCAGGCAGTCAGGTGACGCGCGTAGCCAGGGTCCAGCCCAAATCCGCCGGGCACGCGAATCTCCTGGGCGACGTGCTCATACATCGGCCCTGCCGGCAGGCGCGGCACGGCCCCAGGCGACCGATCATCGAGAACGGTTAGAATCAACTTCGTGCGCCCGTGGATGCTGCTACTCGCCTGCACGCTGACGGCCTGGTTCGGGTGCGCTCAGACCCCGCCGGCGGCGCCGCCGGAGACACCGCCCACTCCCGCGGCCGCGCCTGCGCCGCCGCCCTACAACTACTCGAGCCAGCCGATCGTGCTCCAGGCCACCTGCGCCAACGCGGAATTGAACGACTTCGGCCTGACCTGCAGCGAGGACGAACCGTGTCCGCTGTACGTGGAACTGGCCTCGATCGAGGCGGCGGGTGCGAAGGTGTTCATCGCGGGTAACTTCCATACGGAGACCGCGACGCTGTGGTCGCTGCTGCTGGTGAGCGAAGACGAAGGGCGATCGTGGAGCGAGGCCCACCCACGGCTACGCGGCGTGGCGCTGGACCTGTTGCAATTCCCCGACGCGACCACCGGGTACGTGGCGGGGCGGACAGCGGGTTCTCTGGCCCGGGATCCGTTCCTGTTGCGGACCACGGATGGAGGACAGAACTGGAAGCGCCTGCCGTTGTTCGAGGATGGCGCGGTGGGGCTGATCGAGAGCCTGCACTTCGAATCGGCAACGCAGGGCAGGGTGGAAGTGGATCGGGGCCGGCCCGGCGCCGGGCGCTACGAGATTCTCGAATCGATGACCGGAGGCGATGCCTGGACAGTGCGGGAATCCGGCGCGACGCGGCTCCGGAACGCGGCTGTCGCGCCGGCCTCCGACTGGCGCATTTCGGTTGACGCCGCGTCCAGAGCCCTGCGCATCGAACGACACGCGGGGGAGGCGTGGCGCAAGGCGGCCGAGTTTGCCGTGGCGGCCGGTGCGTGCCGCCCTGCGCCGGCGCCGGCCGCGGCTGAACCGGCGCCTCCGGGACAGGTAAACTACTAGCAATGTCGAGCCCGCACCCGCCCAGCCTGGCGCAACCCGCCGCGCCGTTCCGCTTCTCCCACCGGCAATCCCTCAGCATGGTCTTCCTGTGCACGCTGTTCGGAGTGGCGGCGCAGTTCCTGATCAAGACCAGCACCAGCCACGCCATGTTCACCGCCTCCGGCCGCCTGAGCCTGACGGCGCTGCTGACCAATTACCCGCTGTGGGCGGGCCTGACCTGCTATGGCGCCAGCACGTTGCTGCTGATCCTGGCGCTCCGGGACGGCGAGCTGAGCCTGCTGTACCCGGTGATCTCGCTGACCTATGTGTGGGTGGTGGCGCTGAGCGCGCTCGTCTTCCACGAGTCGCTCAACGCGGGCAAGGTGGTCGGCGTGGGGCTGATCTGCGGCGGTGTGGCGCTGCTGGGCATGGAGCGGAACAAGCGATGAAGACGCCGCTGGTGTCGATTCTGTGGGTCTTTCTGGCGTCGTTTCTGGGCTCGTTCGGCGCAGTGTTCCTAAAGTGGGGCGCGGGCCGTCTGCAGCGCGACTGGAAGACCCTGCTGCTCAACTGGCGGCTGGGTGCGGGCGTGGCAATGTACCTGATTTCATTCGTCTTCTACTATATGGGGTTGCGCCAGGGAGAGCTCTCGATCCTGTTCCCGATGGTCTCGCTGGGCTACATCTGGACCCTGCTGTGGTCGCGGCTGTTTTTCGGCGAATTGCTGACCCGCCGCAAGTGCGTGGGTCTGGCTCTGATTTTCTGCGGCCTGTTCGTACTGAACCTGGGGAACCGATAATCTAAAGCAGTTTCCCGACCGCCGCAGCGAGCGCCTGGAGGTCGAGTTCTCCAAAAAACGAGCGCACCTTGCGGCCCTGGCGGTCGTACAGGAAAGTCGCGGGCAGCGCGCCGCTCCACTGGGCGTCGATGGCGTTGATGAATTTGTCGTCGTCGGCGGCGTGCTTGATATAAACCGGGGGCGGGGCGTGGATCCCATCGAGGAACTTCCGGGCCTCGGCGTCCTGCTCGGGCTCGTCGGCGCTGATGGTGACCAACTGGAATCCGCGCCCGCGCCAGCGCGCCGCCAGGGCCAGCAGTTGCGGCATCTCCTTGCGGCACGGCGCACAATAAGTCGCCCAGAAGTTCACCACCACGACCTTGCCCTTGGAGGCCGCGACCAGTTTCGCGTAGCCGGCCTGATCCAGCGGCTGCAGCTCGGCCCCCGCCAGCGTCGCGGACAGGGCCACGGCCGCCATGCATCCCAGTGCATACCTAATCGTTAGCGGTCTCATCGAGCGCGTTTGATGGAGCACCCGAAGGCCTTTGATTCGGCCACCGGCACGGGCCGGCCGGCCAGCACGGCGTCGAGCGCATCGCCCAGCGTGTGTTGCGTGATCTGGTCCGAATTCCTGGAATTGTCGATCGCGCCGCGGTAGACCAGCGTGCCCTGGGCGTCGAAAACGAACGCATGCGGGGTGACGGCGGCGCCCACCTTGTCGGCGAAGACGTTGTTCACGTCCTTGTAAACCGGGAACGGGAAGCCCTTGGCCGCGCGGTGCTGCTCGACCTCTGCCGCCGGCTCAGTGGAATTCGCGTTGAGGAAGATGAACTGCACGCCCTTGGGGCTGTAATCGGAGTACAGCGCTTTCATACGCTCGTTATAGCCGTTGGAGACGGGACATTGCGTGGACGTGAAAATCACGGCCGTGACGTGCCCGGCGGTCGAGAACTGCTCCGCGGCGGCAGCGGTCGTCTGCGCCGGAATCGTATCGATCTTGGTTCCCAGGGCGATGGGGCTTTGAGCCAGGCCCGCGGCCAGGCTCAGGGCAATGACGAAAGACCACACGGCAGCGCGCATCGGACAACCTCCTGCGACAGAAGATGATCGCGCCCCGCCGGCGGTTACTTCTTTTCCTCGGGCTCCCTCTCGTCCGGTTGGCCCGAACCGGGCTTCTTCACCGGCTCGAGCTTGAGGTTGATCACCGGGTCGAGGCGCGTGTCGTACACCAGGAGCTTGCGCGCGGGGCTGGCCATGTCCTTGAAGTCCGCCCGCAACTCGTAGTCCATGTTCGAGTTCAGATGCTGAAAGGCGTACTTCCCATCGGCCTGCGTGATGAACGAGTGCACCTCGAGACTATGCAGGTTCTTCAGCTTCACCACCGCTCCCGAGGCCGGCTGATCGTCGGGCAGGGTGACCAGGCCGACGACATCGCGATGGTTCTTGTCCCGTTTCTTGTCCTTCTTGATGTTGTCCGAATTCCACTGGAAGGCCGTGGCTACAAAGGCCAGCAGCAACGCGGCCATTCCACCAACGATCAATCTGCGTCGCATCGGCGCCTGCCTCTCATTTGACGGCTTTCAATTGAAAATAGACGTCCACGCGCTCGTCCGCCGTTACATTGGCCGTCTTCTCCTCGAAGACGAAACCTTTAGCCTTCACGCTGACAGTGTATTCGGCCTGGCCTGCCGGGACGTGGAACGAAAACTCGCCGCGCGCGTCGCTGATCGCTCTTTGCCGCTTGGGAGGCTTGACGCCTCGCGTGGGCGTTTTCACACTCAGGCGCACCTCGGCGCCGCGCAGCGCGAAGCCCGTCGGCTGGAAGACCGTGCCCGCGACCACGGCGTGAGACTCTTGCCGGCCCGTGCCCGCGCCGGAGGCGATCCCCAGCGTCAAAGCAAGCAGCAGCCCGAGCTCAATGCCAATCCTCATCGTCCTCTTCGCTGTCCTCTTCCTCGCCGTCCAGTTCGGCGTCCTCGGCGTCGAGTTCCTCATCGAACTCCTCTTCGTCTTCGAGGTCCCCTTCGTCTTCGACTTCGAGTTCAATCGCCGGGTCGGTGGCGACGACCACAAGGCTGGCGCCGCACTCCTCGCAACTGAGGCTGTCCCCCTCCTC
Organism: Terriglobia bacterium; assembly: GCA_963757265.1. Classification (GTDB taxonomy): domain Bacteria; phylum Acidobacteriota; class Terriglobia; order Bryobacterales; family Bryobacteraceae; genus CAIVVT01. The sequence continues at coordinate 816,714 of CAVWRA010000006.1, forward strand.
CAATTCCGCCTCGGCGACTTCAAGGACCGCGTCGCATTCAGGGCAGCTGAGCATGATCCTTCGACCTCCCTGTTCGACTCGCGAGCAACAATGGACCCGCGAGCAATATACCACGTGCAGTGCCCGCTGGTGGACTTCCGCCGGCATCCTTGAGCAATGTCAGCGGCGCACGGCTTCGGTCTGGGCGGCAGCCTCCGTCAAAGCCCTGTTGTAAGCGGCCATTTCCGGCCGTGAAACGACGGCAATCGTCTTATCCATGTCTTCCCACGTGGAGATCATCTTTTGAACGCGAAGCCCGGCCAGCTGGAGCACCCAGGCATCGCTCAACTCGCGCTGCGCCTCCCCCGCCACCGCCAATAGCGCGGGGTGCGGCAAGCTGATCACCAGCTCCCGCCGCTCCTCGGCGCACGACAGGTAGTACTTGCAATCGACGACGTCGGCGTGCCGGATGGAGATCGCGTTCTGCTGCCAGCGGAACTCCACCTCCCACTCGCGCCCGAACGGATCCCGGACCGAAAAGCGGCGGAAATTCTCCCTCATCAACTCCTCATCGTATCGCAAAGGCCGCGGCGAAAACCCGTGTCAAGCAGGGCCACGGGCGGGATTCATGGTGGCGTGCGTTGGGCCGGGAGAATGGCTCCCAGCGCCCCGTCCGCGGCTCACGGCACGCCTCCGCGGCCAGGCTTCGGTTGAGCGGCGTGTGCGGCCAGAAACACAAGGCCCGCTTCTCTCGAAGCGGGCCCGGGTGAGAGCAGTATGGGGGTTGAAAGTGAGATGTCCAGTTCCCTACAGGGCCAGGGAGTGTTGCTCGCCAGGCGCGGGCGCGCCGCTTCGGGCGGGCGGCATGAGGATCACCTTATCCGACCGGCCGGCCCTGGCTGCGACGCCGGGGTGTGGCATGGGAGCGACGGATACCCCGAAGTGGCGCATGACGAGCTCGTGGGCCGCCTGTGGATCGATCACCGCCGGGCGGCCCGCTGCGCGCGGCCGGCGGCGCACCGGCGCGACGATCTCCGTCTGTGCCGGCGGCAATTGGTGCGCAATCGTAGGGGCCGCGGCCACTGGCCTTTCCAGGCGCCGCCATGCCGCCAGGTTAGGCGGGTGCTGCGTGGATGATACCGGCTCATCAAACGCCTCGGTCGGAGCAGCGGCCGGGGCCGGAGACGCTGGCCGCCGGCCAGTGGCCAGTCCGGACGGGATCTCCTCCCGAACCGCGCGCGGAGCGTAGGAACAGGCCGACTGCAGGGCTTGCTGCAGGGACTCGAGTTCCGCGCGCAACTCCAGGCAAGCCTGAAACGCGGCCCCGCTGGGTATCAGGCGGTTTCGGCCCGCCCGCCCATAGGTACAAAGGAGTGCTCCGAGGATCGCCCCGAGAACCAAGCTCAAGCTCACCGCTACTTGGAGTTCTGAACCTGACATGTGCCGTTCCTTCCTGGGGTCATTTGACCACCTCTGTATCTTAAGGGCGGCATATCCGCTTTGAAATAGGATAAAAAGCTTAATTTTTCCGGTACAAAAGCGCTGCTAGTACCAACGGACGTAACGTCCCATACAACGGCGGACGACCGCGAACCGGAGTTCTGCGGATCCGTCGGCGATCCCCCAGCTTGCGATCAAGTAATTGATTTTGAATGGGTTGAGCAATTTGCCAGAGTGGCAAAGAGCCGCCGCAAAAGGACTAGAACTAACGACTAATAGGTACTGGTAACAGCCGCTTACCCTGCGATCTGTTTAGGCAGATTGAACTGGACTTCGCCCATTCCGGCTTTGGCCGACAAGGTTTGTACGGCCTCTGGCCTGAGAATCTCCTTGTCCAGATACGTCGGACCGGAAGAGGAGTAGATCACCTTGCATCCCAACCGCTGCTCGATGAAACGAACCAGGGAGTCGTGGTCCTCGAACGGCTGCAGCTTCAGACCCGCAGGCTCGGTCTCGAACAGCGCCCGGGCGTCGGGCTTCATCAACGGGGACGTGAACCCGTGCGCGTCGCGGTACTCGTCCACGTAAGAGAACGGGGACTCGACACTGTCCATGTGGGTCAGCGCCAGGCCATCCACCCCCCCGCAGCATTGCACGGCATAATGCGCCGCCACGAAGTCGAAGTGCCCGAAACGCATATCCCCCTGCCACTTCGTGCGGACGTTGTGGTCGGGGAACGAGAGCGACTGGTCCTCGGTCACGAACGGGCCCGCGCCGTGGCGCGTGAAATGCGTCCTCAGAACCCCGATCCGCACGGGCGTCAGCCCGGCCTCGTCGCACATTTCCAGCGCGTTGTCGAAGGTTGTGTTGGACGGCGTAATGTAAGGCGCGAATCCATGCGTCTCATCCAGCAGGACGCCCGCCGAGCCCTCGAAAACGATGTTGGACTCGCGGTAGTTGTCCATCATCTCGGCCCACGTCACGGGCTGGATGCCCTGGGAGAACAAGCGGTAGAACTCGGCGATGCGGCGCGGATCCTCGCTCGAGAGCTCCGTCAGCAACGCGTCGGCCTCCCGGTTGACGCCCCAATACTCCCGCAACTGCTTCAGCTTGTGAACCCGGATGTCGTCCAGCATGCCCAGCGCGGGCGCATCCGAGAGAATGTCCTTGACCTGAACGTAAGTGCCCCACTGCAGCGCGTCGCGCCGCGTTTCGCCGGCGCCGAATCCGCCCGAACCGTGGCGCTTGTCGCCGCGGACCAATTCCCGGATGCGGTTGGCATATTGGTGATAGGGCGTCACGATCAGGCACTCGGGGTCGATGAACAACCGCTCCTGGGTATAGCGGATCCCCTTCCGTTCCAGCGCCTCGGCCTCTTTCATCAGCGAGAACGGGTCGATCAGGACGTACTTTGACAGGAACGTCACGACCTCGGAGATGAACATCCCGCTGCCGAACTGACGGAACGTATGGTGACTGCCGTCGGGCTGCACCACGTTGCGCGTACCCTGCGGTCCCCCGTTGAAGCGCACCACCAGCGGCGCGTCGTGCGCGCGGCAAAGATAGTCCACCATCGAGCCCTTGCCTTCGTCGCCGAAGGCCAGCCCCTGCACGATATAGGCGCGGCGCATGTTCTTGGTGTGATGTCTGAAGGGATTCATCGTGTTGTGGCTCTCCGTCCGGCCGCCAGTCAACGCCCCGGCCAGCCGCAGCTCTGGCCCAGGCGATGCGTCGCCCGAAACTCCTCGCACAGCTCCTCTAGTTCGGTCCGCGCCTGGCACATCCCAGACGACCAAAACGCCGACGACCCCGCCCGGAAAGGCGGTTCCGCCGATTTGGAATGGCACAATACCTGCGCCATCATAACTTTATAGACCACTCGACAAAATTACCGACACCCAACATGTCACCTCCGCAGGCGCCGCTCTCCTCGCCGGTGACTAACAAAGTCTTACATTCACATGACGTTGCAAGCAACCTATCTAAAGATAGAATTAAATATTCATCAGTATGATTGGGCCACCGTTGCGTCATAGACCACCACCCTCGCGTGACGGATGCCTCATGCATTCAATGAACTGTGCCGCACCAACGCCAGAAATTCGTCGCGCGTGTCCTTGCGCTGGCGCATGGCGCCCAGCATGGCGCTGGTCACGGCGCCGGAGTGTTGTTTCTCCACGCCGCGCATCATCATGCAGAAATGCCGCGCCTCCACGATCACGCCCACGCCGCGCGGCTGCAGCACGTCCTGAATGCACTGCGCGATCTGCTGCGTCAGCCGCTCCTGCACCTGCAGACGGCGCGCGAACATGTCCACGATCCGCGGGATTTTGCTGAGCCCGATGATCTTGTTTTCAGGCAGATAGGCCACGTGTGCCATGCCGTAAAACGGCAGCATGTGATGCTCGCACAAGCTGAAGAACTCGATGTCCTTCACCAACACCATCTCGTCGCACTTCTCGTGGAAGATAGCGCCATTGACGATCTCGTCGAGCTTCGCTTCATAGCCCGAGGTGAGAAAACGCAGTGCCTTCTCGGCTCGTTCGGGCGTTCGCAGCAGGCCTTCGCGCGTGGGGTCCTCGCCCAGCGCGCGCAGCATCTTTTCTATACTCTCGGCGATCGGATCCTGGACCTTGCTCTGGCCGATCATGGAAACAACAGCTTTAGCGGATTTCATCAGGTGGCCTTCACTTATGATTGCGCCGCCCGCCGTGGCGGTGGTTCTCGCACCGGCCTCGGCGGCTCGATTTGCACTTCGAAGATGTTCTTTTTCGTCTCGTGGATTCTAACCTTTTCAAGGCGCGCGCCCGAGGCCGCAAACGCCGCCGGCCACGCTGCGGCCAGACGCGCCGCCACCACCACCGCCAGGTTCTCCGTGGTAGGAACCAGCGTGGCGAACTCCTCCACCTCGGAATTCAGATCCCGCCGGTCCAGTGTTTTCAGGATGCTGCTCTCAACCAAACCATCCAGCCGCCCCAGCGCGATCAGCCGCCCGGTCGCGCCTATGGGTTGGCCCTCGACCACCACTTCCAGCGTGTAGTCGTGCCCGTGCCCGTGCGGGTTGTTGCATTTGCCATACAGCTCCCGGTTGAGACGCGCGTCCAGCGACGGCGCGTGCAGCCGGTGGGAGGCCGAAAAGCGGTAGCGGCGCATCAGACGCATCAGCGCCCCTCGTATTCCACGTACAGATCCTCAGTCTCGTATAACCGGATCTGCTTCAGCCGCGCCGGCGTGCCGGCAAAACGCGGCTCGAGTCGCCGCCAGATCTCAACCGCCAGGTTCTCGGGCGTCGGCACCACCCTGTCGAATGGCGGTACCTCGCGGTTCAGGTGGCGGTGATCCATCGGTTCCACCACCTCGCGCTCGAGCAACTCCTTCACCTGTTTCAGATCGACGATCATGCCGCTCACCGGGTCGGGCTGGCCCTCCAGCGTCACCTCCAGCACGAAGTTATGGCCATGACCGTGCGGATTGGCCTCCGCGCCGTACAGCTCCTCATTCGCCGCGCGGTCCAGCGCCGGGTTCGCGCAGCTGTGCGACGCCGAGAATTCCACTTTGCGCGTGATCAACATCGGGGCCCACTCCGTCCTCTCTTATTGTGATGCGTTTTACCCAGACGTGGATCCAATGGCCGCCCGGGGCTGCGTACAATGAAAATGCAACAGTATGGATTCGCCGCGTAGCGTCAACTACATTCTCGCCGGGATCGTGGTCCTGGCCGCCGGCCTGTTCTGGGTGGTCTCGGACGCATTTACCGAGCGCGTCGTCGAAAAAGGCCAGCAGGCGCCCGATTTCACCATCGTGACCGACAGCGGCCGCACCATCAGCCCGCGGAATTTCGGCGGCAAGCTGCTGGTGCTGAACTTCTGGGCCACCTGGTGCCCGCCCTGCGTGGCCGAAACGCCGTCCCTCAACGAGATGGCCAGACAGTTGAAATCGCAAGGCGTGGTGGTCGTCGGCGTGAGCGTCAACAAGAACGCGAACTCGTACCGTGCCTTCAACCAGCGCATGCGCATTGGTTTTGAAACCATGCGCGACCCGGAGGCCCGCATCAGCTCCAGCTTCGGCACCTTCAAGTTCCCCGAAACCTACATCATCACGCCCGACGGGCGGGTCGTCGAACAAGATCATCTCGGACCAGGATTGGATGAGCCCGGAGGCTTTGGACGCGCTGCGCTCGCATCTGTAGCCACACCAACTCTGCGGCATCCGTCAACCAGCAGCAGAAACGCGATTCAAAGCTTCGGCTTCGGCGGCGCCTCTCGCGCGCCCTCGTCCGACCGCAGCGCCTTGATCACGAGCTCCACCTGCTCCTCGAACTTCGCGTTGTTCGTCTCCCAGGCGGTGAAATCGGGCGCGAGCCGTGCCCGGACCTGCCGCGCTTTGCCACTCTTCCATTCGTCACTGAACAGGTAACCGTCGAGATTCAGAGGAACCAGGGCCAGGACCTTCTTCTCGCGTTCCTTCATCAATCGCCGCTCTTTTTCAAAGGCAGTGTCGATCTCGTTATCCACCCACCAGCTCGTCAGTGATTGCTTGGAGCAGCACAGCAGCACCTTGTCCCAAAACCGGATCCCACGATCCACCTGCTCGTAGATGTCGTCCCCCGGCAGCATCTGCTTCTCGTCCAGCCAGCAGCGGATTCCGCGGCCTTGGAGGGCATCGAACAACCGCCTCGCGAATGCCTTGTCCTCGTGGCTGTAGCTGATGAAGCACGAGTAGAACTGAATCGCCTCATTCAGCAGGGATGGCAGGTACTCGATCAGCTTGTCAGGCAGCCCGCAACCCCGCAGGAACGGCAGCGGCAGCATCCCCGAGCGCCGAATCGTACTGTGATCCAAAGTGCACGGACCCTCGAAGATGCAACTCCCCAGCCCCTTCGCGCCGCTCAAGTTCGTGTCACCAAGAACCGTGTCAATCAGCCTAGCCGAGTCGAGATCAGCCCCGCTGAGGTCGGCCCCGATGAGGCGGGCCCCGTCGAGGTGGGCCCGTCGGAGGTCGGCGGTGCTGAGGTTGGCCCTCTTGAGGTTGGCCCCGATGAGGTTGGCCCCGCTGAGGTCGGCCGCGATGAGGTCGGCCGCGATGAGGCCGGCCCCGCTGAGGTCGGCCCCGCTAAGGTGGGCCCGGCGGAGGTCGGCCCGGCGGAGCTGGGCCCCGCCGAGGTTGGTCCTGTGGAGGTCGGCTCCGCGGAGGTCGGCCCCGCGGAGGTCGGCCCTGCTGAGGTCGGCCTCGCTGAGGTCGGCCCTGCTGAGGTCGGCCTCGCTGAGGTCAGGTAGGATCCTGGGGTGTTCCTCCCGCCACTTGTTCCACTTCTTGACATCACGAACGAGTTCGACATGCTCTGGATTCGCCATGGCCTCGGGTCGATTCTACGGGGTTTCAGGTCCGATGTCAGTGGTAATCCAGCAACAGGTGGATTGGCGGGCAGATTATGCGGCAAGAAACGATGATTTCGCGCTCGCCGGCAGGGATTTCTCTTGGGTGCCCTCCGAGCGCCTGGGGCGCATTCACGCCCCCGCATCGCCTCCCGCCGCCTGCGTCAAATCCGGCGCCTGGATGGCGCGCACGGCGCGCTCCACCGGCGCGGGTTCGGGCATTTCGCGCGCGCCGGCGGCCTGCAGATCGCGGAATTTGCGGGTGGTCACGAGCACGCGCGTTTCCAGCGAGCCGATGGCGTCGTTGTAGACCCGGACGGCCCTGTCCAAAGCCTCGCCGACGCCGCTGAAATGGGCCGCCAGGCCCGCCACGCGGTCGTACAGTTCCTTGCCCAATTCGCTGATCTTCTGCGCGTTTTCCTCGATCGACTCCTGCCTCCAGCCGTAGGCCACGGCCTTGAGCAGCGCGATCAGCGTGGTCGGCGTTGTGATCAGGACCTTCTTTCCGATGGCGAACTCGAACAGTTCGGGGTCCTTCTCGAAGGCCGCGCCCAGGAACGGATCGCCGGGCACGAAGGCGACGACGAAGTCGGGCGTCTTGTCGAACTGCTCGAAGTACAGCTTGGAGCCGAGCCGCGTGATGTGGTCTTTCACCTGCCTCGCGTGATCCTGCAGGCAGGCCGCGCGCGCTGCCTCGTCGGGGGCATCGAGGGCGTCGAGGTAGGCCTTGAGGGAGACCTTGGCGTCCACCACCAGCACCCGCCCGCCGGGCAGGCGCACGATCAGATCGGGGCGCAGGCGCCCGCCCTCGGCGTCCACCGAGACCTGCTCGTCGAAATCGCAGTGCTCCGTCATGCCGGCCATCTCGACCACGCGCCGCAGCGTGATTTCGCCCCACCGGCCGCGTGTCTGCGGGGTGCGCAGCGCGCGCACCAGTTGGGCGGTTTCGGTCTGCAACTGGACCTGCGACTCGCCCAGGCTCTTTACCTGTTGCAGCAGTCCGGCGTAGGCTCCGGCCCGCTCCTTTTCCATTTCGCCGATGTGGCGGTCAACCTTGTCGAGGGACTCGCGGATGGGCTGGACCAGCGTCTCAATGGCGGTCTTGTGCTGCGCCAGTTCGCCGCTGGCCTCCTTCTGCGTGGTCTCCAGCACCGCTTTCGCCAGGTCGAGGAAGCTGCGGTTGTTGGCGTTGAGCGCGTCGGCGGCCAGCGCCTTGAAGCCGTCGTTCAGGCGTTGCCGCGCCAGTTCGACTTCCTTCAGCTTCTCCTCCTGGGCGCGGTCCCGATCGGCCAATTGCGCGCGCAGGGCCGCGGACTCGCGCTCGGCGGCGAGGGAGCCGGCCGAACCGAACAGCCAGCCGGCGAGCACTCCCAGGGCCAGGCCGGCCATTAAACAGGCGACGTAAATCACGTATTGCATTGCGTCTCCAGAATAATCGGTATGCCGGGAAGAGGGAAGGAATACTCTCTTGCCGACGGAGCTACGAACACCGGGACCTGGTTCGGCCCCATACTCCCGTCGTTCGCGACGCGAAGCGCGCCGGCCTCTCTCCGCCGAGGCGCGCCGCCGGCCGGACCGGGATCGAGAGCGCTTTCAGCCGACAACTAAAAACTGACAGGTCACAGATGCGGGACTGTAGAAATCGACGGTCCTGCCCCGGGTCGAGCACAGACGCACGCGCCCGAAGCCGGCGCAATCGGCCGCGAGCGCCCATGATTCGGCGACTGCGGGCAGGCCGCGAGGGCCATGGCCAGGTCGGCCCGGTCGTAGTTCTGATCGGCCAGCTTGCCGGTGTGGAAGCCGACGGCGTGAAGGTCGAGCCCAGCGTGTGCATCCTGGTCAGCGGCATAAGATGCGCCGTGTCTCCGAAGTCTTAGGCGTAGCGGCCCTGGGTGAGGGACGGCCAGGTGGCCGGGTGTATCCTGAATAGATTCCGGAACCCGGACTGGTGGAAAATCGTCTCGACCTCATGTGGAACAGGCTGCGGGCCTTTGGACTGCGCTGGTTTTCCTGCTGGCTGCTCGCGCTTGGTTTTCTGGCCCGCTTCGTGTGTGTGCTGGTTCTCCACAATCCGCACGCGCTGCCTAAGCCTCTCGCGATCAGGGACGCAATCGAGTACAACGCCCTGGCGTTGAATCTTGTGAAGTTCGGGGAATACTCGATTCGGATCGGACATCCTTCCTCGTTTCGCGCCCCTGGATTTCCACTGTGGGTGGCGGCTCTGTATTCCATCTCCTACGATAATCGCTTCCTGGTTTACGCCGGCCAGTGCCTGCTGGGAGCGTTGGGGTGCCTGTTGGCGTATCTGCTGGCTAGAGAGCTGCTGCCGGAAGTGGACGCGCGACGCAGTGGCCTTCTGGCTGTCGTGTACATGCCCGCCATCTTTTTGTGCACGCTTTTCTTTTCGGATACGCTCTACGCCGATTGCGTTGGCCTCGGGATGCTGCTGTTCGTGCGTTATCTCCGGACGAAGCGCAGTGCGTGCCTTGTGATTGCCGGCCTGGCGTTGGGGTATGGGGCGCTGACCCGGCCAGCCGGAATTCTCGTGCTGCCGGCGCTGCTTGCGATACTCATTGCCGCCATGATTCGGGAGCGCCGCTTCCGTTGGCTGCCCTGCCTCGCGCTGACGCTCTCCTGCTGCGCTGTCGTCGCTCCCTGGACCTGGCGGAACTACGTTGTGCACCACCAGTTCGTGCTCATTGCCACCAACGGAGGCTGGACTTTCTACGGCAGCAACAATAACATCGTGCTGCATAACAGGAGATTTCTGGGCCGATTTGCTCCCCCCTACCTCCTGCAACAGCGCGCGGTGGTCAACGCCATGCCGGAGGTGAGCCTCGACCGCCTGGAATGGCGGCTTGGCATAGCGTGGGTCCGTGCGCATTGGGCTTCCATGCCACTGCGTGGAGACGTGCAAATTCCTCCGGCTATGGTTGCCGTCCGTACCGAGAACCCGTCAGTTTGGCTCAGGCGGCAGCAAATTCGCCTTAATCAGGGCAGTTGGTTATCTCCCATTTCTGGTTCTTTTCCTGCTCGGCTTCCGCCGCTGCGCGTTCGATCGCAGTTGCTGGACCTGGCCCTGGTTCTCATTGCACGTTACCGTCCTGGCCCTGATTGCCACCGCGCTGGTTTTCAACGGCGATCCGCGCTATCGGGACGGCCAGTACACGACCTTGATGCCCTACGCCGCCCTCGCTCTAATGAAAAAGCCTGTGACCGGCAAACCTGCCGACGAGCGATCCTAGCCCGGATGGCATGGACGCGGAACGGGTTCACCAACCCCTGATTGGATCAGGCCGATCAGTCGGCGACCGCGGGCAGGCCGGCGAGGGCCATGGCCAGGTCGGCCTCGTCGTAGTTCTGATCCACCAGCTTGCCGGCGTGGTAGTCGGTGTAGGCCTGCATGTCGAAGTGGCCGTGGCCGGAGAGGTTGAACAGGATCACGCGGCTCGATCCTTCCTGTTTGCAGAGCAGCGCCTCGTCGATGGCGCAGCGCACCGCGTGGTTGGCCTCGGGAGCCGGGATGATGCCCTCGGCTCGCGCGAACTGCACGCCGGCTTCGAAGCACGTGGTCTGGTGGTAGGCGCGGGCCTCGATCAGGTCGAGCCGCTTCAGGTGGCTGATCAACGGCGCCATGCCGTGATAGCGCAGGCCGCCGGCGTGGAAGCCGGGCGGCGTGAAGGTCGAGCCCAGCGTATGCATCTTGGTCAGCGGCGTAAGATGCGCGGTGTCGCCGAAATCGTAGGCGTAGGTGCCTTTGGTCAGCGAGGGGCAGGCGGCGGGCTCGACCGCGATGAAGCGCCGTTTCCGGCCGCCGCGCAGTTGCGCGCCCAGGAAGGGCAGCGCGATGCCGCCGAAATTGGAGCCGCCGCCGGTACAGCCGATGATGATGTCGGGGTCTTCGCCGGCCATTTCAAACTGCAGCATGGCTTCCTGGCCGATCACGGTCTGGTGCAGCAGGACGTGGTTCAGCACGGAGCCCAGTGAGTACTTGGTGTCGTCGCGCTGGGCGGCCATCTCGACGGCTTCGGAGATGGCGATGCCGAGGCTGCCGGGATGGTCGGCGCGGCGTGCCAGAATGGCGCGGCCGGAGGCGGTCTCGGTGGACGGCGAGGCCACGCAGCGCGCGCCGTAGGCCTGCATCAGGGCGCGGCGGTAGGGCTTCTGATCGTAAGAGCAGCGCACCATGTAGACGTCGACCTCGATGCCGAACAGCGCGCCGGCAAAAGCCAGCGCGGAGCCCCACTGGCCGGCGCCGGTCTCCGTGGTGATGCGGCGGATGCCGGCCTCGCGGTTGTAGAACGCCTGCGGCACCGACGTGTTGGTCTTATGGCTGCCGGCCGGGCTGACGCCTTCGTATTTGTAGTAAATGTGCGCCGGGGTGTCGAGGACGCGCTCCAGACGGCGAGCGCGATGCAGCGGCGAAGGCCGCCACTGGCGGTAGACCTCGCGCACCGGCTCGGGAATCTCGATCTGGCGTTCCGTCGAGACCTCCTGCAGGATCAGCGACATGGGGAACAGCGGCGCCAGGTCGCCCGGGCCGATGGGCTGGTGCGTGCCGGGGTGCAGCACCGGCGGCAGCGGGACCGGCAGATCGGCGGCGATGTTGTACCAGGCCTTCGGAATGCGGTCCTCGGTAAGGGTGTATTTTATGGTTTCGTTCATAAGAGTGAATAAATAATACCTGAGTGTATCATTAGCGGCAGGATTTTTGCGCCGCCGCGCGACGGCTTGTCGAACGGTCCACCAACCGGCCCGCGAGCCGAGAGGTCAGCGCGCCGGGACCGAGACGGTGATGTTGCGGAACTTCAACCCCCCGGTGTGGTCGCCCTGGAGGTAGAACGGGCCGGGCTGACCCTCGTTGGCATCCAGCGCGCCGCCGGTGATGCCTTCGATCTCCTTATGGTCAATCACCGTGATGCCGTTGTGGATCTCGGTGACGATGCGGCCGACCAGCGTGACGTCGAAGGTCTCCCACTTCCCCGGCGCGCGCGGCAGTTCCGGCAGGGGCGCGATGCGCCCGTAGATCGAACCGATGCGGCGCTCGACCGGATTGCTGGTGAGCGGCTCGTATTCGATCTGGACTTCGTAGCGGCCGCGCAGGTAGAAGCCGCTGTTGCCGTCGTCGGGGCAGTTGACCTCATAATGCGCCTTGAAATCGTCGAAAGTGCGGATCGTTTTCAGATTTGCGCCGCTGGCGGTGTTGACCAGCAGACCGTCCTGTACGGTCCAGTGGCTGCGGGCCGTATCGCCGATCGGTTCCCAGCCGTCGAGGTTGCGGCCGTTGAAGAGCGATTCAGGCTTGGCCCAGGCCTTGGGGGCGGCGCGCTTGAGGTCGGGCGCGCGCAGGCCGGTCAGCTGCAGCGTGTCGGCGTTGCGCTTCTGAACGCCCGTGAGTTTTCCGCCCACGGCGTCCAATTGCCAGCTCTGGGTGGGGGAGAAAGTGATGCTCAGATGCGTCCCATCGAGTTTGAAGTTCTTGACTTCGTAAACGTTCCCTCCGGTCGGCTGGAACCACACCGCGAGCTGGCCATCGTGCTCGGAGATGCCCAGCCAGGCGGCGCGCGTGCCGCCGGGGGTGGTGAGGTTGAAGTCCCATCTTCCGACGAACGGATTGGCGGCCCGGTTGGGCTGAGCGAAAGCCGGCGCCAGGAGCGCGGCAGCGGCGAGCAGGCGAATCATGATCGTGTGCATGGGTGCAGTCTAATACAATCGCCCGCGCGGGGGCATCGTCGGGAGTATTGTCAGGGGCACGTGCGCGAATGCCCGACAGCCTGCAGATTCAATTCTTCTTCCTCACACGCTGGCCTACACCCTGGCTCATCAACCGTTTCAATTCATCCAGGTGGTCCTGATAAACGCCGCGCGGGGACGTACCGTATTCTCGGGCGATCGCGGCGGCCATTCCGACGACCTCGCCCATCATGCCGGTGGTGCGCATCACACGGACAGCTCCCAGCGCCACGTGCGTCACGCTGATGTCGCGACCGGCCATGAAAAGGTCGTCGATGTTGCGCGAATAGAGACAACGATACGGAATCGCGTACGGCGACTTTTCCCCGAAGTGGGCCACGGAGCGAAACTCCTCACCCGGGAAGGCCCGCGAGTTATCGGTCTGGGGCTCATGCAGGTCAATCGACCAGGTGGCGGTCACGGCGGCATCCGGGAAAGCGCGGTTTTCCTGAATATCCTGCTGCTGCAGAATCACGTCGCCGAGCAGACGGCGCGATTCGCGTTTCCCCGCGATGTAGGCCACCCATTCGAGCCGCAAATTGGCGAAGGCGGCCTTGTCCCGGCCGCGATTCTTCTGAAACGACCAATTTCCGTAGACCGCGCGCAGGCCATGATCGCGAATGGTCTCGAAGTCCTCGATCTGGTCGCGTCTCTGCCCGGTCTCCCAATCCCAATCGCCGCGCGTGCCTTTCTGCGCGGTCCGATCGTTGAACTGCACGGCCCATGGAGTTTCGGGAAACGCGGCGGGCTGGCCGGAGTCCGAAGAGTACCACATGATGGAGGCGCCGTTCACTAGCCGGTCGAGGATCTCGGGGGCCAGCGATTCATGCGTCTCGCTACGGCTCTCGCGCCCATAGCGATAATCGGCGCCGGCCAGGAAGCCAATCGAACCATCTCCCGTGCAGTCTGCGAATAACCACGCCTGGAAACGAAGGTCCGCGCCGTTCAGCACATTGCGGGCGATGACGGCCGTGATGCGATCGCCGGTCTTTTCCACGCCGATGGCGTGGTTGTTCAAGAAGAGTTCGATGTTCTTCTCCGCCCTGACCAGAGCCAGCTTCTTCTCGTCGTCGTAAGCCGCGGCGGGTTGTGCATTCCCCTTCCGGCCCGAATCCAGTTCGGCCACAATCCCACCCAGAGCAGGATAAGGCTGCTGGTAGATGTCGCCGCCGAGGGCGACGCGGACCTCCGAGCTGTTATTCCCACCCAACTGCGGGCGATCCTGGATGAGCGCCACCTTGAGCCCGAGTCGCGCAGCGGAAACTGCCGCGGTGGTCCCGGCCATGCCCCCGCCCACCACGACGAGATCGAATGCGCCGGCGTCTCGTGGCGTTTCGGGAAGCTGTAAAGCGCGACGACGGAACTGGGCCAGGGCCGGACCGGTATCGGGTGGGCGCAAAGCCGGATCGGAGCTCAGCACAATGGCGTCACAGCGGCCGTCAAAGCCCGTCAGATCGTGAAGCGTCAGAGTGAGGGTGCCGGGCGCAAGCTGTACCGTCCCACCGTCCTGCCAGTGCCAGTTCGCGCCTTCCGTTCCAAATACTACTGGCAGCGCTTTCCCATTTACCAGCAGTTGAAAGCGGCCCGGAGTGCCCGGCACGTTCCAGCGCGCAACCCAATCGCGCGTACGGACCCAGACGCGATACGTCCCGGACCACGGCACTCGGGCCTCTGTCCGGGCATCATCGACCGGTGTGCCCATGCCGTGAGCCAACAGAAAAGGCGAGCCCATCTGATCCATGAACTGCTGGTCCACAACCCATCCACCGAGATCGCGAAAGTTCTCAGCCTCGACGAAGACCGTGGCCGGAGGCGCCGCCGCGCAGGCTGCCATGGCCAGCGCAAACGGGAGCCAGAAGTGTTTCATTGCGTTTTCTCCCAACCCGTCCTTCGTGCCGGAATTCCCAGGGCGGAGTCCCGGCTCCCGCTCAGCATACATCCAGATGCCTCCAGCCATTCCCCTATGGTCTTTCACGCAGCAGCAGGAAACCTGCCGAAGGCGCGGGTTCGAATTGATAGAATGACCAGTCTGTCCGCGGCGGGATCGGAGGTTCCAGTGGAACGGCACGAATCGGCCGGTGGAAGCAGTGTCAACATGCCTATGCAACCAATCGATCTATGCACCGGGCCGGGACGGCGTGGCGGGCTCGGGTTGTCCGTTCGCCGAATGAAGGGGAGGCGGCCGCGGAGCGCGGGCGCGGTCGTGGCGGCCACGCTCGCGACCCTGCTGGCGGGTTGCCAGCAGCAGCGAACCGCGGCGTCGATGGCGCCGCCGGTGGTGGAAGTGGCCGCCGTGGTGGTGCAGGATGTTCCGGTCGTCAAGGAGTGGATCGGGACGCTGGACGGGAGCGTCAACGCCGAGATCCGGGCGCAGGTGAGCGGCTACGTGATGCGCCAGGCGTACAAGGAAGGCTCCTTCGTGCGCAAGGGCCAGTTGCTGTTCGAGATCGATCCGCGGCCCCTCCAGGCGGCGTTGAACCAGGCCCAGGGCAACCTGGGGCAGGCCGAAAGCAACGTTCAGTTGATGCGCGCCAACCTGGCGCAGAGCGAAGCGCGGCTGGGCAAGGCCGACCTGGACGTGAAGCGCTACACGCCGCTGGCCCAGACCAAGGCCATCAGCCAGGAGGAGATGGACGACGCGATCCAGGCCCAACTGGAGGCCCGGGCCGCGGTCGAGTCGGCGCGGGCGTCGATTGCGGCCGGGCAGGCGGCCGTGGTGGCCAGCAAAGCGGCGGTCTACACGGCCGAGGTGAACCTGGGGTTCACGAAGATTACGGCGCCGATTGACGGCATCGCGGGCATCGCCATGGTGCAGGTGGGCAACCTGGCCTCCGCTATCAGCGGAGTATTGACGACGGTTTCGGCCGTCGATCCGATCAAGGCCTACTTCACGGTCAGCGAGCAGGAGTACATCGCTTATCACCGCGGCCACGGCGGGCTGTCTCCGGAGATGGAGATTATCCTGGCCGACGGGTCGCTGTATCCGCATAAAGGGCGGCTGTTCCTCGAGGACCGGCAGGTGGATGTCGGCACCGGCGCGATCCGGGTGGCCGCGCTGCTGCCCAATCCGGGCAATTTTCTGCGGCCGGGACAGTATGCGCGAGTGCGGTCCGTGGTGTCCACGCAAAAGGGCGCGACACTGGTGCCGGAGCGCGCGGTGAGCGAACTGCAGGGCAGCTACCAGGTGGCGGTGGTCAACAGCGACAACACCGTGAACATCCGCAATGTGCGTCTGGGGTCGCGCGTAGGCGGACTGTGGGTGGTGGAAGAGGGGGTCCAGCCGGGCGATCGCGTGGTGGTGCAGGGACTGCAGAAGATTCGCAACGGCGCGACCGTCAATCCCAAGCCGTATTCACAGCCGGTGGGGGCGAAGTAGCGGCCATGTCGAAGTTCTTCATCGATCGCCCCATCGTGGCGATGGTGATCGCCATCCTCACCGTGCTGCTGGGTGGGATCTGCCTGGTGACGCTGCCGGTGGCGCAGTATCCCGAGATCGTCCCGCCCGAGGTGCAGGTCAACGCGATCTATTTCGGCGCCGATGCGCAGACCATCGAGCAATCGGTGGCCGCGCCGATCGAACAGCAGATGAGCGGCGTGGACAACATGCTGTACATGCTGTCCACCAACGCCAACAACGGTTCGATGGGGATGAGCATCATCTTTGACGTCAGAACGCAGCCCAATACCGATCTGATTCTGACCCAGATGCGGGAATCGCTGGCGGCGGCGCAACTGCCGGTGGACGTGACCAATTACGGCATCACGGTCCGCAAGGCCACCAGTTCGCCGTTGCTGATGCTCTCGCTGTATTCGCCGCGCGGCACGCACGACCGCAACTGGCTGGCGAATTACGCCTACATCAATCTGGTCGACGAAATACTGCGCCTGCCGGGCGTCGGCGACACGCTCGTCTACGGCGGCCGCTACGCCATGCGGATCTGGGTCCGGCCCGACCAGTTGGCCAAGCTCCAGGTGACGGTGCCCGAAATCGCGCGCGCCATCCAGCAGCAGAACACCGTCAATCCATCTGGCCAGGTGGGCGGAGAGCCGGCGCCGCCGGGCCAGGAATTCTCCTACACCATGCGCGCGCAGGGGCGCCTGGTCACACCCGAGGAGTTCGGCAATATCGTCATCCGGGCCAATCGCGACGGCTCGGTGCTGCGGGTCAGCGATGTGGCGCGGGTGGAATTGGGAGCTGAGACCTACAATGTCCGGGGCCGCGTGAACGGCTACCCGGCGGCGGTCATGCCGATTTACCAGTTGCCGGGATCGAACGCCCTCGATGCGGCCACGGCGGTGCGGACGCGCATGACCGAACTGAAACAGCGTTTCCCCGATGATGTGGATTTCCTCGTTTCCCTGGACACGACGCGGCCCGTGACGGAGGGCATCACCGAGATCCTGATCACTTTGCTGGAGGCGCTGGCGCTGGTGGCGCTGGTCGTTTATCTGTTCCTCCAGGATTGGCGGGCCACGCTGATCCCGCTGCTGGCCGTGCCGGTTTCGCTGATCGGCACCTTCATGCTGTTCCCGGTGTTCGGTTTCAGCGTCAATACGCTGTCGCTGTTCGGCCTGGTGCTGGCCATCGGCCTGGTGGTGGACGACGCCATCGTGGTGGTAGAGGCGGTGCAGCACCATGTCGATGAAGGCATGACGCCCAAGGACGCGGCGCGCAAGGCGATGGAGGAGGTATCGGCGCCGGTGATCGGCATCGCGATCATCTTGGCGGCCGTGTTCGTGCCGACCGTTTTTGTGCCCGGCATCACCGGCCGGCTGTACCAGCAGTTCGCCCTGACAATCGCGATTTCGGTGATCATCTCGGCCTTCAACGCGCTGACGCTGAGCCCGGCCCTGTCGTCGCTGCTGCTGCGGCCGAAGCGCGAATCGCACGGGCCCCTGGCCGCGTTTTTCCGCGTCTTCAACCGCTGGTTCGAGCGCAGCCGCAACGCTTACGTGGCGGCCTGCGGGGCCTTGATTCGCAAGTCCGCCATTGCGCTGGTAGTGCTGGCGGGTTGCGCCGTGCTGGCCGGGTTGATCGGCACGAAGCTGCCCACGGGCTTCCTGCCGGAAGAGGATCTGGGCTACCTGATGCTGTCGGTCCAGCTGCCGGACGCGTCCAGCCTGCAACGGACCGACGAGACGATGCGCAAGATCGAAGACATCGTCAAGCAGGTTCCGGCGATTGAGGTCTTCACCAGCGTCGTCGGCGTCAACGTGCTGAGCCGCGTGCAGGACACGTACTCGGGCTTCTTCTTCATCAAGTTGAAGCCCTGGGATCAGCGCCGCGCCAAATCCGACGTAGCCAACGAATTGTCGGCCATGCTGACCCGCAAGCTCAGCGCCTTGCCGGACGGGATTTCGTTCTCGATCACCCCGCCCGCCATTCCGGGCATCGGCACTTCGGGCGGCTTCACGTTCATCCTGGAGGACCGCGCCGGGCGCGACCTGCAGTTCCTCGAAGACAACCTGGCGACGTTCCTGCAGGCGGCGCGGAAACGGCCGGAACTGGCCAACGTGACCACGACATTTCTGCCGCGCGTGCCGCAGGTGTACGCCGACGTGGACCGCGACAAGACGGTCGCACAGGGGGTCGCCCCGAGCGACGTGTACCTGACGCTGCAGACCTTCATGGGCGGCTCGTTCATCAACTACTTCAACCGCTTCGGCCGGCAGTGGCGCGTGTTCCTGGAGGCCGAAGGCGGCGAGCGCACGCGCGCCGAGGACGTCAACCAGTTCTACGTTCGCAACGCCCGGGGCGACATGGTGCCGCTCTCGGCGCTGACCACGCTGAAGCGCATCGTCGGGCCGGAGTTCACGCAACGCTACAACCTGTATCGCTGCGCCCAGATCTTCGGCAATGCCGCGCCCGGCTACAGTTCGGGGCAGGCCATGCGGGCGCTGGAGCAGGTGCATGCGCAGACTATGCCGCGCGAGATGGGCTTCGACTATGCCGGCATGTCGTACCAGGAATGGGCGGCGCAAAGGGGCCTGTCGGTGACGGTGATCTTCGGCATGTCGCTGGTGTTCGTGTTCCTGATTCTGGCCGCGCTGTACGAAAGCTGGACGCTGCCCGTGAGCGTGCTTCTTGGGACGCCCGTGGCCGTGGCCGGGGCGCTGGCCACGCTGGCCGTCCGCAAAATGACCAACGATGTTTACGCCCAGATCGGGCTGGTCATGCTGATCGGGCTGGCGGCCAAGAACGCCATCCTGATCGTCGAGTTTGCGCGCGTGCGCTACGAGGGCGGCATGGGGCTGGCCGAGGCGGCGCTGGCCGGGGCCCGGCTGCGGTTGCGGCCGATCCTGATGACGTCGTTCGCCTTCATTCTGGGCTGCGTGCCGCTGTGGATGGCGACCGGCGCGGGCGCGGTCGCGCGGCGGGTGGTGGGCAGTTGCGTCATCGGCGGCATGGGCGCCGCCACCGGCATTGCCATCCTGCTGATCCCCGTCACCTTCTATTTAATGGAACGGCTGGGCGGGAAACGGGCCGAGGGGCGGGCCGGGGAGGGGCGCGAGTCGTGAACATGAGGAGCATTCCGGTCGCCATGGCGCTGGCCGCGGCGTGCCTGCTCGGCGGCTGCGTCGTCGGTCCCAAGTACAAGGCCCCCACGGCCAATGCGCCGCCCGCCTTCCGCGGCCAGGAAGGGGCTGCGCAGGCGGCCTCCATCGCCGACCTGCCGTGGTGGGAGATCTTCAAGGACCCCACGCTCCAGGACCTGGTGAAGACCGCCCTCACCAACAACTACGATCTGCGCATCGCCGTCCGCCGGCTGGAGCAGGCGCGCGAGCTCACCGTGCAGGCCCGCGCGCAATACTATCCCGGCGCCGGTTACGAGGGCGGCGTCAGCGGCGGCAAAAATGAAGCCCTGGGCACTCCGACCTACAGCAACGGCAAGACGGCGGCCGCCCTCGAGCTGGGCCTGGGCGCCAGTTGGGAGCTCGACCTGTGGGGCCGCGTCCGCCACATGAACGAGGCCGCGCTGGCCGGCTACCTGTCCACCGAACAGGCGCGGCGGGGCGTGATCCTGTCGCTGGTGACCGGCGTGGCGCAAGCGTATTACGAGCTGCTGGAGCTGGACCTGCGGCTGGAGATCGCGCGCCGTACCGTGGAGACGTTTCGCGGCAGCCTCAAAATCTTCCAGGAGCGGCTGGAAGGGGGCACCGCGTCGCGCCTGGAGACCGCCCGGGCGCAGGCCGCGCTGGCCTCGACCGCCGCCGAGATCCCGGAGATCGAGCGCCAGATCGCGCTCCAGGAAAACGAGATCCGGATTCTCTTGGGCAGCAATCCCGGCCCCGTCGTGCGCAATGCCAAGTTGCTCGAACAGGCGCTTCCGCCGGAGGTGCCCGCCGGGCTGCCTTCGGCGCTGCTGGAACGGCGGCCGGACGTGCTGCAGGCCGAGCAGGCCGTGCGGGCGGCCAATGCGCAGGTGGGCATCGCGCAGGCGGCATTCTTCCCCACTCTCGGCCTGACCACGGCGCTCGGACGGATCAGTTGGCCGCTGGAGAATTTCCTCGGCGGGAACACCAACGTCTGGTCCCTGGCCGCGAACACGCTTGGGCCGCTGTACGCGGGCGGTTCTCTCCGTTCCGCCAAACGGCAGGCGATCGCGGCCTGGGAGCAGGCCCGGCTGCAATACGAGCAGACGGCAATGAACGCCTTCCGGGATGTCTCCAACGCGTTGATCACGCGCCAGCAACTGGAGGCCATCCGCGTGGAGCAGGCTCGCGCCGTCGACGCCTACAGGGACGCCGTCGCGGTGTTCGACTCAGCGCTACCAGGCCGGCAAGTCGAGCTACTTCGAAGTGCTGGAGGCGGAGCAGGAGCTCTACCCGGCGGAGAATGCGCTGGCCCAGACGGAGCTGAATCGCCGCGTCGTCATCGTCCAGCTCTACCAGGCCCTGGGCGGCGGCTGGAACCTGAAAACGCCCGAGTGGAGCGGGCCGCAGGCGGTCGCGCCGGCGGCGCCGTCCAAATAGCAGCCTGTCGCCGGGGTCACGACCAGGGCTAGATTCAGCAAGGGTGCGGGGTCGTCAGGACCCGGTGGACGCGCTGTGTCCCGGAGCGGCGGGGAAGAGCGTGGGTGGCGAGGACTTGCCGCAGCAGCGCTTGAACTTGAGCTTCGAGCCGCAGGGGCAGGGGGCGTTGCGGGCCGGCGTCGCCAACGCCACGGGTGTGGCTTCAGGCTTTGGCGGCCAAGGGGCCTGGGGTTCAGTAGGATGCGCGTCGGGGGACTCGGCGGCGGCGGGGGGCCAGTCGGAGAGGAATTCGGAGGCTGAGGCGAGGAGGTCGCCGCGAAGGATGGCCAGGGCGGCTCGGAGGCGGGCGGCGGGGGGCGTGGAGGGGGATTCGAGGAGGTTGCGGAGGGTCGTCAGGGCGAGGCAGGCGAGGGCGCGGAGCTCGGCGGTGTGATGGGAGGTGGCCTCGGCGCGGAAGGTCGCTACGGCAGCGTCGAAGGCCGGGGCGGTGCGCTGCCAGAGGTGGACGGTGGTGCGGTGGAGGCCGTTCTCGGCGGCGGCTCGGGTGACGCTGAGACCGCGTGCCAGGGCGGCGGCGACTCGGAGCTGGACAGGGGTGAGAGGCTGGGATTCGATTTGATCGAACAAAGCCAATCTCGACAGGAGCGATGAGCTGACGACGGGGCGGGGATCGGCCTGTGCGGGCTGGGGCGGGGTGTGGTGGCGCGCTGGGCCGGGTGGGGGAGTGAAGCTCGGAGCGTCGAACTGATCGAATTGATCAAACAAAGCCAATTTCGACAGAAGCGTTGTGCTGGGTGCCGGGCGGGGGTCAGTTTGGGCGGACATTGGGATAAGTCTCCTTACGCTCTGAAGGTAGCACTGGAGTGCAAGGAATTCGGAGGTATTGCGGGTGGCTATGTGAAGGAAATCAATAAGATACAGGATGCCAAATCGTTGTGAACGGGGTGGAGGAGGGGGTGGGGTTTGGGGATGGGGCTTGGGGGTGGCGGGTGGAGGCGGGCGGGGGTGGGGCGCGATTCTGACGAGTGATGATTGTTGATGAATGGGGGAGAAAACGCGGGTGACAGGCACCGCCCGCCACGCGGCGGCGAGGGGCGTTGCGGAGTTGGAGGAGAGGGAGCCTTGGGACAGCGGAGCCAGCCGCCGGTCTGCGGAATGTGGCGAGTGATGAATTGTGATGATTCGGGGTCCAGGGGCAGCGGGACGGACCGGGGGACAGGCCGCCGGGATCCGCTGGGCGGAGGCGGGAGGGATCGGGAAGTCGTGTGCGCCGCGGGGGGTAGGTGGATATGAAGGCCCTGGGTGCGGGTGGGCGCCGTCTGCACCCCCTTGCCTCCGTGCCGCCCCAAGGCGGACGATGATCGCGACACCATCGCCGCAGACGGCCATTTGGCGCTGGACATGGGGGCTTGAGTGCAAAGTCCCCGGATTTTCAACGCCTCGGCGTAGCGCCCGCGATACCCCGGATGGTGCAGCAGCGCGTAGACGTGCTCGAGGATGCGCTACATTTGTGCCTTGGGGGGACCCCCTTGCGACCAGAACATTTTCGGATGAGAATGATCCTTGCTGGGGAGCGGCGCTGACTGAATGGATACCCTCTCACCGCAAGAGCGCAGCGAGCGGATGGGGCGTGTCAAGGGGAAGGACACCAAACCGGAAATGACGGTTCGCCGCCTTGTGCATCGACTCGGGTACCGGTATCGGCTCCACGTCCCTGGATTGCCGGGGAAGCCGGATCTGGTCTTCAGCCGCGCAAGGAAAGCCATCTTTGTCCATGGCTGTTTTTGGCATAGGCACGCTGGCTGCCCCCTGTGCCGGATGCCCGAATCTCGGCCGGACTTTTGGAAGCCCAAACTAGACAAGAATCGGAAACGTGATTCACGAAATCAGAGAGTCCTCCAAGAAGGCGGACGGCCTCGATGATTGAGGCCTTGGTCGTCGGTCAGCTTTATTCAAACGACGAGATCTTCAGGACTCTCAAGGTATCTAATGCCGGGGGCATTCGCATTTCGCTTCAGGACAACGCGGTTCTGAGAGCTGTCGTCATGACTTCCGTGCGGGGTTTGCACGGCGCGAGCGAGAATCCCTATCACGATAGGCTGGAGGCCGGGATTTTAACCTACACTGCCGCAGGAAAGCTCGGCGAACAAACGCTGGCGGGTGTGAACAGCCGGCTGATCGAGCAATTAACATTCGACTTCCCAATTCACGGATTCGTATTAGTTGCCAGCAGAAGGGACGCGTCCGTCGGACCGAAACGCTGGAAGTATCTGGGGCTTCTGGAGTATCTTCGCCATTACCCCGACACGCAGCTCGACGCCGACGGCAAGGTTCGCAAGGTCTGGCTATTCGAATTCAAGATTCATGACGATCTGCAGGTCTTGCCACTTGCTGGCGAGGCCACTATTGCGAGCCAAATATTCGCAGCATCGAGGCTCCTGCGTGGCAACAGTTCCGATGACGATGAGATCATCAACGAGAGCGACCCTCACGAAGCTGTGAACTTCGAGAGGATCGAGCACGTACGTGGCCAGTTGCTGGCGATGGACCCCAAGGCATTTGAGTTCTTCATCAAGGACCTGCTGCAACATTGCGGATACTCGGGCGTCTGCGTAACAAGATTCAGCGCCGACGGCGGAGTTGACGTGAATGCTCGAGCTGGTGGGCGGATTTGGATTTTCGAAAACACGCTAGTCCAAGTACAGGCGAAGCGCTGGCTGCACTCCGTCGGGCGCAAGGAAGTCGCGGAGCTGCGTGGCAGCTTGCAGCCGTTTGCCAGGGGCGCTGTCATCACGACCAGCCATTTTTCGAAGGCAGCCATCAACGAGGCCAGCGAAGAAGGGAAGAATCCAATTGCCCTCGTTGACGGATTTCGGTTGTCCAAGGTTGTGCTTGACGAGGAGTTTCGCCTTACCGCCCAGCATGCCTCGCATCGACAGTAAAGGCGACCTTGAGTCCGTTGCCGAGCGAGCCGGCAACCGTCGGCCGACGGAGGCCGACACCGAGGGCTCCCCGCGATTTCAATTCAGGATCAGGAGGCGGTCGTCCCTAACAGACCGCGCCGCTCGCGGATGCGAAGATGCGAGCAGGTCGCTCAAGACATATGGGGCATGGGCAGGAGAGTATTCATGAAGAATCAAGGTTGGTTTCGCGAGCGCGCCAAAGAGCTGTATCACGAGGACGGCCAAATCGAAGTGGATGCCGATGCGCGGGTCGCTCTCGGGGATGACAACGGAGCGTACGTGCAGGCGTGGGTTTGGGTGCCCTCGACGAAAGAGCAAAGCGAATCCTAGGACTGGATCCCCTCATCCAGACCACACCGTGAGCTCCCGAAAATCCTGTGGAGCCGCGAGGCCCTCCTGTCAGAGGTGGACCCGCGCGGGGCTCCAGCGTGAGGCAGCCGTGAGATCCCGATCTATCTCGGAAAGCCGCTCCCGACGATACAAGAAAGGGTTGGTTTGGACTCGACGTGGCGCCCGGAACGGTACTTTACAACCGTCTGGTTGAGCACGCAGACTCCATCCGACAGGTGAACAACCCGGCCCTGGCTGACTTCCAATGCCGCCATCTTGTGGTTGACGACATTTGGATTCCGCTCGGTGAGTCCCTGCTGATTCAGATGTTCTCTCCCGTCTGGAACCGGCTCGTTGAAGGCTTTGGAAATCATGATCCGGGAAAGGGACGCTATCAGGGGCAGAGACCACCGTGGGATGTCGTCCACCCGGGACGAGCTTGGGCGGGCAGACTTCAACCGAACAAGAAATCAGCCGACGAACTACTGGAATCGGCCGCTGAGTTCTTCAACGAACAGTCAGACCGTTAGAAACGTCGTCCAGGAATCCGAATCCGGGCACAGCACACGAATGCGCCGACTCTTTCAGGGGGAGCGTCCCGCCCGCCCATTCCGCCCCTCCGCCGCGCCCTTTTCCGGCGCCGCTTGCCCGTGCCGCCTCAGCCCGCTTTCCGCGCCCCATGCGCCAGGTGATGCTGGTCCAGCGCCTGCCGCACGAGGGTCTTGATCACCGCCTGCCGGCTCACGTTGAGCGCCGCCGCGGCCTCGTCCAGTTCCTCCAGCATGCCGGCCGTGAAATCGACGTTCACCCGCCGGATCGGCTGCATCATCTTTCCGCGGTTGGTGAAGAACCGCGACACGTCCTCGCCCCGGTCGGCCATCCGCGCGATCGCCTCCGCTGCCGGGGCCTTGCTGCGCTCACGAGTTTGCTTCATACAACGCCCTTTCTTCCCGCGTGGACCGCCACAGTGTCACCAGATGACAGTATGCTCCCTGCCGGTCCTCCCGGAACTCGCAGATCACCGTGAACAAGCGGTCCCCCACCCAGCCGATCACGCGCGTCTGCTCCGGGTCGTCCGAGCGCTGGTCCTGGTAATACGGCCGCTCGAACACCTCCTGCGCTTCCTCGAAGCCGATCCCCCGTCTGGGGTTGCGCCTCAGCGCCCCGCTCTTGACCTTGTTGAACCGGAACCGCATCGCTAAACAGGTATATCAGTTATACCACATGCCATATCAATCAGGGCTCAGCGCACGCAAACGTTGACCTCGTGAGCCGGAGCCCGGGCCATCCAAACATCTCGCTCCGTCCCTGTTCTCCCCGCCCATTCCGCCCCTCCGCCGCACCCCCAGTGCCGCCTGATCGAAGAATATATTTCGCTTATTATCAATGCCTTCCGCAACTCCCCCCGCCCCGCCGCTTGCCGCGCCGTGTTTTGCTGTCTGTGGGTAGAGCAATTGCTGGCCAGCATCTCCATCCCCACTCGCAGGCGGCGAAAGGCCTCGAGTAGCAGCCTTCCGGCTTTCTGGACTTCGGTCCGATCCCCCAGGATGGGATCCGGGTGGCTAGCGATTACCCTGAACGCCATCCTCTAGGGCGGAACGGGCGATGATCGGTCTAGTGATCGCGTGAATCAATTCGCTATCTTCCACCCCACAGGAAAGCGGGGTTGTGGCGGGCCTCCAGGCCATTGCGAGCTGGGACCAGCCGTCGTGCAAAGCGGAGCATCCAGGGTCAGCGCTGGGAAGACGCCCTCGGGTCACTGCTCCGCCCTGCGAATCTGATCTTTTGAAATCCCTCTGAAATTGCCCACCATTTACGGCACAACTGCGCCCGAAATCTATTCGAATCACCCTCCATGTACGGCCTAAGTGCGCCCGCGCATCAACACCCCGGAACCAGAACGAGTCGCCCTGGCGCGAGCGGCCCACTCATGAAGATGATAGCCGCCTCCGCCCTGGCGGGGCCCCCGTCCACGCCCGCGCCGGACCTCCATGAAAAGTGAAAAGGAAAAGGGACGTCCTGATCTGTCCCTCCGCTACAGCGTTTTTGTTTTAAGTAGTGACAGTTTGTTCCATATTGATCCTGACTTCACTGGAGCGAGCAGATGCGCGCTTATTCACAGGATTTGTGAGACCGGGTACTGCGGGCGCTGGAGCGCGGCGGTCGAGGCGTACCTCGAAGAGGCATCCGCGCTAGGATTGAAGGCGCTGCGCATCATTCACGGCAAAGGCATCGGAGTGCAGCGCGAGATCGTCCGCGGCGTCCTGGCCCAATCGCCGCTGGTCGCCGGATTCCGCAATGCGGCCGAGGATGCCGGAGGCTGGGGCGCCACGCTGGTCGACTTGAAGTAACGTCTCC
Organism: Terriglobia bacterium; assembly: GCA_963757265.1. Taxonomy (GTDB): domain Bacteria; phylum Acidobacteriota; class Terriglobia; order Bryobacterales; family Bryobacteraceae; genus CAIVVT01. The sequence goes on from CAVWRA010000006.1 coordinate 842,866, forward strand.
GCCGCCCGCTGCACCTAGTTGATAGAAGAGGCAAAATCGGAGCCTCGAGCCGGAAACTTGATTGGAGAGACATGGGATCGGATTTCTCAAGAAGATACTTTTTTCTAGGAACGGCAGCCGCTCTGGCAGCCGCCAGGCTGGAGGCCAGGAGCACGCCGTCGCTCAAGCGCCTGGGCTACAAGTCCCCTAACGAAAAGCTGAATATCGCCGGGATCGGCGCCGGCGGCAAGGGCCATAGCGATATCGTGAGCTGCTCCGCGGAGAACATCGTCGCCCTGGCGGATCCGGACTGGAACAACGCCGCCCGCACCTTCAAGCAGTTTCCGAAGGCTACGCAGTATAAGGATTACCGCGTGCTGTTCGACAAGGAGCGCGACAACATCGACGCCGTGACCGTTTCCACGCCCGATCACACCCACGCCGTCGCCGCGATGTGGGCCATGGAGCGCGGCAAACACGTCTATTGCCAGAAGCCGCTGACACGCACCGTGTACGAGGCCCGCATGCTGCGCGATGCGGCGCGCAAATACAAAGTCGCCACCCAGATGGGCAACCAGGGCCACTCGAACGAGGGCGCGCGGCAATTGTGCGAAATGATCTGGGCCGGCGAGATCGGCGCGGTGCAGGAGGTCCACGCCTGGACTGACCGTCCGATCTGGCCGCAGGGCGTCGATCATCCGCTGCCGGAAGAAAAGGTTCCCGATACCCTCGATTGGGACCTTTGGCTTGGCACCGCGCCGACACGTCCCTATAACTCGAAATACGAGCCTTTCAACTGGCGCGGCTGGTACGACTTCGGCTGCGGCGCGCTGGGCGATATGGCGTGCCACATCCTGGACGGGGTGAACTGGTCGCTGCTGCTCGACGCGCCAACCAGCGTTGAGTGCATCAGGATCGAGGGCCGGAACGACTACACTTTCCCCACGAAATCGATCGTGCTTTTCGACTTCGGCGCCCGGGCCAACATGCCTCCGGTGTCGGTTTATTGGTACGAAGGCGGGCTCAAGCCGAAGCTGCCGGAAGGTCTGCCGGCGGACGTGAAACTGGGCGACCTGGACGACGACACCAACGGCAGCCTGTTCATCGGCGAGAAGGGCTTCATCACCACCGGGACCTATAGCAACGACACGCGGCTCGTGCCCGACTCGCGGATGAAGGACTACAACTTCCCGCCCAAGCTGCTCACGCGCTCGCCGGGACATTCCCAGGACTGGATCCGCGCCTGCAAGGGCGGCGAGCGAGCCTGCTCGAACTTCGATTACGCCGCGCCGTTCGCCGAGTGGGTGGTTCTGGGCGTGATCGCGCAACGCAGCGAAGGCAAGCTGGAGTGGGACAGCGCCAAAATGAAGATCACCAACAATAGCGCCGCCAACAAGTTCCTGAAACCGTCTGTCCGCAAGGGCTGGAAATACTAGCCGCCGATTCCGAGCCGCGACGGGGAGCGGAGCAGTTGCCTTGGTGGCCGACATGCGGGGTGGGCAGACGTCCACGTCTCCAGCCTGAGCTCCAGGTCCGGCTCCGTTTCTGAGTTGTACGCCGCGCGGGCGCAGTCAGTTTGCGGTGCGCCGCACACGTCGATAAGATTGCGTTTGGCCCAAACCCACATGCCGACTCTTAACCATATCCTGCTCCTGGTGTCGCTCACCTGCCCGGTCTATTGTCAGGCGCAGTTGCCCCTGCTGCCGCTGCCCATGAAGGTCACGCCGAACCCAGGCGCGCCCGGTTTGACGATCCAGAACGATTTCACAGCCGCGATTCAAGGCCCGGGCGCGGCCGACCCACGCGTGCGCGGCGGCGTGTTGAGGGCCTTGGCGCGCCTCGCGGCACAAACCGGCACCCCGATCGTGCGGGAACTCTCAGACGAAAGCGCCGCGGCCGGATTGCTGGTGGTCGTCGAGCGCGCCGATCATCCCGCTCCGCAGCAACTGGGCGACGACGAGAGCTACCGCCTCTCAATCAACGCGCATCAGGCGCGCATCGATGCGCCCGCTCCGCTGGGCGCGTTGCGCGGCCTGGAGACGTTCCTGCAGTTGGTCCAATTGGGGAAGTCGGGATTCGCGCTCCCGGCGGGCGACATTCAGGACGCCCCGCGCTTCCCCTGGCGCGGACTGTCGCTCGACGTCTCGCGCCACTTCATACCCGTGCCGGTGATGTTGCGCACCATCGACGGCCTGGCCGCCGTGAAGCTGAACGTGCTGCACTGGCACTTATCCGACGACCAGGGCTTCCGCGTCGAGAGCCTGAAATATCCGAAGCTGCAGGAACTGGGCTCGGAGGGGCAGTATTACACCCAGGCGGAGATCCGCGGCATCGTCGCTTACGCGCGCCAGCGCGGCGTCCGCGTGGTGCCGGAGTTCGACATCCCAGGCCACTCCACAAGCTGGTTTGCGACCTATCCGGAGTACGCCAGCGGCGCCGGGCCGTACCAGGTGGCGCACGAGCTGGTGGGGCTGACGGCGACCATGGATCCCACGCGCGAAGCCACTTATGAGTTCCTCGACGGCTTCCTCGGCGAGATCGCTGAACTGTTCCCCGACGAGTATTTCCATATCGGCGGCGACGAGGTCAATCCGCAGGAATGGAAGGCCAATGCCGCGATTCAGGCCTTCATGAAGTCGAAGCACCTGGCCGATGAGGATGCCCTGCAAGGCTACTTCAACCAGCGCGTCCAGAAGATCCTCGAAAAATACGGCAAGCACATGGTGGGCTGGGATGAGATTCTGCGTCCCGAGATTCCGAAAAACATCGTGATTCAATCCTGGCGCGGGCAGAAGTCGCTGGCCGATGCGGCGCGGTCAGGCTACCACGGCATCCTCTCGGCGGGCTGGTACCTGGATCTGATGCAGCCCGCTGCCGAGCACTACTCCGTCGATCCCATGAAGGGCGAGACTGCGGGCCTCGACGACGCCCAGCGCCAGCTCATCCTGGGGGGCGAGGCGGCGATGTGGGAGGAACTCGCTACGGGCGAGAACCTGGACGCGAAACTGTGGCCGCGGCTGGCCGTGATCGCCGAACGGCTGTGGTCGGCGGAGAACGTGACCGATGTCGAATCGATGTACCGGCGCCTGGGCGCCGTTGACACCTGGCTGGAGTGGCTGGACCTGCGCCAGCGCTCTGGGCTGCGCCTGATGCGCGCGCGGCTCGCGGGCGCGGCGGACTCGCATCCGCTGGAAGTGTTCGCGTCGATCCTGGAGCCGGTGAAGGAGTATACGCGCATCGAGGAAAAAGACCGGCACTACACGACGCTGACGCCATTCAACCGGCTGGTGGATTCGATCGCCCCGGAAAGCAATGCGGCGCGCGAATTCCGCGACGGCGTGGACCGCTACCTGGCCGCAGGACCGGACAGCCAGCGCACCGCGGATATGTTGCGGTCGCAACTCCAGCGTTGGTCGGACAATCTGCCCGCCTTGCTGCCGATCCTGGAATCGAATGCGCTGCTGGAGGAGACCGTGCCGGTGGCGCACAATATCGATCAACTGTGCCGCATCGGGCGCGAGGCGCTGGCGCTTCTGCAGGATGGCAAACGGGCCGACGCGGCCTGGTCGAGGGAGGGGCTGGCCGCGGTGGACGATGCGTCGAAGGCCCAGGCGGAAATGCTGATCCCGATCGCGCCGGGCATCCGCAAACTGGTCCTGGCAGCGGGGGCGCGCTGAAAGGCCGGCTCAGAATTCCCAGGTCCGGAAAACGTGCTGGTGCGCTTCGAGATCGACGTGCTTGCCCTCGAAGCGCACGCCTTCCATCTCCAGCCGCAGGCGTTGCTCCAGGCCCATATCCAAGGCCGTCTTGATGTAACCGCCAACGCCGAGGACGCGGTGCCAGGGCAGGCCGTCGCCACAGTTGCGCAGGAGCTTAGCTACCTGCCGGTGGTACATCGGATACCCAGCAGCCGCCGCGACCTGGCCATAGCTGGCGACGCGGCCGCGCGGGATCGAGAGAATCACTTCCCGAAACCTCTGCTCGCGCGCTTCGCGCTCGGCCGGCGGATCGAACATGCCGAGGCGCACGATGTCGTGGGGCTTCATCGGCTTGGGCGCGCGGCGACGTAAGCGACTTCTCGGCCTCGGCATGGCGCTGCGTTCCGGCAGCGAATGCTGCCTACTCAGAGAGAGTCTCGCACGAGTAGGAGGCCCCACGGGGAGTGCTTGCGCTGGCTCCGTTGTTTAATGAAGAAGTGGATGAACAGGCACGCAACGAATCGCTCAAGTCGGAGGCTTTTCAAAACCTCGAAAACAATTTCGAACACATTAGCCGCTTGATCGGGCTGATGAGGAGTCAACAGGGACACATTTTCGCTCCAGCGTATGAAGCGATGGGGAAGCTGAAGGAGCTAACAGGAGATCCCGCCACGTTGGCGGTTTCCGGCCTCTCCAGTTGGCTGATCGACCTGCAAGCTGGCGTTGAGAAGGTCAAGACCTTTGCTGAATTAGCGACCTTCTTGAACGATTGGATGCTGGTGATGCTGGTCTCTTTTACAGAAGCCTACCTTGAAGATGTGCTTTTTCTGCTCGTTGAACGTAATCCGGGATGGATGGAGGATTTAAGACTGAAAGTGTCGTATAGGGAGCTGGCGGGAACAGATTCTCTTCCCACGAATATGGAAGTCATGCAGCGCCGGTGGCAGAAGTGCTGGGTCAACAACATTCTGCGGGAGAGTCCGCAGCAATGGATTAAGCACCTGGAGCGCATGGGTGTCAGTGGGTATCCAGCGAGTCTGGCTGAAGAGATGGCGGCCCTCTGGAGGAGAAGACACGATATCGTCCATTCGGGGGCAATCGGGCATATGAGTATGGACGAGTTTAAAGAGGCGCTTGATGTAATTGGCAACTTCCTTAGGCCCACCGACCGTTTTGTCGTTAACTTTTCCTGCGGTCATCCGCTGCCTTGAAAGGGCCCCCCATGGCCTGGATACTTGCAGGGAACCGGAGAAACGGAACGGCCTCTTCCCACGCATCGGGCTTGGCGCAGCATCGCCTCGAAGGGTGCGGCTGTCCTATGCAGCAGTCAGCTGGGGTACCGCACTAGCGCTGATTGGCCTTGAGGATCTTGGTGCGCAGGCGGATCGACTTCGGCGTCACTTCGACGAACTCGTCTTCCTTGATGAATTCGATGGCCTGGTCGAGGTTGAGCAGGCGCGGCGGCACCAGGCGGATGGCCTCGTCGGCGGTGGAGGAGCGCATGTTGGTCAGCTTCTTTTCCTTGACGATGTTAACATTCATGTTTTCGGTGCGCGAGTTTTCGCCGACGATCATGCCCTCGTAGACTTCGGTGCCCGGAGCGATGAAAATCTCGCCCCGCTCCTGCAAATTCCAGATGGCGTAGGCGGTGGCCGAGCCGGGGCGGTCGGCGACCAGCGCGCCGGTGGAGCGCATCGGGATGTCGCCCTGCCACTCCACGTAGCCGTGGAACAGCGAATTCATGATGGCCGTGCCCTTGGTGTCGGTCAGCATCTCGGTGCGCAGACCGATCAGCCCGCGCGAGGGCACCAGGAATTCGATGCGCGCGCGGCCGGAGCCGTGGTTGATCATCTTGTGCATCTTGCCTTTGCGCATGCCCAGCTTCTCGATCACCACGCCGACGTAGGCGTCCGGCACATCGACCACCAACTGCTCCTGCGGCTCGTGCAATTTGCCATCGACCATGCGGGTGAGGATCTCGGGCTTGCCGACCATCAGCTCGTAGCCCTCGCGGCGCATCATCTCGATCAGGATGGCCAACTGCAGCTCGCCGCGGCCCATCACCTTGAAGGAATCGGGGCCGCCGGCCTCCTCGACTCTCACGCTGACGTTGGTGAGCAGCTCCTTGTCCAGCCGGTCGCGCAGGTTGCGCGAGGTGACGTAGGTGCCTTCCCGCCCCACGAACGGGGATGTGTTGATGGTGAAGAGCATCGAGATCGTCGGCTCGTCGATCTGGATCAGGGGCAGCGGCTGGGGATTGTCGGCATCGCTGACCGTTTCGCCGATGGTGATGCCCTCGACGCCGGCGATGGCCAGGACGTTGCCGGGATAGGCCTCGGTCTCCTCGACACGTTTCAGGCCCTCGAAGGAGTACATTTTGGTGATGCGCGTGCGCTCAATCTGCCCGTGGAGCTTGCAGATCGACACCTCTTCACCCAGCTTGAACGTCCCCTGGAACACGCGCCCGATGGCGATGCGGCCGAGGTAATCGGAGTAGTCGAGATTGGCCACCTGGAACTGCAGCGGGGCCTCGGGGTCCCCCGTCGGCGCGGGGATGTGCTCGAGAATCGCGTCGAACAGAGGACGCAGATCCGAGGAGTCGTCCTCGAGCTTGCGCTTGGCGACGCCGTCACGCGAAATGGCATAGATCACGGGGAAATCGAGCAGCTCTTCGGGAGCGTCGAGGTCGATGAACAGGTCGAAGATTTCGTTCAAGACCTCCTGCGGGCGGGCGTCGGGGCGGTCGATCTTGTTGATGACGACAATCGGCGGCAGACCGGCATCAAGAGCCTTGGAGAGGACATAGCGGGTCTGCGGGAGCGGGCCTTCGCTGGCGTCGACGAGCAGCATCACGCCGTCGACGAGCTTCAGGGCGCGCTCGACTTCGCCGCCGAAGTCGGAGTGGCCGGGGGTGTCAACGATATTGATTTTGACGCCGTGGTAGTGGATGCCGGTGGTTTTGGCGAGGATCGTGATGCCGCGCTCGCGCTCGAGCTCGCCGGAGTCCATGACGCGTTCTGCGACCTGCTCGTTGGCGCGGAAGATACCGCTCTGGCGGAACATGGCGTTGACCAGCGTGGTCTTGCCGTGGTCAACGTGCGCAATGATGGCGATGTTGCGGAGACGGTCGTGGATTGTGCTCATGGATGATGGCGAATCAGATTAAGGGGGGACACCTCCATTGTTACACTGGAGGCCGGTATGTCCAAGAAGGCGGGCGCGGCGAACTCCAGCCTGGCGACGGTCGTGATTGTCGGCCGGCCCAACGTGGGGAAGTCCACGTTGTTCAACGCGATTCTGGGGCAGCGCAAGGCGATCACGGGCGACGAGCCGGGGATCACGCGCGACCGCATTTACGGCGAGGCGGTGCACAGGCACAAGCGCTTCGTGCTGATCGACACGGGCGGCATCGTGCCCGACGACGTGGCGACGATCCCGGCCGAGGTGCTGAAACAGGCGCGCGTGGCGCTGGAAGAGGCGAGCCAGATCGTCTTCCTGGTGGACGGGCGGACGGAGTTCACTTCGGCCGACCGCGGCCTGGCTCAAATCCTGAGGAAACTCGGCAAGCCGGTGGTCGTGGCGGTGAATAAGATCGATGATCCGAAGCGCGAGGCGCTGACGTCGGACGCGTATGCGCTGGGCTTCGAACGCGTGATGCCGATTTCGGCGGAGCACCGGCGGGGCATCCACGAACTGCTGGACGAGCTGACGCGCGAATTTCCGGTGACCGAGTTGGAAGAGGATGAAGGCGCGGAGGAGGGTCCGCGGCCGGTGCGGGTGGCGATCATCGGGCGGCCGAACGTCGGCAAGTCGACGCTGCTGAACGCGATGGTCGGGGGCGAGCGGGCGATCGTGACGCCGATCGCGGGCACGACGCGCGACTCCGTGGACGAGGAGGTCACCGTCGATGGGCGCAAATTCGTGTTCATCGACACGGCGGGCATCCGGCGCAAGGGCAAGACGCACGAGATGGCGGAGAAGCTGAGCGTCGTCATGGCGCGCAAGAACATCCGCATGGCGCACGTCGCGCTACTGGTGGTGGACGCCACGGAAGGCGTGGTGGGGAGCGACGCCACGATCGGCGGCTACGCGCACGAGGAGGGCCGCGCGCTGATCGTGTGCGTGAACAAGTGGGACCTGGTGGCGGCCAACAAGCAGAAGGAGTTCGAACAGAACATCCGCGACCAGTTCAAGTTCCTCGAATATGCGCCGATCCTGTTCCTGGCGGCGAAGGAAAAGCGGGGCGTGCGGGGCCTGTTCAAGGCGATCGCGCGGGCTTACGACAACTTCAACAAGCGGATCCCGACGGGGGAGCTGAACCGGTTCGCGGAGACGCTCGACCTGGGCTACCAGCGCAAGATTTACTACATCACGCAGCCCAGCGTGCGCCCGCCGACGTTCGTGCTGTTCATGGATACCTATGTGCCGCTGCACTTTTCGGCAGAGCGGATGATCGCGAACCGGATTCGCGAACGCTTCGATTTCACCGGGACGCCGATCATCATCAAGACGCGCGGACGGCGAAAATCACAAAGAGACGCTTAGCGCGGAACGAGGAGATGAAGGCCATCGAATGGAGCGACGTTGAGGCGACGGGCGAGGGCGCGGTTTTTCAATAAATGCAGGGCGGCGCGCAGGCGTGCGCGCTGGTCCGGCGAGAGGGGCGCATGGTACAGGTCGGCGCGCTCGCGGTAACGATAGGTCACGTAGCGGGGCGCGGAGGAGAGTTCCGCGAGCACGCTCCAGAACGTCGCGCGGCGGAAGAGGCGGCGGGCCGCGGCCGCGCCGCGCTCCAACTCGATGGCCAGGCCGGGGCCTACAAAGACAACCTGCGTGCAGGATGCGGCGACGAAGGGCCGGGCGGGATCGGGATCCGGAAGGAAAGCCAGGGCGGCGGCGAGTTCGGCGGTGGTCGTCTGGACCGGCGGCCAGCGGAAACGCGTCGCTCCACTGACAAAATGGCCGCGGCGGAGGATCTCCGCGGCGCGCAGCGCATCCTTGCCGCAGACCGCGGCGATCTCCTCGAGCAACTCGGCGAAGCGCAGGTCGCGCACCACCACCGGCGTGATCGTGACCGCCCCTGCCGCCTCGGAGCTGAGCCGGACGCGCACGAATTCGGGCGCGGGCATGAAAACAGTGTAGCGTCATGATCGTTGCACGGCGGCATGCCATCCTGGAGGACGGATGGCGGGAACAACGAGACGCGGCATTTTGGCCTGGAGTTTCGAACAGCCCCGCAGCCAGTCCCGCCGGATTGCCGGCATGATTGCGCGGCCCAGCTGTCCAGCAGGAATTCGCGGCGAATGGAGCGCGCGGTGACGGCCGGCGAAGTGCTTCGAGCCGAGATCGGCGCGCGGGGGCCGCTGCGGTTCTCGCGTTTCATGGAAATCGCGCTGTACCATCCGCAATGCGGCTACTACCGCCGCGGCGGGAAGATCTTCGGGCGCCAAGGCGATTTCTACACCGCGGCGCAGATGCAGCCGGTGTTCGGACGACTGCTCGGGCGCGCGCTGGAGCAATTGCACGCGCCGGCGCAGGCCGATGGCCGCGTGCTGGTGGCCGATTGGGGCGCCGGGCAATCGGACCTGCGCGAGTCGCTGAGCGGGTTCGATTACCGTGCGGTTGACTTGGGACACGATGAAGCGCCGGAGCGATTTGAAGGCATCGTGCTGGCCAACGAACTGTTCGACGCGTTACCGGTCAACGTGGCGGTGCGCGAAGCGGGAGTGTGGCGGGAACAGCGTGTGGCGTGCGAGGACGGCCGGTTCAAGTGGGCGCCGGGGCCCGAACTCGCGCCCGAATGGCGCGAATATGCAATGCATGCCGCCGCCGAGGCGCGATGGAACGAGGATCCTGTGACGATCGAACTGCCGATCGCGCTGCGGCCGTGCATCGAACAGATCGACCGGAGAATCGCGCGCGGGTGGATCATCGCACTGGACTACGGGTACACGCAGCGCGAGCTGATCCGGTTTCCGCACGGGACGCTGATGGCGTACCGCCGGCATCGCGCATTCGAGGAGGTTTTGGAAGCGCCGGGGGAGAGCGATGTGACGGCGCACGTGCCGTTCGATGAGCTGCGGCGGTGCGCAAGCAACGCCGGATGGGAAGAGGCGGGCGTCGAAACGATGGGACAATTCCTGATGCGGGCGGGCGCGGGCGACCAGTTCGCGAGCGCGCTGGAAGCCAATCAGGACGGGGTTGCGACGCGATTGCGGCTGCAGTTGAAGTCGCTGCTGTTCGATCTGGGAGAGACGTTCCGGGCTGTGGCGTGGAAGAAGGCGTGACGTAAAAAGTGAAGGGCCCCGGTTGCCCGGGGCCCTTTGGTTATCCCAAACCTAACGCTCATGTGAGCGTCGGATCTTACTTCTTCTTGGCAACCTTCTTCGCTGCCTTCTTGGCCGGCTTTTTGGCTGCTTTCTTGGTCGCGTACTTCATTGATCTTTTCTCCCTAACATCAATTTTTGCGGTCGCAATCGACCACATTGTGATCCCTTTATAAACTTGATGCGCGAACAAAGTCAAGGGAAAAGTGTAAGTTGCGAGGTGTCGAACGTCCGACAGGACGGGCCTTTGGAGCGATCCAACGGAAGGGAACGAAAATGTTGTAGAGGTTTTGCGTCTGGGCGGCGATTCGAGCTAGCATCGAAAATGATGACGCGCCGCGAAGCGATCCGGCTGGGCGCAATCGCGCTGCTCGCGCCGGCGGCCTGCCGCAAAAAGAGCAAGACGCCGCCCGTTCCGCCACTTCCGGCCGGCGCGCGGGCGAGGCCGATACCCCAGTGGCGCGAGACCGGCATCGCGAGCTGGTATGGGATTCCCTACCACGGCCGCCGCGCGGCGAACGGCGAAATTTACGACATGAATCAACTCACGGCGGCGCACCGCACGCTGCCCTTCGGCTCGATGGTGAGGGTGACGAGCCTGACCAACGGCAAGGCGGTGACGGTGCGCATCACCGATCGGGGCCCATTTGTTGACGGGCGCATCATCGACCTCTCGCGCGAGGCCGCGCGGAGAATCGACATGCTGGGGCCGGGCATCATGCAGGTGCGGCTGGAATTCGCCGCGCCGGCGGAGGCGCGCGCGATGACGCCGGCGGCCGAAACGGCGGCGAACGACACCGGTACGTTCGCCGTACAGGTTGGTCTCTTTAACGACAAAGCCAGGGCGGAGAGGCTGAAGGCCACACTCGAGAAGCACTACCGGCCGATCGACCTGGTGCCGCGCGAGGGCGAGCGGGTCCAGTGGCGCGTGCTGGTTGGAAACGTGCCCACCGAGACCGAGGCGCAGGCGCTCGCCGTTGTGCTGAAGCAGAAAGCCGGCGAGGCGGAAGTGGTCCGCCGGGACCTTCCATAAGCCGCCGCATCCGGCACAAACGCGCGCGCCGGGGCGCGCCTTTTTGTGTTCCATTTTGAGATTTCCGGGCGCTGGCGCGACTCTATCGATGGACCCTCATGTTCTCAGCCGCTGCGCCCAGGACGGCAACCAGTCAGGAAGCCGCCGGCGCTTGCGCCGAAAAAACGTATGAGTTGGTGGGCCACTCGGTGCGCCTGCGGCAACTGCTGCGCCTGGCCTCGAAAGTGGGCCGCAGCCGCTGGCCGGTCCTGTTGCAGGGAGAAACCGGGACCGGCAAGGAGATCGTGGCGCGGACGATCCACCGCAACGGCCCGCCGGGCCCGTTCGTGCCGATCGATTGCGCGGCACTGGTCGGCCCGCTGATGGAGAGCGAGCTGTTCGGCCACGTGAAGGGCTCATTCACCGGAGCCGGGGCGCACAAGACAGGACTGATCGAACTGGCCAATGATGGGACGGCGTTCTTCGACGAGATCGGAGAACTGCCGCTGGAGATGCAGTCGAAGCTGCTGCGGGTGCTGCAGGAGAAAGAGTTCCGGCCGGTGGGCGGGTTGCAGGTCAGGAAGTCTACATTCCGCGTGATCGCGGCCACCAACCGCGATCTGGCGAGAGAGGTCGAAAAGGGGCGCTTCCGGAGAGATTTGTACTACCGGCTGAACGTAGTCTCGATCCGGCTGGCGCCGCTGCGCGACCGGCGGGAGGATGTGCCGGTCCTGATCGACCACTTCATGCGGCTGCACGGACCGCTGCACGCGCTGAGCGACGACTTGCGGCGGATGATGATGGATTACGACTGGCCGGGCAACGTGCGGGAACTGGAAAACTGCATCCAGCACATGGTCGCCGTGAACAGCGGCCCGGTACTGCATCCCGCCGATGCGCCTTCCAGCCTGATCAACGCCCGGCCGCAAGGCGGTTCAGGCGGACGCGGCACGGCGGCACTGGATGGCGGCTCGGGACGCGGCGAATCGTCCCCCTCGCAGGAACCCGAACTCTCCGCGGCCAATGCCCCGCGGACCGTCGTGCCCCTGACCGAGCTGGAGCGCGCCGCGATCATCAACGCGCTCGCATATACGCGGGGCGACCGCATGATGGCGGCGCATCTGCTCGGCATCGGGCGAACGACGTTGTACCGGAAACTGAAAGAGTACAACATAGTGATTTGATCGCCGCACTCGATGCCAGCTACAGCATCGGCTCCGCGCTCAGCGGTGTCGGCGTTTATTCGCGCGAGATTCTGAATGGAATCGCGGCGCTGCGTCCGGACGAAACGTTTCTGCACTGCTACCGGCCGCATCGACTATGGCGCGGCCTGCGCGCAACCCGTCCGGCGAACGCCAGGGTGAGGCCGCTGTTCGACTCCTGGGCGCCGTTCGAGTGCGACATCTTCCACGCCTTGAACCAGCGGCTGCCGCGTAAGCGTTTCCGCCATACGGTGTGCACCTTTCACGATCTTTTCGTGATGAGCGGTGAGTACTCGACGGCGGAGTTTCGCGCCCGGTTTACCCAACAGGCGCGGGAGGCGGCGCAGCGGGCGGAGCTGATCATCTGTGTTTCGCGGTTCACGGCCGCGCAGGTGGAGAGCCTGCTGGGCGTGCACGCGAGCCGCCTGCGGGTGATTCATCACGGGACGCGATTCATCGATCCGCCGCTCCCCGCCCAGCGCGAGCCGTGGATCCTGCACGTGGGCGCGGTGCAGGCGCGCAAGAATCTCATCCTGCTGATCGAAGCATTCGAGCAGGCCGCGCCGGCACCGTGGCGGCTGGTTCTCGCCGGGGCGGACGGTTACGGTGCCCAACAGGTGCGGGCACGCGCCGAAGCCAGCCGGGCGCGGGAGCGGATCGAGTTCACAGGTTGGATCGACGACGCGAGGCTGGCGGAACTTTACCGGCGTTCGTCGCTGTTCGCTTTCCCATCGCTGGATGAGGGGTTTGGCATTCCGGTGCTGGAGGCGATGGCGTGGGGATTGCCGGTGGTGGCCTCCAACGGATCCTCGCTGCCGGAGGTTTGCGGCGAGGCCGCGCTGCTGGTGAATCCCAGAGATGCGGATGCGTTCGCCGCGGCGCTGAGCGCAGTCATCGGGAACGCGGCGCTGGCGGCGGAGCTGGCCTCGCGCGGACGGGAAAGGGCGCGGCGGCGGACGTGGCGCGCGGCCGCGGAAGAGACATTGCGCGTGTATGACGAGTTGGTGTCGTAGGTCGCGAAGCGCAGGCGCGGCGGGAGTGCTTGACTTTGCGGTGGCCGCTCGACTAGCGTGGTGATTTCGCCGGACGACCCCGCCGGCGGGAACCGGAGCGATGAGCGCACAGGAAAGTCGTCCCTTGATCCTCTTCGACCAGAGACTCGAATCCTCTCTGGAGAGTGTCGATCGGTGTGAAGAGCGGGCCGTCGAACTGGCGCAGGAGCGGGGGTTTTCCGAAGAGGAAACCTACCGCTTGGGCTACGCGGTGCGCGAAGCGCTGGTGAATGCCGTAGTTCATGGGAACCGGTACAGCTCCAAGAAGGAGGTGCACTTCAAGGTGACCCGGACGCCGCGCGGGCTGGAAGTATTGATCGAGGATCAGGGTTCGGGGTTTAGTGAAGCAATGCAAGGGGATCCGCTGGCGAGGGAAAACCTGATGAATCAGTCAGGCCGGGGTCTGGCGCTGATTCGGGCCTTTGCAGACGAATTGCAAGTGGAACGCACGCCACCCGGTGGCACGCGCGTTATACTACGGAAGTTTCTGCCGCGCGAGGCCGGTTAAGCGCCACGATGGCCTCCGGTCGCGGAGAGAATCCGGCTGGAGTTTCCGCAAGTTCTGAAGGAGGTTAGATATCCGTGAGCGTTAAGCTAATCACCCGCCAGGTCGGGGATGTTACCGTGATCGACGCCGTCGGCCGAATCACGCTCGGCGAGGGCTCTTCTACGTTCCGTGAGATTGTCAAGGATCTCGTCAACAAGGGCAATAAGAAGATGTTGCTCAACCTGGCCGAAGTCAGCTACATCGATTCGTCCGGCATCGGCGAATTGGTGAGCGGTTTTACCAGCGTGAGCAACGCGGGCGGCAGCCTGAAGCTGTTGAAGCTGACCAAGCGCATCCAGGATCTCCTGCAGATTACGAAGCTGTACACCGTGTTCGAGGTGTTTGACGACGAGGCCAAAGCACTGGCCTCCTTCTAACCGGCAAGAAGTCCTTCAGGCTGTTTCATTTCCCGGTCCGGCGGCGCGATCGGCTGCCGGGCCAGGGGGAGGCTGTGCCCGCCCGTCCGGCGGCGTGTGATAAACTACGTTTTCGCCCTCTGGAGCTGTCTTCACGTGGATCGTCTTACCCGGCATGAATTAAAGTCTGACCAGTTTGTCGAGCAGGTTGGCCAGATTGTTGAAAACGTCGAGGCGCATCGGGCGCAGGTCATCCGCTACAGCGTGGCCGCATTGGCGGTTGTCCTGGTCGCGGGCGGCGGCTACTGGTTCATGCGCAGCCGCAAGGAAGCGCGGGAGGCCGATCTGGCCAAGGTTCTGCGCGTCTGGACCGCGCCGGTCGGCGGCACTCCGGGGGAGTATTCCTTCACCACTACCGACGGCAAGGACAAGGCGGTTGCGAAAGCCCTGACGGAGTTTGTGGCGAAGGACGCGGGCTCGAAAGAAGCCGGCGTGGGCTATTATCTGCTGGGCGTCAAAGCCGCTGACCAGGGCAAATTCGACGTGGCGGAGAGCCAGCTCAAGCGCTCGGTGGACGAAGCGAACAAGGATTATGGCTCGCTGGCCAAGCTCGCGCTGGCGGACGTTTACTCCGCCGAAGGCAAGTCCGGCGAGGCCGAGAAACTGCTCAAGGAGCTGATGGACAAGCCGACAATACTGGTTTCCAAGGACCAGGCCACGATCTCGCTGGCGCGCCTCTACGCCAAAACCAAGCCGGCCGAAGTCCGCAAACTGCTCGACCCGCTGCTGCGGGCTCCGGACACCAGCGCGGGCCACATTGCCACGGCATTGATGGCCGAGCTCAGTTCAGCCAAAAAGTGAAATCTTCCGAGCTTCGATTTCCGGTTCAGGATTTGCGGGGCCGGCGTTATCCGGAGCCGGCGCATCCTTACCGGACGGATTTTCAGCGCGACCGGGATCGCATCGTGCACGCGCGCGCGTTCCGCCGTCTGGAAGGCAAGACGCAGGTTTTCAGCGAGCGCCTTTCGGACCACTTCCGCAACCGTCTGACGCACACCATCGAAGTGGCGCAGATTGCGCGGACGGTGGCGGGGTGCCTGTCGCTGGATGAGGATTTCACCGAAGCGCTGGCGCTGGCCCACGACATCGGGCATCCGCCCTTCGCCCACTCCGGCGAGGAGGAACTGAACCGGCGGATGGAGCGCTTCGGCGACGGTTTCGACCATAACCTGAATGCCCTGCACATTGTCGAGCGATTCGAGCAGCGCTACGCGCGCTTCCCGGGCTTGAATCTGACCTTCGAAGTGCGAGAGGGCATCGTGAAACACTCGCGGGATTTCGAGCCCGGCGAGAGGCCCGAGTTCGACGAGTACCTGGCCGGCCGGCGTCCGCCGCTGGAAGCGCAGCTGATCGATCTGGCGGATGAAATCGCCTACAACACGGCCGATCTGGATGATGCCTTTTCCGCGAACTTCTTCCAACTGGATGACATCGCGGGGGCCGTCCCGCACTATGGCGGGCTGCTCGAAGAGATCCGGCGTCAGTTTCCCGCGGCGGAGCAGGGGCTGCAGTTTCAGGAGGTGTTGCGCCGCCTGATCGATCTGCTGGTTTCAGGCCTGATTGAAGGCACGCGCCAGGCCGTGGCGGACAGCGGAGTCCGGCGAGTGGAGGAAGTGCGGCTGTGGCCCGTCCGGCTGGCCTGCCTCTGCGCGCCTGCCAAGGACGCCTGCGGAGGGTTGAAACGTTTTCTGACGGAAGGCGTGTACTCCTCGCCGCAACTGGTGTACGAGCGCGCCCGCGCGATGGAGACAATCGGAAGGCTGTTCGAGTTCCTCTACTGCCACCCGGAGCAGTTGCCGGAGCAACACCGGGCGCGGATGGAGCGACTGCCATTGCATCACGTGGTCTGCGATTACATTGCCGGCATGACCGACTCGTTCTGCCGAAGGACCGCGAAAGAGTTGCTGGCGTGAGGCTGGCGTGAGGATGGTGATGAGCCTGGGCCCTCAGTTGCCGGGCTCGTGCTCGGCCAGGTGCGACAGTTCGGCTTTGCGCACCGAGTACACCTTGCGCAGCATCCGGCACAGCTCCTCGGCGATCTTCTGAGGATTCTCGTCGTTGGGAAGATCGACTTCCACTTTGATATACAGATCGATACGCTTCATCATTCGGATGGTACGATAGCAGCGTCAAGAAGGGTACGTGAGCGCGAAACAACTGTGTCACCTGTGCGATGCCCGGCCGGCGCGGCGGCTCTGCCCCGCGCTCGGGCAGGAGATCTGCGCCGTCTGCTGTGGAACGGGCCGCGAACAGACGATCGACTGCCCACTCGACTGCGAGTATTTGCGCGATGCCCGGCGGCACGAGAAACTGCTGCCATTCGACGCCAAGAGCCTGCCCAACGCGGAAATCGAACTGACCGACCGGTTCCTGGAGGAACATCGCGAATTGGCGATCATTGTGGGACGATTGCTGTGGATTGCGGCCGTGGAAACGCAGGCAGTTGTTGATCTCGACATGCGGGACGCCCTGGAAGCTCTGGTGGCTACGGCCAAGACGGCCGATTCCGGCCTGATTTACGAATCCCGTCCGGCCAACGCCATCGCCGCGCGCCTGGCCGAGCGCTTTACCGCCGAGCTGCAGCGCTTCCGGGAGGAAATAGCCAAACGCGCCGCCGGGCCCACGCTGCGCAATAAGGACCTCCTCGGCGTGCTGATCTTCTGGCAGCGCATGGAGTACCAGCGCAGCAACGGCCGCCGCAAGGGCCGCGCCTTCATTGAGTCGCTGTACGCGCTGCTGCCCCCGCCGCCGGAGCAGAGACCGGACGCCGGCGGCATCGTCACCCCGGGTTGAAGTATCAAAGGGATGAGATGCACGCCCGGCTCATCAAATCGCGCGAGATCGTTCCCGAGGTCCGTCATTTCGTCTTCGACGTGCCCGCCGCGGACGGTCTGGATTTCACGCCCGGCCAGTTCGTCTCCTTCTCCCAAAGCGTTCTCGGCCGGCTGGTAACCCGGGCCTACTCCATCGCCTCCGCGCCGGCCGGCAGCCACTTCGAACTGATTCTGAACCGCGTGAAGGATGGAATCTTCTCCCCCTGGCTGTTCGAGATGAAACCCGGTGGCACGGTTGAGATGCAGGGGCCGCTGGGCTATTTCGTGCCGCGCGTTCCGTTTCACGATTCGGTGTTTGTCGCGACGGGCACGGGCATTGCGCCCTTTCGGTCCTACCTGCAGTGGCAGCCGATCATACAAAGCGAAAACAGGATCACCCTCCTTTTCGGAGCGCGCTATGAGGAAGGCCTGATCTACCGCGGCGAGTTCGAGGCGATCGAGCGGACGCGGCCGGGCTTCCGGTTCCTGCCGACCATCACGCGCCCCGGCGCGGGTTGGCGGGGGCGCACCGGTTGGGTGCAGCAGCACCTCGATGAGGCCTTGGAAGGGCGCCTCGATGTGGACGTTTACATTTGCGGTTTAAAGGCGATGGTGGACGATGTGCGCGCCATGCTCAAGCACAAGGGCCTGACGCGGCAGCATATTCTGTACGAGAAGTACGACTGAACCGGCGGTTGCGCATCCTCATTTGCGCATTCGGGGCCCGCGATCTCTGGCAGCGGGTCAGTGTGAAAGCAAGGAAACGCAGAAGGCGGCCAGATTCAGTAAAGGCAGCAGGGCGAGTACCGGCATCTTCTGCCTGAAAATGAAGGCGAAGTAAACCGAAACCGGATACGTCCACATCGACCAAATAAGACCATAGGCTTCCCAGGTCCAATTAGTATTCCCTTCGAAGCCCATCCCAATAAAGACCGCAAATGGCAGCCAAGGGATCAGCGAGACAAACCATAGGGCCAGGACGCCCTTGATCAGAGGTGCGGTCTCCGTGAAACCAAACTCTGACTCAACTTGCGGCGTGAACTGCCCCATGTCGCCCTCGGCGGGCCTCCACTCAGGGATCGTACACCCTCCGTGCCCCTCTTAGGGAATGTGACGGACCTCGACGCGGGCGTAGATCTCGCGCGTCTGTTCCAAGGAGGCGAAGCTGACTCCGGGCAGACGCGCGGAGGCCGTTCCAGCCGCCACGCCCCAGCGCACCGATTCGGCGAAATCGCGACCCGCGTTCCAGGACCAGACGAAAGCGGCGGCCAGCGCATCGCCGGCGCCGATCGGGCACAACGCATCCACGCGCGGGGGAACCACCTCGAGGGCGTGGCCGTCGCCATCGGCAGCCAGGACGCCGCGTGCGCCCAGCGAGAGGATCACGCTCTGCGCGCCCAAGGCGCGAATGCGCTCGACGGCTTCGAAGAAATGGCTGCGCGTGATGAGGGCGCGGCTCAGCAGCCGCTCGGCCTCCTGCAGGTTCGGCTTGACGGCGAAAGGCTTCTCCTCGAGCGCCGCCGCCAGCGCCTCCCCGTCCGTATCCACCAGCACCCGGACCTTCCGCTTGTGCGCGCAACGGATCAGCCGCGCATAGAAATCGGCCGGGACGCCGGGCGGCAGGCTGCCGCAAAGCATCAGCCACGTCGCCCCTTCCAGGCTGCCGCGGACCGTCTTCTCCAGCCGGGCGATCTCCGCGGCGGTCAGCTCCGGCCCCTTTTCGTTCAGCTTGACGGCCAGGCCCTGCCGGTCCGCGACCGTGAAGTTGGTACGGATCTCGTGACGCACGCGGACCAGCGAAAACGCGAAGTCGCAACGCTTCAAGAACTCCTCGAACAGCTTCCCAGACTTGCCGCCGCAAGTGGCGATGGCGAGCGTATCGGCGCCGAAACTGCGCAGCACCGTTGAGGCGTTGATCCCACGGCCTCCGGCCGACTCGTGCGAGGCCAGAATGTAGGCCCGGTCCTCGAAGACCAGCCGGTTGACCGTAACATTCCGGTCGATCGCCGGGTTTACTGTGACGGTGACGATCAAACCGCCATTGTATCGGATGTTAGGCTGGACGCTTGAAGCGTCATCCGCAGTTTTGGGCCTACTCCGCCTTCCTCGCGGTGTGCTTCTTCTGGGGCACCACGTACGTCGCGATTCGCATGTCGCTCGAATCGTTCCCGCCCCTGATGATGGTGTCGCTGCGCTACCTGATATCGGGAGCAGTGCTGATGGCGGGAGTGCTGGCCGCGCGGGCGCCGCTGCCCACAGGGCCTGAATTGCGGCGCACCGCGTTGAACGGCGTGCTGGTGCTTGGCATCGGCAACGGCGCTCTGGGCTTCGCCGAATTGTGGATTCCGAGCGGATTGGCCGCGCTCGTTCTCACCTTATCGCCGTTCTGGCTGCTGGGCCTCAACGCGACCCTGCCGCCGCGCGAGCCGGTGCGCCCAGCTACCTGGCTCGGCCTGCTGGTCGGGTTGGGAGGCGCGGCGCTGTTGGTCGGTCCCGGCGCGCTCGCGGGCGGAATCCAAGGCGGCATGGTGAAGGGTTTCGTCGTGCTGCAACTGGCCATGCTGGGTTGGAACGCAGGCTCGCTGTTTCAGCGGCGCATGCCGACCCGCGCCCACCCCATCGTCTGTGGCGCGGTGCAGCAATTGGCGGCCGGTCTGGCCTGCGCTCCTCTGGCGCTGCTCGCCGGAGGCCCGATCCACTGGTCGGCGCGCGGGGCCGGCGCACTGCTGTACCTGGTGATTTTCGGCTCGATCGTCGGCTATAGCGCTTACGTCCTGGCAATGGCCCGGCTGCCGGTCGCCGTCGTGTCGCTGTACAACTACGTCAACCCGGTCGTCGCCGTGTGTCTCGGGTGGGCGTTCTACCGCGAACCATTCGGCCTGCGCGAGGCCGTGGCGATGCTGCTCATTTTCCTGGGCGTGGCGATCGTGAGAAGACTGGAGCGCGAGCTATGATTGATCACACCGATGCGCACGGCACGGCCACTTTGGATATGAATCCGCAGGGTCATCTCGCTTCCATCGCGCAGCGGGCGCGCACGCTTTACGCGGCGCGAGTCGCGGAGACGAAATCCGCGCCCAATTGGTGGACGGCCGTGATCCTCACCGCCAGTTTCAGGCGGCAGGCCGAGCGCTATGAATGGGAGTTGCGCCGCCGCCAGGAAGCTGGCAAGATGCCCGGCGGCGTGTGTTACCTGGTCGTGCCCGACCGGGGCGATCAGCGCATGGGCAGCGGCGCGGCGACTTTGAATGCGCTGCGGATGCTGGCCAGGCAACTGCTCTTCCCAACGAACAATTCGCGGAGCGGTGTCAATCTCATCGACTGGTGGTCGCGGCAGCGCGTGCTGTTGATTCACTCGGGCGGCGATTCGCGCCGGCTGCCGCAGTATTCGTTGTCCGGAAAGCTGTTCAGTGCAGTGCCCGTATTGACGCCGTGGGGCGAGCCGAGCACGGTGTTCGATGAAACCCTGGCGCTTTCCACCGCCTGGGCCGAGCGCTTTCCTTCCGGGTTGCTGGTCGGTTCCGGTGATGTCATTCTGACCTTCGATGCGGAGGCAGTCAACTGGGCGCGGCCGGGCGTGACCGGCGTCGCCATGCTCCAGCCGGCCGAGATTGGGGCGCGGCACGGAGTCTACGTCACCGACGAGCAGGAGCGTATCTACGCGTTTCTGCAGAAACCGTCCTGGTCCGAGTTGCGGGCCGCCGGCGGCTTGTGCGAAGGCGACCAGGTCGCCCTGGACACAGGATTGTTGCGCTTTGCACCGGAAGCCGCGGCGCGGCTCTCTCAATTGGCCGGCGTGGAACAGGCGGACGGGGGATTAGTACTGGCCAACGGCATCCTGGAGGCTGAAGCGCCGGGCGCAGGAGCGCCACCCGCGATCGATCTTTATGAGCACTTCACCATGGCGCTCACCGGCCAATGGAAGCCGGGTGTTCAGGACGCCAGGCCGCTGCACGAACTGGCCCACGCGCTGAAGGGTCTGCCGTTCTGGTGTTCCGTTGTGTGCGGCGATTTCACCCACGTGGGAACTACTTCCCTATTCCGGCAACTCATGACCGGCAGCACTGCTTTTTCCCGGTTGTATGCGTCCCAACAGCCAGTGGGGGTCAGCCGGCAGCCCGGCGTGCGGTCAGCGGGCGCGGTGACCGACAGCGTTCTGGCCGAAGGGACCGATCTGGGACCCGGGACCGTAGTGATCGAGTGCCTCCTCGATGCTCCGGCGCTTGCGGCATCCGGTTCGGTCCTGCACGGCCTGGAAGGCATCCCGGGTGCGGTGGACGTTCCGGCCAACACCGTCATTCATCAGCTCCCGGTTGCACTGCCCGATGGCCGGCGCGGCGTGGTTTTCAGAGTGTACGGGGTTGAGGACGATCCGAAGCGCAGCGTGGCCGAAGGGAACGCCACCTGGTTCGGCCGTCCGATGCTCGAGCAGTTGAGCAGCCTGGGGCTGCATCCCGGCGCGGTATGGCCCGGCATGCCGGAGCAGGAATGGAATTTGTGGAATGCCCTGTTATTCCCGCTGAGCACGATCGAAGAGGCCTGGGCGTGCGCGGGATGGCAGCAGGGGTTGGCCACTGAGTACTCGGCGCAGCGCTGGAATGAAGCGGATCGACTCTCGCTCGCCACGAGCGCCCAATGGGCCGACGCCGCGGCACTGGAAGCGGCGCGCTCCCGCCGTTTGCAGGCGCATTGGCGCGTGCTGGCGTTATCGCTGGTGGAATCCGGCGCCGACGTCCGGCCGCTGCTCGCGAATGCGCCGGGAATAGGCTCCCTGGCGAAAACGGGCACCGCGCTGCGTCTTCGCGCCAACGAATTGGAGGCGGCCGCTCCCACCGAGGCCGCCCACCGCTGCTACGCGGCGAGCTTGTTTTTCGCGCAAGCGGGCCTGTCGCAGGAATCCGCCGAGTCCTACGCAACCGCCTTCAGATTGGTGGAACGGGCCGTCGAATCCGGCAACTCCGGACGCGCGCACGATTGGGCCGGCCTCTGGCGCCAGGAAGAGGTCACCGTCGAAGGCCCGGCTCGAATCGATCTCGGCGGCGGCTGGTCCGACACTCCGCCGTTCTGTATCGACTGGGGTGGCACGGTCCTCAACATCGCCGTGCAACTCAACGGCGGCTATCCCATTCAGACCACC
Source organism: Terriglobia bacterium (assembly GCA_963757265.1). Lineage (GTDB taxonomy): Bacteria > Acidobacteriota > Terriglobia > Bryobacterales > Bryobacteraceae > CAIVVT01. The sequence continues at coordinate 865,048 of CAVWRA010000006.1, forward strand.
GTGCGCAGATTGCGAGAACCGCTGGTACGCTGTGTGTCGGCCGGCGACGGATCCGCAGTCGAGTATCGGACGTGCGAGGAACTGCTGGGCCCGCCGGGTTTCGGCGATCCATTTGCGATCCCCCGAACGGCCCTGCTCATGACCGGACTGTTTGAACGGGAGATTGCGCTGGAGCGCGTTCTGGAGCGCGCAGGCGGGGGGATTGAAATCCGCACCACCGTAAACCTGCCGATGGGTTCCGGGTTGGGAACGAGCAGCATTCTCGCCGCCACCACGTTAGGCGCGATGGCGCGGATGATGGCCGCCGAAGTGAACAGCCAGGTGTTGAGCGAACAGGTAATGCGGTTGGAACAAACGATGACCACCGGCGGCGGCTGGCAGGATCAGGCCGGCGGGATCTTCCCCGGCGCGAAGCTGCTGACCACCGGTCCCGGGCCCCAACAGCGGCTGCGGGTCCAACCCGTCTCCTGGACGCCCCAGCGCGAGGCCGAGTTCGAGAGTCTGCTGGTGCTGTATTACACCGGCGTCCGCCGCGTGGCGCGCGATCTGCTGCGGCAGGTGGTCGGCCGCTACCTGGCGCGGGAAACGGCCTGCGTCCAGGTGCTGCACAGCATCAAGACGCTGGCCACTGAGATGGCCTACGCCATGCAGGAGGGCGATTGGGACCACCTGGGCGCGTTGCTCGATCGCCACTGGGAGCTGAACCAGGTTCTCGATCCGAATACGACCAATGCCCCGATCAATGCTCTGCTGGAGGCGGTCCGCCCGTTCATTCGCGGCGCCAAGCTGGCAGGCGCGGGCGGTGGCGGCTTCCTCATCCTGCTGGCGCGAAGCCCGGAAGCGAAGCAGGATCTGCAGGCCCTCTTGCGCCGGCGTGATCCCGGATCCGGGGCGGCCGTCTACAGCAGCGAGATTGCCAGGACAGGACTGCGCGCCGCCCGGCGGCAATGAACGGCGGGGCGATGCACCGGCAGTGCGGAGATTCGTCCGCCACTGCGAGCGCCGGCGTCACCCGCTATCGTCCCGCGGGATCGGCGTCGAGTACAGCGGCAGGCTCGATCTCCTGGCGGACGCACCGCACCCGCCCGGCGGAGAGGGACTGAATCGTGCGCGCCAGTTGGCCGGGATCGACCGGCTTGGAGAGAAAGGCGTCCATGCCCGCCTCCAGGCAGTGCTCGCAATCGCTCTGATAGGCGTGCGCGGTGAGCGCCACGATGGGGATGCGGGCGCCGCTGCCGCGTTCGCGGCGGCGGATTTCGGCCGTGGTTTCGAAACCGTCGAGCAGAGGCATTTGCAAGTCCATCAGGATCAGGTCGAAGCTCGCGTCCGCCAGCCTCTCCAGCGCCTTGAGGCCGTCGGCCGCGATCACCGCCGTGTGGCCCTCTCGTTCCAGCAGACGCTGCGCCACGCGCTGGTTGATGTCGTTGTCTTCGACCACCAGAATGCGCAGACTGGGGGCCGAGGTTTCCATCTGAGGAGGCGCGGGCTCAGGCTCAAGCTGCGAGGGCGCCACGGCGCGGCCCAGCGCCTCCAGCGACGCCGGGTCCGGGGCGACCGCGTGCAGCGCGGCGGCCATCAGTTCCTGGCGGCACGCCGGCTGGCTCAGCAGCCATCCGCCGCCGCCAGTCTGGGCCCTCTTCGACGACGGGGATTCACCCGGCGGGGCCAACATCACAATATGACCGGCCGGGATGGCGGCCTCTTCGAGCAGCCATTCAGCGGCCCCACGGCCCTCGACCATCTCGAAGACGGAATCCACCAGCACGAATGTGTTTTGCGCTTCGGCGCGGCCGATCGCAGCCAGTCGTTCGAGCAGCTCCAGACCGCTTCCAGCCGGGTGGACACACAGCCCCAATGCTTCCAGGTGGCCGGCCAACACGCGCCGCCCGGCCGCGCTCGAGGCCGCCAGCAGGGCCGGGCGGCCCAGCAACGCGTCCACGGGCGCCGGCCCATGCCACTCCGCGCCGGTTACGTCCAGCCGCGCCGAAAAGCGGAACGTACTGCCCTGGTCGGGTTGGCTTTCCACCCACAGCCGCCCGTCCATCGCCTCCACCAGGCTGCCGGCGATGCTCAGCCCCAAGCCCGTGCCGCCATGCCGGCGGGTCAGAGAGCCGTCGGCCTGCTCAAACGCCTTGAAAATCTGCTTTTGCCGGTTGAAGGGGATGCCGATGCCGGTATCGCGCACCGAACAGACGATTTCGATCGCCCGCCGCGCCGGATCGTACGAGCTCAGCCGCAGCTCGACCTCGACCTCGCCGCGCTCGGTGAACTTGACGGCGTTGCCGACCAGGTTGGTCAGGACTTGCGCCAGCAGCTCCTCGTCGCCCACAACGAGTTGCGGGAACTCCGCCGGTTCGTTCCAGATCAATCCCAGCCCCTTTCGGCCCGCTTCCGGCGCAAAGGTCTGCAGTACCGCGTGGAAGCGCCGGCACAGGTCGAATTCCTGCGCTCGCACTTCCAGCTTCCCGGCTTCGATCTTGGAAAAGTCCAGCACATCGTTGACCAGCCGCATCAGGCTCAGCCCGGACCTGCGCACCAGGTCCAGGTTCTCGCGCTGCAGGACGGTCAACGGAGTGTCCAGCACCAGTCCGGTGAGGCCGACGATCCCGTTCATCGGCGTGCGCAGTTCGTGACTCATTTTGGCGACGAATTCGCTCTTGGCGCGGCTGGCCTGCGTGGCGGCCTCGAACAGCTGTTCGATCTGCAGGCGCTGGGCCTGCACGGTGTCGCGTTCGGCCTCCACCCTCCGCTTTTGCGCGTGGATCCGCCGCGTCATGATGAACAGCCACAGCATGCAGCCCAGCGTAAACGCCAGCAGGCCGGTGAGTTCCCAGGCCGTGCGCCGGTAGCGCTCCGCGTTGGCCGCGGCGTCGCGGGCCGCATCGGCCTCAATGCTGGACTTCAGCGCCCGGATCGCCGCCTGGGCGGCCCCGTAGCGCAAGCCGGCATCGTGCATTTCGCGCTCCAGGGCCTCCCGCCGGCGGCCCTGCAACGCGATGGCGATGATGTTGTCCCGCACCTCGTAGTAGCTCTGCCATTGGGTGGCAAATTCCTTCAGCAGCCGGTCCTGCGCTGCGCCCAGCCGCATCAGGGTGCTTCTCGCGGTCAGCAGGTCCACCTGCAGGTCGGCTTCGCGCAGCTTGGCCGTGTACTCGAGTTGGGTCTCACGGGCCGAGTCCATCAGCAGATACAGGAATTGGCGCCGGCTCTCCTGGGTGGCGTATTGCAGGTCGCCCTGCACGCTCAAACCCAGCACGCGTTTGGCATACAGCGCTCGCGTGCTGTCCGCGGCCGACTGTAACTCGCGGGCCGAGTGGAGGATGACATATACCCCGGTGGCGACCAGGAGCACGATGAAGCCGATTACCGGATAGCGCAGTCGGGGGCGGCGTTCCATGAGGAAGATTCGGTACCAAGGACCTACAATTCACTCTTCGGCCGGGGGGACGATTCACTCTCTGAATCCTACGTGACAATTGTGTGAATTGCGCACTTGCCACGCGATTTCTGCCATTGCGGTCCGCGTATTGTCATCGGACTGTTCAACTTGGCTCTCTGCACCCCGCAAATCCGGTCCGCGCGTCCCTTGGTCGCCGGAATTCCAATGCTGGACGGCGGGTTTCTGGCGCGCCGGGTGGTCGCGCTACGTTGCCCCGGCCAGCGGTTCGCTTCACAATTGCGGGAATCACGCCGGCGAGTGCCAAAGCGCTATAAGGGCTGGCTTGGCGGGCAGCGGACGAGACCCGGCTGTGGCGCCCGTAACCCCAGTGCAAGGTGAAGCGTCCCTTCGCTTTAAGCGGATTCCCAGCGACGCCGAGGTGGGGGGTCGAGTCGGTGGGGTCGACTTTAAAAATCGCGAGCAGTTCATGATGTGCCCTCTGATCCAAGGCATTCTGAGGCTCTTGCTGTGTGCGGGCTGTGCGTGCCTGCCGGGCCTGTCTGCGACCCGGTTTAGTGGCACAGTCAGAGCCGCGGATCAGTTCATCCCCGGAGCCACGGTGACCGCCAGCCAGGGCAGCACCAGGATCGTGGCCTATACCGACGATTCCGGGCGCTACAGTCTGGAGCTGGCGCCCGGGGTGTGGGACGTCCAGGTCGAGATGCTTGGATTTGACACCGTTCACTAGCAGATCAAGGTCGGAAGCGAACCCGGTTCCAAAGATTGGACGCTGGAGATGCCGCGCCTGGGCGAATCGACGGCTCCCAGAAAAGGCCCGGCTTCCAACACGACGGCGGTTTCCAGCGCGCCTCCTGCTGCGCGTCGCACCCGCGAGGGCTCCCCCGGAAGTGCGTCGGCACGGAATCCGGCAGCAGGCTCCGGGCCGCAGCCGGGATCCGGTTTCCAGAATGCGCAGGTCAGGGCAACGGATGCCGGGCAACAGTCGCTGGCGGAGGCGGCAGCCAACGCAGCCTCCCCCGATCTCGCGGCCGCCAACTTGGGCGGCGAGGCGGAGGATGCGTTGCTCGTGAACGGCAGCACGAGCGGCGGACTGGCCCAATCGAGTGACGACCAGGCCCGTTGGCAGCAGATGCAGAATGGGGGCGGCAACGCAGGCCCTGGCATGGGCAACGGCCTCGGCGGCACGGCACTGGGCACGCCGCCTGGAATGAGCTCTCCGGGCGGCGACACTCTCGGTCTGGGCGGTTTTGGAGTGAGCGGCATCAACGGTGGATTCGGACCAGGCGGTGGTCAGGGACCGGGCGGCGGCGGTTTCGGCGGACCCGGGGGCGGCGGATTCGGAGGACGCGGGGGAGGTGGCGGATTTGGCGGTGGCGGGAGGGGCGGCGGACCCGGCAACGCGGGCAACCGCCGCGGCCCGTACAATGGCCAGTACGCCAGTTTCGGCAATCGGCGCCGCAGCCAGCCCACATACACCGGTTCGGTCTTCATGCGTTTGGAGAATTCCGCTTTGGACGCGGCTCCTTATTCGCTCAACGGTAGGGCTGAGCCAAAGCCCTCCTACGACATGGCGAGTTTGGGCCTGAATGTGGGCGGACCGCTGAACATACCCAAACTGATCCATTACCCGCGCGCCGGCTTCTACTTCACTTACCAGGGCTCGCGCAGCCGCAATCCGTACAGCGCGCAATCGTCGGTACCTACGCCGGCTGAGCGCAATGGCGACTTTTCTCTGACCCAGGTGAATAACGCGCCGGTGACTGTTTTTGATCCGCTCACCCACCTGCCATTCGCCGGCAACGTCCTGCCGGCCGCGCGGATCAATGCGGCTTCGGCGGGGCTGTTGCAATACTTTCCGGCGCCCATCTACGACGGCATCGTGCAGAACTACGCGATCGTTACATCGACTCCGAACAATAGCAACAACGTGGGCTTTCGGCTCAATGCGCCTGTATCGACTAAGGACCGGCTGAACTTCAACGTCCAATACCAGAACCGCGACTCGAAAACCGCGCAGCTTTTTGGCTTCGAGGACACCGCTACGGGTGACGGAGTGAGCGCGGCGGCGGGATGGAGCCATAGCTTCGCTCCGCGCTTCAACAACGCCGCCAATGTAACCTTCAGCCGCAACGTCAATCGGACGGTGCCGTACTTCGCTTACGGGGACAATATCGAAGGGGATCTGGGCATCGGCGGCACTTTGCAGACGCCCCTCGACTACGGCCCGCCGAACCTTTCCTTCACCAACTTCGGCGGCCTCTCGGACGGAACGCCGGCGCTAACTCGCAGCCAGACGACCAATTTCACCGACACCCTCACCTACGTGCTGCACCGCAAGCATAATCTGGGGTTTGGGGTCCTGTACCGGCGCCTGCAACAAAACAGTTTGAGCTATAAGAATGCACGCGGCTCATTTAGCTTTAGTGGCCTGCTGACCAGCGAATTGAATGCCGCGGGCAACCCCATTCCCGGCACAGGCTATAACTTCGCCGATTTCCTGCTCGGCGAGCCGCAATCCAGCTCCCTGCAATACGGCGACGATAACTACTATCTCCGCAGTTGGGCGACCGGCAGGGGGGTATCGCGATAAGAAGTGAGTTGGGCGGCAGTAGTCTCGCGCACCGTCGTAGCGGGATTTCCCGCTGCAAACACTAACTCGCCGTCCTTCACTCCGCCGGCCGACCACTTGAGGTAGTGTGGCGTGGAAACAGGCTTGTCATTCTCGTAGACCCGGAGAAAGGCGATGTCCAGGCCATATCGCAGATAGGTGATACTATCTCGCTCCCGACCAAAGAAGGCGAGCACGTATTCGGGAGCAAACACGAGGCGAAGGTCAGTGTACTTCTTGTACTGGTAGAGCTCGTAGCGGCTGCCCGAAAAGAGCGTAACCACCGTGCAGGCAGCTCCCGACCTGGCCGCGCAACCACTCTCGATGCGCGCGATCACGACGCTGCGCGCCTCCAGCGCCCTGGCGGCCGGCGTCCCGTCCTGCGCCGCGGCTTTGACCTGCGTGGTCACGTCCTCGATATTCGTGAGGACGCTCGCCTCCAGTCCCGCACAGCGGGCTTCGGCGGGCTCCGAGGCCGCATAGAAACCATCGCGAACGTAGTCGTTATGCGCCGAACTGAGCTGGGCCAGGCAACCGGAAATAATGTGCTGATTTGTCAGCAGGAGTCCTTTCGACGAGACGAAGGAGCCTGTCCCGCTGCCGATTCTTACCGACGCCAGCCTCAGATTGTCCAGAAATTGAGCGGTGAGATCGAATCCATATTTTTGCCGGATCGCGTCCTTGGGGAACTGGTGATACGGCCACAATCCCTCGTCCGCGCCGAGCAGCAGCAGGCTCATCCAAGCGAGCAATATCGCCTTGCGTATCATGCAACTTCCACGCCCATGATAGGAAAGAGCGTCGCTCGTACTCTAGGGTTACCACAATTCTGATTGGTTCGTAGCTTCCGACGGGATCTGGATGCGCCAGGGGACCTTTGGTAATCCAGAAAGAACACAGATACGGACTCAAACCAACGGGGTTGCTTCGTGGCGTTACGACATTCTTCCGTTTTGTGCCGCTTGAAACAGAATGGTCATTGAAATAACTCCTGCCGCGTGACACGAAGCATTTTCGCCATCTGCTGCAACAGCTTCCATCCGAGTACGCCGTTGGCCTTCACAACCGGCCGGAAGTCCCAGTAGGTAAGTCCGTAACAAACCATGTCGGTCGCAGCCATGATCGAAGCCATGCGCGGGCCGTCGTCTATCAAAGCTATTTCGCCGAAGAATTCGCCCGCCCCCAGAGTTGCTTTTTTCTTGCCGCGGATGATCACTTCGGCCTCACCTGATTGGATCACGAAAAAGGCCGCCCCGCCCGAACCCTCCTGGATGGCGGCCTCGCCCGCGGAGAAGCTCCGCTCCTTGAACAGGCGAGCGATCTGGCGGAGCTCGCGCAAACTCAAATCCGCAAACAGCGGCACCCGCTGCAGCGCCTCGATGGGCACTCCTCGCGTTGGCATTGATCCTCCCTGGACGGCGGCGCTACGGAGTACCGCGGCCATGCACATGCAAGCCGTCCGTCAGCGTGCCGACTTTGTAATCGCCCGACATTGAAGCAAGTAGAGCGTGTCACTGGCAATGGCCCACTCAACGTCCCGCGCCGGGCCATAAACTTCTTCGCAGCGGGTGGCGAGCTTGTTCAGTTCCTGTAAATGCCGGTCGCTCAGGCAGAGGCGCTCGACGAGTTCCGGCGCCACGTCTTCCTCAATCGTGCCGCCAGTGGAAACACTGCGCACCGCAATCCGCTTTACTCCCGGCCTGCGTTCGAGCACCTGGCCCGAACGGTCCATCCGGTAGTTGTCCGGAATCACCAAGCCCGCGACGACCGCCTCGCCGAGCCCCCAACTGGCCTCAATCATGCGTTCGTCCGCGCCGGTCACAGGGTTTCTGGTAAACATTACACCGGCTGTTTCCGGATCGAGGAGCGACTGGATCACGACGCCCACGCTGGGGCGAGCGAACAAGCCCACACGCTGGCGGTAGGTGATGGCTGAATCCGAATTTGCCGACCACCAGATCCTGCTCAATGCCGACCGCGCGTCGTCCACCGATTGGATGTTGAGCAAGGTCAGGTGCTGCCCCGCAAAACTCGCCATAGCCCCGTCCTCATCGACGGCGGAGGAGCGGAATGCGAGCGGAGTCTTGAGGTGGCTGATCCGCCGGGCGACCTCATGGAGCGCGGGCTGCTCTCCGGCCGCAACGGCTTCCACGATGGAACCGGACAACGCAACTCCGGGCGGCACCGGCAGGCCATCCCGGATGGCTTGTCCGAGTCCCACGGCCTTCGAGCCGAAGATCGAGTCATCGATTGCTTCCGCGAGTGGAACAGCGCGTTTCACCCCAGCACCCAGACCTCGCCCTTATCGCCGTCGACGCGGACCCGCACACCCTCGGCGATGCGCCCGGTGGCCTCCCGAGTACCGACCACGCCGGGAATCCCATATTCGCGCGCGACGATCGCCGAATGGGACAGCAAGCCGCCGCTGTCCGTCACAATGGCGCCGAGCAGAGGCAGGAGAATATTGAAGGCTTCGGTTGTGGATTCGGTGACCAGCACATCGCCGCGGACGATGCGGTCGAATTCGGACGGATGGGAGACGCGCCGGGCGGGCCCCTCGTATACGCCCCGGCTGGCCGCCAGCCCACGAAGCTTGAACTCTTCGTGCGCGGCCTCCGAACTCCCGAACAAAGCCTGCAAGGAGATGCCAGCCGCGCGCATCACTCGAGCGGCCGCCGGAGGCAATTTGGAAAAATCCGGCGCCGGCGGGGGCGTCCCAAGCGTTAACGGGGCGTCCTTGGCGCTGTGCGATGCCCGGTAAGCGGCACGCTGGGCGAGTTCGTCCGCAGAAGGTCCGCCGGAGCCCGTGACCAGCGCGCGCATTTCATCAATGCCGGCGTCGATGATGTGTTCGGCTTCGTGGATCCGCCCTTTGCCCGCCAGCCGCTTCCCGGCGGCGAGCGCTGCGCGCCGCATCAGGCCGGAAGCCCAGATGTCGCTGAATACTCCACGCTCGTCGCGGATCGGATAAGTCAGACGAGCCTCCTCGAGAAGTTCATCGAACTCGGAGCGATGCTGCTCCGGCACCTTGGCACGCACGTCCGCGATCCGGTCCTGCAAGTCGGACGAATCGGCTCGCTTGCCGGAAACTGCGGCGCGGATCGCGCGGCGCAGCACATCCGGCAACTCGAGCGCGCAGGGGTTTGAAATGTCGAATCCGTCGAGCAGGCGGTACCCGATCAGCTCCAGGTATTCCGCCACGGCGGCACCGGTGCCGCGATCGAGAGCGCGCAACTCCTGGATCACCCGCGCCGGATCGTCATCGCGTTCGAGCAACTTCTGGGCACGCGGATCCTGTTGGATCGCGGCGACCATCTGCGACATTTGCGAGGAGGCGCCGGCCGACACGGGAGAAGCGCCGCGCATCAAGCCGAGCAACTCGGAGGCGGGAAGGCCGGTCCAGCCGCCAACGTGAGCCAGGAAGTCGCCTGTCGGTACGACCGCCGACGCGGTGAAGCGCATGTGCTGGTGCAGCATAGCCGCGTGGTGGTCGCGGCAGCGCGTCAGATGCGCCGCCAGGGCGTCGTCGGAAAGGCCCTCCGGGTCAACCGACTGGATCTCGCGGTGAGCCCTGATCGCGGCGGGTTTGAACGTGCCATTCCATTCGCTGAGCTGCTGCCGCCAGAACTTCTGCTGGAAAACCTCCTCAGCACGTTGGAATCGCTGTGGCACCTCGCTATCGGGAACCGGAGTCGCGCGCCGGTACGCGAAGCCGTTCGGATACGCCATTTCGAGCGCATCAATCATGAGCCCGTAAAGGCGGCAGAATTCCCCGGACCCACGCTTGAAGGATGCGGGACCGACTTCTGTCCAGTAGCGCGTCGCCGGGCGCGGAAAGTGAACCGGGTCGAGTTCCCAGAAACCCGGGCCCGGAGCTTCGAAACGGAGACCGGTTGCAGTGGCTGCACTCATCGACTTTTCCCTCTCGCACTTGGAGTCTTGCACCCCGCCCGTGAACCGTTTGGCAGGTAATTCTATATACATTAGCATGGAACCCACTTTTCGATTACCCGAATCTGTGTCGTGGATGCTTGCCTTAGCAGTTGGGACGACGCCGCAGACCGATTGGCAGACGCTGGCTGCCGCGATCTCGCGGTGTACCGAGAATTCCGGTTGCGGCGGCAGCGCAGCGTGGGTCGCGATCCGATGCGACCGCCGGCCCCACAACGCGACGGTCGCTGGCAAGCATGGCGCGCAGGATTGACGCACCGCCACCTCCAGCGAGGTAAGAAGACTGGCCTTGCCGGAAGGGAAATCCCGGTTTAAGGCAGTCGGCCATGCGCGGCGCCCTGGCGCCTCGCAGCGGTCTCCCGGGCAGCGGCTGAAGGCAGCCAGATGCGGTATTCGCGGGCCTCGGCAAATGGGACCAGATGAAGCGTGACCGGGCGGGCGTGTCCGTTTTCCGAGACGATGCCGGGTAAGGCGTAAAGCCCGGGCTTTTCCTCGGTGAGACGCTCCGGAACGGCCTTCAGCGCGGCGTGGCCGAGGTCTGGAAGCTCCAGGTTGGCCCCCTTGTCGAGGGCCAGCACGAGCGGCCCGCGCTCGACGGCGACCTGGCCGGGATAACTCTTGCCGCCGGGGGTGAAGCGCACGGCCAGATCCACGTTAACCTCGACGCGGTCGCCGCGATTCCACTGGCGCGTGATACGCAGGTAGTCGCCGGGCCGGCCGGTAATCACGCTCCCGTCGGGCGCGGTGGCGTGGAACCCAGTCGCCCACTCGGGCACGCGGAGGGCGAGAGTGAAGCGGCGCGGCTGATCGGGTGTCAGGGTGTAGAGCACGCGTCCGTCGAAGGGGTAATCGGTCTGGGAATTCACCGCCACGCCGCCGATCAGGGCCTTTCCGGGAGCGAGAATTTCGATGGCGACGGTATCCGGTTCGGAGGCGGTGTACAGCGTACCCCACAGCAACTGCGGGATCAGCGAGATGCCGCGCGGCTCGGAGGAGCGGCAGCAGTTGATATTGGTGGTCGGCTTCTTGCGGCCGTTCATGGGGGTGAAGTAGCAGATGTTGCCGGTGAGCGGATCCTGGGCGGCGAGCAACTGGTTGAAGACGGCGCGCTCGATCTCCTGGGCGTAGGCCGGCTCGCCGGTGAGGCGCAGTAGCTGCAGGTTCAACTGGATCCAGGTGACGGTGACGCAGCCTTCGCCGACGTCGTCCTGCTGCTCGGCGGGCAGGTCGAAATCGTCGCGGAAGTGCTCGTGGGCGGAGGTGGTGCCGGTGAGATAGCGGCGGCGGGCGACAATGTCTTTCTGGGCCGCGACGGCGGCGTCGAAGAAGCGCTTCTCACCGCTGAGGCGGTACAACTCGCACAGGCCGACGAGGTTGGACATCATTTCATAAGCCTTGGCGTTGGCGGTGCGGAACACGGAGCCCGTCGAGAGGAGCGAGGTGAGAATGTGCGGGCCGTTGGGCTGCTCCCAGGCGCGGTCAACGATGAAGCGCGCGAAGGCCAGGTAGCGCGGATCGCCGGTGTAGCGATAGAGCTGGCAGATGGGCTCGAGGACGCTGGTGGCGGCCATGCCGACATGCTCCGAGGAGGCGATGATGTCGCGTCCGCCAGTCTGGAAGGTATTGATCAACAGGTCGCCGATGCGGCGCGAGGCATGGAGCGCCCGTTCGTCGCCCGAGACGCGGTACCACGCCAGCAGGCCGATAAGGTCGTACTTGTGCACCCACACGTCCCAACTGGTCCAGCGCTGCGCGTCCACGTAGGTGCCGAGGTAGCCGTCGTCCTTCTGGCAGGCGATCAGCGCCAGGGCCATGCGGTCCATCTGGGCCTTCAGACGCGGGTCGTGGGTATAGCGCCAGGTATTGGCGGAGGCGTCGAGGTACTTGCCGATGTGCTCGCCGATCCACTCCTGCGCCCCGGGGCGGTGGCGGAAGCCGGCCAGGAGGGCCTCCTCCTCGATGTTCAGGAGGCGCTTCTCCTGGTTGATCCGCATGCGCTCGCCGAGCAGGCCGAGGATGCGCTGGGTCTCAAAAGGAGCCGGCACGAAGCGGTCCCGGATCGTTTCGGGAACCTTGGGTTGAGGGACAACGGCTTTGGCCGGGGCCTTCGTTGGGGCTTCCGGCGGAGCGGCCGCGAAACCGATGCTGGACGTGAGAAGGATCGCGAGAAGTACGGCACAGCGCATGAAGAACTCCGAATTGGATCATACGCGCAGCCGCACAGCTGGCGCAATCGCGGCGCCGCGGGCCGAGCGTCTTGCCAACAGCTATCGCGGCGCAGCAGGTGAGGCGCTGGTGTTCGCGGAGCTCGGGATCGAAGTGCACGCCGGCGGGCAGATGGCACTGGCGGGCGAGAGCGGAATGGGAAAATCGATGCCGGCGGCAATCCGGCCGTAGGCCTTCCCTAACACAACGGCCGCCCCTTCTGAACAGCCGGCTAGAGCCAACCCATCCGCGACCGGACCCTGACCCACGCCGGGTGGTGAGTGCCCCGCAGCGCCGCGAAGTGGTCAGGGTTCGCCGACTTGAACCCCTGGAGTTGGTCACCCCCCGCGGAGGCCTTTGAACGGTGTCCCAAGCATCCAAGTCGCAGCTCACGAAGGATCCGGCCGTGTCACGACACAATGCTGCAGCTTCTATGCAGTCTTGGAAAAAACAGAACGGCAGCACCTCTCCGCTCCCGTGATGACGTTGAGGCTTCGCACACGGATCCTCATGATAGGATCGGCCCTATGAACAGACGGACGTTCGCCCGAACAATGCTGGCCCCCGTATTGTACAGGCCACTCCGCGCCGGACCGCGGGCCGGGTTGGAAGCGCCGCTATGCGTCTATATCAATTGGGCGGCATACGATGAGCTCTCCGACAATGTGCCTTTGACGGAGGCTCTGGCCATGCGTGAGCTCCGGGAGGTCGAACGTCTGCGCAAGCAGGGTGTGCGGATCGATGCTTACCTGAACGATTGCTACTGGTTTGCCCCCGACGGGGGGTACCGCACATTTCGCCAGCCCCATTGGCCAGCGGGCCCCGACCGCTGGCTGGCCGAATGCCGCCGCTTAGGGATCCTGCCGGGTTTATGGGTGGCCACGAACAATATGTGGAAGGGCTTTGATCTGATCCCCGAATGGAAGGCCTCGTACGATCCCAGAAGGAAGTCGCTCTGCATGTTTGATGGTGGGTACCTCGCCCACTTCTGCGCGTCGCTGCAGATCTGGTACGACCGCGGCGTCCGTCTGTTCAAGTTCGATTTCGCGGACATGAACGCGGCGACTCCAGCCGCTGAGCAATCCTGGACGCCACCCGAGATCAGAGCCATGAACGCAACCGCATTGAGGGCTGCGCTCGCCTCGTTTCGCTCCCGCAATCCGGAGGTCCGTTTTCTTGCCTACAACGGCTTCGGCGGCGTGATGGACGACACGGCAACGCCCATCCGCAAGACCGTGGATTTGAAGTGGCTGGAAGTGTTTGACTCCATGTATTGCGGCGACCCCAGGCCTTCCGACGTCCCGGCCGTGAACTTCTGGCGCTCCAACGACATTTACTCCGACCACATGGTGCGCTACTTCCGGGACAATGCAGTCCCGCTGGAGCGGATCGACAACTCCGCGTTCATGATTGGCACCACCGGCACATGTCTCGGGCGGCGTACCAGCGCATGGAAGGGCATGCTGCTCCTTTCGCTCGCGCGCGGCGGATGGATGAATACTTACTACGGCAATCTCGAGCTGCTCGAAGATGCGGATGCAGGCTGGTTCGCCCGGGCCCAAAGCGTTTATCTTCCAATCCAGCAAAGAGGGCGAACAAGCCTGTTTGGAGCGATTCCGGGTTCAGGACAACCTTATGGATATGCGGGACGGACGTTGAGCGGCGATCTCTACACCGTCGTCAATCCATCCCAGGCCGTTGCGGAGATTCCGCTTCCGCAAGCCACCTCGAACGCGGCCCGGCATCTGCTTTTCGCCGATGCAGGGTTCGTGCCGAAATTGAGCCCGGAATCGATCCTGCTGGGGCCAGAGCAAATGGCGGTGATCGGCGCCGGCGAGCTGGCTGCGGAACGCTTCGAACTGGGACTGCAGGCGGATGTGCTGATTCCCACTACGATTGAGCGTCTCCAGTCCATGACCGTGGAGGGCAACGGCTCGGATCGACTGGTAGTGGAGGTTCCCCGCGGGCGCGATCTGCGTATCATCGCCAGGCAAACGCGGCCGGACGGCGTTCCTCTCAGAAGCAGCGGAGGCGCGCCCCCCGGCGGTACTCCCCTGGGGCAGATTCTGATTCTCTCCGCCGAGCAGGCCGGCCGGCGGCTGCCGTTGGAAACGCAATACGACAAGGCGATCTGGGGTGGCCTCTCGTGGGCTTCGGGGGAAGTCCGGAGCACACACTTGAGTCCGTCGGCTCCGGTTCATGTTTCTTGTTCTTCGAAGGAAGCTCAGGCGCACCGAATCTCACTGGAAGCTTATGCGGTGAGCTATTGATCCGCCCCTGGGCGCCTGGCCGGGGGTGTGAAAGTCCGGCTGGTCCAAGCGCCTCCCCCGCCCATTGGCGTGCCCTGCACCAGGGCGATGTAAGCCCCATTGCCCCGTAGTGAGCGGGGAACGTCAGTCCGGCCGGCTCGGCGTCGCTTTCCTGGTGCCGTGCTGGTCCGTCTCCTACCGACACGGCCCGGAACAGAATCGCAGCGAACTGTGAGTCTGAAGGAAGCCGCCTGGGATCCTGAGTGGCTTAAATGGTGCGCCCGGACAGATTCGAACTGCCGACCTACTGGTTCGTAGCCAGTTGCTCTATCCAGCTGAGCTACGGGCGCACGTGCGGAGTCGTCTCCAATATAACAAATCGGTTCGGGAGCGGCCAGGAAACGGCCTGCGCGGGTGCGGCGGGGCGCGCATCCTGCAGCCCCTGCCGCTCCGGACTGGCCGCCACTCGGCCGGTCGCTAAGCCTTGGGAGGCTTGTCGGTGACCTTGAACTTCTGCTCGTCGAAGTACAGCACCTTGCCCTGCTGGTAACTCAACACCGCCATGTTGATGGCCACCTGGGCGCGTGCGGCGACTTCCACGTTCAGCCGCGGCTGCTGCCGGCTGCGGATCGAATCCAGGAAATTGCCGATGTGGTCCATCATCATGTCGTTCTCTTCGACCTTGATGACGATCGGTTCCTCGCCGAACTTGGCCTTGTACTCGGGCGTCATCACCATTTTCTCGGGCAGCACCGTGATGTGATCCGTAGGTTCCTCGAACATCCCGTTTTCCACCATGATGAGCGTGCCCTGGTGGCCGCGGATCAGGCCCGGGATGTGATGGGAGTTCGCCATGGTGCTCGACAGCACCACCGAGAAGCCCTTCTTGTACTCCGCCACGAGGTGAAACGTGTCCGGCACCTCGCGCTCGTCCTTGAATTCGTAGATGCCGCCGCTGCCCACCACCCGCTGCGGGAACTGCGCCTCGCCCCAGCAGATGTTCATCGGCGCCATCACGTGGAAGAACAGGTCCGTAGCGATGCCGCCCGAGTAATCCCAATACTTGCGAAAGCGGAAGAAGCGGTCGGCGTCGTAACCCCGCTTGGGCGCCGGGCCGAGCCACGTTTTCCAGTCGATGTAGTTGTCGCCCTTGCCATCCGGCCCGGCTTCCTTATCGATTGTCCAGTTCCATTCGCCTTCCACGGAATTGCGGTGGTAGCTGCCCTGGCTGATGATCATCTGGCCGATCATGCCGTCTTGGAGCGCCTTGCGCGCCTTCCACCACTGGTCGCCGGAGGTCGTCTGCGAGCCCACCTGCATGACGCGCTGCCGCGACTTCACGGCCTCGCGGAGCAGCTTCACCTCCTCGATGGTGTGGCACATCGGCTTCTCGCAGTAGACGTCCTTGCCCTGGTCCATCGCGGCCAGCGCGACGCGCGCGTGCCAATGGTCGGGCGTGGCGACAATCACGGCGTCCACGTCCTTGCGGGCCAGAATCTCGCGGTAATCGAGCGTGCCGTCCACCTTGAAATGCTCTTTCGCGGCGCTGACCCGTTTCTGGTACACGTCGCACACGGCGACCAACTGGCAGGAGTTCTCGTGCTTCTCCCCGAAGCGGCGGTAGCGCTCGGCAACGTAGAAACCGCGGCCGCCCGTTCCCACCACGGCCACGTTGATGCGGTCGTTCGCGCCGATCACGCGGCCGCTCTGCACCGGCTTGTTCGCGGCCAGAATGCGCCCGCCGGCGGCCAAAGCCGCGCCCGTGAAGGCGGCAGCCTTGACGAATTCCCTTCGATTGCTCTCTATCATCAGACCGTGTTCCTTGATGCGTTATGAATCGACACATTCATCCTATGCCCGCATCCGGCGGCGGGTCAAAGAAGGCGCCCTGCCGCACCGGGCGCGCTCGTGGTACCTTGCGGTGAAGTGCAGTCTGCGCAGTTCCATGGCAAGGCGGACGCCACCCGGGAAATCGAGGTGAAGTTGCGCCTCCAGGACGCCGGGCGAACCTCCGCCGTCCTGCTGGCCAACGGTTTCCTCGTCGTTCAACCGCGCGCCTTCGAGGCCAACGAGGTCTTCGACACGCCGGAGCGGACCTTGCGGGCCGAGCGGCGCCTGTTGCGTCTGCGCGAATTTGCCGGCGCGGCGACATTCACTTACAAGGGCACTCCGGAAGCCGGGCGCTATAAGTCGCGCGAGGAGTTGGAAACCGTAGTGTCCGACCCCGCCGCCCTGCGCCGGATTCTGGAGCGGCTCGGCCTTCAGCTCTTTTTCCGTTACGAAAAATACCGCACCATCTACCAGCGCCCGGGCGATGCAGCGGGCCTGGCTGTGCTCGATGAAACACCTATCGGGATGTGGCTGGAACTCGAAGGCCAGCCGGAGTGGATCGATCGCACCGCCGCACAGCTGGGCTTCACCGCGCAACAGTACGTCACCGAGAGCTACGGCGGATTGTGGCTGCGCTACTGCGAGGAACAGGCCATCGATCGCCCCAATATGGTCTTCGGCGACGAGCCCGCTTGAGCCGGCCGTCCGCCGCGCCGCCTACAATGGAGGCATGTCGGAGTCCGTGAACGGAGCAGTCGAAGTAGTGCAAGCCGTAGCCCGTCTGGACCTGGTCCGCAAGGAAATCGGCAAGGTGATTGTCGGCCAGCAGGATGTGGTCGACGGCGTGCTCATCTGCCTGCTCTCCGGGGGCCATGTGCTGCTCGAGGGCGTGCCCGGACTCGGCAAAACGACGCTCCTGCGGACGCTGTCGCGGGTGCTCCATCTGCGCTATTCGCGCATCCAGTTCACGCCCGACCTGATGCCCGCCGACATCGTCGGCTCGATGGTCATGGAGACGGACCTGAGCGGCGCGAAGAGCCTGCGCTTCCAGCCCGGCCCGATCTTCGCCAACCTCGTGTTGGCCGACGAGATCAACCGCGCCACGCCCAAGACCCAGTCGGCGCTGCTCGAAGCGATGCAGGAACGGACGGTTACCTCGGGCACCACGACGCATGAGCTGGACCGCCCGTTTCTGGTCATGGCGACGCAGAATCCGATCGAGATGGAAGGCACCTACCCGCTGCCGGAGGCCCAGCTCGACCGGTTTCTCATGAAGATCGTGGTCGAGTTTCCATCCCGCCAGGAGCTCAGAGGGATCGTCGAGCGCACCATCCAACGAGATGAGCCCGAACTCAGCCAGGTCATCACGCGCGGCGAGATCCTCGAGCTGCGCAATACCTGCCGCGAGGTCGTCGTCGCGCCGCACGTGCTGGATCTCGCCGTCAGCCTGGTGATGGCTACGCAGCCCGGCGCCGCCGGCGCTCACCCGCTGGCCGACAAGTACATCCGCTACGGCTCATCGCCCCGCGGGGCGCAGGCGCTGGTCGAATGCGGCCGCGTCCACGCGCTGATGAATGGCCGCTATCACCTGGCCGCTGACGACATCCGCACGGTCGCTCCCGCCGTGCTGCGCCACCGCATCATTCTGAACTTCGACGCACACGCCGACGGCCAGACTGCCGAGACACTACTCGGTGAGCTGATCGCCGCCGTCGCCGCGCGCCAGCCGATGTTGTAGCTCGCGCCTCAGCGCGGGTGGAAAAAGCAGGCGATTGCGATCAGCGCCAGCCCCAACCCGATGAACCACACTCTGCCGACCCAGGTCGGGGCGGCCGGCCCGGTCCCGCGCAGGCCCCAGCGGAAATCCTTCACCGCCAAACCCAGGATCAGGAAAGCCGATCCGACAATTGCGATCCAGACGCGCTCGAGAATCAACATTATCGCTTGTTTATCATATGCCGTCTCAGGCCCGGAAGAAACACCCGCCTGCACCATAAATCGTCCGGCCGCTCTCCCCTCTGACGCCCGCTCCCGCCCTGTCACAATAGAAGATACCGGTGCCGATGCCCGCGCCCCTAATCGACCGCCAGCTTCTCGAACGCCTCGAGCGCCTGACTATTCACTGGCAGAAGTCGTTCCGCGGCCTGGTGGGCGGCCATAATGAGTCGCACTACTCCGGGCCGGGCATCGAGTTCCTGGACCATCGCCGCTTCCATCAGGGCGATGACCTGCGGGCGGTGAACTGGCGCGCCTATCTGCGTCTGGAGAAGCTCTTTCTCAAGATGTTCCAGACCGAGCCGCGCACGCCGATCCGCCTGCTGCTGGACGCTTCGGCCTCGATGGCCGCCGGCGCCGGCGATGGCGAGATTTCCAAGTTCGACTTCGCACGCCGCCTGGCGGCGGCTCTCACCTATGTCGGTCTGGTGCGCCACGACGCGATCCTCATCCAGCCTTTCCACGAGACGCTCGATGAGACCTGCCTGGCCTCGGGCGGCCGCCACCGTTTCGGCCCCGTCACCGACTTTCTCGAGGCGCTCGAGCCGCGCGGCCGCTCGGCGTTCATGCCGATCGCGCGCCAGTTTCTGGCGCAGTACACGGGCGCGGGTCTGGCGATTGTGATCTCCGATTTCTTCGACGATGCCGACGTGCTTCGCCCGCTGCAGTATCTCTCCGACTTCGGCCACGAGCTGATGCTGATTCAACTCTGGTCGCCCTCCGAGCGCGAGCCCGGCGCCGACGGCGACCTGCGCCTGGAAGATGCCGAAACCGGCGCGCAGCTGGAGCTCTCCCTCGACCCGGCTTCGCGTCGCGCCTGCACGGAGGCCTTCGACGGCTACGCTTCCGCGCTCGAGCGGCTGGCGCTGCGCAACGGCGGGCGCTACTGCGGCTTCTCGACGGCGCTGTCGCTGGAGGACGCGGTGGGCCGGGCGCTGGAGTTCGAACTCGGCGATGCCCTGCGCGGCTTGACACCCACCGGGAGGCGCTAGCGAGAGGCGCAAAGAAGATGTTCCTCGCCAACCTCTCGGTGCTCGAATTCTTCGCGCTGCTCGCTGCCGCGTGGACCGCGACCGTGGCGCTGTATCTGCTCACCCGCTCGCGCCGCCGCCTGACGGTGGCCACGCTTCGTTTCTGGCACAACGCAGCCCAGACGGCGCAGCAAAAGCGCCGCCGCCGCGTCGATCAACCCTGGTCGCTGGTGCTCCAGTTGCTCGCCGTTTTGTGCCTGCTGCTGGCCGTCGCGCAGCCGCGCTGGGGCGCGCGCGTGTTCGGCGGGCGCGACCACGTGCTGCTGGTGGACACATCGGCGTGGATGTCCGCACCCGGCCGCGCCGCTGATCTGTCCTCCCGAGCCGGCCCGGTGGGCGACCTTTCAGACGAAGCCCATCGCGCCGCTGTGGCGTGGCTCCGTACGCTGCCCTCGCAGGATCGCGTGATGGTGATCCGCGCCGGCTCGCAGGCCGTCCCCGTCACGCGCTTCGATTCCAACCGCACGGAACTGGAAACCGCCATCCGCGGCTCGGTCCCCGCGCCGGGCGCGCTCGACCTCGAGCAGGCCTTGTCGCTGGCCCGCCAATCCCAGCGTCTCGAAGGCCGGGAGCCGGGCGAAATCGCCTACGCCGGCGCGGCCCGGCTCGCTTCCGACCCCACGGCGCTCCAGCTTCCGCCCAACTTCCGCTACCTGCCGGTCTCCGCGCCGCCGCCCAACGCCGGTTTCGTCTCCGCCGCGCTCGAACGCGTGCCGGGCGAGGCCGCGCATTGGCAGGCCACGTTCACGCTGCGCAATTACGGCGGGTCGCCACGGGCCGTGCAAGTGGCCGTAGCCCTCGGCGGCTCGCCCGCCGGCGCGCGGCGCATGCTGCTCGCGCCGCGGGCCGAATCGACCGTCACCTTCGACCTGCGCACCGCCAGGGCGGGCTGGCTCGAAGCCCGCATGAGTCCTTCCGATGCGCTGCCCGCCGACGACAGTGTCACACTCGAAGTCCCCTCCGCGCAGCCGCTGCGCATCGCCGTCTACTCCGCCGCGCCCGGCCTGCTGCGGCCGATTTTCTCCTCCGACCCGCGTCTCGATCCGCACTATCTGGCGCCGTCGGAGTACCGGCCAGACCCCGACGCCAGCGTGATCGTCATCGACGGGTTCGCGCCTCCGCAATCGCCCGCGCGCCCGAGCCTGTGGATCGCGCCGCCCGCTTCCGCCTCGCCCATTCCGGCGCGGATGGCCGGCCGCGAGCTGGTCGTCACCCACTGGCACAACGAAACGCCGCTCGGCGCCGGGCTGCGCTCGCGCGACCTGAAGCTCGCGGGCTCGCTGGTCTTCGATCCGCCTCCGGGCGCGACTCTTGTAGCCAGCACGCCGGAAGGACCGGTGGCCGTGGCGCTGCTGCAATCAGGCCCGCTGCCTCCGCTGGCCGTGCTGGGCTTCCAGCCGCTGCGCACTGCGCTGCGCTCCGAAGTGGCGGCTCCATTGCTGTTCGCCAACCTGCTGGAAGCCCTCGCGCCCGAGGCGCTGCTCGAGCGCGGAACGCTGGCCGCCGCGCCCGGCGCGCTGCAGTTGGAGCTGCCCGCCGGGGTCGATCTCTCGCGCTTGCAGGTGGCCGACGAAAATGCCCGTCCGGTTCCCTACACGCTCGACGGCCGCGCGCTGCGCCTGTACACGCCGCGCAGCGGAACCGTGCGCGTGCGCGCCGGCGCCTACGAACGCTCGTACTCTCTGCTCCTGCCCGGCTACGGCGCCTATGCCTGGGATGTCCCGCCCGGCGTCCCGCGCGGCGTGCCGCGCAGGGGCCTGCCGGAGGCGCTGCCGCGCGACCTGTGGAAGTGGTTCGCCGTGGCCGGCCTGGCGCTGATCGTCCTCGAATGGTGGCTCTTCGGCCGCTCGCGCCCCTTGTTCGGCCCGCGCCAGGTTCCCTCCATGGTTCTCAAAGGCGCGGCCATCGCCGCCTGTGTTTTGGCCCTTTTGGAGCCTCGCCTGCCGGTCAGCGAAACACGGCAGGCCGTGGGTCTGCTGATCGATACATCACAGAGCATCCCCGAAAGCTCGCTCGCCCGCGCCAGCCAGTTTGCGGCCGCCGCCCGTGCGCGCGTCGGCCGCAACGAGCTGCGCGATTTTCCCTTCGCCCGCGCCGTGCGCCCAGTGGATGCCGTGGAACGCGCCAGCGGACGTTTCCACACCACCGCCGGAGAGCCCGGCCGCGCCACCGCCATCGAGGCCGCCATCCGCGAAGCCGCTGCCGCGCTGCCCGCCGGCCTGGTGCCGCGCCTGGTGCTGCTCTCCGACGGCATGGAGACCGAGGGCTCCGCCGCCCGCGGCGCACAACTGGCGGCCTCGCTCGGCATCCCGGTCGACACGCTGATCCTCGAGGGCCGCTCCGCGCCGCGCTTCCGCATCGATTCCGCCGGTTTTCCGGCCGCGGCTTTCACCGGCGAGCGCTTTCCGATCGACCTCCAGGTGAGCACGCCCGAACCCGCCGAGGCAACGCTCGATCTCACCGCCGACGGTCGCGCCATAGGCTCCAGCGCGGTCAGTCTACGGGCCGGCGTGAACCACGTGCGCGCCTACGCCTCGCTCTCCTCCGCCGGCGCATTCGAACTCACCGGCGCCCTGCGCGCCGGTTCACTGGGCGAAGCCCGCTTCGCCCAGGCCGTCTCCGTTCGTTCGCCACGCCTGCTTTTCCTGACGCAGGACCCGCCGGGCATGGAGGCGCACCTGGTGGCGACGTGGAACGCCGCGCACTTCGAGGTCGACGCGCGCACGAGCTGGTTGACGGCGCGGCTGGACGACTATCAACTGGTCGTCTTCAACAATTGGGACCTCAACGCCCTGCCCGAATCCCGCAAGCTCGAGCTGGAGAAGTTCGTTCAACACGGCGGCGGGCTGCTGGTCATCGGCGGCGAGAAGAACGTCTGGGTCGAGCGCAAGAACCCGCGCACCGACCCGCTCGACCGCGCCCTGCCGGCGACCGTCGCTCCGCCGCGCAGCCCCGAAGGCGCGGTCGTGGTTCTGGTCCTCGACAAGTCGTCCTCCATGGAGGGCCGCAAAATCGAACTGGCCCGCCTGGCGGCCACCGGCGTGATCGAGAACCTGCGTCCCATCGATCAGGTCGGGGTGCTGATCTTCGACAACTCCCACCAGTGGGCCGTGCCGGTGCGCCGCGCCGAGGACCAAACGCAGATCAAGCGCCAGATCGCCGGCATTGTGGCCGATGGCGGCACGCAGATCGCGCCCGCGCTGGCCGAAGCCTATCGACGCATTCAGGCCGCGCCGGGGGCCTACAAACACATCGTCCTGCTGACCGACGGCATCTCCGAGGAGGGCGACTCGATGGCCCTGGCGCGCGACGCCGAGCAGAAGCACGTCACCATCTCGACGGTCGGCCTGGGGCAGGACGTGAACCGCGCTTACCTCGAGAAGATCGCCCAGGCCGCGGGCGGCCGGTCCTATTTCCTGACCGAACCGGCGGGCCTGGAGCAGCTCCTCGTGAAGGACGTGCGGGAGCACACCGGTTCCACCACGGTGGAGAAGCCCGTGAACCCGCGCGTCGTGCGGCCGGTGGAGACCCTCGAAGGCCTCGACATGCAGAACGCGCCGGCGTTGAAGGGCTACGTCCGCTTCCAGGCCAAACGCGCCGCCGACCTGATCCTCGCGGTGGACGAAAAGGAGCCGCTCTACGTGCGCTGGCAGTACGGCCTGGGCCGCGCGGCCGTGTTCACGTCGGACGCCAAGTCGCGCTGGGCCGAAGCGTGGGTCTCGTGGCAGGGTTACGACCGCTTCTGGACCAACGTGGCGCGCGACCTGCTGCCGCACGCGCTGGCGGGCGAATCCGCGCTCACGTGGGATCCCGCCGCCTCGCGCTTGCTGGTCGACTATCGCCTCGCCGATCCGGCCGAGGCGCCGGCCGCACCGCCGCGCCTGTTCGCCCTCGGCCCGGGCGGTTTCCAGAGCGCGCTGACCCTCCAGAAAACCTCCGAGGGACATTACCAGGCGGCGTTCGCCGTCGGCTCCCGGCGCGGGCTGTTCCGCGTGCGTCCCCTGGAAGACTCGCGCCTGTTCCCCGAAACCGGCCTGTACCTGCCCGAGCCGGAACTCACCTCCAGCGGGCAGAACGAGAAACTGTTGCGCGACCTCACTGCCTGGACCGGCGGGCTGTTCAACCCCACCCCGGCGCAGATCTTCCGCCCGCCCGCGCGCGCCCTGCCGGCCTGGCTGACGCTGTGGCCGGCCCTGCTCGGGATCGCGCTGCTGCTCAACCTGGCCGAGGTCTTCTGGCGCCGTTTCCGGCGACCGGGAGCAGCCGTCTCATTGCCGTTCTTGTCACGCGCGGCGTAGCTCGCGGCGCGCGCAGGGCAAATTTGAAGGAACAAAGCCAATTATCGCCTTTTCTATTTAGAATGAATGACTTAATTGACTATCGTCCGATTTGTTATTCGCTATGTGTTCGTTTTTCAAAGAGCGTCGATGCCGAGCCTCAAGGGCGGGCTATCACCCCCAGCATAGACCCGTTGTCAAATTGCGAATTCTGATGGGACAGGCGGCGGACGATGACCTTTTGGAGCGGGAATCGCGCGCTTTGCGCCTCAGCTCTCGCTGCGGCGCAGCACCCACAGCGTGGCCGACAGGGTGGCGCACAGCAGGACCCCTAAAACGGCATACAGCACCACCGGTGAGACGACGATGTCCCGCGGCAGCCAGAAGTACGCCAGCAGTGCGCAAGCGCAGATCACGCCCGTCCAAGCGATGAAATCGAGAATCTCCGGCACCGCGCTGACACGCGTCTCCGCGGCGGCGACTGTACCAGAGACTCGCTGCCGGACCGAAATCGCCAGCGTGGCCGGAGCACGCACACCGGCGTACGCCGCGCGCAGGGCCGCGTCGGCCTCAACGAACGCCTCCAGCCAGACACGGCAGGTCTCACAGTGGGCCAGGTGGGCGTCCATGCGCTGGCGCTCCGCCGCGCCGAGCGCATCGTAACCGGCGAGCCGATCTTCGAATTCCGTGCAGGGCATGCTCAGCCTTCTCTCACTGTACTCTGCGCCACGGCGGCCACGAGTTCGATGCGCGCCCGGTGCAGCAGCGTCTTCACCGTCCCCAGGGGGATGTCCAACATTCGCGACACCTCCTCATACGAGTTCTCCGCCATGTAATAGAGGCGGATCACTTCTCTGTACTGCGGCCGCAACCGGTCGACCAGCGCGGCCACGTCGAATCCCGCGCGCGAGGGCGCAGTCGACGCCACGCGACCGCCGGGGAGCGCGCCCGCCGGGGCGTCGTCCAGCGGCAGAGTCGGGCGCGCAGCGGCGGATTTGCGCTCGGTCAGCGCCGTGTTGCGCGCGATGGCGTAGATCCAGGTGCTCAGCGCGGACTGGCCGCGAAACCCTTTCAAGCCTTTCCAAATGCGCAGGAACGCCTCCTGGGCCGCATCCTGTGCCGCCGCCGGGTCGCCGAGAATGGCCAGCGCGAGGCGGTATACGCGGTGCTGGTAGTGTTCGACCAGCAGGTCGAACGCCGCGTTCAGGTTGCCGGCTTCGAGTTGGGCCTGGATCAGCGGTTCCATCGGTGCGGGTGCGCAGGAAGCTCCCCTGTTTAGACCATACGCCGGCCGGGCAAAGTTTCAGCCGGGAATTGAAACATCCGGGCCGCGCGCACAGGTCAAAAGAAGCGAAAAGGAGTTTCAACCGATGCATACCTGGCATCCCGAAGAAATAGTGATGCTGTTGTTCGTAGCCGGCGGGCTGGTGTTGCTGATGGTGGTGATGATCCTGCGCCACGGCCGTGCCGTGCTGCGCCATCAGGAGCGGTTGCAGGTGATTGAGAAGGGCGGCGTGCTGCCGTCGCTGGACGAAGAACGCCCCAAAGCGCCCTGGAGTCCGCGCGTGTACCTGTTGCGCGGAATGATTTGGCTGTATACCGGGATCGCGATTACGATCATGCTGGGCGCTCTCTCGCTGAGCGCCTCGCATCCGCCGAGTATGGAGTCGAAGGTGTGGCAGGTGAAGATTCTGCGCAACAACGGTGCGACCGAGCAACAGATTCAACAGTACATGAGCGAGGCCGACAAGGAACGGGAGGGCATGCCGCTGGGCGCGGCCACCGTCGGGCTGATCCCGATGGGCGTGGGCATCGCCTACCTGATGTTCTATCGCAAGGAAACGCAGACGCCCGAGACGCCGCGCGACGCCGGCTGAAGGCGATCCGGCGGTGGAGCAGAGCCCCTCTCCGGGGTCGAAAAGCTGCTGAATCCCGCACATCACGCAACCCGCGTGGTGTCGTGTCCGGCGGCGGCAATCCGGTAGCATGAAGAACATCGGCACGCACCTCGCTCCGCCTGGCGGCTGCTTCCGTTCACGATGCGAACAGAGGGTCCGGCGCGCAGATATGGGCGGGATCCGTGCCGAGCCGGACGGAGATGGCGGAGGAATCACACACCGAATCGGGGGCCGAGTCCGCCAATGGCGCGTTCTCGGTTCCACTCCGATCTCCGCGCGCGGCGGGCTTGGGGACATTCCTTCGCAGCCGTAACGGATTCAGGGCCGTTCTGATTTTGTACGGAGTCCTGAATGCGATCCTGTATGCATCGCTGCTCCCGCTGTGGGACGGTTTCGATGAGCCTTTTCACTACTCATACGTCCAGACACTCTCGGAGCAGCACGCGTTTCCGCAACTCGGCAGGACGCTCGTGTCCACGGAAGTGTGGACCTCGTTGCACCTCGCTCCGGCCAGTCATGTTGTGCAAGACAACCTGCCGTGGGTGACGACGTTCGAGGATTACTTCCGGATGCCGCAGAGCGAGAGATTGCGGCGGCGAGCACAATTGGAACGTCTGCCTCGCGAAAACGACTTCACCGGCGGTCTGAATTATGAAGCGCAGCAGGCACCGCTGGCCTACGCCATTCTGGCCCTCTTCGACCTCGCCTGGCATTCCGCCACCCTGCCTGCTCGCATTTGGGGTCTGCGTTTCATCTGCAGTATTCTTGCCGTTGTCATCACGGTCGTGTTTCTGTCCAATCTCGCACGGCGCCTGCGAGTCCCTCCGCGCTTCGAGGCGGCATTGATGTTCGCCGCCTTGTCGTCGCAGATGTTCTACGCAACGACGGCGCACGTCGCCAACGACTGGCTGGCCGTGGCGCTCATGTCCGTGCTCTTTGAACGATTGGTCGCGTTGCATGAGAACCCGTCCCTCCGGCAAGCGCTCACGCTGACCGTCGTGCTCGCGGCCGGTGTGCTCACCAAGGCCTATTTCCTGGCCTTCATTCCTCTCATTGCAGTTGCCATCGTGAGGCTCGCGATGCTGGGCCGGCTGCGCTGGGTTGGAGCGGTCCTTTCCCTGGGCGTGCTGCTCGCCGGAGGCGGTCCCTGGTATCTGAGAAACCTCCGTTTGTACCACAGCCTGAGCGGGATGCAGGAAACCGTTGGGGGCGCCGACTGGCGCGCTCTCGCGGGGGCGCTCATTCACCTGCCGTGGATCCGCTCCATCCGCGATCTCGCCTTCGCGAGCCAATGGACGGGGAATAATTCATTCAACAGCTTCTCGTGGGTCACCCTCTCGATGCTGCTGGCCGGCCTCGCCGCTGCGGCGGTGCTGTACGCCGTTGAGGTGCTGCGGCGGCGAAAGGCGCCCGTTGGTGAAATGGCAGCCCTGTGCGGTTGCGCCTGTTATGGGTGCGCGCTGCTGTTTTCGACAGCGGTCAATTCCTGGTTCACCCGGGGCGTCTATGTCATTGCCAGCCCCTGGTACCTGCAACCGCTTATGCCAATCGTTCTGCTTCTTCTGTTCGCCGCCCTGGCTCGCTTCGGCCGCTTGGGCGCCGGCGTCGCCCAGTGGATTGTGGCCTGGTCCGCCTACATCATCCTGGCGACCTACTGGGCCAAACTCATCCCGTTTTACGCCGGCTACCCGGGCCGGACGACGCCGCTGGCGCTCCTGCACTGGTATGGCGGCGGCTTGTCGCCGATTGACGACATTCTCTCGACCACGGCACTCGGACCGCCGGCGTTGGTTTGGGGCATGGCGTCGATGGTCACGGCGGGCGTAATCACGCTCTCAATCGCCGTGATCAACTCGTTGTGCTGGCGAGCCGCGGCCGGGAACGCACCGGGAAGCGGGCCGCCTGATTCAGAGGCCGCCGATCAATACGACATTCCCGGGAACGGCGGCGGGCACTGCCTGTAGGGGGATGTGCCGGTCGAACGTCGCCAGCCGGCCGTGATTCCGTACGGCGAGGCCCAGCAGGTAGGCATCCGTGATGAGCTGGTGTCCGGCGATGGAGGACGGGCGGAACAGAGTCCCGTCCAGCAGCGACACGGAGTCCTCCCAGAAATGATGGTCGGTCGTCGAGCAAAGGCTCCGCAGGCGGCCGGCCACTTCGGCGGGCGTCGTCTGGACGGTGGGATAGGCGGGGTTGCTCAGGACGCGGATGCAGCCATTGATCGTGGTCGGGCAGGTGGCCCAGCCGTGCCTGTGATTCCGGCCGAACCAGCGATGCGCGGCCTCGTGGCTGACGTGCGCGGGATCGAACAGCGCCACCAGAACATTCACGTCCAGCAATGTGACTCTCATGCCTGGTCCCGCAAGGCGTTGACGGTCCGCAAATCGGGTTTACGCGCGCCAGCTTTCGGGACGAAGAGGGGGACCCCGTGGCGTACTTTCAGCGGGGCCCCAGTGTGCAGCGATTGCCGCGCCAATTCCGAGATGAGATAGCCCAGTGTGACGCCTTTTTGCCGGGCCAATTGCTTGGCTGTCGCCAGCAAATCGTCATCGAGTTCCAGGGTCGTCCGCATGAGACTAGCCTAACACATCATACATCGCTTAATCTGATGCGTGATGCTGAATCGTAGCTCCCACAGGCGCGGTGTGGCGGCGAATCGGTAGCGCCTCAGCCGTTAGAACCGCTTTTCGTAGTCCCGGCTGATTCTGACCAGAATCGAACCGTACTCCTGCACTGTGTTGGCGTAGTCAACCCACTCAAATGGATAAGGCGGTTCATTGGTTGCCCGGTAGCGCAGCACCAGGAACTCATTGTAGGCGGGGGCGGCGTGGGCGTGCAGGCGGCGCTCCGCTTCTTGCGCCTCCTGACAAGGGTGCTTGTTCTTGGCGCCATCTGTCCTGTAGCTGCGGTCACCTTCGTACCCGGTTGTGACTGCTGCGGAGTTAATGCCCACGACGCCGATGCAGATCGGCTCACACACTCCCGAGCCGTGCCTAAACTCACCGACCTGCTTCGTCAGATCGCCGGCGACCCTGTCAATCTGCTTGATCATCGCCTTGGCCAGAATCTTGACCTCGACGCCAATCTCAATAGTGGCAACCGGACCGCGAGCGACCAAGTAGCCCGGATCGACGATTGGTGTTTCACCGGGAATCAGTTCCCCAAAGCTCCCGTCCCCCCGCCTGGCTTGAATGCCCTTGCGTCTGTTCTGAACATTCAGAACGCGTTCCCGCGCAGTGACGCCCAGCGTATATTTGTTCGACCGATTCAACATGGCGAGGTCTTCGTAGAGATGCATCGCCACAAAGTCACCGAGGTTGGACGCCCGATGAATATACCGCTTCCCCTCAAAGAGCTTCCGGAACTCGGTGAGGAACCTGTATTCAATCAAGGCACACCTTCGCGTGGACTGCCCCGGCCATGCGTTTGATCTCGACGAACTGCCGAAGCCGTGTCTGAGCGATTTGCAGATACGTGGGTTCTATTTCGACTCCGATGGAATTGCGCCCAGTGGACAGGGCAGCGATGGCAGTCGATCCTGTCCCCATGAACGGGTCCAAGATGGTATCGCCAGCAAACGAGAACAACTTGATGAGACGTTCAGCCAGTTCAATCGGAAACGGGGCCGGGTGTCCGTCACGGGTCGATGCGCCGCGAATGTCCGTCCACACTGACCGAAGCCAGCCCTGCATTTCCTCCTTCGTCAACATTGAAAGTGCGCGTTTGATCGGGCCGACGGAACGGTACTCACCGCCTTTGCGTAGAAATAGGATGTACTCGGTATCGTTCTTAATAACGGAACCAGGCTGGTAGGGCTTACCGTAAAATCCTGCGCCGTTGCCTTTCGCTTCGGTCACACCGTTTGCGATCTTGTGCCAAAGGATTGGGGTCAGGCAATCCAGGCCGAGTGCGCGTGCCCGGACCTGTATGTCCGCGTGCAGAGGCATGACGTAGTGGCGGCCGGCGCGCTTGCGAGGAATGCACACATCACCGACTACACAGCAGATGCGCCCGCCACCGACCAGCACGCGCTTGCATTCCCCCCATACCTTGTCGAGTTCGGCAAGAAACGCTTCATAGTCCTCAATGTCCCCCATTTGGCCGCTGTTGCTTGCCTTGTACTCCTTCAGCGTCCAGTACGGCGGGGATGTCACCACTAGGTGGACGGAACTGTCCGGCAGATGCGAAAGGTCCCGTGCGTCGCCTAGCCGCAGGTGGTGCTCCGTCTTGTCGAAAGGAGCCGGCCAGCGCACGGTTCGAAAGTGGGCATTCGCCGCCAACAGCGCGGTCAGCGCTTCCGTTGTATTGTCATCCGTGGGCAGGCGGAAAAGAGGCTTGTCAAGGCTGATGATGTCGATGAACGAAGCCGATTCCGACTTCGACCTCGGGCGTCGTTTGAGCATACAGCCTCCCTAATTCTAGCGCGCTCACGAGCAAATCCAGACGCGAAATACATCGAGAGGCGACGAACCATTTCATTCAGGTGGTTCCTGCAATTCCATCGAACCAACATCACCGAGCAGAGAGTCCACAATCCGCAATGCCGCTTCCTTGCCCCGCGTGCCGGTCTCGCCCTCGGGTCCGACGCAGCTCGGG
Organism: Terriglobia bacterium; assembly: GCA_963757265.1. Classification (GTDB taxonomy): domain Bacteria; phylum Acidobacteriota; class Terriglobia; order Bryobacterales; family Bryobacteraceae; genus CAIVVT01. The sequence continues at coordinate 895,088 of CAVWRA010000006.1, forward strand.
CAGCCGCTTTCACACGCGCAGGCCCCAATGAGATCTCGCGCCGCCGCCAGAAGCTGCGCCTGCATCTGGTACAGCGGCTGGCTCTGCCCGGTGCCGCCGGGGCAGTTGTCGTACAGATGCAAATCCGGCTCGAAGCCCGGCGTCTGTGTGCCGCTCTTATCGGTCAACGCCACGCCGAGGTCGCGCGGATCGGACATCAGCAGCAGTGCTCCGGCGGTGCGCATCGCGTTGCCCAGTGCCGTCAGGCCGTTCAGGCGTTCCGACGGCGACAGCCCCTCGAGCTGTTCCAGAAACGGCAGCGGGAAATGCAGCCAGAATGACGTCGTGTGCATCTCCTGCTCGGGCAGCGACAGCGTCCCCGCGCCGACGTTCTCCATGGTGTAGAACTTGACCTTCTTGAAGCCCACAATCTGCCGGTTGACGCGGACCTCCCCGTGCGCGGCCATGGCCCGCGGCCGCCCCGCCTCGATAGCCGGTACGGCTTGCGACTCGAATTCTTCGAGGATCTTCACCTGCGTATAGTCGATGGCGTCGGTGAAGTAGTCGCACTCCACCCGCCGCACGTACGCCTTGCGCCCTTCATAGTCCATCCGCTCCACCTGGAACTGCTGCGCCTCGTGCAGGTAGATGGCCTTGGGATGCAGCTCCACCAGCGCCGCCGGAAAGGCCACGATGGCGATGATGCGCTCGTCGCCCGTGATGTCCACGACCACGAAATTGTCGCTGGTCACCGAGCGCAGGCTGATGGCGTCGGCCGGATAGCTGTCGGCGGTCCAGTGCCAGGCCCCGCCGCTGGGATGCACCAGCCCCAACTCCTGCAGGAACTCGCACAGCGGTTTCACGGCGTGCGGCCCGAACTTCTCGTCGTCCCGCAGCGGCAATTCAAACGCCGCGCACTTCAGATGGTTCAGCAGGATTTCGACGTTGTCGGGATTGATGTGCGCGTGCTCGGGCGAGCTTTCAAAGAAGTAATCCGGGTGTTCGACGATGAACTGGTCCAGCGGCGCGCTGGAGGCCACCAGCAGCGCCAGCGACGTGCCCATGCGCCTTCCGGCCCGCCCCGCGCGCTGCCACGAGGATGCGATCGTCCCCGGGTAGCCGGCCATCACCACGACGTCCAGCCCGCCGATGTCCACGCCCAGCTCCAGCGCGTTGGTCGCCACCACGCAGCGGATGGCGCCCTCGCGCAGTCCGCGCTCGATCTCGCGCCGCTCCCTGGGCAGATACCCGCCGCGATAGCCGCGCACCGCGTCGGGCGGCGCCGGCGGCCGCGCGCAGGCGTCCTTCAGGTACGTCACCAGGACTTCCGTCGCCAGCCGGCTGTTGGTGAACACCAGCGTCTGCTGGCCGCGCGCGACCAGCTCGGAGGCAATGCGCCGGGTCTCGTTCAGGTAGCCTCGCCGAATGCCCAGTTGCCGGTTCACCACGGGCGGATTGTAGAACACGAAGTACTTCTCGCCTGAGGGCGCGCCGTTGCGGTCGACGAGCTCGAATTCCTCGCCCGCCAGGCTCTCGGCCAGCGCCTTGGGATTGGCGATGGTCGCCGAGCAGCAGATGAACTGCGGTTTAGAGCCGTGAAACGCGCACAGCCGCTTCAGGCGCCGCAGCACGTTCGCAAAGTGGCTGCCATAAACGCCGCGATAGGTGTGCAGTTCGTCGATCACCACGTAGCGCAGGTTCTCGAACAGCTTGGCCCATTTCGTGTGGTGCGGCAGAATCCCGGCGTGCAGCATGTCCGGGTTGGTCAGCACCACTCCGGCGCGTTCGCGAATCTGCTTGCGCGCGTCCTGCGGCGTGTCGCCGTCGTAGGTGAAGGCCCGGATCGGCGCGCCCATCGCCTCCACGGTGGAGTGGAACTCGTGCAGTTGATCCTCGGCCAGCGCCTTGGTCGGGAACACGTACAGCGCCCGCGCCTCGGGCTCGGCCATCAGCCGGCACAGCACCGGCAGGTTGTAGCACAGCGTCTTGCCGCTGGCCGTGGGCGTGACCACGACGACGTTCTTCCCTGCGGCGAGCGCTTCGAACGCCTCCGCCTGGTGCACGTACAGCCGCTCGATGCCGCGCCGCGCCAGCACCTCGCCCAGCGCCGCCGGCACCTGCGCCGGGACCTCCGCGTATTCGCCTTCGCGCGCCGGCTGGATGCGGATGGCGCGGATCGGCGAGGCCGGCTCCTGCATCCAGGCCTTCAGCTTCTCAATGGCCGCCTGCAGCCCGGCGCGGCGCGCCAGGCCCAGCGAATCGTCCGCTTCCGGGTTGGGAAAACCGAGTGTGAGGCTCACTTGTTCGCCCTTTCTTTGCCAGAGACCAGCGTAGCGGTCTCCGCGCCGGGGCGCAAGTGAAAGGTTCAGGCAGCGTGAGCGGCGGAAGTCTGGGGATGGCTCACGAATTCATAGCGCTCGATGCTCGCCGTCAGCGTGCCCTGCTCGCTGTCGCGGCGCACGACATGCCCCAGGCAGTGCAGGCGCACCACCGTGCCGGGGGTCTGAATTGTGGGCAGCGTCACGAAATACTCGACCTCCTGCCCGACCTCGAGCGGGAAGGATGGACAACTCATCAACACGCTGTTGGCGCTGACGTTGCGTGTCTTCAAGTGGTCTGACACGCGCCTCGATCCGGCCTGTGTCAGTTCCACCGGCAGCGCGATGTTGAACCATTGGGACTCTCTCGGATCCTTGGCGTGCATGGTGCTCCCTCACTTGAATAGGTACGCCGCAGAGCCAAACCGTACACCGCAAAATGGAGTTTGAGGGCAGATTATTCTTTTGACGGCTGGTTCCAGGACCAGCCGTGCGAACGTACCACCCCCGACGGATCTCTCAACGCCGCTCAGGCGTCCCCTGACCCCGAACACCACTTCCGCGAGGTGCTCCCGCCAGCCGGCACCGGGAAGGTCGAATGGTACAATTCGGGGAGTTCCTCCCCAGGCTGCCAACATGCTCGACCGCATCTCCGTGCACGGCGCGCGGATGCACAACCTGAAGAACGTCAGCGTGGAGATCCCGCGCCACAGCCTCACGGTCATCACCGGCCTGAGCGGCTCCGGCAAATCCTCGCTGGCCTTCGACACGATCTACGCCGAGGGCCAGCGCCGCTACGTCGAGACCCTCTCGCCCTACGCGCGCCAGTTCCTCGACCAGATGGAGCGCCCCGACGTGGATTCGATCGACGGCCTCAGCCCCGCCATCTCCATCGAGCAGAAGACCACCAACCGCAGCCCGCGTTCCACGGTCGGCACCATCACGGAGATCTACGATTACCTGCGCCTGCTATGGTCCTCGATCGGAGTGCCGCACTGCCCCAACTGCAACCTTCCGATCAGCAAACAGTCCACCCGGCAGATTCTCGAGCACATCCTGGCCCTGCGCCAGGACGAGCGCATCATGGTCCTGGCGCCCGTCGCCCGCGGCCGCAAGGGCGAATACAAAAAGGAACTCGAGAAGTTCGCTCGCACCGGCTTCCTGCGCGCCCGCATCGACGGCCAGTTGCGCTCGCTCGACGAGGAGATCGTCCTCGATAAGCGCAAGAACCACAGCATAGAAGTCCTGGTCGACCGGCTGCTCGTGAAGCCCGGCCTCGAGCACCGCCTGGAGGCCTCCATCGAGACCGCGACCAAAATGGCCTCGGGCCTGGTGATCGTCTCCGTGGTCGGAGGCGAGGAGCGTTTGTATTCCCAGAAGATGTCCTGCCCGGACTGCGGCGAAAGCGTGCCCGAGCTCGAGCCGCGCTCGTTCTCCTTCAATAGCCCCTATGGCGCCTGCGAGGCTTGCAACGGCTTGGGCAGCGCCTGGGCCTTCGACCGCCAGAAAGTCATCGTCGACGAGACGCGCCCACTGTTCGACGGCGGCCTGGGCCCCGGCGGCAGCTCGGCCCTGATGCGCCAGGCCGTCACCGCAGCCGCCCGCCGAGCACGCATCGACATCTCCAGGCCTTTCGAAGAGCTCAACGCCAAACGCCAGTCGTTCCTGCTCGACGGGCAGGGCGATTTCCCCGGCATCCTGAAGCTCCTCGATCGCGCTTTCAGCGAGAACCCCACCGAAGGCTATCGCGACTATCTGATGCAGTACATGTCGCCCTCCGAATGCGCGGTTTGCCGCGGACGGCGCCTGCGCCCTTCCAGCCTCGCCGTGCGCATGCAGGGCCTTTCCATCGCCGATTTCACCGCCCAGCCCATCGCCCGCGCCTTGCTGTGGGCCGGCGCCTGGTCGCTATCCGAACGCGAGCAACAGGTGGCCGCGCGTATCGTCGAGGAGATCCGCAACCGTCTCCAGTTCCTCGCCGACGTAGGGTTGGATTACTTGAGTCTCGACCGTTCCGCGGCCACGCTCTCCGGCGGCGAAGCGCAGCGCATCCGCCTCGCCACCCAGATCGGCTCGCGCCTACGCGGCGTCCTGTACGTTCTCGACGAACCCTCCATCGGCCTCCATCCGCGCGACAACCAGCGCCTGCTCGACACCCTGGCTCATCTGCGCGACCTGGGCAACACCGTGCTCGTCGTCGAGCACGACCAGGAGACCATCGAGCGCGCCGACTATCTCATCGACCTCGGCCCTGGCGCCGGCCGTCTGGGCGGCGAGCTGGTCGCCGCCGGCACGCCGCCTGAGATCAAGCTCGTCGAGCGCTCCCTCACCGGCCAATACCTCAGCGGCGCGCGCTCCGTCATTACGCCCGATTACCGCCGCCCGGGCAGCGGCGACAGCCTGATCGTCCGCGGGGCGCGCGAGCACAACCTCAAGTCCATCGACGTCGAATTCCCTCTGGGCACGCTGATTGTCATCACCGGTGTCAGCGGCAGCGGCAAATCGACACTGGTCCACGACATCGTTTACCGGGCCCTCTCCCAGCGCCTCTTCCGCGCCAAGACGAATCCCGGCGCGCACAACTCCATCGAGGGCCTTGAATTCCTCGACAAAGTGATCGAGATCGACCAGGCGCCGATCGGCCGCACGCCGCGCTCCAACCCCGCCACCTACACCGGCGTCTTCACGCCTATCCGCGAGCTCTACGCCATGCTGCCCGAGGCCCGCGAGCGCGGCTACAAGCCCGGGCGTTTCTCTTTCAACGTCAAAGGCGGCCGTTGCGAAGCCTGCCAGGGCGACGGCATGAAGCGCATCGAGATGAACTTCCTGCCCGATGTCTACGTGCCCTGCGACGTGTGCCGCGGCCGCCGCTACAACAGCGAGACCCTTCAGGTGCGCTTCGACGGCGTCTCCATCGCCGATCTGCTCGAATCCACCGCCGAGGAGGCCCTCGATCTGCTCCGCAACTTCCCCCAGATCCGCCAGAAGCTGCAAACTCTGGTAGATGTGGGGTTGGGCTATCTGCACCTCGGCCAGTCCTCCACCACGCTCTCCGGCGGCGAGGCCCAGCGCATCAAGCTGGGCCGCGAATTGAGCCGCCGCCAGACCGGCCGGACCTTTTATATCCTGGACGAGCCGACCACCGGCCTGCATTTCGAGGATGTGCGCCGTCTGCTCGACGTGCTGAACCAGCTGGTCAACCTGGGCAATACCGTGGTCGTCATTGAACACCAGATGGACGTCGTCAAATCCGCCGACTGGATCATCGACCTCGGTCCCGAGGGCGGCGAGCGCGGCGGCTACATCGTCGCCGCCGGCACGCCCGAGCAGGTCGTTAAGAACCGCCGCAGCTACACCGCGCGCGCGCTGGAGAAGGTCCTGCGCGCCGGGAGAAACGGAGCCCGGCCATGAGCCGCTACCACCAGCGTCCGCTCGATTTCTCGGCCCTTTCGACGATGCCCCTGGAAACGCGCGGCGGCAAGGTCCGCCTCGAGCACATGGCCCTCCCGCCGGAGAAATCCCTGACCCTGGCCCACTGGCTCGACCGTCTCCCCAAGCTCCTGGCCGCCGATTCGCTGCGCGCCGTCGTCGCCGCTCTGCGCCACGCCCGCGCCCGCGCCCGCGGCATCCTGTGGGGCCTCGGCGGCCACGTCATCAAGTGCGGCCTCGCGCCGGTCCTCATCGACCTGCTGGACCGCGGCTACGCCACCGCCTTTGCCCTCAACGGCGCCGCCTCCATCCACGACTTTGAAATCGCTCTCGCCGGCCAGACCAGTGAAGACGTCGAGGCCGTCCTGCCCGACGGCCGCTTCGGTTCCGCGGAGGAAACGGGCCGCGAGATGAACTCAGCCATCCAGGACGCCTGCGATCAGGGCATCGGCATGGGCGAGGCCCTCGGCGCGCGGCTCGACCGCATCGCCCGCCCCGAGTTCGCCCCTGCCTCGCTCCTGCTCCAGGCCTGGCGGCGCAAGATCCCCGTGACGGTCCACGTCGCCATCGGCGCCGACACGCCGCACACTCATCCCGCCGCCTCCGGCGCCGCCATCGGCGCGGCCACGCATCACGACTTCCGTCTTTTCTGCTCCCTGTTGCGCGAGCTCGACGATGGCGGCGTCTACCTGAATGTCGGTTCGGCCGTCGTGCTGCCCGAGGTCTTCCTCAAGGCCGTCAGCACCGTGCGCAATCTCGGCTGCCCGCTCGGCGATTTCACCACGGTCAACCTTGACTTCCGCGATCACTATCGCCCGCGCGTCAATGTCGTCGAACGTCCCCACGCCCAGCGCGGCGGCCGCGGCTACTCCATCCTCGGCCATCATGAGATTCTGATCCCGCTTCTGGCCGGCATTCTGGCGGACCTCGACGCATGAACCCCGTGGAAACCAGCCCCGGCCCTCCGCCCGCCGCCGAGACCTTCTGGGGCTGGATCGACGCCGTCTGGTTTCTGGCCGCCGTGCCCCTCTGCGCCGTCGCCTCCGTGCTGGCCATGCGTTCCATCGACGGTTTCTTCGGCCTCGCGATGAACCTCGCCGGCCGCCTACTGACCGCCCAGGCGATCCTCTACCTCATGCTCTTCGGCGCGCTGTGGTTCATCCTCCAGCTGCGCCACAACCTCAGCCTCTGGCCCGCGCTGCATTTCACCCTCGCGTGGCCCCAGGCCGCCGGGCTGATCCCGGCCGGATGCGCGCTCGCCTTCTGCATTGCCATCCTCGGCTCTGTCCTGCACGCCCGCGACGTCGACAGTCCGCTGCTACAGTTGCTCAAGAATCCGCGCTCGATCGTGCTGGTCGGAGTGTTCGCCTCGACCCTCGGTCCCGCCGCCGAAGAAGCCCTTTTCCGCGGCTTTCTGCAGCCTCTCATCCAGAAGACCGCCGGCCTCGCCGCCGCCATCTTCTCCACCAGCCTCCTTTTCGCCGCGCTGCACGGCCCGGAATACGCCTGGAGCTGGCGCCATCTGCTGCTGTTGCTGCTGGCCTCGTGCGCCTTCGGCCTGACGCGCGCCCGCCTGAACTCCACCGGCGCAGCCGCGCTCGTGCACGCCGCTTACAATCTGACTTTCTTCATCGGCTTCTTGCTTCAGGGAAGGACATTGCCTGCGCATGGTTGAAACCATCCAGTGGACCGACGAGGGCGTCGTCATGATCGACCAGACGCGCCTGCCGAGCGTCAAGGAATTCGTCACCTGCCGCACCTACCAGAAGGTCGCGGACGCGATCACGACAATGGTCATCCGCGGCGCTCCGGCTATCGGCGTCGCCGCCGCCATGGGCGTCGCGCTGGGCGTACTGCAGGCCTCCGAATCCGCCCTCGACTCCGAATTCGAAACCATCTGCTCCACGCTCGCCGCCACCCGCCCCACCGCCGTCAACCTCTTCTGGGCCATCGACCGCATGAAGCAGCTCTATGCCTCGCTGCGCGGCCGGCCGATCGACGAAATTCGCGCCGCGCTGGTGCGCGAGGCCCGGCAGATCTATCTCGAGGACATCGCCATCAACCGCGCCATCGGTGCCCTCGGCGCCCCGCTCGTGCCGGACGGCAAGACCGTGCTGACCCATTGCAACGCCGGCGCGCTGGCCACCGCCGGCTACGGCACCGCCCTCGGCGTCGTCCGCGCCGCCATCGAGGCCGGCAAGCGGATCGACGTCTTCGCCGACGAAACCCGGCCCTTTCTGCAGGGCGCGCGCCTGACCGTCTGGGAATTGCAGGAAGACAACATCCCGGTGACCCTCATCACCGACAACATGGCCGGCCATTTCCTGCACAGCGGGCGCATCGGCTGCGTCGTCGTCGGCGCCGACCGCATCGCCCGCAACGGCGACGTCGCCAATAAAATCGGCACCTACGGTGTCGCGGTCCTGGCCCGCGAGAACGGCGTGCCCTTCTATGTCGCCGCCCCCGTTTCGACGCTGGACCTGACCCTCGATTCCGGCGACAGCATCCCCATCGAGCAGCGCCCGGCGCGGGAAGTTACTGCAATGTTCGGCGCGCCCGTAGCCCCGCCGGGCACGGCCGTCGAAAATCCTGCATTTGACGTAACACCTGCACGCTACGTCACTGCGATAATTACTGAGAAGGGGATCGCCCGCGCGCCGTACGAAACGTCGCTGCCTGCGCTGTTCTCACCCCCTGAGGACTCGAAATGAAGAACACCATTCTGACCCTTTTCCTGCTCGCCTGCGCGTCGGCCTCCCTTTCGGCCGGACCCTTGTCCGATCGGCGCATCCCGAGCTTTACCCTCCCGGATGTGAACGCGACTTACCACGACATCCTCGATTATCGCGGCAAGGTCGTCGTCGTCGAAGTGATGCAAACCACCTGCGCGCATTGCCAGTCCATGGTGCCGATCCTCGCAAAGGTCCAGGCAAAATACGGCAGCCGCCTCGCCATTCTGTCCATCGTCGTGCCCCCCGACAACATGGATAAGGTCAAGGAATTCGCCACCCGCTTCCGCATCACCTATCCGATTCTGTTTGATTGCGGACAGGCCGCCGCGGCTCTGCTGAAGGTCACGCCGGAGAACCCCAAGGCCGACTTCCCGCACCTCTTCCTGGTGGATTCGAAGGGCATGATCCGCGAGGATTTCGATTGGGTACTGGATGAGGCCGCGCTGACCGGCAACGGGCTTTTCGAAAGCATCGACAAGATCCTGGCCGCTCCCCCGGCCCACGCCAAGGCCGCCGCCAAGACGCCCGCAAAAGCTCCGGCCACCGGCGCCGGAAAATAGCGCCTCCCGGGGGCGGCGATCAGCCCGGATGTTGCACCACGATCGCACCGAGGCGCGACCGCAAGGGAGCGGATGCATTGCGTCTCGTGACACGGACGTGGCGCAGACACTCGTGTCTGCCGCGTCGACACTCGTGTCGAACGCGCAGCCCGAACGGAGCCGCTCGCCGCCGCGCCTATAGGCGTGGTGTAGGTCGCGATCCCTCGCCATGGCCCAGCCCCGGTGCGGCGTCGCTACACCCCGCATCTGGACACAGCGTATTTCCGTCCACTCCACCTGCTACTTTCCACCTTCCCGCGCCGCCCGTCCGGTATAGAATGATGCTATCCAACGATGCTCTCTATAGACAGTGCGCCACCCCGCATTCGTGCGGAGCAGGAGCCTCGTAGTCCCATGGCCTCCCAGCCGTCCCGCCCGCTGGTGACACCCAAGGACATCGTCTGGCTGACCCTTCTTTTCCCCGCCACCTGGCTGACCCGCCTCCTTCCACTGAGCTGGTTATATGCCCTGGGCGACGCCCTGGCCGCCTCTCGTGCGGCTCTTCTTCGTAGTTCCCGGAAAAGGCTCCTGCGAGCTCTCTCGGCGGGCCTCGACGCCGATCCTGCCAGCCCTGAACTGCGCGCCATCGCCGCTCAGTTCATTCGCAATCGCGTTCTGGCTCGCCTCGACGACCTCCTGATTGTGCACCGCTTCCCGGACCTGCATTGGCCCAACGTCGAGGTCGTGCACCTCGACTACCTCAGCCAGGCGCTTTCCGCTGGCAAGGGCGCGCTGCTGCTCAGCGGTCACTTTTACGCCAGCCGCGTGGCTAAGCGTTACCTCGCCGCTACCGGTTTCCCCTCCCTGTCCGTGCGCAATCATGCCACTCCATATCGGGCGGTCGGGCAATTCGGGAATCGTTTCCTCAGGCAACGCTTCACTGCTTTTCTTGGCGCCGTGCTGGGCGACGAAGTCTCCAGCCGCGACCCCGACTGCAGCCTCAAGATGTTGGCCCGCCTCCGTGCCGGCGGTCTGATCGACTACTACGTGGAGGCCCGCATCTCGCGCGAACAGGTCACACGCAGGGTTCTCGGCCGGGATAGAACCTATGCCGCCGGATTCCTTCACGTGGCCAGGCTGGCCGGCTGCCCGCTCGTTCCGATGCGCTGCGCCGGCAACTCCCGCCGGCTTAGAATCGAGTTCGGCGAGCCGTTTGAGCTGCAGCATGCGCCCGACCGGCGGACTTTCGTCGAAACCAATATGGCCGTGATTTTGCGCAACCTGGAGGAGCAGATCAAGAGCAACCCCGCCGAATGGTATCTTTGGGCTTCTTGGATGCCTTGATCCTTTGGAAACCATGTCCCCACACGACCTCGTCTTACATCGCCTGCAGCATCTGGCCAGCACTTCCCTCAACATGCATCTGGCTCCCGGGGAACTCGCCGCTCTGACCCGCTTGGACGAGGTCACGGGCCTCGATTCCCTGGCCATCCTCGAGTTTGTCTCCGCGGTCGAGAAAGAGTTCGGCTGCACCCTTGAAGCGGGTGAGCTGCGCGTCAACTTCCTCGCCGACCTGCCGGCCCTGGCCAAGTACATCGCGGCGCGTCCCGGTGCGGCATGCTGAGGGAACTGTTCGACTCCCTCGCCAGCCGCCAACCGCGGGTCCTGGCGCTGATCGATGGCCCGACCCGGCTCTGCTATGCCGACCTCATGGCTCGCAGTGGCCGCTTTGCCCGCTACCTGGTGGAAGAGGTCGGAGTACGCCGCGGCGACTACATCGCTGCCTGCCTGCCCAACTCCTGGGAATTCGCCGTCGGCTTTTTCGCCGTCGCAGGCATCGGCGCGGCGTGGGTCCCGATCCCTCCGCAGTGGCGCGGCCGCGAGGTTGCCTGGCTCGCCGGCCGGATTCCATTGCGCGCCCTGATCACCACCGCTGCGCTCGAACAGGCCTGGCGCGAGGCCGCCGTCTCCCCGCCCCCCATTGTCCGCGTCGATGATCCGGCCATCCGCGAGCGGCTGCTCTCCTCCGGCGCGCCTCTGCCCGCATCCCCCTCCGCCTCGGACGAAGTGTCGGTTTGCATCACCACTTCCGGGTGAACCGGCCGGCCTCGTCTGGTCCCCAGAACTCAGGCCAACCTGCTGTCTTCCGCGCTCGGCGCGGCCGCCGCACTGGGTGTCAGGCCCGGGACGCGCATGCTGAGTGTCGTGCCGTTCCATAGCTCGGCCGGCAACGACGTCTGCATGCTCCTACCGCTGCTGTCTGGCTTGACCTCGGTTGTCTTGTCGGCGTTCACGCCCGCCGCGGCGGAATCCCTCGTCGTTCAGGAACGAATCCAGTTCATGATGGGCTCGCCCTTCGTTTACTCGATGCTGCTCGAGAGCAACGCCAGCCGAGCCTCTTTTGAGTCCGTGGAAATCGCCCTGACCGGCGGCGCGCCCATGGCGCCGGACACTGCCCGCCGCGCGGAGCAGCGCCTGGGCCTGTCCCTGCGTCAGATTTACGGCTTGACGGAAACCGGCATCGCGTCGCTGCAGCCTGCCGACACCCCCTTCCAGCCGGGCTTCGTCGGGCCTCCCATCCCTCCGATGCAAGTCCATATCATGGACGAACGCGGTCAGCGCCTGGATCCCGGTTGTACCGGTGAGGTCCTCCTGGGAGGTCCCGGTATCGCGCACGGGTACCTCGACGAGCCCGCGCTCAATCGCGAACTGTTCCGCGACGGTTTCTTCCGGACCGGCGACCTGGGCCAGCTGGACGCTTCCGGTGCCTTGACCCTGTGCGGGCGCTTCAAAACTCTCATCAACCTCGGCGGCAACAAAGTGGACCCGGCCGAAATTGAACACGTCCTGCTGGAAATGCCTGCCGTGCGCGACAGCGTCGTCCGCGGCGTCCACGACCCTCAGCAAGGCGAGATCGTCTGCGCCTCCATCGCCGTCCGGCCCGGCTTCGAGCTTTCCCGCCAGGCCGTCGTGGCGCACTGCCGCCAGCGCATGGCGGAGTTCAAGATTCCTCGCCGGATTGAGTTCGTCGACGCCCTCCCAGTCGATGCCACGGGGAAGAAGCCTCAGCGCTGGCGGGATTCCTGAGAGTTCGAACCTAGCGCGCCGGCAACACGCCCAGCCCGCGCATCCACGCCTCCACCAGCACCGGCCAGTGCGTCACCGGCAGTTCGGTGGCCCTCAATCCGTAGCCGTGCCCGCCCTTGGCGTACAGGTGCATCTCGGCCGGCACCTTGACCGCCTTCAGCGCCTGGAAGTACAGCAGGCTGTTTTCCACTCGCACCGGGTCGTCCTCGGCCTGCAGCAGGAACGTGGGCGGCGTGTTGGCCGAGGGGGTCAGCACGGCCTCCAACTTGTCGCCGTTGTTGTGCTCGGCCAGTCCGCCCGGATACAGCAGCACGGCGAAATCGGGTCGGCAATCGGCCTTGTCGGCCGCATCCACTTCCGGGTACGTGCGCGTCGCGTAGTTGGTGCTCAACGCCGCGGCCAAATGTGCGCCCGCCGAGAAGCCCAGCACGCCCACGCGTTTCGGGTCGATGCCCCACTCCGCCGCGTGCGTCCGCACCAGTCCCAGCGCGCGCTGCGCGTCCTGGAGCGGTGCGGCGTACGGCGCCTGGCCCTTGCGCACCGGCACGCGGTACTTCACCAGCACGCCCGTCACGCCGATCGATTTCAACCACGCGCAGACCTCGGTCCCTTCCAGGTCCATCGCCAGAATGTGGTAGCCGCCGCCCGGAAATACCAGCACCACCGCGCCCGTGCTCTTGACTTTCGCCGGCTGGTAAACCGTCAGCGTCGGTACGCTCACGTTGCCCACCCGGATCACCCGCCGGCCGGCCACCAGCCCGTCTTTCGGCGTGGTCGTGTCGGCTTCCGGCCCGATATCGCCCTTCTCGCCGGGAGCCCCCTGGGGCCACAACGGCATCGGCTTCGGCCCGCTGGTACTCTGCCCAGCGGCCAGCACCGCCGTCAGCACGAATAGACACGAAAGAGAATTCATCATTGCGAAAAAACCTCCACCACTCAGGCCTGATTTTCGGCCATGAACTTCGAAATTTCGGTGACCTCCGAACAGCTCAGCCGGAACTCGCCCGCGCCGCGCACGCCCTCCAGTTGCTCCGCCGACCTCAGCCCCACAATCGCGCCCGTCACCGCCGGGTGCCGCAGGGTCCACGCGATCGCCGCCTCGCCCGGCGTGCGGCCGTGGCGCCCGCCGATGGCGCGCAGCAGTTCGGCCAGCGCCAGGTTGCGCGACAGCTTCGGCTCCTGGAAATGCGCCATGCGACGCCGGTGGTCGTCCGGCGGCATCGCCGCGATCCGCTCGCGCGTCATCTTCCCCGTCAGCAGGCCGGACTTCATCGGGCTGTAGACGATCACTCCGATCCCGTTCGACATGCAATACGGCAGAACCTCGTCTTCGATCTCCGGCGAGATGATCGAATACGGCGGCTGCAGCGACGTCGGAACGCCAATCGCGTGGATGCGCCGCAGTTGCCCGAGGTTGAAATTGGAAACGCCGGCCCAGCGGATCTTGCCCTCTTCCTTCAGCCGTTCGAGCGTCTCCCAGCCCTCTTCGACATCCTCGTCCGGCTCCGGCCAGTGGATCTGGTACAGGTCGATGACGTCGGTCTTCAGCCGCCGCAGGCTGTTCTCGCACTCCAGCCGCACCGACTCGCGCTTCAGCCGCCCCGTGATCTTGCCGCCCGCGTCCCAGCAGCGCTCGCACTTGGTGAAGACGTAGGGCCTCGGCGAGATCCCCTCCAGGGCCCGCGCCACAACTTCCTCGGAGTGGCCCAGGCCATATACCGCGGCCGTGTCGATCCAGTTCCACCCCGCCTCCAGCGCGGCGCGGATCGCCGCCATCGACTGCGCGTCATCCTGAGGTCCCCACGCGAAGGCCCATCCTCCTCCGCCCATCGCCCACGCCCCCACGCCCACGGGCGTAATGATCAGGTCGCTGCGGCCCAGCCTGCGTTTCTCCATGCTCGTGAACCTCAATATTGATCGTAGATTATGCGCGCCGCTCGAGGGCCACCAAGTCCTGGTAGCCCAGTCCGGCATCGCGATACGACAGCACGGTGAAGCTCCGCGAGAACGTCCGCTGGGCGTAATCGCGGCTATGGTACGCCGTGTGATACCCGTCCGGCACGATGCCCCGCAGCCGGGCCGACGTCTTGAACAGGAAGCCGCGCCGGCGCAGCGTCTCCAGATCCTCGCGCGGCAGAGCCGTCCAACTATGTTCGCCGTGCAGACTCGCCAGCAGCACGCCGCCCGGGCGCATGATGCGCTGGAGTTCCTCGAGCCAGCGCAACTGCGGCTCCTCGTCGAGATGCGTGAACACGGAGATCGCCAGGATCAGGTCGAACATCCCGTCCGGATACCCCGTCGGAGGCAGCGGCGAGTTGACCACAAAACCGGCTAAGGGAAGATGCCGCCGGCACCAGCGGATGGACGCCTCATCGACGTCGGTGCCGTGGAAGGCCTTGCCCGGATACTCCCGCGCCAGCCAGATCAGGGCCCGGCCGCATCCGCAGCCGAAGTCCAGCACTGAGTCGAATCCCGCCAGCGGTCTTCCGATCGAGGCCAGCGCGGTCTGGATGTCCCGGGAGATTTTTCGGCCGGACTCCAGAAACAGCCGCGCGCTGGGAGTCTCGTCCACGCGGAAGCGCAGCATCGCCGGCGGCAGCAGCAGGCCGCCGCCCAACTCCTGTTGCTCGATGCGATCGAGGCACCAGCAGCGCAGGCGCATGGCGCCGCGGTACAGCGGGAAGTAGACGGCGCGCGCCGACGGGCGCAGCCTCGGCGGAATCAATTGCTTGAGGCGCAACGCTGGCGGCGGCTCCCGTGCCCGCTCTACATCCGCGGCAGCATCCGCTGCGCCATGGCGATGGCGCGCTCGCGGCCCTTGGGCATCTGGCGCAGATCGATGTGCACGCCCAATCCGTTCTTGATGAACACCATCATCGAATCCATCGGGCCCATCAGCGCATCGTCGCCCAGGCCGGGCAGCGGTTCAGTCGTTTTCATCCCCGGCGCCACGACGCCCATGGCGAGCTTCATCGCTGCGATCTCCGCCCGTCCGTTCGGATTGACTTGGACCGTGAAATACGGGCCACTCCCCTGGTTCGCCCCCGCCACCATGCTCTTCGTCAGATCCGCCATGGCGCTTTGCTGCGCCGCATTGGCGGCGTCGGTGTTGCCGGCGGCTCCGGCGGCCTGCTGCGCCTTGGCGCGCGCCTGGATCTCCTCCAGCAGTTTCTGGGCGCGATCCCGCTGCTCGGTCTGCGAAACGGGCTGCACGTAATAGTCGCAGTTACGGCCATGCTCCTCCGTGCGTTCGATCGTCTGGCCGAGGATGCTGGAGGCCTCTTCCTTCGTCAGCAGTGAGCACGCGTCGGGCAGCCGTCCCTGGTAACCCGCCGAGCTGCTGAAGGCCGACATGTCCACGCCCTGCCGGTTGGCCGCTTGCTCGATCTTGTTCTTCACATGGTTGGCCACCAGCGCGATGCCGATGACGCCCGCCGCCCCCAGCACGAAAATCACGGCCAGCACGATCAGCACGATCTTCACCACCGGGCTGCCCGTCCGCGCGGCCGGCGCGGGCGCGTAAGCCGGAGGCGCAGCCTGGTACGGCGGCGGCGCTGACGGGAAAGTCGGCGGCGCGCTGGGGGGCGGAGCCGAATACACCGGCTGCGCCGGCGGCGCGGCGGCCGCTCCCGGACGCGGCGCGCCGCATTTGATACAGAAACCGGCCCCTTCGGCCAGAGGCGTTCCGCACTGGGTACAAAAAGCAGCCATTTTGTTGCCCTCCGTTTCAGCACTCCCGGCGCGCGCCCGGCGAGCCCTCGCCCTCCGCGCGGAGGCTCCCAGTATGCACCGGGTTTCCGGGTTGGCACAAGCCCTATCGGGAGTTATCCAGTGCTGGCTTGGGGGTTGGGACTAGCGCGTCCGCCGCCGCGCCGAGTAGCCGTGCAGCATCCCCCCGAGCGAGCTCGTCAGCGTCAGCAGCACGAACAGAAACACCAGCAGCAACACCAGCGCCGCCGGGTTCTTGATCACCGACATCATCTGGTCCATCACGTCCGCCGGCAGCCCCAGCGCCGTCATGTTCTTGCGGTTGGCGTCCTGCGCCGCGCCGCTGTTGACCAGCGCCAGCGCGCTCAGGGAAAAGAAGATCGTGCTGATGACGAATGAGAAGATGCCGCAGATCCAGCCCAGCCGCGCGCCGCTGCGCGGGCTTGCCGGCTCGCCGCTGCGCCGTTCGAACAGGAACGACGAGTACCACCCCCCGCCCATGATCAGCGCGAAAAAGCCCAGGAAAACCAGCACGCTCCCGAGCACCGGGATGAAGCTCAGCACAGGCAGCAGGTTCAGCAGCAACTGGCTCAGCGCCGCTGCCACCAGCGCGCTGCGCACGGCAATCCGGTTGCGCATGTCGCCCGGCGCGGCCGCTGGCGCCGGCCCTGTCAGCACCACCCGGTCCGGCGCGTTCGGCTCGGGCTCCGGCTCCGCCGCTTCCTCCTCCGCGAGCAGCGGCCGCAGCGCGCGCCCGCAGCGATGGCAAAACAGCGCATCCGGCACCAGCTTCGTGCCGCAGGTACAAAACTCGTCCACGTCCCTAGTGTCCCCTTCGCACACGCAACCTGCAAGCCGGGCCGGTACCCTCCGCCCGGCCCTCCGGTACCACCCGGCGGCGCGCGGAAATGGTACGCGCGCGCTATCCTGGAAATCTCCCGGACCATTTCCCGATGCCCGCTCCCACGCTTCTCGTCCTCGCCAATCCCGCCGCGCGCCACTTGGCGCACCTCGATCATCTGCCTCCGGAGACGCACATCGTGGCCGGCGATAGCGCGGCGGCATTGGCTGAAGCCGCCGCCGGCGCGCAAGCGGTGCTGATCGCGGGCGGGCCCGCCGAACTGCTGCGCACGCTGTGGCCGCAACTGAAGCGCGTGGAGTGGGTGCACTCGATGTGGGCCGGCCTCGAGGACGTCCTGTTCCCGGAGTTGGCGGCCAGCCCGGTGCCGCTCACCAATTCGCGCGGCGTGTTCGCGCGCAGCCTGGCCGAATACGCCATCGCTGGCATGCTCTATTTCGCCAAGCAGATCGCGCTCATGAAACGCCAGCAGGCCGCGGCACAATGGCAGAGTGTCGAGGTCGAGGAGCTGCACGGCCGTGTGCTCGGCATCGTGGGTTATGGATCCATCGGACGCGCTGCCGCGGAGCGCGCCCGCGCCTTCGGCATGCGCATCCACGTCCTGCGGCGCCATGCGGACCGGGCCGCGCAGGATCCATTGGTCGATCGTGTCTACACGCTGGCCGAGTTGAACAGCCTGATGGCCGCCTCGGACTTTCTGCTGGCCGGGGCCCCGCTGACCGCCGAAACGCGCGGCCTGATCGGAGCTGAGGCCATCGCGGCGATGAAGCCCGGCGCCGTGCTGCTCAACCTCGGTCGCGGCCCGGTGGTGGCCGAACAGCCGCTCGTGGCCGCGCTGCGCGCCGGCTCCATCCGCGGCGCCGTGCTCGACGTCTTCGAGCGCGAGCCGCTTCCGCCGGACCATCCTTTCTGGAAGATGGACAATGTATTGCTTTCGCCTCATTCGGCCGACCGTACCGCTACCTGGCTCGAGGAGGCGATGGAGCTGTTCGTGGAGAATTACCGGCGCTTCGCGGCCGGAGAACCGCTGCTGAACGTCGCCGACAAGCGCCTCGGGTATTAGCGGGATAGGATTCGATCCGTGTTCAGCGTTCAGCCACAAGACATCCGGCAAGCCGCCATCCGCATCCAGCCGGTGGCGCATAAGACGCCGCTGCTGACGTCCCGCATCCTGAACTCGCTCACCGGCGTCGAGGCGTTTCTGAAAGCGGAGAACTTCCAGCGCGGCGGCGCATTCAAGATCCGGGGCGCGACCAACTTCCTGTATTCGATGCCCGCCTCCGATCGCGCGCGCGGCGTCGTGGCGTACTCCTCCGGCAACCACGCCCAGGCCGTAGCCATCGCGGCGCGCAGTCTGGACATGCAGGCCACGCTGGTGATGCCCGCCGACGCGCCGCGTTCCAAGCTCGAGGCCACGCGCGCGCAGGGCGCGTCGATCGTGCTCTACGACCGGCTGCAGGAGAGCCGAGAGGCCATCGGCCAGCGGATCAGCGCCGAAACCGGCGCCACTCTGGTGCCGCCGTTCGACCACCCCTGGATCATCGCCGGCCAGGGCACCTGCGGGCTGGAGCTCATGGAGGAAGTCCCGAACCTGGATGCGCTGGTAGTCTGCCTGGGAGGAGGCGGGCTGCTTTCGGGCTGTTCCGTCATCGCCAGGTCGATCAATCCTTCGATCCGCATCTTCGGCGTCGAACCCCAGGCCGGCAACGACTATTGGCTCAGCCGCCGCGCCGGCTATCGCGTCGAAATCGCCCCGCCCGAGACCATCGCCGACGGCCTGCGCACCACCAAACCCGGCGCCGAAACCTTCCCCATCATTCAACAGCTCGTCGAAGACGTGCTCCTGGTGAGCGACGCCGAGCTTCTCGCCGCCATGCGCTTGCTCCTCAGCCGCATGAAAATCCTGGTCGAGCCCAGCGGCGCCGCCGGACTGGCCGCGCTGCTGCACGGCAAGCTCCCCGCCGGGCTGCGCCGCGTCGGCGTGATCCTTTCGGGCGGCAACGTGGACCTGGAGTTTCTAAGCCGCCTGGCGGAAGATACCGCTGCACCGCGTGGACAGAGCTGACTCCTCCCCTCCTGGAACTGACTGTCCGCAAAAAGACTGCAGCAGCGGACTGTCCCTTCTAGCCCGGATGTTTCACCACGATCGCAGCGAGGCGCGATGAGAGGGTTGCAGATACAAGGCGCCCGACGGGAGCCGCCCGCAGGCGTACTTGGCCGCTACGTCGAGGACGGGGGGCGCCCTCTGGGCCCAGGGCAACGAAGTAGATGCGGCCCTATCGCGCGCCGCAGCCGATGGCTGGTGAAATATCCGGGCTGTGCCTTCAACGCAGCGCCGCCGTAATCTCCCGTCCGCGATCGTACAGCATCATCACCTCGTTGCTGCAACCTAGGAACAGCATGCCGCGTTCGCGCCAGAATCTGGCCACGGCCAGGTCGCGGTTCTGGATGCCCGGCGCGACCCCGTGCCGGCGGCAGCACTCGATGATGCGCTCGACCGTCTCAATCAGCAGCGGGTTCTGGAATTCGCCGGGAACGCCCAAACTGATCGAGAGATCCACCGGGCCGACCATGACAGCGTCGATGTGCGGGACCGAGAGCAGCTCGTCGCAGGCCTCGACCGCGCGCCGTGTTTCGATCTGCAGCACGACCATCGTGTGGGCATTGCAATGCTCGATGATCTGTGGAATCGAGACCCGCTCGAAGTCGAAGTTGAAGCCCCCGATGCCGCAGCCGCGAATGCCCACGGGCGGGAACCTGGTCCAGCTCACGGCCTTCTCCAGCAACTCCGGCGACTCGACGCGCGGGAACAGGACGCCCTCGGCGCCGCAGTCCAGCGCGCGCGCCACCAGCGCGTATTGCAGGTCGGCCACGCGCACGATCGGGCTGATGCCCGTCCGCACGGCCAGAGCGGCCAGATCCTGGATCGTCTCGAGGTCGAAACCACCGTGCTCGGTGTCGAGGAACGCCCAGTCGAACCCCGCGGCGGCGAGCGTTCTTAGCGCATCGGGCGAGCGGAATTGCCAGAAGCCGCAGCCGAGCTGGACTTTGGCCTCGCGGAGTGCTTGTTTGACGGTGTTGGGTTTCATAAGGTCAGCAGCAGATGGTCGGGACAGGCGCGGCAGGCGTGCTCCAGAAGCGTTTCAACCAGCGACGGACCGTGCTGCGCCAGGAATGGCAGGAAGGAGTATAGGCGCTCCTGCAGATGCCGCTCCGGGTACAGCAGGCCGGAGAGGTACGCCGCGCCGCCGGAGACGCGCTCGTCGCGGCGCTGGGCTTCGCGAGCGGCCTTGCGGCGGTTCTTGTCGAGCTGATAACGAATTTTGGCGACGCTCCTGGCGAAGGCCGGGGCGAGCGTCGGATCGAAGCGTGCGAGGGCGTCCTGGAGCGGCATGACGGCGTCGAGAACGGCCTGGTCGGCGGCGCCGAAGAGTGTATCGAGATTGGCCGGCAGAAGGCGTTTGGCCATGCGGTCGCGGAGCACGCTCTGGGGCTGGAGGCAGTCGGCCAGGGTCAAGTCGAAACGACTGAGCAGCGAGGCGGCGCGGTAGTCGAGCAGGGTGAAGCCGGCGCGGGAGACGATCACCGGCACGCGATCCAGGAGCGCCGAGTAGAGCACCTCGGATTGGGCGAAGTAGGCGATTTCGGCAGGACCGCCGACATAGGCGGCCGTGGGCAGAAGGTAGTCCTGCATTACCGGGCGCAGCAGCGCGTTGGGCGAGAGCGCGGCGGGGTCGGCGGCGAGCTCGGCGGTTTCGTGGCGGTGGTTGCCATGGACATACGCGCTGCCGTTGCGGCGCAGGGCGATGCGGCGGCCGGCTTCCAGGCGCAGGAGGAGCGAGCTGCCGGGCTCGAACAGAACCTGGGCGTGGTAGCCGGCGGCGCGCAGGTCGGCGCCGCGTGCGAGCAAAGCTTCTGAGAGCTCATCGGAGCGCTCGAGGGCCTGCGTAAGGAAGGGCGCGGCGGCGGCGCGGATTTCGGGATCGAGGGGATCAAAAAAGATCAGGCCCAGGTCGCGCAGCAGCGTGGAAAAGAGCGCGCGAAAGGCCTCGCCCAGGGTGCGGCCGGGCTGGTAGGCGGCGGCGACCTGGTCCAGCATCTCGAAGGCGAAGGGGAAGTCGCGCACCTCGGCCCGCAGCTCGGCGAGCGGAACCGATTCGAGTTCGAGTGAGCCGACCGGCCCACCGTGGAGGCCGCGCACGCGCGCGGCGAGCCGCTGCGGCTGGTGGTCCGGCCCGAACACCCAGCAATGGTCGGCCTCCGCCAGGTCGTGGTCCTCGGTCGCCATCCAGAAAACCGGCACCGCGGGAATGCCGTTGGCCGTGAGCTGGCGGGCCAGCTTGACCACGGTGAGGGCCTTGTAGAGCGCATAACAAGGACCGCCGAACAGGCTGACCTGCTGGCCGGTAACGACGGCGACGGTGGCGGGGTCGGCGAGGGCGTCGAGGGAGACTGAGGCGGGGTTGATGCGGCGCAAAGCGGCAACGACGGCGCGCCGGCGTTCGTCGGGGATGCGCGCCAGCTCAGAGGCCCTCCGCACCGCCGCGGGGTCGTTGGGATCGTACCGGTAGAAGCTCTTTACGCGTTGGAAATCATACAGGTAGTCGCGAAACAGCGCAGTCGTCCCAGGCAGCTCCGGATGCGGAATACAGTGGCTTGTCAGCACCGCCGGGATGGATCCTTTCGACCATAAAAAGGTTACCAGAGGCGGCGCAATGCCGTCCTTCACACGCATTCCTTTAGACTGAAGGGGTGATGCCGGCAGACCAGGAATTTCAGCAGCGCGCCGAGGATGCCCTCACTGCGCTCTACGAGAAGCTGGGCCAGGCGTCGGATGAGTTCGACTTCGATGTGGAGATGAATTCCGGCGCGCTGACCGTAGAGTTCGACCAGCCGCGCGAGCGCTTCGTCGTCAGCCCCAACGCGCCGGTGCGGCAGATCTGGGTCTCGGCTCACGTGCAGAGCTTCAAGCTCGATTGGGACGAGCCTCGCGCTGCCTTCGTGCTGCCGGCGACGGGCCAGAGCCTGGACGAGCTGATCGCCGGCGCGATCCGGCAGCGGCTGCCCGAGTTTCATCTGTAACTGCGGCCTTGAACGATGGCGGGCGTCTACATCTCGTGGCCGTTTTGCGCGCAGAAATGCACATACTGCAACTTCGCCTCGGGCGTTTTCCCGCGGGAACTCGAGGCCGAATACCTCGAGGCGCTGTGCGCCGAGATCGCCGCCACTGATTGGCCCTGGACGCCCGAGACGGTCTATCTCGGCGGCGGCACGCCGGGATCGATGCACCGGGCAGACCTTAAGCGGGTACTGGCGCGAGTGCCCGGAAAGCCATGGCTCGAGGCGACCCTCGAAGCCGCGCCCGGCGCAATCGATCGCGCCGCCGTTGAGGCCTGGCGCGACTGCGGCATCGGCCGCGTGAGCCTGGGCGTGCAGTCCTTCGTCGAAAAAGAGCTGCGCCAGACCGGGCGCAAACACACGGCCGCGGGCGTCGAGCGCGACGTGGCTCTGCTGCGCGAATGCGGCATCGAAGAGATCAACATCGATCTGATCGCCGGCCTGCCGGGGCAGACGCCCGAAAGCTGGCGCGCGTCTCTCCAGTGGATCGAGCGCCTGGCCCCGCCGCACGTCTCCGTCTACATGCTGGAGATCGACGAGGACAGCCGCTTGGGGCAAGAGCTGCTCGCCGGTGGCCCGCGCTACGGCGCGCTTCTCGTGCCGCAGGAAGACGACGTGGTCACGCTGTATGAAGAGGCGTTGGAACGCCTGGAGGCGATGGGCCTGCCGCGCTACGAGATCTCGAACTTCGCGCTCCCCGGCCACGAGTCGCGCCACAATCTCAAGTACTGGCGGCTGGAGCCCTATCTCGGTTTCGGCGCCGACGCCCACAGTTTCAACGGGCTGGTCCGCGGGCAAAACGCCGAAACGGCGGCGGACTACGTCGCGCTCTGGCGGCGCGGGCAGAGCATGCGCATCGCTGAGACGCCGGCCGTGCCACACGAAGAGCGCTTCTTCGTCGGGCTGCGGCTGATGGAAGGCATCGCCCCAACTGCGGAGGAGCGCGCGCGCCATGCGGAGCCCATCGCGCGCCTGGTCGAAGCGGGCCTGCTCGAGGACACGGGCCCCCGCCTGCGCCTGACGCGCCGCGGCGTCGTGTTGTCAAATGAAGTCTTCCAGGAGTTTATAGGACCCCCATGTCCAGCCATTGGATCGATCTCAGAAGCGACACCGTAACGCGCCCCACGCCGGCCATGCGCGAGGCCATGTTCCACGCCGAAGTCGGCGACGACGTCTATGGCGAGGACCCGACCGTGAATCGCCTGGAGCGCCGCGCGGCCGAGATCAGCGGCAAGGCAGCGGCGCTGTTTGTGCCTACCGGCACGATGGGCAATACCATCGCCATCAAGCTGCTCACCGAGCCCGGCCAGGAAGTGATCTGCGACGTGCAGGGCCACGTCCTCAACTACGAGCTGTCGATGACCGCCTGGTTCTCCAGCTGCCTGATCCGCAGCGTGCAGGGCGACAACGGCATCCTCACCTGGGACCGCATCGCGCCGCACGTCCGCCCGCTGGGGCCCCACGGGGCGCCGACGGGCTGCATCGAGCTGGAGAACACGCACAACCTGGGCGGCGGAACAGTCTACCCTCAGGAGGTCTTCGACGAGATCTGCGCGCAGGCGCACGCCCGCGGCCTGCGGGTGCACCTGGACGGCGCGCGCATCTTCAACGCCGCCGCGGCCTCGCGGAGCGAGGTGAGCGAGTTGTGCCGCCACGCCGACACGGTGATGTTCTGCCTGTCGAAGGGACTGGGCGCGCCCGTGGGCTCGATGCTCGCCGGGCCGAGGGAGCTGATCGACACCGGCCGCCTGTATCGAAAACGGCTGGGCGGCGGCATGCGCCAGGCCGGCGTGCTCGCCGCGGCGGGCCTGATCGCGCTCGAGGAGATGCCCCGGCGCCTGGGTGAAGACCACGCCAACGCGAAGCTACTGGCGCAAGGCCTGGCGGCCACGCCCGGCATCCAGGCCTGGCCGGACAAAACGCCCACCAACATCGTCGTCTTCGATGTCTCCGCAACAGGTCTGACGGGCCCGCAGATCAGTTCGTCCCTGAAGGACCGCGGAGTGCTCATCAATCCCATCGACACGCGCCGCATGCGCGCCGTGACGCACTACGACGTGTCGCGCGACCAGTGCCTGACGGCCTTGGAAGCGTTGCGCGAGGTGGTCGCGGAGGCCACCGCCGCGTAAGACCCCTCGCGGCTCACTTCGCCGGCGCCGGCGCGCCCGCGGCGGCGGCCAGCAAACCGTCTCGTACCCGCGCCGCATCCTCGTCGCTCAGCTTGCGCCCGTCCCTGGTGACGTGGAACACGTCGATGGCGCGATGCGCCTCGGTATTGACCAGCACCACTTCGATATTGCAGCCGGCCCGCGAGATCGCCGACGCCAGGCTGTACAGCAGGCCCGGACGGTCCTGCGCCACCACCTCAAACAGCGTCGCGGCCTCGGACGTGGCGGCATCGAGCGTCACCGCCGGCCTCACGGCGCCCGAGCGCGACGGCGCGGCCTTGATCGGACGGGCCTTCAGCAGCGGCTCCACGCGCACTTCGCCCAGCACGATCTTCTCGAGCAGACTGCGCAGGCGCTCGATCTCGGTGGGATTCAACTCCAGGTTGCGGCCCGGGTCGGAGAACACGAAGCCGTCGGCGATGTAGCCGTGACGGTTGTGGAACGCCTCGGCCTTGAGGATGTTCAGATTGAAGCTCGAAAGGCCGCCGGCGACCGACGCAAACAGGAACGGCCGGTCGCGCGCCACCAGCGTCAGGTGGAGGAAGCCTTCGCGCTTGTCGATCTTCAACGCCGCGCCATGCTCGCGCGCCTGAGCGTAGAGCTGCGCCTGCGCCGCCGCCTGCTCCGGGGTGTGCGTGAACAGGTAGCGCTTGGGCAGCCCGTCCAGAAACTCCTCGAGCAGGGGGTTGGTGCCCGGCTCCACGGGCGGAGCCTCGGGCTCCAGCGGCTCGCCCAGCTCGCGGTTGAGCTCGCGCTGCGTGACGACATACAGGCGCCAGATCTGCTCGATCCGCCATGGCGTCAGCGCCGACGGGTTCACGGCATCGATGTCGGCCTGCGTCATCAGCGTCAGCAGGCGCAGCCGCTCCTCGGTCCCGGTCAGCTCGGCCGCCTGGCGCGCCGTCGAGGGATCGGATAGGTCGCGGCTCTGCAGCAGCAGCGATAGCGCCAGGTGATGCCGCACCAGAAACAGGATCGTGGACGCGTCGGGTTCGGCAATGCCGGCGCGGCGGATAATGCCCTGTGCCAGCTCGAGCGAGACCAGTTCGTGATGCCCGCCGGAGCCTTTGCCCAGATCGTGCAGCAGCAGCGCCAGCCGCAGCAGCCACAGGTCGGCCCGGCTTTCCTGGAGCAGCGAGGTGAAACGCCGCCGCGGGCCTTCCTTGACGCCGGCGAGCTCCTCCAGCGACTCCTGCGTGACGATGGTGTGCTCGTCCACCGTGTAGTAGTGGTAGAAGTCGCGCACCACCAGATGCTCCAGCCGCTCCCACTCCGGCAGGATGGCCTCCAGGAAGCCGCAGGCGCGCATCGACCGCAGGGCCAGCGAAACGTTGGGCAGCGAGAGGAATTCACGCCACCAGCGGCCCGGCGGCGGATGCTTCGCGTAATCCTGGGTCCATTGGTTGACGTGCGCCGAGATGCGCTGTTCGGTCTGCCGCGCCGGGGCGACGTTGTGCCGGGCCACGAACTGGAACAGCCGCAGCGGCAGCTCGGCGTCGGAGTCCAGCTCCGCCGGATTGCGCAGGAAGATCAGATCGCGCGAGACCGTGAACTCGGAGTTGGACAGCCGCGCCCGCCAATCGCGGAAATTGGCGATCATCGAGCGTTCCACCGTCTCGGCGGCTTCCATCTCCGATAGCACGCCCAGCCAGATGCGCGAGGCGTTGCGGTACCACGAGCGCATCCACGCCGCCGGTTCCTTCCATGGCGAGAACGACGCCGCGGCGAGCTGGTCCTGGGACTCGAAATCCAGCAGGTTCTGGTCGCGGTCGGCGCGGAAATGGAGGAAGCTGCGCACGGAGGCCACCAGCGCCGCCGGCCGCGGGTCGGAGGGCGGCTCGACGGAGCCGGCGCGCAGCAGTTGCAGCCAGCGCGTGGCCTGCAGGTCGCGCAGGCCGCCGGGCGTCTCCTTGACATCCGGCTCCAGCCGGTAAATCGTCTGGTGGAACTGGGCGTGGCGCGAGCGCGTCGCGCGGCACAGCCGGCGCAGAATCTCCCTGCGCTCCGAGTTGAGGAAGCGGACGAAGCGTGCGCGGAACTCGCCGTACAGGCCCACGTCGCCCGCCAGGTACCGTTCGTCCAGCAGGCTGATGGTGAGTTCGAGATTGCCGTCGTGCAGCCCGCAGCACTCATCGATCGTGCGCACCGACTGGCTGCAGCGCAGCCCGCCGTCCCACAGCCGGCGCACGAAATCGGAGATCGCCGTCCGGGACGCCGAATCCATCAGTGGCCGCCGCGACAGGATCAGCAGGTTGACATCAGAATACGGGAACAACTCGCGCCGCCCGTAGCCGCCCACGGCGGCCAGCGCCAGTCCATCGGGGAACACCGGCGTCAGCGCCGCCGCTTGCGCTTCCAGTACTGCCGCGTCAACGTAGGCGGTCCGCGCCATCCACACCTGCCCCGCGTCCCCGTTTTGCAGAAACCGGGCGCGCAGGTCTGCGGTGAGCTCCTTAAAGCGCTGCTTCCCCGCGCTCGTCATTGCGGATGCGGATCGCCTCCTCGACGTCGTAGACAAAGATCTTGCCGTCGCCGATCTTGCCGGTTCGCGCGGCGCTCGAAAGAGCCTGGATCACCTCCTCGGCGCGGGCCGAGGCGACGATCATCTCGAGCTTCACCTTGGGCAGCAGGTCAACCTGGTATTCCTGGCCGCGATAGACCTCCTTGTGCCCCTTCTGGCGGCCGTGGCCGCGCACTTCGATGATGGTCATGCCGTCGATGCCGATGGCCTTCAGGGCCTCCTTGACATCCTCGAGCTTGAAAGGCTGGATCACTGCTTCGATCTTCTTCATGGCTGATCTCCGTTGCTCCAATTCGGCGCTACGACTCCAGATTGTAGCCCTCTTCACCGTGCATGCTGAGGTCCAGGCCGTCCTCCTCCTGTTCGGGACTGGGCCGCAGACCGCACAGCGCCGCTGCAATCTTGAGACACACGAAGCTGCCCGCCGCGGCGAGTGAGATCGCGATCAGCACGCCCACCGCCTGATGGCCGAGCTGCGCCGCGTTGCCCTCGATCAGCCCCGAAGCCAGCGTCTTGCCGGAGGCATCCTTGAAGATCGGGTTCACCAGGCTACAGGCAAATACGCCCGTGAGCAGGGCCCCCAGGGTTCCGCCCGCGCCGTGCACGCCGAAGGCGTCGAGCGAGTCATCGTAGCCCAGCTTCATCTTCACCGCTGTCACCATGAAGAAGCACAGCAGGCCGGCCAGGAAACCGATGGCCAGCGCCGGCATGGGCTGCACGAAGCCCGATGCGGGCGTGATCGCCACCAGCCCGGCGACGCAGCCCGAAATGCCGCCCAGCATGCTCGGCTTGCCGTTGTGCAGCCATTCGGCCAGCATCCATCCCGCAGCGGCCGCGGCCGCGCCGAAGTGCGTCGCCACGAACGCGCTCGAGGCCAGCCCGCCGGCGTTCAGCGCGCTGCCGGCGTTGAAGCCGAACCAGCCCACCCACAGCATGCACGCGCCGGTCACGCTGAGCACCAGGTTGTGCGGCTTCATCGGCTCGCGCCCGTAGCCCGCGCGCCGGCCCAGCACCAACGCGGCGATCAGCGCCGAAACGCCCGAGGTGATGTGCACCACCGTCCCTCCGGCGAAGTCCAGGCACGGGATCCGCCCGCCCAGCGAGGCGTTCAGCAGCCCGCCCTTGCCCCACACCATGTGCGCCATGGGGAAGTACACCACCAGCATCCACAGCGTGGTGTAGACCAGCATCGTCGAGAACTTCATGCGCTCGGCATACGCGCCCGAGATCAGCGCCGGCGTGATGATGGCGAACATCAGTTGAAACGCCATGAAGGTCAGATGCGGGATCGTCGCGGCGTAGTCGGGGTTGGGGTCTGTGCCGACGCCGTGCAGGAAGGCGAACTGGAACCCGCCGATGAACGGATTGCCCTGGCCGAAAGCCAGGCTGTAGCCCACCACGGCCCACAGGATCGTGACCAGGACCATCAGTGCGAAGCTGTGCATCATGGTTCCGAGGACATTCTTGCGCCGGACCAGACCGCCGTAAAACAGGGCCAGTCCGGGTCCGGTCATGAACAGGACCAGCGCGCAACTGACCAACATCCAAGCGTTGTCACCCGCGGATTGGGCCGCCCTGGCGGCCTCCTCCAGCGATTTCAACCGCGCATCAGCATTGGGGACGACCTGGGCGTTGAGAGCAACGGAGGTCAGTAGGAAAAGACAGGTTCTCCTGAACACGGGACGGGTACTCCTCTTGGGGAATGGCAAACCAGACGGGGGTTTAAGCTATCGTACCGCGCCCGCCGGAGCCGCCTGCACAGAAATTTTGATCGATCCAAGAGGGTTTTTCTATGGCTGAAATGATGAAGAATCAATCACCTGGAAGCGGCGCGCGGACGCGCCGGGGCGTGGGTGATATGATGAGCGGCGAGCGAGGAAATGCCATGAAAGCAATACGATTCCTGACCGCCGCCTTGGTTCTCGCGGGCCTCTCTGTCCCGCTGTCGGGCCCGCTGCGGGCGCAGCAGAAGCGCAAGCGGCTGCTGGTGATCGGCGCCGTCGAGGGCTTCCAGCACGATTCCACGTCGCAGGCCATGGCGACGCTGTGGAACCTGGGCCGGCAGTCGGCGCTGTGGGACACCTACTTCAAGACCGACACGCAGTGGATCACCAAGAAGAAGCTCGACGGCAACGCCAAGAACCTGGACTACTTCGACGCCGTGGCCTTCTACACCACCGGCGAGTTGAAGATGGATGACGAGCAGAAGGCCGCGCTGATGTCGTTCATCAAGGAAGACGGCAAGGGCTTTTTGGGTGTCCACAGCGCCATCGATACGTTCTACAAGTGGCCGGAGTTCGGCGAGATGACCGGTGCCTATTTCGACAACCATCCCTGGAACACGTTTGAGGCGCCGGTGATCGTCGAGGACCCGGCCAACCCGATCGTGCGCCACTTCCCGCTGGCCTTCACCACCTGGGACGAGATCTACCAGCCCAGCAAGGAGTTTTCGCGCCAGAAGGTCCGCGTGCTGATGCGTCTGGACGAGAACAAGATCGACCTGGCGAACCGCAACGTGCGCCGCACCGACAAGGACTTCGCCGTGGCGTGGATGAAGACCTACGGCAAGGGGCGCGTCTTCTACTCGACGTTCGGCCATACGCCCGAATCGTGGGACCGCCCCGACATCCAGAAGATGTGGCTGGAGGCGACCAAGTGGTGCCTGGGGCTGATCACCGCGGATGCCACGCCGCGCCCACGTCCGGCCGACTGATGGCGCGCCGTGAGAGGCCGCGGGGTGAGGCGCGCGCGCCGAACCCACGCCTCAGCGCGCCATGCCGTCACGGGAATCCGCGGCGGGGGGCGAGGACTTGCGCGCGCTGCGCTCCAGCAGCATGAC
Organism: Terriglobia bacterium; assembly: GCA_963757265.1. GTDB lineage: Bacteria > Acidobacteriota > Terriglobia > Bryobacterales > Bryobacteraceae > CAIVVT01. Next base: position 924,385 of record CAVWRA010000006.1, read on the forward strand.
CCGTGCCCGCAACCAGACGCCGCCCAAAAGCAGCTTGGCCAGCTTCTTGGCGTTCCAGAAGAGGTACTCGCGCGCCAGCAACGGCGCGTCGCCGACGACAATGGCCGCCGAGCGTTGGGGCGCCTGGCCGCGCATGGCGGTGAAACGCCCGGCAACCAGGCAGCCATCGACGGTTTGCAAGCGCGTCACGGGTTCCGAATTGAACAGCAGCCGGATGCCGGCCCGGGCCGCGGCGCGGGCCACGGGGCGCGAGTAGTAGCCCCCCGGCACGGACGCCACATCCACCCCCTCGCCGAGGATGTCGCTCAACGCGGCCACGCTGCGCCGCCATTCGTCGTCCAGTTGGGCGGACGTGCAGCGGGCCATGCGCGTCGGGTGGGTATAGGAATGGCTCCCGATGACGTGGCCGCGCCGGCGCAGATCCTGGATTTGGGGCCGATCCAGGAACCCGGCCGTGCCAATGCGGCCGGCCGTGACCAGGAAGTGCGCCTTCCACCCCAACTCATCGAGCATGCCGGCGATGAACAGCGCCGCGCTCACGCCGCCGTCGTCGAACGTCAGCAGCACGGGGCGATCCCCCGCCGAGGCGCCGTTGAGCAGCTCGGATGCGGTGGCCGGCGGGTAGTGGAGACGCTGTGCGATCGCCGCCAGGTGGCGGCGGAACTCGGCGCAATCCATCTTGTACACGTCGGCATCGGCGCCCGGGAAGCCGCTCAGCTCCCAGCGGCCGTCAGGCACGACATCGTGGAACAGGAGGGTAATGGCGCGCATATTCACCCGGCGCTCCGGCGTGCGGCACGCTTCCAGCGCAGGTAGCTCGTGAGCCACGGCTGGCCCCAGGCCCGCGACCTGCGCCCGGCGGTGTCGATGGTCCGCGCGTTGCCGGCCAGAAGCTCCTCGAACCTGGCCCTCAGCGCGTCCAGATTGTCGAACACGACCCGGCTTTGAATGACGATGTGAGATTCGCGCCGCTCGTCAAAGCGGCAGCGGTAATAGCCGAACACGGGGCCGGTGTCCACGCCGGCATCGATGCGCAACAGGGTCATGCCGACATTCGCGAGATCGCGCCCGGCGAGCGCCCAGAAGCAGCCGTGCGCATTGCGGTACTCCGGACAGATGCCGGGGTGCATGACGAAGGTGCCGATGCGCGCGGTCTCAAACACCTGCCGGCGCAGGATGTTCTTGCAGCGCGCCAGGATGAGATCGGGCTGAATCTCCTGCAGCAGCCGCAAGGCTTCGGCGCTGTTGGGGCTGGGCGTGTCGAGAATGCGGCACGAGGCGGGAACGTCGGCGTAACGCTCGACGAGAGCGTTCAGCGTGGCCGCGGTCCAGGCCTCGTCGGCTCGCGCCAGCGCCAGCTTGTAGTAGGCCCGGAAGGCGAGCACGTCCAGGAAGCGGAGCAGGCCCACCCGCTTGAGTTCGCGGCGGATGCGCTGCCGCAGGCGCGCCCGCGGCTCGCGGACGACAATGATGGCGGCCAGAGCGGTGAAGGATGCCAGCCAGCGCGCCAGGCCGAACCGGTTCAGCGGTTCGTCATGGTGGCAAATCAGTACACTGCGTGGTTGCTGCACTCTGGGCCGGGCTTTCCGACGAGATCTCGTGGGCATCGTACCATACGGCCCGGGGCAGTTCCCGGGGGTCCAGGCAAGAGCTTTCGGCTGGCCCAAAACTCGCCCGACAGAGGGATAGGGAGGACCGGTTTCCCCGTGCGAGTTGGTCCGCGCGGGAGCGGATCGGGCACGCCGGACGCAGGGCGGGCGAGGGAGTTGGGGGCCGCGCGGGAGCGGCGGCGGATGGGCGGGGTCAGTGCATCGGGAAGTGGCTAGGCGGAGAGGGCCTGGCCCGAGGCGGCCGCTGGAACGGAGCCGGCCGGGGGCAGCTGAGCGCCCGGAAGCGCCGCGGCCAGCAACGGTGCGCAGCCTAGGGCCTGTTCACGCTACCCGAACGGATGGCTTTTCGCCGCAACCCGGAGGGACGGGGCCGGTTTCACCGATTTCTGCGTCGCTCGTCGCTCGCAGACGCTGGGTATGCGTCGCTCCTCGCTCCTGGAACTCGGAAAAACCGGCTCCCGTCGCCAGAAGTCCGCGTAGTGTGAACAGGCCCTCGGATGGGGCATGGAATTGAAGGCATCGTTGTTGATCCATCCCAATTAGTTCACGAGGTTTCAAGCGCAATGCCGATGGGGGCATTCGGCTGGGGACAGTCTACACCCGACCGGATTTAGCCGATCGCCCGCGGCGCGGACGCGACAAGACCCGCGACAATGGAGCGATTGGGGCTGTGAGTCAGAACACGACAAATCGCAAGGCGCTGGGGCTGGCGTTTTTTATCGTCGCGCTGGATCTGCTGGGGGCCGGCATTCTGCTGCCGGTGATCCCGTACATCGTGCGGGTCTACCGGACGGATGCGTTGATGGTGGGCTGGCTGAGCCTGTCGTATTCGGCGGCGCAGTTCCTGGCGACGCCGGTGCTGGGGGCGTTTTCCGACCGCGTGGGGCGGCGGCCGGTGCTGCTGATGAGCATATTCGGATCGGCCTGCGGCTACTTCCTGTTCGGCTGGGCCGGCAGTTTGTGGGTGCTGTTGCTGGCGCGGATTATCGACGGCCTGACGGGTGGCAACATCTCGACGGCGCAAGCCTACATCGCCGACTCGTCGCGGCCCGAGGACCGGGCCAAGAATTTCGGCCTGATCGGGGCGGCGTTCGGGCTGGGTTTTCTGCTGGGGCCGGGGATCGGCGGAGCGCTGAGCAAGATCAGCCTGCAGGCGCCGGCGTTCGGGGCGGGGATCGTGTCGCTGGCGACGATGCTGACGGCGGCGTTCTTCCTGCCCGAGTCGCTGCCGCCCGCGGCGCGCCACAAGGTTTCGTTCCGGATGCGCGACCTGGATCCGTTGCACAAGATCGTCGGCCCGCTGCGCCGCCCGATGCTGCGCTGGCTGCTGCCGGGGTTCTTCATGCTGAGCCTGGCGATGAGCGGGCTGCAATCGAATTTTGCCGTATACACGCTGAACCGCTACGGCCTCACACCGGCGCAGAACGCGCTGATCCTGGTGTGGCTGGGGGCGGTGTCGGTGGTGATGCAGGGGTACGTGGTGCGGAAGGTGCTGCCGAAAGTCGGGGAGACGCGGCTGGCGTCGGAGGCGTTGATCATTTCCGTGGCGGGCTATGCGCTATTGGCGTGGTGCCCGCGGGCGTGGGTGCTGTACCCGGCGATCGGCGTCATTGCCACGGGCAACGGGCTGGCGGGGCCGGCGCTGTGGGCGCTGCTGAGCCGGGAGGGCGATCCGCAGGAGCAGGGAGTGTTGATGGGCGTGGGCAGCTCGCTGAACAGCCTGGCGCGGGTAGGCGGGCCGATTGTGGCGGGCGCGGCGTTCGACCATATAGCCATGGGCGCGCCGTACTGGCTGGGCGCGGGTTTCATGGGCGTGGGCTTTGTGCTGGTGCGGGCCGCGGCGGGGGATAGGCCGCGGGCGGCATCGCCGGCGTGAGGGCGGAACGCGCCACTATGCGGCCGGGCGGGCGTGGCGGAAGATGCGATTGAGGCCGTGCAGGGCGCGGTCGGCCTCCTTCTCCGTAATGATGTAAGCGGGCAGCAGGCGCACGACGCGATCGTGCGTCACGTTGAACAGCAGACCCTGCTCGATGCCCTCGGCCACGAGGTGCTTGCAGACGAAGTCGAGCTCGACGCCGATCATCAAGCCGGCGCCGCGCACGTCGCGAATGAAGCCGTAGCGCTTCTGCAGACGGCGCAGGCCGTCGAAGAAATAGCCGCCGACACGGTGCATCTGTGGCAGCAGTTCCTCGAGGATGTCGTAGAATTCGAGGGCCACGCGGCAGGCCAGGGCGCCGCCGCCGAAGGTGCTGCCGTGCATACCGGGCGCGATGGCGGCGGCGGCTTTCTCGTTGCTCACGATGGCGCCCAGCGGGAGGCCGCAGGCGATGGGCTTGGCCAGCACCACGACGTCGGGCAGGACGGGCGGATCGGCCAACTGGTAAGCGTAGTGGCGGCCGGCGCGGCCGACGCCGCATTGGATTTCGTCGAAGACGAGCAGGGCGTCATGGTGGTCGGCGAGCTCGCGCGCCAGGCGCAGGCGTTCGGCGGGGACGGGGTTGATGCCGCCTTCGCCCTGGATGGTCTCGACGAAGATGGCGGCGGTGCGCTCGTTCACGGCTGCGGCCAAGGCGGCCGAATCGTCGAAGGGGACGAAGCGCACGCCGGGGAGCAGGGGCTCGAAATCGGCGCGGTACTTGGGCTGGCCGGTGATGGAGAGCGCGCCCATGGAACGGCCATGGAAGGAGTTCTCCAGCGAAATCAGCTCGAACTTATCGGGGTGGATGTGACGGCCGTGGGAGCGGGCCATCTTGATGGCGCCCTCGACGGCTTCGGTGCCGGAGTTACAGAAGAAGACGCGGTCGAGACCGGTGGTTTCGCACAGCTTCTTCGCCAACGGGCCCTGGTAGCGGTGGTAGTAGAGGTTCGAGGAATGGATCAGTTTGGCGGACTGGTCGCGGATCACGCGCACGATGCGCGGGTGGGCGTGGCCCAGGGCGTTGACGCCGATGCCGGTGATGAGGTCGAGGTAGCGGCGCTTATCGATGTCGTAGACCCAGCAGCCTTTGCCGCGCTCCAGCACGAGCGGGTAGCGGGCGTAGTTCTGGAGGAGGTAACGGCGCTCGAGATCGATGACCGGCTGGAAGGAACCGGGCGGCGGAGACCCGGGATTGGCGGGAGCGGAGTCCGAGGCCGTGGGTGAAAGATCCATGTATCTATCGTAATGGTGCGGAGCGCGCACCGCCGGGAGCGGCCGGGTGGTTCACTCGACGATGAAGCCGTCGAGGTCCATATGACAGGCGCCGGCGCTGGAGCGCAGCGCGGCTTCGGGAGAGGCGATGCGCAGGCTGAGGATATTGCGGCCGGGGGCGGGCGCGATGAAGGGCGCCGAGAGGGCCTGCCACTGGGTGTGGGGCGAGAATTCGTCGAATTCGAGCGGGGCCTGGTAACTGCCGCGGAAGCCGGCGACCGCCAGGCAGCGGTTGGCGGCGGCGGTATAGATCAGCCGGACGGCACGGCCGTCGAAGTGGATCTCGGCCAGGGCCGCCTTATCGTTGGTGTGCACAAGAGTATTTCGAAAAGTCCGCGGCTGGTCGATCAACCGGGCCCACTGGCCTTCGAAGTGAACGGCGGAGTCGAGATCGTCGTGGCGGCCGGGCCCGGCCCAGGCCTGTTCGGGAGCGGCCTCGCCGCCCTGGCGCTGGATCCAGCGCCGCAATTCGGCGTCGCCGAAGGATTGGACGAGCTGGGTATAGCGCTCCAGGAATTCACGGCTGGGCACGACGGTGAGATGGCGGAAGGGCGTCTCGCGGTAAGAGATGAAGTAGCCCAGGTTGAACTTGGGGTCGGCGCTGAGGGCAATCAGCGCGGCGGCGTTGGAGGATTCATATAAGCGGCGCGGGAAGCCCGGCGTGCGCCAGGAATTGGTGAAGACGCGGCCGGCATAATCGCCGATATTGGCGGACTCGAGGAAGGCGACGGCGGTGGATGGATGTAGGGCGCGGAGGGTATCGACGAGCGGCCGCTCGGGGGCGTGGGCGGCGAGATAACGGGCGGTATCGGCGCGGGCCTGGCGGGGGTCGAAAATGAAGTCGTTGTGCAGTCCGCCCGCGGCCGGAAAGAAAGCGAAGCCCAGGCCATAGGCGGCCAGCGCCAGAAAGCCGAAAACGCGGGTCAGGCCGGCGCCATGGAGCCGGTAGCTGCCGATGGCGATGCCAATGAGAAGCATGGCCAGCGGCGCCACGGCGTAAATGTTGCGCAACTGGGGCGCGATCAGGAGGATCACGACCGGGCCGGCCAGAACCATCCACAGCAGGACGAACCCAGTGCGGGGCCAGCGGCGCTTGGCGCCGACGACGGCCGCGGGCAGGAGCAGGAAGAGGCTGAAACCAAAAGAGCCGTCGAAGCCGGGCGTGAAGCGCCTGGAGTGGAAGGTCATGTCATAGAGAACGCGCCAGGAGAGCGGCTGGTGGAAGAGCGCTGAGCCGATGGGCACCGGCGAGTCGAGGGGCTGGGCACGGAGGAATTCGTTGAAGTAGGGGAAGACGGGGTTGCCGGTGTGCAGCAGGGCTTCCAGATAGGGGAATACGGCCACGGCGAGCGCGAGACAGAGGCAGGGCATCCAGGTGCCGGGCGGCGTCATGCTGGCGAAAGGAATGAAGAAGGGGATCAGGAAGGCGAAGCCGCTCACATGGCAGGCGCAGGCGGCGCCGGCGAGCAGAGCGCAGCACCTGGCGTAGACGCGGTGCTGCTCGCGTTTGTGAAGCCGCAGTAGCAGCACGGCGCCGAGCAGGAAAGCGGCCACCCAGTTTTCCACGCCCAGGCTGCCGGTGACCATCTGGGTCAACGACATGGCGGCCAGGGAGCCGGCCAGGCAACCGGCGATCCAGGCGGGGACGCGGCGGTGGAGGCGCTCGTAGAGCATCCAGCACAGGGCCGCGAGCAGCGCGAAGTTCAACAGGCGTGCGGCCGATTCACCACCCAGGATGTAGGCCAGGCCGAACAGGGACTCGGCGCCGACGGGGGAAACGGCCCAGGTGAACTGCTCGACCTTGAAGGCCCAGTGGTGGTTCACGGCCAGGTGGGCGGCGAAGACCAGGTGTTGTGCCAGGCCATCCGGGCTGACTTCGGGCTTGAGCGCGAGCAGCCAGTTGGCGAGCAGCGGCATCCACAACAGGGCCAGCGGCCAGGAGTGGGCGAATCCGTCCGGGCCGCGCGGCGCGGTGAGGATGGGAAAGCGTCCGAGGCGCAGCGCGGCGAGAACCGGCACGGCGAGGGCGATCCAGTAAAACCACGCGTAGTGGATCGGGAAACGCACCATCACCAGGAACCAGACGAGGTACACGGCAAAGCCCGTCAGGAGGGTCAGGATGTGGGTCGTGGAGGTAGGCTGGACGATCTTGCGCAGGATCAGCCGCCCGGTGCAGAAAGCCGAAAGCAGGAGATACAGGACGGCCAGGACGGGACGCGGGCCGACGAAGTAGCAGGAGTAGGCCAGTCCGACCAGCGTGAGGAGGGCCGAGTACCAGCGGGCGGCCAGCAACAGGACGGCGGCGGAGAATGCGGCGAAGACGGCCAGATAGAGCGCCAGATGATGGAGGCCCTCGGGCGTCCACACGGGCTGGGCAAAGAGCTGGTCGGCCAGCAGGGCGTAGACGGTCAGCGCGGCTTGTGAGAGCAGGAGGAGCCAGGCGAGACCGCGTTGCAGCATGAACCTACCAGCATACGAATTGGGAGGCCGCCGACAAAGCCGGCTGCGGCCAAAATCGGCGGCCCAACAAGAAGCCGCGGGGAGGGTTAGTGTTCCACGGCGATGCCGGGGGCGTCGGGAGCGAGGCGGTAGCTCGAATAGACGGTGACGCTGGAGCCGGCGATGCGATCGTGGAACTGTGCGGAGCCCGGCTTCACGGAGAGCTTGCGCAAGGGGCGTATGCGGACGTCCGAGCGGTCGCGGTCGGCGGGGGTGACCGCGTATTTGTAGAGAGTTGTCGCGGCGGCGAGGCCCTGGAGCTCGATCGTCGTATCGGCGTCGCGAGCGGATTCGTTGACCACACAGATGGTCAGGTTGCCTTTGGGGCTGCGCAGGGCGGCGGCGACGACCTTACGCTCCCGGTCGTTGAAGGAACCTTCGACGCGGGTATCGAGAACACCCGAATGCAGGGCGATGAAACGCGAGAGCAGACCGAACTGGAAATAGGTGTTGGGATGGGGATTGAATTGGGGAAGGAGGCGATTGGCATCAGGGTCCCAGGTATCGACCAACTGCCATTGGCCGTCGAGGTCGCCGCGATTAGTGAAGCTCCAGCGATTGAAGCCGTCAACGCCCGCGTTGATGCCGCGAACGACGAGCGAGGCGTCCTTCAACCCGGAGTCGTAGCTGCCGGGCCCGGGGTGGCGGCGGCCCCAGCCGAAGCCCATGGTGCCCAACTCGGAGAGAAAGAGCGGCTTGCCACGGTCATGGGCGTACTTGGCCCATTCGGCGAGGCGCTGTTCGGCCTCGCGGATGGGATAGCTGTCCTTGGCCTGCATGTCGTCGAAGACGGCGGTGTAGGAGTGGAGGTCGTAGGCGCCGAGCGAGGATTCGAAGCCTAATTTGGAGGGATCGAGCCTGGGCAGGTCGGTCCAGTCGGGGCCGGAGATGGGCAGGTGGATGCCGCGCGAGTCGAGCTCGGCGCGGACGGCCGGGAAGGCAGGGGCGATGGGCAGCGCCTTGAGCTTGGAATCCTGCCACCAGGAGAATTCGTCCCAGCCGGGCTCGTTGTCGATGCAGAGCCAGCGGATGCAGGTGTAGCCCTTGTCGCGAGTGAGATGGGCGACCAGCTCGCCCAGGCCGTAAGCGAATTCGGGCAGGGAACGCGGCGCGCTGCGGAGGCGGCCGACGGGGTCGTTTTCAAGACCAGGATAGGCATTCCAATCCACGTCGGACCACATCTGCTGGAGGAAGACATCGACGCCGCGGGCCTGGGCCCAATCGAGGATGCGATAGAGGGCCCGCATGTCGCGGTTGTCCCAGGAGAATTCGCGGCGGCGGGGTTCGTACATGCGCTGTTCGAGCTCGACCCGGACCCAGTCGAGACCGAGCCAGTCGGCATGAGCGGCGAGGCGCTGCCAGGCCGCGGCATCGTCGGGGTTGGGGTTGCCGCCCCAGGCGCTGCCGGAATAGGAGTCGTCGCCTTGGGGCTGGTGACTGGGTAATTCCATGTCGATGGCGTGCCAGGAAGCGCCGATGCCGCCGCGCATGGTGCGGACGGGCGCGGCGGCCTGGATGGTCACGCGGACGGGCCGCGGACCTTCAGCCAGCAGGACGGATGCGAATAGTGCGGCGCAGACGAGGGCTAGGCGGAACATTGGTCATCTCCCGAGTTGATCCAGGATGCACGCTGGATGGCGGATCGGAATCATCCTACACGAGAGGGACCCCGCGCAGCCGCCCAGCTCGGTGGAGCATCAGGCCACGCTGGCGGTGCTCTGGAGGTATTCGTCGATGGCGCGGGCGGCGGTGCGGCCTTCGGCGATCGCCCAGACGATGAGCGACTGGCCGCGGCGCATGTCGCCGGCAGCGAAGACGCCGGGTTGCGAGGTCATCGAGTTGTCGCCGGTCCTGACGTTGCCGCGGGCGTCGAACTCGACACCGAGCTGAGCGAGAAGGCCGTTGTTCACGGGGCCGGTGAAGCCGAGAGCCAGCAGGACGAGATCGGCGGGGAACTCGCGTTCGGTGCCGGGGATGGGCGCGAAGGCAGGCGGAGGGCCGACAGCCACGGTCTCGAGAGCGCGCACGTTGCCGTGGCCGTCGCCGTGGAAGCGCGTGGTCAGGATGGACCAGTGGCGCTCACCGCCCTCCTCGTGCGAACTCTCAGTGCGGAGCATCAGCGGCCACTGCGGCCAGGGCGTGGAAGACGCGCGCTCGGCCGGCGGCAGGGGCATGATCTCGAGCTGGCGGATCGAAGCGGCCTTCTGACGATGGCAGGTGCCGAGGCAGTCGGCGCCGGTGTCGCCGCCGCCGATGATGATGACGTGTTTGCCGGCGGCACTGATCCAGGACGCGTCAGGGATGAAGTCGCCGGCATTGCGGCGGTTGTGCTGCGGCAGGAAATCCATGGCGAAGAAGATGCCGTTCAGCTCGCGGCCGGGGACGTTGAGGTCGCGCGGCCGCTCGGCGCCGCCGGCCAGGAGCAGGGCGTGGAAGTCGCGTTTCAGATGGTCCACGGGAACGTCCACGCCGACGTGCGCGGCGGTGCGGAAGGTCACGCCCTCGGCTTCCATCTGCAGGATGCGGCGGTCGATGAAGTGCTTCTCCATCTTGAAGTCGGGGATGCCGTAGCGCAGCAGGCCGCCGATGCGGTCGTTTTTCTCGAAGACAGTGACCAGGTGGCCGGCGCGCGCCAGTTGCTGGGCGGCGGCGAGGCCGGCGGGCCCGCTGCCGACGACGGCGACGCGCTTGCCGGTGCGCTGGGAGGGAAACTCGGGCTTGATCCAGCCGCGTTCCCAGGCGTGGTCGATGATGGCGCGTTCAATGGCCTTGATGGTGACCGGCGGCTCGCTGATGCCCAGGACGCAGGCGGCCTCGCAGGGCGCGGGGCACAGGCGGCCGGTGAATTCGGGGAAATTGTTGGTGGCGTGAAGAACGCGAATGGCGTCCTTCCAACGGTCGCGATAAACGAGGTCGTTGAAGTCGGGAATGATGTTGGTGAGCGGGCAGCCGGTGTGGCAGAAGGGCACGCCGCAATCCATGCAGCGCGCGCCCTGGGCCTGGACCTTTTCATCGGGGAACGGCTGGTAGACCTCGAACCAATCGTTGACGCGTTCGGCGACGGGACGGCGCGCGGGGGTCTCGCGCGAGATTTCCAGGAAGCCGGTGATCTTACCCATGGATCCACTCCTGGGCCGCACGGGCGTCGGGGCGGGTGAGGGTGATCTTGGGCATGTCGGCGGTGCGGGGTGCGCCGAGGACGCGCTTGAACTCGTGGGGGAAGACCTTGAGGAAGCGCGGCAGCATGGCGTACCAGTTGTCGAGAATCCAGCGCGCGCGGGGGGAGCCGGTGAGGTCGGCGTGCTGCTCGATGAGGGACTGGAGGAGGCGGACGTCGCGCGGATCGAAGACCGGATCGAGGTCAACGCCGGCGCGATTGCAAAGGCGGGTGGCGAATTCGCCGGTTTCGTCGAGGACGTAGGCGATGCCGCCGGACATGCCGGCGGCGAAGTTCTTGCCGGTGCGGCCGAGGACGACCACGAGACCGTTGGTCATGTATTCACAGCCATGGTCGCCGACGCTCTCGACGACGGCGGTGGCGCCGGAGTTGCGGACGGCGAAGCGCTCGCCGGCCATGCCGTTGAAGAAGGCCTCGCCGCTGGTGGCGCCGTACAGCACGACGTTGCCAACGAGGATATTGTCCTCGGGCACGAAGCTGGAGGCGCGGGGCGGGTAGATGACGATGCGGCCGCCGCTCAGGCCCTTGCCGACGTAGTCGTTGGCGTCGCCTTCAAGGGTCAGAGTGACGCCCGGCGCGAGGAAAGCGCCGAAGCTCTGGCCGGCGCTGCCGGTGAACTGGAAGCGGATGGTGTCGGGCGGCAGACCGGCGGAGCCGTAGCGGCGCGAGATCGCGCCCGATAGCATGGCGCCGACGGTGCGGTGAGTGTTCTTGATGGGCAGCTGGATTTCCACGCGGGTCCCGTTCTCAAGGGACTCGCGAGCGTGCTCGATGAGGCTGTAGTCGAGGGCTTTTTCGAGGCCGTGGTCCTGGCCGATCAGGCAGCGGCGGCCGACTCGGGCTGGCGCGGGCGGGTTGTAGAGAATCGCGCCGAGGTCGATTCCGCGGGCCTTCCAGTGATCGACGGCGGCGCGCATTTCGAGCCGGTCGACGCGGCCGACCATCTCATCCACAGTGCGGAAGCCGAGGCGGGCCATGATCTGGCGCAGCTCTTCGGCCACGTAGAAGAAATAATTGATGACCGCTTCCGGCGTGCCGGTGAACTTCTGGCGCAGCGCGGGATCCTGGGTGGCGATGCCCACTGGGCAGGTGTTGAGGTGGCACTTGCGCATCATGATGCAGCCCATGGCGATGAGCGGCATGGTGGAGAAGCCGAACTCCTCGGCGCCGAGCAAGGCGCCGATGGCGACGTCGCGGCCGGTCTGGAGCTTGCCGTCGACCTGGACGCGAATGCGGCTGCGGAGGTCGTTGATCACCAGAACCTGCTGGGTCTCGGAGAGGCCGAGCTCCCAGGGAATGCCGGCGTGCTTGATGGAAGTGAGCGGGCTGGCGCCGGTGCCGCCGCTGTCGCCGGAGATGAGGACCAGGTCGGCGTGCGCCTTGGCCACGCCGGCGGCGACGGTGCCGACGCCGACCTCGGCCACGAGCTTCACCGAGATGCGGGCCTGCGGGCTGACGTTCTTGAGGTCGTAGATCAGCTGCGCCAGGTCCTCGATGGAGTAGATGTCGTGGTGCGGCGGCGGAGAGACCAGGCCGACGCCGGGGATGGAATGGCGGACGCGCGCGATTTCGGAGTCGACCTTGTGGCCGGGCAGCTGGCCGCCCTCGCCGGGCTTGGCGCCCTGAGCGATCTTGATCTGCAGCTCCTCGGCGTTGACGAGGTAATTGGCGGTGACGCCGAAGCGCCCGGAGGCGACCTGCTTGATGGCGCTGCGGCGCCAGTCGCCGTTGGGATCGCGCGCGAAACGGGCCTCGTCCTCGCCGCCCTCGCCGGTGTTGGAGCGCGCGCCGATGCGGTTCATGGCGATGGCCAGGGTCTCGTGCGCCTCCTTGCTGATCGACCCGAACGACATGGCGCCGGTGGCGAAGCGTTTGACGATCTCGTTGGCTGGCTCGACCGCTTCCAGGGCCACGGGCTTGGCGGCCCATTGGAAATCCATCAGGCCGCGCAAGGTGCACAGGCGGCGGCTCTGGTCGTTGACGTGGGCGGCGAACTCCTGGTAGCTGGAGTAGCTCTGCTGGCGGATGGCGTGCTGGAGCTTGGAGATCGAGTACGGGTTGACGAGGTGGTATTCGCCATTCACGCGGTAGGCGTAGTTGCCGCCGGGGTCGAGCTCGGTCTCGGATTCGGTGACGGGGCGGAAGGCGAACTCGTGCTTGCGGCGGGCCTCTTCGGCCAGCACATCGAAGCCGATCCCCTCGATGCGCGAGGCGGTGCCGGTGAAGTACTTGTCGACGATGCCGCGGGCCAGGCCGATGGCCTCGAAGACCTGGGCGCCGCGATAGCTCTGCAGCGTGGAGATGCCCATCTTCGAAAAGACCTTTAGCAGGCCCTTGTTGACGGCCTTCTTGTAGTTCTTCAGCGCCGTCTCGAAGGTGACGCCTTCGGCCAACAGGCCGCGCTGGGCGAGGCTTTCCAGGGATTCGATGGCCAGGTAGGGATTGATGGCGCTGGCGCCGTAGCCGATCAGCAGGCAGAAGTGCATCACCTCGCGCGGCTCGCCGCTTTCGATGATCAGACACACCTGGGTGCGCGTGCCTTCGCGGACCAGATGGTTGTGGACCGCGCTGAGGGCCAGCAGGGATGGAATTGGCGCCATCTCCTGGTCGATGCCGCGATCGGAGAGCAGCAGGACGGTGTAGCCGTTCTTGATGGCCAGCGAGGCGCGGCGGCAGAGACTGTCGAGGGAGCGCTCGAGCTCCTTGGCGCCGCCGTTGACGCGGAACAGCATGGGCAGCGTGGTGGCCAGAAAGTCGCCCATGCTGACACGGCGGAGCTTTTCGAGGTCGCGGTTGGTCAGGATGGGGTGGTCGAGCTTGAGCGTGTGGCAGTGCTGCGAGGTCTCGGCCAGAATGTTGCGCTCGGTGCCGAGGTAACTGGTCAGCGACATCACCAGATCTTCCCGGATGGGGTCGATGGGCGGGTTGGTGACCTGCGCGAAGAGCTGCTTGAAGTAATGGAACAGCGGCTGCGGCCTCTCGGAGAGGCAGGCCAGTGGCGTGTCGGTGCCCATCGAGCCGACGGGCTCGGCGCCCGATTCGGCCATGGGCAGCATAATGTGCTTGATGTCCTCCTCGGTGTAGCCGAAGCAGCGCTGGCGCTGGAGGACGGTGTCGTGCTCGGTTTCGAAGACGCGCGGTGGGTGGGGCAGCAGGTCGAGGCGGATCTGCTGCTCCTCGATCCATTTGGCGTAAGGCTGGCGGGCGGCGAGCGTGCGCTTGATCTCGTCGTCGGGGATGATGCGCTGCTGGGTGGTGTCGCACAGCAGCATGCGGCCGGGCTGGAGGCGGCCCTTGTAGACGACATCTTCGGGTTTGACGCTCAGGACGCCGGTCTCGGAGGACATGATCAACAGGTTGTCGGAGGTGACCAGATAGCGCGCCGGGCGCAGGCCGTTGCGGTCCAGGGTCGCGCCGATCACGCGGCCGTCGGTGAAGGCGACCGCGGCGGGGCCGTCCCAGGGTTCCATGAGGGAAGCGTGGTATTCGTAAAACGCCCGCTTCTCGGCGGGCATGGTCTGGTCGGCGTCCCAAGCCTCCGGAATGAGCATCGCCATGACGTGCGCCATGCTGCGGCCGGAGAGATACAACAGCTCGACGACGTTATCGAGAGTGGCGGAGTCCGACCCGCCGGGCTGGATCACGGGCAGCAGTTTCTTAATGTCCGGGCCGAACAGCGGCGAATCGAGAATCGGCTGGCGGGCGTGCATCCAGGCGGCATTGCCGCGCACGGTATTGATTTCGCCGTTGTGGCAGATGTAACGGAACGGATGGGCGAGCTGCCAGGTGGGGAAGGTGTTGGTGGAGAAGCGCTGGTGCACCAGGCACAGCGCGCTGAGGCAATCGGGATCGGAGAGATCGCCGTAGAAGCGGGTGATCTGGGGCGCCAGCAGCAGACCTTTATAAACAATGGTGCGGCAGCTCAGCGAAGGAACGTAGAAGAAGCTCTTGTCGCGGATGTCGGACTCGATGATCTCGCGCTCGGCGCGCTTGCGGACGACGTACAGCTTGCGCTCCAGTTGGTCGTCATTCATCCCCGCGGTGCGGCCGATAAAAATCTGCTCGATGTAAGGCTGCGAGACGCGGGCGATGCGGCCGATGGCGTTGACGTCGAGCGGGGTGTCGCGCCAGCCGAGCAGGCTCAGGCCTTCCTCGCGGACGATGCGCTCCATGATGCCCTCGCACTGCAGGCGCTGCTGCGGCTCAACGGGCAGGAAAACGAAGCCGGCGCCATATTCGTGCCGGGCGGGCAGGCTGAAGCCGAGCTTCAGGCACTCGCGGGCGAAAAATTCATGCGGAATCTGGATCAGCACGCCGGCGCCATCGCCGGTTTCCGGATCACAGCCGCAAGCCCCGCGGTGGGTCAGATTGATGAGGATCTGGATGCCTTTGGAGATGATATCGTGGGAACGTTCGCCGTGAATATTCACGACGAATCCGATGCCGCAGGAGTCGTGCTCCAGGCTGGGGTGGTACAGCCCGGCCGGCGCGGGTAAACCGTGGGGTCGAAAATGGTCCTTCATTGCAGCGGAATCCACCGGTCAACGTGGGAGTGGGTTCTCCCATTATACGCACTCCTTGCAATATCAGTCAAAGTGAAATAAAGTCCCTGTCACATGAGAACTTCTTATGATACGATGGGCCCGATGGACTTCGCCCAAATACAACTTTTCCGGGACATCGTACAGAGCCGGAGCGTCAGCCGCGGAGCGGCGATGAACGGGGTCACGCAGTCGGCGGCCAGCCAGGCGTTGCAGGAACTGGAGCGGCATCTAGGCGTTCAACTGCTGGACCGCTCGCACCGTCCGCTGGGGGTGCTGCCGGCGGGCCGGCTGTTTTACGATTTCGGACGCGACGTTTTGCGGCGGCAGCAGGAATTTGGCGTGCTGCTGGAGGAGATGAAGGGGTCGGGCGGCGGCGTGGTGAGAGTGGCGGCGATTTACTCCGTGGGGTTGTCGGAGATGTCGAAGCTGGAGAAGGAGTTCTACCGGCGGCTGCCCGCGGCACAGCTCGAGGTGCATTACCTGCGCCCGGAAAAGGTCTACGCCGCGGTGGCCGAGGAACGGGCGGATATCGGGCTGATCAGCTATCCCGAGCCGACACGGGAAATCGCGGCTGCGCCGTGGCGCGAGGAGACGATGGTCCTGGCGTGCTGGCCGGGGCACCCGCTCGGCCAGCGCGCGAACTTGAGTCCGGCGGAGCTGGAAGGCGTGGACTTCATCGGCTTCGACGAGGATCTGCCGATCAGCCGCGATGTGGAGCGTTTTTTGCGCGAACACGGTGTGCGGGTGCACGTGGTGAGCCGGTTCGACAACATTCCGAGCATGAAGGAGGCGCTGCGGCACGGGCTGGGGGTGAGCATTCTGCCCGAGCCGATGCTGGCGGAGGACGTGCTGGAGGAGCGGCTGCGGGCAATTCCTCTGCAGGAGCGCCTGGTTCGGCCGCTGGGGATCATTCAACGGCGGCGGCGGAGCCTGCCGAGGGCGGCGCAAGTTTTCCTGAGCCTGCTGGGCGACCCGGCGGCGTAAGCGGGAGCGGGCCGCGTCCAGTGCGGACGGCTGGGCCCGGGGGGAGGTGCAGTGCGCGCCTCCGCCGGCCCGGCGCAATCGCCGGCAGCGGCGGGAAGCGGCTTTGCAGCCGAGCCGGCGGCGGTTTGACACCCCCGCTGGCGGCCCCATACAATGCAGAGGGAATGGCGTGTCCGCGGGGGTCCGCGGACGCGCTGCCGCCGGGAAACAATTCTCCTCGCGCCGGTCGAAAATCAGATTGCTGGAGTACGCCTCATGAATCTGCGCCCGTTACACGACCGCGTCATGGTGAAGCGGATCGAAGCGGCCGAGACGGTGGCCGGCGGCATCATCATTCCCGACACGGCTAAGGAAAAGCCGCAGCAAGCCGAGGTGGTGGCGGCGGGCTCGGGCAAGCTTCTGAAGAGCGGGCAACGGGCGAGTGTGGACGTGAAGCCCGGCGATCGAATCCTGTTCGGGAAGTACTCGGGCTCGGAAGTGAAGATCGACGGTCAGGAATACCTGATCCTGCGTGAAGACGAGATTCTGGCCATTCTCGACTGACGGGAGTGGCGATAGGGAGAGTTAGCACTACAATGTCATTCCCGCGTTGGAAGACGATATCGGCGGCGGCGGTGCTCGTGGTGGGCCTGAGCGCAACGGCGGCCGCGCAGATCAAAGTGGGCGTGGTCAGCCTCCAGCACGCGCTGGAAGCGACCGCGGAGATCAAGCAGGCCGAGATCGACCTGCGGGCGAAGTTCGGTCCGCGGCAGGATGAACTGGCGCAAATGCAAAAAGACCTGGCCAAGATGCAGCAGGACTACCAGAGCAATCAGGGCAAGTTCAACGACGCGGCGCTGGCCGAGCTGGGCCAGAAGATCCAACGCAAGCAGGTCCAGTTGCAGCGCTACACGCAGGCCTTGCAGGATGACGTGAACCGCGAACGGCAGGACGTGCTGGCGCGGGTCGGAAAGAACCTGCAGGAAGTCATCAAAAAGGTGGCCGAGGAGAAGGGCTACGACATCGTGGTGGATTCCAACTCGGCGCTGTATTTCAAGCAGCCGATGGACATTTCGGCCGACGTGACGACGGCCTACGACAAAGCGTACCCGGTCAAGAAATAGATCACTGAGGGGAGCGATGGGCGATTTTCTATCCCAGTACAGCTCAGCCGATCGAACGCGTGAGAAGGCGGTGCGGTGGATTCTGATCGTGATCGCGGCCGTGGCGGCGCTGTGGGTGGTGGACTGGACGCTGACGACATACGGAACGTTCAACCTGCGCGACATTCGCGAACAATATCGCGCGCACCAGTTCTTCCGCCTGTTGAATGAGAAGCAATACGAGGCGGCCTACCGGATGTGGGGCTGCGACCCCGCCAGGCCGTGCCGCGATTACAGCCTCCAGAAATTTATGGAGGATTGGGGGCCGAAAAGTCCGGCCTCGGACGTCTCCAAGAAGCACGTGAGTGCGGTGCGGCACTGCAAGACGGGCATCATCGAAGTGATCGACTTCGGCGCCGGCGACACGCTGGACTTGTGGGTGGAGTCCAAGGACATGACCCTCAGTTTCGCCCCCTGGCCGGTGTGCAATCCGCGCTGGCAGCCGCCGCCGTCCACGCCGTAGCGGCTTGCGCCGGGCGAGAGCGGCCGGGTGGCGCGGAAGCCTGAGCGCCTGCGCCGCCTGAAATGCGCCGGCGTGCGTTGCAATTCAAGTCGTGATATGACAGACGAGGAGACCGGGTGCGGATGGACTACGCCATGCCGGCCGGGTGCATCGCATGCCGCAGTGAGCAGACCCATTCCGGAGTGTTGAAACGAGGATGAGACTTTCCGCCCGATCGGAAACATACTCATTGGGGGCAAGAATGGAGATTCTTCCCGCATACGAACTGGAGCGCCGGCTGGTTCAATTCGACAGCATGATCGCGGAACTGGCCGCGGGTGAGATCCGCCGCACGACGTTCGAGCCCTGGGAAATCCAGGTGCTGCTGGACATTCAGTCCTGCCAGGCCGAGGAGCCAAACAAGAAGGAGATGCTGCGGCGCTACCAGAAAGCGGCGCACCGCTGGCTCGAGCGGGGGGGCAGGACGATTCTGCTGCTGTCGGACTACCTAGCCAAGCGGCACCGCCGCGCCCCGGTCCATGGCGCGCTGGCGCCGGATTCGGCGTTGTTGGAAGACGACGCCGATGAGTTATCCTGACAGGTGAACAAAGGCAGCGGGGAGAGGAAATGGCCAACGGAAACGCGCCCCGGCGCATGGTTTATTGCGTGAAGCTGAAGCAGCAACTGGAGGGTCTGAGCGAGCCTCCCTTCGACAACCATCCCCTGGGGCAGCGCATTTACGAGAACGTCAGCAAGGAAGCGTGGCGGCAGTGGGTGGACCACATGAAGATGATCATGAACGAGTACCGCCTGAACCTGGGCACCCGCGAAGCGCAGGAGTTCCTGCTGAAGCAGATGGAGCTGTACTTTTTCGGCGAAGGCAGCAACCTGCCGCCGGATTACGTTCCGCCGGCGCACTAAGCCGCGCGCGCTCCGCGCCCGGGCGCGAGGACCAGGGAGCGCATCCACAAGATTCATTCAAGCAGCCAGCCGCGCGAACGCTCGACGGCGCGCTTCCAGCGCGCGCGCAACGCCCCAGCCTGTTCGGCCGGCATGTGCGGCTCGAAACGGCGTCCGGCCCGCCACTGTGACGCGATCTCGCCGGTACTGTGGTAGACGCCCGCCGCGAGCCCGGCCAGATAGGCCGCCCCGAGCGCCGTCGTTTCCGTCACGGCGGCGCGCACGACCGGTGCCTGGAGGAAGTCGGCCTGCATCTGGAGCAGAAGATCATTGCGGCAGGCGCCGCCGTCGACTCTCAGTTCGCTCAATCCCTGCCGCGCGTCGAGCTGCATCGCTTCCAACACGTCGGCCGATTGCAGCGCGATGGACTCCAGAGCCGCCCTCGCCACGTGCGCGTCCGTGGTTCCGCGCGTCAGCCCGAGCATCGCGCCGCGCGCATAGGGGTCCCAATGCGGCGCTCCGAGGCCCACGAATGCCGGCACCAGGAAGACGCCGCCGGAGTCGGGCACGCTGCGGGCCAGCGGCTCGATTTCGGGTGCCGAGCGAATCAGCTTCAACCCGTCGCGCAGCCATTGCACGACCGCGCCGCCGGCGAAGACGCTGCCCTCGAGAGCGTACTCCAGCGACTCGGACGTGCGCCAGGCGATGGTGGTCAGCAGGCGGTTTTTCGATACGACCGGCGCCGGGCCGGTATTCTGCAGCAAAAAACATCCCGTGCCATACGTGTTTTTGCCCATCCCGGATTCAAAGCACGCCTGGCCGAACAGCGCGGCCTGCTGATCCCCGGCCACGCCGGCGATGGGGAACGGCCAGCGCACGAGCGGGCTCACAACTTCGCCGAATACGCCGGCCGATGGTAGCACGACCGGCAGCAGCGAGCGCGGCACGTCCAGCAGCCGCAGCATCTCCTCATCCCATTCCGCCGATGCGAGGTTCAGCAGCAGCGTGCGCGACGCATTGGAGACATCGGTGGCGTGAACGCGCCCGCCAGTGAGGTTCCAGATCAGCCAGGTGTCGACCGTGCCGAAAGCCAGTTCGCCGCGCCCGGCGCGCGCGCGGGCGCCGGCGACGTGGTCCAGGATCCAACACAGCTTGGTCCCCGAAAAGTAGGGATCGAGCAGCAGGCCGGTGCGGCGCTGCACTTCGCTTTCGGCGCCCTGGGATTTCAATTGGGCGCAGAAGTCGGCGGTGCGGCGATCCTGCCATACGATCGCGTTGTAAATCGGCTCGCCGGTCCGGCGGTCCCAGACGATCGTGGTCTCGCGCTGGTTGGTGATGCCGAGAGCGGCGATTTGATCGGGCGCGACACGCGCCTCGCCCAGGGCTTCGATGGCCACTGCAACCTGGGTGCTCCAGATTTCGCGCGGATCGTGCTCCACCCAGCCGGGCTGCGGATAGAGCTGAGTGAATTCGCGCTGGGCGAGGCCCGCGATGGTTGCGTCCTCACGGAAAACAATCGCGCGCGACGACGTGGTCCCCTGGTCCAAAGCAAGCAGATAGGCCATGGCTAATGCCAGTATGCCGCATCGGCTGTGGAGTCCCTGGATTCAGGATGGCGCTCAGTGTTTCGGTTCGGACGGTGCGGCAGTGGCGGACTGCCGCTTGGGCTCCTCGGGCGTGGCGTAGTAGCCGGTGCGGGTGCGTACGGTGTACTTGCCGGCGGCGACCCGGATCTGGCGGAAACTGCCGTCCAGGTTCTGGTTGGTGGGCGTGTAGGCCAGAACGTACTGGTTGCGGACGTCATGCGCCACATCCTGGGCCATGCTCTCCACTTCGCCGATGTCCTTGGGATACAGGCTGAAACCGCCGGATGCGCGGGTCAGGGAATCGAGCGCGCGCTTGGCTTTCCCGGCCTCGCGGCGGTCCTCTTCGCCCAGGATGCCGATGGCGTAGATCAGCAATTCGGGGTTGCGGTGAACCTTTTCAACCAGCTTCTCCAGCGTGATGCCGGTCGAAGTCGTGTCGTTGCCGTCGGTCACGATCAGCAGGACCTTCTTGTCGATCTTGCCTTCCTGCTTGAGGTAATCGACGGACATCGACACCGCGTCGCGCATGGCGGTGCCGCCCTTGGCGTCGATGCGTGCGATGCCTTCCTCCATCTTGTGGATGTCGTGGGTGAAGGGCACATCGAGGTACGCGTCGTCATTGAAATTGACGATGAAAACCTCGTCCTGCGGGTTGGAGGCCTTGACCAGCTGGATGACGGCGTGCTCCACCCGCTCGCGCTTTTCACCTCGCATGCTGCCGCTGTTGTCGACGATGATGCCCAGCGAGACGGGGATGTCTTCGCGCTTGAAGACCTTCACCTGCTGCTCGACGTTGTTTTCGTAAACTTTGAACGTATCCTGCGGGAGATTGGTGATGAGCTTGCCGGAGTGGTCGAAGACACTCATGTGCAGCACCACCAGGCGCGTCTCCGCGCGAATCACGAAAGGCTGGTCCTGAGCGCAGGCCAGCGCGCCGGAGATTGCCTGGATGATCAGGCCCAGGAAGATCAGGAAAATCCCGAGGCGAATTGTCTTACTGACTGGGCGCATAATAGCCTTGGCGGTACAGGGCCCGGAGCGGCGGCAGACCGCGCGGTTGATTCAATTTTACCGTGACGCGGCGGTATTTCCCGTCCCGAGTCTGGTTTTTCGACTTATATCCAAGGACGTACTGGTTGCGGAGTTCGATACCGATCTTGGCCGCGATATCGGGCAGGTCATTCAGATTTTCGACCGGGAACTCGCGCCCGCCGGTCATGGTGGCCAGCTCGCTGAGCAATCCGGGGCCGGCCAGTTCTTCCGCCGTCCGCCCGCGCGTGCCGATCGGTTCGAACACGCCCATGGCGTAAAGCTGCGCGTCGGCTTCGCGCAACAGGTTGCGGACCTCGCTCTCCGTATAGCGGCTGGAGTTGTCGCCGCCATCGGAGATCACTAGCAGCGCGCGGCGGGTGTTATGGGACTTGCGCAATTCCTGCAGCGCCATGTAAATGCCGTCCAGCAAGGCCGTACGCCCCTTGGCCTGCGAAAATGTCAGGCGGTTCTGGATCTCTTCCGTGGCCCGGGTGAACGGCATGACGAGCTGCGGGCGGTCGTTGAATTCAACCAGGAAGAATTCGTCCTCGGGGTTGGCGGTCTTGAAGAACTCAATCGCCGCCTGGCGGGATTTGTTCAATTTGCCGCTCATGGAGCCGCTGACGTCGAAGACCAGGCCGATGGACAGCGGGGCGTCGAAGCTGGCGAAGTAAGTGATCTCCTGCTCGACTTTGTCCTCCAGGAGACGAAAGTTCTCCTTCTCCATCCCGGTGACGAACTGGTTCAACGGGGTGGTCACGGTGACCGGAATGAGAACCAGGTTGGTGTCGATGCGGATATTGGGCGTGAGGCGCCGATTGTCCGCTTCGGGACCCGTGGGGGCGGGTTTTGACCGCGGCTGGATTTCGGGCCGCGCCTCCTGCGCGCGGAGCTCGGGGCTACATAGGCCGGCAGCCGCCAAGCCCATCAAAAAGAATAACTTATAAGTCGGCAGTCGCATCCGGCCTCAACCCAGCCATGGCAAGTATAGCACGCGTTCTTTTTGTGCTATGCTCGATTGTGCGCCCCTCGATTCTGGGAGTCATTCCAGCCCGACACGCATCCAGCAGATTCCCCGGAAAACCTCTCGCCCCACTCGCCGGCAAACCCATGATCGAACACGTCTGGGAGCGCAGCCGGCAATCCCGGTACATCACCCGTGTGATCGTCGCCACCGACAGTGCCGCCATCGCCGCCGCCGCGCGCGGGTTCGGCGCGGAAGCCGTGATGACGCGCGACGACCACCTGTCGGGCACCGACCGCGTGGCCGAGGCGGCCGCCAACACCGATGCACAAATCATCGTCAACATCCAGGGCGACGAGCCGCTGATCGATCCGGCGGCGATTGACGCCGCGATCCTCGCTTTATTAGACGATCCGGGCTGCGAGATGGCCACATTGAAAAAGCGGATTTTCGACCGCCGTGAGATCTCCAACCCGAATGTGGTGAAAGTCGTGACCGCTTCCAACGGCGACGCGCTCTATTTTTCCCGCTCGCCGATCCCGCATGAGCGCAGCGCCGAGGCCGCGTATTGGAAGCATATCGGGTTGTACGTTTTTCGCCGCCGCCTGCTGCTAGGCTACTCGCGCCTGCCGCGCGGCCCGCTGGAGGAGGCCGAAAAGCTGGAGCAATTGCGGGCCCTGGAGAACGGCATCCCGATCCGCGTGGCCGAGACCGACTCGGACACGATCGGCGTCGACACTCCGGAGGACCTGGAGGCGGTGGAGCGGCTGATTTCCGTGGGAGGGCTGGACACAGGGAATGGCTAAGTACATTTTTGTAACCGGCGGCGTGGTTTCCTCGTTGGGCAAAGGGATTACCGCCGCCTCCATCGGGTGCCTGCTGGAGAGCCGGGGCCTGAAGGTCAACATGTCCAAGTTCGACCCGTACCTCAACGTGGACCCCGGTACGATGAGCCCGTTCCAGCATGGCGAGGTCTTCGTGACTGACGACGGCGCGGAAACGGATCTCGACCTGGGCCACTATGAGCGCTTCACGCACGCCCAGCTTTCGCAGAACAACAACCTGACCTCCGGCCGGATCTACGAGCGCATCATCACCAAGGAACGCCGCGGCGATTACCTCGGCAAGACCGTGCAGGTGATTCCCCACGTCACCAACGAGATCAAGGCCGCGGCCCGGAAGGTAAGCGACGGCGTGGACGTGGTGATCGTCGAAATCGGCGGGACCGTCGGCGACATCGAATCGCAGCCCTTCACGGAAGCCATCCGGCAAATGCGCCATGAAATGGGCCGCCGCAACACGCTGTTCGTCCACGTGACGCTGGTGCCGTGGATCGCGGCCGCGCAGGAGCTGAAGACCAAGCCGACGCAGCACAGCGTCAAGGAACTGCGGGCCATGGGCATTCAGCCCGACATCCTCATCTGCCGCAGTGAGCGCCCGATCCCGCAGGATCAGCGCGACAAGATCGCGCTGTTTTGCGACGTGGACGTGGAGTCCGTCATCAGCGCCTCGGACGTGGATACGGTGTACCAGATTCCGCAGACCCTGGCCGAGCAGGGCGTGGACGACATCGTGGTCCGGCAACTGGAGATCGCCAACGGCAGCGGGCGCGATCTGACGGCCTGGAACGCGATGCTCGAGCGCATGCGCAATCCGCTGGACGAGGTTCATATCGGGCTGGTTGGCAAGTATGTGGAGTACGAAGACTCCTACAAGAGCTTGAAGGAAGCGCTGCTGCACGGAGGCGTCTACCACAACCTCAGGACCAGGATGACCTGGATCGAGAGCTCGAAGATGGAATGGCCCGGCTGCGCCGCGGAGCTCGGCCAGTACGACGGCATTCTGGTGCCGGGCGGTTTCGGGCAGCGCGGCGTGGAGGGGATGCTGAACGCGATCCGCTATGCGCGGGAAAACCAGGTGCCGTATTTCGGCATCTGCCTGGGCATGCAGACCGCGGTGATCGAGCTGGCTCGAAATGTGTGCGGCCTGGAGGGCGCGAACTCAACCGAGTTCGAGCCGGCCTCGCCCTATCCGGTGATCTACAAGCTGCGCGACCTGCTGGGCGTGGAGGAGCTGGGAGGGACGATGCGGCTGGGCGCCTACCCGTGCCTGCTGGCCGAGGGCAGCCGGGCGCGCGAGGCCTATGGGCGGGAGTGCATCAGCGAGCGTCATCGCCACCGCTACGAGTTCAACCGCAGCTTCGAAGAGATACTGACGGAGCACGGTTTGAGGATCACGGGGCGGTCGGAAGACGGCAAGTTTGTCGAGATCTCCGAACTCCCCGACCACCCCTGGTTCCTGGGGTGCCAGTTCCATCCCGAATTCAAATCCAAGCCGATGGAGCCGCACCCGCTGTTTGTGGCCTTCACGGCCGCCGCTTACCGCTATCGGCAGAAGCGGCTGGCCAGCGAGGCGACGCCGCTGTTTGCGGGAGAGGCGCAGGCATGAACGTGGTCGAGCTGCGGCCGGGGCTCACTTTCGGAGCCGGGCCGCTGGTGCTGATCGCCGGTCCGTGCGTCATCGAAAGTGAAGAACACGTGCACTTTCTGGCGCGCGCCATCCGCGAGATCGCGGGTGATTTCGTCTTCAAGGCCAGCTTCGACAAGGCCAACCGGTCGAGCGCCAGATCGTCGCGCGGCCCGGGCCTCGATAAAGGGCTGCGGATTCTCAGCGGCCTGCGCAGCGCGGGCTACGTGGTGCTCACGGACATCCACGAGAGCTGGCAGGCCGAACTCGCCGCCGAATCGGCGGACATTCTCCAGATTCCCGCCTTTCTATGCCGGCAGACCGACCTGCTGGTGGCGGCCGGCCGCACCGGGCGTGTAGTGAACATCAAGAAAGGCCAGTTCGTCGCGCCGCACGACATCCCGCGCGCGGCGGAGAAGGTGGCCGCGACGGGCAACCACCGCATCCTGCTGACCGAGCGCGGCTCGTCATTCGGCTACAACAACCTGGTGGTCGACATGCGGGCGCTGCCGCAGATGCGCGCCGCCGGCTGGCCGGTGGTTTTCGACGCCACGCACAGCGTGCAACTGCCCGGCGCGGCGGGCGAGGCGTCGGGCGGCACGCCGGAGTTCATCGAGCCGCTGGCCCGGGCGGCGGTGGCCACGCTGGTTGACGGCCTGTTCATTGAAGTCCACGAAGATCCGTCGCGCGCGCTCTCGGACGGAGCCAATGCGCTGCGCTTGGACCAGTTGCGGGGATTGCTGACGCGGCTGCGGCGCATCGATTCGCTCGTCAAGAGCGAGGAATTTCGCGGCGCGCCGGAGTCCACGGATCAGCCCCGCGGCGCGTCTAGTATTGTGGAATAGAGTGTCAGGAGACGGCCTATGATGTTCCACCTCCGCCGCGCCCGGCGCGGTTTCTCGCTGATCGAGCTGCTGATCGTCATTGCGATCATCCTGATCATCGCCGCCATCGCGGCGCCCAAGCTGAACGTTGCTCGCATGCAGGCCCAGGAGATGGCCGCCATCCGCACGATCACCACCATCCACGTGGCGCAGAGCCAATACTATTCGCAGTTCGGCCGCAACGCGGATAGCCTGCAGCAACTGGGTCCCCCTTCCGGCGGAGGGCAGCCCGGCCCGGCCGGCGCTGATCTGATCTCGCCCGACCTGGCAACGGGCCAGAAGAGCGGGTACGTCTTCACAGTGACCCCGACCAAGGACGGCTATACAGTCACCGCCGTCCCGCAGGTCTTCGGCCAATCGGGGCGCCGCACATTCTACTCCGATCAGGCGCTGGTCGTCCGGGAGAACTGGGGTCCCGAGCCGGCCACGGTGCAAAGCAAAGAGATCAAGTGAGCACGCGCACGCTGCCTGCCCGCGCCAGCCGGCGCCCAGGCGCGTGAATGGACGCGCCGGCCGGCGGACTTCCGGACGATGCTCGGGAATTCGGACTCAGGAACGCCGCGGCCGGCCGAACTGCGTCAATGAGCCCAGGAATGCAATCAATGCGCCCAGCGCAAACCACGCCGCGTTGATGGCGCCCCGCTCGCCGCTGAACCGGAAGGCCATGTTGATGAAGAACCCGTAGACGATCAGGACAAAAGCGGCCAGGGTGAAGATCACCAGGAGGGGTTTGTATTTGTTGAGCAGGGCCAGGCCGCCCGCCAGGATGCCGGCCAGACCCAGGAACGCCAGCCAGGCCGTCAGGACGCCGCCCTTCCACCAGGGCAGCATCGACATGTCGAGATTCTGAATGTTGGTGGCGACGATGAGCACTGCCAGGGCCGTCAGAAACAGCCCGAGCAAAATGGAAAACGCGCAACTCCACAAGCGCAGCAGGAGACCGAATAACTTCACGCTACCTCCGCACAACCGAAAACGCGGCGAGTGATCATTCTATCAATTCGGAGCGCCTCTGCCGTGGCCTTCGATCGCCGCCCGATCGCCGCTCGCGCTTCCATCGCCGGTCGCGGTGGCAAGCCCGCCGCGGCGCCCGTTCCGTCCGCATCCGCGGGCAACGGAGCAAGCGGGATGTCGTCCCAATCCTCTATTGCAGGGGCTCCACTGACGCCAGACCCATGACCGTCGCCAGCGATTTCATCGGCAGCGCGCCTTCCCGCAGCGCGCGCTCATGGAAGGCGCCGGCCTGGAACTGTTTGCCTTCCTTGCGTTCGGCGGCCGCGCGCAGCCGCTTCCACTCTGTGTAGCCGGTGAAGTAGGTCGGCAACTGGCACGAGCCCAGCTTGGCGCGTTGCACCTTGGCGACGGCCTCTTCCTTTTCCTGGAATGTCCGGCCCATCATCAACGCCATCGCCTCGTCGTCGGTCAGGTTCATGGTGTGATACCGGATGTCGAGAATCGTGTTGGCAATGGCGCGCAGCTCCCATTTCAGGTTCTGCATCTTCAACTCCGGCGAGTTGCCGAGATAGCCCGCCTTCAGCATCGCGGCGGTAGCGTACACGGCCCAGCCCTCGACGTACACGCCGCTGCCGTAGATGGCGCGCAGCATGCGGCGCGACAACGGCTCGATGGTGGAAGCGTATTCCGCCTGCACGTAGTGGCCTGGGATCGCCTCGTGGATGGTCAGGATGCGCAGGCCGTAGTTGTTGTACTCGCGCAGCTTCGACTCCACGCGCCCCTTCGGCCAGTCCTTCGGAATCGGCGTCACCCAATAGAACGCGCCCAGTTGCGGCTCCATCGGCGGCGCCGCATTGAAACCGCCCACGCCGTAACTGCCGCGCATGAAAACCGGAGTCTCGATCACCTGCAGGTTGTCCCGCGGCGGATCCTGCACCAGTTGATCGGGATGCGCCTTGAGGAAGGCGCGCGTCTCTTCCAGAGCCTTGCGCGCCTCATCCATATAGGCTTCCGGCTTCGGATGCTGCGCGTCGATCTTCTTGAATGTTTCGCCCACAATCAGGTTCATGTCCACCGGATCGACGTGCGTTGGATACAGCTTGTGATGCAGCGGCAGGGCCACTTCGAACAACTCGCGCCGTTTATCCCGCAACGCCTCTTCGGCCCGCGCCAGCATCTGTTCGGGCGCGATGTCCGTGCCCATGACGAGCGCGAACTTCTTGGCGTACTTTTCCTTGCCCAGGCGCCAGCTCTCCGCGTTCGCATCCTTGAGCGAGGACTTCAGCCAGTCGTTGAAGCCGCGCATGGCGGCCACGGCCGGCTTCGCCGCCGCGTCATAATCACCCTTCAACGACGCCGGCGCCTTGTCTGGGAACGTCTGTTCGATCATGCCGATCGTGCCCTCGTTCTCCTCCGCGGCCACTTGCTTCCAGAGGGGCGGCGCGTCCACAAGCTGCAGCTTGGCCTCGTCCAGCATGCGCGGCACTTCGCCGAGCCGCGAAATGATATGCCGCCAGCGCTGCTCCGGCGGTGCGTATTCCACGCTGTACGGAACGAACACTCCGTTGCCGATCGTCTCGACGTAAATCGTCGGATTGTGCTTCCAGCTCTGAATCTCCTTGTCTTCGAGCTCAGCCAGCTTGATCTGCGATTCGATCAGCTCGGCGTCGGCCTTGGATTCGGCGTCCAGCTTTTCGCGATCGAAGCGTTCCAGCTTGCTGCGCAGATCGGCCCACGCCGCACGGCTCTTCTCGATGCCCGCCGCGCTGAAATCGTCCAGGTGGGTGTCGAGTGCGACGCCCTTGTAATTGTGGAAGCCGGCCTCCGTCGCGCCCGTAGGGCTGAGGGCCAGCGTCGTTTCAATGAATTCCTGCGTGAAGGCCGGAAAATCGGCCGCGCCCTTCTTGCACCCGGGTAGCATCCCGAGCGCGGCAAGCGCCACGATATACAGAGTCGCTTTTCTCATGACAGCGACAGTGTATCAATGCCCAACCGGCTGTGGAAGCGCCCTATCTGTGATCGGGCGCCTCGGGCGGCGCGCACGTGAAGTTCGCCGCGTCGTCAGTGCTGCCGCTGCCGTTGTAATGCGCCACCAGCGGGTAGGCGCACAGCGGGCGGGTGCGGGCAATGCCGGCCTTCGGGTCGCTGTCATTCTTGTATTTCGTGGCGATGATTTCTTCGGGAGCAACGCCCTGTTCGACCCAGCGCTCCAGCGCCGCGTCGATGTCATGCTGCGCATCGCCGTGCGGCACACCGAACTGGCCAAAGCTGTTTGGGCCGGAGCCGCCCCCGCAGTGTTGCATGCCTGGAACCATGAACAGGCGCGTGAATGAGCCGGAGTTCTTCGCGCCCATCTTCGAGACGACGCTCTTGTAGTAATCGATGATGTTCAGTGCGGGGATCGCCGCGTCGCTCCAACCGTGATACAGAATCAGCCTGCCGCCTCGCGCCCGGAAGCCCCGCAAATCCGGATCCGTCGAGTTCAAAATGCGTGCCACCCTGTCGTCCGCCGCCTTCGTATCGCGATCCACGTTGAAGGAATGGTAGTCCCATGCCGCGTTGTCGAACACCATGTTCTTGTAGAACTGGGTCCCGAAGGCGAACATCAGGCTCTTCTCGGGCGCCGGCCCGGTGATCCAGGGGTTCCATCCACCCGGCTGGGCTTCGCCGCCTGGAGAGTAACCCGGCAGAATCTGCCGGCCCTTGGAATCGCGTGAGGGCGCGTAGATTTTCGTCAGCGCCGCCACCTGGGGCGCTGTGAGACAGCTATCGCTCTCCGCTCCCGGGCACAACAAAACGGCCGGATCGAAGTGGCAGTGGGCGGGATCCTCTATCGCCCCGTCTTTAACGCCATCGCGTGCGTCGCAAGCCTCCAGCGCCGCGCTTTGAATCGCGGGCAATTTGCTCGCCGGAATGTAGCTCCCCGGCTGGCCCAGGAGCGCCATATCATCCCACGACGCATTGGCCATCAGATGAGTCCAGTAATTGGCGGGAGCGCCGGCGATGATCCCGTCGTAGTCCTCGGGGAAGCGCTGCGCCTCCATCAGCGCCTGCCGTCCGCCGTTGGAGCAGGAGTTGAAATAGGAATGCCTTGGCGCATCGCCGTAAAAAGCGTGGATGATCGCTTTCGCTTTGACCGCCGTCTCGTGGATCGCGCGGTAGCCGAAATCGACGATCTTCTCGGGATGTCCCAGCGCCCATGTCGCGTCGATGCCATCCGCTGCGTGTCCCGTGTCGGTGGAAGCCGTCGCGTAGCCGTGGGCCACGGCATCGGCCAATGAATTGTAACCGATGCTGCCGGCATAGCCTCCGTTGCCGACGCCTTGGAACTTCGCGTTCCAGCCCGAGGCCGGCAACCATACTTCGAACTTGATGGTCGAATCAGCCGCTGGATGGATCTCGCCGGCGACGCGGCAGAATGCCGGCATGTCGGGGATTGGCTTGCCGGCAGGCGGCGTGAACGTGCCCGCGGGTTCGGATTGCGCCAGCGAGATGGATGTGGCCGGCAGCCTCAGTTTGATCAGGCCCTCACAGGGCTCCGCCGCGGCCACGGCACAGATCACGAAGCCCAACAGGGCCGGCGAAAGGAATCGGGTTGATGGTCTCATCACGGCACAGTTTACCAGTGTGCGCCGCCGGGCGGGGACCGCCGCCCGCATCCACGACCAGAGGTCGAAAGTGAACCGCAGCGCACTCCGCGAGAACGGCGCCGCGCGCTGGATTGAAATCCGCGCACCCACCCGTGCGCCGGAGCGTGTGGATTGCGAGAATCTGAAGATATGAGGCTGTCGATCGTCACATTCACCGCCACTCTGGTGATCGCGCTGGCCCTGCCCGCCGCGGCGCAGAAGAAATACTCGGGGCCGCGCCCGCCGAAACCGGACGTGCCATTCCTGCAACATGGCCGGCAATTGACCGAAGTGGAAAAAAGCGCGGCGAGTGAGAACCAGGGCAAGAGCGAAGTGAACTACAGCGTCCCGGGAGCGAGTTCGCCCACGAAAACGCCGGTTCCCGAGCCGGTCTTCCTCTTCGAGTCGGACCGGATCAACCCCGAACGCCTGTCGCTATTTCGGATGGAGATCAGGGGCGGCGAGCGCACTCTCTCTCTGCCGGCGGACCCGAGAAGGCGCAAGGACAAGGATCGTCCGCTCTTTATCCTGGTAACGCCGATCGAAAACCGGCTCTTCAAGGTAGAGGTAAACGAGCCATTGGAAAACGGTGAGTATTGTCTCTCACCCGAAGGCGCAAACACGGTCTTCTGCTTTAGCGAGTATTGAAACCGGATAAGTCCTGAGTCGCGCTTAGCAGAGCACGTGTTCCTGAGTAGTTATCGCCCGCTTGAACTTCCAGTGCACTGCGGCGGAAGTTACCCTCTCACCCGCGGTCAGCGCACCAGCTTGCGGGCAATGTCTTGCGCGATCTGCGCCCCGTGGAAGCGCCCGTTCTCGATGAAGATCTCGTTGGTATGCATGCCTGCCACAAGCACTCCAGCCAGGTACACTCCGGGACGCTCGGATTCCAGCGTCAACGGGTTGACGCGCGGGCGGCGCGATTCCGCATCGAAGCGGATGCCGTGCTCCTCCAGGAACTCCGTGTCCGGATGATAGCCTGTCATGGCAAAGATAAAGTCATTCTTCACCTGCAACTCGCCCTCGGGCGTTCCCAGCGTCACGCTTTCCGGTTCAATGCCCATCACCGAGGAGTTGAAGTAAGCCTTCACGTCGCCGGCCTTGATACGGTTCTCAATGTTCGGCCGGATCCAGTACTTGATATTGTCGTGGAGCTGCGCGCGGCGGTGCACGAGCGTAACACGGGCGCCGGTCCAGAATAGCTCGAGGGCAGCTATGGCGGCCGAGTTCTTGCCGCCTATGACCATCACATCCTGTCCATTGTACGGATGTGCTTCCTTGTAGTAGTGCAAAACCTTCGGCAGCTCTTCGCCCGGGACATTTAAGTAGTTTGGCTTGTCATAGTAGCCGGTAGCCAGGATCACCTTGCGCGCCCGGTACTCGCGGCCCCGCTCCAGCCGGTCCGAGGTAAAGATCGTGAAGTCGCCGTCCGCGCCAGTGAAGCGCAGGACGCGCTCGTACTGATGAATGTCCAGCGAGTAATGTTCGGCCACCCGGCGGTAGTACTTCAGCGCTTCACCACGCACCGGCTTCTCGCCGATGGAAGTCATCGGGATGCCGCCGATCTCGAGTAGCTCCGGCGTAGTGAAGAACACCATGTGCGTCGGGTAGTTATAGAGCGAGTTAGTAATGCAGCCCTTGTCAAACAGGACGGCGCTCGCGCCCAAGCGCTTCAGCTCTATCCCGCAAGCCAGCCCCGTGGGGCCGCTCCCGACGATCACAGCATCGAGCATTCCAGATGTCTGATTCACAGCAGTGATTCGACGCGCTCGTAAACCGCATCCAACGCTGCCGGCAGCGCCGCCGTGTCTTTGCCGCCGGCTTCCGCCAGGTCGGGCCGGCCGCCGCCCTTGCCGCCAACCGCCTGCGCGACCGTGCCCACGAGCTTGCCGGCGTGCACTTTCGCGATGAGGTCCCTGGTCACGGCCGCGATGATGGCTACGCCCGAGTCGGTCTGCGTGGCCAGCACCACCACGGCACTCTTCCATTTGTTCCGCAGTTGGTCGGCCATGTTCCGCAGTTGGTTTCGATCGACACCGTCCACACGTGCGGCGACGACGCGCACGCCCTTGATCTCGCGTGCGGCGGCTTCGACCTCAGAGGTCAGGGCGACGGCGACGCGCTCCTTGAGATGCTCGATCTGGTGCTCGATTGTGCGCTGCTGCTCGCGAATCTTCTCAATCTCGGACGTCAGTTCGCCCTTCTCGGCATCGAAGTGCGCGAGCACCGCCGGTCCGGTCAGGATCTCGATGCGGCGGACACCGGCCGAGATGGAGCCTTCGTAAGTTATCCGCGCGACGCCGATGTCGCCCGTGCGGGAGACGTGAGTCCCGCCGCATAGCTCGCGCGAAAAGCCGGGCACCGTGATCACACGCACCCTGTCGCCGTACTTCTCACCGAACAGAGCCATGGCTCCGGTTTGCAGGGCATCGTCGATGGCCATGACCTCGACGCCTACCGGATCGTTGTTTAGAACTTCCTCGTTGATCAGCCGTTCCACCTCCACCCGCTCGCCCGGCGAGAGCGGAGCGAAATGGGTGAAATCGAAACGCAGGCGCGCCGGTTCGACCACCGAACCAGCCTGCTTCACGTGTTTGCCCAGGACGCGTTGCAGGGCCGCTTGCAGCAGGTGCGTCGCCGTATGGTTGCGCCGCGTCGCGGCGCGGGCCTGCTCGTCAACCTGGGCGTAGACCTGGTCATCGCGCACGATCGGCGCGAGAGTACGGATCTTCGAAACAGGCAGACCCCTGATCGGCGCGTAGGTCGTAAGCACTTCCGCCAGCCTGATGGCGCGCGTCGCGTCGTACAGCGCCCCGATATCGCCCACCTGGCCGCCGGATTCGGCGTAAAACGGAGTCGGATCGATGACGATTTCCGCTTCGACGCCGCCGGGGAGTTGCGCGACGGAAACGCCGTCGCGAATCAGCGCTTCGACTGTCGCGAAGCATTGCATATGGTCGTAGCCGACGAAGCGCGGTTGCAGCCGCCCGAACACTTCCTGATGAACCGGCGCGATTTGCGCCTTCTCGGCGCCCTTCCAACTGGCGCGAGCTCGCTCGCGCTGCTTTTGCATGGCCTCTTCGAAGCCGGCGACATCGATGCTCAGCCCCAGCTCGCGCGCCATCTCCTCCTGCTCGTCCAGCGCCATGCCGTAGGTGTCGTACAGCTTGAAGGCCGCGCCGCCGGGCAGCAGGCCGCCCACGGCCGACCTGGCCTCGTTGTGAAAGACGCGCTCGGCCACCTGGAATGTCGTGGCGTAGCGCTGCTCCTCGTCCTTGATGATGCGCGCCACCCTCTGAATGGACTCCATGAGCTCCGGATACGCCGGCCTCATCAATTCGGCGACGAAGCCCGCCAGCCTGTACAGGAACATCTCCTGCACGCCGATCATGCGCGCATTGCGCAGCGCCCGGCGCATGATCTTGCGCAACACGTAGCCGCGTCCCTCATTCGAGGGCACGACGCCGTCGTGGATCAGAAACGCGGCCGCGCGCGCGTGGTCGGCGCAGATACGCAGCACCGTGTCGGTGCGCGCGTCGCTGTGGTACCCAACGCCGAAGATCGAGCCCGCTTCTTCGACGATCGGCAGCAGCAGGTCGCAGTCGAAGTTGGAAAGCTTGCCCTGCAGGATGGCGGCGACGCGCTCCAGCCCCAAGCCTGTATCGATGGACGGGCGCGGCAGCGGACTCAGCGTGCCGCCGGCGTCGCGGTCGAACTGCATGAAGACCAGATTCCAGATCTCGACGAAGCGCCCGCCGCCGTCCAGCGGAAACTGCTCGTGTTCCCGGCCCGGATCGGCCGCCTCGGGGCCCAGGTCGTAGTGCATCTCGGAACACGGACCGCACGGGCCGGTCTCGCCCATCTGCCAGAAGTTGTCTTTCTCGTCCAGTCGGAAGATGCGATCCTTGGAAACGCCGGCCACCTTCTGCCACAGCTGCTCGGCTTCGTCGTCCTCGCGGAACACCGTCACATACAGCCGCTCCTTCGGCATGCCGTACACCTTGGTGACGAGCTCCCACGCGAAGTCGATGGCGTCGGCCTTGAAATAATCGCCGAAGCTGAAATTGCCCATCATCTCGAAGAACGTGTGGTGGCGGCGCGTGTAGCCGACGTTCTCGAAATCGTTGTGCTTGCCGCCGGCGCGCACGCACTTCTGTGCGCTGGTGGCGCGCGAGTAGTCGCGTTTCTCGATGCCCAGGAAAACGTCCTTGAACTGGTTCATGCCGGCGTTGGTGAACAATAGCGTCGGGTCGTTGGCCGGGACCAGGGACGAGGAGTGCACCACGCGGTGCTCGCGGGCGGCAAAGAAATTGAGGAACTGCTGGCGAATCTCGTGACCGGTCACAATCCCTTCATTTTCGCATGGAGGAGGCCCAAAAACGTTGATTCACGAGCATTTGACGCACAATCACGGCAACGGCAGGACCGCGGCCCTGCCGTCTGGAGTCCGGCTGTGCTCGCGCTCAGAACTTGAGGTGCAAGGCCAACTGCAGAATCCTCGGATCGGCGGTGTTCGAAAGCTGCCCAAAACTGGGATCGCCGATGTTGGTGTCCGGGTTGAGGAATTGCACCTGGTTGAAAATATTGAAGGCATCGGCGCGGAATTCGATGTCGTACTTCTCGCGCACCGTGAAATGCTTCGACAGCGTGAGGTTGGTGTTGAACGCTCCGGGACCGCGCAGAATGTTGCGCCCCAGCGTCCCGTAAGTGAATTGGCCCGCGAGCGTCGAGGGGTCGGCGCCGTTGAGCAGAGCCTGATTCAGGGCCACTTCGCGGGCGTTGGAAAAGCTGTTTGGATTGAACCAGTAGTTGCCGCTCTGGTTGCCGCTGGCATTCACGTTGTTGATGGTCTGATACGTTTTGCCGTCGTAATAAGCCACCGGTGCCACCAGGTCGGAGCGAACCACCTGCGGATCGCCGGCGCCGGAGGGACCGGGCGATGTCTGCGACGGCGCCGTGTTCGGGAAGGCGAACACATCCAGCGGGAAACCGGTGTGCCAGGTCACGATCGGATACAGCGTCCAGCCTTTCGTGAGCATCGTCGGGCCCTTCGTCCACAGCTTGTCGAATGGCATCTCCCAGCCGCCGGAAAACGACAATGCCTGCCGGATGTCGAAGTCGCCCGAGGCCATGAATTGGCTCCAATTGGCGGCCGGCACGAAATAGTTGCGCTGGCGGTAGCCCGACTCATTGTCCAGCTCGTGCGACCAGGTGTAGGCCAGCTTGAAAAACGTGTTGCCCAGCCTGGAGTTCGATAGCCGCTTGGTCAGGTCGATTTGCAGGGCGTTGTACTTGGCGCGCCCCACGTTCTTGAACTCGTTCATGAAGTTGTAGTCGCCCTCGAAGCCGGGAGTCAGATCCAGAACGCGCGTGTCCGTGCCCACGACGAAGGGGTTGAGGTCGGTCAACCCGGTCAGCCCGTGCGCCTGGTAGCCGACATAGCCGACCTCGGCGGTGAGGTTGTTCACCAGTTGCTGCTGCACGCTCAGGTTGTACTGATAGATGTACGGCGTCTTGATGTGCGGGTCGATGAAGAAGGGATTGCCTCCGCCGATCGGCAGGTCCCCGGCGGCGGCGAAGTTCACGCTGTGGTTCACGGGTTTCGACGGGAATGGATTCACCGCGCCGGCGGCATTAAAGGGATCCGACAGAATGCCCGGGTCCGACACAAACCCTCCGGCGGGCGGCGAGAAGCCGAGATAGGCCGAACCGAAAAACGGCGCCTGCCCGTTGAACTGCAGATTATCCTCGGCCTTCAGGACGTCATAAAACGTCCCGAAGCCGCCGCGTATGCTGGTCTTGGCGTTGCCGAATACGTCCCACGCGAAGCCCACGCGGGGCGCGAAGTTGGTTTTGTCCGGGTAATTTGCGCCCGTTGGCGCGCCTTGGTCGCCGGGGAACACCAGTCCCAGCGGCGCTCCCGGAAACACCGCGGACTGCTGCCCGGGAATGAAGGAAAACGAACGCCCCTGTGTATCGTACTTGGGCTGGTTGTATTCGTAGCGCAAGCCGTAGTTGAGTGTGAACCGGCGCGTCAGTTTCCACGAATCCTCCGCGTAGCCCGCAAAGGAGTGCGAGCGGATGTTGGTCGGCGCGTTGGGATACTCCTGGAAATCGTCGGGCAGACCCATCAAGAAATCGGCGCGGTCGTTGCCCGAACCGATCAGCGTGCCCGGACCGTAGAAGTCGAACTCGCCGTTCAGGTAGTAGCCGTACAGCATCGCGTCGCGGTAGGCGGAGAAATAGAATCCGCCTTTCAGCGAATGCTTGCCCTTGGTCCAGGACAGGTCGTCGGTGAACGTGAAGGTATCGTCAACGATGTTGGCCGGGCCGAACGGGTTGTAGCCCGCGAACATGCCTGAGCCCGTCAAATCGATATTGGTCGGGCCGTCCACCAGATCCGGCGTGATGTTGATGCCCAGCTGCGACGGGCCCAGCGTGTTGCCGATGGGGAAGTTTTGAAAGTTGTTGTTGCGCTGGGCTGTGAACCGCAACACGTTGAGCAGCGTCGGCGCGAAGGTGTGCGTGTAGGTGACGCTCCCGAAGTAGGCGATGACGTCGTCGGAGATCGGGTAGCCGTTGACGGTGGTGGCGCCGGACGAGCCGGAGAACGGCACCGTGCTGGGCGTATCCTGGGACGCCATGGTGGCGCTCAACGTATCCCGCGACGTCACCGCGTAATCGAGCTTGCCAAGATACTCGTTGTGATTCGCCTTTGCGCTGGCTTCGGGAAACACATAACCAGTGCTGGAAACGGGAATCAGGTTGTTCTTGAAGTAGTTGTTCGCAACGGAGCTGATCTTCGTCGGGTCGATAATCCCTTCCGCCGCCAGAGTCGGATTGCTCTGAAAATAGGAGTTGTTCTCGAGGAACGACACTACCGCCGGGTCGGGCCCGCCGCCCGCCGATTGAGAGAAATTGCCTTGCGCTTCCAGCGGCGTGAACGTGGTCACCTTGCCCGAAGCCGTATTCGCGGTCTGCTTCTGACCCTCGTAGGAGAAGAAGAAAAAGAGCTTGTTGCGCCCGTCCACCACGTGCGGCAGCATGACCGGTCCGCCGATGGTGCCGCCGTACTGGTTGCGTTTCAGCACCTGGCGCGCGATGCCCTGCTCGTTATTGAAGAACGTGTTGGCGTCGAAGTCCTCGTTGCGCAGGTAGTCGAACGCCGTCCCGTGCAGCGCGTTGGTGCCGCTCTTGGTCACCACGCTCACGATGCCGCCGCCGTTGCGCCCGTATTCGGCCGAGTAGTTGCTCTCCAGCACGCGGAATTCGGCCACCGCGTCGGGGTTCGGATTGATCACGACATCGTTGTTGATCAGGTGGTTGTTGTTGCCGCCGTCGAGCAGGTAAGTGACCGAATCGGACCGCATGCCGCCGATGCTGTAATTGCCCGCCTGGCGCGGAGCGTCCGCGTTCTTGACCGTAGTGCCCGGTTGCGTCGCCAGCAGGTCGAGCGTGTTGCGCCCGTTCAGCGGCAGTTCGTAAATCGCGTTGCCGTCCACGGTCGCGCCTACGGTCGAGTTCTCCGTCTCCACCGCGCTGACCCCGCCTTCCACCGTGATCGTGTCTTTCGTACTGCCCACCTCCAGCGTCACGTCGATGCGCAGCGTCTGGTTGATCTCCAGCGGGTTGCGCCCCTGTATGACCGCGCGCGAGAAGCCCGGCGCCTCGGCCGCCACCTCGTAGCGCCCGATCGGCAGCTGCGCCACCTGGTAATAACCCTGCTTGTCCGACACCGTTTGATGCGCGATGCGGGTCTCCACGTTGGTGACGGTCACTCTCGCGTCCGTGACAAACGCGCCGCTCGGGTCCATCACATTCCCGGCGATCTTACCTGTCGCATCCTGGGCCAGTCCTGCCGCCTGCCACACCAGGAGGCAGGCCGCCAGCGCCCAAACAACCTTGCAAGTTACGATGAAGCCCTTCATTTTGACAACTCCCTATAGACCGCCCATCGGCCTCTGCTGTATGTATTCACGCGCTGGAGGATGCTGTGGACCTACAAGGCACCGGCCCCACGGCAGTTCGATACAAACCGCCCTGCGACCATTCCGGGCAGCATGGGCCGGAATCAGATTGTCTGATTAAGGGGCAATTCTAACACACTCAAAACTGATACTGAGAAAATTTGGGACTTCGCTGTCCGATTTTAAGCCTGACGTGCCGCATCGAGGTCCCGCAGAATCCGCAGCGCCGCCGCGCGCGGATCCGCCGAACGGGTAATCTCGCGTCCGATCACCAGCTGGCTGGCCCCGGCGGCGATGGCCTCGGCCGGCGTCGCCACCCGCTTCTGGTCGCCGCGGGACGCGCCCGCGGAGCGCACCCCCGGCGTGACCAGAATCGCGCCCGGCCCGGTCAGGGCGCGCACCCGCGCCACTTCCATGGGCGAGCAGATAAAGCCGTCCACCCCGGCGGCCATTCCTTGGCGCGTCAGATGCTCGACCAGCTCGGCTACCCCGCGGCCCGCGTAGCCCAAGTCCTCCAGATCCGAATTGTCGAAGCTGGTTAAGACGGTGACGGCCAGAATCTTCAGCTTCGAATCGCCGCGTCCCTCGACCGCCGCCCGCATCGCCTGCGCACTAGCGTGCACCGTCAGATAGCGCGCTCCCAGCGCCGCCACCTGAGCCGTGGCGCGCCGGACTGTCTCACCGATGTCATACAACTTGAGGTCAACGAATACGTCCTTGTGCCGGGCGATCAGCTCGCGCACGACGTCCGGCCCCTCACTCGTGAAAAGCTCCAGTCCGACCTTGTAAATGCCGACTGCATCTCCAAGCTGATCAACCATTTGCGACGCCTGGACCGCATCCTCGAAGTCCAGTGCGACGATAATCGGGTTCATACTTGGCGATCCTTTACCTATTTCACCACGATCGGTTTCCCGCCTCGTTCCAGCACTTTGCCGATGCGGCGCCCCGGGACCAGCGCGACAGCCTCTTCCGGCAGGGCGATCAACAATCCGCCCGACGTCTGCGGGTCGTATAACAGTTGCAGGACGGGCTCCGGAAGATCGCCTTCGATCGTGACCGCGCACTCGACGAAGGCGCGATTGTTCTTCAATCCGCGCGGGATCGCGCCTTGCGCCGCATAATCGAGCGCTCCGGGCAGGAACTCAATCGCCCGCCAGCCGATCTCCAGCGTCACCCCGCTCGCCAGTGCCATCTCCCGGGCGTGGCCCAGCAGGCCGAACCCGGTCACGTCCGTACCGCCGTGTGCGCCCCCCCGTTGCATCGCTTCGCAGGCCGCCTGGTTCAACGCCAGCATCGAACGGATGGAGCCTTCAACCTCTTCCTCCCGGGCGATCCCGCGCTTCAGCGCCGTCGAGATCACGCCCGTGCCCAGCGGCTTGGTCAGCACCAGGGCGTCGCCCGGGCGCGCGCCCGCGTTGGTCTTGACCTGGTCGGGATGCACGATCCCCGTCACGGCATAGCCGAACTTGATCTCCTCGTCGCTCACGCTGTGCCCGCCCAGCACCACGCAGCCGGCCTCGATCATCTTCTCGCCCCCGCCGCGCAGGATCGCTTCCAGATCCTCCAGATCGCCCTTCCCGGGGTAGCACAGGATCGAAAGCGCGGTCAGCGGCTTCCCGCCCATGGCGTACACGTCGCTCAGCGCGTTGGCCGCCGCAATCGCGCCAAACGTAAAGGGATCGTCAACGATCGGCGTGAAAAAGTCCGTCGTCTGCACCAGCGCACACTCCGGGCTTATGCGGTACACGCCCGCATCGTCGTTCGTGTCGAAGCCCACCAGTACGTTCGCGTCCTTCAGCCGCGGCACGCGCGGCAGCACGGAGTCCAGGATCTCCGGGCTCAGTTTCGACGCTCAACCGGCGGCTTTGACGTGCGCTGTCAGCTTCTTCAGCGACATCTTCAGTTCAGTTTACGCCGATCGCCGCGGACACCGTAACCCACGCGCCGTGGGAAGCGTTGTACAGTGGGGCATTCGGACGATGAAGCGTCTCTGGGACCGTCTCCGCGTCATCATCTTTTGGGTTGGGCCCTTTGCGCTGCCCGCCGCCGCGGCCTGGTATCTGTATGCCTTCTACGACAACCTGCCGGAGCGCTTCCCCATCCATTGGATGCACAACGGCAAGGCCGACCAGTGGACCGAAAAGAGCTTGCAGGGCGTCTTCTACGGCCCCGTCATCGGCGGCCTGGTGATGATCTTCGCCGCCTTGGCCGAATTGCTGATTTTCGCCGCCGCCCGCGCCGCGCCGGTTCAGACCCTCCCCGACCAGCGCTCTCGGCGCAAGCGCCGCGTCGGCTGGCTGAACTGGCTCCTCGGCCTGACCTTCGGAGTGCTCTCCGTGCTGCCGGGTGTGGCGCCGGAGGAATTCCTGCTGCCCGCCTGGGTCATGGCGACGGTGGCTTTCGTCTTCGTCGCCATCGCGCTGTTTGCGACGTTAAAGGTGAAGCGCTAATCCCCGGCGCTGGCCGCCCCAGCCGCAACAGTTCGCTCAGCCTACCGGCTGGGCTTCCTCCACGGCGGCCGCGGCGGAGTGCTCGAGAATCGACGGAATCGTTTCGCGGAACACCTCGTCGATCCGTTCGACGAAGATAAACTCCATCTCCTTCCGCACCTGTTCCGGCAGGTCGCGCAGGTCCTTGGCATTGGCCTTGGGCAGCACGATGCGGTTGATCCCCGCGCGCCGCGCCGCCAGCACTTTTTCCTTGACCCCGCCGATCGGCAGCACGCGCCCGGTCAGCGTGATCTCGCCCGTCATGGCGGTGTCATTGCGCGCCGCGTGTTTCATGTACAGCGATGCCAGCGCCACGGCGGCCGTGATGCCCGCCGACGGTCCGTCCTTGGGGATCCCGCCCGCCGGCACGTGGATGTGCACGCCGCTGCGATGGAACACCTCCGGGTCGATCCCATATTGCTCGGCATGCGCCCACAGGTAGCTCTGCGCCGCCTTGGCCGACTCCTGCATCACATCGCCCAGCTGGCCGGTCAGCGTCAGCCCCTTGCCTTTCGGCAACAGCGTCGCTTCGATATACAGCACGTCGCCGCCCGTCGGCGTCCAGGCCATGCCCGTGGCCACGCCGGGGGGCAGGTCCTTGCGCGCCGATTCGGGCAGAAAATACTCCGGCCCCAGCAGATCCACGATGGACTCGGGTGTCATCGTGATCGGCTCCGTGCGGCCCTCGGCGAATTGCAGCGCCGCCTTGCGCAGCAGGCTGCCGATCGACCGCTCCAGATTGCGCAGCCCGGCCTCGCGCGTGTAGCTCGAGATGATCTTGTGCAATCCATCGTCCGGGAACGTCACCAGGTCTCCCGTCAGGCCGGTCTCCTTCAACTGCCGCGGGATCAGGTAGCGGTTGGCGATGACAACCTTCTCCTCCTCGCTGTAGCCCGCCAGCCGGATCACCTCCATGCGGTCCAGCAGCGCCTGCGGCAGCGTGTCCAGCGTATTGGCGGTGGTGATGAACAGCACCTTCGACAGGTCGAACGGCATGTCGAGGTAGTTGTCGCGGAACGTGTTGTTCTGCGCCGGATCGAGCACCTCCAGCAGCGCCGCCGCCGGGTCGCCGCGGAAATCGCGGCCCAGCTTGTCCACCTCGTCCAGCATCATCACCGGATTATTCGCGCCCGCCCGGCGCATGGCCTGAATCAGGCGCCCCGGCATGGCGCCGATGTAAGTCCGGCGATGGCCGCGCAGCTCCGCCTCGTCGTGCAGCCCGCCCAGGCTCAGCCGCTCGAACTTGCGGCCCAGCGAGCGTGCAATCGACTGGCCCAGCGACGTCTTGCCCACGCCCGGAGGCCCCGCAAAGCACAGAATCGGCGCCTTGGCGCTGGGGTTGCGGTGCAGCACGCCCAGGTGCTCCAGGATGCGCTCCTTCACGTCCTCCAGGTCGTAATGGTCGTCGTTCAGCACTTTGCGCGCGCGTGCGATGTCCAGGTTGTCTTCGGTGTGCACCCGCCACGGCAGTTCGATCACCAGCTCCAGCCACGTGCGCAGAATGTGCCGCTCCGGCGACTGGCCCGGCATGCGCTCGAACCGGCCCAGCTCCCGCTCGGCCTCCTTGCGCACCTCATCCGGCAGGTCGGCCTTGGCGAATCGCTCCCGCAGTTCGGCCGCCTCCGCTTTTTCCGGGTCGTCCTCGCCCAGTTCATCCTGGATCGCCTTCATCTGCCGCCGCAGGACGTAGTCGCGCTGTTCCTTACTGATCTCCTCCTGCGCCTCGCGCACAATCTTATGCCGCATCTCCAGGATCTGGATCTCGTGCGAGATGTGCTTCACCGCCAGTTGCAGTCCTTCGCGCAGCGTCGGCGCTTCCAGCAGGCTCTGCAACTTCTGGACGTCGAGGTTGAACGCCGTCGCCAGCAGATACATGATCTGCTCCGCGTCCTCCGCGCTGCCCAGCAGATCGCTCACCTGTTCGGCCGCCTGCGGATTGATCTTTTCCACCGCCGTGGCGGCCAGTTCGAACAACGCCGTCTTCAACGCCCGCTCGTCGTCGGTGTTTTCCGGAACCAGGTCGCGCGGCGAAAAATGCGCCGTCAGAAAACTCCCCGGCTCGTAGCGCTCAATGACCACCCGCTCCAGCCCCGAAACAATGATCTCGAGCGCGTTCGGAGCCGTGCGCAGAACTTTTCGGATCTTGGCCCGCGTCCCCACATTGTGCAGATCGTCGGGGCCGGGATTCTCCGTCCCGGCGTCCTTCTGCGCCACCAGGATCATCTCGCCTTCGTGATCGCGGATCGCCGCATCCACCGCCGCGCGCGATGCCTCGCGCCCCACCGAGAGCGGCAGCACCAGCTTCGGGAACAGGACGACATTCTTCAGCGCCAGCACGGGCAGCGCCACCGCTGTTTGCTTTTCTTCAGGCATCGACGCTCCTTTTACCCCAGTTCATTCTGCGTTCCTCGCTCTATCCTTTCGATGCGCGCCCCGCTGCCGCGGTGCCGCCGTCCGTCTTTGTTCCTCATGCCGCCCCGACCGGGCCCGCCACACGCGCCGGCCCGAACGTCACTCCTTCCGGCCCGGCATCGGCGACCACGTGTTGCCCGTCGCGCACTCTGCCTTCCAGCAGCGCCCTGGCGAGCGGCGTCTCCAGCTCTTTCTGGATTGCCCTCTTCAGCGGCCGCGCCCCGTAGTCCGGCTCGTACCCGATCCGCGCAATGTGATCCACCAGCGCCGGCGTCAGGTCCAGCGTGATGTGCCGCGCCTCCAGCCGCTTCTTCAGCTGATCGATCTGAATGTCCACAATCCGCCGCAGTTGGTCGCTGCGCAACGGGTGGAACACCACGATTTCGTCCACGCGGTTCAGGAACTCCGGCCGGAACGCCTTCCGCACCTCTTCCAGCACCGCGTTCTTAATCTTTTCGTACTG
Organism: Terriglobia bacterium; assembly: GCA_963757265.1. GTDB lineage: Bacteria > Acidobacteriota > Terriglobia > Bryobacterales > Bryobacteraceae > CAIVVT01. Next base: position 967,723 of record CAVWRA010000006.1, read on the forward strand.
CCCCACCAGCCGCTCATCGGCCAGCGACCGGATTCGTTCGCTGCCCAGGTTCGAGGTCATGATCAGCAGCGTGTTGCGGAAATCCACCGTGCGCCCCTGCCCGTCGGTCAGCCGCCCGTCGTCCAGCACCTGCAGCAGCACGTTGAACACGTCTGGATGCGCTTTTTCGATCTCGTCGAACAGAATCACCGCGTACGGCCGCCTGCGGATCGCTTCGGTGAGCTGCCCGCCTTCGTCGAATCCCACGTAGCCCGGCGGCGCGCCGATCAGCCGCGCCACGGTGTGCTTTTCCTGATACTCGCTCATGTCCAGCCGGATCAGCGCCCGCTCGTCGTCGAACAGCGTCTCGGCCAGCGCCCGCGCCAGCTCCGTCTTCCCCACGCCCGTGGGGCCCAGGAACAGAAAACTGCCGATCGGCCGCCGCGGATCGCTCAACCCCGACCGCGACCGCCGCACCGCCTCCGCCACCACCTGCACCGCCTCATCCTGGCCCACCACGCGTCTGTGCAGTTGCTGCTCCAGGTGCAGCAGCTTGTGAACCTCCCCTTCGAGCATCCGCGACACCGGCACGCCCGTCCACCGCGACACCACCTGCGCAATGTCCTCCTCGTCCACTTCTTCCTTCAACAGCCGGTTCTGCTTGTTCTCCGACGCCAGCCGCGCTTCTTCCTCCCTCAGCTCCTTCTCCAGGCCGATCAGCGTCCCCCATTTCAGCTCCGCCGCTTTATTCAGGTCGTAGGCCCGTTCGGCGATCTCGATATCGTGCTTCACCTGCTCGATCCGCTCCCTCAGCGTGCGGCTCTTTTTGACGCTGTCCTTCTCGGCCTCCCAGCGGCTCTTCAGCGCGTCCGATTCCTTGCGCAGGGAAAACAGCTCCTCCTCAATCCTGCTCAACCGCTCGCGCGATGCTTCGTCGGTCTCCTTCTTCAGCGCCTCACGTTCGATTTCGAGCTGCAAGATGCGCCGCGTCCGCTCGTCCAACTCCGCCGGCATCGAGTCAATCTCGGTCCTCAGCCGCGCCGCTGCCTCGTCCACCAGGTCGATCGCCTTGTCGGGCAGGAAGCGGTCGCTGATGTAGCGGTTCGACAGCACCGCCGCCGCCACCAGAGCCGTGTCCTTGATGCGCACGCCGTGGTGCACCTCGTAGCGCTCCTTCAGCCCGCGCAAGATCGAAATCGTGTCCTCCACCGACGGCTGATCCACCACCACCGGCTGGAACCGCCGCTCCAGCGCCGCGTCCTTCTCGACGTATTTCCGATACTCGTCCAGCGTCGTCGCCCCAATGCAGTGCAGCTCGCCCCGCGCCAGCATCGGCTTCAGCAGGTTGCCCGCGTCCATCGAGCCTTCGGCTTTCCCCGCCCCAACCACCGTGTGCAGCTCGTCGATGAACAGGATGATCTGTCCGTGGCTGGCCGCGATCTCCTTCAGCACCGCCTTCAGCCGCTCCTCGAACTCGCCGCGGAACTTGGCCCCGGCGATCAGCGCGCCCATATCCAGCGCCACCACTTTTTTCTCTTTGAGACCCTCCGGCACGTCGCCGCGCACAATCCTCTGCGCCAGCCCCTCGGCGATGGCCGTCTTGCCCACCCCCGGCTCGCCGATCAGCACCGGGTTATTCTTGGTCCGTCGCGACAGCACCTGAATCAGTCGCCGGATCTCCTCGTCGCGGCCGATCACCGGGTCCAGCTTTCCCTCCTCGGCCATCTTCGTCAGGTCGCGGCCGTATTGCTCCAACGCGCGGTAGGTCGACTCGGGCGTCTGGCTCGTCACCCGCTGATTGCCGCGGATCTCCTTCACCGCCTGCTCGAGTTTCTCGCCCGTCAGGCCTGCTTCCCGCAGCAGTTCCACCGCCTTGCCATCCCCCCGGAACAACGCCAGCAGGAGATGCTCCACGCTGACGAACTCGTCGTGCCGCTTCTTGGCCTCCACTTCGGCCTCGGCCAGCGTCCGCTCCAGCCGCTGCGTCGCGTACATCCCCGCCGCCGCCCCCTGGCTCACCGCCACCTTGGGCAGCTTTTCGAGCTCCGCCATCAGCCTGCGGTGCAGACTCTCCAGGTCGATGTCCGCCTTCAGCAACACGTCCGGCACTACGCCGTTTTCCTGCTCCAGCAGCGCCGCCAGCAGGTGCTCGTTGTCGATCTGTTGATGGCTCAGCCGCGCCGCCAGCGCCTGCGCCCCGCGCACCGCCTCCTGCGATTTTTCCGTCAGCCGATTCGGGTCCATAATCCTCGCCCTGTGGCCTCCAGCCTTGAGTCTACCACCTACTGTCAATGATGCGCATATTTCTTGAGTTGATTCATATCAACTTCCCACCGGGACCCCACAGGTGTATGATCGAGGTCGCGGTCCCATATGCAACTCCACACCCTTCGCCTTCTCGCAACTCTCTCTTTTCTATCGACTTGCGCCTTCTCCGCTGAACTCCCGCTCACGCCCGATTCGGAGCGCCAGCCGGGCGTCCCGGCAGGCACAGTCGAGAAGTCCACCTGGACCAGCCGCATCTTCCCTGGCACCGTGCGCGACTACTGGGTATATGTACCCGCCCAATATAAGCCCGAGACGCCCGCCGCCGTCATGGTTTTTCAGGATGGCGGTGGCTACGTCAACGAACAGGGCCGCTTCCGCGTGCCCATCGTCTTCGACAACCTCATCTATAAGAACGAGATGCCGGTGACCATCGCAATCCTGATCAACCCCGGCACTCTGCCCCCGCTCGACGCCTCGAAGCAGCCCCGCCCCAACCGCAGCTACGAATACGACTCCCTCGGCGATCGCTTCGCCCGCTTCCTGATCGAGGAGATCATGCCCGCGGTCGGCCAGCGCTGGAACCTGACCTCGGATCCCAATCTGCGCGCCATCGCCGGCGCCTCCAGCGGCGGTATCTGTTCCTTCAACGTCGCCTGGGGGCGGCCTGACCAGTTCCGCCGCGTCCTGTCCACCATCGGCAGTTTCGCCGATCTCCGCGGCGGCGACATCTTTCCCGCCCTGGTCCGCAAAATGGAGCCCAGGCCCATCCGCGTCTATCTGCAGGATAACGACCACGACCTGAACTTCTACGCCGGCGACTGGACGCTCGCCAACCAGCAGATGGTTTCCGCCTTAACCTATGCTGGCTATGACGTTAAGTTCGTCCCCGGTCAGGGCGGCCATGATTCCAACACCGCCGGAGCGGTCTTCCCCGACGCCCTCCGCTGGCTCTGGCGCGACTGGCAAACACCCCTCGCCGCCGGCGTCCCCGTCTCCGGCTTCTGGGCCCGCAAGGGCGGCCTCGCCGACCCCTCCGCCGCCTGGACCCCCGCCCCCACTCCCGACTCCGCGCCCCAGCCCAACCTCCAGCCCTCGCCCGACCGCTCGCTGCTTTTCGTGAGTGATCGTCGCAGCCGCTGGGTGTGGTCCTACCAGCTTCAGCCCGACGGTACGCTGGCCAACGGCGAACCCTTCTATCGCCTTGAGACCAATGACGAATCCTCCGAAACTGGCGCCGGCGTCATGACCGCCGACAGCGAGGGCTTCCTGTATGTGGATACCCGCCTCGGCATTCAAGCCTGCGGCCGGGAGGGACAAGTTTCCGCCATCCTCTCCAAACCCGCCCGCGGCCCAGCCACTCATCTGTTCTTCACCGGCCCGGACCGCAAGCAGCTCTCCATCACCATCGGCGGCAAGACCTGGGTTCGCCCCATGCTCCGCCAGGGCGTTCCCCCGGCCAAACCCTGACCCTCCTCCCGGCCGAAAAATGCCGCAAAAACGCCCAAAAACAGCTCCGCGTGTTAATGTTCGTAAGCCCTTTGTTTGCCACACATCCACCGTGGCCCACGGTGACGCGTGTTAATGTGGTCTGTTAATGTTTGTAAGTCCAATCATTGCAATAGATCCTCCGTGACTTACGGTGCGCCATGTTAATGTTCGTCAAAATGCACCTGAAATTGACTTAACTCCTTTGTTTGCCGCAGATCCACCGTGAACCACCGCGCGAATCGAACAAGTCTTTTAAAATGAAATACTTGCGCACACAGCATGCGCGCACTTTTCGCGAAATTCGCCTAAGTCCTTTAGAAAACCGTGATTACAAAAAATGGCAAAAACCGCATTTTCCACGGTCGGTACACGGTAAAAACCGTGTTTTTTCGCGGTGAATTCGTGCCCACGCGCCTCGATTCCACGCTCAAATGGCCCTGCGCCGCAGGACGAACCAGCGCGGAGGCTGTCGTCTCATTAGCGAAAATAAAGCGAAACTAGAAACAGCGGCCTGTGCGCCAGGTTCTCGTCCAGGAGCAATTTCACAGCGCGACCCGGCTCCGCGTCATCGGCCTTCCGATGCCCCGCTTCGCCAGCTGGATCCACGCAGTTTTGCTTTGTGGATGCCGTCCCGGCTCTTCGGCCACTCCAGCACGGGAGGCGGCATCAATTTACGCACTACGGCCCGCACCTTCGATGCCAGCGCAAGTGCCCGTCGGGCATCACTCAATTGCGGTTCGCGCCAATCGTCCGCGTAGCGCACAGCGACGGCATACGGATTCAGTTCGGCCAGCTCTTCGACCCGCACCGGAAAAGATTGTTCCGCAGGAATGAGTGCCGCGAGCGTTTGCAGATCGTGGGTTCTCGGCGCCTGAATGCCCAGGTAAGTCAGCAGGCATTTCAGTTACTTCTCGGCGGCTTGCTGGCAATGAAAACAGACCGTATCGAACGGGCAGCCTTCCTCGATCGCCATGATCCGGCTGGCCGCTTCGAGGTCATGCTCCGCCTTGCCAACCCATTGCCTGAGTACTTCGACAACCTCAGGCGGCACGTTCATAGAGGACTTTGCCTTCACGCGAAGCCGGCCAGTACACGGTATTCACCACGTTCCGGTAACGCTCGAAGCGCGCCGTGGTCGAAACAATGATGTCCTTAGGGCGGGCGAAGTCGGCGAGCGACGCGTAGAGCTCCGCCGCAAGGTGGTTTGGATCGGCGACCTCCGCAAACAACACCAACAGGTCGATGTCGCTATCCGCAGCCGCGTCGCCGCGGGCGCGAGAGCCGAAAAGGATGATTTTGTCCGGGGCGAATCGCTCTGCGATTCGCCGGACCAGATCGTCCAGCATTTCCGGGCTCCCGGCAGCTTTGCTCATCGCATTCATGATAACGCGCACCGCGCCCACCGGCCGGCGTCGAAGCATCGGCCTTCCGATGCGCCGTTTCACCCGATGGATCTGATGGGATTGGGATCTGCGGATGCCGTCCCGCGTTTCCCCGGCGGGATCGCAAAGCAGTCGCAAGGCAGTGTGGCGCTGGTTCGATCGCCCGCTCAGCGGCCAACTGCCCGTTTCGGCGCTGCCTGGGGCCATTGAATGACCGGGCGCCGTTTCTGCATGGCGCAGTCCCTCAGGAACAGATTGATGAGGTTCTGATAGGGCATCCCCAGTTCGGCCGCCATTTCCTTGAAGTAGTCCACCGCCGCGGTGTCGAGGCGAATGGTGATCTGGCGCTTGAGCTGGTTGGCGTAGGGATTCTTGCGAGACTTGGAAAAATCGTATTCAGTTCTCATCGGAGTCTCCAGTCCATGGCTTCTTCCTGAGTTGTCGCGCGCCGGGCGGAGATCAAGCGGATCACGGGCCCAGGTTCGCGGTAACAGTGGCTGACGATCAGGCAGCGCGCCTGAAAGCTATAGCCCAGCAGCACGAACCGTTCTTCTTCTTCGGAGTGAGCCGGGTCATCGATCAAGCGGGCGTGGTCGTCCAGAAAAACAGCCTGTGCTTCCTCGAACGAGTCGCCATGCTCTTTCAGATTGGATCGAGCCTTGCGGCGATCCCAGGCGAACTCGATATTGCCCACAGCATTATTTTAGCAATACCCGGCCAACCGCCGGCTGGCGAGCCCTCGCTCCCCGAACCCCTGCCCCGGCTTGGATCCGAACCACGAACTTGACAGGTTTTTGAAGACTCACAACTTATTGATTCTACAAAGTCAGTGAAGTCGTCAAAAAGCCTTAAAAGCATGGTCTTGGTACAAAAAGTGTACAAAAATATTTCCCCGCTTGAGAGCGGCGATGGTATCCGGTATCATCGGCCACATGGCTAGATGCACAGCACCAGTAAGAGGCCATCGCACAGCGAGCGCTGCAGCGGACTGCCCTGCATGTGGTGGCCGCTATGGCCGCTACAGCGGCTACGGGTCATACTCGTCCCCGTCACCGTCCTACTCCTCGTCGGGGAGCAGCGGGGGCGGCCGGAGCAGCGGCGGCGGGTCCGGCAGCAGCGCAAGGCCGCGCTGGTCGCGAGCCGGTTCGTCCGTGGCGTACACGCCTGCCGAGGTGCGGGCACTCACGCCGGTCCGCGACAGCGTCGAGAAGCGAGCGTCCCTGCCTGACCTTCGGGACGTCTTTCTCTGCCACGCGTGGGACGACCGGCAGGGGGCCGCCAAGGAGCTGCACGATCTGCTCGAGTCGCGCGGTGTCTCGGTCTGGTTCAGCGAGAAGGACGTCGCCCTCGGCACGCCGTTGCTCCGCGAAATCGACAAGGGCCTGGCGAAGTCGCGAGTCGGGATCGTGCTGGTGACCCCTGCGCTGCTGCGCCGCCTCCAAGGAGAGGGCATCGCCGACAAAGAGCTTTCGGCACTCCTAGCGCGTGACCTGCTCGTTCCCATCGTGCACGACACGACGTATGAAGCTCTCCGCGAAGTCAGCCCCCTGCTCGGCTCGCGAAGCGGCCTGAGCACTGCAGAAAATCCGATGGCAGACGTCGCGGCCAAGCTCGCCGAGCTGGTCGCCCCTTTAAATACCCCTCCTTCGTTGCCTAGTTAACGGGTCGTTTGAGCTCTGCCCTCAACTGGGAGGGTGCGCGCGCTTTTAAACCGCCTGCTACGAGTTTGTTAAACCGCGTGCTGCGCACGGGCCACGCTTACGCAAGTTTATGAAAATCTCTGGTACAGCGTACAGGGGACGTCCTGAAGTGTCCCTGCGGTGGTTTGGTACAGGGGACGTCCTGACGTGTCCCTGCGGTGGTTTGTGGCTCGTGAATGCGGGAAGGGGGGAAGGGGGAAGGGGGGAAGGGGGACGTCCTGATGTGTCCCTGCGGTGGTTTGTGGCTCGTGAATGCGGACTCGGTGCGGCAGATCCGACTTGGAGCACCGAATCCAGGGCACGTGGGGTTGTGGGCGCCGGCCGGAGCGGTGAGGAGAGCGGCGGTTTGCGCCTGAGCGCGCGCCTCGCCCTGGACGCAGGGGAATGCCTGCCGCATACTGGAACCGGATGGCGATCAACCACTTGCCGGCAGGCCGGGAGGGAATCCGTCCGGCAGTCGGAGGATTGAGCAGTGAGAAAATGCCGGAGGGACAGATCAGGACGTCCCCTTCTCTAGCACGGAAGGGAAACCACCCTTCCAAAAACACACTGACAAATGGTGGGGAGTCCTCTCCCGCCGGACCGCGCCCCAGCGCGCCTCACCGCCGGGAACAACTGAGTGGGAATCCTCGTCCAATCGGGCAGGGAGCGCACCATGGCACACGTCAACCCGTTGCGGCCTCTGCAGTTCTACCGGGCCTTGCTCCGGCTCGCCGCTTGGATTGTGCCCGGCGACTCGTGCGCCATCCGCCGCGCCCGCTGGTTGGGCGATCTTGACGGCCTATGGATCCTGGTCGATCGCGGCGAGTTGCCGGCCAGCGGCCTCCCGGCCAGCGCGGAGCTGTGCCGCTCGGCCTTCGGTACCGCCTGGCGCTCGCGCTTCGAGTTCTCCTTCGACTGGCGGCGTTTCGCGCGCGGTCCCGCCTTCCTGGCGCTCGCGCTGGTCGCCGGGTTCCTGCTCGCGGCCGGGGTCTCACACGGTTTCAGCGCCACGCGCACGCTCTTCGCCGTCGTGGCTGGCGCGGCGCCCGCTGGCGCGCGCAAACTGCTGGGGATGCGGCCGGAGAATGCCCTGGTCGCGCACCTGTTGCCGCTGATTTTGGCCGTGGTTGCCGCCGTGGTTCTGACGGCGTTGAACCGGCCCTCGCTGCGCGGCCTCACCTGGCGCGGCTGGCTGTTGCTCGCGGGTAAACTCGCCGCAGCGGCCCTGCTCCTGCCGGCCCTCTGGATTGAGGGCGGGGCCGCGCTGCGCACGTGCCCGGCTCCCCTGGTACTGCGGCTCCTGATCGGCGGGCCCGTGCTCGCGCTGGCCTTCGTGGCGCTCTTGGCTCGCGGGGTGTGGTGGTGTTTCCACGATCAGCAGCGGCGCTGCCCGCTGTGCCAGCGCCGCCTGGTGATGCCCGTGAGTATCGGCAATCGGGCCGGCACGTTCGAACCGGCCACGACCGAATTGGTATGCGAGTACGGCCACGGTTCGCTCGCCGTGTCGGAGACCGAACTCGGGCCGCCTGATCGTTGGAGCGCCTTCGATTCGTCCTGGGCGACGCTGTTCGTGGACCAGTAAAACCCCTTCCATAGGGCGCGCAGGCCGCGCCCCTGGGGAAGAGGGAAGAGGGAAGAGGGACGTCCTGAGAGTCTGTCGGAGATAGATTCTGGCGCGCATTGAAAACCTGGTGCTGGGCGGGTGCGGAATTCATCCAATCGGAGTGATGAAGAGATTCCGGACCTGTTCTCTGGATCAGCCGTTCTTGCTGCCGCCGGCGCTGCAGGACTGGTTGCCCGAGGGGCATCTGGCGCGGTTCATCGCGGATGTGGCGGACACGCTGGATCTCAGCGAGATCTACTCCGTCTACGAGCGCAACGACGGGCGCGGGCTGGCGGCCTATCATCCGCTGATGCTGACGCGCTTGCTGCTGTACGCCTATGCCACGGGCCGGCCGAGTTCGCGGCGCATCGAGCGGGCGACCTACGATGATCTGGCCTTCCGTTATCTGGCCGCCGACCAGCACCCCGATCACGACACCATCGCGGCCTTCCGGCAGCAGCATCTGGAGGCGCTGGCGAAGCTCTTTGCGCAGGCTTTGCGGCTGTGCCAGCGGGCGGGGCTGGTGAAGCTGGGCACGGTGGTGATCGACGGCACGAAGGTGCAGGCCAATGCCAGCCCGGCGCGTTCGCTGAGATATCGGGATCTGGATCAGCAGGAGCAGCGGTTGCGGGTGCTGGTGGATCGGCTGCTGGCCGAAGCCGCGCGCGTTGACGCCGCGGAGGACGTGCGCTTTGGCCAGGCACGACGGGGCGACGAATTGCCGCCCGAGTTGGCGGACGCGCAACAGCGGTTGGAAAAGTTGCGCCAGGCCAAACGCGAGCTGGAGCAGGAGGCGCAGCAGAAGCTGGCACAAGCCGAGCGGCAGCATCCAAAGCGCAAGAGTGGACGCCGGCGCAAGGACCATGAGCCGCCGCCAGAGAGCCTGGCGCAGCGCGAAAAGACCAAAGCGCGCCTGACCCGCGCGCGGCGGGAAGCGGAAATGCCGACGCGCCACTACAATTTCACGGACCCGGATTCGCGCATGGTGTACGACAACGGAATCAAGACCGTGGTGCAGGGCTACAACGCGCAATTGGCGGTGGATGGACACGCGCAAATCGTAGTGGCGGCCGAGATCACGCAGCAGGTCAACGACCGGCAGCAGCTGCTGCCCATGGCGGCGGCGGCCAGCGCCGCACTGGGCCAGGCGCCGCAAGTCCTGCTGGCCGACGCGGGCTATTGGGACACCGAGAGTCTGCTCGATCCCGCGCTGACGCCGATGACCGTGCTGGTTTCACCCGATGGGCGCGGCGGCACGGGCGGCTCACGGCTGCGGGCCGATCATCCGCTCGCCACGCGGATGCGGGCAGCGATCCGCAGCGCCGTGGGACAAGCGATCTACCGCACCCGAAAAACGATCGTCGAGCCGGTGATCGGACACATCAAACAACAGCGCGGATTCCGCCAATTCGCGCTGCGCGGCCTCCAAAAAGTGCAGGCCGAGTGGAAACTGATCTGCCTGACCCACAACCTGCTCAAGCTCCATCGCCACGCGCTGGCGGTGTGAAGGGATCGGACCTGCCCGAGCGCGTTGCCGGGACCCATGCGCGCTCCGCCAACTCACGCCGCTTGCCGCCCGCATGCGCTAACCGCACGCCAAACCGCCTGCGCCCGACGAGTGAGGCCTCGGCGATTACTTCTCTCCGACAGGCTCCTGATGTGTCCCTGGAAGAGGGAAGAGGGACGTCCTGATGTGTCCCTGCGGTGGTTTGTGGCTCGTGAGTGCGGACTCGCTGCGGCAGATCCGACTTGGAGCACTGAGTATAGGGCACTTGGGGTTGTGGGCGCCGGCCGGAGCGGTGAGGAGAGCGGCGGTTTGCGGCTGAGCGCGTGCCTCGCCCTGGACGGAGGGGAATGCCTGCCGCATACTGGAACCGGATGGCGATCAACCACTTGCGGACAGGCCGGGAGGGAATCCGTCCGGCAGTCGGAGGATTGAGCAGTGAGAAAATGCAGGAGGGACACATCAGGACGGCCCCTTTCGCTTTCGAACGGGGATCATTCAGGGGCTCGGGGCAGCCTCGATGGGTATTTATTCAACAATCTGAATAATCATACAATCGCGACGGCATCTCCAACGCGGACACGAAAAAACGGGGTTTTTCCCGCTTCGCGCCGGTCAGTTTCCGAAAAAACGCGGTTTTTTCAAAATCGGCGTGGTTACTTTCCGCCGCCGCGCGCATGCGTGTTTTATTCAGTCCGTCGAGCCAGGCGCCAGGGACAGTACTCTCAAACCGCATTCTCCTTCGCCGGCTTCCCGCGGGGGTGCGAACGCACTCGCACCTTAGCCTCGGCCTCGCGTTTCTTCGTTCCCCTTCGCTGCGGAAGGATCTGACTCAATACCCCGCTTCGCGCCCTTGCCGCACCGCCAGAATCACAACCTGTTTCCCGTCGTAGTGGTACAGGGCGACGTAGGCCCCCTGCCCGAATTCAATCGCCCATTCGCGGAACTCCGGCGGCACCTCTTCCATAGGACGGCCCATCTCCGGGTAATGCCCGAGCGCTTTCACGCCCTGCCGGATCGCGCCAACGGCGCGCCGGGCGGCATCCCGGCTCTTGGGGACCAGGACCTCATGCAGACGGGCCACGTCCGCCAGGGCCGGTGGGGACCACCTTAATCGTGGCATTTAGGAATCGAAGCATTCTTCCCGGCTTCGAGCTTGGCCAGCCAGGCGTCGGCTTCTCCGGCGGTGACGTGCAGGCCGGTCTCCTGGTAGCTGGCCCAGCGGGCGAGCGCGTCCTGCCGCAGCTGCTCGCGTTTCTCCTCGCGCTCCACGTACTGCTCGACGGCTTCGCGCATCACCCAGTGCGGCGACCGGCGTCGCGCCGCAGCGAGCCGTTGGACGCGGTCCTTCATCGCGCTACCGAGCTTCAGGCTGGTCGTGGAACGGGTCGCCATCGCGGGTGCTCCCTGGTGTTACCTGGTGCCACTATAGCACGACCTCGCAAGCACGGCCAGGGCCGAAATCGCGCCTCGCTCCGGCGCTGAAAAATGCCCGCGCCGGGCGAACGCAGCAGCGCTGCCGCCAGCCCGCTGCCGGGCGCTAACGCGCGCGTCGTGAAGCCGCGGATCGAGCTTGTTCAGCCGGGGCAACGTGCTTAATTTTGGCGCTTTCCAGTCTTGGAGCCAGCGCCGACGGGCCTCAAATTGGAGCCCTTCCGGCCCTCTTCGGGATCCCGGCGCGTCAGCTCCTGTACGGGCTGGAATCGGCCGCCCGTTACGCCCCGATGTGGACGCGGCGCGAGCTCCGCTGGCGGCTCGGAAACAAAACAACCGCTTACGGTCGCGGCTCTGAAACAAGCAATCCCTGGCGGTGGCGGCTGCCCGCTGCGCCCCGGTGTGGATGCGGCGCGAGCTCCAGTCGCGGCTTCCATGAGAAGGCTGCCCCGGTCAAGGGTTTTTTCTCAAATTCTTTCCTGCCGCTGTTGGCCGACCGACGGGAGGCGCCGCGGCGTCCTCGCGTCTTCCTATTCTCAGCACTGCTCTGTTCTGCCGCCTGTTCCCGGCAATGCTCTGTTGTCTGTTCCGCCACCGCCGGATCGCCCTGCTTCCATTCGCACTCTTGATGGAGCGGTTTGCTCCGGTGCCAGTTGGGGTCCTCAATTTCGAACGGGTGCTGCCATCTCTGTGCCGAAGTGGCGCCCCCGTTTCCAGGAACGCTCTTCCGCCGCGACCTCGCAGTCACCCGAACCCGGCGATTTGCATCACACTCCAATCCATTTAAGCTGCCGCTCGTTTCAAACGCGAGCGGGCGTTGCTGTTGCGGAGCGGCTCATAGACTTCGCCCGTGGTCCACAATCGATGCAGCAGCACGGCCAGTTTCCGCGCCACCGCGACGATGGCCCGCTTCTTGGCGTTCTTGCCGCCGCGCACGGCCAGCTTCAGCCCCCAGCGCCGCAGGTCCGTGTCCGGCCCGCGCCAGCCCAGAATGTAATGCGCGCCCTGCACCAGCATGGTCCGCAGATAGATGTCGCCTTCCTTGGTGATGCGCAGCTGCGGCTGGCTCTGGCCCGACTCGCTGCGCCTGGGCCGCAGGCCCACGTAGCAGCCCACGTCACGGCTTTTTTGAAAGCGCTCGCGGTCTTCCACCGTCAAGATAAATGTCAGAGCGATCAAAGTCCCGACTCCGCTCACCTGCTTGAGGAGTTGGGTTTCCGGGTATTGTTCCCGGGCGATCTGCTCCAGTTGCTGGTCCAACGCGTGGATCTTCACCGTCATCGATTCCACCTGCTCCAGCAGCGGTTTTAGCGCCGCCTGCAAGTCGCCGGGCAGCGCCTCCAGCCGCGCCGTTCCCAGATTGTCGGCGTCGCAGGCCGGCAGCCGCTCGCCGGTGGCCTTCACCAGTCCGCGCGCCGCGTTGATCAGCGCCGTGCGCGCCTCCACGAGCGTCGCGCGGACCCGGATCGTCATCAGGTCCCGCTGCGCTTTCGCGCTGCGATGGCGGATCGGATGCAGCAACTGCGGATCGACGCGCGCCAGCCGCGCCAGCGTCTGCGCATCCAACCGGTCGTCCTTGCGACTGCTGTGGCTGATCAGCCGCACCTGGCGCGCGTTGGCCACGATCACCTCATGGCCCAGCTGGCTCAGCAGGCGGCTCACCCACGGCGAGTGCGTGCCCACCTCGAGCGCGATCCGGCAGCGCGGCCGCGCGCCGAAGGCCTGGCACAGCCCCTTCTTCGTCGTCGCCGCGCTGGCCTCCCGCACTACCTCGCCCCGCTCGTTGAGCACGCAATAGCGACTGCTTTTGTCGCCCAGGTCCAGGCCGATCGTGATCGGCCCGCGCGGGCCTGCGGACTCACCTTTCGGTCTCCGTTTCACAGTGGTATTCTGCTTCATGGCCGGTCTCCTTTTGCACTTCGAGTGCGCAACCATTGGGAGCTTAACGCATCCCGCCGGGGGCCGGCCTTCTCATTCCATCTCTGAAACGAGCGGCGCGGAAACGGCCGGCTCCCTTACGGTCGCGGCTCTGAAACGAGCGGCGCGGAAACGGCCGGCTCCCTTACGGTCGCGGCTTCCATGAGAAGGCTGCCCCGGTCAAGGGTTTTTTCTCAAATTCTTTCCTGCCGCTGTTGGCCGACCGACGGGAGGCGCCGCGGCGTCCTCGCGTCTTCCTATTCTCAGCACTGCTCTGTTCTGCCGCCTGTTCCCGGCAATGCTCTGTTGTCTGTTCCGCCACCGCCGGATCGCCCTGCTTCCATTCGCACTCTTGATGGAGCGGTTTGCTCCGGTGCCAGTTGGGGTCCTCAATTTCGAACGGGTGCTGCCATCTCTGTGCCGAAGTGGCGCCCCCGTTTCCAGGAACGCTCTTCCGCCGCGACCTCGCAGTCACCCGAACCCGGCGATCTGCACCACACTCCAATCCGTTCAAGCCGCCGTTTGTTTCAAACGCGATCGCGCGTTGCTGTTGCGGAGCGGCTCGTAGACTTCGCCCGTGACCCACAATCGATGCAGCAGTACGGCCAGTTTCCGCGCCACCGCCACGACGGCCCGTTTCTTCGCATTCTTGCCGCCGCGCACGGCCAGCTTCAGCCCCCAGCGCCGCAGGTCCGTGTCCGGCCCGCGCCAGCCCAGAATGTAATGCGCGCCCTGCACCAGCATGGTCCGCAGATAGATGTCGCCTTCCTTGGTGATGCGCAGCTGCGGCTGGCTCTGGCCCGACTCGCTGCGCCTGGGCCGCAGGCCCACGTAGCAGCCCACGTCACGGCTTTTTTGAAAGCGCTCGCGGTCTTCCACCGTCAAGATAAATGTCAGAGCGATCAAAGTCCCGACTCCGCTCACCTGCTTGAGGAGTTGGGTTTCCGGGTATTGTTCCCGGGCGATCTGCTCCAGTTGCTGGTCCAACGCGTGGATCTTCACCGTCATCGATTCCACCTGCTCCAGCAGCGGTTTTATCGCCGCCTGCAAGTCGCCGGGCAGCGCCTCCAGCCGCGCCGTTCCCAGATTGTCGGCGTCGCAGGCCGGCAGCCGCTCGCCGGTGGCCTTCACCAGTCCGCGCGCCGCGTTGATCAGCGCCGTGCGCGCCTCCACGAGCGTCGCGCGGACCCGGATCGTCATCAGGTCCCGCTGCGCTTTCGCGCTGCGATGGCGGATCGGATGCAGCAACTGCGGATCGACGCGCGCCAGCCGCGCCAGCGTCTGCGCATCCAACCGGTCGTCCTTGCGACTGCTGTGGCTGATCAGCCGCACCTGGCGCGCGTTGGCCACGATCACCTCATGGCCCAGCTGGCTCAGCAGGCGGCTCACCCACGGCGAGTGCGTGCCCACCTCGAGCGCGATCCGGCAGCGCGGCCGCGCGCCGAAGGCCTGGCACAGCCCCTTCTTCGTCGTCGCCGCGCTGGCCTCCCGCACTACCTCGCCCCGCTCGTTGAGCACGCAATAGCGACTGCTTTTGTCGCCCAGGTCCAGGCCGATCGTGATCGGCCCGCGCGGGCCTGCGGACTCACCTTTCGGTCTCCGTTTCACAGTGGTATTCTGCTTCATGGCCGGTCTCCTTTTGCACTTCGAGTGCGCAACCATTGGGAGCTTAACGCATCCCGCCGGGGGCCGGCCTTCTCATTCCATCTCTGAAACGAGCGGCGCGGAAACGGCCGGCTCCCTTACGGTCGCGGCTCTGAAACGAGCGGCGCGGAAACGAGCGGTGCGCGGCGACTCGCCGGTCGTGATTGCTACGCGCCCCACTCCGCGGTCCAGGCGCCGGCGGTCGGGTCGATCTCGATGCCCAACGGGCCGGGCTTGGCCGGTGCGCCCGTGACGCGGCCGAACTTCAGTCCGGCCAGCGAGGCCGGGAGCCGCACCGCGCGCGGCGCGGGGCCCGATCCGCGTTCGAACTTCAGCTGCCAACCCGCGCCCCGCGGCGTCAGTTCGATGTTGACGCGCCCGAAGCGCGTCGGCGTCTGCTTCAGCCGGTAGGGCTGCCGGGCGGCGAGTTCCGTCGCTCCCATCCCTTCCAGCAGCCGCAGCGCCGGCCCATCCTCCAGCGCCAGCATGTGCCGCAGGTACAGGATGCATTCGGCGCTGGCCCAGTTGTGCGGCATGTCGCCGACGTAGCCCGCCACCGTCGAGCCGCGCAGCGGCTGTTCCTCGCGCCAGCAGTATAGCGGCGAAGCATGGTTCAGGAAGCCGTGGAAGGCCCGCCGCGCCCACGCCGCCTGGCCGGCCCACAGGTAGGCATGCGCCACGAACGGCGCGTCGTAAGTCCACAGACCTTCGTGGTGCAGCCAGCCGGTCTCGGCCGGCACGTCCTCCTTCGTGCACCACTGCATCAGGGCGATGTGGCCGCGCACCACGGGGTGGTTGGGCGCGAAGACCAGGCCCGGGTAGATGGCGTGCGACAGCGCCCATTGCGCCGACTGCGGGCGCGGACGCTCCCACTCGCTCTGCTGCCAGGCCGGGTCGTCCTTCATCAGCATCGGCAGGTAATCGAACCCCGCCGGATGGTGCACCATCTCGCTGCGCGCCGCCGCCTCGAAGGCCGCCCGGAATTCCGCGTGGAACTTCGCCGCGCGTTCCAGGCCGTTTTTCGACGGTCCGCCGTCGGCCTGCGTGGCCGCCTGCAATCCGGCCAGCGTCCACAGCTGATTGGTGAATTCGTTGCCCTTGAAGAGGCCGCCGTCGGAAAAGCCGATGGCCAGCAGGCCGTATTTGCCCGACGGCGAGCCCTCCGCGCGGCCTTTGTCGCGCATCGATTCGAGGAACTCCGCGGCGTGGGCAATGCGCGGCTTCAGCTCGCGGAAGTCCGTCCAATCCTGGCCCAGTTCGCATTGCCGCACGGTCGAAAACATCGCGATCGCGGCGTCCTTATAGTGCTCCGGACCGCCGCCGGCGTCCAGCGCGCCGTCCGCCCGCTGGTACGTCCAGGTGGTGTGCAGCCCCGCGCGCGCCTCTTTGTCGTAACCCAGATAGCGCGCGGCTTCTAAGATGAAATTCCCGTCGACGACCCACAGGCCGCGGTAGCACGTCGGACCCACCTGGAACGTCAGATTGCCGTTGCGCACCTCGCGCGCCTGCAGGATATTGCGCGCGCAGGCGGTGAGAAAATCGGCGTACGGCCGCGGCAACTCCCACTCCACCGCGCCGCCGAACGGATGCCAGTTCTTCCAATACGCCCGCGCCTCTTCGAGCAGCGCCGCTCCATCCGCCGTCTCCACCGTCTGCCCCTCCTGCGGAAACCGCAGCAGGATCTCGGCCGGCAATTCCAGCACCGGCAGACCCAGTTGCCACGACGAGCCGAAATCTTCGATGCCGAAGCGCTGGCTGCAGACCAGCAGTTGCGCCTTGGCCTCGCCGCCGAGGAAAACGCTGTTGTTCTGCCGTTCCAGCGGCTGGCGCGTGCGGATGCGCACCAGCGGCACGGCGCGGCCGGCGCGCCCGAGTTCCGTTTTGCTGCCGGCCACCGAGGTCACGCGCATCAGCAAGTTGTCGAACCCGGCCTTCGCCCGAACGGTTGGTCGCAAAGCTGATCAGCTCGACTCTGGCCCGCGGCCGCTCGATGATGGTATGCACCACCGGCACTGCGGGCGCTTCCAGTTCCTGCCGCACCACCTGGTCGCCCTCCATGCCGAGCAGCGAGAACTCGACGATGGTGGGGTAGAAGTCCTGCGACACGCGCCCCGGGTTGCCGTACATCAGGCGCCCCGCCTGGTCCACCAGGCTCTTATGCGGGTCGTCGGGGAAGCAGTAGGCGGTCACCCACTCCAGCGGCGAGTAGCGGAAATCGACCTTGATGACGGGCTCGGGCTGGGCCGTCCCGGCTTTCGCGTCAACCTCATTCTCAGCTGCTTCCAGCGGCGTGGCCAGCGCGCTCATTGTGGCCAGAATCTCTCTGCGTGTCATCGGGAATGGGCCCCTTTCTTGGCGGACTGTCTGCTCGGACTGAGCATACACCGTGCGGGCAGATGGAGGGCGGGCGTCGAGGACGATGGGGCGGTCGCGGCCTCACAACACACCGCTCCCTCACGGTCGCGGCTCAGAAACGCAGGCGCGGGAGGCGGCGTGGCTGCGCTACTTTTCGTCCAGCGCGCCGCTGCCGACTACGTTGATCCCGCCGGCCTGAAGCACTTCGATGGCGGCGTCGGGCTGATCGAAACGGAAGATCAGGACCGCGCGTTCCCCGCGCAGGAAGGGGAAGGCGTACATGTATTCGATGTTGATGCTGGAGCCTGAGAACAGATCCAGCACCTCGGCCAGCCCGCCCGGACGGTCGGGCACCTCCACGGCCACCACTTCGGTGACCTTCACGGCCGCGCCCGCTTCCTCCAGCAGACGCTTGGCGCGCTGCCAGTCGGAGACGATCATGCGCAGAATGCCGAAACGCTGCGTGTCGGCCAGGGACAGGGCGCGGATGTCGATGCCGGCGCCGGCGAGCAGTCGGCAGGGCGCGATCATGTGGCCCGGCTTGTTTTCGGAAAAAAGGGAGAGTTGTTGGAGCTTCATGGCTGCAACCTGCGGTCGATCACCCGTTTGGCCTTTCCTTCGCTGCGCTGGATGGCGCGCGGCTCCACCAGCGTCACTTCCACTCTCAGGCCGAGGACATGTTCCAAAGCATCCGCAATCGTGTCGTGGAGCTGCTCCAATGCGCCGATCTTGTCGCTGAACGTCTCCGACGTCACCTCCACCTGCACTTCCATCTGGTCGAGCCCGTAAGCGCGGGTGAGGATGATCTGGTAGTGCGGCAGGGTGCCTTCGACATCGAGCAGCGCGGATTCCACCTGCGACGGGAAGACGTTGACGCCGCGGATGATCAGCATGTCGTCGCTGCGGCGCGAGATGCGCTGCATGCGGCGCAGCGAGCGCCCGCACGGGCAGGCTCCGCTCATCAGCGCCGTGATGTCGCGCGTGCGGTAGCGGATGATCGGCATGGCCTGCTTGCTGAGCGTCGTCAGGACCAGCTCGCCTTCCACGCCCTCTCGCTAACACGGCGCCAGTGTCGGGATCGACGATCTCGGGGTAGAAATGATCCTCGAAGATGTGCAGACCGTCCTGGCAGGGGCATTCGATGGCCACGCCGGGACCGATGATCTCGGAGAGGCCGTAGATATCGAAGGCCTGAATGCCACTGAGGCTTTCGATGCGGCCGCGCATGGCGCCCGTCCACGGCTCGGCCCCGAAGACGCCCACCCGCAGCGGCAGTGCGCGCATATCGACGCCCAACTGAGCGGCGCGCTCGGCCATGTGCAGAAAGTAACTGGGGGTGCAGCAGACGGCCGTGACGCCGAAGTCGCGCATGACCATGATCTGGCGGTCGGTGTTGCCGCCGGAGATGGGAATCACCGTCGCGCCCAGCCCTTCGGCCCCGTAATGCGCGCCCAGGCCGCCGGTGAACAGCCCGTAGCCGTAAGCGTTCTGAATGATGTCGCCGTGGTGCAGGCCGCAGATGGCGAAGCTGCGCACCATCACGGAGGTCCACACATCGACGTCCTGCTGCGTGTAGGCCACCACGATCGGCTTGCCGGTGGTGCCGCTGGAGGCGTGCAGGCGCACGATCTCCTCCATCGGGCTGGCGAACAGGCCGAAGGGGTAGGTGTCGCGCAGATCGGCCTTGATGGTGAACGGCAGCCGCGCGATATCGTCGAGCGAGCGCACGTCATCGGGCCTCAGATGGTGCTCGTCCATCCTCGACCGGTACAGCGGAACGCGCTCCCAGGCGCGGGTGACGACGCCCCTGAGGCGGCTCAGTTGCAGCTCGCGCAGCAGCTCCGCCGGCACGAAGTCGGGCGCGCTGATAGGGTGGAAGGCCGCGCGGGAAATGGTCTTCGCCGGAATCATGCTGCGCTCCCGCTGGGGCGAGCCGCCGTGCTGGACCACGCAGTCGCAAGCCGGCCCGGCATCCGCGCGTCCCCGCACGCGGCGGGCCCCGCTGGACTGGGAAGCCGTCGCCGGGGTATCGTCGTTGTCGCCAATTTCAGACCATCCGCTCCGCTATTGAGGTTACGAGAGTAGTCTATTGGAATTCGCCACCTTAGGGCAAAAGGCCGATTGCTGCCGGGCGCATCTAAGCAGCGGTGGGGAGGCGGCGCGACGACCGCTCCGTTACGGCGAGCGGCTCTGAAGCAACGGTAGCCGCTCTGAAACGAACCCGCACGTCGAAACGAATGTTGACGCGGCAGGCAGGAGTGCCTGCGCCACGAAGCGGTGGCGCAACCGCTCCCTTACGGTCGCGGCTCTGAAACGGGCGGCGAGGGACCGCTCCTGAACAGTCGCGGAAAACGGCCGGCTCCCTTACGGTCGCGGCTCTGAAACAACAGTCGCGGCTTCCATGAGAAGGCTGCCCCGGTCAAGGGTTTTTTCTCAAATTCTTTCCTGCCGCTGTTGGTCGACCGACGGGAGGCGCCGCGGCGTCCTCGCGTCTTCCTTCTATTCTCCCAGCAATGCTCTGTTCTGCCGCCGCCGGATCGCCCTGCTTCCATTCGCACTCTTGATGGAGCGGCTTGCTCCGGTGCCAGTTGGGGTCCTCAATTTCGAACGGGTGCTGCCATCTCTGTGCCGAAGTGGCGCCCCTGTTTCCAGGAACGCTCTTCCGCCGCGACTTCGCAGTCACCCGAACCCGGCGATCTGCACCACACTCCAATCCGTTCAAGCCGCCGTTTGTTTCAAACGCGATCGCGCGTTGCTGTTGCGGAGCGGCTCGTAGACTTCGCCCGTGGTCCACAATCGATGCAGCAGCACGGCCAGTTTCCGCGCCACCGCGACGATGGCCCGCTTCTTGGCGTTCTTGCCGCCGCGCACGGCCAGTTTCAGCCCCCAGCGCCGCAGGTCCGTGTCCGGCCCGCGCCAGCCCAGAATGTAATGCGCGCCCTGCACCAGCATGGTCCGCAGATAGATGTCGCCTTCCTTGGTGATGCGCAGCTGCGGCTGGCTCTGGCCCGACTCGCTGCGCCTAGGCCGCAGGCCGACATAGCAGCCCACGTCGCGGCTGTTTTGAAAGCGCTCGCGGTCTTCCACCGTCAAGATAAACGTCAGAGCGATCAAAGTCCCGACTCCGCTCACTTGCTTGAGGAGTTGGGTTTCCGGATACTCGTTCCGGGCGATCTGCTCCAGTTGCTGGTCCAACGCGTGGATCTTCACCGTCATCGATTCCACCTGCTCCAGCAGCGGTTTTATCGCCGCCTGCAAGTCGCCGGGCAGCGCCTCCAGCCGCGCCGTTCCCAGATTATCGGCGTCGCAGGCCGGCAGCCGCTCGCCCAGCGCCTTGGCCAGTCCGCGCGCCGCGTTGATCAGCGCCGTGCGCGCCTCCACGAGCGTCGCCCGGACCCGGATCGTCATCAGGTCCCGCTGCGCTTTCGCGCTGCGATGGCGGATCGGCCGCAGCAACTGCGGATCGACGCGCGCCAGCCGCGCCAGCGTCTGCGCGTCCAACCGGTCGTCCTTGCGACTGCTGTGGCTGATCAGCCGCACCTGGCGCGCGTTGGCCACGATCACCTCATGGCCCAGCTGGCTCAGCAGGCGGCTCACCCACGGCGAGTGCGTGCCCACCTCGAGCGCGATCCGGCAGCGCGACCGCGCGCCGAAGGCCTGGCACAGCCCCTTCTTCGTCGTCGCCGCGCTGGCCTCCCGCACTACCTCGCCCCGCTCGTCGAGCACACAATAGCGACTGCTCTTGTCGCCCAGGTCCAGGCCGATCGTGATCGGCCCGCGCGGGCCTGCGGACTCACCTTTCGGTCTCCGTTTCACAGTGGTATTCTGCTTCATGGCCGGTCTCCTTTTGCACTTCGAGTGCGCAACCATTGGGAGCTTAACGCATCCCGCCGGGGGCCGGCCTTCTCATTCCATCTCAGTAGCGTCGTTTCCGCGACAGGTCACCAGCTCTCTCGAGCGCGCGCCTGTTGCTATCCTCGGACTGATGCCGTTCACGGGTCTGGAATGCGCAGTCGCCGTGGCGCCGAATCCCAGCAATCCGGCCTATTTTTGCGCGGCCGGCGAAGTGGCGAAGAGGCTGCGGCCGCAACCCGTCCGCGGGGGCTTCGGGGATCAGGGCCAGTGGCACGTCTTTCCCGGCAATGCCGGCCTCGACATGCCGCGCGGGATCCAGGGAGCACCATCGCCGGCTTGACGGCGGCACAGGAACCGACGCGTGCTCACCAAAGTCTTCGAGCCGTTCAAGTCGCGCGATTTTCGCCTGATGTGGTCCGGAGCCTGCACGTCCAGCATCGGCACCTGGATGCAGAAGCTGGCGCAAAGCTGGCTGGTGCTGCTGCTGGGCGGCTCGCCGTTCTGGGTGGGACTGGATTCGTTTCTGGGCGACCTGCCGATCTTCTCGCTGGCCCTGTTCGCGGGCGTGGCGGCGGACCGCTTCGACCGCCGGCGGCTGCTTTTGGCGTCGCAGTTCGTCCAAATGAGCTGCGCCTTTGTGCTGTGCGCTTTGTTCGCCACACACGCCGTGCACGTGTGGCACATCCTTACGCTGTCGTTCGTATCCGGGGTCGCGCAGGCCTTCGGCGCGCCGGCCTACCAGTCACTGATTCCGGCGCTGGTGCCGCGCGAGCAGCTGCCGCAGGCCATCGCCATGAACTCGATCCAGTTCAACCTGGCGCGGCTGGTCGGCCCGCTGCTCGGCGGGGCGGCGCTGAGCGGCCTCGGCGCCGCATGGTGTTTTGGGTTGAACGGCGTCAGTTTCGTGGCCGTGATCGTTTCGCTGCTGCTGATCTCGGTGCGCTACGACTTCCCGAAGACCGGAGACTCGGTCTTCGAAAGCATGCGGCAGGGCATCCGGTTCATCCGCGCGCGCGAGAACATGGTGCTGCTGTTCGCGGTGTCGTTCGCCTGCACCTACCTGGGCATTCCGATCCTCACGTTCCTGCCGGTCTTCGCCCGCGACATCTTTCACGGAACCGTGAAAACCTACACGCTGTTGCTCTCGATCCAGGCGCTGGGCGCGATCGCGGGCGCAGTCGTGGTGGCCGCATTCGGGCGCAAGACGGGGCTCGGGCGCATGGCGCTGCTGGGACTGCTGGCGCTGTCGATCTGCGTGTGCGCCTTCGCCTGGAGCAAGTCGCTGGTTCTTTCGTGCGTGTTCCTGTTTTTCGGCGGGATGGCGCTGATCACCTGTTTCGCGATGCTCAGCTCACTGGTGCAATTGTTCGCGACCGACAACATGCGCGGGCGCGTGATGAGCATTTACAACATCGCCTTTCGAGGCGGCATGCCGATCGGGAGCCTGGTCGCCGGGTCGCTGATTCCAATGTTCGGCGCTCCGAATGTCGTCGGAGCGCACGGCGCGATACTGGGTGCGCTGGCGCTGTACCTGCTGCTCGTGCACCGCAAACTGGCCGCGATCTGAAACCGTGGCGGCGTGCTCGGCAAGAAAGGGAGCAACCCCGGCCAGCCGCCGGGACGTCTCTACAATATGATTATGAGATCTATGCGGGTTTCCATAGTTTTGCTGGCTTCACTCGGTCTCGTTGCGGCGTTTTCGGCGCCGCCCGCCAGCGCCGACGACCAGACCCCGGAGGGCTGGAGGAGGATCCGCGACACGCAGGATGGGAAGACGCTGGGCCTCATCGCGCAAGGTGCGCGCGCGCGGGCGGACTCCAATCTCAAGGACGCGAATCTGCAGTACCTGGCGGCCCTGGCCACCAGCCTGCACGCGGAAGTGCTGATGGAGCAGCGTGACAAGAAGGGATCGAGCGCGATCGCGGAGTCGGGGATGGATTATGCCAAGCGCGCGGTTGAGTTGAACACGTATTGGGGCGAATACCACCGCCTGCTGGGCACGCTGTGCGCCCAGACCATCCCCGGCAACCTGTTCCTGGCGATGCGCTACGGCCGCTGCGCCATGGACGAGGTGGACAAAGCGATCCAAGAGCAGCCCAAATCGTCCATCGCCTGGCTCAGCAAGGGCGTGGGCAACTACTATCTGCCGGCGCAGTTCGGAGGAGGTCCGGAGAAGGCGCTCGAAGGGATCAAGAAGGCGATCGAACTGGACGGCAAGAACGCCGACGCCTGGCTGTGGCAGGGGATCGTGCTGCGCAAGCTCAACCGAAACGCCGAGGCGCGCAAATCGATCCAAACCGCGCTGGCGCTGAGCCCGGCCCGCGTGTGGGCCAAGCAGCAACTGGAAAAGACGCCCCAACAGTGACCCGACCGCATACGGCAACGGCATTCGCGCTGGGCGCATTCACGCTGTTGACGTATCTTCAATTTCCCGGACACACCTGGCTGCAGCAGGACAGCCAGACGTACGTGGCGATCCTGCAGCATCTCGACAATCCGTCGGTGCTGGCGCGCGACCTCGTGGCCACCCATCCGCACGTGAAGTGGACCGTCTACGATGAGATCGCACGCGCGTTGCACGCCTCGACGGGACTGGGCTATCACGCCATTCTGGACTCTCAATTGCTGTTGTTCCGTTTCCTGGGGCTGGCCGGGGTCTTTCTGCTCGCGGCGGCCGCGGGCCTGAACCGGCTGGGCGCCATTTTCGTGGCCTTCCTGTTCGGCCTGGGGGCGGTGATCGGCGGACCCGAGATTCTGACCCTCGAATACGAGCCCGTGCCGCGCGCCTTCGCCTTCTTGCTGATCGTGGCCGCGCTGGGCTACGCCGCGTTCGACGAATGGAAGGTCTCGGCCGTGTTGGCAGGACTGGCGCTGCTGTATCATCCGCCGACCAGCGCGCCTTACTGGCTGGCGGTGCTGGTGTATGCGGCCGTGTCGCTGCGTCTGAAGGCCCTGCGGGCGGTGCCGCTGGCCTTTCTCGGGGCTTCCATTGTGCTGCTGCTGAGTGCCGCGCTGCAGTCGGGCGAGCACCAGGCGCAAGCGCTGTTCAGCCGCATTCCGGCCGATCTGATCCCCGCGATGCGCTATCGCGCCGCCTATAACTGGGTGGATTTGTGGAGCAGGGAGTGGCTGCGGCAGTACGTCCTGCTGGCGCTATTCGTTGCGGCCGCGTGGTTCCGGCTGCGCCGGCGGATGACGAAAGAACTGGCCGTGCTGAGCGCCAGCCTGACATTGTATGGACTGGCGTCGATCGCGCTCTCGTGGCTGACGCTGAACGTGCTGGGCTGGAGCATGATGACGCAGTTTCAGCCGGCGCGGGCCGTGATTCTGGTCACACTCTTCGCGGTGGTGCTGGGCGGCGCGGCGGCGTGGACGGCGGCCCAGCGCGGCGCCTGGCTGGAGAGCTTTGCCTGGCTGCTGCCGGTGTTCGCCATCCCTGCCAACAAGCTCGTGCTCGAGCTGTTCACGAATGCCGCTCGATATCCCGTCGTACTGAAGCGGCTGGTGCTGGTGATCGGTCTGGCGCTGGCGGGGGCGCTGGCAGCGGCGTGGGGACGGGGCGCGGCGGGACGCCGGCAAAAATGCGCGCTGGCATTACTCGTGCCAGTGGCCGCGGCGTTCCTGATCCCGGGCTGGGGCCAGCTCGCGAACTACCCGCAATTGCACACGCCGCAACTCGATGCACTGGCCGCGTGGGCGCGCGGCGGCACGCGGCCCGACGCGCTGTATTTCTTCGCCGGCGCGGGCCACCAGGTAACGCCGGGCATGTTTCGCGTGGAAGCGCAACGCAGCCTGTTCGCGGACTGGAAGGGCGGCGGGCAGGTGAACCAGAACTGGGCCTTCGCGCGGGAGTGGATGCGCCGCTGGAACTGGGCCAACCAGGCGCAGCCGCCATTGCGCACGCCCGCGGAGTACGCCGCGGCGGGCATCGACTTCCTTGTTGTGGGCGCGCAGGAAACCGTGCCGGGCCTGCAGCCGGTGTATGAAAACGAAGCCTGGCGGGTGTTGGAGGTCAGAGCATCGGCCGGGCGCTGAGAAACGCCTCGACCTCGTCGCGCGAGGGCGCCGAGGATTGCGCTCCCAGCCGCGTCACCGAGATTGCGGCGGCTGCGTTGGCAAAGCGCAGCGCCGATGCGAGCGGCATTTTTTCGCATAATGCGACACCGAGGGCGGCGTTGAAAGTGTCGCCCGCGGCGGTGGCGTCCACGGCCTCCACCCGGAACCCGGGCGAGACGATCTCCGCGTCTCCATCAGCGTACAGGCAGCCCTGGTCGCCGAGCTTGACGACCACCGAGCGGGCCCCAAGTTGCCGCAACGCGGCGGCCATTTCGCGCGCTTCCGCAAAACCGACACGCGACGGCTGGCGGCCCAGCAGGATGCAGGCTTCGCTTTCGTTGGGCGTGAGCACATCCACCAGCGCCAGCAATGCGGCGGGCAATGGACGGGCGGGCGCCGGATCGAGCACCGTGGTCGCGCCGGCCTGGCGCGCGCGCTGCAACGCGGCTTCGACGGTGTTGAGCGGCGTCTCGAGCTGGAACAGCGCCACCGCGGAGGCGAGGTACACGCTGCGCACCGATTCGATGTCGGCGGGCGACAATTCGGCGTTGGCGCCGCCGGCCACGACGATCGAGTTCTGGCCCGCGCGTTCGACTGAGATCAGGGCGATGCCAGTGGGCTGGGAGTGCGTGGCGTGGACCGCGGAGACGTCAACGCCCGCCGAGGCCAGGCTGGCCTTCAGATGATCGGCGAACGGGTCGCAGCCGACGCGCCCGACCATGCACACGCGAATCGCGCGCGCCAGTTTGCCCGCGGCGCAGGCCTGGTTGGCGCCCTTGCCGCCGGGAATCATCCGGAAGTCGCGGCCCAGGACGGTTTGGCCGGGCGCGGGCAGGCGTTCGACCTGCACGACGAAATCCATGTTCAGGCTGCCGGTGACGGACAGAGTCGGGGTGGGGGAGGACACGAAAGGTATTCTATGCGCTCCCCGGGCGCGGCGGGAGCCTGAGTACACGGTATCGGAAGTTCGCTAACGTATCGCAGGCTGAGCTTTCAGCCGTCAGCGAGCAGCGGTCAGCCAGGCGGGTTTGGCTGACGGCTGAGAGCTGATCGCGGACGGCGATGCGTCGGATGCGACACTGGAATTCCGAACGTGAGTACTCAGCGGCCGAGGTCGATGCCGTAATTTCTCAGTTCGTCGGCGTAGTAGCGCTTGTGGAGCAGGTCCCACTCCTCGGTGCCGTCCTGCACCTCGCGCTTCAACGTGCGGATCTTGGCGCGCGCCGCCTTGTCGGCCTTGTCCTCGTTCTGCAGGATGTCGGAGATGACGCGCACAATCTCCAGCCGCAGGTCGTTCTCATTGCGGCGGATGCGGCATTCGCGCGATTTCTTGAGAGCGATGAGCAGTTTGTGCGAGATCTCGTTGACCTTGTCGCGGCTCAGCCGCATCGGATCGCCGGTGTCGCGGCCCGCGGCGCGCACGATCTTGCGCTGCTGCACCAGCTGGTTCTTGATGCGCCGGAACATCTCCGAGTAGCTGATGGAGTTGTTGGCCATGTAGACGCTGTAGTCGTCGAGAATCGTCCGCACCTCGTCGTTGAGTTTGTCTTCGATGCTCATCTCATCCATTACGATGCCGACCAGGATCTCGCCGACCGCGGCGCGATTGGCGATCTCGATCATGTTGGAGGGAAGCCTGACGGCCACCTGCCGCCCGAGGTACTCGACGAACTCTTTGGCCAGCAGCATTGGAGGAACGCGGGGCGACTCGTTCGCGGGTCGCCTTTAACCAGTCTAGGGTTGTGGAGAAACGGGTGTCAAAAAGCGCGCGCCGCGATCAGGGTCTGCTCACGCTCCGCCATCCGTTCGAGGAGCATGAACAGGCCCTAGTGCGCGCCGCTGCCGCGGTGCTCGTCGAGAAACGTGGAATCGATGCGCTTGCGGCCCTGAAACCCGTCGTTCACACCGTGCCAGTACGCGATGGAGTCCTCGCCCAGCTTCCAGCACAGCAGGGCCTCCTGGCCGCGGTACAGCGTAGGGAAATCGACCAGCCCCGTATGCAGGTCCTTCACCTGTACGCCGAGCTCGGAAAGGTCCTGCAGCGCCGCCTGCAGGCTCTCGGCGGCTCGCCCGCGCGACTCCTGCAAGTGGCCGACGCCCTCCCGATCCACCGACACGCCGCCCATCGTCTGAATGCGCTGCCGCAGCGCCTCGAGCGTGGTTTCCGCCTCCGCATACCGGGCCCGCGCCTCCACGGCCGCGCGCAACAGCCGTTCCACTTCCGGGAGCAACCCGGAAGCCTGCTCGAAGTTGAAGTACCTTGCCATGGCGGCCACCGTCCCGCGGCGGGTCCGAACGATTCCACTTCTTAGATGCCGCTGACCTGGACGGCGATGGAACGGCTGCGCGGGCCGTCGAATTCCGCCAGGATCAGGCTCTGCCACGTGCCCAGCAGCAGCGCCGCGTTGCGCACCTGCAGGAGCAGCGTCTGGCCGAACAGGCTGCCCTTCAGATGGGAGTCCGCGTTGTGGCGCTCGCAATCGGAAAACTCCGGGTCATTGTGCTTGTAATACGCGTCCCGCGCCACAACCGAATTCATAAAACCTTTGAAGTCCTCCAGCAAGGCGTCCTGCCACTCGCCGACCGCCAGACCAGTCGTCGTGTGGAGCGACTGCAGATGCACGATTCCGTCGGAGATTCCGCTGCGGCGCACGATCTCGTTGATCCGATCTGTGATGTTCATCAACTGGGTCCGCTCCGCGGTGATGAAATCCACAATGCGGCTTTGAATGCGGAATCCGGGCGCGGCGTGCACCGTGGGAGTTGGAGCCGGTGACGAATGGCGGTTGGAATCGATGGGCAGAGCGCTCATTAGTTGGAATGGACCTCCTTCTGTTATTGATCCGTAATTCGAGGCCCCGGTTTCAAAACAGTTTCGCGCGTGGCGAATGGGGGATTGGCCGCGTGCCTTCTGACAGGTTGCGGAAAAAGCTGGTTGGCCAACTCCCTGACGGCGAGCGGCTCTGAAACGCGGTCATTGACTCGCGAGGGGTTGTCGGACCGCTCGAGTGTGGCGGCGGCGCGGAATGCCTTTTCAGCAGCCTGTTAGACGATGGCTCCCGCCTCTTTGCGCGAATACCGCCGCTCCACGTAATCGTTGAGCATGGCCGTGAATTCTTCCACGATCTTCTCGCCACGCAGGGTCTTCACCAGGCGTCCATCCACGTACACCGGCGCCTTCGGCTCCTCAGCCGTGCCGGGCAGCGAAATCCCGATATCGGCGTGTTTCGATTCGCCGGGACCGTTCACGATGCAGCCCATAACCGCCACCCGCATCTCCTCCACGTGCGGGTAATGCTCCTTCCAGACGGGCATCTGCTGCCGCAGATAGGCCTGGATTTGTTGCGCCAGTTCCTGGAAGAAAGTCGAAGTGGTGCGGCCGCAACCCGGACAGGCGGCCACCTGCGGGGTGAAGCTGCGAATCGCCAGCGCCTGCAGAATCTGCTGGCACACGAGCACTTCCTCGGTGCGGTCGCCGTTCGGCGCGGGCGTCAGCGACACCCGGATCGTGTCGCCGATGCCTTCCTGCAACAGGATCGACAGCCCGGCAGTCGAGGCTACGATCCCCTTGGATCCCATGCCCGCTTCGGTCAGCCCGAGGTGCAGCGGGTAATCGCACTGCCGGGCCAGCATGCGATAGACGTCCACCAGGTCCTGGACATTCGAGACCTTGGCGCTGAGGATGATGCGGTCGTGGCCCAGGCCGTAGCTCTCGGCCAGGCGCGCCGAGTCCAGGGCGCTGGCCACGATGGCGCGTTGCATCACATCCCCGGCGCTGAGCG
Organism: Terriglobia bacterium; assembly: GCA_963757265.1. Lineage (GTDB taxonomy): Bacteria > Acidobacteriota > Terriglobia > Bryobacterales > Bryobacteraceae > CAIVVT01. Next base: position 996,672 of record CAVWRA010000006.1, read on the forward strand.
GGTCGGGCCGCTGCGCGTTTTCATCCATCATCCGGGTCAGCAGAACCGCATCCAGCGACCCCCAGTTGACCCCGATCCGGACCGGCTTCCCGTGCTCGATGGCCGCCTCGATCATGGTCCTGAAATTGTCGTCGGTCCTCCGGCCGATGCTGACATTGCCAGGATTTATGCGGTACTTGGCGAGAGCTTTGGCACATTCGGGATACTTCTTTAGCAGAATATGACCGTTGTAGTGGAAGTCGCCGATGATCGGCACGCGGCAGCCATACAAGCGCAGCGTGTCCACGATCGCCGGGACCGCGCGCGCCGCCTCCTCGGTATTCACCGTCACCCTCACCAGTTCGGAGCCGGCCTGCGCCAGCGCGAGCGCCTGGCTGACCGTGGCGCTGACGTCCGCGGTGTCGGTATTGGTCATCGATTGCACGGCAATGGGGTTCGATCCGCCGATGCCCACGCCATCCACCGCCGTTGCAATCGACTTCCGCCGTTGAATTTGTGCCATCCCACCTCCGTAATATTCCAGTTTAACAAGCGCTCAGTTTCGCATTTATTTCAAGCATTAAAACGGCCTGATTGCGGGTTAATTTTCATCTATTTCAGACCGCATGTCTTATACTGGTTACAGGATCTGGGAACGTCCGGCGGTCCCAAGTGACGGTCACCGCATGAGGCGCCGTCAAACGTCTGAGTCCAGTACATTCTGGAGATGCAAGCTATGGACTCGATGATTCATCCGGCTCGTAAAGCCATTCTTTTCCACCTGGAAGAGAAATTGGAAGCTGAACTGGCGGCGTGCCTCGCCGCCGCATCGTGTCGCGTTCAGCGCTGCCCGGCTGCTTCGTCCGTTGTTTCGGGGGATCTGGTCTTTTGCACTACCGGTCCTGCCTTCCACGCCGCGAAGGCGATGTTTCCGCATCTGCCGGTGATCGTGGTGAGCCGTTTGCCCGAAACCGACGAGTGGCTGGACGCGCTGGAAGCCGGCGCTGCGGACTACTGCGCCCCTCCGTTCGAGATGGTCCATCTGCGCTGGTTGATCGAGACGCATGCCGGCGGGATGCGGCCAGCCCCCCTCCGGGAGCAGCCGCGCGCCGCATCGGCAGCCGCGGCCTGATTCGCTGCCTATTCGCCGACGGCCGCCCGGTCTGCCCATATCATCCGGGACGAGCGACACCAGTGTCCAGACGTCCGTAGAGTGACCGGGCTGGACCATTCCCCGTGGGCCGCCGGGCGGGCATCCCGCCGCCAACTCGCCCCTACTCCCGCCTGACGGGCGAATCCCTGGCCGCCGCGCTGCATCCTCATATCCAGGGGCCGCTCCAGGGGCCGCTCCGGCCTCACGCTATACTTTTGATAGAGAGGGCTTTTCGGATTGGCTTGGAAGACATATCTCCGCTGGGCTGCCCACGCGCAGTTGCTCCCCGTTCTCGAAAATGGCGAGGAGATCCTGGTCGGCGGCCAGGCCGTGATGGAGGGCGTCATGATGCGCGCCCCGCACAGCTATTGCGTCGCCGTGCGCCTCCCCGACGGATCCTTCGCCACCGAACAGGCCCAACTGGATAAGCTCTCCGACAAATACCCGATCTTCAAGGTCCCGCTGGTCCGCGGCGTCGGCACGCTGGTCTATTCCCTGTGGCTGGGCCTGAAAGCCCTGCGCTTCTCCGCCAATGTCATGTTGCAGGCGGAAGCGGCGCGGGAAGCCGCCGAGAAGGGGCAAACTCCGGCCGGCGTCGATCCGAAGAAGGGCAGCGGCGAAATGCCCTGGTGGGCCATCGCCCTGCAGATCGTTTTCAGCCTCGGCTTTTTCATCGTCATGTACAAGTTCATCCCGCTGCTGATCGCGACCGCGGTGCAGAAGAACTTCCCAGCGCTCAGCGGTTGGATCGCCTTCAACCTCGTGGACGGCGTGGCGCGCCTGGCCATCTTCCTCGGTTTCCTGTGGCTGCTCTCGCGATCGGCCGACATTCACCGCGTGTTCGAGTATCACGGCGCCGAGCACCGCGTCGTGTTCAACTTCGAGTCCGGCCGCCCGCTGACGGTCGCCAATGCCCAGAGCTTCACCACCTGGCATCCGCGCTGCGGCACCAGCTTCCTGCTGGTGGTGATGCTGGTCTCCATCGCCGTCTACGCGCTGATACCGACGCCGACGTTCTGGCTGCGGTTTCTGACCCGCATCCTGGCCCTGCCGCTGATCATGGGCCTGAGCTACGAGATCATCCGTTTCGCGGCCAAACACAAGGGCGGATTCCTGGCCCTGATCACCGCCCCGGGGCTGTGGCTGCAGCGCATCACCACCCAGCCTCCGTCCGACGATCAGACCGCGGTCGCCATCCGCGCGCTCGAGGGAGCAATGGAGATTGAGCAGCGGGCCGGCGGAGAACTGGTGATTGCCTGATGGAATTATCGAAACAACTGGACGACGTCGAAAGACGCTTCGAGGCGCTCAACGCCGCCATGGCCGACCCGGCTGTGACCAACGACCCCGACGAGTACCGCAAGACGGCCAAGGCGCGCCGCGATCTGGAAGAGATCGTCACCCTGTACCGCGAATATAAAAAAATCGTCGAGGATCTCGAGGGCGCGCGTCTCATGGCCGCCGAGGACGACGCGGAACTGCTGGCCATGGCGCAGGAAGAGATCGCCCGCCTCGAGCCCGCAATTGCGAAGTACACCGAAGACCTGAAGCTGCTGCTGCTGCCCAAGGACCCCAACGACGAGAAGAACGTCCTGCTCGAGATCCGCGCCGGCGCCGGCGGCGACGAGGCCAGCCTTTTCGCGGCGGAAGTTTTCCGCATGTACTCGCGCTATGCCGAAGCGCACCGTTGGAAGGTCGAGGTGACCTCGTCCAGCGACTCCTCGGCCGGCGGCGCCAAGGAAGTCATCGCGCTGATCAACGGCGACCGGGTTTATTCGCGGCTGAAGTACGAGAGCGGCGTGCACCGCGTGCAGCGCGTGCCGGTCACCGAACAGCAGGGCCGCATACACACCTCGACCATCACCGTGGCCGTGCTGCCCGAAGCCGACGACGTCGATATCAAGATCGAGCCCAAGGACATACGCATCGACACCTTCTGCTCCTCGGGCCCCGGCGGCCAGTCGGTGAACACGACGTATTCGGCCGTGCGCATCACCCACCTCCCGACGGGCCTGGTGGTGAGTTGCCAGGACGAGAAGTCGCAGATCAAGAATCGTTCCAAAGCCGAGCGCGTGCTGCGCTCGCGACTCTACGATCTGGAGATGGAGAAGCAGGCCCAGGCCATCGGCGCCGACCGCCGCAGCCAGGTCGGCACCGGCGACCGCAGTGAGAAGATCCGCACTTACAATTTCAAAGAGAACCGGATCACCGACCACCGCATCGGCCTGACGCTATATCAGCTCGACAAGGTGATGGAAGGCGGCCTGGACGAGCTGATCTCCGCCTGCACGAATTTCTACAACGCCCGCAAGCTGCAGGAGCAGGCCGACGCCGCCGGCGATGAAAGTAGAAACCGCGCTCCAGCAAGGGCGTGATCTTCTCACGGGCAGCGGCATCGGCGCGCCCGCTCTCACCTCCGAAGTTCTGCTCGCCCAGGCCCTGCATCGCGACCGCACCTACCTTCTCACTCACCCGGAACACGAGCTTTCCGAGATGGAGTGGATCCATTACGGCCGCTCCCTGCATGAGCGGTTGAAGGGCAAGCCGACTCAGTACATCACCCGCACGCAGGAGTTCTGGGGCCGCGATTTCCGCGTCGAAGAGGGCGTGCTCATTCCCCGTCCCGAGACCGAGCACGTCGTCGAGGCCGCCCTCGCGCTGTTGCCGAAATCGGACAGTCTGCCCCTGCCCGCGCCCGCGCAGCTTGTTCAAGACCCCGCAGTACCGCCCCAGTGTGACGCAGGCACTGGGGAGCGTGGCGCAGGCACTCGTGCCTGCCGCGTTGACACTCGTGTCGAGGCTTGGCGCGTCCTCGACATCGGCACCGGCTCCGGCATCCTCGCCGTGACGCTGGCTCTCGAAACGAAGGCCCGCGTCTGCGCGACGGAGATTAGCCCTGACGCCCTGTGCATCGCCCACGCCAACGCCGCTCGCCTCGGCGCGCAGGTCGACTTGGTCCGCTGCGACCTCGGTGCGGCCTTCGACGCCGCGAGCTTCGACCTGATCGTGTCAAACCCTCCTTATATCGCCACTAGTGAGATCGCCACGCTGCAGCGCGAAGTGCGCGACTGGGAACCGCGCGCCGCCCTCGACGGGGGACCGGACGGCCTCGCCGTCTTCCGCCGCCTGATCCCCGACGCCGCCCGCTTGCTGCGGCCCGGCGGCTGGCTCATCCTGGAGATCGGAGCGACGCAAGGCGAGACCGTTCCGGGACTGCTTGGGCCGGGCTGGAGAGAATGCTCCGTCACCCCGGACCTCGCCGGCCTGCCGCGGGTCGTGAAAGCGCAATGGAGCCCCTGAGAACCATCTTCCACGTCGACATGGACGCCTTCTTCGTCTCGGTCGAAGAGCTCTTCGATCCGAGTCTCAAAGGCAAAGCCGTCGTCGTCGGTGGGCAGAAAAACGAGCGCGGCGTGGTTTCGGCTGCCAGTTACGCCGCCCGCAAGTACGGCGTGCACTCCGCCCTGCCGCTGCGCACCGCGGCGCAGCTCTGCCCGCACGCCATCTTCCTGGACGGCCACCCCGACCGGTACCGCGAATATTCCCACAAGGTCCACGCCGTGCTGCAGGAGTTCTCTCCGCAGGTCGAAATGGCGTCGGTGGACGAGGCCTACCTGGACCTCACCGGAACCGCGCGGCTGCTCGGGCCCCCGCTCGCGGCGGCGCACGCGCTGCACCAGCGCATGAAGAACGCCACTGGCCTGAATTGTTCTATCGGTATCTCCACCTCGCGCCTGGTTTCGAAGGTCGCCTCGGATCAGGCCAAGCCGAACGGCATTCTGTGGATCCAGCCCGGCCTGGAATCGGATTTTCTGGCGCCGCTGGACGCACGCAAACTCCCCGGGGTGGGCAAGGTGATGGAACAGAAACTGCTCGAGATCGGCATCCGCCGCGTCGGCGATTTGGCGCGGCTGGACGAGGAGTTTCTGCAGCGGCGCTTCGGGCTGTGGGGCCTGGCCCTGGCCGGCAAGGCCCGCGGCGTCGATGCCGGCGGCTGGTTCGACGGCGAAATCGGCGAGCACGAAGACCCCAAATCCATCAGCCACGAGCACACCTTCGACCGCGACAACGCCGACGTGGACGTGCTCGAGACGACGCTCACGCGCCTCACCGAGAAGGTCGCGCGCCGCCTGCGCGAGCATCGCTTCCACGCCCGCACGGTGCATCTCAAGCTGCGCTACAAGGATTTCACGACGCTCACCCGCGCCCGCACCCTCGAGCACGCCACGCAGCTCGACCACGAGCTGATCCTGGCATTGCGGGATCTCTTCCAGCGCAACTGGAAGCGCGGCGCGCCGGTGCGCCTGCTGGGCGCCGGCGTCTCCGGATTTGAAACCGGCCCCGGCCAGCTCGATCTGCTTGACGCCGAGCACAACGAGCGCGCGCAGCGCGTCATGGACGCCGCCGACCGCATCCGCGACCGGTTCGGTGAGAAGATGGTCTCCCTGGCCAGCGGACTCAAGGGCGACACACCTGAGCGCGTGCACGAGAACCCCGTCGGTCTGCCGGGCAAGGGCCCGCGCACCGCGCCGACGCGCGAAAGAGTCCTAGAAATCAGTTTTAGAAATTGACAATGGCCGCGAAGCTGCTCGCGTCCAGCGACGCCCCGCCCACCAGCCCGCCGTCGATGTCCCCCTGCGCCATCAGGCCCTTCACGTTGTCGGGCTTCACGCTGCCGCCATACAGGATGCGCACCTGCGCCGCGGAGGCCGCGCCGAACTGCGCCGCCACCAGCGTGCGGATTTGCTTGTGCGCCTCTGCGGCGATCTCGGGTGTCGCCACTTTGCCCGTTCCGATGGCCCACACCGGCTCGTAAGCGATCACGATCTGTGCGAACTCCTCCGCACTGAGACCGCTGATGCCGCCGCTGAACTGCCTCGCTAGCACATGGTTGGTCCTGCCCGCCTCGCGCTCCCCAAGCAGCTCGCCCACGCACACGATCGGCTTCAGGCCGCTCGCCAGCGCCGCCTTGGTCCTCAGCAGCACGGTGGCGTCGGTCTCGCCGTAGTACTGCCGCCGCTCGCTGTGCCCGATGATGACGAACGCGCAGCCCGCGGCCTTTAGCATCGCAGGCGAAATCTCGCCCGTGAAGGCGCCTTCCGTGTGGTACTCGCAGTTCTGCGCGCCGACCTCCACGCGCGAGCCGGCCGTGGCGGCGACGGCCGCGGCGATGTCCACGTAGGGCGGGCAAATCAGAATATCCGCATGCGTGGACTGCGCCACCAGCGGCAGGAATTTATCGAAGAATGCAGTGGTTTCCGCCGGCGTCTTGTACATCTTCCAATTGCCGGCCAATAAAGGAGTGCGCATGGTCTTTATTCTATCGGTTGGAAGACCGGCCGGTCCGAATCGCGCGCTGCAGCCGATTGTTGGTGAAACATCCGGGCTACCGGTAGCGCCCGCGCAGATCGTTCCAGCGCACGCGCACGGGATCGCCGAATGCGGCCAGCCCTTTCCACAAGCTGACCTTCGTGCCCTCTGCGTTGTTCCACCGCACCGCCACTTCCTCGATCCGGTAGCCCAGCCGCCGCGCAATGTACAGGATCTCGACGTCGAAGCCGAAGCCGTCCAGTTTCTGCCGCGCCGCCAGCGCCCGCGCCACGTCGCGGCGGAACAGCTTGAACCCGCATTGCGTGTCGCGATACGGCAGCCCCGTCAGCAGGCGCACGAACAGGTTGAACACGCGGCCGCTGATCTCGCGCGCCGGGCTCTGCCGCTTGCCCACCAGCTTGCGATTGAGCGCCCGCGACCCGATCGCCCCGTCGGCCCCGCTGCGCGCAATCGCCGCCTCCAGCCGCGCCAGGTCCTCGATCGGCGTCGAGAGGTCCGCGTCGGTGAACAGCACCCACTCGCCGCGCGCCTCGCCGAACCCCGCCCGCACCGCGTAGCCTTTCCCGCAATTGCCCGGATTCCCCACCAGCCGGACCAGCGGCTCCCGCCGGCCCCACTGGCGTGCGATCTCGGCCGTTTCGTCGGTCGAACCGTCGTCCACCACCACGATCTCCTGCTCCCGCATCGCGCTGCTGTGAAGGAACGCGCACAGCGTCTCCAGCGTGGCCGGCAGCCGCCGCCCTTCGTTGTACGCCGGGACCACAATGGAGAGGGAGTCCAAGCACAAATTATAATGATGTTTTCCAAGGAGTCCCTTCTTGTCCCTCGAGCAGGAGCAGTTTGAACAGCGCTTCACGCGCATTCGCGAGATCGAGGCGCTGGGGTTCCGGCCCTACGGGCAGCGCTTCGACTGCACCCACACGGTCCCCCAAATTTGCGCCGAATACGGCTCGAAGACCACTGAGGAACTCGACGCCGCCCGCGTCCCGGTGCGCCTCTCCGGCCGCATCCTGACCATCCGCCGCATGGGCAAGGCCGGCTTCATGCATCTCCAGCAGGGCGGCGTCAAGCTCCAGGTCTATATCAAGAAGGACGCCGTCCCGGAGCCCGAATTCCAGCTCTACCAGCTGCTCGACCTCGGTGACATCGTCGGCGTCGCGGGCTATCTCTTCCGCACGCGCACGGGCGAGTTGTCGGTGCACGTCGACCGCCTCGTCTTCCTTTCCAAGAACCTCCTCGGCCTGCCCGAGAAGTACCACGGCCTGGAGGACGTCGAGCTGCGCTACCGCCAGCGTTATCTCGACCTGATCGCCAATCCCGAGGTGCTGACGGTCTTCTCGACGCGCGCCCGCATCGTCGGCTCGCTCCGCCGCCAGCTCGAATCGCGCGGCTTCATCGAGGTCGAAACGCCGATGATGCAGCCGCTCTACGGCGGCGCCGTGGCCCGGCCGTTCATCACACATCACAACGCGCTCGACATCGATCTTTATCTGCGCATCGCGCCCGAGCTGTATCTGAAACGCCTGGTCGCCGGCGGCATGGATCGCGTCTTCGAGATCAACCGCAACTTCCGCAACGAAGGCATCTCCACGCGCCACAACCCCGAGTTCACGATGCTCGAGTTCTACCAGGCCTACACCGACTACCGCGGCCTGATGGACCTCACCTGCGAACTTCTGAAGCAGCTCGCCATCGACGCCACCGGCTCGCCGCAAGTCGAGTACCAGGGCCGCCCGCTCGACTTCGCCGCCATCCGCCGTTACACCATTCGCGAAGCCCTGGTCGAGTTCTGGCCCGCGCCCGATAAGCCGACGATGGAGCAGGTTCGCGACCCCGCCTGGCTCGCTCAGCACAGCCATCAGCCGACGCCCGGCGAAATGCTCGTCGACCTCTTCGAGCGCCACGCCGAGCCGCACCTCTTTGAGCCGACCATCATTTACGAATACCCGGTCGAGGTCTCACCGCTCGCCAAGCAGAACCCCGACGATCCCTCCATGACCGACCGCTTCGAGGTCTTCGCCGCCGGCATGGAGATCGGCAACGCCTTCACCGAGCTGAACGATCCCAACGAGCAGCGCCGCCGCTTCGAGATGCAGCTCGCCATGCGCGAGCGCGGCGACGAAGAGGCCCACCAGATGGATGAGGACTACCTCCGCGCGCTGTGCTACGGCCTGCCGCCCACCGCCGGCGAGGGCCTCGGCATCGACCGCCTGGTGATGCTGCTGACCAACTCCCGCTCCATCCGCGATGTCATCCTGTTCCCGCTGCTGCGCCCCGAGGGGCCTATCGGCATTGCCGATCTGCTGCGCGACGCCACCGCCCGCGCCGGGAACGAGTAGGGCCGCGCGAATGCTGGAAGCCTTCGAGCTTTTCATCGCCGCGCGTTATCTCAAGGCCAAACGGCGCCAGGCGGTGGTCTCGCTGATCACCGTCATCTCCGTGCTCGGCGTCGCCGCCGGTGTCATGGCGTTGGTGATCGCCCTGGCCGTCAACAACGGCTTCCGCTCCAGCCTCGAAACCAACCTCCTCGGCGCCACGCCGCACGTCACGATTCTCGAAAAGGAGCCCTCCTCCGGCATCTCCGACTGGCGTGCTCTCTGTGAACAGCTGCGCCGCCTGCCCGGCGTCACCTCGGCCGAGCCCGCCCTCTACGGCAAGGTCTTCGCCGCCGGGCCGCTGCAGTCGGCCGAGGCCACGCTCAAGGGCGTGCCGCTCGATGCCGCGGTCCTGAAACAACTGCGCCGCAGCATCACGAAAGGCTCGCTCGACGGCCTCCGCGGCGGCCTCCGCGGCCTGCCCGCCATCGTCCTCGGCTCGCACCTCGCCCAGCGCACCGGCATGCTGCCCGGCGCGGTCCTGCGCGTCCTCAGCCCGCAGGGCGAGCTGACGCCCTTCGGCGTGCGCGCCGGCGAATCCCAATTCCGTGTCGCCGCCATTTTCGAATCCGGCTTCTACGACCTGGACAACCAGTTCGCCTTCGTTTCCTTGGAAGAAGCCCAGCGCCTCTTCTCCACCGGCGACGTCGTCAACGCGCTCGAGCTGCGCCTGGCCGACGTCTACGACGCCCCCGCTGTGGCGCGCGCCGCCGAGTCGCTGCTCAACAGTGATCGCCGCGACAAGCTCGGCGCGACCAACTGGATGGAGCAGAACCGCCAGTTGCTCAGCGCCCTGCGCCTGGAGCGCACCGTCTCCACCATCACCATCGGCCTGATTCAACTCGTGGCCGCGCTCAACATTTTCACCGCCCTGGTGATGTCGGTAATGGAGAAGCGCCGCGACATCGCGGTGCTGATCGCGCTCGGCGCCAAACAGGCACAAATCGCCCGCATCTTCATCGCCCAGGGACTCCTGATCGGCCTGAGCGGCGTGCTCCTCGGCCTAGTCTCGGGCTACGGCCTGAGCTTTCTGGCCGATCATTACCGCTGGATCACCCTGGACGAGGAGATCTACTCCATCAGCTACGTGCCCTTCCAGCCGCACTTCGCCGATGCTGTCTGGATCTCCGCCGCGGCGCTCGCGGTCAGCTTCCTGGCAACGCTCTACCCGGCCCGTTCCGCCACGCGCCTCATGCCCGTCGAGACCCTGCGTTACGAATAATCTCGCTGCGCCGGGCGCTTCCTCACGCCACGTGCGCCACGAAGTGGCACGTCGGGCCGCCTCGCCGCCACGTATCCACGATCTCGACCTGAATCGGCCGGCCCAGCGCCGTCTCGAAGATCGTCTGGTGCGTGGCGCGGGTGCACTCGCAGTGCATGTCGTGCGGCTTGGCCGGGTGGTACCGCGCCGCCGGGCAATAGCATAGCTTGCTCACCGCGCCGTAACGGATGTGCACCAAATCGGCCTCGCGCCACACCTCGAAGTTCTTCTTATAGGCCTCCAGCAGCGCCTCGACGCTGCCCTGGCCCTGTTTCGCAATATCCTGCTTGAACTGGAACCGCCGGAAGCAGCCCCGCCCGCAGCCCGCCATGACCTTCACCCTGGTGGCCTCGTCCAACTCCTTGTACATCGAGTCGAACAGGTCCTCCATCCAGTTCTTCGTGAACTCCTTCTCGGGGTCCGTCTCCGCCGGCTTCAGCGTCTGCGCGTCGCCCGTCTCGCCGAACAAAGCCAGCGCGCAACACCCCAGCGTTCCTTTCACTGAAGTAGTAAAGAATTCCTTTCGATCCATGCCATCTCCTCCCGGTCAATAAACGCATTCCGGCAGTCGCGGACTTGCGGCCTCAGCAAGCGCAGGCGCTGCTGCCCGCTCCTGGCGCCAGGCCCGTCGCTCTCGCGACCGCCACGACCACCTGCCGTAAATACGAAAAACACGGCCCGCCCGTTCGCCCATTCGCCGCATGCCGCCGGACCGCCGCGTTGCGAATGGCCGCCTCTCGCCGCGCTTGAGCGACCCTTAAGACTGGCAAACCGCTGCTCATAGCGGCCTGCCATTTTGAGCAGCTTAATACCAACATGTTGCAAGGCTGAGGCCGCTACAGCGTATCGGCCTGGACCGGCTCGCGTGGCCACTGCAGCCGCGCGGAAGCCCGGGGCTTCTGCGTGTTGAAAGCACTTCTTTCTCATTCGGGAAAATTCTCCCGGAAAAAATTGCGACCGCGGCCTAGATTCTGTCGTCACGAGATGAAGATTTCAAACAAATAGCACATGGATTGTTCTAATTTCGTGTCATGATGGGGCATGAAGTTGGCCCATCGGCGGCATGACATTACGGATCGCGTGTGGTCCATTCTGGAGCCACATCTCCCTGGCAGAAAAGGCACTTGGGGCGGTATCGGGCGAGACAACCGCCGCTTCATCAATGCCGTTTTCTGGATCCTCCGCACGGGGGCCCCGTGGCGCGATTTGCCGCCCGACTACGGGGACTGGAAGAACACCCATCGCCGCTTCTGCCGCTGGCGCGACAAGGGCACGTGGGAAGCTCTGCTGGAGCGCTTGATCGATCAGCCGGATTTTGAGTGGCTGATGATCGACGCCAGCCACATCAAGGTCCACCCGCATGGCACCGGAGCGCGGGGCGGCAACCAGGAAATGGGCCGCACAAAAGGGGGCTCAACACAAAGCTACACTTGGCCGTGGATGCGCATGGTCTGCCGGTCCGAGTTGTTATTACGCCAGGTCCCACTGCGGATTGTACGCAAGCTAGTCTTCTAATTGAAGGACTTACAGCCCAGAACCTGTTGGCTGACCGGGGTTACGACACGGACGCCATCCTGGCCCAGGCACGCCGGCAGGGCATGGAGCCCGTCATACCGCCCCAAGGCCGCCGCAAGCTACAACACACCTATGATCGGGACCTGTACAAGCTGAGGCATCTGGTGGAGAATGCCTTCCTGCACCTGAAACGATGGCGTGGAATTGCTACGCGGTACGCCAAAAACAGTGCTTCCTTCCTCGCTGCCGTCTATATCCGGTGTATCGCAATCTGGGCGAGCATCTCGTGACGACAGAATCTAATCCCTCGCCTCCTCGGATTGGCGCCAAAGGACTTACTGATTGGACCGCGCCGTGCCCGGGACTGCGTTGGAGGTTCATCAGAATGGACCAGCAACAAGATCTCAACACCCGGCGGCCCAGCGCAACCTATCTCCCGCTGTGGATGTTCATTTTCGCGGCGGTGGCACTCGTTGCCGGTGGTGTCGGCGTGGCCGACTTCATTCAAGCACGCGATATGCGTAGGCTCCTCGCCTCCAGCCGGCAGGACGTCGCCACCTTGAGCTCCCGGATCGAGGATTCCAACGAAGCAATACGCAGGGATCTCATTGATCTTCACAATCGGATCGCCTCGGATGAGCAGCAGGCTCAGGCACGAGTCAACGAGAACAATGTCGCCGCCCCGCAGGCTGCCCAGCATTCCGCCAAACGTCGCGGCGACGGGACAGGCAGGCATACGCAAAACGATCAACAGGCGAAGATCAAGGCGCTCCAGGCGCAGCTCGCGCAGGTCGAGAAGTCTTCCCAGGAAACCTCCGCCAAGCTCGACAGTATGAGTAACGACGTTTCGACGGTGAAGGGAGAGGTTGCATCGACCCGGACTGACCTCGACAACGCCACGACCGAAATGCAGCGCGTCCGCGGCGACATGGGCGTCATGAGCGGTCTGATCGCGACCAATGGGAAAGAGATCGAAGAGCTGCGCCGGCTCGGCGACCGCAACATCTTCGAATTCTCGCTGAATACCGATGACGGCGAGCGCAAGGTCGGCGACATCCTCGTGAAGCTGGAGAAGGTGAACGTCAAGCACAACCGCTACTCGGTGGTGATCAATGCCGACGACAAGCGCATCGAAAAGAAAGATAAGACCACGAATGAGCCGGTGCAGTTCTATGTGGCTTCGAAGGCCCGCCAGCCCTACGAAATCGTGGTAAACGAAGTGTCGAAACACACCATCAAGGGCTACCTCGCAACGCCCAAGGTCACACTCACGCGCCAGGCTGCCGTGCAGCCGCAATAACCGCGGCGAATGCCTCCCGCGAGCGCCCGTGGGATCAGTGTGCGTCGAGTTCTGAATTCCCGGAGGGATTGACGATGCAACGTCCCAGGTTAGCCGTAGCGGCAGCTGCCCTGATCCTGTTGTTGGCGGGCGCGCTGCTGAAACCCGCGGCCTTTGCGGACGATCGCCCTTTTGCGGCGCCGGGTCTTCGGCCTGCACACTCTTCGTCCCCGGCGGCAGTGAGATGGTGCGACAAGGGAGCGGCACGGTACCCGTCGGCCGGGCTGAGAAGCGGCACGCATCCCAACTGCTTCCAGTCGCGTCCTGATCGCGCTTCCGCGCCCTGACCTTCAGGGTGGCTCCAACAAACCGTGCCGCCAGGCAACCAGGAGCCCGTCTTCAGAGGCCGGCGACGGCGTCCTCTACCGGCGCTTCCTTGCCGCGTCCCGATTCGCGCGCGACGCCTCGCTTGCTGGCGCGGATGAACTCCACCAGGTGCAGCGTGTTCTCGTCCGGAATCTCGCGCTCAATCCGCGCGAGCGCGTCGGCCAGTTTCAGCCCCGAGCGGTACAACAACTGGTAGGCCTGCTTGAGCACGTTCATCTGCTCCGCCGTGAAGCCTGCACGCCGCAGCCCGACTTTGTTCAACCCGTCGGGCTTGATATACAGTCCGCCGTAGAGGAAGAACGGCGGAGCGTCCAGGTTCACCCGCACCCCGCCGGCGATCATCGCCAGCCGTCCGATCCGGCAGAACTGGTGGATCGCGATCTGGCCCGAGATGAACGCCTGGTCCTCGATCTCGACATAGCCCGAGACCAGCGAACAACTGGCCAGCACCGTGTTCGACCCGATGCGGCAGTTGTGCGCGATGTGACCCGCGGTCATGATGTAGTTGCCGTCGCCCAGCACGGTCTCGGACTCCGGCGCGGTGCCGCGCGAGATGGTGTAATGCTCGCGAATGCGGTTGCGGTTGCCGATGCGCAGATAGCTGCGTTCGCCGGTGAAGTTCTTGTCCAGCGGATCGGTGCCCAGCACCGTCCCGGCCGAGATCTCATTGGCCTCCCCCAGCGTGGTCCAGCGCTTCACATAGACGTACGGCTCAAGCACGCAGCCCATCCCGAGCGCGACATGCTGCTCGATCACGCAGTACTCGCCGACGCGGCATTGGGCTCCGACACGCGCTTCCGGATGGACCCGCGCCGTGGGAGCGACATAGGCCGATGCATGAACTGGCATACACTGCTATCGTACAAGCCACGCCATGACAGTATCTGAAATCGCACACTGGTTGGGCCTGCCGTTCGAAGGCGACGCCGCGCTGGAAATCCTCCACGCCGCCCCGCTCGACACTGCCGGCCCGCACGACATTTCCTTCGCCCTGCCGCGCAAAGCCGGCCGCGACGCCGCCGCCTCACGCGCCGGCTGCCTGATCGTCCCCGAGGACTTCGACAACGCCCCCGGCGAATCCGCCGGCATGGCCCCCGACGTCGCGATCGCCCGGACCATCATCCGCGCTCCCGACCCGCGTGCCGCCTTCGGCCGTGTCGTTGCCCGCCTCCATCCGCCCGCGCGTCCCGAACCCGGCATCCACACCAGCGCGCTGGTCGCCGCAACGGCCAGGATCGGCCGCGATGTGGCGATCGGGCCTTTCGCCGTGATCGCGGGGGATGCCGAGATCGGCGACCGGACCGCCATCGGCGCGCACTGTTTCATCGGCGCCGGTGCGCGCATCGGCGCGGACTCGACGCTGCACGCCCGCGTCACCCTCTATGCCGGGACCGTGGTTGGCGCGCGCTCGATCCTGCACTCCGGCGTCGTGCTCGGCGCGGACGGTTTCGGCTTCAACCGTACTGAGCAAGGCTACGAGAAGTTCCCCCAGATCGGGCGCGTGATCCTGGGCGACGACGTCGAGCTCGGCGCCAACTGCACGGTCGACCGCGCGGCGCTGGGCGCGACGACCATCGGCGCCGGCACCAAGTTCGACGACATGGTGCACATCGGCCACAACTGCCGGATCGGCCGCCACGTGCTGATCGTCGCTCAGACCGGAGTCGGCGGCGGCTCCACCATCGAGGACTGGTGCGTCATCGGCGGCCAGGTCGGCATCGGCGACAACGTGCGCATCCGGAGCGGCGCAATCCTCGGCTCCAAGTGCGGCGTCCTGCCCGGCAAGATCCTGCCCGGCGGCGGGCAAACCTACTGGGGCGTGCCCGCGCGTCCGCTCAAGGAGTACCTCGCAATCCTGGCCCTGCAGAACCGCCTGCCGGAGATGAAGGCGGCGCTGGATGAGTTGCGCACGCTGTTGGCCCGGGCCGGGCACGGGGTGGAATGAGCCTCGGCGCAGGGCTAAAGGACGCAACACGGGCGGAACCCTGGCCCCGGCCCAATATCTTACACCTGTAAAATCAGCGCGCGGCGAGTAAGGCGCGCAAATGCCGCGCGCGCTCCGGCGAGCGGAGTTGGCGCAGCGCCTTGGCTTCGATCTGGCGGATGCGCTCGCGCGTGACATCGAATTGCTGGCCTATCTCTTCCAGCGTATGCTCACGGTCGCAACCGATCCCGAAGCGCAGGCGGATGACTTTTTCTTCTTTTGGCGAAAGTGTCTTCAGAATGGCCGCCGTCTCCTCGCGGATGTTCGAGTCGATGACCGAATCCACGGGCGAGGCCACCCAACGGTCCTCGATCAGGTCGCCCAACGCCGACTCGCCATCGCGGCCGACGGGCGTTTCGAGGGAAACCGGGTCGCGGGAGATGGTCTTGAGCTTCTGGACCTTCTCCACCGGAATGTCCATACGACGGCTGATTTCCTCATTTGTAGGAGATCGGCCGAGTTCCTTCTCCAGTTCACGCGTGGCCCGCAGGAACTTGTTCATCGACTCGTTCATGTGCACCGGGATGCGGATGGTGCGCGACTGATCGGCGATGGCGCGCGTAATCGCCTGGCGGATCCACCACGTGGCATAGGTCGAAAACTTGTACCCGCGGCGGTACTCGAACTTGTCCGCGGCCCTCATCAGGCCGATATTGCCTTCCTGAATCAAATCAAGAAGATGCAGCCCTCGGTTGACGTATTTTTTGGCCACCGAGACGACCAGCCGGAGGTTGGCCTCGACCAGATCCTTCTTGGCCCGTTCGGCCTCATGCTCGCCCTGGCGAATGATGTGCAAGGTGTGGCGCAGATCGGTCAGCGTGGCAGCGGCGGTGTTCTCGCGGCGCCGAATCTCGCGCTTCAACTCGCGGATCCGGCCCTGATGGTTGTCCTTGCGCTGCTCGAGACGGCGAACCTCGACCTCGATGTGCGCCATCTCATCGACCACCTTTTCGATGGATATGGAAAACTGGCGCCACTTGGGCGGCTGCCAGGGCAAGCGGCGGATGGCCAGTGAAGTCTGGACGGCGGCGCGATAGCACCTGGCCTGCGCCTTGCGGCGCAGTTTCTTGTTCGAGGCGGGCGTCTGCTCGACCTTTTCCTCGGCCTTTTGCAGCGCCTTGTGGATCTCGCCGAAGGCGGCGAACTGCGCCTGCAAGTCACTGATCCGCTTATCGAAAGCCGGCGTGCCCTCCTCCACGTCCCCGAGATCGACCCAGTCTTCCAGGTCCGCCTCCTGGCGGTGCATCTGCGCGGCCAACTCGGCGATGTGGAGCTGAACCAGCGCAGAGCGGCTGATCGCCTTCTGCATGCGCAGCTTGCCGCGCTCCATCTTCCTCGCGAGGTCCACTTCCCCTTCGCGGGTGAGCAGCGGGACGGCGCCCATCTCGCGCAGATATACGCGCACCGGGTCATCGGTATAGATCGATTCCTCAACAACTTGCGCCGCATGCAGGTCTTCCTCCTGCACATCCTCGGGATGAAAAAAATTGGCGTCCTCGTCAAACGCTATGGCGAGGCCATCCGGCGCATCTGTAAGAAATTGATCTTCGAATTGATCCACTAGTCAATTACCTCCCGGACCGGGGACAGATTATCTCGTTCAACAGTCTCTCGATGCGAAACGAGACCGGTCCAGGCGTCAGCCGGCGGAGGAGAATCCGTCGGCTGTCAGCCGGTCGAGATAGCCTTTTCCCTCCCCGATGCGACATCCGGGCTCCGACTGTACCGATTGAGGCAGGGGCCAACTGCAGGATGGAAAGACGCTCCGAATGAGGATAGCACACTTACCTCCACATTGTTAAGCCTCAATCTGTTGGATGCATCCAGAGCGGGATCGTTCCACGCAACGCCGAAAAAGCCGGCAAGGCATTGTAAAAAGATGTCTTACTCCTTTTTACCCTTCATCTTCATCATGTCCTTGAGCTCGTTGAAAAAGGCCTCAACGTCCTGGAAATCGCGGTACACCGAGGCAAACCGGACGTAGGCGATCTTGTCCAGACCGGCTAGGCGGCGCATCAGGAACTCGCCAATCTCGGTGGTTTCTATTTCGCGTTCGGCCTTCTCCGACAGCAGCCCTTCCACCTCATCGACCAGTTGGGCCAGTTTGGCCATGCTCACCGGTCGCTTCTCGCACGCCTTCAGGAGACCGGTCAAGACCTTCTGTCGGTCGAACTTCTCGCGGCGGCCGTCCTTCTTGACGACCATATACGGGATTTCGTCGATTCTCTCATATGTAGTAAATCGACGCAAGCACTGGAGGCATTCCCTGCGCCGGCGGATGACGTCGCCTTCCTTGCTCTCGCGGCTGTCGATCACCCGGTCTTCCTTAAATCCACAAAATGGGCAGTTCAAGAGATCTCCCTCGCTTTAGACGGCTGAACGGGACCAAATGGCTCGGCACCCGACCCCAGGCCCGGTCATGGCACGATCCAACAGGCATATTGCGCCAAAAGACGTAAATCGAATAAAAGGCGCGGCCGGAGCCGAGTCCGGCATGCGGCCGCGCAGCCAGCATAGGAGGCGCCTGGGCCGGAATGCAACCTGCGGCGGCAGAGCATTCAAAAAGCCGCGTGGGGCCTCCAACCGGGGCTTCAATAGCTTAGAATTATGAAGGTCCATTCGCTAACCCGGCACTTTACGCGAACTTCTAATGATAATTCGTCGTTTCTCAGGGTGGAAGGCAAGAAACGGCAGCCGGCCCCTTTCCGGAGGATGGCCGGGCGGCCGGAATCGCTTTCCGGAAGGAGCGCCCGGGGGCAATGGCAGCGATTACCCATGGTCTGGCGATGCCGGCAGCGGGCGTTCCGCAATGGACGGCGGAACCGCGGCGGCTGGTTTTCGGCTATGGGTTAGACCGGGGGCGTCCTGCGGTGGCTGAGCCAGACCAGGATGCCCTGCTGGTGGAGCGGTGCATGCGCGGAGAAGAGATAGCGTGGGAGGATCTTGTCAAGACCCATACCCGGCGTGTGTACTCGATCTGCCTGCGCTTCACGGCCCGGGAACAGGAAGCCCAGGACCTGACGCAGGAGGTCTTCCTGCGGGTGTTCCGCACGTTGAAGAGCTTCCGTGCGGGCGAGGGTTCGTTCACCGTCTGGCTGACGAGATTAACGCGCAACCTGCTGATCGACAATTATCGGCGGACGCGCGCCGAGCGGATAACGGATTCGATTGAGGATCAGTTGCCGATGCTGCAAGAGCGGACCGCCGTGGAGTCGCGCGCGGATTCCATCCTGGCGGGGCGCGAAGCGGGCGAAGTGCTGCAGGCGGCGCTGGTGAGACTTTCGCCGGAGTTGCGGGAGACCGTGATTCTGCGCGACCTGGAGGGGCTGGAGTACCGCGAGATCGCCGGGGCGCTGAGCGTGCCCGAGGGCACTGTGAAATCCCGGCTGAACAGGGGCCGGGCCGAACTGGTGCGGATTCTGCGCAGGCAGAAGGTAGTGGTATGAAGTGCACCGACCTGGAAGCACTGATCTGCGACTACATTGACGGCACCGCGCGAGAGGCCGAAAAGGCCACGGTCGAGCTGCACCTGAGCGGCTGCGAGAGCTGCCGCCAGCTGGTCGCGGACGGGCGCGCGGCGCTGGCGTTCATGGAACGCGCGGCGGATGTGGAAGTCCCGCCGACGCTGGTCAACAAGATTCTGTTCGAGGTGCGCGCCGGGGGCTTGGCGCCGGTGCGGGTGAGCAAGCGCCGGTGGCTCGGCCGCTGGCTTGAGCCGGTGCTGCAGCCCAAGTTCGCGATGGGCATGGCGATGACGATTCTCTCGTTCGCGATGCTGGGGCGCATGGCTGGCGTGCCGATCCGCCCGCTGAAGCCCTCCGACCTCCAGCCGGCCAAAGTCTGGGCGTCGGTGGAAGACAGGGCCTGGCACAGTTGGCAGAAGGCGCGGAAATACTACGAGAGCCTTCGTCTGGTTTACGAGATCAGAGAGACGCTGGGCGATCTCAACGAGGCCGCCGACAACACTCCGGCACAAAAGCCGGAAGCAGGGACGGCGGCGAATCCGGGGACGAACCCGCAAAAGCAGGTGGGCCAGCCGATTGAGAAGCGGCCGCAGGCGGGGCAATAGAATTCCTGAACGGGAGGACACGAAGATGACGACGGCAACACCGAATCCGAAACCGATTACAGCCTACTGCCGCGTCTGCGGGAAGCCGCTCACCGAGGAGGAGGCGCGTCCGGCGCAGGGGACGATCTTCTGCGCGGAGCACGTGCCGGCCACGGGGCAGCCGACCACGGCCCGGCCGACGGGCGCTCCTCCGCACCCGGGGAGCGCTTCGCCGGGACTGGCGTTCCTGCTGGGCCTGATCCCGGGCGTGGGCGCGATTTACAACGGCCAGTACGCCAAGGGCATCGTGCACGTGCTGATCTTTGGGCTGCTGATCAGCATCGAGAGTTCGGGCAGCGCCAGCGGCCTGGAGGCGCTGGTGGGCATGCTGATCGGGGTGTTCTACTTCTACATGGCCTTCGAGGCCTATCACACGGCCCGCAAGCGGCTGGCCGGAGAGCCGGTGGACGAGTTCAGCTCGCTGATCCAGCTGCGGCCGGAAGCAGGCCGATTCCCGATGGTGCCGGTGCTGCTGATCGCGCTGGGGGCATTGTTCCTGCTCAACAACCTGAATCTGCTGCGGATGGAGGAGATCCTCAAATACTGGCCGGCGGCGCTGATCGTGCTGGGCGCGTGGATGCTGTACGAACGTATGCGGCCCAGCGACAAGTCCGAGGCGCCTCCCGCGGCCCCCGGCCCGCCCCCGCCGGCGCCTCCGTCCGAGGGAGGCACGCTGTGAACAAGACCTTCGTGCTGGTGCGGGCGGTGCGCGGCCCGCTGATGCTGATCGCATTGGGCACTCTGCTGCTGCTGCAGAGGTTCACTTACTTCGGCTTGACCCAAAGCTGGCCGATTCTGGTGATCCTGTATGGCGCTCTGAAGCTGGGAGAACGCGCGGCGCTGCACGCGGGCGAGAACGCGGCGCAGGGGCCGCCGGCGGGAGGATCTTGGTCATGAGACGCGGATCATTCATCGGGCCGCTGATTCTGATTTTCATCGGCGCCGTGTTTCTGCTCAGGAACATCCGGCCGGACGTGCCGCTGATGGACTGGCTCGAAACGTACTGGCCGGCGCTGCTGATCGTGTGGGGCGGCGTGCGGCTGGTGGAGATCGGCTATTGGTATTTCAGTGAAAAGACGATGCCGCAGCGCGGCGTCACGGGCGGCGAATGGGCGCTGATCCTGGTGCTGGTGCTGATCGGCTCGGCGGTGTGGGGCACCCAGCGGCTGTTCCACGAACATTTCGGGCCGATGCAGCATAGCATCGACGAGATGTTCGGCGAGAGCCACGACTACGACGTCCCGGCCAGCAATGTCGCGACCGGCAAAACGCCGCGCGTGATCGTCAACATGGCCCGGGGCAGCCTGAGAGTGACGGGTGCGGAGGCGACCGCGGTGAACGTGAGCGGGCGGAAGAACGTGCGGGCCATGGACCAGGCGGCCGCCGACAGGGCCAACATCAACAGCGGGCTCAGCGTGCAGAAGAACGGCGAGACGGTCACGATCAGCGCCAAGATGAATGGCGCGGGGGATTCGGCGCGCATCTCCACCGACCTGGAAGTGAGCGTGCCGAAAGGCGCCACGCTGGAGCTGCACGGGCAGTACGGCGACTTCGACATCAGCGACGTAAACGGCGAGGTGAGCGTCAACAGCGACAATGCCGGCGTGCGCGCCCAGAACCTGGGCGGGGCGCTGCGGGTGGAGACGCGCAAGAGCGACATCATCCGCGCAACGGGCGTCCAGGGCGACGTGGAGGTAAAAGGCCGCGGGCGAGACCTCGAACTCGAGAACATCCAGGGCCAGGTGACGATCAACGGCAGCTACTCGGGTGAAACCACTCTGCACAATATCGCCAAGCCGGTGAGCTTCATGAGCAACATCACGGAAGTGCGCATGGAGAAGGTGCCGGGCGAGCTGACGCTGGGGCTGTCGACTCTGACCGGGACGAACCTGAGCGGTCCGGTGTTCATGAAGACGCAGACCAAGGACATCCGGCTCACCGACGTCAGCGATTCGCTGACCATCGACGGCCAGAGCGGCGACGTGGAGGTGAACCAGACCAGGCTCCCGGTGCCGCACATCGACGTGCACATGCACTCCGGCGATATTGAGCTGGCTCTGCCGGCCGCGCCGCACTGCACACTGAACGTTTCGACGAATCACGGCAGCATCACCAACGATTTCGAAGACCAGGGAATCAAGCAGGAAGGCAACGAGCAGAAGGCCCGGCTGGCGGCCGTGCTGGGCGGACCGACAGAAGTCAAGGTAACGACCGATCACGGCGACGTGACGTTGCGGAAATCCGAGCCCGGCGCTCCGCAGGCGGCCGCGCCGCCGGCCGCCGCCCCCGTGCCGCCGGCCAAGACGCCGAAAGGGCTCAAGGGCCCGAAAGCCCCGGCGAAGCCGCCGGAGCCGGTCACCAACTGACGGGTCGGCGTACGAAACACGATTTGAGAAACAGGCCCCGGCCGCGGGGAGCGGTGCGGGGCCTCAGGTTGCTTTCGATGCGCAGCCGCGCTAGGGCCTGCTCACACTACGCGGACGGTGGCGACGGGAGCCGGGTTTTCCGAGTTCCAGGAGCGAGGAGCGACGCATACCGGGCGTCTGCGAGCAACGAGCGACGCCGAAATCGGGGAAACCGGCCCCGTCCCATCGGGTTGCGGCGAAAACCGCCTCAGCCTTCGTTGTCGTCCTCGACTTGGAATGGCCACGCTCATCGTCCTCCGCCTCGTCTGAGGCGGTTTTCGCGCGCAACGCCATCCGTTCGGGTAGCGTGAGCAGGCCCTATTGCGCCACCAGGCCGCCGCCGGCGGAGGGCACGCAGCGGATGACGGAGGCGTGGTTATGGAAGCGCTCGCGGTAGCGGTCAACGATTTCCTGTTCGAAACGTTCTAAAGCGGCCGGCTGGACGAGGTTGACGGTACAACCGCCGAAGCCGCCGCCGGTCATGCGCGCACCGTAAACGCCGGGTATGGTGAGCGCCGTATCGACCAGATAGTCGAGCTCCGCGCAACTGACGGCGTAATCGTGTTGCAGCGAGCGGTGCGATTCGACGAACAGCTGTCCCATGCGGTCCAGATCGCCAGCCTGCGCGGCGGCGTGGAACTGCTGCACGCGCCAGCACTCGAGGATGACGTGGCGCGCGCGGGCCAGAGGGATTTCCGGCATCCTCAGGGCCGCGTGTTCCAGCTCCTCCAGGGTGACGTCGCGCAGCGCCGGCTTGCCCGGGAAATGGGCCAGCGCCATGGCGCATTCGGCCACCCTCTGGCGGTAGGCCGAGGAGCCGAGCTCGTGCCTGACCATCGAATTGACGGCCACGATCTCGACGCCTTCGGGGATCGGCACGAGCTGGTGCGTGAGCGCGCGGCAGTCGAGCAGAATGGCGTTGTGGGCCTCGCCGAAGACGGCCGTGTACTGGTCCATGATGCCGCACGGCATGCCGACGAAGTTGCGCTCGGCGCGCTGGCACAGGCTGGCGATCAGGATTTTCTCGAGCGGCCGTCCGTCCAGGAGGGCGTAGGCTGTGGCGACCTCCAGCGCGGCCGAGGAGCTCAAGCCGCTGCCGATGGGCACGGTGGCGTCGATGGTCAGTTCGGCCGGGGCGGGCCGCAAGCCTCTGGCCGCCAGCTCCTTGGCCACGCCGATGACGTAATCGCTCCAATGGCGCTGCGGTTCAGCATACAGCAGCGAGTCGATCTCCACCTCGGCCGTATCGGGCATCTGCTGCGAGCGGATCAGCAGCTTGCCGCCCTCCAGCGGGCGGACGCGGATGGTGCAACCCAGGCCGATGGCCGCCGGCAGGACGAAGCCGCCGTTGTAATCCGTGTGCTCCCCGATCAGGTTGACACGGCCGGGGGCGTGATAGGTCTTCAGGCCTGCTTGCGGGACAGCCATAGGAACAGACCTCCAAAGCAGACGCAGAAGATGCCGAAGTACAGGTTCAGGTTGACGCTCAGCAGCGGCGCCGAGTAGCCGGGGTTCACGAGGCCGGCGCCCACGAGCAGCAGGCCCAGCAGCAGGAAGTAAAGTCCGGCGGGTTTTCTCAGGTCAAGCATAGGGGCCTCTCAGATCCAGTTTCGATGCGCCTCAGAAGAACACCAGGTTCAGCAGCAGACAGGCCACGCCGGCGAAAGCGGCAAGGACCGGTGGGCGCTTCCACCACACCGCCTTTTCCACCTCCACCCTGGTCACGCCGTAGACCAGCCCAGCCAGTTCTGCCACGGGCCGCGGCGTGGTGCAGTAGCTGACCACGACAGTGACCAGAAGGCAGGTGGTGAAGGCGAAGATGGCCACCCAGAAATTCTGCGCCATCGAAGAGGGGAACTCGTACACGGCGCCCAAGAAACCGCCCTTGCCCTCGGCCACCGTCAGTCCGTAGGTGCACGCCGCCGCCGTAGTCCCGGAGATCAGCCCGGCGAAAGCGCCGTGGCCGGTGGAGCGCTTCCAGAACATGCCCAGCAGGAAGGTGGCGAAAAGCGGGGCGTTCACGAAGCTGAAGATGAGTTGCAGGAAGTCCATCAGGTTGTTGAACTGGGTCGCCAGAAAGGCGGCGCCGATGGAGAGCGTAACGCCGCAGATGGTGGCCATGCGGCCGACCCACAGGTAGTGCGCATCGGGAGCGTGCTTGCGGATGTAGCTCTGATAGATGTCGTAGGTCCAAACGGTATTGAAGGCCGTCACGTTGCCGGCCATGCCCGACATAAACGACGCGATGAGGGCGGTGAGGCCGACGCCGAGCATGCCGGGCGAGTAAAACTGGCTCATCAGACTGAACAGAACCTTGTCGTAGTCGCGCGTGATGCCGTCCGGCTTCAATGGGATGGCGTAGCCGAGATGCATCTGGGCCAGCGCCATGGCCGCGATGCCCGGCACAATGACGACGAACGGGATCAGCATCTTGGGGAAAGCGCCGACCACCGGCGTGTTGCGCGCGTCGGTCATGTTCCGGGCGGCCATGGCGCGCTGCACGACCAGGTAATTAGTGCACCAGTAGCCGAAACTGAGCACGAAGCCGAGACCCATGAACAGGCCGAAGATCTCGACCCCCATGGGATTGTCCTTGGCATGCGCCATGTGACGCCAGCTCTGGGTCATGACGGGGCCCAGCGTCTTACTGATGCCACCCCAGCCGCCAGCCTTGCGCACAGCCAGAATCGTCAGCGGCGAGAAGCCCGCCACGATCAGGAAAAACTGCAGCACCTCGTTATAAATCGCGCTGCTCAGCCCGCCCAGGTAGGTATAGGCGAGCACAATCGCCGCCGACGCGATGACGGAAATCGTGAAGCTCCAGCCGAAGATGCCCTGCAGCAGAATGCCCAGCGCGTACATCGAAATGCCCGAGCTGAGGATGGTCATCACGGCGAAGGTGATGGCATTGAAGCCGCGCGTCTTTTCGTCGAACCGCAGCTTCAGGTATTCGGGCACCGAGCGGGCCTTACTGCCGTAATAAAAGGGCATCATGAAGACGCCGACAAAGATCATCGCCGGAATCGCTCCCACCCAGTAGAAGTGGGACGTCATCATGCCGTATTTGGCGCCGGAGCCGCACATGCCGATCATTTCCAGGGCGCCCATGTTGGCGGCCAGAAATGCCAGGCTGGTGATCCACAGCGGCAGCGAGTGGCCCGAGGTGAGGAAGTCCGAACTCGAGCTGACGCTCTTGCGCAGGAACCATCCAATGCCCAGGACAAAGAGAAAGTAAATCAGCAGAATCGAGTAGTCGAGTGGTGTGAGAGAAAGCGTCATAGGCCGCCGCCGGGGAACCCTGTATCCTATCGCGAAATGGCCGCATAGCGGTATACGGGCAGTGTAAAGGCCGGCCGCAGGTCAGAGGCGCGGTGGAGCTTGGGCGGCAGCGGCCGGGGAGGGGATCAGGTTGGCATCGGCCCCCGCGCAGGCCCGCTGTTGTCTTTCAAAGGGTCTTTTTCGGGATCGCGCGCCTCACGAGCACTACAGCGCGGTCAATTCGGCCAGGCGCGGGACGTCCAGGTTGCGTTGACGCTTGCGCGCCTGCGCGAGGTCATAGGCGGCCTGCGTTCGCAGCCACATGTCCGCGCCGCCGCCGAACGCCTTTTCGAAGCGCAGTGCCATCTCCGGGCTGACGGCGCTCCGGGCCTGGAGCACGTTGTAAAGCTGCCGGGCGTGACTCTCATCGCCTTCGCGGCGGCGGCCACGCGGAGCCCCAGTTCTTCACGATTGGCCTTGGACAGCGCGCCGGGGTGAACGGGGCTCTTCATCGGCATGAGTTTGCTTCCCCTCTTGAAAGACCCTACGCCGCGTCCTCGAAGCTGACCACGATTCTCTTGCCTAATACTGCCAAAGCGTTCTGAATCTTCTCCGGCTTCGTGGTGTGCCTGGGGTCCAGCATGCGCCGCACCACTGTTTCGCTGACGCCGATGCGTTTGGCCACATCGGTATTGTTCAGACCAGCCTCCCGCATGGTCAGATACAGGGCCAGTTTGGGCGCCAGATAGAGCGGGACGGTGATCGCGTGTTGGCCGCGTTTGAACTTGGAAGGACGAGGGATTGCGTCGCCCCGCGCGATGCGGCCCGCGAGCGCCTCAGCCAGGCAATCCGCGGCCTGTGCCTCGGTGTCGCCGAGATCGCTTCCCCCGGTGAGTGCCTCCGGCAGGTCCGGGAATCGCACATGAAATCCCCTGCCATCCTTTTCAGGCAGAAAGCTGGCCGGATACGTTGCTTTGAACACTACAGATCCTCCTTGCTAATGCCCAGTTGTTTCAACATGTCGGCGAGCAGCCCGGGCCCCAATTCTTTCTTAAGATCCTTCACCACGGTAAGACGGCTGCCCAAGTACAGTGTGCCGTGACTCCCCGAACCCCGTTCAGCGACCCAGCGGCACTCGAGTTGTTTCCGTTTGGCGGCGGCCTTCACCTTGCGCAGGAATTCGCTGCCCTTCACACCCGCATTGTCGAACACTTCTGTTCGATGCGCAACGGCGAGGGCCTAAGCGGCCGCGGCCGCAGAGGATCGCTGCCAAGGAGCACAGCATGCTATTCCGCGCTATGGGTCCGCCGGCCGCGTTACAGCGTGCGCGTCACTTTGCTGAGCCCGCGCGGGCGGTCGGGGTCGAAGCCTTTGACGCCGGCCAGCGCCGCGGCGAACAGTTGCGCCGGGATGATGTAGGGGATGGGCGTGAAGACGTCCACGGGCAGCGGGCCGGAGTGGGCCAGGCGGGCCGGAACGATCAGCGCCATTGGCGTCCGCGCCTCGGCGTTGGAACGGTCGGTGATGGCCACGCGCTCGGCCTTCAGGCCGTCCAGCCGGACCGTCAGCTCCTTCATCGCCGGCCAGGTGACGCCGGGGGGGCACAGCAGAAACGTCGGGAACGCCGCGCCGACCATGGCGATGGGGCCGTGCAGAATATCGGCCTGCGAAAACCGCTCGGCAACGATGTAGCAGGTCTCCATCAGCTTCAGCGCCCATTCGAAGGCGTTGGCGTAGTTCAGGCCGCGGCCGATGACCACGGCGTGATCCATGAACCGGAAGCGCTCGGCCCGCGCCTGGATGGTAGATTCCAGGTGCAGCGCCGCATCGGCCCACCCCGGCAGCCGCAGCAGGTCGTCGGTCTCCAACGGGGCACCGAGCGCCCAGGCCAGCAGGTATAAGGACAACAACTGGCCGGTGTAGGTTTTCGTGGCGGCGACGCTCTTTTCCCGGCCGGCGCGGACCAGAATCACGTGGTCGGTAATTCGGGCCATCGAACTGGCGCTCTCGTTGGTGATCCCGATCGTGAAGGCGCCACGCCGGCGCGCCTGCTCCAGCAGGGCGTTGGTGTCGGTGGATTCCCCGGACTGGGAAATCGCGACCACCAGCGCATCGTCCAGCTTCAGCTCGCGCTCGTATAGCGTGCAGACCGACAGCGCGGCCAGCGAAACGGGGATGCCCGTGGTGATCTCGATGAGGTACCGGCCGAACTGCGCGGCGTTGTCCGAAGTGCCGCGCGCGGCCAGCACCACCAGGCGCGGCGGCTTGACCTGAAAACGCTTCCGCAGGCTTTCAAAACCCGGCAATTCGCCGCGCAGGGTCCGATCCAGCGCATCCGGCTGCTGCCGGATCTCTTCCAGCATTTTCGACATGGAGAAGACGAGTCCTAAGCCTTCATGGTAAGCCCGGCGCCGCGATTGCGGCCCGGTCCCAGAAGTCGAGCGGGAGCGCGCGCACCTCGGTGCCGCTCCACACGGGCCACGCGGGGCTCTCGTCCGGCGGCAGGCTCAGCAGCTTGGGACTGACGATCAGCAGAACGTCGCTGGTGATTTGGCTGCGGGTTTCGGAGCGCAGCCATGGGATCCAGCTCAGCAGCGGCCAGCCGCTGGTGGACGTCGAGTCGTTGCGTTGGACGAGGCCGGCGATCACCGCCGACTGGCCGAACTGCATGCGGATGGGCATCGTGAATTTGCGGCTGGAGATGACCGGCAACCCGTTGGCGGTGTCGCCGGACAACTGCGTGTACTCGGCTTCGAGGTCCAGCGTGACCGAAGCCGAGTCGTGCACGTGCGGGGTGATCTTCACGACCACGCCCAGATCCTCGAAGGTGATGCTCGGCGCCGGCGTGACGGTGCCGCTGGGAGCGCTCTGCGGCAGTTCGTAGGTTTGCTGGATGATGGGGTACTTCTCCCCGACGTGCATCGTGGCCGGCTGGCCGCTGAGGCTGCGCAGCGACATCCGGGTCATGGTTGTCGCCGACGTGGCAGTCAGTGACGCCATGATCTGGGCATCCGACAGCCCGACTCCGATGAGGGACTGGCCGCCGCCCAGGGTGCCGTAATTCGTGGTGCCGCTGGGAGGCGAGGCAATGGAGGTGAACGGCCCGACCTTGGGGCCGAAATCCACAATCGGGAAACTGGTCGGGAGACTCAGCCCGCGGCCCAGGTCCGACTGCCGGTCCACGCTCACCAGGTCCACGTCGATGTAGACCTCCGCTTGCCCGTTCATCAACTGCCGCGCGATCTCCATCGCCGGGGCCACGCGGCTCAGCCGGTCGCGCAGCACCATCGCCCGCTGGGTGGAATCGATCGACACTTTCGTCAGACCGAAGATCTGCCGTATGGCATTGGCGACATCCTGCAGATCCTGGGGGCCCATGGTATCGGGAAACGGGATGGCGACGGCGACGTTCGGCTCGACCTCCGCGCGCTTGACCGCGGTCTCCTTGGCGAACAGAGCCAGGCGCGCGTTCACGGGCACATAGAACGCGCCGGTCACCAGTTGCAGAGCGTAAATGGCCTCCGACCAGGTGGCGTTGTCCAGACGCAGCGCGCGAGGCGGCTCGGCCGGGGGGAAGTCCGAGTCGAACACCACGCGGATGCCATAGCCGGAGGTGACCTTGGCGATCAGGACGCGTGGATTGTCCCGCAGGTCGAAGCTGCGCCGGATGTTTTCCGGCTGCAGCGCGGGCGGCGGCTCGAGGTCGCGCCGGTCCTCGGCCGTCACCTCAGGCAGCACCGGCCGTTTCTCCGGCTCGGCCCCCGGTTTCAGGGACTTGAAAGCCTCCAGGGCCTGCAGCCCCAGGCGTTGATAGGCGGCGGCCAGGGCCTTCAGTGTGGGATCGTTGGGGCGGCGCGCCACGGCCTGCTGGGCGGCCATGTAGGCGCCGGCGTAATCGCCCTTCGCCGCCAGCTTGCGCGCCCTGCGCTCCAGCGCGTCGGCGCTCGGCTCACCCGCCGACACCATGGCCTGCCCCGCGATCAGGACGCAGACCGCGAGCGCGCGCGCGACCCGTTTCCAGCCCATTTAAACTCAAGACGCTCCCGGGGCGCACAACGTGGAGCCGGAACCGGCCCGGGCGACCGTCACGGGGTCCGGACCTTGAGCCACCACCTGTCTGTGGGTGCAAAACGCCAAACTGCGGATGCGAATCGGTGCGCCGGCCAAGCCTGAGCCTCAGCCGCCCGTATCCATATCAGATAACCGGACCTTATCGTTGTATTAGAATGGTCTTGGCTGAAAGGAGCCAGCATTTCGTGCAGGATCGCGCACTCATATTAAGAACCGCTCTGGAGCGCCGTCAGGCCCTGGTGGTGCCGGGGTGTCATGACGCGCTGAGCGCCAAGGTGATCGAATCGGCGGGCTTCGAAGCCATCCAGGTGAGCGGCTTCGGCCTGGCCGGCAGCCTGCTCGGGAAGCCCGACGTTGGCCTGGTGGACATGAAGGATGTGCTGGACCTTACGGCCAACATCATTCGCGCCGTCGGCATCCCGGTGATGGCGGACATCGACACCGGCGGCGGCAACGCCCTCAATGCCGCCGCCGTCACTGAGCGCCTGATCGCCATGGGCGCGGCCGGCGTCAACATTGAGGACCAGATATTCCCCAAGCGCTGCGGCCACATGGAAGGCAAGCAGGTCATCCCGGCCGAAGAAATGGCCGGCAAGGTCCGCGCCATGGCCGACACGCGCCGCCGTCTGGGGTCGCAGCTGGTCATCAATGCCCGCACCGACTCCTACGCCGTGCACGGCCTCGACGAGGCCATCCGCCGCGCCAACCTGTATCTGGAAGCCGGCGCCGACATGGCCTTCCTCGACGGCATCGGCACCCGCGCCGACATCGAGCGCGCCGTGCGCGAAATCCGCGGCCTGCTGTCGGTCAACCTGATGGATGCCGTGACGGGCGTGAAGACCGAGCTGATTCCGATCCCCGAACTGGCGCGCCTGGGCGTGGCCCGCGTCAGCATCCCCGTGGCCTCGATCATGGTGGCTCACAAGGCGCTCGTGGATTTCTTCACCGACCTGCGCCGCTCGCCGACCGGCATCCTCGCTGGCGAGACGCAGCGCCTGTCCTCTTTCAAGGAATACACGGCCTTCGTCGGCCTGCCGGAGTACCGCCAGCTGGAGAACCAATACCTGCCCGGCAAGGCTGAAGTGCTGGTCTAGGAGCCGCCATGGGAATGACACTCGCGGAAAAGATCCTGGCCCGCGCCTCGGGGCGCGAGGCGCTCACGCCGGATGAAATCGTCGTCGCCCGGGTCGACCTGGCCATGTCCCACGAGAACGCCGACCTGGTGCGCAAGAGCTTCGCCGAGATCGGCGTGCCCAAGGTATGGGACGCGGGCAAAATCGTCATCATCTTCGACCACCGCGTGCCGGCCGAATCGGAGAAGACCGCCACCACGCACAAGGCCGTGCGCGAATTCGTCCGCGCCCAGGCAATCGCCAATTTCTACGACGTCGGCCGCGGCGGCATCTGCCACCAGGTGCTGGCCGAGCACGGCCACGTCCTGCCCGGCATGGTGGTGGTGGGCACCGATTCCCACACCACCACGCACGGCGCCTTCGGGGCCTTCGCCACCGGCATCGGCGCCACCGAAATGGCCGGCGTGTGGACCGAGGGCAGCCTGTGGTTCAAAGTCCCGTCCACATTGCGCATCCTGGTGGACGGCGAGTTCCGCCCCTGGATCTCGGCCAAGGACCTGATCCTGCATATCATCGGAAAACTCGGCGCCGACGGGGCCGATTATCGCGCCGTGGAGTTCGACGGCCCGGCCGTCCGCAATCTCAGCGTCGCCTCGCGCATGGTGCTGGCCAACCTCTCCATGGAGATGGGCGCGAAAGTCGCTTTCACGCCGGTGGACGAGCGGCTGCTCGAGTACCTGCGCCCGCGCGCCGCGCGCCCCATCGAGGCCATCGCGCCCGACTCCGACGCGGTCTACGAACGCGTTCTGCACATCGATCTGGAACGCGATGTGCCGGAACCGCAGATCGCCTGCCCGCACGGCGTCGACAACGTTCATCCGCTTTCGGCGCTGGGCGACGTGCCCGTGGAGCAGGCCGTGCTGGGCAGTTGCACCAACGGCCGGCTGGAGGATCTGGAGATCGCGGCGCGCATCGTCCGCGGCCGCCAGGTGCATCCGCGCACGCGCCTCATCGTGATCCCGGCCTCGCAGCAGATCTACCTCGAGGCCTTGCGCCTGGGCTACCTGGAGACTCTGATCCTGGCCGGTGCCATGGTGAATCCTCCCGGCTGCGGGCCTTGCGTGGGCGTCCACCAGGGCATCATCGCCGCCGGCGAGAGCTGCGTCTCTTCCACCAATCGCAACTTCCTCGGCCGCATGGGCAGCAAGGATTCCAAGGTGTATCTGGCCAGCCCCGCCGTCGTCGCCGCCTCGGCCATCGCCGGTCGGCTCGCGCATCCCGAAACGATCCTGAAGGAGGCTCCCGCATGTCTGGCGATGGCTTGATTCTGCGTGGCCGTATTGCCGCCAAACTGGGCGAGAATATCGACACCGACATCATCTACCCCGGCCGCTACCTCAACGTCACCGACCGCGAGAAGACCGTCGAGCATCTGTTCGAACTCGCTTACCCCGAGTTGCGCGCCGCCCTGCGCCCCGGCGACATCATTGTCGCCGCCAGGAACTTCGGCTGCGGCTCCAGCCGCGAGCAGGCCGCCGCCGCGCTGAAATACGCCGGTGTAGGCGCGGTCATCGCCCCCTCCTTCGCGCGCATCTTCTATCGCAATTCGATCAATCTGGGTCTGCCCGCCATCGTCTCGGCCGAAGCGCCGGCGGTGTTGGAGGCGGGGGACGAAATCGAGATCGACCTGGCCCGCGGCAGCATCCGCAAGCTGCCCGCCGGGCCCGTGGTGCCCGCCGCCGCGCTCGATCCGCGCGCGATTGAACTGCTGAACGCCGGCGGCCTGATCCCGTATCTCAAGAAGAAGCACGCCGCCTGATCGGGAGCGCCCATGAAGAAACACCGCATCGCCTGGCTGCCCGGGGACGGCATCGGCCAGGAAGTCTGCGAGGCCGCGCGCCTCGTCCTCGACGCGGCCGGATTCGACGCCGAATACATCCCGGGCGACATCGGCTGGGAGTTCTGGCGCACGGAGGGCGACGCGCTCCCACAGCGCACCCTCGACCTGCTCAAGTCCACCGACTGCGCCTTCTTCGGCGCCATCACGTCCAAGCCCGTCAAGGACGCGGCCAGGGAACTCGCGCCCGAATTGCAGGGCCGCGCCCCTGTCTACCGCAGCCCCATCGTGCGCATGCGCCAGCTCCTGGACCTGTACATCTGCCTGCGCCCGTGCCGCGCCTTCGCCGGCAATCCGCTCAACTATCGCGACAACATCGACATCGTCGTCTTTCGCGAAAACACCGAGGGCATGTACGTCGGCGTCGAATTCCCGGTCGTGCCCGAGGTCTTCTTCCAGGAGCCCGGCATGGCGCGCATCCCGCGCGACGCCGCCATTTCTCTGCGCAGCGTCACTCGCAAGGCCTCGCTGCGCATCGTCGAAGCCGCCTTTGAATACGCCGTCAAGCACAACCGAGGCAAGGTCACCGCGGTGCACAAGGCCAACGTCCTGCGCGCCACTGACGGTGTGTTCCTCGAAGCCGCCCAGGAGGTCGCCGCCCGCTACCCGCAGATCCAGTTCGACACCGCCAACGTGGATGCCATCTGCATGTGGCTGCTCAAGAACCCGGCCAGCTCCGAAGTGATCGTCACCACCAACCTGTTCGGCGACATTCTCTCCGACCTGTGCGCCCAGATGGTCGGCGGCATGGGCTTCGCCTACAGCGGCAACATCGGGACCAGCTATGCCGTCTTCGAGCCCACGCACGGCTCCGCGCCCAAGTACGCCGGCCTGTATAAGGTGAATCCCCTGGCCACCATCCTGGCCGCCATGATGATGGTCAACTGGCTCGGCGACGCGTTCACCGCCGCCGCCATCCACCGGGCCGTGGCCCGGGTCGTCGCCGCGGGCCAGGTCCGCACTTACGACATGGGCGGCTCCGCCTCCACGCTCGACATGGCCCGCGCCGTCGCCGCCGGTCTTCGCGCTTAGCGGATGGATACCAGGGACTTCCCGTCGCCGTCCTAGCCCGGATGTTGCACCACGATCGCAGCGAGGCGCGATGAGAGGGTTGCAGCTACAAGGCGCACGACGGGAGCCGCCCGCAGGCGTACTTGGCGGTACGTTGAGGACGGCGACGGAGTGCAACGCAGTAGATGCGGCCCTATCGCGCGCCGCAGCCGATTGTTGGTGAAACACCCGGGCTAGCGCCGGCGGCAACACGCCGGCGGAGGCGGCGTGTTGCGGACCTCCGGCCGGTAGCTGTTCAGCGCACGCCTGCGCAGCCAACCGTTCGCACTGACGCGCTATACTGGCCGCCATGCCCAACCACCCCGTGTCCGGATCCACGATGAAGGATCCCCTCACCTGGCTGTACCCTCCTATCGAGCCCTACAACACGGGCCGGCTCCAGGTCTCGCCGGTCCACGAAATCTATTACGAGGAGTCCGGCAACCCCGCCGGCAAGCCGGTGATCTTCCTGCATGGCGGTCCCGGCGGCGGCTCCGATCCGAAACAGCGCCGGTTCTTCCATCCGGAGAAATACCGCATTGTGAACTTCGATCAGCGCGGATGCGGCAAGAGTACACCCTACGCGTCTCTCGATGCCAACACCACCTGGGACCTGGTCTCCGACATCGAGAAGATCCGCGAGCACCTCGGTATCGGGCGCTGGCAGGTGTTCGGCGGATCCTGGGGCTCTACGCTGGCCCTGGCTTACTCGCAATCTCATCCCGATCGCGTCACCGAACTCGTCCTGCGCGGCATCTTCCTGCTGCGCAAGCAGGAGATCGACTGGTTCTACCAGCGCGGCGCGTCGGTGCTTTTTCCCGATGCCTGGGAGCCCTATCTGGCGCACATCCCGGAGGCCGAGCGCGGCGATCTTCTCTCCGCCTACCACCGCCGCCTGACCAGCGACGATCCAGCCGTCCGGCTGGCCGCCGCGAAGGTGTGGAGCGGATGGGAAGGAGTCACCTCCAAGCTCCTGCCCGACCAGGCTTTCGCCGGCCATTACGAAGAGGACGAGTTTGCCCTGGCCTTCGCGCGCATTGAAGCCCACTACTTCGTCCACCGGGGGTTTTTCGAAACCGATGACCAGCTTTTGCGCAACGCTGCGCGCATCCGCCACATCCCCGGCGTGATCGTGCAAGGCCGCTACGACGTCGTCTGCCCCATGGAAAGCGCGTGGGCGCTGCACCGTGCGTGGCCCGAAGCCGATCTGATCATCACTCCCGACAGCGGCCACAGCGCTTTCGATCCGCCCAACAGTCGCGCCCTGGTGGCGGCGGCAGACAGATTCGCTGGCAGTTAGCCTTGCACGCGCCGCGGAAAACCGGCCCCGCGCCCGCTATTGGGCCCACACGATCCAGGGCAGCTCGTAGGGCAGAATGGCGTCCGGATTGAACGGAACCACGCGCACCGTGAAGCCGCATGACCCGCTGTTCCGGCATTCCACTTCACCCTGATAGACGAAGTCGGAAGCGGTCGATTCGATCAGGCTCATGGCGGCCTTCTCGCCGGCGTCGATCTGGCCCTCGGAGTCAACGTTGCCGTAATACAGCTGCACCTGCACGTCGCCGGGACCTATGCCCCCCAGCACCACCCGCGCGGTGACCTTGAACTTCGCGCCGACCACCACGCCGCGGGCCTGCTCGCTCGCAATGTCGGTGATCTTCACCTCGGCGCCGTGGTCGCGGACCCGTTTGCGCCATTCCACCAGCGGCAAGACGCGCTTCCCGCGGTCCTCGGCCAGCCGCAAATGGCGCCCGTGCGCCGGAATATAGAATTCCTCGGCGTACTCGGCCACCATGCGGTTGGTGCTGAAGACCGGCGTGAGCTTCTTCATCGAGGCCTTCATCTTGGCGATCCAGCCGCGCGGAATGCCCTTGGAGTCGCGGTCGTAAAACAGCGGCACCACTTCGTGCTCCAGCAGGTGATAGAGGGCCCGCGATTCTACGTCGTCCTGGTAGTTCTCGTCGCTATAATCCTCGCCCTTGCCGATGGCCCAGCCGACCTGCTGGTCGTAACCTTCGTCCCACCAGCCGTCCAGAATCGACAGATTCAGGCCGCCGTTGGGCAGCAGTTTCATGCCGCTTGTGCCGCTGGCCTCGTTGGGGCGGCGCGGCGTGTTGAGCCACACGTCGCAGCCCTGGACCAGGTAGCGGGCCACCGAGATGTCGTAGTTCTCGAGGAATACGATGTGCGGGCGGATCTCGGGATCGCGGGCATAGTGGATGATCTGGCGGATCAGCTCCTTGCCGGCGTTGTCATGCGGGTGGGCCTTGCCGGCGACCAGCATCTGCACCGGCCGCTGCGGGTTGGTCAGGATCTTCTTGAAACGCGCCGGATCGCGCAGCAGCAGGGTGGCGCGTTTGTAGGTGGCGAAGCGGCGCGCAAAGCCGATGGTCAGGGCCTCGGGCGCCAGGACGTCGTCGGCGCCGGAGACGTCGGAGGCCGAGCCGCCGCGCTGCTCGATTTGGACCGCCAGCCGCGAGCGGGCATAGCCGATCAGGCGCTCGCGGCGGATCTGGTGGACGCGCCACAGTTCCTGGTCCGGAATGCGGCCGATGCGCTCCCAAAGGGCGTGATCGCTGGGATCGTCGGCCCAGCGCGGGCCCAGATAGCGGTCCAGCAGCCGGACCATCTCCATCGAGGTCCAGGTGCGCGTATGAATGCCGTTGGTGACGTAGCCGATCGGCACCTCGGCCAGCGGGTAGCCGGGCCACATCGGCTGCGCCATTTTGCGCGTCACCTCGCCGTGCAGGCGGCTGACGCCGTTGGCGTAGGAGCTCATGCGCGCGGCCAGGAAAGCCATGTTGAACGGCTCACCGGCGTCGCGAGGGTTCTGCCGCCCGAGGCCCATCAGTTGATCGAAGGTCATGCCGAGCTGGCCGGCATAGTCGCGGAAGTACTTCTCCATCAACCAGGTATCAAAGCGGTCGAAGCCCGCCGGAACCGGCGTGTGGGTAGTGAAGACATTGCCCGCGGCACAGATCTGGCGAGCCTCATAGTAGGGCAGGCCCAGCTCTTCCATCAATTCGCGGGTGCGCTCCAGGCCCAGAAACGCCGAATGGCCCTCATTCATGTGGCACACCGTGGGGGGCATGCCGAGCGCTTTCAGGGCCCGCAGCCCGCCGATGCCCAGGATGATCTCCTGCTGGATGCGCAGCTCGCGGTCGCCGCCGTATAGCGCGCCGGTGATGCGGCGGTCGTCGGGCGAATTCTTGGGCACGTTGGTGTCGAGCAGATACAGCGGGATGCGCCCGACTTGAACCTGCCACACGCGGGCGAAGACCGCGCGGCCGGGGAATTGCACCTGCACCATCAGCGGCTCATCGCCCTTGTCTTCCAGCGGTTGCAATGGCAGATTGTGGAAGTCGTTGATCGGATAAGTCTCCTGCTGCCAGCCGTCGGCGTTGAGATATTGGCGGAAATAGCCGCCTTGATACAACAGGCCGACCCCCACCAGCGGCAGACCCAGATCGCTGGCCGATTTGAGGTGGTCGCCGGCCAGGATGCCCAGGCCGCCGGCGTAGTTGGGAACGCACTCCGTCAGTCCGAATTCGGCCGAGAAGTAGGCGGCGACCAGCCCCATCGCTTCCGGATGGGCGCGCGGGAACCAGCCCTGGCCGGCCAGGTATTCCTCCAGACTGGCTGCGGCGCGGTCCATCTGGGCGAGAAAAGCCTCGTCGTTGGCGAGGTCGGCCAGGCGCCGCTGGTCGATGCGGCCCAGCATCAGCCGGGGGTTATGGCCGGTGGCCTCCCACAGGTCGGGATCGATGCCCCGAAACAGCTCGATGGCGGGGTGGTCCCAGCACCAGCGCAGGTTCAGGGAAAGCTCGTTCAGACACTTCAGACGCTCCGGCAGGGAGGGGGAAACATGGAAGCTGAAAACGCGTGGCATAGGTTGTTGACTTGGGAGTATGGTTCAAAACTACTCGTCAATTATGAGAGTAGTACGACAGCACCCTAAATTCTCCGCGCGGCGGCAGGATTAGCCCGGATGTTTCACCACGATCGCAGCGAGGCGCGATGAGAGGGACCCAACATCAGGCAATGCCACAAGGCGCGCTCGCGGGAGCCGCCCGCAGGCGTACTTGGTAGTACGTCGAGGACGGCGACCGGGCGCAACGCAGTAGATGCGGCCCCATCGCGCGCCGCAGCCGATGGTTGGTGAAATATCCGGGCTAGCGCAGCGTCTCCGCGCGCTCCTGGTGCCATCTTCGGACCGCGCGGGGAATCTCCTTCAGATTCTCCAGCGGGGTCACCAGCGGCAGGGCGCACTCCGGGCCGATCAATCGTACGCCGGCATCGAGGTTGAGGTAGACCTCGCTGCGCACTTCCGCCGGCCCTTTGGTGAACAGCGTGACGGGATTATTGACATTTCCCACTAGAGAGATGCGCTCTCCCACGATCGCCCTGGCTTGCGCCGGAGGGTTCTTGGAATCGTAGTGAAACCCCGCCATGCCGGTCTGCGCAATGTAGTCCATCCGGTCGAGCGTCTTGCCGCAGATATGGAGGATCAGCGGCACCGGCAGCCGTTGCGCCATCTCCTTATGGATGTCCAGCAGGAATCGCTTGTAGTAGCCGGCGCTGACCAGGTCTCCGGTGGCATGGTCCGGGAGCGTCAGGACGTCGGCTCCCGCCTTGATCTGGGCTAGCCCAAATGCGACCGTAACTTCCTTGAGTTGATGCAGGTAATGCTTCGCCCGGCCAGGATCATCGGCCGTCATCAACAGGAATTCCTGGAGGCCGAACACGTGGTAGGCGAGCGTCCATGGCCCCATCACTTTTCCGAGGATGGCCACCTCGTCGCCGAAGCGTCTTCGCAGGATGCGGATTGCTTCAAGGACACACTGGACATCAGGATGATCCAGAAAATCGGAAGGGATGGTCAGCTCATCCCGACCGTTCGAAATCGGCTCCGACGTCCTCACCGTGGGCCAACTGCCCTTTTCGCCCCAGTCGATCCGGCATCCCAGAGCCGAAGACTCTTGAACGATCGAGAACACCGGCATGATGGTATCGAAGCCCAGTTCGGTGTAGCCGGTCGCAGCCAGGCGGGCCATAAGTTCCGGGACCCTGTTGGCATCGGGAAACGCAGCGCCGGAGATGTCCATCAGTTCCGTGGTCGCGATGGAGGTCGGAGTGCACAGCGCCGCCCGATCGATCGGTTCGCGGCGCAGCGCCGCGAGCACCCGCTGGCGGCTGTTCATCGGCGGGACGGCGAATGCCTCGGTCATAATCGGTGTGTCCGATTCATTATGTCATCTCACTTTCATGCCAACCATTCGGTCAGTGGATCGGGTTTGTCGCCGGGTCCCGGCAAGATATAATGAGGTCCGTCCAAGTGAGCGATCATTTTTCCCGCCGCGAATTCCTGGTCCGCTCCGGCGCCGCCCCCGCCGCAATGCAGGCCCAGCCGGGCAAGAAGCCCAACTTCATCTTCTACATGCCCGAAACCCTCCGCGCCGAGAGCCTGGGCTGCTACGGCCATCCGCTGGTGCGCACGCCCAACTTCGACCGCCTCGCCGGCGAGGGCGTCCGCTTCGAGCAGTGCCACGCGCAGAACAGCGTCTGTGGTCCCTCGCGCTGCAGCCTGATGACCGGCTGGCCGGTGCATGTGCGCGGGCACCGCAGCCTGTACTATTTCCTGCATCCCGACGAGCCCAATCTGTTCCGCTATCTCAAGCAGAACGGCTACGACGTTTATTGGTACGGCAAGAATGACCTGCTGGCGCCGGAGAGCTTCCCCGAAAGTGTGACCGAGTGGGGACCGCGCCCGGCGCATGGGAAGGATCTGGCCGGCAATCCGTTCCCGCGGGACGATCCACATTACTATTCTTTCCTCTACAGCCCCGGCGGCGATCGCCGCGACACCGACGACTCGGCGCAGGTAGAGGCGGCCATCAAGATCCTGGAGCGCGATTCGCCGCGCCCCTTCTGCATCTATCTGCCGCTCGACTTCGTGCATCCGCCTTTCACCGCCCCCAGGGATTTCCATGGCATGTACGATCCGGCCCAGCTTCCGCCGCTGCGCCCGCCCGGCCTGCCCAACAAGCCTGACTTCTACGAGGCCATCCGCCGCACGCGCCGCCTGGACCGGCTCACCGACGCCGACTTCCGCAAGATCCAGGCCGTTTACCTGGGCATGATCAGCTACAGCGACTGGATGCTGGGCGAGTTGCTGGCGGCGGTCGAGCGCACGCACCATGCGGGCGACACCGCAGTGTTCGTCTTTTCCGATCATGGCGAATGGGGCGGCGATTTTGGCCTGGTGGAGAAGTGGCCCAGCGCCTGCGACGGTGTTCTCGAGCACCTCCCGCTGATCGTGCGCGCCCCGGGCGTCCAGGCCGGCCATGTCTCCCGGGAAATCGTCGAGCTCTATGATGTCATGGCCACCGTGCTCGAGATGGCCGGCATCGAAGCGCAACACACGCACTTCGCGCGCACTCTCGGACCCCAGTTGCACGGTCAGCGCGGCGATCCTCTGCGCGCCGCCTTCTGCGAGGGCGGCTACAACATTTACGAGCCGCAGTGTTTCGAGCCGATGCAGCTCGTCCCCAGCCCGTCCAACATCTATTACCCTAAGGTCAAACTGCAGAACGAGCACCCTGGAACGATCACCCGGGCGGCGATGATCCGCACGCTCGATTTCAAGCTGGTGGCCCGGCCGGATGGGTTGAGTGAGCTCTACGACCTGCAGGCGGACCCCCGCGAGCTGCATAACGTCCACGGGAATCGCGCCTATGCCGGTCAGCAGGAGCAGCTCTACAACCGCATGCTGGAGTGGTATATCAGAACGGCGGATGTGGCGCCGAAAAAACACGACCCGCGGGGTTTCCCGAAAGCCTGATCCGCACCCGCGCCGTCAGGCAGCGAATGGGATTCGACCGCGGAAGCAGTCAGGAATATGGGAACCAGCTGGGGTCGATAGCGGGACTGGCGCCGCTGGCCTCGTGGATGCGCTCGAGCAGCCGTTGCCGCAGCTCCTCAGCGATCTTCCGGTACGGCACGCGGCCGGCCAGGTTGACCTGCTGATACGGGTCCGCGTAGTTATCGTAGAGCACATATTCGACGTAGCGCTCCGCCGCCGCCGCGCTCTTCCACCCCGGCTGCTTCGGCGCCATCACCGCATATGTGTACTGCGGGGTCCGCAATCCACGCCCCGTGACGAACTCGGACATTTCGAAGTACACCTCGTTGCGCCAGCGCTCCGTCCGCCGGTCCAGCAGTGGCAGGAAGCTGCGCCCCTGCATCGAATCCGGAATCGCGCCACCCGCTGCATCGACGAGCGTCGGCGCAAGATCCACCTGGCTCACCAATTCCGGGATCTGCAGCGCGCGGTTGAACCCCGGCCCCTCGATGATCAACGGAATGTGAGTCGATCCGTCGTGCGGGCTGCGCTTGTATTCCGAATTGCGCGTCTTGAAATGATTGCCGTGATCGCTCACGAAGACCAGGATGGTATTGCGCTCCAGTCCGGTCTCCGCCAGCGTTTTTCTGATCGCGCCCACCGCGTCATCCACCCTGGCCACGCAGGCGAAGTAATCCCCGATCTGGCTGGGCCACGATCCCGGAAAAGGCCGCAGATCGTGGGGAATGAACGGATTGGGATAGCGCTGCGCGTACTCCGTAGGTGGATCAAACGTGTCGCGGTCGTTCTGATGATGAACTTCCAGGTACGACACCGCCAGCAGAAACGGCGTCTTGGCCGAGCGCAGAAACTTCTGCGCCAGTTCCGTCATGAAATCGACGCGATACTGCCCCGCGAAATGGATCGGTTTCCCGGCGCCGTCGTACAAATCACCTTCGTAAGCGTGCGAAGTCAGCTCCAGCACGTTGGCCGCCTGCCACAGGTCCAGGAACCCGCCGCGGTTGGCCGGAGGGACCGGGCCGGCAGAGTTCCCGCGCGTGTCAGGCGCAAGGTGCCATTTGCCGATGTAGTTTGCCGAATAGCCTTGCGCCCGCAGCACTGTGGCGAGCGTGGTGGCATTCTCGGCCAGGCCGATGCCGTTCCTCCACACGCCGTGCCGGCTGGGGTATTGCCCGGTGAAAATGCTGCCCCGTGCCGGCGCGCACACCGGCTGGGCACAGAACGCCGAGCGGAACACCACGCCGCGGTCCGCCATGGCATCCAGGTTCGGTGTCAGACCCATGGGATTCAGGCCCATAGCGCCGACGCAATCCGCGCGGAACTGATCCGAAATGATCAACACGACGTTGGGCCGTCCGGCTGCGCCGGCGGTCCGGGCCGCGGTTCCGGAAGCAGCCATGGCCGCTGCGGCGCCCGTCAGCAGCTCCCGCCGCGATGATCCCCAACCCTGCGATGCCATGTGATCTCCCATTCAACATATCGCAGACGCGCCGCAATCAGACGACCGCCTGCCGCGGCGGTATCCTCCGTGATCCAATCCGGCAGAGCGCCGGATCACATCATTTCCACTGCAATCTTGTTCACGGAGCCGGGCGGCTGCGGCGGAATCGGCAGTTGGCTCTCACGCCCGTTCAGCTGCACACTGCGGATCCCCTTTTGCGCGCCGTTGGGGTTGCTGACGGTGATGTGGTAGGTCGCGTCGCGCCACTGCCGGGTCACCTCGAACTGCTCCCAGTCGCTGGGAATACAGGGATCGATGATCATCCCGTCAAAGCTCAGCCGGATCCCCAGAATCCAGCGCGTAACCGCAGTGTAGTTCCAGCCGCCGCTGCCCGTGAGCCAGGGATGACGGGCGCGCCCGAAGGCCGTGTGATCCCGGCCCATGACGAACTGGCAATAGGAATACGGCTCGGCCTCGCGGACCTCGATCAGGTCGTTCTGGTTGTAGGGCAACAAAGAGTCGTAGAACTTCATCGCCCGGTCGCCCCGGCCCAGCTTGCATTCGGCGATCACCGCCCAGGGATTGGGATGGCTGAAGATAGCGGCGTTCTCCTTGATGCCCGGATAGACCCGCCCCACGAAGCCGATGTCGTCGTCGGGTTTCGTGAACGCCGGCCACAGCAGGTGGATGCCGTATGGGGAATACAGGCGCTTGTTGACCGCCTGGGTCCTGCCGCCGATGCCCCGCAATCGCCGTACCGATGAGGACTTCGCCCTGGTCTGCCGCATCTTTCATCCCGATACCGGAACCCTCATCGTGCTCCTGTCCGGCATCTCCGACTACGGCACCGAGGCCGCCGCCGACCTGGTGTCCTCGCCGGCTCGGCTCGCCGCCGCGGTCCGCACCCTGCCCTCCGATTAGCCCCGACGCAATCTGCAGCTCGTCATCCACACGCGCGTCATCTCGGGCGAAGCCGCCACGCCGCGCGTGGTGGCCTCTTACGTGTGGTGACACGCCGCTGTTCGCGTGCCGCTTTAAGGCATCTCTCGGGGAACTTCGAACTGGCTTTCGAGCCTGCGGTCGCGTGACGATCCTCCCACCCACAATGTTCGTCTGCCCGCCGGCGTCTTCCAGCGCCCCTCGGCCGTCGACCAATACTGCAGTTGGCGCCGCGGGACATGCACCACAATCTCGGTGGACCGGCCGGGCTCCAGACTGAGCCGCGCGAACCCAGCCAGAGTGGAATCCGCGATCTGAGCGCCCGCGGGTGGCCGATCCGGCTTGTCCAGATAGAGTTGCACCACTTCATCGCCGGCCGCCGTGCCCGTGTTCTTGATCCGCACGTGCACGTCGGCCCCGCCGTCCGCCGCCGGGCTGGACTTCAATTCCGAATAGGCGAACCTCGTATAAGACAGCCCGAACCCGAATGGGAACAACGGCTCGATCTTCTGGCGGTCGAACCAGCGATAGCCGACCAGAATCCCTTCGCTGAACGTGGTCTTCCCATTCACGCCCTGCGCGGAGCGTTCCGGGTGGGCCGGATCGCCGGCCGGCGTGTCCCTGAGCCGCCGGGGCCAGGTGAAAGGCAAGCGTCCGCCTGGATTCTCCTGACCGAGCAGCAACTTCGCGGTTGCCCAGCCGCCCTCGTCGCCGGGCCACCACATTTGCAGCACCGCCTTGACGCGGCCCAGCCAGGGCAGCGCGACGGGCTGGCTGACGTTCAGCACGACGATGGTATTCGCGTTGACGGCGCAGACGTCGGCGATGAGCTGATCCTGATCGCCCGGCAGTCCGAACGTGGGCCGGCCGCGGCTCCAGGCAAACACGATAGCGGTGCGCGCCTGTTTGGCCGCGGCAATGGCGGCGCGATAGTTCTGCGCTTGTTGCTGCGGCGTGACCCAGTTCAATCGAACCTGCACCGGGTTGTTGGAGGTATCGGGCGCGACCTCCAGGTAGATGCGGTGCGGGCCGGCGGTCAGCGGCACAGCGGCGCGGATGTTGTCCAGGCCATCGCTGGTGGGCAGAATATTGTCCTGCCCGGCCTGCGTGACTTCGCCGTGGATCCAGTTGTACCAGGTCCGGACCACCATCTGGTCATCGATCTTCAGCCTGGCCCAGCAGCCCATCAGCTGCAGATGCAGACGATAAGTCCCGCTCTCGGGAACCTGCAGCATCCCGTTCCACTTGAAAGAAGTGTTCGCGGGGAGAGCCGTGCCCGCGCCGCGCGTGAAGTTCACCTCCTGGTCGATAGCCACCGCGTTCCCCGTGCTGCCGGAACGCTCCAACCCCGCTGCGCCGCCGTGCGATAACGCGCTCGCCGGCACCAGCGTCCCATCCATATCGTTGGCCGCGGCGTAAGCGATGTGCGCCCCGCTGCCCGCCAACTGGCGCAGGGCCGTGACGGTCCCGATTTCGCGCTCGGCCAGGCCCACCGCCTTCTCGCCGGTCAGGCCCACGGCAATGGTCTGGCCCGCGCCCGGACCGATCAACGCCAGGCTCTCCAGATCGGCGGGCTTCAGGGGCAGCGCACCGCCCTCGTTTTTCAGCAGCACGGCGGCATGAATCGCCGTGCGCTCGACAATGGCCGCGTTGGCGGCGGTATCGGAGGGTGTGACGTCGAGCTTCGCCTTGCCATCGAGATACCCGAACTTTTCCATCTGCCGCAGCACACGTCCCGCGGCGCGCGTAATGGTCTCCTCGGATACGACGCCCCTGGCGACGAGCTTCTTCAGATCGGTCTCCGCTTCGGGCTTCGGCGGCTGCGGCTCTTCCGGCAGCCCGAACGACG
Source organism: Terriglobia bacterium (assembly GCA_963757265.1). Taxonomy (GTDB): domain Bacteria; phylum Acidobacteriota; class Terriglobia; order Bryobacterales; family Bryobacteraceae; genus CAIVVT01. Next base: position 1,040,892 of record CAVWRA010000006.1, read on the forward strand.
CGATGGCCGGCCCTTCGGGCTTCGGCGCCGGCGGCGGATTCCGGTTCACGAAGTACGAAGGATCGCCCCACGCAACCGGCAGCGGCCCGGGCATCTCCATGTCGAGCCCGCTGCTGATGAAATCGGTGGCGTGCGTCGCGCCCCAGTCCGACGTCACGAACCCTTCGAAGCCGTTCTCCTTTTTCAGGATCCCGAGCAGTGTATCCGGGTTGCCGCACGCGTACCGGCCATTGATCCGGTTGTACGAGCACATGACCGAGGAGACGCCGGCCTTCACGGCTGCAGCAAATGGCGCGGCGTAGACTTCGTGCAGCGTCTGCGAATCGACGAACACGTCGGTGCCGTCGGTGTCGTACCCGACGTAGTGCTTGGCCTGCGCCATGATGCCTTCCTGCTGCACGCCCGTAATTTCCGCCGCTCCCATTTCGCCCGTCAGGAACGGGTCTTCGCCAATTGTGTTGTATCCTCGGCTGAATTCGATGTCCCGGTCGATATTGATGAACGGTTGCAGCACCACGCTCACGCCGTGCGACTTCGCCTCGCGGCCAATCAGCGTTCCGTTGGCCTGCGCGTCCTCGCGGCTGAAGGTGGCCGCCAGTCCCATGGTTGAAGTGGGCGCGACCGATGGCACGCGGGTCAGCACTCCGGGCGGGCCGTCGGCCAGGCGCATGGGAGGAATGCCCAGCCGCGGGATCCCCGGCAGGTAGCCGGCCTCGCCCTGGTACGTCGTGGCGTCTTCTCCCGTGCCGTGCAGCATCGTGATCTTCTCGTCCAGCGTCATCTGGCTGAGCAGATGGTTGACGCGCGCACTGCCAGTGCTCTTCGGCTCCTGCGCCGGCAGCAGCGCGGCGCTGAAATTTGCGAGGACCCAAGCTGCGGTCAGGATTTTCTTTGTGACCAGACTACTGTGCATTGCGGCTCCTTTGGCGGAATCGGCGTCTTGCGGCGATTCGGCAAATTAAGTGCAGCGGGACGGTGAAACCAGGCGTTCTCGTGGAGAACTCACGTGTTTCCCCCGGCACCGAAGATCATACATCCAACGCCGCCCCGCAACGCAGGTGGAACGTCACAGCAGTTGCCGCATCGTCACGGCCGTACTCCCCGCGCTCAGGCTCACGAGTGTTCCATCCCGGCCTACCGTGATCGGTCCGCTGAAGATCCGCGGGGCATCCCCGAGGAAGGCCGCGTTGAGGTACGTGAACGGCAACGCCCGCGTGACACAATTCGCTCCCCTCTATTGTCTCCGCCCCGCATCCGCTTGCACGCGGCTTGGCCGCGGCAAGTGCGCCGTTAGATCTGTTTCGGGATAAGTGTAGCCCGTCGCGTCCGGCCGCAATGAAGCCGCCCCCGGATGGGGACACCGAGGGCCGCGGCGCTTGATCGACAGCCTCTGAACGTCGCGCCGAGGGAACCCAAGCGTGCCGCCGCGGCACGCGCAGAGTGTCCCCTCCCCCCACCCAATCCGCGCCGGCCGAGTGCACAGAAACTGTGAATCTGCTCTAGAATGCCCCCGGGGTGGTCCCGTCAGCGGCCTTTCAGTTCCGCTTCAATCACCGGCCGGAACGCCTCGAAATCCAGGGGACCCTGGTATTTCTTCCCATTGACGAACACGGTCGGCGTCCCCTGCACGCCCGCCCTCATTCCATCATCCATGTCGCGCTCAACGGCGGCTCGCGTGGTTGCCGAGTCCATCCCGGCCTGGAATTTGGTGCTGTCCAGGCCCAGTTCCTTGGCCCAATCCAGGATGTTCGCGCGGCTGAGATGGCGGAATTCGGCGTACATCCTGTCGTGCATCGGCCAGAATTTCCCTTGCGCCTGCGCGGACACAGCAGCCGCGGCAGCCAGGGCGGACATGGAGTGGATTTCCAGCGGGAATTGTTTGAACACCAGCCGGACGTCGCGCGGATACGCCTCCTGCAATGCTTTCAGTTTGCCCACCGCCGCGGCGCAGTATGGGCACTGAAAGTCGGAGAATTCGACCAGCGTCACCTTTGCATCCAAGGGTCCCCTGACCGGGGCGCCGGCGATCGGGATCTCCACCGGATCCAACAGAGTCCGATTGTGATCTCGTGCCGCTTTCGCCAGGTTCGACGCTTCCAGGACCTTGAGGATCTGCGCCGTGGACTGGCCCTGCCTGGCCGCGGCCACGGCCATTTGAGCCAGGGAGCGGCTGTGCCCGCAGGGTGGATCCTCGATGCGGCACTGCGCCACCTTCATGTTGCATCCGCAAGTGCAGTTGAACTCCCGCATCGCGTTCAAGGCCGCCGCCTTCTGAACCGGGGTGAGCCCCTCCCAGGACACTCCCGGCAGGTCCGTTGCCGTTTTCCAATCTTGTGCAAGCCCCAGGGCGGCAGCCAGCAGGAGGCTCGCGATGATTCGCATACTTCGATTATCCCGGACCGCTGCGCATTCCGCATTGGCGCTGCGATCGGCGCGTCGCGCGCACGGCCGGATCGACCTCTTCGCAAACCAGGTTCGCGTCCAATCAAAGTGCCGGTTCGGCGCATTTGGTAAACTAATAGTTTCCCAATCCAAGCTGGAGATTCGCGGCACTTTCATGATTCAATCGACCCAAATGCGTCCGGGCATGGTGATTCTCTTTAACGGGGAGCTGCACACCGTCTTCTCCGTGAATCACCGCACGCCTGGCAACCTGCGCGGATTCGTGCAGGCCAAGATGCGCAACCTGCGCTCGGGCACAATGTTCGAGCACCGCTTCGCCTCCGAGGACCGCGTCGAGCGCGCGGTGCTGGAGGAGGTCGAGATGGAGTACATGTACGACGACGGCGAGTACTTCTACTTCATGAACAGCGAGAACTTCGAGCAGACCCACCTGACTAAGGAGATGCTCGGCGATTCGGTGGAGTATCTGATTCCCAATCTCAAGGTCAAAGTGGAATACCACGAGGGCACGCCGATCAGCGTGGAGCTGCCGGCGAGTGTCGAGATGAAGGTGGTCGAAGTAGAGCCCGGCATCAAAGGCGGCTCGGTGTCCAACGTCGGCAAACCGGCCAAGATGGAGACCGGGCTGGTGGTGAGCGTGCCGCAATTCGTGAACGAGGGCGACGTCATCCGCGTCAGCACGTCAGACGGCAGCTACCAGGAACGCGTCAACTCCTAGTTCGACCGCCTTCACGGCCCCGTCCGCGGACGCTCTCGTTTTCTAGGCTCTTCCAGGATAGTCATGGTCCGCATCTCCACCCCGTACGTGGCGCAGGCACTCGTGCCTGCCGTGTCCACGATGTGCCGGTATTGACAGACATTCGTGTCGACGCTTGGACCCTGCGACGCCGCGACCGCGTGCTCCTGAGCCGCGACTGCAAGGAGCGGTTGTGTTGTTTCGCAGCCGCGACTGCGTTTCAGAGCCGCTCGCCGTAAGGGAGCGGTCGTGTTGTTTCAGAGCCGCTCGCCGTAAGGCAGCGGTTGTCTCCGGCGCCCGTCCTCACCGCCCCTTGCGCTGCACCGCCTTCTGCCCCTCCGGCCGCGGCAGCCACATGTCCTGCCACCGCAGTCCCGCCGCCCGGATCATCTCGATGCAGTACTCGTCGCGCCCCATGTCGAGGCCCGCATTGTTGGTGCCGCACGTGAACTGGATTCCGGCCTGCTTGGCCATTTTGATGAACGCCAGGCTCGGGATCTTATAGCGATTGTTGATCTCAATGGCCACGCCGTTGGCCTTCGCCGCGTCAATCACGCGCTGCATGCGCTGCGGCGTCCACAGCTGGTCGTATTCCTTGGCCATCGCATCCGGCAGGAACGTGGCGTTCACGTAGATGTCGATCGGCTCGTTGCTGATCACTTTCACGATGCGGTCCACGATGGTATCCATGAACGCCTCGTGGTCCTTGATCTCGCCGACCTCCTCCGGAATCCACAGCCGCATGCGCCGGCCGTTGTCGTCGGTAAACGTCATGGCATCGGTGAAGATGTAGTCGAACTTCTCCAGAACCGCGCGCGAAAACGTGCCCGGCCATTCTCTTCCTTCCCCTTGCAGCGCCAGGAACACGGGCTGGCCCTGCAGCGGCTTGAGCGCCGCCAGCAGTTGCTCGTCATTGGTCACCGGGAAGCCCTTCCCGCCATTGATCGCGATGCCGTACTGGATGCCGTCTTTACGCGATTTCTCGAGCGCCTGCTCGATCGTCCAGCCGCCCTTGAGATGCACGTGGAAATCCACCAGCGGGTAGTTCGCCGCTTCCAGGCTCAGGATTTGCCGGTCGGTCTCGTCCCATACAGGCAGTGCAACCTGCGGCGCCACGTCGGGCAACGGGCGCACGCGCACGCTGCGGAAAAATACCTGCGAGCCCGCATCGTGGGCCTGCAACGCGAAAGTGCCGTGGTCCAGCACGCGGCCCGCGTGTTCACCCTCCATCGGCGGGTGTTCCGGTTCGATATAGTCCACCAGCAGCGTGCCGTTCAGCCGCACCTGCACGCGCTTGCCCTGCACGACGATGTTCATCCGGAACCAATGGTCGTCCGGGACCAGTTGCTTGTAAATGTTGCGCACGGCGTACAGCGAACTTGTCAGCTTGCGCTCGATGTAGCTGCCCTCGCCCGTACAGGTGTTGCAGATCTGCACCTCGAAGCCCTTCTCCGGCCAGCCCTCCTCCTGGTATTGGGTGTGGAAATAGACGCCCGAGTTGGCTCCGCGCCGGGCCATCGCCTCCACTTCCAGCTCGAAGTTGCGGAAGTCGGCGTTGCGCACGGGGCCCACGTAGAACAGGTGCGAGCGCGGCCCGCCGGCCGTCAGCAGCCCGTCCACCACCTTCCACGTGGTCTGGCTTTCGGCCGCCTTCAAGCCGTTCATCGACCGGCCGTCGAACAGATTCATCCATCCGCCAGCGGATTGCGCGGAGGTGGCCGTAGCCAGGCAGAGCAGGAGTATCAAGGATTTGAACATAGGAGAATTCCAGCCACGAGTCTATCGCCGCCGGCTGTGCCAACGCTCCCGCGCGGCGCTCAGTTGTGTTTCTGTTTTGCGTCCTCGAGAATCTTCTGCAGGTCCGGCTGCAGGTCGCTCACCAGCTTCTGCATCATCGGCATCAGGCGTTGCATCAACTGCGGCGTCTTCTCGAGCATTGCTTTGCCCGCCGGGGACTTATAGAAACCCACGATGCCGTCGATCTCTTCTTCGGTAAAGACATCCATGTAGAGCTTGAGGAACAACGGTTTGACCTTTTCATAGCTCAGCCGGTCGGCCAGCAGCGCCATCGTCTTCTGCTGGACCTCCTCGGATTCCGCGCGTGCTTCGGGCGTTGCGAGCTTCTTGAACTGCTCCAGCTGCATGTTCTTCATCTGCTCCAGCGTCTGCTTCATCATCCGGTCGTAGTGCGTGAGCTCCATCATCTGGTCGATCTTGGCGGCCTTGGTGGCTTCGTCGGCCAGTATCGGCGAGGCACAGCACAGCAGTGCGGCGCCCAGAATGAGTGCGCTGGCGAGGGGCTTCATGCGACCATCTTAGCCTTTTCTCCGGAACGGCAGCCGGGGCTGTTTCGTGGTGTGATGGTCTGCATCGGAATCTCATGCGGAGGCCTGCTGTGAATTGGACCCGAAGAGAATGGCTGGGCGCGGCCGGTGCCGCGTCGGTGTCCGCGCAAACCGCGCGTCAGTGGAAAATCGCAATCTTCTCGAAGCATCTGCAGTTCGTTCGCGGCGACGCGCTGGCCCGTGCCGCGCTGGAGGCCGGCTTCGATGGCGTGGACATCACCGTCCGCAAGGGCGGCCACGTCGAACCCGATGCCGCCTCGGCCGACTTGCCGCCGCTGGTCGCGCTGCTGCGAAAGAGCGGTCTGGAGGTGCCCATGGTGACCTCCGGCATCCTCGACGCCTCGACGCCCGGCCTCGAGGACTTCGTCCGCCTGCTCGCCGGCCTCGGCATCCGCTACTACCGCTGGGACGGCTTCCGCTACGATCCCGCGCAGAGCTTTCCGCCGCAGCTCGACGACTTCCGCCACCGCTCCACCGCGCTGGCCGAGCTCAACGCCCGCCACGGCGTGATGGCCATTTATCACACCCACTCCGGCATGCCCAACGCCGGCGCCTCCATCGTCAGCCTGCGCGAGATGTTCCGCGACGCCGATCCGCGCGGCGTGGGCATCAACTACGATGTCTCGCACGCCACCATCGAGGGCGGACTGGCCGGCTGGATCGAGTCCTTCCGCCTGTGCCAGGAGCGCATCCACGGCGTCGCGGTCAAGGACTTCCTGTGGGCCCGGGACGCGCGCGGCGTGTGGGATGTGCAGTGGACTCCGCTGGGCGCCGGCATGGTGCACCTCGGCGAGTTCGCCGCCATGCTGCGCGACAGCGGCTTCGACGGGCCCATCCAGTTGCACGCCGAATACCCGCTCGGCGGCGCCGAAAACGGCCTCCGCGAGATCTCGATCGCGCCTGCGGCCGTCATCGCGTCGTTGAAACACGATTGCGCCCTGCTGCGCTCGGCCTTGCAGAAAAGTTAGCTGTTCGCCGCCGCCCGCACCGCGCGCAGTTTCGGCAGGATCGGACCCAACTCCACCGCCGACGATCCCGGCTGCCCCAGTCCGAAATACAGCGCACGATAGATCCCAAACAGTTCCTCGTACACTGCCGCCTCGCGCGGATCCGGCTCGACCACACGGAAGCTCGGGCATAGCGCCGCCTGCGCCTCTTCAATCGTCTGGAACGCGCCGGCCGCCAGAAAGGCGAAGATCGCCGACCCCAGGCTGGTCACCTCCTGCTGCGGCACCAGCACCGGCTTGTTGAACACGTTGGCGTAGACGCGATTCAGCGTCTCGTTGCGTTGCGGCACGCCGCCGCCATTGATCACGCGGTCCACCCGCACGCCGTACTCGGCCATCCGTTCCAGCACGATCCGGGTGTGGAACGCCGTGCCCTCGATCGCCGCGAACAGCTCGTCCTGCGCCGTTGACCCCAGCGTCCAGCCCAGCGTCGCGCCGCCCAGGTTGGCGTTCACCAGCACCGTCCGGTCGCCGTTGTCCCAGGTCATCCGCAGCAGCCCCGTCGAGCCCGCGCCATAGCTCTCGATCCCCTCTGACAGTTGCTTGACGCTCGTCCCGGCGCGCCGCGCAATGGCCTCGAAAATGTCGCCCACGGCCGACAATCCGGCCTCGATGCCGTAGTAATCCGGGTGGATCGAGCCCTTGACCACGCCGCACACGCCGGGGATCAGTCCCGTCTCCTTCGCGATGGCCATGATGCACGTTGACGTGCCCACCACGTTCACGATGTCGCCTTCTTTGATGCCCGCCCCGATGGCGTCCCAATGCGCGTCGAAGGCGCCCACTGGGATGGGAATCCCGGGCCGCAGTCCCAGCTTTCCGGCCCACTCCGCCGACAGCCCGCCCACCAACGCGCTCGACACCGCGTACTCCGCCGCCAGCTTCTCCCCAATGCCCTCCAGCAGCGGATCGACGGCGCTCAGAAACTCCTGCGGCGGCAACCCGCCCAGCTCCGCATTCCACATCCACTTGTGCCCGCTGGCGCACACGCTGCGCCGCACCGCGCCCGCCTCCTTCAGCCCGGCGAGCACCGCCGCCACGTAGTCGCAATGCTCCATCGCCGTCACCAGCCGGCCGCGCTTGTCCGGGTTGTGCCGCAGCCAGTGCAGCAGCTTCGAGAAGCCCCATTCCGATGAGTACACGCCGCCGCACCAGGCCAGCGCCTCCAGGCCCGTCTCGCGCCCCTTGGCCGTAATCTCGGCCGCCTCTTCCTTGGCCCGGTGGTCGCACCACAGGTAGTAGTCGTCCAGCGGCTCCAGCCCCGCGCCCAGCGGGATCACGGTCGAGCCCGTCGTGTCCAGCGCGATCGCCTCCACCGCGCTGCCCTCCACGCCCGCTGAGGCCAGCGCCGCGTGCGTCGCTCCAGCGAGCGCCCGCATGTGGTCCGCGTGCCTTTGCGTGGCGAAGTCCGGATCTTCGCGCTTGCGGATCACGGGGTACTCCGCGACCGCCGACCCGAGCCTTCCCTTCGTGCTATCGAACACTGAAACCCGCACGCTCTGCGTGCCGAAATCGACGCCCGCGACAATCGACATTCGTGCCTCCCTAAACTGCACACGCTATCAAACCGCGTCCCCGCGTGCACGCCGCCGCCGCGGCCGCTGGTGCGCGATGCTGGTAGCACGACCATGCTCCTCAAGACACTGCGTGAAGAAGTCCTCGAGGCCAACCTGGAGATCGTCCGCCGCGGCCTGGTGCTCTACACTTTCGGCAACGCCAGCGGCTACGACCAGGCCAGCGGCCTGGTGGTGATCAAGCCCAGCGGCGTGCCCTTCGACCGCCTGAGCGCGTCCGACATGGTGGTGACCAACCTCGACTCTCAGGTCGTCGAGGGCGACCTCCGCCCTTCCTCCGACCTCGTCACCCACGTCCTTCTCTACCGCTCTTTCGACGGCCTCGGCGGCATCGTCCACACCCATTCCACCGCCGCCACCGCCTGGGCCCAGGCGGGCCGCGAAATCCCTTGCTTCGGTACCACGCACGCCGACTATTTCCACGGCCCCGTGCCCGTCACCGCCCCGCTCACCGACGAGGAGATCGCCGGCGACTACGAGCTCAACACCGGGCAGGCCATCGTGCGCCGCTTCGAGTCTCTCGATCCCCATTCGCACCCCGGCGTGCTCGTCCGCAGCCATGGTCCCTTCGTTTGGGGCCGCACCCCCGCCCAGGCCGCCATGCACGCCGTCCTGGTCGAGGAAATCGCCCGCATCGCCGCCCGCACCGTGGCCCTCAATCCCCAGATCCAGCCCATCCGCCGCTCGCTCCACGACCGCCATTTCCTGCGCAAGCACGGCCCCCAGGCGACCTACGGGCAAGGCTAGCGAACGAGAATCCCCGCACCGGCCGCGAGTGTGTCACCGAGCCGCGCCTACGTGACCCAGCCGCTTCCTGTGACCGAGCCGCTCGTTTCAGAGCCCCGACCGTGAGGGAGCGGTGCGTGACGAAGCCGCTCGTTTCAGAGCCGCGACCGCGAGGGAGCGGTGCGTGACCCAGCCGCCCGTTTCAGAGATGGAATGAGAAGGCCGGCCCCCGGCGGGATGCGTTAAGCTCCCAATGGTTGCGCACTCGAAGTGCAAAAGGAGACCGGCCATGAAGCAGAATACCACTGTGAAACGGAGACCGAAAGGTGAGTCCGCAGGCCCGCGCGGGCCGATCACGATCGGCCTGGACCTGGGCGACAAAAGCAGTCGCTATTGCGTGCTCAACGAGCGGGGCGAGGTAGTGCGGGAGGCCAGCGCGGCGACGACGAAGAAGGGGCTGTGCCAGGCCTTCGGCGCGCGGCCGCGCTGCCGGATCGCGCTCGAGGTGGGCACGCACTCGCCGTGGGTGAGCCGCCTGCTGAGCCAGCTGGGCCATGAGGTGATCGTGGCCAACGCGCGCCAGGTGCGGCTGATCAGCCACAGCAGTCGCAAGGACGACCGGTTGGATGCGCAGACGCTGGCGCGGCTGGCGCGCGTCGATCCGCAGTTGCTGCATCCGATCCGCCATCGCAGCGCGAAAGCGCAGCGGGACCTGATGACGATCCGGGTCCGCGCGACGCTCGTGGAGGCGCGCACGGCGCTGATCAACGCGGCGCGCGGACTGGTGAAGGCCACCGGCGAGCGGCTGCCGGCCTGCGACGCCGACAATCTGGGAACGGCGCGGCTGGAGGCGCTGCCCGGCGACTTGCAGGCGGCGCTAAAACCGCTGCTGGAGCAGGTGGAATCGATGACGGTGAAGATCCACGCGTTGGACCAGCAACTGGAGCAGATCGCCCGGGAACAATACCCGGAAACCCAACTCCTCAAGCAGGTGAGCGGAGTCGGGACTTTGATCGCTCTGACATTTATCTTGACGGTGGAAGACCGCGAGCGCTTTCAAAAAAGCCGTGACGTGGGCTGCTACGTGGGCCTGCGGCCCAGGCGCAGCGAGTCGGGCCAGAGCCAGCCGCAGCTGCGCATCACCAAGGAAGGCGACATCTATCTGCGGACCATGCTGGTGCAGGGCGCGCATTACATTCTGGGCTGGCGCGGGCCGGACACGGACCTGCGGCGCTGGGGGCTGAAGCTGGCCGTGCGCGGCGGCAAGAACGCCAAGAAGCGGGCCATCGTCGCGGTGGCGCGGAAACTGGCCGTGCTGCTGCATCGATTGTGGACCACGGGCGAAGTCTATGAGCCGCTCCGCAACAGCAACGCCCGCTCGCGTTTGAAACGAGCGGCAGCTTAAATGGATTGGAGTGTGATGCAAATCGCCGGGTTCGGGTGACTGCGAGGTCGCGGCGGAAGAGCGTTCCTGGAAACGGGGGCGCCACTTCGGCACAGAGATGGCAGCACCCGTTCGAAATTGAGGACCCCAACTGGCACCGGAGCAAACCGCTCCATCAAGAGTGCGAATGGAAGCAGGGCGATCCGGCGGTGGCGGAACAGACAACAGAGCATTGCCGGGAACAGGCGGCAGAACAGAGCAGTGCTGAGAATAGGAAGACGCGAGGACGCCGCGGCGCCTCCCGTCGGTCGGCCAACAGCGGCAGGAAAGAATTTGAGAAAAAACCCTTGACCGGGGCAGCCTTCTCATGGAAGCCGCGACCGTCAGGGAGCGGTTGCGCTGTTCCCCAGCCGCCCGTTTCAGAGATGGAATGAGAAGGCCGGCCCCCGGCGGGATGCGTTAAGCTCCCAATGGTTGCGCACTCGAAGTGCAAAAGGAGACCGGCCATGAAGCAGAATACCACTGTGAAACGGAGACCGAAAGGTGAGTCCGCAGGCCCGCGCGGGCCGATCACGATCGGCCTGGACCTGGGCGACAAAAGCAGTCGCTATTGCGTGCTCAACGAGCGGGGCGAGGTAGTGCGGGAGGCCAGCGCGGCGACGACGAAGAAGGGGCTGTGCCAGGCCTTCGGCGCGCGGCCGCGCTGCCGGATCGCGCTCGAGGTGGGCACGCACTCGCCGTGGGTGAGCCGCCTGCTGAGCCAGCTGGGCCATGAGGTGATCGTGGCCAACGCGCGCCAGGTGCGGCTGATCAGCCACAGCAGTCGCAAGGACGACCGGTTGGATGCGCAGACGCTGGCGCGGCTGGCGCGCGTCGATCCGCAGTTGCTGCATCCGATCCGCCATCGCAGCGCGAAAGCGCAGCGGGACCTGATGACGATCCGGGTCCGCGCGACGCTCGTGGAGGCGCGCACGGCGCTGATCAACGCGGCGCGCGGACTGGTGAAGGCCACCGGCGAGCGGCTGCCGGCCTGCGACGCCGACAATCTGGGAACGGCGCGGCTGGAGGCGCTGCCCGGCGACTTGCAGGCGGCGCTAAAACCGCTGCTGGAGCAGGTGGAATCGATGACGGTGAAGATCCACGCGTTGGACCAGCAACTGGAGCAGATCGCCCGGGAACAATACCCGGAAACCCAACTCCTCAAGCAGGTGAGCGGAGTCGGGACTTTGATCGCTCTGACATTTATCTTGACGGTGGAAGACCGCGAGCGCTTTCAAAAAAGCCGTGACGTGGGCTGCTACGTGGGCCTGCGGCCCAGGCGCAGCGAGTCGGGCCAGAGCCAGCCGCAGCTGCGCATCACCAAGGAAGGCGACATCTATCTGCGGACCATGCTGGTGCAGGGCGCGCATTACATTCTGGGCTGGCGCGGGCCGGACACGGACCTGCGGCGCTGGGGGCTGAAGCTGGCCGTGCGCGGCGGCAAGAACGCCAAGAAGCGGGCCATCGTCGCGGTGGCGCGGAAACTGGCCGTGCTGCTGCATCGATTGTGGACCACGGGCGAAGTCTATGAGCCGCTCCGCAACAGCAACGCCCGCTCGCGTTTGAAACGAGCGGCAGCTTAAATGGATTGGAGTGTGATGCAAATCGCCGGGTTCGGGTGACTGCGAGGTCGCGGCGGAAGAGCGTTCCTGGAAACGGGGGCGCCACTTCGGCACAGAGATGGCAGCACCCGTTCGAAATTGAGGACCCCAACTGGCACCGGAGCAAACCGCTCCATCAAGAGTGCGAATGGAAGCAGGGCGATCCGGCGGTGGCGGAACAGACAACAGAGCATTGCCGGGAACAGGCGGCAGAACAGAGCAGTGCTGAGAACAGGCGGCAGAACAGAGCAGTGCTGAGAATAGGAAGACGCGAGGACGCCGCGGCGCCTCCCGTCGGTCGGCCAACAGCGGCAGGAAAGAATTTGAGAAAAAACCCTTGACCGGGGCAGCCTTCTCATGGAAGCCGCGACCGTGAGGGAGCGGTGCGTGACCCAGCCGCTCGTTTCAGAGATGGAATGAGAAGGCCGGCCCCCGGCGGGATGCGTTAAGCTCCCAATGGTTGCGCACTCGAAGTGCAAAAGGAGACCGGCCATGAAGCAGAATACCACTGTGAAACGGAGACCGAAAGGTGAGTCCGCAGGCCCGCGCGGGCCGATCACGATCGGCCTGGACCTGGGCGACAAGAGCAGTCGCTATTGTGTGCTCGACGAGCGGGGCGAGGTAGTGCGGGAGGCCAGCGCGGCGACGACGAAGAAGGGGCTGTGCCAGGCCTTCGGCGCGCGGTCGCGCTGCCGGATCGCGCTCGAGGTGGGCACGCACTCGCCGTGGGTGAGCCGCCTGCTGAGCCAGCTGGGCCATGAGGTGATCGTGGCCAACGCGCGCCAGGTGCGGCTGATCAGCCACAGCAGTCGCAAGGACGACCGGTTGGACGCGCAGACGCTGGCGCGGCTGGCGCGCGTCGATCCGCAGTTGCTGCGGCCGATCCGCCATCGCAGCGCGAAAGCGCAGCGGGACCTGATGACGATCCGGGTCCGGGCGACGCTCGTGGAGGCGCGCACGGCGCTGATCAACGCGGCGCGCGGACTGGCCAAGGCGCTGGGCGAGCGGCTGCCGGCCTGCGACGCCGATAATCTGGGAACGGCGCGGCTGGAGGCGCTGCCCGGCGACTTGCAGGCGGCGATAAAACCGCTGCTGGAGCAGGTGGAATCGATGACGGTGAAGATCCACGCGTTGGACCAGCAACTGGAGCAGATCGCCCGGAACGAGTATCCGGAAACCCAACTCCTCAAGCAAGTGAGCGGAGTCGGGACTTTGATCGCTCTGACGTTTATCTTGACGGTGGAAGACCGCGAGCGCTTTCAAAACAGCCGCGACGTGGGCTGCTATGTCGGCCTGCGGCCGAGGCGCAGCGAGTCGGGCCAGAGCCAGCCGCAGCTGCGCATCACCAAGGAAGGCGACATCTATCTGCGGACCATGCTGGTGCAGGGCGCGCATTACATTCTGGGCTGGCGCGGGCCGGACACGGACCTGCGGCGCTGGGGGCTGAAGCTGGCCGTGCGCGGCGGCAAGAACGCCAAGAAGCGGGCCATCGTCGCGGTGGCGCGGAAACTGGCCGTGCTGCTGCATCGATTGTGGACCACGGGCGAAGTCTATGAGCCGCTCCGCAACAGCAACGCCCGCTCGCGTTTGAAACGAGCGGCAGCTTAAATGGATTGGAGTGTGATGCAAATCGCCGGGTTCGGGTGACTGCGAGGTCGCGGCGGAAGAGCGTTCCTGGAAACGGGGGCGCCACTTCGGCACAGAGATGGCAGCACCCGTTCGAAATTGAGGACCCCAACTGGCACCGGAGCAAACCGCTCCATCAAGAGTGCGAATGGAAGCAGGGCGATCCGGCGGTGGCGGAACAGACAACAGAGCATTGCCGGGAACAGGCGGCAGAACAGAGCAGTGCTGAGAATAGGAAGACGCGAGGACGCCGCGGCGCCTCCCGTCGGTCGGCCAACAGCGGCAGGAAAGAATTTGAGAAAAAACCCTTGACCGGGGCAGCCTTCTCATGGAAGCCGCGACCGTGAGGGAGCGGTGCGTGACGGAGCCGCTCGTTTCAGAGCCGCGACCGTGAGGGAGCGGTCGTGTTGCAACGGCGCCGCGACCCCCAACTTGCGCTGGGGACACCGAGGCCTACTATCCTTCAACGATGACCACCTCAGCCTCTGCCGAGGGCGACACCCAAGCGCCCCCCCGTGGACGTTTGGGTGTCGCCCGCGCAGCACTCACACGACCCAGTCGCGCGCTGTGACGGAGCCGTGCCTGCAGGAGCGTTTTTTCGTTTCTCATTCGCCCATCGAAAGGCCATCAAAGAACATTTCCAGCGAACCTGATTTAATGTTGCTAAGCCATTTGTTTGCCACACATCCACCCTGAGGCACTGTGCGTCGTGTTAATGTGACCTCTTAATGTTTGTAACCCCTATCATTGCAATAGATCCACCGTGACGCCCGGTGCCGCGCGTTAATGTGGCATGTTAATGTTCGTAAGCTCAATCATTGCAATAGATCCACCTTGACGCACGGTGCGGAGTGTTAATGTTGGCCAAAATCCCCCTCAAATTCACTTAAGCCCTTTGTTTGCCACAGATCCACCATGAACCACCGTGAAAATCAAATCAGTCCTTTAAAATTAAACACTTGCGCACATCGTGAAAACGAATTTTTCGCAATATTCCGCTAAGTCCTTTAGAAAACTGCGATTACAAAAAATGGCAAAAAACCGCATTTCCCACGGTCAGAACACGGTGAAAACCGTGTTTTTTCGCGGTGAAGACACGGCAAAAACCCTGTCTTCGCGCTTGAATCGCACCGCGCCGCTACTTTTTCCGCTTGGCCGTGCCGCCAGCTGCGTTCAGGTCGAACGAGCCGTCGGCCTGCTTGACGAACTTCACGTCCGGTGCAGTGCCGTCCATATCGAAGAACGAGTCCGCGGAGTCGGCCACGAGGTCCACGTTGTCGCCGCCGACCCCGGCAATCAGTCTGCCTTCCTTCAAACGGACGTTGACCGTCGGTCCGCCGGGGAATTGGTAGTCCCCCACGTACGCCTGCAGCACCGCTGGATCGAGTGTGACCACGGTCCGCTCCTTGGTCCGGAAATCCACCCAGCCATACTCCGCCGCGATGGCCCTGAGAATCTCGTTGGCCAGCGCGCCCCCGTTGTCCCCGTTGGTCATCACCATCGCGCCTTCCCCGCTGTCGCGATAGGCGAAGAACTGGCAGCGGAAGCCTTCGTTGGCCCCGCCGTGCGAGAACGACGCCCGCCCATCCGTGTCCCCGATGCCGAAGCCCAGTCCGTAGTCGCCCGCGCTCTTCGTGAGCATGGTCCGAACCGTCTCCGGCCGCAGCATACGGCCGGGCTTCTGAATCTCCACAATGATCCGCGCGAAATCCGCCGGCGTGGTCCACAGGCCGGCGGCGGTCTTCTCCGGATAGGTGTGCCAGCGCCCCGCCACCGGCTGGCCGTCCCCCCGGTAGGCCGTCGCGGCGTCGCGCGCCAGCGGCTCGGCGAGGGGCTGCTGGTAGGTGCTGTGCCGCATCCCGAGCGGTTCCAGCACCAGTTCGCGCGCCACCTGGTCGAAGGGCTTGCCCGTGACGTCCTCCACCAGCAGTTGCATCACCGCGTAGCCTCCGCCGGCATAGCGGAACCCGCTGCCCGGCGTCTTGTCCACCCGCGCCGCCGCGGTGTTGGCCGGCGGCTGAGCGTCCAGCAGTTGAACCAGCGTCGGTACTGCCGCGCCCTGCGCGTAGCCCGGGAAGCCGTGCACCGTCAGCCCGGCGTTGTGGCTGAGCAGCCGCCGCAGCGTCACTTTCTCTGTTTTAGTGAACTCGTTCTCCGGCACCTTCCACGACCGCAATTTCAGGTTCACGTCCTCGTCCAGGCTCAGCTTGCCCAGCTCCACCAGCCGCAGCGCCGTCATGGCGGCCACCGGTTTGCTCACCGAGGCGGCCTGAAAGACCGTGTCGGCCGCCACCGCCTTGCCGCTCTCCACGTCCGCCTGGCCGTAGCCGCGGGCCCATTCCAGCCGGCCCTCGTGGACCACCGCCACGCTGACGCCGGGGACCTTGTAGTGGCTCATCCGCTCAGCCAGCTTCAGGCGCTCCAAGGCGCTGCCGCGGATCGTGTTCGCGCGCAGCAGCCCGTTCTCCACGCGCTGAATGCGCTCCTCCGGCGGGCCGGCGCCCCTGAGCGCGGGACCCGCCGCCAGCGTCAGCCAGGCAGCCACGGAAACAGACACCCGGAAAGTCATGCTTCATCCTGTCACTTCGCGACCTGCGCGAGAGCGCCGGCGCGCGATTTTACACTTTGAAACCGCCGCTCCCGGCGCTGCTTATCACCTTGCTCGCCGCGCCGGCGCGGAGGCTTTTTCTGGGCCGTGAACGCGCGCGTTTTGGAGCCGTAACTCGAGCCCACGGCAGACGGCGCAAGACCGCTTGTTCGGAGCTGCGGCTGCTGTTTCAGAGCTGCGATCTTGAGCCAGTGGATCGTGCGTTTCTGAGCCCCGAACGCGCGCGTTTTGGAGCCGTAAATCGAGCCCGGCAGCGGGCGCAAGACGACTGGCTCGGAGGCGCGGACGCCTGCCTTTCCAAGCCCCGGATCGAGCGGGATGGGCCGGGGCAAACGTGCTAAAATTGGCGCGTTTTTGCCTGTAACTCGTTGATTCTTGGTTCAAAACGTGCTAGTTTCTAGCACGTTCGCGTCTTGGAGCAAGCGCCGTCCGGCATCGGATCGCGTCCCATTCCGGCCGCCCGAATGGGGCGTTCCCAGTCCCTGCCGCAGCGTGCGGCCGGGCTCGGAGCGATCGCAGCTGATCTGAGTGAGTCGGCGCCGGTGAGGGCGGCGTTCGGTTCCATGAGCGCGCTCGCGGGAGGCCCGCAGGCGCTCCGCCCGGCTTGCGCCCCGACAGCCCGCGCGCGACCTCTGGTGGCGCCTGGCGCGCGACATTGCCGCGAATCTAAACCCATCCTCATATCCCTCGAATTCGCACGGGGCCTATAAAGTTCCCCGTGAATCCGCCGATATGTAGTTTGTGTGTCAACGCAGCATGGCCGGGGCCAGAAAAGAACTTCAAGACTCAGCATGGCACTGCGATTGAAAAGAAGAGAAGAAGATGTGCCGCCCACCACATTGCAGATAGGGATGGGTGCCGTTTGTGTGAGTGGGTGAGTGGAGGATGAGCGCATGCAGGATCAGGATATAATTCGTGAATTCCTGGTCGAGAGTCATGAAAACCTCTCGCGCCTGGATCAGGAGCTGGTCGAGCTCGAAAAGCGCCCCGCGGACGGGGCTCTGCTGGCCAGCATCTTCCGCACCATTCACACCATCAAGGGCACCTGCGGCTTCTTGGCGTTCTCGACGCTGGAAGCAATGACTCATCAGGCCGAAAGCCTGCTGAGCCAGTTGCGCGATGGTCAGCGCGAGCTCAATCCAGCTCTGGTGAGCCTAATCCTGGAGACGGTCGATGCCACTCGCAAGGTGCTGGCCTCGATCGAAGCCAGCGGCGAGGAGGGCCCCGACCGCTTTGAGGACCTGACCGAGCGTCTCCGCCTCGCCTCGCAAAGACCGGCTGGTCCAGGGTGCGAATCCGCCCCCGGCACGTCGCCCGGTCCCTCGATGGAACACCCGGAAAACAGTGGTACATCCGAGTCCGGCGAAGGTCGGAAATCCGAGGAGGAGGCCGGGAAGTCTTCCGCCGTGGCGGATTCGAACATCCGCGTCGGCGTCGGGTTGCTGGACAAGCTCATGGATCTGGTCGGGGAGCTGGTGCTGACCCGCAATCAGATCTTGCAGTTCAACACCGAGCGTGAGGATGCCGCTCTCAACGCCACCTCGCAACGGCTGAATCTCATCACCTCCGAGTTGCAGGAGGGCGTCATGAAGACCCGCATGCAACCCATCGGAACGGTGTGGAATAAGCTGCCGCGAGTTGTTCGCGACATGGCGGTGGCGCTGGGCAAGCAGATCCGGCTGGACATGGACGGCGCCGAAACGGAGCTCGACCGGACCATTATCGAGGGCATCAAGGATCCGCTGGTCCACCTGGTACGGAACTCTTGCGATCACGGCATCGAGCCGCCGGAGATTCGCGCCCGAGCGGGTAAGCCGCCGCAGGGCAGGTTGGCTCTGCGCGCCTATCACGAAGGCGGCCAGGTCAACATCGAGATCAGCGACGACGGGGCCGGAATTGATGTTGCGCGGGTCAAACAGAAGGCCGTCGAAAAAGGGCTCCTGCGGCTCGAGCAGGCGGAGAAGCTGAGTGATCGCGAGACCCTGAACCTGATCTTCGAGCCCGGGTTCTCGACGGCGCAAGAGGTGACCAACGTTTCCGGTCGCGGCGTCGGCATGGATGTGGTGAAGTCCAACATCGAGAAGATCGGCGGCGTGGTCGATGTCTTCAGCCGGCCCGGGGAAGGCACCACAGTCAAGCTCAAAATCCCGCTGACTCTAGCCATTATTCCCGGCCTGGTGATCACTAGCGGGGGCGAACGATTCGTGATTCCCCAAGTCAGCCTGCTCGAACTGATCCGCTTGGAGGGAGATTACAAGGACAAGCACATCGAGCGCGTTCATGGCACACCGGTGTACCGCCGGCGCGGGAGCCTGCTGCCGATCGCCTATCTGAATCAGGTTTTGGGCCTGAAATCGGCCGAGCGGGCCGAGGCGGTCAGCATGGTTGTGCTGCAGGCCGAAGACCGGCAGTTCGGCCTGATCGTGGACGGTATCAACGACACGCAGGAAATCGTGGTCAAGCCTCTGGGCAAGCAGTTGAAAGGGCTCGACGTGTACGCCGGGGCAACGATCATGGGCGATGGGCGGGTGGCCCTGATCCTGGACGTGCTCGGCATCGGCCAGCGTTCCGGCGTACTGGCCGAATCCCATGAGCAGGCGCGCGCGGCGGCGGAACAAAAGGTGCAGGTGGGGATCGAGCAGCAGCGCTTGCTGCTGTTCCGGGCCGGCTCCTTCGAGCGCCTGGCCGTTCCACTCTCTCTCGTCGCCCGGCTTGAGGAGTTCCCCCAAAAATCGATCGAGCGTGCGGGCGGATGCCAGGTGGTCCAATACCGCAACCGTATCCTGCCCCTGGTTCCTCTGCGGGCCGTGCTCGAAGCGGGCGGGCCCGACCGGGACCAGACTCCCGATCCGGTGCAGGTCATCGTTTTCAACAACGGCGACCGCAGCGTGGGTCTGGTGGTCGACCAGATTCTGGATGTGGCGGAAGAGGCGGTTACGGTGCGACAGAAATCGGGCCGCAAGGGCCTCCTTGGCTCGGCGGTGGTGGGCAAACGCGTCACGGATTTCCTGGACCTGAACCATGTGATTCACGCCGCAGCGGAGGATTGGTTTCAAGCCGCCGGCGGGGCCGCCAACGGCAAGCGAGTCCTGGTGGCCGAAGCCTCAGCATTCTCGCGCGGCTTGATCCGCAGCAGCCTAGACATGGCAGGCTACCAGGTGCTTGAGGCCGCCAATCTCGATGGGGCGATCCGCGGGCTGGAACAGCATCCAGTGGACGTCGTGGTGGCGGCACTGGACCTGCCCCCGAACGGCTGCTCCGCTCTGTTCGATGTGTTGCGCCGGCGGCCCGAGTGGCAGGGAATTCCCGTGCTGGCGCTGGCCGATTCCGCCGAGCAGGTGCGGGCGCGAGAAGGACAGGCGGCGGATTGCCAGGATTGTCAGGTGAAGTTCGACCACAAGGCGATGCTCGAGTCGGTGGCCCGGCTGGCCTCGGCGCTGGCCGCGGCCGAGACAGCGCCAGTGGGTGCGGGAGAGGAGCGATAACCAATGACAACCGGCGAGGCAAACGTGAAATCCGAACTGGCACAAACCAGCGGTCAGTTCTCCACGTTCTTCGTGGCTGACCTGTTTTTCGGCGTGGATGTTCTCAGAGTCCAGGAAGTGTTGCGCTTCCAGCAGATGACCCGCGTACCACAGGCCCCCGAGGTCATCGAGGGACTGATCAACCTGCGCGGGCAGATTGTCACCGCCATCGACATGCGGCGCAGGCTGCGGCTGCCCCTACGCGCCGGCGACCAGATGCCGATGAACATGGTGGTCCGCACCGAGGACGGCGCGGTCAGTCTGCTGGTCGACGAGATCGGCGACGTCCTGGATGTGGACGCCGCCACCTACGAGCGGCCGCCGGAGAACCTCGATCCAGCGGCGCGAGAACTCATCCGAGGTGTCTACAAGCTGAAGGACCGGCTGCTACTGGTCCTGGATGCGGAGCGAACGGTGGATCTGGCCGTCGGGAGGGCAGCCTAGTGCCAGGAAAGTGCCCACCACGGCGAGAGAAAAAAGTCGGAGAACCGGCGTCTCGGGAGAATGCGGGGAGGTCTTGAGATTGGCCTTCACGTTCTTTTTCCGAGACCAACAAGTGCTGGAGCGGGTCGTGGAGCGCAGCCTCCCCGGCTTGGCGGGCCGCAGCCACCCCCGCATCTGGGACGCCGGCGTGGCGATGGGGCAGGAGCCGTACACGCTGTCCATACTATTCGCTGAACGCATGGGACATTTCGCCTTCGACAATCTGCGCATCGATGCCACCGATGTGGAGAACACGGGCCAGTTCGCCCAGATGATCGAGGCTGGCCTTTACCCCCGGGAGGAGTTGGCGCGACTGCCCGACGGCATCCTGGACAAGTACTTCGAGACCAACGGCACACCGGGATACTTTCGCGTGATTGAGAAGATCCGGCGGCGGGTTGTCTATCAGCGGCACGATCTTCTGTCATTCCAGGAAATCGGTCATGGATACGCGCTGGTCTTGTGTAAGAATGTGCTGCTCCATTTCCAACAGTCGGAGAGGATCGAGGTGCTCAGAATGTTTCACCGGGCGTTGGCGCCCGGCGGCTTGTTCGCAACTGAGCAGACACAGGACATGCCACAGGAGCTAGCCTCGCTATTTCAGCGGGTGATCCCCGACAGCCCGTTGTTCCGTAAAATCGAGAGCCCCGAATGCGGATCGTGATGTTGGAAAACAGCGGCCAGCTCTATACCTCCCAGGTGTATCTCGTGCTCGGCGACGCGAGCCGACTAGAGGACGTCAATACGCTCGTGGATGTGGGCCAGGATCCGGCCATACTGGCGAGTGTCGAGCAGGCGCCCACCGGAGTCGGCAAGTGGCCCGTGGAACAGGTTGTACTGACGCACGGCCATTCTGATCACTCCGCGCTGCTACCGCGGGTCCGCGAGGCGTTTCACCCCAAAGTGCTCGCGTTTTCTCCGAACATCGATGGCGTCGATTGTCTGTTGCGCGACGGCGACACGATCAGGATGGGCGACGGGGATTTCGAGGTAATCCACACGCCGGGCCACAGCAGCGACTCGATCTGCCTCTACAACGAGGCAGAGGGCGTGCTCTTCGCGGGAGACTCGCCTCTGCTGATCGCGTCGCCAGAGGAAACTCATGAGGCTGGATTTCTGGCGGCATTGGAGAAACTGTGCGCCCGCGATGTGCGTGCGATCTACTTTGGGCACGGTGCTCCGCTGACCGAAAGGTGCAACGAGAGGCTGCGTGAATCGCAGAAGATGGCGACCGAAAGTCTACTGGCCATCGAAGGACAAGAACGGATCGAGAATAAGGCGCCGGCGACGGCGTAGTAATGCAATAGGACTACAAGGACCAAACTATGGCAAGACAAGCAAGAAACGGTCAGAGCGTTGGCTCCGGCCTGAGTACGTCCACCGGCGCCGCCGTTTTGGACCGTCCAGTAACAGATGCGTCGAAGACGCAAACGAAGGATCGGCTTCAGGAGGAATTACTCCGGGTAGCCTCCGCTCTCCAGCAGGGCCACCTCGCGGAACGGGCGCGAACCGATGGGTTCGAGGGTGGCGACCGTACCGTCGTTGAGAGCCTCAATGGGATGCTGGATTCGGTGATCAAACCCTTGAACATGTCCGCCGAATACATGGACCGCATCTCGAAGGGCGACATCCCGCCCAAGATCACCGACACCTACGCTGGCGATTTCAACGAGGTCAAGAACAACCTGAACGTCTGCATCGACGCCATCGGGCGGCTGGTGGCCGACGGTGTGGCGCTGACGCAGTCGATGCTGGAAGGCAAGCTGGCGGCGCGGGCCGACGCCACCAAGCACGCGGGCGACTTCAAGAAGGTCATCGAGGGCTTCAACCTGACGCTGGACAACGTCATTAAGCCGTTGAACGTCTCCGCCGAGTACGTGGACCGCATCTCGAAGGGCGACATCCCGCCCAAGATCACCGACAGCTACAACGGCGACTTCAACGAGATCAAGAACAACCTGAACAACTGCATCGACGCCATCGGGCGGCTGGTGGCCGACGGTGTGGCGCTGACGCAGTCGATGCTGGAAGGCAAGCTGGCGGCGCGGGCCGACGCCACCAAGCACGCGGGCGACTTCAAGAAGGTCATCGAGGGCTTCAACCTGACGCTGGACAACGTCATTAAGCCGTTGAACGTCTCCGCCGAGTACGTGGACCGCATCTCGAAAGGCGACATCCCGCCCAAGATCACCGACAGCTACAACGGCGACTTCAATGAGATCAAGAACAACCTGAACAACTGCATCGACGCCATCGGGCGGCTGGTGGCCGACGGTGTGGCGCTGACGCAGTCGATGCTGGAAGGCAAGCTGGCGGCGCGGGCCGACGCCACCAAGCACGCGGGCGACTTCAAGAAGGTCATCGAGGGCTTCAACCTGACGCTGGACAACGTCATTAAGCCGTTGAACGTCTCCGCCGAGTACGTGGACCGCATCTCGAAAGGCGACATCCCGCCCAAGATCACCGACAGCTACAACGGCGACTTCAATGAGATCAAGAACAACCTGAACAACTGCATCGACGCCATCGGGCGGCTGGTGGCCGACGGTGTGGCGCTGACGCAGTCGATGCTGGAAGGCAAGCTGGCGGCGCGGGCCGACGCCACCAAGCACGCGGGCGACTTCAAGAAGGTCATCGAGGGTTTGAACCTGACGCTGGACAACGTCATCAAGCCGTTGAACATGTCCGCCGAGTACGTGGATCGCATCTCGAAGGGCGACATCCCGCCCAAGATCACCGACAGCTACAACGGCGACTTCAACGAGATCAAGAACAACCTGAACAACTGCATCGACAACATCCGGGCGCTGGTGGCCGAGGCGGCGTTCCTGGTGAAGGCGTCGGGGGAAGGAAAGTTGGCGACCCGCGCAGAAGCAACAAAGCACCAGGGCGAGTACCGCAAGATCATGGAGGGCATCAACGAGATGCTGGACGCCATCCTGTTGCCAATCGGGGAAGGCAATCGTATCTTAGCGCAGGTCAGTGCGGGGAAGATCGACGAACTGATCGCGCAGACCTACAGCGGCGACCACGAGAAGATGAAACTGGCGGTCAATGGCGTGGCCGTTGTATTGCAACGGCTGCAGAAAGAAATGGTGCGGCTGACCGAGGCATCCCGTGAAGGTCAACTCTCAGAGCGGGGCAAAGCCGACCAGTTCCAGGGCGCCTACGCCGGAATTGTGTCAGGTGTGAATGAGATGCTGGACGCCATTCTGCTGCCGATCGGCGAGGGCAACCGAATTCTCGCACTAGTCCGCGGAGGCAATTTGCGAGAAAAGGTCGAGATTGCCTGCAAGGGCGATCACGAAAAAATGAAGAATGCTATCAACGGCGTGCACGAGTGGCTGACTGAGTTGGTGGCGTATGTAACGAAGATCGCCAACGGCGACATGACGACATCGATGGCTAAAGCTTCCGACCAGGACCAGATCCATGAGTGGCTCGTGCTGTTGAAGAATAACATCAACGCGCTGGTGGCCGACGCCGGCCTGCTGGCGAGTGCGGCGGTGGAAGGCAAACTGGCGACGCGCGCCGATGCCTCGAAGCACCAGGGCGACTATCGCAAGATTGTCGAGGGCGTCAACCAGACCCTCGACGCGGTGATCGGCCCAGTGAACTTTTGCGGCGGGTACTTGGACCGTATCTCGAAGGGTGACATTCCGCCCAAGATTACCGACACCTTCAAAGGCGACTTCGACGGGATTAAGAACAACCTCAACAACTGCATCGACAACATCAACGCACTGGTGGGAGATGCGGCGTTGCTGGCCAAGGCCGCGGCTGACGGGCGAGTGGGAACCCGCGCGGACGCTAGCAAGCACCAAGGCGACTACCGCAAGATTGTCGAAGGTGTCAACCAGACGCTGGAGGCGATCGTCGAACCGCTGAAGGTCACGGCGCAAAACGCGACGACGTTGGCCTCCTCCTCCGAAGAACTGACGGCAGTCAGCCAGCAGATGGCGGGGAACGCCGAGGAGACCGCTACGCAGGCTAACGTCGTCTCTGCGGCCAGCGAGCAGGTTTCGAGGAATGTTTCCTCGGTCGCATCGGCCTCCGAGCAGATGCAGTCCTCAATCCGCGAGATCGCCAAGAACGCCAACGAGTCGGCTCGGGTTGCCAAGAATGCCGTCAGTGTGGCGCAGACGACCAATGTAACCGTGAAAAAACTGGGCGAATCCAGCCAGGAGATCGGCAACGTGATCAAGGTGATTACCTCGATCGCGCAGCAGACCAACCTGCTGGCCCTCAATGCGACTATCGAGGCGGCCCGCGCCGGCGAAGCGGGCAAGGGCTTTGCTGTGGTGGCCAATGAAGTGAAGGAACTGGCCAAGCAAACAGCCAAAGCCACCGAGGATATCGGCCAGAAAATTGATGCGATCCAGGGCGATACCAAGGGCGCCGTCAAGGCGATCGAGGAGATCGGCACCATTATCAACCAGATCAACGACATCTCCAACAGCATTGCCACGGCGGTGGAAGAACAGACAGTGACCACCAACGAGATTGGCCGCAGCGTGACCGAAGCTGCCAAGGGAGTCGAACGACATCGCCAAGAACATCGGCGGGGTGGCCATGGCGGCGAAGAATACCACGCAGGGCGCCAACGACACGCAGAAGGCGTCGCAAGAGTTGAGCCAGATGGCGGCGCGACTGCAGACAGTTGTGGCGAAGTTTACGTTCTGATTGAGCCCAGAACCTGGGGAAGGCCCGGCGGTGTCTATCCATCCGCCGGGCCACGCCTTAACCAAACAATACAGGTGAAATAATGGCGAAAGCGCTAGTTGTAGACGATTCGAGAGCCGTTCGAATGATCCTCTCCAAGACCTTGAAGGAACTCGGGTTCGAGGTTCGCGAGGCGGCCAACGGGAGAGAGGCCCTGGAGGTGATTGAAGCTGAGAAGAGCGCCGTGGCGCTGGTTCTGGCCGACTGGAACATGCCCGAGATCAACGGACTGGAGCTACTCAAGCGGTTGCGCCAGAACCCTGCGCTTGCCTCTCTGGTGGTGGTCATGGTTACCACCGAGACCGAACTGGACCAAATGGTGGAAGCCCTAGAGGCGGGCGCCAATGAGTACGTCATGAAGCCATTCACCAAAGACATCCTCGTGGAGAAGCTTCAGCTCGTGGGGATCCATCCCTGAAGACGGAGTAGGCATGGCGACGCTGACCAAGCGGTTGCTCCAACAAGGAGAGCGAATTCGCGTGCTGGTCGTGGACGACTCGGTGGTCATCCGGCGCCTGGTAACGCACGCTCTGGAGGAGGATCCGGCGCTCGATGTGGTCGGGGCGGCGTCGAACGGCGCGATCGCACTGCAACGGATTCCGCAGTTCAATCCTGACGTTCTTACGCTGGATATCGAGATGCCAGAGATGAACGGCCTGGAAATGTTGCGGCGTGTGCGGCGCGACTACCCCCAACTAAGGGTCATCATGTTCAGCACGCTGACCGAGCGCGGCGCGGCGGTGACCCTGGAGGCGTTGAGCTTGGGGGCTGACGACTACGTGACGAAGGCTTCCAACGCGGGGTCTCTCGACCATTCGATGCTCAGCTTGCGGCAAGAACTGATCCCGAAGATCAAGCAGTTCTTCCACCCGCCCGGAGTAAGCCGCGTCGCAACCCGACCGGGACCGGCGTGCGTCCCGGCGACCCCGGCCCGGCCAGGTTTGTCTACCCTGCAAAGCGCGAAAGTGCGGCCGAAAGTGATCGTGATCGGAGTCTCAACGGGGGGGCCGACGGCACTGGGCGCGATCCTGCCGGAGTTGCCAGCCGGGTTCCCGCTGCCGGTCCTGGTGGTGCAACATATGCCGCCGCTGTTCACGCGGCTGCTCGCCGAGCGTCTTCAATCCGCTTGCGCGCTGACCGTCGCAGAGGCGAACCAGGGCGACCGTGTGGAAGCGGGCAAGATCCTGATTGCCCCTGGGGACTTTCATCTGAAGGTGGCCACCAGGAGCGGCGGAGTGCATGTGTCTCTGGATCAATCGCCGCCGCAGAACTCCTGTCGTCCCGCCGTCAACGCGCTTTTTGCTTCAGTCGGGGCGGTATATGGCGGCGCAGTCGTTGCCGTGGTTTTGACCGGCATGGGGCAAGACGGGTTGAGGGGCGCGGAGATTCTGCGGGCACAGGGGGCTAGCGTCCTGGCTCAGGACGAGGCTTCGAGTGTGGTGTGGGGCATGCCCGGAGCGGTGGTGAATGCGGGCCTGGCCGACCACGTGCTGCCGCTCGCGCAGGTTGTCCCGGAGATCCTGATGATGACGGGCCGAGGGTAAGGGGGCCAGGTGCTGAGCGCGGCGTCCACGGCGGAGATTCACTCGGAGAACTACCGGTTCCTGCAGCAGCATGTCTATACCCAATCGGGCATTGTACTTGAAGCGGACAAGCATTATCTGATCGAGAGCCGCCTTTCTCCGATCGTGAGGCAACTCGGCCTGGGGTCGATCAACGACCTGTGCGCACTGCTCCAGGCCACGCGCGAGGCGGAAGTCGGACACCAGGTCGTCGAGGCGATGACGACGAATGAAACTTACTTTTTCCGCGACCCCGGGCAGTACGATGCCATACGCTCGGTTCTGCTGCCCAAGCTAAAGGAAGAGCGGCGAGATTCAAAACGACTGCGATTCTGGTCGGCGGCGGCGTCAACCGGTCAGGAAGCCTACAGCCTAGCCATGCTTCTCCTGGAGGCCGGGTTGAGCGACTGGAACATCCAGATCCTGGGCACTGACTTCTCCTCGCAAGTCCTGGCGCGCGCCCGCGCGGGCAAGTACCAGCAGATTGAAGTGAATCGAGGGTTACCGGCAGCCCTGCTGGTGAAGAACTTTCGACGCTCCGGCGTGGATTGGCAGTTGAGCGAGGCGGTGCGCCAGATGGCCCGCTTTGAAACGATCGACCTGCGCCAGAGTATGCGCGCCCTGGGTCCGTTCGACCTTGTGTTCTGCCGCAACGTCATGATTTATTTCGATGCCGAAACAAGGCAGGGCATCCTGAAGGATCTCCACGGCACGTTGTTTCGCGGCGGCTGGCTGCTGCTAGGTGGCGCCGAGACCGCGTTCGGCGTCGAGGAGTGGTTCGAAAGACAGACGGTGGGAAGTGCGATAGTCTACGTTGCCCGCTGAGAGGAGAACCATGCCAACCGGACAGAGCGCGGAGATACTGCCGAG
Organism: Terriglobia bacterium; assembly: GCA_963757265.1. Classification (GTDB taxonomy): domain Bacteria; phylum Acidobacteriota; class Terriglobia; order Bryobacterales; family Bryobacteraceae; genus CAIVVT01. The sequence goes on from CAVWRA010000006.1 coordinate 1,068,102, forward strand.
TGAACTGGCCCAGGTCGTGGAGTCGGTGTTCGGGACCATGTTGGGCCTGGAAGCTCAGCGATGCGGGTCATCCTGGTTCCCTGACGGGGATCGACTGACCTCCGTCGTGCACCTGGCCGGCGATTGGAACGGCGCGGTGCTGGTGGAGTGCGACCGGCGGCAGGCGTGCCGCTTCGCGGGCCGCTTTCTGGACATGAATGCGCCGGAGAGGGTGGACGATGTTGTCCGTGACGTGCTGGGTGAACTGGCCAACATGATTGGCGGCAACCTGAAGTGCGTGTTGACGCGGGGGATCCGGCTGAGCATGCCATCCGTGGTGGATGGCAGCGACTACAGCCTGCGAATCTGCGGAGCGCATGTGAGCCAGAGGCTTTCCTTCCAATGTGAGGAGGGCCTCATCTGGGTCGCGGTCCTGTCCACGGAGACCTGAAAGCGGACAGGGCCGCGCCAGCTTCTCCATCCTCCGGCACGACGGATGGCTTGAAGACGCCCACCCATGAGGCGACCGCGCGCGGAGCTATACCGGCGTGGCGAAGACCTGGGCCCGGAACACGGAGAGGCGCGCGCCCGCCTCGCGGTACGCCCCCGGCCGCAGACCGGCCTTGCGCGACAGCGCATCCAGGAACCGGGCCGGCGTCCAGGCGCCGCCGTGGGCCACCTGCGGCAGCAGCAATCCCCGTGCAGCGCCGCACTCGAGAAAGGCACCGTCCCGTCCCAGACGGAACGCGGTCCAGTCCCGGATGCGCTTCATCGGACTCAGGACCGAGATCTCGACATCGATCCCCTCCGGCAGGCGCGAATGGGGCCAGAAGCGCGGATCGTCAAGCGCCGCGGCGAGTGCCATCTGCGGCGTCTCTTCGGCCAGCGGCAACGGCGTCGTGACATTTCCGATGCAGCCCAGCAAATCCCCCGCCTTGTGGAGGCTGACGAACACGCCCGCGCGGCGCTGCAGCGAACCTCCGCTCGCGGGCGGCGGAACTGGTTTACGCTTGCCGGTTTCGCGCAAATGGCGCAGCGTGGCGACAACACTCTCGAGCAGCGCCTGCCGGTCCTCGGGACTGAGCTCGAACGAATCGGCGCGGAAGTAGCCTAAAGCGCCATAACTGACACAGTGTTCATAACTGCCTGCAATCTCGGCCGAGGTCTGGTAATCCAGCGTTTGCTGGAAGATGTCCTCTCCGCCGAGCAGGCCGAGCGTTTCGAGCAATAGGGCGATCGGATCGGATCCGCACACCGTGGCGCCGGTTGCCTGGAGCGATTCGAGGAACAACTCAGGATCCAGGCTGCCCGCCGCCGAGATCGCCTGGCCGTCCAGTTCGCGCAACCGGACGGGCGTATCCTCGTCCACGGGAAACGGCCGGTAGCCGAACGCCCGGCCGTAGTGCGTGAGGTCGGAACTGGCCAGGAGCACGTCTCCCGGGCGCACCATCCGGGCCAATGCGTGCGCCGCCGCGCGGCGCTTGGTCTGATCCAGCCCACACACGTACAGCGGCACCACTGGCGTGCCCGGTGCGGCGCGCTGCAACAACGGGAGCTGGATTTCGACCGAGTGGTCGCACACCCGGCTCTCGGGCGTCATCAGGAATGGCTCCGAGCGAGCGAGCTCCCGCACCGCGGATGGATCGACTTCGACGACCCCAAGCGGCGTCTGGAACGCGCCGGTGTCGGGGATCGATACGCCGGGCCGGCCGCCGCTGTGTGCGAATCCGAGGATGAACACGCGCCGCGGCTGCGCAGCCCGCAGGTTGCGATAAGCGGCGGCGGCGACGGTCCCGGAGTAGGCCAGACCGGCATGCGGGACGACGAACGCCAGCGGGCGCGGCACAAGGTCCTCGCCGGTCCGGCGGAGCGAGGAGTCGAACATCGAATCCAGGAGAGTTTCCAACTCGGCGCGGCGCCCCGGGTACCACGAGCCGGCGAATGGTGAAACGTGCGCGGTCGTCATGTGCTCAACTCCTGCCGAGAGGAACTTTCTCAGCGTTCTCCCGAGCCTGACTTGCGCCTGCCCGCCAGAAGCCCGGAATCAGCGTCTGACAGCGCGGACAGGCGCCGGCGGCCGATATCCGGTTGCGCAGCAGTTCGAATCCGCGGCGTTCCACCAGCACGGTGCGGCAGTTCGGGCAGCGCGTATCCTCCAGTTCGCCGACCCGGCCAGGCAGGTTGCCCGCATACACGTAGCGCAGGCCCGCATCCCGGCCGATCGAGGCGGCGCGTTCGAGCAGCTCCGCGCTGGTGTTGCGCGGGCCCGTCATCTTGTAGTCCGGGTGAAACGCCGAGACGTGCCAGGGGATGTCGCGCGAGATCCCGGCCAGAAAGCCGGTGAGCGAGGCCAACTCGGCCGGCGAGTCATTGAAGCCCGGCACGAGCAGCGTGACGACCTCCAGCCAGAAGCCCATCTCGTGGATCAGCGCGATGGAATCGAGGATCGGCTTCAGCCGCCCTCCCAACTCGTGATAGCGGCGGTCGTCGAAGCTCTTGAGATCGACTTTATACAGGTCCACCCACGGCCGCAGATACTCGAGCACCTGGGGCGTCGCATTGCCGTTCGACACAAATCCCGTGACCAGGCCGGCGGCGCGCGCTTCTCTAAAAATCGATACCGCCCATTCGCTCGTGATCAACGGTTCATTGTATGTGCTGATGACGCTCGCGGCCTGCTGGGCCAGCGCAATCCGGACGATCTCGCGCGGCGTGATGGCGCGGAATTCGAGCGCCGAGCGGCCGTCGCGCAAGGCCTGCGAGCTGACCCAGTTCTGGCAGTAGCCGCAATGCAGGTCGCAGCCCAGCATGCCGAAACTGAGCGCACGGCTCCCGGGCAGCGCATGGTAGAACGGCTTCTTCTCGATCGGATCGCAGTGCAGGGCGTTGACGTAGCCGTAGGGGACCAGCAGCTTGCCGCCGCGATTGAACCGGACTTTGCAGACCCCGGCAAACCCGGATGAAATCGGGCAGCAATGCCCGCAGGCGTAGCACCGGACGCGATCCCCTCCCAAGGACTCGTAGAGGTCGCCTTCGCGGGTGTGTGAGGCCAGCTCTTCGCCCAGCGGCATCGCCGCCTCCAATCTCATTCTAGCGGGTTGCTGAAAAGGCCGATTGGCCGACTCCCTTACGGTGGCAGCTCTGAAACGGGCCGACTCCCTTACGGTCGCGGCTCTGAAACAAGTGGCTCTGAAACGGCCGACTCCCTTACGGTCGCGGCTCTGAAACAAGTGGCTCGGAAACGGCCGACTCCCTTACGGTCGCGGCTCTGAAACCGGCGGCTCTGAAACGTGGTCATTCACTCGCAATGGGTTGTCGGGCCACGTGAGTGCGGCGGCAGCTCGGAGAATGGATTTTTCAGTAGCTTGCTCAGTCCGGTTTCCCAGATTCGCGGCGGCGGGCTTGAATTCCCTCACGCTCCAGGCCGCGATTGCCCGGCCGCCTGTACGAGAATCGCCAGAGTCTGTTGGGCGCAAGTGCGCCAGGTGAACTGCGCGGCCCGAAGCGGGCCGGCTTGCGCCAGATGCGCGCGCAACGGCTGGTCCGAACTGACGCGCTCCAACGCCTGGAGCATGTCGCTCTCCGAAGCCGGGTCGAACAGCACCGCCGCGCCTGCGGCGATGGTCCGCAGCGGCTCAATGTCGGAACACGCCACGGGCAGGCCCGCGGCCAGGGCCTCCACCACGGGGAATCCGAATCCCTCAAACGTCGATGGATAGACCAACGCGCCCGCACGTTCGAACCAGTGGTACAGTTCTTCCCTGGGCAGCCATCCCAGGATCCGCACGCGCGGCTCGAGGCCCAGCGCGGCGACCTGATCCCGCACCATCCGGTCGGCAAAGCCCCGGACGCCGGTCAGGACAAGCTGCCAGTCCGGATGGGCGGCGCTGAAGCGCCGGAAGCACTTCAGCAGCAGGGCGTGATTTTTGTGCGGGTGGGTCGTCGAGGGGCACAGCAGCACGGGCTCCGGACTGCGGCGCCGGCGCAGCGCCCCGACGGAGAAGAACTCCTCCTCCACGCCATGTGCCACGACTTCGACTTTGTCGCCACGAATCGAATAACTGTGCAGCAGGCCGGCGCGGGTCTGCTCGCTGAGCGCGATCAGGCGGGCGCTGGTGTGCACGGCCTGCCACACGAAGAAGCGCCAGAACGGGCGTTCGAACCAGCGGAAGTACTCCGGATGGCGCTTGTGCTGGAGATCGTGGATCGTCGTCACCGCCGGGCAAGGCGCCAGGGCCGGCGCCGTGAAGCCCGGGCAGAACAGCACATCCAGGCCGACGCAGCGCAACGGCAAAATGGTCTGTTCGTAGATCAACCGCGCCGGACGATGCGTGGCCCGCACGCCGGTCTGCCGCACCTGCCAGGCGGGATGATGGGGCGCCACTTCCCGGTCCGTCTCCCGATTCGTGAACACCGTGAAGCGGTGCGGGGTATCCAACGCCGCCAGCGCCCGCATCAGATTCCGCAAATACGTTTCCGAGCCGCCCACGCCTCCCGGGATCAGATACAGCGCATTGATGCCGATATGCAATGGGATCACTTTCGGACGATCACCCCACCCTGCTGCCGGGCGCGAATCGCCTGTTGGGCCGCGGCCAGGCCGTTTTTTGAGGCAGCATCGCCGGGCTCCAGTTGCAGCGCCTGCTGAAACTCGGCGGCGGCCTCTTCGTACTTGTTCAGGCTCAAGTCCATGCTGCCGCGAATGCTGTGGGCCATCCAGCCGAGGCTGGGGGCGAATTGAGCGGCCTGCTTTTGTGCGTCGAAGGCATCAGCCCAGCGCTGTTCGATCGCGTACAGGTGGGCCAGACGCGCCCATCCGCGCGCCATCGGCGAAAGCCCGCCGATTCTGGCATAGTGGCGCGCCGCCGGAGCGATTTCAATCGCCTTGCGGCAGGCCTGCTCGGCGCGGTCGAGTTGCCCCTCGCATTCCAGCGCCGACGCGAAGTTCATGTAGAAGAGGAAGGCGGTCCGGCCCAGTTTCCCGCCTTGCGAATCGCGTTCGATCCGTTCGAAGGTGGTGACGGCATCGGGGCAGCGCCCGGCCTTGATGTAGGCCGCGCCCAGGTACGTCCGCGCGCGCAGGTTTTCCGGTCTGGCCGAGGCGGCGTGCTCCCAGACGCTCACCTCCGAGGCGAAGGCGTGGCTGTAATTCCAGGTCCCCAGGGCCAAGGCAGCGATCGCAGCCCCCAGCACTGCATTCTTCCAGGCCGCGCCTCGCCAGTGGCGCACGAACTCCACCACCACCAGGACCAAGCCGATGCCCGGCAGGTACATGCGGCGTTCGGCGGCTGCGTCGGCGATCGGAATCACCGAGGAGGTGGGTGCCAGGAGGATCAGAAAAACAACGATCCCGAGCGCGGCCAGCGGGTACCGGGAACGGAATCGCCAGGCCAGGTACAGCAGCCCGACGAGCCCTGCCAGGCCAAGCAGAACCAGAGGTTCAAACAGCCCTCTGGCGTGCGGCAGGTCGTAGTCCAGGCTCTGGTTGACCGGGAGCACGAACAGCCGGAGGTAAATCCAGATGACTTTGAACTGCGTACACAGGTAGCGGAACCAGGTAGTGCCGGGTACCTGCAGGCCCGCCGATCGCGAGGAATGACGAGTCACGAACAGCACGATCGCCGGCACCGCCAGGATGGCCCCCAGCGCTAGCCCGGCGTGCAGCCGCCAATTGCGCGCCAGGCCGGCCAGCGATCCTTTCTCCTTCAGCCGCCAGTCCACGAGCGGCAGCACGGCCGCCATCGCCACGACGTGTTCCTTGGTCAGAATGCCGGCCGCCACCAGGCTCAGGATCAGGATGGCGCGGCCCCAGCCGATGGCCTCCGCCCCGCCGGCCATCAAAAGCGCCAGCGCGGCATAGGCGAACAGCGTGCTCAGGGTCTCCGACCGGCTGGCGATGTAGGCCACGGCCTCCGTCTGAGCCGGATGGAAGAGGAACACGAGGCTTCCAAACAGCGCGGTCAATGAAGCCTCGCGCCGCGCGCTGCCGGTCAGTTCCAGGGCCTTGCGGAGAATGAGATACACCAGCCCGCCGACCAGGGCGTGCAGCAGGACGTTGGTCAGGTGATACACGAACGGCTCGCGGCCCGCCAGCAGATAGTTCAGATCGAGGCTGACGTAGTAGAACGGACGTCCGCCCGCCAGATAACCGGCCCACGAATGCGGGCCTTGGGGCTGAAAAACCGGCAGCATCGCGTCGTCGAACAGCGGAGTCCCGTTCATCGCCGGCCAGTAGACGGCCAGCAGCGCCGCCAGAACGGCGAGCGGAGTCCACCGTGGCAGCGCGAACTCGCGCGCCGGAACGGCCGCGGCCGCGCGCTCAGCTTTTTGCCGCTTCTTTCTCATCGCGATGCACGCTGCGCAATTGGTAATCGAGGATAGCGACCTTCTGCGTCAGGTTGATGTTCATGTCTTTCAGTTGGGAGATGATAATCGTAAAGCGGTAGAACACAACCAGAAAGACCAGCAGGATCAGGAAAATCAACGCCACCGCAGGCTCGTTCACGCGCAGAACCGCGGCCACCCGCTCCAGGCCGCTGCGCGAGCGCGACAGGGCGAAGACGGCCACCGCGGCGCCCAGCCAGCTCACCGAATACTCGACTCGAATCCGCGAGCGCCGCAGTTCGCGCAGCACGATAAGAAACAGCACCACGCTGAACAGCGCCAGCACATCGAGCAGCCGTTCCATGATCCCTCCTTCACCCGCGCCGGCCGGCCCGGCGCCGCAAACGCCAAGCGTCCAGACGCAGGATATTCACCAACACGCCCAACAGCACGTGCACCACGAAGTAGATCGACGCTTTGGCCGTGATGGAACTCCGTCCGCCCATCCGCGGCCGCATCCGCACCGGCACCTCCTCGAAGCGGAAGGCGCGGCGCTGCAGTACCACGAGGGTTTCGATCTCCGGATATTCCAACGGAAAGCTCTGGCTGAACACGTGCAGCGCGCGACGATTCACGGCCACGAAACCGGACGTGGGATCGGTCACGCGGCGCCCCAGAATCGGCCGCAGCAGCAGCTTGAAAAACCCGATCCCGATGCGCCGGATCAGGCCGGTTGAGGTCGGGTTGCTCCCCGCTGCCCGAACGCCGATCACCATTTCGCAGCCCGAGGCCTCGAGCCGCTCCAGCAGCCGCGGAATGTCGGCCGGATCGTGCTGGCCGTCTCCATCGATGCGCACGGCCGCCCGAACGCCCATTTCAAACGCCATGCGGTAACCGGTCTGAATGCAGCCGCCAAGGCCGAGGTGGCAGGGCAGGCGCACCACCTCCGCGCCGGCGCGCTGGGCGAGGTTGGCGGTGTCGTCGATGGAGCAGTCGTCCAGCACCAGGATGGGCAGCGCCGGACAGACCGCCCGCGCCTCCTGAACCACCCGCCCGATCGCGGCCGATTCGTTGTAGGCCGGAATCAGCAGGACGGTGGTTCCGCCTGCCGGTTCCCCGCTCCTCAAGTCAGGGCTCAATGTGCGGCGACCTCCCGAATGCCGACCCGATAACGATCCAGTATTCCGATAAATTGCAGTGTCAGGATCCGGCGTCCGGTCCGCCGCCGCTGGAGCAGCAATCCCGGCAGCGCCGGGATCAGAACCAGGTGCGCCCTGGCGACGTACCATGGCAGTTTCCAGAACGGCAGTCCCGCCGCTCCGAATTCAGCCGCCTTGCCTCGCCCGGCCAGCGCCGCGCGCAGGTGCAGCGCATAGCGCGCCAGGGCGTAAAACGGCGCCGCCACCAGCCGCGTGAATGGAAACAGTTTCAACACCACTCTCAGCCGGTTCCGCTCCACGTACCACGCTTTCGCCGCCGAGGCCCTCCCGGCGCTGGCCGAGTACCAATGCTCCACCTCGGCCCGCGGCACGTACAGGCAATGCCAGCCCAGCCAGCAGCCTCGCAACCCCAGGTCCGTATCCTCGTGATACAAGAACAGCGATTCGTCGAACAGGCCCGTTTCGGCCAGCATCGCGCCACGATAGACGCCGGCGCAACCGCTCGGAAACAGCGCCTCCTGGGGCCGGTCCCAGTCCACGGCCGGCTGGGCGTGGCCGCGTTGGATGCTGGAGCCGTCGCGGGCCAGCAACATGCCCGCCGAATCGAGCGTCTGGGTCCCCGCCAGCAGGATGCGCGGAGCTGCCATGCCCGCCCCACGGTCGCCCTCCAGCGCCGCCACGAGCGCTTCCAGGCACCGCGGACGCGGGACCGTATCGTCGTTCAGGGCCATCAGGAACTCGGCCGGCCGGCGCCGCCAGGCCTGGTTCACGCTCCTTCCGTAACCGGCGTTGACGCGGTTTTCGATCACTTCAGCGAACTCAAACCGGCGCGCAATATCGCCCGCCAGGCCCCGTCCGCTATTGTCGACCACCACAACCCGAAATCCCATCATCGTCTGTGCCGCCAAGGCCTCCAGGCACTTCTCCAGCCGGGGCCCGGCAACCAGAGTCGGAATCGCAACGGTCACTCGTGAGCGGTACAACCCAAGATTGTACGCGAACACCGACCCGCCGGATCGCCGGAACCGGCCCGCACCATCCAACAGGCTCATTCCCGAGCCGGTCCACAGGCATGATCGGACCCTAAACTCGACGTTTCTGCGCGATGACCGCTGACGTGGTCGGCAAAAGCTTAGTAAACTAACCGAAAAGGTGCATTCCGCTGAATGCGCTGGAGTGGAGGTTGACATGAGCTTAAGCCAGCTGGCACGGACGATTCACGAATCCGTCACGCTGAAACTGAACCAGACGGCGGCGCTGCTGCGGGAGAAGGGCGAGCCGGTGATCCACCTCGGTGGTGGCGAGCCGAAGTCCAAGACCCCTCTCGACGCGATTGTCAGTTGCACTTCGGTCCTCAACTCCGGCGACATCAAATACACGCCGCCCGACGGCATCCCCGCTCTCAAGAAGGCCATCATCCGATATACCGAAGAATATTACGGGCGGGCCGTGCGGCCGGAAAACGTGGTTGCCTCGTGCGGCGCCAAGCAGGCCATCATGTGCGCGCTGATCGCGATCCTCGATCCCAAGGACGAGGTGATCTTCCCCGCGCCGTATTGGGTCAGCTACCCCGAGATGGTCAAACTGGCCGGCGGCGTGCCCGTGGCCGTCAAGCCCGAGGACGGCTCCTTTTACCCTACCGTCAAGGAAATCGCCGACTGCATCGGCAGCTACACCAAGGCCATTATCCTGAACAGCCCCAACAATCCCTCCGGCGTGATGTACTCGCGCGAGTTCATCGCCGAAATGGTCGAGCTGTGCGCCAAGAAGTCGATCTACCTGATCATGGACGACACCTATAACCGGCTGGTGTTCGACGGCAAATCGCCCATCAACTGCTATGACTTCTCCAAGGAGGACCTCGAAGGCTCCAAGCTGGTGGTCATCAACTGCGTCTCCAAGATGTACGCCATGACCGGTTTCCGCATCGGCTGGGCCGTTGGCAGCCGCGACCTCATCGGCACCATGGCGACCATCCAGAGCCAGCAGACCTCCGGGCCGGCCACGCCTTCGCAGTGGGCCGCCGTCGGCGCGCTGAACGGCGTGCAGAATTCGATCGAGGCCCTGCGCATGACCCTGGAGAACAATCGCAACATCCTGCTCGACCATCTGCTCGCCTTCCCCGGTCTGCGCGTGACCAAACCCGAAGGCGCCTTCTACTGCTTCCCGGACTTCAGCAATTACGAGCCGAACTCCCAGAAGCTCTCCGAGTTCTTGCTGAACAAGGTCCGCGTGGTCACCGTGCCGGGCAAGGAGTTCGGCATGGAGGGCCATCTGCGCATCAGCTTCTGCGGCGCCGCCAAGGAGATCACCGAGGGCATCGAACGGATCCGCTGGGCGCTCGACCCGGCCTCGCCCAACGAGCTCTATCTCGGCGACCGGCGCCTGGTGCGCGACTGGATGTAAGGAGCCGGCCATGAACATCTACACCGATATCCCCTCCCCGGCGGTGAAGCAGGCGGCTGAGGCGGCCAGCGTTTACGGGCTGCAGAACCACGGCCTGCTGAATCTGCGGCGCGTCTACTGGAACCTGGCCCCAGAGGCGCTCTACGAAGAGGCCATCTTCCGCGGCGAGGGCTCGATCTGCAGCCAGGGGCCGCTGGTGGTGAACACCGGCCAGCACACCGCCCGCGCGGCCGCCGACAAGTACCTGGTGCGCGAGCCCTCGTCGGAGGGCTACATCTGGTGGGGCACCCACAACCGGCCCTTCTATCCGCAGAGCTTCAATACTCTGCTGACGCGCCTGCAGGCCTATCTTCAGGGCCGCGACGTCTTCGTCCAGGACTGCTTCGGCGGCGCCGACGCCGACTACCGTCTGCCCGTCCGCATCATCACCGAGACGGCCTGGCACAGCCTGTTCGCGCGAACCATGTTCCTCAAGCCCGAGTCGCTGGACGCCTATCGCCGCCACGTGCCCGAGTTCACCATCATCGCCGCGCCCGGCTTCAACTCGAGCCCGCTGGTCGATTCCACGCGCACCGAGACGTTCATCATCCTGAACCTGGCCGAGCGGCTGGCGATCATCGGCGGCACCTGCTACGGCGGCGAGATCAAGAAGACCGTCTTCACCATCCTCAATGCGCTGCTGCCCTTCGACGGCGTCCTGCCCATGCACTGCTCGGCGAACGTCGGCCCGTCCGGCGACGCGGCCATCTTCTTCGGTCTGTCCGGCACCGGCAAGACCACCCTCTCGGCCGACCCGTCGCGCGGATTGATCGGCGACGACGAGCACGGTTGGAGTGACAACGGCGTGTTCAACTTCGAGGATGGCTGCTACGCCAAGGTCATCCGGCTTTCCGAAAGCGCCGAGCCGCAGATCTTCGAATGCACGCGCCGCTTCGGCACGATTCTTGAAAACGTCGTCTTCGACCCGCGCACCCGCCGCCTCGACCTCAACGACGACCACCTGACCGAAAACACCCGCGCCGCCTATCCGCTCTCCTTCATCGGCAACGCTCTGCCCGACAAGCGTACCGGCCATCCCAAGAACGTCGTCTTCCTGACCTGCGACGCCTCGGGCGTGCTGCCGCCCATCTCCCGCCTGAGCCCCGACCAGGCCGTCTACCACTTCATGAGCGGCTACACGAGCAAGATCGCCGGCACCGAGATCGGGCTGGGCATCGAGCCGCAGATCACCTTCAGCGCCTGCTTCGGCGCGCCCTTCATGGTCCACCACCCGTACCGCTACGCGCAGATGCTGAAGGCCAAGATCCTGAAGTACGGCGCGGATGTCTGGCTGGTCAACACGGGCTGGACCGGCGGGCCCTTCGGCATTGGCAAACGCATCAGCATCCAGCACACGCGCGCGCTGCTGAACGCCGCCCTCAACGGCCGCCTGGCGCAGGTCGAATACTGGCAGGACCCGGTCTTCGGGGTGTCCGTGCCGAAGTCCTGCGAGGGCGTTCCGTCCTCCATCCTCGATCCCGCCAACACCTGGCCCAGCCGCGAGGAATACGACCGCAAATACGACACGCTGGCCGCGCGCTTCATCGACAACTTCGAGTTCATGCTGAGCGAGGAGCTGGACGTGCCGAAGGATCTGGTGCAATACGGACCGAAGCGCAAAACGCCCGTCTGAGCAATTTGCCGGTCCCAGTAAGTTCCGCCGAACGCGCCCGGCTAGGGCCTGCTCACACTACGCCGACGTCCGTTCGGGTAGCGTGAGCAGGCCCTAGCGTTTGACCTGCGGATAGCCGACCGTCTGCGCCAGAACGATCCGCTGCTCCGGCCTGAGCTGCAGCGCTAAGGCTAGCGTCTCGCGGTTGACCGACGCGCGGACCACCGTCGCCAGCCCCTCCGAAGCGCAGAACAAGTACACGTTCTGGCCGATGAAGCCGGTCTCGGCCCCCGCGTACAGCGCCTTGTCGCTCTCCGAAGAAGAGCCGAATTTGGCGTAGTCCGTCACGTAGACCAGGTTCAGCGGCGCCTGGGCGGGGAAATCCTGCGTGCCCGTCGCCGCCCGCAGGTCCCCCGCCGCCACCGGCAGCAGTTGCTGGTGCGCGGCGTCGTAAACATACGCCCCCTCTTTCAGCGCCAGGTAAATCTCCACCGTCTGCCGGTTCATCGCCGATGGCGCCGTGCGCCGGCCGTCGGGACGATTCACGCCATAGGCCGCCCACAGCAGGTTCGAAAGCACCTGCCGCGGCAGCTCCCGGGCATCGAACTCCCGCTGGCTCTTGCGCTCGCTCAGCGCCTGCAGCAGCGGCATGCCGCCCTTCCGGTCGGGCTGCGGCAGGGCCACCGCGCCCGCCGGCTGGGCCATCGCCTGGCGGGCAATGATCACGAGCCCGCAGGCGGAGATCACGAAGAAACTAATCGCCCTAATCCGCATGGGAAGCATTCTACGCCATCGCGAACCCGCGTCATCAGGGCTTGGATAGGTCCTCGAAGACGATTCTCGAGTCCACCGTAAACTGGCGCGTCTTGCCCGGCCGCGGTTTCAGCACCTGCAGGACCAGCTCCGCGCCCGCGGTGCGCACCGTCAGGTTCGAACTGCCGTCCCGTTCCACCGGCAGAAGTTCCAGCGCGTACGGGGGCAGGTGGATCGAGCGCATCGACCGGCACACCGGCTTCGCCTCCCCGCCCGCGCCCCTGCGCCCCGGCACTTCCACCTGGCTGCCGTTGGAGTAACACACGCCCACCGCCGCCGCCGTGGCGCCGGCATTCAGCACCAGGACGAACTTCCCTTGCAGCTCCTCGACGTCGCCTTCCAGCCACGGATTGCGGCTCGGAAAAGCGATTGCGCCGGGCACCGTCGTCAACTGGTTTTCCGCCGCGCACTCGCTGCTGCCGCTCACCGCGACCCCCGTGCCGGCGCCCGCGCCCGTCCCCCGTTCCGTGACCTTGATCCACGCCTCGGCTGACTCCTGTCCGTCCACCTGCAGCCGCAGGCTCATTTTCTGCCCCGCCGCCAGGTGCAGCGGAATCGTCGGCGCGCCTTCCAGCGCGACCAACGCCCCGCTGCCGTCATGCGCCTCCACTTCCACATCCACCGCCTGGTCGCGCACATTGTGCAGCGCCACGCTCGACCAGCAGCGCTCCCCATACGACAGCGGCAGCAGAATCGAGACAAACACCGTCCCCACCGCGCCCGGCGCCGTCCCGGCCTGCGATGCCGCCAGCAGCAATCCAACGAGGATCGTCGTCCCGCGTCGCAATGCGCTTCATGCCTCATTCTTCTCTTCGGTGGGCAGGCCATTTTTTTCACGCTTTCCGGACCTTTTGTTCAATTCACCGCTCGCCCCCGCCGATGAGTTTGTCGTGATCTCGTTGAAGAAATACCTCGACGCCCCCGACACTCTGCCGGCCCCAGTCGTGGAATCCTACCGCGCCTTGCTGTCCACCATGGGAGAATGCGGGTCGCAGGCCTGCCCGCCCGTCGGCGCGGGCCTACAGGCCAGCCTGCTCGAGCTGCAGGCGCACCTGGCGGCCGCGATGACGCCCACAGATTTCACGTCCTCCGGGACCGCGGCCGAAGGTGAGCTGCGGCAGTGGGGCGCGCGCACGGCCGACTACTACCGCCAAAAAGCCGCCGAAATCAGGGAATTGATGATGGTCGTGGCGCGCACCGCCGAGTCCGTCGGCGAACGCGACTTGCGCTACACCAGCCAGTTCACGAGCCTGACCACGCGCCTGCGCGACATCGCCGATCTCGAAGATTTGACAAAAATCCGCAGTTCGATCCTGCAAAGCGCCACCGAGCTGAAAACCTGCGTCGATCAAATGACGCGGGACAACCAGGAGTCCCTGACCCACCTGCGCGCCGAACTGACGGTTTACCGCGACCGCCTGGAAGAGTCCGAGCGCCTCGCCGCGATCGACCCCCTCACCGGCATCGCGAATCGGCGCAAAGTCGAGCAGGCCCTCGATGAGTTCGCCGCCCGCGGACGGCCGTTCTGCATAATGCTCTTCGATTTGAACGGCTTCAAGCAGGTCAACGACAAGCTCGGCCACGCCGCCGGCGACGATCTGCTGCGCCAGTTCGCCACAGAGCTGCGCCTGGTGCTGCGCACCTCCGACCTGGCCGGCCGCTGGGGCGGAGATGAGTTCATCGCCTTGCTGGATTGCAGCCTGGCCGTGGCCGAGTCCCTGATCTCGCGGATTCGCGATTGGGTCTTTGGAGAGTACACGGTCCACTCCGGCTCCGACGCCGCCCGGGTCAAGGTGAGCGCGGCGGTCGGCCTCGCCGCCTGGGCGCCGGGCGAGAAAATTGACGCGACGATCCAGCGCGCCGACAGTGCCATGTATCGTGAGAAGGCCGAACTTGACAAAGGCCAGCATTGCCGCATCGTCTCAGGCGGCCCGTCCGGCCGCCGGTCCGGCGATGCCCCGTCTCCGGGCGCCACGCGTGGCGGCACCGCTGCGCGCGAGCTGTGATGCGAGCCGGCCCCCGCGTGCCGCCGCCGCGATCCTGTCGGGGCTGCGCGCCGCGGCCCGGCCTCAGAGGTTGGTCGGAAGATGCAGCCCGCCCGCAGCCGCCGGCGCCGCGCTGCCGCCCAGCGCCCGCTGCAGCCGTTCCATGTACAGGTAGATCACCGGCGTGATGTACAGCGTCAGAAACTGCGAAACCACCAGGCCCCCGACCACCGCGAGACCCAGCGGCTGGCGCGCATCGCCGCCCTCACCGTAGCCCAGCGCGATCGGCAGCGTACCGAACAGTGCCGCCACGGTGGTCATCATGATCGGCCGGAACCTCAGACGGCAGCCCTGCGAGATGGCGTGCAGCGGATCCCGGCCCTCCAGCCGCTGCGCCTCCAGCGCGAAGTCGATCATCATGATCGCGTTCTTCTTCACTACACCGAACAGCATGATGATGCCCACGAAGGCGTACAGGTCCAGTTGCTTGTGGAACACGAGCAGCGTCAGCAGCGCGCCGAACACCGCCGCCGGCAGCCCCGACAGAATCGTGATCGGGTGGATGAAACTCTCATACAGAATGCCCAGGACGATGTAGATCACAAGGACGGCCACGATCAGCAGGATCGACAGCCCCTGGAACGACTGCTGGAACTCTTTCACCGTCCCCTGGAACGAAGTCGAAATCGTGGGCGGCATGCGCAACTCCGTAATCGCCTCCTGCACCCGCTGCGCCGCCTCGCCCAGGCTCGATCCCGCGCTCAGGTTGAAGGAAATCGTCACCGCCGGCAACTGGCCGAAGTGATTCACCGTCAGCGGCCCGGCCGTGCGCCGAGTGTTCACCACCGCGTTCAGCGGCACCAGCTTCCCGCTCGCCGAACGCACGTACAGCTTCGCCAGCGCGTCCGGATCGCGCTGGTAGCGCGGCTCCACCTCCGCGATCACCACGTACTCGTTGGCCGGGCTGTAGATCGTTGAACACCTGCCGCTGCCCGTAGAACGTGTACAGCGCGTTCTGGATCTGGTCCGCCGTCACGCCCACCGCCATGGCCCGGTCGCGGTCGATATCGACGTACAGTTGCGGGCTCGCGATCTGCATGTCGGAATTCAGGTCCTGGAAGCTCGGCAGGGCCCGCATCTTCGCCATCAGCAGCGGCGCCCAGGCGTAGATCTCCTTCAGATTCGCGCTCTGCACCGTCAGTTGATAGACGCTCGTGCTATACGTCCCGCTGACCGTGATCGGCGGCGGGTTCTGCATGAACGCCATGATCCCCGGCACGCTGAACATCAGCGGCCGCGTCTGGTCGATGAACTGGTCCACCGAGACGTTGCGCTCCGAACGCGGCTTGAGATTGGCGAAGAAGAACGCCTGGTTTCCGCCCATTACGAAGGCCCCGATGTCCTGCACCGCCGGCTGCTGCCGCAGAATGTTCACGATCGCCATGTGGTGCGCCATCATCGACTCGAAGCTGATGTCCTGTCCCGCCTGCGTCGCTCCGAACACGAAGCCCGAATCCTGGCTCGGAATGAATCCCGTGGGCATCGTGAAGAACAGGTACACCGAGCCCGCCAGCATCAGGATCGCCAGCATCAGCGTCGCGAACTGGTGATTCAGCGAGATCTTCAGTGTGACGTCGTAGGCCCGCGCCATCGCGTTGTGGAACCCCTCCAGCGCCCGGTAGAACAGCGTGTGCCTGGCGCCCTCGTCGTGCTTCAGGAACCGGCTCCCCATCATCGGCGTCAGCGTCAGCGAGACGAACCCCGAGATCAGGATCGCCACGACGATTGTCACCGAGAACTCGTGCAGCAGCCGCCCCACGATGCCTTGCATGAACAGCACCGGGATGAACACCGCCACCAGCGACAGCGTCATCGACACAATCGTGAATCCGATTTCGCGCGACGCCAGCAATGCCGCCTCCATCCGCGGGTGCCCCATCTCCATGTAGCGCACGATGTTTTCGAGCATCACGATGGCATCGTCCACCACGAACCCCACCGACAGCGTGAGCGCCATCAGCGACAGGTAATTCAGGCTGTAGCCCAGCAGGTACATCGCCGCGAAGGTGCCGATAATCGAAAACGGCACCGCCACGCCAGGTATCATCGTGGCGGTCAGATTCCGCAGGAACAGAAAGATCACCATCACCACCAGGCACACCGTCAGCACCAGCATGAATTGCACGTCCTCGATCGAGTGCCGGATGCTGATCGAGGCGTCGTAGGCGATCTTCAGGTTGACCGCCGGCGGAATCTCCTTGCGGAACGTCGGCAGCACCTTGAGGATGTTTCCCACCACCTCCACCGTGTTCGTGCCCGGCTGCCGCTGGATCGCCAGAACGACGCCCCGCTCGCCGTTGAACCAGCCCAGCACCTTGTTGTCCTGCACGCTGTCGATCACACGCCCCAGCTGCTCCAGCCGCACCGGCGATCCGTTGCGATAAGCCACGATGACCGACCGGTAGGCGGCCGCATTTTCGAGCTGCCCGTTGGATTCCAGCGTGAAGGCCTGTTTGGCCCCGTCCAGCCGCCCCACCGGCAGGTTGACGTTGTTGCCCTGAATCGCCTGCTGCACCTCGTCCACGCCGATGCCCCGCGTCGCCAGCAGGTCGGGGTCCAGTTGCACCCGCACCGCGTACTTCTGCGGCCCGTACACGATCACTCGCGCCACGCCGCCCACCATCGAGATGCGCTGCCCCAGCAGCGTCTCGGCATACTCGTCCACCGTGTACATCGGCAGCGTCAACGAGCTCAGCGTCAGGAACAGTACGGGCTCCTCGGCCGGATTCACTTTCTGGTACGACGGCGGCCGCGGCATCGACGTCGGCAGGTTCCCGCCGGCCCTCGAAATCGCCGCCTGGATGTCCTGAGCCGCCGCGTCGATACTGCGGTCCAGCGTAAACTGCACCGTCACCGTCGTGCTGCTCTGTTCGCTCGACGAGCTCATCTGCTGGATCCCCGCCAGCGTCGAAAACTCCCGCTCCAGCGGCGTCGCCACCGAGCTCGCCATCGTCTCCGGACTGGCGCCCGGCAGCGCCGCGGTCACCTGAATGGTCGGATAATCGACGCTCGGCAGCGCCGCCACCGGCAGCGCCCGGTACGCCACCAGCCCGAACAGCAGGATGGCGAACACCACGAGCGTGGTCATGATTGGACGCTCGATAAAGATCCGCGACAGGTTCATGACTTGCCCGCTCCCGGCTTGGCCTGCATGGCGCCAGCCGGCATCCCGCCCGGCGGCAACGCGAAGATGTGCATCCCAGGCGCCAGCAGCAACTGCCCGTCGGTTACCACCGTCTCGCCGGCTTTCAGGCCGCTCTCGATCACGATCTTGCTGCCCGCCATCGCCCCCGGCGTGACCTCGCGCGCCTCCACCGACTGGTCGGCCTTCACCACGTACACGAACGGCCCCTTCTGCCCCGCCTGCACGGCCTCCGATGGCACCACGACCGCGTCCATCCGCGGGTTGAGCGTCAGCGTCACCTTCACAAACTGGCCCGGCCACAGCGTCCGCCCGGCGTTCGCGAATGTCGCTTTCAGCCGGATCATGCCCGTCGTCGTGTCCACCGTGTTGTCGATCACACTGAGCGCGCCCGTCGCCTGCCGGCCCGGATCGTCCTTCGCCGCCGCCTGCACGGCCAGCTGGCGGCCCTCGCTCAGCCGCCGGATCGCCGCCAGTTGCTGTTCCGGCACGCTGAAGCTCACAAAGATCGGCTCGATCCGGTTGATCACCACCAGCGTCGTGTCGCCGTTGCTCTTGACGTAATTGCCCGCCTGCACCAGCACGTTGCCCGTGCGCCCCCCGATCGGCGAGCGGATCTCGCAGAAACTCAGGTCGAGTTTGGCCTTTTCCACGGCCGCGACGTCCGCCGCCAGGCCGGCGCGCGCGCTCTCGATCGCCGCCCGGTCGGCGCGCTCCGATTCCCTGTAAACATCGGCCGCCGTGCGGCTCGTGTCGTACGTCAACCGCGCCACGATCCCCGCCTTGACCAGCTCCTCGTTGCGGTGCGCATCGGTTTCGGCGTTGCGCAACTGCGCCTCGTCGCGACCCACATTCGCCTCCGCCTGCTTGAGCAGCGCCTGATCCCGCGCCACCGCCGCCTGCGCCTGGTTCAGCGAATCGGCGTAGGGGCGCGGATCGATCTGGAACAACACGTCGCCCGGCTTGACGTCCTGTCCTTCCTTGAACAGCACCTTCGCCAGTTCGCCGGCTACCTGCGCCTTCACCTGCACGTTCGAATACGGCTCGACGTTGCCGATCGCCTGCAGCACCAGCGGCACGGTCTGCAGCTCCGCCTTCGCCACTGTCGCCGGCATCGCCGGCGGACCCATGGGTCCGGCCACGGACTTCTGTTTGGAGCAGCCCCCGGGCACGATGGCGGCCAATGCGGCTGCAACTACTGCGATCGCTGTGTTTCTGTGCAACACGAATTTCCCCCTCCCGGCGTGAGTCCGCAGGGTTCGGCCGGAGACCGGGCCGGCATGCTTCGAACAATCTCCCGGTTACCGTTATGCTAGCGGCCCCTGCCGCAGCCCGCAAGACGTCCATTGCGCGCCTCCGGCCGCCGGGTTCGGCTCCAGCCTCGCTCCCGCAGTCGTGCCCGCCGGCTGAAATCACCGCGCGCCTGTTTTGGGGGATACGATGCCGCGCCCGGCTCGATTCCCCACCTCGACGTGATTCGTGTTGGGATAGTGTCTGGTCATGGAATCGTCATTACTCCAGTCGGCGCGCCAGGTCCTCCTGGCCGAGGCTGGTGCGCTCGAGCAGGCCGCCGCCCGCCTCGACGCCGGCTTCGACCGCGCCGTCGATCTGCTCGCCGGCCACGCCGGCAAGGTGCTTGTTACCGGCATTGGCAAATCGGGCATCATCGCCCAAAAGATCGCCGCGACTTTTTGCAGCGTCGGCCAGCCAGCCGTTTTTTTGCACCCGGTCGAAGCCCTGCATGGCGACCTTGGCCTGTACACTCCGGGCGACCCCACCATCGTCGTCTCGCGCAGCGGCAACACCGAGGAATTGCTGCGCCTGGTCACGCAGCTCAAGGCCGTCGCCTCGCCCGTCATCGGCATTCTCGGCGCGCCACAATCCTCGCTTGGAGTTTTGATGGACGTGGTGCTGGACGCCTCGGTCCGCGCCGAGGCCGATCCGCACAACCTCGCCCCAACCGCCAGTTCGAGCGTCGCCATGGGCCTGGGCGACGCCCTGGCCATCGGCCTGATCGAGCGCCGCGGCTTCACGCCCGCCGATTTCGCGCGCTTCCACCCGGCCGGCCAGTTGGGCCGCAACATGCTGCTGCGCGTCTCCGAAGTGATGCACCCGCTCTCCCAGGTCGCCACCGCCGCCGCCGCCGACCCGCTGCGCCAGGTCGTCATCGAGATGACGACCCGGCCGCTGGGCGCGGCCTGCGTCCTGGACGACGAAGGGCGTCTGGCCGGCCTCATTACTGACGGCGATGTGCGCCGCGCTCTGCGCACTCACGACGACATCCGGGGCGTGCTGGCCGGCGACGTCATGACCGTCCACCCAGCCTCCATCACGCCCGGATCGAGCGTCCACGAATCGCTGCGCCGGATGGAGGATCGCAGCTCGCAGATTTCCGTCCTTCCGGTGGTCGAGGAATCGGGCCTGTGCGTCGGCCTGCTGCGGCTCCACGACCTGTATCAGCACCAGGCGCCTGCTGCGCCCTGAGGGATTCCTCTGTGATGTGGCGCGCTGCCGGCCGCCGGGAACCAGCGTGGCCGGGCTTCAAAATCGCGCCGTTTTCGCGCTGCGACCACGGCGAAATCCTGTTTGACGCACGGAGCTTTCACGCTAGAATCACGGTAAATCGGCGGTGTGGTGCACGGGTCGTGAGCCGGAACGGGCGCGCGGGACGGGATGCAACCGGCAAGTTCCCTTAGCCCTCGAAGGAGGCTCCTATGAATAAACTGATCGTTTCCAACCTCGTGACGTTGGACGGATTTGTCTCCGGTCCCGACGGAGAGCTGGACTGGTTCTGCGCCGACGCGGAGTTTCTGTGCGAAGCGACCGCCCTGTGCCAGTCGATCGGCGCCATCGTCTTCGGCCGCCGCACTTACGAGATGATGGCTGCGTACTGGCCGCGGGAAGAAGCGATCAAGGGCGATCCGGTGATTGCGGAACGGATGAACAACCTGCCCAAGTTCGTGGTCTCCACAACGCTGTCCCAACTGCTCTGGAACAACTCGCGGCTGGTCCGGGACCGCGTCGCTGAGAACGTCCAGGAGATTCAGCGAACGGCAAGCGGGGATGTGGCCATCTTCGGCAGCGGCCAACTGGTCTCGAGCCTGCTGAGGCGTGGGTTGATCGATGAATTGCGCCTGTTCCTCCATCCCGTCATCCTGGGGCGCGGACGGCCTGAGTATTCAGGCCTGACCGGCCGGCTCGACTTCAACCTCGTCCGCACCCGCCCATTCAAATCCGGCGTCGTCATGCTGTCCTACGAGCCACGTAAATGAATGGTGAAATCATAGTGAAATCGCGCCACAGCCGGTCACGGCAGCATATAATGGCCGCGATCCGCCATGCGCCTTACCATGATCGGGCACAGCACGGTGCTCATCGAAGCAGCCGGCTGCCGCATCCTCACGGATCCCTATTTCGGCCGTTCCGGTAATCTTGCCTACGCCCGGATTCGGCCTCCGGCAATGAGCGCGGAGGATCTGCGCGCGGTCGATCTGGTGCTCGTCTCGCACAACCACTGGGACCACGTCAGTCGCCATTTCCTGCGCCTGCTCGACCGCCAGGTGCCCGTCGTTGCGCCAGCGGTCAGCGCCTGGATCACGCGGCTGAAAGGCGCGAAGAATGTCGTCGGCCTGCGCCCCTGGGAAGAACGCCAATTCGGAGTGGTGAAGGTCACCGCGGTGCCGGCGCATCACATCGCGCGCACCATCGGGTTCCTGATCGAGGCCGAGTCGAAGCGCGTCTACTTCGCCGGCGACACCTACTACGGCCAATTCATGGAGCGGATCGGCGCCCAGGCGCGGCCCGACGTCGCGCTGATCCCGGTCACATCCTATCGCATTCCCATGACCATGGGCGAAAAGGGCGCGCTGCGCGCCGTGCGCGCGCTGCACCCGGCCACGGTCGTCCCGATCCACCTCGGCCTCGCTCCGCGTTCGCCGCTGCTGCGCACCGCCGAGACTCCGGAGCGCTTCCGCGACCTCGTGCGCGCCGCCGGCCTGCCGACGGATGTCGTCATTCTGCGCAATGGCGAAAGCAGGGAGTTTTAGATCCCTACGGGCGCCCTTCCGCTTTCGGTGCACCCTGGAGATCCTTCCGGCCTGAGCCCCTCCAAAGCCCCGCCGCCAGCGCGCCGCGGGGCGCGGACGTGCGTGTTCTCCGGCGGTCGCGTGTTAAGCTTTGGTTTCATGCCGGCCGATGAGAAAAACCCGGCCGCCGGCGACACCGGGCACCCCTGGAGCCCCTCCTCCTGGAAGAACTTCCCGGCCCTCCAGCAACCCGAATACCCCGACCCCGAGGCCTTGGAGCAGGCTCTGGCGGAGCTCGCCGAACTGGCGCCGCTGGTGACGAGCTGGGAGATCCTGGCGCTGCGCGAGCAGCTCGCCGACGCGGCCCTGGGACGGCGCTTCGTGCTGCAGGGCGGCGACTGCGCCGAGCGCATCACGGAGTGCTCCTCGCAGCGCATCACCAACCGCCTCAAGATCATCCTTCAGATGAGCCTGGCGCTGGTGCAGGGCGCGCAGTGCCCCGTCATCCGCATCGGCCGCTTCGCCGGACAATACGCCAAGCCGCGCTCGTCGGACTTCGAGGTGCGCAGCGGCGTGCGGCTGCCCAGTTACCGCGGCGACTTGATCAACCGTCCCGAGTTCACGCCCCAGGCGCGCGCCGCCGATCCGCAGTTGCTCATCGCCGGTTACGAGCGCGCCGCCATCACGCTCAACTACATCCGCGCGCTGATCAAGGGCGGCTTCGCCGACCTCCACCACCCCGAATACTGGGACCTCGATTGGACCCAGCTCTCGCCCATGGCGGCCGAATACCACCGCCGCGTCGGCAGCATCAAGGACTCGCTCAATTTCATGGAGCACATCCTGGGCATCCGTGCCGGCGAGACAGACCGCATCGACTTCTACACCAGTCACGAAGCGCTCCATCTGGGCTACGAACAGGCGCAGACGCGCCGCGTCCCGCGCCGCACCGGCTGGTTCAACCTGTTCGACGCATTTCCCCTGGATCGGCATCCGCACCTCCTCGCCCGGCGGCGCCCACGTCGAATATATGCGCGGCATTGAAAACCCGGTCGCCGTCAAAGTCGGCATGGCGACGAACCTCGACGATCTGCGGCGCCTGTGCGACATCCTGAATCCCCACAACCAGCCCGGCCGCCTCACGCTGATCCATCGCTTCGGCGTGGAGACCGTCGCCGGCGGGCTGCCGAAGATGCTGGAGACGGTGCGCCGCGAGGGCAAGATCGTGCTGTGGGTTTGCGATCCCATGCATGGCAACACGCGCACCACCGCCGCGGGGTATAAGACGCGCTCCTTCGACGACATCGAATCGGAGTTGGGCCAGGCCTTCGACATCCACCAGGCGTGCGGCAGCCGGCTGGGCGGCGTGCACATCGAGCTGACCGGCGAAAACGTCACCGAGTGCACTGGCGGCGCGCGCGGATTGAGCGAAGCGGATTTGAGCCAGGCTTACGAGACCGAGCTCGATCCGCGGCTGAACTACGAGCAGTCGCTCGAGATCGCGATGCTGGTGGCCGCCAAGCTCGCCTCGCTGCGCGAGGCAGGCTGAGCCCGCTGCCGGTGTGAGCTGTGCTGGTGTCACGTCTGCCCGGCGCGTTGCATCCTGGGAAGTGACAGACTGAAGCTATGCACTGGATTGGGCCCATCCTCGTGGCAGTAGCCTATTTCGCGATCATGAAATGGGTGTTGCCGCGCCTCGGCGTGCCCACTTGAATGGCCAACAACTGCGACGCCGGGTCCCGGCGTTCTCCCGATCCTTCCATCCAAGCCCAGGCGTCGACGCCCGGAAAAACGGCCGCTGGCGCTCGATCCACCCCGGCTGGACAACGGCGCTGACAAGACTGCTTCCAGCGCGCCCGATCCGGTCCCTGAGCGCCGGGTGTTAAAATCACGCTTGAACCCTGGGGGCCGCTCCTGCATCAGCCCAAAGTTTGCGCGGTTAATTTCCTGAACACGGCGCCGCTGGTTTACGGCATGGCCCACGGGCCGCAGCGCGGCGCCGTCGATCTGCAGTTCGCCGTGCCCAGCGAGTGCGCCCTGCGCGTCGAGTCCGGCGCCGCCGATGTGGGCCTCGTGCCGGTCATCGAAATGCAGCGCCAGGGGCTCACCGCCGTGCCGTCGATCGGTATCGCCTGCCGCGGCCCGGTGCGCAGCATCCTGCTGATCTCCAAGACGCCGTTCGGCGGGATCCGCACGCTGGCCGGCGATTCGAACTCCCGCACCTCGGTCGAACTCGCGCGCATCGTCCTGGCGCGCCGCTACGGGGCGGAGCCCGTGGTGGCGCCCATGCCGCCGGACCTGGACTCGATGTTGGCGCAGGCCGACGCGGCCCTGCTGATCGGCGATTCCGCGCTGGCCGTGGATCCGGCCGCTGTGGGCCTGGCCGTGCTCGATCTCGGCGCGGAGTGGTTCGAGATGACCGGCCTGCCCTTCGTCTTCGCGCTGTGGGCCGGCCCCGCACGCCAGGTTAGCGCGGAACTCGCGGCCGTACTCGAAGCCTCATGTTCCTGCGGCCTGAGCCACATGGACCGCATCATTGAAGAAGAGGCCGCGCGGCGTCCGCTGCCGCGCCCGCTGATCGAACGCTATCTGACGGGCAATATCGTCTACCGGTTGGGCGAACGGGAACACGCGGGGCTGCAGTTGTACTTGCGCTACGCCCGCCAGATGGACGATCTTGTTCTTACCGAGGGACGCCTGCGCGGAGAGGCTGAGCGATGATGACGTCCGCCGAAGCCGTTCGACCTGTTTCGCAGCGACGATCTGATCGGGATCGGCATGGCCGCCGATGCCCTGCGCCGCAAGCTCCATCCCGAGGGCATCGTCAGCTATATCATCGACCGCAATATCAACTACACCAACTTCTGCACCGAGTACTGCAGCTTCTGCGCCTTCTACCGGCCCATGGGCCACAAGGAAGGCTACGTCCACGGCCTCGACGTGATCCTCGAAAAAATTCAGGAGACGGTCGATCTGGGCGGCACGGGCGTGCTGATGCAGGGCGGCCTGCACCCCGATCTGAAAATCGAATGGTACGAGGAGCTGCTCAGCGCCATCAAGCGCCGTTTCCCTCAGGTGTGGCTGCATTGCTTCTCCTCGCCCGAGATTCAGAACATCGCGCAGGTGAGCGGCCTGGACCTGAAAACGACCATCGCCCGCCTGCGCGACGCCGGTCTCGATTCGATCCCCGGCGGCGGCGCCGAGATCCTGCACGACGCGGTGCGCCAGCGCATCAGCCGCCTGAAATGCACGACCCAGGAGTGGATCGACGTGCACCTCACAGCGCACAGGCTGGGCATGCGCACGACTGCCACGATGATGTTCGGCTGCGGCGAGACCATCGAGCAGAGAGTGGAGCATCTCGAGGTCGTGCGCCGCATCCAGGCCGATACGGGCGGATTCACGGCCTTCATCCCGTGGTCGTTCCAGCGCGAGAACACTTCGCTCGGCCGCGTCGTCAAGGAGGAGGCGACGGGCGTGGAATACCTGAAAACACTGGCGATTTCGCGGCTCTATCTGGAAGACGTGCTCAACGTTCAGTCGTCGTGGGTGACGCAGGGCCTCAAGACCTGCCAGGTCGGGCTGCGCTTCGGCGGCAACGACGTCGGCAGCATCATGATCGAGGAGAACGTCGTCTCCGCGGCCGGCGCCCGCCATCGCGTCAGCGAGGAGGAGCTGCGCCGCATCATCCGCGACGCGGGCTTCATCCCCAAGCAGCGCGACACGCTGTACCGCACCTACTTTCTCAATTGAGTCTGGCCGGGACCGCGATCTCGAGCCCGCCGATCACCGTGCGCCCGGGCATCACCACGTTGCGGATCTCCTGGTAACTCGTATTGGTTAAATTCGTGAGTTGGAGGAACGGCCGCACGAACCCGCGCGCCCGCGCCGCGTAGACGTCCCACACCACGTAGGCATTCTCGCCGACGCGCTGCAATGCGCCGATGCGCGTCCGCGCCGCGATGCCGCCCCGCAGCGTGCCGCTCCAGCCCGCCGTGGCGCTGTGAACGGGGTAGTAGAACGCGTATTCCGACTGCAGTCCGGGCGTGGGATCGGCGGAGCCGTGCAGCGCCGTGTATTTGAGATCCACCACCGACGCGCGCACGCGCCACGAGGCCGAAGTCTCCAGCCCCGTGAAGTTCAGCCGGTTGACGTTCATGGCCTGCCACGGATCAGCCGCCGAGGCGCGCGCGTAGTCGATGACGTCGCGGTCGCGGCGATCAAACAGCGTGGCCTGCAGGCGCAGACGCGCCGTCGCCTGATAGTCAACGCCGCCTTCGTAGCTCCACGCGCGCTCCGGTTGCAGGTTCGGATTACCGAGGTTCGCCGGGTCGTGATAATAGAGATCCGTGTAGTCGGGCAGCCGGAAAGCGCGGCTCACGCCGGCGCGCAGCTTGAGTCTGGAAGAAGCCCAAAAGCCGGCCGCGATCGACGGCGAGACCTCGCCCGGCAGGCCGTGATAAACCTCGTCGCGCAGCCCGGCAGAGAAGGAAAAGCGCTTTAGAACACGGACGTCCAGCGCCGCATAGGCGGCCGCGCGCATGCGGCTGTGCAGGCCCAGGTTCGACGAGTCGATCGAGTCGCCGAAACCCTCCGCGCCGTAGAAAAATGTCGCCGCACCGCGCAGCCTCCTGCGCCGCCGCAGCGCCGCCTGCCAGCTTTGCGAGACGTGGTCGTTCTGATAGATCTGAGGATCGTCGCGGAACAGCACGAACAGATCGCTGTTGCGGCGGTAAGCGAAGTCGGCTTCGGTGCTCTCGCCCAGGCTCTGGCGGATGTCGGCGAACCACGTCTTGGTCCGCTCCCACGACGGATAGTCGCCGTAGAACTGGTCGGCGCCGAAGGCGCGGTCGGCGAAACCCAGGTCGATGGCGGTGGCGCCCGGCTGCCATTGGTAGAGCGTGGACGAGCCGAGCGTGAAGTCGCGGTAATCGCGATCGAACTGGAAGCCCGACGAGAAATCGCGGGAGAGAATGAGCTGCTCGCTCAGGTCGCCCAACACGCCGGCCAGCGACGCGCTTTCCTCGTTGATGCCCTCGTTACCCAGCGCCGAGCGGAAACGGAATTCGTCCTGGCCGGGCGGTGCGGTCACGATGTTCACCACGCCGCCCAGCGCGTCCGAGCCGTACAGCGACGAGCCCGCGCCGCGCAGAATCTCCACCGATTGCACTTCATCCAGCGGCACAGTGAGATTCAGGTCGTGATGCGCCGTCTGCACGTCGTTCACCCGCATGCCGTTCACCAGGATCAGCGTCTGGCCGAACGTGGAGCCGCGGATCGACAGGTCGGCTTGCGTGCCGTCCGGCGCGCGCTGCTGCAGGTTGACGGACGGATCGAGCATCAGCGCATCGATCACGTTCTGGTAGAGCAGCGTCTGGCCGCGCACCGGCGTCTGGCTGACGGCGCGGTCGGCCTCCTCGAGAGGAATCGGCTCATAGCTGCCGGTGACGACGATCGTCTCCTGCTGCGCCGGCGGCGCGGTTGCGGCCGGCGAGGCCGGCGCGGCGGAGTCCGGCGCAGGCGCGGGAGGCGCCTGGGCGCACAGCGCGCCGGCGATCAAGATCATCAGCAGAAGCTTCATTCAACGGGCGGGGCCGAACGGCAAGACTGTCCCAGTGCTTCGAGCCTTGCCTGCCATTGTCTCAGATCACGCCCCGGCGCCGATGGTCCGCGCCGGGCAGCGCGCTCCCGCATGTACGCTGAAAAGAGGCAGACTAAAACAAATTGGGCGCTTTCTGGCAGCTTCTCCGCCGCAATCGCAACTATCGGGCCCTGTGGCTTGGCCAGACCGTCAGCGAGATCGGCGACCATTTCAACTCAATCGCCGTGCTGAGCCTGGCGTTGCACCTGACCGGCTCGGGACTGGCTCTGGGCGCGGTAATGATTGCGCGCGTGCTGCCCGCGGTGCTGGCCGGACCGGTGGCCGGCGTGGCGCTGGATCGTCTCGACCGGCGGAAGGTGATGATCTCGAGCGACCTGGTGCGCGCCGTCGTCGCCCTGGCGCACATCCTCCTGTTGACCTGGCGCCTGCCCTGGCTGCTGTGCGTTCTCAGCGGCATGCTGACCTTTGCTTCCCCGTTTTTCACCAGCGGCCGCGCAGCCATTCTGCCACGCATCACCTCGCCCGACGAACTGCATGCCGCCAACGCGCTGACGCAGACCACTTCCTGGCTCACTCTAGCCATAGGGACGATGCTCGGCGGGATCAGCACGGCCCAGTTCGGCTACCGCGGCGCATTCGTCTTCAACGCCTTCTCATTCCTGGTGAGCGCGGCCGCCATCCAGGTGCTGCGCTCGCCGGAGGGCCACTTCCGGCCCGAGCTGTCCGGCGGCCAGCCGGCGCGCGAGTCGCACTGGCAACTGTTCCGCGCGGGGCTCGCCTACATGCTCTCGAATCCCCTGATCCTCGCCATCGGCCTGCTGCAGATCGGATGGTCCTCCGGCGGCGGCGCGGCGCAGGTGCTGTTCACGTTGTTCGGCGAAGTCGTGTTCAAGCGCGGTTCCACCGCCACGGGCCTCATCTGGAGCGCGGCCGGCATCGGCCTGGTGCTGGGCGGACTGCTTTCGCAGCGCATCGGCGAGCGGCTGAGCTTCACCCAATACAAACACGCCGTCACGCTTTCGTTTTTAGTGATGGGACTCTCCTACACGGCCTTCAGCCTGATGCCCACCATCTGGGCGGCGATGATCTTCATCGCCCTGTCGCGGATCGCCATGGGGACCAATTCGGTGCTCAACCGGACCATCCTGCTGACACACGTTCCGGATGCGTTGCGCGGGCGCGTTTTCACGAGCGTTGACGTGCTGTTGAACTCCAGCATGATGCTTTCGATGGGCGCGGCCGGCATCGCCTCCGTGCATTACTCGCCGCGCCAGATCGGCGTCGCCGCGGGCCTTCTGACCGCCTCCACGGCGCTGTTCTGGGCGTGGGCTAACGCCGCCGGCAAGTTGACCGAGCCGCCGAGGATCGAAGCGCCGGGCGAGACGGAGCGCCACGTCGTCACACCGTCGTGACGGCGCCGGCACGCGATTCCGCCGCGTAACTACGGTAGGTTCACGAACACGGGTTGATTCACGAAAAGGAATTTGCCCCCGCTCTGCGCGACTACGTGCAGCCGCTCGCGGCCCAGCAGCTTTTCGAAGCGTGCCACCTGCGGTTGTTCGGCCAGCAGGTAAGTCCGCTGCGGCTGGCTCCAGTAATCCGGCATTTGCGCGTCCGTCAGCCACACGTCGGGCGCGCCGGGCGCGTAGCTGCCGTACTCCAGGTTGTTGACGCGGCCGTTGAGGATCTTGGCACTCTTCACGTCGGCGTAGAAAAAGACCGAGCTGAACGTGTAGTACTGATCGTCGAACACCACGCGCCCCGGCGGCGCTTGCTTCAAAGCCACGGCCAGCGGCTGGCTGCTCAGATACGGGTCGAAGGCGATCATGGCGACGCGCGCCGCGTTGCACAGCAGCACCATCGAGAATGCGATCAGCACGCAGCCCATCCGCCCGGGCTTGCGGAACCCCGCGTAAACAGCTACGCCGAAGGCCAATCCGGCCAGAATGAGCGGCGTCTTGAGATACGCGAAGGAGGCCAGCGTCAGGTCGCCCATGTGGCCCAGCGAGAGCGTGTACATCTCGGGATGCTCCCTGAGCGCGCGCGAGATGTCGCCCGGGGCGGGCATGTTCCAAACATTCGCCAGGATGAGCACGACCCCGGCCAGCGCCAGCGCGCACGCACCGCCGAGCACGCGGTTGCCGTAGCGGATCCACGACGAGCCCTCGGCCATGGCGCAGCCGAGCAACAGCGCGACGGCGGGGTAAATGGGCAGCGAGTAGTACTCCTGCGTCGTCGAGAAACTGAAAAACAGCATCACGAACCCGGCCAGACAAAGGCACAGCAGGCGCATGCGCGCGGCACGGTCCGGGCCGCGGTAAGGCAGCTTCACGAGCCGCGGCAGGTACACGCTCCAGGGGAAAAACCACAGCAGGTGGAATAGCCAGAAGAGGCTCCGTGGCACGGTGTCGTAGTCGCGCGGCCAGCGGCGGTTGAGAAAACGCAGCACGTGCTCGTTGATGAAGTAGAACCAGAAGAAGCCGTGGTATTGGCCCGGTCCGGCGTGCATTTCGAAGCTGAAATAAGGTGGGTTGGCGAGCGTGGCCAGGATGTGCCACGGCGCGGCTACCACGAGCATCAGGGCCAGGCCGCTGAACGGCCTCAGCCGGCGCCACGTGCGCGCCGCGAACAGTTGCCCCGATGCCAGCAAATACAGGCCCGCCGCGCCGAACGGGAACACGATGGCGATCAGGCCTTTCAACAACAGCCCCGCCCCGATGGAGGCCCAGGCGATATAGATCCACACGCGCGGGCGCGGCTCATCGGAGTCGAGCGCGCGCGCCAGGCCCCACATGGCGAGCGCGATGGTGCCCGTCAGCAAGATATCTGAGATCAGCACGCGCGTGAACAGAAACAGGCCGGCGAAGGTGCCGAACGCCAGCAGGGAGTAGAAACCTGTCGCCCGCCCGAAGGCCCAGCAGCCCATGGCCCCAACCAGCCATGCGATCACCAGAATTGCGATCACGATGGGCAGCCGCGCCGCCCAATCGTGCACGCCGAACACGGCGAACGAGCCGGCGATCATCCACCATTTCAGAGGCGGTTTCTCGAGGTAGATGATGCCGTCGAGCCGCGGCGTCACCCAGTCGCCGGATTCGAGCATGGTGCGCGAAATCTGCGCCTGCACGCCGTCAACGTCGTCCATCAGGTGCGGCGGCGGCATCAGCGTCGCCACGTAGATGGCGGCGACGAACGCGAGCGCGAGCCACAGCCCCGTACGGCGATCTGCAGGTTCCATCGTCTTCAGCCTGAGGAAGGGGTGCGGCGATGCCAGGCCAAACCGAGCAGCCCCCAGGAGGCGATGACGCTGAAATTCATCGCCTGGAACAGCAGGATGTAGGCGATCGCATCGGCCTGGCTGTAGCCGAATGGCGTCAACACGCTGACCGCGGCGAATTGGTAAATGCCGACGTAGCCGGGCGTCGATGGCAGCGCGCTGCCCAGGCCCAAACCGGCGATGAGCAGGTACGTGACGGGGATGCTGAAGGAGATGCCGATCGAGCGCGCGCCGAGAATCACGGTCGTTCCTTCGAGGGCCCACAGCAACGTGGTGAACAGCAGGAACCGCGTCAGCCGGCCGCGGTCGTGGAAGCTGCGCACGCCGAGAATCGCCTGTCGCAGGGCGTGCTCGGCGCTCTCGCGCCAGCGCTGCGGCACCGGCAGCCGCGCCAGTATCCGGTGCCACAAGGTCTCGAAGACGGGGATCAGAACAATGGCCGCGACGCCCGCCAGGCCGATACCGCCGACCGGCCGTGCCGCGCCGGCCAGCCAGCCGGGCGTGACCGGCAGGGTCAGCAGGACTACGCCGGCGACGGCCAGCAGGAACAACGCATCGACCACGCGCTCAGAGAAGATGGTGGTCAGCACGAACACCTTGCTCATGCCCGTGCGCGCGCACACCATCAGCGTCCGCACCAGTTCGCCGGCGCGCGCCGGCAGCACGTTGTTGCCCAGATAACCCGCCGCCGTGGCCCAGAATGCCTCTGGAACTGAGACGCGCCGCTCGGCGGCAAGCACCACGCGCCAGCGCAGCGAACGCATCAGCAGATTGATGGACGTCAGCGCCAGCACCAGCGCCACCAGCTCCAGCCGGGCCCCGCGCAGGATGGTCCACACCTGCCCCCACGCGATGCCGCGCAGCGCAAAGTACAGCAGCACGGCAGCCAGCGCCAGAGCGAAACCCCAATAGATCGCGTGCGGGCGGGGCGTTGCGGAGATCTCGTTCGATTCAGGCATGCGACTGGAGTCGGGCGCGCAATCCAGTTACGCTCGCGCACAGCGTTCTCGCGGCGGGCCGCCGCGCGGCCAATGGCGGGGTGAAACCCTGGCGCGCCCGTGGCCCGGCGCGAACCTTCAGAATACCATCGGGTCCCGCGAGCAGCCGCGGGCGGGCGCCGGAAACACCAGCATTGCGCCGCTGGGCGGACAATTCCGGCGCAACGCCGTGTCGAGACGGCAGTCGATTTGAGATCAATCCACCGCGTTCAGGAGCAAGGACTCGCGGCCGGCGCGGCCGTGGGCGGGACGCCGGCCGGCGCCACGGCGCTGAGAAACGCCTCCTCCGTCGTCGGACATTGGATGGTGAGCCGAGCGGGCAGCGGGCGCAGCGGCACCCGGAACAGAACAATCGGCTTGTGCGCGGTGCGGTGGTAGCAGGTGAAACAGGAAGTGCTGCCACCTTGAGAGGCAAAACGGACCCGGATGTCTCGCGCGTACGCGCTTGCCCAAAGAGACCGGAAAGACTGCGTCGTCAGACTGCCGAAAACCTCGAGCGGAGTGCCGGAAAAACAGCAGAACGCGAGGTCGCCATTCGAGTAAACATTCGGAGAGCGGTGTGGCTTGGCGCAAGCGAGCGTTCCGCGCCGCATGAAATCGAGCCGCTTTGCCTGGGCCGGGCTCTCAGAAGCATAGGCGTAGCGGCTGAGATTGGACTTGACTGGCACAAGCTCGTCGTCAACGCTCGTTCCGGCGAAATCATGAGGGCACAGGCTCTTCAGGACAAACATGTCGGCGCCGACGTCCTGGGCCAGGCGCAGCAGATCGGGAAGCTGGTGTTCATTCTCGCGGTTGGCGAGCGTGCGGAATTCGATCGCTGGATAAGGCAGTTTCAGCCGCTCCCGGATCTTCACCAGCCGGCGCGCCGTGTCGAGGACCTTGTCCAATCGTGCGCCCGCGCGGTACTTTTCGTGGGTTGCCTGGTCCACGCCGTCCACGCAAATGATCAGCACGCTGGGTTGCGCGGCAACCAGCGATTCAAGCTGCCGCTCACTGTTGGCCACGGTGCCGTTCGTGCTGATGAGGCTCATGATGTCGTGGCGGGTGGCATACTCCAGCATCTCCGCCACGCGCGGGTGCATCAGCGGCTCGCCCCAGTCCCAGAACAGCATCATCATGAGCACGTCCCGCAGCTCGTCGATCGTACGGCGGTAGAGATCGAAGTCCAGGTGCTGTGCGGGACGGCCGAGCGCCTTGTTACCGGTCGGGCAGGCTGGGCAACTCAGGTTGCAGTAAGTCGTCACGCCGATGTGCAGGATGTGCGGCAGGGCCGGCAGCCGGTAGCCTAGGCGGCGATTGTCGATGATTTGAAGCGCCAGATTGCGCCTTCTGGCCGCAGTCAGCCGGCAGTCGTAGAGTACGCCTTCCTGCTCGATGGGCATTCTGTCGCGCGTAAGCAGATCCCAGGACAGCCGGGAAACGCCGCGCACCGAAGACGCCAAGCGGCTCACTGCGGAATGACTCATTGAAGAGACTCCTTTCGGCTGGCACGGCGCTGTGAGGCGCCGCGGTCAGAGAATGCAGCGATCCGATCCAGAATCTTGCGGCGCAGGCGGCGGGAGATGATCTGTGCCTGCTTGAAGACATCCGGCGCGTCCTGGCGCGAGTAATTCGCCGCAGACTGCTGCTTGAAGCGGGATTGGCGCAGGCAATAGTAGGCGCCACAGAACTCGTCATCGCAAGGCCGGTCCGCGGCAAGCAGATCGAGCCGTTGCTCGAAGATGTTGCCGAGCCGCGTCCTCGGCCCGCAGCGGAAGATGTCGCCGTCATAACTGATGGCAACAGTCGTCCGGCCGGCCGAGCATGGAATGCCGGTGAAATTCGGGAATCCGTCGAGGAATTCCCGGTTAACCAGTGGATTGACCGTGGGGTTATGGCGAAAGGGCTGTCCCGGGCTGGTCATGGCTATCAGTTCGGCTTGCTCGGAGAAGCGGCGGAACTGGGCGCGCTCGGTTTCGGTGTACGCCTGGGGATACCAGCGGCCCTCATAGGCGCCGCGGATAGACTTCGGAATCAGTGGGACACCCAGGGTCGTAAACGATTCCGCCACTCGCGGGAATTCGCTGAACGCGGCAGGGGTCATGACCAGTGAGGCGAAGAGCGGGAAACCACGTTCGAGCAACGCGGTCAGATTGGCTTGCAGACTCTTCCAGCCCTTGCGGCGATCGCGCTGTTCCACGTGAACGGCGCAGTGAACGAATTGGACGCGCGATGGGTCAACCCGCGCCGCGAAGTCGCGCACACGTGGAGAAGAGAGGTTGGAATTGAGGGAGATGTAATGCCGCGATGTGAGCGCCTGGCAGAGGCTGAGAAAGTCGCGGTGTAAGATTGGTTCGCCACCCGTGAGGTGCAGCAACCAGACTTTTCCCGTCGAATCAAAGAAGTCCAAGTACTGTTGCGGGGAGATTCTTCCGACCAGGTGGTGCTCCGTGAGGGAGTGGTCAGCACAGTAATCGCAGTCGTAATTGCAGAGCCGATTGAGCGTCCAGTCCGCTTCGATGTCAAACGTCATAATTACAAGGCCGTTCCTTGGAACTCAACGAAGCTGACTTTCCGGCCCGATTCATCAGCGTGGCCGCCGGCAGGCATGCATTCATCGGAAGATCGCGCCAGTTGGTTGTAAGAGATCGCGTCCCCCTAACGAGGAAGCGTATCACAGGGGTGCGCAAAGAGCGGGGGTGGTGTCCTAAGGTAGCGTTGCGAAGAGTATATGTTCTCGTTGGCCCAAGCCCAAGGCCAGCACAGTCCAATGTCAACCCAGGAAATGGGTCCTAGTCCCGCATCTACTTGAACACCCAATTCCACGCCCATTTCGGGTCAAGCCCCCGAATCCGCCAATCAGAAGATACTTGTCCTGGAGGTAATCCCAAGCGCTTGCTGCGGGCGCCTGGCCTGCACACACATTTCCCCTTCCCCTAGCAGAAAGCATCTCGTCGTTCCCCCCTCCTGCGCTCGCGGCCATGTTGAAAATGGCGGAAGTTCTCGCGGGTCCTTCCGAGGGGCGCAATCCCCGACGGTCAGCAGGCGGTCTGATTCGCCTGGTCAGCCACCTGAATCCGGCTTTTCCGGCGTGTTTCCGGCATCATCCGCAAGAGCAACAATTCAACCCGCCTAGCTCGCAATTGAAAACACGGTCGGGAATATGGACCTGGCGTGGTTCCGTCAGCGAGTACGCGCGCGCGCGGCCCCGACGCGTTTCGGGTTCTTCTGGCTCGGCACGTTCGTGACCATCTGCCAGAACAAGCGATTGGACTGCCGGCACGCCTCCAGCGGGTCCGGCCACGACATTGCCCCCACCCTGCTGCTCGCCAGCACCCGGCAGCCGCAGGCGAGCGCTTCCACGGCCAGACGCCCGAAGGCGTGGAGCATGAGCGGATCCACCACCACCGCCTGGTATTGGTTCAGCAGCTCCGGCATGCGCGCGTATGGAATTGACAGGTAGTCGAACGTACTCCACCTCGTAGCCGCCCTCCCGCGCCCGCCGCTCCGCCGATGGCGCAACGCGAATCGCGTCGCCCGTGATGAGCGCGGCCCGCTTGCGTTGCTCGAAAGGAACGGTGCTGCGGAAGCGTTCGAAATCGAGCGGCGGAGCAATCTCGAACTGCGCCACGTCGATTCTGATCAACCGATTGATCGCCTGGCGGTGTAGCGGCGACAGGAACTGGACTGCGTCGCAGATGTTGTAGAGCCGCTCGAAAGCCTCCTGCACCGAGTGGCCGCACGGGCACTCCAGCCGCCTCAGCGGCTCCGTTGACAGGCACCGCCCATCCCGATACGCGCACGGATGCACGTCCCGCTCGCTGCGGATCACGTGCCCCTGGTAGCCCGCCAGCCGTCGCCGCCACAGCTCCGTCCACACCAGCTCCGAGCGGAATGCCAGCGCCTTCAGCGGCGTGTGCACCAACCATGACCGCGCACGCGCCTTCACGCCCGCCTCGCCCGCGCCATTCGTGCGCCCTGCGGCCGGCCGCAGATTGGCCAGAATCACGGCGTCGAATCGCTCCACATCCACCCCGCTGTCCGGCAGCACGGTCTCCACCGTCACCCCGGCCGGAGCGTGCTCCAGATGCGCGCGCAAGCTGATCTCGGCGCCGCCAAGGCTCTCGATGGGCACGGAATGGACCAGCAATACGCGCATTGGCGTCGTCGGCGAATGTCCCGGCAGGCGCGGCACGGCCCCGTCCTCGCGCACTGCTTTTCCACCGCGGCGGATTGAGCCCTCCTCTTCCGCCCGCGGGCTCTCCCAGGCTGGAGCACAGTCGCGGCCCGGGTAGGCCGAACCCAGGATATCTCACACCCCGTCCGCGCGCCTCAGCCCGCCGCGCTCAGCGCCGTCCGTATCGCGCCCAGCAGCGGCCCGCGCGCGGACTCGAGATAGAAGTGGCCGCCGGGGAATTCGCAGCGTTCGAATCCGTCCGTGGTCTGCTCGCGCCAGGCCTCGAGATGTTCGGCCGTGACGTTCGGATCGGCGTCCCCGCCGTAAGCGTAAATCGGCAGCGGCAGCGGCGGCTCCGGCGAGTACGCGTAGCAGCGGTACAGGCGCGCGTCGCTGAGCAGCGCAGGCAGCGCCAGGCGCATCAGCTCCGGGTTGCTGAGAATGCTCGGTGGAAAACCCTCCAGGCGGCGCAGACCTTCGATGAAATCGCGCAGCGGCGGCTCGGGACCGGGATCGTGGTGCAGTCGGTACTGCGGCGCGCGCGCGCCCGATACGTGCAGGCTGTGGGGCAGCGGCAGCCCGGCCCGGCGCAGCGCGCGCGTCAATTCAAACGCCACGCCCGCGCCCATGCTATGCCCAAACAACGCGTAGGGCCCGTCCAGATGCGGCCGGATCGCGTCAAGCAGCGCCGCCACCAGCGCTTCCATGTTTTCGAGAGCCGCCTCGCCGGCCCTTGATTCGCGGCCCGGCAAGCGCGCCGGGACGACCTGCGCCACCCCGGCCAGCGCCTTCCGCCAGCCGCGGTAGGCCAGCGTCCCCCCGCCCGCCCAGGGGAAGCAGAACAGCCGCAGGTGTTCCGGCGCGGCCGCGCGAATGCCGGGGAACCAGGGATTCGATTCGTCGCGACCCGATGAACGTTGCCTCAGCCGCAGCGCCAGCAGGCGGCGTTTGTCGTCACTCAATGCGGGCCGCGCGGCCGGCGCCGCCAGAGCGCGCTTGGGCCGCTGCAGAAGCTCGAGCAGATAGCTTTCGAAAGGCTCCGCGGTGAGATGCGCGGCGTAGTCCAGTGCGGCCTTGCGCGAGGCCCGCGCCAGTTCCTCCCACTGAGCGCGATCGTCGAGCAGCCGCGAAAGCACCTCCACCCACGGGCTCACATCCTGCGGCGGAACGTCCGCCACGGGCACCAGGTTCGAATCCAGCGCGGGCATATAGCGCACGATCGGCCGCACGCGGATCAGGTACGGCACGCCCAGCTTGGCCTCGTGCAACCCGCCAACGTCGCTGGCCAGCACCGGCACGCCGCGGCTCATCGACTCCAGCACCACCCGCGAGCGCGCCTCGGCCCACACCGACGGCACCAGCATCACCCTGGTCTGCACCAGCAGGTCGTCCATGTTGTCATACGGCCCGATCAGGTGGATGTTCGGGCGCCGGCAAAGCTGCTCCAGCTCCTCCGGCTGCGTGCCCCACAGCGGCACGGCGGCGAATTCGACGCCCGGCATCCGGTCGGCGATGCCCAGGAAAATCGAGATCCCTTTCACCGCGCACGGATTCACCATCGCGACGTAAGGGTTGTCCCAGCGCCCCAGGTCGGGGAACGTGCTGCCCGCCTCGAGCAGCGAAATCGGCACGTGCACCGCGTCCAGGCCGCTCCACTCGCGCACGTAATTAGCGACGTAGTGGCTCACGCCGACCACCCCGTCGGCGCCCTTGAGGAGTTCCGTCTTGGTCGCGCTGACCATCGAAGAGTCGGGCCCGAATGGCACGGCGATGGTCGCTCGAACCAGATACACCACCCGCGCGCGCGGCGCCTTCAAAGCCAGGTCGAACAGAATCTGCCCTGGGTCGTCGGTCGAAGTGACGATGATGTCGGGGTCGAACTCCTTGACCTGCGCCTGGAAAAACGGCCTCAAATGCGGGCTCAGCGTGAGCGTGCGCACGTCCACGCCATGCAGTTGAAATCGCGCCGTCGCGCCATCCGTCACATCGGGCTCGACGCCGCGTTTGCGCAATTCCTGGACAAAGTGTGCGTGGCCCTCCGGCCCGAAGCTCTCGATCCGCGTCGCCACCCGCACCGCATGCCCGCGGCCGGCGAGCGCCTCCATCAACAGCCGGTTCGATTTGTCGCCGCCGCCGGTGGACGGGAAATACGTGGAGTTATGCGCCAGCAGGATGCGCACTATCGCACGCCCTTCCTGGCGCGCACCTGTTCCAGCAGCCGCGCGCGCTGCTGCGGATCGAGCTGCTTGAGCCGCGCGCTCAGGTCCCGCGCCTCCGGCGGCGCCGGCCGCAATTGCTCGAGGAACTTACCGAGTGCGGCCGCATCCAGTGCGCTCACAAACGCCTCCGCCGCCGCGCGCGAGCGCCCCGCTTCGGCCCAATATTCCGCTTCGTCGTTCAACAGGCGCTCCATGGCCGCGGCCCACGGCGCGATCTCCTGCTCCGGCACCGCCGCCCGCGGCATGCCCGTGTCGTCGAAGACCCGTTCATAACGCGTGATCGGCCGCACCGGCACGACATAACCCGTGCCGCGCTTGGCCTCCTCGAGACCCCCCGAGTCGCTGGCGATCACGGGCACTCCGCGCAGCATCGCCTCCATGACAATCAGTCCAAAGCCTTCGTACCACAACGACGGCATCAGCAGGAAGCGCGCCTCCGCGAGCACGCTCTCAATGTCCGCCACTGCGCCCATCAGACGCACGTTCGGCCTGCGCGCCAGCGCCGCGCGATCCTGCGCCGTGGTCCCCCAACCCTCGAGCGCGGCAAACCCGATCGCCGGAAAACGGTCCGCCAGCGCCAGAAAAATCGAGATCCCCTTCACCGCGCACGGGTTCACCATCAGCGCCACACCGGAGCCGAAGTGGCCGAACTGCCGGTACGGCGGACGGCCGTAAATCGGCGGATGGATCACCACCGGCTCGACGCCCAGGTGCGTGCGCACGTAGCCCGCCATGTGTTGTCCGATCACGACCACGCCGGCCGCCCGGCGGATCGCCGCCGCGGCCCTCTCGTCCGCGTTCCAGCTCTCCGGCCCGAACGGCAGGAACTGCGGCGTATGCGCCAGATAGACCATGCGGCCGGGCGCGGCCTGGGCCGCGGCGCGCACCAGCACCTGCGCCACGTCCTCGCTGGACACCAGCACCCAATCCGGCGCGAACGTGCGGATCTCCCCCGCCAGCACGTCCGGATGGCGTTGCAGTTGCGGCACGCCGCGGATGGCGATGCCGTCCAGTACGCGCGCGCGCGCCCGCACGTCGCCCGCCGGCGTGGACGCGACCGCGCGGCAGGCGTGCCCCTGCGCGGCCAGATACCGCAGCCACGCCAGGTTGGCGCGCGTCGAGCCGCCTCGGGGAGGATCGCAAGAAGTGTTGGTAGTTAGAAGAATCCTCATGCCCGCGGGCCGCCCTCCGTCTGCTCCTCCGCCGCCAGCAGCGCCCGCACTTCTTCGTCCGAAAGTCCCTCGATCTCGGCCAGCAGCGCCTGGTACTCCTCCGGCGCCACGTCGCCCGCCTGCCGCGCCTCGATCGTCCGCGCCAGCTCCCGCAGCGTCAGCGTTCCCGAATACACGTCGTCCACCGACAGCTCGACGCCGAACTCCTCCTTCACCCTGAGCAGCAGCAGCACCGCCAGCAACGAGTGGCCGCCCAGGTCGAAGAAGTTGTCGTGCACCGAGATGGACGACCGCTGCAGGATCTCGGCCCAGATCGCCGCCAGCCGCCGTTCGACGTCCGTTTGCGCCGCGCCATCCCCTGTTTCCAGCCGCAGCGCCGACCGCGCCTCGCGCCGCATCTCCGCGAGCACCTG
The DNA here is from genome assembly GCA_963757265.1 of Terriglobia bacterium. Taxonomy (GTDB): domain Bacteria; phylum Acidobacteriota; class Terriglobia; order Bryobacterales; family Bryobacteraceae; genus CAIVVT01. Next base: position 1,107,484 of record CAVWRA010000006.1, read on the forward strand.
CTCCGGCGTCCGCAGCTCGCGCGCGATGCGGTCGAACTCCACGAAACCGCGCGCCGCCGGCGCCGGCCGCGCCGGGCGTGGCTCGCCGACCTCGGACTTGCGGCCCGGCTTCCAGCGCAACCCTTGAATCGCCGTCGCCTCGAAGCTATACAGCAGCCCGCCCGGCGTCTCCACGCGCCGCCCGCCGCTCACCGCTTCGAGAAAATCGCACGCCGGCCGGTTGCGCCGCGACGGAGTGAACGGCACCGTGACGTGGTGCACGCCATTCTCCTCCGCGTGCTCGCCAAGAAACGCCAGCAGCCGGTGCTCGACGCCGCGTCCCAGCACGCGGCAGCTCAGCAGGAACGTCTCGGCCCGGTATTCGTCCTCCCGCTTTTCGACGATCAGCAGGCCCGTCAGTCCGTAGTCGCCGAAACGGTCGCTCACCTCGGCCGTGAAGATCTCGTGGCGGCCCGTCTGCAACAGCGCGTGCAGTTCGGCCTCCGTGCGCCGCACGCTGGTGCAGTTGAACTGGTTGGTGCGCTTTGTCAGTTGTGCCGCGCGGCTGAACCGCTCCGCCGCCAGCGGTGCCACGTCCACCCGCAGCTCCAGCGAGCTGACGAACTCCTCGAGGTTCGAGGCCGCCCGCAACTCCCGCCCGAACTCTCTCGTCTGCGCCACCGACGAGCTGCGCCGCCGGTCCTCCTCGGTCACCACCGGATGGTCGAAGGCCCACAGATGGTCGAGCCACAGCGGCAGCAGCCCGCCGTCTTCCGGCAGCGTCAGCGACAGCACCTCCGGCAGCGACCCCGCCACTTCCGCCGTCTCGCGCGCGTTGTCGTCCAGGAAGATGAAGGTGTCTGTGCCGATGTTCAGCTCCTCGGCCAGCGCGCCGATGTTGGCCGCCTTGGATTCCCAATTCAGCCGCCAAGCCGTGAAGTGCCGCGGCTGCAGCGGAAACTCCGGGTGCGCCGCGAAGGTCTCCCACACGTCGGCTTCATTGTTTTTGCTGCACAGGCACAGCAGCAGCCCGGCCTCGCGCTGCGCCAGCAGAAACTCATGCAGCGCGCGGCGCGAAGCGCCCAGCGTCACGCCCTCCGGCCCGTCCTCGCCGCATGTGCCCAGCCACAGCGTGTTGTCGCAGTCCACCGCCACGGCCTTGTATGGCGCCGTGAGCAGCGCGTGTGCGCGCCGCACCAGGGCCGTGCCCAGCGCTGCGAAGTACGTCTCGGTGTAAGGGATCCGCCCGATGCCGTCGCCCGAGGCGTCGTACCAGTTTTCGACCGGGTAGAAACGCCGGATCTCGCTTTCGTCGATCACCTGCACGCCCGGCGCTTCGCCCGCCAGAGGCAGGAATTGCTCGCGCGCGGCCTGAGATGGCGCCGCTTGAAAAGACGCCGGGCACAGCACCACGATCAGCGGCACGCTGGTGCGCTCCGGCGCTTCCCGCACCGCCGCGGCCAGCGCCGCCGCGTCGCCGCCGGTAAACGCGCCCAGGTCCTCAAACCGCACCAGCAGCACGTTCACCCCGTGCCGGTTCTGCGCGAACACGCCCGCCGAATCCAGCAGCGTCTGCATCAATTGGTTGAACGGCGCGAATCGCACCTCGAACGGCGTCTGCAATTGCCGTCCCCAGAACAACAGCGCGGCCTCGAGCGGCTCCGCGGTGAAGGACGCCGCTACGGCGAAGACGAGTGCGTCCGCGGCGGGAGGTCGGGTGATGCCCACGTTCTCATTGTAGAAAGACCGCGGCTCGCGCCGGATGAAATGACTCCAAAGGGCTATTCCGGCGCGTCCCGGTCGAGCAGCGAGAGGTCCAGCTCCAAATCGCCCGCGGGCGTGACATTGAATGCGGGCAGGAACCGCCGCCCCCATTCGATCTCATCCCAGGTGTAGGAGTGCCGCGCGTACACCGACTGGCTGAACGTCTCGTCGAAGCCTTTGATCAGGATCAGAAACTCGGCCTGCAGGCGCTGCAGCTCCTCCGCGCCCAGTCCCTGCACCGGGCTGTTCTCGTCGATCGGGTGCACCAGCGTCCAGGTCAGCGGCAGGAAGAAGACTTTCTCGCGGTCCAGCCGGACTGCCTTGTAGGTGCGCCGCATGCCGCCGCTCCCGCTCTCCACGGTCATCAGAATGACCGTCGCCTGCAGCTCCATCAGCACGTTCGGCCGGCCGTTGGCGATGCGGAACATCAGCGCCTGCCCGCCGCCGAACGGCGCCACGATCATCTGCCGGCTGAAGACGATCTTCGCCGACGGCCGCGAGAAGCGCCCGTACAGCAGCCCGGTGCCCAGCGCGAAGCCCAGCAATCCGGTCATGGCCTCGAACGCCGCCACCACGTTGGTCCACAATCCGTGCGGCGACACGTGCCCGTAGCCCACCGTCGTAAACGTCTGCACGCTGAAGAAGAACGCGCTCAGGAACGCGTCCAGCGGCGTCTCGCGCGATGCGCCCGTGAGATTCTCCGCGCCGATCCAATAGTAAATCCCCGCGAAGCACGCGTTCACGGCGGTGTAGGCCAGCCCCACCTGGATCAGAAACCACGGCCAGCTCGAATTCATCAGGTGCAGGTAGAAGCCCTTGTCGCGCAGCCCCACTCCGCGCCGCAGCACGTTGAAGGAGCCATCCTTGTTGATCGCCCTCCGCAGTTCGCCGGTGTAGCGTTGCGTCAGGCCGGGATCGAAGTCGGGCTGTTGCGGATTAGCCATCGTTAACGGTCCTTTTCCGGCGGCGAGGCTTTACAATCGGAAGATCATGCTTCGCCGCAGCTTCTGTCTGAGTTTACCCGCCGCGGCCCTGGGCGCCGCCGTGCTCTCCACAGCCGATCGCCGTACCGACAAGGGCGGCTGGATCGTCGTCCGTCTGGCCGGGACCCCCGCTGAGATCGGCTTTCAGCACGGCGCCGCACTGGCGCATGAGATCGACGGCCTGTTGAAGACCGTCAAGGTTCTGATGACCCATAGCTCCAATAAGGATTGGAGTTTTTTCCACCAGGCCGCCGAGCAGATGTTGTGGCCCAAGATCGAGTCCGAGTATCGCGAGGAGATCAAGGGCATCACGGAGGGCGCCGCTTCGCAGGGCGTTCAATTGGATCTCTACGACGCCGTGGCGCTGAACGCCTACCAGGAGCTGACGCCGTATTACACCGATTGGTACGACCACACCAAGGGTGTCAAGGACGCCAGGTCCTTCGCGCCGGAGCATTGCAGCGCCTTCGTGGCGACCGGTTCCTGGACCACGGACGGGCATCCCGTGATCGCCCACAACTGCTGGACCGAATACGCCGCCGGAGCGCGCTGGAACATCATCTTCGACGTCCGTCCCGCCAAGGGCCATCGTTTTTTGATGGACGGAGCGCCCGGCCTGATCCATAGCGGCGACGATTTCGGCATCAACGGCGCCGGCATCCTGATCACCGAGACCACCATCGGCAGCTTTCACGGCTTCGATCCCGACGGCATTCCCGAATGCGTTCGCGCGCGGAAGGCCATGCAGTACGCCGGCTCCATCGACGAGTTCGCCGCGCTGATGAAGGATGGCAACAACGGCGGCTACGCCAACACCTGGCTGGTGGCGGACCGCAAGAACGGCGAGGTGGCGAGCCTCGAGCTGGGCCTCAAGCACGTCACCCTGGAGCGCACCCGCGACGGCTTCTTCGTGGGCAGCAACTTCCCGCAGAACGAGGCGCTCATCAAGGACGAGACCACCTTCGACCCACATGACCTCTCGGCCAGCGCTAACGCCCGCCGCAAGCGCTGGGAGGCGCTCATGGCGCAGCATAAGGGCCGCATCGACGTCGAGATCGCCAAGCTCTTTGTCGCCGACCACTTCGATACATTCGACCGCGTGGAGTCGCCCTCCGAGCGCACCCTGTGCGGCCACGTCGAGCTCTCCTCGCGCGGCCTGCCCGGCTGGCAGCCGCCCTACGGCGCGGCCGGCGCGGTACAGAACAAGGCCGCCGACGCCCGCCTGGCCGAGCAGATGTCGCTGTGGGCCGCCATGGGCCACGCCTGCGGCATCTCCTTCAAGGCCGCCGACCACCTCGCCAAACATCCCGACCAGGCCTGGCAGAAGGACGTGCTCATCGACATGCCCTCCGGCCCGTGGACCCTGTTCAGCGCCGGCGCCTGACCCGCGGACGCGTCGCTCGCGACACGCGAACACGGGGACGAACGACTCTGCCTAAAGCGCAAATCCCCGCCCTCGAGACGCCGCTTCCTCACTGCGGCGTGGCGAGAGCTATCTCGAGCCCGCGCCAATCCGCAACCGAGCCCACTCCCGCCCGCCCGCCGGGGGCGGCGCGCGGTAGGATCGTTGGAGGATTTCTCAATTGGGAAGGATGTCTGACATGATCACTACTAGCCGCAGGGCTTTTCTCGGAACGGCGGGCCTGCTGGCCCTGAAGCCGGAGCTCGTCCGCGGTTCGCAACGCAACTCGGCCCCGCGCATGGCGCTGTTCGGGTGCGGCGGGCGCGGCACCGGCGTCGCCGAGAGCTTCACCGGGCACACTTCTGCGCAGTACGTCGCGCTGGGCGACCTCTTCCAGGCGCAAACCGAAGTCGCCAAGCAGAAGATCGATGCTGTCGCTCAGAAGGCCGGCAAGGCGCCCATCGATTCCGCGAAGTTGTTCTTTGGGCCGAACTCGCTGGAGAAGCTCTGCGCCTCGAAAGACATCGACATCATCCACATCGCCACACCGCCCTACTTCCACCCCGACCACTTCGCCCAGGCCGCGTCCAGCGGCAAGCATATCTATTGCGAGAAGCCCGTCGCCGTCGACGTGCCCGGCGTGAAGCGCGTCGTCGAGACCGGCCGCCTGGTGGGCTCCAAGGCCAGCGTCGCCATCGGCTTCCAGTTGCGCCACGCCACGCCCTACGTGCAGCTCGCCGAGCGCGTCCGCCAGGGCCAATTGGGCGACATGGTGTGCGGCCTGTCGCACTACTACGCCGGCGCGGTCGCCCGTCCCGAATGGCCCAACGCGTCGCCGCGCGAGCGCCGCCTGCGCAACTGGATCTACGACAAGGTCCTTTCCGGCGACATCATCGTCGAGCAGAATATCCACCTGGTCAACTTCAACAACTTCATCCTCGGCGCGCACCCGCTGACCGCCTCGGGCGTGTGCGGCCGCAAGGGCCGGCGCGATTCGGGCGATTGCTCCAGCCACTTCAACGTCAACTACACCTACCCCGGCGACGTCCACATCACGCTCACTTCGACCCAGTTCATCGAGGGCAGTTGGGATGTGGCCATGCAAATGTTCGGCACGCAGGGCAACTTCGAAGCGCACTACGACGCGCCGGTCAAGATCACCGGCGAGAAACCCTGGGAGTTCCCCGGACTCGGCGTTCCGGGCCAGATCGCCAACACCGCCGCCGCCGCCGCAGGCTCCTTCAAGGGCGCGCTGGACGACGCCGACGCCATGAAGGAACAGCACTTCATCGAGAGCATCGTCAGCGGCAACTTCATCAACGAAGCCGCGCAGGGCGCCGAATCGACTCTGAGCGCCATGCTCGGCCGCTTCGCCGCCTACTCCGGCCGCACCTGGAGCTGGGACGAGCTCCTGGCCGTCAACGAGAAGTGGGACTCCGGCCTGGACGTCGCCCACCTCTAGCCCGAATGTTTCACCAACAATCGGCTGCGGCGCGCGATAGGGCCGCATTTACTTCGTTGCCCTCGGTCGCCGTCCTCGACGTACTGCCAAGTACGCCTGCGGGCGGCTCCCGTCGTGCGCCTTGTATATGCAGCCCTCTCATCGCGCCTCGCTCCGATCGTGGTGCAACATCCGGGCTAGCGATTGCCCGCGGCGATGACCACGGTCGCCGCCGCCAGTAGCGCCAGCCCGGCCCACAGCCCGCGCCGCGCCGCCGCCGGCGCCTGCTTCCACTCGCCTGTCAGCACGCCCGAAAGATTCGCCGTCATGACCATGAAAATCTGGAACAGCGCCCACCCCACCGAAGTCCCCAGCGCGCCCAGCAACACCGAACTCCATCCGTACAGCCCGACCGCTCCCATCCACAGCAACCCCATCAGCGTCCCCATCCCCGCGTCGGCTCTCGACGGACCGCGGAACCGCCCCCAGGTCCGGTTGCGCGTCAGCAAGTAGAAGCAATACGCCAGGTTCGGGATCAGCCCGCCGGCGAGCGCCACCGGCCACACCGCGTAGCCCGCCGCCTCCGGCGCCGTGCCCCGTGCCACCGCCGCCTCCGCGATGGGCTGGCCGAACGCGAAGGCGTAATTGATCATCGGCGCCATCAGCCCGCACAGCACCGCCACGGCTAACGCCGCCGCGTAACCGCCCGAGCTCGCCTGCGCCGCCGTGACCCGCTCCCTGCGCCGCCCGGCCCACGCCGACACCGCGATCCCCAGCAGCATGATCGCCACTCCGGCGAAAATCAGCGCGCCCTTGCGCGTGCCGGCCACCGCTGGGTGCTGCACCAGCAGCGGGACCAGCGACCCTCCCAGCGCGCCCAAGCCGACGATGATGGCGTAGCCCAGTGCCATCCCCAGCCGCGCGACCGACAACCCGAACAGCACCTGCGCAATCCCCCACCCCGCGCCGAATAGCAGCGGCGCCGCGTACGCTGCTGCCGGCAATCCCGCGTACAACGCGCCCAAGTCCCTCACCAGCCCCAACGCCAGCGCCCAGGGCACAATCAGCAACGAAACCAGGCTGAACACCAGCCACGTGTTCTCCCACGCCCAGCGCCTGACGAACTTCATGGGTAACATGGAGTTGCCGTTCAGCAGCCCCGCCGCCAGCGTCAGCCCCAGGCCCAGCCACATTGTCGCTGTCATTCCATCCGGCTCCTATCTCGCGCAGTCCTCGCAATCATATGCCAGCCGCGCCCCGCGCGCACTCCGCCGCATCTGGCGAGAATAGCGGCAGGGCCGGTGAACGGAGTGGCGAGCCAGCCCGCACAGGCCGCCGCCGCGGCGCAAAAACAAAAAAATGAGAAACAAAGCCAATTGTTGACTTTTGTTTTTAGAATGAGTGACTTAATTGGCTATCTTCCGGTAGATTATTCGCTAACTATTCGTTTTTCAAAGAGCGTCGATAGCGGGCCGCGGAGGCGGGCTATCCGATTCAGCTTAAACCTGGGTGTCAAGCGCGAGACTTGTCCAATGCAGAATGAGCCTGAAACGGGAGTTTGTTTCATTAAGGGGAGGAGCCTGAAGGGGCCAGGGTGATGTCGTGGGGCGATGGGACCCATGATGGTGGACGCGGGCGGTTTGAGCGTGGCCGGGATGCGGGTGTTTCTGGCCGGCGCGGGCGGGGTGGCGTTCGAGTTGCCGGAGCGGGCGGCGCGGTGGGGTTTGATGGCGCGGGTGCTCGCCGCGGTCGAGTATGCGGCCCTGGGCAAGGGCGACAAGGGGGTGGTACGGCGCTACCTGGAGCGGGTGACGGGGCTGAAGCGGGCGCAGGTGACGCGGCTGATCGGGCGCTGGCGGCGGGAGCGCGAGTTGCGGCCGCCCGAGGTGCGGCGGGAGTGTTTTCCGCGGCGCTACGGGCGGGCCAAGTTCGAGCGCCTGGCGGGGATCTCGGTGGGGCACATTTGCAATCTGCGGAAGACGAAGCTGTACCGCAGCCGGCGGGTGGTGGTGGAGCGCACCGCGCCGCAGCGGAGCGCGCACGGCGCCTCCCCGTTGTATGGAACCGGGAGCGTGACAACATGGTCACGCATTTCGCCTGCCTGGACGGCGTGTTCGGAGCCCTCGCGGACCCGACACGCAAGAGCACTGCTAGACGAGTTGTTCAGCCAGGACCGGGCGGCGCGTGCGCGCCCGGGAGCAATCCACGGCTCTTTAGGCTTAAAGATACGTTAGGATAAAAGCCAGGTGCACAACAGTAGATGAAATCGGTTTCGTGCACATTGTGGATCCTGGCGGCATTGCTGATAGTGGCCGCGCTCGACAATATACCGGATCCTCCCGCAGTCAGTCCGCGCGCCGCCGTATGTAAGGTCCTGCACCTGCGAGACTACTACTGCGACACTCCGATGCGGCGCGGTGACTCCCTCACCACGGCTGATCCCTTCCCTGTGAGTCTGGTTGCACCCGACACGCGCGCATCCTGTCGCCCCAGTGATCCGATGGTTCGCATCGGACAGGCAGCAGATTCATCTCCTCCAACGCCGCGCGTCGGCGCAAGCTAGCTTTCCAATCTAAGTAGACGGGCTGCCCGCAAGCTGAGCGGTCGTCCGCTCGGCCGACGAATCGTCGGAAACCATTCGCGCCGCGGGATACTCTATCACTACATACAGATTGGTGGCCACAACGTCAGAGCGGCTTAAAAAGGGAATCTGTCGTGAAGGCTTCCGAAGTGATCCGGGCGTGGGGCAAAATCCTCAAAGGAGAGCACCCCTCGCTCTCAATCGAAATTACGCGTGAATGTCCGCTGCGGTGTCCCGGCTGTTACGCCTACGACGACGCCCATCTGGGCGGCGGTGCGACCTTACGCAGCTTGATCGATCGCAAGGGCCAGGAACTCATAGACGGCGTGCTTGAACTGGTGGACCGGATACGGCCCTTGCATCTGTCCATCGTGGGCGGCGATCCACTGGTCCGGTACCGCGAACTGGAGTCGATGATTCCGCAACTGGTGGACCGGGGCATCCATGTGCAGGTGGTGACCAGCGCCTTCCGTCCTCTCGCGGCCAGTTGGACGCGATTGCCTCACGTGAACGTCGTGGTTTCGATCGACGGGCTCCAACCCGAACATGACGTCCGGCGAGCCCCCGCGACGTATGATCGGATCCTCACGAACATTGCGGGTCAAAACGTCACGGTCCATTGTACGATCACTGGTCAGATGATGAAACGGCCGGGCTATTTGCGGGAATTCCTCGAGTTTTGGACCCCACGAGCGGAGATTCTCAAGGTATGGTTCAGTTTGTTTACGCCGCAAAAAGGAGATCGACTGCCGGAGATGCTGCAACCAGAGGAGCGTGAGCGTGCGATTGCGGATATGTTGGCGCTGCGGAAACAGTTTCCCAAACTGGACATGCCGGAAAGTTTGATTCGGCAGTTTGGCACGCCTCCGCAAAACCCCAAGGAATGCGTCTTCGCACTCACTACTCAGACGCTGTCGGCCGACTTGAAAACTAAGATCGTTCCCTGCCAGTTCGGGGGAAGCCCGGACTGTGGTTCGTGCGGATGCGTCGCATCCATGGGGCTGGCGGCGGTCGCGGCGCACAAATTGGGCGGTGTGATCCCCGTTGGAGCCATCTTCCAGGCCTCCATCAAGATCGGGCAGTTTCGGGTGCGGCGCGCTGCGAAACGCCGGCCAGGCGACCTGAAGTTGTTCCCGATCCTGGCGGGCGTGGAAAGTGGCAACCGCCCTGCCGCGGAGGCGCGGACGCGCGCGTCTTGAAGCCCCGAATCGAGCGTGGGCGCGGGGGCAGCGTGGCCGATTTGCCATTTTCCACTGCAACTTATTGATTCTACAGTAGTGGAATGGCCAAGCTTTGGCCGATTTCCCGTTTGGAGCGAGCGCCGACGGGCGGCGGTTCAGGTCCCTTACCGGACCCCGGAACCGGCAGGTTGAATCAGCCGGTACAGGATGACGGTCCGGGTCCGGCCGGCTTCCTGGTAGCGGTCGCGCCAGGCGGCCAGACCGAGGGCCGGATTGAAGGCCGTGAGACGCGGATTGAGCGGCCCCAGCCCGTCGAAGATCCAGGCCGGCGGCGCCGTCTTGAGCAACGCCTCGCGGTTCAGCCGCGCCAGTTGCGGGAAGGTCGGCCGGCTGTCGGTCAGGTGGCGGTCGGCCAGGACGCCGTCGAGGGGCTGCGAGTCGAGGTACGGCGTTCCGGGCAGCAATCCGGTCAGGGCGTAGAGTTCCGGCCGGTAGCCCCACACCAGGGCGGTGTCGGCGGGGCGAATGAAGGGTGCGGCGAGCAGCGCGGCGCGGCGCGCATCCTCGAACAGCGCCAGGTCGCGCGAGGCGTGCGGGCGATCCTGGAGTGTTTCAGCGGCGAGTTGCGCCGAAGCAGGCATGAAGCGGATGAAAGGAACCAGCAGCAGCGCCACCAGCACGGCGCGCCAGCGCGGGCGGGCGAGCGCGAAGCCGCGGGCCGCGGGCAGCGCGACGGCGGGCAGAAGTTGGAAGAAGTAGCGCGGGAAGAAGCGCCAGCCCATCCATGCGGCGGCGAGCGAGATGACCATCCATCCGACGAATCGCCAGCGGTTGGCGCGCTCGCGCGTGAGGGCGCACACGGCAGCGGCGACAAGCGCGACGTGGAAGCCGGCCCATCCCAAGCTGCGGCGCAGGCCTTCCAATAGAGGATGGGCGAGCGGCGTATCGCGGGCGTAGGCCGCACCCCAGACCCACACCTGGCGCCAATATGCGCCCAGCGCCGATTGCGAGGCCAGCCAGGTTGCTACCAGGGCCACCGGCAGGGCGAAACCGGCGAGTACGCGCGGCGCATCGCGCCAGCGCCACAGCAGGCACACGGCCAGGATCAGCAGGGCCTTGCCGTTGAAGCCCAGCGCCAGGCCGCACAATAGCCCGGCGAGCAACGGCTGCCCTGCGGCAATGGCGCCGACGGAGAGCAGATGCAGGGGGAGCGTCAGCAGGTCGGGCGTGAGGGCGATGGCGGCGGCGGGGAAGTCGAAGGTCAGGAAGAAGGCTGTCAGCAGCGCCGCCCAGGCGGACACGTTGACGCCGCCTTCCTCACAGGAAGTCCCCTTGTCTTCGCGCGGCCAAAGCTGCGCCGCGGCGCGCCAGGCGGCCCAGGCCGCGAAGGCCACGAAGAGCGCGCCGATGAGACGCAGGAGAAACCCGCCGCGGGCGTCGATCAGGACGTAGAACAGGGCCGAAAACGGCGGCTTGTCGAACCAGATGTCGCGATACAGCGCCTGACCCGACAGCACGGCGCGCGCGCAGATGAGCGGATAGGCTTCTTCAACCCACAGCACGTCGAGGTGGCAGAAGCGGACGGCGGCGAGCAGCGCGATGGCCAGAATCGGCGCGAGGCGGCGCATGGTACACCGGGACGCGACCGCAGGCCTCCCGCAGCGCACACGAGCGGTCGCGGTCCCGAAGGAGGATTGTCGCACGCCCGCCGTGTAGGCTGGGAGATAGCCATGGAGCTGGAGCTCGGGGCCGGCAGCGGCGACGCGGGTCTGCGGCTCGATCATTTCCTGACGGCGCGGCTTCCCGGATACAGCCGGGCGCGGCTGCAGGAGTGGATCGAAGCCGGGCGGGTGAGCGTGAACGGCGCGGCGGCGCGCAAGGCATCGCTGAAGCTGCGCGGCGGCGAGCGGATCGTGGTCCAGCCGGCCGAGCGGAAGCCGCTGCGGGCGACGCCCGAGGAGATTCCGCTCGACATCCTGTATGAAGATGCGGATGTCGTGGCGGTGAACAAGCCCGCCGGACTGGTGGTCCACGCCGGCGCGGGGCGCACATCGGGGACGCTGGTCAACGCGCTGCTGCACCGTTTCGGCGGGCTTTCCAGCGTCGGGGGCGAAATGCGGCCGGGCATCGTGCACCGGCTGGATAAAGGCACCAGCGGCGTCCTGCTGGTGGCGCGGACCGACGCCGCGCACCGCCATCTGGCGGCGCAATTCGCGGCCCGCAGCGTGGAGAAGACGTACCTGGCGCTGGTGCAGGGCGCGCTGCGCGGCGAGCAGGGCGCGATCGACACGCCCATCACGCGCGACCCGGTGCGGCGGACGCGGATGACGGCGCGGCTGCAGACCGGGCGCAGCGCGCACACCGAGTACCGCGTGATGGAGCGGCTGCGCGAGTACACGCTCCTCGAGGTGCACATCGGTACCGGCCGCACGCACCAGATCCGCGTCCACCTGGCGAGTATCGGCCATCCCGTGGTTGGGGACACGCTGTACGGCGCGGCGGCGCAACCGGAGCTGGGGCGGCCATGGCTGCACGCGCGGCGCATCCGCTTCGATGCGCCTTCCGGCGGCGGCCGGATAACGGTAGAGGCTCCTCTCCCGCCGGAACTTGTGGCCTGGAAAGAGCGTCAACAACGCTGACGGGGACGGCCGCGTCCGGTGAGGCAGATGGAGGCGAGAGGGGGAAGTCCACGCGGCGCAAGAGAGATGCGGCGTGAATGGCCAGCCGGCGGGCCCCTCGCGACAGAGCCGCCGGTCCCCACGATTGCCGGAGCGTTGGAAGCGAGAGGGCTGTTGTTGTGCAGAATGCAGGCTAGAATGAGGTTCAGGATGAGCACCCAGCCTTCGCGCAGAGCGTTCCTGGCCGGCGCCGCCGGCGTCGCCGGCATGTCCGGCGCGCTGGGCGCGGCCCGTCAGGCGGCCGGGTCGCCCGCGGCGCAGCAAGCCACGCCGCAGCCGGCCCAGGAGCCGGAGGACCGTTCGCAGACCTTCAGCCTGGACGTCACGCGCGTCAACGTGCTATTCACGGTCTCGGACAAGAAGGGCCGCTTCGTCACCAACCTGGTGATGGAGGATTTCGAGGTCCTCGAGTCCAGGAAGAAGCAGAAGATCATAGAGTTCGCCACCGAGAGCGACCTGCCGTTGCGCATCGCGATTCTGGTGGACACGAGCAACAGCATCCGCGCGCGCTTCCGGTTCGAGGTCGAAGCGGCGCAGGCGTTCCTGGAGGGCGTCCTGCGCAAGGGGCGGGACAAGGCGCTGGTGTACGGCTTCGACACCGAGGCCGAGATGGTGCAGGACTTCACCGACGACACGGAGCTGCTGGGCCAGAAGCTGCGCGATCTGCGTCCCGGCGGCGGCACGGCGCTGTTCGACGCGATGGTGGCGGCGTGCCGCGACAAGCTGATACAGGAACGGCCGTTGCACAAATTCCGCCGGGCCATGGTGATGATCAGCGACGGCGAGGACAACGCCAGCCACTACACGCGCGACCAGGCGCTGGAGTACGCGCAGAAGACGGACGTGGTGATTTACGCCATCTCGACCACCAACACCGGCAGCATGCATGACCAGGAGGCCGGCATGGGCGGCGTGCACATGCTGAGCGAGGGCGACAAGGTGCTGAAGTACCTGACGCACGAAACCGGGGGCATGACCTACTTCCCGTTCCGCGCGCAGGACATGGAGCAGGACTTCGAGAACATCGCCAACGAGCTGCGCAGCCAGTACAGCATACTGTACCGGCCCGAGCCGCTGAAGGCGGACGGCCAGTACCACCCCATCGAGGTGCGCGTGCACATGCGCAACGACTTGATCATCCGTGCGCGCAGCGGGTATTACGCGCCGAAATCATAGTCCCAATCGGCTGGCGCGCGATGGGAACATCGCCGAATGAAATGGGGCGCGCGCGGCGGTTGCGCCGGACGGCGCGTTCCCAACACGATGGGAGAGATATGGTGGAGAACCAACTGAGTGGTGGGCAACGAATCGCGGCCGTGGCGGTGCTGGCCGCAGGCGCGGGGTGGGGACTGTGGGCGCCCATGCCGAGCCCCAAGCCGGCCTCGGCGCCGGCCACGGAGTTCTCCGCCGAGCGGGCGCTGAGCCACGTCCGGCGGATCGCCGTGCAGCCGCACCCGGCCGGCTCGGCGGCGGCGGCGGTGGTGCGGGACGGCATCGTGAAGGAGCTGAACGAGCTGGGGATTGCGGCCGAAATTCAGCACGGCGCGGGGCTGTATGAACGCGGCGCCATGGTATTCGCCGGGCATGCCGACAACGTGGTGGCGAAGATCGCGGGCACAACGCCGGGGCCGGCGGTGCTGCTGGCCGGGCATTACGATTCGGTCCGGCTGGGGCCCGGCGCGGCGGACGACGGCCACGCCGTGGGCGTGCTGCTGGAGACCGCGCGGGCGTTGAAGGCCGGGCCGAAGCTGCGCAACGACATCATCCTGCTGTTCGACGTCGAGGAGACCGGCCTGACCGGCGCGGCGGCGTTCGTCAATCAGCATCGCTGGCGCAACGACGTCGCGGTGGCGCTGAACTTCGACGCGCGCGGCACGCGCGGGCGCGACTACATGTTCCAGACCAGCGCGGGCAACGGGGCGCTGATCGGCGAATTCGCCGCGGCGGCGCCGGACCCGGCGGCCAATTCGCTGACCTATGAAGTCTACAAGCGGCTGCCCAACGACACCGATTTCAGCGTCTTCAAGGCGCACGGCTACGCGGGCTTCGACTTCGCGTTCATCGGCAACGTGCTGGCCTACCACACGCCGTTCGACGACCTGGCGCACCTGGATCCGGCGACGGTGCAGCAGGCCGGCGGCTACGCAGTGGCGCTGGCGCGCCGTTTCGGCAACGCCGACTGGAGCCAACTGCGGCCCCGGGAACCCGACGCGGTCTACTTTTCGGCGGGCGGATTGTTCGTCCACTACCCGGGCTACCTGGCGCTGCCGTTCAGCTTCGCGGCGCTGGCGCTGCTATGGCTGGTGCTGCGGCGGCGCTGGACGCAGGGCGAAGTCACGCTGAGGGGTACCGCGGCCGGGGCGCTCGGGTGCGCGGTGGCGGCGGGCGCGGCGGGCTTCGTGATGCCGTGGGTTTGGCGGCTGCTGAAGGTCATCCACCCGGGTTACGCAGCGCTGCCGCAGGGCGACGTATACAACCACGAGTGGTACATCGTGACCTACTTCTGCATCACGCTGGCGCTGTTTCTGGGCGCGCTGGCGCTGGCGCGGAGATACGGCTCGGAGTCGAGCTTCGCGGCCGGCGGGCTGATGCTGGGCGCGGCAGGGCTGATTGCCGTTCACGCCGTGGCGCCGGGCGGGACGTACATGTTCGTGTGGCCGCTGATTGGGGGAACGCTGGCGCTGCTCGTGCGGCCCAAACGGCCGGTGCTGGCCGCGGTGCTGTGCCTGCCGGGCCTCATGTTGATCCTGCCGTTCGCCTACGCCTGCTTCACGGGGCTGATGATGCGCGCGGCGGGACCGGCGAGCGTGCTGTTCGCGCTGCTGCTGGCGCTGGCGGCGGCGCCCATCGCGGCGCTGGCCGGAGAACGGCCGGCGCGCCGGATCGCGCCCTGCGCGGCGGTGGTAGCGCTGGCGCTGATCGGCGGCGCGTGGGCCAATCGATTCGACGCGGCGCATCCGCGCGAGGACGATCTGATCTACGTCGCCGACGTGGACGCGGGACAGGCATGGTGGGCCAGCCGGACGCATGGCTCGGACGCGTACCTGGATCAGTTCCTGGGCGCTGCGCCGGAGCGCGTCGAGAAGTGGCCCGGCCTGCCCGGAGTGACAAAGCGCCAGGCGGCTCCGATGATCGCAGCTACCGCGCCGGAAGTGAAGGTGCTGCAGGATGCGACCGAGCGCGGCAAGCGCGTGATCGGCCTGCGGATCGCGTCGCAGCGCGGCGCGCAGGCGTTTCTCATCCAGATGCTGAACGCGCGGGACGTGCTGCGCGGATCTGTGGAGGGCATCGCGTGGACGCAGGAAGGCGGCGCGACGGCACTGGCCGGCTTCCCGCGCAAGCGCGACATCCTGTACACCTGCCCGGGCGAGGACGGCGCGGAAATGGAGTTCGAGGTGCGGGCCGGCAGGCCGCTCAAGCTGCGCATCCTGGAGCCGGTGGCGGGGTTGCCGCAAGGCGCGGAGTTCCATTGGCAGCAGCGCGGGCCGGGGCTGCTGGCCGCGCCGGGGGCTCCTTTCAACGACGATACGGTGGTCGTGAAGAGCTATCAGTTCTGAGCGTGGGCTGGGCCGGGGGGCCGCTCTCGCCCTGCGCACATGCGCAAGACCCGTCCCACCACGCTGACCAGTCCCGGACCTACAATGGTCATCTGAGATGAACGAGCGGCTGGAACAGATACGTCGGCTTCTAAATGAGCTGGAGGATCAGATCGGCACCGAGACAGGCTCACTTGGGGATCGTGATTTCTCCGCTCTGGAACTCCCGCTAATTATTCAGGAGATCGTTGACGATCTACAGCCGCTCTTGTCGCCGTACCAAGCCGCATTCTACTGGTATCTCTTCCGGCACTCGTTAGCCGAAAACGGCAACCCGCTCTCGCGATTCAGCACGAGGGGGCTTCAGACGGGCGTAGTGAAGTCCAATCGTTCCGATACGATTTCGCTCCAGCATGTGCGTGAAACAATGGCTGCCCTGGAGACTTTTGGCGCCATTCGGAGAGAGGGCGAACCAAACCGGGACGGCACGCCGTATCGAGTCCTCATCCCAGATGAGATTGAAGCGTGCCGGAAATTCCGTGCTGAGCGGACGGCGACACAACCGAGGCCTGAAATCAGCGCCGCCGATATCGACTATTACAACGTTCGAGAGAATCGCGTCAAGGTCTTCGAGCGCGATGCCTACAAGTGCCGCTACTGCGATAAGCAGTTGACCCGATTCACGGCCACGCTGGATCACGTCACACCACCCGGTGATGGCGGCGACAATAGTCTTGGCAACCTTGTCACCGCTTGCCTCGGCTGTAATTCACGCAAGAACAAGCGGCCTCTTGGCGATTTCCTCGCCGAGACAGATCGCCCGTAGTCGGGCAGCCTGCGCGTGTTCAGAATAGGAACTTCAGACCCGCCGAGCCCCAGGCTTTGGGGGTTTGGAAGCCGTCCTCGTAGTAGGTCTGGTTGAGCGCGTTGTCAACCTTGGCGTAGAAGCGCAGCGAGCGTTGCTCGGCGAGGGGCAGGGTGTAGCTGAGGGCCAGGTCGAGGCGGTGCGGACCGGGGAACAGATAGGGCCGGTCACCACCTGCCGAGTCGATGTAGAAGACCCCGGAGATGTAATCCGACGTCGCCAGCAATGACGCCGTCAAATGCATTCGCTTCCCCAGTTCCTGGGTCGCCACGAGGGAGCCCGAGTGGGGGAAGACGCGAATCGATTGCAGGAACGGGCCGATGAGCTGCGGGTTCTTTTCGATGGCGCTCGTGTAGACGTAGCTGGCGCGCAGGATCATGCTGCGCCAGGGGCGCGCCTCACCCGAGACCTCGACGCCGCGCGCGATGCCGCCTCCGGCGTCGATGTAGCCGCCATAGCGGCCGTAGGGGTCGTTGACCGGCGTGGGGCCATAGGCGATGACGTTCTGCAGGCGGGTGTAGAAGTACGACGAGCTGAGCTTCAGGCGGCGGGCGGCGAAATACTGATCGAAGCCGAAGTCGAGCGCGATGGTGCGCTCGGGCGCGAGCTGCGGATCGCCCAAGGCGTAGAAGGACCCGCCGTAGAAATATGTGCCGAAGCGCTCATAGGGCGACGGGGAGCGGTAGCCGTTGCCGGCGTGCGCGCGCAGCTTGGTCTGAGAGGAGCGCAGGAAGTAGCTGACGGAGGCGTCGCCGGTGTAGGAGTTGGCCGGACTGGAGAGCGGCGCGTTGGCGTAGATGGCTGTGCCGCCGAAAAAGGTTGGCGCGTCGAGATCGTAGTGCGTGATGCGGCCGCTCAAGGAGAACTGCAGGCGATCGCCGATCAGGCGGAGCTGATCCTGCGCGAAGACGGAGTCGCTGGACTGCGTGACGGTAGTGGAGGCGTTGGTGCGCTGGGAGAGATCGGGGTTGGCGTCGAGACTGTTGTTGACGAAGCCCTCGCGCTCGTACTCGTAGCCGGCCGTGACCAGGTTGTGCGGCGAGAGGGCGATGTCGGCGCGGGCGTTGAGAGTGTCGGTGCGGCCGCGATAGTAGTCGGTGGTGTTGAAGGCCGGCTGGTAGCCGGTCCCGGCCGGACCGTTGGTGTAGTTGCGGTCGCCGTTCAGATCCTGAAAGGAGACGCGCACAGTGAGGCGGGAGCTCATCACGCGCTGGAAGGACAACATCGTGGTGGTCAGATTGGACGCCTCCCAGCTATCGGGGTCGGCCAGGTTGGGGGCGAATGTCGCATTGCCCCACGAGAACGGCAGATTCTGATTGGCGAGGACGACCTGCGAGGGCGCGAGCGGGATGGCGGGGATGATGCCCGTAGGCGGGAGATTCGTATCCGGCGCGGCGTAAGGCGAAGCGACGATGCCGTCGTTGGTTTCGAAGGCCAGCACGCGCAGCGTCAGCGCAGTGCGCCCGTCGGGCCGCCAACTGAGCATGGCCTGCTCACTCCAGTCGCGGAAGTTCTCGATACCGCCGACGCCGCCGGTCACATTGAGGAACGAGGAGGCGAGGCCGTATTGCCACTGATTGTGGTCGAGTCCGCCGCCCAGGCGCACATCGCCGGAGCCGTAGCCCAAGCCGCCGCCCTCGCCGCCGATTTCCCCGTGGAACGGGCCGCCGCCGGGGTCGGTGACGACGTTGATGACGCCGCCGATGGCGTTGGTGCCGTAGAGCGACGAGCCGGAGCCGCGCAACACCTCCAGCTGATCGGTTCCGGCGAGCAGCACATCGGCGAGGTAGGCGGTGGAGTCGCCCTGCGGGCTGGCGACGTCGCGCAGCCGCATCCCATCCACCAGCAGGCTGGTGTCCTCGGCGGGCAGACCGCGCGTCAGGATGCGGGTGAATTCGCCCGGTCCACCGAGCTGCTGGACGCGCAGGCCCGGTACTTCGCGCAACGCTTCGGTCAGCGAGTTGACCTCGCGCTGGTCGAGCTCGGCGCGGTCGACGACATCCATCGCTTTGCCAGCCTCGACGGTCGATTGCGGCGTCGAAGTGGAGGTCACCTCGATGCGATTGGCCAGGCCGCGCATGTCCAAGGTCAGGTCCTGTTTCACATCCTGCCCGGCGGCAATGTGGAGCTGCACCGGGTTGGCCTGGTCGAGGCCCTCGGTGCGGGCCTCGATCAGATACTCGCCGGCCGGCAGGCGTTCGAAGCGGTAGTCGCCCTGGGCGCTGGTCGCGGTGGTAAGCCGGGCGGCGTTATCGCGGCTGTAAATTCTGACGGCCGCCGCCGGCACCACGGCGCCGGATGGATCGAGCACGCGCCCGGAAACTGTGGCCGGCCGCGCCGGCTGGGCCCATGCGGGCCAAGCCAATGCGGCCAAAATAAACGTAGAAAAAATGAAGCGTTGCACGCGCCCCTCCCTCGAGAGCTGCATCGATTTCCGCCCCCGGTTTGGGGGGCGAGCAGTGGGCAGGTCTTCGGGCTTGCGGGCGTGAACTCCGGCGAAGGAGCTGTTCCTACTGGCCGCGGCTTCCCGGGCGTCTGGCGAGGCGCCCAGTGCCTACTCGTGCGGCGGTCGTTCCCGTTTACCGCTGCGGGGCAGTCCCGGATTCTCACCGGGTTCCCTCTTACGTGGCGCCGGCGTACGGCCTGCGCCAACCCGTGCATAGGCGAGTATAGCGTCGGGCTTCCGCGAAGGTCAACGTCGCGGCAGGGAGTTGGAGAAACGGCGGCGCATCGCGCTACGCGGAGGCCATGGTACATTTGCTCCTATGCCGGCACGGAAGAAAGCGCGGGTTCCGGCCGCCGCGGCGGCGACACCGGCCGCCGTGGAGGATCCGGAAGCGCAATTGGCGGGCTTTCTGGCGAAGTACACGCCGGAGACGGCCGCGCTGGCACGCGCGGTCCTGACGAAGATGCGAGCGCGCCTGCCGGGCGCGATAGAGTTGGTCTACGACAACTACAACGCGCTGGCGGTCGGCTTCGGCGCGACGGAGCGAACGTCGGAGGTGCTCTTTTCCATCGCGGTCTTTCCACGCTGGGTGAGCCTGTTCTTCTTTGGGGCGCTGGAGCTGGACGATTCGCAGAAGATCCTCAAGGGGTCAGGTAAGGTGGTGCGGCACGTGGTACTGAAGAGCGCGGAGGCGCTGGACGGTCCGGCGATCCAGGCGCTGATGGCGCAGGCCATCGAGCGCGCTCCCGTCGCGCTGGATCCGACGAGGCCAAACCGGTTGATCATTAAGTCGATCTCAGCCAAGCAGCGGAGCCGGCGGCCATCGCGAACATGAGCGCGAGAGAAAGCCGATGGGGCGGCACTCATCTTCTTGGACGAGGCGCGATACTCTTGTGAGGCGAGATCCGTGCGCACGCGGCAGCCTCTAGCCAGGGGCGAATAAAAGGTGTAAATTGGTACAAATGCCCCGTCGGGAGAGCGTATATTAGGGAGACACCATGATGGACGAGAAAGAAAAGCAGCGCATGCTGGCCGTGACATTGGGCCAGATCGACAAGCAGTTCGGCAAGGGCACGGTGCAGCGGCTGGGGGCGCACGAGGCTTCGGTCCAGGTCAGCGTGGTCAGCTCGGGGTCGGTCTCGCTGGACGCGGCGCTGGGCGTGGGTGGCTTCCCACGGGGGCGCATTGTCGAGATCTTCGGGCCGGAATCGTCGGGCAAAACGACGATCGCGCTGCAGGCACTGGCGCAGGCGCAGAAGGCCGGCGGGATGGTGGCCTTTGTCGACGTAGAACATGCGCTCGACCCGACGTACGCCCGCAAGCTGGGGGTGGACACGGACAATCTGCTGGTTTCGCAGCCGGACTACGCCGAGCAGGCGCTGGAGATCGTGGCCGCGCTGATCGCATCGAACGCCATCGACATGCTGGTGGTGGACTCGGTGGCGGCGCTGGTGCCCAAGGCGGAGTTGGAAGGCGAGATGGGCGACTCGTTCATGGGCGTGCAGGCGCGGCTGATGTCGCAGGCCATGCGCAAGCTGACGGGCATCGTCTCGAAGTCGAATACCTGCCTGATATTCATCAACCAGATCCGCGAGAAGATCGGCGTGATGTTCGGCAATCCGGAGACCACGACGGGCGGGCGGGCGTTGAAGTTCTATTCGAGCGTGCGGCTGGACGTGAGGCGCATCGCGGCGATCAAGGACGGCGAAACGGTGGTGGGCAATCGCACCAAAATCAAGGTGGTGAAAAACAAGATGGCGCCGCCGTTCCGCGAGGCCGAAGTCAACCTGATGTACGGCGAGGGGATGAGCCTGGTGGGCGACCTGATCGATGTGGCCAGCGAGAAGAACATCGTCGAGAAGAGCGGCAGCTGGTACAGCTACAACGGCGAGCGCATCGGCCAGGGGCGGGACAATGCCAAACAGTTCCTGCGCGACCATCCCGAGACGCTGGCGGCGGTGGATGCCGCGGTGCGGCAGGCGCTGGGGCTGGCGCCGGCGGCTGCGGCGGTGACTGCGCCGGTGGTGCCGGATACGCCGAAGCCGGCCGCGCGGGGGATGAGGGCGTAGCCGCGTTTGTTCAGAGTGCGTCAGGACGGACGGACAGGGAGCCGTGGGTGTTGCGGAACGCTGCGCCCGATCGGCGCGCGTCGCTGCGATCGTGGTGCAACATCCGGGCCAGGTGGTCCGCCGCACGCAGTCAAAGAGGACTGGCAAACGCGGATCGACAGCGGCAACATGGCGCGTGAGTCGCTACGCTAGAAGTTGATCCCCGTAACAAAGATGAAGATGATCGGCGCGCTGGCCGCAGCCGCGTTTGCAATGTGCGCGCAGGCGGCGGACCAGCCAGTTACCTCAGACGCGGGCGCTGATCCCAGTTCGGGATGGATGGCGGCGGGACCGTGGGGCGGTGGAGCGACGGCGATCGCGGTGAACAGCGCCAACCCGCGGGAACTGCTGGCCGGGGCGCGGAATTCGCTGGTGTATCGATCGGCCGACGGCGGCGCGAGCTGGACGCGGCTGGCGTTTCCGCGGCATTTCCTGGGAACGGTGACGTCGCTGCTGTTCGACACGGCCCAGCCGGGGCGGTACCTGGCGGGCGTCAACGCCAATGGTTCGCCCTTTTCCGGGCTATGGACGAGCGACGATCAGGGCCGGACGTGGAAGGCGGTGCCGGAGCTGGCAGGCGCGCCGCTGCACGCTCTGGCGGCCTGGCCGAAAGATCCGCGCGTGCTGGCGGCGGGCACTGCACAGGGGGTGTGGCTGAGCGAGGACGGCGGGCGGAAGTGGCGCCGTATCTCGAAGCCGTGGCTGCACGAGATGAGGGTGATCACGGCGGCGGCGTTCAACCCGCGGGACCAGCGGACGATCTACGCCGGCACGCCGCACCTGCCGTGGAAGACCAGCGACGGGGGCGAAACCTGGCAGTCGATCCACGAGGGGTTGATTGACGACACGGACGTGTTCTCGATCTACGTGGATCCGGGCAAGCCGCAGCGGGTGCTGCTGAGCGCGTGCAGCGGCATCTACCGCACCGAAACGGGCGGCGCGCCGTGGACCAAGTTCAAAGGCATTCCGCCGACGCTGCGGCGGACGCACGTGGTCCAGATCGACCGCGCGCACCCCGAGGTGATCTATGCCGGCACGACGCTGGGGTTGTTGAAATCGACCGACGGAACGACGTTCAAGCTGCTGAACGACCTGGCGATTCTGGGCATGGCATTCGATCCGGCCAACTCCTCGAAGTTCTACATCGCCGCCGACGCGAGCGGGCTGTGGCGCAGCGTGGATGGAGGCAAGACGCTGGACAAGGCCGAGAAGGGCTTTTCCAGCCGGCGGGTGGGGCAACTGGTGCGCGCGGGGATGCGGCTGTACCTGACGACGCTGCAAGACGGCGACGAGGGCGGGCTATTCGCCAGCGACGACCGCGGCGCGAACTGGCGTCTGGTGGCGGATTCGACGGCGCTGGACGGGCAGCACTTTCAGTTTCTGGCGGCGCATCCGTCCAATCCGAACATCCTCATCGTGGGCAATGCCGACCGACTGCGGCGGTCAACGGATGCGGGAAAAACGTGGAAGGACCTGTCCGCACCTGGCGGCCGGCTGAACTCAGCGGCGAGCCGCGGGGCACGGACGAGCGACGGGGCGGCAGGAGAGACGCGGCTGCAGGCCCTGGCCGCAGTGCAGGGACCCAAGGGGGCGGTGCTGCTCGCGGGGACGAGCCGAGGGCTGTTCCGCAGCGCCGACTTCGGATCGAACTGGGCGCCGGCGGCGCTGACGACGGTGCGGATCGTGCCGAACGTCCAGTCGCTGATGGTGGCGGGGCAGCGCATGCTGGCACGCACGGGTGAGACGTTGTACGTTTCCAACGATTCCGGCGCCAGCTGGCGGCCGTTGAGCATGTTGCTTTCCACATCTTCGATTTACGATGTCGCGCTGAGCCCGCGCACGAGCGAGGCGGTGCTGCTCGGGACGGCGCAGGGACTGTACCGCAGCCAGGCCGGGTCAACGAGATGGGAACGGGTCAGCGAAGGATTGGAGGATGGGACGGTCACTTCGGTGGCCTGGGACGGCTGCCGGGACGGCACCGCGTGGTGCGTGCAGTTCGGCCGGCTGTACGAATCGGCGGACAACGGGCGGAGCTGGCATCTGCGGCCCGGGTCCACGCTGGAAAACGCCGCAATCCGCAAGCTCTGGACCGATCCGGAGAGCGGCCGGCGGCTGCTCGCCGTGACCCCCGACTTGGGCATCTTTTATCTGGATCTGCCGCGTTGAGAATGAGATAGAATATTCTAGGTAAGGAACCAACCCTATGAACTCTTCAAGCCATTCGGATCGCTCTTTTCTCCGGCGGTGCGTAATGCTGACCGCCGTTGCGGCGGCCGCACTGCTCGTGCCCGCCATGGCGCAAAACGCCCAGCCGGACCAATCAAAGCCGGCCAAGGCGGAGAAAGCAAAGGCTGAAAAGACCAAAGCCACACCGGGCCAGACAAACGGCCATTGGGGACCTGGGGACAGGCTGCCGGATATGTACGAGTTCGGCATTTTCGGCGGCGGCAGCTTTTTCCAGAAGGATGACCAAGGGCTGTGGACCGACCTCCATGCCGGCGGCGCTTTCGGGGCCAAGGTGACGGAGAATTTCTGGAAGTACATCGGAATCCAGGAATCCTACACATTCCGCGAGAATAACGTGACGTTCCTTGACCCCGCTCAGCCCGGCGAACCGGCTTACGGTTTTGGCCAGAGGCTGATGAATTATGGGGCGAATGTGTTGTTGTACGGGACGCCCCGCGGCTCGAAATGGCGGCCGTTCGTGACGGCCGGCGTTGCAGCTTTCAACTGGCGTCCGACCAGTGCCGCGATCAGCGCCGCACAATCGTCCAGCTTCGCGGGTTTCGGCGCTGGTACTCTGGGCGACACATTGAACCCGGCATTCACTTATGGCGTCGGCATCAAATACCACTTCAACGACCATTGGAGCCTGGAAGCCGACGCTCTCGGTTCGTATTCGCGCGCCCCGACCTTCGGTCTGCCCAGCGAGCCCAATGGCGGCGTGTACATCCCCAACAATTATAATTTCCTCGGCGTGACGACCACGGCGGGCGTGAATTACCACTGGGGCAAGAAGGCGGAGTGGGTGGAAGAGAAGAAACCTGAAGTGCCGCAGCCTCTGGGGCCGCTGGTGGGCGGCACGCTCAGCGCCGGCGGGGGCACTCTGTGCCAGGGCAAGTCGATCACGATCCGCTCCATCGACGCCAGCGACCCGGCGGGCCGCGGCCTGGTATACAAGTGGACGGTGGACGGCCAGCCGATGGGCGGCAACAGTCCAGAGTTGAGCTTCACGCCGGACCACGCCGGAACTTACAGCGTTCAACTGCAGCTGGAAGCCCCGAATAACGCAGGTCTGCCGGTGCGCACGGCGACGGCCAACACGCTGTCGCTGGGCGTCCAGGAGTACAGGGCACCGACGGTCAGCGGCTGTCAGGCCGTTCCGTCCGAGTTGAACTACGGCGATAGCGCCGCGCTGAGCGCCTCTATCACCGGGTCCGCCTGCAGCACCACGACGTTCAAGTGGACCGCCAGCGAAGGCGCCATCTCGCCCGACAGCTCCCCCAGCGCCACATTCGACTCCAAGCCGGTGCGCTTCGACCAGGGCGGCAAGATCCAGGCGAAGACGGTCAACATCAGCGGCCGGGTGACGGACGATCGCGGCGCCGGCGCCGCCTGCGCGACCGCGGTGAAGGTGAACTACGTGCCGGCGGCGATCCGCTTCGGCGACCTCATCTTCAGCAAGGGCAGCGCCCGGGTGAACAACTGCGGCAAACGCATTCTGCTCGACGAGCTGGCCCCCAAGGCCGCCGATCCGGACTACGACATCGTGCTGGTTGGACACTTCGACAGCGACGAAACTCCGAAGACCAAGTTGCAGAAGGCCAATGCGCTCGACAAGGAGCGCACGCTCAATGCCATCGCCGTTCTGAGCGGCGGCGCGGGCAAGAACGGGAAGGGCACCTGCGCCAACGTCAACAAGACGCGCGTCAAGGCCGATTGGACCGGCGACGAGCAGATCGACGACAAACAACCCGGCCTGTGCGGCACCTCCGCCCGCGCGGCCACCCAGGAACGCCGTGGTTCGGCCGTTTCGACGGCGGACGAGAACCGCCGCGTCGAGGTCTGGCTGGTTCCCAAGGGCACCAAGCTGCCGGCCGGCTTCAAGGCCGCCAAGGACCTCGACACGAAGGAGACGCAGAAGGAGCTGAAGAAGCTCGGCTGTCCCAAGTAAGCGGCTGGCGCGCAAGCTGGCGGCTGACAGGCCCGGGGCCCTCAGGGCTCCGGGCCTTTTTCGTGTTGTGGCGCCGAGCGGGCCACGCCGCCAGGCGGCAAACCGTATCCGCGCTTCTGGATGCGCACTGGAACTGCCGGCCGTCGCGATCCGGCGCGCGCTTGCCCGGGGCACGCCGCGCCAGCTAGGGCCTGTTCACGCTACCCGAACGGATGGCGTTGCGCGCGAAAACCGCCTCAAGCGAGGCGGAGGACGATGGCTTTGGCCATTCCAAGGCGAGGACGACAACGAAGGCTGAGGCGCTTTTCGCCGCAACCCGAAGGGACGGGGCCGGTTTCGCCGATTTCGGCGTCGCTCGTCGCTCGCCGCACGCCCAGTGTGCGTCGCTCCGCGCTCCTGGAACTCGGAAAAACCGGCTCCCGTCGCCACCATCCGCGTAGCGTGAACAGGTCCTAGTGGAAACTCACGCAAATGAAACATCGGTAATGAGTTATTTGCCCCGCTGCGCGAACCGCCCGGCGCCCGGGCGGTGACGGCTGCGCGTTGTTCACGATTTCGTGAAACGCAATCGAGAATTTTTCGTCTTTGTTGGTACATCATCATGCAGAGGCCCAGTACCGAATTCGATGTAAAAGCGGTACAAAAACGGTTGCAATTGCCGAAGAGCTTGCTTATGATCCGGTGATCCGGTAGTTTTTACTCCTGATTTCCGGATTTGGAACCGCGCTGGACAGGTTCCTGCAAAGGCACGCAGCGGTAAGGTGGCGGCGTAGGAAGGCGAGGGTCGAAGAGATCCGCTGGAGTGGCAAGGGCTGGCAGAGGCCGGTGATGGACGATTGGAACTGACCGGCTGTGCCCGAATTAAAAAAATGGCATGAAAATTGCTAAGTTCAGGCCTTGACATTGTGTTATAGTGGCGAGTTGTCGCCTTCGGACCATAGGGCATTTCGAAATGGCTCGATGGTGACTGGATGGATAGTGAGCATTTATGAGTGTGATTGGCTAAGATTTTGAAACTTTTCCGAGCTCGAAGCGTCAAAACGGAGGGTACAGGAAGAAAATAAACGAAGAACAAACCTGGGAGTAACGAAAATGACAAAAACAGAAGTAACGAAATTCCGAAAATTTTTGGAGGACAGACGGGCGGAATTGTCTGAGGTCGTGCGCAATCGGGAAGGGATCGCGATCGAGAAGAACGCCGATGCACTGGACGAGGTGCAGCACGCGGCCGAGCGGGAGCTGGCGATCCGCAATCTGGACCGCGAGTCGCACATGCTGCGCAACGTGCGCGGCGCCCTGCGGCGCATCGACGAGGGCTCGTTCGGCATCTGCGTGCGTTGCGAGGAAGAGATTAACCCT
Organism: Terriglobia bacterium; assembly: GCA_963757265.1. Classification (GTDB taxonomy): domain Bacteria; phylum Acidobacteriota; class Terriglobia; order Bryobacterales; family Bryobacteraceae; genus CAIVVT01. Next base: position 1,133,981 of record CAVWRA010000006.1, read on the forward strand.
AAACGGCTCAACGCCGTACCGTGGACTCCATTCTGTATCACGTGCCAGGAATGGGCCGATCAGCAGCAGGGCCACGAGGACCAGTTCGACATGTTCGAAAGCGAGCCGGCGATGGTTGCCTGAACCGCGCGGCTACTCCGAGGAGTCGGATTCACTTACAGGGCGCGACCAGATGAGGTCGCGCCCTTCGTGTTTGCAGCCGGCCTCCCGCTCAGCGAATCCAGATCAGCGAGTGCATCCGGACCCCGGTGCGGTGTTCACGCCGCCAGGAGTGGAATTCCCCGCCGGCCGGCAGCGTGCCGCCACAGACCGTGCAGGGGGCCTGGGGCGCGATTCGATCCGGGCGCAATCCGGCGGCGACCAACTGGCGGCGGTTGGCCTCGGGCAGATCGAGACACGTCCGGCGGTCGAGGTCGTCCCGCTCCGGAAACCAGGCCCTGAACTGCGTCGCCACTTCGGGACCCACTTCGAAACAGCAGACGCCGATCGACGGTCCGAAGGCGGCTCGAATGTCGTCCGGCCGGCTGCCGTGGAGGCGGACCATTGATTCCACGGCGCGCAGGGCGATGCCTGCGGTGCTGCCCCGCCAGCCGGCGTGAACAGCCGCGACCACCCGGGCGCGCGGATCGGCCAGCAGGATCGGCAGACAGTCGGCCGTCTTGATGGCCAGGCGCATGCGAGGCGTTGCGGAGACCAACCCGTCCGCCTGCAGGCCCTCGCGCCATTCGTCGCACGCGGCGACGTATGTCGAATGAATCTGCTTCAACTCCAGCCACTCGCCCTCAAGACGCGTCAGTGCGGTGCCGAAGGCGTGATCGGTCCACTCCTCCGCGTCGAGAAGCGGCGAGCGCCATAGACCGGCGGGCGTTCGGTAAAGAGGAGCAGCCGAGCTCACGCCGCGGGGGTGCGCGTCTGCGCCACCATCACCTGGCGCTGGAAATCGGCCAGCATAGATTCCTCGAGCCGCACTTCGGTGGGGCGCTCGAGCAGGCTCATCCGGTCGATCTTGTCCTGGAGCTTCAGGAGGCCGTAGAAAAGATTCTCGGGCCGCGGCGGGCAGCCGGTGACATACACGTCCACGGGAACGATCCGGTCCACGCCCTGCAGCACGGCGTAGGTGTTGAACGGCCCGCCGACGCTCGAGCAAGCGCCCATGGAGATGACCCATTTCGGGTCCGGCATCTGGTCGTAGATGCGCTTCAGCACCGGCGCCATCTTCAGCGTGACCGTGCCGGCGACGATCATCAGGTCGGACTGGCGCGGGCTGGGGCGGAAGACCTCCGCGCCGAAGCGCGCGATGTCGAAACGGGCGGCGGAACTGGCGATCATCTCAATCGCGCAGCAAGCCAGGCCGAAGGTGAGCGGCCAGATGGACGACTTGCGGGCCCAGTTGAAGACGTAGTCCACCGACGTAATCAGAATGCTGCGGTCGTTGGGATTCTCCAGCATAGGTGGTGGTTCCGCACCCTCATTCTAACAATAGCTTCCGCTCCGGCTGGGCGGCGCGCTGGTCAGGCCCGGATGAGGCTCTGCCGGTACCATTCCAGAGTGCGGCGCAAACCCTTCTCGAAGCTGAATTGCGGATCGTGGCCCAAGTCGCGGCGCGCGGCCGTGGTGTCGGCCTGGGAGTGCCGCACGTCGCCGGCGCGAGGCGGACCGTACAGCGGCGCGATCGAGACGCCCTCCAGAGCGCACAATTGACGCCAGACCTGGTTCAAGGTAAAGCGCTCGCCGTTGCCGGCGTTATAGACGCTGCCCGAAACCACCCCGGCCGGAGCCGCGGCCGCCTTGATGCACAGCTCAGCGACGTCCTCCACGTAGGTGAAATCGCGCGACTGTTCGCCGTCACCGAAAATCGTGGGCGCGCGGCGCTCGAGCAGGCAGGTCATGAAGACGGAGAGAACGCCGGAGTAGGGACTCGACGGGTCCTGCCGTGGACCGTAGACGTTGAAGAAACGCAGGCCGACGGTCTCGAGGCCGAAGCACTTCGTGAAGACTGAGCAGTAGTTTTCGCCGACCAGCTTCTGCAAGGCGTAGGGTGACAGCGGGTCGGGCTTCATCGTCTCCACCTTGGGCAGCACCTCGGTGTCGCCATAGGCCGATGACGAGGCCGCGTAAACGACGCGCCCGGCGCGGCCTTCGACGCACGCACGCAGCACGTTAAACGTGCCGTCGATGTTCGATTCGTGGGATGGAACCGGATCCTCGATGGATTTCGGAACGGAGGGGATGGCCGCCAGGTGAAACACTCGCTCCGCGCCCGCCAGGACCGGTGCGATGGCGCCGTAGTCGCGGATGTCGGCGACACGCAGGACGATCCGATCCGCCACCTCCGCGAGATTCGATTCCTTACCGGAACTCAAATTGTCCAGCACGGTAACGCGCGCGACTCCGGAGCGCAGCAGCGCGCGCGCCAGGCTGCTGCCGATGAATCCGGCGCCGCCAGTCACGACGATTTTCGACATAATCCTCCACTCATGCTGCACGCCATCGGCGATTCTACAATGTCTCGATCAATGCTTGCAGATGGCGGATCGACTGGCGGGCAATGGCCTCTGCGCCGGGCGAGAAATCGAATGCCTCCAGCGAAATCCACCCGCCGTAATTCAACTTCCTGAGGCTGCGCAACAGCGGAGCAAAATCATAGTCTCCGGCGCCGCAATGTTTCCCGTCCACCTCGTTGACATGGATGTGGCGGATCAGCTCGAAATAGCGCTCGACCAGCGCGGCGTGCGGCTCCGTCTCGCCCACGGCGTTGTGCGTATCGAACATCGTCCACACGCCCGGACTGCCGATCCGCCGCACGATGCCCGCGGCTTCGGCCAGCGTGCCGACGACATCGCATTGGCTCTTCGGCAACGCTTCCACGAGGATCCGCACGCCGCGTTCGGCGGCATGGCCGGCCACCGAAGCCAAGCCTTCGACGAAGCGCTCCCGCGCCTGCTCGGGCGTTGAACCGCCGGTGGAGGCGCGCTGCATCGGCGAGCCGAAGACCATCACGCCGTCCGACCCAAGATCGGCGCACAGGTCGATCAAATTGCGAATGTGCAGCCAGGAACGCTCCCGCAGGGCCTGGTCAGGCGTAGTGACGTGCAAGCCGGGCGGCGCGACCATCAGCCAATGCAATCCAACGAAAGCCAATCCTTCGGCGGTGATGATGTCGCGGTACTCGCGGCGGCGAGCCGCCGGAATCGTGGCCGGCTCCTCGGCCAGCATGAACGGGGCGATTTCGATGCCCTCGTAGCCGGCGCTCCGCATGTCGCGGCAGGCCGTGGCAAAACCCCAGCCCCTGTAGACCTCGTTGCAGATCGAATGCCGGAAGCGGAAGCCCATTCACTTTTAGTCTAGCTTGAGAGCGGATTCATCCGGCCGCTCATACATCCGGCCGCTCAGCAGACGCGATTCTGCGAACACGGATAGAATGGCAGCGGCCACAGGAGCGGCCCGGGTTGAGAATGGCCCGCACCTGTGCCACGACGGAGGGATTGCGCATGAGCAACACAAAGAGTGTCGGTCGCCGTTCGCTGCTAGGCGCCATCGCGGGAGCCATGGCTTTGCTGCCCGAAGAGCGCGCCGAACAGATCGCCAAGGACGCGCCGGTCCGGCAGCGGGAGGCGCTCAGAGTCACCAGGTTGGAGACCTTCCTGGTGAAACCGCGCTGGCTGTTTCTGAAGGTCCACACCAACGTTCCGGAGATCATCGGGCTGGGCGAGCCGATCACCGAGGGCCGGGCCCTGACCTGCGCCACGGCGGTGAAGGAGATCGAGCCCTACCTGGTGGGCAAGGATCCGCGCGCCGTGGTCCACCATTGGCAGGCCATCTACCGGCACGCGTTCTACCGCGGCGGGCCGATCCTGACCTCGGCGCTGAGCGGCATCGACCAGGCGCTGTGGGACATCAAGGGCAAGGCGCTGGGCGTGCCGGTGTACGAGCTGCTGGGCGGGCCGACGCGCAACAAGGTCCGAGTCTATGCCCATGCCAGCGGCGACAATCCCGAGCGCGTGAAGCAGGCCATCGCGCAGGGCTTTACGGCATTCAAGACCGGCCCGGCCAAACACCGTCCGTCGCGCTACATCGAGACGGCGGGCGAGGTGCAATACGCCGGTGAAAAGCTGGGCGAATTCCGCAAGCTGGTCGGTCCGGAGATCGATATCGCCGTCGATTTTCACGGCGCCATCTCGCCGGCGCTGGCCAAGGTGCTGATCAAGGCGATGGAGCCGTACAACCCGATGTTCATCGAGGAGCCGTGCCAGGCGCAGAACCACGACATGATGGCCGATATCGCGCGCTCCACCTTTCTGCCCATCGCCACGGGCGAGCGCGTGTTCACCAAGTGGGGTTTCCGCGAGGTCCTGGAGAAGCACGCGGCAGCGGTGCTGCAGCCCGACCTGTGCCATGCCGGCGGGATCACCGAAGTGCGCCTGATCGCCGGGATGGCCGAGGCCTACTACGCCACGATCGCACCACACAATCCGCTGGGGCCGATCTCGCTGGCGGCCGGCGTGCAGATGGCGGCGTCGATCCCGAATTTCCTGATCCAGGAGCAGGTGTCGCTGGGCGAGGGCTACATCAAGCAGCCCTTCACCGTGACCAAGGGGTACCTGAATCTGCCCACGGCACCGGGATTGGGCATCGAACTCGACGAGAACGCGATGGCCGACAAGATCGGCCACGACTGGCGCGATCCCGAACTGTACGACGCCGACGACGGCAGCGTCGTCGATTGGTAGTCAAATGGCAGACCAGTAAACGCCTGTGAAACGTGTGGTCATCGCGCCACGGACTGCGCAGTCACAAGCAAGGGCCTTCAGAAGTGTGTCTACTCGCTTCTGTTTCGCTGTAGTATTCAAAAAATGCCCCGACAGGTTGCGGAAAGACCCTCCCGCAGAAGCTGAACTGCATCGACTGCCATCCGCCAGTCGTTAATGTTGCATTCGGCATTCAGAGTCTTGGGCCTTTCTCCGGGACAAAAGCCCTTGCTCCGCAAACAGTCGGGGCCGGTTGATCCAGTCAGGTTGACCAAATAACGACGCACACTCCTCGGCCCGCCTACCCGCGCGATAACCTCTTGCGGCGCAAGAGACCGAGCCCCACGAGACCGCCGCCAATCAGGGAGAGGGTCGCCGGCTCGGGTGAGCTGCCCATATATCCCTGAACCGACGTAGTCCCGGTATTGGTATTGAGAGCCACGATTGGCGTGGGTGTTGTAGTGGTGACATACGTCGCACCGAAATTCCCGGTCAGCGCGTTGATTGTTCCCGGCCCGAGGACCAACGGCGCCCAAACGATGTCAATGCTACTGGAGTTGTAGCTCACCGTACCGCCGGCCGATGTACCTACAAACTCCCCGGTGGCGCCGTCGGTCACATCCGTGAAGACCAGGTCGAATGTGAATGAGCCGAAAGTCGAAGCCCCTCCCGAAGCCGTGCACGTTGCGCATGTGATCTTGAACTCTCCCAAACTGATGTTGGACGGAATCGATATGGCTGCGCTCGTGATCGGTGTGAACGTGATCGTCCCAGCATCGCCCGAAGTACTGCTTAGCGTCAGACCGACGCTGGGCAGCACGAACTCGGAACCTGCTGCGCTTGTGTTGTAAGTTATGGTGCCGGCACTGGCGCTGGCAGCCATCACGAAAACCACTCCCATTGTCAAGGCCGCCTGTACAAAGCCTCTAATCGTCATTGTTTATCCTTCTCCCTGTCGTCCTCGCGTAGCCCGCTCATTGTCCACCCGCATGAGCGCCGCATAGGTCTCCGGCGTGTGGACAGAGCAGTTCGTCGTCTGGAGGTAAGCACGCGATGGCCCAGTTGGTCTGCGGCCTCAGCCTTGTGACTCCATTTTGCTGAAGCTAAGCAGCTTACTGACTCCGTACGGCCCGGGAAAGCCGACCGTCGGGTTCATTCTGGCGTACGTCCCGCTGGCAGGACCTGCACTCTGCTGTGCAAAACGTGCACCTGTCGCAGCCGGCGGATCTCCTGTTGAAACGGCTGGATATGTTCGGCGGCGATTAGCCTGGAAAGCAGCGCACGACTGACCTGTCTGGCGCGATGCCCACAGCAAAAGCTGCACTTCGCACAGCAAGACTTGCGCTTGTTGCAGACGTCTTTGTCTTCTCTGCGAGAGCCGGTAATATCGCGCAACTGCCATAGTCTGCTCACAACTGCCTTTGCTTGCACAGTTGCCGCGTGACTTGGCTTGAGCGGCCGAAGATGGTGCGACGCGTGCATCACTGACGATGTCCTAAGCGATGACCATGTCCTGAATAGTGGGAGACCATATGCCAAAGTTCCGATTGGTTGGGTTGGGAATCGCAAAAGCCGCTCTTGCAATGGCAGCTGTGGTGTCTGTTCCGTGCTGCTTGCACGCCAGCACGATCCTGCTCCGCAATACTGTCCCCAATGACACCCGGACACCCCAGCTCATGCCCGGTTCAGCATCGTTGCGGGCCGCAACGGCAGCACTGCGGATGACGAGCGCCAATAGCCGGTCTCAGCGGAATGCATCGTTCGGAGACAACAATGCCCTGGCAGCCTTCGCTGCCTCGCCCATAGCGTTCGGAACCGACCAATCTCTGCAGTTTTCCATTGACGTCGCCCCCTCAAAGACGCCAGCCTCGGACGGGCGCACTGTCGGAGTGGTTCTGTTCCACGCCGCGGACACGCGCAGGGTGGTCCGCCCAGCCAGCACCAGTCTCACACGCTACGAAACGATCGACGGGACCGAGCGAATGGAAAAGCATGAGGAAATCATGAACACCGAGAGGGAGCTTCGGCTACGATTTGGATCTTCCGACGATCCTGCGGCGATGGTCATCAATGATGGTCCATCCGAAAGCGGGCCCGAACCGTTGACCTTCGCTCTCATGGGCTTCGGCCTGCTCCTTCTGATGGCGCGCGCGGTTCGGGGACGCTGCAGCTAGGAATCGGTTCTGCTGCCGTGAGGGCCGACAAGGCCCCCGAGTCGTACTACGCCGACGACGGCAGTGTCGTGGATTGGTAGAGACGGGCCCGAGCCCGACCGAAATCATCAGAGTTTCCGGTCTCAAAAGACGTGGGGAGTCTTATTCTGACCCGTGCTAAGGCGAATTAGTACTACAAAATGTCAGAAATCTGGTTTTCAGTGTATCCATTTGTGACAATTCGATGTACAAATGAGACGGGACAAGGCGAGCGGCATCCAGAAACCGGGCCGTACGTCGTGCCGTCTGTTGAAGTGCGAATGAAGGATCTTGCGGCTTATTGTTCATTGCAGGCGCCGGGCATCGGTACCGATAAGCCGGGAAGGGAGCTGAGAACGCCATGTCAATCGTCGTCGGACTGGTCATCATCACCACTGTCGCGCTCAGCTCCGTGGTCTTTCTTGTGGTCTGCCTGCTGATGGCCGAAAGCATGCTCTCTGGATCACGCACCCCCCGGGTCACCGAGTGGTTCCTGCGCAAGCTGCATGAGGCCCAGCCCCACGCTGCCCGGGTCCACAGCTCGCGCTGGACGCACTGATTCGCGGCAAAGGGCCGGGCGGCTCTAAATCGGATATCAACGCACGGGTTGGGGAGTTGTCACGGGATCTCCAAGACCGCCTGGGCAGGCGGCCATCCCGGGTCCCGATCCACGGTTAAGAGAAGGGCCGGAGCCGTCCCTGAGCCAGCCGGCGAATGAAATCCAGATCGCCGTCGAGGAAATCGTATTCGGGGAGCTTGGCGGGCAGTTCCCAGCGGATCTGCTCGAACGTGACGCCGCGCGGCTCGCCGACAAAGCTGTTGACGGCGTGGAACAACAGCAGCAGCGGGCTGCGGCGGCGCGTGGCCTGTTCGTAGCGCGCGATCTCCTGGCCGACGACGGCCTCGATGCCGAGTTCTTCGCGCAACTCGCGAGCGAGAGCCTGTTTGGGGGTCTCGCCGGCCTCGACCTTGCCGCCGGGAAACTCCCACTTCAGCGCATGGCGGTCGCCGGACATGCGCTGGCCAATCAGCAACAACCCGTCCCGGTGGAGGACTCCGGCGACCACAATGAGCGTGCGATTCATAAGCAGGCGGATCGGGAATGGGATATGGCCGCGCGGCCGTCCCTCCCATTCCATTCAAACATAGAGGCGCCAGTCGGCACGCGACCCGAGGCTCGGTTCTCACAATAATTGGCAGCACCCCGCCGGGCGCCGGGGTCCGATCGTAGGCCGCTAGTCGAGCGGAATGGAATCACCGCGCGCCGGGATCGTGACCAGGAGCTTATAGCGTTCCTGGATGGCTTGGGACAGGGCAGTCTGGGCCTCCAGTTCGCCGTGAACCAGGAAGACGCGCTTGAGACCGGGCGTGATGGGCTCCATCCATTCGAGCAGTTCGCGCTGGTCGGCGTGGCCGCTGAGCTCATCCAGCTTGACGACCTCGGCGCGGAGCGGAACGAGCTCGCCGAAGATGGGGACTTCCGGTAGCTTGTCGAGCAGCTTGCGGCCGAGGGTGTTTTCGGCCATGAAGCCGGTGATCAGAACCGTGTTCTTGGGGTTCGAGATGTTGTTGCGCAGGTGGTGCAGGATGCGCCCGGCTTCACACATGCCGGAGGCGGAGATGATCATGGACGGCATGCGCGAGTCGTTCAGTGCCTTGGATTCGGAGACATCCTTGATGTAGCGCAGCATCTTCATGCCGAAGGGGTCCGCGTAGCGGGCGGCGACGGCCTTGGTTTCCTCGTCGTACAACTCGGTGTGCTTGCGGAACACCTCAGTCGTAGCCACAGCCAGCGGGCTGTCGACGAAGATGGGAAAATCCGGGATTTTGTTGACGTCGTTCAGCTCGTGCAGCAGCAGCACGAGCTCCTGCGTGCGGCCGACGGCGAAGGCCGGGACAATCAGTTTGCCGCCGCGCGCGATCGTGCGATTGACGGTCGCGGCGAGCTTGTCGCCGACTGCGCCGATCGGGTCGTGGAAGCGGTTGCCATAGGTGGACTCCATGATGAGGTAGTCGCACGGCGGCAACGGCTCGGGATCCCGCGTGATGGGCAGATGGCAGCGGCCGACGTCGCCGGAAAAGCCCAGCGTGCGCTTGCGGCCCTGCTCCTCGAGCGTGAGCACCATGGCCGTCGAGCCGAGCATGTGACCGGCATCATAGGAGAAATAGGTAAGCCCCGGGGCAATCTGGCGCAGTTGGTGCTGAGCGGCGCTCTGGAACAGCGGCAGCGTGCGCTGCGCGTCCTCGACGGAATAGAGCGGGGGGACGATTGCGGGCGTGTCGGGGTCGCCGAGCGAGTGGCGGCGCGAGTTCCGTTTGGCCATGAATTCGGCATCTTTTTCCTGGAGATGGGCCGAGTCAGCCAGCATCAGGTTGCTGAGATCAATCGTCGCCGGCGAGGTGACGATGGGGCCGCGGAAACCGCTCTTGACCAAGCTCGGCAGGTTGCCGGTGTGGTCGATGTGCGCGTGCGAAACAATCACCGAATTGATCGAGTTCGCGGGGAAGGGCAGCTTCGCGTTGCGCTCGCGGGCCTCCTCGCGGCGGCCCTGGTAAAGGCCGCAATCGAGCAGGAAGCGGCTGCCGTTCAGAGTCAGCAGGTGCATGGAGCCGGTCACGGTCTGGGCGGCGCCCCAAAACGTCAGTTGCATAAGTAGATCATTTCACAACCAGGTGGAGGTTCCGGGCCGGAGCTTTGCGGAGTTCCGCGGAAGCGCCTGGCGGAGCGACAAGACCGGCTGAAATCGGGCATTCACGCGCGCTGTGGCTTTTTTTCCCGCGCGATTTCAACTGTTTCCGAAGAACATAAGGTATGGGGACCGGCATGTGCCGCTTGCTGAACCTGGGGCGCGAGGAATGAATCAACCGGGGAGACCGGGAGCGCCGACGGAGGCTGACAGATGCTATTGAGCGGTGCGGTGGGACGAGCATGCGAGAACCGAAGCGGCGACGTGAAAGTGGTTCAGCTGCTGATTAACATGAACCAGGCGCAAATTGCGAGCACGGCGGCGCTCACGGTGGACGGACAATTCGGGACGGCCTCGCTGAATGCGATCCTCGCGTTCCAGACTCAGGCAATGGGACAGACGGCCCCGGACGGCGTCGTTTCGCCGGGCGGCGACATGCTGGCGGAGTTGCGGGGTGGGTTGCCCGGCGGCATGGCGCCAGAGAAGTTTCATTTCGTGATGCTGAACGCAAGATCGTCCCAGCTCGAGTTGTTTTACATGCCGATGCTGGATCGAATGCAGGCGGCTCAGATCAACACGCCGCTGCGCATGGCGCATTTCCTGGCGCAGACGGGCCACGAGAGCGGCGATTTGCAGTACGTGGAGGAGCTGGCGAGCGGCGAGGCCTATGAGGGGCGAAAAGACCTGGGCAATGCGCAGCCCGGCGACGGGCCGAGGTTCAAGGGGCGCGGCCTGATCCAACTCACCGGGCGCGCGAACTACGCGGTCTATGGGCGCTCGATCGGCGTGGACCTGACGGCAGACGGGAATTGGGAAAAAGTGGCAACCGACCCGGCGCTGGCGGTGGATGCGGCGTGCTGGTTCTGGACCGGGCATGGCCTGAATGAACTGGCGGACCAGGACGATTTGCAGGCGATCACGCGGCGGGTGAACGGCGGGCTGATCGGGCTGGAAGACCGGGCCGATCACCTGGAGCGGGCGAAGTTCGTTCTGCTACCGGCGTAAGAAGCACAATGTCCGAGAATCGGCGTCGAGCGACGGGCATCTCAAATCAGGGCCTTGACGACGAGGAACGCGTAGGCCCAGAGGAAGCCGAGCAGGGCCTTGTATTCCCTGTTGCGCTGGTAGACCTCGAAGGAGAAGCGCTGGACGAGCCGCTCGCGTGGCGGGCGAGGAATGAACTGCGACACGCGCCTGGCGTAGGCTTCATAGTCTGGGAAGAGCGCGCGGAGATGCTGCTCTTCCTGCTCCACGACGGGCGTGTAAATGAGCAGAAAGACCGCCAGAGTCACTAGCGCCAGGACCGGGCGGGCGGCCGCGATGAGGCAGCCGGCGACGGCGATCAGCGTGCCGAGATACAGCGGATTACGCACCCAGGCGTAAGGTCCGGAAATAGTCAGGGCCTGATTCTTGCGCAAGTGGCCGGCGGCCCAGGCACGCAGCGCGAGTCCGGCGGCGGCGAAGGGCAGTCCGGCGAGCAGCGAGAGGGCAGTTGGGCGCGCGAACCAGCCAAAGCCGGCAACGACCACAATGCCGATGGGCACGCGCAGGCGCTGGACGAAGTCGGCGTAGGGTTTGGGGAAGAGCGGCATCAGGGAAGCGGATCTCCTGCCGCGGCGCTGGCGCGCGGCCCTCGCGGTCCGAGGTCCGCGGTGGACGGTGCGTCGCGTAAAGCCGCGCTCAGGGCGGCAAAGACGAGGTCGGGCGTGAGGGCGCGGAGCGAGGGATCCACAACCGGGCGGCGGGCGTAAGTGGTCGTTGCCGAGGCGTGGCGGAGCACGGTCAACGAGTTCCCGTAAGGCCCGTTGCGAGCCGGATCCGTGGGGCCGAAAAGGGCCACTCCCGGCTTGCGCAAAGCGGCCGCGAGATGCATCGGACCGGAGTCAAGACCGAGCACGGCCGTAGCCCGGCGGGTCGCATCGATCAGTCCGGAGAGGCTGGAGATATGGACTCGCGCGTCCTCGACGCTGCTCAGGCCAGACGCGGATGAGGGAGCGCCATTGAGAACCAGCGACAGGCCGCACTCTTCCCGAAGCCGGCGCGCCAGCGGCGCATAATACTCCAGCGGCCATTGCTTGGCGGTCCATCCAGCCAGGGGCGAAGCGAGGACAAAGCGCTCGGGCAACTCGCCCTCCGGCCGGCCCGGCGGCAGCGCGAACTCGGCGGGGCCGGGCTGGGCTCCGGCGGCAGCGGCAAGCGCCAGATTACGATCGACGACGTGCGGCGCCGCGACTCGCAGCGCATGCGTATAGAAGAGCGCGGCCGGCCATTCCCGAACCAGCGAGCGATGAAAGCCGTAAACCGCGGCGCGGCGCGCCAGGCGGGTGAGGATGGCGCTCTGAATGAGTCCCTGGAAATCGATGGCGAAGTCGTAGCGGGCGGCGCGCAGCCTGCGAATGGCCGAGCGCACAGAAGCCGGGTTCGCCCGGTTCGACGTAAATGGGTTCGAGGGCGAGGGGATTGCCGGCGAGCAGTTCGCGCCACTTAGGATGGATGGCCCAGTCGATGCCGGCGTCGGGCCAGGTGCGCCGCAGCGACGCGACGGCCGGGAGAGCATGGAGGATATCCCCCATTGAGCCGAGGCGGACGATGAGGATGCGGGGCGGGGCCATTCAATCCGCGCGACGAGGCTCAGGTCTCGCGGTCGAGGACGTGCTGCAGGAACCCCGCGCGTAGCACCGTCTCCTCTTCCTCGAGCTCGAGCCGCGCGCCCGGCAAAGCTGAGCCGTCGCCGACCAGGACGGCTTCCACGCAGGCCAAGCCCGCCACCACGGCGGCGCGGGACGAGGCGGGCAGGATCGGATCCGGCGGATCCAGCACCAGCACGGTCAGCGGGCCCAATTCGCCCGACAAGGCCTCCAGCCGTTCCACGTGCAATTCAAGCAGAGGATCGAAGTAGCCCGAGACGAGAGGCTTCAGGGTGGAGGGGTTCCACGCCGACAATTTTCCTATTTTGATTCGCGTGTCCACTCAATAGACATTTGTATCAGATCGAGAGCCGCTTTGGAAACGAATTCATGTTCCACCCTGGTCATGCAGCGGTGGTCGATGGGGCATTCCCGCAACAGGCAGGGGGCGCATTCGACCGGGTGACGGACAACGCGGGCCAGCGGGCCTGCCGGGCCGGTGGTGTCGGGATTGGTGGGGCCGAACACGGCGACGGTGGGCACGCCCAGGGCTGAGGCGACGTGCATGGCCCCGCTGTCATTGGTCAGGAACAGCCGGCTGGCAGCGGCGCGTTCGATGAACTCCTCCAGTGTGGTCCGGCCGGCGTAGTTGACTGCCCGGAAGCCGCGGCCCTCGATCAGCGCGCGAACGGATTCGCAGAGTTCGCGCTCGGACTCGGAGCCATGGAGGGCCACCGTAGCGCCCAGGCGTTGGGCGAGCGTGCAGGCCGAGGCGGCAAACGCTTCCGGGAGCCAGCGCTTGGCGGTGCCGAAGGCGGCGCCGGGGCTGACTCCGATGACCGGCGTGGTGATTCCTTCCGCGGCGAAGCGCGCCAGGCCCGCGGCGCGGGCCCGCCTGGCGGAGCGCAATTCGATTGTCAGCGTCGCCGGAAGACGCTCCAGCCAGCCGGCGCGGCGCAGGAGCTCGAGATAGTAGAACGACTCGTGCGGCGGGATGGCGCCCGGGCGCGGAAGCGGGATGGGCCGCGTGAGCAGGGGCGAGCGCAAGTCGCGCGCGTAGCCGATGCGCTCGGGAATGCCGGCCAGCGCCGTGATCAGCGCCGCGTCGAAGGCGTTTTGCAGCAGCAGGGCACAGTCGAATCCTCGCTCGCGCAGGGTGCCGGCCAGCGTGATGCGATCGCGCCAGGCCGTGCGCAGCGAGCCGCGGCGGAAGCGGGCCGGGGCATACGGGATGATCTCGTCGGCGAAAGGTTCGTGACGATAAAGCCCGGCGACCCAGGGGCGCGCCAGCACGGCGATGTAGGCGTCGGGAAACCGGTCGCGGATGGCGCCTAGAGCGGGCAGCGACAGCACCGCGTCGCCGACCCAGTTGGTCGCGCGGACGAGGATGCGCGGGTGTTGCGAGTCCACAGTTGCCGCCCAATACCAGCGTAGAATACGGTGCGCGGCGGCGGCCCGCACCGTGGGCTGGCGTGGCTGGGCACGCCAGAGCAGTTAGCATGGAAGATTGGCGCGCTGGTCGCGCCGCGCGGCAGTGATCCATCCCGGCATTCGCGAGCAATTCCATTCCCTGACACGCCATCCGGCGTTCCAGGAACTGGTGCGGCGCCTGAGCGTCGAGTCCAGCGGGCGCTCGCAACTGGCCGGACTGACGCCGACGGCCAAGGCGCTACATCTGAGCCTGCTGTGGCAAGCGCTGGAGCAGCCGCTGCTGGTGGTGACCGAATCGCCGCGGACGGCGGAGAATCTGCACGCGCTGCTGGAGACGTTCCATGAACTGCTGCACGCGGGGCGGGGCGCGCCGCCGCCGCTGCTGGTTCCGGCGCTGGACACTCTGCCCGGGCAAAACCTATCGCCGCACTCCGAATTGAAGGCCGGCCGGGCGGTGGCGTTGTATCGCATGGCGGGCGGTAAATTCTCGATCGCCGTCGCCCCGGTGGCTTCCGCGCTGCTGCGCACGGGCGACGCCGCGGCGTGCCGGCGGCTGGCGCTGACGGTACGCGTCAACGACGAAATCCCGATGGAGGACCTGGCCGCGCATTTGGAGAGCATCGGCTACGAGCGCCGGGAGCCGGTTGAGATGGAGGGGGAGTACTCGATCCGGGGCGGGATTCTCGACGTCTTTCCGGCCGAGGCGCACAAGCCGGCGCGGATCGAGTTTTTTGGCGACACGGTCGAGAGCCTGCGACGATTCGACGTCGAAACGCAGCGCAGCGTGCTGCGGGTCGAAGACGTCACACTCCTGCCGCTGGAGGAGGCGCCGCGGACGCGGGCGCTGCTGAGCCGGTTGGCGGAGCGGCTGGGCCGGGACGACATCGTTCCCGGAGAAGTATTCGGCGGATGGGAGTTCGCGTTGCCTCTGGTCGAGCCGCGGCAGGGCTCCCTGGAGGACCTGGCGCGCGACACGGTGATGATCTGGGACGAGCCTGAATCTCTTCAGACGGCGGTCGAGAGATTGTGGAAGAGGCTGGAGCAACTGGCGCCGCAGGCCGCCTGTCCACCCGAGCAGGTGTTCTTCCACTGGGGCGAGTTTGCGGCTCGGCATCCGCAACGCCGGGAGGTCGAGCTGCGCGAATTGTCTCTGGAAGGCGCGGCGCTGCACGAGGCGAACCCGCCGCTGGAGATCCGGTCGCGTCCGCCGATGGTTTTCCGCAACAACATGAGGGCCGCGGCGGAGGAGGCGCGTGCGCTGGTCGCTGGAGGGTGGCGCGTGGCGTTTTTCGCTCCCGCGCAAGGCGAGGTCGAGCGGCTGGCGGACATTTTCGGGGAGTACTCACTGCCGTACCAGCTTGGCATCGACGTGAAAGGCACGACGCCGGACTACCTGAGCGAGCGCGCGTACATGGCGTCGCACCTGGCGAGCGTGTACCTGGTGCAGGGCAGCGTGCCGCACGGGACATTGCTGAGCGAGTCGCAACTCGCGCTGTTCGGCTATCGCGACCTGTTCGAGGTCTCCGAGGAGGCGCAGGCGGCGCGGCAGCGCACGCGAGTTGCGCTGTTCACGCCGGAGACGCTCGACCTGAAGCCCGGCGACTACGTCGTCCACGCGCAGCACGGCATCGGCAAATACCTGGGGGTGCGGCAGATCAAGGCCGGCCGGACGGCCGAGGATTTCATGCTGCTGGAGTACGCCGGCGAGTCCAAGCTCTACGTGCCGCTCACGCGGCTGGACCTGATCCAGAAATATCGTGGAGCGGGCGAGGCGCCGCCGCAAATCGACAGGTTGGGCGGGGTCACGTGGGCCAGGACGAAGTCGCGCGTCAAGGCGAAGATGCGCGACATGGCCGAGGAACTGCTGAAGCTCTACGCCGAGCGCAGAATGGCCGAGGGTTTTGCGTTCTCCACCGAATCGAACTGGCAGCGCGAATTCGAGGACTCGTTTGAATACGCCCCGACGCGCGACCAATTGCAGGCCACGGCCGAAATCAAGCGCGACATGGAAAGTACGAGCCCGATGGACCGGCTGCTGTGCGGCGACGTCGGTTTCGGCAAGACGGAAGTGGCCATGCGCGCCGCCTTCAAGGCGCTGGGCGACGGCAAGCAGGTGGCCGTGCTGGCGCCAACGACCGTGCTGGCGCTGCAGCACTGCGAGACGTTTCAAAGGCGCTTTGCGGCCTTTCCGGTGCGCATCGAGATGCTCAGCCGCTTCCGTTCGAACAAGGAGATCAAGGCCACCCTCGCCGACCTGGCGGCGGGCAAAGTGGACATCCTCATCGGCACGCACCGGCTGCTCTCCAAGGACGTCGTGTTCTCGGATCTCGGCCTGCTGGTTGTGGATGAGGAGCAACGCTTCGGCGTGCGTCACAAGGAGCGGCTGAAACAGCTGCGGCGCAACATCGACGTGCTGACGATGTCGGCCACGCCGATCCCCCGGACGCTGCACATGTCGCTGCTCGGACTGCGCGACATGTCGGTGATCGAAACCGCGCCCAAGGACCGGCTGGCCGTGCAGACCGTCGTCGCGAAGTTCAATGCCGAACTGGTGAAGACGGCCATTGAACAGGAACTGAGCCGCGGGGGACAGGTGTACTTCGTGCACAACCGAGTGGAGAGCATCTGGAGCCGCGCGGCGTGGATTCAGGAGCAGGCGCCGAGAGCGCGCGTCGCGGTGGGCCATGGCCAGATGGGGGAGCAGGAACTGGAGCGGGTCCTGCTGAGTTTCATGCACTGCCAGGCTGACGTTCTGGTGTGCACGACGATTGTGGAAAACGGCCTGGACATACCGCTGGCGAACACGATGATCGTCGAGAACTCGCAGAATTACGGTCTCAGCGACCTGTATCAGCTTCGCGGGCGCGTGGGACGTTCGAACCGGCGGGCGTACGCCTACCTGCTGGTGCCGGAGGACGGTGAACTGAGCGAAGTGGCGCGCAAGCGGCTGGCGGCGCTGAAGGAGTTCTCCGACCTCGGCGCGGGATTCAAGATTGCCGCTCTGGACCTGGAATTGCGAGGCGCAGGTAACCTGCTGGGCGGTGAGCAGAGCGGGCACATCGTGTCAGTGGGCTACGAGACGTACCTGAAACTGCTCGACGAGACGGCGCACGAGCTGCGCGGCGAAAAGGTCGCACCGGAGGTTCATTCGGCGCTCAACCTGGGCCTCGACATCCGCATCCCGCCGGACTACATCGCGGACGAACAGCAGCGGCTGAAGGCCTACAAGCGGATCGCCGATTCGGGCGATCCGGAGAAGGCGCGGATCCTGCTGGAAGAGTTGTCGGACCGCTACGGAGAGCCTCCCGAGCCGGTGCGGCACCTGGTGGCATTCTCAGAGCTGAAGACCCTGGCCCAGAGAATCGGCGTCGAGACGGTTGACCAGCGTGGAGGGGGCGTGAACATCAAGTTCCATCCCGGCGCGCAGGTGGACCCGCAGAGTCTGATGCGGCTTGTGGCCGGCACCGAAGGCGCCTCGTTCACTCCGGCCGGCGTGCTGCGTCTGCCGCAACCGCTGGAGGAGGCGGGAGCAATGCTCCAGCGCTTGCGTGGGGCGCTGGAGGGCCTGCAGGCGTAAGCCGCCCGGCACAGTTTAGCTACTGTTAACGCAACCAGGCGGAACTTCAGGCCGCGGCGCGCGTAAGAGACAATGGCGGACTTTGCGTGGGCCTGTTGTGTCCGTGGATCGGCCGGCTCGACGCAGCGGATACTGGGAAACGAGAGGAGCGCCGCGATGGATCAATTCAAGGTCATCACCGAGGAGATCCGGGTCCTGGGCAAAGATGCCGTAGAACTGGTCGGCCGGCTGCTGCACGAGGGCAACGTGCGGCGGGTGATCGTGCGCGACGCCCAGGGCCACACGTTCATGGAAGTGCCGGTTGTGGTCGCGGCGGCAGGCGTGATCGTCGCTCCGGTGCTGGCCGCGGTCGGCGCATTGGCCGCTCTCGTCGCCGATTTTCAGATCGTGGTCGAACGGGTCGAACGCGAGGCGCCGCCCGCGAACCCGGCTCCTCCAGAAGAGACGGCCGCGAAGCCGCCTGCCGAAGGTTGAGACTCCATCACCGCGCAACGCCCGTCGCCGCCGGCGCTGAGGCGGTGCGCCAAACTGTCGTCCGGCAGATCAGTAGCCGCTCCCCGCGCCAGCAAGAAAGAGTTGCAGCGAGAGGAGCATCCCGTCCTTGCCGGCCTGGTCGGTGAAGCCCGTGAGGTTGATCGTCTCCCCGGAGCGGAGGCGCCGGCCGACGGCTGTCGAGCGGCGGGCGCCGAGCTGGGTACCGGGCTCTGTGCGCGGTTCACGCTGAGTTACACTCCCAAGCACGGCAGCGGGCTGAATCAGGCAGAAACGGCCATTGTCCTGGTCACCAGCCACGAGTACAGCCCTTCCATCACGGCCCGATCATCACACCTTGTTATCATCGGAGTCCGTGGAGCATTTTCGATCCGCCACTCTCGAAGAGTTGCAGCGGCGCGTTGAAGAGCTGTACGCCGATTCGCTCGCACTCCGGAATTCTGAAGTCGAAGCGCTGCTCGGAGAGGTGCGACGCCGCATCAACCTGGGCGAACTCCGTTCCGCAACCCTCGAAGGCGAATGGAAGGCCATTCCATGGCTGCGCAAGGCGCTGGCGCTGCACACCCGATTCGGCCGCCTGGAACAGGCCGCACCTGGCGCTCCCGTGGATCTCGATCTGCTCCCGCGCCGCCGCTTCTCGATCAACGACGGTGTCCGGGTGACCGATGCTTCCTGCTTTGTGCGCGACGGCGCCTATCTCGCGCCCGGCGTTACGCTGCTGCCCGCTGCGGTGGTGCAGATGGGCGCCTGGATCGGTCCCGGCGCGGTGATCCACAATGCCGCGGGCGTCGGCGTGTGCGCGGTGGTGGGACAAAGAGCGCAGGTGGGCGCGGGAGCGCAGATCCAGGGGCACATCCTCCCGCACGACGCGCTGCCCGCGATCATCGGCGACGGTGCGACGATCGGCGCCAACTGCGTAATCGGAAACAGAGTCGTCATTGGACCCGAGGCCATGGTGCTGGCCGGAACGATTCTGATGCAGTACACGCCGATCTTCGATCCGGTGAAGAAGCAGCGCGTGGCCGGAACCGATACTACGCCGTTGGTCGTGCCGCCAAAAGCCATCGTCGCGCCGGGCTCGCGCGCCATGGCGCACGGCGTTCCGAGCGACCTCCTGATGAGCGCCGCCGTCGGGGTGATCGTCGGCTACACCGATGATCCGAACCTGCCGGTGCACTTCCTCGACAAACTACTTGAGAAGTGATTCGCCGCGCAGAAACGTATTGATGCGCGCTGCGGCCTGATCGTAGCCGTCGCGATCGGTGGACAGTCCGAGCCTGCAAAGAGAGCCGTCTTCAAAGCGCAGCACGAGCTGGCGCGTGGTGTTTTTCGTCACAACGATATCGGCCACCGGGGCGTTGCGCCACGCGATGCGCCGCTCGCTTGCGAGGTGGCCGAACCAGGTGCGGCGGATGGTAGCGGCCGACTGGGCGCGGTCCAACCGGGTTTCGTAGTGGAGGCCGATCAGCCATACACCGAGTAGAATGCAGATGCCAGTACAGCAGATGGCCACGGCCAGCGGCGTGCGATAAGCGGCGCGCCACCGGAGGATGATGGCGATGATCATTCCGGCCAGGCCGCTGAGGATCGCGCACCAGCCGGCGAGCAGGTAGGGCAACTCCTCGACGGAGAGAACGCCGGGGGCCGGCTCGGTAATGTTGAAGGCGATGTCGGGTGTCACGTGTCTGCGCCCTGTTCCAGGCGCCAGCCCAATTGGCGAAAGACGGCATCGAGCGGGTCCGGCGAGATGAGGAGCAGGCCGTTGTCCTCGGCGCTCTCGCGAACGTAGTAACGGACTCGGCCGAACAGGATGCCCGCGACATCCTCGCCGATGGCGGCGAGCGTCGAGCCTTCTATCAGCGGGAAATGGAACGGGTAGGCTTTCTGGAGCGGCTCCTCGATGAAGGTCTGGAAGTAGTCTTCGCAGGCGCGATAGTGCTGTTCCGGGTCGCCGGCGATGCCGCAGTAAAGCAGCGCCCCGCGGCCGCCCATCAAGGGTGGGACATTGGCCAGCGCGGGGGGAGCGCCCTTCAGGCGCACGAGCATGACGACCGGTGGCCGGGGAAACTCGCCGGGAACGGTGGCCTCAAACTCCTCGACGGTCCAAACGGCCGGCGGCGGCCGATTCGGCCAGACGCCGAGGCCGAACAGCGGCTGCCAGTCGCGGCCATTCTTCGACAGCTGCTTGCTTGCTGCATCGTAGTGCAGCATCCAGAACTGGAGGAGCGTTTCGCGCGGGCCGGGATAGCGCGCATCGAGCGCCGTGAGCAGGCGTTGGAGGAGTTCGACATAGGCGATGCGGTCATCGCCTTTGAGCGGGAACTGGATGCCGCCGAGCAGGTACGTGTAGAGGCGATGCCTGCTGGGAAGTTGTCGAATGAGCGCGCTCATGACTGCTCCGGATAGATCATCTGCTCGTCGGTCATTTGGCGGCAGATCTCTGAGATCACCTTGCGAATCGGCTTGCCGGAGGCGACCAGAATGCCCTGGTCGGCCGGGCTCTCGGTGATGAAGACGTCGCAGATATCGAACAACTTCACCACTTCTTCTACGGGAAGCGTGAAGAAGTCGCTGCTTTTCCAACGCGGAAGAATGCAGAGCAGGCCGCGATACTCGAGGCGTTGCTCCCAGCCGGTTCCAAAGTACTCCTTGCTCTTCTTGAGAAAAGGCGCCTGAAGCCCGTAGGCGATGGCGAGTTTGCCTTCGAGATCCTGTTCCTGGGCCATCTGCTGATAGGCGGGATGCTTCTTCACGCCCGAGGGAATGCGCAGCGGCGGCGGCATGGTGGCCGGATCGGGCTTCACCAGCATCACCGTCATGCCGCCGAAGCCCCAGAATGCGTTCATCTGTTTTGCGAAGAGCTTGGCCACAAAGTAGTAGCAGAAGCCGGCGCTGAAGCGTTTGAGGTCGAACGTCGCGCGCTGGTTGCGCAGGTCCTCGATGTACTTCATGTCCATCTCGGTGGGCAGCGCAGCGCCGGGTGCGCGGCTCATCGTCATGATTGGGTTGAAGTCGAGGGCGTTCTGGATGAACGCGTCGTGGACGTGTTCGTGAATCACGGTGGCTTCGAGGAACAGCTCGGCGGAGACCTCGCCATTGGGCCCAAGCCGGTTCTTCAATTCCGCGATGAAGCGCCGCATCCAGTCGCGCTCCGCCTGGCGGGCGGGAAAGCTGGAAGGCAGCCAGTAGAGTTCACAGCGGGTGAGCGCGTCGGCGAAAGAAAAGGGCGCGATGGGCTCGCTGCCTTCCGCTTCCGAAAGCCGGCTGGGATGGGAGGGTGGAGTTTCAGGGTCGATAGCCATGGGGTTCACAACGCGTACGAGTTCACAGCGAGCGAGATGACAGTGATCTGGACGGCAGTGTCGAGTTCCATCGCCTCCACATAGCCGCGCATGGCCTCGATGTCGCCCTTCATCGCGCGGAGCTTAGCTTCCAAGGCGCGGTTGCCGTTGTCGAGAATCTCAAAGTGGACATTGATGGTGATGTAAGAGAAGTTGAGGATCGGGATCAGGTTGATGTACGTCGGCGTGATCGAGTTATACGAGACGAAGAACTGGAAGTAGAACACGCCGATGTTATTCAGGCTGTTGCCCGCCCAGAGTCTCTGCATGATGGCGTGCATGTACACGCCCGGCTCGAAGCGGCATTGCGGCGAGGCGTGCGTAGCGACGTGGTTCGACGTGTAAGTGTAGGCCGCCGCGCCCACGTAGGTGCGGACCGTGGAGCCGACCACCGTCTTCGTGTAGTTGCTCGCCACCGTGCCAGTGACGCTGCCGAGCGTGCTGAGCGTACGGTTGCCGATGACGTTGCGCGTCTCGTCGGCGAGGATCGTGGTCTTGACGTTGGAATTAGTCTGCTCGGTGAAGCTCCCATCGATTTGCTGCCAGCGATCGCCGTGGACGAGCTTGCAGTCGAGGCCCGTGGTCCCGGCCACTGCCGTCGCGCTCGTCATTGCGCCGTAAGAAAGGGCCTTTCCGCCCGGCAGGCTCTTGTCGGTGCCTGGATCGTTGACCTTGCGGCCGACCTTGGTGGACTTGTCGAAAACTGGCATGATTCCTCCTTTACCCGACCTCGCGGGAGTAGAAAGCGCTTTGCAGGTGGATCCGTCCGCCTGCGGTGATCACGATATCTCCATCCGAGTGGAGACTTAAGGTAGCTCTGCCTGACTCATTACTCGACTCCGTCAACATGATTTTGACGTGCTTCGGAGTGGCCAGCGAGATCGTCTCTTTCCCATCCTTGTCGACGATGGCGATCCGATGCCCGCTCTTGGTTACGATGCGCTTAACGTCATTGGGTTTCACGTCACTGCCCCAGAAGTCCTCGATGGGCGCCTTGTCCTGGCCGTTCCACGCGCACCCCAGGATCCTGGGCCGCTCCGGGTCGCCGTCTTCAAACGTGACCCAGACTTCATCGCCAATCTCGGGCACGAAGTAAAACCCTCTATCGGCACCGGCGTGGGGTGTAATCATTCTGGCCCAACTCGTTTCGCCGTCCTCCTGCCAGAAGAACTGAATACGGACTGATCCCAATCCCAGCGGATCCTGGTTGTCGACTACCCGCGCGGGCACGACGTTGAACCACGGTTTGAACTGCGGCGCCTTGGGGTTGGTGTACTTCTTCCACGGCGTGCACCAGAATTCGTTCGAATAACCGTCCGGATTCCAGGTGTGAATCACTTTAGTGACACCATACATTCCATTCGCATCAAGGACGCCCTTGATCTCGACCTCGTTGCCCGGCAGCAGCTCTAGATTCCTGCTGACTCCCTGGCAAGTAATGGCACCACCCATGGATCGCCGGCTTTCCTTCTTGAGTAGCTCTTCATACAGATCCAGGGTCGGTTTCCGCGATCGCTGGGCAATATAGCCGGCCGGCAGATCGGCGGACTTCGACTGCACCGCTGCGGTCAGCGGACCGAGTGAGTCATAAAAAGCCGCGTCGTCCTGGACTTCGCTATAGACCTTACTCTCCATTTTTACGAAATCGTAATGCGCCCCGTTCATCGACGGCTGGCTGAGCCGGCCCTTCGCCTGGAAGCTGATCAAGCCATCATCCTCGCCGCGCCATTGAAGCTCCGCGCCGGGCTGAAACTGATCATCAACCTCGATGCCATCCTCGGTGGGACGCATCCAACCTTCCGCGTCATCCACCATCCGTTTGATGAATTCGAAATCCGTCTCGCCGTACTGGACATAGCTCAGGGTTTGCGTTGGATCGGGCAGCACCTTGGCGGAGAGGCTGGCGTCACCCGTCAACGTGGTGATCACCTGTTCCATCGTCTTGCCGTGGTAGTAAGCCTGGCGCGGCGTCAGGTCGAGCTTGTAGCTCTTGGTCACGCCTACAAGGTGGATCGTGTAGCTCCCATACACTTCATAATCTAGCTGGCTTTCCAGCACGAAGCCCGTGAAAGCCACGTGTTCCACCCCGGAAGGGTCGAATGTGGATGCCTTCAGCGGCTTCCCCAATGCGTCTTCGAAAGGAAATCGTTGATCCTCCGTCTGGCGGCAGACTACCTCGCACCACCAGTGGTCATTCAACTCCTGCCTGACGATGACTTGTTCGAGGATCGCGCCTTCGCTGAAATCGTCGAGCTGTTCTCCGTCAATGAATATCGTGATACGGCTCGGATCCGTGCTCTGGCTCGGGTTCATGGCTTGTACTCACTTTCCGGTAGGGAACGAGGCCTCTCGATCCGGACCAGCCGCCTTGAAACAAAGCGGCTGGTCTGCTTGGCAGCTGCGGTCTTCTGACCATGGACAGATGACAGACAAGAACTTCCCGGCGATAGTACCATGCTGTCGGAATACTCGGCAAGCTCCTCTCAAATTCAGAGGGCCGCGTGAACCTCCGCAGCCAGGGGTGGCTCGGCTGTGCGGGAGTGACTCCGTATTCCATTGCTGCGGCCTGCGACTCTACCCGGCAAGCCGTAAATGACACCATGGTCCTGCACCTTCGAGGCGCAGAAGCGGAAAGGTGCGCAACTCTCTATGGATATGAATCTGCAGCCAGGACGTGCCGCACCCCCCCAAGCTCTCACCGGACTCAGTACCTAGCGCGATGGTTCAAAGCGGAAGTCGTGCTGGAGAAGCAACGGCTTGTTCGGCTCGACAATGAACCCGAACGCGCCCGCTCCGCTGCCCGCCCGATCCCACTTGTCGATCGTCTGTCCGTTCACGGAGTGTTCGATGCCCGCTTGCGTCACAATGATTTGAATGTTCGGGCTGTTGTCCTTGTTCAAGCGGACGCCTTTCACCTTGGCGTGCACGGAACGCTTGCCTTCCGTCACCTCAGAACTCTCAAAGGAGCCTTCCTTCAGGATAAAGTCGAGGTAATTCTTCTCGTTCACAAAGTTCAGGCGCCATTCCAGCTTCTCTTTGCCAAGGCCGAACATCCGGCCGATTTTGCCCCCGGAAGAGAGTGCCGGAGTGAAGGTAATGACACCGTAAACTGGCGTCCTCGGGAACGCCAGCCAACCTGGAGTCTTCCGCACATACCATCCCGTATCACCCTCCAATTCCCATACCCCTTTGCCCCAGGCGGCGTCCATCGGGTCCTTCAGCCCTTGTTCCTCGAACTTGGCGACGGGATTTTGCAGGTCGAGCGTCGATGTGTCGCCCGCTACGAGAGTGACATCCTTTATGACATCCTGGTGGTTCTCCAGACGCGCGCTGAACGTGTAGCGGCCTTCCGGCAGCGAGAGGGTCAACCGACCCTCCTTTTCCATGACTGGCATCTCCCCCAGGGCGTTCTGCTGGCGATAGCTGAGCCGGCTGCCCGGGGTTCGGAGGATCGTAACGCCGGCTCGCAGCCGGTCTGACAACTGCAGAGCGACCTCGGGATTGCCGCTGCCTTCCTTCAACGTGGCCGTGATCGACTTCGGTGCAAACTGCTTCAACTGCACTTCAATCTTGTGCTCGCCCACTGCAAGATTCTGAATCTGGAGCAGACCATTTTCCGTCGCCGTGCCTGATTCCCTGCCATCCACGAATACTCGGGCGCCCGGGTTGGTGCGGACCAGAACTGAAGCGAAAACGACCTTTTTATGCAATTGAAAGGCAACCGTCTGGTCCTGGCCCCGGAGGATCTTCACTGTTTTTCTGGGAGCATCGGCTTCGAATCCCGGCTTGGAAACCTGCACATCGTAGGTGAGGGCCGGCAGCCCCACAACCCTGAATTTGCCGTCCGCCTCCGTGGTAACCTCCAGTACCGCTTTGCCGGATCGGAGGAACGCCACCTGCACGCCGCCCAGGCCCGTCTCCACAATAACGTTGCCGGTGTTGGCCTCGGCGTCGATGAGTACCGACAGCGTGCGCTCCGCGCTCGTCTCAATCGATTTCGTGCGCCGCTCGTTGCCCTCGCCCAGTTCGATGTGCTGTGTTCCCGCAGGTAGGTTCGGCAAGTCGAGCCCTTCTTTGCCGAGCATCCCGGCGGGTTTGCCGTTGACCTTGACTCGCACGCCCTGGGCCGCCGAGACAATGTGCGTCTGGTCGCCGAAGTTGCTGACCAGCAGGGCGTTGAACTCCTTGTTACGTGGCGGGGCCAGGAACACGGGCAGGCCCGTGGGCGCCACCTCGAAACTGAACTCCAATTCGGAGCCTCTGCCATTCCAGATCCTCACCGAATGCTTTTCGGCCGTCAGCTCGCGCACCAGTTGCCCCCCCGGCATGCTCACCGCGGCGCCGCCATCGATCGACGCCTTCAAGCCCACCGGGCCGGACAGCCGCAGGATCACACTGGGGGTAAATGCCAGGTTCAATGGAACGTGGGCGCCGGCCCTGACTTCCAATTGCTGGCGCACCGTGCTATAGCCCGCCAGCCGCGCTTCCAGCTCATGCGTCCCCGCCGCCAGTTTCAATTCAAGGTCCGGATTCGCCACGCCCCGCTCCTGGCCGTCCACGAAAACTCTGGCCCCGGCCGGACCAGCGACAACCGAAAGAGTGCATGCCGCGGACTGGTTCGTGGCCGTTTTCTGCTTCTTAATCAGCCATACGAGAGGGATCGAGACAGCCAACAGGCCAGCCACAACACCGACTGCGATCCAGGAGCGAGGTTTCTTCTTGGGAGGCCCCGTGGGTCCGGCCTGCATCGCGCCCGGGCTCGCCGCTGGCGGCTGCGCCGGGGGCGCAGGCGGTCCCGCTTCCGATTCCGCCACGTTCGGCGGCCGTGCTTCCGCTCCGGGCGGCGCGGGCGGAACAGCGGGAATCGCGGCCGGCGGCGGCGCTGTTCCGGCGGGCGGCACTGCCACCACTATCGTCTCCAGACGCCGTCGCAGCAGGCTCGCCGCATCTTGAACCTCCGCGTCCCCTTCGTGGCGCGCCACGATGCCGTCCACGCGCCGCGCGGCAGCGGCGATGGTTTGTGCATCGCTCGAGCCCGGCGTCTCCTGTCCGACCCTGCGGAGTTCATCCAGGTCGTTGCGGCGAATCTCCTGCAGCTTGCGGCTCAGCGATTGCTGAAGTTGAGCCAGGCGCGGCTCGTTGGGGAACCTGGACAACCCCGCGCGAATGGCCTTCATGGCAGCGTGAACGTCGCCCTCCGCCTGCAGTTGTCTCACCTGGGAAACCAGGCGCTCGATCTCCTCCTGGCGCTTGCGGTCCCGGAACATGTTCAACAGGCCCTTGACCAGCGCATGCTCGGGCTCGAGTTCCAGCGCTTCCCTGAGGTACGCTTCCGCGCCGGCCGGATTCTCATCCATCAGGCGGCGCGCCTGCTCGACCAGGTTTTCCAGCAAGGCGTCGTGAATCGCCCCATTCCGCTCATCCAGTTTGCGCGCCTGGCGGAGGTCCGCCAGACCGGCCTCGTGGTTGCCCACGGCACACGCGCGCTGCCCTTGCTCGGTCAGTCGCTTCGCCTCGGCTTCCCGCTCCAGCCCCTGCCTGGCCAGTTTCTCGAGTTCGACGAGTTCGGCATCCCCCGAAAACTCCTGTAGCGCCTGGATCGCGACTTCCTGAGCACGGGAATAGTCGCCGATCCCCAGGTAGTGGTCGATCTGCTCGACCCGGCGGCCCTTCTCTTCCAGCATGGAGTGCTGGTCGCGCCGCTTCTTCAGATGCTCGATCTCGAGATTCAGGCCCGGGTAGCGGCCATAAATCGTCTGCAAAGTCTCCCACTGGGCGATCGCTTCGCCGAACTGGCCGTTCTCTTCGGCGGACCTGGCCCGGGCTACGATGTTGTCGACGAGGTTACTCTTATCGCGCGCCCGTTTCAGGGCCTGCTCGAAGTGCGTCTCGCCCGGGTTGGCGCGGACGGCTTCCTCGAGAATGCTGACCCTTCTCCGCAGATCCGGCTCGGCCTCCACCTGCCGGTCCGTCTCCGCAATCCGCTCGGAAAGCGTCTGTCGTTGCTGCTCTTCAATGTCGAACTTCAGCGCCTGGAAGAGCGCGTTGCCCGGGTACTTCTCGATTTGTGCGGCGCAGATCGCAAGCGCGGCCTGGAAATTCTTCCCGTCCAGATGCTTCCGCGCCTCGGCATAGGCGTCCTTGATGGCATCGCTCTCCGAACGCACCTTGTTGTAGAGGTTCTGATAGTTCGTACTCAGGCCCGGCGATGTTGTGTCGGGCGCCTGCCGGTCCAGTTCCAGGACCCGCTCCAGCTTGCTGAGCGCAAAGCTGATCTCGCCGCGACCTTCCGCCTCCAGCGCGGCTTTATAACACTGCTCCTTTTCCTGTTTCAGCCGCAAGTACTCGCGTTCCAGCCGGTCCACTTCCGACAGCAACTGCATGGCCCGCGCTTCCTTCGACCGGAGTTGCAGGATGCGCCGCAAAGCGTCCCGCGCATGCGAGTATTGGCGGGTGTCGATGTGCTGCTGCGCCAGCCGGAACCAATCGTTCAGATCGCGCTCGACGCGACGGTTTTCGATGCCGCTCTTGAGGCTTGCCGCCTCCGGATTCTGGGGCTCCAGATGCAGCACCTCCTCGACCTTGGACAATGCCAGCGGGTATTCGTCTTCCTCCATCCGCGATCGGGCGCTTTCGAGCAACTGGCGGATCTTCCGTTCGCGCGTCTTGGAGTCGATCAGCCGCCGCAGGTCGGTGATGCCCGGATCCAGATGCCCTTCCGCCTCCAATTCGCCCAGGATTTCCGAAGCGAACTGCAGGTCGCCCATCTCGTAGTACTCCGTCGCGCGCTGAACACGCGGCCGGATGCGCGCCGGGTTGAAGATCTCGATCGGTTCGTTCCGCGCCGCCTTCTGCAGCGTTTCGCCGAACTCCCGGGCGCTGGAATAGCGGTGCCATGGCTGCTTGGCCATGGCTTTGTGGATCGCCTGGCTCAGGGCGGGGTTCACGGCCGGGTTCAGTTCCGAGGCCGGCGGCGGTGCGAAATGCAGGACCGCGTCCACGACCGCCTCCTCTGTCGGCCGTTCAAATGGTCTGCGCCGGGTCAGGGTTTCGTAACACACCACGCCCAGGGAAAAGACGTCCGACAGCGCCGACACCGGCTTCATCTCGAGCTGTTCGGGCGCCATGTACAGCAGCGTCCCCTTCACGCTGCGCGTCCGGGTCTCCACATCCATCCGGTGCGCGATCCCGAAGTCGATGATCTTCGTCGCGTCGTCTTCCAGCACGAAGATGTTGCTGGGCTTGATGTCCCGATGCACCACGCCGCGCTCGTGCGCCGCCTGCAGCCCCCGGCACACCTGGCAAATGATGTCCACGCTCCGTTCGATGGTCAGACGCTGGCTCGACGTGCCGATCAGCCGGTCCAGCGTCACGCCTGGCAGCAGCGGCATCACCAGGTAGGGTTTGACGCCTTCGTCATCCTCCATTTGCCCGACGTCATAAATCTCTATGATGTTGGGGTGAATCAGCGACGCCAGATCCTCGCATTCTGCTTGAAAAAGCTTAAGGGCATTGGGATCAGTGATGTCCAGGATTGCTTTCAAAGCCACCGTGCGCTTCATTACTGCGTCGTAGGCCTTGTACACCACGCCCATCCCACCTTGGGCGATGACCTCCTGGATCTCGTATCGGCACTTAACGGTCGTGGGCGCACTCATGGTTCTACGGCTTCGACTGTACCTAGAATAAGACGTACGCGCGACGAAGAAAAGGCTTTATCCCCTCCCGTTTCTTTGCCCCAGGCCTAATCCCGGTCCCTGCGCCATGCCCCGGCGCAGTCCGTCCCTCGTCGCCGGACGCCTGCGCGCGGCTTCGGCCCCCGCCGGCGGACGATCTCTGTCACCGCTTGCTCTTGAGGGCCGCTCGCGCGCCGTCCCTAGGACAGCCACCGCCGGCACGTTATAGATTCGATATAGACAAGGAGAGATGGATGTCCGATACGCCCACGCCCCTTTCAGCCCCGGTCCTCTCGCGCCGCAGCCTGCTGGCCTCCGCTTCCGCCTTCACGATTGTCGCCCCGCAGTCCATCCGCGGCTCGCAGGCCAACTCCAAGGTCTCGGTCGGCCTGATCGGCTGCGGCGGACGCGGCAGTTATGACGCCGGCATCGTCCACGCCGATCCCCGCGCTGCGATCACCGCCCTGTGCGATCTGTACGACGACCGCATCGAAAAAGCGAAAGCGACGATCAAGGTCTCCAACCCGAAGACCTACACCGATTTTGAGAAGCTGCTCGCCGACCCCTCCATCGACGCCGTCTTCATCGCCACTCCACCCTTCGAGCACCCGCGCATGCTCGAGGCCGCCATCGAGAGCCGGAAGCACGTCTATTGCGAAAAACCGATCGGCGTCAACTACGCAGGCTGCCGCCGCGCCATGGCGGCTGGAGGCAAGGCCAGCCCGAAGCAGTGCGTCGCCATCGGCTTTCAGCAGCGCTACGGTCCGGTCTACCTCGAGGCCTACAAGCGCATTCAGGAGGGCCAGATCGGACCGCTGGTCAACGCCCGCGGTTCCTGGATTGCGGGCGACCCCTTCCACCGCGTCCCCTATCCCGACCCGGCCGTCGAGAAGCTCCGCAACTGGTTCTGCTATCCCGAATTGTCCGGCGACATCATCGTCGAACAGGATTGCCACAACTTCGACGACCTGCATTGGTTCCTGGGCGCCACGCCGCTCAAGGCCGTGGGCTATGGCGGAGCCAAGGTCCGCACCAGCATGCAAATCATGGACCACCTGACGCTCTCCTTCGAATGGCCCGGCGGCATTCACGTGAACTACGAAGCCAACCAGCTCACCCCGCCCGGCTTCACCAAGGTCGGCGAGGAGTTCACCGGCACGAAAGGCGTCATCGAGACCTCGCGCGCCCGCATGATCCATCACAAGAGCAAGGAGGAGCATGAGACCATCCCCTCCCAGCACGACATCACCATCGACGCCATCGGGGCCTTTCTCGGCCGCGTCCTCAGCGGCGACGTGGAAAACGTCGTCGAGCGTTCGGCTCACAGCACAATGATTGCCATTCTCGGCCGCACGGCCATCTACACCGGC
Organism: Terriglobia bacterium; assembly: GCA_963757265.1. Taxonomy (GTDB): domain Bacteria; phylum Acidobacteriota; class Terriglobia; order Bryobacterales; family Bryobacteraceae; genus CAIVVT01. The sequence goes on from CAVWRA010000006.1 coordinate 1,164,122, forward strand.
AAGGAGGTTACATGGAAAGAACTTTACGGAGCATGAAGCGCCCCGCGTTTCTCGCAACCCTGGCCACGGCCACGCTTCTGAGCGGGCTCCTGGCCTCCGCGCAGAGCCCCAAGCTGCGCATCATCGCCGTCGGCGCGCATCCTGACGACTGCGAGGAGGAGTTCGGCGGCACGGCCGCGAAATTCGCCCGGGCCGGCCACCGCGTGAAATTCCTCTCGGTCACCAACGGCGACGCGGGCCACCAGACCATGGGCGGCGCAGCTCTAGCCCGGCGCCGGTTCCTGGAAACGCAGGAGTGCGCGCGCCGTCTCGGCATCGCCGAGTACCAGGTCCTCGACAATCACGACGGCGAGTTGATGCCCACGCTCGAAGTGCGCCGCCAGATCATCCGCGCCATCCGCCAGTGGAAGGCCGACATCGTCCTCGCGCCCCGGCCCAACGATTACCACCCCGATCACCGCTACACCGGCATCCTGGTGCAGGACTCCGCCTATATGGTCGTGGTCCCCAACGTCGTTTCCGACACCGCGCCGCTCGACAACAATCCGATCTTCCTCTACTACCAGGACGGCTTCCAGAAACCCGCCCCCTTCCGGCCCGACGTCGTTGTGCCTATCGATGACGTGTGGGATCGCAAGATCTCCGGCCTCGATGCCCATATCTCGCAGTTCTATGAATGGCTGCCGTGGGTCGATCACACGCTGAGCCAGGTGCCCGCGGACCCCAAGGCCCGCCGCGAGTGGCTGGCCCAGCGCCTATCGAAGTGGACGTTGTCGGATGCCGCGCGCAAGGCGCTGATCGAAGAGATCGGCGACGCGGGCGCGAACGTCAAGCACGCCGAGTCGTTCGAGCTTTGTGAGTACGGCAAGCGGCCGTCGATCTCAGAGCTGCGGGCATTGTTTCCGTTGCGCTGACGCGCCGCGCCGGTAATCGGCCGTCAGCCGCAATACACTAAACACGTGGACCCCGGCGCGCGCTTCCGGCAGCTTCCCTCGGTGGACGAGCTGGCCCGCGCCCTGTCCAACCTGGAAAACCGCTTCCCGCGCGCGCTCATCGTCGCCGAATGCCGGCGCGTCCTCGAACACGCCCGCCAGGCTCTGCGCGACGGCGCGCCCGCTCCGCCCGATCTGGCCTCGCGCGCGGTCGCCGCACTGGAATCGCTGCTCCGCCCTTCGCTGCTCCACGTCATCAACGCCACCGGCGTGATCCTGCACACCAATCTCGGCCGTGCGCCGCTCAGTGCGGCCCCGGCGGCGGACACCTACTCCAACCTCGAATACGACCTCCACGCCGGCCAGCGCGGTAAACGCGACACGCACAGTGCCGCTTTGCTTCAGCGCCTTCTGGACGCGCCCGCCATCGTGGTCAACAACGGCGCCGCCGCCGTCTATCTCGCCTTGCATGAACTCGCCGCCGGTGGCGAAGTGATCATCTCCCGCGGCGAGCTCATCGAGATCGGCGACGGCTTCCGCATCCCCGACATCATGGCCCACTCCGGCGCGCGCGTCGTCGAAATCGGCACGACGAATCGCACCCGCATCGACGATTACCGCGAGGCCATCACCCCCGAGACGCGCCTGCTGATGCGCGTCCATCCCTCCAATTTCCGCATGGAGGGATTTACCGGCCGGCCTGCGCTCGAGGAACTGGTCGCCTTGGGGCGCGAGCGCGGCATCCCGGTCTATGAGGACCTCGGCAGCGGGTGCCTGGTGGATCTGGCGCCCTGGGGCGTGCGCGAGCCGCTGGCGCAGGCCAGTCTGCGCGCCGGTGTGGGCATCGTCTCCTTCAGCGGCGACAAGCTCCTCGGCGGTCCCCAGGCCGGCATCCTCGCCGGTCGCGCCGAACTGGTCGCGCGGCTGCGCCGCAACCCCATGTTCCGCGCGCTGCGCGTCGATAAGATGACCGTCGCCGTGCTGGAGACCGCGCTCCGCGCCATCCTGTTGGAACGCTGGAACGACCTGCCCATCCTGCGGATGATCCGTCAGACGCCCGAGGAACTGCACCGCCGCGCTTCGACTTTCGTAGCAACGCATGAATTCTCAGATGCCGCGCTGCTGGACGGCGAGTCGATGCTCGGCGGCGGCAGCACGCCCCAGCAGACGCTGCCCACGACGCTCATCGCCTTCAGCCGCGACGCGCTCGCCCTGGAGCGCGCGCTGCGGGCCGCCCATCCCCCTGTCATCGCCCGCATTGATAACGATCGCCTGCTCATCGATCTGCGCACCGTCCATCCGCGCGAGGAGGAGGCGCTGGCTGCCGCGCTGCGCGCCGCACGGACCGCCGCCGGGGTGTGACGCGCCGCGGACTGCGGCGGCCGTGGCAATCACAAAAAGAGGAACAAAGCCAATTTCGAGCAACCCCTTCCTCTGCTTGATGTTACACCTGATGTCAAGCACGAATACAAGGCGAAAATAGAACCGGCAAAGGCGATTCGACAGAAATCGACAGTAGTGTCGGGTGAGTGTCGAAAAGTGTCGAATTCTGTCGAATCGGGGGTGGGGGCGACGAGTCGGGGACGGGCGGCAGGTCAGCAGGTGCAAGTTATTGATGGGGAATGGGTTGTGTCTGGGTTCAGGCGGCCACGAGGAGGGTCCAGGGGTGGCCAGCGGGGGGTGCGAGTGTCGAAAAACGAAGAAAAGTGTCGAAATGTCGCGCCGGGACCAGAGAGCAGGGCGAATCGGGTGTCGAAGAACGGTGAAAAGTGCGGAACGGAGGCCGGTGGGGAGAGGACGGTTACAAGGTCCGTTTGGGGATGCGGAGGCACGCTGTGGCGACCTCGACTACAATTGCAGCATCAGAGCGAGTGCGGCATGGGCAAGGTAAGAGTCGCGGCATTTTCGGTTTCGATCGACGGGTTCTCAGGACGTCCCCTCAGCCATAGTCCGCAGCCCAAGCGCGTGGTGTAGCCGAGCAAACGTTGACACGAGTGTCTGTCAATACCGGCACATCGTCGACGCGGCAGGCAAGAATGCCTGCGCCACCCGCCTCCGCGACTCTTGTCGCTATGGCGGGCAAGCAAGGGGCGCCCGCTCCCTCGCGGTCGCGGCTCAGTAATACAACCGCTCCTTGGAGTCGCGGCTCCGACCCAACAGGACCGCTCCCTCACGGTCGCGGCTCTGAAACGAGCGGCTCCGACCCAACAGGACCGCTCCCTCACGGTCGCGCCTCTGAAACGAGCGGCTCCGACCCAACAGGACCGCTCCCTCACGGTCGCGGCTCTGAAACGAGCGGCTCCGACCCAACAGGACCGCTCCCTCACGGTCGCGGCTCAGAAACGCAGTCGCGGCTCTGAAACGAGCGGCTCGGTTACAGGAAGCGGCTCGGTCACGGACGAGTAAAGCCGAAGCGGCGAGGGGTTGTTTAAAGCAATTCGCGGCGGTATTGTTCCAGGGCGATGCGGACCAACTGGCCGCGGGTGCGGACGCCGGTCTTGGAGAAGAGCTGCTGCAGCGAAGCCTTGATGGCGCTTTCGCTGACTTTAAGGCGCTCGGCGATCTCCTTGTTGGCGAGGCCTTCGAAGACGCCACGCAGCACCTGGCGGTCGCGCTCGGTGAAGCGGACGCGGCGGAAGATCTCGCCGGGGGTGCGCTCGATGGGGGATTCGGCGTACTTGGGGTCGATCCAGGTGTCGCCGGCCAGCACGGCGCGCATGGCCTCGAGCAGCATGTCGGGGGGGTTGTTCTTGAGGAAGACGCCGGCCACGCCGTGGTTGAGCATCTGGCGCAGTTCGGCGCGGGTGAGCCCCACGGTCACGATCAGCACCTTGACGTGGAGCTGATGGTTCTTGATGTACTGCATGACCTCGTTGGCGCGGCGGTCGCCGAGCTCGTAGTCGAGCAGGATCAGGTCGGGCGGCGAGGAGCTCAACTGGCCCAGGGTCTGCTCGACGGTGGAACACTGCGCCGAGACCTCGATGCCAGCCTCGGCGGAGAGCAGCCGGGCCAGGCCCTCCCGGAACAGGGCGTGATCATCGACCAGCAGGACACGCGTCATGTTTGCACCTCGGATTCGCCCAACTCCGCGGCGGATTCCTCCAGGGAGTATACCCTGAGCTTGAGCACCATGGTACAGCCAGCGGAGGAAGGCTCCAGATAGAGCTCGCCCTGGCAGGCGCGGACGATGGCGCGGGAGATGAACAGACCGAGGCCCGAGGCGTCGGCTCCGGGCTGGAAGGGCTGAAAGAGGGTGGCGGGGTTGGAGACGCCGGGCCCGGTGTCGATCACGCGCAGGTAAACGGTGGCCGAATCCACAGAGACGCGCAAGGTGAGAGTGCGCTGGGGGCTATCCTGCATGGCGCGGATGCTGTTGCGGCTGAGGTTCATCAACACCTGGATCAGGCCCTGGTGGTCGCCCAGCACGAGCGGCGCGGCGGGCGGGATGTCGACCTCGATGCGGCCATCGAGGGCTTCGATGGAAGGACGGATGATGATGGAGAACTCCTCGAGCAGGCGCGGCAGGCTGACGGCGGAGAGCTCGAACTCCGAGGCCTGCTGGAGCTCGACGGTGGCCAGGCGCGCGAGGCCCTGGGCGAGGGTGCCGAGGGCGCGGTAGTCCTCCGAGGCGGAGACGCCACTGATGCGGCCGAGGTTCATGTGAACCATGACGATGGCCGCGGCGAGATTGCGGATCTCATGCGAGACGCTGCCCACCAGCACGCGCGTGCTGCGCAGGATGGATTGCAGGCTGGCCTCTTGGGTGTCGCGCAGATCCTCGCTGGAATCGACGACGATGGCGGCCAGCCGGTCGCCGCCGGTGGAGGGCAGGGTGGAGAACCAGACATAGGCCTGAAAGGACTCGCCGGAGGCGCGTTTGCCGAGGCCGGCGGTGGTGGCGCGGTAGACGACACCGGTGGCGTGCTGGCGGGCGAGGTCGGCCACAACGGGCAGGAAATCATCGGCCTGACGGCCGATGAGCGCGCCCCTGGCGACGGCGAAGAGCTGTTCGGCGGCGCTATTGGCGAGCTCGATGCGGCCGTTGGGATCGAGCGTGATGACGGCCGCGGGAGTGGATTCGATGAGCGCCAGCAGTTGGGCCTCGGCGGCCTGACGGCGCTCGATCTGCTCGCGGATCTCGGCGTAGTGCAGCATCACCAGGCGGCGGTTGCGCACGATCTCAATGAGAAAGAAACCCACTCCGCCGTAAGAGATGAGCGAGTAGAAGAGCCGGTGGAGGAAGTCCGGTTCCCAGGCGTGCGGCGCATAGTGCTCGCGCAGGAGCGAGCAGATCACGACCAGGATCAGCATTTCGCCGCGCCGGAAGGTCATGGCGGCGATGACGATGGGGAAGACGTAGAGGACGCCAAGAGAGATGTTGCGCTCGACGTACCAATCGGCCAGCCCGATCATGAGGACGAGGGCCAGGACAATGGCGTAGACGAGGCCGCGACGGAGGCCGAAGAGCGGATCGAGGAAGCGGCTCCAGACGGGTTGGTGAGCAGCAGGGCGGGCGTCGGCGGCGCTGTGCGGGGTGTCGTTCATGGCGCAGGTGGCGGCGGGCGACGGAAGGGATGGACCCCAGACGCCCTTCATTCTAGCGCCGGGGGGCGCGGGTTAAGGCAACGGATTCACGGCAACAGGGGCTCGAGGCGGCCATCGCGGAAAAGGCGGTAGTGGCGGCCGCGCCAGCAGATGGTGTGGCCGAAAAAGCCGGCGAACCAAAGCGCGAAGCTGAGCAGGTCCTGGAGCGGCAGGAGGAGCCACAGGCGAAGGCGGGGCTGGTCATGAAGGGTCAGCACGGCGATCTCGAAGGCGGTCCAGGCGCGCAGCAACGCGGTGATGATGAGGACGGGCCAGAAGCGCGGCTGGAGGGCGACCAGGAACAAGGCCAGGGGCAAAGGGTTGGCCAGAACCTGGCCCACGTAGCCCAGTTTGCGGGAGAGCCGCGTGGAGCGGTTCCAGCGCAGGCGGTGGGCGAGATTGGCGCGCAAGGTCTGGGAGCCGATGCGGTGCTCGACCACGAAGCGCGAAATGATGACGCCGTAACCGGCTGCGGCGGCGCGGCGGCCGAGGACAAAGTCCTCGGCCAGGAAGCGGCTGAGGCGATCCCAGCCGCCGACGGAGGCGACGACGCCGCGGCGCACCGCGAGCGTAGGTCCGACGGCAAAATGGACGCCGCGCTCGACCAGGCGGGCGGCCAGCGCGCCGCCCCAGAACTCGGTGTTCATGCCGATGGCTTCGAGCTGCGACCAGAAGCTGGAGCCGGCGACGGCGCGGTAGGGGCAGGTGGCGACGCCGAGGCGCGGGTCGCTGAATTCGGCGGCGAGGGCGAGCAGCATGCCGGGCGTGACGCGGATGTCGCTGTCGCTCATCACCAACAGGTCATGGCGAGCCTGGCGCATCATCAGGGCCAGGCTCCAGGCCTTGGCGTTGGGCCAGGCGGAGGCGCCGGTGACGAGGAAAGCGGCAGGGACGCGGGGATACTGGCGGGCCAGGCCGCGGGCGAGGGCGAGGCCGGGGTCGTCGGGATCGCGAGCGGCGAAGAGCAGCTCGAAGTTGGGATAATCCTGCTCGAAGAAGCTGCGCAGGTTCTGTTCCAGGCCCTCGTCGAGGCTGTCCAGCGGCTTGAGGACGGAGATGGGCTCGAGCGGCCCGGGCGGATGAGGCCGGACGGAGCGGTAACGGCGCGCGGCGGCGATCTGGAGGAAACAACAGAGCCACGAGCCCACGACGAGGGAGGCGGGCAGCAGTGCAGGTAGAAGCGCGGTCTGCGTATCGAACATACCTTAACCCGGATATTTCACCAACAATCGGCTGCGGCGCGCGATAGGGCCGCATATACTGCGTTGCCCTGGGCCCAGAGGGCACCCCCCGTCCTCGACGTACCGCCAAGTACGCCTGCGGGCGGCTCCCGTCGGGCGCCTTGTAGCCGCAAGCCTCTCATCGCGCCGCGCTGCGATCGCAAGTGCAACATCCGGGTTCATACAGGCGCTATTCCGATACGGCCTTGGAGTTGACCAGGGTATGCAGGCCGGCCACGAACTGGTCCAGGCTCCGGGCGCCCTGATCGCCATGTTTGCGATGGCGGACGGCGACGCGGGCCTCACTTTCCTCGCGGTCGCCGAGCACCAGCATATACGGAATCTTCATCAACTGGGCTTCGCGGATCTTGTAATTGACCTTCTCGCTGCGCTCGTCGATCTCGGCGCGGAAACCCTCGGCGAGCAGGCGCTGGAGCACAGTGCGACTGTAGCCGACGTGGCGGTCGGCGATGGGCAGGACGACGGCCTGCACGGGGGCGAGCCAGACGGGGAAGGCGCCGGCGTAATGCTCCAGCAGAATGCCGAAGAAGCGCTCGACCGAGCCGTAGAGGGCGCGGTGGACCATGACGGGCTGGTGCTTTTCGTTGTCCGCGCCGACGTATTCGAGGTCGAAGCGCTGGGGCAGGTTGAAATCGAACTGCACGGTGGAAAGCTGCCACGAGCGGTCGAGGCAGTCGAGCAGCTTGACGTCGATCTTGGGGCCGTAGAAGGCGGCCTCGTCGGGCACGACCTTGACCTCGAGGCCGACGCGCTGGACGGCCTTGTGGAGGGCCTGCTCGGCCTCAGTCCACTGGTCGGCGGTGCCGAGGTATTTGCCCCCCTTGCCGCCGTCCCAGGTGGAGAGCTCGGCGCTGTAGCGGTCGAAGCCGTAGGTCTTCAAGGTGTTGACGGCGAACTGGAGGCAGGCGGTGATCTCGTCCTCGACCTGGTCGCGGGTGCAGAAGATGTGGGCGTCGTCCTGGGTGAAGCCGCGGACGCGGAACAGGCCGTGAAGCACGCCCGAGCGCTCGTAGCGGTAGACCGTGCCGAGCTCGCCGAGGCGCACGGGCAGGTCGCGATAACTGCGCCCGCGATCCTTATAGATCAGGATGTGCATGGGGCAGTTCATGGGCTTGGGGCGGTAGAAACCGTCGTCCAGCTCCATGGCCGAGAACATCGATTCCTTGTAATTCTCGAGGTGGCCGGAGATCTGCCACAGGCTCTCGCGGGCGATGTGGGGGGTGGAGACGAGCGAGTAGCCGCGGGCGAGGTACTGCTCGCGCATCCAGTCCTCGAGGAGCTTGCGGACCAGCGCGCCCTTGGGATGGAAGAAGATGAGCCCCGGGCCGGCGAGCTCCTGGATGCTGAGCAGGTCGAGCTGCTTGCCGAGCACGCGGTGGTCGCGGCGTTTGGCCTCCTCGAGCCGGGCGAGGTACTCGTCGAGGTCCTTCTGATTGAAGAACGAGGTGCCGTAGATGCGCTGCAACTGCTGGCGGCTCTGATCGCCCTTGAAGTAGGCGCCGGAGACGGAGAGCAGCTTGAAGGCCTTGAGCCGCTTGCTGGAAGGCACGTGGGGGCCGAGGCAGAAGTCGCTGAAGTGCGGGCCGAGGGTGTACTCGGTGAAGGTCTCGCCGGCCTTCTCGGCGATCATCTCGCACTTCATCTCCTCGCCCAGCTCGTGGTAGCGGCGGAGGCCTTCCTCCTTGGGAACGACGATGCGGCCGTAGGGCAGATCGCGGTCGCGGATCTCCTGCATCTTCTTTTCAATGCGTTCCAGGTCCTCGGTGGTAAAGGGGGTCTCACGCTCGAAGTCGTAGTAGAAGCCGTTTTCGATGGCCGGCCCGACGCCCAATCTGGTCCCGGGATAGAGTTCGAGGACGGCGGCAGCGAGCAGGTGGGCGGTGGAGTGACGATAGACTTTCAATGCTTCTTCGCCACTTTTCGAGGTCAGGATTTCGAGCGCGGCGTCGCCCTCGAAGGGCCGGGCGAGATCCCACAGCTTATCGTTGACGCGGGCCACGACGGCGTCGTCGGCGAGGCGCGACCCGATGGAGCGGGCGACATCGAGCGGGGAAGCGCCAGCCGGGACCTCCTTGCGGCTATGGTCCGGCAATGTAATGAAATACGAGCTGCTCATGATTTGGGGCTGTGAATTTCAGCGTATCATGCGCGATTCAGGCGGCGACCGCGCGGCGTGGGCTGCTATGCTGATCGTCGGAGTCATCTCGTCATGCCGTCGCAGGAATCGGATCCCGGGCCGGAGAGCGTACAGCCGGCGACCGAAGCGGCGCTCGTGGATCGGGCGCGGCAGGGGGATCCGACGGCTTTCAACGAGCTGGTCAACCGGTACGAGCGCAAAATTTACCGGATGGCGCGCAACATTACGCAGAACGACGAGGACGCCGAGGACATCCTCCAGGACAGCTTTCTGAAGGCGTTTACACACCTGGATTCGTTCCAGGGGCAGTCGAAATTCTACACGTGGCTGGTGCGGATTGCCGTTAATGAAAGCTTAATGCGCCTCAGAAAGCGCAAAAGTGATCGCACCGTTTCGCTGGATGAGAACATCGAAACGGATGAAGAGCCGATCGTCCGGGAGATTGCCGTGTGGGACGACAACCCGGAATTGCGTTACTCGCAAGGGGAGCTGCGCGGGATTCTGGACCAGGCGATCGCCGGGTTGAAGCCGATTTTCCGGACGGTTTTTATCCTGCGGGATGTGGAGGAACTGTTGACGGAGGAGACGGCCGAGGCATTGGGATTAACGGTGGCGGCGGTGAAGAGCCGGCTGCTGCGGGCGCGGCTGCAGTTGCGGGAGAAGCTGACGCGGATCTTCAGGCGGAAAGGGGATCAGATTTTTGGTTACGTGTAAGGACTTTCTGCGCGAGCTGAGCGATTACCTGGACGAAAGTGTCGATCCCGCAGTGCGCCAGGAACTGGAGAGCCACATCACGCAATGCCCGAATTGCTGGGTGATCTGCGACACGACCAAGAAGACGATTCAGGTGTACAAGGGCATGGAGCCGGAGCCGCTGTCGGACGAGATCCACGCCAAGCTGATCCAGTTGATCGAGAAGCACTGCGCTGAGAAGCACGAGCACGAGCACGAGGCTTAGCCCGCCGAGCCTTTCGCAGGCAGAGCGGCCGGGCAGGCACCGCCGGCATAGGCGCACCATTCACAGACCCGCCCGGGGCGCATGGGGTAACGGCCGTGGCGCTGGGCGGCGCGGAATTCCCCGACCAAGCGAGCGAGGCGGGCGGCATCGCCGTCGCGCAGGGTGAGGTCGATCTCGGTGCCAGCGCGCAGATCGGCCAGCAGGGCGCGGTTGACGTTGCGGCCTAAGGCGCGCGCGAGGGCAATGGAATAGAGGCCCAACTGCGTGGCGTACTCGGAGAGACGCTCGTCGCCGATGCGGCGGTCGGTCTTATAATCCACCAGCACCAGCTCGCCCTGGTCCTCGAACCACAGGTCGATTGTGGCGCGGATCAGCAGGCCTTCGAACTCGAGCAACAGAGGCGTCTCACGCCCGGCGCGGGCGGCGCGGGCAGCGCGGCGGCCGGTAGCGGAGGTTTCAAAACGGCGGACGAGCGCGAGCGCTTCGGGCGGAGGAGCGGGCGAGGCGAGGCCGGCCAGAAGGCGATGGACGATTTCGCCGAAGGCGGGGCCGGAGGCGGGGGTGGTGTCCGAATCGGCGATGGGCAATGCGTCGTCGAGCGATTCCCGGTCCGGGTCGTCTTCGACCGGCGGGCGAGCACCGGGCGTTTCGGGCCAGCGCAAAATGTCGCGCAGGAAGTAGCGCCAGGGACAGGCGGAGAAGCGCGCCAGGGCGGTGGCGCTGACGGAAGGGGATTCGGGCGGGGCGATGACGTGGGGCTGGACGGCCAGCACGGGCGGTTGTGAGGCAGTGTCCGCGCCGGCCGGCGGCAGCGCGTCTGAGAGCAGCTCCGGCGGCGTGCCGCCGACAGACCACACGCGCACGCCGTTTTCGATTGACGGCTGGCCCGGGAAGGCGGTCCAGGTGGGGCGGAGCGCCTGCTCGACCGGCCCGATCCAGCGTCGATCCGGGCGCTTGGTCGCGGTCCAGACGAGCACCAGCCGCTCCTGGGCGCGGGTCAGGGCGACGTACAGCAGGCGATCCTCTTCCTGACGCTCGCGTTCCTTCCGTTCTTCATCGGCGGCCAGCATGGCGGCGTCGGGGAGCGCCGCGTCCTGGCCCTCGCGCCGCCACACCGCGCCCAGGCCGCGCCCCGGGCCTGAAGCCGAGGGCATGGAGAGCGCCAGCCGGCCCTGCATTTGCGCTCCGCCGGAGCCCTTGTGCATCGCGACCAGGAAGACGACGGGGAACTCGAGGCCCTTGGCCTTATGGACGCTCAGGATCTGGACCGCATCGAAGGCGCCGGGCAGGGGGGCGTTGGGTTCCTGGGTGGCGGCGCGCCGGCCCTGGAGGTGCGCGACGTGTGCGGCGAGAGGGCCGGGCCGGCCGGACTCCAACTCGCGCAGCAGGCGGAAGAGCTTCCAGACGTTGGCGTGCTGGGCGGGCGAAAGACGGCTCCAGTGGCCGGTCTCATCGAGGCAGCGCTGCAACAGGCGGTCGGCGGGGAGTTCCTCGCGCAGCGCGTGCAACGAGGCCAGGCGCGCGGCCACGGCGTCGGGCGCGAGCGGGAGGCCGGCGTCGCGGCGGACGAAGAGTTCCTCGTCGCCGATGTTTTCGATGGGCGAGCGCAGCAGAGCGAGCATGGCCGGCTCGTCGAGCGGATTGACGAGCACGCGCAGGAGGTTCAAGAGATCGACGATTTCCGGCTCGTCGAAGAAGTTGCGGCCGCGTAGCACGCGGCACGGAATGGCGGCCGCGCGGAACGCCGATTCGTAGTCATGGAAAAGCGCGGCGGTGCGGGCCAGGATGGCGATATCGCCGAAGCGCGGCGGGTGCTGGTCCGGGCCGACGCGCAGCTCGCGCATCAGCTCGTGGATGCGGCGCGCGACCCAGGGCGCCTCCGACGCGCCGCCGTCCACACGGATCAGCTCGACGAACGGGCCGGCGGCGGGGGCGAAATCGCCTGCGGATTTGAGTCGATGCGGAGAGATGCCGTCGAGATGGGTGTTGACGCAAATCGCCTCGATCGCTTTCAAAATCTCGGGGCGGCTGCGGTAGTTGTCCTCCAGCCGGTCGATCTCCCAGCCGCGCTGCTGCACTTCCTGCTGATAGGCATAGAATTGCCGCGGTTCGGCGCCGCGAAAGCCGAAGATCGACTGGTTGATGTCGCCGACGGCGAAGAAGCGGCCCTCGCGGCGGATGGCGTTGACGATGCGCCACTGGATCGGATTGGTGTCCTGGAGCTCGTCCATCAGGATGGCGTCGAAGCGCTCGCTGACGGTGCGGCGGATGGTCTCATCGGCTTGGAATAAGCGGAGCGTCTGCTCCTCGAGGTCGCCAAAATCGAGCGCGCCCTGGAGGCGCTTGCGCGCGGCGAACTGGGCCTCACAGAGCAACAGGATGTCGCGCAGAATGGCGAGGCAGGGAAGGTTGCGTTCACCGATCACCTCGGCGGCGACGATTTTGGCAGACGCCCGGGCTTCCTTCAGAGCGGCGTTCAGGGCCTCGACACCCTTGCCGGAGGGCAGCTTGATCCGGTGCAGGCGCTCGAGCCGGTCGAGCGGATCGACGGCAGCATCGGACAGCCATTCAAGAACAGCGTCGCGGCTGGCGGTCTGGGTGGCAGTGCGCGCGCCCGATGCGTTCACAGCCGAGCGCAGCGACGATTCGATGTGCCGCAGGAGCCTTCCGGAGTCGTACTCAGGCAAATGCTCCAGCGCGAGGCGGGCGCCGCCGGCGAGGCGCAAGCGCTCCGAGAGGGCCAGAATCTCGGAGGCGAAATCGTCCGCCGCCCAGGCCTCGGCGAGGCGGTGAAAGTCGGCGGTGCGCTCCTGGCTGAAGCGGTTGAGTGCGTCATCGATGGCGCGCGTGTGCTCCAGCGGCGCTTCATAATCGTCGATCACGCGAAAGTCGGGGTCGATACCAGCGCGTGTGGCGAACTCACGCAGAATGCCGTGGCAGAAGCCGTGGATGGTGGAGACGAGAGCGCGCTCGATCTGACGGCGCAGCTCCGGCCGATCGGCGAAATGGCGGACCAGCCGGGTTTTGATCTCCTGGGCGGCCTTTTCAGTGAAGGTGATGGCGAGGATGGCCTCAGGCCGGGCGCGCTCGCGGGTGAGCCAGGCAAAACGCTCGACCAGCACGCGCGTTTTGCCGGAGCCCGGTCCGGCGACGCAGCAGGCGTCCTGGCCGGTGCGCCGCGCGGCGGCGAGCTGTTCGACCGACAAGGGCATCGACCGTCATTGTCTCGAATTCCGGCGGTGGGTCATTGCCCGGGCAGGCCGGGGCCGGGGAATTGATCCACGACGGGCTGGCCGCACTGCTCACAAAACTGCGCGAGCGGGCCGACTGCATGGCCATTCAGGCAACGGCGCGCGGCATCCCGGTCCGACACATGGAGGGCTGAGTAGAATAGCGCGAATGCGACGGAATAGAAGGCCGTCAAGAAGCCGAAAAGCCCAGGCGGGACGGTGCGGCCCGTTGCGGAGGGAGTGCGCGCAGGGTCTGAATTGGCCGTGAAGAAGAAGCTGATTAAGGCGTAACCCATGAAGCCATACAGCATGTACTTCATCCAGGGTGGACATCCACGCAGAGCAGCTTTCCAAAAATCCTTGCTCTTGCAGTCCTCCGTCAGGGGCCGGGCGACGATGATCATGGGAAGCCAGACCGCAAACAGGCCAGCGCCGAGCAGCCACGAGTAATCGCCCAGCGGCGCCGGCAAGCCACACAGGGCGGCGAGGTGCGAGGCGACGCACAGCACCAGTCCAACGGCGGCCAAGACCATGAGTGGAGGAACGAGCGGCTTCATCCATTCGCGCATTGAGGTTGGCCACATTCTATCTCGGGCGGGATGCAGTGGCGGAAGGAACCGGGGCGAGGAATCGGGGCTGCGAGAGGGGGTTGGGGCCGAGTTGCCCACCCGGAACGGATCCACTGAGCGAATTTCGTTCCAGCCGGGGCGACTCACGTGACCGCAGTCACGGACACGGCGGGTGCGGGGGGACATGCTGTAGATGGAGACAATCGCATGACCACCACCACCCATCCCGTCGATGTACTCATGGCGGAACACCGCGTGATTGAAGGCGTCCTCACCGCGCTGGAGCAGCGCATTGCGGAGCTGGACCAGCCGCCATTTCCGTATGATTTCCTGACCCAGGCGCTGGATTTCTTCCGCAACTTCGCCGATGGCTGCCACCACGCCAAGGAGGAGGAGCTGCTGTTTCCGCGGCTGGAGCAGCGCGGAATTCCGCGCGAATACGGGCCCATCGGCTGCATGTTGAAAGAGCACGCGCAGGGGCGCGAATGCCTGGCGAGGGTGAGCGCGAATCTGGACGCGGCGCGGGACGGCTCGGGCGAGGCGCGGGCGAGCGGTGCGGGCGGCGGCGCGGGAATACATCACGATGCTGCGGCAGCACATTTACAAAGAAGACAACATCCTGTTCCAGATGGCGATCCGCGCGCTCGATCCCGAGGATGCGGCGGAACTGATGGCGCGGTTCGCCGAGCCCTCCAACCCGAGGCTCTCGGCGGAGGTCCGGCGGCGCTACGAGGCGCTGGCCGAGAGGCTCTGCGGGGATGCGGCCGTGGCGCGGTGAAGTGCTGCGTTTACAAATAGTTCCAAGAGGGCTTAACCCGGATGTTTCACCAACAATCGGCTGCGGCGCGCGATAGGGCCGCATCTACTGCGTTGCGCTGGGCCCAGGGGGCACCCCCCGTCCTCGACGTACCGCCCAGTACGCCTGCGGGCGTCCCGCAAGCGCGCCTTGTATCTACAGCCCTCTCATCGCGCCTCGCTCCGATCGTGGTGAAACATCCGGGTTAGAGGGGCGAGAGCGCGCCATCGGATTTTTGGATCGGCGCGATCCAAAGTTCCGATTGTCGTTCGAGGGCCGGTGGGTGGACTCGCCGGGAGGCCTTTGTTAACGTAGGGGTTTCATTGTGGTCGAATACCGCAAAGGGATGGAGAGAATAATAATGACCCCGAAAGAAGTACTCGCTTACGCCAAGGAAAAGGGAGCCAAGCAAGTTGACCTGCGATTCACCGACCTGCCGGGCCTCTCTCAACACGTTTCCTACCCGATCTCCCAACTGGACGATGAGGCCTTCGAGGAGGGCTTCGGCTTCGACGGTTCTTCGATCCGCGGGTGGGCCGCCATCAACGAGAGCGACATGCTGCTGGTGCCGGATGCGACAACGGCGTACATCGATCCATTTTTCGAGATCACGACGCTGTGCATGGTGGCGAACGTGGTGGATCCGATCACGCGCCAGAGCTACGACCGCGATCCGCGCTACATTGCGCGGAAGGCGGAAGCGTATCTGAAGAACAGCGGGATCGCCGACACGGCGTACTTCGGCGCGGAAGCCGAGTTTTTCATTTTCGACAACGTGCATTTCGACACGACGCAGCACTCGAGCTTTTACTACGTGGACGCCGAGGAAGGGCGTTGGAACTCGGGCCGCGCGGAGAACAACCTGGGCTACCGGCCGCGGTACAAGGAAGGCTACTTCCCGCTGCCGCCGACCGACCATTACCAGGACCTGCGGGCGGAGATGGTGGACGTGATGGAGCAGGTGGGGCTGGTGATCGAGTGCCACCACCACGAAGTCGCGACCGGCGGGCAGGCGGAGATCGACCAGAAGTTCAACACGCTGGTAAAGTCGGCCGACGGCATGATGCTGTACAAGTACGTGGTGCGCAACGTGGCCAACCAGTACGGCAAGACGGTGACGTTCATGCCCAAGCCGCTGTTTGCCGACAACGGCAGCGGCATGCACACGCACCAGTCGCTGTGGAAGGACGGCCAGCCGATCTTCGCGGGCGACGGGTATGCGGGCTTCAGCCAGGTGGGGCTGTGGTACATCGGCGGGCTGCTGAAGCATGCGCGCGCGCTGTCGGCGATCATCGCGCCGACGACCAACAGCTACAAGCGACTGGTGCCGGGCTATGAAGCGCCGGTGAACCTGGCGTACTCGCGGCGCAACCGCTCGGCGGCGTGCCGGATCCCGATGTATTCGTCGAGTCCGAAGTCCAAGCGGGTCGAGTTCCGGCCGCCGGACACGAGCTGCAATCCGTACCTGGCGTTTGCGTCGAACCTGATGGCGGGCCTGGACGGAATCCTGAACAAGGTGGATCCCGGCGAGCCGCTGGACAAGGACATCTACGATCTGTCGCCGGAAGAGATGAAGAGCGTGCCGTCGATGCCGGGCTCGCTGGACGAGGCGCTGGATTGCCTGGCGGCCGATCACGAGTTCCTGCTGAAGGGCGACGTGTTCACGGAGGAGCTGCTCGAGACGTTCATCAGCTACAAGCGCAAGAATGAAGCCGAGGCCGTGCGGCTGCGGCCGCACCCGTACGAATTCGCGTTGTACTACGACATTTAATAACCTGTCGTTGTGCAGGGCGTTGTCCAGCAGATCAATATCTCCAACGGCGGGGTCCCCAAGTTTCCGGTCGCGGAAGCGTGGGTGACCCCGCTCGGCATTGAGGGGGACGTGCAGGCGGACCGGGTGCGCCACGGCGGCCCGCGGCGGGCGGTGCTGCTGGTTGCGATCGAGGACATTGAGATCCTGCGCGGGGAAGGCTTCCCCGTAGTGGGCGGGTCGCTGGGCGAGAACCTGACGATCCGCGGCCTCGATTTCCGGCAACTGAGGGTTGGGCAGAGGTTTTACGTGGGCGGGGCGCTAATCGAGCTGACTAAGCCGCGCAAGCCGTGCAGCAAGCTGGATGTCTACAACACGGCGCCCGGGCTGCAGATCCAGCAGCGCCTGTTCGACGCCCGCGCGCGCGCAGGCGACCCCACTTCGCCGGTGTGGGGGATGGCCGGGTTCTACGCGGCGGTGGTGCGCGCGGGACCGATCGCCACGGGTGTTACAATCGCCTTGGCAGACCAGGCGGTCTGACCGGGTGGCGCGGTTTGCCAGAGAAATCCCAGCACTCCGAATCCAGCCGGGCGCAATTTGCGCTATCGGCCGTCGCCCATTCCATTCCGCCCGATTTGCAGCAGGGCCTGGAGATCCTGCTCAGCCAGTCGGCCGATCCGCAGGCGGCGGTGCTGAGGCTGGAGCGGATCTGTGAGGCCCATCCGGCGGAGTTCCAGCAGATCGCCTGGACGCCGTTCGGCCTGCAGGCGCTGATCGCCGTTTTTTCCTCCAGCGAATTCCTGTCCGAGGAGTTGCTGCGGCATCCCGGCTGGCTGGTTTCGATCCTCAGTTCGGGGTGCCTGCACCGCGTGCGCTCGACGCCCGAGATGGAGGCCGACCTGGCGGCGTGGATGGCCGAGGAAAGCGGCTCCGACGAGCGCGAGGCGCTGGCCCCGCTCAAGTTCGCCAGCTTCCGCCGCCGCCAGCTGCTGCGCATCCTGGTGCGCGACGTGCTCGGGTTCGCCGGCCTACCGGAGATCACCGAGGAACTCTCCAACCTGGCCGACGCCATTATCGGCGCCGCCTGCCGCGCGGTGCGGGACGAACTCGAAGGCCGCTTCGGCGTGCCACGTCTGGCCGACGGGAGCGGGTGCGGGTTCGCGGTGCTGGCCCTGGGCAAGCTGGGCGGGCGGGAGTTGAATTACAGCTCGGACATCGACCTGATGTTCCTGTACCAAGGCCCGGGCGAGACCGACGGCCTCCCGGGCGTGAGCAACAAGGAGTTCTACAAGAAAGTCGCCAACCGGCTGACGGAGCTGCTGGGCACGTACACCAGCCTGGGGATGATTTACCGCGTCGATCTGCGGCTGCGGCCGGATGGGCGGCTGGGCGACGTGTGCCTGTCGCTGGAGAGCGCGAAGCAGTATTACGAGAAGCGGGCCCGCGATTGGGAGCTGCAGATGCTGATCAAGGCGCGCTGCGCGGCCGGCGACGCCGAGCTGGGGCGCGCGCTGCTGGACTGGGTGCAGCCGATGATCTATTCGACGAGCATGGATTTCTCGGCCGTCGAGCGGATGTCGGAGGCGCGCGAGCGGATCAGCGAGAAGCTGGCCGCACGGCAGCGGCGCGGGGGCGTGGACGTCAAGCTGGCGCCGGGAGGCATACGGGATATTGAATTCCTGGTGCAATGCCTGCAGCGGGTCCACGGCGGGCGGGCGTCCTGGCTGCGCAACTCGGGCACGCTGCTGGCGTTGAACCGTCTGAGAGACAAGGATCTGCTGTCGGACTCCGAGTACTCGCGCCTGGCGGGGGCGTACCAGTTTCTGAGGCACCTGGAGCACCGGCTGCAGTTCGCGCATGACCGGCAGACGCACACGCTGCCGGAGCGGCCGGACGAACTCGATCTGGTGGCGCGGCGGATGCCGGCCATGCTGCTGGGCGAGGATCCGACGCCGGAGACGCTGCTGGGGCGGCTCAACGAGCATTTCGCGCACGTGCAGGAGGTCTATGCGCGGGTGATCCACGCGCAGCAAAAGGCGTATTACGCGCAGAACGCGGCGGCGCCGGGGCAGCCCACGGTGGAGGCGGCGGCCGAACCGGAACCGGGCGCGCCCGGCGCGAGCAACCTGGTGCGGCTGCTGGACCAGCGGGCGCCGGCGTTCGCCGCAGCCGTGAACCGCGCGCGCTTCGGACGGCTGCGCGCCGCGTTCGAGCATTTACTGGAATCGATTGTGCGGCGGGACGACTGGCTGCGGGCGTTGAACCACGATCCAGTACTGTGCGGCTACCTGATCGACATTTTCCAGCACAGCCCGTATTTCGCCGAACAGCTGGTGCGCATGCCCGACTATTTCGAGGAGCTGCGGGCCATGCGGGCGCGGGGCCGCTCGCGGATGGCGCTGGGCGAGGTGATGCCGCTGCTCGAGGAGATCGGCGAGATCCGGCGCTTCTTCCTGCGGCAGATGTTCCGCATTCAGGCCGAATCGATCTGCCTGCAGGCGTCGGTGTTCGAGACGCTGGAGCGCGCCTCGGCGCTGGCCGACGCGGCCATCGTGGCGTGCCAGCGGCTGGCGCTGAAGCTGGTGTTCGAGAGCCATCCGCCGGCGGGGGCGGACTACTCGCCGTGGAGCCAGATGATGGTGGTGTCGCTGGGACGACTGGGGATGCAGGAGTTCGACCTCGGCTCGGACGCGGACCTGATTTTCATCCTGCCCGACGCGGACCTGCCGGAGCTGCACTTCTGGACGCGGGTGGCCGAAAAGCTGGTCTCACTGCTGGGCTCCTACACGGGCGACGGCACGATGTTCGCGGTCAACACGCGGCTGGTGCCCAACGGCAAGGGCGGGGCGCTGGTGCAGTCGGAAAGCGCGTACCGCGACTATTTCGCCCAGAAAGCCGAGGCCTGGGAGGGCATCGCCTACATGAAATCGCGGGCCGTGGCGGGCGACGTGGAACGCGCCACCGCCTTTCTGGCCGAGCTGCAGAAGATCGACTGGCGGCGTTACGGGCAGAGTGGGCGCTCGCGGAAGGAGCTGCGCCTGATGCGGGAGCGCATCGAACGCGAGCACGGCGAAACCAGCCCGCTGAAGAACGCCCCGGGCGGTTATTACGACATCGACTTCGCGCTGATGTATCTGCGGCTGAAGAGCGCAGGCATCTTTTTCAAAGTGCTCAACACGCCGGCGCGCATCGAAGTGGTCGAGCAGATGGGCCATCTGGAACACAACGACGCGCAGTTCCTGGCCGACGCGGCGACGTTTTACCGTGCGGTCGACCACGGGTTGCGGCTGATCTCGGGCCACACCGAGGGCGACCTGCCGCAGTCGGAACAGACTCTGGAAACCCTCACCCGCCTGATCGCCCGGTGGGTGCCCGAGCATCTCGCCGACCAGCCGCTGCATCAGGAGCTGTTGCAGATCCGCGAGCGCACGCGGCGGGTGTTCGACCGGTTGTTCGAAGCGTAGGAACGCGATGCCGGCGGGGCGACCGGCGTGATTCAAACCGTGGAGTCGGAGGGGGGCGCGGCGGGGGGGTGGGGATTGCCCTGCAAGCCCAGTTCGACGGCGCGGGCCTGCAGGGCGTGAATACAAAACGTGATGTGCTGATCCAGGTCGACGCCCAATTGGGCCGCGCCCTGAATGATGTCTTCGCGATTGACGTTGCGCGCGAAGGCTTTGTCCTTCATCTTCTTGCGGACGCTGCGGGCGTCCACCTCGTGAATCGAACGGCCGGGTTTCACGTAGCTCACGGCGGTCAGGAAGCCGGCCAGCTCGTCGCAGGCGAAGAGCGTTTTTTCAAGCGGCGAGACGCGCGGCACGCCGGAGTAGTCGGCGTGGCTGAGAATGGCGCGGCGGATCTCGTCGTCGACGCCGCGCGCGGCCAGAATGGGCTCGCCCTTGAGGGGGTGGTCGGGGGCGCTGGGATGAAGCTCCCAATCGAAATCGTGGAGCAAGGCCGTGACCGACCACTGCAATTCGTCGGCGCCGAATTGCCGGGCGTAGGCGGCAACGCAGGCTTCGACCGCCAGGGCGTGGCGGCGCAGGGCGTCATTTTGGACGAATTCGCAGACGATCTCCCAGGCCTGTTCGCGAGTCATGACACTCAACTTAGCACGCCGGGCGAGGCGAGCGAGGGCGGCGCATGCGGCGTCGAAAGCAGTCCGCCGGCGAGGCGTGCGGTGGCGTGGGCAGGAGCGTCCGGCAGCGCAGCGTGGCAGGGCGGGGTGGAGCGCGATTGATGCCTAGTGACACAGTTGTTATACTTGAAGCGTTCGCTCCGCGTGGGCCTGTGGCGCAGTTTGGGAGCGCGCTTCCATGGCATGGAAGAGGTCGTCGGTTCGAACCCGACCAGGTCCACCAAACTCCTCAAAGACTATCACTGGGCCTGGAAGGCGTTTGAACCTGCGTCAAGGGCAAGACCACGGTGAGCAAAGGTGACATGCTTCTGCGAGTCGCTGA
Source organism: Terriglobia bacterium (assembly GCA_963757265.1). Taxonomy (GTDB): domain Bacteria; phylum Acidobacteriota; class Terriglobia; order Bryobacterales; family Bryobacteraceae; genus CAIVVT01. The sequence goes on from CAVWRA010000006.1 coordinate 1,184,776, forward strand.
ACTCCGTGACGAAGGCCTGTCGGCGGTCACGATCAACACCTACCTTCGCTCCGCCAACGGCTTCGCCGATTGGATGGTCAAGGAAGGCCACACGGAGAGCCATGCCGGGCCGGTTCAGGCTCTTCGCGGACTCGCCTCCGTCCACGATCAGGCCGCTCAACTCGGCGCCCTGGACCACCGCCATGGCGCGAATTTTCTCCGCCTGGACGTCGAGGGAGACGCCCCGCCCGGCCTGGATGTCGGTGGATGCTCGAACGTAGCCGACTGCTTTCAGCGGTGACATGTTGGGCCATGGGTGCGGCAAATCGCAAGACAACTCAGGCTCGGAACCCTTCCCGGCCGCCTAACGGGATGGGCTTACGTGCCCTGGCCGCACGCAACCGCGCCATTCCGGCCCTCGGGCGGGCAGTGGGTCATTTTCCGATAACGCCGTTTACCAACCACTGGCACGGTTCCCGAATGCCTCGTCAATTCGGAGCGATTGCTCTGCGGGTCATTTGATCAGGATGTTGGCCGGAGCGCAATTGCCAAATAGGCCGAACCACAAGATCCGTTACGTCGTCGTGGAGTTCAGATTCCGCTAACAGCGTGTAGAACTCATAGCAGTGAGGGAATCTAGCCGTCTGATCCAACCTGAGTTGCCACAGAGCATTACTGCCCTGCGGCACGTCGGTCGAGACGGTCCAATCCCGTACGCGCGGCATGCGGGGGTGGAACGCCCGCCGCATCCTATCCGGCCGCAGAGACCGCGCCGCGATCCACCGCACCTCGCGCCTGGCCATGGAGATCGTCTTCTACCCTGGGAGTGCCGAAGGACCGGATGGGGAAGGGGAATTCAGTGCGCCGGTCGCGCGCGCGAAAGCAGCGTAGGCTAGGCCGCAACATAGACTCCCTTCGCCTGCCCGATCCTGGATGCGGCCGGACTGCGGCCGGCGTCCAGGCTCTGTCGATGAACTCGCTCCCGCTCGGCCTGGACTCCGGTCCTCGCCGGCCTGCCCGAAGCTCATAAGCAGGCGAAGGGAGACGCCGAAGTCCGCCACTACCCCCTGACCACGACGAGCGGTATACTCTCAATCAAACTGGTACAAAAGCCCGGTGTGGCCATATTGCAGCGGCGATTTTGGCAACTCGTCCAGGAAGACTGCGGAAACGGGCCGCGGCCCCCTCTCCGTGCGCGAGCACTCGCTGGCCTCGGGAAACAGGTCGTGGCAGGCGACATTGGCCAGCCTGACGCCGAGCCTCTTGAGCGATGTGGCGTCGGCGTGCGCCAAGTCGATGAGCGATTCGTCCACCGTGGCGACCATGCCTGAGTGAGCGATCGTCTGCTCCGCTTTCCGCTGCGACTCCTGGATCAGGTTCCAGTTGCCGCCGATGTCTTCGTCCGTCACCAGCCGGCCGATCTGCACGAAGTAGAAGGGCAGCTCCGGCGCCGCCAGATCCTCTCGCAGCGCCGCCACGAAGTTCGCGAACTTGGCCGCGAATGCGGGGCTGCGCTCTGCGTACGCATCCGATTGTCCCTGCGACCAAAGCACACCCTTCACCCTGCCGCCCACGGCGCGCGCCCGGCGCAGTAGTGCGCCGTACAGCGCGTCCGATCCTCTGTCCTTCAGCGCCGGACTCCACTGGTCCATGTTCGTCCCGCCCAACGCGCACGGCACCAGCCCGATCGGCACGCCCGTCCGCCGCACCATCTCGACCGCGAACGGGAGCCCCAGCCCTGTCCCCCGGTCCCGCGTGGCAACGTACTCGCGCAGCTTTTCGCCGCTGAAAGGCTCCGGCTGCTTCAATTCGTTCTCGAACCAGTACGCCCGGTCTTTGGCGTCCACGCGCGTGTGCAGCGGCTCATGCGCGACCAACCAGTGGTCGCGCATGTCAAAGCTGTGAACGGCAGGCAGGGGCGGAATCGCCTCGGTCAGGTAGCCCCGGCCTTCCATGTCCGATTGCCCGGCCAGTAGCCAGATGTCTCCTACGAGAATCCCGCTCAGCCGGTCCGAGGCGGCAGTTCCCGCAATCCGCACCTCGATCCGGTATGGACCGCCGGCCGAAACGTGGGAGAGTTTGCCGCTCCATATCCCGCTTTGAACTGTCGCGATGCGGTGCCAGTCCAAGTCAGGTTGCGGGATTCCCCGGCTTAGCAAGCGCGCTTCCACCCCTTGCGATTCGGCCCCCGATGCTACGCCTGCCAACACCACATCGGCCCGCCCGTCCGGTCCGCGTTGCACCACCTGGTCGTCAACCACGCCCCCTTCGATTTTCAACGACTGCGCCCACATGGCACTCATGCACAAGGCGACCGCTGCGACCCGTAACATGGCGTCATTATATGTTAGATTCCTGTTCAGCTCGCTGTTGCGTGGATCAGTGCAAGTGACCATCGGTAGGGCGAAAGAGCGAGCAGGACCACAGGCTTGATGGCGGGATAGCTATTGAGTCTGTCGGAGATAGATTTTGATGAACCTAGAATCAACGACTTACAGACATTCCGCAAAGAAAAAATCCTCGTATGTTATTGGTTCTACGTAGGGGAATTTCTATCTCCGACAGACTCTATTGGTATCACCAGATATCGTTCCTGGCGAGGGGCAACCCTTCGTCAGGTGACCGGATCGAACCTATCGCTGTCGATGTGCGTTTTGTCGCCACCTTTCCAGTGAGTCGTCCCGGACGGAGGTTTCCACCGCGCGTCCGGTTACTTTCGGTAAACGCCGTTTACCGGCCACTGGCGGCTGACGTTAGCAATGAGTCAAGTCCCGCCCAATTCCACGGAAGCTGGCTGGCGTTGTCGCAACCGCGCTATGGACAACCGCGTTTTGAGGCGCCATGGGACTGAAGCCCTCACGTAGGTGATAACCCGGGGCGCACGAGGATGGAACTTACCTCAAACTCGTTCTCGACGTCATCATGATACCAGCCGAGTCTCAGCTCCGGCGCCAGACCCGGCAACGACCCGAGGAGACCCGCCCTGGCGGGCTTGCCGAAAACTCACTTGGAACAGGAGTTATGTTGTACGGAAGCACGCCTGGTCTCCCGTGCTCCAGTGAATAGCGGCGCGGCTCAGAGTCTGCCGCTCCTTACCCTTTTGGCGGGCACTCTCGTCTGCCCGGTGCCGGTTTGCCGTCGGTACGCCGCGGCCAGATGCTATCGGAAATGTCGAGCGTCCCCGTTGGGCTTCGAACGCAAACCATATAGCCGGATCAGCGCGACGAAGAGCACTGCGACGGCAAACCACGCGAACCAATCGCCCAGCAGGAGATACAAAGTGCGGTCGTGCCTCGTGGGAACTTCTGCGAGCAAGGTAGCGAATGGTGCGGAGTCGCTTCGCGCTTCAGCCAGAACGCGGCCACGATCGTCACTAACAGTAAGATAGCCATTCCTCGCTGCGCGTACTATGCTGAACCCGTCTTCCACGCCACGCATCACCGCGATGTGGCCGTGCCACCAACGGTCCAGGTTGAAGTCCCAGGCAGGCACCAGCATCAGTCCCACACCGGCCTGACCGTACTGACGGGGCAGTTGAGTAAAATCCATGTCCTTGCAAATTGATACACCCCACGTTTCAGAGATCTTCGGCAACAGCGTGAGAGTGGTACCCGGTTTCAGGCTGCCTTCAAAAGGCGGCAGCATGTGATGTTTGTCGTAGGTCAGCGCCGGCGATCCCGGCGCATAGATGCGCGCCCGATTGTACTTGGCCGAAGCAGACACGTGAATCTCACCGACAACGATCGTGGCCCTGGCCTTGTCGGCGAGGGATTGAAAGATGGAGTCGGCCACGTTATCTCCGGAATCCAGGACAACGCCGAGTTTCTCCGGAAGCACGACAATTCGAGCCCCACGTGCGGTAAGCTGCCCGGCTTCCGCTGCGTACTTCCGAAACAATCGCTCAGTATCCGCCCCTTCCGCTGTGACGTTGGCGTTGGCCGGCTCATCAGATGCGATCAGTCCCACCGCTACGAACTCGCGCGGTCGAGCCTGCATGAGGCGGAACGCACCTAAGGCCAGTATCAGAGCGACAACGCCCAGAGTTACAGCCAGAATTCGAAGGGCCTGCTTTGGCGAGGTCTTGTGCAGATAAATGCCGATCGCAAGCGCGGCCGAAAACAGGAACAACACAAATGTCATGCCCCAGGGACCTGTGACAGAAGCCAGCTGCAAAAACGGTAGGAAACTCAGCTGCGAGTAGGCGAGAGAACCCGCCGTCCCGTGCGGCGTCAGGAAGTTCCGCAAGCATTCCCAGGAGACCCACATTGCAGGGAATGCGAGTAGCGCGGTCCAATGGGCGCCGCGCCGTGTCAGCGCGCGGAAAAGCAACACCGCCAACGCGAAGACGAATGCCGATATGGAGAACACCGCCACCCATACGGCAACTGGCGTCTGCATGGCGCGGAAATAGCTCCACATGTTGAAGCATCCAGCCAGAAAGGAGAAAGCCGCGGCGAGTAGAGCGAAGCGCCAGGAACTGCGAAGGGCCAGAAGCAGGACAGGGAGTGGAGCGAACCAAACGAGAGGCCACAAGGGATTGAGGCTGTTGCCAAACCCGAATAGCACCGAAGTACACGCCATGGCAAGCAACGCCACCACGAGTTGTTTGTAGTTAAGCGCGAATGCCATTGACATACCTCGCAAGAGATCTGTGACAGAAAGTCCGAAAGCTAGCCGACGACATGCTCATGCGTCCACCGAGGTAGAGCATGATGAGGCCTTGGAGCAGGGCTCCAATCTCAAAGGCAATCTCCCAGGCATCATCTTTTCGGAACAGGCCGCTCTCCATGCCTTCCCGTATCAACATCATGACGATGTTGGCGGTCGGGGAGCGCTGAGCCCTGAAATCACGCGGGTATTGACGAGCCCCTCCGCGCGATTGAAGGAACATCAGCTCGAAGAGCCGTGGATTTTGGAGGGCATGTTCCCAAAAGATGTCAAACACCCTGGTGAGCCGTTCCGTAAGTGCGCCCGAAAGTCGTGCCTTGGCCAGCCGAGCAGCGAGTTCCTCAAAACCCGAGTCCGCCAGAGCGTTCAACAGACCGGCGCGGTCGGAGTAATGACGGTAGAGCGCCATGGGCGTGATACCGACAGAGTGAGCGACGCGCCGCATGGTTACCGCCTCGCAACCCTGTTTTTCGAGCAGGCGACGAGCCGAGGCGGCGATTCTTGCCGTCGTCAGATTAACCGTCATGTATACAGTGTATACTACTCTGGTCCAAAGAGAAACCGCATTCGAGGCTTGGGAGCGGGTGAGCCGCGCGCCCCTGTTCATCGACGACTCGCTCACGGATGTCCTGCGGGAACTTTGCCAGAGTTTGTGGAAACTCGCTCGACACGGCACGGTCGCTTTCGTTGTGGTTGATTTCCTTTTCGAGGACAGACCAAGCGGCTTGTTGGCACGTTCGACATGCGCAGGAGAAGTTCTGGCCGGGGTTGCGTGAGTTTGATGTTGCCGGTCTGGTGTTGGGCAGACCGCCTCCAGTCGTTGCGCGGAACGTTGAGGAGGTGCGCCCATTCCGTCCAAGTGAGAAGACACACTTCGAGAGCAACGGTAGCGCGCACGAGCAGTGGGATGTACTTTTGAGCACTCGGACGGGACCGTGCGCGAAAAGTGGGCTTTACGGACAAGTGTGCTCCGAAACCGGACCACTGGCGTCAAGTTTTCGGTAACGCCGTTTACAACGAACTATAGGATGGAACACGCCAACGCTTCGAAATCGAGGAGCGACAGGTGCGCAAGGACGGGGACAATGTATGGGTGCGGGCGATCGACTCATCAAGGAAGATCAGTGATGTGATGAGCCCTGCCATGACGATGGAAACCAGAGCGTCCGTTCTGAATGGCCAGACATAATCCGGCAGCTTCCACAGCCACTTGAGCAGGCCCGTCCGGGCGACGACGTTCATCGCATTCAGGGCGAACAGAGATGCCGCCAGGATCCAGACGTTCTTCCTAAGAGGGAGATAGATGATGCACGCCGACAGGTATGCCCACCCGATGAGGCCGAGGATCTCCCAGTAAGAGAAATCCAACCACGCGCCCGCGCCCTGTGCGGTCTTTTTCCTGAACGTTGCGAACGCGCAGATCAGCAGCAAGGCGCCAGCGCCTTTCAGGAACCGATAGAGCGAATCGTGCCCGTCCGACCGCGGATAGACGTTCCACAGCAGAATCACTCCCGTGAAGGCCAGCGCACTCCACAGCGTGGCGCCGATGCCCGTGAGGCGCGGGTCGAGCAGGTGCAGATTGGCCAGCAACAGGCCCAGCACCACCAGGCTGAGTGAACGCACAATCGCGTGCCACCACAACCGGCTGGCCGAATCGCCCTTCGCGATGCGCCGGCTCACAGCCAGCGGGATGGACGCTCCCATGATGAACAGGAACGCCGGAAACACCATGTCCACGTAGGTCATATAGTCGAGGTTGGCGGGCGCGTGGCGGCTCCACCAGGGCACCACCTTGACCTCACTCACCTCGTTGACGAAAACCATGACCAGCATGGTCAATCCCCTGAAAATGTCGATCGACGTCACTCGCCTGGGCGCAGCGGCGCCTGGAGGGATCCCCGCCGCAGCGGTGTGCGGATCCGGCATGCATGTCCTCCTGGCGCGGCCGGAGCTTCATTTTGACTCCCGGCTTCTGGATCAGTCTACACGCCGCCGCCAGCCTTTGCTGCACGGAGTGGCTTGATCCTTGCGGCAGCGATTTACCGATGGCGCCCGGCCGATCGCGGGAGCGAAGCCGAGATGGGAATCCGCGCTGGAGGCGAGTTGCACGCCCAACAGCCGGCGGGATTGCCCCCGGCTGTCGTGTGGACACATTTTCACATCGGAAGGCCCGTTTGTTTGACACTGTCACTGCCGGGACGGAGAATCTTAGCTGCGGAGAACAACGATGCGCCGAACCATTTTCCTTTCGCTCCTGATTTGCGGAATCGCCTGGGCACAGGCGGACGATTCGCAGCCCGCGATCTCCAACGTGCGGGGCGCGCAATACCCGCGCGTGCACGCGGACCTGCGGGTTTCGTTGCGCCTCAAAGCGCCCGACGCTAAAAAAGTGCAGCTGCAGCCGGGCGGCGATGACAACGGTCTCGGCCATGGCCCGATGGACATGATTCGCGCCGACGACGGGACGTGGAGCATCACCACGCCGCCGGCCGTACCGGGGTTCCACTACTACTGGTTCCTGGTGGATGGCGTGGCCATGAGCGACCCGGCCAGCGAGAGTTATTTCGGCTGGGGCAAGGAGTGCAGCGGCATTGAGGTTCCCGAAAACGGCGTGGATTTCTATGGGGCAAAAGACGTGCCGCACGGCGAGGTGCGCATCCACTGGTATTTCTCCAAGACCACCCAGGCATGGCGGCGCGCGTACATTTACACGCCGGCCGAGTACGACCGCAACATGCGGGCGCGCTACCCGGTCCTGTACCTGCAACACGGGGCGGGAGAGGACGAGCGCGGGTGGACCAACCAGGGCCGCGCGAATTTCATCCTGGACAACCTGATCGCCGGGGGCAAAGCCAAGCCGATGATCGTGGTCATGGAACAGGGTTATGCCACGCCGCCGGGCGAGGCGCAGATGACAACGCCGCAGGGCCGCGGGACGGGGCAGCCCGGTCTGTTCGAGCAGGTGGTAGTCGGCGACCTGATCCCGATGATCGACGCCACGTACCGGACACGTCCGGACAGAGACCATCGCGCCATGGCGGGGTTGTCGATGGGCGGCGGGCAGACGCTGCAGATCACGCTCACGCACCTGGACAGGTTTTCCTGGATCGGCTCATTCAGCGCTCCGCTGCGCGGCGGGCAGGATCTGAAGACAGCGTACTCGGGAGCGTTCGCCGACCCGGCGGCGTTCAACAAGCAGGTCCACCTGCTGTGGTTCGGCGCGGGCACAGGCGAGGAGCGCATGCTGAAGGGGGCGCTGGCGATGCACGATGCGCTGGAGAAGGCCGGCATCAAGAACGTGTTTTACCAGTCGCCGGGGACGGCCCACGAGTGGCAGACGTGGCGGCGGGATCTCAACGAGTTCGCGCCGTTGCTGTTCAAATAACCAGCGGGAAAGAGGGAGAGAAATGAGAAGTGTCGTCTGTGCTGCCCTGATCATGGCATGGGTTGTCCCGGCGGGCCAGAGCGCATCCGGCCGGCCCGCGTCGTCGGCGGATGAACTGAGGGTTGAGCATCTGGTGAACCCACTGGGCATCGACGTAGAAAAACCGCGGTTGAGCTGGATGCTATCGGCTGGTCCGCGCGGCCGGCGGCAGAGCGCCTACCAGGTGCTGGTGGCCAGCAGTCCGGAGCTTCTCCGAAAAGACAAGGGCGACCTCTGGGATTCCGGCAAAATCAGCTCCGATCAGAACACCTTCGTCCCTTACGCAGGACAGCCGCTGGCCTCGGGAACCCAGGCGTGGTGGAAAGTCCGGGTATGGGACCAGGATGGCCGCGCAGCGCCCTGGAGTACCCCGGCCCATTGGTCGATGGGATTGCTCCACGAGGAGGAATGGCACGGCCGCTGGATCGGCCTGCCGCGTCCGGCGGATGTCAAAGAGGGCACGCCTGGGCCAGCCCCATGGTTCCGACATAGCTTTACGCTTCCGAACAAGCCGCAGAGCGCCGCGGCGTATGTGAACGCGCTGGGTTACTACGAACTCTACGTCAATGGGAAAAAAGTCGACGACTACGTTCTGGCCCCGGCGGTGGTGGATTATTCCCGGCGCAACTGGTATGTGACGCACGACATCACGAACCTCCTGGTGAAGGGCCGTAACACGGTGGCGCTGTGGCTGGGACGCGGATGGTATGTGCGGCGCCATCCGGGCGTGGTTTATGACGGGCCGCTGGTGCGGGCACAGCTGGCTATCACGCTGCCGCATGGCCGAGTGATGACGCTGGGAACCGACGGCACGTGGAAGGCAAAAGCCAGCCCGATCAAGCCGCTCGGCAGGGGCACTGCATTCGGCGACTATGGTGGGGAACACTATGACGCCAGATTGGAGGTAGAAGACTGGAATGGCGTCAAGCTGGACGATTCCGGTTGGGAGACGGCCGCATTGTTCGACCCGCCGAAGGTGAGGACCTCGGCGCAGATGGTTGAGCCCAACCGCATCCTGGAAACGCTGAAGCCGGTGAAGATCGAGCAGACGCCGGCCGGCGGCTGGCTCATCGACATGGGGAAGAACTACACGGGCTGGCTCGAATTGCGCCTGCCGTCGGACACCAAGGCCGACACTGCCCTGAAGATCGAGTATGCCGACAACCCGCCGAGCGGCGGCCGTTACAGCACATTCAACCAGCGCGACGAGTACGTGACCCGCGAAGGAGCGGGGCAGGTGGTGTGCTCGAGATTCAACTACCACGCTTTCCGCTTCGCTCATGTCACGGGGTTGAGCCAGGCGCCCGCCGCCGAAGACGTGCGCGGCTATTTCATGCGCACGAGTTACGGGCGCGCGGGCGAATTCGAATCGTCCGACGAACTACTGAACCGCATCTACCGCCTGGTGACGTGGACCTACGAGTGCCTCACGCTAAATGGGTACGTCGTGGACTGCCCGACGCGCGAACGCCTGGGCTACGGCGGCGACGCCGGCACGTCGATAGAAACGGGGCTGTTCAACTTCGACACTGGGGCCCTGTATAGCCGCTGGGCGGCCAACTGGCGCGATGCACAGGATCCTAATTCCGGCGATGTGCCGTACACCGCCCCCAATTATCCCGACCAGGGCGGCGGAGGGCCGATGTGGAGCGGCTTCGTAGTCACCATGCCGTGGCAGGTTTACCTGAACTACGGCGACAGGGGTGTTCTGGAGACCAACTACCCGATGATCCGGAAGTGGCTGGCCTTCGCCGAATCGAAGACGAAGGACCACATCCTGGAGCCGTACATCAGCGTCGGCATCCGCATGGCGGAGTGGAACTACCTCGGCGACTGGGTAACGCCGCAGCGTCGAGGGTCCTACGGCGGGGACCTTTCCCGGAACCCCATCAGCGGGCATTTCATCAACAACGCGCACTACCTCTATACCTTGCAACTGGCCGCCAAGATCGCCGCGATTCTGGACAAACCCGAAGATGCCGCGATGTACGCCGAACGGGCGGCCACGCTGCAGCGCGCGCTGCACGAACGCTATTACAATGCCGCCACCCACAGCTACGCCACCGGCGAGCAGCCCTACCTGGCGCTGGCGCTTCTGCTGGGCATCGTTCCGCAGGAATTGCGCGCCGCGGTGGCCGAGAACCTCGAATCGACCATTCTGGTCAAGGACGGCGGCCACATTGACGCCGGCATGCATGGCGCCTACTTCCTGTTGAAGGATCTGATGGAGGACAATCGGAACGACTTGATCTACCAGATGGCCAGCAAGAAGGACTTTCCGAGCTGGGGCAACATGCTGGAGCGGGGCGCCACCACAAGCTGGGAGAGCTGGTCGGGCGGGTCTCATATCCATGACACGCTGATTTCCATCGGGGCATGGTTCATCGAAGGCATTGGGGGTATTCGCGTGGATGAGAAGGCGCCGGGCTTCCGGCATTTCTTCCTGGAGCCGGCGCCGGTGGGCGGCCTGACCTTCGCGCGAGCGAGCTATAAGTGCCCCCACGGGACGATCGTCAGCAACTGGCGAATCGAAAACGGCGTACTGCGGATGGACGCAACCGTTCCGCCGGGGACGAGCGCCACGCTGTACCTCCCCGGCGCCGCCGCCGAGGGCGTGACGGAGGGTGGACAGCCGTCAGCCGAGGCCGCGGGAGTGAAGTTCAACCGGGTTGAGAAAGGCAGAGTGGTCTTCGATCTGGATTCAGGCAGCTATCAGTTCACCTCGAAGCCGGCGCCGTAGAGTGCAGCGCAGGAGGCCGGCATGCGCCTGCCCCCTGGCCTGAGACGGATGACTGTAGCGCATACTGGGATCCGGTTGGCGAAGCGGAGGCCGGCTCTGGTGGCTACCAACCCGCCACGGAATAGCCAGCCGGAAACTCATCCACACGCTGAGCGGGGGCGTCGGCCTTGCGGCTGGCGCCTCCATCGGATGGATAGATTCCCCGATGCCTCAGAAAACTCATCAGAAAAGCTGCCGCGAGGCGGCATCTTTGTTGTCTTGCGCGGCGTCGTTCCGCGCGGTGAGGTTGGCTTCGAACTCCGCCGGCGGCACGTAGCCGAGCGCAGAATGCGGGCGCTTGCGGTTGTAGACCCGCTCCAGGAAGTCGTGGATCGAAGCGCGCGCCTCGGCCAGGTCCCGGTATTCGTTGCGGAGCACCTTCTCGTACTTGAGGGTCTTCATGAACGACTCACAGGCCGTGTTGTCCCACGGATTGCCCTTGTGCGACATGCGGAGGCGATGCCGTTAGCCGTGAGCAGATCGGTGTAATCATTGCTGGCGTAGTGCGAGCCGCGGTCGGAATGATGGACCAGCCCTGAATGTACGACGCGACGAGGCAGCCATCATAATCATCAGACGGCGGGTTGAGATCCAGCAAAGGGCGCCAACCCGGGGTGTGGGACACAGAACGCTCGCGGCGTGGCGGAACGCAGACAGATCCCGGCCGCCGCTATTCGTCCCTCGTGCTTCCGGATGTTAGACTGAAGCGAACAATGCGCGTCTGTCTGGACTGCACTCCTTTCCTCGGCAAAAGCGTTGGTATTAAATCTTATCTTTTTTACCTATATGCGTATATGCGCCACTGCGCGGGCAGCCACAAGCTATCTGCCTTTCCGTTGATGTCGAACCCAGGGGTACTGAGACACGATCAATCGACGATCAATCGATTTTCCACTGCTTATCGCAGTCTTGTCGCACGGTCCAACAGGTCTTCGTGGGGCTCGCTGTTCGAGCTTGCGGCAGGCAAAGCAGACGTTTTTCATGCGTCGAACCTGGCCGGGCGGGGTCCTCGCGGGGCCGCGCTAACGACCACGGTGCACGATTTGACCACGCTGCTGATGCCTGAGTTACATATGAGGCAATCGGTGATTACGGACCAGAGCTTCTTCGATAATGTGGTGGACAAGGCCGCCAAGATCATCGCGATCTCCGAGAACACCAAGCGCGACCTCATTTCCATGCGCCGAATCGATGAAAGCCGCATTTCGGTGATCTATCCGGGCATCGATGAAGCGCACTTTCTTGGTGATCCGACGGATGGTGCGACGCGCCGGGCCAGATATAGCTTGAACAAGCCCTATCTCTTGACCATTGGCACACTCGAACCTCGCAAGAACATTCAAAGGTTGTTAGAAGCCTACTCCGGGCTGAAGTCTTCGCAGCGCGCAGCGTACGATTGGATCCTCGTGGGAATGGAGGGATGGCTGAGTCCACAACAGATGAGTCAGTTGCGCAGCGGCGTGCCCGGCGTGCGGTGGGTAGGTTACGTCCCGAAGGAAGACCTCGTGGCCATCATTGCCGGCGCCATGCTATGTGTCTACCCTTCACTGTATGAAGGGTTCGGATTCCCCGTAGTGGAGTGCATGGCGGCTGGTGTGCCAGTGATCGCATCCCGGACCGGTTCGCTACCGGAGATCTCAGGCGATGCGGCGTTGTTGGTTGATCCCCTCAGCACGGAAGAGATCCGGGCGGCGATTGAGCGTCTGCTACTGTCTCCCGAGACCCGCCGAAGGATGATAGAAAAGGGCCGAAACCAAGCGCAGAGGTTTCACTGGATGGAGAGTGCCCGCAAGACGTGGACGTTTTTCGAAGGGGTAGCTTCGAGCTAGTTCGCGGGCACAATCCGATCTACGAACCGTTAAGCACGGCGCGATCCGCACGCAGAGTGAGTAACGCATCAACTGACATGGCAGGCCAAGGCCTACACCGGGCCAAGGCATCCATGCTGGAAGCTCTGGCGAGCCACAAGTTATGTTCCCGGCGAACACCCTATCGAAGGCTTGTTGTCAGCCCAGAGCGCGGCGAGGCGCTTACCGGCCCTTGAACCGGCCGAGGGCTATAAAGGCTGCGCGCCGAATCAGCAATTCCGCCTCGGGGTGTGCGCAGACACGCTGCAGCGCGGCCCGGGCGGTGGCATGGTTGCCTGATTGTTCGTACAGGCTGGCCAGCGCCAGCTCCGCTTTCAGCTCCCAAACCGAGTCATGCACGGAGGAAGACGTTGCCCGCAGAGTTTCCAGAGTTCGAACCGCTTCCGGCAGGCGGCCGGTATTCTTCAACACAATCGCGATGTCGTACCGGGCCTCGCAACGCTGGCCGCTGCTCAGTTGCTCACTGTCCTGAACAGCCTCCAGATGCGGGAGCGCATCCTCATAATCCTCCGCTAGAAGCAGAAGGCGCGCCAGAGACCAGCGGGCTTGCATCTGAGCAGCAGGAAAACTGATCGGGCCGAGGGCGGATTCGGCGAAGCTATCCCGGGCCTCGCCGTAGAGACCCTGGCGTTCCAGCATCAGGCCCCAGCGGTAATAAAGATTGGCCTTGAGCGGGGCGGCCAACGGCCCCATGGTGCTGAGACGCTGGTACATCGCAGCCGCCGACACCGGATCCTCAAGTTGCTCGAGGGCAAAACCGGCTTCCATCCAGAGAGCTTGCGCGGGAAAATCGATTTGCGTCCCGGCAGCAGGCAAGTGCGCCTCATACTCCGTCCGGACCTTCTCCCATTGGCCCATCCGCACGTGGCAGATGAGCTTATGCAGGAGGACGTGGAAAGCGTCCGGAGCGCTGCCAGGCAGGGTTTCTGGAATCCGCTGAAGCGCCAGCAGCGCCTCGGCGTACTGCCCTTCGCGGATCCGCATCTGCGCCAGATGGTGGAGCGCAAGCGCGGCGTAGGGAGACACGTTCAAGAGGGCGGCGGACTCGTAGAAATCCACGGCTGCCTGAGAATCGCCGGCAGCCTGGCGGATGACTCCGTTGCGGAACAGGGCGCAGGCCCGGAACTCTGCCGGGCACTCTACCCAGCGAAGCAGTTCGGCATATAACTGCGCCGCCTCATCGCCTCTGCCCACCTCTTCCAGCCCAAAGCCGATGGCGGCATAATAATGCGCCGCCTGCTCTCGCCCGACCGAAGGAGCCGGCAGAAGACTCATAGCCGTCCGATAGGCCTCGAGCGCCGCCTCCTGGGAAGCGAAAGGTGTCCTGAAACCGGTCAGCGGAGCAAACCAGTGAGAATCCGAAACGGCGAGACTCAATCCACTCACAAACTCAAGTATAGGCGAGCTGCTGACGGTGCTTCTCCTCGGTCGGGCTGGGCCAGCCACGGGCGGGGCGGGCCCGTCGCAGGCTGAGCGACGCTGCCGTAGTTCACCCTGTAGTAAGATTGAGTTTGCCGATGAGCGCCCGATGCCGCCTCTCCGAGATCGTGGCCTGTTTCCTTCGCTGGTGAAACGCAGTTCCTCTGCGGGAGATTTCATTTTCCGAGAGCGCGAGCGAGGAATGCATCTGCAGGCTGAGCAATAACAATCATGCTGGACGAACTAAGAAGACTGGCAGAATACAAGGAATTCCTCAAGCAGTTCGCGCTGCAGCAACTCCGGACCCGCTACCGCGGCTCCGTGCTCGGCTTCATCTGGACGCTCCTGAATCCACTGCTGACCTGCATCAGCTTTACGATCATCTTCGGTTATATCAGCAAGGTCGACCTGAGGACTTACGGGGTCTATTTTCTCAGCGGATACGTGCCGTGGTTGTTTTTTGTCAATTCTGCGAGCTTCGCCAACGGGTCCATTCTGGGCAATGCGAACTACGTCGCAAGGATTCGTGTACCCAAGTCCGTGTTCCCAATCTCGAGCGTGGTCATGAACTTTGTCGATCTGGTGGCCGGATTGCTTGCCGTGGCCGCTGTCATGGCTTTTTTTTCCGCGCCGTTTTCAGTCAACCTGCTGATCCTGCCGCTGTCCGCAGTTCTAATCGCGGCATTTTCGCTTGGGATATGTCTGTTGTTCGCCACGCTGAACGTATTCTTACGAGATTTCGGGTATCTTTGGAACGTGGTGAGCTTCCTCTGGTTTTTTTTCACGCCGATCATATATCCGATCAGCAAAATTCCAGAGGGTCCGCGCCAGTACTTCGAATTGAATCCGATCCTGCCCTTCATCCGGCTGTTCCAAAGTCCGATTTCGGGCGGGAGCCTGCCGGACTCAAACACCTTCCTGCTGGCCACGATTTATAGCATCGCCTCGTTGCTGTTGGGTTTGGCCATTTTTGCGCACCAACAGCGTCGTTTCTATCTCTATCTCTAGTCAATTGCCGCCATGCCTGCATCTTCTATAAAGAAACCGCGATCGCAGCGCCCTGCTCCGAGTACCGAACCCGGGCAGCGGATTGAGTTGACCGGGGTCGGTGTTGAGTACTTACTTCTGAGCCAGGATCAACGAACCTTGAAGGGCCGGGTGATGAATCTATTTGGACCCAAGGACCCGGCCGCGCAGTTCTGGGCTCTGCGGAGCATCAGCGTAAGCATCCGCCGCGGCGAAATCGTTGGAGTGATTGGCAAGAATGGGTCCGGCAAGAGCACGCTGCTGCGGGTCATGGCAGGAGTGATCGAGCCGACCGAGGGCACGGTCTCGGTGGTCGGGCGAGTGAACCCACTGCTGGAGCTGGGAGCAGCCATTAATCCTGAGCTGACTGGCAGAGAGAACACCTACTTGTACGGCGCGATTCTCAAGAACTCCCGAGAGGAAATGGACGAATTGATGCCGCGCATCCTGGATTTTGCGGAACTGGGGCCGTTTTTCGATGTTCCGGTGAAGTGCTATTCCTCGGGCATGATGGGGCGGCTGGCATTTGCGATCAGTACTCAAATCAGGCCGGAGATTCTGCTTGTGGATGAGGTCCTCGCGGTGGGCGATGAGCAGTTCCAGAAGAAGTCGTTCTTTCGTATCCAGAAGCTGATCGAAAAGGGCTCGATCGTCGTGCTGGTGTCTCACAACAGCGAGCTCATCCGCAGAATCTGCGGGCGGGTCATCTACCTGTCGCAGGGACAAATTGTGGAGGACGGCAAGACGGCAAGTGTCCTCGCCCGCTACCAACAGGACGGCGCGCGGAACGCGTGAGGCCTTTCTGAGAAGGCGCCTCTTTCCAGACGCCCTGCAACAGACGTTCACGTGGGCACTGCCCGGTGAAGGGCAGCAAATGCGATCACTTGCGAGCTGCTCGGAATACCTGGACCGCGTTGCGAAAATCCGGGTCGGCATCGTCCTCCAGCCGATCCAGCGCGGCCCTTACCAACTTATCTCGTCGGATCTCTTCCGGCATCTCGGCGGCGGCTGTGTAGATGTAGGCCCGGTGAGCCGATTGCGGGGCCGCAGCCTCGCTGATAACCATTTGGATGCGTTCAGCCAGCGTCAAGGGACGCAACTCGAACCCTGGCGCTCCTGGCTCAGCATCCTTCCTGACCGCCACGTAATCGGCGAACACGCTCACCTGGAAGTCATTTGAAGCCGTCAGCGCCAGCCGATCTTCGAGAATCCTATAAACCTGATAGCCGCATTCTTCGAACTTCCGAAACAAGGCCCTGGGATGGTATCCGAACGCAAGAGACGCAAAGGCGTTCGCTTCAAAGACCACACGCAAGTCGTTGTTCTGGGACAATAAACTACCAGCTCCGGACAGCGCGGCTAGTTCCGATCCTTCAATGTCGATCTTAAGCAAAGTGGCATTGCGAAAATCATATATGTGACACAAATCGTCCAGCTTGAAACATGGGACCTGCTGTCCCGTCTGTGACGTTACCACCTGCCCCCAGGCGCTAAAGCCTTGCATGAAGAGGGTGCCCGTGTGATCAAAGATAGCGCAATGCAAAGGGATCACATTTTCAAACTGATTTCTTAAAATACTTTGAACCAAGAGAGCGTAATTCTTGGCCAAACCTTCCACGGCCAGCACTCGCGCCCCCGCGCGGGCAGCCGCAAGCGTGTAGAGGCCGATGTTGGCTCCAAGATCAATGAACCTCCTGCCGCCCTGAACAAAACTGAGAGCGTAGCGCAGTGCGGGTTCCGGGGAGGAGGCTGAGCGAATCCAGTCCGTATACACATCCGGAGAGTCCAGATCGGATCCAATAAAAAATGGAGGGAAATCTTTCCACTTGCATTCATGAAATCCAATGTTCATCTATCAATCTCCGTTCTTACCACCATTCCGGCGACGAGGAACGCCCGGCGCCGACGTTCAGCAGGCTCCCCCGGCATAAATCATCTCGAGATGACTCATCCGGAACTTCTGTTCTGGATTCTCCGGTCCTGGCCAGCATATCGCGAGCTGCATACCAACTATCCATTGCACTTCAGGCTCTATCTATCGATGGCGGCCGCTGAGGAGTTCCTCAGGATAGGAGCCCGAGAGTTCGCAACAGGCTGAGAGCTACCTTTTGCGGGGTTGTCTCGCGGGCATACGCCAGCCCGCCTTGATGATATTTGTCCCAGACATGCTCATCCGTCATCAGGCTGAGGATTGCAGCCGACAGTTCGTTGACATCGCAGGAGGGAGACACGAGAACGCGGCTTTCCTCGGGCAACTCGGCGCAAGAGAGCACGTTCGTTATCACGGGCACGCCTCGGGAAAGGCAGGAAAGAACCGCGCCGGAGGACTCGCCGTTGGAGCGCGTTCGCAGTTGCACGGCGCAGCCGGAGCGCAGTACCTCGGCTTCCCAGTTTTGGCCTGACACAAACCCCAGAAACTCAACATCGTCGCGCACGCCCAGCGTTGCAGCGAGGGCCTCGAGTTCCTCCCGATATGCGGGGGAGCCCGGCCCGACAAAACTCAACCTGCACGCCATCTCTTTGCGAACCTGCGCGAAGGCCTTGATCAGCACATCCGGCGCCTTCACAGGATCGACGAGGCCGAAGGAGCTGATGCGCGGAGTCCGCCTGGCCAGGGGCAATCCCGGGTTGTAACGAGAGGCGTGCGGCAATACCGAAATTCCAGACAGACGAGCGTTCGGGCCCTGATCGAGTTCGAGGAAGCGCCGGGCGTGCTCGGAGTGGACTATGATGTGGCGCGCGTACTTGACCATCTCGCGGGTCAAACCCAAGCTCCATAAAATGGACTCATTCACTACCTTATCTCCAGCCTTCCTTACTGGTGCAGGCAGGAGCGGTCCGTACTGATAGACCAAATCATCCAGGAACTGACGATAGGGCGCGTCGGGTCGCAGGAGTCGCGCGCGATCATAGTAGAAATACTGCAACCGCACGTCGTGGAACCAGAGAACACCCGGAAAGCGAGTAAAGAGGCCCTGAGTCTCCAGATGATGCTCGCTGTTGCCAAAAGAGTATAAGAGACAGTCTAGCGTGCGCAGGAGATAGATCTCACTGGCTTGTGCAATGGTCATGCAGCCGGCGATGGGTAGCCGGCCGAGCGCGACGCGATCCGACCCGGAAGTGCAGATGGCATAGACATCGGCGTATTGGGCAAGGGCGGTGAGAATCAGTTGGTTGTAATCCGCTATGCCGGACTGATGCGGCGGGAACGGGCCGATCAGGGCAACTGCAGGCCGCTTGCGACCGACGCGTGCCGGGACGCCGGCAACCGCATGGCGGATGGCGTTGAATGCACGGCCGGCCACGGCGTCCCAGCGGAACATGGGACTCCGCTGTGCAGCCAGCGCCTGCAGCCGCTTTCTGTACTCCGGATCATGGAGGCCCTGTTCCATTCGGGCCGCAATCTCGTCCGGATTGTTGGGATCGAACAGCGCCTCCGGTTCATTCAGGATCTCGGGAAGTGAAGACGTGTTGGAGCAGATGGCAGGACAGCCGCAGGCAATCGCCTCGGCGACAGGCAGCCCAAAGCCCTCATAGATGGACGGGAAAACGAAAAGACCGGCACAGCGGTAAAGAGCACGCAGACAATCGTCGTCAACGTGGCCCGTGAACCGCACCTGGGCGCGGAGTTCTTCGTCTGGTAGAGCGGCCAGGATAGAGGCCTGGCTCTGGGGACGGTAGGATCCTCCGATCACCAGCGGATGCTTCCGGCGCAGAGCCGCCGGTAGCAAACCATACGCCTGCAGGAGCTTTTCCAGGTTCTTGCGCGGGTCTTCTCCGAGTAAAGTGAACAGGTAATCGGGGGGTAACTGGGGGAACCGTTCGCCGAGGATAGCTTGATCCCGGCTGGGATCCGCAGCCGGCGTAAAGTGACTTGAAACTCCGGTGCCGATCGCCACAACTCGATCCGGCTTGACCTGTAAGTGCTCGATGGCGTCCTCGCGAGCGGACTCGGAGATCGATAGAAGGAGATCCGTCTCCTTCAGAAACTCCACGTGTGTCATGTAGGAGTTACTAGTGTGGATATCCTGGAGATAGATCCCCGAATGCAGGAAAGGAATCAGGTCGTAGAGGATGGCTACGTTCAATCCGCCATGGCGCTCCACCGCGGGGGGAAACACGGTTTCGGTCTGGCACAGCTCGAACGGAGACATGATCAGGTAGGCCCAGGGCACGCCACATCGGGAGGCCGCGAGGATCTCATCCGTTCCACCCCACTGGAGTTTACCGGAGGAGACGATCTCATGGTGCAGGGAGCGCGGGTAATTGCGGGTGGGGTTGAGATGGAGGGACTCTACCGCGGGACCGTAGAGGCGGAGGAATTCGCGAGCCAGATCCGAGACATAGCGCGCGATGCCCCGCTCGTAGTGCTGCTCACTTTGAGTGGCCTGAATATCCAGCACTAACCGGAAGGGGCTGTGATCGTTGGTCGAGCTCATGCCGTCAGTTTCGCCTTCACCAGAATGACCATTTCCTGGTCGTCCGTCACTGCCGGGGGCCACGCCGGGAAGCTGATTCCGGTCCATGTGCCGTCTTCATTCCGACGCACCACTTCGCGGGTCGTCATAGAGAAGCCTGCGAGGAGGTTATCGATCTGCTCGGGGCCGTAGGTGCGCTCGAAGTCGGTAGTCTTCGGAGCGCCCAATGGAGCAGTGAAGACCAGCAGCCCTCCAGGCCGCAGCCAGGCTCGAAACCGCTTCATCGCCTGCTCATCGCCATCGGGGATGGCCTCCTTGCCGCCGTAGGCAGGAAGACCGATGTGCTCGACTGTCGAAATGGAGAAGATGGCATCCACGCTCTGAGGCGGCCCGGACCAGTGCAGCAGTGAGTCCTCAACGACCGTGAGGCGCGGGTGCTGGAGCGGGTACCCGCGAAAATCCACACTGTAAACGTGGAAGCCGGCGACGGCCAGCTCCATGGCCAGGAGGCTTTCATTGGAGCCGGCATCAATCACGACGGATCCCTCGGGAAGTTCCGTCATCGCCCAGTGGGCGAAAGGAACTTCGACAATGCGGCTCGTGATCCGGGTTTCGACCGAGCCGCCTTCCTGCAGGATCGACCAGTTGCCATGATTGAACAGCGCTTGCCTTTGAGCAAAGTAGCCGTGGGCGCTGATTGCCCAGTTCAGGAACTGGGTTGTCACCGGCCGGACGCGGTCCACCGGTTCACCAATGCGGGCGGAGATCGCTTCGTCTCCAGTGCGGGCCGCCAGCTCGCGCAATGAAGCGGCCTGGTCCGTTTTCAAACCGTCGAGTTCACGCTCGAGCGACTGCAGGCTCTCGGCCAACTGGCGAGATCGCGGGCTGTCATCGCGGGCAACGAGCCGGTTGGTCGCAGCGAGGCGCCGACTGATGAGCGACAAGGCCCGCGAACGCTGGCGCTCGATTGCCGCCGAGTTCTCGATCAGGTGGTTCACGCTGTCAGCCGTGAGTTGGAGTTTCTCCGAGAGCCCATCGACGGCCAGCGCGGTCCTGGACATCTGCTCGCGCAGGCTCAGGACCTGGCCGAGCAATTCGGCCTGCAGCTCCATCTGGGTCTTTTCGACGTGCCGCTGCTGGAGAGACAGGATGGGCAGAAGCTGATCGATCAGCTCCGCCCTGCTGCGCGGCAGGGCCTGGACTATTTCCTGGACAGTTCGCCGGAACTCCTCTTCCTGGGGCCGATTCATGGTGTCTTGCCACTCCGCCGCGGCGGCGGATTGCCGTTCCGAAAGGGCCAGGATCCGCGCGTTCATATCACGCAGAGTATCGAGCTTGCGTCTCCAGGGCAGCCGCCCCAAAGCCAGGTCAAGCAGACGGGACCAGGCACGAGCCAGCCTTCCGCCGGGCGCCTGCCAGGTGGACGCGGCCTCGGCGAAAATCTTGAATTTCGCGGCAAGCTCGGCGCGGGACAATACGGAGGCGCGATCGGTCCAGTGGTCGAGATCATCCTCGCCGGCGGCCGGCGGCCGGCCGAAGTAGCTTCGGAACAGGTCTTCCACCAGCTGACCCGGAGTGAGAGGCAACAATGCGTATTCCGGGCTGCTCAGGACGCCCCGGATGATCTCATTTCGATCGCCCGTGCGCCGCAAATTGCGCAACTTCTCGGCAAAGCCGCCAGGCTCGGGGTCGCGACGCAACAGGACATTGTAGACTGAGCGAACAAACAGCTCAGGCGAGCCGTAGACTGCGCAGACGCGAAGAAGAGGCATACAAGAACAGAGATAGACTTCGATTACCTGGCGCCGGGGAGACCGCCGCCAGCCTTGAGCCCACAGTATACACCCGGAGGCGCAACATACTATTCGCTCAGTTGTTCAATCTGGATCGGGATTCTCAGCGCAATCGGGATCTGTCCGGTGGAGAGCAGCCGGAACTCCAGTCCGAATTGCATGGCCTTCAAACGAAACCGGAGTTGCCACCCCTCCCAATGGTCCTCCACGTCGCAGCATCTCAATTGGTACGACGTGATTACGCGCCGGCCGCAATCGGTAGCCACGTCCATTTTGCAAGCCGGATCCGCGGAGCGCGATCGCGCGCTGGTGCGTATCTGAAAATGTGCCGCGTAAGCGCCCGGCGGGAAAGGGGCGTAAGGGCCGTACGCCAGGTAGCCCGCCTCCCCCTGTTGCGCCTCCTGCCAGCGGCCGCCGGCGTCCTCGCGCGTAGAACCCACGGCGTGAAAGGCGCGAGCCAAGTCGTGCGGCCGCGTGTGGGCGAAGATCTCACCCAGGCGCTGGCCCAGTTTCTCGATCTGCGGACCACGATCATCGCGCACTGCTTCGAGCCACCACACGAACGAATCCTCGGCCCTGGATACGGCTGCTTCCACCCGGGCCGGCCACGGGGGTGGCTCAGGCAGTGGTTCCAGGCGCATCACGTTCCGACCCTCCCGGCACAGCCAAACGCCGCGCAGCGCCGTGACCCGGAATCCGGCCAGTTCGACCAGCTCGCGAATCTCCGGCACGGTGAACTCCATGGTGTGTTCCGGGTGGTGCCAGTTCAGGGCCCAGGTCAGCTCCCGATTCGGGCTATCGAGAACGAGCAGGCCTCGCGGTCGCAGCACCCGATGCGCTTCCAGCATGAATCCGGTAAATTCGTGCGGCCACAAGTGCTCGACGGTCTGGCCGGCGAAGACCATATCCGCCCCGCCGCTCGCGACATCGCGCATGTCCGTGATTGGGTTGTCTATCCAGCGGGCTTCCGGCGGCAATGTCTCCGGCCGCGGAGAATAGGCTTCCACTCCAATATGAACGCGGAGGGAGGGTCCGAGGCATTCCTGGATCCAGTCGAAGTACCATGCACCGGAGCAGCCGGCGCTCAAGAGCACGCCGGCGCGACCGCGAGACTTCGCGAGTTCCCTGGTCCTGAGCTCGTGCAGGAATGCATTGAAATCAGCAAGCTTGCTCGGGTCCATACGCTGGTTCGGTATAAGGGGCAACGTCCTATCAGCTTAAACTGAATTGATCGCCATAGAAGTACCTTTCCTAGAACGACTGCGAACTTGGATTGCAACCATGAACGATTTAACTTGCGCTCAGCAAGGCGACAGCCAGGATACCGATAACGACGCCGGTCCAACTTAGCGGGTGCATCTTCTCGCCAAAAAACAGTCTGCCGGCCAAGGCGACGACAAGAATGGATCCGCCGACCGCAACTGGGTAGACAACGCTTCCGGGAATTCCGAAATCCAGCGCGTACGACATGGCCAACTGACCGCCGAGACTCAGAACGGCGTACAATGCCCCCCAACGCACTTCCTTGAGCCCGCCGTGCGTCCCTCGGATCAACATCGGAATACCGAGTATGGGGAGTCCGGCAGCGTACCAGACGGTGAGATAGGGAAACTTCATGTTTGGGGGAAGACCCCATGAAGCAAGAATCTTCAATCCAAACGCGCCCATCCCGTTGGTCAGCAAGATGAAGAGCATGAGCGCGACCCAGGTGGTCCTACTTGGACTCTTCATGGATCTCCTCCCTTGCTTCAAGCCGATTGCCCTGGAATAGGCAGAACAATGAAATCAGCGCCAGGCAGAAGGCGATGGATTTCAAGGGCGTCAATTTCTCGGCGTAGAACCAGATGGATACAAGCGCCGGGACCCCAGCCGATAGATTCATGCACAGCCAGCCCACGGTCACCTTGCCAATTCCGATAGAAATCTGGAAGGCGAGATAGGCAAGGATCGCGCAGATCCCGAACCCAAGGCCGAGCCCAATTACAACCCAGCTGGCATGGACCCTGGGGGTCTGGATAAGCGATCGGCCGAGCATGAAAAGTGCGGCCCAGCAAGCCATCCACAGGACCACAGCCGAGGAATTGCACCGCCTTTTCTCGGCCATCTTGGAGACGCAACCCAACAAGCCAAACGAGACAGCGCCAAGAATACACATCAGTATGCCGGCGTTCATGCGGTCCTCACTTTCGAAATCGTGTGCGAGCAGTTCACGGCACATTGGCGACCGGCAATGAAATATCCGCAAGTCGTAAATTCTCTCGCTTATCACGGACCTAACCGCTTTTTCGCTCTGTCGCGGCACTCCGACAGTCCGTAATTACCGGCTTCCGCATACTTCAGCCCGGTGACATAACATTCGCGCGGAGGGAGACCAGCCCACCCGGCTCAGCCACCGCCGTGAAGAACATCGAGGTCCATGCCTTGCCCGTGCTCGTCTAGAACCAAATTCTTCGTACGTCCTCGATGACTTCCTTCGCCGCCATCTCCATCTGCTCGGCGCCCCATTCAACGTTGGTGTGATATCTGGGGTCCTGCGCTTCTCGCAATGTGTAGTCAGGCGTTGGGGCGCAATCGAAGGTATCGCCGTCCACGATGGCATAGTCCACATTGTGCAGCTTGCCTTCGGCGGGCAGACGGGAGATATCCGTGCAGCCCGGCCAGCACGATTCCAGCATGGAAGTCTCCTCGGAGGCCGCGTGGCCGATGGACCCGGCCAGAAGCGAGCGCGGAAACCCTGGGTACACCCAAAACACGCGCTGGGCATCCGAGGGGCGATCGTTGTAATCGTGGCAGATGCGGTTCAGCACATCCTTCTGATTGTCGGCCCCGTGCCCGTTGACGATCAGCACGTGCTGAAAGCGCATGCGATCGAAGAGGATCCTCAGAATGTCCCGCACTACCAGCCCGAATGTCTCTTCACGAAAATAGGCGCTGGCCACGGTGTTATTGGGAAAGTCCATACCCTCCACGCGCGCCTCGCGGTCAAAGCCCAGCGCCTCAAGAACCTTGGCCGGGCGCTGCCGTTCCGTACTTACCCAAAGCGGCGGGTAGTAAGGACATTCCAATTCCCGGGCCAAACGGCGTGCAAAGGCATGCGCCAACAAGTTGTCGCAACCCATGGTCAGGTGCGGGCCATGCCATTCCAGGGGGGCCAACGGCAAAATCACCAACCTATTGCGCGCTCTCGCCGCCGCTACCTCGTCGGGGAAGAGAAACGCCATATTCCAGTCGCCGTGGTCAATGGGTCGTTTCCTTGTCGAAGTCATGTTTCCTTACTCCTCGGTTCATTTCGCCCGCGAGCACCGCAGCTCCTCTGATCAACGTCATCAGGAACGCCGCCGGTAGTTCGTTTTTGCACAGCCTCGAAAAACCCTCATCCGGAATTTCCGTTTTGGAATTCCCGGTCCGATTCAGTATAAACCGAACCGCCGTACCTTGATCCCGCAAGTTGCATTCTTTCCTCCGGGAGCCGTCTTCGGTCCCGCAAGGCGGGGTTGCCCCCCGGCCCGCAAAGTCCAAAACAGGGAAGCTTCTTTTTCAGTGATCCCCTCAAACACCTCTCCGGCCCTCGCGCCCTGGTCTGCCTGATTTCGGTGGTGTCATCGCCCTCCTGCTACCCGGTCGCGACCACCAGCGCGTCGATCCCCTGGACCATGCTCCCGAACAACCGCCGTGTGAGATGGCTCTCGGCCAGCATGAGCCCGTAGTGCCGCGCGTGCTTGACCAGCCTGCCGCGCCTTTATCACGTTGAAACCAGCATGAATAAAGGTGCCGAAGACTATCAAGAAGTTATCAGTAACTTTTCAAAAACGGAAATGCGGGCTTAAACCGTAAAGGTGTCCATCTCCCACCGCGCCGGAACGAGCCACGCCCTGTCCGATTCAGTGCCAGATCAGCGCCACAACGTGACGCGCGGATAACTCATCCGGCACATCGAACAGGTCAGCCAGCATCGGCACTTTGGGTGAAGAGGCCCCTCAGGCGCCGAATTCGTTACTCAACTCATCGAAAAGCTCCAGGAGGCGGCCGTCAGTTCTCGGGAAACTGGCGTCCGATTTCATGGCTGTATGTAAGTAGCGGCGCACGTTGACGTGTTCGTTGTGCCCCCACTCAAGGCACCTCTGGACAAATGATGTCTCGTTCCACGCTTCTTCAATTCTGGCCGCGAAATCATGCTGCCGTTTCTCCGGCAACGCGACAAGGTCAATCCAAGCCTCCGGCTGAAGCTCATTTGGCGGACAATACACGAACTTATTTGCTTCAGTACGAAAAGTGCGATATCCGTGCGCTTCCAAGAACTGCCGGATGTCGGAGATGGAGTAGCCGAACAGATTGAATGTCATCCCGTTCGATTCGTAGATGATGACAGGCGCATCGGGGCGTACCAGGAATTCGGCCATGCTCTTCAGGGCCGCCAGTTCCGAACCTTCCACGTCGATCTTCACCATATCCAGACGGGGAAGGCCGAGTTCCGCGATCAGCGTCGAAACGCGGCGCGAAGGCACGCGGGTCCGTCCCCCGGCGCCGGGCGCCCGCTCGACCGCTCCCCACAGGCCATCCTCATGAAAGCCGACCTCCCCATCGCTTTCACCGATCGCGTACCGCAGCACCCGGAGATTCTTCAGACCGTTGCGCGCACTGCTGGCCTGAACCGCATCAACGTGAAGTTGGGAGGCATCCACCGCGGTCACGTTGCGGCCCAACACAGCCGCCGGTACCGACATCGTCCCGACATGACATCCCAGATCGAGAAGGTAATCACCGGGCGCGGTGAACTCGAGGAGCAAGTCCGTGAGATATTGATTCCACCGCAGCCCCGACTTATACGCCTGGACGATCGGATCCGACGATTCGGCGGGGAGTGCGAGATCGACAGTGACGGCTGGCTCGACCTGGAGCGGAAAGTACTGGAATTGCGGCTGCGTCATGAGCGGGTTGCTGCGCGTGGCGAGGAAGATGAGTGAAGAATCGCCTTCCACTTCCCCGCCACACTTCCTCCCACATCATAACGTTCATGCTCACGATTCTCGACCGCCCCGTGCATCGCCGACAAGGCGAGGGACCTTCTCGGACCACGCGGCGCGCGCGGCGGCCGCGGCACCGCCTGCCCAAACGCTGCTAGCGAATGCGGTGTCCGAAATACTCCAGTTCCCAGCGGTACGCGTTCCGGACTACGCTTTCGGTCTTCTGGTCGTAGTACTCGGAGAAGTGCTCGCGCCTGGCCCGCTTATCACTCTTGAATTTGCCAAGCCGTTCCGGTTCCCACGCAACCCCAACCGCCTCGCACACTCGTTGCATATCTGTCCGCAACGATTCGTGGCGGATGAAGTCATTCACCGCGACAACGCCGTCTATCGAATAGATATAGCGATCCAGGGGCAGCTGGCCTCCTCTTATCCAGCCGGCAAAGGCGGCGCGAACGGCCGAGAAATCCGCTTCGCCCAAATCGCGCCTCGTCTGCTCCGGCATGATGAACCAGAAGTGGGACACTGCTTTGTCAAATGGGTTTCGGATTGCGCAGAATCTGTAGTATTGATCCCATGTCTCATTGCCGATCAGTTCTCTGACCTGGCAGCCCGGCATGTGGTTGTACCATGTCTCTCCGCTAACGTCAACCCTGCGGCAGCCGATGACGCCCTGCGGCGATACGAGCGTCTCCGTCTCGTGACGCTCTCCCGAATAGATCGACGGATCGACACAATAGCGCTCAAAGTAAATCTCGATGGAGGTTCCCGCCGTCTTGATCGTTTTCAGATAAATGAACCGATGAGAATGGGAAATGAGCATGATTGACCGACCTCAGCGCCCATGCTATCCGCGGAGTCCTTTGTAGCAGGCGGTTCAGCGAGCCGGATCTTCGGGCGAAAGCTCGTGGGGGGCGCAATGGTACAGTGCCTTTGAAAATAGTAACTTGCGTGTTTCCAACACCCCTGTGTCACCACAGACCTCTGGCTTTTCGCCTCTGTGCTACCTGTATTTCACCTGAGGAAGGCGAGGATGCAAAAGGCCAATGGGCGCTGAACAACGGCCGCCCAATGGACCCAACCACATGATAGACGATTCAGCGCCTTCCCAATAATCCGCTTGCGCCTGCATCCGATACCCATCCAGATTGAAGAAGTGAGCGATTTGTGCGGCGCCTTGTGACGCGTTGCGCTAGTATTATGATTCTTCATGCCGCGTCTTTTCCTGTCGAGTACACCACGATCTGGGAACACATGGGTCCGGCGCATGCTGGCGAGATCTCTCGGAATGCAAGAAATTGCCGTGCATAGTCCCAGCGAACTGGACTGGACCAGCCTGCCCGCGGATATCATCGTCCAACTGCACTGGCGCTGGTCATCGAACTTCGAGACGCTCATTCGCAGCCACGGCTTTCAGTCGATCTGCGTGACCCGGCACCCCATCGATGTGTTGATTTCAATTCTGCACTTCTGTGCTTTCGAGCCTCAAACGACCCGCTGGCTCGAAGGTGCAGGTGGCGACGAAAGAAGTATTCTAGACGCGACGCCCGTCAGTGGAGAGTTCTTAGACTATTGCCTCAGCGAACGCGCATCCGAGTTGCTCGCCGTGAGTGCCGACTGGGTGCGCGCCATCAACCAAAGTGGGGTGGCGCCGGTGATACGATTTGAGTGCTTGGTGAGCGACCCGGTTACAACTCTGGCTTCATTGCTGAACGAGATCTCACTTCCTCCGGTAGTTGAGCTTAAGGTAGTTGTGGCTGAGCACACCCTAAACCGTTGCCGCCAGGGAAGCACCAACTTTCATTTTTGGATGGGACAACCAGGTTTATGGCGCCGATTGCTGCCTGCCGAAATCGCTAAAATGATCGGCGAAAAACATCAAGGCGTTCTAGATGCTCTGGGCTATGAATGCGACCCCGATCCTGCCCTGGGGGTTGCCGAGGCCGAGCGCGCTTGGGGGATGATCTCCCAGAAGCAGCACCGAACCTGAGCAACCCCGAGTTTTCACCCCCCCCTAAAAAAGTTCGTGCGAGTGGCCAATTGATTCTGCCGGGTAACACAGAAGCTGTTGCTGTGACGAGTGCGTTTGCAGAATGAGCGGGAACACCGGGTTAGCTGGAAGCAGCCATGCGTTTGCGTCCCCTTCCATGCTTGTGGTACAAACCACACGTGCATCCCAAGGGGGCACTGCCGTGTCTAACTGTGATGATGAAATCGAGTCTTTGTCGTTGATGCGCGAGATCTGGCAGAAGACGCGCCAGCTCGACGACGTGTATGACCGGGACACGCCGGGCGGCAGCAGTGTCAGTCCGGCTCTTTTGGAGAACTGTGCCCGGCTCAAGTTGCGGCTCGGCGAACTGGAGGCCTGTGTGCAGAGGATTGGAGCGATGCCCAGTATTCCCCCTAGAGCACGCGGCCGCGTGGGGGCCCTCGCGGTGCAGCTCGTGCGGCGTGCCCTGTTCTGGCTCATTCCACCCCTGTGCCAGGCGCACGAGAAGACGCTCGAGGTTCTCCGCGAACAGGCGCTGCTGATGGAAGCACTGGTCAAGGCTGTGCAGCAGGCCGAGCGCGAGGTCCAACTTCTGCTGCGTCTCACCGGGACCAGCAGGCTGGACTGATGCCGAGCCCTCGAATCCTGATCCTGGTGCCCGGTTTACAACCGAATGACGCCGTAGGCCAAGACGTCTTGGGAATGATGGATGTGTACCGCGACGCCGGCTACGACGTTGCCGTTTTCTCCGAGAGCATCCACCCTTCGTGCCAGGCTCTTGCAATGCCTGTGCAGGGCGCGGACGCCCCGTGGAACGATCCCCGGTCCATTGTGATCTACCACCATGCGACCCATTGGGAACGGGGCGAACAGATCCTGCGACGTGCGAAGGGCCGAGTGATCATCAAGTACCACAACATTACGCCGCCGCACTTTTTCAACCACTACTCCGAGGAATTTCGCGAGGCGTGCGCGCGCGGCGCGGCTTCCACGGACCGCATAGCGCGCATCCCCCAGGTGATCATTTGGGGCGATTCGAGATACAACTGCTCAGACTTTATCCGCCGGGGGGTGGATCCAACCCGTTCGCATCCGGTTCCGCCATGCCACCGGATTGAGAGCCTGGCCAGGGAGCCTCTCGATGCGCTCGTGACTGGCGCATTCCGCGCTTGCGGACCCTTGCTGCTGTTCGTGGGCGCCTTCCGTCCGAACAAAGGCCAGGCCAAGGCAGTGGAGACCTTCGCAGAGTACCTGCGGCGCTCGCGCCGCCCGGCGCGCCTTCTTCTGGCCGGCAATCTCGACCCCCGGCTGTCGCACTATGTCGACGACATTCGGGGCGTGGCCCGGAGGTTGGAAGTTCTCGATTTCGTTCATATCGCGACGTCCGTAAGCCCGATGCAATTGCGGGCGTTTTACACTTCAGCCGACGTATTTCTGTGCGTCAGCGAGCACGAGGGCTTCTGCATGCCTCTTGTAGAGGCGATGGCATTCAGGGTGCCCCTCGTGGCTTGGGACACCAGCGCCGTCGGGGAAACCATGGGCGGGGCCGGAGTGGCGGTCGAGCACTACGCTCCGGCGGCGCTGGCCGAAGCAATTGACGAGCTGACTCAGAATCCGCTGCGGGCCCTATCATTCGCCGAGCATGGCCGCCGGCGGTATGAGCAGGTTTTTCATCCCGGGGTGATTCGCCGCCGTCTGTTGCAGCTTCTGGAGGGAGTTGCTGCCCTATGAAATCAGGCGCGAATCAGCCGCGCGTTGCTGTCGTCGTCCCCCGCTACGGCATGGACCCCGCCGACGGCCTGGAAGTCCACTGCCGGCAAGTGGCGGAGCGGCTCACGCATAGCTGCGACGTGACTGTACTCACCATCTGCTCCGCACAAGACTCAGGTGGGAGTGTCAATATCCCGGCTGGCGAATCCGTCATCAATCGCGTCAGGGTCCTCCGTTTTGAGGCTGTCCAGGAACTGCACCAGACCGGGCTTCGCACACTCTATGACCAGATCTTCTCCACGCAGCTGTCGCCCGAGCAGGAGTATGAATTGATTCGGAGGCAAGGCCCCGATTGTCCCGCGCTGATCGAACACCTCGAGGCTCATCACGCCGGATACGATGCGGTCGTGCTCTTCGGTCTCGTTTCCTGCCCGGTCGTGCACGCATTGCCGATCGTCGGTAAGAAGGCGCTGCTGGCGCCCTCGGTACATGATGAGCCCTCGCTGTATCTGCACATTCTCGACGGTCTCGTCAGTAAGGCGCAGTATATCTTCTATAACTCGGAGGAAGAGCGCCTGCTGCTGCAGCGGCGGTTTGTTCTACCTAGCGATCGGGGCGAAGTTGTGGGCGTAGGGATCGACCCGCTTGCAGAAGGGGAGCCCGATCCACGGTGGGCACGGTTGGCCGAACGGCTGGAGGGGCGCCAGATACTGTCATACCTGGGAAGGGTTGAGACTCGCCGGGGGTGCGACCAACTAGCTGAGTATTTCTTGCGCTATATCCGCGAGCAACAGCGTGACGACTTGACGTTGTTGCTTCTAGGCAGGCGGACCATGCCTCTGCCTCCACACCCGAACATTCTCGCTCCGGGTTGTGTCAGTGAGAACGTGAAGTACAACGCTCTGCTTCGCACGACTGTAGCCGTATCCTCATCTCCTTACGCCAGCCGATGCATGAGCGCGCTCGAGTTCTGGATGCAGTCGAAGCCTCTCCTGGTGAATGGCCGGTGCCGTGTACTGGTCGGGCAGTGCCTTCGTTCGAACGGTGGTCTGTGGTACGAAAACTACGCCGAGTTCCGGGAATGCCTCAGCCTGTTACTGAGCAAGCCGGCGCTGCGTCAGAAACTGGGAGAGCAAGGACATGCATATGTTCAGCGCAGACATTGCTGGAGTGATGTTGTCTCGGCGTATGTACGCACTATCGATGCCATCATCAAACGCGCAGCAGTCCAGGAACGCTCCTGAATTCCCGCCTATCGCACCGGCCGGTGTTTCGCCCAATCAGGGTGATTCACACTCATGAGGATCAGCCGCGCGTGAACGATGTGTCTTGCTCGCGTGAGAAGAAGTCCAGCTCCAGGTGATGGGCGAGGTCTATCCGGACGAACCGGGACGTTATTCCTCAGGCCCCCGCCTCCAGGCTCCTGATCGTCGCCGCAACCTGTGCTTCGATCCAGGGGTAGGTCAGCTGGATGCCATCCTTAAGGAATACCCTTGGTTTCCAGCCGATGGAGTAGATGCGGGCATTGCTGAAATTGCGAGACTGCACGCCCACCGGCCCTTCGACATGTTGGACACGGATCCTCTTGCCGGCAACCTCGGCCACCGTCGAAACCAGCTCATTCACCGTCACGTACTGCGGGCACCCGATGTTGACAGCGCCACGGAGATCCGACTGCATGAGCAGGTAGATGCCTTCCACCATATCGCTGACGTGCGTATAGGAGCGCACTGCGGTGCCGTCGCCCCAAACCTCAATCACGCCGCCGTCCTGGGCCTCAGCCACCTTGCGGCAGATCGCCGCGGGCGCCTTTTCGCGTCCGCCGCACCAGGTGCCTTCCGCGCCATAACAGTTCTGGAAGCGCGCGATGCGCACCTGCATCCCGTAACGGCGCTCGTGGGCCAACGCCACGCGTTCGGAATATAGCTTTTCCCATCCGTACTCGTTGTCCGGATGCGCGGGAATCGCCTGCTCCTCCGTCATCTCCGGCTCGCCCGGCTTCATATCGCGGTAAATGCATACCGACGAGGAAAAGAAGTAGCGCGAGATACCCATTTCGGCCGCGGCATGCGTCATGTGCACGTTGATCAAGACGCTGTTGTGCATGATCTCGGATTCGGCCGAATGGATGAACCCCATCCCACCCATGTCGGCGGCGAGTTGATAGACCTCGTCAAACCTGGCGCCATTCAGCGCGAGCGCGGCGCGGCAATTCTGCTCCTCACGGAGATCCAGCAATAGGAACTCGTCTGCCGCTGAAGCTGCAAACTCGTGTTGCTTGAGATCCACACCGCGGACCCAATAGCCGGCTTTTTTCAATTTCTTCACAAGATGGCCGCCGATGAATCCTCCCGCACCGCATACGAGTGCCGTTCTCAACACGCACCTCCAAAGAAAAGGGACTTCGAGCTGATCGACGATCCCGTACTCATGTTTTCTTGATCAACGGTTCAGTATACGGTTCCATCCCGCTGCGGGACAACTGCACAGGACCGGATAGCGTCGTGGGAAGCCGTTCCCGGCGTTGACCCCGCTCCCGCAGGCGGCCCAAAGCCTGCCACGCTCAGAAGCGGATGTCAGGACCCGTTTCTCTGATATGCCAGCGCCAGCCGATCTACTCCAGTCGACCACGCAGTGCGCAGGGCGAAGCGCCGGCGATACTCGCTCCGTGGCGCGCCTTGATCGGCCGTCCAACGATCCTGCATGAGCCATAGAAAATCAACTAAATTGATGTATTTTCACTCACTATATATTATGACTAAATAATCAAATAATAAAATATTCCCAGCAGAGCATTTCGCGTGGCCTCCAATGCCTCGCACCCTCACTCGTCCACGATTGTGCACCAGGCGCAGTCGTTTGTTTTTTCGCCGAACTTTCTCCCTCCCATGCCACCATGTCAATGGAGGGAACTCAATGCGCTTCACATGGGCCGCAAAAAGGCCATGAAGCTCCTTAAATCTCTTGCCTTCGGAGCACGGTCGGTGGATACTGAAGAATGTCATTAGCCGCAGCAATCATCACGCTGCGCGTGTGAGGTGAGCAAGAAGAGGGTTCAACGGAGAGCTGGAGGAGAAACTCATGCAACGGTCCTGGTTGGGAGCATTGATACTTTTGTTTTTGGTGGCGGGCTGCTCCGTGTGGGCAGGTTCGATTCCAATAACTAATCCCACATTCGCGCCTACTAGTCCTAGCGATCTCACCTTGGGCTGCACAAGCGCGGTCACGTGCCCCGGAACCAATTGGACGGGCGGCCCATATTCCCACGGCACTACCTCTACCAACACCATCCCTGACTGGGTCGTTTCGAACCCCTCCCACAGCGGTGTGTGGGATCCCAACACGGGGGCCGGGGGGGTCATCGGCTCTGTTCCGGTCGGGTCGTATGTCGGCTTTGCAGGGGGGTCTGCTCCTAGTACCATCGCGCAAGACACCGGAACGACGGTCCAGCTTGGCTCGACTTACAATTTGCAGGTTAACGTTGGCTGGAGGACTGATCTGCCCTGGAATGCGCCCGACATTGCTTTGGAAACGTGTACTGGCTCATACAGCGGCTGCACCATCCTGGCGGAGCAGGCCGCCCCTAAGCCGACGCAAGGTGGCTGGTCCACTGATACCCTCGTGTGGGATGCCACTACGGGTGGGGGTGACGAGCTATACGTCTTTCTGATCAACAACGGCCTGCCTACCGGGGGCTCTGAGCAAGCCGATTTTAACGATGTACTACTGGGTATGAACCCGGGCAGCGGGGCTCCCGAGCCCGCCTCGATGGCCCTGATCGGCCTCGGCCTGTGCGGCATTGCTGCCCTGAGACGGCGCGCGCGGCGTTAGATCCCTGGTTGGCTGTCCGGAACTTGACGCCCCTGCCTGCGCGAGCAGGCAGGGGCGTTTGTGTGTCTGGAGGGCCGGGTGAAGGCGACACTGGCCCGAAGAGGCCTGCGGATCGGGGTAGTAGCGCTCAACGCAGATTTCTATAGAAGTGCCGGCCGTCTTGATTGCTTTCAGTCAGATGAACCGGTGAGAATGCGAAATCAGCATCCGGCACCGACACTAACAAGCCTCGCCGCGGCTGCGGATTGAGAGCAGTGGGCGCGCCCGCGACGACTAGCTAGAGGGCCGGAAACCGGGCCGCCACCGCCGCCGGCAGAAAGGGTGGCTTCAGGAACGCCCGAAAAAGCGGATGCGGACCTGAACGTGCCGGCCCTCGTCGCCCAGGAACTGCCCGAAGTTCGGCGCGCCGAGAACATTGTAGACCGCGGTCGGGTTGCGGCTGTTCGTAATGTTGTTGAATCCGCCCCGAATTGCGAAACGGCGCCCCTGGAACGTAAATCGCCGTTCCAGGTACACGTTCAAGTCCAAATTCAACGGGTAGCGCTGCCCATTCACTGCACCGGCGATCACGCCGCTCTCGTCGATGATGGAGTAGGGGAAGCCGGAGCGCGCGTCGCACAGCGCGGAGACAAACCA
Source organism: Terriglobia bacterium (assembly GCA_963757265.1). Lineage (GTDB taxonomy): Bacteria > Acidobacteriota > Terriglobia > Bryobacterales > Bryobacteraceae > CAIVVT01. Next base: position 1,219,281 of record CAVWRA010000006.1, read on the forward strand.
GTTCTTCAAGGGAAGAGGCGCGTAAACCCAGCCCAGGAAACGATTGGGCGCGTCCCAGGGCATCGGACCGAAGTTGTCCTGCACCTGCAGGACCTGGTTGACCTTGAGATCCAGGATGGCGTTGGAAGTGGCGCTCGAGCGGGTGTAGCTGGCGAACCACTCGAACTGGCCGCCCAGATTCTGGCGCAGGCTCGCCTGGACGGATTGGTAGTGATCGCGACGCGAGTTGGTGAGGTCGAAAAGCTCGTTGGCGGACAGGACGGGCAACGGGGTCAGCGGCTGCTCCAGCGGCAGCGCCGGCGAGCCGGGGGCGGGGAGGTAGCTGAAGCCATCGGTTCCAGTGCGGCGGATGTAGTTCAGGGCGAAGTACGTCTTGTGGGACAGCCGCTGGTCGAAAGTGGCGCTCCAATTGTCGCTGCGCGGAGGCTTGAGGCGGCCGTAGGGGACATTGAACAGGATCTCGGCGGGGGGGCCGGCCAGGGTGCCGTCGGGGTTGAAGCGGGAGGTGACGGAGACCTGGTCCAGGGGCTGGCTGAAGATTTCCAGGGGCGAGGCGTCGTAGGTGATGGCATAGCCCGCCGAGAACTTGGTGCGGCCCGCTTTCCAAGGCGACCAGGAGGCTGCCAGGCGCGGGCCGGCGGCGATGCGGCGCACGAGCTCGTCCCAATCCTGGCGCAGGCCGGCCTGGATCTGGACGTTGTCGCGCAGATGCCAGTCGTCGAGTACATACGATGAAAAATCCAGGTTGGGCCGGCTGTACTGGCCGCTGCCCTGGAACACCGTCTGCGACAGCAGTTGAGCGTCCGCGCCGAGCTGTTCATAGCCCGAGCGCCGGAAATCGGCATCGTAATTCAGACGGTCGAGGCCGACCCCGGCCTTGATCTGGTGCACCCCGGCGGCCTTGAAGCGGGGCAGAAACGCGTCGGCGAGGATCTGATCGCGGCGCGAGCGCTGGTTGGACTGGACGAAGTAGTTCCCACTGTCCCCTAGGGGCGAAATGACATACAGAGCGTCGCCTTGCGGGATCTGGCGCACGTCAAAGCGGTTTTGCGCGACGCCCAGGTCGATCAGGACGCCGCCGCGCAAATAGATCTGGTCCTTCAGACTCCAGAAGTACTCGCTCGAACGGTCCGTGGTGGTGGTGGAGGCGGGAGCGAGGACGCCCAGCCCATAGCGGTTCTGATTGTTCTCATTGATCAGGAAGTCGCCGAAAAGCAGGTTGGCCGGCGACAGGTTGACCTGGGTGTGCAGCACATTCGCTCCCTGCCAGCCGGTTTGAGAGTCCTGCCCCTTCGGCAGGCCGTTGATCCAGTGATTGGTGTATTGAAAGGCGAAGTCGTCGGAGAACCAGGCGCGGCCCTTCCAGATGGGTCCGGAGAAGACGCCGCGCGGCGTAAAGCCTCCCAGGTGGATGCCTTCATGCGTGTCCAGCCCGGGAATGAAGTTGGTGGCGTCAAAGCGGAATTGATCGGAGCCGTTATCGGTCTGCAGGGCCAGCATGCCCGCGGAGCCCTGTCCGAACTCGGGCGAATAGCGGCCGGTCAGGAACTGCACGGAGCGCACTCCATCCAGACCGATCTGCGTATTCAGCCGCCCGGTGACGGGATCGCCGATGTCGAATCCATTCAGCGTGTATAGCGTCTGGTTCTCGGAGCCGCCCGCGAAATGCAGGGCGCCGCTTTGATCCTCAATCACGCCCGGCATGAGCTGCAGAGCGTTGCGCAGGCTGTTGCTGGAGCGGAACGGAACGTCGTTGATCTCGGTCCCGGTCAGTTGCTCCTCGTGGTGCACCTGATCGAGGTTGACCGGAGAGGGGGTTCCACTGACGTCCAGGGATTGAAAGACCTCGCGGATCGGACTCAGGACGAAAGTGAGGGCCGTGGAGACCTCCAGGTCGAGGCTGCGATTGCGCATTTCGAAGAAGCCCTCGCGCTGGACATTCAGCATGTATGTGCCCGCGGCGGGGAGGCGTGCTACGAATCGGCCGGCCGGATCGGTAGTGGTCTCAACCAGGGCCGGGCCGGATGAGCCGGGCACGCGCAGCGTGATCCGCGCGCCACCGACCGGGGCGCCGTTCTCGTCGACCACCTGCCCGGACAGCACGGCTTCCGGGCCCCAGGCCGGCAGCGGGACCGGGAGCAGGCCTGCCAGCGTCAGGAGGATGACCCTCAGAAGACAGATAGAGCGGTCGCGCAATAATCAGCCCCTGGGTCCAATATGGCCCATGCGAGGGTCGACCGCCAGCACGGAATGGAACAACCGGACGCCGCCCGGCGGCGCATGGGCTCGTCCGGGAGGGCACGGGTCAGCGTTTTTCAAGTGCGCCCAGCAAGGCGTCCCAGGCGGGCTTGTGCTGGTAATCAGCGTCGAAGGGCAGGGCTGCGCCGGTGTTCTTGAAGAAGGCGGGAATCCAGGAGTAGCGGTCCGTGAATCCCCAGGTCTGGATGGCGCTGCAGCCGCGCACCGCAAGGCAGGCTTCGGCGACGCGGCGATAAACCGCGGCCTGCGCAGCGAGTTGCTCCGGCGTAGGGCCGGCGCCGGCCGTCAAGGGCAGGCGCACGTCGAGCTCGGTGATTTGCACCTCGACACCGAGATCGGCGAAGCGTTTGAGATTGGCGGTGAAGAGCTCGCCATCGACGCCCTTCTGTTCGAGGTGACACTGGAAGCCGACGCCATGGATCGGCACGCCGCGTTGTTTGAAATCCCGCACCATGGCGTAGATGGCGTCGGACTTGGCGTTCGCGATCTCGGTGTCGTAATCGTTGTAAAACAACAGCGCCTGCGGATCGGCCTCGTGCGCCAGGCGGAAGGCCTCTTCGATATAGGCGTACTTGCCGGGCAGGCCGATGCCGGGCTTGTTGTACCACAGCGAGTCGCGCAGCGCGCCGTTGGATTCGAAAGCCTCGTTCACGACATCCCAGGCATAGACGCGGCCGGCGAAATGCCGGGCGACGGTAGTGATGTGCACGCTGAGCAGCGCGCGCAACTCGGCGGGTTGGAAGACGCTGCCGATGAGCCAGTGCGGATTGTACCCGTGCCACACGAGGCAGTGCCCGCGGACTTTCATGCCGTGCGCCGAGGCAAACTCCACCAGGCGGTCGCCGGCCTCAAAACGGAACTGGTCGCGAGCCGGGCGCAGGTAGCCCCACTTCATCTCGTTCTCCGGTTCCACCTGGTTGAATTCGCGCGCCAGGACGGTGCTGAACTGTTCCTGGTCGAGATGGCTGATGGTCACGGCGGTGCCGATGGCGATGCCGCGACTGGCGGCGGCGTCGCGCAGCGTGGCGGCCGGGCCGGCGCCGCCGGCCGATAAAGCCCAGACGAGCGCGCCCAGGGCGGGAATGGACGCGATGAACCAGTGATTGAGTTGCATGGAGTTCCACCTCAGACTGCGTCTGCCAACGGTATCAGCCTATCTGAAGCGGGCGCACGCGGGAATGGCGGGCGGCTCACTTGACGGGCAGCAGCGACAGCACGGCCTGGCTGGGGCTGGGGATGACGTGAGCGGCGATCAGGCGGCCCAGTCCATTTACCTTCGCGCTACCCGCATCCACGGCGGCGCGCACGGCCGCGACGTCGCCCTTGATGACGACCGTGATGTAGCCGCCGCCGAGCTTTTCGCGCGCCAGCACCTCGACTTTGGCCGTCTTGACCGCTGTGTCGATGGCCTCAAAGACCGCGGTGAATCCCTGCGTCTCGATCAGTCCAACCGCAAAACTCGCCTGTTCATCCATCTCGTCCTCACCCATTCCTTTCGTTCGACGGGGCAACTGTACCGACACTTGTTCGATCAGCGGATTAAATTCCGCGGCGGCTTCATAGGCCGCGCGCGAGCCGCCGGCGGGCGCGGGAATGAGGCTGACCACCGCCGCCACATCCATCGCTTTGGCCACGCGCTCAGCGGATTGAGTGGCGGCTTCGAGATCGGCGAGTTCTCCGGTGAGCTTCAGACAAACGCCCGGCTGGTCGTTCAATTCCGCCTGCAGCACACGCACGCCGGCCGTCTTCTCCATGGCATCCAGGACAACCATGGCCGGGGACCAGCCTCCGATCTCGACAAATGCCAGCGCCTCGCTCAGAGCATCCCCCGCTTATCCAGGATGGCCATCACTTCGTAAACCACCTGCCCGATCTTGTCCTGCTCCAGGATCCCCGTCCGGGGCGCGCACCCGGCAGCCGGCGGTTGGACCAGGCCGAAGTCCGACAGGATGCATTGCAGGATCGATTCCAGCGGCTTCTTGTCGGTCTCCTGGGCGCTGCTCAGCGGCTGGCGGCCATGGCCGAAGCGGAATCCGCGCAACTCCGCCGCCGCGCGGAACCCGTCGGGGAATTCGAACGGGTACAGCATCGCATCGAAGAGCTCCAGGATGCGGTATTGCCAACGCATCGCCTCGGCGAACTCGCCCGCCAGGCACAGGTCGTAGATCCGGCGGGTCACCTCGGGCACGGCGTTCGAGCTGGCATTGGTCCCGCCGTCGCAGCCGATCACCAGCATCGGCGCCAGCACGGCTTCCCAGCCGGTCAGAAACGAAAAGTCCGGCCGCGACGGACGCACGGCGGCGATCATGCGCATCATGAACGCCAGGTCGCCCGAGGAATCCTTGATGCCGACGATGCGCGGGAACTCGGCCAGCCGGCGGATGGTGGGCAGGTCGATCGGGCTGGCGAACATCGGGATGTTGTACAGCGTGACGTCGATCGGCACATGGCGCGCAATCTCGGCGAAATAGGCGTACACGGCGTCGGGCGTAAGGCGGAAGTAGAAGGGCGAGACGATCGCCACCGCCGCGGCGCCCATCCCCGCGTAGGCCTCGCAGGCGGCCAGCGTCTCCTTGACGTTCGCCTCGGCCGCGCCGGCCAGCACCGGCACGCGGCCGCGTGCTTCGTCGCACGTAAGCTGGACGATGCGCCGGCGCTCCTCCTGCGTGAAGCGCGTGAATTCGCCGGTCGAGCCGTTGGGATACAGACCGTGGACACCGCGCTCGATCAGCCACGAGACGAAGCGCCGCAGTTCGGCCTCATTGATCGCGCCGCGGTCGTCCAGCGGCACCAGCGTCGGCGTGAAGATGCCCTGCAGTTTTGCGCCCATCGGCTACCCTCTTCGCCGCCTGGAGGCATGTCGCCCGGCGGCGTTCCGCGATTTGAGAAGATTCGCGTCTTTCAGTATGAAACATCTCGGTGGGGAGGGTCGGGGTGGACGGTGAGGAAGAACTGAGCGGTAGAGCAGTCTCGCGACGGACCGTTATACGGAACCGAAGGGCTGCGGGGTTACGCCGTGTGGAGTTGGACTAACGCACCGCTTTCAATTTCAGAAACATGCCGCAGCCGCAACCATGGCGGCATCGTTGGATGCTGGGTCCGCTTCGGGATCCCATCATGCGTCCGGCCAAGCAATGCTCGACCGGCGACCTTCTTGCGCACGCCGCCCCATTGTTTGAAGAAGAACGGGATATTCGCCACGGCACATTGCTCCCGAATCGAAAGCACCCATTCTTCTTTCATGGCTCTCGCACCAGGCCCGCTCTCTCCACCGACGATCACCCACGAGATGCCCTTTAAGGGCAGATCTCCCAGGCTTTCCAGGAGCGGCTCGATTGACAGGAAGCGAACGGCCACCGGCGCCGCCTGTAGATCTGCAATTCTTGGCAGGCCGTACCTTCGGTCCTCTACGGATACGCCCCACCAGATGTGTGATTCCAATGCCGCCCCGCGCAAGGGCCCGCTGAGTGCGCTACGCAGTCGCCCTGACCGCTTCGTAAGTACCTGATAGGTGTGCCAGCGGGCCAGCTGCATCGTCGCAGCCACTCGCGAGATGTAATCTAACGGAATCTCTTCGTGGAAAAGGTCGCTCATCGAGTTGACGAAGACCATCCTGGGTTCACTCCAACGGAGAGGCTCTGCTAGCTTTTCGGGCACGAGCCTCAGGTCGAACCCCTGCTCGAATGGATGGCCTTTTACACCGCGGAACCGTTCAGCGAACCGCTCCGCATAGCAGTTCTTGCAGCCGGGACTGATCTTTGAGCAACCACGCACCGGGTTCCATGTCGCATCGGTCCACTCGATTTTCGTGCCCAGAGACATGGCGGCTACTGCAAGCCCAGGCTTCTCTGGTCGATGCTGTACTTCAGCACCTCGTTCCAGAGTTTATGAGCGGTCTCGCTTCGTGAGAAGAGCGCCAAGTAATAGAGGGGCACATTCCTCCCATCCATTCTGATGAGCCGCATGCGTTTGGGCGGCGTCGGACGGTAGGAGAGCGTTTCCATACTCCTTGAGAACTCGCCGGCCAGGAAGCGCCCAAAGCCGCTCCTTGGGGTCCGTGCAGCCTTCCACCGGTCTCGCCATCCCCGGTTCCCCAGCGCCTCGTCGATCTTCGGGGATTCACCTTCGACGTAGTGCTCGTAATTCCGAACGGCGTCCATGCCTATGGCTAACAACACTACGAAATCGATGTAGACGTCCGCCAGTCTTTTCAGCGTGCTGAACTTGAATCCGAAGTCAAAGGGATCGACGAGGCAGAGGCTCAATACCCGGTTGTGCGTTGATCCTCTTGGTATGGCCCCGCAAATCTCGTCGATCCTCAAATCGCAATTGCCGAGGACGTACGTGACATCAGCGTCAAGCGCGATTCTCCCAGCCCTCGATCGCAGCGCCTTCAGCAGGTCCTCCTTCTCTTCACAGAAGATGTACTTGTCGAACGCGCAGGGGACAGTCAGCGCAATGATCGGCGAGCCCTTGAGAATCGTGGACGTCCCCTCAAGACGACTGTAGCCGCTTCCGGCGTAGAGATCGATATAAACCCGCTGATCCCACTTGTCCTTCATGCTGGTAGAGAACAACCTGAAGTACAAATCCAACAGACGGTACTTATCCTCAGCCCAGCGTCCCACATCGGGGCAGCGCAGCCCGTCGTCCGGCACTTTCAGGTTTTCCAGCGCGTCGCCCATCGAGTTTATTGTATAAAACATTTCTGGTTGCAAATGTGGAGCCGACGGTCGCACCGGGATGGCCTGCTACCGTCAGGGACGTTCGCTGGGGGATGACCGCTGCTTCTTTCAGAGCAGTTGGTGCGCCGGGACATGACCCGCCGTTGGAACCAGTAAGATCTTGACATGAGAACAGGACGCGTTTGTCTGGTCGCGGCGTTCGCGCTGTGCGCCGCATTGAAGGCGGCTCCTGCCGACAAAGATGTCTCCGGTCTGCAGGCGCGCGTGCCGCCGGAGTGGGTGCGCGACGGGGTGATCTACGAGATCAACACGCGGACGTTTTCGCCGGCGGGGAACTTCGCGGGCATCACGGCGAAGCTGGACCAGTTGAAGAAGACCGGCGTCACGATCCTGTGGCTGATGCCGGTGCATCCATCAGGCGTGGTGAAGAGGAAAGGGACCTACGGGAGCCCGTACTCGGTGCGCGACTACTACGCGGTGGACCCGGCATTCGGGACACTGGACGACCTGAAGACGCTGATCCGCGCGGCCCACACGCGCGGCTTGCGCGTCATCATCGACATCGTGCCGAACCACACGGCGTGGGACAGCGTCATGATGGCGCATCCCGAGTTCTACAAGAAGGACAAACAGGGGCACATCATCCCGCCGATCCCGGATTGGGCGGACGTGGCGGCGCTGGATTATTCGAACCCGCGGCTGCGCGAGTACATGACGGCGATGATGGAGCACTGGCTGAAGGAGTACGACCTGGACGGCTTCCGCTGCGACGCCGCCGGCATGGTGCCGCTCGATTACTGGGAGCAGATGCGGCCGCGGATGGAGGCGGCGAAAAAGGACGTGCTGCTGCTGGATGAGTGGAGCGCGCCGGAGCTGCTGGTGAAGGCCTTCGACCTCGATTACGACTGGCCGTTTCACACTGTGCTGACCGAGGTGCTGCAGACCGGAAAGCCGGCGAGCGCGATCCGCGAGGTGTGGGAGGAGCAGAAGGCCAAGTTCCCGCGCGGCGCGCTCCACATGGTCTTTTCGGACAACCACGACGAGAAGCGCGCCATCGCACGCTTCGGGGAGAAGGGCACGCTCGCGGCGTCGGCGCTGGTGTTCGCGCTGGAGGGCGTGCCCATGCTCTACAACGGCATGGAGGTGGGCGACACGACCGAGTCGGGCGGGCCCGCGCTGTTTGAAAACCTGCGCGTTTTCTGGCCGATCGTGGAGCGGCGGCCCGAATTCCCGAAGACCTATGAGGCCCTGATCCGGCAGCGCCTGGAGCACCCGGCGCTGCGGCGCGGCGGCCTAATTTGGCTGGGCAACAGCGACGAGTCGCGCATCGTTTCCTTCGTCCGCCAGGGCGCGGGCGAGCAGATCGCTTTCGCCGTCAACCTGTCCAACCGGCCGTTCGAGGGCACTCTGAATCTCAAACCGGAAGGGGTCCACGACGCGCGCGACACCGCCGCGCTGGCGGGCCTTCAGAAGATTCAGCTCGATGCCTGGGGCTGGCGCTGGATCCAGCGCGGCATGAAATAAGAGCTACTCGAGAATCACCGCGCCGGTGCCCTGGATCTGGTAGATCGTCAGCGGGCCTTTGACCGACGCGGGATCGAACTTGCGGCCCTTCTCCTCGGCTTCTTCCTTGGCCCGCTCGACGGCCTGCGCACGCGTGAGTTTGATCTCCTGGAACGATCCTTCGGCCACGGCGCTCTTGCCCACCGAATCCTTGGGGAAGACGATCTCGCCGTCCTTGACCTTGATCCGGATGGACGCGCCGCTCGCCGCGTCGGAGAGCATCATCCAGCAGCCCATCTTCTGGCAGACGTCGGTGATCTTGCCCTTCACCTGGACGCTGCGGCCGACGAACCGTGCCGGCTTGGCGAGCAGCTCGGCGATCGGCGTCTGCGTCTTCAACAGGAGCGGCGCGCCCAGGTTCTCGTCCCCGCCGGGCAGCGGGAGGGCCGAGGCAAGGCAGACCGTCAGAATGAGTCCAGGCAAGTAGCGCATATCCTAATCTTGACGCGAAAACAGGAAGCCGTGAATCGGGCAGCGTAGCCGGCAGACGCGATGGACGCGAGGCCGGGCCTCAACGTCCAGCTTATTCCTGGGGCTTGGCGCCGTGTTCCTGAGCCAGGCGCACCTTCGCCTTTTCGAGTTTCTTCTGCACCTTGGCGACTTCTTCCGGATCCGCTTCGCTGGGCGCGGCCATCTGCCATTCCTTCAAGGAACGTTCCCACTGCTTGATGGCGTCCTTCAGCTTGTTGCGGCTCAGGCACACGTCGCCCAAATGGTCGTAGACCGCGGCGTCGCGGCTGCCGTACTGCAGGGAGCGGCGCAGATTATCCTCGGCCTCCTCCAGCTTGTTCAAGCGGAAGTAGACCCAGCCCAGGCTGTCGAGGTAGGCGCTGTTGGTCGGTTCCGCATCCACGGCCTTCTGGATCATCTCCAGTGCTTCGTTCAACCGGATGTTGCGATCGGCCAGCGTGTAACCCAGGTAATTCAGAGCGCGCGCGCTGGTGGGGTCGGTTTGCAGAACCTTGCGGAACTCGGTTTCGGAGAGGTCGTATTTCTTCATCCGCTCGTACATCGCGCCGCGCAAGAAGATGGCGTCTTCTTTCTCGTCGGGAGAAGTGGCCAGCTTCTCCGCCCGATCGATGGCCTGCCCCATGGCGGACCAGTTCTTGGCCTTCTCATAGACCTGCGACAGGGCGATCCAGATCTCGCGGTCCTCCTTGCCGTCCAGCAACGACTTCAGCGCGCTCTCGGCTTCCTTGTAATGTCCGAGATCGGCCTGCAGATCGGCGTCCACCTGTTTGAGGACGCGGTCCTGTGGATAACGCTTCAGGAAGTTGGCCGCCTCGTTCTCCGCCGCCGTGTAATCCTTGCCGGTCATGTAGGTCTCCAGAACCTGAGCCGCGGCGCGAGCCCCCGAGTCGGCGTCCAGGTCGATGATCTCGCGGAACGCCGCCACGGCCGGCTCGGTCTGGTCGGTCATGCGGTACAGGATGCCCAGCCGTTCCAGCAGGAACGCCCGATTGGTGCGGTCCCCCGAGGAAATCGGCTTCTTGGGCATCTCGCTCAACACTTCCTTCAGCGTGCGGATCGCCTCGCCGGGCTTGCCTTCCGATTCCAGAATCGAGACCTGGTTGAACTCCACCTCGAGATTGGTCGGATCCAGCTCACTGGCTTTGTCCGCATACTCGTGGGCCTTGGCGAAATTGCGTTTCTGCCGGTAAATCTCCGAGAGTTTCAGCGCCGCGCCGAGGTGGGACGGATCCTCAGCGGCGAGCTCCTGGAAGATCTTCAGCGCCTCATCCATTTCCCCGGCCCGCAGCAGCTCTTCCGCATACGCGGTCTTGAGATCGCTATTCTCGCGGTTCAGCTCGAGCGCCCGGCGGTAGGCTTCGGCGGCGTCCTTGTAGTCCTTCATCTGGTCGTAAGCGGCGGCCAGCGCCGTGAGCGTCCGCAGGCTGGGGGTCTTTTCGGCCACCCGCTTCAGCAACAAGGTGGCGTTGGCATTGTCGCCCAGGTCGCCGTAAACCATCGCCAGGCCGGTCAACGCCTCTTCATTATCCGGGTCGATTTCGAGCGCCTTCTTGTACGCCTTCTCGGCCGCCGTGGAGTCCGACGCCAGCTTCTGCAGCCGGCCCAGCATCAGCCAGTTGTCCAGATCGTTGGGGGCCTTCTCGCTGATCTTCTGGTACTGCTCGATGGCCGCGCGCAGCATCTCTTCATTCATCCGCTGCTGCTGGCCCTGGCTGATCCGCGCGGTGTAGAAGCGCGCCAGAATCCGGCGCGCGTCCAGGTCGTCCGGGTTCTGCTTCAGCAGATCCTCGAACTCGGTGATCGCCACCCGCGTCTGGCCCGACTGCAGGTACAAGTCGGCCAGTTCCTGCGCCAGGTAAGCCGTGTTGGGGTCCTCCCTCATCGCCAGCTTGTAGTTGTCGATCGCCTGGGTGAGATACTCGCCGCGCCCGCCGTAGGTCGCCGCCAGTTCGGCGTACATGTGGCCCAGCGTGGCGTGATAATAAGCCGACGCCCGGACGTCGGATTTGGCCGGCTCGCCGGATTGTCCGAACAGCAGGCTGCCGCCGGCGGTGGCGCTCGCCACGGCCAACACACTCAAATTGCGCAGGAACCGCGTCATGGGCGATGTCATCCTTGCTTCGCAGGCACCCCTCTTTGGCAGAGCGTACAGGTCAGGCCTGCTCCAATCTCACTACTATAACCGATGTGCTTCCGGGGGACGCAGTTTCATCTCGTTTGGGCCATGCCGCCCCGTCGCTACTCGGGAATTCGCGCCGCCGGCCGGCTGGTCGTGCATCGGGAACGTAGCAAACCCCCGCCATGGCCCCACAATGGATAGACAAGGAGGATGAAGATCGCGTTGGCGGCTCAAGTGGACTCTCCGCTGGTGGCGGTGGCCGGGCCGACCGCCTCGGGCAAAAGCGCCCTGGCGCTCGAACTGGCCCGGAACTTCGGCGGGGAAATCGTCAATTGCGACTCCCTGCAGCTGTACCGCGGACTGGACATCGGCACCGCCAAGACCCCGCCGGCCCAGCGCCGGGGCGTGCCCCACCACCTGTTCGATATCCTGGACCCGCGCGAATTGACCACCGCCGGCGATTACGCATTGCGGGCGCGGCGCGTTGTTCGGGAAATTGCCCGCCGCGGCGCTCTGCCGGTGGTTGTCGGCGGCACCGGCTTCTACATGCGAGCATTGCTCGATGGACTGGCGGAGGGGCCGCGGCGGGACGACACCCTGCGCGCACGGCTGTCCCGCATCGAGCTGCGCCGGGCCGGCAGGCTGCATCGATTTCTGCGGCGCCTGGATCCGCCCACGGCCCTCCGGATCCACCCCAACGACACGCAGAAGCTGATCAGGGCCATCGAGATTTGCCTCCTGGCCCGCCGGCCCGCCGCCGATCTGTTCCGCCAGGGCAAACGGGCGCTGGAAGGATTCCGGCCGCTGAAGTTCGTCCTCGAACCCGAGCGGGCCAACCTGCACGAGAGGATTGCGGCTCGCACCCGGACGATGTTTGCCGCCGGCCTGGTCGCCGAGGTGCGGGCGCTCATCGCACAGGGGATCCCGCCGGACGCGAAAGCCTTTGAATCCATCGGCTATCACGAGGCGGCCGAGGTCCTCGCCGGGCGCCTGACGGAAGATCAGGCCATCGCAGCGACCATCGTTGCCACGCGGCAGTACGCCAAACGCCAGCTCACCTGGTTCCGCCGCGAGACCCAGGCGATCTGGATCCACGGCTGCGGCGACGACCCCCAAATCATACAAAATGTGACAGAAATCACGCGCCAATTCCAGTCCAATTTGCAAGCGTAAACGGGCCTTGACTCGTACCCTCATTACAAGCGCTAACCAGGCGCAACGTCCCGGGATGCCTTGAGATCCACTTCGAATCTTAGACGCCACAAGAAAGTGGTGTCTTGGTTGCCCTGAGCGCTGTCGAAGCGCATGGAATTTGAGACAGGAGAGTCCAAAATGACCAAGACCGCGAAGCTTCTGATGTTGTTTCTGACTGTTGCGTTGATGATGGCCAGCGCGGCCACCTACCACGTGACCCTCTACCACCCCACCGTTGTCGCGGGCCAGGAGTTGAAAGCAGGCGACTACAAAGTAACCGTCGATGGTGACAAGGCGGTCATCTCCATGGGCAAGCTTAAGGTGGAAGCTGCCGCCAGGCTCGAGACCGCCGACACCAAATTCTCTTCCACGTCGGTGCGTTATGCCGAGGAGGGCGGCAAGCTGAAGATCCAGGAAATCCGCCTGGGCGGCACGAACCAGAGACTGATCTTCAACTAGGGCCTGAATACGGAAACCCGAGCCTCCTTTGCTATGCTGTGTGGCGTGCTGAGGAGACTCGGGTCCGTTTCTTGGGCCGGCCTGTTTGTGGCCGGTTGCGCGCCGTTCCTGACGGCCGCCGCGCCCGAAAACGTACTGGTCGTTCCGTTCTCCAATCTGGGCTCGAACCACAATCTGGATTGGGTCGGCGAGAGCCTGGCGGTCGAGCTATTCGAGACCCTGGCCGCGGAACTCCCCTTCGTCGTGCGGCCCGAGGAGCGGGACGTCATATTGCGCCGCATGAACCTGCGGAAATACGCTCCTCTCACCGCAGCGACGGTGCTGGAGATCGCGATCAACCTCGATGCCGTGCTGGTTGTCTCGGGAGACTACGAGTTCCCGCCGGCGAGCGCCGCAACGCGCGCCGGACTGAAGCTCCACGCGCGGCTTCTGAACGCCAGAAAACTCCAGCGGGTGAAAGAGTTCGAGCTCGAGGGCAACTTCGATGAACTGTCCCTGCTGCAGGCCCGGCTGGCGTGGCAGGTTCTGGCCGCGTTGAAGCCTGCCGGCTCCCTGACGGAGAAGGATTACCTGGCCTCCCACCCGCCCGTGCGCCTGGATGCCCTGGAGCGCTATGTCCGTGGCCTGACAGCCGCCTCTTACGATCAGAAGCACAGGCTTTTCTCGGCCGCCGTCCGTCTCCAGCCGAACTACTCCGGCCCCTGCTACCAGTTGGGCGCCCTGTACTACGCCCGCAGGGAATTCCGCAGTGCGGCGGAATGGCTGGCCAAGGTGGCCCCGGCCGACGCCCATTTCCACGACGCGCTGTTCCGGCTTGGCCTGGCCTGCTACCACACCGGGGACTATCGATCCAGCGTGGACGCCTTTCAGAAGCTGGCCCAGGCCACCCCCCTGAGCGAGGTCCTGAATAACCTCGGTGCCGCCCAACTCAGGGCCGGCGACCCGCACTCCGCCGACAGTTTCAAGCAGGCCATCGAGGGCGATCCCGCGGATCCCGATTACTATTTCAACGCCGGCTACGACCTCTTTCGAAGCAATAACTTCGAAGCCGCCGCGCGACTGTTCGAAGAGGTCTTGGCGCGCCAGCCCGGCGATCAGATGGCGGCTGACCTGCTGGCCCGTTGCAAGCGCCATGAGGTCGCCCATCCGGGGGACCTGGAGTCGGAGGCCCCGGAACGCCTCAAGGAGAATTATGACGAGACCGCCTGGCGCCAGCTCAAAGCCATGATCGACCCGGCGCCAAAACAATGAAGGGCGGGCCGGGCCTGTCGCGGCGCCTGCCGCTGACTGCTCCGTTCCCGCGTGCGAACTGTTATTTAACCAGGATATTTTAGGCCTGCCGCAGGATTCTCCTTGAGATCCGGTTATAATCGCAGAGACCCTTCCATGCTTGAGGCCGTTGGACTTTCGCACCAGGGGCTGGTTCGCTCGAACAACGAGGACCAGTTCTACGTCTCCAGCGAACGGGGTCTGGGTGTGCTGGCCGACGGAATGGGCGGCGCGCAGGCCGGTGAAACCGCGTCGCAGGTTGCCGTCGAGGCGGTGGTGGACGTCGTGAGCTCGGATGTGGCCTCCTCCGCCCTGCTCGAGTCCGCTTTTCTCGAAGCCGATCTCCGCGTTCGCACCCTGGCCGAGCAGGACCTCCAACTCAGAGGCATGGGCACCACCCTCGTGGCCATGCTCGAGACCTCCGCCGGCCTGGCCGTCTCCAGCGTCGGCGACAGCCGCGGCTGGCTGTGGGAGGACGGCGGCTTGACGCTGCTCACCAGCGACAATAGCTGGGTCAACGAGATCGGCCGCAATCTCGGCCTCAGCGAGGAAGAGCTCACCACGCACCCGCTGCGCCACGCCCTCACCACCGCCATCGGCGTGGGCGTCGAGCACCGCGTTCAAACCCAGGTGATCCGTCCGCACCCGGGCAGCATGGTGCTGCTGTCCAGCGACGGCCTCCACGGCGTCGTCCCGCCGGGAGAAATCGCTGCGGTCTTCGCCGACGGCGGTACTCTGGATTCGATCGCCAACACCCTGATCGACATGGCGCTGGAGGCCGGCGGGCCCGACAACGTCACTGTCGTCATCGCCCGGTTCTGATCGCTTTCCCCGCCCACCTGGGCGAGATTTCCGCCCCTCCGGCCGCACTCCTCTTCTGTAGGTTTCCCAATGCTATCCCTTCGAGCCGGACCTCTGGTCCTGTCGGCTGGCGTCATTTTCGCCGGCCCGTTCCTTTGCGCCGCCGATCTCCACCTGCGCGCCGTCCAGGGCCAGGGGATGGTGGTCGCTCCGGGCGCCGCTTCCTCCCGCCGCATCGTCGTCGCCGTGGAAGATGCCTTCGGCCGGCCGCTCGCCGGCGCAACGGTTCGCTTCCGGCTCCCCGCCGACGGCCCGAGCGGCCATTTTCCGAGCGGGATGACCAGCGAAAGCGTACTGAGCGGCGCCGACGGCCGGGCCTCCGTCTACGGGATCGTCTGGAACGGCCAGCCCGGCCAGCTCGTGGTCGCGGTCGTTGGCACGCTGGGAACGGATACGGCGGAACTGGAGGTCCCCGTTGAGATCAGCCAGCATGCCGTCAAGGATCCCGGCGCCTCCAATCCGGGCCGCATGCCGTCCACCGGCTCCAGTCGCAAATGGTTGCTTCTCGGCGCAGTGGTCGCCGGCGGCGCGGCGCTGGGAGCCGCGACCGCCTTCTCCCACGGGTCCACGCCGGCTGCGCCGGTGGTCCAGGGCTCCATCGCCGTCGCCTCGGTTGCGCCCACCGTCGGCGTGCCGCTGATTAAGGTCGGTCCACAACACTGACATGCGCACCTCGGCTCTCCTCCTTCCACTTGGGCTGGTCGCGGCCGCGACCGCCCAGATCCTGCCGCCCACCTGGGGCGTGGTCGGGAATCCCGGCAAACGGGCCGTCGAAATCCAGGGCATTCCGGGATCGTGGGTGGCCGTGCCCGCACTGGACGGTCCCGTCGATGCCGTCGCCTCATCCCCGCGCCAGATCTGTTGGACCGGCGCCGGGGCGCTCAACATTCAGGACCGCCAGACCGGCAAGACGCAGGTGGTCCCCGTTCCGGCCGGGCCGGCGCGTTTCGCCTTCGACGCGCAGGGCGCGCTGGCCGCAATCTGGTTGAACGCCGCCGGCCAGCTCTATACCGCCGACACAGGCTGGGCGCCGGTCCTTTCGATCCCGCCGGCAACCTTCCAGTTGCTCGATCTGTCGAATCCCGGTTCGGGCGCGGTCGAGCTCCTTCTGCGCCCCGCCGGCTCCGGGATTCGCGCGGCGACGGCAGCGGCCGCCGATCGCCCTCGCGCCGGAATCGCACTTCCGGTGCGCTCCAGCGCCGTCCCCGACCTGCAACTCCTGGTAGTGGACACACGCACGGGTCAGACCCGGACCGGGACCGCGCTGGCCGACCGTTCCGGACCCGCCGCGCTGGATTCCACCGGGGCAGTCGTCTTTGCCCTTGACGCCGGCCTGCCCACGGTGGACTCGATCCAGCACCTCGACCACGGCTGGCTGCTGCTGACGGCCGGAACCTACCAAGCGGCCTGGCGGCGTGGCATGCGACCGCAAGGCATCGTCAACGTCCCCTTCGACTCATCGCCGGCCCTTGAAGTTGAGGACTGCCCGGGCGGCGTTTGCACGTCGTCGCCTGTGGCCTCGTTCACCATGAGCGATACGGCCGGGGGAACCACCCGGACGGAATGGTTCGCGCTCGTGAATCCATCCACATCCAGCTCCTCCCTTTGCGTTCAGAACACCAGCTGGGCCTCGAGACCCACTTCACCTGCCGACCCCAGCCAGTCTCCAGTCTGGCAACAGCAGCTTTCCACGCCGTGGCAGATCGACCCCGCTCATGACGCCTCGATGATCGTCGAATTCACGCCCAACCTGCTGAGTCCGCCCACGGATACGGCCGCGTACTCGGCCACGCTGACCATTCAGTATTACGCTGGCGGATGCGGTAGCACGGGCGCTCCGCCCGACGGTGTCAGCCTCTCCGCGCTCACGATCACTTTTGACGGCCAGGGCGTCGCCGCGGCGCAAGGCCCCGTCATTTACAACCTCTCCCCGGCCACTAACCTGGTGGGCGCGCCGTCTTTTACCCTGACTGTGAACGGCGCAGGCTTCGAGTCAGCTTCGCAGGTGTTGTGGGAGGTGGAGAATTCCGATGGCACCAACACCAACCAGCCCTTGACAACCGTTTACGTCAACGCGCAGCAACTGACGGCTACCGTACCGGCCGCATTGCTCAGCGTCGCGGGACCGGTCACCATCCAGGTGAGCAATCCCCAGGGAACCGCCTTTGCCGGAGTCTCCCCTATCACGAAAAGTTCCACTTTCACGCTCAATTGCCCGCTCCCGCCGGCGCTCCAGCCAACGCTGGCGCTGGATCAGACCAACCCTCTTTCCAACGCTTCTGTGAAGGTCACCGTCAACTTCAGCGGCCAGAACGCCCCCTTGTGCAGCCTGCCCGGCCTCCTCACGCTCACTTTCACCCCGGCCTCGGACCTGCCCGACGACCCCTCCATCTTCCTGGACGGCAACTTGCAGCAGACGCGGACCCAGCCCTTCACCGTCCCCGCCGGCAGCGCCTTCGCCGGCCTCGCCATGTTCGGTACGCAGAGCTTCGTCATGCTCGACACGGGCACTACGGCCGGCACCTTCACCCTGGTGGCCGCGTTGGGGGATGCGTCGGCCAGGTGGGGACCGTACGTGATGGCGCCGGCGTCGCCGGTGATCTCCTCTTCGGTCTTGGGCGCCTCCGCCGACGGGTTGCAGCTCACGCTCGATGGTTTTGACAATTCGCAGGCCACCTCGGGCCTCGCGTTCGAGTTCTACGCCACCGACGGGTCAGTGGTCTCGCCCGGTCTGATCACCATGAAAACCAGCGATATCACCACTGATTTCAGCACGTATTATCAGGCCAATACGCAACTTGCCGGCAAGTTCCAGGTGATCGCGACCTTTCCCGTCTCGGGCGACGTAACCCAAGTCGCCAAGGTCGTCGTCACGCTGAGCAACCCCTCCGGCACGACCACGGCCACCGCCGCCGTGCCGGTTCAATAGCCCTGCCGCGCGCCCCCCGCTAGACTGGGGGCGTGCGGCCCGTTGCCCTCTCGATCGCCGGCTCCGACCCCAGCGGCGGGGCCGGCATCCAGGCCGACCTCAAGACCTTCCACCAGTTCGGCCTCTACGGCGAGGCGGCCATCACGCTCCTGACCGTCCAGAACACAGTGGCCCTCACGCGCGTCGAATTCCTCGCTGCCGATCTCGTCGAGCAGCAGGTGCGCGCCGTGCTCGCGGACATTCCTCCCGCCGCCATCAAGACCGGCGCTCTCGGCCAGGCCGGCGTCGTCCTGCGCATCGCTGAGCTGGCGCCGCTGTTTCGCTGCCCCCTGGTGGTCGATCCTATCCTGCTCAGCACGCACGGCGCCCCGCTCATGGCCGCTGAGGCCCTCGCGGCACTGCTCGACCACCTGCTGCCCCGCGCCACCTTGATCACGCCCAATCTCGAGGAAGCCGCCGCGCTCACCGGTCTGCCCGTCGCCGATATTCCCTCCATGCGCGAGGCCGCCCTGCGCCTGCGCGAGCGCACCGGCGCCGCGGTCCTGGTGAAGGGCGGTCACCTGGCCGGCGATGCGGTCGACATCCTGTGGGACGGCGCCGCGTTCCGCGAGTACCGCGCGCCGCGCGTCGACACGGTCCACACCCACGGCACCGGCTGCACGTACTCCGCCGCCATCACCGCGCTGCTCGCGCTGGGCCACGCTCTGCCCGACGCCGTGGCCCGCGCCAAGGCTTTCATCACCGAGGCGATTCGCACCAATCCGGGGCTCGGAGCCGGCCGCGGCCCGCTGAATCATCACGCCCGCCCTCTACAATGAAAATGTGGAGTTTCTGCCCGTAGACGAACAACTGGCCTACCTGAGGAAGGGCTTCGCGGAGATCATCCGCGAAGAGGATCTGCGCGAGCGCCTCGAAACGGCGCGCCGCGACGGCCGCCCGCTGAGAGTGAAGACCGGCTTCGACCCGACCGCCCCCGACCTGCACCTCGGCCACACCGTGCTTCTCCGCAAGATGAAGCACTTCCAGGACCTCGGCCACACCGTGATCTTCCTCATCGGCGATGGAACGGCGCTGATCGGCGATCCCACCGGCCGCAACCTGACGCGCCCGCCCATGACGCCCGAGGAGATCGCCCGGAACGCCGAAACGTACATGGAGCAGGTGTTCAAGATCCTCGACCGCGCGAAAACCGAGATCCGCTTCAACAACGAGTGGCTCGCCAGGCTGAGCTTCGCCGACCTGATCCGCCTGGCTTCAAAGTACACGGTGGCCCGCATCCTCGAGCGCGACGACTTCGCCAAGCGCTACCGCGAAGGCATCCCCATCTCGATCCACGAATTCATGTACCCGCTGGCGCAGGCCTACGACTCGGTCGCCCTCAACGCCGACGTCGAGCTCGGCGGCACCGACCAGAAGTTCAACCTGCTGGTCGGCCGCGAGATCCAGCGCGACTACGGCCAGCCGCCGCAGATCGTCGCCACGGTGCCGCTGCTGGAGGGCCTGGACGGCGTCGAGAAGATGTCGAAATCCAAGGGCAACTACGTCGGCATCTACGAAGCGCCCGGCGTGATGATGAAAAAGCTGATGCAGATCAGCGACGACCTGATGTGGCGCTACTGGGAGCTGCTCACTGACGCCACCATCCCCGAGATCGCCGCCCTGCGCCACGCCGCCACCTCCGGCGCCCGCAACCCGCGCGACATCAAGCTCGACCTCGCCGAGCGCATCATCACCGACTTCCACGCCGCACCGGCAGCGCGCGCGGCGCACGAGCAATGGCTCAGCGAAGTCAGCCAGGGCCAGATTCCCGAGGGCCTCGAGGCCATTGCCGTCTCCGACGCGCGCATCAACAAGATCCTGGTCCAGACCGGCACCGCGTCGTCCGGGGCCGAGGCCGACCGCCTCATCAAGACCCACGCCGTGCGCTTCGTGCCTTGCTACGGCGATTCGACGCCGGCCGCGGCCGACCTGCAACCGTTCACTTCGCCCGCCCAGAAGCTGGAGCCGGGCGCCTACATCATCAACGCCGGCAAACGCTGGAAGAAAGTGGTCGTCTGAGCAAATGCTGTCCCCGGCCGACACCCTGCGTCTCAGCCTCGATGCGCTCGGCGGTCACCGCCTGCGCTCCGTCCTGACGACGCTCGGTCTCGCCATGGGCGTGGCCACTCTGATCACGGTGGTTACGCTGATTCAGGGCGCCAACGTGTACGTCGAAACCAAAATCGCCAACCTCGGAACCGACGTTTTTCAAATCGCCCGCACGCCCTTCGCCACCACGGACTACGAAGTGATCATCAAGTCTCTGAAGTACAAAAAAATCACCACCGAGGATTACATCGCCGTCCACGACGCCTGCCGCGATTGCACCATGGTAGGCGCCACCGCTACCGCCTCCACGCACGCCCGCCTCGGAGACCAGGATCTCTCCGACGTCAATCTGATCGGCCAGACCCAGAACATGGAGGACATCGACACCCGCACGGTCGAAGGCGGCCGCTACTACTCGCCCGTCGAGGAGCAGCGCGCCACCCGCGTCTGCCTCATCGGCGCCACGCTCCGCGAGCGTCTCTTCAATGGCGACGATCCGGTCGGCAAGACCCTGCGCCTGGCCTCGCAGGAGTTCACCGTCATCGGCTACTACGAGAAATTCGGCACGGTCCTGGGCCAGGATGCCGACAACTACGCCGTCATCCCGATGAGCGTCTTCCTGCAGATCCAGGGGGCGCGCTTCAGCCAGACCATCAACGTCCGCGTCCCCGGCAACGAGGCCGCCTTCGCCCGCGCCCAGGACGAAGTACGCATGATCATGCGCGCCCGCCGTCATGTCGCTCCCAAGCAGTCCGACGACTTCTTCATCGGCACCAAGGACGCCTACATTTCTCTGTGGGGCCAGATCAGCGGCGCGTTTTTCGCCGTCTTCATCATGGTCAGCGCCATCTCGGCGCTGGTCGGCGGCATCGTCATCATGAACGTGATGTTGGTCAGCGTCACCGAGCGCACCAAGGAAATCGGCGTCCGCCGCGCCGTCGGCGCCGCCGGCAACGACATCCTGCGCCAGTTCCTGGTCGAGAGCGTGTTGCAATGCCTGGCCGGCGGCACGGCCGGCATCGGAATCGGCTTTCTGTGCGCCGAGTTGCTGCGCCGCTTCACGACATTTCCTGCCGCCGTCCAGTGGCAGGTGGCCTTGATGGGCGTCGTTCTGAGCTCCGCCATCGGCCTGTTCTTCGGCATCTACCCGGCTCAGCGCGCGGCCATGCTCGATCCCGTGGAGGCGCTCCGCTCGGAGTGAACCGCGCCCATGGCCATGACGCGCGCTGAATTCGGAGAAAACCTCAAGGTCGCCTGGGACACGCTCAGGGCCCATAAGGTCCGTTCCAGTTTGACCCTGCTCGGCATCGTCATCGGCGTCACCAGCGTCATCTCCGTCGCCGCCGTCATCGACGGCCTGAACCGCTATATCCAGAGCAAAGTCGAGGGGCTCGGCTCGCGCACGTACTTCATCACCCGCTTCCCGCCCGGCACCGACCCTAATCGCATGCCGGAAAAAATCCGCCTGCGGCGCTTTCTTGGTTTTTCCGACGCCGCCCTGCTCCAGCAGCTCTGCCCCGCCGTGGAAGCCGCTAGTACCATCGCCACCCGCGCCTCCTTCTTCGGCCAGGCCAACGAAATCCGCTACGAATCCCAGCGCGTGCAGAACGTCTTCCTGCGCGGGGTCGAGCCCCCTTACATCGACGCTCTGCCCATGTTCTCCATCGACACCGGGCGCTTCATCACGCCCTTCGACGAGGAACACTCCTCGCCCGTCGTCGTGCTCGGCGCCAACGTCGCCAATGGCCTCTTCCCGCGCCTCGATCCGCTCGGCAGGGAAGTTCTCATCAACGGCGGCATGTACCAGGTCATCGGCACCTTCGCCCATCAGGAAGGTCTGTTCGGCGGTCCCGGCGTCGACGACTACGCCATCATTCCGCTCACCAATTTCCGCAAGCACAACCCCGACATCCGGGAGACCATCATCATCTTCACCGTCTACCGCAACTGGCAGCCCGCCGCCGCCATGGATGAAGTCACTGAAGTCATGCGCCGCCTGCGCCATCTCAAGCAAAGCACGGACAACGATTTCGATGTCATCTCCTCCGACTTTCTCAGCACCCTGTGGAACCAGCTCACCGGCGCCATCGTGATCCTGACCGGCGTCATCTCCAGCATCGGCCTGCTGGTGGGCGGCATCGGCGTCATGAACATCATGCTCATCTCCGTCACTGAGCGCACTCGCGAGATCGGCGTCCGCAAGGCCATCGGCGCCCGCGCCGCCGATATCCGCGTTCAGTTCCTGCTCGAGGCCACCACGCTGAGCCTCCTCGGAGGCTTGATCGGCATCCTTCTGGGCGGCCTTGTCGCCTGGGTCGTGCGCCTCACCATCCCCGACATCCCGGCCTCCGTGAGCTGGTTCTGGGCCGGCATGGGCGTGCTCATCTCGGCCTCCGTGGGCGTGTTTTTCGGATACTGGCCGGCCGATCGCGCCGCGCGCCTGGACCCCATCGTCTGTCTGCGTTACGAATAAGCTGTCATTGATGCCCCGCAAACCCCAGGAATGGAAACTCCGCGCCGGCCGCCTGCTGCTGGGCGAGCACACCCTGATCGTCGGCGTGCTGAATGTCACGCCCGACTCCGTCGCCGACCTCGGCCGGTATCAGGATCCGGATCGGGCCGCCGCCCGCGCCCAGGAACTTGTTGATCAGGGCGCGCACGTCGTTGAGATCGGCGCCGAGAGCATGCGCTCCGGTTCCCAGCGGGTCTCGGAAGCGGAGGAACTGCGCCGGCTGGTGCCCGTTTTGAAACGCTTGCGCGGGTGCCTGCTGGTTCCAATCTGCGTCGAAACCTACAAGGCCGCCGTCGCCGCCAAGGCCCTCGAGCATGGCGCCGCCATCATCAAGGATCCCTTTGGCCTGGTCCAGGACCCCGACCTGGCCAAGGTCGTGGCCCAGCACGATGCCGGCCTCGTGATCCAGCACATGCGCGGCACGCCCGAGACCTGGGCCAAGTTGCCCGGCATGATGGACCCGGTCGGAACTCTGTTGACCGAACTGAAGGCCTCGCTCAGCCGCGCCGTCCGCCAGGCCGTCCAGACCCAGCGCATCGTCATCGACCCCGGTCTCGGCATGGGCCTGCGCAAGGAGCAGAACAGCGAGGTCATCCGCCATCTCGACCGGCTCTTCGAGACCGGCATGCCGCTTCAGGTCAGCCCCACCGGCAAGCCCTTCGCTACCTCGCCCTCGCTCGATCCTTCCTTCCCCATGGCCGTCGCCGCCGCCGTCGCCGCCATCCTGCGCGGCGCTTCCATCCTGCGCGTGCACGACGTCGCCGCCATCCGCCCCGCCATCCTCACCGCCGACGAACTTCTGCAAATTGGCGTTTGACACCGGGTGTAGCCTCAAAGTGGCCGGAGGTCCGCGCGGCTCTTCAGGGGCGCTCTTTGAAAAACGAATGATTAGCGAAGAACAAATCGAATGATAGCCAGTTAAGTCATTCATTTTAAAAACAAAAGTCGATAATTGGCTTTGATCCTCACATTTTGTGTTTCGCGCGCCGGCCGGTTCGACAGCACCGTGGCGCGCCTGTAGTGTAGTGTCGCCTCGCCCGTCCGCGAGTCGCGCTCCAGCCCTCCGGTCAAGCTCCGCAACCGGTCGTAACCAATTGACAATAAGGGGACTGTTGGGAGATTGGCTTTGTTCCTACAAATCCCTCACCCGGGCCGCCGCGCCCCTTCCTGCTCCGCCGCAAAGTGTCGAGAAGTGTCGAATAGTGTCGAAAAGTGTCGAATAGTGTCGAATAGTGTCGAATTCCGGCCGGGGGTCACGCTCAAATCGTGCGCGCGATTTCGACCAGGTCGGAGAACAGCCCGTAGGCCGTCTGGTCGAGTCCCGGCTCGAGCGTGAACACGCCCAGGTCGCCCATCAGGTCGGTGTGCAGCACCAGCAGGTTCGACGTGCCCCGGCACGCCGCCAGGATGTCGTCCTTGTCCAGCACCTCGGCTCGCACCCGCAGCCGCACGCCGCGCGGCGTTTTGCGGGCCCGGCTGATCAGCGCCACGCTCTTCCCGCGGGCCTCGATCGTGGCCAGCTTTTCGGGCGTCAGCCGGCCGATGCCGCGGCGGTCGATCTGCTGCGGCGTTACGCCGGCGTTCATCAGCACGTTGGCCAGGGCGGCGGCTTTGCAGGCCGAGTCCCAGCCCTCGATGTCGAACCACGGGTCGGCTTCGGTGACGCCCAGGCGGCGCGCCTCGGCGATGCCGTCCTCCAGCGATTGGCCTTGGCGCATGGCCTCGATGATCACCTTGCTGGTGGAGTTCAACGCGCCCGAGAAGCCCAGGATCTCGACGCCCGGCAGGCTGTTCCGAACGAGGCTGAAAACCGGCGTGCCGTCCATGGTCGTGGCTTCATACAGGAACTCGACGCCGGCCGCGCGGGCCTCCTGTTTCAGCTCCAGGTAGGCGCACGCCAGCGGCCCCTTGTTGGCCGTGATCACGTGCATGTGCCGCGCGTAGGCCGCGCGGATGTGGGAGATGGCCGGCTCGCCCGTCTCGGGATTGAGGGGCGTGATTTCGACCGCCACTTCGGCCCGCGACCGGGCGAGGAACTCCTCGATGTTCGCCGCCGGCGGGCCGAACTCGGGCTCCTGCGGCAGCCCCTTGGGATCGTAGGCCGTGCCGTGGCGGGCGGTGTGGATGGCGACGATTCGATTGGGGTAAACCGGGCGCTGGCGCTCGAGCAGCCGGGCGAAGGCCCGCCCGACGTTCCCGTAGCCGATCAGTGCGAGTCTCAAAAACTCAGTGTCTCAACTAACGCAGCCAACTGGCTCTCCAGGTCGGCCTTTTTCTTGCGGGCCTCCTCGAGGCGAGTCTGCTGTTCAATGATGGCGACCTCTTTGGCGGCCAGGTCGGCGGCCCATTTCTCGACCTGCGGCTTCTGGCTGGCGACGTAATTCAGGCTCTGAATGTTGCTGCGCAGGCGGCCCTCGTCGGCGGTGAGGGCGTTGATGCCGTTCTGGATCTGCTGAATCGCGGCTGTGGCTTCCGCGAGCGCGCGCTTCCTGGCGGCCAGGCCCTCCAGCTTCTGCCGCGCCTCGGGCGTGAGCTTGCGCGCCCCGATCCAGGCGATGATCTGGTCGGGATCCATCTCGAGGATGGCGACGCTCTCCTCGAGCGGCCGCTGTTCGACCACCGTTACCTTGGCCTCGCCCGACGCCGGCACGTTCAGCGCGAACAGGTAGCGCAGGTCGGACTTCTCCTCCGGCTTCGGCGAGACCAGCTCCTGGTCGGCGCGCAGCGGATGGGACAGCAGCAGGTTCTTCTCCTTTGGATCTACGTTCGTGGCCGTGTAGGTGGTCTTGATCTCCAGCATGGACTTCGTGGTCAGCACGCCGTGCTCGGCCTTGAATGAGCGGATCATCTGCGAGCCGGTGTCGAACTTGGTCGTCACCTTGGTGCCCAGATCGACGGCGAACGACAGGAACCGCTTGTCGCCCGCCTTGAAGGTGCTCAACAGCGACTCGCCCGTATACCCCTCCGGCGTGTAGACGGTCACCGGGCCGCCGTCCAGCGTCTTGCCGGTGTCGTTGCTGAGCTTGGCGGCGCGCTGCGGATGGGGGCCTTCGCTGGCGTCCCACAGGTAGACCTGCTTCGCGGTGATCTTCTGCTGGACAAACGGCACCAGCAGCGACTGGCCCGCCTTTACGCTCGCCGGCCGGCTGAAGTGGTACTCGAACAGTTCGCCGGCCTCTTCGGCCTCGGTCTCCGGCGCGACGCTGCTGGTCGCGTCGAACCACTGCGTCTTCGTGCTGAGGCCCATATTCTCGTTCATGGTCAATCCAGCCCCCGGCACGAACATCTGCTGGTTCTTGGGCAGCCTGGCCTTGGCGAAGGCTGGTGAGGACGCGGCCTGGGGCGGCGGCGGCGGCCCCGGCGGCGCGTTGGCAAGCATTCCGCCGATCACGCCGCCGGCAACACCGCCGGCTGCTCCCGACGTGGCCCGCGCGCTCATCTCCATCGGCTTCGCGTTCTGCGCTTCGGCCAGCTCCAGCTCCTGCCGCTCGACATAGCGCGGTTCGTACAACCGGCTTATGAACGAGATGGGGCGCCCCGAGACGACGGTGAGCTGGACGTTGTTCCAGTCTGATTCGCTCTTGTTTTCGACGATCGCCCAGCCCTCGATGGTGGCATCGCCCTTATCGCTGAACGCGAGCCGGTAGGCCGATTTCCACATCGGCGCCGGCACCAGGTAGCGGGCCAGCAGAGTGCCGCTCTGACCCGCAGTCTCGACCCACACCGACTTCTGTTCCTGCGACTGCGCCTGCTGGTAGGCGGCGAGCGCGTCGGTAAGCCGCTTCTGCAGACGGTCGTCGGCCAGCTTGACGCTCGAAACGCCGTCCAGGTCGATCACCTTCAGCTCGCCGGCGGTGGTCAGGAAGGTCAGTTCCAGCTTCTGCACCGGCTGGCCTTGCGGGGAGGCCGTCTGGGCGACGCGACCGCTGACGACGACGCCCTCGACCGGCCCGCCCGTGGTGCCCAGGACGATGCGCGCGCCGCGCATCTGGTCGAGCAGCGTGGCCAGGTTGACGCCGTTGGGGATGCTCAATCCGATGTCGGCCAGGCGGCGATCGAGCGGATCGTCCAACTCATAACGCAGGTGCGTCACTGCACCGGCCGAGGAGGTCAGCACCAGGGTCTTGAGGACGTCGTCCATCTCGGACTTCTTGAATTCGAGGCGCACCGGCTCGCCGGCTTTCACTTCGCCCGAGCGCTCGAACAGCGCCAGGCCATTCTTGTACAGGACCACACGGGAAACGGGGAGTTCGGCGGCAGACAGGCTAAGTGCTGCAACCGCGAGAAGCGCAAAACAGCGGAGCATTGGATTCCTCCAGGTCATTCCTCTCGGGACGTCTCAACACGAGGTCAACACGCGCTCACCACGTGATCAACGCGGGGCCAACCGCGGCTCGGCCTCCAGGCGTTTAGACGCCGGCGGGCGCGCGATTCGTTCCCGCCGGCGGGCGTCGTCATCTAAAAGACGCCGCCGGCCGCCGGTTCGTCGAGCAGCAGCATCAGCCGTTCGGCGAAATTGTCCTCGCTTTCCGACCACAGCAGACGCCGCTCGACCGCCAGGGCGTCTTCGAGATCCGAGGCCAGGTGCAGAATGCTGCGGATGTTGGATTGGACGGGGCGCAGTTGGTCGCTTTTCGGATGAGGCAGGAACAGCTCCTCGCGGCCCAGGTCGATCCACAGGTGCTCGGCCTCGCCCGTGGGGTTGAGGACGTCGTGCTCAAACAGCGGCGCGTGGAGCTCGATGCACACGCGGGAGGGCTGAAGCGACCAGTCGCCATTCCACAGCCACAGGTCCCAGCGCGTTTCGAGCTGGATGCAGCAATCGTCGTGCACGAACTCCTGGACCACCTCGGCGGCCGCGCGGGCATCGACCTCGGTGTCGATAAAGCCTTCGAAAACGGGGACTTCGTGGAACGAGACGGCGTACACGCGCAGGATCCCGCCCGGGGCCAGCTTGGAGAACGGGAAGACCTCCAGGGTCTTGCGGAAGTAGACCGGCAATGCCAGCGGGCTGAAGCCGTCCAGCCACAGCGAGAGGTACAGTGGATCGCCCATGGGACTACGTGCCGCGCGTCATTTCATACGCTAGCGCATCCGGCGCAGCGGCGGCCGTGGCGGCCGATGCCTGAATTGTACCGGCAGCCGGAAGACAGCCAGGATTGGCTCTTGCCCTGGTGCTGGCGCACCAGTGCGAGCCACTGCCTGGGGCATTCACGAGCGCTTGAGGATAGGTCGCGGACGATCGGCCGGCCTTCGATCCAGCCACAGGGCAAAGCGCGGATTCTCAGAATGGCAATTGCTGCGCCGGGACCCGGGGCTTCACAGCCCTCCACAGTGGCCAGATTGCCGAGAATTGGCGGATCCAGTCGCCCCGGTATTCGTAGTCCCGTGCGCCAAGGTTCGACTTACGACTGGAACTTCTCCGTGCACTCCGTACCGAGACGCGATTCAGGCCTGAACATAGGGCTTTAGTGGGCATTTCTTTCGGCCTCACCGCTTTGCATGCACGTGATGGTCCAGATTAGAGGCTTTGCGTTTATTAGGATGGGATCGCTGATTCGGCGGGGGTTAGCGGAAACTCAGCGAAGGCGAGTGCAAATGATCCATACAAACCGGGCATTTATTGCCGAACTTGCGTTCCTGGCCGGCATTCCCTACCCCGCGTTTCCGGTCCCGATCCACACCGTCGGCGCCGGCGGGGCAATTGCCGATCCTTGGCCACGCCCGAGGAGCAACCCGGCGCGCCGTCCATCCGCTCAGCCCTGGGCAGTCATTTCCTCGTAGGAGACGTCCTTGATGTGCGTCGCGATGTACCACCTGTAGCCGAAGGGATCCTTGACGCCCGACATGCGGTCGCCATAGGGCTGGTCGGCGGGCGGGCGGATGCCTTCCGCGCCGCAGGCCACGGCCTGGGCATAGACGGCGTCGCAATCGGCGGTGTAGATCAGCAGGCTGATGGGCGAGCCGCCGAAATGCGCGGGCGCGAAGGCGTCCATCTGGGGCGATTCATCGGCCAGCATGACGACCGAGTCGCCGATCTGGAGTTCGGCGTGGCCGATGCGGCCGCCGGGACCGGGCATGCGGAACTTCTCCGTGGCGCCGAAGGCCTTGATATAGAAGGCGATGGCGGCGGCGGCATCGTTGAGAATCAGATACGGCTGGACGCTGTGATACCCGTCCGGGATGGGCTTGACCTGAGGCATGGGTCGATCCTCCTTCATTGCAGTAGCTGTTCCTGTGCTCAGCCGGAGTGCTGGATGGGACAGGGGCGCGATTCTGAACTACAAAGTAGAATTTACCATAGGCGCGGGTGTTTTCACGAGGGAAACGGGCGGCGGTGCGCCGGCAGGATTGCAGAAGGTACATTCGTGATGGCGCAGGCGGCGGCCCCTTCGACGTGCCCGCCGGGGCGGCGGGAGTGAATTCGCGTCCTATTGAGCTCCCGCCTCGAGCGCGAGTTCGATGACGCGCACGTCGGTGTCGCGGTCGCGCAGCGTCAGCAGGATCTGGCCGCGGCCATCGGCTACGAAGCTGGATCCTCCATACGTGCGGCCAGTCCATGGGCCGTGGCTCATCGCGCCGACGAGATCGACGCCGACCATGGGGCACCCGATTTGCGTCGCCCGTTTGCTCACCAGGGCTTCCATGTCTTTGGAATGGGCGGGCCAATCGGCGTTCGGCGCGGCCCAGCCGTAGGGAACGAGCAGCAGGTCCGGCTTGAGGCGCTTGACGCGCTCGAAGTGAGTATCGGTGAAGGTGTCGGCGCAAATCAGGAGCGCGATGCGGCCGAATTCGGTCTGGACGACGCCGATGTCCTCGGGCCGGCCTGGGGAGTAGGGCGGAGTCATCAGCTCGGGCAGCACGTTGATCTTGCGGTGCTTCCACAGCAACTGGCCCGAGTTGTCGACGAGAATGGCCGAATCGTACAGGCGATCGCCGTCCTTCTCGTCGAGCCCGATGGCGATCATGAGCTTGTGCTTGATCGCGAGCTGGCCGATGCGGGCGCTGTCGGCGCCGGGAATGGGCGTGGCGAGCTGATGGGCCTCGGGATTCTCCCATCCCAGAATCGACGACTCCGGGAAGACGGCCACATTCGCGTGTTCGGCCCCGGCCTGCTCCAGCGCATACTCAATGCGCCGGAAGTTGCCCTCGCGATCGCTATCGATGACCAGAATCTGGCAGACGGCCACGCGGATCTTGTGCATCGGTGCGCTCCAGGTCGAGAGTGAGGCCAGCAGAAGGACGAGAGGCAGGCGCATATTGTGGAGCTGAACAGAGGCGTCCCTTAGGGCCGATTGGCTCCCATCAATCATACTTCCAGGCGGCCGCGCCGGGCGGGTCAGGCGTGCTGGACGCAGCGGAAGACGGAGACGGCCAGCGGGGGCAGGGTCAGCGTCAGGAAGTGGTAGTGGTTCTGGATGACGCCGGGGCGGGTCCACAGGTCGCCGGGGTTGGTAACGCCGCTGCCGCCGAACTGTTGAGCGTCGCTATTGAGCACCTCGACATATTTGCCGGGCTCGGGGACGCCGACGTTGTAGTGGTGGCGGACGACCGGCGTGAAGTTGCAGACGACGACCAGGAAGTCGCGGGGATCCTTGGCGCGGCGGACGAACGAAATGACGCTGGAGTTCGACGTCGTGGAAGTCGATCCACTCGAAGCCCGACCAGTGGTAGTCGACCTCGAACAGTGGCTTCTGCCCGGCATAGAAAAGGTTGAGCTCGCGGACGTAGTCGTGGAGCTGGCGGTGCAACGGATACTGCAGCAGGTCCCAGCGCAGGCTACCCTGCCAGTTCCACTCCTCGTATTGGCCGAGCTCGCAGCCCATGAAAAGGAGCTTCTTGCCGGGGTGAGTGTACATGTAGCCCAGGAAGGCGCGGACGCCGGCGAAACGCTGCCACTCGTCGCCGGGCATTTTGCCGATGAGGGAGGATTTGCCGTGGACCACCTCGTCGTGGGAGATGGGCAGGACGAAGTTCTCGCTGAAGGCGTATAAGAGGCTGAACGTGATGTCGGAGTGGCAGAACTTGCGGTAGACGGGGTCCTGCTTGAAGTAGTGGAGCATGTCGTGCATCCAGCCCATGTTCCACTTCATGGTGAAGCCCAGGCCGCCGGCATAAACGGGGTGGGAGACGCCGGCGTAGGAGGTGGACTCCTCGGCGACGGTGATGGCGCCGGGGACCTTGTGGGCCTCCTCGTTGAAGCGCTTGAGGAAGTCGATGGCCTCGAGGTTCTGGTTGCCGCCGTAGCGGTTGGGGAGCCACTCGCCTGCCTTGCGGGAGTAATCGAGGTACAGGATGGAAGCTACGGCGTTGACGCGCAGGCCGTCGATGTGATACTCCTTCAGCCAAAACAGGGCGTTGGAGATGAGGAAGTTGCGAACCTCGTTGCGGCCGAAGTTGAAGATCAGTGTGCCCCAGTCCCGCTGCTCGCCGAGGCGCGGATCGTCGTGCTCGTAGAGAGCGGTGCCGTCGAAGCGGGCCAGCCCGAAGGCGTCCTTGGGGAAATGGGCCGGGACCCAGTCGATGATGACGCCCAGGCCGGCGCGGTGGCATTCGTTGACGAAGAAACGGAAATCGTCGGGGGAGCCGAAGCGGGCCGTGGGGGCGAAGTAGCCGGTGACCTGGTAGCCCCAGGAGCCGGAGTAGGGATGCTCCATGGGGGGCATCAGCTCGAGGTGCGTGAAGCCCAGGTGCGTGGCGTAGGAGATCAGCTGCTGGGCCATCTCGCGGTAGGTGAGCGGGTTGCCGTTGGGGTCGCGCATCCACGATTCGAGATGGACCTCATAGCAGGACATGGGCGACGTGAGGTGCTCGGCGATGGCGCGGCGCTCCATCCACTCGTTGTCGCGCCACTGGTAGCGCGTCAGATCCCAGACGATAGAGGCCTGTGCGGGGGGCTTTTCGGCGGCAAAGGCGTAAGGATCGCACTTCAAGCTGTGGACGCCGAAGATCTTGGAGCGGACGAAGTACTTGTAGAGCGCGCCGGCGCCGATGTGGGGCAGGAAGATCTCCCAGATGCCGCCGTCGCGCAGGCGCATGGGGTGGCGGCGGACGTCCCAATAGTTGAAATCGCCGGCGACGCAGACCACTTCGGCGTTGGGGGCCCATACGGTGAAGCGGACTCCGGGGACGCCGTCGACTTCGACCAGATGCGCGCCCAGGCCGTGCCAGGCCTCGTGGTTGGTGCCCTCGGCGTGGAGGTGCAGGTCGAAGCTGCTGAGCAGGGGTCCGAAGCGGTAGGGGTCCTCGATTTCCTCGACAGCGTCCTGCTGAGTCTCGATGCGCAGGCGGTAGCGGCCGGGGGCGCGGTCGAGCGCGGCTTCGAAAAAGCCCTCGGTGTGGAGGCGTTCCAACTCAACGGTTCGGCCGTCCTCACACAGCGCGGTGACGCGCCTGGCCTGGGGCAGGAAGGCGCGCAAGGTCCAGCCGCCGTCGGGGGCGGACTGCGGACCGAGGACGGCGAACGCGTCGCCATGGTAGCCGCCGACAATAGCTTCCAGTTCACCCGGCTTCATGGGCCTATTATCGCAGTGGCTAGGATAAAAGGACGTGACCGAATTCATCCATGGCCTGAAGAAAGCGGAATTGCACCTGCACCTTGAAGGTTCGGTAGAGCCGGAGACGCTGCTGGAGATCGATCCCACCCTGACGCGCGAGAAGGTGGCGGAGGTGTACGGGTACACCGATTTCCTGGGGTTCCTGCAGAGCTACAAGTGGGTGAACCTGCGGCTGACGGAGCCGGCGCACTTCGGGCTGATCACGCGGCGGCTGCTGGAGCGGCTCGCGGCGCAGAACGTGGCGTACGCGGAGCTGAACCTTTCGGTGGGGGTGTGGCTGTGGCGGGAGCTAGCCGTTCGAGCCGTACTTCGCCGCGGTCGCGGAAGAGGCGGAGCGCAGCCCGGTGCGGGTGCGGTTCATCTTCGATGCAGTGCGGCAGTTCGGCGTGGAGAAGGGCTGGGAAGTGGCGCGGCTGGCGGCACTCAGCCGGGAGCGCGGAGTGGTGGGTTTCGGGATCGGCGGGGACGAGGCGCGGGGCCCGGCGCTGGAGTTCCGCGAGGTCTTCGCGTGGGCGCGGGAGCAGGGGTTGCACCTGGCGCCGCACGGCGGGGAGACGACGGGGCCGCAATCGGTGTGGGAGGCGCTGGAGTGCGGGGCGGAGCGGATTGGGCACGGGATCGGGGCGATTGAAGACCCGGTGCTGGTGCGGCATCTGACGGAGTGGCGGATCCCGCTGGAGATCTGCATCACGAGCAACCTGAGGACAGGCGCAGTGGCGTCGTTGCGCGAGCATCCGCTGCGGCGGCTGTACGAGGCCGGGGTGAGAGTGACGCTGAATACGGACGACCCGGCGATGTTCGGGACGACGCTGGAACGCGAATACGAATTGGCGGCCACGGATTTTGGATTCACCCAGCGCGAGTTAATAGAAGTTGCGAGAAACGGATTCGAATTCGCGTTCGACGAGGAGGCGCGGGGGATGGCGGGGTAGCGCTGTCCGGCGTGAGGCGATCGTCGCGGAGGGCGTCGCATCAATGTTGAAGGCCAAGAGAGCCGCGCGTCTGGAGTCCCGCCTTGAGATGTAGCTGCCGAGCGTCGATACGAGTGTCAATACGGGCTGCTCGGAGTGCCTGCGCCACCACCGCCAACAGCTCCTTCCAGTCGCGGCTCCGCACACGTCGCGGTTCACAAGCAGATCGAGGCCGGGCTCAGACTGTCTCGCGCTTTTGGGAGAGCTCGTGGAGCAGGGATTCGAGGCGGTCGATGCGCTCGCGGAGGTCCTGGATGTCCTGGCCCTCCGGGTCGGGCAGGCTGGAGTGCTCGAGGGGCTCTTCATTGTCCAGGCGCGAGCGGACGATCCGGCCGGGGATGCCGACGACGGTGGAATGCGGCGGGACGGATTTCAAAACGACCGAACCGGCTCCGACACGCACGTCGTCGCCGATGGTGATGTTGCCCAGAATCTTGGCGCCGGCGCCGATGACGACGCGGTTGCCGATGGTGGGGTGGCGTTTGCCCTTCTCCTTGCCGGTGCCGCCGAGGGTCACGCCCTGGTAAATCAGGCAGTCGTCGCCGACCACCGCGGTTTCGCCGATGACGACGCCGGTGCCGTGGTCGATGAACAGGCGGCGCCCGATGCGCGCTCCGGGATGAATGTTGACGCCAGTGATCCAGCGGGAAAACTGGTTGATA
Source organism: Terriglobia bacterium (assembly GCA_963757265.1). Classification (GTDB taxonomy): domain Bacteria; phylum Acidobacteriota; class Terriglobia; order Bryobacterales; family Bryobacteraceae; genus CAIVVT01. The sequence continues at coordinate 1,252,880 of CAVWRA010000006.1, forward strand.
CAACGGCCGAAAAAGGTCATCTTCCAGAGATACAGGCGATGGGCCAGCCGCTGGAACAGGACGGCGTGCAAGCCGGGATAGCACACCAGGACTTCCAGCCACCCCCTGGCGGCGGGGTCCTCGCGCATGATCGTGTTGACCTGTTCACGTAGCGTGCCGAACATTGATCCTTACATTATGGATGAGCCGGGCGGCCCGGAGTTTCGAGCAATCGCCGGTCCAGCAGTTGCAGGGCCTCGTGGGGTTCGGCGGCGACCAGCAGGGCGTGTCGGAAGCGGGGCGGAACAAAGCCCTCGGCGACAGCCTGGCGCAGGAAGGTCAGCAGGTGGTCGTAGTAGCCGCGAGTGTTCAGCACGGCGCAGGGTTTGTCGTGGTCGCCGAGCATCGACCAGGTGAGAACCTCGAACAGCTCGTCGAGGGTGCCGAAGCCGCCGGGCAGGGTCAGGAACGCATCGCTTAACTCAATCATCAAAGCCTTGCGCTCCTGCAGCGAGGCGACGACGCGCAGCTCGGCCAGCCCGGGGTGGGCGACTTCGCGGTCCACCAGAGATTGGGGAATCACTCCCGTGACGCGGCCGCCGGCGGCCAGCGCGGCGCTCGCGAACGCGCCCATCATCCCGTTGCGGGCGCCACCGTAAACGATCGTCCAGCCGGCCTCGGCCAGCAACCGGCCGGTCTCGCGGGCGGCGGCCAGATACAGATCTGAAGCGGAGTTCAGGGAGCCGCAGAAGACGCAGACCGAGGGCATGATTCTCCCCGCATTGTAGGAGACGGGGGCCGGGCGCGTTGAACGGGCTCTCAGGCGGCGGTGTGATAGGATGCCTGCTTTCGCAGAGAAGTTGGCCCGATCCGTGCAGGTCTGGATCCAGAATTACAATCCGCTGGGCAACAGCGTGCTGTCCACGGTCGTGGCGGCGCTGCCGGTGACGCTGCTGTTCTATCTGCTGGCGGTGCGGCGGCTGGCGGCACACTGGTCGGCAGTGTGGGCGTTCGCGTGCGGCGTCGTGCTGGCTCTGGTTGTGTTTCGGATGCCGCCGGCGATACTGGCGGCGGCGGTCGGCCACGGTTTCGTCTATGCCGCGCTGCGGATCGGATGGATCCTGGTGGCGGCCGTTTTCATCTACGACCTGACCGTCGAGAGCGGGCATTTCGAGACCATCAAGGCGTCGATTGGCGGCATCACCGACGACCGGCGTTTGCAGGCGTTGCTGATTGCGCTGGCATTCGGGGCGGTGCTGGAGGGAGCGGGCGGCGGCGGCGCGCCGGTCGCAGTATGCGGTGCCATGATGATCGGCCTGGGGTTCAAGCCGTTCGAGACGGCGGTGATGTGCCTGCTGGCGAACACGGCTCCGGTGGCGTTCGGCGGCATGGGCAACCCGGTGCGGACGCTGGTGGCGGTGACCGGCCTGGCCGAGCCCGACCTGGCGGCCATGACCGGCCGGATCGTTTTCCCGACGGCGCTGATCCTGCCGCTATGGCTGGTGCGAACGATGACCGGATGGCGCAACACGCTGGCCGTCTGGCCCGGCCTGGCGGTGTGCGGCATCGCGTTCGCCGGGACCCAGCTTTTCTGGTCGAACTGTATTGATGGGACGCTGGTCAATGTGGTCAGCGGCATGTTCACGTTGTTGCTGTGCGCAGTGTTTTTCCGGTTGTGGCAACCGACCCCGATCTGGCGCTACCCGGAGGATCCACCGGTGGCGGAGTTGGCCAGGAACACGCACACCACGCGGCAGGTGCTGCACGCCTGGTCGCCGTTCCTGCTGTTAGCGGTGTTTGTCGTGCTGTGGGGCCTGCCGAGCGTGAAGCACCTGCTGGAGAGGACGGACTACAAGACGCCGATGCCCGGATTGCACAACATGGTGCTGCGCACTCCGCCGATTGTGCCCAGGAACCACGCCGAACCGGCGATTCTGGAACTGGCCTGGCTGTCGACCATCGGCACAGGCACGTTCCTGGCCGGGCTGCTGGCCGGGCCGATCCTGGGCCTGTCGTTCGGCCGCACGCTACGGGTATTCGGCCGGACCAACTGGCGGCTGCGCTACAGCCTGCTGGCGATTGTGGCGATGATCTGCCTCGGTTTTGTGACCAGATACTGCGGGATGGATGCAATCCTGGGCCTGGCGATGACCCACACGGGCTGGCTATACCCGATGTTCGGGACGATGATCGGCTGGCTGGGCACGGCCATGAGCGGCACGGACGCGGGTTCGAATGCGCTGTTCGGTAGCCTGCAGGTGATCACGGCCAACAAGCTGGGATTGAGCCCCGTCCTTATGGCCGCGGCCAACACGGCCGGCGGCGTGATGGGCAAGATGATCGGCGCGCAGTCGGTGATCGTGGCGTGCGTGGCGACGGGGCTGGAAGGGAAGGAGGGCGACGTATTCCGGGCCGTGGTGAAGCACAGCATCGCGCTGACGCTGCTGGTGGGACTGATTGTGATGTTTTTCGCCTACGCGGCGCCGGGTTTGGTGCCGAACGGGCACAAGTGGTGGTAGCGCGGCGCCACCGGGCGCGCGCTCACGGGAGATGACAGCGACAAGGAGCCAGTACATCGATGAGACGGAGAGTGACTCAATTGGGAATCCTGACCGCGCTGTGCGCGCTGCCGGCGCTGGCGCAGTTGGGGATGTTCACGAAGGAGCAGTTGATCGCCATTACGAGCGAGTGGAAGGGCGAGCGGTTCCCGGACGGCCGCCCGAAGGTTCCGGACGAACTGCTGGACCGGCTGGCCGGGGTGGACGCCGAAGAGGCCTGGGGGACGCTGCGCGGAGCGGGCTACCCGCTGCAGTTCGAGGGCAACTGGCAGACCGTGAACGTGAAGACAGGCGGGCCGCGGCTGGTAGGGCGCGCGGTGACGGCGGTGTTCCTGCCGCTGCGCAAGGACCTGAACGACTACATCAACGCCCAGGGGAAGAAGGAAGGGCGGGTGAGCCGCGGGCAGAACTCATGGATCATCGACACGCTGGTGAAGCGCGACGTGATGGTGGTGGACCTGTTCGGAAAGATCGAGGACGGAACGATCATCGGCGATAACCTGGGCACGTCGATCTTCACCAAGACGGGCACGGGGCTGGTGGTGGACGGGTCGATCCGCGACGTATCGGGGAACTCGGAGATCGAGGGATTCCAGATTTTCGCGAAAGGCTTCCACCCGACGGCGCTGCGGGAGGCGACGCTGACCGGGCTCAACGTGCCGATCCGGATCGGGCACGCGACGGTGCTGCCGGGAGACGTGGTGGTGAGCGATCCCGAGGGCGTGACGTTCATTCCGCCGCAGCTCTGCGAGCGGGTGGCCAACGAGGCCGACCGCATCCACATGGTCGAACGAATGGGGCCACAAGATGCTGCGCGAGCGGAAGTACACGCCGGGCGAGATCGACACGGAGTGGACTCCGAAGATGATCGAGGAGTTCAACGCGTACTGCGAATCCAAGGGTTCGAAAGTCCGGCTGGGGTCGAAGGGCAAGCACGGCGACCTGTAGGCGCCGGGATCGACTCAGGGCCGAAAGCCCGCCGTGGATTGAATTTCGCCGGGCCACGCCGTCACAGGCCAGCGCGCCTGGCGGAACGGCTGGCGGCCGACGAATTCTGGTGGGAGACGGGAGATTCGCGGTAATCTATAGATTCCCATGAGAATCAGCCGCGCTTTCGTCATTTTTGCGCTCGCCGGATCCTCGGTCCTGGCACAAATGGGCACCACCGGGGGGAGCCTGAGGGATCCGCGCCAGGACAGCACTCAGCAGGCCCCGGCTATCATCGAGCCCTGGCTCGCGGTTACGGGCGGCTACGATACTGAAGTCGTGACGCCTGAAGGCCAGGCGCCTGTGATCTACCGGCCGCTGGGCTTGAGTGGCGGCCTGAGCATGGTGAAGCCGTTCCGGAAAACGACTGTCGTGCTGGGCTACTCCGGCAACGGGTACCGCGATCTGGGCAAATCGGGGGCCGAGATTGGCTGGCTCGAATCCAATGTGGTCAACCTGTCGGTGGCGACACAACTCTCAAGGCGGCTCACTTTCGATGTCGGGGAGTTTGCCGGAGCCTCAAACGGCGGATTCGGAATCAATTCCTGGGGATTGGGGGCCAGCTCGAACGGCGTTCTGGAAACGATCGGAGTGGCCAGCGGCTCGCTGTACGGAGGGTCGGGGGTTCCTTCGGGCGCCAGCACGACCAATCCATTACAGAACCAACTGGTGGATACCGAGTCGTCCAGCCAGTTGACGTACTTCTCGACGACCAACGCCGGCCTGGGCGTGCTGCTGACCCCGCGAACCATGCTCAGCTTTGGGGGATCGGCGTTCTTCGCGCGCCGCGTGGGCGGCGCTTTCAGCGACTCGAATGGATATTCGGGCAACGCGGGGCTGAACACGCGCTGGACGAAACGTTTCAACACTTCCGCCAGCTACTCCTTCACACGGATCGACTTCGTGAACAGCATCGGCTACACGAACATCAACTCGATATCGGTGGGATCGCAATACCAACTCTCATCGCGCGATAGCGTGTCCGGCTCTTTCGGAGCGAGCTTTTTGAGCACTGAGTTCCTGGCGACGCTCACCCTGCCTCCGGCAATCGCCCAGTTGCTTGGGGTGCCGGCGGTGTATTTGATCCAGAACATGAGTGAGCATTTTGTGATTGGCTCCGTCGGGTACAGCCACAGCTTTCGCCGCGGCGGGTTTGGACTCAGTTGCACATCCTCGGTTACCCCGGGGAACGACGTGCTGCTGCTGACGCGGACGGAAACCTGCGGAGCGAATCTCAGCCGCGAACTCACGCGCAGGTTGTCGGTGTCCGGTGTGGCGGGGGCATCGCGCCTGAATGGCCTTGCGCAGGCGGGGACCCGGTTTGACGTCTTCGACGCCGGGGTTACGTTTTCCTACCAATTCTGGGGCGGACTGGCCTTTACCGCGGGGGGAAACTACTACGTGAACTACTTCAAGCCGTCCACGGAGTCGGGGTCCTTCGTCTCCGCCAACGTCGGCCTGTTCTGGTCTCCGGCCCGCGGCCTGAAGTTGTTCTGAGGTCCGGCGCCGGCCCCCCGGCGCGGGTTGGCTGCCGGGCGTGAGGGCTTGAAGAGTGCCTGCATGGACGTTTTTGCCCTAACTCGAAAGCTTGTCGAAATAGAGTCCATGACGGGCAACGAGGGCGGCGTGGGGGCATGCGTGCTGCAGGTGCTGCAGGCATTGACAAGCCGATATGGCGGGATCGCCGAACCGGTTGAGGTGGCCCCGGACCGTTTCAACGTCCTGGCCCGTTTCGGCACGCCGGTGGTCACGCTGTCCACCCATCTGGACACCGTTCCGCCGTTCATCGCGTCGCGGGAGGATGAAGCGCATATCTGGGGGCGGGGGGCGTGCGACGCCAAGGGCATTGCCGCGGCGATGATCGGCGCGGCGCAGACGCTGCTGGCCGACGGGGTCCGCGATTTCGCGCTGCTGTTCGTGGTCGGCGAGGAGAAGGACAGCGCCGGAGCTTACCACGCCCGCCGGCACGGGATCGGTTCGCGATTTCTGATCAACGGCGAACCGACGGGCAACAAAATGGCGCTGGGTTCCAAGGGCGCGCTGCGCTACGAACTGGAGGCCAGCGGCCGGATGGCGCATTCGGCCTATCCGGAATTGGGCGAGTCGGCGATCGAGAAGCTGCTGGATGCACTGGCGCGAGTGCGGCGGATTGATCTCCCGAGCGATGAGACGCTGGGAGCGTGCACACTGAACATCGGGTTGATTTCGGGCGGGCGCGCGCCGAACGTGATCCCCGACGGGGCGATGGCGGCCCTGATGTTCCGGTTGGTGGGCGACCCGGCGCCGATCCGCGCGGCCGTGCAGCAGGCGGCCGGCTCGGATGCGGCGGCGAACGAGGTGCTGTGCATACCGGCGCTCCGGCTGGGCGCGTTGCCGGGCTTTGAAACGACCGTCGTTTCCTACACCACGGATATCCCGGCCTTTGGCGGCGAGTGGGGTGAGCCGTTCCTGCTGGGGCCGGGCTCGATCCATGTCGCGCACACCAGCGAGGAGCGGGTGCCCAAGGCCGAGCTTCTCGAAGCCGTGCAGGTCTACGCGCGGCTGGTCCGCCAATTGCTGGTGGGCGGCGCAAATTAACAGAATCAGAAGAGATTGAAGGACAATTCAAGGATGGAGAGAAAGACGCCGGTTGGCGTGCTTGGCGCCACCGGGATGGTGGGCCAGCACTTCGTGAAATTCCTGGAGAACCACCCGTGGTTCGAACTGGTATGGGCGGGCGCGAGCGACCGCTCGGCGGGGAAGAAGTACGCCGAGGCGACGAGCTGGCGGCTGGAAGGCTCGATGCCGGCCGGCGCGGCTGGCCTGACGGTGGCGGAATGCCGGCCGGACACGCAGCCGCCGGAGCTCGTCTTTTCGGCGATGGATGCCAGCGTGGCCACGGAGATTGAGCACGCCTTCGCCGAAGCCGGGCACACCGTGGTCTCCAATTCGAAGAACCACCGTATGGAGGCCGACGTGCCGCTGCTGGTGCCGGAGATCAACGCCGATCACCTGGCGCTGCTGGAGACGCAGAAGGCGCGCCGCATGTGGAAGGGCCAGATCGTCACCAACCCGAACTGCTCGACGGTGGCGCTCGTGATGGGGCTGGCTCCGCTCAAGCCGTTCGGCATACGGGCGGTCGTGGCGACGACGCTGCAGGCGATTTCGGGCGCGGGCTATCCGGGCGTGCCATCGATGGACATCGTGGGCAACGTGATCCCGTACATCGGCGGCGGCGAAGAGGAAAAAATGCAGCGGGAGACGCAGAAGATTCTGGGGCGCTTCGCAGGCGACCATATCGAGCCGCTGCCGGCGCGAGTGAGCGCGCACTGCAACCGCGTGCCGGTTGTGGACGGCCACACGGTGACGGTCTCCGTCACTCTGGAGAAGCAAGTCACGAAGGAAGAGCTGCTGACGGCCTACCGCGCATTTAGCCCGATTCCGCAACAGAAGGGCTGCCCCAGCGCGCCAACGCCGGCGGTGCTGTACCTGGAGGAGGAGAATCGTCCGCAGCCGCGGCGCGACGCAATGCGCGGCCACGGGATGACGGTCACGGTCGGCCGTCTGCGCGAGTGCCCGGTGATGGGCTGGAAGTTCGTGTGCATGGGTCACAATGCGATCCGCGGCGCGGCGGGCGCGGCGGTGCTGAATGCGGAGCTGATGCGCGAGGAGGGTTTGATCCGCCGATGATCGTGATGAAGTTCGGCGGCACGTCGGTGGAATCGGCGGCCGCCATCCGGCGAGTTGCGAGCATTGTTCAGGCGCGGGCCAGCCAGCGGCCGCTGGTGGTGGTATCGGCGATGGGCAAGACGACGAACCGCCTGCTGGCGGCGGCGGATAAAGCGGCGGCCGGGAACCTGGACGCCGCCCATCGGGACGCCGAGGAGTTGGAAGCCTTCCACCGGCGCGAGGCGGAGTCGATCCTGCCGCCGGCGCGGCACGCAGAAATGGACGCGCTGCTGGAGCGGGAATTTTCCGATCTCGAAAAAACGCTCGCGGCCATCGCCGAAGCCGGTGCAGTGACGCCGCGCCTGTGGGATGAAACGGCGGGTTACGGCGAGCGGCTGTCCAGCGCGCTGATCACGATGATCTTCCAGAGTCTGGGCCTGCCCGCGGCGCACGTCGATGCCCGGCAGATCCTGGTGACCGATGGCCGGCATACGCAGGCGCTCCCGCTGTACGGCAGAACGTACGCGCGGTTCCACGAGCGCGTGGCGCCTTTGCTGGAGGACAGCGTGGTGGTCATGGGCGGCTTCATCGGCTCCTCGGGCGAAGGCGTGGCGACGACGCTGGGGCGCGGCGGATCGGATTTTTCCGCCGCCATCGCGGGCGCGGGCATCGGCGCTGCGGAGATCCAGATCTGGACCGACGTCAACGGCATGCTGACCTGCGATCCGCGCATCGTCCCGGGCGGCCACAGGCTGAAGACGATTTCGTTCAACGAAGCCGCCGAACTGGCCTACTTCGGCGCGAAGGTGCTGCATCCCTCGACCGTGATGCCGGCGGTGGAAAAGAACATTCCCGTGCGGATCCTCAATTCCCGGCAGCCGGATGTCGAAGGGACCCTGATCGTCGCCGAGATTGTCCGCTCCACCAACCCGGTCAAGTCGATTTCCTGCAAGCGCGGCATCACGGTGGTGAACATCCGCAGCCTGCGGATGCTGATGGCGTACGGTTTTCTGCGCCGCATTTTCGAAGTCTTCGACCGCTACCGGACGCCGGTGGACATGGTGGCGACGACCGAGGTCAGCGTCTCGCTGACGATCGACCAGACGCAGGCCCTGTCTCCGATCGAGGCGGAGTTGTCGAAGATCGCGGAAGTCACCATCACGCCGGACCAGGCGGTGGTGTGCCTGGTGGGCGAGGCGATCAGCGAGACGCCGGGCATTGGAGCGCGCATCTTTGCGGCGCTCGGTGACATCAACATCCGCATGATCTCGCAGGGTGCGTCGCGGTTGAACATCAGCGTTGTCGTGAACGACGGCGACCTGAGGGGCGCCGTCCAGGCTTTGCACAAAGAGTTCTTTTCAGAGCTGGACCCGAGGGTGTTCGAAACATGAAGCTGGCGCTGGTCGGTTACGGCAAAATGGGCCGCATGGTGGAGCGCCTGGCGCCGGAGTTCGGTTGCCAAGTCACGCTGATCCTGGACGAATACAACAACGCCGCGGGAGCGGGCCTCACGCGGGAGAATTTCACGGGGCTGGACGCGGCGATCGAATTCAGCACGCCGCAGACTGCCGTGGCGAACCTGCTGCGGCTGGCGGAGCTGGGCGTGCCGGTGGTGTGTGGGACGACCGGCTGGCACGGCGAACTCGAGCGCGTGTGCGCCGCTTTCCAGCAGCGCGGCGTGGCATTGATCTACAGCTCCAATTTTTCGATCGGCGTGAACATTTTTCGTCGCATGGTGCGCGAGGCTGCGCGCTGGATGCAGGCCCACCCGGGCTACGAGGCCTGGGGCTGGGAGATCCATCACAGCGCTAAGAAGGATACGCCGTCGGGGACGCTGCTGCGGCTGGTGGAAGAGATGCGGGAAGCGGGCTACGATAGGCGTATCGACACCAGCTCAAACCGCGCCGGGGCCCATCCCGGCACGCACGAGATCGGCTTCGATTCGGCGGCCGACACGTTGACACTGCGTCACGTGGCGCGCAATCGCGAGGGTTTCGCGCGCGGGGCGCTGGAGGCGGTGCGGCGGCTGCCGGGGCTTAAGGGCGGATTCGAGTTCGGTGCGATACTGTTCGCCGAGGGCAAGGAGTAAGCACGTGCGCTTGCAGGGTTGCGGGACAGCGCTGGTGACACCGTTCCAGCCGGACCTCACGCTCGACGAAGAGGCCGTGCGCCGGCTGGCGCGCAGGCAGATTGGGGCGGGCGTTCACTTCCTGGTGCCGTGCGGCACGACGGGGGAGAGCCCGACGCTGGAGCACGAGGAACGGCTGCGCGTCGTGGAAATCGTCCTCGAGGAAGCCAAGGGCAAGCTGCCGGTCCTGGCCGGCGCCGGAGGCTACCACACCGGTGAAGTCGTGGCCCTGGCGCGTGAGTACGAGGCCATGGGTGCGGACGGCATCCTCTCGGTGACGCCGTATTACAACAAGCCCTCGCAGGAGGGCCTGTACCAGCACTACCTGGCGATTGCCAATGCCGTGAAGCTGCCCATCGTGGTCTACAACGTGCCCGGCCGCACCGGGGTGAACGTCGAGCCGGCAACGCTGCGGCGGCTGGCCGGTATCGAAAATATCGTGGCCGTGAAGGAAGCGTCGGGCAACGTCGCGCAGATGGCCAACCTGTGCGCGACCCTGCCGCCGGATTTCACGGTGCTCTCGGGCGACGACGCCATCACGCTGGCGCTCGCCGGCATGGGCGGCAAGGGCATCATCAGCGTCGCATCCAACGAGATTCCCGCCCAGATGGCCGCGCTGGCGCAGGCCTGCGTCAACGGCCGGTTCGACGACGCGCGGGCGCTGCAGCGGAAATGGCTGCCGCTGATGGAAGTGAATTTTGTGGAATCGAATCCGATCCCGGTAAAGTGGGCGCTGGCGCGGATGGGCCTGCTGCAGCCGGTCTGGCGGCTGCCGCTGGTGCCGCCGTCGCCGGCCTCACGCGAGCGCATCGACGCGGTGCTGTGCGAATGCGGCCTGCAGGTCAGCTAGAGGTTCCCGATTGCAACACGAAATCGAAGCGCTGTTCGACACCGCGCCGGCCGCGTATACGCCGCAGCATTTCGCGCTGTTTGCGCGATTCAAGGAAGCCCTCAACCAGGGCCAGGCGCGCGCCGCCGAGCCGGACGCGTCCAGCCCCACCGGGTGGCGCGTCAACCCGTGGGTCAAGAAAGGCATCCTGCTCGGTTTCCGCATGGGCGTCGTGGTGGACATGTCGGTGAACCCGGCGAAGCAGCCGCTGTTCGACAAGGCGACCTACCCGGTCAAGCGGCTGGACCCGGGCGATGGAGTGCGCATCGTGCCCGGCGGATCGAGCATCCGCGACGGCTGCTACCTGGGGCGCGGAGTGACCTGCATGCCGCCGATGTATATCAACGTGGGCGCGTGGGTCGGCGCGGGCACGATGATCGACTCGCACGCGCTGGTCGGAAGCTGCGCGCAGGTCGGCGAATCGTGCCACATCTCGGCCGCGGCCCAACTGGGCGGCGTGCTCGAGCCAGTGGGCGCGATGCCGGTCGTCATCGAGGACGAAGTGCTGGTGGGCGGCAACTGCGGCGTCTATGAGGGAACGATCGTCAAGCGCCGCGCAGTGCTCGGCTCGGGCGTCATCCTCAACCGCTCCACGCCGGTTTACGACCTGGTCCGCTGCGAAATTTATGCCGCTTCCGACGATCTGCCGCTCGTGATTCCGGCGAATGCCGTGGTGGTCGCGGGCTCGCGCGCGGTGACCTGCGGCCAGGGGCGCGAATGGGGCATCTCGCTGTACACGCCGGTGGTCGTCAAGTACCGCGATAACCGGACCGACGAGAAGATCCGCCTGGAAGAGTATCTGCGATAGTCAAACGGGCTGATTTGCGCCTTCGGCTCAGCGTACTTCTTCCAGTTGGGCGCTGACCCGCTCCCACTCGGCCAGCACCTCGGCCAGGCGGGCTCTGCTCTCTGCGAGCAGCTCCATCTGCCGGCGCGTCTCCTCGGCGCTGGTGAAACCCTGCAACCCGGTCTCCAGTTGCGCGATCGCGGCCTCGAGCTTCGCCGATTCGTTCTCCAACCCGGCGGCGCGATCTTCCAGGTGTTTCAGCTTGATCGGATTCAGGCGCCGCGGCCGGGCTGCGTTGACGTCCCCGCGCGGCACATCGTCCAGCGGTGGCGTCTGGGCCGTTGCGGGACTCACGCCGCCGCCCATCACGCCCGCCGCCGGAGCCGCGGCCTCCTGCTGTTTCCGGAACAGGAAGTCTTCGTAATTCCCCGGATAGACGTTCACCGCGCCATCCTTCACTTCGAACACCTTCGTCGCCAGCCGGTCGATGAAATAGCGGTCGTGGCTCACGAAGACCACGGTTCCGGTGAATTGCTCAAGCGAGGCCAGCAACACGTCCTTGGCGCGCATGTCGAGATGATTGGTCGGCTCGTCGAGCAACAGGAAGTTCGAAGGATTCAGCAGCATGCGCGCCAGCGCATAGCGGTTTCTCTCGCCGCCGGAGAGCACGCCGATGGTCTTGAATACGTCGTCCTCGCCGAACAGGAAACAGCCCAGCAGCGTGCGCAACTCGGTGACGGTCTTGCCGTTGGCCACGCCTGAGAGGTCGTCCAGCAGCTGCGAGGCGGGGTCGAGTTCCTTGTACTGATCCTGGGCGAAGTATTCGGGCTGGACGTTGTGCCCCGTGCGGTAGTCGCCCGCCGTCAGCGGCTCGATCCCGGCCAGAAGCTTAATCAGCGTGCTTTTCCCCGCTCCGTTGACGCCGACCAGCGCCACGCGGTCCCCGCGTTCGATCTGAAACGCGACGCCTTCGAGAACGCGCTTCTCGCCATAGGCCTTCGCGACGCCGCTGAATTCGGCCACGATGCGCCCGCTGGGTTTTGGTTGGGGAAAGCGGAAGTGGATCGTCTTCTCTTCGGGCGGGATCTCGATGCGCTCGATCTTCTCGAGTTCCTTGATGCGACTTTGAACCTGCTTGGCCTTCGTGGCCTGATAGCGGAAGCGGTTGATGAACGCCTCGAGCTGTTGGATGCGCTCCTTCTGATTGCGGCTGGCGGCCTCCAGGCTGGCCCGGCGTTCATCCTTCTGCTTCAGGTAGGCCTCATAATTACCGGAATAAAAGTGCACTCCCTTGTTCCACAGTTCCACGGTCCGCGCCACGGTGACGTCGAGGAAGTAACGGTCGTGCGAGACGAGCACGAAGGCGTTGGGATACGAGCTCAGGTAGGACTCCAGCCAGTTGCGCGCTTCGAGGTCGAGGTGGTTGGTCGGCTCGTCCAGCAACAGCAGGCTGGGCTGTTCCAGCAGCAGTTTGGCCAGCGCGATGCGCATCTGCCAGCCGCCGGAGAAGTACTCGGTCCGCTTGATCCACTCCTCCTTGGCAAAACCGAGACCGCTGAGGACGCTGCCGACCTTGGCCTCCAGGGCGTAGCCGTCGCGGTTGCGGAACAGCGCGTCCAGGTTGGCGTACCGATTGGCCGTGGCGGCGTACTCGCCGGACGCGGGATCGAGGTCGGAAAGAGAGTGAGCGAGCTGCTCGATCTCGCGCTCCATGTCCTTCAGGCGGTCGAAGACCGAAAGGCATTCCTGAAACACGCTGCGGCCGGAGAGCGCCAGCCCGTCCTGCGGCAGGTAGCCGGCGCTGAGCCCTTTTTGTGAATTGCACTCGCCCGCGTCCAGCGTCTCGAGGCCGGCCAGGAGCTTCAGCAGCGTCGTTTTGCCGCTGCCGTTGACACCCACCAGGCCGACCCGATCCTGGGCCGTCACCATCCACGTGACGTTTTCGAAGAGGATTCTAGGCCCGAATCGCTTGGCCGCGTTGACCAGGGAGATCATGGCTTGCGTCGCCCGGGAAGGATCAACTGGCGAGTGCGCTGGAGTCGCGCGCTCATGCCTGCGGCGGGGCGACGGGACCGCACAGGAAGTCGAGCGCCCGGGCGATGTGCGCCTTCATCTCGCCGCGCTTTACTACCGCGTCGAGGAATCCATGCTGCAGCACAAACTCCGCCCGCTGGAAGCCCGGCGGCAGCTTCTGGCGGATCGTCTGTTCGATCACGCGCGGTCCGGCGAAGCCGATCAGCGCGCCCGGCTCGGCGATGTTCAAGTCGCCCAGCATCGCGAAGCTGGCCGTCACGCCGCCGGTGGTCGGGTCGGTCAGCACACTGATAAAGGGCACCTTGGCCTGGTCCAGCCGCATCAGCGCGCAACAGATCTTGCCCAGTTGCATCAGGCTGACCGCGCCCTCCTGCATGCGCGCGCCGCCGGAGGCCGAGATGATGATCAACGGGCTGCGCTGGGCGAGCGAACGCTCGATGGCGCGCGTGATCTTCTCGCCCATCACGGCGCCCATGCTGCCGCCGATGAAGCGCAGCTCCAGGCTGCAGAGGTTCACGTTGCGCCCGGCCAGCTTGCCCTCAACCGAGTAAATGGCGTCTTTGACCTTCAGCGCCTTCTGCATCGCGGCCAGGCGCTGCCGGTAGGGCTTGGCGTCGACGAACTCGAGCGGATCGGTCGAACTCAGCTCGCGGTCGTGCTCCACCCATTCGCCGTCCAGCAGCATTTTCAGCCGCGCCAGCGCGTCGAGCTTGAAGTGATAATCGCACCTCGGGCAGCACTGCAAAGTCTCTTCGAGTTCCTTCCGCCAGATAATCTGGTGGCAGCCCTCGCACTTGATCCACAGCCCTTCCGTGCGGACGTGCCGCACATCGTCGCTGACGCGAGCCACCTTGCGCGGAATTTTGAACCAGTCCATGCCCACTTTCCAAGCTACAGCGCCGCGAGCGGCGGTGGCAATGCGAAGCGCCGGCGTTCAGCGCGGATAAGGGTGCCCGCGCAGCAGCGTCAGGCCCCTGTAAATCTGTTCCGCCAGCACGGCGCGCGCCAGTTCGTGCGGCATCGTCAGCGCCGAAAGCGAGAGCAGCAGATCCGCCCGCGGCTTCCATTCGGCGGGCAGCCCGTCGTGCCCGCCGACGAGGAACACGAGATCTCGCGCCTCGAGTTCGGCGCTGCGCAACAGCTCCGCGAAGCGGCGCGAATCCATCGTTCTTCCGGCTGGATCGAGGAACACCTTGCACGCCGCGGCGTGCTTGGCAAACAGGTCGAAGCGCGCCGGCTGGATTGCGCGCATCTCACAATCCATATAGCGCGAGCTGCGCTTGAGAAACTCCTCCGCCATGCCGTTGGCATGGGCATCGCGGGGCTTGCCGATGAAGTACAGCCAGAGTTTCACTCGATTGCTCACACCGCGGCGCGGGCGCATTCCTCCATCAGCCGGGCGGCGTGCCGCAACGCCTCCTCAGACAGGCTTTGCCCGGAGAGCATCCGCCCGATCTCGCGCACCCTCTGCTCGGCCTTCAGTTCCTGCACCGTGGTCGATGCCCGGCCGCCGGATTCCTTCTTTTCCACGCGGTAATGATGATCGGCGAAACCCGCGATCTGTGCCAGGTGCGTCACGCACAGGACCTGGCTCGAGCGCGAAATCCGCTTCAGCCGGCGCCCGATCATCTCCGCCGCCGCGCCGCCCACGCCCGAATCCACTTCGTCGAAAACCAGTGTTCGCCCACCGCCGTCCTTGGCGCGCGGCGGGGTGACGCAGGCCTTCAAAGCCAGGGCGATGCGCGACAGTTCGCCGCCGCTCGCGACATGGTCCAGCGGCCGCGGCTCCTCGCCGGGGTTGGCGCTCACCAGGAACTCGACGCTGTCCATTCCGTGGCTCGACGGTTCCGCCTCGCGCACGGCGGCTCGAAAGACCACGCCCTTCATCCCCAGCCCGGCGAGTTCCGTCTCGACGGCCTTTTCGAGCGCCTTCGCGGCCTTTTCGCGCACCGCCCGCAACTCGAGCGCCGCCGTCCGGTAAGCCTGCTCCAGTTGCGCGATGCGTTGCTGCAGCTCGGCCCGGCGCGCGGCGGCGCTCTCGACGGCTTCCAGTTTCGATCGCACATCGGCCAGAAAAGCCAGGATCTCCTCGATCGTGCTGCCGTACTTGCGCTTCAGCCGTTCGATCTGCGCCAGCCGCGCCTCCACCTGTTCAATCCGCCCCGGGTCGGCCTCCAGCGCGCCCAGATAATGCCGCAGTTCGTGGGCCGCCTCGGCCACCGCGATCCGCGCCGGTTCGAGGAGTTCGACGATCCCGCGCATCTTTCCGTCAATGGGAACGAGGTCCTCCAGTTTTTTCAACGCGCGCGCGATGCTCTTCGCCGCGCAGTCTTCGGAGTCGCTCAGCGCGTCGTAGGCCGCCGTGGCGTTGTCCGTGAGCCGGGCCAGGTTGCGCAGCACGCGAGCCTCGTCTTCGAGCCGCCCATCCTCGCCCGGCTGCAGGCCGGGGGCCTCGATCTCCTTGCGCTGCATGGCCCACAGGTCGGCCAGCCGCAGCTTCTCCTGTTCGGTGCGGTCCAGCTCCTCGCGCTCGGCGAGGGCCTCGCGCCAGGCCCGCCACGCCGCGCCGACGGCCTCCAGCCCGGCCTCCGCGCCGCCGGCTTCGTCCAGCAACTCGCGCTGCGCGTCTGAATGAAGGAGCAACTGCTGATCGTGCTGGCCGTGAATGTCACCGAGGTACGGCGCGAGGTCGCGCAGCAGCGACACCGTGACGGGACGGTTTCCTACATAAGCCCGGCCCTTGCCGCTGGCCAGGATCTCGCGCTCGATCACCAGCTCGCCGTCCTCGGCCTCGATCCCCGCAGCACCCAGCAGCGCGCTCAACTCCACGCCGGCGCTCAGTTCGAACCGCCCCGAGACGAACGCCCGCTCGGCGCCCGTCCGGATGACGTCCGTGGAGGCGCGTCCTCCCAGCAGCAAACCGAACGCGTCCACCACCAGCGACTTCCCGCTGCCGGTCTCGCCGGTAAGCGCATTCAGCCCGGCGTGCAGGCTCAGCCGGAGACGTTCCACCACAGCGAAGTTCTCGACGACGAGTTCGAGCAGCATTCGAGCCAGATTATAGTCGTTCGCGGGACCCGTCCGCCGTGCCGGGGTGTTTCCCGGCTCCGTTATCATGGTAAATGGGAGTTGGGACCCTCACAACAATTCCAAGGAGTTCTGTTTTGAGCCTTCCATTCGCCGGCGCGTTTCTCCAGTTGCCGCTGTGGGATCTCGTGATGAACGCGTCGCTGGTCTCCAAGATCGTCCTCCTCTTTCTAGTGATCGCGTCACTGCTGAGCTGGACCGTCATCTTCGCTAAATGGCGGCGGTTCGACGCCGCCGTGGCGGCTAATCGTTCTTTCCTGCGCGCTTTCCGCAAGGCGCCCCGCCTGGACGCCATCGCCGCCGTGGCGGAGCAGTTTCGCGCCTCGCCGCTGACGGGCGTTTTTTCGTTGGGCTACGAAGAGGCCGCCCGGCAGGTGGAAGCCCACGGCCGCGTCATCAACAAGGTCGCCGTCGAGCGTTCCCTGCAGATGGGCATCAGCGAGGAGCTGGCCGGCCTGGAACGCAACATGAGCTGGCTGGCCACCACCGCGTCGGTGTCGCCGTTCGTGGGCCTGTTCGGCACCGTGCTCGGCGTGATCGACTCTTTCCAGGGCCTCGGAATGCAAGGCAGCTCGAGCCTGCGGGCCGTCGCCCCCGGCATCTCGGAAGCCCTGATCGCCACCGCCGCCGGGCTCGCCGCCGCCATCCCGGCGGCCATCGCCTACAACCAGTTCACGCACCGGATTCGCGAATTAGGGGCCAGAATGGACGACTTTTCGCTCGAGTTCCTCAACATGACCGAACGCGGAGAGGAGTAGCGCGCGGTGGCGTTCTCTACGCAAAATGGCATGTCCAGCCCGCGCGGCCGGCGCGGCCCCATGAGTTCCATGGCCGAGATCAACATCGTGCCGCTGGTCGACGTCGTGCTCGTGCTGCTCGTGATTTTCATGCTCACGGCGCACGTGATGGAGTTCGGCCTGGAGATCGAAGTCCCCAAGGTCAAGCAAGTCCGCGACAGCGCGCAGGAGCTGCCGGTCATCTCCATTACGCGCGCCGGCGAGCTGTTCCTGAACGACAAGCCGGTGAACATCCATCAGCTCGGCGAAGCGGTCCGCCGCAGATTCCCGGTTGCCAAGGCAGTCTACGTGCGCGCTGATAAGGGCGTGATGTGGGGCGTTCTGGCGCCCGTGATTGCAACGTTGGGCGACGAGAAAATAGAGCCGCGCATGGTGACGCAACCGGACGACGGCCGGCCCAAGTAGGGCCGGGGCAGGGCGGATATGGAAGGGCATCGCGAGATTCTGGACGAACGCGAGTCGCTGCGGCGGCCGTTCGTGGAATCCGTGGCCCTGCACGCCGGCACGGTCGCGCTGATCGCTCTGCTCGGCTACTCCAGCTTCGCCAAACGCGAGCCCTGGGGCAGTCCCGATTCGATGGGCGGCGGCGCGGTCGGCGTCACCTCGGTCAAGGCGCTGCCGTTCCTCGACCGCAGCGGCCCGACCAACCGCCTGGCAGGCCAGAGCGAATCGCAAGTGCCGGAGCCCATCACAAAGCCCCAGCCCAAGCCCAAGGCCGCGCCCAAGGAGCCCGAGGATGCCATCGCCCTCAGGTCGAAAAACGTCCGTAAGAACACCCGCGATACGTATCGCAATCCGCGCGCCAATCCCGAGCCCCAGGCCGATAATCAGCTCACCAGCCGCGTTGCTCCCGCGGCCGCGTCGCCTCTATTTGCGCCCTCGCCCGGCGCGGGCAACGTCGGCGTCGGCACGGGCGCGCCGTTCGGCAACATCTTCGGCGCCTACGCCATCCTGGTCCGCGACCGCGTGGCGCAGAAGTGGCGTACGGATCAACTGGATCCGCGCATCCGCGCGCTCCCGACGGCCATCATCACCTTTGATATCCTGCGCAACGGCCAGGTGCGCAACATCCGCGTCGCCCAGTCCAGCGGCAACGTGGTTCTCGACTATTCGGCGCAGCGGGCAGTCACCGAAGCCGCGCCCTTCGACGCGCTGCCGGCGGCCTATTCGGGTTCGTCGGCGACAATAGAATTCTGGTTCACCTTGAAACGATGAAACAACTCAATTTCCTTTGCGGAGTTCTCCTCGCCTCCCTGCTGGCCGGTCTCGCGGCGGGTCAGGCCCAACAGAGCGACATAAGAATCCTGCTCACAGGCGGGGCGAAACAGACCATCGCGCTTCCGGACTTCCGCGGCGCCGGCGCCGCGACCCAATTCGGCGATGTCTTCAACCAGACCGTCTTCGACGACATCCAGATCTCCGGCATCTTCACCATGGCGCCGAAGAGCTTCTTCCCCCTGAACCCGCCCCAGCAGGAAAGCGACCTGCGGACCGCGCCCGAACCGCCCGCCCGCCGCGGCGCCCCGGCGCCCACCGACTGCGCCGGCCGCTGCCTCTCCGATTGGGCCGCCGCTCCCGTTTCGGCCAGCTATCTGGGCTTCGGCTACCTGGCCGAACAGAACGGCCAGCTGGTCGCCTTCGGCCATCTCTTCAACACCTCCGTCGCCGACCTCAACGGCGCGCGCTTGTTCCGTAAACTCTACAATGGCGAGTTGACCGCGGACGGCGCGCGACAGCTGGCCCATCAGTATGCCGCCGACATCCTGGCGAAGTTCGGCATGCCCACGCTGGCCGGCTCGAAGATCTACTTCGTCTCCGATCGCCAGGCCAAGGGAACCAAGGAGCTGTGGGTGATGGATTTCGACGGCTCCAACCAGAAGCGCCTGACTTCGTTTAATTCCATCTCCACCATGCCGGCCATTTCGCCCGACGGCACGCGCCTGGCCTTCACCACCTTCGCCAAGGGCCAGCCGCGCCTGATGATGTATTCCACCGTCACCGGGCGCTTCATCCCGTTCCTCAACCCGCAGGCCTCCGTGAACGGCACGCCCAGCTTCACGCCGGATGGAAAGAGTGTGCTGTTCGCCTCGTCCGCCGACGGTCGCTACACGAACATCTACGTCAGCGACCTCGACGGCGGCGGGCTGCGCCGCCTGACCAATGTGCGGGCCGTCGAAGTCGAGCCCAAGGTCAATCCCAAGAACGGCCGGGACGTGCTCTTCGTCTCCGGCCGCGGCGGCCCGCAGCAGATCTACATGATGAACCTGGACGGGACGGAGCCGCTGCGGCTGACCACCGGGGAAGGCGAAGCTTCCAACCCCGCCTGGAACCCCGGCGGACAGCACATGGCCTTCGCCTGGACACGCGGCTATGCGCCCGGCAACTGGAATCTGTTCATCATGGACGTCTCCTCCCGTGAAACAGTTCAGTTGACCACCGGCGAAGGCCGCAATGAGAACCCCAGCTGGGCCCCCGATGGCCGCCATCTGGCCTTCAGCTCCAATCGCACCCGTTCTTCGCAGATTTTTACTATGCTGGCGGACGGGACGGCCGTTCGCCAGTTGACCACGCAGGGGAACAATTACATGCCCGTTTGGGTGAAGTAGCGTCCTCACACCCGGCGAAAAGTGGATAGAATGTCAATGCAGTAAGCCTTAGGAGGCCATAAAGAAACCAATGAAACGAACTCGAATTGCACTAGTCCTCTTATCCGCGGCGTTCCTGCTCGCGTCTGCGGGTTGCAAGAAGAAGCAACCTGTCGCGCCTCCGCCGCCCCCGCCGGCGCCCGCGCCTGCTGCGGCCCCGGCGCCCAAGGCCGCAACAATCAACAGCTTCACCGCGGAGCCGTCCACCATCGTCCGCGGCGATACTTCAACCCTCCGCTGGTCGGTCTCCAACGCCACGTCGGTCTCCATCGATAACGGCATCGGGACCGTGCCCGCCAATGGCAGCCGCAGCGTCAGCCCGTCCGACAACGCGACCTACCGTATGACCGCGACCGGCGCGGGCGGCGATGCCGTCGCCGCCGTGACCGTGTACGTCACGGCGCCGCCTCCGCCTCCGCCTCCGCCCGCCGCGCCCAAGGCGAGTTTGGAGCAGCGCCTGGCCGCAGTGCAGGATATCTTCTTCGACTACGACAAAAGCGAGATTCGCGAGGATGCCCGCGTCGCCCTGCAGCGCGACGCCGACACCCTCAAGGCGGTCCTCGCCGACTTCCCCTCGGCCGTCGTTACCATCGAGGGCAATTGCGACGAACGCGGCTCGGCCGAATACAACCTCGGCCTCGGCGACCGCCGCGCCACCGCCGCCAAGGAATTCCTCACCCAGGTGGGCCTGCCCGCCGACCGGCTGAAGACCATCAGCTACGGCAAGGAAAAGCCGGTTTGCTCTGATTCCAACGAGAGTTGCTGGCAGCGCAACCGCCACGACCACTTCGCTGGCGCGCAATAACGTTCCGTCCCGCCAGCCCATGTCCGGCGCTGCTCCCCCTCGCGGGGGCGGCGCCGTTTTGCATTTCCACGGCAACCCGCTCGAAGACCTTCAGCGCGCGGAGGAAGGATGAAGGCACAATGGGAGATATGCGAAAAGGCACATGGCTCGTTCTCGCCGCTGTGTTGATCCCCGGGGCTGCTATGGCCCAGAAGCGCGAACTGCTTGAAATGAACCGCGACATCGCTCTCCTTCAGGAGGAGGTGCGCAATCAGAAGAAGGCCGACGAGGACCGCTTCAATGCGATCGACGCCGCCCTGAAGCAGATTCTCGACCAGGTCAATGACGCCAATCGCCAGGTGGTCACGCTCGAC
Source organism: Terriglobia bacterium (assembly GCA_963757265.1). Taxonomy (GTDB): domain Bacteria; phylum Acidobacteriota; class Terriglobia; order Bryobacterales; family Bryobacteraceae; genus CAIVVT01. Next base: position 1,273,577 of record CAVWRA010000006.1, read on the forward strand.
AAGGGCATGAAGGACCGCATGGACCGGGGCGTGCTGGCCTCTGTTTCCGGCCTTGGCACGAAGGTCGATTCGCTGGCCGAGGATTTCAAATACGTGCGCGAAAACGTCGGCGAAATCGGTGAAAAGCTATCCAAACTGCAGCAGCAGATGGTCGATCTCAACAACGCCGTCCGCACCATGCAGGCTCCGCCCGCGCCTCCGGCCGCCGCGACCGGCGCGCCTGCGGGTCCGCCCGCCGGCGTCTCGGCCGAGGGCCTGTTCGACTCTGCCAAGCGCGACCGGTTGGCCGGAAACTACGACATCGCGCTGGACGAGTTCAAGAAGTACCTCGCGTGGTTCAGCGCCACCGATTCCGCCCCCATCGCGCAGTATTACATCGGCGAGATCCACTACAACCAGAAGGACTATGACCAGGCGCTGGACGCCTTCAACGCGATCATTGCTTTGCCCAAGAACAATGCGACCCTCGACGCGCGCTTCATGAAGGGCCGCACGCTGGCGCGCCTCGGCCAGAAGGCCGATGCCGCCAAGGAGTTCCATGCCATCATCGCCGCCTCGCCCGGCAGCGACCTCGCGCACCGCGCCCAGGCCGAACTGCGCGACCTCAACGCCGCGACGGCGAAAAAGCGCAAATAGTCCAGGATGACCGTTTCGCTGGAAAAGGAACATATGACTGAACCGACCGTTGAGAGCAACATCTTCTCCCGTCCGCCCCTGGCGACTTACGCCGGGCTGGCGAAGATGATCGATCACTCGCTGCTGCGACCGGAGCTGAACGACGAACAGGTCGAGGCCGGTTGCCATGTGGCGCTCGAATACAACGTCGCCAGCGTCTGCGCGCGGCCTTCGGACGCCGATCACGTGGTCCGCCTCCTCGAAGGCTCCTCCGTCGCCCCCTCCAGTGTGGTCGGCTTTCCCCACGGCGGCGCCACCACGGCCGTGAAGCTGTATGAGACGCGTGACATGCTGCGCCGCGGCATTACCGAGGTCGACATGGTGCTCAACATCGGCAAGCTGCTCTCGCGCCAGTTCCAGTACGTGGAAGCCGAGATCGACGAAATCGCCCGCGCCTGCCACGACGCCAGGGCGATTCTGAAGGTCATCTTCGAGAACGCCTACCTGACCGACGACCTCAAGGTTGCGGCCTGCGAAATCTGCATGCGCTGCCAGGCCGACTTCGTGAAAACCTCCACCGGCTTCGCCCCCTCCGGCGCCACGCGGGAAGATCTCATTCTGATGAAACGCACCGTCGGCTCCGTGTGCCGCGTCAAGGCCGCCGGCGGCGTACGCACGCTGGAGTCCGCGCTGGACGTTTACGCCCTCGGCTGCGACCGTTTCGGCGCGACCAAAACCAGGGAGATCCTGGACGCCTGGAAGGCCCGTCTGGCGGCCTCCGCTCCAGTGCACGACGGCGCGCCCGCTTCGGCGTGATATTCTTTGGTGAACTGTAGTTTCGCATGCCTGCTCGCACGGTTTTCCCGCGCATCTGCATTGCCCTCGGCCTCACCGAGCCTGAGCGGCTCCTCGAGCAGGCGCGGCGCGAGGCCGCTCAGGGCGAGCGGTTCCTCGAATTCCGTCTCGATTACCTGCCCTCGCCCGAGGAGGGCATTGCGGTCATCCGCGAGTTTCTCCGTCTGTACCCCGACGCGACCGTCCTGGCCACTTGCCGGCGCCATCAGAACCGCGGCCGCTTCAACGGCAGCATTGAGGAGCAGCTGCGGATTCTCGCCGCCGCCATCGCCGCCGGCGCCCAGGCTGTCGATCTGGAAATCGAAAGCGCCGAGAGCGCCCAGCCGAAACTGGAGCTGCTTGGCGATGCGCAGCTCATCGTCTCCTATCACAACTTCGAGGGCACGCCGGCGCTCGATCCGGTCATGCGCCGCATGCTGAAAGTGCCCGCCGCGGCGTATAAGATCGTCACCACGGCCCGCAAACCCTCCGACAATCTCAAGGTCCTTTCCCTGTTGAAGGCCCACGCCAGGCTGCCCCTCGTGCTCCTCGCCATGAGCGAGGCCGGCTTTCCCAGCCGCGTGCTGTGCATCGTTTTCGGCGGCGCTTTCACCTATGCCGCGCCCTCCACCGCCGAAGGCACCGCCGCCGGCCAGATCTCCGCGCGCACGCTGCGCCATCTCTACCGCATCGAAAAGCCATGGAAGGATTGCAAGGTCTTCGGCGTCGTCGCCGACCCAGTGCGCCACTCCATCTCTCCGGCGGTTCACAACCGCGCTTTGCAGGCCCGCCGCATCGCCGCCCTGTACCTGCCTTTTCTTGTCGGTCCGCTGCAGTTGAAGGACTTTTTCGCCCTGGCCGCCCGCCTGCCCCTGCAGGGCTTCAGCGTCACCATCCCCCACAAACAGCGCATCATCCGCTACCTCGACAGCCTCGATCCGCTCAGCCGCCGCATCGGCGCCGTTAACACCGTCTGGCGCAAGGCCGGCAAGTGGCGCGGCACCAATACCGACATCGATGGCGTTCGCGTACCCCTCGCCAGGCGCATCCGCCTGTCGAAAAAGACCGTGCTCGTGGTCGGAAACGGCGGCGCCGCCCGCGCCGCGGCCTTCGCTCTGGTCGATGCCGGCGCCCGGGTCAGCATCACCGGCCGCAACGCCGACCGCATCCGCGCCCTGGCCAAGTGCTGTGGCGGCGAAGCCGTCCTGCCCGGCCAGTTGCCCGCCGCGCGGTACGATATCCTGGTGCACGCAACGCCCCTGGGCATGTGGCCCCACACCGAGGAATGCTACTTCAGCGGACCTGTCCCGGCCGACGTGGTCTTCGACCTGGTCTATAATCCCGAGCGTACCGCTCTGCTCGAACGCGCCGCCGCCCAGGGTTGCGAAATCGTTCCGGGCGTCGAGATGTTTATCGAACAGGCAGCCCGGCAATTTGAGATTTTCACCGGCGACAGCGCCCCGCGCGCGGTCATGCAGCAGGCCGCCCGCGAGGCCCTGGCCGAACAACTCAACCACCTCTCATCGCACGGTTAGACGTATGAAGAAATCGAATCAGAGTGCGGGTTTCAGCCGGCGGCGGTGGGCCGTCGCCCTCGCCGGCGCCCTGGCCCCGCTGTCCGGCCGGGCCCAGGACCCCGCCTCCCCGACGCCGTCCTTGCTCGATGCGCAGCGCGAGAGCCTGCGCGGCCACCAGAGCGCCATCCGCCGCGCCAAGGTCCCGCGGGAGACCGAGCCCGCCTTCCGCTTCCAGCCCTGATATGCCTCCACTCCCTGCGGACGTATTCTTCGATACCGCCTCGGGGCTGAATGCCCGCTGGGTCAAGCGCGAATTCACCGCCCGCGAGCTCGCCGCAGGCTTCTGCGACCGCCTGGAGAAGCTCGGACCGCGCTACAACGCCCTGGCGCTCCTGCTGCGCGGCCCCGCGCTCCGCAAAGCCGCCCTGGCCGACGCCGAGCTGAAGCGCGAGCGCATCCGCGGCCCGCTGCACGGCGTTCCTTACGGCGCCAAGGATCTGCTGAGCGCGGCCGGTTTTCCCACCACCTGGGGCGCCCGGCCCTTCCGTGCCCAGGTTTTCGTCGACGACGCCACCGTCATCCGCAAGCTGGCCGGCTCCGGCGCCGTGCTATGCGCCAAGCTGAGCATGGTCGAGCTGGCCGGCCTCGGCGGCTACCGCTTCGCCTCGGCTTCGTTGACCGGCCCCGGATTGAACCCCTGGGATCCCACGCGCTGGTCCGGCGGGTCCAGCTCCGGCCCCGCCGCCGCCGTGGCTGCCGGTCTGGTCCCATTTGCCCTGGGCTCGGAAACCTGGGGTTCCATCGGCGTGCCGTGCGCGTTCTGCGGCCTCACCGGCCTGCGCCCGACCTACGGCCTCGTCAGCCGCACCGGCGCCATGGCTCTCTCCTGGAGCATGGACAAGATCGGCCCCATCGCCCGCTCGGTCGAGGATTGCGGGCACATCCTCAACACCATCGCCGGAGCGGACATGGACGACCCCGGCTCCGCCGGCCGCAGCTTCCATTTCCTCCCCAATCTCGGTCCTCCCCTGACCGGGATGACGGCCGGATACGCGGCTGCGGACTTCGAATCCGTGGCCGGCCCCGCGCTCCGCCCGGCCTTGCGCGAGGCCCTCGGCGTCTTCCGCGACATCGGTCTTCAGTTGAAGGAAGCCGAGCTGTCCGACTATCCCTATGAATCGATGGCCGAGACCATCATCGGCGCCGAAGGCGCTACCGTCTTCGCCGATCTGATCGAATCCGGCGCCGTGGAACAACTCGCCGATCAGCGCCAGATTGCCGGTCTTCAGGCGGCCCTCGAAATCCCGGCCCGCGACTACCTGCAGGCCATGCGGCTCCGCCGCCTGCTGCAGGGAAGCCTCGCCAAGTTATTCACTAACTTTGACTTGTTGATTGCCCCGGCGTGCTTCTCCGTGGCTCCGAAAATCACCGAGCCGCTGGACGGCCCTGACGCTCCTGTTTCGGCTCACGCCGGCCGCGGTCTGCGTGACCTCAGCGCCGCCAGCAATCTCGCCGGACTGCCCGCAGTGTTCCTGCCGGGCGGCTTTGCGGACCGTTTGCCCGTCGGTATCATGTTGGTAGGAAAGCCTTTTTCGGAGAATCTCCTGCTTCGGGCGGGCCTCGAATTCCAGCGCCGCACGCACTGGCACGAGCGTCACCCGGACCTTCAGTACTAACCTCAATTAGAACCTAAGTTAGCCCGTACCTCCATCGAATGGTTCAGGCATAAAATTGTGGAACGCGCCACAATCACTTGTATGGAGACGGCGGCTCTCGCGTACTCGAGACGCGACTTGTCAAGACATGCGATGGATGCCTTAACCGGACTGATGAGCGGAGCGCAGATCGAAGGCACGATCACCAAACGCATTCTCTCCGGTGCCGGCGCGAAGCACGGCTTTGCCGTGATCGTCCTGGGAATTGACCGTTTCCGCCACCTCAATGAGCTGCTGGGCTACTGCGCCGGCGACGATGCCTTGCTCGAGATTGCCAGCCGATTGCAGGCCTGGCCGGGCTGCCGCGCCGTCGCCCGCCTCGGCGGAGACGAATTCTGCGTCCTGATCGATGCCGTCTCCGATCTGCGCGAGGCGCTCAAGTCGGCCGAGGCCCTGCTGCGCATCTTCAACCGCCAGCTGCGTCTGGGGACGCGCGACGTTTTCCTCACCGCCAGCGCCGGCCTCAGCCTCTATCCCATCGACGGCCAGGACGCCGTCTCCCTGCTGCGCCAGGCCTCGCGCGCCATGATGAAAACCAAGCGCCGCGGCGGCAACGCAGTCGAGGGCGCCACCGAGCCGCCCACCCTGACCCCAGAACAGCGCTACCGGTTGGAGACGGCCCTGCGCCTGGCCCTGGAACAGGAGGAATTCAACCTGCGCTTCCAGCCCGAAGTCGACCGCGACGGCCAGTTCGCCGGATGTGAGGTGCTGCTGAGCTGGTATCACCCCGAGTTGGGCAACGTCGAGGCCGACACCTTCATTCGGCTGGCCGAGGAAATCGGCGTGATCTTGCCCATCGGCTCCTGGGTTCTGTGGCAGGCCTGCGCCCAGGCCAAGCTCTGGCTCGACGCCGGCTTGAACATCCCCCGCGTCGCGGTCAACGTCTCCCCACTGCAGTTCGCCGATCCCGAATTCGTTCGCACCGTCGCCGCGGTGCTCGATTCCACCGGCTTGCCCGGCGACCGGCTCGAGCTCGAGCTGACCGAAAGCTCCGTCATGCGGGATATCGATGAGGCCGCCGGCCGGATGCACTCCCTGCGCGAGTTGGGCATCACCTTCGCCATCGACGATTTCGGCGTCGGCTACTCGCCCCTCACCTATCTACACCGCCTGCCCGTGGACGTGGTGAAAATCGACCGCACCTTCATCTCACAGATGACCAAGCCCTCCGGCAGCCTTCCGCTGGTGCAGACCATTACTGTCCTGGCCCACCGCCAGGGCTTCCAGGTCGTCGCCGAGGGCGTGGAGACGCGCGAGGAGATGGACCTGGTGCGCGCCGTCCACTGCGACCGCATGCAGGGTTTCTACTTCGGCGCGCCATCCTTCACCGAAGAGTTCGAGACCATCCTGCGCACGCCGGACTACTTCTCGCGCCGCCTCCACGCCGACAACCACGCACATTGACCCGATCGGGTTCAGAACCGTTCGCCGCCGCTCGCGCTCTCTTGGCGCCTTGAATTCTGGCTGAATCAGCGCTCCTCCACCGTCCCGCGGCAATGCAAACCGGCTGAAAACCCGCGCCGCGGCTGCTCGGGAACGATGGCCCGCTGGGCCGCGATATACTCTGGATGGAACCGGTCCAATCCTTCCGCCTGGCCAACCTGAAACGGAGTCTGCGCATGAAAATGCATCCCGCCATCCTCACGGGTTTGGCGCTGCTGAGTACTGTCGTGGTGGGGGAAGTGGCTCTCCGGATCGCGCATTATCCCGCCAATCCCGTGGTGGGCTGGAAGACAATCCACGATGTCAACAAGAAGATCGACCCGGCTCAATTCTACTCGCGCAGCGAAGTGAATCAATTGGGATTTCGCGGTCAGCCCATCGCCTATCGGGACAGCGACAACGTTGCCCTGCTGGTCGGGGATTCTCAGGTGGAAAGCATAAAATCGCCCCTGAACGCGATGCCCGAACGGCTGCTCGAACCCGCTTTGACGACCAGCCGGCGGAATTGGAAAGTCTTCAGTATCGGCGCGGGAGGTTACGGTCAGGATCAGGAGTTCCTGGGGCTCAAGGAGTACTTTTCCCGGTACCGGGCGAATCTCGTGATTCTGTGGCTCACCATCGGTAACGATCTTTGGAACAACGTGTTCCCGTCGCACAGTGCCAGCGGCAGGGAATCCACGCCCAAGCCGACATACCGGCTGAGCGGGACGGAGCTGATCGGGCCGAATCGCGAACTGGGCGAGAAGCTGTTCCGGACGCAAATCGAAGGGCTCCTGTTTCGCGCGCTCTACACCGATCTGCACGCCTATTGGGAGCGCTTTCTTCCGCCGGCATACAAGCCGATGACGGCGCCCTCCGGCCAGTATTCGGAAATCGTGCACACCGACGAGGGGATCGAAACGGAAGACTCGCATTGGAGTTTGTGGCTCACTCCGAGCAGCCCGCGCCGGGATTACTCCATCGCGCTGGCCCGCGCGCTGATGCATGAGATGGTGCGGCTGTGCGAAGCCCACGGCGCGCGTTTTGTCATCCTGGAAGTCGACCGCTATTCGCCTGCCAGTTATGCCGTAATGCAGAAATTCCCGCTGTGGCGAAAAGGAGTGCGGCTGGTGGAGAAAAACGGCCAATACTACCGCGCGGACAGCCGCCAGTACGCCGAGGGACTCGGGCGCGTGGCGGCCGGCTTTGAGCTCGCCACCATCCCCGTTACCATCCCCAATCACACCGTCAGCGACGACGATCCGCACCTGAATATCCCTGGCAACAGCCAGGTGATGCGCGATCTCGCCCAGATGCTCACTCAGCGCGGCCTCGCCACAGATTGACCCGGCCGATTAGTAACGGGCTGTCCCCCGGATGCGCCGGAATCCGCGCGTACCGGCGTTCTCGGTTCGGCTGCGAATATAATCTTCGTGGGACCCGGCGCCCCCGGATGAGCGCGAACCGGATGGCGGTTCCGGCTCCAACGCCGGGCGCGGGATCGAGGAGTTTTCATCATGCGTTTACTCAGGCACGAGCCTTCCAGGATGCGTTTACTGACGCTGGCTCTCATCGTCCAGTCGTTCGTCGTGGCGGCGCCGCCGGCGCTGGATCCGCAAAAGGCCGGCATGGACCCGGCGCGGCTGTCGCAAATCGCCCCGCGGATGCAGGAGTTCATCGATCGCGGCCAGTTGGCCGGCGTGGTGACGCTGCTGCAGCGGCACGGCGCGTTGGCGCATTTCGAAGCCACGGGCTGGGCCGACGTCGAGGCCAAGAAGCCCATGCAGCGCGACACCATTTTCCAGATCATGTCGATGACCAAGCCGTTCACGGGCGTGTGCCTGATGATGCTGGTGGATGAGGGCAAGCTGCGGGTCAACGATCCGGTGGAGGTCTACCTGCCCGAATTCCGCGGCCAGATGGTGGCCGAACCCGAAGGCGGCAAGCCGATTCTCAGGAAGCCGGCCCACCCGATCACGGTCCGCGAGCTGATGACGCACACCTCGGGGATGGTGGGTGAGCCGCCGGTCTCCACCGGCCCGCTGATGGTGAAACTGGACCTCATGGGGCTGGACCGCGCCGTGCCGCTGTACGCGCGCGAGCCGCTGCAATTCGAGCCGGGCACGCGTTGGCAGTATTCGACGGTCGGGATCGACGTGCTGGGGCGCATTGTCGAAGTGCTGTCGGGGATGAAATACGAACAGTTCCTCGCCGAGCGCATCTTCAAGCCGCTGGGCATGACCGACTCCCACATCTTCCTGCCCGAGTCCAAGCACTCGCGCCTGGCCGCGGTTTACACGATCCAGGACGGCCGCATGGTGAAGGCGGGTGCGGATATTCTGGGCGGCGACGCGCTGAAATACCGCCAGGGCGCGGTGTACTCCGGCCCGGGCTTTGCGATGTACTCGACGGCCGCGGATCTGGTGAAGTTTTATCAGATGATGCTCAACAAGGGCGTGTACAACGGCAAGCGGCTGTTGTCGGCGGCGGCGGTGGAGGAGATGTCGCGGGTACAGACGGGCGAGATCAAGGCCGGCTGGGACGTCGGAACCGGCTTCGGCCTGACGTGGGAAGTGACCAAGGATCCGTGGGGCACGGTGAGCGGCTTGAGCGTCGGTGCGTTCCATCACGGCGGGGCGTTCAGCACGTTCGGCTACATCGATCCGAAGAAGGACCTAGTGGGCGTGTACCTGGTGCAGTGGAGCGGGCCGGACGGCAAGATGGCGCGCGAGTCGTTCACGCAAATTGGCGCCGGCGCGATCGTGGAGTAGCAACGCGGGACCGGCCGAGATCCGGCGGCAGGGTTGACACCGCCGGAGGAGCGGTGTGATCTAAGTTCAGGAGCAACTCCGATGTTGGGGACAATTACATTTACGCTCAACGGGAAACCCACGCGGGTGACGGTCAACGGAGAGCGCATGCTGCTATGGGTGCTGCGTTCCGATCTGGGCCTTACGGGGACGAAATTCGGCTGCGGCGCTTCCTACTGCGGCGCCTGCACGGTGATCGTGGATGGAGAAGCGGTGCTCGCCTGCTCGACGCCGGTCAAGGACGTCGCCGGCAAGCACGTGCTGACGATCGAAGGCCTGGGCACCAACGGGAAGCTGCATCCGCTCCAGGAAGCGTTCGTGAAGCACGCCGCTTACCAGTGCGGCTACTGCACGCCCGGCATGATCCTGGCCGCGTACGCGCTGGTGCACAAGACGCCGCGGCCCTCGCGCGACGTGATCCTGAAACAAATGGAAGGCAACCTGTGCCGCTGCGGAGCGCATGTGCGCATCGTGGACGCCATCGAGGAAGCCGCCGTGGCGATGAAGGGAGGCGCGTGATGAAACCGGTTGAGGCGGAGGTCAAAGCCGATCTCGCAACCAATGGCGGCGCAGCGCTCAGTCGGCGCGACTTTTTCGCGTTCACCGGACCGGGCCTGCTGGTGCTGTTCTCCACCGCGCCGGCCGAGGCGCGCCAGGAGCCGACTCGGCTTCCCGGCAGGGCCAGCGGCTTCCCTACCGAGTTCACCGCCTACCTGCACGTCGGCGGTGACGGGCGGGTGACGTGCTTTGTCGGCAAGATCGAGATGGGCCAGGGCGCGATGACGGGCCTCGCCGAGATGATCGCCGAAGAGCTCGACGTCGCCTACGATTCCGTGGACATGGTCTGCGGCGACACCGACCGCTGCCCGTGGGACATGGGCACGTTCGGCTCGCTGAGCACGCGCCAGTACGGCCAACTGGTGCGCAAGGCTGGCGCCGAGGCGCGCGCCGTGCTGCTGCTGATGGCGGCCGAGGATCTCAAGGTGCCGACCGAGCGGCTCAAGGCGCACTCCGGCGTGGTCACCGATCCGGTCTCCGGCAAGCAGATCACCTACGGCCAGATCGTTCAGGGCAAGCACGTCGAACGCCACGTTCCGAATGCGTTGGTGAAGACGCCGGCCCAGATGACGCAGGTTGGCCATTCCGTCGTCCGCAAGGACGGGCGTGAGAAAGTCACCGGCAAGGCGCAATACGCGGGCGACGTCCTGCTGCCCGGGATGCTGTGCGCGCGCCTGCTGCGGCCGCCGGCGCACGGCGCGAAGCTCAAGAGCGTGGACGTAACGGCGGCGGAGAAGGCCGGCGCGCGTGTGGTGCGGGACGGTGACATGATCGCCGTGCTGCACGAGCGGCGCGATCTCGCTGAGAAGGCGTTAAGCCTCGTCAAGGCCGATTGGGACAATCCGGCCGCCGACGTCGATGACGTCAACATTTTCGATCACCTCGTCAAATCGGGATCCAACCCGAGCGTCGTCCACGCGAGCGGCGACCTTCTGGAAGGGGCGAAACAGGCAGCGCACATTATCGAGGAGACGTACCTCAACAGCTACGTGGCGCACTCGGCGATGGAGACCCACTCCGCCACCGCCAACTTCGAAAACGGCAAGCTGACCGTCTGGGCCAGCACCCAGACGCCGTTCCCGCTGCGAGGCGAACTCGCCCAGGCCCTGAGCCTGCCGCAGGAGAAGGTCCGCGTGATCCCGCCCTACCTCGGCGGCGGTTTCGGCGGCAAGAGCTTCAACCAGCAGGCCATCGAGGCGGCGAAGCTGGCCAAGCTCACTCTCAAGCCGGTGCAGGTCGTCTGGAGCCGCGAGGAGGAGTTCTTCTTCGACACATTCCGCCCGGCGGCGGTGGTCAAGATCCGCGCGGGACTCAACGGCGCGGGGAAAATCGTGCTGTGGGATTTCCTGACCTACGGCGGCGGGGACCGCGAGGCGAAACAGTTTTACGACATCCCGAATCAGCGCACGCGCTCGGCCGGAGGCTGGGGCGGCGGGCCCGGCGGCATGCACCCGCTGGCCGTCGGAGCGTGGCGCGCACCGTCGGTGAATACCAACACGCACGCCCGCGAGAGTCACATCGACATGCTGGCGCGCTATGCGGGCGTCGACCCGGTCGAGTTCCGGCTGCGGCACCTCTCCGATAAGCGCATGCGAGGCGTGCTGGAGGCGGTGGCCAGTAAGTTCGGCTGGAACGAGCGCAAGAAGGCCGACGGCGTCGGCTTCGGCGTCGCCTGTGGGACCGACGTGGGCGGCTGCGCGGCCACCATGGCCGAGGTGGCCGTGGACAAGAGCACGGGCCACATCCAGGTGAAGCGCATCGCCGCCGCCATGGACATCGGCCTGATCGTCGATCCCGATGGCGCGTTGCAACAGCTCGAAGGCGGCATCACGATGGGCTTGGGCTACACGCTCAGCGAAGAAGTGCACTTCAAGGGCGGGGATGTCCTGGACCGGAATTTCGACACCTACGAACTGCCCCGGTTTTCGTGGCTGCCGAAGATCGAGACGGTCCTGGTCGACGACCGCGAAACGCCCTCGCAGGGCTGTGGCGAGCCGCCCATCATCACCATAGGCGCGCTGATCGCCAACGCCTTCTTCGACGCCACCGGTGTGCGTCTACTACAACTGCCGATGACGCCCGCGCGCGTCAAGGCGGCGCTCAGCCGCGCCTGAGTCAGTCAGAACCTGATCCTGGCTGCAGCCGGCTTTCAGCCGGCTTCTGCCCCCTTGCCGATGCACGGCAACTCCCGAATTCAGCTTGACTCCGGGTCTAGGCTTAGGGTGATAGCCGAGCCTGCGGCCCGCCATCCCTGCTCTTTGAAAATCGAATATAGGGCGAATGAAAAACCCAACGATAGCCGTCCAAATCAATGGTTCTAAAAAGAAAAATCGAGAATTGGCTTTGTTCCTCACTTTTTGTTTTTCGCGTCTGTGCGGCGCTGCGATCATGCCTCACGCCCGATCCTCTCCACGCCGGGTCAGCGCTTTCTGCGCGCCCCGGATCGCCCTCTAGGCCTCAGGCCTGAGCTGGAGACGCCGGCCCCCCGGAACAAACCGGCGCGTGAATCCTTTCCCACCGTCGGGCATCTCATACTAAGTAGTACAATGATTGGTCAATAAATGATATATCACGGAAAGGAGACCGTATGATCATTCACCGGAAAGCATCCGAACGCGGCACTATGAGACTGAGCTGGCTCGACACCCGCTACACCTTCTCATTCAACCGCTACTACGACCCGGCTTGGATGGGCTTCCGCACCTTGCGCGTCATCAACGACGACATCATTGCGCCGAAAGGCGGCTTCGGCACCCATCCGCATCGCGATATGGAGATCCTCACGTGGGTCCTCGAAGGTGTGCTAAAGCACCGTGATTCAACAGGTTCCGAGGGCGAGATCCGGCCTGGTGAGGCCCAGCGGATGAGCGCCGGCACGGGCATCCTGCACAGCGAATTCAACGCTTCCGACTCGCGGCCGGTGCGCGGGCTGCAGATCTGGGTCGAACCGGCGGAAGAAGGCATGGAACCGGGCTATGAGCAGAAGTACTTCCCGGAATCGGAGCGTCTCAACCTCCTGCGGTTGATCGCCAGCCAGGATGGGCAGGAAGGTTCGGTGACCATTGGCCAGGACGCCGCGATTTACAACGCAGTCTTGTCCCCTGGCGCCGCGGTCGAGCATCCACTCAATAGTGGCCGCGCGGCCTGGGTGCAGGTGGCGAAAGGCGCAGTGACGGTGAATGGGCTGGCGCTGGAAGAGGGCGACGGAGCCGCGCTCTCGGAGGAATCCGCAGTGCGGCTGTTGGCGGATAGACCGTCCGAAGTGCTGGTTTTCGATCTCAACTGAGCGCGATCCGGCCAGGAAGGCGAGCAGGAGCAACTATGGGACAGCAGGGCGCCGTGCACGAAGCCGCGCAGTGGTTGATGTTGCATGGCTACGCCCTGCTGACAGCGGTGGTTCTCGCCGAGATGTTGGGCGCTCCGCTGCCCGCCGCGCCATTCCTCCTCGCCATGGGCGCCCTGGCCGGGCTCGGCCACTTCAGCCTGGTCACCGCGCTGGCTCTTTCAACCGTGGCCGCGCTAGCCGCCGATCTGGTCTGGTTTCAACTTGGGCAACGCCGTGGCGAATCGGTCCTCGGGCTGCTGTGCCGGCTGTCGCTGGAGCCGGACACTTGCGTACGTCTCACGCACCAGGCCTTCAACCGCTACGGCCAGGCCAGCCTGATTTTCTGCAAGTTCATTCCCGGCCTGAGCACGGTCGCCACGCCGCTGGCCGGCAGTTCGGGCATTTCAATGGGCCGCTTTCTGCTCCTCGACCTGGCCGGATCGGCGCTCTGGGCCGGATCCTACCTCGGCGTGGGCTGGCTGTTCCGCCAGCAACTGGAACAGGCGCTGGCGATCTTGGCGCGATTCGGATTGTGGATGTTCGTGGCGCTGGCGACGCCGCTCGCGCTGTGGATCGTCTGGAAATACGTCCAGCGGCGGCTTTGGCTGAGGCGCGTGAAGTCGGAACGCGTGCCGCCGGAAGCAGTCAAAGCGCTGTTGGACGGGCCCACGCCGCCGGTAATTCTGGATCTGCGCCCGCTGAGAACGATCGAGCGCAGCGGCTTGAAAATCGCCGGCGCGCGGGTCAGCGCGCCCGAGGAGATCGACGCGCACATCCTGGCGCTGCCCGCGGACACGCGCCTCGTCTTCTATTGCGATTGCCCGAATGACGCCGCCAGCGCGACGTTCGCCCTGCGCTTCCGCAAGGCCGGCTTCGAAAACGCCATCGCGCTGAAAGGCGGCTTCGACGCCTGGTTGCAGGCCGGGTTCCCTATGGAGGCGGCGGTTTCGGCAATCGGGCAGGTGGGCGTACCATAAGGGCACGTAACCCCCATGCCGCTCGATCCGCAGGTTCGAAAACTGCTCGACGAATTGAAAGCCTCCGGCGCCAGGGCGCCGTGGGAGCTGAGTCTGGAAGAGGCTCGCGCCGCGCACCTCGCGCGCCTCGCCTGGAGCGGACCGCCAGCCCAAGTGCATGCCTGCGAGGACTTCGCTATCCCCGGCGCGGGCGGTCCGATTCCGGTCCGGGCGTATAAACACGCATCCCATAGGCCGGTGCTGATCTGGTATCACGGCGGCGGGTTCGTGGCGGGTTCGATTGCGGCGCAGGACCCCGTGTGCCGTCTGCTGGCCATCCGGTCGGGTTGCACGGTGCTGACCGTGGACTACCGGCTGGCGCCGGAACATCCGTTCCCGGCGGCGGTGGAAGATGCCGCGGCGGTGCTCGGTTGGGTGACGGTGCATGGGCGGGAGCGCGGCCTTGATCCGACTCGCGTCGCCGTTGGCGGCGACAGCGCCGGGGCCAATTTGGCCACGGTCGTGGCGCGCCGGGCGCGGGATCGCAATGGGATCACGCCGCAATTCCAGGCGCTGGTCTACCCCGTCACCGACGCCGCCATGTCGCATGCGTCGTACTCAGCCTTCGGCCAGGACTACATGCTCACGCGGCGCCACATGGAATGGTATTTCGCGCAGTATCTGCCGCCCGGGATCGACCCGCGGCATCCCGACGTTTCCCCGTTGTTCGCGCCGTCGCTGGCCGGTCTTCCGCCGGCCTTTGTGATGACCGCCGAATACGATCCGCTGCGCGATGAGGGCGAGGCCTACGCCGCGCGCCTGCGCGATGCCGGTGTGGAGGCAACGCTGACCCGCTGCCCGGGGCTGGTGCACGGCTTCTTCTCGATGGGCGGCATCGTCCCCGCCGCCTACCGCGCCGTCTGCGACGTGGCGCGCGCCGTCAGCGAAACCTTCGAGTAGCCCCAATGCGGGGCACTCCCGCTTCCGAGCCGCTCAGCAGCGCATCCGAATGCTATCGTGTGGAAGTCCAGGCTGCTGAGGGACGCTCCTGGGCAGGAGGACGAAATGGGCATCCTCGGGCACTGCGCGGTCGCGTTCGCGGCCAAACCAGAGAGCCCCAAGGCGCCGCTCGGCATCCTGATATTGGCCGCGCTGCTGCTCGATCTCTTCGGCATCGCGTTCGGATTCGCCGGCATCGAGGGCGACCGCGCCGGATTGCCCTGGTCCCACGGTCTGTTCATGTCTTTGGTCTGGTCCGCGGCCGCAGCTCTCGTGTGCACGCGGCTCTTCCGCAGCGCCAGGGCCGGCGTCGTGATCGGACTCGTCGTCTTCAGCCACTGGCCGCTGGACCTCATCTCGCATCCCATCCCGTTCGATACCTTTTCCTGGCGCACCTGGCAATGGGACTACGCTCATCCCCTCTCGCCCGACCTGCCGCTCCTCTTCGGCGGCTCGCCGCGCGTCGGCCTCGGCTTGTACAACCACATCAGTGCCGTTGCAGCCACAGCTCTGGAGTTGGCGATGCTCGCTCTCGGTGTCGCCTGGTACGTGCGTTGGATCGCAAGTCGTCGCAGCGTGGCACGGGGAGTCGCAGCCGGGAGCGCTTGAGCGCCGCGCCGCCCTGCTTTGGCAGTCCAGGCCGGGGCATCGCGTCTTATGCTGTGAAAAGAATCAGCGCGACAATGCGATCGCACATCATCGTGCCTGGACGGCCATCTCCACTCTTCCCGCGACCAGGGTTGTTCATCGCGGCGCTGTTGCTCCTGACAGCGCTGGCCCCGCTCCGCGCGCAAGGCAATTACGAAGTCCAGGTGTATGGCAGCGAATTGGTGCCTCCCGGGAGGACGATGGTGGAATTGCATTCGAACTTCACCTTTGAAGGGTCGAAGACCGAGGTGGACGGCGTCCGCCCGGACAACCACGCACTGCACGAAACCATCGAGATCACGCAAGGCTTCACCAGTTGGTTCGAAACCGGATTCTATGTATTCATGAGCTACCGTGCGGGCGAGGGCTACCAATGGGTGGGCGACCATATACGCCCCCGGGTCCGTGTTCCGGAGAGCTGGCACTGGCCGGTGAACGTCAGCCTCTCGACCGAAATCGGCTACCAGCGCCGCTCCTACTCGCCGGACACGTGGACCTGGGAGATCCGGCCGATCGTCGACAAGCAACTGGGCCGCTGGTATGTGGGAGTGAACCCTGCTCTGGAACGCTCCTTCCATGGGCTGAGCGTGAACCAGGGAGTCACGTTCGCTCCCGCTACCAAGGTGAGCTATGACGTCACCAGGAAGGTCTCCCTGGGCTTCGAGTACTACGGCGACCTGGGCTCCATCCCCGGTTTCGATCCCATTCCGGAGCAGGTGCATGCGCTCATGCCCGCGCTCGACCTCAACCTTGGCCCCAACTGGGAGTTCAACCTCGCCACCGGCGTCGGCCTGACCGGCGCCACCGATCATCTGCTGGTAAAGATGATCCTCGGCCGACGTTTCAAGTTCGGCAATCGTTAAGCGCAATCCGGGGGCTTCAAGGCAGCCTCTCCGGCGCTTTGATCTGTTGCCAGCCCTGGCCGCTGAGCGACTCGAGAAAGGCATTCAAGTCGGCCGTGGCGGGCGCGTCGAGGAAAAAGGGCGCAATTCGCGAATCGAGGTGCGGACCGGGTTTGCCGCCCTTCCGGTAGAACTCCAGCACGTCGTCCAATGTCTTGAAGTGCCGGTCGTGCATATAAGGGCCGGTGAGCGCCACTTCCCGCAGGCTCGACACCTTGAACTTTCCGTCGTCACGCCTCTTGCCGCTGATGCCGCCCAAGCCCAGGTCGGCTGGGACCTGGTCCGGGCCGATGCCCAGGCTGGCGAACTTCTCGTTGGTCAGGTTGGGCCCGTTGTGACACTCCGAGCACTCGCCGGTTCGTTCGAAGATGGTCAGGCCCCGCTTGGCCTGCGGGCTGAGCGCCTGTTTGTCCCCATTCAGGTAACGGTCATACGGTGAGTTGCCCGAGAGAATCGTCCGCTCGAAGGACGCGATCGCTTTGGTGATGCGGTCGTAACTGATCCGCGGGTCGCCGAACGCCCGCTCGAATAGTGGCCCATAGCCGGCTATCTTCGATATGGCTTCCGCTGCCGCCTGCGGCGTGTTTCCCATCTCGTCCGGGTCTCTCAGCGGTCCCAGGGTCTGCGCCTCCAGAGTCGCCGCCCGCCCGTCGTAGAACTGGCTTCGCCCGTAGGCCCGATTGATCACGGTCGGCGCCCGCCTTCGGAGCGGCTTGCCACTGGCGCCCAGCGGAGCCGGATCGCCGCCCGCAAACGCATGCTGGGGTGGATGGCATGTCGCGCAGGAGATTGTGCCATTCGCCGAAAGGCGGGGCTCGAAGAACAGATAGCGGCCCAGTTCCACGCGCGCCGGCGAGTACGGGTTATCGGCCGGCCAGGGCACTGGCGGCAGGCCCAGCGGCGGCTTCGGGGGTGTCTGTGCGGCGAGGTTGCTAGCCGTCGCGATCAAAGCGACCCCGAGGAACAGAATTCGCACGAATGCCATCTGATCAAGTATTGCCAAACACGCAGTGCTCGGCGAAGTGTGGGGACGGTCTTGCCAGTGCTCGGGACCGGCTTCATGGACTATGCGCGTGGTGTCCGCGTCCGGCTGCTGAGTTTTCATGCAGGCGACGGTGATTCCCGCTCAGTAGTGGAAAACAAGTGGATTCAGTTCACTTGCCGCGAGATCTCCCGGCTTCAGACCCGGCAGCCATCGTTCCAGATCGCGCTGCCGGTTGGAGTTGTCGGGCGCGGTCACTCTGGCTCCATCGGCGAACCAGATCACCGTCATCACTTCGCGCATCCGATCCGTGCGATTGGCGGGAGCGCCATGCAGAGTCCAGCCATAGTGGAATGTGGCATCACCAGCCTTCATCGCGACTCCAGGCGCAATTCTGAAGCCGCGGCTTCGGATGTATTCCTCGAACTTGTGCTCCGAGTCATCGCTAATCGGCACATCGCCCAGATAGCCGTCCCGATGGGATCCCGAGGCAAACCGCATTGTGCCCATTTCGGGTGATACATCCACCAGCGGCATCCACATCGTGATTGTTTTGTCGGTGTCCAACGGCCAGTAGTGCTGATCCTGGTGCCAGGGCGTGATTCCACCAGCCTGGCTCCTTGAGCAAAGCCTGATCATGATAGACGCGCACGCCCTCCACGCCCAGCAGACGGGTCGCGATCCCGGCAAATCGGCCCGCCAGCACGAATCGTCGCACTCCTGCGTCTTTCGGCCACAGATTCATTCCCTTCAGGAATGCTTTGCCATATGTGTCGCGGCTCTCCAGCGGAGTACGCTCCACCCCGAACTCCTCTCGGGCCTCGAGGATCACACGCCGATAGGCCGCCACTTCCTCAGAAGAGGCAACACTTCGAAGGAGGATGTGGCCCTGGCGTTGGAACTCAGCCGCCCGCTCGGCTGAGACATCATAGCCAGCGGTAAGCTCCGGCAGCATTGCTACGCTCATCTCCCTGTCCGGTCGCCATTGAAAACTTCGGCGCCCGCCGCCGCATCAACTGGATAGATCTCCGCGCGCACCTGGCTCGGGCCATGATAGCAGTCCGCCACCGCGGCACAGAAGGCATCCGTTTGCGCGGCATCCACGAGGGCGACCATGCAGCCTCCAAATCCCGCTCCCGCCTGCCGCGCGCCGATCACCCCCGGCGCGGCGAGCATCGCATCCATCATGGCCGCCATCGCTGGCGAGCAGATCTCATAGAGATCTCTCGCGCCTGCAAACGACTCCCCACAGAGCCGGGCCACGGCCGGCCGGTCGCCCGCCGTAAGCGCCGCTGCCAGCGACTCCGCGCGCGCGCTCTCGGCGACGATGAACTCGCAGCGCCTGGCGATCCGCTCTGGGAGGTCGCGACGGCGCGCCTCCAGGATCTGCGGCGTCACATCCCGCAAAGCGCTCACGCCCAGCACGGCGGCGCCCTGCTCGCACTCAGCCCGGCGCTGTGAGTATTCGCCACCCGAAAGCCGGCGTTGGCTCATAGTGTTGCACACGACGACGCGAATTCCCACGGCAATCCACACGGCGTGCGTCGAGAGGTCGCGGCAGTCGAGAAGCAATGCACACCCCTCACGCCCCAGGCATGATGAATATTGGTCTAGAATCCCGCAGTTCACGCCAACAAACTCGTTCTCGGCCTTCTGGCACAGCAACGCTTTCCGTTCCGCAGTCAGGCTCCAGCCGCCAAAAGCCTCGAACATCGTGGCCAGCGCACACTCCAACGCTGCCGACGAACTCAGCCCAGCCTCCACGGGCACGGTGCTGTGGATCACCGCATCGCACCCCGTCACTGCCAGACCCTCGGCTTCCAGGGTCGCGGCGACGCCCCGCACATAGTTGCTCCACCGGGATTCGGGGATCGAATCAATGCGGCCCACGCGGAATTCGTCCCCGGCATCGAGGTTCATCGAATGAACGCGCACGATCCCGTCGCTCCTGCGCCGCGCGGCAATCCACGTATCCCGGCTAATCGGCAGCGTAAGCACGAAGCCCAGGTTGTAGTCGGTGTGGCTGCCCATCAAATCTACCCGGCCCGGCGCGCGGGCCCAGAGTTCGGGTTCACCCGTGAATCTCTCGCGGAAGCAGGCCTCGACGCCCTTGCTGCGCGCCCGCGAATCCAGCGCCAATTCAGCCGTCGGTTTCATCGAAAGCATCGAGCATCGCCTCCACGTTCTGCGGTGGAATGTCGGATTGCATCCGGTGTGAGGCCCCGAGCAGCAGCCCGGTCCCTTCCGGTGCCAGCGCACGGGCGCAGGCAATCGTCGCGGCGCGTACGTCCTCCACGCTGCCGGCCGGCAGCACGCCCTGCGTCGAGACTCCGCCGTAGAAACTCAGCTTCGCGCCGTATTCCTTTTGGAGCCACACGTGGTCCAGCACTTCCGGCTGCACTGGATTCAGTGTCGTTAGCCCGATCTCCACCAAGTCCGGCAAAATCGCGCGGATATCGCCGTCGGAATGCAGAATGACCGGAAGTCCCGCATCCACAAAAACCGCAAACAACTTCGCCAGTCGCGGTTTGATCAGCCTTCGCCACAGCCGTGGGGAGAACAGCATAGCGCGCTGCGCTCCATAGTCGTCACCGAAATATCCGCCGTCGACGCCGGCCGCGACGAATCGCCTGGAGAGAGTCACCTGAATCTCCGTGATCCGATCGAGAAGTTCCGCGACCCATTCGGTGCGTTCCACCATGTCCATGAGCAGAGCATCGAAACCGCGCAGCGACCAGGCGCGTTCAAAGAGGCACATTCCAAGGTTGGGCACGGTAAAGTGGTTTGCACCATCCCGCAGAATCGTCTGCTCGGCAACACTGAAAAGCGCCGGTTCGTTGGGGTCGGGCCACGAATAGCAATCGAGGTCGAGCGAGTCTTTCAGCGGAGAAAACGCATGCCAGTAACCCTCCGTGCGGGTGTCCCACCCGGCGCCCCACCAATCGAATTCGATGGACCCATCCGCATTCGTAGGTCGAGGGTAGTCTATGTCGACTCGCAGCAGGTGATTGCCGAGGCGCTCCGGCAGTTGCGTCTCCGAGGTACGGAAATGCTCCGCCAGCAATCGCCCCATTGCCCGCGTGTAATTCGATTGGGTAGGCAGCCGGTCAACCGGCTCGCGCCTGAGAGCGCGGAGCACGCGCTGCTTGCGGGCTCCGCATTCAGAGCCCATAGCTGGATGTGTCGAACCCCGTCTCATGTTGATCCATCATTTCTCCGACCAGCCCAGCAGTTCGCGCGTGCCGAGGTTGGCGGCGACGAAACTCAGCCCGGCTACCCAAGCTCCTACGCCCTTACCAGCAATGAAGAAGTCATTGCCCCCCCCGAACCCGGCGCTTCAGGTACACGCCAATCCCTAACACCAGTGCGAAGTACAGGCCGATGACTAACAGGTCGGCCGGGGCCAGGCTCAGCAGCCGTGATGGTTTGCGCGTTGAAGCGGCAGCCAAATCGGCCCGCGCCATGACGCCGATGGCCAGCGCACAGACGACCTTCCGTGCGGCCGACCGGCGGAGGGTGTGGGAGGGTTTCAAGAGATCTCTCCAGCACGCTGGCAAACGTTTTCCAAGCAGGATACTATCAACTGTTTTTGTCGTAAGTCAATGCTTATCCGATGATTGGTAAACGATTCCCAGTACTCGATTTCCGATGATAAGGTCAGGAAAATCGATGGGAATTCGCGAAGTCGCAAAGAGGGAGGGCCTTTCTGTGGCAACTGCATCGCGCACGGTAAACGGTGGGGTCGAGAAGTTCGAACAAGAGGGTAGCGGTGCTGGTACTCATGACCGCGGCGGGCGAGCCAGGTATCAGCCGGACATCGCCCCCGCTGGACCGCCAGCAAGGCCGCGTGGAATCAACGGCGATTGATCCTGATAGTCTAATGACCCCCTGTCGGTGGAAGAGGGCGAGACCGAACAAAGCAACCGGACACACCCCGAACATGGACGGCAACGTTGCAGCCGACGCCTCCCCCGCGAAAAGATAAGCGACGGCGGCGGCCCAAGACGTGGCGCTGGGGCGCAACGGGAACGTGTTTATCCCGGCACGGGCAGGACCGCCTGCCGACACTCGCCGGCGTGGCATATCCTGGACCTAAGCGTGCTTTCCGGGACCTTACTCATAGGGTTGTAGACGGACGGGTCAATGACTGGAAGGGAGACGAATTGGGGCTGGATCGGGACCGCAGGCGTGGCGGCGGGCGAGAGGTAGCGTGAAGCGAACTGCGACCAGGACGCTGATTGCGGGCGCCATGTGCGCGGGCGTCGCCTTGTTCGCCGTTCATCCTGGCGCCGGACGAAGCGCCATTGCCCCGGATCGGCTCGCAGCCATCACGATCGACTATCCAGGCGAGGGCTCGATGTTCCCTCCGGAGTTTCCGCCGCCGCGTTTTGAGTGGCGCGATCGCGCCGCAGACGCCAGCGGGTGGCGCGTTGACATCACGTTCACGGACGGCGCGCCGGCGATCCATGCGCAATCGCGCGGCGAAGGAATAGCGATCGGTGAGCTCGATGAGCGCTGTATCTCGACGACGAACGAACTGCCCAAGTTGACGACTGAGCAAGCAGCGGCGCACACATGGCGGCCCGATGCGGAGCTGTGGGCCGTCATTAATAAGCATTCCGTGGACCGGCCTGCAACAATCACGATCACCGGCCTGCGCGGCGCCGGCGTGGGCGAGCCGGTCTCCCAGGGCCAGGTCAGCATCAGCACGTCGAAAGATCCCATCGGAGCGCCCGTGTTCTACAGGGACCTCCCTCTGATGCCATCTGAATTAGAGAAAGGGGTCATCAAGCCGCTCGCGCCGCGCGCCGTGCCCCTGATTGCATGGCGTGTCCGGAACCTCAGCGAGACGAGCAGCCACATCGTCCTCACGGGCATGCCGACATGCGCTAACTGCCATTCTTTTTCGAGTGACGGAAAGACGCTCGGTATGGACCTCGATGGTCCCCGCAATGAGAAGGGACTCTATTCACTGGCATCAATCCGGCCCCACATGTCGATCCGCAATCAGGACGTGATCGAGTGGCGGTCGGTGAAGGGCAAGCTGGCTTCTCCCATCCGCGTCGGCTTCATGTCGCAGGTCTCGCCGGATGGCCAGTACGTTGTTACCACGATCAATCCGTCGGCGGCCGGCTTAGCTTTGCCCGGCAACCAGCAAGAGTCGACCGGCTATTATGTCGCGAACTTCAAGGACTACCGCTTTCTCCAGGTGTTCTATCCGACCCGCGGCGTCCTGGCCTGGTACAACCGGGCGAGCGGGCAGCTGCAACCGCTGCCGGGCGCCTCGGACCCGCACTACGTACAACTGAGCGCGTTCTGGAGTCCCGACGGCAAGTACCTGGTATTCGGGCGCGCCGAGGCCAGGGATCCGTATCCCGAAGGCTCGCCCCTGGCTGCCTATGCGAACGATCCGAACGAAACTCAGATCCACTACGATCTGTATCGGATCCCCTTCAACGACGGAAAGGGCGGCACGCCGGAACCGATTCCGGGCGCATCGAACAACGGCATGAGCAATTCGTTTCCGAAGGTTTCTCCGGACGGCCGCTGGATCGTGTTCGTCAAGGCGCGCAATGGACAGTTGATGCGCCCGGACAGCGAGCTGTACATCGTCCCGGCGCAAGGGGGCACGGTGCGCCGCATGCGCTGCAACACGCCAATGATGAACTCGTGGCACAGCTTCTCGCCGAGTGGCCGGTGGCTGGTCTTCTCCTCGAAGAGCCGCTCGCCGTACACGCAGATGTTCCTGACGCATATCGACGAGCAGGGCAGCGACACTCCGGCCGTCCTGATCGAGAACTCGACCCCCGCGAACCGCGCAGTGAACATCCCCGAGTTCGTGAACATCCCGGCGCGTGGACTGGAGCATATTGATGTGCCCGCCGTAGAGTTCTATCGCCAGACAGACGAGGCCTACGCACTGGCGAAGAAGGGTGCGACCGCGGCGGCGGTTGCCGCGTTCGAAAAGGCGATGGAGTTGGATCCGCAGAACGTCCGGGCGCGCAGCGACTTCGGCTTGGCCCTGGAGAAGGTCGGCCGTACTGGCGAAGCCATCACACAATACAAGAAGGCGCTGGAGATCGACCCGCGCAACGCCGACGCGTATTCCTATCTCGGCAGCGTCGAGGCGCGCGAGGGCCGGCTTGACGACGCGATTTCGAATTTCGAAAAGGCGCTGCGGTTGAACCCCGGCCACCCGCTCGCACAGGGTCGCCTATGCGGCGCTCTGGCGCTAAGCGAACGGCGGCACACGGAAGCGCTTTCCTACTGCGAGAGAGCCGTGCAAATGAACCCCGGGGATGGCGAGGCGCACGCGAACTTCGCAGTTGCCCTCGCGAGCGCGGGCCGTTCCGACGAAGCGTTCGCGCACCTGGAGAAAGCCGCTGAGCTGTTGCCTGGGAATGTCGGTGTCCAAGGCAGCCTCGGCGCGGTGCTCGCGCGGAAGGGGCGCCTGGATGCAGCGGCGGCGCAGTTCGAAAGGGCCCTGCAACTTGACCCGAACTACGCGGACGGCCATCGGAACCTGGCGATTCTTCGATCAATGCAAGGCCGCTCAGCGGAGGCCCTGGCGCACTGGCGAGCGCTCTTGCAGCTGCAGCCGGACAACGTGTCAGCCCTGAGCCAGACGGCGCGGCTTCTGGCCACCGATCCCAACGCTGCGCTGCGCAACGGCGCGGAAGCGGTCACACTAGCAGAACGAGCGGTAAAACTCGCGGGCGGGCGCGAAGCGGGGCCGTTCGATGCGCTGGCGGCGGCATATGCGGAATCTGGCCGATTCCCCGAGGCGGTTCAGGCAGAGCGGCGTGCGATCGAAATCGCAGAACAGCTCAAAGACCTCCAACTGATTGCGGCGCTCACATCGCGGATGGCGCTGTACCAGGCCGGGACCCCGATGCGAGCTCAGCGAGCGCCAGGACCGTCTCGACCGTGAGCCGATGCGCGAACCTGCGTCTTCGAAAAGTAGCCGACCTCATTGATGACACTCCACACAGTGGCTGCGACAGCCGGACTGAGCGAGCCCAGACGCTTGACGGTGCGCGCTACAGTTGCGGCGGAGACGCCAGCCCGCTTTGCGAGCTCGCGCAGTGCCGTCTGAACTTCCGCAATCCACTGCGCACCCCGGGGCTGGGAATCGTTTTCTTTCGATGAATACTGTGAAGATCGGGATGTGAAAATCGGGATTGACCACTGATTGTGAACGTGATATCGTGCTCATGGTAAACGTTTGCCCGGCCGTCGGTAGTCGCCCGCCGGACAAGTCGCACAGTCAAGTCCACAGGCCGAGCGAGGTTCCCTGGCAGTGCGAACGCCAGCGTATGCGGAGCGTTCAGCCGCGATCCGGCCTCAGAATTCGGGATACGCAGCGTTTTCTAGAGCGGCCAAGCCCGAACCAAAGGAAGACAAGTGGAGGTGTTAATCAGCATGCCAAGACTAAGAGTTGTCTTTTCATGGATCGTGGCTTACACGATCTGCCTGATCCTTTGCGCATCAATATTTGCAGCCGCGCCCGTGCGAGTTTGGCAGGAGCCACTCGTCATTCCCACATACCTGACGGGCGAACCTGATCGGAACCCCAGATTTTACGATGGCAGCGCGTATCAAGGAGCGCAGGGACGGGTTTATCCCTATGCAATGATCGACGTTCTGACCGATGAACGAAAAGACGTGT
Organism: Terriglobia bacterium; assembly: GCA_963757265.1. Taxonomy (GTDB): domain Bacteria; phylum Acidobacteriota; class Terriglobia; order Bryobacterales; family Bryobacteraceae; genus CAIVVT01. The sequence continues at coordinate 1,298,529 of CAVWRA010000006.1, forward strand.
CGTATAAGGCCGTATATCTGGAGAATGAATATATTAAAGTCTGTATCCTGCCAGAGCTAGGCGGGCGCTTGTTCTATGCCTTGGACAAGACAAATAACTATGAGTTTTTCTTTCATGCGCATGTCATAAAACCAGCGATGGTGGGAGTGCTCGGCGCATGGGTTGGTGGAGGCATCGAATGGAATTTCCCCGATCACCATCGTCCCACCGGCTTTATGCCTGTAGATTACACATTCCGCCGGAATGCGGACGGGAGCGCCACGGTCTCGGTGGGGGAGTTGGAGCTCCGCCATCGCATGCGGTGGACTGTTGAGTTAACACTATACCCAGGCAAGGCCTTCATTGAAGCGCGCTTGAAGCTGATGAATCGCACACCGTTTATTCAGTCCTTCCTGTGTTTCGCGAACGCAGGCGTGGTCGCTAATGCAGACTACCAGGTTTTCTTCCCACCGGGTACGGAGTTCGTAACTCAGCACGCTAAGAGCGAGTTTGCCCATTGGCCCATATCGCGTGAAGTCTACGGTGGAATTGACTATACGAAGGGCGTAGACGTCAGTTGGTTCAAAAACCATCCCGATTGGGGTTCGATGTTTGCCTGGAATTACGAAGATGACTTCTTCGGAGGGTATGACCACGGCAAAGAGGCTGGGACCGTCAATGTTGCCGATCATCACCTGGTGCCGGGTCGGAAATTCTGGACGTTGAGCGCCGGGCCGCGCGGAGACCTGTGGGAGCGCATTATGACGGACACCGACGGGTCGGAACTAGAGCTAATGACCGGCGCATTTTCCGACAATCAGCCCGATTACAGTTGGATGCAACCCTACGAAACCAAAGAAACCAGCCTGTATTGGTATCCAGTAAGAGAACTGGGCGGAATCAAGTTCGCCAATCTGGCGGGCGCGGCGAATTTGGAACTCCGTGAGAAGTCTATTTGGTTGGCCTTGAATACGGTGGCCGCGCACGACAATGCGACAGTCCGCCTTTATTCGAAGGGTCAGCTTGCCTTTGAGCAGAAGATCCAGATCGGCCCGGATCGGCCGTTTCACCGGGAGATCCCTCGCCCCGCCCAAGTGCAGGCTGAGGATCTCAAGCTAGTCCTGGTATCGAAGAGTGGGGAGGAGTTGATTGCATACGCCCCACCAAAGCCCAAGAACAGTCCGATGCCTGAGACTGTAGCGCCGCCGCCGCCACCACGTGAAATCAAAACCGTCGAGGAACTTTACCTGGCGGGGCTGCGCCTGCAGCAGTTCTATAATCCGGCAATTGACCCCTATCCTTATTATGAAGAAGCGCTGCGCCGGGACCCTGGAAATTATCAAGTAAATGTTGCGCTTGGAATTTCCTACTTCAAACGCGGAATGTTTGACCAGGCCGAGAAATGCTTCCGCGCCGCGATTCACCGGGTTACGCATGACTACACCAGTCCCCGTGACGGCGAAGCCTTGTACTATCTCGGTTTACTCCTCAAGTTGACGGGCAGACTTGACGAAGCTGATTCTCCGCTGTATAAAGCGACGTGGAGTTATGCTTTCAATACGGCTGCCTATACACAGTTGGCGGAGTTGGCTTGTGCCCGCGGCGACCACGCGACGGCGCTGCGGCACATCAATCGCGCGATCGCCGCCAACGAGTGGAGCGCAGCGGCATTGGACCTCAAGGCTTCGATTTTACGCAAACTGGGCAGGTTCGCGGAGTCCGCCCAGCTCACTGAGAGTGTTCTCGATCACGACTCCCTCGACTTCAGAGCCGGGTACGAGCACTACCTCGCGAAAGCGCTTGCCGGGGCAAACCAGGAAGCTGCGGCGGAGCAGCGCGAGTTGAGGGCCAGGATGAGGGATGAGGTGCAATCCTATCTCGAACTGGCCGTCGATTATGGTAACAGTGGTTTTTATGACGATGCGTCAGCAGTCCTGCGTGGGCTGATTGAACAGGATAAACATGCTGCGGGCGTATCCCCGATGGTTTATTATTACCTCGGATACTACGCTGGCCGCAAGGGAGACACAGTACAGGAGCTGGGATATTACGCGAGAGCGTCCAAAGCTGCCGCGGACTATTGTTTCCCATTCCGTTTGGAGTCGCTTGCCGTTTTGCGGCGCGCCGCGGAGATAAATCCGGCGGACGCTCGCGCTTCGTACTATCTGGGAAACTTACTATATGACCTCCAGCCCGCGGCCGCGCTGGCGGCGTGGGAAAAGTCCGGCGCTCTGGATTCGTCTTTCGCTCCTGTCCATCGAAATCTTGCCGTAGCATACGAGGACGTCAGCCATGACATTGCGAAGGCCATTGCAGCTATGGAGATGGCGGTTTCATGCAACGAAAATGATCCCCGATATTACTACGAACTGGACGTTCTTTATGAAAAAGGCGGGGTCCTTCCAGAGAAGCGGCTCGCCGTACTGGAGAAGCACCGGGCGACGATCGAGAAGCGAGACGACGCGTTCTCACGCTTGCCATTGTTGTACGTGCAGACGGGTAAGTATGATGCAGCCCTGGAGATACTGAAGACCCGACACTTTCACAACGCCGAGGGGAGCAGTGGCATGCACTACACTTTTGTGGACGCGCACCTCTTCCGAGGGCTGCAAGCGTTTTCGCAAAAACAGTACAGCAAGGCATTGGAAGACTATCAGGCTGCACTGGAGTTTCCGCGGAATCTGGAAAACGCATGGCCGTATGACGGAGGGAGAACCTGCGAGATTTTCTATTATATTGGGACAGCTTATGAAGGGCTGGGGGAAGTCGCAAAGGCCCGCGAGTTTTTCCAAAAGGCAGCCGGGGCTCCCGAGGAAAGAGCCTGGTCGAATCAACGCTACTATCAAGGAATGGCGTTCATAAAGTTGGGTGAGGAGACTAAGGCGCACGCCCTTTTCTCAGGTCTTTTCAGTTTTGCCTCGGGTCGGGCTGGCGCAGGAGTGGATTTCTTTTCCAAATTCGGGGAGAAAGTCCCGATGAACGTTCGGCGCTCGAGAGACCACTATTTGATGGGCTTGGCATGGCTGGGACAGGGCGAAAAAGAAAAAGCGATGACAGAGTTAAGACAGGCAGTTGATTTGGATCTCAACAATACGTGGGGACGTATCCAATTGTCGCAACAGTGAAGGCATAGCCGGGCCAAATGCCGGGAGTTGGCAGAAATGCCGTTATCGTACGTGGCCGCGCTTAGCGTTGATAACGCGATGGCCCTCGACCTGTTCGGCGATGGCCGGCGCTGACATACGACGCCTTGGCGGGAACGTGGTTCTCCACCGTCGTGGTGAGCAGTGCCTGAGATTGCTTCACCGCTGGTGCTTCGTCGGCGGCACGCGACCCGGCGGCTCGGCGTAAATTGCTTCGCATGCGGGCCGGGCAGCGGCGCGTGCCACACTGCCTGCAAGCAGCGCGGCGATGACAGTGGAAACGCTCTGTAAACGAGACATGCGATCCTTCCCGAGGCACCCTTTACTAAGGGACTGGAACAGAGCGGACCACGTCTCCGCCGCCCGGCGCGAAGTCGGGGCCAGTTTCTCGGGCGCGCTCAGGAGGTCCTGGCGGCCCCGCGATGGAATCCGCCATTTCAAGTCGCGCAGTAGAGCCGCGAACTATCAGACGGGTCTCGATCTGGCATGTTGCATCTTCGGACACTGCGGTCCCATCGATGTCGGCAATCAACGCTTCGAAGGCCAGGCGGGCCAAGTCCGAACGCGAAAGCCGAATCGTCGTGAGCGGCGGCAGCATGAACTGCGCCATGTGAATGTCGTCGAAGCCGATCACGGACAGATCTCTGGGCGCGCGTAACCCCTCCGCGTCGAGACCGTGCACAACGCCGATAGCCGTTACATCGTTTGAGCACATTACTGCCGTTGGCTTTTCAGGAGCGCTGAGCAATTCCGGTACCGCACTAGACCCGCCATCCAGGGTGTGATCGCCCTCAAGAATCACCGGCGGATCGGTCGCCAACTGCCCTTCGGTGAAACATTGCAAGAATGCCTCGCGCCGCAGCCGGGCGGACTTCAACGTGAGAGGGCCGCTAATGAAGGCCAGTCGTCGATGCCCGAGCCGGCGCAGATGTTCCACCGCCTGGCGCACGCCGGCCTGGTAGTTCACGCAGATGTTGCTGATGTGCGGCGCCGACGGGCCCACATCGAGGAACGAGAGGGGGATGTGCCGATCCGTGAGCTGTTCGATCAGTGAGTTCTCCATCTCGGAAGTCATCACGGCTACGCCTTCCACCTTGCGCTCGATCATACGGCGAACCGTGTTGGCCATCTTAGCGGGGTCGTAGCCGGTGGATGCAAGCAGAACTTCGTAGCCTGCTCGGACAGCGACTTGCTCGAAGCCTTGGATCAATTCAGGAAAAAACGGGTTGGTGATGTCCGAGACAATCAAGCCCAGGAGCCGGCTGCGGCCGGAGACCAATGCGCGAGCCTGCGTATTCGGAACGTAGCCAACTTCATTGATGACGCTCCACACTCTGGCGGCGATCTCCGGACTGACGGAGCGCACACGGTTGACGGTGCGCGATACGGTTGCGACGGAGACGCCGGCCCGTTTCGCTATCTCGCGGATTCCCATCTGACCTCCTCGACCCACTATACAACTCCTGGCTGGGAATCGTTTTCTGATGATGAAAATTTTGATTGACTGGTGGCTCGTAAGGTGATATCGTCTCTCCAGGAAAACGTTTGCCAGTTTGTCGCACGCAACGGTGGATAGGTGCGGTTGCTGGCCAGCGGGCTCGGTTTCCCGTGAAATGATCAGAGGTAATCCTGTGATCGTGTGACTCGGATTCGGCCGTGTCACGAGAACGGGTGGATTGTCGATTGGTCCGGAACAGGCAGGAACGGGAGTTCCTGGCTTCAGGAGGTCTGCTAAGAGCCATGAAAACAGCTCGACTTGTGTTTCTAATCGCGTTCATCTTCGCTCTACTGGCCTTGTTGCCCGTGGGGCAGGCACAAACAAGCCATGGTCGCGTCGTGGGAATCGTAACCGACGCGAGCAAGGCAATAGTCGTCAACGCTACGGTCACCCTGGTGAATACGGGCACCAACATTAAAACGGTCCGCCAGACCAGCGGCACTGGGCTGTACGTTTTCGACAACCTTGCCCCAGGGAACTACTCTGTGACGATCGAAATGGCAGGGTTCAACAAGTTCGTCCAGGAGAACGTCCTGGTACAGACCGGCGCCGAGGTCACCGTGGATGCGGCCCTGAGTACCGGCTCCGTACAGACGAGCGTGACCATTAACGAAGCGCCCGCGGCGGTGGATTTCAACACTGCCGACTCGGCCATCACCATCGATCAGAAGATGGCCAACGACACTCCCCGTTTTGACCGTAACCCGTTCAAGCTGACGCTGATCGCGCCTACGGCGACCAACACGCGCGGCGAAAACGAGCCGTTCAATTCCTGGGGCCCCAATAGCATCGACCTGGGCGGCGGCACGAACCTGTCGAACCAGCTTACGGTGGATGGCGCCGCGATCACCATGGGCTATAAGTCCACCGTCGTCCCGAACCTGGACGACGTACAGGAAATTGTCGTCTCCACCAACAGCGTGGACGCCGAAACCGGCCATAGCTCCGGTGGCGCCATTGCGATGACGACCAAGTCGGGAACCAACCAGTGGCACGGCGCGGCCTTCTATAACGGCCGCTATCCCTGGGCCAGCGCCGAAGCGGACCGGGCATCGGCCACACCGAGTAGTGTCCGCTGGACGATGGAAGGCGGAACGCTCGGCAACCCGATTATTAAGAACAAACTCTTTAACTTTTTCAGCTACGAAAAGTGGACAATCAGTAGTCCGGGCGGCCTTACTCTCAACACGATCCCGACTTCCGCGGAAAGAAACGGCGATTTTTCGCAGTCGGTCGTCGATAGTGGCGCCCAGGATACGATCTACGACCCATGGACCAGCCAGCCGGACGGCTCCAGGACGCCGTTCCCAGGGAATGTCCTTCCAGCCAAACGAATCGTCGCGCCTTTGCAGGCTGTCCTGGCGCAGGTCTGGAACGCTAACACAAACGGCATCGGACCGAGTCACGATAACAACTTCGACAAAAACAGTTTAAGCACGTACGACTATTACAACTATACCGAGCGTGCCGATTACAATATCAACGACAAGTGGAGGGTCACCGGCAGGTATTCCCGGTATCATACCATCAACGACTCCACCGCTCCCACGGGTAGCGATCTCACTCCAGTGGGCGGAAGCTACCGGGCAGGCCGGCAAGCGACCGGCGATGTGATCTGGACGATCAACCCACGAACGGTGCTCACTGTCCATGGCGACTATAACGACATCGATGACAATAGTTTGGCCAATCCTACCTCCAAGCTGCTCGATTACAGTTCGTTATGGCCCGGAAACGACTGGTTCGAACCCTACAGGGCTGCCAACCCGAATGCGCCGAATTATGCCCCAGACATCAATGTCTATAACGCAGCCGGTACCGACTCCGGCCTCCAGACAATGGGCGGCGGCCTTTATGGATATGAATGGATCGACAATAACAAGACCCAGGACTACAACGTAAAGCTCTCCCATCAGGCCGGTGCGCATTACCTGAAAGTAGGCGTTAACTACCGCCACTCTCAGGTCGTGAGCAGTTTTGCCACATTGCCGGCCTTTAATTTCGCCTCCCAGGAAACGGCGAGTAACTGGATCAACGGGACTTCGACGCTAACGTCCGGCAACGGATACGCCTCGATGTTGCTCGGCGCGCTCGACGGCGGGAATGCCGCCGGCGAGCCGGCGGCCTTTACGCATACTCAGTTTTATGGCTTCTATTTCCAGGACGACTGGAAGCTGAACCGCCGGATCACTCTCAACCTCGGCCTGCGCGACGAATATGAGATGGCCTGGTACGATCCGCTTCACCAACTGGCAACGGGTCTGGATTTGACGCAAACCAACCCCGCTTTTGCGTCGGGTGCGCCATCTATTCCAGCCGAGGTCGCCAACATCGTAGGCCCTGGCTATTATTCCTGGAACGGTCAATGGGGCTATACCAGTTCGTCCCATCCGGGGATGTGGAATCCGCAGAAGCTGGCGCTTGCGCCACGCTTCGGGATCGCTTACAAGATCAACGACAGAACGGCGCTTCGGTTCGGCTATTCCCTCTACTGGACCCCCACCGAATCGCTTATGTCCAACTACGATAACGACACCTTCATCGCTACCAACGTGTACGGATATAGTGGTAACACGAGCATCATTGGGAACCTGGGAGGCATTCCTCAGCAGTCCTTCGAGAACCCGTTTCCAGCCGGGCTCAACCCGCTTCTTGGAAATAAGTCCGGACCGCAATTCGGCAATGGCAATGAGGGTGTCCTCGAGTGGTTCCCGCAAAACCTGGAGAAGGCCCACAACAACCGGCTGAACGTCAATATCCAGCACGAATTCAAGGGCGGATTCGTTGTCTCGGGGACGTATTTCATGAATTTAGGTTCCCAGTGGTACACGTCGATGCCGAACCTCGCGAATCCCGTGTTCATGGAAAATAACGAAAGCATCTTGAATGATAGTGTTTCGAATCCATTTTACCACTTTAACAATAACCCCACATTAATGCCTGGTACACTGTATAACCAGCCAACAGTTAGTGTTGCCTCGTTATTGTCTAAGTATCCGCAGTACGGCGTGGGCAACTTGGTCGAAGCTGGAGTGTGCTGCGCGCCTGAGCGCTATAACTCGGTAGAGCTGAAAGCTCAGAGGACTTTCAGCAAGGGCTTCAACCTCCTTTTCACGTATGTCTACATCCGCGAGAAGACCGAACAGAACAACTTGACCGACTTTGACTATTACGCCAATTTGTTCGAATGGCAGGACAGCAACCAGCCGCGCCACAAGTTCAACGCCGCTGGCACCTACCAGCTTCCATTTGGGAAAGGCCGTCAATATCTGAACACCATTCCCAAGGCTGCCGACTATATAATCGGCGGGTGGCAATTGACCGGGCTGCTGAGTATGTCGTCGGGCGATTTCGTTACGTTCGGCAATCTAACCGGTAACCCGCAGAACGACAGCATGATTGTCACTGGCAACCCGTGTATCGACAACCCCACGCCAAATATGTGGTTCAATACCTCGGTCTTTCAGCCGGCTCCGTCCGGCGTTCCCTTTACCCCCCGAACTATGCCATATACGTGGTCCTGCCTGACTGGTCCGAGCTTCTCGAACGTAGATGGGAGCGTGTTCAAAGACATTCCCCTCTGGAAAGAGAGGGTCAAAGGCGAGATCAAAGTGAGCGCCTTCAATGCGCTCAACGTCATGCACCGTGGCGACCCGAGTACGGGTCTCGGTGCGGGATTCGGCCAGGCGCTTTATTCGGGTACCCCCGGTGGTTCTTTCGCTGGTGGTATTCAAAACTCCCAGAACGCGACCCTGGGTAACCTAGGGCAGTATGGGCGACAACTCGAATTCAGTTTTAGGGTTTCGTTCTAAGTTCGAACGAAACCCTGTTTCCTCAAAAGCCGGCGGCGGGACAACTCCCGCCGCCGGCTTTTTCTTCTTCGCTCGCATCGTGACTAAAGCACGGTAGCGTTGCCATGTCTGCTGTGGAGTGATCGCAGACGCTTCGACTGTAGTTTGCCCAACGCGGCGCAGGTTACAGGTATCCAATATAATGGTGTCATCTGACTTCGAACTGCTCGAACTGCCACGATGGTTGCTCTGACCCGCCGCATTTTCCTGAGCCTCCTGGCGCCTCCAGCCCCTGCCCTGCTTGCTCGGCAGGCCGCCACCTACACCGGGTCGGGGATGGCATCGCGCGGCGTGAAGGCGGCTCCGCGCGGCAAGCCCTCGGGACTCCCCTTTCGGGCCTGCTTCACCGATGTGGCCGAGCAGGCCGGGCTGCTAAAGATAGTTATCGCCGCCCATCCGGAGCGGGCTGACTACATCATCGAGGTGATGAGTTGCGGGGTCGCTTTTTTCGACTACGATAACGATGGCTGGCTCGACATACTGATACTTTCGGGGTCAAGGTTTGGCGATCCACCGCCCGACGCATCCATTCGCCTGTACAAGAACAATCGCGACGGTACGTTCACGGATGTGACGCTCAAGGCTGGTCTGTTTCGCACCGGTTATTCGTACGGCGTTACGGTCGGCGATTACAATAACGACGGGTTCGAAGACCTGTTCATCACCGGCTACGGGCAGAATGTGCTCTATCGAAACAATGGCGACGGCACATTCACGGATGTGACCGAGGAGGCGGGATTGCTGCATGCGGCGCCGCGCTTCTCTTCCGGTTGCACATTCGTTGACTACGACCGCGACGGCCGGCTCGACTTGTTCGTGGCCAACTATGTTAGTTTCGACATGCAATCCGTTCCGCGGGCCGGCACCAAAGCCTGCGAAGGCAATGTCCTATGCGGACCGCGGGGACTTCCCTACGGCAAACACTCGCTATATCACAACAACGGTGATGGCACCTTTTCCGATGTCACCGAGGCCGCCGGGATTAGCAAAGCTCCAGGAGGATACGGATTGACGGCCGTGGCGGCGGACTTCAATAATGACGGCTGGCCGGATATCTTCCTCGCCTGCGACTCTACTCCGAGCCTACTGTTCAAGAACAATGGTGACGGGACATTCAGCGAGGAGGGATTGGAAAGTGGCGTCGCCCTCAGTGAGGATGGCATGGAGCAGGCCGGGATGGGCGTGGCGGTCGGGGATTTCCAGCCTGATGGAAACCTGGACATCGTCAAGACGCACTTCGCGGCGGACACCGCGGTCGTCCTGGCAAACGACGGCAAAGGCAGCTTCGAGGACGTAACGCTCCGTTCTGGACTGGCCGTTGAAACGCGCTACGTCACTTGGGGCGTGGGCATCGAGGATCTGGACAACGACGGGAACCCGGACATTTTTTGGGTGACCGGAGGTATCTATCCGGAACTGCACATGCGGCCCAATAAGACGCCGCGCGTTGTATTTCGCAATTTGGGCAACGGGCGCTTCGAGGAGTTGTTTGCCGAGGCCGGCCCCGGGGTCGAGGCAGCTCACATCAGCCGGGGTTGTGCGTTCGGCGATTTCGATAACGATGGAGACGTGGATATCGTCATCGTGAATCACTACGAACCGCCGTCGCTGCTGCGCAACGATGTGAGCGGCGGCAATCATTGGATCAAGGTCAAACTCGCGGGCGTGAAATCGAATCGCAGCGCGATCGGGGCGCGGGTTCTGGTGCGCTACGGGGGCAAGCTGCAGGCTAAGGAAGTGCTCGCACAGACTTCCTTCCTGTCGGTGAACGACAGCCGGCTGCACTTCGGTCTGGGGAGCGCCGGCAATGCGGACATTGAAATCCGCTGGCCGCTCGGCCTGGTTGAGAAACTCCCCGGGGTCGCCGTTGATCAGCTGATCTATGTCACCGAAGGCGCCGGCATCGTCCGGACGCAGAAGTTTGCTTCCACTTCGGCGCCGCCGCCGTCGCAAAAGACCTGAACGCCGGCGGCTCTGAAATCGATTGGACTCGCGCGCCGCCTTGCAGTGGCAATGTTTCCCTGCTCGGCAGTGCTGCCGCGGATCGGAACCGAAGCTGCATGAGGCAGCGCAGGGCAACGGCGCGCTACTGCTGTCGGCATCCGATATACTGAAGTCATCGGACCTCGATCTGCCACGATGGCTGCTCTGCCCCGCCGTGTTTTTCTAAGCCTGCTCGCGACGTCTTCCGGAACTTCTTTCGGGCAGGGCATGGCGTCGCGCGGCGTGCGGCCGGCTCCGCGCGACAAGCCTTCGGGGCTCCCTTTCCGGGCCCGCTTCACCGATGTGGCCGAGCAGGCCGGGCTGAAAGAGATAGTCATCGCCGCCCATCCGGACCGGGCCGACTACATCATTGAAGTGATGAGTTGCGGCGTCGCCTTTTTCGATTACGACAACGATGGCTGGCTCGACGTACTGGTGCTTTCAGGATCTAGGTTTGGCGATCCGCCACCCGACGCCTCCAATCGCCTATACAAGAACAATCGCGACGGTACGTTTACCGATGTGACGCTCAAGGCCGGTCTGTTTCGAACCGGCTATGCGAATGGCGTCACGGTGGGCGATTACAATAACGACGGGTTCGAAGACCTGTTCATCACCTATTTCGGCCAGAATGTACTGTATCGCAACAATGGCGACGGCACGTTCACGGATGTGACCAAAGCAGCGGGATTGCTGGATGCCGCGCCGCGCTTCGGTTCCGGTTGCACGTTTGTCGACTACGACCGCGACGGCAGGCTGGACCTGTTCGTTTCTAACTACGCCGGCTTCGACCTGCAGTCCGTTCCGCGCGCGGGCCACACCGCCTACGAGACCGAGAGAGTCTATTTTGGACCATTCGGATTACCTCACGGCAAACACTCGCTGTATCACAACAACGGCGACGGCACCTTCTCGAATGTCACCGAGGCCGCGGGAATTAGCAAGGCCTCCGGAGGATACGGTTTGACGGCCGTGGCGGCGGACTTCGATAACGACGGCTGGCCGGATATCCTGGTCGCCTGCGACTCCACGCCGAGCCTCCTGTTTAAAAACAACCACGACGGGACCTTCACTGAGGTTGGATTCGAGAGCGGCATCGCACTCAGCGATGACGGCCAGGTGCAGGCGGGCATGGGGCTGGGAGTCGGCGATTTCCGGTTGGATGGCAACTTGGACATCGTCAAGACCCATTACTCGGGGGACACCGTCGTGGTCCTGGTAAACGACGGGAAAGGCAGCTTCGATGATGTCACGATCCGCTCCGGACTGGCCGTCGAGACTAGTTACATCAAGTGGGGCGTGGGCATTCAGGACCTGGACAACGATGGCTACCCGGATATTTTCTGGGTGACCGGTGGCATTTACCCGGGTATGGACAAGTGGCCGGGTAAGCCGCCGAACAAGACGCCGCGCATCGTGTTCCGCAACCTCGGCAACGGGCGCTTTGAGGAGTTGTTCGCCGAGGCCGGTCCCGGGGTTGAGGCGGCGCACATCAGCCGCGGGTGCGCCTTCGGAGATTTTGATAATGATGGCGATGTGGATATCGTGATCGTGAATCACTATGAATCGCCATCCTTGCTGCGCAACGATGTGAGCGGCGGGAACCATTGGATCAAAGTCAAGCTGACGGGCGTAAAATCGAATCGCAGCGCGATCGGGACGCGGGTCGTGGTGCGCTACGGAGGCAAGGTGCAGGCCCAGGAGGTGCTCGCACAGTCTTCTTACTTGTCGGTAAACGATAGCCGGCTGCATTTCGGGCTGGGGAGTGTCGCTTCGGTGGACGTTGAAATCCGCTGGCCGCTCGGTCTGATCGAGAAATTCACCGGGGTCGCCGCCGATCAGCTGATTTATGTGACCGAGGGCGCCGGGATCGTACGGACACAGGAGTTTGCCGCGAGCGCGGTGCCACGGCCAACGGCCTGAGAGTCCGCGGCTCCGCGATCGATTGGGCCCCCGTGAGTATAAAACACGTTCAAGGGTCCGCCCCTGAAAGGTGCCGCCTGCCGGATGCGGACCCCCTGAGAGGCGCTGGGTTCAAAGCTGGAAGTGGAAACTGGAATGAGGTTGGCGTGCTAAGACGGTCACTGGCAATGCTGGCTTTGGCGGGTACGCTGCTGGCCCAGCATTCTACTCTCGACGCCGCCTGGGATCTTGTCGCCAAAGGCCAGACGGAGAAAGCGGCCGCGTTGCTGGAGGAACTCATCCGCAAGCAACCCGCCAACGGCGATGCGCGGCTCCTGCTAGGCAGTCTCTTGGCCGTCCGGGGCAATATCGCCGCAGCCATCGCGCAGTTGAAAGAGGGGGTCCGCTTGCTCCCGAACTCGGCCGAAGCTCACAACACGCTGGGCGAGGCGCTCAACAGTGCGAAGGACGCAAAGCACGCCCGGGAGGAATTCGAAAAAGCGGTTCAGCTTAATCCCAAACTGGCCCAGGCGCAACTCAACCTGGGCACAGTTCTGGCCGAGACCGGAGAACTGGAGCCGGCCGCGGATCATCTCGATCGCGCCATCGAGCTCATCGGGCCGACTGAGGATGGGGCACTGCCGCACTACCTGAGAGCGAAAGTCTACACCCAGCAAGGCGAGAAGGAGAAGGCCGCCGTGGAGTTGGACACGGCCGTAAAGCTGAGGCCCGATTTCGACGAGGCCTGGTCCGAACTGGGACAGGCACGTAAGATCTTGCAGGACGATGCCGGAGCGCTCGCGGCATTCGAGCGCTCGGTTGCTCTCGATCCTGAAAACGGTGTTTCGCAAATGCGTCTGGGCTGCGAATATCGGCACCAAAAACGGCCTCACGAGGCGGTAGGGCACTTACAGAAGGCGATGCAGCTTCTCCCCGAAGACCAGACCGTGCTTTTCAATCTGCAGCTCGCGCTGCGCGAAGACGGGCAGGCGGAGCAGGCGCGTGCGATCAAAGCACGGCTGGTGGAAGTTCTGCGCAAGAGCGATGAGACCCGTGAGAAAGGCCTGACGGCGACCCGGCTCAATAACGAGGGCGTCGATCTCGCCAAGTCGGGGGATCTTCGCGGCGCCGAGGAGAAGTTCCGCGCCGCTCACAATCTGAATCCTGATAACAACGGGATTCGTTTCAACCTGGCCGTGATGCTCCGGCGCCTCGGCCGCTGGAAAGAAGCGTTGGCGGAGTTGCACGAGTGCCTCGCGAGAGACCCCGAGAATCCTAAAATCAAGGCGGCATGGGACGATGCACTGCATAGCGCGCCACCCGGATCGTGGGTTGAAGGTGCGCCTGGTTCCGCCGCCAAATCATCCCAACCTTAGAGCATGCGCGCGAGCGGGCAGCAATCATAATCGACTCGGGGCGATAAGACATGGAAAGTGGTGAGGTGTTCAAACCTGCATTCCGCGATTGAGGCGTGATCCGGCTTCTGGTGTCCCGAGTCATGAGTTCGTCGGCAAAATCTGGCGATTGAATTCAGGATCTGGTCAGCCGTCTTGGTCCAGACGAATGGCTTGGGCTGGGCCTTGTGCAAAGTGAGAAACGTGTCGATGGCCTGCCCCAATGCAAGCGTCCGGGGTAGGTCGTTCCCCCCACGGCACGGTTCACAGGCGACCGGAGCCTTAGCTGTGTGTTTTATGTGTCCACATAGCGATTGCGCTCTGGATGCGCTTCGGAGGATCAAGGCGTGGAGGCTTGTGATAAACTCACCGGAAACCCGGAGCCCCAATGGAAATCCCGCTCGAATGTTTTATGCGCGGGCGGCCTTGGGCTATTGCGGTGATCTTCGGCGGAGCCGGTTGACGGGCGGCTGGACGTGTCCCAAAATAGAGAAGAATCCGAAAACGAGAGGACCATGGCATCTATGATTCCGCAATCGAAAACGTTCCGAATCGTGAGTGTTCGTGTCTTTGCGTCTTCCCTCCCGCTTGCAGTCCTGGTCGGTCTCATCTGCGGCCCGGCCCTGGCTCAGACCGGCCCCTATCCGAGAGAATTTCAATTCCGCGAACGCACGAGTTCCGGCGGTGAGACGCTGAAACACGTGGTGTATGTGCCGTTGAATCTGGAACCGGGCCGCAAATACCCGCTGGCCGTCTACCTGCACGGCAGATGCGACGAGTGCGTCACTCACGAGAGGATTCTGAAGGAAAGTGGCCTGCAATGGTGGCACGAATACGACCGCGACGTGCAGCAGGAGCCCACTTTCCTGTTCGCGCCTGTGGGCGGAACCGGTGGATGGAGCGGACCAGCGCGGCGCCAGGCGGTCTTCGAGATCATCGACAGGCTGCTTGAAGAGTTTCCCATCGACCGGCAGCGCATATACCTGATGGGTTTCTCGATGGGCGCCGCGGGAATTTGGAATTATCTGCAGCAGCGGCCAGGTTTCTTTGCGGCTGCCAACCCGCAGGCAGCCGGCGGAGGCACGGTCGATCCGGAAATGGTCAAAAACACGCCTATCTGGGCCACGATCGGCATTGAGGACAGCGCCAACAGCCTGGAACAACTCACGGCCAATGCGTCGCGGATTCGGGCGGCCAACGGAGACCCGCGAGGGGCAGCGACATGGGTAACGGGCGTGAACCCGCGGTTCACCATCTTTCCCAGCACCGACCATGGTGGAGCGCAGGCCAAGACGCAGCAGATTCCCGGTCTGAGGGACTGGTTCTACGCGCAATCGAACAACGGCGACATTCCTCCCAACGTGCGATTTGTCCGGCCTCTGCCGCTCGATCAGGAGTACACAGCACCGGTGGCGGCGCTGGTGAAGGCGGCCGATCCGAACGGGAAGATCGACCGGGTCGAGTTTTGCATCGCCGACAAGGTCTTGTTCGTCGCCCGCCAGGAACCGTTCGAGTACACCTTCGAGGATCTGGGCCCGGGGATCCATACCATCGCCGCCCGTGCGGTGGACGCCGCCGGAAAGTCCAGTACGGCGGCGGTTACGATCCGCGTGGGGCCATCCAGGAAACAGTAGTTCCTCAGCCGTGCTGGGCAGAACGTGGGAGAGTGTTCCACGTCTTGCGATGTGTCCGCTGGCCACGTTCTATTAAGCAGGTCTTCGCGTTGGGCGCTGCTGATCTCCTTACTATGTGGCCATGGAGTTTAGACGCACCGGCCCAGGAAGTCCCGAAGGAAGCAATGGCGAGTTGTATTGTACGGCTTCACGTCTGCGAACCTAAATCTCGTTTTCGTGTCAGGTTGTTGATTGCCGATCAGCCGGTTGACCCACGCATTGCTCACATGGATGGTCACTTTGTTCGCGCCTGGCCTTAGCGTACTGGTGGCGTCCACCATGTAAGGCGCATGCCGGACGATGCCCAGGGGCTTGCCATTCACCATCACCTTGGCCGGGTTTTTCACGCTGCCCAGGTGGCCTGCACCTCTCGATTGAGACACGAAAACGCAGCACGCTTCGAGGCCGCCCTATTTCTTTGCGCCGTCGGGCAGAGGCGCTGGAAACTCGTACGCCCCAATATCGACGGCCCGTCCGGCCACGCGCGGATTGCCCCAGCAATCGGTCTTCCCGAGGTTTGGTCCGCCGATTCCCGCATCGATGGCCGGGCTGCCGGGCCGCAGGCGGAAATCCGATTGTGCGGCATCGACGAACATGGGGTCGGCGGTCACCGGGCGGTCTCCGGCGATTCCGCTTCCCAGCGACGGACCGATCAGGTTGTTCTCGACCACCGCATCGACGAGGCCGGCCGCCAGAGCCAACTGCGCCGTCACGTTGCCGTAGCTGATGTTGTCGCGGATCACCAGCACGGTGGTTTTCGGATTCTGGATGTGGATGCCGATGCCCGTGTCGATCTTCTCCCGGGCGGGGAGGAAGTATGGTTTGTTGGCGGCGAAACCGTTGCCGGCCACGGTGTTGTTATAGAGCTGGACATCCGCGAGCGTGGTGTTCTTGAAGCGCCAGACCGCCAGCCCTGTTTCTCCATTCGCATAGCTGAGGTTGTCATGCACGCGGAGATTGGACAGGTTGCCCGTCTGCTCGGAGTTCAGGGCGATGCCGTTGGCGCAGTGGTGCACCCGATTGCCGTAGATCTCCAGGTTGTGGATGTCCGCCCGCCAGGCATCCACATACAGCCCGACTTGCGGCAAGTTCCAAATCTCGTTATTGCGTACGATGCCGTTGGAGGAGCCGTTCTTTACGTCAATGCCTTCGCCGCCTCCCCAATGCGCTTTGCCGGACTGTGGGGAATCGTGAACCTTGTTGCCCTCCACCAGGAATCGCTCGACGTGATCGAGCGAGATGTGCTCCTGGCAGCCGCGTCCCCTTGCGTTCTGGCCGATGTTACAGGCCGCCCGGATGTCGTTGTCCCGGATGGTGATGTCGGCCGACCTCCAGGCGGCCACGCCCGAAGCAATCGTCTCACTCGTGGAGCAGCGCTCCACCGTGATATGATCCGCGCCGTCGATGTAGACGCCGAAGAAGCCGGACTGCTCGATTGAGAAGCCGCGGATGACGATCCAACTGGAATCGCGCACGTCGATCGCCCCCTGCCAGGGATCGACCTTGTTGGCTCCATCCCGCAGCACGACCTTGCCGCGGGCCTCGATCGTGATCGGCGCGGCTGCCGCAGCCCGCTTGTTCTTCACAATGACCGCGGCGCCCAGACGATATTCGCCGGGGAGCACCTGCAACGTATCGCCAGGCTGCAGGGCATCCACGCCCCTCTGAAGGCTCTTCCACGGCGCGGCGACGCCGTCGTTGGTATCAGCGCCGTTGACCGCGACCTGGTACACCGCCGCCTGGAGTTGGCCTGGCGCCAGCGCCAACACAGCGGCACAGGCCGCTGCGCCATGCGCCAACAGAGCGGTGGCGCGGAGTCCGGTTTGTCCAAGAAAGTGAGCCATGATGTTCAGCCTATCGCTTGCACCACGAACACGCCGCTGCCGCCAGCGGCCGCTTCACCGAACAACTCACCCGGCTGCCGATCACCTTGTTTGGTAGGCTCTCACCGCCGCCGATCAGTACAACCCGGGCCGCATCGCGAGCGCTCCCGCCCAGCCCCGCGACATCGGCGGAAACCTCGTTTGACCCGGGATTTCCCTTTTGCTCCGAGTGGTCCCCTTTTACTCCGCCCTGAGCATCCGCTGCGCTCATCGTCTATTGGTGGTGGCCCCACTGCCAGTTTCGGATTTCCGGCATGTCCTGGCCGTACTTGTCGATGTATTGCTTGTGCTCGACCAGCTTGTCCTTGAGCTGCTGCTTCAGGTAGATGCCGCGGTCGCCGGTTCGCGGGACGCGGTCAACGGTATCCATGACGAGGTGGAAGCGATCCAGTTCGTTGAGCACCGTCATGTCGAACGGGGTGGTGATGGTGCCCTCTTCCTTGTAGCCGCGGACGTGGATGTTGTCGTGGTTGGTGCGGCGGTAGGTCAGGCGGTGGATCAGCCAGGGGTAGGCATGGAAGGCGAAGATGACCGGCTTGTCGCGGGTGAAGAGTTCGTCGAAATCGACGTCGCTCAAGCCGTGCGGATGCTCGGATTGCGGCTCAAGCCGCATGAGGTCGACGACGTTGACGACGCGGATTCTCAGATCGGGCAGGTGCTCGCGCAGAATGGAGACGGCGGCGAGCGTTTCGAGAGTGGGCACGTCGCCGCAGCATGCCATGACGACGTCGGGGGCGACGCCCTGGTCGTTGCTGGCCCACTGCCAGATGCCGATGCCCTCGGTGCAGTGCTTGATGGCGGCGTCCATGGCGAGCCACTGGGGCGACGGGTGCTTGCCGGCGATGACGACGTTGACGTAATGGCGGCTGCGCAGGCAGTGGTCCATCACCGACAGCAGGCAGTTGGCGTCGGGTGGCAGGTAAACGCGCACGACCTCGGCCTTCTTATTCACGACGTGGTCGATGAAACCGGGATCCTGGTGCGTGAAGCCGTTGTGGTCCTGGCGCCAGACATGCGAGGCCAGGAGGTAGTTTAACGAGGCGATCTTGCGCCGCCAGGGCAGGCCGGAGGTGACCTTGAGCCACTTGGCGTGCTGGTTGAACATCGAATCGACGATGTGGATGAAGGCCTCGTAGCAGTTGAAGAGACCATGGCGGCCGGTAAGCAGGTAGCCCTCGAGCCAGCCCTCGCATTGGTGCTCGCTGAGCATTTCCATGACTTGCCCGGCCGGCGCGAGGAATTCGTCGTTGGGCACGGTCGCGGCGTCCCATTGGCGGTTGGTCGCTTCGAACAGGGCTTCAAGGCCGTTGGAGAGCGTCTCGTCGGGGCCGAAGACCCGGAAATTCCGCTGTTCGCCGTTCAACTTCTCCACATCGCGCAGGAAAGGCCCGAGCACATGCGTGTCGCCGATGCCGCGCACTCCCGGCGAGGGCACGCTTTCGGCGTAGTCGCGGAAATCTGGCATCCGCAGGTCGCGCAGCAGAATGCCGCCGTTGGCGTGAGGATTCGCGCCCATGCGCCGATCCCCCGCGGGGGCCAGTTCGGCCAATTCCGGTTTCAGACGGCCCTGCTCATCGAAGAGCTCCCAGGGGCGGTAGCTGCGCAGCCATTCTTCCAGGAGCTGCAGGTGCTCGGCATGGGCGGCGGGGTCGGAGATCGGCACCTGGTGCGAGCGGAAGGTGCCTTCGACCGGCAGGCCATCGACCATCTTCGGTCCGGTCCAGCCCTTGGGTGAATTCAGGACGATCATCGGCCAGCGCGGACGCGCCATCTGGCCGTTGACGCGGGCGTCGTGCTGTATGTGTTGGATCTGCTCCACCGCCGTGTCGAGCGTCGCGGCCATAGCCTGATGCATCAACTCCGGCTCGTGGCCCTCAACGAAATAGGGCGTCCAGCCGTAGCCGCGGAGCAACTGCTCCAGTTCCTCGCGGGTGACGCGGGCGAGCACGGTCGGGTTGGAGATCTTGTAGCCATTGAGATGCAGGATCGGCAGCACCGCGCCGTCGGTGGCGGGATTGAGGAACTTGTTGGAATGCCAGGCCGTGGCCAGCGGTCCGGTCTCCGCCTCTCCATCGCCGACAACGCAGGCGACGACCAGATCGGGATTATCGAACACCGCCCCGAACGAATGGCTGAGCGAATAGCCCAGCTCGCCGCCCTCGTGGATCGAGCCCGGGCACTCCGGCGATACGTGGCTGGGGATTCCCCCGGGAAACGAGAACTGGATGAAGAGCCTGCGCAGGCCGGCTTCATCCTGGCTGACGTTGGGATAGATTTCGCTGTAGGTGCCCTCGAGGTAAGTGTTGCCCACGACGGCCGGGCCGCCGTGCCCGGGGCCGGAGACGTAGATCATGTTGAGGTCGTACTTCTTGATCACCCGGTTCAGATGGACGTAAATGAAGTTCTGCCCGGGGGTCGTGCCCCAGTGTCCGAGCAGCATGTGCTTCACGTCGGCGAGCGCCAGCGGCCGCTTGAGCAGCGGATTGTCATACAGATAGATCTGGCCGACCGACAGATAGTTGGCGGCGCGCCAGTAGGCATCCATCTTGTGAAGCAGTTCCGGAGTGAGGGCATTGGATGGCATGAGTCAGTCGCTTTTGTTCCCTGCGTCTAAATTAAGCATGCGGCGGACCGAGCGCGCTATCATCAACTCTTCGTCGGTACAGATGACGCGCACGGCGACGCGCCCGCCGGCCGTGGAAATCAGCGCCGCATTCTGCTCGTTGCGCGCTGCATCCAGTTCGATGCCGAGGAATCCCAGTCCATCGCAGATGCGTGCGCGAATGGGCGGGCAGTTTTCCCCAATTCCGGCGGAGAAGACCAACGTATCCAATCCGCCGAGGGCTGCGGCGAAAGAGCCAACCCACTTCTTCGCCTGGTAACAGAACAGCGCCACGGCTTCCGCCGCGCGCACGTCATCCGATTCCTTCGCCAACAGGTCGCGCATGTCGGAGCTGATTTCCGAAACGCCCAACAAACCCGACTCGTGATTGACCATATGGTAAAACTGCGCGGTGCTCATCTGCTCGGTGCGCTCCAGATATGGCGCCAGGCCCGGATCCAGGTCGCCCGTGCGGGTGCTCATCACCAACCCGGCGGTGGGAGTGAAGCCCATGCTCGTGTCGACGCTCTTTCCAGCGTGCACCGCCGTCAGGCTGGCCCCATTTCCCAGGTGCGCCAGAATGACGCGTCCCTGGGCCCCGGGCGCGCCTGCCAGCCGCTCGAGTTCCTCCATCAGAAAAGCGCAGGAGAGGCCGTGAAAACCGTAGCGTTGAACACCCTTTGCGTCGAAGCGGCGCGGAAGTGGCAGCAGCTTGGCTACGCGCGGCATGGCACGGTGAAACGCCGTGTCGAAGCAGGCCACCTGGGGCAGCTTCGGATGACGCTGGCGGAATGTCTCGATCAGCTCGATCTCGCGTGGCAGATGATCCGGGTCGTACGGCCGGATGCGATGCAGCTCATCCAACAGGCCCTGGCTCACGATCTCGGGCTGGATGTGCTGCATCCCATGGACGACGCGATGGCCCACGGCCTCGACTGCGGCCAATGCGTCCTGCTTTTCGAGCCAGTCAATCAGAACATCAGCCGCCGACCTGTGATCGGAGGCTGCGATATCCAGAGTGCCCTGCTCAGGCGCGGCCGGGCCGCTGAAGGTCAGATTGGTGCCGCTCAGGCCGATGCGATCGACCTTCCCATAGAGCCTGCGCTGCAGCGGTTCGGAGACCTGGTACAGCACGAACCGGATGCTCGACGAGCCGCCATTGATGGTGAGGATCAATCAGCCCCCCAGCTCCCGCACTGTGCGCAGGAAAGAAAAAATACCTTCCCGGCTCAGCATACCCAAGACGTGTTGATCCTGTGTGACGGGCAGCCGGTTGACTCCGTCGCGGTCCATTTCCTGGAGCGCGGTCCAGAGCTGGGTGTCAGCGCTGGTGCATTTCAGCTGGTCCATGGGTAGCATAACCTGGGCCGTGCGCGTGGGGGACGCTGGCGGCGTGTTCTTGACGACACGCAGGTAACATGGAGGCGAAAAACCAGCGGGCTGTCGTGACAGGGGGTTGTTGGAAACACGCAAGCTACTGATTTCAAATGCGCTGCACCAATGCGACCCCCACGAGGTTCCGCCACTCTCGGCGCCCGCCCGCGGCTGCTTCCCTCCCGCGCTGCCCACCCCAGTTGTCCCGCCTCCCGCCGCTGCTTTGCTTGTCAACGCTCCACGGCAAGGCTGAGAATCGTGCCATGAACGTCCTCACGCCTCTCGCCCTCCTCCCGCTGCTCGCCTCCCTCGCCCTGTGCCAGGCGCCGCCGGCGCTCGTTGTTCAGGGCCTCGGCGGCACCAGCGCCACGCTCTCCCTGGCGGACCTCGCCCAGCTCCCGCAGCACACCGTGACCACCACCGGCCACGGCGCCCCGGTCACATTTCAGGGTGTGCTCCTGGCCGACGTCCTGGCCAAGGTCGCGTTGCCCCTGGGCGAGAAGTTTCACCACACCGCGGCCTCGTACTACCTCGCCGTGGAAGCCCAAGATGGCTACCAGGCGGTCTTCGCATGGGCCGAGCTGGACCCGTCTTTCATGGACCACGCCGTCTACCTCGTGACCAGCCGCGATGGCCAGCCTCTGCCTGCCAGGGATGGCCCGTTTCAATTGGTCGCGCCAGGGGAGAAAAGAGCCGCTCGGTGGGTGCGCCAGGTCACGCTGCTGCGCGTCGAGCCGCTGCCCTCTCGAACCGCCTATGACTCTGAGGTCTCACGCTGGATCACCGCCCATCTGCCGGAGCTCGAATCCATTCAGGTCGGCATGACCCGCGAGCAATTATTGAAAGTCTTCATGGAAGAGGGCGGCATTTCACAGCGCCAGCACCGCCGCTACATCTATCGGCGCTGCCCGCTCGTCAAGGTCAACGTGGACTTCGCGCCCGCTGGCGCTCCGAGCGGCCCTGAACGTCCCTCTGACCGGATCACAAAGATCTCGCGGCCGTTCCTGGAGCGGACGATCAGCGATTAGATCCACTCATTCCTGGGAAACTGGCACTCGAGCCGGTTTGTGCGACGCGGTCACGCATGCCTGAGGTCGTGTTCGATGAATGTCTGCGGGGACAGGCTATTTCCAATACTCGCGGTCCAGCGATCTGTACTGCACGGCCTCGGCAATGTGTTTGGCCTGGATCTGCTCGCTCGCGCCGAGATCGGCGATGGTGCGCGCAACTTTGAGAATCCGGTCGTGGGCCCGGGCGGAGAGGGCCAGGCGCCGGATCGCCATTTCGAGGGTCCGTTCGGCGGCGGCGTCCAGAGGGCACATCTCGCGCAAGCGGCCCGGCGGCACATTGGCGTTGACGAATCCGCGTTCCGCCTGGCGCGCCCGCGCGGCCAGGACCCGCTGGCGCATCTGCGCCGACGTGGCGCCGGTCTGGCTGCCGCGCATCTCCTGGTACGCCACGGCCGGCACTTCGACGTGCAGGTCGATGCGGTCCAGCAGCGGCCCGCTGATCTTGCCGAGGTAGCGTTGGATGATGCCGCCGGTGCAGCGGCATTCGTGCGTCGGATCGCTAAAGTAACCGCACGGACAGGGGTTCATCGCGGCCACCAGCATGAAATCCGAAGGGAAGGTCAGCGCCATCTGCGAACGGGCGATCGTGACGCAGCGCTCTTCGACCGGCTGGCGCAGCATCTCCAGCGCGTTGCGCTGGAATTCCGTCAACTCATCGAGAAACAGCACGCCGTTGTGCGCCAGGCTCACCTCGCCCGGACGCGGCGTGCCAACGCCGCCGCCCAGCAGCCCCGCGTCCGAGACGCTGTGGTGCGGGGAGCGGAACGGGCGCTCGGACAACAATCCCTGGTCAGCGGCGAGCACGCCCGCCACGCTGTGGACCTGCGACGTCTCGAGCGCCTCCTCGAACGTCAGCGGCGGCAGAATCCCGGGCAGCCGGCGCGCCAGCATGGTCTTGCCCGATCCGGGAGGCCCGACCATCAAGAGGTTATGGGCGCCCGCCGCCGCGACCTCCAGCGCGCGCTTGGCCGTGGTTTGCCCGCGCACGTCGCCGAAATCGGGTCCGCCGTCACCGTTCGAGTGGCCGTTCGGCTGCGCCGGTTGCGTGGGCGCGTACCGCTCGGGGTTGTTCAGCAGACCGGCCACTTCCCCCAAATGAGTCAGCCCGTAGACCTTCAGACCATCCACGACGGCCGCCTCGGCCGCATTCTGGCGGGCGACGACGAGCGAATGAAAGCCGTTCTTGCGCGCACAAACGGCCATCGACAACACTCCGCGCACGGGCCGTAGACCGCCATCCAGGGACAGTTCGCCGCTCAGCAGCGTCTCGCTGCACGGCCGCACGATGCCCATCGCACCCAGCACCGCCGCTGCCATGGGCAGGTCGAATCCGGCCCCTTCCTTGCGCACGTTGGCCGGCGCCAGGTTGATCGTAACCGCCTTGGTGGGATAGCCGAAGCCGCAGTTGGACAGGGCGCTCCGGATGCGCTCGCGGCTCTCGCGCACGGCCAGGTCCGGCATCCCGACGACGACGAAATCGCGCTGGGAACCGCCGGGATAGAGATCCACTTCGACTTCGATCGTTTGGGCGTCGATGCCGAAAACGGCGGCGCTGCGGGTCCGGAACAGTGCCATGACGGGCCGGTCCTTAAGAACGCTAGTGGGCGTAGTGGGCAAGTAATCTCCGCCGCTACCGCAGATCGTCGGCGCGGCATGGCCAGGCGCAACCAATCCGCTCGTGATGGCAATCCGGCGATTGCACGTCATTGGTTTTGGGAGAGTTGCTGTTCGCTGCCACTAACCGGTCGCGACCCGCGCAGGCTGGACGCCGGCAGCCGGGAATTCGGCTATCGTAGGCAATGAGCCGTCAGGGGGTAAGCATGAAATTGCAGAATCGGGTCGCGGTCATCACCGGAGCGGGCGCGGGCATCGGACGCTTCAGCGCCCTGGAATTCGCCACGCACGGGGCCGCGGTGGTTGTGGCCGACATCAACGCCGCGGGGGCGCAGGAAACCGCCGGCTTGGTCGAAGCCCAGGGCGGCACGGCCCTCATGGTCGAAACGGACGTGTCACAACCGGAATCGGTGGAGCGCCTGGTGGCGCGCACGCTCGGTCGCTTCTCGCGAGTGGACGTCCTGCTCAACAATGCCGCCGTCCAGGTCAACAAGACGATTGAGGACACGACGTTCGAGGAGTGGAGCCGTGAGATCGCGGTGAACCTCGGCGGCGTGTTTCTTTGTTCGAAGTACTTTCTTCCGCGCCTGCGGGAAACGAAGGGCAACATCATCAACATGTCGTCGGTGAACGGGTTCTTCGTGGAGCCGTTCTGCGCCGGCTATTGCGCCACCAAGGCAGCCATCATCGGCCTCACCAAGGCGATGGCGATTGACCATGGCAAGGAGGGCATTCGCGTGAACTGCATCTGCCCGGGTTACATCGACGCGGGGCTGGCGGAAGGCTACTTCCAGGCTCAGCCGGACCCGGCGGCGGCGCGGGCGGCGGCGGGTAAGCTGCATGCCCTGTGGCGCATCGGGCGGCCGGAGGAGGTGGGCCGCGTGGCCGTGTTCCTGGCCAGCGACGAAGCATCGTTCGTCACCGGCGCGGCCATCGTTGTGGACGGCGGCTTCGGCTCGGGCCTGCCGCCGGCGAGCTGAGCGTACCGCTCCGGAACAGGCCTCAGTTCCTCACCTGGAAGTTCGCGGACTGCTCCGTGGACGTCTTCGCCAGTTTGTCCCGCACCCGCACCGTGACGCGATACTCGCCCGGCTGCTGGCCGGGACTGATGGTCAGGCTGAATCCGCCGAGGAGCCAGCGCTTGGGGTAAAAGGGAGCATCGTGTTCCTGCGCCGCGACGGGCTGTTCGTACAGCAGGTTGCCGGACGGGCCGTAGATGGCCAGCCCGTAGTTGACGTCGAACGCGTTGTGCTCGCCGAGCGAATAGCCGGTGATCTCGAAGCGCGCCCAGAGCGTTTCCCCGGGCCGGTAGATCGCGGCAGACAACGGCACGGCATCGTCCTCGCCGTGGTAAAACCGCACGCCTCGAGCGGTGATGCCCGGGAGCTTCTCCGGAGCGCGGCCCCGCACGCGAAACGGGAGGACGCGTTCGGCCGTGGCTTGCGCCAGTTCGTCGGCGACGCGCAGATGGATCGCGAAGCTCCCGGCGTACAACTCCGGCGGAAGGGCAACCGTCTGGTCCACTCTGGGCAGCCAATCCTTGTCGCGCACCGAAACCTCTTCCCGCACCGCGCCGTTGGAAATCGGCGCCAGCAGCAGTCCGTCCGGATCGGTCAGATACATCTGCCAGCGCAGGTCAACGGCGTCGTTCTTTACCGTGTAGCCGGCGATGCGATAGCTCAGGTAGAGCAGTTCACCGGGCACGTACTCGTAGCTCGCGGGGATGTCCGGGCCGTCTTCGCGCTGGTCGTGAAGAACAGCGTCAACGATTGCCATCTTAGGGGGCGCAGCCGGGGCGGCCGTGAGCAGCGCCAGGAGCGCCAGAAGCCATCTGCCGGGACGGCGCACGCTGCTGTCCTTTCGTCGGACTACTTCTTCGCCGGCGGGGCGGAAGCGGGGATCTGAGGGTTCGCCACGACATCACCGAAACTGGTGGCGCCAGGACCGGTCGGCGCGACCGTGCCAAGCTCCAATGGTATATCGATCAGGGCCGTCTGCTCGGTTTCGGGCTCGCCTCCGCTTGCGACTCGCAGCCGGTAGGCGCCCGGGGGCACGTCGAACAGCAGCCGCCCGGAGCGAATCTCCCTCGTCTGCAGCAAGCGCAGATAACCCAGCCACTCCGGCACGCCATCGCCTTCGGTGATCTCCGGGTAGATCTGCCCCTTCGCGTCTTCCAATTGCAGCAGCGGAGCGGCCCGCTCCTCGGGAGCGTTGTTCACCACCGTGACGTGAATCAACAGGAACCTGCTTTTCGGTATGCGCTGGCCGCTGCTGGATTCCAGCGTATCGCGCCATTCGGACTCGATCGCCGTGTACGTCAGGGGACCGACGTTAACCGGAATCCCCATGGCCGCGACCTTATCCCGTTGCGTGAACCTCCCACAGCCCGGCAGCGCGACCAGGCAGGCCAGCAGCGCCAGCACGGGAACGGCAAACCCAACCACTCGAAGTCGAATCATAAAAAGAGCCTTTTCTCGACCTTACCGAAATGCAGCGCCTGCCGCAATCGTAGTTTCCTTCACTCTTGCAGGCCGCGGACGGCGCAGCCGGGCCGCCGGCCACCCAGCGGCCGGCCGGGACCGTGGCCGACGCGGACAAACTGCGGCCTGAGCCCTCCATGGACCACAATATAGGCATCCGCCCGCTTCCTGCCAGCGCTTTGAATCGGGGAGCGGCGGGAAACGTCTCATGGATAATCTCACCCACTCCCTGGTCGGGCTCATGCTGGCCCGCGTTGGATTGAACCGGCTGGGCGCTCGAGCCACGGAACTGGTCATTGTCGGGGCCAATCTGCCCGACATTGACCTTGTCACGGCGATCGCCGGAAGGCTCAGGTATCTGGAGTATCACCGCGGCTGGACTCACTCCTTCGCGCTGGCTCCCGTCCTGGCCCTGTTGCCCTTGCCCGTGTGGTGGTTTTTCGCGCGCCGGCGCCGCTCCGGGTGGAAACCATTCGCCTGTGCGTGGCTGGCCGTGTTTGCCGGTATTATCAGCCACCTTCTGCTGGATTACCTGAATTCCTACGGGATCCGTTTTCTGCTCCCATTCTCCGCCGATTGGTACCGGCTGGACTGGGTGTACATCGTCGATCTCTGGATCTGGGCGATTCTGCTGATCGGCACTCTGGCTCCGCTGCTGGTGCGGCTGGTGGACAGCGAAATCGGCGCCCGGCGTGGTTCAGGGCGCAGCGGCGCCTGGGTCGTGCTCTTCGTGCTGTGCGGTTTCCTCACGCTGCGCGGGGTGTTCCACGCCCAGGCCGTCGGCGCTCTGCAATCGCGGCTCTACGACACCCATGCCCCGCTACGCGTGGCCGCGATGCCGCTGCCCTCCGCACCCTGGCGGTGGACCGGCGTGGTGGAGACGGGGCGAGCCTGGCGTCTCATTCCCATCGACCTGCTCGCTGAGTTCGATCCCGATTCCGGGCGTACGTTCATGAAGCCCGACCAGCCCCTGCCTCAGGAAGCAGCCATTCGCGCCTCGGAGACCGGCCGCATCTTCCTGCAATTCACCCGTTTCCCGTATTGGCGCGCCGTTCCTTCACCGCGCGTGGAGGGCGGGACGATCGTTCGAATCTCCGACCTGCGGTTCGGTCAGCCGGAGGGAGCGCCCTTCAGCGCTTCGTTCGAGTTTGACGCCGCGGGCCGGCTCGTGAAAGAAGAATTCGCGGGCCTCGGAGGGAAGGACCGCTGACCAGCCCCGCAGCGGTTCAGGGCGCCAGGGTCTGCTCGTAGGGATGCGTTTTCAAAGCGCAAGGGTGCGCCTTCCCTGTTGTGCCATGATCCAGGCGGCGCCGCGGCCAAACGCGCACAGGCTCTCACTGGCCGGACGTGGCGCAAGCTAACCCAGCATGTCGAAGAGCGAGCCGCGCGGCAGTTGAGCCTCCATTTGGAGCATCGCATCCTCCTGGGTTTGCGCCGTCTGCTCGGTGGTGATGACCTGCGCCTGATCCGCGTCGGTGAGCTGCGATTGCTGTGTCTGCAGATTCAGCTGCATCGTGGATGCAGTGTTGAGAGCGGAAGTGATCGTGCTCTGCGCGTTCCCGTAAAAGGACTGCACATTGCCCAAATGCTGGTCCGCCGTGGTGAGCTGGGTGGCGGCACTTGCAATGGCGGCGGTGCTATTGTTCAGCAAGCCCTGACGCAGGTTTTCGATGCCCTGGAGAATATTCTGGGTCGGATCGGCGTTATTGAAGATGTCCGTGGCCGTCATGGCGATGGGGAACGTGTTGCCCATCGCATCGATGCCCATTCTGGTGGCTTGCGCGTTCGTGTTGGCGGAATAAGGCGGCGTGTTGGCGTAGTTGATCGAATACGGGGCCGTCGAATCGTCGTCGCCGCCGAACAGGTAACGTCCCTCGTTGGTCGAATTCGCGATCCCGACCATCTGCGTTTCCAAGGCCTGAACCTGGCCCGCGAGCGTCTGACGCGTCTGGGCGTCGGTCGTACTGCTGGCCCCCTCAGTGGCAATGGAGTTGATGGTGTCCATCATGGTCGTGGCATTCTCAAGGTCGCTGTTGGCCATGGTGACTTCCGAGTTCAGCGCGTTGAGGTTGGATTGGCTCTGTTCCACGCTCGCCAGTTGAGTCTGGTCCTGCACGATCGCGGGAACGCTTCCCGGAGCGTCGGAAGCGTACAGTACGCTCTTGCCGCTGGCCAGTTCCTGCTGCGCCGTGGACATCTCCTGGTTGAGCACGTTGAGCTGGTTGATGAACAACGCGTTCTGACTGTTGGAAACCAAGGGGGTCATTTTGCACCTCTCCCGAAAAGCAGCGGTCCCGGATCGTCATTGGACCATATCGTTGATCAACTCATACGTGATCTCGTCGATGGTTTCCACAACCTTCGACATCGCCTCGTAGCCGCGCTGGTACTCGAGCAGGTTCATCGCCTCCTCGTCCAGGCTGACGCCCTCCACGTTCTGGCACGATGACTGCGCCTGCGCCGTGAGACTCTCGGTGGTGGTCTGGTCGTTCTGCGCGTTCGAGACCAGCTGTCCCACCTGCGACGCCAGGCTGCCGTAATAGCCGCTCAGGGTTTGCGTTTGGCCGGGGATCAGATTCGTGGCCTGCTGCAGATTTGCGATTTGCACCGCGACCGCGTATCCTCCCGGGGACGCAGGATCGGCCAGGGCCAGTTGTGAAGTGGTCAGCGGATTGACGCTCAGCGTCGCCGCGGCGCCCTTGGCCGCATTGAAGCTGAACAGGTCCTGTGCCGACAAGTTGGCCTGCGGGACGCCCGACTCGTCCACGCCCCCCTCCAGGGCGCCATTCACCGCCGTGGCGAAACTCTGCGCCATTTGGTTCAGATTCGCCAGCGTGGTTGGCAGAACCGTGCTGGTCATGTTCAGGACGGCTTGCAGGCTGCCGGACTGCAGTCCCGCGGCGACGTTATTACCCTGGCTGTCCTCCACGCTCATCTGGCCGTTGCCGGGGACCAGCTGCAGGGCCTGCGCCGTGTCCCCGATCACGATGGACGACTGGCCGATGGTGACGTTCGTCGTGCCATTGTCCTGTTTGACCGTGCTCACGTCCCCGTACTGCGCCAGCTGTTGCAGCGTGGAGGACATCTGTGCATTGAGGCCCGGATCGGTGGCCGCGCTCGCGCTCTGCTCGATCTGCTGGTTGATGGAGGCGATCTGCTGGGCCAGCTGATTCACCTGGCCGACCTGTTCAGTCAAGTTCTGCTGCGCGCCGTCACTCACTTGATTTAATTGAGTGGTGGATTGGTTGAACGCCTGGGCCACCTGCTGCGCGCTGTCGAGCGCGGTTTGCCGGAGGTTCGAGTCGTTGGGCGTCGTTGTGAGCGCCGAAAATGCGTTGAAGAACCCGCTCAGCGCCACTGAGATGCCCGTCTGCCCGTTGACCGGGAAGACGTTCTGGAGACTGGTGTACTGTTGAAGCTCCTGCGCGGCCTGGCCTTGGGCGCTCACGCACTGCCGCACGTTCTGCTCGGCATATTGATCCCGCGTGTTGACGGTCCCGCCGTAGCGGACGCCGCCGCCGACCGCCAGTTGCGTGTCAAAGGACTGTGCTTCGAGCTGCGCAACCTGCTTGGCGTAACCCGACGTGGAGGCGTTGGCGGTATTGTTGCCCGTCACGTTCATGGCCTGCGTGAAGGCGTTCAGCGCGTTGGACGAGATGCTGAGTACGGAGAACAGAGACGCCATGGGTCAGCCTCGCATCTCCATCCGATGCGGAAACGTCGCCAGGTTGCGCGCACCGGGCACATCCATCAGTCCGCTGTAGCCGTGTTGCTCCGTTTGATGCATTTTGAGCAAGGCGGCATGGAAGCTTCTCGCTGCGTCGAACAGCCTCCGCACGCGGCGGCTGAGGGGGATGAGTTCCTTGATTCGAGCCTGCAACGGCTCTTGAGGCAGGCTCCTCGACGCGCCCGGGCGCAATGTCCCGCGCAGCGCTTGAAGCTCTTCCGCAGCCGCAAAAACCGACTCGCCGAGGCACGCCATGTTTTCCCGGCTCAAGTTCCGCAGCCGCGCCTCGGCGGCGCGCAGGTGCGCCAGCAACCGATCCAGCCGTGCCATCGCCTGGTCGCCATCGCCCGGAAACGGTTGCGCTTCCTGGCCGGCCATCTGACTCATGCGCCTTCCCCTCCCGGTCCTGCGTTCCGACACCGCCCGCTTCGGGATCGACGCCGGCGGCGGCAATCATCATCCTGTTCCGATCCGAGATGGCGAAGTCGAGATTGAGTTCGCCGGCTGCAGCGAGTGGTTCAGACTAAGACGATCCTGAACCAGTCAGCATGTCGTTGATGATCGAATCGGCCACCTTCTCCGGAGCCGGATTGTAGTGGCCACTCTGATACAGCTTGG
Source organism: Terriglobia bacterium (assembly GCA_963757265.1). Taxonomy (GTDB): domain Bacteria; phylum Acidobacteriota; class Terriglobia; order Bryobacterales; family Bryobacteraceae; genus CAIVVT01. The sequence goes on from CAVWRA010000006.1 coordinate 1,329,320, forward strand.
CCAACTCGGCGACCTTCGATGCCCCTTCGGGCGCGGCATTCAAGTTGCCCACCTGATCGGCAACGGCCGAAAGGTGGACTGCATCTGTTCCGGTAACTAGCTCCCCGGGCTTGGCATTGGGCGCGCCATGCTGCGTGGCGGATTGGACATTCTGGCTGGCGCCAGTAGCGGCCGGACCGATCCCCGAGAGTTGATTGTCATCGATGCGCATCGAAGTTGCCCCGATTCGAGTGATCTCTCAATCCGGGCCTCCTATGCACTTTATCGGCACTCGGCCGATAAACTTTAGGCCTTGTTCCCTATTATCCCGCCAGGCAGAACAAACCAGATTCTCAATCGGCCTCGCGGGCGGGCTCGTTGCTTCTCCGCCTAACCCCGCCTACCCACCTTACGCCGGCTTGCTGCGGCCGGCTTATAGCAGCGCTTTCCACCAGGTCTTAGTTCTTGTCGCAGCCGGATGCAGGCTCGACGGGGCTTCCCTGGCGCCCACTCGTAACCTGTAATCCTCCAGCAGGGATTCCGCACTAAAGCCAATCTGCTCTGCGTATTGCCGTATGTAACTCAGATCGAAAATACCGCCCGGCAGACGGTGGTAGGCGCGCTCCTCGATGGCCTCCAGGAAATGCTTGCTGATCTTGGTCCGCTCGCAGATGACCTCCAGGCTCACGCCCGTCCGGATGCGGTGGCCTCGCGCATCCGGATGGCGTACGGAGGCGCGTTCAAACCTGGGTGCCATTTGCGCAGTCGCCATGAAAATCTCCCGCAGAAAACGAGCATACCATCCGGCGATCCGATTTTGCTGTCACAGTTCCATGAAATTTACTGAATGTGCCACCCAGGCCCCAGCGGGCGCCCGAGCCTTTCTAATCCCTTCGAAGTGGGGATGAGTGGCAGGCCGTGTGTCTGACGGCTGAGCTTCCAGCGGCCCGTATTCGTTATCCCTTGCACTGATTCCAGACAATGCGACCGCATTGGCCAGCGGGGACAGCCGGACCTGTCCGGGACGGGATCTCCGACCGAGATCCGGCGCCTCGGAGCCGTCATCACGGCTGCTCGTGAGCAGCACGCTCGGCGGCCACCGGCAGGAACGTGGGCGCGCCACACCACGGCCCGACCGCAAACAACGGCAGCCCGGCCCGCGTGAACACGCCTGGACGGTCTCACTGCGGCGTAGCGGCCAGCGTCGCCAGGGCCGGCCGGTGCTCGCGCGCTTTCGCGTAGTCGGCCGACAACTGGCGGCTGATCCGTTCCGCGACGTCGGCCGCCGCGCCATGGAACTTCGCCCCCTGGCTCTCCTGAATTGTTCGACCAGATCACGTCGCCGTCCCGATTGACCAGCCGGACCGAGGCCGAGGCCTCATGTCTGCGCTCCTGTTTATGAACGCTCTCGTGGTCGCCAATCGAAACCCCGGGCACGATGGAGCCGTTGCTGCGCGTGTAGCCTGAGGAACCGGTCGGCGACACCCGGGCCGTGATGCCGTCGCTGCTCTGAAAATTCTCGTTGAAAATCAGGTCCTCGGCACTGCCTCGCAGCAGGGCATCCGCGTGCTCCGCATTCTCCGTGAGCGCGAACAGATTGGTCTTCTGGAGCGTGGCGATCACCATGTCGCGGATCTGTTCCGATCCCTCACCGCCGCCGAACCGCTCCACGTACACCCGTTTAATGCCCACCAGTTGATCCAGCGGTGACTTTCCCTCGGAGTTGTCCACCGGCGTCTTCTTCACACCGACAATTGGTTGCAGCGCGAGATTCGCGCCCGGCACTTGCGCTCGCAGCGTCCCTGCCGCCAACAGGGACGCCAGCGCGAGATTGCGCCAAGACATTCATTTTCCAGCCTTTCTCGCCTCATCATCCTGGTAAGTGACCTTACGGCCGGTGCGCGCTTCCAGACTGACCAGAAGCGACCGGACGTCATCCTTGTTAACCCGGAACAGCAGTGCCTGCTGCTGCCCATCTTCCAATTCGAAGCCCACAGTGACATAGTGATCCCGCTTTTTCGTCAATACGAAAAGCGGCGACAGAAGGACGCCCTCCAGTATGCGGCGGTCGGCCCTCTGTCCATATTCCAACTGGTTGATCCGTTCGTACGGGACGCGGATCATGTTTTTCTTGGTATAGAAAACGAGAGAAATCGGATCGGTGGTCACGAGCCAGCCCGTTGTTCGCGGGCTCAGACTGGCCAGCGTTCCCCCCAAGTACTCCACGGCGCTGCCCGGACGCTCAGCCGGACTGGAGGCGCACGCGAACATCAGCAGCAGCATGAGAGACACGACTCGCATGGAACCGCTCCGGTTCTCCAGCTTAGTTAGTGCCCCAACTGGTTCTTTTTCTCAGGCCGTCCGCATATTTTTCAGAAAAAGCTCGCAACATCTCTTTCCTGCTTGCAGGTTGACTCGCGGCGCCGGGCTCGCGTATCGCTCGGGCGCATCGCGGACGACTCGAGTTTTGGTATCTTTGATAGGAGAGAACTGGCCAGGTAGCTCAGTTGGTAGAGCGCGGCCCTGAAAAGGCCGGCGTCGGCGGTTCAAGTCCGTCCCTGGCCACCATCTTTTCAAGCACTTACAGTCGCTCCCCACTTGAGTTTCGGTCCAATTCGGGCTCGCCGGTTGTGCTCCAGGCCCGATCTCAAGACACGCACGAGCAGCCTGTCCTCCTAAGCCAAGGAGCCCTCCGCGCCTCCGCAGGTTGATGCCGGGGGCCCTTCGGCCAGAGCATAACCAAGAATTTTCTCGCCGGCTTCCGCCCGTCTCTTGATCGCCTCCCCGCTTTCCGCCGCCACCAACTGCCCCATCGTCTCCGCCAGCGGCTCGAGCGCCGGCCGTCGATGACGCTCCCGTCTGCTCCGAGTGCGGCGGCCTGATGACCCGCAACGGCTCCTGCTACAAGTACGAAAACTGCGGCGGCACCAGCGGCTGCTCCTAACGCGAGCCTTGCGCCCAGACGCGGGGGCGGGGCGCAAACACAATTCTGAAGGAACAAAGCCAATTGTTGACTTTGTTTTTTAGAATGAATAACTTAATAGGCTATCTTTCGGGTAGGTTTTCGCTTCATGTTCATTTTCCAAGGGGCTCAGATGGAGGGCTGCGGGGGCGCGCGTTCAGCCCAGCTTAGAGGCATTCTCAAGGTCTGGGCTGCGGCGTCGGGCGAAGGGGTTTGAGGGCGGAGTCCGCGGGATTGTCCCCGGGTTGCGGGTGTGGGGTGGGTCGTTTCCTCTTTGCCTAATTGCGCTTTGCCGGCGTTGGAGTGGGCTTTGGGCGGGTGCACGAAGGCCTTAAATCGAGGGGTGATTCGGAGGGATTTTCGGGCATAGTTGTGCCTCAGGAGGGCGCACGGGTGCTTCACGTGGACGATGTTTCGGAGGGATTCTGAACCAATAAAATCTCAGGGCGGAGCAGTGACCAGAGGGTGTCTTCCCAGCGCTGACCCTGGATGCTCCGCTTTGCACGACGGCGTCTCCCAGCTCGCAATGGCCTGGAGGCCCGCCACAACCCCGCTTTCCTGTGGGGTGGAAGATAGCGAATTTGTTCACGCGATCACTAGACCGGCCATCGCCCGTTCCGCCCAAGAGGATGGCGTTCAGGGTAATCGCTAGCCACCCGGATCCCATCCTGGGGGATCGGACCGAAGTCCAGAAAGCCGGAAGGCTGCTACTCGAGGCCTTTCGCCGCCTGCGAGTTGGGATTGAGATGCTGGCCAGCAATTGCTCTACCCACAGACAGCAAAACACGGCGGGTCAGGGGGCAAGCGGGAGTCTCGCGGAAGGCATTGATAGTAAGCGAAATATAATTCTCGATCGGGCGTGAATGCCTCATGCCGCCCCTCCGGGATCGGCACAACGAGGGATGAAGAAGCCGATCCGCAGTTCCTGGCCCAGTCCCGAGGGCTGGCGAGGCGTCAAATCAATAAACTGCTGATTCTGTGTCTGTAATGAATCGGCTTCTTCGAAGGATCTTGAACACGAAGATCTATGACGAGATCGTGCGCGTCAGGAACGAGGACGCCCTCGAGACCGCACGCCGCGCGGCGAGGGAAGAAGGTCTGCTGGTCGGCATCTCCTCCGGCGCGGCGCTGTGGGCCGCCGTCCAGGTTGCCAAACGCCCGGAGAGCAGCGGCAAGCTCATTGTGGCGATCGTCCCCTCTTTCGGAGAGCGTTACCTGAGCACCGTCCTGTTCGCGGATCTGGCAATCTAGTGTGAATGAACCCGATCCGAGCCATCCGGCGGGACATTCGGTCAGTCCAGCGGCGCGATCCGGCGGCGCGAGGCGCAATCGAGGTGTTCCTGTGTTATTCCGGGTTGCACGCCATTTGGGCGCACCGACTCGCGCACTGGCTGTGGCGCCACGGCTTGCGTTTCCTGGCGCGGATTGTCTCCCAGACCAGCAAGGTAATCACCAGCATCGAGATCCACCCTGGCGCTCAGATCGGTCCGGGTTTGTTCGTTGACCATGGAGTGGGAGTGGTCATCGGCGAAACGGCCGAAGTCGGCGCCGACGTCACGCTCTACCACGGGGTAACCTTGGGTGGCACCAGCCTGGAGAAGGGCAAGCGCCACCCCACGCTCGGCGACCGGGTGGTCGTGGGTGCAGGCGCGAAACTTTTGGGCGCGATCGAGATCGGCGACGACAGCCGCATCGGCGCCAACTCCGTGGTGGTCCATTCCGTGCCGCCTAACTCGGTCGTCGTCGGCGTGCCGGGACGCATCGTCATCCGCTCCCGCGCCCATCAGCCGCAGGACGCCCCTGATTTGCACCACGAGATCATGCCCGACACGTTGGGTGCGACCGTCGCCTCGCTGTTGGCGCGCATCGAGCGCCTGGAAAAGAACGTTCCGCCGGGCGAGCCCCCTCCGCACACCCCCGAGCCCGACGCCCAGGGCGCATGGCACGGCGAGGACTTCTCTATCTAGCGGGCTTCAAGGCTTGATCCAGGTCCTCGATCAGGTCGTCGATGTGCTCGAGGCCGACCGAGAGCCGGATCAGATCGTCTGTTATCCCCATCCGGCGCCGCACGCCCGCCCCTAAGAGAGGCTGCGATGTCAGCCGCACATTCCACTTCAACGCGTTCATTTATCCGGAGTTGCCGGAATTCCTCAGAGACGGTGTTGATGCTGCCGGCGGATCAGTACCTGGGCACGGAGGGGTCCACCTGATCGCTCCAGGCGATGATTCCGCCGGTCATGTTCAGCACGTCGGTATAGCCTCTCTCCAGCAGGAACTGGGCGGCTTGAGCGCCGCGGCCGCCCATCTTGCAGTGGACCACGATGGGGCGCGAGCGGTCGATCTCGGCGAGGCGGTCGCCTAACTGGCCGAGCGGGATCAGCCGGGCCTGGGGGATGCGACAGATCTGGTACTCGTGGGGCTCCCGGACGTCAATCAGCTGGAAATCCTCCTGGCGGTCGAGTCTGGCCTTCACGTCGGCGGGCGAGATGTCGCCTTTGGCGGGGGCGGCCGGGGCCGCGGACGCCTTGGGCAGGCCGCAGAACTGGTGGTAGTCGATGAGATGTGTGATCGTGCGATTGGGTCCGCACATGGGGCAATCGGGGCTTTTGCGCAGCTTCAACTCGCGGAAGCGCATGTCGAGGGCGTCGCAGAGCAGAAGGCGGCCCTTGAGCGGGATGCCCAGGCCGAGGATCAGCTTGACGACCTCGGTGGCCTGGATCAGGCCGATGATGCCGGGCAGGATGCCCAGCACGCCGCCCTCGGCGCAGCTGGGGACAAGGCCGGGCGACGGCGGTTCCGGGTACAGGCAACGGTAGCACGGCGCGTCCGCGGTGGCGAAAACGGAGGCCTGGCCCTCGAAGCGGAAGACGCTGCCATAGACGTTGGGCTTGCCGAGCAGGACGCAGGCGTCGTTGACGAGGTAGCGCGTGGGGAAGTTGTCGGTGCCGTCGGCGACGATGTCGTAGTCCCTGATGATGTCGAGGGCGTTCTCACTCGAGAGGACGACCTCATGGCGGATGACCTGGACGTTGGGATTGAGCTCAGCGATGGAGGCCGCGGCGGATTCGATCTTCTGGCGGCCGATATCGCTGCTGCCGTGGATGACCTGGCGCTGCAGGTTGGAGCGGTCGACGACGTCGAAGTCGACCAGGCCGAGCGTGCCGACCCCGGCGGCGGAGAGATACAGCGCGAGCGGCGCGCCGAGGCCGCCGGCGCCCACCAGGAGGACCCGCGCGTTCTTGAGCTTGAGCTGACCGTCGACGCCCACCTCCGGCAGCATGAGGTGCCGGCTATAGCGTTCAATCTCCTCGCGGGACAGTTCGGTAGCGCTCACTGGCGGCCTCCGGCGATGCTGGGCACGATGGCCAGCGTGTCGCCCGGCGCCAGGGGCGTCTGGCCGCGCTGGCGGAGGCGGATGTCGTCGTCGTTGGCGACGGCCAGATCGTCAGCAAGGTCCTCCGGGATACGGTCACCCAAGCTGATGGCCCATGACCTCTTTGCTTTGTACTCGTGGATCGGGGCGATCACGGATTGGAAGCGGGAAGCGGAGAAGATCAGCACGTCGTACAGGGTACACGATCCGCCGCCATCCCACGGTGGCATGAAGTCAGGCGCGCTCATTTTTCACCCCCTGCCCGGCCAACACGGAAACAGAACACGGCCACGAGCCGCGGTCGCACTTCCACCGCATGATAAAGTCGGAAAGGACAGCCAGAGATCCTCGCCCTGTCGAGCGGGGGCGAGTTGCCCCTGCGCGCTGACCCTGGAGAATCCATAGTGTGTGGGATTGTCGGATTCACTCACAGAACGTGTGTGCCCGATGCTGGCCGCATCCGGGAAGCGGTGCAGTCGCTGGCGCATCGCGGACCCGACCGCCAGGCGGTATTTGAATCCGGCCTCGTATCGCTGGGCGCCGCGCGCCTGAAGATCATCGATCTCGAAACGGGTGACCAGCCCATGACCGCCGACGACGGCGACACGGTCATCGTCTTCAATGGTGAGGTTTACAATTACGCCGAGCTGAGGGCGGAGCTGGAGCGGCGGGGACACGCCTTCCACTCGCACACCGACACGGAAACCGTCCTGCATGCGTTTCTGGAGTGGGACACGGCGTGCTTTTCGCGCTTGCGCGGCATGTTCGCCCTGGGGATCTGGAACGAGTCGCAGCAGCGCCTTGTTCTGGCGCGCGACCGCATGGGCATCAAGCCGCTCTACATCGCCCGCCGCGGGGACGAAATCTACTTCGGATCCGAGCTGAAGACGATCTTCGTTCACCCCGAAATCGAGCGCCGTCTCGATCCGGCCGGGCTGGACTGCTGGCTCTCGCTGAACTACGTCCCTGCGCCCTGGACCCTGGTGGAGGGCGTCGAGAAGCTGCGCCCCGGGCACTGGCTGGAGTGGCGCCGCGGCGTGGTCCGTTCCGAGGCCTACTGGCAACTGCCATTGGGCTCGCGGCCGGCGATGGATCCCGAGGACGCGAGATATCAGCTCGACGCCCTGCTCACGAGCGCCGTCGGCGAGCACCTGCTCTCCGATGTTCCGTTAGGTTTGTGGCTGAGCGGGGGAATCGACTCCTCCACCATCCTGCATTACGCGGCCGCTCAATCCAGCGCTCCGCTGCGGACGTTTTCCATTTCGTTTCGCGGGCACAGTTTCGATGAAACGGACAATATCGCCCGGTTGGTGGCACAGTATGGCACCCGCCACGAGCAGCTCGACCTGAACACCGATCTCAACCTGCGCGGCGCCATCGAGCAGTTCGCCAGCTACGCCGACGAACCGAACGGCGACGCGGGGGCCGTGCCCGTCTGGTTCCTGTCGCAACTGACGCGCCGGACGGCGACCGTCGCGCTCAGCGGTGAGGGCGCCGATGAGCTGTTCGGCGGTTACGAGACTTACCGCGCCAACACTTTGGCGCGCCGGATGCGCCGGTTGCCCGGGCCCATCCTGACGCTGGCCGCCGGAGCCGCCCGTCTGTGGCCGGTTTCCGACGAGAAGATCAGCTTCGAATACAAGCTCAAACGGTTCCTGGCGGGTTGCGGCATGCGGCCGGAACAGGCCCATGTGTTCTGGAACGGAACATTCTCTGACCGGCAGAAGCGCGGCCTCGTGGCGGAACAGCTGCCGGCCGCGCTGGCCGCGATGCTCGAGGAGCTGGCCCGGGCCGGCGATCGCACCGCCGCCTACATGTGGTTCGATCAGAAGTACTATCTGCCCGACGACATCCTGGCCAAGGTGGACCGCATGAGCATGGCTCATTCGGTGGAGATCCGGCCGCCGTTCCTCGATCACCGCATCGTCGAATTCGCGGCCTTGCTGCCCGAGCGGCTGAGAATTCGTGGTTCCAGGCTGAAGGTCCTGCTGCGGTCCCTGATGAGCGACCGTTTGCCGCCATCGGTTCTTAGGCATGGCAAGATCGGCTTCGACATCCCCGCGCATGAGTGGCTGCGCGGCTCCTTGCGGCCGCTGCTCGAGGAAACATTGGCGGAGGGCGTTGCCGATCACCCCGGACTCTTCCAGCCCGCCGCCGTCGACGCCTACCTGCAGGACCACCTCGCCCGCCGCGCCAATTTCGGCTATCACCTGTGGGGCTTTATGATCCTTTTCCTGTGGATGAAGAGATGGAAAATACAGACCACCCCCGCTCCCCTGGCGGACCTCCAAATGACTGGACCCGTTTCTACTGGTACCTGGCCGTCCTGATCCCCGCCGCCGCGGTCTACCTGGGCTGCATCGTTTCGCCGCCCTCTCTGATGGACGACGTCGATGCCGTCCAGGCGCAGATCGCCCGCACCATGCTCGTCTCCGGCGATTGGGTCACCGCCCGCCTCGATGGCGTGATCTATCTGGAGAAAGCGCCGCTCATCTATTGGGCCATCGCCGGCTGTTACCGTCTTCTGGGCGTCAGCGACTGGGTGGCCCGCCTGCCCGTGGCGCTTTCCGCCATCGCCCTGTGCCTGCTGACGGCCCTGTTCGGCGCCTGGGCTTTCGGCAAGCGTGCCGGCCTGCTCGCCGGCCTGTGTTTGTCCACCTGCGTGGGCCTGTTTCTCTTCACCCGCGTTCAGATTCCCGACGTGATGCTCACGGCCACTACTGCCCTGGCGATGTGGGCCTTCCTGCGCGCGCTCGACGAGCACGAGGCCCATCCCCGCCTGTGGGCCGCCGCCCTGGCCGTCAGCCTGGGCCTGGGCCTGCTTCTGAAAAGCCTGGTCGGGATGTTGTTCCCGGTCGCCGCCGGCGTGATCTATCTGGCCCTCACCCGCCAGTTCTTTTCCGCCCGCACTTGGCACCGCCTGCGTCCCGTCAGCGGAACTCTGATCCTGCTCGCCATCGCCGCCCCGTGGCACATCCTGGCGGCAATCCGCAATCCGCCGCTGCTGGACTTCACGCTCCGCAGCGCCCCCGGCGAGTATCACGGCTTCCTGTGGTTCTTCTTCATCAATGAACAGCTTCTGCGCTTCCTGAATCTGCGCTATCCGCGCGATTACAACACCGTTCCGGTGGTCTATTTCTGGCTATTTCATCTGTTGTGGCTGTTTCCCTGGAGCGTCTACTTTCCGGCCGTGGCCAGGCTCTCTTTCCGGAGCGTGGATCGCGCCGGCCAAACCCGCCTGCTGGCCCTTTGCTGGGCCGGTTTCGTCCTGGTGTTCTTCACTTTCTCGACCACCCAGGAATACTACTCGATGCCCTGTTATCCGGCCCTGGCCCTGCTGCTCGGCTGTGCGATGGCCGCCGGCGGCGCCTGGATCCGCCGCGGCACGCGCCTGCTCGCGATCATCGCCGCCGCCGCGGCCTGCGTTCTGTTCGCCCTGGCCTTCGCCGTGTGGCGCTATCCCACGCCCGGCGACATCTTCTCGGCGCTCGCCACCCGCCCCGGCACTTACACGCTCTCCCTGGACCACATCAAGGACCTCACCCTGCCCGCCTTCGCCTACCTGCGCCTGCCGATCGTGGTCGCCGGCTGCGCCTTCCTGATCGGCGCGGTGGGCATGTTCCGCCCCGCCGGACGGCGCGTCTTCTTCTCGATCGCCCTGATGATGATCCTGTTCATCCATGCCGCCCGTCTGGCCCTGGTGGTCTTCGATCCCTATCTCTCCTCTCGTCCCCTGGCCGAGGCCCTGTTGCGCTCGCCCGACGGAAAACTGATCGTGGATCATCATTACTACACCTTTTCCTCGGTCTTCTTCTACACCGATCGCACCGCCCTTTTGCTCAATGGCCGCACAAACAACCTGATCTACGGATCCTATGCCCCCGGCGCGCCGCCGGTTTTCATCGACGACGCGCGCTTCGCCGAACTGTGGCGGCAAAGCGAACGCTATTACGTCGTCGCCGCCGCAACGGCGCGTTCGCGTCTGGAAAAGCTCGTGGGCAGCGGTTTGCTCACCGGGGTCGCGGAAAGCGGCGGGAAGATGCTGCTGACCAATCATCCGCTGCCCAATGGCGCGCCGCCGGAGCGGCGCTGAGAGATGTTATCCTACGGTGGGCTGACAGGGGTGTCTGCGATCGGCACACAGCATAGGACGGCGCTGCCGGAACACGCGCGTGCCGCCGCCTGGCGCCTGATTGTGCTGGTCACGCTCCTGAAGCCGCTCAGCAACCTGTTTCTGGCGTGGGGCATGCAGGGACTTCCGCAGACGCTGGCCATGAGCCCGCTGCTGTTTCTTCGAGCCATGGTGGACCCGCTGGTGGCGCTGGGCATTGCAATGCAGATCGTCTGGCTGCTCACCCGCATGTCCTTGCTGAGCGTGGCCGACCTCAGTTTCGTGCTGCCGGTGACGGCCTCGGGCTACGTGCTGTCGACGCTGCTCGGGCGACTGGTTTTGCACGAGCAGGTCAGCGCCTGGCGCTGGGTGGGCGTGTTCATGATCTCGCTGGGAGCGGCGTTTGTGGCCTCCAGTCCGCGGACCACGAACCGGACAGGCGGCCGGCCATGAGGTGGGTGTGGTTGAGTGTCGTGGTGGTTTCCGCGGTCTTGGGCGATTTGTTGCAGAGCCGTGAAATGAAGCTGGAAGGAGACGCCGGTGCGCCGGGGATGGGACGCGTGCTGAAACTGATCGCCACGCGCTGGAATCTCATGCTGTCCATCCTCTGCATGGCAGTCTCGTTCTTCGCCTTTCTTGCGCTGGTCCGCACCGAGGCGCTGAGTTTCGCGGTGCCCGCGTCGGCGGCCAGTTTCGCGGTCGAGACCGTGCTGGCGAAGTTTGTGCTGGGGGAACGCCTGGCGGCGCGGCGCGTGGCCGGCGCCATTCTGGTTTGTGGTGGAATTGTGCTCGTGGCGCGATAGGATGGCTAACTTCCGGCGGGCTGGGAGCGTCGTTACAGATTCTGCGCTGGATTCAGCGGCGTGGAATGGTCCCGACGGGCAACGGCTCGCCGCGATGTGCAGGGCTGAAAAGTTCTTGGATGAGGGGAGCAGCCGGTGGGCAGCATGAAAATCGTCGTACTCGGTGGAGACGGTTACTGTGGTTGGGCCACGGCCCTGTATTTGTCGAAGCGCGGCCACTCGGTTGCCATTGTCAACAACTTCTCACGGCGTCAATGGGATCATGAACTCGGCGTCGAGACTCTGACGCCCATCCGCCCGCTGCAGGAGCGGATCCGGACCTGGCAGGCGCTGACCGGCAACGCCATCGAGTTGTTCGTCGGCGACGTGACCGACTATGAGTTCCTGGCCTCGACGGTCCGCGCCTTTGAGCCCGACGCCGTCATCCATTTCGCCGAGCAGCGCTCGGCCCCGTATTCGATGATCGACCGCCAGCATGCGGTCTTCACCCAGGTCAATAACGTCTCCGGAACGCTCAATCTGCTCTTCGCGCTGCGCGAGTTCCGCCCCGAATGCCACCTGGTGAAGCTGGGCACCATGGGCGAGTACGGCACGCCCAATATCGATATTGAGGAAGGCTACATCACCATCGAGCACAATGGGCGCAAGGACGTCCTGCCGTACCCCAAACAGGCCGGTTCCTTCTACCATCTCTCCAAGGTGCACGACAGCCACAACATCATGTTCGCCTGCCGCATCTGGGGGCTCCGCGCGACGGATCTCAATCAGGGCGTCGTGTACGGGACCATCACCGACGAAACGGCGCTCGACGAGGCGCTGGTCAATCGCTTCGATTACGACGAAGTGTTTGGCACGGTGCTCAATCGCTTCTGCGTGCAGGCGGCGCTGGGCCACCCGCTCACCGTCTATGGCCGGGGTGGGCAAACACGCGGATTCCTGGATATTCGCGACACCGTGCGCTGCGTCGAGCTGGCCTGCCTGTACCCGGCCGCGCCGGGCGAGTGCCGCGTGTTCAATCAGTTCACCGAGCAGTTCTCCGTGCTGGACCTGGCCGCCATGGTGCAGCGCGAGGCGGGCAAGCTGGGGCTGGCGGTGCAGATCGACCACCTGCCGAATCCACGGGTCGAATCACAGGATCATTACTACAACGCCAAGCATTCGAAGCTGCTGGACCTGGGCCTGGAGCCGCACCTGTTGTCGGATTCGCTGCTGGATTCGCTGATCAACATCGCCATGCAGTATCGCCACAGAATCGACCCGTCGGTTCTGTTGCCGCAAGTGGACTGGCGCCGGCCGGCCAACCGGCGGCACCAGCCGGCGGATGCGGTTCCGGCCACGTCCTAGGGCCTAGGCGGACAGCGGGGCGGGACTTCCCGTTGGGTCAAGCCGCTGGAATTGAGCCCCCTCACTCGCCCGCGCGGCCGGGCGCGCGATCCGCGGAAGCGGAAACGACGGGCACCAGCTGGCCGTCGCGGATGCGATACAGTCCGTCGCGCCAGCGCAGACTGCTGCGCGTGAAGCTCGCCAGCCAGATCAGGAACGCGAGCGCGTCCCACAGCGGAATCAGCGGCATCCTCTTCCACTGGCCGGGCTGCCGCAGGCCATGGACACCGATGGTCCACAGCATGGCCATGCGCAGCCCCAGGTATCCGCCCAGCCAAGCGCAGACAGCCAGCGGCGTGGGGTACAGCGCGATGCCCACCAGGCACCACGGCAGCCCGTGGGTGAACAGCAGTCCCCAGTGGCCCCAGGGCTGCATGTGACGCATCACCACCATCCAGCGCAGCCGTTTGTGCAGCAGTTGCCCGAACGAGCCGTAATCGGGAACCGCCAATACGCAGTACGGCAGCAGCTTCACCGGGTGGCCGAGCCCGGAAATGAGGCACCCCACCAGGTAGTCGTCGCCCGGCCGGTTCACCAGGCTCTCGTACCCTCCGAACTCGGCCAGCCGCGTGCGCGTCGTGGCGATCGTCGTCCCCAGCGCGAACCGCACGCCTTCCAACTGTTGCGACACCATCAGCCCGGCGAAGAAATCGGACATCATTCCGACCGATTGAAGGTTCTCGGCGAAAGTCCGGTCTTCCGTCGAGGCGTAGAAACACGTGACTGCGCCGATCTGCGGATCCTCGATCGGCGCGACCACCGTGCGCAGATAATCGGGGCCCACGCGCACGTCGCTGTCGTTGATGACCAGGACCTCGTGGCGCGCTTCGCTCACCAAACGCGCCAGCTTGGTGACCTTGTCATTCACGCCGCTGCCCCGCGCCCCCGTCAGCAGCCGGATCCGGCGCTCGGGGAAATCGCGCATCAGCCGCTCGATCACCGGCACGGCGGGATCGTCGCTGGAGCCGACGCAGAACAGCAGCTCGTAGTCCGGGTAGTCCTGGCGGCACAGGCTGGCGAAATTCTCGTAGGCTTCGTGGTCCAGGCCGCGGATCGGCTGCAGGTTGCTGATGGGCGGCGTGAAGCTGGAGAGTGGCTTCGCCCGCTTCGCCGTCCGGAAGAACCGCCACGAGCTGTACAGCGCTATCAGATAGTAGATGCCGGGAAACGTCGCGACCACGAGCAGGACGCACTTGATGAGGGTCAAAACCTACGAGGCCTCGCGCCAGTTTCCCAGTCTACCAGACGTGCCGGCGCCAACCGCCCGGGCGGCTTGTATCCCGCGCCATGAGTCCAGCTTCAACGATACGGAGCATCAGCACGCATCGGTTGCGCACCGCATGTGCGCGCGCCAGAGCGCCTGCAGCGCGCGGATCGCCGGCTCCGGATCGGCCTCGAGATTCACTGCCCGCAGCACACAGAAGTTGACGGCTCCGTGGCTCAAAACGGCGGGCAGGTTGTGGCGGTCGATGCCGCCGATCGGCACGGTGGTGAGCGGACTCGCGCGCACGATCCGGCCCATGCGCTCCAGCCCGAGGGTCGGATCGGGCTGCTCCTTCGTCGGTGTCGCGAAGACCGGACCGACGCCGATGTAATCGGGCGCCAACTGGCGCGCGCCGCGCTCCTGTTCCTCGTTGTGGGTCGACAATCCGAAGATCTTGCCCGGCACGGGCCAGCGCCGGCGGGCTGCCGTGATGTTCAGGTCGCCCTGGCCCAAATGAACGCCGTCGGCATCGGATTCGGCGGCGACTCCCAAGTCGTCGTTGACGATGAACAGCGTTGAGGTCCCGGCGGTGATCCGGCGCAGCCGGCGGGCGATGGCGAGCGTATCCTGGCGCGGCCTGTCCTTGCGGCGCAGTTGCACGTAGCGCACGCCCGCCTGCACGGCCGCTGCGGTGCAGGCCTCGTAGCCGGCAACGGGTTCTGTCAGGACCAGGTAGAGTCCGAAGGCCTGACAAGGTGACGGGTTCATGGCGCGAAAAGGGGGATCGTCTGATCCCGGTAGACCGCATCCCAGTTCTTGAACACGGGCTGCAAGCCCTTGGCCTCCAAGGCGGCGCAGAAGGCGGCGACGCCGCGCTGGTCGTTGATGTCAAACTGTGCGCCGGAGGGGATGGTCTCCAGGTCGTATCCGCCGACCGTGGTCCGGCTGGCAACGCTCATCTTGGAAATTCCGAGCCCGGCCATGCCGTCGCGGAAGCGCGGGCTTTCGCGCGTGGAGAGCGTCAGCGGGACGTCCGGCAGGCAGATCCGGAAGGCGAAGATGGCCTGCGCCAGGAAGTTGTCGTCAACCGGGAAATCGGCAGTGGACCCTCCCGCTTCAGGCCGCAGGCGCGGAAAGGAGATGGCGACGCCGCCCTTCCAGAACGCCCGCCGCAGATGCGTGGCGTGCTGATACAGGCACAGCAGGTCAAACAGGGGCTGCCCCAAACCCAGCAACGCGCCCAAGGATACGGTGCGCATTCCGCCGGCCAAAGCGCGAGCCGGGGCGTCCAGGCGGTTCAAATAATCGCGCTTCGGTCCGCTCAGGTGCGTCTGCTCGTAACGGACCGGATCGTAGGTCTCCTGGTAGAGCGTAACCGCGCTGCAGCCGGCAGCCGACAAGCCGCGGTATTCATCCGCGGACATGGCAAAGACTTCCACGGCGACATTGGGGAACCGCGCGGCCGCCACCCGGACGCAGTCGCGGACGTAGGGGTAATCCGCGACGGCCGTGCGGTCGCCGGTCAGCAGCAGGAGTTCCTCGATGCCCAGCGTTTCCAGGGCCGACAGCTCCGCTTCCAGTTCCGCCGGGGTCAACTTGTGGCGCGCGATCCGGCGGTCGGCGGCGAAGCCGCAGTAGGTGCAGCGCGTCGGGCAATAGTTGGACAGATAGAGCGGGGCGTAGAGCGAGATGGTCCGTCCGAAATGCCGCCGCGTCAGGGCCAGCGCGCGTTGGGCCAGTGTTTCCAACTGGCGGCTCGCGGCGGGAGAAAGCAGCGCGGCAAACTCGCGAATGCCGGGTTGGCCGGCGCGCAACGCGTGTTCCACCAGGCGCGCGTCGTCCGATCCGGCCAGGTCCAGCCAGGGCCGAGGGGCGAGCCAATGGGGCAGCGCGGCGCTCATCCGGCGCCCCCGGCGGCGAGAAACGCGGTGAGCGGGCTGGTGGCGGCCGCCGCATCGCTCCTGGGCATCAGTCCCGCTCGCCAGGCGTCGCGGCCGGCTTTCACGGCGGCGGCGAAGGCGCCGGCCATGAGTTCAGGATCCTCCGCCGTGGCGATGGCGCTGTTGACCAGGACGGCGTCCCCGCCGATTTCCATGGTCAGGGCGGCTTCGGAGGGTGAGCGCAGCCCGGCGTCCACGATGACCGGGACGGAAGCATCGTGAATGATCAGCCTCAGCATGGACATCGTCGTCAGCCCCTGCCCGCTGCCGATGGCCGCGCCGAGGGGCATGACGGCGGCGCAGCCGATCTCCTCCAGGCGCCGGGCCAGAACCGGATCGGCCGGCATGTAGGGCAGCACAAAGAAGCCGTCCCGGACCAGGATCTTCGCCGCCTCATAGGTTTCGATCGGATCGGGCAGCAGGTGATGCGGGTTGGGGTGGATCTCCAGCTTGACGAAGGGACTGCCGGCGAGCTCGCGGCCAAGCTGCGCGGCCCGAACGGCCTCGCGTGCATCCCTGGCGCCGGAGGTGTTGGGGACCAGCGTCACACCCTGCAGTGCGGCCAGCGGACCGAACACATCGTCCACCGGCCGGCCGGGATGAAAGCGCCGCAGCGCCACGGTGACCAGCTCCGCCCCGGAGGCGCGAACGGCACGGATCATCGCGTCCGTGCTGGAGAATTTGCCCGTGCCTAGCAGCAGCCGCGAGGAGAAGACCCGATCGCCCAGTTTGAGGCCGTCCGTCACGCTTTACCCTCCCGCGGCGATCATGATCAGTTCCACCTGGTCGCCTTCCGAGAGCCTGAAGCTCGCGTGCCGGCTCGAGCGCACGACTTCGCCATTGACCATGACGGCCGTTCGTCCGGCCTCGGTCTGGCACTCCCGCAAGAGCCCGGCGAGGGTCGCCGGACCGTCGAGGCGATAGGCCTCGCCGTTCAACACAAGATCCATGGAGGACACTCCCAGTCGGAGAGTTTCATCCCGTGCGCACCGCCCCTTAGCCAGTATTCTACACGACCCGGTTCGGTTTGGCCGCCGGGCGGAGGGCGGCTGGGCGCCGAGGGCCGCCGCTCGAGCCGCGTCTAGCGCACCGCCGCTTCGGCCATCTGCGTGAAGGCGTGCGACGCCGGGCCGGACGCGCCGTCGTTCATCTGCGGCAGGAAGATCAGCACCAGGTCGTTCTTGGGATCGATGCTGCCATTGGTGCCGAACGCGCCGCCATGGCCGAATGTCCCCGGCGAAGTCAGGTTGAACAGCGTCGCCGGATTATTCGAGACCGACACGGTCAGCCCATAGCCTGAGTGCTCCGGAGTGCGATCCGTCTTCATCGCCTCTACGGCCTGCGGCGAGAGATAGCGCCGGCCCGCGAATTCGCCGCCATTGGCGAGCATCTGATAGAAGCGGAACAGATCGGGGGCGGTGGAGAAGAGGCCCAATTCCGGCCCCGGATACTTCGCTCCGGCGCGGTAGGCCGCCGGATCGCCGGCCTGCGCGCGGCCGCGCGACAGCACCAGCTTGCCGTTCTCGTGCTGGTAGATCATCGCGATCCGGCTGCGCTTGGACTGGGGCGGATAGAAGAACGAGTCCTGCATCCCCAGCGGTTCGAGGATCCGGCTGTGGACAAATTGAGAGTACTCCTGACCCGAGAGGACCTCGACGATGCGGCCCAGCGTGGCGATGCCCATGTTGCTGTAGCTGTACTTCTTGCCGGGCTCGGACTGAAGATGCTCGTGGGCGAAGCCGCGGACCGCTTCCTCCAACGTGGCGTCCAGGGTGAAGTTGACGCGGCTGAGCGGGCCGCTGGAGGGCAGAAAAGCGAAGCCCGAGGTGTGGGACATCAGCTGCCAGACCGTCATGGGATGCTCGGGCGGGTGGGTGAAGGTGCTGCCATCGGGCCGCTTTTCCTCGACCAACTGATCCTTGAACTCGGGCAGGTAGTCCTGGACGGGGCGCGTCAGATCGAGCTTGCCGTCGTTGACCAGCATCATGGCGGCGACGCCGGTGAACGACTTGGTCTGCGACATGATCTGCACGATGGTGTCCGCTCGCATGGGCTTGTGGTTCTCGATGTCGCTGAATCCGACCGCACCGACGGCCACCACCGAGCCACGATAGCCCACCAGCCAGACCGCTCCAGACATGGAGCCGTCGTTGACGAACGTCTGCATTCGACCTGAAATCAGCTTCAGACGTTCCAGATCAATGGAGCCGGCGCCAGTGAGGGCCGGCAGGAAAGCCAGCACGGCGCCGGCGATGGCCGCATGCCGGCATAGGGAGCCTATCGATCGCAGCATTGTCTCGTTCCTCCTCGCAAATCATCTCACGTCGCGGGGCGGCGTGTGGCGCGGGCGCTTGCGGCTTGCCGCGGACCAAGACCGGCGGGGGAGCCGGCGTGCCGGGAACGGCGCGATCTTCCAGGCCCCGCAGTGCGCGCTGGCACTTGGAGTGATCCCTCGATTGCCCGTACAATTAGCTCGAAGGAGACCCGCACGATGACGATGCAAAAGATGCTCACGGGCCTGGGCGCGCTGGTGGTTGCCGGGGCCCTGATCGGGGCCACGGCCGCGGCGGCGCCGAAGCCCCCCAAGATACCCAAGGGCCGCACGACGGCCAGCGCCGAGATCAAGGACGCCAAGGGACAGAAGGTGGGGCAGGCCAAGTTTAAGGAAGGCAAAAACAGCGTCGAGATGTCGGTGAACGTGATGAACATGCCGCCCGGCGTGCATGCCATCCACATCCACAACGTGGGCCAATGCGACGCCCCGGACTTCAAGAGCGCGGGGCCGCATTTCAACCCATCCAACAGGCAGCATGGACTGGAGAATCCCGAGGGGCATCACATGGGCGACATGCCCAACCTGACCGTCGGGGCGAACGGCAAAGGCAATTTCAAGGCCACGCTGATGGGCGCGACGCTGGCCACTCAGAACGCCAATTCCCTGTTCCATGAAGGCGACACGGCGGTGGTGATCCATGAAAAGGCGGACGACATGAAGTCCGACCCGGCAGGCAACGCCGGCAAGCGCATTGCGTGTGGCCCGATCCTGTAGCCTGAGCCGGGCGCCGCGGAATCGCCTGCGGCGTGCTGACCCGCGTGGCAGCGGACGATCCCACTTCACGCGGCGCGCGCAATGCGCCGTCTCCGCCTGCCCACAGCCTGCTTGGCCTGTGCGCCGAGTGCGGCATTCCAGCCGCGAACACAAGGCGAATAAAACGCCGATCAGGGCTGTCACCCGATACCGCCGAGTGGCGTGGGGCGGGCTGGCCGCGCGTGAAAAACAAAAAACGCGGAACAAAGCCAATTGTTGACTTTCCCTTTTAGAATAAGAAACTTAGTTGGCTATCGTTCGATTTGTTGTGCGCTAGGTATTCGTTTTTCAAAGAGCGGTGGCGGCGCGCCGCCAGGACATCGAGCTCAATTGAGCTTACCCCTGGTGTCAAGCTGCGGATGTCAGGAGAATGGGGCGGGGCGGATGCGGTACGCGGACCGGCTCGCGCCGCTTCGAAGCGGGCTTCCCGAGGTCCGGCTACTGCCAACGCTTGAGGCCCTTGCGGCCGATGTCACAGCGCATCTGCAGGCCGTCGAAGTGAATCGTGTCGCAGGCGGCGTAGACATTGGCGATGGCTTGCTGGAGGGTGGAACCGGAGTGGGTCACGCCGAGGACCCGGCCGCCGGCGGTTTCGACCGCTTGTTTGTCACCACGCACAGCGGATTTGGAATCGCGCGTTCCAGCGTGGAAGACAGTGGCTCCGGTGGCCGCAGCAGCTTCGAGGCCGGAAATGGGGTCGCCCGAGCGAACCGCCCCCGGATATCCGTGCGCGGCGAGTACGACGCAGATGGAAGGTTCCTCGCGGAACCGGAGCAGACGCGGATCCTGCCTGCCGAGGGCGGCGGCGTGGACGAGAGCGCCAAAGTCGCAGTCCAGGCGATGCAGCAGGGCCTGCGTTTCGGGGTCGCCGAGCCGCACGTTGAATTCGAGGACCTGGGGCCCGTTGGTGGTCATCATCAAACCGGCATAGAGGAAGCCGACGAAGGGCGAACCTTCGGCCTTCATACCGTCCAGCACCGGTTGCATGATGGTACGAACTACCAACTCGCGGTCGGCGGTGGAAAGGAGGCGGGAATCGGAGTAGGCGCCCATGCCGCCGGTGTTGGGGCCGCGATCGTCGTCAAAGATCGTCTTGTGATCCTGGGAGGGTTCGAGGGGCAGGACGCTCTCCCCGTCGCACAGGCCGATGAAGCTGATCTCCTCGCCGCAGAGGAACTCCTCGATTACCAGTTGGCGGCCGGCGGCTCCGACGAGGTTGCCGGAAAGCATATCATGAAGTGTAGAAAGAGCGGCGGCGCGATCCGGGCAAATGACGACGCCCTTGCCCGCGGCGAGTCCATCCGCCTTTAATACAATGGGATACGAGAACGAGTCCAGCGCTTTATTCGCCTCATCTTCGCTTAATGCTACGGCGTATCGGGCGGTCGGAATGCGGTGCCGGAGCATGAATTCCTTGGCGAAAATCTTGCTGCCCTCGAGGCGGGCGGCAGCTTGAGAGGGTCCGAAAACGAGGTGGCCGTTGCTCCGAAAGAGATCGACGGCGCCGTCGACGAGAGGCGCCTCGGGGCCGACGATGGTGAGGTCGGGATGGAGTTGGCTCGCGAGGGCCAGCAGGTCGGGGGGTTTGGAGGAAGGCGGGCGAATGCAGGTGGCGACCTGGGCGCAACCGGGATTGCCGGGGGCGACGACGACTTCGCGGACGGACGGGCTGCGCTGGAGGCGCCAGGCGATTGCATGCTCGCGACCGCCGCTGCCGATAACAAGGACTTTCACGGGAGTGTCTCCTGGGCTGACGATTCTTTAGGATATCTGTAAGGAGATGCCGCCGCCAACGCGACAGATGGTTTACGACGTTGTGGTGATCGGGGCCGGGCATGCCGGCTGTGAGGCGGCGCGGGCGTGTGCGCGGATGGGGTTGAAAACGGCGCTGGTCACGATGAATGCCGACCTGATCGCGCAGATGTCGTGCAATCCGGCGATCGGCGGAATTGCGAAGGGCCATCTGGTGCGGGAGATCGATGCGCTGGGCGGCGTGATGGGCGAAGTGGCCGACGCGACAGGCATCCAATTCCGGTTGCTGAATACGAGCCGCGGCCCGGCGGTGTGGAGTCCGCGGGCGCAGATGGATAAGCAGAAGTATCGGGTCCTGATGAGGGAGGTGTTGGAGGCCGAACCCAATCTGCGAATTCTACAGGCAGAAGTGGCTGAGCTGGCATATGAAGAGGCCGGGAGCGACCGGCGGCGCGTGCGGGGCGTGGTGCTGCGAGACGGGCGGATGCTGGAGACGCGGGCTGCGGTGGTGACGACCGGGACCTTCCTGAACGGGTTGTCGCACATCGGCGAGAACAAATCGGCGTGCGGAAGGAACGGCGAGGCGCCGGCGAATCTGCTGGGCAACCATCTGCGGAGTTTGGGATTGGCGTGGAAGCGGCTGAAGACCGGAACGCCGCCGCGGCTGGATGGGCGGACGATCGAGTGGAGCGCGTTCGAGGCGCAGCCGGGCGACGCGGTGCCGACCCCGTTCTCCTTCCTGACGAAGAAGATCGAGCGGAAGCAGATCCAATGTTATATCGCCTATACGACGGAGGAGACGCATCGGATCCTGCGGGATGCCATCGGGCGGTCGCCGCTGTACAGCGGCCAGATTGAGGGGATTGGACCGCGGTACTGCCCCTCCATCGAAGACAAGATCGTTAAGTTCCCCGACAAGACGCGGCACCAGATCTTCCTGGAGCCGGAGGGGCTGGACACTTATGAGATCTATGTGAACGGCATGAGCACGAGCATGCCGATTGATGTGCAGGAGGCGATGATCGCGTCGATTCCCGGACTGGAGAGAGCCGAGATGATCCGGCCGGGATATGCCATAGAATATGACGCCGTCGATCCGCGGGAGTTGTCGCACGCGCTAGAGGCGAAGTTGATTGGAGGATTGTTTCTGGCCGGCCAGATCAACGGGACGTCGGGGTATGAGGAGGCCGCGTGCCAGGGGCTGCTGGCAGGTCTGAATGCGGCGGCGAGCATTGCCGGCAGTGAACCCGTCGTGCTGAGCCGGACCGATGGGTATGCAGGGATCCTCGTGGATGATCTGGTCACCAAGGGCGCGGACGAGCCGTACCGGATGTTCACGTCGCGGGCGGAATTCCGGCTGCAGTTGCGAATCGACAATGCGGATGAACGCCTGACGCCAATCGGGCGCAAAGCTGGTCTGGTAAGCGATGAGAGATGGGCGCTGCTTGAGAAGAAGCTGAAGCAGGAAGAGAGAATCCGGCGGTTGCTGGCTGAAAATCGGATGGATCCCAAGAAGTTTGGACTGACGGCTGGTACGCAGGACGAACGGCCGACGCTGGAGGCGTGGCTGCGACGGCCCGAGTCGAAGTTAGGAGACTTGAGAACGTGGATTGAGGAGCAGTTGGGAGAACCGGCGGTGTGCGGCGGGCTGACTACCATCGAGACGGAGGTGAAGTACGAAGGGTACATGGAGCAGCAAGAGAGGCAGGTTCGGAGACTGCGGGAAGCTGAGGCAAGGCAGATTCCGCGGGGGCTCGATTACGCGACCGTTCAGGGCCTGAGCCGGGAGGTCAGAGATCGACTGACGAGGGTCTGTCCGGAGACGCTAGGGCAGGCCTCAAGAATCCCGGGGGTCACACCCGCCGCGATCGCCGTGCTGGACATTTTCCTGAGCCTCATGCAAAGGCCAAACGGATGACCGAGGAAGAGCGGTTTGACGGACTCCTTCGTGAGCAGTGCTTGACCTTCGCGGACAGTCGCAGCGGGGATTCGCGGGTGCTGATGATGCACTACAAGCTGCTGCGCGAATGGAATCGGCGGATCAATTTGACGGGGGAGGCGACACTGGAGGAGGCGGTCGTTCGACATTACGCGGAATCGCTTTTCCTGGCTAGTTTAGTTCCTCACTGGGTCAAGAGCGTTGTGGATGTGGGTTCCGGCGCCGGGTTCCCGGGGTTTCCATTGGCAGTCCGGCGGCCGGATGTTGAGGTAACGCTTGTCGAATCCGACCAGCGTAAGGCTGCATTTTTGCGCGAGGCTTCGGACCTGGTGCGCAACATTCAGGTTCGGTGTGTTCGGGCTGAGTCGCTGCATGATAAGTGCGCCGGGGTCATTGGGCGGGCAGTGCGCCCGACTGAAATCGTAGTCACGGCGCGCAGAATCGCGGCTTGGTTCGGCATCCTTTTGTCGCGTAATGACGCCGAGGCTCTGGCCAGCAGAATTGATTCCCAAATGGTGGCGCTCCCATGGAATCCATCCTCTGTCGCCCTGATTGGCAGCGTTCCACGTGAAACATTCCAGAACCATTAGCGGCGGATGTTCCACGTGAAACGTCGGGCAGGGGCTGCCGTGATAGCATGGACGTGTCACGGGACGACCTGAATGGCCCGAGTCATCGCAATCGCCAACCAAAAGGGCGGCGTGGGCAAAACCACGACCGCCATCAACCTCGCCGCATCCCTCGCCGCCAATGAGCTCCGAGTCTTGTTGATCGATATGGACCCGCAAGGGAACAGCACGACAGGCCTCGGGATCACGAAGCGTGATAACCTGCCCACCGTCTACGACGTCATCGCGGCTAGAGCCCAACTCAGTGACATTCTGCTGCACATCCAGCCGGACGGGATTCACCTGGCACCTTCCGACAAGAACCTTGTTGCCGCCAACGTCGAGCTCGTCGGTACCGGCCAGCGCGAATTTCACCTTTCCAGAGCGCTATCGCCCATCAAGGACCAATTCGATTTTGTTCTTATCGATTGCCCGCCCGCGCTAGATCTGTTGACGGTCAATTCACTCGTGGCAGCAGATTCCGTTCTGATTCCCATCCAGTGTGAGTTCTTCGCCCTCGAAGGCATATCCCAATTGCTCGACACCATTGACCGTTTAAGGGAAAACCTCCAGCCTCACCTCGCCATCGAGGGAATCCTCCTCACCATGTTCGATGACCGCACGAACTTGGCCCGCCAAGTGGCTGCGGATCTGAGGGACTTCTTTCAGGGAGAGGTCTTTCAAACGATCGTTCCTCGAAGCATCCGACTGGCGGAAGCGCCCAGTTTCGGCAAGACGATCCTCACCTACGACCCCCGTTCCAAAGGGGCCGAAAGCTACATCCAACTTGCCAAGGAGATCGTAGCCAATGAGCAACGCCGACAACACTCGCAAAGCGCTCGGTAGAGGTCTCTCCGCCCTTCTCCCCAGCAACCGCCCGCTGACGCCTCAAACGCCCTCCGCGCAGCCCGCTCCACCTCCAGCACCGCTGCGCGTCCCGATCGACGACATCGACCCAAACCCTCTCCAGCCTCGCAGCGCTTTCCAGGCGGATCGCCTGGCCGAATTGGCTCAATCGATTCGCCAGCACGGCATCATCCAACCCCTGATCGTCCGCTCTGTCTCGGGCCGGTACCAGATGGTCGCGGGCGAACGCCGCTGGCGCGCCGCCAAGATGGCAGGCCTGGGGCACATTCCAGTCATCATCCAGGACTACGCCGATGACCAACTCATGGAAGTCGCTCTTATCGAGAACATTCAGCGCGAGGATTTGAATCCGATCGAAGTGGCCCACGCATTTGAACGATTGACACGCGACCACGAACTCAGCCACGAGCAAATCGCCGAGCGTACAGGCAAAGACCGCACCACTGTCACCAACATGCTGCGGCTCCTGCGCCTCCCCGGAGACATTCAACTTCTCCTGGCCGAACACCGCCTTTCCATGGGCCACGCCCGCGCTCTGCTGAGCCTCCCCACGCCTGAAATGCAAATCCATCTGGCGGAGCGCATCTCGTCCGAAGGCCTTTCCGTCAGGCAGGTCGAGCGGCTGGTCCGGAAGATGACAGAGTCACGCCAGCCAAAGCAGGTCGAACAGGTCGAGCCCGATCCCAATGTCAAGGCCGCCATCGAGCACTTGGAACGCGTGCTTGGGACCCGCGTGCGCATCTTCGAGAAATCGGCTCAACGCGGACGACTCGAGATTGAGTATTACTCAATGGAGGATCTTCACCGCATCTACGAGATGATCGTCGGTGACAAATGAGGAATGGTGCCGGCGGTAGGAATTGAACCTACGACCTACGGATTATGAGACCGTCGCTCTAACCCCTGAGCTACACCGGCGTCACTTCTCAGCCTAGGATCTCCCAGGCACTCTGTCAATTTGGCAATTTCATACCTTTTAGTCCTGTTTCGGCTTCTTGACACCCCGTTGAAACAGATCCATAGTTGGGGCAGAGACGGCAAGTGAAGGAGCGTCTCGGCCGCATGGCTATTGGGCCGGCGGCAGAAATGCCCGGTCTTTTGACCGGGTCAACAGGAGGCTGATCCATCGAAGACATAAACCACTTCATAGGGCGGCTTCCACCCACTTCTTCTGCCTGGTTGTGCACCTCCAGCGTCCGACCGGCCCGCGGGCCGCAGACGCGCGGATCAAGCACCGCACGATAGAGGCCCAACACAGGCCAGCCTGGCCGCTGCAGAGCGGTCCAGGGGGTGCGGAAGAAGGGGAGGCGGTCGCCCTTTCGCTTTTGGCCGCCGCATTGACAAGCATTCCTGGCCTTTATTACAGTCGGAGTAGCATTCAGCCGATATTTTTCCGCAACTTAGCACCCCCTTGGCATGAGCGTGGTTGAATTCAGCGCGGTCTCGAAGTCCTATCTGCTGGAGGCCTCGAATACGCGGCGGCTGGGGGCGTTGCTCTTCCCCCGGCTCGTTTCCAGCCCCAGATTCACGGCCCTCAAAGATGTCAGTTTTGACGTCCGCCGGGGCGAGACTTTCTGCATCATCGGGCGCAACGGTGCCGGCAAGAGCACCCTGCTCGAATTGGTCGCCGGCATCTCGAAGCCGACTTCCGGCTCGGTCCACGTCGCGGGGCGCGTCTCGGCGCTGCTCGAGCTCGGTATGGGCTTCCATCCCGATTTCACCGGCCGGCAAAACGTCCTCCTCGCGGCGTCAATCTTGGGATTCAGCGCCTGCGAAGCCCAGCGGCTGTACCCTTATGTCGCTGAATTTGCAGGCATTGGCCATTTTCTGGAGCGCCCGGTGCGGACCTACTCCAGCGGTATGCTGATGCGTCTTGCCTTCGCCCTCGCGATCCATGTCAACCCCGAGATTCTGATCGTGGATGAAGCCCTCGCCGTCGGCGACCACGCATTCCGACAGCGCTGCCTGCGGAAGGTGCAGGAGCTGCGCTCCAGAGGAGTCAGCATCCTGTTTGTGTCCCACGCCATGGGAGACGTGAAATCAATCGGCGACCGCGCTCTATGGCTCGACCGCGGCAGGCCGCGCGAGCTCGGCCCGGCGGACCGCGTCGCCGACTCTTATCTGGCCGCCCTGGCCGACGAATCCAGCACGCCGCAGCCGCCTGATCTTCAGTCATTTTCCCCGCCGCAATCCGATTGGCTGGACAATCTGCCAGCTTGCGACGGCCGCCGCGGCAATGGCCGGGCCCGCATCAGTGGATTCGCGCTTCTCGACGCTTTCGGCCGCTCCGCCACCCACCTCGTCCCACACGAGAATTACATGGCGAAAATGAGTTTTCAGGCGCTCGAAGCCATCGAGCGGCCGCAAGCCGGCATTCTCATTCGAAATCACCTCGGCATGGCTTTTTCCGGCGTCTCCACGCGGCGTTCCAGTCCACCGCTTCCACGTCTCTCGCCAGGCCAGCGCTGCACGGCCGAGCTGCGATTCACATTGCCTCAGTTCTATCCTGGTTTCTTCTCCTTCTCGCCCTCGGTCTTCGCCTCGCCCGCCCCCGACACTTCCGACCTTGAACCCTGCGATTGGATCGACAACGCCCTCACCTTGCAGGTGGAAAAGGCGGTCGGGCAGGTGTACGGCAGCCTTCATGTGGCTGCTCGAGTGCGTTGGTCCCGGCCCGCTCTCGATCAGGAGCTTCCACGTGCTTGAATTCACCGGCGAGCGTGTGGTTCCCGGTCAAGTCGATTGCGACCTGTGGAACGAGCATCTCGCGCGCTATCTCTTCGCGGCGCGCCTGGCGCGGCGGAAACGAGTGCTCGACATCGGCTGCGGCACGGGGTATGGAGCTGCGGAGTTGGCCCGCGTGGCGGCCTCCGTTACGGGCTTCGATTCTTCCCCTGAGGCCATCGCCCTGGCGTGCTCAGCGTACCCCTTGCCCAACCTTCATTTCCTGGTTGCTTCGGCCAACGCCATTCCTTTCCATGACGCCTCCTTTCGTCTCATCACCTGCTTCGAGGTGATCGAACATCTCGCCGACTGGCAAACCCTGCTTCAGGAAGCGCAGAGGTTGCTGGCGCGCGGCGGCCAGTTCATTGTCTCCACGCCGAACAAGCTGTACTACGCCGAGTCGCGGGAGCAGGTCGGCCCCAACCCTTTTCATATCCACGAGTTTGAATATGAGGAATTCGAAGCGGCCCTCTGTGCCGTGTTCCCCTCGGTTACCCTATACCTGCAGAACCACATCGGCGGCCTCAGCTTCCAGCCTGTTTCCGCGCCCAGCGCGCAATCCCCGGATCTGCACCTGGAGCTCTCGCCATCCGATCCGCGCCAGGCTCATTTCTTTGTCGCCGTTTGCGCCGCAGCCAGGCAAACCGGCGCCCCGCCGTTCCTCCATTTCCCATCAACCTCGAATGTTCTGCGCGAGCGCGCGCAGCATAGCCGGCAGCTCCAGCAGGAGCTCGAGCGTGCGCAGGCCTGGGCCCAGTCCGAACACGACCAGTTCGAAGCCTCGCGCCGCGAATTACTGGCCACGTGCGAATCCTACGAGCACCGCCTCGCGGCCAATGAGCGCGCGGCCGATGAGCTCCTCAAGCGCAGGGGCGAGGAACTGGAGCAAGCTCAGCAATGGGCCCAGGCCGAACACGAGCGGTTCGAAGCCGCGCGCCTCGATTTACAGGAGACGGTGCAGGTCTACGAGGAGCGCCTTACGGCCAGTGAGCGCACGGCAAAGAAACTCCTCGACAGGAAGGCAGCCGAGCTGAACAAGGCCCAGGAATGGGCCCAGGCCGAACACGAGCAGTTCGAAGCCTCGCGCCGCGAATTGTTGGCGACCGTACAGTCCTACGAAGACCGCCTCGCCGCCAATGAGCGCGCGGCCAACGAACTCCTCACCAGCCGCACCAGGGAACTGGAAGCCGCCCAGGCCTGGGCGCTGTCCGAACACGAGCAGTTCGAAGCCTCGCGCCGCGAATTCCTCGCGATGGTACAGTCCTACGAAGACCGCCTCGCCGCCAATGAGCGCGCGGCCAACGAACTCCTCACCAGCCGCACCACGGAACTGGAAGCCGCCCAGGCCTGGGCGCTGTCCGAGCACGAGCAATTCGAAGCCTGGCGCCGCGAATTGCTGGCGGTGGTACAGTCCTACGAAGACCGCCTCGCCGCCAATGAGCGCGCGGCCAACGAACTCCTCACCAGCCGCACCAGGGAACTGGAAGCCGCGCAGGCCTGGGGGCAATCCGCGCACGAGCGATTCGAAGCCGTGTTCCGCCAGCTGCAAGCGACCGCCGACCGCTACGAAGGCCTGCTCGAAATCAGCGAGCGCAGCCACCAGGCGGACCTGCGCACCGTGAGCCTGCATCTCGATGAGACCGGGGACCAGCACGAGGCCGCCGCGACCGGGATCGCCCGCCTGGCGGCGGTGCTCGACGAAGCGATCCAGCGCCTGGCCGAGACGGAAAGTGGCCGCCAGGCCGCACGGGACGAAATCGAACGCCTCCGCAAGATCCTCTCTCTTGTTCAACAGTCACGCTGGATCAAGATCGGCCGCGGCATCAACGTCGGTCCCGATCTCAGCCGCTTGTAAGTCATGAGAAGGTTCCTTCGGTTTCTTGCAGCGATCCCCCTCGTTCTCCTTTCGCCGTTATTAGCGGCCATCCCGGCCGCTGCGCTGCTGGCCTGCGATCTGCTGTGGAAACTGTTCGGCCGCATCCGCCCGCCACGCGACGTTCAGCCCGACAACTCCGCCGCCTCGGTGGTGATTCCGAATTGGAATGGCCGCGACCTTCTCGAAAAGTACGTCCCTTCGATTCTCGCGGCCCTCGGCCCAAATCCGCGCCACGAGCTGATTGTCGTGGACAACGCTTCGAACGACGGCAGCGTGGCGTTCCTGCAGGCCAGCTTTCCCCAGGTCCGCGTGCTTCCGCTGGAGCGTAACTATGGCTTCGGCGGCGGGTCGAACCGCGGCATCGAGGCCGCGCGCAACGACATCGTCGTGTTGCTCAACAGCGACATGCGGGTGGCCGGGGATTTTCTCCAGCCGCTGCTCGACGGCTTTCACTCGCCCGACGTCTTTGCCGTCTCCTGCCAGATTCTGTTCGCCGATCCAACCAGGCGCCGCGAGGAGACGGGGCTGACACAAGCCTGCTGGGCACGCGGCCTGCTCCGCGCGCGGCATCAGGCCGACGACTCGATCGATACTCTCTGGCCGTGCTTTTACGGAGGCGGCGGCTCGTGCGCCTTCGACCGCCGGAAATTCCTCGAGCTGGGCGGATTCGACCCGCTGCTGCGGCCGTTCTATATGGAGGACAGCGACCTCGGCCTGATGGCATGGAAGCGCGGCTGGCGCATCTTTTACCAGCCCAATAGCCGGGTCTGGCATGAGCACCGGGGCACCATCGGCAGGCATTTCTCCAGCTCCTACATCGAAGGCGTCATCCGCAAGAACGCTCTTCTCTACGCCTGGAAGAATGCGCATGCGAGCTCGCGCCTGCTGGCGCATTTTGGCTGGGTCCTCGCGGGCGGCCTCTACTCCTGGCTCGCCGGGCCGTCGTTGCAGCGCGCGAGCTGCCACGCTCTGCTCAAGGCGTTTCTCCAACTCCCCGACGCGCTCCGCGCCCGCTGGCGCGCCCGCTCGCTGGCCGTGGTCGAAGAAAGCGAGGCCTTCCGGCGCTCACAACCGGTCTGCTACCACGATCGCTATTCCGCTTTCGATCCGGCCCCCTCGCGGCCGCGGGTTCTGTTCGTCTGTCCCTATGCCCTGTGGCCGCCCATTCACGGCGGGTCCATCTCCATCTACGGCACCGTCGCGCACCTCAGTGAGTTCGCCGAGACGCACCTGATCATCCTGTGCGAAACGCCCGCGCAGGTGGAGGAGCAAACTCAGCTCGGGGCCATCGCCGCGTCCGTGACGCCGTTGCTGCGCCGGACTGCGGTTGCGCCGCGCCTGGGCGCACTCGAACCCCATGCGGTGCACGAATTCCAGGACGAAAACGTCGCCTGGGTCATCGAACGCGAGATCCTGCGCCGTTCCATCGACATCGTGCAAATCGAATACACGAACATGGGGCAGTATTTCCAGCGCCATTGCAGGAACATCGTCTGGATTCTGTTCGAACACGACATCTACTTTCAATCGATTCACAGCGGCTTGCACTCCTGGCGCGGCGTGCTCAGGGCCAAAGCGTTCTTCGAATATCTGCGTGCGCTGCGGTACGAACTGCGGCTGTTGCGGCGGGTGGACCGCGCCCAGGTCTGCACACCGCAAAACCGCGATTTCCTGCTCTCCTACGAGCCGCGGCTGAAGGGCCGCATCGACTGCGACGTGCGGGCCGGCATGGACCTGGCGCGCTTCGAGCTCCGGCTCGACGGCCGGCGCCCCCACACCATGCTGTTCCTGGGGAGCTTCCGCCACAAACCCAACGCCGAGGCCCTGGATTGGTTCTTAGACCACGTGATGCCGCGCGTGCGGGACCGCTGTCCCGATGCGCGCCTTCAGATCATCGGCGCCGATCCGCCTCCTCCAGGCACACTGCCGGATTTCAATGGCTCGGTCGCTTTGGAGGGCTTCGTCCCGGACCTGGCGCTGCCGCTCTCCGAGTCGGCGGTGTTTGTCTGTCCCATCCTGAGCGGCTCCGGCGTCCGCATGAAGCTGCAGGAGGCCTTCGCGGCGGGCATCCCGGCGGTTTCGACCGTGCTGGGCGCCGAAGGGCTGGGCGCCGAGGATGGATTGTACTGCCGGCTGGCCGACGAACCTCAGGCCTTCGCACAGGCAATTCTGGATATCTTCGAGCGGCCCGAGGAGGCGGCCCGGATGGCTCTGCGCGCCCGCGAGTTCATCGAGCAGGCCCGCGGCCTGCACGCGATGACCGAGCGGCTGCTGGCTACTTACCGTCTGGCTTTATCGCAGAAGCGGGTTGGAGCGACGCCTTCAGCTCCTTGACGAATTCCCCCGCCGTCCGTTCCTGTTCCTTGCTCTGCCGGCCGCGCGGTTCGCGATAGGCCGACCACAGCACTTCCCAGCTGCCTCGCCTGACCAGGAAGATCGTGCCGCGCGCGCGCGACGGGGCGTGGACTGGTTGAATATCCTGAGTCTTCAGGTCGAAGCCGCCCCTGGCTCCGGCTCTGTCAGTGTCAGCCTTTTCGGGCGCTTTCGCATCGCTCTTGTCGTCTGCCTTTTGAAACGCAGCCTCGGCCTTGACGCCGGCAGTGCCCGCAGCCGGCTTCAGCTCGGGATACAGTTCCTTCACGCGGGCCTCAAAAGCGGCCCCCAGATGATCGGTGAGCAGCGCATCGGCCTTGGCAGGGTCGGTCACCACCTGCAATACGCCTTCGCGCGTCAACCGGCTGGCAAGGTACTGGTCCATCCCCGAAGCCATCGGCAGGATGTAGACGGTTTTCACTTCGGATAGATTCGCCGGGGCGACCCTTTGCGCGGAACCCGCGGCGGCCAGGACGAGAACGATCATTGCGCACACAGGAAGCTGTTTCACACACCCATCATAGCGGCCCCGTCCGCGGCTTTGCCCGCGCCCGAACGTGCGTGATACCATTCCGGAGGCCCGCTTGGGCCGCGCATGCCCGCGCCCATCACTCTCGTCATACCGAACTACAACGGCGCACACCTGCTCCGCGAATGCGTGGATTCGGCGCTCCACCAGAGCCTGCCGCCGGGCGAGATTCTGGTTGTTGACGATGGCTCCACGGACGAAAGTCCGCGGTTGGCCCGGGATCTCGGCGCGAGAGTGCTGGCACTCGGGCAAAACCGGGGTTTCGCCCACGCCGTCAACACCGGAGTGCTTGAGGCCGCAACGGAATGGGTGGCCATCATCAACACTGACGTTACGCTCGGGCCGGAGTGGATCGCCCGGTTGCTCCCGGCAGCCCAATCTGCCGGCGCCGGGTATGCCTGCGGCCCGATCGTCCGGCAGGAGGACCCGGGCATTCTCGACGGCGGCTACGACCTGCTCTCCCGCGCCGCGTGCCCGTGGCGCGCCGGTTCAGGCTTCCCCGTGTCCACCATGCGCGCCCCGGAGGGGCCCTGGCTGCCAACGCTCACCGCCCTGCTGATCCGGCGGCAGACCTTCATCGAGGCAGGTCTGCTGGACGAGACCTTCGAGGCCTATCTGGAAGATGTGGACTTTGCCCTGCGGCTCCAGCGGCGCCAGGTGCGAGGCGTTTTTGTGGCCGCTGCCTGTGCCGCGCACCGCGGCAGCGCGACCTATGGGGCGTGGAGCGCCCGCGCCACGCGGTTGCAGTCGCGCAATCAGCTGTTCCTGGTGGCGCGCCATTACCCGCCCGGATGGGTTCACGAGTTCGGCCGGGCCGTTTTCTCGGGACAACTGCTGTGGGGCGTGCTGGCTCTCCGGCATGGCGTCGCCGGGGCCTGGCTGCTGGGCAAACTCGACGCCCTCAGGTCCTGGCGGCGTCTGCGCCGCGCTGGCACGCCCTTCGACGCCGGCCTCCTGGCCGCCTGCTTCGCCGCCTGGGAGCAGGCTATCCTGGATTGGCAGGAGCGCCCGCCCCGAGATGCCTTCTGGCGCTGGTACTTCCGCCTGGCTGGCGAGTAAAGATCAGCATGCGAGTTGGCGTCGTCATCGTCTCTCATCAATCCGCTCCCTGTCTGCGGCCCTGTATCGAGGCCTGTCTCCGGTTCGCCCGTCCGGAGGCCGGCCTGGTTGTAGTGGACAACTCATCGACCGACGGCTCGGCGGGTGTGGCGGCTGGCGTTCCGGGTGTGACCGTTGTACACAACCGCGAGAACCGCGGCTTCGCTGCGGCGGCGAATCAGGGCTTTTGCGTGTTGGAATCATCCGACCTCGTCCTGCTGCTCAACCCTGACGCCGTTCTGCAAAACGATCTCGCGGCATTGGTCCGTTGTTTCGACGATCCCCTGGTCGCCATTGCCGCCGGCGCCCTGTGCGAGCCGGGCGGCGCGCCACAGCGCGGCTTCACGCTGCGACGCTTCCCCACGCCCGCGGCACTGGCCTTTGAAAACATAGGTTTGAACCGGTTCTGGCCGGGCAATCCGGTCAATCGCCGTTACCGCTGCCTCGATCTCGACCTGTCCCAGGCCTGCGATGCCGAGCAGCCCGCCGGCGCCTTCCTGTTGATCCGGCGCGCCGCCTGGGCCCGCCTCGGCGGCTTCGACGAGGGCTTCCATCCGGTCTGGTTTGAAGATGTTGATTTCTGCGTCCGGATCAGGAATGCCGGATACCGGATCCGCTACGAACCTGTGGTCCTCGCCGTGCATCTGGGAGGACGCTCAGTTGGCAGCTTGAACTGGTGTCGACGGCAGGTATACTGGTACGGTAACCTTTTACGATTTGCCGGCCTCCACTTTCGTGCGCCGGGACTGATCCTGGTGGCCACGGCCGTCGCATTCGGCGCGACGGTTCGCGGACTGTGGGAAGCTTTGCGGCGGGGCTCTCCGGACCCGTTGCTGGCGGCTGGCGTTGTCCTTCGCCGCGCGGTGGCCGCCCCTTGGGTGGCTGTCCGACGCATCAAGTGCGAAGACTTGGCAGGATGCCCGGGTGAGGAAAGTACTGAACGGGGATGATTGCCTGATCGGATGGCTTCAAAGGATTTTGTTTCGGTCACGGTAGTGACCTATAACAGCGGCCGCTTCATCAAGCGTTGCCTCGAGTCCGTGCTCGGCCAAAAGGGCCCGGACATCGAGGTGATCGTCGTTGACAACAATTCGACCGACGGGACGCGCGACATCCTCGAGCAATACGAGGAGCGCTGCACCATTGTCCACAATCAGCGCAACATGGGCTTCGCCGCCGCCCAGAACCAGGCCATTCTTTTGACCCGCGGCAACTGGGTTCTCACCCTGAATCCCGACGTCCTGCTGATGCCGTACTTCATCCAGGCCCTGATTGACGCCGGCCGGACCGACCCGGGCGTGGGTTCGGTCTGCGGCAAGCTTCTGGCCATGAGCCCGGACTTCCACATCGAGTCCCGGCCGCGCGTGGACAGCACCGGCATCTACTTCACTCCCAACCTGCGGCACCTCGACCGCGGCAGCCGTGAGATCGACAACGGCCACTACCTGAAACGCGAATACGTCTTCGGTGCCACGGCAGCCGCCGCGCTGTACCGCCGCGACATGATCGACGACGTCTCCATCAACGGCGAGTTTTTCGACCCCGACTTCTTCGTTTATCGCGAGGATGCCGATGTCGCCTGGCGCGCGCAATTGCTCGGCTGGCGCTGCCTCTACACACCCTACGCGCGCGGCTACCATGTTCGCGCCGTGCTGCCCGGCAACCGCCGGGCCTTGCCCCGCCAGATCAACATGCACTCGGTCAAGAACCGGTTCCTGATGCGCATCAAGAACATGACGCGCGATCTTTACGGCCGGTGCTGGCTCTCCATCTCGACGCGCGACTTCGTCGTGCTGGGCTGCTGTTTCCTGTATGAGCATTACTCCCTGAGGGCCTTTTGGGAGGTCATCCGCGCCTGGAAGCGTGTGTGGTCCAAGCGCCGCTGGATCATGGAGCGCCGGCGCGTAAGCGACGAGTACATCGCCACCTGGTTCCACTACCATCCCGTGAGCCGCCCGGCGCACAAGAGCGCCCGGGCGATGGCCCCGCCCGGAACGGCCACGCAGGCCGCCGAGCCATAATCCGCCGTCCCCTGTCGCCTGCCCGCCATGCGTATTGCAATCCTCGGCACGCGCGGTATTCCGGCGCGTTACGGCGGCTTTGAGACCTTCGCCGAGGAACTCTCCACCCGCCTGGCCGTGCGTGGCCACCAGGTGACGGTCTACTGCCGCGAACGTCCCCCCGAGCCGTGCTGGCGCGGTGTCCACTTACGTTACCTCGCCCCGCTCCGCCACAAGTATCTGGAGACCCTCCAGCACACCTTCGTTTCCACGCTGGACCTGCTGGGCCGCCCCCACGATGTCGTCCTGTACTGCAATGCCGCCAACGCCCTGTTCACGTCCCTGCCCCGCCTCGCCGGCATGCGCGTCGCGCTCAACGTAGACGGCATTGAGCGCC
The DNA here is from genome assembly GCA_963757265.1 of Terriglobia bacterium. GTDB lineage: Bacteria > Acidobacteriota > Terriglobia > Bryobacterales > Bryobacteraceae > CAIVVT01. Next base: position 1,364,326 of record CAVWRA010000006.1, read on the forward strand.
ATAGGAAGAAGTGGAACCTGGCTGCCCGCTCCTGGTATCTCGTCTCGGAAGCGCTGGCCACATTTTGTCCCGACGAAATCGTCACCGACGCCCAATGCATCCGCGACTACTATCGCGCGCGCTACGGACGCGACTCGTGGTTCATTCCCTATGGAGCGCCCCTGGGCAAGGTCGATCCGGGCCCCACGCTGGCGCGGCTGGGCCTCCAACCCGGAAGCTATTTCCTCTACGTCAGCCGGTTCGAGCCGGAGAACAACGCCCTCCTGGTCCGGCGCGCCTTCGAGCAGGTTCCAACGGACCTGCGCCTGGTTCTGGTGGGCGATGCGCCCTATGCGCCGGACTACATCCGCGCGTTGAAGGACACGCGCGACGGCCGCATCATTTTCCCCGGGGCCATCTACGGCGACGGCTATCACGAGCTGCAGTCGCACAGCTTCGCCTATATTCACGCCACCGAAGTCGGCGGCACGCACCCGGCGCTCATTGAAGCCCTGGGCCGCGGTGCGCTGGTCTTATACCTAATGACGCCCGAGAACCATGAGGTCGCCGGCGGCGCGGGCCTCGCCTTCCACGACGAAGCAACGCTAGCTGCACGCCTGCGCGAAGTGCTGGAGATGAGCGAGGCGCAGCGCGATGCCTACCGCGAGGCGGCGATGCAGCGCGTGCGCGAGCGTTATAGCTGGGACGCGGTGACCACGGAGTACGAAAGGCTGTTCAGCAGCCTGCTCCATCCCACCGCCTAGCTTGAGGCCTCCGGCTGTTCGGGAGAATAGGGCTCGATCCGCACGCTCATCTGCTTGCACATGATCTTGCCGTTGACACCGGTGGCCCCTTCGAGCACTAGCTCGTAGCCCGCTTCATGTTTCACCACCCAGGCGCCGCTGAGCTCGTTCCACTCTTTGAAGGACGCAAGTTCGGTTCGCGTGCTGCCGTCCCGGTCTCGCATGAAACCCTCAAAACAAAAGGTGACCAAGCAGTGTTTCCGGAGGACGTAGTAACCCCGCGCATCGACCTCCTTGGTCATCTCGAACGTGTGAATCACGACCTGTGATTCGCCCGACCGGTTGAGGGTAACCGAGAGAACCTGAGCATCGTGGAATGTCGGCCAATAGCCGAACCACGCGACGACATCCGCCGCGCCTGGAATGTCCGGAGCCTCATACATGGCAGTTCCGATACTACCCGAACCGCGCGGCCACAGCCCACAATAAGAACATGGTGCCAATCACCTGCCGTTGCTGGGTCGAGGTTTCACGCCGCCAGCTCGCCGAGAACTTCCACGCCGTGCGCGGCGCTGTCGGCCCGGCCGTCGAGGTCATGCCGGTCGTGAAAGCCGACGCCTATCGCCACGGCGCCGTCGAGGTCTCGCGCATCCTGACCCAGGAGGGCGCGCGCTGGCTCGCGGTCAGCAACGTCGAGGAGGGCGTGACACTGCGCCAGGCGGGTATCACGGCGCGCATTCTCATCATGGGCGACTTTCTGCCCTTCGAACGCCCCGCTCTGATCGACTTCGAGCTCACGCCCTGTATCCAATCCATCGCCCAGTTGCTCGATTACGATCGCATGGCCGCCGCCCTGGCGCGCCCCTTGCCCTACCACCTCTCGCTGGACACGGGCATGAGCCGGCTGGGCACGCGCGAGGAGCCCTCCACCCTGGCGCGCGTCATCGCTGCCTGTCACGCCGCGCGATTTGAGGGCCTGATGACGCACTTCGCCTCCGCCGGCAACTATGCTTCTTCGCAAACCGACGAGCAACTGGCCCGCTTCATCGCCGTTCGCGACACCCTCGCCGCGGCCGGCCTGACGCCGCGCTATCAGCATCTCTCCAGCACCATCCCCATCGCCTACGGCCGCCGCCCGGCGTGGGCCAACATGGTGCGCCCGGGCCATGCCATTTACGGTTACCTCAGCCCCGCGCGCGGCGATGCCCCGCCGCCGCTGCTGGTGGTGCGCCCCGCGTTGGACTGGAAAGCGCGCATCCTCGAGGTGAAGGACCTCCCTACCGGCGCCCGCGTCGGCTACGGCGCGATGTTCACCTGCGAACGCCCCACGCGCATGGCCGTGCTCGCCGTCGGATACGCCGACGGCATGATGCACCGCCTTTCCAACAAAGGCAAGGTGATCGCCGGCGGCAGGCTGGTGCCGATCCTGGGCTCGATCTCGATGGACCTGACGAGCATCGACATCACCGACTGCCCGCACCTCTCGCCCGGCGACGCGGTGACGCTGCTCGGCAGCGACGGCAATGTGAGCCTCGACGCGCAGGCCATCGCCCGCGCCGCCGGAACCATCAGCTACAGCGTTCTGTGCGGTATCGGCCAGAGAGTGAAACGGGTGTACGTGTAGGGGAGACGGTTGTCGGCATTCCAACACCGGCCCGCGCTGGGAGCGCCGGACCCGCGCGTTCAACTAGACGTCCAGGTTGCGCACATCGAGCGCATTGGTCTCGATGAATTTGCGCCGCGCCTCGACGTCCTCGCCCATCAGCGTCGAAAACGTCTGGTCCGCTTCCACCGCGTCTTCCAGCCGCACTTCGAGCATCGTGCGCGTCTCGGCGTTCATCGTCGTCTCCCAAAGCTGATTGGGATTCATCTCGCCCAGCCCCTTGTAGCGCTGCACGCTGCAGTCGCGCGTGCCTTCCTTCTTCAGGTAGCCGATGAGTTCCCGCCAGTCCGCGATCTGCTCACGCCGCGCATCTTTGGTTACGACAAACGGCGGGTGGTTATACTTTTGCGTCTGCCGGGCCAGATTGCGCAGCCGCCGGAACTCCGGCTGCGACGCCAGCTCCCAGCCGATCACACGGTCGCCGTGCGCTTCGTCGTGATAGAGCAGGTTCCACGTCGAGTGCTCTTCGTCGAACTCCGTGCGCACCTTCAGGCCCAGCGCCTCGAGCGCCACGCGCGTGGCTGCGATTTTCGCTTCGTCGCCGAAATCGGCCTTGGTGTCGATCGCCCGCGCCGGATCCGTGATCAGCTCGACGATCCGCGCATCGCTCAGCTTGCGCTCCAGCCGGCCGAACAAGTGCTGGAACTCGTCCAGGGCCATCAGATATTGGCGCAACTCTCCGCCTTCCAGCTTGCCCCTGGTCTCGGCCTCGCCGTACTCCACCGTCACATTCTCGGTGGCGCGCCTCAGAATTTCGCGGACGTATTCCTTGTCATCCTTGATGTACTTCTCGCTGCGGCCCTTCTTGATGCGGTACAGCGGCGGCTGCGCGATGTAGATGTGGCCGCGCAGCACCAGTTCGGGCATGTGCCGGTAGAAGAACGTCAGCAGCAGCGTCCGGATGTGCGACCCGTCAACGTCGGCATCGGTCATCAGGATGACCTTGTGATAGCGCAGCTTGGTGACGTCGAAATCGTCCTTCCCGATGCCCGTCCCCAGCGCCGTGATCAGGATGCGGATCTCTTCGTGCCCCAGCATCTTGTCGTAGCGCGCCTTCTCCACGTTCAGGATCTTGCCGCGCAACGGCAGGATCGCCTGGTAGCGCCGGTCGCGTCCGCTCTTTGCGGTGCCGCCCGCCGATTCGCCTTCCACCAGGAACAGCTCACAGCGCGACGGGTCCTTCTCCTGGCAGTCGGCCAGTTTGCCTGGCAGGCCGCCGGAATCGAGCGCCCCCTTGCGCCGCGTCAGCTCGCGCGCCTTGCGCGCCGCCTCGCGCGCGCGCGCCGCATCCACGGCCTTGCCCACGATCTTTTTCATGACTGCGGGATTCTTGTCGAAGTACTCGCTCAGCTTCTCATTGACAATCTGCGTCACGTAGCCGGCGATATCCGAATTCAGCTTGCCCTTGGTCTGGCCCTCGAACTGCGGCTGCGGCAGCTTGACGCTCACCACGGCCGTCAGGCCCTCGGTCACATCGTCTCCGCTCAGGTTGCCGTCCTTGTCGTCCTTCAACAGCCCCGAGGCGCGCGCCTGCGCATTGAGCGTGCGCGTCATCGCCTGGCGGAATCCGGTCAGGTGCGAGCCGCCGTCCTTGGTGTTGATGTTGTTGGCGAAGCTGAAGATCGTCTCCGAGTAGGAGTCGTTCCACTGCAGCGCGATGTCGATCGTGAGCTCCCCTCCGCCCGGCAGGTCGCGCTGCCCTTCGATCGAGATCGGCTTGTCGTGCAGCACGTTCTTGCCGCGGTTCAGGTGCTTGATGAACTCGACGATCCCGCCCTCGAAGTGAAACTCGCTGGTCTTCACCGGGTCGGTGCGCTCATCGTTCAGCGTGATTCTCAGGCCCTTATTGAGGAACGCCATCTCGCGCAGCCGCTGCGCCAGCGTGTCGAAGTTGAACTTCGTCACGTCCATGATGCTGCCGTCGGGCTTGAACGTGATCTTCGTGCCCGTCTTCCGGCCGGCTCGGCCCGCCCTCGCCAGCGGCGCCTTGGGCAGCCCGCGCTCGTAGTCCTGCTCCCAGGTGTAGCCTTCGCGCCAGATCTCCAGGTGCAGCGTCTCCGAAAGTGCGTTGACGCAGCTGACGCCCACGCCATGCAGCCCGCCCGATACCTTGTAGCTGTTCGAGTCGAACTTGCCTCCGGCATGCAGCTTTGTCATTACGATCTCGGCCGCGGAGATCCCGAATTCCTCCTTGATGTCGACCGGAATCCCGCGTCCGTTATCCACCACCGTGACTGAGTCGTCGATGTGGATCGTCACGTGAATATCGGTGCAGTATCCCGCCAGCGCCTCGTCCACTGAGTTATCCACGACCTCGTAGACCAGGTGGTGCAGGCCTGACTCGCCCGTCGAGCCGATGTACATCGCCGGCCGGAGGCGCACCGCCTCCAGCCCTTCCAACACTTTGATGCTGCTGGAATCGTAATTCCCTGAAGTGCTCAAATTCTCTTATCCTTGGATCCCGCCACGGGCTCAGATGCGCATCGGCATGACCACGTAGCGGTAGTTGTACTTGATACCTTCGCCCGAGGGGCGCATTTCGCCCGCGCTCTGGGCATCTTTGAAGTGGAACGCCACCGCCGGCTCTGCCACGGCCCGCAGGAAGTCCAGCAGGTACTGAGCGTTGAAGCCAATCTCCACCGTCGGCCCGCTATAGTCGACCGGCAGGTTTTCCTCTGACTCGCCACTCTCACTGATCGAACTGTGGATCACCGCTTCGTTTTCGCCGAACCGGATCTTGATGGCCCTTGAACGTTCGTCCGAAAACTGCGACACGCGCTCAATTGCCGCGCGCAGTTCTTCCTTCCCGATCTCGACGCTATGCGCGTGTGTCTTGGGCAGCACGCGCTCGTAGTCCGGGAAGTTGCCCGTCAGTTTGCGGCTGATCAACAGGCGGCTGCCCAAGCGGAAGAACAGGTGGTTATCGTCCGCGGCAAATTCGACGCCCGCATCGTGGTCTGACTCTTCGCCAGCCAGCTTCAGCAGCTCGTTCATCGCCTTACGTGGCAGTAGCGCTTTTGTATTTGCTCCCTCGCCCTCGGCTAGCGGATTCTCGCACTCCATCAACGCCAGCCTGTGGCCATCCGTTGCCACCACCGCCAGGGCAGTACCCTTGAGCTGCAGCAACGCTCCGTTCAGCGTGAATCTCGACTCCTCCACTGAAATCGAGAAAATCGTCTTCGTAATCATCGACGCTAATAATCCCACGGGGATCTTCGTCAGGACCGCCGGCATCTCCGGCAATTCCGGAAAACTCTCGCGCGACATGCCCGCGATCCGCGTCCTGGACCGCCCGCACAGCAGCGTCATCCAGTGATTGTCGGCGATCTTTACCTGAACTTCGGCCTCGGGCAGCAGACGCACATAATCCAACAGCTTCTTCGCCGGAATCGTTCCCGTCCCGGCTGACTTCACCTTCGCCGGAGCTTCACATCGAATCCCCAACTCCAGGTCTGTCGCCGTCAGCGTCAACATGTCGCCTGAAGCCTCCAGCAGGATGTTCGACAAAATGGGGATCGTCGTCTTGCGCTCGACAACACCCTGCGAGAGATTCAATTCCCGAACCAGATCCGCCTTGTTGACCGAGAATTCCATGCGATGACTACCCCCTTCGAGGATTCTCCTGGAACAGGAACTTACAATTCCTTATGTTCTCCGGATTCATAAGTCCTGTGGAAATGTCGAAATCTCTCTAAATTATACAAAACTCTGAGCGTTCCCGGCTTGGCAACCTGTGATTTTACCGCTCTGGATCTGAGGGCAATCCGGGCCTACCCGGATGTCCACAGAAGTACGCCGGCAAATCTGTACTTTATCTGTGCAAAAAACGAATAAGCCTAGTGGAATGAATCCATTAAGTTGTGGATAAGATTGTTCAAATCAGGGTCGGTCTGGCGCATTTCGTCCACTTTGCGCACCGAGTGCAGCACGGTGGTGTGATGCTTGCCTCCGAAATGCCGTCCGATTTCGGGCAGCGACGCGGAGGTCAGCTCTTTTACCAGGTACATGGCGATCTGCCGCGGCCTGGAAATCTCGTGCGCGTTGGTCTTTTGTTTGAGCTGCGAGGGTTGCAGGTCAAAGCGCTCTGCCACGGCGCGCATCACCGCATCGATTGTCACCCGGCGCTCGCCGTTGTGCAGGATTGGCTTCAGCACCTGCCGCGCCATGTCGAGTGTCACCGGCGCGGCGATCACACTGGAGTACGCCACCAGTTTGGTGAACGCGCCTTCCAGTTCGCGCACGCTAGTCTTCGTCTTTGTTGCAATGAAAATCCGAACGTCCTCCGGCAGACGCACGCCCTCTTCCTGCGCCTTCATGTCGAGGATCGCCATCTTCGTCTCGAGATCGGGCGGCTGGACATCTACCATCAATCCCCACTCGAAGCGCGTCCGCAGGCGTTCCACCAGCCCCTTCATGTCCTTGGGGAGCGAGTCGCTGCTCATCACTAACTGCTTCTGATGGTCATACAGCGCATTGAACGTGTGGAAGAACTCCTCCTGCGTGCGCTCCTTCCCGGCAACGGTATGGATGTCGTCGATTAGCAGCAGATCCGCCGTCCGGTAGTGCGACTGGAATGACGTCATCCGACCGCCGCGCAGGCAGTACACCATCTCGTTTACGAAGCGCTCGCCGGTGGTGTAAACCAGGCGCATGGCCGGCCAGCGTTGCAGCACGGCATGGCCGATGGCATGAATCAGGTGCGTCTTACCCATCCCGCTGCCACCGTAAATGAACAGCGGATTGTAGCTCTTGCTCGGCGTCGAGGCCACGGCCTTGGCCGCGGCGTGCGCAAACTGATTGCAGCTTCCCACGACGAAGGAATCGAAAGTCAGCCGCGGATTCAGTTGATCCCCCGCCGTCGGGAATTGCAGGCCATGGCCATTCCCGTTCTCCTCTGCCGCGGCAGGCGCCTCGCCACCATTGCTGGCCAGCTCGTAGTAGACCTTCTGAATGGGCAGATTGAGACTCTGAATCACGCTCTGGACTTGCCCGGCGTACTCTCCCTCCAACCACAACCTGGTGACCTCATCGGGCACCAGAACCCGCAACCGTTTCCCTTCCTGTTCGAGCAACTCGGTCCGCGCCACCCAGTTGTGAAAAGCCTCCGCTTTCATCCTGACGTGGAGCGCTTCTTTGACTGTTTCCCAGGCGTTAGTTTCCACCATGAGACCACAACTCTCCCTCGTGATTTCCACTCGTTTCTCAGGCTGTGGAACCACTCAATTGGAATTCGACGACTGCACCGAAGCTAGTTGCTGCCCCCGCTGTCCATACCCAGCGTGTTCCCCGTTGAGGCAGTCCCCCTCGCTCCGGCGATCATCAGCATACCACAGTTCCGGTCTCTGCCAAGCCCAAATGAAACACTTTTGTAATTCATTAAAAACAAACACCTTCTTGTTCCTCACGCCTGTGGAAATCTACGCCATTTTGGCACCAAAATGTTCCTGATGTCCCGCAAGCTCCTGAGTGAATTGACAGATCCGCCGAGCCAGAGCAAGAATGAAGAAGTCTCCCCGGGCGGGAGTAACTCAGTTGGTAGAGTGCAACCTTGCCAAGGTTGATGTCGCGGGTTCGAATCCCGTCTCCCGCTCCATCCATACCCCCCTACAGCTCCTTCGGCCGGCCCGTGATCGCGTGAGCCCAACGAGGTCCTGACCGCGCCGCTATGCCCCGGGCCAGGGTCGGAATGCGGCTCCGGCGTCCTGCCGCAGCGGCCTGGCGATATGGAACAATAACCAGTGATGAACCGCCGCAACTTCCTCACTTTGCCCCCCTTGGCCGCGCCGCTGCTCCTGCGGACGCCGCTGCTCGCCGCGCCGCCTGCACTGCCCATGCCCGCGCAGCCGATCGCCTGCTTCGGCCGGCGCTGGCTGGTGCACCAGGCGGCCGACTGGAAAGTCGAGAAAACTCCCGACGGAGAGGTTCTGAACCTGAACGTGCCCCGGCCGCAGGAGGCCAATCCGCGGGCGCCCATTCAGTATGCGCTCCTGGAGCACGAGCCGGCCGGCTGCTTCACATTAAACGTCGAGGCCAGGGGTTTCGCCGCCAGTACGTCGCTCATCGTGGTCTACGCCTGGCGCGACCCGCTGCACTTCGACTACGTCCACCTCTCCACCGACGCGGCGCGGAAACAACCCGTCCACAACGGCGTCTTCCACGTCTATGGCGGCGACCGCGTCCGCATCAGCCCCGACGACGGCCCCGCCAGCCTCGCCGATGCCTTGCGCTGGACTCGCGTCCGGATCGTCTATGACGCCTCGAAAGGACTGGTCGAAACGTGGATCGATGGCCGCCCGCACCCCTCGTTGCGGGGCGCCGACTTCAGCCTCGGCGCGGGCCGCGTCGGCCTCGGGTCGTTTTTCAACACCGGCAGTTTCCGCAACTTCGAGCTGCAGCCGGGCGCGTGTTGACACTCTGACGCCCGCCGCCGCGCTGTTATCCTGGTCTTGCACTCGCGTCTCATCCAGCAGTTTCCAGCCAAGGCGGACCACCGTGATTCTCAAGATTCTGGCGCATCCGATTCTCGTGGGCCTGAACTTCCACATGCCGGTCATGGTGGATCTTTCCCATCCCCTGATCCTGCTCACGGGAGAGAACGGCTGCGGCAAGTCCACGCTGCTGCACTCGATCTACTACGCCCTGCGCGACGACCGCATCGACGGCTACATCTACCGCCTCGAGAACCGGATTGAGACTCCCCAGGCGTTCCTCTTCGACGCCGAACAGCACAACCCGCGCATGCACCTCGAACTGTTCGCTAACAACCCCGCAATGCGCGAGTTCGTCTCCAGCGCGAGCCATGGCCAGGTGATGCTGTCGATGTTCCGCGAGACCTTCCCGTCGCTGCCCGAGGGCACCGTTCTGCTGCTGGACGAGCCCGAGATGGCGCTCTCGGTTTCCAACCAGCGCCGCATCCTGAAAATGCTCCTGGAACTCGTCAACCGGAAGCGCTTCCGCGTCATCTGCGCCACGCACTCGCCGGTTCTCGTGGACGCGCCGGAGACTTACGTCATCAACCTCGACAACTACATCAACCGCAACGTGATCCCCGGCGACATCGGCGTGGAAGGCTCCAGCACGATCCAGTAGAATCAGCATGACCGGCAGGTGGTTCCACAAGTCCGGCCGCAACGCACCAGGCATGGTCCGCACAACGCTGCTCGACTACTTCCGAACGGTTGCCCAGCTGCGCGGCGAATACCTCGTCTATGACGATGGCTTTCGCCCGCGCAGCTACACCTATGCGGCCTTCGCCCGCTGCGCCCGCAACTGCGCGGCGCAATTGCGCGACCATGGCATCGGCCCCGGCGACCGCGTGGTCCTGTGGAGCGAAAACCGCCCCGCCTGGGTGGCCGCTTTCTGGGGCTGCATGTTGCGCGGCGTCGCCGTCGCGCCCATCGACGAGCGCCACTCGCCCGATTTCCTCGAGCGCGTCGTCCGCATCACCGCGGCCAAGGCGATCCTCATCGGAGAAGATGTGCAACTGCCGCCGCGAAGCGCTCCCGGCGGCCCGCCCGTGTTCCAGCTCGCGTCTCTCGATTGGGACACCCCGTGCGGCCTCGAGGAAGCGCCTGCCCGGCCCGACGACATCTGCCAGATCCTGTTCACCTCCGGCGCGACGGCCGAGCCGAAAGGCGTCCTGATCACGCATCGCAACATCCTGGCCAACATCGTTCCCGTCGAGCGCGAGGTTCTGAAGCACCGCTGGTACGCCTGGCCCTTCTCGCCCATCCGCTTCCTCAACCTGCTCCCGCTGAGCCATATGTTCGGACAGGCGATGGCGCTCTTCATCACGCCCATGATTCGCGGCACCGTGATCTTCCAGCGGAGCCAGAACCCGCAGGAGATCGTGCGTCAGATCAAGACGCGGCGCATCTCCGTGCTGGTCTCGGTGCCCAAGATTCTCGAGGTGCTGCGCGAGTACGTGCTGGGCCTCCACCCCGAGACCGCGCAGCCCGCGCCGGCCGGCGAGCGATTCTGGTGGCGCTGGTGGCGCTACCGCAAAATCCACAATCTGTTGGGCTGGAAATTCTGGAGCTTCATCGTCGGCGGCGCGGCCCTGGACGCCTCTCTGGAGCAGTATTGGGCCAACCTTCCCTTCGTAGTCATCCAGGGTTACGGCCTTACCGAAACGGCGCCCATCGTCACGTTGAATCATCCCTTCCACGCGCGGCGCGGCACGGTGGGCAAGCCGCTTGCCGGTGTCGAGCTCCGCATCGCCGCGGACGGCGAAGTGCTGGTGCGCGGGGGCAATGTCACCAGCGGCTACTACAACGATCCGGCCTCCACTCTCGCCGCCTTTCGGGACGGCTGGTTCCACACCGGCGATATCGGCCGGCTCGATGCGGACGGGCATCTCATCATCAAGGGCCGCAAGAAGGAGATGATCGTGCTGGCCGACGGCCGCAACGTCTTCCCGGAGGACGTGGAGCCGGTTGTGCTGCGCGCGCCCGGCGTACGGGACGCGGCCGTCATCGGTCTTCCGGCCCAGGGTGGCGAACTGGTGCACGCCGTTCTCATTCTGGAGGCGGGCGCGGATCCCGAGACCATCGTGGCCCGCGCCAATGCGGCGCTGGAGGACCACCAGAAGATCCGCGGCTACACGCTGTGGCGCGACGCCGAGCTGCCGCGCACCGCCGGGACTCGTAAACTGAAGCGCGGCGCGATTCGCGACCGGCTGATCGGGCCGCGCGACGCCCCGCCCTCATCCTCGCCGCCCGCCCCGCGTTCTGCGGACCGCGTGGAAGAGCTGCTCCGGAAGTGGACCGCCGGACGCGCGGTGAGCGGCGCCACCTCGCTCGACGATCTGGGGCTGTCCTCGCTCGACCGCGTCGAGTTGCTGGTCGCTCTCGAACAGCAGCTCGGCGCGCCCGTGGACGAGACGGTCTTTGAGTCCACCCGGACCATCGCCGACCTGGAGGCCCTCCGCGGCGGGCAGCTCAAGCCCCCGCCGGCAGCCCAGCCATTCCACTATCCGCGGTGGAACCGGCGCTGGCTCGCCAATGCATTTCGCGTCGTCAACCTCAACCTGTGGGTGCTGAACCTGGCGCGGATTTTCGCCTGGGTTCACGTCGATGGACGCGAGCATCTGCGCGGCTTGCGCGGGCCGGTGCTGTTCGCATCCAATCACCAGAGCTTCTTCGATACGCCGGTGATTTTCATCGCCCTGGGCTGGAGCTGGCGGCAGAGGCTGGCGCCCGCCATGCGCCTGGAGTTCTTTGACGCTCACTTCCACCCGCGCGCGCACTCGCTGTTCCACTGGTTCACCAACTCGCTGAACTACTGGCTCGCGTTGCTGATGTTCAACGCCCTGCCCATCCCGCAGAGCGGGGCCGGCACGCGCGAGGCGCTGCGGGCTCTCGGGCATGTCGTGGAGCAGGGTTGGTGCCCGCTGATTTTCCCCGAGGGCCGGCATAGCCGCGACGAGACGATCCTGCCCTTCCAGCCGGGCGTCGCGATGATCGCCTCGCGCCTGCGGATTCCCGTTGTGCCGATCCGCGTGCGCGGCGTCAACCGGGTGCTGCATCCCGACTCGGGCCTAGCGCGGCCCGGCCGGGTCCAGGTGACGATCGGCGCGCCGCTGTGCCTCGAGGGGGAGGACTTCGCCGCGCAGGCGCGTATGCTGGAAGAGCGCGTACGCTCTTTGTAGGCATCCGATGGGAATGTACGGCCTTCGATTCTGCGCACTGCTCGCGGGCGCCGTGGCGTTCTGCCCGCCGCTCGTTTCGGCCCAGGCACCGCCTCCGGGCGACAACAATGCGCCCGTGAAGGATACGCGCCCGCTTTACGAGCGGGCGCTGCGTTTCGAGAAGGAAGGCAAAACGGCGCAGGCGATCGGCGCCTACAATGATCTGCTCGAAGCCGACCACAATCATCCCGACGGCCTCCAACACCGGGCGCGATTGCTGCTCCAGACGGGCCAGCAGCGGGAAGCGGCGCGCGACTTCGCGGCGGCGCTGGTCGTCCGACCCGGCGACGGAGAGACCTGGAGCGCCTATGGCGACTGCCTGAGTGCTCTCTCGGACTGGCGCGGGGCGGTCGGCGCGTATCACAACGCGATCCAGCGCGGTGTCGAGAACAACGGCCTGTACAAGAAACTGGGCGACGCCCTGGGCGCAACCGGCGACAATGACGGCGCCCTGCAAGCCTACGCCACCGCCATGAAGCTGCGGCTGGATGCGCCCGAACCGTACTTTGCGCGCGGCCTGCTGCTCATGAAGATGAAGCGCGAGCGCGATGCCATCGACGATTTCGGCCGGGCCACGGAACTCAAGCCGGAGTTCGCCGAGGCGTGGTTCCGGCGCGGCGTGGCGTGGGGTGAACTGGGAGAGTTCGAGAAAGCCGCCCGCGATCTGTCGGTCTTTCTGCAGCTCAAGCCCGACCATGCCGAAGGGCACGCCTTCCGGGGCGCCGCTTATGACACGCTCGGGCGCCCGGCCGAGGCCCTGGCGGATTACGGCGCGTCGCTGAAAGAGCGGCCGGACAACGCGCGCGTGCTGCTGGCCAGGGGCGAACTGCTGGACCGCTTGGGACGCCACCAGGAAGCGCTCCCCGACCGCGACCGGGCCGTGGAACTGGACCCCCCAAACGCCTATGTCTGGCTGGCGCGCGGCGGAACGCAGTTGGCCCTGGGATCCCCCGACAAGGCCATCGCCGACCGCACGCGGGCGATCGAGCTCGCGCCCCAGAACCCGCTGATGTGGTACGGGCGCGCGGTGGTCTATTCCACGCTGAGACAATACGGGAAAGCGGCCTACGATCTGCACGCAGCTCTCAAGCTCAATGCCGGCTTCGAGGAAGCCACGAGGCTCCTGCAGGACGTCGAGAAGAACCTGCAGAAGGAGACGGTTGCATCCGCGACTCCTGCGCGCGAGCTGGCGGGAGCCCGAACCGCGGCCAATGCCGACGGCCGGGGCGTAATGCCGGTGGTACACTCTGTCGCCCCGCCGGCGGCCGCCGCGCCGGAGCGGCCCACCGCGCCCCAGTCCGAGCTGAACGCCCGGCCGCCCGGCCCGACGGCCGCGCAACCCGCGAGCCCCTCGGCCGGCCCCGCCGATTCCCAGGCCGGCTTGCCCGCAGCCGCGCCCCCGCCGGCATCCGCGGCTGAGCTCCATCGCGAGGCGCGGGAACTGCTCGACAATGACCAGATCGCCGCGGCGGTCTCCAAGCTAAAGTCGGCTGTGGCGGCGGATGCCAGGAATGCCCTGATCTGGAATGCGCTCGGATACGGGCAGATGCGCCTGAGGAATTACACCGAGGCGCTGGCGGCGCTGGACCGGGCGATCGCCCTCAAGCCCGACTATCAAAACGCCTTCCTCAACCGCGCCGTGCTGAAACGGCAGATGGGCGATCGCGAGGGAGCCGCGCAGGATCTGGCGCGGGCCGCGGAACTCGGCCGGAAGCAGCGCTAGGAGTCGCGGTGCCGGGATCGGCCGGCGGCGCAATAGGCGGGCCGACAACGGGCCGCTGCTTCGCTATACTGGTTGCTTAGACGGCCGCCGCCTCAGCGCGGGCTTTCTCCTGAAGGATTTACCCTGATGATCGTCGCTGTGACTGTCGTTCATGTGATTGTGTGCTTCTTCCTCGTGATCGTGGTATTGCTGCAGAGCGGCAAGGCGGCCGATCTGGCCGGCGCGTTCGGCGGCATGGGTTCGCAGACCGCATTTGGCCCGCGCGGCTCGGCCACGATTCTTTCGAAGGCGACCACGGTCGCGGCCGCCGTGTTCATGGTGACGTCGCTGTCCTTATCGATCCTGTACACGCGGCTCGGCCGCACGTCTGGCTCGTCGGTTCTGGAGCACACTACTCCCTCCAGCAGCGCGCCTGCCCCGGCCCGGCGCAGGCCGCCCACCGGACCGCCGGTGCAGGCGATCCCGAGGCCCTCTCAGGCGCCGATCAAGAAATAGGGCCGAGGTGCTGCAGGTGTCGTCGCCTGCGGGGCCGTTGTGGGGCCTGGCTCCGCGCCGGGATAGCGGAACAGCGGGCATCGTATACTGGACACGAGGGCCCGCGGCGCAATCGAGCCCTGGCATTCGACCGGGGACGCAGCAGGCCAAGCGGTCTTGCGGAGGTGGCGGAATTGGCAGACGCACTAGCTTGAGGTGCTAGCGGGAGCAATCCCGTGGGGGTTCAAGTCCCCCCCCCGCACCAATTTTTCTCTTTGGGGCCATTAGTTTATGGCCCCCCAATTCCCGTGTGACATTTTTGTGACTGAGCTTGTAACCGCTGCGGTCTTGACATGCGCGCGCATGCGCCGATCGATGTTCGCCTGCCGGCCTTTTGACCGCTTGCCGTAGTGTTTCCTGACGACCGTCGGGCTGTTACCCAGGATGTCCGCGACCTCTTCGGACGTGGCTCCCTGCTCCAGCAGCCGAGTGGCCAGCGTATGTCGGTAGGCACATCGACCTTGCCTCGGGGTGGAAAGCGCTTCAAGTGAAAGAGGCGAGTTGGGTGTCAAACTTGAGCACCAGTAGCTTCTGGCTGCCCTACCCTTGCTGTTTCCGAGCGCCCCAGTGCCTCGGCTCTCAGGCCGCGCAAGTACTCGAGCGCCAGGCGGGTCTGGTGGTGGACGTAATCGATGCCTGCCGGTTGGCCGTTTTCAAGCGCCGGGTGGCAGTACTCCCAGTCCATATAACCGCTGTAACCCGACGCGACGAGTGCATCGATGTAAGCCGGGTAAGCCACCTGGCGCCCCCAGAATCCCTTGTCGAAGTAGCCGCCGGCGACGAGCTGCACCTCACCGTTGAGGAGTCTGGCGAACTCGCCGTTACAGTGAGAATGGGCCTGCAGCGGCCCGGTCGCCTGGACCATGGCGCGGGCGTGGGCGGCCGAGTCCGCTTCCGGTTCGATATTGATGTCCATGCACGCCTTGAAGACGGGCGAGCCAACTTCTTCGATCAGCGAGAGCACGTCCTGATAATGCTGGACGACATCGGGGCCGTGATTCTGCATGGCGAGTACGATGCCTTGGTCCTCGGCTACCTTCGCGAGTTCGCGGACGGAGTCAACCACCAGGGCCCGGCGGTCACCCTTCCAATAACCGTACTGGTCGTATCCATAGGTTTCGTCGTAAGTGGCCAAGCCATCATGGAGCGTGATGCCCCGCCATGCCGCGAAGATCTTGCAGATGGGCGCTCCAGATCTCGCGCCAACTTGATGCACTCGCGCGTGTACAGGATCATCGCCTCTCGTTGAACGGGCACGGGGCTCGAGAGATCGCAGTTCGGAGAGACGGCGCAGATGGGCACAGCGAGCTCGCCCGCGAGGTCGCGGAGACGCTTTCGATCATCGGAGGAGAGGTCCATCGGAGCCGCGTGAGGGCGCTCCGCGTCCAGCTCCAGCCCCTCCCAGCCTTGCTCCTTGGCCAGGCGCACAAGGCTGAAAAGATCCACGGCGGGGCCCCGGTACCAGACCCCTCGATAGGTGATGCTGTAAAGCCCGATCTTCATGTTGCAACTCCTGTATTAGACAGTGGTCAAATCAGTGCTTCCCGCGAGCTCATGCGCCGAGGCTCGCGCTTCTCATTCGATCACCCGCTCCGTGCGGCTATCGAAGCGGAACATGCGGTTCTCCCGATAAGACCGCACGGAGAGGGCGATATTGGTCATGGTGGTGTAGCCGATATCCACGTTGCCGTTCGGCTGGCGCCGCGACCGCACGCAGTCGAAGAAGTTGTTCACATGGGCCTCGTCGCCCTGGTTGCCCAAGTTCGGGATGGTTATCTCGGCGGTCTTGTACTTGTCAAAGAACTCACTCCGGTAGGGAGCCTCGGGGACGATTTGAGCGTGGTCGAACTGCCGGGTCTTCGGGCCTTCCCACTCGTCGCCGAGGAACATGGTCGCCTTGGTGCCGCGCAGCATAGCCACCGGCCCGACTTCATTTACCTGCGAGGACTGAACCGTGAGCGACCATTTGCCGGGATAATCAGCGGCGTTGAGGAACGTGTCGGGTACTTCGCGCTCGTCGGTGTACACCCATTTGCCGCCCATGCCAACCACCCTCTCGGGATGCTCGTTGGCAACGGCCAGGTGGAAGGGCGCCACGATGTGGTAGTGCAGGTCGGTGGCGATACCGCCCGAGTAATCCCAATATTTGCGGAAGCGGAAGAAGCGGTCGGCGTCGAACGGGCGCGCCGGCGCCGCGCCCAGCCACTGCTTCCAATCGATGAAGTTGTCGTCCTTTCCATCGGGACCGGCTTCAGGCTCGATGGGCCAGTTCCAGTCGCCCTTGGGGTCGTTGCGGCTGTATGTGCCTTGGCAACACACGATCTGGCCCAGCATGCCGGACTCGACCATGTCCCGCACGCGATGCCAGCGGTCCCAAGAGAGCGCCTGCACGCCCACTTGGAGGAGCCGATTGCTCCGCCTTGCGCTTTGGTGAACCTGTTTGGCTTCTTCCAGCGTGTGAGTCATGGGTTTCTCACAATAGACGTCGAGGCCCTTTTCCATAGCAAGAAGCGTGATGGGCGCGTGCCAGTGGTCGGGCGTCGCCACGAAAACTGCATCGACATCCCTGCGTTCGAGCAGTTCTTCGTGGTGCAGATACGTGGGTACACCGCCCGCCGTGCGCGCCGCCGCATTCAGGCGTTTGCGGTAAATGTCACAAACCGCCACGCATTGGACGTCACCCTTCGCCCGCTGCCGCTTCAGGGCAAGGCTGAGAAGGTACGATCCCCGGCCTCCAGCCCCGATCAGCGCGAACTGGATGCGGTCGTTGGCGCCGAGAATACGCGCGCCGGCATTAGTTGCAAGAATCGACGCGCCAGCCGCTCCGAGAAACATGCGCCGCGACAAGGTGGTTTCAGGCATCGGATAGCTCCCTTCGCACCGCTGGAGTGCGGTTGCTACACCTATTCGTTTTACCAATCCACGACGCTGCCCTCTGCGGCGTCGCAGCTCCGTGGCGCACGCCAGCCGTGGCCGATTCTATCAACAAGCTCGATTCCGCTGGCGCGTTCTCGTCCAACTTCGCGCCGCGTCCCTCCGTGATCGGTGGATTCAGGAGCCAAATCGCGAAGTGGGTGCGCCGCGCACCGCCGCCTGGATTTTCTGTCGCGGCTGATGTTCTGAGGACGCTGCCGGCTGCGGCCCTACTTCCCGCCCCCGCGGGCGCCATTGAGTTCCAACTCCAGTTCCTGGCTCTGCCCCACAGCGAGTTCGCGGACTGCGCCGGCGTCAGCGGACGCCCAACCTCCCAGATGCAGCACAATTCTGCTGCACTCGGGATCCTGGATGGGGGCCATCCGGAAGGTTGCGGTCCGGCCCGATGAGCTGACTTCGAGCGACAGAGTCAGCGGGCCGAAGGGCGTGGCGAGCCCATTCAGCCGCGTCCGCATCCCCGGCCGCAGCCACTCCGCGGGCAGTCCTTCCAGCAGGTGCAGCTCCGGCCCGCGGTCAAAGGCGAGCAGGTGGCTCGTCAGGCGGATCAGTTCGGCGGCGGCCGAGACATGGGGCATGTCCCCGCCTCCCTTTTCATACGGGAAAACTTCGCCCGGCATAATTTGCCTGGGCATTTCCTCGCGGAAATTCCACACCGGCGAGGCGTGCCGCGCAAATGCGTAGAGCAGCCGCGCCGCTTTCTGTCCCTGGCCGAGCCACAGCCAGTCGTGGCCGTAGAACGAAGCGCACTGCGGCCAGATGCCGATCCAGCCGCTGTCTTCCACAATTCCGCCCTGCACTTCCCGGGCTTCCAGCATCTTCAGCGTCCCCAACATCAGCGCGTCGTCCGGCGCGAAAATGCGGCCGGGATACACGCCGTGCATGAAGGCCCATTGGCCGCGAGTCGGGTGCTCGGGCGCGGCGGGCCCCATCACCGCGGGGATGTAGCGATTGCCCTGATCGTCGGTCTTCGCATCCCGCGCGATGGCCTTCTGGAAAACCTGAATGAAATCCTGGTACTCCGCCTCCCAGGCTGCGGCATCCTGGCTCTCGCCGAGCCAGCGCGCCGCTTCCACGCCCGCCTTGAGCCCGGCCAGCAGCCAGTAGTTGTTGGTGAACTCCGCCGTGAACCCGATCCCGCCGTCCCCGAAGCCCTCCGGGCTGAGACGATAGTTGAGCGCCTTCGGATCGGCGGAACTGCCCCAGCGGCGCAGCTTTCCGATCGCCTCCACGGCCCTGCGGAACTGCGGCCAACGCTGGCGCAGCCACGCCTTGTCCCGCAGCATCTGGGCGTGGCGGAACAGGGTCACCAGGGCGATGCCGTCCTCTTTCCAGTGCATGCTCATGCACTGGATGCGCCCATCCGGCTGTTGGTGCTGCAACATATAATCCGCGTACCCGCCGGCGTCGTCCGCGCGGCCGAGCAGGGTCATGGCCTCGGTGACGAACGAACCATCCAGAACCCAGTAATCGTTGTAAACGCCCGGGCCAAAGAAGAAGACCGGCAGGCCGCCGATGATGTACCGCATCTGATACAGCTCGCGAATGCTGGTGTCGATTTCGGCCTGGATCATGGCATCGGGAACTTCGATTACGCCATAGGGCAGCCCGGTTGACGATTCCCAGTACGACGTTGACTCCGCCCGGAGCCGCTGCGCTTCGCTCCACCCCACCGGAGCGGAACTCCGGAACCCGTTCCGGTTGATCGCCAGCACCCAGCGCGCTGCTCCGCCCGGCGGGACGATCAATGCGTTCAGCTTCAGCGCCAGCGTCCCGTTGCTGTTGTGCCCCATGGACCGGATCGATTCGGTCGTCTGAATGTAGGTGTTCAGGGCCACCACGAACATTCTGTCGTCGTCCAGGTTGGGTCCGGGCGTGGCGCCTTGCACATCCACGACGGGCGTCACCGTCTCGGGCTGAGTTCCCGTGTTGGTGTACTCCGTCATCAGGAGGTATTGCCGCGGCCGCGGCTGGCTGTCGCGCCCCTTGAGGTCTGGGCCGGCCACCGCGGCGCTCCAGTCCAGAGGTCGTGCCAGGAAAAGCGTCTCCTCGATGTGGATCGCCCCGTGCCGCTTGCGGCTGATGGAGATCGGAACGCGCGGGCTGAGCATGCGCTGGTCCACTCGCTCCAGTGCCCCGGCCAGGCGGGCCTGGATCTTCACCGGAGACTGGTTCTGCGCGAGCGGATAGAGGCTGGTCCGTTGCGAGGTGCGGCCCATCTCCGTCCGGAAGGCTCCGTCGGCATCCACCACGGATTTGAAGCAGTCGTCGGGCAGCCCGATCGCCCCCATCCAGGAGTCCAGCGCGTAGTACCCATGCCCGTCTTCCGTGTCTTTGCCGGCTCCGGTGGCGCCGGCGGCCCATGCCGACATCAACACCACGGCCCCCGCCAGCCGAAATCCCCTTTGCGTGCGTCTGCTCATTTCAACAGCTCCATCTGGAACTCTGCAACACAAAGCGTGTATTTTGCGTTCGGCAGATCGGGAATTGAGGGCTTCTTTGACCACTCCTGGGGCAGCAGTTTGGGGCCAATCCAGTGGCCGGAATAGAACAACACGAACCGGCCATCCGGTTTCACGAACTTGCTGGGAACCTGGGCGTAATACGCTTGGTCCGCAAAGGCGTCCCAG
This sequence comes from Terriglobia bacterium, assembly GCA_963757265.1. GTDB lineage: Bacteria > Acidobacteriota > Terriglobia > Bryobacterales > Bryobacteraceae > CAIVVT01. The sequence goes on from CAVWRA010000006.1 coordinate 1,384,217, forward strand.
TATGTTACGAGGGACCATGGGCCCCACAGCGCGTCCGACTCCGCGACCCACAAGTCATACTGACCGCCGAGTCCGTCCGGCCATCCCACGCAGAAGATGGCCACATATTTCTTCAACGCCGGAAAGTAAGTGATTGCCGGCAAACCACAACGGCAGGCCCACCGGATCACAGGCTGAATCTCTGAGAAGTTTCGCGACCAGATGGGACGGGTTCCACCGCGCAGACCGGCGAAATACTCGTATGCCGATTTGCAATTGATAGTCTCCGGCGTGGGTTTCACCCGGGCCAGAAACATCTCATCACCCGCGCACCAGTTGCTGACGCCGTCGAAATCGCTCGTCCCATGCCCGACGATATACGCGTATCCGTCGGGCGAGTACTCCATATTCTTCCCGAAGTCCACGAAATGAGCCGTTCCCATTTTGATAGGCCAAACCCCAGCGCATCGCCCGGTCTCGGGAATAACCGGATTCCGGTCATCCAGCGGGGACCATCGCCATGTTTTGCCGAGATCGCTGGAGATCCTGAAGCGATTCGGCCCCTGTTCGTAACACAGCCGCCGGTCCAGGCGATCCAGGTACCAGCCGCGGTAGTGACATGCATAGAACCAGATTCCGTCGCGTACAAGCACGCCGGAAGGATAGCAGGCCGGATACCAGGTGTGGCGCTGTTCCGCCGGCGGTAGAGGCTGGATTCTCAGATCGAAAGGGTCGTCGCCGGCGATCACGGCGTTGCCGGTGTGCGTGATCTCGGTCCGGGTGATTTCCGTGCCACAGGTTACCCCGACTTTCGTTCCATTCGCAGCGGCCACATAACCGTCCGCGTATGCCGAGTACAGGTGACCGTCCGCAGCCCACGAAGTCAGGAACGTGTCCGCGACCGCCATCTGGGAATAGTCGCACTGCCGGCCTGTATAGCGCACAGCTCGAATCGATTTACTCCTGGGTAATGGGCAGGGCGCGTCAGGACGCGGTAAACGCGCACCTTCGGCAAACATCTTTCGCAACAGTTCCGTATCGAAATGAGGCGCAGCCTGTCGCGGATCGCCAGGCACTATGTCTTCAGCGCCACCAGGCCACTTCAGTACGGCGCCGGCGGCGAGGGCCGCGCAGTTCCTCACAGCTCGCCGGCGGCTCAACTTTAGCGGGTGCGTTGCCGGCCTATCCGTGGACCAGCTGCGCCGCTTCGGGAAATGGAATCCAGTCATTTCAAACAAACCGGGATTTCCATTTTAGAACCCGGCTGCCCGTCAGTGTACAGCCAGTCGCCATCCTTCGATCCCGCGAATTGCATTCTCTCCTCCGGGAGCCGTCTGCGCCCCCGCAAGATGCAATTGTCGCCCAGCTTCGCCAACCGCCCCCGGCTTTACCCACCACGCTCGCAAGCGCGCCGACGCCGGCGTACCGTCCTCCACCATCACTTTGAGCAGCGTGGAGACGGGAGCGCCGGTGGCCTCGTGCAAGCGCGATATAGATTGCCCGTAGGCAGCGCGCCGGGCTTCGCGGTAGTCGGTCTGAAACTCCGGCAGGTTCTGCCATCGCAAGAGCGTGGGCCCCGAGATACCGACGGAGCGGGCCGCCGCTTCAATGTTGCGCTGCGTGAGCCGCGCGGCAATGGCGCCCCGCGGATCGAACGGCTCGCAGTTGCCTCTGGCCCTCCGCCGCGGCCGTTCCGGGCCCGGCGCACTGCGCAGGGGGGCCGCAGCGTCCCACGAATGTCAGAAGGGCGCCCGTTCCACCTCCGGCTTCTCGACTTTGACGAAATAGATGTCGGTCCACTGATCCTTGGTCTTCTTCATGACATTGATCTTCAGGCCGAACATCTCATCCAGATGCAGCGACAAATCGGACAGCCTCTCGAGATGCACGCCGCAACGCTCCAGATCATCCTTCAGGAATTGGAGGGTCTTCTCGGTGATCACCCGGATCTTGCTCAGCGTGCGCGGGTGGAACTCTCCGCTGATAATGCGCAGTCTCCAGACCAACATCGGATTGCCGGTCCGCGCGGTTTTGGTCAGCCGGACCTCCTCCACCAACGTGTCGTAGTAACCGTCCGGGATGGCGTCCTGGCCATTTTCGTTTTCTTTCTGCCTGACTTTTTGAAACGCTTCGTCGAAGCGCGCCAGGTCGATGGGCGCGTCATCCACAAAGCGGTCCGCCAACCGCTCCACATCATTGTCGGTATTGAAAATGAGGCCCACTTTATAGCTTCCCCTGCTGCTCATAGTCCTCCTGGGCTGTGGATATTCTCAAAGCCTGCGCCTCATTCGCTCCTTCTTCCCTCTCCTCCCGGCTCTATGCCGTGTTCCACCCGGGACTATCGGCCGTCCGGCGGCGGCACTTTATAGCTCACCGAAAAAACTCCCGGACGCGACGTCAACTCCCCCGTCACACCCGCATTGCAGTCCATCCGTCGCGGCCCCGCCGGCGTGCAAGACACAAAAAATGAGGAACAAAGCCAATTATCGACTTTTCTTTTTAGAATGAACGAATTGCTTGGCTATCATCCGATAGATTCTTCGCCCATTCTTCGAATTTCAAACAACGCCGCAGCCGGACCGGAAAACTGGCCGACCCAATTGAGCATAGGCCCGGTGTCAAGCAATATTCGGCAAGGGGCAAGGATCAGGCTGCCCTCTTCCCCCTGTCCCCTTCCCCGTTCCCTCCTACCCCCGGACCAAACGTCGGCACGAATGCCGACGCGGCAGACAGGAGTGTCTGCGCCACGATGCAAAAAACACGGATCCAGACGCCGGGCGATCGATCGAAATCCGCTCCCCGGTCGTCGCAGAACCAGGCCTACGCCGCCAGGCCCAGGCGCCGCAGGAGCGCGGACGGGTCGGGGTCGCGGCCCATGAAATGGCGGAACAGCTCGGCCGGATCCTCGCTGTCGCCTTTTTCCAGGATCTCCCGCCGAAAGGCGAGACCGACTTCGCGGCTGAAGATGCCCTCGCGCAGGAAGCGGGTAAAGGCGTCGGCGTCGAGCACCTCGGCCCATTTGTAGGAGTAATAGCCGGCGCCGTAGCCGACCGGGTCGGCGAAGAGGTGGGTGAATCCGGCGATCATGGCGTAGCCCTCGGGCAAGGGCGCGACGCTGAATTCCGGCAGGATACGGTTGGCATATTCCACGGGAGAGCCGTCGCGCGCCGGATCGTACAGCGTATGAAGGGAGAGATCGACGACGCCGAAGCCCAGTTGGCGCATCTGCGAACTCGCGGCGCGGAAGGTGCGCGCGCGGCGCACTTTCTCGAACAACTCGTCGGGCAGGCGCTGGCCGGTCTTCCAATGGCGCGCGAACAGATCGAGCGAGGCGCGCTCCCAGCACCAGTTCTCCATGATCTGGCTGGGCAGCTCGACGAAGTCCCAGGGAACGCTGGTGCCGGCCAGGCTGCGGATCTCCACGCGGCTCAGACAGTGGTGCATGAGGTGGCCGAACTCGTGGAACACGGTTTCGACGTCACGATGGGAGAGCAGGGCCGGCCGGTCGTTCAGCGGCGGCGTGACGTTGCCGCACATCACGCCGACGTGCGGCCGCCACACGCCGTCGATGGCGTGCCCGGTCAGGAACGCGCCCATCCAGGCGCCGCCGCGCTTGGTCTCGCGCGGGAACCAGTCGGCATAGAAGCCGCCCAGCACGCCATTCGCGGCATCGCGGATCTCGTAATACTTCACATCCTCGTGCCACACGGGCATCCCCGGCGTTTCGACGATTTCGATGCCGTAGAGACGCCGGACCAGCTCGAACAGGCCGCTGAGGACGCTTTCCAGGGGGAAGTAAGGGCGCAGGTGCTCCTCGTTGAAATCGAATTCGGCGGCGCGCTGCTTTTCGGCCCAATACCCCACGTCCCAGGCCGCGAGCCCGCTCTGCCCGGCCGTGCGTTGAGCGCGAAACGCCGCCAGTTCCCCGGTTTCGCGACGGAAGGCGGCGATTGTGTGGGCCTCCAGATCGCGCAGAAAGGTGAGCGCCTTCGCGCCGCTTTTTGCCATCCTCTCGGCCAGCGCGAAATCGGCGAAGTCCTGGAATCCGAGCAGTCGGGCCTTCTCGCGGCGCAGATCGAGAATCTGGCCGAGCAGCCCGGAGTTTTCCTGGGCGGCGCGCCGGTTGTAGGAGCGATAGAAGTGCTCGCGCACTTGGGCGTCGTCCAGATAGGTCATGATGGCGAGGTAGCTGGGCTGCTGCAGCGTGAAGCGCCAGCCCTTCAGGCCGCGCGCCTCGGCCGCCTGCCGGGCCGCCGCGGCCGCGGCCGGCGGGAGGCCGGCCAGAGCCTGCTGGTCCTCGATCAGGTAGTCGAACTGCGCCGTCGCGTCCAGAACATTCTGGCCGAACTTCGTGCAAATGACCGACAGCTCCACATCGATCTCCGACAGCCGCTGCTTGCCGGCGGCATCGAGGTCGGCGCCGTGGCGGCGGAAGCTGTCGATCGTCTTTTTCAGAAACCGGGCCTGGACGCCGGCCAGCGAAGCCGCTTCCGATGTCGAGGCGTACTCCTTCAGCGCCGACCACAGCCCGGCGTGGAGCGGAATGCGCGAGTAGAATTCGGTCACCGCGGGCTGCACTTCGTTCCACGCCGCGCGCAGCTCGGGCGAGGTGACGACATTCTCCAGGTGCTGGATGAGAGACGCGGCGAAGTCCAGCTTCTCGCTGGCCTGATCGAGCGCGCCGAGCGTGTTGCGAAATGTGCGCGGCCGCGCCTCCGAGGCGATGGCCTCGATGCGCTCCTGCGCCTCTTCAATCAGCTGTTGGACGGCCGGCCGCACATGTCCGGCGCACACGCGGTCGAACGGGATCGGCGTTCTGATTTCAAGTAGCGGGTTTGTTTCAGGCACTCTAGGATAGGATACCGACATGCGGGGCCGCGCACCCTGGGGGCCACAATTTCTCGGACTGGGCGTCACACTGGCCGCCGTGGCGATCTACTTCGGCTTTACGCTCGACCAGGTCCGCGGCCTGCAGCGGCTGCAGCTCGAGACCGTGGACCGCAACCGCCGCGACTCGCTGCAACTGGTGCGCATCCAGAATGACCTATACCAGACCGGCCTGGCGCTGCACGAGATGGCCGAGAGCGGCGGTCCGCTGCCGCTGACGGCCCACCACGCGGCGCTGGACCGGCTGCACGCGGATCTCGACGACGCGCTCGGGCAGGAGCGCGGCCTGATTCCGGAGTCGCGCACGCGCGACCAGCAGGAGATGCTCGATGCCAGCATGCGGCGCTTCTGGGACGAAATGGACCAGATGTGGATGCGGGCCGCGAACAGCCAGGAAAACGAGGCCCGGACGCTGATCCGGACGCGGCTGAACGCGGAGCGCGAAACCCTAAATTCGAGCGTCGCGCAATTGCTGGTGCAAAACAGCGACGCCGAGACGGCGGGCGCGCGGGCCGTGAGTGAGATTTACCGGCGCGTGGAGACGAACCTGTATTGGTTCCTGGCCGCCGGGTTGCTGGCCATCGGCGCTACCGGCGTTTCGGTGATCCGCTTCAGCCGCCGCATTTTCGAACGCCTGGAAAAACTCTCCGACGAGCGCCAGGAGCTGGCCCGGCAGGTGATCAATGTTCAAGAGGATGTTTTCCGCACGCTGGCGCGCGAACTGCACGACGAATTCGGTCAGGTGCTGACGGCCATCGGCGCGATGCTGCAGCAGGTGCGCAAGCAAGTCCCCGAGGAGTCGCCCGCGCAATCCGGCTTGAAGGAGATCCGTGAGGTGGCCGCGGACACGCTGGAACGCGTGCGCCTGATGTCGCAAATGTTGCACCCGCCGGTCCTGGACGACTACGGATTGGAAAAAAGCCTGGAATGGTATCTGAAACAGTTTGAAAAACAGTCGGGTTTATGCGTCCATTATGAGAAAATCGGTACTGCCCTTTGGATCGGCGACCAGGTCGCCATCCACGTTTACAGAATCTTGCAGGAGGCCTTGAACAACGTGCTGCGGCACGCCCGGGCTTCCGAGGTTTGGGTACGAGCCGAATATGCGCCGACTCATGTCGCGCTGGTGGTCGAGGACCACGGCGTGGGGATGCCGGAGGAAGTGCCGCGACGCGGCATCGGTCTCATCTCGATGCGCGAGAGGGCCGGGCTGCTGGGCGGCGTGCTGGACTTTTCCAGGCCCGCCGGAGGCGGCGTCCGCGTTTCCTTGCAGGTTCCGCTGCGGGCTGGAGTAGCCGAATGACAAGTCCGATCACAGTTCTGCTGGTTGACGACCACAGCCTGGTCCGCAAGGGTTTCCGGCGGCTGCTGGACGACGACCCCGAGATCCAGGTGGTGGGAGAAGCCTCCACCGGCGCCGCCGCCATCGAGTCCGCTCTGCAGCTCGGCCCGCAGGTTGTGGTGATGGATCTTTCCATGCCGGAATTGGATGGCATCCAGGCCACCAGCCAGATCCTGCGCCACCGGCCCGAGACCAAGGTGCTGATCCTCAGCATGTACTCCGAGGACAATTACGTGCGCAACGCCTTCGCCGCGGGCGCGCTGGGGTTTCTGTTGAAGAACGCCCTCGAGGTGGACCTGCCCTATGCCATCAAAGAGGTCGCCGCGGGGCGCACGGTGCTGGCGCCGGGCCTGAGCATGCCCACGCAGGTGCACGAGAGCGACTATGACAAACTGACGCAGCGTGAACGCGAGGTCCTGCAGCACATTGTCCAGGGCAAATCGAACCGCGAAATCGCCGCGCTGCTGGGGCTCAGCGTGAACACGATCTCGGTGCACCGCGCCAACCTGATGCAGGCGCTGGGCATCCACCGCACCGCCGACCTGGTGGTCTACGCCCTCAAAAAGGGGCTGGTGCCGATGCCCGAACTGCCCGACACGAAGAGTTGAGCGCGCTCGCCCCCCGGACGCGCGACGGCGCCGCGGCGCACGGGCCGGAAGGGCGTCCAGCGCATCATTAGTTACTTCAGTTACTTCCGCCGGACGGCCGGAGCAGGGGTTTAGTACTGGACCCTCTAGCTAGCCATCCAATTTTTTATTATCAACGAGTTGCAAGGCAACCGGAGGGCTCTGAGGCGGGTTTTCGGAGCCTCGTCCGGAGGGTCCTGTAGTACAGTCCTAGGGGGTTTCGGAAGTCACGGCACACTAGCATCGGCATATGAGCACACCGCGCCCCTGTGGGTGCGGCGGGAGGATCCAAGCTGTGCCGTCCTTTCGCGAGCACAATATCGAATTCGAGCTGCGCCGGGCGCTCACCCGGCAGAGGCGCCTGAGGCGTCTCGACAGGCGGTTGCCATTCCGCCTGCTGGCTTTGCTGCTGCTCACGGGCGCGGCGGCGTTGTATTGGAAATGGCCGGCACTGGAAGTCCTGAGGGAGCCGAAACACGCGCTGCGCCAGGCGCCGCCCTCCGTTTCCGACCAGAGCCGGCGCCTGTTTTCCGACCGCTCCACGCGGCTGATCTACGCCTACTCCGTCGTCCCCGGGGGAGTGACCGGCGCCGAGGAGGCGCAGCGCGCCGTGGCCGGCGATCCCGTGGTCGGCGAACATTACCGCGGGCTGGATCTGGCGCACCTCAGAGTGACGGCCCTCGAAACGGAGAAACTGGCCTACGTCTCTTTTCGCAAGGGCGACCAGGTCTATTGGACGACCAGGAAAGTCCGTCTCCCGGCGGGCGAGACGGTCCTGACCGACGGCGCCAACCTGGTGCGGGCGCGCTGCGGCAACCGCATCTCGGACGCTGCGATGTCCAAAACAACGCCCCAGGAACCGGCGCTGGTCGAGCTGGACACTCCGCTGCTGCCGGGAGGCCCGATGGCGCCGCTCGAAACGCCCCTGGCGCTCGAACAGGCCCGGCTGCTGACCTTGGGAACTCCTCGTATATTGCCCCAGATGCCTCCGCTGCCCGAAGTCCCGGAAGAACTGATCACTTCCACGCCCTCCGACGGCGCCTTTTCCCCGCAGGAACAGGATGAAATTCCGGGACCCTACTGGTTCGGCTTTCCCTCGCAGTGGTATTTCCCGGGGTGGAACCTGGCCTCCATCCAGTCCGCGCTCCAGCCGCCGGCCAAGCCCTCGGGGAAGGGTTCCGAAGGGTCGCAGAATTCCGGCGGCGGGGAGAACGTCCAGACTACGTCCGACCCGCCCTTGGAGGCCAATACACCCGAACCGGCGTCCTGGCTCCTGGTGGCGGGCGCGCTTGTTGGCTTGGGCGGGCTGCTCGCGCGGGCCCGTCGGGGCGGGCCTCGGTAGCCGCAAATCGAATCACCGCGTCCACGCCGGACCGGATCGGCCGCGCCGCGCCGGGTTTTGTTGCACTCCGGGGTAGCGGGTCAGTTTGAGATCTGGGGTGATCATAGGTGGTTTTTGCATGGACCTGGCGGGAGTAATATTCCACCCCGTGCTGCGTATAGACTTGACGCGCTAGTGTATAATCAAGTTGGGTGTTGTGCTGACTATCGCGTTCTGGAGGCGTTCGAGATAGACTTGAGTCCTTGCAACCAATTCCACACGTGGTGCACCTAAAGGGTAAGGGCCATCTGGCCGATAATCCAGGTGGGGCATTTATGCAACGCAGGCTACAATCCGGATTTTGGGACGGCCTTGGGTCCGTCCTGACATTAGTGCCGGTTAGACGGCATGTACGAGTCGTGACCCTGGATGGTCGGGATATCGCGCACATCTCGGTTGCTGAGGCTCTGCGGCGTGATTGGGAGAAGGTGCTTGAGGGTTCTTGCAACCCCCCAAAGGACACCGATCCACATGGAATCTCCTCCGCCTCCGTCCGAGTTGATTACCAGCTCACCGCAAAGCGGTAGCGACAAACTCGACCTCCAGACCAGTCATACCATTAGTGCTGAGTATTTTCGCGGCCCAATCCCGCCCCCGGAAGCCCTTCAGAGATACGACGATATAAGCCCTGGAATGGCCTCCCGACTGGTCGGGATGGCTGAAGCCGAAGCTAAACACCGGCATGAGGTTGAATCTAAACTCGTTGATTCAAGCTGCACGGAGGCGCTCGCATATCACGCCGAAGTGTCCAAGGGGCAGACTTTTGGCTTGATCATCACACTAGCGGCTCTTGCGGTTGGAGGCTACGTTGCGATTCAAGGCCACGAGTGGGCTGGGGCCGCGCTCGGATCCGGCGGCATCGGCGGTATCGTTCTAACCTTCATCCTGGGGCGTAATGCCAAACCAAGGAATGACAGTAGAGAGGCACCCAGCCCCAACCCCAACCCCAACATCGTCAAGGCAAAGAGACGAGCCAAGAAGTAGGATGACGGACCGCTACTAGCCCGACGAAATTCAAGCTGACCCACTACCCACTGTGGCGACTCCCGCGGAAACGAGTGCTATCGTAGCGGATACGGGGCCAGCGCCCGGCCGGCATTCCCTATGAGCCAGATTCAGCCTATCGTTCCGTTGACGCTCGAAGGCGCCAGCGTCCTGCATCAGATCTTCCGCCTCCGCTGGGACGAGTGGCAGGCCGCCGACGCCGGGACGCGAACTGAAGTAGTGGACGAATTCCGCGACTGGCTCACCCGCGCCGAGGCCGCCCGTGGCGGTTCGCAAACCGCCGCCTACGCCATGCTCGGCCATAAAGGCGACCTGCTGCTGCTGCACTACCGGCACGATTTCACGGCCCTGCTGGAAGCCCAGCTGAATGTCTCGCGGCTGCGCATCGCCGCCTACTGCGAGCTCGTGAATTCCTTTCTCAGCGTCGTCGAGCTGGGGCTGTACGAATCCACGCGCAAGATCCATGAAGAGCTCGCCGCGCGCGGTCTCAAGCCGGATACCGAGGATTGGGACAAAGCCCAGCAGGAGCTGCTCGAGCGCCAGCGCGCCGCCATGAGCTCGCGCTTGTACCCCGAGGTGCCGGCCTCGCGCTACCTCTGCTTTTACCCCATGGACCGCAGACGCGGCGAGCAGAACAACTGGTACCTCGAACCTTTCGCCGACCGCCAGCGCATGATGCACGAGCACGGGCTCATCGGCCGCAAATACGGCGGCGTTGTCAAACAGGTGATCTCCGGCTCGATCGGCTTCGACGACTGGGAGTGGGGCGTGGACCTGTTCGCCGACGATCCGCTGCCCTTCAAGCGGCTGATTTACGAGATGCGTTTCGACGCCGCCAGTGCCGTCTACGCGCTGTTCGGCGCTTTCTATATCGGCCTGCGCGTGAAGCCGCAGGGCCTCGCGGCATTCATGGCCGGTGACGCTCGTGGCGCCGTCGAATAGCCGCCGGCCGCGCGTCTGCTGATCTACATGGCGACGATGGTGGCCTTGGTGATCCCGTCCAGCTTGGGGAAGCTGGCCTCGAGATAGGCGTTGCCCTGCGCGCGGGCCCGCCCCTGCTCGGGTCCGTTGCCGTGCGGCGCGCCTTCCCCGTAACCGGAGTACAGCTTCTCCACCACGTCCATCCCCGAGACGACTTTGCCGAACGGCGCGAACCCCATCCCGTCCAGCCGCTTGTTGTCCGTCAGGTTGATGAACACCTGGCTGGTGCGCGTGTTCGGCCCCGCCGTGGCGAACGTGATCGTGCCCTTGGCGTTGGTCTGGGTCACCGGATCGTCGGCCAGGTTGTCAACTTTGGGTGCGGTCTTGGGGTCCGCGGGCAGTCCGAACTGCACCACGAACCCGGGCAGCACGCGGAAGAACTTGGCTCCCTCGTAGTAGCCGCCTGCGACCAGTTCGCCGAAGCGCGCCGCCCCCAGCGGCGCCCACTCCGCGTTGACCTCAATGACGAACTCGCCCTTCGTCGTCTCGAACTTCACCTGGTACATTTGCACTCCCTCTTCCTTACCGGCCTTCACTTCTTCCACGCGACTTCTTTGACGCGGGCTTTCGGATCCGCCAATGCCGACTTCTCTTCTATGACCCTCGCCTTGATGATTCCATCCAGCCACGGGAATTTCTGCTCCGCGTACGAGTTGCCCTCCACCGCCAGCTTGCTCGGGTCGGGGCCGTTGCCCCGTGGCGGCATGTCGCCGTAGCCCGGGTAGAAGGTCTCGACGACGTCCATCCCCTCCACCACCTTCCCGAACGGCGCGAAGCCCTGCTTGTCGAGCATCTTGTTGTCGCCGAGGTTGATGAACACCTGCGTGCGCCGCGTCCCCGGACCGTCGGCCGCAAACGTCACCATGCCTTTGCGGTTGGTCATCTTCACCGGGTCGTCTTTGATCGGCAGGTTGTTGAACAGCGCGTTGGTCTGCGGATCGTTCGACACGCCGAACTGCGCCACAAATCCCCGTTTCACCCGGAAGATCTTCGAATTGTCGAAGAAACCGAGATTCACCAGCCGCCAGAAGCGCTCCGCGCCGTTTGGCGACCACTGCTTGTGCACTTCCACGACGAAAGCGCCCTTGGTGGTCGCGAAACGGACCTTGTAAATCTGCGGCATCGGCCGAGCGGAGGGCGGCGTTTCCTTCTTTGGGGCCTCGGCCTTCTTCTGCGGGACCGCCTGCCCGCAGCCGGCCAGGATGAGAGCGGCCGCCGCCACGGCCCCTCCCATCGACGTCCGAACTTTCCGCGCGCACATGGATGTCATTCTCGCACTGTCGGCGCGCCTCTCACCAGGGGGAAAGCAGACCCCGCGCCTTCAGCCCGCGGACCCGCAAGCCGGCCGCTCCGGCGGCAGGCCCATGCGGTGCGGCGCCGGGCAGCAGTTCTCCAGGCAGGGCCACTTCCAGGCCTCCGCGGCCCCGCTCAGGCGTTCCTCGATCAGCTCCCGGATCATCGCCACGAATTTCGGATGTGTGCCCACCGTCGCCGCCCGCACCAGGTTGATCCCCAACCTTTCGGCGTGCTCGCGGGCCTGCGTATCCAGGTCGAACACGACTTCCATGTGGTCCGAGATGAAGCCGATCGGCGCGACGATCACATCCTTCACGCCCGCCTCCGCCTCCTGGCTCAGCGCATCGCGCACGTCGGGTTCCAGCCACGGCTGCGCCGGCGGACCGCTGCGGCTCTGGAACACCAGCCGGTGCGAGGAAAATCCCGCCCCGGCGGCCACCCGCCGCGCCACCTCCGTGAGCTGCTCCAGGTACTTGGATGTCTGCGCCATCCCGAGCGGGATGCTGTGCGCCGTGCAAAGCAGCCGGGCCGCGCCCCGCCGCTCCTCCGGCACCCGCGCCCGGGCATCGCGCACGCGCTCAATCAGCGGCTCGACGAAGCCCGCGAGCAGGCAATAGCGCGGCAACCGCTCGAACTCCGGCGCGCCTTCTCCAATTTCCATCCGCGCCGTCTCGACGTCTTCCAGATACTGCCGGCACGCCGAGTAGCTGCTGTAGGCCGACGTGACGAAGATCAGCGCCCGCCGCACGCCGTCGGCCGTCATGCGGCGCATCGTCTCCGCCAGCAACGGATGCCAGTTGCGGTTGCCCAAGTAGATCGGCAGCTTCACGCCGTGCGTCTCCAGCTCCGCGCCGAGCGCGGCGATCAGCGCCCGGTTCTGGTCGTTGATCGGGCTCCGCCCGCCCAGCAGGTAGTAATTCTCGGCCACGGCCAGCAGACGCTGGCGCGGGATGTCGCGTCCCCGCGCGACGTTTTCGAGGAACGGCATCACCTCCGCGGCGCTCTCCGGACCTCCGAAGCCCACCACCAGCAAGGCGTCGAACGTTTCGCTCATCCGCCTTCTAGGATGCCCGAACGCACGCCTTCGCGCTACCTTTTATCCCTTGTGCGACAATCGACGTGTTCCGGGATCACACATGCAACGCCGCGCTTTTCTGTCCTCCGTACCGGCCGGCTTCGCCGCCGCTGCCACTGCCGGCGGCCGCGCCGAGACCCCGCCGGCCTTCCCTGACGGCTACCACGACGCCGCCTCGCGCCTGATCGGCGCCGCGCTCACCGACGACGGCGGTTGGAATAAACTGGCCTACCTCTGCGACCGCATCGGCCATCGCATCGCCGGCTCGGCGTCCCTGGAACGCGCCATCGAGTGGGCCGCCGCGGAAATGCGCCGCGAAGGCCTCGAGAACGTCCAGACGCCGCCCGTCAAAGTGCCGCATTGGGTGCGCGGCGCGGAATCGGCCCGCCTGGTGGCGCCGCTGGACGCGCCGGTTTTCCTGCTCGGTCTCGGCGGCAGCATCGCCACGCCGCCCGAAGGGTTGACCGCCGCTGTCGTCGCGGTTTCGAGCTTCGACGAGCTGGAGGCTCTTGGCGCGGACCAGGTGCGCGGCCGGATCGTGCTCTACAACGTCCCCTGGCAGGGCTACGGCCGCACCGTCCAGTACCGTACCACCGGCGCCATCCGCGCCGCGAAGCTGGGCGCCGTCGCCTCGCTGGTCCGTTCCGTCACGCCGCTCAGCCTGCGCGATCCCCACACCGGCGCGATGCAGTACGACCCCGCGGTCCCGCGCATCCCCCACGCCGCCGTCTCCATCGAGGACGCGCTGCGCATCGCGCGCCTGATCGACGCCGGCAACACCGTCCGCCTCCAGCTGAAAATGTCCGCCGAGACTCTGCCCGACGCCGATTCGGCCAACGTCGTCGGCGAGCTCCCCGGCCGCGAACGGCCCGCGGAGATCGTCCTGCTGGGCGGTCATATCGACTCCTGGGACGTTGGCCAGGGCGCGCAGGACGACGGCTGCGGCTTCATCGCCTGCTGGCAGGCGGTGGTGCTGATGAAGCAGCTCGGCCTCACTCCCCGCCGCACCGTGCGCCTGGTCTTCTGGACCGACGAGGAGCACACCGGCGCGGGCGCCGCGGCGTATCGGAAATGGGTCGGCGACGCGCTGGCCAACCACGTCGCGGTCATCGAGATGGATAGCGGCGCCGAACACCCCGTCGGCTACGGCTTCTCCATCGCGGGCGCATCGGACGAGGTGCTGAACCGCGCTCTTCTCCGCGCCCGGCAGATCGGCAAGCTCCTCGACGGCATCGGCGCCGGAGAGATTTCCAGAGGCGGAGGCGGAGCCGACATCGCCCCGCTGATGCGCGAGGGCGTGCCCGGCTTCGGCCACCGCACCGTCGGCCTGCACTACTTCGAATGGCACCATTCCGAAGCCGATACTCTCGACAAGGTCAACCCGCGCGAGTTCCGCCTCAACGTCGCTTCGCTGGCCGTGCTGGCCTACGTCCTGGCCGACATGCCCGGGCGGATCGATAGCTGATCCCCGGATGGCTCCAGCGCCGGCCCGGATGCTCCACATCAGACCGTGACGCGGCGCCATCGCGCACCACGTCGTACAATACGCACATGACCCGCCACGCTCTGCTCACGCTCGCGCTCGCCGGCTGCCTGGCCGCGCCCGCGCTTCTGGCCGCCGATAAGGAACACGACGCCGTCCTGGCCGCCGAAAAGGGCTGGTCCACCGGCGTCTCTCACAATGATTTCGCGCTGCTCGACAAGTCCCTCGCCGACGACCTCACCTATACCCACTCCACCGGCGCCAGCGATACCAAGGCCAGTTACATCGACAAGCTGAAGACCGGCAAGTCGCGCTACTTCAAAGCCGACTACGACACCGAACCGCGCGTTCAGATCCTCTCGCCCGAAACCGCGCTCACCTTCGGCCGAGTCAAAGTGGTCACGCTCGGTCCCAACAATACGCAGACTCCGGCCACGCTGGCCTTCCTGCACGTCTTCGTCAAGCGCCATGGCCAGTGGCAGCTCGTCGCCCACCAGTCGGCCAAGGTGAACTGAGGATTTAGCCCGGATGTTTCACCACGATCGTAGCGAGGCGCGATGAGAGGGTTGCAGCTACAAGGCGCGTGACGGGAGCCGCCCGCAGGCGTACTTGGCGGTACGTCGAGGACGGCGACCGAGCGCAACGCAGTAGATGCGGCCCTATCGCGCGCCGCAGCCGATTGCTGGTGAAATTTCCGGGTTAGCGCCTCGCCCGTCCTCGCCGGCCGCAGCCGCCTGCCGCCCGGCGCCCGGGGCGCTTCACCATTCCTTGTTGCGCACGGCTTCGTACAGCGTCATGCAACCGATCGTGCTGCGCACCTCGGGGGAAAGCCGGTGTTCGTCGCTCGGGGCCACGTCCGCGGGGATGGTCTTGGGGTCCACACAGTGTTCCGGACTGCAGGCCCGGATGCCCGGCGTCTTACCGGTCAGGAACTGCGCCCCGACCACCCAGCCTAATTCCGAGGGGCGGCAGTAGCGGGTCTCTGCTTCCACCTGGCAAATCAGATGGCCGACCGCGATCCGCGTCCCGGGAGGGATCCGGCAATCCACCAGCAGGCAGGCGCCGCCGGGAGAAACGTCGTCCAGATTGGCTACGGCCTCACACGGAAAGCCGTGCTCGTCCGACCAGCGCACCTCCACCAGGCCGGCGCACAGCAGACGGTCGTACCGCCGCCGCTCGGTAATCCCCATAAAGCCTGTATCGGCACATGCAGTGGGAGGCTTGAGACTAAAATCAGCCGCCCGCCGGATCTTCTCGTCTCAAATCTTGACACCTGTTCCGCGCTGGAACCAAAACGGAACAAACATTCTGCTATCTCCCGTCATGTATGGCGCGACATTTTATGTAAGTCTTTGATAGTAAACCTGTTAAATCTCACTCATGGTTTGGCCGGGACCGTGCATTCTCTCTGTCGTCAGCCCAGATCACTCTGGTGCACCAGGCAGGGAGGGACGATATGGCAACGGCCTTGGCCGCGACGGCAGTTCGGAGAGCGACCACGCGTCGCATCACCCCGGCGGTTGCGGCCCGGGCGGCGGAGGATGCGGCGGTCACCGGCAACCTGGCGCTGGTGCGCTTCATTGCCGCGCGCATCGCGTCGTCGCTTCCGCTCCAGGTGGAGCTCGACGACCTGATTCAGACCGGCACGTTGGGCTTGATTGACGCCGTGCGGCGCTTCGACCCCGCCAAAGGCATCCCCTTCCCGGCCTACGCCCGCTACCGCATCCGCGGCGCCATCCTGGACGCCTTGCGCGCCCTGGACTGGGCCACCCGCAGCCAGCGCCGGCAGCGCAAGGCCATGGCGCTGGCGGAGGCGGCGGATGGTTCGCCCGCGCCCGTCAACTGCAAGCTGCGCTTTTTCAGTTGCGGCCCCGTGGCCTCGCTCTCCAGCCGCCAGGATCGCCAGGACGACATGCCCGCGCCCGACTTCCCGTGCTCTGAAGACTTGCATCCGGACAGGCTGTATGAAGCCCACGAAGCGCAGGATCTGGTTCGCAAGGCGCTGGAGGTTCTGCCCAAACGGCACCGCCAGGTGGTCCTGATGTATTACTCGGGCGACTGGAGCATGCGCGCCATCGGACGCATGATCGGCGTGAACGAGAGCCGCGTCTCGCAGATTCACAAGTCGGCCCTCGACAAGATGAAGCGGGCGCTGGCCGCCGATAGCCCGATCGGCTCGCTTTCCGCCGCTTGACGCCGCGCCCGGCGTTAGCGGATCTGGACGCGGAACGGCATGACACGCAGCATGCCGCCCTCCAGGTAGGGCAATACTCCGCTTTCGGCGCCGGCATGCACCAGCAGCCACTCTTCCGGCGTCTGCGACGCGGACGCGGCATTGTCGCTCATGCCCATCAGCATTTCCCAGAAGTTCTTGCGCCCCGGGTAGACGATCAGTTTGGCCTCAACGCCCGAACCCAGCGCCCCTTTGTGCTGCAACACCTCGATGGCCCGGTCGATCCCGCCCATCTCGTTGACCAGGTGGTTCTTGTAGGCGTCGGTGCCGATCCACACGCGGCCCTGCGCCAGCGGCTCGATCGCCTCGACTTTCGATTTCCGCCCCTCGGCGACGTGCTTCAGAAAGGCGCTGTAAATCGACTGCAGCGATTCCTGCAGCTTCTTACGGCCCTCCGGCGACATGGGCTTGGTGGCGGAGTCGATGTCGGCGAACTTGCCGCGCGTCAGCGTCTCGGTCGAAAAACCCAGCTTGTCGAACAGGCCCTTCACATTGGCCTTCCCGTAGATCACCCCGATCGACCCTGTGATCGTCGTGGGATAGGCCACCACCGGGTCGCCGGTCATGGCGATGTAGTAGCCGCCCGAGGCCGCCACGTCGGACATCGATACCACCACCGGCTTCTTGCGGGCCAGATCCTTGAGCGACTCCAGGATCTCGTCCGAGGCGATCGCATCGCCGCCCGGCGATTCGACCCGCACAATCACGCCCTTGATCGTCGCATCGTCGGCGATGCTCTTCACCAGGCGCGTCACCGGCGCCGGCGTGATCCCGATCTCGCGGCCCCAGGGATTATCCGGCGCGCTGCGCAGGATGTCGCCCTCGGCCACCAGGTAGGCGATCCGCTGGCTCTTCCGCGGCGGCTGCACGTCGCTCAACAGCAGTTGCGGGCTGATCGAGACCCAATCGGCCAGCCCGGCCTTTCTGGTCAGAGCGTGCTGCACGGCCGGCAGGTAGCTCAGCTCATCCACCAGCCCCGCCTTCACCGCCGCCGGCCCCAGCATGGGCGCCTGGTCCACCAGCGCGCGAAACTGCTCGGGCTTCATCCGGCGCGCCGGGCCGATCGTGGACGTGACGTTGTCCCAGATCCCGTCCAGCAGCGCGTTGAGCGACTCCTTGGTCTCCGGGCTCATGTCCTTGCGGGTGAACATATCGCCGGCGTCTTTGTATTTACCCATGTGCTCGACTTCGAACTGTATGCCCAGCTTGTCGAGCGTGCCCTTGAAGTACATGGCTTCCAGGCGCAGGCCTTTCACGTCCAGGTAGTCCTCCGGCGCCAGGTAGATCCGGTCGGCCGCGGAAGCCAGGTAATACTCCCGCAGGCTGGGCGTCTCCAGCCACGCGTAGACCGGCTTGCCCGAGCGCTTGAACTCTTCGATGCCCGTCCGCAGCTCCTGCATCTTGCCCCAACCCGCGCTCAGCTGCCGGGGCCGCAGCAGCAGGCCTTTCACCCGCCCGTCCCGCCCCGCCGCGCGCAACAGGTTCCACCACTCCACCATCGCCAGCGGCGCCTGGCGGGCCAGCGCCGGGATCGGCGGCACATCGGCCAGCCCTTCCGGCACATCCCCCGTCAGATTCACGGCCAGTACGCCGCTCGCGGGCACCGACGGCGCCCGGGCCGACCAGCGCACCGCGGCGAAAAACAGCACCACCAGCGCCACGCCGGCAATCACGATGCCGGCCACAATCCCCAACAGGAACTTCTTCATGCGCCCCCTTCTCTCCCTTCCAACGAAACTAGGCGCCCTCGAGGATGGCGTCAAATCGCCGGTTCACATCCTTTAAGTACGCAGCGTCTCCGCCCTCGAGTTCCGTGGTCGCAGTGCCCTTGTACCCGATCTCCTTCAAGGCCTCGTAAACCGCTTTCCAGTCGATGTCGCCGTCCCGCAGATTCACCCAGTCGAGGACGGTCTTGTCGATCTGCTTGTTGTGGCGTGCAGTGAAGTCCTTGATGTGCAGCTTGATGATGCGCGGGCCGAGCGTGCGGATCCAGTCCTGCGGATACCCGTACAGCACCACGTTGCCGACATCGAAGTAGGCGCGGATCCAGGGACTGTTGAATTCGTCGATATAGTGCGCCATCTCCAGCGGGCTCAGCAGGAACTTGTTCCAGACCTCCTCGATGCCGATGATCACCTTGTGCTGCTCGGCCAGCGGAATCAGCTTGCGGATCTCCCTCTGGCTGCGCTCCCAGGCCTGTTGATAAGTGACCTGCGGCGTGACCACGCCCGGCACCAGCAGCACGGTTTGGGCGCCCCACAGCTTGGCGTTGTCCAGGCTGGTCTCCATGCCCTTCAGGCACCGCGCCACCACCTCCGGATCGGGGCTCGTCAGCGGGTATTGCCAGTGCCCCATGTTCATCACGGAGTGGATGGGCAGGCCGGCCTCATCCGAAGCCTTCTTGTACTCTTCCGCCAGGCGCGGATCCGGCTGCGTGCCGATCTCGACCGCCTCGAAGCCGCACTCCTTGGCCAGCCGCAGCCGCGCCACCGGGCTCAGCTCCTTAGGCAGCATCGCGAATTCGACGGCCTTGCGAATGGGCAGCCGTGCTGAGGCAGCCTGGGCCAGCCCGTTGATCCCCGCCGCGCCCACCGCCGCCGCCGCGGAATTAAACAGAAACGTGCGCCGATCCATGTTCATCTCCTCTCCTAGAACGTCGCCGAATGGTCCTGCACGATTCTACACCGCGCGGCCGGGCGGGCGACGGCGCGGTTCCGGGCCGCTATAATCGAGGTGGTAGTCAAGGCGTTGATCTTGCAGCGGCTCGGCGCTGCATTCCGCGGTTATGCGGAGAACTCACGCGCGGGTGCGTTGGCCGCCGCGACGGGATTCTCTTCTTTTTCCGGTGAAATCGTGAGAACAAATCCGGCAGCGTCGTCGTCCTAACAAGAAGAAGGCAGGAGTATTCATCCGTGAAGCGGAAGTGGAAGTGGATCCTTGGAATCGGCGGCGTGATCGTGGTCGCCGGCGGCGTGTTCGCCAGTGTGCAGATGAGCCAGCGCGGCATCGTGACGGTCCAGACGGGCAAAGTGGTGCGCTCCGATCTGACCAGCGTCGTGACCGCCTCCGGCGAGATTAAGCCCCGTGATTACTATAACATCGGCGCCAACGTGATGGGCCGCATCGTGGCCATCAACGTGAAAGAGGGTGACCACGTCAAGAAGGGCGAGGTGTTGGCGCGGCTGGAGAATATCCAGGCCGGCGCCGACGTCCAGGCGCAGCAGGCGTCGTTGAATTCGGCGCTGGCCGACTCGGCCGCCGCGGAATCGGGGCTGAAGGCGACCAATGACAACATCCAGAACGCGCAGGCGACCGTCGATCGCGCCAAGGCCGACCTTGAAAAAGCGCAGATCGATTTTCAGCGCGGCGCGGAGCTGTGGAAGGACAAGCTGATCGCCAAGCAGGATTACGACGTCCGCAAGTTGACCCTCGACAGCCAGGCCGCCGTTCTGCGCGGCGCCCAGGCGGCGTACCAGCAGATGCTGGCGCAGCGCGACCAGGCCGCTTCGCAGCTGAACGGCGCGCAGAAGCGCGTGACCCAGTCGCAGGCGATGCTGCGCCGGGTGGACGACGTGCTGGCCAAGCACATGGCCACCAGCCCCATCGACGGCATCGTCACCAACCTGCCCGTCCGCATGGGCGAAACCGTGGTGCCGGGCATTCAAAACTCCTCCGCCTCGCTGATTATGACCATCGCCGACATGAGCCTGATCACGGCCGAAGTGAAGGTGGACGAAACCGACATCGTGAACGTGAAGCTGGACCAGCTGGCCGACGTCACCATCGACGCCATTCCCAACCAGACCTTCAAGGGCCACGTGACCGAAATCGGCAACACCGCGATCCTGCGCTCCACCGGACTGGCGGCCAGCCAGAGCGCGGTTTCCAGCCAGGAAGCCAAAGACTTCAAGGTCGTCATCGCGCTCGACAATCCGCCCGCTTCGATCCGGCCCGGATTGTCCTGCACCTCGAAGATCATCACGGCCACGCGCCAGAAGGTCCTGTCCATTCCGATTCAGGCCCTGACCGTGCGCCAGCGCGGCGACCTGGAGCCCGAAAAGCCCGGCGGCGGCAAGGTGGTCCAGGCCAGCACGCTCGATCCGGTCAAGGAGAAAGCGAAAAAGGAAGAGTTGCAGGGCGTGTTCATCGTGAAGAAGAACGCCGCCGAGTTTCGTGAAGTGAAGACCGGCATCACGGGCACCACCGACATCGAGGTGCTTTCCGGTTTGAAAGACGGCGAGGAGATCATCACCGGCAGCTACAAGGTCATCCGCACGCTGCGTAACGCGGCCAAGGTGAAGATCGACAACCAGGCGCCGGTGAAGACCGAAAGTTAGGCGGCCGGCCTTCAGGATCGGCACGAGGGAGAACGATATGGCCACAGCAGCCGGCACCGAACGCGACGCCCGCGCCGAGGAACTCAGGCGCGACAACATCGTCATCCGCACCTACGACCTGTGGAAGACCTACGTCATGGGTGACCAGGAGATTCACGCCGTGTCGGGCGTCGACCTGGAAATCCACCGCGGCGAATACCTCGCCATCATGGGTCCGTCGGGCTCGGGCAAGTCCACGCTGATGAATCTGATCGGCTGCCTGGACTCGCCCACCAAGGGCGACTACTACATCAACGGCAACCTGGTCAGCGAGATGGACGACGACGAACTGGCGCGCATCCGCAACAAGGAGATCGGCTTCGTCTTCCAGACCTTCAACCTGCTGCCGCGCGCCACGGCGCTGCACAACGTCGAGCTGCCCCTGATCTACGCCGGCATCCCCGCGCAGGCCCGCCTCGAGCGCGCCAAGCAGGCGCTGCGCGTTGTGGACCTCGAAGCCCGCATGTACCACAAGCCCAACGAGCTTTCGGGCGGCCAGCGCCAGCGCGTTGCCGTGGCCCGCGCGCTCGTGAACAACCCCTCGATCCTGCTGGCCGACGAGCCCACCGGCAACCTGGACTCCGTCACCAGCCGCGACATCATGGCCCTGTTCGAGAAGCTCTACCAGCAGGGCAACACCATCGTGCTCGTCACGCACGAGCGCGACATCGCCGAGTACGCCCACCGCATCGTCACCATCCGCGACGGCAAGATCCACGCCGACGAGACGCGCGAACAGCACTACGGCCAGCGCACCCCTTTGACCACCCCTTCCTAGGCCTTCCGCGATCTGTTACAACAGTCGAATGACCGGTATTCTGTACCGCGGGCGCCGCGCCGCCACGCTCGAGAACGAACATCTGCAGGTGGTGGTCACCGAGCAGGGCGGTCACATCGCCGCCATCATCGACAAAGCCACCCGCGTCAACCCGCTCTGGTCGCCGCCCTGGCCCACCATCGAACCGTCGGCCTGGTCAGCCGAAATGCTCGAATACGGCAGCGATGCCGAGAGCCAGTTGCTGGCCGGCATCCTGGGCCACAACCTGTGCCTGGACCTGTTCGGCGGGCCCAGCCCCGAGGAGGCGGCCGTGGGCCTGCGCGTGCACGGCGAGGCGGGCGTCACCACCCATGCCCTGCGCACCGACGGCGACACGCTGTGGCAGCGCGCCACGCTGGTGCACGCCCAACTGCTCATGGAGCGCACCCTGCGTCTGCGCCCGGGCAGCCGGCGCATCGAGATCGGCGAGACCGTCGAGAACCTCTCCATCTACGACCGGCCGGTCGCCTGGACCGAGCACGTCACGCTGGGGCCGCCGTTCCTCGAGAAGGGACGCACCCTCACCACGGCCACGGCCACGCGCTCCAAGGTCATGTCCTCCGATCCCGGCGGCCTGTGCCCGCATCAGCTCGGCGCCGAGTTCGACTGGCCGCACGTGCCGCTGGCCGCCGGCGGGAGCGAGGATCTGCGCGTCTTCACCAATCGCCAGGTTTCGGCATCTTTTACGACCCACCTGATGGATCCGGCGCGCGAGACCGCCTGGTTCAAGGCCTGGAGCCCGACGCACCGGCTGCTGTTGGGCTACGAATGGAAGCGCAGCGATTTCCCCTGGCTGGGCATCTGGGAGGAAAACTACAGCCGCACGCTGCCGCCGTGGAACGGCCAGACCCTCACGCGCGGCCTGGAGTTCGGCGCGTCGCCGTTCGCCGAGAGCCGCCGCAGCATGATCGAACGCAACACGTTGTTCGGCGCTCCGTGCTACCGCTGGATTCCCGCGCGCTCCTGCGTCGCGGTGCAATACACCGCCTGGCTCGAGCCCTGCAAAGAGCTGAAACTCTAGTGGCGTAAGGAGCGATTGTGTTGTGACGGAGCCGCGACTGCAAGGAGCGGTTGTGTTACTGAGCCGCGACTGCAGGGAGCGGACGCCCCTTGCTTGCCCGCCATAGCGACAAGAGTCGCGGAGGCGGGTGGCGCGGGCACTCGTGCCTGCCGCGTCGACATTCGTGTTGACGCCTGGAGCCTGCGACGCCGCGACCGCGTGCTTCAGAGCCGCGACCGTAAGGGAGTCGGCCAATCGGCGTTTTCAGCAACCTGCTAGGCCCGTCAGCCCAGAATCTTGCGCGCCAGCGCCGTGTTCTCGGCGGCTTCGTCCTTGAATCGGCCGTACATTCCGACGATCAGCGCGTCGCCGGGCTTGATGCTCGCGTACGCCGTGCGGACCACCTGTTCCACCTGCTGCGGCGACTCGATGTTGCGCCCGGCGCCCATCACCTTGAATGCCAGGCAGGGCTTCTTGGTGAGGCGGATCATCTTGAACATGCGTTCGGGGTCGCGCTCCATGAACGACTCGCCCAGCGCCGCTTCGCCGTATTCGGCGCGCGACTCCTCCACCGTGCGCGACAGGCGATACAGGCAGGTCTGGTAATAGTCGGTTTCCCAGCCCTCGCTCTCCGCCACGTCCACCACGGCCGGATTGTGCGTTAACACGCCCGCCATCACGCCCGCGTCGCGCACCGCCTTCAGAAAGTCCTTGATGCTCTGCTTATTGCCGTCGCGGAACTTGTTGTCCGTAACGCCGCCGTGATGGCCGATCGACATCGGCTGCATCGTCTTCACCACCTGGGGCACCAGCTTGTAGTCCTTCATCAGCGCGAAGTCGGCCAGCAGAACGAGATTCATCTTCCCGCCCGCGTCGCGGTAGCGCTTGTAGTCGTCCACCGGCGAGTCGCCCGCCGGCTGGTCGTTGTAGTGCAACTGCCACGTGTTGATGCCCAGCTCCTCGGCGTGGAACAACAGGCGCAGCTTCTGTTCGCGCGTGAAGTACTCCTTGTAATGCGCGTCCAGCCATTTGTTGAAGTGCGAGTAGCCGTACAGCGGGTTCGAGCCGATAATCATCCGCGTGATGCGGTGCGGGCCGAACTGCACCGTGGGCAGCATCGGCTGGCGCTGCCCCTGAACCGGCGCGGCGCTCTGGGCGCTGGCCACCGCGGCCGCGGCCGGAAGAGCGCTTGCGGCCTGAAGAAATGCTCGGCGGGATTGTGGCATTGAATTCTCCTGACGGACTTCCAGGCCTGATTCTATTGAATCCTTACCAACAAATCAATACGCCGCAAGGCTTATACTGTCAACCATCCGTATGGCCGACTCCCTGTCCCGCGCCCGCTTGACCCGCCGCGCCTTCACCGCCGTGGCCGCCGCCGCCCTCACCGCCCCGGCGGTTCGGCCCCAATCCAGCCCGCAGCCCGCGCCGCCGGCCCCGCCGGAAGCGGACTTTTTTCCTTTCGGTACACATATTTACCGCGAGCCCTCCCTGCCGCTGGAGCAGCTCCGCGCCGACCTGCCGGTGCTCAAGAAGCTGGGCTTCAACATGGTCAAGATCCAGGAGTCCTGGTCGGCCGACGAACGCCAGGAAGGCGCCGTGGATCTGGCGCGCGTCGAACAGCTGATCTCCGACGCCCGCCAGAACGGGCTGCGCGTCTATTTCGGTTTCACCCTGGAGCAGGCGCCGGCCTGGCTGTGGCACAAGTTCCCCGATGCCTCGATGCAATACGAGACCGGCCAGCCGCACAACGATCCTTCGCCCTATCTGCTGCCCTCCGACGGCAAGCCCGGCCCGTGCTGGCACCACCCGGCCGCCCGCGCCGCCGCCGAGCGCTTCCTCGAGACCGCCGTCGCCCGTCTGGCGCGCTTCGACAACATCCTGGTCTGGAACGTGTGGCAGGAGATCGGCTTTGGGGACCTGCGGCCGGGCCATTTGGGCCTCTGCTATTGCCCCAACACGCTGGCCGCCTACCGCGATTATCTGCACACGCGCTACGCCAGCCTGGACGCGCTCAACGCCGCCTGGCGCAGCGCCTTCGGCCAATGGGAGGAGGTCGAACCGCCGCGCCTGTTCGCCGCCGTGCCCTCGTGGTTCGACTGGCGGCACTTCATGGACAGCGTCTATCTGCCCTGGGTGCTGCGCTGGAAAGGCGACGCCGTCCGCCGCGCCGACCCCGCCCATCGGCCCATCCTGGCCCATACCGGCGGCGCCTCGATCGCTACTACGGTCGATTGGCGTTGGGCCGAGGCGGTCAACCTGTACGGCTCCTCCTGCTACCCCTCCTGGGGCGACCTCGACGAGCCTGGTGAGCCGGCCGAAGCGCGGCGCCTCGAAACCCATAACCGCCGCTACCGCCAGTTCTGGACGAACGTGCTGCTGCGCTTCGACCTGATTCGCGCCGCCGGCCGCGCCCGGGGGCCCGGCGGCAAGTTCTGGACCGCCGAGCTGGAGGGCGGACGCGCCTCCGGCGGCGTCACGCCCGGCCGCGTTCCCGGTCCACGCGATATCCGGCTGTGGACGCTCGGCACGCTCGCCGCGGGTTCCAGCGCAGTCAGCTTCTGGAACCATCGTTCGGAGTTGTTCTGGACGGAGGCCTACGGCTTCGGTTTGCTCGAGCTGGAAGGCGCCACCACCGCCCGCGCCGCCGAAGTCGGCCGCATCGGCAAGGCGCTGCAGACGCATGCCCGCCTGTTTACGGATGGCGCCGTGCCGCCCGCCGCCTCGGCCATCGTGTGCGGCGAGCGGCTGCACCAGTTCTGCGCCGCCTCCGGAGCCGAACACGTCTCCGCGCTCGAGAAGACGACCGCGGGCCTGTGGAAGGCGCTCTTTGAGGAGGGCTACCCATCCGAGTTCGCCGACGCCGCTTTTCTGCCCCAGCGGCCGGCCCACCTGCGGGTTCTCCTCCTGCCCATGCCCTGGCTCCTCGAAGCGGAGGCCATCGGCCGCTTGCGGGATTTCGTCCACACCGGCGGGTTCGTCATTGCCGAGGCCTGTCCCGGCCGTTTCGACGCTTCCGGTTTCGGCTACCCGGGCGAAATGGCGCCGCCCCTGCAGGAGCTTTTCGGCGTCCATCACAAGCAGCTCTACACCCTGCCGCCGGACGCCAAAATCCGGCCCCGCCTCGTCGGCGCGGGTCCGCTGGCCGGCCTCACGCTCGAGGCCGAGCGCTGCCTGCAGACGCTCGAACCCGCCGGCGCGGAGGTGATCCTGACGCTCGGGACGGAAGCCGCGGGCGTGCGCAACCACTTCGGCGACGGCCAGGCGATCCTCCTCGGAACGCTCGTTGGAGCCGCCGTCGAAGCGACCCGCGAAGAAGGCAAAAAGGCGCTCACGGCGCTCCTCACCCCGGCCGGCGTGAAACCCGATCGCGCCGGGCGGCTGTTGCGCCGCCGCCGCGTATTGGACACCCGCCAGGCCTGGTTCCTGTTCAATACCGCCGCCGAGCCGGTGGAGGAGCTGGTTCCGCTGGAAGGCCGCCAGCTCGTCGCCGAGCTGCTGGGCGAATCGGCGGAGGTGGCCGGCAAGGCCGTGCGCATCAAGGTCCCGCCGCTCGACGTGCGCTGCCTGATCCTCGACCAGCCCGCCTGAACCCGGCTGATTCGATACAATCGCAGGCGAAAGGAACCACTCGATGAGCTTGAACCGCCGCGACTTCGCTCGCGCCACCGCCCTGACTGCGATTTCCTATTCCCGCGTCCTCGGCGCCAACGACCGCGTCGGCCTGGGCGTGGTCGGCCTCGGCGAGCGGGGCGCCTACGTCATGTCGCTGTTCCAGAACGAGCCCGGTGTCGAAGTGCGGGCCCTATGCGATGTGTACGCCGTGAAGCTGGACCAGGCGAAACAGAAGGCCCCCGCCGCCCAGACCTTCTCCGACCACCGCCGCTTGGCCGAGCTTCCCGAGCTCGACGCCGTGCTCGTCGCCACCCCCGACCACTGGCACAAAGGCGTGGCCGTCAACATGCTGAACGCCGGCAAGGACGTGTATTGCGAAAAGCCCCTGGTCAGCCGCCGCGAGGACGGCCCCGAGATCGTGAAAGCCGCGCGCGTCAACGCCCGCATCTGCCAGGTCGGCATGCAGCAGCGCTCCGGCACCGTGTATCTCGAAGCCCGCGAGAAGTTCGTCGCCAGCGGGTTGCTGGGCAAGCTCTCGCACGCCTGGTGCGCCTGGAATTCGGGCATCCCCCAGCGCCTGCCCTCGGAGCCGCGCGAAAAACCGGCCAACCTCGACTGGGTGCGCTTCCTCGGACCGGTGAAATACCGCGACTGGAACCCGGCGCAATACCTCGATTTCCGTGCCTTCCTCGACTTCGGCGGAGGCAAAATGACAGACTTCGGAGCCCACTGGATCGACGTCGTGCACATGTTCACCGGCGTCAACGCGCCGCACCTCGTCTCCGCCCAGGGCGGCGTCTTCTACGATTTTCACGACGGCCGCACCGCCCCGGACACCATCTCCGCGCTCTACACCTACCCCGGCTTCACCGTGCACTTTGAATCCCTTTCGGCGACCAGCGGACCCGGGTACGGAGTGACCTTCTTCGGCGAGAAGGGCCGGCTGTTCATCGATCGCAACCGCTATGAATTCCACCCCGCGGGCAAAGGCGCCGAGCCCGTGATCGCCCGCTTCCCCGGCGACATCACCCAGCAGCACGTCCACAATTTCCTCGATTGCTGCCGCACCCGCAAACTGCCCAACGGCGACGTCTATTTCGGCCACCGCTCGGCCCAGGCCTGCCTGCTGGCCGTGCAGGCCTACGAGGAGCAGCGGACTCTGCGCTTCGACGCCCAGCGCGAGGAAGTGCTGCCGCTCTAAACCGGCTGTAGCAGGCTGCTGAAAAAGGCATCCTGCGAGTCGCCGCCACACTCGCGTGGTCCTGCAACCCATTGCGAATCAATGACCACGTTTCAGAGCCGCGACCGTAAGGGAGTCGGCCAATCGGCTTTTTCAGTAACCTGGTAGACTCGACCCCTGGCTGGCCTGGCCGCCGGGCAGTTGCGCCGGGCCTGTGACGCGCGGCCCTACCTGTTATGTAGAATGAAGGGGCGCATTGCGGCCGGGAGGCGTGAGTGAGTGTGGGTCCAGCCTGTGCGCGCGCCCGCCAGGTCACGATTAGGGAAACGCGCGCCGCCGGGCGCGCATCTGAGTGTGCAGTTTGCGGCCTGGCGCGGGCTCGTGCCCGGCTGATCGGAGAAACGATTGCGGCTGCGCGGACGTCCTGGCTTCAGAGGATTTCCGAGGCTGGAGTGGAGCGCGGACCGGCAGCCGGCCCGGCTAATCGAAGGATGTCAGGGCCGTGAGGCCTCGAAGGAGTTGTATTCAAGTGAAGAAGTTTGCAAGCTGGCTATTTCTCTTGGCGCTGGCTTCCGCTGCGCCTCTACTGGCGCAGGTCACTTTCACCGCCACCCCGAATCCGCTGCCCGCGGGCACGAATGTGGTGACCGTTAACTGGAATGCCCCGGCTTCCACGGCCGTCGAAGTTCATCTCATCACCCCAACGGGACAGCTGTTTTCGTCAGGCGGAACCACCGGTTCCGCGACCACGGGCACATGGGCTTATCCGGGACTGACTTTCTATCTGATTGACGCCAACACGCGCGTCACCCTTGCTACTGTGACGCTGACCAGCGTGGCAACCATCAGCTTGACCCCCAACCCCCTACCCAGCGGGGTCACCAGCGTGACGGTCTCCTGGACTGCCCCGGGCTATACTTCGGTCGATATTCACAATGGCTCGGCCACGGGCTCGCTGTTTCAATCCGCCCAGCCGCCCACCGGATCGGCCGTCGCCTCGGGGGTCGTTCCCGGTCAGGCCTTCTATCTCGTCAACCATACCTCCGGCTTATTCCTGGCCAGCGTGTCGATCCTGGGCGATTGGGACATTCCCACCGCCAATCAATCCCAGTGCCTGCCTTTCGCGGTCCTGAGCGAACCCGCCACCGCCGGGCCGCAAGGCTATGTCACCTGCTGGCGCGTCGGCTATTTCCACTGGTATGCGATCAACGGCGCGGGCTGGACCACGGGCTTCTCCTTGAACAACCCGACCGGCTCCGACATGCCCATCCAGATCGCGGTGGCCAACAAGGCCGGGACTGCGTACACCCCCAGCAGCGTGACCGTCAACGGGGCTGCCATCACCCTGAGTTCAGGCTCCACCGATGCCCGCACCCTGCCCGCGCACAGCCTCCTGCGCTATGTCTTCCCCGCCACTGGCGGGGGGGAAGACGACGGCCAGATTTTTCTCCAGGTCCTGGCCAAGGATGGCCTTTCGTTGAACTCCATCCAGGCGGTGGAGGACTACAGCCTCACCTTGCATGGCATCATCTACTCCACAGTCACTGTGCCCGTCAGCTGGGTGGATCAGGCCAACACGACGTACTCCTCCATGTTCGAGGAAAGCTCTTCGGATTCGAGCATCGGCTCGTTTGCCATTAAGGACATGTCCGGGGCGGGCCAGACCGTGACCGTGACGGTCTTCGACGTCAACGGGAACCAGCTCGGCCAGCAACCCCTGGGACTGGCGGCCAACCAGACCACCGCTAATACCGCCGACGGCCTGTTCGGCGCCAGCACCTTCAGCTCTCCGCCCTCCGTGCCGTTCTTCCGCATCCAGTTCAGCGGCACGGGACAGATTGCGGTCCTGGTGCTCCAGAACCGCGGCCAGTCCATCTCCTCGATGCCGGCCCAGGCCGATCTCGAGCACTGATCTTCGCTCCGCGGCCCTGACGCGCAGACATTTTCGGCGTCGGGCCCGCGGCGTCCATCACGCCTTCCGCGCGGCGCCGGATCGGGTCTCAACCCCCTGTCCGGCGCCGTTTCTCTGTGTGGGATCTTCCGCCCGGCTCACCCGCAACGCTTCCCCGCCCGAGCGTTCAGCCGCCTGGCCCGACCTCCGGCGCGCACGCTCACGCTTCCTGAATGACGCCCGCCCCCGCGCTGGCGCGCACGGCGTATATCTCCGGCGCCACCTGCGTCGCGGCCTCATAGCGCGTCCGGACCGCGCGCGCGAACTCCTCCACCGCGCCCGTTTCCACAAACGCCACCATGCACCCTCCAAACCCCGCCCCCGCCTGCCGCGCGCCGATCACGCCCGGCCCGGCCAGCATCGCTTCCATCATCGACGCCATGGCCGGAGCGCCGATCTCGTACAGCTCGCAGGCGCCCCGGTATGAGGCCGCGCACAGCCGCCCGATCGCCCCGCGGTCGTCGCCGCTCAGCGCCTCGGCCAGTTCGAGCACCCGCGTGTTCTCCTCGATGATGAACCGGCAGCGCCGGTAGACCTCGTCCCCGGACGACGCCGGCCGGTTCGCCTCGAGCTGTTCGAGCGTCGCCTCCCTCAGCGCCGCAACGCCCAGATGCCGCGCCCCCTCCTCGCATCGCGCGCGCCGCGCCGAATACTCCGATCCGGTCAGTTCCCGCCTGGCGCGCGTGTCCGAGATTACCACCCTCAGCCCCTCGCTCATCGCCACCGGCCGGCTCGAAAGGTCCCTGCAATCCAGCAGCAGGGCGCAGGAATCCTGCCCCGCGCAGGCCGTGAACTGGTCCAGAATCCCGCAGTTGAGCCCCACAAAATCGCATTCGGCGCGCAGGCACAACTGCGCCATGCGCACCGCTTCCAGCCTCCACCCTCCCAGCGCCTGAAAGACCACCGCCGTGGTACACTCCAGGGCCGCCGACGAAGCCAGGCCACTGCCCACCGGCACCGTGCTTTGAACCACGCCGTCGAATCCCCGCAACTCCAGGCCTTCGTCCTGCAGCGCCCACGCCACGCCGCGCACGTATTCGCCCCACCCTGTCTCGTGCTCGATGCGATCCAGCGAAAAATGGGTCTCTGAATCGAGGTTGGCCGAGTAAACGCGGACCTCGCGGTCGTCCCTCGCCCGCGCCGCGATCCACGTGTCGCGGCTGATCGGCAGCGTCAGCACGAACCCCAGGTTGTAGTCGGTGTGGCTGCCCATCAGGTCCACCCGCCCCGGCGCCCGCGCCACCACTTCGGCCCGTCCGCCGCGGCGCTGGTCGAACAAACGCGCCACCATCCGCAGCCTGTCTCCGTCCGCAGCCATCATCGCGCTGCCCCTCCGTCGTCTTGCAGATCAAGACGCCCATTCTACATGCGCCGCCGGCCTCCCACCCGCCGCGCCGTGTGGTACCATGCCGCCATGCGTTGGGCAATCGTTTCCATCCTGAGCCTGGCCGTGGCGCTGGCTGCGCCCCAGGGCCATCTGAAGATCAATTTCATCGATGTGGAAGGCGGACAGTCAACCCTGTTCGTGCTGCCTTCCGGCGAATCGCTGTTGGTCGACACCGGCTGGCCCACTCCCGACTCGCGCGACGCGCACCGTATCGTCGCCGCGGCCAAATCCTATGGGCTGACCAGAATCGACTACGTCCTGATCACCCATTACCACCTCGATCACATCGGCGGCGTGCCCGAGCTCGCCGCCTTGTTCCCCATCGGCGCCTTCATTGATCACGGCCCCAACAACGAAACCGGCCCCGACGCCAAACGCCTGGAAGACGCCTATCACAAGGTCCTCGCCTCCGGCGTCAAGCGCCTCGTCGTGAAGCCCGGCGACGTGCTGCCGCTGAAGGGCGCCCGCATCGAGATCGTCACCGCCAACGGCGAGCGGATCAAGGGCCACGTGGCCGGCGGTGGCGAGGCCAACCCGGTCTGCGGCAGCGACGCCCGGCGTCCCATCGATACCTCGGAGAACGCGCGCTCCATCGGCTTCGTGCTGACCTTCGGCAAGTTCCGCACCGTCGATCTCGGCGATCTGAGCTGGAACAAAGAGCTGGACCTGGTCTGCCCCGACAACGCCATCGGTCCGGTGGACCTGTTCGTGGTCTCGCATCACGGCTGGTCGGAGTCGGACTCCAAGACCCTGGTCTACGCTCTGCATCCCCGCGTCGCCATCATGGACAACGGCGCCCGCAAAGGCGGCTCGCCTTCGGTCTGGCACACCATCACTTCGTCGCCCGGCCTCCAGGACCTGTGGCAGCTGCATTACTCCATCGAAGGCGGCGCCCAGGCCAACGTCCCGCCCGAGCGCATCGCCAACGTCGATGAGCACTGCCAGGGCTTGGGCATCCAGGCCGATGTCGCCCCCGACGGCGCGTTCAGCGTGAAGAACCTGCGCACCGGCTTTGCCAAGGATTACCCCGCCAGATAGCCGCGCCCGTCCGCCGCGGCATTTGTGGCCTGAAAACTCGTCTCTGGAAAGGGCTCGCCGGGCCGGTGCGATAGAATCATCAATTTGGCCCCTGGGTCCTCCTGATGGTTCTTTCCAGCTCGGTCTATTTTGTCTTCCTGGTCGGGATCTTCCTACTGTACTGGCCGCTGTCGCGCTGGCGCGCCGCCGGCCTCGCCCTCCTGCTCTTCGCCAACTACTTCTTTTACGCCAAGTGGGATCTCTTTTACCTGGTCCTGATTCCCGCCGCGTCGTTCATCGACTATCTGATCGGACTCGGCCTCGGCGCCGGTCTCCAGCCTCGCGCCGCGGGCTCCTCCGCCCTGCCCGCCCCAGCGCCCCCGCCACTCTCGGCCGCCTGGTTTCACCAACTCGCGCCGCGCCCCTGGTTCCGGCGTCTGCTCCTCACCTGCAGCCTGGCGTTGAACCTCGGCATTCTGGCCACCTTCAAATACATGCCGTTCTTCCTCTCGGCCTGGTCCGGCGCCACCGGCCATCAGGCTCCCGCCTGGCACTGGACCTTCCCCCTCGGCATCTCCTTCTACTGCTTCCAATCGCTGACCTACACCATCGACCTCTATCGCCGCGACGGCAAACCCGTACGCTCTCTGCTCACCTACATGACCGCCGTCAGCTTCTTCCCCACCACGCTCGCCGGCCCCATCACCCGCCCGCTCGTCCTGGCCCCGCAGTTGGAGCAGCCCGGCAAAATCCTGACCCTCGAGCAAAGCGGCACCGCCCTCTACCGCATCGCCCTCGGCCTGCTCAAGAAATTCCTGATCGCCGACTATCTCGCCGAGAACCTCGTCAACCGCGTCTTCGACACGCCCGGCCTCTACACCGGCATGGAGACCTTCATCGCCGTCTGGGCCTTCGCCTTCCAGATCTACTACGACTTCTCGGGCTACACCGACCTGGCCATCGGCAGCGCCATGCTTCTGGGCGTCAAGCTCCCCGAGAACTTCAACCGCCCCTACACCGCGCTCAACATCAGCGACTTCTGGCGCCGCTGGCACATCACGCTCTCCAACTGGCTGCGCGATTACCTGTACTTCTCCCTGCCCGGCCTGCGCTCGAAGTTCAAGGTCTTCACCTACATCAATCTCATCGTGACCATGCTGCTCGGCGGCCTGTGGCACGGCCCCGCCTGGACCTTCGTCGCCTGGGGCGCGCTGCACGGCGTCGCCCTGGCCGTGCACCACGCCTTCCGCACCGCGCACGGCA
Source organism: Terriglobia bacterium (assembly GCA_963757265.1). Classification (GTDB taxonomy): domain Bacteria; phylum Acidobacteriota; class Terriglobia; order Bryobacterales; family Bryobacteraceae; genus CAIVVT01. Next base: position 1,417,111 of record CAVWRA010000006.1, read on the forward strand.
ATCCGCGGCCCTCGGCCAACTTCTGGATCCGCCTCTCTTCCCGCGTGTTGACCGCCAACTACGTCGCCTTCTGCTGGATCTTTTTCCGCGCCACTTCGTTTGAAAACGCGGGCGCGTTGCTGGGCCGGCTGGCCTCGCTGACGGTCTCCTTCGCCAACATCTCGCCCGCCCTCGTCACCGTTCTGGGCGTGGCCGCGCTGGGCCACTTCTCGCCCCGCTCCTGGTACGACTTTTCGCTGCGCCAGTTCATCCGCGCGCCCTTCTATGCCCAGGCCGCGGCCGTGGCGCTGCTCGTGCTGGCCATCCAGTATGTGGCCATGACCGGCGCCGCTCCATTCATCTACACGAAGTTCTGACCCATGTCCCTCTGGCCCCGCCATCCGCTGCAATTCCTGCTCGCCTTCGCGGTGATCGTCACCCTGCCGCAGTTCATCCCGCAGCTCTATAATTGGCGCGTCTTCGAGTGGCCCACTGCCGTTCACGTGCTCGACTTTCAGCCCCGCGCGCCGAGCGCCGCCCCGCTCGAGGACGAACAGGCCCGGCTGCGCCCGGACCTGGCGCCGGTGCGCCAGGACGCCCATCGCATCGTCGATCCCAACGGCGTGCTCGCCCCTTTCTACGCCGCGCTGTTGCGCGCCGAGCGCCGCGAGCCGGGCGCCGTCGTGCGGATCCTGCACTACGGCGATTCCCCGACCACCGCCGACCTGATCACCGCCGACGTCCGCGCGTTTCTGCAGACCCGATTCGGCGACGCCGGTCATGGCATTTACCTGATCGCCAAACCGTGGGCCTGGTACGACCATCGCGGCGTGTACTCGAAATCCTCAGGCTGGGTGATTGAACCGGCGACGCAGCACGCCCAAAAGGACGGCTGGTACGGTCTCGCCGGCGTCAGCTTCACCGGCAAGCCCGGCGCATGGTCGAAATTCGCCCTGCGCAATTCCGGCCAGACGCGCCTCACGCTGCACTATGTCGGCCAGCCGGAGGGAGGCAAGGTGCGCATCGACGCCGGCGACGTTCACATCGCCACCCTCGACACCTCGATGCCCGCGAAAGTGGCGGCCCAGGCGACCTGGCGCATCCCGGCGCAGGCGCAGAGTTTTGAGCTCACCGTCGAGGAGCGCCCGGTCCGGCTCTTCGCGGTCGAGTTCACCAGGGATTCCGACGGCGTGATTTACTCGAGCCTCGGGCTCAACGGCACCTGGATCGGCGTGCTCGCATGGTATATGAACGCGCCCCACTGGAGCGCCCAGTTGCAGCAGGCCCGGCCTGATTTGATCGTTCTGAACTACGGCACCAACGAGAGCGGCTTCCCCAAGTACGTCGATTCCACCTATGCCAAGGACGTTCGCGAGGTCCTGCGCCGCCTCCACACTGCCCTGCCCGCCACGCCCGTCCTGGTGATGAGCCCCATGGACCGCGGCGCGCGCGAAGGCGGCGGCACCATCGGAACCATGCCGGCCCTGCCGCGTCTGGTTCAGAAGCAGGCCCTGATCGCCGCTGAGACCGGCTGCGCTTTCTTCAACACCTTCGAGGCCATGGGCGGCGTGGGCACTATGGGACGCTGGTACATGGCCGAGCCGCGGCTCGTGAGCGCCGACTTCATCCACCCTCTCCCGTCGGGCGCCCGCATTGTCGGCGCGCTGTTGTACCAGGCGCTCCTCGACGGCTACAACAACTGGAAGATGCAACAACTTCGCCGCACCCGCATCGCCGCCGCCGCCAATCCTCCGGCCGGCCCGCGGCCCAACCCGAGGCGCGCACGGTGACGCGGCGTCGCCCCTGGCTCCTGTGTTCGCTGCCGCTGCTCGTGCTGGCGGCGTCCGTCCTGCTGCCGTCGCGCACCGTCGATACGCCGCCGGCAACGAAAAAGAAGACCACCTCCAAGCCGGCCAAGAAGAAGAAGCGCCGCGTACCCAAGCCTCCGCCCGCCACGCCGGCTCAGCGCGCCGAGGCCCAGAGTTTCGTCCAGGAACATGCCGGCGACACCATGGATCTCGGCATCCAGAACCCCGCCGCCCTGGTCCCCTTTCTGGAGCGCCTCTACCGCAGCCGGCAGGCCGGCGCCGCCGAACCCCTGCGCGTTCTGCAGTTCGGAGATTCCCATACCGCCTCCGACGACTGGCCGGGTGAGATTCGCACTTTTCTGCAATCCAAACTCGGCGACGGCGGACCCGGTTTCACGCTGCCCGGCCATCCCTTCGAAGGCTACCGGCGCTTCGACTCCAAAGGCACGCAGTCGAAGGACTGGCACGCGGAGGGTCTGTTGAGCCGCGACGGCGACGGCCTGTACGGCCTCTCCGGCCTGCGTCTGAGCACCGCGCGCGCCGGTGAAACGCTGACCCTCGATGCCTCGGGCTCGGCGTTCGAGCTGTTCTATTGGAAGCAGTCCGGCGGCGGCGCCGTGTCGCTCGAGGACAACGGCGCGCCGTTGGGCCTGGTCGACACCGCCGGTGAGCTCGGGCCCGGCTTCTGGCGTCAGCAGTTGCCCGCCGGCGAGCATCACCTCGTCCTGCGCACCCAATCCGATGCGCCCGTGACCGTGTTCGGCTGGACCGTCGAGAACACCACCGGCCTTACCTGGGAGCCCTTGGGGATCAACGGCGCGCAGGCCGATCTGCTGCTCCTGTGGAACGAGCCGCTGCTCAAGGCGCACCTCGAACGCCGCGATCCGGCCTTGATCGTGCTCGCCTACGGCACCAACGAAGCCCGCCGTCCCGACTGGACTTTTGAGACCTACCGCGACACCCTGCGCCAGGTGCTCCGACGCCTGCGCGCCGCCGCGCCTCTGGCCAGCGTTCTGGTCATCGGCGCGCCCGATCAGTCCACCCGCGTCCACGGCCGCTGGATCACCCTCGACGGCGTCGACCGCATCCTCTCGGCGCAGCGCGAAGCCGCGCTGGCCGAAGGCTGCGCCTTCTGGAACCTGCGCATGGCCATGGGCGGCAAGGGATCCATGAAACAATGGGTGACGGCGGGACTGGCCCAGGGCGACTTTGTCCACCTCACGTCGGCCGGCTACCGTCTGTGGGGCGAATCGCTGGCCCAGTTGCTGTTGCAGGACTACGCCGTCTACCAGGCCGTGCGCCAGCAGGTGTTTGGGAGTTCAGAAAATGGACCGCCGCTTAAAACTCATTGAGATTCTCCGCCAGGTCACGCACAAGGACGTCACCCCCCTGGACGACGAGTCGTTGTTCGAATCCGGAACGCTGGACTCGTTCGCCTTGCCCGACCTCGTCTCCGCGCTCGAACAGTCCTTCGCCATTTCCATACCCGATTCGGACATGAATCCCCGCAAGTTCGAAACCCTCGCCCGCATCGGCGAGTACCTCGATTCGCGGCTCTAGGCGATGGCCTTCATCCGCGAATTCGGCTGCTACCTGCCCGCGCGCATCGTGACCAGCGCGGAAGCCGGCTCGTGGGTCGGCGCCGACGCCGCCTGGGTGCGCGAAGTCTCCGGCATCGACGAGCGCCGCTTCGCCACCGACCAGGAAACCGTCGCCGTCCTGGCCGCGCGCGCCGGCCTCGACTGTTTGTCGCACGCCGGCGTCGAGGCCTCTTCGCTCGGCATGGTCATCGTTGCCAGCGGCACCGCCGAACGCTCATTTCCAGGCCCCGCCGCCGAAACCGCACTCCAGCTCGGCGTCCCTGGAACGCCCGCTCTCGATCTGCCAATGGCCAGCGCCGGCTCGCTTTTCGCCCTCGGCCTGGCCGCGCGCCTCGTCTCATCCACCGGCCAGATCCTCGTCATCGGCGCCGAGAAGATGTCCACCGTGGTCCTGCGCGAACCGCGTGAACGCGGTGTCGCCGTGCTGTTCGGCGATGGCGCCGGCGCGGCCCTCGTGAGCCTGCAATCCGGCCTCCTGGAGTTGATCGACGTCCAGCTCGCCTCCGACGGCGCCTACGCCGCCGACCTTTTTCTCGAGCCCGGTAAGCCGCTCTCGATGAACGGCCGCAGCGTGATCCTGCAGGCCTCTCGCAAAGTCCCCGCCGCCATTCGCGCCGTGCTCCAGCGCCACGCGCTCGCGCCTCCGGACGTCGCGGCCTTTCTCATGCACCAGGCCAATCAGAACCTGGTCCTCAAAATCGCCGCCGCCCTCGGCGTCCCCGCCGACCGCTTCTACTCCAACATCGCGCGCTACGGAAACACTTCTTCCGCCTCGCTGCTCATCGCCGCCGCCGAGTGGCGGCGCCAGGCCCCGCCCGCCCCCGGCTCGGCCGTCGTCTTCGCCGCCTTCGGCGCTGGCTTCCACTGGGGCGCGCTGCTCGCCCGCGCCTGTTGATCCCGGCGTTAAAATGGTGAAAATCCCAACTTTTTCCGAACCCTTTTCCGTTCTGGCGCGTAATTGAATCAGTACCTTGAGGACGTCCATGAGAACACTGTTATTGCTGACCATCGCCGGCGCGCTCTTTGCCGCGCCGCAGCCGCCCGCGTTTCGCCTGCCGGCTGACGCCGATCCGGCCCGCTACAACCTCGAGCTCGACGCTCGATCCCGCGAAAGACACCTTCTCCGGCGTCGTCACCATCGACCTGAAGGTGCGCCAGGCCACCTCCGTGGTCTGGCTTAACGCCGTGCGCCTGAATGTCAGCGCCGCGACCCTCGAGCAGAATGGGTCGAAGCTGGCCGCGCGCGTCGTGCCCGGCGGCGAGGACTTCGTCGGCTTCGAGTTCGACCATCCCCTCGCCGTCGGCGAAGCGACGTTGCGCGTCGAATACACCGGCCAGGTCAACCTGAAGTCCAGCGCCGGCGTCTTCCTGAGCAAGCGCAACGACGACCGCTACCTATTCACCCAGTTCGAATCCATCGACGCGCGCTCCGCCTTCCCCTGCTTCGACGAGCCCTCCTACAAGGTGCCCTGGCAGCTCACCCTCCACATCCCCGCCTCGCAATCCGCCGTGTCCAATACGCTCGTCGAGAGCGAGACCCCCGAGGGCGCCATGAAGCGTGTCGTCTTCCACGCCACGCCGCCTCTGCCCAGCTACCTCATCGCCTTCGGCGTCGGTCCGCTCGAGTTCGTCGACGGCGGCACGGCCTGCCGCAACAAGGTCCCGGTGCGCATCGTCGTCCCCCGCGGCGACGCCCCGCGCGCCAAATACGCCGCCGAGGTGACGGCCCAAATCCTGACCACGCTGGAAAACTACTTCGACATCCCCTACCCGTTCGAGAAGGCCGATCAGCTCGCCATCCCGCTTTCCTTCGGCGGCGCGATGGAGAATCCCGGTCTGGTCACTTACGATGCCGGCATCGTCCTGGCCCCGCCGCAAGGCGACGACACCGCGCAGCGCCAGCGCGAATACGCCTGGGTCGCCGCCCACGAGCTGGCCCACCAGTGGTTCGGCGATCTCGTCACCATGGCCTGGTGGAACGACACCTGGTTGAACGAATCCTTCGCCACCTTCATGGAGCAGAAGATCGTCGCCACCTGGAAGCCCGAGTGGGACACCCGCGTCAACGACCAGGGCGCCCGCAACACCGCCCTGTGGCTCGACCGCCTCGCCACCGCCCGCCGCATCGATCAGCCGGTCCTCGCCAAGACCGATATTGCCAGCGCCTTCGACGGCATCACCTATGAGAAGGGCGCCGCCGTCCTCAACATGACCGAGTCTTTCATGGGCCCCGAAAAATTCCGCCAGGCGGCGCGCTTCTACCTGCTCCACCACGCCCGCTCGAACGGCACCTCGCAGGATTTTCTGGACGCTCTGGCCGAGGCCGCCGGGCCCGGCGTGCGGGCCAGCTTCCGCAGCTTCCTCGAGCAGGCCGGCGCGCCGGAAATCAGCATGCAGCTCAAGTGCGATGGCGCCACCGCCCGCATCGAAATGCAGCAGCGGCGCTTCCTCCCCTTGGGCAGTGCCGGCGCGGAGGCCCAGACGTGGCAGGTTCCGGTGCGCGTCGCCTACCCCAGCGGCGACGGCCGTGAGGTCGCATCCACCACCCTCGAATCCGCCACCGGCGTCCTGGCCCTGAAATCGCAGGGCTGCCCGGCCTGGTTTCTCGGCAACGCCGGCGAGGCCGGCTACTATTACACGCACTACGAAGGCCCGGCCTTGCAGTCGCTCGTCCAGAACCGCGCGCAGCTCTCGCTGGTCGAGCGCGCCGGCCTCTTCGGCGAGCTCGATAACCTGGCCCGCGCCGGCAATCTGCCCTTGTCCGACGGCCTGAATCTCGCCGTCATGCTGAAGGACGAGCCGAAGCGCCAGATCATGGACGCGGCCCTTCAGTTCGCCGCCGTGCGCACTGACTTCCTGCCCGACAATCTGCGGCCCAAATACATCGCCTTCGTGCGCGACACATTCGGCGCCCGCGCCCGCAAGCTCGGTTGGATTCCCCAGCCCGGCGAGAGCGAGGACGACGGCCTTCTGCGTCCCTCCCTGGTCGGTTTCGTCGCCCGCGATGGTGAGGATCCGGAGCTCATCGCCTCCGCCAGCGAACTCGCCGGCAAGTGGCTCGCCACGCGCCAGCCGCTCCCCGCGGATTTGTTCTACGTCATCTTCAATGTGGCCGCGCGCAACGGCGACGCCGCGCTGTATGAGAAAATCCTCGCCGCGGCCAAGGCCGAAAAGGACGAATTCTTCCAGCAGGCCCTGGTCGGCGCGCTGGGCTCATTCCGCACTCGGGAACTCGTCCTGCGCAATCTGGATCTCGCGTTGCAGGGCACGTTCGACATGCGCATCGCGGCCTCTCTCCTGTTCAGGCCCCTGGAGACGCCCGAGCTGGCCTCGATTCCGGCGGACTGGGTGAAGTCCAACTACGATGCCATCGTGGTTAAACTGCCCAGCTCGGCCGGCTTCGACTTCGCCGCATTCCTGCCGCAAACTTCCGGCCGGGCCTGCAGTGCCGCGGAAGCCCAGCAAGTGCAGGACTTCTACGCACCCCGCATGGCCAAGGTCAACGGCGGCCCCAGAAACCTCGCTCAATTGCTGGAGAGCATCAAGCTCTGCGAAGCGCGCAAGCGGGTCCAGCAGCCGGACCTCGTTCAGTTTTTCCAAGGCCGCTAACGCCGCTGCCCGCGTCCGCAACTGATCCGCAACTGGCGCATCCGGCCCATTCGCGATATCTTCGTGAGGTGAGCGCGCGCCCCCGCATTGTCGTGCTGGTCGGACTGCCCGGCTCGGGAAAATCCTTCTGGGCCGCCCGCCAGCGCGCCGGCGTGCTCTCCTCCGACGCCGTGCGCGCTCTGCTCACCGGCAGCGAGGAAAACCAGACTGTCAATCCCCTGGTCTTCCAGACCCTGCGCTACCTCTTGAAGATGCGCCTGCGTGCCGGCGCGGTCCTGACCATCGTTGACGCCACTTCGCTCACCGCCCGGGAGCGCCGTCCCTATATCCTCCTGGCCGCCGCGCTCGGCTGCTCCTCCGAAGCCGTCTTCTTCGATACGCCCCTCGATACCTGCATGGCCCGCAACGCCGCCCGCTCGCGCGTCGTGCCCGCCGACGTCATGCACCGCTTCGCCGCCCGTCTCACCCCGCCCTCCACCGGCGAGGGGTTTACCAAGGTCACGGTGATCCGGCCATGAACTCCGCCTCCCGCCTCCATCTCAGCGCCGCGCCGTCCCGGGAGAGAGAATAGAAATCTATGCTCGTGGCCATCATCCTCCTCATCGTCGCCTCGGCGGTGCTCTTGATGGCCTGGGCCGTTCGCGGCCGCCGCTCGCCGTTCCTCGGAGCTTCGGCCTGGCGCGGTCCCAGAGCGCGCCGCGCCCTCGCCCTTACCTTCGACGACGGCCCCAGCGAATCCACGCCCCGCGTGCTCGAGCTCGCTCGAGCGCCACGGCGCGAGAGCCACGTTTTTCCTTTGCGGCCACCACGTCCGCCGCCTGCCCCATGTCGCCTGTCAGATCGTCCGCGCTGGCCACGAGATCGGCAATCACACCGATACCCACGAGGCGCTCTACCTCCGCTCGCCGTCCTTCATCCTCGATCAGATCGCCCGCGCGCAGGTCTCCATCCACGAGGTGACCGGCCTCGCCCCGCGCCTTTTCCGCGCGCCCCTCGGCGCCCGCTGGTTCGGCTTGCGGGATGCTCTGCGCCGGCTCGGTCTGACCGCCGTCATGTGGACCGACGTCGCGCGCGATTGGGTGCTCGACGGCGCCGCCGTGGCCCGCCGCCTGGAACCTCGCGCCGCCCCCGGCGCCATTTTCTGCTTTCACGACGGCCGCGAACTGCGGCACAATCCGGATATCGGCGCCACCCTCGAGGCTCTCGAGCTTCTGCTGCCTCGGTGGGCCGGCGCGGGCTATGAATTTCTCACCGTTTCGGAGCTCCTGTGGCCATCGACGACACACTCACACAACGCATAATCGCGATCATTGAACGCACCATGAAGATGCCCGCCGGGCGCGTCCAGTCCTCCTCCACCTTCGACGAGCTGGCCATCGACTCGCTCGATGGCATCAACATCGCCTTCGCGTTGGAATCCGAGTTCGACGTCAATATCCCCGACGACTCGTTGCCCAGAATGCGCAGCGTCGCCGACATCGTCGCCGGCATCGGCTCGTTGCTCGCCGCCAAGCTTGATCCGCAACCGCCCGCGCCCGCCGCTGCCCCGCCCAAGGAAAGCACCGCCGCAGCGCCGCCTGAAGGCGACGCCGGGGAGACCCAGGCTTGAAACGCCGCGTCGCCGTCACCGGCGCCGGTGTCGTTTGCGCCGCCGGCTCGACGGCCGATGAAACCTGGGCCTCCCTCCGCGCCGGCTTGAGCGCCATCGCCCCTCTCACCCAGGACTGGGCCCGCGAGGGCAAATGCCACGTCGCCGCCGCCGCCCGCGCCTTCGACCCCGCCGAGCATTTCGAACCCCGGGAATCCGCCATGCTCGACCGCTTCGCGCAGTTCGCCCTCGCCGCTTGCGCCGATGCCGTACGCAACAGCGGAATCAGCTTCGATGCCTCGCTCGCCGCCCGCACCATTGTCGTCATGGGCACCTCCGGCGGCGGTCAGGCCTCCATCGACGAAGGCTTCGTCGAGCTCTATCTCAAGGGCAATCCGCGCTGTCATCCGCTCACCATTCCCAAGACCATGTCCAACGCCGGCACCAGCCACATCGCCATGAAATACGGCCTCACCGGGCCGGCCTGGGCCGTTTCCACCGCCTGCGCTTCCTCCTCCCACGCCATCGGCCAGGCCTTCTGGATGCTCCGCGACGGGCTCGCCGATGTCGCCATCGCCGGCGGCAGCGAAGCCCCTCTGAATCAGGGCTTCTGGCGCGCCTGGGAGGCCATGCGCGTCATGGCGCCCGATACCTGCCGCCCCTTTTCCCGCGGCCGCAAGGGTATGATTCTGGGCGAGGGCGGCGCCGTGCTGATTCTCGAATCGCTCGATCGCGCCCGCGCCCGCGGCGCCACTATTCTCGCCGAAATCTGCGGCTTCGGCATGTCCGCCGACGCCCACCATCTCACTCAGCCTCTGCCCGAAGGCGCCGCCGCCGCCATGCGCATGGCGCTCGCCGACGCCGGCCTCCAAGCCGATGAGATCGGCTACGTCAACGCCCACGGCACCGGCACTCCGGCCAACGATGTCGCCGAATCCCGCGCCCTCGTCCTGGCCCTCGGCGAACACGGTCGCTCCGTGCCCGTGAGTTCCACTAAATCCGTCCACGGCCATACCCTCGGCGCGGCCGGCGCGCTCGAAGCCTTCGCCACCGTCATGGCCCTGCACACCCACGAGATCCCGCCCACGGCCAACTTCGTCGAGCGCGATCCCGAATGCGACGTCAACCTGATCCACTCGCCCGCGTCCGCGCCCGCTCTGCGCGCCGCGCTCTCCAACTCCTTCGCCTTTGGTGGATTGAACGCCGTGCTGGCCTTCAGAGACCCAGCCGGTCTTTGAGTTCCTTCAGCCGCTCCCGCGACACCGCGATCTCGGTCTTCTTCGCGTCCTTCAGCCGCAGCATCATCCGCCCGCCGAACCAGTTGTACAGCTCGTCGACGTACTCCAGGTTGACGATGGTCGAGCGGTGCACCCGCACGAATCGCGCCGGGTCCAGCTTCTGCTCCAGCTCGGCGATCGTCCGGTCCACCACCCACTTCTTCTCCGCCGTCGCCGCGAACGTGAGCTTGTCCTCGGCGAAGAAATGCGTGATCCGCGCCAGCTCCAGGAAGTGCACCCGCTCGCCCGACCGCGACGGAATCCGCTCCAGCCGCCCCGCACCCGCTTGCGCTTGCAGCGCCGCCGATATCTGCTTCAGCAGCGTCCGCATCTCCGGCCGTGGCTCCGCCCCGCCCACCACCCGCTCCAGTTTCCCCAGCGCCCGTTCGAGCTGTTCACGCTCGATCGGCTTCAACAGGTAGTCCACCGAATGGTGCTCGAACGCCCTCAGCGCGTACTGGTCGTAAGCCGTCGTGAAGATCACCAGCGGCTCGCGTTCCAGCCGCCCCAGCAGGTCGAAACCCGTCAGTCCCGGCATCTGGATATCCAGGAACAGCACGTCCGGCGCGAGCAGTTCGATCTCCAGCGACGCGCGCTCCGGGTCGGATGCCGCGCCCAGCACCTCCACCCGTCCGTCCTCTCTCAGCAGCTGCTCCAACCGCCGCAGCGCCAGCGGTTCGTCGTCCACCAGAAACGCGCGTGGTTTCATACCATCGCCGCCATCGGCAGCCGGAACCGCACCGACGCGCCCTTCTCGGGCGTCGCGATCTCAATCGACGCCGCCGCGCCGTACAGCGCTTCCAGCCGTTGCTCCAGCATATCCAGCCCGTGTCCGGCCCGCAGCGCCGCGCTCGAAAAGCCCGGCCCGTCGTCGCTCACCTCGGCCACCAGCGCATCCTCCTCCCGCCGCACCCGGATGCTGATCGTACCCCCGTCCCGCCGCGGCGCGATGGCGTGCTTCATGCTGTTCTCCACCAGCGTCTGCAGCGAGTATGCGGGGATCTCGATCGCGCCCAGCTCGGCCGGCGCGTCGATCGTGAACCTCAGCCGCCCGCCGAAGCGCGTCCGTTCGATCTCCAGGTAATCCGTCACCAGCTTGAGCTCTTCGCTCAGCCGCACCACCGGCGCCTGCTGCGTATCCAGCGCGAACCTCAGCAGCCGCGCCAGCCGCTCGAGCATCTCCTCCGCCCGCGGCGCGTCTTCCCTCACCAGCGCCAGAATCGAGTTGATCGTGTTGAACAGAAAATGCGGCTGCAGCCGCGATTGCAGCGAGTCCAAACGCGCCTCCGCCGCCAGCTTCAGCGCCCGCTCCCGCTCCAGTTGCTGCGTCCGCAGTTGCAGCGTCGTCGCCTGCACCTGCCCCTTCAGCGTCTCGATCGTATGCACCGCCGCCCCGACCATGATCGTTACCAGCACTCCGATCCGCGCGCTGTAGGCGAATTGCAGCCACAGCTCCGCCCGCCCCACCAGCCCCACCGCAAACAGAATGCCCGTCGCCAGCGCCGGTCCCGCCACCCCCATCGCCGTCAGCAGCGCCACGTACGGAGGCCATTTCTTCCAACCCCGCACGTGCGCCAGCCGCATCGCCGCCGGCGGGATCGCAATCATCGCCAGGTCCCCCGTGCAGTGCGTGTACAGTTGAAAATACAATAGCGACCGCCAGAAGTGCTGCACGGTCCCCTGGTAATCGAACACCGCGAACAGCCCCAGCAGCCCCATCCCCAGCCCCGTGTTGACCAGCAGCATCGGCCCCAGCCGATAACGCGACTTCTCCCCTCGCGTGCTCTCTTTGCGGCAAGTATCTACGATCGGCATGGCGCTCACTTCGCGGCCTGGTGACAGCCCACGCAGGTCCGCTGTTCCACAGGATAAGCCGGATTCTCCATCCACGCCCCGGCCCGCCTCGCATACTCCGTGCCCGGCAGTTCCTTTACAATGCGTTCCAGCCCGGCCCGCGACTTCTCCTTCTCACCCTGCCGGTCATACCCGTCCGCCGCGTGAATCTCGCGCGGCTGGGAGCAATATCCAAGCATCAGGCCCACAACCGCGCAAGCGGAAATCAGTGCTCGTCTCATGCTCCCAGTTTGCGCCCGCCCCTCCTCACGCGCCGCCGGGATTCCGACCAATCGCTGAACTTCCCGATAAACCGCCCGCTGCGGCGGACCAACGGTTCCCATGTGCGAGACAGTCTGCTCTGTCTCCGGCGCCCGCCGTTTATACCGGACCCGCTCCAGCGGATTAGTGCTGAAACACTGATTGCAGGACGGTTGAGGGTTCACCTGCCGGTCACGCACCCGAGGGCATAGCGAATCGAGCGCGAATGCGCACAACGCACTGGACGCCCCGGAACGACTCTCCCATACTGAAACAGCATGCTGGTCGATCACTTAAGGGGAGATGCGCATGGAATCAGGTTGCCGAAGACCAGATTCAGCGAGGAGAAACCCCCACTGGGACACATCAGGACGTCCCCTGTCCGAGGCTTGCCGTGCTCAAGGGGGAGGCTAATTCTATGAGATTGTTCCTGTGGGTAATCCTAGGCTTCGCTGTCGATGGGCTAGCATTTTGGATGGTCACGACTCCCGGAATTCCTAGGAACCCAATCTGGTGGCTCCTGCTTATGGCGGTTTTCGTTGTCGCGCCAGTCGGAACATTCTGGATGTTCTACGTAGCCATTCGGCATGAACGGCATCCGTGGCGAATGATTTTACTCGGTTTTGTGCCCTATGCCTTCCTATGGTATTACTTCGAACGCGTTCGTCCTGGAAAGCACATTACCAACGGATCAGCCTGCACTGCACCCCTCCCCTGAGACGCGACTCCACGTCGAAAGGGACACTTTGGCAGCGGTCGCGTGTTCGGTCATTGGTCAGTCTATTCCTGCTCGTTGAGCTGTGGGAACTGTGGAAATCGCGCAGCGATTTCCAAGGGCGGTGGAGGCGGGAGGGAAACGGCCGTGGCCGTTTTCCTCGCCCCCGTTGCCTCGCATCCCCAATATATAACCACCCCCTTTTCAACAACTTAAGAATGTAACCCCGATCCCCGCCTGCCGGCCCGCGCTACACTCTCCCGTCGGCCTCCCCAGGGAGCCGCCGCGAAAGGAACATCACCATGTCAACACCGCTCCGGCGCGCCTCCAGCCGCCGCAACTCGCAATTATCCACCGGCCCCCGCACCCCCCGCGGCCGCGCCGCCGTCACCGCCAACGCCCTCACCCACGGCTTCTACGGCCGCGTCGCCCTCACCGACTTCGAGGACCCCGCCGACTACCGCGCCACCCTGGCCGACTACCTCGCCGACCTGCGCCCCGCCGGCGCCGTCGAAATCGAGCTCGTCCACCGCCTCGTCAAGGACCTGTGGAAGCTCCGCCGCCTTGAACGCCTCGAACGCGCCTTCCTCGTCGACACCATCGAACAGGCCGAGCGCCGCCTCGACAGCCCGCTCCCCGAACAGCGCGCCTTCTTCGCCTGCAGCACTTCGCTGCACGCCCAGTTCCGCCAGTACAAAGGCGAAACCCCACTCGAGCGCGTGGAGCTGCTCCAGCACCGCCTGCGCCGCGCCGCCGACTCGACCCTCCGTCTCCTCACCATCCTCCAGGCCGAGCGCCGCGCCGATCCCGACGCCGCCTCCCAGCCCTGCTTCGAAATCTCCACCCTGCCGCCCGAGTCCCTGGCCTACCGCGCCGACGAACCCCCCGCCCTTTGCGACACCTTCGCCACCCCGGACGCTGCTCCTGCGCCCGTTTCTTCCGACGCACCTGATGCGCCTTCCTCGGACGCCCCCGATCCGTCCGCTCCCAACGCCGATTCGACCGGCCTGGACGCCCCCATCGTCCCATCCGATCCGTCAGATCCTGTCGATGCATCATCCGTTGCCGACGCATCGCCTGTTGCCGACGCCCCACCCGCTCCCGCGCCCCTTGCGGATGCCGACCCGTCCGCCCCGCTCGCCGCACCTCCAACCGGCCCCGCCAGCCCTGAAACACCCCCCGCATCTCCATCCATCCACAAGCCAAACCCGACAATTGGCTTTGTTCCTCCAAAAAACAAATCCACGCTCCCGCCCCACCCTTCCAAACGCACCCCCAAGCGCGCCGCCTAGCCACTTCCCGATGAACTAACCCCTCCCATCCGCCCCCGCCGCCTCAGAGGCCCCCAACGCCCTCACCCGCCCTGCGTCCGCCGCCCGCATTCGAGCCTCGAAAGCCAACTGCTAAAATAGCCGCGATGCCCCGCTACGCCGCCATCGACATCGGCAGCAACTCCGTGCGCATGCTCGCCGCCGAGCTCGAACCCGGCGCGCCGCTGCGCGTCCTGGTGGAGGACCGGCAGGTGACGCGTCTGGGCGAGAGCGTTTTCCGCGGCGGGCAGATGGATGAGCCGTCGATGACCCTGACCCTGCGGACGCTCGAGCGCATGGTCGGCCTGTACCGCCCGCACAACGTCCTGGCCGCGCGCGTCGTGGCCACCTCCGCCGTGCGCGACGCCCGTAACCAGGCCGTCTTCCTCGAACGCGCCGGCGCCATCGCCGGCCAGCCGGTGGAGCTCATCTCCGGCCAGGAAGAGGCCCGCCTGATTCACCTCGGCGTCGAGGCCAGTTGGCCGCATCCCCACGAACGCCTGCTCATCGTCAACATCGGCGGCGGCAGCGCCGAGATCATCGAGGCCGAGCACGGCCGCCTGAAACGCGCCTTCTCGCGCCCCCTCGGCGCGGTCCGCCTGCAGTCTGTCTTCCTCGAGAACGATCCCCCCTCGCTCGACGATCTGCTGCGCCTCGAGGAGTTCATCGCACAGAAGCTCGCGCTCGCCGTTCAGAAGTTCGGGGCCCTGCATTTCGACCGCGCCATCGGCTCCGCCGCCTCGGCCTCGGCCGTGATCTGCGCCGCCAACGCCATCCCGCGCACCCGCCGCGAGCTGGCCGACCGCCGCAGGGTCACCGTGGCCCAGTTGCGGCGCCTGTACGGCGACCTGTCGCGCCTGGATCTCGCCGCGCGCCGCAAAGTAGTCGGGCTCGGCTACCGCCGCGCCGAGATCATCCTGCCCGGCGTCGCCGTGCTGCTGCGCACCCTCGAAGCCTTCGGCCTGCGCTCGCTCAGCTACTGCGCCGCGGGCGTGCGCGAAGGCATTGTCCACGACCTGGCCGGCCGCGGCGTGGGCCGCGAGCAGGCCCGCCTCAACCGCGAGCAGCGCGACATGCTCGAGCAGTTCGCCCGCCGCTTCGGCGTCGATTTGCGCCACGCCCGCAAGGTGGCGCACTTCGCTCTCGCCCTGTTCCACGCCCTCGAGCGGCTGCACCGGCTGCCCTTCGGTGAAGCGCGGCTCATCGAAGCCGCCGCCTATCTGCGCGACGTCGGCCACGCCATCAGCTACACCGGCCATCACAAGCACTCGCAGTACGTCGTCGCCAACGCCGACCTGGGCGGCTTCACCGAGCACGAGCGGCTGCGCGTCGCCATGCTGTGCCGCTACCACCGCAAGTCGATGCCCGCCGCGCGGCACGCCGATTTCATGGCCCTGCCGCCCGAGGACCGCCGCGCCGTCACCCTCCTCACCCCGCTGCTGCGCATCGCCGACGCCCTCGACCGCAGCCGCGAACAGAGGGTCGAGCGAATCGGGTGTACACTCGGCCCCGCGGGCCTCACACTGAGTTTGGAAGCCAGCCGGGACATCGGGCTGGAACGTTGGGCGGTCGATGGAGCCGCGGCCGTGTTTCGCGAAGTCTATGGCGCGGCCCTGACGGTGGAAAGCGCCACGCCGTGAGTGCCAGATCCGAATACTGGTCGATGCCGCCGGCGCGCTTTGCCGCGCTGTCGCTCGAGGCGCGGCTCACTACGCTGATCGAGCGGGCCGCGGGCTGCCTCGAGACGCCCGATCCCGACGCGGTGCACGATCTGAGAGTGGCCATCCGCCGCTTCTCCCAGGCCCTGCGCATCTTCCGCGCGCTGCTCGATCCCAAAGCGGTGCAGCGCATCCGGCGCGCGCTCAAGCACGTGCTGGACGCCGCCGCCGCCGTCCGCGACCTGGACGTCGGCATGGAGCGGCTGATCGGCGAGGGGTTGCCCGAGGGGCACGCCGTGCTCGACGAGATGCGCGCCGAGCGGCGCCGCGGCGAACTGGCGTTGCGCGGCTGGCTGCTGATCGTGCAGTCGGAAGAGCCGGCGAGCGCCTGGCGGCGGTGCCTCGTGCCGCGCCCGGCCAGGAGCGCGGGAGGGCGGGCCTCGTGAAGAAGAGCCGCAGCGTCGATTGGAACACCGCCGTCAGCACCGGCGAGAACGCCCGCCGTGCCCTGCCGCGCCTGGCCCGCGAGTTCTTCGCGCTGGGCCGCGCGGCCGCCCGGCCTGCCGCCCCGCCGCCCGAACTGCACGCCTTCCGGCTGGCCTCCAAGCGCTTCCGCTACACGCTGGAGCTCTTCCTGCCGCTGTACGGACCGCGCCTGGCCGGGCGCGTCGAGCAGGTGCGCAAGCTCCAGAGCCTGCTCGGCGACCGCCAGGATTGCGTCGTCCTGGCCGAGCGGCTGAAGCGGCATGACGGCTCGGCCGCCGAGCTCCACGCCACGCTGCAGAAGCTGAACGCCGAGGGCCGCGCGATCGAGGAGAAGTTCCGCCGTTACTGGCACGGGACTTTCGACGCGCCGGGCGAGGAGCGGGCCTGGATGCGCTACCTGTCCCGCCGCCCGCCCGCGTCCCGCCCGCGGCTGCAGGACGTTCAGACGCGCCTGCTCGCGGCCCCGGCGCCCGCCGAGCCGCTCCTCACGCCGCCCGACGCGAGCGCGCCGCCGCCGCCGCAGCAGCCTCCTCCAGCCCAGCGCCGCGCTGCGGCCCCGGCCCATGCGCGGCCCCACAAGCGGGCCTGACTGAGCCTGCTTGCGCAGAGGCGGGTGCTGTAGAATAGCGCCGCATGAGCTGGCTTCAGAACTACACCCCCGCGCTGGGGAGTCTCGCATTGTCGGCGGCCGTCGCGGCCCTGCCGCTGGCCGTGTTGCTGGTCCTGCTGGGCGTGTTGCGCAAGCCCGGCTGGCTGGCCGCGCTGGCCGCGTTGGCGACGGCCTTCGCCGTCACTACCGGCGTCTACGGGATGCCCATCATCCTGGCCTGCAGCGCCAGCCTCTACGGCGCCGCCTATGGCCTCTTCCCGCTGTGCTGGATCCTGTTCTGGGCCATCCTGCTGTACCGCATCACGGTGGAGACGGGCCGCTTCGAGGTGATCAAGGACTCCATCGGCAGCGTGACCGGGGACCGGCGGTTGCAGGCGCTGTTGATTGCCTTCGCCTTCGGCTCGTTCGTCGAGGGCGCGGCGGGCTTCGGCGCGCCGGTCGCCGTGGCGGCGGCGATGCTGGCCGGGCTGGGCTTCTCGCCGTTCTACGCGGCGGCCATCTGCCTGCTGGCCAACACAGCGCCGGTGGCCTTCGGCTCGCTCGGCATTCCGATCATCACCCTGGCCGGCATCACCGGCCTGAAGGCCGAACTGCTCAGCGCGGCGGTCGGCCTCATCTGCACGCCGGTGTCGCTGATCATCCCGGCTTACCTGGTGGCCGTGATGGGCGGATGGCGCGCGTTGAAGGGCGTCTGGCCGGCGGCGGCGGTGTGCGGCCTGGCCTACGCCGGCTGCCAGTTGCTGTTCTCCATTACGCTGGGACCGCAGTTGACGGGCATCCTGGGCTCGCTGGTGACCATCGTCGTGCTGATCGCGATGCTGCGCTGGTGGAAGCCGCGGGACGCGTTCGCGCTCGAGGGCGACAGCCCCGTCGCGGCCGAACGGACGCGGCACGGCGGCGGCGCGATCCTGAGCGCCTGGCTGCCGTACGGCATTCTGGTGGTGTTCGTGCTGGCGTGGGGCCACGGCTGGGTGGCGGCGTGGCTGAACCGGGCGACCTTCGTTGTGAGCTGGCCGTACCTGCACAACGCCGTGGGGCAGCAGCCGCCGGCCGTGGTGCATGCCGGGCTCTACGCGGCGCAGTACAAGTTGAACTGGCTGGCCGCCGCCGGAACGGCCTGCATGCTGGCGTGCCTGGTCTCGGCCGCCGCCACGCGCATGCGGCCGCGCGCGCTGCTCCAGGTGACCGGCGCGACGGCGGTGCAGCTTGCCAAGCCGGTGCTGACCGTCGCACTGATGCTGGCGCTGGCCTTCCTCATGAACTACAGCGGCGCCACGGCGACGCTGGGTCTGGCCTTCGCCGCCAGCGGCGCGGCGTTCCCCTTCTTCAGCGCGCTGCTGGGCTGGATCGGCGTCTTCCTTACGGGCAGCGACACGGCGTCCAACGCCCTGTTCGGCGGCCTGCAGGTGGTCACGGCGACGCACCTGCACCTGAACCCGGTGCTGATGGCGGCGTCGAATTCGAGCGGCGGGGTGATGGGCAAGATGATCAGCCTGCAGAGCATCGCGGTCGCTGTCGCAGCCACCGGCTTGGCGCAGCGCGACGAGTCGCGCCTGTTCCGGTTCACGCTGCGGCACAGCGTGCTGCTGGCGTCGATCGTGGGCCTGATCGTGGTGTTCTACGCGTACGTGATGCCGGAGTGGATGCCGGTGTTGAAATAGGGAACGGCGGGCGCGCTCAGCGCTCGGTGTAGACGCCCAGGCGCGACTTCACCAGCGCGACGGTCTCACGGGCGATGGGCGCGACGCGCGCCGCGCTGGCCCGCAGCACGTCGCGCAGATAGGCGCGATCGGCGGTGATCTCGGCGTACTTCTTCTGGATCGGCTCGAGGCCGGCCACCACGGCGTCGGCCACCTGCTTCTTCAGGTCGCCGTAGCGCGCGCCGGCGAAGTGCGACTGGAGGCGGGCGTCGTCCCAGCCGGTGAAGGCCTGGAAGATGGTCAGCAGGTTGACGACGCCGGGGCCGACGGCGGCGAAGTCCACGGCCGGCTGTGAGTCGGTGGTGGCGCGCATGATCTTCTTGCGGACGAGCGCCGGCGGATCGAGCAGCGCGATGGCGTGGTTGGATCCCTCGATCGACTTGGACATCTTCTTCTCGGGATCGTCGAGGCCCATGATGCGCGCGCCCACCGCGGGCAGGCGCGTCTCGGGCATGACGAAGGTCTCGCCATAGGCGGCGTTGAAGCGCTGGGCGATGTCGCGCGTCAGCTCGACGTGTTGCGACTGGTCCTCGCCCACGGGCACGGCATTGGCCTGGTAGAGCAGGATGTCGGCGGCCATGAGCACGGGGTAGCACAGCAGTCCCGCGCCGACGCTCTCCTGTTTGGCGGACTTGTCCTTGTACTGCGTCATGCGCTCCAGCCAGCCGACGGGCGTGACGCAGGTCAGCAGCCAGGCCAGCTCGGCATGCTCGGGCACCATGGACTGGACGAAGACGGTGGAGCGCTCCGGGTCGATGCCGCAGGCGATGAACAGCGCGGCGGTCTGCTCGATCTTGCGCTGCAGCTCGGCGGGCACCTGAGAGACGGTGATGGCGTGCAGATCGACGATGCAGAAGATGGCCTCGAACTGGTGCTGCAACGCGGCCCAGTTCTTGAGCGCACCGAGGTAGTTGCCGATATGCAGGCTGCCGGACGGTTGGACGCCGCTGAAGATACGTGGTCTCATGCTGTTAGGGATTCTCTTCCATCCTACGCGAATGACTTCCGATACCGACAACACGGGCGGCGAGCCGCAAGCGGCGCAGCAGCCGGACGCTGCGACGGACGTCCAGCCCGACATTGCAGCGCCAGCTCCGGCGGAGATGCACGACGGCGCTGCGGCTGCATCCGAGCCCGACGTTGAACCGGAGGCCCGAACGCCGGCGGCGATCGAGGTGCAGGTGGAGAAGTGGGTGTACGGCGGGGCAGGCCTGGCGCGCGTGGACGGCAAGGTGCTGATGATCCCCTACACGCTGCCGGGGGAGCGGGTGAGAGTGGAGGTCACGCGGGACCACGGCGGGTTTGCCGAGGCGCGGGTGCGGGAGCTGGTGGAGCGCTCGCCGGAGCGCGTCCAGCCGCCGTGCCCGGTGTTCGGACGGTGCGGGGGATGCCACTACCAGCACGCCACGGCGGAGTTCCAGGCGGCGCGCAAGGCGGAGATGGCGCGCGAGGTGTTGCGCCGGGTGGGCAAGCTGGATGCGCCGGCCGAGATCGGCATCCTGGCCGCGGAGCCGTGGGGCTATCGCAACCGGACGCAGTTCCACACCGATGGACGCGAGATCGGATTCCTGGAGGCGGGGTCGCACCGGCTGGTGGCGGTGGACGACTGTCCGATCTCGGCGCCCAAGATCAACGAGAGCCTGGACGCGCTGCGCTACATGCTGCGCGACCGCGGGTGGCCGCGCTTCGTGCGCAGCATCGAGCTGTTCACCAATGGCACCGAGACGATGGTCAACGTGCTCGAAACCGAGGGCGGGCAGGGCGTGGCCAAAGGCTTCTTTGATTGGCTGGGCAAGCAGATCGAGGGGGCGGCGCTGGGCGGCATCGACTACCAGGCGGCGGGCGAGACGTATCGCGTCAGCCACGGCGCGTTCTTCCAGGTGAACCGGTTCCTGGTGGACGCTCTGGCCGAGAAGGCGGTGGAGGGGGCCGAGGGGCGCGCGGCGCTGGACCTGTACTCGGGGGTGGGGCTGTTCGCGGTGCGGCTGGCGCGGCGGTTCGGCGCGGTGGCAGCGGTGGAGTCGAATCATCAGGCGGCGCGCGATCTGGCGCGGAACGCGGAGCGGGCGGGCGTGCAAGTGGAGGTCCACGCGATGCAGGCCGAGCAGTACCTGGCGACGCTCCAGTCGGCGCCGGAGTTCGTGCTGGCCGACCCGCCGCGCAGCGGGCTGGGCAAGCACGTCGTGGAGCACCTGGTGCGGCTGCGGCCGGCGCAGGTGCACGTGGTGAGTTGCGATCCGGCGACGCTGGCGCGCGACGCGGCGGGGCTGATCGCGGGCGGCTACCGGCTGGAGAAGCTGACCATGGCGGACCTGTTCCCGCAGACCTACCACATCGAGACGATCGCGGCTTTCCGGCGGGAGTAGGCGTCTTCGAGTGGGGTTGAAGACCGGGTCAGGAGACGGCTGAAGGTCACGCGGCGCGGTGATAGCGCGGGGACACACCCAATCGTCCACGGGGGGACGCTTGGGTGTCGCCCTCGGCAAGAGCTCGAGTGGTAGTGGTTGCAGGTGAGTGGGCCTCGGTGTCCCCCGCGCAAGTTGGGGGTCGCGGCGTCGCAGGGTCCAAGCGTTGACACGAGTGTCTGTCAATACCGGCACATCGTGGACACGGCAGGCACGAGTGCCTGCGCCACCCGCCTCCGCGACTCTTGTCGCTGTGGCGGGCAAGCAAGGTGCGCCCGCTCCCTCGCGGTCGCGGCTCTGAAACGCAGTCGCGGCGGCGAAACAACACAACCGCTCCCTGACGGTCGCGGCTCTGAAACGCGGTCGCGGGCGGGCGCTAATGGATGCCCAGTTTCTTCTGCATCTGCTCGAGGGAGAGACCTTTGGTCTCGGGGAAGACAAATAGCACGACGAAGAATTGCAGGGCCATCATCGTCGCAAAGAGGATGAACGGGGCCGCGCCGGATGAGCGCGCGATTTGCGGGAAGGTCCAGGCGATCAGCGCGTTCATAAACCAATGCGTGAAGCTGCCCAGGCTTTGCCCCTTGGCGCGCACGCGGTTGGGGAAAATCTCGCTCAGGTAAACCCAGATCACGGCCCCTTGCGAGAACGCGAAGAAGCCGATAAAGCCGACCAGCAGCCAGACCAGCAGCTCCTCGTGATGGTGCGACGCGAAGATCGCGGCGACGCCGGCCAGGCATACCGCGGTGCCGACCGAGCCGATGAGCAGCATGCGCTTGCGGCCCAGCTTGTCGATCACCGACATGGCCAGGATGGTCGCCAGCAGGTTGGTCGCGCCGATGGCGACAGCCTGCAGATCGCTGGAGACTTTGTCGAAACCGGCGCGGGCAAAGATGTCGTTGAGGTAATACAGAATCGCGTTGATGCCGGAGAGCTGATTGAACATGCCAATGAGAATCGCCAGCAGGACCGGGAGACGGTATTTGGCCTGGAACAGCGGCTCGTCGCCCCGGCTGTGCGCGGCGTCGATCGATTCGACGATCTCGGCCAGTTCGCGTTCGCAGTCCTCCTCGCCGATCTGCTGTAGCACGCCGCGGGCCTCGTCGATGCGTCCCTGTTTCACCAGCCAGCGCGGGCTCTGCGGGATGCCGATCAGCATCAGGAAGAAGACCACCGCCGGGAAGGCGGCTACGCCCAGCTTCCAGCGCCATTCCAAGTCGCCGAATCCGGCCAGGCCGATGAGGTAGTTCGAAAAGTAGGCGACCAGGATTCCGAAGACGATATTGAACTGGAAGAAGCCCACCAGGCGGCCGCGGAGGCGGGCCGGCGAGATCTCGGCGATGTACATCGGACCGAGCACGGAGGAGCCGCCGATGCCCAGGCCGCCGATGAAGCGGAAGGCGACCAGCGAGTACCAGTCCCAGGAGAAGGCGCAGCCAACCGCCGAGACGAAATACAGCACGGCCATGAGCTGCAGCGCGCCGCGACGCCCGCGGCGGTCGCCCAGAACGCCGGCGAACAATGCGCCCACGATGGTGCCGCAGAGCGCACTGGCGACGGTGAAGCCCAGGGCGCGTTCCGAAAGATGAAACGTGTCGGTCAGGGCCTTGGTCGTGCCGGCGATGACCGCCGTATCAAATCCGAACAGCAGGCCGCCGAGCGCGGCCACCACTGTGCTCTTCACAACATGCGAATCCAGTTTCATTGCGTCTCCAAGGTGTTGGGCGCTTAACCCGGATGTTTCACCAACAATCGGCTGCGGCGCGCGATAGGGCCGCATCTGCTTCGTTGCACTCCGTCGCCGTCCTCAACGTACCGCCAAGTACGCCTGCGGGCGGCTCCCGTCGTGCGCCTAGTACCTGCAGCCCTCTCATCGCGCCTCGCGGCGATCGTGGTGCAACATCCGGGTTAGAACAAAACGGATTCTACTCTATCAAAGGCCGGAAGCGCCTCCGGCGGGCGGGCAGGCGCGGTGCGACGTTCGCGCCTTAACAGTCGCGGCTCTCAAACAGAACAACCGACTCCCTTACGGTCGCGGCTCTGAAACACAACCGCTCCTTTCTGTCGCGGCTCAAAAAGATCGTCTCAGTAGCGTCGTCTTCGTGACAGGCCGCTAGGATTCGGTTTCCGCGGACTCGATCAAGGGCAGCTTGTCGGTCGGGCGGGCCCACCACACGTAGAACGTGGGCAGCAGGAAAACGCTGACCACCAGGTCGGCGACCAGGCCGCCAACGATGACGATGGCGAAGGGGCGCTGCGAGTCCGACCCGATGGCGTGCGACATGGCGGCCGGCAATAGTCCCAGCGTGGCCACAAGCATGGTCATCATGATCGGCCGCAGGCGGCGGACCGCGCCTTCCACGGCGGCGTTGACTATGGAACGTCCGCGCGCGCGCAACTGGTTAATGTACTCCACCATGATCACGCCGATCTGCACCGAAGCGCCGAACAGGGCCAGGAAGCCGATGCCCGAGGAGACGCTGAAGTGGGTGCCGGTGAGGAGCAGGGCGAAGAGCCCCCCGATCGGGGCGATGAACAGGGTCATGAGATTGAGGCAGGCCCATTTCACGCTGCCGAAGGCGGTGTAGAGGATCAGGAAGATGATGAGGATGGTGACCGGGACGATGACCGCCAGGCGGGCCTGGGAGCGCTGCTGGCTTTCGTATTCGCCGGCCCAATCGTACTTGTAGCCGGGGGGCAGCTTGACCTGGCGGTTGACCTTGGCCATGGCCTCTTCGACGGTGCTGCCGAGGTCGCGGCCGCGCACGCTGTACTTGACGGCGACGAAGCGCTGATTGGCTTCGCGATAGATTTCGGAGGCGCCGTCGGTGGTCTCGATGCGGCAAAGCTGTGCCAGAGAGACGCGCTCACCGGAGGGCGCCAGCAGGCGGATGTTGGCGATGGCCTCCTTGGTGTCGCGGTACGGCGTCTCGTAGCGCAACACCAGGTCGAAGCGCTGCTCGCCCTGCAGCACCTGGCTGACGGCGGTGCCGCCGACCGCGGTCTGAATCGCGTCCTGCACGTCGGCGACGTTGATCTGGTAGCGCGCGGCGCGCTGGCGGTCGACTGTCACGTTCAGGTTGGGCTGGCCGATCACGCGGAACACGCCCAGGTCCTCGATGCCCTGGACGCCGTGCATGATGGCCACGATCTCGTCGGCCTTGGCCTCGAGCAGCTTCAGGTCGTCGCCGAAGATTTTCAGCGCGAGCTCGCCCTTCACGCCGCTGACCGCCTCCTCCATGTTGTCGGCGATGGGCTGCGAGAAATTCCAATTCACGCCCGGGATCTTCGAGAGTTCGGCGTTCATGGCGGCAATGAGTTGCTCTTTGTCCTCATGGAAGACGGGCCGCCACTGGCCCTTGGGCTTCAGATCGACAAAGTATTCGGTATTGAAGAAGCCGGTGGTGTCGGTGCCGTCATCGGGGCGGCCCACCTGGCTGGTGGTTACGGTGACCTCGGGGAACCTGGCGAGCAACACGCGCGCCTGATCGGCCAGGCGGATGCCTTCGGTCGGACCCGTGCTGGGGGCCAGCGTTCCGCGCACCC
Organism: Terriglobia bacterium; assembly: GCA_963757265.1. Lineage (GTDB taxonomy): Bacteria > Acidobacteriota > Terriglobia > Bryobacterales > Bryobacteraceae > CAIVVT01. Next base: position 1,441,497 of record CAVWRA010000006.1, read on the forward strand.
AGATGGCGCCCTCGTCGAGGTGTGGCAGGAACTCCGACCCGATCAGGCCGCTCAGCAGGAGCAGCACGGTCACGCCGATGCCAACGACCGACATGCCGACGATGATCCAGAGGTGATGAACGGCCCATGTCACGCCATAGCGGTACTGGCCGGTAATCCATTCGATGATCGGATTGCGCCATTCCTTGACGCCCTTGCGAAAGGCGTAGCTGGCGAGAACCGTCGCGATGAGTATCGAAAAGATCAGCGCGCCCAGCAGGGCGAAGGCGACGGTCCAGGCCATGGGCTTGAAGAGGCGGCCTTCCACTCGTTGCAATGTGAAGATCGGCAGGAAAGCGGTGATGACCATGGCCTTGGCATAGAAGACCGGACGCTGCACTTCGTGCGCCGCGGCGCGTATCCTGTCGTGCACGGAGAGTCCGCCGCTTTCCTCCCTGCCCAGGTGGCGGATGATGTTCTCGATCATCACCACGGAACCATCCACGACCATGCCGAAATCGAGTGCGCCCAGCGAGAGCAGGTTGGCCGGGATTTTGCTGAGGTCCAGACAAATGGCGGCGAACATCAGGGAAAAGGGGATGGTGATGGCGATGATCAGGGCGCCGCGGATATTACCCAGGAACAGAAACAGAACCACCGACACGAGCAGCATGCCCTTGGTGAGGTTCTTCTCCACCGTGCGGGTAGTGAAATGCACCAGATCGCTGCGATCGAGGAACGGAACGACCTTCACGCCCGGAGGCAGGATGCGCTCGTTCAACTCCTTGACCTTGGCGTGGATGCCCTTCAACGTCGCGTCGGCCTCGGTGCCTTTTTGCAGCAGCAGAATGCCTTCCACCACGTCATCGTTGTCGATGATCCTGCCGTCGGCGCGGTGGATCGACTTGCCGTTCCGGCCCAGCCGGATTTTCGGACCCTGCTCAACGACGGCGATATCCTTGACGCGCAGCGGGGTCCCGTTCCTGGTGGTGAGAACCGTCTCTTCAATGTCGTGGACATCCCTCACCAGGCCCACGGCCCGAACGTCGATCTGCTGCAGACCGGACTCGATGAAGCTGCCGCCGGCGTTGACGTTGTTGGCCGCGAGCTGCTGCTCGACCTGACCGATGCTCAGGCCGTGGGAGATGAGCTTGTTGGGATCGACCCGCACCTGGTATTCGCGCGTCATCCCGCCCAGACTCGACACGTCAACGACGTTGGGCACGGACTTGAATTGCTTCTCCAGCACCCAGTCCTCGAGCGCCTTCAAATCCATGACGTCGTATTGCGGGTTAGTGCTTTTCAATGTGTAGAAGTAGATCTGGCCGACCGGGCTCCAGTCGGTGCCCATTTGCGGCTGCAGCCCCGCCGGCAGGGTCACCTGCGCCATCCGCTCGAGCACCTTCTGGCGATTCCATTCGTTTCTGGAGTCGTCGTCGAAGATCAGCATGATGCTGGAGAGGCCGAAAAGCGTAGTGGAGCGCAGATGTTCGAGGTGCGGCAGGCCGTTCATCACGATTTCCAACGGAATCGTCACCTGCTGTTCGACCTCTTCGGCGGCGCGGCCGGGCCACTGCGTGATGACGTTCACGTAGTTGTTGGCCACGTCCGGATAAGCCTCGATGGGCAGCGCGCGGAAGGCCAGGATGCCCCACGCGAACAGCACGCACGCCAGGCCCAGAATGAAGAGCCGCTTGCCGAGCGCAAAATCGACGAGTCGCTGAATCATTACTGGTCCACCGTGTTCTGCAGGACCAGCGCGTCGCGCACCACCCGCGCGCCCGGCGCGAGGCCCGAGACAATCTCCTGCTGGTTTTCCGCGAGCATCTTCCCGCCAACCACTCCGACGCGCCGGAAGCGGCCGCCCTCGGCGGGCATGTAGACCCAGTCGCGATCATGCAGATGGAGGATCGCCGTGGCAGGCACCGAGACGTGAGTCTCCATCTGCTGGCCGTGGAAGGTGGCCGTGGCAAACATGCCGATGCGCATGATCTGGCCGGGGTTCGACACTTCGATGCGCACCTTGGCGGTGCGGAGATTGGGGTCCATGATTGGCCCGATGTTGCTGATGCGGCCGCGCAGGACCTTGCCCGGATAGGCGTTCAGCGTAATGTCGGCGGGCTCTCCGACCCGCACCTGAGCGAGGTTGTTCTCATAGACGTCGCATAGGATCCAGACCTGCGAGAGGTCGGAGATCGTGAACGGATTGGGCGCCGAGAGCGCCTGCACGCCCGCGCCGTTGGTCACCTGCTGGTCGGTGATCACGCCGCCCACCGGCGCGTGGATCTCGACGATGCCGGTGGGATGATCGAGGTCGGAGTCGAGCAGCCGCAGGCGTTCGGTGGTCGTATCGAGATCGACCTTGGCAGCGTCCTCGGCGCTCTGAGCCGTTTCGAGGTCTTTCGCCGCGGCGGCGCCTTTTTCAAACAGAGTCTTCTCGCGCTCCAGCTGGACGCGCGCCAGCTGTTCGTTCACGACGGACTTGCGGTAGTCCGAGTAGGCGCCGGCGACGTCCGAGCTTCTGACCTTCAGCAGCAGCTGGCCCGGTTTCACTTCGTCGCCCAGGCGGGCATGGATCTCGACCACCCGGCCCGAGACCAGCGAGATCACCGGCACGCTGCGCGAGACATCGGGATTGACCACGCCCGTCACGCTCAACTCGGGCGCAGCCTTGAAAACCGCCGCCGTGGCCAGCGGGAATTGCTCCGGCTTGTCCACCTTGACGACCGACGAGTCAGTCTCGCGTTCGACGCTTGCCGGCGGAGGCGCTCCCGCCGCCGGATCCGGCGCGGCCTTCTGGCCGCAGCCGGTCAGCAGCAGCGCCAGCGCAGCAGTCGGGAACTGGCCCAGCGCAGTCGCGCGTTTCATTGGATCACCTCGCGGCCCACGGCGAGGTTCAATTGGCCCGCGGCCGTCAGATAGGCGCCGACGAGATTCAGGTAATTCAATTGAACACTCCGGTAGTCGTTTTCAGCACTCATAAAATCGAGCAGCGTGGCCCCGCCGCGCTGGTAGGCGAAGGCCACCGTGTCGCGCACGCGGACCGCCTGCTCCAGGTACTTGGCCTTGTACGGCTTCAATAGAAAGACGTTGCTGTTGACCATGACGTAGGCCGAATCGACGTCGCTGAAGACCTGCGCCCGCGCCGCCTCACCCAGGCGCTGGTTGCGCCGGATGTCGATCTCCGTGCGCAGCTTCTCGCCCTGATTCTTGTCGAAGATGCGCAGCGGAATGTTGACGCTGACGCCGAAGTAGGCGGGAATCGGCGGGTTGCGCGCGAAGTCAACCGAAAACGTGGGATCGGCGGTGCCGTTGGCGACCGCCAGCTTGTGGTCCACGACCGCCTTTTCGGAGGCCTGCAGCGCGGCCTTGAGGTCGGGCCGGTTGTCGAGCGCGATGGTGCGGAACTCCTCCAGCGGCATGGTCTGCTCGGCAAAATCGAACCGCCCCGTCACGTCGAATTGTTCGATCGGCGTGCGGTCGTTCAACAGCTGCAGCAGCTGGATCTTGGCCGTGCGCAGGTTGACCTCGGCGGTCTGGACATCGGACTCGAATTGCACCCTCTGCAGCTCCAGCCGGTCGAGATCGATCCGGGCGATATCGCCGGCCTTCAAACGATCGCTGCTAATCGTCAACACCTTGTCCCAATACGCCAGATTCTCCCGCGTCACCTGCAGGACGCTCTTGGCCTGCAGCGTCTGCACAAAGGCCGCGCGCAGGTTGAACAGCAGGCTGCGCTGCTGATCCGAGGCGCTGAAATGCGCGATCAGCGTCGCCTGGCGGGCGCTGTCGCGCCGCAGTTCGCGCTTGCCCTGACGTTCATACAGATAGCTGAACGAAGCCGACGGCAGGGCGTAAGCGAAGGGCGTGTAAGCGTTCGCGCCCCCGCTCGGCGGGGGCTGCTTGGTGAAGGGATTGATCTGATCGAGCGTCGCCGTCACGTCCGGGTTGGGCCGCAGGTAAGCCGTGATCTCCTCCGCCTTCGATTCCTCCACGCCCAGCTTGGCGGCCTGCAGCGTGGGGTTGGCCGCGATGAACTTGTCGCGCAGTTCCTGCCAGGTGTAGCTCTGCTGCGCGCGGGCGACGCTCGACACGCAGGCCGCCGCCAGCAGGGCCGGCAACACACGGGCCGCCGTGCGCCGCCAGCCGGTCCGCGCCAGTGATACTCTTTGTCAACTCATGCAATCCGTTGCTTTGACCATTCGATTCACCCGCTGTGCCTCCCCGCGTCTTGCCGCCACCGGTCCGTCTGGCGCGGGCCTGCGATCCGCGGCACGAGCCGCTTCGGTTTCGCCAAAGTTCGTTCCCTGGCGGCAAGACCGCTCGCCGGATTCACGCATTCCAATCTGGTAAGATCAACCGCTCACGCTCCTTCGCAAACGCCCGGTCCCTCCCCGGCCTGCGCGTTGGTCCGCGAGCTAAATTCGATCTTGTTGAAGGGCGGCGGAAGGAACTTACGGCGCCCGGCTGCGAGGCGGATCGGACGAACGCGGGAGATGCACCGGATCGATATCCGGCCGGCGGACCTCAGCGCTCTTCACGAACTCCAGGCGCTGCTCACTGCGCACCGCCGCGGATTCAGAGCCGCTGCTCCAGGCCTCGCACAGCCACGCCGTGTAGCGGTTCGGGCTTCTCAATTGTGAACAGTCCGTGCTGGGCGCGGTGACGTAGCGGTCCAGCCGGTCGAATTCAAACCTGCCGGACCCATCGTTCAGGAATACGCCCACGGTTTGATTCAATCCGCCGATCAAGGCGATGTCAACGAAGCCGTCCCCATTCACATCCCGCAGCACGAACGCGAGCGCGGGCCGGTCGGCCGGCAGCGCCAATTCATACGATGCCAGCGTGCTGCTCAAGTGAACCGAGAGGAAAGCCGGACGATCGACCGAGCCGTAGGCCTGGACAGGGAACGCGAAATCCGCCTGGTGGTCGCCATCCAGATCGGAAACGGCGCAGCCGAACTGGCGCCAGCGGAGGCTGGCCGCGACGCAATCCCGCGCCATGTCCGGCTTTGGCTGAGATGCCGCAGCGAGCACACTGACGAGCAGCAGCGGAGCCAGCGTCCACAAGACGCCGTGCCCACGCCGGGATGATGGCCGCCGCACCGACACTGCCGACTTAGTCTCCTCTGAAAAGTCCAGTCCTTAGCCCGATTCTATCCGACATCCCAAGCAGCCGGGATGAACGCCCATCGAACCATATGGCGTCCCAGCGGGCTCTACGGTTTCACTACTTCGCCGGTATTGAAGCCCTCCACGACGATGCTCGGAGCCTCGCCGCGCGCGTCGGCGTGCTGCACCTCGGTTACGATGGTGCGCCGCTCGCCCGGCATCAGCGCCACATAGTTATCGCTGTAAATCGCCGGCAGAATGCGGTCGCCGCTCTTCTCGCGAACGGCTTTCAGCCGCACCATCAGTGCCGGCGACTGCGAAACGTTGTGCAACTCGGTGGTCATGCGCCAGCCTAGGACCTGAAATTCGACGCGCGTCGCCGCTTCCAGCTTCACCTTCGGCAGTTCCCGCAACGCGCGGTAGTTGCCTTCCTCGGTCCCGCGCCAGTAAAAGTTCTCGCAGATGAGCTGGCCCTCACGCGACAGGCGCAGCCGCAGGAAGTGCACCGCGGTTAAAGTAGACGGATACTCCATATGCATCGGTGCCGCGGTGCTGTCTTCCGGGCTGTCCAGAGCCGCCGTCTTTTCCCACTGCATGGACCCATCTATATTCAGGAGCTGAACCTGCGCGCTCAGCCCGCGCACATCTCCCGCGCTGTAGTTCACGACTTCGATGTCGTCCGTGGCCTGGTTCCACTGGATGTGCAGCGGCTCCGACGCCTTCTTAATTCCGAAATAGGCGGCCGTCGGCTCCAGGAAGTAGTCATAGGTCTGCCACACGAAGGAGGGCCAGCAGGGGTGGCTCATCCAGATCAACAGGCCCATGCGGTTCTTGCTTTGCGCCTCGAACATCGCGCGGTAGCCCTCGTAGTTCACGAATTGCGCCAGCCCGACCCAGTCGGCGACGTTGTCCGCGCCGCCGTAGCTTGCGTCGATGCGCTTGAGGAACGAGGCGCCGCCCTGCGCGCCTGCCAGGCTGAAATCGTGCATGCCCCACATGTCGCCCTGCGGCCACATGGCACTCTCAGGCATCATCAACCGCAGGCTGTCCAGCGTGACGATGTTGGGCATGCCCAGTTCGCTATGCAGCTGCGTCGTCGCCCGCTGGCTGAAGTAGAACTTGGCCGGCATGGCCTGATACGGCCCGTGGCCGCTTACCACCTGGTCGGCCGAGCTTCCGATGTAGTGCAAGCCGGGATGCAGCTCGGCCAGCATCTGGCGCAGGCCGTCGTCCAGCACCGGGGGCGGGAAGCCCTCGTTGCGCCCGCAATACAGCCCGATGGAGGCGTGGTTGCGGATGCGCAGGACAAAGTCGCGGGCGTTGCGCAGGAACATCCCGTTGTCGGCCGGGTCCGGGCCGTCCCACGGATTGGCCAGCCAGAAATCCTGCCACACCACGACGCCGTGCCGGTCGCAGGCCTCATAAAACGCCTCATCGCCGATCTGCCCAACCCAGTTGCGGATCATCGTCAGGTTCATCTCGCGGTGGTAGCGCACGGCGGCGTCGTACTCGCGCGCGCGGTAGCGCAGCATCGATTCGCCGAAGCCCCAGTTGCCCCCGCGCGGCACAAAGCGCCGTCCGTTGATCCACAGCCGCAGCGCTCCGCCCTCCTCGCTGTAGGTGAATTGCCGCACGCCTGCCAGAAACGACTTCGCGTCTGAAACCTCCCGCCGCCCAGACTCGAATTTCAGCTCCACCGGGTACAGGTTCGGGTCGCCATAACCGGCCGGCCACCACAACTTCGGGTGCTGCAGCCGCAGCGCCGGGTGCGTCGAAGGATCGAGTTTTACAACCTTCGTTTCGGACGCCGCCAGCCGGACCGGCGTCTCGAACGCGACCTCGCCGAACCGCCCGCGCAGCGTACCGGCGGCGGGCCGCGCGTCGTGGTTCACCAGCGTCACCTCCACGCTCACGTCGGCCGTGGAGATGTCGGGCAGCGGCAGCGTCGTACGGACGAACGGGTTCTCGATCGTCACGGCCCCGGTGGAAGCGATGGACACGTCGCCCCAGATGCCGGTGTTGCGGCCGCGGATGGTCGGGATCCAGTCCCAACCGATCGAGGCATGGTACGTGGGATTGTCCAGGCCCAGTGCACCGCCGTTTGAGTCCGGGCTGTGCCAGTTCTTCTCCTTCACGCTGCCCGGCGTCGCGTTCTTGATGATGCGCACGGCCAGCGCATTCTTCCCGCCGGCGCGCACCTGGGCCGTGATGTCGAACCGCGCCGCGCATGAATCCGCCCTCAATGCGCCCCAGCTTTTCACCGTTCAGATAAACGTCGGCCTTCCAGTTGATGCCGTCGAAATCCAGCCACAAGTGCTTTCCGCTCGCCGCCGCCGGCGCGACGAACTCGTCGCGATACCAGAAGTCGGCGTAAAAGAACGAATCCGAAATCATGTTCTGGTTGTCGCCGTAGTTTGGGTCCGGCAGCGCGCCGGCATTGAGATAACTGGTCAGTACCGTCGCCGGCACGGTCGCCACCAGCCAGTCCTGATCGGCGAATCCCGGCTGCGAGATCGCCTCTCCGCCGCCAGCGACCAGGGAATCGCGCTGCAGCCGCCACCCGCCGCCGGCCAGGTCGAGCCGTCCATCGGGACGCACGCTCGCCGCGGCCTGCGGTTCCGCCACCATGCCGCCGCGCCCGAAAACTTCCAGTTCGCTGAGGATATAACCCTCCGCTGAGGCCGGCCGCGTCATCAGGATGCGCACGTATCTGCCTCGGCCGGGCGTGGCCAGTTTGATGTCATCGGACGCCGCGTCCGTCGCCGGCAGCGCCTGCAGCGTGCGCCAGCTTGCGGCGTCGTCCGACACCTGGATATCGCCCTGGGCCGCCCGCCGGATCCAGTGCAGCGCGACACGGTCGAACCGGCACACCGCGCCCAGGTCGACGTACACCCACTCCTCGCCGCTGCCCGCGCTCATCCACGCGCTGGTGAAATCGTACGGCCCGCCGATGCCTAGTCTCTGGTCCTGGCGGAAGAACGAAACATCCCCGACTGCCCAGGTAACGGCGCCCTCGGCCTCAAAATCGATCCGGTAAAACCGGCTGTGTGACGGCGCGCTGAATGGCACCGTTGCACTCGACGGTTGAAACCCCTCGGCCGGCCGCGGCGGATTGGGCGCGCGGCCCAGTTCGGTCCACGACTGCCCGTCGTCGGAGCTCGAAACGATGCACGTCCAGCTCCGGCCCTGCGCCCCATTGCCGTTGACACGCGCGTCCACTGCCACGCGGTCCACTTCGGGCGCCGCTTCGCCGCCCAGCAGGTCGATCCGCACCCACGCGCGCGGGCCATTCACCAGCACGTGCGTCACCGGATTGTTGTCGAACATCCATTGGCGTTCATTCTTTTTCAGAGCGCCCTGCTGGCTGGTCGAAACCGCTTCCCAGCGCGGTAACTTCGTCTCCGTGATGCCGTCGGTCACCAGTTGCGCCGTGAGGTTGTAGTCGTAGCTGCTCGAATGGTACGCCGGGCGATGCAGCGCCAGGTTGCGATAGCTGGCCGGATCCACGCGCAACCGCGGCGCAAAGTCCTCCTTCGGATTACCCGGGTACACCCCCACCCCGCGCGTAAAATCCTGCGCGGGAAGCGTCAGCCCAGCCATCAAGACCAACATAACTTGCGTCTGCATGAGCTACCTCGGACCGCACCGCGGCTCAGGCGCCGGCGTGGCGGCGGGATTGCGGCCCAATCGGTTCAGGCCTGTCAGTATATCGCCCGCGGGCTGTGCGAGGTGCCGGTCGCTCGCACTCCGGAAATTTCGCCGCGTTCACGCCGCGCCGACCTCAGTCCGTCCGGATGCTTCAAACGAATGCGACCTCATCGACAGCTCGCTGCAGGCGCGAGTGCTTGGCGAATTGAGGCACGGTCTGCGGGAAATCGGTTCGCTGATGCGCGCCCCGGCTCTCCTCCCGCGCCAGCGCCGAACGGGCCATCAGCCGGGCCAGCGTATGCAGGTTGCGCAACTCGGATTGCGCTCGCGTCAGCAGCGGCGCTTCCGACCGCGGCACGGCATCCAGCCGCCGGATGGCCTCGCGCAGGCCGTCCCCGCATCTTAGAATGCCGCAGTATTCGCTGGCGATGCGCCGGATCTCCACTTCGCCCGCGGCCAGCAGTTGAAATGCTTCCGGGAGGCTGCCGCCGGGGCGCGGCGCTTGGATCTGGGCGGCCATCGTGCGGGCGGCGCGCGCCCCGAACACGAGTCCTTCCAGCAACGAGTTGCTGGCCAGCCGGTTGGCCCCGTGGACTCCCGTGCAGGCCGCTTCCCCGGCGGCGTACAGGCCGGCCAGCGTCGTCCGTCCCTCGAGATCCGTGGCCACGCCGCCCATGGCGTAGTGCGCCGCCGGAGCCACCGGCGCCGCCTGCAGGTCCAGGTCGATGCCCAGCGCCAGGCAGGTGGCGTGGATGCGCGGGAATCGATGCCGCACGAAATCCGCGCCGCGGTGCGAAAGGTCGAGCCGGACGTGCGAGCTGTTGTCGCGGCGCATCTCGGCGAAGATGGCCCGCGAGACCACATCGCGCGGCGCCAGCTCCTTCAGCGGGTGGTACCGCTCCATGAAGCGCTCGCCCTTCGAATTCAACAGATGCGCGCCCTCGCCGCGCAGCGCTTCGGAGAGCAGGAAACGCGGCGCGCCCTCCACATGCAGCGCCGTGGGATGAAATTGGATGAACTCCAGGTCGCTCACCACCGCGCCCGCGCGCCACGCCGCGGCCACGCCGTCGCCCGTCGCCACGTCCGGATTGGTCGTGTCGGTGAACACGCGCCCCATCCCGCCCGTGGCCAGTAAAATCGCGCCCGCCTGGATACGGACCTGCCGTTTGATGCGCTCCTCGCACGCCAGCGCGCCGCACACCCGGCCGCCGTCCACCAGCAGGTCCAGAACGCCCGAGAAGCTGTGGAATTCGACCGCCGGCAACTGCGCCGCCTGCCGCCACAGAGTTCGCGCGATCTCCCGTCCGGTCGAATCGCCGTGCGCGTGCAGCACCCGGCTGCGGCTGTGCGCGCCTTCGCGGGCGAACAACAGCTTGTCGCCGTCGCGGTCGAAATCCGCGCCCCACTCGATCAGCCGCCGCACCTCTTCCGGCCCTTCTTCCACCAGCGCGTGCACGGCTTCGACGCGGCACAATCCGGCCCCCGCGGCGATGGTGTCGGCTTCGTGCAGTGAGATCTCGTCGTCGTCGGCCAGAGCCGCCGCGATGCCGCCTTGCGCGTATTGGGAGGAGGATTCCTTCAGGCTGTCCTTGGCCACCACCAGGACGCGCCCGAAAGGCGCCAGTTCGATCGCCGCGCGCAGCCCCGCGACGCCGGCCCCGACCACCAGAAAATCCGTATCTACTTGTTCTACAACGCCGGTAATACCCTCCATGCTACAACGTCATGACACACCGCACGCCCCGCTCCGGCTCGGCCGTGCGTGTTACAAGAAAGCTATGCCGTCCTATGCCGTCACCACGCCCGCCGAGCGTTACGAAGCGATCGTGGAGCGCGGAGCGCTGGCGCGGCTGCCGGAGTTCCTCCCTGAGCGCGCAAGTTCACTGTTCACGGTCACCACACGCGATGTGTGGGAGTTGTACGGCCCGGCATTCACTGCCGCCCTGGCCGGCCGGGCCTTCCAACGCTGTTTTTCCCCGGCGGCGAGCAGCACAAGCGGCTCTCCGCGGTCGAAGCCCTGGCCGAGGAGATGGTCGCGCTGGGCGGCGACCGATCCAGCGTCGTCATCGGCTTCGGCGGCGGTATCGTCACCGACCTGGCCGGGTTTCTGGCGGCAATTTTCATGCGCGGCGTGCCGTTCCTCTCCGTGCCCACCACGCTGCTCGCCCAGGTGGATGCCGGCGTGGGCGGCAAGACCGGCGCTAATCTGAAGTCCGGCAAGAACTTAATCGGCGCGTTCCACCAGCCGCTGGCGGTTCTGACAGATCCCTCGTTGCTGGCCACTCTCCCTGAACGCGAGTACCGCGCCGGCCTGTTCGAGGTTCTGAAATGCGGCGTCATCCGCAGCCAGCCGCTGTTCCGCCTGCTGGCCGGCGATCCTGCCTCGGTGCTGCGCCGCGACCCGGTGGTGGTGGAGCGCATGATCGCCGAGTCCGTGCGCATCAAGTGCGAGGTCGTCTCCAGCGACGAGAAAGAACACGGCTTGCGTCGCATCCTCAACTTCGGTCACACCATCGGCCACGCCATCGAGGCCGAGACCGGCTACACGCGCTACCTGCACGGCGAAGCGGTCGGGATCGGCATGAAGGCGGCCGCCTGGCTGTCCCTGCTTGCCCGGCACTGCAGCCCGGAAGTTACCGGGCAGATTGTTGATTCCGTGGACTTGTACGGGCCGATCCCTTCCGCGGCGGACCTTTCTCCCGAACGCCTGCTGACGCGCCTGCGCTCGGATAAGAAGACCATCCGTGGCGCTGTCCATTTCGTCCTCGCCACCGCCATCGGCAGCACGGAAGTCGTTTCCGGTCTGGAGGATAGCCTGATACTCGAAGCGCTCCGGAAGGCCCTCGAATGAGCGCCGCGCGGGGCGCCGCGCCGCCCGGCGCCGCCGGCGAGGAGCAGGCCGCGCGCTGGGTCCGCGGCATGTTCGGCCGCGTGGCGCGGCGCTATGACCTGCTCAATCATCTGCTTTCCTTTCAATTGGATCGATATTGGCGGGCGCACACCGCACGGCGCGTGGCGGAAGTCCTCAGCCGGCCCGGCGCGCGCGTCCTGGACCTGTGCTGCGGGACCGGCGACCTGCTGTTGGCCCTCGCCGTGCGCCGTGGAGGGCTGGTTTACGGCGCCGATTTCTGCCATCCCATGCTGGTCGCGGCGCGCCGCAAAATCGACCACCGTCCGGCCGTCGTTTTCGAGGCCGATGCCCTGCAGCTCCCGCTCGCCGACGCCTCCCTCGACCTGGTCACCATGGCCTTCGGCCTGCGCAACCTGGCCAACTACCGCCAGGGCCTGGAGGAGTTGCGGCGCGTCCTCCGTCCTGGCGGGGTGCTCGCCATTCTCGAATTTTCCCAACCGCCGCAGCCCCTGTTCGCGCGCCTCTATGGTTTCTACTCCACCCACATTCTGCCGCGCATCGGCGCTCTGATCTCGGGCCACTCCGACGCCTATACCTACCTGCCGCGCTCGGTCGTGCAGTTCCCGGACGCCGAAGCCCTCGCCCGCGAGATGCGCGCCGCCGGCTACCGCAACGTCGAGTTCGAACGCCTGAGCTTCGGCGTCGTGGCGCTGCACATCGGCCGCGTGGATAAGCCTGATTGTTGATGATAAGTTCTTCAATCAAATTCATCGTCGGGCGCGATGCGCACGGAGCATAATCGAGATTCCCGGAATTCCGCAATGCTCCCCAACTTCTCAAGAACTCTGGCCCTGCTTGCACTTCTCTGTGCCGCCTGTCTCTGCGCCAACGCCGCCGTTCTCACGGTGCAGGTGAGCGACCCCAGCGGTTCCCCCGCCCTGGGCGCGCAGGTGGAATTGCGCGCCGCCTCGGGCGCGCCCGCCGGATCTGTGAAAACCGGGGCCGATGGGAAGGCCGAATTCACTGCCCTCCCGGCCGGGCACTACACCCTGCGGATCACGCTGCGCGGCTTCAGTCCCGTCGAGCGGGCGGTCGAGGTCGCCGGCGCCGGGCCGCTCCAGATCGCTATCACTCTGGCTCTCGCGCCCGGCCAGGAAGAGATCGAAGTCACTTCCCATGCCGGCGCGCTGGCCAATAACGACCCCAACTACCGGGCGCTGCGCGACGCCGGAACGGTGGAAACCTACAGCGTCAACGAACTCATCATCAAGCGCGACCGCGGCGTGCTGGTGCTGCACCAGGGCCGCATCAGCTTCACCTCCGCGGTGCTGGGCCGCGTGACCATGGCGTCCTTTTCCGGCAACGGCGAATTCAAGCTCACGCCCTTGCCCGCCAGTGAGGTGGAGTATCTGCGCCACTTCACGAGCGAGGATGCGATCCATGAGGAGTTCAACCGGCTGGCCCTGGCTTTCACCGACGACACCTATCGCGAGATTTCGCAACAGGCGCACAAAGAGGACGGCGCGCCGGAGATGCACGCCTTGAACGGCCTGCGCGAGCGCCTGCGCCAGCGCCAGGAGCGGCCGCGCAGCCAGCTCGAGTTCCTCCTCACCGACGAATCGATGGATAACGTCAACGCCGACGTTCTGGCCGATCTGTACAACCCTGGCCGGGCCGGCTTCTTCAACGCCTACATCACGGGCAAAAAACACTCCGACCTGCGATTCGAGGTGCGCCCGCGGGGCGTTTTGCTGAGCCTGCTGGCGCCGGAGGAAGTGGCCGTGATCAACGTCAACGTGGAGGGCAAGGAGGAGGGCATCTGGTACCTGGCGCACTTCGAGCGCGAATACCAGGCCGGTGTCGCCAGTTCGAATGAGGACCGCCGCGCGGTGCATGCCGAGCATTACTCGATTGAGACGGTCATCGGACGCGGCAACCGTCTGTCGGCCGTCGCCGATCTGACATTCACGCCCCTGATCGACGGCGAACGCCTGATCAAGTTCGGCCTGCTGCCTGCGCTTCGGGTGACGCGCGTCAGCGCCAACAACCGGGAGATCCCTTACATCCAGGAAGGCCGCAAGCGCGACGGGTCGTTCTACGTGATCTGGCCGGAACGGCTCAAGACCGGCAGCCGCTATCAGGTCAAAATCGAGTACGAAGGCAATCAGGTCGTGCACGACGAGGGCTCGGGCAATTTCTCGGTCGAGGCCCGGACCAGCTGGTATCCCAGTCTCAATTCCTTCAGCGACCGCTCGACTTTCGATCTGACCTTCAAATTCCCGAAGCAATACACGCTGGTCGGCGTGGGAAAACTCGATAAGGAGTGGAAAGAAGAAGGCTTCAGCGCCGCCCATTGGGTGTCCGAGATACCGCTCGCGGTGGCCGGCTTCAACTACGGTCTGTACAAGAAGAAGGAGCTGACGGATCCGCAAACCAAGTACGTCGTCGAAGCCTATGCGACCGCGGACGTGCCGGCCTACCTGCGCGATCACGGCTTCGGCGCGATGACGCCATCGGCCATGGCGCAGAATGCGCTCGTCAACACGGAGAACGCCATCCGCCTGTACCGCGCCTATTTTGGCGACGCGCCGTACGGCCGCATCGCCGTGACCCAGCAGCCGGCCTTCGGTTTCGGCCAGTCCTGGCCGACGCTGGTCTACCTGCCCGTCAGCGCTTTCCTCGACGCCACCCAGCGCTATAGCCTCATGGGCGGCAATACGTTCCGCTTCGCCGAATTCATCCAGGAGGTCACCCCGCACGAAGTGGCCCACCAGTGGTGGGGACACATGGTGGGCTGGGCCTCGTTTCACGATCAGTGGCTGTCGGAAGGCTTCGCCGAGTACTCCGCCGGGCTGTTCACCGAGTCAATTGAGCACAATCCCGCCAAAACGAAAGAGTTCTGGGATCACCTGCGCAAGCACATCACGGACAAGAACGAATACGGGATCAGCCCCAACGACGCCGGTCCCGTGTGGACCGGATTGCGGCTGAACACGTTTCGCACGCCCGGTGCGTACAACCGCGTGGTCTACCCCAAAGGCGCCTACGTCCTGCACATGCTCCAGATGATGATGCAGGACCCCAAGACCGGCGACCAGCGCTTCATTGAGATGATGCATGACTTCGTCCAGACCTACTACGGCCGCAACGCCTCCACCGAGCAGTTCCAGAGCATGGTCGAGAAGCACATCGATCCGCACATGGACCCCACCGGGCACGGCCGGATGGACTGGTTCTTCGACGAATGGGTGCGCGGAACTGAACTGCCGGGCTATCGTTTCGAGTATTCGCTGACGCCGCAGCCGGACGGCAAGCTGCTGCTGCGCGGAACCGTGCAGCAAAGCGGAGTCTCCGATAAATTCTGGATGGTCGTGCCGGTGTATGGCGATTTCGGCTCCGGGCCGGTGCGCATCGGCCGCCTGGCGCTGCACGGCGCCGCCACTTCAAAGGAATTCCGCGTCGCGCTGCCGCAGAAACCGAAGCGGCTCATGATCGACGCCCACAATGACATCCTGGCGCGCGAGATCGACAACAAAGAGGTGAGCGCGCAGTAACTGGGGCCTGTTCACCCTACCCGTCCACGTAGCGTGAGCAGGCCCTACCATTTGCGCTTTTCCAGCGCCGCCTCGATGATGCCCTCCAGGGCGATCTTCTCGAGCGCCGTGCTGATGAACAGCTCCTGCCGCGACCCGGCCGCCAGCGCGATCGCTTTCCAGCCGTTTTGCGTCGGCACCGTCACGCGGATCTTCACCTCGCCGCGGGCGTCGCGCACGGCTTTGATCACGCCCGGCACGATCGTGCGGATCTCCTCCCACTCCAGCAGGCGCTCCAGCACCGGCCGCAGCCCTTCGATGATGCTGTGCTCGATCTTGAGCCGCCCGTCCACCGCCCGCAGGCGCATCTTTCTGCCGCTCATCGCCTCTCCCGCCGCGCTGCCCGCCGCCTCATTTGATCCGCTTCTTGAGCACAATATCGGCGCCGAAAATGCCGTTCTCATCGCGCACCGCGATCAGCGACCACTCCGGGCTCAGGTTCCACTCGAACTGCACCACCTGCTGCTGCGCCTGCCGCAGGCTGGTGACGAGCGTCATGGTCATGTCGCGCGAGATCGACTGTTCCACCGTGATGCGCGCCTGCGGAATGTTGTCCACGCCCGTCACCTGCGGATCGATCTTGATGCGGCTGGCGCCGAAGAAGCGCTCCACGCGCTGTGAAACGGCGCCGCTCAGCGCTCCGCCCAGCAGCGAGTTCGTGCTGTCCTCGGTGAGCGCCGGATTGCCCGTCCCCGGAGCCATCGGCAGCGCCGTGCTCTGCGCCGCCGGCGCGCGCCCCACCGTCAGCAGCGCCAGAATCTCGCTGGCCTGCAGCGGCGGTTCGCTGCGGTAGTTCACCTTCAGGCGGTTCAGCGGCCCCTCGACGTTGATATACACCGTCACCCCGCGCACGCGCGTCTCCAGGTCCAGATCCAGCGACGGCGCCAGCGTCGCCGTGCTGTAAAACAGCAGCTCGCCGCGCGAGATCGTGTAGCGGTTGCCGAAAAACTGCACCTGCCCCTGGTGCACCAGCACCCGGCCCAGCACCACCGGCTTGATCAGGCTGCCGCGCAGCCGCAGGTCGGCTTCGGTCTGGACCTCCTGCGTGTACTGGCTCACCAGCGTGGCGTTGGGCGTCGTCCGGATGCGAACGTCGAACTGGATATTGCGCAGGAACTCGCTGTCCGTGGCGATCAGCGGCATCGGGCTGCCCGACTGCGCCACCATGGCCGCCATGTCGGTCCTGGCATTGAATCCCGACCGCGCGATCGTCAGCGTCCCCGACAGCAGACTTCGCGCCGGTGTCCCCACCAGCGCCAGATCCCCGTCCAGCACCGTGCTGACGCCTTGGGGATAGCGCACCCGCACGTTGGTCGCCTTGGCCTGCAACCGGTAGCTGATCTCGTTTCCGAAGGCGACGAATCCCGAAAGCTCGAACGTGCCCGATCCGGTGTGCCCGGTGATCTTCTCGATGTTCGCGCGGTTGCGTTCGAAGTACACCGTGCCGCTGGCGTCCTCAATCCCGTTGGGCACGTCCTGCAAGGACAGCGAGCCGTTGGAAAACGTCATCCGGCCGCTCAACTGCGGATCGTCGGCCGGGCCGCGCAGCGTCGCGTCCACCCGGGCCGTGCCCGCCACCTGCAGGCCGGGCCGGAAATTGCCCGCCACCGCCAGGTTGACCGAGCCGCTGAGCTGAACGTCCCACGGCGCACGCGAGTTGAAAGTGTAGCCGCCGGAAATCGTCACGTCGGTCTGGCGCGCCGTCAATTTCGCTGTGCCGATCCGCACGCCGTTGCGGTCGGCCTCCAGATGGATCACACTGGCGTTGCGCAAGGTCAGGTCACTGGGATCGATTTGCGTGTCCAGAATCTGGTCGCTGCGCGGCCGCACCTCCATGCTGGCAATCGACGCCCAGGCCCGGAACTCCTCCGGCCGCGCCAGCGGCACCTTCCACGCCAGGTTGCCTTCGACGAATCCGCGCACCGGCAGGGCCTCGCGCGGTTGCCCCGGCGCCGGCGCCGAGGCGATCGACCGGATCAGGCGCAGCGGCAGCCGCGGCGCCTCGATCTGGCCCTCCAGCACGGAGTCGCCCCCCAAGCCCAGCGTGGCCAGGCCCATCACGCGGATGCCCTCGATCAGCGCGCTGATTTCGATGCGCGCTCGGCCCTCCTCGGGACGCACCAGCGCCTCCACGCGGCCCAGCGGAGCCTCATCCAACGTCAGGTTGTCGGCCAGAATCCGGCCCTCCAGGCGCTCCGGGCGCGCCGCCCCGTGGTCGATCCGGATCGCTCCCGCCAGCTCCGCGTCCAGCATCCCGTCGAGCCCCGGCCGCACCGCCATCAGGTTCTCCAGCTTGCTCAACGCGAGCTTCGCCAGGTGCACGTTGAACTCCAGCCGCCCGCTGCCCCACTCGCCGCTCTTATGGTCGTAGACGCCCTGGCCCGTGATTCGCGCGGCATCGGCCGTGAGATCGGCTTCCACCGCTTCGCCGCCGCCGCTGTGGAACCGGATCTGGCCTTTGACGTTTTCGATTCTTTCTCCGCGCCACCGGATTTCCGGCGCATCCACCGCCACCGTCGCCTCGGGCCGGTCGTACGTGCCGTGCACCCTCACCGTGGCGTCCATCGTTCCTCCCGCGCCCGTCGTGAGCCCCAGCGTGCGCGACAGATCCGCCAGGTCGGCCTTCTTCAACGTGAGCTCGGCTTCAATGAGGGAAGCGCCGCTGAGCTTCCAATCCGTCAGGGCCGCCGATACCGAACCGCTGACCACCGCCGTTCCTTGCCGGACGCGGAAGCTCTTCAGATTCACCTGCCCCGGCGAGACTTGCCCCGCACCCTGCAGCTCATCCAGCCGTACACCCTGATAAACCACGTTCGTCGCGTCCAGCGTGCCGCTGACCGCCGGCCGCTCCAGCGGTCCGGCCACCGTGCCGGAGGCCTGCAGCGTTCCGTGCTCCAGACGGAACGGCAGTTGGACGTCCGCTTGCTGCAGCCCCTTCCGCAGCCCGTCCTCCAGATCCTTCGAATCTGTGGTCGTAAGTGCGACATCCAGGCGCTGATCGAGCAGCCCTTCGAAACTGGCATGACTCGCACTCGTGTCCAGGGTCGATGGGCCGAAGCGCAGTGTGTGCCCCGCCTGCTGCCACTCAAAGTCGATCGCCGCCCGCAGCGGCCACTGCCCGTCGTCGGGCCTCACCTGGAGCTGCCCGCCCAGCACGGTCCCGCTGACTGCGCTGCCCGCCCACGCCGCGCTGAAATGCGCCTCCCCCGTCGCCCGCGCCGCCCATTCGTTGGGGATGAAATCGAACAGCGCCCTCAGGCGTTGCACCTCCACGCCCGTCAACTCGCCGCCGATCTCCAGCCGGCTCCAGCTTTGCCACGCGCCGGAGCCCGCGAGCGTCCCGCCCAGCAACCGGCCGTGCAGCGCGTCACAGCGCACTCCTTGCGGCCCCAGCTCGCACGTCCCTTCGGCCGCGATCGGCTCCATCTGCCGGCCGAGAATTGTGAATACCATCCCCTCGCCGTGCGCCTTGGCCGTGGCCCGCCAGTCTGCTGGACTCCAGCGCCAGACACCGGTCACTTGGAATGCCCCCGCCCGCAGCGACCCGCTCACCAGGTCCGCCACGTTGAATTCGGTTTGATAGCGCCCCTCCGCCGCCGGGTGCGCGAAGTTCTCCACCACGCCGTCCAGGCTCAACCAGCTCTTCCCTGCCGTCAGCAGCAGCCGGCTGGCCCGCAGCCGCGTGGCTTCCAGCGCCAGCTCTCCCTCCACCCCTATTGCCGGCAGGCCCGGCGATTCGATGCGCTCAATCTTCAGCCGCGTCTCGTAACGCTCCGGCAGGCGCGCGTATCGCAGCTCCGCATCCAGGCCCCCCAGCCGGCCGCTGAACTCGACGTTGTGCGCCGCCACTTCGGCCTGGCCCGCGATGATCTCCGCCTGGCCGATGCGCAACTTCAGCAGATCCGCCACCAGGTTGCCCCGCGCCGGCCCGGCCGGATGCGGCAGGTTGGTCGTTCCATCCGCGGCCACGTAAATATGCACTTCGGGCCGCTCCACTCTCAGCGCGCGGATGTCCAGCCGCCGCTTGAGCAGCGTGCCCGGCCCCAGCCTCAGCCGCACCTGCCGGACGCGCAACAGCGGCGCCTGCCCGGGGCCCTCCCGCCCGTGCACCACCACGCCGCCGGCCTCCGCCTCCAGTTGACGCCAATGGAAATCGAACCGCCCGATCTCGACCCTGCCCCCGGTCGCGACTTCGATCTCGCGTACCAGCTTCTGCCGCACCTGCTCGCGGAACCACTCGCTGCGCAATACCAGCGCCGCGGCCACGCCCAACCCCGCCATGGCCGCCACCGCGCCCGCCGCCATCCAGCGGCCCCTCACCGGAACGCCTCCTCGAAATAGCGGATTTTCACCTGCTGCCGCGCCTGCCCCAGCCACTGCTCCAGCGCCGCCGTCGTCTTGCGGTAGCTCAGCAGCTTGACAATGCTCTCCCGCTGCTCATCCAGCCGCGGCGGCTCCACGCCCCGCCGCTTCGCCTCCGGCACGACTTCCTTTTCGTAGGTCTCCTGGATCTCCGCGTCGCTCACCTCCACGCCCGGGCTGAATCGGAAATCGACGAATCGCAGCAGCGCGATCTCGTAGAACACCTCGGCCCTCAATTCCTCGGCGCTGAACCCGTAGCGCTCCAGCGACCGCGCGAACGCCCCGGCCTCTTCGTTGCGCGCCTTGCGGATCTGCTCGACGCTCGCCTCCACCTCGCCTGCTGTTGGTGGTGTATAGCGGTTCAACTCCAGTTCGCGCCGCACCAGCGCCTGGTCGATCAGCCGCTCCGCGGCCTTGCGCCGCGCCTCGGGACTGAGGTCCGGCTCGCGGTTCTGCATGAACGCCTCCAGCCGCAAGTGGCGCCGCACCGCGCTCGCGGTGATCACCTGCGCGCCCACCTGCACCGCCACCCGGTCCAGCGTTTCGCCCGCGGCCAGCGCCGCCAGTGCAATCAGCCATGCCGCCGCGCGTCCCATCAGAACGTCTGTCCCAGGGAGAAGAAGAACTGGAACGGGCTCACCCGCAGCGGCACCGTCGGGTACGGCGGCGAGCTGTTCAGCAGGTCCTCGCGCGTGCCCGGATATCCCACGAAGCGCGGCGCGTTGGGCGAGTAGCCGAAATCCAGCCGCACCGGGCCCACCGGCGTCCGGTAGCGGAAGCCCAGGCCCACCGAATGCACCATGTAGTCGAAGTCCTGGCGGTTCTCCTGGTGGACGCGAAACGAAATGTCGTTCAGGCTTGGATACACGTTCCCCATGTCGTGGAACAACACCCCTCCCAGCGTCTTGCCCACCAGCGGGAATCGAAGCTCGGTGTTGAAAAACAGGAACGCGCCGCCGCCCAGCGGAAACCCCGTCACCGGATCCCGAGGTCCCGCCTGGTTTTCCGGAAAACCGCGGTCCGTCGTGTTGCCGCCGGCAAAAAAGCGCTCCGGCAGCGGCACCGGGTTCCCCGACAGGTTGTACAGCCACCCGAACGAAATCGAGCGCGCAATGATAATGTCCTTGGCAATCTGGTGGTACGTCGAGTTCTTGACCACCAGCCGCGTGTATGCCGTGCCCGCCGCCAGCACCGAAGGCGCGATCCCGAAGTCGATCGAGTTGTAAACCCCGCGCGTCGATTCCAGCGGATCGTCGCGCCGGTCCTGCACCCAGGTCGCCTCCAGGATCGTCGTCCGCACGGGCACCGAATAGATCGGAATCAGCGCCGGGCTGATCTTCAAAGTATCGGCGTCGATCGATACCTGGCGCACCGCCACGCGATATTGCAGCAGCATCGATCGCGACAGTTTCTCACTGATCTGCGCCGATCCCTCGAAGCGCCGCGAAGTGAATGTCCGGATGTCGCTGGAGCGGTCGAACAGCGCGCTGAATGAGAGGTTCAGGTTGTCTTTGCCCTCGAACCGCGGCGCCAGGTACGTTATCAGCGCGCGTTGCTGGATGGTTGACACGCGGCCCGTCAGCGACAGGCTCTGGCCCAGTCCGAACAGGTTCGCGCGGCTCACCCCCAACAGCACCCGCGGGCTGAAACCGGCGGCTCCCGCCGGCGCATCGAAGTCCGTCTCTCCCCCGCCGATGCGCCCGAATTCGGCCCCCACGCCGAAATCGAACGTGTAGCGCCGTCCTTCATCCACCTGCAGGACCACATTCTTGTCGCTCTCCTGCCCCTCCGGGTTCTGCACCGCCGCGTTGACGTTGGTGAAGATCCCCAGGTCGTACAGCCGCCGCTGCGTCTCGACAATCGCCCCCTGCGACAGCGGCTGCCCTGGCTGGATCGCGATCCGCTGCTCCACCAGCCGCAGCCGCGTGGTCCCCAACCCGTTCAGCAGGACCCCGCGCGTGAATTCGCGCCGCCCCTCCTGCACCACGTATTTCAGATTCACGTGGCCCACGTCCGCGCCCGGCTTGACCTGCGCGTCGAAGGTCGCTTCCGGGTATCCGTTGTTGAAGTAATGGCCCAGAATCGCGTCCCGGTCCACCGCCATGCCGGACGTGCTGAAGGGTTGGCCTTTCTTCAGGCTGATCAGGCTCATCATCTCGTCCGGCTGCTCGTGCTGCACGCCCGCCAGCTCCACCTGGCCCACGAAGATCTGCCGCCCCTCCTCGATCTTCACGACCACGGCCACGTTGTGCGGCTTGCCCCGGTCGGCGAAGATCACGGCCGAGCTGACCTTCACATCGCGGAATCCGTTGCTGCGGTACAGCGCCTGCATCGCATCCACGTCGTGCTCCAGCAGCGGAGCGCTGTACACCCCCCGCCGGCTGCGCAGCAGCGAGGCCGGCGTGAGGCTCATCCGTTCCCTCAGCGTCGCCGTGTCGAAGTACCGGTTGCCCTGGATCTCGATCCGCGTGAAGCGCGAGCGCGCGCCGCGCCACACCTGGTACACCACCGTCCGGCTGTCGCCGTCCTCCGCCGGCTGCAGCGTGTAGCTCACCTTGGCCTCGAAATATCCTTGGCTGCTGAAATAATCCTGCAGGCTGTGCACCCCTTCCGCCAGCAGTTCGTTGTCGAAGCTGCGTTCCTGGTAGATCGGCAGCACGCTCCTCAACGTCCCCTGCCCCACCCGCGCGCCCTCCGTGCGCACCGTGATCAGTGGCCCGGCGTCGATGACCAGGCGCGGCTCCACAGTGTTGTCCGCCAGGTCTTGGCGCAGCGCCGCCAGGCGCACCGTGGCCATCAGGTAGCCCTTGTCCGCGTACAGCGCGCGCACCCGCTCCAGCCCGCGCTGGACTCTCGCGTCGGTCATCTCGCGCCATTGGTGCCAGCGCCACCACGGCCAGCCCCACCCCTCCCAGCTCACCAGCGCCCGCCAGCTCGTCTCCCGGATAATTCGCTCCGCCGGGAATTTCGTCTGGCCCTCCACCAGCGGCGGAGCGAAATGCGCCCGCTCCCCCGGCTGGATGATAAAACGCAGCTCGACTTCCTCGTTTGGATCCCGTTGCCGCGCCTCGTAGCGGATGCTGGCCCCGTACAGCCCGTTGGCCCGCAGCAGCGCCTGCATCTGCTCCATCGCCCGTTTGACGCCCTCCACGTCGTAGGCTTCGCCCAGAGTGAGCGCCGAAGCGTTGGACAGTTGCTCGCTGCTGGGCGGGGCCGGAATCTCGTCCACTGAAATGCGGCTCAGGAAGTACCTCGGCGTGGTGTGAAACGTCAGCGCCACGCCGTCGCCGGCCGCCTCGCCATCCACCACGATGTCGTCATACCGCCCCGTCGCGTACAGGCCCTCGATCGCCTCGCCCAGCCTGGCTTCGCTCAGCCGGTCGCCGGCCTGCAACCCCACGCTGGCCCGCATCTGCTCCGGCTTCAGGGGCTGTTCCGGCGGATCGAAGCGAATCGCCGCCACCACTCGCCCGTACAGCGGCGAAAGCTCCGGCCTCTCCGCCCGCAGGCCCGGCGCGGCGGCGCTTAAAACCAGTCCCAGCAGCGCATTTGCGCGCTTTCGCCTCACACTTGGTCATGATAACAAGCCCTCGCCGCTCCTATAGGCAAAGCTCGCCGCATGGCCCCGCCGGCCCTGGCGTGAAGACCTCGCGCGCGCCCGCTCCACCGGCCGCTGCGCCGCTTCCTGTAGACTGCGATTAGACCTGCCGCGGGCGGTTAGCTCAGCTGGTTAGAGCGTGTGCCTTACAAGCACAAGGTCGCAGGTTCGAACCCTGCACCGCCCACCACTCCCGCGACCCGGCGTTGTTGTCCCATGGACTAAGAAGCTGCATCGGCTGCCCCTGAGCGGCGCTCGCGGCCGAATGGGAAATCGTCAATGCGGCCGTTTTCGAACGGAGAATCAATGACTTATAGAGAGCATCGTCCCACCTGACGTCGCCCTCCTCGCCCCTCCCGTCCGCCTCGGCGCCTGGAACGCTCGCACCCCACGGCCCGCGGCGGCCGCGCGGGCGATACTTTAAGGTGAGGAAGGCCAGCCAAGCCCGGATGTTTCACTTGCGATCGCAGCGAGGCGCGATGAGAGGGCTGCAGATACAAGGCGCGCGAAGGGAGCCGCCCGCAGGCGTACTGGACTGCTACGTCGAGGACGGCGACCGAGCGCAACGCAGTAGATGCGGCCCTATCGCGCGCCGCAGCCGATTGTTGGTGAAACATCCGGGCTAGGCACGGCAACGCGCATGGACAACTCCGAACTGGATCGGGCGCTGAGCGGCGGCGCGGGCGCACTCGCGGCGCTTCGGGCCGAGGGTCTGGGGAAAACCTACCACGGCGGCGCGGGCCAGGTCGTGGTCTTCGCGCAAATCGGGATCGAGGTGCACGCCGGCGAACGGGTGGCGCTGACGGGCGAGAGCGGCGTGGGCAAATCGACACTGCTTCATTTGCTGGGGCTGCTGGACCAGCCGACGGCCGGGCGGGTGTATTACGGAGCGACCGAGGTGACGCGTCTGGATGCGATCCGGCGGGCCGGCGTGCGGAACCGCGAAGTGGGGTTCGTGTGGCAGCTCAATACGCTGCTGCCGGAGTTCACGGCGCTGGAAAACGTCGCCATGCCGTTGAGAATCCGCGGCCTGAGCCGCTGCGCGGCCGAGCAGGCCGCGGCCGAGCGTCTTAAAGAAGTGGGCCTGACCGCGCGCATGCGGCATCGCGCCGGGGAACTTTCGGGCGGCGAGCAGCAGCGCGTCGCTCTGGCCCGGGCGCTGGTCGGCGAGCCGCGCTTGCTGCTGGCGGACGAGCCGACGGGGAGCCTGGACGAGCGCAATGGCGCCATGGTGATGGACCTTTTGGAGGAGGTACACGCGCGGCGGGAGTTGGCGACGGTTTACGTCACCCATAACCCGGTCTTCGCCGCGCGCGCGCAACGCATGCTGCACCTGGAATCCGGCCGGCTGCGGGAAGTGGGCTGAAGAGGGCTGGCGGGCAGGGAAGGGAGGCGCGGATGTTCGAACGATACAACGAGAAAGCGCGCCGGACCATTTTCTTCGCGCGCTACGAGGCGAGTGTATCTGGCAGCCCGTATATGGAGACCGAGCACCTGCTGCTGGGGCTGCTGCGCGAGGACCGCCCAACGCTCGAACGCGCGCTGGGCGGCGCGGCTGGCTGGACCAGATTCGGCAGCAAGTCAAGGCACAAACAACGGCGCGCGAGAAGACATCGACCTCGGTCAACCTGCCGCTGAGTCATGAGTTCAAGAAGGTTCTGGCGTGCGCCGCCGAGGAAGCGGAGCGGCTCGGCCATCAGCATATTGGCACCGAGCACCTGCTGCTGGGCCTGTTGCGCGAACCGGGCTGTGCCGCCGCCAGAATACTGGAGGCTCTGGGCGCACGCCTCGACGCGCTGCGCGAGCAGATCTCCGGCCACGGGCCGGAGCCGGAGATCGAGCTTGACTCCATCAACTTCATGCTGCATGGCCGACCCCTCGCCGATCTGCATGGCCGCCCCCTCGCCGAGCGCGTCGACGAGGCCCTGGCGGGCTTTGTCGTTTCCAAGCTCAGCGCCGAGGCGCGGCGCATGCTCGCCTATGCCGCGGTCGAGGCGGGTCTTATGGGCCACACTGAAATCGGCGCCGGCCACCTGCTCCTGGGTATTTTGCACGAGGAGTCGTCAGCCGCCGCTAAGCTACTGGAAGCAAACGGACTAGTACGGAATCGCGGGAAAACCGAATTGCTGGGCAACATTTCCGATTCGCCGAACGCTCCTCCCGAGTCTTAGAATTAGAGAAGGAAGCCCCGGCCGGCCAGCGAAACACGCGTCCTGCCGCCGGATTGGGGCAATCGGGGCTGAGGCCGGGCAGGCCGGAAGCGGGGAAACACATCCGCGCCGTGTCAGGCTGAAAAGAGGCTCATACATGTTCGAACGCTATACGGAGAAGGCGCGCAGAGTCATTTTCTTCGCGCGATACGAGGCCAGCCAGTTTGGCAGCCCGTACATAGAAACCGAGCATCTGCTGTTGGGCCTGCTGCGCGAGGACAAGGCGCTGGCCAACCGGTTCCTGCGCTCGCAGGCTAACATCGAATCCATCCGCAAGCAGATCGAGGCCCAGACCACGGTGCGTGAGAAGGTCTCCACCTCGGTCGACCTGCCGCTGAGCCACGAGTGCAAGAAGGTGCTGGCGTTCGCCGCGGAGGAAGCCGAGCGGCTGAGCCACAAGCACATCGGAACCGAGCACCTGCTGCTGGGGCTGCTCCGGGAGGAGAAGTGCTTCGCCGCCGAGATCCTGCACGAGCGCGGCCTCAGGCTGACGCAGGTGCGCGAGGAGATCGCGCGCACGACCATCGAGAAGGCCCCGGCCAGCCGGCCCAAGGAGAGCTCGCTGCTGGCCGAGTTCAGCCGCGACCTGACGCAGTCGGCGCTGGATGGGACGCTGGACCCGCTCATCGGCCGCGACTACGAGCTCGAGCGCGTCGTCCAGATTCTGTGCCGCCGCACCAAGAACAACCCGGTGCTGATCGGCGAGCCGGGCGTCGGCAAGACGGCCATCGTGGAAGGGCTGGCACAGCGCATCGCCGAGGGCGAGGTGCCCGCGTTCCTGGCCGACAAGCGCATCCTGGCGCTGGACCTGAGCCTGATCGTCGCGGGAACGAAATACCGCGGCCAGTTCGAGGAGCGCCTCAAGACCATCATGAAGGAGCTGATGGAGAACCAGAACGCCATCATCTTCATCGACGAGCTGCACACGCTGGTCGGCGCGGGCTCGGCCGAGGGCTCGCTGGATGCGGCCAATATTCTCAAGCCGGCGCTGTCGCGCGGCGAGATCCAGTGCATCGGCGCCACCACGCCGGGCGAGTTCCGCAAATCGATCGAGAAGGACCGCTCTCTCGAGCGCCGCTTCCAGGCCGTGAAAGTCCCGCCGCCGGTGGAGGCCGACGCCTGCCGCATCCTGTTCGGCATCAAGGAGCGCTACGAGAAGTTCCACGCCGTGGTCTACACCGACGACGCCGTGGAGACCGCCGTGTTCGCCTCCAGCCGCTTCATTCCCGACCGCTACCTGCCGGACAAGGCGATCGACCTGATCGACGAGGCCGGGGCCCGCGTGAAGCTGCGCCAGACCACGCTGCCGCCGGAGATCAGCGACATCCAGAAGCGCATCAAGTTCATCGTCCACCGCATGGAATCGGCCATCGCCAATCATGAATTCGAGAAGGCCCGCTTCTACAGCGACGAGGAGCGCCGGGAACGCGAGAACCTGCGCCAGATGCGCGAGAAGTACAACCTCGACGAATCCAACGCCGGCGTCGTCACCAAGGAAGACATCGAGGACGTCGTGGCGCGCTGGACCGGCGTGCCGATGACCGCCATCAAGGAAGAAGAAGCCAGCAAGCTCATCCGCATCGAAGTCGAGCTGCACAAGCGCGTGGTCAGCCAGGAGCGCGCCATCGGCGCCCTGGCCCGCGCCATCCGGCGTTCGCGCGCCGGTCTCAAGTCGCCCAAGCGCCCCGCCGGCTCGTTCCTGTTCCTGGGTCCCACGGGCGTCGGCAAAACGGAAGTGGCCCGCGCCCTGGCCGAGTTCCTTTTCGGCAGCGAGAAATCGCTGATCCGCTTTGACATGTCGGAGTTCATGGAGAAGCACTCGGTCTCCAAGCTGATCGGCTCGCCGCCGGGCTATGTGGGTTACGAAGAGGGCGGGCAGCTCACTGAGCGCGTGCGCCGCAACCCCTACTCGATCATTCTTCTGGATGAGATCGAGAAGGCCCATCCGGATGTGTACAACATCCTGTTGCAGGTCTTCGAGGACGGCCTGCTGACCGACGGGCTGGGCAACGCGGTCGATTTCAAGAACACCATCATCATCATGACCTCCAACCTGGGGGCGCGCTTCCTCGACAAGCGCGGCCACCTGGGCTTCGAGGCGCAGTCCACCGCCGGGCTGCCCTCGAAGGTCGAGGAAAACGTGATGGCCGAGGTCAAGAAGGCCTTCAATCCCGAGTTCCTCAACCGCCTGGACGAAGTGATTCTGTTCACCTCGCTGGCGGACGAGGATCTGCTGAAGATCATCGCCCTGATGGTCGAGCAGATCAACCAGAACCTGGTCGCCAAGCAGATCAAGATCCGCCTGGCCGAGGACGCCGGCAAATACATCCTCGAGACCACGCTCAAGGACCGCAGCTACGGCGCGCGGCCGCTGCGCCGGGCGCTGCAGAAGTATATCGAGGATCCGCTGTCGGAGGCCCTCATTCAGGGCAACCTGCAGCGCCCCGCCGAGTACGAAGTCTTCCTCGGCGAAACGGGCATCTTCTGCCGCCTGATTTCGCCGGAAGGTGAAGTGCCCGTGGGCGCGGGCGCTCCCGTCTCCGAAGCGATCTCGCTATTCCCGTTCTGAAGCTCAGTTGAATGCATGGATCGAGGCGGCTTGCGGGCCGCCCTTGTTGCGTTTCCGCCGCGCGCGTCGCCGTTTCAGAGCCGCGACCGTGAGGGAGCGGTTGCGTTGTGGCGGAGCCGCGACTGTCAAGGAGCGGTTCTTTGTGTCACTACCGGGCCGGCAGCCGTTGTTTCCGAGCCGCGACCGCGAGGGAGCGGACGTTCGACCTTTTCCACCTGCGACCTGGCCGCTGCGCGCGTCGAAGAGAAGCGATATGGTATCTGCATGACACGACGCGATGTTCTGCAACGAATGGCGGCTGCCCCGGTAGCTATGAGCGCCCTCGGCGCCAAGCCCAAGTCGAAGATCCGGCTGGGCGGGCCGGTCTTCGTGAAGACCGACGACCCGCGCGAGCTAGCCCGCGCGCACAAGGCGCTGGGCTACTCCGCGGCCTACTGCCCCACTGCGAAGGTCGAGGATAAGGACCGCGTCCGCGCCATCGAGGAGGCCTTCAAGGCCGAGGGCGTGGTGATCGCCGAGGTCGGCGCCTGGGTCAACCTGCTCGACCCCGACGCGGACAAGCGCAAGAAGAACTTCGACTACGTCCTTTCGCGCCTCGCGCTGGCCGAGGCCGTGGGAGCCATCGACTGCGTCAACATCGCGGGCTCCTACAACCCCACGGTCTGGTACGGCCCGCATCCCAAGAACCTCAGCCCGGAGTTCATGGACGCCACTGTCGAGAACTGCCGCAAGCTGATCGACCAGGTGAGCCCCAAGCGCACCAAGTTCTGCGTCGAGATGATGGGCTGGTCCATCCCCGACTCGGCCGAGAACTACATCAAGCTCATCAAGGCCGTCGACCGCAAGCAGTTCGGCGTGCACATCGACGTCTGCAATGTCATCAACTCGCCCGAGCGCTTCTACAACAACGGCCCCTTCATCCGCGAGACCATCGCCAAACTCGCGCCCTGGATCCTCTCCTGCCACGCCAAGGATCTCGACTGGAAGCCCGAGATGAACATCCACTTCGTCGAGGTCATCCCCGGCCGCGGCTCGGTCGACTACCGCGCCTACCTCGAATCCCTCGCCGCGCTGGGCCGCGAAACGCCGCTCATGCTCGAGCACCTCAGCAAGGCCGAAGAGTACGCCGAGGGCGCGGCCTACATCCGCAAGGTCGCGAAAGAGGCCGGCGTCGAGTTCGTCTGAGCAGACGTCTTCGATCGAGGGCGGGAGCGCGGGTGACAGATGGCTCTCCGGTGGGGCCAAATCCATGAAGTCCACTAGCGGAATCAGCAGAGTGAATGCCAGCGCGTTGGTGGCGCTGCTATCGCTGGCATCCATCCCCGTTGGTGCCAACGGCCAGAGGCAAGAGAAGAAATCGGAGCCGTTCATTAGTCATCAGGGGGGATGGACCGCAGAGTTCCCAGCGTCCTGGAGAATCTATCCATCGCCCACAGACAACAACACGGCGCTAGATATTATCAACTTTCCACTATCTCGCCGGGTAACGGCAGTTTTCCTGCCGGAAAAAGGCGCCGAAATATCGGTGGGTCCGCCGCCTGAAGGAATATCGACCATAGCAGAGTGGATCAAGCGCCGGAGCGTCGCCCAGGATGTCCAATCCAGACAATCTTTCATCCTTCGGAAGCGTGACTCACAAGAACTCCTGAAAGTCACCGAAGTGATCTCGCAAGCAGCCGAAGGGCTAGAAGTCCTCGACTGCTATTTTGAGTTTGCGGGGCACCCAATGCTTGGAAGTGCAGTTTATTGGAAAGGAGACCCAAACGCGCCCAAGCTGAGAGCGCTGTTACATGAGATCATTGCGACTATTCGCCCCCTAAACCGAGAACCTGGAACCCGACCGCGGTAAGGCACGAAACCTGGCGGGAAGGGGACAGCCTTTTGCTGGGTTGCGAAACGCCGCTCATGCTGGAGCATCTCAAGACGGCGGAAGAGTACGCCGAGGGCACGGCCTACACCCGCAAAGTGGCGAAAGAGGCCAGCGTCGAGCTCGTCTGAGCCAACAGCGCCGGTCCGCTCAACCCGCCGCGTGCAGCGGCTGCGGCGTCTTCCGCGGCGGAATCCCCTTCGGGTGGCAGTCCGCGCACTTCATGAAGTGAATGTTGTGCGCGCTCTGCTTGCTGAAAAACGTCGTGTCCATCTTCTCGACGTCGCGGCCGCAGTTGGACAGCCGCGGGTGGCACTCGGTGCAGGAGGCGCGCGTGGACATCTTGTGCTTGTCGTGGCAGGCGAAGCACGACAGCCCCTCGTGCACTCCGATGCATGTCCGGTCGTCGCCTGAATGGACCTGCGTGTCGGCCAGTGGCGCGTGGCACTGGTAGCATAGCGCCTGGCGCGGGTCGGGGCTCATCTTCACCGCGCGGTCGCCCTCGTGCATCACCGGCAGCGCCAGCATCGCGACCGGCACGGGCCCGTTCGAGCGCCGATCCCACAGCGCCAGCGACGGCGTCATCACCGCCTCCTTGCGCGAGATGACGGCGCGGCGCACGTGGCCCTTGAGCGGCGCGCCGCTCTGGTGCATCGTGTGGCAGGTGAGGCACGGGATCGCCGGTTTCGTGGCCATCGCGGCGTCGCGGAACGTCCACGGGCCCTTGTTGTCGAGCGGCGTGACCAGGTCGCGGATGGGGCCGTCGTAGTGCATGCCGTGGCAGCGCAGGCAGTCGTCCATCAGGTGCCGCTCGCTGTTCTGGCGCTTGTCGAGGAAGATCGGCTCGTAGCGCACCGAGTGCGGCCCGGCGGCCCACGTGGCGTACTCCTGCGGGTGGCAGCTCTTGCACGTTTCCACCATCGCGAAGACGTCGGACGTGCGCAGGTGCGCCTGCTCGGCCACTTTGCCGAGGTTGTGGTCCAGCACGCGCCGCGCGTTGGTCATGTGGAACTGCGCGTCGGTGGTGAGCGCGTCGCCGTGGCATTTGGCGCAGGCCACGTTGCGGTGCGCCGACCCGGCCCACTGGTCCACCGGCACGGCCATCTCGTGGCACCGCGCGCACGCGCCCGGCGCGCCGGCTTCATAGACGTAGCTGGCCGCGGGAATCAGCAGCAGGACCGCGAGAAGGAGCAGGGCGAGGACGACTGCGATTTTCATGTCGGGGCATTCTCCTTCACGCGCGCGGTTTCAGACCGCTCTGCGCAATGTACTCGCCGGCGCGGTAGGCCAGCGCCATGATGGTCAGCACGGGGTTGAAGCCGCCGTTGGTGACGTGCACGGCGGCATCGACGACGAACACGTTGTCAACGTCGTGCACGCGCTGGTGCTGGTCGACAACGGACGTCTGCGGGTCGTTGCCCATGCGGCACGTTCCGGCCTGGTGCTGGCCGCCGGACGTGTTCTTGTTGGCGCGCTTCTGCCAGGTCTGCACCGCGCCGGCCGCCTTCAGCCAGTCCTCGGCGCGCTTGGCCTGCACGTCGCTGATCTCGATGGTGTGGTCGTGCTTGGGGCCGGAGAGGCGCACCACGGGGATGCCGAAGCGGTCGCGCACCTCCGGGTCGAGCTGCGCTCGCGATTCGAACACCGGCATCTCCTGCGTCGGGCCCTGGATCGCGATGATGCGGCGGTAGGCCTGCCGCATCCAGTCCTTGTAGGCCTGGCCCCAGCGTGGCACGCCGGGGTCGCGCATGCCGACGAACTGGTAGGGCAGGCGGATGAACTCGTTGCACAGCGCGCCGCCGCCGCGCAGCCCGGGCGTGCCGTGGTTGTAGTCGCAGATCGCGATCGAGGCGCCCGGGCCGAGGTCGTCGTACATGATCTCGTCGAACAGCCCGAACGCGCCGGTGTAGGTGTGCCCTTGCAGGTTGCGGCCCACCCAGTCGTGGCGGTTGCCAACACCCTTCGGGAACGCTCGGTTGGCGGAGTTCAGCAGCAGCCGCGCCGATTCAATCGCCCCGCAGGATGAGATGACGACGCGCGCCGGCTGCTCCCAGCCCTCGCCGTTGCGGTCGAAGTAGCGCACGCCCGTGGCGCGGCCGCGCTCGTCGAAGGTGATCTCCCGGGCCTGGCACTCGGTGCGCAGCTCCAGCAGTCCGGTGCCCAGCGCCGTCGGCAGGACGGTGTTCTGCGTGCCGACCTTGGCGTCCACTTCGCACGCGAAGCCCACGCACCAGCGGCAGCGCATGCACGCCGGGCGGCCGTTGTAGGGCACTGAATTGCGCAGCATCGGGATGTGGAACGGATGCAGCCCCAGCCGCCGCGCGGCCTTGTCGAGGATCTCGTGCTCGCGGCCCTGCGGCGCCACCGGCGGCATGGGCAGCGGCTTACGGCGCGGGCCTTTGAACGGGTTGTTCGAGTCGTCGCCGGAGACGCCCAGCTCCCACTCGGCCTGCTCATAGTAGGGCGCCAGGTCCTCGTAAGAAACGGGCCAGTCGGCGAGCGTAGAGCCCGCCAGCACGCCGTACTGCGACGCCATGCGGAAATCGTTGGGGTGGTAGCGCCACGCCATCGCCCCGTAACTCAACGTGCCGCCGCCCACGCAGCCGGCATTGTTGGAGTAGCCCGGTTCCCACGGCGCGACGATGCGCGTGCTGCCGTCGAGATCGACCACCACGCGCGGGTTGCCCTCGTCCGCGGGGCCGAACGGATTGCCCAGCGTCGAATTGCGCTGGTTGCGCAGGTCGTCCTTCAGGTCATCGTGAGGCGTGTTCCATTTGCCGCGCTCCAGCAGCACCACGCGCCAGCCCGCTTGCGTAAGCTGTCTGGCGACGATCGGGCCGCCGGCGCCGGCTCCCACGATGACGGCATCGACCGGGGGTAGGGACATCAGCTTTGTGCTCCCTTCGGTTCCGCCGGGGCGATGGAGTACAGCAGCCGGCCGCGCACCGGCACCAGCGGCACGCCGAGCATCCGCCAGCTGGCGTAGTTCGCATTGCCGCCGTGCCGCGGATTGCCGTAATAGCCCTGCATCGTATGGTCGAGCACCAAGTTGAAGGCGGCGCGGTCCGGGCCCTTCTCGAAGTCCTGCAGCAGCGCGGTGCGCGCATCGAAGTCCAGCGCCGCGAACTCCTGCGAATAGCCGCGTCGGGCCAGCAGGTTGAGCGCCGCCACGGCCTGCGCGTACAGCTTGCGGTGGCGCTTGAACTTCTTGGTCAACTGGATATCGATGTAGCGCACCACGCCCGCGCGCTTCGCGCCGGGGTCGGAGTCCTCGGGAATCAGGCACTCACACCACGCGTTGAGGGTCCGCGCTTCATCGTCGGTCAAAGCACGCCAGGGCGAGTTCTGGGTGCGGGAACAGGCAGCCGCGCCGGCGGCCGCGGCGGTGGCGAGGAACTTGCGGCGATTCAGACTCTTTTCTCCTGTAAGCCAGCATCATATCGTGCATCGGGACGCGGAGCAATTGCGCCGGCCCCGGCGCCTGGTGCTGTCTTAAGGGTGCGTTGTGGTCTGGATCGCCATAATTCAGACGATCGGGCCCGGTCTGATCAATCTGGCTCACAGGAGTAACAGTGCAGCGCTCAGCCACAACACCGCCGCCATAATCAGTCCCGCGCACAGCAGCCGCGTGCCGGCATCGCCGATCAGCGAACACCCGAGCATACCCAGGACCGAGAGCACTCCCGTCCAATAGTAAAGCGGCACTTCAAATACGCGCGCCAACGGAATGAAATGCAGCCCGACGATAACGGCGACCGCAATCGGAATCCAAATGCTCAGGCCAAGGCGCGCCAGCAGCATCGCGCACAGCCATATCAACCCGCATTCGGTCCCGAATATGATTCCAAAAAGCATGCCGGCGCGCTTTCCTCTGGCCGCTGCCGCCGGATCATGGATGCTCGGGATGCTCCTTAAAGGCTTCAGCCGCATAACGCATAGCGCGAGTAAAACAACGGTTGCCACGGACCCTGCCGGAATCGACCAGACGGGGTGCGCGGGCCAGAGGGCCAGCGCCACGATGCACCACGCGGAGCCGAACAGCGTGAGGATGGCCGCCCCCGCAACGCTGCCACGGACATGCGCTACGCTCGACACGCCTTCACGATACCGATTGCGCGGGATGGGCGCTATAGGCTAGGTCTTCCATCAACGCACTTTTCAGACACGACCCGGCGCCTTGACCGGCATGGGCACGGGGAGCTAGCGTCAAAAGGTCCGGCCGCGCGCGGACTAGGGCCCCGAGGAGCGTCTGCCTTGCACCGATCCACTGCCATACTCAGCTTGGCCGCGGCTGCCCTTTTCATGGGCGGCTGCGCGCAGAAGAGGGAATCGCCGATGTCATCTTCCATCACCAGAGCGCCGTTCGGCATGACCGAAAGTGGCCAGCTCATCAACCTCTATACGTTGAAGAACGCCTCCGGCATGGAGGCCGATATCACCAACTTCGGCGCGATCATTCAGGCGCTGAAAGTGCCCGGCCGGGGCGGCCAGCTCGCCGACGTCGTGCTCGGTTTCGACAAGCTCGCGGACTACGAGAAGCCCAACCCGTACTTCGGCGCCATCGTCGGGCGCTATGGCAACCGCATCGCCAGGGGGCGCTTCACGCTGAACGGCGTGGAGTACAAGCTGGCCGTCAATGACGGTCAGAACTCGCTGCACGGCGGCCTCAAAGGCTTCAACCATGTGGTCTGGCAGGCGCGCGAAGTCCCGGGCGCCGATCCGGCGCTGGCGCTGACCTACGTCAGTAAGGACGGCGAAGAGGGCTATCCCGGCAATCTCACGGTGAAAGTGACCTACACGCTGACGCCGGCCAATGAGCTGCGCATCGACTACTCTCTGGCGACGGACAAGGACACCGTGGCCAACGTGACCAACCACACCTACTTCAACCTGGCCGGCCAGGGCCAGGGCGGCATCGTGGGCCACGTGGTGCAGCTCTTCGCGTCGAAGTTCACACCGGTGGACGCGACGCTGATCCCGACCGGCGAACTGAAACCCGTCGCCCGCACTCCGTTCGACTTCCTCCAGCCGACCTCCATCGGCGCGCGCATCGACGCGAACGACGAGCAACTGAAGCGCGGCAAGGGTTACGATCATAACTGGGTGGTGGACGGCGAGCCGGGCACGCTGCGGCCGGCGGCGCGCGTATCGGAGCCTAACTCCGGGCGCGTGCTGGAGGTGCTGACCACCGAGCCGGGCGTGCAGTTCTACACCGGCAACTTCCTGGACGGCACGCTGACGGGCAAGGGCGGCAAGGTCTACGATCACCGCTACGGCTTCTGCCTGGAGACCCAGCACTTCCCCGATTCCCCGAACCATCCGGCCTTCCCGACCACCACGCTGAAGGCCGGCGCGGAGTACAAATCCACCACCGTGTTCCGCTTCTCGGTGGAATAACGCGCGGCGCTGTAGAATTGGCGGGGCGGCTCCGGCAGGCCTCGCCCGTCTTGTATCTAAAAAGGTCTCGGCAATTTCAATGAAGGTGTATTCGCGATGGCGAATCTGCCGCCTTCTGCCCCCACAGCCAGGCCGCCAAGCGCGGGGCGACCAATTGCGCCGGCACACAGTAATCGGCCTTTATGTCCCGGTATGGACTGCCGGTGATGGCGACCTGTTCGTAAGCGGTCCATGTTTCCGGCGTCATGTGCCCAGCCAAGTGGCTGTAGAGAACGCGGTGGACCTCATTCATCCGTCCCAGCGCGCGCAGGCCAGCGGCATACTCGGCGATCGGCCAGTTGTCCGCGTGTCCCCAGATACGGCCGAGACCGGCAATTTCGCCGCCGTGCGTGTTGCGATAGGCGATGACGGCTTCCATCTGTTCCTTCGACAGGATGCCGCTGGACAGGAGTTCGGGCCAATAGCGGTAGTTCGTATAGGAGACGAAGTTGTTCTCGGTCATCGTCTTGAACGGCGCCATGGTATTGAACGCCGTCTTCTCCGGCATGGGCGGAATGAACATCGGTGTCACGCTTCGCACCGTCGCTTTGTCGATGGCGGCCTGGATGGTCTTGCGGAAGGAATCGCAGCGGGCCGCGTCGCCATCGTGACCGAGCAAGGGCGCTATGTCACGCAACCCGCGCCAGGCCCAGCCATTGTTATGGAAGTAGATCCCGACTTCACTCCGCAGATCTGCTTCCGGACCCCCGGAAATCAGGCCGCTGGGTGAGCCGGCCTGCGCCTCCCAGAGCGACGTGCGAATGCGCTCCAGTTTCGGGCGAAGATGTTCCAACCACTCTTGGCTTCCGCCTGCCGCCATGCACTTGCGCGTCAACCACAAGAGCTGCCCGTACTCCGCCACCGAGCAACCATCGACTTCCGGATCGACGTAGTATTTGACCCTCCCGTCCTCGCGTACAAGGACATCGAAGAAGGCGCTGAAATACTCGCGCGCCAGGGGCGCCTGCCCCCACTCCAACAGGCAATCCACGAGCGAGATGATGGTCGGCGGGAAACCATCTCCGTATTCAATGCCAAAGTCTTTCCCGGGGCCGTAGCTCCTCACGCCGTAATGCGGCCGCGTCCCGGTAAAGGTGATCAACGCCCGGATGATCGAGGCTTTGCAGGCGTTTTTCACATCCGGATCGGGAATCGGAATCTGCGCCGCCCGGGCGAAGAACGCTTCCCAATGGCTTCGCAGTCCCTGCAAAGCGGCCCTAAAACCGGCTCGATCCGAGGGCGCCTTATCGCCCAAGCGGAGATACTGGGACGATTTCCTCTTGCCCCCGGCCTGTTCCACCAAACTGAC
The DNA here is from genome assembly GCA_963757265.1 of Terriglobia bacterium. GTDB lineage: Bacteria > Acidobacteriota > Terriglobia > Bryobacterales > Bryobacteraceae > CAIVVT01. The sequence continues at coordinate 1,478,030 of CAVWRA010000006.1, forward strand.
GTGGATCAGAATCTTCCCCGGCTCCGTGCTGTCCACGGCAAACGCCGTCATCTCGCACGTCGCATCCGTTTTCGCGTCGTGATAAACGTAATGCACCGCCGGCAGATACCCGTCCACCAACCCAAACTCGTATGCACCGGTCTGCATGGACTGCTTCACCCACGGCACGTGGTCGCCGGGGTCGAACCAGCCCCGGATCAAGCCGTTGGGCTCCACTGTCGGCTTGTCGTAGTGATCGCCGGCTTTGCCGGTCCAGAGCTGGTGTACTGAGTGCTCGGTGCCCAGGAACGTATAACCACGGACAGGTTTCAGTTCGTAGGCGCGCATGAATTCTCTGAGCGCCGGTTCGGCCCGAGTCGCTGCGGGCAGCGCGATCAGCGCCGCCAGGGCTCCTGCTATCCAGGTTCTTCTCGTGTCAGCCACAATCCCATTCTTGGCCTTGCGGCCGGCCGCAGCCTACCCAAGATTGATGTTTGGGCTTCGTGGCCAACGCCAATTCTACATCCAACGGTCCAAGTGCGACCTGCGGCCTGGCCGCGGCTACTGCTTCGGCGGCGCCCGTGGCTTCTTATCCGGGGCGTCCGTGACGTCGCCGTAGGTGATGGTCGATTCGGACTTGAACTGCTTGTAGTCCTTGTACGTGATCAGCATCTTGATCGGCACGGACTCGTTGCGGAAGTTCAGCACGTCGTTGGAGACGGTGTAGGTCGGGAACCAGTACTTGCCGTCGATCTGTTCGCGGTAGGTTTCGAACTTGGGCCACTTGTGGTCCGAGTTCTTCTTTTGCAGGCCCACGCCGCGCCCGTAGGTCTTCACGATTTGCAGGTCGCGGTCGTCCACCCAGATCTGCCCCGCGAAGTAGCGCTCGCCCTCGAGCATCTGCTTGGGCTTGACGGCGAACAAGTAGCACGTGATCTCGTCCACCTGGTCGCGGCCCAGGTAGTGGATTTCGTACTTGTCAATGTCCTTGGTGGTCAGGACGAAGGGCTGGATACTGCGCATGTCCTGCACGTCCTGGGCGTCCATCTGGATACGCTCCAGCGTGTCCATCGGCGCGTAGACGGTGCGCTCGGTGCGCTGCCCGTCGGGCGTGAAAACGACGTCCGAGACCTCCTCGTGTTTGCCGTCCGGGCGGCCGCCGGGGCCCAGCGTCTCGATCATGTAACGCTGGCGATAGGTGTAGTTCTCGCGGGCGTGGGCGAAAGCCGCCTCCTTGGCCGCGAACTTGCGGATGATCTCCTGCTGCTGGTCCGGCGTCAGATCGTCCGCGGCCGGCAGGGCCGCGAGCGGGGCGGCGGCCAGCGCCGCCAACACAACCAGGCGTGTCTTCGTCATCGGTCTCCTTCCCATCCCTCTACCTTCTTGATACACGATGCGGCGGCGGCGCGTCAGGTTACCGCGCCGCGGCTCAGCCCAGCAGGTGCTTGGCGATGGTCAGCAGCTGGATGTTGGTGGTGCCTTCGTAGATGCTGCCGATCTTGGCGTCGCGATACAGCTTCTCCACCGGGTAGTCCGTGGTGAAGCCGACGCCGCCATGGATCTCGATGGCGCGCGAGGCGGCGCGCTCGGCGACCTCGGAGGCGCGCAACTTGGCCATGGCGGCCGGCGACGTGAAGGGCGCTCCGGCTTCGCGCAGGCGCGCGGCGTTGTAGACCAGCAGGCGCGCGCCCTCGATATCGGTGGCCATGCGCGCCAGTTCGAACCGGATGGCCTGGAATTCGGCGATCGCCTGGCCGAACTGCCGGCGCTGTCTGGCATACGCCAACGCGTGCGCCAGAGCCCCGGCGGCCAGGCCCGTCATCTGCGCGCCGATGGCGATGCGCCCCTCGTTGAGCGTCTCCATGGCGATCTTGTAGCCTTTGCCGGTCTCGCCGAGAACGTCGCACTTCGGCACGCGGACGCCATCCAGCAGTAGTTCGCAAGTGGAGGAGGCGCGGATGCCGAGCTTGTGTTCGCGCTTGCCGACGGCCAGGCCAGGCCGGTCGCGTTCGACCACGAAACAGGTGATGCCCTTGTAGCCGGCCGGCGGGTTGGCGTTGGCGAAGATCAGGAACAGGCCGGCCTCGGCGGCGTTGGAGATCCACAGCTTGCGGCCGCTCAGAATGTAGCTCTCGCCGTCCTCGACGGCGCGCGTGGCCAGCGCAAAGGCGTCGGAACCGGAGCCCGCCTCGGACAGCGCGTAGGCGCCCACGGTATCGGCGGCCAGGCGCGGCAGCCAGCGCTGCTTCTGCTCCTCCGTGCCCCAGCGCAGCAGCGCGTTGTTGACCAGCGTGTTCTGGACATCGACGACCACGGCGGCGGCGGGGTCCACCGCGGCCAGTTCCTCGATGGCCAGCACGGCCTGGAAGAATGTGCCGCCCGGACCGCCGAATTGCTCCGGGATTTCGATGCCCATCAGGCCCAGCTCGAACAGCTCCCTGAGCAAGCCCTGATCGAAGGCCGCCTGCTCGTCCATGGCGCGCGCTTGCGGTGCGATCCGCTCGCGCGCGAAGCGCCGGACGGTGGAGCGGAACAGCTCCTCGTCCTCACTGAACAGGGTGAGAGGGCGCACCTGGCCCTCCGTGTAGGAAAGCCCCTTGGACATGCCATTATTAGACCATGCGCGATTGGAAGGCGATTGCCGCGGGGCTCCAGATCGAGCTCGGCGAGGGCGCGCAACGGACGCTCGAAACGCTCGACAAGACGATGCTCGGCCTGCGCGGGCTGATCGACTGGCAGGAGGAGCCCGTTCTCCAATCGAGCGTCCTGCCGCCCGAGGACGACGCCGGATGAGCGCGGCCGAGATGACCCTGATCGACGCCGCGCATGCGCTGCGCGAGGGCCAGGTCTCGTCGGCCGAGCTGACGGAGCAGTGCCTGAGCCGGATCGAGCGCCTCAATCCGGCGTTGAACGCCTTTCTCACCGTGACGGCCGACCTCGCGCGCGCCCAGGCGCGGCAGGCCGACGAGGAACGGCGCGGGGGGATGGACCGCGGTCCGCTGCACGGCATTCCCATCGCCCACAAGGACCTGTTCTGCACCACCGGCGTGCGCACCACGTCGGGCTCGAAGGTCTTCGAGCACTACGTCCCTAACTTCGACGCCGCGGTGGTGGAGCGGCTGCGCGAGGCGGGCGCGGTGATGCTGGGCAAGACCGGCATGCACGAGCACGCCTATGGCATCACATGCGCCAATCCGCACTTCGGCGCGGTGCGCAACCCGTGGGACCGGGAGCGGATCCCGGGCGGGTCCAGCGGCGGCTCGGCGGCGGCTGTGGCGGCGGGGCTGTGCCTGCTGGCCACCGGCAGCGACACCGGCGGGTCGATCCGCGTGCCGGCGGCCTATTGCGGCGTAACGGGCCTCAAGCCGACGTTCGGCCTGGTGAGCAAGTACGGCGCGCTGCCGCTGGCCTTCAGCCTGGATCACGCCGGGCCGATCGCACGCACGGTGCGCGACGTGGCCGTGGCGCTCGCCGGCATGGCGGGCTACGACCGGCGCGACCCCGCGAGCGCCCGGGGCCACGCTCCACCGCTGCTCCAGGATCTGCTGCCGCCGCCGGCGGTCGCCTCGCTCGCCGGCGTCAAAATCGGGATGCCCGAGAACTTCTTCTTCGAGCGCCTGGATCCGCAGGTCAACAACGCCGTGCACTTCATGGCCTACCGGGCGCAGGACCTGGGCGCGGAGCTGGTGGCGCTGCGCGTGCCCGACGGGACGCAGTTGAACGTCATCGCCCAGGTGACGCTGCTGGTGGAGGCGGCGGCCATCCATGAACCTTACATCCGCAAGCGGCGCAAGCTGTACGGTCAGGACGTGCGGACGCTGATCGACATGGGCCGACTGATTCCGGGCGTGGACTACGTCCAGGCGCAGCGCTTGCGGCGGCGGGCGCAGGGGGTCTACCGGTCGATCCTGAAGCAGGTGGACTGTCTGCTGGTGCCCACGACGCCGATCGTGGCGCCGATGATCGGCCAGTCGGAGGTGGCCATCGACGGCCACACGGAGGACGTGCGGCTGGCCTCGACGCGGCTGGTGCGGGGCTTCAATGCGCTGGGCCTGCCGGCGCTCGCCGTTCCGGCGGGGTTCACGCGCGGCGGACTGCCGATCGGGATGCAACTGGTCGGGCGGCCGTTCGGCGAGCAGGAACTGTTGCGCATCGGGGCGGCGCTGGAGGACGCCACGGGGCACGTGGCGCGGCGGCCGGAAATGGCCGGCTGACCGGCGTTACCAGGCCCTCGGATAGCCCCCGACGCAGCGCCTCGAGTGCGTGCAGCAACAGATTTGGAGGATCAAAGCCAATTGTCAACTTTTCTTATTAGAATCAGCGACTAATTGGCTATCCTTCGATGTGTTATTCGCTGAATATTCGCTTTTCAAGGAGCATCGCCGGCGCGCCGTGAAGACCACCGGCCACCTTGAGCATACTCCCGGGTGTCAAGCTGATCGCGGATAGGCCGGTGGGGGCAGTTTGCCGCAATGGCCTGCACCAGACTCCATCCGTCTTAACACGCTGCATCACAAGTTCAATTCCGTAGCGTGGTACTCGAAGACCTGCTCGACAGGCACTGCGAAGACGCGCGCGATGCGGAAGGCCAGAAGCAGCGAGGGGAAGTACTTGCCCGCTTCGAGCGCCATGATGGTGTGACGTGTCACGCCGGCCTGTTTCGCCAGTTGATCCTGGGTCATTTCTCCGTGCTCGAAACGCAGCCGGCGAATATAATTCTTGATCTCCGGTTCCGGGCTAGGCATGGGATCCACCGCGGTAGAGCACGATGGTCGTCAGAGCTTGCGCTCCCAGGACGAGAATCGACGCCCAACAGAGAGCTTCCATGAGAGTCCAGACCGGCACGGTCAGGGTAGCGTCCCATCCCTTCATGAACCCGATCGCGAGAATGACGCCAATGAACGCCACCCAGAAAGCGCTGAAACCCGCCCGAACCGCCTTGTTGGCAATCCCGCGTTCCCGTTCATCGAAAGTCCGGCCTACGAAGCGGCGCCGACTGGAACGCGGGAGTGAGGCCAGCGCCAGGAGCGCGAAAACCGAATTGATGGCCGGGCCGTGCCCAAGGAATGCGAGAAAAGCGCCATATGCGGCGATGGTCAGCACTGCCACTCCAAGCGTCCACCACGCCCACTTTTCTGAGTCTGACATGTAAAGCTCTATTTGTCCTGTAGACATCACCTGAGGTAATGTATACATTACATTATGTTCGTTGTCAATCACTTTTTATGGCCCCCTGGTCGACTCCGGCTCCATCCGGTCCAGCCAATGAATCGGGCGCTCTTGGTCAAGGCCTGGTATATGGCGTTATCGGACATCGGGTCGATCGGCCCGTGCGCGGCGTGCAACCGTAGCCGCACCGGGCTGAGGAATTGATTCACCGGGCCGGGCCATGGGTTGACCGCGCAAATGATTGCCACTATGGGTCGGCTCCGCGACTACACGGAGCGGCTTTGCAGGAGTTGCCAGAGCACCTATCAGGACTTGGGCGCGTCAGAGTTGAGACTCAGCGCCGCGAGCTGCGCTGCGCGCCGTGAAGACGACCGGCCACTGGCACAGTTTCCGGATACCCCTTATTCACATCCACACCGATCCCGGCGACTGGAACTCACTCCGGCAGACTTCATCAAGACGCGCCGCACGCGGGCGCCTTCACGCCGAAGCGTTGCGGTAGGCCTCCAGCAGGTCCTCCAAGGTGACCTGGCCCAGAACCCGGGTAATGTCGCGCCGGTCCACGACCGGCAGAATGCTCAGATTGAACTGGCCCAACCGGTGGAGCACGATGTCGGCCGACTCGTCGGGGTGCAAATGGACTGTCTCGTTGAACACTTCGCGGCGCACGAGGCTCGCCACCGCCGCCTCGCCCGCGCCCTGGTGCAGCGCATCGTCGATGTGGGCGGCATGTGCGACACCGTACAGAGTCCCGCTTTCCCCGACGAGGCAGTCGCCTTCGGGCACCAACTGGCGCGCGACGGCGATGGATGTATCGGGGCTGATCAGAACCGCGGGGCTGCGCATCGCGTCGCCCACCCGCAGGTCCGGCTCCGGGCGCTCCCCCTTGGCGTGGGGCAGGTGCACGCCGTCCTGAATAGCCAATGCATCGTAGATCGGGGTGCGGCTGAATGAGCGCGCGACGGCATAGGCCACCAGATTCGAGATCATGAGCGGCACGATGATGTTGTAATCCCGGGTCAGCTCGAAGATCATCAGCACGGACGTGATGGGGCTGCGGATGATTCCCGCAAACGTGGTGCCCATCCCGACCAGCGCGTAAGCCCCGGCCGGCCCGGTGGTGGCCGGGAGCCAGCCGTGCAGCAGCGAACCGAATCCTCCGCCCAGCATGGCGCCCAGAAAAAGACTGGGCCCAAAAATGCCGCCGGCGTTGCCGGAGCTGTAGCAGACCACGGTGGCCGCGAGTTTCAGAATCAGCAGAATGAACATCGTGGTCCCGCTGAGGGCGCCGTGGAGAGAGAGTTCGACGGCGGCGTAACCGGCGCCGAGCACGTCCGCGCTATAGAGTGCCAGCACGCCGGCCGTCAGCCCGCCGGTGGCCGGCTGGAACGCCAGCGTCCACTTGGGCAGCCGCCGGTACTTGAGCCGCAGCCACAACAGCGACGACGAGAAGACCACTGAGACGCAGCCTCCGGCGATGCCGAGCAGGGCATAGAACAGAAACTCGGTGGGGTGCACCAGGGTGTAGGAAGGCACGTGGAACAGCGGCGCGTCGCCGAGGAACAGGTGCAGCACCATCCACGAGGTGGCCGCGCCGATGACCACCGAGCCCAACACGCGGGCGTTGAGGTCGCCCAGCAGTTCCTCCAGCGTGAACAGCACCGCCGCCATAGGCGTGTTGAAAGCCGCCGCCAGCGCGGCCGCCGCGCCGATGGGGACCAGCGCCTGGACGTCGCGCGTTTCCAGCCGGGCCTTGCGCGCCAGGAACGAGGCAATGCCGGCGCCGATCTGCACCGACGGCCCTTCGCGCCCAAGGGCGACGCCGCCGCCGAGCGAGAGCGCGCAGCAGAAAAACTTGCCGAACGCGGTCTTTAAACCGATGTGTCCGCCGCCGGCAATCAGGGCCGCCTTGGTCTGCGGAATGCCGCTGCCGCGCGCGTTGGGAAACACGCGTAGCAGCAGATAGCCGGCGATCAGCGCGGCGAAGGCGGGTATCAGGGGCCGCATCCAGACGGGCATCGCCCGGCTGAACAGCAGCCTGTTCATCCAATCCGTGCAAGCCAGGAACGCCACGATTGTAGAACCGACCAGAGCGCCGATCAGGAGAGCGAGCGCGAGGTGAGAAGGATCCGCGATGATGCGACGTAACCGCTCCCGCCAGAAGGCCTGCATCTCCGTTTAGGTTCGCATTTGGGGGAACTGAATTCAAAGGCGAGAGCCGTCTTCGGCATTGCTGAAGGCGGCCGAGGCCTCTGCTTCGCTACGCGCTCGTGCTCACGGGACTTCTTCCGTGATGCTGGCGCCACACTCAGGTGTTGTAACTCCGAATGCTAAGCGTCTGGGAGAGTGGCTAAGGTCATGTTGGCAGGATGGTTGGGCATTGGGGAAGAGTCGTGCCCGAAGAGTGACGCTACCGGACAAATCGCGGTTCGCCCTTCCGCAGCAGCGAACCGCAGCCGCGCCGGGCTGAGGAATTGATCCACCGGGCCGGGCAATGGGTCGCCCGCGCCAACGATCGCCGCTATGGGTCGGCGGCTCTACGACTACACGGAGCGGCTTCGCAGGGGTTTGCCAAATGCTTAACAGGACTTGGGCGCGTCAGAATCGCAACTCAGTACCGCGAGCTGCGGTGCGCGCTGTGGCCCAACCCGCCGAGATCGATGATCACGGCGATCAGCAGCCACAACAGGTTGATGCCCGACAGCGGTAGGCGGGAGTTGATCTCCCAGGCGTAAACAATCGTGGTGAGCGGCAGAAAGATGAAGCCGAGTATGGGCAGCAACAGACCCCCATGGAAGGCGCGCTGCAGATAGGTCGAGAAGATCCACATCAACGCCAGCGCGAGGCGCGGAAACAACAGAATCACGAACACGACCAGGCAGGGCATAGTGAGGCTCCCAGAAGTTAGGATGCATCCGAGCAGTGCCATGGTCGCGAAATCGCGCCAGGCGATTTTCCGTCCGCCGCAACTTCGCCACGCACTGAGGAGGAGGCGTGAAAAGGGAAGGCGAGGCGAAGGGCAACGCGCTTATCATGGGGGAGTTGTCACTCCGCTCCGCCCGCCGGGTGGCGCAGCGCACCTGAGCCGCGAGTGCGCTTAGACTGGGACAAGCTGAAATGAACAAGCGTCTGCGAGTGCTGCTGCGCCAGGCCACGTACAACCTGCGGGGCGGGTTCCTGGTGCGTCCGCTGACCATCGCGCTGGCGCTGGGCTGCGCCGGCGCAACCCTGTCGTGGCTGGAAGAGATCTTCCCGGCGATCAGCGATCTCGTGCCGCGGGCGATCTTCCCATCGCATTCCGATCCGCAAATCGCGCAGCTCATTCTGGGCGACATCGCGGGTTCCATCATGACGGTGGTGTCGATCGTTTTCGCGATCCTGCTGATGACGCTGACGCTGGCCTCGATGCAGTTTTCGCCGCGCATCATCGTCAGCTTTGCGAAGGACAAGGTGACCCAATGGACGCTGGGCATCTTCCTGGGCACCTTCTGTTACTGCATGGCCGCGCTGCCGGCGGCGCGCCAGCTGCCACAGCCCTTCGCGCCGGTGGCCACGGTGCTGGGCGCGATGCTGCTGGCGCTGGCCTGCGTGGCCTGGCTGCTGTTTTTCATCCACCACATTTCGCAGGCCATCAGCGTGAGCCACATCGTTGACCGGATCGCCTCGGAAACCGAGGTCCTGATCGATGAGATGATGCCCGGGCCGCACCGGCCCAATGCCACGGCCGATCCGCAAATGCTGGAGGCGGCGACGTGGGAGACACCGCTGCCGAGTCCGGGGTCAGGCTATATCCGCTTCATCGACACCGGGCGATTGGTCGCGCTGGCGAAGTCGTATCGCGTGAAGGTGCGCGTGTTGCGCCGCGTAGGGCATTTCGTGCCGGCCGGGACGACGCTCTTCATGGTGTACAAAGGAAACCGGCTCTCGCCCGAGCAGCGCGAGGAACTGCTGGAAACCGTGGATCTCGGCCCATCCAGGACTCTGGAGCAGGACGTCGAGTTCGGAGTCCTGCAGATTGTCGATATCGCACTGAAGGCCATCTCGCCGGCGGTGAACGATCCGACCACGGGCGTCACTTGCGTGGACCAATTGAGCAGAATCCTGATCCGATACGCTTCCCGGGAGCAACTGGCTCCTCTGCTGTACGATCCGCCGGGCATTGTCCGGGTCAGCGTCGGGTGGATCGACTTCGGCGGGTTGTTGAGGTCGGCGTTTGAGCAGATACGGCTGTACGCGCAAGCCGATACGGCGGTCAGTTTGCGGCTGCTGCGGGCCCTGGTTGACATTGCCGGGACCACGGAAGACCCGGCGTACCGCCTGAAACTGCATGCGCTTGGAATTCGGATCGTCGATGGGTGCGCGAAGGAACTGACGGAAGAGGAAGTGAGACCGATGCGCGCGCGCCTGGCTGCGCTGGAACGTTTGACCGCGGCGCCTATGCCGGAGCAGGGCACAGGTAAGGCTCCGATGGACCGCTCCTTTTAGTCGCGGCTCCGTAACGGACGCGGCGCGGCATCGAGTGCGGGACGACTGAGTTCGACGAGTCGTCGACTCTGGACACTAACGCTCCACCGGCATGCCGGCGCTCGACCAGGCGCGCCAGCCGCCATCGAGGGAAATGGGGTTCTCGTAGCCCATCTTCTTGAGGTTGTCCGCGACCAGGGCGCTGCGGAAGCCGCCGCCGCAGTACAGCACCAGGGTCGTGGACTTGTCGGGAATGCGGCTCTCGATGTCGCGCTCGATGATCCCTTTGCCCAGATGGATGGCGCCCCGGGCGTGGCCGGCGGCCCATTCGCTCTCCTCGCGGGTGTCGATCAGGACGTGCGGCGTGGCGGCGGCGAGCAGGGCGCGATAGCCGTCGAGGTCGATCTCGCGGATGCGTGACTTGGCGTCGTTGACGAGGGCCAGGAAACCAGGGGCGTGCTTCATTCTGTATTCTCCTGTCCTGACTTTAATACATTCAGCTTCAGCACCCTGGCGCTTCTCGCAGGGCTATTCCAGCGCCTCGCGCAGGCGGCCCTGGGCGGCGGCGAGGCGGGCTTCGGCGGCCTCCCGCGGGAGGCCCAGTTTGCCCATGACGACGGCCGTGGGCACGCTTCCAGCGGAGGCCTCGAGCAGGTCCGCGGCAACGCAGGCGGGCACGCCGGCCAGGGCGGCGATGATGCGCCGGGCGCGGTCCGCCAGTTTGGTATTGAGCGGCCGCACGTTGACCATCAGATTCGAATAAACATGGCCCAGGCGGACCATGACGCCGCTCGAAAGCATGTTGAGGGCCAGCTTGGTGGCCGTGCCGGCCTTCAGGCGCGTCGAGCCGGCGATCACTTCGGGGCCGGTCAGCAGCTCGATCGGAATCCGCACCCGCGCGGCGAGGGGCGAGCCCGGCGAGCAGACGATGCAGGCGGTCAGCGCGCCCAGTTCGCTCGCGGCGTCGTTGGCGCCGAGCACATAGGGCGTGCGCCCGCTGGCGGCGATGCCGACCAGGGCGTCGCGCGAACTGAAGCCCTGGGCCAGCAGGTCGGCGGCGCCGGTTGCGGGCGAATCCTCGACGGCCTCGACCGAGTGGCGCAAAGCGTGGTCGCCGCCGGCGATGATGGCCGTGACGAGCTCCGGCGGAACATTGAAAGTAGGAGGACATTCGCTGGCGTCCAGCACGCCCAGCCGGCCGCTGGTGCCCGCGCCGACGTAGAACAGACGTCCGCCCAGGCGCAGCAGCCCGGCAATCGCGTTGACCGCTTCCGCGATGCGCGGCAGCGCCCTCTCGACGGCTTCGAGAACGCGCCGGTCCTCGCGCTGGAAAACGGCCAGCATTTCGAGCGTGGGCAGGGCGTCGAGGTTTTCCGAGGCGGGGTTGGCCTGCTCGGTGAGCAGCTGTCCAAAATCGGGAGGGCGATCCATAGGGCCATTGTTGACCCTATGGGCCGGCGCCGGCGCGCTCAGGCGCTGAAGCTGGACCCGCAGCCGCAGGTGGACTTCACTTGCGGGTTATTGAACTTGAAGCCGGAGCCTTCCAGCGTCTCGACGTAGTCCACCTCGGCGCCGTCCAGGTAGAGCATGCTGGCCTGGTCGATGAAAACCTTCAGGCCGTCGAACTCGTAAGATTTGTCGAGCAGGCCGGGGCTGTTCTCGAAAGCCATGGAATAGCTGAATCCGGAGCAGCCGCCGCCCACCACGGCGATGCGCAGCCCGCTGGGCTTGGGTTCCTGGGCGTCGAGAATCTCCTTCACTTTTCCCACGGCGACGGGGGTCAGAGTAATCATATTGGTTCTGTGGCCTCCTACTAAGTAGTCCTGATTGCCTATTCTAGCATCCGGCAACTCTCGTTAGAGTAGATGCAGCGGGGCACAGAAAAGTATCCAGACGGCGGAACAGGCGTTGCGATCTGCTATGGTGAGTCTCAGAAGCGCCGGGCGCGTGGATCGGCGGAGGGTTTCGCGGTCCTTGAAACCGTACCAGGAGGTCATCCGTCAGACCCCATGTATGAGCGGATATGTCACCGCAGTTCCATACCCGGCCAGCGGCGTTGGGACGGCTGAGCGCCGGCAGGGCAAGACACGCGTGGATTACCGGACAAGCGAAGAAGCCGAACTGGTGCGCCGGATCCAGAACCGCGACGAGATGGCGTTCCGCGAGATTGTTGACCGCTACCAGTCCAAGGTTTTCAATATCATCTATGGAATCCTGCGCAACCGGAACGACGCAGAGGACATCGCGCAGCAGGTTTTCGCCAAGATCTACTTTTCTATCAACAACTTCGACTTCCGCAGCACGCTGCTGACGTGGATCTACAAGATCTCGGTCAACGAATGCTACGACTACCTGCGCAAGAAGAAGGTCCGCAAATTGGTGTACGAAAGCGACTTCAGCGCCGAAGAGGCGCAGAGCATGGAGCGCACCGAACCGGACGGAACCAGGTCGGTGGAAGTGACGCTGGCCAATCGCGACCTGGTGGTGAAGCTGCTCGCAAAAATCAGCGCCGAGGATCGCAATTTGATGTTATTGAAAGAAGTTGAGGGTCATTCGGTGGAAGAACTGGCCGCCATGACGGGCCTCAACGAGAATACAGTCAAGGTGAAGTTGTTTCGCGCGCGCCAGAAATTGTTGAAGGCGGCGCAGCGGCTGCTCCGGGGATCGTCCCTGGAAGCGCTGGAACGGTGAAAGAATAGGGGACCGGGCTGCGGCCCCTCGTTGGGGTGGCCTGCCAGCGTCAAGCGTTCGTGAGCGGAGTGGGCATGGACTCCGCGGGGAGAACCGGTCGGGAACCGGTCCAGAAGCGGAACGCGGCGGCAGGGGAAAATGGTCTTTTGAGGGAAGAGATATGCATGAGCTGATTCGGAACGATCTTGAGGATTACCTCGGCGGGCGCCTGAGGGGTGGCCGCGAGGTTCAATTCCGTGGGCATTTGGCCGGGTGCGGCGCGTGCCGCGAGCAGGTGGCGCAGTTCGAAGCGCAGTCGGTTCTGTTGCGCAGTTTGCGCCCCAGCCGGGAAGAGCTGGCGCCTGAGGCCGGCTTTTATGCGCGCGTCGTGGAGCGGATCGAGGCCCAGCGCGCCGACTCGCTGTGGTCGGTTTTCCTGCAGCCGATTTTCGCCCGCGGCCTGCTGTACGCCAGCGTGGCCCTGTTCCTGATTGTCGGCTCGTCGATGCTGTGGACCAGCGAGAACCACGAGGCGATTTCCAACGACGCCAACCCGGTGGGCCTGATCGCCGGCTACGGTCCGCATGCCCAGCCGGTCGCGGATCCGGACGACGCCAAGGACGCCGTGATGGCCGAGGTCCTGTCGGACCGTTCCGTTCACCTGGTCAATGTCTCCGAGTAACGCCGGCAACGTGAAACGCCAGTGACCCTCCACGACACGCTCACCGACACACGGCCCACCTGGCACAATCCACGGATTCTGGCCCTGCTGCTGATGATCTTCGTGTGCGGCCTGGCGTGCGGCATCTTCGCCACGCGCTATGCCTTCTCGCGCCTGGCGCTGCGGAACTCCGCGGCTTCGTGGAAGGCCAGCGGCCGCGCCAGCACGATGGCCCATCTGAAGAGGGATCTCGACCTGACGCCCGCTCAGGCCCAGCAGATTGAGGTGCTGCTGGACGACCTGGCCAAGTACTACGACAATCTGCAGGGGCAGATGGATGATTTCCGCCAGGACGGCAAAGAGCGCATCATGAAGATCCTCACCCCCGAGCAGCAGAAAGAGTTCAGCCGGATCCTCAACGAGATGTCCACGCGAATCCACGCCGAGCCGTTGGATGCTCCGCCGGCGGGCAAAGCGGGGACTGCGGCACCCGACACGCACCGATAGTCGACACTGCCTTCAGGCAGCTCCGCCTGGGCCCCTTCGGACCACGGGCTAAGGACGGGGCCCGGCCTTCATTGCCGCGGCGATTTCCTTGAGGCTTTGGCTCATTTCGGTGCACAAATCTCTGATTCGCAGGATCGCCACCAGGAAGATGACGAGGATGACGAGGCTGACAACACCGGGACCGTAGAGCAACGTGAGCGTGAGCGGGACGATCATGGCACCTATCCTAGCGCGGTGGGTATTTGCCAGCGATGGGTGAGACAAATGGCAAAGCGCTCTGAAGCGTCGCCCGCGTTGGCAATCGCCAGTCGCGCGTGCCCGCTTCCGGCGTGAGCCGCGTGTGGTACAGTGCCTGCCATGAAGCGACTCTCCGTTCTATTCATGGGCGCCGCGCTGGCCGTGACCGCCGGCGCCGAGACCCCTCCCCCGCGTGATCCGGGATTCAAGGCCATCGTCCAGGTGGCCCTGGTCACGCGCAACATCGAAGCCAGTGCGCAGCATTGGGCCGCGCTGCTGGGCGTCGAGGTGCCCAAGATCATAACCTCGCGGCCGGGCAATGAGGTACACGTGATCTACCAGGGCAAACCGTCCAATGCCCGCGCCAAACTGGCCTTCCTGCGCGCCGGGCAGGTGCAGGTGGAGCTGATCCAACCCCTCGGGGGCGGTTCCGCCTGGCAGCAGTTTCTCGACGAGCACGGCGAGGGCGTCCATCACATCGCCTTCAACGTGCAGAACCTCGCTCAGGCCGAATCGGAGATGAAGGCCCTGGGCTACGATGAGATCCATAGCGGGCGCTGGGACTCGGACAACGGCGACTACGTCTACTTCGACTCCACCAAGGCGCTGGGTCTGGTGGTGGAGCTGCTGCACGGCGACACGAAGAAGTGAGGCCCGCGCCCTGCTGCCCCGCTGCATCGTTTTCAATAAGCCCTACGGCGTGCCGTCGCAGTTCTCCGACCCCGCCGGCGAGTTCGGCCGCACGCTGCGCGACTACATCCCCGTGGCCGAAGTCTATCCCGTCGGCCGCCTCGACCGCGACAGTGAAGGACTGCTGCTGCTCACCGGCGACGGCGTCCTGCAGCACCGCCTCACCGACCCGCGCTATCAACATCCCAAAACGTATCTCGTCCAGGTCGAGGGCGCGCCGGCCGACTCCGATCTCGAACCGCTGCGCGCCGGCGTCGTCATCCAGGGCTATCGCACGCGCCCGGCCAAGGCCCGCGTTCTCAATGCGGAGCCCAGGCTGTGGCCGCGCCAGCCGCCCATCCGATTTCGAAAGTCGATTCCTACTTCATGGATCGAACTGGTGCTGCATGAAGGGCGCAACCGTCAGGTCCGGCGCATGACGGCCGCCATCGGCTGCCCCACTCTGCGGCTGGTGCGATGGGCCATCGGCCCGGTCACGCTAGGCCCGCTCGCTCCCGGCGAGTGGTGCGACCTGCGCCCGCGCGAGCTGCTGCTGTTGCGGCGGCTGACGCGTTCGGCCGTATGATTTACGGTAGCCTGGAGGCGAAAATGGGAAACTGCGACAGGAACCTATGACTACGCCGACCCTCCGCGCGCAACCTTCCCTGGTTCGCCTGATGAGCCGGATGAGTGATTCCCTGGAACGGCATTTCTGGCGCTGGGCCGCCTCTTTTGTGGTGCTGCTTCTGGCCTGTTCGATCGCCAAAGACATACAGGCCAAAATGTGGAGCGACGAAATAATCACTCTCTACATTGCGCAGCAGGCCGGCGGTCCCGCCGGCATCATCCAGGCCGGCGCCGAGGGCTGCGATGTGGCCCCGCCGCTGTATACCATCATCGTCTATTCGATCCTCCCCATCGTCCGCCACGAAGCGCTCGCCGTTCGCCTGCCCTCGACTGTGGGCTTCTGCGTCATGGTTCTGTGTCTGCTCGCATTCTGCCGCCGGCGATTGCCCGCCATCTATTCGTTCATTGCTGCGCTGCTGGCGTGTGATGCGTGCCTTTTTTACTCCACCGACGGCCGCGCCTACGGCCTCGTGCTGGGCTGCGCCGCGGGGGCGCTGCTGTGCTGGCAAACCGCGGCTGAAGGCCGCCGCAGAGGTCTGGCCATCCCACTGCTGGCCTTTTGTCTGGCGCTCATGGTTGCGTTGCATTATTACTCCATCTTTTTCCTGGCGCCTCTGTTTCTGGCGGAAATGGTGCGCGCGCGGTCGTCGCGCAAGCTGGACTTCGGCATTTTGGCGGCCCTGGCCCCAGCCGTACTGGTTCTGGTTTTGCATTACCCCTTGATTGCGGCCAATCAGCGCTTCCAGCCGCACTACTGGTCACCAACGCGTTGGAGCATGATGAAGTCGTTCTATAACTATTTTTTCTTTCAGATCCTCTATGTCTGCTCACTCGTTCTGATCGTTCTCGTCGTTTCCCTCAAGTCAAAAGCGCGGCACAGTCCGGCTAAGACGCACATACCGGCGTATGAGTGGGTGGCAATCGGCGCACTTGCCTTGACGCCGCCTGTGGTTGTCGTTGTTACCAACTACACCACGCATATCTTTGTCGGTCGTTATGTCCTTTGGGCCATGATCGGCACTGCATTGCTGCTCGGCACACTGCTCAGTACGGCATTCCGTGGACAGGCTGCGGTTGGGTTCACCCTGCTGGGCTTCCTGATGGCTTTCATTGCTGCGCGGGACGTTGTGCCGATGGCCCTCATGCCGGAGATGCACGCCGGTGAAGCAGTGCGCCATGACGTGGAGATGTTGCCGGATGGCCGGGAACCCATCCTCATTCCCGACCAGCACGTATTTATGGAACTGACTTACTACGAGGCGCCGCGGCTGCGCCGGCGCTTCATCTATCCTCTTAGCCGCGACCTGGAATTGCGCTATCGGAATTACGACGCGTTAGCAATCTCCATGGGCGCGCTGCGCCATCGTACACAACTCCACATCGAGGACTATGATACGATCCTGGCCGAGTATCCCCGCTTTCTACTCGTCGCGGTTGCCGAGGATTACCTGCCCCAGCATCTGGTTGATACGGGATACCGCGTGGTCCCCATCCGTTCGGCTGCTCCGCGGCCCGTGCTGTTTGAAGTGGAAGCTCCCCTTAAGAGCGAGACCTCGCACCAAAGCAAGTAGTACGACCAGCATTCAATGGATCCGCCGGCCTTCCTGGTCCAGCGTGCCCGGTGTCCTGAGGGTGTTGGCAAGTTGCGCCGGGGCAGGCGCAAAGTCCGGCCGGCCGGGGACCGCTCATTGACTGTTGTTGGAATTTCGATGAACGGTTCGCGGACGATTCTGGCACGATGTAGATTGATGCGAGTCCGCAAAGCCGTCATCACTGCCGCCGGACCGAGCCAGCGCCGGTTGCCGCTCCAAAGCCTGATCGACCGCGATGGAGTCGAGCGCAGCGTCCTCAACATCCTGGTGGACCGGATCGTTCAGGCCCGTCTCGAGGAGATCTGCGTAGTCATCGCTCCGGGGGATGAACAGGCTTATCGTTCCGCCGCGGGCGAGCATGCGGGCATTGTCCGATTCCTCGAGCAGCCGCAGCCCCAAGGCTACGGCCATGCGATCTATTGCGCGCGCGCATTCGTGGCCGGACATCCGTTCCTCCATTTGATGAGCGACCATATCTACGTCGGCGGCGCGGGCGCGAGCTGCGCCGAACGGCTGATCGAGACAGCCCAGACCGAGGAGTGCTCGGTCTCGGCGGTTCAGGCGACCCGGGAAGGGCTGCTGCCGCACTTCGGCGCGATTGGAGGGCAACAGGAGCCCGGCCATGCCGACCTATATAAAGTGGACACGGTGCTGGAGAAGCCGACGCCCACGCAAGCGGAGCAGGAACTCATCGTCTCCGGATTGCGGTCGGGCCATTATCTTTGCTTCTCCGGCATGCACGTTCTCACGCCGGCCGTGATGACCATTCTGGGCGAGCTGCTCGACCAGCGCCCTGCCGAACGCTTATCGCTGTCGGCCGCGCTGATGGTGCTGGTGCAGCGCGAAAGGTATCTGGCCATGCGGACGACGGACCGCCGGGTTGATCTCGGCGCGCCGTACGGTCCGTTCATCGCGCAATTGTTGCTGGCGATGACCGGACGGGACAAGACCGAAGTGCTCTCGCAAATTCTCGAGGCGTTGATTCTGCGCGAGGAGGCGGACGCGGGGCCGGGCCAATGAGCGAGTTGGTCCGCATCATAGTTTCCACGGACCCGGCCATTCGAAACCGGTCGCTCGAGAGCTTGTGCCGGGGCGCTTCAGCCGCCGGCCTGCTGGCGGAGTGCGAGGCCCTGGAGCGCTTGCGGCGCAGCAGCGGCAACCTGTACGAGCGGGTTCGCGCGCTCGCCTTCCTCGCCGCCATCCAGCGCTACTATCTGGCCGCCCGGCCCGAAATCGCGCCCCGCGGCCACATTCCCGCGGACGGCTACGCGCACCTGCTGGCGCGGCATTTTGAGGAGGCAATCCGGTGCTTCCTGAATGCCCAATCGAGCGCCGGGCCCAGCCGCGCGGTCTTCAGCGCGCTCGCTTCCGCCTACCGCGGGCTGGCCTTTCAGACGCTCGCCAACCAGGTCCGCCGCAGCGTGCGCAGCGTGCGCGGCAATCAATGGATGTTCCGCACCGGCCATCCCAGCGACTACCCGCTTTCGTTGCGGCCTGAGCTGCTGCGCAAGGACCCCGCCACATCGCTGTACCCCGTTCTGTGCGAAGCCACACCCGTGAGGATGGACCTCTCGCACAGCGCCTGGAGCGACATCTTCTATCTCGGCATGGATGATCCCGAAAGCGCCCGGGTTCTCAATGTGAGCATCGATCTGGCCGTGCCCGGCGCCGGCGCGTGCGAGCCCCGGCCTCCGGTGGAAGCATATCTGAGGTTGATTGACGAGCCGGTCTTGCGCCTGACCAGCGTCGACCTGGGCGCCACGGCGGATGTCACCTCCATCGCCGAAGTCTTCGATTTCTCGAAGGATTACCTG
Source organism: Terriglobia bacterium (assembly GCA_963757265.1). Lineage (GTDB taxonomy): Bacteria > Acidobacteriota > Terriglobia > Bryobacterales > Bryobacteraceae > CAIVVT01. The sequence goes on from CAVWRA010000006.1 coordinate 1,496,419, forward strand.
GGGCTTCTCAAGGCGGGCATCATCGCCGCCGGCCTGGTTCCGCCCAGCATGGAGGGATCGACGGAGCCGCTCGCCGGCCTGCTCGGCCGTTTGACGAACCAGCTCGGCCATGGCATCGAACTTGTCAGTCAGGTCAACGGCATTCCCAAAGGATCGCGCCTGGCCGTCTCGACCAGTCTGCTGGCCTGCATCATCGCGGCCGGCATGCGCGCCACCGCCCAGATCGGCGCTCTGACGGGCGGGCTGGAAGAAAAGGACCGGCGGATCGTGGCCGCCCGCGCCATTCTCGGCGAATGGCTGGCTGGCAGCGGCGGCGGCTGGCAGGACTCGGGCGGCGTGTGGCCGGGCATCAAGTTGATCGAGGGCGTGGTGGCGCGCGAAGGCGACGTCGAGTGGGGCATCAGCCGCGGCTGCCTGCTGCCCCGTCACCGCGAGCTTTCCACGGCGGAAGTCAGCCCCGAGGCGCGCGCCCGGCTCCAGGAATCGTTGGTGTTGGTGCACGGCGGCATGGCCCAGGACGTGGGCCCCATTCTGGAACTGGTGTCGGAGAGGTACCTGCTGCGCAGCGCGGTGGAATGGAGCGCCCGGCAGGAGGCCGCGGCATTGTTGGACCGCATCGTCGAGTGTTTGAAAAACGGCGACATCCGGGGCCTCGGCGCGTGTACCCAGCGCAATTTCGATGGGCCCATTCAGACCATCATTCCCTGGGCCGGCAATCACTACACCGAACAGTTGATCGAGCGCACGCGGGAGGAGTTTGGAGCACAATTCTGGGGCTTCTGGATGCTCGGCGGAATGGCCGGCGGAGGCATGGGGTTCCTGTTCGATCCGCGCGCCAAGCCGCGCGCTTTGGACCGCATGGCCGGCATTATGAGCGAGGTCAAGCGGTCGCTCGAGCGCGCTGTGCCCTTCGCCATGGAACCCGTGGTCTACGACTTCGCCATCAACGAGCGCGGGACCTGGGCCACGTTGCGCGCGGGCGAAACCGCCCTGCTGCCGCCGGGCTACTACGCCCTGCATGTGCCGGAAATGGTGCGACGCGATGTGCGGTCGCTCACGCCCGCCCGGCGCCGCGAGCTGGATACCTTCGGCCAGGCGTGCCGCGACCGGCCGGCCCTGGCCGGCATGGTGCGGACGGTGTTCGACCGCATGGTGCCGCACAACGCAGCGCGGGCCGGCGGGACGCCGCCCGGCCTCGAAGCGCTGCTCGCCGAGTATGGCTTCGACCGCGACCAGCATGAGCGGTTCCGCTCCGATCTGCGCGCCGGCCGCGTCGGTCTGGCGCAGAACCGCTTGCCCGTCAACAGCAGCGTCGAGGACGTCGCGGCCGAAGAAATTCCGGATGCGCAGCCGGGGCTGCCCGAGCGGCTGCGGCGCCTCGGCCAAGACGCCCTGCGCGCCGGGAGCGTGGCTGTCGTTACGCTGGCTGGCGGCATCGGCACCCGCTGGACGCGCGGCGCCGGCGTGGTGAAAGCCCTGAATCCGTTCGCCCGGCTCAACCACCGTTTCCGCACCTTCTCCGAAATCCACCTGGCCCAGTCGCGCCGGACGTCAAGCGAGTGGTCGCGGCCGGTGCCGCACGTGATCACGACCAGCTACCTGACACATCAGCCGATCGAAGATACCCTCCGCGCGGCCGGCAATTACGGCTATCCGGGTCCGTTGTACATCTCGCCCGGGCGCGTGGTCGGCTTGCGCCTGGTGCCCATGGTGCGGGACCTGCGCTTCGCCTGGGAGGAACTGCCCCAGCCGCTGCTCCACGCGCGCAAGCAGAAAGCCCGCGACAGCGCCCGCGCCGCCTGGATGCACTGGGCCCGCAGCCGCGGCGAAGGTTCGGATTACACGGATAATGTCCCCGCGCAATGCCTGCACCCGGTCGGGCATTGGTACGAACTGCCGAACATGCTGCGCAACGGCGTGTTGAAGAGAATGCTCGACGAGAATCCAGCGCTGCAATTTCTGCTGCTGCGCAACATCGACACGCTGGGTGCGAACTTCGACCCCGCGCTGCTCGGATTGCACATCGAATCCGGCGCCGCTCTCACCGCCGAGCTCATTCCGCGCGAGGTGGACGACCGCGGCGGCGGCCTGGCGCGCATCGACGGCAAGCTGCGGCTGGTCGAAGGACTGGCGCTGCCCGACGAGCGGCTGGAGTTCGAGCTTTCCTATTACAACTCCAATACGATGTGGATCGGCATCGACAAACTGTTGGCCGTCTTCGGTCTGTCTCGCGCCGATCTGGGCAGCGAGGATAAGACCACCGCGGCCGTCCGCTGCGTGGCCGCGAAAATGCCCGCCTATGTCACGCTCAAGGACGTTAAGAAGCGCTGGGGGCAGGGCCAGGAAGACGTCTTCCCCGTCACGCAGTTCGAGAAGCTGTGGGGCGACATCACGGCCGTGCCGGGCTTCGATTGCCGTTACGTCGTCGTGCCGCGAATGCGCGGCCAGCAGCTCAAAGAAGTCTCGCAGCTCGATGGCTGGTGGCGCGACGGCTCTGCGGCCTACATCGATTCGCTATGCGAATGGTGAGCGCGCCGCGACGAGCTTCCAGCTCCTGAACAAGCCATGCCAGGCCGTGAGAGTTCTGGTTCAAACCGGTAGGATTCGACATAACGACCGACAATTCGGACGGGCGGAATCGCACAGCCGTGGGGGAAAGCCCAGCACCGGCAGTATGATCGCGGGCGCGATCGCTTATAGTGCGCGCATCCCTCGCTGGTGTATGTCCGGCGACTGCAGCACACCCCGGCAGCGTTGAACGCGCTCAGAGCGGACTCGAGTGCCATGCCACCCGAACATATCCGACTGCTCGCATCTACAAGAACAAAAAGCGTGCCGGCGGGGTGGTGTCCAATGGATTCGCAAGCGTGATATGACCAAGCAGCCTTCGGGAGGTGCTTGCGCCTGCATTGGATTCCGACCGGGGTCGTAATATGGAGGTCCCGGCGGGTACGTAGTCTTCCATTAAAATTTGCCACTGCCGCGGTTGGGGCTGCGGGGACTCGTGTCGCGGCGGCGAGCACGATAGGATGTCCGGGGGTGGAATTATGAGGTCGATTTTGTTTTTCGCGCTTGGATTTTCGGTGTCGCTGTTGGCCCAGTCCACTCCGGATCCCAGGCTTGCCGTTCTCGCCAAGAAGTTACAGGTCGCGCAGAGTGCAGCCATCAAGGGCCAGCCGGCGTTTGTGCCTCTACCCGTGGGCGCCGTCGTGCCCAAGGGGTGGTTGCGCGACTGGGCGCTGAATGCCGCGAACGGCATCACGGGCCACCTCGATGAGTACTCCGCGACTTTTGGCGAAGCTTGGAAGGGATATGGTTTTCAGGCCAGAGGTGCAAAGCCGGACGGCACAGGCTGGCCGCTCGAGCAATCGAGCTACTGGCTTGACGGCGCGGTTCGCCTGGGCTACATCCTCGATGACAAGAAACTGATTGAGAAGGTGACGAAGCGTTTGGACCTGGTGGTCGATGGAGTACTGAAGGGTGGCGACTCCTTTGTCTATTGGCGTCCGGAATCGGTGCTGGCGGATAACTTCAACAACTGGGCCCACTCACATACGGGCCGGGCGCTGGTGGCCTACTATCAGGCCACCGGCGATGAGCGGATCCTGAAGGCTCTGGTGCAAGTCTATCGCCGCTATAGCTTGCCGGCACTACCCAGCAACTTCGACGACGTCTCCGGCGCCGTCAATGTCAACGCGATGTTCGAAACCTACTTAATGAGCGGCGACGAGATCATCCTTAAGAAGCTGACTGCCTTCAGCAGCGAGCCTGCCTATCGCGCGACGGCCGGCGCCTGGCTGGATGGCAACCTGCAGGCGGGCCACAACGTGATCTTCTACGAGAACATCCGCGTCCCAGCACTGGCCTATGCGTGGACCGGCGACAAGCGGGATCTAGGTGCCACGGAGAAAGCGATCGAGTGGAACGATCGCAATAATCTCCTGCCCTATGGCATGAGTTCGGGCGAGGAGTATCACGCCGGCATCGGTGCCACGCGCAACACCGAGACATGCAATGTAACCGCATCATTCTGGACTTACCTATGGATGTTACGCAACACCGGCGACGGAGCCTACTCCGACCGGATGGAACGGATCTTCCTGAATGCGGCCGCGGCGCCGGTCAGCCGCGACTTCAAGACCATGTGTTACTACCAGAGTCCCAACCGCTACGGCACGGCGCTGCCGGCGGAGGAGCCGCGAGAGCCCGGCCCCAAGTCCTATCAGTTCACGAAACTCGGGCACTCCGTGCTGTGCTGCGTGGGGAACCTCAATCGGGTCATCCCGAACTACATCATGTATATGTGGATGGCGACTCAGGACAAAGGGCTGGCGGCCACGCTGTATGGCCCCTCCCGGGTGCGCGCCACGGCCGGCGACGATGTGATGGTGGAGATCGATGCTGATACCATCTATCCCTTCGAAGAGTCGATCCGAATGACCATCCGGCCGGAGAGGCCAGTAGCTTTCCCGCTTTATCCGCATATCCCGTCCTGGTGCCGCGCGCCGGAGATCCGGGTGAACGGACGCCTACAGACGATTGCGGCGCAGCCGAAGTCCTTTCTGCGCGTGTTTCGAACCTGGGAAGCCAATGACAAAGTCGAGCTGCGCTTTCCCATGCAGGTCCAGATCGTAAGGGGCCGGGAAACGCCCTATCCGCGGATTCAGTACTTCGTGGGGAACCGCCAGTTGGCGCAGAAGACCGCGATCGACAGCCCTTATGCCTCGGTCTACTACGGCCCGCTGCTGTTCGCACTCCCGATAGAGGACGAAACACCCAACCAGGAGAAAGCAGGCGGCAAGTTCAACTATGCCCTCGATGTGAGCGGGCCGGAGCCGGAAAAGCGGGTGAAGGTGCTTCATCATCCCATGCCGGAACAGTGGAACTGGCCGCTGGCGGCGCCTGTGGAACTCGCCGTCCAGGTGAGAGAGTTTGACTGGACCCCCACGGAGCTGCAGCCGCTGCCCGGGCAGCCGGTGGCCGCGGGCAAGGCGGCCGAAGTGAAGCTGGTGCCTTACGGATGCACGAAGTTCCGCGTCAGCATGTTTCCCATCGCCACAGGGGATGGCGGGCAATGAACGAACGCGTGCCTGTCCCGTAGGAACGGATGGCCGGGCATCCGGGCACAATCCATGGCGTGCGCCGTCAAATTGGGGGAGATTGGCGGGTAAAGATCGCCTTTGAGTTCCTGATTTGTAACTCTTCCGGGCACCTGGTTTCACACTCCTCTCCGGGGCCGGCGATAGAGGTTCAGGGGCATGCTTCCTGATGGCATCAGTGCCCGGTATTGCCCGCTGGATCGATTGTATGGCTGTAAGTTATTGATTCTATTATGGCGGAGAGGGTGGGATTCGAACCCACGTTACAGTTTCCCGTAAACACGCTTTCCAAGCGTGCGCCTTCAACCGCTCGGCCACCTCTCCGGGGGAAAACAGCCCTTCGGACACCGTCCGCGGGCCTGTGGTGCGGCTACCTCTGCCAGTGTAACATGCGCCCTTCGCGCGGCCCTTCCGGTCCTGGAGCCCGCGCTGCGGCGCGCTCTGTACGCCCGCGGAAATGCCCCGCTCGACGCCTGCTTTTGCCCGCCCGCGCTGCGTTTCTGGCCCGCCGCCGAAACCCTATGGTTCAATAGAGATAATCTCTATGTCGGACCACGGCTTCCGCGCGCGGCGCGACTGGGCGGCGTTGCAGCGCAGAATTCGCGAAATCAAAATGCTCGCCTGGGGGGCCCTGCACACCGGCCACCCCATCATGGCGCACATCATCCCCATCCGCCGCTGCAATCTCTCCTGCGCCTACTGCAACGAATACGATGACCTCTCCCGGCCGGTCAACACCGAAATCATCCTCGAGCGCATCGACGACCTCGGCCGCCTCGGCACGTCCATCATCACCATCAGCGGCGGCGAGCCCCTGCTGCATCCCGATCTGGACCAGCTCATCCGCCGCATCCGCCGTCACGGCGCCGTCGCGGGTCTGATCACCAACGGCTATCTGCTCACCGCCGACCGCATCCAGCGCCTCAACCGCGCCGGTCTCGACCACATGCAGATCTCCATCGACAACGTCAACCCCGACGAGGTGTCGAAGAAGAGCCTGAAGGTCCTCGATCGGAAACTGAAGCTGCTGGCCGCCAACGCCCTGTTCCACGTCAATATCAACTCGGTGGTGGGCGGCGGCGTCAAGCACGCCGACGACGCCCTGGCCATTGCCCGCCGCTCTATCGAGCTGGGCTTTTCTTCCACCATCGGCATCATCCACGACCACGCCGGCCAGTTGAAGCCGCTCTCCCCGCGCGAGCGCGAGATCTACCTCGCCGTGAAGGCCCTCGAGAAGCGCAACTACGCCCAGCTCAGCGTCTTCCAGGAATCGATGGTCCACGGCCGTCCTAACAAGTGGCGCTGCCGCGCCGGCTCGCGCTACCTCTACATTTGTGAGGACGGGCTGGTGCACTATTGCTCGCAACAGCGCGGCTACCCGGGGCGGCCGCTCTCCGAGTACGGCCCTGCCGACCTGCGGCGCGAGTACTACACCGAAAAGGCCTGCGCCCCGCACTGCACCATCTCCTGCGTGCACTACGTTTCGCTGTTCGACTCCTGGCGCGCCCCCCAGACGCTGGCCGACCCGCGTCCCCCCGGCCTGAGTCCCATTGACACGGCCGCCAGCGAGCCGCTGCTGCAGATCCACTCCGCCCCGCGCTGAGGACACCCTGACCATGCCTCCGCGCGAGAGCTTCCCCGGTATCCGCATCGCTCCTGCCCCGCCGCGCGGACTGTTGCTCTATGACGGGGAATGCGGCTTCTGCTCGCGCTCAGTGCGCACCCTCGAACGCCTGGCCCGCCGGCCCTTCGACAAGCGCCCGTCGCGCGCCGTCCTGGCCCAACTGCCGGAGCCCGTCGCCCGCACCGTCTCCGGCCAGATGCTGTGGCTCGAGCCCGACGGCTCCATTTGGGGCGGCAGCCAGGCCTTGCTGCGCGCGCTCCGCGCCTCCGGCTGGCCCGCCGTCGCCTGGCTGTTGGGAAACCCGCTGGTCCGGCCCTTCACCCGCGCCGGTTATCGCCTGGTCGCCCGCCTGCGCCACCGCCTCGCGCCTGCAGTCTGCCCGCTCCCGCCCGCCTGAGCCGCGCGCCGCCGTCCACCGCACGCCCTGGTGGGATTTGCGCGCTGCCGATGGCTACTGCACGGCTACCACGCTGCCCGACCGGTTTCCGTCGCCGTCGATGGCCAGCACTTCATAGCGCCGGTCGAGACCCGCGCCCGGGTTGGCGTCGAAATAGAACGTACCGATGCCGACGTGGTCCAGCAGCCTGCCGTCGCGCATTACCTCGTACCCGGCGACGATCACATTGTCGTGACTGGCCGTCCAGCGCAGCGCCACGCCCGTGCGCCCGCCCCAGCTCTCGCGCTTCAGCCAGGCCTTGCCGGGCGCCGTCGGCGGCGTATGATCCGTGCCCCGTCCCGGTGCGTTGTCCAGGTTCAGCAGGATCACCTCGTGCTTGTTCTCCGGCAGGAAGCGGATGCCCTTCTGCATCAGCTCGGCGCCCGTCGCCGTACGCTTGTCCGGGGCGAAGCGGAAGGCCACGCTGTAGGCCGCTTCCGGCGCCAGCCGTTTCGGATACACCACCACCTGGCCTTCGCTCATCGTGTCCTGGATGATCGCCGCCTTGGTGTTTTCGGCATTCGCAAGCTGCAGATACGAGTGCGCATCCGGCGCGCCTTCGGTCTTGGGATGATACACGCGCATGTAGCGGTCCAATACGCGCTCCTGCCGCAGGTAGCGGTGGAACACGACGTCCTGCCGCATTTGTTCCAGGTCCTCCCCATCCAGCCGGTTGGACCCGGCGCCCCACTCCAGTTCCTTCGCCACCGGCCAGAAATACGTCAGGTAATACAGATCGTCCGGCCCGCCGCCGTCGGAGAACTGGTTATTCTCCAGCAGCTCCAGCTTGTCCCAGTTGCACCATTCCCCGCCCGAGTTGCATCCCTGCAAGCCCATCCCCGGGTTGGCCTCTTTCACCTCCCGCAGCATCTGCAGGAAGTGCCGGTACTGCTGCACGTGCGGCTGCCCCGGCGGGTGGTCGTGATTGGTCGCATAGCACGGCGCCTGCACCCATCCATCCAGCCGGTAGTAGTAATCTCCGTAGCGCTTCTCGCGCGCGTTCATGAACTCGCGCATGTACTCATGCGCGCCCTTCGCCGCCACGCAGAATCCCAGCCCGTACCAGGCCGTAACGCCTTCCGGCACTTTGGGTATCAGCGCCCACTCGGCGTGCGTATCCGGCGGCGTGCCCGGCGCGAAGTGCTGCGGCGGCATCCACAGCCGGAAGGCGATCCCCGACTCTTTCAGATACCGCACCAGCTCCGCCCAGTCGATGCCCTCCCACACGCCGCGGCCGCGCTCGTCAAACCAGAAATCGTCCTCGTGCGCGATATTCGCCCCGCTGCGCAGGCACAGGTCGGCAATGCGCCACATCTCCTTCGTGTGCAGGTCGATCCGCTGCTTGTGCCGCGGGTCGTCCCAGTAGCCGTTGTAGATCGTCGTCGCCCACAGGTACTGCTCGTGCGTCAGGTCCCACTTGTACGTCGCCTGCCAGTCCTGAAGCTGTTCTCCGGCTGTGTCCAGGTCGCCCTTGTACACCCCGATAAAGCTGTTAGGCGCCTCGAAACTCGCCCCCGGCGCGAGCGGTTCGGTGTGCAGTTGCAACTGCGAGCTGACCAGGAATCGGCCCTGGCCGTGAAAATCGCCGGCATCCCACACCTTGGTCACCCACGGGCCCAGGTAATTGAAACCCAGGAAAATGCCCTCTCCCCCCGCCGGGTCGTCCAGCACGAAATACGGATGATATGTCGCGCTGCCGTTGTAGACGCTGTCCGTGCGGTACCCCGCCGCTCCGCTCATCGAGTCGAACGTGCGGTTGCGCTGCCCCGCCAGCGGCTCGGTGTGCATCTCGTTGGTGCCTTGCTGCGCCCCTCCGCCCCGCCACCAGTGCAGCTGCAGCCGCCCGGCAAACTCCTCCCGGATGCGCAGATGGTTCATGCTGATCTCGGTCAGCGGCTGCGTCTGCGCGGTGCGGTTGGTCACCTCGTACCACTTCCGGATCATGCCCATCGGCGTGCGCGGCGTGGAAGCGTAAATGTCGTAGTGCAGGCGGACGAGGTACTGTGGATGCTCCAGCGTCACCACCAGCGTCACCCCGGGCTCGATGCCTGGAGAAGCCTTCGGAACGGCCATGCGCGCGATCTGAAAGTCCTTCAGTTTGTAGTCGCCGCTGAGCCCTGTGCGTTCCATTCCGGCGAACACGAACCGGAACTCATCCGACTCGGCGCGGGCCGTGAATTCGGTCCCGGTAGCGCGATTGCGCAGCGCCGCCAGCCGGAACTGGCCCTTCGCCAGCTCCATCCGCTGCTCGATCAGTTTCGTGCCGCAGGTCCAGCTTGTGGTCGCCGGGTCGAAACGTGCGTAGGCATCGCCCGAACTCATCGAATCGGCGGCCCAAACGGTCGTCACGAGCACCGGCAGAAGAAGAAATCGCATCATGCAACGGACCTCCCGCGTCAGATCCGGGGCTTCCATTGTCACGCCCGGGTCCCGGCCATTCTACGCCCAACCAGGCGTCCCGGCGCGGCGCATCAACGCAATTGAATCCCGAATCGGAGCGTCCGGTCCAAGCCGGCGCCGCCTCAGCGGTGCGGCAAGGCCGAGTGACGTGGCGCTGTCTGTAGGATGGGGAATGGATTAGCAGGAATAGACGGGGTCTCGGCAGGGTGGTCTACCAGGTCGCCCACCAGGTCGTAGTCGTGCGCTTTCGTGATGCGCATGCGCCGCATCTGCCCCGGCGCAAGCGGCGAGGGGCCGGGGTCGGAGATGTAGCACACGCCGTCGATCTCCGGCGCCTGGCCGGCCATGCGCGCTTCCCATAGCAGATCGCTTTCCGCCGACGGTCCACTGATCAGCACCAGCACTTCTTGCCCCAGCCAGCGTCGGTTCATTCGCCGCGAGATCTTGCGTTGCAGCGCCATCAGATGCCGTTTGCGGTTGTAGATGGTCCGCGCATCGACCTTCCCATCGAGGTGAAAACTGGCGCTGGTCTCCTCGTCGGAATAGCCGAAGACGCCCATCCGGTCGAACCGCGCGGCCTCGACAAACTGGCATAACTCATTGAAATCAGAGTCCGTTTCGCCCGGGAAGCCGGCAATCAACGAGGTTCGGATGGTGACGCCGGGCACGGTTCGCCGGATCCGCTCCAGCAATTTGAGAAAGATGTCGCCGCTGGAGCCGCGCTTCATCCGCTTCAACACCCGCGCCGAGGCGTGTTGCAGCGGCATGTCGATGTAGCGCACCAGCGCCGGATAGCGCGCCAGCACGTCCAACAGCCGCCCGGTGATGCGGTTGGGATAGCAATACAGGAAACGGATCCAGACCGGCTGCGCCGTTTCGATCTGGGCCAGCCGCGCCAGCAGCTCCGCCAGGCCGTTGCCAATCCCCAGATCGTCGCCGTAGGCCGTGGTGTCCTGGCCGATCAGGTTGATCTCGCGTACGCCCTGGTCGAAGAGCCGGCGGGCCTCAATCAGAACGCTCTCAAAACGCCGGCTGCGGAAGCGGCCGCGGAACTGCGGGATGACGCAGAACGAGCAGGGGTGGTCGCAGCCCTCATTGATCTTGATGTAAGCATAGTGGCGCGGGGTGGCGAGCAGGCGCGGCGTGGCGTCGTGGTAGAGATATGGCTGCAGCGGATCGGAGCGCGGCGTCAGGCCTTCGCACAGCGCGACGATAGAGTCGAGTTCGTTGGTGCCGAGCACGGCGTCGACGTCCGGAATTTGCTGGCGGATGTCGTCGCGGTAACGCTCCACCAGGCAGCCGGCGACGAGCAGCCGCTGGGCGCGGCCGGTGCGCTTGTAGGCCGCCATTTCGAGGATCGTATCGACCGACTCCTGCTTGGCCGGGTCGATGAAGCTGCAGGTGTTGACCACCAGGACGTCGGCCTCGGCGGGCGAAGCGGTGAGCTGGTGGCCGCGGGCGGCCAACTGGCCCATCATGACTTCGCTATCCACAAGGTTCTTGGGACAGCCCAGGCTGACAAATCCGATTTTCACGTGGGTTCCGGTTCGCGCGCGGCCTAGCTCCCATTGTAGCGGGCCAGTCGCAGCGGCTCGGAATCTCGCGGGATCCCACCGCGCCGGTGTGCCGCAGGCAGTGACGCTGCGCGAGGCATCATTTCACGCTGCGCGGCGTGCCTTCGGGTGGCCCGGCCGAGAAGCTGTTCGTTGCGCCGGGTCAGGGTGTCTTGCCGGACGGCGGCGCGCGGCGCGGCCGCAGGCGCGAGGCCTGGAGCTCGTCAGGAGGTCAGGAGGCTGCTGTCCAGGCTATTGGTGATCGAGGCCTGGGTGGCCGAACTCGTCGTGGTATTCGTCAGGGCGGCCGAGATCAGCGACATCAGGTCGGAGGCGCCGCTCGTGCTCTGCTGCGACTGGCTCTGCGAGGAGTGATGGTGGTGGTGATGATGATGTCCCGAGGCGCCTTGAGTCCCCGAGGTGGCGGAGCTGGAGCTGAGATTCAGGTCCGCCGGATTGCCGGATTGCGAGGCCGTCTGGAACACGTTCGCCAGATCCTGCAGGAACTGGGACTCGGCCCCGGTGGTGGACTGCGCGTCGGCGCTGAGATTCGAGGCGATTTGAGCAGTCTGCTGTTTGAAGGCCGTCGGATCGCTGGTGGCCTCCTGCTGCAACTGACTGATGAACTGGGAGAAGCTGGAAATATCCTGCGAATCCGTCGGAGTTGCGACCGCGGACGAGGTTCCGCTGGTCTGCTGGGAGGACTGCGTGGAGTTGAGAACGCCCAGTTGCAGCAACGAGGTGCTGTAGAGGGAATTGACTGGGGAGATAGACATCGTTTGAGCCTTTCTATTCGCTCTTGCTTTCAAGGGCCCGACTGCGCCGTCCGGCGGCGGTATCGACGAGGGACGCTCCTGCAGGCGAAGCCCCGTTGATCATGAAATCGGCAGCAAGGCGTGCCGGCATTAGCAATCTGGACGAAAGATAGGGCGACTGGCCGGCATAAGGACGGCGCCGGTCAGGCCGGCGAAGTGCAGTCCAAGGGCCATCCGGCTTCCGCGCCGCCGGGAAGGGTGTCTTTGGAAGCCGTCCAGAATCTGGCAGTTGGCGCGAGGCGCGGGCCTATTCAATCACGAAGCTAGTCTCGCGAGCCGAGGTGAAGCGGCCGGCCGTGTCGGCGGCTTTCAGTTCGGCCCGGTAGGTGCCGGGGGGGAGATCGGCGAGCGGGAATCGCATGCCGACCGGAACCACCGGGTTGCCGGGGATGATCATTTTGCTCACGTTCAGGTAGCCGCTGTTCAGCTTCTCCGCGCCGCTCTTGCTGTCCAGGATGCGGAGCTGCAACTTGACGATTGGAGGATTGGGCGTGGCCAGCCCGGGCGCATAGACCTCGATATAGAGCACCGTGTTGTCGGTCTGTTTGAACGCGTTGTCGCCGGAAGGAGTGATCTGCATGCCCTGGGCGACGAGAGTCTTGCGGTCCTCGATGAGCGCGGCGTCCAGGCCCGAACCGAGGTTCTGGATGGGGCTGAAGTTCTTGCTGAGGACCACGCCACTGAGGCTGAAGCGATTGTTGTCGAAGGGATCGACGACCAGCGGCGACTCCATTTTGCCGAAGCTGTTGCCGCCGGTGTTGAAGACGACCTTCAGGGTGTACTGGCCCGAGGCGACGTCGAACTGGCTCTCATAGTGCAGCGGCTTGGACTTGAAGTCCTCGACTTCCTTCTTATTGTTCATATCCAGCTTGAGGGTGTCGCTGAAACGGGCGGCCACGGCGCCGTCGGGCTTGGTGACGAGGCCGAGGATTGAGACCAGGGCATGGAACTTGCCCTTCTGCTTTTCGAAGTTGATGCTTTCGGTGGGGATTTCCAGGGCCACGTCAACGCGGGCGATGTTGGGCGCGGTGTAGAAGAAGGGCGCCTCCATGGCGCCATGCACGGAACCGGGCTCGGAACTGGCGGCGCGGGCCTCCAGGTCGTGTTCGGTCGGATTGCCGGCCAGCACGTCGAGCGGTTTCACATTGCAATAACCGCTGCGGGCGCGCACGCTGAGGCCGCTGACGCCGGCCAGTTTGACCTGGATATTGTGGCAACTGCCCTCGGGGGACTCGGAAGGAGTGTAGCCCAGGAAGTAAAACTCGTTCAGCTCCCGGCCGATCTTCTCGAGGCCGCCCAACAGGTCGTTGGTGTTGGCGATGACAAAGCCGCCTGTGCCGGAGGCCAGGGCGTACATGAACTGCTGATTATCGGAGGCGCTAGGCGGGAAGGGCGGCAGGATCGTGCGTGACATGCCATAGGGGTTGTTCAGGTACTGATTGGCGTAAGCGGGGTTCGTATTGGTGCCGCCGCCGCCTCTAGAGCCAGTCCCGGTGCCGGTGCCGGTGCCGGTGCCTTTGCCCGAGCCCGTTCCGGTGCCGGTGCCGGTGCCTTTGCCCGAGCCCGTTCCGGTGCCCGTGCCGGTGCCGGTGCCGGTGCCTTTGCCTGAACCGGAGCCGGTGCCCGTGCCGGTACCCGTGCCAGTGCCCGTTCCCGGGCTGCCGCCCGTTCTTCCACCGCCGCCGCCGGGAGCTCCGCCGCCGCCGGGAGCTCCGCCCGGAGCTCCGCCGCCGCCGCGCTGGAAGGCGAACGCCACCGGGGCCAGGCTCGCCGGAGCCGCGACAGGGGACGCCACCAGAGAGGCGAGATGGAACAGCGACCGGCCGGCCGAGGCCAGCCCGCCGGCGAGGGAGGACGGCGGCCGAAGCGCGGCCGACTCCAGCTCGTCGGCCGGGCCGCGCGGGGTGAGCGCGGAGATCGGCGTGACCAGGCCGCGCACGTCGATCGGATAAACGGCGACGTTGGAGCGGTTACAGACACTGATCAGCGCGGTGAGATCGGACATTCCCTCAGGGTTGAGTGGAAAACCGGCCGTGAAGAGAATCAGGCTCTTGCGGCCGGGCACCGGGGCCAGATTCTTGGCCATGGTCCGCAATGCCATGAAGAGGGATTCCATGCCGAAAGATCTCTCCGCCTGGCCCAAGCTGATTCCGCCGGTGGGGGTCATGTTAACCGGGGAAGGTCCCACGGAGGAAGTGTCGCCATTGGGAGCAGTGGTAGCGAATTTCACCCCGCTCACGACGCGCTTCAGGCGATCGGCATCGGGCGTGAAATTCTGCGCAATCTGCAGCTGGCCGGTGAAATTGACGATGGCCATCAGGCGGTTGGGGCCGGCGTTGGTGTCGATGAATTTGGCGGCCGCTTCGCGGGCGTAGTGCTGCATCGCGAAGTCGATGGTCGAATTGTCAAAGAACAGGACCAGATAATGGGGCTGGCCCTTGGACTGGGCGGCGGCGTCGGCTTCGAAGGAGAAGCTCTTGATGGTCTGCTCCTTGCCGTCCTCGAGGACGCGGAAATTCTTCTCCGTGAGATCGTGGACGTAGCCGCCCTTCCTGTCGGTCACGACGGTGTCGACGATGACCAGGCGGACCTCCGATTTGATGACGGGCGTGGCATCGGCCGGCGCCTGGGCGAGCGCGCGCGGCCCCTGAAACAGCGTAGCGGCGAGGCACAACAACCCCGCCCGCGAAAAGAAACGATAATTTCTGGCCATATTCAATTCCCCCACTTCCGATCCCCGCTCAAGGGATCTCGACAGCGCCGTTTTCGGCAGCCATCATCTGACCTTCACTATCGCGCACCACGAGCCGGACAATGTAGCTGCCGGATTTGACGTCGAATGTCGATTTGACGCTGAGGCCGGCGCCGAAGCGCTTATCCGCGTTGGTGAGCGTTTCATCCTTCAACGCCAAATCAACCACTTTCCTGTTTGAGGTGATGTAGTTGCCATTGGGGTCGAATAGCGCCGAGACGACCGTCACCGAGTCGCGGTTGCGGCCCTCTGCCTTACGATATGGCAGCCGGCGGAAATCGATCCGGGCGATCACGGAGAGCCGGGCATCGATATCGGTGGACTTGAAGAATTGGGTATGTAGATCGACCGGGAAATCCTTGAGGACTTCGCGGTTGAAAACCGCGTCCTCGATATCCTGTTGCGCCTGCCCGGCGGCGTCGCTCTGCCGTTTGGGGGCGTAATAGCCCTTGCGCGCCTGCAGCGTGAGACCTTTGGAATTGGCCAAGGTGACTTTCAGGGAGTGGAACTTGCCGTCCGATTTCAGGCTGGAGGGTGAGAAGCCCAGGACGTAGATGAACTCGGGCGAAGCGGCCACCAGCTTCAGACCGCCTGCCAGGTCATTGGTGTTGTGGACGAACGAGCCGCCGGTGCCGTAGGCCACCGCGGATAGGACTTCCTCCTGGGCCAAGGCCTCGTCGCTGGCAAACATGTTCTTGATGCGGTTGACGTCGGGACCGCCGTGGGCGGCGGCGCCGGTAGCGCTGAATCCGGGCAGCGTCCACAGGCCGCGGGCGTCCAGACTGCTGATGATGACGCTGGAGTGGATGGCGCGGTTGATCAAATCGGCAACTTCGTGATAGTAAAGCGGCGTGAGGAAGCCGGGCGAGGTCAGGATGATGTTGCGCTGGCCCGGCATGGCCGACAGGCGGCGGACGACCTTGCCGAGGACATCGAGAGCCAGGCGGGTTTCGTGCTCGCCATTGCTGAGGGCCATCTGGGCGGCGGACCGCCAGGTGGAGTCCACGTTGGCCACCGACTCCAGTTGAGTGTTGATATTCAGGCAGGAGATGGTTTCGGCGCGGGCGGCCTGGATGGCGGTCTGATCCACCTTATTCACCAGCATGTCAGCCATGTAGTAGGAGAAATAAGGGCAATCGGTGCTGTTCGAGCCAGGGCCCGCCACCGGCCGCGGCTGGAGGTGCAGCAGGGTCGCCTGGAGCTGCTCCTGGTCGGAGGTGAAATCGAGCATGGTCTGGCCGGAAGTGGTGTAAATGGCGGCACGGTCGGAGGGCTGAAGCGACGAGGCCAGGAACAGCCGGGCAGCATCGCGGACGCGGGCCAGGTCGTCCCATTGCAAATGGACGTCGTCGAACAAATAGGCCACGAAGCGGGTGGCGAGAACGGGCGGCGGGGCGTTGGCGGGTTTGGGCGCCGCACCGGGTTCGACGGTTTCAGGCTCAATGACGACGGGTGTGCTGCCCGGCTTTTCGACCGTGAAGCGGCTGATCACCTGCGGCTTGCCGTTGTCCAGAATGCGGAAATCTTCTTTGGTCAGGTTGCCGAGGGCGTGGCCCTTGTCGTCCCGCACGACGACGGTAATGGGGACCAGGTTGACCCGCGAGGTGAATGTGGCCGGCGCATCCCTGGTGGCGATTTCGGTGGCGGGCGCCGTGGCGGCGGAGGTTCCCGGAGCGGCCGGCGGCGTTTGCAGGCGCGCGCCGGCGGCGAAGGCGAAGAGCAGAACCGCGGCCACGGCACACAGCACGCCGGGCAGCCGGAGGCGCGGGCGCGGCCTCGTGGCGGGTCTGGCGCCGGGCGGATTCATGGCGGACTCGGCCATCGGGTGCGGCGTCCTCCGCGGCCGCGGCGATTCGGACGGGACTAAAACGGCCGCGGCAGTCTGGTTCAATTCTACTCCCGCTGAAGAGGCGGGCCGGCGGGATCTGGATCGCAGGGCGGGCCCGGAGGGCGCGTTGTTGCACCCCGCCGGGTGATACGACACCGCGGTTGGGTCGCCGGGCCCGAAATACGAATCGGGATGCCGGGTCATGGGATGTCCACGACGGCATTCTCCGCGGCCATCGAATGGCTGTCGCCGTCGCGCACGACCAGCCGGACCACGTAGTTGCCGGGCTTGACGTCGAAGCTGGTGCGGATGGTGAGCCCATTGCCGGCGGGCTTGGAGAAGCCGGCCAGGGTCTCATCCTTGAGGCGCAGTTCGACGATTTTCTGAGTCCCGGCGATGTAGTTTCCGCCGACGTCGAACAGCGCCGAAACGACGGTCAGATCGTCGCTGTTGCGGCCTTCGGCTTTATGAAACTGCAAGCCCTTCAGATCGACGCGGGCCATGACGGAGAGCCGGGCGGAGTCTTCGCTGGGCTTGAAAAACTGGGTATGGAGCTCCACCGGGATGTCCTTGACGACATCGCGCGTGAAGACGGCGTCCTCGAGATCCTGGCGGGCCTGCTGGTCGGGCGTGATTTCGCGGCGCGGGGCGTAGTAGCCTTTGCGGGCCTGCAAAGCCAGGCCTTTGGGGTCGCGCAGCGTGACCTTCAGACTGTGATATTTGCCGTCGGATTTGAGGTTGTCCGGGGAGTAGGCGAGGACATAGATGAATTCGGGCGGCGTGGCCAGGCGGTGGAAGGCGCCCTTGATGTCGTTGTTGTCGTGGATCCAGGTTCCACCCGTGCCGTCGGCCAGTTCGCCCAGCACTTCCCCGTTGAGTTGAGCTTCCTGCTGCAGGTACACGTTCATCATGTTGATCACCTGCGATCCGCCCATCGGCGTGGGTGTGCTGGCATTGTAACCCGGCGGGGTCCAGGCGCCGCGCGCGTCCAGGGTGTTGACGATGACCTTGGCGGCGATGGCCCGGTTGATGATGGCGGTGATGTCGGAGTGCCCGAACATCTCGATGAAGAAGCCGGGCGAGGTCAGGATGATGCTGCGCTGGCCGGGCATGCCCGAGAGGCGGCGGACCACCACCTGCAGGACCCGTGTCGCTGCCTGGGTCGCCTGTTCCTCCTCGGAGAGCGTGTTCTGAGCCTGCATTAACGTCTCCTGCGTGGTGATATACGAATTCATGCTGCAGGCCTGGTACATGGCCACCCCGACGCTCAAGGCATTTCCATCGTTCTTGTTCACCATCAGGTCGGCCAGGTAGTAGCCGAAATCGGGGCACTTGCCGGCGCTGCCGCCGGTTAACGGATTGGGGCGCAGGCGGGCTAGGGCGTCCTCGAGCTGGGCCCGATCGTCGGTGAATTCGAGCGAATCGCGGCCGGAGGTCGTGTAGACGGCGACCCGGTCGGCGGGCTGAAGAGACGTAGCCACGTGACGGGCCGCGGCATCGCGGGCGTAGGCCAGGTCCTCGAACTTCAGATGGACGTCGTCGAAAAGATAGGCGAAGAAGCGCGTGGCGAGAACCGGCTCGGGGTGCGCGGGCGCGGCCGGCGCCTGCAGTTCGGGGTTCTCTTTTTGTATCACCACGGGCGTATCGGCGCGTTCGACGGAGAATTTGGTGATGACCTGCGGCCGGCCGTTATCGATGAGGCGAAAATCGTCCTTCGTCAGGTGGCCCACGGCGTGGCCCGTGCCGTCGCGCACCACCACGGAAACGGGCACCAGATTCACCCGCGAGCTGAAGGTCGGGGTGGCGTCCCTGGTGACCACTTCGGCTGCGGGTTGCGATTGCGCCGGCGGAGTGGGGAGCAGGAGCGGCTCCTGGGCGGCGGCGCGGCCTGGCTCGCGCGAGCCCAGGATCAGGCAGCAGACGGCCAATACCATCCAGCGCATCAACGACCGGCTGATGCGAGCCGGCTGGCATGCGTTCATGACGACCTCCTTCGCCCCCGCGTCCGGCGCAAATCCGAGTTCCGGATGCCGGAATCGGAAGCGGAACAACCGATGTTGGTCCTAATCGATACTAAGCCCGCGGAACGATTTCGGTTCATGGCCCTACCAAGTCTGTTTTCCGGATGCTGGTTCCGGACGCGCGGCCGACGTGCCTCGACGCGGGTCAACGGACCGCCGGTGCCGCTGGCGGCGGGTCGAGGCCGCCGGCGCGCAGGATCGCCTGCCCGGCAGGTGCGAGCAGGAAGCGCAGGAAGGCGCGGGCCCGGGCCTCGTGGGGCGTGCCCTTGACGACTCCGCCGGACTGGCGGATCGGCGGGTGACTGGCGGCGGGCAGGAGTTTGGCGCCGGGCTGGGCGGCGAGCAGCGTCCAGGACGTGATGACGGCGTCGGCGTTGCCGGTGGAGGCGTACTCGAAGGCCTGGCGGACATTTTCGGCAAAAACCGCCTTGGGCTGAAGCTTCGGCCACAGGCCCAGACGCTGGAGCATGACGACCGCCGCGGTGCCATAGGGGGCGTGTTGCGGGTTGGGGATGGCGATGAGAAGGTAATTTGGGCCGGCCAAAGCCGGGAGATCCGGGACCGGCGCCCGGCGGGACCATACCCCGAGGCGGCCGCCGGCGTAACAGGCCACGCTGTCGGCCAGCAGTCTGCCGGAAGCCGTCAGTTGTTGGACATATTGTTCATTTGCAGATAGATAGACGTCGTAGGGGGCGCCGTTCTCGAGTTGCCGGGCGAGCATTCCGCTGGAAGCGAAGATGAACCGGAGCGATCCTCCGCCGGCTGCGGTAAAGCCTTGTGTGAGTTGGACTTCGAGAGGCGCGAGGTCGGCCGCCGCAGCGACCAGGAGCGGCCCGGAGGAAGGGGCGGGGTCGGCCGCCACGAGGCAAATACTGGCAGTTAGAAGAAAGAGGAGAAAGTTGAGGGCGAATCGACGGATCATGGTTGACAATAACTCACTCAGGTTACATACTATGAACAGGCGCAGTCGCGCGGCAGGTTGCCATCAACGTGTCAGCGCTGGCTACGGCTACAGATCCAGTTTCAACGACTTCTTGCGACGAACCAAGGACAAAGCAACATGAACAAGATCATCGGTATCGATCTCGGCACCACGAACTCAGTGGTAGCGGTGGTGGAGGGCGGACAGCCCGTAGTCATTCCAAATCAGGAGGGAGGGCGAACGACGCCCTCGGTGGTTGGTTTCACCAAGACGGGCGACCGGCTGGTGGGCCAGGTGGCCAAGCGCCAGGCAGTGACCAATCCGGAGAACACGGTTTACTCGATCAAGCGCTTCATGGGGCGGCGGTTTGACGAAGTCGCCGAAGAGATGAAGCTGGTGCCTTACCACGTCACGCGTGGCGACGGAGGCGACGCGCGCGTCGAGGCTCAAGGTAAGAAGTATTCGCCGCCCGAAGTGTCGGCGATGATTCTCACCAAGCTGAAGGAGGCCGCCGAGGCCTACCTGGGTGAAAAGGTGACGCGGGCGGTGATCACGGTGCCGGCGTACTTCAACGATGCCCAGCGCCAGGCGACCAAGGACGCCGGCCAGGTGGCGGGCCTGGAGGTGATGCGGATCATCAATGAGCCCACGGCGGCGGCGCTGGCCTACGGCCTGGACAAGAAGAAGGAAGAACGGATCGCGGTGTACGATTTCGGCGGTGGCACGTTCGACATCTCGATCCTGGAGGTGGGCGACGGCGTGGTGGAGGTGAAGTCGACCAACGGCGACACGCACCTGGGCGGCGACAACATCGATCAGCGGCTGGTGGACTGGCTGATCACCGAGTTCAAGAAGGAAACGGGCGTCGACCTGTCGAAGGACCGGATGGCGCTGCAGCGGCTGAGGGAAGCGGCTGAAAAGGCCAAGATCGAGCTCAGTTCGGCGATGGAGACCGAGATCAACCTGCCGTTCATTTACGGCGATCCGCAGACCGGGCCGAAGCACATGGTGAAGTCCCTGACCCGGGCGCGGTTCGAACAGATGGTGGAGGACATTCTGGAGCGCTCAGTGGGCCCGTGCAAGCAGGCCCTGACGGACGCCGGAGTCACGGTCGAGCAGATCGACGAAGTGGTGCTGGTGGGCGGTTCGACGAGAATCCCGCGCGTGCAGCAGATCGTGCGCGAGATTTTCAAGAAGGAACCGAACAAGACGGTCAATCCGGACGAGGTGGTGGCAATCGGCGCGGCGGTGCAGGGCGGCGTACTGGGCGGCGAGGTGAAGGACGTCCTGCTGCTGGACGTCACGCCGCTGTCGCTGGGCATCGAGACGTTGGGCGGCGTGTTCACCAAACTGATCGAGCGTAACACGACGGTGCCCACGCGCAAGAGCGAGGTCTTTTCGACGGCCAGCGATAGCCAGACCTCGGTGGAGATCAAGGTCTATCAGGGCGAGCGGTCGATGTCCAAGGACAACCGGCTGCTGGGCGTGTTCCAGTTGGTGGGCATCCCGCCGGCGCCGCGCGGCATCCCGCAGATCGAGGTGACGTTCGACATCGACGCCAACGGCATCCTGCACGTGTCGGCCAAGGATCGCGGCACGGGCAACGAGCAGAAGATCACCATCACTTCCTCCTCGGGCCTGAGCAAGGACGAGGTGGAGAAGCTGGCGCACGACGCGGAGGCGCACAAGGCCGACGACGCGCGTCGCAGGGATGAGATCGAGGCGCGCAATCAGCTCGACTCGATGGTATACAGCTCGGAGAAGATGCTGAAGGAGCATCACGACAAGATCTCCGAGGCCGAGGCCACGGCCGTTCAGGATGCCCTGGCGGAGGCTAAGAAGGCGATGGGGTCGGGCAGCGTCGAGACGATGCGCCAGGCGCAGGATAAACTGACCAAGGCCAGCCATAAGCTGGCCGAGGCGATGTACCGGGCGGCGGGTTCGCAGGGCACGCCGGGCGACGGATCCGCGGCCGAGGGCGCCAAGGACGCGGGCGCGGCCAAGGACAACGTCGTGGATGCCGAGTTCGTCGACGTGGACGACAAGAAGAAGTAAGGGTGGGCCGGAGCAGCGGCCGGCAAACCGGCTGCTCCGGCGGCGTGACGACGAAGAGGATGGCGGGCTCGTGCCGGGCTTGGGCGGGCGCACTCTCGCGGACTGAGGGTCGCCCCCCGGCGGGCAGAGTATTGAAAGGGTTCAAAAATGGCCGGGGGCAGCGACTACTATCAAACGCTGGGCGTCAAGCGCGAGGCTTCAGCGGAGGAGATCCGCAAGGCCTACCGCAAGCTGGCGCGCAAGCATCACCCCGACTTGAACCCCGGCGACAAGGTAGCCGAGGAGCGATTCAAGCAGGTGCAGGAAGCCTACGATGTCCTGAGCGAACCGAAGAAAAAGAAGATGTACGACCAGTACGGCTTCTATTCGGAGTCGGGCTTCCCGGCCGGCGCGGCGCACGATGGCGCGGCGGAGGGTTTCAATTTCGGCGGCTTCGATTTCTCCGAGAACCAGGGCGGCGAGGGGACGGGATTCGGGGGCGGGCGCGCGGGCGGCCGGGGCGATTTTTCCGATCTTTTCAGCCAGTTTTTCGGCCGCCAGAGGGCCGAGGCGCAGGCCCAGCGCGCACCCCAGCCGGGCAGCGACCTGGAGTACGCCCTGACAGTGGATTTCTGGCAGGCGATCCGCGGGACCCAGGTGCGGTTGAACGTGAGCCGGCTGGAGCCCTGCGCGCAGTGCGGCGGCACGGGCTCGGCGGGCCGCGGCTCGGCGGTGTGCCCGCAGTGCAATGGCACGGGCAATGTCACGCAAATGGCCGGCGCGATGAAGTTTTCGCTGAGCTGCCCGCGTTGCGGCGGCTCGGGAAAACTGAAGAACGCCTGCCCGGCGTGCCGCGGCGAAGGGCGTATCGCGCAGAACGAGAGCGTCGAAGTGCGCATTCCGCCGGGCGTCGCCACGGGCGACCGGCTGAGGGTGGCGGGCAAGGGCAGCGCGGGCACGCAAGGCGCGCCGGCAGGCGACCTCTACATCACGATCAACGTGGAGGAGCACCCGGTTTTCAAGCGCGAAGGCGACGATGTGTTCATCAAGGTGCCGGTTACGGTGACCGAAGCGGGCCTGGGCGCGGCGATCGAGGTGCCGACCGTGGACGGGCGCGCGCTGCTGAAGATCCCGCGCGGCTCGCAGAACGGGCAGCGGTTGCGGATGCGGGAAAAGGGAGTTCGACAATTCGCGCCGGCACACGCGCGGCGACCAGATTGTCGAACTGGAGATCCAGGCGCCGGACGTGCGCGACGAGCGCATCCGCGAGCTGCTGAAGAAGCTGTCCGAACTGGACCAGGCCAATCCGCGCAGCGATCTGTGGTCGAGGGTTTAGCCCGGATTTTTTACCACGATCGCAGCGAGGCGCGATGAGAGGGTTGCAGATACAAGGCGCCCGACGGGAGCCGCCCGCAGGCGTACTTGGCGGTACGTCGAGGACGGCGACCGAGGGCAACGAAGTAGATGCGGCCCTATCGCGCGCCGCAGCCGATGGTTGGTGAAATATCCGGGCTAGGAGTCGAGGTGCAACAAGATGCCTAGAACGCGCTCCAAAGCGGCCTACATGATTTCGGCGGTGGCCGAGAAGTACGAAATCCATCCCCAGACGTTGCGGCTGTATGAACGCGAAGGGCTGTTGAAGCCCTCGCGCAGCGAGGGCAACACGCGGCTGTACACGGACGGGGATCTGGAGCGGCTCGAGGTGATCCTGGAGCTGACGCGCGAATTGGGCGTGAACCTCGCCGGCGTGGAGATTGTCCTCAACATGCGCGAGAAGATGGCGGCCATGCAGGCGCAGATCGAACAGTTCGTCGCCGGCCTGAACCAGGAACTGGCGCGCGGGCTGCGGCCCGACGAGGCGGAAGCGAAACACTCGCTGGTGCGGGTGGTTCGCGGCGACGTGGTGTCGCGCGTGGACGAGGGCCAGCCGGGCCCGCGCGCGGCGCGAAAAGCGCGCTAACAGGCTGCCGGAAAGGGCATTCTGCGAGCTGCCGCCACCCTCGCGTGGTCCGACAACCCATTGCCAATCAATGACCACGTTTCAGAGCCGCCCGTTTCAGAGCCGCGACCGTAAGGGAGCCGGCCGTTCCCAAGCCGGCCGTTTCAGAGCCGCTCGCCGTCAGGGAGTCGGTCAATCGGCTTTTTCAGCAACCTGCCAAGGGCGCATCTCGCATCCGCGTCCGGCCAACGCATCCGGCAGCGGCATCCGGCGCCGCGGGTGAACCGGCTTGGGCCCGTCGCAGCGCGCGAGCCGTGTATCCTGAGAGGCGCAAGAGACAATCCCATGCGCCCCATCCTTGTGTTCCTTTCCGTTACCTGCCTGTCTGCCGCCCTCGGCGCACAGCCGATCTCCCAACTGCCGTATTCGCCGAGTCTTGACAAGACCTCGATGGACCTGTCGGCCAAGCCGTGCGAGGACTTTGCCAAGTATGCCTGCGGCAACTGGATCAAGCAGAACCCGATTCCCAACGACCAGGCCTCGTGGGACGTCTACTCGAAGCTCGCTTTCGACAACGAGCGCTTCCTGTGGGGATTACTGGAGCAAGCGGCCAAGCCGGCGCCCGACCGCACGGCGGCGCAGCAAAAAGTGGGCGATTTCTACCACGCCTGCATGGACGAGGGCGCGGTGGAGCAGGCCGGGCTGCAGCCCATCCAGCATGATCTGGATGCGATTGGCGCCATCCGGTCGCTGGCCGACCTCTCGCGCGTGGTGATCGCCGGCCATATGGACGGCACCGGCGAGCGGACCCTGTTCGAGCTCTCCTCCGATCAGGATTTCGAGAACTCGCAAAGCGTCATCACTTTCGCGGAACGCGGCGCGCTGGGACTGCCGGACCGGGATTACTACACCAAGACCGACGCGAAATCGGTTGAGATCCGGGCCCGGTACGTGGAGCACATGAAGCTCGTCTTCGGCCTGCTGGGCGACACCGGGGCTGAGGCCGAGGCGCACGCCAGGCAGGTGATGGACATCGAGACCGAGCTGGCGAAGTCGATGCTGACGCGGGTCGAACTGCGAGACCCGCACAAGCTGTTCCACAAGATGGGCCGCGGCGAATTCGCGGCGCTGGCGCCGGCGCTCGATTGGGACGGCTACCTCGCCTCCGCTGGACTGGGCGGCGTGCAGGTGGTCAATGTCACCGAGCCGGCCTTTTACAAGGCGCTGGAGCAGCAACTGCAGGCACATCCGATCGGCGAGTGGCAGAGCTTCCTGCGTTGGAACCTGATTCGCGACGCTGCGCCGTACCTGTCGTCGCCGTTCGTGAACTCGAGCTTCGAGTTCTACAGCAAGTATCTGCGCGGCGTGCCCGAGCAGCGGCCGCGCTGGCGGCGCTGCGTGCGCTGGGTGGACCGGAACTTAGGGGAAGCGTTGGGCCAGGTATTCGTCGCCCAGACCTTTACTCCCGAGACCAAGGCCCGCACGCTGGCCATGGCGCAAGAGATCGAACTGACCATGGAGAACGACCTCAAGAGGCTGCCCTGGATGGGCGAGGCGACGCGCCAGCAGGCCCTGACGAAGCTGCACGCGATTGTGAACAAGATCGGCTATCCCGACAAGTGGCGCGACTACAGCAAGCTCGAGATCCGCCCCAACGATTTCGCGGGCAATGTTCTGCGGGCCTCGCAGTTCGAGTACAAGCGCCAGTTGGCGAAGATCGGCAAGCCGCTGGACCGCGGCGAGTGGGGCATGACGCCGCCCACGGTCAACGCCGGTTACAACCCGCAGATGAACGACATCACCTTCCCGGCCGGCGTGCTGCAGCCGCCGTTGTTCGATCCCAAGCTGGACGACGCGCCCAACTACGGCAACACTGGCTCGACCATCGGCCACGAGCTGACGCACGGCTTCGACGACGAGGGCCGCCAGTTCGACGCGCTGGGCAACCTGAAGGATTGGTGGACCGCGGAGGACGCCAAAGAGTTCGAGAAGCGCGCCCAGTGCGTGGTGGATCAGTATTCGGGCTACATCGCCGTGGGCGACATCCACATCAACGGCAAGCTGACCAACGGCGAAGACATCGCCGACCTGGGCGGAACGATGCTGGCCTACTACGCCTGGAGGCACGCCACGCGCGGGCAGAAGCTCGAAACCCATCGACGGCTTCACGCCGGAGCAGCGCTACTTCATCGGCATGGCGCAATGGGCCTGCGGCGACGCCCGGCCGGAGATGAAGCGCGAATGGGCACTCACCGACCCGCACTCGCCGCTCGAGTACCGCATCAATGGCGTGGTCTCCGACATGCCGGAGTTTGCCGAGGCGTTCAGTTGCAAAGTGGGCCAGCCGATGGTGCGCCAGCCGGCCTGCCGGGTGTGGTGAAGCAGCGCGCCGGGTCGCGTCGCGGCTAGCCGTGGTTCACTCCTACCGTACTGCGCCGACGGGGGCGTCGAAGAGCGCAAAACAAAAAATGCGGAACAAAGCCAATTCCGCCCAACTCCTTTCCCTGCCTAAGCATACACCCGATGTCAAGAGCCGTTTTGGAGGTCTGGAAGAGGGTCGGAATGGGCATGCGACAGTGGTATCGCGTAATGTCGAAAAGTGTCGAAAAGTGTCGAATAGTGTCGAATGGAGTCGCGTGCGTGGGCGGGGCGGCCGGTCGTGGCGGAGAGAGAGTAATCCGTTTTTTATCAAGGAGTTCGGTGGAGATTTCCAGCCCTTTTCAGGGCGGCGAAAGCGGGTCAAGGGCGGGCGGAGAGGGCGCTTCTGGCGAAAAATGATGAAAAGTGTTGAATTGTGTTGAATTGGAGCGGCGGCGGGACCCGTAGCGGGCTGCTTGCCCGTCGGAGGCTGATGCCCACGCCGCGGCACCGGCACTTGAATAGATGGTAGCCGCGGCCGGCCGCTGCGCGGGGAGTTGGGCGCGCCACGCGGGTTGGGTTGAGGCGGCTGCTAGCGCTGCTTCTTGAGGAAATTGCCGTCGCCGGCGTCGATGAAGACCGAGGCCTGGCTGTTAGAGACGGTGGAGCCCCAGTAGACGCGCCAGGCGGGCCGGGGCGTCACCAGGCTCCATTCCAGGATGAACTGCACCGGCAGATCGGAATGCCTGGCGGCGAAAGCGGCGATGTCCTTCTGCTTGAGCGCGGTTTCGAGAGCCTCGGGCGTGTCGATCTTCACGTCCACGAAGTTGAAGATGCGGGTGGTCGCAATCGGGACGTAGGGCATTTCGGGGCCGGGGAAGACGCCCTTGTGCGCGCCGGCCGAGGACTCCGCTACGGAATACATGTACTCGCGCTTCAGCCGCTTCTGGAACGACGCGAACGTGGCTTTCCAGGCGCCGTACTTGCCGGGCTGCGGCTTGGCCTCGGGGATATCGAGATTCTCCAGCTTCAACAGCGCGGCGTCGCCGGCCCACAGGCGCGCTACCTTGTACATCTCGAAAGACGCCGTCTGGCCGGTGACGGGTTCGACGGGCTTGACCTCCTTCTTGGCGGCCTCTTTCGGCGCTTCGATCGAGCAGCCGGTGAAAAATGCCAGTAGGAGGGAGGCGGAGAGGATAAGGAGTTTATGCCGGTTCATGGATTCGTTTGGGACCCCATGATCCTTATATGACTCCCGGCGGCGGAATGCAACTGCGGATTCCCAGTCACAGCCAGCGGGCCGGGCCGCGCGGCGGCGCGCCGGCCTCGCTATCATTCTTACGAAAGCCTCAACGATGTCCCTACGCATCCTCTCCATCCACGCCCATCCAGACGACGCCGAGATCCTGGCCGGGGGCACGCTGGCGCTGCTCGCCGCGCGCGGGCACGCGGTTACCATCGTGTCGCTCTCGGACGGCGATTGCGGCTCGGCCGAATACGGCCGCGAGGAACTGGGCCGGTTGCGCCGCGTGGAAGCGCACGACGCGGCCAGCCGGCTGGGCGCCGAATACGCGTGGGGCGGCTTTCACGACCTTGGCATCTTCATCGACGATCCGGGACGGCGGAGGGTCACGGCGCTGCTGCGGCGTTTCCGGCCGGACGTGGTGCTCACCGCATCGCCGCTCGATTACCACTGTGATCACGAGGCCGCCAGCCGCCTGGTCGAGGACGCGAGCTTCGCGGTATCGTGCCCCAACTACGACACTTCAGCGTACGACGCCGCGCCGGCGACCCAGCGCATCCCGCATCTCTATTTCATGGACCCGACCGAGGGCATCGATCGCGACCGGCGCCTGGTGCGGCCCCTTTTTCTGATCGACGTCGCCGCGCAACTCGCGCAGAAGCGCGAAGCGCTGGCGCGGCACGCGTCGCAGCGCGAGTGGCTGCGCCGGCAGCACGGGATCGACGACTACCTCGAAATGATGGAGCAATGGACGCGGGCCCGCGGCGCGCTGGCCGGCATCGAAGCCGCCGAAGGCTTCCGGCAGTACACGGGACATCCGTTCCCGCGCACGCCTATCTTGCAGGAACTGCTGCGCGATCTGCTTCACGAATTGCCGCAATAGCGCCGGCGCGCGATCAGGTGTAGCTGTTGACGCCCGAGGCTAGGAAGCCGCCGTCGACGGCCAGGGTCTGCCCGGTGATAAACGTCGCCGCTTCCGACGCGAACAGGATGGCCACGGGGACGAGTTCCTTGGCCAGGCCGAAGCGCTGCATCGGCGTGCGCGCGCGCAATTCGCGGCCGCGATCGGTTCCGTCCAGCATGTGGCGGTTCAGGTCGGTGATGAAGACGCCCGGCGCGATGCCGTTCACCGAGATGCCGTCGGGCGCCCATTCCACGGCCAGTTGGCGCGTCAGGCCCAGCACGGCGCTCTTCGAAACGCCGTAGGCGACGACGCCATTGAAGGCCACGAAAGAAGTCAGCGAGGCGATATTGATAATGCGTCCGCTCGCACAGGCCTTGAGCGGCTCATAGAACGACTGGCAGGCGCGCAGGGCGCCATTCACGTTGATGTCGAGGAGCGATTGCCAATCCTCAGCGGGATAGTCCGAGGCGGCCTGCCGGGCCGTGATGCCGGCGGCGTTGACCAGCACGTGCACCGCGCCGAACTGGGCCAGCAGCGCGTCGCGGAAGGCGTCAATCGAGGCGCGTTCACGCACGTCGCAGGCCACCCGCAGGCTGCGACGCCCCAGCGCTTCGATTTCCGCGGCCGCCTCGGCGACCAGCGCCTCGCGCCGTCCCGTCACGGCAACATCGGCGCCGGCGCGCGCCAGGCCAAGGGCGATGGCGCGGCCCAAGCCCGAGGTCCCGCCCATCACGGCAACGACGCGCCCCGTCAGGTCGGCAAAGCGGCTGTAACGCTCTTCGGATAAGTGTTCGTGCAGGCTCACATTTCTATTGGTAACGCCCGCACGCGCCCGGCGGCAACATCCGTTGCGTGGGCGCGCGGCGTTGGTTCACGCTGGTCGTGCGCCGAGCGCCGCTCCCGATGGCCGGATGCGGCCGGGGCGGGGCCATTTCGCAATTCCCGGCACTCAGGTAGGATGGGGAGTTCGAGGCCTCGCGCACCGAGGGAGGTTGCCATGTCACTGCAGATCACAACCCGGCTGGAAGGCGACGCCACCGTGATCGCTTGTGCCGGGCCAATCCAGATCGGCGAGACCGCCAACCAGTTCCGGGATGTGCTGCGGGAGACGCTGCGCGCGGGCTCGAAGAAGATCCTGCTCGACTTGGGCGGGGTGAAGTACGTGGACAGCACCGGCATTGGAGAACTGGTCGGGCTGTTCACGAACGCCTCCGAGGTCAGCGCCGGCGTGCGCCTGGCCAACATCCCGCAGAAGGTCCGCGACGTGCTCGAAGTCACGCGGCTGATCACGGTCTTCGCGGTCTATGACACGGTCGCCGACGCTCTCAAGGACTTCTGAGCGCACCGCTCCGGCTTCGTTACAGGCGGCCGTGGACAATGCGGCCGGCGATCATTACGGCGACCGGTTCGATGCGCCGGATCTCATCCTCCGGGCAGGTCAGATAATCGCGGTCGATCACCACCAAGTCAGCCAGCTTGCCGCGCTCGATCGATCCGCGAGTGTTTTCCGCGAAGTGCCGGTAGGCGCCCCAGATGGTGTACATCCGCAGCGCCTCAGGCCGAGTGATCCGCTCCTCGGGATGGACGACTTCGCCGGCGGTGTTCAGGCGGGTCACCGCGGTCCACAATCCGAGGAACGGGTTGTAGGGATTCACCGCGCGGTTCTTATCGTGGCCGATCATGTGGTCGCTGCCGCCGGCAACGAGAATGCCGGCGTCCAGGTAGGAACGGAGCGGGAAGAAGTAGCGCAGCCCATCGCTGCCGAACACTTTCTCGAGCGCCGGCGAATCCAGGTACAGCCACGCCGGCTGGACATCGGCCAGGACGCCCAGGCGCTTCATTTCCGCGATCGCGGCGGGGCTTTGGAAGCTGGCGTGGATCAGATGCGAGCGCGTGGGCGCGATCGGCGACTCCCGATCGAGAGCCGCCATGGCCTGCAAAAAGCCGTCGATCGCCCCGCCGCCCTGGCAATGCGCGGTCAGCTGCCATTTGGCATCGCGGGCCAGGCGCATGATGGCCAGGAGCTTCTCCGGCGACTCGAACAACTGGCCGCGATCGCGGGGATCGGTCTTGCCGTACAACTGCGCTCCGAACTCGCCGTAGGGCTCGCGCTGGTAGGCCGTGCCGATGGTCATTCCGCCATCCACGTTCACTTTGTAGGCGCCGAAACGCAGCCATTCATCGCCCGTATTGGTGGTGAAATCCGCGCTCTGGATCTCCTGCCGCAGCTCCTCGATCGGCCGGGCCGCGTTGTGCCACCAGGTCATGGTCACGCGGAGGGGCAGACGGTTGCGCGCCTGCAGTGTCCGGTAGAGGTGAATTTCGTTGGCCTGGACGGCGCCGTCGCCGACCGAGGTCAGGCCCGCGGCGACATAGCGTTCGAGCATCTCCTCCAACGCCTGGAGCTGTTCCTGTTCGGTGAACTGGCTTTCAGGTTTCAGGCCCTTGAGCAGCGACTGGGCGTTCTTGAGAATGCCGTTCGGCTCGCCGTGCGCGTCCTTGACGATTTCGCCGCGCGGCGGATCAGGCGTGTCGCGGGTGATGCCGCTGATCTTCAGGCCGAGCGAGTTAACCACGACGACGTAGCTGGCGTCGAACATCACCGGATGCGCGGTGTCAACGTCGAGGAGCTCGCGCGTGGGCATTTTCATCTCGCGCAAACGCGTCGGGAAGGTGCGCGGGACGATGATCCATTCGCCGGGCGGGGTTTGGGCGGCCTGGCGACGGATGAAGCCCTGAATGGCCGCGAAGGAGTCGAGCGCCGGAAGCGGCGCGCGAAACTCGCTCAGCCCGGCTTCGAGGGCGTGCAGATGGCTGTCGAAAAGGCCGGGCAGCACCATGCGGCCATGCAAGTCGATGACGTTCGTGTGCGGACCGCGCTCCGCGCCCAGGACCGAGGGGTCCGAGCCGGCCGCGACGATGCGGTCGCCGCGAATGGCAACGGCCTGCTGGATGGAGAACGCGGCATCGACGGTGACGATCCGGCCGTTGTGCAGGATCAGGTCCGCATCGGCGGCGCGCGCGGCGGCGGCGCTCACGAGTGCCAGTGCGACGGCCAGCATTACGCGTTGCAATCGACTCATTTCACCACGCGCCTTTCCGAGCCCCGGCCGCGCGGGCTCCCATCCGGCTGCTCGTTTTGAGTGTTTCGCGGCGACTCACCCCAGCGCAACGTCCAGGCGAGCGAAGCGCGCGGACGGCGGAAGTGAACAGGCCTTAGTTCGTATCCTTGCGCTGGTAAGGCGTCTGGATGTACTTAGCGGCCTGTTCCTGCGCGCCCTGGGTGTTGTCCTTGGTGCGGATGGCCTGCTGATATTCGTTGCGGGCGCGGTCGCGCTGCTGGGTCACGTCGTAGATTTTGCCCAGGTTGATATGCGACCAGACTTCGGTCCACTTGGGCTCCCCGTCGCCGTTCAGCGACTCGCGGAATTCGTTCGCGGCCGACTGATAATTGCCCTGCAGGAAGAACACCTCGCCCACGCGGTAGTGCGCCAGGGAGCTGATGCGGTTCACGTTGAGCGCCTGCTGGTATTGCTTCAACGCCTCGCTGTAATCATTGATTTCGGCGAATTGCTCACCGCGGCGGATGGCCACGTCGACCCTCATCTTCGAGCTGTTGGTCAGCAGGCGGCCGTTGGGATCGATGAGCAGCCGCTTGGGCTTGCCGAAGGTCTCGACCGAGAACTCCGTTGTCGGTCCGCTGACGTCGATCCTTTTGAATTCGGGGTTGCCCTCGGTCTCGATCTTGATCTCCACGGGCATGCGGAAGGTGTCCAGATCCTGGGTGATCTTGCCGACCGTGCGGAAGCCCTTGGCGATGCGGAAAACGGTGTACTCCTTTTTGAATTCCGGCGCGCCGGTGCTCTCCAGCCACTGGATGAAGAAGCCCTGCAGCGGCTGGCCGCTGATGTTCTCGGCGACCTTCCGGAAATCGTCCGTGGAGACGCTCTTGCCCGCGGATTGATCGACGAACGTGCGCAAAATCTTCTTGAAGTTGTCGTCGCCGACGATCCAGCGCAGCATGTGCAGTGTGGCCGCGCCCTTGCTGCCGGTAACGGCGAAAAACTCGGGCGAATAGTCCTCGAACCGCACGGCCTGCCGGACTGGCGCGTCGGTTACCGTGAGCGCGTTGACGTACAGGTCGTGGATCTCGGGCTCGACCGACTGCGGTCCGTTGAGGCTTTCCAGATACAGCACTTCGGCGTAGCGCGCGAAGCCATTGCACAGCCAGATGTGATTGCGGTTGATGGGCGAAAACAGGTTGCCGAACCACTGCCGCGTGATCTGGTTGGCCAGCAGCCGCGGACTGGGCGGCTTGGATGAGGCGGCCGACGAAACGAAGAGCATCCCCAGAGCCGAATAGCCGTTGGGCGCGCCTTCGCCGGTCTGGACAATCGTCAGGTTGGCCTGCGGCGGCACGCCGAACAGCGACGTCAGAAAGACCATCGCCTTGGCCGCCCCATCGCCCCACGCCTGGGCGCTGGCCTGCTGCGCCCCGCGGAACCACACGTCGTTGGTCAGGCCTTCCGCGCTCACCTTGGTGGGCGTGCCCTGGACCACCGCCAGGCTGCCGGGGAAGCCCGGTTTGATGGTCTTGAAGGTATAGGTGTTGCCCTGGCTCGAGTCGATGCCGCTGGACAGCACTCGATAGCCCGTTGGAACCTGCACGGAGAGATCCATGGTGTAGCGGTCGGAGGTGTAGCCGCTCACCGGGAACCAGCGCGCCGGGTACAGCAGCCAGGATGCGTCCTGGCCGATCACGGCGAACTGGATGCCGGGGATGGGCGACTCTTCCTGCCCGCTCAGGCGTCCGCCATAGGTGAAGATGGCGGTCACCGGCTTGTTCTTTACCAGCGGCTCGAGGAAGAACACCTTCAGCGTGTAATCCTGCGCCGAACGGTTGGTCTCCAGGCTGCGGCCCTGATCGTCGACCACCTTGCTGACGCTGAGCGCGTTGTGCAACTCGAAAGTGGCTGAACTGGAACCCGCATCCTGCGGCACGAACGTCACCGCCGCGGTGGCCTGCAGGGTCTGGCGCTCGATGTCGATCTGCGCCTCGATCTTGTAATGATCCACGTCGATCGAAGTGCGGCGCTGCTCCTGAGCCCGCAGGGCCCCCGGCAGCGCCAGACACAATACGGCGAACAACAACGCCAACGAACGCATCATGCTCGGACCTTTCTCCCTCAATCGTCGCAGCCCGGCGGCCTATTCCGCGACCCGTCCGCCGCGGTTTCCGGCCTGGCGATCTACTAACACTGACGCGGCCACGCGCCGCGCCGATTCCTCCAAAGGGTCGCCGTGCACGGCGAGCCGCCGGGCGACATCGGCCAGCCCGGCTTTCATCTGGGCCCGCGCCGGCTCCGAATCGAGCAGCGCCAGCGCCTCCGCCGCCAGCCGTTCCCCGGTCATTTCGTCCTGGATCAGCTCCGGCACCACCTGCCGCTGCGCCACCAGGTTGACCGTCGTGAAGAAGGGCACCTTCACGAACGGACGACCGACGCGCCAGCTCAGCTCCGAGACCCGGTAGAACGCCACCACCGGCGCGCCCAGCAGCGCCGCCTCCATCACCACCGTCCCGCTGGCCGCCAGCGTGACATCGGCGTACGCCATCGCGTCGCGGGTCTTCCCTTGAACGATTGTGACCCGCCCGCTGCTCGTCAGCGGCTCGTAAAACGCGTCTCCGAACCTTGCCCGCGCGCCGGGCGGAACGGCTAGCACAAACTCCGCATGGCGCAGCGTTCCGATTCGGTTCACCGCATCCCGCAGAGGCCAGAGGTGGCGCGCCGTCTCGCCACGCCGGCTGCCCGGGCACAGCGTCACCAGCGGCCTTCCCGGCGCAATCCGGTTTCTCGCCAAAAACTCCTCGCGGCTCATCGTCGGCCGCACCGTCCCGGCCAGCGGGTGGCCGATGTAGTACGCATTCACGCCGCGGGCGCGGAAGAATTCCTCCTCGAATGGGAAGATGCAGTGCAGCTCGCGTACGTTTCGCCGGAGTAGGGCCGCCCGCCCGGCGCGCCACGCCCAGGCCTGCGGCGCCACCAGGTAAAAGACCGGCACGCCCATCCGCCGCAGCCGCGCCGCCAGGCGGAGGTGGAAGTCCGGGCTGTCGGTCAGAATCGCCGCCGCCGGCCGCTCCTGCTCGGCCGCGCGCAGCAGTTTGCGGTATTCGCCGTAGATGCGCGGGATGTGGCGCAGCACCTCGACCAGCCCGACCACGGACAGGCTGGCCGCGTCCACCACCGTGCGCACGCGTTCGGCCCGCAGCTCATCGCCAGTGCAGCCGAAGAATTCCGCGTCCGGCAACAGCCGCCGCAAATGCGCCACCACGCCGGCAGCGTAGTGGTCCCCCGAGGCCTCGCCCGCCGACACCAGAATCCGAGGTGGCACAAACCTAGTCTAACCGCGCCTCGCCTCGGCGCACCTGCCGCGGGCCGGACGCGCGGAAGCGCTCTGATATGCTTATTGACAGTTACGCGCCATGGCGGCTTCAGGCAATCTTCAACGGATCAAACTCGGACAGTTCGCGGGCCTGCACCGCGGCCAGATGATTCCTCTGGGCACGCGGGCCTGTTATTATTGCGCCGCGCTGACGCTCAGCGAAGAGGACCTGCATGAGTATCTGACCGAGCCGGTCTCCTCGCTGCCGCCGGCCATCGCGTCGCGGCTTCCACGCCTCGAAATCTTCCTGGTGCCTTATCTCGAGCGCGGCGTCGATCCGCCCGGCCGGGCCAAGAGCGCCGTTCCCGAGCCGGTGATCGCCCCCGACAAGCCCGCCGACGAACATTCGCTGGCCTCGGGCTTCCTGCTCACCGAGGCCCAGGCCACGCTGGCCTTCGCCGTGAAGGACGCCGAGGTCGCCGATTACCACTATCGGTTCTACCGGACCATTGCGGAGCTGGGGGCCGGCGAGGCCGGCGAGAACGTCCCGCCGGATTACGTCAAACTAGTGCGCGCGGAACTGGCACAC
This sequence comes from Terriglobia bacterium, assembly GCA_963757265.1. Lineage (GTDB taxonomy): Bacteria > Acidobacteriota > Terriglobia > Bryobacterales > Bryobacteraceae > CAIVVT01. The sequence goes on from CAVWRA010000006.1 coordinate 1,531,317, forward strand.
AACGCCCACGGCGAAGTGGACGAGGAATCCTGGCGGCTGAAGACCGAGTTGACAGCGCGCGATCGCGACGGCGCGGCGGGCTCCAAACGATTCCGCGCCTATGTGCGCCGCAGTTTCATCGACACCCTGACGCTGTATCTGCACGGCATCTGTTGCGACATCGACGTCGAGACCGGGCCGAGGCAACTGGCCAGCAATCTGCTGCGCAAGCGCCTGCGCCTGCTGCGCTCGCTGTACCCTCCGCCCGAGGGCTACGCCGTGCTGCCCGAGGATCTGCAGCCGGCGTCGCGCTGACGGGGGCGATCCGCGCTCCCGGCCACGGCGCCGGAGTGGGGCATTCCGCCAGGACGCCGGGGCGGTCCCGTGCCCGGTGGATTCTGCTCTGTGTTTCAAAGTACTTGACAATCTGGCGAATCGGTGCTGCCATGGATTCATGGGAATGCCGCGGCCATTTCATTCGCCGGCGCCGCTCGGCGACCACGCCCTGGATCAGTTGAACTACATCCGCTCGGCCATGGAGCGCGCGACTTCCTTCACCGCCGTGCCCGGCCTGGGCGGCATCGGCATGGGCCTCTCGGCGCTGGCCGCTGCGGGGCTGGCCGCGCGCCAGAAAACGCCCGACGCGTGGCTGCAAGTGTGGCTATCCGAGCTGGTCCTGGCGGCCATTGTCGGGGTGGTCGCCATGTACGTCAAATCACGGCGGCAGCGGTCGAACCTGCTCTCCGCGCCGGCGCGCAAGTTCGCGGCGTGCTTTGTTCCGGCCGTGGCGGCCGGCGGGCTGCTCACCGCGCCGCTGCACCAGGCGGGGCTGGATGGCCTGGTGGCGGCGGTGTGGCTGTTGTTGTACGGCGTCGCGATCACCGCCGCGGGCACGTTTTCCGTGCGCATCGTCCCGGCCATGGGGCTGGCTTTTCTGGCCTGCGGTGCGGTCGCGCTGGCGCTGCCCGCCGCGTGGCGCAACGTGCCGCTGGCGTGCGGTTTCGGCGGGCTGCACATAGTTTTTGGATTCTGGATCTGGAGGCGTTATGGCGGCTGAACCCGTTCGCAAGCGCGCGGCGCGGCCCGCGGCTGGGCCCGCGCGGGGGCCGAAACCGGCCCTCGTTTCGGTGCGCGAGGACCTACCCCAGCTCGACCGCCTGATTCATGAGAAGCTGCGCCTGGGCATCATCAGCGCGCTGGCCGCCGCGCCCGCGCTCAGCTTCCGCGAATTGAAAGATCTGCTCGAAACGAGCGACGGCAATCTCAGCGTCCATGCGCGCAAGCTGGAGGACGCGGGCTACATCCGGTGCGAAAAATCGTTCCAGGACCGCGTGCCGAGGAGCGAGTTCAAGCTCACGGCCAAGGGGCGCGCCGCGCTGGAGCTGTATCTCAATCACATGGAAGCGCTGGTCCGGGCGATGCGCGGGAGGCGCTGAGGGAATGGCCATGGACGGCATTCACACGGCCATCATCATGGACGGCAACGGCCGCTGGGCCGCGGCGCGCGGGCTGCCGCGCCAGGAGGGCCACCGCGCCGGCGCGCGGACCTTGCAGAGCATCATCGAGGCCGCGCCGGGTTGCGGGATCTCGACGCTGACCCTGTACGCCTTCAGCTCCGATAACTGGAAGCGCCCGCGCGCGGAGGTCAATGCCCTGATGGACCTGATGCGGCGCGCCCTGCGCGAAGAGGCGCGGCGCGCGGTTCAGCACGGCATCCGGCTGACCGCCATCGGGCGCCGCGACCGTCTGAGGCCGGCCCTGCGCGCCGCTTTGGAACAGGCTGAGCGCGAGACCTCCGCGGGCTGCCGCCTGCACGTGCGGCTGGCCATCGATTACTCCTCCCGCGACGCGCTGGTGGAGGCCGCCCGCTTTGGCGTCGCCAGCCGCGAGGCCTTCGCCCAGCGCCTGGGCGCGCCGGACGTCGATCTGCTGATCCGCACCGGAGGCGAGCAGCGCCTGAGCGACTTTCTGCTGTGGGAATGCGCTTACGCCGAGCTCTACTTTTCGCCTCTGCCCTGGCCCGAGTTCGGTCCCCAGCCGTTGCGCGAGGCCGTGTCTGAATTCCATCGCCGGAACCGCCGTTTCGGCGGCCTGACGCCGGCCGCCTGAGGCTCGGGCGCGAGGGCGCCGGTGTGGTACGATCCTGGACATCATGAACCGCCGCAATTTCGTCGCCGGCGCCTCTGCCGCGCCCCTGGCCGCGTCTTTTTCGATGCGCGCCGAACCCGCCAGGCCGTCATTCCTCGAGCTGCGCAAATTCCTGCTGCGCAATACGACCGACAATCAGCGCGGCCGCCTGACCGATTTTGTGACCCGGGCCTATGTGCCGGCGCTCAGCTCGGCCGGCGCCGGCCCGATCGGTCTGTTCACGCCGCAGGTCGCCCCCGACGCCCCGTTCCTGCTGCTGCTGACTTCCTACCCAACCCTGGACGCATTCGACCAGGCGCATAGCAAGGTCCTGGCGGACGAAGCGTTCCTGAAGGAAGCCGCCAAGGCCGCCAGCGGACCGCTGCTGTTCCAGCGGCAGGAGGTCACGCTGCTCAAGGCGTTCCCCGGCTTTCCCGGCATCGAGATTCCGCCGGCGGAAGCAGGCCGGGCGCCGCGAGTGTTCGAGATGCGCACCTACGAGTCGAACACGCCGCAGTCGCTCGAGAAGAAAATCGGCATGTTCGAGAGCGGCGAAATCGATCTGTTCCGCAAGGTCGGCCTGCTGCCGGTTTTCTTCGGCGCGCAGATTGCCGGCGTGAAGATGCCCAGCCTGACTTACATGGTGGCCTGCGACGACCTGGCTGCGCGCGAGGCCAACTGGCGCGCCTTCGGCTCCAGCGCGGAGTGGAAGAGGCTCTCCTCGATGCCCGGCCTGAGCGACGGCGAGACCGTCTCCAACATCAGCAATATGCTGCTGTCGCCGAGTGCCGGCTCGCAGATCCGATAGCGCCGGCCGTCGGCGCCTGCAGGTCCGTCCTGAACAATTCCCGATGGCTTCTTCAAGGCTTGCGGAGCCTTGACTTACGCGGCTTGCAAGGCTCTGAAGCGGCGATGTATAGTTCCGTCCAGCCGGAAATACCAGTTTGAACTTCGGGTAGAGCCAGGAAAGAGAGGTGGGCCTTGAGCGCTAATCCCGTTGATGAGACCTCGCGCCGCGCATTCCTTCAGGCGTGTGGGGCAGGGCTGGGCGCGGCGGAACTGGCCGGCGCCTTCTCGCCCGGCGGATCCGCGACAGCGCCCGCAGCGCCTATCCTGCGTGTCGTCGCGGACCCCCGCCGCGCGCTTGTTACGGAGTTGAGTTGGGATACGGAAGGCGGAGAGCGCTCCCGTGTGAATCTGTTGAGAAGAAACGCGGGCGTTGGGGTACGTGTGCGGCTCGGCGGCCAGTGGCACGAAGGGATCGATCTTCCTACCGAGGCCGCGATTTCGGGACGCGGCATGCGCTACCGGCTCCAGGTCTCGCCACACGGCAGCCTGCTCTGGGAGGTCGTTGCCACGCCAGGTCGGCTCACAATGAGCTTCAGCGCGGAGGGCGATGCGTCTTTCGAGCCCAAGAGCATCGAGCTGCTATTCCCGTTCGACCCCATGATCACGCCGGTAACCGTTCTCCCCAGCCGGTGGAACAACGACGGGAGTCTCGAAGCGCCCCTGATTATCAGCGCCCCGGACTTCGGCCAGATGCTGCTGGAGGCCTCGGCGGCAACGGCAATGCAGGGCCGGCTCGAGGGCAGCCGCGATCACCATACCGTGGACCTGGTTCTGGGCTTGCCCCGGCTCGATGCAAACCACGGCTGCACGCTCGCTCTGAATCCGGTATTCCTTCCCATGCCACAAGGTCTTCAGGACGAGGATCTGTGGCGGCTGGCGCGCCGCGGCTGGTTCAACGCGTTTCAACCCAGCGCTCGCTGGGGCGATCAGAATCGGGCCTTCAGCTCTCCGCCCGGCATTCTTGGGAACAACGTGATCAGCGATCCGTGCAGCTTATCGCTGATGTTCTACGCCGATCAGATGATGTGGACTCCCGTGCTGGCCGCGGGGATCCGGGTTGCGGATCTCGTGAAACGCGCGATCGAGTTCTGGCTGGAGCAGCGCACCCGCAGCAACGGCGAAGTGGTCGGTTATTGGGATTACGGGAATTTCCTGGATGCCAACGCGGGCCCGGTGATCGCCGCGTGGGATTACGTGGAGGCCACCGGCGACCTGGGTTGGCTCGAAAAGACGATCGCGCGGCTGGAATTCGTATCGGAGTTCCTGGCCCGCCGCGACCAGGATGGCGACGGGCTGGTGGAGGCCACACAGAGCGGGAACGACAACACGCTGATCGAACCGGACCGGTCGTGCGCCTGGATGGACGCAGTGAATCACGGCCATAAGGACGCTTACTCGAACGCCATCATCTACCGCTCCTGGCGCTGCCTGGCGGACCTGGAGTCGAGGCTGCATCGCGCCGGCCGGCGCGCGCGCTATGCCGGGCTCGCGGACCGCCTGAAGGGCGCCTACCGGAAGGCGCTCTACAATCCGCAGACCGGATGGATCGCGGAGTGGCGCAGCGCGGACGGAAAGCTGCACGATTACTCGAGCCCGGTCACCAATGGTCTGGCCATCACGTACGGCCTGGTGGGGGCCCAAGAGGGCCGGGATATCGTCGACAAACTGTGGGCCAAAATGCGGTCGGCGGGCTTCCAGCGCTTCGAGTTGGGGATTCCGTTGAACTTGGACCCGATCCGCCGCGCCGACTACCTGCAATTTCCTCAGCCGAACCCCGCTATGGGCGCGCCTGCGCGCGAGGATGGAACCGACGCCTTTCAGCAGTACCTGAATGGAGGCATCTCGGGAGCGCAGACGCTGGACTTCCTGGTGGCAAATTATCTGGTGGGCCGGGGAGCAGCCGCCGACAACGTGTTGCGGCAAATGCTGGCGCGCCAACAAGGCATCGGCTTCCAGAATGGCGTACAAAACGTCGCCAACAAGGGCATCGACATCGTCACCTGGGATGGCAAGCCGTGCGGCTATGAAGGGTATCTGGCCGATGTCTACTATTTTCTGCTGGCCGTCCTGCTGCGTGAGCCCGCTTTGCGCGAGCGCTTCTACAAGCCGCTTGCCGGCGCGTGAAGGCGCTGGCTTCTTGAACGTGTCAAACCTGGACGGGCTAGGTTCTGGTCTGCCCCAGCCCGCCGCCCGCCGATGCGCCCTTGACCTGGCCTCGCGCCCTTACGGCTATGCCGGCCGGGCGCCGTATTTGCGGGCGTACCCGGCGTTCAGCAGCGGCTGATCGCTGTACTCGTCGTACATTCCCACGATCACGCCATCGCCCGGCTTGATGGCCGCAAACGTGTCGCGGAACGCAGCCTCCACGCTTTCGGGCCTGTCCGACAGACGCCCCGCGGCCAGAATCTTGAATGCGAAACAGGGGCGCTTGGTCTGCCGGATCATCCGGAACATGCGCTCCGGGTCCTCCCGCAGGTAGACCTCGCCGACGGGCAGCGGCACATAGCCCAGCAACTGCTTGAGCTCGTCCGCGCTGCGGTGCCGTTCATAGACGCAGGTCATGAAGTAATCGACATCCCAGCCCTTCGATTCGACGGTGTCCACAACCGCGGGCATGTGGGTGGAGACGCCGACCAGCAGGCCGGCATCGCGGACGCGCTTGAGGTAGTCGTTCATCGCGGCGATCTTGCCCGTCTTGAACAACTGGTCGCTGAACTCGCCGTGGTGCGCGATTCCGATGCAGCCCGCTTTGACGTAGTCATCGATCCCCACCGCCGCGCCGCCGTAAGCGCCCTTCTCGCCGGCGGCGGCGATGGCCAGGCAGTTCATCTTGATGCCCTGCCCGGCCAGTTTCAGATTCAGCGCCGCCATGCCGCCCGCGGTCTGCCAGGTATTCAAGCCGACCTCGCGGCACCGGCGGAGGGTATTGAGGATCCGTTCCGGCGTGTAGTACTCTCTCAGCCGATTGTTCAGGAAGATCGACGAGTGCGAACCTGCCCCGAACATGTTGCTGCCGCATACCAGCCGCGATATGGAATACTTGCCGAGCCGCATTTGCGGCAGTTCCTGAGCCGCGTCCGCGCTGGCCGCGGCAGCGGCGGCGGCGAGCAATCCGCCGGTCTTCAGAAAATCACGCCGATTCCCGATGTCAAAATGATCCGCCATTGTCCGCTCCTTGAACCGATCGGTGCTGTGTGCCAGCCCGATCGGGAATATATCAGAAATCCAGCGACTTGAGATAACTCGCGCTCATCTTGGCGCTGGCCAGTGGATCGCCCGGCGTGGCGTCCTGTTCGACGAAGTAGTGCTTGACGCCGGTCTCGGTGGCGGTGTGCAGGATCTTCTTCAGATCCAGCGTGCCGGCGCCGGCTTCCTTGAACGCAGTGAGCGGCACATCCTGATCGAAGCGCTGGGGCACGCCCGCGGCCAGATCTTTCACGTGCATCAGGGCGACGCGGGTGGAGTATTTACGCAGCAGCTCCACCGGATCGCGGCCCGTCACGGCGACCCAGAAGATGTCCATCTCCCAACTGACATGCTGGGGGTCGGTGTTGGCCATGAGCACGTCGATCAGCGTCCCGCCGCCGCCGGGCACCGGCGCGAGGTCAACGGCATGGTTGTGGTAAAACAGCTTCAACCCGGCGGCGGAGGCCTGCTCGCCGGCCTTGTTGAAGTTCGCGGCGAACTTCTTGATGGCCTCCGCGCTGTTCCGCTCCTTCGGGTCGAGCCACGGGCATCCCACGTACTCGAAGCCGCGTTTTTTGGCATCGTCCAGCGCCGCACCGAGCTGGTCCCGGCGCCGTGTGAACACGTCAGGAGCCAGGTGCAGGCCGACCTTTTTCAGCCTGCTCGCCTTCAAGGCGGGCCAGATCTTATCCAGGCCGTCGACGCCGGTTTCGATCTCCTTGTATCCGGCCGCTTCGATCTCCTTCAGAATGCGCACCGGATCCTTGTCGATGATCTGGCGCACCGTGTAAAGCTGCAGGCCGAAGGCGGTCAGCTTGCGGCCGAATGCCGGCGCGGCCAAGGCGGCCGCAATTCCAGTGCATGTGAATGAACGTCTGGTTAGTGGAGTCATGGCTGAATTGAGTATATGCGCCCGTCGCCCCGTAGTACACGCCGCATCTCGGGCGTTTCGGCTCCGCCTTCGGCATCCAGAATCAGCGTGAAGAAGAGCTCCTTCCAGGGGATGTCGGCGCGCGAGCCGGGCGTGAACAGGGCGTTCTCGACATCGGCCAATTCCCGCCGCACCCGGCGCACTGCGCTCTCCTCGCCGACGCCCACCAGAAAGCCTTCCGTCAGCGCCGCGGCCCACTCCCGCAACCGCGCCGGCGGGCATTGCGCCAGGCCCACAACCAGTACCCGGTCGCCGGGCCGCAGCAGCTCCCTCATGAGAGATATTATGGGCCCACCGCGGCGCCGCGGATACGGCCGGCGCGCCGGAAATGTCCGTGCCCATTGCGCCGCAACGCGCGGCGCGCCACCGCCGGCGCGTTCCCGGTAGAATCGAAAGACAAGTCAGGAGGAAAAATCAGATGGCTTCCGCTCGTCCCCAGAATTTCGCGAATCATGCCCGCTTCGTGCCCGGCTACCACTTCGTGCTGGCCGGACTGATCGTGCTCAGCCTGGTGGGCTCACTCGTGAACCTGTATGACTCAATCGGCCACCGCCCGCGGCTCTACAGCGCCGCGCTGATCGTGGTGCTCGAAATCATCGCCATGGGGCTGTTCTGGTTCTGCCGCGTCTTTCCGCTGAAGGCCCAGGACCGCGCCATCCGGGCGGAGGAGAATCTGCGCCATTTCGTGCTCACCGGCCGGCTGCTGGACCCGCGCCTGGGCGTGAAGCAGATCGTGGCGCTGCGCTTCGCTCCCGACGACGAATTTGTCGCCCTGGCCGTGCGCGCCGCAAACGAGAACTTGGCTGCCGCCGACATCAAGCGCGCCATCCAGAACTGGCGGGCCGACGAATACCGCGTGTGAGCCGGCTGCATCGACGGACGTTTTTTCTGCTATAAGTCAGGCATGAACTGGCCCGCCATCGCGGCCATCCTGCTGGCGCTCGCCGTGGCGCTGGGCGCGTTTGGCGCGCACGGCCTGAAGAATCATCTCGACGCCTACCTGATGGGCGTCTGGGAGAAGGCCGTGTTCTACCATTTCGTGCACGCGCTGGGGCTGCTCATGACGGGCCTGGCGGCGCGCGCCGGCGTGCTGAGTTCGGGTGCGGCCAACAGCGTTGGCGCGCTGCTTCTAGCGGGGATCGTGCTGTTTTCCGGCAGCCTGTACGGGCTGGCGCTGACGCGGATGTACGTTCTGGGCGCGCTCACGCCGGTGGGTGGAGTGTGCTTCATCGCCGCGTGGCTGTGGCTGGCGGTCGCACTGCTGCGCTCCAAATCCTGACGCCGGGCGCAGCGCAAACGCGCGTTGCGGACCCGCTGCTCCTTTACGGAGAATGAGAGGTCATGCCCCACGACGCGCCTGTCCGCGTGCCGGAGCAGCTCCCGTCCCGGCCCTGGTACAAGGAGCTGAACCGCTACCACTGGTTCGTGCTCATCGTCGCCAGCCTGGGCTGGATGTTCGACACCATGAACCAGCAGATCTTCAACCTGGCCCGCCGTCCGGCCGTCACCGAACTGCTGGCCTCGAAGGCCACCGGGAGGGAGCTGGCCGGCCTGGTGGCCGAATACGCCGGTTACTCGACTTCGATTTTCATCCTCGGCTGGGCCATCGGCGGCATCATCTTCGGCGTTGTGGGCGACCGGCTGGGACGCGTGAAGACGATGATCATCACGATCGTCGGCTACTCGGCCTTCACCGGACTGACCGCGCTCTCGACCAACGTGTGGGAATTCTCCGGCATCTGCTTCCTGACCGGCCTGGCGGTCGGCGGGCAATTCGCGGTGGGCGTGGCGCTGGTGGCGGAGGTGATGCCGGAGCGCGCGCGGCCGTATGCCCTGGGGCTGCTGCAAGCGCTTTCGGCGGTGGGCAACATGAGCGCGGCGCTGATCGGCATCGTGCTCGGCCGGTTGGAGCAGTCGGGCGCCATCGCCAGCTCCTGGCGCTACATGTTCACGATCGGCGCGCTGCCGGCCGTGCTGTCCATCCTGGTGTTCCGCAAGCTGAAGGAGCCCGCGCAGTGGCAGCGCGACAAGGACGCCAAGAAAGTGATGGGCAGTTACCGCGAGCTGCTCGGCAACCCGCGCTGGCGCCGCAACGCGCTCGTGGGCGTGACGCTGGCCACCTCCGGCGTGATTGGCTTGTGGGGCATCGGCTTCTTCAGCTTCGACCTGCTGCGTTCGGTGCTCGACAAGACGTTCCATGCCCAGGGCCTGGCCGAGAGCGTGATCGCCGGCAAAAAGACTTACTGGACGGGCATCACCTCGCTGCTGCAGAACTTCGGCGCCTTCTGGGGCGTTTATGCCTTCACCTACCTCTCGCAATACGTGGGCCGCAAGAAGGCCTTCCTGGCGGCCTTCCTCGCGGCCATGGTCATCACCTGCTTCACATTCTGGAAGCTGAGCACTTTCAGCGACATCTTCTGGATGATCCCGCTGATGGGCTTCGCGCAGATCGCGCTGTTCGGCGGGTACGCGATCTACTTCCCCGAACTGTTCCCCACGCGGCTGCGCAGCACCGGCACTTCGTTCTGCTATAACAGCGGGCGCATCATTGCCGCGCTGGGCCCGCTGGCGCTGGGGCTGCTGACCAGCCGGGTGTTCGGCGGCTTCGACGAGCCCATGCGCTACGCCGGCATGACGATGTGCGCCGCGTTTCTGATCGGCATCCTGGCGCTGCCCTTCGCGCCGGAGACAAAAGGCCAGCCGCTGCCGGAATGAGACACTTCACCTACCGCAGCCTGGCCGAACTGAAGGACGCCGCGCGCTCCCTGCCCGCGCCGCACGTGCAATTCATCGCCGACCGGGAACGCGTGCGCGCCGCGCTGGCGAAACCGGTCCAGGTGGGTCCCGTGCGACTGGGGAACTCGATGGCCATTCATCCCATGGAGGGCTGCGACGGCACGCCTGACGGCCGTCCCGGCGAGCTGACCTGGCGGCGCTACGAGCGCTTCAGTCAGGGCGGCGCGAAACTGATCTGGTTCGAGGCCACGGCCATTCGCGAGGACGGGCGCGCCAACCCGCGCCAGTTGTGGTTAAACGCGGCCACGCGCGATGACTTCGCGCGCCTGGTGGAGCGCATTCTGACGCTGCATCGCGCCGCCTGGGGCGCCACCGGCGATCTGCTGATGCCGGTCCAATTGACGGTCTCCGGGCGCTACTCGGCGGCGCGCAAAACGATCGCGTATCACAATCCGCTGATCGACGAGATCAGCGCCACGCCGGCCGATTATCCCGTAGTGACGGACGACGAGCTCGAGCGGATCGAGGATCAGTTCGTCGCCGCGGCGGGCCTGGCGCTGGAGGCGGGCTTCACGGCCGTCAACATCAAGGCCACCCACGGCTACCTGCTCAGCGAGTTGCTGGGCGCGAAGACGCGCGCCGGGCGCTACGGCGGGACATTGGAGAACCGCGCGCGGCTGCTGCGCAACGTCGTGGCGAAGATCCGCGCCCGCTACGGCCGGCGGCTGCTCCTGGCGGTGCGGCTGGGGTGCTTCGACGGCGTGCCGTACCGGCGCAATGCGGAGACCGGCATCGGCGAACCGTTGCCCTACCCGCTGCCGTACCCGTGGGGCTTTGGCGTGGACGCGCAGAACCCGCTCAAGGAGAATCTTTCCGAGGTCCGGCAACTCATCGGCTGGCTGGTGGAGGACGGCGTGGAGCTGCTCAACGTCTCCCTCGGCTGCCCGTACTACAACCCCCACATCGGGCGTCCCTTCGAGAAGCCGGACGAGGGGAATTACGAGCAGCCGGAGCACCCGCTCGCGGGCGTGGATCGCCATTTTCGCATCAGTGGCGCGCTGCAGCAGGCCTTCCCCGCACTGCCCATGGTGGGCACGGGCTATAGCTGGCTGCAGAAGTACGCCATTCACGCCGCCGCGGCCAATCTCGAATCCGGCCGCATCCGGCTTTTCGGACTCGGACGGGGCGTGCTGAGCTACCCCGACTTCGCCCGGGACGTATTGGAGAAGGGCGAACTGGACGAGTCGCGAGTGTGCAAGACGCTCACCTATTGCTCCTTCCTGATGCGCCAGAAGAGCAACGAACTGGGCCAGTTCCCGACCGGCTGCCCGCCGTTCGACAAACTGGTGTATGGCCCGATCGTCAAGGAAGCGCGGGCGCGCCGGCGGAGCTGAGCGCAGCGCGCAATGCCGGGCGCGGCCCCGGCGCGGGGGTCCACGTGAAAACGTGCTAGCGTAGCCTCTCTAAAGTCTCTTGACCGTTTGCCCACCATGCGCGGCTCTTGGTTTCAGAGATGGAATGAGAAGGCCGGCCCCCGGCGGGATGCGTTAAGCTCCCAATGGTTGCGCACTCGAAGTGCAAAAGGAGACCGGCCATGAAGCAGAATACCACTGTGAAACGGAGACCGAAAGGTGAGTCCGCAGGCCCGCGCGGGCCGATCACGATCGGCCTGGACCTGGGCGACAAAAGCAGTCGCTATTGCGTGCTCAACGAGCGGGGCGAGGTAGTGCGGGAGGCCAGCGCGGCGACGACGAAGAAGGGGCTGTGCCAGGCCTTCGGCGCGCGGCCGCGCTGCCGGATCGCGCTCGAGGTGGGCACGCACTCGCCGTGGGTGAGCCGCCTGCTGAGCCAGCTGGGCCATGAGGTGATCGTGGCCAACGCGCGCCAGGTGCGGCTGATCAGCCACAGCAGTCGCAAGGACGACCGGTTGGATGCGCAGACGCTGGCGCGGCTGGCGCGCGTCGATCCGCAGTTGCTGCATCCGATCCGCCATCGCAGCGCGAAAGCGCAGCGGGACCTGATGACGATCCGGGTCCGCGCGACGCTCGTGGAGGCGCGCACGGCGCTGATCAACGCGGCGCGCGGACTGGTGAAGGCCACCGGCGAGCGGCTGCCGGCCTGCGACGCCGACAATCTGGGAACGGCGCGGCTGGAGGCGCTGCCCGGCGACTTGCAGGCGGCGATAAAACCGCTGCTGGAGCAGGTGGAATCGATGACGGTGAAGATCCACGCGTTGGACCAGCAACTGGAGCAGATCGCCCGGGAACAATACCCGGAAACCCAACTCCTCAAGCAGGTGAGCGGAGTCGGGACTTTGATCGCTCTGACATTTATCTTGACGGTGGAAGACCGCGAGCGCTTTCAAAAAAGCCGTGACGTGGGCTGCTACGTGGGCCTGCGGCCCAGGCGCAGCGAGTCGGGCCAGAGCCAGCCGCAGCTGCGCATCACCAAGGAAGGCGACATCTATCTGCGGACCATGCTGGTGCAGGGCGCGCATTACATTCTGGGCTGGCGCGGGCCGGACACGGACCTGCGGCGCTGGGGGCTGAAGCTGGCCGTGCGCGGCGGCAAGAACGCCAAGAAGCGGGCCATCGTCGCGGTGGCGCGGAAACTGGCCGTGCTGCTGCATCGATTGTGGACCACGGGCGAAGTCTATGAGCCGCTCCGCAACAGCAACGCCCGCTCGCGTTTGAAACGAGCGGCAGCTTAAATGGATTGGAGTGTGATGCAAATCGCCGGGTTCGGGTGACTGCGAGGTCGCGGCGGAAGAGCGTTCCTGGAAACGGGGGCGCCACTTCGGCACAGAGATGGCAGCACCCGTTCGAAATTGAGGACCCCAACTGGCACCGGAGCAAACCGCTCCATCAAGAGTGCGAATGGAAGCAGGGCGATCCGGCGGTGGCGGAACAGACAACAGAGCATTGCCGGGAACAGGCGGCAGAACAGAGCAGTGCTGAGAATAGGAAGACGCGAGGACGCCGCGGCGCCTCCCGTCGGTCGGCCAACAGCGGCAGGAAAGAATTTGAGAAAAAACCCTTGACCGGGGCAGCCTTCTCATGGAAGCCGCGACCGTGAGGGAGCGGTAAAGCAACTTGCGAGACATGACACTGGGGCCTCGGGACGGCTGCCGGCGGCTTGCAGTAACCTGAGGATTCTTATGGATTTGAACTTCCATGAAGATCTGCGCAGGGCGGAGCGGATTCGAGCTTCCTCGGACCGCGGCTTCGGCCTGGTATGCGCCGCGGCCCTGACTATCGCGGGGCTGTGGCCGCTGCGCGCGGGAGGGGCCGTGCGGCTGCCGCTGCTCGCGCTGGCTGCTGCTTTCGTCGCGGCCGCGCTTCTACGGCCAGCGTGGCTGCATCCCCTGAACTGGGTTTGGGCGCGGCTGGGATGGCTGCTGGGTCGGGTCGTCAATCCCGTCCTCACCGCGGTTCTGTTCTTCCTTGTTTTTGCGCCTGCCGGGCTGATTGCGCGCCTGCGCGGCGCCGACCCGCTGCGCCTGAAACCGGCGCCCGATGCGGACTCGTATTGGACCATCCGCCATCCGCCCGGTCCTTCAGCCGGGAGTATGTCCAAACAGTTTTAGAGGATAAGTCATGTCTTTCCTGGCTGAGTTGTGGGAGTTCCTGAAAACGCGGAAGAAGTTCTGGCTTTTGCCAATCGTATTAGTGATGTTGCTGTTTGGTGTTCTCCTGATACTGGCCCAGGGGACCGCGATTGCGCCTTTCATTTATACGATGTTCTAGGCTTTTGGGGCCGCTCGATTGAGAATTTTAGGCATTTCCGCTTTTTACCACGACAGCGCGGCTGCCCTGGTCCGCGACGGCGAGATTATCGCCGCCGCACAGGAGGAGCGATTCAGCCGTAAAAAGCACGACGCCCGCTTTCCCGCCCATGCCATCGGCTATTGTCTGGCCCGGGAAGGCGTGCGTCTCGATCAGGTTGACTACGTCGTCTTCTACGACAAGCCGTTCCTGAAGTTCGAGCGTCTGCTCGAGACCTATATCGCCTTCGCGCCGCGCGGCCTGCGCTCGTTCCAGATGGCCGTCCCTTTGTGGCTGAAGGAGAAACTCTTCCAGAAGCGTCTGCTGCGCGAGGAATTGCAGCCCTGGGCCGATGGACGTATCGATTGGGACCGCCGTCTGCTTTTCGCTGAGCATCACTTAAGCCACGCCGCCAGCGCATTCTTTCCATCGCCGTTTGAAGAGGCGGCGGTCCTGACTATGGATGGCGTGGGCGAGTGGGCCACGACGTCTTTGGCCAGCGGGCGGGGCAATCATCTTGAAATTACGAAGGAAATTCATTTCCCCCACTCGCTGGGTCTGCTGTATTCGGCCTTCACCTACTACACCGGTTTCAAGGTCAATTCGGGCGAATACAAAGTCATGGGCCTGGCTCCATATGGAGAGCCCAGGTATGCGAGCCTGATCTTCGACAACCTGCTGGACGTCAAGCCCGACGGCTCCTTTCACTTAAACCTGGACTATTTCGACTACTGCACCGGCCTGCGGATGACCAACCGCCGCTTCGACGCCTTGTTCGGCGGGCCGGCCCGCAAGCCCGATCAGCCGCTGACCCAGCGCCACATGGATGTGGCGGCATCGGTGCAGGCGGCGCTGGAGGAAGTGGTTCTGCGCATGACCCGCGCGCTGGCCCGCGAGACCGGGGCCAGGAACCTGTGTCTGGCCGGCGGCGTCGCGCTGAACTGCGTGGCCAATGGCCGGATTCTGCGCGACGGGCACTTCCGGGAGATCTGGATTCAACCCGCCGCCGGCGACGCCGGTGGCGCACTGGGTGCCGCGCTGGCCGCCTATTACCTATACACGGGCCATGCGCGCACGCCCAGCGCCGGCGACGACATGCAGGGCTCGTACCTGGGGCCCTCCTTTTCCCAACCCGAGCTGGAACAGCGGCTGGCCTCCGCGGGAGCCCATTTCACGGTCCTCGATGACGCCGCACTGCTCAGTGCCTGCGTGGATGCGCTGGTGGAGCAGAAAGGGGTCGGCTGGTTCCAGGGGCGCATGGAGTTCGGGCCGCGCGCCTTGGGGGCGCGCTCCATTCTCGGCGACCCCCGCTCGCCGCGAATGCAGTCGCAGCTCAACCTCAAGGTGAAGTTCCGGGAGAGCTTCCGCCCGTTCGCTCCGGCAGTCCTGGCCGAAGACGCGAGCGCGTGGTTTGAACTCGAACGGGCGAGTCCCTACATGCTGCTGGTGGCCGACGTGGTTGCGGGCCGGCGCAAGCCCATGACCGAGGAGCAGCGGAAGCTGGTTGGCATCGCCCGGCTCAACGTCGCCCGCAGCGAGATTCCTGCCGTGACGCACGTGGATGATTCGGCCCGCATTCAGACGGTCCACGAAGCGACCAATCCGCGCTTCCACGCGCTGCTCAGGGCCTTCAAGCAGCGCACCGGATGCCCGGTGCTGGTCAACACCAGCTTCAATGTCCGCGGGGAGCCGATTGTGTGCACGCCGGAGGACGCTTTGGCCTGCTTCATGGGCACCGGGATGGAGTTGCTGGTGGCCGGCAATTGCGTGTTGCGCAAGGAAGAACAGCCGCCGGCGCTGCGCCACGACCACACGACATCCTTCGCTCCCGATTAATCGCAATAACCCCGTATTTCCAGCACCTGACCGACTCACGGCGCGGGAACAACACGCAGCTTCCGCTGGCGGACCTGTTGCGCCAGTCGGTCTACAGCCGCATCGCAGGCCATGAGGATGTCAACGATGCCGAGCGGCTCTCCAAAGATCCGACGTTCCGCCTGATCGGTTCCGAGAAGATTTGGGATCGTGGGGCGGCCCTGACCTCGCGCTTGCAGACCTTTGAGATCGAAGTGGGTGGCCCGTGATACGATGCCCGGAGGCCGGGAGTGAAAATGGAAATCCCGGCTCAAGCAGGAAAGGTATACAACGATGATGATCGCCAAGGCAAGGGGATTTGCTTTGATCATGGCAATTACTGCCCTTGCTACACCATCATGGGCTTGGCAGCAAGGGGGCAAAGCCGTTACACCGCCGGCGCTCCCAGGCAGTCCGACAGCACGGATTTCTGTCGATGGAAATGGGAAAGGGAGAATATTTGAAGGCGTTGGGGGATTGAGCGCGGGAGCGACATCGCGATTTCTGATTGACTACCCCGAACCATATAGGAGCCAAATCCTCGATTATCTTTTCAAGCCTTTCTACGGCGCCAGCTTACAGCACCTCAAGGTTGAGATTGGAGGCGACACCAATAGTACCTGGGGTTCTGAACCAAGCCACATGCATTCGCGCGATGACCAGAACTTTAACCGCGGCTACGAGTGGTGGCTGATGCAGGAGGCACGAAAGAGAAACCCGAGAATTTGCGTTGACCTGCTGCCGTGGGGCGCCCCAGGCTGGATTGGGAATCACCACTTCTACTCCCAGGATATGATTGACTATGACCTGAAGTTCATTAATGCAGCTCACGACGTCTATGGGGTCGACGTCAACTATATCGGGATATGGAACGAAACCCGATACGACCGGGCGTGGATCAAATCACTCAAGAAAGCCTTGCTCGACAACAATGCAAGCCATGGGTTGAATACCCACATTGTCGCGGCGGATTGGTTTGACTGGCAACTGGTCAACGAGATGAAGGCGGATCCGGCCTTGATGGCCGCCGTGGATGTGATTGGCGTGCATTATCCGCGGGACTACGCCAGCGCCGCCGAGGCGCAAGCATTCACCCGCGGTCAGAGCTATGTGCCTCTTTGGGACAGCGAAGATGCTTACTTAGTGCACGAAGGTCCGCAGGCCGCGAACATGGCACGAATGCTGAACCGAGCCTACATTGCCGGCCGGATGACTAAGCTTGTGCACTGTACTACGGTTGCAGCATTTCCTCCCTCTATCACCGACCGGGAGGGAATGCTGGAGACCGCTTCCCCATGGTCCGGGCATTATGCCGTGCAGCCGTCACTTTGGGCCACCGCTCATACTACACAATTTGTTCAACCGGGCTGGCAGTATATTGACAGCGCTTCCGGCTTTCTCAAGGATGTAAACGGGAAAGCGGCCGGCAGCTACGTTACTCTGAAAGCGCCCAATCACTTGGATTACAGCATTGTTATTGAAACATCGGATGTTACGGAGGACCTGGCGCTTACTTTTGAAGTAACGAACGGTTTGTCCAGAGGCCCGGTTCATGTCTGGCATTCGAATATCAAAACGGGCGCCTATTTCCTGCGGCAGCCGGACCTCCCCGGCGGCGGCTCCTACCGCATTACCCTGCAGCCTGCTTCAATCTATTCGCTGACCACCACCACGGGTCAACAGAAAGGGGACGCGGGGGCTTCTCCCGCCGATTCGGCTTTTCCATTTCCCTTTTCGAACGATTTTGAAAAAGACGCTCTTGATAAGCCCCCGAAGTATTTTGTAGATCAGGAAGGCTCCTTCGAAGTAACGAATTGTAGCGGAAGGCCAGGGAAATGCATGGTGCAGATGGTGGATCAACCTCCCATCAAATGGGGTGGGGGCCTCAACACCCACTTCCCCTTCACCTCTCTGGGAGACGAAGTCGGCTCACGCAGCTGGACGGACTACGAGGTGAGCGTGGATGTGTCGATCGAAAAGGTTGGCTCCGTTACGCTGTGGGGCCATCTCGATCGTCTGACTCCATGCCTGCTGGAGAAGGATCTCTGCTGTGCCTGTATTCCCGTCCTGGCGGTCCCCGATGGCTACTCGTTGACCGTCGATAGTGGCGGAAGGTGGGTCATAAACAACAGTTCCGATAAGGGCCAAAAGGTCGAGCTGATCGGGTCGGGTTATGCGCCCGGTTGGGAGCCTAAGACGTGGCACAAACTGAAAATGTCGTTTCGCGGCTCCGCCCTCGCTGTCTGGATCGACGGAAAGCCGATACTGACCAACTATGTCGAGTCAGGTAAGACTCATGCGCATGGGATGGTGGCCTTTGGGACGGGATGGAACAAAGTTCAGTTCGATAATTTCTGCGCCGGCGCGGCATGTCCCGGCTCGGGCCTGGAACGGTAACAGTTAGGGCGCAAGAGGTTCCGAACCGGCGAACCGGGGAGAACCGCGACCGTGACAGCGTCCCTGGAAGAGAAGACGGGGACCACGAAGTGACTGTGGAACACACTGGGTAGGCACGATTCCCCTTTGATGGCCGCCAGAAAAGCGCCTTCCTGCTTGAACGTCGCGGTCAACGCATCCGGCTGGACCCCAGATAGCCGGTCGCCGCGCTGGATTCTGCTGAATACTCCTCAAAGTGAGCGTATGCCATAACAAGGATGCAGCCGCCGGCTCAGATCATCTGCGACGGGTTCACGAGCGGCGGCTGCCTGATCTCGGCGCAACTCCTCCCGGTCGGCAGCATCTTGCCCGGATTCAAGCGGCCCAACGGGTCGAACATGTGCTTGATGCGGCGCATCAGGTCGAGGGATTCGGCGGTGTACTGGCGGCCAATCATCTCCAGCTTCTCCATGCCGATGCCGTGCTCGCCGGTGATCGAGCCGCCCACGGAGAGACAGTAGTCGAGAATATCGAAGCCGGCGTGCTGGGCCCGTTCCAGGTCGCCGGGGCGCCGCGCGTCGAACAGAATGCAGGGGTGGATGTTGCCGTCGCCGGCGTGGAAGATGTTGCCGATGGTCAGCTCCCGCCGCCGGCTCACCGCGCCGATCTCGTGCAGCGCCGGCGCGATCTTCGTGCGTGGCACCACGCCATCGTGAACGTAAAAGAACGGGCTCACGCGGCCGATGGCGCCGAAGGCGTTCTTGCGGCCCTTCCACAACAGCGCCCGCTGCTCGTCCGTCTGCGCGAAGCGGAACTCACGCGCGCGGCAGGCGAGGCAGGCCTGGCGCACCTTTTCGACCTGATCGTCAACCATCTCACGCAGGCCTTCCATCTCGATCAGCAGCACGCCCGCCGCATCCAACGGATAGCCGGCGTGCGTGGCCTCCTCCACCATCCGCAGCAGCGTCCCGTCGAGCATCTCCAGCGCGGCCGGCGTGATCCCGCGCGCCGTGACCTCGCTGACCGTGGCGGCGCAGTCGTCAACGGTGTCGTAGATCGCCAGAATGGTCTGCACCGACTCGGGCCGCCGCATCAGCCGGACAATGACCTTGGTGACCAGCGCCATGGTCCCCTCGCTGCCGGTGAGCAGTCCGGTCAGGTCGTAGCCCGGGGTGTCGGGCCAGGCCGCGCCGGTGCGGACCACGGCGCCGTCGGCGAGCACCGCTTCGAGGCCCAGGACGTGATTCGTGGTTACGCCATAGGCCAGCGTGTGCGGCCCGCCGGCGTTCTCGGCCACGTTGCCGCCGATGGTGCAGGAGCGCTGGCTGGAGGGGTCCGGCGCGAAGAAGTAACCGGCGTCCTGGACGGCATTGGTCAGGTCCAGGTTGACGACGCCCGGCTCGACGACGGCGCGCTCGTTGGCGTAGTCGAGTTCCAGAATCCGGTTCATCCGCGAGAAGCCGACCAGGATGCCGCCCAGACGCGGGATGGACCCGCCGCTGAGCCCCGTGCCGGCGCCCCGGCCGACCAGTGGCAGGGCGTGGCTCGCCGCCAGCCGGGCGATGGCGGCGACCTGCTCGCCCGTTGACGGCAGCACCACCACGTCCGGCCGGGCCTTGTCAACGCCGCCGTCGTATTCGTAAAGCCGCAGGTCCTCGGGCCGGTCAAAGACATTGCCGGAGCCGGCAATCCGGATCAGTTCATCGCGGACGGTGGGGCTCAACATTTTCTTGCACTCATCGGTGCGTCCCCATGCTACCCGAATCCGGCCCCCGGGCGGAAGCGGGGGCGATTTCAGGGTGCATTTCAAACGCGGCGGAGCGGAAAAAACACCGTTTTTACCGTGTCTTGACCGTGGAAAACGCGGTTTTTTGCCATTCCGCGTAACTATGGTTTTATCTATGACTTAGCGGGAATTGGCCGAAAATGCGCTTTTTCGATGCGCGCAAGTGCCCTGTTTTTAATGACTTGCACAATTTTCACCGTGCTTCACGGTGGATCTGTGGCAAACAAAGGACTTAGGTCAATTTGAGGTGCATTTTGGCAAACATTAACACGGTTCACCGTGGTTCACGGTGGATCTGTTGCAATAACTAGGCTTACAAACATTAACATGCCACATGAACATGGTCCACCGTGCCTCACGGTGGAAGTGTGGCAAACAAAGGGCTTATGAACATTAATACGCGCCTCTGAAAAAGCGCAAGAAAGCACTCCACTTTCGCCCTATCGCCGTCCTGTATTCGCCCCAGGTCAGCGCGCCTCGTGCTGCCAGAAAGAGAGCATTCCCTCGACGTGCATGCGCAGGCTGCCGACCCACACCGGACCGCGGTCCTGGTTGTAACCCGGGTCCCAGATGCGCTGCACATCGGCGCCAAACGAGAGTCCGTGCCAGGCATGCAGGTTGTAGTAGCTTTCCAGGATCTTCTCGCGGCCGTAGTTGAGCGCTCCGTCGCCTAGGAGGAAGCCTTCGCCGCCTAGAGCGAGGTACTCGCGATGGTCGCCGGAGAGCGCGTTGATGAGCATCGCAACCCCAAGTTTGTCCTGCATTCTGTGCCACTTAGTGCCCTTGAGGTCGGCCCCGAAGGAGATCGACTGATCGACTTCGGTGTACGCGAAGGACTCGTTGTGGCCTTCGTTCCAGCCGAAGCGGGCGTAGGCGCGCAGATCGGAGGTCAGCTCCTGCTCGGCGTTGAGGCCGAAGCCGTACTTGGTGCGGCCCTGCTGGCGGGTGGCGGTAACGTCGGGGATGGCGGTGGCGCCGGCCTGGTAGTAATCCTGGATCGCCTGGCGGTAATTGCCCATGTTGGCGTGGTTTACAAAGGCCAGGCAGCGCACGACGGTGGCCCGTTCGCGAAGCAGCGAGGGGTGCAACTCGAGCTCGTAGTTCTCGGCCCGCGCGCGGGCCAGATCCCAGTCGAGCGTGATGCCGTTGGCGCCGCTCGGCATCAGCATCTCGCCTAAGCGGAGGGCCCAGCCCTTGTCGTAGTATTCGCCGACGAACCCGTAGGTATAGCCGCGGGTGTCGGCGGCGTAGTCGTATGCGCCGTTGTTGTCGGCGACCCAGTTCATGAACTGGAAGTGGCTATCGCTGCCGATCGAGTTGAGGTCGAAGAAATCGACCGTGCTCATCTTGCCCAGGCGGAACTCCAGCCGCCGCACCGGCACGCTGGGCGCCAGGCCGAGCGGCCCGCGCACCGCGGCGGTGTATTCCGTGCTCAATGGAATGGTCTGATGGATCATGGCGCGGGCCACATACGGAGCCTTGCCAATGGTCGGGTTGCGGACCACGTCGAGGTTGGTAAACCCTGCCAGGCCAAGGGCTTCGCCGATGCCGTGGCCGCCGCTTTCCTCGAGGTCAAAGAGCAGCTCGGTGTCGCGCAGCAGGCGCACGCCCATGAACAGAGTCAGCACGCGCGAGGAGGCGTCCTGGGCGGGGGTCGGAAGGCTGTTGGGGCCGCTGTAATCGGCGTGGAAAGTGGGATGGTATTGGGTAATGAAGTTGGCCTGTCCGGAGAGCCAGAAACGGTTGTCCCAGGTGATGTCGTCCGAGGGGACCTCCGGCGGCGCGGCAGGCACGGCGGCCTCGGAGGCGGCGGGTGGCGTCTGGGGACCTCCAGGGGTGGGCGTTTGGGCCCACACAACCGGCCCGCAGAGCCCGGCGAACAGGGCCATGAGAGCGCGCAGGATGGAGGTTGCGGCCAATCCACAGTGTACGCGATCTGTGTTGCAGAAGGGTTGCAAAACAGCCTCTCCCAAAGGGACTCATCCACCGCGTGCAAATCATTCGCTTATAACCACTTGGCGTGTCTCAAAGAGACGCGGCCAGGGCCCTCAAGAGTGCTATGAAATGGTCGCATTCCGGGACAACGAGGTCTATAATCGGAGTGGTTACGCCGTGCCCTTGAAACCACGCTTCGCGCGCCAAATCTGGTGGGTGGCCGGCGTTCTGGGATGTGTCGCCGTGGGCGCCGCCACAGGCGGGCTCACGCTGGCTGAATCGGGCCACCGGGAGGCGATTTACGTCGGTTCCTTTGGCGACAAGCGGGGCGCCGACACTCTGCGCCAGGATCTGGTTGACGTTCTGAAGCACACGCCGGGGCTGGCGGTGGTGGATTCGGCCGACAAGGCCGATGCCGTGGTGGAAGGCGCCGGCGAGGTGTGGGTGAAGGGCTATTACACGCTCAACCCGCGCCAGCGGATGGTCAGCTCAGAGGTGCGGCGGGTGTACGCCGGCTTCCTGTCCATCGAGTTGAAAGACAAGCACAACGCGACGCTGTGGTCCTACCAGGGGACGCCCAAACCAGAGGGTGGCGAGGACGTGCCGCGGTGGATGGCCACGCAGGCGGTGAAGAAGCTGCTGGTGGCGCTGGACAAGATGCCGCCGGCTCCGCCCGAGCGGGGGGCGCGTTAGCGCCGGGTCGAGCATTCCGCGCCCAATCTCCAGGGGTCCATCGGGCACAGCAACGCCACTCCAGAAATCTCGGCATGAACGGGACTACAATGGAGGCGGTTCTCCCATGCAGCGCCAATTCGACGTGATCATCGAACGTGACAGCGAGGGGTATTACATCGCCTCGGTTCCGCAACTACGCGGCTGCCACACGCAGGCGAATTCCCTGGACGTTGTCATGGAGCGCATCCGCGAGGCGATCGCGCTGTGTCTCGAAGTGGAGGGCGGCTCGTCCACCGATTTGGAATTCGTCGGGATCCAGCGGGTCACCGTGGCGGCATGAGCAAGCGGCCGCGGGTGACGGGGAAGGACCTCGTTGCGATCTTGGTTCGGGCAGGCTTCGTTGAAATCCGAGTGAAGGGCAGCCACCACTTCCTGAAGCACGCCGACGGGCGTGTCAGACGGGGTCGGTGAGATTGCCTGACTCGGATTACTGACAATTGATTCTAAGCGGCAGTTCCTTTGAACCGGGAATTTCGCACCCAATCTGGGGCGCGCGAGGAGTTGACCCACAGCAGCCTCAGGTGACCGCCTTCGGCCTTGTCGTGGGGGGTACACGGGGCGATACTCCAGAAAGGGCTGCAATGGCTTCAGCTGAAATTGAGGAGCTTTTTTCGCGGACGCTCGCCGGCGAGTACGAGGCCGAGAAAGCCTGGGCGGCGGTGAATGAGCTGCGCCGGGACGGCAGCCGAGAGATATTCGAACGAGCTGCGGCGTGGTGTGGGTCCGGAGATGCACGAGAGAGATCGAGGGCGGCCGCAATCTTGTGCCAGCTCAGGCGCGCGCCCGTGACGGACGACGAGAAACTTCAACCAGTTTGGTTGTTCCGGGATGAGTCGTACCCCCTCATCACGAAGATGCTGGAGAACGAGCAAGATGCCGAGGTCCTTGACTCGGCCATCTCGGCTCTCGGTCACCTTGATAATCCCCAAGCCATTCCTCTGATTCTCGACTTTCTGAATCATCCCGACGCGGAGATCCGCTTCGCGACAACCTTTGCGTTGGGGCAATTCCCAAGCGATCCACAGTCGGTCGAGGGGCTCCTGAAGCTCACGATGGATGCCGACAAGGATGTTCGCGACTGGGCCGTCTTTGGGCTTGGAGTGCTGGGGGATGCCGACTCGCCCGAGATTCGCGAGGCACTGCTGCGCTGTCTGCACGATGAGGATGAAGATGTTCGCGAAGAAGCCGCGGTGGGGCTGGGAAAGCGCCGGGACGCGAATCTCCTCCCGGAGCTGCGGGCGATGCTTGAGGGATCCGAGCTCCACTCCCGCGTCGCGGAGGCAGCGGCAGCGCTTCTGGAGGTGGATGAAGAGCCTCCGGGGTGGACCTCGGCGGACTATCGCGCTGCGCTGGAAGACAAATTCGGCCTCGCGCAGCGAGGAGAGCTTTGATTGGGATGGGGGTGTCCGTGCCATTGGTTGCACGGCATGCAAGTTGAATTACCCAACCAGTTCGAGCAGGCCGTCGATCAACTGGCTGAGCAGCTCGCTGTCAAGGGTGGCGATTTTCTTGCCCAGGCGATTGGTGGAGATGGTCCGAATCTGTGAGATTTTTACCCATGAGGGCTTAGGAAGTAGTCCCTCAGGCAGAGTCAGGGTCAACGGGAATCCGGCCTTCTGCGGCTGGCTGGTGATCGCCATGGCGATCGCCGTTTCGGCTCTGCGGTTGAACAGGTCGTGACTGAGGATCAGAACGGGCCGCATTCCGGCCTGTTCCCGGCCCCGCACGGGATTCAGGTCCGCCCAGTAGATTTCGCCCCTAACCCGGATGTTTCACCAACAATCGGCTGCGGCGCGCGATAGGGCCGCATCTACTGCGTTGCGCTCCGTAGCCGTCCTCAACGTACCGCCAAGTACGCCTGCGGGCGGCTCCGGTCGCGCGCCTTGTAGCTGCGACCCTCTCATCGCGCCTCGCTGCGATCGTGGTGAAACATCCGGGCTAAGTATTCGGGCCAAGCGCGATCACCCAAGCCCTGTTCGGCCATTTGCTTTTCTTCGCGCGGATCCAGCTTCGCCAGCTCGCGCACCAAGCGGGTCCGCTTCTCACGCTCGCTGAGCAAATTCACGGCCGATTGCAGGGCGCGGCTGCGGTTCGGGTAGCGGCCCTCGCTCACCCAGCGGTCGAGGTCGGCAACGGTTCTGCGGTCCGAGGTTACGGCGATCTTCTGAACCACGACGGTAGTGTGGCAAATCATCCAACTCCCGATCAAGGCCTAGTGGGCTGTCGCGGAGAAGCCGTTAGCACGGCCGCTCCCTCACGGTCGCGGCTCAGAAACAACACATCCGCTCCCTCACGGTCGCGGCTCAGAAACACATCCGCTCCCTCACGGTCGCGGCTCAGAAACAACACATCCGCTCCCTCACGGTCGCGGCTCAGAAACACATCCGCTCCCTCACGGTCGCGGCTCAGAAACAACACATCCGCTCCCTCACGGTCGCGGCTCAGAAACACATCCGCTCCCTCACGGTCGCGGCTCAGAAACAACACATCCGCTCCCTCACGGTCGCGGCTCAGAAACACATCCGCTCCCTCACGGTCGCGGCTCAGAAACACATCCGCTCCCTCACGGTCGCGGCTCAGAAACACATCCGCTCCCTCACGGTCGCGGCTCAGAAACAACACATCCGCTCCCTCACGGTCGCGGCTCAGAAACACATCCGCTCCCTCACGGTCGCGGCTCAGAAACAACACATCCGCTCCCTCACGGTCGCGGCTCAGAAACACATCCGCTCCCTCACGGTCGCGGCTTCCATGAGAAGGCTGCCCCGGTCAAGGGTTTTTTCTCAAATTCTTTCCTGCCGCTGTTGGCCGACCGACGGGAGGCGCCGCGGCGTCCTCGCGTCTTCCTATTCTCAGCACTGCTCTGTTCTGCCGCCTGTTCTCAGCACTGCTCTGTTCTGCCGCCTGTTCCCGGCAATGCTCTGTTGTCTGTTCTG
Source organism: Terriglobia bacterium (assembly GCA_963757265.1). GTDB lineage: Bacteria > Acidobacteriota > Terriglobia > Bryobacterales > Bryobacteraceae > CAIVVT01. The sequence continues at coordinate 1,556,511 of CAVWRA010000006.1, forward strand.
CCACCGCCGGATCGCCCTGCTTCCATTCGCACTCTTGATGGAGCGGTTTGCTCCGGTGCCAGTTGGGGTCCTCAATTTCGAACGGGTGCTGCCATCTCTGTGCCGAAGTGGCGCCCCCGTTTCCAGGAACGCTCTTCCGCCGCGACCTCGCAGTCACCCGAACCCGGCGATCTGCATCACACTCCAATCCATTTAAGCTGCCGCTCGTTTCAAACGCGAGCGGGCGTTGCTGTTGCGGAGCGGCTCATAGACTTCGCCCGTGGTCCACAATCGATGCAGCAGCACGGCCAGTTTCCGCGCCACCGCGACGATGGCCCGCTTCTTGGCGTTCTTGCCGCCGCGCACGGCCAGCTTCAGCCCCCAGCGCCGCAGGTCCGTGTCCGGCCCGCGCCAGCCCAGAATGTAATGCGCGCCCTGCACCAGCATGGTCCGCAGATAGATGTCGCCTTCCTTGGTGATGCGCAGCTGCGGCTGGCTCTGGCCCGACTCGCTGCGCCTGGGCCGCAGGCCGACATAGCAGCCCACGTCGCGGCTGTTTTGAAAGCGCTCGCGGTGTTCCACCGTCAAGATAAATGTCAGAGCGATCAAAGTCCCGACTCCGCTCACTGGCTTGAGGAGTTGGGTTTCCGGATACTCGTTCCGGGCGATCTGCTCCAGTTGCTGGTCCAACGCGTGGATCTTCACCGTCATCGATTCCACTTGCTCCAGCAGCGGTTTTAGCGCCGCCTGCAAGTCGCCGGGCAGCGCCTCCAGCCGCGCCGTTCCCAGATTATCGGCGTCGCAGGCCGGCAGCCGCTCGCCCAGCGCCTTGGCCAGTCCGCGCGCCGCGTTGATCAGCGCCGTGCGCGCCTCCACGAGCGTCGCCCGGACCCGGATCGTCATCAGGTCCCGCTGCGCTTTCGCGCTGCGATGGCGGATCGGATGCAGCAACTGCGGATCGGCGCGCGCCAGCCGCGCCAGCGGCCGCGCATCCAACCGGTCGTCCTTGCGACTGCTGTGGCTGATCAGCCGCACCTGGCGCGCGTTGGCCACGATCACCTCATGGCCCAGCTGGCTCAGCAGGCGGCTCACCCACGGCGAGTGCGTGCCCACCTCGAGCGCGATCCGGCAGCGCGGCCGCGCGCCGAAGGCCTGGCACAGCCCCTTCTTCGTCGTCGCCGCGCTGGCCTCCCGCACTACCTCGCCCCGCTCGTTGAGCACGCAATAGCGACTGCTTTTGTCGCCCAGGTCCAGGCCGATCGTGATCGGCCCGCGCGGGCCTGCGGACTCACCTTTCGGTCTCCGTTTCACAGTGGTATTCTGCTTCATGGCCGGTCTCCTTTTGCACTTCGAGTGCGCAACCATTGGGAGCTTAACGCATCCCGCCGGGGGCCGGCCTTCTCATTCCATCTCTGAAGCACGCGGTCGCGGCGTCGCGGGGTCCAAGCGACGACACGAGTGTCGACGCGGCAGGCACGAGTGCCTGCGCCACACACACGTGCCTGCGCCACGGGAGGCGGTCGCGGCTCAGATATGGAGGCGCTAGCGGCGGGCGGACTGGGGGGCGGGGAGGGCGGTTTCGCCGGCCTGTTCGGTGATGGTGAGGATCTGGTCGGCGGGGACGTTGTGGAGGGTCTGGTGGATGCGGCTGGGCCAGGCGATGTCCAGCTCACGGATGAGCTTGCTGGGGCCGAGGCCGAAGTGGACGCGGGGGTCGCTGGAGCAGGCGTAGCCGGTGGAAGTGGTGGCGTGGTTCCACTGCTTCAGGCCGTCGGGGGTGGTGATGCGCAGCTCGGCGCCGAGGCCCATGCGGTTGCTTTTGACGCCGACCAGCTTCAACAGAATCCAGTGGTTGTCATTCTGCGAGATGTTGTGGAAGTACTTCATCTTCCCGTTCAGCACGGTGATGACGGCGTCGACACGGCCGTCGTTGTCCATGTCGCCCAGCGCGACGCCGCGGTGCGGTGAGGCCTCCTGGAAATCGGGCCCGGCTTGGGCGCTGACGTCCTGGAATTTGCCGTTGCCGAGGTTGCGGAAAACCGAGTTGGGCTCCTCGTAGGTGCGCAGCGACATCTGCGCGATGTTGTCGAGGACGTTGCCGCGGGCGACGATCAGGTCCTTCCAGCCGTCGTTGTCGAAATCGGCGATGCCGTTGGACCAGCCGGACATCTGACGGGTGACATGGCCCAGGCCGCTGGGATTCGTGATCTCGACGAAATCGCCCGTCCCGTTGTGATTGCGGTAGAGGGGGAACGACTCGCCCTCGATGGCGGTGTGCCAGATGTCGTCCCAGCCGTCGTTGTCGACATCCACGGAACTCGGAACCCATGCCGGAGATGAAGTTCCCGGATTCGGGGTAGGCAACGCCGGCCTGGAGAGCGATTTCCTCGAACTTCTTGCCGCCGAGATTGTGGAAGAGCTGGTTGGGGGCGTTGTCATTGGCGACGAAGACGTCCATGAAGCCGTCGTGATCGTAGTCGGCGAAGGCGACGCCCATGCCCTTGCCGTAGGACTTGCTGATGCCGGTTTCGACCGAAACGTCGGTGAAGGTGCCGTCGCCGTTGTTGCGGTACAGCGTATTGGGGAGGGCGGCGTAATTCTTGGGATGGCAGTAGGCGCGCATGCCGGGGTGGGGGCCGCAGACGGGGTCCTTGTTGACCTCCCACTTGCAGTAGTTGGAGACGAACAGGTCGAGGTTGCCGTCGTTGTCGTAGTCGAACCAGCCGGCTGAGACGGACCACATTTTCTTGCCGTCGAGCATGCCGCCGCCGACGCCAGCACGGTCGGTGACGTCGGTGAAGGTGCCGTCGTGGTTGTTGTGGAAGAGCTGGTTCCTGGTCACGTTGACGACGAAGATGTCGGGCCAGCCGTCGTTGTCATAGTCGCCGATGGCGACGCCCATGCCGTAGCCGATGCCCTGGACACCGGCCTTTTCGGTGACGTCGGTGAAGGTGCCGTCGTGGTTGTTGTGATACAGGCGGTTCCAGTATTGCGGGCCTTCCTTCTGGAGCGAGGGGATGGCCGCGCCGTTGACCAAGTAAACGTCGAGGTAGCCGTCGTTGTCGTAGTCGAACAGGGCGACGCCGGCGACCATGGTTTCGGGCTGGTTCTTAAGGGGCGTGGGAGAGCTGTTGGAGGCGAAGACCAGGCCGGCCCGCTGGGCAAGTTCTTCGAAACGGATGGTGCTGGGGACCGGGGCGGCGAGCAGCGCGCACAGCAGCAGCGTCAAAGCGAGGGCGAGGATCCTCATTCCGGGTTCGAATACAGTTTAGCAGGGGGGGGCGGATTGCTCAGTGGCCGGGGACGATGGCGGCCAGGGCGGCGAGGGCCTTTTCGCTGACGGCGCCGGGCAGGGGGACGTAGCCAAGCTGGCGGGCGTAGGTCTGGCCGTCGCTCAAGGCCCAGCCGAAGATGTCGCGGAGCGCCAGGGCGCGCGCCGGGTCGGGGTAATGGCGGTACAGCAGCACCCAACTGAAGGTGACGATGGGATAGGAGCCGGGGCCGGCCGGATCGGGAACGAAGAGGCGGAGGTTTTCGGGCAGTTGGGCCGAGGCGAAGGCGGCGGTGACAGATTCATCGGTGGCCTGGACGAAGCGGCCTTCCTTGTTCTCGAGGAGTGCGGTCTTCAAGCCCAGCCTGCGGGCGAACTCAAGGCCGACGTAGCCGACGGAGCCCACCGACGTCTGGACCAGGGCGGCGACGCGCTCGTTGCCCTTGCCGCGCATGGAGGCTCCGGGCCAGTTGATGAGCGTCGCGGCGCCATAGGCGTCGTGCCAGGCGCGGCTGATGGAACAGAGGTGATTGGTGAAGGCGAAGGTGGTGCCGCTGGAGTCCTGGCGGACGGCAGTAACGATTGTCAGCCGGGGGAGCTTGACGCCGGGGTTGGCGGCCGTGATGCGCTTGTCGTCCCAGCTCTTGATGTCACCGCGGAAGATGCCGGCATAGGCCGCGCGCGAGAGGCGCAGATCGCCGGGCAGATTGGGCAGGTTATAGGCCAGGACGACGCCGGTGGCGGTGACCGGGAGCAGAAGGGCGCCTTGCGGGACCTGACTGAGCTCGGCGTCGGTCATGGCGGCGTCGCTGGCGCCGAAATCGACCTGTTCGCCGGGCTCCAGATTCTGGCCGATGAAGCGGCGGATGCCCTCGCCGCTGCCGGCGGCGTCATAATCGACGACGAGTTTGGGATGGGCCTGTTGATAGACGTCGAACCACTTCTGGAAGAGCGGCGCGGGCAGGGTTGCGCCGGCGCCTTTCAGAAGGATGCCGCCGGGCGGCGCGGTTTTGACGCGGGGGCCGGGCGCGGAGCAGGCCGCCAAGGCGGCGAGCAGAGCGACGGCCAGCAGAAGCGGCGCACGTCGCACGATCCCGAAAGGCAGTTCTCCCGATGCAGACCCGGATGAAGGCATTGCGGCTCCCTTCCCGTTCACCACGATTGGCCGGGCGCCGCCGCAGCGAGCACGGGCCGGCGCGGCGGAAGGCTCAACTGAACTCACCGCGGATGTAGTCCTGGGTGTATTTCTCCTGCGGGTCCATGAACATCTGCTGCGTGTCGCCATACTCGACGAGATAGCCGGTGCGGCCGCCTTGCGTGGTGTCGACGTAGAGGAAGCCGGTCTTGTCGGCGACGCGCTGGGCCTGCTGGAGGTTGTGGGTAACGATGGCGATGGTGTATTTCTGCTTCAACTCGAGCATCAGCTCCTCGATCTTGCGGGTGGCGATGGGATCGAGGGCGGAACAGGGCTCGTCCATCAGCAGAACGCCGGGCTCGGTGGCGATGGCGCGGGCGATGCACAGGCGCTGCTGCTGGCCGCCGGAGAGCGAGAGGCCGCTCTTGCCGAGCTTGTCCTTGACCTCTTCCCACAGGGCGGCCTGGCGCAGGGCCTGCTCGACGCGGCCGGCGCGGTCGCCCTTGTAGCCGTTGAGGCGCAGGCCGAAGGCGACGTTGTTATAGATGCTGGTGGCGAAAGGGTTGGGCTGCTGGAAGACCATGCCGATGAAGCGCCGCACGGCGACGGGGTCGACGTTGGGGGCGTAGATATCCTGGCCGCGGTAGTGCACATGCCCGTCGAAACGGAAACCGCGGACGAGATCGTTCATCCGGTTGAGGCAGCGCAGAACGGTGCTCTTGCCGCAGCCTGAGGGGCCGATGAAGGCGGTGATGGAGTGCTTGGCAATCGGGATGTTGGTATCGCGGACCGCCTTGAAGTTGCCGTAGAAAAGCTCCTTGATGCGGACGTCGATGACGACGTTGGGGTCAGGGGCTGCCTTCTGCCGGGCCGGGGCGGCGGCGGCGCCGCCGCCGTTCAGCGGTGCATCGGAATGTGCGGCATTGGACATAGGTCAGAATCTCCTATTGCTTAGCGGATCTGGCGGCGGGACAAGGCCTGCCCGGTGAGATTGGTGACGAGCACGATGAGAACCAGCACCAGGGCGGCGGCCCAGGCGAGTTCCACCTGATTGTCAAACGGCATACCGGCGAAGTTGTAGATCAGGACGGCCAGGGAGGCGGTGGGCTGCATGAGATGGACCTGGCCGTTGGAGATGGGCCAGTAGTTGCTGAACAGGGCGGTGAAGATGAGCGGCGCGGTCTCACCGGCGCCGCGGGCGATGGCCAGCATGACGCCCGTCAGGATGCCGGGGAAGGCGGTCGGCAGGAGCACCATCCAAACGGTCTGGGTGGTGGTGGCGCCCATGCCGACGGCCGCCTCCTTCATCTTCACGGGGACCATGCGGATGGCATCCTCGGCCGTCAGCAGGATGGTGGGCAGCATCAGGATGGAGACGGCGATGGCGCCGGCGACGGCCGAGAAGCCGCCGGTGAGCAGAACGATGGCCCCATAGGCGAAGACGCCGGCCAGGATGGAGGGGAAGCCGGTGAGCACTTTCGCGGCGAATCGCACGGACTCGGCCAGGCGGCTCTCCTTCGTGGCCTGGGCCAGGAAAACGGCGCTGAGGATGCCGACGGGCACGCTGATGAGGGCGGCCAGGACGATGATAATAAGCGTGCCGAGGATGGCGTTGCCGAAGCCGCCGCCCTGTTCGAGCGGGGCGGGCGGCAATTGGGTGAACAGGCCAGGCTGAGCCGGCTGTCCGCCGCGCCAGAGCAGCATCCAGACGACCGAAAAGAGCGGGACCAGGGCCACGAGCGTCATGAGCGGTGACGAGGCCGCTGAGCAGCGACGCTCATCAGCGTCCGGGGACGCTGGAGCGATTTTTCGAGATCGGAAAAATCGACGCCTTCGAAGGGATCGAGGGCGACCTGCGGCGGCAGGTGGGGGATTGTGAGCGCTCATTAGTGGCCTCCTTCGGTCTGCGCGGCGGCGCGCTGGAGGATGTAGGCGCCGATGATGTTGACCAGCAGCGTGATGGCCAGCAGCACCAGTGCGGCGTACATGAGAACCGCGACCTCCTTGGGGCGGGCCTCGGGGAAGTTATTGGCCAGCAGAGCGGCCAGGGTGTTGGCGGGGGAAAAGAGCGAGACGCTGATCCGGTTGGCGTTGCCGACGAGCATGGCCAGCGCCATGGTCTCGCCCAGAGCGCGGCCGAAGGCCAGGACGACGCCGCCGAAGATGCCGCGGGCGGCGGTGGGCAGGATGACGGCGAGAATGGTCTCCCAACGGGTGGCGCCGAGGCCGTAGGCGGCCATGCGCAGTTTGGGCGGCACGGCGGTGAGCGCATCGCGGCTGATGGCGGTGATGGTGGGCAGAATCATGATGGACAGTACGATGACCGCGGGCAGCATGCCGGGGCCGCTGAGGTCGGTGCTGAATAGCGGGAACCAGCCCATCTTGAGGTGCAGCCAATTGCAGGCCGGGCGGATCAGCGGGATGACCACGAACAATGCCCCACAAGCCATAGACGACGCTGGGGATGGCAGCCAGCAGCTCGATCAGATTCTTGAGCAGATCCTCGATCTGCTGGGGCAATTGGCCATAGACGGGATGGAAATGGACGCGGAACAGCTTGAGGAATCCGAAAACGAATTCACCGAGGTAGCCCTCGCTGAGAAAAACGGCGGCGGCGACGCCAAAGGCGGTGCCGATGACCAGCGAGAGGAGCGAACTGTAGAGGGTGCCCCAGATTTCAGGCAGGATGCCGAACTGGCCGGTGTTGGGATCCCAGACGGTTCCGGTCATGAAACCGGGTCCGTACTGGCGCATGGCCGGGACGCCGGCGATGACGATTTGCAAGATGATGAAAACGATGCTGATGACGGTGAACCAGGCGAAACCGTGGCAAAGGTGGCGGAACGTCCGGTCGATCAACAACTGCGGCCGCGAAGGCGGTTGGGAGATCTGGGTCTCGACAGGCACGATGGCTGGTTCCTCTCAACTCCACTCCCAGCCGGGGACGGCCATCGGCGGGGAGGCATTCCAACAGGGCCGGGCCGCAAACAGCGCGGCCCGGCAAACGGACGAGCTACTTGATATTCGCGAGGGCGGCCTTGTCCCGCTCCACCACATGGCCGGCAAAGGGATATAACCCAGCGGCTCGGATTGCTTCTGGCCGTCGGTCAGGGCGTAAAGGAGCAGGCCCTTCAGGGTCTCCAGCTTGGCCTTGTCGGGGTACTATTTGTAGCACAGAAGCCAGGTATAGGTGACGATCGGGTAAGCGTCCTTGGCGGCAGGATCGGAAGCCCAAATGATCAGGTCATCGGGCACCTGATCCACGACCAGCGCGGCCTGGCACGAAGCCGCGGTGGGGGCGATGAATTCGCCGGACTTATTCTCGAGTTTGGCCATCGGCATTTTCTGGTTGACGGCGTAGCCGTACTCGATATAGCCGATGGAGCCGGGGGTGGTCTTGATGGCGGCGGTGACGCCTTCATTGCCCTTGGACCTGGTGCCCACGGGCCAATTCGGCATCTTGTTAACCCCGGGGCTCTTGGCGAATTCAGGGCTGATGGTGCTGAGGTGCTTGGTGAAGACGAAGGTAGTGCCGCTGGAGTCGGCGCGAACGACGACGTTGACGGGTTTGGCGGGCAGCTTGAGGCCCGGGTTGGCCTTGGCGATGAGGGGGTCGTTCCACTGCTTGACCGTACCCAGGAAGATGCCGGCGTAGGCCTGGCGGGACAGCTTCAGATCCGTCACGCCCTCGAGGTTGTAGGTCAGCACGATGCCGCCGGCGGTCATGGGGAGCAACTGCACGCCCGCGTCGATGCGGGCGATCTCCTCGGGCGACATGGCGGCATCACTGGCGCCGAAGTCGACCGTCTTATCGGTGAAGCTCTTGATACCGCTGCCGCTGCCGACCGACTGGTAGTCGATCTGAACGTTGGGATGGGCGGCACCGTAATCCTTGAACCACTTGGAGTACAAGGGGGCGGGGAAGCTGGCGCCGGCGCCCTGCAACTTCACCATGTTGCCGGAGGGTCCGCCGCACGACGCCAACATCAAAACGGACAACGTAATCGAAGGAATGCCAATCCAGTGCGCGAAGCGCATGCCATAACTCCTTAGTTATCTATCGCTCTTCTGTTGCCGGGAACATTAGGTTGTTTGTAATCAAATTGAAATAAATTGAAGCTGTAATCCGATTGAAATATCTACAATCAGGCATTGTTTCAATTCTGTTTCATCAAAAGACTATCCAGGGAAAACTATCATAGCACGACCAGGCTTTTTGGTCGCGCTGAACATGTTGAATTAAATGGAGCATCAAAACAAGGAACAAGTTAATATGCAATTGTTCCGGCGCGGCCAGGCGGCGCGCCAAAGGCGGTATTGTACAGGGTAGACGTCCTCGTGCGGAGGGGCGAATCCGAGGGGCCCGGCGCAGGCTGGCTGAGCCGGCCGGCCGGAGAGAAGCAGCGAGAGAATGCGGAGTTCCAACTATTGGCGCCTGATCCTGACGGCGCTCATCCTGATGGTGATTGCGCTGGCCGCGGTCGAGCACGTGCTGAGCCGGTATGGGGCGGCGGCGGGCGAGCGGGCATGGATTGTGGCGATCCTGCTGGCTTCCTCGATGGCGGCGCTCGGGCTGGCGCATGCGGCCTGGCGGGGGCTGATCCAGCGCGTGCTGCGCTTGAAAAGCATGGCGGAGGGGCTGCTGGAGATCCCCCCCCGACAAAACGAAACCAGCGACGCCAAGGACGAACTGGGCGCGCTGGAGCGCTCGCTGGCGGGGGTGGCGGCGCAGATCCGGAAGCTGGTGGAGCGGCTGCAGCTGGAGTCGGCGCGCCGGGAAGCGATCCTGGGCAGCATCGCGGAGGGGGTTCTGGCGGTGGACAGCGATCTGCGGATCATCTTCTGCAACGATGCGGTGATCCGGGCCGTTGGCGGCGGGCGGCGAGTGAGCGAGAACACGCGGCTGCTGGGATTGATTCGGGATACGGGGCTGTTCGAGATGCTGGGCGAAGTGGCGCGGCGGGGGGAGACGCGCAAGCACCGCCTCAAGATCACGTCGGACAAAGAGCGGACCTTCGAGGTGCAGGCGGGCCCGCTGGCGATGCCCAACGGCCAGGGCGCGATCGCGATTCTGTACGACACGACGGACCTGGAGCGGCTGGAGCAGGTGCGCAAGGATTTTGTCGCCAACGTGTCGCACGAAATGCGAACGCCGCTCGCGGGGATCATCGGCTACGCCGAAACGCTGCTGGATGGGGCGCTGGAAGACAAGGAAAACAACCGACGTTTCCTGAATATCATCCACTCCAACGCGGTGCGGCTGAACAGCATCGCTTCGGATCTGCTGGTGCTGTCGGAGCTGGAATCGCGGGTCGATCCGCCGGAAGCGGCGCGGATTGCGGTGCGGGAGGTGATCGACAGCGTGCTCGCGATCGTGGCCAGCGAAGCGAGCGCCCGGCGGGTGGCGTTGATCCGCGAGGAGATCGAGGACGTGGACGTGATGGGCTCGCGGCTGCGGCTGGAACAGGCAGTGCTGAACCTGGTGGCGAACGCGATCAAGTTCAACCAACCCGGGGGCGAAGTGCGGATCCGGGCGGTGACGGAGGACGGCAACGTGTCCATCACCATTGCGGACACCGGCGTCGGGATCCCCTCGCAGGATCTGCCGCGAATCTTCGAACGCTTTTATCGCGTGGACAAAGGGCGTTCGCGGCAGGTGGGGGGGACGGGACTAGGCCTCACAATTGTAAAACATGTCATCGAAAGAATGAGCGGAACTATCGAAGTCCAAAGCCGTTTGCGGGAAGGGTCAACGTTTACTGCGCACTTGCCGCTGGCAGAACGGCTAAAAGGATAGGTCCGCATTTGTAACCTTTCAGTAATTCAATATTCATGTGGTGCTCACAGCTATTCGATAATCTCTGTGATGACGTGTATGGAAGTCTCGCAATCGACGGCAATGCGTACGTATGCCGTCAGCTTGAGGGGCTCTTCAGACACCCGATTCCGATTGCCATAAAGACCGCGCATCCGCCGCTTGGGGATGCCTAAAACTAGAGGACAGGATTATAGACAAATGAGTCAGCACAGAATTCAGGCTTGGGTTGCGGGCCCACTGGTAGCTTGCCTACTAGCCGCGACCACATCGATGATTGCGGCTGAGACCCCGGCTGTGAACGACGGCACACAGGCCGACCAATCACAGAAGGCCCGCAGCCAGAACGTTGACCTTGAGAAACTCCGCAAGCAGATTGCGGACCAGCAGAAGCAAATCGAAGCGCTGCAGAAGGCGCTGGCCGAGCAGCAGCGAATGCTAGATGCGGCGGCGACAGCGGAGAAGACGGACGTGGCGGCGCCGGCTCCGACGATGGCCGTTCCGGCTACGCGGGCTCCGCTGGGCGACGTGGCCAGCACCACGCCGATGATCCCGATGAGCCCGTCGGGAGCGGCGATGGCGGGTCAGCCTGCGGAGAAAGCTTCGCCCTTACAATTCAACATCGGTAACGTCACGATCATACCGGTCGGATTCATGGATCTGACCGGCGTGTGGCGCGACAAGAACGCCGGGTCGGGCATCGGTTCGAACTTTGCCAGCGTCCCTTACAACAACAGCCTGCCCGCGGCAAAACTCAGCGAGTTCCGGTTCAGCCCGCAGAACAGCCGGCTGGGCTTCCGCGTCGACGGGGACTGGAAGGGCGCGCGCTTCATCGGCTACAACGAGTTCGACTTCCTCGGAACCAGCGGCAACAACGCCATGGGCGTTACCAACGGCGCTTTCGTGCCCCGCATCCGCCTGTACTGGGTGGACGTGCGCAAGGACAAATTTGAGTTTCAGGCCGGCCAGAGCTGGAGTTTGCTGACTCCCAACCGCAAGGGGCTCTCGGCGCTGCCGGGCGACCTGTTCTACAGCCAGGTGATGGACGTCAATTACGTAATCGGCCTCACGTGGACCCGCCAGCCGGGCGTGCGCTTCATCATCCATCCCAACGAGAAGGTTACGTTCGGCATTTCGGCCGAGAATCCGAACCAGTACATCGGCGGTTCAGGCGGCCTTAACGCCGCGGCGATCACATTGCCCGCCGCGCTGGCGACCACCGGCACCGAGTTCGATAGCGTTGGCGCCAGCCCTCTGTCCACTCCCAACGTGACCCCCGACCTGATCGCCAAGCTGGCGTTCGACCCGCACAGGCGGGTGCACTTCGAGATCGCGGGCCTCCAGCGCACGTTCAAGGATTACAATACCGTCACGCACAACTATTACACGGCGGTTGGAGCGGGCGGATCGCTCAACGGGAATTTCGAGATCGCGAAGGGCTTCCGGCTGATCACCAACAATTTCTGGAGCGATGGCGGCGGCCGTTATCTTTTCGGCAACGCGCCGGACCTCATAATCAGGTCTACTGGCGCCATCAGCCCGGTGCACGCGGGCGGCTTCGTGGAAGGCTTTGAATACCAGGCCACCAAGAAGCTCATGTTGTGGGCCTATTATGGCGCAGTTTACGTGGGCCGCGACATCGCCATCGACGCCAATGGCACCAGCCTGATCGGTTATGGCTATTACAAGTCGTCCAGCAATGATAATCGTGCGATTCAGGAAGGCACCTTCGGTTTCACGCACAACTTCTGGAAGGACGGCAAGTACGGGGCCCTCACTTTCATCGGCCAGTACGAGTATCTGACGCGCAACCCCTGGTACTACGCCTCGCCCTCACCCAAGCAAGCGCACGACAACTCGATCTACGCGGACATCCGCTACACGCTGCCCGGCTCAGCGCCGACGATCGGCAAGTAAGTTTCCGGTCTGCAACTCAACCGAAGAGCCACCGGGGCCTTCGGTTGAGTTGCGTCTAAAAACCCAAAATCCGCGGGCAAGCAGTAGAATCCAGTAAGGAAGTGAGTTCCAATGAGTAAGCGCATTTTTCTCATATCGATAGCCGCCTTCCTCATGGCGGGCGGTTGGATCCTGGCGCAGCAGGCGGTGCGTCTCAACGGGGCCGGAGCAACGTTCCCGAACCCCATTTACCAGAAGTGGGTCACGGAGTTCCAGAAAGAGACCCATATCGAGATCAACTACCAGTCGGTGGGCTCCGGGGCAGGCGTCGGTCAAGTCACCGAAGGCAATGTTGACTTCGGCGCATCCGACGGCCCCATGAATCCCGAGGAGTTGAAGAAGTTCCAGGACAAACGGGGATTCGGCGTGCTGCACTTCCCGACGGTGATGGGCGGCGTCGTGCCGACCTACAACCTGCCGGGCGTTTCAGCAGCGCTCAACTTCACGCCGGAAGCGCTGGCGGGGATCTTCCTGGGCACGGTCAAGAAATGGAACGATCCGCTGCTGGCGAAAGCCAATCCTGGAGTGAAACTGCCGGATAGCGAGATCGTTACGGCGCACCGTTCGGACGGCAGCGGGACGACCTTCGTGTTCACCGACTATCTGTCGAAAGTGAGCGAGGAGTGGAAGAGCAAGGTGGGCACTGCGAAGTCGGTTAGCTGGCCTGTCGGCCTGGGCGCGAAGGGCAACGAAGGCGTTTCCGGACTGGTGAAGCAGACGGCCAACTCGATCGGCTATGTCGAATTGAGTTACGCTCTGCAGAACAAGCTGGCCTATGGATTCGTCAGAAACCAGGCCGGGAAGTTCGTGCAAGCGACGACGGCCAGCGTCACGGCCGCCGCGGCGAGCACGGTAAAGGATATGCCGGAGGATTTCCGGGTTTCGATCACGAATGCGCCAGGCAAGGAGGCCTATCCCATCTCGACCTTCACCTGGCTGTTGATTCCCGAAAAGATCCAGGACGCGGCCAAGCACCCGGAACCTGCGAAGAAGAAGGCGATTGTGGATTTCCTACAGTGGATGCTGGAAGACGAGGCGCAGAAGATGGCCGAAGTGCCCGGGATGGACTACGCCCGCTTGCCGAAAGCGGTTGTGGTGAAGGAACTCAAGGCCATCGCCAAGATTCAATAGTGGCGAAGGAGCCGCATGGCCGCGTCTGAAACGAAGTTGGATCGCGCCCGCTCGAACGAGCGGGCGCAGTCCTTTTGGGAACGGCTGATGCGCGGTGACAATGTGGCGAATGTGATCGTTTTTGCGGCTGCGGCGAGCATCGTACTGATCACCGTGTGGGTGATCTTCGAGTTGTACAGCAACTCCTCCGTTTCGCGCGAGCGGTTCGGCTGGGCGTTCCTTTACAAGCAGGATTGGGATCCGGTCCAGGAGAAGTTCGGGGCGCTGCCGTTCATTTTCGGCACGGTGGTGAGCTCGGCGCTGGCGTTGCTCATGGCGATTCCGTTCGGGGTCGGAGCGGCGATTTTCCTGGCGGAACTGGCGCCGCCGCGGATTTCGGACGTGCTCTCGTTTCTGATCGAGCTGCTGGCGGCGGTGCCGAGCGTCATCTTCGGCCTGCTGGGGATCTTCGTCCTGATTCCGATGCTCAAGTGGGCGGAGCCGTTCATTCGCGACGGGCTGGGTTTTCTGCCCCTGTTCCAGGGACCTTTTTATGGCGTCAGCATGCTCACGGCGGGGTTCGTGCTGGCGGTGATGATCGTTCCGTTCATCATTTCCATTTCGCGCGAAGTGCTGCTGGCCGTGCCGGCCGATCAGCGGGAAGCCGCGATGGCGCTGGGGGCAACTAAGTGGGAGAGCACCTGGGATGTCGTGGTGCCGTATGCGCGCAAAGGGATTCTGGGGTCCATTTTCCTGGCCCTGGCGCGGTCGTTAGGGGAGACGATGGCGGTGACGATGGTGATCGGGAACGACCCGAAGATCCATGCCTCGCTGTTCGCGCCGGGCTACTCGATCGCGGCCGTGATTGCGAATGAATTCGCCGAGGCGAGCTCCGACATCCTGCGGCACACGCTGGTCGAAATGGGCCTGATCCTGTTCGCCTTGACGTTTTTGATCAACGGCCTGGCGCGGCTGCTGATCCTGACGACGACGCGCAAGGGGACGACGTGATGACGGCTCGCCTGCTCTACCGCAAGGCCATCAATACCGTGATGCTCACGCTGACCGCAATCTGTACGCTGGTAGCGGTGGGCATCCTGTTGTTTATCCTAGGCTATCTGTTGTGGCATGGAGGAACCAGCCTGAACTGGGATTTCTTTACCAAGCTGCCGGTGCCGGTGGGCGAACCGGGCGGCGGCATGGCCAATGCGATCGTCGGCAGCGCGAAACTGCTGCTGGTGGCCTCGCTGGTGGGCGTGCCGCTGGGCTTTCTGGGCGGCGTGTACCTGGCCGAGTACGGCGGCGGCGCGTTCTCCTTCCTGGTGCGCTACATGACTGACCTGCTGAACGGCGTTCCTTCGATCGTCATGGGGATTTTCGCTTACACGGTCATCATCATGCGCCAGCACCACTTCTCGACCCTGGCCGGCGGCATCGCGTTGGGCGTGATGATGATTCCGATTGCGGTACGCAGCACGGAGGAGTTCCTGAAGGCCGTTCCCGACACGCTGAGGGAAGCGGCGGTGGCGCTCGGCGCGTCGAAATCGCGAGCCATCCTGACCGTGGTGATCCCGGCCGCCTTCGATGCAATCCTCACGGGCTTGATGCTGGACCTGGCGCGGGTGGCCGGCGAGACGGCGCCGCTCATTTTCACCGCGTTCGGCAACCGGTTCTGGAGCCCGGGCTGGAACCAGCCGACGGCTTCGCTGCCGGTGATGATTTACACCTATGCGATCTCGCCGTACGAAGAGTGGCACCGGCAGGCCTGGTCCGCGGGCTTCGTCCTGCTGACGCTGGTGCTGGCGGTGAATATTACTTCGCGGCTGGTTCTGGCCAGAAGGGGCCATGCCGCGAGGTGAACCATGGATAGCCCCATCAAGCCGGTTTTCGAGCAGAATGGCGAGGGCCTGGCCAACCGGCCTGTGGCGGTGGAGGGGACCACGGGGAAGTTGGCCGAGGGCGTCGGGCCCAAGCTGAAGGTCAGCGATCTCAGCTTTTTTTATGACGAGTTCGAAGCGCTGAGAAGCGTCAGCCTGGAGATGAGCGCGAAGCGCGTGACGGCGTTCATCGGCCCTTCCGGTTGCGGGAAATCCACGTTTTTGCGAACGCTCGACCGCATGTACGAACTGGTGCGCAAGACCCGCGTCCAGGGGGAAGTGCTGCTCGACGGCGCGAGCATCTTCGACATGGACGTGTCGCAATTGCGCCGCCGCGTGGGGATGGTTTTCCAGAAATCGAACCCGTTCCCGAAATCGATTTTCGACAACGTCGCCTACGGCCTGCGTATCAATGGGTTCGCGCGCGGGAGAAAACTGCATGAGATGGTGGAAAGCAGTCTGAGGCGCGCGGCGCTGTGGGACGAGGTCAAGGACAAACTGGACGAGTCCGCCTACTCGCTGTCGGGCGGGCAACAGCAGCGGCTGTGCATCGCCCGCGCGCTGGCCGTGGACCCCGAAGTTCTGCTGCTGGACGAACCTTGCTCGGCCCTGGACCCGATCGCGACGGCCAAGATCGAGGACCTGATCTTCCAGCTGAAGGACAGTTGCACGATCGTGATCGTCACCCACAACATGCAACAGGCGGCGCGCGTCGCGGACTACACTGGATTCTTCCTTCTGGGCCGGCTGATCGAGTTTGACAAGACCGCCACGATTTTCAAGAATCCCTCGAAAAAGGAAACCGAGGATTACGTGACCGGCCGGTTCGGATAAAACGCGGATTGGGGGAGATCATTGCGCCGCCTTGTCGAAGAGCTCGATGAACTCAGCAACAAGCTGCTGGAGATGTGTTCGTTTGTGGAATCGGCCGTCCAGCGCAGCATCAGCGCGGTGACGGAAAAGGACCTGGAGGCGGCTGAGGAGGTTCTGGGCAAAGAGGCTCGAATCAACCAGATCGAGATTGAAATCGACGATTTCGCGATCAGCCTGCTGGCGCTGCACCAACCGATGGCGGCCGATCTGCGCCTGATCGTCGCGGCGCTCAAAATCAACACGGATCTGGAGCGGATGGGCGACCTGGCGGAGAGCATCGCCCATCGAGCCAAGTCGCTGATGCAGGCGCCAATGATCAAACCGATGGTGGACATTCCGCACATTGCGGGGTTGGTGCAATCGATGGTGCGCAAGAGCCTGGACGCGTTTGTGCAGCGCGACGCCGAATTGGCGCGCAGCGTTCTGGCGTCCGATACGGCGGTGGACAATCTGCGCTCGGCCAGCTATCACGAGCTGATCAGCTTCATGGAGCACGAGCCGGCGAGCATCCGCCAGGCCGTCGATCTGATCGCGGTGGTCCGCAACCTGGAGCGCATCGCCGATCACAGCACCAACATCGCGGAAGACGTCCTGTTCATGGTGAAAGGGATCGACGTGCGGCACCACGCCGAGGGGCGCCGCACGCTGGCCGAAGGCCGCGAGCCGGACTGAGATGTGACGGGCGCGGCGGCCAGCGGAAAGCGGCAGGGTTCGCTCAGAATTCAGCTATCGAAAGATATATTTCGCTAGCCGCGGTTCCGGGATTGCGCGTGCCACCGGTTGACGTTGACACAACTGGCACGTGGTGTGCTAGGCTGAAAAAGTTCGAGGAGTTTGCTGGACTGTTCCGGCTACCCTTCTTGCGATCAGGCGCTGGCTTGTGAGCGGGGAGCCGTCCGGGCAGCCGCCCCGAGGTTCCTGCCGGCATTGCCCTGGCAGGGATATGGGCGGGTCTTAATGACCCTCTTCTACGGCTTGGCCGGTTGATTCCGGCGCGACGCCGCCGAATTTTCGGGAATTCTCCAACGTTCGGGACCGCAAGAGCGGTGCGTATGTGCGCGTTTGCGGCCGGAGGTTGGAAACGACGCTCTGACAGATGAGACAGAGGTTAGTTCGTGCCTACGTTTAATCAGCTTGTCCGCAAGGGGCGCAGGCCGCCCCGCTACAAGACCGCGAGCCCGGCGCTGCAGTCGTGTCCGCAACGGCGGGGCGTCTGCACGCGCGTGTATACGACCACCCCGAAGAAGCCCAACTCGGCGCTGCGCAAGGTGGCGCGCGTGCGGCTGACCAACAGCATCGAAGTGACGACCTATATCCCGGGCGTCGGGCATAACCTGCAGGAGCACTCGATCGTGTTGATCCGCGGCGGCCGCGTGAAGGACCTGCCCGGCGTGCGGTATCACATCGTGCGCGGCACGCTGGACACGGCCGGCGTTTCGGGCCGGATGCAGGGCCGCTCGAAATATGGGGCCAAGCGTCCGAAAGCGGGCCAGGCTCCCTCGGCCAAGGGTAAAAAGTAGTGCAGGGAAGGGAAAGGAGCTGAAGCCGGAATGCCTCGCAGACGCCGCGCCGAGGTGCGCGAAATCCAGCCTGACAGCGTGTACGGTTCGACGCTGGCCGAGAAGTTCATCAACTCGATGATGTGGGAAGGCAAGAAGACGGCCTCCCAGAATATTTTCTACGGCGCGATGGATCTCATTCAGGAGCGGACCAACGACGAGCCGCTGAAGCTGTTTAAGAAGGCGGTGGAGAACTGCAAGCCGCTGCTCGAGGTCAAGACGCGCCGCGTGGGTGGCGCGAACTACCAGGTGCCGATCGAGGTTCCGCAAAACCGGCGCACGTCGCTGGCGATTCGCTGGATTCTCGCCGGGTCGCGGGCGCGCTCCGAGAAGAGCATGGCCGAGAAGCTGGCCAATGAGCTGATGGATGCCGCCAACAACCGCGGCAGCGCCATGAAGAAAAAGGACGATGTCCATCGCATGGCCGAGGCCAATAAGGCGTTCGCCCATTACCGCTGGTAGTTCGAGGGAGAACGAACGCAGGCACGCGCACTGAATACGACGATATGCCACGTACGATCGCACTCGAGAATATGCGGAATATCGGCATCATGGCCCATATTGATGCCGGTAAGACGACGACTACCGAGCGCATTCTGTACTACACCGGCCGCACCTACAAAATCGGCGAGGTGCATGAAGGCACCGCCACGATGGATTGGATGGTGCAGGAGCAGGAACGCGGCATTACGATTACGTCGGCGGCCACGACATGTTCGTGGCGCAATCATCAGATCAACATTATTGATACGCCGGGCCACGTGGACTTCACGGCCGAAGTGGAGCGCAGCCTGAGGGTGCTGGATGGCGCGGTCGCGGTGTTCGACGCCGTGGCCGGCGTTCAGCCGCAGAGCGAGGCGGTGTGGCGCCAGGCCGACAAATATTCGGTCCCGCGAATCTGCTTCATCAATAAGATGGACCGCGTCGGAGCGGACTTCTTCCATTCCATCGAAACGATCGCTAAGAAACTGAGTTGCCGTCCCGTGGCGATCCAGCTGCCGATCGGAGCGGAAGAGCAATTCAAGGGCGTTGTCAACCTGGTCAGCATGACCGCCCGCGTGTGGCGGGACGAGACACTGGGCGCCGAGTACGACGAAGTGGAAGTCCCCTCCGAACTGAGGGACCAGGCCAAGGAGTACCACGACAAGCTGGTCGAGGCCGCCGCGGAATGCGACGAGCATCTGTTCGAGAAGTACATCGAAGGCCAGCCCATCACGCCCGAGGAGATTCTGGCCGGCCTGCGGCGCGGGACCATCGCGCTGAAGATCTTCCCGGTGATTTGCGGCTCGGCGTTTAAGAACAAGGGTGTCCAGAACATGCTGGACTCCATCGTGGACCTGCTCCCTTCGCCACTCGACGTGCCGCCCATGAAAGGCAGTGCGATTGACAACCCGGAGGTTGAGATCGAGCGGCGGTCCGACGACGACGAGCCATTCTCGGCCCTGGTCTTCAAGATCATGACCGACCCCTTCGTGGGGCAGTTGGCGTTCATCCGGGTCTATTCCGGGACGCTGAACGCCGGCGACACGATCCTGAACGTAAGCCGGGCGCGCCGGGAGCGGATCGGGCGTCTGGTCCGCATGCACGCCAACAAGCGGGAGGAGCTCACCGAGGTCATGGCGGGAGACATCGCCGCCTGCGTGGGCCTGAGGTCGGTGGCCACCGGCGACACGATTTGCGATGAAAACCAGCCGGTGGTGCTGGAGTCGATTCACTTCCCCGAGCCGGTGATTCAACTGGCCATCGAGCCGAAGACCAAGGCCGATCAGGAAAAACTCGGGATGGCCATCGCCAAGCTGGTTCAGGAAGATCCTACGCTGCGGATTTCGACGGATCACGAAACGGGGCAGACCATTCTGGCCGGGATGGGCGAGTTGCACCTGGAGATTATCGTCAACCGGCTGCAACGCGAGTTCAACGTCGGCGCCAACGTAGGCAAACCGCAGGTGGCGTATCGCGAAACCGTGCGCAAGGCGGCCGAAGGCGAGGGCCGGTTCATCCGTCAGACCGGCGGCCGGGGTCAGTACGGTCACGTCAAACTCCGGATCGAACCGATCCGCACCGCCAACTATGAGTTCGTCAACGCGGTGGTGGGCGGCACCGTGCCCAAGGAATTCATCGGGCCGGCGGAGAAGGGCATCGTTGAGGCGATGGAAGGCGGCGTGCTCGCCGGCTATCCGATCAACAACCTGAAGGTGACTCTCTACGATGGCAGTTATCACGAAGTGGACTCGTCGGAGATGGCCTTCAAGATAGCGGGATCGATGGCGCTGAAGGATGCCTGCCGCAAGGCCACGCCGGTTCTTCTCGAGCCGGTGATGAGCGTCGAAGTGGTGGTTCCGGAAGAGTACATGGGCTCGGTCAACGGCGATTTGATCAGCCGCCGCGGACGGCTGGAAGGCGTCGAACTGCGCGGCGGCAGTCAGGTGATTCGGGCGATGGTGCCGCTGTCGGAGATGTTTGGATATGCGACCGAAATCCGGTCGCGCACGCAGGGCCGCGGCAGTTTCACGATGCATTTCGGCCGGTACGAAGAGGCGCCGGCTTCGGTAACCGAAGAGGTTGTCAGCCGGGCGCAGGGAAAGGTCGCCAACTGAGCGGCGGCCAGTCAGGATTTGCGAAAGCGCAGGAGAGTGAACCGAGATGGCGAAAGAGAAATTTGATCGCAGCAAGCCGCACGTCAACATCGGGACGATCGGGCACATTGATCACGGCAAGACGACCCTGACGGCGGCGATCACGAAGGTGCTGGGCAAGCACAATCCGAAGGTGGCGTTCCGCAGTTTCGACTCGATCGACAACGCGCCGGAGGAGAAGGCGCGCGGGATCACGATTGCGGTGGCGCACGTGGAGTACGAGACCTCCAAGCGGCACTACGCGCACGTGGACTGCCCGGGCCACGCTGACTACATCAAGAACATGATCACCGGCGCGGCGCAGATGGACGGGGCGATCCTGGTGGTGGCGGCGCCGGACGGGCCGATGCCGCAGACCCGCGAGCACATTCTGCTGGCGCGGCAGGTGGGCGTGCCGTGCGTGCTGGTGGCATTGAACAAGGTCGACATGATGGACGACCCGGAGCTGCTGGAGCTGGTGGAGCTGGAGCTGCGGGAGCTGCTGTCGAGCTACGGATTCCCGGGCGACGATCTGCCGATCGTGCGCATCAGCGCGCTGAACGCGCTCAACGGCGATCCGGAGGCGGAGAAGGGCATCGAGGCGCTGATGGATGCGGTGGACAGTTATGTGCCGATGCCGGAGCGGGCTCTGGACAAGCCGTTTCTGATGCCGATCGAGGATATTTTCTCGATCCAGGGGCGCGGGACGGTGGTGACGGGGCGCATTGAGAAGGGCATCATCAAGGTCGGCGAGGAAGTGGAGATCGTTGGATTCCGCGACACGCGCAAGACGGTGGTGACGGGCGTGGAGATGTTCCGCAAGCTGCTGGACCAGGGCCAGGCGGGCGACAACGTGGGGCTGCTGCTGCGCGGGATCGACAAGGACGACGTGGAGCGCGGGCAGGTGCTGGCCAAGCCGGGCTCGATCACGCCGCACACGCGGTTTAAGGGTTCGGTGTACGTGCTGTCGAAGGAAGAGGGCGGGCGGCACACGCCGTTTTTCAAGGGCTACCGGCCGCAGTTTTACTTCCGCACGACGGACGTGACAGGGGTGGTGGAGCTGCCCGAGGGGGTGGAGATGGTGATGCCGGGTGACAACGTGACCATCGGAGTGGAGCTGATCACGCCGGTGGCCATGGATAAGGGGCTGCGCTTCGCCATCCGCGAGGGCGGCCGGACCGTGGGCGCGGGGACGGTGACGGAGATTCTGCAGTAGCGGGCCTGGGCCGCGGGACAGGCCGCGAGAGAAAAGCGGCAGGAAGAGGCAAGGGTTATTGTGCTGACCAAACGGATTCGAATTCGGCTGAAGGCTTACGATCACCGGCTCCTGGATCAGTCAACAACGGAGATTGTCGATACGGCAAAGCGCGCCGGCGCGCGTGTGGCTGGTCCGATCCCGCTGCCGACGACTATCAATCGCTACACGGTCAACCGCTCGCCGCATGTGGACAAGAAGTCGCGCGAGCAGTTCGAGGTCAGGACGCATAAGCGCCTGATCGACATCATCGAGCCGACCCAGGATACCGTGGACGCGCTGAGCAAGCTGGATCTCCCGGCCGGTGTGGACGTGGAGATCAAGGCCTACCACAAGGGGGCCGCGAAGTAGAGATCATGCGCGGGATGGAACCGCGCCGTGAGCCCCGCCCAGTGTCGGCGTAGAGACATGGCGGGAAAGGGAAGTAAGTGATATGAGCCCTGGAATCATTGGCAAAAAGATTGGCATGACTCAGGTGTTCCGGCCTGACGGCCAGGTTGTTCCTGTCACCGTGCTGAAGGCCGGCCCGTGCGTGGTCGTGCAGCGCAAGACTCCGGCGTCGGATGGCTACGACGCCGTACAACTGGGCCTCGTCGAGTTCGCCAGGAAGCGGAATAAGCCGCTCGCCGGGCATCTGAAGAAGGCCGGCGCCGACGGCGTCCGGTACCTGCGCGAGTTTCGCCTGCGGCCGGGCATGGGCGACCCGCGGCCGGGCGACAAGGTCTTAGTGGATCAGTTCAAGCTGGCCGAAAAGGTCGATATCACCGGGATCAGCAAAGGACGCGGGTTCGCCGGCACCGTGAAGCGCCACCACTTCGGTGGCGGCGACGCGACGCATGGGTCGATGTTCCACCGCGCACCGGGATCGATCGGCGCCTCGAGTTATCCTTCGCGGGTCGTGCCCGGGATGCGTATGGCCGGCCATATGGGCGACGACCAGGTGACGGTCCGCAACCTGGAAGTGGTCGAGATCGACCTGGAGGACAACCTGCTGCTGGTCAAGGGCGCCGTCCCCGGCCCGAATGGCGGCTACGTGATCGTGCGCCGGGCGAAGAGGTAACTAGCGATGCCGAAGGTTGATGTCTACGATCTGAGAAACGAGAGAGTCGGCGAGATAGAGCTGGCGGACGCCGTCTTTGGCGCCGAGATCAACGAGCATCTGCTCTACGAGAGCGTGCGGCACTACCTGGCCGGCGAGCGCAGCGGAACGGCGAAGACCAAGAATCGCTGGGAAGTGGCCGGCTCGGGCAAGAAGCTGTGGCGGCAGAAAGGCACCGGCCGGGCGCGCATCGGTTCGGTCCGCAGCCCGCTGTGGCGCCATGGCGGAACGACGCATGGACCGCAGCCGCGTGATTACTCCTACCGGCTGAATAAGAAGATGATTACCGGCGCACTCCGTTCGGCACTGACAGCAAAACTGCGGGACGGCGAACTGAAGGTGGTCAGCACATTCGGGCTGGCGGATCATAAGTCACGGACGATGGCTTCCGCGCTGGAGACGCTTGAGACCAGGCGCAGCGTGCTGGTGGTGAATACGGCCGAGCCGAACCGCAACTTGGAACTCGGGTCGCGCAACCTGCCGGGCGTAAAGCTGGTGGCGACCAAGGATGTTACGACCTACGACCTGCTGGCGCACAGGTACATCTTGATCAGCGAGGCAGCCGCAAAGAAGCTGTCGGAGGCGTTGGCGCAATGAACCGCTACGACGTGATCATCCGCCCGATCGTGACCGAGAAGGGCGTGGACAAGAAGGAAGCGGAGCGCACACTGTGCTTCGAGGTGCATCGCGACGCCAACAAGACGGAGATCAAGCAGGCGGTCGAAAGCCTGTTCAAGGTGAAGGTGGAAGACGTCCGGACGGCAGCGTTCGAGGGCAAGCTCCGGCGGCGGGGCCGTTATTCGGCCTATCGGTCCGACTGGAAGAAGGCGTATGTCCGGCTGAAAGCGGGCCAGAAAGCCCCTGAGTACGCGGAACTGTAAGCGGTAACGCGAAGGACTTAGAAAAGGCGAGATCCTATGCCAATCAAGAAATTCCGACCGACCACGCCGACGCGGCGTTTCCAGACGGTCGTGACTCGTGACGAGGTCACGAAAGAGACCCCGGAGAAGAGTCTTACCGAGGGCCTGAAAAAGTCCGGCGGCCGCAACAATAAGGGACTGACCACGATCCGGTTCCGCGGCGGCGGGCACAAGCGCACTTATCGCAGCATCGACTTCAAGCGGGATAAGTTCGGAATTCCGGCCAAGGTGGCTTCCATTGAGTACGATCCAAACCGCTCCGCCCGCATCGCGTTGCTGAACTATGCCGACGGGGAAAAGCGCTACATTCTGTGCCCCGTGGGGCTGGAAGTGGGCGCCAGGCTCATGAGCGGACCGGCGGCCGACATTCTGGTCGGCAATTCGCTGCCGCTCGAGAACATCCCGGCCGGCACCATGGTTCACAACATCGAACTCCGCCCGGGCAAGGGCGGCCAGATGGCCCGTTCAGCGGGCGCAGCGGCGCAACTGGTTTCTAAAGAAGGCGGCGTGGCCCTGCTGAAACTGCCGTCGGGCGAAATCCGGCGCGTGCCGCTTCTGTGCTGCGCGACGATCGGCCAGGTGGGCAACCTGGATAACGAAAACGTGAGCCTGGGCAAAGCCGGCCGGACGCGTTACCTGGGACGCCGGCCGCACAATCGCGGTGTGACGATGAACCCCATCGACCATCCGCATGGCGGAGGCGAGGGCCGGACATCGGGCGGACGTCACCCGGTGACTCCGTGGGGTCAGCCGACCCGCGGCTTCAAGACGCGCAACAACAAGCGCACCGACCGCGACATCGTGACGCGGCGGCCGACGCGGAACAAATAGGGCGGAGTAGGGAGACATGAGCCGTTCACTGAAAAAGGGGCCGTTCGCGGACGACCACATCGTCAAGAAGGTGGCCGCGATGGCCGCCAAGAACGAGAAGAAAGTGGTGCGGACCTGGTCCCGGCGGTCAACCATCCTGCCGGAGTTCATCGGGCACACCATCGCCGTGCACAACGGAAAGAAGTTCATCCCGGTGTACATCACCGAGAACATGGTGGGCCACAAGCTGGGCGAGTTTTCACCGACGCGCACATTCAAAGGGCACGCCGCCAAGGTGGACAAGGCGGCTAAGCCGGCATAAGGGAACAGCGGAAAGGGAAGCCACGATGGCAGACAAAGCAGAAGCCAGATACGTCCGGATCTCGCCGCAGAAGGCCCGCCTGGTGGTGGATCTGATCCGGGGTCGCAAGGCCGGCGAGGCGATCACCATTCTCAAGACCACCGGCAAACGGATCTCCCCCGTGGTGGAGAAGGTGCTGCGCTCGGCGATCGCCAATGCCGAAAACAAGAAGGAAGACGTGGACGTGGACAGCTTGTTTGTGACGGAAGCTTATGTCAACGAGGGGCCGCGCCAGAAACGCGTGCGGCCGGCGCCGATGGGCCGAGCCTACCGCTATCAGCGGCGCACGTCGCACATCGTGGTCAAGGTCGGCGACAAGAGTGCGCCGGCGCAGGAATAGGAAGGTTCAGCGCATGGGTCAGAAAGTTCATCCTTACGGATTCCGGCTGGGCATCACCAAGAACTGGCGTTCGCGATGGTTCGCCACCGCCGACTACGCCAAGCTGCTGCACGAGGACCTCGATCTGAAGAAGATGCTCAAGGAGCGGTTGAAGTCCGCCGGCGTGAGCGCCGTCGAGGTGGAGCGTCCCGGCGGAGCCAAGCTGCGCATCACCATCCACACGTCGCGCCCCGGGCTGATCATCGGCCGCAAGGGAGCGGAGATCGAAAAGCTCAAGCAGGAACTGGCGACCAAGACCAAGCGCGAAGTCTTCATCGATATCCAGGAAGTACACAAACCGGAGATGGACGCCCAGCTCGTGGGCGAGTCGATCGCGTTGCAGCTCGAAAAGCGCGTCGCTTTCCGGCGCGCCATGCGCAAGGCCGTCGAGAGCGCCCAGCGCTTCGGCTGCAAGGGCATCAAGGTGCGCGTGTCCGGGCGGCTGAACGGCGCGGAAATCGCCCGCAGCGAGTGGTATCTGCAGGGGCAGTTGCCGCTGCACACCCTGCGCGCCGATATCGACTACGGCTTCGCGCAAGCCTACACGACGTACGGAGTCATCGGCATTAAAGTCTGGGTGTATCGAGGCGAGGTGTCCACCGACGGCTTCTCGCGCCGTTCAGTGCGTGGCGACGAACCGCGCCGCAATCCGCGTGGTGAGCGCCGCGAGCGTCCGGATCGTGGCGAGCGCCCGGATCGCGACCGGCGCGCCGGCCCGCCACAGTACAGTGCGCCGCCGGCAGCAGCCGCCGCACCCGCCGTGACTGCCGCTCCAGTGGCTGCGGCGCCGGTGGTTGAGGCAGCGCCCGCTCCGCTGTTGCCGCCCGTTGGCGGGATTGTGCCGGAAGAGCCGGCGGGCCAGTAGAGAGGCGACTTGGGAAGGGAGACTGACGCTCATGTTGATGCCGAAGAAAGTCAAGTACAGGAAGCAGCAACGCGGCCGCATGAAGGGCATGGCCCAGCGCGGCAGCTCGCTCGCATTTGGTGATTTCGGCCTCAAAGCGCTGCACTGCGGGTGGGTGACGGACCGGCAGATCGAGGCCGCCCGCATCGCCATGAGCAGGTACATCAAGCGCGCCGGGAAGATCTGGATCCGGGTTTTCCCGGACAAGCCGATCACGAAGAAACCGGCCGAGACGCGCATGGGCAAAGGCAAGGGCGCTCCCGAGCAGTGGGTGGTGGTGATCCGGCCCGGGAAGATTCTGTTCGAGATGGAAGGCGTTCCGCCGCACACGGCCGACGAAGCGATGCGCCTGGCGGCGGCAAAACTTGGAGTGCGCACAAAAATCGTAAGCCGCACGGACACGACGGGCTGATCTTAAAGGCGAGCCACGAGGAAGCAGCGCGATGAAAGCGGAAAAGATTCGGGAAATCGACAGCAAGGATTTGACCACCCGTCTGAAGGACGCGGACGAGCAGATCTTCCGGCTGAAGTTTCAGATGGCCATGGGCCAGATGGACGGAATGAAGAAATACCGCGAACTCAAGAAGGACCGGGCGCGGATGCGGACTGTGCTGGGCGAGCGCGCGCGCAGCGCTCAGAAGGGAACGAAGTAAGCCATGGCCGAAGAGAAGGTTGTCCGCAAGAACGAAAAAGTGGGCGAAGTCGTTTCCGCCAAGATGGCCAAGACCATCGTCGTGCAGGTCACGCGCCGGGTGCCGCACCCGCTGTACAAACGGATTGTGACCAAGCGCAAGAAATTCTACGCGCACGACGAAACCGGGCTGGCGCATGTCGGAGATGTGGTGCGGATCGTCGAAAACCGCCCGCTGAGCAAGTTGAAGCGCTGGACGCTGGGTGAAGTCATCCGCCACGGGGCGGATACGAGCATCGCTTTGGCGGAGTAGGATTCCGAGGCTGCGAAGGTGAGGGTGACGCCATGATCGGAATGAGAACGATCCTCGAGGTGGCCGACAACAGCGGCGCGCGGCGGCTGCAGTGCATTCTGCCGCGCGGAGGCGACAAGGGCCTCCAGGCCGGCCTGGGGGATGTCGTGACGGCGAGCGTGAAGGAAGCCGCGCCGGATTCAGCCATCAAGAAGGGCAAGGTCGTGAAGTGCGTGATCGTCAGGATGCGCAAGGAGACTCGTCGCAAGGACGGCACTTACATTCGCTTCGACTCCAACGCCGCCGTGCTGGTCAATGACCTGAACGAACCGGTCGGCACGCGCGTATTCGGCCCGGTGGCGCGGGAACTGCGCGACAAGCGGTTTATGAAAATTGTGTCTCTCGCACCGGAGGTGATCTGACATGGCGGGGCGTCTGGCAAACCGGAGCAAGGCGGCTGCTGAACCGCTGCGCATCCGGATCAAGAAAAACGACATGGTGAAAGTGATCGCCGGCCGCGACAAGGGGAAAACGGGCCGGGTGCTGGAAGTCAACCGCGGCACGGGCCGGCTGCTGGTGGAAGGCGTGATGATGTCCAAGAAGCACGTGCGCCCCAATCCGGCGCGCGCCGTCAAGGGCGGCATCGCGGAGCGCGAGTCCTCGATCCATGTCTCCAATGTGATGATCATGACCTCGGACGGGAAAACAACCCGCATTGGAACGAAGATCGAGACCGTCGGCGGCAAGAGCCGCCGTGTGCGGATCGCCCGCAAAACGGGTGAGGTTTTGGACAAGAAGTGAGTGGCCGGTTCCGGCCTGGGCCGGATCGGCGAGGGCCTGGAGCGGCGGCGAAGAGAACGCTGCCGGAGAGAATGCGGACGCGGCGGCGAAGGCCGCTGCAGGGATCAGGATCGCGGCCGCAAGCACGGCTGCGAAATGATCGGAAAGAGCGTGGTTCATGAAGGCGAGACTGAGAGAGTTCTACACGAAAACCGTGGCCCCGGCGCTGATGAAGGAGTTCGGCTACTCGAACGTCATGGCCGTGCCGAAGATCGAGAAGATTACCCTGAACGTCGGGCTGGGCGAGGCGACACAGAACCCGAAATTGATGGACCCGGCGGTTAACGAACTGGCGGCCATCGCCGGCCAGAAGCCGGTCGTGACCAAGGCGAAAAAGTCGATCGCCGCATTCAAGCTGCGCGAGAACATGAGCATCGGCTGCATGGTCACGCTGCGGGGCGACCGGATGTACGAATTCATCGACCGCCTGATGAACGTCGCTCTGCCGCGTGTGCGCGATTTTCGCGGTGTTTCGAAGAAGAGCTTTGACGGACGCGGTAACTACACTCTGGGCGTGAAGGACCAGTTGATTTTCCCCGAAATCGACTACAACAAGGTTGAAAAGTTGAAGGGCATGAACATCTGCATCACGACAACGGCGCGCACCGACGCGGAGGCGATGGCGTTGTTGAAGCTGATGGGCATGCCATTCCGGCAGAACTAGCGGCGGGAAGAACGGAGCTGAAGGAAGAATGTCAACGACGGCAAAGTACGCGAAGGACATACAGAAGACGCCGAAGTACGCAGTGCGTCACCGCAACCGTTGCCTGCGCTGCGGCCGCCCGCGGGGCTACCTGCGCAAGTTCAAGTTATGCCGCATCTGTTTCCGGCAACTGGCCCTGCTGGGCGAATTGCCCGGCGTGACGAAGTCGAGCTGGTAAGGGCCGTGAAGGCGAATCATGGAGAAAGGAAGCGCGAAGGAGGAGAACAATGATTTCTGACCCCATCGCAGACATGCTCACACGCGTCCGGAACGCCCTGAAGGCGCGCTTCCAGAAGGTCGATGTGCCGGCCTCGAAGCTGAAGACCGAGATCGCGCGAATTCTCAAGGATGAAGGCTACATCCTCAACTACAAGATCGTCGATGAGAACAATCACAAGGCGATCCGCGTGTACCTCAAGTACACGCCGGCCAACCAGCCGGTGATTTCGCACATCGAGCGGGTTTCCCGCCCCGGTTGCCGGGTTTATGTCGGTTCCACCGATATCCCCAAGGTTCTCGGTGGGCTGGGAGTTAATATTCTGACCACGCCGAAAGGCGTGATGACGGGCAAGAGCGCCCGCAAGGAGGGTGTCGGCGGCGAGTTGCTGTGCCAGGTCTGGTAGGACCCGCATTGCGGCGCGCAGCGCGACCCATTCCCGTCTGGAAATGTCACAGGCCAGCGGGGCCTGGAAAGCGGACTGGAGAAGTTCAGAAGATGTCACGAGTAGGCAAGAAACCGATTCCGCTGCCCGCCGGTGTGAAGATCACCGTCGGGGAGCAGCTTCTGGTCGAGGGACCGAAGGGCAGGCTGACGGTTCCGATTCCACATGGCGTGCGCGTGGAGAAGGTCGATTCGACGATGGAAATCAAGCGCGAAAACGATAGCTATCGCGCCTTGCATGGGCTGACACGCGCGCTGGCCGCGAACGCTGTCACCGGCGTGAGCACGGGCTTCACGCGCGAGTTGGACATCGTGGGAATCGGGTATCGCGCCGAGGTGAAGGGCAGCGTCATCAGCTTCACTCTGGGCTATTCGCACCTGATCGATTTCGCTCTGCCGAAAGGAGTCGAGTGCAAGATCGAAAAACTCACGCACCTCGTGCTCAGCGGCAACGACAAGCAGCAGCTCGGTCAGATCGTGGCTGACATTCGTGCCCTGCGTCCGCCGGAGCCTTACAAACAGAAGGGCATCCGCTACACCGGCGAAGTGGTGCGCAAGAAGGTCGGTAAGACCGGCGCGAGCGCCACCAAGTGAGGGGCGAGGAATCCGAGATATGAAACACACGGTTGACAAGAATTCCCGCCGGCTTCGGATTCACGTCCGCATCCGCCGGGCCGTCAAAGGGTCGGGCGATCGCCCGCGCCTGGCGATATTTCGCAGCTTGAAGCACATCTACGCGCAGATCATCGACGATCGCTCCGGGCGCACCATCGTTGCCGCTTCGTCCAATGACAAGCAATCCACGATCATCGGCGGCAACCTCGCCGGCGCGAAGGCGATTGGCAAGCTGGTGGCCGAGCGGGCGATGGAGCATGGGATCAAGCAGGTAGTGTTCGATCGCGGCGGCTACCTGTACCACGGGCGGGTGAAGGCCCTGGCCGATGCCGCGCGGGAAGCCGGACTGGAGTTCTAATATCATGGCAGTCGTTCCGCGTAAGAGAATCGATCCGAAAACGTTCAACCTGAAGGAGCAGGTCGTCTCCATCAACCGCGTCACCAAGGTTGTGAAGGGCGGCAAGAACCTCAGCTTCTCGGCGCTGGTTGTCGTCGGCGACCCGGAGCAGAAAGTCGTGGGATTTGGTTCCGGCAAGGCCAAGGAAGTTCCCGCGGCCATCAAGAAGGGCATTGAGGCCGCTAAGAAGAACCTGCGCCACGTCCACACCCTCGGCACCTCCATCCCGCACCAGGTGCTGGGCCGCTTCGGCGCCGGACTGGTCTTATTGAAGCCGGCCCCCGAGGGCACCGGCGTCATCGCCGGCGGCCCGGTGCGCGCGGTCATCACCGCGGCCGGGATCGGCAACGTGCTGACCAAGTCGATTGGGACGACGAACCCGCATAACGTGGTCAAGGCGACCATCGCCGCGCTCGACGAATTGCGCGACAAGGCGCAGGTAGCCGAACTGCGCGGCCTGACGCCGGAGAATCTCTAACATATGACGCAGCAATCAACGATCAAAATCAAGC
Organism: Terriglobia bacterium; assembly: GCA_963757265.1. Classification (GTDB taxonomy): domain Bacteria; phylum Acidobacteriota; class Terriglobia; order Bryobacterales; family Bryobacteraceae; genus CAIVVT01. The sequence goes on from CAVWRA010000006.1 coordinate 1,587,080, forward strand.
TGGCGGCCAGCCCGATCGGAGCCCCGGACAAGATCCGGCGCGTGGTGAAGGGGCTCGGTCTAAAGAAGGTGAATCAAGTGGTGGAGAAACCCGACACGCCGGGCTTCCGCGGCATGGTTACCAAGGCGCCCCACCTGCTGAAGCTGGTAGTCGGGTAGGACGGAAATCGAGACGGATAGAGAGCACAAGATGGACCTCAGCAATCTCAAACCTCCGGCCGGCCAGGTGAAGATCCAGCGCCGCATCGGCCGCGGCATGGGCTCCGGCCGCGGTAAGTACTCGGGCCGTGGCCAGAAGGGCCAGAAGTCGATCAGCGGTTATTCGGCCAGTCGCGGCTTCGAGGGCGGCCAGATGCCGCTGCACCGGCGGCTGCCGAAGCGCGGCTTTACGAACGCAATGTTCCGGAAGCATTTCGCCATCGTCAACGTGGCCGCTTTCGAGAAGCTCGACGGCGCATCCTTCACGCCGCAACAGTTGCTCGATCTGGGCGTCATCAACAAGCTCGGCGATGGCCTCAAGATTCTGGCCAACGGCGAGTTGACCCGCAAGATTCACGTCGAAGCGCACTGTTTTTCAAAAGCGGCCGAGGAGAAAATCAAAGCCGCCGGCGGCAGCGTCGCCGTGATCGAGAAGAAGAAAACCGGCATCGCTATGGCGGATGAGGCGAAGAAGGGCAAGCGCGCTGCCGCGGTAAAGAAAAAGACCGCGAGCTCTTCCGCGGCTGCTCCGCAGGCGGCTGACAGCGCCGCGCCGGCTAAGCCGAAGAAGAGCAAATAGCTGATGAGGAGACGGAGAAGAGCGAGTTAGTCTCTTCGCTTGGGGAAAAGGCGGCGGATGGAAAGCCCATGCAGAAATTCTTCGAAGCTCTGGCGAATGTCTTCAAGGTATCCGAACTTCGGAACCGCGTTCTGTTCACGTTGGGTCTGCTAGCCGTCTACCGGCTGGGCGCCTCCGTGCCGATTCCCGGCGTGGACGCGATCCGTTTCGAGGAGTTCGTCAACCGCAGCGCCGGCAGCCTGTTCGGCTTCCTCGATATGTTCAGCGGCGGCCAGTTCCGCCGCCTGACGGTTTTCGCCCTGGGCATCATGCCCTATATCACGGCTTCCATCGTCCTGCAGTTGTTGACCGTCGTCGTCCCCACCCTTGAGAAGCTGCAGAAGGAAGGCGAACTCGGCCGGCGCAAGATCACCCAATGGACCCGCTATCTGACCATCGGACTGTCGCTGATGCAATCGATGTTCATCGCCACCGCGCTGCAGAGGCAAGGCAATTTCGTTCTCAACCCCGGTATCGCTTTTGTGCTGCAAACGATGCTGACGCTCACCGCGGGTACGGCCTTCATCATGTGGCTGGGCGAGCAGATCACCGAGCGCGGCATCGGCAACGGCATGTCGCTGATCATCTTCGCCGGCATCGTGGCCGGCCTGCCCGCCGCCGTCGCGCAGATTTACCGCAATACTTTCGTGACCGGCCAATGGCACCCGCTGCAGATGATCCTCATCCTGGCGGCCATGGTGTTGGTGGTGGCATTTATCGTGCTGGTCGAGCGCGGCGAGCGCCGCATCCCGGTGCAATACGCCAAGCGCGTTGTAGGCCGCAGGATGCTGGGCGGGCAGTCTACCCACATGCCCTTGAAGGTCAACGCCGGCGGCGTCATCCCGGTCATCTTCGCATCGTCGCTGCTGGCTTTCCCGATGACATTACTGAATGTGCCGGCCCTGGCCAATAACAGTTGGATCTCCAGCACGCTGCGGTCGATGGGCTACGGCGAGCCGCTGTATGTGCTGCTGTTCATCGTGCTGATCGTCTTTTTCTCATTCTTCTACGTGTCGATCATCTTCAATCCCAACGAGGCGGCCGACAACATGCGCCGCTACGGCGGGTTCATTCCGGGCATCCGTCCGGGCAAGAACACCGCCGACTACATGAACGCCATCCTCAGCCGCATCACTGTGGTGGGCGGGCTGTATCTTTCCTTGCTGGCCATCATTCCGCAGATCATGATCAGCGGCATCAAGCTGCAGCACCTGCCGCCCGCGATGCTGGGCAATTGGATCGACGGCCATTTCCCGCGTTTCCTGCTGGACGGGCTGGGGGTGACGTTTTACTTCGGTGGAACCTCGCTGCTGATCGTGGTCGGCGTGGCGATGGACACCGTCAACCAGGTCGAGGCGCAGTTGATCATGCGCCATTACGAAGGGTTTACGCCGCGTTCGGGACGCATTCGGGGCCGTCGCAGCGCCTCAGCCTGATGCTGAGAACACTTGGAGCGCGACGGGGTCAAAGTTGTCTGGCCGGGACTGAGTCCGGGGGGCTCGTGGTAGACGAACACCGGGCGGGAGTAATACAAGGGTATGTCCGCGCCGGCCGGTCGCTGCGCAATGGCGATCTCCGCGCGGTGGGGCCGCGGCTGGCGGTCGAGGCGCCGCGGTTGGGGTTCGGCCGGTTGGTGATCCAGTTGGGAGTAGATTACAATAAAGTTATAAGTCGGATTGCGGGTCGCCGGCAGCATCCGCGCTGCAGCGCCCTAGACGATTTGGCCGCCACCCCACCAGAACGTGCCCGGGAGTTGTGATCGTCCAGCGGAAACGCTTGTGGTTTGCAGTGCTGTGCGGGGGTGCGAAGTGGATGACCGAGATGCGAGCCCGGCGCAGAGCTGGGGCCGGATCCGTGGCTGATTGGTTTTGGAATGATAGTTCGCAAAAGCCCTGCTGAATTGGAAAAGATGCGCAAAGCAGGCCTGCTGGTATGGAAAATTCTGCAGGAACTGGCGGGGCTGGTTCGGGAGGGCGTGACGACATTTGACCTGGAGCAATCCGCGGATCGGATGATTTCCGGCGCGGGAGCCAGGCCGGCGTTCAAGGGTTATTATGTGCCGGCGGCCGGCGGCAAGTACCCTTTCGTGCTGTGTACTTCGGTCAACAACGAAGTGGTGCACGGCATGCCGTCGCCCAAGCGCGCGCTGGTGAGGGGGGATATTGTTTCGATCGATACGGGAGTGCAGTTGGACGGCTACTTTGGGGATTCGGCTGTGACGATCGCCGTCGGCGAGATCAATGGGCAGGTGCAGAAGCTGCTCGAAGTGACGCGGACGGCGCTGGAATTGGCGATTGAACAGATGCGGCCGGGCAACCGCTTGTTTGATGTTTGCGGCGCCGTGGAAAGGCACGTCACTTCGAACGGGTTCTCGATCGTGCGCGAGTATGTCGGACATGGGATCGGGACGTCGCTGCATGAGGAACCGCAGGTACCCAACTATGTGGACCCGCGCAATGAGAATCCGCGCCTGAAAGAGGGCATGGTTCTGGCGATTGAGCCGATGGTGAACGCCGGGCGGCCGGAGACTCAGGTTCTGGCCGACCATTGGACGGCGGTGACCCGGGATGGCAGCTATTCGGCGCACTTTGAACACGTCGTGGCTGTCACCGGCGATGGGCCTTGGGTACTGACCCGGCCGTGAGGCCGGCGGGGAACGGCCGGAGCTGAGGCGATGCCGGGAGATCGTGAGCCGGTGCGGGCCGTGGTGGTCGAGATTCTTCCGAGTCTGGCCTACCGGTTGGAAGTGGAAGGAAGCCGGGCTGAGGTGATCGCCCACCCGGCCGGGGCGGCTGGAAAGAACTTTGTCCGGCTGCGTTTGAGGGATGTCGTTCTGGTGGAGCTATCCGCCGAGGATCCCGGACGCGGCCGGGTCGTGCGAGTGTTGCAGAGTTGAGCGATTCGAGTTGTCAGGAAGGACACTTCGATGAAAGTCAGGGCGTCGGTCAAAAAGATTTGTGACAAGTGCAAGATCGTCCACCGCCAGGGCGTGGTGCGGGTGATCTGCACCAACCCCAAGCACAAGCAACGGCAAGGGTAAGAGAGGGAATCCGATGGCGCGCATTGCAGGTGTGGATCTTCCGGCTCGCAAACGGGCCGAGATCGGTCTGACATACATTTACGGAATCGGCCGCACGCGGGCCAAGTCGATCTTGTTCCGCTCGGGGATCAACCCCGATACGAAGGTGGCGGATCTCACCGAGGAAGAAGTGAGCAAGATCCGGCAGATCCTGGAAGAAGAAGGCGCGGTGGAAGGCGATCTGCGCAAGGAACTTTCGATGAACATCAAACGGCTCATCGAAATGGGTTCCTACCGCGGCCTGCGGCATCGCCGCGGCCTGCCGGTGCGGGGGCAGCGCACGCACACCAACTCGCGCACCCGCAAAGGTCCGCGCCGCGGGACCGTGGCCAACAAGAAAAAGGCCGGCAAGTAATCCAGCGTCTGAAGGGAATTCGACATGGCAAAAGCACCGGCCAAGAGCACCAAGAAGAAGACCTTCAAGAAGAAGGAAAAGAAGAATGTCCCCGTCGGGCTGGTCCACGTCCAGGCGACATTCAACAACACCATCATCACGATTACGGATCCGCTGGGGAACGTTTTGAGCTGGTCCAGTTCCGGCTCCCTCGGTTTCCGCGGCTCGCGCAAGGGCACCCCTTTCGCCGCCCAGCAGGCTGCTCTCACGGCGGCCACTAAGGCCAAGGAAGCGGCGGGGCTGCGCCAGGTGGACGTTCGGGTGGAGGGCCCGGGCTCGGGCCGCGAGTCGGCGATTCGCGCCCTCGCCACGGCCGGAATCGAAGTGCGGACCATCCGCGACGTCACGCCGATTCCGCACAACGGCTGTCGCCCGCCCAAGCGCCGCCGCGTCTGATCTGCGAGTTTCGCCGGAGCCCGCCATGGCGGTTCCGGCATCCCGGTCTGGTGAGCAGCGCCGGATCGGGCTGTGGCAAGCAGGAAGAAGGCCGCTCCCGCGGCTGTAAACTGCACCTCGGAGCCGTCCTCCCGGGCGGCCGGTAGTGAAGGAGGTTGGATTGGCACGTTACATCGGCCCGGTTTGCCGGCTGTGCCGGCGCGAGGGCATGAAGTTATTTCTGAAAGGCGCGCGCTGCTCGAGCGACAAGTGCGCGATCGAGAAACGCAATTTCCCCCCGGGGCAGCATGGCAAGGACCGCAAGCCCAAGATCGTGGGCTACGGTCTGCAGTTGCGTGAGAAGCAGAAGGCCAAGCGCTACTACAGCCTGTCCGAGGTTCAGTTCCGCAACCTGTTCGAGAAGGCCACCCGCCAGAAGGGCGTCACCGGCGAGAATTTGCTGGGCATGCTGGAGCGGCGGCTGGACAACATCCTCCATCGCATCGGATTCGGCGCCAGCCGCGCTATGGCTCGCCAGTTGGTGCGCCACGGCCATGTCGCCGTGAACGGGCGGAAAGTCAACATCCCTTCCTACATCGTGCGTCCCAACGATGTCGTCGAAATCCGTCCCAACAGCCGCACTAACGCCGCGGTCACGGGTTCGCTGGACGCCACTGCTCATTTGCCGGCGCCGAATTGGATCGAAGTGGATCGCGAGAACTTGAAAGCTCGTATCCTCGCCCATCCGAAACGTGCGGACCTCGTGCAGATCAAGTTGGATGAGCAACTGATCGTCGAGCTGTACTCGAAGTAAAGGAGCGAGCGATGTTCAAAGGATTCCAGAAGCCCAAACGGCTGGTGGCCAATACCGAAACTTTGACCGACCGGTATGGCATGTTCACCGCGCAGCCGTTCGAGCGCGGTTTCGGGACGACAATCGGGAATGCCCTGCGGCGAATCCTGCTCAGCTCCATCGAAGGCGCGGCCATTACCGCCGTTCGCATCGACGGAGTGGAGCATGAGTTCAGTCCCATTCCCGGCGTGGTGGAAGACGCCACGGATATTATCCTCAACCTCAAACAGATTCCGTTCAAGATGGCGGACGAGGGGATGAAGACCCTCAACCTGCGGGTTGACCAGGCCTGCGAGGTGACCAGCGGCATGATCGAATCAGGCCCGGATGTCGAGGTGCTGGACCGCAACCTGCACATCGCCACCGTTTCCACCGGCGGCAGCCTGGCCATCGAAATGCGCCTGAAGCAGGGCCGCGGCTACGTCAGCCGCGATCGCAACTTCGACGACGATCTCCCGCTGGGCTACATCCCCATCGATTCGGTCCATTCCCCGGTGCGCAAAGTGAAATATACCGTCGAGGCGGCGCGGCTGGGCCAGATGACCGATTACGACAAGCTGGTCCTCGAAGTCTGGACCAACGGCGCGGTCTCCCCCCAGGACTCGGTCGGCATGGCCTCCAAGCTCCTGAAGGACCACATGTCCATTTTCATCAACTTCGAGGAAACCCCCGAAACGGCCGAGGAGCCTGTCGAGCGCGTCACCACCCAGATGTACGAGGTGCTGAACCGCTCGGTGGAGGAGCTCGAGCTCAGCGTCCGCTCCTATAACTGCTTGAAAAACGCCAACATCCAGAGCATTGGCGACCTGGTGCAGAAAAGCGAGTCCGAAATGCTGCGCACCAAGAACTTCGGCCGCAAGTCGCTCAATGAAATCAAGGAGATCCTGTCCGGTCTGGGCCTCTCCTTCGGCATGAAGATCGACGCCCAGGGACGGCTCATCAGCTCCAGCGGGCAGCCCGTTGTTCCAGGGTCCGGCGAGGTGGAGAGCCCCGAGGCGGGCGGTTGATTGCGGGGCTCTGGGTCCCGGTTCAGGAGAGGAATCGATCATGAGGCATAACAAGGCAGGTTTCAAGCTTGGGCGGAACATGAGTTCGCGCCGCTCCCTGCTGCGCAATCTGGTGACCAGCGTCGTCGAGCAGGAGCGGATCATCACCACCGTTCCCAAGGCCAAGGCCGCTAAGCCATTGCTGGAAAAGATGATCACCCTGGGCAAGCAGGATACCCTGCACGCCCGGCGTTTGGCCGCGGGCTTCCTGATGACCCCGGCCGCCGTCAAGAAGCTGTTCGACAAGCTCGGCCCGCGTTTTTCCCAGCGCAACGGCGGCTACAGCCGCATAGTGCGCGTCGGACGGCGCGTGGGCGACGGCGCCGAGCAGGCGCTGCTGGAACTGGTCGGCAGCGAACTCGTGAAGCGCGCCGCCGAGCGCGCCAAGCGCCGTGAAGAGCGCCTCAAAGCGATGCGCGAGGGCCGCGAGGCGGAAGACGGAGGCGGCGAGTCCGCCTGACCACTAACCATAAGTAACTAAAGATATTACCGGCCCCGGGCTCCGCAGGAGTTCCGGGGCCGTTTGTTAGGGCACTTTCCCGTACGTGGCGCAGGCATTCCTGCCTGCCGCGTTAACATTCGTGTCGACGTTTGCTCGGCTACAACACGCGCTTGGGCTGCGGACTATGGTAAATGCGAAACTGGCCTAGCCGTGGTCGCGGAATGGGAAGCCCTGGAGACCACGGGCGTCCGATTGCGGGAGCAAGGCTCAACCATGCCCCGGCGCCAGCGGAAGAGGTTCAATTCCAGTCACATACAGGCCTGATGAGGGGATTCGTCTCTGATCTGCTAATCATATTATCATTTTTCTTAGTCAATTGAACTCATATACATTGACATAAATACGCTTGTGGCGTACAGTGGAATTAGGTTGCAGCAAACCACAGGAGGTTTCAAAGACATGTTGAGCTTGATCAATCGACGCAGGGCCCCGAGCGAAGAGGAAGTCCCTGCCGTGTTCCGTGCCATCGATGATATGTTCCAGCAGGTGCTGGCCGGTCCAGTGAGTTCGCGACCCTGGATTCCGGCTGTGGATATCGTCGAGAACCCGAATGAACTCGTTGTCACCGCCGATCTGCCGGGCATCAAGAAAGAGGATGTGGACGTCCAGATCGAGGACGGCACTCTGACTTTGACCGGCTCGCGCAATTTCGAACATGAGGATCGCAAGGAAGGCTTCCACCGCCTGGAGCGCAGCTACGGCTCGTTCCGCCGCGCCTTCACGCTGCCCGACAGCGTCGACCCGGATAAGGTGGCCGCGGCGTTCGAAGATGGCGTGCTGAAGATCACGCTGCCCAAGAAGGAAGTTGCCAAGCCGCGCACCATCAAGGTCGAAGTAGCCAAGAAGTGAGCTTGTCTTCGGCGGCCGTGGGCCGGGCCGGAAGGCCGGTCCACGGCTGTTCTCCTGCCCCCGCTTCAGCCTCCGTTCCTCCAGCCGTTCAGCCCTCCGCTCAACCCACAGCCGGGACCATTCGGTGCGTTGTAATCCCCTTTAACTTGCATAGTTTGACCAGATATGGCCATCCTCGGTAGACTGACAGGAGAGCCGATCGCCGGCTGGTTTTCCCCGCCGGCCCGGCGGAGCCTTTGCGCTTCCTGAAGCCCTGGGGTACTCCACACCGCAACGGAGGACTAAGTTGCCCGACGCAAGCCGTCACATTTTCACTTCCGAGTCCGTCACCGAAGGCCACCCGGACAAGGTCTGCGATCAGATCAGCGATGCGGTGTTGGACGCCGCTCTCGCCCAGGACCCCATGAGCCGCGTGGCCTGTGAAACGCTGGTGACCACCAACCGCTGCGTGATCGCCGGCGAGATCACCACTTCCGCCACAATCGACTATGAGGCCGTCGCGCGCCGGACCATCGCCGACATCGGCTACACCCATACCGACATCGGCTTCGATAGCAAGACCTGCGAGTTTTACAACTTCGTGCACACCCAATCCGGCGACATCGCCATGGGCGTGGACACCGGCGGCGCCGGCGATCAGGGCTTGATGTTCGGCTATGCCTGTGACGAGACGCCGGAGCTGATGCCGCTGCCGATCATGCTGGCCCATCGCCTCACGCGCCGGCTCAGCGAATCGCGCCGCAGCGGAGAAGCCAAGTACCTCCGTCCCGACGGCAAGAGCCAGGTCTCGGTCGAATACGTCAACGGCAAGCCCGCCCGCATCGATGCCATCGTTGTTTCCACCCAACATGAGGATATGCCGATTGAGGAGTTGCGGCGGCAGGTCAAGGCGGAGATCATTGACGCCTTGATTCCGGCCCATATGGTCAACGCGAACACCAAGTTTCACATCAACCCGACGGGTCGATTCGTCATCGGCGGTCCCAACGGCGACAGCGGCGTGACCGGCCGCAAGATCATCGTCGACACCTACGGCGGCATGGGCCGTCACGGCGGCGGCGCCTTCTCGGGCAAGGATCCGACCAAGGTCGACCGCTCGGCCTGCTACATGGCGCGCTACATCGCCAAGAACATCGTCGCCGCGGGCCTGGCCTCCAAGTGCGAAGTGCAGCTCGCCTACGCCATCGGCGTGGCCGAGCCGGTCTCGGTTCTGGTGAACACGTTCGGGACCAGCGTGGTCGACGAGGAACGCATCGTCGAGCTCGTCCGGACGCACTTCCCGCTGACGCCGAAGGGCATGATCGAGCATCTCAAGCTGCGGCGTCCGATCTATCGCGCCACGGCCGCTTTTGGACATTTCGGACGTCACGAGGAGAGCTTCTCGTGGGAGCGCAGCGATAAGGCCGCTCTCCTGCGCGAAGAAGCCCGGCTTGTCGCGACCGCCCGCCACTAGGAATCAGGAGGAAGGAAGGAACACACGCATGGCTACCAACGCGGCCGGCATCGCCGGCGATGTGAAGGATCCCGCTCTGGCTGGCCAGGGCCGCATGCGGATCGAGTGGGCCGCCAACTCGATGCCGGTCCTCAAGATCATTCGCGAGGACTTCCGGAAGCGCCAGCCGCTCAAAGGCATTCGCATCGCGGCCTGCCTCCACGTCACCACGGAGACCGCCAATCTGGCCATCACTCTCAAGGAGGGCGGCGCCGACGCGGTGATTTGCGCCTCCAACCCGCTCTCCACGCAGGATGATGTCGCCGCCGCCCTGGTGAGCGAATATGGCATCCCCACCTTCGCCGTCAAGGGCGAGTCCAACGACGTTTACTACAACCACATCCTGGCCGCCATCGACCACCGGCCGAACATTACCATGGATGACGGCTGCGACCTGGTGACAGTTCTCCACACCAAGCGGCAGGCTTTCCTGGCCGGCGTCATCGGCGGCACCGAAGAGACCACCACGGGCGTCATCCGTCTGCATGCCATGGCCAAGGAAGGCGTGCTGCGCTATCCCGTCATCGCCATCAACGACGCTCTGACCAAGCACCTGTTCGACAACCGTTACGGCACCGGCCAGTCCACGCTCGACGGCGTCATCCGCGCCACGAATACGCTGCTGGCGGGGCTTAATCTGGTGGTCGCCGGTTACGGCTGGTGCGGCCGCGGCGTTGCCATGCGCGCCCGCGGCATGGGCGCCAACGTGGTTGTGACCGAGGTGGATCCCACCAAGGCGCTCGAGGCCATAATGGACGGCTTCCGCGTCATGCCCATGGCCGAAGCCGCGCCCATCGGCCACGTTTTCATCACCGTCACGGGCTGCAAGAGCGTCATCGACGGCCGCCACTTCGAGCATCTCCGCGACGGCGCCATCATCTGCAACTCGGGTCATTTCAACGTCGAGCTGGACCTGGAAACCCTGGACCGGATCGCCCAGTCCAAGCGCCAGGTGCGCGAGTTTGTCGAGGAGTTCACTCTGGCGTCCGGCAGGAAGATCTTCGTCCTCGGCGAGGGCCGTCTCATCAACCTGGCCGCCGCCGAAGGCCATCCCGCCTCGGTGATGGACATGAGCTTCGCCAACCAGTCGCTGGCGGTCGAGTACATCGTGGCCAACCATGCGAAACTGGAGAAGAAGGTGTACCCCGTTCCGAAGGCGCTGGACGAAAAAGTCGCCAAGATGAAGCTCGCGGCCATGGGCGCGAGCATTGATGTGCTGACCCCCGAGCAGGAATCTTACCTGCTGAGCTGGTCCGAGGGGACTTAGCCCGGATGTTGCACCACGATCGCAGCGAGGCGCGATGAGAGGGTTGCAGATACAAGGCGCCCGACGGGAGCCGCCCGCAGGCGTACTTGGCGGTACGTCGAGGACGGCGACCGAGGGCAACGCAGTAGATGCGGCCCTATCGCGCGCCGCAGCCGATTGTTGGTGAAACATCCGGGCTAGAGCGCCGCCGGCCGCCTGCGCCCTCCGGAAATCTGTTCTGCGGGAAGGCGGGCCGCCGGGCCCGCTTTTTCGTGCCGCGCGCCCCACGATCCGGACGCGGCGTTGTTGGAGGATTAGTTTTGGCACTCGTTGAAGGTTGCAGGCACAGGCTCGAAATCACCATTCCCGCCTCGGCGTTCGAGGCCGAAATGGCCACTGCCCTGGAAAAGGTCCAGAAAAAGGTCCGGTTGAAGGGCTTCCGCCCCGGCAAGGCGCCCGCCACGATTGTCCGCCAGTACTACATGAGCGAGATTCGCCAGGAAGCGCTCGACAAGCTGATCCCGGAATCCCTCAAGCGCGAATACGACCGCCAGAACCTGCAGGTGGTCAGCCGCCCCGAGATCAAGGACCTCGAGATCAAGGAAAACGGCGACGTCTTCTTCAAGGCCGAGCTGGAGGTGGCCCCGGAATTCGAGTTAGGCACGTATCGCGGCGTCGAGGTGCCCTACGCCGAGCCCCAGGTGTCGGACGACGACGTCAACGCGCGTCTCGAGCAGCTGCGCGAATCCAAGGCCGAGTTCGTGAACGTCGATCCGCGCCCCGCCGTGGAAGGCGATCACTGCCTGGTCTCGCTCGAATCGATCGCCGGGCTCGAGGGCGAGCCGATGAAGCAGGACGACATCAACATCGAGATCGGCGGCCAGGACACCTTCGAGGCTTTCACACAGGCTCTTCGCGGCGCCCAGCCGGGCGAGACGCGCGAGGCCGAGATCACCTACCCCGAGCACTACGCTGCGGAACGGCTGTCGGGTAAGACCGTGCGCTTCCGGATTCACCTCAAACAGCTCCGTCTCAAGGAGTTGCCCGACTTGAACGACGAGTTCGCCAAGGACCTGGGCGACTTCCAGAATCTGGAGGAGTTGAAGGCCGAGGTACGCAAGTCCCTCTTCCGGGAAAAGGAATCCGCGGCCCAGACTGCCGCCAAGAACGCGATCATCGAGAAGCTCATCGACGCCCATGATTTCCCCGTCCCGGAGGTCTACGTCAACCAGCAGGTCCAGGGCATGGTCGAGGGCCAGTTGCGCTCGCTCGCCGGTCAGGGCGTGGACGTCGGCAAGATCAAGCTCAATTGGGAGGAACTGCGCAAAGCCCAGGCGGAGCGCGCCCGGCGCGACGTTCGCGCCAGCCTGATCCTCGAAAAAGTGTCTGCGGCCGAATCGATCTTCACTACCCAGGAGGAGGTTGACGCCGAACTGTCCCGTATCTCACGCCAGCAGCGCGAGCCCATCGCGGCGGTGCGGATGCGTTTGGAAAAGGACGGCACTCTGGCCCGGATCGCCTCGCGAATCCGCACCGAGAAGACCCTGGGTTACCTGTTTGAACGCGCCGTCAAGACCGCCCCGGCGGCCGAGCCGGCGCCGGCTGATACTCTGGCCGGCTGAGTCTGGAGAACGTACCCTTGCTAGGGCCTGCTCAGACTACCCGAACGGACGTCCGCGTAGTGCGGGCAGGCCCTCTAGTACTAGTTGCGATTGCCCGCCGCGCCAATTCAGGGGATAATGAGGGCACGACGGAACAGCGCAGCGGCTGCACTTTTAGTCAAGCGCCCCGGGAGCCCAGTTGTGAAGCGAACCGGTAACGACGATACTCTTCGTTGTTCTTTCTGCCATAAGACCCAGGATGTTGTCGGCAAGCTGATCTCGTCGCCCAGCGAGTATCCGCGCGCCTACATCTGCGACGAATGCATCACGGTCTGCAACTCGATTCTTGAGGACTACCGCGCCGAGCGCACTGGCGCGGTGCCGGCGAAGCTCCATAAACCACTGGAACTAAAGGAATATCTGGACCAGTACGTCATTGGCCAGGAGTCCGTGAAGAAGAAGCTCGCCGTCGCTGTCTATAACCATTACAAACGCATCCAGATGAACCGCCAGCGCACCGGCGAGATCGAGGTTGCCAAGTCCAACATCCTGCTCATCGGCCCGACCGGTACTGGCAAGACCCTGCTGGCGCAGACGCTGGCCCGCATCCTGGACGTGCCCTTCGCCATTGTCGACGCCACCACCCTGACTGAGGCGGGCTATGTCGGCGAGGATGTGGAGAACATTATCCTGCGCCTGTTGCAGAACGCCGACTGGGACGTCCAGCGCTGCCAGACCGGCATCATCTATATTGATGAAATCGACAAGATCAGTCGTAAGGACGAGAATCCGTCGATCACCCGGGACGTCTCTGGCGAAGGCGTTCAGCAGGCCCTGCTGAAGATTCTCGAAGGCACCGTCGCCAACGTTCCGCCGCAGGGCGGCCGCAAACACCCGCACCAGGAATTCACGCCCGTCGATACCACCAACATTCTGTTCATTTGCGGCGGCGCTTTCGTCGGACTGGAGAAAGTGATTGGTCGCCGTATCGGCAAGAAAACACTGGGCTTCAAGGCGAATGACGAAAAGAAGGGCGAGGATGCCCCGCGTTCTTCTCAGAACCGCGACTTCGATCTGCTCATGCGCGTCCAGCCGGAAGACCTGATCCGCTACGGCTTCATTCCTGAATTCATCGGGCGCATGCCGGTCGCCGCCGTGCTGGAGGACCTGGACCGCGGGGCGCTGATGCAAATCTTGACGCGTCCCCGCAACGCGATCATCAAACAGTATCAGAAACTGTTTGAGTTCGAAAATGTTAAACTAAAGTTCAGCGACGAGGCGCTGGAGAGCATTGCGGATCTGGCGCTGCAGCGGAAGGTCGGCGCGCGCGGCCTCCGGATGATTCTGGAGGAGCTGATGCTGGACTTGATGTACTACCTCCCTTCGTACAAAAAGGTGCGCGAGTTCATGGTGACGAAGGAGATGGTGGTCACGCAGAAGATCAATTGGGCGCTCCTCGAAAAAGCGGGCTGAGATCATTTCCCGCTGTTCTTCCCGACCCGCCGAACGCCGTCATTTGATCGCCCGGGCGAACTGCGTAGCCGGGCGTCGATTTTGCTCCAGAGCACTCCCCGATAAGACGTCTTCTAAGAGGCGACAGCGATGAGTAGCGCGAAAGAAAAGACCGAAAGCCGGCGGCTCCCGATGATGCCGATCCGCGACGTGGTCATTTTCCCGCACATGATGACGCCGTTTGTGGTCGGGCGCGACTCCAGCGTCCGGGCCCTCGAAGAGGCTCTCCTCGCCGACAAGAAAATCTTCCTCGCCACGCAGCATGACGCCTCCGTGGACGAGCCCCGGCCGGAGGACATTTTCCAGGTCGGGACCATCGCCAACATCGTCCAGAGCGTGCGCATGCCCGACGGCAACATCAAGGTCCTGGTCGAAGGCATCGAGCGTGGCAAGGTCCTTTCGGTCGCCGAGGAGGAGGGCTTCTTCCGCGCCACGGTCCGCGTCTTTCCGGCGCGGGTCGAACCCGGGCCGTTGCTGGAAGGGTTGGTCCAGCGCGTCACGTCCCTGTTCGAGCAGTACGTCAAGCTCAGCCAGAACGTCAACTACGAGACCATGATCGCCGCCGTCCGCCAGGACGACCCCGGCAAGCTGGCCGATACCATCGGCTCCAATCTCCAGCTCACCATCGAGGAGAAACAGGAGCTGCTCGAGATTTTCGACCCCGTCAACCGCCTCACCCGCGTCGCCGACATGCTCGACATCGAGATCGAGAAGTTGAATGTAGACCGCACCGTCCAGGGCCGTGTCAAGCGCCAGATGGAGCGCGCTCAGAAGGAGTATTACCTCAACGAGAAGATCAAGGCCATCCAGAAAGAGCTGGGCCGGGGCGAAAAGTCGGAGATCGACGAGCTGAAGAAGAAGATCGAGGACGCCGGCATGACCGCCGACGCCCGCGAGAAGTCGCTGGCCGAGCTGCGGCGCCTGGAAAACATGCCGCCGATGTCGGCCGAAAGCACTGTTTCGCGTAACTATCTGGACTGGATGCTGTCCGTTCCCTGGAAGAAGAAGTCCAAGGAAATTCGCGACTTGCGCTATGCCGAGCAGGTTCTCAACTCCGATCACTACGGCCTGGAGAAGATCAAGGAGCGCATCCTCGAGTTCCTGGCCGTCCGCCGCCTGGTGAAGAACCCCAAGGGCTCGATCCTGTGCTTCGTCGGGGCCCCCGGCGTCGGCAAGACCTCCTTGGGCATGTCCATCGCCAAGGCCACGGGCCGCCAGTTCGTGCGCCTCTCCCTGGGCGGCGTGCGCGATGAAGCCGAGGTCCGCGGCCACCGCCGCACTTACATCGGCGCCCTGCCCGGGCAGATCCTGCAGATGATGAAGAAGGCCGGCACCCGCAACCCCGTCTTCATGCTCGACGAAGTTGAACAAGATGTCCACGGATTTCCGCGGCGACCCCTCGGCCGCGCTGCTCGAGGTCCTCGATCCGGAACAGAATCACATGTTCATGGATCACTACCTGGACGTGGAATACGACCTCAGCGAAGTCTTCTTCATCGCCACGGCCAACGTCATCCATACGGTGCCCCCCGCCTTGCAGGACCGCATGGAAGTGATCCGCCTCTCCGGTTACACGGAGGCGGAAAAGCTGGAAATCGCCCGCCGCTTCCTCGTGCCCAAGCAAATGAAGGCCTGCGGCCTCGAAGGCGCCAACGTCCAGTTCGAGGACACCGGCCTGCTGGCGCTGATTCAGGGCTATACGCGCGAGGCCGGCGTCCGCAACCTGGAACGCGAGATCGGCAACATCTGCCGCAAAATCAGCCGCCTGATCGTCAATGCCCAATCTGCGGTGGAAGCGCGCCAGGAAAAGGAGCAGGAACAGGCTGCGGCCGTCGCCGCCGCTCCTGCCCGCAAGTCCGCCCGCGCCAAGACGAAGCCCGCATCGCCTGCGCCAGTCGAGCCGCCCGCCGCCTCGGACGGTCCGCTGCCCCAGGCGGTAGTGGATGCGGCCAAGGTCTCGGAGTTCCTCGGGCCCATCCGTTTCCGCGACATGGAAACCAGCAAGAAAGCGGAGGTGGGGTTGACCGTCGGTCTCGCCTGGACGGAAGTGGGCGGCCAGGTCCTGACCACCGAGGCCAGCATCATGGAAGGCCGCGGCCGTCTGATGACCACCGGCAAGCTGGGCGATGTCATGCAGGAGTCGGCCCAGGCGGCCATGAGCTTCATCCGCTCGCGCGCCTCCCTGCTCGGCCTGCCCAAGGATTTTTACCGTCACCTGGATATTCATATTCATGTGCCCGAGGGCGCCATCCCCAAGGATGGGCCGTCGGCGGGCATCGCCATCGCCACCACCATCGCCAGCGCGCTGACCAGGATTCCGGTGCGCGGGGATGTGGCCATGACCGGGGAAATTACGCTGCGCGGCCGCGTTCTGCCCATCGGCGGCGTTAAGGAAAAATTGCTCGCCGCGCACCGCCACGGCATGAGCGAGGTCCTGCTCTCGCGCGACAACGAGAAGGATCTCGCCGACGTTCCGGCCAATATTTTGAAAGACATGCGGGTGACTTTTGTGGACTCGATGGATGAAGTGCTGAGGATCGCCCTGGCCGGCGATCTGGATGCGCTCTCCCTCGAGGGGGTCGCCCCGCAGCCGGTTGAGGCGGCCGCCGGGCTCGGCCCGGACGAGAGCCGCGCCCAGTGAGAGTCGGTTGTTGGTAGAAGAAGCCCGCCGTGGAATGTCCGGCTGAGTTCCTGTTGAGTGCGGCCCGGCCGGACCAGTTCCCCGCGGAAACGCTCCCGGAGGTCGCCTTCCTGGGTCGCAGCAATGTCGGGAAATCCACGTTGCTGAACTGCCTCACCGGTCAGAAGGAGCTGGCTTTCAGTTCCTCGACCCCGGGCCGGACCCAGGCGGTGAACTTCTTCCGGGTTGAACGGGAGGATCATTTTGGTCGATCTCCCGGGGTACGGCTATGCCACTGCGCCGCGGCAGTTGTCGCGGGTCTGGGGCCACACCGCGGAGGCCTACCTCCTCGAGCGGCGAAGTTTGAGGTTGTGCGTGCTCCTCGTGGACGCACGCCGGGGCTGGATGGAACCCGATCTCCAGCTCAAGGAATGGCTTGAGTTTCGCGCACGGCCCTACGTGGTCGTCGCCACCAAGGTGGACAAGCTCAATCAGAAGGAAAGACATCAGAGCCGGATCGCCATGCGCGAGCATTACCCCCACGCGGACTTGATCTGGTTCTCGGCCGTCAACGGCCAAGGAGTGAAGGAACTTTGGCAAGCGATCTCGAAAACAACGGGCCATTGACTCCCGATCCGGGAGCCCCTGAGACCGCCCCGGCCGCGGATGCGGTTGCGGAATCAGGCTCGCGCGAGCTGTCGGCCGTCAACAACCGCCGCCGCCCCGCCGAAAACAAGCTCAACAACCAGGCCGCGGAACGCAACGACAAAGCCGAGCGTCCCGAACGCAACGAGCGCGGCGAGCGCAGCGACCGGCCAGAAGCCCGGCAGGAAGCCCGGCCGGAAGCCCGGTCGCAATCCGCGCCTGCGGCCGCCCCGCCTGGGACCGCCCCGCCTGGCGTCGCCCCGCCGGCCCCCGTCGAGCCGCCCCGCGAAACCACCGGCGCGCTCAACAAGCGCGGCAACCTCGACCTGAGTGAGCTGAAGGAGATGAGCATCACCCAGCTCAACAAGATCGCCCGCGACCTGGAAATCCCGGGCGTGGCCGGCTTGCGCAAGCAGGAGTTGATCTTCAAGATCCTTCAGGCCCAGGCCGAAAAGGCCGGCCTGATCTTCTCCGAGGGCGTCCTCGAGTGCCTCCCCGACGGCTTCGGCTTCCTGCGCGCGCCGGAGTACAATTACCTGCCCGGCCCCGACGACGTCTACGTCTCGCCCTCGCAGATCCGCCGTTTCGACCTGCGCACCGGCGACACCGTCTCCGGCCAGATCCGTCCTCCCAAGGAGGGCGAGCGCTACTTCGCCCTCATCAAGGTCAACGCCATCAACTTCGAGCCGCCCGAGCAGGCCCGCAACAAGATCTTCTTCGACAACCTCACTCCGCTCTATCCCAACGAGCGCATCCGGCTGGAGACCACCAAGGACAATCTCTCCGGCCGCATCATGGACATGCTCACGCCCCTCGGCAAGGGTCAGCGCGGCCTGATCGTCGCCGCGCCCCGCACCGGCAAAACCATGATGCTGCAGTCGCTGGCCTCTTCCATCGCCACCAATCACCCCGAAATCGTGCTAATCGTCCTGCTGATCGACGAGCGCCCCGAGGAAGTCACCGACATGCAGCGCTCGGTCAAGGGCGAGGTCATCAGTTCCACCTTCGACGAGCCCGCCTCGCGCCACGTTCAGGTCGCCGAAATGGTCATCGAAAAGGCCAAGCGCTTGGTCGAGCACAAGCGCGACGTCGTCATCCTGCTGGACTCCATCACGCGTCTGGCCCGTGCCTACAACACCGTCGTTCCGCCCTCCGGCAAAGTCCTCTCCGGCGGCGTCGACTCCAACGCCCTGCAGCGCCCCAAGCGCTTCTTCGGCGCCGCCCGCAACATCGAGGAAGGTGGCTCCCTCACCATCGTCGCCACCGCGCTGATCGATACCGGCTCGCGCATGGACGACGTCATCTTCGAGGAGTTCAAGGGCACCGGCAACATGGAAATCCATCTTGACCGCAAGCTCGTCAACAAGCGCACCTTCCCCGCCATCGACATCAACAAGAGCGGCACCCGCAAGGACGAACTGCTGATCCCGCGCGAGGAGCTCAACCGCATCTGGGTCCTGCGCAAGATCCTCGCCCCGCTCTCGCCCGTCGAAAGCGTCGAACTGCTGCTCGACAAGGTCGCCAAAACCCGCGCCAACGCCGAGTTCCTGGCCTCCATGAGCGGCTGACCTCGATTCACAAGCCGCGTCGGCCAGTGCGTGCCCGCGCCAGCGCCTTCACTCTGGTTTCTGGGACGCCGGCGGCCGAAGCCGCGCGTCGAAGCGGAAAGGTCCGGCGCGTGCGAGCGCGATCTCCTTGAACCCCGCATGGCAAGGGTTCAGCAGGTAATTGTGCTCTTCAGGAATCAGGGCCGAAGGCACACGCAGGGCTGCGGAGTCGCCGCTTTCCAGCCACTTCGTTCCGATGTCTTGGGTGGCGCTGGAGATTTTGGGACCGTTCCAGCCCTCCGGCAGCGTGTGCGACGCCACGCTCTCGACTTTGTCGGTCTCGGGAATTTGGAAGCGCGCAAGGTGAATGTCCGTCGGCAGCCCTTCCTCGTTCGTTAGTTGGACCAGATACTCCAGCGCGGATAGCGCGCGGGATTCACTGCAATAGACGACGGCCCGTCCTTTGTGATTCCAGCGGCCTCCGTATTTCGCGGCCCCATCGCCGCTAGACGGATCCAGCTCCCGGCCATTCTCGTCGTGGCCCTTCTGAAGACGGAAGACATCCATCGCGCCGCTAGCTTATCACTCCGTGCACGATCCTGCCCAGAATGTCCTCAACCTCTTGCGACCGGTTGAGCTCCAGGGCGCAGCGTTCGGGACTCTGCCAATCCAACACGGGGTTGGGCTTGTGCCACCACCGTTCCGCCATTTCGCGATCCCCGAACACCTGAATGGCGCGCGCCAGCAACGTCGGCTGTGGTGCAGGTCCCATTTCTGCCCCCATCTTAGCACCCGTCCGATTCCTCGACAAGCCAGGATCTCCTTTTCTATCTTTGACTTTCAGGTCAGGCACCCGCGCACGTGTCACCCACCATCCAACCTTTAGACTCAAGCCGCCGGCCGACAGCCCGCCTCCCTACCCCAAGCTGCACCTCTCTTGCCGCCCTCCCAAGCCCCCCACCATCCTCTGTCACGCTTATCGTCCTCCCAATCGATTCTGTAAGTATTTTAAAAATAAGGCGAAATTCTCATTGATCGGTGGTGATTGTATGTGGGCGTTGCAGCTGGGCGGGATACAATCCAGCCCGTAGCGAGCATCGCCTACATAGGTGACTCCCTCAATCCGTCCGACCGTTCGCGCGCACTTCGGCGCCGTTCCCACACCCCACCCTCGCCTGCGTCACACCCTTTAGAAGGCGAACATATCATTCAGCCCTCGCCCAGCGTCCCGCGACACGAGTGTCGCGTCGAATTGTCGGATTTCGACCCCAATTTGCTCTGCAAGCAACGCTCAAACCAGGGCTTAACTCGATTCGACACCCTGTCGCGTTTTCACCCCCGAATTCGACACTTGTGTCGAAAAGCGTCGAATTTGGCCCTCCGCCGTTCGTAATCCTACCGTCGCCCCTCCACCGGAAATGCTTGACACGGCCCTCTATCCTATTGATAGGGATTGACTTACGCAACTCCGGCCACATCGGCCGTCCAGCGCGCTCAAGCCGTCCGAAGTTCTTTGACAACAGCACATAAAATGCCCAGAACTACCTCTGGATAGCCACTCCAAATCGCTGAATTGAAAGCTGAAACTCAACAATTGGCTTTGTTCCTCACATTTTCTTTTTGGGCCTCCGGACGCGCCGCTCGCACTCGTCTCGTTGACGTCTTCGCGGCCTCAGGCCTCACCCGTCCCGGCATTGGTCCGGGCCGCAGTGCCACTCGCGCAGCGGTCAGGCAAGCAGCGTTCCAGGTTGAACTGCCCCCCACTCTTGGCATATACTCCCGACAGCTTCCCTGGAGTTTCACGCCACTCATGCCAGTCCCTTCCCGCCGGACCTTTTTGACCGCAGTGTCGGCTGCTTCCTACATGCGCGTCCTGGGCGCCAATGACCGCGTCCAGGTCGGCTTCATCGGCTGCGGCCTGATCGGGCTGCGCCACATCGCCGATTTCAAGCAGTTCCCGGACGCCGATCTGACCGCCGTTTGCGACGTCTACGAGCCGCGCATCGAATACGCCCAGGCCCACTGCGGCTCCCGACCCAGGGGCTATCATGATTTCCGTAAATTATTGGAAAATAAGGATGTTAACGCCGTAGTCGTCTCCACCCCCGACCACTGGCATGCCCTGCCCACCATCCTCGCCTGCGCCGCCGGCAAGGACGTCTACGTCGAGAAGCCGATGACCCTGTTCGTCCGCGAGGGCCGCTGGATGACGACTGCCGCGCGGCGCTACAACCGCATCGTCTGCGTGGGCACGCAGGGCCGCAGCGGCACCCATATCCCTGAAGTGATGGAGCTGCTGCGCCAGCGCACCGCCGGCCAGATCCACAGCGTCCGCTTCAGCGCCTATCGCAATATCATGCCCGGCTTCGGCCGGCCTGCCGACGGCCCTCCGCCCGCCGGTCTGGACTACGACCTGTGGCTGGGCCCCGCTCCCGAGCGTCCCTACAATCCCAATCGCAGCCTCTATCACTTCCGCTGGTTCTGGGATTACTCCGGCGGCCAGATGACCAACCTCGGCGCCCACGACATGGACCTGGTTCACTTCCTGCTCGGTGCCACGGCTCCCAAAAGCGTCGATTCGGCGGGCGGGCGTTACGCGCTTCAGGACAATGGCGAGACGCCCGACACTCAGGATGCCGTCTGGGAGTATCCGGGGTTCCTGGTCGAGGGCTCGTTCCGTGAGGCCTCGGGGTCCCGGCGCGGCTCCGGCGGCACGGCTAGCAGCCTGGCCGGAGTCCAGTTCTGCGGAACACAGGGCCTCCTGGCCGTTTCCCGCGGTGGCTACGAGTTCGTCCCCGACATGCGCATCGTGCCCGAAAGCGCCATTCCGCCTTGGTCCGCGCCGCCCGGCCACCCCCAAGCCGCCGACGTGACGCCCACCCCTTACGCCCAGCCGCGCAAGGGCTCCGGGGACGCGCCGGAGCCTATGATCCACCACGCCCGTCACTTCCTGGATTGCGTGAAGTCGCGCCAGCGCCCCGTCGCCGACGTCGAGGACGGCCATCGTGTCGCCGTCTCCTGTCACCTCGCCAATCTGTCGCTGCAACTCGGCCGCAAGCTGGTGTGGGATGCGGACAAGGAGGAGATCGTGGGCGACCGCGAGGCCAACGCCCTTCTCGTCCGCCCGTATCGCAAACCGTGGGATGACGTTCTGAGGAGTCTTAACCTATGACCCGCCGCAACTTCCTGGCCACTTCCGCCCTCGGCACCGCAGCGCTGGCCCAGTCGCCACAGACGTCGCCGGCGCCCCCGCCGCGCACCTCGATGGGGCTGACCCCGGACGCCTTCGCCATCCTGCGCCCGCCCCGCACGGCGCTCGAGTTCCTCGACCAGGCCCACTCCATCGGCGCGGGCGGCGTCCAGGCCACGCTCGCGTCCCTCGATCCCGACTACCTCAAGCGCGTGCGCCGGCGCACGGAAGAGCTGGGCATGTACTTCGAATTACTGGTCCCCTTGCCGGGCGAAGACACGACCCAGTTCGAAGCGACCGTCCGTGCGGGCAAGGAAGCCGGCGCGCTGTGCATCCGCTCGGTGTGCCTGGTCGGCCGGCGATATGAGACCTTCGCCACTCTCGACCAGTGGAAGAGCTTCGTGGCGGACTCCAAGGCCAGGCTCGCCCGCGCCGTCCCGATCGTCGAGCAGCATCGCCTGCCGTTAGGGCTCGAGAACCACAAGGACTGGACCGCCGAAGAGATGCCGGCGCTGCTGAAGTCTTACTCCAGCGAGTACCTGGGCGCCAACATCGACTTCGGCAACAACCTCTCCCTCCTGGACGACCCGATGGAGCTGATCGAAGCCCTGACGCCGTTCGTCATCAACACCCACATCAAGGACATGAGCGTCGAGGAGTATGCCGACGGCTTTCTGATGTCGGAGGTCCCGCTCGGCCAGGGCTTTCTCGACCTGAAACGGATTGTCCCGCTGCTCCAAAGCAAGCGCCCCGGCCTGCGCTTCTCGCTCGATATGATCACGCGCGATCCGCTGAAGATCTCCTGCCTGACGGACAAGTACTGGGTCACGTTTCCTGGCCGCAACGGCCGCTACCTGGCCCGCACTCTGGCCCTGGTTCGCGCCAACAAGCCGCGCCGGCCGCTGCCGCGCGTGACCGGCCTCGACCGCGACTCTCAGCTCCGGCTGGAGATGGACATCCTGACCGAGTGTCTGACCTACGCCCGCGACCAGCTCGGACTGAAAGCCTGACGGCGCTGCAGTGGTGGGCTCAGTTGTCCTTCAGTTCTACAATTGTCGCTCCATTGCCTCCCTCGGAAGGCGGCGCGAAGTAGAACTTCTCGACGTTGGGGTTGCGCTTGAGCATCTGGTGGACCATCTTGCGCAGAACGCCCATCCCGTGCCCGTGAACGATGCGGATGCGCACCACTCCGGCGAGAATCGCGGAGTCGAGGAAGCGCTCCACCTCTTCTTCTGCTACGTCTGACGTTTTTCCGATCAGGTTGATCTCCCTGGTTAGCGTATCCCAGCGTGGGCCAGCCTCGAAGGAGACGCCTTTGGGGAGCTTGATCCCGCCCGGCGCATCCGGCAGAACTTCAATTACCTCATTTGACGGTATCTGCATCTTCAGGAAACCAACGGCCACTTCCAGGGTGCCATTGGGCAGGATTCTCAATAATTTGGCCGGCTCGCTGACGTCGCGTAACCGGACCCGGCAACCTTCGTGCAGCGCCTCTTTGGCGACCTCGGGCGCGGGCTTGCGGTTCTCTTTGATCGCCTCGACCGACTCCTGGTACTCGCGGCGTGTGCGAGCGGCCTGGCGCAGCGCGCCTTCGGCCGCCTTGCGCTGCTCCGGGGCGGACAGCACCCGGTCGATGACCCGCGCCGCCTGCTCCTCGAAGCGCTTCTGCGCCGCGGCCGCCTGTTCCTCGATTTGCCGGATCCTCTGGCCGGCCTGCTTCTCCATCTCGCGGGCCAACTCCTGCTTGGACTCGTCCAACTCGCGCTCGAGCGCGCGCAGGCGTTCGGTCTCCTCCGCCGCCTCCTGGACCTTCGCCTCCAGGCGGTTGAGGAACAAGGCGATATCCCGCTCCGTGCGAGACATCGCGGCGCGCGCCCGTTCGATCAGGTGCGGCGGCAGACCGAGCCGCGAGGCGATGTCGAGCCCGGCCGACTTGCCCGGTGCGCCGGTCCTCAGCACGAAGGTCGGCTCCAGGGTCTCCTCATTGAAACCCATCGAGGCGTTGAGCACGCCCTCGGTATTGGAGCCGTACACCTTGATGGCCAGCAGGTGGGTCGAAGCCAGCGTGAACGCGCCGTAGTGGCGGAACTCCTCCAGGATCGCCACGCCCAGCGCGCCGCCCTCCTCCGGGTCGGTGGCTCGTCCCAGTTCATCCAGCAGCACCAGCGCGCCCGGCGCGGCCAGTTCCACCATCTCGCGGATGCGCGCCACATGGGCGCCGAAGGTCGAAAGGCTCTGTTCGATGGACTGGTTGTCGCCGATGTCGGCCAGCACGTCGGGAAACAGCGGCAGCTCCGCCTCGGCCGCGGGGACCGGCAGGCCCGACTGTGCCATCAGCGCCAGGAGTCCGACCGTCTTCATGGCCACGGTCTTGCCGCCGGTGTTGGGTCCGCTGATGAGCAGCGTGCGGCGCACGCCGTCCAGGCCGAGCGACACCGGCACGACCGGCTTGTGCTGCCGGCGCAGGATGTCCTCGAGCAGCGGGTGCCGCGCGTCCCTCAGCATCAGCCTGGGCTGATCCTCAGGTGCGAATCGCGGGATCGTGCAGCGGAACTCTTCGGCGAAGCGGGCCTTGGCGAAGATGCAGTCGAACTCGCCCAGCGCCCGCACTGCGGCGCGAATCTCGGGCGCGTGCTCCCGCAGCCGCGCGGTGAGTTCGCGCAAGATTCGGTGCACCTCGCGCAGCTCCTCCTCGGTGAGGCGCACCAGGTCGTTGTTCAGCTCAATGGTCTCCAGCGGTTCGAGGAACAGCGTCGCGCCGCTGCCGCTCGAGCCGTGCACCACGCCCGGCACGCGCTTGCGGGCGCCGGGGATCACGGGCACGACGAAGCGGTCATTGCGCAAGGTGATGAATTCCTCCTGCAGCAGCCCCTCGTCGCGGTGCTGTTTGAGGAAGCGTTCGAGCGAGTCCTGGATGCGCTTGCGCTGGCGCTCCATTTCACGGCGGATCCGCGCCAGCGCCGCACTGGCGTCGTCGGCCACGCTGCCGTCGGGCAGAATCCGGCCCGAGATCTCGCGCAACAGCGGGCGAAAATCGCCCAGCGCGCCGGCGTGCGCCGCCAGCCGCGGGTAGACCTTCGAGAACGCGCAGAGCGCGCCCTTCACCTGGAACGAGCGTTCGAGCGTGACGACGAGAGCCGCGATCTCCAGGCCCTCCAGCACCGCGCCCTCGATCCGCAGCTTGGCCGCCGTGGCTTCGGAATCGGGCAGGTCGGAGAAGCGCAGGCGCACTGGAGTCTCACCGGGACGCGTAGCCGGGCGCGCGGCGTCGGCGATGTAAGCGATCGCCTCGGCCGTCTCGGCCAGCGCGGCTTCGAGGGTCTGCCGATCGATCTGGGGCTCGGTCGCGGCCAGCAGGCGGCGGCCGGCCTCGCTGCTGACATAGCGGCCGACCAGCTCCAGCAGCCGTCCATACTCCAGTAAATCGAGGCTCTCCTGGTTCAACGTGCCTTCCTGGACTGCAGCATCGCAATCGCCTTGTGGATGACGCCGGCCGTGCCGGAAGCCATTTTCAGGGCCTGCATCTCATCCAAGGTGAACCAACCGGCGTCGGCCACGTCGCTCGCCGCCTGCACGGTTCCACTCTCGACCTGGCACAGGTAATCCACTATCACGTAATGAAACTCGGTGCGCCCCTCGCGATCCGGCATAATGCGTTCGAACACGGCGGCGATGCCGGCGGGCGTCACGTTCAGGCCAGTCTCCTCCAGTATCTCGCGGCGCACGGCGGCCTCCAGACGTTCCCCGGTTTCGACCAGGCCGCCGGGCAGGGTCCACCAGCCTTTCAGCGGCTCCTGGCCGCGTTGGATCAGCAGAATCATCCCCTCGCGGAAGACGACCGCGCCTACGCCGAGCAGCGGCCGCTCGGGATAGCGCCGGCTGGGGCTGCCCGAACCGTCCACGGAGGTTTCCAGCTCTTGATCACTCATTTGGTATCGAAGTACCCCGCGCCCACGTCTAAACGATCAATCGAGAGACCGTGCGCTTTCATTCTAGCTAGGCGACGCGGCCAGGTTCAGCAGGGGCAGATGAGGTCCGAGCGCACCACGGCGTTTCGGGTGCAGTAGTCGGCGGTCCGCGCCGCGCGCACCGCCAAGGTGAGCGGGAACCGGGATGGGGCGCCGGCGGCCGGGGTGCGCATCGTCCTCCAGACTGAGAATCTCCGCGGGCTGGTCCACTCGCAGGGGCGCACCCCAGGCGCCCCGGCCTCGCGTATCATTGATAAACACATGATGCAAGGCACGACTCTTCTGGGACTGGCATTGGCCTGCGGCGCGTGCGGCACGGCCTTGATTGCCGCGGATGATACTCCGGCTGAGCGGGAATGGCGCGCCTATGGCGGCGGGCCGGCGCACACCCACTACAGCCCGCTCCAGCAGATCGACCGGACCAACGTGGCGCGCCTGGTCCAGGTCTGGAGCTATGACAGCGGCGATGCGTTCGAGGGTTCCGAGATGGAGGGCACTCCTCTGATCGCGCATGGAGTGGCGTACGTCACGACGCCCAAGTTGCGCCTCATCGCGCTCGATGCGGCGACGGGCCGGGAGGTGTGGCAATTCGATCCGCACAACGGCGCGCCGGGAACCAGCAAGTATCGCAATCGCGGGCTGATGTACTGGGAAAGCCGCGAGGATGCCGGCAAGTCGCGGCGTCTGTATTATTCCGTCGATGAGAAGTTCTACTCGATCGACGCGCGCACGGGCCGGCCCGATCCGGCGTTCGGCTACGGCGGATACATCAACCTGAAGGAGGGCCTGGGCCGCAAGATCGAGAACACGCCGGTGACCGTGACCTCGCCCGGCGCGGTGTATCGCGATCTGATCATCGTCGGCTGCCTGGACAGCGAGGGGCTGCCCGCGGCGCCGGGCGATATCCGGGCCTACGATGCGCGCAGCGGCGAGATGAAGTGGGCCTTTCACACTATTCCTTATCCCAACGAGCCGTTCGCCGAGACGTATCCGCCGAATGCGCGCGAGTATCTGGGCGCGGCCAACAGTTGGGCCGGCCTGACGCTCGACGAGAAGCGCGGGATGCTGTTCGTGCCGACCGGATCGACGTCTTTCGACTTCTACGGTGCGAATCGCATTGGCGACAATGTGTACGCAAATTGTTTGATCGCGCTGGATGCTGGAACCGGGCGCAGGGTCTGGCATTACCAGATGATCCGCCACGACCTGTGGGACCGCGATCTGCCGGCGCCGCCGTCTCTGGTTACGGTGCGGCGCGAGGGCCGGGATATCGACGCGGTGGCTCAAATCACCAAGAGCGGGCATGTGTTCGTATTCGAGAGAGAGACCGGCCGGCCGCTGGCGCCGATCGAAGAGGTGAAAGTGCCGCAGGAGGCCGTCAACGGCGAAGTCCCCGCAAAATCCGAGCCGCTGCCACTGTCGCCGCCGCCGTTCACGCGCCAGCAGATCACCGAAGCCGACCTGACGGATCGCACGCCGGAGGCCCACCAGGCAGTGCTGGAGCGCTTCCGGACGTTGAAGAAGGGCGCGCAGTTCATGCCGCCCAGCCTGGAAGGCACGCTGGTGGTGCCGGGTCTGGACGGCGGAGGCGAATGGGGCGGTTCGACGTGGGATCCCGAGACCCGGCTGCTGTACGTGAATGCCAACGAGATGCCCAGCATCGTGCGGCTGATCCCGCGCGATTCGGCGGCTGAGCACAGCACCGGGCGGACGTTATTCCTGCGCTATTGCGCGACGTGCCACCACGCCGATCTGAGCGGCAGCGCCAATGAGGTTCCGGCGTTGAAAGGCATCGCCGCCCGGCGCACCGTGGACGATGTGATGAATGTCATCCGGCGCGGCTCGGCGCGCATGCCCGGCTTCGGTGACATCGGAGAATCGGCGGTGACGGCGATTGCGCGCTACCTGATGACCGGCGAGGCCCGGCCGGCGGCCGCACTGGACCGCGACCCGCGCATCGTGCTGAAGTACACGCTCGACGGCTACGTCTGGTTCCAGGATCCGCAGGGCTACCCGGCGATGAAACCGCCATGGGGCACATTGACGGCGATCAACCTGGACGCCGGCACGTTCGCTTGGCGCCAGCCCTTCGGCGAATATCCGGAGCTGGCGCAACAGGGCATGAGAAACACGGGCAGCCAAAACTACGGCGGCTCGGTAGCGACTGCGGGCGGGCTGCTGTTCATCGGCGCGACGCTGTTCGACCACAAGCTGCACGCCTTCGACAAGCGCAGCGGCGAACTGCTGTGGGAGACAACGCTGCCGGCCGCAGCGGCATCGGCGGCCGCCGTTTACGAGGTGGGCGGGCGCGAGTTCATCCTGATCGGCGCAGGCGGCGGCAAGTTTGGCGGCCGCAGCGGCGGCACGTACCACGCCTTCGCGCTGCCGGTGGAGAAATAGGCGCCGCGGCCGCTGGCGGCTGATGGAAACGAGCCATCAGGGCTTTACGGTGAGGATCACGGCCGCGTGCGGCGCAACCGTGGCGGTGTAGGATCCGGTCATCGAGCCGAGATCCTTATGCTGCCACAGGTCGCGCACCTGCGCCTGGAGATGCGCCGGGTAGCCGAGATCCTCCCATTTCACGGTGATCGACTGCGGCGTCGCGGCGCGGTTCAGCAATGCGACGGCACGGTAGCCGCCATGCAGCTCGCGGGCCCACACTTCGCGGTCGCCCTCCTTTGCGACGCGCCTTCCCTGGCGCCCGAGCGGATCCTGATCGACGGCCAGGATCTCCTTGTCGGTGAGAATTGACCGCGTATCGGCGTCCATGGAACGCAGATCGTTGCCGGCGATCAGCGGCGCGGCGAGGATGGCCCACATGGCAAAGTGCGCGCGGTTTTCGTCGGGCGTCAGCTTGCCGTTGCCCACCTCGAGCATGTCGGGGTCGTTCCAGTGGCCCGGCCCGGCGTAGGATTCTAGGCCGTCCACTAGGTCGAGAATATGCACGACGCCATTGCCGCCCCACTTTTCCTTGCAGTCCCAGCAATCGACGATGTCGCCGGTGGCGCGCCATAGATTGCCGACGTCCTTGGCCCACAGCCAGGGTTTGTTCGAGCCCCACTCGCACAACGAGAAGACAATCGGGCGCCCGGTGGACTGAAGAGCCTTGCTCATCAGCGTGTAGGAGGCGATGGCATCCTGCTTATCCGTGTTGCACCAATCATATTTCAGATAATCGACGCCCCACGAGGCGTAGGTGCGAGCGTCCTGGAACTCGTAACCATGCGAGCCGGGACGGCCGGCGCAGGTCTTCCAGCCGGCGTCGGAATATAGGCCGAACTTCAGTCCCTTCGAATGTACATAGTCGGCCAGGGCTTTGATGCCGGCCGGGAACCGCTCCGCGTCGGCGACGATGGTGCCGTTCTCGTCGCGCTTCACCTGCCAGCAGTCGTCGATCACCACGTATTGGTAGCCGGCGTCCTTCATGCCCGACGAGACCATCGCGTCGGCGGTTTCGCGGATCAGCTTCTCGGAGACATTGCAGCCGAATTTGTTCCAACTGTTCCAGCCCATCGGGGGCGTCTTCGCCAGGCCGTTGTCCAGCGCGGCCAGCGGCAGCGCGACCAGGATCAGCAGAAGAAAGAGGAAGCAGCAGGAACGGGCGGTTGGGGATTTCATAATGCGCAACTCCTGAATTCGGGGAATCAACGTAATCATCCTACAGCAGCGGAGGGACCGTGAAATCGTATCAGGGCTGGACGACTTCGAATGGGATCGCGGGTAGGACGCCGAGTCCCACGCGGGCAACTCGTGCCAGCGCCTTGTCGCTGGCCGGGGTGACGCGCTCGGCGAACATATTGACGATCAGGTTGCCCTTCGTGCCGGGTTTCCCGACGGCCGGACGGCAGCGCAGCGTCAGAGTCACTTCCGTACCAAACTGCTGCACGCCACCGATTTCCACCCCGGCGGGCGGATCGGCGAGTTCAAAGATCAGCCGGCCGAAATTGGCGTTGGGCCAGAGATTGATCGGAAACTCCGACTTCACTCTCAGCAGATCGCCCCACTTCAGCGCCCAATAGTCGGCGAATTCGTCGCGCGAGAGCAATCGCTCGATCAACGCGGCACGCCGGTCAGGGTCCGGGTCGGCCAGGAACTGTGAGGCTTCTTCCACGCTGGGCAGCGTCCCGATGACGTCCACGTAGGCCCGCCGCAGGAACACTGCGTCCGAACACGGATTCGCCGTCTGAATTCCCAGCCGCGCGAGCCTGGCGAAGACCAGTTCGTCCACTGGCCCGCGCGCTCTCGCCGGCCCCGGCTGTTCAAAGGGCAAGACAGGATCACGATCGGTTGCCGCCGCGGCCCTCACGTTGCCTTCTGGGGTGTTCGTAAACTCCAGGCCCCTACACTGTTGGACGGCGAATCTGGTCGTCAGGATTACACCCGTCGCTTCCACTGGTTGGGAGTGCCGGGATCTGTGTCGGCGCCATCACCGGCGAGGAGGGGTCGGATCCCAAGCCGAAGAATATACTGGAGGCGCATGGAGGATCGATTTGGCGCCGCCCGCCAGCGGCTCTTGGACGCTTACAGCCATCGCGACAGCGGTGAAATGCCG
This sequence comes from Terriglobia bacterium, assembly GCA_963757265.1. Lineage (GTDB taxonomy): Bacteria > Acidobacteriota > Terriglobia > Bryobacterales > Bryobacteraceae > CAIVVT01. The sequence goes on from CAVWRA010000006.1 coordinate 1,617,367, forward strand.
GTGCTCGTCATGGACGTGAATTACTGGCTCTCGGGCGAGACGCCGAATTTGATTCCGGAGACCTACTTCACGGATCCGGCGGCGATGCTGGACTATCAGGAGGCCAAAATCCGGCGTCACCTCGACACCCTCGACGATGACTATATTCCCAACCTAATGCCGTGGTTCGGGACCGTCGTCGTGCCCTCGGCAATCGGCAGCCGCGTCGCATTTCAGCGCGGCATGGATCCGGCTGTGGAAGGCGTCCTCATCGAGCGCCCGGAAGAGATCCGCAAGCTACAGCCGCCGGACCCGCACAAAGACGGCCTGATGCCGCGCGTGCTGCACACGATTCGCTACTTTCGCGAGCACTCCAGCCTGCCCGTGGCTTTCACCGACGCCCAGGGGCCACTGAACATAGCCCTAAGCCTCTGCGGGGTGGAGAACCTGTTCGTGTGGGCTTACGATTATCCCAATCTGGTGCATGAGCTGATGGACTTCGCGACCGAAGTCCTGATCGCCTGGATTCGCCTCCAGAAAGAGTATGCCGGCCAGCCTGAATGCGGCGGGGCCTTTCCACACTCCATCCTGCTGCCGCCGGGCTTCGGCGGTGTCTGGATCTCGGACGACGACTGCGCGTTGATGTCGCCGCGCATGTACCGCGAGTTCGTCGCGCCTTACAACAGCCGCGTGTTCAAAGCGTTCGGCGGCGGCACCCTGCACTTCTGCGGACGCGCCCAGCAACAACTCGAGAACTTCCTGACGATGGAAGGTCTGACCGGCATTAACAATTTCTGCATGGGCGACTTCGGCCAGATTCGCAGAATGCAGGATCTGTTTGAGGATCGGCTGGCGATCATGGTCTGCGATTTCACGCCGCTCCACATCGAACCGTACTATGCCGAACTGCTCGCCTTTCTCCGCCCTAAAGGCGTCATCCTGGCCACTTATCCGGCGCCGGAATTGGCGCTGGAGGAAGGTAAGTACAAACTGGCGTCACGCACTGGCGCGCAACTCACCGTCGAGGCAGCGCGCGCTATCGCTCCCCGTTTGCCCAAACCCCGCAATTTATTGAGAACTCTTTCATGAAAGCAAACATCGTTCTGTTCTTCCTGATTTCGGCCGGCCTGCCCGCGGCCGAACCGCGCGTCATCCCGGACCAGTTCCTCTATGGGGCCAGCACCTATCCCGAGTTACAGACCCGTGCAGAATGGAACCGCATGCTGGACCAGTTCCAAAAGGCTCACTTCAATGTCGTTCGGGTGAGCGAGTCCTCTTGGGGCAACCTGGAAACGGCTCCGGGCAAGTATAACTTCGGTTGGCTGAAGGACTATCTCGACGATGTCCAGCGCCATGGCATGAAAGCCATGCTCGGTACTTCGAGCTACATCGCGCCGCAGTGGTTGAGCGCCAAGCATCCTGAGATACTCGTGCAGAACCAACCCGGCTGGAGCACCCATCCGATGGCTCGTAAGGCCGTGTGCATCAACCAGCCGCTTTACAGACAGGCCGTGCGCAGCTACGTCCTGGCCCTTGGCCGGGCGTTTAAGGACCACCCCGCCGTGATTGGGTGGCAGCTCGACAATGAGATTGAAGCGATCCTCGGTGCGACTTGTTACTGCCCTGTCTGCGAGAGGAAATGGCGCGACTGGCTCGGCGAGACCTATCACTCCCCCGCCGAATTCAACCGACGCCTGAAGCTGGTCAGCTGGGGCATGGAAGTGGACTCGCTCGAGGATGTGCCGCAGCCTCGCCCCGGCGGCGACGCAGGCCTGGGAGCGCTCAGACTCGCCCACCTCCATTTCAGGCGCGACTGCATCCTGAATTTCCTGATCGAGCAGAAGCAGGCGCTGCGCGAGGCCGGTGTCACTCCCTGGATCACCACGGACTGGAATGCGGTCTGGGACGCGCTCGCCGACGACCCGCTGGCGCGCCAGTCCCTGGACGTGGCCAGCCTGAACTTCTACCAGCCGGCCGCCGAGAACCCGGCGTTCTTCAAGGACCTGGCATGGCACCTCGACATGCACCGCTCGGCCCACGGATTGGGCGCGTTTATGACCACCGAGACCCGCGTCGGCGTGGCCGGCGACACCGTACAGTATGATGACTTTCCATCCCATGACCAGTTCCGCATGTGGATGACGCAGCCTGTGGCCTACGGCGCATTCGGGCTGATGTACTGGTCCGGCAACCGCTGGATTGGAGGCCACTGGCCGCACTGGGGCGGCGTTCTGGACTGGACGGGTCAGCCCGAACCGGACTTCTCCTGGCTGGTCGAATTAGGCCAGTTCTTCGATAAGTACAGCGAGCGTCTGCTCAAGTATCCGGTGAACGTCAGCGCAGCCGTCCTGACCGATTTCGACCAGCGCGCGGCGCTGGACGTCTACCGGCACACGCCTTCCAGCAGGCAGGTCCTGGTCGAGGTCTTCGACACGCTGCACCGGCTGGGCATCGGCGCCGACAGCCTGAACTTCCACGAGGCCGCCACGCCCGGGAAGCTCTCCAGGTACGCCCTGGTTGTCATTCCGGCGGCTACCGCGCTGGATGGAGATGCCGTCGTCCCAGCCCTTCGACAGTATGTCGAGAACGGCGGACACCTGGTGATCACGCCCTTTACGGCCTACCAGTCTTGGGACGGGCTCTTCCGCAGCGACGGCTTCGGCGCGAATCTCAAGAGCCTTACAGGCGTGGTCACCCGAACTGCGCGGCGCATGGGAACCGTGCCGGGACGCCAGCCTGTGGTCGAATGGCAGAACCAAACCTCGCCGGTTGGAATCGATGGGTACTGCGAGTTTATGGATGTTGGGGCCGAAGCCGAAGTGATCGGCCACTTCCGCAGTTCCGACGCGGTTTTGGACCGCCGCCCGGCGGCCACCCTTCGCCGCCTGGGTAAGGGCACTGTCATTCGCCTGGCCTTCTGGCCTGCGGATGAATCTGCACTGCGGCTCTTCCGTCAGCTCAACCCGGCTGGTTCCCTCCTGCTCGGGTCCGGCGTGCCGGCAGGCGTCGAAGCCGTTCCGCGCACCGACAAGAGCATGTTCATCCTCAACACAACTTCGAAGCCCGCCGGAATTCAACTCAACCGCCCGGGCATGGATCGGATCTCCGGGAAAAAACTGGAGGGCGCTCTGAATCTGCCTGGCTACGGCGTGCTGTGGATCGAGTAAGACGGTATCCATGCCGATTGAGGTTGTGAAGCGGAAAGCGGACAGTTGATGCGAATGCGATTTTGAGCAGGCGCTGGCGTCTACCGCACGACGAGTACCGAAGCCGTACCGTGTCGCGTGACGGCCACCACCGCGGCGCTGCCGCGGACACCCCCCGCTCCTGCGACAATTCGGAGGTATGTTGATTCGCGCCCGGGCGCCGCTGCGGCTCGGTTTTGCCGGAGGCGGCACGGATGTCTCTCCGTATTGCGACCTGCATGGCGGGGCGATTCTCAACGCCACCATCGATTTGTATGCCACGGCCGTGCTGCGGCCGCGCGACGACGGCATCGTGCGCTTCCACGCCGCTGACCGCGGCAGCGTCTTCGAGGCCCCCGCGGCGGCCCGCTTCCCGCTCGATGAACCGCTGGTGCTGCACAAGGCGACCTACAACCACATCGTCAGCAACCACGCCGGCGGGAGGCCGCTGGCGCTGGATCTGACCACGTATTCGGATGCCCCGGCGGGCTCCGGTCTGGGCGCCAGTTCGACGCTGTGCGTGACCATGGTGCAGGCCTTCACGGAGTGGCTGCATCTGCCGCTGGGGTTGCACGACATGGCGCGCACGGCGTTCCAGGTGGAGCGCGTCGAACTGGCGATGCACGGCGGCCGGCAGGACCAGTTCGCGGCGGCGTTCGGCGGCTTCAATTTCATGGAGTTTTTCGCCGCCGAGCGCGTGATCGTCAATCCACTGCGCCTGAAGCCCTGGATTGTGGCCGAACTGGAGGCCTCCGTGATCCTCTTTTACACCGGCGTCTCGCGCGACTCGGCGGCTATCATCGAGCGCCAGATTCAGAATTTGAAGATCGCCAGTCCGGAGATTCTGGAGGAGTTCCACGCCATCAAGCGTCAGGCCTACGAGATGAAGGAGACGCTGATGCGCGGCGACATCCGGGCCTTCGCCAGGAGCCTGGGGCAAAGCTGGCAGGCCAAGAAGAACACCGCCGAGGGCATCTCCACGACGGTCATCGAAGCGGCCCTCGAGACCGCGCGCGACCACGGCGCCTACGCCGGCAAGGTGAGCGGCGCGGGCGGCGGCGGATTCGTGATGCTGATCGTCGATCCGCTGCGCCGCGTCGCAGTGCTGCGCGCCCTGGAGCAGCTTCCAGGACAGGTGATTCCCTGCCATTTCACGCACGAAGGCGTACAGACGTGGACCGTGGAAGAGTGAGAGTAGACTTCAGAGCCGCGACCGTCAGGGAGCCGGCATCCGGACTTCTGCAATCAGGTCGCAGTGAGCGGACGGCGAAGGAGTAACAGTGGACCGTGGACCGGTGACCGAAGCCATCGTCCTCGCCGGTGGCTTCGGCACCCGTCTGCGCACGGTGCTGCAGGATGTGCCCAAGATCCTCGCGCCGGTTCGGGGCGTGGCCTTCGTGCACTACGTATTGCAGTGGCTGGAAAGCCAGGGCATTGCGCGCGTCACGGCCTGCACGGGCTACCGGGCCGAGCCGGTGGAGGCCGAACTGCGGCGCTACCGCGGACCCATGACCATCCTCAGTCTGCGCGAGGAGACGCCGCTCGGCACGGGCGGGGCGATCTACCGTGGCCTGCGCGAGATCCGCGGCGCGAGCGCCTTCGCGCTGAACGGCGACACATACTTCCCGGCTGATCTGGCTGAACTCCAGGCTGCCGCACAGCGCCTCGATGCGCCGCTGGCGGTCGGTCTGCGGCGGCTCCAGGACACCTCGCGCTACGGCGCGGTCGAGGTCCGGGAGGGGCGCATCGCGCGCTTCCATGAGAAGGGGCGTGAGGGGCCGGGCCTGGTCAATGCGGGGCTGTATCTGCTGCCCGGTGGGCTGTGGCGCAGCGTCCCCATGCCCGAGGTCTTCTCCTGGGAACTGGACTTCCTGCAGCCTTTGGCGCCCAAAATGTTGACCGCCGGAGTGGTTCTCGATGCGCCGTTCCTGGACATCGGCACCCCCGAGAGCTACGCCCGCGCCGAGAGCGTCCTGCCGGAACTGGGCCCGCGCGCGCCGCACACTTAGCGGCGGCAGATCGCGCTAGCCCGGATGTTTCACTTGCGATCGCAGCGAGGCGCGATGAGAGGGTCCCAACATCAAGCAACGCCACAAGGCGCGCTCGCGGGAGCCGCCCGCAGGCGTACTTGGCCGCTACGTTGAGGACGGGGGCGCCCCCTGGGCCCAGCGCAACGCAGTAGATGCGGCCCTATCGCGCGCCGCAGCCGATGGCTGGTGAAATATCCGGGCTAACGCCGCGTCACCGGCACGTCGTCGCGCAACTCGTGGAAGAAGCGGTCCCGCATGTGGCCCAGCCACTCGTCGACGTAGCGGTGGTTGAGGTCGATGTCGGCCATGGCGATGCCCGGCATGGCCTCGGCCCGCGCCATCACCTTACCATCGGGATCGACGATTTCCGTGGCGTAGTCATAGCCCGAAGAAACCAGGAATACGTGGTTCTCGATGGCCCGCGCGTGGACCAGCGTGGCGTCACCGCCCCAGATCGGGAGCGCCAGGATTTCCGCTCCGCCCAGCGCGAGCGCGCGCGCCGGGTCGGCGTACTCGCTGTCCCAGCAGATCATCAGGCCGAGCCGGCCGAAATCGGTGTCGAAGACAGGATAACTGTCGCCCGGCGTCAGCCCGCCCTCAATCTCCTCGCGCGGCAGGTACACCTTGCGGTATTTGCCGATCAGCCGGCCCTCCCGATCGATCAGCACGGCGGTGTTGTACGCGGCCGGGCCTTCCAGTTCCACCAGCCCGGCGACGAGATACGTGTGCAGGTCGCGGGCCAGCGCGCCCAGCGCCGCCGTGGTCGGCCCCGGCACGGGCTCGGCGACCTCCAGGTAGGGCTTGCCGTTGCCGATCTCGGTGACGCCCTCAGGCAGAACCAGCAGATCGGCGTGCTGCACGTGTCCGCGCACATACTCCAGAAATCGCGCCAGGCTGTCGGCGGCGGATTTCGTGTCGTGCGGGCGCAGGTTCACGCTCACGACGTGAACCATCCGCGGCGCCGGCGCGGGCGTAGGCTCCAGGCGGATGTGGTCCCACCACACCGTGCCCTGCGGTGCGTTGGAGAGCAGCAGCTGCAGCTTCACCTGCGAGGCGCCCGCGGGAGCCGGGGCGTCGAGCACAATCTGGCGCCATTCGCCGTCCCCGCTTGCGCCCTCCTGGGCCAAGCCCGCCTTGGGAACACCCCCCTGAGTGACAAACGTCCCGTAGTCCGGATGACCGGCCCTCTCACCGCCCGCGGTCTGCCAGTCCAGCCGCGCAAGGACGTGCCGCCGCTCGTGTTCGAAGCCCGCGCAGCGGTATTCGGCCGTCAACCGGTACCACGCGCCGGGCGTGATCGCGCCGATTGTGCGTTCCCAACCCCCGTACGCCGCCGCATTGCCGCCGCCCGATAGAGCCAGCGACCCCTGAGCCCCGCGCCCGACCGTGCGGTCAATCCACCCGCGCGGCGCGATCTCGGCTCGCTGTGCCGTGATGTGCCAGCCCGATTGCTCGGGCGTGCCAGGGAACGAGGTCTGCTCGAGCAGCGGCTCGGAAAGTGCCAGGGCGAAAAGCGCGGAGAGAAGAATCATGGGAGCGCTCCAGCAATCAGCCTGATTCGGACGGCGGCGCACGCGGCCGCCCGCGACCCTTTCATTCTGTCCGATGCACGCCCCGCCCTCAAATTCGGCTCGTGGATCTGTTCCCCAATCGCCGGCTATCCAGCTACAACCACCAGGTCGCCGATTCGACTATACAGGCGTTTCGCGGCCAGAAGACAAGAGTTGCACCGCGTACCGCCTTATGTGTCCCCCTGGCATGCGCTCGCGCCCAAACTTAGGCACGCGCCATTCTGGTCCGGCCTGATGCGCGGTATCATTCTTCTGTGATACGTCGCTTCTACGTTCATAATTACCGTTGCCTGGAAAACTTCGAGCTGCCAATCTCGCGACAGTCGTCCGTCCTGCTAATTGGAAAAAACGGCGCTGGTAAATCAACGGTTGGTTTTGCGCTGGAGATTTTGCAGAAGATCGCGCGCGGCACAAACCGGGTGGGCAACCTAGTGCAGCCGAGGGACCTTTCTCAGGGGCGGACGGACGTGCCCGTGCGATTCGAAATCGAGGTTGAGATCAGCAACAAGGTCTACGAGTACGTTATCGCCTTCGAGTTTCCGGAAGGGTTCAAAGAGCTGCGCGTACTCGAAGAGAAGCTCGCAGTCGGCGGTCAGCCTGTCTTTACCCGAAACGTGGCGCAAGTGCACCTTGCCAAGGCGGGCCAGCAGCAGGAGAAGGAGGCGAAGTTCAGTATCGACTGGCACCTGGTGGCTCTGCCGATCGTTCAGGAACATTCGCAGAAGGATCCTCTGTTCATCTTCAAGCAGTGGCTCGCTCGCATGCTCATTCTGCGGCCGATTCCCAGCTTGATTGGCGGAGACTCCGCACAGGAGACGCTGCAACCTAATGATCGGGTCACGAACTTTGGCGAATGGTTTTCGGGCCTTCTGGCTTACACACCTGCCGTTTATGCCAAGATCGACGGGTATCTCAGGCAGGTCATGCCCGACCTTAAAGACATCAAGAATCCGTTGATTGGCAAAGACTCTAAAAGCCTTATCGTCCAGTTCTCCAACGGCCAGGGCAGCTTGGAGGTTCCATTCGCGGACCTGTCTGACGGCGAGAAATGTTTCATGATCTGCGCCCTGGTGCTTGCGGCGAACGATGCCTATGACCCATTGCTTTGTTTTTGGGATGAACCAGACAGCCACCTTGCGCTGTCCGAGGTCGGGCACTTCATCTTGACTCTTCGTAAGGCATTTCAATCTGGCGCTCAGTTCATCATGACCTCGCACAATCCAGAGGCCATCCGCCGTTTTTCCGGTGAAAACACCCTCTTGCTCTACCGTAAAAGCCATCTTGAACCCACAATCGTCCGCCCGCTCGACCAGCTTCAGGTCAGCGGGGATCTTGTCGGCGCGCTGATTCGCGGCGATGTGGAGCCATGAGCGTCAACAAGCGTCAACCGCACGTCTTCGTGCTGCCCGAGGACGATGCCAACCGCCAGATAGCGACCGGCTTTCTCCTGGAGTTGGATCAGGCCGTCTTTACCAGGATCCAGGTGCTCGAAGAGGCAGGAGGTTGGATCAAGGTCCTGAACAGTTTCGAGACCGTTCATGTCGCTCCGATGAATCGGTATCCCGACCGATTTATGGTTCTATTGTTCGACTTCGACGGCCACGAAGAGAGACGCTGTCTTGCGGAAGCGAGAGTCCCGGTGAATTTGAAGGAAAGAGTTTTTATCCTCGGTGCCTTGAGCGAGCCGGAAGCGCTCAAGAGGGCCGGTCTCGGTTCTTACGAGACCATCGGCATGAAACTCGCGAAGGATTGCCATGCAGAAACGATGACGACGTGGAAGCATGACCTGCTTCGGCACAACACAGAGGAGATTGGTCGTCTCAGCGAGCGCGTTAGGACATCCTTTTCCCGTCCATCTGAGAGACGATAGCTTTCTCGCCGCATTTCCCTAAAGCGTCGGGCCACGCTCCACAAGTGGTGTACAGTACGTGTGAGCATCATTGTTCCCGAGGTGTCTGCCAGACGGGAACCGCTTTTGGCCAAGTCGTCCCCGACTCGCGGACAGGCTCTCCAGGCCGCGGCTCAGGATCGCGCGGGTCATGGCGCATCCGGAAGCTGCCCCAATCGGCGCGGCATCCTCCCGCCGCCCTGCTAGAGTGAGCAGGAGACCCCGCCATGCCCAGCGGCGCCCCAACGCGCGTCTGCGAATTCGGGCCCTTCCGCTATGACCCGGCGCAACGCCTGCTGTTTCGCGCCGGCGTAGTGGCGCCGCTCCCACCAAAGGCGATCGACACACTGCATGTGCTGATTGAGCGCCGCGGCCAGATCGTCGAAAAAGCCGACCTGATGCGCCTCGTCTGGCCCGACTGCACCGTGGAAGAGGTCGGCCTGGCGCGCAACATCTCCCTCCTGCGCAAAGCCTTGGGCGACGACCAGGGGCAGTTCATCGCCACCATTCCCAAGCGCGGCTACCGCTTCGTGGCGCCTGTCGTGGAGGTGGCGGCAGCGGCCCCCGTGGCCGAAGCAGGCCCCGTGGCGGGCGCGGCCAGAGCGGCGAGAGTGATGAACGCCCCGGCCTCGTCAAGCGCGACGCGTGCGGGAAGCGTCGCTGCAGTCACGCCGCCGGACCGGGCACCCTCCGCCGGACACGAGAGGGCGGAGCCGGCGGCGTTGCGGCGCCCCCGCCGGCTTCGCCTGTGGCTGATCGCCGCGGCCGCGCTGGCGCTCATCGCCGGGCTGATCGACTGGCAGTTCTACCACCCCTCGCGCTACCTGCCGGCCGGCGAGGGCTTCGCCGACGTCGCCGTCCTGCCGCTCGACTGCCTCTCGCCGGAGCTCGACCGCGCGTCGTTCTGCCGCGGCTTCACCGAGGTGCTCGCAGGCGAAATCGCCAAACTGGACCGCGTGCACGTCATCGCCCAAAGCACCATCCATCGCTACGAGCAGTTCAACATCCCGGCCCCGGTGATGTCGCGCATGTTGCTCTTGGACGCGACCGTCGAAGGCACGGCGCAGCTCCTCGGCCCACGTCTCCGCATCAGCCTGCGGCTCAAGGACGTGCGCTCGGGCAAGGTGATCTGGGCCGAGAATTACTCGCCGCACGCCGCCGACTTGGGCTCGGCGCAGATCGACGTCGCCCGCGCCGCGGCGGCGGAACTGCGCGCGGGCCTGGCCCCCCGCACGCCGGCCTCTCCCGCAAGCCGCTGATTCGACGCGCCCGTCGCATTTCAGGAACAGTTCCTTCAACAATTCCGAAGACATTCCGAAGCTCGTTTCGGGCCCTCGTGCGCCCACAATGCAGTTGCGGATGAAAGACCCGCGGAAAGAGTGAATCGGAAAAATGAGCACGCGGGCGATTTTGATCTTGAGCGCGGTCGGCAAATGGACCGGCCGGGCGCTGGCGCGCAAGGCGGCAGCTCATTCCGCCCGTCCGTAGAAAGGAGATTCGTTATGCAATCGGGTTCAGCACTTCCCAGGGAGCACGGTCAGCGGAGAACGTCCTATCTTCTGCTTGCCGCAGGCTGCATTCTGCTCACCGTTACAGCCGTCATGGGGATCAACGACAACCCTCCGGCCATAGCGTTAGGGCTCTTGGGAGCGCTTGCGCTGGTGCTCGGGATTGTCTACTTCTTTGCCAAATCCGGCAAACGGAAGCCTGCGCTCCAATCGCTCTACTGGGCGCCGAGAGCGCTGTGCATCGTGTTTGTACTGTTCATCAGCATGTTTGCTCTCGATGTGTTTGGGGAGGTGAGGGGATTCTGGCACATCCTTCTTGCCCTGGCGATGCATCTCATCCCGACGTTCCTTCTTCTGATTGTCCTCTGGGGTTCCTGGCGTCGAGAGTGGATTGGCGGGGTGATCTTCCCCTTGTTGGGAGTTCTCTACATTGTGTCGTCGTGGAACAGGCCCTTTGCTCGCTTATCGACCTTCCTCTTGATCGCAGGACCTCCCGTGGTCACTGGTGCGTTGTTCTGGCTCAATTGGTACTACAGGAGTGAGCTGAGGGGGAAGGGCTGAACAACGGTGGCGGGGGCGCTAGGGGGCCACGGGCAGACGAGACCATCGTCAAGATGGTCGTTGGGGTGGAGGACAGGCACGGATAGAAAAGCCTCGACCGGAACGGCTGGCCAGTAGACGGGGAAGCGGAAGCCGACAACGTGGGAATCGACGGTCGCCGCTCTCGCCTCAGGCGTGAGGGTGTAGCCTGAAAGCGTGGATCCGCTGCGTACACAACGGGTTGCCGAAACCATGCGGGAGGAGCTCTCGGAGCTGATCCGCTTCGAGTCGGCCGATCCGCGCCTGACCGGCGTGGATGTCTCGGCCGTGGTGATCGCGCCCGACGGCTCCAAGGCCGACGTGCTCGTTTCGCTGCCCGGGGACCAGGCGACGCGGGCGGCAGCGATGGCGGGGCTGATGCATGCCAAAGCCTACCTGCGCAAGCAGCTCGCGGGCCGCATCGAGCTATTCCGCATGCCCGAGTTGAGATTCGTCGCCGACAGCGAGCCGATCACCGACCGCCCCTTGGGCAAACTCCTCCGCCGCGTCCGCCGGGGACGACCTAAGGACCTTCCGGAGACCGGTCCGCCGACCGCCGCCTGACGCCCATCCCTTAGAAAATCAAGCGTTTTGTTGCCGAACGTACGCTCCGGTTGTACCCTGGTGTCAGGGTTGCGCCCCCGAGCCGGCGCCACATCGAGATTGGCTTCCAACGCGCGAATCCTCACCTTCGGCCTGATGCCGTGGCTGGCCGTGGCCGCGTGGGCCGTCCCGCCGCAGCCCGATTCCAAGCTCTTGCGGCTGGAACGCTCGCTCGACGTCATGGGGACGACATATACCGTGACGGTCTATGGCGGGGACCAGTACAAGCTCGACAGCGCCATTGACGACGTCTTCGACGAGGCCCGCCGGCTGGACCGCATGCTGTCGAATTATCGCCCCGAGAGCGAATGGAGCCGCGTCAACCAGCAGGCCTTCCACGCCCCGGTGCACGTATCCGAGGAGCTGTACCAGTTGCTCGACGCGTGCCTGCGTTACAGCCGCGAAAGCGAGGGCGCGTTCGACATCACGGTCGGGCCGCTGATGAAAGTCTGGGGCTTTTACAAGGGCACCGAACGCATTCCCCACCAGGCCGAAATTCGCAGCGCCCTGGGGCGCATCGGCTATCAGCACATCCACCTCGACCCCGCCGCGCGCACGGTGCGTTTCGACGCCCCCGTGGACATGGATCCGGGTGGCATAGGCAAGGGCTATGCCGTGGACCGCATGGTGGATATCTTCCGCCGCGACGGCGTTGGCACGGCCCTGATTTCGGCCGGCGGTTCGAGCATTTACGGCCTTGGTGCGCCGCCCTCGGAGCCGCGCGGCTGGCACATCGTGCTGCCCGACCCGCGCAACCCCCGCCAGACCGCCTGGGAGATCTATCTCCGGGATATGTCCATGTCGACCTCAGGGACCACTGAGAAGTTCTTCGTGGCCGGGGGCAAGACCTACAGCCATCTGATGGATCCACGCACCGGCTACCCGGTGCAGGGCATGCTCACTGTGTCGGTGGTGGCGCCCAAAACGCTCGACAGCGAGGCCTGGGGCAAGCCCTATTTCGTGCTCGGCCGGGAATGGGCTATGCGGCACAAACCGAAGGAATTCAGAGTCTTCCTATGCGAGGACAGAACGGAGAACGCATGCGTGTCCCTCCCATGAGCAGCCGTTTTCTCGATGCCTGCCGCCGCCGCCCGACCGACCTCCGGCCGGTGTGGTTCATGCGCCAGGCGGGCCGCTACCTGAAGCCCTACCGCGAGGTGCGGGCCAAGCATTCGATCCTGGAAATCTGCAAGCGCTCCGACCTGGCCGCCGCGGTGACTCTGCAGCCGGTCGAAATCCTCGATGTCGATGCCGCCATCATCTTCGCCGACCTGCTGCTGCCGGTCGAAGTGATGGGCCTGAAGCTGAGTTTCGTGGCCGGCGAGGGGCCGGTGATCGAAAACCCCGTGCGCACGTCGGCCGATGTGGACGGGCTTTCGACCGCCAACACGGACGACCTGGGGTATGTGGGCGAGGCCATCGGGATGGTCACGCGGGCCCTGGCCGGTAAGGTGCCGGTGATCGGCTTCGTGGGCGCGCCGTTCACCGTGGCGAGCTATATGATCGAAGGCGGCGGGTCGCGTAACTTCATTAATACAAAGACATTGATGTACCGCGAAGAGACGCTGTGGCGGCGCCTGATGGGCAAGCTGGTGGACGTGCTGGGGCCCTTCGCCGTGATGCAGGTGGCCGCCGGCGCGCGCTGCATTCAGGTGTTCGACAGTTGGGTCGGCGCGCTCGGCGCGGACGACTACGTACGCTACGTCGCGCCCTATTCGCGGGCGCTGATCGAACGCATCCGCTCCACCGGCGTCCCCGTGATCCACTTCGGCACCGGCTGTGCCGGCTACTTCAAGGAGCTCCACGCCGCCGGCGGCGACGTCATGGGCGTCGACTGGCGGCAGAACATCGACCAGGCCTGGATGGACATCAGCTACCGCTCGGCGATTCAGGGCAACCTCGATCCGGCAGCCCTGTTCGCGCCGCTGCCGGAGTTGAAACAGAAGGTCCACGACCTGTTGAAGCGCGTGGGCACCCGCCCCGGCCATATCTTCAACGTCGGCCACGGGATCCTGCCGGAGACGCCAGTGGAGAACGTCAAGGCTGTCGTGCAGATGGTGCGCGAGCACAAACCCTAGCCCGGCGGCTCGGGAATCGACAGCTTGCGGCAGATCCTCCGCGCCAGCAGATTTGCGATCTCGGGATGGCGCGGTACGGCTTCGGCGTGGCCGGTCTGCGGGTTCTCCCACAGGCTGAGTTCTTTGCCCTCGCGCCGCAGGACGCACCCGTAGCGCCGCAGATGCCGCAGCAGCCCCTCGCGCTTCAACCCATGAACCCCTCAGCCGACGATCACGCGTTCCTGCCCGGCATCCGGGGGCAGCGCCCGCAGCGACTCCTCGCGCCGGTGTTCCAGGATCAGCGCGATCGCCTCGCGCAGATTCGCCAGGCACTCCTGACGCGATTTGCCCTGGCCGTTGGCCCCGGGAACCTCTGCGCAGTAGGCGACATACCACGGCCCGTCCCGTTCCACAATCGCCGTGAATTCGTTGCGCATGGCTCCATTCTACCGCCGCCGCAACCACGCCTCCCCCCAATCGCGACTGAGCCGCTCGTTGCAGAGATGGAAGCCGCGACCGTGAGCGAGCCGGATGCGGCTCGACCCGCACTCCACCGCGATCGTACTATCGGCCATTGGCCGACAGGCTATTAGAGCGGCGTAACGGTTAAGAACAAGAGCCTGGGCCGCGGCGAGTGAGGTCGAGGGGGCAGGGGTGGTTGGTCGGAGCGAGGGCGTCAAGTTGAGCGCCGGGGCGGGCTCAGGAGGCCGCGGCATGGAGGACGGGTGGGGCGTTTTTGCCGCAGCAGCGCTTGAACTTCAGCTTCGAGCCGCAGGGGCAGGAGGCGTTGTCGGGCTCGGGCGGCCGCATTGGGCACGGAGTCTGAGCGGCGGGCCCTCAAAGCGCTTTCCGGCCAAAACCCTTCCCCGCGGCGGAGTTTGCGTGTATAGTTTTTCCTATCTGGGAATTCGCCCGCGAGTGGACCGGCGCGAACAGGCGGCATGGGGGAGCTAACGATGCAAGGCGCGGTTCGTGTTCTGTGTTTATTGACCGGCGCGGCGTGGGTGTGGAGCGCCGTGGCGCAACAGCCGCCGGCCGCGGCGGCGGGCGGGGCAGCCACCAAGGCCACCACGAAAGCAACATCCGGCGCTGTCGCCAACAACCCGGCTCCCGGCACGTCTGCCGCGGCCCAGAGTATGCCTGCGGGCAACGCGCCGGCCGGGCCGAGCGCGGCCGCGCAGACGCCTGTCCAGGCCGGAATCGACCAGCCGCCGATCTTCGTCCCCGCCGATCGTGAAAAGGTGACAGCCAGGGTGCTTCTGCGCGGACTCGATGCCGCGCCGGAGAAGGATGAGATCGAGGCGGGAATGCTCACCAGCGCTCAACATCCGGGCCTGCTGATCCGTCCGCAGGTGACATTCATTTCGACCACACCGTCCGAGGCGACAGGCAAGAGCCGCGAGTTCCTGACGGAGCTGACGATCGGCGGGCTGGTGCCGTTCGGAGAGAGCAGTGCTCCATTGGAGTACAAGGGACGCCAGGTGGAGGTACTGCGCTTCTCCAAGCCGGGCCTGATCGCCCGGCCGGCGACGGGGGATGCCTTCGTGGCGCGCGAGGGTGAAACGCTTCTGCTGGTACTCGAAAACCCTTCCACAGCGCAATACAATCTGGTCCGGGCGAGGCTGCGATTCGAAGATACCGATGCCTGTCTGTTCACTCCGGATCAGTTCGGAGGCTCCGGTGAGGCGGTCGAGGTTGCCAAGAGTGGGAAGGCCGCGGGGGATGAGGCGGGGAAGAAAACGGGAGGCGGGTCCGCGGACGTTTTCAAATCAATGATGTCCCAGTCAACCGGGTGCGATGCCAACAGCGGCTGGACATCGTTCAGCATCCCGCAATATGCGCAGGTCACGCTGCGGGCGCAGCCCAAGGGTGCGTGGTTCCGCGATCCGGATACGCAATTTCCGAAGAGCGGGAAGCGCACCGGGTGGCTGACGCTGCGCTATCAGGGCGCGGGCTCCAACGCGATCTATGAACAGGACATCGCACTGCAGATCCAGTTCGAACCCAGCGGAATGTCCCTGACCCGGGCACTCGGCGGCATCCTCTGGTGGCTGCTGATCGGCGCGTTGCTGTCGCTGGCGCTGCGGGTGTCGATACCGAACATGAAGCGCAGGAGGCAGTTGAAAGACCAGCTCGTGGAGCTCGAGAGGCTGACCGCGACTATCTCCACGGAGGTGGACAGCAATCTGCGGGTCCTGCTGAGGGTGGACCTGCGGAACCTGAATGAGATGCGCACGGCGAACTCGCCCTTCTGGCCGAGCTACGGAGCATACGCACAGCAGGTGGAGGGGGCGCTTCCCGGCTTACGGAAGCATATCGAAGCGGTGCAGAAGCTGGATGCGGCGCTGATCCGGCGGCGTCTGCTGCTGGAGCAGGGAGTGGCGCCGACGCGGCTGAGCCAGATCGAGGAGATTCTGGACGGCGTCTCGGAAGGGCTGAGGCAGGATCAGCTCTCCGATGAAGACTGGGTGGCCGTGAACCAGCAGCTCAGCGCGGCGCAGAAGCTGCTGCGCGAGCCGACCCCGCCGGAGAAGGAAGCGTTCGAGGCGCTGCTGAGCGGGCGCTGGAAGGAACTGCGCGATCACTTCCACCTCGACGACCCGGGCAGGCCGATCCGTGCCGCGTCACTCACGGGCATGGAGGCGTGCTTCCCGGCTGCGTCGCTGTTGCCTCAGCTGATGGTGGACGGGCAACAAACGGACGGGGGAGCGCAGGGGCAGGCAGCGCCGAGGGCAGCGGACCCGGACGGGATCCAATGGGTGAAGACGGTGGGAGCCGAACGGGCCGACCTGCAGTTGACGGCACTGATGCTGCTGCGGGATTTTGAGTTTCTGGCGCCGAACCGCGCATTGGGAGCTCCTGGTTCCATGGGAGAGCACGCCGCAGGGCGGGGTATCGGCCTGGATAATCCTCTCGCTAGCTGGGTAGGACGCTGGGAGTACGCAAAAGAGCAGTTAACGCCATTGCTGGCCACGCCGACCGTCAGTAACCTGCGTGACGCCAAAGCGCTGCTGCGGCGGGTGGCCGAAGGGGTCTTGGAGGACGATATCGTGGACGCTCTAGCCGGGGCGAGAGCGCTGCTGATGTTGGATCCCCCTGCGCCCGAGCCGGACCAGAAAATACGCTTCAGCGTGCGCTTCCGGCAGGAGAACCTGAACTCCGCCGCGGCGCGCAAGCTTGTCTCGTGCCATTGGACCTTCAGCGACTACCCGGTGGAAGCCATTTCCTGGTATCGGAGGGCCTGGAGGTGGATCAGGGATCTGTCCAGCAGCCAAGTGGAGAAGGAGGAGGCCGCCGCCAAAGCGAAGCACGAGGCCGAAGCTAACGCCACGGCCATTAAGCCGCACTGGGAAGACGGCTGGGACGTCTATAACTATTTCGAAAAAGGGACGGACTACAGCGACATCGGAGTGAATTTCTACAGGTCGTCGGGGATACGTATCGAACTCACGCCGACTGAGCGGCCCGATCCCGCGCCTGGCGGGCCGATCGATGCCACGCCGACAGCGCCGCGCCCGGCCAAGCTTAGCCCCAGCGGTGAGGCGGACGACGCGAGCCAATGGCCGAAGCGCAGGGTGTTTCTCAGAACCTCTTCCGCATGGCGGGAGAATTGGTTGCGTTTCCGGCTGGAGACGGTTCAGTTGCTTGCTACGCTCCTGGTGCCGCTGGTGGCGCTGGCCTCAACCACGCTGAACGGAGGATCGACCGGCCACTGGTGGGCACTGGTTGCGATCGGATTCGGCTCCGATACGATCAAGAACATCCTGGTCGGGCGCGACGAGCCGGCGAGCCCACCGGCGGGGACGACGAAGTAGGCTGGTTGCGCCGGGCGGCGGGACGGGAGCTTTCGAGTCGTGAGTAAGATCCCCATCATCTTGATTCTCTTGAGGCGGGTACTTTCAAGGAGGGCTGGAGTATGCCAACTATAAACCTCACCAACAACACAACCCTCAACGTTACCGCGTCGTCAGCCGACGGAAACGCAACGCTAAACCGCTATTTGACAAGTCCCCTATCCTTCGTTACTCCGGCCGGATTCGAGACCATCGCCGGGCAGAAGGTGGGAAATCTCGATCCAAGCGCCTTCCCGATCAAGCTGAGCGCTACGGGAGCGGGCAAGTTCGCCGTCGAAGAAACGTCGCTGAACCTCGCGCTGGGTGTGTCAGGTTCGGTTGGCCTGCTCGCCGGCACGGGCGCGGCGGATTATTTTAAGTCCCTCCAATGGACCGCAGATCCGGCGGCCCCGGACCTTGTTTCGTTCGCGTTGCAGGGCACGCTGAGCGTTGGAGATACGGCCAAAGTCAGCGACTTCAGCTTTGGCATCACCCAGGGCGAGACCGTTACGCTGACCAGTTTCCGCACGGCGGCAGATACCGATAAGTTTGAGGACGCGGTCGAGCGCGCCATGGCGGCGCTCACGATTCCTCACGACCTGGACGATCTGAGGATTCTGCCGACAAATAGTGTATGCCAGCTGGATGCGTCGAGCTCCCTCAAATTCACAGCGAGCGTTACCTATAACGTTCTGAACGATCCGTTGGCCACGACATCGATTGCGAACCTGCCGGCGATCGTGGTCAACGCCACGGCTGGAGCGACGCTGGAGGGTACGGCGACTCACACCGCGGACCACACCATCACGATCGCCAAGCTGCCGAACGGCCGGATCCACCTGTCCGTGAGCCTCACGAAAACCGACGATTTTGAAACCAGCCTCACGGTGTCGGCGGCGCTGACTGCCGACCTGGGCAGTCAGGACGCGCTGGCCTTCCTGCTCGATAAAATCAGTCCGAACTCCACCGCGGAGTTAAAGAAGATCCAGACCGATATCCCGGCCGAGCAGGCCCAAAAAATAAGCGCCGACATCAAGAAGGCAATCGACGCGGCGCTTGCCAGCTCATTGCAAGTCTCGCTGAAGGCGGCCCTGGACGACAGCCATTCCAATAACCGGGTCTTTCTTTATGAGATTGATCTGACTGCTCTCGACGAAGGCAGTGCCGCGGCGCTCCAATCCGCGCTGACGGGGGACTTTGTTGAAATCACGCGGCCGGGAGCGAAACTGGCGGGCATTAGTGAACTCGATTCCGCGCTGAGTGTCACTTCCAAAACCCAGCACAGCCTGACGCTGCACCTGCTGGGAATCTTCAATTGGGGCAGCACGAGTACATTCATCGAGCAATCGAAGTTCGATTACACGAAAGATACGCATGAGATCGTGCTTTCGGACGAGAAGATCCAGGTCGTGACCAATAGCCTCGACTCGGAGAAGGTACGCCACGTGGTGGTGGAAGGGATTACTCTGACCCTGCCCGCGGCCGCGAATACCCCGGCGTCCAAGACACCGCTCAGCCTGGTCTTCTTCGACCGCCGGGCCAAGACCAATCCGTCAACGATGCGCCAGTTCGTCAATGTGCTCAATGCGACGCGCGGCCCGGGCGCGGCCGGCGCAACATCGCTGCTCGGTCAGAAGCTGAAAAACTACGGAGCCTCGTCCTTGTACGTGGGCCTGAGCCTGACTCCGCAGCTGTGCCGACAGCTCTTTGTCAACACCAATGATCAGGCGTACGAGTGGACCAGGTATCTCAGCGCGGTGTGCCAGGCGGGGGGGACGATCCTGGCCGGAGACGAGGACAACGCGGATCGCTTGAAGCTGTATAGCGCGGGAGAACCATTCTGGGCAGCGCTGAAGGATGCCGGCTCCCCGTCCAACAAGACTCGGCTGTTGACCAATCGGGGCATCCGTCGAAACGCCATCGTAGATGTCATTGCCGTGATCTGGTGGTCATACGCCATGGCAGATTACGCGAAAGCTGTGGTGGCGGGCGATTCGCTCGTCGGGGTGGGCAGAGGAGTTGTGAAGGATGCCACGGCAGGCTTTGATGAACCATGGCTGGTTCTGGCCATCTGGTACATGCTGGGAGGACGAGCGGCCATAAGTAGTCTGTTCACATCGTCGCTGCTCAAGCCGGCAGTCGGCGCTGCTTCCTGATCCATGATTCATGTTGTGCCTGATAGGCAGGAGCGATCGAAGCACCTAACCCCAGAAGCCGGTTGTGGCATCCCCCAGAAGCCGAACGGGATTCTGGAGGCGTTTAGAGCGGATGGTCTGGAAAAGACGCCGTGGGTTGGCATGCTGGAACGCTACAGCCACGTTCGGAAGGCTGCGGAGCGCGACGCCGTCGCGGGTGTCACGTTGCGCGCGACGAGGCGGAATTCCGAGGGAGTGCGTGTGAAAGTTCCTGTAGTTGAGAGAATGGGCCGGATTGAGTGATCTGTAAGTGCTTGAAAATGATGGTGAGCCCGGAAGGAATCGAACCTTCAACCTACTGATTAAGAGTCAGTTGCTCTGCCAGTTGAGCTACGGGCCCGGGTGCGGCCGGAGGAAACAACGCGAAATCGTCCTCAGTGTATCAAAGGAGTAACATCGCGGGCAACGCGACACGCCGCTCCATCGCGCCCCAGCCTGCCCGCCGCTGGTTTCGGGCCCGCTCGCCGGCACTCTGGCGCCCAATGCAAAAACGCGCCGCGTTCGAACCGTGCCGGCACGCAATCCGCCTCCGCCGTCGCGGCGTTTTCGATGCTTGTCTCTTGACACTGCGCTAGAATCCGATGAGCCTATCTTTATACAGAGTCGAGGCACACTTGTCACGGCTCATGCTCGGAGGATCTGGCGCGGCCACTCCGCGCGTCAGAAAAGCTGATGCTTTGCCCCGTTTGTAAAAGCAACCACTTTCACCGCCGCCACCGCACGTTCCGCGAACGGCTCCAATGCGCGGCCATCTACGAGTGCGACAACTGCCACTGCCGGGACGTGGAATCGTACCTGGAACATTTCCCGATGTTTTCGCGCATCGCCCGCTGCCCCGAGTGCAGCAACACGGCCTTGCGCGTGCAGCCCTGCCCGGATCCCGTCGAACGCCTGTTGCGCCATCCCCTCAGCTATTTCCAGAAATTCCTGAAGGCCCCTTTGTTGTACTGTTCCTATTGCCGCCTGCAGTTCTACGACTGGCGCCCGCTACACGCTCCCGCGCCCCAGCCCGGCCGCGAATCGGCCGATCCCCTCGCGGCCGGCCGCTCTGAATCTGTGGCCCCGGCGCGCGGACCGCGTGGCCGACTGCCGCGCCCCGCCCCCCGCCGCCGCGCTAGTGAGCCCTCCGGCGCCGCGGCGCCGGATTCCTCTTCAGCCGCCTGAGGCCGGCGTGCGCGGCAGTCGCGACGCCGCCAGTTGCGCCAAATCCACAATTGGCGGCGCATCCGCCGGCCGGACCGCCGCCAGCGCGTCCCGCAGCATCGTGTTGCAGAACGGGCACGCCGCGGCCACCGCTTGCGCCTCCGTGGCGGCCAGTTCAATCGCCCGCTCGTGGCCGATCCGCGTGCCTTTCTCTTCCCCCAGGAACGCCAATCCCCCGCCCGCGCCGCAACAGAAACTCCGTTCGCGCCGGCGGCTCACCTCCGTCAGTTGGGCCGCCCCGGCCACCACCGCCCGCGGCTCGTCGTACGTTTCCAGGTATCGGCCCAGGTAGCACGGATCGTGATACACCACCCGCTCCCGCCGCGCCGGCTCGGGCAGCCGCGCATTGTGACGCGCCAGGAAAACGGAATGGTGCTCGATCTCGAAGCTCGCCCCCGCCTGTCGCCAGTCCTCACTGATAGTACGCACGCAATGCGGGCAAATCGAGATCAGCTTTTTCGCCCCGACGGCCTTCAATTGCGCGATGTTGAACTCCGCCAATTGTTGAAACGCCAGGTCGTTGCCCAGGCGCCGCGCGGCGTCGCCGGTGCACTTCTCTTTCCTCAACACGCCGCAGCTCACCCCCAGGTAGCGCATCACGGCCACCAGCGCCAGCACGATCTCGCGTCCCGCCGGGTCGTAGGCCCCCATGCAGCCCAGCCACAGCAGGTACTCCTGCGTCCCGTCGTACAGCGGCAGCCCGGCCTTCTGGATGAACTTGTAGCGCTCCACCGGCGCCAGCCCGAGCGGGTTGCCATGGCGCTCCAGCCGCAGAAACAGCTCGCTGCCATGCACGTCCTGCCACTGACCCGTGTTCACCGCGCCGCGCCGCAGCCCTACGATCAGCGGCACATGCTCGACCCCCACCGGGCACTGAAACTCGCACGCGCCGCACGTGGTGCACTGGAAAATGGCCTCCTCCGACAGGTAGGCCCCCAGCAGCGGTTGATCGGAATGCGCCCCGTTGGCCTGCAGATAAGACCGGAATCCCAATGCTATTTCTTTTGGATTCAAAATCTTGCCAGTTCTCTGCGCGGGACAATGCTCCTGACAGCGGCCGCATTCCACGCACGAAAACGCCTGCAGCGCCGCCAGCCGCGTAACGTCGGCTCCCGTGACCAGGCCGAAATCCTCTTCTCCCTCGAGCGGCGGGATTTGCGCAAATCCGCCGCGCGACAGGAAGATCGTGACTGGCGCCAGCAGCAGGTGCAGATGTTTGGTCCGCGCGATCACCGGCAGGAACACCAGCAATGCGGCCGTGTGGACCCACCACACCACCCGCCCCGCGCCCCTGTCCGGATCCAGCCCCAGACGGTAGTCGGCCAGGAATGTGACCATCAGGATCAGGATCAGCCCCGCCACCACCCCCGATCCCAGGCTCAGCTTCTCTCCCAGCCACTTGGGACGCAGCACAAACCGGCGGATCGCCAGCACGCTGATCGAAATCGCCACCGCCACGGCGAACAGGGCCGCCACATGGTAGTAGGCCGGCCCGAACAGGCCCTGTTTTCGATCGATCCAAGCGCCGCCAAACCCTATCGCCACGTGGTTCACCGTCACCACGGCGAAGGCGCAAAAGCCCCAGAACACAAACGCATGCGCTAGCCCCACCAGCGGCCGCTGGCCGATCACCTTGGCCTGGCACAGCACTTCCCACACGAAATCCCGTATTCGCCGCCCCACCCTTGCCCAGCGGAAATCCGCGTCCCGCTTCGACCGCAGGATCACCGCCAGCACGCGCCCCATCGGCGCCGCGAACAACGCCGCGGCGGCCGCCATCAGCGCACTGAAGACGCCGATTTCCAGCCCGCTTCGGTGCAGCCCACTCATGACGCCCCAATTTACCACGCTGAATCGGAATCAAGCCTCCGCGCTCGCCGCTTCTGGTCGCCCGACGCAAACCGCTCTTTACAGTCGCCGGCGGTGCTTCAGTTTCCGGTAACGCCGTTTACCGGCCGCTGACGCAGTTTTCGGGCGCCCTGTGGTTCATGCCGTGTCCGAGCCTTGATCGAGTACACTGGTGTGAATCTCTCGAATGCCGCTTTCTATCGGCGACACACTGGGCCCGTATAAGATCCTTGCGCCCATCGGCGCGGGCGGCATGGGCGAAGTGTATCGCGCGCGCGACACGCGGCTGGGGCGTGACGTGGCGATCAAGGTCTTGCCGCAGCATCTTTCATCCGATCCCGTGCTGAGGGAGCGCTTCGAGCGCGAAGCCAAGGCCATTTCGACGTTGAATCATCCGCGCATCTGCACGCTGCACGACGTGGGGCACCAGAGCGGCATCGACTTTCTGGTGATGGAGTATCTGGAGGGAGAATCGCTGGCGGAGCGGTTGCGCAAGGGGCCGCTGCCGCTGAAAGAAGCACTGAAGATCGGGATGGAGGTGTGCGAGGCGCTGGAGGAGGCGCACCGGGCGAAGATCATCCACCGCGATCTGAAGCCGGCGAACATCATGCTGACCAAGAGCGGCGCCAAGCTGATGGACTTCGGCCTGGCCACTGCCACGGCAACGGAGCGGGAGGCGGGAGCCGCGAGCGGGCTGACGTTGCCGACGGCCACGACAGTGAGTATACCCAGCCCCGTGTCGCCGCTGACCAGCGCGGGCCAGGTGCTGGGCACAATCCCGTACATGTCGCCGGAACAGATTGAGGGCAAGAAGGCGGACGCGCGGTCGGATCTGTTTGCGTTGGGGGCGGTGCTGTACGAGATGGCAACCGGCAAACGGGCGTTCCAGGGAAAGAGCCAGATCAGCGTGGCCAGCGCGATCCTGGAAAAAGACCCGGAGCCGATCTCGTCACTCCAGCCGCTGGCGCCGCTGGCTTTCGAACACGTAGTGAGAACATGCCTCGAAAAAGACCCCGACGACCGCTGGCAATCCGCCCGCGACATCAAGTCCGTATTGGAGCTGATCCAGGCCCACGCGATGCAAGCTGTCGCGCTGCCGGCCAGCCCCTGGCGAGAACGCGCTGCATGGATCGCTGCCGCCGTGCTAGCCTTAACATCCGCGTTGAGCCTGTGGTCTCCCTGGCGCGCCGCACCCACTTCTTCACAGCCCATGGCCCAACTGGATCTCGACCTCGGAGCTCCGGTTTCCGGCTCCCGTGTGGGCACGGCCGCCATCGTCTCTCCGGACGGCACCCGCCTGGTCTTCGTCTCGAATGGCGCAGACGGAAGATCGCGACTCTCCAAACGCCGGCTGGATCAGGCCAAGCCCACTGAACTCCCCGGCACGGAAGACGCCTACGGCCCGTTCTTCTCACCAGACGGTTCGTCCGTCGGATTTTTCTCCTCCGGAAAACTAAGGAAGACCAGCCTCGATGGCGGCGATCCAGTGATCCTGTGCGACGCTCCCGCGGGCCGCGGCGCGACTTGGAACGAGGATGGCAACATCGTTGCTGCGCTGGATGTTGTCCGCGGCTTGTCTCTGATTCCGTCGGCGGGAGGACCGGCGACCGCGCTGACGGAAATCGAACCGGGCGAGTCCGGACATCGTTCGCCATATGCCCTGCCCGGCGGTAAGGCCGTGCTCTTCACCTTCAGCAACGTGAATGGCAACTACGAAGAAGCCGGCATCGCTGTCGTGTCCCTCAAGGATCGCCATCGCACGACTATTCTCAATCACGCGGGAATGAACCCCATGTATCTGCCCAGCGGCCATCTGGCCTATGTCACGAAGGGAGCGCTGTTCGCGGTGCCCTTCGACCCCGACAGGCTGGAGTTGCATGGCGAAGCCAAACCCATCATCCAGGATGTGGTGGAGGACTCCACCTACGGGAGCATACAGTTCTCGTGTTCCAGAACCGGAAGCGCACTTTATCGCGCGGGCCGGGCCGAGAGTCTTCGCGATGTGCTGTGGCTCACCGGTGACGGCCGGACTGAGCCACTGTGGCCGGAGCCGGTCATGGCGCTGGATCCCCGCTTGTCACCGGACGGACGGCGGCTGGCCGTTTCTATCACCAATGGCTCCGCTCTGGACCTCTGGGTCTATGACATCGACAAGACGACTAGAACGCGCCTGACGAACGGGATGGCTGGACGGGATGCTGTCTGGAGTCCGGACGGACAGTACATCGTGTTTCAGGCTCCGGGCGGCATGTTCTGGACTCGGGCGGATGGCGCCGGCCAGCCCGAGATACTGCTCAAGTCCGAGAACTACACGCGGCCTGGGTCCTTTTCTCCCGATGGACGGCGGCTTGCGTACGCCGAGCCCCTGGCTGGCGGCGGCGGCGCCATCAAGACCCTGCCGGTCGAATTCGCATCTGGCCGGTTCTGGGCGGGAGCGCCGGAGACTTTCCTAAAGTCCACCGCCACAGCGAATCTCAACCCCAGATTATCGAGGGACGGACATTGGCTGGCATACAACGACGCTGAGTCGGGAACCTTCGAAGTCCACGTCCGCGCGTTCCCCGGTCGAGAGGCCGAATGGCAGATTTCGAATGACGGCGGCACCTTTCCTGTCTGGTCGCCCGACGGCCACGAACTGTTCTACCGGAGCTCCGACAATCGCATCATGGTCGTGAACTACATCGCGCACGGCACTGAGTTTTCGACCGACAAACCTCGCGTCTGGAGCGAGCGGCGTCTTTTCGATCTCGGGATCGCAGCGACCTTCGACCTGAGCCCCGATGGCAAACGCTTCTCGGTCCTCGTTCAGCATGGCGGCGACCAGCTTCGCACTACTCAAAACCACGTCACGCTATTGCTGCACTTCCTCGACGAGGTTCGCCGGCGCGCACCGCCTGGGAAATAGCGCCGCCTCCTTCCAGGGCCGCGCTTTTCAGCACACCTACAGGTCCGTCGTCGGAATTCAGACCCGCAACTGAAGCAACGAAGCCTCCGCGCTCTGTTCGGAACGATAAGTGGCATTACCGGAAACTTCCCCCTCCCGCTCACGCGCATCCCAATCCCGCATACCCACTGAACTGGAAAGCGGCCCGCTACCCAGCCGGCCGCTCCCATACAATCTCCGCCACGCCCGCCGCGGCTGTCAATCGGGCGGCTGCGCATTCAATAAAAAAACGGCTTCGGGCATGACCCCGAAGCCGTGTGAAGGGGAATTAGGAGGAAAAACAACCATCCAACACAAAAACCTGTTTTCCGCTCCCGCAGCCCGCTCTCCCTCGGCGGCCGCGGCGGAAGAATCCCTAAATCAGACCGCGAGCCCGCTCTTGCCCAGCGTGCGGAATTCGTACTGCTCGATCGACACGGCCGCCAGGCCCGCTTCCGCGCGTACCACTTTGCCGCGCGCGATCAGCTTGAGCGCGCATCTGTGGTCCAGTTGCGCCGGCCAGCTGATGGCCATCTCCAGCCGCTTGCCGGCCAGCAGCCGCTGTTCTGTGCGGAACAGCAGGCCCTTACTGCTCATATTGATGGTGTGACCCGAACCCACCATCTCGTGCCTCTTGCTCGTGATCCGAAACCGCATTTCACGCGCGATCGGGAATCGCCCTGGATTGCGCCGTTCGGAGTCGCCGCGCTCATCCGCATTTGCTCCCAACCTGAATGGCAGCACCATCTCCA
The DNA here is from genome assembly GCA_963757265.1 of Terriglobia bacterium. GTDB lineage: Bacteria > Acidobacteriota > Terriglobia > Bryobacterales > Bryobacteraceae > CAIVVT01. The sequence continues at coordinate 1,643,521 of CAVWRA010000006.1, forward strand.
GCTCCTCCATCGTCCTCTTTCAACAGTTCAAGAATCCCGCCATTATCGATCCATAACAATGAACCGGAACTCACAATTCTAGGGGTACAGGCGTATGTACCCAAGCTGGTACGCATTCCCCTGTTTTTCCCGTGGAATAGTGCTCAATGGACTAGAACCGCCGCGCGCCAAATTAGCCCTTATTTCAAGCTGTTTTTTCCCAAAAATCGTCTTTTAGGGTCTGAATATGTGCTAAGTGGGTGAATCCCCACAGTCGGAGCGCCTCGGGATAGGAAGCCGGTTCCACCTGGCAGAGTACGTTGGTTTTATGCCCAAGGGGTACCATTATCTGCAACGGCCGCCCGCCGGCTGTCCTTCACGCCAGCCAGCGCGCCGTCAGGCCCCCATAGGCGTCAACGCGGCGGTCCCGGAAAAACGGCCAGTTGCGGCGCACTTCCTCCGTCCGCGCCGGATCGCACTCCACCACCAGCGTCTGCTCCTCGCCGCCCGCCGCCTCGGCCACCACCACCCCGAACGGATCGGCGACAAAAGAGTGGCCCCAGAATTCGAGTCCGTCCTGGGCCGTCCCCTCGAGGCCGGTTCGGTTCACTGCGGCCACGTAAACGCCGTTGGCGATGGCGTGCCCGCGCTGGACGCTCTTCCAGGCGTCGAGCTGCGCCGCCCCCTCGCGCTCCTTTTCCCGCGGGTGCCAGCCGATGGCCGTGGGATAAAACAGGATCTCCGCGCCTTGGAGCGCCGTCAGCCGCGCCGCCTCCGGATACCACTGGTCCCAGCACACCAGCACGCCGATCCGCCCGAACGCCGTGTCAAAATTCCGGAAGCCCAGGTCGCCCGGCGTGAAGTAGAACTTTTCGTAATACCCCGGGTCGTCCGGGATATGCATCTTACGGTAGATTCCCACGAGCGTCCCGTCGGCATCCAGCACTGCCGCGGTGTTGTGATAGACGCCCGCCGCGCGCCGCTCGAACAGGCTCGCCACCACCGCCGTGCCCGTCTCCCGCGCAATCCGGCCCATCAGGTCCGTCGTTGGGCCGGGAATCGCCTCGGCCAGTTCGAACCGCGCCGCATCCTCTTCCCGGCAGAAGTACTGCGAGCGGAACAGCTCCTGCAAACACACGATCTGGGCGCCGCGCTGCGCCGCCTCGCGAATGCGCGCGACCGCCTTTTCCACGTTTTCCTCCGGCTCTCCGGAACTCCTCATTTGCACCAGTCCGATCCGGAACCTCGGCCGCATAACCTGATTCTTCCACAAGCCTCGTCTCCGCGCCGCGCTCCTGGTCCAGTTCGTCGCCATCCTGCCGCCCCCGCCTCCCCGGTGCCGCGGCATGGCGCGCCCCGATCGGGCGGGAAGTACTGCCTTCATCCTGCGGGGTCCTGTGAGTTCTAATCCGCTTCGCCTTACCTTCGCGGCGTCACTAGTACCACCTCCACTTGTGACCTATCCCGTCGCGCCCTATTCTGGGCCTGTTATGTTGATCACATGTCCCAAGTGCAATAGCCACGATGTTTATCCCTCACGCTCGAATAGTCCCCTCGAGCGCGTGCTGAGAGTGCTGACCCTCCCGACCTACCATTGCAGCAAGTGCGCCGCGCGCTTCCGCTATCGCACCTCACCCGAGGAGCTGCGCATGCTCAATCGGGAACTGCTGCTTCGGACGGCCATTCGCTCGCTCGGCTCGCAGACAAGCATGTAACCGCCCCGCCTCGCCAGGCCATCTAACCCACAGGCTTCCTGATACCCGCCTCTCGTGCCCGTATAATGGGAGTTTCGGATTTGCGTCCCGACCGGAACCCACTCATGCTTTTGCAAAAATTCGTCGGAGTCCTTCTGCCGGCTGGCTTGTGCGCCGTCTGTTCGGTTTGTGCCGCTTCGCTGCCCCCGCGCGGACCGCTCCCCTCCGCAGTGGATGCCCAGGCCGTTCAGGCTTTTGCAGCGCTGCCGGATTGGTTTGAGCCGCAGCGTCCCGGCGTTTTCGTCTCCCACGGGCACGCCCCCGCGGTGGCCGTGGAACCACGCGGAATCCGCATGTCGCTCCCCGCCGCCGCCGGCCAGCCGGACCGCGTCCTGCCCGTCTCGCTGCCCGGAGCGCATCGTTTGCGCTGGAACGGCGACCGGAAACTGCCCGGAGTGACCTCCTATTTCACCGGTTCCGATCGTTCCCGCTGGCGCACCGGCGTGCCCCAGTTCGCCGCTGTCCGCGCGGCCTCGGTCTGGCCGGGCGTGGACATGGTGATTTACAGCCACAGCCGGCGCATGGAGTACGACTTCGTTCTCGCTCCCGGTTCCGATCTGCGCCGCGTCCGGCTTCAGTTTGGCCGCGGTTGGCGCGCCTCCGTCGACGCCGCCGGCGATCTGCAGGTGACCGACGGGACCGTCACCTTCCGGCAGCAGAAGCCCGTCGCGTGGCAGCAGCGCGCCGGCCGGCGTGTGGAACTGGTTTCCGCTTTCCGCCTGCAGCGCGACGGCTCCGTCGGCTTCCTCGTGCCCGGCTATGATCCCGCCCGCGAACTGGTCATCGATCCCGTCCTCGCCTTTTCCTCTTACATCGGGGGCGACACCGTAGACTCGGTCTACGGCGTGGTGGCCGTTCCCGGCGGCTACTGGCTGACCGGCTCGACCGGTTCCACCTTGACGCTCCCCACCAGAATCACGCCCTATCAGATCCTGCGCGACGCGTATATCGACATATTCCTGGCCATGATCACCATCAATGCCGATGGCGCACCCACGCTCGCCTACTACACCTATATCGGCGGCTCCGACAACGACATTCCGGCCGGCATCGCCGTCTCCCCCAGCGGCACCCTGGCGGTGGTCGGCTCGACCTACTCAAAGGATTTCCCCGTCACCTCCACGACTGCTTTTCAAACCACCTGGGGGGGCGCCTGGAACGCTTTCGTGCTGCTGTTCAATCCCTCCCTCGCCAGCACGTCCCAGTTGGTTTATGCGTCTTACTACGGCGGCGCCAGCAATGTTTACGGATCCGCCGTAGCCTTTGACCCGTCGGGCAATATCATCGCCGCCGGCACGACCCCCGACACCGCCCTGGTCGAAACGCCGGTGAACGCCGCCTACCAGGCCTCCACCGGCGGCGCCCAGGACGTGTTCATCCTGCGGGTGGATCCCTCCGCCTCGACTCCCGCCGACACTCTGGTCAACGGGACTTTGCTGGGCGGCAACCTGACCGACATCCCGTATGCCATCGGCGTCAACGCCCAGGGCCGGATTTATATCGTCGGCACCACCGCCTCCGCTAATTTCCCGGTCTCCGCGGCGCCTTATCAGCGTTATCTGAGCAGCTACCAGAATGCCTTCTTTTCGGTGATCGATTTTTCGCAACCGACCGCCGACCAGTTGGTGTACTCAACTTATCTGGGTGGGGAAAACCTCGATGAAGCCACCTCACTGGTCCTCGACGCCCAGAACCGCGCCTGGCTCGCCGGCTACACGAACTCGACCCGTTTCCCGATCACTTCCGACGCTGTGCAGACGACCTTTAGCGGGGAAGTGGCGGCCTGGCTCGCGCGTGTCGATATCACCCAGTCCGGCGCCGGCGTTCTGACCTACTCCACTTACTTCAACGGCTCGCAAACCACCGTCCCCTTCGCGGTGACGCTGGATTCGCTGGGCCGGCCCACCATCGGCGGCTACACCACGTTAACCGACCTGCCCATAGTGGCCCCCCTCTCCATCCAGTCGACGCCACAGCTTCAGGGTGCTTTCCTGGCCACCTTCGATCCCACCCGGTCCGGTTCCGCCGGCCTCGTCTTCTCGACGGTATTCGGCGGTACCACCCTCAACACGGTGACTTCCTTGACCCGGGATGCGCTGGGCAATCTGTTGGTCGGCGGATACACCAACTCCGCTGATTTCCCGGTCACCAACGGCGCGGCCCGCCTCAGCCCCGCCGGCTCCAATGTTGGTTTTTACATGCTCCTGAAGCCCGCGTCGACGCTCCATCGCGGACCCCGCATACCGGAACGTCCGGTCCCAACCCTCCCCGGGACGGAGCGGTTCCTTCCGCCCGATCGGAGCCCCACGCCTTCCAAACCGTCTTTGTCCATCACCAGCGCCTCGAGCGACTGACACACGCCCGGCGCGCCGCCGGATCGATCCCGGCTGGTGTTGCCGCGTGTGGACGAATCCGGCAGCCGGGAGCCAAAATGAGAATTCCGGACTTCTGTCCCCAGACGTTGCTTCGGCGGACCGGAGTGGAAGGAGTGTCTAATCGAAGATGCAACATCGCAGCGTGATGATCCCGGGGCTGGCATTGGCGGCGCTGGGCCTGTACCCGGTGCTGCGCTCGGCGCCCGAGCCCGCGCCCTCCATCGTCTTCGAAAACGCCATCCAGCGCTCCGGCATTACGTTCCGGATGAACAATTCCGTCACGCCGCAGAAGCACCAGGTGGAAACCATGCTGGCCGGCGTCGCCATCTTCGACTACAACAACGACGGCCTGCCGGACATCTACTTCGTCAACGGCGCCGACCTGCCGTCGATGGATAAGTCCGACCCCCGGTTTCACAACCGTCTGTACCGCAATAACGGCGACGGCACGTTCACCGATGTCACTGAAAAAGCCGGCCTGGCCGGAGCGGGCTACGGCATGGGCGTGGCGGCCGGCGACTACGACAACGATGGCTGGGAGGATCTATACATCGCCGGCGTCAACCGCAACCAGCTGTTCCATAACAACGGCGACGGGACATTCACGGACGTCACCGCGAAGGCCGGCGTGGCGGGCATTCTGCCGAAGTACGGCAAGGCGTGGTCGATCAGCGCGGGCTGGTTTGACTACGACAACGACGGCTATCTCGATCTGTTCGTGGTCAACTACGTGAACTGGGACATCAATAAAGAGCCGCCCTGCGCCATCGGGCCGGTGCGCGCCTATTGCTCGCCGGACAGTTACGGCGGGCAGCCCAACATCCTGTATCACAACAACGGCGATGGCACGTTCACCGACGTCTCGGAGAAGTCGGGCATCGCCAAACACATCGGCAAGGGCATGGGCGTGTCGTTCGCGGACTATGACGGCGACGGCTTCACCGACATCTTCGTCTCCAACGACACGTACCGCAATTTCCTGTTCCACAACAACGGCAACGGCACATTCACGGAGAACGCCATTCTGTCCGGCGTGGCGTACAACGAGAACGGAAAATCGATCGCCGCCATGGGCACGGATTTCAGGGATATCGACAACGACGGGCGGCCCGACATTTTCGTCGTGGGCATGGTCGGCGACACATTTCCGCTGTTTCTCAATCACGGGCGTGAGTTCCTGGACGTGACCAGCATGTCGGGGATCGCGCGCGCCGCCGCGGGGGTGACGGGGTGGGGCGCCGGGATGTTCGATTTCGACAACGACGGGTACAAGGATCTGTTCGTGACCTGCGCCGCGATCCTGGACAATTCGGAGGAGATCGACCACCTGCCGGCCGAGCTGCCCAACATGGTGCTGCGAAATCTCGGGAACAGGAAGTTCGCCAACGTCTCCAAACAGGCCGGCGAGAGCTTCGCCCACGCCGCCCGGCACCGCGGCGTGGCGTTCGGCGATCTCAACAACGACGGCCGGATCGACGCCGTCGTGGTGACACAAAACGAGAGTCCGGAGATCTGGATGAACCGCTCGCCGGCGCCGAACCACTGGCTGCTCGTGAAGCTCACTGGAACCAAAAGCAACCGCGACGGGCTGGGCGCGCGCGTCAAGCTGACGCCGGCGGGCGGCAAACCGCAGTACAACGCCGCCACCACCAGCGTCGGCTACAGCACATCGAGCGACCGGCGGGTGCACTTCGGCCTGGGCCCGGCCAGCAGCGCGGAGAGCATCGAAATCCAGTGGCCGAGCGGTACGCGACAGGTGCTCAAGAACGTCAAGGCCGACCAGATCCTGAACGTCCAGGAACCGCGGTAGGAAGCGGGAGCGGCCGGGCGGCGCCTGGCGCGCATTGGCAAACGGTAAATTCTCACCGTATTGAACGAAGAATCAATGAGTTACGGACGAGAAGCGGGAAATTCTTCCCGTTCTGCCCGCGCTGCCTGGCTCGATCCGCCACTTGGAGAGGCCCGCCTCTGCGACGCCAAACGAACCGCGGTGGGCACGGGTGGCGGAGCCTCATCAGGCAGGAACGGCAGTGGCGCCCGGGACTCTATTTCTTCACCGGAGCCTTCTCCAAAGTTTTAGCCGGGGTCTTCTCCGGAGTTTTCGCCGGAGCGGCCTCCTTGCTGTACAGGATCTTCTGGGTCCCGCCGTCGCAGGTTCCAACCACCTGGCCTTCGGCCTGTTTGTCCTTGGCCAGGATTTCGAGGGTGTACGACTTCGCGCCGTGCGCTTCCAGCTTTTTCGCGATCTCGTCCTTCAGCTCCTGGCAGGGCTTCGGACCGGCCAAGGCCACGGCCGCCGATAGCGCCAGCGGAACGGTCCATAGCAACAGTCTCTTCATTGGCTCCTCCCTTCGACCGAGACCGATTATACAATCAAACGCTTCCTCGGGTCCCACCAGGAAAGAACAGGCTATTCGCGGTCGAAGCTGCTCGCTGTTTCCAGGCTAGAATGCCAGTAGCCATGCGCGTATCGAAATTGTGCGTCTTCCTCGTGGCGGCCTTGGGCTGCCGCGGACAGTGGGATGCGGGCAAGCTGATCCGCTCGGACGCGGCCCAACTTCCGGCGGCGGAAGTCCAGGGGTTCCTGGAGCTGATCTGCCCGGGCCAAACCAGCGATTCGGGATGCAAGGTCTGTCCCAAAGACACGGCATTCACGCCCCCTGCTTCGACCCAAACATGGGATCTCAAGGCAATCATCACAGGACATTTCGTGTCGCTGACCAGCGACGACGCTCTGGTCAGCGGGATGGGATGCGAGCCGCACGCCGCCAGGATGAGCGGGTCGTACCTGTTTACCAGGGATGGGTCGGCGTGGCGGAAGGTGCGGTACGAAGCGGGCGTGAACGCCTTCGACTGCAAGAAAATGACCGGCCTCGACAGCCGCGACCGATTGGTTTGCGCGGCGAATGATATGCACCAGGGCTTCGGGGACGAGTTCCTGTACCTGCTGGACCCGGGCAACGACGCTTCCGGCGGCGACATCTTCTTTGATGTCGGCGATGGTCTGCAGAGCTGCGTCAGGCTCCCGGACGGCACGGTGCTCAGCGGGGCGATTGAGCGGGTGGAGTTCGTGCCCTTGGAGCTAGATCGGCAGGTGCGCATTGTGGCGACCGCGCGCCTGGGGAGAGCCGTGGTCCCCAATGACATCTTCAGGAAGGCCTGCGCGCCCGGGCTGCCAAACGGGCTGAGACTCACGACGGTGTTGAGACGGTACGGGTTCGTTTTCGATGGCCAGGAGATCGTGCCGGCCGCGGACAATCCACCGCTGAGCAACCGGTCGGCGGTGGCGCCGCGAACGTCCTACACAACCATGAGGTGAGCCTGCTTTCAGGTGCGATTTCCCGGTGCGGTGAGCCGTCTTTTACGGTGAAGACACCGTGAGCGGGCTCGTTTTTTTTCGTGTTTTCACGTGAGCCTGTCGGAGAGAAGTAATCGCCGAGGCCTCACTCGTCGGGCGCAGGCGGTTTGGCGTGCGGTTAGCGCATGCGGGCGGCAAGCGGCGTGAGTTGGCGGAGCGCGCATGGGTCCCGGCAACGCGCTCGGGCAGGTCCGATCCCTTCACACCGCCAGCGCGTGGCGATGGAGCTTGAGCAGGTTGTGGGTCAGGCAGATCAGTTTCCACTCGGCCTGCACTTTTTGGAGGCCGCGCAGCGCGAATTGGCGGAATCCGCGCTGTTGTTTGATGTGTCCGATCACCGGCTCGACGATCGTTTTTCGGGTGCGGTAGATCGCTTGTCCCACGGCGCTGCGGATCGCTGCCCGCATCCGCGTGGCGAGCGGATGATCGGCCCGCAGCCGTGAGCCGCCCGTGCCGCCGCGCCCATCGGGTGAAACCAGCACGGTCATCGGCGTCAGCGCGGGATCGAGCAGACTCTCGGTGTCCCAATAGCCCGCGTCGGCCAGCAGGACTTGCGGCGCCTGGCCCAGTGCGGCGCTGGCCGCCGCCGCCATGGGCAGCAGCTGCTGCCGGTCGTTGACCTGCTGCGTGATCTCGGCCGCCACTACGATTTGCGCGTGTCCATCCACCGCCAATTGCGCGTTGTAGCCCTGCACCACGGTCTTGATTCCGTTGTCGTACACCATGCGCGAATCCGGGTCCGTGAAATTGTAGTGGCGCGTCGGCATTTCCGCTTCCCGCCGCGCGCGGGTCAGGCGCGCTTTGGTCTTTTCGCGCTGCGCCAGGCTCTCTGGCGGCGGCTCATGGTCCTTGCGCCGGCGTCCACTCTTGCGCTTTGGATGCTGCCGCTCGGCTTGTGCCAGCTTCTGCTGCGCCTCCTGCTCCAGCTCGCGTTTGGCCTGGCGCAACTTTTCCAACCGCTGTTGCGCGTCCGCCAACTCGGGCGGCAATTCGTCGCCCCGTCGTGCCTGGCCAAAGCGCACGTCCTCCGCGGCGTCAACGCGCGCGGCTTCGGCCAGCAGCCGATCCACCAGCACCCGCAACCGCTGCTCCTGCTGATCCAGATCCCGATATCTCAGCGAACGCGCCGGGCTGGCATTGGCCTGCACCTTCGTGCCGTCGATCACCACCGTGCCCAGCTTCACCAGCCCCGCCCGCTGGCACAGCCGCAAAGCCTGCGCAAAGAGCTTCGCCAGCGCCTCCAGATGCTGCTGCCGGAAGGCCGCGATGGTGTCGTGATCGGGGTGCTGGTCGGCGGCCAGATAACGGAAGGCCAGATCATCGTAGGTCGCCCGCTCGATGCGCCGCGAACTCGGCCGGCCCGTGGCATAGGCGTACAGCAGCAAGCGCGTCAGCATCAGCGGATGATAGGCCGCCAGCCCGCGCCCGTCGTTGCGCTCGTAGACGGAGTAGATCTCGCTGAGATCCAGCGTGTCCGCCACATCCACGATGAACCGCGCCAGATGCCCCTCGGGCAACCAGTCCTGCAGCGCCGGCGGCAGCAAGAACGGCTGATCCAGAGAACAGGTCCGGAATCTCTTCATCACTCCGATTGGATGAATTCCGCACCCGCCCAGCACCAGGTTTTCAATGCGCGCCAGAATCTATCTCCGACAGACTCACGTGCTGTTCCCGGTTCCAAAACGCCCCAAAATCGTCGCTTCTGTTAATGTTTGTAAGCCCTTTGTTTGCCACACATCCACCGTGACGCACGGTGCAGCGTGTTAATGTGGCCTGTTAATGTTTGTAAGTCCTATCATTGCCGCACATCCACCGTGAAGCACGGCGCAGCGTGTTAATGTTTGCCAAAATGCACGCCAAATCAAGCTAAGTCCTTTAATTGCCATAGATCCTCCGTGACGCGCCGTGACGATCTCGTAAGTCCTTTAAGACCAGTCACTTGCGCGCCCGGTGCAGACGTATTTTTCTTCAAAATCGTCTAAGTCCTTTAGAAAACTGTGATTACAAGAAATGGCAAAAAACCGCATTTTCCACGGTCGGTACACGGTAAAAACCGTGTTTTTTCGCGGTGAATTCGTTCTCGGCGCCTCGATTCCACGCTCAAATCACCCTGCGCCGCCCGCCTCCGCGAGTCTCGTCGCTATGGCGGGCAAGCAAGGGGCGCCCGCTCCCTCGCGGTCGCGGCTTCCATGAGAAGGCTGCCCCGGTCAAGGGTTTTTTCTCAAATTCTTTCCTGCCGCTGTTGGCCGACCGACGGGAGGCGCCGCGGCGTCCTCGCGTCTTCCTATTCTCAGCACTGCTCTGTTCTGCCGCCTGTTCCCGGCAATGCTCTGTTGTCTGTTCCGCCACCGCCGGATCGCCCTGCTTCCATTCGCACTCTTGATGGAGCGGTTTGCTCCGGTGCCAGTTGGGGTCCTCAATTTCGAACGGGTGCTGCCATCTCTGTGCCGAAGTGGCGCCCCCGTTTCCAGGAACGCTCTTCCGCCGCGACCTCGCAGTCACCCGAACCCGGCGATTTGCATCACACTCCAATCCATTTAAGCTGCCGCTCGTTTCAAACGCGAGCGGGCGTTGCTGTTGCGGAGCGGCTCATAGACTTCGCCCGTGGTCCACAATCGATGCAGCAGCACGGCCAGTTTCCGCGCCACCGCGACGATGGCCCGCTTCTTGGCGTTCTTGCCGCCGCGCACGGCCAGCTTCAGCCCCCAGCGCCGCAGGTCCGTGTCCGGCCCGCGCCAGCCCAGAATGTAATGCGCGCCCTGCACCAGCATGGTCCGCAGATAGATGTCGCCTTCCTTGGTGATGCGCAGCTGCGGCTGGCTCTGGCCCGACTCGCTGCGCCTGGGCCGCAGGCCCACGTAGCAGCCCACGTCACGGCTTTTTTGAAAGCGCTCGCGGTCTTCCACCGTCAAGATAAATGTCAGAGCGATCAAAGTCCCGACTCCGCTCACCTGCTTGAGGAGTTGGGTTTCCGGGTATTGTTCCCGGGCGATCTGCTCCAGTTGCTGGTCCAACGCGTGGATCTTCACCGTCATCGATTCCACCTGCTCCAGCAGCGGTTTTATCGCCGCCTGCAAGTCGCCGGGCAGCGCCTCCAGCCGCGCCGTTCCCAGATTGTCGGCGTCGCAGGCCGGCAGCCGCTCGCCGGTGGCCTTCACCAGTCCGCGCGCCGCGTTGATCAGCGCCGTGCGCGCCTCCACGAGCGTCGCGCGGACCCGGATCGTCATCAGGTCCCGCTGCGCTTTCGCGCTGCGATGGCGGATCGGATGCAGCAACTGCGGATCGACGCGCGCCAGCCGCGCCAGCGTCTGCGCATCCAACCGGTCGTCCTTGCGACTGCTGTGGCTGATCAGCCGCACCTGGCGCGCGTTGGCCACGATCACCTCATGGCCCAGCTGGCTCAGCAGGCGGCTCACCCACGGCGAGTGCGTGCCCACCTCGAGCGCGATCCGGCAGCGCGGCCGCGCGCCGAAGGCCTGGCACAGCCCCTTCTTCGTCGTCGCCGCGCTGGCCTCCCGCACTACCTCGCCCCGCTCGTTGAGCACGCAATAGCGACTGCTTTTGTCGCCCAGGTCCAGGCCGATCGTGATCGGCCCGCGCGGGCCTGCGGACTCACCTTTCGGTCTCCGTTTCACAGTGGTATTCTGCTTCATGGCCGGTCTCCTTTTGCACTTCGAGTGCGCAACCATTGGGAGCTTAACGCATCCCGCCGGGGGCCGGCCTTCTCATTCCATCTCTGAAGCGGCGGCTCAGTAACAGCGCGCGGCTCCGTCACAGCGTCTCCGCGACAGGCCGCTAGAAGCGCAGCGTGTTGACGCCGGGGTGGAGCGGCGTGGGGCGGCCGTGCCAGACAAATTCGCCGGCGACGGGCGTATCGATGCGGGCGTCGAGATGGCCGCCCTGCAGCTTGTACTCGACGGCGATGACGCCGCGGGGGTGCGGGATGGAGCCGCGGGCGGAGGTCAGGGCTCCCAGATGCGGCTCGATGAGGACGCGGGCAAAGGCGGGGGCGGCGGAGTCGATGCCCAGGACGGTGCGGAAGACCTCGATGTTGGGATGGTCGCCCCAGCCGTGGCAGTCGGAGCGGGCCTCGGCCTGGTCCACCTCGGGCCAGGCGGTGACGTGCAGCGCGAGCAGGTCGCGCCAGCGGGTGAGCATATCGAGATAGCGGTCGCCGAGGCCGGCGCGGACCATGGCGGCGTGAAGGTAATAGCTGAAATAGATCGTGGTGGGCACGAGGGTCTTGTCGGCGATGGTGCGTTCCATCAGGTCGCGCGCCTCGTCGCCTTCAGAGACGCCGGTGAGGACGGCCAGGGCCTGGGTGTGCTGCAGGAAGTAAGTATGGGCGGGGTCGCTCGCGAAGTAGCGGCGGGCGGGGTCCCAGTAGAGGCGGCGGATGGAGGCGCGAAGCTGATCGGCGGCGCGGCGGTATTCGGCGTCGCCGGTGAGATCGGCGGCCCATTGGAAGGCCTGGAGGAGCTGGAGCTCGTAGTGGCCGAGGGTGTCGGGCTTCCAAGCCACGTCGGAGTCGAGGAAGTTGTACCAGGGGAGTTTGGTCAACAGGCCGTCGGGGCGCTGCAGGCGCTGGTACCAGCCGAGGACGGCGCGCACGCCGGGCAGCATGGCGCGGACGAAGGCGGGGTCGTCGACGTAGCGCCAGTAGTCGTGTAGAATGCCGATCCAGATGAGCGAGAAAGTGGGCGTGTATTGATAGAGGCGCGAGGGGGCGCGGCTGTAGGTGAGGCCGTCGGGGGTGCGGGTGGAGTCGATCAGCTCGATGGCGTTGCGCATGAGGCGGGCGTCGCCGGATTCATAGATGGCGACCAGGGACTCGATGCGTGTATCGCCGACGTACTGCATCTGCTCGTAGTAGGCGTCCTGGAAGATCTCATTGGAGGAGAGGCGGTTGGTGTGCCAGCCGACATCGAGCACCTGGCGAAGCCAGGGCTCGCCGCCCTCAAAGCGGGCCTTGCGCTGGAAGGGATAGGCGGTGAAATAAGAACGGGCGGCGTCGACGGAGAGGGGCTGATCGGCGGTGTCGATCTGCAGCTCGATGTAGCGGAAGTCGCGCCACCACAGCGGACGGAAGGCGCGGGCGGCGGAGCCGTCGGCGAGGAAGAGGTCACTCAGGCCGCGCATGTCCTTGCCCGCGACCTGATCGCGGTCGCCCTTGCGGCCGGAGTTGGGCTCCCAGAGCGACTCGGCGTAGGTGACGTTGACGCGGGCGCCGGTGCCGCCGGTGAAGATGAACTCGGGGTAGGCGGTGGTGATGCGACCCTGGTCGAGGAGGATGCGGCGGTGGGAATGGGCGGGAACGGAGACGGGCTGGAAGGAACGGAACTCCTGGGGCGTGTATTCCATGAAAGGTATCGGGCGCGGAACGAGGGTGCGGCGGTCGTGGCAGTCGGAGGGGACTTCGTCCTTGGTCCAGTAGAGCGAGCAGCCGAAGTCGTGGACCTCGGGCGCGTTCCAGGACGAGTCGTCGAAGGCGGGCTGCTCCCAACCCCAGGGATACAGGGCCGCGTTGACCTGCTCGCCGGGCGGGGCGACGTAGTACTGATAACGGATGGCGGCGCCGCTGACGGGGAGCACCTGGTAGGCGGCATCCTGAACGGCGCGCCAGGATTTGCCGGTGTTCACGAGATCGGCGGCCGGACCATCGCCCTGGAGCAGGAAGCCGGTGGTGTCGGTGTTTTGCGACAGGCCGGCGAACTGGCCGTAATTCCAGACCACGGCGGCGAGCGTGTTGCGGCCGGGGACGAGAAGGGGAGCGATGTCGATGGTCTCGTAGCGCCAATGCATGAGGTCGCCGTAGGCCGGGCCCCAGACGGCGCGCTTTCCGTTGACGAACAGGATATAGCGGTTGTCGGCGGTGACGTGGATGGGAAAGACGGCGGGCACGGCGGAGAGATCGAAGCTGCGGCGGAAATGGTAGACGCCATAGCCCACGGACGAAGCGCCGGGAACGGAGATCCAGCGGGCGGACCAGGTCCGAACTTCGTTCGAAGCAGGGGCCGGAGCTGAGGCTGAAGCGAGGGCGGTGACGACGAGGGCAAGCGGTAAGAGGCGCGGCATGGCGTCCAATCTATCAACACGCGAGTTCCTTTTGGAATCCCGGGGGACGCGAATTCTCAACCGCGGTGCGTGGCGCGGGCTGAATGAGGGGCAGGTTCAGCCACCCTGGCGGCGGTGGAATGGGGCGCGCGAGGGCGTGCGGCCGCAAGTTGAGAGTCCGGACGAGCGGGCAGGGAGATCAGTGAGCACTGGGGCTTAGCTGAGCAAAAACTCCACGCATTCCAACGCCGCGGCGAAATTCGCCTTGACAAGAACTCGAATCGTGATACAAGTGAGATTGCGTTCAAATCTGAGCAGATGCTCGAATGTTAAGATCTCTTGACCACCAAAGACTGCTGGTGAAAACGGCCCGGCTGTATTACGAGAACGGCCTCAACCAGAACGAGATTGGGGAACGGCTCGGTCTTTCGCGGCAGAAAGTCCAGAGAATTTTACGGGAAGCGCACGACCTGGCGGTGGTGCAGATCACGGTCAAACCACTTATCGGGGTTTTCTCGGACCTGGAGCGCGGGCTGGAGGAACGGTTCGGACTGGCCGAGGCGATCGTGGTCGAAACCACGACCAGCGGCCACCCCGAATCCCAGGCCACGATCGCGCGGGAGGTGGGAGCCGGCGCCGCCGAGTTCCTGATCCGCGTGATCCGGCCGCATGACAAGATCGTCGTCAGCGTCGGGAATTCGCTGCTGGGGATGATCAACGCGATGCCGCATGCCCCGCACCTGGACGCCACCGATTTGAGAGTGATTCAGGGTTTAGGAGGATTGGGGAATCCGACCCACGATTCCTACGCCACGCAACTGACAACGCGTCTGGCGCAGATGCTGAAGGCCGAAGCGGTGCTGCTCGGGGCGCCCGCCGTGGCGGGCACGCGGGAAGCCCGGGATTCGTTTTTGGGGGATCCGCACATAGCGCGGACCCTGGAACTGGCGCGCAAGGCGGACATGATTTTCGTGGGGATTGGAGCGGCCCGCTCCAATTCCGTCGTGGTGCAGGAATTCTGGAAGGTCATCCATCCCTCCGCGGTTGACGAATTACACGCGCGCGGCGCGGCGGGATCGCTGAATCTGCATTATTTCGACGCCAGCGGAAAGGCGTTCGACTCGGAGTTCGACGAGCTGATCATCGGGCTGTCTCTGAATGAGATCAAGAGGATCCGGCGCGTCGTGGGCGTAGCCGGCGGCGTTAGCAAGCGCGAGGCGATCCGAGCGGCTCTGCTGGGGAAACTGGTCAACGTGCTGGTCACCGATCACCTCACCGCGCAGTATCTGCTGAAGCCCCAAAACTAGGGGAGATCGCGCCCGCGATTACTCGGAGCTGAGGTTAAGAGTTACTCATTTTTTAGGGCGTTCAAGAACGAATTTTGAGCAATTGCCCGGTTCCAAGAAACCGCTTGACTTCAGGCTGTAGGAGCAATAGGCTATCTACGACTAGAGCATGTGAGAGCTTTAGAGGATAGGTGTGCACCTTGAGAGGGTGCCGACCACGAAAGGAGTTCTGAGTGCGCAGGTTAGTCACGCTACTATTTCTTATCGTATTGATTGGCAGCTTCGCCACAATACTGGGGCAGTCAACAACAGGTACTTTTGCCGGAACGGTTTCGGACGCCACTGGCGGGCGAATCGCCCAGGCGGACGTTACGGCGCTGAATATCGATACCGGTCAGAAGTTCAAGGCAGTCACATCAGGCACCGGCGATTTCATCATCGTTCAGGTGCCGCCGGGCAATTATGAGGTCGACGTCGCGGTCAAGGGGTTCAAATCCTTGTCGCGCAAGGGCCTCGTCCTGGAGGTGGCCGGCAAGGTCACTTTGGATCTGGCGTTGGAGGTGGGCTCAATCAGCGAAAGCGTCTCGGTCACGGGCGAAGCCCCGCTGCTGCGCACGCAGGATGCGCAGATGGGCGAAGTCATCAACGGGCTGGCGGTCGACAACCTACCGCAGCTCGATCGCGATCCGCTCAATATGCTGCGCCTGACGGGTGACATCTCCGGGACCGCCAATGCGAATAACCCCGTGGGCGGGCCGGGCAGCGACGTTCGTATCAACGGCGGCCGCATGCAGGGCATGGACGTGCTGGTCGACGGCAACTCGGTGGATGGGGGCAAGTTCCATGCGGTATACGCCGCAGGCACGCCCACGATGGAGCAGGTGGACGAGTTCAAGGTGATCACCAACGGCATCCCGGCCGAGTACGGCCGTGTTTCCGGCGGGCTCGTCACTATGGCCACGAGGGGCGGCACGAACGGGTTGCACGGGCAGGGATTCGAGTATTTCAAGAATCAGCTGTTCGACGCCAACACCTGGGAGGCGAACAACGAAACGCCCTACGTGGCGGGCCAGAAGGCCCCGCGGACGGGGTTCCACAATAACGATTACGGCGGGGCCATCGGCGGGCCGGTGATTATACCGAAACTTTACAATGGGAAGAACAAGACGTTCTTCTATTTCAACTTTGACGGAGTCAAGCTGCGCACGGCCGGGAATCCGGTAGAAACCATGTCGCCGTCGGCGAACGATCGCGTCGGCAACCTGACGGGGCTGCAGACCTTTGGGACCGGTCCGACGATGTACGATCCGATCGGCGACACTACGGTTAACTCAAGCGGCATCCTGCTGAAAGCTACGCTGTTCCCCGACAACGGTCAGGTGATCCCGGCGGCGCGGATCAACCAGCTGGCCACGCTGATCGACAACTATGCGCCCCTGCCGAACAACCCCTCCGAACCGGGCAATACCCAGACGGACGCGTGGCTCGGGAAAAAGTCCTCTCTTACGAACGAAAATCGTTGGGATGTCCGGATGGACCACAACCTGACCGACAATCAGCGCCTCACTCTGCGCTATTACAACGATTCCTACGATCAGGCGAATTCAGAGTATTACGACATAATCAGTCCGGGCAACAACCAGATCAGGTCGAGAGGCTTCACTGCATCGCTGGGTTGGACCTGGACAATGAACCCCACCACGATTATGGAAGCGCACGCCTCGGTGATGCACAATCCCAATCGCAGCTCATATGCCTTCCCGACGGGTAGCGCTGAGAATATTCCGCTCGACCCGATCTACGCGCAGCTGACTCAGGGCACCCCGTTGGGAACTGACTGGCGCGTGTGGTCGTCGGATGCGCAAGGCTGGAGTGATCCCATCGGCAACCAGCAGGCCCAGGATGTCCAGAGTCTGGACACCCAAACCACTTACGATTTCGTCTCCTCGGTGACGAAAATCTGGGGGCGGCACACGTTCAAGATGGGCGTCGATGTCAGAAAAATGTTCGATAATCACTGGGAAATGCTCTACGACGACCAGATGTATCAGGGCTGGGCCACCGACCCGACCGACGACAACCGCGATGGCTGCACCGTCTTTTGCGCTCCCGGCTGGGCGGCGAATTCGTGGGGCGACTGGCTGCTGGGCATACCGAACGGCGGCGCTCAGAATTCGCTGCTGAATTTGACCAACGGGCAGGACTACTACGCCTCCTACATCCAGGACGACTTCAAGGTGAGCAAGAAGCTGACCCTGAACCTCGGCCTGCGCTGGGACATGGAGTCGCCCATCAGCGACCGCTACAACGACAGCTACGCCTGGAACCCGAACGCTCCGAGCCCATGGACCATCCCGGCCGGCTATAGCTGGACGGGGTCGCTGCAAGCGGCGGGCCTGTCGGCGGCGCAGATCGCAACGATTCCGACTCCCAGCTGGGTAACGGCTGGGGCAATGCCCAACGGCGCGGCGTGTTACGTCGAGACGCCGGCATGTCCCGGCCGCACCGCTATCAAGTACCATCCCTGGCAGTTCGCTCCGCGCCTGGGCGGGGCATACGCGCTCAACAACAAGACCGTGATCCGGGCCTCCTGGGGCATGATGTATCTCACCGCCACGGGCGACTACTGGGACGATTGGGTTGAGGACGTGGGCGCCGCGGCGATGCCGGGTGTTCCGGACCGTCTCAATGGCGCCATCAACGGGCCGATGATCGCGACCGACCAGCACGCTTTCCTGCCCGGCGAGTACACCGCCTTCACTAAGACCAATACCGGGCTAAACTACACGCTCGGCAGTCAGTACGAGCAGGCAGGCACGAACATCAATTCGCATCCTCCGCTGGAGCAGAACTGGAACATCACCGTTCAGCGGCAACTGCCGGGGAACATTCTGCTGGAG
This sequence comes from Terriglobia bacterium, assembly GCA_963757265.1. Classification (GTDB taxonomy): domain Bacteria; phylum Acidobacteriota; class Terriglobia; order Bryobacterales; family Bryobacteraceae; genus CAIVVT01. The sequence continues at coordinate 1,661,227 of CAVWRA010000006.1, forward strand.
GTCGGCTACAACGGCAACCACAGCGGCGACCTGCTGGCGGCGTTCTATAATTCGCCTTACCCGATGGCCGCTCTGACCGGAAGCACGGCGCTCGACACTTTGTTCAAGACCCAGGTCGCCAACCCGTTGGCGGGCGAGATCCATAACACCGCCCCCAATGTTACGACGGGGCCGACAGTGCCGATCGGCGATCTGGAACTCCCCAACCCGGCCTACGGCGGCCTGGTTACGTACGGTAACAACATCGCCAAGGCCAACTATAACGCCGGCACCGTGAAATTGCAGAAGCGGCTGTCCCAAGGCGTTACGTTCCTGTTCACCTACACCTACAGCAGGTCGCTCGACGATATCGGCACCGTGGCCGGCGGCGGCCTGGGCGGCGTCACGGCGGGCTCCAAACAATACCAGTCCTTCCAGACCATCAACGATCTGTATGGCCTCAGCCCGGAGGATATGACGCACCGGATTACCTTCTACCACGACTATCAGTTCCCATTCGGCCGAGGCCGTAAGTTCCTCGGCAGGCCGAACGGCGCGGGCGGCAAGATCCTCGACGGAATCGTCGGCGGTTGGGAATATGCGGGCATCTACATTTTCCACACCGGCGTGCCGGTAATATTCGGGGAGGACCTCTCCGACCCGGCGGCTTCCGGCGACGGTGTCCCAGGCGGCAACAACGGTGCTGGAGGCCTTTGGGCCCACATCTCAAACCTGGCGAATCTCGAAGCCTCCAACTACAACGGCAACCCCAACTCGCTATTGACGGCGACGAACCACACCAACATCGGCAGCTGGGGCAACCTCGCCGGCGCGCCGGTCCGGCTGTTTAACGAATCTCTGTTCACGCAGCCGGAGCCGCTGACTCCGGGCAATGTCCCGAATATTTATGGGAACATTCGCGAACCACACTCGACCAGCTACGACGCTTCATTGATGAAGAACTTCTCCATCGCCCGGGAAGGCAAGGTCTACTTGCAGCTCCGGGTCGAGGCGCAGAACGTGTTCAATATCCGCGGATTGGGCAATTACGATGCTACGATTGGCGACGCGGGCTTCGGTCTGATTACGTCTTCGGGGCAAGACCCGAGACAGATGCAGATCTCGGGCAGGCTCTTCTTCTAAGAGCATTTCCACCAACGCGACGAAAAGGGGGGAGCGGCCCGCGCCGCTCCCCCTTCCCTTTTGAGCCGTTCCCTCCCCAATCTCCTCTCCGTGCGCAGTGTAAACTCAACTCAGCGGATGTCCATGCGCGTGTTTGCTGTGCTGTTGTTCCTTGCGGCCTCCACTTGTGCGGCGCAAGGCACGCCGGCCGCATCGCGTACCGACCCGCAGCGCAGCTTCGCCGCGGCGGAGGAGTTGATGAAGGCCGGCAAGGTGGCCGAAGCGGCTCGGGCGTTCGCGCAAATCACCCGCCTGCGCCCGGGGTTCGCCGAAGCGTATTTCGCCCTCGGCGTCGCCGACGTCCAACTGGGCAAACCCGCGGAGGCGGCCACGGCGCTGCGCTCTTACCTGAAGCTGGAGCCGGATTCTCCGGATGGGCACGCGGTTCTGGGCATCCTGTTATTCAACGACGGGCGCCTGGCCGAGGCCCGGCCGGAACTCATCGAAGCGCTGCGGCTGGATGGCACGCAGATCGAAGCGCTCAAGACTCTGGGGCGAATCTACAACCTCGAGGGCGAGCCCGCCAAGGCCATCGCGCTTTTGCGCCCGCTGGCGGCATCGCGCGCGGTTGACGATGAAACCCGCACGATTCTGGCCAGCGCGCTGCTGAGCGGCGGCGACGCGGCGGCCGCGGACAAGCTTCTGGACGAGATTCTGGCCGCCAACCCGCACAGCCCGCTGCAGACGTACGTCCTTGCCGCCAGGGCGGCCAGTGAAAATCACGAACTTCCGAAGGCGTTTGATATCTGCGCGCGCGGGACGAAAGTCTATCCGAATTCAGAACGGCTGGACGCACTGGCCGTTTCGTTTCCCGAGGCGGCGCTGATCGAGCATACGTCCCAGCGTATTGAGCGGCTCAAGACCCATCTGAGAGACGTGGACGAGATGATCGCCGTGGGCAGGATTATCGTAGCCGCGGACAAGGGCAAGCGCAAATCGTCTCTGGAACTGGCCCGGGCGCTGCTGGCGCGTGCGGCCGAACTCGAACCCGAAAATGCCTCCGCCTGGTATTTCTACGGGCGTTGTCTGGCGGCCCAGCTGAAGGCGGAAGAGTCCGACACTGCGTACAGGAAGGCGTTGGCGTGCGTCCGCGACGACGAATTGCGGGTGCTGATCCTGGGCCAGATTGGTTACACCGAGACGCATTTTGGCCACTTCGACGCCGCCGACGCAGCTTTCCGGCAATCTCTGGAGCTCAATCGGAAGTTGGAGCACCATATCCCCGAAAGCGCTTTCCTGTACTACCAGTTCCTGGTGCTGCGGGAGCGCGACGACGAGCGGCACGCTCTACTGGACGAGATCCTGCGCTGGGAGCCGCTGTTCCCGCCCGCGCTGCTGGAGCGAGCCAAGGACTATGTGGCCCGGGAGCAGCCCCAGAAGGGACTCGAGGACGCCAGCCTGGTGGCGCGGAATGCGGAGGATCCCGAGCTGCAGCGTTCGGCTCATTTTCTATTGGTGAAGATATACGGGATGCTGGGACGCAGCGCGGAAGCGCAGGCCCATGCGGATTGGATCAAGGCCCACCACGCGCTGTAACCAGGAATCTTCCGCTAATGGCGGACCAGCGCGCGATCATTGCCCTTGTTCTAGTTTGTCCCAGAGTGGCTTGGAAACGTAGCCCCGTATCTCGACTCCAGGGCGAAGTTCCACATACCCGGGGAACATCCGCATGTAGAGTTCCCGCTCGCCGGGCGGCGGGCTCTCATAGAGCTTGTGGATAAGATCCGGTTCCATGGCGGGCGAAGCAAGAACGATAGGCGCCGGATGCCCTTCCGCCGGCACCGCGCGCCACCAGCGCACGTTTGGATAGCCGCGCAGGTACCAGGGCAGCGGCCACAGGTTCTCGCGGGAGTAAATCTCAACGGCCACCTGGCGCCCTTGTTCACTGGCTTGTGAGAACGCCTGCACGCGATCTCGAATCTCGTACACGCCTGTTCCTGTTTGTGCGTAGACCCACTGGTTTCGCGGATCACTGGCGTAAATGGTGGAGGCCTGCCAGGCCTCCCACCCCGAAAGGGCGATTACCGCGGTCAACAGGAGCAGCACCGGAGGACGCCAAAGCCGCACGAATGTCTGCGCCGCCACTCCGGCCAGAAGCGCGAAGGGATATAGCATGCTGATGACGCACCATGGCGTCTTATAAGGAATGACAGAGTAAACAAAGGCGAGTAGGATACCGTACCAGGCGGCGAATCTCAACGCAGGCTTGTCCGAGCGAAAGGCAATTACAAATCCGGCGATAGCCAGGACCAATAGAAACGCTTCGCCGGGGCCTCCGGCGGCGCCTGTCAATAAGTCCAGGTAGTAATGCCAGGGATGGGCATGCCAGCCGGGCGCCAGTCCACGATGAAGGTATGATTGAATCGCTAATGCCATTGCTCCCCAGCGCCAGAGAGGAGCGAGCAGGATCGAAACGGCCAATGCCAACGCTGCCGCGAAGGCGCCGGCCGAACGCCAGCTTACTCCTCGCGGCCGGAATGCGACTCCGCTGGCAACAGCGGCACTCACCAGCGCCAGCAACGCTGTTTCCTTGGTTGCCAGCATCATCCCGGCCAGGCACCCCGCCCACGCCCACACGGCGGGCGCGGGCCGTCTGTGAGCGTGCCACAGCGACCACAAGAAGGCCGCGGTCCATAGAGCCAGGAGCATTTCGGGGATGTAATCTCGGCTGTAGTAGACCATCGCGGGAGAGACGGCAATCAGCGCCGCGGCGATCCAGGCCGCGGAGAACCCGAGCGCGCCCGTGAACAGCAGTGGCGATAGAGCCAGCAGGACGCCTGCGATCGCCGGCACGATCCGCAAGGTCGTTTCCGTCAATTGCGCATAGCTCGTGCGGCCACTTAGATGGGCTGATGGCAGAGTGCAATAGGCCAGCATCGGGCCATGGTAGTCCCTGGGATCGTAATCATAGCGGCCCGTAGAGAGAAGCGTGCCGAACTTATCCGCGAGGATAGCCTCGTCGGCATGCATCGGCCGCCGTTCAAGCTGCGGCAGGCGCAAGGCGCCGGCCAGTATGGCCAGCGCCGCCACCGCGGCTGCGCGCATCAATGGGCGTGTTGGCCGTATACTTCCACCTCGACGTAATGGTTCAGCGCGTTGATGTTGTTCCCGTTGCTATAGAGCCGCACATAGCGGGCGTTTACGCCCCTGGCGTCGATCAGTTTGCCTTCGGCGGTCTCCACGTAGTTCAGGTCCTTACCCGCGCCCAGCCCCGCTGCATTGTCGCGATCGTTGTTGAAAAGGGTGCGGACATTGGTCAGAAAATCCGGATCGTCGGCGACTTGCACAATGACATCGAAGTAGACCCGCGCCTGCTTATGAAAATGCCACAGAACAATCGCGTAGATCGTGCACTGGTCCTGCAGATCAATGGTCACGGACTGAACGCCCGGCGGCAGCTCCAGATAAGTTCCGTCCACACCCGACTTATCCCCATCGGTCAGCATGTCGAGCTCGCCGACCGTAGGTTCGGCTGCGCTGCTCGAAACCAGCTTGCCCCGGGCGACGTTCATCGTGCCCGCGGGAGCCAGAAAAGGGGGCCGCATTCTGCCCGTGGGCTTCTCAAGATTTGGTACTTTGAGATTCTGCGGAGTCCCTTCGAACAGCGGCTTGGGCAGCGATAATGGCAGCGGCTCCAGTTTCGGCATCTGCGCGCAGGCGACCGCCGCGGCCAGCGCCAACGGCACCATCAGCAGGACCGTTCTCGTCGCAGTCATTGGTTCCACCTACTTCTGATTCAGAGCTTTCTCCAGCGCGGCAACCGCAATCTTCGCTTCCTGCGCCACGCTTGCGTCACTCAGCTCCTCGCGCGCGAGTCGCAGCGCCTCTTCCGAGGGTTCCCTCTGCAGGGCCGCCAGAATGGCGCGCTTCTCTTCAGGCCGCCGCGCGGCGCGCAACGCTTTCTCCAGCATTTTCGCAGTCTCGGATGGCTCCCGCTCCACGGGCAGCGACACCAGCTTGATGTATCCGCGCAGCGCCAGAACCTGCAACGCCGGGCTACCCGGTTGGCCGGCCGCAGTCAGCAAATCGTCCGCCGGCTCCACGGTCGGCCATTGCGATAGACCCAGGATCGCAGCCCGCCGCGCTTCGTCATCCCCTTGTTTGAGGGCCTCGCGGAACACGGGCAGCGTCTCATGCAGGCCGGCTTGTCCCATCACTGACAGGAGAGCGCTCTTGTTCCCCGGGTCATTGGAGGAACGGTATGCCGCAACCAGCTCAGGCGCATACGATCGAGAGGAACGCTTCAGCGTCGCAAACAGCGCGCGCTGCGCTTCCGCCAAGTCGGCGCTGTCGCGGACGTTCACCACTAGACCAATCAACGCCGGGACGTTTTCGGGACCGGCAGTATCCCGCAATGCGCGAATCGCTTCGCGCCGTACCGCTGGGTTGTCGTCCTTGGCCGCCGCGAGCAATATGTCAAAAGCCTGAGTGAGATTGCGCTCCGCCGCGGCGTGGATCAGCTCGACCCGGACTTTGGGCTCGGCGCGGGGAATGGACTCGATCACCGCGCGATCGACCTCGGCGCCGCGCAGACCATACAGGCACTGGCGCGCAGCCTCCTGTTCCTCACCCGTTGTCGCGGCGGCGCGCTGGGCCGCCGGCAGCACGCAAGAAGCATCGCCGACCCTCCGCAAAGCGGTCAACGCCGCGACCCGCACGCCGGGCGCCGGGGATTTCAACGCGTCGTCCAGGACCGCCCGCGCGGCCGGATCGCCACGATCCCCCAGCGCGTCGAGCATCTGGACCTGGCCATGCACCGGCAAGTTCGGCACAGCGTCCATCATCGCCTTGGTAGTGGACGCGCCTGGGATCGCCAGCATGGAGCGGATCGAGGCGGCGCGCAGCCTCGGACTGCCGTCCTGCAACGCCGCGGTCAGTACCGGCAGCGCGGCCTCGCCCGAAACTGTTCCGATCCCGAGCAGCGCCGCCACCCTCACCATGTCGGGCTCGCCGAACTTGTACAACCGTTGATAAATCGCCAGCGCGCCTGGCCGGTCATTCAGCTCCAACAACCGCTCCGCGCAGCGCAGCACGGCGCCGGTCAAAAAAGAGCGCCGCTGCCCGGACGCCTTGTCCAGGGCCGCACTGAGCGCCGCCTGCGAGGGTTGATCCGCGATCACCGCCAGCGCATCGGCCGCCGCCGCGGCCGGCGCCACATCGTTGCTCCCCAGCATCTCCATCAGCTGGCCCTCAGCTGTGACAACCCGATGCCGGCCTAGGGTGTTCACGATCGCAATTTTCATCGGGCCGTCGGCGTTGGGCAGCGCTTCGAGCAAAGCAGCGTCGGCCGCGGGACCGCCGATCCGCTCCAGCGCGTAACGCGCCATTGCCGCCAACGGCGGCTGGCCGAGCAGGCGCGCCAGCACCGGCACCGACCGCTCCGACCCCATGACGCTCAGCTCGCGGCAGGCCGCTTCCTTGCCGTCACGGGTGGCATCGGAGTCGAGCAACCGGTCCAATGCGTCTTCCATCGCGCGAGTTTGCGCGGGCGATGCCAGCGACGCGCGCACCAGGTCGCTTAATTTCGCTACCGGCTCGCGGCTTTGGCCATATTCGTACTTGGCAACCTGAGCGAGTACCTCGCTCAGACTGGCAGACGATTGCGCCAGGACCGTCCCGGCAACAGCGCACGCCAACAATGCAAAGATTCGATTCCTCATTGCAGACTCCATTCACAAATGCCAGGGAGATCGCATCGGCCGTTCCAACAACCGCGCCGCTTCGACGTCCCCCACGATTTCCTGTTTCACCGGATCCCACCGCACTGGTCGGCCCAGGCGCATCGAGATCACACCCAGGTACCCCGGCGTGGCCGACCGCAAGGCAACAGCGGCCGGCGTCAGTGTCTCGCGCCGGCTGCGGACACATTCAAGGAACTGTGCCTGGTGCCCGGGCGAGTGGGGCAACTGGACATCATCCGGCCCGATTTTCGAGGTCAAAATGCTCCTGGGTTCGCCGTCCATCCCTTTGCGGTCAACCCACAGCCAACCCTCGTCCCCGATCCATTTCGTGCCCAGACGCGTATCCGCGTACCCGCCGGAGATGTGCATGGAAAGGCCGCCGGCGTAAGTCGCCGTGACGCGGTATTTCGTCGCCGTGTCCCACAGCACGCCCGCGAGCGGGAATTCGCCGTGCCCTTCCACTTCGACCGGCCCGCCATGATCCAGGCCCAGTCCCCAGTGGGCGATATCCACGTGATGTCCGATCCAATCCATCAACATTCCGCCGCCGTAATCGGAATGCCAGCGCCACGTCTTGTGAACCCGCGCCGGACAGTACGGAGCAACGGGCGCGGGCCCGAGCCAGCGGTCGTAATCAAGCGTTGGCGGAGGCGGCCCGGGCGCCACCAGATGGCCCAGCCCGTCAAAATCAGTGTGGCCGCCCGGCAACCCGACCTCCACGCGCTGCACCTTCCCAATACGCCCGCTGCGCACCAGTTCACAGGCGTAGCGGAACTGCGCCACCGAGCGCTGCCAGCTTCCCGTCTGCCACACCCGGCCGTAACGCCGCACCGCATCGCAGATGGCCACGCCCTCCGCGAAGTCGTGTGCCAGCGGCTTCTCCCCGTAGATGTCCTTGCCCGCGCGCGCCGCCAGAACCGAAGCCAGCCCGTGCCAATGATCCGGCAGCGACAAACACACCGCGTCGATGTCCGGCCGCGCCAGCAGCTCTTCAATGCGGCGGTAAGCAACGCAGTCGCTGTTCCCGTACTGATCGTTGACCACTTGTGCCGCGGCGGCCAGATGTTGGCTGTCGATATCGCAGACCGCCACGACGCGCGCGTCGGGCAATTCGAGAAAGCTCTTGAGATTATTGCCCCCTTGCCAGCCCACGCCGGCGCAGCCCACAACGATGCGGTCGCTGGGCGGCGTGGCGCCATCGAGGCCCAGGTCGCGCGCCGGTACGACCGCGGGAAAAGCTGCCGCGCCCACGCCGGCCAGGAATTCCCGTCGTGTGCTCATCGTTTCGCGAGAACGGCGCTCGGCCTGTCATCCGCCTTCAGATCGCCGAGTGCGTACTGTATGCCTGCCAGGAAATGTTGCAGCATGGGCGCGTTCCAGAAGATCTCCGGGTTGTGGCCGAACGAGGAATAGAACACCCGTCCCTTGCCATAGCGGTGAATCCAACTCATGCCAAAGTCGTGATCGGCGGCGCGCGCAGGCAGGAAGTGGCGCTTCGGGTTCATGTCGGTCCGGTCGGTATCCACGCTCAGCAGGATGTGCAGCTTCTCGCGCGAATAGGGCGGCCGGAACTGGAATACCTCGTCCGAGATTTCGAAGCTCTTCCCGCCGAAGGCCGCGTTGATGGGATTCTGGGGATCTTCCACCCGCATCGTGATCACATCCTTCGGCCCCCATGGATGGCCTCCGTCCTCATAGCCTCCGAGCATTTCGCCAAACGGCGGGAACTGGTCGTACACGGGATACTGAACGAAAGTCGCTCCGGCCGCGTGAAATCCGACAAATCCCTTGCCCTGGCGCACGAAACTGAGCAGCGACTCGCGCAGTGCCGGGTCATTTGTCAGCACGCCGCCGGTGCTATTGAACAGGATGGCGTCGAACTGTTTCAGATTGGCCGGACGGAACATCTCCACGTCGTTGCTGAAGACCGTTTCGTAGGCGCCGGTCTTCTGGCCCATCGACTGGATCGCGAAATTCCCGTAGGGAATCGAGGTATGGCCGCGGCGCTCGACGCCATCCCACATGTTCAACGTAACCACCAGAATCTTCCGCTTCCGTTTGGGGCGCGCCTGCGCCTTCTGCGGGATGGCGCTTTCGATCGTTTGCTTCTCTTCAACCGTCAATTGGGGCAGAGTCTGTCTGCCTACCTCTTGTTGCCGCCGGGCTTCTTCGGCCGACTCCTTGGCGCCCTTCTTCGGGGATTGCTCGTTTTGCGGGCCAGAGGCGAACGCCAGTGCCCCCGCTGCGCCGAGTACTGCCAGCGACAAGAGGGCGTACAGCAGGCGTCTATATCCGCTTGGGAATCTCTTGGGTTCGTGCGTGAAACCCGTTCGCTTGCAAATCATCCTATAACTCCTTGTTCGGATCCCAATGCCGTCTCAATTCCCTGCCCGTCTCATAACCCGCGTCGCGGACTTCCCGGATCAAGCTCCAATCCGAGGCGGCGCAAGACAGGCACTGTATCTCCCGCATGCCTTCCGCTCCAGGAACGGCTGCTACAGCCGCCACGGGCTGCGCATCGGCCGCGCCAGCATGCGGTTGGCCTGCTCATCATCCACAAAAACTTCGCGTACCGGATCCCAATTCACTTTTCGGCCCAGCCGGATCGCGATGTCCCCCTGCTGGCACACGGTCTCGGAGCGCACGGCCGCCTCGATGTTGGAGACCGGCTGGCGCCGTGTCCGGACCGCATCCAGAAAGTTCCTGTGGTGTTCTTTACTGAAGACGACCTTGTTCTCATTCGGCCCAATCACAACATGCATCAGCGACTCGGGCTGCGTGCGCATCCCCGCGCGGCTGACGTAGACCCAGCCTTTGCTGCCCAGGAACATCATCGCCATGGAGCCGAAACGGAATTGCTCGTAGCGGGCCCGCGCGGTCCTCATATCCAGGAGTTCCAGCTTCACGCCATTGGCATAGCGGTATTCGATCGCATACTCCGCGGGCGTATCGTACAGCCCAATGGACGGGATGACCGCCGTGCCCTCGGCCCAGACCGGGCCGGTGTGATCCGCATCGTTCGCCCATTGCGCGCAATCCACGTCATGGATGCCATAGGCGCCGCTGATGCAACCGAGGGAGTAATCGTAGATCAGCGTCCAGTTCCGCGTGCAGCGCAAATGCGTGTAGGGCGCCCAGGGCGCCTGTCCGAGCCACAAATCGTAGTCCAGGCCTTCCGGCACCGGCTCCACAGGCTGCGGGGGCACCGGATTCATCCCCGCCGAGGCGATGGCGATGGTCTGAAGTTCCCCGATGCGCCCGTTCCGCACCAGTTCGCAGGCCAACCGGTAGCGCTGGTCGGACCGTTGCTGCGTGCCAAATTGGAAGACCACTCCGTAGCGGTGAACCGCCGCGCGCATGGCTTTGGCGTCCGCAAAGGTCAGTCCCATCGGCTTCTCGTAATACATGTCCTTGCCGCGGCGGGCCGCCTCGATGCCGATCAGCGCGTGCCAGTGGTCCGGCACGGCGATCAGTACCGCGTCAATGTCCGGGCGCGCCAGTAGTTCGCGGAAGTCGTTGTACGTGGCACACGACTGATCGCCATAATGCTCATCGACCCACTGCTTGGCCCGGTCACGATGCTGCCGGCGGACGTCGCACACCGCCGCCACCCGGACGTCGGGCTCCTGCAGCAGCTCCCGGCAATGGCCGCTGCCCATTTCGCCAACTCCGATGTTGGCCATGACAATGCGGTCGTTCGCGCCGAAGGCCGTCGCCGGTACGATCGCGGGAAAACCCGTGACCGCGAGCGCCCCTTTGAGCACATCCCGCCGCCTGAACGTGTTGTGACCCATACTCTGCTGCACCTCGCCGTGAGCAACGCTAAGTCTTACTTAGGAAAGATATGTCCCTTGGCCGAATCGACGTCGGAGAAGGGGCGCGCAACCTTACGAGATTGCGGTCCCATTATACAGAAGATCGACCCTGAAAACCGGACAAAATCTAACTCTGGCTGCAGTGAGCAAACGCCCACTCTATCTGACTCAAGTGCCCGTAATGCTCACGCCGTCGGGCGCCCGCACATAGTCGAAGATACGCCGTTCACTCTCCATGTGCCACTTCACTTCGATAACTCCCCGAGGGTGCGGCCAGGCCCCTTCAGCTTCAGTGATGCTATGCGACTGGACGTTGATCTTCACCAGGTCCAGGTTCGGTGCCTCGGGGAACTCAATTCCCAGGGCGTACTTCGAAAGGTAGTAAGCCGGGCTGGCCGACCACGCATGGCACAGGCTCTGGTCCATCGTGAAGTGCTCTGGCGTCGTCTTCAAACCACGGGAGAGAAAGAGACCCCAGCACTGCCGCATCACGTCTTCCGCGACGCCCGCCAGTCCGGCCTTATAGAGACCGTCGAAGATATAGAAGGCGAATTCCGCCCCTATTTTGTACCCGCCCGACGTGTCATATCCGTTCAGCAGCACGGAGCGCAGCTCGTTGGCCACGTGAACCCGGACGGCGCTCAATTGCTCCGGCGTAACAATGCCCGCCCGCACCGCGAACAGGCTCGAATCGAGCGAGTGCGTGGTGCCCTTCAAGTTGTCCCGGAAGCAGCCCTTCTGCTCGTCCCAAAACGTCTTGGGAATCGACCCCGAAAGGATCGTCGCGCGGCGTTCGAGGTCGCGGGCGTCGTTTTCCATGCCGATCGCGCGCGCCATCCGCAGACCGCTCTGCAGCGCCAGAAGATACGCCAGAGAGAAGAAGCAGCTCAAGCCGCTATTGTCGATGCGCCATTCGGGCGAGCTATCGTCGCCCTGAAATCCGCCCAGCTCGCGCAGGTTTTCCATCAGCAGGTCGTCGCGCCGGTCGGACCATTTGTTGAAGTACGCCAGGTTGGTGCGGATCGCCGTCCAATCCGCGCGGATCCGCGCTGCATCTCCCGTGTTGTCGTAATAACTGCGATAGCCCTCCACCATGTTCAGCGCGAAATCGTTGTGTGTGTACGAGCCGGTGTTCGGATAAACGATGCGGAACCGCCCCGTCGTGTCCAGCGACTGTCCGAACAGTTGCAGACAGCGCCCCATCAACGCCTGGTCTCCGAACGTCGCCAGGTTGACGTGGTACTGGATGATCGTGTCGCGGCCGTACATGCCGCGCTCGCGCTGCGCGCAGTCGATGAACGCGTCCTCCATGTTGCAGCCTTGCGTGCGCTGGCACATCTTCCAGACTTCCGTCAGGCACGCGTCGGAGCAGCGGAACGAACCCTTGCGCTGCAGCGGATAATTCGCCGAACGCAGGCGCACTGATTCGAGCGTCACGTCGGCGCGCGGGTTGCGGATCGACAACAGGCAATAGCGCGCGCCGCGCGGATTGGCGGGCATCCAGTCGATGGAATCGTCGTTGATGAGGACGCGGTCCCCAACCGGATACCAGGAGAACTGCTGCACATGTTGGCGATCTGGCGAAAGCCGCTCCGTGTAAATCACGTCCAGCGTCGCCCCCCGCGCGCCGCGCAGCTTGATGCGCGGCAGCATCAAGTGCATCCACTGCAGGTCGATCTGGAGGGCAAAGCCGTGCGGATAATCGGCCAGGCGGAACGTTCGGCCGTCGAGCGCCGCCGGTACGATGGACTCCCACGAATCTCCATACTCGTCCCAGCTGGTCTCGCGGCAGGGACTCTGCGCCACGTCGGCGCGTCTGACGTTGACCCATCCGCCAACGCTCTCCAGCGTTTCATCGGGAGCATACGGAAGCGGCTTCGACTTGAGCTGCGCCTGATAGGCGCGCGCCGTCAGCACCGGCGAATGCCGGAATGCGTAAGCCGAATGTGGGTCCTTCTCGGTCGAAAAGACGAAGCCGCCGCCCGGCGGCAGGGCGAAGTACTCGTCCACCCGGTCGTAATAAGCGTCCACTACACCGAACAAGTAATTCCAACCCTGTTTGAGATCCCACTGTTGGCTAAGGCGCATCGGCCGATCAATTGCCTCATCGCCCTTGGGAGCCGGTACACCGTTGATCCAATGCTGCCCGTGGAACACACCCGCGATGATCTTCTGTTGCTTGGGCGAGTACAGCCACGAGCTGAATGCCACGAAATTGCTGTACTGGCTCGCGTCGTCTTCATAGTGCTGCGGAACCGGCACGGAAAACGAGTGCCATTCCTCGGTCTGGCGCAGCGGGAACACCGGGATCGGCGTCTCGATCGCCACGTTCGCGCCCGACATGAACGGAATGCTGCGCGGCTGGAGCTCGCCCCACGAGTCCTGCTTTTCGATTTCCACTGCGGGCCGCCAACTCGAGTCGTCGAAGCGGGCTGTCTTCCATCCATCGTCTGCGCTGCTCTGATCCACCAGATCCGCGGCTTGCAGCGCAAAGCTGAGCTTGGGTGCGAAGCGGATCCGGCTCTTCGAACGCGCGCAGCGCCAGGGCGTCACGCCGGTGCTCAGATCGATGCTCCCGCCGTCGTGTTTCACTTCGCCCCAGGCGATCATGCCTCCGCGGACGGGCATTGCCTTGAATGTCTTCAGGCCCCAGAAATTCACTTCGATAGCGATGACGTTCGCGCCGGGCCGCAGGAGCTTTGCAATGTCATGCGTATCATGGAGCGGGAATCGCGGATCGAATCGCACGGGTCCGAACTCGACGAATTCTCCATTGACGAACAACTGGTAGGACGTGTCCGCGAAGACCTGCAGCGTGGCCGACTCCACGCCACCGGAGACCGCAAATTTCCTGCGAAATTGCGCGAATTGGTTGCGGCCCTGGCCCTGGCTGTCATACCAGATGAAGCGGGCGCCTGACGGCCGCGCCGCCGTCGCGGGGCTGGCGCTGCCGGCGAACGCGGCGGCCGTTGCCGCCGTTTTCAGAAAGTCTCTTCTCTGCATTTTCAATCCCGTGTTCCAGTGCTATTGCGGTATCTCCGACTCCGGCAGGAAACAGCCCCCCGGCAGCGGCGGGTACAGCTCCTCGAGCCCCTCTTTCAACTCCACGCCCAGGCCCGGCTTGTCGGTGAGATCGAGATAGCCGTTTCTCACGACTGGACCGCTCTTGAGCACACCTTCCTCCATCGGGTCGGGCGTCACGTTATACTCCAGCAGCAGACGGTTCGGCGATGCCGCCACCAGGTGCGCGTTCTCTACCGCCATCAGCCCGTCGCCCCAGTCATGCGGGCAAAACAGCTTGTCGCGCGTGTGCGCCATGCGCATCATGTGCCACGCTTCGGTGACCCCTGCGTCATCGCACGAGTGCTGCACGATGTCGTAGGCGCCGCTGTCCAGCATCACCGCGTTCAAGGCCCGGTTGCCGCGTTTTTCTCCGCCCGAGATCTTCACCGTCGGCAGCGCCTTCTTGATCGTCAGGTAATCCTGAGCGATGCGCTGCGTCGGCTCCTCGAACCACAGGAATTTCAGTTCCTCCAGCAGCGGTGCGATCTCCAGGCACTGCGCCACCGACCAGCGCATGTTCGCTTCCTGCATCAACTGGAAATCGGGTCCCACCGCCTGCCGTACCGCTCGCACGTACGGCACGAAATCGGCGATCCGGATGCCCAGTTGATTGAAGCCCGCGCCGGGCCGGAATTTAAACGCCCGATAGCCGTTCTGTTTGTGCCGTAGCGCCTGTTTAACCAGGTCCTCCGGGCCCGGGTAGCGCGATCCCCTGCGCCACGAAAACTCGCCGCCGCTGGCGTACACCGGCACGTGCGTCACCGGCTCCGTATCGACCGCCAGAAGCTTGTACAGCGGCACTCCCTGCGACTGGGCGATGATGTCCCACAGCGCGATATCCACGCCGCCCCACGCGCCCAGCCCGCCCGGACCGCTGATGCCGCCCGAAAGATCTTCCACGTCGTACGGGTTCTGGCCCATCAGAATCGGCGCGATCACCGCCTCGGCGTACTGCTTCATCTCCGCCGGGCCCTTGTATTGGTTGCAACTGCCCAGGCCGGTGAGCCCCACATCGGTGGTCACCGTGACGATCGCCGCTTCGGTCTTCCAGTTGATGACATGACTGTCCGCGTCGGCCCACGCTTCATCGGGCTTGAGCCGGTACGAGAGATGCATCAGCTTCACGCCGGTGATTTTGATCTTCTGGCGCGGCATGCCCTCCAGCGGGTAACGGCGCGTGCCGATCTTCGCTGCCCGCGCCGGCGGCGCTTTCTCAGATGAAGAGGCCGGCATCGATCCCGCCGCGATGGCGGCAGATCCAATCAGGTAGCGCCGTGACATGGATTGCATGGGACGAAAATTCCTCTATCAACAGTAAACAGGAAGTAGAGGCCAGTTGGTCCGATTGGCTCGGGCATTTGCCCGCGCGAAATTGACCTAGCCGCGTCCCAGCAATTCGAGCACGTGCCGCGCGGCCGCGACGCCGCGATACTGCGCCTCCTCGAACAGCGGCAATGCGCTCAAGTCCGAGTGCGCGTACACCAGCGTGCCCTGCGTGCGCGCGCGGCGCACGCGTTCGGGATGGAACATCGATCCCGGCGCCGGGCTGGGCATGGCGTGGCCCAGGCGGTGAATGTCGATGCGCCGCACGCATGCCCGGATGTCCGGGTGAACGCGTTCGAGATCATTCAGGATGCGCTCGCTCCACCAGCGCCAGTCGCCGCCCAGCAGCACGCGCCGCATGTCGGCTGGCGCGCCTTCGGCCAGCGACCAATAAAATGTCCACACCGTGCGCTCCGGCCGCCGTCCCAGGTTCTGGTGGGTGGCCACCACGTAGCCCAGCGTAGGCGACCCATAATCGACGTTGTCCCAGGCCGGCTCCGACTCGTCCTCCGCCGGCCAATGGTCCAGCGTCAGATTCGCCACCAGCCACGGTGCGTAAGGAATCGGCCACGCCGGCGGCTGCGGCTCGACCAGCCACGAGGCCAGAAACATCGGCGCGGCGAAGACGACCGCCTCGGTGTCGTATAGGACATCCTCTGTGAACACCTGCCAACGCCGCCCGTTCGGCCGGATGTGGTGCGCCATCGCGCCCGTCCGGATGTGCGGCGCGAGCTGCGCGATCAGCCGTCGCGCGATCCAGCCGTTGCCCTCGGGCCACACCAGCGGGCCTTTGTCGTCGGGCTCGCGCGCGGCGAAATAATGCACCCCCGCCCAGGCCGAAACGCGTCCGGCGAGCGCCCCGTAGTCGTCGCGCGTGGCGTAATTGGCGTACCAGCGCAGGTAGGGCGAATACAGCCCTTCGCGATGCAGCCAGTCGGCGAAGCAGATGCCGTCCAGCGCGCGCGTCATGCTGCTCTGGTGCTCGAATCCCTCTTCCGCCGGAATGCGGAAAGCGCCGCTGGCCCGCAGTTCCCCGATGCGCCGCTCGAAGCGCCGGAACTGCTCCACATCGCCGCCCGTCAGACCGAGCTGCGGCTCGATGCCCTCCTGCCAGCGGCCATTGATAAACAGCCGTTCCTGCGGGCTGTGGCACAGCCAGCGCTCGTCCCACACGCCGTCCCGCAGCAGGCCCAACTCCGTGCACAGCTCCCGCACCAGCGTCTCGCGCTGGCTCGGAACGGGCAGGTAGTGCGCCGCCCAGGGGTACGCGCTGACCTCGTTCTCGCCCCAGCGCGCGTTGCCGCCGGCGAGGTCTTCGAGTTCCAGCAGCACGAAATCATGGAAGCCGCGTTTTTCGAGCCACCACGCCGCCGAGAGCCCACTGATGCCCCCGCCCACGATCGTCACGGGAACCCGCTCACTGCGTTTGGGCGCGGCGAACCGCGCGTGATCGCGGATCCTGTGCCCGCGCTCCTGCGATTCGAAGACGAAGCCGCCCTCGATCCGCCGGCCCGCCTTGCAGCTCAGCCCCACCAGCGCCGGAGCGGCCAGCCCGGCGGCGAAGCCGCGCCGCGTCAATGCACGATCGCGCGCCATTCCTGCTCGTAGTAGCGCACCAGCGACTGGTCGTTCAACCGGTTCGGCTCCGCCGCCACCGGCCCCATATCGGGCGCGAAGTCGAACATCGCCGGCAGCGTCTCCGCGTCCAGAAAGCGCAGCCCCGTCGGCAGCCGCTCCGGTGCGTGCCACTCGCTCTGCCCGGCCAGCACAAAGCCCCACTCGCCGAACGCCGGCACATAGGCGTGGTACGGCCACGTCCGCCACCCGGCGGACTTGAGCGTCTCGACGATGCACCAGTAGCTCCGCCGCGCGAACATCGGCGAAGTGGATTGCACCACGATCAGACCGCCGCTCGAGATGTGCTGCTTCAGCAGCCGGTAGAACGCCGTCGTGTACAGCTTGCCCAGCGAATAGTTGTTCGGGTCCGGAAAATCCACCACCGCGAAATCGAACAGGCCGTCGTTCTTCTCCAGCCACGGGAAGGCGTCGGCATTGATCACGTGCACCCGCGGCGCATTCAGCGCGTTGGCATTGAGCTTCGTCAGCAGCGGATGCGTGCGGAACAGCGTGGTCATCTCCGGGTCCAGGTTGACCAGCGTGATCGATGCGAGGTTCGGGTACTTCAACATTTCGCGCACGGCCAGCCCGTCGCCGCCGCCCAGCACCAGCGCCTGCTTCGCTCCGGGCAGCGATGCCAGCCCGGGATGAACCAGCGCCTCATGATAGCGATACTCGTCGCGCGAGCTGAACTGCAGATGCGAGTTCAGGTGCAGCCGGTAGTCGTCCCTCCATTTCGTCACCACGATCCGCTGGTACGGAGTCGTGCGCGCCAGAATCACCTCATCGGCGTACAGCGACGCGTCCAGCGTGTCGCTCAGGCGCTGCCCGAACACCAGCCCCAGGCCCAGCAGCGCGATCGCGCCGCCGCACGCCAGCCGCTGCGCCAGCCGCTGCTGCAGCTCGCTCCGGAACAGCCACGTCGTCCACAACGCCACCAGCGCGTTCAACAATCCAAACGCCATCGCGCCGCGCACCAGCCCCAGCCGCGGCACAACGAAGATCGGGAAAATCAGCGACGCCCCCAGCGCGCCCAGGTAATCGAAGGTCAGCACATTCGACACCAGCTCCTTGAATTTGAACCGCTCCCGCAGAATCCGCATCAGCAGCGGGATCTCGAGGCCGACCAGCACGCCCAGCAGCGTCACCAGCGCATACAGCAGCAGCCGGAAGCCGCCCGCAACGGCGAATGCGAAAAACAGGATCGCCGACGAGAATCCGCCCGCCAGCCCGACCATCAGCTCGATCGCGATGAACCGCGATACCAGCGCCCGGTCCAGGAATCGCGATAGCCAGCTCCCGATGCCCATGGCGAACAGGTAGCTGCCGATGATGGTCGAGAATTGAAACACGCTGTCGCCGAGCAGGTAGCTCGCCAGCGCGCCCGCGATCAGCTCGTACACCAGCCCGCAGGCGGCGATCAACAAAACCGAGATGAACAGCGCGATCGCCATCTCCGAAGCCTAATGCAGCGCCGCGGCAATGATGATCGCCACGCCCAGCGCCGCCAGCCCGAGAAGCACCGCCAGGGCCGTATTCTGTTTTTCCAGGATCTCTTTCTTCAGCTCATACGGCATGAGTTTTTCGAGGATGCTGTTGCCCGCCGTCAGCACGGCGAACAGCACCATCACGCCCACCACGGCGTAAACCACGCCGTTCAGCAGCGCACCGATGTGGAACTCCAGCGGCACGGGCTGCTATTTGCCCCCGAATCCATGCGCGCCGCTGCCGTAATTCGGCCGCAGCGAACCCGGATTCTCCCGCACCGTGCGCGGAACAATCAGGCGCGGCGACGTCGAGCGCGACCCCAGCGCAAACCCGCTCCACTGCGCGATGCTCATCAGGCCCAGCATCACCAGACCATAGATCCCGTACAGCGGATTCTTCACCATGCCTCTTCCTCAGGCCCCCGATCCATAGTCGCTCTCCTGCCAGCGCTGGGTCTCGAACGTGCCCGCGCGGAACGTTGTCAACAGCGGCGGAATCACCAGCAGCAGCAGCGCGAACCACAACCACCCCGTGTGCGTCACGTCGCGCCGCACCGTGACGTCGTATTCGGTCTTGTGGCTCAGCGCCCCGCCCTCCGGTTCCAGGCGGATGGCGTATTCTCCAGCGCTCAGCCGCCGGGTGGCGAATTCGCGGCTCCAGCCGAAGGCGCCTTCGTGATGCCCAGCCGACTCCAACCCCACCGGCCGGCCGGTCGAGCGGTCGATCAGCGCCAATTCGGTCTCGTTCGCGTCCTGATCGGAGGATTTCACGTCGATATGCAAATTGGACACCGCGTTTTTCAACTCGAATTCGCTGGTCACGCCGGTCGCAAAGCCCGCCTCGGGCGGAACCAGCTCCAGATGCGCGGCCGTAACCTGCTCGTTGCGCCCCAGCACCATGAAGACCAAGAGCACCACCAGCCACACCAGCCCGAGCTTGAGGAAATCGCCCCACATGTGGCGGATTTTCTGCGGATACGGCGATAGCTGGTTGGACGAGATGCCCACCGCTGCCGGCGCCGCGCCTGGCAGCTTGAACGCCTGCCAGATCTGCGCGCCGTCGATGTATTCGCCACACGACCAGTTGACCTCGCCCGCGCTGGCCTCTCGCGAAAGGATGCGCGGCGGGGCGATGAAGTCGTCGAATTCAACCTGCTCGCCGGCCTCGATGGCCCACGGAAACTCGCCCAGCACAAAGGTCGTCTGCGCCACCCCGTGCTGGAAATGGCGATATGTGACGCCGCCCGTCGCTGCCTCCGGACGGCCGTTGAGCGCGTTATGGGTCGCCGGCACGCCGGCCAGTGTGTGCACGAAATTCCAGTGGCCGTTGTACACCGTCAGGTAGCGGAAGCCCTCGTAGGGATTGAACAGCAGGTACTCGTGCCACGAGTACGGCACGCCGTCCACCCACGTCGTGCGCACCTGGAATCCGATCGTCTCCCACACCACCCCGCCCAACTGGCCGCGCGTTCCCAGCGGAATCGCCGGCTCCACGCGCATCTTCTCGTCGAAGCGCGCCAGCATCTTCAGCTCCGGTGTCGAGGCGTCGATCATCGTCAGGCAATGCGTGCACACCGCCGTGCGCGTGTGCGCGAAGCCGCGCAGATCCACCGTCCCGCCGCAGTTCGGGCACGCCAGCGCCCGCGCCCCTGTGACCATCGCTGGTTCGACCACCGGACCGCTCATGCCCGTGTCACCATCCTTCGAACCGCCGTACGTTCTTCAGCTTCAGCTCGTCGAACGCCACCTCGCGCCCCAGGTACAGCATCGGCTGCGCATCCGAAAAATCCAGCGTCGCGAAATGCGCGTCCTCGGTTCGCAGGTCGGCGAACAGCATCTGAGCGTGCCCCGCCGTGGTGAACGGCAGTTCCCCCTCGAAGCCCTCATAGCGCGCCGGCGTGATCGTCGTCACGATGTAGTTGCGCTGCTCGAATGGGAACACCTGCCCCGGCTGCAATGTCTGCGGATCCACCTGCGGCGCCTCACCCGGCCGCGCGAACGACACGGCGTAGTTCAACTGCGCGTCCGCCAGCCAGCCGTTCGTGTTGTCGGTGAACGCGATGTGCCACTCGTTCCAGTTGCCCTGCGCCCACGCGTACCGGATCCTCCCGATGACATGAAACGCCCGCCCTTCGTACTCCCCTTCGGTCCCGATCTGAATCGGCGAGGCGTCGGGTGGCAGATCCGCCACTTCGCCCACTTTTTCCAGATTCACGTCGTGCCGCACGATGATCGCGTGGCAATACGGGCACGCCGTCTGCACCGCCGACGACCATGCGAATTGCACCGGCGCGCCGCACCCCGGGCAATCCGCCGCGCGTTCGCTCATGACGTCACCTCCGTCCCGACGCGCGCCGGCGCCAGGTATGAAGCCAGCCGCCGTTCCAGCCGGCGCACGTCCACCCGTTCCGGCTGAAACTCGCTGAGCCAGGCCTCAAAATCGCCCGCCGCCCGCGACCGGCAGCAGAACAGGTTCAGGCACAGCGTGCCGTGCTCGGGAAACGTGTGCACCGTCAGGTGCGACTCTTTGAGCAGCAGCAATCCCGTCAGCCCGTGCGTCACCGGAAACTGGTGCCACTGCGCCTCCGCCGCCGGATGCAGATTCATGCCCTGGACGAATTTGTGGAACAGGCGCTCCAGCGCCCCGCGATCGGCCAGCGCGCGCGGGTCGCAGCCGCAGGCATCCACCACCCACTCCAGCCCCGCACCGCTGAGCCCCGCCGGATCCATTTGGGATATCGTACCGCGTTCGATGCTCAAAGGGGGAATCCTGACGGGGGACGGTCCCCTCATGAGGCTTCTCGAAGTTAGCGGTTGCGTATACTCTCCTGAAAATGCCCGCAGGCTTCTGGTTCCAAATCAGCAGGTCACGGTCATTTTCATGCTTGCAAGTGTCGCGGCCGCGCGAAGTCGTGAAATCCGGATGCTACCGCCGCGTCTGAGAGTATAATCACCCTACCAGCGCCTCGCTCCTGGCTCCCTCGAAGCCCAATGAGCGCTGCGGTAAGGCGGTCACATGGGTATATATGGAGATTATCTGAACTCACCTCTACAGAGTGATTTTGACGCATTAACTGTCGAGAGAAAGAAACAGCTTGCACGCATATCGAGCGCCCGCGGAGGCAGAGACATACTTGTCTTCGCTGCCGATCTAAACAAAGACAGTGCGGCGATCACGATCGGCTATGTTGACTTACTTCCAATTAATGATCAGCTGTCCAATCTACACGGCGAAGCTCTAGACCTTATCCTTGAAACACCGGGCGGTTCTGGCGAGGTGGCCGAGGACATAGTGCGTATTCTACGAGACAAGTACAAAGAGATTGCCGTAATTGTACCGGGCTGGGCCAAGAGCGCAGGGACCATCATGGCGATGGCCGCCGACGAGCTCCTGATGGGGCCAGCGTCTGCACTCGGTCCGATCGACGCTCAGCTGGTTTACCAAGGGAAGCGTTTCTCAGCGGACGCGTTGTTGGACGGAATGGACAAGATCAAGAAGGAGGTCACCGATTCAGGAATCCTGAACAAGGCATACATTCCGATGTTGCAGGGGATTTCTCCTGGTGATCTTCAGAACGCTTTGAATGCACGTAATTTTTCAAAGGACTTGGTTGCAAAGTGGCTTGCCACGTACAAGTTCCGCGATTGGAAAAAACACTCCTCCACCGGGCAAGATGTGACGCAAGATGAAAGGACCGTGCGCGGGCTCTGTATTGCTGAGCGACTTTGTGACCACAGTGAATGGTTGACACACGGGAGATCAATTAAGATCGCAGACCTGCGTGAGATGCGATTAGTTGTAACAGACTATAGTGAGCAGGCTGACCTTGCCGACGCGATCAACCGGTACTTCGCCCTTCTGCAGATGACGCTGTCCGGGACCATGTACAAGCTCTACGAGACGGTGAACTCGCAGATCTACAAGCTTTTTCTCTCGACACCAGTGCCAGGTGCCGGCGTCCCCGGCGTACCCGGCCCGCCGGCGCTCCAGCAGAGCGCCGATGCTGCGTTCGTGGAGTTCAAGTGCGCCAAGTGCCAGGCGCCAATCAAAATCCAGGCAAATTTCCGTCCTTCGGTTCCCGTTCAGCCTGGAGCGATTGCGTTTCCTGCCGATAATAGGGTTAGGTGCCCGAAGTGTGGGTTCCTGATGGACTTGACGCCGCTTCGGGCGCAAATCCAGGCACAATTCGGCAAACCTGTGGTCTAATTGGGGAGGCGCTTAGATGGAAAATCCTGGCTACAACATCGTATTCGTGAAGCTGTCCGAGGGGATCGCGGAAATGGGACAGGTTCTTGCGCCCGCCGGTGCTGGTGAGGCCGATCACGCTGAGATTGACCGGCTAGCGGAGTTGCGCCGGTTTGTTGAAGAGACCACGGCGCAGGAGCCCCTCTCCTTCACGACAGTCTAGACAAAACGGCAGTGACTCCCCGGGCACGGGGTAGGCGTGTGCAAGCATCAGAAGCTGGTAGTTAATCCCGTAGACAGAAGCTGATCGTCCCCCAACTCCTCTACGCCGCCGGCTGCGGCGTCCCGCACTCCGCGCAGAACTTCGACGCCCGCGCAATCTTCGAGCCACAGTTGAAGCAGAACTTCATGTCGGCTGACGGACCCGCCGCCGGAGCGGCTGCCGGAACTGGCGCGACCGGAGCCGCGGCCGCTGGCGCAGCCGGAGCAGGAGCGGCCGGAGGCGCCGAAGCCGGCGCAGCCGGCGAAGGCGGCGGCGAAGGCGACTGCCCCGGTGCCAAGGCTGGACTCATGGCATTCATCATCACTCCACCCATCCCCACACCGGCCGCCAGGCCCGCGCCGATGGCGGCAAACCCGCCGCCCTCGTTGGCCGCCGCGATCGGCAGCGACTGCGCCGCCTGGAACTGCGTGTATTGCTGCATGTTGCCGAGCATGTTCATGCCCACGCGCTCGTCCAGCCGCTTCTGCAGCTCTTCCGGCAGCGACAGGTTCTCCACCACGAAGCTGTCCAGCTCGATGCCCAACTCGGCGAACACCGGCGTCGCGGCCTCGCGGATCTTTTGTCCGACGGCCACCAGGTTGGCGGCCATGTCGAGAAACGGGATGCCGCTCTCGGCGAAGGCGTTGGACATCCGCCCGACGATCGTCTCCCTCAGTTGCGGCTCGATGTCACCCAGCTTGTACACCTCGCGCGTCCCGCTCAGCTTGGTGTAAAACGCGCGCGCGTCGGCGACGTGCCAGGCATAGATGCCGTAGCCGCGCAGCCGCACCGCGCCAAAATCCTTGTCGCGGATCGTCACCGGCGTCGCCGTGCCCCAGCGCTGCGCCGTCTTCTGCCGCGTCGAGAAGAAGTACACGTCGCTCTTAAACGGGTCCTGGAACGCCTTGTCCCAATTCATCAGGTTGGTCAGGACCGGCAGCGTGTGCGTATTCAGCGTGTACAAGCCGGGTCCGAACACGTCCGCCACGCGGCCTTCATTGACGAACAGCGCCATCTGCGATTCCCGCACCGTGAGCTGCGCGCCGGTCGAGATCTGCATGTCCTGCATTGGGTAGCGGAAGGCCAATGTGTCGTCCCCATCCTCGGTCCAATGGACGACCTTGATGAACTGCTTGCTGACGAAATCCTTAAGTGACATACCTGCTCCGTGTCTCCCTAATATACGATGCCTGGGCCGCAACTGTTCCGGATATCGGCCTCACCCCGCTTGGTCCGCTCCCCGGATCGAAGGGACCGGCCGCACGTCATCCCGGCGCGTTCCGTCGCGATGGATCTGTTGTAATCAAAAGATTTACCCAGCATTCGCTGCATTCCGATGCGAACCCTCCTGAGCCCTCGTTGCGCGCTGTTCTGGGCCACTTTCGGCGGGCATTTCCTCGCCGCCCTGCGTCTCCGGGTACCCTGAGCCAGCCGCATTCATGTTCCCGGAGCGCAAAAACCGCCGCGCAAACTCTCCCGGCTGGACGTTTTCCTGCCGATATATGCATCAGGAGAACTTCGCGTGACCTACCCCGAGCCGTCGTCTTTCCCGCGTCCCTCCGGAACGCGGTATTGGGAGCTGCCGCCGCTGATTCTCCATCCTTTTTCGGACAGCCGCGGCCCCGACCTGTTGGTGGAGTGCTCGCGCGCCCAGCTGATGCTGGCCGGGATGCTGCCGCTGCAGGGCACCACGCGCGACGAGCTGGAACAGCTCGTGCTCCAGGGCCGGGTGTGCGAGGTCCGGATGCTGTACTACGTCGGCCTGGACATCGAGCGCTGGCTCGAGCAGTGCCTCGAAGTCTCGCCGCGCGAGCGGGCCTTGAGCGAATCGCGGCTGTCGCGGCGCAGCTTCGCGGCGCTGCTGGTGGGCGAGACGCCGGTCCACGTGCACCAGAAGCTGACCGGCTGGGGCGTGGCGGATTACAAGGCCCTGTTCGGCCGCGCGCTGGGCCTGAACGCGGTTTTCGGCGCGGCGCCCGATCTGACCACCGTGCGCGGCGGTTTTCTAACCGATTACCACCGCTACGCCGACGGCTTTTTCCGCTCCTGGAGCGAGGTTCATGCCGGGCCGCCGGCCACTCCGGACTCGTTCACTTTCGATCTCTATGCCTCGGGCGAGTACTCGCGGATTCTGGAGCGGCAGTGGGAAAGGAGCGAAGGCAGCGATCTCGATCCGTGCTGAGCGGGACTCTGGGGCCGTGCCGGGGACCCGCGGGGGCAGGACCGGCAGGCTCTCGTTTGCTTTGCAAATTGCTCAATGACGGATCGCAAACTACGCCAGCCAGGCTGAGCCGCCCCGGCCCCGCTCGCTCGAATTGCGCTTGACAGCAGGGGTAAGCTCAATTGAGCTCGATGTCCTGGCGGCGCGCCGCCATCGCTTTTTGAAAAACGAATATCTAGCGAATAACAAATCGAACGATAGCCAACTAAGTTTCTCATTCTAAAAAGAAAAGTAGACAATTGGCTTTGTTCCTCATTTTTTGTTTTTTCGCGCTCCCCGGCGCGTCGCGCGCCCGCCTGAAGCTGCGCAGCGGAGCGGCCGCGCGGCCGCGCCCGCAGCCGGCCGGAGTAGAATCGGGGTATGCCTAAACCCTTCCCCCTGCCCCCGTTTCTCATGGTGCGGCAGCACTTCGAAAGCCGGCGCATCGCCGACATCCCGGGCGCCGTGCAGGCCACGCTGGGCGCTTCGAACATGGCCGCGCGGCTGAAGCCGGGAAGCGATGTGGCGATCGGCGTCGGCAGCCGCGGCATCGCCAATCTGGACGTAATTGTCGGTGCGGCGGTGGCCTTCTGGAAGCAGCAGGGCATGCGGCCGTTCCTGTTTCCGGCGATGGGCAGCCACGGGGCCGCGACGGCGCCCGGCCAGGCGGCCGTGCTGGCCAAGTACGGCATCACGGAAGCGACCATGGGGTGCCCGGTGCGCAGCTCGCTGGCCGTAGTTGAGGTGGGCGTCACGCCGGAGGGCCTCCGGGTGGTGATGGATCGGTCGGCGCGGCGCGCGGCGGGCGTCATGCTCTGCGGCCGCGTGAAGCCGCACACCGATTTCGCGGGGGCGCTCGAAAGCGGCCTGTTCAAAATGAT
This sequence comes from Terriglobia bacterium, assembly GCA_963757265.1. Taxonomy (GTDB): domain Bacteria; phylum Acidobacteriota; class Terriglobia; order Bryobacterales; family Bryobacteraceae; genus CAIVVT01. The sequence goes on from CAVWRA010000006.1 coordinate 1,686,903, forward strand.
GGCCATCGGCCTGGGTAAGTTCGACGGAGCCAAGCGCTACCACGATTTCGGCTACCGGATGGGTCTGGAGGCGATGATCCGCGGCGTCGGCCGGGTGGTGCTGGGGACGGGACGCATCCTGGGCGGCCTGGCGATTGTCGAGGACGCCAATCACGACACGGCGCTTCTCGAAGCCGTGCCGGTGGACACCATGGAACGCCGCGAGGAACAGCTGCTCGAGCTGGCCAAGAGCTGGATGCCGCGGATTCCGGTGGACCTGGACGTATTGACGGTGAACGAGCTGGGCAAGAACTTCTCGGGCGCGGGGCTCGACGCGAAGGTGGTCAACCGCGGAGTCTGGGGCGCCATCAACCCATGGCCCGGGCAGCCGCAGATCGGGCGCATCTATGTCCGCGCGTTGTCGGCGCTGAGCTATGGCAACGCCGCCGGCGCGGGCATGGCGGACGTGGTCCACCGGCGGTTCCTGAAGGCCGTCAAGCGCCGGCCGACCTATCAGAACTGTCTGACCTCGTCGCAGCCGGCCGCGATCCGCATGCCGATCCACTTCAACACCGACCGCGAGTGCCTGCAGGCCATCTGTTCGACGGTCGGGCGGACGGACCCGGCGGAGCTGCGGATGGGCTGGATCGCCAACACGCTGGAGCTGGGACGCCTGGCGCTCACCGGGAACCTGCGGGGCGAACTGGAGCAGCGGCCCGGGATCGAGATCGTGGGAGCGGCGCGGCCGCTGGAATTCGACGCCCGCGGCGACCTGGTGGACTGGCTCGCCGGGGAGTGAAGAACTGCTGGACGGGAGGGCTGTGCTTGCGGGCCACAAGCGCCTGCTAGAATTCTCCAGAGTTGTTCTTCGAGATTAGCGGCGAAATCGAAGACGTGGAGACGTTCGCCGTTGGCAGCGGCATTCGCGAGCTTCCGCGCCTCCGCAAGCTGTACGGCAAGGGCCGGTGGCGGAAACGAAAGGGCGTGGCTGAAGTGAAGTTGCCCAATGGTACGATACGGAAGGCGGAGCTTCACTGGTACGAAGCAACCGGCATCGGCAAGAAGGAATTCAAGATCAAAGGGTTCGTGGATTAGGGTATGCGGCCGCAGCGGATGAAAACTGAGGGTTACGCGGTGTGCCTGCGAAATGTGGGATTCGCTGCCTCGCTGGAGGTCAGGAAACTGTATCCGGTGCTGGCCGATCGGGAGGCGCAGGCGAACGACCTGATTCGCGTGATCGATGAATCCGGCGAAGACTACGTCTATCCGGCCCGCCTGTTCCAAAGGCTCACCCTGCCGAGCGCGGTTCAACGGGCCTTGCGCCTGGCCTCCTAGCCTGCCTGGATCCCTGGTGAATTGAATATCGTCCGGTGCAGGCATCGCCTGACGTGCGCAGCGGCTGCCCGCTTTTCATCGATACTCAGGTCCGATTCCCTGAAGGACACGCAAAGCGTGCCGATCTGATCCACTGAACCGGCATTTTGATCCTCATTGGGAACAGCGCACAGCCGCGTCATGCGGGCCTGCGCTGCGCCCCGGGAGAGCTGCCGGTCAGGAGCGTGACTGGCATGCGTGTGTGGCGATCGATTCTCCTCTCTTGCGCCGGATTCCTGCTGAGCTTGCCCACTTGGGCGCAGCACAACGAAACGATCAGCGGCCACGCCGCCGCGGCCAATGAAGTGTTGGTCAAACTGCGGGCCGGCGTGAGCCTGCAAGCCGACAGCTACATCGTGCGCGCGCACGACATCCGCCGGGTGCATGCGCTCAACCGCCGCGGGCTGGTGCACTTGCGTTCCGGCTCCGAGACGGCGGCCCAACTGGTGGCGCAACTGAGCGCCGATCCGGACGTCGAGTACGCCGAGCCGAACTACGTGCTGCACACCACGGCCGCGCCGGCGAGCGTAGTGCCTGACGATCCACTGTTCCTGCAGCAATGGGCGCTGCAGAATACGGGCCAGACCGGCGGAACGGCGCACGCCGACATCGACGCCACGCAAGCCTGGAGTATCACCACCGGGACCGCAACGGTGGTGGTGGGGGTGGTGGACACGGGGCTGGACTACACCCATCCCGACTTGCAGGCCAACATCTGGTCAGCGCCGGCAGCCTACACCGTCCAGTTCGCGCCCGGCGACTCGATCACCTGCCCGGCCGGCAGCCACGGCTACGACGCCCTCAACAACGTCTGCGACCCGATGGATCAGAACGACCACGGAACGCACGTCAGCGGCATCATCGGCGCGGTGGGCGACAACAGCACCGGCGTGAGCGGGATCAACTGGAAGGCCAGCATCATGGGGCTGCGGTTCCTGGACGCGAGCGGATCGGGAACGGTGGCCGGCGCGGTGCGCGCCATCGAGTTCGCGCTGCAGGCCAAGGTGGTGCTGGGCAGCCAGGCCAACCTGCAGGTGTTATCCAACAGTTGGGGCGGGACGGGCTTCTCGCAGGCGCTGCTGGACGAGATCGACGACGCCAATGCGGCAGGCATGCTGTTCGTGATGGCGGCGGGCAACAACAGTGCCAGTCTCGACACGACGACGTTCTACCCGGCCAGCTATCGCACGCCCAACGCGATCACCGTGGCGGCCACGGATGGCAACGACGCGCTGGCCTCGTTCTCCAACTATGGAAAGGGTTCGGTGGACCTGGGAGCGCCAGGGGTGCAATATCGTCTCCACGATTCTCGGCGCGAACTACGAGACCATGAGCGGCACCTCGATGGCGACGCCCATGGTGTCGGGGGCCGCGGCGTTGGTGCTGGCGGTTTGCCCGCTCACCACGGCGCAGTTGCGGGCGGCGCTGGTGAACAATGTCGATGTGGTGGCCGGGCTGGCCAGTACGACCATCTCGGGCGGGCGGCTCAACGTCTACAAGGCGCTGGCCTCCTGCGCGCCGGGCACGACTCCGGCGCCGGGCTTCACGCTGAGCGCGCCTTCGGCGGCGGTGGCGCTGACCGCGGGCGGGGCCAGCGCGTTGACGACCATCGCGGCCGCCGCCACGGGCGGCTTCAGCGCTGCGATCGCACTGGCCGTCACGGGCCTGCCGCCCGGGGTGAGCGCCAGACTCACGCCCGCCAGCATCGCTCCTGGCGCCACGGCCTCACTGGCGCTGACGGCCGCCTCGACGGCCGCCGCGGGCACGATCCATCTCACGATCACGGGCACCAGCGGGAAGCTTAGCGCCGCCACGACGGTGAGCTTGACGGTCAAGGCCGCGCCCTCCTTCAAGCTGACGGTGACGCCGCCGTCGCAGACCATCCGCCGCGGCGCGACCGGCTCGTTCCAGATCTCAGCCACCAGCAGCGGCGGCTTCAGCGGCACGATCTCCCTGCAGATCAGCGGCCTGCCGCCCTATTCCTCGACCACGTTCAGTCAGACCTCCAGCGGCGCGGTGGCGATGTCCATCGCCACCAGCCCGCTGACCAGGGACGGCAGCTACACCATCCAGATCGTGGGCACGTTGACGAGCGGCCGCTCGACCGTGTCTCAAACCGTCACAGCCACGCTGGCCGTGACGAACTAGCGCCCTCCCGCCGCGCGTCTGGGACCACGCCGGCACGACTCTAGAGCAATTTGCGGGCCACAACCGACGGGCGGCATCCGGAATGTCTGTATAATTTCGTTATGGATGCCAAAGCGCTGCCATACAAGCCCAATCCCAAAGCTCCGCGGCAGGTGCTGCCGGTCCTGCAGCCGGAGGTGCGGGCCAAGTCGGCGGGAGAGGTGGCGCTAGGGTTCACCGCGGACGAGGTGAGCGTCGAGGCGCAGCGCTGTTTGCAATGCCCGAAACCGGCGTGCATCAACGCCTGCCCGCTGCACATCGACGTGAAGCGCTTCATCCGGCGGCTGGCCGAGGGCGACGCGCAGGGCGCGGTCGACGTCATCAGCGAGCAGAGCCCGTTTCCGGGCGTGTGCGGGCGGGTGTGCCAGCACGAGCTGTTCTGCGAGGATGCCTGTCTGATCGCGAAGAAGTTCGGGCCGGTGGCGATTGGCTCGCTGGAGCGATTCGCGGCCGACCAGGCGCGCCTGGCGCAGGCCGAGACGACGCCCGGTGCGGTGCCGCAGCCGACCGGCAAGAAGGTCGCGCTGGTGGGCAGCGGGCCGGCGTCGCTGATCGCGGCCTACGACCTGGTGCGGAAGAACTACCGCGTGACGGTCTTCGAAGCGCTGCACCGGCTGGGCGGCGTGCTGGCCTACGGCATCCCGAATTTCCGGCTGCCGCGCGAGATTCTGCACGAGGAGATCGCGCGGCTGCAGAACATGGGCGTTGAGTTCGTCACGGACTTCATCGTGGGCAAGACGGCGTCGCTGGAGGAACTGTTCGAGGAGGGCTACGAGGCGGTGTTCATCGGCACAGGGGCGGGACTGCCGTTCCTGATGGGCATCCCCGGCGAGAACCTGCTGGGCGTCTACACGGCCAACGAATTCCTGACGCGCATCAACCTGATGGAGGCCTACAAGTTTCCCCAGGCGGTGACGCCGGTGCGGGTCGGGAAGCGGACGATCGTGGTGGGCGGCGGCAATTCGGCCATGGACGCGGCGCGCTGGGCCAAGCGCTTCGGCGCGGAGAGCATCGTGCTGTTCCGCCGCGGGCGGGCCGAGATGCGGGCGCGCGTTGAGGAGATCGAGCACGCCGAAGAGGAGGGCGTGATCTTCCACTTTTTGGCCGCGCCGGTGGCGCTGTATGGCGACGAGCAGGGCAACGTGACCGAGATGGAGTGCATCAAGATGGAGCTGGGCGCGCCGGATTCGTCGGGCCGCCCGGCGCCGGTGCCGATTCCGGGGAGCGAGTTCCGCATTCGGGTGGACACGGTGGTCGCGGCGATCGGGCAGGCGCCGAATCCGACGCTACAGAAAGTGACGCCGCAACTGGTGACCAAGCGCGGCAAGATCGTGGTCAACGAGTGGGGCGAGACGTCGATGGCCAAGGTTTACGCCGGCGGCGACGTAGTGCGCGGCGGCTCGACGGTTATTCTGGCGATGCGCGACGGGCGCGCCGCGGCCGAGGCGATCGACAAGGCGCTGCGGGAGACCCAGGCGTCACAGGAGCAGGCCCCGGAGGAGGTGCGGGCATGAACCTCGTGCTCGACAAACGACAGCTCGGCCCCGAGGTGTTCCAACTGGAGGTGCAGGCGCCGCGCATCCAGAAGCGCTGGAAAGCGGGCCAGTTCGTCATCATCCGGCCACTCACGACGAGCGAACGGATTCCGCTGACGCTGGTCGATTCGAACGCTGAACGGCACTCGGTGACGCTGGTGATCCAGGCCATCGGCAACACGACGAAAGAGGCCGTGGCGCTCCAGCCGGGCCAGTTCGTGGCCGATGTCGTGGGGCCGTTGGGCGAGCCGGCGTCGATGAGTGAGGGCCAGCGCGTGGTGTGCATGGCCGGGGGCGTGGGCGTGGCCGAAGTGCTGCCGGTGGCGAAGGCTTTCCGGGAGCATGGCAACCATGTGACAGCGCTGTGCGGGGCGCGGTCGGATTCGCTGCGGATCCTGGACGCGGAGCTGAAGCAGTGCGTCGATCGGCTCGAGTGGGCCACCGACGACGGGACTTACGGCTTCCACGGCAACGTGCTGCAGCTTTTGCAGAGCATCGCCAAGCCGGGGGACTACGACATCGGCCACGTGATCGGGCCGATCCCGATGATGAAGGCCGTGGCCAACTCGACGCGCGACTGGGGCATGAAGCTCTACGCCAGCCTGAACCCGATCATGATCGACGGAACGGGAATGTGCGGCGGCTGCCGCATTACGGTGGGCAAAGAGGTGAAATTCGCGTGCGTCGACGGTCCGGAGTTCGACGCGTACCTGGTGGATTTCGACGAACTGGCGCGGCGCAACCGGGCGTATCGCGAGATGGAGCAGCGCGTGATGACGGAACACGCGTGCCGGATCGGGCTGGGCGGCTGAGCTACTGGCCGCCGGCGCGGATGTATCCTAATTGAGATGCAGCCCGGCGTGCCGACCTGGGACGAGTACTTCCTCGAAATCTGCCGCACGGTGTCGCGTCGCAGCAAGGACCCCAACACCAAGCTCGGCGCGGTGGTCGTGGGGCCGGCGCACGAGATCCGCGCGACGGGCTACAACAGCCTGGTGCGGGGCATCCGCGACGACGTGCCGGAGCGGCTGGTGCGCCCCGAGAAGTACCTGTGGATGGAGCACGCCGAGCGCAACGCGATCTACAACGCGGCGCGGCACGGAGTGCAGATGCAGGGCTGCACGCTGTACGTCGAGCTGCTGCCGTGCATGGACTGCGCGCGGGCGATCGTGCAGGCCGGCATCAAGGAAGTCGTCGTCGACGGCGAACGGGTGAAGGAGTATTGGAGCGAGCAATACACGCCCCATTTCGAGCACATCCGGACGATGTTCCGCGAGGCGGGCGTCGGGCTGCGCGCGGTGCCGCCGGTCGAGGGAGAGGAACCGCAGCCATAGCAACCCCGCGCGACGCCCGGCTGGTGGCGGACGGCGGCGTGGGGCCTCGGTTTCAGGATCCGGCTACTTCCACTCGTCCCAGTTGATATTGCGCATGTCGCCATGGCGCAGGAACTGGCGGTGCATGGCGGGGCCCAGCGAGAGCGAGAAGGGCTCATGGCCCTGCTTGACCATGTGCAGGTAGGCGTGGAGCTGGTCCTTGAACGTGGGGTGCGCGCAGTGGTTGATGATCAGCTCGGCGCGCTCGTGGGGATCCTTGCCGCGCAGGTCGGCGATTCCCTGTTCGGTGACGACGATCTGGACCGAGTGCTCGCTGTGATCCATGTGGCTGACCAGCGGGACGATGGTCGAGATCTTGCCGCCCTTGGCGGTGGAGGGGCAGCTGAAGATCGAGAGGTAGGCGTTGCGCGTGAAATCGCCCGAGCCGCCGATCCCATTCATCATCTGCCGGCCCATGACGTGGGTTGAATTCACGTTGCCCTCGAGATCGACCTCGATGGCCGTGTTCATCGACACGACGCCCAGGCGCCGGACGACCTCGGGATTGTTGGAGATCTCCTGCGGGCGCATGATGATGCACTGGCGGAAGCGATGCAGGCCGCCGGTCAGACGCGCCATCATCTCCGGGCTCAGGGTCAGCGAGCAGGTGGAGGCGAATCGGCACCGGCCGCTCTCGAGCAGCGGGATCACGGAGTCCTGCAGAACCTCGGTGTACATCTCGAAGTTGGGGATCTCGGGATGGACGCCCAGCGCGGCCAGGACCGAATTGGCGATGTCGCCGACGCCCGACTGCAACGGCAGGAAGGACGGCGGAATGCGGCCGGCGCGCATTTCGCCGACCAGGAACTCGGCGACGTTCTGGCCGATCTTTTCGGTTTCCGGCGTGGGCTCGGAGAACGCTCCGGATTCATCGTTCTCGTGCGTTTCAACGACGCCGGCGATCCGCGCCGGATCGATGATGGCGATCGGCGAGCCGATGCGGTCGCAGCAACTGAAAACGGGGATCTCGTGGCGCGCCGGCGGATCCTTGGGTTCAAAAATATCGTGCATGCCGAGCAGCGTGGGGGGGTGCATCGAGTTCAACTCGATCAGCACCTTGGCGGCCTCGCGCAGGTAGGTCGGTGCGGCGCCGACGGCCGTGCTGAGCACGACGCCTCCGCCGCTGGACAGGTCACAGGCTTCGATGACGGCCCAATGGACCTTCCCCAGGAAGCCGTAGCGCACCGCCTGAGGCAGCAGCGACAGGTGCATGTCGACAAAGCGCACCTTGCCGGAGTTGATCTGCGAGCGCAGCAGCGCGTCAGACTGGTACGGGGTGCGGAAGCTGATGGCCTCGGCCTCGGCCAGGGCGGCATCGAGCGAGCGCCCGGTCGAGGCGCCGGTGAGGACGCCGACTTTGAACTCGCGGCCCAGCGCGTGCTCGGCCTTGGCGCGCTCCGCAAGGGCGCGTGGAATGGCCTTGGGAGAACCGGCCGGCGTGAAACCGCTGAACCCGATGGTTTCGCCGTCTTGAATCAGGGCGGCGGCCTCTTCGGGGGTCAGAATCGGATAGGGCAGGGACATGATTGCATTACTCCTTGACTTAAAAACCGTGGTCCGGTCCAGGCGGAGGGGAAGCTGAGCGGGCGGGCGCGGTCTCACCTGGGCGCGGCCTGGCGGGATGCCGGAACAGCGTCAGCAGCTCGCGGGCGGCGGTGAATGGCGTGGCGTGCGCGGCGCGCACGGCTTCTTCCAACTCGGGCATGCGGTCGCGGACAGCCGGATTGCGGTAGAACTCTTCCTCCAGGCCGGCCAGAATCAGCTCGCGCATCCAGGCCAGCGCCTGCTGGCGGCGGCGGCGCAGGAACCAGCCCGAGGCCAGCATCTTCTCGTGGTGCTGCAGGACCATTTCCCAAATCTCGCGGATGCCCTCGTTGGCCAGGGCCGAACAGGTCACCACGCGCGGCGTCCAGCCGTCGGGGCTGGGCGGGAACAGATGCAGCGCGCCGGCGTATTCGACGCGCGCTTGCTCGGCTTTCTGGCGGTTGTCGCCATCGGCTTTGTTGATGGCCAGGGCGTCGAGCATCTCGAGGATGCCGCGTTTGATGCCCTGCAGTTCGTCGCCGGCGCCGGAGAGCATCAGCAGGAGAAAGAAATCGGTCATCGAGCGCACGGCGGTCTCGGATTGGCCGACGCCGACGGTCTCGACGAGAATGTTGCGGTAGCCCGCGGCTTCGCACAGCAGGGTGGTTTCGCGGGTGCGCCGGGCGACGCCGCCGAGATGGCCGCGCGCGGGCGATGGGCGGATGAAGGCGCGTTCCTCGGCCGAGAGCCGCTCCATTCGCGTTTTGTCGCCCAGGATGCTGCCGCCGGAGACAGGACTGGATGGGTCGACGCTGAGCACGGCGACCTTCTCGCCGCGGTCGCGCACGATGTGCATGCCAAGGGCGTCAATGAAAGTGCTCTTGCCCGCCCCGGGCACGCCGGTGATTCCCACGCGCAGCGAATCGCCGCTCTCGGCGAGGACGCCCTGCAGGATCTCCGCCGCCAGCTCGCCGTCGCTTTCCAGATCGCTTTCAATGACTGTGATGGCGCGCGCGAGCGTCACCCGATCCCCCTGGAGGACTCCTTCGATGTAGGCTTCGGGCTTCAGGCGTCCGTGGCGCCGCACGTGCGCCGCCGATTCGCGCGAGTTCCCGCTACATTCTGGCTGCACGAGGGTTTCCCGTGAGCAGTGCTTCCAGTACCTTCTGCGCGCACAGCGGAATGACGGTGCCGGGCCCGTAGACGCCGGCCACGCCCGCCGCGTACAGCTCGTCGTAATCCTGCGGTGGAATGACACCGCCGACCACCACCAGGATGTCCTCGCGGCCCAACTTCTTCAGCTCCGCGATGACCTCCGGCACGAGCGTCTTGTGCCCGCCGGCGAGCGTCGAAACGCCGAGTACATCGACGTCGCTCTCCACCGCCATGCGGGCCAGTTCCTTGGGCGTCTGGAAGAGCGGCCCGACGTCGACGTCGAAGCCTTCGTCGGCGAAGGCCGTGGCGATCACCTTGGCGCCGCGGTCGTGGCCGTCCTGGCCCATTTTGCCAACCAGAATGCGCGGGCGCCGGCCCTCGGCGGCGGCGAACTCGTCGGCCAGCTTGCGCGCTTTCTGAAACTCAGGGTCGGACTGGCTCTCGGACGAGTAGACGCCCGAGATGGTGCGGTTCACGGCCTGGTACCTCCCGAACACCTGTTCGAGAGCATACGAGATTTCGCCCAGCGTGGCACGCACCCGCGCCGCCTGGACGGAGAGGTCGAGCAGATTGCCTTCGCCGGTTTCGGCCGAGCGGCGCAGCGCGTCCAGGGCGTGTTCGACTTCGGCCTGGCTGCGCTTGCTCTTGGTTTCATTGAGCCGCTGGATCTGGCTCTCGCGCACGGCGCGGTTGTCCACCTCGCGCACCGCGATCGGCGCTTCGTCGTGGTACAGGTACTTGTTCACCCCGACGATGACTTCCTTGCCCGAGTCAATGCGCGCCTGGCGCCGCGCGGCGGCCTCCTCGATGCGCATCTTCGGCAGGCCGGTTTCGATGGCCTTGGTCATGCCGCCAAGCTGTTCGACTTCCTCGATCAAGCTCCACGCCTTGTGCATCAGGTCGTGGGTCAGCGACTCGACGTAATAGCTGCCAGCCCAGGGATCGACGACTTTGCAGATGCCGGTCTCCTCCTGCAGATAGATCTGCGTGTCGCGGGCGATGCGGGCGGAGAAATCGGTCGGCAGGGCGATGGCTTCGTCCAGCGCGTTGGTGTGCAGCGACTGGGTGTGGCCCAGCGCCGCGGCCATGGCTTCGACGCACGTGCGCACCACGTTGTTGAAGACATCCTGCGCCGTCAGGCTCCAGCCGGAGGTCTGCGAATGCGTCCGCAGCGCCATCGACTTGGAGTTTTTGGGCCCCAGCGACTTCACGATCTTCGCCCACAGCACGCGCGCTGCGCGCAGCTTGGCGATCTCCATGAAGTGGTTCATGCCGATGCCCCAGAAGAACGAAAGCCGCGGGGCGAACTGGTCCACGCTCAAGCCCGCCTTCAGGCCGGTGCGGAGGTATTCGAGGCCGTCGGCCAGCGTGTAGGCGAGCTCGATGTCGGCCGTGGCGCCGGCTTCCTGCATGTGGTAGCCGGAGATCGAAATGCAGTTGAATTTCGGCATCTGCGCCGACGAGTAGCGGAAGATGTCGCCGATAATGCGCATCGAAGGAGTGGGCGGATAGATGTACGTGTTGCGGACCATGAACTCCTTGAGGATGTCGTTCTGGATGGTCCCGTCGAGCTTGACCGGGGGAACGCCCTGTTCCTCGGCGGCGACAATGTAGAACGCCATCACGGGCAGCACGGCCCCGTTCATGGTCATCGAGACGGACATCTGGTCGAGCGGGATCTTGTCGAAGAGGATCTTCATGTCCTCGACCGAGGAGATGGCCACGCCGGCCTTGCCGACGTCGCCGGTGACGCGCTCGTGGTCGGAATCGTAGCCGCGGTGCGTGGCCAGATCAAAAGCCACGGAAAGGCCCTTCTGCCCGGCCGCGAGATTGCGCCGGTAGAAGGCGTTCGACTCCTCGGCGGTGGAGAAACCGGCGTATTGGCGGATGGTCCACGGCCGCATGACGTACATCGTCGAGTACGGCCCGCGCAGGTAGGGCGGAAGTCCGGCGGCGTAGTGCAGATGCTCCATCGCGGCCAGGTCGGCGGCGGTGTAGTACGGCTTCACGGCGATGCCCTCGTTGGTCAGCCAGGCGCCGCCAGCCGCCGGAACAGGCGCGCCGTGGCGCGCGGGAGCGAAATCGATCTTGCTGAAATCCGGTTTCATGGCCGTCTTGTTCGTGGTTGAGCTCATGGATGTCTAGGCCTCCATTCCCAACCGGTCCTGCCACGCCGTCAACGTCTCGACGGCATTGGACTGAACGTGCACAAAGCCTGCGACACCCGCGTGCTCGAGGGCCGTGATCTGCTCCTTCGGATTCCCGGCCACGATCACCGGCACTCTCACCTTGGGACACACCTCCTGCGCCAGCGCCAGATACTCGGGGTCACCGGCGCACAGCACGACGATGTCGGCATCCTGCAACTCAGCCGATTCGACGATCTCGAACCCGGCGCAGCCGATGAAGTTCTGGCAGAACTGTGCGCGCGCCATGCGCATCTTCAGGTCGCCGCGCGTCAGCAGCAGCACGCGCGGCGTGCGGCCGATCCTGGCGGCGTGACGCTGGGTACGCAGGCGGATCTTCTCGAACGCTTCGGCCAGGCGGCCGGCGGGGTCGTCCGGCCCGGGTTCCGCGATGCGCTCGGTCAGGTTGGGGTAGTTGTTGACGCCCACCAGCGTGCGGCGCCGCGCGGCGACGGCCTTCTGTTTGGCCTCGCGCGACTGTTTCAAGCCGGCGTCGACGATGCCCGCCGCAACCGCCCGCGAGTAGCCGCCTGCAGCCTCGATCTGCTGGAACAACTGCCAGGCGGCGCGAGCCATCGACGCGGTCAGCGCCTCGATGTAGTAGCTGCCGCCGGCAGCGTCGGCGACCTTGTCGAGGTGCGCCTCTTCCTTGAGGATCAGGTGGATGTTGCCGGCCAGCCGCTCGGGATAGTGGAAACTGCGCACACTCAGCGCGTCGCAGCCGCCCAGCGCGGCCGAGAGCGCTTCGGTGGTCGAACGCAGCAGGTTTGTCCAAGGGTCGCAGACGCTCTTGTTGGTCAGCGCGGTGACGGCGTGGATCTTCATCCGGCAGGCTGCATCGCCTGCAGGTTCGAACGCCGCCACGGCCTGGGCCCACGTGAGGCGCGCCGCGCGGAGCTTAGCGATGGAGAAGAAGTAGTTGGAGCCGATCCCGAAAACGAATGTAATCTCCGGCGCCACGGCGTCTACCGTCGAGCCTTTTTCAACCAACACGGCGAGCAGCTCCACGCCTTCGGCGAGCGCGTAAGCCAGTTCCTGAACTGCCGTCGCGCCGAGTTCGTGCAGCCGGTCGCCGCGCACGGCGTCGGACGGAATCTCGGGACTCTGCGCGATCTCCCAACCGGCCGCAGTGCCGCGCGTGAAGGGGAACTCGGCCGGGGCGATGTCGGCCTGGGCTTCCAGGCCGGCCAGGTCCTCCTGGCGGTAGTAAGGTCGGATCTTCAGCCCCTCGTCGGTGCGCCACACCAGCCGCTTCTCATAATCGGCGCCCTTCAGGTCGGCTTTGATCACCGCTTCCCACTCCGCTGTGCCGACGGGCGGGAATTCCGCGGCCAGGTTCAAGTCATCGGCTTTGGCCTCAGGCATGGCTGGCGCCCTCCTGGACGACCTCGATCAGGTAGCTGAAATCTTTGGGGTGGACGAAAAAAATCATCGTGCCGCGCGAGCCCGGTCCCGGTTCCTGGGTCAAGTGGAAGCCATGTTCCTTCATGTGGGCGTAGGCCTTTTGGATGTCCTTCACGCGAAAGGCGAGATGCGCGAAACCGCCGCGGCCACCCTGTTTTTCGATCTGCTTGGCCACCGGCGATTCCGGCGAGAGCGGCTCCAGCAACTGGATCAGGTTCGGCCCATCGCCGATGCGCAACAGCACTTCTCGCACCTGGTGGGAGCCCAAAACCTCCTCGCGATGCAGCTCGGTGAAACCCAGCGAGACGTACTTCTGCACCTGTGCTTCGAGCTCGCCCTGTTTGACCGCAATAGCGACGTGATCGACGAATTCAAATCCCGCGGCAATCAAATCCTGGACCATTTCCAACTCCTGTCCACAAGCTTGGCACTACTCAAACTCGACCAGCACTTGCCCGCTTTGCACTCCGTCGCCGGCCTTGACGTTCACCTTCGAGATCTTCCCGGCGACAGGCGCGGTGATATTGGTTTCCATCTTCATCGCTTCCAAAACCAGCAGCGTGTCGCCGGGGTGGATCTGCTGGCCCGCCTGCGCGGCGATCTTGACGACGATGCCGTTGATCGGGCTGCGGCACACCTTGTCCTCATTGACATTCGCATCCCCCGCGGCGGGGGCCTTGGCGGCGGGCGGCGCCGCCGGCAGGTGCGCCACCGTTGGCTGCATGATGTAGCCGGCAGGCGGCAGCGGCTCCGGCTCGGGCTCCGACGCTTCGACCTCCACTTCATAGACTCTGTTGTCGAGAGTGATCTTCAGTTTCACGGCTGGCTCCTAAAACTCGCGCGCCATCTGCAAGGAGTGGGACGCCTGGACGAAAACGCGCCCCTGCTGCGCCCAGTCGCCGCTATCCACCAGGCGGATGGCGCGGATCCGCGGACGCTTGCCCAGAAAGGCGGCCACGGCGGCGGAGATGACGAGCAGTAGATCCTCGCCGGACTCTTCCTCTGCCGTGGCAGCGGCCGGGGCTGGCGCTTCCGCGGCCGCTAATTGCGCGGCCGGTGCGCCGGCTATGGCCAAGCCCGTGGATTGCAGCCGGTCGAGCCGCTGGTTGAGCGCGGCCAACTGCGTGGTCAGCGCCTCCAGAACTCTCATCAAGCCTTCCACGGCAGCCGCGCCGGTGGACTCCGGAGCGGCGGCCGGTTCTTCCGTGGTCTTTCCCATGGCAGCTCTCCTTACAGCGGGATCAGGCCGTGCTTCTTGGCCGGCCGCAGTTCCCGTTTGGCCTTCAGATATTCGAGCGATTGGGCGATGTACTGGCGCGTCAGCGCGGGCTCGATAATGTCGTCCACAAGCCGCCGCCCCGCAGCGACGGTCGGATTGGCGAACGCCTGGCGGTACTGCTCGATCATCTCCTTGCGCTTGGCGGCCTTGTCCTCGGCCTCCGAGATCTCTTTGCGAAACACGATTTCGGCCGCGCCCTCGGCGCCCATCACGGCGATTTCGGCGGTCGGCCAGGCATAGCTGCGATCCGCGCCGAGATCCTTGCAGCACATCGCGATGTAGGCTCCGCCGTAAGCCTTACGCAGGATCACCGTCACCTTGGGCACAGTGGCGGCGGAGTAGGCGAAGAGCATCTTGGCGCCGTGGCGGATAATGCCGCCGTATTCCTGCTCCACGCCCGGCAGGAAGCCCGGCACGTTGACAAACGTCACCAGCGGGATGTTGAAGGCGTTGCAGAAGCGGATGAAGCGCGCGCCCTTGTCCGAGGAGTCAATGTCCAGGACGCCCGCCTTGAACTTGGGGTTGTTGGCGATGACGCCCACGGAGCGCCCGCAGATGCGCGCGAAGCCGATCGTCAGATTGGCCGCGAAGCCGGCCTGCACTTCGAGGAAATCGGCCTGGTCGACGACGTTCAGAATGATGTTGCGGACGTCGTAGGGCACCTTGCCGTTGACCGGCACCATGTCGTTCAGCGCGGGGTTCGGATCGCAGGTGTAGTCGCCCGGCACGAAGGGCGGATCCTGCAGATTATTGGAAGGCAGAAAACTCAGCAGCTTCTTGCAGATCAGCGCGGCGTGGTTATCGTCCTCGGCGATGAAGTGGATCACGCCCGAACGCGTCATGTGGGCGTCGGGACCGCCCAGTTCGTCGGCCGTCACGCTCTCGCCTGTCACTTGTTTGATGACCTGCGGTCCGGTGATAAACAGCTGCGCCTTGCGCGTCTGGATGATGAAATCGGTGAGCGCCGGGCTGTATGCCGCGCCGCCCGCGCAGGGCCCGCAGATGAGCGAGATCTGGGGCACCGCGCCCGACAGCATCACGTTGGCGTAGAAGACCTTCCCATAGCCGGAGAGCGAGTCGATGCCCTCCTGCACGCGCGCGCCGCCAGAATCGTTGATGAAAACGAAAGGGCTGCCGGTCATCAGCGATTGCTGCATGATCTCGGCCACCTTGGTCGAGTGCAGTTCGCCGGCCGAACCGCCCAGCACGGTGAAGTCCTGGCTGGCGAGGTGAATCAGTCGGCCCTGCATGGACGCCGCTCCGGTCACCACGCCGTCAGCCGGCGTCTCCTTGCCGGCCATGCCGAACATGGTGGCGCGGTGCTGGGCAAACAGCCCGGTTTCCATGAAGCTGCCGGGATCAACCAGGGCGTCGACCCTCTCGCGCGCCGTCAGCTTGCCTGCGGCGCGCTGCTTATCCAGCTTGTCGGCGCCGCCGCCCTGCAGCAGTTCGGCGCGTTTCTTACTTAACGCTTCGATTTTTTGCACCATCGTCTGGGACATCGTGGTTCAGGCCTTCTCTTCCGTCGGTTTCTTTCGCCCCGCGGGCGCCCCACCCGGGCAGTGGTCTGGCCGGGCAAGCGCGGTCGTGGGCCTATGCCGGCGCCACCGTCACCTTGTGGGACTTGCCCTTGAGCTTGACTTCGTAAGTGACCGGCGCGAGTAACGGCCCGGCCCCGCCGTCGGCCTTCTTGCCGCCCGCCGGGGCGGCCGCGGGAGCCGCCTTCGCGGGATCCTTGCCGAGGTTCTTCGGACCCTCCTTGCGGGTCGAGAAAAACTTCGGGGCCACGGCCGGGAACATGGCGTAGGTGAGCACGTCCTCGTCGCTGCCGTCGCAGCCCTTCAGTGCCAGCGCCTGCCCGCGCAGGTCCTCCCACTCCGGCTTCAGCAGGTCGGCCGGGCGGCCGTGGATCGGCTCCTTCTTGGCCTGTTTGGCCGCCAGTTCCACGATTTCCTGTTTGCGCGTCCCGAGGCACGTGCCGTAGTAGCCCAGCATCAGGTCCGCGAACTCGCCCGTCAGCACCTTGTAGCGGCCCATCATCACGTTGAACACGGCCTGCGTGCCGACGATCTGGCTGGACGGCGTCACCAGCGGCGGATAGCCCGCGTCCTTCCGCACCCGCGGCACTTCCAGCAGCACTTCCTTCAGCTTGTCGCCCGCCCCCTGCTGCTTCAACTGGCTCTCCATGTTGGAGATCATGCCGCCCGGAATCTGGCTGTGGAAGATCTCGGTCTCGACGCCGGTGATGTTGGACAGGAACTGGGCGTAGCGCGGGCGGATCTTGGCAAAATGGTCCTTAATCTTCAGCAGGCGCTCCTTGTCCAGCCGCGTTTCGTAGCCCGTGCCATCCAGCATCTCGACGAAGCTCTCGGTCGGGTTGTGGCCCGGGCCGAGGCTGAGCGAGCTGATCGCCGTATCCACGCAGTCGGCGCCCGCTTCGATCGCCTTCATCAGGCTCACCATGGTCACGCCGGTGGTGGCGTGAACGTGCACGTGCACGCGCGTCTCCTCGCCGCACGCCGTCTTGATCGCCCTGACGATGTCGTAAGCCGGCTGGGGCTTCAGCAGCGCCGCCATGTCCTTGATGCAGATCGACTGGCAGCCAAGATCGACGAGCTGCTCGGCCAGTTCGACGTAGCCGGTGACGGTGTGCAGCGGGCTGACCGTGTAGCAGATTGTGCCTTGGGCGTGTTTGCCGGCGCGCAGCACGGCCTGGATGGAGCGGCGCACGTTGCGCACGTCGTTGAGTGCGTCGAAGACGCGAAAAACGTCCATGCCGTTCTCCGCCGCCTTTTCCACGAACTGATCGACGACGGTGTCCTCGTAATGCCGGTAGCCCAGCAGGTTCTGCCCGCGCAGCAGCATCTGCAGGCGGGAATTCGGCAGCAGTTTGCGGAACGTCCGCAGCCGTTCCCACGGATCTTCGTTCAGAAAGCGGATGCAGGCGTCGAAGGTCGCACCACCCCAGCACTCCACCGACCAGTAGCCTGCCTGGTCGATGTCGGCGCAGGCTGGAACCATGTCCCCCAGCGCCATCCGGGTCGCCATCAGGCTCTGGTGGGCGTCCCGCAGGATGAGTTCGGTTACATCGATGATCTTGGACATTTTGGGAATCCTTCCAGCAGGCGGCTCCCAGGAGGGGATTAATCTTGACTAAACCCGCGAACCGTCAGTTTCAGAGTACCACATCCGATTCGAATTTGCGGAGTTTCTCTACAGTAAAGTCCAATATCGACTCCTGATCGATCCTGTTCCGATGCGCCGCCTGCGGGAGGCTTGAGTACGGCGACTTCACGAACTGTAACCAATTGAAAATGATTCATTTACTAGACAATGACGAAAGCTGGACCGCACCCGGCTGGAGGATTCTGGACTGTGCCGTAGCCGTCGCCGGAGCGGCACACCACCCCGCCGGCCGGCCTGACACAAGCCCCGCTGATCTGGATCCGGAACTGGCGCTTTCAGCGCGCCAATTGCAGGATGGCGCCCTCGTCGGTGGCGACCCACAGGCCCCCGTCCGAGCACCTCGCCAGCGTGGCTTCATTCGCCGCCGCCCGGTAGTCGACCTTCATCTCGAACCAGGCGGCGTGATCCGGCGACCACAGGATCCGCAACTTGCCAGGGATGGGCGACTCCGCGCGCAGCCGTCCCGCCGGCTGCACTGCGGCGAGCAGCACGCTGCCGTCGTCGAGTAGCGCCACATCGTGCACTACCAGTTCCTTGCGCCGGAAGACCGTCCAGCTTTCCCCCGTATGGAGGTCGATGTCGTAGACTTCCGCGGGCCACAGGAACGAGTCCTTGTATTGGAAAACGGCCGCCGCGCGTCCCGCCGCCATCCTCACCCTCCGGACGGAGCCGAAAGCGGACTTGAGGCGTCCCGTCCAGTTCTGGCCATGGTCGAGGGTCTCGTACACTACCGCCGTGCCGGGAAGACTCTTACGGCGCACGGCGCGCTCCGGCGTCATCCAGTCCGGCAGATGCGCGGATTCCGGCGTGGCCGTCGAATCGCCGGCCAGCATGCCCACGCCCGAGCCCATCATCGCCATTGTGCGCAGGTAGGTCTGCGGTGATTTGAGGTCCAGCTTCTCACTCTCGGGCACCGGATTCCAGGTGCGTCCTCCGTCGTCCGTGCGGTAGAAGGTCTTCCCGCCGCCGTAGGCCCAACCCGTCTGCGGATTGAGAAACCAGACCTGGGTGCATTCCGCGCCGGGCAGCGTCCGCTTCTCCCATTTCACTCCGGCGTCGGCCGTAAACAACAGGTGCCCGGCCGTCACCACCCAGGCATTGGTTTCACCCACGACGAAAACCCCCAGCGGGCTCTTTTCCGTCTTCTGCTGGGTCCAGGTCTTGCCGTTGTCGCGCGTCAGCAGGAGCTGTGATTTCAGGCTGTCTGAATCCGTCGTCTCGACCAGAATGCTGGCTAGGCCGAACCGCGGCGTGGGGAGCGCGAAATCCTGCAGGTGGCAGCGCTTGTCCAGTTCGTCGAAGTAATAGCGCATCTGCCAGCGCATCCCTTCGAACGGCCCCGCAGCGAGCGGCGGGATCGTTCCGTACGGAATCTCGACGACTGCCTCGGCGGCCTCCTTCTCGTTCTTGAGGGCCGGCGCCACCGCGGGCGGCGCGGCGCTGCGGGACTGTGCGGCGGAAGCGGAAGGAGCCCCCCACGGCAGGGCCGCCAGCAGGAACAGGTCACGGCGTCGCGGACGATTCATGGTTCCGTCGCTCCCTCCGCGCCCTGGACTTCGCCACGTGACTCGCTGCGTCCGCCCTGGCGGAGAAATTCCACGTGGTTGGCCTCCTCCGCGGCCGGCGCAAGCCGAGCCAGCGCCAGCAGGCACCCGACCTGCTCGCCCACCGTCGTCAGGAGTTCCATCTCGGCGCCTGAATGGCGCCGCGGCATGCGGTGCTGGACGTTGATTACGCCGATGACGCGGTTGCGCGCGATGACGGGAACCGAGAGGAACGCCTCGTAGGTATCCTCCGGCAGGTTGGTGAACGTCTTGAAGCGCGGATCTTTATACGCCTCCATCGAGATGGAGAGCATCTTGCGCTCCCGCGCCACCCACCCTGTCAGGCCCTCGCTCATCTTCAGCCGCACCTTGCCGATCTCCAGCGGGTGCGGATTGGAGGAGGCGCACAGGACCAGTTGATCGTCCTCGATCAGGTACAGCAGGCAGGAATCGCAGTCTGTGAATCCCTGCACCAGGCGCACCACCGCCTGCAGCGTCTCGGTGAGGCTCAGCGCGCGCACCATCAGGCGGCTGATGCGCTGGTACACGCCGATTTGCTGTTCCAGGCGCTCCAGCCGGGTTTCGAAGTCTTTGGCTCTTGCCACGCCTTCATTATGCCGCTTGCGGGCCAGAACCAATTCAGCGATAGTAAAGCAGGCCCGTTTCGGCGGAAAATGAAACGGAGCGGTCCGATGTGTCCCGGACCGCCCGAGCGCACTGGGCGCGAAGCTCCAACCAGTCGTTGTAGGGGAACAGCAACCAAGGGAACAACTAAAAATCATGTGGAACAAGCAAAAAAAAGATGATCTGCCGCCTCGTCCCGAGCCGGCCCAGACGGCCGTGCCCGGACCGGCGCGGGAGGCGATCCCGACTTCGACCTACCCCAGCCGCCGGCCTGATGAAGCGGTCACCAGAGGCGCAGCCCTGATCGGCAAGAGCCTGGTTCTCACCGGCAAGATCTCCGGCCGCGAGGATTTGGTCGTGGATGGCCGGATTGAGGGCGACGTCGAGCTTCCGGAGAACAAACTGACGGTTGGCGCCGGCGGCCACGTCCAGGGCGGCATCCGCGCCCGGGAGGTCTTTGTCTATGGCACCGTCCATGGCAACATGGAGGCCGTGGAAAAGGTGGAAATCAAGCGCAATGCCCGCGTCTTGGGCGACATGCGCACCGCCCGGCCCGTGATCGAGGAGGAAGCCTACTTCAAGGGCGACATCGAAACCGTTCGGGCGGAAGCGCCTAAGGTTGCCGTGCAGCGTCCGCCGGCGCCCGAGCCGCCCGTGCAGCCATCTCTGCCCAATGCCACGCCCGCGCAGGCCGAGGCGCGGCCCGGAGAACCTCGCAAAGGATGAACGCCTTTCCTTCGCGCGCCGCAGGCGTCCCTCCGGACGCCGCGGCCGCTCCCGATTCGCGCAAGAGTCACGGCTTGCGGGCGCTGGTCGCCTCGCTCGAGGCCGGCCGTCCGCTTCAGGTGATGGATTTCGGCGGCCCTGTGCAGGAGAACATCGATTTCATCACGGACGTCTCCGTGGGCGCCGGCCACCGCCTCTACATCGATCATCTGCTGCATTCCTATGAGTACTTTTTCTCGGCCAAGGAACAGGAGGAGGGCGCCTTCCAGCCGGGCCGCATCGAGGAGTTCATCGCTTCGGTGCTGGACTTTCCCGACCACTCTGCCGACGCTGTTCTGATCTGGGACCGGCTCCAGTTTTTCCCTCCGCAGGTCGCCGAAGCGGTCGTCAGCCGGCTCCATCGGTTGCTGGCGCCGGATGCGTTCCTGCTAGCCCTGTTCCGGACAGATTCGAGCGGCGCCGACCGGGCGCCTTACACCTGCCGGATTCTGGACGGCCAGACCCTCCAGTTGCGCGAACAGCCGCCGCCGCGCCATATTCAGAACTTCAATCCGCGCACCATTCAGAAGCTCTTCCAGAATTACCGCGAGGTGAAGTTCTTTGTCAGCCGCGAGAGCCTGCAGGAAGTCCTGATCCGGCGCTAGCCCGGATATTTCACCAACCATCGGCTGCGGCGCGCGATAGGGCCGCATCTACTGCGTTTCGCTGGGCCCAGAGGGCACCCCCCGTCCTCGACGTAGCAGTCCAGTACGCCTGCGGGCGGCTCCCGCGAGCGCGCCTTGTGGCATCGCTTGATGTTGGGGCGCTCTCATCGCGCCGCGCTGCGATCGCAAGTGAAACATCCGGGCTAACCAGGCAACCGCCGGGGCCAGTCCATAAGCTTCCAGCGGCGCCGTCAGGAGGATAGCGGTTCCGTCAACCAGTCGGAGTTCCGCCGCCGGTTCCGGCGCAGCCGATAAGGCGCGATGCGCGGGCGCGGAGCCGAGGCCGGCGCGCGAGCATGTATGATGACAAGGCAGAACGTCTTTCCGGAGTAATGCAGATGAAAACCCGCAGACAGCTTCTCCAGGGCGCATCGCTGGCCGTAGCCGGCGCGCCGATGATCGTGAAAGCCTCGGCCCTTGGGCTGGGCGGGGCCGCGGCCCCCAGCGACAAGGTTACGGTGTGCAACATCGGCCTGGGCTGGATGGGCTTCGACGGCCATGTCAAAGACTTCACCAAAGTGGCGAGCGCGCGCGTGGTGGCGGTGTGCGACATAGACGAAGAGCACCTGGACCGCGCCAAGGCCTACGTCAACAACGCCTATGGCGACCATGGCTGCGGCACCTACCACGCGTTCGAGGAAGTGCTGATGCGGCGCGACATCGACGCGGTGAGCATCGCCATTCCGGACCACTGGCACGGGATCGTGGCGACCTCAGCCGCGCGCGCGAAGAAGGATATCTATTGCGAAAAGCCGCTGGCGCACAACTTTCACGAAGGGCTGATGATGGTGCAGGAGTGCCAGCGCAACAACCGGGTGTGGCAGACCGGCAGCTGGCAGCGGTCGGTGGAAAATTTTCGGCAGGCGTGCGAGCTGGTGCGCAACGGCCGCATCGGCAAGGTGAAGGCGGTCGAGGTCGGGCTGCCGTCGGGCTATTACGAGGTGAAGAACCCATCCACGTTCGACGTTACCGAGCCGCCGAAGACGCTGTTCTACGACCGCTGGCTGGGCCCCGCGCCGGAGGTTCCGTATCGCGAGGCGTGCGTGCACGTGAACTGGCGCTGGAACCTGAGCTACGGCGGCGGGCAACTGATGGACTGGATCGGGCACCACGTCGATATCGCGCACTGGGGGATGGGCTGGGACGACACGGGCCCGGTGGAGGTGGAAGGGCAGGGCGAATATCCCGTGCGCAGCGATCTGTTCAACACCGCGAAGCGTTACATCGTGCATTGCAAATACCCCGACGGCACGCCGATGACGATCGCCGGCGGCTACGCGGAAATCAAGAGCGGCACCAAGTGGATCGGCGAAGAGGGCTGGGTGTGGGTGGACCGCGGCAAGCTGGACGCCAATCCGAAATCGCTGCTGGATGAAAAGCCGGCCACCCACGCCATTAAGCTGAAGGCCAACCACGACGAGCACGGCCACTACGAAGAGTTCATCGAATGCGTCCGCACGCGCGGGCGCACGCTGGCGCCGGCGGAGGTGGCCCTGCATTCGGCCACGCCGGGGTGGCTGGGCCAGATCGCGATGCTCACCGGACGCAAGATCAAGTGGGACCCGGTGAACCTGGAGATCCTGGGCGACGAAGAAGCGGCCAAGCTGCTGCATCGCCACATGCGGGCGCCGTACCAGCTGTAGCAGGCTGCCGATAAAGTCCCGCAACGCGCGTGGCGCGCGCCTGGCGGGAGTTCACAGCGGGCCGGCGCGGCGCACGAGCGAGGCCCTGTTCAGGAAGAGGCGGGCGGGCTCACAGGCCGCCGTAAAAGCGGCCGAAGGCGTGGGCCAGCATCAGCGACATGACCAGGATGCCCGCGCCGAGCACTGCCACGTGCAGCGTCCGGCGCAGCTCGAAGCGGCCGACGCGGCACACCAGCAGGTAGCCCACGGCGAGGTTGAACAGGCCCCACAAGACATTGACCATGGCCGAGGAGAGGCCTTGCCCGGGCGGCGTGGCGAAGGGGCTCTGGAAGGGATGGCCCGAGATTCCGTTGATGAAATGCGGCAGGGTGTTGGCGAGGAACGCACCGCCGAAAAAGTACGACACAAAGTGATACCAGCGCATGATGGCTCCATTCCGAGGGAAGAACGATGGTATCAATTCCGCGCGGGGGCTCCTACGGGCGGGCTGAACCCGGCGCACAACCAGGCGGACCTGCTGGTGGGCGTGACGTACTAAGCGTGGTCGCGGCGCAAGGCGGGGGCGCCGGCGCCGGCCTCATCGCTGCGTGAAAGACGCGCGCCTCACCGGCCAGTCTTTTCGCGCGAGGCTTGCGGCCGCTCTCCTGCTCCAAGGCCTGGCCCGGCAGAGTCTTGATTGCAGACTGCCGGCTGAGGTTGAGCCGCGCCGCCCGGGCGTCCAGTTTAAAAAAGTGGTGAACGGCCCGAAACATGCTAATCGTATAATCGATACGTGCCGGGGTGCCAAAACGGGATTCCGGCTAAGACCGGCAGCATCGTACATCGCGGAGAAGACGCATGCCACGTCGTAGTTCCCTGGCGTTGTCTTTCGTGCTGCTGGCGGGCGGGGCGCTTTTCAATGCGCAATTCGCGCAGCAGGCCCCACCGCCGCCGCAAAGCAAGGCTGCGGCCACCAAGGCGAAATCCGGGCCGGCCGCTCTGACCAACCAGGACATCATCCGCCTGGTCAAGGCCGGGATCTCCGACGATCTAATCATTTCCAAAATAAAACAGTCGAAGACCCGGTTTGACACGTCGGTGAACGGGTTGGTGGCGTTGAAACAGGCCGGCGTCAGCGACAATCTCATCGCCGTCATGGTCAATCCGCCGTCGGCCTCCGCGCCCGCACCGGCGGCCGCCGCGGCCGATTCGAGTCAGCCCGCCGTCGCGCCTGCGCGCCAGGCGCTGAGGCCAGGCTTCACTGCCTCCAACAAGCCGCAGTCCGTCGCCGGCACCAACAGCACGGCCGCCGCACCCAAGGCGCCGCCGCGCCTCGCCTCGGTCTCGGCCGCGCCGACGAACTACGGCGTCTACATCTATGAGCACGGCGAGCTGAAGCCGCTGGGCCGCATCCAGACCAAGGTCCAGGTCAGCAAGTTCCGCTCGCTGCTGAAGAGCATGGTCCCCTTCGTGCGCCAGAAAATCGACATCGACATCCCCGGCGCGCACTCCGCCAGCCGCTTTGAGGAGGTCCGCCCCACCTTCTTCGCCTTCTTCCCGCCCAGCCGCGACGTCTCCAAGTTCAAACTGCTGCAGTGCAAGATCACCGGCCAGCGATTCGACCAGCGCACGCTGGCCAACGCCTCCATTCTCTTCAGCACGGAACAGAACCAGGACGAGGTGCCCATCGATATCGGCCCCACCTCCGTCCGCGATCTGTACCGCATCTTCCCGCGCGAGGACGTGCCCTCCGGCGAATTCGGCTTCGTCGAGGGCAATACCGGCAGCAAGTCCACGTCGAATATCGAGATCCTCGACGTCTACGATTTCGCCATCGACCGCAAGGAGGACAAACTGTCGCTGCCGGACTACCTGCGGACGCTGCCGCCCGCTTCCGTGGGCGGCGCGGCCTTCCTGGGCTGGCCGCGCGAGGAGTGCCAGCGCATTGTCGACGACCGCGCCGGCAAGGTCGGCATCACCGGAAGCATGATGGGCTGGTTCGACCGCCAGTACGCCTCGCTGGCCGTCTACTGGGCCGACCCGCAGTTCGCGCGCGCCTTCGCCCGCCTCGAGATGCTCGACAAGAGCCTCAGCCCCGCCGACACCCAGAAGCTCGCCGCGCTGATGCTCAGCCCCGACAACAGCCAGTACTACATCTTGGTGTCCATCGGCACCAAGATCGGTTCGGGCAAGCTCATCGGCGCCAACGAGGGCGAGCGCCTCATGCGTCCGTTCGACGCCTCGCTGGCCGACGAGAAATCCAAGTCGGTCGTCGCCGCGAAGCGCCTGGATTTCGTGGGCGGTTATGCCGGATTGTGGAAGGTCACTTTCGACCAGCAGAGCATTCGCGGACCGCTGATTCAGTCCGGCACTCCCCAACTGATCTTCGAGGCCCGCCTGAACCAGAACCTCGACTTCAAAGCTAAGTTCCCGACCGATCGGATCAACGCCGCCGTCAACGCCGCGCCGCCGCCGCAGTAAGAAGCTGCGGAGATTGTCTGTACGCGACTTCGGCGTTCCGCCGCCTCACCCCCGTGTGAAAAACGCCCGCCAGACGGTGTCAACGGCGGCATGGGTCAGGGCCGAGGCCAGCAAGCCGCCGCCCTGGCGGAAGGCCTGGCCGTAGAACCAGCCGGCGAGGGTCGCGAGCGCGACGTAGCGCCAGTTGGGGAACGGTGCGTGAAGAATGTGGAAGAGACCGAAGAGAAGCGCCACTAAGGCCTGGGAGGCGTAGGGAGAGCGCAGCGTTTGCGTGAGGAGCGTCTGCAGGAAGCCGCGGAAGAACAGCTCCTCGAGCAGCGCGATGAAGAGGAAGATCTGGAGGAAATCCAGGCCGAACTGCGGCCAGCGCGGGAAGCGCGGGTTCCAGGCGATGAAATGCAGAGCCAGCCCGGCGGGAGCGGCGAGCAAAGCGAACCACAGGAAGTTGAGCCCGGCGGCTTTTAGCGTCGGGAGGGAAAACGAGAGGTCGTAACCCAGTCCGGGCACCACGCGCAGGAGCGTCCAGCACCAGCCCGCCACGGCGATCAGGTAGAGCCGGCCCACGAAGTCGAGGTTCTGGGGCACGTTCCAGATGCCCTTCAAGCCTTGCGACAGGACGACGGCGATGAGCAGCGCCGCGACCAGCGCGTCCTGCCAAGCGAGGGCCGCAGTGTCCCGCACGGGCCAGAGGGCGTAGATGGCGACGAGTCCGATGCCGATTGCCAGCAGGGTTCCGAGAGCGATCCAGCGGAAATCGCGCGTGCCGGCGGCGTAGATCAGATACGGCGCGATCCAGATCAGCGGCAGCAATGCCGCGTGCCGGCGCGAGGCGAACCAGCGCTGCAGCGCGGCGCGGCTGCCGCGCAGGCCCGGCGCCAGCGCCAGGGAGAGCGACAGGAGGAAGCACAGGTAGATGCCGGCTACCGCCGGCGGCGGGAGCGGGTAGCGCCGCAGATACGCGCGGGCGGCGACGGCGAAGATCACGGCCAGGGCGGACATCAGGGCGGCAAAGGGCCACGACTCCGCGCCACCTGCGGCCCTGCTTCGACTGCCTTCCGGCGGATTCATATCAACAGAATTATCCCTTGGCCGCTGTGCTTCGTGTTGCGCACAGGCATCCGCGCGAACCGGCCCTGCCTGCACGCTGCAAGGTCAAGGCCGCTTGCTCTGTAGTCACAATGCGACTACAATCAGGACTGGGAGACTGGCTCTCCAGGAGGATCCCCATGAGCACTGCGGACACCTACGTTCGCGCTCGCGTCGATAGCGCCACCAAGCGGCGTGCGACCGATGCGCTGGCAGGCATGGGACTCTCCATCTCGGATGCGATCCGCCTGCTGCTGCTGCGTATCGCCGATGAGCGTCGTTTGCCCTTTGAGGTTAAGGCGCCCAGTGCCGCCACCCGCAATGCGATTGCCGAACTGGAAGCCGGCAAAGGCAAGCGTTTCGCCACTGTGGATGCACTCATGGCCGACTTGAATGCGGACGATTGAGCGCTCGTCGGCCTTCAAGCGCGACTACAAGCGCGCAAAAGCAGCACGACGCCACAGCAGGGACCTCGACTCGCTCGTGTCAACCGTCGTATCGCTGCTGTTGTCCGATCAGGCCTTGCCTGAGAATAGCCATGACCACGCCTTGAGCGGTGATTGGGCGGGTTACCGCGAATGCCACCTCAAGCCAGACCTGCTGCTGATCTACCGTAAGCCCGACGCGGCCACCCTGCGTCTGGCCCGCCTCGGCTCCCATAGCGTGCTATTCGGCTGAGCCGCCGCGCATCCAAGCCCGCCTGATGAGTAGAGTTTTTCCTCGCCCCTTACTGCAGTTTCTCCAGGGTTGCATTCACGCTGACGGACCCTCCGCCAGCCACGCTCAAGGTTCTTTTCCAGGCTGCGAAGTGCGCCTTCTCCACCGAAATCGCGTGGTCTCCAGCGGCAACTCGTATTGTCAACGGCGTACTCCCAACGAATTTGCCGTCAACCGTTATGTCTGCTCCATCCGGGTCGGATTTGAAGGTGATCTCGCCCGCTGGGCTGAGTGCGGTTTGCTGGATGCCAGCTTGGCCGTTAGGAGCCGACATCGCGATCTCCCGATCGCCATCAATGTAAGCGGTAATGACCGTCTCCTTGGGGATCGTGATGTCCTTCCCCCGCATGATAAGGAACAGCGGAGACAACACAACGCTTCCGATAATAACCGTCCCGGTCTTGTCTTCGCCCTTACGCGCCGATGAGGCCCGCAGGCGCAGGTTTCCTCCGTCCGGGGCCTTGATGTAGTCAACCGTAAAATTCAGCTTTCCAGCGCGGCCCATACGGCGCCGCGGCTCCACCTCAACCACATGCCCGACAGCAGTCGCCCCTCTCGCAATGGCCACGACATCGCCGACCTTGACATCCTCCATAACCTCAAAATGAACCAGGTTGTCTACCTCGCTCGTTGCAGAACTCAAATCCTCGGTCAGAGAAAGGCGCAAAGCGGTTCCGTCGGGCACCTTCAACGAGTGCTGGACATCGGCCAGTAACAGGCCCGGCCCCATCAGCACAAACATAGACATAGTTGAAATGATTAGGCGCAAAAGACCTCCTTCTCGTCCTCGCAATCGAGGCCTGATCAAGTGTAATCCCAACCGCGCATCCCGGGAGAGCTCATTCTGCTTCGACATCGCGTTGGACCGAGAGCGATAGGGAAGCGATTTAAACCGGAAGCGGCAACAGCCCAGCCGCACCCACTCGACTGACCGCTCACCTTTTCTGAACCACAGATCCCGGTGCCCAGCGCTGCCTGCCTGCGCAGAGGCCACCCGCGCCTCATCCCCGCGTGAAAAACGTCCGCCACATCGTGTCAACGCCAGCGTGCATCAGCGCCGCGTTCATATCTTGAGGATGATGCCCTGGCCGCTGTGTTTTGTATTGCGCACGAGCAGGAGCACCAGGGCCATGGCGAGCAGCGGCACGACGCTCGCGCCGAGCACCACCGGGCGGAAGCCGTAATGGTCGGCGAGGTAGCCGACGGCGCCGGTCGAGAGGATGGTGGCCAAACCCGAAAAAGCGCCACCCAGGCCGCTCATGCTGGCCACGGCGCTATCGGCGAACAGATCCGCCGGGAAGGTGTTGGCCATGGTTGAGAAGGCGGCGTAGGAGAACGTCGCGAGGCCGAAAAAGCCGGCGATGAGCCACAGGTTGGCGCTGAGCGCAGCGGGGATCAGCAGCAGCACGCCGATGGCGCCGGGGACGATGACGGCCTTGCGGGCGCGGCCGACGGGCCAGCCGTGAGCGACGAGCCAACTGGAGGCGCCGCCACCGGCGAAGTTGCCCAGGTCGGCGGCGAGGAAGGGGATCCAGAAGGCCACCAGGCTGTTTTCCAGACGGAAACCGCGCGAGACCAGATAGATGGCGAACCAGTCGGCGACGAAATACCAGACCGGATCGGTGAGTGCGCGGCTGGCGATGGCGCCCCAGCTTTGGCGGTAGCGCAGCAGATCGATCCAGCGGCTGCGGGGCTGGGCGGCGGTGGGGCGCTGCTCGGCGCGGCGGTCGGCGAGGATGGCCGCGCGTTCGTCAGGGCGGATGAGGGGATGCGTCTCCGGCGAATGGTAGAGCCAGCGCCATACCAGCAACCACAGGAGGCCCAGCATGCCGGTGAGGAGGAAGACCGGCCGCCAGGAATGGAACAGCGCGTACAGGCCGAGCACGATGGCCGGGGCGAGGGCGGCGCCGATGGAGGAGCCGCTGTCAAAAAACGCCACCGCGAGGGCGCGTTCGCGGCGCGGGAACCACTCCGAGACGGCCTTGGTGGCGCCGGGCCAGTTGGCCGATTCGCCGGCGCCCAGCAGGAAGCGGAAGACGCAGAAGCTGCGCAGGCCGGTGGCGAGGGACGTGGCCATGGCGACGAGCGAATACCACAGCACCGTCAGCGAGAGGCCGCGGCGCGTGCCGAGGCGGTCCAGGACCCGGCCCAGCACGGCCTGGCCGAGCATGTAGGCGATGCGGAAGGAGATGACGATGAGCGCGAAATCCTGGTTGGTCCAGCGGTAGGTGAGCTTGAGCTGGGGCGCGAGGACGGAGAGCGTCTGGCGGTCGATGTAGTTGATGACGGTGGAGGCGAACAGCAGCGCGCCGATCCACCAGCGCAGGCCGCGGACGCCGGCGTGGGGCCGGCGTTGAGACGAATCGGCGCTGCGATCTCGCGGGTCCAAGCTTTCGATCCTAACAGCCGGAAGGCAGTCTGAGCAGCGGACTCATGTTGTCGCCGTCACCCTTCCCGAGGGGTGCCGGCGAAAACCACAGCTTGGAATCCGGCAGCGTGGGATGGAGACGGTTCTCTGAACTTGCGAAGCATCCGTCAGCACGGCCGGGCGCCTGAGGGCGAGCGGCTCTGCCATGAGGCCGGACATGGGCGGCCCGGCGCGGAAGTGAATGTCCGCCGGAGTGAGCTGACGGCGGGTGGCCGAAGTGGAGGCTGTGTTACGGATTGGATCTCGCGGGCATATACTGAGGGCCATGAACCGTCGAGAATTATTGGCTGGCGCCATGGCGCCGTTATTCATTCCGCGCCGGGCCTTCGGCGCCAACGATCGTCTGAGCTTCGGAATTATCGGCACGGGCAACCGCGGCAGCTACCTGCATCCGGCTTTCATGAAACTGGGGGCCGAGTGCGTGGCGGTGTGCGACACCTACGAGCCGTACATGACGCGCGCCAAGGCGCTGTCGCCGGCGGGATGCAAGACGTACGCCGACTATCACGAGCTGATCGCGCATCCGGGGCTGGATTTCGTGGTGGTGGCGACGCCCGACCACCAGCACCGGCCGATGCTGTACGCGGCGCTGGAGGCGGGCAAGGACGTCTATCTGGAGAAGCCGTTCTCGATGAATATGGCGCAGAGCGCGGAGATGGTGAGCCGGGTGCGGCAGACCGACCGGATCGTGCAGGTGGGGATGCAGCGGCGCAGCATGCCGTTCATCTACGCGGCGAAGAAGCTGATCGACGACGGCGAACTGGGCAAGGTGTGGCTCGCGCAAGGCGGCGTGGAACTGGAACTTCATCGAGTGGCTGGAGGAGAAGCCGCTGGAGGGGAAACTCGATTGGGACCGGTTCCTGGGCGACGCGCCGAAGCGCCCGTTGGAGATCAAGCGCTTCCGCTGGTGGCGCGGATTCTGGGACTACTCGGGCGGCAACATGACCGACCAGGGCACGCACCTGATGGACGTGGTGCAGTGGTTGACCGGGAATACGTCGCCGAGATCGGTGGTCTCGAACGGAAAGATCTGCCGCGCTAAGACGGCCGAGGCGCCGGACGTCTTTTCAGCGATCTTCGAGTACCCGGAGATGATGGCGACTTGGACGTTGGATTACACCAGCGCTTACGATTTCGACTGGTCGGTGACGTTCCAGGGCGAGAAGGGGAGCATGGTGATGAACCGCAAGGGCTACCGCATCTTCAAGGAGCCCGAGCCCAGCACCGCGCCGTGGAGCGCGGGCGGAGCCGACACGGTCATCGCCGAGATGCCGGACACCGACCCGGGCGATTTGCACCAGAAGAACTTTCTGGAGTGCGTGAAGAGCCGCCAGCAGCCGAATTGCACGGTGGAAATCGCCGCGGCGGCAGTGGCCGGACCGCACATGGCGAACATCGCGCTGAGGGAGGGCCGGAAGGTCACGGCGCGGGAAGTAGCGTAAACGGCGGAGGGTCCAGCGGGGGTCAATCGGGCTCAGAGAGGCGGCGGCGGAATTCGGCGGGGGGCTGGCGCCAGGTCAGCTCGAGCAGGAGCGAGGCGGGGATTTCCAGCGGCGTGCAGGGCAGCGGGAGAGCTTTGGCCGAGGCGAGCCAGGCCAAGGCCTCGGGCTGCATGAGATGGTCGGGGGAGGCGTTGTGGAGGCGCCAGCCTAGGACATTCTGCAGGCGGACGAGGGCGGTGACGATGGTGTCGCCGGTGACGCCGCGGGTCCACAGGCAAACGAAGCCGTTATCGGGATGGACGTTGGGGTGGAAGACGGGCACGGTGAGAAACGCCTCGACAGGCACAGCTGGGAACCAGGCGGGGAAACGGAACTCGACGCGGTGCGAATGGACGACCTGGAGGTGGGGCGGCGCGCCGATGAAGGCGGCGGTGCGGTGCAAGGCAAGGCGGAAGAAATCGGCCTCGGCGTCGCGCGAGCGGGCGCGCATTTCGAGGGAGCCAGGGTTGAAGCGGGCCAGTTCGGCGAGGAGGGCCCATTCGTTGTCGATGCGGGTTTGGCGGGGGTTGTGGGCCATTGTTCAGAATCCAGCGGCGGGGCCGGAGCGAGGCTCAAGTTCAAGATAGCGCTTGCGGCGGGGCGATTGCGGCTGAGGGTTGAATCATGCGGACGGGGAACCGCATCCGCTGGAGGAATAAGGCGCGGCGGCCGAGAAAGGGAGGCGGGAGGGCTGTGGAAATCGGGGACCCTTAGAGGCCCATTATCAATTTTTCACTAAAATCTCAAAAAAGCTGGAACTGGCAGGGATTTCAGGGTACACTGGCAAAATCCGGTGCCGGGAGGAACGGGTTCACCGGGGCATGGAGGGATGGAGGGAATATGAAAGCACGATATCTTCCGCTGGCGGTGCTGCTGTTTGCGGTCAGCGGCTGGGCGGGCACAGAATACAACAACTTCGGTGGGTACGTCGACTATTGGCACCCGTTCGGCAATCCGAATACGGCCACCTATGGGGAGACCTTTTCCGCACCTACCAATGGCGACACCAATCTGACGAGCTTCAGCTTCTACATGGGGAGTCCGTATGTTCAGGGCGACATTCTGTTGAGCGCTTATATTGCGACCTGGACGGGCACGAACATCGGCACAGTGCTGTACAGCAGTCCGTCGTTGGACTATGCCAACGACACCGGCGATGTCGAACTCACGTTCGACACCGGCGGCCTGGCGCTGACCGGAGGTGCGGAGTACGTCGCATTTCTGAGCGTTTCGGGTTACTACGGCGATTCCTCCGGGGAGGCCTACGTCTCTCAAGGCGGTACGATACCCGGCGGGGCCTTCTTTTATGACAACAACAGCGGGGATTTTAGCGCTCTGTACACCGACACCTGGGCGGGCCCGCTCTCACCGGACTGGGCCATCGATGCTGAATTCAGTTCCGCCGTCACTCCGGAACCAGGAACGGTGATGCTGCTGGGAACCGGCCTGGTCGGGCTGGTGGCCCTGCGCCGCAGGCTCAAGTTCTAGAAACAACCAACACGAGAATGGAGTGCGCCGGAGCGAGGGCTCGGGCGCACTTTTTGTTTGGGGCGGCATGGCGGGCGAGAGTGCTCCGGTCTTTCGAGCGCCTGCGCGCCTTGGTGGCTGTCGTGAGCGCCGTAGCGTTTTCCCATGCTTACAGCCGGGAATTCGATGGGCGTAGCGCCTTAAAGCGGGATTGGCCGAGGATCGGAGCGGGGCCGTGAGTTGGTTGG
This sequence comes from Terriglobia bacterium, assembly GCA_963757265.1. Lineage (GTDB taxonomy): Bacteria > Acidobacteriota > Terriglobia > Bryobacterales > Bryobacteraceae > CAIVVT01. Next base: position 1,719,213 of record CAVWRA010000006.1, read on the forward strand.
CGGAGGAGAGGCGTCAGCCGTTGGTGGCAACGGTGGAGACGCGGAGGACGTCGTTGGGACGGACTCCCTGGGCGGGGAGGCGCGAGCTGAAGTCAAGGGCCTGGCCGTTCCAGACGACCTGGGGCTCGCCGTCGCCCTTGAGGACCTGGCCGCGCTCGCGCAGGTCGAAGAGGATCTCGTCGAGGGTGACGTCGAGGGTTTCCTCTTCATCGATGTCGACGTTGAACTTGATTTCACCCTGGATGGTGTCGAAGTAGATCTGGTATTTCGGCATAGCGCTGGTCCCCCGGCGTCACGGCCCCACGGTCCTATTGTTAGTCTCGGGCGAGGGCCCGACAACATATTCTTTCAAAGGGGCGGGCAGATCGGCCACGACCCACTGGCAGTGGGCGCACTGGCCGTTGGTATAGTCCCAGCAACCGCGACACTGAGGGCGGCCGCAGTGGGCGCAGACGCGCAAATCCGCGTCCTGCGCAGTGGCGGCGCAGACCTGGCAGCGGCCGAGCGGGGAGCGGGCGCCGAAATGGCGGTCCCACCAGCGGCCCTCGGTGGGGAGGATGGGGACGCGGTTCTGCTCGCACAGGCGGCAGCGGCAGCGCTCGAAATCCCAGCAGTTAATCTCGCAGACGAGCATGCCGCAGCGCGGGCAGGTGAAGGCGACGTCGCCGCCGATGCGGCGGTTGCAGAGGGAGCAGCGGCGGCGGTCGAGATTCTGAACCAGGACGATGACGCCGGAGGTGAGCGCGGCGAGGAGGGGCGCGAACCAGAGATAGAGCGGGGAGCCGGAGCTGGAGACGAACAGAATGACGATGCCCAGCAGGCTCATGGCGGCGGGAAGAACGACGGGCACCCAGGAGCGCGTGAATTCGACTTCAAAAAAGCGGAAGAGGCCGAGGGAGATGAGGGCGATGAGGATGCCGGTGAAGAGTCCGACGAGGGGCAGTGTCAGGCCGAGGACGAGCTGCAGGAAGATGAGCCCGAGGATGGGGGCGGCGAGGATAGCGAGAGTTCTCGGTTTCATGATTCGAGGCCGCGGACGGTGAGCAGATGTTGCTCCGGCACACCGAGGTCCAATAATGACAGATTGGACCAAGGCGAGCCGGGGGCAATCGCCCGAATTGTCGCCAGTTCAAGGATATCGCGGGACGAGCAGGAGGGACATAGTCCGTAGCGACGGAATTTGGCCAAGCGCAAAAGCGGCGCCCAGCGATGGGAGCAGGCGCGGCAGCGGGCATCGACGCAGAGAGGCCAGTCGAGGAGCAGCGAGGCGCTGGGCGCGGAGCCGGAATCCGAAAGGAATTGGCGCACGGAACGGCCACGGTCGCCGGCGGAGAGGAGCGGGAACGGGGGCGGCGCGTGGAAAGGGCAGGCAGGGCTGAGGGGCAAGCGGAAAGAGTGGAGGCGGGGGGGAGAGTCGAGGGTCAGCTCGAGGGTCGAGGCGGCGGAGGCGTGTTGCAGGAAAAGGCGCAAGCCGGTGTCGGCCTGGAGGGCACCGGTGAGAGCGGAGATGGTGGGGGCGGCAGTATTGGGCGGAGCGCCGGGAGGAGTGGCGCAGGGACGGACGGTGGCGTCCCAAAAAGTGAGCAGCTCGGCGCGCTTGCGGCGGGCCAAAGTGCAGCCGTAGCAGGCGGCGGCGCGGCCGGGGAAGTAGCTGACGCGGCCGTGGGCAGAGCCGGCGGAGCCGAGGCCGGCATCGCAGACGGGGCGGTCGAGCCTGGTCGAGATGTAAGCGAGCTCGAGGCGGGCGAGATCGCTGTTGACGCAGCCGAAGATCAAGTGGGCCGAAGAGACGAGGCCGAAACCGACGTCGGCGATTTCAGCCACGAGAGCGGAGAAGCGTGTATCGGGGAACAAAGCGGCAGCGGCGGCGGCGAGAGCGGGGGCCTTGGGCGCGCCTGGCGCGGCGCCGCGCAAGAGGATTGAGCGCGTGAGATTCGAGGGCTCGACGAAGTCGGGGTTGACGATGGTGACGGCGCCGAGACCGAGGAGTCCGAGGGCCTTGACGAGCTCATTCGCGAGCGCGCCGGCGCCGACGATCAGAGCATGCAGGGGGCGGACGCTGGCCGGGGCGAAGAGGGTGTGCTCGAGGCGTGAATAATCAATCACTTGGAGCAGAGGGGCCATAACGATTGACAGCCGTCGTGCCTCTGATACACTTATCAACGCTATAGCAATGGGACTCTATCAGACCTTATATTACATGAGCCTGGCCGGAGGGACGGCCGGACTGCTCGCCTGGGCGCTGGCGGCGGCGATTGCGGCGGCGCTTTCGAATCAACAAAGTGTGTGGGTTTCGGACCTGCTGGCGGTGCTCCTGCTGGGGGCCCTGATCGGTGGGCTGGGGGTGGCGTTTTCGGACCACTATGCGGGCCAGCGGATTAGGGCCAAATGGGTGTTTTTCGGCCTGCTGAGCGGAATGATCGGCGGGGGATTGGCGGAGCTGATTCAAGTGCCGATCACGGCGCGGCTGGGCGAGCAGGCGCCGATCCTGACGCGGGCGATCGCGTGGCTGCTGGCGGGGTCGCTGATCGGGCTGGGGCTGGGGCTGAGATGGATTGGGGCGAACCGGACGCGGGCGGCGCACGGTTACGTGGGAGGGCTGGCGGGGGGCGCAATCGGGGGACTGGTGTTCGCGGGGCTGAGCCAGATTGTGCCGGACGTGGCGCAGGCGGCGGGCTTCGTGGCGCTGGGCGCGGGGATTTGCTTCGGGGTGACGCTGGCGCCGATTCTGCTCAAGGGTGGGGTGCTGATGTTCGTCTCGAGTCGGCGATCCGCGGGCCCAGGCGAAATATGGGCGGGGCAAGAAGGAGTGGGATCTGAGGCAGGGCGAGATGTACGGCGTGGGGAGTGTGAGCGGGGAGGCGCGGACGAGAGCGGGAGCGGAGAGCAGCATTTTCATCCCGGACGCGGCGATTGCGCCGCACCACGCGGTGGTGTTCGGGAAGGAGGGACGGTTTTACGTGGCGCGGCACGCGGAGGCGGGCGGGCAGGCGGGACTGGCCCGATTCGTGTTGCGGGTACGAGGGAAAACTGTCACGAATTCGAAAGAGTTGAGGGATAATGATGACATTCTAATAGGGCGGACGGCGTTGAAGTTCACTTCAAGGAAGAGGGAGCAGTAACGGGATGCTGGGACGTAAGCTGTGTGTTTTGCTCAGCTTGGCGAGCCTGGGCGTGCTGTCGCTGGGGGCACAGGAAGCCCGCGGGCGGCTGGAATTCGCGGATGAAATCCGGATGGTGAGCTGTGATCCGGCTGCGAGCGTGCCGTGTTTCCGGATCAAGCTGAACATCGTGGACGCGCAAGGCAAGCCGCTGGGGCTGGAGCTGCCGGGGCCGGAAAAACTGGCGGCGAGCATGACGGTGAAGGCGGGCGAAGAGGAAGTGACGCCGTTTTACGCGACGATCCCGAGCGACGCGACGGTGGCGACACGGCCGCGGGTGGCGTTGATTCTGATCGACATCAGCGGGAGCATGAACCGGGTGCTATCGACGGGGCAGACGCGCTTCGGCGCGGCCAAGAGCGCGCTGGAGCATTTCCTGACGGGATTCCAGGACGGAGCGGACCAGGTGGCGATTGTGGCGTTCGAGAGCCACAACGTGGTGGCGGGGATCCAGGCGGCGAAATTCGCATCGACCAAGGATGAAGCGCTGCAGCAGGTGAATGCGCTGCCGGAGCCGAAGCCGAAAAACAACACGGGGCTGTATTCGGCGGTGGACACGGGGCTGGACTTGCTCAAGGGGCGACTGGCGGGCGCGGGCAGCGGAGCGGGTGCGCCGGAAGGGCTGCTGGTGGTGATGACCGACGGGGCCAACGAAGTCTACAAGGGAGACGATCCGGGACTGCTGGCGGGGGACGAAGGGCTGGCGCTGGTGGGGGGCCGGGTGGCGTCGTCGGGGTTGAACGTGGTGGGGGTGGGGTTCGGAGACGTGAGCCAGATCGACGAGAAGGCGCTGAGCCGGCTGAGCACGAAATACTACATGGCGTCGGACCTGGAGGGATTGAAGAAGATTTTCACGATGACGCGGACGACGCTCAGGAACAGGGTGCAGGCGACGTTCGCGTCGCCATGGCCGGACCGCGCGTCGCTGGCGGGGCGGAGCATGCACGTGACGGCGCGGCTGAAGCTGCCGACGGGCGAGACGCTGACGAGCGGAGAGAAGATCTGGGAGACGCCGCAGATGGGGGTGCCGCTGTTCGAAGGCAAGTGCGAGGCGGCGGAGCTGCTGGCGGCGATCCACCTGGTTGCTCCGGCGGGGGGCGGCTGGATGGCGCTGCTGCGGCCGGTGCTGGTGTTCGCCGGGCTGGGGGTGCTAATCCTGATTCTGTGGTTCTGGGTGCCGCGGCTGGCGTGGCCGGAACAGTACATCGGCGTCGTTCCGAGCAGTGCGCGCTGGGCGGAGCAGGCGCAAGCGGGCACGCGGACGCCGGCGGGACCGGCGCCGCCGGGGTTTGGAGCGACTGGGGCGGGTGGAGCGCGGCCGCCGGCGAGAGCGCCGCAGGACAAGACCGTGGTATACCCGAGGCCGGATGTGACGGGAATGACGCGAACGCGGCTGCAGGCCAGGCCGCCGGAGAAGGATGCGAAGAGTTAGCCTTTATCGGCACAGGATTCGGAAGGAAATTCAATTGCCGGAATCGCCGGCTGGAGAGGAAAAAAGATGCCCCTGGTAAAAGTGATCCGCAAAGGAATCACACCGACCGTCCGCAAAGTACCAACTTCGACGTGCGCAGCGATGCTTCCGATGAGCCTGGAGCGGGTGGGCAAGGAAGCGGCCAGCGAGAACGAAGAATTAACCAAGGTGGAAGACCTGAACGACGCGTTCGCGAAGTTCCAGCCCAAGCTGAACTTCAAGGGCAACGCGGGTCCGGAGGAAACGGAGTTCAAGGCCGAGTTCCGGTTCAAGAGCGTCAAGGACTTCGACCCCGAGAACCTGCAGAAGCGGCAGGAGATCAAGACCGAGGATGGCGAGACGCAGTACCTGCGCAATGACATCGCGGACCTGAAGTCGAACATCGACCTGCTGTACCGGCTGAAGGACCGGTGGAAGCTGCCGACGGTGCGGCGGGCGTGGTCGAACGAGAACCAGCGCAAGGAGATTATCGCGGCGTTGGGGCAGTTGCGGACGGAGCTGGAGAAAGTAGCCGGAAAGGGAGGTAAAGCGTAATGGCCGAACCAATCTCCGCGACGAAGACCAAGACGACATCCGAGATACTGGGCGCGGGAGCGGCGCGGGAGCTGCTGCAGGACATCTTCGCGGACCTGCATCCCGGGCTGATCGACGAGACGCGCGACATCTCGAGCATCTTCACGCCGCAGGCGGCGGGCGAGTTCCTCGGGCAGTTGTTGAACTTCGAGCAGCTGTTGAGCGATGTGGACAGTTACGACGCGACGGTGAAGAAGCTGCAGGCGCAGATCGACGCAGCGGAAGCGGTGCGGGACGAGCTGCTGGCGCAGGTGTTCCAGCAGATTCGGCCGATTGAGCGCAGCTACCGGCAGATCCAGATGTTCTTCGAGAACGCCAAGGTGCCGGACGGGAAGGTGCGCAAGCCGGTGGAGCTGTACTTACTGAACGCGGATGCGAAGGCGATGAAGGACGTGTTCAGCATGAGCGTGGCGGCGGTCGAGAATTTCGTCGTCAAGCGCAACGACAATTTCAATTTCCGGGACGACATCTGCAACCTGGTGGTGCCGGGATACTATCCGCAGCCGGTGCGGGAGAAGTTCGAGGACATCGCCAATACGTGGGGGATGCTGCTGGTGGGCGACCTGGACGACGAAAAATCGTTCAAGAACGTGGAGCGGAACTTCCTGCCGGGCGGGAAGTACGAGTTCATGAAGCGGCCGGAAGACCGGGCGGCGTCGGACGTGGTGACGATGGGGTACCTGCAATTGCGGCCGGCGCACTGGTTTGAAAAGAACATAGATGGCGGCGACGACCTGTACGTGCCGCCGTCGCTAGTGTTCGCGGGGGCGGTGGCGCGGGCGGACGACGCGCAGGGCATTGCGCAGGGGCCGGTGGGGTCACGGTTCGGCCAGATCGCGGGGGCGCAGAAGAGCCGGATCGAGCCGCTGATCGGGGAGATGGAGCACCTGAGCATGGAGCGGCAGCTGATCCCGATCATTCGGGACGCCGACAATCACCTGTGCTTTTTCGGCTGCCGGACGCAGGCGGACGATCCGAACGGGGTGCTGAAATTCTTCACGTCGTACCGGATCCTGCGGTACCTGGAGCGGTGCTGCCGGCACTATCTGTTGCAGGTGGCGGGGCAGGTGCTGACGCGCGAGTTCATGGATGAGCAGATTGAAAAGCCGCTGAAGAGGCTGCTGGACGAGCAAGTCGAGCAGGGGACGCTGGCGGGTTACGACCTGTTCGTGGACAAAGATTCGCAGAAGAGAATGCAGGGGATTTGCGACATCACGCTGAACGTGATGCCGACGGGACCGGCGGAGACGTTCGTGCTGAAGATCGACGTGCCGGAGTTCAAGAAGGGCGAAGAAAAAAAATAGCAGGGCCGCGCGAGGAGGGCAGCGGCATGAGGCGAGAGATAAGAATCGACGCAGGGTCGGCGGCGCGATCGGCCGAGCAGAGCCGCGAAGCCGAGGCCGCCGAGCGAGGGGAGTTCAAGCGGACCGCCGGCATCCGAGTAACGCGGGCGGTGGGGCAGAAGTTCGAGCTGCCGACCGGGCCGGCGGCGGGCGCGGGAGAAGCGCTGCCACTGCCACCGTCCGCGGCGCCGGCACAGCAGCGGGCGTCCGGAGAAACGCCGGCGGAGGCGAAGGCAAGTTCGCAGCCGCTCACGGCGCGCATCGCCGGACTGTTCCGCGGCTGGTTCCGGCGCGAAGCCAAGAAGTGATGAGAGTAGTGAGAAGTCCGTGCGGGAGAAATGGAGGATCTAGATGGCGGCACCTTATCGATGCACTGTGACCATTGATGGAACGAAGTTCGACGCCGTCTCGACGAGCGTCACGTTTGCGACCGATAAAGACAAGACCGGCATGCCGACGATGGGCAGCCTGATCACCGAGGTTCGCGTGTGGGCCGATTTTCACGACGACAAGAACCTCCCGTTCAGCGCAATCAAGAAATTCTTCGACATGGCGAACGTGGTGACGCGGGACAAGATCAAGGACATCAAACTGGAGTTCTGGAAGGACGATTCGCACCAGGACGCGCTGTGCAGCTACGCCTTCAAGGGCTGGGTCAGCCGTTTTGAGACGTCCAACGACAAAGAGTTCACGAAGGGAATGTACCTGGGCGAGAACGACAAGGAGAAGGCCTTCATGGGGCTGGCGCCAGCGTTGAACCACATGCTGGTGCTGGACCTGGAGCCGACGCTGAGCCAGGAGCATTTCGGCGACCTGAAGATGAGCAACTAGAGCGGAGGAGAATACCGACATGGCAGCACAACCGTATCGCAGCACCGTCACGATCGACGGCAACAAGTTCGATGCCGTCGAGTCGTGCGTCGCGTTCGAGACCGCCAAGGATCGCGCGGGCATGCCGCAGATGGGCAGCCTGCGGACGAGCATCTACGTGGTGGTGGATTTTCACGACGACAAGAACATGCCGTTCTCCACGCTGAGCAAATTGTTCGAGATGGCCAATGTGGTGACGCGGGACAAGATCAAGGACATCAAGATCGAGTTCTGGAAGGACGATTCGCACCAGGACGCGCTGGCGTGCTACAAGTTCAAGGGCTGGATCAGCAGGTTCCAGACGTGCAACCCGACGGGGGGCGACAGGAGCACTTCGACGACGGAAGCGCCGCCGCTGAACCACATGCTGATCATGTGTCTCGAACCGGTGATGAACCAGCAGAACTTCCAGGAGATCGCGCTGAGCAACTAACGAGGGACGATGGCATCGTTTATTGCATTTCCTCTGCGCTTCCGGAACGCGTTCCTGCGGCGCACGGAGGAGGTCGAAGCGATCGTCCAGCTTTTCCGGGTGATGGCGGTGACGCCGCACGGCTCATGGGCGGGCTGTCCGCGTTTCGGATGGCGGGATTTTTTCGAGCGGGCGCGGGTGCGGCCGGAGCTGATCGCCAGGGCGGTGGAAGAGGGCAACGGCGCGCTGCGGGAGTTGGGGATCACACACTACCGCGTGGCGGCGATCACAAAGACGGGCGACAGCCAGCGCGATGTCGATTCGTACGAAGTGGCGATCGTCTCGACGGAGGCCGGAGCAGAGGGGATCCGCCTGAAACTCTAGGGCACGGGCGGCCGGAGAGAAAGCGTGGCCGCCCTCAAGGATATGCCGTATAGCAGCGCGAGCGCGATAGAAATCGACAAAAAACTGCGGGACGACTTCCGCCGCCGGCTGCGGGACTACGGCATTGCGGCGGAGACGACCGACCCGATCCTGGCGGTGCTGTTCCGGACGCTGGCGCAGCAACTGGAGAGCCTGTACTCGGAGACGGGCCGGATCCGGCTGGCGCTGCTGGACGAACTGATTGCGGGCCTGGGTATCGAACAGCGGATGGCGCGGCCGGCGCAAACGGTGGTGCGGTTTGTGGCGCCGGCGGGTTCGCAGGTGGTGGAAGCGGGCACGGAGATGATCGGCGAGGCGCAGACGGGCGAGCGGCTGACGTTCACCAGCGACGCGACGATCGCGGTGTCGCAGGCGACCATCGCGATGGCGTTCACCTACCAGGAGGGGGCGCTGCAACTGATGCCGGGCATCGAACTGCCGGAGAAGATCCTGAACGCGCGGCCGTCGCTGGATGCGGTGAAGGTGAACCTGGGTCCGCATCCGGCGGTGTTGCTGGCGATCGAGAATCTACCGGCGCAGCATTTGAGCCGGCACTCGTTCTTCTTCGAACTGGGACCGGACGCGGCGCGGATTCAGGAGGCGCTGGCGACAGAGACGTGGTGCCTGTTCGGGGCGGGCGGGGAGCTGCACTCGCGCGGGATTCTGCGGCCGCGGACGCTGAATGCGGGCGTGAGCGGGCTCGAATGGCTGGTCAAGAGCGAGGCGGCGGACACGGAAGCGGGCGATGGGAAAGCGCTGACGTCGGCGGACGTGCCGGCGTTGCCGGCGGGCTTCTATGGGCCGCGGGTGTTCGTGATGCCGGGGGTGCCGGCGGAGCGGCGGACGACGTGCGCGGCGCCGCGGGGCGTGGAGGCGGCGCTGGGGCGGGTGTTCGGGCGCGAATACGCGGGCATCGCGGGAGAGAAGCGGGCGTGGCTGCGGATTTCGTTTCCGCGCGAGGCGCCGTCGCTGCACACGGGGATCGGGTCGATCTCGATGCACGCGATCACGGCGTCGAACGTGGAGTGCCACAACCAGACGGTGTACTTCGACCAAAAAGGGACGTCGATTCCGATCAGCGTGGAAGCGGGGACGGAGCGCTACCTGGTGGCGCCGCTGTCGGTGTTCGGCGAGGCCGGATCGACGTATGTGCCGGGGATGCAGCCGAGCTCCGAGCCGGGCGCAGGCCGGTACACGATCCGTTCCGGACGCATCGAACTGCAGCCGGCGCGGCGCGCGGACATGACGCGCGAGGATTACGCCAACGTGCGGGTGTGGGCGACGGCGGGGGCGCTGGGCAACAACGTGGGGCCGGGGCGGGTGGAGACGTTCCTGAAGAAGGGGATGCTCCCCGGGATGCGGCTGACCAACCCGACGTCGGCGGCGGGCGGCACGAACGGGGAGGGTTTCGAGCAGGCGCAGGCGCGTTTCGCGGCGGCGCTGCTGGCGCGTGACCGGATCATCACACAGGAGGACCTGACGGCGGTCACGCGGGCCTTCGACAAGCGGATCGTGGGGGCGTACGCGCGCCCGAGCGTGGAGCGGACCGGGAGCGGGATGCGGCGGCGGCTGCAGGTGACGGTGCAATTGGTGCGGGATGCGATGGCCGATCCGGAGGCCGAAGCGCCGATTCTCGAAAGCGACCTGACGCGGCATCTGAAGGATCGCATGATGCTGGACACGGAACTGGCGGTGAACCTGGAGTGGAAGTAATGGGCGAGCAGGCGCGCATGCCGGACCTGGCGCACGGATTCCAGGGGTTCCATCACACGCTGGATTCGGCGCTGGCGATTCTGTGCGACCTGGGCGTGCCGGCGGCGCGGGTGACGCTGCGCATGGCGGGGCGGGGCTATCCGACGCGGTGGGTGGTGGAGCAGGATCCGGAGCCGGGCGCGGAGCTGCATCCAGGAGTGAGCATCGCGCTGTCGATCGCCGGGACGGGGGCGTTTCAGGCGCTGCCGGTGGGCATGTGGGAACAGGGCGGAGAGGCGGAGCCGGGGACGCGCGAGATCGTCGAACTGATGGACGACCCGCTGCAGAAGGCGGCGCTGTGGCTGCGGGAGGGCGCGAGGCTGTTCGATATCCAGCCGGGCAACCTGGCGGCGTGCGCGCGGTGGATCGGGCTGTTCGGGCTGAACGCGGAGGATTGGCCGGAGGCGATGTGGTACCGGCTGGCGCTGATTTTACCGAGCCTGCACGACATGGCGGGGAAGGAACGGGGGATCCGCTTCGGGCTGAGTTTTCTGCTGGAGCTGCCGTTGCAGGAGATCCGGCGAATGCCGGCGTTTCAGACGATCCCGGCGGAGGCGTGCAGCCGGGCGGGCGTAAATTTCAGCCGCCTGGGCGTGGATGCGATCCTGGGCGCGCGGGTGGAGGACCTGGCGCGGCTGACGCTGCGGGTGGGGCCGGTGGAGCTGCGGACGTACTACGATTTCGGCGCGGAGGAGAAACGGAAGCTGATGGAGGCGGTGCTGGACCTGGTGGCGCCGTGCTATCAGCGGCGGCGGCTGCAGTGGGTGGTGCTGGATCCGTCCAAGCCGCCGCGATTGGGCGACGAGGTGCAGAACGGGCGGTTGGGCATCAACAGCTACCTGGGAGGAACAGCCGCGCAGAATGGCAATGGCAGCGGCGCGGCAGAGCGGGCGCGTGCCGCGATGGCGCAGGACCGCAGAGCGTAGAGCATAGGAAAACAGATGAACCCCGACGATGTGAAACTGAGCTCGGTCAACTGGGAACACGGGATGTTGCTGACGCCGGAGCATTTTCTCCGCCAGGAGAGATACTTCGAAGCGGGCCTGCTGTGGGTGCTGCGGTACGCCACCGACGCCTACGGGCTGGTGGGCGGCGGGCCGCGGCTGCCAGAGGCGGAACTGGGGGCGGTGCGCCACGATCCGATCGTGACGATCGACGAGGACGACCAGGCGCTGAGAGTGGCGGTGACGCAGTGCCGGGCGCTGACGCCGGCGGGGTGCAGCGTGGAGATCGACCCGGAACATCCGGTCCAGCGGCAGTTCGCGAAGGCGGAGCTGGAGGGGGTGACGGAGGCGCCGATTTACATCGTCTGCGATCCCAACGAGAAGCAGGTCTACGACGGGCCGGTGGATGAATTCAATCCGCAGATGCAGACCGAGCGGCGGCCGGCGTACGGGCTGAGCCTGCGGTTGCACGCGGACAGCATGCCGTACAGCGTGGCGGTGGCGCGGCTGCGGAAACAGCGCTATGGGGCAGGATTCGAGAAGGATGCGGCGTACATTCCGGCGTGCACGTGCCTGATGAGCCATAGCGAGCTGGCGGCGGCGTGGAGGCGGATTGCGGACGCGTTCACGGCGCTGACGGAGCGCTACACCGAGCTGAACCGGGCGATGCGGGAGTTCCTGGTCCTGTTCACGGAGAGAGGCATCGAGACGCAGACCGACACCGAGGCGGCGAACTTCGTGGAGCGCATGACGGTGGCGCTGCACAACGCGGTGTACGACGTGCTGGATCCGGTTCAGAGTCCGAAGCAGTTTTTCGGCCGGATCCGGCGGTTTCTGCACAGCGCGGCGGCATATCTCGAATTGACGCCGGTGGTGCAGCAGTACTTCGACACGCTGAGGGAGACGGGGGAGACCGAGTTCATCGTGCTGGTGGAACAGCAGAAGAAGATCCTGCAAGCGACGCGGAGCTGGTCGATTCATGACGACCTGGGAGTGGAGGCGCGGTCGGCGCTGGGCGCGCTGGACGCGCTGATGCGGCTGGAGCGGGCGCTGGAAGGCAAGTACATCGACTTCCACATAAGCACGGCGCTGGACGCGATGAACTTCATTTTCGATCGCGGCGGGAAGGTGCTGTACAAGCTGGCGGCCAAGCCGTCGCGGGTGCAGGGCGTGGCGGACGAGATGACGTTGTACTTTTCGCAACTGCGGCTGGAGGGGCGCGACAAGTACCGGCTGATCCTGGTGGGCGAGCGGAACGCGACGTTCGAGAAGGGCACCAAGATCACGGTGGAGATTGCGATCAACGAGGCCAGCGGATTCCGGCGCAAGCCGATCATGCTGGCGTGCGAGTCGAAGTCGGCCGAGCAGTGCAATTTCGAGTACGATTTCGAGGCGCCGGACGTGCCGACGATCACGGACCTGCAGGTGACGCTGGCGGCGCACCATGCGATCCGCACGGCGCTGCTGTTCACGCGGCACCGGTTCTATGCGCAAAAGATGGAGGAGCCGGTGCGCAACGTGGAGCCGGTGCAGCGGCTGGAGCCGGCCCGGCCGGCGCCGGCGCCCGCACCGCCGGCAGCGGCGCCCGAGGCTCCGCGCGGGCCGCGCTTCGAACCGACGCCGCGGCCGGAGCGGCGCCCCGATCCGCGCTTCGAACCACCGCCGGCGGAACCGCGACCGGAGCCGAAGATCGAAGAGCGGCCGGCGCCATGGGAGGCGCCCAGGCGATCCGAACCGCCGCGCGAGAGCCCCGAGCCCAATCCGCCGGCTCCGCCGCGGCGGCGGCGGCTGGAATGAGGAGCAGGAGGCACGACCATGGCGATTGATCTGGACAAACTATCGGGCGAGCTGGAAGATGCTCTGGAGCGGGCGCGGCTGCTGGCCGAGCAGAGGCAGCAGGCGCAGATCACGCCCGTGCACATGCTGTACGTCCTGCTGGACGGCGAGAGCGCGCTGGCGGCGGGGCTGGAGAAAGCGGGCATCGCCTGCGGCGCGCTGCTGGAGTCGTTCGCCACGCGGTTGAACAAAGAGGGGACGAACAAGCTGGAGCCGGGGAAACGGCCGGTGGCGTCGCGGGCGCTGCGCGAGTTGATTGAGAAATCGTTCGAGAAAATGACTGCGCGCGGCGCCGAAGTCGCCGAGCCAATCGACTTCGTGCTGGCAGCGGTGGATTACGGCGAGGAAGGTCTGAAGGGCGATCTGCGGGGCGCGGGGGCCACCAAGCAGGCGGTCGAGAAAACGGCCGAGACACGGACGGCGACTTCCGAGACGCTGGGCCAGCCGGGCGCGGCGGGCGCGGCGGCCAAGAGCGCGTCGTCGAAGGTGCTCGAACGGTTCGGGCGCGACCTCACCAAGGCAGCCGCGGCGGGGGAGCTGATGCCGGTGATCGGCCGGGACGAGGAGATCCGGCGCGTGATCCAGACGCTGCTCAGAAAGAGCAAGAACAACCCGGTGCTGGTGGGCGATCCGGGCACGGGCAAGACGGCGATCGCCGAGGGACTGGCATTGCGGATTGCGAGCGGCGACGTCCCCGAGTCACTCAAGAAGTGCAAGGTGATCGCGCTGGACCTGACGTCGATGGTGGCGGGCGCAAAGTACCGCGGCGAGTTCGAAGAGCGGCTCAAGGCGGTGGTGGACGAAGTACGCGCCAGGAAGGGCGAGATCATTCTGTTCCTGGACGAACTGCACACGCTGGTGGGGGCGGGAGGCAATGAAGGGGGCATGGACGCGGCCAACATCCTGAAGCCGGCGCTGGCGCGCGGCGAGCTGCGCTGCCTGGGGGCGACGACGTTCGACGAGTACCGCGAGCGGATCGAGAAGGACGGGGCGCTGGCGCGCCGTTTCGACGTCGTCACGGTGAAGGAACCGACGGACGAAACGATGATGGTGATTCTGCGCGGGATTCGACCGCGCTACGAGGCGTATCACGGGGTGCGGCTGTCGGACGAAGCGCTGCAGGCGTCGGTGAAGCTGTCGAGGCGCTACATCCGCAACCGGTTCCTGCCGGACAAAGCGGTGGACGTGATCGACGAAGCGACGGCGCGCATCCGCATGCAAAGGGAATCGAAGCCGACGCAGATCGACCAACAGGAGCGGCTGCTCGTGCAGAAGCAGGCGCAACTGGAGGCGCTGGGAGGGTCGGCCACGACGGCGGCGCAGAAGCGAATCGTGGCCGAGCTGCAGGCGGCGGTGGATGAGCTCAAGCCCAAGGTGGAGGCGCTGGTCGGGCAGTGGAACAAGCAGAAGAGCGCGGCCGACAACCTGCAGAAGACGAAGCAGGCGATTCAGGAGCAGAGCGCGCTGCTGGAGGCGGCCGAAGCGAAAGGCGACGTGGCGAAGTCGGCCGAGATCCGTTATGGATCGTTGAAATACCTGGAGCAGCAGCGCGAGGACCTGGAGAAGCAGCTGAGCGAGGGCGCGGGGACGCAGATGGTGCCGGACACGGTGCTGCCGGAGCATATCGCGGAGACGATCGCGGAGCGAGTGGGGGTGCCGATCAACCGCATGCTGGAGAGCGAACGCGACCGGCTGGTCAAAATCGAGGAACGAATCGGCAGCCGCGTGTTCGGACAGGACGAAGCCGTGAGCGCCGTCTCCGACGCGGCGCGGCGCATGCGAGCCGATCTGCAGCCGGGGCGCAAACCGAACTCGTTCCTGTTCGTCGGGCCGACGGGCGTGGGCAAGACGGAACTGGCGAAGGCGCTGGCCGAGGCGCTCTTCGACGACGAAGCGGCGCTGGTGCGCATCGACATGGGCGAGTACAAGGACAAGTCATCGGTGGCGGGTCTGATCGGGTCGCGTCCGGGCCTGGTGGGGTCGGACGAGGGCGGGTTCCTGACCGAGCAGGTGCGGCGCTCGCCGTATTCCATCGTGTTGTTCGACGAGGTGGAAAAGGGGCACCCGGAGATTCTGGACCTGCTGCTGGGCGTGCTGGACGAAGGGCGTCTCACGGATGCGAAGGGGCGCTTCTGCGACTTTTCAAACACGCTCATTATTTTCACGTCGAACCTGGGCGTGCGGGAATCGCTGGACGCCACGGACGATCCGGACAAACGCAAGGACATCATCCTCGAAGTGGTGAAGGCCTCGCTGCGGCCGGAATTGTATAATCGGATCTCTCAAGTGATCGCTTTCAACCCGCTGGCTGAGCCTGAGCTGGAGAGAATCGTCAACGTCCAGCTGGCAGGCCTGAGGAAGAAGCTGGCGGACGACCGGGAGATCCAGCTCGATGTCACTCCGGAAGCCCTGGCTTACCTGGCCAAGCAATCCTATGATCCAGCCTACGGCGCCCGACCGGTGGGGCGAACCATGCAACAGCTCGTGCTGTCGCCGGTGGCCGCGGCGGTCATCGCGGGAGAGGTCCAAGCGGGACAGACTCTGCGGCTCGAGTACAGCGAGGCTGAAGGGCTGGCCTTCAGCGCCGTGGAAACAGCGGCGAGCGCGGGGTAGAGCGATGCGGGTGCTGGCGTGCCTGGTGCTGGGCGCATGCATCCTCGGCGCCAGGGACAATACCGTTTCGCGGGCCGAGGCGCAGGATGGATGGCTGCTGCTGTTCGACGGCGAGTCGCTGTTCGGCTGGAGCCAGGATGGGAAGAAGTGGCATGTGGGCGACGGCGTCCTGAGCTGTGATTCGGGAGACTGCGGCGAGCTGCGGACGAACGCGCCTTTCACGGATTACAGCCTGAAATTCGATTACCGCGCCGCGCGGGCGGACTCCGATGCGGGCCTGTTTTTCCGGTTCGCCAAGGAGGGCGCGCCGGCGGACAGCGGGTACGACCTGCGGCTGGGCGATTCCGACGGGAAGTGGCCGGCCGGGAGCATCGCGCAGCACCTCAAGGCCGAAGGAGGCAAGCTGGCCCCAAACCAGTGGCACAGCGTCGAGCTGGACGTGTCGGGCGACGATGTGAGCGTCAAAATCGACGGCCGGGCGGCCGCGTCCGGGAAAGAGAGCAAGTCCTACGCGGGCTACATCGCACTGGCGTGCCGACATGGGGGAAAATACGAGTTCCGGAACATCAAGCTGAAGCCGCTGGGGCTGAAGCCGATCTTCAACGGCACGGACCTGTCGGGCTGGAAGGCGGTGAATCCGCCGGCTCCAAAGCCGGGCGGCGGCGGCGTCATGAAGAAGTTCAAGCTCTTCGGCGGCGGCGGAGAGAAGAAGCCGCACGAAGCCAACTGGAGCCTGGCGAACGGTGCGATTCACGGCGCCAACGGACCCGGCCAACTGGAGACGCAGGCCGTGTATGACGATTTCCTGCTGCAGGTGCAAGTGAAGGTGACCCCTACCGGGAAGAAGCAGCCACCGCGGGCGGCGCTCCGTTTTCGCGGCGATCCCGGCCAGTTCGAATCGGGATATGAAGTATCGATCGAAAACGGCGTGTTAACGGGCAACCTGAGCGGGCTGAAGATCGCGCGCAAGGTGCTGGGCGACAACGATCAGTTCTTCACGGCGACGATTCTCGGGCGGGGGCGGCATGTCGAGATCTGGGTGAACGGGTACCCGGTGAATGAGTTTGACGATGTGCGCCCCGAGGGTACGTCGCCGAAGAAGGAGGCGCGGACGACGCCGGGAACGATTGCCCTGGGCGCGCCGGAAGGCGAAGGGACGATCGACTATCAGAACATCAAAATCGCGGCGCTTCCGAAGACCCTGGGCGGACAAACGGCCAAGGCAGCAGCCGCCGCACCGCCCGCCGCCGTGGCGGCGCCAACTCCGGCCCCGATGCCGCAGGGGCCGGCCGTTCAACAGCCGGTGGCGCCGGCGATGCAGCAATTGGCGGCACAACAAGCCCAGAACGAGCAGCGGCAGGCGCAGGTTTCCAAGCTGATGCAGCAGGCGCTGAATGCGGATCAACCCGAGACGCAGAAGGATCTGTATGAGAAGATCCTGGCGCTCGATCCGGGCAATGTCAACGCCGCGAACGGCTTTAAAGAGGCGCAGCAGAAGATCGCGCAGGCCAAGACGCAACAACAGAAAGAAACGGAGGAGAAGGCCCAACAGAGCCAGACCGAAGAGCAGAAGGCAGCCACGCTGGCGCAGTCTTTGCAGGCCGGTCAGGCGGCGTTTCTGATGGGCGACATCGCCACGGCCGCGGGCCAGTTGGCGATCGCGCAGCGAATCGCGCCGGACAATCCACAGGTGCAAAGCCTCAAACAACGCGTGGATGCGGCGGCTCAGCAGCGGGACAGGTTGAGGTACCTGCTGCTGGGCGGAGGGCTGCTGGTGCTGCTCGGAGGCGGAGGGTTGTTCTTATTCACGCGCGGCAAGAAGGACCCGTTTGTCGAAGTGATCGAGGGCGTGCAGAAGGGCGAGAAGTTCGCGTTGAACCAGGAGGTAGTGCACATCGGCGCGGTGGCTCAGGACGGCGGCATGAAGAACGACATCGTGCTGCAGGACGTGGAGCGGATGATTTCGCGGTTCCATTGCGAGATTCACGTCAAGGCGGGCAAGCTGTTTCTGATCGACTGCAACAGCTCCAACGGGACGCGGCTGGACGGACGGCGAGTCTCTCCCGGCAAGCCGGCGCGGCTCAAGAGCGGCTCGCGGGTCGAACTAGGCGGCACGTGCGCGCTGAGGGTGGGTTACGAGAAGCGCAAGAAGGCCTGAACCAAGCGCGGAGGCGCGGATGGCATCCGCGCCGCGCGTGGCGAGTTTCCCCAACGGCGCAGGCCAAGCCAAGGCGAGGCAGAGCGCCGATGGGAGTGCGAGTTGAATGCCCGAGACGCGCCGCAATGAGCCGGCCGATGCCGGGCTGTATTTCGATTGAGAGTATAACAGCGGCCGTGAAAGGGTGGTCGGATCGAGCCGCAGGCTCTGCGATCGCCCGCGTGTGAAATGCGGGCGGGCCCCCGAGGGCCGGCGTTCAGGCGGAGCGGAGGCCAGAGGGGCGAAGACAGCCGTTCCCGTTCGCCGTGGATGATCTGGACTGTTCCGATCGCGCGCCCTTGAGGACCTGCCGGACAGAGGCCGGGGCGTCGATCGTGTGGCGGTGAGGGTGGGATTCGAACCAAGGACGGGCACGGCGCATCTGCAAGTTGCAGATACTACGTTGCCTAGAATGCCAAGATTGCCACCATTGCCGTGGCGCATTGCCCGGTATTGCCCGCTAGACCCTCCTGGACCCTAATCAGCTAGACCCGAAAGACACTACCAACGCGCGCATTACAACATCCCTCTGGGCGGCCGGTCCACGCGTGCAAGCCATTCGTTTCATGCGCCGCACCGTTCAAGGTTGAAGCCTGTCACGAATCCTCAAGTCGGCGGCGGACTTCTTTACCACCCTCCGCCCTTCTTCTGATCTCCACCCCGCTTTCCGCCATCACCAGCTTCCCCATCGCCTGCGCCAGCGGCTCGAGTGCCGGCCGGGGCACAACCACGAGCCGCCAAGGCACCTCTGCTTGACTGTCCTGCACCGCGTACTCCACGTACAGCAGCGCGCCGGTGGTGATCTCCCCCACCTCGCTGGAGATGCTGAACCGGGCATGGCCAACATCGAGCCGGTTGCCGTCGAAGTCAGCAATGGTTGGCGCGTCTTTCTGGATCGACGCGTGGTCCAACCGGAGTTCAAATTGAGGGTTCACTGAGATCGTGATGTCCACACGGGGGCTTCCGCCTAACACGTTCAAATGTTCCTCCCAGAAAACTGAAAGCCAGCCAAGCGGCTGGCCCCAGTTTGTTCCTCCTCGAGCAGCCTAGTTCACAGCAGCGCGGCCGAGTGTCAGCCCGCAGATCTCGCGCCACATCTCGACCACCCGCCGGAACTCCGGGCTGCGCATGATAAACTTGATCTCCATGTGGCGCAGGATCAACTCCGTCGGCGCCTCCTGCGGCTGCAGCTCGCCGCGCATGATCTTGCGCACGATCACCTTGGCCTTGCCGTCATGACCTTGAACGAAGTGCTTCTTCGGACTGGAGAGCACCTGGCCGCAGCCGCAGCAGCAAAGCGGCCGTTCGCGCAGGCGCCTCAAGGCCAGCGCGGCGTCGGTGTCCAGGGTTGGGCCGGGAGGCACCTCGGAGGACGATACCCCAAAGGCGCTGGCGCAATGGAACGACACTTATGAGCGCGATTGGAAGTTCTTTGCCACGGACCAGACGGTCGAGTACAAAGGGCATCGCTACCAGGGTCTGGCGCTGCCCGGGCCCGTGCTCGGCAAGATCTTCCATGCCAACGCCGTCCGCTGGCTGCCGGGGATTACGGGGAAACCGTAGGAGTGTCGATTCTGTCGTAGCAGCCGATGCGGCAGCCGCACTTGTGGAGCAGATCGCCGGTCGAGCCTCCAGTCAGAAGGTGAAGCGCAGTTGAAGGTCGACCTTGCGGTTGTAGGCTGTTGCCGCGCCCATGGGCCCGAATCCCGCCAGGCTGAGCGACTCGCCGAAGTAGGGCGACGACAGGTCCCCGTTGGGAGTGCCGTAGTTGGGATGGTTCAGAATGTTGCGGAAGCTGGCGCTGAAGGTCAGGCTGTACTTGTTGCCCGCGCCTCCACCGAACATGCCCGGGGGCGGTCCACCGCCCGGAGGGCTCCCCCCTCCGCTGGGCCCTCCGCCTGGAGGCGGACCGCCGCCGCCGCGAACGCCACCCATGCCCGGGGGCGGACCACCGCCGAAGTCGCCGAGAGTACTCTCGCTCTTTTTTCCGAAGGACCACGAGCGCGACACGCGCAGGTTCAAAGTGACGTTGGACGGCCCGCGCGCGAGGTCGCGTCCGATGGTCGGGGTGCCCGGCGCAGGGTTCAAGTTAAAGCAGCCGAACTGGCTTTCATAGACGAGGTTGGTGCCAGTGCAACCGGCCTGCGAGACGCCCATCAGCAGCGCGGGCCGTTCCTCCGGATAGCCCGTGAGGAGCGGATCCAAGCCGGTCGTGATGTTGTACGGCGAACCGCTCATGGCCAGCAGGAACGGGCTGAGGCTGAACTTGAGGGGCATGGGAATGTTGGTGCCCATCAGGAAGCGATGACGCACATCGGCGAAGGAGGATGGCCCCCACTCCGCCTTCAGGTCGTAAGGGTTCGCCGGCATCCCCTCGGCATCGGTCTGGCCGTGGGAATAGGAATAAAAGCCGAAAAGGAAGAGCTTCTTGTAATTGATGTTGGGGCTCACAACGAGCTGGTGCGTGCGGCTGAAACCGGTGGTTTCGGTAAGCAGCCGGACCTCGGTTTCGCCGTAGGGATAGACGCCGTCGAGCGGTGTATTGGCGTTGAGCTGCCGCGAGAGGTGCACGCCGCGGCTCTCAATGTAGGCGCTGGTGAGCTTGACGTACTTGTTGACCTGCCGCTCCAGGCTGAGGCTGCCCTGGTAGTTGCGCGGTGCGCGCGCGCTCGGATCGACAAGCTGGAGCTGTTGCGGCTGCGCGGCGCTGGATAGGGACGCCGCGGACGGAATGTTGGGATAGAAGTCGGGATTTTGAATGAAGTACGACTGCTGCGTCAGCCCGTTGTAGCGGGCGACGGACAAGGCCAGGCTGTCGGCGATGCGGTCGTAGAAGACGCCGGCGCCCAGGCGCAGAACCGTTTTGGTCTGCTTATTGGCGCCGCCGCCAATGCCCCACGCCAGTCCGGCGCGCGGCGCGAAATCGGTGAGGTCGTGAATGTTGGTTTGCGTCTCGTAGCGCAGGCCGTAGCTCAAGGTCAGATTGGACCGCATGCGCCAGTCGTCGTTGATGAACATCCCGACGTCGAACTGGCGCACGGAAGTCTCCGGCGTGCCGGCGTTGAGCGTGAACTCCGAGGCACCGCCGCCGTATTGGCGAATCAGCGCAGTGGGCAGCCCCTCGACTTCAAAAAGCAGCGTGCGGCGGTAGACTTCGAGCGCCGTAAGTGGCTCGGAGGTGCCGGCGATGGGCTGGTTGTTCGAGTCCAGCTCTGGCCCCGTGCCGCCGAAGAATGTGAACGTGCCGTTGAAGTTATTGTCCGACGTATCGTCGATGAACGACTGGCGCAGCCGCGCGCCCCACTTGATGGTGTGGGCGCCGTGGGTGAGCGTGGTCATGTTCGACAACTCGAGCCGGTTGATGGCGCTGGAGGAGTTGCCGACCTGCGCCGATCCGTCCTGGAACGCGCCTTGCACGTTCAGGGCGGGCGTCGAACCGCTGCCGCTATCGGCCAGCGCGGAGCGCATGAACTGGAAGCGCGACTCGTTGATGATGTGCGTGTTCAGCACGGCGGTTTCGGTGAGCTGAAGGCTTTGTTCGTGGTCACTCTGGTTGTAGGCCTGCGAGGCGAGGGAGAAGCTGCCCACGCCCTCTTTGTCCATCCCGATGCGCGTGTCCTGGTAACGCAGGGTGAGCGTGTTGGAAGAGTTGATGGTGTAGTCCAGGCGCGGCGTGAAGCTGGTCCTGGTCTGGGGCGTGACGATAGCCTGGTTCACCGTTTGCGGGTTCAGATTGCTGTCGAGGATGGTGGCGTCGATGAACGCGTTCTCGCTGATCATCCGGCGCTCGAAATCGAAGCTGAACGAGGCCTTGTCCTTGCGCAGGGGGCCGCTGAAGCTCGCGCCGAAGAACTTCTGGTCATACGGCGGACGGGTCGATTGAGTTAGCAGCGGGCTGCGCGAGTTCAGGTATTGATCGTTGAATTGGCCGAACAAAGAACCGTGGAAGGAGTCCTTGCCGGGCTTGGTGAAGATCTCGATCCGGCCGAAGCCCGGGCGGTCGAATTCGGTGGAAAAGGCGTTGGAGTTGATGCGAATTTCGCGGATGGAGGATTTCGGCGGGAGGATTGAGCCGGTGAAGCCGTCGATATAGATCTGGCCGCCGTCGGGGCCGACACTCGGTCCGGCCAGGGCCTGGAGCTGCTGCTGCAACTCATCCGGATCGTCGGACAGAGCCTGGAGTTCTGTCTCGCCGAGCACCAGCGCGCTGCCGTTGGAGGTCGGATCAATGGAGACGGTGTGAGCATTGTCCTCCACGTTGACCACCTGATCCTCGGCCCGGATCTGAAGCTGCGCGTCGAGAACCGTTGCGCCCGTCAGGCTGGCCAGGGTCGCTTCGTGAACCTGGAAGCCTTTGGCCAGAAAGCGCACCGAGTAAGCGCCCGGAGGCAGAGACGGGAATACGTACTTGCCGTTGCCGTCGGTACGGACGACCTGCTGCGCCGAGGCTCCGCGCAACTGGACGAGAGCGCCGGGCACAAGCGCGCCGGACGGGTCCGTGACCGTGCCGCGCAGGCTGGCGCTCTGCGTTTGCTGCTCTTCAGACAAGTCCGCAGCGTGGATGGATGCGGACCCCATCGCCGTGCAAATCACAAAAGACACAAATAGTATTGCGAGCGAGCGGATGCCCCTCATGGCCGTTACCTCGAACTGTTCAATCGGGATCGGAGCGGCATCGCGGCCGTCCCGTCAATTCCAGTGAACAACGGAACGGCCGGTGATGTCGTTTAAGTTTTGTAAAAGCGGCCGGCACCGCGCGACGTTTAACATTTCTTCGCAAAACGGCCTTTCCGTGGAGGCACAGGACGGCATAGTTTGTAGGTAGTGGCTGGTATCGCACATTTGCTGTTAATCGATGACGACGCCGAACTGGCGGCGCTGATGCGCGACTTCTTCGGCGGGCAGGAGATCGATCTGACGCCGGCGCAGAATGGCGTCGAGGGCCTGGAAATGGCGCTGCGCGGGGGCTTCGACCTGATCCTGCTGGACGTGATGATGCCGGGACTGGACGGCTTCGAGGTTCTGAAACGGTTGCGAGCGGAACGCGACACGCCGGTGTTGATGCTGACCGCCCGCGCGGAGAGCGAGAGCCGCATCCGCGGTCTCAATGAAGGCGCCGACGACTACCTCCCCAAGCCGTTCGAGCCGATGGAACTGCTGGCCAGAGTGAACGCGATTCTGCGGCGCACGCGGGGCCAGGCGCGCGACCCTCTTTCGCCGGTCGAGATTGGCGACATCCGGCTGGATCCTTCCACGCGGTGCGTGACCAAAGATGGAAACGCAGTGGACGTAACCACGATCGAGTTCGACATTCTTGAGATGCTGATGCGGGCCGCCGGTCACGTCGTGTCGCGGGACGAGGTGGCGCAGCGGCTCTACAACCGGCCCGCCAGCCCCTACGACCGTTCAATCGACGTCCACATCAGCCACCTGCGCAAGAAGCTCGACGGCGCCACGGATCTCATCCGCACGATCCGGGGAGCGGGCTACCAACTGGCATTGCAGACAGCGCATCCGGAGACATCGTGAGAGGCATTTTCAGTCGCGTTCTGCTGTGGCTGTTCGCCATCCTGCTGCTCAGCGTGGGCGGGTTTATCGGCTCGTCGATTCTGTTCGCCCCGAACAGGATGCAGCAGGATCAGTTCTTCAGGCGGATCATCGAATACGAGTTCGACGGAGCCGTGCGGGCCTACGAATCCGGCGGAGCGCCGGCGCTGCGCGAGTACTTCGAACGGTTGCACAGGGATGTGGGGCATCAGTATTTCCTGCTCGACGGGGCTGGCAGGGAGGTGGCAACAGGCACGTTGCGGAAGGATCTGCTGGACGTCCCGGCGCCACGCGGCTTTCCGTTCCCGCCGCCGCGGAACATCCGGATCAAGCGAGTGTCCAGTGATGGGCGCTACGTCTTTGTCATCGAGCTGGCGGTGGACTATAGACCGGCGCGGGACCTGCTGACGTTCGTCTGGATAGTGGCCGTCGTCCTGGTGCTGGCCTACGCGCTGGCGGTGACTCTGGCGCGACCCATCCGCCAGCTCCGCGAGACGGTGATGCGCTTCGGCCGGGGCGACCTTTCGGTGCGCGCGCATCAGAAACGCAGAGACGAGATCGGTGATCTGGCGGCGGCCTTCGACGAAATGGCGGAGCGGATCCAGACGTTGCTCACGGCGGAGCGGCGGCTGCTGCAGGACGTCTCACACGAGCTGCGGTCGCCGCTGGCCCGATTGAACTTCGCGCTCGAGCTGGTGCGCAAGAACCCAGCCAGCGACGAGGCCTATGCGCGCGTCAAAAAAGAGGTGGATCGCATGTCGCGGCTGATCGGAGATCTGCTGCAGGTGACGAGGGTCGAGGGCGACCCGGGGTCGCGCAACGACGAGTCGATCGGAATCCGCGCATTCCTGCTGGAAATCGTCGAGGATTGCAGCCTGGAGGCAATGGCGCGAGGCTGCCAGATCCTGGTGCACGACGACGGAGAGCGCAGTGTCCGCGGCGATCGCGAGTTGCTGCGCAGCGCCTTTGAAAACGTGCTGCGCAACGCGATCCGCTACACCCCGGCCGGGCAGCAGGTCGAAGTCCGGATAAGCCGTGGAATCGGGCAAGTGCGGGTGGCGATCCGCGACTTCGGGCCGGGCGTGCCGGAAGAGGAGCTGACGGCCATCTTCCGTCCGTTCCACCGCGTGGAGCAGGACCGCAACCGGGCCAGCGGCGGCGGGGTCGGCCTCGGCCTGGCAATCGCCCAAAGGGCCGCGTTTCTACACCATGGGCAAATTGCGGCTGTGAACGCGCAGCCCGGTTTGCTCGTCGAGATACGCTTGCCGGCCTGAGCCGCGCACTTTCCCGCTACACCCCGCAATCTCCCGCGCTCCTGGTATCGTAACCGTAACCACAATCCACATTGTCGAGGCCGGTGCTTGTCTGTATCTCGAAACGACGATGTCGCTGAAGACTTCCGCCCAAGACGTTCATGTGCTCCTCCTGAAAACTGAAAGCCAGCCAAGCGGCTGGCCCCAGTTGGATCTTCCTCGATTGGCCTAGTTGCCGGACCGCGGCCGAGTGTCAATCCACAGATCTCGCGCCACATCTCGACCACCCGCCGGAACTCCGGGCTGCGCATGATGAACTTGATTTCCATGTGGCGCAGGATCAACTCCGTGGGCGCCTCCTGCGGCTGCAACTCGCCGCGCATGATCTTGCGCACGATCACCTTGGCCTTGCCGTCGTGGCCTTGAATGAAGTGCTTCTTTGGACTAGAAAGTACTTTGCCGCAGCCGCAGCAGCAAAGCGGCCGCTCGTGCAGGCGTCTCAACGCCAGCGCAGCCTCGGTGTCCAGCGTCGGGCCGGCAGCCACCGCGCCCGCCGAGGCACGGTAAAGCCCCACATGCAGGCCTAAGAACGCCCGTCAAGGGGCTCGACGCCCCCAGGCCTAGTCCTGTGCGCACCGAGCGGGGAGCTGTGGCGTCCGGAGACGTTCACGGGCCTCTACTTCAAGTTCACGCGACGCATCGGGATCAAGTTGCGCTTCCACGATCTACGCCACACGCACGCGTCGCAACTCTTGAAGGCGGGCATCAGCCCGAAGGTTGTGTCAGAGCGCCTCGGCCACAGCACAGTCGGCATCACGCTGGACGTCTACTCGCATCTCTTGCCGGGGATGCAGGAGGAAGCCGCCCGTCGCATCGACAGCGCGCTCAGGAAGGCGATTGAGAACCAGCATCGCCCGGTCGCGTAGTGCTGGGTTGTGTCACCTCTTGAGCACGTCAGATCCCTTCCTGTCCCACGGCGTGCCCGGGAGTCCGTTTGCAGAATGTTTGCAACCAATGGATTTTGAGTGATCGGGACGCAGCCGTGGGGCACGGCTAAGTCATTTATTTTCTGGCGGTGAGGGTGGGATTCGAACCCACGGAACCCTTACGAGTTCAACGGTTTTCGAGACCGCCCGATTCAACCACTCTCGCACCTCACCGTTTCCCAGCGTAGCGAAAGCGCAACGATTTCCGCAACGCCGGGGCCGGCGCCGCGGCGCGGTGCGTTTGCCGCGTTCTCCCGCGGTCCGCTAGGATAAGGGAAATCGATGCTCTCTGACAGTCTGCTGGAAGGGCTTACTTTCGACGACGTTCTGCTGAAGCCTTCGCGGAGCGGCGTCATGCCCACGCAGGTCGAGACCGGAACGCTCGTTACGCGCAACATTCCGCTCAATATCCCCATCGTCAGCTCGGCCATGGACACGGTGACCGAATCGCACCTGGCGATCGCGCTGGCGCGCGAGGGGGGCATCGGCATCATCCATAAGAACATGCCGATCGACCGCCAGGCCGAGGAAGTGGACCGCGTGAAGCGCTCAGAGAGCGGCATGATCGTCGATCCGGTGACCGTGCGTCCCACGCAGAAGATTTACGAAGCGCAAGAGATCATGCGCAGCTTCCGCATTTCGGGCGTGCCGGTGGTGGACGAAAACAACAGGCTGGTCGGCATCCTCACGAACCGCGACCTGCGGTTTGAGACGCGCGTCGACATTCCGATCAGCGAGGTGATGACCAAGGACCCGCTCTTCACGGTGGCCGTCGGGACAACGCTCGAAGAGGCACAAAAGGAGCTGCACAAGCACCGCGTCGAGAAGCTGCCGGTGGTCGATGAACACTACACGCTGAAGGGGCTGATCACGGTCAAGGACATTCAGAAGAAAGTGAAATACCCCAACGCGGCCAAGGACGAAAAGGGCCGGCTGCGGGTCGGCGCGGCCATCGGCGCGACCGGCGATTTTCTGGAACGCGCGCAGGAACTGGTGGAACGCAAGGTGGACTTGCTGGTAGTGGATACGGCGCACGGGCACAGCGAGCGAGTGATGGCGGCCGTGGTGAGAGTCAAACGGGCCCTGCCGCAGGTGGATCTGATCGCGGGCAACGTGGCCACCTACGAGGGCGCGCGGGATCTGATTGCGCTGGGCGTCGACGGCGTGAAGGTGGGCATGGGCCCGGGCTCGATCTGCACGACGCGCGTGGTGACGGGCACCGGCGTGCCGCAGATCACGGCGATTGCCGAATGCGCCAAGGCGGCGCGTGGCACGGGCGTGCCGCTGATTTCGGATGGCGGCGTGAAATACTCGGGCGATGTGACGAAGGCCATCGCCGCGGGCGCGGACGCGGTGATGATCGGCAGCCTGTTCGCGGGCACCGACGAGAGCCCGGGCGAGATGATCCTGTACCAGGGCC
Organism: Terriglobia bacterium; assembly: GCA_963757265.1. Classification (GTDB taxonomy): domain Bacteria; phylum Acidobacteriota; class Terriglobia; order Bryobacterales; family Bryobacteraceae; genus CAIVVT01. The sequence continues at coordinate 1,746,014 of CAVWRA010000006.1, forward strand.
GTACGTTCAAGGCCTACCGCGGCATGGGCTCGATGGGCGCCATGCAGCTCGGCAGCTCGGACCGCTATTCGCAAGAGGGCGGCGGCAAGCTGGTGCCCGAGGGCATTGAAGGCCGCGTGCCGGCCAAGGGGCCGCTCTCCGAAATGGTCTACCAGCTGGTCGGCGGGCTGCGCTCGGGCATGGGCTATTGCGGCGTGCGCACGATTCCCGAACTGCAGGAGCGCGCCGAGTTCCTGCGCATCACCTGGGCCGGGCTCAAGGAGAGCCACGTCCACGACGTCATCATCACCAAGGAAGCCCCGAACTACCAGGTCGAGTAGCGCGCTTATTCGTTGCGGCTGTCTTGAACCAGCGCCGCCAGGCTTCCCTCGTGCAGCCGCACGCGGATCGATGCGCCCGCGGGCGCATCGGTAGCGCGCTTCACGATGCGGCCGTCTTCCGCCTGGACGATCGAGTACCCGCGCTCCAGCACCTTCAACGGGCTGAGAGCGTCCAGCCGCACGGCGAGCGGCTCCAGCCGGCGCTGCGCCTGAGCGAGACGCCGCCCGATCGCCTCGCCCAAGGTGCGGCTCCCGGCGCGCCATCGCTCGCCCGCTTTGGCCAGCCGCACGCTCAGATCGCGTTGGCGCAGCCGGGCGTCCCACTCGCGCAGCCGCTCCCAGCGCAGCGTGAGGTTGCCGGCCAGCCGCGTGCGTAGTGCGTAGTCGAGCTCGTCCGTGCGCTGCTGAGCGCGGTTGACGCGCAGTTGCAATAGACGCGTCGTTCGTTCAACGCCCTGACGTTCCAGCCGCCGCGCCAGTTGCGTGAGCCGGAAACCGATGGCCCGTCGCGCACGCTGCAGGTCCCGCGCCAATTGCGCCAGGATTTCGTTGCGCTCCAGCACGACGATCTCCGCGGCCGCCGACGGCGTCGGTGCGCGCAAATCGGCGACAAAGTCGGCGATCGTGAAATCAGTCTCGTGGCCCACGGCCGAGATGACCGGTACACTGCAGGCGGCGATGGCGCGCGCGACCGGCTCCTCGTTGAAGCTCCACAGATCCTCCAGCGATCCTCCGCCGCGCCCCACGATCACCACGTCCGGCCAGCCCGAAGCGCTGAACCAGTTCAACCCCTCGACGATGCCCTCCACGGAGCCGGCACCCTGGACCGGCGTCGGGTATAGCCGGATGTGGAGCCCCGGCCAGCGGCGCCGCAGCACCGAGAGCATGTCCCGAATCACCGCGCCTTGGGGCGAGGTCACGATCCCGATGCGCCGCGGAAACAACGGCAACGGGCGTTTTCGCGCCTCGTCGAACAGCCCTTCGCCGCGCAGCCGCTCCTTCAGCTCCGCGAAGATCTCATACAGACGCCCGAGCCCCTGCGGCTCCATGCCGCTGACCAGCAACTGGTACTCGCCGCGCTCGGCCCGCACTTCGACGCTGCCGCGCGCGATGACCGCGACACCGTCCTGCGGCCTAAAACGCAGGTATCGAAGATTGTTACGGAACAGCACACAGCGGATCCGCGCCTGCTGGTCCTTCAGCGTGAAATAGGCGTGGCCGCTGGTCCACACCTTCCAGCCGGAGATCTCTCCCGCGACCTGGATGTCGTCGAAGCTCCGGCTGAGCATGCGGTGGATCTCGCCGGTCAGCGACGCGACGCTGTAAACCCCGGGGGCAGCGGGTTGTCCGGACGGCGGGGTGGTCATCGGCGCGGAAGCCTTATGCAGCCATTATGCGCGGCTCCGGAAGGACTGTGCGCGGTCTCGGCGCCGGCGTCTCCAGCAGCGTGAGCCGGACTTGTCCGACGCGCCGCAGGCTTTCACTGGCCCTTGATCATCACCAGCAACATGACCACTTCGGTCTTCGCCTTGATGCCGTGCTCCATAAGCGGCGGCATGTAGACCAGCGCACCTTCCGAGGCATCGCGCACGTCCGCCCCCAGCTTCAATTCCGCCTCGCCTTGCGCGAAGTACAGCAGCGCCGGGAAGGGCGCGGTGTGCGCCGAAAGCTCCTGCCCCGCGGCGAAGCAGAACTGGATCACCTTGGCCCGTTCGTCGCCGTGCAGCGTGCGGCTCAGGATCCCGTTTTCGGGCAGCGGCGCGTGGGCCCGCAGGTCGTCGAGATAGACGTAGTTGTCGCTCATTTTGAAACTCCGTTCCACTGTCGATCCGTTGCGCGGATGAGAGGCGGCGCCGCCCGGAGACGTTGAGAGTCCACTAGCCTGGATGTTGCACCACGATCGCAGCGAGGCGCGATGAGAGGGTTGCAGATACAAGGCGCGCTTGCGGGACGCCCGCAGGCGTACTTGACCGCTACGTCGAGGACGGGGGGTGCCCCCTGGGCCCATCGCAACGAAGTAGATGCGGCCCTATCGCGCGCCGCAGCTGATTGTTGGTGAAACATCCGGGCTAGCGCCTGCGGTACATTGAAGGCCGATTGCCATTGCCATTGGACGCTGACATCGCGAGGATCCGGAGCGAAACGTTCGAGCGGACGCCGCTGTTCTCGGCGCTCACGCTGGACGAACGCGAGCAACTGGCGGCGCTCAGTTCTCCGCGCCGCCTGGCCGCCGGAGAGACGTTGTTTTATGAAGGCGAGCCGTGCGTGGGCCTGTGGGTGATCGGCTCCGGAGCGGTGAAAATCACGAAGTTCAGCGCCTCGGGACGCGAAATCATGCTGGCGGTTGAGAGCGCGCCTTCGAGCGTGGCCGAAGTTCCGCTGTTCGACGGCGGAGGATATCCGGCCTACGTTGCCGCCATTAGCGACACCCTGGCTTTTCTGCTGCACAAAGACGATTTCCGGCGCTTTTGCGAGCAGCATCCGACGGTTCCTCTGAAGGTGCTGGCCGTTGTCGGCAGACGCCTGCGTACGCTCGTTCAACTGGTCGAAACGGTCACCTTCGGCAGCGTGCGCCAGCGCCTCGCGCGGATCCTCCTGCAGGCCGCGGAAGGCCGGCCGGCCGGGCTTCCGGTGGAGATTCCGATTACGCACGAGGAACTTGCCGCGCGAGGCGGCACAGTGCGCGAGGTCGTCTCGCGGAATCTCGCGCGCTTCCAGGCCGAAGGAATGCTCAAGGCCGGCAAGCGTCATATTCTGATCCTGGATCGAGCCGCCTTGCAGGCCGAAGCCGAAATCGAGTACTGATCCACTCGCCCTCACAACTCCAGCTTGCGCGCGGGCAATCCCGGGCGCCGTGACTGCGGTCACGAGCACTCGCATTATGCTGAATTCGGACGCGTGGGGCTAGCCCGGATGTTGCACCACGATCGCAGCGAGGCGCGATGAGAGGGTTGCAGATACAAGGCGCGCTTGCGGGACGCCCGCAGGCGTACTTGACCGCTACGTCGAGGACGGTGGGTGCCCCCTGGGCCCAGCGCAACGAAGCAGATGCGGCCCTATCGCGCGCCGCAGCCGATTGTTGGTGAAACATCCGGGCTAGGCCTCGTCGAGATGATCCCACCCCAGCGGGGTCAGCCGCATACATGCAGCGAATGCATCCTGAAACGCGGCTTCCCCGCCCAGTTCGATGTGCTCCGTGCGTTCGAGCGTCTCCTCGATCAGGTTGCTCCGGCTGGCTGGGCGTAACAGCAGAAGTCGCGTGCCCCGCAAGGCCGCGTTGCCTTCAGGCGCCACTTCCGAATCCCGCGGCAGCAGGCCGATGCGCTTGGCGCTGGCCGCGCGGACGTAGTTGCCGAACGCCCCGGCCAGATGGAATCGCTGCGGCGCGGCCACGCCCAGCCGCTTTCGCAGCAGCAACGCGCCGGCGGCGATGGCCCCCTTGGCGAGCTGCAGTTCGCGGATATCGGCTTGCGTCAACGCGATGCCGCGGGCGAGTTCCACCTCCTTCACGCCACCGTTCAAGCGCCCTGCCGGCTGCAGCCATCCCGCCTCCGCCAGCGCCGCGACGGCATCCACCAGCCCGCTGCCGCAGATCCCACGCGGCGCCACGCCGCCGATGACGCTGCAGTGCAGCGCGCCCGCGCGCCACTCGACGCGATCGATCGCGCCCGAGCCGGCGCGCATCCCCATGCGGATTCTTCCGGCCTCAAACGCCGGGCCCGCCGCCGTCGACGCGCAGACGATTCCGCGCGAGGAGCCCACTGCGACTTCGCCATTGGTCCCCAGGTCGGCGAAGGCCGTCACGGGCCCTTCCCGCGCGAGGCCGCAAGCAATCAAGCCCGCCAGGATGTCGCTGCCCACGAAGCCGCCGATATTGGGCAGAAAAGTGATCCCGCGCCGGATCTCCGCTGCCCATCCAAGTTCCCGTGCGGTGTGCGTGCGCGGTTCCAGGAAGGCCGTGCGGAAGGGCGCCTGGGCCAGCGCGTCGAGGCTCAGGCCGCAGAACAGGTGATGCATCACCGTGTTGCCGCACACCAGAATTTCTTCGATGGAGCGGCCGCCGGCCAGGCGATGCACCAACGCTCCGAGTTCGGTGCGGATCAGGCGGCACAGCGTGCCGGGCTGAGCCCGGTCGAACCCGATGCGGCTCATCAGGTCGGCGCCGTGCTGCGCTTGCGGATTGAGGGCCGTCTCCGTGCCTAGGACTTCGCCGGTGCTGAGGTCAACCAACTGCGCCGCCAGCGTCGTCGTACCAAGGTCGATCGCAATGCCCCATCCATCGCGCGGCTCCGCTTCCAGCGTCTCGTGCCCGACGAGAACCGGCGCGGTCCATTGTTCCACTTCGACCGTGACCGGCCCATTCGCCACGGCGAAACAGCCCAGCCTCCAACCGGCCCCGATCTCCTCCGCCGTGAGCGCCTCACGCATCTCGGCGCTGACCGGGACTTCCCCCTCGACGACGCGGATCCGGCAACTGCCGCACAGCAGCGTGCCGCCGCACGGAAACTCCACGCCCAGTTCGAACAGGCGGTCCCGCAGCGGCGTGCCGGCCGCCACGTCGATGTGTACTCGCTGGCTCATGCTTCGGCTAGAGTTTTGGACTCAGCTATGCTCCGCGGCGTAGCGCGCCATCGCGCGCATGTTTTCCGCGGGCGTCCCGCGCGGCGTCTCGCAGCCGGCGCTGACGATGTAGTGCGCGCCAGCTTGTGCGTGACACTCCGCAATCGCCGCATAGACGCTCTCCGGCGTGCCGTCGCGCAGGGCGCGCACCGGGTCGATGTTGCCCAGCAGCACCTGCTGCGGCCCCATCGCCGCGCGGGCCCCGGCCAGCGGCGTGAGAAAATCGAGGTCCACGATTTCGCATTTCGTCTGGCCCATGCCGCGCACGATCTTCCTGGTATTGCCACAGATGTGCAATCGCGCGGGCACGCCCAACGCGTGAATCTGCTCCACCAGACGCTGTTCCCAGCCCAGCACGAAGCGCTCATAGAGGCGCGGGCCGATCAGCGACGCGGCCGCGTCTCCAATGCCCACGAGCGTCGCTCCGGCCGCCACCTGCGCCGCGGCGAAGCGCGTCTCCATGCGCACGCAGAACTCCATCAGGTCCTCGACGAACTGCGGGTCGTCGTGGAAGTCGAGCATCAGCGGACTCATCCCGCGCAGATCCGCCGCCATCGCACACGGCCCCTCCACCCAGCCTTCAACCATCAGGCTGCCGGCGCGTTCGGCCATGCAACGCACGCCGCGCACGCGGTCGCTCATTCTCCCCGGAGCTTCGGGGTCGGGCAGGGCCATCACCGCCAACTTGCCCTTCTCTTCGAGCAGCGAAGCTTCCCCGCGAATCGCCGGCGGCTGGTCCTCGAACCATTCGACGGCTCCGCCCAGATCCGCGACTTCCCTCGCCGGGTCGGAGATCGCGCTGACGTGGTCGAAGCCGAACTCCTCCGCGATGCGCAGTTGCGCTTCGGCCAGCACTTGTCCGTCGGTCGCGTAGCGCTGGTATTTGACGCCCGCGCGATCCGCGGCGAACATCATCGTGATCGGCATGAACGGCAGATGATCGGTGGCCTGGCCGCCGATCGCCGCGCTCACACGTTCCCGCCCGGTCATCTGCTATGCCTCTCCTCCGCGCTCGGCTCGAATGATCTCCTCGTCATATCGCGCCACGATGCGCTGGCCCGGCTCAACCACCAGAAATTCCTTCGGATCCCACTCCCCGTTGACCAGCATGTGGATGAGCCGCAGGTTGCCTGGCAGCTTGCTGTACTCCCACCCGCGCCGCTCGGCCTCGCCCCGCGCCTCCATTTCAAAACGCGCATCCGGCTCCAGGCCCGTCTCGATGTACACCAGCCGCCGGTACGACTGTTCATACTTATTCAACTCCGTGAACAGGTACGTCCCATTGTCTTCGCCATATTTGTCGATCAATGTCTGCAGGTTCGTGCCCAGTCCGGTGCGCACTTGCGCCAGAGGCGCCAGTTCCTTGCCTCGTTCGAGCCACCCGGTGGAGCGGAAATAGGTGCCCGGATTCGCGTTGAAGTATTCCTCGTAAGCCCGCCGGCTGCCCATCAGCAGCGCGATGCAGTCGTGCGCCCGCGGCGCCACCAGCTTCAGTCGCTCGGCGCGCAGTCCGTGCAGCCCGTTGCCGCACAGCGCGTAGCCCAGCGCCACGGCGCCGTACTTTACCGGGTCGCTGGCATCGATGCGGAACTGCAGCTCCTTCCGCATGGCGGGCGCGCCGTAGTCGTGCAATCCCTTTTCGAGAAACTCCACGTCCACCTGCAGCGGTGAGCGCGCCGCCGCGTCGCAGAACTCCCGGTACAGCACTTCGCACGCGATCACCCGCAGGCGCATGAATTGAGGCGCTCCTTCAATGCGGCGATGAACGCCGGACTCGTCCCGCAGCAGCCACCCACGAACCAGGCCCCCGGTTCCAGCCGCGCGCGCAGCTGGCTCATCCGATCCTCCCGGGCTTGCCGCGATCCATCCAGAAGCGCTCGATTTCCTCCAGCGTCTTGCCACGCGTCTCCGGCACGGCGAACGCCACGAACAGCGCCGTAAACGCGCACGCTGCTGCGTAGATCAACTGCACACCGGACTGCCCCAGCAGCCGCGACAACGTCGGGAAGCTCATCGTCAGAGCCGTGCACGCCGTCCACAGGGCCACCGTGCCGACCGCCATCGCGCGCCCGCGAATCCTGGTCGGGAAGATCTCCGCCAACAACACCCACACCCCGGGGCCCAGCCCGACCGCGAACGTCCCCGAGCACAGGAACATCATCACCACCACCGGCACCGCCGGCGGGTGCGGCATGTGGAACAGGATCGCCAGGCCGATCCAGCACAGGCCCATCAATCCCGCGGAGACGATCAGCAGCGCCTTGCGCCCGATGCGGTCGATCAGATTCAGCGCCACGATCGTCGAGATGAAGTTCACGCCGCCGATCAGCGCCAGCGCGCCCAGCGCAGGCGCCCCGGCGGTCTGCGCGTGCCACCCCAGCACGTCGTTCAGCGTGATCGATCCGTAGAACAGCAACGTGTTGACGCCCACCCATTGCTGCATTACGGCCATGACGAGCGCGATCACCAGCGACCGCCGCATGCGCGGTTCAAACAACTCGGAAAGCGTGCCGCTCTCCAGTTTTATGGTCTCGCGCAGTTCGTCGATCGCCGTCGTCGCCTCTTTCGTTCCGGCCGCGCGTTCCAGCACCGCCAGCGCTTCGCCTTCGCGTCCCTTTTCCGTCAGCCAGCGCGGACTCTCCGGCACGAACAGCAGCGCAATCAACAGGAACAGGGCCGGGATCGCGGCCACCGCGAACATCCAGCGCCAGCTCTCGCCGCCAAAAAACGACAGTCCCCAATTGGCCAGATAGGACAGCAGAATGCCCGTCACGATCGCCATCTGGTTCAGGCCCACCAGTTGGCCGCGGATGCGCGCCGGCGAGATCTCGGCGATGTACAGCGGCGCCAGCAGACTCGCCGCGCCCACCGCGAAGCCGCCCAGCAGCCGCGCCACCACGAAGCCGCCCGGCACGCCCACCACGGATCCTAAAGGCAGCATGTGCGGGAACGCCGAGCAGATCGCCGAGAAGCCGAACAGCGCCGCCGACAGCAGTAGCGCTTTCTTGCGTCCCCATCCGTCGCTCAACGTTCCGGCGAAGGCGGCGCCGATGATGCAGCCGGCCAGCAGGCTGCTGGTGGCGATCTCCGTGCCCAGCTCCGACAGTTTCCACAGCGGCCTGAGGTAGACAATCGCTCCGCTGATGACCGCGATGTCGAAGCCGAACAACAGCCCCGACGTCGCCGCCACCGCGGAAACGAAGTTGACGAACGCCCGGCTGCCTTCGCGCGACGCGCGACCGCTCACCGCGGCCGCCGCGGCCTTCGATGCCTCTGCCACCGGCCTAATTCCCCGTGCCCAGCAGCTTGCGCGTCATGGCCACGGCCGAGTTGGCGTTTTCGCCGTATCCATCCGCGCCGATCTCGTTCGCGTATTGCGTGGTCACCGGCGCGCCGCCCACCAGCACCTTTACGTTGTCCCGCACGCCGGCCTGCTTCAGCGCCTCGATCGTCGTCTTCATCGACGGCATCGTCACCGTCAGCAACGCCGACAGGCACACCACTTGAGCGCCCTGTTCCTTCACCGCTTCGACGAATTTTTCCGGCGCCACGTCCGCCCCCAGGTCGAGCACCTCGAAACCGCCGCCCTCCAGCATCGAGGCCACCAGGTTCTTGCCGATGTCGTGCAGGTCGCCCTTCACCGTTCCCACGGCGACACGCCCCGCCGACTTCGCCCCCGAGGCCACCAGCAGCGGCCGGATCAGCGCCATCGCGGCCTTCATCGCCCGCGCCGCCAGCAGCAGTTCGGGCACGAAGTATTCCTCCGCCTCGAAGCGCCGCCCGGCCTCGTCCATGGCCGGCACCATCGCGTCCGTCACCAGCTTCAGCGGCGCGACGCCCTCGTCCAGCGCCTGCTTCGTAATCGCCGCGGAGGTCTTCGCGTCCCCCTCCAACACGGCCGTATAAAGTGTTGCTAAATCTGCCATTGTCCTCTCCGTTGGGCGCTTAGCGCCCGTTGAATTCTCTCACGGCGTCCAGCATCGCCACAATGTTCGCGACCGGCGTTCCGGCCTGGATATTGTGGATCGCGTTGAAAACAAAGCCGCCGTTCTTCGCGAACACTTCGCAGCGCCTCAGCACCTGTTCCCTCACCTCGTCCGAGGTCCCGAACGGCAGCGTCTTCTGCGTGTCCACGCCGCCGCCCCAGAACGTGATCCGCTCGCCGTAGCGGGCCTTGAGCCCTTGCGGCTCCATCCCCGCCGCCGAGCACTGCACTGGATTCAGGATATCGAAACCGGCCTCGATCATCGATTCGATGAATCGATCCACCGCCCCGCAGGAATGTTTGAAACATTTCCAATTCGTGTTGCGATGGATCCATGTGCAAACCTCGCGGTAATACGGCAACCACAGATCGCGGAAGGTGGCCGTAGAGCAGAACGCCGAGTTCTGCGTGCCGAAATCCGTCCCGCATATGACCACGACGTCGATCAGATCGCCCGCCGCCGCGTGGATCTGCTCCAGATTCTTCAGCCCGAGCTCGCATTGCCGGCTGAAAATCGCGTGGACGTACGGCTTGCGGCTGCGCGTGCTCATGTACCACTCGGCGACGTCGCGGATGCCGCGCGGATCCTTCATCCCAGGCCCCGGCACCTGCGCGATGTCCCCGAAATTTGTAGCCACCGGCCACGCCACCACCGCCCGGCCACTCGCTCGCGCCAGGCGCGCATCCGAGGCGAACTCCGCCACCTCGGAGCCGGTGATTGCGCTGAACTCCTCGCAGTTGTCTTCCGGATTCAGCCGGTTTTCGTCGAAATGCTTCTGCCGGATGATGCTGTCGAAGAACTGCCCGCCCTTCGGCATACGCCCGCTCGGCGCGGCCGTCCGGTCGCCTTGCGGGTAGATCAGCGTGTCACCCTTCTCGTCCGTGGCCGTCTCGAACCCGCCCGCGATCAGCACCTCCAGGCCGTTGAAGTTCCACTGTTTCCAGTTCTCATTGCGGAAGCCGAACATGGTGCCCCGCCGGAACAGGCCTTCGGTGTCGATGCCCATCGCCCGCTGCAGGTCGTCCTCGATCAGCCCCAGCATCTGGTACGGCTCGTGTACTTTCACCAGCCGCTTCTCGAGACCGTAGTACTCGCGAAGCGCGGCCACGCAGCTCACATGGACGCCCGTGACCGCCGTCGCGCCGAAATCCACAGGCACGCGCGCGGGCTGCCGGTGCGCCAGGGCGTCCAGCACCAATTGTCGGGACAGGCTCGGTGTCGTCAGGGTTGCCACGCCGGACCCTCCTTTTCTCGTGAGAATCTGCGTTGATCCTACCGGAATCTTCAGTGTGGAGCAAATCCGAGGCCAACGGCCCGCCGGGTGCTCTCCTCGGTTGTTTCGGATGGCGGCTACCGCCCGTTGAACTCTCGCACCGCATCCAGCATAGCCGCGATGTTCTGCACCGGCGTTCCGGCCTGCACATTGTGCACCGCATTGAAAACGAATCCGCCCCCGGCCGAGAACACTTCACAGCGCCGCAGCACCTGCTCCCGCACCTCGGCCGGCGTCCCGAAGGGGAGCGTCTCTTGCGTGTCCACGCCGCCGCCCCAGAACGCGATCCGCCCTCCGAACTCGGCTTTTAGTGACTGCGCTTCCATCCCCGCCGCCGAGCACTGCACCGGATTCAGCACGTCGAAGCCGGCCTCGATGAACGGGTCGATGAAACGCCGCACCGATCCGCAGGAATGTTTGAAACATTTCCACTTTGTGTTGCGGTGGATCCATCCGCAGATCTCGCGGTAATGCGGCAGCCACAGCTCGCGGAAAGTCCGCGCCGAGCAGAAGCTCGAGTTCTGCGTTCCGAAATCGGTACCGCAGACGTAAACGATGTCCACCATGTCCCCCAACGCCGGGCCGAGCTTCTCCAGGTTCTTCAGCGCCACCTCGCACTGTCGCTGGAACACCGCCTGGATGTACTCCCGGCGGCTGCTCGTACTGACATACCATTCGGCCACGTCGCGGATGCCGCGCGGATCCCTCAGGCCCGGCCCGGGCACATTGGAGATGTCGCCGAAGGCCATCCCGCCGAACGCCGCCACCACCGCCCGGCCCGTCGCCCGCGCCCGCTTCGCGTCCTCCGCGATCTCCGCCACTTCCCCGTCCGTGATCTCCGGGAACTCCTCGCAGTTGTCTTCCGGATTCAGGTGATTCTCGTCGAAATGGTGCTGTCGGATGATCTCGTCAAAGAACTGGCCGTCCTTCGGCATCCGCCCGCTCGGCGCCGCCGTCCGGTCGCCCTGCGGATAGATCAGCGTGTCGCCATTCGCGTCCATGCTGGTCTCGAATCCGCCCCCCACCAGCACCTCCAGCCCGTTCAGCCGCCACGGCTTCCAGTTCTCGTTCAGGTACCCGAATTTCGTCCTGCGCCGGACCACCCCTTCCGTGTCGATGCCCAGCGCCTGTTTGAGATCCTCCTCGATCAGCCCCAGCATCTGGAATGGCTCCAGCAACTTCACCGGACGCTTCTCCAGGCCGTAGTACTCCCGCAGCCCGGCCACCACGCTCACGTGCATGCCCGTCACGATCGTGCCCCCGAAATCCACCGGCAGCCGCGCCGGCTCGTGGTGCCCCAGCGCCTCCAGAACAATTTCCCTTGAACGCGTCGTCGTCTCCTGAGTCCCCATTGCGCACCCCTCTTTCGTGAATTCCACGCTCATCCTACCCGATGCGCCCCCACCCGGCAAGACAAGCGGGCAGTACCCTGAACGTGCGTTGCGAAAACCGGATGGCCGTATTATTGACGCGCGCTACAGTCATCCGCCGGTAAGCGGGGGACCGCCAACTCAGAATTGAAGCTCGTCCTGATCGCCCTGCGATTCCCTCGGAGCCTTCCTGAATGCTGACGCGTCCACTAACGGGATGTTGGGCTGCTTGCCGTCGAAAAGTTCTTGAATCGTGAGGATTTGGATTTTCGGGTACTTGCCGTACAGCGTCTCATAGTAGCCCGCCTTCACCGCTTCGGTTCTCATCGGCCCGGTCGAGTCGGCCAAACGTGATAAACACGCCGATCTTGGCCTTCTCGCGGTCAACGACGTGGGCTAGGTCGCGGATCATCGCCACGTTAATATTCTCCCCGCCCTTCACTGAGACGATGGCTTTCTCAGTGGTCTTTCCTTCTGGCTTGAAGTAGATCAACCCATCAATGCCCGAATCAGCCCCCTTCTTCTTGCCGGCGAACGGAACTGCGTTCACAAGCGAGACGGCCCACCATTGGAATTGGTACTTGTCTTGATCCGCCAGCGCTCTCGCCCCATCCAGGTCCTTCGGCGTGCCATGAATTTCGTATTTGATACCGGAGAAGGCATCCTTCAATCGCTTCTCGATGAGGGAAATTGCAAGATGCGTGATGTCGATGCCGATCCATTCGCGCTTCAGTTTTTGCGCCGCATGGATCGCCGTTCCACACCCGCAGAACGGGTCAAGCACCACCTGCCCTTCCGCCGAGATCGCACTGACGATCCGCTCAAGCAGCGCGAGCGGTTTTTGCGTCGGATATCCCAGACGTTCGGCCGTGAGGGCGTGGATCGGCGGAATGTCCTCCCACGAGTTCGTGCATGGCTGTCCGGGCATCTCGTCGAGGTAGCGTTTCAGCTGGATTCTTCCCTCCGGATCCTTCGGGAAGTGCAAGCGGCCTTCCCGGTCAAGTTCTTCCATCCGCTCCCGCGACACGCGCCATCCGTTCGTCGGCGGCTTCCACCCTTTGTACTCGTAGGTGAGGTTCGGACGCGGATGCGGACTACTTAGGTCACTGCGCCGCCACCTCCGACCGTCGGGATCGGCGTGCACGTAGAAAATGTCTATATAGGACTGCGCGTAGGGGACGTACTGGACATTGAACTCGTACTGGTGCGTCTTTGTGTAGAAGAGGATCGTATCAGTCACGTCGCCGAACCTGCGCACCGCGTCGTTGTGGCTGCTGGTTCGCTTCCACGTGATCTCATTCCTAAAGCTCGTTGCTCCAAAAATCGCGTCGATTAGGATTTTCAGATAGTGGCTTGCCGTCGGGTCACAATGCAGATATAAACTCCCCGTCGGCTTGAGCACCCGCCTCAACTCCAGCACGCGGACGCACATCATCGCGAGGTATGCCATCATGTCGTTCTCTTTGAGGAACGACCGCATGGCCCGAAGCATTTCCGCCGCATCGCTGTTTCCGCTCGTCATCACTCCGTCAAATGCCAGCTCCGCTTCGTCTCCCCAGTGCCACGTATCGTCAAAGGCTTCGATCTGCGCACGCGACTGCTCGCCCGACGTGCTGCGAAAGAGGACGTTGTAGGTCGCCTGGCTGTTAAATGGCGGATCGAGATAGATGAGGTCCACGCTCTCATCGTCGATAACGTTCCGGAGGACAGTGAGGTTGTCGCCGTAGTATAGCTTGTTCATCGAACGGCCCAGCATATCACGCCAAAAGCTGTTTCAAATCCCACGCTAGCCTCACCGGACCCTGCTTCGATTGCCGAAGGCCTCTCTGCACAGCCTGAGGATCGAATTCGGAGTGTATGGCGAAGACAAAACTCCGCTCTGAAGAAGCCGAAGCAGCGAAGCGGAACACGGCTCCAGCTGTTGGACCACACCGGACGCTATGTCGGCCTCAATGAGCGTCGCGTCCAGCAGTCGGGCATCGCCGAAGTAAACGACAGAGTCCTTCACTATGTAGGGGTGATCGCCCGGCCTGAGGACGACGGTTTGGTCTTTGCCGCCCCTCAGCGATGTGACTGAAACGAACACCCCGCGGTGTGTAGCTTGCGATGGCTCAGTGATCAGAATCCATAGATGGGGGAGCGCAATGCCCGGAACGGGCATCAGAACTGTCTCTCCGGCCCGCATCCGGTCCTATGCGGGAGAGTAGCGGGTCTCCGCTATGGCCAGCGCCTTCAGCTCGGCCATGACCTCGCGGATCTCGTCTTCGGGCTTCTCGCCAGCCCGGAGGATATCGTCGTATTCGAGCGGAATCGAACTACCTTCTGGGTCTTTCCACTCCGGAAGGCGGTGACAAAAATCCACAAGCTCCCATTGATTCTTGCCCCCGTGCTCCGCAAACACCCTCTCAATGAGATCCTCCTCGGCACGCGACAGGTCATCTGAGCCGGGGTCTGAGAGAAGCCGCACCGAATACGCCTTTTGACCTGAGATGTGTTGGCGCCAAAAGCTCACGCTGCCTGGCTCCGGCTCTTCTCGAATCAGACTCAAGATGCGGCTCACAACGGGGCCGCGCTCCATCGACACATACCGGTCCGTCGTAACCGGTCTTCCCCAGGCGAGCAGGGCCGACCTGTCGAGCAAATACAGAAGCTTGATCAGCTTCATGTAGTTCATTCGGCCGTGCTGCAAGCGCAGAAAACGAGCAGCGGCCTGCGTAGCCTTCACTTCATTAAAGGGTAGACGCATGCTAACTTTATCTTAGGCTGTCTTGCGGCGGGCGGCAAGTCTTTTATTTTCTTTTGTTTCAAGCGATCAGCCGCATCCGATTGCAGTCCAGAAATGAGCTCGCCGGGCGTTCACGCCCGACCGCCATTCCCGCTTCCATCGCCGCTTGGCGCGCAGGGTCCTGCGAATCTGGCAGAAGCTGTAGCAAGCGAAACGCACGCACTACGGCGTTCTTCTACCATGGAATCGGCGGTCCGTTATGGCCGACCGCCCAGGGGAGTCATCCATGACCATGAAAGCCCTCGTCAAAGCAAAACCTGAGCCCGGTCTGTGGCTCGAAGAGGTCTCAGCCCCTACCGTTGGCATCAATGACGTTCTGATCCGCGTCGATTACACTGCCATCTGCGGCACCGACGTTCACATCTGGAATTGGGATGAATGGGCGCAAAAAACAATCCCCGTGCCCATGGCCGTCGGCCACGAGTTTGTCGGCCACATCGTCGAGGTAGGTTCCAATGTCCTCGACCTCAGCCCCGGCGACCGCGTCAGCGGCGAAGGCCACGTCGTCTGCGGACGCTGCCGCAACTGCCTGGCCGGACGCCGCCATCTGTGCGCCCATACCCAGGGCGTGGGCGTCAACCGGCCCGGCTGCTTCGCCCAGTTTGTCGCCATCCCGGCCGCCAACGTATGGCGTCATCACGACACCATTCCCGACGAGATCGCCGCGTTCTTCGATCCCTTCGGCAACGCCGTCCACACCGCCCTGGCCTTCCCCGTGGACGGCGAGGATGTGCTGATCACCGGGGCCGGGCCGATCGGCATCATGGCCTCCGCCGTCGCACGCCATTGCGGCGCGCGCCACATCGTCATCACCGACGTCAACCCGGCCCGGCTCGAGCTGGCCCGGCGTTTCGGTATCACCGAAGCCGTCGACGCCACACGCGAGACGCTGCCCGAAGTCCAGAAGCGGCTCGGCATGCGGGAGGGTTTCGACGTCGGCCTGGAGATGTCCGGCAACGGCCGCGCCCTGCGTGACATGATCGACAACATGCGGCATGGCGGTTCCATCGCTCTGCTCGGCATCCCCAACCAGGAGGTCGCCATCGATTGGAACAAGGTGATTTTCAACATGCTGACGATCCAGGGCATCTACGGCCGCGAGATGTTCGAAACCTGGTACAAGATGACGGTCTTTATCGAGTCCGGGCTCGACCTGACGCCGATCATCACGCACCGTTTCCGCTTTGACGAGTTTACGCTGGGCTTCGACGCCATGCGCTCTTCCCGCTCTGGGAAGGTCATTCTCGATTGGACCTGCGCCTGAAACCGACAATAACCGCCGCGGCAAAGTCGCGAATTTGCCGGTAAAACACCGTGTTGTAACCGTAAAAACTCGTGTTTTTTGCGGTTCCGTGTATCTACGGTTTTCTAAAGGACTTAGCCGTATAGCGCCGTAAACCCGCCCACGCCGTGGGCGCAACTATCTGATTCTAAATGACTTATTCGATTGCCCCGGTGCTTCACGGTGGATCTATGGCAAATAAAGGGCTTAGGCAAATTTCACGGGCATTTTGGCGCACATTAACATGCCGCACCGTGCGTCACGGTGGATCTGCTGCAATGATTGGAGTTACGAACATTAAGGTGCAACATTAACATGGCTCACCGTGCGCCACGGTGGATCTGTGGCAAACAAAGAGGTTATCAACATTAACACGCGCATTCTTGCACTTTCACGCTGTTTCACCGTGGATCTATTGCAATAAAAGGACTTATCTGAATTTTAGCGTGTGCGCCGAAATGCCGCAAAACGCCGTTTTCGAGGCCGTCTTTCGCCCGTCGCCGGCTCATTTTTGGTCCGGAATTTCGACCTGGGCGTACACCGCGCGCTTGGGCAGGCCGCGCCGGCGCGCCACTTCCTTGATCGCGTCCATGCGCCGCATCCCGACTTTCTCGAGGGCCGTAACCTCTTCAGGAATCGTCACTTCCGCAGCTTGATCGGCGCTCGATAGCGGCCCCACCAGGAGCGTAAACTCGCCCCGGACCGCGTCCCGCCCGGCCAGGACGGCGTGCACCTCCGACGCTCGCCCGCGCAGGAACTCCTCATGCAGCTTGGTCAGTTCCCGCGCCGCGACCACCGGCGGATCGCCCAAGACATCCACTAAGTCCTTTATAGTCTCCAGGATACGGTGCGGCGCCTCGTAGAAAACGTGGACCGTGCCGCTAACAGCCAGCGTCGCCAAAAAGCGCTGCCGCTCACCGCTCTTGCGCGGCAGAAAGCCATGAAAATAAAAGGAACCAGTGGGCAATCCGGACGCCGACAGGGCGCATAACAGCGCCGACGCTCCGGGGATCGGAACCACCCGGATTCCAGCCTCAACTGCTGCATTTACAAGGCGATAGCCGGGATCCGAGATCAGCGGCGTCCCGGCATCCGAGACCAGGGCGATGTCGTCGCCCGCACTCAGGCGAGCGATCAAAGCTGGAGTGCGTTGGCCTTCGTTATGCTCGTGGTAGCTGACGAGCGGGCGCTGGATGTTGTAATGGTCCAACAACTTACGGGTCTGGCGGGTGTCTTCGCAAGCGATGGCCGCCACGGCGCGCAGCGTCTCGACGGCGCGGTAAGTGATATCGGCCAGATTGCCGATGGGCGTGGCAACCAGGTACAAAGTTCCCGGCATGGGCCTGCTCCCAGTATGCCGGAGCGCCGGTTTCAGCGGGAGTCGCGAGCCGGCGCGAACGACGAAAAGACGGCGATAGCGCCGGCCCGCCGGTCTCAACCCGCATCGCCTTGCATTGGCTTGCGGAAGGTCAGCATGTAGAGTTCGCGTTCGCAGATCTCGCGCACTTCCACTTCCTGCATTCCTGGAGGCAACAGATTCACGGGAGCCACGATGGTCCGGGGGCGGTGCTTGAAGAAGGCCCCGGCAACCAGCTTGTCCTCGTGGCGCCGGGCCAGTTCCTCGGTTTCATCCACGACCAGCAAGCGGCTACCCGGCTTAGCCACCCGCACCATCTCGCGCAGAGCCGCGCCGGGATCCGTGAAAAAGTTGATCCCACCGATGTGGAAGACACAGTCAAATACGGAGTTTGGATAGGGCAGGTACTCGGCCAGACCCTGGCAAAGCTGGAATCGCAGTTTGAGGCGACGCGCATTGCGGCGACAACGAGCGAGCATGCCTGCCGAAAGGTCCAGGCCATAGAAATCCGCGTCGCGATTCAGATATTGCCAATTCGCCCCCGTGCCTACGGAAACTTCCAAAAAGCTGCCTCCAGGATGGAGCTCAATTAAGTCCAAATACGTTTTGCGACGGGCGGCCTCGGCTCCGCTCCTCCACCAGGCATACAGTCGGGTAGAGAAATCGTAAAAAGGAGCGAAGCGGTCATATAACTGCTGATAGCGGGCATTCACGCCTAGCACCGGGCCCTTGGGTAGGAAAACAGGGATCTCGTTGCGCACGGTGTACGAAACTCCGGTGCGGGGATTCTTGAAGCCTACAGATTCCGGGATCAAAGGGCCTTGATCGAATGGGTCCTGGTATGCAATGGGGAAACGCATAGGCGTGTACTCACGCATTATTTCACACAGGGTCGATTGTCGCCGGTGCAATTGGCGCGGGATCTCATTGGCCAGGCCATGCAGGAGCGACGAATGGAAAGATCGTATCCGGACATGGAAGGCTCGAAAGATCACCGTGCTGACCTAGCCCGGATGTTTCACCAACAATCGGCTGCGGCCCTCTCATCGCGCCTCGCTGCGATTGCGGTGCAACATCCGGGCTAGCGGCCAAACCTATAGGTAAAGCTTAAGCTCGCGTAGGAAGGTATTCGCACTCCAACAACCTCTGCGATCGGGTTTGCGGGGACCGGCAACGCGCCGGCATACCCGGGATGATCGTCCGTGGCAAAGTTTTCGGTGGTCTGCCCGGTGTAGCCGCGGGCAATCATCATGTTTAAGCCGACGTTGATCTTTCCCGCAGCAAATGGCCGCACCAGGGCCAGCCGGAACTCTTTGTCCGGCACGCCGAGGCAGTAGGAGGTCAGGTCGCTCGGGTACCTCTCATCGCATCCATTCCCGACCGCCTTCCTTCCGACGTATTCAAATTCACCTTTGGCCATTAAATGAAAGGGCAGCTTTTGATAAGTCCAGGAAAGATCGCCGATCAATCTCGGAGCCTCAGGGGTCACCTGTCCCGTGTCCAAATCGCGGGCATCGGCCTGCTCGAACGTCGCCTGGAGCGATCCATAGGGGAAGCTCTGGCGCAGAGTAAGCGCGAGATAACGAATACGGCCCGGCCCCAGGTCGAACTGCAAGCCGGTGTCTGGATCAATCTTCCCGTACTCGGCGGTTTGTGTTTCGTGTCCCAATGTCAGCTTCAGATCCGTCTTGTGGAAGCGCTTGCTGGCGACCAGTTGATATGAGCGCGCCGTCTCCACCGGGTCAGCAGCCACCGGGTTGCCGGATGCGGCCTGCTGTCCCACAGTCGATCCCACTCTCGGATCTTCCGTAAAGAACGACTTCCCAAAGCTGAGCGCGAGCTGAGGAACGTACCAGGATTCCTGTGGAAAAAACGTCATCGTCGCTTTCGGCGAATTCACTCCTACCAACCTATTCCAGGAATTCGCGGGAGTCACCAGGTCTTGGTTGTCGATGCTGATCTCATCGCGTCTCCAACCCAGGTAGTAGCGAAAGTACTTGCTCAGCTCGCCTTCCGCGGCGATGTAGGGCGTTACCGGAGCGATGGTCACATTATTTCCGTCCACCTTGATGAACGGTCCGTAGTAGTACGGGTCGGTGGGATTGTAGAAGTTGTAATGGTCCAGGTCGTCGCGCCGCGGCGCCTCGCGCTCGTAGTCGATCCCGGCCAGCAGAGTAAGTGCCTTCGAGATACTTCTTCTTATACGCCGCGTTGCCGCCGGCTCACGGTGCGGAACTCGCTCTGGCGGATCAGGCCAAACCCGAAGTCGGAGAATAGAGACAGGTTGTAGGTGCGGAAGAATCCGGAGAGCTGAAGTTCCTGGTTGTCGCCCAGCTTCCACACATCGTTCAAAGCGATCAGCGCGGTGTGGGTCTGATCCTTCTGCCGAGGGTCAATCGTATCCGGGTATTGCTTCCATCCGTCGGCAGCATCGACGGAATTGAATCCGTAAATCGGACTTAGTCCCGCCACATAGGAGAAGCCATAGTAACCGATTCCGAACTAAGGTCAGCGTGTGAGCTCCCACGCGGAAGACCCGGCCGAGGTTGAGTCTTAACCTGCTTGCGATGCTCCAGCCGGTCCAGGAATCCATTGCCGTATGAGCCCTCGATCGCGATCCACGAATGGTCCGAAGGACTGAGCCCCGCCGTGCCCGTGATGTCGCGGTTGTCTGCAGTCAGGGTGAAAAACGGATCGAGATGCGATCGCAGTGCATAGGTCGTCGCCAGGTTCAAGGCGTGATTACCCTCGCGCACATTGAACGCGCCGCCATCCACCTCGACGCTCTCGATCACATCCGCAATGTAAATGTTCGGATCGGTGTAGCCATTGCCGTGAGCGTTCGCCGACAGGTTGTTGGGGACCAGGTAGGCGCCGACCTGGACGAACTGCGCGATGGGCTCGCCGTGGTCACCGGCGACGCCCGGCGCAAAATATTGCGGCGCCTTGATACCGCTCGACGCGGTTTCAATCGGATAGCCGGGTATCGAAACCGGCGCGCCTGGACGGCCCGGATTTGCATCCAGCAAATCCTCGCTGACGAATACCCTCTCGGCGGGATCAGGCGCCTGGACATCGACTCCGGCCACGTCCGCGGTCACGGTCACGGACTCGCTGCGAATGGAGAGCGTGTCCATGCGGATCTGCAGTGTTTCGTTGCGTCCGGCGCGAACGACCACTGAGCGGTGCACGGCGCGAAAAGCCGGGGCTTCCACGTTGAGGAAATACTCGCCGGCCAACTGGACCTGCAGTTCGAATTTTCCGTCAGGTCCGGAAGTGGCGTGGGCCACGGCGTGTTGATGGTCAAGGAGACGAACGTCGGCCTTCGGGAGAGCCTCTCCCTGCGGATCAACGACGCGGCCCGACACTACAATGTTCTGGGCGAAGATCAGGCCAGGTGCAAGGAGGAACAATAAAGCCCCACACTTCAGCCGCATGATGCGCCCAGCCTCCGAAGGGCGCGGCGGGCGTCGATGCAGTGTGCGGCAAGGGCGGGGAATCGATGGCCCATTGGATCTTGAAGAGCGCTACGAAAATTCAAATCGTAATACTAACAGTGGTAGCAAGAATTTTCAAGAGGTGTTACGAAAGCCCGGCAGGCGAATCGCGTAATCAGCGTGGTGGCGGTGGTGGCTCGGGGATTGAGGCGCCGACCGCGCGTCCGGAGGGAGAGGTTACCCGGAGCCACTAGGGCTGCTGAGTGTGCGGGGTCCCGGGCGCGGCCGCCTTCAGGTATGAGTAGAATCCCAGGTCTTCTCCGGTGGCGGCCTTGGTCAGGAGGATGATCTGGCCGGTGTGCTGGGCGAAGTGCTCCAACACGTGCAGAATCGCCTCGGTCACGCTGATGTCGAAGTTCTGCGGCCGGATCATCTCCGTCATCCGCGCCTCGGGCAGCGCCTGCAACGTCAGGCACGCCTCGGCAACCGTCTCGCGCAGCCGCTTCACCAGTTCCTCGTGCGCAACGCTGCCGCGCGCGGCGAACTCGGCGTCGCGCTGCCGCACGTCCGGCGCGCCGCCGACGCCATGCAGAATCCACTGCCGCACGTTGCCCGCCAGATGCAGGCACAGGTTGCCGGCGGAGTTCGAGTTCTCGCCCGCTCGCCCCCAGATCTGCTCGTCGCTCAGCTTGCCCAGGCAGACCTCGATGCGCTCCTCGAGCTGCCTCAGCTTGCGCACCGCGCAATCGATCACCAGCCGCTCCACGCTCATGACGGTTTGCCCTCCTTGCCGCCCGGCCGCTTCTCTTCCGTATTGTCATTCAGCAGCGACTCGAGTTCCATCACCAGCCAGCGCGCGTCGAGATCGGGGTGATGCAGGCCCAGGTCGGCGGGCTCGATGTTGCTCTTCTTCAGATACTCGGCGAAGAGCATGATCATCGTGCCGGGCGAGCCGCCGATGCGGAAGATGGCGCAGCTGGAGTCGCCGCACTGCACCAGAGTATCGAAGCTCGCGGCGAGCGCCTGCGCGGCCTGGGCGGCGAGGGTCCGCTCCCCGTGCTCGAAGCATAGCCGCGCCATCCCGGCCAGCAGCACCAGCTCGTCGCCGCTGGGCCGCATGCGGGCGCCGTCCCGGATTGTCTCAGCGGCCAGCGAGGCCCAGCGCGGGGCGTCCAGTTCGCCCGCCCGCGAGTCGAGCAGGTCGCCCAGCATCGCGGCGCGCGCGCCGGCGTACTCCTGCGAGCGAATCAGCCGCAGGGCGGCGTCCAGCGGCAGGTCCTTCGTTTCGGGCAGGTTCTTCAGACCCGGGTCGTCGGCCTGCTCGCCGAAACCGAGGTCGATGTCGAAATTGAAATTGAAGTCGAACTTCATCTTGGCCCCGCCGGGCTCCTCGCCCGCAGGCTCTGTCAGGGGCGAGCCGGGCTCGGAGGCGGCGTTGTGCTCGCCGCCTTGCACAGTGGCGGACGGGCGTTGCGCAAGAGCCTTGCGCGCGGCGCGGCAGCGAGCCAGGGCCTGGCGGGCCAGCGCCGGCGCGGCGCGGCGCCAAGTGGCCGCGACGCTCTCGAGCTGTGCGACCTCATCCGGCTCCGGCTGCTCCGGGAAGGCTCCCACGATCTCCGCCAGCAGCGGCGCGAAGTCGGCGGGCTGGCTCTCGCGGGCCTGCTGGAGCAGATGCCCGGTAGAGGTGAGGTTGTAGGCGCCGGCGGCGAGGGCGCGGTCGAGCGCGTCGCGGGCTTGGCTCCAGTCCTTGAGGCCGCCGATCAACTGGTCGTAGCAAACAGCGAGAGGGTCAGCCTGCCGGCCGGGCGGGCGGCGCGACTGGGTGGCGCAGAGCGACTCGGCATGGGCGGCGTCGAGGGGCGCCAGCAGCCTCACGATGCCTTTGAGGAATGCGGCGCGCGTCAACGCGTCGGTGAGCTGCAGCGTACCCTGGCCGGCGTCGCGCAGGAAACGCGCGGCGCGGGCATCGTCGTGGCCTTTCAGGACCTCGCCGGCGCGAATCTGGGTGTCGATGCCGAAGACCGGCGGCTCGGCCATGGCGGCGTTTTCGATCTGCTCGATCAGGACCGTTGTGCGCCGCTCGAGGCCCGCGGAGCCAGTCTCCGGCGGTTGGAGCGCGAGCGCCGCGGCGAGGAGCAGGAGCGGGCCGGGGAGCATGAACCGATTGTACGGCGAAGCGAGCGCCGCAGCGGTGCATCGGCCGCAGGGTTAACTCACACAATGGCCGGTCAGGACGCGCGCGGGCTGTACTACAGGACCTCGCCGCTCCAGTTCTCGAGCACCTGCTTGACCTTCTGGCAGAACTGGTCGCCCAGAGCGCCGTCGATGAGTCGATGGTCGAAGGTCAGGGCCAGGTAGCCACAAGAGCGGATGGCGATGGCATCTCCGTCGACGACGACGGGGACCTTCTCGACCGCGCCCAGGCCGAGGATGGCGACCTGCGGCTGGTTGATGACGGGCGTGGCGAAGAGGCTGCCGAAGCTGCCGAAGTTGGTGATGGAGAAGGTCCCGCCGGAGACCTCGTCGGGCTTGAGCTGGCGGGAGCGGGCGCGGGCGGCGAGGTCGACGATGGCACGCTGCAAGCCGGCGACGCTCTTCTCGTCGGCCTGGCGGATGACGGGCACGATCAGGCCGCTGTCGAGCGCCACGGCGATGCCGATATTGATCTCGTTGTGATAGAGGATGTTGGTCCCCTCGATGGAGGCGTTGACAATGGGGAAGGCGCGCAGGGCTTCGGCGGCGGCGCGGACAACGAAGGGCAGGAACGTCAGGCCGAAGCCGTAACGCTGGCGGAACTCCTCTTTCGAGCGGGCGCGGAGGCGAGCGACGGGCGTCATATCGACGCGGTGAACGGTGGTGACGTGGGCCGAAGTGCGCTTGGAGAGGACCATGTGCTCGGCGATCTTCTGGCGCATGATGGACATCGGCTCGAGGCGCAATTTGGCGGGCTCGGGAGGCGCCAGCGGCGGGAAGGATTCGGGCAATGGAGCCGGCGCGCGCACAGGGGCGGCTACTGGAGCCGGGGCCGGCACGGGCGCCGGAGCCGCAGCTGGAGCTGAAGCCGGAACGGGTGTTGTGCCCCGCGTGGCGAGGTAGGCATCGACGTCGGCCCTGGTGACGCGGCCGCCGGCGCCGGTGCCCTTCACGAGTCTCAAATCGATGTTGTTCTCGCGGGCCAGTTTGCGGACCAGCGGGCTGACGGGGCCGGCGAGTTCCTCGGCTACGGCCTGCGGGCGCGACGGCTGCAGGCGCCGGCTCAGCCACGGGGGTGGGAGCAGTGACGGGCGCAGGGGCTGGCGCGGGCGCAGGCTTTGTTTCTGCGGGCGGGGCGGCCACCTTCGCTCCCGGAGCTTCGGCGCCCGAGGCAGCGGGCGAAGCGACGGCCTCGCCGGGCGCACCGATGCGGGCGACGACGGTATTGATGGCGATGACCGCGCCCTCCTGGACCAGGATCTCGGTGAGGACACCCTCGACCGGGGCGGGGATTTCGGTATCGACCTTGTCGGTGGAGATTTCGAAGAGCGGCTCATCGCGCTGGACGGGGTCGCCGACCTTCTTAAGCCACTTGGTCAGCGTGCCTTCGACAATGCTCTCGCCCATCTGGGGCATCACAACATCGGTCATGGGGTGCTCTCCATTCGTTCCAACTAGCGTCAGACGACCGCCGGTGCGGCGGCGACGACTGCATCGTACTCGAAGACCCGCGCGAACTCCTCGCCCAGCGCCTGCTGGACGGTCTCGCGCGGGAGCGCCATTCCGAGCGCTTCCAAGGATGTCACGGGCCGGGTGAGCCCGCAAGGAATAATGTAGCGAAAATAGCTCAGGTCGGTGGTCCAGTTGAAGGCCAAGCCGTGGGTAGTGACCCAGCGCGAGATGTGCACGCCGATGGCGCAGATTTTGGCCAATTGACCGTCTTTATCGAGCACCCAGACTCCCGTTGCTCCCGGCTCGCGGCATCCCTGCACCCCGAAGCGCGCCAAGGTCCGGATCACCGTCTCCTCCAGGCCCCGGACGTAGGCCACGACATCGCGTTTCCATTCTCGCAGATCGACAATCGGGTAGCCGACAATCTGGCCGGGACCGTGGTAGGTGATGTCGCCGCCGCGGTTGATCTCGAAGAAGTCAATGCCCAGCGCGGCCAGTCGGTCGCGGCTGAGCAGGACGTTTTCGAGGCGGCCGTTGCGGCCGAGGGTCAGCACATGAGGATGTTCGAGCAGCAGGAGCTGGTCGCAGATTTCGCCGGCTTTGCGGCGGGCCTCGAGGGTCTGCTGCACGGCCCAGGCGTCGGCGAAGGAGATGCGGCCGAGGTCGCTCGACTCGAGTTTCCTCATGCGGCGGGACGCTGCGGGCGCGTCAGACACGGGCAAGTCAGGCATTGATGGCCAGGCCGTAGACGTTGTTGAAGGCTTCGCCCAAGGCTTCGTAGAGCGTGGGGTGGGCGTGGATGGTGGCCATCATGGTCTCGACGGTGGCTTCGGCTTCCATGGCGGCGACGGCCTCGGCGATCAACTCGTAGGCGTGGGGGCCGATGATGTGCACGCCCAGGATCTCGCCGTATTTGGCATCGGCGACGACCTTCACGAAGCCCTCGTGGGAACCGAGGATGGAGGCCTTCGAGTTGGCGGCGAAGGGGAATTTGCCGACCTTGACGTCGTAGCCGGCCTCGCGGGCCTGCTTCTCGGTGAGGCCGACGCTTCCGATGCCGGGGTCGGTGTAAGTGCAGCCGGGGATGCGGCGCTTGTTAATCGGCGTGACGGGTTTGCCGGCGATGTGGCCGACGGCGACCAGGCCTTCCATGGTGGCGACGTGGGCCAGTTGCGGCGTGCCGGCGACGATGTCGCCGATGGCGTAAAGGCCGGGCTCGGCGGTCTGCTGGTAGGGATCCACTTTGACGAAGCCGCGGTCCAGCTCGGCCTTGGTGTTGTCCAGACCGACGTTTTCCGTGTTGGGCTTGCGCCCGATGGCGACGAGCAGGCAGTCGCCTTCGAAAGTCTCGGTCTTGCCATTGCCGAGCTTGACTTTGAGGCGCACGCCGGAGCCGGTGCGCTCGACTGAGGCGAGGTCAACCTGGGCGTTTACCTCGCAGCGGATGCCGCGCTTCTTGAAGCTGCGCTCGAGCTGCTTGGAGACTTCCTCGTCCTCGACGGGCACGACGCGCGGCAGCATCTCGAAGATCACGACCTCGCTGCCGAAACTGCGGAAGATGCAACCGAACTCGACGCCGACCGCGCCGGAGCCGATGATCAAGAGGCGCTTGGGCGCCTGCTGGAGCCGCAGGATTTCGATGTTGGTGAGGATGAATTGGGGGTCGGGGGCGAGGCCGGGCAGCAGGCGCGCCTCGCTGCCGGTGGCGAGGATGATGTTGTTGGCCTCGAGGACGCGCGCGGCGCTGCCGTCTTGCACTTGAACCTGGCCGCGGCCCAGGAGGCGGGCGAAACCCTTGACGACTTCAACCTTCTGGCGCTTCATCAGAAACGCAATGCCGTCGGCGTGCTGGTTGACGATGGCGTCCTTCCGCTGGAGGACCAGCGGCAGGTCGAGCACGGGGTTCTCACAATGCAGGCCCTGTTGCTCGGGATGCTTGAAGTGCTCCCAAATCTCGGCCGTGTTGAGCAGCGCCTTGGTGGGCACGCAGCCGACGTGGAGACAGACGCCGCCGAGCTTGGGATCCTTCTCGATGAGCGCGGTCTTAAGGCCGTACTGGCCGGCGCGGATGGCAGCGGAGTAGCCCCCGGGACCGCTGCCGATCACGATCACGTCGTAGGACATCGTTCTTAGTTTAACAGCCGCTAATGCGGCCATAATTGAGTTGGAACGCAACGCAGGCAGGGGGCGGGCGCGTCGTTAGGAATGGAAGAGCGGACGGAGGGGACTGAAGCGGGCATGAGGATTGCAAAGAGCGTAATCGTGCTGGTGCTGGCAGCCGGCGGGACGTGGATGGGCGCGCCGGCGGCGCCGGCCCAGGCGCCGGCGAAGCCGAAAGCCGGCGCAGCGAAGAAGGCTTCCGCGACGGGGGCGGAGAGGTGGCCGCTGCAGAGCGTGGTTTTCAAAGGCTCAAAACTGTTTACCGACGAGCAGTTGATGGCGCTGTCGGGGTTGAAACTGGAGGCGCTGACGGGCAAGGAAGATTTTGACAAGGCGCGCGAGCGGCTGTACGAGACGGGGTGTTTCGACGCGGTGGCGTACGCCTATGAGCCGGCGGGGACCGAAGGAATGCGCGTGACCTTCGAGGTCGGCGACGTGGAGCAGCGCGGCGGGTGGCGCATCGAGGGGCTGAAGCTGGCGCCGAAGGAGTTCGCGGCGCGGGCGGCCAAGACGCTGCCGATCTTCGGCCCGGTCATTCCGCTGACCGAGATCTACGGAAACCGCATGAGCGAACTGGCGGAGGCGATGTTGAAGGAGCGGGGCGCCGGCGAGCCGGTGATCGTGAAATTCGAAGCGGGACTGCAAGGCGAAGTAGTGGCCGTGCTGAGGTCGAAGACGCCGCCGCCGAACATCGCCGAAGTCATCTTCAAGGGCGGACATGCGGTGCCGGAGCCGGAGGCGCAGAAAGTGATGTCGGAGGTCGCGGTGGGCACGCCGTGGGATGAACTGATGTTCCGGACGTTCCTGGAGACGACCGCGCGCGCACTGTACGACGCCTACGGCCGGCTGGGCGCGAAGTGGCCGACGATCACCGCGGAGCCGTCCAAGAGCGGGCACGGCGTGGCAGTGACGGTCACGGTGGACGAGGGACCGCTGTACAAGCTGAGACGGCTGGACATCGTTGGCGCGCCCATCCGGGAGGAAGAGGTCAATGCGCTGGGCGGCGATTCCTTTAAAAACGGCGGGACGACCAACCTGAGCGAGATCGGGCGCGGCATGCAGAAGGTGATCGACCGCGTGAAGGAGATGGGCTATCTGAAGGCCACGTATCACGCCACAAAACAGCTCGACGACGAGGCCAAGACGGCCGACGTCCGGGTCGAGGTCGAGCCGGGGGCGCTGTATAAGATGGGCCGGCTGGATATCGACGGGCTGGATTTCGAGAGCGAGCCGGTGATCCGCAAGATGTGGGCCGTGAAGCCGGGCGATGCCTACCGCGCGGGCTACCCGGAGATGTTCCTGGCGCAGGTAAAGAAGCGCGGCGTGTTGGACTACCTGGGCGACACCAAGGCGGACACGAAGGTGGACGACCAGCGGGCGGTGGTGGATGTGCGGCTGACATTCAAGGGCGGCGTGCAGCAACTGGACAGCCGTCCCAGAAACAAGCGCGGGGAACTGGAGCAGCCGACGGGGCCGCAGCAGCCGCAGGGCCCGCGGATGTCCGAATGAAGCGCGGACTCAACGTCCGGCGACGAAGTCGAGCACCTGCTGGAGCGCGGGCGCGGGGCGATGGGTGGCGGGGTCGCTCAACACGGCCTGCCAGGAATTGGCGATGCATTGCTTTTCGCCGGGCGTCAGATGCCAGCTGAGAGGCGGCGATTTTTCACAATCCCCAGTCACGCGATAGCGCAGCGTGACGGTGGTGAACTGGTTGGGGCGTAAGCCGTAGATGTGCTCAAAGCGCGTCTGGAACAGCGAAACTTCCAGGTCGTCGCGGCTACGCTGGCTGTAGGAGCGGGCGTTGTAGAGCAGGTTGACGGGCGCCAGCAGTTGCCACAGGCGGCCGTGGGAGACGGGCGCGGCGGAGTCGTCAACGGGGAAAGACTCGATGGCCAGAAGCAGGACCTGCAGCTTGTCGGAACGATCCGGGGACAGGCTGCCGAGGGCGTCCTCGAGCCAGGCCATGGCCGAGAAAAGGCCGTAATTGTCGAAATAGCCGCCATCGCCAAAATGGCGGAAAGAGGGCGATCCCTGGGGAGGCCGGGCCGAAGGCGAGACGTAGGGGAAGGTGGCGGAGAGGCGCGCAGCGGTCGGCAACTGAAGGTCCACGCCGGGGTTCTTGTCGGTGTCGAACCAGTCGCGCAGGCCGGTGTTGTTGGCGAAAACGGAAGACGTGGAAAAGGCGACGGGCGAGCCGTCCTCGACCGAAGTCGCGTTCAGGATCACGGCGGGGAGCGATCCGGGCGCCGCGAGCATCAGGGAGGCGTAGTGGCCCAGAGTGACGTGGTTGGCGCCGGCCGTGCCGAGGCAGTCCTCCAGGGCCTGGCCACGGTCGGACCAGGGATAGGCGAGGCCGTGGGCGACGGCCTCCAGCACGGAGGTGCTGCCGAGCTCCGCCAGGTCGTCGAGCGAAATGCCGGAGCCTTCCATCTTGGGATACAGGCGCAGGGAGTAGTAAAGGCCGACGGAGCCGCCGGAGACGCCGCTCAGCAGGCGGACAGTGTCGCGGAAGCGCGCATCCTGGCGCTGCAGGCCGGCCATGACGGTGGTGGTCCAGGCGGAGGCCTGGATGCCGCCTCCGGCCGAGGCGACGATCAGCATGCGCGGAGCTAGTTTGGAGTTCACGACGACGTCGGTCGGAGTGGGGCGGGCGAGGGGCGTCGAGGCAGGAAACACCGGGAAGTAATGATCCTGAGAGGACCAGAAGGCGGTGACGGCGGCCAGCAGAACGAACGGTGCCAGCACCGGGACGCGCCAGCGGTCGAGCAGAAACGAGAGCGCACCAAGCACCCATCCGAGCAGCGTCAACAGGATCACAATGAACGCCAGGGCCGAGGCGATTTGACCGATGACCGGCGTGGCGTCACCGTGACGAACGGAGCCATGGAAGGTCACGCTGGTCCCGCCAATCGCGTAGATCACGGCGTAGCCGAGGGCCAGAAAAGTGGACAGGGCATGGCCGGACAGGAATCCGCCGTGGACCGGATCCACATAGCCCGGCCCCAGGAAACGGGCCAACCGGTGACTGAAGCGGCGGCCGGCGGCATGCAGCCGGGGTGTCGGCGGGCGGGCCTGGTAGGCCCGCTGCGCGCCCGGAACCATGGCCAGGGGCAGAATCATTTCGGCCGGCGCGGCGGCCGCATCGTGCGGGTCGTCGAGGCGCAGCGCCAGCCATATGAGGGCGATGGTCTCCAACAGCACGAGGGCCAGCGCGGCCAGGGCGATCAGGGCGTAAAGCCAGACCGGGCGATTGGGCGGATCGAGTTGCGGAGCGGTCCAGACCAGAAAGCAGACCGTGGCCGCGGAGGGAATGGAAGTCGCGAGGATGACCCATCCGCTGGAGGGCGGGTGGCGGTCGGGCAGGCCGATGCGCCGTGGTCCGTAGAGCAAGACGAGGTTAATGCTGGCGGCCAGCGAGGTCGCGGCGCTCCACAAGGCCGCGGCGACGAAGAGGAACTGCCAGGGCGTGAGATCGGCGAAGCCGCGCGCGAGCGACATATTAGGCTGCATCAGCAGGATCAGGCCGGGGCCGTACAACAGCCAGAAGAAGATCGGGACGCGCAGCAGCGACAGCCAGTACAGGGGATTCATAGCGTTTCCAGAGCAGGAGGGATCTGTTGAATTGTAAGGGCATTTTTGCTCGGTGGAAATAGAAAAAGTTGGAGAGAATCGTGTAGTGATAGACTCGGGACGGAAAAGTGCAGGCCCGTGAGCGGGCCAGTTTCAGGAGAACGGGTATGAATCGCAGGCAATTCTTGGGCTCAGCGGCGGCGCTGCCGCTGCTCAATCCGCAGCGCGTCAGGGGAGCGAACGACCGGATCCGGTTGGGGTTCATCGGCACGGGCGGCCGCGGCAGTTGGCTGCTGGGCTACGAGTTGCCGGGCGCGGAAGTCGTAGCGGTGGCCGACTGCGCTCAGAGCAAGCTGGCGGCGGCGGTGAAAGCGCATCCGGAAAGCGCCCGGTGGACCAAGTACAACGACTACCGGCAGTTGCTGGAGCATGAGAAGCTGGACGCCGTGTTCGTCGAAACATGCACGCACGCGCGCGTGCTGATCCTGATGCATGCCCTGCAGGCCGGCCTGGACGTGTACGGCGAAAAGCCACTTACGCTGACGGTGGCGGAAGGCATCACGCTGCGCCAGGCGGTACAGAAGAATAAGCGCGTGCTGCAGACCGGCACGCAGCAGCGCTCGATGCCGGCCAACATGTACGCCAGCAAGCTGGTGCGGGAGGGGGCGATCGGATTCGTGCACACCGTGATCGCGTGCAACTTCGAGCCGCCGATGACGTGGATTCCGCGCGCGCCGATGGCCATCCCGGAGGGCCTCGACTGGGAGCAGTGGTGCAACCAGACGGAGCTGCGGCAGTATCATTCCGAGTTGCAGTACGGCTGGGGATCGTATCGCGACTACGACGGCGGAGGGCAGAGCTGGGGCGTGACGGGATGGGGGACGCACGCGCTGGATCAGGTGCAATGCGCGCTAGGGACCGACGCGACCGGGCCGACGGAGATCTGGCAGGAGGAGACGGGCGCGACCAAGCCGGTGTTTCTGCGCTACCTGAGCGGGACCGTGCTGAAGCTGATCGGGCCGAAGCGCGACCACGCCGACCTGGGCGCGATTTTCTACGGGACCAATGGGCGGATCGAGATCAAGCGCGGGGTCTGGGAGACCGACCGGCCGGAGCTGCTGAAGGGCGCTCCGGATCCGACGCCGGAGGGCCGCGGCGAGGACCTGTTCCACCTGGTGAACTTCCTGGACTGCATGCGCTCGCGCCAGTTACCAAACGCGCACTTCGAGGTGGGCCACCGGTTGACAACAGTGTGCCACCTGATCAACATCTGTCGCGAGCTGGCGCGCCCGCTGCGCTGGGATCCGGGCCACGAGCGTTTCTTCAACGATAGCGAGGCCGACGGGCTGCTCCATCGCGCGCGCCGCAAGGGCTACGAGCTGCCGAAGATCGAGGCGTAAAAAAGAAGGCTTCGCACCGGAGAAATCCGGTGTTACAATCCGCGGCATGAGAAAGCCTCTCGCGATTATCTTGTGCGCGACGGGGGTGCTCGCCGCGCAAGCGTCGTTGCCAGTGAAAGAGGGCGACGCGGTCCTGAAGGAGTTCCATTTCACCACCGGTGAAACGCTCCCCGAGCTGAAAATCCACTACCGGACGCTGGGCGAACCGAAACGCGACGCCGCGGGCCAGGTGACGAACGCGGTGCTGATCCTGCATGGCACGACGGGCGCGGGGACGCAGTTCCTGTCTCCGATATTCGCCGGCGAGCTGTTCGGCGCGGGGCAGCCGCTGGACACGGCGAAGTATTACGTGATCCTGGCAGACGACATCGGCCACGGCAAATCGAGCAAGCCGAGCGATGGGGCGCACGCCAAGTTCCCGCACTACGGCTACCAGGACATGGTGCTGGCGCAATACCGTCTGCTGACGGAAGAGCTGAAGGTGGACCATCTGCGGCTGCTGATGGGCACGTCGATGGGCTGCATGCACAGCTATGTCTGGATGGAGCGCTACCCCGAGTTTGTGCAGGCCGCCATGCCGCTGGCGTGTCTGCCCACGGAGATTTCGGGGCGCAACCTGGCGTGGCGGCGGATCGTCATCGAAGCCATCCAGAACGATCCGGCCTGGCAGGGCGGCGACTACACGGCGCAGCCGCCGAGCCTGCGCACGGCGATCGGCGTGCTGGCGCTGGTGAGCGGCAACCCGCTCACCTGGCAGCAGTCGGGACCGACGCGCGAGCGGACGCTGGCGTATCTCAACCAGATGGTTGCGGCGCGGACCCGGAACATGGACGCCAATGACGTGATGTACGCCGTGGACGCCTCGCGCGACTACAACCCGGCGCCCGATCTGGGCAAGATCAAGACGCCGGCGCTGCATCTGAACTTCGCCGACGACACCATCAACCCGCCCGAGTTGAAGATCGCCGAGGATTTGCTCAAGAAGGCCCCGACGGTGAAGTTCGAGTTGTACCCTTACACCGGCATGACGCGCGGCCACGGCTCGCACACCATGGCGGCGCTGTGGAAGGACCGGCTGGCCAGGCTGCTCCAAGACACGGAGAAAAAGTGAAGCGGACGCCGAAGTCCGCGCGCGCGGCGGCAACGCCCACGCCGCCGGCGGCGAAGCGCCACGAGGACGTGCTTCGCGAGCAGGCCTGGATCGGCGACGCGGTGCTGGCGCTTTACGTGCGGCTGAAGATCCTCAACGAGGACGGGCGTCTGGACGGGGCGAAAGCGAGCCGCATGAGTTCCAACGGCTTCCTGGCCGGCGTGGGCGAGCCCACCGCGGTGGAAGCGGATATCGGCCGGGCCTATTCGGCCGGAGGCCTGGAGGCGGCCTTCGGGCACATCGAAGAGCGGCTGATGCCGCTCTACGCGAAGCAGGCAGGGAAGCGCCTGCGCCAGGCGGGCGGGGCGCGAGCCGGATTTACTCACGCCCGGTGATGGGGTATCTTTGGAGCCGGGGTGAGGCATGCGGAAGTTGCCGTTTCTCGGAGGTTTGCTGGCATTGCTGGCGTGGTCCGTGGGGGCGCAGCCCGCGGCCGTGGCGGTGAATTTCGACTCGGTGATCCACCCGATCACGGTGGACATTCTGACGCACGCCATCGAGCAGGCCCAGCGCGGTGGAGCGCCGCTGCTCCTGGTCCGGCTGAACACGCCCGGGGGCCTGCTGGATGCCACGCAGACGCTGGTGGAGCGGATGAACGCGTCGCCGGTGCCAGTGGTCACGTTCGTCACGCCTTCGGGCGGGCGCGCCGCGTCGGCGGGATTCATTCTGCTCCTGGCCGGGGACGTGGCGGCGATGCAGACGGGCACGCACGCCGGCGCCGCGTCGCCGGTCCTGCTGGGGCAGGAGATGGACGCGACGATGCGGCACAAGATCGAAAACGACACCGCCGCCGCCGTCCGCAGCCTGGCCGCGCGCCACAACCGCAACTCGGCGGCCGCCGAATCGACGGTCTACCAGGCCAAGTCGTTCACCAGTGAAGAGGCGCTGGATCAGCACCTGATCGACTTCGTCGTGCGGGATGAGTCCGATCTGCTCAGCCGGCTGGACGGCCGCGAGGTCACGCGACCCAACGGCGCCCGGCTGGTCCTGCACACGAAGGGCGTGCGGGTGGCGGATTACGAAATGACGCTGCGGGAGCGGGCCGTGGCGGCGATCGCCGACCCCAACCTAGCGTTCATCCTGCTGATCCTCGGCGGATTGTTGTTGTACGTGGAGTTCAGCATTCCGGGTGCCGTGGCGCCGGGCGCGGCGGGTGCGATCCTGGTGGTGGTGGCGCTGCTGGCGCTTTCGGTGCTGCCAATTCGCGGGGCGGCGGTGGCGTTGCTGATTCTGGCCTTCACGCTGTTTATCCTGGAAGCGAAGTTCGCCGCGCACGGGGTGCTGGCGGTGGGCGGCGCAATCGCCATGCTGTTCGGCTCCGTGCTGCTGGTCGAGGGACCTCCGGAGATGCGCATTCACTTTACGACGGCGCTGGCGGTCACGCTGCCGTTCGCCGCGATTTCGGTCTTTCTGGTCTACCTGGTGGTGCGTTCGCGGCTGCGGCCGGCGGTCACCGGCGAGGCCGGATTGCTCAACGAACACGGCGTCGCCCACACCGACCTGGCGCCGGAGGGCACGGTCCGGATCCACGGCGAATTCTGGAGCGCCAAGGCTTCAACCCCGATTGCCCGCGGCACATTCGTGCGGGTGTCGGCCGTGGACGGTTTGCTATTGAAAGTGGAACCTGAGTCAACACAGCCCGGAAAGGAATAAGCCGATGGAACCCGTAACGCTGGTGTTTTTGGTCGTCATTTTGCTGTACATCTTTTCCTGCATCAACATCCTGGCCGAATACGAGCGCGGCGTCGTCTTCCGCCTGGGCCGCGTGCAGGAACGGCCCAAAGGCCCCGGCCTGGTGATCATATTCCGGCCCATCGACCGGATGGTGCGCGTGTCGCTGCGCCTGGAGACGCTGGAGGTGCCGCCGCAGGACATCGTGACGAGAGACAACGTCACGGTGAAGGTCAATGCCGTGATCTTCTTCCGCGTCATCGATCCGCAGAAGGCCGTCCTGGAGGTCTCCAACTTCCTTTACACGACCTCGCAACTGGCGCAGACGACGCTGCGCTCGATTCTCGGCGAGGCGGAACTGGACGAGCTGTTGAGCCAGCGCGAGACGCTCAACGTGCGGCTGCAGGGCGTGCTCGACACCGACACTGCTCCGTGGGGCATCAAGGTGGCCAAGGTCGAGGTGAAGCAGGTGGATCTGCCGGACAACATGATCCGTGCCATCGCCCGCCAGGCCGAGGCCGAGCGCGAGCGCCGTGCCAAGATTATCCACGCCGACGGTGAATTCATGGCTTCAGAAAAACTGGCGCAAGCAGCCGGAATCCTGCAGCAGCAGCCCGCCGCCATCCAGTTGCGCTACCTGCAGACGCTGGTGGAGATCGGCGCGGAAAAGAACACCACGGTCGTGTTCCCGCTGCCGGTGGACATCCTGACGGGCCTGGCCCGGCTGTTGGACAAGGGGTCGCGGCCGGAGCAGAAATCGCCGCCGGAAAAGTGATCAGTAGCGGATCTCGGTCCGCCGGCCCGAATCTTCGCCCTGCAGCCAGACATATAGCGGCGCCTGGGGCGAGGGCGAGGGCCAGGAGACGACGATCCGCAGAGTCTGGCGTAGCGCGTCTCCGGCGACCGGAGCGGGCAGGCTGTCCACCGGGAGGCCGTGCGTGGTATCCCAGCCGACCTTGCCGATGGTCTCCAGATGCTCTCCTTCGAGCACGCCGGCGAACTGGCCGTCGGCGACCTTTTCGTCGGTCACGGTGAGCTTGTCGATGTGCGGGAGCCGGACTACGCGGCCGAGCTTCCAACTGTCGGAAATGCCTCCCGCCGCGGTCTCCACTGTCGCGGCGAGTTCGCATCCCGGTTGCCCGATCGCGCCCGGCAAAAGGGACAGGAACAGGACGCCCGCGCCGGCCTGATCGAGGCGCGCGCCGGAACCCTTTTCGCCGGGGCGAAGATCCTGCGCGGCCAGTGTCTGGAACTGGTCCTCACACGCCAGACGGATCTCGGCCTGAGCGCCGACGCGGGCCACGCGCACGGAATAGGTCAGGAACGTGTCGGCCGGGAGTTCGTTGGGGCGCTGCTCGATGCCCAGGCTGGGGAGCCGCGACATAGTGGCGGCGAGGATGCGCGGGCGCGGCGGCGCCACCAGCAGCGCCGCTTTCAGCAGTACGGGCTGCGTCATGCCCTCGACTTTCATTCCCAGATCCACTGTCTCGCCGGCGTGCAATCCTGAGGCCAGGTGCACCTCGGCGGTGCGTTCGGCCGCGCCGGAAGCCTCGGCGGAGAGCTCGATTCGGGCGGAGGTCGAGGTCAATGCCTCAACCCGGTCGAGCCCGGTCCCCTTCAGCCGCAGGAGCTGACGGTTCTCATCGAGATTGGCGCGCAGCGGAAGTCCGGAGATCACAGGCGTCGGGGGCAGAATCCGCAGCGGCAGCTCGGCGGATTTGCCCCCGGATTGCGAAAGGACCAGCTGGTACTGTCCGGCCGGGAGCGCGGTGGTGTTCAGGCTGAGCGAGAGCGTCTCCTGGGGACCGCCGGCGTGGCCTTTGAGGAGTTTGGGCGTCAGTTCCACGGGCTTCGCGTCAGAGGCGGCGGGCTGTAGCTTGACGGCCTCGACAAACTCAAAATCCACTCCCGTCAGGCGCACTTCCACTTCACCCGTGCCGTGAACCAGCTTGTCCCGCGAGGCCGCTTCGATGGACGCCTTGCCGAGGTCGGGCGAGGCCGCGACATGGAGCGTACCCTCGGCGGCGAAAGGCGACCAATCCCACACTCCGCTGAGCTTGTATTCGCCCGGCGCGAGATGCACCTTCGCCAAATCCAGCTTGATGCTTTGGGACTTCGCATCGCCCTCGACCGGAACGGCGGCGCTGGCCGGACCGGAGACGGCGGTCAGGGTCCATGGCTTCACGGCGTTGATGGACGCCCAGGCCGTCTCTTTCTGCAATTCGACGGGAATCTCGCCCGATCCCCCCTGAGGCAGGTACCGGACGGCTTTCAGGCGCAGCGCGGGCGCGGGGGTATTGGGGATTCGCACGGCCCACAGATAGGCGATCTTAGTCCGCGCCTCATGCGCCTCGCGTTTGGCGCATAGCGCCAGGTTGCCGCCGCTCGAAGGCTGAGCAAAAGACGACCGGAAATCGGTGTTGGGAGAGATGAGCGAGCTCAGGTTCGCGGCCAGAGCCGCGCCGCCCGTCGCCAGCCCGACGGTGTTGCCGAAGAACAGCCCTGCGATGGACGCGGCGATCCCCGCGGATTGGGCGACACGCGCGGTCGGGCTCGACGCCAGGGGATCGTAGGTGGCGACGGCCGGATTCAGCCCCCGCAGCAGCGCCGCGGCCTGTTGGTCAACGGGCGCGGTGCGATCCAGTGTGCCAGACGCGGCCGGCGCGCCGGAGAGCCCCTTCACGGCGGCCTCGAGGCTCGTGGATGGGGCGGCGGCATCCGCGCTGGAGGTTTTCAACTGCTGGATGAGCGACTCCGCGAGGGCCGTTTTCTCGGCGTATTCGGCCAGTTGGGAGATCAGCTCCTCGTCATTGCGGACCAGTTTCTTCACGCGGCTCTTGTCGAGCCCCTGCGGTCCGTAAACCAGGCCGGCCACGTCAACGGCGACAGGCGATTGCCATTCCGCCGGGGTGAGCGCCGAATGCGGATCGAGAACCACCACCTGGGGCTTCTTCGTCCCGCCATGATTCACCGGCGCCAGAACGAGGGCCACTTCGGCCTTCTTGTCAACGTTGGCCGGCAATTGACCCGGCGTGTACAGCAGTTTGAATCCGGCCCCCACAGCGTGCACTTCGCGCAGCGGGAGGGGAGATTTCGCGTCCGGCGCTTGCACGGCGAGCTTGAATTCGGACACGGACATCGCACCCGTGCAGGCTGGCCCTGTTGCGCCAACCAGCAGCGGAGCGAACGACAGCCAAGCGGGCATGAAAAGCAGGGCGGAGTGTTGCATGGCCACTACTTGCAGTATGGCAAAGCGCCAAGAAGGGCATGATTGGCCGGACCGGTCCCGGGCGGCGCATGCGTCCGCGATTTGTGAAGAGATTCCGGAACGGCGGGTATATGCTCTGGAGTAGCCCCGATCGGGGTTCTCCCCCTAGGGTGAGACGTTGACGCCGGCCCCAACTCGCAGACCCGCGATCCAATTGACGACCGGGCAAGCAACCCATCGCGATCGCGGAAACACGCCGTCGTAACCGGCCGGGGGCAAGAGGATGGGCCGGCCAAACGCCAGCCTCAAGCCGGGTTTGCCTCCCACCGGCTGAGAATAATGAAGTACGAGGTGGACTGCTTTGGTGACGCGAGTGCAGGCGGCAAGTACTCCGAGATGGGACCAGTTCCGGGCGGCTGAAGAGCAGCGCCGTGGACGCCGGGAAGTGCGGCCGGACATAGTCGCAGGAGTCTGCCTGCTGATGCTCACGGCGTGCCGCTGGGCGGAGCGCCCCGCCCCAGCCCGGCCAATCCGGAGCGTGGCTGAAGTCTGGAGCCTCAGTCCGGCGGAGGCACGCCGCGGCTATCCGGTGGAGTTGCACGGCGTCGTCACGTTCTTCGACCCCCAGGTTGAACTGCTGACCGTACAGGACGGAACAGCCGGAATCTACGTCGCAACCTCTGGTCTTTCTTCAAATCTAAGCCCCGGACAGGCGGTGGGCGTGCGCGGTTTCACGGGCTATGAAGCCAGCGCGCCGGTGATCGTGAAGCCGACGCTGACAATGGGCCCCGGCGGCAAACTTCCGGCTCCGAAGCAGGCGGATCCGCGGACGATCGTCGAGGGGCAAGCGGACTACCAGTGGGTTGAAACGCATGGGAAACTGCTGCCGCGCACGGCCGTGGACGGCGAGCACGCCCGGCACACGCTGCTGCTCGGCGGCCAGGCGGTGGAGTGCATCGTCCTCACCGAGTCCCCGTCCAGCCTGGACTCGCTGGTCGGTGGGGAGGTGGCGGCGCGGGGCGTGCCGGTGACGGTCAGAGCCGCCTCGGGTGAAATCCAACGCGTTCAGCTCTACGTTGCTTCTTCTGATGAACTGGAATCCAGACAGACCCAGGCGGCTCCTGGAGAGCCCAGAAGGAGTCGGGCGGGGCCGGACCACGCCACGCCCGGATTGCCCATTTTGACTACGGTTGCTCAGATCAAGAGCCAGACACGCCGAGGCGAAAACCGCTCCTACCCGGTTCGGATTAGGGCTGTTGTCACGCTGGCCGAGCCGGATTGGTCGGGTCTCACCGTGCAGGATTCCACGGCCGGCATCTACGTCGAAATCGCAGCAGGACATGTTGAGCATTTCAAGCCCGGCGACGTGGTGGAGATTGAGGGCTACAGTATCGGCGGCCAATTCGCGCCCTCGATCGTCAGCCAGTCGGTCCGGATTGTGGGCCATGGCGCATTGCCCGCCGCACGGCCATTCCGGGCCTCGCGGGTGATCGGCCCCGACGAAAACGCATGGACGCAGTTCAGCGGAGTGGTCCAACTCGTCTCCAAGCGGGAGGACACGGAGCTGACGCTGCGCGTCGCCGGGGACTCCGGATTGGTCCCCGTGCGGATTGTATTCGGAGATACCAAGCGCAAAGTCGCTGAATGGATCGACGCCGAAGTCACGGTGCAAGGCGTCGGCAGCCCGCTCTACGATCAGGAACACCGGATCAATGGATTCGAGCTGGTGGCCCCGACGCTCGATTCGGTGCATGTGACGCGTGGCGCCTCGCAGGACCCATTCGCCCGCCCGGCGATCCCAATCGGATCGCTCCTGCGCTTCAACCTTGATCGGCCATTGAACCACCGAGTCAAGGTGACTGGCACTGTCGTGTTGCGGCGCAACGATGCGCTGTTCGTGGCGGACGAGACAGGCGGCGTGCAACTGCGCACCGAGGGGACCCCGGAGGTACAAGTGGGCGACAGGGTGGAGGCGGTTGGTTTCCCGACGTTGCAACTGGGGAGGCCCGCGCTGGAGGAGGCAGTGCTGCGCCGGCTGGGACCGGGCCGGATTCCGGCGCCGGTGGATATTTCGGCCGATGAGGCCACGGGCGGGCCATATGATGCACGGCTGGTGCGCCTGACCGCGTCTCTGATCAATCAGCACGTCACCTTCGGCGATCACCGCCTGTACGTTCAGGCCGGCCGGAAACAGTTTGCAGCGATTCTGGAGCACCCACAATACTCGGAATTCATCGAGTCGTTGCGGGAAGGCAGCATGCTGCAAATCACGGGCGTGTGCGCCCTGGAATGGGACGACTCGCAAGTGCCCCCCAGCCCGCGATCTTTCCACCTCCTGGTCCCATCCCCGGCGGACATCCGGGTGGTGCGGCGCGCCTCCTGGTGGACGCTGGGGCATGCCCTGGTCGTTCTGGGACTCATGTCAACGGCCGTGCTGGCCGTACTGAGCTGGGTGATCGTGCTGCGCCGGCGGGTCGCCGCCCAAACGGCGCAGATCCGCGAGCAGATGGAGCACGCGACGCGCATGCAGACGCGGCTCGAGGAGGCCGGGCGGCTGGAGAGCCTCGGCCGGCTGGCCGGCGGCATCGCGCACGATTTCAACAACCTGCTGACGGTGATCAATGGATACGCCGACCTGATGCTGAGCCGCGCCGGCCTGAGCGATGCTTCAAAGAAGAGCATCACAGAGATCCGCAACGCGGGCAAGAAGGCCGCATCCCTGACACTGCAACTGCTCGCATTCAGCCGCAAACAGATCCTCCAGCCGCGGGTTCTGGATCTCAATTCCGTGGCGCGGGAGACGGAAGCCATTTTGCGGCGCCTGATCGGAGAGAACATCCGTGTCGAGGTAAACCTCGATCCCTCGGCCTGCCTGACCCTGGCCGATCCGGGCCAGATCACCCAGGTTCTGATGAACCTGTCGGTGAATGCCCGGGACGCCATGCCGGGCGGCGGCACACTGACCATCTCCACGACCCGGATCGACCTGGACGGCCACTCCAACGGCCGGGACTGGCACCCGGTCGAACGGGGCGAGGGCCCGGCGCCGGGGCGCTACGTCCTGCTGTCCGTTGCCGACACGGGTGTGGGCATGGACGAGGTCACGAAGGCACACATCTTCGAGCCGTTCTTCACGACCAAGGATGTAGGCAAGGGAACCGGGCTGGGGCTGGCAACCGTTTTCGGCATCGTCCGGCAGAGCAAGGGCTACGTGCGCGTTCAAAGCGAACCCGGCAAGGGGTCGGCCTTCACCATTTGTCTGCCGCGAGTGGAAGCCGGCGTGGAGCGCGAAGCCGGGGACACGGCGGGGTCCGGGTCATCGGGCGCCGGTGGGGAGGAGACGATCTTGATTGTGGAGGATCAGACCGAAGTTCGTTCGCTGGTGAGCGGCGTGTTGCAGCAGTGGGGCTATGTAACGCTGGAGGCCTCCGGCGCCGAGGAGAGCCTGGCGTTGTTGAAATCCTACCCCGGCCCGATCGAGATGATGATCACCGATGTGGTCATGCCGGGCATGTCGGGCGTGCGGCTGGCCGATGAGGTGAAACGCGTCCGGCCCGAAACGAAGATGCTGTTTATGTCCGGCTACACGCATTCGGAGATCGACCACCAGGGCCTGCTGCGCGAGGGCGTCGCGTTTATCCAGAAGCCCTTCACGCCCGAGGCGCTGGCAGCCAAGGTCCGCGCCGCGCTGGCGTGATCGGCGGCCCGGCCGGGTCCGCCTGTCAGAATCCGCTCTCGTCCGCCGAGGGCCCGTACAAGGCCGGCACCGGAACATCGTTCATCCGCAGATAGACGGTCAGTTGGGCGCGGTGATGAACGGCGTGGTTGAAGACCAGCCCGCGCAGCGCGGCCAGGCGCGGCACGGCCATGAACGTGCGGTCGCCCATCTTGAGCGTCCAGGTCTCCATCATCTGCTCGTCGCTCATCTTCTGCAGGGCGGCGCGGAACGTGGCGGTCTGCTGGTCGAAGCACTCCACCGCCTGCTGCGCCGTGACCGGCTCCGGAGGACGCTGGCGATACTCGGACGCGGCCAGGTCGACGCTGTCCGTGGTGCAGACCATCGTGCCCCAGTGCGGCAGATTGGCGATATGGCCCGCCAGCCAGCCCAGCGTCCCCGACTTGGGATGGGGCCGGAAGTCGAACTTGCCCGCGGGCAGCCGTTCCAGCGTTTTCCGCGTCCCCGCCGACTCACGGTCCAACTCGCCCAGTAAGCTCTGGCTGATCGTCATACAGGATCTCCTTTGGGCGGATTGTACCCTGAAAATCCGCTGCAACGCTTGGAACGGTTGGGAAACGGAATGCAGGCTACGCGGACGTACTCACGCGGTCTCGCCCTTGATGAAACGGGCCATGCGGCGATCCGAGATCAGGATATGGTCGCGCAACCAGTCGCGCAGGTAGTCCATCATCGAGTCGGAGAGCTCGGCCTTGCTGGCGGCGAATTCCTCCCGAAAGTGAGCTACCTGGGCCAGCAGGAAATCGTGCTCGGCCTTATGCAGGTCGATGTCCGGGTACTCCTTCCGCCGCATCAGCGCTTCTTCGTCCGTGAAGTGCTCGTGGGTCAACTCGATCAACTGGTCCAGTCGGAACAGCAGGACTTCATTGGGCCGGCCTCCGCGGAAGGCTTCGTTGAGCGCGTTCAGCAGATCGGTGAGGGTCTCGTGTTGGCGGTCGATCTTCTCGATTCCCGTGGCGTACAGGTCCATCCACCGCATCAGTCTCAGGCCGGTACCCATATCTCGTTTTCTCCCAACTCGATAGCCCATCGTATCAGGGGCCGAATTCGTTTCTCAAGCCCTCCGTGCACGATTTGCCCTCAGCTGCCCTCCCTTCCCTCCGAATAGGCGGCACCCTATAAGTCGGCGCGGCCGGAAGCAGACTAGCGGGTAAAATGGTCTGGATGATGGTTTCCAGCCGTCGGCCGGTCATGGAGGACCAATAGCCGTGAGTGAAACTGGCGATTCTCTGGCGGAGTTCATCCGTGCGGCGAAGCAGAAGGGCGCGGAGGATGGTTTCGTCGTCGATCTGCTGCGCTCGCGCGGCTGGTCGGAGAAGAAGATCCTGGACGCCTTCGCGGCGTATTACGAGACTGAGACCGGCCTGGGCGTGCCCTCGCGCGGCCGGGGGGTGGAAGCGGCGCGTGACGCCTTCCTGCACCTGCTTTCGTTCATTGCGTTGGCAACGTGGACCACTTCGCTGGGCTCCCTGTTCTTCACGTTGATCGACCGCTGGCGGCCGTCCACCGGCGCCGTCGATTACATGAACCGGTATACGTTCTCCTTCGAGATGGCCGGCATCTTCGTGGCCTTCCCGCTCTACCTGGCGGTGATGCGCTCGATGACGCGCGCCGCCGCGGCCAATCCCGAACGGCTACAGTCGCCCACGCGCAAGTGGCTGACCTACATTGCGCTGCTGATCGCGGCGGCCATCGTGATCGGCGACCTGGTCACGTTCCTGGCGTGGTTCCTGCGCGGCGACCTGACGCTGCGGTTCACCTTGCAGGTGCTCACGCTGCTGGTCCTGGCCGGCGGAGTGCTGTCGTATTACCTCACCACCTTGCGCGACGAAGCGCCGCCGCGGTCGCACAACCTGATCTATGCGGGCATCGCAACCGTGCTCGTGGCGGCCGGCCTGACGCTGGGCTTTGTCCAGACCGGTTCGCGCGCCACCCAGCAGGCCTGGCGCAGGGATGACGCACGGTTGCGCGATTTCACCGACATCTCGCACCAAGTCTACGCCCAGTGGGCGCGCACCGAACCGCGGGGATCATTCCAGCTTCCGGCGACACCGGCCGAGCTCAGCGCGCGCTTCTCGATCGCCGCCCAGCGCAGGGATCCGCTCACCAGGCGGCCCTACGAGTACATCCGGCAGGACGCGACGCACTTCCTGCTATGCGCCAACTTCGAGGCCGCCTCGCCGAACGATTGGCAGGGTGATCCGATGTGGCATCACGCCGCCGGCCGCGCCTGTGTCGGATTCGATACCACGAGATTCGACGCCTACTTCCCGCCACAAGACCATTGATTTGGATGGCGGCCGCGTCGTATTGGTCCGGGCCCGGCCGGGCCCGGCGCGCCGCCCTAAAGCGTGTCGTGCTCGTGCTGCTGCGGGCAGTCGCAGCAGTCGGTGCAGCGGTGGCACTTCTCACATAGATGATTGGGGCAGGCGTCCAGCGTGCACCAGACACAGATATCGCGCGCAGGCTCGCCGCACACCGAGCAGGTGAAGGTCGGCTCGGGTGGCGGCGCGGCTAGTTTCTGGGCCGGGGCTGGAGGATTTGAGTTCTGCACCGTTGTGCCTCTTTCTGGGCGACGTCCAATTCCTTCTCGCGCTGCTGGGCCATCTCGAGCGACTGCGAACGGAGCCATTCCAGGCCCCCCGAAAGCGAGGCCAGAATCGAGTCGAGCAGGTCGGCGACCGCCGGATTCTGGTAGCGCCGCACACCCTGGCTCAGGGAGATGGCCTGCTGGTCCAGGCTCTCGATGCGGACCAGCGATTCCAGCATCAGGCTCAGGCGATCGGGCTGGGCCGACCAGCGCGCGATGGCGTTCTGAACGTCAGAAAGGCCGGCCAGGCAGGCCTTGTGCTGTTTCTGATAAGCCTCCGAGCCGCCTTCGACGGTCCAGGATTGGGGCTGCACCTGGTCGAAAATCGGCTTGAGTAGGGCGACGTCGCGCCCCAGTTTTTCGATGCGCGGGCGCTGGTCCCAATCGGGCGCCGCACCGGCGGGAGCCGGGGCCGCAGCAGCCGGCGCCTGGAGGAAGAACAGGAATGGAATCAATGCCTGATACACAATCACTTTTAGTGTAACGCCGGGCGCTATTCACACCGCAGGCGATCCCTCAGGCGGGTTTCAGCTCAGTGCTTGGGAGGAGGAGGCGGCGGCGGTGGTGTCGCGCCGTGGTCGCCGGGCAGCCCTATTCCGCCGCTGGAAGCGGAGCCTCCGCCGCTGAGGACGGGGCCGACGCCGCCAGGGTAATGCGGCATGCGCACCATGATCTGAACGAAGATGTTGGTCGCC
This sequence comes from Terriglobia bacterium, assembly GCA_963757265.1. GTDB lineage: Bacteria > Acidobacteriota > Terriglobia > Bryobacterales > Bryobacteraceae > CAIVVT01. Next base: position 1,790,269 of record CAVWRA010000006.1, read on the forward strand.
ATCTGGACCGCGCGCATGGTATCGAAATGCCGCGACTCCTCGATCGGCAGATTGCGGTGAATGGTCAATTCCTGTCCGGCGTTCAGGATCGTCGGATTGCCGGAGCGCGGCATCAGCCGGTGCTCCACCGCCACGGTACCCTCTTCCACCAGCACCACGGTGGCCTCTTCCTCGTCGTCCACGGTGACGTCGAAGGTGGTGCCGCGGACGGAGATGATCGCCGTGGGCGTGAAAACGCGGTTCGGGTTGGCCTGTCCTCCGGGACGCTGGACGTGGACGCGGACGCGGCCCAGCCAGACATCGAGCAGGTCGCGCAGGCTCCCCGGATTGGCCCGGAAGGTGACCTGCGAATTGGGGAAGACCTCAAACGTGCTGCCGTCGGAGACGCGGAAGACGGCGTGCCCATCCTCCCCGGTGACCACCGTCTGGTGGACGCGCACGATGTCGCCGGTATCGATGGCCCAGTTCGTGTTGTCGCGGTAAATGGAGACCTGGCCCTCGCGCGAGAGCACACGGGCCGCCACGTCTTCCCCGAACAAACTGTCGAGTCCCGGGAAGCCCTGGGCATGGCACAACAATGGGGTGAGCGCTGTGAGCAGCGCGAAACCACTCCCCCATTTCATAGGGCCAATCGCCTCCCCTGTGGACACCCATCCTGCGGCATGCAACACACGCCGGGATCTGGTACCACGATGTCAGTCTATCACTGCTGCAGGCAACTTCAAGCGATAAAAAGCCTGTATTAAGAACACGATGTGAACGTATAATCAATTCACGCCGGTCATTCCGACCGATTAGCAGAACTGTGTAACGGGGTAGAATCAACGTAGGGCATGGAGCATTTGGCGCCAATCCGGCAGAGCGGGGCGTTCTCGCGGCTTGCAGCCGTTACTGCCCTGGCCGTGTGCGGACTGCTGAGCCAACCAGCGGCAGTAGCGCAGAGCAAGCCCGACTGGCGCCGCGTGGGAACGCTCACGCTGGCGGAGGGCGGGCCGTCTCCGTCCGCTGGCGGGCCGGTGGAGCGGGTGGCGTTCCTGGCGGACGGAGCCCTGGTGGCCGGGCTGCCCGGAGGGCGGTTCTGGCAAACCGCCGATGGAGAAGCGTGGAAGCCGGCGGAGACAGCGCCCCAGGCCGAGCCCCAAGCCGACGCGGTGCGACTGCCGGAGTCCGGCGCGTTGGTCCGAGAATCGCCGCGCGGCGCGGCAGTGCTGTACGCCGGCGGCGAGCAGATGTGGCGCTCCGAGGATAGCGGGCGGACGTGGCGCAACCTGACCCAGGGGCACCAGGGCTCGCTGCTGGGCGGGCGGGTCAACGACCTGGCCGTGGATCCGGACAACCCGGACCGGGTAGCTGTGGCGGCGGCGACCGGCGTCTGGATCTCACTGGACGGCGGACTTTCATGGCAGGGCTGGAACGACAACCTGCCGGCTTTTCGGGCTTCGCGGATTGTGGCCGCGCCGGCTCGCGGGCGGGGCTTGGAAGTGGCACTCAAGGGAGCTACTGGAACACGGGTTGTGGAGTGGGCCCCCGGCTTCCGGCTGGGCTGGCTGCCGGTCGACGGCGTGGACAAGGACGAACTGCTCAACAGCGCCTACGGCCGGCTGCTGGGCGCGAAGCTCAGCGCAGCCGCCGAGGGCGGCGGCGCGCATTACGCCGGCGCGGAGGACGGGCGGCTGTGGTCGAGCCTGGACGGCGGGCAAAGCTGGCGGCCGGCCTTCGTTCCGAGCGCCCTGAGCGCGGTAAGAAGGATCGTCAGCGATGCCCAGGACGGAAGATTCGCCGTGGCCGCCCTGGCGGGCAACGAAGGCAAGGGGACGCGGGTTTTGCGGACGCTGGATGGCGGGGCGACCTGGGACGATCTGACTTCCGACCTGCCCGAGGGACGCGTCAACGGCTTGACCTTCGACCGCGCCACGGGCGCACTCTACGCCGCGACGGACCACGGCGTCTTCCTCTCCTACGAGGGATTGAGAGCGCCTGAACCGGCGGCTCGCTGGCAGGCGCTGCCGGGGTTGCCGGAGGCTGCGGCAACAGACGTGCGGCTGGACGAGCCCGGCGTCCGGGTGCTGGCCGCAGTGGAAGGATTCGGGGTGTTCGAGAGTCCGGCGCCGCACCGGGTGCGGCAGCCGTTGCTGCTGCACGCGGCCGACTACGGGCTGCGCCCGGCGGCTCCCGGCGCGCTGCTGACGATCGCGGGCAGCCGCGCGGAGATGGTGACGGCGAACGACGAACCGGGCGTGGTGCTGTCGGCTACGCCGGTCGAGTCGCAGATTCAACTGCCGTTCGATGTGGCCGGCGATTCGGTGCGGATCACGGCGCAACGGGCGGGCGCGGCTGCGCTGAGCTTCGGCTTGCCGCTGCGTCCGGTGGCGCCGGCGATTCTGGTGGATGGCGACGGCTTCCCGGTGATCGTCGACGCCGACTCCGGGTTGCAGGTGGATGCCTTAAACCCGGTCCGGCCGGGTGCGCGGCTGCAGGTTCTGGCGACGGGCCTGGGACGGGTTCAGCCGGATTGGCCGGCGGGGCTGCCGGCGCCGGCGGAGCATCCTCCGGCCGTGGTGGCCGGGATGCGAGTGCTGGTGGACGGCGCGCCGGCGCACGTCACGCGGGCGGTGCTGGCGCCGACCTACGTCGGCTTCTACCTGGTGGAGTTCGACGCGCCCGATTTTCTGAACGCCGGGGTGGCCGAGATCACGGTGGAAGCCTCCGGGCAGGCCAGCAACCCGGTGCGGGTTTACACGCTCCCGCAATAGCAGCGGCGGACGTTCCACGGGAGTAAGGCGAGATACCCATGAATCGACGGAAGCTGGTGTGCGCCCTGGCGGCCCTGGTGGGGGCCGGGCGAGCGCGGGCGCAGGAGAAGAAGCCGCAGGCCGAAAAGCTCGCGCCGTACTACCCGACGCCCCAACTGGTGGTCGAACGAATGCTCCAGTTGGCGGCGGTGAAGCCGGGCGAGAAGGTGTTCGACCTGGGCAGCGGCGACGGGCGCATCGTCATCATGGCGGCGCAGCAGTTCCAGGCCGATGCGACGGGCGTGGAGCTGGACGCCCAACTGGTGAAGGAGAGCACGGAACGCATCCACAGCCTGGGGCTGGACGGCAAGGCGCGCATCATCCAGGGAGACCTGCTGCAGCAGGACTACTCACGGGCCGACGTGCTGATGGTGTACCTGCTGCCCAGCGCCAACGACAAGCTGCGGCCGATCCTGGAGCGGCAACTGCGCCACGGCACACGGATTGTGGCCCACGACTTCCTGTTTCGCGGCTGGACCCCGGAGCGCGAGGAGAACATCGAGAACGACGGCGCGGGGCGCAGCCACACGCTGTACCTGTACGTGATCCAGAAGTAGCGCTACACAAGTGTTGAATCGGGAAGTGGCCCGGAAAATGAGAGAAACAAAGCCAATTCCGCACAAGACGCCTGTTTTCATTGGATTATAGTGTTGAAAACGGGTAGGATCGGGCGCTGGGGCCAGGGACACGATTCAACACTTTTCATCACTTTTCGACACTTCGCTACACCCGTGTCGAATTGGCGCAGGGGCGCCGGGGCCGCAGTGTAAAGCCGGGTCGATTCGATTAAGTACCACTGTTTCTTCAACTAACGGGGATGCGGCGGGTTCGATGCGGGAGTGGCAAGGACGGGCCATTCAACACAATTCAACACTTTTCATCACTTTTTTCGGTTTTGGCGCGAGCCCAGCGGCGCGCGTTGGCGCAAAAAAGGCGAAGAAATCGGCAGAAATCAGGTTGGGTCTAAGGAGGAAGTCGGGAGGAAATCCCGCCCAATTCGCACCCAAACCGCAGGGAATAGCGGGAGGGCGTGGCCCGTGATTGGAACTTATCCGCCACTACTACTATTGCCGTTCCGCCACCGTGCCGATGTAGAGGTCAGGGGCCGGATACAACCACCCCGGGCCGTGCTGATGAATCTGGTTGGGTGGTTGCATGGCTCGGCGGTTCTCCCGGCTTGGCGGTTCTCATGGTGGCGCAAGATTACGACGAAGCTCTGGCGGTGGAACGGCAGCGGATTGCGGCCGATCTCCACGATGGCCCGCTGCAGAGCATCGCGGCGCTGCAGTGGCGGCTGGAGGCGCTGGAGAAGACGATGCGCAAGGACCCTGCGGCGGCGGCGGCGGAACTGGCCGAGATCCGGCCCCTGGCCGCGGGCCAGGTGGACGTGCTGCGCGGGTTTCTGGCCCGCCTGAGGCAGGAACAGCACGGGGCGAGGCCATTAGGCGAAAGCCTGGCGAAGTTGCGCGAGAGCTTCGAGCGTGAGGGCGGGCCGCCGGTGGAGCTGGAAGTGGCGAGCGAAGCTTGGAGCGGGAGCACGGAGCGCAACCCGGAAATCGTGAATCTGGTGCGGGAGGCGCTGGCCAACGTGCGGAAGCACGCCTGCGCGAGCGGCGTGCAAGTGAGAGTCAGCCGGCAGGGGGCGACGCTGTCGGTGGTGGTGCGGGACAACGGGCGGGGGTTCCCCATGACGGGAGCGTACTCGCTGGAGCAGCTCGAAGCGCTGGACGCGGGGCCGAAAACGATCCGCTGGCGGGTAAAAAAGAATGGAGGAACGCTGGAAATCGAATCAAATTCAGGACACGGAGCGGTGCTGAGCATCAAAATGCCTGTGTGAGGGTCGGGAAGAAGAAGAAGACGATGGGAGCCGGACCGCCGGTCAGGCAGCCGGCTCCCACGGACCGGCGGCCCTTGCTGGAGGCACGCGATGCGCATTGGAATCACCTGCTACCCCACGTACGGGGGCAGCGGCATAGTGGCGACGGAGCTGGGCAGCGAACTGGCCCATCGTGGGCACGAGGTCCACTTCATTACCTATGCCAACCCGATCCGGCTGGACCCAGCCCAGCCGCACGTCTATTTCCATGAGGTAGAGGTCAGTTCCTATCCACTGTTCCAGCATCCGCCATACATGCTGGCGCTGGCGTCGCGGATGGCCGAGATCGCCGACTGGCACAACTTGGACCTGTTGCACGTCCATTACGCGATCCCGCATTCGGCGTCGGCGATGCTGGCGCGGCAGATGGTGGCGCAGCGGCGGCGGCTGCCGTACGTGACGACCCTGCACGGCACCGACATCACGATCGTCGGGACCGACCGGGCGTACTTCCCGATCACGCAGTACACCATCGAGCAGAGCGACGCGGTGACGTCGATCAGCGAGGACCTGCGGCGGGAAACGGTCGAGGTGTTCCAGATTCAGCGGGAGATCAGGGTGATCCCCAACTTCGTGAACTGCGACCTGTACACACCTGCCCTGGGGCCGCACGAGGGACGGCCGCGGCTGCTGCATATCTCCAACTTCCGGGCGGTCAAACGGGTGACGGACTGCATCCGGATCCTGGCCGAGGTGCGCAAACAGACGGACGCGGAGCTGTGGATGGCGGGCGACGGTCCGGACCAGGGCGCGGCCGAGGCGCTGGCGCACGAACTCGGGGTGCAAGAGGCGGTGCGGTTTCTGGGCAAGCAGAACCACATTGAGTGGCTGATTCCGCAGTGCGACGTGCTGCTGTTGCCGAGCCGGCAGGAGTCGTTCGGGCTGGCGGCGCTGGAGGCGATGGCGTGCGGCGTGGTGCCGGTGGCGACAAAGGTCGGCGGGTTGCCGGAGGTGGTGATCCACGGGGAAAGCGGGTTCCTGGAAGCGGTGGGCGACGTGGCCGGGCAGGCCGGGCGGGTGCTGGAACTGCTGCACAATCCGGCGTTGCGGGCGGAAATGGAAGGCAAGGCGAGAAAGCGCGCCGAGACTGTGTTCTGCAGCACGAAGATCATCCCGCTGTACGAGGCGCTGTACCAGGAAGTGGCGGGGGCATAGCGCGGGCGTCCCGCGGGCTCTCCGCATGTTCCTTCCCGGAGTCTTACCCGACAGCGCAGATCGTCACCTCCTCCCACGCTCCGCGCAAAGCTAAGGCCGGGCGGCGCCCCGATTCCGCCGCTTGACACCGGGTGTAGCGTCAATCGGGCGCCCTCTTCTCCGAGCCACGCCCAGCGGATCTTTGAAATCTGCAAATTCACTCACGAGCAAGCCGAAAGATAGGACTTAAGTTGCTGATTCGAAGCCAGAAAAGTATGAATTGGCTTTGTTTCGCATTTCTTGTTTCTCGCGCTCTGCGCCGCGCCGGGGTGTGCACGCTTGGGACTCGGTCACGCGTCCTCTTGCCTCCTCCCGCGCCTGCCTGCAATACGGCAGTCCGACGGCGGCTGTCGAGCGGTTCGAGGGTCGTGACACAGGGGTTGGCCGAAGATCGAAGCAGGCGGCAATCGTGAGCTCGGGTCACCGCGAGTATCGCCGTGCATCAAACTAGGGGTAGGGGATTCATGCGACAACAACTGAGCCTGACGATTGAGGGGATGCACTGCGACGGGTGCGTGCGGCGGGTTACGGCGGCGCTCGAGAAGGTGCCAGGCGCCAAGGTGGAAAAGGTGGAAGTTGGCGCGGCGCGGGTGAGTTTCGACACCGAGAAGGCGAACAAAGAGGCAGTAATCGATGCCGTTAACCGGATCGGGTTCAAGGCCCGGCAGGCCTGAGGCCGGCGTCGCTGAGGCGGCCTCGGCGCGGGTGACGCTGCTGGTCAAGGGCATGACGTGCGCGACGTGCCAGGCGTTTGTCCAGCGGACGCTGGAGGCGCAGGCGGGAGTGCGCGCAGCGGCGGTCAACCTGATGATGGAGAACGCGACGGTGGAGTACGATCCGCTGCGGGTGTCGCCGCAGGAGCTCGCCGGGGCGATCAACGGCACGGGTTACGAAGCTTCGCTGCCACCGCCGGGACGGAGCGCGACGGCGGAACAGGATCAACAGGAACGGGAGCAGCAGGCGGCCTACGAGCGGCTACGGCGCGAGACGATTTGGACGCTGGCGGCGGCGGCGCTGGCGATGGCACTGTCGATGCCGCTCATGCAGCACGGGAGTCTCGACCCGCTGCTGCGGCGGGTGGCGATGGGATTGGATGTGCCGTTCCGGGCGCTATTCCCATTGCTCTATGAGCTGCCCGCGCAGGCGTTGCGGTGGACGCTGCTGGTGCTGAGCGCGGCAGTGATGGCGCTGACCGGCAGGAGGTTCTACATCAAGGCCTGGGCCGCGGCGCGGCACGGCACGTCGGACATGAACACGCTGATCGCGGCCGGGACGGGGGCGGCGTTCCTGTACTCGGCGGCGGTGACGGTCGCGCCCGGGGTATTCGAGACACACGGCGTGCCGGCGGAAGTTTACTTCGAGGCGGTGGTCTTCATCCTGGCGCTGATACTGGCCGGGAACACAATGGAGGCGCGCTCGCGGCGGCAGGCGTCGGCGGCCATGCACGCGTTGGCCGAACTGCAGCCGGCGACGGCGCGGGTGGAACGAAATGGCGCCGAGGTGGAGGTCGCGCTGGAGCTGCTGCGGCTGGGCGACGTGGTGGTGGTCCGGCCGGGAGAACGTGTACCGGCCGACGGGGTGGTGCTGGAAGGAACGAGCAGCGTGGACGAGTCGATGCTGACGGGCGAGTCCGTGCCGGTGGACAAACAAATTGGCGCGCGGCTGATCGGCGGGACGACGAACGGACAGGGACGGCTGAAGGCGCGTGTGACGGCGCTGGGCGGGGAGACGATGCTGGAGCAGGTGCTGCGGCTGCTGCGGGCGGCGCAGGGGGAAAAAGCTCCGATGCAGCGGCTGGCGGACCGCGTCAGCGCGGTCTTTGTGCCGGCCGTGTTCGGCATCGCGGCGCTGACCTTCGCCGTCTGGATGCTGAGCGGCCAGGGGCCGGCCAAGGCGGCGGCGGCGAGCGTGGCGGTGCTGATTATCGCCTGTCCATGCGCGATGGGACTAGCCGTGCCGACGGCGGTGATGGTGGCGACGGGGCGCGCGGCGCGGATGGGGATTCTGGTGCGCGGCGGCGAGGCGCTGGAACGGATGGCGTCGATCGACACAGTGGTTTTCGACAAGACGGGGACGCTGACAGGGGGGAAACCGGAAGTGGTGGCGGTCGAGCCGGCGGAGGGTTGGAACGAGGTGCAGCTGCTGCGCGTCTTGGCGGCGCTGGAGAAGGCTTCGGAACATCCGCTGGGCGCGGCTATCGTGCGCGAGGGCGAGAGCCGCGGCGTGGGAGAATTGCCGCCGGTGGAGAGATTCCAGGCGCTGGCGGGGATGGGCGCCGAAGGATGGGTGGGGCAGACTGCGGAGACGCGGGTTCACGTGATCGCCGGGAAACGGGCGCTGCTGGAGGAGCGTGGGGTCGCGCTGCCGGGCGAAGGGGAACACGCGGGGGCGGGCCGAAGCGTGATCTGGGTAGCGGTGGCGGGGCGGTTTACCGGGCTGGTGGCGCTGGCCGACCGGCCGCGCGCGGGAGCGCGGGCGGCGGTTCAAGAGCTGAGGGACGCGGGGTTGCGCGTCATGATGCTGAGCGGCGACCAGGAAGCGACAGCGCGGGCCGTGGGCGGGCAAGTGGGCATCGAGGAAGTGGTGGCGGGCGTGTTGCCGGAGGGGAAGCTCGAGACGCTGCGGCGGCTGCAGGCGGAGGGGCGGCGCGTGGCGATGGTGGGAGACGGCATCAACGACGCACCGGCGCTCGCCGGCGCGTACGTGGGAGTGGCGCTGGCCACGGGTACGGACGTGGCGCGCCAGGCGGCCGACCTGACTCTGATGCGACCGGATCTGGAGTTGTTGCCACAGGGCCGGGAGCTGGCCCAGGCGGCGGTGCGGTTGATGAAGCAGAATTTGTTCTGGGCGCTGGTCTACAACGCCGTGTGCATTCCCATCGCGGCGGGGGCTCTGTACCCGCGATTCGGGCTGCTGCTGAGCCCGGTGATCGCCAGCGCGGCGATGGCGTTCAGCTCGGTGAGCGTGGTTTCCAACAGCCTGCGGCTGGCGGGGTGGAAGCCAAGGGGTGATTCGTCTTCTGAGGGGGCATTCGCTTCCGCTCGCTGACGGTCGCGGGGCCGGCCTTCTCATTCCACCTCCCCGTCCGCCCGACCAGAGCAACCGCTCCGTGCAGTCGCGGCGCGGAGTGAGCGCAGTGGTGCGCGGGGACACACCTGCGGCGTCGTGGGGCGACGCCTTGGTGTCCCCCTCGGCACTGGCTGAAGTGGTCGTGGCTGCAGGTGGGTGGGCCGCGGCGTCCCCAGCGCAAAAGGGAGTCGCGGCTCCGTCACACACGGCGCGAGCGGGAACAAACGGGGCTGGTCGGACGTCCATATTAACAGACCGCCAGACCGATGGATCGGCGGTATGATGAGTCCTGTGGAGGCTCCCTTGACGCCGAGTCGGAACGGACACGACCGCGTTCGGCTCGATGACCTCCCGGAGACCCCGGGAACGCTCGACGAGCAGGCTTTGCTCGCGGGTTTGAAAACCGGGGACGAAACCGCGTACGAGTACCTGCTCGCGCATTTTCAACAGCCTGTCTACAGCCTGGTGCAGCGCCTGATCGACGATCCGAACGAGGCGGTCGAACGTCATGCAGGAGGTGTTCCTGAAGATCTTCCGCAGCGTGGGCCAGTTTCGAGGAGACAGCAGCCTGAAGACCTGGATCTACCGGATCGCCGTGAACGAGGCCTACAACCGCAGGCGCTGGTTCGGACGGCACCGCAGGCCGGAGGTCGGGTTGGAGACGCAAGAGCCTGGACGCGGCTATCTGGACCATCTCCACGATCCATCGCGGACGCCTTTTGACCTGGTGTTGAACGAGGAACGAAAGAGTGCGATTGAGAAGGCGCTGGCAGGCCTGAATCCGGCCTTCCGCTCGGCAGTGGTACTGCGCGATTTGGAAGAGCTGAGTTACGAGGAGATTGCCGACGTTCTGGACATTTCGCTCGGCACGGTGAAGTCCCGCATTCTGCGCGGCCGCGAGGGGCTGCGCAGGGCGCTAACGGCACAGTTCGAACCGGCGCGGGCATTCGATTTCACGCCTCAGCCGGCGGACTGAAGAATTCGGGGGCGATATGGATTGCCTGCAGGTTCAAGGGGTGCTCTCGGCATTCCTGGACGACCGCGTCGCAGCATCCGGGCGGCGGGCCGTGGAGGAGCATATCCAAGAGTGCGCCGAATGCGGCGCGCGGCTTGCCGGCCTGGCGGCGGTGCGGGGCGCGCTGCGGTCGGCGCCGGTGCGGCCGGTGAGCCGGCAATTGGCGCTGGCATTGCGGATTCTGGCTTCGCGCGAGGCCGCGCGGCGCCGGCGGCAAGTGGATGTCCGCACTCGCGTGCGCGACTTTGGCGAGCGCCTGAGGCTGCGCGTGGAACCGCTGATGAAGCCGTTTGCGCTGCCGGCGGCTGGCGGGCTGGTCACCGCGATGCTGTTGTTCTTCGCCGTCATGGCGAGCTTCCAGGGCATCGTCGCCGGGCCGCGACCGAACGACGTGCCCACGGTGCTGGCGACCGGACCCCTGCTCAAATCCACGCTGCTCGACACGGTGCCGGATGCGATTTCGGTGTACGTCCTGGTGGACGATCAAGGACGGGTGATCGACTATCTCCCGCCGCAAGACCTCTCGGCCGAGGCCAAGAAGGAGCTGCGCCGCGTCATCGGAAGCTCGCTGCTGTTCACTCAATTCGACCCGGCGACGACGTTCGGCCAGCCGACGGCGGGCTGGGTGCGGGTGACCTATCGCAGCACGCAACTCGACGTCCGCGGCTGAGCGGGCGGGGAAAGTCGCGGCCGCGCAGAGGGGAAACGCGGGCAGTGGGCCAGCGCCTGGGACAACATTTTCTTTTCGACCGATCCATTCTGGAGCGCATCGCGAGCGCGGCGTGCGGCGAGCACGCGCCGACGGTGATCGAGATCGGCCCCGGTCCCGGCGGATTGACGGAACGGCTGCTGGCGCGTTGCGACCGGCTGGTGGCGGTGGAACTCGACCCAACGCTGGCCGCGGCGCTGCGCGCCCGGTACGCCGCGGAGCCGAGGTTTGAACTGGTCGAAGCCGACGTGCTCCAGACCGGCCTGTCGCGCTGGGGCCGGGCCGTGGTCGTAGGCAACATCCCGTACTACATCACGTCGCCGATTGTGGAAAAGACGCTGGACATGGGCCACTTGCTCGAGCGCTCCGTGTTCCTGGTGCAGAAAGAAGTGGCCGACCGGCTGGCGGCGGCGCCGGGCAGCCGCGACTACGGCTACCTGAGCGTCGCGGTCCAAGTGCGCTGCCAGGTACGGATGCTGTTCGACGTGCGGCGCGGCGCGTTCCGCCCTCCGCCCAAAGTGGCGAGCACGGTGGTGCTGCTGGAGCCGCGCGGCGAGCCGCTGTGCGCGGACGTGGAGGAGTTCCTGCGATTTGCCTCGGCGTGCTTCCGGATGAAGCGCAAGACGCTGAGAAACAACCTGGCCGGAAGGTTCGAAAAGGCGCGGATCGAAGCGTTGGAGGAGGCCGGGCTGCGCGCCGAACAACTGTCGGTGAGTGAGCTGGTGCGGCTGTTCGCTAGACTAAAAGACTAATGATTCGAGTCCGCTTCGCGCCATCGCCCACCGGCTATCTGCATATCGGCAGCGCCCGCACGTTCATCTTCAATTGGCTGTTTGCGCGGCACGGCCAGGGGACGATGATCCTGCGGATCGACGACACTGACGTGGAGCGCAACACGCAGGCGTCGCTGGACAGCATTATGGGCGGCCTGGAGTGGCTGGGCCTGGGCTGGGACGAGTTCTACCGGCAAAGCGACCGGATTGAGCTGTACCAGCGGGCCGCCGGGGCGATCCTCGAAAGGGGGATGGCTTACCGCGACTTCACGCCCGCGGTGGAGAACCCGGAGGACAAGCCGTTTGAGGGCCAGACGTGGCTGTTCAATGCGGGGGCGCGCGAAGTGAGCCGCGAGGAGAGCAACCGGCGCGCCGCGGCGGGCGAGCCGTTCGTGCTGCGTTTCAAAGTGCTGCGCGAAGGCCGCGTGGTGCGGTTTCGCGACCTGGTGTACGGCGAGCAGTCGAAGTCGTGCGACGATATCGAGGACTTCGCGCTGCTGCGCTCGAACGGCATGGCGACCTACCACCTGGCATCCTGCGTGGACGACGCCGACCTGCGCATATCGCACATCATCCGCGGCCAGGATCACCTGACGAACACATTCAAGCACGTGCTGATCTTTGAGGGGTTGGGCGTCGCCGCGCCGGAGTTCGCCCACCTGCCGCTGCTGATCGCGCCGGACGGGGCGAAGCTCTCCAAACGCAAGCACGGCCCGGTGGTCTCGGTGACCACCTACCGCGACGCCGGCTTCCTGCCCGAGGCGTATATCAATTTCCTGTGCCTGCTGGGCTGGAATCCCAAGGACGACCGCGAGAAGATGTCGCGCCAGGAACTGATCGACGCATTCACATTGGAGGGCGTCAACCGCTCCAACGCGGTGGTCAATTTCAGTGACGCGGATCCGATCGATCCGAAGGCGATGTGGCTGAATTCGCAACACATCTACGCCCTGTCGCATGAAGAGTTGACGGACCGTTTGCTGCCCGTCGTGCAAGGTGCCGGCATTGAGATCACGCGCGAGAAAATGCTGCGCATCACGCCGCTGATCCAGGAGCGCATCAAGACCCTGAACGACGTGCTGCAAGTCGCCGACTTCTTCTTCGTGAAACAACTGCCGCCGTATGACCCGGCCGAACTGACGCCGCAGAAGGGCGACGCGGGCGTCGCGCTGAAGGCGCTGGAGCACGGCGCGAAGGTGCTCGCAACGGCCGAATTCAGCCACGACGGACTGGACGCCGCGCTGCGCGCCGAAGCGGCAGCGATCGGCGTGAAGGCCGGACAGATGTTTCAACCGATTCGCGTCGCGGTGTGCGGACGCAAGGTGGCGCCGCCGCTGTTCGAGACGCTGGAGGTGCTGGGGCGCGAGACCTGCCTGGAACGGATCGGCCAGGCGATCTCCATGTTGCGGCCGGCCAATGCGCCGGCATGGTCGGACCGGCCATAGGATGCCGGGTATGAACCCGGCAGGGGTTCAGAGATTTCATGTCGCGGCCGCGTAGCCGCACAGCACGCCGGTTTGATGATTCCGCCAAGCGCCGTGGGGCGCGGGTGAGGAGCGCCGGCGAGAGGAATGAAGCAGCTTATGTCTACTGACACCACGGGCAACCGGGGAGCAAAACCGGAATCGACCTCATCCGCAACCGGGGAGGCGCAGGCGCGCCCCTCGCATTTCATCCGTGACATCATCCTCCAGGACATTGCCAGCGGCAAGCACGGCGGGCGCGTGCACACGCGCTTTCCGCCCGAGCCCAACGGCTACCTGCATATCGGCCACGCCAAGTCGATCTGCCTGAACTACGGGCTGGCGCAGGAGTTCGGCGGCAAGATGAACCTGCGCTTCGATGACACCAACCCGTGCAAAGAAGAGACCGAGTACGTTGACTCGATCATTGAGGACGTGCGCTGGATGGGGGCGGATTGGGAAGACCGCCTGTTCTACGCCTCCGATTACTTCCAGCAGCTCTATGAATGGGCCGTGGTGCTGATCAAGAAGGGCAAGGCCTACGTCTGCGACCTCACCGCCGAGCAGGTGCGCGAGTACCGCGGAACGCTCAGCGAGCCCGGCCGGGAGAGCCCCTGGCGCAACCGTTCCATCGAGGAGAACCTCGATCTGTTCGAGCGCATGAAGGCCGGCGAGTTCCCCGACGGCTCGCGCACGCTGCGCTCGAAGGTCGACATGGCGTCGCCCAACCTGAACATGCGCGACCCGGTGATGTACCGCATCCTGCACGCCGAGCATCACCGCACAGGCGACAAATGGTGCATCTATCCGATGTACGACTATACGCACGGCCAGTGCGACTCCATCGAAGGCATCACCCACTCGATCTGCACGCTGGAGTTCGAGGATCACCGGCCGCTGTACGACTGGTACATCCAGGAGCTGGGCATCTTCCCGCCACAGCAAATCGAATTCGACCGGCTCAACCTCACCTACACGCTGCTCAGCAAGCGCAAGCTGCTGGCGCTGGTGCAGAACAAAGTGGTCAGCGGCTGGGACGATCCGCGCATGCCCACGCTCAGCGGCATCCGCCGCCGCGGCTATACACCCGAAGCGATGCGCACGTTCTGCTCCCGCATCGGCGTGTCGAAGACGAACGGGATGATCGAATTCGGCCTGCTGGAACATGCCGTCCGCGAGGACCTGAACAAGCGCGCGCGGCGCGTGATGGCCGTGCTGCGCCCGTTGCGCGTCGTCATCGAGAACTACCCTGAAGGCCAGGTCGAGATGATGGAGGCCATCAACAACCCCGAGGACGCCTCCATGGGCACGCGGCAGGCGCCGTTCTCCAAGGTGTTGTACATCGAACAGGACGACTTCCGCGAGAACCCGCCGAAGCAGTTCTACCGCCTCTCGCCGGGCCGCGAGGTGCGGCTGCGGTATGGCTACCTGGTCACGTGCACGGGCGTCGTGAAGAACGAGCAAGGCGAGGTCGTCGAAGTGCGCTGCAGCTACGACCCCGCCACGCGCGGCGGCAACACGCCCGACGGCCGCAGGGTGAAGTCCACCATCCACTGGGTCTCAGCGGCGCATGCCATCGAGGCCGAAGTGCGGCTGTACGAAAATCTGTTCCTGACCGAGGATCCCAACGACAGCAGCCGCGGCCAGGAGTGGACCGACAACCTCAACCCGAACTCGCTCGAGAACATCAGCAATCCAAAACTGGAGCCCAGCCTGAAGGACGCCGTGGCCGGCGTGTCCTATCAATTCGAACGCCTGGGCTACTTCTGCGCGGACAAGGACTCCACGCCGGAACGGCTGGTTTTCAATCGCACCGCCGGCTTGCGCGACTCCTACGCCAGAATGGAAAAAGCGAAGGGATGATCATAGAAACCATATGGTGATTGTCGGACTCGGCGGCCTTTCGAACAACCCTGCCTGCGCCGTTTTACGCGATGGCGAGATCGTTGCGGCGGCGGAGCAGCACAAGATCGCGCGGCGCTTCGAGCTGCATGAGATCCCTGAAGAGGCCGTCAACGCCTGTCTCGAACTGGCGCAGACCGCGCCGCCGGAAGTCGCGGCCGTGGCCATCGCGCGGCCCTTCTCCGACCGCCGCGACAGCCGCATGCAGTTGATGCTGCGCGAGCGCTTTCCCAATGCGCGCATCGTCATCGTGGAACACCACCGGGCGCACGCCGCGTCGGCCTACTTCGCCTCGCCGTTCGAAGAGGCGACGGTGTTGACGCTCGACCGCTCCGGCGACTTTCGCTGCGGCGCGAGGTGGCGTGCGCATGGAATTGCCATCGAACTCGATACTGAGATTTTCTTCCCGGACTCGATCGGCGATCTGTACACGCGTGTCACGGAGCTGCTCGGTTTCCGGCCGCGCAGCGAGGAGCACAAGGTCCAGTGGATGTCGGCCTTCGCCTCCGACGACCTGGCTCCGGTCTTCCGCCGCATGATGCTCGGCGAGGCGTCGGGGTTCAGGCTGGACCGGACGTACTTCGACTCGGACCGCCTCGGAAAGGGCGGCTTCAGCGACCGTTTCTACGCCGAGATCGGGCTCGACGAGGATTCGAAGATCGACGACGGCTGGCGCGCGCGGATCGCCGCCGGCCTGCAGTCGGCCGTGGAGCAACTGACGATCGAGATGGCCGGCGAGGGCGAGAACCTGTGCCTGGCCGGTGGATTATTTTACAACGCGATGCTGGTTTCGGCATTGGAGCGCGGCGGCCGCTGGAAGAACGTCTTCGTGCAGCCCGCCGCGGGCAACAGCGGCACGTCGATGGGCGCGGCGTGGTGGGCCTGGCACGGCGTGTTCGGCCGGACGGAACGCGCTGGGCTGAAAACGCTGGCGCTCGGCCCCGGCTTCAGCGTCGCCGGGGTCAAGGAGGTCCTCGAGAACTGCAAGCTGCGCTTCCAGTTGTTGCTCACCAGCGACGCCATCGTCCGCGCGGCGGTAGAGCAGATGGCCGGCGACAAGATCGTCGCCTGGATGCAGGGCCGCATGGAGTTCGGCCCGCGCGCGCTGGGCAACCGCTCGATCCTGGCGTCGCCGTTGAATCCCTACTCCAGCGAGAACCTGAACATCTATATCAAGCGGCGCGAGCCGTTTCGCAAATTTGCGGCATCAGTCCCTGCCGAGGCGGCATCGCGCTACTTCGAAGCGGGCGCCAACGCGCGTTTCCTGGCTACCGTCAGCAAGGTCCGCCCCGAGCATCGAAAAACCTTCGACGCCGCGCTGCTGGGGCCCGATACGCTGCGCGTGCACGTGGTCGAGAAAGAAGAGAACCCGCTGTTCCACGCGCTGCTGACCGAGTGGGGCGCGAAGACCGGCCTGCCCGTGCTGTACAACACTTCGTTCAACCTGTTCGGAGATCCGCTGGTGTGCTCGCCACGCGATGCGGTGCGCAGCTTCTACTCATCCGGCATCGACGCCCTGGTGGCGGGCAACTTCCTGCTGGAGAAGTGAAGCGTCGTCCTTTCCGATGCGCGATTGCGCCGGCGGGAGAAGAGGCCTCGACCGCTGAGCTTGCGGCCTGGCACGCCGCACGCCGCTGCCCCGCTGCGGGATCAGGCTGACGGGGAAAAGTGACACAATAGCGGCGTGATGCAACTGCCATTTGCCTGGTTCCTCATTTGCCTGGGCCTGGCGGCGCCGCTGGCCGCGGCCGACAAGCCGATTGTGGATACAGCGAAGTCGCCCCAAGCGGTTCTGCACGGGGTCCCCGTAACGGCCGTGAAAATGGGCGACGGCTTCTGGACCGAGCGGCGCCGCGTCAACGAAGAGGTCAGCCTGCCGACGATGTTCGAACTGCTCGAACAGAACGGCATCCTGGACAATTTCCGCCGCGCCGCAGGAACCAAGGATGTGCCGCGCCGCGGGCCGGTGTACACCGACTCCGACATCTACAAGTGGCTCGAGGCCGACGCGTTCGTCCTGCAGAACCACGACAACCCGAAGCTCCGCGCGCTGGGCGAGGGCGCCATCGACACCATCGTCGCGGCGCAGCAGCCCGACGGTTATCTCAACACGCTGTACGTGAAGGAAAACGCCGCGAAGCGCCACACGCGCATGGCGGACAACCACGAGCTTTACTGCCTGGGCCACCTGCTGCAGGCGGCTGTGGCATGGAAGCGCGCCACGGGCGAAACAAAACTGCTCGATTCCGGTTTGAGGATGGTCGCCTACCTGCTGGCCAATTTCGGCCCCGATAAGAAGCCGTTGATGGAGGGACATCCGGAAGTCGAGATGGCTCTCATCGAGTGCTATCGCGAGGTCGGAGACAAACGCTACCTGCAGTTGGCCCACTACCTCCTCGAGTCCGACCCGCGCAACAAGCTCTCCAAAGAGTCGATCGTCTATCACAACACCGGCCGGCCGTTCTGGGAACGGACTGTCCTCGAAGGCCACGCCGTGCGCGCCATGTACGCCTGTTCGGGCGCGACCGACTATTACCTCGAGACCGGCGACCGGCGCTACATGGACGCGCTCGACCGGCTGTGGGAGGACCTCACCCGCCGCAAGATGTACATCACCGGCGGCGTCGGCTCGCGCGAATCCGGCGAGGCCTTCGGCGAGCCTTATGAACTCCCCAACCAGCTCGCCTACACCGAGAGCTGCGCGGCCATCGGGTCGATGTTCTGGCAGTGGCGCATGCTGCAGGCCACCGCCGACGCGAAGTACATGGACGTTTTCGAACGCGCGCTGTACAACGGCGTCAACAGCGGCCTGTCGCTCCAGGGCAACCTGTATTGCTACCGCAACCCGCTCGAGCTGAACGGCGATCCCGAGGACAAGATCCGCAACCCGTGGTACGACACCACCTGCTGCCCGCCCAACATCCAGCGCGTCCTGGCCTCGCTGCCGGGCTACATGTACAGCAGCTCCGCCGACGGACTGTACCTGCATCTGTACCACGCCAGCACGCTGCGCTGGCATCTCGAGGACGGCACGCCCGTCGAACTCCAACAGGAGACCAATTACCCCTGGTCGGGCGCGGTCAGAGTGCGCGTGAATCCGGCCGCGCAAAAGGAGTTCACCTTCCACCTGCGCATCCCGGCGTGGGCCGCAGGCGCGACCCTGGCCGTCAACGGGACCGCTGTGCCGGCTCCCCGCCCCGCGGCCTACGCGGCGATCCGGCGGGCCTGGAAGCGCGGCGACGTGGTGCAGCTGACGCTGCCCATCGTGCCGCGGTTGACCTCCGCCAACGCACTGGTGCGCGACGATGTCGGCAAGCTGGCCGTCGAGTACGGTCCGCTGGTGTACTGCATGGAGGGCCTCGACCAGCCGGATCCGCAAAACGTCTTCGCCTGGACGCTGGATCTTCACGACCCCTCGCCGGCCGCGTTCCAGATCCGCTGGGAGAAGGACCTCCTGGGCGGCGTACTGACACTGTCGCACCTGGGACTGCACGCTCCCGCGGAGCTGTCGCGGGGGCCGCTGTACGAACTCTTCCTGGCCGGCACGCCCGCTCAGCCGGCGGGCGAAATCAAGCTGATCCCTTACTACACCTTTGACAACCGCGAACCGACGACCATGCAGGTGTGGATCCCGTTCACGCGCTGAATCCCTGCCGCCGCCGGCAATGCGAGTTTTATAGCGCTTCGAAGACGCCGCGTTCGCGGTTCTTGCGGACGCCGTCCCAAGGAAACCAGCGCCCGTTCATGGCGACGTAAACGCCAGGCGGCAGAGTCTGGACCAGTGCCAGCGCGCTACCCAGGTTGAACAGCCCGTCCGAGCTGCCGAATTTATAGGGGACCAAGGCGCCGGTGAGCACGATGGTCTTAGCGGCCAACGCGCCGGAGGTGAACTCGCGTCCCAGGTGGGCCGCGGTCTCGGTCATGGTGTCGGTGCCGTGGGTGATGACGATGCGCGGCTCGGGCGCACTCCTGGCCTGGCTGGCGATGATGCGGCGGTCGTTGTCGGTCATCTCCAGGCTGTCGATCATCATGAGTGTTCGCACCTGCACGTCCAGCAGGCAGCGGCCCAGGCGGAGCATCTCCAGGACGTGCGTGTCCTGGAAGAAGAGCCGGCCGTGCAGTTCGTCGTATTCCTTGTCGAACGTTCCGCCGGTGACGAACAGGCGGATCGGGTTCTGGGCAGTCGAATCACCCTGCACGGTTGCAGGATAACGCCCTGCGGAGGGCTCCGTCGACCGGCCAGTTCGGCGCTAGGCGAGGAAGCGCAGGCACACCGGCGAGCCGCACTGCGCGGCGTTGCGGGTGGCGAGCAGCGTGCCTTTCTTCTTGTGGATCTCCAGCACCTTGATATCGTCGCTGTCCTGATGGGCGGCCAGCAGCCAGCGCCCGGTAGGGTCGAAGTTGAAGTTGCGCGGCGTCTTGCCACCGGTGGCCGGCGTTTCGACCAGTGTCAGTTTGCCGTCGCCGGCGATGTCGAAGACGGCAATCGAGTTGTGGCCGCGGTTGGAGACGTAGAGATGGCGGTTGAGCGGATGGATGCGGATTTCGGCGGTTGAATTCTCGCCGCTGAACCCCTTGGGCAGCGTGGAGACGGTCTCTATCTCCGTTAGCTCGCCGCGGAAGCGGTTCCATTGGAAACCCGTGACGCTGCTCAGCATTTCGTTGCACACGTAGCCGAACTTCTCGTTGGGATGGAAGGTGAAATGGCGCGGTCCGCCGCCCGGGACGGCGCGCACAAAGGGCGGATTGGCGGGCACCAGCTTGGCGTTCTCGGTGTCGAGCTCATACAGGTTCAAGCGATCCGTTCCCAGGTCGCAGTTGACCACATAGCGGTTGTCGGCGGAGAGGGTGTTGGAGTGCGCGTGCGGGCCTGACTGACGGGCGGTGTTGGGGCCGAAGCCGGTGTCCTGGAAGAAGCTCAGCGCCTCGCTCAAATGGCCGTCGGTGCCGATCTTGTAGGAGGCGATGCTGCCGCTGCCGTAATTGGCGACGATCGCCACGCGGCCTTTGGAGTCCAGGGCCACATGGCACGGCCCGCTGCCCATGGAGGAGACCTCATTGAGCAGGCGCAGCTTGCCGCCGGCCTCGATGCTGTAGGCGCCGACGGAGCCCGTGTTCTTCCCATTCCACGTCCCGACCTCGTTGACGGCGTAAATGAAGCGGTTATTGGGATGGATCGCCAGGAAGGTCGGATTAGGGGTGGCGACGGCGAGTTCCGGCGTCGAAATGGCGCCTGTTTTGGAGTTGAAGTGCGCCAGGAGGATGCCTTTGCTGGCGCCGTGGGTGTATGTGCCGATATAGAGGGAATACTCGGCGGCGGGCTCGTCCGCGGCCCGAGAGGCAACTTGGAGCAGCGGCGCGGCGGCGCCGGAAACGAGGAGCTGGCGACGTGTGAAAGACATGGCGACAACTATCCTAGCCTAAAGCGTGGGTACGCGCGCGGGGCACGGGCCTGCCGTGGAAGAGCTGTGCGCGGGCGTGTTTTGCCCTGAAAAGCCCGTTGGCAGACCACAAGAACACAACGAAAACTGTCCTGATAGCGTGGGAATGGGTGGCCATGCCACCCATTCCCGACCGGATCTAAAGGAGCCGTTTGCTGAAGATCACGAGTGCGATCAAGCCGGAACCAATCAGCAAGGGGGTGCGCGGCTCGGGCGCCGAGCTGCCATCGTCGGGCGCGCCGCTGATGGTGACGGTATCGTTCTGTTCCAGGAACAGGAATTCCTGATTGGAATCGGCCCCCTTAGTTGGAGTGAGCACCTGGAGTTCGTCATAGGCGGCGGCGATGCCGCCATTGGCGACGATGCTCTCCGCGCCAGCCAGTAGCGCAACGGAACCTGTCGGGCCCGTGCCGTAGCTCGGAGCGCTGGGATCGAATAAATCCCAGAGTGCGAAGTTATAACCTCCGGCCGTATCATTATCCACCGCCCCCAGGGCGGCGAATTCGTAAAGCAGAACGGCAGCCGTCTCATAATTCGTCAGTTCCGCTTGCTGGTTCGGCCCAGCCCAGCGGACATTCTGCAGCTGAGGCAGCGACGACACGTTATAGGAGAACGGGCCGCTCGGAACGTAGGTGAGGTGCTCGATGTCGTCACACAGCAAGTCGATGCCCAGCGAGTCGCCGACCGTGGCCTGCGTAAACCCGACATAGTATCCACCAGCCTGATTGGCCGGCAGAGTTGTAAAAGTGACACTAACCGTGCCGGCACTGGCCATCGCCAGCGTCAGCAACAATAGAACCGCGAAACGCGTTTTCATGCGTGATGCTCCCTTGAGTGAAGCCGTGGCCATAGCGCCGCTCTCCGAGCTTGTGGCTACAGAGGAAATGGTCCGGCGAGAGGAAGAAAGCACGCTTTCGGCCAAACCGGGGGGGTGGATTCCAAAGCTTGTATTTTCAGTTTGTTATAGGAAACAGAAGGCCTCGCGTAGTCAGGCCGGAACGGATGTCTGCTCCGTTTTGGTTCCAGGCCGGAACAGATGTCAGATTTTGAGACGAGAAGACCCGGCCGGCTGTCTTGAGCGCAGCAAAATGGAAGCTCCGGACCCATCGTATAGCCGAGGGCGGAGCGCCAGGAGCGGCCTTCGCCTACGACGTTTTGGCGAGCAGGACGGCGGTGGCGGAATCCTCCAGATCGAGGGCGAGTTCGGAGGAGACGGCGGTACGGCGGAAGGGCACGTTGGCCGAAGTTGTGATGTCCACGACGGCCTCAGTCGAAGCCGGGAAGTGGACGGTGACGCGAGTGGCGGGACCCCAGTTGTTGAGGAAGGCGGCGCAGTGGCCGGGGGCCTGGAGGGCGTGGAAGGCGACGCGGCCGGAGGGCTCGTCGAGGCGGACGGGAAGGTCGCGCGAGGCCTCGAGAGCGGGGGCCGCGATCCACTGGACGACGCGCGGATCGTCGCGGCGCAGACAGGCGTAGGTCAATGCGGTGGCATAGTAAATGGCGCGGCCCTGGCCGAAGCGGTGCTCGACGGCGACGGGACGGCCATCCGGGCCGCGGAGGGTGGCGCCGGAGGTTTCCTGGGGCAACTGGCAGCGCCAGAGTTCGCCCGCGGTGTCGCCGGATCCGGTCAGAGCGAACGGCTCCCAGGCGGCCTGGATGTCTTCCACAGTGAAGCCGAAGACGTCGGAGAGCGGGCCGGGAGGAAACTGTTTCGTGGTGCCCTGCTCGTCCTTCCAACAGACGAGTCCATCAGCCCAGATGGTGCCCCCGCGGCGGACGAATTCGCGGATGGCGGCGGCGGATTTCGACGATAGCGCGTAGCAATAAGGAAGATACAGGACGGCGTAGAGGGCGGCCTGGCCGGATTCAAGCTCGGACGTATTGATGAAGTCAACGGGGACGTGGGCGCGGTGGAGGGCCTTATGGCAGCCCATGAGGGAGGTCATGATTTCATCGGTCGGGCGGCGCCAGCCATCGACGGCGTAGAGCAGGAGGGCGTCGGTGTCATAGAGGATGGCGGCGCGGGCGGGAACGGGCTGGGCGTGTTGGAAGAAGTCCTGGTGCCGATTCAAGACGGAGGCGACGGATTGGGTGGCGCGGGTGCGGGCGGTGGGCTCGCCGGAGGGTCCGGCGAGGGCCCATTCGCCGGCTTCGTTGCCTTCGGTGCGAGGATGCCAGAGCCAATAGACGATGCCGCGAGCGCCGTTGCCAAGGCCATCCCACAGCCAGCGGGTGACTTCGGCGGAGGTGGGATTGAGGGGGCGGTTGCCGGTAAAGACCGTGGGACCGGCCTGGAGTTCGGTGACCCACCACGGGGCGGGGGCGGAGACGCTGCGGATGAGGTCGCAGCAGTAGGCATAGGCCAGGCCGAAGTCCGGGCGCGGGAACATGCCGAAGTTCCAGGCGGCGTGCATCGAAGCGCCGAGGAAGTGGACTGTGGGCTTCAGGCGCCACATGTCGCGGCCGGAGGCGGGCATGTTGTTGGTCAGGCCGGGGGGATTGCAGTGGGTTAGAGCGCCGGGGTGGTGCTTGTCGATCTGGGAGTGGATCCAGCGGAGCTGATCGGCCAAGTGGTCGCAGCGGAAGCGGCGCCAGTCGAGGTTGGAGGGATAGTCGGACCAGCCGCCGGAGCGCGGATCCTCGGGCGCGCGGGCGTCGGAGAAGCTGCGCAGGCGGGTGTACCAGACCTGGTTGAGCTTGTCAACCGTGCCGTACTTGCGCTCGAGCCAGCGCGCGAACTCGGCCAGGACGTAGGGCTCGTTGGAGCTGCTGATGCCGGGCTCGTTCTGCAGCAGCCAGACGCCGTGCGCCGGGTGGTTGCGGTAGCGGTTGACGATCTTCTCGAGGTAGATCTCGGAGAGCGGGCGCAGGGCGGGATTGGAGAGGTCCTTCCAGGCGTGGTAGAAATTGGCCTGGGCGAGGTAGCCTGGAGGGTCCTCGGAGCAGAGCGTATTGGCGATGAGGATGCCGTTCTGGGCGGCAGCGTCATAGATCCAGTCGTAGCCGCTGAAGTCCCATTTGCCCTGCTCGCGCTCGACCTGGTCCCAAAGGGTGAAGATGCGCGCGATGGAGAGGCCGGTCTCGGCCATGCGGCGGAAGTGATGAAAGACCGAGTCGCGGGTCTCGGTGCGATTGAGGAAGAACTCGGCGCCGAGGCGCGGATGGTCCAGGATGGAAGCGGCGGATGGCGCGGCAGAAGCGACCCAGGGTACGAGCAACGGACCGGCGGCGGCAGAGGCGATGAAGCCGCGGCGCGTTGTGAGCGGCGGGGTCGACGCGGCGGAATCGGGGTGATATGAGTCGGACATGCGACGCACCTCGTTTTGAAGATCCTGCCGGGCTTCAAACAGCGCTCGGACGGGGGGGCCAGGACGAAGAGCGATCCCGTTCCTGCGAAGCCAAGCCGCGGAGCAAACCCATCATAGTGGAGCCGGGAACGAAGCGGGCAGCGCAACGCAAACTGGCGGCGATGATCCAGATCCGATAGTCTAATACCGGAGCTACGCTCGGGCTGCCGGTTCCGCATATCGCGGAGCAGGCGGGCAGAGTCTGGCATTTCCCGGCGCAATCCTGCGTGGACTGAGGCAAGTGTGCCGCCGGAAGGGAAATCGTCCGCGAATGGAGCCGTACGCCATGAAACGTTTTGGTGATTATTTGATTCCGCTGCTGGGCCTGGCCGCGCTGCTGACTGGCGGTGCGCCAGCGCTCAGAGCGGCCGATGCGCCGGTGCGGGTGTGGGAGGAGAAGATCGTCATCCCCACCTACCTGGCAGGCGATCCGGAGCCGAATCCAATCTTCAACCTGGGACGCGAATCGCAGGGGGCGCAGGGGATCGTTTATCCGTACCCGCTGTACGACGTGTTGACCCACACGAAGGTCGATAAGACGTACAAGATCGTTTATCTCGAAAACGAGTACATCAAGATCGGCATCCTGCCGGAGATTGGCGGGCGGCTATTCGAGGGAATCGACAAGACCAACGGCTACAACTTCATTTACCGGCAGCACGTGATCAAGCCGGCGCTGATCGGGTTGATCGGCGCGTGGATCAGCGGCGGCATCGAGTGGAACATTCCGCACCACCATCGCGCGTCGACGTTCCTGCCGGTGCAGTACAGCATCGAGGAGAACGCCGACGGCAGCAAGACGGTGTGGGTGGGCGAGTTGGAGGTGCGGCACCGCACGCGCTGGGCGGTGGGCTACACGCTGCGGCCGGGCATCTCATACATGGAGGCCAAGGTGCGGATCGTGAACCGCACGCCGGTGGTGGAGACGATGCTGTGTTTCGCCAACGTCGCGGTGCACGTCAACGACAATTACCAGATCTTCTTCCCGCCGAGCACGCAATACGGGACGTTTCACGGCAAGCGCGAGTTCATCAAATGGCCGATTGCCAACTCCGTCTATGCCGGGGCGGATTTCACCAAGGGCGTGGACGTGAGCTGGTACAAGAATCACATTCAAGCGAATTCGATTTTCGCGTGGAACTACGCGGACGACTTCTTTGCGGGCTATGACCACGGCAAAGAGGCCGGGACGATGGCCGTGGCGGATCACAATATCGTGCCGGGGAAGAAGGTGTGGACGTGGGGCGACGGCCCGCGCGGGCGGATGTGGGATCACATCCTGACCGACACCGACGGCCCGTACGACGAACTGATGGTGGGCGCGTATTCGGACAACCAGCCGGATTACACGTGGCTGCAGCCATTCGACGAGAAGTCGTTTTCGATGAACTGGTATCCGTTCCGCGAAATCGGCGGCGTGAAGAAGGCCAACCTCGAGGCGGCGGTGAATCTGGATGTCGACAAGAACGGCATGGCCAAGGTGGGCTTCAATACGACCGCGGCGCACGCGGCGGCCAAGGTGAAGCTCGAGGCGGGCGAAAAGGTGCTGCTGGAAGAGACCGTGTCGATCAATCCGGGCAAGCCGTACCTGAAGCAGGTGGCGGTGCCGGCGGGCATCGACGAACACGACCTGCGGGCCTCGATCTGGGCCGACGGCAAGGAACTGGTGGCCTATTCGCCGATCCGGCTGACGCCGGAACCGATGCCCAAGCCGGTGACTTCTCCACCCCCTCCGGCGCAGGTGAAGACAGTGGAAGAGCTGTACCTGATTGGGCTGCGAGGCGAGCAGTTCAACGACCCGGCCGTGGCTCCCGAGCCGTACTGGGAGGAGGCGCTGCGGCGCGATCCCGGCGACATCCGGGTGAACACCGCACTGGGCATCAACTATTACAAGAAAGCGCGTTACGCGGAGGCCGAGAAGCTGTTCCTCAAGGCGCTGGAGCGGGATACCGAGCGCTACACGACGCCCAAGGACGCCGAGCCGATTTACTACCTGGGACTCACGCTGAAGGCGGAAGGCAGGCTCGATGAAGGGAACAAATACCTCTACAACGCGACGTGGAACCTGCCGTGGCGCGCGGCGGGCTATTACGGCGTGGCCGAGATTGCTGCCCTGCGCGGGGATTTCGCGGCGGCGCTGGATTTCACGGGTCGCTCGCTGGACAACAACGCGATCAATATCCGGGCGTTGAATCTGAGAGCGGCGGTGCTGCGGCACATGGGGCACACGGACGAGGCGCTGCGGGTGCTGGCCACCGCGCATCGCCGCACGGATCCGCTGGATGTGCGGTCGATGGCGGAGCGCTGGCTGGCGTCGAAGGACGCCAAGTCGCGCAGCATCATGGCGGCGACGATGAACGAGCATCCGCAGACCGCGACGGAAACGGCCTCCGAATACATGGATGCGGGGCTGTGGCAGGATGGCACGGACGTGCTGCTCGCGGCCGTGGCGGAGGCGCAGGACCAGGCGAAAATCCAGCCGATGGTTTACTACTACCTGGGCTATTTTGCGGAGAAACTGAATCAGCCGCAAAAGGCGGCCGAGTATTTCGCGCGGGCGGAGAAGATGCCGTCGGAATATGCCTTCCCGTTCGAGGCCGAGGAGATTGACGTGCTGCGGGCGGCGATGAAAGCGAATCCGCGCGACGCGCGCGCGCCGTACTATCTGGGCAACCTGCTGTTCGACTGGCAGCCGGCCGAGGCGGCGAAGATGTGGCAGACGGCGGAGGCGCTCGATCCGGCGATGGCGATCGTGCATCGGAACATGGCGATTGCGTGGTGGCACCGCACGTCAGGGCGCTCGCTGGACAAGGCGATCGCCGAACTGGAACTGGCGGTTTCGTCCACGCCGAAGTATGCCAAGCATTTCGCGGAGTTGGACGAGCTGTACGAAGCGGCGGGCGTGGCTCCGGAGAAGCGCCTGGCGCTGCTCGAGAAGAACCAGGACGTCGTCGGCCGGCGCGACGACTCGCTGGCGCACGAGATTGGATTGCTGGTTTCGCTGGGCCAGTACGATGAGGCGATCCAGCGCCTCACGGGACGCGAATTCGCGGTCTGGGAGGGCGCCAACCTCAACGTCGCCGACAACTGGACCGACGCCCACATGTTGCAGGGCCGGAAACTGCTGACGGCCAAACATGCCAAAGAGGCGCTGGCGGAATTTCAAGCCGCCCTGGAAATTCCGACGAACCTGCCCTCGGAGGGGATGAATGTGAACGCCCGCGAGCCGGAAGCCGATTACTGGATGGGCAGCGCTTACGCGGCGCTGGGCGACCAGGCGCAGGCAAAGAAGTACTGGCAGATGGCGGCCGATGTAAAGCCGGCGCCGCATGGGCAGTACCGGCGGCGTCGCGGCGGTCTGACGCCCGCCAGCGCGCAGACATACTACCAGGCGCTGGCGCTGCAGAAACTGGGCCAGGCCGACAAAGCCACGGCGCTGCTGCATCAATTGGTGGATACGGCCAACCAGGCACTGCAAGGCGGGCCGGAGAAACCGGACGCCGACGCGCCGCTGGATACGCTGCGCGCGCAGCGTGCGACGCTGGCGACTGCGCACTACGCCGCCGGTCTGGGCTATCTGGGGTTGAACGAACCGCAGAAGGCCAAGACGGAATTCAACAAGGTCCTGGAGGCCAGCCCCGACTACGTTGGGGCCAGAGCGATGCTGGCGGAGCTGCGGTAGGCTCGAACTACCGCTGGGCCATGGAAGGGACATGCCGAGCGGAATGCCGGCGCCGGGCGTGCAGGGCATCGGTAAGCGCATTGCGATCACAAGCTCAATGCTAAGATTGGCAGTGCGCTTATGAGTTCCACCGCTAGCCCCTTCAGGAGGGTTGTCGGCAAATTAGCCTCGATTCTGGCGCACCCGCATCACCATCAGTGGTTGGGACGGTGCAACATATGCGGCCAGCGCACGCCCTTCGTGTCGGATGGAGAACGTTGGATCCGCCGGTGTGTGTGGTGCCGGAGCACACCCAAGTACAGGGCCATTCAATATGTGGTCGAGCGGCGGTGCGGAGCGTTGCGCCAGTTCCTCGATGCTCACCAGGTTTATGAGCTGACCACGAGGAGTCCCATTTACCGCACCTACGGCGCGCATCCGCATTACACCGTTAGCGGGTATTTTTCGGATCGGCCGTTCGGCGTGCAATATGGCAAAGTGTGGAACCAGGATCTGCAGCGGCTGTCTTTCCCCGACGGCTCCTTTGACCTGCTGATCTCCTCGGAGACGATGGAGCATGTCAGACGGCCGTGGGTCGGCTTTCGGGAGATTGAGCGGGTGCTGAAGCCGGGCGGCTGCCATGTCTTTACCATTCCGTACGGTGATGACCGGATCACCACGCCACGTGTGGACACCACGGGCCCGGAAGACGTTGACCTGTTGCCGAGGGTCTACCACCAGGATCCTTACCGGCCCGAGGATTCGCTTCTTTACACGGATTTCGGCCGCGACCTGCCCGCCCTTCTCGAACCGCTCGGTTTGCGAACGGAAATCGAGCGCATCCTGGTCCCGGAACACGATATTCAGGACGACCTGCGGCCGGTAGTGGTTTTTGTGTCGCAGCGGGTGAGCGGCAGTCGTTGAAGGCTCCGATCACGGGTCTCCGCTGCCCGGCGACTGGCCGGGATCTCACGACCGATCGTCCGGATCCGCCCTCCCGGCAGGCTTACGGTTCCTTCAGGCAGGCTGAAACGATCAGCGTACAGTCGTGCGTTTCGGTCTGAATATCCTGGAATCCGTACTTGGCCAGTACTCTACGCATCCCGGAGGCCGATTGCCAGTACTCCCGCCGGCCCAAGAGAGGCCAGGTACGGAGTGTCAGATGGAACAACAGCCCGTTCAGGGCCACGTAGAGCAGAAAGATCCGGCCGCGCCAGCCGCGGTGGCCCATCATCCGCGGAACCATGGAGAACCGGTGCAAGCTGAACCAGATTCTGCCGCCGGGCCGCAGAACGCGACGGATTTCGGCCAGCGCCGTCCGCATATCGACGAACACCAGGGCGACCCGGGAGATGACCCGATCGAATTGCGGACCATCGAAAGGCAAGTGCTCGGCGGGCGCGTGTTGGAATAGTATGATCCTGGTCCAGGCGCGCCCTAGGCGCAGCGCGGCGGCATCGACATCGACGCCACACGCCCAACCCTGACAGGAGTTGTCCGTACGGGCACAGGTCACGCATCCGCCGCCCGTTCCGGGGATTCGATACGGGCAGGCCGCAATCAGGGTTTGCCCGGCGCCGCAACCGATGTCCAGCACCTTTTCTCCGGCCCGCAGTTGCGGCAAGTAGCGGTTTGGGCTGAGATCATCCAGAGCGGCTTCCAATTCACTGAGGTGTAGTCGATCCTGTGGCGTTTGCGCCGCTTCCCGGGCTGCATCGAGGATTGCTTCGTCACGCACTCGCGATCAGTATATCAACCGCAACGCATTTTCCGCTCCCGCTCCCGGTCGGCTTGGGAAGCCGGAGCTGTGCGCTCGAGCGGACGCGCCACTCAGCCGGCTTGAGTGAAGCACCAGACACACCGTCGTGATTGCAACAGAAGATGTCGAGGTTTAGATCCTGGAGCTGAGATTGAACGTAACCAGCGCGAAACAACGAGCGTGAGAGGCTATTTCTTTCTGGCGGAGACCAAGTAAACCGACGCCGCGAAACGCAAGAGCGGTATCGAGGCCAAGGGCTCTAAGGCCGCAGCGACACGAATGTTCAGATCAGGGAATCGATCCAGAGGATAAACGAAAACATTCGAAGACCGGCTACGCCCTGGCTCGAATCCATGTTTCCGAAGCAGCGTCCGAAATTTCCACGGCACGCAGAGGTTGCGGTGCACGGTAGGTCCCAGAGGTGCTCGCCGATGCTTCCGCAAAACAGTACGTTTGAACGCCCGCCACACTGGGCCAACCGAAACGCTCACTAGGCGGTCGCTCAGGTTGTACAGACTGATTCGGCTTGGAATCGCAAATACCGCGAGTCCACCGGGACGCAGGACCCGGTGGATCTCGTTCAGGGCAGATTCGTAATCGGGCAGAAACTCGAATACCCCCAGGCACACGACATGGTCCATCGACTGAGATGAAAATGGAAGCCTTTCGACATCAGCCTGGCAGAACTGCACTTCGCTATCGTCGGCAAAGCGACGACGCGCAGCTTCGAGCATCCTCGAGGACAAGTCAATGCCAATTACGGAAAACGCTCGACGGCGCAATTCGGGGATTTCACCACCGGCCGCGCAGCCGAGGTCCAGAATCCGTCCATGCTCGCCGCCCAACATGGCATACACGATCGCAAGTTGGGCCTGGAAATACGGTGTTCGTTCACGCTCGGTGGCGTAATGGTCAACACTGTTCCCGAAGATCTCGGATACCCGGCGCTTCTCTTCGCTGAAGGATTGTTCTTGGCGCATTCAGATCCCGTCGAAATCTCCCAACGCAAGTTGCCATCCGTAACAGGTTATCAGTAGCTACTCAAAACGGAAATGCAGGCTCAAATGGAGCGCAGACGGATCACGCCATAAATCATGAGCAGCGCCACAGCGCTGATCGCCAGGCTGCGGATCAGGCAGGTGCGCCAGCTCAGCATCAGAACGGCGCCGGGACGGCGGAGAGTCTCCTGGTAAGCCAGGCCGCCGAGCAGGCCGACCAGCAGAAACGACACCGGCTGGTAAGCACGCGACAGAAACCAGGATGTGGCCAGAAATGCTGTGAGCGCGACTTCCAGACACACCGCCTGCTGGCTAAGCACAGGATCAGGCTCAGCGCCGTCCGCCGGCTGGACAATACGCTGGATCTGGTAAAAACTAATGACGAAAATGGCGACCCAGAGCACCAGACCTGGCAGCCCCAACTCGACGGCCACCAACAGGAATGAGTTGTGCGCCGTTGTTTCCACGGCGTCAGAAAAACCGCCGAATCCTTTTCCCAGCAGGGGCGAGCTTTTGAGCAGTCCCAGGCCCTCGCTCCAGATGTCCAGGCGATCGCCTCCGCCAGCCTCCGATAAGTTGATCTCACGCCCGCCCGTGAACTTCTGGGCCAGCAGTCCGAGAGCGGCGACCCCTGCGACCGCCAATGAGCCCAGCCACCTCAGCTTCCTCCGAAATGCCACAGCGATCATTACCGCGAGGGCTACCAGCGCCCCCCGCGAATGCGTCAGGTAGACGCCGTACAAAAGAATCGCGGCGGGAAGCAGGACGAGGAAGACATTCTTCAGCAAGTTGCGGCTCCACCAGAAGAAGCACAGAGAAGCGGTGACCAGCAGGAGCTGGGCAAAATCATTGGGATCGTCAATCATGCCCTGCGCCTTCAGGCGATCCACCCCGGGGGCAGCTTGTATTTCTGTGCTGTCGGCTTCCTCCTCATCGATCCCTGGGCGCAGCAGGAATTTGCTCTGATCCGACGGGTGGTAGTAATCATGGATTCCCGGCAGCACTAGTCCCACCATCGCAACAATCAATGCCGCCACCAGGATCTGGCGTCGTAAGACAGTGTCGCAATTCACCGGAATCAGGAACAGAAGGAGCGCTGGGACTGCGACGCCAGGCACGGCCGCTACCGCCCCGCCAAACCATCCCTGCAAAGCGGGCGAGATGGTCAGATAGGCGCTAAACACCAGGAACAGCAGCAACTGGGGAGATGCCTTGAACGGCCGGTGGTCTAACAGCCGGGGCAATGTCCATAGGCACGCCAAGCCGGCGACAAATGGTTGGACTCGAATCGTGGTCAGCCATGGCATCCAGGCGGCCGGCGAGATATACATGTAAAGCACGAAGATCAAAGTGAAGATCAGACCCATGAATGCCGCCGGTTCCCTCCGTGATTATCGCTGTTCGCGTGCACTGACAAATGCGAGCACCGGATCCAGGCGCATTCGCACCCACTGCGGGGTTCTGCCCGCCAGTTCGTTCAGCCGGTAGGAGTCCTCCCGGCCGAAGACGTGCAGAAGCCGGAATAGAATCGGGCAGGCGAGAGCCCCGGCCGCCACGCCAACCGCCAGTCGCGAAACCGGCGATGGGAGCCACATGCCGGCCAGGTAGGCGATGACTCCGATCCCCGCTCCAGCGGTCACGCCCGGCACGATCTCGCGAATCCTCCACTCGATGCCGCACGAGCGGCTGGCCCACCAAAGGAGGATCGCCGCCGCGGCGGTCTGCGCGACTCCGTTGGCGAGCGCGGCGCCCAGC
This sequence comes from Terriglobia bacterium, assembly GCA_963757265.1. GTDB lineage: Bacteria > Acidobacteriota > Terriglobia > Bryobacterales > Bryobacteraceae > CAIVVT01. The sequence continues at coordinate 1,822,023 of CAVWRA010000006.1, forward strand.
GCCCCATAGCGCGGGATCAGCAGCAGGTCCAGCGAGACGTCCAGAGCGCCGCAGAAAAAGACGATTATGGCGACCGATCCCTGCCGCTCCGCGGCCGCGAAAACCGCTCCCACGACCGGCATGATGCACTTGCCGCCCGCCAGTAATGCGGCCACGGCCAGTACCGGACCGGCCGGCGCGTAGGCTTTTCCGTACAGCGTGACGATCAGCCACGGCGACACCGCCGCCAGGCCGAACAGCAGCACGGACGACAGGATCGAACAGTACTTCAGCCCCACGGCCGCCGTCTGCTGGAGTTTCTCCAGGCTGCGGCCAATCTCGCCGTAGAGCGCCACGCTGATGCTGTTTCCAAAAATCGTGACCAGCCCGATGATCTTCTCCGCAAAGCCCAGGGCAGTGGTAAAAAACGACCAGGATTTGGGATCCTTATCCAGCATCTTCAAGAAGAAAATGTCGGACTTGTCCCAGACCACAAACCCGAGCAGCATCAGGATCGTGCCCTTACCGGAGAAGCTGATCATGCGGCGCCGCAGGGCAGGCTCGATGGCCGCCCTGGGACCCCATTGCAGCCACTTCACGGTGAACGCCAGATGGAGAACTAGGTCCGTCCCATAGGCGATCGCATACGCGGCGGCGGCGGCCACCAGGCCCCACCCCGACCACAGGCCCAACCACAGCACGCCGATCAGCACCACGGCGAACACAATGGAGCATATCAGCCCCTGCCGCAGGCGCTGGCCGGCCAGAAGCGCCGCGCCCGGGATGGACGACAGCAATCGCGGAGCAAGGCTGAGGACGAGGAGCCACGAACTGCTCCAGTAATCAGGCCGGGTGAAGGCGAAGATGATGGCCTCGCCGATGATGAGGACGCCCAGCGCGAGCAGCGATTGGAGCTTCATCGTGGCCGCGAAAATCCCGCGGGCCAGCTTCAGGTCATTCTGCCCCAGAGCCTCCGCCATGTAGCGCCGCGTCGCGCCCGGAACTCCCAAACTCGCCACATTCGTGCCCACCAGGGCCCAGAACCAGACAACCGAGAAGTACCCCAGCTTCGCCGGTCCGATGACGCGCGCCACGGGGATGCTCCAGCAGATCGCCGCCAGGAGGCTGATGCCCACGTCCATCCCGATCAATACTGAGTTGTCAAGCGTCCGCCGGGTGGCCGACGCTCGCTCTGGTCCCTGGTCTGCCAACACACAACCCCTTTCGCTTTGCCGCCGCCCGCGCGCCCGCTGCTCTGCCGCGCTCGCCCCACCCGCTCTCCGGGGATGGCCCAGGCAGGTCAGGCCTCAATACGGCTGATCGGGTCTGGCCGTCTGGGGGCGTGACACGTGCCGTTGCAGGCCTCACGTCGTAGTATCGCGCATCACGTTGCCGCTCAGAGAAGAGGCCCTTTGGGAGGACGCGGTGCGCCGGTGGATTGCGGCTGCGGCAACCGAGGCGGGCGGCCATGGTGCCAGAGCAAGTACAATTTGATCCAGTGTGCCGTGGATGTCGGCGCCAGGCGAGAGCGGTGTGAAATATCAAGCGGCCATGCGCCGGGCGGAGGGGATTCTATCCTCTGAGCCTGTCGGACCGACGGACGCGGCTGACGTGCGGGCGATCCTATGACTTGTGCTCCGATCAGCTTCTATATCCACCGCAAGTTCTGGCCGCAGGGGGAGATTCCATCGTCGCCGGACGTGGCGTGGTCGGGATTCAATTTCGGAGTCTATACCTGGACCATCCAGACGGCGCTGCGGCTGCAGCAGGCCGGGTTGGACTGCCGGTTGACATCCGAGTTGCCCTGTGAGGGCATCGTATTGGCGCATCGCGAGTGCATGGCGGTGGAGGGAGAACGGATCAGGCCTGGGCCGCAGCGGCTGCTGATCAATTTCGCCGCGGATCTGGGACCTTATACTCCGGCCAACTTGCAGGTGGTTCAAAATCCGGTCCAGGCGCGGTTCTTCCGGCACTGTTACTGGATCCGCCACTGGCCCGAGCCAGGGCTTATTCCGCGCGCTGAGGCGCGGGGCGACCGCTTCGAAAACGTGGCCTATGTGGGCAACGAGAAATCTCTGGCGCCCGAACTGCGGGGCCCGGAGTGGGCAGCCCGGCTGGCCGGAATCGGATTCCGTTGGATCCCCAAAATCGGCGAGTTTCAGTACAACGATCCCTCGACCTACCGGATTGGCGGCGTATGGTCCGATTTCAGCGATATTGATGTCGTATGTGCCGTGCGGCGTTTCCTGCCGCGTTCCGCGCGCGCGGCCTTCGACCACAAGCCGCCCTCAAAGCTGATCAACGCCTGGATCGCCGGAGTGCCCGCCATTCTGGGGCACGAGTCGGCGTTTCGGGCGCTGCGCCGCGACGCGCTGGACTACATCGAGGTCTGTTCGGTCAACGAACTGCTGCAGGCACTGGTCGAGTTGCGCAGCCGGCCGGAACTGCGGGCCGCGATGCGCGACCACGGTCGGGCTCGCTTGCCGGAAGTCACCGCCGCCGCCACCGTGAAGCAGTGGCTGCAGTTCATCGAAGAAGTGGCCGTGCCGGCCTACCACAAGTGGATTCGAGTTCCTGGCTGGCTGCGAAGGACCACAGCCGCGGGAAACGAGGTGGTTTACCAGGCATTGCGGGTCAGAAGGAAGCTGATCGTCGGCTGAGCGTGTCCGCCTTCTCGCCGCGACCCCACCAGCGTCGCCGGAGCAATGCGGGCGCTTGGGATTGCGACGCGGGGCGGGCTTCTTGGGCGAGCGCGATGCGGCATTTGACGGAGTTGGACCAGGATGCCAGAATGGGGGGCTTGGGTTGCAGGCTCAGAGCAGGAGGCGGAATGAGCCTGCCAAGGGTTCCGGCGGCTCAGTTCCTTCCCCGGCATGATCCCAAAATCCTTCATTTCTGCTTTGGCCTGACGCCCGCCAGTGACCACCCCTGGGGGTTAGTCCATTATGCTTGCATCCGCAGCGCTGTAGAGCGCATCAAGCCGGATCGGGCATTCTTGTACTACGAGTTTGAGCCCAAAGGCCACTTTTGGGACCTGACGAAGGACCTTGTCGATCTAGTCCGAATCGAAGCACCGCGCGAAGTCTTCGGCAGGCCGCTGCTGCACCCTGCTCATAGAGCCGATGTGCTCCGCCTTCAGAAGCTTCTGGAATGCGGGGGCATCTATCTTGATTGCGACGTTTTAGTGCACCGCGGCTTCGATGATCTCCTGGCAAACTCCACGGTGATGGGTTACGACCGCGAGGATGCCAAGAACGGGTTGTCAAACGCTGTCATACTCTCCGAGCCGAGTGCGCCCTTCTTAAGGCGATGGTATGAGGAATTCCGAACATTTCGATCCAAAGGCAACGACGCCTATTATGACGAGCACGCGGTTATGGTTCCGATGCGTCTTGCAGCCGAGTTTCCTGACGAGGTCACGACCTTGCCGAACACTGCGTTTTGTTGGCCCTCCTGGGCAATAACGGATTTGCCTTTGATGTTTATTTCCCGTGAGCCGCTGGTCTCGCCAGACGCATATGCGAATCACCTTTGGGAGCGCGGAACTTGGGTGCCTTTCCTGGAGGACCTGACGCCCGGCAAGGTACGCCAGATTGACAGCGCATTCCACTATTGGGTGAGGCCGATGGTCGCCCATCTTCCGGATGACTTTGGCCGGCCCTCATTGATGGGGCAGGCGGCAAGAGAGGCGAGGCACTTTGCCAGACGTCTTCGCTCCGCCGCGAGCCATCCGCGCCTTACCCTCAGGAAGAAACTGGTCGACCCTGTGGTCGATAAGCTAGCTGAGTGGATGCCGGATTCCGTGCTGGCTCGCTGGCGCAGGCGCAGGGCCTTCCAGTTCGTGTACCGGAATAAGAGGTGGGGATCGAGTGAAGGGGCCAAGTTTTTCTCCGGGGCTGGTTCACACGGCGCGGTGGCCGACGCCTACATTGCCATAATGGTCCCAATCCTTGCGGCGCATGCTCGGGAGATGAAACATGCCTCGACCATCGTCGATCTTGGCTGTGGCGACTTCGCGGTTGGCGGGCACTTGCTGAGTTCGTTGCAGAACGTGCGCTACATAGGCTGCGACATCGTGCCGGAGATCGTCGCGCACAACAATCGCTGCTATGGCAGCCGTGATGTGCTGTTCCAAGCGCTCGATATCGTCAGTCAGCCGCTGCCGGAGGGGGACATTTGCCTGGTCAGGCAAGTGTTGCAGCACCTGCCCAATAGAGACATTTCCGTGCTGCTGCCGAAGTTAGGTAAGTACAAGTACGTCTATGTGACGGAAGCGCAGCCGATTGAACCCTCGGGCCCCGCCAATCCCGACATGCCAGTCGGAGCAGGAGTGAGGTTCGACTGGCGAACCGGGCGCGGGCGGGGAGTTGAACTTAACCTGCCGCCTTGGAACCTGGGTGTGGAGGTGGCTTGCCGGGCTCCGGCGTCACCACCCGTCAAGGAAATCATTACGACTTATCGCCTTGAGAATCCCGTGTCCTCAGACGGCCAAAAGGCGTAGGCTTAGCCTTGCCGGTCAGGCTACTGGTGGACCTCCTGACGGACCGGCTCATCATAATCCGGCCGGACTTGCCATCGCACTGGGATGAGCCCAAGCAGCAGGCGTACCGCACCACCCAGATACCACACTTTGCGGGTCCAGGTCTCCAGACTCGCCAATAGGAAGCTCACCAGCCCACGCACGCCATATACCCGGCAGTAGAGCGTTCTATGCTTCCAGCAGAGCCTGGCGTCGGAGCGGAGACTCCGCCAGGGCCGCCTTGTCAGGCTGGCGTGGCCCTGCCGGCGAACGCGGGTCAGCGGTTCCGGAATGCTCTCGATCCGGTATCCGGCGGCGGCGCATCGGATTGTGAATTCGTTGTCCTCGACGTTACGAAACCGGGGATCATACCCCCCCAGAGCGCGCGCCACGTCTGTGCGGATCAGAAGAGTCGGATGTATCACCCAATAGTCACGCGTCAGAGCCTGCGCCAGGGTCAGCGGTTCGGGCCAATCCCGGGTGAAGAGGCGGTCCGGCCGGCTTGAGTAGAACGCCCACACCGCAGTGTGGACGGCGTCGCAGCGGGGATGCTCGGCCATGTACCGGCGCTGCACTTCCAGCTTGCGAGGCAGCCAGATGTCGTCGTCGTCCAGAAGGGCAATGAACTGGCCCCGCGCCCGCCGGATCCCCTCGTTGCGGGCTCCTGAGATACCCACGTTCACCCGCAGGTCGATGATTGTGCAAACGTCCGCGTAGCGGTCGAGGTAGCGGCGCGAGACCTCACGGGAACAATCGTTGACAAGCATGGTTTCGAGCGGCTTTAGGGTCTGCGCCAGGACGGATTGAACCGCCTCGTCAATATACTGTTCGCGGTTGTAGTAAGGAATGACGACCGAGATGTCGGACTGTTCGCATGCCATTGAAATGTCACTCAGTTCGTTGCGCAGGGCCGGCGGGCGACGCCGTGGGTGAAACATCCGGTTGGACCGGCTCTACGTAGTCCGGCCGCACCTCCCACTTTATTGGGATGAGCCGGAGCACGAGGCGAACTGCCCCACCCACATACCGCACTCTCTTGGTGGAGTACACCAGACTCGTCAAAAAGAAACTCACCATTCCGCGCACTCCGTACGCCCGGCAGTAGAGTTTCTTATGTTTCCAACAGATCCCAAGATGATCGAAGAACGCCAGCCACTCGTGTTTCGTCAAGCTCTCATGACCTTGCCGACGCTGGCGGGCCAGCGGCTCTGAGATGCTCTCGATTCGGTAGCCGGCAGCAGCGCAGCGAAGCGTGTACTCAAAGTCATCGGCGAGACGAAACTGCGGATCGTATCCTCCCAGGGCTCGCACCACCTCCGCGCGGATCATCACCGTTGAGAGCACCAACCAATACTGGCGCGTCAGAGCGAGGGCCAGAGGCAGCGGCCGAGGCCAGTCGCGCTCGAAGAGACGGTCCGGCCGGCCCGAGAAGAAGGCCCATGCCGCACTGTGGACCATGTCGCAGCGGGGATGCTCGGCCATGTACCGGCGCTGGACTTCCAGCTTGTGGGGCAGCCAGATGTCGTCGTCGTCCAGCAATGCGATGAAGCGGCCCCGCGCCCGCCGGATCCCTTCGTTGCGGGCCACCGCGACACCCATGTTCACCGGCAGATCGACGATGGTGCAAACCCCCGCGTAGCGGTCCAGGTATCGGCGCGAAGACTCGCGGGAACAATCGTTGACAAGGATGATTTCGAGCGGCTGGAGGGTCTGCGCCAGGACGGATTGAACCGTCTCGTCAATATACTGCTCGCGATTGTAGTAAGGAATGACGACCGAAATATCGGCGCATTCGTGCTCCATCAGGACATTCCCCCATTCGTCGTCCGGAACATCACAGGCAAGGCCACGGGGGAGACTGCCCCTTGCACCGGCTCTTGATAGTCCGCACGCACTTTCCACATTACTGGAAGGAGCCGGGTCAAAAGGCGTACGGCCCCGCCCGGAGCAATTCGGTCGCCTCCCGCAGCGGCCGACTGCCGCAGACGAGGATGGCCAGCCGGCGGAATGGAACGCACATGCCCGGAAAGCCGCGTTAAGCCTGTAAGGCAGCGTTAGGAATGTGCCGGCTTGCCCAGACCGTGGCGCGGGTTGGTCAGGCCGAAAGGCCTCCGAATGGGCCTCGTGATCCTCGCCAGTGGTTTCCAGATCAAGCCGCTAAAAAGCTCGCTGATCCGGCCCCCGTCCGCGGAGTAGGGCGAATAATGGAGCAGGCGGCCGGCCCAATAGCTCCGCAGGCCTTGGTTGGTGTAATGATGGGTCGCGTTCCTCCAAGTGTAAACGTGCTTACGTCCACCTAACGCGTGCAGATTCCAAAGCGCTCCCGCCGTTGCCCCGGGGTCGAAGGCACGTTCACCAAGGTGTCCGTAATGGTGATTCTGATGTACCGTCAGGATACCGGGCGAGCCGTCGATCAGCGCTGCCCCCGTCTTGCGCGCGAACCGCATCAGCCCGTTGTTGACGTACCATCGACCGATGATCAGGTCAGGGGCGGCGGCCAGGAAGCCTTTCGGGTGGAGGAAGAGATCAGAGCAGCGAGGCGATCGCAAGGCGTTCCCGACGTGCGCGCGCCGCGCCAGAGCCTCCTCCCAACCCGGTTCGAAGGTCAGTTCCTCGGTCAGGTTCACATCCCATGGGCTCGCGCCCAATAGAAAGCGTTCGAAGCGGGCGGTGAGGACCGGGATGGCCTGCATGATACTGCTGGTCAGCATGACATCGGCGTTAATGAAACAGTAACAGCGCGTTGCGGAGACGGCCTCCACTCTGCTCGCCATGTCCCGGATCTTCACGGTCCCGTCAATGGTTTCGAGCGGATCCAGGACGTGCGTGAGGCCGAATTCAGCGCAGTGCTCGGCGGTCCCGGGCGCGTTGCCGAATACGAAGATGACAGGCTTCGGGCGGAGTTGCAGCCAACTGCGCACAGCGTTCCGCTGGATGGTAGCGATGTGCTTATCCTGGAATGATTTAGGCCACGTGTAGATGGTCAACATGCGCCTGCCTCCTGCCGACTTGATGAAACCCACTCTTCAGGGGCGCTGGAAGTGAACGAGCAAACCAGGCATCCCCTTGGAGCACTTCTCGGTCCTTGCCCCGGAACCCATCCCGCAGTGACAGCACACGGAAACCCCAAACACGGAGGAAATCATAGGCTTCCGTGAAAACGCCGCCACTATTGTAATGCACAGTAGACGAACCTAGTCTTAGATTCAGCGAACACGAGGGAGGATTCGATCTGCGCCGCCGCATGCCATTCATCCGGCTACTCGGTCGTCAACCTCCGGCAGGTCAACATCCGCAATCCATTGAGCTCCGGTCAGCGTTGAATTGAGCGTTGCGACGCCGGAATCAGTCCATCCAGGGCGCTGCGCGACGTCTCCCTCAGTGGACCGTTCTTGAAGGTCCGGCCGCGCATCGCAGTTCACCTGGAGGAGCCGCACCACCCCGCCCACTGGAGCCGGGTTCAGCGCGGGGCAGGTCATTGATGATAAACAAGACATTGAGGGTGGAGTTTCCGAACTGGAAGTCGCGCGTGCAAAGCTCGATTTATGCCCAGGCTGATTCTTGAACATCAGGCAAGTCCGAGCGGAACCCGCCGCTGTTGCATCCTGGAGAGGCTTCCCCAGGAGTCCTTCACCCCACCCGAACCGATCTGGATGGACATCCCCAGCCTGAACATGCCCGAGCCCGCCGTGTGGGACGGGTTTCTGTTCGGAATCCTGCTGCGCCTGATGGAAATAGGAGCACCCGTCCGGATCGACGGGGCCCTCAGCCGCCAGGCGCTGCGGAACGCGATCGAACTGCAGGACGTCTGGTCGCTGTGGCGCCCCGACCGATATCGCCGCGTGCCACTCGAGCCGGCATCCGTCGTGGACCTGTCGCCCGCAGCCGGGAAGCCCGTCATCTGCGCATTCTCGGGCGGCGTGGACAGCACCTTTTCGCTCTTGCGCCACCGCCTGGGCTGGCTCGGCGAGGCCGCGCTCCCGGTGGGGTCGGCCCTGATGGTCCACGGCTTCGACGTGCCCCTCGCCGAAACCCGTTCCTTCGACCTGCTGCTGCAACGATGCACCCCCCTCCTCGACGAGCTGGGGTGCCCGCTGCATGTGCTGAGAACCAATCTCAAGGCCGCCAGCCGGCAGGATTGGGAGCACAGCTTCGGCTCTCAGCTGGCCGCCTGCCTGCATCAGTTCGGGGGCCACAGTTCGGGTTGCATCATCGGCAGTGGTAGGCCCTATGATGCTCCGTTCTTCCCATGGGGCTCCACGCCCATGACCGATCCGCTTCTGTCTGGAGGCGCCTTTTCCGTTTTTCATGACGGCGCCGGCTATTCGCGTACGGCGAAACTGGAACGCATCAAGGACCACCACACCGCCTTGCGCACCCTGAAAGTCTGCTGGGCAGGGCCGCATCCGGAAGAGAATTGCGGCACGTGCGAAAAGTGCATTCGCACCAGGTTGAATCTGTTGGCCGTCGGCGTGCCGAACCCGCCCTGCTTTTCAGGAACGCTCGATCGGCACGCAATCAGCGCTATCGAACTCCGCGGCCCAGTAGCGTATACTGAGCTAAAGTCGATCTTCAACTATGCCCGGCAGCACGGGATTGAGGCACAGTGGGTCGACGTCTTGGGGGCGCGGCTTGTTCGATACCGGCGGGATGCCCGGTTCACGGCCTGCAAGGAAGCGGCGCGGCGGATGATCGGAGACACGAATCCGGCCTGGAGAATGACGCGTTGGCTCAAGCGTAGTCTCGCTGACTCGCGCGCGCCGGCCAACTGAGAACCTGTCGAGAAGTGCGTTCCGGCGGCGGGCAATGCAAGCCCCGGGGCTCCTGGCGCGTCCTGCGAGGGCCCCTAAGAAAAGTCCCTGGATTGTGCGATGAGGCGCGCGTTGGCGCGAAACGGTTCATGGGGATTCTAATCGAGAGCGGCACCTACGGGTATCCAAATTTCGGCGATCTAGCCATGCTGCTGGTCGCGGGGCAGCGCATCCGCGAATTGTGCCCAGATGCTTCCGTTCACGTAATCACATCGGAGCCCGATTCACTCAGCGCCGTCTTGCCCGATGTCGTTCCAGTCGCAGTGGAGTCCAGGCGCGCCTGGCATCATGCGCAATTGCTCCCCGGCCGATTGCACCGGCGACTCCCGGACCGGCTTTCCTGGCGCTTGAGGAGCCTGGATCATGCGCTCTGGACCGCTGCGCCGCGCTGCTGCAGTTTCGCCATTGGTCTGAAACAGCGGATCACGGGCGAAACGAGGATTGACGTGTCCAACTGGATCGCGGAGATCCGCTCATCGAGGCTGGTGCTGGTCAGCGGCATGGGGTTGTTCAACGATGCTTTCCGCGATAACGCACTGGGGTTGCTGGAACGTCTCGCTTTCGCCATGCGGCTTGGCATTCCGGTGGCGCTCTTTGGGCAGGGGATCGGTCCCATCGGGGACCCCCGGCTGCTCCGGGCGGCGGGCGAGGTTCTTCCACGAGCGCGCTTCATCGGTCTGCGCGAAGGCAGGTTTTCCTTGCCTCTGCTGGCGTCTCTGGGCGTTCCTCTGTCGCGTATCGAGGTCACCGGGGATGACGCTATCGAGTTCGCTTACCACAGGCGTCCCGCAAAGCTGGGATCGGGCGTTGGCATGAACATTCGTGTCGCCCCCTATGCGGAAGTTGGCGAGGATCTCATCCCCCGCATCCGGACAGTTCTTGACCGTGTCGCGGCAGCTTTGGACGCTCCACTGGTGCCTGTCCCCGTCATTTCCTCCGGCACGGCCAGCTCCGACGTCCTGACCCTTAGACAAATCGCGGATGGGTCTGCCGCCCCCTGGCAGGGAGAGTTCGAGATGGACTACCCAGTCGAATTGGTCGATCAGATAGGGTGCTGCCGCATCGTGGTCACCGGCAGCTATCATGCCGCCGTTTTCGCGCTTGCCCAAGGCATTCCCGCAGTCTGCCTGGAGCAGTCTGCCTACTATTTACACAAGTTCCTTGGGCTGCAAGCTCAGTTCGGCACGGGATGCGCGGTCGTTCCCATGGACCAACCTGATCTGGACACCCGCCTGGAAGCGGCCATTGGGCTGGCTTGGGCCTCGGCCGGCGATGTCCGGGTGCCTCTGCTCCAGGCCGCGGCCCAACAGATCGAACGGGGCCGCGCCGCGTATTCCCGATTCCTGCGGAGCCAGGCAGCCTGCGGCTGTAAGGGGCGGGAGGATGATGAGAGAGCCCCCGCGTCCGCCGTGCCGCAGGCGCCATAGCCATTCGCCGCAGCGCTACGCTCCCGGCGTGACCGGCTCGTCATAATCCGGTCGCACTTTCCACTTCACAGGGAGCAGCCGGGTCAAAAGGCGGATGGCCCCGCCCACATAGCGCACGTTGTCGGTCCAGCGCTCCAGACGAGCCAGAGGGTACCTGACGATTCCCCGGACGCCATACGCCCGATAGTACAGTGCTTTATGCTTCCAAAACACCCCGATCTGCGCGAGAAACACCGGCCAATGAGACCACATCAGGCTTGCCTGACCTTGCCGGCGAAGGCGGGTCAGCGGTTCCCGAATGCTCTCGATCCGATAACCGGCCGCGGCGCACCGGATTGTTAAGTCGTTGTCCTCGGAACGTCGAAACCGCGGATCAAAGCCTCCCAGAGAACGAACTACGTCCGCGCGGATCAGGAGGCTCGATGGCACCACCTCGCCGGGTTGCTGGAGGGCTCGTGCCAACGTCAGCAGGCTGGGCTTCTGGTCGAAGATCCGCTCAGACCCGTTGGCGTAGAATGCACGAATCGCGGTGTGGATCGCGGCGCAGCCGGGGTGATCGCGCATGTATCGGGCCTGAACTTCGAGTTTTGTGGGCTCCCAGATGTCGTCGTCATCCAGAAAGGCAATGAACCGGCCGCGCGCCCGCCGGATTCCATCGTTGCGTGCTGCCGCGATACCCATGTTCACCGGCAGATCGAGGATGATGCAAACCTCCGCGTAACGGTCGAGGTAGCGGCGTGACGACTCGCGGGAACCATCGTTGATAAGGATGATTTCGAGCGGCTGGAGGGTCTGCGCCAGGACCGATTGAACCGCCTCGTCAATATACTGCTCGCGATTGTAGTACGGAATGACGACCGAAATATCGGCGCTTTCGTGCTCCATCTGGACATCTCCCCAGTCGTCGTGCGGAACGCCACAGGTCAGGCCACGGGGGAGACTGCCCCTTGCACCGGCTCTTGATAATCCGGCCGCACTTTCCACTTCACTGGAAGGAGCCGGGCCAGAAGACGAATGGCCCCGCCCACATAACGCACTTTGCCGCTGTCGAGCCTGAGCCTCGCCAAAAAGAAACTCACGATCCCGCGCCAGCCGTACACCCTGCGGTACAGCGCTCTATGCTTCCAACACGACCTGAGATGTCCGGCAAACATCCGCCAGGGCCGCCTTGTCAGGCTGGCGTGGCCTTGCCGGCGGATGCTGGTCAGCGGTTCGGGAATGCTTTCGATCCGGTATCCGGCGGCGGCGCATCGAATCTGGAATTCGTGGTCCTCGGCGCGACGAAACCGCGGATCGAAGCCTCCCAGGTCCCGCATCACGTCCGCACGGATCAGGAGGCTCGGGATCAGCACCTCGCCGAACTGCTGGAGGGCCTGTGCCAACGTCAGTAGTCTGGGCTTCTGGTCAAAGACCCGCTCAGAACCGTTGGCGTAGAATGCACGCATCGCGGTGTGGATCGCGGCGCAGCTGGGGTGATCGCGCATGTATCGGGCCTGGATTTCGAGTTTTGTGGGCTCCCAGATGTCGTCGCTATCCAGAAAGGCAATGAAGCGGCCCCGCGCCCGCTGGATCCCTTCGTTGCGAGCCGTTGCCACACCCATGTTCGTCGGCAGATCGACGATGGTGCAAACGCCCGCGTAGCGGTCGAGGTAGCGGCGCGACGATTCGCGAGAACCGTCGTTGACAATGATGATTTCAAGCGGCTGGAGGGTCTGCGCGAGGACGGATTGAATCGCATCGTCTATGAATTGCTCGCGGTTGTAATAAGGAATGACGGCCGAAATGTCGCTGCCCGCTGGCGTGGTCACCGCTTCATCCCCCGATCTGCGCGTCATGATAACAATCCTTCGACGGAGAAGGCCACGGGATGGTCCGCGCCTGTTTCGGCTACACGATGGCGCTCACGCGCCGCGGACGGAACCGCGGCAGCGCCGGAGGAATCCCGTGATCTCCCTATGATAGAGCATGTTCGCCGCGGATCGCAGGGTGAAATGGACCGCGGGGGCGGCGCTTTGGGCCACGGGGACAGGCACGGGCCGGAAGGCCATGGATTGACCGGCGCGGCCGTTGGGCTACAATGAGAACGGTACGCGCCCGTAGCTCAGCTGGATAGAGCGTTTGCCTCCGGAGCAAAAGGTCGGGCGTTCGAATCGCCCCGGGCGTACCACTTTTCTATCACTTACGGCCCTTCCTCCCGCTCGCGACGCCCCAAAAACCTTTTGCTCGGCTAGGTTATTGTCCACGTATTGTCCATTTCGTCCGCGCGGTCCCCATCTAGTGGCCTGTCGCAGAGTAACTATTACTACGCTGGCGGCATCTTTTCTATGTGCCCTTCACTGCCGAACCGCTCCAACTATCCGAAGAACAACGAGCTGATCTGAACGAGATTGCGCAATTCCGTTCCCTTCCGGCCGGATTTGTGTTTCGCGCCAAGCTGATTCTGATGCTGGCCGATGGAGTGTCGTTCGCGGTCATCAAAGATCGATTGCAGACCACCGCGCCAACGATTTCTCGCTGGAAACAGCGTTTTGTTGAGGATGGACTGGAAGGGCTGGACACCTATCATCCGGGACAACCGGCGGTGGTGCTGACGCCCGCCCTGCGGGCCAAGATTCTGGCGGTGACACGCAGAAAACCGAAAGACGGTTCCTCTCACTGGAGTTGCCGCAAGCTGGCCGCTGCGATCCACGTGAGCAAGGACATGGTGCATCGGGTATGGCGGGAAGCGGGATTGAAGCCTCACCGCCTGGAACGCTACATGGCCAGCGACGATCCGGACTTCGAACGCAAAGCCGCCGATGTCATCGGGCTCTATCTGAACCCGCCGCAGCATGCGGCCGTCTTCTGTGTAGATGAAAAGACCGCGATTCAAGCGCTCGATCGTTTGGACCCCGTGTTGCCGCTCTCTCCGGGTCGCGCTGAGCGCCACGGGTTCGAGTATTATCGCCATGGCACGCTGTCGCTCTACGCTGCGCTGGACACCAAAACCGGACGAGTGCATGGGAAAACGGCGGCCCGCCACACCAGTGCCGACTTCGTGGATTTCCTCGGAGAGGTGGTGGCGCAGTGCCGGCCGAAGCAGGAGATCCACATCATTCTCGACAATCTCTCGGCCCACAAGACCCAAGCCGTTCGAGATTTTCTGGAAGCGCATCTCGCAGGTGCGCCTGCATTTCACACCGACGTATTCCTCGTGGCTCAATCAGGTCGAGATCTGGTTCGCAAAAATCGAGCGCGACGTCATTGCTCGTGGCGTGTTCACCTCGGTACCCGATCTAGCTCGCAAGCTGCGCCGCTACATCAACGCCTATTCTGCAAACGCTCAGCCCATTCGTTGGAAATACTCAGATGTCACCCGCCGCATCCGTAGTAACGATCTGGCTGCGACAGGCCACTAGTCAGCTGACTCTTCCTGAGTGAGAGCGTGGTTGGCCGGGACGATGATTTCATCCTTGAATGGCCGTCTAGTGCAGGTGGGTTGATGCCCAGTCATCCTCCGTGCAGTTATCGAACGCTTGGTTGAGGTCGTTGATCAAATCGTTCAAAGAGCTGTAAGTGAAACCGATCGGCAGAGCCCCGCCCGCTAATGCCTGATTGGCGATCGCCAGGATTTGGGCGACGGTCGAGCCGTCCAATGACGTGCCTGTCCCGCTCAGGGTCAGCGAGCCCAAATGGTAAAAGGTTACGTTCAACTCGAGCGCTAACACCTGGCCAGCAAATACTCCAGCACTCGTACGCGCAGTGGGGTTGGTGGCACTGGCGTTCAGGGCATCAGGAGGTCCGCCTTGCGGAAGGAAGTTCTGGATGGCCAAGGCGCTGGTAAAGGTCAGCGAGTAGGGCGACCCGCCGATCGTTACACCGGCGGGAAACGCGCTGCCAAAGTTGGCCTTAAGAAACGCACCAGGGTTCTGGCCGTGAGGCTTGGAGCCCCAACCGCCTTGCGTAACGCTGCAGCCGCTGAACAAGGTGACCGGACAGGAGATGATGGCCGCGCCCTCCTGATCCACGCCGGGCGGCGTGGTGAACTGCACGAACGTGGAGTACGTCGATCCCGATTTCGCGAAGTCGTCGATCGCCCCATCATATTCGTCTTGAACCAGCATGTGGCCGGCCGGAACGGTGAATTTCGCCAGTGGAACTCCAACGATGTTTGCGGTGTAGCTGAAGTCGCGGCCCAAAGCAAACGCCGACTCGGAGTCCAGCACTGAGATGAAATACGGATACGCGGTGCCGTTCACCGTGAATGTGCAGAGATTCGAAGGAACAAAGTTGATCGACTCGCCATTCGACGAAATTGCCCCAGTGACTGAGTTATAGGCTGTGCAGCCGGCTCCGGAGCATCCCGGCGGCCCGAACGCCCACACGCCGTAATTGGTGCTTCCGCCAATGTTGTCCGTCTGCCCGAAGAGCCAGCCTGCGTGAAGCCCGCCGTCGAACCCGGGCGGAGCGACCTGCAGGGATTCGAATACTGTGTTTGGATCGCCGGTCGGGTTGGGGATAGTTGTGACGACGGCTCCCGTGCTATTGATCACCGTGACGCCGACGGCCCCGCCCAGCAGCAGGTTGTAATTCCACGTGCCTTGGTTATCGAAGCCCAGCCCGGAGTGGCCGCCGAAGTAGGGGGAGCCCCCCTGCGGCAACACTCCCGGATAGGTGCCAAAAAGTGTCCCGGCGTGTGGGGCGGCACCCGTGGCCGGGAACCGGTAGACGTCAACCGAAGTAAAGTCGCCCGGGTGCGCCGTGGCGACGAAGACGTCGCGGCTGGTCCAGCCGTTGGATCCGCTCGGAGAGATGGCGATGTAATTTTCGTAGCACGTCGGAGTTGTGCCGTCGAACGGGATATCAGGTAGCGTCCCGAAGAGCGTGACGCTCCCATCACCATTCAGTTGGAGGATCTCGCGCGGGCTGAAGCCTCCCGCGGTGAGGGGCTCCTGGCAAAACGGGTGTGTGAAGACCACCAGATTGGGGGTCGCGGCGATGCCGACGAACTGAGCCCCAGGGCTCCCATTAACCAACAGGTTGACATTGGCCGGAAGTTGGCCCCATGCGTTGACCGTGAGCAACAGCAATGGGACCATCAAGGTCAACCCGTGGCTGTAGCTCTTGTTTATCCCAGACAGTATTCTCATTTTTTACTCCTCGCTCCCTCTACGCCGCTATGGCACGCTGCCATTAATCTTGACGGATGTGAACAGTTGGAGTCAAGAATCATCAATGTTCGGGTATTCGCATGGGGCATTCCCGACCCCGAGCCAGCGAACGCCAACCTTTGGCAGCCCGAGGGAACGGCGGGAAGCAATTGCGCTTTCCGGCTGGGTTTCCTTATAGTTCTCATCTTGTTGCTGATCTTGAATCCCATGTCTCCCCCTGATCTGTCGCCCCGGGGCCCGGAACCTTCTGAAACACATCGGAGGGCTATCATACGCCCTTTCCCGGCCTCTCCGACCCTTTCCGACGCATCTAGGTTAGGTTACGGGAAAGGGTTCTGTGGGGCAGAAAATGACCCACGTCGGCTTATACTTGAATGTGAGGAATCAAGCGGCTTGCAAGCATTGGTTGGTGCCATTCCGGCCCCGCGACCTGTCCTTCCGCAGCCTGCTAGACCGCTTGCCGAGCGAAAGGGCGGAGGGGGTGCGAACTGGGAGGGAGATCCGCATCGCCCGCCCGTCTTCACGCGGTGGCCGCGAAAGGAGAAACTCAGCCGCCGTGAACCAGTTGGAATCGCGGCTGGCCCGCCGCGGCGTCCGCCGCGCTGCAATCTAGCGCCGCGCGCCGGGCAGGCTCCGCTCAGAACTGCTCGTCGCGTATTTTCGCTCCGTCTTCGCCGGCCGCCAATGCGAGCGCCGGCTTGGTTCGTTCTGCCATGCGCCAAATACCCGCTTGGGAAGGGGCAGTTGTAGGTTGAACAGGAGCAGGGAGTCCAAAGTCGAGTTCCAGGTCAGTATGAAGGCTGGGCCAAGCATCAGTCAGTCAAAGCTGGGGCTGGGCTGTGTGACACGAAAGCTATTCCTGTGAGGACTCTCGAGACTAGCCAGACATGAGAAGACCGGTCAACCAGTGGCGAGCGCACCTCTACACCGAAGGCCGTGTGCCTGGGCCCAACATCTCCGGCCCAAGTCTGGTTATCGGCTCACAGGCGCAGGCGCTTCTCGATCTTGGATTTGAGGCTGAGGTTGTGGTCCTCCGGACGCGACATCATCACCCTGCGCAGCCGAGCGCCCACTTCAGCGATGTCCCGCATACCTTTCTTGATTGCGTGAAGGTGGGAGCGCCTTCGTACGCCCGCGGCGCCTACTGGATCGGGTGGCCGCGCGACCTTGCGTGGCGGCAATTGTACCCTGCGCGACAGCTGCTAATCCGTGAGGTGAAAGCCAGAATTCGCCGTGATCCGAAGTCGCTACATTTGTTCAACTATTTGGCGGTAGCGAATGTGATCCCCAGCCTCCCGACGCGATTCGCTATTTATACAGCTCTCGACATTGAGAGCGATCTGGTGGCCCGCAGCCTGACCCTCGATCAACGAGTTGAAATGCGTGGGGCCAAAGGCTGGGAGCGGCGCAGGCTGAATCGAATGCGCTGGGTAGAAAGTGAGGCCGCCCGCTGCAGCGGCCTTGTTCTGTGCGTCTCCGAGAGCGAGGCAAGGCAAATCCGTGACGAATGGAACGTCCCCCATGCCGCGTACCTGCCCATCAGCATTCCGTTCGCCGAGATGCCGCCTCCCGTGGGTCGGTGGATGCCAGACGGCGTGCTGCGCCTAGTGCACTTTGGCTTGGTGGATCACCTCCCCACGTACCTGTCCCTAGAGGTGTTGCTGACGCAGGTTCTTCCTCTCCTCGGCCCAGAGGCGCTGTCCCGCCTGCAGCTCGAAGTCGTGGGCAAGTTCGCCCCGGAATCCCCTCGGAACCGGAGGCTGCTCGAGATGGCGCGGCCCTATCCGCAGGTGAAATTCTCAGGTTTCGTCGAGGACATCCGCGCAGCGTACAGCCGCAGCGACCTGCAAGTTATTGCCGCCACCGAAGCCACCGGCTTGCGGACCCGAATTATCGAGTCGTGGGCCTACGGGCTTTCAGTCCTCTCGACAACCGTCGGCGCAGGCGGTGTGGAGGGTCTCGACCCGGGCCGCAACATTATGATTGCCGACGATCCCCGCGAATTCGCCGGTCATCTGACCGCTTTTCTGCTTCACCCCGGGCGTTTGTCCGAGATTGCCGCTGCCGCGCGCCAGACCTACGACGCGAGATATAGCCGCGATCAGGTCGCAGCCACCTTGAGGGAGCTACTGAACAGGCATTTCGGCGCGGATGTGCCCGCGGCGCCGTGAACGATTGATTTCAATCGGAATCTCCATCTGTAGGAACGGCCAGCCGTGGTGTTTCCGGACATTAGATGACCTGGGAGGGCGTTCAACCAGTTCTTGCCGGTATTGGAACGGAAGATCGAACTGCGTCCGAATGGCCGATCGGAAGCTGCCCAGCACCATCTTCGAGACGCCCGCCCTTGCCCGAATGCTACCGATATTGACCCTTATCGCTCCTGGCGAGGAGCAACCCATCTGCGAGTGTTGCGCTTACACTCCGCAAGTGCCCATAGGGGCGTTTCCTGTCTCCAATTGCGTCCTAGGGGCGCAACTTGTGAACTCAGAGTGGGTTCAGATCGACAACTCATCGCGATAAGCTGGCGGAGTGCGAGGGCTGAATCGAGAGCCCGCCACATTGACCACGACTTCTCGATGTGCCCGGGATGAGCATCAAACGATATGGCGCATTACATCTCGGGCTGGCGACAGTACGAACCTGTCGTCATGCCGGCGTGAATTGACCGTACTCGTCGCGGTGTCAGAGCGTTCATCAGGTCAGTTCCACCCGGACTGAAGGAGAGCAACGATGCAGAACAGTCTCATCTATCAGAATCCCCCGTCGCGAAGAGGCTTCATTCGAGCGGGCGGCGGCACAATGGGCCTGATGCTCGCGTCAGGCTTCGTCATGGCGCGAGGACGGCGAACTGAGTCCCAGGCCGTAGTAGCCTTGGCGTCGCAGCCTCCCGCGCCCGAATGGACGAAGGACCTGATCATCTACGAAATCGCGACCAGGGGCTTCACTTCACCGCACGGTCCCGAGTCCGGCACCTTCCACAGTCTCAAAGAAAAACTGCCATACCTGCAGGAACTCGGCATCACCGGTATCTGGCTGGCCGGCCACTCCTGGGCCCAGCCTCGTTACTATTACAATGTCTGGTCGCAGTATTCGAATATCGATCCCGAGAAAATCGAACCCTCTCTGGGCAACCCTGAAGGGTTCCATTCACTGATTCGCGAGGCGCACGGGCACGGCATTCGGGTTTTCCTGGACGTCCATGAGCACGGCGTCCATCCCAACAGTCCTTTGCTCGGAGATCATCCGCGGTGGTTTCGGACGCCGGTTCACGATAAGAGCGTGGAAGAATTTGATTGGTTTGGAGGTCACACGGATCTCGACGACTGGTGGGTCGAGATATGGACGAACTGTGTCACGCGCTATGAAGTGGACGGATTTCGCATCGACCTTGGTATGGTCCGTCCGGACCTGTGGGCCAGAATCCGGCAGAACGCCGCCGCGGCGGGTCATCCCATCGTCATCTTTGAGGAGCACCACTCGCCGATCCCCGGCGTCAGCGACTTTGAGCAGCCGTGGGACAATACGCTGACTGATAATCAGTCCGGCAAACTGAATGAGCTATTGGCTCAGAACGTCCCGGAATATTACGATCAAAAATTCGGCAGGGCCGGAGAATACCGCGTCGGGATCCGCTATGCGGACGGGAGCACCGCCGAGGGCCGCACGGGCGGAGGCAAGGGCACCTTGTCCGTGCGCGTCGACGGCCTGAGAGCCGACAGAACCAGCCGCAGACAGGGCGACGATCATCTGGATGGAATCGCCGACGTCTGCCTGGCGCTGGAAAACCTCAGCGACAAGCAGATCGAGAACGTCACCGTCGTGGACGGTTGGCGCGGCTTCTGGCAGATGCGGTCTAACGGCGGGCGTCTGCTGGTGTTGGAAGGGAAGCCGCCATCCGCCCAGATTTTCCTGGCCACGCTGGGACATGGTTGGCCCTCGATTCAACTCAGTTGTCATGACAACGGCTGGGACGGATTTCCATTGGACGCGAGCCCGTATGCAGCTCAGGGTAGCCGGGCTTTGTTCGGCTATTCCTTCCTTTTCACCGGGATGATCCCGATCTTTTTCTCGGGCGAGGAGTTCGACGCTACCTTCCGACCCATCCCGTGGTTGTCCCCACACTATTTAGGGGACCAGGACGCCGGCAAGGGCCGATGGCTATACGGATGCATGCTTGACTGGGAGGAACTTAACCAGCCCGAACACCGCGCGATGTTTGAAGATGTGCAGGCCATGATTGTTCTTCGTAAGCGCGAAGCTGACATCCTAGCAGTGCTGCCTGACCGGGAAGAGCCCAAACTGGCCGCAGTACCTTATGAGGGGAGTGTTCCTGCGCCGGTACCATACATACGATGGAATGACCACGGCGCGATCCTCGTTGCCGCGAACCGGAACAG
Organism: Terriglobia bacterium; assembly: GCA_963757265.1. Taxonomy (GTDB): domain Bacteria; phylum Acidobacteriota; class Terriglobia; order Bryobacterales; family Bryobacteraceae; genus CAIVVT01. The sequence continues at coordinate 1,842,309 of CAVWRA010000006.1, forward strand.
CAGTGAAGAGGCTCATCTGAAGATGCGAATTCCACTCCGTGAGATTGGCCTGGCAGGACACGGCCGTTACAAAGTCACTGAATTGTGGCCCGGCGCCGAAGCCGTCATTCACCTGGAAAGCGAATTGGCTGGCCTCGCTTGCAAGGTCAAGCGCGACAGGATCCGAGGGGGTGGTCTGCGTATACTCAAAATCGAGCCGAGTTCCTGAACCGTTTCTGTTCCAGGGTTCAGGCCTGCGGAAACGATAAGGCGGGTTAGCGGCTTGGTGTAGGCTGAACGGGAGCCGGGAGTCTGGAATGAGAATCCCGATCGTGCATTTCTTCTTTTGAAGAACTGTGGCCCGCAAGCTTGCCATCCTGGAACCGGTCGTGGTCTACGCCCTGATAATCGCCTACATCTGGGGAGTGCGTGATCTGTACCGCAACTTCTGGATAGTGATCCTGGCTTTGATGCTGCTTTCGCACGTGCTGCATCGTGAGACCGCCGCCAGCTTGGGATTTGGACTTCGCAACCTGTGCGACTGCGTGCGGGAACTACTGCCCGCATTGACGGTGCTTGCGCTGGTGCTGCTATCCGGAGGCATTCTCTTGCGCACCGTCAGACAGATCGGCTTTGAGCGTGCGGTTCTCTCGTTGGCTGCCTACCTGCCGTGGGGGTTGGCACAGCAGTACGCATTGAACGGCTACTTCCTGAACCGCTTCGACGCGCTGATGTCGCGGCGCGTGGCTCCGTTGGTAGCGGCAGCAGCGCTCTCTTGCGCCCACGCTCCGAACTGGTTCCTGATGGGTGTCACATTCGTATTCGGTTATTGCTCTGCGCGCATATACCAACGCTATTCGAATCTGTATTTTCTGGGCTTGGCCCACGCCACAGTGGGTTATCTGCTTTTCCTGGTCGTTCCGGATTCCATAAGCCACCACCTCAGAGTCGGGCCGGCATGGTTCAAATGGTAGGGACAAGACTCATCAGCCGCACGAGCCTCCGACGACTGGAACGAAATCGTGAAGCCAGACCTGCAAGCAGCTGATGATGTTTCCGCACGACAGCTGGTGGTGCGCTCACAGGGGCTCTCATCCCTAGGAGTATCGAGGGGCGCTCCAGATGCCCTCGTACAAGTTGGACGCAGCCGTGAAAATGATCAACATCATGCTCGGTTTCTGACAACCGGCCTGGCGCTTGCAAGAGCCACGAGCAAGGGCGGCCCGGGAACGACGCTTGGCTTGCAGCTCGCTCTTGGGGTGCTGGTTACCACGTGCGTTCTTTCAGAATCTCCTGGATCTGCTCTTTGGGGATCGGCAGCTTGTTAACGTTTTGCCTCAGCCATTCGGAGAAGTCGCGCTCAATCGCGTCCGACCAGCGTGCGTCGATCTGGCCGGCGGTGTACTTCTTCTCGCGCAGCCGCAGGTGGCCGAATATGTCGCGCAGGTGGACGAATTCTGAGGTCTTAACAACCTTCTCGGCAAGCTGTGGCGGAATGAAGAGCACTCCGCCCTCACGACCGAGCACCACATCTCCGGGCAGGACCGTCGCATCCCCGATGCGGATAGGGATGTTGATCCCGATCATCGTGGAATTCAATTTCTCACCAAGCGAAGAGTAGTGATGCGAGGGATCGTAATAGCGGACAAAGGAGACGAAGTTCTCCAGCTCTTTCAGGCCGTCAATGTCGCGAACTGCACCGTTGTAGACGATCCCGTTGCCGCTTCTGGCGTAGATTGCATTACCGACATTATCGCCGATGGAGGGCCCGTCCTTCTTCAACCCAAAATGGTCGCAGACGTAGACGTCGTCAGGCTGCAACATGTCCACGGGCCAGGCATTCTGCCCGCCGACCCGTCCATCCTTCCTCCCTTGCTCTTCGATCACCTTATGGATGTCAGGGCGCCCCGGGAGCCACTGGGCCGTCAGCGCCCGACCGACCAGCACCTTTTCCGGATGAATGCAGAGCCAGCCGTCTTCGTACTGGTGGTTGAATCCAGCGTCGCGCAGCACCGCCCAGGCCTCTTCCAGCGTGACACTCTTCATGCGCTTCAGAATCCCATCCGGGACCTTTGGACGACCGTCGGGAAACCGTTCTCCGGTCCATTCGGGCGTGTACTTGATGAGGTCTTGTTTGGTCAGAATGCCCGGCTGCCCGGTTACAGGCGCAACCAGGAGCGCGACTGAAGCAATGATCCAAGGAAATGATTTCGTCATGGGTGTTCTGCCACTCCTCTAAAATCACCGGAACAATTCGTATCGCACAGGCGCAAGCGTGTCTTGTCCACGTTCCTGCCGGAACGGATAGCTGTATCGACTTGGGCCTTGACACGGCACGCCGAGATCGCCTGCTGCGAAGTTATAACTCATTTCGACGGTTCGAACCAGGGCGTACCAGGAACCTGCGCCTTGCGCGCCGCTTCATCATCCATCTCCACGCCGATACCGGCACGCTCCGGCAGGGTGATGAAACCCTTGTCGATAATCTCTCCCTCTTGCACCCAACTCCGCCACAACGGCAAATCGTCGATCCAGTGCCATTGCAGGACAAGGAAATTCGGAACCACCGCGCAGACGTGGGCTGAGGCCATCGTGCCGATGGGGGATGTCACACCGTGTGGCGCAAACGGGACGTAGTACGTGTGCGCAAAATCGGCGATCTTGCGCGCTTCGAGCAGGCCGCCGCACTTTTGAATATCCGGCATGATGACATCGACGGCCCTTTTCTCCAGCAATTCGCGGAATCCGTACCGGAGGTAGAGGTTTTCGCCGCAGCAGATGGGAGTTTTGGTCGATGCGCGAATGTCTCGCATGGCGTCGATGTTCTCCGGTCCGCACGGCTCCTCCAGCCAAAGCAGATTGAACGGTTCCGCCTCCTTCGCTACACGCTTGCCGGTGGTGGCATCGTAGCGCGCGTGCATATCCACGGCCAAGTCGAAGCCCTTCGGGTATAGGTCGCGTGTGAACCGCATCTTTTCCAGCATGTGATCGATTTCGGCATTGGAGGCGGTCCAGTTCATTTGGTCCAACTTCGCCGGATCGTCACGGTCGTCAATATCGATCTTCGCGGCCGTGAAGCCGAAGTTACGAATTTCACTTATGCGGGCCTTCGACTGTTCGTCGCCCGGAATCATCTCTTTCGCGCCCGAATCGCAGTAGATGCGCACGCGGTCACGCACTTTGCCGCCGAGCAATTGATAGACAGGAACGCCAAGAGCCTTGCCGGCGATGTCCCACAAGGCGATCTCCACGGCGGAGAGCGCCGCCACGTACTGCCCCGCTTGTGCCCCCGCGAAGACGCCGGCCGTGCGGAGGCGTTCGAATGCCGCCTCGATGTTCAGGGGATCCTGTCCGATCAGCATGCGCCGGAAAGACTGAACCAGCGGCACGCCGCCCTGGACGGCATCAGTACCCTCGCCTTGGCCAACGATCCCCTGGTCGGTGTAAACTCGCACGTGCAGTTGGTAGCCATGCACGATGACTTCGGCGGTGCGGATATCGGTAATCTTCAACTTCGGGCGGCGGTACGGCGAACTGACTGCCTGGACCGCTGCCGACAGCGATGGAAGAAACAGCGCCGCGGCGAGTGGCGCGGTGGTGTTTTTGAACAGGCTTCTACGGCTCAGGGCTGGCATGTGGGCCTTTCAACCGGTCGCGATAGGGATGCCAATCACTTCGCACCCCCGCAAAGATCCGTATGCGCGCTCATTAACGCATGCGGCTCTTGCGTAAGCCGGAGTTCCCATTTTGGATCCCCAGGTCCTGTCCAGCATACACCCAGCCACTATCGTTTGATCTTGCGAATTGGATGTTTCCCACTGGTATCGGTCTTCGCCCTCGCAAGGCACAGCTTTCAGCTTGCACCTGGTTTCGATGCAGCCGCATGGCGCCCTGGAGTCTGGAGTGCAGAATTGCGGTTATGAGCGAGCCGGTGGAGTGTATGCTGCTGGGGCTCAGGATGCCAAAATGGAAATCCTGGATGAACTGGGTTGGCAGCGAATCCGCGATTCCGCCCCCCCCCTCACCATGGCTGCCTAATCGTCCAACTTCAGTGGAAATCGGCCCGCAGCAGGCCCCATCCCGGCCCGAGAATGGCTCTCAGACGGCCCGTCGCTTCAGTAGTCGCAAGCGGGGCAATGGGAAGCGCCCGCTCCCATTCAGGCCGGATCGCCGACAATGCGGAAGTTGGCCGCCGTGCTGCGGGTCGGCTAAGGCTGCTCAAGCCCCATCTATCAAACGTGGTCCGGCTCGCCGGGCACCTACCGATAACACGAAACAACGCTCACTCCGAGAAGCGTTTACACAGTTATCCGCAGGCTGGCTTACACCTGAACTTCCTCGAACGCCGCATCAGGACCGCCAGCCGGCACAAGCACGGTGCGACCTCTCATCCCAGTGCCCTCGTGAACGCTGCCCGGTCAGCGAGAGCCAGACGCCCGAATGGGCGTTGCCACTTGCCACTCGGGATTACAACTCAAGATTCCCGGATGCTACGGCACTTCGTCCGCCCTGCTGCTAGAGGGCGCCTCCCAACCGCACAACTTCCGTGAGCACAGCCGCCAAGTAGACGCAGAGAGCAGCAGCGGCAGCCATGTCGATGAGTCCCGTATCAGACAGTCCTCTCCCGGCTCGCGCTCGGCGTGAAACGCGCCTGGAGATTACAGAATGACAACGCTTCCTCACGCGGGCTTCCCGTTCGATATCCAGTTCAATCAGCGGCAGGCGGGCCAAAACTTGGAGCAGTCGATCGTCGTCCTTACTCATCTCTCACCTCCTTGCGAACGGCCTCCCTGCGCTGGTCAATGTCTGCCAGAAAACGTGATATCAACCCCCGGGCTCGGCTCAGCCGCTGCCTCAGGCATTCTGGGGTGATGCCGCACACCTCTGCCGCATGCATTGGGCGGAGTTGCTCAACCCCGACAAGCAGAAGCACCTCGCGATACATGGGCGCCAGTGCCGCAATGGCCGCTTCCAGCTGCTCCTCGAATTCATTCAAAGAGGCCGAATCGAACAGCGATTGGGGCAGGCCGCTTGGCCATAGGAGGATCAAATCGGCCGTGTAGGATTCCTCACGGGCCCGGGAACGGCAATAACTGACATACAGGTTGCGCGCCACGGTGAAGAGCCATGGACCGAGGCGGGTATCCGCAAGCAGATCCTCGCTGCCCGATACCAATCGCAGCCACGTTTCCTCCAACAGATCCTCGGCGATTGAACGGTTCTTCTCCAATCGGGTAAGGAAGCAAAGTAGCCGATGGTTATAGGCGTCGTAGATCTCGTCGAAGGCAGAGCCGTCCCCTGCTCGCAATCTGCTTACCAGCGCGACTTCGAGTTCCCGCTCCACAGGGATATAACGCCGCCGCCCCTAAATCGTGACAGCGTCACGTTCCACCGTCTCAGGCGTTATTCCCTGGTGTAAACGTCGGAATTCAAGGAGGTCGCTATGAGAGGATTTAGCAATGCAAGCCCTGCTTCGCTGTTGGGGTTGCTCATCTGTACCATTCCGCTTCTGGTCGGAGCTTGGTTTGCTTTCAGGCCAAGTGAACGCCTGTTGGCCCTGATGAGGCCACTGACACTCGGTGCGGTCTTCGCCGCTCTGTGCAGCTTTGTCCTGGCCATCGCCAACGGCTTCGTCGCAATCAGCATGATGAGCGGGCTCGACCTCCCCGGGGTCCGAATCGTAGGAGCAGTCTTTATGGAGGGTCTTGCGCCGGTTGTGGCCTCCTTCGCAAGCCTGGCCGTCGCCTGGTTCTTTGTCGCGATCGGAATGAGGAAGACCTAACAGTAAGTCGCGCAGTCTAGGCTGATTGCGTGCGGGCGATTCCTCCGCCTCCAGCCGAGCTATCCCCGCGTTCAGGTCTCGAAGTCCGCTCCTGGGAGAGTAGGGCTTATTGGCGCCTGCTGACACTGTCGCAGACCGATATCACCAGATATCGCTGTGTTCGCCCTGCGCCGAACCGCCGATGAGAAGGCGAACGTCGTGGCCGAACGAAAGCCGCCACCCTTGCAGGTGGCCCCGTACTGCGCGGCGAGTCTGCTGCTTGATCTGGTGGATTCGATCGCCAGCCTCGGTTTTCGTGGACTCGATTTTGAAGCTGTGCTTCTTCGCCTCCATCCAGAGGAAGCCCCGGACGCTGTGCACCTGCCAAACCGTGGCCGTCATGATCTCGCCAAAGGTCGCTCCCTTGGACTGTCCGACAAGCTTCAGAATCTTCGACCCCTCGCCGTCGCCGCGCGGCGTAGCCCCCGGCTTGGCGTGTGCCAGCTTGACGGCCGTTTTTTTCGCCTCGGGTTCCTTCCTCGGAGCGGCTGCCGGGACTTGCCCGGGGCGCGATGCGTGCCTGCGGGCGCGACCGTTTTCTGCCTGGCACCTTTGTTCGAAGTGGCCTTCTCCGGCGCAACTGTGGTGCCCTCTTGCGCAAAAGCGGCGCCGTCTTCCGGGTTAGGTGCTTCTCTGTTCGCCCTGTTTGGTAATCCCTTCTGCGCTCGTTCGGCGCATGACCATCGATCACTCTTGTTGCCCGGGAATGCAAGGCAGGGAAACCTGAGACGAATTGCACGCCAGGCGTTTTCGGGAACTCAATCCGAGGCGCACGCATCTTGAAAATAACCGTCAAGCTGGATATGCACTGGCTTTCTCACTGGCCGATGCGGGTACTACTTCTCGGCGCCTCCGCGTTCGTCGCGGCGGGTGACGCTCAGTCTGCTGACCCGCAGCCCACGGCGCCCACGCAGCCGGTGCTGGGGGTGAGTGCGGTCGTGCCGGCGGACGCCCCGTACGTCCCTTTGACGCGCTCGCAACGGTGGCAGCTCTACGTCGCTCAAACCTACCTCACGCCAGGCGCGTATTTTCGTACATTTGCCGTGGCGGCCGACCAGGACTTCAACGCTAGGCCACACGAGTGGGGGCAGGGTTTGATTGGCTATTCTCAGCGCGCTGGCAGTAACTTCGCCCGCTTCGTGCTGTTTGATACGTACGAAGCGACGGCTGCCGAGGCGCTGGGCCACGAAGTGCGCTACATGCGCTGCCGTTGCTCGGGGTTCTTGCCACGCTTCGACTACGCGCTGGGGACCGTCTTCGTCACACGCAACCGCGAGGGTCACATCGTGCCCCATTACGCGCGCTTACCCTACGAAGAAGACGCACCTTCCATCGTGTCTCACCTGCTACTCACTCGGCGGTTGAGAGATCTTCGCCAGCATGTGCAGCAGATCCGCGCCATGAATCGGCTTCGCCAGGTATGAGTCCATACCTGCCGCGGCGCAGATCTCGGGGTCGCCCTTCATTGCCCGGGCTGTGAGGGCGACAATCGGCAAGCGGGACGCGAGAGGACTTGCCAATTCGATCTGGCGGATGCGACGGGTGGCGGACAGACCATCCATGACGGGCATCTCAACATCCATCAGCACCACGTCGAAGGTCTGCCGCGCCAGCGCCTCCAGCGCTTCTTGGCCATTGGCGACGCCCACCGGCTCGTAGCCCCGCTTCTCCAGCAGGCGCAGGACGAAGTGCCGGTTGATGGCGTTGTCTTCCGCCACCAGCACGCGTGCCGGGTGCGGCGTGGATGTCGCAACGGCCTCTTCCCTTGTCCCGCAGGCGGCCGCTAGCAATTCGGCCGGGGCTGGCGCGGCGGCCAGCTCGAAGGGAGCCGTGAAATGGAACGTGCTGCCCACCTCGGGCACGCTCTCGGCCCAGATCTGCCCCCCCATCATCTCGACCAGCCGCGACGAAATCGTCAGGCCCAGCCCCGATCCGCCGTAGCGCCGCGTGATTGAATTGTCGCCCTGCTCGAACGCTTCGAAGATCCGATCGAGCTTCCCCGCCTGGATCCCGATGCCCGTGTCCTGCACGCAAAAGTGCAGCACCGTCGCGTTCTCGCGTTGCGCTTCCACTTCGATGCTGAGCGTGATCCCGCCCGCTTCGGTAAACTTCGTCGCGTTGCTAAGCAGGTTCATCAGCACCTGCCGCAGCCGCCCGAAATCGCCCACTAGGAAATTCGGGACATCGGGCTCGATGGCGCACACCAGCTCGATCTTCTTCTGCCGCGCGCGCAGCGTCAGCAGGTTTAGCGTCGGTTCCAGCGACGCCCGCAGGTCGAACGGCTCCCGCACCAGCTCCAGTTTCCCGGCCTCGATCCTGGAGAGGTCCAGGATGTCGTCGATGACCGACAGCAGCGTCACGGCGGAGTCCTTCAGCATGCCCAGGTACTCGCGCTGCTCCGGGCTGGCGCCGCACTCCAGCGCCAGCTCCACCATCCCGAAGATCCCGTTCAGCGGCGTGCGCATTTCGTGGCTCATGTTCGCCAGGAACTCGCTCTTGGCGCGGTTGGCCTTCTCGGCCGAGGCCCAGGCGTTGGTGGCGCGCGCCTCCGCCGCCTGCAGTTCGCGTGTGCGCTTGTCCACCAGTTGCGCCAGCTCCAGCTCGTGTCGCCGCACCGTTCTCAGGCGCCAGACGTAGCCGGACCTGAGTGCGAGTCCCGCCAGCATGATGCAACCGCTGTAGAACCACCACGATTGGTACCAGTAGCGGGCGATCGAGAACGCCAGCGTGGCGCCCCCGCCGTTCCATTGGCCCAGGCTGTCGCTGGCCATCACCTGGAAGCGGAAGTTGCCGGGGCCCAGGTCCGTGTAATAGGCCGAACGCCGAGTGCCCGCATCTACCCAATCCGCATTGATTCCCTCAATCTTGTACCGGAAGCGGAACTTGGAAACGTCCGCCAGGGTCGCCGCCGTGTAGCGGATCTCCAGGTCCCGGCTGCCCGGCGCCAATTCGACTCCCTCCCGGAAGGGCCTCTCCCGCCCCGCCACGACCAGATTCTCGATTCCAACCCGCGGCGCCGGCGCGGCGGCCGGCACGCGCTCGGGGTCCACCGTGGCCAGCCCGGCCGTGGTAGCAAACCACAGCCGCCCGTCGCGCCCGCGCAGGCACAGCGGGTGGGTGCTGACGCTGCACGCCAGACCGGCCAGGCCGTCGGCCGTGCCGAAATGTTGCACGGCCACGTGCCTGGTCCGCCCGGCGGCGAACGCTTCGAGATCGGATCGCCGGATGCGGGCGATGCCTTCCCCGCCGCCCAGCCACACGAAGCCCTGAGCGTCCACCAGGACCTGCGATACTTCGCCGTCGATCCCGCTCTCCGGGCCGAATTTCGCGAACCTTCCGTCCTTGTATTCCGCCAGTCCGGCGGACGTGCCGATCCACAGCGCGCCGCGTTCGTCTTCGAACAGCACCGGCGTCGAATCGTGCGGCAGGCCGTCGCGCTGCGTGTACACCGTCGCCCGCCCGTTATCGAAGCGCGTCAGCCCGCGTCCCGTCCCGACCCAGACGTTGCCGTGCACGTCCTCGTGGATCTCTCGGACCGAGTTCCCCCCCAGGCTGTTGCCCATTCCATAATGCTTCCACCGGCCTTCCTGGCGTACATCCAGCCCACTGTTTTGAGTGCCGATCCACAGGTTGCCCCGGCTGTCCTCCAGGACAACCCGTATCACGTTGTCCGACAGCCCGTCTCGCACCGTGTAGTTCGTGAATCTGCCGTCTTTGAACCGGCTCAGCCCGGCATTGGTGCCGATCCACAGGCCCCCGCCGCCGGCGCCGCAGATCGCGTTCACGTGGTCGTGCGGCAGGCCGTCCTTGGTGCTGTACACGCTGGTTCGGCCGTGCTCGATCCCGTTGAGTCCCAGCGGTGTCCCCACCCACAGGACTCCTTCCCTGTCTTCATAGACCGAATAGATGTAGTCGCTGTTGAGGCTGTCGTGGCGTGTCAGCATAAGGAATGGCTGCTCGCGGAAACGGTGCAGCTTCCCCGCTTGCGTCCCGGCCCAGATGTTCCCTTGACGGTCCTCGAATACGACGTTGAATTGCTCCCCCGGCGGCACCACTTGCGCCAGTCTGGCGTTCGCGCCGGAAGCTCGACTTTCGCCCACGCCCTGGCTCAGCCGCGCCAGCCCGCCTCCATCCGCATCCAGCCACAGGCCGTCGCGGCTGTCCCGCAACAACAGTTCGGGCCGGCCGGGATCGTATGGGGGCAGCCTGGCCGGCAGAAAAGCCTTGCCGCGCAGTTCAAACAGATGGTCATTGCCGTCCACCAGGACACTGCCGTCCCGCGCGACGCTGATCAGGTCTGCGCTCGCTTCGGCCGGCAGCGTGTACGTCGCCACCTGTTCGCCGCTCAAGTGCAGGACCCTGCGCCCGGAACCGATCCACAGCGTTCCGTCCGGCGCGGCTCCCAGGCCCGTCACCGTCCCCGGCACCAGCGCCTCCAGCCGCCGCGTAAAGCGCTCGCCGTCGAACACTGCCAGGCCGTTTTCCGTGCCCGCCCAGAGCTTGCCGCCGGCCACCGCCAGGCAGGGTATGTGCTCGTCCGGCAGACCCTCCGCCCGCCCGTAGCGCCGGAATTCGCCGTGCCGGTAACGCAGCAGTCCGCCCACGCCGGTGCCGATCCACAATCCCTCGTCGTCCGCCGCCAGCGACCTGACATCCTGGTCGGTGAATTGGGGAGTATTCTGGCGGCTGAAATGGGTGAAAACCACGCCGTCGAAGCGCCACAAACCGTCGGCCGCCCCGAACCACAGGTACCCATCGGCGGTCTGCGCCAGCGGACCGATCGGGGCGCCCGACAGACCCGCGCTCTGGTCCCACACATTGTGTTGATAAGTACTTTGTTTCCAAAAGGCGCTGGGGCTTTGCGCGTAGCCGGCAGCAGCCCATAGGATCAGGCACAATCCGCCCCTACGCCACAATGCACGCGGGCATGTCGGCTTCGGCATGCGTTCTCGTTCAAGCCTCCGATAGCTCTCATCGACCGCTTCGGGGCCGGTTTATAGCAGTTCCATCGCCATGGGAACGATTCTGCCTGGACCGAAGCTTTGCAGCAGTCTGATTGATGCTATAGGGGATTCGTCATTGGCGAGCTTGCAGCAGAGGTTGGTAAAGCAGGGCGGGCGGTTAACGAAGCAGGTTAACAACTGCGTCTTGCAGAAGCGACGACGGCTCCCGGAGGAAAGAACGTAACTCGCAGGATTAAGGCATGGCGGCTGGGTGTATGCTGAATCAGGAGCCGGGAGTCCGAAATGGAAACTCCGGTTCAGGTCCGTTCATCGAAGTCGGAGGGAGACACAAGTGAAAAACGATAGCTCTCGGCGCAACTTCCTGGCTGCCGGCCTGGCTCTGCCGGTCGCCGGTCTGGCATCAACCACATCCAGTCCCACGCCTCCCGCTCCGGTTGCTCAGCAGGCGGCGCCCACGCCGGGTAAGATCACTTACCGCGTTCTGGGGAAGACTGGCTTGAAGGTCTGCACCGTCGGCTACGGCTGCATGATCACCTCCGACCCAGTGGTGATCACCCAGGCCGTTGACATGGGCATCAACTATTTCGATACCTGCCGCAGCTATCAAAGCGGCCAAAACGAGCGCATGGTGGGAGCGGCGTTGGGAGGGAAGCGGAAGAACGTTTTTATTTCAAGCAAGTGCGATCAGAAGACCGGCGCAGGTATCCTGACGGAGCTTGATACGAGCCTCAAGGAGCTCCACACCGACTACCTGGATGTGTGGCTGCTCCACGGCCTGGACAACCCGGCGCTGATCTCCGACGATCTGGTTGACGCGCAGCGCAAGGCCAAGCAGCAGGGCAAGGTGCGGTTCATCGGCATGAGCACGCACAGGCTGCCAGCGATCGTCGATCGCGTCATCGAAACCAAGCTGGAGGTGGTACAGGCACAGTACAACTTCGCTTCCGCCGCGGAATGGGGCCCGGCCCTCGAGAAGCTGAACCAGGCAGGCGTTGGCCTGGTGGCCATGAAGGTGATGGCTAGGGCGGGAGGCCGTGGCAGGGGCGCCGCCGCGCCGCCTCGGCCGGCCAATTTCGCGCCCGCCGCGCTCAAGTGGGCGATCAAGAACCCCGCCATCGCCACTACGGTCCCGAGCATGACCGACCTTGACCAGCTGGAGCAAAACTTCAGTGTGATGGCGCAGCAGTTCACTGACGCCGACCAGAAGATCCTGACCGCCCGGTTGGAAAAGATCAGTCCGTACTTCTGCCGCATGTGCGGCCAGTGCGACGGGCAGTGCCCCCAGGGTCTGCCGGTGGGCGACGTAGTGCGCTTCGTCATGTACGCGGACGGCTACGGCCAATTCCCTCTGGGCCGGGAGCACTTCCTGCGCATGTCCGCCGAGCACCAGGCCGTGCGATGCAACCAATGCCCGATCTGCGTAGTCCAGTGCCCACACGGAGTAATGGTGGCGGAGCGGATGATCCGGGCGCAGGACCTGTTCGCGTAATCCCGGGACAGTTCCAGACTCCTTCCAGCCCCTCGGACAGCTTCTCTTCCTCATTCTTCATGGCAGACGAGCGGCGGACCACAGATACCGATTCACGAAGCTCAACTGCAGAAACAGCGCCCATGCGGTCGCGCACACCAAAATCGAGATCCACGGCGCGCCGGTCCTGGGGTCACCGACGCGTCGTGCCCACCGCATGCCCGCTGCGATGCAGTGATGAGACATTTTGAGGTCAGTTCAGGCATCAGGAGACTTGTCAAGCCGATGTAGAACGGGCCTGGGGCGGCATCTTCACTTCGGCCCCGGACCTGACCCGGAAACTGCGCCGCTCCATCAATGCCTGCTCCGCTCACGCGCGACCCATCCAGTAGAGATACTCAGCCCCCACCCACCGCATGGGTGCTAACGATCTCTCCGCGACAGGCCACCAGTTGAGTTCAGGGCTCAGGCGGAGTGAAGCCCGACTTCCTTAAGCCCGCGCCGCGATGGCCTGGTTCGATCCTTTGCCGCCATTTCCCTCCCAGGCAGAGTCGCCAATCACGGTTTCGCCGACTATGGGCAGACGTGGCGCTTTGTAGAAGAGCCCGACATTATAACTGCCGACAACGCTGACAAATCGACTCTCCATAGGTCCGATCTCCTCCTATCTTACTTCTGAACCCACGGCTCCGCCTGTCGGGCTACCTGTTGATGCGCGACACTATGAACTCGTTGAGCTTATCGCCATTCACGTTCTTGACAACCTGGATGTTTGAATCCAGGACGCCAAGCTCGATACTCTTCATTACTCCCTTGTCATCGAACTGCACCCGACAAGGAATCAGGTCAAACATCTCCGCGGCCTTTGAATAATGCGCGGCGTGGACGAAACCTGGTGTCAACCACATCCAGCGCCCTTTTTCGAAATACTCGTAACGGTCCCGATGCTCGCCCGCCTTCGCATCGTTTCTGAGATACCAATAGAGCAGTTCGTTCAGCAGGAAGTGGGATAGCATGTTCTTCTCCGGAACGAGTTGTTTTGGCGCAGGGAAGTACCACATAGACGAGTCTACCGGGACCCACACGATCGGTAATTTCGAACGCATGATGACTACGAAAGCGAAAGGGTCCAGCCCGACGTTGTAATCTTGTGTGGGAGCTTCCGCCGAGCCGGCTACAACGTAGACGTTTGAGACCTTCCGTTCTAGGAGGCCGGGATTCCGGAGATATGCAACCGCGAGATCGGTCATGCTCCCGACGGCCATCAGGGCCACTTTTTCATTCGATTCGCTGAGGGTCCTGAGGATCAGCTCGACGCCATCCTGACCGTCCACATAAAGGCCTTTATCCAGCAACGAACGCAACTGGAACCCCCCCAAGCCCTTCACTACGGGCACCTGGCGGTTGGCGTATTCCATCAGCTTGGCCATGACCTTCTCACCATCCGTTGGATACAGGTGGTTGTCGAGGATCACCCCTTTGATGTCAAGCTCGGGCGATTTCAACAGAACGGCGGCATCGAAATGATCGTCGATGTCCGCAATCGTATAGTACAAATCGGTTGAATAGATGATTGGATACCGGGACTGAGCAGTGGTCGCAGCGCAAAACAATACACTTGCGGCAACAGCAAACAGGACGGGGCCAGATGCTTTGCTATTCATAAACAAATCTTCCCTCTTATTGTGAGGTCTGACCTCAAATTGGCATGTATCTCGGATATCCATCCATACCAGGACTCCCTTTGGGGCTCCCGAGCCGCCTTTGATTCTATACCCAGGCGTTTCCGTTGGCAGCTTTTCATAGGATCCCTTGGATCCTGAGCAACTCCACCGGCCCAGGAAGGTGCCAGTTCTGCTTTCTCCGGGTATGGCAAGACCCGGAACTGCCTGCGACCTGTTGGCTTGTCCGCTGCGGCGCCCTATCCGGTCGGCACCACCAGCGCGTCGATCCACCGCAACATGCTTCCAAACAATCGACCCGACAGATGGCTCGCCGCCCAAAGCAGCCTGCTAGACCTTGGCATTGCCAGGCGGCGCGCAAGGCGACACGTTCTTTGACAGATTGACCAGCAGCTCACGCAGTTGTTTGGGATCGAACGGCTTCGCTAGGTAACCGTCCATGCCCGCCTCCAGGCACCGCTCGCGGACGCCCAGCAGAGCGTGCGCGGTCATTGCGATCACCGGTTGATGCCGTCCCGATGTGCGCTCTGTTTCGCGTATCTGCCGCACCGCTTCGAAGCCGTCCATCTCGGGCATCTGGACGTCCATCAGCACGACGTCGAACCGGCCGGCTGCCAGGCATTCCAGTGCGCGCAGACCGTTGTTGGCGATGACGACGGAGTGACCTGCTTTTTCGAGCGTTCTCTGGGCCAGCCGCTGGTTGATCAAGTTGTCCTCGGCAACGAGAATGTGCAGCTCGGCCGCCGCCTGGGCCGCATCGGGGCCGGGCGTGGGCTCCACGGCGTCCGGTGCCGTCTCGGCGGTCCGGCAGCGGGTGGTGAAGTGGAATTCACTGCCTTCGCCGGCGGTACTGTTCACCCACATCCGGCCGCCCATGATTCCGACCAGCTTCTGTGAGATGGCTAGGCCCAATCCTGTCCCGCCGTACTTGCGGCTGGTTGAGCCGTCTAACTGGTGGAAGGCTTCAAAAATGGAGTTCACCTTGCCTGGGTGGATGCCGATGCCGGTGTCCTGGATGGCAAAATGCAGCATCAGGCTCCCGGTTGCGCCCTCATGTCGCGTGACACTCACGCTAACCCGGCCTTTGGGAGTGAACTTGACAGCATTGCTCAGCAGGTTCGAGAGCACCTGCCGGATGCGCTGTCTGTCGGCAACCAGCGCGTCGGGCACATTCGCCTCAACGTGCCAGCTCACATCGAGGGCCTTCTGCCTGGCCGCGAATTCGAAGATGCGGCAGGTTTCGGAGACCAGGCGGCGCAGCCCGAACGATTCAGGCGCCAATTCCATGTGCCCGGCCTCGATTTTCGAGAAGTCTAGTACGTCGTTCAGGACCCCCAGCAGCGAGTCGCCCGAACTCCGCACCGACTCCAGGTACTCCCGCTGCTCGCCATCGCGCGCCATTTCGAGCGCCAATTGAGTCATGCCGATAATCGCGTTCATCGGCGTGCGAATCTCATGGCTCATGGTCGCCAGGAAGCGGCCCTTGGCCTCGCTGGCCTCGTCGGCACGCCGCTTCTCTTCCAATACTTTGGTGCGTTCCGATTCCAGTTCGGCGGTGCGCTGGCGCACGGCCTGTTCCAACTGCCGGTTGCGGAGCCGCAGCAGGCGGTGCCTCGACAGCACCAGGCCCCACGCGGCGCCTGCGGCAAGCAGCAGGGCGACAGTCCGAAACCACCATGTTTCCCACCACTTCGGCTCGATCTGGAACTCGGCCACAGCCACTTTCGCGGAGACCGGCCCGTCGCGAACTCGCGACCGGATCTCCAACCGATGCCCGCCCGGGGCGGTCCCGGCAAAGGTGATAATTCGCTCGCTGGTGTCGCTCCAACGATCCCCGTCCAGCCGGTAGGCAAAGCGCACCAGTTGCTCGCGCTTGTAGTCGAGCGTGGAGAACTCGGCCCGGACCACGCGCGATTTCTGGTCAATCTCGAGCCGCGTGATGGCGGGATCGGCAACGGGCGGTCCCAACCCGCCAGCGCGGGGCGCCCGGTAGTGCGCCACTCCGCCGCTGGTGCCGATCCAGACGCTGCCGTCCGGATCGGACCAAAAAGCTTCCCCGTCAGTGTCGTTCCAGACCAGGCCGTCTGCGGTGGAAAACTGCGTCCAGGAGTTGCCGCTCAGGACCGCGACGCCGTCGGCGCCACCGCGCCAGAAATTACCGGATGCGTCGAAACCGTGGAAGGCGGTCAACGCATTCGACTGTGGATTGGTCGGCACGACCGGATCGGCGTGGATAATATGATCGCCGGAAAACTGCAGCCGTTCGACTCCGGCGTCGGAGCGGTGGCGCAGCCACAAAGTACCATCCGGCGCCAGGACCGGGACGTAGGGATCGGCGCCCAGCAGGCCTTCTGCTCGCCCATAATGGCGCCACACGCCGTCGCGCATGCGCCACAGCCCGTCGGGATTGGTGACCCACAGCGCGCCTTCGGAATCCATGGCCATGTACCACGCCCGGCGCTGCAGCGAAGGGGGTTGATCGACGCGGAGGAAGCGCTCGGAAACGGCCGGCCGGGAGTTGAGAAAGACTCCACAGGGGCTGGCCAGCCAGATGTGGTCCCGACGGTCGACGAAGATCGCGCCCAGGGTGCCGCAGTCCAGATCCTGGCGGCTCACCAGGTGCGTTCTCCCACTTGCCGGATTGAGGCGCACCAAACCGCCGGGCCGGCTGACGGCCCAGATGGAGCCGTCGGAAGTCTCGCCGAGCCAGCGGACATTGTCGCCCCCTAAGCCGTCTTTCTTGGTCCAGACGCGGAGGGGTTGCCGCCCCTGAAGCCGTGCCAGGCCCTGGGCCGTTCCCACCCACAGGGCCCCGGCACGGTCCCGGCGGATGCTCCAGACGACATTCGACGGCAGGCCCTGGGCCTCAGTCCAGGCTTCCCACTCGCCCCGACCGAGCCAGCGGGCCAGGCCCGCGCCGATCAGGCCAATCCACAGCGAGCCGGCGCGGTCTTCCAGCGCGGTGCTGGTCATGGCGCTGGGCAAACCCCGCCGGCGGTCCACCACGGTCCACCCGGCGGCGTCGCGGATGGCCAGCCCTTGGTCGGTGGGAACGATTTCGGATCCATCCCGGGCGATGGTGATGGCGCCCCAGAACATACTGGATCCGATGTCCGGTTTCTCCTGGATCACGTGATCCTGGCCCGGCGGCTTGCGATACAGCCGGCTGGCGCTGCGCGCCCATACCGAGCCGTCCGGCGCGACGCCGATGGCGTCCCAGGAGTCTTCCGGCAGGCCTTGCGCCGGCCCGTACGTCGAAACGCGCCCGCCCTCTTCGAGGCACAGGTGGAGTTCGCAACCGAACCACAGTTGCGAGCCGTGGCGCAGAACTCCATGCATCGGCTTGCTTTCCAGAGCGGCCGGCAGGCGATAGCGGCGCAAGGCGAAGGTACCGCTGCCCGTCGGCAGGGCCTCCTGCAAGCCGGCCGTGGTGGAGACGATGACATGACCTTGGACGTCCTCGGCAATGCGTTGTGCGCCCTGGATGTGGCCTTCCGCAATGGGTACGGAATGGAACGCATGCCCGTCGAAACGGAAAATCTGCGCGCAGGCGTTGGCCCACAGGGCGCCATCGGTAGCCACGAAAAGCGTGTGAATCTCGGTACCGCAAGCCAGCCCTTCGGCCGGCCCCTGCAGGCGAAAGCGCGTTCCATCGTAGCGGTATAGGCCGCCTTCGGTGCCGACCCAGATGTAGCCCTCACGATCCTGGGCTAACGACAGGACCGTCAGATTCTGGAGCCCTTCGGCCGCTCCATAATGGCGGAAGGAGTACTGCTGGGCCACGCCGGGAGCAGTGAACGCCAGGATGAGCGCACAGTAATCACGGAGGCGATGACACCGGGGCATCACGAGAACCTACAAGGCTCATATCGGCGGCGCATCCAGAGTCTCCAAGAAACCCAATCGTTGATTCAACAGACCTGCCACTGAGGCGCCGCCCACGCGGCGATCCGTGTTCCGCACTGCCTCCTGCCCTTATTCCGTTGCAATTACACAAAACGGCCTGTGCCGGTACTCGGAAACGTTGTTGATGGTCGGTAAACGGCGTTTCCGGAAACCGACCCACTGTCCGGAGTTCTGGCAGCCGTTATAGGGGATTTCAGAAATCCTGTCTGGCAAACAAGCTACTCAGGATTTTGGAACCCTCACGCCCTTCGACTTGGCGCCTTTCACGCGCCTGATGCCGGCAGCGAGTTCCGGCGCCAGCAGGCCATTGTCGGCAACCTCGACGGCCAACTTCCGCACGGCGGTGATGCGGACGTTGACGGAGATTGGGCCTTGCCCTCGAGCCTCGAGTGCCATCCGCCAGGCGTTCACGGTGGCCTTCGTGAAGCCGGGCCGGGGCCCCTGGCCGGACCACGCGATGAACTCGTCCAACCCGAGATTGTAGACCCGGCGCGTGATTGGCGATGACACGCTATCCAGGACCAGGGCCTTCAGCCGGTGCCAGTTTGCAGCCTGGTTTGCCAGCGTTAACGCATTCATATCATTCCCCCTTGAAGCGATCGTTATTGAGCAATATTGGTAGCATGTCAACCTTACCTCGGAGTGCAAGGCGCATCAAGTAATAGGGCGCGTTCGTTGGGCATTGCGTGATTGAAGGCGCACGGCGGCAGTCTGCCGCTGGAACCGACTGACCTGAACCGGCGCGGCTCGACCTTCCGCATGGACCTGCCGCTCTAAGTCGCGGCCAAGAAGCTATGCACCTCAAGCTCGTGGGAGGGGGCGTCTCTAGTGCAGGCTCGAAAGCCAACCCAACCGTCCCCAATGAAATCCAACCTACCCTCCATCAGCCCTTTATGACTCCCTCATGCGTCTTCTACCAGACTGTTAGAAGACTAATAACTGCGGCACCCGTCTCGTTGCCGTCGGCTTGAGACAGATGTTTCCGCGGAGCTGGGAGGTGTTCGTGGCTCATGAACGCATCAGTGCGTTAGTCGTAGACGAAGAACAGTCGTTGCGCCGGGCCCTCGTCCTCTCGCTGATGGCCAGAGGGTTCCGCGGGAAATGATGGGCTGCAAGTCTCGCGCTGTTAACGAGTCGGGAAGTCCTCGGCGTAGTTCTTGGCTCCCCAAGTGCGACGCAGGTACGAAATGTGAAATGGAGAATTCCGTCTCAGTGGTTTTCTCCGCGGTGTTAACCGGAAGGGGGATTTCGGGGGTGCGTCCGAAGATGACGCTTTGCACTTGAGTGACGGCTTGGCTCAACAGTATGAACCGGCCTACGCCCGTCCAGGCCACGAACTTCGCAAGATTGAGCCGAACTCCTTCTTAGATGCAGAGGCACCGGCATGCCTATTTCACGCTCTCCGCCACGAAAGCTTCAGGCGGAACCGCCGTGATCGTGATGCCGCCGAAACCCATTCGCAAATACATCCGGCGTGACGGCGGGGAAGTCGCAGTGGCGTAGCGTTCGCCCAGCCGAAATGGATTGAGGCGAGGAGTGCCGTCAAAATCAGAGATGACAGTGCCGAACTTGCTTCTTGCGTCGAACGCGTACGCACCGTTATCGCTTAGCATCAATACGATGTCACCGCGACCGCAAGTTGCCTCTATGTCCGCGGTCATGTTGCTCACCAGCACGTAACCGACCCCGTGGTGGATCGCCAGTCGCGTGTCGCGCGGCGCGTGGATCAGGCACTCCACCGTGACGCCGGCCTTGGTCGTGCGCGGCAAGGGGGGAAGGAAGAAGCCGCGGGTAGGGAGGGTGGTCGAAATCGCCAATTCGCGATCGGAGCGGCACTCGGTCATGACGTGGATACGCTCCAGGCGCCGCCCGGCGTCCTCCTTCCGACTGGGCGCATAGTAATCCGTCGTCAACTTCAGGATTGTGATCTCAACCTCGGGCCGGTCCCAGCCTTCTATCTTCAAATCGCCGTAGGAGTTGTTCACCTGAATAATGCCACCCGGCGCAAAGCTAATGCGCTCGGTATGCGTGGCTTGAGCCTGTTGCTGAGCTCCTTCCGCGGCAAACAGCGGCAGCGTGATACCGAGTAAGCTCTGCACGAAAAAGACTAACGCCAGTTTGTGGGTCATGTCTTGAAGTCCTTTATTCATTCGCGACCAATCAGTAACCGCCTGGGTGTTCGTACTGGGTAAATCTCGGTGCGAACCGATGGCAAGACCAGGCATCTTGGCGCCGGCCACGCGCAGGGTTAGTTTTTTCCCTGTCGCTGCGAGTGACTTCCGGAGACAAGTTGAGAGCCCCGTGAACCGGATTCCCGAAGCAGGCGGGAGCAAGCAGCGTGAATAGGCCTGCGCAGGTCCAAACCACGAGCTCCGCAAAATTGAGCAGAAATGCCGCAATGAGCCGGCGCATGTGATCGTCTTTCGCGGAGTCTTATCGATGCTCGAGTTGACTGCGTGCATCACTCACCATATTCATGTAGCGTCGAGCCAGTTCATGGATCCACTCCCGCTGGCGGCGCTTGATTGCGTTCTGGTGAATCAAGTGCTGACCGATCCCGAGTGCGGCTGCGCCCGCGAGGATAAAATCGGCAGCATTCTTCTGGTTCACGCCACCAGTTGCGATTAGCGGAATCTGGGGAAACGGCGCTTTGAGGACCCGGATGTACTCTGGTCCGCCGACCTGCGCGCAAGGGAACACTTTGACGAAGTCGGACCCAGCTTTCCATGCTGCCATGATTTCGCTGGGCGTCAAGGCTCCGGGTAAGACGACAACGTCGTGTTTCAACGCAAACTCGACGATTTCGAGATCGAGACCGGGGCTGGTCAAGAACCCGGCACCGGCGTCGAGACAGCGATGCGCCGTGTCAACATCAGTTATCGTGCCGGCGCCGACGATGATATCCGTGCGGTGCCGCATCAGTTCGCCGATGATCCTGACTGCGCCGGGAATCGTCATCGTCAATTCGACGATTGGGATGCCGCTGCTGCACACCGCCTCCGCCGCAAACAGTGCTTCGCCTTCGGAATAGACGCGAACAGCGGGGATAATGCCAATCTCCACAATGCGCGCGCGAACCTCTTGTCTTGTCATAAAGTCCTTTGAGGGCCGGATGGCGAAAGGAGGTGGATCACGGCAGGCTCCTGACGCCCACCGCCTCGCGAAGCTGCTCCAGCGCAGTCAGGTAAGCAGCAATGGTCTGGCGCCAGGAACACAATGAGAGTCGTCCTCACCGATCTCTCGGAGAAAGGACGCCGAACGAATTCGCCTGTGATTACGCGGCCCGCCGCGAAGTCGGGGTAATGCCAACCGGCTGAGGACTAACATTCTGGCTGGTCTAAGAAGACCGGGCCGCTCACTGGAAGGTCATCCAGCCTTCGGCGCTGGACGAATTGCACGCGCACAATGCGGTCGGCTCCCTCAATCTGCGATACTTCGACGCGGATGGACGGACGCTCCTTTCAGAACTCGACGAGCGAATTATCGGCCTCACATATGATGAGATCAAGGGAATCCGCCGCGTTGCGGGAGTCGCCGGCGGATCTAGCAAGCGCGAGGCGATTCGAGCGGCGGTATCGGGAAAACTGGTCAACGTTCTTATCACCGATCACCTCACCGCGCAGTACCTGCTGAAACGCCAAGGCCAAAACGCTTGAGTATAAGTACACGTCCTCCGGGGCAACTAATCAGTCAAGTATGGCCCGATAGGTATACCTCCTCGGCGACAGCTAATTGGTCAAGTCTGACGTGTCTTTCAAGCCCAGTTAACGGCCCCATTGAGCAGATGCCCATCCTTAAAAAATTGCTTGACACCGCCACAGATTGAGATAGTCTATATGCGGCGGAAATAGTAGATTGCTTCTGCAAGTTTGTCGTGTGCCCGCTTGGTGGGAGCGACAGCGAAAGGAGTTATGTGTGCGTAGGTTAGTCACTTTGACATGTCTTATTTTATTGTTGGGCGCTTTCGGTATCGTTTTCGCCCAGACAACAACAGGCACTTTTGGGGGCACGGTTTCGGATGCTACCGGTGGGCGCGTGGCCCACGCGGCGGTGACCGCGCTGAATGTGGAAACCGGCCAGAAATTCAAGGCGGTCACGACGGATACCGGCGATTTCATCATCGTTCAGCTGCCAACAGGCCAGTATGAGGTCGACGTTGTGGCCAAAGGCTTCAAGACCTTGGAACGCAAGGGCCTCACTCTGGATGTGGCCGGCAAGGTCACTCTGGATTTGACGCTCGAGATCGGGGCGATTACTGAAAGCGTCTCGGTCACGGCGGAAGCGCCGATGCTGCGCACGCAGGACGCGCAGGTCGGCGACATCATCAACTCGCTGATGGTGGAGAACCTGCCGCAGCTCGACCGCAACGCGCTGGACCTGATGAAGCTGAGCGGCAACGTCGCCGGCAATGGCGTGCCCGGTGGCTTCCAGAGCGACATCCGCCTCAACGGTGGCCGCCAGCAGGGCCTCGACGTTCTGGTCGACGGCAACTCGGTAATACTCGGCAAGGGCCACAACGTCGGCAGCGGCGGCACGCCCACCATGGAGCAGGTCAACGAGTTCAAGGTCATCACCAACGGCATCCCGGCCGAATACGGCCGCGTCTCCGGCGGTCTCCTGACGCTGGCCACTAAGGGCGGCACCAACGAGTTCCATGGTCAGCTCTTCGAGTACTTCCAGAACCAGATGTTGAACGCCAACTCCTGGGAGTTCAACAACGAGTTGACCTACAGGCCGGGCCACAAGGCCCCCGTGGCGGCTTTCCATAACAACGAGTACGGCTTCCGCGTCGGCGGTCCGGTCGAGGTGCCGAAGATTTACAAGGGCAAGAACAAGACCTTCTTCTTCGTCAACTGGGAGCAGATCAAGAACCGCCAGGCCGGCAATCCCAAACTGTCGATGGCCGCGACCGCGGCCGACAAGAACGGGGACATGAGTGACATCATAGCCAACGGCGCAGGTCCGATGATGTACGATCCCTTGGGCGACACGATCTACGATCCGACGGCCAACGCCGGCAACGGCGCCTGGGTCCACACGGCGCTCATGCCGAACAACGGCACCACCGTTCCGGCCGCCCGCATCGGCCCCGTGGCGCAGAAGATCGACGCCCTGATGCCCGCGCCGAACCACACTCCGCAACCCGGATGGACGCAGCAGTATGCCTACATCGGCTATCAGGCCACTAAGACCGACGCCTATCAGTGGGAGACCCGCCTCGACCACATGATCACCGACAACCAGCGCATCACAGTGCGCTTCAACCGCAACAACAGCTCCAGCGGCAGCTCGCAGTGGTACGACGCCTTCGATCCGCTGACTGGCAGCACCGTCAACCATGCCCTGAACGGCTCGGTGGCCTATACCTTGACAGCGACGCCGACCATGGTGTTCGACGTACGCGCTTCGGTGATCCACAGCCCCGGCTCGAGCGGTCAGGCCTGGGGGGCGGTCGGCAAGGACGACGGGAAGTGGGGCATCGACCCGGTAATGGAGGGGCTCATCAATAGCACGCCGGGCGCCATCGACTACCGCGTGTGGACCTCGAACATGAACGGGTGGGGCGATAACCCGGGCGTGCAGAGCCAATCGAGCACATCGCTCGACGCCAACACCTCCTACGACCTGACGGCCAGCGTCACCAAGATCTGGAACCGTCACACCATCAAGAGCGGCTTCGACACCCGCCGCATGTACGACAACCACCTGCAGTTGCTGTATGGCCCGATCTCCTATCAGAGCCTCGCCACCGAGGTCAGCGACGACAACAACTGGGATAGTACCCTCAACCACTCGCCCGACGGCCGCGGCTTTGCCGACTCCTGGGGCGACTGGCTGATGGGCATGGGCGGCGTTGACGTCGGCCAGACCGCCCCGATCAACCTGATGAACCGCCAGGGCTACTACGCCGCCTACGTGCAGGACGACTTCAAGGTCAACAAGAAACTGACGATCAACTACGGCCTGCGCTGGGACATGGAGACCCCGATCACCGACCATTACAACCACGTCTATGGCTGGATCCAGGACGCGCCCAGCGCCTGGTCCGTGCCGTCGGGGTATAGCTGGACCGGCGCCCTTCAGGCGGCCGGCCTGACCGCCGCGCAGATCGCCACGATTCCGACTCCGACTTGGGTGACCAACGGCAAGCTGCCCAATGGCGCCCCCTGCTACATCAAGAGCCCGACCTGCCCGGGCAACACGCCGTTCCAGTACCACCCTTGGCAGTTCGCTCCGCGCCTGGCCGCCGCCTACCAGCTCAACAACAAGACCGTGCTGCGCGCCTCCTGGGGCATGATGTACCTCACCGCGACCGGCGACTACTGGAACAGCTACATCACCGACGCCGACCGCGCGTCCGAGCCCTATCCTCCGGTCCGCTCCCAGGGCGTCGGCGGCACCTACGGCAACCTGGTCGAGAACAACGCGCACCTTTTCCAGCCGAGCGAAATTGTGCCGTTCAGCAACACCAACGCGGCGCTTGACTACACCGTAGGCGGATTCTACGAATCGGGCGGCACGGTCACCGACAACCACCCGGCCCGCGAGCAAAACTGGAACTTCTCGGTCCAGCGCCAACTCCCCGGCCAGATGCTGCTGGAGGTCGGCTACAACGGCAACCACTCCGGCGATCTGCCGATCAACGGCTATCCGCTGTCGCCGTTCCCGGCGAAGGACCTCCTGGGACCGTCTTTCCAGAAGCTTTACCAGACGCAGGTTGTCAACCCATTCTCCAGCCAGGAGCAGCCGCTCAACGCCTACTCCGGCGCCACGGTGCCGCTGGGCACGCTACTGCTCGACAACCCCATCTTCGGCGGCGTAAACGTCCAGGGCGTCAACGCCGGCCGCTCGAACTACAACGCCGCCACCGTCAAGGTTGACAAGCGGTTCTCGAACGGCCTCATCTTCCTGTTCAACTACACCTTCAGCAAGTCGCTCGATGATGTCGGCAACATCAGCGGCGGCCCGGGCGCCATCGCGGCCGCGCCGTTGCAGTCGTTCCAGACCTTCGCTTCCGCCTACGGCTACAGCCCGGCCGACATGACGCACCGCTTCAGCTTCTATCACGACTACCAGCTCCCGGTCGGTCGAGGCCGCCGCTTCCTCGGCACCCCCAAGGGCGTCGCGGGCAAGGTGATCGACTACGCCATCGGCGGCTGGGAGTACGCCGGTATCTGGAGCTTCCACAGCGGCACGCCGCTGACCTTCAGCTGCCTGCAGAGTAACATCTCGGCCTCGGCCGGCGTGGCTACCCTCTTCTCGGTCGCCAGCGGTGCGATCGCGAACTCGGCCTTCGGCGGCGATCCCAACAAGCTCCTGGTCTCGACTCTCGACAACATCGGCACCGGCTATAACAACACCACGGGCATCTTCAATCCGGGTTCGTTCACCGTTCGCCGCTTCAACGGGGGGAACTTCACAGATCCGGAGCCGCTGACGCCGGGCAACATCCCGAACGTCTACCCCTGGATTCGCAACCCCAGCTCCTGGGATTATGACTCCTCGTTGATGAAGAACTTCGGCATCGCGCGCGAAGGGAAAATCTACCTCCAGTTGCGCGCCGAGGCATCGAATGTCTTCAATCTGCGCGGCCTGGGTACCTACAACACTACCTGGGATAGCGCGGGCTTTGGTCTGATCCAAAACTCGGCGCAGAATCCCCGCCACATGAAGATCTCGGCCAGACTCTTCTTCTAAGAGTCCTTTCACCAACGTCCAACCAAAGGGGGATCGGCCAACGCCGCTCCCCCTTCTTCTATGTCTCCCTCCAGATTTCTGTTCCCCGTGCGCACTGTAAACTGAACTTAGCAGTTGCCCAAGTGCCGTGTTGTTCCGCCGTTGTTCATCGCGGCGACCGTTTCCGCCGCGTAAAGCGCGCCGGCGTCACAGGTGACTGAAGCCGCCACCCTACTCACCCAGCCCGGCCCACCACAGCCGCATGCCCAGTTCATGATCCATTCGTCCCGGGTGATCTTTGGGGTGCTTCAGATGATGAAAGGGGTCTATGTACACGTTTCGCGCGAGCGTTTTCCCGTCCTTGGAGGTTAAGTCCAGCATGACCTGGTAGACCTGAGCGTCCTTTACCGGGAAAGTCAGATCGCCGATGCGCACGTGCGAGTCTGGTCCCAGACGAATGTCGCGCGCGCGCGCTGCTCGGCCTGCTCGAACAGACCCCGTGTGCAGTACAAGGACGCCAGCGCAGTATTGGCGCGCGAGTCGCCCGGGTCGCGGCGCAGAAGTTCTGCATAGAATTCGTCCGGCTCGTGGAGCGTGCTGTAGAACTGGTCGAGCCGCTGGCCGGCGAGGTACAACTCGTCCGCGGAGCGGATCTCGGCCGGAGCAGGCGGACTCTGCACGGGCGTAGGCGGAGGTGAAGAGCTGGCCGGCGGAGGCTGGTAGGAGATCAGCTCGCGGTTGGCGGCGCTGAGCGAGGCGCGCAAGTCCTCGCGCCGCACTCCATCGGGCAAGGGCAGTTCCCGATCGAAGGGGTGTGCAGGGCCGATGTCGACGGTTTCCTCGTGGATGGTGCGGCCGCCGCCCTGCAGGCGCGCCGTGGCGCCGTGGACCTCCGAGGTCGTGTTGAGCGCGAACCGGATTTTCCCGGCATCGGCCTCCAGGTTGAGCGCGGCCTCCAGGTTGGCCTTCTTAAAGCCGCCCAACTGACGCACGGGATACCAGTAGTGGCGGAACACCTTGACCTCATGCGGCTGGATCCAGCTATAGTCG
Source organism: Terriglobia bacterium (assembly GCA_963757265.1). Classification (GTDB taxonomy): domain Bacteria; phylum Acidobacteriota; class Terriglobia; order Bryobacterales; family Bryobacteraceae; genus CAIVVT01. Next base: position 1,868,856 of record CAVWRA010000006.1, read on the forward strand.
GGCTGGTTGTCGGTGTAGCCGCCGCCCATCAGCTCGATGTATGGGCCGTCGGTGTCGCTGAGAATCTGGTCCCACATGCGGCCGGAAGGGCCGGCGCCCCATTCCCAGAATTTCTTGCCCGGAACCAGATGATGGTCGGCGACGTGAACGAGGCCCGCATCGCGGCCATGGTCATAGCCGCCGAAGAAGTCCTCGCGGGACTCGAAGGCGAAAGTCGAGAAGAAATTGCGGTGGTTTTTCCACCAGCTGATGTTGACGCGCCGGTCGGCGGGTTCGTCGTAGCTCTCCGCGCCAACGGGCCAGCTGACGAACTGAGTCTTGCCATGCGAGGCGCCATAGCGGACGTCTTCCGGGAAAATGACCTGGTAGTCCTCGTTCACCGGCACGGCGGCGTTCGCGAAGGCCAGGAAACTATGTTGCAGCGGCGTGCGGTTGATCAGCTTGACGGTCGCCTCTATATAGGAGCGGTCAGGAAAGAGAGTGACGCCCACCACCCAACGCATGCGGTGGCGGAGTTCCGTTTCGCCGACCCAGATCGTCTTGCTGCCGTCCTCGTTTTCGACGACGCGCGAATCAACGGGCAACAGACCCGAGGCGCGATGGATGTGGGGGATGTTCCATTCAACGCCACCGGATGTCCAGGCGCCGATCATGGAGAGGATACCGGGCTTGACGACGTGCTGCTCATAAAAGAAGGAGTAACTGTCGGTCTTGTTAACGCCTGAGAAGATGCGGCCGCCCAATTCCGGCAGGACGCACAGCCTCACGTACGGGTTTTCGAGGCACAGCAGCCGATAGGTGCGGTCGGCGCGCTTGTCGCTCAGGTCATCGTAGAGCGGATAGGGGTAGATGTTGCCCTTGATGGCCACGTAGCTGCGGCCGGTATAGAAGATCGGATTCAGCTCGCCGGGTCCCCAGAGGTAGGTCGGGATAACGCGCGACTCCTCCCACACGCGCACCTGCGCCACGGCCGGCGCTGCAATCAGCAGCGCGTTGAGCATGGCGAGAATCGTGCCCACACGGATGGGAAGCTGCATTGGGGACCTCCGGCTGCTAAGAAGCATACACCAGGTCAACGGTGTCGCCCGTGACCTGACCGGGTTATTTGCACTGGCCGGGAGCAGCGGCTCAATCACCGGATGAAAGAATGCAGCGTGCCGGATCATAGGACGGCGGTTCGGTTTATACTGAATCGGCCCGGGAAGTCCAAAATGATCGAATAATGGCGTCGGCCCCAACCGGCCGAGTAGACTTGGCGGTGACAATCTCGCCAGGACTCGGAGATTCCGTTTATCACTTGCCATAGCGCCGGATTTGCGCCCCAACTCGAGATCCGTCTGGTGGGGCTGCTGGCTGACAACGTCCGGCGTTACACCAGCGGCTTGCCGCTAATGAACGTAGTGGACAAACAGCGCGGTTACTGATCCGCGAAGAGGTCCTATCGATGAAACGCACATGTTTGTTTCTTCTGCCGATGCTCCTGGCCGCCACGTGCCCGGCGCAACAGGGCTGGAATTCACACGAAGGCGGGTTACTCAAATACCGGGTCATGATCCGCTTCGGTGAGGAGCCGGACACGCTGCCCGACGGTTGGCGGTTCGGCAGGGTCTCGGCCGTCGCTGTGGACTCAGGGGGGAACGTTTACGTGGCCCAGCGCGGTCCGCGCGCCGACCCCATTGTGGTCTTCGATGCCGGCGGGAAATATATCCGTTCCTGGGGCCAAGGCGTGTGCAGCATGCTCCACGGGTTGAGGGTCGACAGGAATGATCATGTGTGGGTTACGGATACCGGTTATCACCTGGTGATGGAGTTCACGAGCGACGGCAAGCTGGTGCGCACTCTCGGCACCAGGGGAAAGCCCGACGCGACCCACGACACATTCAACCGCCCGACCGACGTGGGTTTCTTAGCGAACGGCGACATTCTGGTCACCGATGGTTATGGCAACTCGCGCGTGGTGAAGTTCTCGCGCGACGGCAAATACCTGATGGAATGGGGCAGGAAGGGCAAAGGCCCAGGGGAGTTCGATACGCCCCACGCAGTGGTGGTCGACTCGCGCCAGAATGTCTATGTCAGCGACCGCGAGAACAACCGCATTCAGATTTTCGATTCCCACGGTAAGTTCCTGCGGCAATGGACTCATCTGGGAGCGACCCAGGGGATGGACATCTCGCCGCAAGACGAGCTGTGGATCATCACGCACCGGAACAATGAAGAGAACCTGAGCTATGACACGCTGGCGGGGCGGATCATGCGTATCGACGTCGCGTCGGGTAAGATTCTCGGCTCCATGGAGAGTCCCGGACATTGGCTTTCGCTGGCTGGCAACGGAGTTATCTACATCGCCAGCCTGACTGGCAACGTTTTCCGGTGGTATCCGGGATGGCTGGGGGGCTTGCGTGAGACCGCGCCTGGCGTGGTTAAGTGATAGGACAGAGTCAGATTCAATTTGGAAAAAAGCACCTGAAATAGAAGTGAACTGCCCTTGAAGTTCCGTCGCGGCAGTGCGGTGGCCAAGCTGGCGATCGAGCGGTGTCTATCGCTCGAGTCTCGCGCTTGCGCGATCTTCAGCTGCTGATATAATCCCCCATTGCATTCGGGGGGCACGGGACCGTAAAGGTACCAGGATTGCAGCTTGGCGAACGACTAACGATATCACCAGATATCATTCCTGCCAGGACGTATTCGCCGGCAAGCGATCCAGTCGTGCTCGTGAGGATTACTCCGCGTATTGTTGCTCCCTATCCCATGAATCGACACCGCCGCAGACCTGCATCGCCCATCCTGCCGTAAACGCCGTTTGGCGGGGCTTCGGGGCTGAAATCCCCGCCGCATGCAAATCCCAGCTGGCAGGCTTCGACGAGGGTGCCGCAGGACGAGCCTTGTTGTTAGCGCGGTGCTTTTTTAGAGCGGATGCTATACAGCTTGTACCCGATCTCGCGGACTGCCGCAATGGTCTCAAGGTATGGCGTATCGCAACCGTCCAGAAATCCGATTTGATAATTCTCGCCGTCGGATCGACCCGTAGTGGGCTCGTCGTAGAGTTTGAACCAGTGGGCGCCCACGATGGCTGGGTTTTCCAGGGCGCTGATGACATAGTGGCGGTAGGCATCGGCGCGCTGGTTCTGGTCGATGACACTACGCAAGCCGGTGTGGAACAAACCGCGGTCGAGCGCGCCGAAGTGAAACTCGCCAATGATGACAGGCTTGTCGAGACCCGTAGGCAGGACCAGGTCCTCTACACTGAACCTGTATAGGTTGAACCCGATCACGTCGCAGTATTTGGCGGCGTGCCGAACGATCTCCTGCTTTGCCGGCGGCTCGTCAGGCCATTCATGGAAGTCCAGGCGGCTGCCGAGATAGAGCTTATTGGGCAGGTATTGCCGTGCCAGGGTGGCCACGGTGCGGTAATAAAGTTCGAACCACGCAGGATCCGTGCTCACATGGATTTCGTTATCCACAAAGAAACCAAGGCACCAGGGATCGCCATTCAGGGTCGGGCCGGCGCGCTGTAGGACGCTGCGCAGATTGTCTTCCCAGCCTTGCGTCCCCGGGCCGTTCTCCGCGCTGAGATGCGAACTGAGGATCGCGGTATAGGGGAGCTTCTGTTTCTCGGTGAACTCGGAGTCTGACCAGGCGCCGATCGTATTCAGGCCCCAGCTTTTCAAGCGGCGGAGGTTGCGTTCTGTGGCGGCGGCGCGCCAGTCCGTCCCATACTTCGTCGAGAGGTTTCGAATCAGGAAATTGCCGTCGGGGGCGGGGTCCTCGAAGTAGGACTCGCGGCCCTGAATTCTGGTCTCATCGCTGAAGTTGACGCAATCTACACCGTTCGACCAGAAGAGCCTGCCGTCGGGGTCCACTAACCACCATTGGCCGTAGAGTTTCTCCACGCGAAAATGGCCCGTCGCCTTTAGGCTGGGACCATCGGCCCAGCCGCCGTACCCGTCGAGGCCGGGCGCGCCGGTATTCGCCGCGAGGTCCGCGTCCTCGCGTTCAAGATCGGCCTTGAGATCCCCGTCGCCGTGCACCTTATCGGGCCAGTCATTTTGTTTGTACTGGCCGTACTTGTCTATGAACGGGTACCCCACGGACGTATCCGGGGTCCTTGCCACGCCGAAAGGCCGGATGTTGCCGATCTGTACGCTGGCTTGTTGTGCCCCGGCGATAACGAAGACCTTGAGCTTCTTTGCCCGGATGGGCTCATCAATCCCGTCCCACAGCGACATCCTGCCGCCCGGGATTCCGTGCATGCCGGAGAACTTCTCCACGTCATCCGCGGAGAGTTTCTTGCGTGGCGCGAACACATAGAGAGTGCCGGTCTGGCCCGGCTCAACGACAGCGAAGCCCCGAGCCCAGATGTCCCCATTCAGGTCCGCGTAAACTCGAACCTGCTGTTGCGAAGTGTTCTTCACATCCAGCGCGAGACCCAGGCGGTCGTTGATGTCGATCTCCTTGAAAGTGAACGTCGCCGCCGGCTTGCCATGCCCCGCCGGGAAACTGAGAAGAAAGAGGTTCGTCCCTTTCGACGGTGTAACGATGGCGCCGTGTGCAAAGACCTTGACCGATTTAACGGCCCGGCCTTGCGGTGTGATTGCTGGGGGAGCACATAGGGCTATGACGGGCAAAATGCCTATGAGCAAAGTATGCACTGCCGACGGTCTTCTCATTTCGACCTCGTGTTCCTCATCAGGTTGCTTCGCTATCCGGTTGTCAGGTTACTGCCGATCGTGAACGGCCCGCGCCGGCTCGCCGCCCCGCGTACCGGACTGCGCTGGAGGATGCCGTTCTAGGTCAGAGTCAGCCTACCTCCGCACATCGGATGCGGATCCTCTGGCAGCTTATCAAACCACGCCGGGGCTAGGAACTGGTGGCGACGGATGGCCCTTCCTGGGCTGCCTCAGTTGACCGGAATGGAAAGGACTCATGAAGTGGCTCCACCGAAGGAGGTTGGATATACAATCGATGGTGGCCAGGAAGCCAAAACGGGCACCCTGGTTCAGATCATCTCGACGGTGGGTTCACCCCAGGGCCAATGACTTCGCCGTATGATACCTCAAGAGCGAAACTCAGGTTGAGGAGCCACACCGATGTACTTCCACTCAGGTCGCCTGCTTTCCTGCGCGGCGTTGCTGCTGACGCTTGCCCCTCTTCAAGCTGCCGCACAAACCCGCGCCATCAACGTGGACGCCTCTGCGGTCATAGGGGTGATCCGTTCTCTTCAGGGTCTGAACAACGGCCCGAACGCAAGCTGGCCGGCGCCGGACCCATCGGCCCCGAAGGTACCGCACCCCGACTTGATTTCCCGATACCGCGAACTGGGCGTTGACAGCGTCCGCACTCATGACTCCGGCAGCGACGTCAACGCCTGGCTCCCCACCCGCAACGGCGACAAAGAGAGCATTTTTCCGAAGTGGGACGCGGATCCTTTCGCCGCGGCCAGCTACGATTTTCGACGCGCCGACCAGGTAGTCAACGCGATTGTAGCTGCCGGAGCGGATGTTTACTTCCGCCTTGGTTCGGGACATGATCCGCGGCCCCCAGCGGATTCTGACAAGTACGCCGAGATCTGCAAGCACGTGGTCATGCATTACAACGGCGGTTGGGCCGGTGGTTACCGCTACAACATCCGCTACTGGGAGTTCTGGAATGAACCGAACCTGTCGATGGACTGGGATGTGCCCGGAACCAAGGAGACGAAAGTATGGCTCGCCACCGAGTGGTTCGGTTCTCCGGAGGACTTCTTCCGCCTCTACGCTAAGGTCGCTAGGGCTGTCTTGTCCTACGATCCGGACCTCAAGATCGGCACAGGCTCAATCGCCGAGGGTGGGCGCCGCAGCGCCTATCGCGAGCAATTGATGGAGTACTGCGCGAAGAACAGCGTTCCGCTCGACTTCTTCGCCTTTCACCACTATCACGAGAACTCCTCGGATCCCTACGACATGATCCGTATAGCGCGAGAGATCCGCATGTTGCTGAACGCCTATGGCCTGCGCCGCACTGAGATTCATGCTGGTGAGTGGAACCTGAGCATCCGTGACCAGGAGCCCCAGAAACAGAACTCCATGGCCGCCGCCGCATTCACGGCCAGCGCCATGATCTACATGCAGGACGCGCCCATCGACCTGTCACATTACTACTCTGGGGGCGCCGGCGACATGGGCATGTGGGAACTGGACGGATCCCCGCGTAAGAAGGCGTTCGCCTTCCAGGCCGTCGGCCGGATGTTGGAAACGCCACAGCGGCTGCAAACCAGCGGGGCGGACACGCTGGGTTATGCGGTCCTGGCGGGCCGCTCGCGCCACGCCAGGAAAGTGCAGATTCTGGTGAGCAACTACGAGATGGGACCGCTGTCTCCGATTCCGCTTCCCACCATGCCAGGCGTACCGGGCGTGGAAACGTACACCCCCAAGGGAGACCGGATCCGTTACGAGGACAACCGGCGCTACGCACTCACGGTCAGGAACCTGCCCTGGGGAGACGCCGAGTTCACCCTTCGGCGCTACCGTGTCTCGGAGAAGGAGAACCTGACCCTGGTCGGAGAGGGCATTTACAGGGGCGATGCACTTTCTCTATCGGCCGATCTTCCTGCACCGGGGGTGGAGCTCATTGTCCTTGAAACCAGGTAACTGCCGGGCAGTAGCCCGTCAGCGGCTTAGTGAACTGTCCGCTTCGAATCTTTTCCATGCCGGTGCACGCTGAGGAACATGGGTGTACGCCCACCCGTGCAGATATCTACTCAACTTGAGCATGCGCCACCAGTGCCGGCTTGTGGCGCGTGACGATTGAGTCGCCGGGCATCGTGGCTTCCGACCACCTCTCTGTTCCAGAGTCATTGAGGCGAGAGATGGGAGAAGGCCTTGAGTAGCCGGCACGGCCAGGCGCACGGCGGGCGCATTAATTCAATATGGGCTCATGGACGATCAGGCCCTCCACGGCAATCGCACCGTCGCCGTTTGGAATGATCTCCACGGTGTGCCGTCCGTTGGCAAGACCCTTTGCGAGTGCCACGAGATGAACTTTGGAGCTGTCTGAGTCCGCCGGCGCCGCGAGCCTCTCCGTAAACAACTGCACCGCCTCCCACGTTGCTCCAAAGCCTTCCGGACATTTCTTTTTCGAGTAGCTCTGAGCCCAAGTGATTTTGAAGTCGCGATGATCAATCACGACCCGCCCGGAATTGGAGACGAAGACATCCGGGTAGGGCTCAGGTCCGGTGTAGTCCAGGAGATCGCCCCACTCGCCGTACTTGTATTTCGCACCATCGAATTCGCCCCGGCCGTCGAAGCCGGTCTTGGATCCGTAGACCTCGAATGTGAAATGCGACGCGTCGGCGTTGATCTTCGTGAAGACGATCTTCCACTGCTCGGAGATAAGCGGCGTGCGGTGCGTCACGCGACGCAGCGCGGGCTGCCAGCCAGTGCCGAAGGCGGGTGAAGAGGTCGTGAAAGACCACAACTCGTTCATCCTCGAAGGCGCCTGGCCGTCAATCAACACCGTGGCCGTGCCTGGCTTCAGGCCGTCGACCAGACCCAGCATGCAGTTGACACGGTTGCCCGTGAAGACCAGTTTCAAAGCGCTCGCCGGGCTCTCGCCGACAGCCGAGCGGCCAGTGAATCGCCACGGTTTTCCGGTGAACATGACGCCATCGGAGGAGCCTTCGTCAGGCAGCCCCTTGGCTTCGTAGGTCCGCACGGATGTGAGCCAGTCGTTTGGTCCCAATGGGTTGATCCGAAAGTGGCGCAGCAGGATCCCCTGCATCAACTCCAGGCCGCGATCGTTGGGGTGGACGCTGTCCTGCAGGATGTCTTTGGGCGCGAGATGATTGGCATTGAGATAAGCGCGCAGATCCTCGTGCAAGTCCGCGAGTTCGCATCCGTACTGCTGCGCCAGGCGCCGGACCGCGACTGAGCCGTGCGCGGCATCAAGCGGAGCATTTACGTCTTCATCGGAGCGCAAGGGATCGGTGAGCAACATGATCTCTGAGGTGGTGTACCGCCGCATCCCCTGCAGCATGCGCTCATACTCGGGCATCGTCGCCCCCATGTCGTGCATGATCACCAGGTCGGGATCGAGCGGATAGACATCATTGAGAATTGAACGCACCAGTTGCCCGGCAGAGAAACCCGAGATCGACCGGTTCAGGAATGTGATCTCGGCATTCGGAAACTTCGCTTTGAGCGCCTCCTCCATGCGCCCGGCGCGCAGCGCCGCCGTGATGGACTGGCCGTAGATCAGAATCGTCACCGGGCAACGCCGCTCCGCGGTGCTGTGGGCCAGAAGCGCGACCGTGCGCTGCATGTGCGCGCCGAAGGACGCTTCCAGCGGGGCCGGCGGCAGCAACGACACATAGTGGTCGAAGAGGTTGCCCGGCGCTTCAGCCGCGGGTGTCGTCTGACCGGCGGAAACCAGCGTCAGAGTGAGCGCCGCTACCCCGATCGGTGTCCATTTCAAGAGCCATCGAGTCATGTCTTTGCTCCTCGACAAGGTATCGCCCCGGGTGGGGGCCCATGCGCATGGGGAGATTCACCACAACGGTCATTCCCAGACGCTGCGCTTCGTCCAGGATCCGAGCGCCGCTCGAGCGAACGGAGTTGGCGCCGCGCGCCGTGAGGTCCTTCATCGGGAATTTGCCGTTCGGGTCTCCCCATAAACGGCGCCCTTGATGAAGTACGGCCGGCCGCCGCGGCATAGGCGAAAGCAGCCGTTTTCCTTTCGGATCTCCACTTTCACGCCGCCCGCCGGCACCCTGGGCGCGCTCTCCTGAGCGCCCGGTGACTGCGCGCTTCCGCCTGCCAGGCACGCGGACATCACCATGATCGCACCCGATCCGTCCTTGCTCTTACGGCCGACACTGTTCACCATGATCCCACTGTAACGCCCGCCCCAGCGCCAGCCGGTGAGCGCGCCTTTGCCGACTCTGTGGCCGGCATTCCCGCCGGCGCTGGGGCTACGCATTCGGCCGCGCCTGTGAACTCCCGATTGTAGATTCCAACGCGCGGGCGGGCGCGAATACCCACCTCGGGGTGGGGGACCCGGGCCGAAAAGATAGTGGAACTAATTGCTGCTGGTTCTAGAACCTTTGATATCTAGCATTTACGCAGGATTCCGGTAGCGTAGAGGTAACAGAAGACCCGCCGGGCGCTGTGCTCAAGAGTCAAATTGCCAAGGCGGGAGTGAGGTTCGCATGAAAAGAATAGTGTCGGTCTTGGCGGCAGCCGTCTGGCTGGTGCCAGCCGCATCGGCCGGCTCAATCTACTTCCAGTTCACGTATAGCGGTCCCGGGGTCAGCGCCAGCGGTATTCTGACGACGACGCCGGTGGCTCCGGGCGAGTACCTGATTACCGGGGTCAGCGGCCAGCGGAACGGTTCCCCCATTACGGCCTTCCTGTATCCGACCACTGGGGCGCCGGGCAGCCTGGTCTACATCTCCAATGGATCGAGCATCGACAATCTGCTGTTCGAGCCGCAGGTCAACGGCCCCTTCAGCGACTGGACGGGGTCGAACGACTCCCCCAGCGGGTTTGTCTTTCAAACCCAGGATGGGCAGTTCAATCCCTTTACTACGAACGGCCAGACCTACGAGTACAACGTAACGCAGGACGGTTCCAGTGATGGCATCCCGATCCAGTTCTCAGCCGTGGAGACTGGTCCCGAGCCCGAGACGCTGGCCCTGATCGGCAGCGGCCTGCTGGGGTTGGGCTGGCGGCTGCGGCGTCGCCCTGGAGTGGCGCAGGCTGCTTTCGCCGGCCGGTTCGAAAACTAGACTGCGGTTCCAATTTTAACTTGATTGTGAGATACCGTAGACACCCCGCCGCTTGCCTTTGATCCTGCGGGTTGCATGTTTTCCTCTGGGAGATGTCTTTGGCTCAACCAATCTCCAAGTTCGCTCTGCCCGGAAGACCTGCAGGCGGGCAGCCCCGTAATTCCGATGTATTTGGCGAACACCTCCCCGGCCCCTACGTCATGGTTCGCCTGATTTCCTCGCCCCAGTTGCCTGTTTCTACCAGTCGGCGCCGCCAGCTCACTAGCCTTCGACCTCGGAGAGGCCCAAGTTGGCCAGCTGGTCGGTAAACCGCGTTTGCAGAAAGCAACTGGACCCGCGGTAGAGGCCTCCGTCTGGGGCGATTCACTGGAAAGGTGGCGAGAAAGTGCACATCGACATCGAGAGGCGCGACCGGATCACTTGCTGGCTGAATGCCCTCGCCAGCAGCGGCAACCGTCATTATCGGTAGGTAACTGGCTGGGCCAGGGTGCCGTTTCAGGATCGGCTGACGGGGCCTCCGACCGGCTCTATCGGGAAGCGCTCGACGAACCTGTCCAAATCCTCATCCGTCAAGCCGTCAGCGCTGCCATTCGGACGCCTAGCTTCCACGAGTGAGCCGTTCGCGCAGAGCGTACGCTGGCACGTCGCATTCTGCAAGCCCTCTTCCGCGTCAACCGTGCGCACCACCACGCGAACACCCTCCCGTGGCTTGTCCCGCGGCGCGAACCGCACCTCAAGCCGGCACACCCGCCGCCCGATTGCCTTTATCGTCCCTCCGCTGGGCCATCGGGACAAGTGGTCTCAACGCTAACCAATGGGTGATCAACTTCCCAATTCATTAACACGGGGATCGCGACACTTCCAGCCCCCATTCACCGCCCCGCTCCGCACCCCGAACCGGCCTCCCAAATTCCCCAACTCGACATTTCGACACGACACCCCCCTTGCCCGCCGCAGCGCGACTTGGCCGCGGTAGCTCGCACAGCAGAGGCGGCAGCGCGAAGGAGGGCGCCACCCGGCCTCCCAAATTCCCCAACCCGCCATTTCGACACGACACTCCCTTTGCCAGCCGTAGCGCGACTTGGCCGCGGCAGCGCGCAGGAGGGCGCCCCCGGTCACAATCTTTTCAATGCCCTTATCCCATTGATTCAACTGGCATTAGCAGGCGAATGCGGAGGCGAAAATCCATTGACACCGCCAGCTATCCTCATTGTTGGAGGCCGGTCTTCTCATGACCACCGCAACGCTACACTCCGCCACACCACTGTCGGATTCGGCTTTGTTCCTCTCTTTTTCCGCGCGGCTCTCCGAGCGCCAGCGCGCGGCCCTCTCCGCGCTCGCCGCCGGCCGCCCCATCCTCGCCGCCGCCGCCTCGGCCGGCGTCCACCGCTCCACCCTCCACGGCTGGCTCAGCCACTCCGCGGACTTCCAAGCCGCCTATGCCGCCCTCTGCCGCCACCAATCCGAATCCGACTCCGACCTCGCCGCCATCGCCCGCGCCTCTCTCCAGGCCCTCATCACCGACCCCGCCACCCCCGCCGCGCTCCGCCTCCGCGCCATCCAGACGGCCCTGAAGCTCGTCCAGTCCCGTCCCATCAGCGCCCCTGTTCCCAGCCCTCGAACGCCCTCCTGACGCGCCCCTGCCGCCGCCCGCCGAATCCCGCCAACCCGCTGTCCAGCCTACACTTCCGCCCGCTCCCTGGCCCGCCGTAGCTCGACCTGGCTGCGGTAGCTCGCAGAGCGCAGGCGGCACAGCGGAGCAGGGCACGCCCAGCCCTCTCCCCAGCGCTCCACCCACGCCCTCGCCCGGCTCATCGGAGCCCACCAGCAGCGCCGCCGAGCGCGCCGCGCTGCTGGCCACCCTCCACGCCGCCCGTGAGCGCCTCGGCCTCCTTCCACCCGGTTCGCCCGCCGTAGTTCCACTTGGCCGCGGTAGCTCGCACAGCGGAGGCGGCAGAGCGAACGAGGGCTCCCGCTCGTTGCAGAGATGGAATGAGAAGGCCGGCCCCCGGCGGGATGCGTTAAGCTCCCAATGGTTGCGCACTCGAAGTGCAAAAGGAGACCGGCCATGAAGCAGAATACCACTGTGAAACGGAGACCGAAAGGTGAGTCCGCAGGCCCGCGCGGGCCGATCACGATCGGCCTGGACCTGGGCGACAAAAGCAGTCGCTATTGCGTGCTCAACGAGCGGGGCGAGGTAGTGCGGGAGGCCAGCGCGGCGACGACGAAGAAGGGGCTGTGCCAGGCCTTCGGCGCGCGGCCGCGCTGCCGGATCGCGCTCGAGGTGGGCACGCACTCGCCGTGGGTGAGCCGCCTGCTGAGCCAGCTGGGCCATGAGGTGATCGTGGCCAACGCGCGCCAGGTGCGGCTGATCAGCCACAGCAGTCGCAAGGACGACCGGTTGGATGCGCAGACGCTGGCGCGGCTGGCGCGCGTCGATCCGCAGTTGCTGCGGCCGATCCGCCATCGCAGCGAGAAAGCGCAGCGGGACCTGATGACGATCCGGGTCCGCGCGACGCTCGTGGAGGCGCGCACGGCGCTGATCAACGCGGCGCGCGGACTGGCGAAGGCCGCTGGGCGAGCGGCTGCCGGCCTGCGACGCCGACAATCTGGGAACGGCGCGGCTGGAGGCGCTGCCCGGCGACTTGCAGGCGGCGCTAAAACCGCTGCTGGAGCAAGTGGAATCGATGACGGTGAAGATCCACGCGTTGGACCAGCAACTGGAGCAGATCGCCCGGGAACAATACCCGGAAACCCAACTCCTCAAGCAGGTGAGCGGAGTCGGGACTTTGATCGCTCTGACATTTATCTTGACGGTGGAAGACCGCGAGCGCTTTCAAAACAGCCGTGACGTGGGCTGCTACGTCGGCCTGCGGCCCAGGCGCAGCGAGTCGGGCCAGAGCCAGCCGCAGCTGCGCATCACCAAGGAAGGCGACATCTATCTGCGGACCATGCTGGTGCAGGGCGCGCATTACATTCTGGGCTGGCGCGGGCCGGACACGGACCTGCGGCGCTGGGGGCTGAAGCTGGCCGTGCGCGGCGGCAAGAACGCCAAGAAGCGGGCCATCGTCGCGGTGGCGCGGAAACTGGCCGTGCTGCTGCATCGATTGTGGACCACGGGCGAAGTCTATGAGCCGCTCCGCAACAGCAACGCCCGCTCGCGTTTGAAACGAGCGGCAGCTTAAATGGATTGGAGTGTGATGCAAATCGCCGGGTTCGGGTGACTGCGAGGTCGCGGCGGAAGAGCGTTCCTGGAAACGGGGGCGCCACTTCGGCACAGAGATGGCAGCACCCGTTCGAAATTGAGGACCCCAACTGGCACCGGAGCAAACCGCTCCATCAAGAGTGCGAATGGAAGCAGGGCGATCCGGCGGTGGCGGAACAGACAACAGAGCATTGCCGGGAACAGGCGGCAGAACAGAGCAGTGCTGAGAATAGGAAGACGCGAGGACGCCGCGGCGCCTCCCGTCGGTCGGCCAACAGCGGCAGGAAAGAATTTGAGAAAAAACCCTTGACCGGGGCAGCCTTCTCATGGAAGCCGCGACCGTCAGGGAGCGGGAACGGCCACCCCCCGCAACGCCTCCTGCCCCTGCGGCTCGAAGCTGAAGTTCAAGCGCTGCTGCGGCAAAAACGCCCCCACCCGTCCTCCATGCCGCGGCCTCCTGGGGGTCAATTGACGTGAAGATCGACCGGCCGGCTCAGCACCCGGAGGTTAGCACTGCCTGTTAACCATTCGGTGCCGGCGCGTTACCGCGTTCGATCGCGATGGGAGGATGCGGCCAGCCGCTAAGATGACGCCCATCAGCTGGGCCGCCGGCCACATCTGAGGGACGGTTCAAACCGCTTCATCTCAATGGGTTCCACGGGCGCTCATGGGCTGCAGGTCTTGCACTGATAACAAGCTGAGAAGGTTTCGGCGTAGGTCTTAGCTCCCCATGCGCTAGAATCACAAAACTCCGCCTGCGCAATGCGCCAAAGGCCCTTAGCCATCAGCAACTTCTGGTAAAACCGGAACCACGGACGTATTCCTTCGTTGAGGGCAGTCTACGGAAAGGGCCAGGATGCCGCAACCACCGGCAGAAGCATAGCGATCCAGACGCCGGCAGCTCGCGCAGCAGCACCCAAGCTGTGGTCGCGAACTCCACGCCAAACCGCAGCGGGCAGCGCGAACAACACCAATGGCACGGCGGCGGCCATCCAGAGCGGGATTCCGGGAAGCCAAGCCAGTGGAATCGCCAGCATCGCTGCAGCCAGCCCGTTCAGAATTGCTCGCCACCAGGGAGAGTGGCGTAACGCACGGTCCACGCAGGAGGCCAGCAGGCCGGCGCCCAGCACCATCGCCAGGAGTCGCCTCGCGGCGGCCATCAGGATCGTCTTCAGCGAGCCGATCGCTCCGTCCTCATCCTCGGCCGCCCGCAGCTTCATCATCCGTGACTCCATCTCCCGGAAGCTCGCGTAGACAGCCGGTGTCATTGCCGGTACGTGTTGCAGGTCTTCCAGTCGCTCGAGGGGAACGGCGCGCTCCAGGTTGCCGGCCAACTCCGGACTTACGCCAGGCACCCCCAGCAATTCGTTGCGCGTGGCCGCATTCAGATCGAAGGTGTGGACGCGCGGCGCCGCCCGGAACTGGTCGAACAGAGTGGTGCCAGTGAGGAAACTCGGGTTAGCCAGCCAGATTTCCTGAGAGCGCGCGGGGACGGATGCGCCGAAGCTCTCGCGAACGACCTCTTCGAGCACGATAGCGTCGCCGGGGAAGGTCTTCTTCCAAGCGCCGATCAATCCTGCGACGTTCTTCGGCTGGTGTTTTTCGAGCACCTGGAACAGCGCGCGATAGTACCCTTCCAGAGTTCCGTCATAGTGCGCTGCCAGGGCCGGCGCCTGCGTCATGCGCCAGGCGAAGTGCGCGATGACTCCTTCGTTGGCCATCAGGCGGCGTACCGGCGTCCACGGTTCGCCGCTATCACCGGGTAGGACGTTTTCGGCCAGGTACGCCTTCCATGCCGCACTCGGGCCGCGTGCGGTCAGCTCCGACCCGGCTCGCGACGGACGGGCGTAGGAGTTTTCCTTCACGCCCCAATAGCGCAGCGCCTGCTCGTACTGGCTGAACCACAGCGGGAACGAGATTCTCCAACGCCAGGCGAACGGCCACGGTGTGGTCAATTCACGCGCGTAGGCGGACATGGCGGCCCGCGCGCGCTCGCGGAAATAGGGGTCCGTGGCGAGCTTTCGTGTTGCCGGATCGCCGCCAGCATCGTCCACCGCGAGAATCTGGCAGTGTTCCGCGAATCCTTCGTCGAATGCAACCAAGGGATCGGTGCGGACTCCCAAGGCGTGAGTCTGGTTCGATCCGCCGGGGCCGGGCTCTCCCGTCAGTTGCCGGAGAATAACATGGAACAGTTCATGGGGGAAGATCTGGTCCATGGCGCCGAAGCGACCGTGGAGTAGTTGCCCGCCCTCTTTCAGGTTGACATACCACGCCTCGCGCCGCTCTTGGCCGTCGAGAAGGTAGCCTCGGCGCGGGAAGCCGCCTTCGTTGCGGGTCAAGCACAGAACTGCGGACTCGGCGCGACCGGTGCGGGCGGTTTGCAGCTCGCGATAGAGGCGCAGCAGCCGTCCAGAGAATCCTTTCTCCAATCCAGCGCGATACTCGGCCGCGCGCGGGTGCGGGCGCACTACCGGGAGACCGTCGCGCTGCTCGCCCGTGGTCTGTAGCACCGTGAGCAACTCGTCGCCCGCCGCGTGGGCCGGGATCGCCGCCAGCAGTAAGAAAACATGGCAGCATACTCGCATGCACAGCTCCATTCGTAGACACATACTATTAAACGGCCTGGCTAGGGGCGCTGCAATGGCGGCTTGAGGTTGGGTAAGAGGTTGGACAGTGCGAGAATTGCTCCCCAAGAGGAACGCAGGTACGAAATGCTGAATGGAGAAATCCGCCAGAGCGGCTTTCTCCGCTGTGTTAACCGGGAGGGGGAATTCGGAGACGCGCCGGCTGCTCAAACAACACGACGTTTGCCGCGGCCTGCACGCGCAGGCCAGACGCCACCCAGTTCAGCAGGAACCCTTTGTCGATTGCTTCCGATCGCTGCTCAAATCAAAGCATAGCTGGCGGGGTCGAAGACACCCGCATGGGTCCGCCGCATTTCGTCCAGCAGCGTGGCCTCGTCAGCAGGCAGGCCCTGCAACTCGCTCTCGGTCCGCTCCAGCCAGCCAGTCTCTTTTTTACCCAGAGTGAGCGCGCCACAAGCCACTACGCGATCGAGGATGCGCACGGCAGCCAAGCCGGCCGCCACGGCGGCTTGGTAGTGCGAGTTCGAGGCGACAATCGCCAAGGCGATCTCGATGGCGGCGGGCGGGGAGATCCGGGAACTTCTCAGCCGCGAAGAGATTCAGGTGGCTGAGGCGCCCCCTAACACTCCGGCCATGGCGACTGGCGAAGCCACAGTGGAATTCCTCAGTGCATGATGCCGGCTCATGGACCTGTTGGACACGCCGCAGGACATTCCTTTTCTGAGTGGCCTGATTCAGCGCGAGATCATTTACCGAATCCTTCGGGGGCCAGAGGGGGCGCGCCTTCGAGCGATTGCAACGCTGGGAGATCAGAGCCACCGTACGGCTATGGCGATCGCGTGGATCAGAACGAACTACGCAAAGCCGCTACGGGTGGAAGATCTCGCTCAAGTCGCGGGAATGGGGCTGTCAACGCTGCACAACCATTTCCGGGCGCTGACCGCCATGAGTCTTCTGCAGCAGCAGAAGCAGATGAGGTTGCAGACAGCGCGAGGATGCATGCTTATCGATGGTCTGGACGCCGCAAGTGCGGCCTTTGAGGTCGGATACGAAAGTGCCAGCCATTTAATCGCGAATACAGGCGTCTCTTCGGCCAACCACCGATGAGAGACATTCGGACCGTTCGCTCGCCAAGAGCTCCGTCATTGGAGTCCGTCAACAATGGGTAAGAACGCTATCTGGTCGTGACAGTTTCCGTGAAGCGCCGTTGAAGTCCAGCCACCCAAGTGTGACCGTTCCTGGGCGCTTGGCCATCCGGAAGCAATCCACATGATCGAGAAGTCGCCATCTCGTACAAGGGGACGGCACGATAAACGGCGTTTACGGAAAGTACCCCACTGCCGACTCGGGGGTGCAAAGCGACCGGCTGTTTCGCGGTTCTGTATTGAGGTTCATGAGCGCGAGCCGAGCCGAAGCACGTCCGTAACGGTACCGTTCTTGTTCGGGTGAACGAAGGGGCATCCCATGTGGCACGCTCGCCGCAAATGTGGTCGCAGGCGGTATCGTGGCGTAAGGCGCCAAGATCAGCGCCCGCCTTGCGTTGCGTGTCCGACCGTGTCCACTAAGTACAGCACAGCGTCTCCACCGAACGGGGGACTGAATGATTGGGAGGATGATCCAGCGGGAATCGGAGGTGCCATGGTCGCGACTCCGGTCGATGGGTTGAACCACTCTACCGATAATGTCCTTGAGCGGGACATTGCTGAGAGATTCACAGTGAACGAGCCGCCCGAAGGAGCGTAAACCATGTACTCTGCTCCAACAGATGAGATTTGGGCTAGACAATACCCCGTCGAACTGAGAGCGCCGCGCGGAGTGACGTTGGCAAGATTCAGCTTTCGCGAATATCTCAAAATGTGCCCAAGATTGTCCCTTAAGTTGTCCCAGCGCGTGTCAGGCCCTGTGCAGATGGCGTTGGCCGGAGAGAGACATAGATTCCGGTTCTCGCGCGGATAGTACGCAACGTAAGGGTCCATGAATAGCACCTGATGGCCGGTCATGAAGTTTTCCCATGCAAAGTTGCGATTCGCTTGCGGTGTGTCCTTCCAGATCTCCCAGTAGGAATGGTCGCTGTCATTGACGTTCACTTTGCAGGGAGGATGCCCAGTTCCGCAGGACGTAACCGGGGAGACCCTGGCTGCTGGAGCTACCCAGTCTGCATCAGAATTGTAGATCACCGTGTCGGGCGCACCAATCAGGCCGGCATAGCCGACAGGATGCTGCAACCGCTTCCCGGCCTCATAAGCCCGGATATGAGCAATCTGGTGATTGTTCCACCACGTTGAATCGGCAGGCGCTTCCTCGGACACGATCCAGAGCACGTTGGGCAAATCGTTCAACGTGTCGATCACCTTTTCCACATAGGCGTCCTGGAGCCTGGTAATCGCGTTGGGCGCGGTCATGGTGATTGAGCCAGTCCCCTTTTTCCCGCCAGTGTAGCCGTCGTCAACGCCATTGATGTTGTTGGTTCCAGTGAAAGGGTAGCCGTCGCTGGAGCAGCGGAAGATGTTGAGCCACTCGCCCGTGAACAAATAGACCCCAACGTAGATGCCAACATCGTTTAGAGCCTGCGTCCGTGCCCGTAGGCGGTCGAAAAAGCTTGGATTGAACTTCGTGAGATCGAATTTCAACCCATCGTCGGCAGCATTTCCGGGACCCGTCCTCAGCCAAGGAAGCGGGCCAACAGCAAGATCCGGTGGTGAACTCACCGTTCCTGGAAAACCGCAGAATCTGGGCATTTCCGTGGTCCACAGCAGGGTGAAGTTGTGGCCGTGCGTGGTGAGGAACTTGACGAAAGCGTTGAAATCTAAAGTCACGAGAGACCCATTGCTACCCCAATCCTGAAGAGTGTTCCAGGTCTGCGATCCGTTCAAGATAAGAACCGCGCCGTTGGCGTCTTTGAAGTAGTTCGGATTCCCCGAGGCCACGAGCGGCCCCGCAATTTGAGCAGCGAACGCAATCTGCGCGCTGAACAACAACCAAAGCACGGACTTCCACCGATAGCGGTCGAGAACCCGGCCTTTGTATCGCGCGAATCCCGGGTGAGTGTGCATAGAGTATCCTAACCGTCATGATACGTTTCGCCACGGGCTTCTTGGGGCTTCTCCTGGTTTTCCAACTCGGCGCGCAGTCCGGAGCTCCAATCTGGAACTGGGACCTCCCGCAGGTTGACGCCGTGGTCAACCGGGTGCGCGCAGGGCGGGACCTCACACCCAAGAAATGGCCCACCGGCGCGCGCGTGGCCGTGGCGCTCTCCTTCGACATGGATGCCGAAACGGTCTTCCTGCGCACCAACATCTTCTCGCCCCAGGCGTTGTCCCGTGGTGAGTATGGACCACGCGTGGGCGTGCCGCGCATTCTGGCGATGGCCGAGAAATACAACATCCCCCTAACGTTTTTCATTCCGGCCGTCAGCGGCCACCTGCACCCTGAGGCGGTGGATGCCATCTTGAAATCGCGGCTCAAACACGAGATCGGCATCCACGGCTGGATCCACGAGAGCATCGTGGACCTGCCGCGGCAGGACGAGCGTGAGCTTACCCACAGAGCCTTCGACTGGTGGACCCAGCGGCTGGGGCACAAGCCGGTCGGCGTGCGCACGCCTTCCTGGGACTACACCTCGGAAACGCTGAATATCATTCGCGAGCTCGGCCTCCTGTATGACTCGAGCCTGATGGGCGACGACCGTCCCTACGAGGTGGTGGCCGCAGGCAAGCCGACGGGCTTGGTCGAACTGCCCGTCGAGTGGATTCTGGACGACCACAGTTACTATTTCTTCGATCCGAGCAACTATGAATACCACCGCATGAGCGACAACGAGGTGTACGAAGTCTACAAGGCCGAGTTCGACAAAGCCTACGAAGAGGGCACGCTGTTCCTGCTTACTATGCACCCGTTCGTGACGGGACATCGTTCGCGCATCACCGCGCTCGAGCGGCTCGTGGTCTACATGAAATCGAAGCCCGAGGTGTGGTTCGCGACCGAAGAGCAGGTGGCGCGGGCCGCGGCGGCACAGCTGCATTAGATTCTCGGGCTTTTGATCTGAGGATTTCTCTCTGACATCCTCGCCGCACTGGCAGGCTTTGCCAACAGAAACTCAATACAGCTCCTCCCGCCGCGAACTCCAATCGAGATCATGACGAGTCTTGGCTTCAATCAGCTTTATTCAAGATTCCCCCTTCTGAGGTTTGCACCTGTAAGGCGGCACTCGTACCGTTGGCGAAGTCATCCGGGGCGCGGGTGATCGCGCTCAACACCGAGGAGACTCCGCTTTCGGCTCAAGTAGACTGCTCGCTGCGGGGCCGGTCGGGCGAACTGCTGCCCCAACTGATCGCCTGACTTGGCGTTCAAGGGTCACCGGCCTCAGAGGCTCCGCAAGGCAGTGTTCTCCCCATCAGTCATGTTCGACCACCACCATGGTGAATGGATTGAATAGCGGTCCATGCGCGCGGCCCACAACACGTGGGTCCCATTCTCCAACAGCGCCACGAACCGAATTTTGGGGAAAGCGCTGCAGCCGCGACTGGCGCCGGGCCGCCCAAAGGCGTCTTCGTTTTCCCGGGTATCGGCGGTGTCCAACGTGCTGCCGTCCAAGCTGATCAGTCGCCACTCACGATACCAGGCGCCCTTGGCCTGCCGCCCAGCGATCGGGGCCACGATGGCCGCATAGAGCTTCTTTAGCGGTTCCGGTCCCAGGCGGCTGCGAGCCTGCGAAATGCCGGACTTGCCCGCCACCCTCCTGGGTGTGGAGGGGTCCAGCAGCCATTGCACCCCCTCCAGCAAACAGCGCAGAACCTCACGATAGGACGAACGCATGTACAGTGCCAACGCAATGACATAGTAGACCACTACGTGGGCTGGCAAATCACGTTCTCGAAGGCTGGCGCGCTGGGTCTCATGCAAGACCTCGCGCACCCGCTCAGCAGGAAAAAACTTGGCAATGACGCCGAGGCTGATGTAGTCGGTGATGCGGCTCCCGGCGGGTAAGGACGCAACAGTACGAGCCATTCTGAAGGGCCTCCGCCCCAAAACAGAATAGCATGGAAATGTTGTTAAATGAACAGTATTGGGGCTAGGAGTCCTCAGCAGTAAGACTACCTAGCTGGTACTCGAGATCGTCTATGCTATTTGCGACAGGCAAACCTCAGCGGCACTCCCGGGCTGAAGCAGTGGTGACAACCGTCGAGGACGCTATCGCGCTCGCAGCACGACCGCGTCGGACGCAGCGGAATCGCGGCCGAATTCCTAGTTACCTCTGGTAGAGTCTTGCGGGGCGGTTCAGTTCTATATGGCGGGGTTCTAATATGTGGCGCTCGCACCATGCGGCATCGGGCCGCCTGCACGCAGGTGAGGGGATTTGCCGCTGTCAGTAACGCTTGCCCGATAGCGCACGAATCAGGCTCTTCAAATCGGCCACACCACGCACGGCCACTACCAGGGCGATGATGGCAAAGCCGAGGCCTGCCGCGGCGAAAGTGACAGTCCAAAAAGCCCACCACCAGCCAGTTGAATTCATCACACTACCCTGCATATTCCCACTTCAGGCGCACCACTCGAGGGCGGCAGTCAGAAACACCTCCGCGGATTTCAGCACTGACGCAATCTCCACGTATTCATCGGCGTTGTGTGCGCCGCCGCCTCGGGGGCCGAACAACAGCGCAGGAATGCCGAATTCACGCTGAACGATAAACGCGTCACAGGGGTAAGGCGCCGCGATGACCTGGACTTCTCTTCCGAGCGACGCCGAAGCGCTGGCGGCAAAGCAGCGGCTCCACGGGTGATCGGGTAAGAGCTCGTGCCCCTCGAGCGGCGGATCGAAGAGCGGATGCCACTCCACCGGGTAATCCCGGAAGAACAGATCTCGGGCGCAGAACTCTACGAGCGATGCTCTTACTTCGGCGAGAACCTGCGTTGCGTCTTCGTGGGGCAAGAATTGGAGGTAGATGCGAATCGTAGCCGACAGCGGAACGCGGAAGGGCTCCTCGGGATCGATCCTGTTTGCTTCGATGGCCAGTATTTGTACGGGAGCAGGGTCCGGGAAATCGCGATAGGCTTCGCCACGCGGCGTCTGCCGGCGGCGCAGACGCCACTCATCCACCCACCCGAGCAGCCTTCCCACGGCCGCGCCGGGACTCACGACCTCGCCGGTCGAGAAGTACCGTTCCGCATCGCCGGCTTCACACGTCAAGTCGATAAATGCCCCGCCGCGAGTGGCCAGGGCCAGTTCTTCCTGAGTGCCTTCCGCGATGACACAGGCATCGGCGAGCGGCCCTCGCAATCGAGCGGCGAGGGTTCCTCCTCCACCGCCCCATTCCTCGTCCACAACAGACTCGCAGGAGACATCGCCGCCCAATCGGAGGGCAGCTCGCTTCATCGCGCAGAGCACGGCAAACTGGGCGGCGAGACCGCCCTTCATGTCAAAGCTGCCGCGGCCGTAGACGCGGCCATCGCGAATCGCGCCTGACCATGGGCTCTCCGACCACCGGTCTCGCCCGGCGGGCACAGTGTCCATGTGGCCGTTGAAGAGCAGGCTCCTCCCGCGGCCCGAGCCCGAGAGGGTCGCTACGAGATTCGAGCGGCCCATGTAATTGCGGTTCTTCCGGACCATGCGATGTCCGCTATCGCGCACAAACTCCATGCCATAGGACTCTGACTCCACGCTGAAGGAGTCGAGGAAGGCGCGCAGGACTTCCTGCCCCGCGGACTCTTTTCCATCCGGCGGGATCGCGACGGTGTCGGCCTGAACCAGGGTCTGCACGCAGCGAATGATCTCCGCTTCGAGCGGTGCCAGGAGTTTCCTTGCAGCCAACACGCTAGAGGTCGAGGAGTTCATAGACCTCTGTATAGGAATGGGTCATGAGCGGCGACTGCTGCGCGAAGAGGCGACTGTGCTGTTCCGAATGCCCAAGCGTTTCTAGAGCGCCATGCAACTCGTGCATCGACTCGAACCGGCATTCCCAGACGAGTGTGTGGCCAGGCTCACGGCCACTGACAGGTCGCATGCGCAGCCCCTGCGGCATGGAGGGATTGGCACGCTCCAACTCTGCAAAGCGCTTCTCCAATTCAAGAAACGCGTGCTCCTCGGAGATTCGAAATCGCTGCACAAATCTCAGCATGTAAGCCATGGTTTTTTACTCCACTGCGATCGGCTCGGCACGCGGCAAGGCGACGCCGCGCGGGGCAATCAGCGATCCTGCAAACAGACCTGCAAAAGCGAGCGCGAAAGCGCCGAATCCGGCGTAGCTTGCGGGCAGGTGCAGAAAGAAGAAGCCGGCCGCGCCGGCCGCACCCCCGAGCATGGCGGCATATCCGCCCGCAACGCTCGCGCGTTTCCAATAGAGTCCTCCCACAATGGCGGCGAAAGAACCCGCGAGGAAGATGGTCGCCGTGATGTTGAGGTAGAAATACGCCGGCCCAGGCAGTTTATACCAGAGCCCCCAGAACATTACGAACAGGCTGACACCCAGGTTCGACACCCGGTTCATGGTCACTTGCGTCCGGTTGCTCAGAGGCTTACTGGCCATTGGTCCGACGATGTCCTGCGCGATCACGGAGCTCCAGCCGAGCAGGTAGGAGCTATTCACCGACATGGTCGCAGCCAGCATCCCCGCCACCACAATACCCCGCAGTCCATTAGGCAGAATGTGGGCGAGCATGGTCGGCATGGCCTGCAGTGAGTCATGTCCCGGGCCGAGGAGGGCGAGCGCCGCGATACCCCAGAGCATGGGCATCATGCCGCGACCCAAAAAGATAAAGCCGGTCCATGTGAAGACCGCCTTGCCCACTTTCGTGTCGCGCGTGGAAAAGGTCCGCATGGCCGTTGTTTGCCAGCAGGTGGTGACCGCCATCCAGTACACAAGTTGAAAGGCGATGAAGGCCCACCCGAAATGCGGACTCGAAAACGGATCGAAACCCGTTGGGCCCATGTTGCGCATCACCGCGTCGTGCATCCCCTGCCAACCTGCCGAGTAAATGCAAATCCCGCTGACCACCACCGCTCCCGCGGCGAGGACCACAAATTGGATGAAGTCGGTGATCACTACCGAAACCATGCCTCCGAGAATCGTGTACGACAGTTCGAGCAGCAGAATACCGGTCATCACCCATTTGAGATACTCGATCGGAATGCCGCTCAGAATTGCGAGGAACGTGCCTTCGATTTTCAGGAACACGCCCATGTTCAGAATGCCGCCCGTGGCGACCAGAACCCCGGTGAGCACCCGCAGCTTGCGGCTGTAGCGGCGCTCGAAGAACTCCGGCACCGTCATCAGTTGCATCTCGCGGAGACGCCGGATGACGAACCCGGTGCGGCCGATGAAGATCATCACGAGGCCCGCGATCAGGCCGTTGACGAAGGACGCGAAGCCAGCCTTGTAACCGAGTTCCGCGTAGTACATGAACGTGACCGTACCGATCTCGGTTGCTGCCAGGGTGGAGATTCCCAGGTACGGTCCCAGGCTGCGGCCAGCGACCAGGAAATCCGAAGCCTTCGAGATGAACCTCTTGCCATAGAGGCCCGCCGACATCGAGGCCGCAAGATAGACGAGGATGATCGACCAGTCCAGGGCGCTGAAATTCACGGGAGTCTGTGTCGGCTATAAAGCGGAAAAAACTTGAAGAACAGCATATCATTTGGGATTCATGGTCTACTGTTTAAGAATCGTATTGTCGTTTGCTATCGGAATCGACGATGAGTGAACCAGACCTCCGCTCCCTGTACGACTGGTGCTCTGTGCCGGTAGGCGAACTGCTGAAGCATCCGAAACGGCGCATTCCGTTCCGTCTCTGCTCCAATTCCGAGGAGATGGGCGAGCTGATGGCGCGGGAGCTCGTGGATGAGATCCGGCTTCATAACGCGGCCGGCGAGCCGACGCGGGCGATTATCCCCTGCGGACCGACTTGCTGGTATGAGCCGTTCACCGACATGGTGAATCGCGAAGGCGTCAGCCTGGAGAACCTGACTGTCTTTCACATGGACGAGTGCCTGGACTGGCAGGGGCGCGAGTTGCCGTGGCTGCATCCATACAGCTTCCGCGGGTTCATGGAACGGCATTTCTATGACCCCGTCGATCCCGCCCTTGCTGTTCCAGAGCAATCCCGCCTATGGTTGACCCCGCAAAGCATGGACTCCATTCGCGACAGCCTGTCCGCTCAGCCGGCGGACATCACCTACGGCGGCTGGGGCCAGGACGGGCACATCGCTTACAACCAGGCGCGCAGGCAACCGTTCAGCCGGATCACCGTGGAGGACGTCAGGAACTCGACCGTCCGGATCCAGGAGAACAACATCGATACGGTGATGGCGCTCGCGCAGAGGACCTTCGGGGCCGCGTACCAGTTCGTTCCACCGATGTCGGTCACGCTGGGCGTGAAGGAGTGTCTTTCCGCGAAAAAGGTCCGTGTCTTCAGCGACACGGGAGCCTGGAAGCAGACGGCGCTGCGCGTGGCGCTTTTTAGCGAACCCACTTCCGAATATCCCCTGACGCTCCTGCAGGAACACCTTGATGCGCTGATCACGGCGACCGTGGAGACTGCGCGCCATCCCATCAGCGAACACCCGGAATGGGACCTAGGGCTAGGCGCTCGCCATGAATCCGGCTCTGCTTGGTGATCACAGCCGCCTGCGCTATGACGCCCTGATTGGCGTAGGCGGAATCGGGGCTGGATCATTCTTTCAACTGAGTGGCAACCAGACGCTGGGGCGCGAGGAAAGCCGCGCGGGACGTTTTCTCGACCAGCGTGATTACTGCAAGCTGCACATCATCGCGCAGAACTTCAGCGCGCTTCTCGGACCGGAATTCCCGACGATTCTTTTGGGTCGCGTGGGCGACGACGACCCAGGACGCCGGCTAATCGCCGAGATGCGGGATATTGGACTCGACGTTCGCCACGTGGATCTATGCCCCGGTGAGCAGACGATGTTCTCGATCTGCTTTCTGTATCCGGACGGCAGCGGCGGCAATCTGACGACCGAGGATTCAGCCTGTTCCCGGGTCGATGCCGCTTTCGTGGAACGCGCGCGCCCGGACTTCTTGCGCTACCGCGGGAGAGGGATCGCGCTTGCGGCGCCCGAAACGCCGCTCGAGTCGCGTGCGGCACTGTTACGCATGGCTACCGAACATGGCTTCTTCCGGGCGGCAGCTTTCACTGCACTCGAGGTTCCCGCCGCGCTGGCTGAGGGATTGCTTTATCAAGTGGATCTGTTAGCGCTGAATCGCAGCGAGGCGGAAGCCGCGCTGCTGGCCAGGCCGGGAGCGCTGGACGCTTCGGAATTAGCGGCTCGCACGATAGACTGGCTCGGGCGCGATTACCCGCGACTGCGAATTTCGATTACCGCGGGAGCTTCTGGAAGCTGGTACTGGGACGGAAGTGAAATGCACTTCACTCCTGCTCTCGCCGTGGCCGTCAGGAACACGGCCGGAGCCGGGGATGCACACTTAGGCGCACTGCTTGCTGGTATAGCAGCCGGGCTGAGTAATCTGGAAGCCTGCCGGCTCGCCGCTCTGGCGGCAGCGTATTCCGTCACGAATCCCCACTCAATCCACCCGAATCTCGACGGCGATTCACTGCGAAAGTTCGCCGCGGAGTTTGATGCGAGTTTTCTCTGGGATCGTAAGCGGCAATCCCGTCGCTTCTGACAACCGTGGGCCAACATGCCCCCCCTGAACTCCCTCAGACTCGAGCGCTTGCATTACTGGTCCGCACGAGAGGTCCTCGGCGCCTTTCGGCGGGCTTCGAAACTGGACCGTGGAACCTCGCTGCTCAAGTACAACTCCACCTTAGCCTTCACTGTGCGCCGGTCGAGGCCCATGCGCCGCGCAGCCTCTTCATAGCTTCCGGTCAATTGATACACCCGCGCCGCGTAGCGTGCCAGCAGATCGTCTGCGCTCAACTCCCCGGCGCGAAAGCGAGCCAAGAACTCATCCTCCTGCGTTTCCGGCAATCGAGCCAAGGGCTGGTAGGAACGCCGGATGATCACATTTCGGACACATTGCTCCAACTCCCGATAGTTCCCGGGCCAAGCGTAACCTGGCGGCAGATTCTGCTCAATCCAGCGCTCCACCTCCGGCAGACAGCGCTCCGCCTCGTCGCCGACCGTACGCAGCGTCATGTAGTGCACCAATTCGTGCAATACCTCCGGCGTGTCGCAGATCTGATCGGCCAGTGACGGCGTCTGGATCAGGTCTGCACATAGACGATAGTAAAGATCTTCGCGGAAATGTCCCGCACGAATCCCGGCCGGCAGATCGCGATTGGTGGCCGCAATCAGCTTGCCTTGAAACACGCGCACCGCGGTGTCGCCCACGGCCGAGAAGCGCCGCGTCTCGATCACTCGCAGCAGTTTCACCTGAATCGCCAGGTCCATCTCGCCCACCTCGTCTAGGAAGACCGAACCGCTGGCCGGGCACGCCTCCAGCCAGCCCTTGCGATCTGTGACCGCACCGGTGAAGGATCCGCGCTTGTGCCCGAACAGCTCCGACTCGATCAGCGTCGGAGAGAGCGCCGCGATGTTGATGGGCAGAAAACTCTCGCCCGCGGCGTCGGCGAACTCCATCCTCTCCGGATCGAACGGCACATAGCGCGCACCCGCTATGGCGCGTGCGATCAGCTCCTTGCCAGTTCCGGAAGGCCCAGTGATCAATGTTGGGAACTCACCCATCCGGCGGTACAAGACGCGCCGATAGCGCCGCATATCGTGCGTGAAGATGGACTGCCAGATACTGGCGCGCAGACGCGCCGCTGGCATGGAGTTGCCGATAATGTTGTCGTAGATCTGATGAAACGCCCGTTGGATCTGGCGGAAGCAGGCGAACGCGCGCGCCGGCTCAAGACCGCTCTCGAGCTGCACACCTGGAATGAGGCACAGCCGGTTCCAATCGGCCAGAAACTCGCGGTAGAACTTCCACTGGCCCCGCGCGGCGACGAACTGCGGATAGTAGCGCTGGTACAAGTAGTAGTGCACGCTCTCTTCGTAGGCTGCCAGGTCGTCGGCATGCACGGCCTGTGCCGACGCGAGTTTGGCCGGGAGTGTCTCCATCAGCGCCGACAGCTTGCGGTAGATCGAGACCACGTTGGGCGACTCGGTGTCGGGATCGCTAACCGACGCGCTCCATACAGGGCCGCCGGCGACGAATTCACGGCCGAGCGCCGCCTTCTCGAAGGTTATGCGCTCCGGAAGGAATGGATTCCCATAGCCGAGCTGCGCCACCGCCGAGAGAAAGCGGCGCTCCTCGTTCGGGATCATGGTCATACATAAAATGTACACCCATATTCATAAAATGGATGATGCTGCATCACGCATTCCGCGTAAGTAATTGAATCTATGAATCGAGACGTACCAGCGAGTGTGGCTCCAGACGTGCCCTGATTAGTGGCATGAGCGCGATGAGCAGAGCACAAAACGATTCGGGCGGATACGCCGCGCTGCTTGCCGACGGCGGGTTCCAAGCCGTGCTCTGGACGCAGTTCCTCGCCGCGTTCAACGACAACGTCTACAAGATGATCGTGTCGGTCGGCGCAGTGGAGCTGGCCGCCAATCAACAGCTCGGCTCGCGCTACCTGGCGCTGGCCGGCGCGGTCTTCGTACTGCCCTTCCTGTTGTTCGCGGGCTACGCGGGTCAAATCTCCGACCGTTTCAGCAAGACGCGCGTATTGCAGATCACGAAGGCTTTCGAGATCGTGATCATGGGCTTCGGCATGCTCGCCCTTTACGCGCGCAGTATCGAGATGCTGCTGGTGGTGCTGTTCCTCCTGGCGCTGCAAGCCAACTTCTTCAGCCCGGCCAAGTATGGCATTCTGCCCGAGATGCTGAGCGAGGCGCAACTTACCTGCGCCAACGGCCTGGTCGAACTGACCACCTTCGCCGCCATCGTGCTCGGCACGAGCGTCGGATCGATCCTCTTCGCCCGGTGGAAGGGCGAGCCGCTGGTGATGGGCGGCACGCTGCTCGCCATCGCGGCAGTCGGTTCGCTGACGAGCCTCTTCATCCGCAAGGTGCCCGCCTCGGGATCGACGCTCGCGCTGCGCGGTAATCCGTTTGCTGAGGTCTGGGCCGGAACCCGGCGGATTTGGCGTGAACGCTCGCTCCGGCTGACCGTCGCCGGCATCTCGTATTTCTGGTTCATCGGCGCCCTATTTCAGATGACGATCATTTTGCTGGGCGTCGAGTCGCTGCATCTGTCCGACACTCAGACGGGGTTCCTGGTGACGGCGCTCGCGGTCGGCATCGGCATGGGGAGCCTCGCCGCCGGATGGCTCTCGGGCGCCCACATCGAGGTTGGTTTGGTGCCTTGCGGCGCCGCGTTGTTGGCTCTGTGCTCCATCGGCGTTGGCTGCGTGCACACGTTTGCGCCGGCGCTCGTGTGGCTCACGGGCGTGGGCTTTGCCGGCGGGCTGTTCATCGTCCCGCTCAACGCCTTTCTCCAAGAGCACGCCGAGCGCGAGGAGAAGGGCCGCCTACTCGCCACCAACAACTTCCACAACATGCTGGGTGTCGTAGTTGCGTCGGGCACGTTGTATCTCTGCCATGAGCTGCTGCATTGGGAGCCCGCGCAGATCCTGATCGGCCTCGGCGTGCTGACACTCGCTGCGACGGTGCTGATCGCGGTGCTGATCCCCGCGCCCTTCGTTCGTTTCCTCACGTGGGCGGTGAGCAACCTCTTCTTCAAAGTCACGGTGGTCGGAGCCGGCAACCTCCCTAAGGAAGGGGGAGCGCTGCTGGTGGCCAACCACGTCAGCTATGCCGACGCGATTCTGATCGGCTGCGCGTCGGCGCGCTTTATCCGTTTCCTGATGTGGCAGCCGCTCTATGAGAGAGCATGGCTCCAGCCGTTGTGCCGCCTGTTTCAGGCCATCCCCATCCCGACCGGCGCTCCGAAGGAGTCGCTGCGCGCACTCGGCAGCGCCCGCATCGAGTTGCAACAAGGCAGCCTGGTTTGCATCTTCCCGGAAGGCGAACTGACCCGCACGGGTCACGTCAAGCCGTTTGAGCGCGGCGTGGACATGGTCACGCGTGGTCTGAATTCGGTGCCCGTAATTCCCATTTACCTCGACGGGTTGTGGTCGAGCGCATTCAGTATGCGCGGAGGCGGTCCAAGGCTCGCCCGCCTGCGGCTGCGGCACGAGGTCACCATCCTGATTGGCGCGCCCCTCAGCAGCGACCTCAGCGCCGAACGGCTACGGCAGCGCGTGATGGAACTCGGCAGTGAAGCCGCTGAGTTCCGCAAGCGCCCGGCGTCAACGCTCGCCCACCGCTTTATCCGCGCCGCCAAGCAGCACTGGGCCGCGACCGCCGTGGTCGATTCAACCGGCAAGAACCTCAGCTTCGGCCGGACCCTGACGGCCGCGTTGCTGCTCAAGAATTGGATCCATCGCAACTGCACGCAAGCGCAATGCGTCGGCCTGTTGCTGCCCTCTTCAGTCGGCGGCGCAGTCGCGAATCTGGGTGTCACCCTCGCTGGCAAGACCGCCGTCAATCTCAACTTCACAGCCGGCGAGCAGGCCATCTCCTACGCCGTGAAGACCTGCCGCATCTCGACCATCCTGACCTCGCGCGTGTTTCTCGAGAAGGCCAAGCTGCCCCAATTGCCCGGCATGGTCTATCTCGAGGACCTGCTCGGATCGTTCAGGCCGCCCGCGAAGCTGTCCGCGCTCGCCGCCGGCCGGCTATGGCCCACGCGCGTTCTCGCCTCTGCCGCCAAGCCTGACGCCTTGGCTGCCGTGGTCTTCTCCAGCGGCAGCACGGGCACGCCCAAAGGCATCATGCTCTCGCATTGGAACCTGATCTCGAACCTCGACGCCTGCGCCGAAGTGTACTCGGTCGATCACACTGACTGCATGCTCGGCGTCCTGCCCTTCTTCCACTCCTTCGGCTACAGTTTCACCCTCTGGTTCCCGCTTGTCCAGGGCTTCAAGGCGGTCTTTCACACCAATCCGGCCGACGCAAAGACGATCGGCGAGCTCGCGCTTACCCATCGGCCGACGTTCTTCCTCGCCACGCCCACCTTCTGCCTTGGCTATCTGCGAAAGTGCACGCGCGAACAGTTCGCCAGCATCCGCTACCTGCTGGTCGGCGCCGAGAAGCTCCGGCCGGCCCTCGGCCAGGCGTTTGAGGAGAAGTTCGGCGTGCCGCTGCTGGAAGGCTACGGCTGTACGGAGATGGGGCCGGTCGTGTCGGTCAACGTCGCCGGCGCCGAGCGTTCGGCCTTCCGGCCCGGCACGGCCGGCCGTCCGCTCCCGAATGTCAGCCTGCGTATTGTCGATCCGGAGACGCTGGTTCCGCGCGCCGCCGGCGAGACCGGACTCCTGCTGGTGAACGGCCCCAGCCGCATGCTCGGCTACTTCGGCGATCCCGAGCGCTCGGCGCAGGCGCTTGTCGAGGGCTACTACTTAACGGGCGACCTGGCCTGCCTCGATCGCGACGGCTTCCTATGCATCGTTGACCGCCTCGCGCGCTTCAGCAAGATCGCGGGCGAGATGGTTTCGCACATGAAGATCGAGGAGACCATTCACGAGATCATCGGCGATGCGCCCTGCCTCGTGGTCGGCATCCCCGATGACCTCCGCGGCGACCGCCTGGTGCTGTTGTACACCCAGCCGGAGATCACGCCCGGCGAGCTCTGGCGGCGCTTGTCGGAGTCGCAACTGCCAAACCTCTGGCTGCCAAAGCGGGAAAACATCTATCTGGTCGAGACCCTGCCCACCCTCGGCTCGGGCAAGCTCGACCTGCAAGGCGCCAAGGCGCAAGCAATCAAGTTCGCCGCTGTGCGCGCATCGGTGTCGGCGGGAGGAGAAAACGGCAATGCAAATTGAACTCGAGTCCTCACTCGCTCGTTGGACCACGGCCGGCTTTCTGGATTCCGCTCGGGCCGGCCTCATCCTTCAACACGAAACCGCACGCGCGCCCCGGCGCACGGCGCGCGTGCCCATCCTGATCGGCGTGGCGCTGGGCGGCATCATGCTCGCCGCGGGCGTCCTGTTGTTTGTCGCCGCGCATTGGGTCGATCTCTCGCCCGCGCAGCGCATGGCCGTCTTGCTGCTCGCGGTGGGTGGGTCGCATCTTGCCGCGGCGTTCCTCGCGGATGGGTTCCATGCCCTGGCCGTCACACTGCACGCGGTAGGAACCATTGCCCTGGGCGGCGCGATCTTCCTCGCCGGTCAGATCTTCAACATGCAGGAGCATTGGCCCACCGGCATTCTCCTCTGGGCGCTCGGCGCGCTGGCCGGTTGGTGGCTGGTGCGCGGGTGGCCGCAACTCGCCATCTCCGAACTGCTTGTTCCGTTCTGGCTCGTGGGCGAGTGGGCCGAAGCGGTGCCGAATGGACGCGACGGGATTCCCGCCGCCGCGGCATTTTGCACTCTTTTGGCGCTCTGCTATCTGAGCGTGCGCACGCCACGCCTGGAGGCTTCCAATGCTCCCGCCGCGCGTTCGTTCGCCTGGATCGGCGGCCTGGCCGTAGTCCCGTCCGTTCTCGCGCTGGTGTTTTCGGGCTGGGATGATTACCGGCGCGCGCCGGTGGATCCAACGCTCGGTGCCATCGGCTGGCTCGCCGCGTTTTTGCTTCCGCTCCTCTTCGCGTTCGTCTATCGCCGTTCCCAGACATGGATGAACCTCGTCGCGGCCCTGTGGGTCCTGCCCTTCGTGGCGCTTCCGGTTGAACACGCGCACGTGTGGATCTTCGCATGGTGTGCGGTTGGTTCGGCCGGCATGATTGCTTGGGGCATCGCCGAATCCCGCGCTGAGCGCGTGAACCTCGGCATGGCCGGATTCGCCGTGACGGTCCTCTGTTTCTACTTCTCAAGCGTCATGGATAAGCTCGACCGCTCCGTCAGCCTGATCGTGCTTGGCGTCTCATTCCTCGCCGGCGCCTGGTATTGGGAGAAACTGCGCCGCAAACTGGTTTCGCGTGCCCGTCTGGGAGGTCTGTCATGAAATCGCTCTCCAAGGGGATCCTGCTCGGCGCTCTGCAGTGCGCCCTCGTTCTCAGCCTCGCCGGCAAACTCTTCTACGATCGCGCCACGTGCCCGCATGTCTGGGTGAGGACGATGCCGTACGACCCGATGCTACCGATCCGCGGCCGCTACCTCTCGCTGGTTCTGGCACCGGATTCCGGCGCGCCGTACTTTGAGCGGACCAGCCGCGAGCGCGTCCTCTACTTCGTGACCGAAGGCGCGACGGAAGTCGATTCCCGCCGCTCCGGTCCGCACGCCGACGAACTCTGGGTCGAAGTGACCATCCCGCGCAAAGGCCCGCCGCGTCCGATACGTCTGGGGTGGAAGCGGAACGGCTCAATCCAGCCCATCAATCTGAACTGACCTGAGGTGCACTCACCATGGGAACTCGCAACGTCCGCCTCTTCCTCGCCGTTGTAGGTGCATTGCCTCCGCACCCGCGCAACGCAGCCGCACACATTTTCTTCTCCGCCATGCTGGATTGGTGTACTCCCCACCGGACCGGCTGCGCCGTCCAGGCGCGGCTCAACGTGATCCATAGCGCACTGGGATGAGCGTCTGCGGAGGTAGCCATGGAGGCTTTGTTCCTGATCGTCGCCGTAGTGGGAGTGATCCTGTGGCTCGCCACGCGCTCCCGGCTCATCAGCCTCGAGAAGCAGCTCTCTTCTTCCAGCATGCCCGCGCTCCACGATCGGGTTCGCGAGCTCACTGCGCGCGTCTTCAAGCTGGAGCAGGGGATCGACGTGCTGAGCAAGGCGGCAGCCTTGCCAGCTCCGGCAGCCGGAGCGGTTTCGCCTGTCGCCCAAGCTGCGGAAGCCTCACCGAAGGCCCCGCCGCTGTCCGCAGAGACTGAATTCTTCTCCGCCGCCGCATCCATCGTCGATCCAACCAGAGCAACCACTGCGCCCGAGCCCGTCAGCGCCTCGCCATTCTGGGCGGCCGAGATCGCCAGAGGCCAAGCCGCAGCCGAGGCGAGCCAAGTCGTCCAACCCCAGACCCCAACGCCTGCCCCGCCGGCGCAGCCGGTCGTGCCACTCCAACCTGCGCCCTCTGTCGTCGCGCCAACGCCGCCTGGACCCTCGCCGGCCGAGGCCAGCCTGGGCGGCCGTCTCCGCGCTTGGCTGGGCGACGAAGAGTGGGAAGCGCTGGTCGGAGCAAGCCTACTCAACAAGCTCGGCGCGCTCGTGACCGTCATCGGATTCACGCTGCTACTCAGCTTCTCCTTTACGCACATGGGGCCCGCCGGCCGCGCCGCCACGGCTATGTCCGCCAGCGTTGCCCTCCTCGGCGGCGGCGGCGCGCTGGAGCGCCGACTGCGATACCGCATCTACGCCCGCGGCCTGATTGGCGCCGGCTGGGCGGGCGTCTACGCCACGACGTACGCGATCCACTGGGTCCCCGCCGCGCGCATCATCGACGACTCGGTGCTCGGCTCCTTCCTGCTGGTGCTGGTCGCGCTCGGCATGATCGCCCATTCGTTCCATTACCGGAACGCGACTGTGACCGCCGTGGCCTACTTCACGGCCTTCGCCGCCTTCGCCGTTGCGCCCCCCAGCACCTTCGCCGTCGTGAGCCTCGTCCCGCTGGCGGCCTCGCTGCTCTATCTCGCCTGGCACTTCCGCTGGCACGCCATGGCGCTCTACGGCATGGTGGCGACGTACCTGACATGCATCTACCGCGGCAGCTCGGACGCGCCGCTGATCGCCACCGAAGCGCTGTTCGTCACCTACTGGCTGCTCTTCGAAGCCTTCGACCTGATGCGCGTCAGGCGCCGGTTGCAGAATCACGGGCTGGGGTGGATCTTCCCGCTGAACGCCGTCGCCTTCCTTGGCCTCTCCTACACTTCGTGGTCGGCCAAGGATCCTCAGTCGATGTGGCGCATCGCCGCCTTCGCCGCCGCGCTCTTTCTCACCACTTCGGTTGCGCGCTTTTTCCTCATACCCCGATGGAGCTTCTCGGAATCGGATGGCTTGAGCGAGCGCCTCGCGGCCGGCAGCTATGAGGCTTCGCTCGCGCTCTCCGCCGTGCTCGCTGGGCTCGCCATCGTCGGCCGCGCACAGGGCGTGTGGATCGGCGTCAGCCTAGCCGTCGAAGCGGAGCTGATCTACCTCGCGGGCCTGAAGCTGCGTTCGCGCTTCATTCGCGGCCTGGGCGTCGCGTGTTTCGTCTTTTCGCTCAGTCGAGTGCTGCTCCTGGACCTGCCACCCATGGAGCAGATGGACGTGCGCGGCCACGCCATGTACATCTGGAGTCCCGTCGCGCTGCTGCACGCCGTGATCTTCTACGTCAACCACGCCCTGGGCGGGGCCGCGGGATTCTACTTTGCCGCCACGGCGCTGGTGGCGGGCGTGGGCGCGGCCGAGCTTCCGGCCCGCGTGCTCGGCACGGTCTGGCTGCTGTATGCCTTCGTCCTCTTCGAGATCCGCATCCGCAAGCGTCGCGTCAACTTTCGCGCGCAAGCCTACGTGCTGGCGCTGCTGGGCGTCGCGGCCACGGTTAACATGCACGGCGTTGGCGCCGTCCACAAGTGGATTCCGCTCGCTGTCAGCCTGGCCGCAGCCTATGGCCAGGCCTTGCGCATCCGCTGGTTCGGATCGGACCGGCTGGGCGAGGACGAGCACTGGGGCATCGAATGGGTCCTCACCGCCGCCAGCGCCATGCTCGCGTCGCTGTTGTTGTGGCGCACTATCGGGCAGGAATACTTGGGTCTCTCCTGGTGCCTTCTGGCCCTCGTGATTCTGGAGCTGGGCCTGCGGCAGTGGCCGCAGCGCCTGCGCTGGTTTGCCTACCCGCTCGCCGTCTTGGGAGGCGTCGGCGTTCAGTGGACGCACGTCGAGCACTTCGCGAAGCTCCCCCCGGCGTCCACCTGGATCTCCTATTTCGGCGCCGCCGCCTGCGGACTCGCCATGGCAGCGCGACTGCTGTGGCCGCCGCGCGTCTCCGCGGACGCCCCCGAACGCGACGTCATGCGGGACCTGTTGTGCCTTGGCAGCGCCGGCCTGCTCCTCGCCGCCATCTGGATGGTGACGCCCGACCCGTTTGTCAGCCTGCTCTGGTGTGCTCTGGGCGTGGCCTGGATCGAAACCGGTCTCGCCCTGCGCCTGTCCTCGTTTCGCGCTCTCGGATGCGGTGTCCTTGGCGCGATGCTGATCCACCTGAACATGGTGGACTCAGGCGACCCCATACATCGCTGGTGGATTCTCGCCGCCTCCGCGGCGGTCCTCTATTTCGTCTCCTGGCGCCTGCGCCGCTTGCCGGGCGCAGAGAAGATCGTCGCCGCCGCCTATCGCATCGCCCCGGCGCTGGTCGTGGCGAGCCTCATGCACCTGGAATTCGGCGCATGGGACTCCGCCGGCTGGGCCATGTACGGACTCGCGCTGCTCGCCCTCGGCGTCCGGCGGAAGATCGCCGACCTGCGTTGGGAGGGTTATGCGCTCGCGCTCGGGGCCTGGGGCTGGTCTGGCATCGGTCTGGACGATCCATCGTTCCATTGGTGGATCGCCGCGCTCGCCGCCGGCACGCTCTACGCCGCGCAGTTCGTCACGCCGAAGAGCCCGCTCTCGCCGCTCGAATCGCGCGTGCGGACTGCGCTCTCAATCCTTGGCACGACTCTCGTCACCTGGCTGCTGTATGAGCGTGTCTCCGGCGGCTACCTCACCGTCGCCTGCGGCGCACAGGGTGTGGCGCTGCTCGCGGCCGGCTTCCCGCTGCGCGAACGAGTTCTGCGACTCCAGGGCCTCGCCCTGTTACTGTTCTGCATCCTGAAGCTCTTCCTCTACGATCTGCGCAACTTGGAGACCCTTTATCGAATCCTCTCCTTCATCACTCTCGGCCTGATCCTCCTGGGCGTCTCGTGGGTCTACACAAGGTTCCGAGATCGGATCAGAACATACTTGTAGATGCTGCGCGAGATCGACTCGGCGGAGCGGATTCACCGCGTCTGAATGGCAATCCCCGCCCGGGGTGTTCGTTGGATACAAGGAACCATCCTAAGCTGCATTCATTCTTGTGGGTGATTCCTCGCGAAGTTGACGAACTGGCACGAAGTTGTGCGCCGACCGACGGAGACATCTTAAGGCGGAAGTGCACCTTCTGCCTTATGCCTCGCGATACCTTATGGACGATGAAAACGCCATAGACTTGAATGGCAGGGCGGTCGCGAGACCGCGCGGCTGCTCTTTCCTGAACCCGGCAGCATCGGGATTCAAGTGCATCCGGGTGAGCGGTTTGCGTTAATGGAGATCCGGGTACGGAGAATTCGGCTCAGGCCCAATCCCAGGGGGAAAGGACGGTTGCTCGATGTTAGAAAATAGACCTTTAAGCGCAGGGCATCATCTGAACATACGGGAGAATCGACGGGAGTTTCTCGGAGCGTCCGTCGCATCCGTAGGTCTGTCAGTGCTGGCAAGCAAGACCGCCTTGGGCACGCCAGCCAATTCCTCCTTAGAGGTTGGCATCATTGGTGTGGGCGGCCGCGGAACCTGGCTTGGCGACCTGCTCGTCGAGCATACGGGCGCGCGGATCGTGGCGCTTGCCGATGCTTTTACTGATCGCCTGGACGCCGGGCAGAAGAAGTTTGGCGTGTCCTCGTCACGGCTCTATCCGGGGTTGACAAGCTATCGCGAGCTGCTGGCCTCAAAGCTCGATGCGGTGCTCATCGAATCGCCGCCCTACTTCCATCCGGAGCAAGCTGCCGCGGCGGTCGCGGCCGGCAAGCACGTGTACCTTGCCAAACCGGTGGCGGTGGATGTCCCCGGATGCGCCAGCATCTTGGCGAGCGGCCAACGCGCCCGCGGGAAGCTCAGCTTCCTGGTGGATTTTCAGACGCGTGCCCGCCCCGCGTTTCAGGAGGCCGCGGCGCGCGTTCATCGCGGAGAAATCGGCAAGCCGGTGTTCGGGCACGTCTTTTATCACGCCTCGGGCGGCGATCCGACGCCGCGGCCTGAGTGGTCTGCCGAGGAAGCCCGATTGCGCCTTTGGAGCCGCGACAAGGTGCTTTCGGGGGACATCATCGTCGAACAGAACATCCATGCGATTGACGTAGCCAACTGGTACCTGCAGGGGGTCCCCGTGAAAGCCAGCGGGAGCAGTACGCGCACGGTCCGCATGCAATACGGCGACTGCCAGGACTCCTTCATCGTGACGTTCACCTATCCCAATGGCGTAACCGTGGACTTCAGTTCCGTCCAGTTCCTCAAAGGCTTCTACGACATCTGCACCCGCGTCTACGGCACGGCTGGAACCGTCGACTCTCACTATGGCCTGGGCTCCCGATTCGGCGTGGACCCGCGCTACGACGGTTTGATTTTGGTCTCCGGCACGAACTCCTGGAAAGGCGCGGACAGAGACGACACCTTCACTGGGGGTGCGATCCAAAATCTCAAGGACTTCGTGCAGAGTATCCGGACTGGCAAGCACCTCAATAATGCCGCTGAAAGCGTGGATAGTAACCTGGCTTGCATCCTGGGGCGGACTGCCGCGTATCGCCAATGCACCGTGACCTGGGACGAGATGATGAATCTGAATACGAAACTCGAAGCACCGGTCAGACTTTGAGGCCCGGATTTCTCATTGATCAGGCCCGGTTTCGCTCCGCGTTCGCCCAGGGATGTATATCGTCCCCTGCTCGGGTCCTTCTCCAGCCATAGCGGCCATCGTCATGCCACTCAGGAAATCTCTTCTGTCGCCCATTGCCCGAGAATAGCAACGCGCTGCGCGGAATTCCGCGCGCGAAGGCATACGTATTGCAGGAATTTCAAGAGATCCGCCGAATCCGGCTTAAGATTAGATGAGAACTTCGATCCACTCCACAACTGAACCATCGGGCTTCCCTTCGGCCAACGGGATGCGCAGGGAGCCATCGGCAATCGGGATCAGGAACTGGTTCGATGCACCGTTGAACAGATGTTCGGTCACGGCCGGCGGAACCGTTTACGTGTTTGAAGATCACGGTGAGCTGGTCGCCCCGAACTTGTTGCGCGGCGAGAGTGCCGGAGAGGCAGCGGCGGTCTTTAGCGCCCACCGCTTGCACAAGAACGGCCGGTTGCAGGGGACCCGAGGTTATTACCCGACCCTCGTGTTGACCAGGCGCCACCGATCGGTTTGTGGAGACCACTCCCACACGTAGGCCTTCCCTTCGGCTCTTACGATGCCGGCCGTTTCGCTGACGGCCGCCTTTGCCGGGGGAACGGCTTCCATACGGCTGGCGAATAGAAGAGATGCCGCGGAGGCGCGTATGAAACGCCGGCGATCGATTTTCATAAGTGACTCCATCTTAAGACAGATTCCAGCTCCAGCCACTCCACGCAGGCGCCATCGTCGAGGTGCAAGCCCGCAACCACCGGCTTCGAATGACACCTCTTACTGCGACTTCCGCGTTTACGAGAATGTGATCGGGCCGTGAGACAAACCAAATCATTGAAAACATGAATCGGGAGACGGGGCTCGAACCCGCGCTTTACGCCGCCGGCACTCAGGTCTCAGGTCGTGTTCAGTTGAGGTCTGCCCTGACATGCGTGTGAGCCGCTTGATTGAGGGGCTAGGATGAAAAGGCCGGATGAAGCCTGACGGCTGATTGCGGTTTCTTACCATGAACCGACGCCAGTTTTTCCTCACAAGTGCGCTGGGCGCTGTCGCCGTCCGGGGACAAGGCTCGGAGCAGGCCGAGCAGGTGGATTTCGGATATGACTTTGCGCCACCGCACCGGATGACCGTGGCGCGCCCGGAGGCGAGCGAGAAGACACTGCTCGATGCTTCGCCCGGGTTGCTGACGATGCTGTGGTCTTACGACGATCTTAGGAATACGCCACTCGCCACCTTCAAGACGCCGCGCACCGAATGGCGTGCGCAAGTGCAGCCGCAGGTCAACGGCGAGCCGTTCGGTCAGAGTAACTGGAAGCGCGGCGGCGGATTCTTGCCGCTGCTCGAAAATGACTACTACGACGGCGCGGTTAGCGTGCTCCTCGAGGCCATCGGCGGAGTCGGCGCTGCCCTGGTGAAGGTCACGGCGCACAATGCCGATTCGCGCGAGCACCATTTCGCCGTGCGGTGCGAGGTCCAGGATGGGTGGGTGGCAAATAACGCAGCGTGGATGGACGTGGGCAGAGACCCCGACGCACTGCTTGCCTGCCAGAACGATCGTCCGGATCGCGTGCTGCTGTTTGGGCTCGGCGGCGCTGAGTATCCGGTAGCGGCGAAGGCCATGACGCTCGCGTGGACGCTGGCACCCGGCGAGCGCCGTGAAGGCTGGCTGGTCCGGCCGTATCAGGCCTATCAAGCGGACCTGGCACAGTGGCGCAAAGAGAACTGGCAGGCGCGGTTTGACGCCGCCAAAGCGGAATGGCAGGATCTCCTCGGCCGGGCCGTG
Organism: Terriglobia bacterium; assembly: GCA_963757265.1. Lineage (GTDB taxonomy): Bacteria > Acidobacteriota > Terriglobia > Bryobacterales > Bryobacteraceae > CAIVVT01. The sequence continues at coordinate 1,908,722 of CAVWRA010000006.1, forward strand.
CAGTTTGACATCCCCGATGAGGCTGTGAAAGACGGCTTCTACGCGTGTCTCGGCGACGTGTTTATCATGCGCGAGCCGCTCAAGGATGGCTACCTGGGGACGGTGCCGGGCACTGAAGTTTATCGGGCTGCAAATCCATTTGAGCCCAGCCTCGCCGCGATCGCGCTGGATCAGATTGGATACCACCGCGAGGCGGCCAACGGCTTGCGGGTTCATCTCGACATGCAAGAACCGAGCGGGGAGTGGGCCGACCCGAAGGGCTGGGCCCACCACATGTGGGGCTGCTCCGGGTTCAAGGCCTGGGCGGCGATGGAGCACTATCGGCTGACCGGCGACCGCGCCTATCTCGAGGCGGTCTACCCGCGCATGGCCGCGAGTTCGCGATGGCAGGAATCTAAGCGCCGCGAGACCCGAGCCTCCAGCGAACCCTCGGCACGCGGACTGATGCCGCGTGGCATGGGCGACGGCGGCCTGATGAATGGCTCCGACTTCTTCGGCATCTTCTACACGCATAACATCCTGGCGACCTTTGCGGACCGGCTCTCAGCGGACGCGGCAGTGGAACTCGGCAGACAGGCCGAGGCCGCCGAGTTGCAGAAGATCTACGAATCGGCGCTCCACGACCTTCGCGCTTCGCTACAAGATGGCTGCATCCAGGAAGACGGATACCGCTGGATTCCCGATTCGCCGGGAAATCGGGGCGGCAGCCGCTGGGGCATGTTATATGCGCTGATTCCGGCCGGGCTGTTGGAAGCGGACGATCCTCTGATAGCTGGGAGTCTGAAGAAGATCGAACATTCAATCAGCGCCGGGGGCCAGCCCGTGCATACCGGGTGGATGGAAGACGGCGCGTGGGTCGGGATCACATTGGACAACGTCGCCGAAACTCACCTGGCACTGGGCAACGGCGATGCCGCGATCCGCTATCTCTATTCATCGCTGAATCACGGAACGCCGCTGTACACTTGGTGTGAGGAGCGCGGGCTCGAACCGGGAACGAAGAAGACCAGCGGCGACCGCCAGCACCTGTGGACGCCCGTTGCCGTGCTGCGCCTCTTGCGAGATGCTCTGGTGATGGAGCAGGGAGACCGGCTGCACCTGGGACTCGGCACTGCGCGCAGCTGGCTTCAACAGGGGAAGACCATTGGCATTCGGGAAGCACCCACGCACTTCGGGACGGTAAGTTACCGGATCGAATCCGACGTGACGCATCAGACCATCCGCGCTGAGATCCACCCGCCCCAGCGTCGGGCTGCGCGCGAAATCCTATTGCACCTCCGCCATCCCGAACGGGCGCGGATGAGTAGCGTCAGCATCAATGGCCGGGCGACCGGCGACTTTGACGCAGAAAGGGAGTTCGTGCGCCTCCCGTCGGGCGGGCCGCTGCAGGTTATCGCAACATACTAGGGCAAATTTATGTTTGGACCCCACAAAAAGGGGAAGAAATGATTCACGAGATATTTGAAATAGTCATCATCCTTTTAATGCTGTGGGCGGCACGACGGAAGGTCAATGCGGTCCTAAGGTTCGGCGTAGGCCTTCAAGTAGCTGGAATATCCTGCAATTTGGCCGCATTGCTGTTTAACCACGGTTCAATGCCCGTAATCCTGCTCAACGTGCACGACAAGACCGCCCTTTTTGGCCAGCACCAATCCTTTAAAGACGTCCTGCTGGCGCCACTGTGCGACATTTTCCAGGTCGGGAGCATGGTCATATCGGTGGGGGATATGCTGATTGCTGTGGGTTTGATGGTACTAATCGTAGCAATAACGCTGAAATGGAGTTGGAATAGAAGGCGGCCATGAGGCGTCGGCGACAACCATCACAAATCTGATGTCCGCCGAGAGGCCGTCCACCGGGAAGGCTCGGCACATGATCGCCATATCCAGCCCGGCTCCCATCTGCGAGACTGTAGTGTTGTGCGGCCTGACATCATCGTCGAACGTGTCGGCGGTCTGCACCTCTTCTCGGGTGAAACCGACAAGGGCCGACAGTGGCTGGCGAGCAGGGCCGCGACAGACAGGCGACAGCAACTCGGGAAGTCCCTCGGCGTGGACGATGAGGGAGAAGCACGGGATCTGGTCAACGCAGCATTGGCCGACGGGCTAAACGTAGTGGAATGAACGCGGGCTGACGGGCTGAGGCAATGCGAAGATCTGGATCAAGCGATGAACGAAGAGGAATTGCGGGCAGAACTTGATCGCGTGAACGCCGAGAACGAGGCTCTGAAGAAGCGCGGGCCGCGTGGGGGCAGCACCATGCTGAAGGTCAGCGCGAAGGGCGCGGTGTCAGTATACGGTCTGGGGCGCTTTCTGGTCACGCAGTACAAGGAGCAGTGGGAGAAACTACTTGGGATGAGCGACGAGATCAAGGCGTTCATCGCAGCGAACAAGGACCGGCTTAAGGTCAAGGAATAGGCAGGCAATGGATCACGGGCCGGGATGAGTGCAGGCAGAACCGGCCAGACAGGGGCTGGGTGTGGCGTCGATGTCCGGTGACGCACCACTCTGTTCACTCCCATGAGCCCGTCAGAGGCCCGTCGTTACCGGGCTTGGACGGTAATGGAGCAATGTGTCCGCCCAGACGATTACTTCTACGGGTCGCCGACAAGACACTCTCGTGGAAGGCGGATCATCCCCAGACACAAGCGCATTTATCGATACACACAGAGTGCCTAGTGGCCTGTCGCGGAGAAAACGTAACCAAGCGCCAATCCGATTGCTGCCGGGCGCATCCGAGCAGCGGTGGGGCAGCGGCGCGACGACCGCTCCCCAACAGCCGCGGCGCGGCAACACAACCGCTCCTTTCAGTCGCGGCTCCGACACAACACGTGCGCTCCCTCATGGTCGCGGCTCAGTAACGTTGACTCCGCGACAGGCCACTAGCCTTCTCGTCCGGTTCAGCCAGCTTGTCCTGACCGCAGTGGCCCCCCTGTTTGTTTCATCTTGCAGCTTTGGGCAATCACCCTTCCACTAGCGTGCGATTGCGTCATTGATGACACGGAGGCTCGTTGACGGTGCACAGCGAAGCGCACGCAAGTCTCGGATCTGCTTGCGACGAGCGTTCTTAGCCTTGCGCGCCGTCCTGATAGCGATACGCCGACGCACGTTGCTGAGTGTCGCGCTTCCAGCCCTCGAGGTGTGGGCCTGCTATGCGCTCCGCCGCATTGCGAATCCGCGCCATTTCCTGCTCCGCGAGCGGCTTGAATTGCTGCGCGATCCGGGCGTCGTCTTCAATCTGGCCGATGGTCGTGCAACCCACCGCCAGGCAATGAACCGGCAGGCTGAGCACATACGAGAGGCAATCTTTGAGGTGCAATTCGCTCAGCAATCCCGCATTGCCCGTGCTCTTCATCGCTTGGATTCCCATGCCGCGCTCGACCGCAACCGGCAGCACCATCTTCTCGAAGCTCAAGTAAGACGGGTCGGCCGGATTCAAAGGCATCAGAATCGAATCGTACTCGTCGTACTTCTTCAGCATCGCCAGGTGGACATCTGGGTCGTGGTGCCCGGTGAATCCAATGAAGCGGCACTTGCCCGCTTGCTTCGCAGCTTCAAAAGCCTCGATCGCACCGGACGGTGCGAAAATCTGCTCCACTTCCTCCATGGTGTTCACCTGGTGAATCTGCCACAGGTCCACGTAATCCGTCTTCAGAGTGCGGAGCGACTTCTCAAGGTCCAGTTTGGCACCTTTTCGGCTTCGTTGGGGCGACTTGGTGGTGAGAAAGATCTGCTTCCGGAATGGCGGCAGAACCGCGCCGTATACCTCTTCTGACCTGCCGTCCCAATAGATGCGGGCGTTGTCGAAGTAATTGACACCCAGATCGTACGCACGCAGCGTGATCGCCTTGGCCTCTTCGAAGCCGCACATTGGAAACCGGCCGCCTGCCTGACCGATGATCGTGAGTTTCTCACCGGTTTTGCCGAACGCCCGCTTGGGGATGTCGCCCGCGGCCACCTTTGCAGCGCGAGCGCCTGGCAGGGAAAGTCCCGCTGCCGCGGAAGTGGAGATGAATGTCCTTCGTCGCAATTTTGCCTCCTTGTCTGACCGGGACGTACCTTTAAGAATACTTTGAATTACCGGTTTCGCGAATCAAGCGAATCACGTCTTGACAAGATTGCCGGGGTTTCCAATAATTGGAGCCGGATACCATGCGACGGCGAAATTTTCTTGCACTGGGTAGCGGTGCCGCGCTGGGGCTCATTCATCACGCAAGTGCCATGCCCGTTCCCTTTCAAGACGAAAAGAGCAAGCTGAAAATCACGGGCGTCCGGCTGGTTCACACGCGGCCGAAGCGGCCGGTACCCGCGTACGAGCCGGCGGCGGGCTCGTGGTCAACCGGCGGAGTGGAAGTGGCCAACCCCATGTCCATTTACCCGGAGTACAAGGCACAGCGGTCGCTGTTTATGCCGGACCCCGGAAAGCTGGAGGCCTTCACGGTTGAGATCACAACTGACAAGGGAGTGAAGGGCTATGGCAGCGGCGGCATCGCCGGAGGTCCGGTGGTGGCGGGGCATTTCACCAAGCTGCTGATTGGCGAAGACCCCTTCAACATCGAGCGGATCTGGGACATACTTTTTCGCTCCAGCATGTACTACGGGCAGGCGGGCGTTGTCCCCCACGCCATCAGTGGCGTGGACCTGGCCCTCTGGGATGTGATCGGCAACGCGCTGGGTATGCCGATGTACAAGCTGCTCGGCGGCGAGACCAAGACGCGCATTCCCACCTACTGCACGGGCAATGACATCGAGCAGCACATCCAGTTCGGCTACAAGCGGCTGAAGCTGGCAGTCCCCTTTGGCCCGGCCGACGGGCGGGAGGGGCTCAAGAAGAACGCCGATATGGTGAAGCACACGCGCGAGCTGCTGGGTCCCGATGGCGACATCATGCTCGATTGCTGGATGGCGTTGAACGAGCAGTACACCATTGAACTGGCAGAAATGGTTGCGCCTTATCGTGTCTACTGGATGGAAGAATGCCTGCCGCCACACGATTTCGAGGGCTTTGGGAGACTGAGAGAGGCGATCAAGTCCACGCGTATTGTGACGGGGGAACACATCTATTTCCGTTACGGGTTCCGGCATCTGCTGGAACACAACGCAGCGGCGATCTGGCAGCCGGATGTTCATTGGTGCGGTGGCTTGACCGAACTGCGGCGCATCGCTGCGCTGGCTGCGGCATACGACATTCCCGTGATCCCGCACGGAGGCGGCGTACAGGACTGCGTGCATTTCATCATGGCCACGCCAAATGCGCCCTGGTCGGAAATGTTCATGCCACCCCCCGGCGGGCCGCCCGAGGTCTACCGGCGCTTCGAGCAAGACAACCAGATCACGCGCGGTCCGGAAGGCATCTACATGCGTCCTTCCGAGCGGCCGGGATTCGGCTGGGAACTGGAGGTCGCATCGTGAAGGAGCCGGGCCCATTCAACCGGCGGCAAGCCGTTCGTGCTTTGGAAGCGACGATTGTCAGGAGGTGTTGGAATCACGACCGTGCAGGTGTTCTCACGAGGTATCCGTACAGCATCCAGGACTGTTCCGGCACGCCGATGTGGAGAAGCCGCGGCTAGGGTCCCGGTGGCTTGGCTGGCGAAACTCAAGTCTCCTTACCAGGCTGGTGCGGCTTTCAACTGGGGCCCCGACGGGGAAGTCCTTGCAAGCGCACTGCAGGAGCATGTCCAGGAGGAGATGATCGTGGCTGACCTCGACCCCATGCGGTTGACCCGCGAGTGGTCGCTGGCCAGCTACATGCTCAGAACGCGCCGGCCGGAACTGTTCGGCGAGTTGGTGCGGGATCAGGTCTCCTCGTGAACGGGCGGTGTCGAGGTGAAGACCCGTAGGGGCTCATGTACAGTAAGACGAGATCTTGAGATGAGAAGCGATACGAGAGGTGTGCATCGGCGCGAATTCTTGGGCTTGCTGGGGGCTGGTGCGTGGGGCGCAACGCTCGCTAGCGAAAAACACGATACAAAATCGCTCCGCGGGATTTTCCCTATCGCGCAAACCCCATTCACTGATTCGGACCGGCTCGATTTGGATGCTTTGGCCCGCGAGGTGAAGTTCATCGACCAGACCGGGGCGCACGGCTTCGCGTGGCCGCAGATGGCCAGCGAGTATGCGACTCTGAGCGAATCGGAGCGCTTGGCCGGGGCGGAGGCAATTGTGGCTGCCGGAAAGCATCTGCGCCCGGCGATTATCATTGGCGTTCAGAGTACGGACCTGTCGTCCGCGCTCAAGTATGCGCGCCATGCTGGGAAGCTCGGTGCGGATGGGATCATCTCCCTTCCGCCTGTAGGAGAGAAAAACTCCGATTCCGTGCTCGAGTACTACAGGGAGATCGGCAAAGCAACGGACTTGCCACTCTTTGTACAGTCCACCGGCGACATGAGCGTGGAACTGATTTTGCGGATGTCCAACGCCACGCCCACCTTGAGCTACGTCAAGGACGAGGCTGGCCGTTCGCCTTTGGCACGCATCGGGCAACTTAGGGATCAGTCCGGAGACCGGCTCAAGGTCTTCACCGGGAATCACGGTTCCACTCTGATTGACGAGATGCAGCGTGGCTCTTCGGGCAGCATGCCGGCAGCCGCGTTCGCCGATCTCTACGTACCGGTGTGGGAGCTTTGGCAGAAGGGCCGTCACGACGAAGCCATGGATTTGTTCGGCAAGGCTCTCCTGTTCATCCCGGAAGTGCAGGCCTACGGCCTTCAGTCGCTGAAGTACCTGCTCTATCTGCGGGGAGTCTTCCCGGCTTATGGAGTGCGCGCAAAAGATGCCGCAGTCCCGCTCGACGAATCCGGCAAGCGGGCACTCCGCGAGATGCTCCAGTTTGTGAAACCCTGGTTGAAAGTGTAGGTCCTATGTCAGAGGTTTCGGTCTCGCGGCGACATTTCCTGCGAGGCGCCGCCGCACTTTCCGTGGCCGGCGTCAGCCAAGCGGCAGGTATGAAGCCTTCCGACCTGCCGGATCTCACGATCACTGAAGTGAAGGCGTATGTGACGGACCACGGCCGCCTGGCTTCCGTGGTGACTCGAGCCGGCATCGAGGGCAACTACACCTTAGGCGCGCGGTATTGGCACCCGGACTGGAACAATGCAGGGTGGGTGGACTACGCCAAGGGCGTCCTGGTCGGAAAAAACGCTCTGGACCGTCCCAGTTTCACATCACAGTGGGATCCGCCGAAACGCCGGCGGGGGCAGAGTTCCTACGCGTCGGCCATTGACAATTGTCTGTGGGACATCGCCGGCAAAGCAGTGGGGTTGCCGGTGTATCAGCTCCTGGGCGCCTATAGACACAAGGTGCTGGCGTACGCCAGTTCGCAGCACCTGAGAACCGTGGCCCAGTTCGTCGAGTCCGTGCAGAAATGCAAAGCCGAGGGCTTCAAGGCTTACAAGATTCATCCTCCCGAGTTCGAGTCCCGCGGCGGCGGCGATGATTATCGGCTCGACATGGAGGTCGCGAAGGAGGTTCGAAAGGCGGCCGGAGACGATTTCCTCTTGCTCATGGACCCGGTGGGCGTGTACTCCCGGCAGGAGGCGCTGGCTGTGGGCCGCCTACTCGATGAACTGAAATTCGTCGCGTTCGAGGATCCGATACCCACTAAGGATATCGAGGGCTCGCGGAGTTATGCCGTGCTTTGGACGTGCCCATTCACATTGGCGAGTTTCTGTTCTCTATTTACGACTACGCCGAGTACATCCGCCGGGGCGCCATGGATGTCGTGAGGTTCATCGTCGACAATGTCGGCGGTATCTCAGTCGGGATGAAAGTCGCCGCTATGGCCGAGTGTTTCGGCATGGAGTGCGCTCCTCACAATTGGGGCGACACTTTCGATCACGCTGTGCACTTGCATTGCGAACTGGCCATGCCGAACAACGTCTTTTTCGAAATGACCGTGCCACAGGGCGTGTATGACGAGCCTTACATGAAGGACCGCATCCGGCTCGCGCCGGACGGATATGTCTACGCCCCCACCAAGCCGGGCCTGGGCTACGAGATTGATCGCGGCAAGCTGGAAGACCTTACTAAGAGTCTGGAGCGTTAGCCAGATTTCTGCCAGGATCCAGTGATCACACCCCGCCTTCGGATCACATGCCGGTCACGGATCTGCAATCAGTTGTGGTTGCGCTGCGCCGATTCTGAGCTGCGAGCGCCAGCGACTTGTTTCGCGCATGCTCGTCGGTCAGAGACCTAGTGGATTGAAATTTCCCTGGTGCGGACGAAACATGAGCCGGCGGAAGATTTGCAACTCCCATGGGCCCTCCTCTGGCGCACGGGTTCGGCCGGGTGTTAGAGTTGGCCAGCATGAGCGAGCTTAAGCGAAGAGAGTTTCTGGGCTCCACGGCAGGCACCGTCCTCGCCGGTGCGACGAACCTCGCCGAGGCTCAGCCGCCGGCGATTCCGATAATCGATTGCCACATCCATTTATTCGATCAAACCAGGCCGCAGGGCGCGCCCTATTCGGGAGGCCCGGAAAACAAGGGGCCGGCATTGCCCGCGCGTTATCGCAAGCTGGCGCCGCCGTTGGGAATCGTGGGAGCCATTGAAATCGAGGCCAGCCCGTGGATTGAAGACAATCTCTGGGTGCTCGAAGTCGAGGAGAAGGAGCCCATAATGGTGGGCGCCATCGGTAATCTCCAGCCCGATAAGCCGGAGTTTGGGGAGTACCTTGATCGCTATCACAGGAACCGCCTTTTTCTCGGCATCCGGTATGGCAATCTTTGGGGTTACAACCTGGTGAACCAGGTTGGCAACCCATCATTCATAGAAGGGATCAAGCTGATGCAAGAGGCCAATCTGGCTCTGGATGCGGCCAACCCCCGGCCCGATCTGATCCAGGCGATCATCCGCGTAAGCGATAAAGCGCCAGGTCTGCGAATCGTTGTCGATCACCTCCCTTCCATGATGTGGCGCCTGGATGCCAATGAGAGGACGGACGTGGAAGGGGATCTGCGTGAGTTGGCCCAGCGGCCCACGGTGTACATCAAAGTATCCGAACTCATGCGCCTTGCGGGTGGTGAGCCCTCGACCGATCCGGGCGTCTATAAGCCTCTTCTCGATTACCTCTTCGACATGTTCGGAGAGGACAAACTGATCTTCGGAAGCGACTGGCCCAACGGGCCGGCCGTGAGTCGCCTGCCAGTCATCGTGAAAATCGTCCAGGACTATTTTCACGCCAAGGGCCGGGAGGCAGCGGAGAAATACTTCTGGAAGAACTCGGCGGCGGCATATCGATGGATCCGGCGGGACACGAGCCAGCCGCCACTCGCGGGCCATGGGTAAATAGATTCGCGCTATTTGGGAAGAAACGCAACGCGCCGTTACTCGGGTGGGGGATCTCATTCGCGGCGCGCAGGCGGCCGAGGCCTTGCAACCTGCTTTTCCCGACGTCAAGCTCGGCCCAAGCAGCCGGGACGTCGTCCGTATTGACGGTCATGATTAACCGCCAGGGCAGGCGAATCGATCGATAGAGTGGGGTCCGCCGCGCCATATACTGATGAAATGATGGATAGCTGCCGGATAGCCAAACAGCGCCGGCGGGACCGCACCCTAAGCAGCGTTTCTGTCGGCAGATCTTCGGGAAGAAATTGGGATGGAGCAGTCTCATGCTTAGAAGGTGCTTTTTAAGATCGCTGGGCACAGCGCAGCTTGCCGGCCTCGTTAGTGTCCCTCTACGATTGACGCCGGAAGTGATTGCGCAGCAACGTGGTGGGAAGGCTTCCGCCGATCCGTTCAAGCCGAGCGAGGGAGCCAATAATCCATTGGGCGTTGGAAGAGGCATCTACCCGGGCAGAGTGGTCTGGGTGCGCGACGCGAACGCGACCAGTTGGGACGGCTCGACGGGACACTGGTGGAACGATGCCAACACCGACCAGAAAGTCGTACACGCCATGACTTCCCGGATGGTCCAAGACCTGACGGGAAGAAAGAACGACAAACAGGCATGGGACGCACTGTTCCGGAGCTTCAATGAGACCCGGAAGTTTGGGGATTCCGGATACCGTCCCGGGGAGAAGATTGCGATAAAGATCAACTGCAACCAGGACCGGTCCCCCGAGTGGGGCGCAATGGCGGCTGCTCCGGCCGGCGGACCGCCCAGGGGACCGCTGAATGGTTTGCCGAGTCCTCACGCCGTCGCGGCTCTGGTGACGCAACTGATCGAAGCGGGCGGAGTGCGAGGCGAAGACATCATCCTTTACGATGTCGCGGATGGCCGCAATGTCGGCCGACCCATCTACTCCAGGATCAGGGCGAATTCCAATGCTCAGTTTCAGGCGGTGCAGTTCCTGGTGGGCGCCGACTTTAACCTGGGCGGGCGGATCTTCGCCGCGCCGGACATGGCCAACCCGATTCACTTTTCCAAAGCGGAAGTACCGGTGGCCTATCTGGCGCAACAGGTGACCGCGGCGAAGTACCTGATCAACATGGCGTTGCTACGGCCGCACGGCATGGCCGGCGTGACACTGATTGGAAAGAATCACTTCGGCTCCGTCTATTTTCCGAACGATGGCGGCTGGTTGCCAAGGATATTGCACGATCACGTGAAGCGCACTCTGCCCGTAGGTTCCTACAACGCCCTCGTGGACCTGTTGGGTCACCGGCACCTGGGCGGCAAGACAGTGCTCTACATACTGGACGGCCTGTATACCGCCGAACACAACGAAAGCGGCGTCTTCATGTGGGCCTCCTTCGGCAACCACTGGGCTTCCAGCCTGCTGATGTCGCAGGATCCCGTGGCAATCGACTCTGTGGGGTTGGACATTTTGAGGAGCGAGCCACGCGCAACCCAGGTCCGCGGCAATGCGGACAACTACCTGCACGAAGCATCGCAGGCCGCCAAGCCCCCATCCGGGACGGTGTACAATCCCGACAACAGCGGCGTGCTGCCCAGTCTAGGCGTGCACGAGCATTGGAACAACGCCACCGACCGGAAGTACTCGCATAACCTGGGCCGGGAGCAAGGCATCGAGCTAATCGTCGCGGGCTAGGTTTGGAGGACGGATCTTCTCGGCCGTTGTGGAACAATACAGCAGTGCAGATCCGGGACCGGCTCTTGCACGCGGCGTCATCCCTTTCGTCAGGACCTGATCGTTTTCTTCAAGACGCAGTCGAAGATCCTCTCGGTGGTGTTGTCGTGGAAAGTCCATTCTGCGCGGAGAGTCATCTTTCACGCTGCCGGCCAACGCCGGCGAATTGAACAAGGCGCTGCCCGAGGCCGACGTCGTTTTTGGCGCCCTCAACGCGGAGTGGCTGGCGAAGGCCAAGAAGTTGCGTTGGCTGCAGGCCACGGAAGCGGGCATGGAGAGGGTGCTTTTCCCGGAGCTGATCAAGAGCCCCGTGGTGGTGAAAACATGGTGCGGATGTTCGTGCCGGCCATCTCGGAGACAGCCATCGGGATGCTCTTGAGCCTCACGCACGGGCTCCACAAGTACTACATTCCGCGGTTCCAGAAGCGGACGTGGAATTCCGAGCGGACCCTGGTGGAGGTGGATGGCATGACCATGGGGATTGTCGGCCTAGGCGGCATCGGATAGGCCACGGCCATGCGCGCGCACTATCGTTCCAACATGCGGATCCTGGCCGCGGATGCGAAACCCCTGGCCATGCCGACCTTTGTGGCAACGCTTCGGGAACCAGCGTGGCCGTGCAAGCAAGCTATAGATCGCGGATAAGGTCATTGCTCGGGTGGAAGCAACGCGCAACATGAAATCTGCCAAGGTACCTAAGCCCGTTCCGGGGAAGAAAGCACGACGTCGGGCCACTGGGTGCCAGCCGCCGCCGGTCGTTGGCAGACGGCCAGCACAACGAGAGCCAGAAGACGGCTTCGACCTGGCCATTCTGTCGCCGAAAGAGACCGGCTTGCCGTTCGTCGTCTACATTATGGAGGACATGGGCGTCGTACCCGATGTGCGGGTCGAGGTTGCGCGCAGCGCGAGAGGACGTCGATCAGACACGGTGAAGGTTGCAATCCGGCAGACGGTCCACGTCACGCGTGGTCATCTTGACGCGCAAGAACTCGCGCTGCTCACCGAGTGGGTCGAGTTGAACAGGGATGTGCTCATCAAATGTCGGGAAGGCGAGATCGAATCCACCATGGATGCGATACAGGCTCTGGAGCCGATCAGCCCTGCGAGCTAGAACCAAAAAACTGAAGCGATGCTGGGTTCCGACGGGACCCAACCCCTTAACCTGTTTTGGGGGGCTTCCAGCAGGCGATAACTGCACCTTACGAGGGCGAAGACGGCTCCCGAAGGAAAGAATGCATCTCGCAGGATCAAAGAATGGCAGCTGGGTGTATACTGACAGGCATCCGGGATCTAACATGGAAATTCTGGTTTGAATCGGTAGACCGGCTGCGCGGCACCTGGATTGCACAGAGAACGGGCTTATGACTCGCGTCCGCCTTACCGTTGCGTTACTCGTGTTGTGCGTCGCCCGGTCGGCGTCCGGCTATGCCGTCATCACTCACGAGGCGATCATCGACTCCGCCTGGAAAAACATCACACCAATACTCTTGAAGCGCTTTCCGGCGGCGACGCCCGACGATCTGAAGAAGGCCCATGCTTACGCTTATGGCGGCTGCATCATCCAGGACATGGGCTATTATCCGTTCGGCAGCAAATACTTCAGCGACCTGGTGCATTATGTGCGTAGCGGCGATTTCGTGGAAGCGCTGCTCAACGATGCGCAAGACCTGGACGAGCTGGCATTCGCGCTGGGCGCTCTGGCGCATTACGCCGCGGATAATAAGGGCCATCCCATCGCAGTGAATCGCGCGGTCGCGATTGAATATCCGAAGCTGCGCGCCGAGTATGGCAATGAGGTCACATATGCGGAGAATACGGTGGCGCATCTGAAGACCGAATTCGGTTTCGATGTGGTGCAAGTGGCGCTGGGCAACTATGCGCCGCAGGATTATCACGAATTCATCGGGTTCCAGGTCTCCAAGGATCTGTTGGAGCACGCCTTCCAGGATACATACGGCCTGGATCTGAAAAGCCAGTTCGTCAGCCTGGATCTAGCGCTTGGGAGTTACCGCAGGACCGTCGGCACGATTATCCCGGAGGCCAGCAAGATCGCGTGGTCGCTGAAGAAAAAGGAAATCGTGCAGGCGCAGCCGGGGATGACCAAGCGGAAGTTCCTCTACAACCTCAAGGGCTCCAGCTATGAAAAGGAGTGGGGGAAGGAATACCAGCGCCCCGGGGTGTTTGCGCGTTTTATGGCGTTCCTGTTCCGCATCGTCCCTAGGGTCGGGCCGTTCAAGTCCGTGGGTTTTGAAGCGCCCACTGCGCAAACGGAGACGCTGTTCATGCAGAGTTTCAACGGAACGCTGGATCTCTATCGCACGCTGCTGGAGGAGCAACAGAACGGGCATTTGTCGATGGCCAATACCGATTTCGATACGGGACGGCCGACGCGGGAGGGCGAGTACTCGCTGGCGGATGAGACCTACGCGAAGCTCTTGCGGGACCTTGCCAAGAATGGCTTTAGTGGAGTTACACCGGAGTTGCGCGCCAACCTGTTGTCCTTTTACAGGGATCCGAAGCCGCCCGTCACGGTGGCGAAGAAAGCCAAGAAAGCCGACCAGAAGGGTATGGCGGACACGCTGGCCGCGCTGGAGCAGTTGCGGGCGCTGGAGATTCCGGGTCAGAGCGCTACGCCGGCAAAGGTGAAATAATAACGCGCCACGGCTTCTTCATCGCGCCGCACGGTTCCCACATTGCGATGAAGCGGCTTATATGTCCGCTGCGGACATATAAGCCCAACGAGGCTCTGTGCGACTTGGGCCTGCGCGGATTTGGCGCGAGTCTTGGTAACGGCGACCTACCAGCCCAGAATGGGATCGTCCGCTTTGGATCGTTCGAAGCGGACTTATGCGGGTCAATATCGGTAGCGTGCGGGCAAGGGGCCGGCGTCTTGAAGATCGTGCTGGGCAGCTTCCACTAGGCCATTCGGAAGCTGTCCGATCTACCGTTCGAATACCGGCAAGAACTGGTTGAATGCTCTCCGAGTCCTTCTGTCCGGAAACGTCACCTTCCGGGCGTGACGGCATCGCGTGAACCTATGCGTCGCGGCTGTTAGGCCGCACTCACTTCTTGCCGCTGGGGGCGAGGCGCTTGAGTTCCTCGAACCAGTTCTGGACGAGAATCATTTCCGTCACCGGCGTGGGCTTCCGGTCATCGAGCTTGACCATCAGGAAGCGTTGGCCATCCAACGCGAGATCCCAGTTGCGGATCGGAGCATTCCATTGGGGTCCTGGCTGATCAAACAGCAGACGCGCTTGGCCGGCGCGCTACCAGTCCACGTCAAGGCGGTAGAGCTCGTACAAACTCCTATCCACCGTGACTACGGCCTCCCTATCCGGAGTCCAGGAAGGGATCCAAGCGTTCCACACCAGACGAAACTCGTTGACGCTGCGGATTTCCTCCAGCTTGCGCGTGGCTACCGCGATGCGGACCAGCCTGATCATTTGAAGCCAGATGGTCCCATACACGTATTTGCTGTCCTTCGACCAGGTGGGCCCATAAATCACCTTGCCGGCATCCGTCCAGCTTCGCGTTTCGAAATCATAGAGGAAGGTCCGGCCATGTCCAAATGCCACAAGATGTTTCCCGTCGGGGGACCAGCGCGCTGTGTCCATCTCCTCCGAGCCGGGCACCATCTGTACCTGGCCGGTCTCCAGGTCCACGATCGAGACGTGCCGATCCTCCTTGGGAACGGGCGGCTCCCCCGGCGGTGCAAACGGTGCAAATACCAGTTTCCTTCCGTCGGGCGACCAGTCGGGATCAGACCCTGGACCGTTCACGCCCTTCACCGGCTCGGGCTTGCCACCTGCCGCTGGGATGGTATAGATCCGGGGAGGCTCTCCGTACCATAGGTGCCTTCTTGCGGCAAACGCCAGGCGTTTGCCGTCCGGCGACCAGCGGGGGTCCCAGCTCTTCAAACTGTCATACAGAAGGATCTTGTCGCTGCCATCGCGCCTGCATTTCCACAACTCCTGTTCGGGATAACTCACGTAGGCGATCCACTGCCCGTCGGGCGAGTAGTCCAGGCCGGAAGCGGAAAGTTTGCCCAGGTAGGGCTCGAAACGGTCCGTCTGCCGGTTGAGCTTCATCAATTCCCCGCGGGGTACTACTCCCTGTGTGTAGATCACGCGTGAATCCGCGGGGTCCTCATAGGCCCAAAGATTGTAGACCACGGATCCGGCCGTCAAACGCTGCGGCTCCGGCCGCCTCATCCAGCCCAGCCAGCGCCGGCTTCCTAGCACGAAAATCTCCCCCTGAGAGGAGAAGTACAACCTCTTCCCATCGGGCGACCAAGTGGGACAGGTTTGCTCCGCCTGAAACTCCGGCAGCAGGGGCCGCAGGCCGGTTCCGTCGGACTTCACCTCCCAGAACTTTGGAACATCCTCAATAGGATTGAGCAGAATCCGGTCGCCCGAAGGATGCCAGATTGTTGCCCCGAACCCCTTCCATTCGCTCCGGGCTAGCAGCCTCTCCGGCCCGCCGTCAACCGGACGCGCAAACACGCCCTCCTTAGAGGTTCTCAGAAGTGTTTTGAGGTCGGGGGAGACGGAATAACCGCTGCCGGCGGCAGCTTCACCAATCCGTCGCGGCTTACTCCCATCGAAACCCGCCAGCCACAATTCTCCCGGGGCCGCATCCGTTGCACCCGTCTCAATAAAGATGGTGTCTTGCCCAGGATTAGGCTGAGTCAGAGCGGCAGGCTCCGCGTTGAGAAACGGCATTCTTTCCCGTCGTGGCTCACCCCCTTGCGTGGAGATGGACCGGAACTCGCCTTGGAACCCGGCCGCAACCGGATCCAGCGCTTCTACCCACGAGACATACAGAATCCTCCCGCCGTGCATGGCCAGGGTTCCATTCATCGAAACGCCCCCGTGGGTCAACTGAGTCGTCCGCGCCCTGGGCGCCGGGACCGGCCGTAATCCGGTCACCAGGATGGCAGTCGTTACCAGTCCAAGCGCCCCCCACCACAGCCATGCACGCGATGGCGCGGGGATCGGGGCAGAGACCGGGATCGGGGCCCGCGTCGCCAGGTCTTCCACCGGAGCGATGAAGCGGTAGCCCTTGCGCGGCAAGGTCTCGATGAACCGCGGATTGTCGGCCGAGTCCCCCAGCGCCAGGCGCAGTCTCTTGACGGCGGTGTTGAGTCCCTGCTCGAACTCGACAAACGTCTCGGCCGGCCACAGCGCGTGCTGCAATTCCTCGCGCGCGACGATCTCGCCCGCATGCCGCAGCAGCAGGGCCAGAACCTGAAACGGCTGGTCCTGAAGCGGCACTTTCCGCCCGCGCTTGCGCAACTCGCCACTGGCGAGATCGGCCTCGAACAGGCCGAAACGGATTGTGTTGGGGCCAGCCGCGGTGGGTTCCACTCTCGCACCTGGACTGCAGTCGAGTATAGCACCCGCTGCTCCGATTTCAATCCCGCCACCCGCGTAAACAACCGGTTTGTAATCAATTGATTGCCGCGTCACATCGCCCGTTCTTGGGACATGTCGATTTCACTTGGCTTTCAGCCGCGGTCCATTGAGAGCCACCCCGAAGTAACGAATTCTTGGTCTCGCGATGGAGGCGAGACCAATGAAAACGGCAGCGATGATGACGATGGCGGCGATGCTGGGCAGCATGGCTTGGGCACAGGCCAAGTCCGACGGCCAGAAGGTCGTGGCTTGTATCGAAACAGGCCGGGATAGCGCCGATGTGGTGGACAAGGCAGCTAGTATTTCCTACCGGCTCTTCCGGCCGGCGGGCGTGAAACTGGATTTGCACACCGGTTGGCATTTTTGCGAAGCGCAGGGTGGCAAAGCGATTCTGATCAGCCTGTCGATGCACACTCCCAAGGATCTGCTTCCCGGCACTTTCGCCCATGCTCTACGCTACGAAGGAGTGCACATCGAGGTGTTCTACGACCGGATGGCCCACACCGAAGATGAGCTGCGGCCGTACCTGCTGGCGTATGTCGTCGTTCATGAGATCACACATATTCTTGAGGGCATCGCCAGGCATTCCGATAGCGGGATCATGAAGGCGCGCTGGGACTCTGACGAATATGCACTCATGAGGAGCGGCCAACTCCGGTTTGCGGAGGAGGACATCAAACTGATCCACAAGGGTCTGGCGGCGCCTGTGGCCCACTCCGCAGCCGGCACGCTGGTCACCGCCTCCGGGCTGGCCGCGGCGCAATCGGCGGCGGAGAAGTAACAGCCGCAGATGCACCTTGCCCCCCACCCGCTTCCCGCCTGAGAGGCGAATGCGCCTTTGCCCCGCCGGCTGAGCGTGGTCGCGGATTGGGTCTGCCGGGTCATCATGGTGATCGCCCTGTGTAACGGCACACCTGGAAGCTGCGCCAGTGCCCGTAAAACGGCGTTCTGAGAGATCAGTCC
This sequence comes from Terriglobia bacterium, assembly GCA_963757265.1. Lineage (GTDB taxonomy): Bacteria > Acidobacteriota > Terriglobia > Bryobacterales > Bryobacteraceae > CAIVVT01. Next base: position 1,926,125 of record CAVWRA010000006.1, read on the forward strand.
CTGTAAGTCCCCTTCATGCCAACTGGACGGGAACCACTCACACTGCCGGTGTGTATGCAGCGACAGGATACGCCAGGGGACCGCCTAGGCTTCTCGCCCGGCGAATCCACTTGACACCGTCCCACTGGTACGCTCTTTGTTTTCGTAATGCGAGCAATCGGATACGCACGGGTAAGCACTGATGGGCAGGCGGAGAAAGGCAACAGCCTGGCCGCGCAGCAGAGCAGGATAAGGGCCATGGCCACGCTCCAGGAGGCGGAGCTCACTGAGGTCATCGTCAACGCCGGGGAGAGCGAGAGGAACTTGGACAGGCCGGGTATGCAGCGGCTCCTGGCCCTGGTTGAGCACCGCGAAGTCGACGCCGTCATCATCGCGAAACTGGACCGGCTCACCCGGAGTGTGAAAGACCTGGCCAACCTGCTGGAGTTGTTTGAACGTCGCGGCATCCACCTGCTTTCGGTCGCGGAATCGCTAGACACCGGGAGCGGCGGGAAGGCTGGTGATGAACATCATGGCCTCGCTCGTCCAGTGGGAGCGCGAGGTCATCGGCGAGCGCACGAAGGAAGCCCTGGGCCATAAGAAGGCCCGGATTGAGTTCGTTGGCAACTGCCCGTACGGCTTCCGGCTGTGCGCCGACGGGCGGACCCTGGAACCCGACCCGGCCGAGCAGAGGGTGCGAAGGGCGATGACGCGCCTGCGCGAGCAGGGTCGGTCGCTGCGGCAGATCGCGGCATACCTCAACAAGGAACGTCGGTTCACCCGCAGCGCGTCGCCGTGGATGCACTGCTACGTGGCGAGGGTGTTGAAGGCGGCGTGAGAGAGGACGACGACGTGACACCCCAGCACATAATTCCGGGCTCAATCGAGGTCGGCGAGTTCCGCGTTGACGATGGCCACCTCACCGCTAATCTGAAACTGGTCGTCTGCGGCAGGCCGGAGTCCCTCATCCTGTTCGTAGAGCCGCTCGGGGAGGAGATCAGCGTCGAGGTTTACGAGTCGATGCTGGACTTCCACGCGCTGACTGTCGTCGCCGAGCACGTTGCAGAGAAGCTGAACACGTTGGAGGGGAGGGCGGCGCTGGAACAGGCGGCAGAGTGCTCGAAGCAGCAACGGCGCTGGCTACCGCAGGTTCGAGTGCGGCTTCCAAGGGCCTAAGGTCGTTTAGACGCCCTCAGTTCGTCGCTCTTTCCACAGTCCTGGGCGTGCCGCCCAGCCACGCGGAGCCGCCGGAGAGCAGCGGCGGGCAGCATAGGCCCTGATATGGAGTGACCCTGTCAACACCCGCGCGTCTGTGGGGTTGTTCGTTTTCCGTTTTTCGAGGACAGGGCCAGCGGCAGCCCGGGCAGATTGGGCGACGATTGATCAGTCTGATGTGCGCGGGTTGGAACCGCATGATCTTGATCCGTCGGGAGCTGCCTCTGACTAGCGTCGCGAGTCCGGCTGAGCCTGTCGCCTAGGGCCTGCGAGGATTCTCCTTCGTGCGTGCCCGGGCTGCTGCTGCTGGCGCTGTCCTCGAATGGGGTGGTGGGGATCATCCGTGTTTTTGTTTTTTCATTCTTTGGAAAGTTTTTGCTTTTCTCTTTGCTCTTGTTCTGGCCTTTCCTCAGGCTGCCATCGGCTGCTTGCTGCCCGCTTCGGCGCGGACTCCGATCGCCCAGATGAAGCCCAGCAGCTCGCGCCCCACTGCGGTGACGATCTTGCGTTGATCCTTGCCCGCCAAGGACAGTCTTGTGTAGCGCCTGGTGAGTCGGATCTGGGCCTTCCAGGCGATCTCCTTGATCTCTTCGGACAGGCCCTCCTGCCGCTTGCGAAGCGCCGGACCAACGGCCGGCCGGAGGCGATAACTCCAGGCCGCCTCGATGACGATGCGGCGTAAGTGCGCGTTTCCAGTCTTGGTGATGCCGCCGCGCTGGATGCGTTTGCCGCTGGAGTTCTCGCTGGGCACCGCGCCACTGTAGCCCATCAATTGGCGCGCGCTTTGAAAGCGCGAGATCGCGCCCACTTCGCTCACGATCGTTACCGCCGAGATCAGCGCGATGCCCCGCAACGCCTGCAGGTCTTCCACCACCGCCCGCATTTCGGGCGCAGCCTGCTGGAGCGCATCCGCGATGGCCTCTTACAGCCGCTTGATCCGCTCCGCCATGTGCTCGACCTCGTGCACATAATCCAGCCGCGTCGCCTCCTGCGTGGGTTCGGCGAAGCGCAACTGCCGCGCCTAGTTCATGTTGTGGGTGGTCCACGCCTGGACGCCTGTCGCCGGCCGCTAACCGTGACGCAGCAGGAACTTGGCCAACCGATGCCGTGCGCGCAACTGATCCTGCTTGGCCGCTTCGCGCGCCCGTACCAGATCGCGCAACGCCTCCGATCCCGCGTCGGGGACCCAGACCGTGGTCAGCTCGCCGGCGCGGTAGCTGCGTGCCAACCGTTCGGCATCGCGACGGTCCGTCTTGACCCGGTCACCAGCCTTCATCGGCGCAAGCGTCGGCGCGATCACCGCGCACTCAACGCACAGTTCGGTCAACTGCCAGTAAAGAACGTATCCCGTCGGCCCCGCCTCATAGCAGGCGCGCAACTGCCGAGCCGGGCCCAGCTTCCGCACCAGCTTGCGAATCGACTCCGCCCGGTTGGGGATCCGACCCAGGCTGCGTACCTCGCCATCCGGCTCGGCGACGGCGACCGCCACCGTCTCGGCATGGACATCCAAGCCCAAAAATCGTACCTTTTCTTTCATGACCGGTTCCTCTCCGCTTGTGGCTCTGAACTGTGCTTCCCGCAGGTCTCACAGCTCACCCCACGGATAGCGCAGGGAACCGGTCACTCCATACTGCTAGCTGGACTTTCAGAGCCGCAAACGTGCCACCCGTGATCGCGGCTGCTGTTCGGGGCAGCAGCAAGAGGGGTTGCCGCCATGCCGGTTGTGGCGCGGCAGACTGAGGCGGAGAAGCAAACAGGCCGAAGAAAGGATCGGCAAGTGGAGGTCTTTGAGACACCGTTCAACATCAGGCACTTCCAGGCTCTTGCGTACCTTGGGGGCAAGAGAAGGCCCCTTCTTTGGTCACCGGAGTTGCCAGGGATGGGAGACATACGTCGTCACCTATCCCGCGAATCGTCTCCCGTGGGATTTTCCGGCGGGCATCCTGCAACTATCCGTAAACACCGTTTACCGACCACTGGCGCAGCTAATGGGATGGTCCGACTGCTTTGCTCCGCACGCTCAGCGTCCCCCGGGTCTTGAAGGCCAGACGTCCGTACCGGCTTGCCCGCCTCGCCTAGCCGCGGCGTCCGTGGCCGATGCCGGAGGCATGTCGGGGTCGGACCGGTACCAATTGCCTTCCGGAATGGGAGGATAGAGTTCCGCCAACCCATCTTTCAATTCCACGCCCAGGCCGGGCTTCTGAGGGACATCGAAGTACCCGTTCTTGGCGCCGAACCACTCCTTGAAGAGGCCCTCCTTGAGGGGATTGGGGGTCATGTTCGACTCCAGCATGAGGCGATTGGGCACGGCGGCGAGGAGATGGGCGTTGGCCACAGCCACCAACCCGTCCTGCCAGTTGTGGGGGCAGATCAACTTGCCGCGGGTGTGGGCCATGCGGGCCTGGTGCCAGCATTCGGTCACGCCGGCGTCGTCGCAGCCCGGTTGCACGATGTCGTAGGCGCCGCTCTCCATCCATTCCACCAACTGGGCGCGGTTGGGCACGGTTTCCCCACCCGAGATTTTTACCCTCTTCAAGGCTTTCTTGATCGTGAGGTAGTCGTCGATGTTCTTGCGGGTGGGTTCCTCCCACCACAGGATTTTGGCCTCCTCGAGAACCGGCGCGATCTCCAGGCACTGCTCGACCGACCAGCGCTGGTTGGATTCCTGCATGAGGTCGAAATTCGGCCCCACCGCCTTCCTCAGTTCGCGCACGTAGGGAATGTAGTTCTGGATGGTGGCGAAGCGCTCGAAGGCGCCGCCCGGGCGGTACTTGAACGCGGTGTAGCCCGCAGCCTGGTGGGCCAAAGCCTGCTTGATCAGGTCTTCCGGACCGGGAAAGCGGGAACCCTTGTGCCACGAGAATTCGCCGCCGCTGGCGTAGGCGCGGATGCGGGTCTGTGGCTCCGTGTCGGTCGCGAGGAGCTTGTATAGCGGCAGCCCCAGGGCTTTCCCGATGATGTCCCAGAGCGCAGTGTCCACGCCCGCCCAGACTCCCCGGGCACCGTGCCCGGCGATGCCGCCACAGAGAGCCTCGACGTCGAACGGATTCTTGCCGAGGAGCGCCGGCTTGACCACTTGTTCGAGATAGGCCTTCATCGCCGCCGGCCCGTTGTAGCGGCTGCAGGCGCCGATACCCTTGACACCTGCGTCGGTGGAGACTTCCACGATTACCGATTCCGTTTTCCAGATGATCATGTTGTCGCCGCCATCCGGCCACTCCTCTTCCGGTTTCAGCCGGTAGGCGAGATTGATTAAGTTCAGGTCCGTGATTTTGATGTTCTGGCGGCTGACGCCATCCAGGGGGGAAAGCCGGCCCTTGGGCAGTGACGAAGCGCCGCGTGGTCGAGCTGCCAGGACAGCCGCCCCTGCAACTCCCGACAGAGATTGCATGAATAGTCTGCGCGTTGAATCCGGCATGTGCTTGCTCCAGTACCTTTACCCGGGATTCCCGTCTATATCGGCGTCTGTTTTGCTAAGCCCCCGACCTTTTCGTCAGCCGGGAACAGGATCAAGGGGGGTTCGACGCTTTCTGTAGGGCCATTCATCGCAACCAGGATTTCCTTTTGGGCTTCCCGGCCAGCAGCGATTATACTCTCAACCGCTGATGGCCAGGAAGCGAAAGCGGAGATTCGGGCTAACCGAGGATTTCGTGGACGAACTGGGCGGCTTGGTCGATCTGGTCGTTGAAGCGCTGGCAGAGCACGACGATAATGGCGACGGCGGGCTTGATGTTCTGCGGGGCCATTTTGAAAGGCTTCGGTCAAGCCACGCCCTATCATCACATGTTGAGCCGACTTACAACGCGAGGGGGACCAGATAAGCCACCCGGTTGTGTAGGCTGCCCGGAATGGGACATGTCCCGGCTTTGTCCCCGGTTCAAAGGGAAAGAAGCAAAACTCCTAAGTCGTAATAAATGCCGTCAAGGTACTCGCACCTTCGGCGCACGGACTTAATCCACTGGTCATTGTGAGACATGAGGAGCGCCATCAACCCGAAGCGCCCTGCTTCCCGGTCCGGCAGGGCCTCCTCGCGGCGCAAGTGACCGCCTTTACCGGTCAACCATGAGCCGGCCGAGATCCAGGCTGCCCGTTCCCGCAAAGCTGAAGGTAATCGAGTTCTCGCCTTGGTTCAGAAGGACGGAAATCCTCGCGGTTCCGTAAATGGCCGGCAACAATCCGTAAATGGCCGGCAAGAATTGGATATCCGCCGGCTGGTTTTCGTTTACTCGCATTTGCACGGTCTTGCCTCCCTGGCCGCTGTAGACGCAAACCAGGTTCGCCCAGTACCTGCCGGCGCTCGGTACGCCAATGCGGGAGAAGGTAAGGGAACTGGCTCCGGAACCATGGCTCGCGCCGCGCGACGCATCGCCTTGGCTGCATTCGGGACCCTTGAGAATCCGCAGGTAAACGTCGGCCACGCCGCACAACGACACCGCATATCCTCGGCTGCATTCGGGACAGGAAAGCAGGACCGCGTTGCCGCTACGAATATTTCCCGGCCACTCAGCTTCGTAGGTCGCGCCCGCGGCCCAGGAAAATTCTCCGCTGACTTTCAGAAGGACGGAACCATGGGCGGGAATCCGCGTCTGATAGCCGTCGCGAAATTCACCCAGCTCCTTGTGGGCCCATAGATCGCGCACCGCGGCCTTGCCTGTAATTCCCAAATCGCTCCATTGGACGGCGGCCTCCGCGGGCGCGTCCGCCAGATTCAAGAGCAGGACGGCTTCCACGCCGCTCCCGGCGGCGCCGAGGGGTTTTGCTCAAACCTCGATGCCGCCGCCGTATTCTCTCACCTTCTCCGCTCCGGCGCCGAGCGGATCCTGATCGATGGCAATGGCCTCGGCGTTGGTATAGACTTTGCGAATCGAATCGCTCATCTCCGTGAGATTGTTGCCGGCCCACAGCGGCGCGGCGGAGATGGCCCACATGGGGAAATGAGTCCGGGCCTCGTCCGGCGTGAGGCCGGGATTCCCGACCTCCATCATGTCCGGGTCGTTCCAACTGTTCGGGGCGCTGAAGACGGAATGCCTGGCATTGGACTCAAAATTCTTCACCACGCGCGACCACTCCACATGGTTCTTCTCGTAGCTTAAGTCGCCTTCCGCTCTCCATAGCTGAGCCGTGCCTTGCGCCCAGGCCCACGGACTTTCGTTGCCCCAGGAACAGATATAGAAGAGCATGGGCCGGCCGGTCTTGCGGATTGCTTCCGCCATGCGTTCATAGATGGCGCGCCCCTTAACGCCATACGGACGGTTGCAGTAATCCATTTCAACGAAGTCCATGCCCCACGCGGCGAAGGTAGCGGCGTCCTGATCTTCGTGTTGATAACTGCCTTCATAAAGAGGGTTGCTAGAGCAAGTATGAGCTCCGGCGTCGGTATAGATACCGGCCTTCAGCCCGCGCGAATGAACGTAATCGACCAGATCCTTCATCCCATGCGGAAAACGCTTGGCGTCAACAACCAGCGAACCGTCAGCTTCACGCGCCGAAGCGATGCATTCCTGGATGAGCACGTACCGATATCTGAATATTCCGAGAATGGTCTAGCCACTTCAAATCTTCTCGTCACGGCAGCGACACCGTCGTCCTGTAATGAGTGAGCGGCGGGAGAGCGCGGGATTGGGCCGGCAGTGCCGCACTGTGATAAACCGGACATGATCGGAGCAAACTCATGGCTCGTTTTTTCCTGGCGCTGGCAACCCTCTCCATGGCCCTGGCGAGTGGCCCCGACAAAGTAGTCCGCGCAATCAACGACATCGAACCCTGGCAACAGGTGGGACAACAACCGTATGAGATGACGTGGGCCGAGCGTGCGGAGAATCCGCATACGCTGGTCGACTTCGAGGACCTGAGCGGCTGGACGCTGGAACTGTACGGGGGCGCGGCGGGCGAATTCCGGCGCAGCCGCGAGCAGCAGATGTGGGGCCACTACGTGGGCAAGTTCGTTTTCTCCGGACCAACCAGGGAAAGCCGCGTGGTGGCGCGGCCGCCAAAGCCGATTCCGATTCCAGGGGAATTCGACTCGGTCGAACTGTGGGGCTACGGCAACCGCTGGGGCTGGGAAGACGACAAGACGACGCCGGCGGCGGACGTGGCGGTGCTGCTCACGGACGCGCGCGCCAAGGAGTTCCGCATCGAGCTGACATCGATCACCTGGAAGCAGTGGTGGCTGATTCACCGGCGGGTGGGCGACGCGCTGCGGAAGGAGATGGCGGCGCCGGTGGCGCTGGCGGGCATTGAGATCTCGAGGATCGGCAACACGGAGCCGCGCTACTTCTTCTGCGACTCGCTGGCGTTCTATCGCGAAGAGTTTCAGCCGCTGCAATTCGCCGAGCAGCCGAAGCGCAATCTCAAGCCCTGGCGCGGGCAGATTGTGGGACTCAATACGGGCGCGGGCACGCTGCCGTTCCCGACGCGCGAGGAGACGATTCTGCCGCGCAACCGGGAGCGCGAGTTCAAGACCAGCGTCATCCAGAGCGGGCCGCAGAGGTTCGAACTGCGCTACGCGGGGCGCGATGCGACGATTGTCTACGAATACCGGCCGGCGGCGGGCAAGCTGGGCGAGATCACGGCCAGCGTGAACGGCGCGGCGGCGTTCCGGCCGCTGGAGGGCGGCGGCGTGCGGTTTGAAGATACGGCCAAGGAGAGCGTCGCGGAGGGCGCGCTCGTGTCGGCCGCGTTGGATGGGGACGTCGTACACGCCACGTTCCGCTACGGCGCGCGGCAGGTGGAGTACGAGCTGCGGCTGTGGCAGAAGTCGCTGGTGCTGGACGCGCGGGCGGAAAGCAACGACGTGGTGGAGCTGTCGTTTGGCCGCGTGGCCGGAGTGACGCGGCCGAAACTGATCACGGTGCCGTATATCACCTACGGCGGCACCAACCCGCGCGTGCTCATGTCGGGGCCGGCGGCGCAGCCGGTGTTCACGTCGGTGTGGTGGGATTGGTACCGGACCAACGCGTCGGCGCCGTGGGCGACCAAGAATCCGAAGGTGAGCGACGACGGCGCGCCGGTGAACGGTGGAATGCGATACACGCCCAAAACCGACGGGCAGCGCAATCCGCTGTACGAGCGGATCTTCATCACGGCCTCGCCGCTGTACGAGGAGACGCTGCCCACGATTGCGAATCCGCCGTCGCTCAGGCAGGAGGAAGGCAAGGCGGTGGTTTGGACCGTGGCCGGCGAAATCCCGACCTTCCAGCAGGACCATGCGCGCAGCCGCGCCATCCGCGCCTACGGGCTGGATCACATCATGCAGCACAGCCACGAGATCACGTGGCGCGACGAAGGCGACAGCTTCACACTGCGGCTGCGGCCGGCGCCGCAGAAGGGCGGCGAGGCGGGGTTGAAATGGTACATGGCGGCGCAGCTTGGGCTGGGGTGGCTGCAGGGCGTGTACACGAATTACACCGACATCGGGTCGACCAACACCAACTTCAGCGGCGACGCGGTGCAGCGCGCGCCGAATGGCGAATGGCGGCGCGCCTGGATGCGATGCTACGCGATCAAGCCGGCCAAGGCGGTGGAGTGGGACGAGTACTACGCCCAACGGATTGAGAGCCTGTACGGCGTGAAGATGTCTTACACGGACGTGCACACCGCCAACCCGCAATGGGAGTACAACGATTTCGACGCCCGCGTACCCGGCGCCGGCACGATGGCGGCGACGTTCTACGCGTATGGACAACTGCTGCTGAACGACCAGCGGGTCTACGGCCCGACGCAATCGGAAGGGACGTATCAGTGGATGTACGCGGGCCTCGAGTCGGGCAGCTACGGATGGGTTTACACGGATATGGACCTGCTCACGCAGCCGCTTGACGTGGCGTTCCACCTGAACGAAATCCATCCGCTGCAGTGCGACTACGGCATGGGGGACACGGGGTTCGCCCTGAGCAAGGTGGACCGGCAGTTTACGAAATCGCCCAAGCGCCGGGAGTACGTGGACCTGTTCCTGGCGACGACCATCGGCTACGGCAACATGGGCTGGCTGGTGAGCGAGTTTGCCGACGAGCCGTTTCACGCCGAGGCCATGGCGCGCTCATATTACATGCTGCAACAACTGCAGCAGCAGTACGCGTTCGTGCGTCCGGCCAGGATCGAATACGCGGATAGGGACGGGAAGATGCTCACGGCCAGCGCGGCGCACGCGACCGGCGCAATCGCCGGGTCGCGGCTGCACGTGGTGTACGAGAACGGGACGGAGGTGTACGTGAACCGCGGCGGCTGGGGCGCGTGGACGGTGAAGGACGGGCGCGGCGAGGCGGTAGAGCTGCCCGCGGCGGGCTGGCTGGCGTTCAATCCGCACAATGGCCTGTACGAGCTCTCGGCCAATGCGGGAGGGCGCCGGCTGGACTATGTCAGTGCGCCGGAGTATGAGTTTCTCGACGGGCGCGGGCAGTGGACCGAGCGCGGCCATCTGGGCGCGGCGGGCAGCCTCGCGCTGCGGCACGAAGGTACGGCGCTCGAATTGATCGACATCTACGGCAACGACCGCATTGCATTTCGCGCGGATCACGCCGGCACGCTGACGGCGCGCGATGCCAGCGGGAAGACTCTTGGGCAGGTCGAAGTCAAGGCCTCCGCGGGCTGGTACGAGTTCCGGCCCGCCGCCGGCGCGCGAAGTTATCGATTCGAGTAGCGGCGGGTGCGGGAGCAGGCCGGCGTGCGGCGCGACAAGCGTGGGCCGATGGCCGTTCAAGGATTAGGGCCGCATTAACGCTTGTGAGCGTGGTGGAGGCCCTGCCCTTTGCGCGCGGGCAGATCATAGACTAGATCTGCCACTAGATAGCGATAACACCAGATAACGCCATAGTCGGCGAACACACGGCCGACAGCTGATCCTGCTGCATCTCCCACCACCGCTGCGTCTTGTCGCCACGTATCGCGTTAAGGCTTCCCCCAAACGCATGACCAACAGCTCAAACACACGCTGAAAGTGGTTCCCTTTTGCTCCGCCCCAATGGTCCCCTCTTGCTCTGCCCTTGGCAGTATGCCGTGACTTCAGCGTTCGGCGCCAATGGCGGCGCACAATCAAACTGACTTTCATGAAAACGCTCAATCTGATTGCTCCACGCTGCTGACCCGACCGATGCGTTGCCACTTCGATGCAGAGTACATCCGGCAAAGGATGGTCGAGCCGGGCTTCGGCGTCTCCCCCCGCCTGGTTCTGAGATTCGGGCAGGCCGGCGAAGCACGGGAGCGTTTTGATCTAAGCTAACATGTCGGAAGCTTTTTTCGGTCAGTGCCGGGCCTGGTCTTCAAGACCAGCGGATCCCCTTTCAGTCGAATCGGTAGGTTTGCCCTTATGAGCTTCCGCCAGAATATCCGGCTGACTGAACCGCTCGATGCAAGCGACGGAGCGGACCGCATGAGCACTGAGAACTGTCGATCATACTAATTTCCCATTCTCATCGGTTCATATACTTGAAAACGATCAAGACGGCGGGGACCTCCATCGAGATTTACTTTCAGCGCTATTGTGTCGATCCCGCGATCTATCCGGGAGAGCGTCACGTGACGGAGGCGCTGGGATCGCCGAGGGGCGTTATCGGCTGCCGCAGGGTCAACGTTAGCGGAGAGACACGGTACAACCACATGCCGGGCGGCCGGATCAGGGAACTCGCCGGAAGTGCGCTGTGGGATGAATGCTACAAGTTTTGTGCCATCAGAAGCCCGTTCGATAAGGCGGTGTCCCATTTCTGGTTCGGAATGCCGGAGGAGGCCGGACGCAATTTGGCGACAGCAGACTTCGCAGCCGTTCGCAGCGTCTTTGGCGACTGGGTAAAGGGACGCACATTCCCCTTGGATCGATATATCTACTCGATCGATGGCGTTGTCGCCGTAAACGACTGCATCCGCTACGAATCGTTGCGGACGGATATGCAACGAGTGTGCGAGGCGGTTGGGGTTGCGTGGAAACCGGAACGGCTTGGGAGATTCAAGAGCGATGCGCGGTTGAGGGGTGAACACTTCTCCGAGTACTATGATCCGGAGACCGAAGGGGTAGTCCGCGACGCGTACGGCTGGGAACTGGAGTATTTCGGGTACGGCCTTAGCTAGCAGGGTCTTGGCAGGCGGTTCCATGTTGGCAGGCACGCGCCGACCTGGCATTGAGAGGCTCGCGCGGGGGCATGACAGCGGGGCGGCGCGATTTCAGCCGTGCCCAGGCAAATCCCGAGATGCGCCTCTAAATACAACAACGCCCACGGCTGCCGGGACACAGCAAAGGGTGTCGTCGTTAAGAACCGCTTAGAACCTACCGGCGCACACGCCGTGTTAGGGCAGCAATGCCGCACAGGCCGATTCCGATCAAGGCCATGGTGGCAGGCTCTGGAACCGACGCGTTGTTGATACCCAGTAGCACATCGTCAAAATCGGCTTGCTCACCGCTGGCCCCGGCTGGCGGGCCGTTGTTGATCAGGTAGACGTACAGCTCGTCACCCGCATCCGTAGTGGCATTCCACACGAGGGTATCGGTGGACCAGCCACCTTGCGTCGGTGTAGTGGCGAGCTGCTCTGCCAGGATGGTGCAGCCGGAGTATGAGCCAGTACACGTTTCCAAGGCAATGTCGGGCGCATTCCAGAGCTCATCAGTCCTCCAGCCAACGTCAACCTGCAAAGTGTAAGTCGCGCCAGACTGGATCGTCGTTAAAGTGTCTTGCGCGAGGTAATTCCCGCCGGGGGTAGGTCCCCCTGCAAAGGCGACAGTCACTCCGTCCGGAACAGAACCGATGACCCCACCGGCCCCCGTGTTGGGCTGCCACTGGCCGATATGGCCGGGGTTCGAAACGTACGAGCCAGAGACGACGCCGGTCTCATAATTGCCGCCCGACCAAATGGTTGTCAGACCGCCAGCGGGCAGCGTTTCGAACGATGGATTTGTCAACGCGATCGATCCGGCCATTGCCGGAACCCCAAAACCGGCCACCAGCAATAGCAGTAATACTCCACAGACGAGAGCTCTCATGGTCTTAACCTTCCTCTTTCCATCCACTAATGGCCTTCGCGCGCCTCATGTGTGAGACTCACGCGCTTCCAAAGACAGCTCGCGAAGGCCCAGTTGGTCCGCAACCTACTCCGGATTGCTGCATCCTGCTGAAGCCGCTGGACTTGTGAAGGACGAATGGTCTGGGGAGCGGCGCACGGCGGGCGGTCTGGTGGTATGCGCTTAGCAGAACCTGCGCTTCGGAGAGCAATTCTTGCACCGGTGGTAGCCGGCACATTCATCTTTCATCTACCGTTATTGGACGCCTCTGTCGCTGAAAGCTATAGGTCGCGGTTTCAGTTATGCGCTGAGACTGGATTCAGATCCACAGGTTTCGAGATAACATAATCTGAATCCGTCATCTCCGTGCCTCAGGCGGAGCGCCCTCGCGCCGTAAATAAGAAACAATGATACTTCATATAATTATCCAGTTGATAATCGCATACTATTCCTAGTGCGAACCGCCTCTTCGTGCTCACGCTTGTACATCTGATCGGTTTCAGCCATAGCCTTGTCGATACCCCAAATCACCCAAGCGGAAAAGAGTCCATAGAACAGCGTCTGGATGAGGGTTCATTATCCCGCCGCACAAACGCAGAGGGATCGAGGCTGACAGTTGTTTCCAAAGGCAGGTGGCGACGGCTCTCATCTGCCTCGACTCGGCCGCGAACTGCTACCGTCGCCGATTCGCTTGATGTGCTCTAGACCCCGACGTAAGGTCCGAATGGCTAATGGGATGGTCCGCCGCCTCTACTCGCAGGTAGGCGAGGTAAAGAGGAACGAAGGAGGCCATCCATGGAAATGCACACTATTGGCATCGATTTGGGCAAGACGTGTTTTCATCTGGTCGGTTTGGACGCGCGAGGCGAAGTGATCGTGCGCAAGAAGTTCTCGCGCGCGCAGCTATTGCGGTTGACGGCAAACCGCAAGGTACACGTGATCGGGATGGAAGCGTGCGGGGGCGCCCATTTCCTGGGCCGGGCACTGCGCGAGCAGGGCCACGAGGTGCGCTTGATCCCGGCGCAGTATGTGAAGCCGTTCGTGAAAACGAATAAGAGCGGCTTTATCGACGCCGAGGCGATTGCGGAGGCGGTGGGCCGTCCGACGATGCGCTTCGTGCCGATCAAGAGCGATGACCAGTTGGACCTGCAGTCGCTGCACCGGGTACGAGAGCGTTGGGTGATGCGCCACACGGCCGTCATCAACCAGGTTCGCTCGCTGTTGCTCGAACGCGGTACGACGGTACCCAAGGGGCGGCGCCATCTGGAGGCAGTACTGCCCGAGATCTTGGAGGATGCAGCCGGGAAGCTGTCGGCCACGCTGCACCTGTTGTTGGCGCAACTGAAGCTGGAACTGGACCAGCTGGCCACGCGCCTGGAAGAGGCCGAGGCGCTGATCCAGTTAACTGCGCGCGAGAGCGAAGCGTGCCGGCGCCTGGACGCGATCTCCGGCATCGGGCCGGTGACGGCGACGGCGCTCATCGCGGCGATCGGCAACGGGGCGGCGTTCGGCAAAAGTCGGGAATTTGCGGCCTGGCTCGGCCTGGTGCCGCGAGAGTACTCCAGTGGCGGCGAGCAGAAGCTGCTCGGCATCAGCAAGTGCGGCAACAGCTACTTGTGAAGGCTGTTCGTGCATCCGACCGAGGTGGAGGCGGGGATAACGATCGATGAACCGTCAGCGCTGGCCTTCGGTGTTCTTCACACGCTCTCGCACGTCTTGAAGGCGACAGGGCACCGATTTGTCGGCATTGACGCCGACTCTTTGGCAGAGTACTTGTTTCCTGCGCACAGCGCTGGATTGCCTTATGCATCGTCCCACGTAGAATTCACCCTTGGAGGAATTGACTCAGTATTTCGATCTAATCTCACACAGTGGTTGGGTTCGGCCCGAGATTACGCTGATCAGTGCTCCTTTGATCCATTGTGCGCTTCGATGGGTGGTGCATGCCTGGCGTGTTTGCACACAAAGTTCGGCTGTGCGCACTTCAATCGTTCCTTGAGTCGCTCCTATCTGTTAGGGGGGCCGATTCCAGGTCGTGAACGTGCCGTGACGGGTTTCTGGTCCCAGGCAGTCATCGCTAAAGAACGAGAAATCCGGAGTCGTTCCGACATCTCGCTTGATTGAAGGTGTGAATACACGAAATGGTGCAACTGTACTGTACCTGGGCGCACAGATTTAATCTGCCTAGTTCACTTAAGGGAGACTTCAGCGATCTGGATTACTTCATATCCGATTTGCTCTCGAAAGCCCGGCATCGTCTTCTCATCGTTGCGCCTTACCTGAGCACGGTCGGAATGAACCGGCTGAGGGGGCCTATGGCAGCAGCCGCTGACAGTGGAGCTTGGATTCGCCTTGTCACGGCAGACGTGACGGATCGAGATAGTTGGAACTACAAGTCCGTCCAGACACTGATAAGCGGTTCCGAGGGGCAGATGATTCGGAAGCGGCTCCGGATTCTCTGCGCGGGTTTAGAGTCGCTCACATTCATACATGCAAAGCTGATCGTCGCAGACCGTACGCGAGGCTACCTGGGGTCTGCAAATCTCTCTGGCGGTGGGCTGGATAAGAACTTCGAAGCCGGTGTTGCACTGACTCCGGAGCAAGCGGATGCCCTGGAACGCCTTATCGATGCGTTCGAAACTCAGGGATTGATCGTGGACATAAGCAGCAGAGTCCTTGCAGAATAGCTTCCGGAGATCGACTACCTGAAGCTCTCAGGCATCCTGGCTCCGCCCGACGAGTGGATGAACTCGCACGTTGTCGAGAAGTGGAGCGTGGCGAACAAGAATAGCAACAACAAGACGGGAGCACCTGCGACGCTCCCGCTGCGCACACTGGGCAGACTCAAAGGGCCAATCGCAGCTTGATCGCATCGTTGGGCGCGTGTACCAGATCCTGCTCGGTGCCGAGATATCGTTCCGTCGTCTGGACCGACGAATGGCCGAGCAGTAGCTGAATCTGCTCAAGTTCCCCGCCGGCAGTGCGACACATCTTCGCGCAGCTGCGCCTCAGGTCATGCGGGGCGATTCCGGGGACACCCGCCGCCATCGCGTAGGGCTGGAGTAGCTGCCAGACGACTTTCTCGCTCATAGGTTCGCTCCGCACTTGGTCGCCGCGGGCGATGCGCCGGAGCACGTGACCCTCCGCCACGCCAGCCGAATCCGTCCAGGCGTCGATGGCGACCTTCACCCAGGTCGGCATCGGAATCGTTCGCACGCGACCGTGCTTGCCGAGCAGGTCCACGATACACCAGCGGTTGTCGCGCTGCTGGATGTGCTTGAACGTAAGGGCCGCCACCTCAGACCGGCGTAGCCCACAACCCAGCAAGACTGCCAACATCGCACGGTCGCGCAGGCCCTTCTTCGTGGACACGTCCGGCGCGTTCAAGAGGGTCTGAGCCTGCCGGACCGACAACCAATTCCCGACTCGCACACCCTTGGACTTAGCGCCTTTCACGCGCGTGATGCCAACAGCCAGTTCCGGCGCCAGCAGACCGTTGTCAGCGGCCTCGACTGCCAGCTTCCTGACGGCGGTGATGCGGACGTTGATGGAGATGGGTCCGAGTCCGCGGGCCTCGAGCGCCATTCGCCAGGCGTTCACAGTGGCCTTGGTGAAGCCGGGCCGGGGCTCCTGGCCGTACCACGCGATGAACTCGTCCAGCCCGAGATTGTAGACCCTGCGCGTGATCGGCGATGACACGCTATCCAGGACCAGGGCCTTCAGGCGGTGCCAATTTGCGGCCTGATTCGCCAGCGTTAACTCGTTCATTTTATTCCTCTTAGAAGAGAACGTTATTGGGCAAGATCGGAAGTCATGTTGACCTTACCTTGAGATGGGAAACACATCAAGCGGAACAGCGTCCGTGGATGCCAAAGTCGGGAAACAGAGTCAACTTCCGCGGCGTGAAACGCAAGATGTGCAACTGCCCACTGCGCCTGCGCAAGCGTCAGCGCACCGTCCAAACGGAGATCACGAAGACGATTCAGATCATTAAGTGAACAGCATTACGGATAGAGCGAACGGGAAGGCGGATTTTTGCGAACCGATGGGTGCGAAACGGCGGCGAATGGAGCGACGAACGCCGCAGACGAGTTCGCATCTTTATATGATGGGGCAATCGGAAAGGCCAACATGCAGATCAGCCGCCGCAGGTTTCTTGATGACGCCCTCTTGGTCGCTGCCGCGCCTTCCCTGGCCCCGGCACGCAACACACAGGATGCCCGCCAGGCCGATGAAGCCCTGCACCTGGATGTGCAGGATCCGCAGGCGGTGTGCCTTGCGCCGTGTCATCTGCGCTGCGATTATCAGGTCGATCCGCCAGCGGTGGACAGCGCGGCGCCGCGCTTATCGTGGGAACTTCCCTGGTCGAGCAAGGGCGCGACTCAGAGCGCGTACCAGATCCAGGCCGCCTCCTCAATCCGCCTGCTTGCACAACCGGAGGCCGACCTGTGGGACAGCGGCAAGGTAATGTCCGATGAGACGCTGCAAATCCCCTATAGCGGAGTCGGGCTCGCGTCTGGCCAGCAGGTGCACTGGCGGATCCGGACATGGAACGAGGCGGACCGTGCTTCACAGTGGTCGGCTCCCGCGCGCTTTGACATCGGGCTGCTGCAACCGGCGGATTGGAAGGGCAAGTGGATCGGCGCGGAAGAAACAAAGCCGCTGGCGCCGCCGCGTTTCTTTCGCAACCACCGGCCTGAGGATGGGCCGGCGACACCCGATCATGCTCCGGCGCTGTACCTTAAGCGGGCGCTGTCCATCGAAGGCCACGTCTCCAGCGCGCGTCTGTATCTCTGTGGATTGGGGTATGTCCAATTCTTTCTGGATGGGAAGAAGGTGGGCGACAGCGTGCTGGATCCGGCCCTTACAGAGTACGACCGGACGATTTGCTACCGGGTGTTCGACCTGACGGCGCGACTGACGCCTGGACGCCATACGCTTGGCGCAATTCTGGGCAATGGCTTCTTCAACCTGGTCACTCCCGACCTGTTCCACTACCACGAAGCGCCCTGGCGGATGTCGCCCCGGATGCTGGCGCAATTGGAGTTGGTCCTGGCAGACCAAGGACGGCGGACGATCGTCACGGACGCGCAATGGAAGCTGGCGAGCGGTCCGATCGTCTTCAATTGCGTCCGCGGGGGCGAAACGATCGATAACCGCCTGGCCGGACCCGCGTTTCAGTCTCCTCCCGCAGAAGCGGATCCGCCGGCCCGGGAATTGCGGGCTCCCACCGGGCGGTTGGTGGCCCAGGGAATCCCACCCATCCGCATTACCGACCGGATCCGGCCCGTGGCGATCAGCGAGCCTCAGCAAGGGGTGTACCTCATCGATTTCGGCCGCAATCTGGCGGGTTGGACGCGGTATCGCACCGGCGGACCGGCGGGCGCCGAAATCACTCTCGACCACAACGAAGTTCTGCACGCGGACGGCACATTGGATACCGAGTTTTCCCACTCCCACACGCACGGCCGGTATCAGCACCAGCTTTGCATCCTCTCCGGCGCTCCCCAGGAGGAGTTCGAGCCGCGATTCACCTATCACGCTTTCCGGTATGTGCAGATCCGGGGAGCGGCGTGCCGTCCAGACCTGGACGACCTGACAGCCATGCGGATGCATACTGACATGCCGCGAGCGGGTCTGTTTGAGAGTTCGCATCTGCAGCTCAACAAACTCCATGACGCCTGTATCCGAACACTGGAAGATTGCACCTTTGGCATGCCCGTTTCCGAACCGGTTCGCGAGAAGATCGGCTGGAACGGCGACACGCTGTTCGAATCCGACGCCTACTTTTCGCTGTTTGACTGCGCCATGCTGTACCGTCAACACGTCGCCCTGGTCCGCGACGCCCAGGAACCCAATGGGCATGTGCCCCCGATTTTCCCCAACGGCGGATGGGGCAAGCTCGACGACCAGGGCGGGCACGAGTATTGCGACGACCCCTGGTGGGGCGGCTGCCTGGCCGATTCGGTCCGCTTGCTGCACGAGCGCTACGCCGACCGCGAGACCTTGGAGGCGGCATACCAGGACTGTCGGCGTTATGTTGACTACCTCCACTCCGTAGCGCGCGAGGGCATCATCGATTGGTCCTTGGGTGACTGGGTGGATGACAAGTGGGGAATGCCGGGCGGTCCGGGCCTGACACCGGTACCCCTGACATCCACGGTTGGCTACTTCCGGCTGGCCAGGTTCCAGGCGCGCCATGCGGAGTTCCTCGGCAAACAGGACGACGCCCTACGCTACAACCGGCTGGCCAGTGAGATTCGAGACGCCTTCAACGCGCGGTTTTTCGATCCTGCGAGCGCTAGGTACCAACCCGGTTCGCAGACCGCGCCTGCGCTGGCGTTGACGACCGGAGTCGCGCCCGATGGGCAGGAGGAGAAGATCTTTCAACACCTGCTGGAGGAGATTCACGCGGCAGGCGACCGCCTGACTGCGGGGTTCATCGGCACCATGCCGGTGTTTTACGCGCTCTGCGAGCGTGGACAGGATGACCTGGCCTTCCAGCTGCTTGCCGGCAGCGGACTCACCGGCTGGTTCTGGATGCTCCAGGATGCCTTCCCGACGCTGCCGGAAACGCCGCACCGCCACCAAGCCAAGATGGGTTCGGGGCATCACCAATTCTCCGCGTGCGTGGCCGGCTACCTCTATCGCTGCCTGGCGGGGATCCGGCCGGAGCCCGAGTATCCCGGCTACAAGCGTTTTATCGTGCGTCCCAGTTTTCCGGCCGCGGTGGATTGGGTCAAGGCGACCTATCACAGCGTGCGGGGCCCGATCGGGGTCCATTGGCAGCGGACGGAGGGGCATGTACGCCTGGAGGTGTCCATTCCCGCCAATACCCAGGCGACGCTGCTGTTGCCCGGCAGGCGGCAGTTGCTAGGATCAGGCAGCCATTATGTGGAGGCTTCTTGAGTGTCATGAATTAGCCCGGATGTTTCACCACGATCGCAGCGAGGCGCGATGAGAGGGCTGCAGATACAAGGCGCGCGACGCGAGCCGCCCGCAGGCGTACTTGATAGTACGTCGAGGACGGCGACCGAGCGCAACGCAGTAGATGCGGCCCTATCGCGCGTCGCAGCCGATTGTTGGTGAAACATTCGGGTTAGCCCTGGGCTAACCCGAAACTCTCACACGACGGTTGTTCGGAAGCATGGTACGGCGGATCGACGCGCTGGCGGTGGCGACCGGGTAGCAGGAGGGCGGTGACACCAGCGAAATCAGGCGACCAGGACGTGGAGGTCGGAGACGTGTTTATGGAAATCACTGAAAGGATGATGTTTGCCGGTTTTCGGTTTTTCCGGCGGGGCGAAATTGGAGTTTCGCGGAGCCAAAAGAGGAGGCCAGGAGAAAAGGTTCCAAAAAACTGCAGTTTGGAGATAAACAGTTGGCACCCCGTGATAATCTGACTGAAGATCAGGGGCCAAAATGAAAATCCCTCTTTAGGAGCTCGGGATGGGAAACTTCGATTCGTATGTGCGTGAGCACCGTGAACTCGCGCGGCGGTACTTCTTCGGACTGGGTGGCGCCGCGGTGGCGGCGTGGGGTGCTTCTTGGCTGGCGGCGGCAAGCGCGGAAACCGATCCACAATTGCAGGAGGCGATCTCGAAGCTGGAGTATCTTACACCGCTTGAGCGCGGCCGATATTCAGACAAAGGGAAAGCCGGGGTTCTGACGATGCCCCCGGAGAAGCTGCGCGAGGCTGGACTCGTTCCGGAGACTTGGTCGCTCGAAATAGTAGCGGACGCCGAGAGCAGCAGCATCGTGGAACAGCCCCGCACGTGGGCGCATGGGAACGCGCTGGACTGGAAGGAGTTGATGGCGCTGGCCAACAAGCACTCGGTTCGCTTCCTCCACCCCTGCTTCTGCGTCAATGTGGACGACCCGCTCCACACGAGTGTGTGGGAGGGTGTGCCTCTGCGCGAAATCATCTGGCTAGCAAAGCCCAAGGCCAACATCCGGCGGGTCTATTACCAGAGCTACCACCCGGAGGGAGTCGCCCCGTTCCAAGCATCGCTGCCGCTAGGGCAGGTTCTGGAAACGCCGCCGGGCCAATTGCCGGTCGTGCTCGGCTTCAAGATGAACGGCCAACTCATCCCGGCCAGCCGTGGCGGTCCGACAAGAATGATCGTGGCGGGCGCCTATGGCGACAAGGCCATTAAGTGGGTGAACCGCATCGTTCTGACCAATGACTTCAAGGCAAATGATTCCGATGCAGCGAATTTCAATGCCGATGTAGAGACCGCGATGAAGACCAAGGCGCGGTTCATCAACGCTCCCAAGGAAATTCCGGCGGGGAAGCCGGCCGCCCTCACAGGCTTCGCGCTCGTCGGCATATCGGGAATCGAGAGGGTCCAGTATTGCGTGCACTCCCAGAAAGAACCGTGGCTGGCCGACGATCCGTACTGGACGAAGGCTGATTGGAAGGACGCTTCCATTTTGCCGGCGCCGAAGGACTGGGGCGGCGGGATGCCCGGAGGAAAGCTTCCTGCGAACACGGACCGGATCGACCCGGTAAAGGGCACTCCCCTCGAGTGGCCGATGCGCTACACCATTGCCCACTGGGCGGCATTGCTCCCGGCGTTGCCGCCCGGAAACTACGACCTGTGCTGCCGGACCATCGATCGGAACGGAATCGCGCAACCGATGCCACGACCGCTCTTGAGGACCGGCACTAACTCCATACATCGCGTCACCATGGCGGTCACAGGGTGACACGCATAGAGACGGCCGTCAAGAGTGCTTCCTGTACGCGGAACGTGATTGCCGTCTTAAATCGCCTGCCGGTCGATTACGTTCAACGCAATGACTTCGAGTCAAAAAATCAAAAACCTGTGAAATAGTCTTCGAGTTGCTCAAGCTGACGAGCCAGGAGTCGAGGACCGCGGATGCGTCGCGCGTTGCTCGCATCCTACTTGTTTGCCTGCCATCCGTGTTCGGGCGGAATGATATCTGGTGATATCGGAATGTATGGTCCGCCGCCTCGATACAAATGAAAAGTGAGCGTGGCGGGTGGGTCTGCGCAAATGTATACGGCCTTCGTTGGAGTGATGTGCTCCGGGCCAGGATGGAATGCGCTGCGCTCTGGTCCCATTTAGTCAGGCAGTCTTAGAAGGCTCCTACCGATATCGAGTTTCAAGAGCGCCGGGTTCGACCGTTGTGCCATCTTACTGTCCACTCGCAGACCGGGCAGGAAATCGTTGACTCCGCGACGGCTTGCGCCGTGTGCCTTTCAACCGGGTTCGGTCAGGCCGCCGCAACAGCAGTCGGCGCCGGGGGCCGGTAGGCTTGTCCGGTGGCGAGCACGGCCCAGGCGATGCGCGCCAGTTTGTTCGCCAGCGCTACACAAACGACGTTGCGGTGGGCGCGCACTGTCAGTTGTCTGAGCCACGCCGCCAGGCCCGCCGATTGTTTACTACTTTGCTGCAGCACCGCGCGGGCGCACTGCACGAACAGCTTCCGCAGGTAGGTGTTGCCGCGCTTGCTGATGCCGAGCAGCTTCTGCCGGCCGCCGGTGGAGTGTTCTCGCGGCACCAAGCCGAGCCAGGCCGCAAATTCCCGACTTTTGCCGAACGCCGCCCCGTTGCCGATCGCCGCGATCAGCGCGGTCGCCGTCACCGGCCCGATGCCGGGGATCGCGTCCAGGCGCCGGCACGCTTCGCTGTCCTGCGCGGTCAGCTGAATCAGCGCGTCGGCTTCTTCCAGGCGTGCGGCCAGCTGGTCCAGTTCAAGCTTCAACTGCGTCAGCAACAGGTGCAGCGTGGCCGATAGCTTCCCGGCTGCATCCTCCAAGATCTCGGGCAGTACTGCCTCCAGATGGCGCCGCCCCTTGGGTACCGTCGTACCGCGTTCGAGCAACAGCGAGCGAATCTGGTTGATGAGTGCCGTGCGGCGCATCACCCAACGCTCTCGTACCCGGTGCAGCGACTACAGGTCCAGCTGATCATCGCTCTTGATCGGCACGAAGCGCATCGTCGGACGGCCCACCGCCTCCGCAATCGCCTCGGCGTCGATAAAGTCGCTCTTATTCGTTTTCACGAACGGCTTCACATACTGCGCCGGGATCAGGCGCACCTCGTGGCCCTGCTCGCGCAGTGCCCGGCCCAGGAAATGGGCGCCCCCGCACGCTTCCATCCCAATCACGTGTACCTTGCGGTTTGCCGTCAACCGCAATAGCTGCGCGCGCGAGAACTTCTTGCGCACGATCACTTCGCCTCGCGCGTCCAAACCGACCAGATGAAAAACACGTCTTGCCCAAATCGATGCCAATAGTGTGCATTTCCATGGATGGCCTCCTTCGTTCCTCTATACCTCGCCTACCTGCGAGTAGAGGCGGCGGACCATCCCATTAGCGGTCTGCGACAGTGTCGGCAGGCACCAATAAGCGCCAATCTCCCAGAAGCGGACTTTCCGGGCACGACGACATCGCGTGAAGATATGCTGCGCTGGCTACCGGGCCGCACTCACTTCCTGCCGCTGGGGGCGAGGCGCTTGAGTTCCTCGAACCAGTTCTGGACGAGAATCATTTCCGTCACCGGCGTGGGCTTATTGTCATCGAGCTTGACCATCAGGAAGCGTTGGCCATCCAACGAGAGATCCCAGTTGCGGATCGGCCCAACGAGTTCGAATCCTGTCCGCTCAAACAGCAGGCGCGGCTTGCCGGCGCTGAAAGCCGGCCCGGTCTGCACGTCAACCACCCAAACCTGACCCACCTGTGTTTTCGCCAGGCGACATTGAACGGGGCGGATGCGCCAGCGCGCCGTGCGGCACGCACAAGCCTCTTGGACGCCGGCGAATTAGGGCTGCAGCCCCGCCTCACCGGTCGCGCTCGATGCGGTAGATCTGACTGCTGGAGAGCTTCTTCAGCACGATCGGCTCTCCGTCGGGTGTCCAGAAGGCACCTGCAGCAGACAGTACGCCAGTAATGGAGAATTCGGTGAGCGTGCGAACCTCCTCCACCTTCCCAGTCCCTACCTCGATCCGCACCAGCCGCCCCTCTCGCCCCCATTCAATGAAGTACACGGACTGGCTATCCCTCGACCACTCCGGGGAACCCTCTTCGCGCGGCTGCAGGACGGCCCATTTCTGAGTCGCAAAGCTGTAGACGTAGGGCCAGGTCTTGTCGCAACTCAGCGCCACCAGCCGTTTGCCGTCCGGCGACCAGCGCGCGGAGGTCAGGTTGTCCGAGCCCGGCACAGCCTCCACGGCGCCCGTTTCCAGGTTGACGATTGAGACGTGCTGCTGCTCCTTTGTGCCCTCGTAGATGAGCGGAGCAAATGCCAATTGCTTGCCGTCCGGCGACCATGACGCATCGCCGGCCGGCCCCGTAACGCCCGGCACCGGCTCCGGCTTTCCGCCGTTGGCGGAGATCGTGTAGATGTGGAACGGGTTGAACGGGTCGTGCCAGTCGTGCCACCCGGCCGGGACGCGTACCCGCCCCGAGAAGGCGATGCGGCTGCCGTCGGGCCACCAGCGCGGAGCCCGGCAGAGAAGTCCCTCCTCGAGCATCACCCTGCCGTTACCATCCTTCCGGCATTTCCGAAGTTCCGCATTCGGATAGCTTATCTAGGCAACCCATTGCCCATCGCGCGAGAGGTTAGCCTGGTCGGCGGCCAGCCCTCCTAGGAAGGATTCCCAAACGTTGGCCTTGCGATTGAGCTTCATGGCCGTGGCTTGCAGGGCCATGCCCCTCGCGTAAATCACCAGCGGATCAGCTGGGTCCTCAAAAGGTTCAGTGAAACGAATGGGGCCCGAGGTGAGACGCAAGGGCGCAGGGTGACGCATCCAACCTCGCCAGCCGCGGTTTCGCTGCAGATAGATGTCGCCCTGGGAGACGAAGTACAGGCGTCGGCCGTCAGGCGACCACTCTGCCCCGTCTTGTTCCACGGAGAATCCGGGGACAAGCGGCCGCAATCCGGTTCCGTCGGCCCGCACTTCCCAAAGCTCGAGGAGACCACCCACCCGTCGAAGGAACCCGATTCGGTTTCCCGCCGGATGCCAAAATGTATAGGACAGATAGTTCCAGGCGTCCGGGCGAACTAGCAGCCGCTCCGCACCTCCGTCCACCGACTGGGCAAACAGGCCTTCATTGCTGCCGAACAGCATCGTCTGTTGGCTTGGCGAGATAGACGCTGATCTGAAACGACCCAAACTGTAAGGGCCGATCGACCTCGGGCCGCTCCCGTCGAAGCCCGTCAACCACAAGTCAGGTCCGCGAGCGCTCCCGAAACAAAGCAGGAACAGGCGCTGGCGCAGATAGCTGGCTCCCAGGAGCCCTGTCGAACACTTCGCAGGGCGTCGGCTCGCTTCTGGCCTCGCCGCCAGCGACAGGCACGGACCAGAGTTCCGACTTCCCGGCATATTTCCCTACTCCCCCCCGCCGAGTAGATGACTCTGCCGCCGGTCACCGCAAGCGATATCCCCTTGGACCGAGCATCGTCCGTCAGCGGGGTCACCCGGACGACTGGCTGAGGCGGTGGCCACAGGCCGGTGACGAGAAGAAGCGCAACCAGCGCGGCCAGTCCGGCGATCCAGACCCGGCGCCTGCGCTTCCTCGCTGACGGCCGTGCCATCGCAGGGGCGGCTTCCACTGCCGGGGCCGCCGTCTCCAGCGGCGCAGCCGGTTCCACCACCCCCACTGGCGCGATGAAGCGGTACCCCTTGCGCGGCAGCGTCTCGATGAAGCGCGGATTGTCGGGCGAATCAGAGAGGGCCTCCCGCAACCGGTTGACGGCCTTGTTCAGGCTCAGCTCGAAATCGACGAATGTCCCGTCGGGCCAGAGGCGTTTCTGCAGCTCTTCGCGCGACACTACCGCGCCCGGCTTCTCCAGCAGGGCGCACAACACCTGCCACGGCTGCTCCTGCAGTGGGACCTTCCGGCCGCGCTTTCGCAGTTCTCCGGCAGCGAGATCCGCCTCGAAGAGGCCGAAACGAACTGCGCCATGAGGCGCGGCACCGGGTTCCACTTCTGCACCCCGATTCCAGTCGAGTATAGCACCGGCTGCTCCGAATTGAGCCTCGTCACACGACCTTCCAAGCGCCCTGCAATCAATAAATTGCCTGGACACATCGCGCCGCGTCGCGGTATCCCGGCTTCACTCAGTCATCTCCCGGCCGCCATGGGATGTCACCCCCCGATGGCGAATTCTTGGTCTCGCGATGGAGGCGAGACCAATGAAAACCGCAACGATGATGACGATGGCAGCGATGCTGGGCAGCATGGCTTGGGCAGGTGGCAAGTCGGGTAATCGGAAAGTTGTGGCATGCCTCGAAGAGAGCGGGGGGATCCTCGCGGACGTGCCCAAGGCCCGGATGATTGCCATCGAGGTGTTCCAATCAGCGGGCGTAAACCTGGAGATGCTTACCGGCCTGCGTTCTTGCGAAGGGCAGCGCGATCAGGCGATCTTGGTCAGCGTGTCGATGAACACTCCCAGTGATCTCCCTCCCGGCGTTCTGGCCCGTGCTCTCCTGTTCGAGGGATTGCACATCCGGGTGTTCTACGACCGGATCGTCAGTGAAGCACATGACCGGCAACTGCGGCCGTACCTGTTGGCGTACGTGATCGTCCACGAGATCACGCATATTCTGGAAGGTGTCGACAGACATTCCGATAGCGGGATCATGAAGGCGCACTGGGGCTCTGACGAATATGCACTCATGAGGAGCGGCCAACTCCGGTTTGCCGAGGAGGACATCGAATTGATCCATTTGGGTTTGGCGGCGCCTGTGGCCCACCCCGCATCCGGCGCGCTGGTCGCCGCCTCCGGACTGGCCGCGGCGCAACCGGCGGCTCAGAGATAGCAATCGCAGACGCGCCTTGCCGCGTACACGCTCTTGGTGCGAGAGGCGCATGCACCTTTGCCCGGCTCGCCTGAGCGTGGTCGCGGATTGGATCTGCTGGGTCATCATGGTGATCGCCCTGTGTAACGGCGCACTCGAAGACTGTGCCAATGGTCGGTAAACGGCGTTCGAGGAAGTTCAGGTGTAAGCCACCTGCGGATCGCTGTGTAAACGCTTCTCGGAGTCAGCGTTATTTCGTGTTATCGGTAGAGATCTTGCGGGCAAAGAACGGGCGCCTTGCGGACGAGGATGGGCGCTTTTGGTCGCTCCCACCGAAAGCAAGCTCATCTCTCCTTCCCACGCCGGCAAGAACCCGTTGAACGCCGATTTGGGCCATTTGTCCGTAAACACTTAGCGGACACTGCTCCTTCAGAGTGCCCGATCAACCGGGTTTGGTAGCCGCGGGGTGTGGTCGCGGGAATGTTAATGATGCCGAGCGACTTTCAGATGGTCCGACGTGGCGGCTGATCGTAGAACCAGAGGCGGCTGGGTGGCGGACTCCCGATGACAGCTCCAGGAGGCATGGACGCGCGATTCGAAGCTTTATAGGATGGCGGTGGGCGGTATCCCGACCCAGAAAAGGGGGGCAGGAGCGGAATGCGCGGATGAGATATTCTGAACATCCGAGCAACACGAACGTATTGGGAGAGGAATGCCTGACGAGATCCCTCTAAGCTTGAGGCAAGTGAAAAAGCGGTTCGGCGAACTGACCGCAGTTGATGGCCTGAGCCTTGATGTGCGCCGCGGCGAGATCTTCGGTCTGCTTGGTCCCAACGGCGCTGGGAAATCCACCACGATCCACTGCATGATCGGATTGCTTGAGCCCGATGAAGGCGCGATCCGCATCAACGGAACAGGCAAGCCGACCCAGCCCGCGGTGCGCGCACGCATGGGCGTCGCACCGCAGGCCCTGTCGCTGTACGAGGTGCTCACGGCCGAGGAGAATTTGGCGTTCTTTGGACGGCTGTACGGGATGCGGGGGCAACCGCTCAAGCAACGCGTCGATTGGGCCCTCGATTTCGTGGGCCTCACCAATCGCCGCGGCGACGCCATCAAGGTCTATTCGGGCGGCATGAAGCGGCGCATCAATCTGGCCGTGGCGCTGCTGCACGATCCGGAAATCATCCTTCTCGACGAACCGACGGTGGGCGTCAACCCGCAATCGCGCAACTCCATTTTCGACAACATCCTGGCGCTCAAGGCCGAAGGACGGACTGTGATCTACTCGACGCACTATATGGAAGAGGCCGAGCGGCTGTGCGATCGCGTGGGGATCATGGATCAAGGCAAGCTGCTGGCGCTCGATAGCGTGCAGGGCCTCATCAGCGGTCGGGGAGGGCTGCCGCTGCTGGTGGTCGAGACCGGCGGGCAGAAGATCGAGGTGCGCTCCGCCGATCCGCTAGGCGAGTTGAACCGTCTTGCGGCCTCGGCTCCGGTCGAGCGCTTCCGTCTGGATCAGCCGACGCTCGAGCAGGTATTTCTGAATCTCACGGGAAGGACGCTGAGAGACTGATGTCCGCCATATTCGCCATCGCCGCCAAGGATTTGCGCGTCCTGTTTCGCGTCAAGGCCGGATTGTTCTTCACCTTCGCCTGGCCGCTCATCATCGCCGTGCTGTTCGGCGCCGTCTTCTCTGGTTCGGGGGACAGCGGGCCGCAAGGCCTGCAGGTGGCCCTCGCGGATGAGGACCAGACTCCGGCCAGCCGCGACTTCGCGGCACTGATCGCGAAGGGCGGCCAGTTCAACGTGCAGTCCGTCCCGCGCGCACAGGCTGTCGATCTGGTGCGACGTGGAAAGCTCGCCGCGGCGCTGGTCCTGCCTAAGGGATTCGGAGAGGCCAGCCAGCGCTTATTCTACGGTGCGCCGCCGCAGATCGAAGTGTGGATGGATCCCAGCCGCAAGGCCGAGTCGGCCATGATTCAGGGCCTGCTGTTCCAGCGCGCCGCGCAGCTCATGCAGAAGAAGATGTCGGACCAGGGCGCCATGCGCGGCAACATCCGCGGCGCGCTGGCTGAGCTGAACAACGCCAAGACGATGGATCCGGCCCATCGCGCTTCCCTGTTGCGCTTTCTGGGCAGTCTCGATCGCGTTCTCGCCGACACGCCCGCAACTCCTCCCGAAGGAACTGGCAATCAGCCTGCATGGCAGCCTCTCGCGGTGGATCAGCACGACGTCTCGCTCCGCAAAGATGGCCCTCAAAGCGGGTACGAAATCACCTTTCCGCAAGGACTGGTCTGGGGAATACTCGGTTGCTCCATGACCTTCGGCATTGGCTTTGTGTCCGAGCGGACGCACGGAACCCTGGTCCGGCTCCAGATGGCGCCCATCGACCGCGTTCAAGTGCTCGCCGGGAAGGCGCTGGCCTGCGCCGCGGCCTGCCTGCTGATCGAATTCGTGCTTGGCCTCATCGGCGTCTTCGGTTTTCACGTCGTGCCGCAGCACTGGCTTTTCATGGGAATGGCAGGCTTCTCCTCGATGCTGGCGTTTGTTGGCATGATGATGCTCGTCGCCGGTCTGGGCAAGACAGAGCAAGCCGCAGCGGGTGTCGGCTGGGCCATAATGATGCCTCTGGCGATGTTCGGCGGCGCCATGATCCCGCTCGCTTTCATGCCTCGCTGGATGGCTCAGATTGGCGTGGTGAGCCCCGTTCGTTGGAGCATCACCGCGTTCGAGGGCGCGATCTGGCGAGGCTTCTCGTTTCACGAGATGCTGTTGCCTTGTGGAATCCTCGCTGGAATGGGTATTGTGTGCTTTGTTGTGGGCACCCGCACATTGCGCCTGTCGTGAATTGTCAGGCGGTATTGCCCTCGAGCACGGTGGCTGGGGCCGCTGCTAGGCGCGCGGGCCAGCAGCCACTTGCGCCCCTTCGACCATTGAGCTGGGATTGCGGCTTGCTTCCTGGGAATTGTGCCAGCGGACGATAAACGGCATTTACGGCAAGTAACCGGACGCGCGGCGGAGGCTCGTGCCAGGAGCGATATGGGTCAATATCGGTAGGCATTCGGCTACCCGAATGTTCGCGGCTGCAATATTAGACTTGGGCAGTCCCTGTCGGGTGCCCGTCGGCCCGCCGCTTGTTGGGTCCGATCTCGGCACATCTACGCCTTGCCAACTGGAAACTCAAACGGACAACTTCCGGTTGGCCGACCATCCAGACGGAGCCTCCGCGTTGCGCGCTTCGGCGGGTCGGGCGTTTTACATCCAAGTGCAAGGCTAACATCTCAGAACGCCGTTTCCGAGTAGCCGACGATCCAGACAGAACCCCAAGGCAAGGAACGGCTATAAGAAATCTAGTTCCGGCAGATTAGTTACACCCCAATTCACCGCTCCACTCTGAACGGGAGCAATCTCATCTCCAACTTTGAAAAAAACTGGCGTGGGCTAGGCCCAGAAAACCAGCGCCCAAACACATTCTCGAAGATCTGTGCTTTGCGCAGACGGCCAGGAGTTGTCGGACCAACGTCTCTAAATGCATAGTTCATTGCAAAATTCCCGAGTACATCACTCGCCTGAACCATCCAAGAAAGTTTGCTGTCGAGGATATCTATGCTCGTGCCATCCTTTTTAACTCTCGGCGCGTGTGGAAACCTCTGATCAACATAAGAGTCAAGTGCAACGGCGAATAGGTGGCGGGCGGTAAACGGCCTACCTTTGATGGTGGTGTTCAGACTCACGAAGGGAGCGCTCTCGTCGTCTCGATCTACTTCAACGCGGAGAGCAATCGTATCGCCGAAGTCATCTAGCACACGAGGAATGGTGAACAGCGGCGGCGCACACGCTTGACGCGCAGAGATGATCGCTCGATCTGTGACTCCAGCTTGCTGAAATGTGCTCTCAACTACCCGCGCTGCGAAGCCGCTGAACTCATCCCCCCAATCCTCGCTGTTAGAAATGACTCGAATTACCGAGTAATAATCCGATTGGATGGTGTCTCGGATTAACTTCAAAAACTCCTCGAAGGCGGAAAAATAATTGTTGAAGTTTTCGCTTGCGTGAAATTCGTCGATGTCGCTCGGCAATAGTGCGCGAGCACGCTTCGAAAACTCTGGAACTGCGGAGTCTGGCAGAGCAAAATATGTCCACCCCGACGTGAGACCACCCCCAGTTCCGAAATCATGTATGCCACAAACAACCTGTTTAGGGCGCAGCGCGAGGATCCGCCTTCGAAGGAACTCCTCGGCTCGAAGCCAGTCATATTCTGGTGACCCTACCGGTCTCCCGCGTTCTTCCCACAAACGATACGCCAAGCGGCGCACAAGATCGGGGTTGGCCAGAGGTATCAGGCGAGTTTCGGGTCTGGCCATGACCTCATCTTCTCATACTGCTGCAACTACCGAGTACCACCTGACGCATCGCCTTCCCCGCAAACGCGGTGTCCGGACTTTGTTCGACCGAAACGTCAACCAGTCATATATTCGATCGCCGGTCAGGATGGATTGCTGTCGAATTACGGGCGACTCGGAGGTTGTCATCGAACCAGTTGGCATTCGCCCTTCTCCGAGCGCCTGACGACCCTCCCGAAGCGGCTGTGGGCCGACGCAAGGGCGTTTGTCGCTCCGAATCGACAGGTCGTTGGCAAGTCCGGCCCTGAAATGGCCTTAGAATGGGTAGGCCGGACTGGAGTATGGATAAAGACGCCGTTCGTAACGCACTTGCCGTCCTCGACTCATATTTGGGACGAGCGAATGATGCCCTGATGCAGATCGAAGCCGAAGCATTCGGCTCACAGGAGGTTGACGCTGCCCCGATTGGGTACGCAGACCCTGAGGCGGCGCTCGAAGGGAACTTGGAGGATCTGAAGGAGACGACACTGATAGTGCTCGACGCAGCAGGAATGCAAACGAGGATGGCGTCGTTGGCAGCGGCATGGGCCCAGTTTAGGAAGAAGCCAAAGGGCGTGATGGCGATGATCGAGGACCACGAAGGACAATACTTGTACAGCGCGCCTCTCGACTACTTGCGGCGACTCGTACAAGGGCTACGTAGCTGTACAGAGGACGGCCCGACGGTAGGCGAGCTAAAGCGCTTGGAAGAAATGCTGAGAAGGACTCACGCGCTGGTTCATAGACGCGGGGTCACGCCGTCCAAAGAGCACGATGTTCAGGAAGTGATGCATGACTACCTAGGCGCCGCTTTTCTGAGCTTCACTGACGATGTGCGAATTCCGAAAACCTTGACGACGTTCAAGCCGGACGCGGGCGTCTTTGATCTCGGCGCCGCAATCGAGTTTAAGTTTGTCAGGGAAAAGAAAGACTTGGGCGTGGCGATCAGGGGTGTCATCGAAGACATTGGTGGCTATCGAGGCTCAAAGGACTGGAACCGGTTTTATTCTGTGTTTTATCAGGCAAGTCCCTTCATGGCCGAAGAAGAGGCTTTACACGACATTGAACATTCGGGTGGGCAACGGTGGACCGCTATTATCGTCAATTGACCAACCATGATAAAGCGGAAGGCGAAGCGGCAAACGACGGCCAAACGCACCTAGCAGCTTCGCGCGGTTTACGCACAAGCTAGACAGGATCGGGGTCGCCGGATCGTGGCCGGCCTAGCGGCGATTCTCCCGGAGAGCAGCCCCTTTCCGATAACGAAGTCCCTCCTTCGCGCCACCATGTCCCCGTCGGGACTGAAGCGCGGCTTCAATCTCCCGCACCAGCGCCGCCGCCACGCGTTTGTCGCCGAATTTCCCCTCCAACCACGTGAACCCCGACCACCGGCACTCCAGCAAGCCCAGTTTCAGGTGTTCGAAAGGCGGTTCTCGATGCGTTGCTCCCGTGCGGCGAACCGTCCTTGTGATGCCGGGATCGACAACCAGCACCCGCGCCTGAGGGTTGGCATTGACCGCCGTGGCGAGCGCCTCATTCACGAGTCTGTCATGGAAGGCGTAGCCGACCATCCGCTAACAATCGGTCGCGGCACTTCGTTGCTATGAGCGTGATCCGTCAAAGCGAGGGCTGTCTGCCCGTCTCCGAGCGCGCTATGATCCGGAGAGAAGCCGAGTTGGAGTAATATGGCTATGCTTACGAAGGCGAATGTTGCTCCGCGATTTGGGCCGGGAGACCGATCCCCATTGATGTTTCAAGGAGTCAGATATATCAGTGAGCCGAAGGTGGAATCTAAACGAGCGCATGGGCCGATGTGCAAAAACGAACATACTCGAGCCTATGATCGAGGTCGACCTCGGGCTAAAGCGCGTGACTGGCGAAACCGTGAGAATCGGGCGGTTCCGGCTTAACCTCGAAGCTCTGGCCGCCAAGGGTGTGGTCGCGCGACGGGAAATCTCCGGAAACCGGGTGTTTGATGTGCAGATATATCGAGACGCAGCCGGCGCCTACTTTTTAGGCGTGCACCGAGATCACGCCACCCCTCTGGAACCGTATAGGATTCCTTAACTTCAATCGCCTTGAGATCAGTATTGACGCGGAGACTCCGAGAACCCCGAGATGACGGCAGCAGCGTGTCAACCGGGCAGTTGACCGACAAGGAGCCTAAGGGAATGGCAGAGCAAACCAACTTATTCGACGCGCTGGCCTTGGAGAAAAACAGGTTCATGAAGTTCCTAAGTGAGGCGGCCGCCGAAGCGCGCATCGAGGTCGCCACTCTGGAAGGAGATCTCTCAGCCAAAGGAGTGATCATCTCGGGAGTTCGATTCAGCCCCGAAGTGAAGATTCGTTTCGAGAAACACTTGGGCGTGGCTTGGCGGTCCATTGAGCTGAGAAAGGAACTTGGCAGGAGCGTCCCCGATTTACTTGAGGAACAGCAACTGGCAGCGCTGAAGGACAAGCTCTTTGGTCATGTTGACAGGGCAGCTGCAGCAGTGGTTGAAAATGTGCTTTCACGAGTGCCCGACCTTGGAGGTGCAGTCCGCCAAGCGTTGCGTGCCAACGTGGAACATGAAGCGAGCAGCGCCAAAGTGCGAATCGGCAGCGAACTCTCGGCGCTACGACTCGAATCGCGACTCGGTTTGTATCGACAGGAGAAACCCTCGATGACATTCAACATCTCACACAGCACTATCGCCAGCTTGAACCTTGGAACAGTCGTCAGGGATCTCACTGCCTCCTTTCAGAGCCTGGTCGGGCAAGGCCAAGATGATCTTGCGGAGGCGCTCCGGGGGCTTACGGAAGCGATTGCAGCGTCGAAAGCACTGGGGGATCCCCAACGGAAGGAACTGCTCGAACACCTATCCTTGGTCTGCACAGAAGTCGCGCTTCCGCCAGAGAGAAGAAAGACCGGGCTACTTAAATCGTCAATCGCTTTCCTACAAACTGGCCTGAGCACAGTCGCTCAATTGGCTAGCCTCATGTTAACAGCAGAGCAGGCGCTCAAGGCCTTCGGCGTTCTCCCTTCTTAGATCAAGCGGAGTCGGGGAAATGAGTGTACTCCGTTGACGTCCCCCTCACCAGCGGCCCGAGATAGACCTGCTGAAATTCCCCGGTGACAACGACAGCCGAATGTATTGTCGCCATGTCGTACATGTGCTTTATCCCGATTGCTCCTGGATTACGCGCCACTCGGAAGTTCGGCCGGCAATTCGTCAAGTTGAACGGGTAACGTGCTCATCCTAGAGTGACTCCCTGGCACTGAGCCAGACATCACTGATCGGGACACATTTGTCTTCCAGGCGAGCATTCCCGCACGCCACTCCCCCGTCTATCAGCCCAGCGATATCCGTCATGATCGGCAGCTAACAGGATGTCAAGTTCGGGAGTTGATCCGTCGCCCCTGGTAATCTTTTCGCCCTCGCGGGTGTAGATTTCTCGCTGCTCGCTCGGCCTGCTCGCCCAGCCCGTTCCCGCAGTCCAGCGAGTCAGCCAGGCCTTCATTTCGCCGGCTCCTTGTCCATTCGCCGCACAACCAGAGTCAGCGGGCCGCCGTCTGTGCCGCTGTGCTCGTTGCTCATCACGTCCTTATAGCCCAGCAGGTTCTTCGACAGGAAGATGGCCGCCGCGACGTTGTCTTTGGCAGCCAGTTTGAACAGATTGCGGCGGACCGAGATCCGTCCCTTGGCCTTGGCGTTGTCCATGATCTCGCGGAACCGCTTCACCTTGCGCCGCCGCTCGATCGTGCGGGTGCTCACGCCAAAGAATGCAGCGACCTCTTCATCGGTGCACTGCATCGAGCACAGCTTCTCAAGTTCGCCGAGGTCAATCTTCGTTTGAGGGCGTGCCATGCTTCACTCCTCCTTTCCGAGTAGGCGCAACTCGGCACTCCAATCCGAGAGCGCGAGAAGTAGCCCATGGAGATCGGGATGCCCGGCACGGATCAGAGTTTCGATTTCCGCGATCTCGCGGTGGCAACGCTCGATTCATGCCGCGACTTCCAGCCGCGCGTCCTTGACAGCCTCGAATGTTTGGCCGCCGGCGCCGAGCGTCGCCTGCTGACCCGTGAAATTCTGCCAGCGCTCCACGATGACATCGACATACTTTGGATCGAGCTCGATTCCGTAGCAGACGCGCTCGGTCTGTTCGGCAGCGATCAGTGTGGTGCCACTGCCGAGAAACGGATCGTACACCGCCTCGCCGCGTTTCGTGTGGTTCAGAATCGGCTTGCGCATCAATTCGACGGGCTTCTGCGTAGGATGATCACATTTCTCTTCCTTCGATCCTCCCATGATGAATTTCGGTGAGGGCATAGCCCAGACGGTCGAGTTGTCGCCGGCCTTGCCGTACCACGGTGCGTTTTTCTTACGCACGTACCAGCAGGGCTCGTGCTGGAACCAATAATGAGTACGCGTAAGAACGGTCCGCTGCTTATCCCAAATGATCTGCTGGTGGTGCACGAATCCGATCCGAAGCAGCCCGGCGAGGACTTCGCTCGTGAACTTTGAGGCGTGCCAGACGTAGCCCACTTGAAGACTGGGCACGAGGCTGAAGGCTTCCGACCAGTCGGCGCGAGTGTCGCCGGAGATAGTCGTCTGGGTGTGACCTTCGGTGCGATGCTTCAGGTAGCTGGCTTCGGCCGGCCCGCAGCCGTTCAGCCCGGCGCGATCGCGCCATTCCGAGTCCAGCTCGATTCCATACGGCGGATCGGTGATCAGCACGAGCGGTTTGGCGTCGCCCAGTAGCTGCGCGACAACATCGGGCTGCGTACAGTCCCCACAGAAAAGGCGATGCTTCCCCATCAGCCACACGTCTCCCGGCCGCGCAGCGGGGTTCTCAGGCACTGGCGGCGCGGCGTTGGCGCGGTCGTCGTCGCCGGGGTCGGAGAGTAAATCGTCGATCTCGCGCCCGTCGAAACCGGTCAACTCCAGGTCGAAGTCCAGGCCTCGCAGCTCCTCCAGCTCCGGCCCGAGTAACTCGAAATCCCACTCAGTCTCTTCGTGACTGCGATTGTCCATGAGCCGGTAGGCTCTGACCTGCGCCGGCGTCAGGTTATCGGCAACATGCACCGGCACCTGCTGGAGTCCCAACTTCCTGGCTGCCAGCAGCCGGGTGTGGCCGCAGATGATGACGCCGTCTTTGTCGACGACGATTGGCACGCGCCAGCCGAATTCCTTGATCGACGCGGCTACCTTGTTGACCGCGCGGTCAGGGATTTTGCGGCTGTTTCGGGCGTAGGGAATGAGCCTGGCAATCGGCCATACGCACACTGCAAGATCGTTCATCCTAACTCCTGCGGCTGGATTTCGGGATCTTTCGGAGGGTGCGCTTTGCGCTGGCCTATCGAACCGGGCCCTTGCTTTTCTTTATACGCTGATTTAGAGTAGATGTCTACCGAATCTCGTCGGAGTAGTAGGTGAGTTTCAACTGCAATTCCCGCGCATTGTACGGTCACACGAGCCCCTCATCTTCGGAGCAATTCGCTACCAGCCATGAGCTGGCGCACCAAAGACGATTGAAATCGGAAGTGCCAGACGAGCTCAGGTTATTGGCTCACGAGCTCAGTCGAAATGCGTAGCAGCGACCACACCGTCGTAGCCCTTTTCCTCGGCAAGCTGTTCGAATCTGCGGTAAATAGATATTGGAGAAGTCCATTGTGGTCTATTCATGAATCTCATAATCCCAGACCCTCGGAATAAGTCACGGGATACCCCGCCACGCGGATCGCTGAGAGCGCCCATGATTTACCCTTGGGGCTGTCCGCCGGCTTGCCGATCGAGAGCAGCTGCTCCGACCCGGGAGCAAGAGAAAATCTGTTCTCGCCGATACTCGACAATCCCTGGTTGAGAATCAATTGCCGGGTGAGCACAGAACCGCTGACTTGACGGATGGTCTTGTTGATCAGGCGTATTTGTACTTCGCCCGCGGAAGAGTGCTCGAGTTGGGCCGCGACCGGCGGTTTGCCGGCAAAGTAGATGGGTTGCACGCTGGCCTCGTCCAGGTTGTAAACCCCGTCCGTGTAGAGCAGTTTGAACCGCGAAGGGATCGGGAATTTCCAAGTCTGGTCATTGACCTGCACATGGTAGCCTTCCTTGGGGTCCCAGGATGCGGAAATGACCGCATTGGGGCGGTACTGAAAAGGCCCGAAGCTGAAGCGCGCCCATTCG
Source organism: Terriglobia bacterium (assembly GCA_963757265.1). Taxonomy (GTDB): domain Bacteria; phylum Acidobacteriota; class Terriglobia; order Bryobacterales; family Bryobacteraceae; genus CAIVVT01. The sequence continues at coordinate 1,962,622 of CAVWRA010000006.1, forward strand.
GGGTCAAGAGCGATCGGATCGAACTTCAGATCGTCACCCGGCACCATGATCAACCCGGTGGTGAAGCTCAGGAAAGGATGCACCATCTGCGAGCTGTAGCTCATGAAGGCCGTCCCGATGGTTTCACGGTTCAGGGGATTGAAGTTCTCGGGCGCAGGCGTCGACAATCGGGCCAACGTATCAAAGAAACGATGAAGGAGAAACGCGGCGTGCTCAGCCTGGCCGTATCGATACAACCCGAAAAGCGCCTCATAGACATGCAAACCCCATACCCGCCCCCGCCAGTACCCCTCCGGGTAAAAGCCCGGTTTACCATTCACGCCCGCGTGGTTGACCGGACAGGAGGGACAGGGCAGTGGGGTCCAGAATACAGTGGGATCGAGCAGGTCGGTCATGACCCGCTTGGCCCGGTCCCGGTCCACATCGCGGCCGTAGATAGCCGTGGTGATGTTGCCGATGTCCCGCACGGAACTGACCTCATGTGATTTCTCGACTATATCCGCATAGCGCGACTCTTTCTCCAGCCACATGAGGCGGTCCATCGCCGAACGTTGCTTGGCGATCACCTCGTCAAGCTCAGCACAAATCTTCTTGTCACCCAAGGCCTCGGCCATCCTGCGCATGGCTAGACGATTGCCGAGCAGATACAAATTGGTGTCAGCGGGCTCAAGCGTGACCTCAGGCCCCTCATACCACATCTTGGGTCTCGTCCCTTTCAGAAAGGGATCCGCGCGGCAAGTATCATCGCCTGTAAGCTCACTGGAGATCAGCCAGTCGCGGTCGAAATCGTAATCCCGGTACGGATGCAACCAACTGAATGGGGGCTCTTCGATGTCCTTCATTACGGGCGCATCAGCGGGCCTGGGCCGGCACTTACGACGGTCGTAATCCATGAGCCGGTCCAGCACCGTGCGAAGGAATGCGCGGTCCGGCGAACGGCTGTAGATATCCCATCCGGTCAATCCCAGCATATTGATCGCAGGTTGGATCAGGATGGCCGGATCCGGATACGGCTCGCCCAGGTCAGGCGCGCTATGGATGAATTGAACATCCGCCATCTGCCAGAGGTCCTGTTTGCAGCGGTTGGGGTCATTGAGCCAAAGGAACTGACGCGAATGGAAGAGGGAGTCGTGCCAGAACTGCTGATGCCAGTTGGACACGGTCTTCGCGGCGGGCACGGTGAAGGGATGCCGGAAGGGATCATAGGGCACATCGAAGGTGTTGATCAGGCCACAGGCGAAAAGTTCGGCATAGACCCGCTCTAGCCGGCTTTCGCTACAGTGAAAAGCTGGCACATCCCTTTGAAAGTAGTTCAGCCAAGGTTCCTTGGCGCGGCCCAAAAAACCGTCGAGGTCCGCGGCGGCCCTCGATAACTCGCCATCCACCTCGGAGCGCTCGAAGCCTGCGGCAAAAAGCACCCAGAGCGTGGTGCCCGGCTTTCCCGCAAGCCGGTACGTATCGCCCTCTTTGCCGGACAGATTCACCGGGACGGGCGAAGGCAGGTTGGTGAAGAGGGCATAGCGGGCTCCAACCGCCTTCGTCGGAGGCTTGTTTCCCTTCCAGGGGCCCGACACGAACGTGAAATTCTCCGACTCGCGGATGATTTCGCCGGAGATGCGGTTGTCAGCCCAGACAAGACTGCTGTCACGGAATACTTTCCCAATCACGTCAACGTAGACTCCCTCCAGGTCGCCGGAGAGGTCGATTCGACAGCCCAAGACATCCGCCGCCGCGCCGCTGGCGATCGCTACGGCCTGTCTGACGACGAGGTTGTCTCCTTCAAAGAGGTCCTCGACCAGCCAGGGACTCCATCGCCGGCCCTCTTTGCGCCATGAAAGCTCGAGCGCCTTGCCGTTGCGCCGGAAGACGAGCTGAGCGGCTTTATCGGTGAAACGGTCAGTGGTCTCTACCGATGAGGTCACCGGGAAAAGACAGGTGTAATGCAGGCCGGGCGCGTTAGCCACACAGTCGCGGAAATTCACGGTACCCGAATCGGCGCTACGCCCGCCTTCGGCGCTGAAGCCATGAATCAGCAGGTTGCCGGACGAGAAGCTCGGGGCAAAGCTCGCCTGGTCGCGGACCAACAGGCGCATTAAATGCTCCGCATCCTCTCTGTTTCCGTGAATCATCGATGCGCTTTGGTAGCGCGGCCGCCTATTGAGGAGCCTTATGTGTTTGCTGGGTGCCTCGGCCCCGAGTACTGATGCCGGCCTGATAAACGAGGCACCGAACGCCAGTGGTCCCGCTTGGATAAGTTGGCGTCGGCTGAGCTTTTTCATCGCGATTCCTTTGAGTTGCGGTTTGGTCAAATCGATCGACTCTAAACCGGGATTTCCAATTTGGCCTCCCGGGTTGGTCCATCATACTCCCGGACGGTTCTTTTGGTGGCAGTTCTAATCCAGGATTTCCGTCTATAACGGCGTCGGCGTTGTCAAGACACACTGACCCTTTCGTGACCTGGCAGCGCTTTCCACTCCGAATTCTCTTGAGATTCGCCGCGCCCATGGCGCAACATGTCACCGATGAAAGCAGTCGGCTACGTTCGAGTTTCCACAGACATACAGGCCGAGCGGGGTGTTTCGCTCGATGTCCAGGCGGAGAAGATCCGTGCCATGGCGGTGGTCCAGGGCGCCGAGTTGGGCGACCTGATTGTGGACGGCGGCGAGTCCGCGAAGAGCCTGAACCGGCCCGGCATGGCTCGGCTCCTGGAGCTCGTCGATTCCGGCGACGTGCAGGCCGTGATTGTGGCCAAGCTGGATCGCCTCACGAGAAGCGTAAAGGACCTGTGCACGCTCCTGGAGCGCTTCGAGCACCGGGGCGTGGCCCTGGTGTCGGTCGCGGAGTCGCTCGACACCGGTTCTGCCGCAGGGCGGCTGGTGTTGAACATCATGACCGCAGTAAGCCAGTGGGAGCGCGAGGCGATCGGCGAACGAACGCGCGACGCGATGAGCCACAAGCGCAGCAACGGCGAGCGGGTTGGCAACCTGGCGTACGGTTACCGGCTCGCGGACGACGGCGAGCACCTGGAGCCGGATCCCGGCGAGCAGGAGGCGCTGGCGGAGATCCGACGGCTGCGCGGCGACGGCGTGCCGCCACGCGGGATTGCCGCAACGCTGAATCGTCGGGCGTACCGAACGCGGCGGGGCACGGCCTGGAGGCTGGAGTCAGTCGCGCGGGTGCTGAAACTGGATCGCTCGCCGCGGGCAGCGCGTTAGCGCCAGCGGCCAGCGCCCGCTGGCGCGGACACCCCCATTGCGCAACCCGAGGGCACTGACGCCACACAGCGCGTTTCCGCCCCAACGCCGGCCATTCTGGGCGGGCGGGGCCCGAAACATTAACTGAGTTTAATTCTTAATCTAGATCGCAGTTCCACAGCGGGAGACGGCGGCTGACGCGGGCGTTGCCCTGCGGGCACGCAATCGATCCGACCAACGCCTCGCAGGGTTTTGTCAGAGGCACGCGGCTTTCGGCGCATACCACGGTCCGCTCGTCAGATTTCCAGCAACATCAAGAAAACACTGCACTTGCCGGACTTCTAGAGTGGCCAGCCGGAACTGCCGTGTGTCGAATTCGTACCAGAATCGAGCCCGCCTGTGACGTGACGGGTCCGTGACGTCACTTACTCCGCGACGTCGCCGCTACAGCGCGGGCAACGGCGCGTCGCTGGGCCGTCTGCCCCCATGGACCACCCGGTGGCCGGCGACGCCACACGGCGCGCCTGTGGCGCAACGCTGGCCCTTCTGGTGCGTGCAGCCGCCGGAACATTTCCACTGATCCGCGTTTCGGGAGTAATCGAGGCTCCACACGCAGGAACGCCGCCCCGACTGGGGACCAGGGGCGGCGTTTGGGCAGGCGAACGTGCGGGCAGTCTACTTCGCGATTCTGTACGTGCGCTCGCCGGCGGCGTTCATCGAAGACTCAATCTTCTCGCCGCCTTTGCTGCCCAGGATGCTGACGAAGCCCCGGACGGTGTGCTTCTGCCAGCCTGTGGCCTCCATGATCTCGGCCAGCGTCGCGCCCTTCGCGCGTTTCATCATCGCGATCACCTCGGCTTTCTTGTTGCCGCGCTCAGGCGCGGGCTGCGCGGCGGCCTTCTTGGCGACCTTGGCTTCCTTCTTCGGCTTCGCGCCCTTGGCGGCTTTCTGGGCCTTGGGCGCGGCCTTCTTCTGGGTGGCACCCTTCTTTGTCGAGGGCTTCTCCGGCGCGACGTTAGCGCCCTGGTCCGGAGCGACGGCGGGGCTGGCGGTTGTTGCGGCCTCTGCGTTTGTCATGATGGTTTATCCTTTCTAATCAGTGGTTTGTGCGACCTTTCGGCGCACCCAATTCATCGCTCTGGTTCCCGGCACAAGCAAGCACAATCTGCGGATCGCCGAGGAAATGGCCAACTCGCACCGAGCAAACGGCCAATTTGCGCGTCGACGCCCTTCTTATAGACCCGACAGAACGACCGTTTGGCCGTTCACCTCACTGTGCTTCGGTGGCGGTTGTTTCTAGCAGGCAAGGCAACCGGCCCGGAACGAGCCTCTACGCTGGCGATAATCGCTCTGGGCGGGGTTGTCCAGCGGGTGGTGTCCTAAGCGTGCGTTGCGGGTATATCGCGGAGGGCGGCGCGTTAAGCGGGCGTTGGCGTGTGCTCCTCCTGCGATTGTGGTGATACTCGCCTCGGAAGAAACGCATCCACTAGGCCCTTGTTCGCTGCAATTGTGCGGCTCTTGGGATCAAAGACCATTAGATCCATCTCCATCAGTTCGCCCAAGTCGCGCTTAAGGGTCATCTTGGTCTTGTTCGAGTAGGCCGCTGCGCATCGATTGCTGACGTTTGCTGCCTGCAAAATCTTTACTGGGTCGGTGGATTTAGAAACATCCAAGACCAGGTGTTTCTTCCGTTTGTCGGCACTGCTCTCCCTGCCTTCAAATGCGGCGTGAACGATACTCAGCCACGTCAAATCCCTTTGGTACTCCCGAATACGCGCTAGTTGCTCCCGAAGGCCATCCAGAAGCCCCCTGGCTGCGTACTTGATGAACGGCAGGATGTCGCCGTTGGACCGGCTTGAATAGTCGAGTTGTCGGCTGTAGTCTGTGCGCGTCAGGTTGTAGTGATTACTAAGGAGATGGGCGGCTGGTGTTGGTGCTCCGGCCCGAAGTAAGATCTGGAACTCCACCAATCTCGCGGTTCGTCCATTTCCATCGCCAAACGGGTGAATCCATGCCAAATAGAGGTGGGCCAGCACCGCCTTCATGATGGCAAGTTCCATACGCATAGAAGCTGGATCAGAGAATTGGGGTTCTTCGAGCCATTCGCCCAAGCGGTTCAATAAGAAACCGCAATCTTCTGCGGGAGCCCCACGGTATCGCGAAACGCCGACCTCGTGCTTGCGTATTGCCCCCGGCTCCACTCCATCGTTTAGGGCAAGCCCATCTAAGACCATGGCGTTCAGGGCGCACAAGGTCTCGACATTCAGCGGCATGGGGGTACCACTTAAGGGACGATCCCTTATCTGATTGCAGGCTGCCTCAATGTTTTTCAGTTCCTGTGCTAGGTATTCCCTGGATGGAGGGAGTGAGAGCTTGCCATCAAGAAACCGCAGCGCCTCTTCCTCCGATAGGGTGTTCCCCTCAATCGCGGTAGTCCCCAATATTCCCTTAGCCAGATAGAGATAGTGCAGGTTCTCGGCGATATCAGGTTGCAGGGGGGTTCCGGCGATGTGTTCGAATTTAGACTTGCATTCTCCGAGCATTGCCCAAAGATCTACTCGCTCAGTTCGGAGCGCTTTCGTGGAGAAGGTCAACCATGGATGTGTTTCTTCATACTTGCGTGCCATATGTTAATCATAACATACTGAAAACAAATGTGATAATTAAATTTTGTGATAACAAATGTTCTTTGTTTTGTTACGCATTGTGTGCGATCTCATGTTCGGTATGGTAGCGGAGGTCAATCCCCGGATGGGCTTATCCGAGTAGCCCACAAATCACCCCAGACGTGATCCGTCATACCACTCTCCATCGCGGGCGTGACCCGTAAGGTCCGATACACGCGGCAGAGAGGCTGCGAGGACTTTTGCATATTTTGCATATCTGGGCGTGTGGCGCGAAGCCGCCGCAATCCCTCAGAAAACAAAGCAGATCTAGCCTTTTGCATATTCTGCATACGGTTTTGCCTGTATGAAGAGTACAACCAGGTAGGAATAACGGCCAACACCGGGCCAACGTGATCCAAATCCAGCCAAGCGGGGCGGCAACGTGCGATTCAATGCACAGGACTGGCGTCCACCGCTGAGCACGAGGGGGCGCGGATGGGCGAGCGGTTTGGACTCCATTTGGACTCCAAACAGAGGGAATTTCTAGGGTAGTTCGCCGTAAGTTTTTGAAAACAATGGTGGGCCCGGCAGAACTCGAATCTGCGACCTCTACCGTGTCAAGGTAGCGCTCTAACCAACTGAGCTACGAGCCCTTGCGGGAACTTTTTCACTATATCATGCCCTGGGGTCGGCGCCTCCAGCGTGACGATCTCGTGGATGTGCAGGGCGGGCAGCTCGACGGTCCACGCGCTCTTGTTCTGGCCGCGGCCGGGAGCCTGTATGGGCTGAAGACGCGCTCCGCCAGGGGTCACTTCAACACGCTCAGGCTTCCACGGGAAGCTCACTTGGACCGGTCCGACTGGGGGGATGAAGTCGATGGCCGCATACTCGCCAGCGACCTGCATGGCGGTCGAATTCAGCAAATGAACTGCCAGCCGTCCATTGCTCCGGCGCAACACCACCTCGACAGCCGGCGGTGCCGTCACGTCCACCAGCGGCCGGAAGCGCGCCCCGACCAGCCGCCGGACCAAATCGCGGACCGCGGGCGCGTGCGTCCCGTCGTAGACCGAGCCCAGCGGCCCCGGCACCACAACGATCTCGCCCTGACCGTACTTTCGCGCCACGGCGGCTGCTTTGCCGCCCGACCGGGTGTCGTAATCCGGGAAGCGCTGCTCCAGCACGGCCGCATCCCCGGCGTCAACGTCCCTCCAAGGCCCACGCAGGTTGGCCAGCACTTCCGAGCCGCCGATCCACGCCGCCTGCTCTGTGGGCTGATCGCCCGCCAGTCGGATGCCTGCCGAGGCTGCGAACACGGCCGCATTGTAGGCGCCGCAAATCACCAGCCGGCCTCCGCCGGCCGTGTACTCCAGCAGGGTCTTCTTCACTCCCTCGCCAATGACCGCCCATTCGGGCAGCACCATCAGCGGGTATTCGTGGACGATCCGCGCGAGTTTCCAATCCGGCACAACATCGGCCGAGTAATGCAGCGCGGTCAGCGCATCCAGCCAGCCGCGCACCGGGTCGACCAGCTTTCCCCACCAGCCGAACAGCTTGCCGGACGTCGCATACAGAGACTCTCTGGAAAACAGCACGCCGATCTGCGGAACCGTCTGCCACTGGTGCGACACGGCCTGCCGCTCGCGGCAGAAGTCCCCGACGCGCCGCATCACCTCGACGTGCGCCGGCTCGAACCAGCCCGCGCGGCTGGGGTTGTAATACACCTGGAATCCCCCGCCCTGCGCCAGCACGACCGCTGCCTCCTGCTGCAACTGCACGGCCGGTTTGTGCACCGCACCAATCCTGGTCGTGCCCGCATCCTGGAATCCCCACGCCATCAGATCCCAGGTCTTTCCGGTCTGGGCCAGGTAACGCGCCTCCAGCCGGGCCGCCGAAACGCTGGCGTTGCCGATGAAATCGCCCGACAGGAAGTCCACCGGCAGCTCTGGCTCCTCCGGCACGAAGGTTGAGTACAGCCAGTTGCTGGCCACCTGGAATCGGGGATGCGTGCGGTGCAGCTCATCGACGTAATGGCGCACATAGTGCCGGAACTGCCGGCGGTTGAATTCGAGGAATTGCAGCCACCCCGGATCCTTCGGGTGCTTGGGGAGGCGCTCGAATCCCGTCGCATCGCGGAATGCCGCTTCGACGCCCGGGTAGTAGTCCGGATTGATGGCCCAGCATTCTCCATCCACCCATGCTCCGTCCAGGTCGTATTTTGTCGCCGCCTCCCTCAGTTGCCGCAGCATCAACAGGTCCACGTACGACCCGAAAGTGGAAGTCTGCTGCTTGTCTCGCGCCCCATCCGGGCCCACGCGCGCCCACTCCGGATGCCGTTTGCAGGCCTCGAAATCCCACACGCCCGAGAAATGAATGTACAGCGACACGCCCCGCGACGCTGTGGCCCGGCGCCATATTTCGAGCGAATCCTTCACAATGCCCGGAGCCGACGGGCCCACCTGCGACGGCCATCCCAGCCAGCCCGGGTGGCCCTTGGAGTCATACTGCACGAAGTCCGGCCGCACGGCGTCGAGCAGCGCTCCCACCATCTCGTCGGTCACATCGCGCCCCAGCACCGTGTCGTGTTCGTTGGGGTGCAGGTCAAAATGCAGTCCGAAGAAACTCTCGCTGCGGCGCAGCCTTGGGCGCGCAGCCTGCATCGCTGCGGCCCGCGGCGCGGCGGCCGCCAGGGCTGCCGAGGTCATCGCAAACTGCCTGCGGGTGATCCTCGATCCGGTTCTCATGGGCAACACTCTACTCCTCTCCAACCGTGCTCGGAAACGACACGCCGTGTTGGTTGGAGCGCCCCGCGCCGGGCGCGCCTGGCGGCGCGAGTTTCACCGCAGTGCGTCTTCACGTACAATAGATAATTGGGCCGGTCGAGGCTGTCTTATGAGCTTTGTCATCGAGCAACGTGATCGTGATGGCGTCCCGATCCTCGCCTTGAAAGGGCGCCTGGTCCTGGGCGATCCCCTGGAAATACTGCGCGAGCGGTTGCGGACGCTGTTGCAATCGAGCCTGACGACGGGCACGACCGCCGTGGTCCTCGATTGTCGCGACACCTCCTACATTGATTCCAGCGGATTGGGCTGCCTCGTCATGGCCCATTCCAGGGCCGTGCAGTTGGGCGGCAAGTTTCCGATCTTCGGCCTGAACCGCCGCGGCCTGGAGCTCATGATCCTCACCAAGCTCTCGACCGTTTTCGAAATCTTTGAAGAGGAGATCGACGCGGTGAACAGTTGCTTCGCCGATCGCCACGTCCGCCACTTCGACATCCTCGATTTTGTCCAGCGGCATCGCGCCGAGGCCGACCAGGCAAAAGGCTCGTTGTCGGCGCAGCCATTGCCGCAGGGCTGAGCGCCGCACCGCCGGCGTGGCGGCGCCGCGGGCGCATGTTCCATCCATTCCAGCAACGCCCCACTCGTTTCCGGTCTGTTTTGGTAAAATGCCTGGCATATGGGGAAGGGTGCGCCAGGACCACTTGAAACCGGCGCCACGGCGCCGGACGTGTCGCTTACGGACTCCGACGGCGTGCGGCGCCCGCTCGACAGCTTACTGGCGACAGGCCCGGTTGTGCTGGCTTTTTTCAAGGTGTCCTGCCCGGTCTGTCAGCTCACGCTGCCATTCCTCGGCCGTTTGGCCGGGGGCGAATTACAGATGGTTCCGGTATCGCAGGACGACCCGGACGCGACCGAACGCTTCAATTACGAATTCGGCCTCTACATCTCAGCGCTGTTCGATCGCGAGGAGGACGGTTATCCCGCCAGCAATGCTTTCGGCATTACGACCGTGCCATCCATTTTCCTGGTCGAACCGGACCGCCGGATCTCGTGGAGTGCGGTGGGCTTCGACAAGCTGCAGCTGGAGCGCCTGGCGGCGAGAGCCGGCCGGCCGGTCTTTTATAAGACGGATATGGTCCCCGCCCTGAAGGCGGGTTGAAGCTCCAGGAACTAGGCTCCCGGGCGGAGCCCTGCGCGGCCAAGGTCGAATCCATCGGACGGCGGCCGGCATCAGAAAGTATGCACATCGTACGAACAGCCCAGAGCCCGGCGCGACAGCTGAAAGCATCTTAAAGGGTTATGGCGAACATCAACGAAATCCTGTCGGGCGCCGCGGCGATCGCCAAGGGCATGAGCGTCACGGTCCGGGAGATGTTGAACCCCATCGTGACGGACGATTATCCCGATGCGCCGCCCAAATTCCAGCCGCGCTATCGCGGCCTGCATGTGCTCCAGCGCGACGAAAACGGCCTTGAAAAGTGCGTGGCCTGCTTCCTCTGTTCGGCCGCGTGCCCGGTGCAGTGCATCTACATCGAGGCTGCGGACAATACCGACCAGGCGCGCATCAGCGGCGGCGAGCGCTACGCCGCAGTCTACAACATCGATTACAGCCGCTGCATCTTCTGCGGCTATTGCGTCGAGGCCTGCCCGACCGACGCCATCACCCACGGCCACGGCTTCGAGCTCGCGAGTTACGACACCTCGACCCTGGTCTACCGCAAGGAACAGCTTCTCGCGCCGCTGCCCGCCGGCGCATCGGGCCAACTGATGCTCGACCACCCCGTGACGGCCCGCGCCGCGGACCACTAAGCACGCCCGCTCCCCGGCCGCGCCACTGCTCAGCAGCTTGAACGACACTGGTTTGAGTAGTGTCATTTGGATACGATCCGTTGGAGCTGCGCGTCCTGGCGTTCACCGCCCGACAGCGCGGCATGGCGGTGGAGAAGGTCGATCTGTTGTCACGACTCCGCGAAGACCTTGGCCTGGACGGCGAGGATGCCGTGGAGTTCTTTGAAGCCTTCAGCCAGGAGTTCGACGTCAACCTGGATGCGTTGCGCGGCAAGCGCTGGAAGCGTCACTTCGCCCCGGCGCGCCACCCGGCCGCGGGGGCGCGCGTCGCGGTCTTCATCCTGCTGACGCTGTTCCTGACGGCCTCAATCCTCAATGGCTATTTTGGCTGGACCTCGCTCTGGTTCCTGGTCCTGGCGGCCATCTGGCTGTTCGGCTCGCAAGCCTGGCCCATCTCCTGGCTGTGGCCCGCTACGGTCCCCATCACCGTCCAGGACCTCGTCGACGCGGCCGCGGCCGGACGATGGGTGAAACCATTGCACTCCTAAACCATCAGCCGGCCGTCAGTACCCGCATCGCACGCCGAGCCACGACGACCTCTTCGTTCGTCGCCAGCACGGCCACCTTCACCGCGGAGGCGTCGCTCGAGACCAGCCGGTCCCCGGCGCCCTTCTCGTTGCGTTGCGCATCGATCCGCACGCCGATGAACTCGAGGCCCGCGCAGCTCAACGCGCGCAGCCGCGCCGAGTTCTCGCCGATGCCACCGGTGAAGACGATCGCGTCGAGGCCGCGCATCGCCGCGGCGTAGGCGCCGATCGTCTTCCGCACCTCGTAGGCGAACACCTCGAGCGCCAGCCGCGCATCCTCCGACCCCGCTGCTTCAGCCGCTTCGATGTCCCGCACGTCCCCGCCTGGCACGCCCGAGATCCCGGCCAGCCCACCCTCGCGCGCCAGCTGGCGCCGCACTTCGGCCGTGCTCCAGCCGTGCCGGTCGATCATTGCCAGCACGGCGAAGACGTCCAGGTCGCCGTTCCGCGTCGCGTTCTCGAGGCCCGATTGCGCCGAGAAGCCCATCGTCGTATCCACCGACGCGCCGTCGCGAATCGCACAGATCGACGAGCTGCCCCCGAGGTGGCAACTGATCAGCCTCAGCCCTTCCTTGGCGCGCCCCAGGAACTCCGGCGCCCGCCCCGCGATGAACTCGTGCGAGGCCCCGTGGAAGCCGTAGCGCACGATGCCCTCCTCAACCCGCCACGCCCGCGGCACGCCGTACAGCCGCGCGTGCTCCGGCATCGTGCGGTGGAACTCGGTTTCGAATGCCGCCACCAGCGGCACCTCCGGCCATTCCTTCTGGAACGCGCGGATCGCCGCCAGGTAAACCGCATTGTGGAGCGGCGCCGCGTCGAGGAAGCGCTCCATTGCTGCGATCACTTCGTCGTCAATCACGAACGTCCCGCGAAAGCGTGGCCCGGCGTGCACCGCCTTGAACGCCACCGCAGCCACGCCCGCCGTTTCCCTGTGGATCTGCAGCACGGCAGCGTCATAGTCGGTGACGCGCTCGACGCGGCTGCGCTGCAGCACGCGCTCCGCCGGCATCTCCAGCACCTGATACTTCAGCGACGTGGAGCCGAGGTTGGGAACCAGGATATTCACCGGCCCGCCTGCAATCCTTCGAGGTTCTTCTGGCACGCACTCTGCAGCGGCCCCGCGATCGCCGCGCAGGCGCTGGTGAACTTCTTGGCATCGGCCAGAATCGCCCTTCTGGAGGTGGGCTTGGCCGTCCTGGCCAGCTCGTGATTCGCGAATCCGAGATAGAAATACGTCGGCGCGAGCAGCTCCTTGTTATCCTGCATCAGCGGCAGACCGGCGCGCAGTTGCGTGTCCGCGTCGTCCCATTTCTTTTGTTCGTATGCGGCGTCGCCGGCGATAAAGTAGCCCCGCGCCATCTTGGCCGTTTTCGTCTTCTCCCAATCCGTGGCCGAAACGCCCTCCGGCGCGGCCTTGTTCTTCAGTGCCTGGACCATCATCAAGGCATAGGTGCTCGCCTTTTCGAAGTTCTTGGCGGAAAGATTGTATTCGGCTACCACGGCCATCCAGTCCGCGTTCGTCTTGTCGATCGTCAGCAGCTTTTCGGCCGCTGAGGACGCCTCGGCGCCGCGCCCGCTTTGCGACAGACCATACAGATAATGCGGCGCGGCCCCGGCCATGTACGGGCTGGCCGGATTCATCTGCATCAGCGCTTCGCCCAAATCCGCTTTCGCTTTCGGGTCCTGCGCCTGGATCGCGGCCGTGGCCAGCGAGTACTCGCAGCGCACAATCAGTTGTTTCGCGTAGTCCTGCTCCTTGGTCCACTCCTCGGCCTCGTACTCATCGCTCGGTTTCGGCGTCGCCAGGATTTGCTTCGCCGCATCCACTGTTTTTACGGCCCACGTCTTGATGGACGCATCGTCCTTCTTCTGTTCGGCGGCCTGCAGCGCAGCGTAGCCGGCGGCGGCGCTCGACGGATCGACGGCCAGCGCCAGGTCGGCCATCTGCATCACCTTGTCGTAGTTTCCGGCCTTGGCGTAGATCGCCTGCAGCGCCGTCGCGGCCATCGGCACGCCGTCGTGCTTGGGATACTTTTCAAGGAATTGCTCGTACAGCGCCGTTTTCTTGGCCTCGTCGTTCTCCTGGCCGGCAGTCTGAAGGAGTGCCCCCTCAGGCGTTTGAGCGTTGATTTCAAAGGGCTTCTTTTGCGCCGTGGCCGCGCTTACCAGGGCCCAAGCCAGAATAATTGCACTTACTGTAGCTCTCATGGAAACCTCGCGGCGATCATCCGGGCTCGAAACCCGGTGCATCGCTGATATATTACTCTCAGTCGGACTCTCCCGGCATATCACGAGGAATTGCGAGTTATGATTCCAGACACCTATACGAGCACGCTGGCGTTGACCATCCTTAGCATGCTGTGCTGGGGCTCCTGGGCCAATACGACCAAGCTTGCCAAGGGCTGCCGTTTCGAGCTGTTCTATTTCGACTACGCCATCGCCGTTTTCGCCGCGGCTACGATCGCCGCGCTGACCTTCGGCATGGTGGATGTCAACGCTGCCGGTTACCAGGGGCAGCAACTGCTCTTTCTCGATAACCTCCAGAGCACCAGCAAGACCAACATCGCTTTTGCGTTGTTGGGAGGCGGCGTGTTCAACCTCGCCAACATGCTGCTGGTTGCCGCCATCGCCGTGGCGGGCATGTCCATCGCTTTCCCCATCGCCATCGGCCTGGCGCTGATCGGCGGGGTCGTGCTCAACTACATCATTCACCCCGCCGGCAACGCGGCGCTGCTCTTTACGGGCGTGGCTTTTGTTTTCCTGGCCATCATCGTCAGCGCCACGGCGCATGCCGCCTACAAGCGAGTCGCTGAGCCGCCGCCGGCCGCGCCGCATCCGCGGACGGTGTCGAAACCGCTGCTGAACAAGCCCCGCGTCTCGCCCTTCAAAGGCATTGCGCTGAGTCTCGCCAGCGGCATCCTGATGGCCGGTTTTTACCCCCTGGTCGAACTCAGCAAGGGCGGCGCCGTCGAGTTCAGCCTCTCGCCCTACACGGCGGCCTTTTGCTTCGGTGTCGGTGTTCTCGTGACGACGCCGGTCTACAGCATATTTTTCATGAAGGTGCCCGTCGAGGGCGATGAGGTCCGCTTCGGGGATTATTTCAAGCTCCGCCGGTCGTGTCACTTGTGGGGTCTTCTCGGCGGCCTGATCTGGACCGTGGGAACCATCTCCAACTTCGTCGCCGCCAGCGCGCCTGCCCACGTCAATGTCGGGCCCGCCATCAGTTACGCTCTCGGCCAGGGCGCCACGCTCATCAGCGCTCTGTGGGGCTTGCTGGTGTGGCGTGAATTCAAGGGCGCCAAGCCCGCCGTCGTGGGCCGGCTGGTGGCCATGCTGGTGCTCTACGTCATCGGCCTGACGCTGATCTCCATCGCGCCGCTGCACGGCGGTTGAGGTCCGCGCCGCGCCCGCTGACCTCACCCAGGTTCGCGAATTCGCAGCGCCACGCCGGCCGTGGAACGCCCGCGGCTAAAGCGCCGTCAGCAGCGCTTTGAGCGCCTCCACCGTTGGCAGGCTGCCCTGCGCCAGTTGCGCATTCCCCCCGCCCCGTCCGCCTTGCGCTCCCAGCACTTCCTTGAGCCGGTTGCCGGCATGAATGCCGCTCCCCGCGGAGGCCGCATACAGCACCGCCGGCGGGTTCTCGCACACGCCGATGAAAATCCCCCGTCCAGCTCCCGTGAACCCCTGCGCCAGCACGCGCACTTCGTCCGTCAGCCCTTCGCCCGCCCGTTCCACGTGCCGCCGCATCCCCTGGGCGTCTTCCTCCGCCGCGGCAAACAGCTCCGCCCCGCGGCGTAGCGCCAGCTCCACGGCCAGCCTGTGGCGCGCCTTTTCCGATTCCTTGGCCTGTTCGCGCAGGTTCTCGACCAGCTGCGGAACCTCATCCAGTCCCGCGCCCAATCGCCCCGCCGCGCCGGCGAGCGCCTCGAAATCGGCTCGGCTGCGCCGCAATGCTCTCCATCCGCACAGGAACTCCACCCGCACATTGCCGCGGATCTTGTCCAGCTTCCGGATCTGCACCGGCCCGATTTCGCTCGTCGTCCGCACGTGCGTGCCGCCGCACGCCGAGCGGTCCAGGCCGTCAATCGTGATGATGCGCAGCGTGCCTCCCCGCTGCGCCGCCTTGCGCAATCCCGTGGCCGTCGCCGCGTCTTCGTACTCGACACCCACCGCGCGGCCCTCGAGCACGATTTCGTTGGCCCGCCGCTCCGCCGCGCGTGCCTGCTCCCGCGTCAGCGCAGCGCTCTCGAGGTCGATCGTACTGGACTCCGCACCCAGGTGGAAGCTGACCGTCTTCATCCCATACAGCTCTTCGAATGCCGCCGACAACACGTGCTGCCCGCTGTGCTGCTGCATGTGGTCGAAACGCCGCCCCCAGTCGATCGCACCCGCCACGCGCTCGGCCTCCAGCGGCGTCTCCACGACGTGCGCGATGCGTTCCTCTTCGTCGATGACCTCGACCACCCGGACCTGGTTCAACGTCCCGCAATCGCCCGGCTGCCCGCCCGAGTCGGGATAGAACGCCGTGCGGTCGAGATAGATCCGCCGCCCGCCATCTTCCGCGCCAACAACCGTCGCTTCGAATGCGCACAAGCGGGAGTCGTTGTAATACAGACGCTCGGTCATGCGATGATGCCTCGCCGCCGGCTGTCGGAGGCGTGCCTGGATAGCACGTCGAGCACTTCCGGCCGGGCGCAACGACGCAGACATGGGCCGATCGCGCGTTGCAGCCGGGAGGACTCCCTCACACCCATTCCAGCGCGCCCTTTTTCCAGGCCCAAATGTAGCCCGCGATCAGGATCGCCAGGAACACGCACACTTCCCCGACGCCGAACCAGCCCAATTGCCGGTAACGCACCGCCCACGGGAACAGGAACACCGTCTCCACGTCGAAGATCACGAACAGAATCGCGATGATGTAAAACCGCACCGTGTAGCGTCCACGCGAGTCCGACGCCGCCTGGATGCCGCATTCGTAGGCTTCCATCTTGACTGTGCCCGGGTTCGACGGCCGGACCAGCGCCGCCAGCCACAACAGCACCACGGGAAACAGCAGCGCCACGACCAGAAATACGAACAGCGGCAGGTACCCTTGCGGCATGGCTTCAATATACCAACCTTCACCCCAGCCGGGTCCGCTCTCGCCCGCTGCTAGAATCTTGGTTTGGCCCCCTCATCCACCGTCCCGACGCAGCATGGGAGCGGATTCCATCTCCCCGGCAGTCTGTTCCTGCGGGTCCTCGTCCAGCGTCGCAACCTCATCGAACAGCTCGTCCGCCGCGACTTCGAGCAGCGCTTCGTCGGCTCCGTCGCCGGCTGGGTCTGGACCCTGATCCACCCCCTGGTCATGCTCCTCATCTGGGTCTTCGTCTTCCAGACCGTGCTGCACGTCCCCACGCCGCACTGGGCCGCCCACAAGAGCTTCGCCGTCTATCTGCTCTGCGGCTACCTGCCGTGGCTGCTTTTTTCCGAAGCCGTGCAACGCTCCGCTGGCTGCCTCGTTGACCATGCCACGCTGCTCACCAAGACGATCTTCCCGGCCGAGGTTCTGCCCGTCACCATTTTTCTCTCATCGCTCATCAGTAACGCCCTCACCATTCTCATCGCCGTGGCCGCCGTCCTGCTCACTGAGCACCGCCAGCCTTGGACCATCGTCTTCCTGCCGCTGCTCGTCTTCATCGTGGCCCTGCTCTCGGTCGGCGTCAGTTGGATAGCCGCCAGCCTACAGGTCTATCTCCGCGACACGGCCCAATTCGTCATGGTGCTGCTCAATGTCTGGTTCTGGTGTACGCCCATTCTCCTGGATGAGTCCAGCTTCCCCGCCTGGGCCCGCGCCGCCGTCCGCTGCAATCCCCTCTCGGCCGTCGTCCGCGCCTATCGCCAGTGCCTCCTGATTGGTCAAATGCCCGACTGGCGCGACCTCGCCTTGTCGGCTGCGCTCTCCGCCGCCGTCTTCGTCCTCGGCGGCCTCTTTTTCCGGCGCTTGAAGCACGGCTTCGCCGACGTCCTGTAGTCTGAATGATTGGAGATCCAACCCGCATGAGCTGCACCCGACGGGCTTTTCTTGGCTCTACCGCCGCGCCCCTTTTGGCCCCCGCCCTACGCGCGCAAAAAGGCCCTGCCTCCGCGCGTTCCAACCTCGTGCTGATCGTCGCCGAGGATCTCGCCGCCTGGATGCTCGGCTGCTACGGCAACCTGGAGATCAAGACCCCGCATATCGACCGCCTGGCCTCTTCCGGAACTCGTTTCCTCGACCATTTCCTTTGCACGCCCGCCTCCTCGGCCAGCCGCGCCACCCTGCTCACCGGCCGCCTCCCGCGCCAGCACGGCATCGCCGACTATTTGACCTCCGCGCCGCGCCAGGATCCCGAGCGCGGCCAGGCCGCGCCCCCGCCCTCCTTCGCTTCGGAAGTGTTGCTCTCCGACCTGCTCTCCTCGTCCGGCTACCGTTGCGCTTTCGTCGGCCGTTGGGACCTCGGCGGCGACGAGCGCCCCGGCCACGGCTTCTCCGAAACCGCCACTCTGCCCGTCCCCGACGTTTCCACCGGCCCGTCTCTGTTCCTCAACGGCCAGTCCAGCTCCGAATCCGGTCCCACGCCCGCCGTTCTCACCCGCCACGCCACGGCATTCCTCGACCGGCAGTCTTCCTCCGCTCCGTTCTTCCTGGTCATCTCCTACCCCGCCGCGGGACCCTCCTACGACGCCCTGGCGCCCAAATACGCGGATCTTTACAAAAACACGAGCTTCCAGACACTCGGCATCCAGCCCGCCTCCCCCTCCGCCCTCGAGGGCAAGCAGATGCTCGCCGATCCTCTCGGCTCCATCCGCCGCGCCGCCGCCGCCATCTCCGCCCTGGACGAACAGGTCGGCGCCCTCCAGGACTCGCTCTTTCGGCGCGGGCTGTTTGAAACTACCCTCGTCATCTTCACCAGCGTCACCGGTCAGCTCCTCGGCCGCCACGGCCTGTGGGGTGCCGGCTACGCCTCCGACCCGCCCAACTTCTTTGACGAATCGATCCGCACCCCCCTCATTCTGAGTTGGCCCGGGCGTTTCCCAACGCAGTCCAGCCGCCCCGAGCTGGTGAGCCTCGCCGACCTCTTTCCCACGGTCTGCGAAGCCCTCTCCGTCGCGCCGCCATCCGGCCGCAACCTCTCCGGCCGCAGCTATCTGACTCTCGCCTCCGGCAAGCCGCTCCCCAAACGTCATCCCTGGCCCAATCTCGTCTTCGGCGAAATGCGCGCCGCGGCCATGGTGCGCGACAACCGCTTCAAGCTCATCCTCCGTCCCGAAACCCTCGGGCCCGACGAATTCTTCGATGAGCGTAACGATCGCGGCGAGCGCACCAACGACTACGCCAACCCCGCCTTCGTCGATGCCCGCGACCGCCTCGCCGGCGAGCTCCGCACCTGGCGCGAACGCTACCCCGGCTAGCCGAGTGTCGTGGGCCGCTGCCCATACCACCGTGCAACCGCCCGCCCGGACTCCATCTCATTTGCCACGCACTCTCGGCATGAACTTGTTGTTGTCTATCTGTGTATTTATGTCCTGTCACTCAGACTGGATCGGACAAACTCCTATGTCTCTGTCCGCACTTCATTCTTATTTATCTACACCTAATAGGTTTTATTTGAGTACTGGTACCTGTCGCGGTGTTTGGGTCATTCCATCCCGCTGCGCTCTGGAGTTCTCCGCAGCTCTGGCATCGATTTGACAACCACTCGCGAATCCTCCAGCCAGGCCCCCGAGCGGACCCCTTCGGCGCCGTTCGCGCACCTCAGCCAGGATCGTCACGAGTCCCGATTTACCAAAGGCGAATTATTACGAATCAATCACTTGTATTACGCCAAAGGCATCGTCAACAGGTTTGAAGCAGCCCCGTCCGGTTCCTCCGGCCGGCCGTCATCTGAAGCCGCCGTTCGCCCGTTCCCATCGCCCCGCGTTCCGCCATCTGCCCCGGCTGAAGCTGGCGCCCGGTTCACCCGTGTTTTAGCCGCACTGCAAAAGGTCCGGGAAACGGGTCTTTGGCCATCCAGTTCCTATTCTCATACTCATATCCTTATTAACCAGTCACCATTACTAAGACATGTGAGTTTTAGCCTGAAGTACCAATGCTAATACAATCCCATTCGCTAACTTGAAGGTGGACGGGTCGTTGGACGGGGCAGACAAGACCGGCGTATGTAAACCGGCGCTAGACACCCAAACCGATTGACTCAACGGCTGTGCGAAAAAAACAGAAAGCGAGAACTATGGAAACCTGTGTCATTCCCCAAGAGAAAGCGGCCTGGCAGCCCGCTTTGCACCACTCCCTATTCGGCACTTCGCATACCGCGGCGCTCGCCGCGGCAGAGTCTTCCTCCGTTCGGATGAGCAGCCTGTGGCGCGTTGCGAGTCTGCTGGCTCTCGCCTTGGCCCTCATGGGCCTGGCCCGTGCCGGCAACATCACCATCGTGCTGGACCCCAATTTCCCGGGCGATTACAAGACTTACAGCTATACCGTAAGTGGCAAGACCTACAACGAATACACGTCGCCCTACATGGCCACCATCTCTGGAGGCATCTACGGCCAGGACTCGCTGCTATACGTGGCCTGCTTCGACATCAACATCGACACGAATGTCGGCCAAGCTTATTCTGGAAGCCTGGTGCTGCCAGGGAATGACCCGGTTCAGGAAGAAGTCTCGTGGCTGATGGCCCAATTGAACGCTGTCGGCGGCTACAACGCCCCGGTCTCCACCAGCGGCCCCATTGCTATGGCCATCTGGCAACTGGAGCTTGCTTCCTCGCTGAACCCGACTCCTTTCGTCGAGGATCCGGCGGCCCAACCCTGGGTCACGGCCGCCCAGATCGCCGTCAGCAGCGACACCTGGACCGAGGCGGACGCCAACATGTATCCCTACTGGGTCCCGGATTCAGACGAATCGGCACAGCGTTTCGGCATCGAAGCAGTTTATTTTTTCAACGGCGCCCCCGAACCCGGCACCTTCGGCCTGATTGGCGCCTCGCTCATCGGCCTAGGCCTGTTGCTCCGCCAGCGTTTGCCGAAAAACTAAGCTCCTTCCATGACAACTTCACGCCCGCCGGCGCTAGTCTGTACTTCGCCGGCGGGTTTTCGTCTAGGGCCTGCTCTCGCCCGCATGCTTCCGCAGCCCCGGCGGCATAAGCCGATCACGCCGTTTTCCCTCCTCGATCTCCTTGACCTCCAATGACCTCCGCAAACCGTCCACAGCTTTCCGGCCGCCTCGGCGCGATCCTCATGATGCCAGCTTCGCTCCCGCCGCGCCCCAAATCGCGGCGGACAAAACGAAGGAAAGGCAATGCTGAGCTGCAATGAATTGAAACTACAGGAAATAACATCGAATTGGCTTTGTTCCGCAAAAATGCATTCAGCCACCTTCCACGCGCCGGGGCACCTGCCGCGCCATTCGTATCTAATATTTTTATATTAGTAGTCGGCCCGTCGCTCAGGCCGCCTGCCCGGTCAGCTTCTCATAGACCAGCGCCGCCGCCGCCACGTCCTGCACCCCCAGGCCCAGTGACTCGAAGATCGTCACGCCCTGCGGCCGCCGGAACCCGGCGTCGGCCGCGATCCGGCCCAGTTCCACCAGCGACAGCCGGCCCCACTCGCCCTCCGGCACGGCCAGCAGCAGATCCCCGGCCTCCATCCTGGCCTGCTCGATCGAGTCCACCGCGATCAGCCCGGCCCGCCGCACGAGTTCCGTCGGGATCTCCCGCCGGTCGGACTGGTTGGAGCCCGTCGCATTGACGTGCGCTTGCGCCTCCACCCATTCGCTCGCCAGCACCGGCTCCCTGGCGTAGGTCGACGTGATCACTACCTGCGCCCCGCGCACACAGGCTTCCGCCGTCGCCGCGGCCGTCACCTCGACGCCGAAAGCCGCGCGCGCCCGCACCGCGAAGCTCTCCCGCTTCTCGGGTTTGCGGCTGTACACCCGCACTACCCGCGCGGGCCGCACGTTCAGCACTGCCTCGAGTTGAGTCCACGCCTGAAAGCCCGCGCCGATCAGCGCCACCTCGCTCACCGCCGCCGCGGCCAGCAGGTCCGTCGCTACGCCCGACGCCGCGCCCGTGCGGATCTGCCCCAGGTGATTGGCCTCGATCAGCGCCAGCGGCTCCGCGCTCGCCGCGTCGTACAGCAGCAGGTGGAAATACATCGCGCCGCGCTGCACATTGGTGGTGTAGATCTTCGTCCCCAGGTAGCCGCCCCACGCCCCGGCTAGTTGGTGCATCACCGTGCCCGTCGGCAGGAACAGCCGCCGCCGCGGGACGTTCCACGCTTCGCCGCGGCCGAGCGCCGCGAAGCACTCCCTCATCCGGGCCACGCATTCGCCCATCGGCAGCAGCTCGCGGACCTGTTGTTCGGTGATCTGCAGCACAACCGCCTCCAACCGCAATGATGGCCCGTCCACGCCGCGGCGGGGCCGTCGCGCGGCGCCTCAGTTCTTCGCCGCTTCCTTCTTGTCCGGATCGATGCCCAGATCGTACAGCGCCTGGCGCGCCTTCTGCGCGTCGAATTGCCCCCACCGCGCCAGTTGCGCCAGCGCCGACGCCGCAATCGACTCCGCATCGACCTCGAAGAACCGCCGCAGGTACGGCCGGCTGTCGCTGCGCCCGAATCCATCGGTCCCCAGCGCCACCAGCCGCCCGCTCAGCCAGGGCGCCAGTTGGTCGGCCTGCACCTTCATGTAATCGCTGGCCGCCGTGATCGGACCCTGCGTCGCTTCCATCACCTGTTGGATATACGGCTTGCGCGCCGGCTCGGCCGGATGCAGCCGGTTCCACCGTTCCACGCTCAGCGCCTCGCGCCGCAGCTCGTTGTAGCTGGTGACGTTCCACACGTCGGCCGGAATCTGGAAGCGATCCCACAGCAACCGCTGCGCCCGCAGCGCCTCGTTCAGCATCGACGCGCTGCCCCAAAGTTGCGCCCGCGCCATTCCCTGTGCGCTCCTGCTGACCCGGTAAATGCCCTTCAGAATCCCCTCGACCGTGCCCTCTTCCTGCGGCATCGGCGGTTGCGCGTAGTTCTCGTTGCCTAGCGTCAGGTAGTAGAACACGTCTTCGTTGTCCTGGAACATCCGCCGCAATCCGTCCCGTAGGATCACCGCGATCTCATAGGCGTAGGCCGGATCGTACGCCACGCAGTTCGGCACCGTCGAGGCCAGCACGTGGCTGTGCCCGTCCTCATGTTGCAATCCTTCGCCGTTCAGCGTCGTCCGCCCCGCCGTCGCCCCCAGCAGAAAGCCCCGCCCGCGCGAGTCGCCCAGCGCCCAGATGAAGTCGCCCACCCGTTGGAAGCCGAACATCGAGTAGTAGATGAAGAACGGGATCATCGGCAGGCCGTAGTTGGCATAGGCCGTCGCCGCCGCCGTGAAGTCCGCCAGCCCGCCCGCCTCCGTGATGCCCTCTTCCAGGATCTGGCCGTCCGGCGCTTCCTTGTAATACAGGAACTGCTCGCTGTCCACCGGCTTGTACATCTGCCCTTCGGGCGCGTAGATCGAGATCTGCCGGAACAGCGATTCCATGCCGAACGTGCGCGCCTCGTCCGGAATGATCGGCACCACCCGGTGGCCGAGTTCCTTGTTCTTCAAGAGTGTCTTGAGAATCGCCACAAACGCCATCGTCGTCGACACCGGCCGCCCGCCCGAGCCCTTCAGCGACTCGCCAAATTCGCTCAGCTCCGGCACGTTCAGCGGAACCACCGCTTTGATTCGCGCCGGCAGCGCCCCGCCCAGCGCCTTGCGCCGCGCCTTCAGGTACTGCATCTCGGGCGAGTCTTCCGGCGGCCGGTAGAACGAGACCGTGTGCACCGTGTCTTCGGGGATCGGGATGCGGAAACGCTCGCGCAGCCTCAGCAGCTCGGCCTCGTTCAGCTTCTTCTGCTGATGGGTCGTGTTGCGCCCTTCGCCCGCCTCGCCCATGCCGTAGCCCTTCACCGTCTTGGCCAGGATGACGGTCGGCTGCCCGGTGTGGCGCGCCGCCCGCAAGTACGCGTTGTAGACCTTTACCGGATCGTGCCCGCCGCGCCGCAGCATGCCCAATTGCTCGTCCGAGTAGTTGGCCACCAGCTCGCGCAACTCCGCGTCCTTGCCGCACAGCGCTTCGCGCACATACGCCCCGCCGCGCACGGTCATGGCCTGCAGCTCGCCGTCCACCAGCTCCTGCAGCCGCCGCACCAGCGCGCCGTTCTCATCGGCCTGGAACAGCGGATCCCAGTCGCTGCCCCAAACCACCTTGATCACATTCCATCCCGCCCCGCGGAACTGCGCCTCCAGCTCCTGCATGATGTTGCCGTTGCCGCGCACCGGCCCGTCCAGCCGCTGCAGGTTGCAGTTGATCACGAAGATCAGGTTGTCCAGCTTCTCGTTGGCCGCTATCTGCAGCGCCCCGCGCGACTCCGGCTCATCCATCTCCCCGTCGCCCAGAAACGCCCATACCTTGCGATCCGTCGCCGCCAGAAGCCCGCGGTGTTCCAGGTAGCGCACGAACCGCGCCTGGTAAATCGAGTTCATCGGCGCCAGTCCCATCGACACCGTCGGAAACTGCCAGAAATCCGGCATCAGCCACGGATGCGGATACGAACTCAGCCCCGGCGATTCCCGCAGCTCGTGGCGGAAGTTCTTCAGGTTCTCTTCCGTCAGCCGCCCTTCCAGGAACGCCCGCGAGTACATCCCCGGCGAGGCGTGGCCCTGGAAGTACACCAGATCGCCCGGCTGGTCCCCGATGCGCGCCCGGAAGAAGTGGTTCATGCCGACTTCGACCAGCGTCGCCGCCGAAGCGTAAGTCGAAATGTGCCCGCCGATCCCGTCGTCGTACTTGTTGGCGCGCACCACCATCGCCACCGCGTTCCACCGCACCAGGCTCTTGATGCGCCGCTCCAGCTCCCTGTCGCCGGGGTAGGGAACCTGTTCCTCCACCGGGATCGTGTTGACGTACGGCGTGTTCGCGCCCAGCACCGCCGGCGCGCCCTTCTTCGACGCCTCCACCGCCAGCCGCTCCAGCAGGTAGCGGGCCCGTTCCGGCCCGCCTTCCTCAATCACCTGGTCCAGTGCCTCAACCCACTCCTGGGTCTCTTGGGGATTCAAGTCCTCGGGCTTGGCATCGCGCATTTTCAGCATGGGGCTCCAGAGGGGGATGTCCTTCAATCTTATCTACCTATTACTGATGCGGGCAATTCGCGGCCGGTCGCGCCGTTTGGCCGCCCGGCGGCTTCGATTGCCTCCCAGCACCGCCCTTCACGCGCTGCCGCCGCCGTCCTCGCCCGGCCCCGCGCTGAACGGCCTTGGCTCGCGCAGCGCCTTGAGCTTGTCGCGCCACTGCGCCGCCTTTTCGAACTCGAAGTTCTTGGCCGCCTCGCGCATCTTGCGCTCCAGCTCGTCCAGAAATGCGGCCCTCTCGTCGGGCGTCAGCTTCTGCAGCTCCGGCTCCCGCTCTTCGATCTCCGGCGTGACATAGTCGGCTTCCGTGATCGCGATCAGGTTCGAATCGATCGGCTTCACGATCGACTCCGGCGTGATGCCGTGCTCCTCGTTGTAGGCCACCTGCGCCCTCCGCCGCCGGTCGGTCTCGGCGATCGCCCGGCGCATCGAATCCGTCATCACATCTGCGTACAGAATCGCCCGCCCGTGGATATTCCGCGCCGCGCGGCCGATCGTCTGGATCAGCGAGCCCGTCGAGCGCAGGAAGCCCTCCTTGTCGGCATCCAGCACCGCCACCAGCGTGACCTCCGGCAGGTCCAGGCCCTCCCGCAGCAGGTTCACTCCGATCAGCACGTCGATCTCCCCCCGCCGCAGGTCGCGCAGGATCTTCACCCGATCCAGCGTCGAGACCTCCGAGTGCATGTAGCTGCACCGCACGCCCAGCTCGGCGTAGTACTCCTGCAGATCCTCCGACATGCGCTTGGTCAGCGTCGTGATCAGCACGCGCTCATTGCGCTCCACTCGCTTGCGGATCTCGCCCAGCAGGTCGTCCACCTGCCCGCGGATCGGCCGCACATCCACCGGCGGATCCACCAGCCCCGTCGGCCGGATGATCTGCTCCACCACCGCGCCCGCCGTCTTGGTCATCTCGAACGGACCCGGCGTCGCCGACACGTAGATCGTCTGGTGCACGCGGTTCTCGAACTCCTCGAACGTCAGCGGCCGGTTGTCCAGCGCCGACGGCATCCGGAAGCCGTAGTTCACCAGCGTCTCTTTCCGGTTGCGGTCGCCGTGGTACATCCCGCCGATCTGCGGCACCGTCTGGTGCGATTCGTCGATGAACACAATCGCGTCCGACGGCAGGTAATCCAGCAGCGTCGGCGGCGGCTCGCCCGGCAGCCGTTGCGTAAAGTGCCGCGAGTAGTTCTCGATCCCGTGGCAATAGCCCACCGTGCGCATCATCTCCAGGTCGAAGCGCGTGCGCTGCCACACCCGCTGTGCTTCCACCGTCTTGCCCTGCCGCTCCAGTTCCTTGTGCCACCACTCGAGCTCGGCTGCGATCGACGCCATCGCCTGCTCTTTGGTGTCGTTGCTCATCACGTAGTGCGTCTTGGGGTAGATCGGCAGCCGCAGATAGGTCTGCCGCACCTGCCCGGTGAGCGGGTCGATCTGCGCCAGTGAGTCGATCTCGTCGCCCCACAGCTCGACCCGGTAGGCCCAGTCGTCGTAGGTCGGAAAGATCTCGATGACGTCGCCCCGCACGCGGAAGCTGCCCCGCCGGAAGTCGCCGTCGTTGCGGTCGTAGAGGATCTCCACCAGCCGCCCCGTGATCTGCTCGCGCCGCAGCTTCTGGCCCTTCTCGAGCATCAGCAGCATGCCGTAATAGGCCTCCGGCGAACCTAGGCCGTAGATGCACGAGACCGACGAGACGATCACGCAATCGCGCCGCTCAAACAGCGACCGTGTCGCCGACAGCCGCAGCTTGTCCAGCTCCTCGTTGATCGTCGCTTCCTTTTCGATGTACAGATCCGCGGCCGGGACGTAGGCCTCCGGCTGGTAGTAGTCGTAGTAGCTGACGAAGTACTCCACCGCGTTGTGCGGGAAGAAGTTCTTGAACTCCTGGTAGAGCTGCGCGGCCAGAATCTTGTTGTGCGCCATGATCAGCGCCGGCCGCTGCAGCGCCTCGATCACCTTGCCCATGGTGAACGTCTTGCCCGAGCCGGTGACGCCCAGCAGCACCTGGTGCTGTTCGCCCTCCATCACGCCGCGCACCAGTTGCTCGATGGCCTCACCCTGGTCCCCGCGCGGCTGGTAGTCGATGCCCAGGCGGAAGCTCATGCTTCCAGTTTAGAAGGCGCGCCGGAGATCGTACCTAACTCTTACCCGCGCCGCGATCCAGCGCCGCGTTGAACTCGCATCCGATCATCGCCACCAGCGCCAGCAGGTACATCCACACCAGGAACGCGATCACCGCTCCGACCGAGCCGTACAGCACGTTGTAGTTGCCGAAGTTGCGCACGTACCCGGCGAACGCCTGCGTCAGCGCCAACCACAGGATTGTGGCCAGGAACGCTCCCGGCAGCAGTTTGCGGCGGCCCTTGACGTCCGGTCCCAGCCAGTACAGCATCGCCGTCACCAGCCACACCGATGACAGCGCCACCGCGTAACGTACTACCTGCCCGATAATGCGGATGCCCGGCCGGAGAATGTCATCCGCTCTCAGGACCCCCAGCGAGCGGAGCACGTTTCGTTCGACGCTGTCGCCGAGCAGGACCAGGGCCGTCGCTCCCACCGCCGGCAGCATACTCAAAAGCACCAGTACGATTTCGATCACGCGCTGGTGGACGGCGCCCCGCGTGTCGCGCTTCTCGTAAGTCGCCTGAAAGGCCTCGATCAGGCTCGCCGTGACGCCCGAGGCCGCCCATAGTGAGAGCAGCACCGCCGCGACCCGCAGCGACTGCGGATGCTTGATGCGTTCGGTGAACCAGGATCTGAGAAGCTGTTCCACCTCCGGCGGCGAGACCGAATACAATATGCTCGCGACGCGCCGCGCCACCGCCGCCGCGTCGGCCTGGAACAGCGCGGCGGTCGTGACCGCAAATACCGGGAAGAAGCTCAGCAGCGCCGAATACGAGGCGCCCTTGGCGTAACCCAGCGCGCCATGCCGGTAAATGCCCATCGGCACGCGCGCCAGCGCCCGCAACCAGGACGCCGGCTTCACGCGGCCGCTCGACTGAGGTATTGTGGAACGCGCCACCTTCTCTGTATTATCCGACCCGCGCCCGGCCTCGTCGAGCCAATCGGCGCCAATATGCGCGGGCGCTGCGGTAGCCTGTGAGGAACGGGAGATCCCTGATATGAAGCGCTTGGTGCTGGCAACTATGCTTACCTCCGCTCTGGCCCTGGCCACGGATTTCGTGGTGACATTTCCCCCGGCCCGCAGCCAACGCCCGCTCGACGGGCGGTTGCTGCTCCTGCTCTCCACCGACCCCTCGGCCGAGCCGCGCTTTCAGATCAACGACTCCTTCAATACGCAGCTGGTCTTCGGCCTCGACGTCGAGAACTGGAAGCCGGGGACGCTCATGAAGATCGGCGACAACGCCTTCGGCTACCCCATTCGGTCAATCTCGCAATTGACGCCCGGCGAGTACACCGTGCAGGCCCTGCTCAACCGCTACGAGACCTTCCACCTCGCCGACGGCCGCGTCGTCAAGCTCCCGCCCGACCGCGGCGAGGGCCAGCAATGGCAATCCAAGCCCGGCAACATCTACAGCCAACCCCTGAAGCTGCACGTCGGTCCGGGCGGCGCTCCGGTCACGCTCACGCTCGACCAGGAGATCCCCCCGATTGCCCCGCCCCAAGACACGAAATACGTCCGGCACCTGCGCATCCGCAGCGAGCGGCTGTCCAAATTCTACGGCACGGACATGTACCTGGGCGCGAACGTCCTGGTGCCCGAAGGCTTCGACCAGCATCCCGAGGCGCATTACCCGCTGATCGTCAATCACGGCCACTTTCCGCCCGACTTCGACGGCTTCCGCACCGAGCCGCCTGACCCGAACCTGAAGCCCGACTACAGCGAGCGCTTCCACCTCAGCGGCTACAACAAGATCGTCCAGCAGGAGGCCTACGACTTCTACAAGAAGTGGACCGGCCCCGGCTTCCCGCGCATGCTGATCGTCGAAATCCAGCACGCCAACCCGTACTACGACGACAGCTACGCGGTGAATTCGGCCAACGTCGGCCCCTACGGCGACGCGATCATGTACGAACTGATCCCAGAGATCGAACGCCGCTTCCGCGGCCTCGGCCAGGGCTGGGCGCGTTTCACCTACGGCGGCTCGACCGGCGGCTGGGAGGCGCTGGCCGTCCAGCTCTACTATCCCGAAGAGTTCAACGGCGCCTTCTGCGCCTGCCCCGACCCGATCGATTTCCGCGCCTATACCGTCATCGATATCTACACAGACAAGAACGCCTATTTCGTCGCAGGCCCACACATGCGCGTGCCGCGTCCGGCCATGCGCAACTACCTTGGCCAGATCAGCGCCACAGCGGAAAGCACCAACTACCTGGAGCTCGCCCTGGGCACGAAAACGCGCTCCGGCGGGCAGTGGGACATCTGGGAGGCCGTCTTTTCACCCGCCGGCCCCGACGGCTACCCCATGCGGCTGTGGGACAAGCTTACGGGTGAGATCGATCACACTGTCGCCGAAGCGTGGAAGAAGTACGACCTGCGCTATCAGCTCGAGACCAATTGGGCGACGCTCGGGCCGAAGGTGCGCGGCAAGCTGCATATCTACGTCGGCGAGGCTGACACCTATTACCTCAACAATGCCGTCTATCTGATGGACGACTTCCTCAAACAGGCTTCGAATCCTCCCGCCGACGCCGAAGTGACCTACGGCGCCCGCGCCGAGCACTGCTGGAACGGCGATCCCACCCAACCCAACGCCATCAGCCGCCTGCGCTACAACACCATGTACGTGCCGAAGATCGTCGCGCGCATGGAACAGACGGCCCCCGTTGGTGCGGATCTGAAGAGCTGGCGCTACTGATTCTTCTTCAGCGCACGGCAGCGTCTCCGCGCCGCGACCGCCCTTGCGCGGGGACACCGAGGCCTGCCAACCTCTCAACCACGACCACTTCAGCCGATGCCGAGGGCGACACCCAAGCGGCCCTCCGTGGACGTTTGGGTGTGGCCCCGCGCACCGCATGCCTGAAGGAGACGCGTGTGTGACTGAGCCGCGACTAAAAGGAGCGGCTGTGTTGCGTCGTATCCGAGCCGCGTTCCTGCGGACGCGTTCGCTCATTCCGCTTCGCGAAAATCTACCCCGCCGCCCCGCCGCGCTCCCTGCGCCGCTGCAGCATATACAACACCGCGAACCCCGCCGCTGGCAGCAGCACGGCGATAATCCCCAGCGTCACCGAGATCCAGTCGTGCGCGTTCGGATCGTCGTACTCCTCCTGTTCGACAATCCCCAGATGGCCCAGCAGCGCCCGCGCCTGCCGGCTGGCGTCGTCGAACCGTACATCTTCGCTGACCAGCTCCACGCTGAGCACGCCCCCGCGCGTCAGATACAGCCAGAACCGGCTGGCATCCTTTCGCCCGCCGGTTTCCTGCGTGTCCACGCTCCACTCCAGCCGGAACGTCTTGGCGTCGTACCACGGCTTGTCGCGCCAGCCCAGCAGGTCCAGCGTCTCGCGGCCCGCCTTGCGCCGCGCCTCGTTGGCCTCCCAGTTGCCGCGCTTCAGCGCCGCGACGATCTCCTCGACCGTGGGTTGCGCCTTGTTGAGGCCGAGGTTCTGATACGGCTCGAAGCTGAAAACCAGGAACCAGTCCAGGTTCGCCGGCGCAGCCACGGCCAGTTCGTCGCCCGCCGGCGGATTGCCCGTCGCTTCCAGGAACCGGTGCGTTTCGGCCCGGTCGGCCGAGACCATCCCTGGCGGCAGACTCAGCGCGCCCACCCCGGCCAGCGTCAGCGTCCGCGGCCCAAACTGCCAGTGAATCTCCGGGGCTGATGCGGGCGGAACGGCCGGCGCCGCACCCGCCGCTGCCAGCACGGCCAGCCACGCCAGCATGCGCCTCGGCCGCACGCCAAACTCACCCCAGCTTGCGCTTGAGAATCTCATTCGCCGCCGGCGGGTCGGCCTGCCCGCGCGTGGCCTTCATCACCTGGCCGATGAAGAACGCCATCACTGTCGTCTTTCCTCCGCGATACTGCTCCACCTGTTTCGGATTCGCGGCGATCACTCCGTCGATGATCTGTTCCAGCTCAGTCGTATCGGAAATCGCCTTCAGGCCCTCGCGCTCGACGATCACGCGTGCCGCCTCGCCCGTCTGATACATCTTTGCCAGGACATCCTTGGCCAGCTTGCCCGTCAACTCGCCCTTCGTCACCAACGCCACCAGTTCGCCCAGGTTCGCGGCACTGACCGGCGACTCCTCGATCTCCTTGTGATCGGCCTTCAGGAGCGCCGCCAGGTCGCCCGTGGTCCAATTCGCGGCCAGCTTCGGATCGCCCGACGCCTGCGCTGCTTGCTCATAGAAATCCGCCAGCGCTCGCGTTGCCGTCAGCACCTGCGCGTCGTATTCGCTCAGCCCGTGAACGTCGACGAACCGTTTGCGCCGCGCCGCCGGCAGCCCGGGCATCGCGTCGCGAATCCTCGCCAGCCACTCGCTCGAAATCTCCAGCGGCAGCAGGTCCGGCTCGGGGAAGTAGCGGTAGTCGTGCGCCTCCTCCTTGCTGCGCATCGCAAACGTCTCGCCCGCTTCCACGTTGTACAGCCGCGTCTCCTGCTTCACCCGCCCGCCCGACTCGATGAGCGCCACCTGGCGCCCGATTTCGAACTCCAGCG
Organism: Terriglobia bacterium; assembly: GCA_963757265.1. GTDB lineage: Bacteria > Acidobacteriota > Terriglobia > Bryobacterales > Bryobacteraceae > CAIVVT01. Next base: position 1,993,364 of record CAVWRA010000006.1, read on the forward strand.
CCTGTTTGAGAAAGCGGAACGAATTGAGGTTCTTGATCTCTGCCTTCGTGCCCAGCTTCTCGTGTCCCCGCGGCCGCACGCTGACGTTGGCGTCGCACCGCAGGTGCCCTTTCTCCATGTCGCAGGTCGAAACTCCGACGTACTGCAGCACCTGTTTCATCTCGATCAGGTATTGGAACGCCTCCTCCGGGCTGTGCATCTCCGGCTCGGAGACGATCTCGATCAGCGGCGTCCCGGTGCGGTTCAGATCGATGTAGGTGTATTCGTCGCTGTCCTTCATCCCGTCGTGAATGCTCTTCCCGGCGTCATCCTCCATGTGTACCCGCGTGATGCCGATGCGCCGGCTTTGGCCCTCGGCCTCGACTTCCAGCCATCCGTGTCGGGCGAGCGGCCGGTCGTACTGTGAAATCTGGTAGCCCTTCGGCAGGTCCGGGTAGAAGTAATTCTTGCGCGCGAAGATCGATTTCTCGGGAATCCTGCAATTCAGCGCCAGCCCCGCCTGGATCGCCAGTTCCACCGCATGCATGTTCAGCACCGGCAGCGCCCCGGGCAGCCCCAGGCACACCGGGCACACGTTCGTGTTCGGCGCCGCTCCGAACCCCGTCGGACAAGTGCAGAAGATCTTCGTCCGCGTCGCCAGTTGGCAATGCACCTCCAGCCCGATCACCGGCTCGTAGCGGGCGATCATCTCGGCACTGGCGGGTCCCGGTGCAATAGTGGACATATTCTATTCATTGTAGGTCCTCGCCGCCGCGCAGCCCGCGCCGAGGCGGTCCAACGTCGGGCACGGCGCCTGGTCGGCGTGCGGCTTCGGCCCTCGCTTGCCGTGTGAAAATGAACCCATGCCCACGCGAACCGGCGCCCGGAGTCCGGCCGCTACGTTCCAAAGCTTCGTCGATGCAATCAACGCCCACGATGCCGAGGCGCTGGCGGCGCTCATGGCACCGGACCACCTGTTTGTCGATTCGGTGGGCCATCGCGTGCAGGGCGCTGCCGCCATGCAAGCCGGCTGGCGCGGCTATTTCGCGATGTGCCCGGACTATTGGATTCACGTCCGCGAGTGCGTCGCGGCGCGCGGAATCGAATTGGCTGTGGGCGAGGCGGGCGGAACCATCGACGGCGTTGCGTGGCGCACACCGGCCGCCTGGGAGGCGGTGATTCGCGGTGGCCTGGTGCTGGAGTGGCGGGTCTTCGCGGACAACAAGCCGGTTTACGAAATCCTGGCGCGTCGGAAACCCTAGCCACAAACATACGCGCTGCGGGTGATGGCGCGTCGCACGCGCGCCTCGATGCCGCCCCACTAGAATGGTCCTTCATGCCCGCTGAGAGCTCCAATCCGCCGCACCGCGCGGCGTTTCTCGACCGCGACGGCGTCCTCAACCGCAAGCAACCGGAAGGCGAATACATCACCTCGCCCGCTGAATTCGAGATCCTTCCCGGCGCCATCCCCGGCCTCGCGCTCCTGGCCGCCCACGGCTTCCGCTTGATCGTAGTCTCCAATCAACGCGCCGTCGCCCTGGGTAAGCTGACCCGGGAGCAACTGGCGTCCATCCACGCCAAAATGGAGCGCCTTCTCGCCGCCGCCGGACTGTTCCTCGACGCCTTCTACTTCTGCCCCCACGACCGCGGCCAGTGCGACTGCCGCAAGCCGGCCCCCGGCCTCCTGCTCCAGGCCTTCCGCGATTTCCCCGCTCTGGTCCCCCGCGATTGCGTCCTGTTCGGCGACTCCCCCTCCGACCTCGAAGCCGCCCGCCGCGCCGGCGTCCCGGCCGTCCAAATGCCCGTCAACGGCTCGCTCGAAGGCGCCGCCCGCGCCTGGCTCGCCCACGAGCAACTGCGCTGAGGCCCGCCTTAGCCCCGCCCCGGACGCCTTGCGGGCCCGCTATCCGTGCAGCAGAACGTTCAGCACCGGGCTGTGGATCTTCAATCCTCCGTCGTCTTCGATGAATCCGAGAGTTCACTCGATACGGTGAATGCACGCTGTCTGGGCGTTGTTTTCCCAGCTCTGGCGACACGCTGCGGGGATTCCGCGCTTAGTAGTCTTCCCACACCGGCGGCAGGGCAAAGCCTTCGGGATGTCCTTCCACTTCGAGATGCCGCGCGTCGCTGCGCGCCACGACCAGGCCCATCAAGTCGGTCCGCAGCAGTTGGACGTGCCGCTCGCCGAGGGATTGGACGGTGACCGGATTGGGGTGCCCGTAGTTGTTGTCGAAGCCCGCCGAGACCATCGCCAGCCCGGGCTTGAGCACGTCCAGAAAGCGCGGCAGCGAGGCGTTCTTGCTGCCATGGTGCGCCACTTTGAGGATGTCCACGCGCTGGTTGTAGCCGGCCTCCAGCAGCAGCGCTTCGGTGCGCCGGTCCATGTCGCCGGTCAGCAGCAGCGAGTGACGTCCGTAAGCCGCGCGCACCACCAGCGAGGCCTCATTGAGGTCGCGCTTGCGCAGATTGGGCAGCGGGGCGAGCACCTCCCAATGCAGGCCGCCCGAGTCGAAGACGTCGCCGCGATGCAGGCTGCGTACGCGGCAGCCGGCGGCGCGCGCGAGCCCCTCCAGCCGCCGCCAGTCGCGATCGTCCAGGTCAAAAGCGCCCCACACTTCGCGCGGATGAAAGTTCTCGAAAATGGCCGGAGCGCCGCCGGCATGGTCGGCGTGGGCGTGGCTGATCATCAGCACATCCAGGCGACTCACGCCGCGCCGCCACAGGTAGGGCGAGACGACATCCTCGCCAATGTCGAAGCCCGAGTCGCGCGGCCGCGCCTTGCCGAAGCTCAGGATGCCGCCGGTGTCAACCAGCGCTGCCCCGCCGGACGGCAGCCCGAGCAGAATGCTGTCGCCCTGGCCGACGTCGATCATCGCCACCTCCAGCACGCCCGGCTTCAGGTCGGACGGGAAGGGGTGCACGACGATCAGCCCCAGCACTGAGAGTGAGGCCGCGGCGGCGGGTAGCGTCCATCCCGACTGGCGCTTCAAGGCGGCGCAGAAGCAGGCCAGCAGGAGAAAAAAAAGAACCAGAGCGGACAGTGGCGGGTCCGGCACGCGGAACTTGGGCTCCCACCGGGCGTGCATTGTGGCGGTCCATTGCGCGCCTCGCAGCATCCACAGCGCGATCGCGGCCAGGAAATGCCAGTGCGTGGCGATGGCCGCGAAGCCGAAGGGGATGGCAGAAAAGACGAGCGGAATGACGATGAGATTGGCCGTCAATCCGGAAATCGACAGGCGGTGGAAGTAGATGATCATCGGGATGGCGAGCATCCACTGCACGCAGGCCGAAAGCAGCATCAACTGCAGGCCGCGCAGAACCAGGCCGCCAACGGCCCCCAGGACGCGCACGGTCCACGCGGCGGGGCAGCGCAGCAGCGCCGCGATGGTCGCCGCCACGAGCAGCAACTCCGCGCGAATGGAGGCCGCCCGCAGCTCCAGGTGCGGCTCGACGTTTTTCCGGGCCAGCGTCGTGAAGGCCGTGCGCCAGGGCGTCAGCCAGCGCCGCGTCAACGGATCCGCCATGGCGCCGACGGCCGCCACCGACAGGAATGTCAACTGGAAACTGGCGTCGAACAACTCGTCGGGTGCGCAGATCAGAAAGGCCAGCGCCGCCGCGGCCAGCAGGTTGACCAGCCGCGTGCGGCGGTACAGCAACCGCGAACAGGCGTACAGCGTGAAGCCCGCCGCGGCGCGCAGCACGGGCGCGTTGCCCCCGCACAGCAGGGCGTAGCCCCAGCCCAGCGCGGCGGCCAGCACCAGCAACTGCCGCTCCCCGGTCCGCGCCACCCTCAGCCATAGCAAGGCCAGCATGGTGACGAAGGTGATCTGGCTGCCCGAGATCACCAGCGCATGATAGGTGCCGGTGCGGCGCCAGTCCCGGGTCCACACGTCGCGGATGCCCGAACTGTCGCCCAGCAGCAGGCCGCGCATCATGCCGCGCGCGTAGTCGTCGCCGGCGTACAGGCGGTCCAGGGCGTCCAGACCATTCTGGCGCACGCGCCCCAGCAGCGCGCGCCAGGCTGGACCGCAACTTCCCGGCAAGACGCGATAGGCGGACGCCTTGGCCGAAAGGGTCCAGAAGATGTCCTTGCGCGCCAGGTATTCCCCGAAGTCGAACGAGCCGGGATTGCGATAGGCGCGCGGCGCCCGAACCTTGCCCTCCAGCGCGACCCGCGTCCCGGCCAGCGGAAGCCTCGGCAGGGGTGTATCACGCTCGGGCGCCACGGTGACGTAGACGCCGGCGCCAGGCTGCAGCACCAGCCGTAGCCGCAGCAGGCCGTCGCGGTAATCGCCGTTTTCCATCAGACAGCCCTGAATGGCCTGCACGCCGCCTGGCTCCAGCGGCACGGGCACGGGCGGAGTGTGCGTTTGAAGCCCCAGATCGAGGGCACCCAGCCCCGCCAGGACGGCCAGAATCGGAACCGCCAGGAAGCGGCGCCGGCAGTAGATCCGGCTGAGCAGGGCGAGCGCGGCGAAGGCGACGCAGGCCCAGGCCGCCTCCCGCGGCGCGATTCCGCCCACCCGGGCGGCAACAACGCCCGCCGCGAAGGCGAAGAAAGGCAGAACAAGCGGGTCGCGCATGGCCCTATTGGAGGCAGTGGCCGGCGCGCGCCGCCTTTCTCAATTCGCGGCCCCCGCAATCCGGCGGCAAAAGGATTGCTTGACGTGCGGCGCTGACGGACTCTAAACTATAGAAGGATCAGGTTTGATCTCATGGCTGACGCCGCACACACGACAGGACTAGCCGCATGAAGTGGGTCGTCATCGTGATCATCCTGTTGATTGTGTTTGGCTCGAAGAAGATCCCCGACCTGGGCAAGGGTCTGGGCGAAGGGATCAAGAGTTTCAAGGACGTGTTCAAAGGCGATCCGGGCAGTTCTTCCCAGCAAGATCCAGGGAAGAAGGCCTGATCGCGCGTTCTGAGTTTTGGCACCGTTCCGCTCCCGCAAGTCATTAAAGCCCCGCGGCGCAAGCCGCGGGGCTTTGCATTTTCAACTCCCGGTGCGGGCAATGCCGGCGGCGCGCCTAAACCTTGGGCTTCTTGGCCGGAACGATGGCGTCCTTGAGGGCCTTGGCGACACGGAACTTGACCACCTTCTTGGCCGCGATCTTGATCTTCTCGCCGGTGGCGGGGTTGCGGCCGATGCGCGCCTTGCGCTCCTGGCGCACGAGCCGGCCGAGGCCAGCCAGAACGAACAGACCGTTCTTTTTGGTTTCGCGCATCGCCACTTCGTTGAGCTTGTCCAGAAATGCCTTGGCCTGCTTCTTGGATATAGCAACGGCCTCGGCGAGTTCGGTAATGAGTTGGGTTTGGGTCATCTTCTTAACTTCGGCCATAACGTCTCCTTCGCTATTTCTCCCGCTGGTTCGATCCGCGCCCGTCCGGGCCGGTGAACCGCCCAAACAACACGCGTACAGATCGATTTAAACAAGAACTTCCGCTTTTGTCGGAAGTACGTCCGGTCTCAATGATACGGGATGCGCGCGCGCGATAGCAAGGGGAGAATGCTCTCAAAGGCCCGTTTTTTCTGCTTTTTTCGTGTTTCTGACCGCCGGAAGGCCGATTTTACGGGCGTTCGGCGGCATCCGGGCCCGGCGAAGCGCTCCAGACGCTGGTTTGGGCGGGGTCCGGCGCCCCGTTCCTCCGCTGCCGGCTATTCATCGCGCAGCACCTCCAGCGGCTTCTGCGACAGGATCCGCAGGCTGGCCAGCCAGCCCGCGCCCACGGCGAGCAGCGCCGCCAGCGCGGTGGTGATGACGAGCGGCGGCCACTCGACATGGAACTCGGCGTCCAGGAGGCGCTTGAGCAGCAGCCGCGAAAACAGCGTCGCCAGCACGCTCCCCAGCGCGCCTGCAACCAGGCCGAGGATCAGGAACTCGACCGAGAAGATGCCAGCCAGCTGCAGGCGCCTGGCGCCCAGGGTCTTCAGCACGGCCGTCTCGCGGATGCGGCGGAAGCGCGTGCCCGCGACAGTCGAGGCCAGGATGATGGCGCCGGCCAGGATGGCGAAGCCGGCGATGAAACGGATCACCAGCGCCACCTGGTCGATCACCTCCTGCACCAGGATCAGTAAATCGGCGCTGTTGATGACAGTCACGGTCGGGAACTGCTCATAGGCCTTCCTCTGCAGCGCTCCGACCTGGTTGCCCGGCAGTCGCACCAGCCCGATGTACTGCACCGGCAGGCCGGCCAGAGCCAGCCGGTTGAAGAGCATCTCGACCTGCTGGCCGGCGCGCACCGCACGCTGGCCGAACACGGCTGCAATCGGAGTCTCGAATTCGCGGCCGATGGCGGTCCACGTGAGGCGCTGGCCGGGCTTCAGTTTCAGCACCTTGGCCATCTCCTCCGCGACGGCGACTTGCGGCGACGCCTCACTCGCTTTCCACCACGCGCCGCGAAGCGCCCGCAGATCCGCGGGCGGCGCATCGGCCCAGGTGACCTCGCGCGTGGATTGGAAACGGCGCGCAAAGCCCTCCAGCTTCAGGTCTTTGACGGGCCGGCCGTCAATGGCCTCCAGGCGCACGGCCACCAGCGGCTCGATGGTCGGCTTGTGCTGCAGTCCGGGCCAGCCTTCCAGCAGTTTTCGCACGCCCTCGTGCTCGCGTTCGGTGATGTTGATCAGGATGACGTTGGGCGCGCCCGGCGGCGCGGCGCGCGACACCTCGTGGATAATCGATTTCTGCAGCAGGTAGACGCTCAGCGTGAAGGTCACGCCGAGGCCCAGCGCGACCAGCACGGACGGGGCGTGATTGCCCGGGCGATACAGGTTGGCCATGCCCTGCCGCCACTCGACCGGCCAGCGTACCGGCGCCTTCTGCACCAGCCAGCGCAACGCGCGCAGCAGCGCCCACGCCGCGGCGGCCAGCACCAGCAGGCAGACCACGATGCCTCCCACGAAGTACGCGCCCATCCGCAGCGACTCGGCCAGCCAGCCGGCGATGAGACCCACGCCCGCCAGAATCGCCAGCCCCGCGAGAAAGGCCGGCCCGGCGCGGCGCAGGCGCACGGCCAGCGCGGGCCGGACCTCGGCCATCTCGCGCCGGAAGATCAGCGCCGGCTTCACGTCGCGAATCGAAAGCAGCGGTGGAATGGTGAACAGCAGCGATACCAGCAAACCTACGCCGATACCCTGCAGGGCGAACGCCGGGCTCCATGCGAGGGCGTGTTCAAAGAGAAAGAACCTGGCCAGCAGCAGCGGCATCAGGCGCTGCACGCCGAAGCCCACGGCGATCCCGGCGAGGCCGCCGGCGATCCCCAGCAACGCGGCCTGGAGCGCGTAGATGACGATGATCTGCGAACTGCGCGCGCCCAGGCATTTCATGATCGCGATCGAGTCCAGGCGCTGCTGCATGTGCGCATGAATGGCGGTCGCCACGCCCAGCGCGCCGACCACCAGCGCAATCAGGCTGACCAGGCTGAGGAACGTCGCCGAGCGCTCCAGCGCGCGCCGGATCGCCGGGTGCGACTCGCGGTAATCGGCGATCATCGCTTCTGGAAAGACGCGTTTCAGATCGTCCCGCATGGCGTCGAGATTCACGCCCCTGGGCGAGCCCGGCGGCGGCAACCGGAACAGGAAGCGCTGCGAGGCCCGGCTGCCGAAGCTCAGCAGGCCGGTGCGCTCCAGGCCGGCGCGGCTGATCAGCACGCGCGGTCCGATGTTCAGGCTGCCGGTCATGCGGTCCGGTTCGCGGACCACCGTGCCGGCGACGCGGAACTCGGCCGCGCCCAGCTTGACCATCGAGCCCGTCCGCACGTTCAGCCGCACCAGCAGATCGTCGGAAACGGCCAGGCTTTGCGCGCCGAGCGCGTCCTTCAATGGCCGGTTCGGATCGAGCACCACCTGGCCGTAGAAGGGATACACCGCCGGGTCAACGGCCTTCACCGAAACCAGCACCGGAACGCCGCCCGCGGCGCCCATCATGGAAACGGTCTCGGTGATGCGGGTGAGTTGCACGCCGCGCCGCACGTAGCCTTCGAGGCACTGCTGCTGCGCTGGCGTCAGCGCCATGAACTGGCGCACGCTCACGTCGGCGGCCATCAGCGTGCGCGCCTGCCGCCGCAGCTCTTCCTGGAACGCGTCGGCGAAGCCGCGCACTCCGGTCAGCGCTCCCACGCCCGCGGCCACGCCCAGAATGGCGAACAGGAATTTTGGTGCGGAGGCACGGGCCTCGCGGCGCGCGATCCGCCCGGCAAGCAACCATGGAGCGGCGAATCTCATGCTCTCGTCTCGTCGGAAACGATCAGCCCGTCGCGCATGGTTAGGATGCGCGAGGCGTGGCCGGCCAGCTCGGGATCGTGCGTCACCAGCACCAGCGTCGCGCCCTCCTGGCGGTTGAGGCTGAGGAGCAGATCGAGCACCTGTTGCCCGTTTGTCGAATCCAGGTTGCCGGTGGGTTCATCGGCCAGCAGCAGCGGCGGGCGGCGCATGAAGGCCCGCGCCAGCGCCACGCGCTGCTGCTCGCCGCCCGACAACTGCACTGGATAATGCTCGCGCCGCGCGCTCAGGCCGACGATGTCCAGCAGATGGCGCGCGCGTTGGTACGCCGCGGGGCCCAGCTCCCCGGCCAATTCGGCCGGCAGCAAAACGTTTTCCTCCGCGGTCAGCGTCGGGATCAACTGGTAGCTCTGGAAGACGAAGCCGATCTTGCGGCCACGCAGCTCCGCCAGCCGGTTCTCATCGAGTCCCGAAATCTCCTCGCCGTCAATTTTGATGCTGCCCGCGCTGGGACCGTCGAGCCCGGCAAGCAGGCCGAGCAGCGTGCTCTTGCCGCAGCCGGAGGCGCCCATCACGGCCACATATTCGCCGCGCCGCACCTCCAGGTCGATGCCGCGCAGGATGTTGAACCCGGTGCGCGCCGGTGTCGATCCATTTCGTGACGCCGCTCAATTCGAGAATCGGCGGCAGCTCGGGCGTACTGGGATTCATGTTCGGGAGGCTTCTCCTTTTATGATGGCAGGGGATGCTCTCGCGACGTTTCTTCACGGCCGCACTCGCCGCGGCGCTGGGCGGCGGTTCCGCAATCGCCCTTCCCGCCGCCGACACGCGCCCGACGATCGTAGCCTTCGGCGACAGCCTGACGGCGGGCCACGGGCTCGAACCCGGCCAGAGTTATCCCGACAATTTGCAGAAGCTCCTCGACCGCCGCGGCCTGCGCTACCGCGTGGTCAACCAGGGCATTAGCGGCGACACGACCGACGGCGGCCTGGATCGCGTGCGCCAGGCGCTCGAGTTGAAGCCCGCGGTGGTGATCCTGGAGTTGGGCGCCAACGACGGCCTGCGCGGCCTGCCGCTGACTCTCACGAGCTTCAACCTGGCCCGGATGATCGACCTGTTCCACCGCGGCGGCGCGAAAGTGCTGCTGGCTGGCATGACGCTGCCGCGCAATTACGGCCCGGACTACGTGCAGGGCTTCGAACACGTCTTTCGCAACCTGGCGCGCGAGAAACATGTTGCGCTGATTCCGTTTTTGCTCGAAGGCGTGGCCACCGATCCGCGCCTGATGCAGCCCGACGCGATGCATCCCACTGCCGAGGGCACGCGCCGCGTGGCCGCGACCGTGCTGCGCTATCTGCTGCCGCTGTTGAAGTAACGCCAACGCGCCACGCGCCCTTCATCGCGGCGCCTTTTCTGCCTCGCGGGCGTGCGAATCGAGCTCACGTTTTCCGGACGGGTTTCACGGGCTTCTGGCCCGGCAGCCCCATCTTCTCGATCTCGTTGAAGGCCACCATGCGGCCTTCGTCCAGCGCCAGGTTGGAGAGGATCACAGCGATCGAGTCGTTCAGTCCGACCTCGATGTCGGCCTTGGGCCGTTTCAGCGTGCGGCAGCCGTCGAAGAAGCTCTCGAGCTCAGTATCCACCGGGTTGATGTCTTCGAGCGGCAACATGATGTCCTTCATGTACAGCCACTGCCGGGCGAATTTCATCTCCTTCTCGAGGAAGCTCTCATTGCCCTTGATGAGATCCTTGTCCAGCAGGATCGGCAGCGGCCGCGAGCCGGCCGAGGAGATCATCGTCGCGCCGGCCTTCACCTCTTCCTTCTTCTTGTTCTTGGCCTCCTCCACCTGCGCCGGCGGCGCGGGTTCGCGGTACCACATGCCGATCGGCTTGTGGATGTCGTCGCCGAGCGTGATCTCGATGCTGCCCTGCGTGCCGCAGATGACTTCGCCCATCTCGGTGCGCTGGCCGCCCAGGCCGGCCCAATGCGAGCTGGTCGAAATGCCGGTCCACACCAGCCGCCGCCCCTTGGGGTATTTGTAGATCAACTGCACGTTATCCAGAATGTCGCGGCCGTCCATCATGAAGTCGTGCGTCCCCAGGCCCATCACGGCCTCGGGTGTCATGCCCAGCATCCAGTCGGCGACGTCGATCTGGTGCGACGCCAGCTCCGCCACCAGTCCGCCCGACCACTTGCGGAAGAGGCGCCAGTTGCCCAGCTCCGGCACGTCCTTCTTCATCTTCCAGCCCGGATCGCGATGCCACTGCGCCTGGACGTAGCTCACCTCGCCCAGGATGCCCTTCTCGATCATCTGCCGCGCCGCCTGGTACATCGCGCTGTAGCGGCGTTGCAGGCCCGTCTGGAGCAGTTGCTTGGGCTTCGCAGCGACGAGCGCGCGCAGCTCGTGGACCTCTTCGGGCTTGAACACCAGGCTCTTCTCGCAGAACACGTGCTTGCCGGCGTCGAGCGCGTCCTTGGTGATCGGGAAGTGCAGGAACAGCGGCACCGTGACGAACACCGCCTCGACGTTTTTGTCCGCCAGCAGCTCGCGATAATCCTTGTAGCGCCTCGGATTGCCGCCGTAGGTCTGCTGCGCCTTGTTCATCGCGGCGTCGTCGATGTCGCAGATGGCGACGCATTGCCCGCTGTCGATGGCCTTCAGATGCTTCAGCAGGTAGCTGCCGCGGCTGCCCGTGCCGACCATGCCGAACGGCACCGGGTTCGCGGCGCCCCGCGCCGTCAGGATGGCCGGAGCTCCTTTCACCAGGCTGCCGGCGGCCACGGCTAGCGTCGCAACGCCCACCGCGGTCTTGACCGCCTCGCGCCTGCTCATTCCCTGTGCGGCGCCTGGCGCCTCGCGGCTTGCGGGCTGGCCCTGCCAGGGCTTCACGTCTTTGCTGTTCTCGGCCATTTAGATGAATCCTCTCAGATCAACGCGTATCGGATTTCCGTTTATTCTATCCGATTCCCCCGGCGCTGCCCGGGACTATGCTCGTTTGAGCCGTCAGCGGCGGCGAGTCGCCCGGGTCGTAAGATGCCCCTGATGCCTCCGCGCGTTTCGCCCGCCGTGCCGACCAGTCCGCGCCGGCCAGCACGATCAGCCCGGCCAGGAAGCTCCACATCAGAATCGTGACGGAGTGCTTGAAGACGTCGTACTCCCGCGCGAATTTGCTGAGCAGCGTCGGCCAAATGAAGAAATTCACCCACTTGAGCATCTCCAGCAGCAGGCCGATCACCGCGGCGCGCGGCCACACCTGCCCCGCCGGCACCTTCGTGTTGGGCAGTCTCCAATACACCAGGAAGACGATCAGTATCGTGAACGGGAGTGATGTCAACTTGAACAGTCCATGCGCCAGGAACCCTGTGGTGAGCAACTCCGGCGCGTCGCCGGTGGGGCCGGATATCATCTGCCACAGCAGCGGCGCCGACGCCGTCACGACGGCCGACAACAGCGCCAGCGCGCCGCAGGCGAAGATCAGACCCGTGCTGACCAATTGGTTCATCACCAGGTTGCGTCCCTTGGTCACGCCCCAGGCCCGGTTGAGCGCGACCTCTAGCGGCAGGAAGACGCCGTTCGCCAGCAGCAGCAGCATCAGGACGGAAACCCATTCCATGTGCCGGACTTGCTTCAGACTCTGGCTCAGGTTGTTGACCAGAAACGCCCCGGTGCCACCGGCAAAATAATCTTGAATCGCCAGGAAGATCGCGTTGATCGCCGGCGTCGAGTGAAAAACGTGTTTGGAGATGGACAGCATCACCAGTAGAAACGGATAGAACGCCAGCAGCACGTTCGCCGCGATCGAGAAAGCGAAAACGTGAGCCTCCGGCTGGGTCACGTACCTGCCGACGGCTTTCCAGTCCTTGAGGAATTCCAGAGCCGCGCCTCTGGTGCTGTGGAAAATGCGCGCTAAGAAGGATTTCACCGCTCTGACTCCAGTTTAGCGGCCGCGCCGTGGTGCGGTCCCGCGGCCCCGCAGGCCCTGGATCGTGGCATCATGGTTGCGGAGGCGCGGGTATGAATAGAACTCATAGCATCGATCTGCTGAATGCGGCGGTGGCCGATGAACTGCAGGCCGTCCACCAGTACATGTATTTCCACTTCCATCTCTCCGATCAGGGCTTCAACCCGCTGGCCACTCTGTTCAAGCGCACGGCCATCGAGGAGATGGGCCACGTCGAACTGCTGGCCGAGCGGATTCTGTTCCTGAAAGGCGACGTCAAGATGACGCCCGCCGGACCCATCGAGCCGATCACCGACGCCCAGGCCATGCTGCTGAAGGGCATGACCATGGAGCAGGGAAGCGTCATTTCTTACAACACGGCTGCCATGGAATGCGCCGCCCAGCAGGATGCCGCTTCCAAGCAGATCTTCGAAGGCCTGGTGGGCGACGAGGAGCGTCACTTCGACCAGTACGAGAAGCAGCACGACCACATCCAGCGTTTCGGGCCCAACTATCTCGCGCTGCAGTCCTTCGGCGGATCCGAGCCGCAAGGCGGTCCGGGCGGCGCCGAGTAATCTCGCCCGCGGCAACGGCAACCGGGCGTGATGCCCCGCGCCGGGACGCGTAGCTTACTGGTTTTCGCCCTGCAGATAGGTCAGCGCCAGGCGCGTGATATCGTCGCTCGTGAACAGTTTGGGTGTGATGCTCGTCGTAGTCCCGGCGCCGATGTCCACGGGTTCGAGACGCGGCTGAAGAAGTTCGAAGACGCGTTCGTTGTATCCCAGGTTGGCCGGGGTTTGCTGCACGCCGAAAACGAAGTACTTGCCGGGAGCCAGGTTGTCGTAGGTCAGGTCGGCCCCGCTGAGACCCTGCAGCATGGGCATGCCGGCGCCCGGCAGGAAGCTTCTTCCGGCCGGCGCCAGGACCACGCTCCACGAAGTCGTTCCGGAAGAGGAATCCCCCGCCAGGTGGATCTGCACCCGCGCACCCTTGGCGGCTAGAACGATCTTCAGCATGCCAGCCGCGGCCGCGCCGATTTCGATTTCATCGCCCTCGATCCTGGTCGCGCCGTATTGCATCCAATCGACGTAGGACTGCATCAAGGCCGGCTGATAGCGCACCCGGTAGCGTCCCGCCGCCAGCCCGTTGACCTCGAAACTCCCGTCCTGGTGGACCTCGCCCTGCCGAAACATGCCCGCGCCGAAGGCGTTGGCCGTCTCCGGTATGAATTGAACCCACCCTTTGGCCGGGGCTTGCCCCGGCTGCGGCTGGAACCCGCCGCCCAGGCGTATCGGCGGTGCAACAACCGCCAACTGATCGCCGCTGGTCCGGGAGCCCGCATCCGTTCCCGGCGGGTCCTGCACGACGCCTTGCAGCGCGATCGCCGCTTGCAGTTGCACGATCACGGGTTCCGGATCGCTCGTGCCCGTCGTGATGCGCTGCTCCGCCATGGCCAGCGAATCCGGCTGTCCTGACCGGCTCACGACCTGGAGCCGGTAGGAGCCCGGCGGCACGAAATCGATTCGGAACGTGCCCTCCTTTTGGTCGTACCCGCCGCTCACCGCCGCCGACGGATCGCCTGTAGCGGCATCCGGAATGAGCTGCACGTTGACGCCCGGACCCGCCGCTCCCGTCACGCTGCCCCGCACCGTGACCACCGGCGTCGTTCGTAGCTTGAATTCGATGTTCTGCAGCTCGGCTCCGGGCGCCACGCTCAGCATGGTCGCGCCGGCGACCGTCGTGCTGTTCGGATAGAACACGGGCAGCCACGACTCCCGGGGCTCCTCGTGGCGCGAATCGTACGGCCCCAGCAGCCGCTCGACCGGCAGCGACTCGGGGCATTGCGCGTGCAGCACATACCGGTCCGCGCTCAGATGCGCGAGGTGGAATTCGCCCTGGTCGTCGGTCATGGCCCCGTTGCGCGGCTGCAGGCGGGAGCCGTGCCCCAGGTGCTGCGGCGAATAGACCTGAACGAAGCAGCCCTGCAGCGGCTCGCCGTCGTCATTCACCACCCGCCCGCTGATCGCGCCCCCGGGCATCAGCTTCACCTGCACGCCGGTTGTCTCCTGGCCCGCGCCCACCTCGGCCGAAGCCGCGGGCTGCCCCATCCCCATGATGCCGGCGTAGTCGCGATGGTTCGCGAAGATCGTGCAACTGCCGGCCGCCAGACCCGTCGCCGCGAACATCCCCCCGCGGTCCGTGGCCGCCTCCCGGTAGCTGCTGTTCTGGCCCGTGCATAGCAATGTCACTCGCGCCCCGCCTACCGCCTCGCCCGTCAACGAGTTCACCACCTGCCCGCTCAGCGACCCCGTCGGCGCCTGCTGCTCCTGCGCGGTCAGGGAAGTTGCCAAAACGGCCAGCTGCGCGGCGACGAGGGCAACCTTCATCCCGTTCATGCTTGCACCTCACTCCCCCGCGCCCGCTGGGGCGTTATGGATCACGCGCACATTCACGTCCGGGTTCGGTCCTTCCCGCAGTTCCACGTCGGTTGCCTGCTCCGCGAATGGCGTCAGGAAATTCGGGTCCATCCATGCGCCCTGATCCATTTCGTCGAAGGCATACACCTTGTAAACGCCCGGCGTGCGTCCCCGGAAGTGGAACCCCCCCTTGTTGTCCACTCCTGTTACCGCATAAAAGGCCAGCACGGCCGCGTTCTCCCCCTGCGGAGCCAGCAGCACGGTCGTCGCCCCCGCGCCCTCCACCTGCCCGTTCAGCTCCGCGCCGGCCGCGCTCAACACGATCTCCAGCCGCGCCGTGGTCTCGGCCGTGATCAGCATATCCTTGTGCAGGACGTCCTCGTCGCCCAGCTTCATCGATTTCAAATACCCGCCCTTGGGCAGCGGGTCCACGCCGATATCCCACACCCCGGGGCGCACGTCCGCGAGGACGAACGAACCGTCCGGCTGCACCTCCGCGTTCGCGCCCGGCAGATTCAGGCCGTCGCCGGAATACAGACGCACCTGGCGGCCCGCGGCCGCGCCCGCCCCCGCGCCCGCCAGCCGCAGGCTGCCGCGCAGTGCGATGGCCGGCGTGAAGTCGAGAGTCACCTCGAGATCGCCCCCGCTCAGGTCAACCCCCTGCCGCGCCACGTACAACCGGCCGTCGATGGTCACCTCCCCGCTCAGCTCATACTGGCCGGGCTGCAAGTTCTGGTATTCGAACACTCTCCCGGCCTCAAACCCGCCCCCCCAGTTGGTCCCCCCGCCGGAACTGCCCGGCGCATCCCGCAAACGGAGGTTGACGATGGGCTGATCCCGCTTCCGGATCGGCGACGGAGGCGTCCCTTCGGGCGAACCCTCGCCCAGATCCGGCGCGGGAATCTCCACCGGCAATTGTGCCTGCACGCTCAGCTTGACCGGCCGGACGGCCTGCATGGGGATTTCCACGTCCTCGAGCGTTTGTCCCGGCTGCAATTCGATCACCCGCGCCTCGTCGCGCCGCTGCGTGCCCGGGGCGTAGGTGGTGGTATACGTCAGACGATTGTCCTGCGGGGCCGCCGGATCGGCCGTATTCAGGGTCGGAGTCAAAGTCGGAATCGACTCGAATGCCTTGTTGGCCGCGATCAGATACGGTCCCGGCGTAAGGCCGAACAGGCGGAACCGGCCCTGGTCGTCGGTCTCTGCGAAACGCCACGGCGTCCAGCCCAGCTTGCCGCGCGCGAACTGCCGCCGCAGCGCCCGCACCTGCGCCAGCGACAGCGGTTCGCCGTCCACGCCCGTCACGGTTCCTGAGATCACGCCCAGCCGCGGCAACCGGATGGTCACGTCCGTGACCTGCTCGCCCGCGCCCAGCACCAGCACGCGTCCCTGGCCGTTCGGCCGGCTGGCGCCGTAGGCCATCGTCGCATAGCCCCGGCGCGAGACTTGAATGCGGTACTGGCCCGCCGGCAGCGAGCGTAGCGTGAATCGTCCGTCGCCGTCCGTCGGCGCCATCCCTCGGATGTCGTTGTGTCCGTCGGGATGGATTTCGACCCGCGCCCGGTGCAGCGGCGCGCCGGTCGTCGCGTCTACCACTCTCCCCGCAATTGAGCCTGGCCCCGCGCTCTGCGCGCGCACGGCGCTGAGCACCATCGCCACACTCGCGAGTGTGAGGACCAACCGCCGCATCGCGCTACGCACGTGCCAGAAACTCCTGTTCCTCTCTCGCCACGCGGCCCGCGCCCGCGGCGCAATGCCGTGGGCCCGGCTCCGCACTTGTGTAGACGCCAATGCGTCACATCGGGATCCTCCGCGCCGCCTGAAATTTCAGCCGGCCCACGCGCTCAGGATTCTAGACGCATCCCGCGCCCGTTGGTTGCGGCCGGCGAGGACACGCCCGGCTTCTGTGCGCTCGATTGCGGCGCGACCGACGGGAACCTCCGGACCGCTGTCCCTTCCTCAGGCGCGACCCCCCTCCACACGCCGTCTTTCTCTGCCGGGTGGACAGATCCCCATGGGCCCGGTTTGCCGAGGGGATCCGGCCGCCGGTTGACGAATGGGTAAGGTCGCGGGCGGCGCCGCCCTAGCCCTTCTTAGCCTGGCAGCCTTCCAGCACGTGCTTGTTCTTTTCGAAGCACTTGCCTACGTCGTTCAGGTCCTTTTTGCCCGCCGTGACGTGGCACGTCTTGCAGGTCGTGCCTTTGTTCGCCTTCTGATACTCCGGCTTGGCGAAGGAAAGATTGCTCCCCACGAACAGGCCGGCCATCAGAATGGCCGCCGGAATGATCAGTCTCAATGCGCGCATTATCTTCTCCAGTCTGGTGTTATCAATCGGTCTCGCGGTCAACCCACAATACGGAGACGATATCACGTTTCCCCCAGTTGCCGCCCCACCCCCCGCCGCCGCGCCAATTGCCGCTAGAAAATCCTCCTGAATGGGGTGAAGGGCCCCGGTTCCAGCGCCGCAGGCGGGCTCCGAAGACGAAAAACACCATAGAAAATCGTATTCTTGCGGCTCGCGCAGCGTGTTCTCGCGCTGAACTCGCGCTCCGCCGCCGCGTTTGCGCGTTGTTTCCGCAGCGAATCCGCGCCTTTTTTCCGGTCCATCTACAATGGAAGTGCATTGCCCGCCGCCGCCAAAATCCACGTGCTCGGGGCTGGTCTGGCTGGCAGCGAGGCCGCCTGGCAGCTCAGCCGCGCGGGCCTCGGCTGTGTCCTCCACGAGATGCGCCCGGCGCGTCAGACCCAAGCCCACCGCGGCGCCGGCTTCGCCGAGCTGGTCTGTTCCAACTCGTTGAAAAGCGACAGCCCCAACACTGCCTCCTGGCTTCTCAAGCACGAATTGCGCCGTCTCGGCGCGCTCGCCATGCAGGCCGCTGAAACCGCTCGCGTGCCTGGCGGCCATGCCCTGACCGTGGACCGCGGCGTCTTCTCGGACGCCATCACGACCGCCCTGGAAAATGCGCCCGGCGTCGAAATCCGCCGCCAGGAAGTCCTCTGCATTCCCGCCGATGATATCGTTATCATCGCCACCGGCCCGCTGACTGCCCCCGCTTTGGCCGCCGATATTGGCCGCCGGACCGGCACTGAGCGGCTGTACTTCTACGACTCCATCAGCCCGATCGTCAACGCCTCGACCATCGACCGCTCGCGCGTCTTCGCCGCCTCGCGCTACGGCAAATCGATCGACGGCGGCGACGACTATCTGAATTGCCCTTTCACGCGCGATCAATACGCCGCTTTCGTCAACGCCCTTCTGGCCGCCGAGAGCGCCCCGCCGCACATCGAGGACGACGCCGAAATCCACGCCGGCAACGTCCCCTTCTTCGAGGCCTGCCTGCCCATCGAGGAGCTCGCCCGGCGCGGCCGCGACACGCTGCGCTTCGGTCCCATGAAGCCGGTCGGCCTGGTCGATCCCGCCGCCGTCCGCCGCGCCCACGCCATTGTGCAGCTCCGCCAGGAGACGCAGCGCGCCGATAGCTACAACCTGGTCGGCTTCCAGAACCACATGACCTTCCCCGCGCAAAAGCGCGTCTTGCGGATGATTCCCGGTCTCGAAAACGCCGAATTCCTGCGCTACGGCCAGATGCACCGCAACACTTACATCAATGCGCCCCGTTTGCTGGCGCCGGCCCTGCAGCTCGCCTCCGACCCGCGCATCTTCTTCGCTGGCCAGATCTCGGGCGTCGAGGGCTACGTCGAGTCGATCGCGACGGGTTTGATGGCCGGCCGTTTCGCTGCAGCGCTGGCCCTCGGTGAGTCCTTGCGCCCGCTCCCGCGCGCCACCGCCCTGGGCTCATTGACGCACTATCTCACCCACGCCGACCCCACCCATTACCAGCCCGCCAATATCGCCTTCGACCTGCTGCCCGCGCTTGAGGAAGAGTTGAAACGCAAGCTGCGCCACGACCGCCCCGGCCGCCACGCCGAAATCTGCCGGCGCGCCCTGGTCGCCATGGACGAGTATCTGGGCGAGGGTCTGGACGCGCCCGCGGAGGCCCATGCCACTGCCGGCTGACGACGAACTCGCGCGCCGCATGGGCGAGTATCTCGACGATCTGCGCCGCCAGAACGCCTCCGTCCACACGCTGCGCAACTACGAATCCGATCTCGGGCAATTCCATGACTACCTGGCTCGCGCCGGCACTCCGCCGCCTCCCGCCGAAATCGACTTGCTGCTGATCCGCGAGTGGATGGCCTCGCTGTACGCCGCCGACCTGGAGCGCGTCTCCATCCGCCGCAAGCTCTCGGCCTTGCGCGGCTTTCTCGAACACTGCCTGCGCCAGGGTTTGATCACGATCAACCCCGCCGCGCTGGTCCAGACCCCCAAAATCCCGCGCCATCTGCCCGACGTGCCTACCGAGGAACAGACCGTGGCTCTGCTCGACGGCGCGGCGGCCGGCCAACTCGAGCGCCCCATGCCGGAGCGCGACCGCGCGTTGATGGAGATGCTCTACGGCTGCGGCGTCCGCATCAGCGAGCTGGTGGGGATGAACCTCGGCGACATCGACCTCCGCGAAGGCTGGGTGCGGGTGCGCGGCAAGCGTAAGAAGCAGCGCCAGGTGCCCGTCCCGGCCCAGAGCCTGGCCGCGCTGCGCATCTGGATGGAGGTCCGCCCGGTCCAGTCCGGCGAGCGAGGCGAGCAGGCCGTCTTCCTCAACCACCGCGGCCGCCGCCTGACCGAGCGCGGCGCCAGCGGCATCCTGAAGATGTACGCCATCGCCCTGCTGGGCGATTCCTCGCTCCACCCGCACAGCCTGCGCCACGCCTACGCGACGCACCTCTTACGCGCCGGCGCCGACCTGCGCGCCATCCAGGAACTGCTCGGCCACGCCAGCCTCTCCACAACCCAGCGCTACACCCAGCTCTCACTACTGGACCTGATGCAGGTCTACGACAAGGCGCATCCACGGGCGAAATGACGCCGCGCGGCGCCGCGACTCCTCGGCACCTGAAGCGGCGGCGCGGGCGGCGGGAGTGCGATTGGCGGAGCGTGGGCGGGGCGTTCGCGGGAATTGGAGGATCAAAGCCAAGCTCGACACCTATGTCGAAAAGTGTCGAATTTCGTCATACGACGTGTGACGGCAGGGTGGTCCGGGAAAGGTCGGGCCGGAAGGCGGGCGATGATATGTAAGGATCGTTGAATCAGATTGATACATGGAAGAAGGCAGTTCCGATTGGATCGTGAGCCGGGCGAGTAAGTATGACAATTCGACAGAGTGCAGTGTCGTGTCGAAATGTCGAATTGGCGGGTTCGCAGGGCTGGGGTGAGCGGTCGAGGCGGGGCAGGCAGTCCCCGGTTCCAGGGCCATGGCGATTCGATGGAACCCCAAGATCAAGGGATTGAGGCAGGAGGCTGGGCTAGTTGTCGGATTCAAACAACGACTTGGGGAGTTCCGACTGCCGAATGATGCACCGCAGGGTCCCACGCCGGAGCGAATCGTGAAGAGGAACGGGAACGGTGATTGTCGTTCCCTCCGAGCGTTTTTGCATGATCCGGTGGCTGCCTTGTTGCCGGACTGCGGCGAATCCGTGTTGTTCGAGAATCCGGCAAACTTCCGAGCCCGAAAGAACCCGGAGTTTACCCAACCGGCACCTCAACCTGAGTGACAAAAACCTCGTCGTGAAGGCGGCGGGCGACTTCGGAAGGAGCGGCCGTTTCGAAGAAGAGCGTCAGCGCCTCGATCAGATTGACTCGCGCTTCTTCGATCGATGCACCCTGGCTCGCAACATCGAGTTCCGGGCACAATGCCACGAAACCGTCGTCCTCACGCTCGATAATCGCAGTCAGGCGGTGCGCCGGCTTCATGATCCGAGTCTACACCAGCTCGAGTTGACGGGTTGTCCCCATACGGGAGGAGTGCCCGCCCTGCGCCGATCACGGCCAATTCGAAAACTCGCGCGCCGACAAATAGCGCACGTGCGGCGGGCCGATTCGTGACGCGGCGCACGTCCTTAGACCCGTCCTTCCAAGGGCAGTAGAATGGTTGCGATTCGTTGAAAGGGGGGAACTCGTGCGCCCGTTCCTGTTCGTGAGGCACCGCGCTGTCATACTGGCCGCATTCGTGGTCCTGCTGGCGACTGCCCTGCCCGCTGCCAACGTTGAGTTGAAGCGCGGCCAGGACCAGGTCGAAGTGTTCATCGGCGGGGAGCTTTTCACCACCTATTACTTCTCCACTGCCGTCGCCAAGCCCTACCTGATGCCGCTGCGCACGCCCTCCGGCGTCATCCTCACGCGCGACTTCCCGGTGGGCAACGACGTCGGCACCGCCAATCCCAAGGAGTCGTCCTTCGAGCCGCACCAGCGTCCGCTGTACTTCGGCCACGGCAATATCGACGGCCTGGATTTCTGGGGCGAGCAGGCCTTCGCCAGGTACTACGACGACCACGCGCGCCAGGCCTTCGGCCACATGGTCGTGGAAAACGTCGATATCGAGCCCTTCACCAACCGCTTGAGCGCCCGCTTCGGCCTGGCGGATCCGAACCAGCGCGTGATCGGCGAGGAGACCCAGACCTATGCATTCTCCGGCGATGCGCAGGCGCGCATCATCGACTGCGAATTTGTCCTGCGCGCCACCGCCGGTCCCCTGGTGCTGGGCGATACCAAGGAGGGCACCTTTGGGATCCGCCTGCGCAAGGAGCTGAGCGCGCCCAACGACCACATGATCAACTCCAATGGCGCCCGCGGCGAGCCCGCCATCTGGGGCCGGCCCGCCGATTGGGTCGCCTATTCCGGCAGCGTTTCCGGCAAGCCGGTCGGCATCGCCGTCTTCGACGCGCCAGCGAGCTTCCGCCATCCCACCACCTGGCACGCCCGCGCCTACGGCCTGTTCGCCGCCAATCCCTTCGGCCGCCGCTACTTCACCCGCGACAAGACGCAGGACGGGAGCTGGACCATCCTCGAAGGCCAGTCGATCACCTTCCGTTACCGCGTCGTCCTCTACGATGGGGAGTGGCTGCCGGCTCGTCTGGCGGAGCTGTATCGCCAATACGCCCAGAGCAATCCAGGAGCACGTCCATGAATCGTAGACATTTCCTGATGGCTTCCGCCGCTGCCGCTAGCGCGGCCCCGCGTGCCAGCTCGCTCTCCAACGCGAATGACACTGTGCGCGTGGCCTGCGTGGGCGTCCACGCCCAGGGCCGGGAGCACATCGCGCATTACGCTAAAATGCCCAACGTCGAAATCGCCGCCGTGTGCGACATCGACGAATCGGTGCTCAGCGCGCGCCTTGACGACATCGAAAAGCTGGGTCACAAGCGGCCCGTGGGCTTCACCGATTTCCGCAAGCTGCTCGAGGACAAGTCCATCGACGCCGTCTCCCTCGCCACGCCCAACCACCACCACACTCTGCAGACCATCTGGGCCTGTCAGGCCGGCAAGGACGTCTATGTCGAGAAGCCCTGCTCGCACGACATGTTCGAAGCCCGCCAGATTGCGGTGGTCATGGAGAAATTCGGGCGCATCGTCCAGCACGGCACCAACAGCCGCTCCGGCATCGCGCGCGAGGCCATCGCCAGGATCCGCGAGGGCCTCGTCGGCGACGTCTACCTGGCGCGCGGGCTGTGCTTCAAGTGGCGCGATACCATCGGCCGCGCGCCCGTCGAGCCGGTGCCCCCCGGCGTGCACTATGACCTGTGGCTCGGCCCCGCGCCGCTCCACGCCTTCACGAAAAACCGCTTCCACTACAACTGGCACTGGTTCTGGGATTACGGCAACGGCGACTTCGGTAACCAGGGCATCCACCAGCTCGACGTGGCGCGCTGGGGCCTCGGCGTCACCTACCCCGCCAAGGTCAGCGCCATCGGCGGCCACGTCATGTTCGACGACGACCAGGAGACGCCCAACGTCCTCACCGCCAGTTTCGAATTTGACGCCGGCGGGAAGAAGAAGCTGCTGGCCTTCGAGGTGCGCCACTGGATGACGAATCATGAGGCCGGCATGGGCGAGGACGGCTCCAGGCCCAATACCGTCGGTACGATCTTCTACGGCCCCAAGGGCTACGTCGCCATCTGGGACGAGGACCACGGGCGGTACCAGAGCTTCCTGGGCAAGGAGCAGAGCCCCGGTCCATCGGGTTCGGACGTGGGCAACAACTGGGCCAATTTCATCACCGCCGTGCGCAGCCGCAAGCGCTCCGATCTGAACGCGCCCATCACGGAGGGCGCCATTTCGACGATCCTGCTGCACCTGGCGAACATCTCCTACCGCGTCGGCCGCACGCTGTACTTCGACCCGCAGACCTTCTCCTGCAAGGGCGACGCAGAGGCCAACGCGTATTTCCGGCGCCGCTACCGGCCCGAGTTCACCGTGCCCGAAATCGCCTAGGAGTCCTTATGCCGATCCGAATTGCGCTGCTGGCCGCGGCTGTAGCGGCCATCGCGTCCGCTCAGCCGACCGTCATCGCGCGCCCCAAGATGATCGACGATGTGCTGGTCAATCCCAACATGGGCATCCAGACCTTCCAGCGCTACACTCGTCAGACGCTGTTCGCGGGCACTCGCTGGTCCGAGGTCGGACCTGAGGCCGCCGTGGCGGATGCGTCCGGGCCGGTCGATTTCCCCGCTTCGTCGGTGGCCTATCTGCGTTGGTTCTGGTATCAACTCGAGCCCGAACGCGGCCAC
This sequence comes from Terriglobia bacterium, assembly GCA_963757265.1. Classification (GTDB taxonomy): domain Bacteria; phylum Acidobacteriota; class Terriglobia; order Bryobacterales; family Bryobacteraceae; genus CAIVVT01. Next base: position 2,016,542 of record CAVWRA010000006.1, read on the forward strand.
TACCGTTGGGAGATCATCGACGCGGCGCTGGACGAGGCGCGCAAGCACGGCCAGTCGCTGGCCATCCGCCTGATGCCTTACGACCAGTCCAGTCCGCTCCCCGGTTGGTACCGCAACTCCGGCGCGCGCCGCGCCAACAAGCCCTCGGACCAGGACGGCAAAATCTGGTCGCCGGACGCCTCCGACCCGCTCTACATCTCGGCCTGGAGCGCGCTCGTGCGCGAGGCCGGTAAGCGCTACGACGGCCATCCGTTTCTCGATTCGGTCAACATCTCGACCGCCGGATACTGGGGCGAGGGCTGGGGTCCGTACCTGCCCGAATGGCCGATTCACAAGGCTCTCATCGACCTCTACTTCGAGGCCTTCCCGCGCACGCCGCTGCTGATGAATTTCGATCAGCTCGATGCGCTGACCTACGCCCTGAGCCGCGGCGCGGGCTGGCGCCTGGACTGCTGGGGCGACATGGGCCGGCCGGGCCACCCCAACTGGGCGCACATGTTCGACCTCTATCCCGAGCAGGTGGCGCGCGCGGCCGCCCAGGAGGTGTGGCGCCACGCGCCGGTGTCGCTGGAAGCCTGCGGCGTGCCGGGCACGTGGAAGCAATGGGGCTTCGATCTGAAGCCCATCTTCGACCAGGCGCTGCGCTGGCACGTCTCCACGGTCAACCTGAAATCCACGGCTATTCCCGCGGAATGGAAAGCGGCCTTCGAGGAATTTCAGAAGCAGATGGGCTACCGCTTCGCGCTGCGCCGATTTGAGCATCCGGCGCAGGTGCGGGCCGGCACGATGATTCCGATTTCGATGTGGTGGTTCAACGCGGGCGTGGCGCCGGTTTACCGCGAATACCAGCTGGCGCTGGAGCTGCGCTCGGCCGGGCATGCTGCGCGGACGCCTCTGCCGGTGGACGTGCGCAAGTGGCTGCCCGGCGATTCGGTCTACGAGAGCACACTGTATGTGGACGATGCGCTGCCGCCGGGCAACTACCGGGTGCGCGTCGCTTTGCTCGACCCGCGCACGGGCCTGCCCGCCGTGCGGCTGGCCATCGAAGGCCGCCAGAACGACGGCTGGTACGACGTCAGCGGGATTGAGATCCGCTGAATCAGGATTACTTCGAATACGCCGCGACGGGCGTAACGATGTCCTCGGCGGCCTTCGGATCGCCTGCTGCCGGGCCGTGCCAGACGCTGCCGCCGAAGGTCGTGATGTAGATCTTCGAGGGGTCGCGCGGGTCGGGGATCACACGATGGCCCCATTTGAAGTTGTAGCCGCGGATGCGTTGCCACGTCAGGCCGCGGTCGGTGGAGCGCCAGGCGGAGGACTCGAAGCCGCAGGCGTACAGCGTCGTTTTGTCGCGCGGATCGATGGTCACGTCGTAGACGTGCTGGTCGCGCGCCAGCACCTGTTTCCACGTCGCGCCGGCATCGGTGGAAAGGTAGATACCGCCGCCAGCCTCGGGGTCCTCAGTGTGACGGCGCCACGCCGCCAGATACAGCCGGTCGGGAACATCGGGATCGATGGCCAGGCCGTTGGGGCCGTTGACGCCCGCCGGCAGCGGCACTTTCTCCCAACTGTCGCCGGAGTTTTTCGAGCGGTACAGCGCGCCGTCGCCGTCGTTGCCGATGCTGCCGTCCTCGCTGCGCCGGGCCAGCACCACGTACAGCACGCCGTTGCGATCCTGCGCCAGCCGCCAGGCCATGGGCTCGTGCGCCGGCAGGCCGTTGTTGCGCGCCTCCCAGCTCTGGCCGCCGTCGCGCGAGCGGTACACGCCCCGCCCGACGCCGGCCACATACAGCACGCGCGCCTCGGGCGTGCTGCGCGCGTCCAGGACAATATGCGTCGCCGCCATGGGCGGCAGGCCGTTGGCCTGCACCTGCCAGCTTCGCCCGCCGTCGTCGCTGCGCACCACGCCGCCCTGGTAACGGGAGGGCGAGGAGCGCCGCCACATCTTCGTCCGCGGCAGGTCGTGCGTGTCGGTCATCACCGCCCAGATGCGGCCGCGCACCGCCGGGTCGAAGACCAGCCAGTAGGTGGTATTGAGGTAGCGGTGCGGCACGCCCTTCTCCGTGGCGCTATACCAACTGGCGCCGCCGTCGTCGCTGGCAAACAGGCCGATGTCGGTGTAATCGATGAACATGTGCCGCGGATCGAAGGGATCGAAGTGCACGCCGTAATTGGTGGTCACGTCCAGCCCGGTGGTGGTCCAGCCGCCGTCGGGGACGCGGCGCGTGTAGGCCGCGGTCCAGGTCGCGCCGCCGTCGAGCGAGTGCAGCGTGCGTCCATCGTCGGTCGCGTAGCAGATCTCGGGCCGCGTGGGAGAGACGCCCAGGCCGATGGGATTCTCGCCCCAGCCGGGGCCGAAGCGTGCGCTGATCCAGCCGTCGTCCACGGCCGGCGACTTCGTGCCGGATTCGCTCCACACGTCGCGCCAGGTGGCGCCGAAGTCCTCGGTTTTTGTGACGCCGAACGATTGCGAGAGCAGATCGCGTTTCCCGTTGAAGCTCACGTAGGCCACGCCCGGGTGGAACAAAGACGCCGCCACGGCCTGTAATCGCCCGCCGGGCGCGCGGCGTTCCCACGTCGCGCCGCCGTCCCGGGAGATGAACACCGCGTCGCGCGACACTCCGTAAATCACCGCCTTCGCGCCACTGCCGGGGAAGCCCGCCGAGACGTCTAGAAATGGTTCCGGCGCGGCCGCGCCCAGGCGCGCTACTCCGCCCTCGATCACGGCCACGCGGTCCCGGCCCACCACGTAAATCGTGCGCTGGGCAGCGGGGGAATCGGGATCGATGTAGATGTGCTCCGCGCCCGCGGGCACGTCGGAGGCCACGTTATCGATGTAGTAAATGTGCTTCGAGCCCGGTGGCAGCCCGGCGGCCACGCGCGCCCAGGTGCGTCCCGAGTCGGCCGACCGCCGCAGCGACGGTCCGCCCGCGGCGGTGAAAACGGCGTACAGAACCTGTGAGTTCTTGGGATCCACGGCTAGAGCAGTAATGGCCTCCTTGTCGCCCGTGGTCCGGAACTCCGCATCGGCGTGGTCGTCGAGCATGTCGATGCCCGTGACGGATTTCGGATTGGGTTGAACCAGCGCCCATGTCGCGCCGGCGTCGGTGCTGCGCCACAGCCCCCGGTTGTGGATGTAGAAGGTGTTGACGTTTGAGGGATCGAAGACGAAGAACTGCGTCACGCCGCGCAGGTTGATCATGCGCCAGCTCTTCCCGCCGTCCTTGGTCAGGTACGAGCCCGTCATGTCGCAGTTGACGAAGACCACGTTGGGGTCGAGAGGGCTGACGGTGGGATGGAACTGGGCGCCGCCGCCGCCGGGCCCGATCACCTCCCAGGCATCATTGCGCGCGCCCGGGGCGGAGGGCGACAGAACCCCCAGACAGGCCAGAATCAGGCTCGCGGTGAACAGCGGAATGGATCTCATAGGAGCACCTCGATGGAGTGCTCTACTTGTATCAACCCCTGCGGCAAGGGTCAACGCCGGGTGTTCCGGCCGCAGGGTGTAGCCGGCCGGCGCGCGTGGCGATAGAGTAGTTCAGGAGTTGCGCGCGGCCGCCCGGGCGGCGCGGGCCCTCTTTTCCCGGTTGGAGGTTGGCGATGCACTCATCACGTTCGTTGCGCGTTGGCCTGTTGGTGGCGGCGCTGGGGCTGGCCGCAATGGCCGCGCCCCGCGGCGTGAGCCTTTCGCAATCCGCGAAGAGCGTTGAGACCTACGATTATGTGGAAGTCACGTTGAACATCAGCGCGCCGGATGCGGGCAACCCGTTCACCGCCGCGACGCTCGACGGATGGTTCGCCAAGGCCGGCACGAGCGAACGCGTAACGGTGGACGGGTTCTGCGATTCACCCGACGGTTCCGTGTTCCGCATCCGCTTCATGCCGTCGTCGCCGGGCGCCTACCACTACTCAATCGTCTACAGGCAGGGCGCTTTCGAGAGCAGACAGGAGGGCACGTTCGAAGCGACGCCGAGCAAGCGCCGCGGCCCGATCCGCGTTGACCCGGAATACCCCTGGCACTTCATCTGGGAGGGCACCGGGGAGCACTACTTCTTCAACGGCACGACGGCCTTCTGGCTGATGGGCTGGCATGAGGAGCGCATCATCCAGGACACCATCGAGCGGCTGCACAACCTCAAGATCAACCGCATGCGCGTGCTGCTCTCCGGCGGCTCGTTCACCTTCTATGGCGAGCCGATCATGACCGGCGACAACTTCACCTACTTCCTCCGCCCTTGGCCGGCGAAGAGCCCGCAGGACCTGATGAACCCGGGCATCGACTACACGCGCTTCGACGTGGCGTATTGGCAGAAGTTTGAGCGCATGCTGCGCTTCGCGCGCGAGCGCGACATGATCATCTCGGTTATCCAGGACATCAGCGACGGGCGCATCCACCTGGTGGCCTTCAGCGAGGACGAGCGCCGCTACCTGCGCTACGCCGCGGCGCGCCTCGGCGCGTTTTCCAACATCACCTGGGACATGGGCGACGACATGGACAGCTTCCGCGACGAGAAGTGGGCTCACGAGATGGGCACGTTGCTGGTGGGCTGGGACCAGGCGCATCACCTCGCCACCAGCCACCCGACGCAGCGCAAACACCAGGACCGCGCGTCGCCGTGGTTGGGCTTCACTTCGATCCAGGACTGGTCGCGGCAGCAACACAGCTTGATGCTCGAGGAGCGCGAGATCCAGAAAAAGACCGGCCGCATCATCCCCCAGACCAACGAGGAATACGGCTACGAGGATCACTACCCGCACTGGGCGCCGGAGCCGCCGGGCGACTCGGCCGAGGTATTGCGCCACATGGCCTGGGAGATCGCCATGGCCGGCGCCTATGGCACGGCCGGCGAAACCGCGCGGCGCGGCGTCAACATCTGGCCCGACACCGGCGGCGGCTGGATGAACGGGCGTGGCGACGACAGCATGGTGATGCTAAAAGGCTACGCGCACATGGTCGATTTCTTCACCAGCTTCGAATGGTGGAAGACCGAGCCGCACGACGAACTGGTGAGCGGCGGGCGCGCCTTCTGCCTGGCGCAGCCGGGCCGGACGTACGCCGTCTACATTCCCGACCGGGTGATGTGCGGCGTCGGCGAATCCTACGAATTCAAGACCGCTTGCGCGCCGCTGGCGTTGAAGCTCGAGCCGGGCGCGTACGAAGCACATTGGTACGGCGCGTACACCGGCGAGATCATTCCCATCGGCACGGTGCAGGGTCCGGTTTGGACGCTGCCGAAGGCGCCCGGCGGGCTGGACTGGGCGCTGCTGCTGCAGCGCCGCACGAATTAGGGAGTCGGCCTGGGGAGACTCGAAGCCGCGGCTGCGAGTGCGATGCGCGGCCCGGCGGCTGCTCCACCGCGCGGCCGGGTCTGACGGTAGGCTGAAATGGAATCACCAGGCGGAAGAGCCTCCGCACGGTGGGGCTGGAATGGAACGCGGAGACGCATTGACGCATTGCAACAGTCTGGCCGGAGCCGGCGACCGGGAGCGGCGGGCCGGGCGCTGCCCCGGATTGCCTCAGCCCGACACGCGCATTCCGCTTCATCCGGCCGATGCCGGTGCGCGGCGCCGAAGCGGGCGACGGTGGGCGTGGCTTCGGCCGGCCGTGGCGGTCCTGATGGGCCTGCCGCAGGCCGCCTCAGCGGCGGGGACCGACACCAAGCCGGCCACAGAGAGCCCACTGGAAACGGGCTATCACCAGATGTACGACCTGCAATTCGACCAGGCCCACAGGACTTTTGCCGCCTGGAAGATCGCGCACCCCGACGATCCACTGGGCCCGGCTTCGATGGCGGCGGCGTACCTGTTCGCCGAGTTCGACCGGTTGCATATTCTGCAATCCGAGTTTTTCCTTCACGACGAGAACATTCGCGGCGTTCACCGCGCGCTGGCGCCCGCACCGGGCACGCGGGCGCTGTTCTACGGGGAGGTTGGCGCGGCACAGAAAATCGCGGGCCGGCGGCTGGCGTCGAATCCCAAGGACACCAACGCGATGTTCGCGAATCTCCTGGCGCTGGGCCTCAGCTCGGATTACGAGGGCCTGGTGGAAAAACGCAATTTAAGCGCGCTGTCGCTGATGAAGCAGGGCCGAGTGATGTCGGAGCGGTTGCTGAGCGTCGATCCAAGCTTCTATGATGCTTATCTAGCCAGTGGTGTCGAAAATTACATGTTGAGCCAGAAGCCCATGCCGGTGCGCTGGCTGCTGCGCCTGGGGGGCGCCCAAACTGACAAGGAAGAGGGCGTCCGAAGAGTCAAGCTGACGGCCGAAAAGGGCCACTACCTGCGGCCGTTTGCGCGCCTGCTGGTGGCCGTGGCCGCGTTGCGCGATAAAGACACGGCCACGGCCAGGAACATTCTACGGGACCTGACGCGAGAGTATCCTCACAACCATCTGTATTCCGAAGAGCTGTCCAGATTGCCATAGAATCCGAGTAACAAATGAAAATTGCCGGCGTAGCCAGCGCATTTCCAGAATACGAGTACGACCAGGAAACCCTGCTCAGGGCGTTTCTGGCGCATTGGGGCGAGCGGTTGGAGAATCCCCGCTTTTTCGAGCGGCTGCACAACCGCGTGGGCGTGGAGACCCGCCACATTGCGCTGCCGATTGAAGAGTATCCCGGACTGAAGAGCTGGGGCGCGGCCAACAATCACTGGATTCGCGTGGCTGTGAATCTGAGCGAGCAGTGCCTCGGCACGGCGCTCGAGCGGGCGGGGCTGGAAACGAGCCGCCTGGGGGCGATCTTCTTCGTTTCAGTGACCGGCATCGCCAGTCCCTCGGTGGAGGCGCGGCTGATGAACCGGATGCGGCTGCCGGTGAACATCAAGCGCATTCCGATTTTCGGGCTGGGGTGCGTCGCCGGAGCGGCGGGCATCGCCCGCGCGGCGGACTACGTGAAGGCCTATCCCGAGCAGGCCGCGGCGGTGATCTCGGTGGAGTTGTGTTCGCTGACGCTGCAGCAGGACGACTTCTCGATGGCCAATCTGATCTCGACGGGACTGTTCGGCGACGGCGCGGCGGCGGTGCTGGTGAGCGGCGACAAGGTCCCCGCCGGCGGCCCGCAAATTCTGGCCACGAAATCGATCTTTTACCCGGATTCGGAGCACGTCATGGGTTGGGACATCTCCGAACGGGGATTCAAGATCGTGCTCTCGAAAGAAGTGCCGGAGGTCGTGGAGACGCACCTGGCCTCGGATGTGGACGCGTTTCTGGGTGAGCACGGACTCAAGCGCGCCGACATCGGCTGCTTTGTGATCCACACGGGCGGGCCGAAGGTGCTGGAGGCGACGCAGGCGGCGCTCGAACTGCCCCCCGGGGCGCTGGAGCCGTCGTGGGAGTGCCTGCGGCGGATGGGCAACCTGTCGTCGGCCTCGGTCCTGTGCGTGCTCGAAGAGATTCAATTGCGCCACCAGCCTCCGGCCGGGACGTGGGGCCTGCTGGCGGCAATGGGCCCGGCGTTCTGCTCCGAACTGCTGCTGCTGCGCTGGTAGCGCGGCGCGCGCGCTTTCTTCCACGCGCGCCAGCCAGTTACAATTGACGGTAGTCCGTTCCCGGCCGAGTGGCGGAACTGGCAGACGCACCAGACTCAAAATCTGGCGTTCTTTACTGAACGTGTGGGTTCGACCCCCACCTCGGCCACCACATCTGCGGAGTGTTATCCCTCGCGCGCATCTAAGGAGCGGGTGGCGACACCCCAGCCAGGCATCTGAATAAGATGCCTGAGGTGGGATCATAGTGTGTGACACAGCAGTTACACCCGGACTGCAGCGACCCCGCGCGATGACCTGGCTTCTGTGGCCGATTCTGCTGCTCGCCCCCCTCCAGCCGCCCGACGCGCAGCGCCAGGTTATGGACACGCTCGAGGGCAGCGAGCTGGCCAAGACGCAGGCGCGCCTGGAGCAGACGGCGCGGCGGGAGCCGGATAACGCGCGCGCGTGGTTGGAACTGGCGCGAGTCTATGCCCAACGCAAGAAGGCCGAGCAGGCGCTGGCTGCGGCCGACAAGGCCGAGGCGCTGGCCGGCGATGACGCGCGCGTGCTGGACGAACTGGCCAAACTGTTCATCGAGCTTCAACCCGACCTGAAAAGAGCGGCGGCGCTGGAGGCGCGTTACGCCGAAAAACAGCCGCAGGACCAGACGGCGTGGCGCCGCGCGACGGCGCTGTACCTGGAAGCGGGGCTGCCACAGCAGGCGATCGAGGCCGGCCGCCGGGGGCTGGCCAACGACGCCAGCCCGGAACTGCACACGATTCTGGGCCAGGCCTACACCGCGCTACACGACTGGGACAATGCGGCGGCGCAGCTGACAGCGGCCCTGAGGCCGGGGCGGCACGACGAGGAGGCGCATTACCGGCTGGCCCAGATGTACATCCTGCGCCGGGATTACTCCAGCGCCGTGGGGGTCCTGGTGAACGCCCGCCAGATCTTCGGGCCGGGACCGCAGATCGGGCTGGCGCTGGGGCTGTGCTACTCCGCCCTGGGGCGCTTCGGCGAAGCGCTGGATGAGTTGCTGAAAGTGATCACGGAGGCGCCCGACGCCCGGCCGGCTTACATTCTGCTGGGGCGGATTGTGGACCACGCCGGCGACCGGCTGCCGGAGATGACGCAGCGATTCGCTGAATTCAACGCCGCCAATCCGGCCGATGCCGAGGGGTACCTGCTGTATGCCAAGGCGCTGTTGGCGCAGTCCCGGCCGGGTGAGGCGGCGCCGCAGGCCGGCCAGGCGCTGGCTCTGCTCCGGAAGTCGCTGGCGTTGAAGGCGGACGGGGCCGAGGCTCGCTACCTGGCGGGTTGCGTTCTGCAAAGCAGGGGCCAGTTTAAGGCCGCGGTGGAGGAGCTGGAGAAGAGCATCGCGCTGGATCCGCAGGCTTCCGCGGCGCACCTGCACCTGGCGCAGGTCTACGAGCAATTGGGCCGGGGCAGGGAAGCGGCCCGTGAGCGCGAATTCGAGCAGCGGCTGGCCAAGGCGGAACGCGAGGCCCCGCAGTTGACGCCGGGACTGGATCCGCTCCCGCCTCCCGGCGTGGTCCATCGGACGCCGTGAGCGGTATCTCCGCCGCAGGAGAGCCGGTCCGGCCTCGGCTGAGCCGGCGCGGGCGCTTGACCGGGATTTCGGGTTAATTCATACTAGCTTCCAACTGTCGTTCGCAGGATGGGTTGCAAGCCGCACGGCCCGGATGGGAGCGCTTGAGCGGCGGGTCGGGATCTGCGCTGATTTGCTGCGAGAAGGAGTACTCTTGCAATCTCTGCGTGTGCTGTGTGTGGCCATGGCGGCCTCCGTGCTGCCCGCGCAGCCGGCGCCAGGTCCGCCCCGACGTGTTTTCCCCATTCGTTCCGGCCCGATAGGCAATGGCGGTTGGAAGGCGCGGCCGCCACTGTGGACACGGGGCCGCTATCTGGAGGCGCCCCAGACAACGACCACCACGGGAACGCCGTATGTGTCCCCCAGCCAGATGCAGAGCATCTATGGACTTTCGCTGGTCGAATACACGACTACGATCGCGATCGTAGATGCCTTCGATTCGCCGAATGCGGAATCCGATCTGAACTTCTTCAGCAATAACTATGGTCTGCCGCCCTGCACGACCGCGAATGGTTGCTTCACCAAAGTCGACCAGAACGGCAAGAAGGTCTACCCGATTCGCAATTCGGCGTGGGAACAGGAGATCAACCTGGACACTCAGTGGGTGCATGCCATGGCGCCCTCCTCCAACATCCTGCTGGTGGAAGCCAAATCGGAGTCCAATACCGATCTGTTCGCGGCGGTCAGCTACGCCAAACTGCATGCCTCCGTCGTCGCGATGAGCTGGGGCGGCCCGGAGATGTGTGGGCAAGGCCAATATGACACCACGGTTTTCTACCAGGCGGGCGTGACTTTCGTGGCCGCCTCCGGCGACCAGGGCGACGCCATCAACTATCCGGCGAGTTCGCCGAATGTGATTGCGGTCGGCGGCACGAGTTTCGCTGTTGACAGCCAGGGTTATATCATTCTGCCCGTGATCGAGACGGCGTGGAACGACGCGGATGGCGGATCGGGCGGCGGATGCAGCCTCTACACGCCCCAGCCCGCCTTCCAACGCGGCTGGCTGCCTTCCTCGTGCACCACGCGGGGCACCCCCGACGTGGCGCTGGATGCCGACCCGGTCAGCGGCGTACGGGTCTACATTTCGCGCCAGGGTGGTTGGTCTATCCTGGGCGGCACCAGCCTGTCTGCCCAGATGTTTGCGGCCATCGTCGCCGACGTGAACGGGTATCGCACATCCACTTACTTCAAGACCGCCAGCCCGGCGCTGTATATGTTGCTGCCGCAGCTGTATTCCCTCGCCGGCCGCAGCTACGCGACGTATTTCAAGGACATCACGGGGGGCGGGGGGCCGCTCAGTGCGGGGCCGGATTGGGATTTCGTGACCGGCTTGGGCAGCCCCGTCGGGAGCATGCTGATGAATTACCTGACCGCCTTGAAGCAGCCGCCGATTCTACCGGCTCCAGTCAAGCCCGACGCCCGCCTATCCGCGGCTCGGAGTCCCGGCTGCATTGCGTTGGGGCCGCCTCCGCACCGCGGCGGGGGCGCAGCGGGCGCACGCGCTGGTGCGGGCCGCGCGACGCGGATCAGGACCTCGACCTGACCAGGCGGAGAGCCCGCAGGGCTTCCCGGCTGACCTCCGGATCGGGGTTGCGGGAGAGTTCCTCGAGCGGCGGGATGGAGTCCGGGCCGCCGGAAATGGCCAGCACCCGCGCTAGACCCATGAGCTCGTCCTTGTCCCCCAGATCCTTGAGCATCTGATGGATCGCCTGGCGCACCTGAGGCTTACGCGCCAGTTCGGCCAGGAACGGCTCGGCCACGCCTCTCCAGGCGCGGCTGGTGAGATTCGAAGAGAGGTAGCGCAGCGGCCCGTCGGTGGCCAGGTCGACGTCGCCCAGTCCGGCCAGGGCGAAGGCTAGCGAAAGCCGGAGCGATGTTTTCTTCTCCGCCTGGAACAGCGCCTCGACCGCCGGCCGGTCCTCCGCCAGGCCGACCCGCGCCAGCCCCTCCGCGGCCGCGGCGCGCAGCCGCTCGTCCTTGTCGTTGAGGTACTGGGCAAACAGCGGCCGGGTAGCGGGGTCGGCGATCTGGCCCAGGGCCGCCAGGGCCGCCGGGCGGGCTTTCTTGCCGCCGTTCTCGAGCACGCGCCGCAGATCCGGGACCGCCTCGGCGGTACGCAGGAGGCCGACGGTTTCGATGGCCGCCAGTTGCAGCTTCTCATCGAGATCCCGCACCAGGAAGATCGCGGCCGAACCACCCGCGGGATCGCGAATCTTCTGCAAGGCGATCAGCGACTCGAACATGATCACATCGTCGTCCTTGGATTGCAGCGCCGCCGAGAGCGCCGGGACGGCGGCTCGGTCGCGCAGAATGCCGGCCGCGCGGGCCGCGTTGGCGCGCGCCTCCACCGAAGCCCCGCCGCGCACCAGCGCGGCCAGCTCCGCGTCGATTTCCGGCCGCACCGGCGTATCGGGATCGATCATCTGGTCGTTGGGCTGGCTGAAGACGCTGCTGATGGCCGCGCCAATATGTTTGACTGAATCCTCCCAGCCTTTGCCGACGTAACCCGGCAGGTAGAAGTTGACCAGGCCGTCGGTGGCGCGCTGTTGCACTTCGGAGTCGTTGTCGCGGCAGGCGGCGGCCAGCGGATCGAGGCTGCCCAGACCGCCGATGCCGACCATCGCCTTGACGGCCTCGCGGCGCACCGTTGGACTCGCGTCGTGCAGATACCCGGCAATGGCCGGGATGCCGGTGGAACCCTGCCGCGCGGTGTCCTTGATGGCTTTGAGCTTGAGCTTCTCGTCGGAGTCCGAGCGCGCCGAGGCGCACAGGGCGATGGTCAGGAGGAGGATCGGAAGCCGCATAGTCTATCTCCCATTGTAGGAAACGCGGCGCCGCGGGCCGCGCCTTTTCAGCGCGCGAATTCCACTTGGACGCGGTGCGGAATCACACCCGCCTCGAAACCCAGGTCGAGCAGTTTCTGAGCCGCCCGGGGCACTACCTCGCCGGCGTCGACGGTGTAGTGGTTGACGTACATCCCCACGAACTTCTCGGCCAGCGGCAGCTCCAGGTCGCGGGCGAATTGCAGCGCGTAGTTCAACGCCTCCTCGTGGTTCTCGAGCGCGTAGCTGATGCTCTCCCTCATCAGCCGGCAGCACTCGCTCTTGACCTCCGGCGGCAGGTCGCGGCGCAGCGCGTTCGCGCCCAGAGGCAGCGGCAGGCCGTACTCCTTGTGGAACCATTTGCCCAGATCGGCGATAAGGTGGTATCCGCCCTTGGAGTAAGTCAACTGGGCCTCGTGAATGACCAGGGCGGCGTCGGCGACCTTCTCGCGGACCGCTTCGAGGACGTGATCGAACTCGACCACCACCGCTTCGAAGTCCGGCTGCAGGATCCGCAGCGCGAGATAGGCGGTGGTCAGCTTGCCCGGCACGGCGACGCGTTTTCCGGCCAGCTCTTCCACGCTCATGGGAGCGGCGGAGACCAGCATCGGGCCGTAGTTGTCTCCGATGCTCGATCCGCTGGCCATCAGCACGTACTTATCCGCCACATAGGGATAGGCATGGTAGGAAATGGCCGTCAGGCCATACACGCCTTCCATGGCTTTCCGGTTCAGGCTCTCGATATCCTCCAGAACGTGCCGCAGCTGAATCGACTGGCTGCGGATTTTGCGCGTCGCCAGCGCATAGAACATGTAAGCGTCGTCGGAGTCGGGGCTATGGGCGCAAACGACCTCCGTGGGCTCGAGGGGCATCATATTGGCTAAGAGTCTTGCGATCCGACACCGTTTCCGTCAATCCTGGCGCGACGCGAGCGGCGCGTCAAGCTTCGGAGCCTGCCATCTTGGCCAGCTCCGGGTGAATGCGGCGCATGGTCGCCTCCAGCACCTGGCAGTTCACGCCCGTCATTGCCAGATCGCCCTGCCGGGCCGGTTGCTCGACAGCGAAGGCGGCCTGGCGGCCCGCCTCGGCTCCAAATTGCGCCAGCAGGCCCTTCAGCTGGTGCGCCGCGCTCGTGACTGATGCGGCGTCCTGCCGCTCCAGCCCCTCGCGGATTTGCGACAGCAGCTTCGGGTATTCCTCCATGAACATGCCGACCAGTTCTTTGAGCAGATCGGCGTCTCCGCCAACCCGCGCCAGGGCCGCGCTGTAATCAACTTCGCCCATCCACTTCCTCTTTCCAGTGTCGCTCACTTTCGCCTGTCCCGCATCCGGTTCAAACGGCGAGCTCCAGGCATTGGCAAAATGGTCCACCGCCCGCAGCAGGTCGCCGATCCGGACCGGCTTGCTGAGGTAGGCATCCATCCCCGCCCGCAGGCAGCGCTCGCGGTCGCCCGGCATGGCGTGGGCCGTCATGGCCAGGATGGGAACATGCCGCGAGTTGTCGCCTTCGCCCGCGCGCAATGCCAACGTGGCCTCCAGACCGTCCATTTCGGGCATCTGGATGTCCATCAGGATGACATCGAACTCGTGTGCCGTGGCCAGCTCCACCGCCTCGCGCCCATTCGAGGCCAGCTGCACTTCGTGGCCCCCGGCCTGAAGCATTTTCAGAACCATTTTTTGGTTCACCAGGTTATCCTCGGCCACCAGACAGCGGCAGCGCCGCGCCGGCTGCGGCCAGGCGGCCAGGGTGAACCGTTCCGCCGCCAGATCCTCGTCCGTCGGGCTCACCTCCGGGCCGTGCTCGAGCTCCGCGCAAAAAGCGAAAGTGCTGCCCTCGCCCGGCTGGCTGGAGAAGTACAGCCGCCCGCCCATCAGCTCGACCAGCTTGTCGGAGATGGAAATGCCCAGGCCGGTGCCGCCGCGGCGGCCTTTGGAGCTGGCGTCGAGCTGCCTGAATGGCTCGAAGATCTCGGTCCAGCGCGCCGGGTCCATGCCCACGCCCGTGTCGGAGACGACAAACAGCAGGCGCAATCGGCCGCCGCGCTCGCCGCGCAGTGAAACGCGCAGGTCCACGGCGCCGGAGTCGGTGAACTTGATGGCGTTGCCCACCAGGTTGATCAGGATCTGGCGCAGCCGCCCGGCGTCGCCCACCAGCGAGTCCGGCACGTCGCCGTTCACCTCCCACTCGAGCGTGATCCGCTTCTCCAGGGCGTGGTGTTTTAGCGGCCGCAGGAACTTGTCGAGCTGCTCCCGCAGCCGGAAAGGGGCCGCACGCAGATCCATGCGGCCGGCCTCGGCTTTGGCGAAATCCAGAATGTCGTTCAACAGGCCGAGCAGCGATTCGGCGGAGCCGCGGATCGTCTCCAGGTACTCGCGTTGCTCGGCGCTCAGCTTCGTCATCAACGCCAGGTCCGTCATCCCCAGAATCCCGTTCATCGGCGTGCGGATCTCATGGCTGACGCTGGCCAGAAACTGGCTCTTCGAGGCGCTGGCGACCTCGGCGCTGGCGGCCAGTTCCCGCGCCCATTGCGTGGCGTTGGAGAGCAGCTCGTTGGTCGCCCGCAGCTCGCGCTCGGCCAGAATTCGCCGCGTCAGGTTGCGCACCACGGCCAGAACCAGAGCTGGCGCCCGCGGATTGTCAACGCGTCCATAGCTGATCTCAAGCCACAGCGGCACGCCCGCCACCTCGCATTCAACCAGCGCTGGCGGTTCGTCACTGCGGCTCTGATCGCGGAACTGGATCGGATCCTCCTCCGGTGAGCCGTCGCGGCGCCCCAGAACCTCGCCCAGCAGGCGGCCCTCGAGCTGCTCCTCGGATTGCTCGATCAGCGTCTCAAACGCGCTGTTGACGCCGACGATCCGGCCTTCGGCGTCCAGCAGAACGAGCGCCTCGGGCGCAGCCTGCCAGAACGACGCGAGCGTTCGCAGACTGCGATCCAGCAGCCGGTTGACCGGCCAGCCGGCTTGAGCCTCACTCCGGCGCTTGGCCACGGGACTGCCGCGCCCGCTCCGCCGGCGGAGCAGGCTGCCGACCGGCAACCCATCCAGCAGGGATTGGAAATAGCGCAGTAGAACAATTCGCCGTTGAGGCAGCACAAATCGCCCCGGATGGAACCCGGTTCCGGCTCCCGCGGCTGCTCCAATCCTTGTACTTAGATGGCTGGGCCCGACCTTCACTTTGGTCTCCCCACGCAGATTTCCGCGGATCCCGGATCCCCCTGGTCCTCCTCCGCATAGTACAACTCCCCGTATGGTACCAGCCTCGAGGTAAGCGGCGGTAGATGCGCGCCGGCGCGCGGTTGATCGCCGCCCGGATGGAGTGCCATGCTCGGGGATGTGCCCTACGAACTTGGCCCGGTCGAGCAGCGGGTGCTGGGCGCGCTGATCGAAAAGGACCTGGCGACGCCCGAATATTATCCGCTTTCCTTGAACGCGCTGACCAACGCCTGCAATCAGAAGACCAATCGCGATCCGGTCGTGGCCTATGAGGACGCCGCCGTGCACGGCGCGCTGGAAGCGCTGCGCGGCCTCGGCCTGGCGGTCTTCGTTTCCGAGGCCGGCAGCCGCGTGACCAAGTTCCGGCACCGCCTATCGGACGCGCTCAATCTATCCAGCGCCGAACTGGCCCTGCTCGCCGTGCTGCTGCTCCGCGGGCCGCAGACGCTGGGCGAACTGCGCGGGCGCGCGTCCAACCTGCATAGCTTCGCCGATCTCGAGGCGGTTCAACACACGCTCAACAAGCTGGCGGCGCGCGAACCGGAGCCGCTGGCCGCGCAGATGAGCCGCGCGCCGGGCACCAAGGAGCCGCGCTGGCGCCACCTGTTCGCGCCGCCGCCCGAAACTCCGGAGATGGTTTCTGTTCCGGCCTCGACTGCCCCGCCCGGCCTGCGGGAACGCGTTGAGGAACTGGAGGGCGAAACCACGAGGCTTCACGAACAGGTCGAAGCGCTGCGCAGGGACCTGGACGAACTCCGCTCGGCGCTGCTCTAGTCCGTACCGCCGCCGGATTCGCGGATGAAATCTCAGTTGCTCTGGAGTCTGGCTTCCAGCTCTGACCAGCGGGCGTACAGCGCGTCCACTTCCTCTTGCGCGGAGTTCAGCGCGGCATAGGCCTCGACGATCTTTTGCGGATCGCTGACCACGTCGGGCGCCTGCAGGCGCCCCTGCGCCGCCGTGAGCCGCTCCTCGGCCGCCAGAATCTTCTCCTCGATGGCGTCGTACTCGCGCTGCTCGATGTAAGAGCGTTTCTTCCTCACGCTCTGGGCGGAGCTCCGTGCTGGCGGTTTGGTCTCCCGCGCCGGCTCCGCGGCGCGCCGCTTCTGCTCGAGATCGGCCTCCCACTGCGCCAGGTCGGCGTAGATCGCCGCGCCGCCCTCGCCATCCAGCCCCAGCACCGCGTTGGAGACGCGATCCATCAGAGCCCGGTCGTGCGTGACCAGAACCAGCGCGCCGGCGAACTCGACGAGCGTCTCCTCGAGCACTTCGAGGGTCGGGATATCGAGGTCGTTGGTCGGCTCGTCGAGCAGCAACAGGTCGGCATCCTGGAGCATCAGCCGGGCGATGTGCACCCGCGCGCGCTCGCCGCCGGAGAGGCTGCCCACCGGTTGGACCAATTGTTCCTCGCGAAACAGAAAACGCCGCGCCCAGCCGTTGACGTGAATGGGGCGGCCGCGGTACACGATCGAATCGCTCTCCGGCGCCAGCGCGCGTTTCAGCGGCAGCTCGGGATCGATCTGCTGTCGCGCCTGCTCGAAATACAGTGCCCTCAGTGCGGGCGCCCGCCGGATCTCGCCGCAGCGTGGGGCCAGCTCGCCCTTCAGTATTCTGAGCAGCGTCGTCTTGCCGCTGCCGTTCGGCCCCGCCAGGCCCAGCCTCTGCCCCGGGCCGAGGACAAATCCCAGGTCGCGGAACAACGGCCGCGCCTCGTATCCAAACTCGACCCGCTCCAGTTCGATCAATTTCTTTGTGCGCCGTCCACTGGCCGTGAATTCGATCAGCGCGCTGGAGCTGGCTCGGCGCTCGTCCAGATCGGCCAGATTGCCGATCAGGCGCAGCGCTTCGCCGACGCGCGCCTTGGACTTGCGCGTGCGCGCCTTGGCGCCGCGCCTCAGCCATTCCACTTCGCGGCGCACCAGCGTGGCCAACGCCTCGCGTTCCTTGGCCTGGGCCAGGAGAAACTCGCCCCGCCGCTCCACGAACGTGCTGTAGCTGCCCGCGAATCGCAGCAGCCCGCCGGGATACTGGCGGTTCAGCTCCATCATGTGCGTGGCCGTGTTCTCCAGGAAATAGCGGTCATGGCTGACCACGACCGCGGCAAACGGCGCGGCGGCCAGCAGATCTTCGAGCCATTCGATGCCTTCCAGGTCCAGATGATTTGTCGGCTCGTCCAGCAGCAGCAGGTCCGGCTGGCGCACCAGCGCTTCGGCGATCGCCAGCCGCTTGCGCCATCCGCCCGACAGGCTGTCCACGCTCTGGGCCGCGTCCGAAAAGCCCGCCTGCCCCAGCGCCGCCGGCACTTGCGCCGGCTCGCGCGCCGCCGCCTCGACAACCTCGCCCACGCTGGCCTCCAGCGGGAACGAGGGCTCCTGCGGCACGTACACCATGCGCACGCCCTTGCGCAGCGCCACCTCGCCCGAGTCGGCCGCTTCCAGCCCCGCCATGATCCGCATCAGCGTGGATTTGCCCGCGCCGTTGGGTCCCACCAGGCCGTGCACTTCGCCATCGTTGATGGCCAGCGAAACGCCTTGAAACAAAACCTGGGATCCGTGTACTTTGCCGGTCTCGCGGCAGGTCAGCAGGACGGCCATTGTCAATTCTCGGTGAATCACCAGCATGGCAGGATTCCGCGCCCCCGGGGGTGGAGTACAATCTAGGGAAGGGAGGTGCGTCTTCTCGAGTTTTCGCCCTGCGAAAACCGTGTTTCGGCTCTCCTGGCTCAGACAGGCCGGGGCACGCGCTCTTGCGCTACTGTTCCCCGCCGACTGCGCCCTCTGCGGCGCTGAACTCCTCACTGCCGGGCCCGTCCCTGTGTGCGACGCCTGCCTGGAGCCGCCCGAACCCTTCCTGCCCGAGTATTGCTGCGCGCGCTGCCGCGCCGTTTTCCTCAACCCCGCGCCACTCGATCCGCACGGCCTGTGCGCGCTGTGCCGCCTGGGCGCGACCGAATACGACCAGTGTTGGAGCTACGGCCTGCACGACGGCCGGCTCCGCCAGCTCATCCATTTGTTCAAGTACTCCCCGTACATGCGTCCTCTGGCCGCGGTGTTCGGACGATGGCTCGATCTGGCTTATCCCCGCACGGATCGCTTCGACGCGCTGGTTCCGATGCCCCTGCATTGGTGGAAGCGCCTGCGTCGCGGATTCAACCAAAGTGATTTGTTGGCGCGCGAGCTCTCGCGCCGGACCGGCGTTCCGGTGCGGCGCGTGCTGCGCCGCCGCAGGGCCACCGCCGCCCAGGCCGGCCTGACCCACGCGCAACGCCGCGACAACGTGCGCAATGCCTTCCAGGTGCCGCATCCGGCCGCCGTGCGCGGGCTTTCGCTGCTGCTGATCGACGATGTGCTCACCACCGGCTCCACCGTGAATGCCTGCGCCCGGGCGCTCAAACGCGCCGGCGCCGCGCGCGTCTCGGTGCTGACGCTTTCGCGGGCCGGCCGGCAGCCGGATCCCAGGATTTTATCCGCCTCCCCCCTCGGATGGGCCACAGGAGTGTCCGCATGAACCTTACGCCAGAGCGATTGCACCGGCCCGTGCTCGTGCTGAATGCGAGCTACGAGCCGATCAATATCTGCGCCGCCCGCCGCGCGCTGGTGCTGGTCCTCAAGGGCGTCGCCTCGGCCGAGGCCCACGCCCCCGGCCTGTTCCACTCCCCGCGCCAGACCATCCCTCTGCCCAGCGTCATCCGGCTGCTCGAATACCGCCGCATCCCCCACCAGACGCGGGCCTTGTCCCGCAAGAACATTCTGATGCGCGACCGCTACACCTGCCAGTATTGCCAGCGCGTGCTGAATTCCGGGGAACTGACCCTGGACCACGTCGTTCCGCGCTCCCGTGGCGGCGAAACGACCTGGGAGAACCTGGTGGCCTGCTGCAATCCCTGCAACAACCGCAAGGGCAACCGCACGCCCGAGGAATCGGGCATGAAGCTGCAGCGGCTGCCGCGCCCGTTCAGCGTCCACACCAGCCGCCAGCTCATGCGGCTGCTGGCGCGCAGCGACGAGCAGTGGAAAAAATACCTGTGGTATTGAGGCCGGCTAGACCTGGCCGGTCTTCTCCGCCGGAATCACCGGGTTCGCTGGCTTCGGCTGCGGCGGGCCGCCGGGCGCCGGCTTCTTCTTGTCCTTGACCGACTCTTTTTTCACCGGGCTGAGCAGCACGTGAGCGTTTCGTCCCTCCAGCTTGGGCAGACCCTCCATGGCGCCGTGCGCCGCCAGGTCGTTGGCAAACCTCAGCAGCAGCTTGCGGCCCAGGTCCGTGTGCGCGATCTCGCGCCCCCGAAACTGGACCACTGCCTTAACGCGGTTGCCCTCGCCCAGGAAGCGGATCGCATGGTTGAGCTTGAAGTCGTAGTCGTGATCGTCGGTGTTGGGGCGGAACTTCAGCTCCTTCACCTGGATCACGTGCTGCTTCTTCTTGGCCTCCTGCTGCTTCTTCTTCACCTCGTACTGCCATTGGCCATAGTCCATGGCCTTGGCAACGGGCGGCTCGGCTGTCGGCGAGACGACGATCAGGTCCAGGCCCAGTTCCTGGGCCCGCCGGATCGCATCGTACGTCGGCATGATTTGGACGGTTCCGTCGGGGAAGACGGCGCGGACCTCGCGGGCCCGGATGCCTTCATTGACGTTATCTCTGACTTTGACGCGCGGTCGGGAAAACCTGGATGGAAACATGCGGTGGGTCGTGGCTTAGCTGCGGTAGATAGCCGGACGGATCTCCTTGGGGAATTGGCCCGCTGGGTACACTTCCGGTTGTCCTCCGGAAGCGGTTTCCCGCCTGAGCCAGTGAATACGAACTTGAGGACTCAGTCGATAGCCCCCTGCGCATCAGCATACACTGGAAACTCAATCAAATGGAAGCACTTTCCCGCAACTCTTGGCGCCGCCGGCCGCGCCGGCCTGGGTTGGCCCGCCTGGCCGCGACGCGCCGCCGGGCGGTCGAGCGACTGAGGCCCGTCATGCAAGTCTCGTTGTGCCGCCTCGGCCGGTTGCTGCTGTTTCCCGTATTGTTGGCTCTCGTGCCGGCCCTCGCATGGGCCGAAATTCGCGGCGCGGCCCTGCTGCGCCATCCCCGTGCAGCGGTGCTGACCTGGGGCACCCAGCTGCAACTGTGGCCTCTGCGCAGCGGCGCGCCCCTGACCCTGCTCAAGGGCGTCAACTTCGGCCCGGGAGGCTGCGTGGCCGATGTCGATGGCGACGGCCGCGACGATCTGCTGGTCCAGGAGACGCCGCAACCCGGGCGCTTCCTGTGGCTGCGCGCGCCGCGCTGGAACTCGCGCGTGATCGAGTCGCAGACGCAATTCCGCGATTGCCTGCCTTTCGAGTTCGATGGCCGCCGCGGCGTGGTCCTGGCTCATTTTGACGCCCAGGTCCGCTTCTACGAATTCCCGAAACGGATTGACGACCCGTGGCGCTACAGCGAGCTGTACTCGATCTACACCGCGTCGCGGCAGGGCGGCCTGCTGGCCTGCGACGTCGATGGCGACGGCCTGACTGATCTTTTCATCGGCAACTACTGGATGCGCAATCCGGGCCGCTGGGACCTGCCCTGGCGCCTGTTCAACATGAATACGTTCTTCGACACGCCCGACTCGGCGCTGGCCCGCCAGGCGCTCTACCAGCGCCCCGGCCGCGCCGGGCCCGACCTGATCTGGGCCGAGAGCGAAGGCGCTCCGGCACGCCTGGCCTGGCTCGAGCGGCCTGAGGATGTGACGCAGCCCTGGCCGGCCCACCTCATCGAGCCCGCCCCCAACCATCCGCGCGCGCTGCTGGTGGTCGAACCCCGCCCCGGCGCCTGGCCCGATCTGTTGGTGGGCGCCGACGATGGCCTGCGTCTGTATCGTTACGACGGCCGCGCCTGGACAATGTCCCGGCTATGGAGCGGCACACCCGTGCTGGCTCTGTTTCGCACCGGCCGGGATACAATTCTGGCGGTGACGCCTAACGGCATCCAGCACATCCCTCTGTCGGACTACCGCCGCAAATAGGCGTCGTCGCCGCGGATCCAGTCCTCGCGGGCCGGCGTAAAGATGTCCAGGGCCACCGTGTCCTCGAGCGCTTCCACCTCGTGGGCGGCATGCGGCGGGATCTCCAGCGACTCGTTCGCGCCGACGTCGATCACCGCGCCGTCCATGAAGAACCTCAGCTTCCCGCTCTCAACCGTGGAAACCTGCTCGTTGGCGTGCGCATGCCGCGGCACGATGCAGCCCTTCTTCAGCCGCAGCCGGGCGATCGTCAGATGCGCGGTATGCACAACCTGCCGTGAAAACTTGGCGTTCAGAGCCTCTTCGGGAATGTCCTGCCAGCGGTGGAGATTCACTCCGGCAGTGTATCATGAAGGGTTCTCATGGAGGCTCCATGAAAGGCGTAGTCCTGGCCGGCGGAAAGGGCTCGCGCCTCTATCCGCTCACCAAAATCACGAACAAGCACCTCTTGCCCGTCTACGACCGGCCCATGATCTACTATCCGGTCCAGACCCTGGTCAACGCCGGCATTCGCGACATCCTGATCGTCACTGGCGGCAATCACGCCGGCGATTTTCTCCAGCTGCTGGGCAACGGGCGCGAGTTCGGACTTTCCATTGTCGGCTATAGCTATCAGGAAGGCGAGGGCGGCATCGCCGACGCCTTGAAGCTGGCCGAGGATTTCGCCGAAGGCCAGAAAATCTGCGTGATCCTGGGCGACAACATCATTCAGAAGGGCATCGCCGACGCCGTCGAGGAGTTCCGTCGGCAGGAGCGCGGCGCTAAAATCCTCCTCAAGGAAGTCCCCGATCCCGAGCGCTTCGGCGTGGCCGAGATTGCCGGCGGCCGCATCGTTCACATCGAGGAAAAGCCCAAGCAGCCCAAATCGCGTTACGCCGTGACCGGCATCTACATGTACGACCGGAGCGTCTTCGAAAAGGCGCGCGCCTTGACGCCTTCCGCGCGCGGCGAACTGGAGATCACCGACGTCAACAACGCCTACATCGGCGAAGGCACAATGACCTACGCTTTCCTCGATGGCTGGTGGACCGACGCCGGCACTTTTGAATCCCTCCTCCGCGCCGGCAACCTGGTCGCGCGGGACGGCCAGGCGCGGCGGTATGACTGAACCCGCTTGGGGCCCGCGCGACTCTTCGCCGCCAGTCCCGCATCGGGAGCGGCCGCGGACATGAAACTGCTCGTCACCGGCGGCGCCGGATTCATCGGCAGCGCCTTCGTCCGTCTGGCCCTGGCGCACAACTGGGCCGCGCATCTGGTCAACCTCGACAAGCTCACCTACGCCGGCAACCTGGAGAATTTGGCGGCCATCGAAACCGACCCGCGCTACCGCTTTGTGCACGGTGATGTCTGCGACCTCGCCCTGCTCGGCAGGCTGCTCGGCGACGAGCAGCCCGACGCCATCGTGCATTTCGCCGCCGAGTCGCACGTGGACCGCTCGATCCTCGGGCCCGGCGCTTTCGTCGAAACCAACGTCCGCGGCACGTTCTGCCTGCTCGAGGCCGCCCGGGCCGCGCACACGCCGCGTTTTCTGCACGTCTCGACGGACGAGGTCTATGGCTCGATCGAGGAGCCGCACGCCGCCCACGAATCCTTCCCGCTGCGCCCCTCCAGCCCCTATTCGGCTTCCAAGGCGGGTTCGGATCTGCTCGCGCTTTCCTACTTCTCAACCTTCAAAACGCCCGTCGTCATCACCCGCGCCTCCAATAATTACGGCCCCTATCAGTTCCCCGAAAAGCTGATTCCGCTGATGATCTCCAACGCCCTGGAAGATCTGCCGCTGCCCATTTACGGCGACGGCCTGCAGGTCCGCGACTGGCTGTTCGTGGACGATCATTGCCGCGCCATCTGGGCCGCTCTGAACCACGGCCGCGAGGGCGAAATCTACAACGTCGGCGGCTCGCGCGCCCTGCCCAACCGCGAGGTCGTGAGCCTGATCCTGGCCCAGCTCGGCAAGCCCGAGTCGCTCATGACGCCCGTGGCCGACCGGCCGGGTCATGATCGTCGCTACGCCATTACCACCGCCAAGCTCGCCGCGGCCTCCGGCTGGCACGCCCAGGTGCCTTTCGAAGCGGGCATCGCCCAGACCATTCAGTGGTACCGCGACAACCGCGGCTGGATCGACCGCGTGAAGTCCGGCGCCTACAAGAGCTACTACGAACAGAACTACGCCGGGCGGTAGGGCGGCTCAATCGTCAAGCGCTGGTTGTGGTGAGAACAGTCGGCATCAGGGTACAACCACTGAGTCTGTCGGAGATAGATTCTGGCGCGCATTGAAAACCTGGTGCTGGGCGGGTGCGGAATTCATCCAATCGGAGTGATGAAGAGATTCCGGACCTGTTCTCTGGATCAGCCGTTCTTGCTGCCGCCGGCGCTGCAGGACTGGTTGCCCGAGGGGCATCTGGCGCGGTTCATCGCGGATGTGGCGGACACGCTGGATCTCAGCGAGATCTACTCCGTCTACGAGCGCAACGACGGGCGCGGGCTGGCGGCCTATCATCCGCTGATGCTGACGCGCTTGCTGCTGTACGCCTATGCCACGGGCCGGCCGAGTTCGCGGCGCATCGAGCGGGCGACCTACGATGATCTGGCCTTCCGTTATCTGGCCGCCGACCAGCACCCCGATCACGACACCATCGCGGCCTTCCGGCAGCAGCATCTGGAGGCGCTGGCGAAGCTCTTTGCGCAGGCTTTGCGGCTGTGCCAGCGGGCGGGGCTGGTGAAGCTGGGCACGGTGGTGATCGACGGCACGAAGGTGCAGGCCAATGCCAGCCCGGCGCGTTCGCTGAGATATCGGGATCTGGATCAGCAGGAGCAGCGGTTGCGGGTGCTGGTGGATCGGCTGCTGGCCGAAGCCGCGCGCGTTGACGCCGCGGAGGACGTGCGCTTTGGCCAGGCACGACGGGGCGACGAATTGCCGCCCGAGTTGGCGGACGCGCAACAGCGGTTGGAAAAGTTGCGCCAGGCCAAACGCGAGCTGGAGCAGGAGGCGCAGCAGAAGCTGGCACAAGCCGAGCGGCAGCATCCAAAGCGCAAGAGTGGACGCCGGCGCAAGGACCATGAGCCGCCGCCAGAGAGCCTGGCGCAGCGCGAAAAGACCAAAGCGCGCCTGACCCGCGCGCGGCGGGAAGCGGAAATGCCGACGCGCCACTACAATTTCACGGACCCGGATTCGCGCATGGTGTACGACAACGGAATCAAGACCGTGGTGCAGGGCTACAACGCGCAATTGGCGGTGGATGGACACGCGCAAATCGTAGTGGCGGCCGAGATCACGCAGCAGGTCAACGACCGGCAGCAGCTGCTGCCCATGGCGGCGGCGGCCAGCGCCGCACTGGGCCAGGCGCCGCAAGTCCTGCTGGCCGACGCGGGCTATTGGGACACCGAGAGTCTGCTCGATCCCGCGCTGACGCCGATGACCGTGCTGGTTTCACCCGATGGGCGCGGCGGCACGGGCGGCTCACGGCTGCGGGCCGATCATCCGCTCGCCACGCGGATGCGGGCAGCGATCCGCAGCGCCGTGGGACAAGCGATCTACCGCACCCGAAAAACGATCGTCGAGCCGGTGATCGGACACATCAAACAACAGCGCGGATTCCGCCAATTCGCGCTGCGCGGCCTCCAAAAAGTGCAGGCCGAGTGGAAACTGATCTGCCTGACCCACAACCTGCTCAAGCTCCATCGCCACGCGCTGGCGGTGTGAAGGGATCGGACCTGCCCGAGCGCGTTGCCGGGACCCATGCGCGCTCCGCCAACTCACGCCGCTTGCCGCCCGCATGCGCTAACCGCACGCCAAACCGCCTGCGCCCGACGAGTGAGGCCTCGGCGATTACTTCTCTCCGACAGGCTCCACTTGTGTATCGGGCGCCGGGACCTGGAAAGCGCGGCCGGCAAATGCTGCCGGCGCTCCGGCCTCACATCCCGAGCTCGTTGTGTGAACCGAGGCGCACGAGTTCAAGACTCTCCTCACCCGGCTTGCGGTAGATTAGGATGAGATCGGGTCTCAAGTGGCAATCGCGGTGATCGTTCCATTCGCCCGAAAGTGGGTGGTCCACATACCGGTGGGGCAGCGCGGCGTCGGCTGCTAGCAGTGTCACCGCCTCCATCAGCAGGGCATCCAGTTTCTTACCGTGCGGCCCGGACTGTTCCCGCTTGTAGTCGCGCTTGAAGCGGGACGTGTACCTGACTTCCCTCAAGCGGGCCTCACTCAAGCCTCATTCAGGCTTCGTAGCAGATTATCCGGCTTGCCGGCGCTGACCAACTTTCCCCGGCGCGCGGCCCGCATTGCGGCTACAGTCTCCGCATTCGGCTTGAGCGGCTCGAACGGCAGCGCCCCTTCCGCCGCGACGCGCACCAGCAGCAAACGGAACGCGTCCGATACCGTCAGGCCGGCCTTCTTCAGGACGGCCGCGGCCCGCTTCTTCGTGCGCTCATCGATCCGTGCGCGAACTACCGTACCCTGGGACATGGCTTGATCCTCCTGTTCTGGGCTACATTGTAGCCCACGCGGCCGCGAGGGGCAATGAGAGGCAGGCTGCGATCAAGGCTCGGTTCCCAAACTGTCGAGCTGATGGGATCTATTGATGCGCCACCTGGTGCTGCCGGCAATACCGGCTGCCGGGGACGGCGGGGCGTGTGCAGCGCTCTCCCTTGGCCGTCATCGCGGCGCAGCGCGCGGCTTTCGGCTTGGCCGGGTCCGCCGCTCCGCCCGTGTTGGCGATCCCCCCGAACGCGGCCGGCTTGCTGTTCTCAATCGCCCCCTTCTGCTCGCTCAGTTGGGCGATGAATTCATCCAGCTGCGCCGACATCGCCGCCAGCTTGGCTTTCAGCTCCGTCGCGTACTGCAGCGTCTTTTCAACCCGTTCCAGCTCGCCCGGAGCCGCTGGCGGCGGCTGTTGGCACAGCCCCGCGGGGACCAGCGTCAGAAGCAGAATAATCGCCCATGCGCGCATGAGGTAGGGACCCAAGAGTCAGTCGCGCCAGCGCCGTTTTATTCTCACCCCAGCTCGGCCCGGCCCTACAGATCGAACTCGATGCCCTGCGCCAGCGGCATTTGATCCGACCAGTTGATGGTCACCGTCTGGCGGCGCATGTAGGCTTTCCAGGAGTCGCTGCCCGCCTCGCGCCCTCCGCCCGTCTCCTTCTCGCCGCCGAACGCGCCGCCGATCTCCGCTCCGCTGGTGCCGATGTTCACGTTGGCGATGCCGCAGTCGCTGCCCCGCGCGCTCAGAAACGTCTCCGCCTGCTGCAGATTCGACGTGAAAATCGCCGATGACAACCCCTGCGGCACGTCGTTGTGCCAGGCGATGGCCTGCTCCAGATCGTCGTACTCCATGACGTACAGGATCGGCGCGAAAATCTCCTGCTGCACCACCGGCATCGACGCCCGGGCCCGCACCAGCGTCGGCTCGACGAAGAACCCCGGCCGGTCCAGCCGATGCCCCCCGGCCAGTACCTCGCCCCCCTCCTCCAGCGCGTCGTCCAACCCGTCCAGCATGTCGTACACCGCGTTCTCGGTCACCAGCGGCCCCATCAGCGTCCGCTCATCCAGCGGGTCGCCCACTCTCACCTGCCCGTACGCCGCGATCAGCCGTTCCGTGAACGCCGCCGCGATGCTCCGCTGCACGAACAGCCGCCGGATGGTCGTGCAGCGCTGGCCCGCCGTGCCGACTGCGCCGAACACGATCGCCCGCAACGCCAGGTCCAGGTTCGCGCTCTCCGTCAGAATGATGCCATTGTTGCCGCCCAGCTCCAGAATCGTCCGCCCCAGCCGCCGCCCCACCACTTCGGCCACGCGGTAGCCCATCTCGCAACTCCCCGTGGCGCTGATCAGCGGCACCCGCCGGTCGGCCAGCAGCCCCTCCCCCAGCACCGATCCCCGGCCGATCAGCAGTGTGAACACGCCCGCCCAGCCATGCCGTTCCAGCACGCTCTGGCAGATCCGCTGCACCGCGATCGCCGTCAGCGGCGTCTCCGACGATGGCTTCCACACCACCGTGTCCCCGCACACCGCCGCAATCAGCGCGTTCCAGCTCCACACCGCTACCGGGAAATTGAACGCCGAGATCACGCCCGTCACGCCCAGCGGGTGCCACTGCTCGTACATCCGGTGCTCCGGCCGCTCGCTGTGCATGCTCAATCCGTACAGTTGCCGTGAGAGCCCCGTGGCGAAGTCGGCGATGTCGATCATCTCCTGCACCTCGCCCTTGCCCTCGGTCAGGATCTTGCCCATCTCCAGCGACACCAGCGCCCCCAGGGCCTCCTTGTGCCGCCGCAACTCGTCGCCGATCTCCCTCACGATCGCCCCGCGTTTCGGAGCCGGCACCAGCCGCCAGCGCAGAAACGTCTCCTGCGCCTCCGCCACCACGCGCTCGTAACACTCCGCCGCTGCGGTCTGCACCACCGCGATCGGCGCGCCGGTGGCCGGATTCAGGCTCACCAGCTCCGGCCCGCCCGGCGACTCGATCCAGCTCTTCGCGCACGCCCCCGGGTTCACCCCGCTCAACCCCAACTGCTCAAGAATCTCCGCTTCTTTCATCTCCTCACTCCCGGTCAATTCTCGCATCAGCGTATCACCCCTCGCACGTCCTCCACTCACCTCGCCGCGTCTTGTAACGGAGCCGCGACCCCCTTTTGCGCTGGGGACACCGAGGCCACTTCAACCCCCGGCCGCGACCACATCAGCCAATGCCGAGGGGGACACCAAGGCGTCGCCCCAGGACGCCGTAGGTGTGTCCCCGCGCACCACTGCACTCACTCCGTGCCGCGCCTGCAAGCAGCGGTCGTGCTGTGACGGAGCCGCGCATTGTAACGGAGCCGCGCCTGCAAGCAGCGGTCGCCTGCCGGCCCTTCCCTCATTGCCTCGGCTCCAGCCTCAGCCCCGGCCGCCCATCCATTTTTGAAAACTCGAACTTCAGCCCGCGCCCGTCGCGGTACGCCGCCCACTCGTCTTTGTAATGCCCGCTCGCCACCTGCCCGCTCTCGCCCGTCGTCAGCGTCAGCAGCGTCTCGTCCCACGCCCCTGCCGTAGCCACGAATCGCATCGAGGGCCCGAACGTTCTGGTCGTCTCTTTCACCGTCGTGGCGTAGCCGCCCATCCCCACCGGTCCGATGTTGAGAAAGTGCCCCAGCCATCGCATGCTCCGCGCCGCCGGATGCGCCAGCATCACTTCGTTGTACCTTCCGTACGACCAATGTTCAATCCGCCCGCCCTGCATCCGCCGGCCTTCCTCCACCGCGTCGGAAAAGGCTTCCCGCACCGTCCGGTCCCAGTCGGCGAACCACTCCCGCGGGCGCTCTCGCAGCATCATTTCGACCACCGCCGGCGCCATCTCGCTGGCATACTTCGCGCCGCTCATCGGCGCTGCCTTCTCCCCGATACGCCGCCGCAACTGTTGGTAGGTCAGCACCGCCACCAGCGGCGCCGCGCCCTGGGCCGTCACCTGCCCGTTCCAGCCGCGCAGAACCTCCGCCGCGTCCTTCTCCAGGCCCTTCGCCCACACTCCGCGCGACGCCGCTCCGAGCACCTCCTGCCGTACCATCATCAGCAGCGCGGAATAGACGTCGGTTTGGATCGACTCCATCCCCGCCGCGTCCCATTTCGGCCGCGCCATCAGGCGGTCGACAATCTGTCGCTGGCGATAGTGCGGCGCGAATCGTCCATTCACCCGCCACGGCGTCTTCTCCGGAAACGGATTCTGGTTGGCGCTAACCAGAATGCCCGACGGCGGATTGAACCACACCGGCAATTCCTCGAACGGAATGAAACCATCCCATTCGAACTGCCCCCCGGCGCCCTCCACCGGCACGTCCCCCGCAAAGCTGCGCCGCAGCGGCAGCCGCCCCGCCGCCTGCAGGCCGATATTGCCCTGCGCGTCGGCATACAGGAAATTCAGCCCCGGCCCCGTGAACCGGCTGAGCGCGCTCCGGAACTCCTCCCAGTTGCGCGCCTTGTCCAGCGCCAGCACCATGAACGTCGCTCCCGGCGCCGCCGCCGCCCACTTCATCGCCAGGTGCCGCCCGTTGTCCGCGCTCAGGATCGGCCCGTGCACCGTCACCATCGTCTCGATGCCCTGCGCCGCGCCGCCGCGCACGGCGATGAACTCCGTTTCCTTCACCGCCTGCAGCTCCTGGCCGCGGAACACGAAGTGTCCGCTCTTCAGGTCGATGTCTTCGAAATACAGATCCTGCGTATCGAATTGCAGCGCCGTAATGCCCCACGCGATCCGCTCATTGTGGCCAATCAGCACGCCCGGCACGCCCGGTAGCGTCACCCCGGCCACGTTCAGGCCCGGCGCCTGCAGATGCACCGCGTACCACGTGGCCGGCATCGTGAACTCCAGGTGCGGATCGTTGGCCAGTATCGCCTTGCCGCTCCCGCTCCGCTTTCCGCTCACCGCCCACGCGTTGGAGCCGGGCGTGATCTCGCCTCCGTCGCGGATCGGGAACAGCCGCTCGACGCGCTCCGGAAAGCCCTCCTGCTCCATCCGCCACTTTTCGAGGTCGCTCTCCCACGACTCCGTCAGCGTCCGGTTCATCGCCAGCAGAATCACCAGCGAGTCGGCCACGCCCCACGGCCGCGGCACGTACTGCATCAGGCGGAATTCCACCGGCAGCGCGCCGGCGTGCGTCTCCAGGTAATAATTCACGCCCCGCGCGTAGGCCGCCAGCCCGGCCCGCTCGTCGTCGTTGATTTCGTGCGCCTCGTTCTCCGCGATGCGCCGCATCCGCAGCCGCCGCGCCCGCGTGTCCAGCGCCACCGCCGCCGCGCCGGCCACTTCGCTGACCTCGCCCCCTGCCAGCCGCCGCGCCATGTCCATCTGCCACATGCGGTCCTGCGCCGTGGCGAAGCCTTGCGCAAACAGCGCGTCCAGCTCGTTCTGCGCCGCAATGTGCGGCCGGCCCAGATCGTCGCGCGCGATCGTCACCGCGCCCCGCACCGGCGCCGTCAGCCGGCCACTGGTCTCGGGCAGCGAGCGCCACAGATACCAATAACCCGCCCCCGCGGCCGCGAGGAACGCACCCACCGCCAGGATGTTGAGCGTGCGCAGAACTCTCTGAAGCGTCACCATACAATTCTAGTGGCACGTCGCCGCGCCCGCGTGACGGAGCCGCGACTGAAAGGAGCGGTTGTGCTGCGTCTTGTGGCGCAGGCATTCGTGCCTGCCGCGTTGACATTCGTGTTGACGTCCGGATTCGTTTCAGAGGCGCGACCGCAAGGAGCGGTCCCCACGTCGGTTCGCAGGCCAGCCACCGCCGCGTAGTAGCATACTCACAACGTCAGGCCACTAGGAGATTGGGAGCCTCATTATCGCCATGGATGCCATTGTTGCCTATCGAATTCTCCTGATGTTTGCGATCATCGGGGTCAACGCCTTCTTCGCCGGCGCCGAAACGGCGCTGGTCGGCGTGCGCACCTCGCGCCTGCGCCAACTGGCCGCCGAGAAGGCCGTCGGCGCGCAGGCCGCTCTCCATCTGCTCGCCACTCCCGAACGCCTGCTCTCCGTCGGTCAGGTGGCTCTCACCGCCTGCAGCCTCGTTCTGGGCTGGTTCGGTGAAGAGACGCTTTACAACATCTTCCGCTCGCTCCTCGGGCCCGCCGTCGCGCCCGCGGTCGCGGCTCTCCTGCACGGCCTCGCCCTCGTCTTCGCCTTCGCTCTCATGACCTTCCTGCACGTCGTCCTGGGCGAAGTGGTTCCCAAGAACCTGGCCCTGGCGCGCGCCGACGAAATGGCCCTGCTGGTGGCGCCCGTCCTGCTCGTCTTCGCCCGCATCATCGGCCCCTTCGTGTGGATCATCGAGCACGCCGCCGCAGCACTCTCGCGCCTCCTCGGCCTGCGCCTGGCTGGCCACCGCGCCTCCCACTCGCCCGAGGAGATCAGGTTTATCCTCGGCGCATCCGAGGCCGCCGGCACGCTGAGCAAATTCGAACGCACTTCGGTCGAAAATCTCCTCGACCTGCACACCCTGGCCGTGCGCGAGGTCATGGTCCCTCGCGACGCCCTCGTCATGGTCAGCGTCGATGCACCTTACGAAACTGTCCTGCAGACCCTCACCGAGAGCCGCCACTCGCGCCTGCCGGTCTATGATGGCGCCCGCGACCACATCCTCGGCATCGTCCACGTCAAGGACATCCTGGCCTACGCCCGCACCCGCACCACCGCC
The DNA here is from genome assembly GCA_963757265.1 of Terriglobia bacterium. Taxonomy (GTDB): domain Bacteria; phylum Acidobacteriota; class Terriglobia; order Bryobacterales; family Bryobacteraceae; genus CAIVVT01. The sequence continues at coordinate 2,047,803 of CAVWRA010000006.1, forward strand.
GCCGCCCGCCTGCACCTGCTCCCGCCCTTCGAACTGCGCCGCCTCATCCGCCAGATGCCCTTCGTGCCCGAAACCAAACCCCTCGACCAGCACCTCGACGAAATGCGCGAGCGCCACGCCATCGTCAGTTTCGTCGTCGACGAGTACGGCACCATCGCCGGCATGATCTCCGCCGACGACGTGCTCGATCAGGTCTTCGGCCGCATTCGCGACGAGTTCGATCCGCGCGCCGTGCGCATCGAGATCGGCGCCCCGTTCCAGGTCGAGGGCACCATCCCCATCCGCGATCTGGAGACCGAATACGGCATCGAGTTGCCGGTCGAGGCCGAGTACGAAACCCTCGCCGGCTTCCTGCTCTACCGTTTGCGCCGCATCCCCCGCGCCAGCGATTCGGTCACCTTCGCCGGCCGCCGCTTCGAGGTCACCCGCATGGACGCCAACCGCATCGTCGAGGTGCTCATCGAACCTCTGCCCGAGACCCCGTCCGTCTCGGCCCCATAGGAAATGACTTACCCCTCTTGGGTCCCCAATGCCACAACCCAGAGCCTTCTGATGCCCACGCGGGTGTCGCCCCGCCATTACGGGATGCTCTGCTGCACCAAGGTCTCAAACCGGGAGCGTTTGACCGTGACGCCGTCGGTTTCCCCGTGCGGCAATGTCGTCCCCAGCCCCTGATTCACCACGCAAATAAACGGTTCAACCCATCGCCGCAACCTGATACAATCCTCACCAGATTCCGCACTTAAGGATAAGGAGCTCTCTTATGCCGAATACTGCTTTCAGCCGCGTCGCACTGTCTGGCCTCAGGAAAGCTTGCGGGTCACTCGCCAGCCTTGTGCTCGCGCTCAGTGTGATCGCGATTCTCTTCAGCGGGCCCATCTCTGTCGCAGGGGATAAGAAAGAGGCTGCCGTGCTGCCCGCGCCATCGGCGGGCAAAGCGATCGTCTGCATCTATCGTTTGAACCGGTTTAAGGGCTCCCAGGCACACGACCACATTTCTGTCAACGGCACCCAACTCGGCGAACTCCTCAACGGAGAATACGAATTCACGGAAGTGGCGCCGGGAACCGTCGTCATCTCCGGATTGCCCAAGATGTATTACGGGAGCATCACCATGTCCGCCGTGGCGGCCGCGAACAACGCCTCGCGTAAAGAGAACGAGCGGGCGCGCTTCGAGGCCGAGGCGGGCAAGACCTATTATTTCAAGTGGACCGGCGGACCCGCGGGATCGGGCATCAAAGTGACGCTTGAGGATCCTGGAGTCGGAGCCACAGAGATGAGCAAACTCCATCTCTCCAAGCCCCCCGACGACAAGGACGCAGCGAAATCGGAATCGAAAGACACCGCTCAGCCGGCGGCGAAATAACATCGCTCCGCCTGGCTCGCCGGCGCTCCGTTTCCCGGCGCACTCGGTATACACTGTGGGCGTGCACCCGGATGATCCGACGTCCACGCCCGGCCCAGCCTCCGAGCCAACCATCTGGCTTTCGGGCCAAGCTCGTCACTTTATTCAATAAGTTGCTTTTCCCGCCGCTTTGGATCGGCGGCCTGATCGGGATCCTGGGCTGGGCCCTCCTCACCACCGGGGGCCTCCACATCGCCCCCGATTTTCGCTGGCTGGCGGCGTTGGTCGTCGTGGTCACGCTGTGGATGCTTTGGTTTGTCTCGCGCCTGCAGCTCGTCGGCTACGCCGGCCGCGAACTGGTGGTAGCCAACTATTGGCGCCAGGCCCGCATCCCGTTCTCGAGTGTCGCCTCCGTCGAGCCCGTGTGGTGGTACCCGCGCCGTCTGGTCCGCATCCGCTTCAACACGCCGACGCCCTTCGGCTGGACGGTCTATTACCTGCCCAAGTGGGGCCCCTTCCGCCTTCTGATGACGGCCCCCGATGAGCAACTCCGCCGCATCATTTCCTGAGCTCCGGCGCGCCTCTGTCGCTCCTCCAACCGCTTGACGGAGAGGCTTAGCCAACCTCGGTCTCACAGGCTCTTGAGCCACTCAACCGTCGCCGCCAGGTCTTCCGCCTGACACACCAGCGAACCCGGCACGATGGCATCCGCCCCGGCCTGCCGCAGCGCCGCCACTGTCTCGCGCCGGATGCCGCCGTCGGCCGCGACGCAAATCCGCTCGCCGGCCAGCCGTTTCACCTCCGCAATGCGCTCATACACCCGCGGATCCGCGCCCTGTCCCTTCACGCCCACCTCGGTGCCCATCACCACCACCGTGTCCAGCAGCGGCAGCACATCGCGCAGCGCCGCCGCCGGCGTATCCAGGGCAATCGAAAGGCCCGCCTTGCGGCCCCGCCCGGCCAGCGCCTCCAGCACCTGCCGTGCCCGCTTGCCGCACTCCAGCGGAACCGTGACGCGGTCCACTCCGGCCTCCAGAAACGCGCCCAGCAGGTCCAGCGGCCGGGTGGCCATGAGGTGCAGGTGGAACTCGGTGCCCGTCAGCTCCCTCAGCCGCGCCACGAGATCGGGAAAGAACAGCAGGTTCGGGACAAAATGCCCGTCCGCTGCGTCAAAGTGAAAGGAATCGGCGAACGGTTCCAGCCGCTTGATCTCCGCCCCCAGTTGGGCCAGATCGGCCGACCACAGGGACACGTCCAGGCGCAGCGGTTGCACTTCAACCGCATGGTAACATTCAATTTGACACCCATGAAACCGCTACTCATTCTGACCATTTGCACCCTTTCCGCGCTGGCCCAGGCTCCCGCCGCTCCACCGGCCGCGCCGCCCGCTCAACCGCCGGTTGTCGCACCCGGCAACCCGCCGGCCTCCGCGCCCGCCACTCCCGCTGCGCAGCCCCCAGCCGCTACCCAGCCCGCGGTGAACATCCCCCCCGACACCGTCGTTGCGACCATTGAGGGAAAGGCCTGGACCAAGAGCGACTTCGACGCCCTCACCCGCAATCTGCCGCCCGGCCCGCAAGCCAACTACCGGCGCGACCGCCAGGCCTGGCTGAATCAATACGCCCTGATGACCCGCCTCGCCACGCTGGCCAAGGAGGAGGGCATCGACCAGCGCGAGCCTTTCCGGCAGCGCTTGGAGTACAACATCCTGCAGTTCCTGGCTCAGGCCTACATCGATGTCCGCGCCAACTCGCCCAAGGCCGACGACGCGGATATGACCAAATGGTTCGAAGCTCACAAGGATCAATACAAACGCGCTCGGGTGCAGGGCATTGAGGTAATTTGGGGCGGGATTCCGAAGGAAGGCGAAAAGGCGCGCACCGTCAAGGAAGCGCAGGATCTCATCGACGACCTCCAGAAACGCGTGCGGGCCGGCGAAGCCTTCGACGAACTGGCCAAGAAGTACTCCGACGACGCCGCTACGAAGGACAAGGGCGGCGAATTCCCGCTGATGCGTCCGGAGGACAATACCCTCAACCGGGAGATTAAGTCGGCCATCTTCATGACTAAGGCGGGAGAGTTGACCCATCCCGTCCGCCTGCCTGGCAAGTTCTACATTTTCAAGGTGTTGGAGCTCGTCAACCCAACCCAGCAGGAGTTGCGGTCGGAGATCATAACTAGGATGGGGCAGGAACAAATGACGCAATGGCTGGACAAGCTGCAGAAGGAAGTGAAGCCCGAGATCAACTCCCCGGCCTACTTCGGTTTGGCGGAAAAGAGGTAGCGGCGCGGCTGGCCTCCGTGCCGCCGTTGCGTGGCCCGGCCCTGGATGTGGAGTGGCAGCCCGGCCTGCACGCCTGGCGCGGGCGCCTGGTCTCCGGGGCGGGGCCGGCGCGGGTGTCGGCAACCCCGGTCCACGCCGCCAGCCACATCCGCCATCGCCGCATGATCTTCGATGCCCAACTGCGCCGCCGGCCGGCCGAATTGAGCCGCATCCTGGTGCACGAGCTGTTCCACTTCGCCTGGGTCCGCTTGTCGAACCAGGAGCGCCGCTCTTGGGCAGCGCTCCTGCAGGCCGAAATCCGGCGCCGCGCGCGCGGGGAGCTGGGCTGGTCGGCCGAATGGCGCAAACGCGCGCTGCTGGCGCGGGGCGAATCCGCTCCCCGCAGGGCCTGGAGCGAGTACGCCTGCGAAAGCTTTTGCGACACGGCGGCGTGGGCTTACGCGGGAGCAGGCCAGCACGACGAGTTCACGCTCGCGACGCGCTGGTGCCGGGCGCGCCGGGCGTGGTTCACCCAGCTCGTGGTGCGGCACCCCGCGGGCCTGCGCATCTGAGGAGCGCGCGGCTGGCCAGTTTCCGCTAACGCCGTTTGCCGGTCATTGGCACAGTCTTCGAGTGCGCCGTTACACAGGGCGATTACCATGATGACCCGGCAGACCCAATCCGCGACCACGCTCAGCCAGCCTGGCAAAGGTGCATGCGCCTGTCACATCGAAAGCGGGCACGCGGCAAGGCGCGTCTGCGCCTGCTATTTCCCCACCGCCCGTTGCGTCGCGGCCAGTCCGGCCCCGGCGACCACGGGGCCGGATGCGGGGCGCGTCCCACGCACCGCCAGGCCTTTGCGGATCAGTTCGATGTCCTGCTCGGCAAAGCGGAGGCGAGCCCCGATCATCAGCTCATGGTCGCGAGAATCCCAGTGCGCCTTCATGATCCCGCTCTCGGAATGCCGGTCAACGGCCTGAAGAATATGCGTGATCTCATGAACGACCACGTACGCCAAGAGGTACGGGCGCAGATCACGCGCCCGGTTGGCGATGCGGTCGTAGAACACCTCGATGTGGACTCCCTCGAACGGCAGAGCATAAGCCAAAGCGCCGGGACGGAGATCCTTGGGGGTGCTCAGCGACAGGCTGACCAGGATCACTTGATCGCGCTGCCCCTGGCAGGTCCTGCGGTCCGTATGCCACTCCAGGTTCACGCCCGCCGACTGGAACAGCGTGGAGGCAGTCATCTTGGCGACGGCCACTTCCATGGCGTTCCCCCCAGCTTCTTCGAAACAAGCCACAACCCTCTGGTAGTCGGATTTGCCAGCCGCCCAGGCAGTGCTGCCCAGCAGCGCCGCCAGCGTCATCATCGCTGTGATTTTCATTGATCTCGCCTCCATCGCGAGACCAAGAATTCGCTATTGGGAGGTAACCCTCAATGCACAGCGGCTCGATTGAGGCGCGAATAGATATCAACTGTCCCAAGGGGAATCTCAACCGGCAAGTTATTGACTGGCAGAGAGTTATAAGATCGTCTGAACCGGCTGTAAAAGGAGGGACAGGTGCTATACTCGACTGCAGTCGAGGTGGTTGCGTGGAACCCTCCGCGACGGCTCCGGGTACATACCGTTTCAGCGTCTTCGAGGCGGACCTCGCCACCGGATTGCTGCGCAAGCGCGGGCGGAGAGTAACGCTCCAGGACCAGCCGTTTCAGGTTCTGGCCCTGCTGCTACAGCGTCCGGGTGAGGTGGTCACGCGCGAGGAGCTTCAACGGGCCTTGTGGCCGGCCGACACGTTCGTCGAGTTCGAGCACTCCGTCAACACGGCGATCAGCAAGCTGCGCCAGGCGCTGGGGGATTCGGCCGACAATCCGCGCTTCATCGAGACGCTGCCGCGCAAGGGCTACCGCTTCATCGCTCCAGTGGAAGGCCTGGCGACGCCGGCGCCGATCGCGGTCGCTGCCCCGGTCCCGGTTCCGGCGGTTCGCCGGCGCGCATCGTGGTGGCTCGCAGGCGCCGGCCTTCTTGTCGTGGCTGCCGGATGCACCGTGTGGCTGCTGAACCGGCCCGGCAAGGCAACGGCAGCCGTACCAGTCCCGATTCCCCTCACCGCCTACCCCGGCCTCGAGATGATCGCCGAGTTTCGCTCCCGAGGGGGACCGGGTGGCATTCTCCTGGGACGGCCCCAAGCGGGACAACATCGACATCTACGTCAAACAAATCGGCGCAGATGTGCCGATCCGCCTCACGAAGGATCCGTACCCGGACGTTTTCCCTGCCTGGTCCCCGGACGGACGCTGGATTGCTTTCCAGCGTCTCTTGTCCGACGAGAAGTGCGGCGTATTCCTCATCCCCGCCGTAGGGGGGGGGTCGAGCGGAAACTCACCGACGTTCTTTGTAGAGGCAGGGGGCTTGAATGGTTTGGGGAAGGCAAGATGTCGTGGCACCCCAACGGGCGGTGGCTTGTCGTTTCCGACCGGAACACAGCCCAAGAGCCATTCGCCCTGATTCTGGTCTCCGTCGAAACCGGCGAGAAGCGCAAGCTCACCTCTCCGCCCGGGAATCTCCTCGGCGATGCATACCCTGCTGTTTCTCCGGAGGGACGGGCGGTGGCGTTCACCAGGGCGATCAACGCTCTGGGGGGCTCCGATCTTTACCTGCTGGAACTGTCCGAAGGCCTCAGCCCGGTGGGGGAACCAAAGCGCATCACGTTCTGGCAGAGGAACACGGATGAGGCGGCGTGGTGGCCCGACGGAAACTCGATCCTGTTTGCATCAGGCGCCGGTACCAGCAACAAGGCCCTATGGCAGATGGCCATCCGTGGAGGTGCGCGACGACTCGGAGAACCCGAGCCCCTCCCCTTCGGCGGGGAAACCTACTATCTCATGCCGGCGATTTCCCGGCAGGGCCGTGTGGTTTACATGCAGTATGTCAACCATGTGCACATCTGGCGTCTGGAACTGGGCGGCAGCCACCGGGCGGAGAAGCTGCCCATGAACTCCTCCCGTCTGGACTACGCCCCGCAGTACTCGCCGGACGGTCAGCGTATCGCATTCACCTCCGATCGTTCAGGCAGCCACGAGATCTGGGTGTGCGAGGCCGACGGGTCGAACGCCGTGAAGCTGACCTCCTTCGGTGGCCCGTATCTATCTACCCCCGCCTGGTCCCCGGACGGACGCCGCATCGCCTTCTACGCCCGTCCCGGCGGGGTGGGCGAAATCGACATCCTCAGTGCAGACGGAGGTAAACCGGAGCGTTTGCGCGGCGCTCAGAATCTATGGGAGGCTTTTTCGTGGTCGCGAGACGGCAAGTGGATCTACTTCAGCTCCAAACGACGCGGTAAGAATAAGAACCAGGTGTGGAAAGTTCCCAGCGGCGGGGGAGACGCGGTGCAGATCACGAAACATGGCGGCGCTCGCGGGGTTGAATCCCCCGACGGGAAGTTCCTTTATTACTTGTTCGATCAGGTGGAAGGGGAAAACGCCGAATTGAGGCGAGTCCCGCTGGCGGGAGGCGAGGAGAGCCGGATCGTCGCGTCCGTGATCTCAGACGTCTTCTCGGTAGTCGAACGCGGGATCTACTTCTTCTCAGAATCGGAGAATCCGTCGGTTCGGTGCTTCCGCTTCGCCACGCGCAAGGTCGAGACGGTCGGAAAGGTCGAGGGAATCGTCCGCTCGGGCTTCTCCGTGTCCCCCGACGGCCGGTGGCTGCTTTACACAGCGACTGAAGGTGAAATAGGGCAGACCGACCTGATGATGGTAGAGAAGTTCCGCTGAGGGGCGAGTCGCGCGCCGTGCCTGATTCCGGATCGCTTCTGCAGAACGGCACGCCCGACCCCTGAACCCGGGGTCAACTGGTGTGTAGGCGGGCATTCAGAAAGTGTCGTGCCCGAGAAGTGGCATGATCGGAAACATCACCGATCGCCTCGTCTGCGTGCCGACCCCGGATAGCGCCTGGCCAGGAAGATGGCCCATCACCGGGAAGAAGGGCCGCCGCGGGCGGATTGGTACAATTCAATTTGGAGTTCAACCCGCGCATGCAGTTCCGCGTCTTAGGCCGCCCGGTTGCCGCTGTCGTGCTGGTGGGCCTGATCTTGGCCCTGGGCGGCTGCTCGTCGGGCAGCTCGCGCGCGGAAGCCGCCAGTTCCGCCAAACCGCCCGAGAAGCGCAAACCGGCCCCGGATTTCCAGCTCAAGGACGCCAACGGCCAGATGTTCCGCCTTTCGGACTACAAAGGCAAAGTCGTGCTGCTGAATTTCTGGGCCACCTGGTGCGGACCGTGCAAAATCGAAATCCCGTGGTTTGTCGACTTCGAGCGCACTTACAAGGACCGCGGCTTCGCCGTGATCGGCATCGCGTTGGATGACGATGGCTGGGCAGTGGTGAAGCCGTACGTCGAACGGCGGCAGATGAACTACCGCGTGGCCATGGGGTCGCCTGAGATCGAGCAGTTGTACGGCGGCGGCGAGGGCATCGAATCGCTGCCCACGACGTTCGTCATCGATCGCCAGGGCCGTGTGGCCGACATCCACGTGGGACTGCTCGGCAAGAGCGATTACAAGGATGAGATCGAGGAGCTGCTGGCGGTGAACGACCGCGTGGAAACGCCGCGGCAGAGCATCCCCTAGCCGGCCGGAGCATCCATAGGATTATGAAAAACAGGGCTTTGCCAGTTTGCTGCGGAGTTGCGGCGATCGCTTGGACGACGTTGTGGGCGCAAACGGCGGGCGTGATGTCGCTGCTTCCTCCGTCGCAGCTGCGGGTGCCGCGCGCGGGCGTCGTCGAACAAACCCTGAAGCTGGCCGTGGAGCCCGGCTACCACGTCAACTCCGACAAGCCCAATGACGAGTACCTGATCCCCCTGCGGCTGAGCTGGGACCCCGGCGCCGTGGAGGTGCTGGCGGTCAAGTTCCCCAAGCCGTTGCTCGAAAAGTCCGATTTCAGCGAGCAGCCGCTCTCCCTATTTACCGGCAACTTCGAGATTGTCACGCAGTTCAAACGCGCCGCCGGCGCAACCCCGGGTCCGGGACTGCTCACCGGGAAACTGCGCTACCAGGCCTGCAACGACAAGATGTGCCTGCCTCCGAAAAACATCGTTGTGAAAGTGCCGCTGCTGGTGGAGTAGCGGCGCCCGGAGCCCGACCCATGCGGCGTCTGGTGATCCGCCCAGGCGGCATCGGCGACACAATTGTCAGCCTGCCGGCTTTGGAGCATTTGTGCCACGGCCAGCCCGGTGTCGAGGCCGAGATCTGGGCCCCGGCGCGTAACCTGTCGCTGCTCAGGCACATCGCGCCGGCCCGCTCCTTCGCCGAGGTTCAACTCGACCTCCTGGAGATCGATCCGCCGCCCCGCTTGCTCAAACGGCTGCGCTCGTTTGACGAAGTCGTTTCCTGGTACGGGGCCGCGCGGGCGGAGTTTCGCACGGCGCTCGAAGCCACGGGAGTGCGGGCGCGGCTGCTCGCGGCGATTCCGCCAGAGAACGCCGGCTGCCACGCCGTGGACTTTTACTTACAGCAGGTTGGAGCCGAGACGGAGGGCCGGGCGGAGAGCGTGCCGCGGATTCCGGCCCGGCGCGGAGGCGGGGCGGAGCAGGGGTATATCGCGATCCACCCGTTCAGCGGAAGCGCGCGGAAGAACTGGCCGCTGGAGCGATTTCAACGGGTGGCGGAAAGACTGCGGGCGGAGACGGGACGGGGCGTGGAGTGGTGCGCGGGGCCGGAGGAGGAGTTGGACGGGGCGCGGCGGTTCGAGACGCTGCAGAGCGTAGCGGAGTGGCTAAGCAGGGCCGCGTTGTATTTAGGAAATGACAGTGGAATCAGTCATTTGGCGGCGGCGTGCGGGACGCCGAGCGGGGTTATATTCCAGGCCAGCGACCCCAGAGTGTGGGCGCCGCGCGGGAGTTGGGTGAAAGTGCTGGTGAGGCCGGACACCGGAGACGTATTGGAGGCGGGCCGGGAACTGTTCAATGGCTGAGGCGAAAATAGGGCCAAGACCCGCGGCCGCAACGGATCTTTACAGTTGTCCCGTCATTTCGTTCTAACTTTCGTCCCCGCCGCGTCGTCCTAGCTGACAGAGGGCTTGCAGTGAATACTCAAAGAAGCGCCGGCGGGCGGTTGCTGGGATCCTTAGCCTTCCGCCTGATCCTGTTGATTCTGGCCGGTGGAGTGGGCTTGTGGCTGGGTGCGGCCTCGCGCACCACGGCCGCGGGTAAGCCCCCCGTGCAGCGTTCTGATCCCTGGAAGTCATTGACAGCAGACGCCTTCCGGTTCGACATCCTGTTGGCCCGGTCGCAACCGGCCACGCCGCCCGTCGCCCCGGCCGTTAGCCCGGCCGCCCCTGCGGCAGTGGTTGTGGAACACATTGAGCCCGTGCCTACCGTGGAGGCGCCACTGCAGGCGGCGCTCGAACTGCCAGGTCCGGCACAGCTGCGCATGCGTCATTCGATCGGGTCGCGGGCGCGTCCGGCGGGCGCCTTGCAGATTCGCGTGGAAGGCCGGGTGGCGCAACTCGATCAGACGCAACAGCACGTCCAGGCAATCCTCAAGGCACTGCCCGGGTTGCAGACCGCCCTGCGGCGTCAAGTCGATGCCCAGGTGCAGTGCCAACTGGCCCGGGTCGCGAAGCAATTGGATGAAATGAAGGCGGATTTGCCGCCGCTCCCGCCGGATCCGCCGCAGATGCAGATGCCAACGAGTGCACCCGCTTTCGAGCTCAGCCCGACGCCTTGTTCAACCGGCGCAATCCAGTAAGCCCGCGCTATCGCTTCCGTTACGCTCTTACTCCGGCCGGTAGACGGCCCACGCCGTATCCGTCTCCTGCACCACCGCCTCGGTCAGCCGCAGCCCGGCCGCGCTCAGCCGCTCGCCGAGGAGCCGGCTGACTTCCTCGTAGATGTAGCGCGCCACGTTCTCCGCGCTGGGGTTCACTTCCTTGAACGCCGGCAGGTCGTTGAGGAAGGCGTGATCCAGCGGCTCGCACACCTGCCGCAGCGCCCGCTTCAGATCGCTGAAGTCCATCAACAGCCCGATCCCGTTCAGCCGCGGCCCTTCCACCACCACCTGCACCCGGTAGTTGTGGCCGTGCACGTTGGCGCACTTGCCGGGATGGCCGCGCAGCGCGTGGCCCGCCGGAAAGCTGTGCTCCACTCGCAATTCAAACATGCGCAAAAAACTCTTCCACCTCGTGCACGTCCGTCGTAAAGCGGTACGGCGGGAGGCTGTCGAAAAAGATCTGGCCGTAGCGCTGGCGCGTGATGCGGTTGTCCAGCAGCACCAGCACGCCCCGGTCGCTGCGGCTGCGGATCAGCCGCCCGAATCCCTGTTTCAGCGCAATCGCGGCCTGCGGCACCTGGTACTCGACAAACGGGTTTCCGCCGGCCTCCCTCAACGCCCGGATGCGCGCCCCCACCACCGGGTCGCTCGGCACCGCGAAAGGCAATTTATCAATGATAACGCAGCTCAGCTGGTCGCCCTGCACGTCCACGCCCTGCCAGAACGACGACGTGGCGAACAGGACGCAGTGCGGCGTGCCGCGGAACGCCTCCAGCAGAATCCGCTGCGGCGCCGTGCCCTGCAGCAGCACCGGATAATCGAGCAGCGGCTCCACTCGCGTCTGGATGGTCCGCATCTGCTGGTGGCTCGTGAACAGCACGAAGGCCCGGCCGCGCGTGTGTTTCAGAATCTCCAGGATCTCCTCCGCCGCCGCCCCCACAAACTCGCGGCTGCGCACGTCCGGCAGGTGCGGCGGCACGTATAGCAAACACTGCGAGGCGTAGTCGAAATGGCTCGGCACGATCAGCTCGCGCGCGTCCTCCACGCCCAGCCGCGAGCGCAGGAACTCGAAGTTCTCCCCCACCGCCAGCGTCGCCGAAGTGAGCACCACCGTCGGAATCACGGCAAACAGCTTCTCCCTCAGGATCTTCGAAACGTCGATCGGCGTGGCCTGAAGATAAATGCCGCGCCCGCGCCGCTCGATGAAGTAAACCGTCGCCGAATCGTCGGGCTCCATCCAGCGCTGAAGCCGTTCGCGCAGTTCCAGCAGCCGCCGGTGCAGCGGAACCAGCTCCTCCGGCGCGTTGCGGATCGTCGATAGGTGCGCCGCCAGCATCTCCAGCACCGCCAGGAACCCGCGGTAGAGTTCCCCGTGCCGCTCGACGAACAGCGCCTGCGCGTCGAACCCGTTGCGCCCGTCCGGCGCCGGGAACAGCGCGAAAAACCGGTCCGAGTGGTCGGCCACCAGCGTCAGCATCTGGTCCAGGTCGGCCGTCAGAATGTCCTTCCGCCGCGCCACCATCTGGATGTCGCGCCGCAGATCCTCCACCTGGAAATTGCTGACGCTCAGCCCGAAGTACTGTCCGGCGACGTCTTCGACGTCATGCGCTTCATCCAGGACCACCGCGCCATACTCCGGGATGATGCCGCCGAATTCCTCTTCTTTCACCGCCAGGTCCGCGAAAAAGAGATGGTGATTCACCACGATCAGGTCGCTCTCCATCGCCCGCATGTGCATCTCGGTGATGAAGCAGCGGTCGAATTGCGGGCACTTCGAGCCCGTGCACGTCTCGCGCCGCGCATCCAGCTTCGGCCACGCCGTGCTCCCTTCCGTCAGCTCCTTGATCGACGCCCGGTCGCCCGTGTCGGTGGTCTTTTCCCACTCCCGGATGATGGCGAAATCCGAGACCTCCTCCAGGCCCTCCAGGATCGGCTCCTTCTCGGCGTCGTACAGCTTCTCGCGGCACAGGTAATTCGCTCGCCCTTTCATCAGGCACGCTTTGATGCCGCCCGGCAAAGAACTGCTCCAGGAACGGGATGTCCTTGTAGAACAGCTGCTCCTGCAGATTCTTCGTGCCCGTGGAGATCACCACGCGCTTGCCCGACAGGATCGCCGGTACCAAATACGCCAGCGTCTTGCCCGTGCCCGTGCCCGCCTCGACAATCTGGTGCCGCTTCTCGTCCAGCGCCTTCTCCACCGCCAGCGCCATGGTGAGCTGTCCTGCCCGGTACTCATAATTGGGGTGCGCGCCGGCCAGTGGGCCATTTCTAGCGAAGAACTTGCGGACCGTCAGCGCAGCCATTCGTCGGGCTCAGTCTCCCTCCACGCCGGCCGCTCGCGCGAAGCTGCGGAACAGCGCCGCGTCCTCGGCCGATTCCGTGTTGTCTTCCGGATGCCACTGCACGCCGATGACGAACCCCTTCTGCGGGTCCTCGATAGCCTCGATCGTCCCGTCGGGCGCGTGCGCCGTGACTGCCAGCCCCGGCGCGGCCACCTTGATCGCCTGATGGTGCCGCGAGACAATCTCAAAGCTCTCGCTCGCCACCATCCCATGCAGCTTCGACCCCGGCGCCACGCTCACCGCATGGCGTACCTCCGAGTGCGCCGTGCCGATGTCCTGCTGCAGCGTCCCCCCGCACGCCACGTTCATTAACTGCAGCCCGCGGCAGATTCCGAGCACCGCCAGGTCGCGCTCGCGCGCCACCCGCAACAGCTCCAGCTCCATCTCGTCCCGTTTCGGGTTGGGGTTGCGCGTCCCCGTCGGAGCCTCGCCGTAGTACGACGGATCCACGTCGCCGCCCCCGCCCAGCACCAGTCCGGCAAAGCCGTCCAGCGCAGGGGCAGGTGTTTGCGCCGTGAAGATCTCCACCTCCAGCCCGGCCAGCTTGAGAGCCCTCACGTATGGCTCGGCCTTGGGCAGATAACCGATCGTGAATGCGACCTTGGGCCGCCGCGCTGGTGCCATGTACCCATTGTCGGGTACTGCGCCTGCTTCCCGCGCGCCGCGTTCACGCCGGCATTGGGTCACTTTCGACTAGCCTTCGGTCCATCCGGAGCGCCGGTTTTCGACACGCAGAGTCGCATTCCATGACGATGCATCCTGGACGGACCCTCTTCGCTTCGCCTCAGATAGCGACGACAGCAACTCTGCGGCCAGAAGCCCTGACGAGCCGTTCTATGTCGTCTGGGTCGCTTGTGAGAATCGTAGCTTTTTGCCGAAGGGCTGTCGTCACCACAACGGCGTCAACGACATCCGACGTTCTGGTCATGCCTAGCAGCCGCCCGGCTTCGTGCGCCTCGGTCTCGCCAAGAGGAACGACCACGCACCCAGTCAAGAAGCGCCGGAGTTGGGCTTGTTGTGGGGACCGGCTGACCTGGGCGACCACCGGCGCGGGAACCAATGGAACAACGCCAAGTTCCAAACGGGCCTTGTGTTCAGCCCATGCTCGCCGCTCGTTTCTATCGGCGGCCACGAGAACGGCGGCGTCGTAGACGACGGCGCTCATGCCGAACGCCGGACCGTTCGCGATGTTCGGAGCTGCGCCCGCACGCTGCGGCGAGCTTCATTCATCTCTTCTGTGGTGAAGCGTCCGTGCTGCTTTTCCCACAGCGCGACCGCCGCCAAACCAGCCCGCCGCTGCAGTGCTTCGCGCGCTGCAGCGGTCATCCAGGCAGAGACGCTCACCCCGTCGCGGGCGGCCGCCGCAAGGATGTTTTCGTGAATGTCAGGGTCTATAGTGATGGCAAGCTTCGGTGATGGGTTGCCGCGCGGCATACAAAGTATCCTACTACAATAGGATACCACGCGGACCTCGCACCCGATGGCAAGCTGGGCCCTGAACCGTGCGGAGCGATTCAGGCGGACCTCCCACGAGCGCGTTCATTGTCCACCACCCCGATCCGCGAGCGCAGCCGCGGAATCGCCGCAGCGACGTGGCGAGCGCTTCAGCACGGGCATTCCCAAAGATAATGTGAGGATATGTCTCTCCTCGACGTCGTGTTCGGCCGCTCGCTCGCGTCGCATGAAGAGCGCGCTCAGCAAATTGGACCATTGGCTGGGATCCCGGTCTTCGGTCTGGACGCTCTCAGTTCCGCGGCCTACGGCCCTGAAGCCGCGCTGACACTCCTGATTCCGCTGGGAGCGGCAGGCATCGCCTATATCCTGCCAGTGAGTTTCAGCATTATCGTCCTGCTGGCCATCGTCTACTTCTCCTACCGCCAGACGATCGCGGCCTATCCCGGCGGCGGCGGCTCCTACACCGTCGCCAGCAGGAATCTCGGAGCCTTCCCCGGACTGCTCGCGGCCGCGGCGTTGATGATCGACTACGTTCTCAACGTGGCCGTCGGCGTTTCGGCTGGCGTCGGCGCGCTGGTCTCCGCAATCCCGACGCTGCTGCCCTGGACGCTGCCCATCTGTCTTTGTGTCCTGCTTTGCATTACCATCGTGAACTTGCGCGGGGTGCGCGCGGCCGGGCTGTTCTTCATGGTTCCGACGTATCTGTTTCTGGTTTGCCTGCTGCTGATGATTGCAATCGGCGTCTTCAAAGCCATCGCCGCCGGCGGCCACCCGCTACCCGTCGTAGCGCCCCCCGCCATGCCGCTGCCCATCTCCACCCTGAGTGCCTGGATGCTGCTGCAGGTCTTTGCCAGCGGTTGTACGGCCATGACCGGCGTCGAGGCCGTCAGCAACGGCGTGAAGGCCTTCCGCGAGCCTGCCGTCCAAAACGCCCAGCGCACGCTGACCATCATCATCGCCTTCCTCATCCTGCTGCTCGCGGGGATCGCCTACCTCGCCACGGCCTATGGCATCGGCGCCACCGATCCCGGCAAAGCCGGGTACCAGAGTATCCTCTCCATGATGCTCGGCGCGGTGGCCGGGCGCGGGCTCTTCTATTACGTCAGCATCGCCTCGATCCTGCTGGTTCTCTCGCTGTCGGCTAATACCTCCTTCGCCGACTTCCCGCGTCTCTGCCGCATCATTGCCCAGGACGGTTTTCTGCCGCGATCGTTCGGCGCCGTCGGCCGGCGTCTGGTTTACTCGCAGGGCATTTGGGTCCTGGCGATTCTCTCCGCGGGCTTGTTAATCCTGTTTGGCGGCATCACCGACCGCCTGATCCCGCTGTTCGCCGTGGGCGCATTCCTGGCCTTCACGCTTTCCCAGGCCGGCATGGTCGTGCACTGGCGCAAACATAGCGACCAGGTCCGCTGGGGTCCCATGCTGATCAACGGCCTGGGCGCGTTGTCCACCGCCGTTACCGTGGTGGTCGTCCTCGTCGCCAAATTCGTTCAAGGCGCCTGGGTCACGTTGCTCCTGATTCCGTTCATGCTCGGCGTGATGGCCTGGGTGCGGCGCCACTATCGCCGCGTGGCGATCGAGATCGCGGACCTCACACCTTTGGAATTCACGGACGTCCAGCCGCCGATTGTCGTGCTACCTATCCTGGAGTGGAACCGAACCAGCCACAAAGCTCTGCAATTCTGCTACACGCTTTCCCGGGAAATCGTCGCCGTGCACATCGAGGTCGAGGGAGACACTGGCAGCAGGTTTTCCGAGGACTGGGTTCGCCTTGCCGAGGCCCCCGCCCTCGCCGCCGGATTGCCGGCCCCGCGGCTGGCCGTCCTGCCCTCGCCTTACCGCTGGGTCCTGCGCCCAATTCTCGAATTCACGCTCGACGTGGAGCGCCAAAACCCGCATCGCCAGATTGCCGTGGTCGTCCCCGAATTGGTCGAACGGCATTGGTACCACTATTTCCTGCACAACCAGCGGGCCGAGGTCTTAAAGACTCTGCTGCTGTTGCGCGGCAACCAGCGCATCGTAGTCGTGAATGTCCCGTGGTACTTGAAGTCGTAACGGAACGCCCGGCCCAGCGCGCCTGACACGGACTGCGGCTGGAGAATGCCTCGCTCAAATTGCGAAGGGATCAGCAGCCCAAGGCGACTCGCGCATTCGATCTGGAAGCCCCTATTCGCCGGCCCAGTCATGGTAGCCGGCGGCCACGCCCGCCGGCGCGTCGGCGCCCGGATGGATGAACACCCGGTAGCGCAACCGCACGCTCGCGCCCGGCGCCAGCGTCAGGCTGCCATCCTTCGATGGGTCGCCCGTGAAGGCCCGCTCTCCGAACGGGTTGGCCGCCAACAACCCATAGTCGCGCGCGTGCCACCACACCGGATGAGAGGGGTTGTCCGGATGGTCGAAAATGGCGACCCCCACGGCGCGTCCTTCCAGCGTCCCGGCATAATCGACCCATGGCGCGCGCTGGCCCCACACCAGCGCCATGCCCGTCTGCCCGGCGCCATTGGTCATTTTGCCGGAGCCCTTGAGTTCGGTCAGCTCGTCCCTCAGGCGTAAGGCCAGGAAGCCCTCTTTGGTATCTCCGAAGACCACCTTGGCCACGGCGTGCAGCGTGATGTCGAAGTCGATCGTGCGCACCGGGCCGTTGCCGGAAAAGAACATCGCGCGATCCTCAACCAGCAGCACTCGGCCCGCCGGGTCCCTCCATTCGAACACCGCCCACAGGACTCCTTTTATCGGTCCATCCTGAATGTCACGGATTTCGCTGAGCACGATCAAGCCCTGTTTGCCCTGCCGCTGCTCGGCCTCATTCGCCCAGAAATCGACGCCGTTGACGTCGCCATGGCCGATCCATACTCCGCGCTGGTGCGGGTGGTCGCGGCTGCCGGGCTCCGTCGTTTCCATCGGATACAGCCGCGTCAAACGCTGGCCGGAGGCATTGAGCAGCGGGTGCAGATAGGGTTTGGGAGCCGACGCGCCGAAGTAGAACGCGGTGAACGGCCGGCCGGCGATTTCCACGGCAATCGAGTCCGCCTGGCGCGTGAAATGAACCTGCGCACACACCGGGAGCACGCTCGCACAGACGAGAACAGAGGCTAAACAGCCCCGCCGCATGAAGCCAGTAGATCACACGATAGGTAGAAAGCGCCAGCCGCGGCGCGGAACGCTTACCTTGTGATCGCTTGTAGGTCCTTCGACGGGTTCGCTACGATGGGTGTGGAATCAAAGGATAGGAGCGTCGCTATATGGGTCCCTTCGCCTGGGACAAGATGGTGCTCATCTTCCTCGTGGTGCTGGTGCTGTTCGGGCCCAAGGAACTGCCCAAGGTCGCGCGGACGATCGCCAAGTTCATGAACGACTTCAAGCGCGCCCGCACCGAGCTGCAGGAGACCTGGCAGCGCGAACTGTCGGCGCTGGAGCACGAAACGCGGGACCTCCGCAAGGAACTGGATGTAACCAACGACCTCACCCCGTCCAGCACGGGTTACAACGACACCAGCTACCACCACGACTCTTCCTACGACTACGGTTCGTACGGCTATCCGGATTCGAGCACGGAGGTGGCTGCGGCCGGCGCCGTGGCGGCTGCGGAGTCGACCAGCGAACCGCCCGCGGAGGCGGCCGCGGAAGCCACCGCGGAAGGGCCGCTGGCGGAAATGACGGAGCAGACGGGATCCGCGCCTGCTGCGGCCGAGGCCGTGCCGGTCATCGCGCCCGCGCAGGGCACGGTGCCGACCGAGGCTTCGACAACGCCCCTCCCCGACGCCCACGACGCGCCGGCCGCATCCTGAATGAGTTCGGAAAGGGCTTCCACACCAGACATCGATGCCGAATTCAGACGATCCACAGGATCCGCACACTCCGCCTGAGCCTGAACAAGACGGGCGCCAGACCCCCGAACAAGCTCCCCAACCCACCCAGGCGCTGCAGCCTGCCGCCCCGGCCGCGCCCGTTGCCGTGCCCGCCAAGAGCGCTCCTCCGCCCGACGAACCGGAAGAGGAAGAGGGCATGCTGCGGATGAGCTTTCTGGAGCACCTGGAGGAGCTGCGC
Organism: Terriglobia bacterium; assembly: GCA_963757265.1. Classification (GTDB taxonomy): domain Bacteria; phylum Acidobacteriota; class Terriglobia; order Bryobacterales; family Bryobacteraceae; genus CAIVVT01. Next base: position 2,066,025 of record CAVWRA010000006.1, read on the forward strand.
ACCCGCATTATCCGCTGCTTGCTGGGCATGTTCGCCGCGTTCATGATCTCGATGTGCTTCATGCACGAGATGTGGGACGCCGTCAAGCAGCCCATCGTGGTCGCGCTCAAGACGCTCGGCTATCCGCCCGAACTGGCGGCTCGCACGCCCATGGAAGGCATCTCCATCGTCTGGTTCCGGGTGCCCATTCTGGCCGCCATTTTCATCGCCTCGCCGTGGGTGGTCTACCAGGTCTGGGCCTTCATCGCGCCCGGTTTGTACAAGCGCGAGCGCCGCTGGGCCGTGCCCTTCATCCTCACCACGGCCGGCCTGTTCATCACCGGCGGCCTGTTCGCCTACTTCATCGCCTTCCGCTTCGCGCTGACCTTCCTGCTGAAGATCGGCAAGGACGCCGGCATCCGCCCCTACATCGCGCCCACCGAGTACATGGATCTGTTCGTCAACGTGATCCTGGGCGTGGCCTTGATCTTCGAGATGCCGGTGCTCATCTTCTTCCTGACGCTGTTGCGCATCGTCACGCCCAGGTTTCTGCTGAAGCACTCGCGCTACGCCATCCTGGCCATTACCATCACCGCGGCCATCGTCACCCCGACGCCCGACGCGGTCACCATGACGCTCGTGGCGACGCCGATGATCCTGCTCTACTTTGTCGGCATCTTCGCCAGTTGGCTGCTGGTGCTGCGGCGCGAAGGACGCTCGTTCCCCTGGACTAAGTTCCTGTGGCCGCTATTGTGGATCCTCGTGCTGGCCGCGGCCGGCATGATCCTCGCGCTGGCCGTGTTCCACTACCACTGGCTGTGGAAGTGGCCGTTCTTCGTGAAGTAGTGGCGTGCCGCAGTGACTTCGCTAGCCGGCGCAAAACCAACCAATGAGAGTTGCCGCTCAGAATACTCGCATCGCTGCCACAGTCGCTTTCAGAGCCGCGACCGCGAGGGAGCGGGCTGCGCTGTTTCTGAGCCGCGACCGTGAGGGAGCGGGCTGCGCTGTTTCTGAGCCGCGACCGTGAGGGAGCGGTTGTGCTAACGATCTCCTTGCGACAACCCAGTAGAACCCCACCCAGGGCGGCCTCGCAACCGCATGTTATATTGAAGACGGACTGTAGAGTGGGCGGCTAGCTCAGTTGGGAGAGCACCGCGTTCGCAACGCGGGGGTCGCGGGTTCAAGTCCCGCGCCGTCCACCAATCATCTCTTCCCTCTCCAATCCATCCAAACCAGCCCGGATGTTTCACCACGATCGCAGCGAGGCGCGATGAGAGGGCTGCAGATACGAGGCGCGCGACCGTCGCCGCCCGCAGGCGTACTTGGCGGTACGTCGAGGACGGGCGACGGCCAGCGCAACGAAGTAGATGCGGCCCTATCGCGCGCCGCAGCCGATGGTTGGTGAAACATCCGGGCTGGCGGCCTGCAGAATCGCTTGGGCCTCGCGCGGCCTGGCCAGGCGCGGCGTGCTGGCATGCTCGATGACCACCGGCAGTAGCTCAATGCGCTCGAGCGTCGCGGCCGCGGCGCCGGCGGCCTTGGCCAGGCGCACCCGCAGCGCCAGGCCGTGCATCGTCTCGGCGCTCCACGTCTGATCGAAAACGAAATTGCCCAGGCCGTAGAAGATCGGTTTCCCCTTGTAGGATTCAAAGCTCTGCACCCAATGTGAATGCGCGCCCACCACCAGGTCGGCGCCGGCGTCCACGGCGGCGCGGGCGAACTCGATCTGGGCCTGATTCGGCTTGTGCGTGTACTCGTTGCCGGCGTGCATGCTGACGACGACGAAGTCCGCCCGGGCTCGGGCGCCGCCCACGGCGCGGCGCAGCCGGTCGCGGTCCTCCATGCGTGCGACGAATGGGTTGCGAGCCGCGCCGAGATCGTTGAGCGACGCGTAGGAGGCTCCCACAAAGGCGATGCGGATCCCGTTGGCCGTGACGATCGCCGGCTGCCACGCCCGGTCCGGATCCGCGCCCGCGCCGACGTGCTGGATGGCGTTTTCATCCAGCAGCCGGGCGGTGCGGCGCACGCCTGCGGGACCCTGATCGAGAGCATGGTTGTTGGCCAGGTTCAGAATCTGAAATCCGGCATCCACCAGGCCGCTGAGGGCATCGGCAGGCGCGCCGAAGACCATCCGGTTGACGGAGGGATGAGCCTGCGCGCCGGCGGCGAACGGCGACTCCAGGTTGCCGAAAGCGAAGGCCACCGAACCGAGCACGTCGCGCATTCCGCTGAACGGCCGCCGCGGATCACCGGATCGCTCGATGACGCCCGCCACGCCGCGCGCCAGCATGATGTCTCCCACCGCCAGAAACGTCGCGCTCGCACGCGGCCGGATCACCGGCAGCTCCGGCCCCCGCCGGCCCACGCCGCAGGCCGTCATGCCAACGGCCGCCAGGAGAGCGCAGGCGCTGATCGAGCGGGAGCCCCTCATTGAAGTCAGGTTAGCAGCCCATTGCTCACCGCGAGGAAACGGGCGTCCTCGAGCCAGGGCGCGGAAGCGCGGCGACTGTCCCGGTTCCCTCCGGCTCCCCGTCACTGCCCGTGTGGCTGGCCGGCGCGTTCGATATGGATGGTTTCATCCAATCTTGAATCGCGGCCTCAGCGGCCCTCATCTGATTCGCGAGCGGATCGCTCGGCGCGATGCGCTACTCACAACAACAGCGAGGTTAATTCTTGAATTATGGCGGGACGAATCGTAGGAATCGGCGGAATCTTCTTCAAATCGCCCGACGCGCCGGCACTGCGGGGTTGGTATAACCAACAACTCGGCATCAGCGCGTCCAGCGACGGCGCCATGTTCCCATGGCTCTCGAAAGCCGACCCCGCGCGCGAGCTCATGACAGTGTGGAGCGTCTTTCCGTCCACGTCGCCTTATATGGACCAGCCGTTCATGATCAACTACATCGTCGAGGGGTTGGACGAGTTGCTCGCGACGTTGAGCGGGCAAGGCGTGCGTATCGATCCGAAGCGGGAGAACCATGAATACGGCCAATTCGCGTGGATTTACGATCTGGATGGCAACAAGATCGAGCTGTGGGAACCGCCGGCTTAGCGCCCTCCCGGAAATGCTGGCCCCTGAGGCGGGATGCCCGGACGTGAGGCGCTGCACGAATGGCTTGTAGGCACACCGACCTTTAAGGAAAGGAGCTTTGGCGCCGGCAGCGGCGCAGTTCGCACCGCAATGCAACCCGGCCATCTAGCCTGCAATTCTCACACCGTTCGCGAGCGAAACGCGTGAGAGGCCCCCGTTCACAAAGCGAAGACAGCGAGGCGCGCGAAGGGAGGCGCGCGGAGGCGTATTTGAACAATACGTTGAGCACGGGGGGCGCCCCCTGGGCCCAGCGCAACGAAGTAGACATGGGTCTATCGCGCGTTGCAGCCGAAGGAGTGTGAGAAATGCAGGCGAGCAAAGGAGAAATCACCATGAGAAAGATCATCGCCCTGAATCACGTCACGCTCGACGGCGTCATCCAGTCGGGCGGCGGGCCGGAGGAGGATTCGACAGGAGGCTTCACGCACGGGGGCTGGAGCATACCCTTCCGGTCGGAAGACGCGGGCAAGGCTGTGCTTGAGATCATGTCCCGTGAATTCGACCTGCTCTTGGGGCGCCGTACCTACGAAATCTGGGCGGCGTTCTGGCCCTATGGCGGCGATAATCCCGTCGCCAACGCCATCAACAAGGCAGCGAAATACGTGGTCACAAATAGCCTCGACCGATTCGACTGGGGGAACACGCATCGCATCGGCGGCGACGCCGTTGACGGGGTCCGCCGGCTGAAGGCCTCCGACGGGCCCGAATTGCACATCTGGGGCAGCAGCCAATTGCTTCAGACGCTGATCGCCGCACAGCTGGTCGATGAGTTTCGCCTCTGGGTCTACCCGGTGGTTCTCGGCAAGGGCAAGCGGCTGTTCGAACCAGGCGTGCCGCCGTTTGGTCTTGCCCTGGTGGAGTCGCGCTGCACATCCAAGGGCATCCTCATAAACACGTACCGCCCGGTCGGCCCTCTCGCAAAGGTGCCACTTCCACCCGGCAATCCGTCCGACGCAGAACTCGCCCGGCGCAAGAAATGGGCGGCAGAGGATACCGCGGCTACATCGTAAACACGGTGCATCTGGTATCGGCCGGTCGCGTCGCGGGAAAAGGGGAAAGGGAGTCCCCTTCCCGGAAGTTCAAAACTGGAAGTATACGAACGGCACGGCTTTTCCCGTTACGCCCAGCAACTCCAGGCAGAACAATAGGACTACGATGGCCGTGGCGTAGACCAGCGGCGGGGAGTTGACGAGGCGGTCGAACCACTCCAGATGCTCCTCCGCCACGGCGAGCACAAGCGTGGCCGCAGCCATCCAGAGTTCCCAAGTCAGGATGAGGTTCGTTCCCGGACTCCCGCTGAACATCGCGCCGAGCACCTGCACGCTGTCTTGCAGAGTTGCGGCACGGAAGAATACCCAGCCGATGCAGACCAATCCGAAGGTAAACACGACCCCAATCAATCGACCGGGCCAACTGCGTTCCCGTTTACCCACGCCGATCATTCGCTCGACGGAGAGCAACGCGCCATGATACCCGCCCCAGATGACAAAGTTCCAGCTCGCGCCGTGCCACAAGCCGCCCAATAGCATCGTCAACATCAAATTACGATAGGTAAGCAACCGCCCGTGGCGATTACCACCCAAACTGATGTAGAGGTAATCCCGCAGCCAACGGGAGAGCGAGATGTGCCAACGGTGCCAGAACTCCGTGATGCTCTCAGATAGGTAAGGCCGGCGGAAATTGACCGGGAAATGAAAGCCCATCAACAAGGCGATACCTATCGCCATGTCGGTGTATCCGGAGAAATCGAAGTAGATCTGGATCGCAAAGGCGATCACGCCGCTCCAGGCAGTCAAGCATCCGGGATTGCCCGCGATGTTGTTAAAGTAGCGGTCGGAGATCGCGGCGAACTGATCCGCCACCACCACCTTCTTCGTCAGACCTAGCAGGGTCAAAAGGATACCGCGCAGCACCTCGTTGCCGGTGGGGCGCCGCCAGTGGAACAAATCGGCGAAGAACTCGCGCGCCCGGACAATCGGTCCGGCCACCAGCTGTGGGAAGAAGGCGATGAACAGCGCGTAGTCGAGCGGGTTTCGGATGGGCTCCTGCTCATTCCGGTAGACATCCACCACATACGACATGCTCTGGAAGGTGTGGAAACTGATGCCGACCGGAAGCACGATACTCAACATAAACGAGTGCGCGGGCAGGCCCATCAACTGCACCAGGGTCTCGGCCAGGAAATTGTAGTATTTGAAAAACCCGAGAAAACTGAGGTTCGCGCCGAGGCTGGCGATCAGAGCCATCCTTCGCACGCGGCCTTCCGAGCGTTTAATCCATAACGCCGCAAAGTAATCGATGCACGTTAGCGCCATCAATAACAGCACAAACTTTGCGTTCCAGCACATGTAGAAATAGTAGCTGGCTATCAGCAAAACTATTCTTCTCCATGACCGGGGCCCTAGATAGAATAGCAACAATACTACGGCAAAGAATACGAAGAAATGAAAGGTGTTGAATAACATCAGCTGAGCCCCGGGAAGTTACGAACCGGCTTGGCGCGGATGCCCGAGGGCGGCGCCGACGGCGCGCGCGAGAAGCTCGGCGAAGCGCTCGCAGCCTAGCTCGTTCATGTGCACGGCATCCATGAAGAACGCCGGCTGTTCCAGCTCTTCGAACGTGTGTTCATTGAGCAGAATCGCCTGGCCCCGCGCGCTAAGCTCGCGCACTACACTCGACTTCGCGTTGGTCGGATAGGGTCGTACGACAGGGCCGCGCGGCAATCGCAGGACGATGACGCGCGTGCGGGTGCCGTGATAGTAATCGATGATCCGGCCGAACCAAAGCCGCCGGTAGGCCTCGCACTTGCCCGTGTAGGTCCCCACCGGCCGCACCAACTCGCGGTCAATGTTGACGCGCTCACCTTCCGTGGTGCCGGGCGGATACTGAGTAACCTTATGGGCGGCCCAATCCACCTGCAAGCCGGCCATGGTCTTTGTAGGCCCCACATAGATATAACGCGCGTGCGCCAGTTCCTTGCGGATCCACTTAAGCTCTTTCATGCGGCTCGTATAGTTCTCGAGCAAATCCTGGAAATCCCGGTTGTAGCTAAGACCCTTCAAGAAAATCCCCTGCAACGCCAGCCGGCGCTGCCTAAATTTAGGGAACGAACGCGTGAAGTCATACGCATCGCTCACGCGGAGCAATGGCACGAGGTAGTGCACATCCACTTCCGCCTGCGAAAAGTCGCCCCAGTCTTCGTCCTCCAAATCATTCACCGGAACCAGCACAGCCGCATAACGCCGCCGATCGGGGTCCACCTCCCGCAGCATGTAGTACCAGCACCGCGGGTCGGTCCCGGGAGTAGAGATGGCCGCCAGCGTGTATCCCGTCTCCGGCACGAGCCGGTCGGTCACGCGAGTCCAGACGCCCATTCGCGAGTCGCCGACGGCTAGCACCTGATTTGGGCCTGTGAGCTTCCGGTCCTGCTCGAGCCTGAGGAAAGTCACAAGCTGTCCGGCGGTCGACTCGGGGCTCAGAAAGTTGGAGTAGAAACCGGAGCGGAACACCGCCGACTCGACTACGCAGAACAGCACTATCGCGGCGGCAATCCTCCATGCCACATCTCGGGTCCGAAACTCCTTTTGCGGCCGCGGAGCGCGGGCCGGCGCCCTGGGAACAGGAGGCGGTATGGGTTTCGAAACGGCAGAAAGAGCTAGTCTCGGTCGAGCGTCAGGCGGGGGGGCGGTATCGGGCGAGCCCTGGACCGCACGAATCTCCCGTAACACTTCCGCCAACTCCAGGAGCAACTCTTCGGCCCGCTTGACTAGCGGTTCATACGGATTCATGGCGGCTGAATCCGAAAGTATACTCCACCCTCGTAGGCGGCGCAGCGAAAGCAGAGATGGACTCAGCTTTGCACCCAGCGAATTAATACAGTGTTCTACACGGTGAAATCGGCGTCCGCGCACCGGCGCGCGGCCGGGACGGCGAACGGGCGAACGGATCAGCCTGACACGAGCAGTCGGCTATTCTGACCAAAGTGGCACAGCCGACCGACATTTCGGATGGAATCCGCAACCACTCACCCGCGCCAGGCTGACCGGATCGCGGACCTGCTCGCGCCCCTGTCAGACTGATCCGCCCGTCCGCCCGTCGAGTTCTCCAGTCACCGCTTCTTGCCCCTCGTTCATCCCTTTCCTTTCAACCACTTCCGCCCCTCCACCACCCCCGCCCCTTGCCCCTCCGTCGTATCATCGAGCCGTACCCCCCGGCTCTTCCTCGTCTGGAGGACGCCCCCGGCAGCCGCGCCGCCGTCCCTGCCGCCCAACATTCTCGAAAGGATTTGTATCATGCCAACCGATTCCCAACTCGCGGCCAACCGCGCCAACGCTGAGCACTCCACCGGCCCCGTCTCCGCCGCCGGCAAGTCCGCCATCCGCTCCAACGCCCTCAAACACGGCTTCTACTCCCACACCGCCGTCCTCAAAGGCTTCGAATCCGACGCCGAATTCGAAGCCCTCCATGCCGACTTCCTCGACCACCTCGCCCCCTGCGGCCCCGTCGAGCTCGAACTCGCCTCCCGCATCGTCCTCTCCGTCTGGCAGCTCCGCCGCATCCAGCTCGCCGAAACCCAGGCCTTCCAGTTCAACCTCATCTACGCCCGCCCTCTCGTCACCAAAAACTTCAACAACTGCGAGCAATGGACCCTCGGCTACGCCTTCCGCGAGGACATCAAGGTTGACTCCCCCGTCCTCGAACCCTTCGCCCGCCACCGCGTCCGCTGGGATCGCACCTACTACCGCGCCCTCCACGAGCTCGAACGCCTGCAGCTCGTCCGCCGCGGCCACGCCGTCCCCCCGCCCCAGATCCTCGAAATCCACGCCCCCGACAACGTCCTCCTCGCGCCATCCCTCCCCCCAACCCCTCCCCCGCCGCCCGTTTCACAGCCGCCCGTCTCGGAGTCGCGTGTTTCAGAGATGGAATGAGAAGGCCGGCCCCCGGCGGGATGCGTTAAGCTCCCAATGGTTGCGCACTCGAAGTGCAAAAGGAGACCGGCCATGAAGCAGAATACCACTGTGAAACGGAGACCGAAAGGTGAGTCCGCAGGCCCGCGCGGGCCGATCACGATCGGCCTGGACCTGGGCGACAAAAGCAGTCGCTATTGCGTGCTCAACGAGCGGGGCGAGGTAGTGCGGGAGGCCAGCGCGGCGACGACGAAGAAGGGGCTGTGCCAGGCCTTCGGCGCGCGGCCGCGCTGCCGGATCGCGCTCGAGGTGGGCATGCACTCGCCGTGGGTGAGCCGCCTGCTGAGCCAGCTGGGCCATGAGGTGATCGTGGCCAACGCGCGCCAGGTGCGGCTGATCAGCCACAGCAGTCGCAAGGACGACCGGTTGGATGCGCAGACGCTGGCGCGGCTGGCGCGCGTCGATCCGCAGTTGCTGCATCCGATCCGCCATCGCAGCGCGAAAGCGCAGCGGGACCTGATGACGATCCGGGTCCGCGCGACGCTCGTGGAGGCGCGCACGGCGCTGATCAACGCGGCGCGCGGACTGGTGAAGGCCACCGGCGAGCGGCTGCCGGCCTGCGACGCCGACAATCTGGGAACGGCGCGGCTGGAGGCGCTGCCCGGCGACTTGCAGGCGGCGCTAAAACCGCTGCTGGAGCAGGTGGAATCGATGACGGTGAAGATCCACGCGTTGGACCAGCAACTGGAGCAGATCGCCCGGGAACAATACCCGGAAACCCAACTCCTCAAGCAGGTGAGCGGAGTCGGGACTTTGATCGCTCTGACATTTATCTTGACGGTGGAAGACCGCGAGCGCTTTCAAAAAAGCCGTGACGTGGGCTGCTACGTGGGCCTGCGGCCCAGGCGCAGCGAGTCGGGCCAGAGCCAGCCGCAGCTGCGCATCACCAAGGAAGGCGACATCTATCTGCGGACCATGCTGGTGCAGGGCGCGCATTACATTCTGGGCTGGCGCGGGCCGGACACGGACCTGCGGCGCTGGGGGCTGAAGCTGGCCGTGCGCGGCGGCAAGAACGCCAAGAAGCGGGCCATCGTCGCGGTGGCGCGGAAACTGGCCGTGCTGCTGCATCGATTGTGGACCACGGGCGAAGTCTATGAGCCGCTCCGCAACAGCAACGCCCGCTCGCGTTTGAAACGAGCGGCAGCTTAAATGGATTGGAGTGTGATGCAAATCGCCGGGTTCGGGTGACTGCGAGGTCGCGGCGGAAGAGCGTTCCTGGAAACGGGGGCGCCACTTCGGCACAGAGATGGCAGCACCCGTTCGAAATTGAGGACCCCAACTGGCACCGGAGCAAACCGCTCCATCAAGAGTGCGAATGGAAGCAGGGCGATCCGGCGGTGGCGGAACAGACAACAGAGCATTGCCGGGAACAGGCGGCAGAACAGAGCAGTGCTGAGAATAGGAAGACGCGAGGACGCCGCGGCGCCTCCCGTCGGTCGGCCAACAGCGGCAGGAAAGAATTTGAGAAAAAACCCTTGACCGGGGCAGCCTTCTCATGGAAGCCGCGACCGTAAGGGAGCGGTTGCTCCTCGACACCCGCCGCCACCCCCTCCCAGCCCACTCCAACTCATTCACCTGCAACGCCTGACCCACCAATTGGCTTTGTTTCGCAAAAACCTGCGAGCGAACCCCCGCCCGCCCGCCCCGCCTCCCCCCGCAAGCACTGACGGAGACCGCCCGACCCACCCGCAAGGAGCTTCCACCCGCCTCTAACTCCCTCCCATCCCCGCCCCCCCCGGCCCCCGCCGCTCACCACCCTCGCCTGGACCGCGCCCGCGCCTCTGTAACGGTCAGGCTGTCCCATTTCTCTCCTGGAAGTCCGGTCAGCCGCGCCTCCCGCGCCAGCTCGGGATGGGGCGCGAAGCCCTGGCGAGCCATTAACGCCCGGAGGAGCCGAAGCCGCCCTCGCCCCGGGCTGAATCGGCGAGATCGCCCTCGTCCCATTCGACGGCTTCGTAGCGCGCGATCACCATCTGGGCGATGCGGTCACCGGCATGAACCTGGTAGGGGTCGCGGCCGAGGTTGAGCAGGATGATCTTCAACTCGCCGCGATAGCCCGGATCGATGGTGGCGGGGGCATTGGGCAGAGTGACGGCGTGGCGCAAGGCGAGGCCGCTGCGCGGGCGGATCTGGGCCTCGAAGCCGGGTGGAATCTCGAAGGCCAGGCCGGTCGGCACGACGGCTGGAAGATTGGGCTCGAGCAGCACGTCCTCCAGGGCGCAGATGTCCAGGCCGGCGTCTTCGTCGGGGCCGTGGGCATAGAACGGCAGGCGGGCCTCGGGGTGCAGGCGTTTCACGCGGATCTTCATGGCAACCCGTTATGATAACGGTTTGACCGACTTGCCAGCACAGCCCCGCGTTTTCACACTCGCGCCCATGCCGCCGGAGCGGCTGGCCTACGCGCTGGCGCGCTACAGCCGTTCGCCGGATTCGATCCGGGAGTCGCTGGAATGGGTGCGGACGCACGACTCCTCCAAGTTTCTGGAGAGCTTCTACTTCCAGTACGGCCACGCCTCAATTGCCGACCTGGGCCACCTGGCGGTGTGCTTCGAGGGCATCTCCGAACTGGCCGCGATAGAGATCGAGGACGAAGCGCTATGGGACGGGCAGGCGCGCTCCTCCCGCTACCAGGACTTCTCGCGCGCGGGTCATGTGACGCCGCCGGAGTTCGACGCGGCGCACGCGGCGCTGTATCGGGACGCCGGGGAACGGCTGCTCGCGGCCTATCGCGCAGTGCATGAAAAGGTCCTGGCGCGGCTCTGTGAAAAGCTGCCACGGCCGGCGGAAATGAAGCCCGCCGCCTATGAGAGGAACCTCGCCGCGCGGGCCTACGATATCGCGCGCTACCTGCTGTTTCTGGGCGTTCCGACGGGCGTGGGGCAGGTCACCAGCATCCGGACATTGGAACGCCAGATCAGACGTTGGAAAGGATCCCAGTACGCCGAGTTGCGCGAGCTCGGCGCGGAGACGGCGGCGGCGTGCGCGGCTCCGCCGGGCGTGGCCTGGAAGCAGGGCGATGCCGGGGAGGCGAGCGCGCCCACGCTGGCCAGGTATGTGGATCCCGATCCCTATCCCGCGCGCGCGAAGGCCGATCTGCAGCTCTGGGCGGAGCAGAATCTACCCGCCGCGTCCGGCGGCGCGACGCGGGCCGTGGAACTCACGAACACCAGCGACACGCTGGCCGACATCGTGGCCACGCTGCTCTACCCGGTGACGGCGCGGCCGTATCGCGAGTTGTATGAACTCGCCTGCGCGTGGCCGCGGACCAGGCTGCAGGAAGTGATTGGCGTGGCGCTGGGAGCGCGGTCGCGACGCGATGAGCTGCTGCGCGCCTTTCGCGGCGGGCCGTACGTGTTCGACATGACGATCGACATCGGCGCGTATCGCGATCTGCACCGCCATCGGCGCTGCCACCAGTTCCGGCAGGACTATGGCTGGCAGCACGGCTGGGAGACGCCGCCGGCGGTGGCCGAATCGGGCGCGGACGAGATCTACCAGTCGGCCATGCGGGCCGCGGCGGACTCGGCAGCGCGCCTGCCTGCGCCTGGGCGGGAGTACATGACGGCGCTGGGCGCGCGGTCGAGGTTCCTGTTCAAGATGGATTTCGCGGAAGCGGAGTATATCGCCCGGCTGCGCAGCGGCGTGAAGGGCCACTTCAGCTACCGCGAAATCGCCTGGCAGATGAAGTTGCGGATGGAAGAAATCGAACCCGAGCTGGGGCGGCTGATCGACGCCACGCCCCCCTGGGTCGAGGACCCGCTGACACGCTGAACTGCGCCGCAGGCGCCACGCGGGCCGCGGTGCCATGTGGGAGGGTCGGCTCTTGCATCGATCTGTTAGAATCGGCTTGTAGCCTCTCGACGAGCGGGAGTAATTCAGTGGTAGAATGCCAGCTTCCCAAGCTGGACGTCGCGGGTTCGAGCCCCGTCTCCCGCTCCAACAGTCCCTTCACTATCCATGCGTCAGACGTGATCTCTGCTTGGCCCGTCTGGGGTAGTGACTCCATCAGACTCCAATCGCGGTTCGCGGTCGAGGAACTCAGACCGTTTCGTCCTGCCGGCGCGCTGTGGTCGTCGCGTTGACCGGTGAGGCCTGTAGCGGTGATCGCTGACCTCGTCAAGGCCGTGACTGCCGGATTGGAAAACAAGGCACTCCCGGCCTCTTGCCCGCGACCTTATAAGAATGATTGCTCGCTTCGCTTGCGGCGGCTGGCTCGGTGGGGGAAGCTCGCATGCGCTCTCGTGGTCTATGAGGCGGTTTCGGTATGCGATCCTCACCTTGCCGATCAGCTCCGCCACCGGCGCCCCCAGTTCGGCCTGCTTCAACACCCCGACCAGCTGCTCGATCGCCCCCCTTACCCTTCATCAGCAGAATCCCCCTCCCGGGTTTTGCTGAAGACTGACATTCGCAGTGGTTCAATAACCGCCAGGCGGATCAAACCGAATGAGGGCCCATGCCGTAAATCGTCATAAGATACACTCAGCGGCGTCGCATCATGGCCAACCCAGATCATTGGAAGCAAGGGGGGGCCGCCTCACCCGGGGAGGGGGCCGTCAGGAGTGAACTCGCACGGCTGGTCGCCGACGAGCGTCTGGCGAATTCTCCAACGCTCATCCGGTTCCTGGAGTATACGGTCCTGGAAGCGCTTGCCGGACGGGGCGATCAGCTCAAGGAGATTTTGCTTGGCCGCGAAGTGTTCGAGCGCGGTCCGGATTTCGATCCACGGATCGACCCGATTGTGCGAGTCCAGGCAGGCAAGTTGCGCGCCCGGCTGGCCGACTACTATGAGCGCCGGGGCATCGCCGATCCGCTCCGGATCGAATACCAGAAAGGCAGTTATGCGCCTCATTTCAGACCGTTTCAGCCAGATACGGCCTCGGCGGAGCCGATTGCTGCGCCTGCCGGCTCCGCTGTCTCCGTCGCGCCGCTGACGCCCACCGCCAGTGCTCAGGTTGCCTTGCGGCGTCGTCTAAGGCGTTTAGGTGTAATTGCCGCGGCCTTGGCAGTCGTGGCGGTGGGCGCCTGGCTGTGGTTCCACCGGCGCGCGACGCCGGAGCCGAAAATCGCTCTGGCGCAACTCACCTTCGAGGCCGGTTCCGCGATGAACCCGGCCATCTCCAGGGACGGGAAGCTGCTCGCGTACTCCTCGGACCGCGGCCGCGGGGACCTCAACATCTGGATCCGGCCGATCGATGGCGGAACCCCGGTTCAGCTCACCCACGATGAAGCCGCCGACCATTCGCCGGACTTCTCGCCCGACGCTACCTTGATCGCCTTCCATTCTTACCGGCAGGGTGGCGGCGTGTACGTCGTCTCGGCCTTTGGGGGTGAACAACGGTGCATCGCCAAGGAGGCCTGGGCGCCCCGGTTCTCGCCGGATGGTTCCTGGATCGCTTACGTCGGTTCCGATCGCTCGATTTTCGTGGCGCCACTGGCAGGCGGCCAGCCCCGCAAGGTCGCAGGGGGAACGGTCGATGCATTCGGCGGCGCGCTCTGGACCCCGAGTGGATCGCACCTCATCTTCCTGGGGGCCCCGCGGTCCGCGGATACCACGAAGCGTGAATATGACTGGTACTCGGTGCCTTGGACCGGCGGCACGCCTGCACCTGCCGGTCTGCGCGAACAACTCCGCTCGCAGGGATTGCCACCGCCGACCTCGACCACGCGTCCGGGAGATTGGCTGGCCAGTGCAATCGTCTTTTCGTTGCAAAGTGCCAAGGCCGCCAACATCTGGAAAGTTCCGTTCAGCACGCACGACCTTCGCGTCGATGGACCAGCGCAGCAGTTGACGGCCGGAACCGCGGCGGAGACCTTTCCGCGATGCTCGGCCTCGGGCAGGATGGTTCTCACCAGTGAGAGCCAGTTGACCCACGTCTTCAGTCTCCAGCTCGACCCCAGAACAGATGAGGCAGTGGGTTCTCCCCAGCAGCTCACCTCGGATTCATCGCTGATGCACGATGGGTCCTATGCGCGCGTCTCGACCGCCGGAAGGACTCTCTCCTTTGTTTCCAACCGATCCGGAACCCAGGAACTGGTGCTCAAGGACCTGGTTCGCGGCGGTGAGACATTGCTGGGGGCTCTGCCGCGGCAGGAGAGCCTGCCCCTGATCTGGGGGGATGAATCTCTGCTGGTTTACGGAAGTCGTGATGTGCAGACCATTTACTCCATTGACCGGGACCGGCCATTCGCCGAGCGAATCTGCGATCGCTGCGGCAGAGTCCTCGACTGGTCCAGCGACAGGCACACGATTCTCTTGGAGGACGTACCCCGGCGCACGCTCCAACTGTGGGATCGCGATTCGGGCAGGCGCGTTGAATTGATGACGTACCCCGTCGGGACTTTGCGGAACGCCACGCTGTCGGCAGATGGGAAATGGGTTGCGATCTCCTTCTCATCGCCTCGCGGGGGGGTGCTGTTCCCGCTTTCGGGCGGGGCGTTGTCAGGCGCGCAGGCGCTCCCGGCCGGGATGGGAGCGGATCTCCAGTCCTTGCATTGGGCCCCGGATGGCAATTGCCTGTATTTCTATTCGCGGCTGGACGACTACCGCTGCCTGTGGGGCCAGCGGCTGGACCCCGCCACCAAACATCCTGTCGGCAAGCCCTTTTCAGTCCAGCATTTCCATAGCAACCGGCTGGCTCCGTGGGGAACTTGGATCTCCGTGGGAACGGGACGAATGGTGTTTACACTGACTGAACCGCGATCGAATATCTGGCTGGCGACGATGGACGGTCCTCTACCGGCGGCAACCACATCCGCTTTACGGTAAAGCGCGCCGCGATTACCCCCATTTACTCCCCAACGCCTTGTGCGAGGTCCACAGTGTTCTCATGCCTCCGTCCGGCTGGATGGTACACCGGATCGCCGGCCTGCATGAATGAGGGTCCACGTTGGTTTTGACGTGGAGGCGGGCTCGAGGTCCTGCCTCCTCCCAAGAAAGGAATGAGAGCCTTCCGGCCGCACGGCCGGCTCGCGAATAGGAGTTAGCACATATGTCTAAGACAATTAAAAATACGTCGCTGGGAGTCCTGTTGATCGCCAGTCTGCTGCTACTGACCGGCGTGCTTTGGGCGCAATCCACCCAGGGTTCGATCACGGTCGCGGTGACGGACCAGCAGGGGGCGATCATGCCCGGGGCAAAGGTGACGCTCAGTGAAGTGGAGAAGAACCTGCCGCGCGCGGACGTGACAGGGCCCGATGGCAGCTACGTGTTCACGAATGTCCCTCCGGGCACCTACATCGTGACCGTGTCGGCCACGGGTTTCAAGGAAGTGCGCAGCAGCGCTCTGACCGTGACGGCGGCGCAGAACCAGCGATTTGACGCGCGCCTGCAATTGGGCACGACGTCGGTGTCACTCGAAGTGACCGCGACGCCGACGACGATGAACACGGAGAGCGCGGAGATTGCCACGCTCCAGACGGGCCAGGAAGTTCTCGCGGCTCCCACGCAGCGGGCCGTAATGCAGATGGCCGGGCTGACCCCATCGACGGTGTTTGATGGCAGCACCATCATGATCGGCGGCAACCGCAACAACTTCTTGAACCTGACGATCGACGGCATCCAGACGATGCAGAACGCATTCGGCGGACAGTCGGGCAATCTGACCAACGATCAATCTTACGAATCGATCGCCGAAGTGAAGGTCATGGAGAGCAACAACTCGGCCGAATTCCCGGGCGTTGCCACGCTGCTGACCACCACCAAGAGCGGCACCAACCATCTCCACGGCAGCGGTTTCTACACCACCGATAACAGCGCGCTGAACGCGGGGCCGCTGACTAAAGGCTCCGAGCGGTCGCAGGGAATCGTCGGGCCCCAGTTGCAATGGTGGGGTGGGAGCGTGAGCGGACCGGTCATCCTGCCGAAGATTTACAACGGCAAGAACAAGACATTTTTCCTGGTCACCGAGGAACACCGCACCTTCCCGCTGGCAGCAGGAAATACGGTCACGGAGGGCACGACATTACCAACCGCGGCATTTGACTCCGGCAACTTCGCCGCGCTCCTCGATCCGATCAACGGTTCCATCCAGTTAAAGAATCCGCTGACCGGGCAGCCGATCCCGGATAACAACCTCGCGAACGCTGGTCTGCAGGTCAATCCTGTTTCGTCAAAGTTCGCGGCGAAATACTATCCAGCTCCGAACTACACCGGCACATCGGCCAATCCCAACAATTACCTGAACAATTATCTCAATACGACCATCAGCCCCGAGCACATCGACCGGATAGACGGCAAAATCGATCAATACATCGGGAACAAGGACGTGCTCTCCGGCCGATTCACGCGCCAGACGGATCCCTGGTTGCGAAGCTGGAACTCGCCCGTTCCGGGTTACGATTTCCTGCAGGTCCGGAACAGCACGAACGATTTCCTTTCGGAGACGCACACGTTCACGCCGACCTTGGTGAATGAGTTTCGTCTAGGTTTTGAGCGCGACGCATCATATAGGACCCCCAAGCAAGATGGCAACTCAATTCTGCAGGCGACCGGGCTCAGCCTGGGAGGAATCACAGTACCCGCCGGCACGCCTGGTGTGCCGGACATGGAAATCAGTGGCGGCTTCTTTGACCTGTACCCGAATCCCCTATCCAGCAATATCAGTCAGCAGTATGAATTACTGGACAACATGAGCTGGACAAAGGGCCGGCACGCCATTAAGACGGGCGTTCTGGTGCGTTACGGCGACCCCGTGATCAATAACCAGAACAACCAGTTCGGGGAGTTTGACTTCAACGGCCAATACACCGGGTTCGCCTATGCCGACTTCATGCTGGGATACCCGTCCACGGTTAAACTCAAGGGCCCGGCACTGCCGCGATACAACCGCAAGACGGACACTGGCCTGTATGTGAATGACGCCTGGAGCGTGTCTCCTAAGCTCACGGTGACCCTGGGTCTGCGGTGGGAGTACTTCATGCCTTCAGTGGACAACAACGACCGGCGCGTCAATTGGGACCCGGCTACTCAAGCTGTTGTAGTGCCCTCCCAATCTACTTTGCAATTCACCAGCATTCCGCAGGATATTCCGGTGGAGATCGCTCCGGCGGGATTCCCTGGCCGTTCCCTAATGTATGGCAATTGGAACAACTTCGGCCCGCGCGTGGGCCTGGCGTACCGGCTGAATGACAGGACCGTGTTGCGGGGCGGCTATGGCGTTTACTATGGGGAACTTATTAACGCCTACCAGGACAACTTCGGTCCAGGCAATCAGGACGTGTTCTCTACTACCTCGCTGAGGTTGTATAACACGACCCCAATTCCGACGCTGCAGTTCCCGAACCCGTTCGGAAGCGCTGCGTTGGGGCTCGGCGTCTGCGCCCACGAAGCCGACTGCGGCGACAGCATTGTAGGGACCAACCCGCATCTGAAGACGCCTATGATCCAGCAGTGGAACTTCACAGTCGAACGCGATCTCGGACACTCGCTGGCAGCCCGGGTCAGCTACCGGGGATCGATGTTGACCCAGATTCCGGTGGTTTACAACCTGAACCTCCCGCAGGCCAGTACGTCCAACCTAACGAACGTCTATACGTATCCGCTGTGGACCGGGGGAAACATCAACTACGAAACCGACGGCGCGATTGACAAGAGCAACGCCATCGATCTGGCCCTCAATCGGAAGTTCGCCCAGGGCGTGCAGTTCCAACTGGCCTACACCTACACGAAGAGTATGACCGACAGCAGCGCCAGCGATGGCGAGAGCGGCACGGCCAGCGACCCGTACGACCGCCACTATGACTGGGGCAACAATACTCTGATCCCCAGGCAGCGTTTTGTCCCGACCGTGCTGTGGGAAGTGCCCTACGGCAAGGGCAAGACGTGGGGCGGGAATGCCTCGAGGGCAATGAGCGCCGCCCTGGGCGGATGGGAGTTCTCGGTCCTGACCGTGATTCAAAGCGGCCGGTACTTCTCGCCGTCGTACGACGGGACGTCGTGGCTCCAGGTCCGCAACAGCAATGCGACCCGGCCGAATTGCACCGGATCCGACCCCTATACGGGCAATTCCAACTGGTACTGGGAGAACAATGCTCTATATCTGAACCCAGCGGCGTTCTCCGTGCCCACACCCGGAACCTACGGCAACTGTCCCGCCAACTCCCTGGTCGGGCCGGGAGCATGGACCGTCAACCTGGGTTTGCACAAGAGCTTCAATTTAACTGAGAGAGTGAAGTTGAAATTTGAGGGCAACTCCATGAACCTGTTCAATCATGCGAACAAGGGGCTGCCGAACTACGACCTGAGCGCCGGCCTGGGACAAATAACCAACACGACGGGCAAGGAGAACGGGTTGCTGGTCCCCACCGTCACCAGCAATAACGGCGAACGGCACATCTGGGTTGGTGCACGCATCGAGTTCTAACTCGGGCGGCCATTATCGACAGAGCGAAAGTTCACCCCGGCGGCAAGGCCGCCGGGGTTATGAGGAGCGCTGCATGACAACGGCCCTAGACATTCCGGCAGGCATGCACCGCAGACACTTCCTAATGGCCTCTGCGGGCGCGCTTGCGGCGCCGCGCCTCGGGCGGTCAAGCCCGAACGAGACGGTGCGCGTGGCGTGTGCCGGCCTGCGAGGTCGCGGGAAGGAGCACCTCGACGCATACATGGGCATGCCCAACGTCGAGATCGTAGCGGTATGCGACGTGGACGATTCTGTTCTTCAGGAATCCGTCGCCTACGTACTTGCCAGAGGAAAGCGGCGGCCAACCGCCCATGCGGATTTGCGGCACGCGCTTGACGACAAGTCCGTCGATGCCGTTTCCATCGCTACGCCGAACCACTGGCATACTCTGCAGACCATCTGGAGCTGCCAGGCGGGCAAGGACGTGTACGTCGAGAAACCCTGCACACATAACGTGTTCGAGGCCCGCCAGATCGTCGCGGCAGCGCGGCGGTACGGCCGCATCGTGCAACATGGCAGCCAGAGTCGCTCCTCGGGGGCGGTGCAGGAGGCAGTAGACAAGATGCGCGGCGGCCTGATCGGCGACGTCTACCTGGCCCGCGCGCTGTGCTTCCGGTGGCGCGAGTCCATCGGCCGGGCGCCCGTGGCGCCAGTGCCGCCAGGCGTGGATTACAATCTCTGGCTCGGCCCCGCCCCGACGCGGCCATTCACCCGCAACCGGTTCCATTACAACTGGCACTGGTTCTGGGATTACGGCAACGGCGAGCTCGGCAACCAGGGCTGCCATGAGATTGACATCGCGCGCTGGGGGCTGGGCGTCCGTTATCCGGCCCGCGTGAGCGCCACAGGCGGCCATTTCATGTTCGACGACGATCAGGAAACGCCCAACACGCTCACGGCCAATTACGAGTTCGCGGCTCCCGGCGGGAAGAAAGTATTGGTGGTCGAGATCCGGCATTGGATCAGCAACCACGAAGCCGGCATATCGGAAAATCGCAATGGACCGGGCAAATTCTACCCCAATACCATTGGTAACTTGTTCTACGGCTCCGGAGGATACCTGGGCATTGACGGCTACTCCAGCTATCGGAGTTGGTTGGGACCGCAGCAGGAGCAGGGTCCATCGGCGGCGGCATCTGGGGACCACTTTGCCAACTTCATCGGCGTAGTTCGCACGCGCAACCGCGCATCACTCACTGCTGACATCGAAGAGGGTGCGATCTCGACGACACTCGTTCACCTGGCCAACATCTCCTACCGCGTCGGGCGGACGCTGTACTTCGACCCGACAACGTTTTCGTGCATCGGTGACGAGGAGGCCACCTCCTGCTTCCGACGCAGCTACCGGCCCGAGTTCACAGTGCCGGAAATCGTCTAGTCCACCGATATCTAAGCTCTTCGCAGTCAACCTTATGTACAGGGGCGCAATCCTCATCACCCTGGCGCTCGGCCTCAGCGCCGCCGAAACGTGTTGCGCACAGGACGCACCACAGTGGGTCCTGCCCCAGCCACAAGAGATCGCCGCAGGAGGATCCTCCTTCCTCCTGGCGCCTGACACGCGGATCGTGGTGCCGGTGGAAGCCTCGCCGCCCGATCTGGCGCTCGCCAGGCTGTTTCAGGGTGACCTCGCAGCAAGACACGGCTTGGGCGTCCCGATTGAATACAGGGACGTCCTGCCAGGCGGGCATCCGGTGATCCTCATCGGCGGTCCGCGCAACTCCCTCGTTACTGCGTACTGCCGCCGGCACAATGTGGAGCGCGTGAAGAGGCAGGAGGGTTATGTTCTCCAAGTGAACTCAGACGCGGTTGTCGTAGCGGGCGCCGATGACGCCGGCTCGTTCTATGGACTTCAATCACTACGGCAGTTGGTGGAACGAGGGCGAATTCGCGGGGCCCTGATCCGCGACTGGCCTGACAAGCCGTTCCGCGCGCTGCGCATGTATTTGCCAGGCCGCGACAACATTCCTTTCTTCAGACGGTTCATCGGCGATTTCGCGGCGCTGTACAAATTCAATCGCCTCTTTCTCGAGGTCAACGGTGCGATGCGGTTGGAGCGCCACCCGGAAGTAAACGCGGGAGCACTCGAACTGGCTCGGGACCTGGCTTTCACCCGGCGCGAAAGGCCATCCGGTCCGCGTCGGCAGTTCCAGGATTCGGCCAACTACGACGCGTCGGATGGCGGCCTTCTGGAAAAGGAGGAGGTGGCGGACCTGGTCGAATGGGCGCGGCGGAATTACGTGGAGGTGATTCCCGAGATTCCGTCGCTGACGCACAGCTACTACCTGCTGGCGCGGCATCGCGAATTGGCCGAGATCGCCGGCGCAGAGTGGCCGGACACGTACTGTCCATCCAATCCCGCGAGCTACACGCTTCTGTTCGATGTGCTGGACGAGTACATCGAAGTGATGAAACCGGCGCTGGTGCACGTGGGCCACGACGAATGGCGCATTCCGATCGACGCCTGTTCACGGTGCCAGGGCAAGGACTACCGCGAGCTGTTTGCGGCCGATGTGCGTAAGATCCACGACTACCTTGCAGGCAGGAAGATCGGCATGTCGATGTACGCCGACCATCTGGTTCCCGAGTTGCGCGGCGATCCTGAGGGAACGGCCCGCAGCCCGAGCGGCCACCATTACCGCACGCCTGGGGGCCTGAGCGAAGCGCAGGCGCGGGACCTGATCCCCAAGGACATTCTGCTGGTGAACTGGACGTGGGCGGACGGCGCGCGGGGCCAGGGCGAGGAGTTGGACCGCAAGTTCTCGCGACTGGGCTTCCAGCAGGTCTACGGTAACCTGACGCCTGCCATCCGCAACTACGGGCGACGCAGCGGACTGCCCGGAGTGATTGGTGGCGGACCGGCTTCCTGGGCCGCCACGACCGAATTCAACATCGGCAAGAACTTGATTTACGAATTCCTCGGGTGCGCCAACCTGTTGTGGTCGTCCCACTGGCCCGATGAGGCGGATCTGACCAGGCGCGTGCAGGCCCTTATGCCGGCCGTCCGGCGAAACCTGTCGGGCCGCGCCTTGCCCAGCGAGGCGGGCGACCCGCTCACGCCCGTGGCGCTTGCCGGAGCCGGTCCAGTGACGGTGGCGACACGAGGGGACGGGCCAGCCGACGCCGTGCAGTCAGCCGTGGTGGCAAGGCTCGCTGCCGATCCCAGTAGCATCATTTTCGAGCACTCCTGCGCGCGGAAGTCAACCAATGCGGCGGCCTTTGAGTACGTTTACAACTACGACGACACGGCTGACCTGCTGGGGTGGTACGAAGTGGAGTACGAGGACGGTCTGGTCACGACGATTCCTATCCGCTACGGCGTCAACATCCTCGAATCCGGCTGGCGAGGCGAGGACGGGGTTTATTGTTATCGCTGCGATCCGCGCGAGCTGGCGCCCGGCCGAACATCCTTCGCCTATGAGTGGGTCAATCCCCGCTTCGGCAAGCGGGTCCGCGAGATCCGGCTGAAGGGATCGAGCGGATTCACGAACAGTGGCGTCGTGATTCCTCGCAATGCCGTGACAGTTCACGCGCTGCGCATCGTCCCTCCGCGGGTGCACACCGGCAATCAAGGCGAAACGAGAAACCCGGAGTAAGACCGGGTCACGGAGGCGACTCGCCGTTGCAAACATCGCCGCCGCGCATATGGATTCCATCGCCGGCGCCGAGAAGGAGTTCTTGCACAAGAACGCACTCTCTTGACGCGGTTCCGCGTGTTCTTCCTCGTGATTGTCCCGAGCCCTTGAAGCAAATCACCGCGGCGCCAGTGCAGCCGTCCGTGCCCTCTGTCGATGCCTTTTTGAAGCCCCCGCCTCACCGCATGTTCAATACGTTGAGCGCGGCGTCGCGGTACAGGCTCTTCAGCACCGGTTGGCTCAATTCGAGGCCGTAATACGGCCACCAGATGCGGCCGTGCATGTACTCGTCGCCCGTTTCCAGCAGACGCCACCAGCCCCGGTACATCGCCTCGTCGCGCCCCATGTCGGTGCCGAACAGCACCCGATCCTTGTATCGTTCGAGGAATGTGCGCATCGTCCGCGGCTGTCGCCCCATTTCGTAATCTCGCGCCGACACGTCCACATACATGTTCGGGAACCGGTCCAACATCTTCGCCAGCGCCGCGGTATCGTTGCCCTGATTGCTGAAGTGGCAGAAGATGAACTTCGTTCGTGGGTGTTTAGCCAGCAGGCGCTCGCGCATCGCCAGCAGTTCTTCATAGGACGGCACATCCTTGCCGTAGAGGTTGAAGCTCTGGAAGTCCGGCGTGCGCTCCTGCTTCGCGTCGAGCGGCTTCCAGCACGACGGGTGGTCGGCGATGTGAATATTCACGGGCATGTTCAGCTCGCCGCATCTCTCCCAGTAGGCATCCAGCCGCGGATCGTCGAACCGCAGCCTCCTGGCTCTCGGCAATGCGTCCTTCTCCGACGCGTCCACGCCCCAGCCCTTGTCTGTGATCTCGCCCACGCCGCGCGCGCCTTTCCCATAAACCCGCTCCAATTCAGCCACTGCCTTCGCCGTGAATTCCGGATCGTCCGGCTTGGACGCGTCGAAGGAGTACCAGACCTGGAACCGCCGGGGGTACGACCCCAGAAACAGCTCGGCCTGGCGGTCGAATTCTGTCCCGCTCGCGCCCGTGAACACCACCGACATCTCGATGCCGACCTCGTCCATCGTCTTCACCCACGCGTCCACGTCGGCCCGCGTCCGGATGCCGTTCATGGAGGAGTGCGAATGCACGTCGATCGCCGGGAACCGGGCCTTGGTCACCTCCGTCACGGGCACGACCAAAGACGACGCCGGCGTGTAGTCCTTCAGCAGGATCGAGTCCATCGGTCCGCCCGTCACGGGGATGCCGTACTTCGTCATCTCCTGTCTGGCCGTTCCGCCCTTGGATGGCTCCGGTCTGTTGCAGGCCGCACTCAGGAGCATCGCCGCCAGCGTCACGCACATTGCATTCCGCATCGGTCGTCCACCTCGCAACCCACGTCCCGCTCTATCTCGCTCATTGGCGAACCGGCTCAGCACACGCTGGGCTCGTGTGCTCTAAGCTCAGCTTAAGCAACCAAACTAACCAGTGTGTTGTCCCCGGCTGGTTGTGTCAGGCGCGGAGTCTGACTCCCACGCTCGCACTCGCCGAGATCCTCCTCGTACCTTCGGGAGTCGGCCTCCGCACTCCCGCCACTCGATCTCGTTGAGCAACGCACCCTTGTCGGGCAGCCGGCCCGGCACATCTGCTACGCCGGCTCCGGGACGCGGGCGCAGCATGTGGCCGTCAAACAGAAGATCGCCGGTCAGTGGGGTCGCAGCCAGCCCCTCGAGGCCTGCGGCCATGCCGGCCCCATTTCCCCCATTTCGCAAGATCATCGATGGCCCAAAGTCACCCCCTCTTCCTTCGCCCTTGCGGTCTCCTTCAACTTCGTCCTTGACACTTATGCGCATCGGTGAGAGAGTCGTCGTTCGAGATCCTATATATGCGTTTTGTCTGCCTGTTTGTCGCGCTGGCCGCCGTGGCGGCCGCCCAGGAGATGCCGCGGGCGAGTTGGATCGAGAACGGGCTCATTGACGCGGGCGGCAACCACGAGCCTTATGTCTTCGTGGTCCGCCGCGGCGGCCAGCGGCTGGATGCAAGGCAGCAAATCGAGGCGGCCCAGAGCGAAGAGGTCCTCCGCAGGTTAAAACTCCAAGGGGTCGAGGTGTTCCATACGCACCTGTACAAGGGGTTCGGCATGGCCGCCGAGTTGCCCGAGATGGAGGAGACCAAGCGGGTTGCCGGGCTCGCGCACAGCATGGGACTCAAGGTGGACACCTACATCCAGTGGGACACCATGATGTATGAGACGTTCTTTGCCGAGGAGCCGCGCGCGCAAGACTGGATCCAACGGGACGCCAGCGGTCAGCCGATTCTGCTCACCTATGGCTATCAGCAGTCATATCGGTACCGCCCCTGTTTTTCCAACCAAGAGTACCTGGACTATCTCAAGAAGATCGTGCGCTACGCGGTCGAAGAAGTAAAAACCGATTTCATTCACTTCGACAATTTCGATCTCAATGCCGAGCCGGACTCGTGTCACGGCACAACCTGCAAACTCGGATTCCGCAAATACCTCAGGGAGAAGTACTCCGCGGAGCAGAGGCGCGAGCGCTTCGGATTCGAGAACGTCGATTTTGTGAATCCGCCGCAATGGAACGCGTCGAACCCACCTTCGCGCATGCGCATCATCTTCGACCCGATGATCCAGGAGTGGATCGATTTCCGCTGCCAGGTGATGGCGGACGCTTTGCGGCAAACGGCGCTGTACGCTAAGTCGCTGAACCCGGAAGTTGCGGTCGAAGTGAACCCGCACGGCATTACCGGCGGGAACCGGGCCTGGGAGGCCGCGATCGACCACTCGCGCATCCTCAAGTGGACCGAAGCGTTCTGGACCGAGGAAGACCCCGAACCCGGTTACACCGTCAACGGCCGGCTGCTGTCCCGGATCAGGAGTTATAAGCTGGCGCGGGCTTACAGAAATGTGTTGATGTCGTACATCTCGGACGACCCGGTGGCGATGGCCGAGAGTCTGGCGTTCAATCAGACCATCGGCTTTGCCGGCATTGACCGCCTGACGCCCGACATGCTGCGCTACATCGCGTTCTACCGAAAAAACCGGGAGCTTTACACCGGTTCAAAGGACGTAGCTACGGTTGCGGTCCTGCGCTCGTATCCCTCCATCGCTTACGATCAGGCGCAAGTACAGCTTTCCACGATCCTGGTAGAGCAGGCGCTCATCCAGGCCAGGATTCCTTTCAACCTGATTTTCGACGAGCACCTGGCGGAGCTCGCGAGGTACAAGGCGCTGGTGCTGCCCGAAACGGAATGCCTGAGCGACGCACAGCTCGAGGCAATCCGAAAGTTCGTCGCGGCCGGCGGAGGACTCGTGGCAACGGGGCAGGCGGGCCTCTATGACCAGTGGCGGAGGCTGCGCGTTGCGCCCGGCCTCAAAGGCCTGATCAATTCCCAACCGCACGCTCGCGATTACGAGGAAGATGTCGCGCCGGTCGCGATCACCGGAGCGCCCGCACGCAAGCAATATGAAAAGGGGCGTGTGGTCTACATCCCCGCAGTGAAGTTCGATGGGCGGCTGCCCGAATTCGGCAATTTCTTCCGCGTCGATGAGCGCTTCTGGAAGCTGCCGAAGAACGCGCAGGAGATCACGGATAGTGTGCGCTGGGCCGCCCGGGACGACGTTCCGGCGCAGGTCAGCGGTCCCGCGTACCTCGTATCGAACCTTGTCGAGCAGCCCGGGAAACGGCGTATGATGCTGCACCTGGTGAACTACAACGCGAAGCGGGCAGCGTCGCTTGAACCGGTCGAAGTGATTTGCCGGTTACCCCGCGGCCAAACCGCCAAGGAGGTCCGGATCTACTCACCCGATCTGGAAGGGCCGCGAACGATCGAGATGAAGAGTGCCGCCTCGCAAGTGGGCTTTGCCGTCCCGATGAAGACATACACGCTGGCCGTGGTTCAGTGGTGAATACGATGATTCCGATTGCACTGTTGGCGATGTGGCTTGCGGCGCCGGCTTCCGCTGTCCGGACTGTTCGAGTCGAGCATCGCGTCTTTACGGGTTTGCAGGAGATGGATGGCAACTGGGCGGCGCTGTTTTCGGGCAGCAATGGGCCCCTTTGGAACATTCCCCGCCCAAACCTCGAAGGGAGCATTTCATAATCTATGACTCAGCGTGCCGGCTTGCTCCTTATGGGGCTCGTCGTGGCGTGCGTGGCCGTGGTCAGTGGAGTCAGCGCCGAACGCCATCGGCCTGCCATGCCGAAGATCACCCACTCCGTGCTTTTCGGGACTCCGGAAGCCGATCGCATCCTCTCGGCCCTCCAGGTGTTTCCCCCGGACAATCCCTGGAACCAGGACATCTCCGCCATGCCGGTGCATGCCAATTCGGCGCGCATCATCGCCTCGATTGGGGCCGACAAGAACCTCGGCTACAACCTGGACATGAACTTCGTCATCGTGCCTCCGGACCAGAAGCGGATTCCGGTCAAGATCCTGGAATACCCCGCCGACTCCGATCCCGGGCCTTTCCCCGTTCCCGACAACGCCCCCATTGAAAACTGGCCCCTCGCCCGAAATGAGGACTTGCAGGCCCTCGCGCGCCCCGGCCAGACGCTGGACGACTTCCAGCGCCACGGCCGCGGCGACCGCCACCTCCTGATCGTCGACCCGGTCAACGGAAAGCTCCACGAATTCTGGCAGGCGCGGAGAACGGATGCCGGCTGGGAGGCCGCGAATGAAGCTACCTTCGATCTGCGGACGGGAGCGTTGCGACCCGAAGGTTGGACCTCCGCCGACGCCGCGGGCCTCCCAATCTTCCCCGCCTCCGTCCGCTTCGACGAGTGCGAGCGCGGCCTGGTGGAGCACGCCATGCGCTTCACTGTCCACCGCAGCCAGCGCGCCTACGTTCTTCCCGCCACCCACTTCGCCAGCCGCTTCTCGGACGCCAGCCTGCCCCGCATGGGCGAACGGCTCCGTCTGCGGCGCGACTTCGATACTTCGCGATTTCCGCCCCACGCGCGCGCGATCCTCGAGGGGTTGAAGAAGTATGGCATGTTTGTCGCCGACAATGGCCAGGACTGGCTGATGTCGATTTCCCCCGATGCGCGACTAAAGGGGCTGGAAACCCTGGAGCGGGTGAAGGGCTCCGACTTCGAAGTGGTCGAGACGGGCGCCCGCTCGGGCAAACTGGCGGGACCAATCAAACAGTGAGGGCCGGCCCAGTAAGAGGAGGGAGCGGGATGGCGCGTCCGGCCCGCATCCGCCGAACTGCACCTTAGTTGTGGCGCTTGGTTGTGAGAACTTGCATTCGGGTCCACGCGCCGTAACACTTCGTCTGGTCCAGTGCGGGTTTCGCGAGCAGCAGGACAACGGCTGCAACGAATGCAATTCACTCCCATTCAACTGCTATAAGTTCTCTCCGTTCCCGTGTCGGTGATCCGAAAATCGGCCACAAATTCAGCGTGCGCCAGATCCTCGGAAACCGCGGATGCGGCGCGGATCGTCTCAGCAATTAATTCGCGTTTCTTTGCCGAACCGCAGCGCGCCGTCGGCGTCGTGGCGCTAACGGCAGCGAAGGCACGGCCGGTGGAATCGAACACCGGGGCGCCGATAGCCAAGGCGCCCCGGATCGTCTCCTCGTTGTTTATCCCGTAGCCATCGCGACGAATTACCGCAAGTTGCGCCAGCAGCGCTTTACGGCTGGAAATGCTGCGCTCGGTGTAGTGAGGGAGACGCTCTTTGCCAAGGGCGATGCTGAGTTCCGCACGTGACAAATGTGCCGCGATCACCTTGCCGAGCGCGGAGGCGTGCAGCGGGCAGCGATCGCCGACTTTGAGCGCCAGATGCAGCGCATGCGAAGACGACTCGGCGCCGTCGATCAAGATCACCGTGCCGTTACGCCACTCGGCCAGCCACACCGATTCGTGCAGCTTTGCGCGCATCTCTTGCAGCCGGGGGCGCGCGAAGCTGATGAGATCTGGGCGGCGGACCGATCCGTGCCCCAGCGCCCGCAGGCGACGCGTTCAACGCGTAAACGCCCTCCGGGCCCACTTTCTCCACGTAGCCGAGCTTGTTGAGCGTAAAAAGAATGCGAAATACGGAGCTCTTCACCAGTCCGACACGTCCGGCAAGCTCTCCCAGCTTGATACCGGCCGTGCTATCGCCTAGGCTCTCGAGCACGCGCAGCGTCTTTTCGACAAGCTCGATGTAGTTTCTTGCAGCCATTCTCCTGTTCTTCACAACAGATTTAGCATTCTATACAAAAGAACGCAAGGACAAAAACCGCTTGACACCCAAGCGCAACGGGAATATTCTCTGCTTAGCCTATGGGGAGAGGGTGTGTCCAGGACGTTCAGGGACCCAATGCTGCAATCGAGGGGCGCAGTTGTGCCTGGCGCCGCCCTCGGTGCGCTGAACCAGGAGAAGAGTCCAAGTTGTGGCCCATCTTCACCTCGGACGGCAGGTCAGATCCATCGTAGTTCAGGCAAAGGGAGATTATGAAGACTCGACTGTTCTCGCTTTCAGTACTATTGATCATGCTCGTGTGCCTGGCTGCGCCGGCTTTCGCGCAGGGCGACCGCGGAGCGATCACGGGCGTGATCACAGACGCCACCGGCGCTGTGGTTCCCAATGTGCAAGTGACAGCCACGCATCTGGCGACCCACACCACCTTCAAGGCGGTCACCACCTCGGTGGGTGTGTACCGCATTCCGTACCTGCCGCCCGGCGACTATGAAGTCTCGGCCGCACTGAAGGGATTCAAGACGGCGGTCGTGAGTCAGGTAGTGGTCGCGGTGGCGACCGTGGTGACGGCGGATTTGAAATTGGAGTTGGGCGCGACCACCGAAAGCGTCACCGTGAGCGCCCAAGCCGCCCAGTTGGAATCGTCCAGCTCGGAACTCGGCTACACCGTTTCGGCCAACGATTACCACGACTGGCCAATCAATAGCGACGACGACGGCCAACGCCAGATCCAGGGCTTTATCTTCAAGTCCCTGCCCGGAACCGATAACAGCACGAGCGGGCCCAGCATCAACGGGGGGCCAACGATCTCGCACGAGGTCTACATCGAAGGCATTTCTATCGGGCGAACAGACGCCTCCGGCTCTACGGACGAATTCGAACCCAGCGTGGACGCGATCAGCGAATTCCGCCTCCAAACCGGCAGCCTGAACGCGGCCTTCGGCGGCGGATTGACCGCGGTGGCGAACTTCGACGTCAAGTCCGGCACCAATCAACTGCACGGCACCGCCTACGAATACCTGATAAACGAGGACCTGAACGCCAACGGCTTCGATAACAACGCTTACGGCAATCCGAAAGCGCCTTACAAGCAAAACAGCTTCGGCACCGCCGTTGGCGGTCCGATCCTGCTGCCGAAAGTGTATAACGGCAAGAACAAGAGCTTCTGGTTCTTCAGCTACGAAGGCTCCCGCAGACGCACAGGCTCGCTTGCCTGCTGCCGCACCGTGCCGACCGCGGCCATGAAGAAGGGCGATTTCTCCGCGGTGGACACGATCTACGACCCGGCGAGCACCGTCCTGAATCCGGACGGCAGCTATTCTCGCACTGCTTTCCCCGGCAACATCATCCCTACGGCGGATTTCAGCAAGGTCTCGGCCAATATCCTGACGCTGGCGCCGACTCCGGAACCCGCCTCTGCCGGGCGTTATCCGGAACATTCCAAGTCTTCCCGGCTCACCGGTATTCAACCTGGACAGACTACACAGGGAAATTCGATCAGACAATCACCGACAAGCAGAAGGTGTCGTTCTATTGGAGCGACAACAACCGGTTGCGTGACAACGGCAGCAGCAGAGGCTACCTGCCCGTGCCTGGCAACGCCAGCTCATCCTACAACCTGCAGAGCGTCTACGGCACGATGATCCGCGGGAGCTACGACTATACGATCACGTCCAACCTGCTCAACCACTTGGCCGTCGGCTACAACAATTTCGACAACGTTCACCATGCTCTCTCTCCACCGGCCAGAACTGGCCCAGCAAGCTCGGTCTGACGGGCGTCGAACAGGAATGACGTTCCCGCTGGTCAATTTCAATCTTGCGGGCACGGCCGCGACCTGGGCAGCTCCATGACCGCGCTCGGGAACAACTCGACCGGCGACTCGCCCAACGGCAGCTACATCCTCGCTAACGACACCACCTGGATCCACGGCAGCCACGCCATCAAGTGGGGCGCAGAAATCCGCAAGTACTACTACATCGAGCCCTAGAACTGGGGTTCTTCGGGCTACTTTACCTTCAGCGCCAAGACGACCTCCAACGGCACGGGCACCGGCTACTCGTATGCCAGTTTCCTGTTGGGCGACGTATACAGTTCCAGCTTGCCCGTGCAATACGTTACGCTCACGACCACCGACACGTGGAACCCGGCCTTCTACTTGAGCGACGACTGGAAGGTGAATCGGCGTCTCACGCTCAACTTCGGCGTGCGCTGGGATATCGCGGGGGCGCAAACCGTGCAAAACGGCATCTTCTCGACCCTCGGCCCCACCACGCCCAACCCCGGCGCCTCGGGCTATCCGGGGGCGTTGGTTTTCCTGAGTCCGGGCCAAGCGTCCTTTCAGAATTGGTACTACGGCGAGGTCGGCCCGCGCCTCGGCTTCGCCTACCAGATCAACAAACGCCTGGTATTGCGCGGCGGCTACGGTCTGATGTACACCCCGCCGATCGGCAATGCCTTTGGAGAGGCCACCGTCGATGGCTTCGTCGGCAACAACGCCATCGCTGCCTACCCGGGGGCGCCGCCATTTTACCCAGGTTCAACTGGGACAACGGCTATCCGGCCTACCCCTACACGCTGCCGAACAAAGACCCGGCGCAGGACAACGGGAATTCCATCTCCTACACCGCCCCGACCTCGACCCGCCAGCCCTACGCCCAGAACTACACCTCGGTCTGCAGTACCTGCTGGGGGACAAGACGGTCATCCAGGCCACCTTCGTCGGCACCGCGGCAACCGCTGAACGCAGGCAATTTCGCGAACATGAACCAGCTCAATCCCAAGTATCTGTCGCTGGGAGACACGCTGAGCAGGGCTGACGCACACGGGAAGTCACCCCGAAATCAACGATGCCCTACGCCGGCTTTTACGAGAACTCGAACTAGTCGCGCAGGCCCTGCTGCCCTATCCGCAGTTCGCCGGCGGCGGCACCCCGGGTATTCCGACCGGCTACGGCGTGTTCATCCACTACCCGTACTTCGGGCACTCCAACTACAACGCGCTGCAGGTGATGGCCACGCGCCGCCTCTCCAAGGGGCTGGGGTTCCTGGTCAGCTACTCGTTCCAGAAGACCCTCACCAACACCGATGGCGACATGGCTCATATTCCGGCGGATACGCGCAGGACGTCTATAACCGCGGGTTGGAGAAATCGGTCGCTGCCTTCAACCACCCCCAAAATTTGCAATCACCTGGATCTATGAGCTGCCCTTCGGCAAAGGCCATCGCTTGCTGAACAAGGGCGGCATCGTCAATCAGATCCTGGGCGGCTGGACCTTTACGGGCATTCAGCAGTACCAGTCCGGCGACCCGCTTTCGATCAGCGCGGGCATCGATGCAAGTTCAGTATACTCTTCAATGGCACCATGCGCGCCAACGTGGTATCCGGCCAGCCGCTGACAGTCCCCCTGTCAGGGCATCTCGATGTCGCCAGCGGGACCGGCATACAGTATCTCAATCCCACCGCCTTTGCCTCACCCCCGACGTCGCCGGTGGCGTCGATCCTAAGCCTGGGCAACTCTCCGCGCTATTTCAGCAACCTCAAAGGGCCGTTCCAGCCATCGGAGAACTTCGGCTTATTCAAGCGTTTCATTTCGGCAAGAGGCGATTTGTCGAGGTCCGTGGCGATGCATTCAACGCTTTCAATCGCAGCGGGCTGGCCGACCCGGATACAACATCGGTGACCCGACAGTTCGGCCAGATCATCGACGTCCAGCAGGGCCCGCGAGAACATTCAAGTGTCCGCGCGCATCACATTCTGACCGCGAATCTATCCCTTGGGCGGAACGGGCTCCCCACCCGGGGCTCGGCCCGTTTGCTTTTCTATTGCCCGCGGAGGTATCCTGAGTAATCGATCCCCGACCGCGTGTCCTTTCCCCCGAAAATATTGTTCTGGTGCCTGTTCGCTCTCGGCGCAGCTCGTCTCCTGCCAACGCCCTCGCGGATCGGCTTCCCCGCCGAATTGCGCCCGCTGAACGTCGTCATCATCACCATCGACACGCTGCGGCCCGACCATGTGCACTGCTACGGCTACGGCAAGATCGAAACCCCCACTCTTGATCGCATCGCGCAGAGCGGCGTTCTGTTCGAGAACGGCGTCACCCAGACCCCGTTGACTCCGCCCTCGCATGCCAGCATCTTCACCGGTCTCAACCCGCCCACCCACAAGGTGCGGAATACCGGAGGATTCGTCCTTTCTCCATCCACGCCAACTCTCGCCAGCCTGCTGCAGCAGCGCGGTTGGGACACCGCCGCCTTCGTCTCCTCGGCGGTGTTGAAGAAGCGCTTTGGATTCGATCACGGTTTCGCCGTTTACGACGACCAGATGCCGCAGCCTGGCAGTAGACAGGAGTTCCTGGAGGATGCCGAACGCCGCGCCGGCGACACCGTGGACCATGCCGTGCAATGGCTGGACGGCCGCACCGACAAGCCCTTTTTCCTATGGGTGCATCTCTACGACCCGCACGCTCCCTACGATCCGCCATCCCCCTTCCACGAGCAGTACAAGGATCGCCTTTACGATGGCGAAATCGCCTACGCCGATCACGAGCTCGGACGCCTGATGGAACACCTCCGGCATAAATCGCCGCCCGAAAAGACGCTCGTGGCCGCGCTCTCGGACCACGGGGAGAGCCTGGGCGAACACGGCGAATTCGCGCATGGCGTGTTCCTCTACGATGCCACGCTGCGCATCGCATTCCTGCTCTCCGGGGCCGGGCTGCCCGCCGGAATGCGGATCAAGCCGCAGGCGAGGACGATCGACCTGCTGCCGACGATCCTGGAACTGACGGGCGTTCCCGCGCCCGCGGGGATCGAGGGCGCCAGCCTCGTCCCGTTCTTCAGCGGCAACAGCGCTCTTACGGCCGTTTCGTACGCCGAAACGCTGTATCCAAAAATCAATCTGGGTTGGGCCGAACTGCGCGGCATCCGCACGAATCAATGGAAGTACATTCGGGCGCCGCGGCCGGAGCTGTACGATCTCAGCCTCGATCCGGGGGAAACGAGCAACGTACTGGCGGAGCATCCATCCGAGGTGCGGAAACTGGAAGCGAAACTTGCCGCGGTCACGGGTTCGGCGGGTTCGGAGAAGGTCGAGACGACCCAGATGGATGAGCACACGCTGGCGCAACTAAAGTCCCTGGGCTACACGTCGGGCTTTGCTTCGCGCTCTTACGATCTGAACGGCCAGGGGGCTGATCCCAAGGATCGCGTGGCCATTCTGAAGATGATGAATGACGCCGAGCGGCCGAAGTCCGGACTTTCCCCAGCTCGCCGCATCGAACTGATGCAAGAGGCGGTCCGCCTCGACCCGTCCAACCCGCTGCTCTACTATTCTCTCGGCGCTCAATTGGAGAAATCGGGCCGCTACGACGAGGCCATGAAGCTGTACCGCGCGGCCCTCCAACAAGGTATCGACAAGGGGCACGGGCGGCTGCACTCGCGCCTGGGCGATTTGCTGGTGCGCGCCGGAAGGAAAGCAGAAGCGATCCCCGAGTACGAGCAGTCCGTCCGGATGAACCCCACCGACGTGGTAACTGCGGGCAACCTGGCCACCGCTTACATGCAACTGGGACGGCTGGAAGATGCCGAGCGCATCCTGAATGGCATCCTCGCCATCGAGCCTTCCAACGCCGCCGCCCAGAACCAACTGGGTGTGCTGGCGATTCAACGGCAGGACGGGACGGCCGCGCGCACCCACTTCGAAAAGGCGGTGGAACTCGACCCCGACCTGGTCGAGGCGTATCTGAATCTCGGTCTGTTGTATCAGATGGCGGGCGATAGCGCCCGCGCGCGCTCGAGCTTCGAGCAGTTCCTTTCCAAAGCGCCGCCCCGGCAGTACAAGGACCAGATCCCCAAAGTACGCGCGGCGTTGGCCGAGCTGCAATAATCGAACGGCTCAGCTCGCGAAGATCTGTCGGACCCCGATCGCGCACGGACCCGCGCCGCCTTCCCTCGGTATGCCTCTCCCGCGTGGTACCAGGTCCCAGCCTCGCTGAATTGGGTAGGCGCTGGGGGGAGTTCGTCCGGCAGGTGTGGGGACGAAGTACACGTTTCCATCGCCACCGAGTGGGAGGGCTTCCAACTCCCACGGGCCGGGACCTGCTGTGTTGTAGTGGTGAGTTGGCAATGATTCGAATCTCACTCGTAGCAGTTTTGGCGCTCGCCGCAGTTTCGACTCGCGCCGAGTCGGGCCCGCGCCTGCGGGAGAACTTCAACCAGGGTTGGCTGTTCCAGCGCCAATCTTCCGGCTCGGGAGAACTGGGATCGTTCGATCGCGACACGACGGCCGCGTCGCAAATCGAGCCCCGGTTCCGGGATGCCATGCAGCCCGACTACGACGATTCGTCGTGGGAGCACATCGCGCTCCCACATACCTGGAACTCCCAGGACACGATGGATGCCGTCGCTGGCTATTGGCGCGGCATCGGATGGTATCGCAAGCATTTCAGGCTCGACCCGGGTTTGTCCGGCAAGCGCGTGGTGCTTGAATTCGAGGGCGCGAATCAGGTCGCGGAGTTCTGGCTGAATGGTACCTATCTGGGCGCGCACAAGAGCGGTTACACGAGCTTCGAACTGGACCTCACGCCGCACGTTCAATTCGCCAACAAGGAGAACGTGCTGACCGTCAAAGTGGATAATCTCTATCACGCCGCGATCCCGCCCACGGTTAAGACCGACTACAACTTCTACGGTGGCATCTATCGGAATGTCTGGCTGCGGATCAACGACCCCGTCTATTTGAGCAACGTCCGCTGGGCAACGCCGCAGGTGAGCGAGCAAGCGGCGGCGCTCCAAATACAGGGCAGCCTCAGTAATACGACAGGTGCTCAGCGGAGGCTTACGATCGTCCACCAGATTCTCAATCCAAAAGGAAGCATCATCGCGACGATAGAGCGGAACGTCTCAGTTGATCCCAGTTCGACTATCGAGTTCAAGCACAGCGCGAACTTGCAGAAGCCCGAGTTGTGGTCTCCTGACGCGCCTAATCTATGCACGATCCGCAGCTTCCTGCGGGAAGGCGATCGTACCATCGACGCCATTCAGATCCCGCTTGGTTTTCGCTGGTTCCGTTTCGACCCGCAGGCCGGCTTCCTGCTGAACGGCAACCGCCTGCAGATCCAAGGCGTCAACCGGCATCAATCCTATCCCGGCATGGGCAATGCGCTGCCCGACTCACGCCAATGGAAGGACATGCAGCTGATTCGCGACATGGGCGCCAATTTCTGGCGGACTTCTCACTATCCGCCCGCCCCCGCCACGATGGACGCGTCCGATAGTCTGGGCCTCCTGGTCTGGGAGGAGCTGCCCGTCAATAAGGAGATTGGGAATCCGGAAGAGTACATCGCCAACGTGCGGCAGATGGCTCGAGAGATGATCGATCGCGATCGGAACCATCCATCCGTCGTGGTCTGGGGCATCGCCGGCGAAGTCAATGCCTCGGCGAGGATCTCCCAACAGGTAGTGGCCGCCGTGGCCAAAGAGTATCGCGAGCTGGATCCGACGCGGCCGGTGGCGATGCACGAGCCGCGCGGAGAGGCGATGGAGGCCCTGGTCGATGTAGTTGGTCTCGGTGCCGGCAAGGAAACCGACGAGAAGCACCGGCGCTTCCCGCAACGCGCGTATTTGACCGCGGAATACAGCGCCGCGTTGCCCGGTCGGGGTCTCTATGACGGCGGTCCGAACAGCGAAGAAGAAGCCTGCGAACGGCACGAAGAGCATCTCCGGCAGCTCAATCGCCGGCCCTGGATGGCAGGCGGCTGTATCTGGAACGCCATCGATTACGACGGCGAGTCCTACGACCCGGTGATACCCCACATCGTCTCTTTCGGCATGGCCGACATCTGGCGCATTCCGAAAGAGGTGTACTACTTCTACCAGAGCCAGTGGAGCACGAGGCCGATGGTGCACATTGTCGGGCACTGGACATGGCCCGGGCAGGAAGGCCGTTCTCGCGCCGTGAAGGTCTACAGCAACGCGCCGCGGGTGGAGCTCCTCCTGAACGGCCGCTCGCTGGGCATCAAAGAGGATACTGGCGGCGCCGGTGATCTTCTGCACCCGCCGCGCGTGTGGAACTTGGAATACCAACGCGGCACACTAGAGGCCGTTGCCCAATTCGGAGCTGAGCGCGTCAGCGACATCCACAAGACCGCCGGCCCGGCCGCGCAGATCATCCTCA
Source organism: Terriglobia bacterium (assembly GCA_963757265.1). GTDB lineage: Bacteria > Acidobacteriota > Terriglobia > Bryobacterales > Bryobacteraceae > CAIVVT01. Next base: position 2,102,424 of record CAVWRA010000006.1, read on the forward strand.
CATCGGACGCGCGGGAATTGCACTCGGGCGATCGGGGAAGCGTGGCTTACATCACGGCGGTTGTGGCGGACAAGGATGGGACGCCGGTCCCCGACTCGGCGGCGCCGATTGCGTTCACCTGGTACGGCCCGGGCGAGCTGTTGCGGCAGACATGGCCCGGACACGAAACCGGTCTGACGTGGAACGCCGTGGCCGGCATGACGCTGATTGCATTTCGCGCCACATCGAGAACCGGCGAAGCGGTGATTAGCGCATCGTCCCCAGGTCTCAAAATGGGCCGAACCACGCTAACCCTGACCGCTCCGGGTAAGCCGAATGAAATGGACTACGAAGAGCGGTTTGAAGAGGACGAAATCCCCGCCACTGGCAATCGAGGCGTGCGCTCTAAACAGCCCGACACGCGCTCTCGCGCGGAGTAAGTTCGCGGAGTGTTGAGAGTGTCGCCAAGCTGCCACTCCTGGGGTCTGTCTGATTCTTGGATGCGCCTCCAAAACTCTCCTCGCTGGTCAACATCGCGGAGAAAACCGCTCTGGCGGATTACTCCATTTCACAATTCGTACCTGCGTCGCTCTTGGCGAGCCAACGGTGCTTGTCCGTGACGGCGTTGTGACGGCGTTCCGGGGGTGTCCCGTGGGAATTTGGGAAACTCGGTGCACTTCGGTGACCGCAGTTTGCCGCCATGTTGTTGTATACACGATTGTTGAGCGGTTTCCCAAGCTCATATTCGCATCCGCAAGTTATAGAGCATAAACAACTTACTGGATCTGTGACGGCATTCAGCCGGCATTCGCGCCCATTAAACAACAGGCCATGTTCTTGTTTTCATTGGCCTTGCCTGCGTGATGAATGCCAGCCAGGCAAGCTGGCAGTCGTTCCGTTGCTGGTCGTTGTTCGTGGTCTTCCTATTCACATACCACCAAGAAAGTTGTAGTATTATGCCATGGCGCAGTCGCACAAAGTAGCGGCGCAGCGGCTCTTTGAGTTCGCCCAGGAACAACAGGGCTTCTTTACCGCGAAGCAGGCCAAGGCGGCGGGATTCGCCGAGAATACCCACCCATATCATGTGCAAGCGGGCAATTGGATTCGGGAGCACCGTGGCGTCTATCGGCTCGCGCAGTTCCCGACTCCTGAAAGACCCGACCTGGTTCTGTGGGCGCTGTGGTCGCGCAACCGCCGCGAGGAGATCGAGGGTGTGTACAGCCACCAAACCGCTGTCAGTATCCACGAGCTTTCCGATCTTAATCCCGCGAAGCTGCATATGACGGTTCCGATGCGATTTCGCCGGTCCAGCGAGACACCGGCCATTCTGGTGCTGCACCACGCCGACCTGCCCGAGAGCGATGTGCAGCTAGCGGAAGGATTCAAGATAACTCGTCCGCTGCGCACTATCCTCGATCTGATCGGCGCCGAATCGGTTGAACGAACATTCGTCCAGCAGGCGCTTGGACAGGCTTTCAAACGAGGTCTGATCACACGCCACCAAATTCGAGGCGCACCGATGAGCGATGCGACCCGCAGAATCGTTGAAGGAATGCTACGGAGAGTCGCATGACGCCGCCGAGGGCATATGCGACGGCCGGCGCCTTTCGGCGCGCGCTCGAAGAACGATTGAGAAAGACCGCACTGAGGGAGCACATCGAGCTGAACCGTTTGCGACGGCAGGTCTCATTTGACCGCCTTTTGGCGCGGTTGTTCCGCGAGGGCTCAGCGCCTTGGGCGTTGAAGGGTGGTTACGCGTTGGAACTCCGTTTCAAAGCTGCGCGATCCACCGTGGATATCGACTTGACTGTCCAGCACGTGATCGCTGCGCCAGACGGAGACACCAACCAAGTCATCCGCGAGATGCTGCAGCGCGTGGTGGACATTCCGCTAGGCGACTGGTTTGAATACACCATCGGCGCACCGGTGCTGGATCTGGCGGCGGCACCATATGGAGGCGCGCGATTTCCAGTTGAAGCCCGCGTGGATCGTCGCGTATTCGCAAGATTCCACGTCGATGCCGGGATCGGCGATGTCCTTATGCCGCCATTGGAAGTCATCGTCGGCAGAGACTGGTTGGCGTTTGCTGGCGTAGAAGCCGCACGCGTCCTGATGATCCCGCGAGAACAACAATTTGCAGAGAAGCTCCACGCATACACCCTTCCACGCGATCCGGCAAACAGCAGGGTGAAAGACCTGGTGGACCTGACGCTGCTCTTCAGGTCAGGTGAACTAGACCGGCGGAGGGTTCTGGAGGCCCTGCACCTGACCTTCGAGCGAAGAAGAACCCACGAATTGCCGGAGGTGCTGCCCCTGCCTCCTGCCGACTGGCAGATTCCGTTCGCGGCGTTGTCAATGGAATGTGGGCTCCCGACGGATCTAAATGCAGCCTGTGTTGATCTCCAGGCGTTCTTCGACCTCGTGTTGAGCGTTGGCTAGTGGCAAGAACGACCAATGACCGAAAGCGGATCAGGATCGCTTCCGTTCGGTTCTCCTGAAGAGGAGGTTACCCGTCTCCGAGACGAGAACACCCGGCTCAGATGGCTGCTAGCCGTACACGGCATTCCACTACCACGACTGGTACCCGACGATCCGCCGCTGGCCGCGGAAACTCCGACCGCACCGCCACTTGACAAGGATGAACGCGCGCGACAGAGAATTGCGATCTTCAGAGGCCTGTTTCGCGGGCGAGAGGACATCTACGCCCGACGGTGGGAGAAGGCTGACGGTGCAGCGGGGTACGTGCCGGCTGCCGTAAAGGACTGGCAAGCGATAAATCGGAGTCGGCCAGAAAAGCGGAAGAAAGTCGAACGCCAAACGCGGAGGTTCTTGCCGCTAACCGATGCTGTCATCGAGAGCCATCTCCTGGGCAAGGAGACAATCGGCGTGTACCCCCCTGCTGCCAGACGAGACATGCTGGTTCCTTGCTGTGGACTTCGACAAGAAGACCTGGGAGTAGGACGCGCAGGCGTACCTTGAGACTTGTCATGCCCTCGGTGTGCCGGCTGCCCTGGAACGATCCCGCTCCGGGAACGGCGGCCACATCTGGGTGTTCTTTGATCGCGCGCTCTCCGCGGTCATGGCCCGCAAGCTGGGATGCGTGCTTCTGACCCGAGCCATGGAGCGCCGACACCAGCTCGGCCTGGATTCGTACGACCGCTTCTTCCCCAATCAGGACACGATGCCCAAGGGAGGGTTTGGCAATCTCATCGCGCTGCCGTTACAGTACGCTCCTCGAAAGCACGGGAACAGTGTCTTCATTGACTCGAACTTCTCGCCCTATCCGGACCAATGGCAGTTCCTTTCGACGATCCGGCGAATGCCGGTGGATGCCGCCGAGGAAATCGTCGCTCAAGCACAGCGCAAGGGAGATTTGATCGGGGTCCGTATCAGCGTTGGTGATGAGGAAGGCCCGGACCCATGGACTCTGCCGCCCTCCCGCAAACGGGCTGAGCGTCCCATAGTTGGGCCGTTGCCGAAGAGTGTTCAAATTGTCCGCGCAAACCTAATCTATGTGGAGAAAAAGGACCTGCCCCCGGCGATGCTCAACCGACTACTTCGCTTGGCGGCGTTTCAGAACCCCGAGTTCTACAAGGCTCAGGCGATGAGGCTCTCCACGTACGATAAGCCGAGAGTAATCGCATGCGGCCAGGATTTCCCACAGCACATTGCAGTGCCTCGCGGGTGCCTACCCGAGACATTGGCGCTACTCGATGCGCACAAGATCCGGGCTGAGGTCAGGGACGAACGCTTTCAGGGCGCAGGAATCAGCGTTGAGTTCAGAGGGCAGCTTCGAGCGGCACAAGAAGATGCGGTAGAGAAGATCGTCTCCCATGACGAGGGTATTCTCTGCGCCCCCACCGCATTCGGGAAGACGGCCGTGGCTGCTTGGCTGATCGCGAAGCGAAAGGTCAACACGCTGGTTCTGGACCACCGACAGCAATTGCTCGATCAGTGGCAGGAGCGCCTCGGGATGTTCCTTGACTTGCCGGCCAAGTCCATTGGGCACACTGGGGGCGGGAAGATGGACCGCACAGGGTGCGTGGATGTCGCTGTCATTCAAAGCCTCCATAGAAAAGACGAGGTGAAGGACTTCGTCGCCGAGTACGGCCAAGTGATCGTCGATGAATGCCACCACATCTCCGCATTCACGTTCGAGCAGGTCATGCGGCAGGTAAAGGCCAAGTACATTGTTGGGCTCACTGCGACGCCGACCCGAAAGGATGGGCACCACCCGATCATCTACATGCAGTGTGGCCCCGTGCGATTCAGCATGAGCGCCCGCACGATGACCGAAAGCACGCCATTCGAACACAAGGTAACGCCGCGCAGTACGGAATTCAGAATGCCTCTCGAGCTGACGGACGTCACGATTCAGGACATCTACTCAGCCCTAGTTCAAGATGCTCGCCGAAACGAGCTGATCGCCAGCGACGTTGCCTCCGCCCTCCAACAGGGACGCTGTCCGCTCCTCCTCACCGGCCGGACTGACCACCTTGAGTTCTTCGCCTCAAGGTTGGCGGGAACGGCGAAGCACATCTTCATAATGAAGGGCGGCATGTCGAAGAAGCAGCGCCGTGCGTTGACGGAGGCGATGGCGTCAACCCCCGAAGGTGAGTCGCGCGTCATTCTAGTCACGGGCAGCTACATCGGCGAAGGCTTCGACGACGCGCGCCTCGACACGCTCTTCCTGGCAATGCCGATATCCTGGAAGGGTACGCTGCAACAGTATGTCGGCAGACTGCACCGACTGCACGACAGCAAGCGGTTCGTGCAGGTCTACAACTACGTGGACATCTACGTTCCGATGCTGGCGCGGATGTACGAACGCCGACTAAAGCGCTACGCCAACATCGGGTACGTCATCGAATGAAAGGCGCCGAACCGATACACAGATTGAAAGTGCAATTCTATGGGATACTACTATTTGTCTATGGAAAATATATGGTATACTTGAGAGTTTCAAGTGGCAATTGAACAAGGCATGGAGTACAAGGGCCATTCGCCTCAGGAGCGGGCCTGCGCATAAAGCGCCGGCAACTGATCCGGCCGCACTGCAATATAGCCGGCCCCGAGACCATTGGCGATGTTGTTGACCATTTCCATGTGACTCAGCCAGTTCGCCAGGAAGACATGCATGAACGCCGGGCGTTCCGGCGGCGCCGCCTGGCGAACCTGGTTGATGATCGTGGCTTCCGCCTGGCGGCGTCCTAGGGGCGTGAAGGTATAGTCGCCGGCTCCTCCATTGACTGCACGGAAGACGGGCTTGCCCGCCGACAGGGTCACCTGGTTCTGGAGCGTGGTCATGTGCGTTCGGCCATAATTGGCGAAGACCGCCTGAATGCCCGGTATGCTGGCAAAACGCTCCATGCGCTGGGGCTCCATCTCAGCGAACGTGGAGAGTACCGAAGCATCGATGCGCTTGCGGTACGTGGCAGAAAGCTCCAAGTACTCGCGCCAGACCTGCTCGCGCTGCTCCGCCGGGTAGTTGTCGGCGTAGTTGTCCTCGTGGATGTAGCCCACGCCGGTCAACGCGTTCACGAAGCAATCACCCGCCGCGACGTGCTTGTAATAAAAGTCGAGAATATCCGGCTGGAAGTCGGTGGCGGTGGGTCCGATATGCCAGCCGAGCGGCACGTGGCCGTGCTGCGGGTCGTCAAAGAGCTTGCGGTAGTAATGGCGCTGGAAGTTCAGTCCGTCGCCGTCGGAGCGGACGAAGGCGTAGTAGATCTTGTCGCGCTCGAGTCGCGGCGCGCGCGGCACGCGTTGAAGGAGAGTGGCAGTCGTTCCGGAATGGACGGACAGATTGCTGACCGTGGGCGAATAGCCGTCGTGCCCCGAGCAGACCTCGAACTTGGCGCACTCGCTGGCCAGCCGCACGCCCTCCCATTCACCGATGCCGGTTTCAAGCGGCCAGCCCATGCAAGGGATGTTGGGCGGCCACTTCATAGAAGACCTCGCGCACGAAGTCGCGCTCCTCGAAGAAGGAGGTGTGCGGACGGCCCTGGTCGTTCGGATTCGAGATCCACAAGATGGGGATCTTGAATTCGACAAAGTAGTCGCGCACTGCGTCGGTCGTTGGGTCCAGATACGCCACGGCGCGACGGGAAAGGCTGCCGCCGAGGTGCGCAAAGGCCCAGCGGTAGGCCTCCACGTCCTTGCGCCAATGCATCGTCCGCAGATCGGCGCCGACTTTCTGAGAATCCGGGTAGGCGCCCATGGAGAGGTTGAACATGCCGGCCATGGCGGGCGTCGCAACGACACCGCCGTGAATGCCGGCGAGCATCGTGGCGACGTTGACGCTGGCTGGTATGGCCGGGTCTGTGACGAACATGCACGTGGCGACCGGCAGGAAGCGCTCAAAGAGTTGGCCGATGTCCAGCCACTCGACTTCCGCAATGTCGCCACGCTCGCGCAGCCACTCCAACCACAACTCGTCGTAGCGGTCCTGCACCACGTAGAGCCGAGGCTGCTCGCGGTTCACCAGGCCCTGCAGACAATGCAGCGTCAACCGCAGATCGCGAACGTTGAATGGCAGCTCTTCCAGGCGGAACGCGCACAGTCGCTTCGCCGGCGGCTTGGATTTGGGGCCGACAACAGCGCCCGCGGTGTCCGGTTCGGCATGAGCCAAGCCGGCGAAGAGCGCGGCGCCCGCGCACGTCTGTATGAAGTTCCTGCGTTGCATCAGTGAGGTCCGCCTATACGAAATCTACTTCCAGCCACTCCACCGGCGCGCCATTGTCCGCGCGCTCGCGGAAGGCGAGCCGCAACTCGCCATTGGTGAGCGGGACGCGCCGCCGGACAACATTGCCGTCGAAGCCGTGCTCACTCACCTGCGCCGCGGCGCTGTCCGCGCGGCGCAGCCGCACTTCGCCACCGCCGTAAGGCACCAGGCCGAGTTTGGAGGTCTTCGCCAGGCCGTCGGCGGTCCTGGAGGCGACGACGACCGAAGCGGTGGTGGAGATCAGATCCTCAAAGCGGCAGACGCCTTTGCGCCCGTCGAGGCGGTGCTCACGGAACGCAGCCAGCACGACTTTCCCGTCTTCCATCCGGACCCAGGATGAGGTGTGCGCGCCGGTCTGGGGCACGAGATACTCGGCATCGAGCGGTACCACCGTTGCGGTGATCTCCTGCCGCACCAGGCGTGTCAGGCCGTTGTACTTGGCGATCGCTTCCGGAGTGGGTCCGCTGTTCTGTTCGTCGCCGGCGAAGCTCTGCATCGAACCCAGCGTTCCACAGGCGACCGAATCGAACCAAATGTCGGGCGCCGATAGCCAGTCGTACCCGTTGGAGCCATAGGTAGGCACGCCGAGCTCGCACATCACGCTGCTGAAGAAGAAGCGGCGGTTGAACTCCATCCAATATTCGCCGGCGGTCACGTAGGGATCGTCCGGGCTGTGCTGATCGATGTAGTCGACGAACAGCGGGCTGAGATTGTAGTACATCAGGACGATGTCGGGGTTCTCTTCGCGCAGCGCGCTGACAACGATCTCCACGGCCTTGAACAGCAGCTTTTCCCCGGCAAAGCGCATGTCCTTGGGAGCGCCGAGCTCGATGGGAGGCATCTCATAGCCGAAGTCGAACTTGATCAGGTCGGGCTTGTACCGGCGGGCAAAGCGGCGCGCCGTCTCACGGATCCTGTCCTGAACCACCGGCTGCGTGAGATCGAGGATGTAGTGATCGCCGTTCATGTTGGCGACGACGGGCTTGCCGCCGGGAGTGTGGATCACATGGGAGAGGTCGAGGCCCAACGCCGCCGGGTTCTGGCAACGAATGAAGGCCGCCCACAAGCCGACCTTGAAACCGTCCGCGTGCACACCATTGAGGAACTCTTCGAAGTGCGGCAGGCGCTCCGCGGAGTGCTCCATCTGCCCGTAGTGGCCCTCCCACTTGTCGTCGATCTCAAAGAGGCCCGCGCGCATGCCGGAGCGCTTGAAGTCCTTGTAGATGCGCTCAAGGGCAACTTCGTCGAGCTTGTCGGAGTACTTGTGCAGGGCCATCTGCTCGCCCCAGCTCGAGAACTGCGGCGTCATCATCACCGCCTTCTTGCGGTCGGAACACTGTTTGCGGCGCACGATGCCGGCGCGCATGAGTTCCTGATAGTAAGCGCGAATGGACTCGCGGAAATTCGGGCCGACCGTGAAGACCAGAGTCGCCCCGAGCGTCAGCCGGCCGGGCGTTCGCAAGTGCTTCCAAACGTCGCCGGCATATCTGACGACCAGGCTTTGGCGATCGGCGTCGCTCTGAATATACAGGTCCCCGGCCGGGAGATCGGCCAGGCCGCAGCAGTAGGCGTCGGAGAGATGCTCGCGCAAGGCGCCTGGATGGGCCGCCTCCGCATTGCGGTGGAAGCCGCAGAAGTAGTGCACCGGCAGACCCCATTGCTGAAAGAGGCCGGGCGCCGGGTCGGAACACCGACCGAGCCACGAGGTGAGCTTCAGGTAGGTTTCGCCCGGGATGATCGGGCTGAGACCGGACGACATCGAGATGCCCGGAATCACGGAGTGGGTCTGTGCCAGCGCGGGCACAGGCTCACCAGCCTTCGATGTCGCGAAGTAGTGAAGCGAGACGACGTCCTGGGGCTCCGAAGACTGGTACTCAACCGCGTCCAGCCAGACGGCACGCGGGTCGAAACGCCAGACCACACGCAGTTCGCCTGATCCGTTAGCGCCGGTGTAGTCCAACACTAGGCGCAGTTCGGAGACCGCCACGCTCTTCACCTGGCCGGGCGAGCACACGCGCCCGCCGGACTGGCCCACGGGCTGGACCAGCACCAGAGGCTGGGCGGGACCGGTGGTCATCTGTCGCCCTTGAGCATCCCGCAAGACGAAGCGGTCAAGCGCCCGCGTCCATTCGAATCGGTAGGACGTGCCCTCGACCTGCACGTCGTCGCCGGTTTGACGCACGATCGGCGGCCCGGCAGCCGTTCCGGCGGAATCGGATTGTCCGCTGGCCGCGCCGGCCGCCAGCGCGGCGCCAGCACAAGTCTGAATGAACTCTCGACGTTTCATGGTGCTTCTCAGAAGAAAATGGATAACGGTCCAAACAGGGAATGGGGCGCGCCGGAGCTAGATCCCCCAATCAGTGTAACGGTGCGAGGCTGGAATTCGAACCGCGCGGTTATCTGGAGGTTGCACAGAGCATCGGCGGTTACCTCAGCGCGACGAACGAGCGCCTTGGGAGAATCAGTCAAGCTGTAGAGGATGATGATGGAGAAGTCTAATGAATGAGACTATTGTCGTCATCGCCCTTGCGCCGACAGGCTGTTCGTGCGGTGGGATTCAGCGCTCGCCAGACCAGCTCACAACTGTGAGCGAAAGACGCCGGGAAGTCAACATAGTCCGTCAAGGACGAACTTGAGGACCCGGGAGGGCGGACTCGACCGCAAACGCGGCTCGTCCTTCGTATCAGCTCGTCAGATTCAGCACATGTGTGGGAAGATTGTCGCACTTGGAAACTAGCAAATTGTCCAGATACGGGCTTCGCTTCCTTAACGCGTCTCGACGGCGTTACGCGGCTGATGGGCTTGCACGGGCCGGACAACGTGTTCCGGATTACTGGCGCGAAACCGACTTTTGGACATGAACGCCAAGGCGACGGCTATTCTTGCCGGAAGCTCATTGGCTTAACGGTGTTTACAGCGATCGGGGGAATGGTCGGCACCAGCGTTTGCGCTCTGAAGATGCTGCACCCTGGGTACCAGCCAAGCCGGGGGAAGCCGGGCGGTCAAGAGGGTTCTCCTGTGCCGCTCAGATGGCGCTGCGCATGGCGTGGACGATTGCTAAGATTCAAAGGAAATTATGAAATACCTAGGAGCGGCCTTGGCGTAAAAGTCGAATAAACAGATGAAAAAGTATCTTCTATTGCTTGCACTTGCGGCTGCACTGTCCGGGTCGTCCGTCCTTGATCCAATCCGAGTCCAAATTGGCAAGCACGGCGTCGTCCTCTTGGTGGACGCGGAGCCACAGACCACGACAGCCATGACAGTGTTGGTCTGGCGCGATTCAGGTGAATCCGCATGGCACGAACAACGCGCACGTGCGCTGGTCATGATCTGCAAGATCGCCAGCGTTCTTCCCGACATCCCCGGAGCGGACCTGCAGGGTTATGTCGGAGATGAGTCGGATTCGCCGGCCGAAATCGGCGGGTACTATTCCGACAGACAGTTCTGGATGCCGCAGCCCGCCTGGACGTTGTGGCTGGCGGCAGAACTCTCCTCGAAAGGGCAACAAGCATGAGTATTTCGAGGCGCGATCTTCTCGCCCTGTGCGCCGGAGCTCCAGCATTGCTCGACATGGCGCAGGTCGGCCGCGCCGGGCACTCGCTGACGCTGCAACCTCGCGCGATTGTTATCGACGGGAAACCGGCCTTCCTGGCGTCCGGGACCATCGACTATTTTCGGTGCCCGCACGAGCTGTGGCGCGACCTGCTGCTGAAGGCTAAGCGCGGTGGACTGAACGCGATCGCTTTCTGCGTGGCCTGGAACTTCAACGAACAGGAAGAGGGCGAAGTTGATTTCACCGGCGATCGCAATCTCGGCCTTTTCCTGGACCTATGCGGCGAACTGGGGCTTTACGCATTCCCACGCGTTGGGCCGTTCATATGCGACGAGTGGGAGGCGGGCGGTTATCCAGCGTGGCTCCTGGCCAAGCCGGGCGTGGAACTGCGCATAAACAACCCGGTCGCCATGCCTTATGTGCGCCGCTGGTTCGAGAAGCTGATCCCGGTGATCGCAAAGCGACAGGTCACCCGAGGTGGCCCAGCCGTTCTTGTCCAACAGGAGAACGAATACTTCTTTGTGGGCCGGCCAGGCGTGCGCGAATACCAGGATTTCCTGATCGGCCTGTTGAAGGAGTTCGGCATCGAAGTGCCGATTACCGACTGTAGCGGCTCGAATCCGGAGATCCGGCGACCGGAATCACTGCGCACTCTGAACGGGGGAGGGGAGGGCGGAGTGCGGCAGCTTCAGGCCGAGCAGCCTGGCAGGCCGGCATTCGTTAGCGAGCTGTACACGGACTTCATGAACATGTGGGGCTGGCCCATCAGTTCGTACCCGAGTGCGGAGATGGTCTATCAACAGACGATGGAAACGCTCGCCGCAGGGGGCATGTACAACTACTTCATGTACTACGGCGGGACCAATTTCGGGTTCTGGGCGAGTACGACCTGGAAGTCGGACCAATCCTTCATCACGACGCGCTACTATGGCCGCGCGCCACTAGCCGAGGGCGGTGCGTTCAATGAGACTTACTACGCCACCAAGGCTGTGAACCTGCTGGCGCGCAATTTCGAGGAGTACCTGACGGCGGGAGCACCGGCCCGGCTGCCTGTGGGATTCGGAGGGCCGGTGCGCGGCGAGGCCGTCGCGACGCCCCAGGGCCACTTGCTCTTCGTGCATCCCCGGTTCCCTGTGAGGCTCGAATCGGTGTATCACACGGACGGCCAGGGACCGCTGATCCAACTCTCGGAGGATTGGCCAACAAGCGAGATCGCCAGCCAGGCAGGGACACTGGAGTTACCCTCGGGCGAGCGGATCGAGCTGGCTGAGCCTTCCGCGTATCCGTCAATGTTGCCGTTCGGGCTGGAGATCGGCCCGGATTGCCGCATCGACTTCGCCAACGCGACCTTGCTGGGCGTTGCCGGCGAGGCCCGACGGCGGGTGCTGCTGTTCCGAGGCGAGGCGGGCAGGCGCGGCCTGCTCTCAGTGAACCGTGTCCGGGCGCAGTTCGTGTTTCCGCCGGGCGCGCCGGCGCGGCTGAGCGTAGGCGGCGTCACGGTGTTAGGCCTGTCGCGCGAAGCCGCCGACCGAACGTGGTTCGCAGAAGGGCGCGTATTGATCGGCCCGGCGTTTGTGGGTTCAGCCCGCGACAGCCTGCACGAGTGCCATCTCGACGGGCGTTGTACCAGCATTCAGAGCGTCTCGGCGCAAGGCGAAATCACCGTGCGCGATGTCGAGCCCGCGCCGCCTGCAACGCTGCAGATGCCGATACGCGGCTGGGTGGCGCGGCCGCTTCCCGAGATCCAGGCACACCAGACCGGCTGGCGCGAACTGGACCAGCCGCGCGGCGTCGAGGAACTAGGCGCCTATTACGGTTACACCTGGTACCGAGCGGCATGTCAATCCGCGGAGAAGCGCGCCACGGGGCTCCTGTTCACTGCGGCTGCTGACCGGGTGCATGTGTTCGTCAACGGGCGGCGCATGGGCGTCTGGGGTCGGGGGCCGGGCGCGGTCCGCGATCCACTGCCGGTGGAGCTTTCGGCAGGAGAGAACCAGTTTGTCTTCCTGTGCGACAACATGGGCCAGCTCTCCGAAGGGAGCTGCAACGATCGTAAGGGGATTCTCGGGCCGGCGTATCTTGACGCCAGGACAGAATCGCTGGGCGCACCGGCCTGGTCCCGGCCGGAAGCGCCGCCGACGAATTCGTGGCGCTATCAGACCTACCGGGCATCAGCCGGCAAAGGCACGCTGTTCCGCGGAAGCTACGAGATCATGCCACGCGCGGGCGACCTGCTGATTCTGGCCCTGCGCTGGGTGCCTCAGTACGCGTGGGTCTCACTGGACGGAAAGCTCGTCGGTGAGCATTCCGGAGACTTGTCACTGGCCGACGGGAATGATTTCAGCACCTTCGTATTGGAGCCCCAGGCGCTGGAGCGGCCGAACCGGCTGGAGATCACCTTCTGGGGGCCGGACGACCGCAAGTTCGATGACCGGCTGCGGCTGCTGAGCTGCCCAAAGGACCGCATGCTGGAGCGCTGGGGATTCCGGCCATGGCGCGATCCCGACTCGACTGGACCGAGCGTGGAGGGAAACCCCACGTGGTGGGAATGTGAGTTCGACAAGTCTGCCATGCCCGGTCCGTTCTTCCTGGTTCCACGGGGGCTGTCCAAGGGGCAGGCGTGGCTGAACGCACGCCCCGTAGGAAGGTATTGGGAGATCGGCCCTCAGCACTCGCTGTATCTGCCTGCGCCCTGGCTGCAGACGAACAATCGCCTCGCGCTGTTCGACGAAGAGGGCAATCGGCCCGACGGAGCGTATCTGATACGCGACTCGCGGGTCCCGGTGGAGCAGGTGCTCGCCTGATGGAGCCCGCAGTTCAGAAGCCGTGCGGTGGAGTTGTAGCGCGATGACAAAGACAAAGACCTCCATTTCACTTTGCGGCCTCGCTGCGCTGGCGATGTGCGCTTTCACAGTCAGGCCCGCTGGGGAGCAGCCAATCCGGATCATCCTCAACGGGAAGGATACGGGCAAGATGTTCGAGGGTATCGGCGCAGCCAGCGGAGGCGGCGCCGTTTCACGGCTGCTGATCAACTATCCGGAGCCCCAGCGCAGCCAGATACTCGACTACTTCTTCAAACCGAACTATGGCGCCTCGCTGCAGCACCTGAAGGTCGAGATCGGCGGCGACGGCAACTCCACCGAGGGCTCCGAACCCAGCCACATGCATCGCGCCAACGACGAGAACTACAGCCGCGGCTTCGAGTGGTGGGTGATGAAAGAGGCCAAGAAGCGTAATCCCAACATTAAGCTCCATGTCCTCGCCTGGGACTTTCCCGCCTGGGTCAAGGAGGTGAACTCACAGACCGCCGCCGACTACCTCGTCAAGTACATCGAAGGGGTGAAGAAGATCCACGGCCTTGACATCGACACCATCGGCATCTGGAACGAGACCAAGACCAGCTATGAATTCACCAGGCGCCTCAAGCGCACCCTGCTCGCCCACCACCTGAAGACCCAGGTCTCCGCCGACGATCTCGTCAACACTTGGGAGATCGCGGAAGCCATGGCCAAGGATCCCGAATTGCGCGACTCCGTGGACGTCGTCAACACCCACTACCCGCGGTTCCAAAGCACGCCCCTCGCCCGAAGCTTCGGCAAGCCCGTCTGGTCCACCGAAGACGGCCCCTGGCACGACGATTGGGGCTGTGGCGGACAGGCCTCCGGCCCCTACGCCGAGGTCCTCAATCGCAACTACGTCGAAGGCCGCATCACGGCCACCATCCTCTGGTGCCTCGTCAGCTCCTACTACGACATCCTCGACGTCCCAAACGCCGGGCTCCTGCGCGCCGCCGAACCTTGGTCGGGCCGCTTCCAGGTGATGTCGCCCCTCTGGATCGTCGCCCACACCACCCAGTTCGCCCAGCCCGGCTGGCAATATCTCGACAAAGCCACCGGTCTCCTGCCCAAGGGCGGCAGCTACGTAACGCTCAAGCAGGGTGCGAAGTACAGCACGGTCATCGAGACCATCGCTGCCACCGAGCCGCAGGAGTTAAGCTTCACCGTTCAGGAGACGGTCTCTCCACGGGCAAGGTCTACGTCTGGCGCACTAACCGCAAGAACTGGTTCGAGCGAATCCAGGAGATCACGCCCGTCGCCCGTAGGTACACGCTGCAAATCGACGCCGACAGCGTCTACACACTCACCACCACGACCGGTCAGCACAAGGGATCCGTCGCACCTCCGCCTGAGAGGCCTTTCCCCATGCCCTACCGCGACGACTTCGAGCACTATGCGATCGGCAACACCACGCCCAACTACTTCATCGAACAGAACGGCGCCTACGAAGTCGTCGCCTGCGCGGGCGGCCGTCCCGGCAAGTGCCTGCGCCAAGTCGTGAACGAATCCCCCATCGTCTGGGGCACTTATCAGCCCGCGAATCTGTTGGGCACCGCCAGCATCATCGGCGACAAGAACTGGAACAACTACACCGTCTCCGCAGACCTCTATCTTGAGGAGCCCGGCTACGGGCGCGTCATGGGACGCGTTTCCCGCGCCACGCTCGACGGCGAAATCAGCGGCTATCAGCTCTATGTCTACGAAACTGGCAGGTGGGAGCTCCGCACCTCAACCAAGGAAGGCGTCATCGCCTCCGGCTCATCCGGCGTTCGCCTCAACCAGTGGCACACCCTCGCCCTCACTTTCCACGACGACCGCATCTTCGCCGCTATCGACGGCCAGACCATCGCCGACGTTCGCGACTCCAAGTACTTCCGCGGCATGGCTGGTTTCGGGAACAACTACAACTACGGCCAGTACGACAAGTTCGAGATCCGGCCCCTTGGCGATGGCGTACCCGTCTTCGCCCCGCCCCGCCCCAGCACTGTCACCGCACCACCCGCACCGCCCGATCTATTCGTCCCCACACCGCTCGACAGTTCCGTCCGCCTCACTTGGTCCGAGGTCGAGGGCGCTACTGGATACAAGCTCCGCATGGGCACGGCCAAGGGCGACTACCGCACCACCATCGACGCCGGCGCGCTCACCAGCTACAAGGTCTGGACCCTCACCAACGGCCAGCCCTACTACTTCGTGGTCGTCGCCTATAACGCACACGGCGAGAGCAAGCCTTCAGGTGAAATGAGCGCCGTACCGGGGCGGTAGAATCTCGGAAAGCGAATTCAGAACGAACCGCAACGGATTCAAGGACAGCCACATCCCGTCAGCCTCAGGACGCACCTCCGAATTGCCCCGTGTGGTTAACAGTGCGGAGAAAGCAGCGCAGGAGGATTTCTCTATTCAGCATTTCGCACTTGGGGAGCCAACGTGGCTTGTCCGTGACGGCGCTGTGACGGCATTCAGGGGGCGTCCGAGTGGATTCTGGGGAAACTCGGTGCGCTTCGGTGACCGCCGTATGCCGCCATGTCGTTGTATACACGATTGTTGAGCATTTTCCCAAGCTGGACGTCGCGGGTTCGAGCCCCGTCTCCCGCTCCGATAACTCATTCAAGACCCGTGTTTTCACGGGGTGTAGCGGCCGGTGCGGTAGTCGTCGATCATCTCCTGGATCAGGCTCAGCGCGTGGGGCGGAAACCTCCAGGTGGTTTCCTTGAGCAGATCCTCGAGTTGCGGGATGATCTCCATCTCGCACAGGTCCTGGCTCGAACGCGCCCGTCGCACGAACGACTCGCAGGTCGGGAAGCGCGTGAAGAATTTGTCCATGCCTTTGGACTTGTAGTCCTGTCCGTAAATGTGCAGCGATCCGTTCGACTCGCTGTACGGGCCGACCAGCACCTCCCGGCCCGTCTTCTCCGCCAGCCGCGCGGCCAGCCGCGCCTGCAGATTGGTGATCCCGATCAGATTGTCGCCCCACGCCTTGAACAGATCGCGGCTGCGCCACATGGCATGCATATTCAGTACCAGCCGTCCCTGCTCATCCTGGATCGACCGCAGTTGAACTTCGCCCAGGCAAGGCATGTCGGAAGCCATGAAAAGGTCGATTTCAGGCACTCGCGTGGTTGCCACCGCGCGGCGTGTGATGGGGTCCCGGGCGAGCTTGTCCAGGATCAGTTCGAGCTGGTCCATGGTGGTCCCGTCTGACCGCGGATAAGCAGTCAGCCGCTGATGGTAGCAGTACGGCCATTCGGTGGCCTCGAACTCCTCCCCCTGGCGAACCCTGCGCAACAGTTCAGAGTAAGGAACCACCAGATGATCCTTGGCGCCCAGGAACTCGGCGATGTACTTGCCCCGTTCACAATAGCTGAGCACCGGATATCGCGGCTGGGCGAATGGATCGCGGATGCGGATGGTCACTCTGGCATCCCGGCCCGGCGGGTCGATGAAGTTGCCATCGGAATCCTTGCGGTCATACTGGGTGCGCAAGACGTGGCCGCCAAAATGAACCGCCTTGAGCGCCTCGTAATAGGCATCGGGAATGGAGCCGGCCTCGACATGGAAAACGGGCAGCCGTCCCTGCTCCTCGGGATGCAGGTTGTCCAGGATAGTCTCGTCCATTGTGCTTCTCCTTCCGGCGTCAAGCCGCTCAACGACAACACATCATCATATGCCTGGAAGCGCAAGACCGGCCGAACGCCGGCCAGCGCCGCCGGGAGTCAGGTCCGGCGAAGGGTTAACCACAACGTTGGTCGGCGCGACACACAGCACGATGCTACCTTACCGCCGCCGCGCCGGATGACCCTCCGCCCGTCCCGCCAATGCTACTGCGCGCTTGATTAGCGAACATCCTCAACTCTCTTCTCGCAGCACGACACCAGCCCGATTTCCTGCCGGAAGTGATGGCTCGCCGCGAGCTCACGGCCAGGCTGGCAGGCTGAGGGCTTGCGTTCAGGACGGTCCAATCAGATCGGGCCGCTCAGCCATCGGATATACTCTCAATCGAACCGATACGAAGGATCGGTCATCTCTGTCCCAAGAAGTGCCATCATGTCTCCAGCCCTCCATTCCTGTATCTCCCTGCACGCGCTGACGCTCTGCGCCTGCGCCGCGCTCGCCCTGCCGCTCGCCGCGCAGCCCGCTCCCAGGACCACGGCCAGCTTGCCGTGGATGAACAAGGCGCTCTCGCCCGATGAGCGCGCTGCCCTGGTGATCGCCCAGATGACGCTCGACGAAAAGATCCAGCTCGTCCACGGCGTGGGTTGGGGCGGGAACCTGCCCGTCTCGCCCACCACGAACGGCAACAAAGGTGGCGCCGGTTATGTGCCCGGCATCGAGCGCCTCGGAATCCCCGGCATCAACATGGCCGACTCCGCCGTGGGCGTCGCCCTGGGCGGCCAGCACAGCCGCTATTCCACGCTGTTGCCCTCCACGCTGGGCGCGGCCTCGAGCTGGAATCCGCAGGCGGCCTATCTTTACGGCCAGGTGATCGGCCGCGAGCTCCGCGCCCAGGGCTACAACATGTCGATCGGCGGCGGCGTCGACCTGGCCCGCGAGCCGCGCAACGGCCGCAACTTCGAATACGCCGGCGAGGATCCGCTGCTCGCCGGCACCATGGTGGGCCAGCTCGAGAAGGGCGTCCAGTCGCAACACATCATGGGCGACGTGAAACATTACGCGCTCAACGATCAGGAGATTGGCCGCACCATCCTCGACGCGAAAATCGGGAAACGCGCCATGCGCGAAAGCGACCTGCTGGCCTTTCAGACGGCGCTCAGAATCTCCGCTGCCGCCGGTGTCATGTGCTCCTACAACCGCGTCAACGGCGACTATGCCTGCGAAAACGACTATCTGCTGAACCAGGCCCTCAAGCACGACTTCGGCTTCAAAGGCTGGGTCATGTCCGATTGGGGTGGCACCCACTCCACGGCCAAGGCCGCCAACGCCGGCCTGGACATGGAAATGCCGGGCACCGACTTCTTTGGCGACGGACTCAAGCAGGCGGTCCAATCCGGCCAGGTTCCGCAGGCTCGCCTGGACGACATGGTTCACCGCATCCTCCGCTCTATGTTCGCCGTCGGCGTGATCGATAATCCGCCCCGGCGCCAGGTGGTCGATGTTTTCCAGGGACTCGAAGACGCCCAGCGCATCGCCGAGCAGAGCATCGTCCTGCTGCGCAATGCCGAACTCAAGCCCGGCGCTCCCACGCTGCCGCTCAGCGCTGCGTCGCTCCACTCGGTGGCCATCATCGGCGCCCACGCCGACGTGGGCATACTCTCTGGCGGCGGCTCGGCCCAGGTTGACCCGCCGGGCGGCAACGCAGTGCCGCTGGCGCCAGGAGCGAGCCAGTGGGGCGCGGCGGTCTACTTCCCCTCCTCGCCCTTGAAAGAACTGCAGAAGAAGGCGCCCCACGCCAAGTTCACCTATGATACCGGAACGGACCCGGCCGCCGCGGCCAAACTGGCGGCCGCCTCGCAGGTGGCCATCGTCTTCGTCGAGCAGCACATGAGCGAGGGCCGCGATGCGCTGACGCTCATGCTCCCCGGCAAGCAGAACGAGCTGGTCGAAGCCGTCGCCGCGGCCAATCCGCGCACTATCGTCGTGCTCGAAACCGGCAGCCCTGTCGCCCTGCCCTGGGCGGATAAGGTCGCCGCTATTTTCGCCGCCTGGTATCCCGGCATCCGCGGCGCGCAGGCCCTCGCCAGTCTCATGTTCGGTGAGGTCAACCCTTCGGCCAAGCTGCCGGTGAGCTTCGCCCGTGCCGATGCCGATCTGCCGCACGTTACAGTCCCAGGCTCCGATTTGCGCCCCGTTGACATGCCGCCGGAACCCGGCTCCACGCGCCGGCGCCGCGAGTTGCCGGCCTTCGATGTTGACTACACCGGCGAGGGCCCGCGCGTCGGCTACAAGTGGTTCGAGTTGAACTGGCAAGAAGGCCCAGTTCCCCTTCGGCTTCGGCCTCTCCTACACGACCTACTCTTACTCCGCGTTGAAGGTCGACGCAGCGGCGAAGAAGGCCTCCTTCACGGTAAAGAACACTGGTTCGCGACCGGGCGTCGAGATCGCCCAGCTATACGCCGCGCTGCCGGCGGCGGCGGGCGAAAACTTCAAGCGCCTGGTGGCCTTCGAGCGTGTGGCGCTCAAACCGGGCGAAGCCAGGACCGTCACTCTGACCATCGATCCGCTATACCTGTCGATCTTCGACGAAGCGGCGAATGATTGGCAGCTCCTGCCGGGAGACTATCGGCTGAGTGCCGGACCCAGTTCGGACGCGACACCGCTCACCGGAACGCTGCACGTCGCTAACTGAGCCTGATACGGGCCTCAAGTTCATGCGCGCGAAATGGGACGCTGGCAGGTCAGTCCGGCGTCCCGAGTATTCTTGTGCGCCAGCTGATGAAGGGAGAAGCGACCCATGTTCAGATCCCGATTGATCCTGCTGTTGGTATTGGCCCCGTTGTTCGCGCAGGACCCGGTTATCATCCGCCCGAAGGAGATTGATGACGTCCTGACGAATCCAGGGATGGGATTCATGACCTTCCAGCGGTTCAATGGGGACGAGCTGAACCAGGGACTGAAATGGACCGAGGGCTTCCCGATCGCCTACCAGCCCTTCAAGGGAAGCCTTACCAACAAGGATCATCCGGACACATCCATTGCCTACTTCCGCGTGTATTGGAGATACATCGAGCCGGAAAGAGGTAAGTATAACTGGGACCTGTTCGATACCGCGCTCAGGACTGCTCATGACCGCGGCCAGACGCTCATGGTCCGCATCGCGCCTTACGGCAGTTCGGGAGAACAAAAAGACGACCTGCCCGATTGGTACCGCGCTGAAGTAGGTGATGAGACGGGCAAGCTCCCGGTCCCGAAATGGCGTACCGATCCCGAGCGCCCGCTCTATGCGGAACGCTTTGGGGAGTTGATCCGCGCTTTCGGGAAACGATACGACGGCCATCCTGACCTGGAGAGCGTGGATCTCGCGATCGTTGGTGCGTGGGGCGAGGGCGCGGGCGCCGGCCAGCTCAGCGAAAAGACTCGCGAAGCGCTCGTCGACGCCTATCTCGACGCCTTCCAGAGAACGCCACTGGTGATGCTGCTGACGGACGAAAAAACCAACCGGTACGCCCTTTCGAAAAAAGACGTCGGCTGGCGCGTGGACTGTCTGGGAGATATGGGCGGCTTCAATCCCGCGTGGAATCACATGTACGATTACTACCCCGAAGCCATCATTAACTTCCGTGTGCGGGACGCGTGGCGGAAAGCGCCGGTGAGCTTCGAAGTTTGCTGGGTGATGCAATATTGGAAGGACAAAGGCTGGAATCTGGACTATATCATCGATCAGTCGCTGAAGTGGCACATCTCATCCTTTAATGGAAAATCGTCTCCGGTACCGACGGAATGGAAGCCGAAGGTGGACCAATGGTTGAACAGGATGGGCTACCGGTTTGTCCTGCGCAAGTTCACTTATTACCCCGCGGTCCAGGTGCAAGGCAAGCTGCAGTTTACGACATGGTGGGAAAACAAGGGTGTCGCGCCCATCTATAAGCCGTACCTGCTCGCGTTGAGGCTGAAGAGTGGATCGCAAAGCACCATCCTGCCGACGGATGCGAACATCCGCACGTGGCTGCCGGGAGATATCCTTTACGATGACTCGGTTTTTGTTCCCGCGGAGTTGCCAGCCGGGGAGTACGAACTGCAGATCGGACTCCTGGACCCCGTTTCCAGGCAGCCCAAGGTGAAGCTGGCCATCGCCGGGCTCCAGCCAGACGGATGGTACGCCCTCGGTAAGATCAAGATCGTAGAGTAATTACCTAGTTAGGATAGACTCCTCAGCGCTGTGCCGGCCGGACCTGCACGCTTTTCAGGATTTGCTCGCGCGTGGAAGGCCGGACATTGAGCAGCGTCGGGAAGTTCTCGTTGTCGGGAACGGCCAACCTGGTCCTGACCGCCGCGCGAATTGTAGCGTTACGCGGACCGTTCGATTGCAGCGCCATCTCGCCGAAGTACTGCCCGGCAAGGTGTGGCCGGGGCGCCGGCCAACCCGGTGGGGCCGGCCGTGCGAGAATTAAGGCATATGAAGTCGGCGGCTATTTTCACGCTGAGCCTCATTTTATTGGCCCCGTTTGCGCTCACCGCGCAGTACCGCCGGCGGATGATTTACGACAACAACGGCGCCGTCACGCCCGACCCGGGCACGAACGTCACCGTCAACGTGCAGGGCGTCTTGAAGGGCCTGTCCAAGAATGAAATCCTCGTCGAGAGCGACCAGGAGCATACGATCAGCCTGCACCGCACGTCCAAGACCAAGTTCCTTCGTGAAGACAAGGAAGTGAAGGCCGACAACGTGTCTCTCGATGAGAAGGTCAACGTCGATGTGGCCCAGGACAAGGACGCCAAACTCATGGCCGTGGTGGTAAAGCTCGGCCCTCCGGAAAAGCCGGCCACGCTCAAACAACGCTGAGGACTAAGATTGGGACCGGTCCAAAAACCCGGGCCGATCACTGGCGCGGCCGGACGGAGCGTCTTGCCCGGAGTCCTGCCCCTGTTTGCGATAGATTGTTAGATCGCTATGACTGAGAAAGCAGCATTACGAGGAGAATAGATGACCGATTTCAATCGTCGCAAGTTCCTGGAAATGGCCGCCGCATCGGCTGTGTTCACCGCCCGCGTGTTCGCTGCCCAACAGGACTCCCAGCTGGAGGCTCCGTTCCGCGGCAACAAATCATGGCGACCGCTGATGAACGCCGTCAACCTGTCGGGATGGCATTCCGAACTGGGCTGGCATGGCGTCCCCGGAAGGGTCGAGTGGTTCACTACGACGGCCGTAGCGTGGTCGGGCGCCAACCCGAAAATGCTCGCGGCAACCGCTGCTCCGGGCGGCATCATCGTGAACGGCGTCGAGACGCACACAACCAATCTGGTGGCCGATCGCAAGTTCGGGGATATCGAGCTATACGCCGAGTTCATGGTCTCCAAAGACTCGAATTCCGGCGTCTACCTGCACGGCTTATATGAGGTGCAGATCCTCGACAGCTACGGTAAGCCTGAGCCGATGAAGTACTTCGACGGCGGCGGCATTTACGAGCAGGTGGACAAGAACAACAAGGGCTTCGGCGGCACGCCGCCGCGTGTCAATGCATGCCGGGCACCGGGGGAATGGCAGTATTATCACATCTGGTTTCGAGCCCCCCGGTTCAATTCCGCGGGCAGGAAAACCGGAGATGCCACCTTCATAAAGGTCATATATAACGGCCAGATAGTGCATGAGAACGTTACCTCCGGCAGTCCTACCCGGTCCGCGCTGGAACTGCCCGAAGCGCGCGTGAACCCGATCATGCTGCAAGGCGATCACGGGCCCGTGGCGTTTCGAAATATCTACTTCAGGCCGTTGCGATAGATGGAGTCTATGCCGAATCAAGATGGACTGACGCGCCGCGCTCTCATTCCCGGTGCCGCGGCTCTGATCGTCCCGCGCCGCGTTCTGGGCGGCCCTGGGTATCAGGCCCCGAGCGATACGTTGAACATCGCGGGGGTTGGGGTAGCCGGAATGGGCCGCCGCTATCTCCAGAATTGCGAAAGCGAATGCATTGTCGCGCTCTGCGATGTCGACCCTGGCTTTGCCGGCAAGGTGTTTCGCCGCTATCCCAAAGCCACGGTCTATCACGACTTCCGCGAGATGCTCGAAAAGGAAAAGAGCATCGACGCGGTGATTGTCGCCACGCCGGATCACAATCACGCGATCGTGCAGATGGCGGCCTTGCGGATGCACAAGCATGTCTATTCGGCCAAGCCGCTGACGCATACTCTGCACGAGGTGCGGACCGTTGCCAATGCCGCGCGCGAGGCCAAAGTGGCGACGCAAATGAGCGTGCAATCCATGGCCGGCGATGAGGCGCAATCCACGGCCGAGATCCTGTTGTCGGGCGCGATCGGTCCGGTAACGGAGGTACACATCTGGTGCGACCACCCACTCTATCCCGCCGGTCAGCAACGTCCCGCGACGAATCCTGCGCCGCCCGAGGGGATGGACTGGGATCGCTGGATCGGGCCGGCCCCGTATCGGGCGTTCCATCCGCTCTATCATCCCTGGCTGTGGAGGTCCTGGTGGGACTTTGGGACGGGCACAATCGGCGACATGACCTGCCACGCTCTCCATGTCTTCTACCAGGCCCTTCAATTGGGTGCGCCTACAAGCGTCCACGGCAGCCGGACCAAGATGCATGGCGGCTTGTTCCAGATGCGTGCGGACGGGAGTGAAACCCTTCCTCCGCTGATCGAGACGCCCGAATGTGAGAGCTATTCCACCATGGTCACCTGGGACTTCCCGGCGCGGGGCCAACTCCCGCCCGTGCGCGTCCACTGGTACGACGGTGGACTGCAACCCCATCGTCCCGTTGAGTTGGATCCTCGCACGCGGATGCCGTCTTCGGGACTGCTCTTCGCCGGACCCCAGGGCAAACTTCTGGCCGACTATTCAGGTGGAAACAACCGGTTGCTGCCGGTAAAGCAATACCGCGATTTTCAGCCGCCGTCAAAGACGCTGCCACGCACCACGGGACACTATCGCGAGTGGATTGAAGCCGCGAAGGGCGGTCCGCCCGCCCACTGCAACTTTGAGATCGGCAGCCGCATGACGGAGGTCGCGCTTGTCGGAGCGCTCGCCGCGCGGACAGCCCGGTACCTGGAGTGGGACAGTTCGAATCTGCGTGTGACCAATGATGCGGCCGCGAACGAGCTGGTCAATCCGCCCTATCGCCAGGGGTGGACGCTGTAGACTGCCGCGGCCGCGGTGCTGTTTGTCTGGCTTCGAGTGCCAGAAGTGCTGACGCGGGCGGATGGGGCGCTTTGCCTGGAGTTCTGTCCCTGTTTGCGATAGGTTGTTAGATCGCAATGTCTGAGAAAGCAGCAATAGAAGGAGAATAGATGACCGAACTCAATCGCCGCAACTTTGTTGGATCGGCGGCCGCATCCGCCCTTTTCACCATCGTCCCCCGGCGTGTATTGGGGGGCAGCGGATTCGTGGCCCCGAGTGACAAGATCACGCTGGCTCACGTTGGAATGGGCGCCCAGGGTATCAGCGAACTGGGCCACCTGCTTGCCGACCCGGCGATTCAGATCGTCGCGGTCTGCGACCCCAATACTGACAGCAGCGACTACATAGAGTGGGGTAAAGGCGATATCCGGAACAGAATCCGGGAATACCTGGGCAACCCTACCTGGAGAGAAAGCGACAACGGCTGTCCCGGGGGCCGCGAAGTCGGGCGCGAGATCGTGGACACCTACTACGCCAACCAGAGGGGCGCGGATCAGTTCAAGGCCTGCGCCGTCTACGCGGACTTTCGGGAAATGCTGGAGAAAGAGAAGGACGTCGACGCGCTCAAGATCATGACGCCCGATCATCAGCACGCGACCATCTCGATCGCGGCGATGAAAAAGGGCAAGCACGTCCTGATGCACAAACCCATCGCCAACCGGATGTACGAAGCGAACCTTGTGATCGAGACCGCGCGTCAATCCAAGGTCGCCACTCATCTGCTGGCCTATGGCGCCGCACCGGGCAACGGCCTGATCGCGGACAGGATCAAAGAGGGGGCTATCGGCCAGTTGCGCGAAATTCACAACTGGACGAACCGGCCCGTCTGGCCGCAATACACGGAAATCCCCACCGATACCCCGCCCGTCCCGAAGGGATTGGATTGGGACCTGTGGCTGGGGCCGGCTCTCGACCGCCCCTATCATCGCGATTACACGCACGGAGTGTTCCGCGGCTGGTTCGACTTCGGCGGCGGATCCATGGCCGATATGGGCATTTACAGCTTGTGGCCTGTACTCACTAGCCTCGACCTGAGCGCGCCCCTCAGCGCCCAGGCGTGGCCGACCCACGCCTGCAATATCGTCGCGCAGGTGAGCCGGCCCATCAGGAACGACTTTTCCTACCCGACCGGCTGCACCATTCGATTCAAGTTCGCGGCGCGGGCCGACATGCCGGCCCTGGAGTTGTTCTGGTACGACGGCGGCATCCGGCCGCGCCTGCCCGAGGAAATCGAGGCGGCCAACGTCGAAACCAGACAGGAGGGCATTCTCTTCATCGGCGACAAGGGAATGATCATGGCCGGGTACTCTGGGCAGCAGCCCCAGCTCTTTGCCCAGGGGAAATGCGAACCGCTGTTCCCGCCCCAGCCGCGGCAGATTCCACATGATCAATGGCGCGACCCCGTCGAGCACAACAAGATTTGGCGCACGGCGCTCCAGGGAGGGCCGCAATCCCCCGGCAGTTTCCTGAATGCGGGGCCGATCTCGGATGCCGTCACCCTGGGTACCATCGCCCTGCGGACGGGCCAGAAGGTATTGTTCGACAGCAGCGAACGGAAAATCACCAACGTCGCCGCGGCGAACAAGTATATGGTCCGCGAGTACCGGAAAGGCTGGGAACTGTGATGAACGCGCAGGAGAATTGAAATGCAGAATCTCTCGAGAAGACGGTTTTTCACCCGCAGCGCCGCAGGCATGACTGCGGCCGGCTATCTGTCCAACGGAGCGCTTGCGCTTAGAGCCGCTCCTCTGGGACTGCCGATCGGGTGCCAGGTGTTTCCCGTGCGGGAACAACTGACGGCGGATTTCGCAGGCACTCTCAAGGAGATTGCCGGGATTGGGTATCGGGTTATCGAGTTCTGTTCCCCGCCCAGCTTCGTGAAGATGGGCTTTGCTTCCTTTGTCGGAATGAAAGCCTCGGAAATTCGTGACACGATCACGGGAGCGGGTCTCCAGGTGGTGAGTTGCCACTTCCAGTTCACGGAACTCAAGGAGCACCTGGATGAGAGAATCGAGTTCGCCCAGGAGCTTGGACTGAAACAGATGGTTGTCGCGACGATTCCCCTGTGGCGCCGCGACGCAACCATGGCGGAATGGTTACAGGCGGCCGACGAGATGAACAAGCTCGGCGAACAGACTCATAGGGCAGGTATTCAGCTTGGTTACCATAATCACCACATCGAGTTCGAGAAAATCGACGGCGTACTCATTTTCGACGAACTAATGGCCCGGTTCGACAAGCAGCTGGTCAAGAGCCAATTTCAAGTGGCTGACGCGTTCCGTTTAGGCTACGATCCGGTCACTTATCTCAAGAAATACTCAGGCCGCTTCCTGTCGCTTCACCTTCAGGACTGGCTGACCGCCGAGAAAAAATCCGTGCCGGTAGGACAGGGGTCGATCGACTGGACGAATCTCTTCATGGCCGCAAAGGCAAGTCACCCGAGGAATTACTTCGTCGAAATGGACATGGAGGCGCTCAAAGCCAGCTACGGCTACCTTCAAGGCCTGAAAGTATAGTGCTCCTATGTATCGGCCGTCCGGCGCTCAGCCCATGCCAGAAGCGCCGTGCGACCTGCATGGAAGCCCAGGCGGCAATCGCCGTCCGTTCGTCACCCCCAATTGCCGGATCCAGGAACCGCTTCGGTAAGCGCCTGCGCGATACGGGACCAGAGCGGCGCCGGGAGGTGCTGGGCAGCCATTCGGGACATACGCGGGTAGCGCGGGGATCTGAATCGCCTTTGAATCTGTGAGGTTTCGCCGCGGCGGTACCTGAGATGCTCGAGTCCTGCGCTGCAACGCCTTCCCTGGCAGGGCGATCCGAAGCGCCAGAAACGGAGTGATATGCTTGACGGCGGTACAAGGGCGCCAGGACGCCCCTTCCAATAGGAGATGGCTGCAATGGTCAAGCGATGTCTGCCATGGGCGGCGCTCGCGTTGTCTTCCGCGATCGTCTTCTCTCAGCAGGCCGTCAAGACGCCGGACAATCTGCGGGCCATGATTCAAAAGACGCAGTCCTTCGGACTGGGCGCCTACCCCATCAGCTTCTGGAGCTATACGAATCTGGCTGATCATGGGAAATACATGGATGAGGCGGCCGTGGCGGAATGGGCGGACGCCGGCTTCACCGTGCCGCAGAGTCCGGAGTTCGACCCCGCCGATCCGGAGCAACAGGCCCACATCCTGCGCCTGCTGGACTGGGCACAAAAACGTGGAATGAAGCTGATTCTGTGCGATCCCCGAGGCTACGCCAAGGGTGATGCCTCCGGTGTGAAATCCGGCTACGCCGATGGCATGCGGGCCGCGGTGCGCGATTTCGGGAGCCATCCGGCGCTGTTCGGCTTCCACGTCGGCGACGAACCGGATAAGTCGGCGAAGGTCGCTTTCTTCGAGAGCTATCGCATTCAAAAGGAGGTTGCGCCAAGTCTGCATCCGTTTGCGAACCTGCTGCCGTATTGGCCAGGCGCGGAGCGCGTGGTTGACGCGCCGAGTTGGGCCGATTACCTCGACGACTACGTAAGGAAGAGCCATGCCGATCTGATCAGTTATGACTGTTATGCGCAGATGAATCCGGGGACCGAAGGCCAGCAGAGGTACTATCAGAATCTGCGCCTTTACCGGGATGCAGCGGTGCGGAACGGCGTGCCGTTCTGGAATACGATCCTGTCCGTGGGTCACTATCGCTACCGCGTTCCCAGCCTGGACGACATCCGCTGGCAGTTCAACACGACGATTGCCAGTGGCGCTCACGGCATCCTTTGGTTCTTCTACTACATGCGGCAGCCGCATGAGAACTATCGCGGCGCGCCGGTGGATGAGCACTGGCACCACACTCCGATGTGGGACAACCTGCGTTTGGTGCAGAAGAGCTTTCACAGACGTTACGGCGACCTGTTTACGCGCCTGGCGTCGACGCGCGTGAGCTTCTACCCGGCAGCATTCGGTGGCGGCGAGGTGTTTACGCCGGACGGCATGACCTCGCGGATCCTGCCCGACACAACAGATCATCCGATTCTCATCGGCGAGTTCGTGGATCTTGCGGCCCGGCGCTACGTGATGATCGTCAACAACAGCCTCAGCGACAGCGTCAATGTCGGAGTGACATTCCCCGGCGACGACGTAAAGGTCTACTCCTGGAACTGGTCGGGGAAGGAGGTGGAGGGCAAAGCCTATTCCGCCACCTCCGAGAACCCGAAGCGCGATGAACACGGGCTGACCATTCGCCACTGGCTGGCGCCGGGGGAGGAGGCCGTCTACCGGGTGGAATCCACCTCAGCGGCGAAGGAGCCGATTTTAGGACGCTGATCAATCCGAGGACCGCCATGATCGGGATGAGATTGTTAGTGAAACTTAGAGGAAACCGGGCGCGCTGACATTTCTGCCAGCAGCGATTCGAGTGCGGCCTGCGTGACAGGAGGCTTATGCGAACGATGAAGTTGCGAGTGCCGTTATTGCTGGCCTTCGGGGCTGTCACTCTATGTGGAGCGGGTCCCGACTGGATGCAGACCGCCCGCGTGTTCCTGATCGACGCCTACGAACCCCCGTTCGTCGTCGGGCTGGAGTATGACGCCACGGCGCTCGCCGACACCATGGTTCGGATGAACGCCAACACCGTCCGCATTGCGACCATGGGGAAGTACGCGCTCATTCCGGGGGTCCGGTTCACCCCGCATCCGGACCTCGGCGGCCGCGACATCCTGGCGGAGACCATTGCCGCCTGCAAGCCCCGGGGCATCCGCGTCGTGCCGTATATCTCCACCGGGCACAAACTCGCCTGGACGATGGTCACCCGAGACTATCCCGAATACGCGCAGCGGACACGGCCCGGCGGCGGCCCGGCCCGCAGTTTCATGTACACCGGAGAGGACCATGGCACCGTCTGCTGGAACACACCCTACCGGCAGGCGTACCTGGAACTGGTGGAAAAGGTCGTCCGCGACTACGACATCGACGGCATCTATTTCGACTCATGGACATCCGGCTACTTTTGGCCTGGCCACAAGGTGTGCTATTGCGACGGCTGCCGCAACGGGTTTCGCAAGGCCACCGGACTGGAGTTACCGTGGCACGAACGGGACGGCGATTACACGGCCGCTGAACTCGCCGTCATCGACCTCTACCATGCCTGGTACCAGGACAATCTGGTCGCGATCGTTCGCCAGGTTCGCAAGCTGGTGAAGTCCTACAAGAATATCCCGTTGATCTACAACATTAATGACCCGGCGCGGCTGGCGACCGAAGATCCCAGGGTGCGGGAGTGCATGGATGGCTACCTATACGAGAGGGGCAACAGCATCCTGGAGCGGGCCGAGGGTGTCAGCCTGGCGCGCGCCGCGGGAATGAGCGTTTGGCCGTATGTGGGCGAATACAATAATTGGCCGCGGTTGATTTACAACGGTTTCGATTTCGAGCAGCAGATCTTCACGACTGCGATGTTCGGCGGCGCGCCGATCCTGGCGTTGCCCTGGGGCTATGTGCAGCACACTGCAAACCGGCGCTACGTCGAGCATCCATTCGGAGTTCTCAAGCTCCACGAGGCGGAATTCGCCGGGTTCAGAAATTATCCATATGCGGCAGTGGTCTACGGCTACCAGACGCCGCCGGGGCATGCGGAATCAGGTTGGTGGTGGAAGACGGACGTACGCACTTCATCCCTGGGCGCATTCGCGGCGCTGCTGTATGGCCACGTGCAGGTCACTTCGATTGACGAAAGTCTGCTCGACGATGCAGCGACGCTGCGGCCGTACAAGATCCTCTATCTCGCCGACTTGACACATCTGTCTGAGGTGCGCGTTGCGAATATCAAGCAGTTCGTGCGCGAAGGCGGAGGTCTGGTGGCGAGCTATGCGACGTCTCTATATGACGCCCCGGCTGAGGCGCGGAACCGGCGCCTGGGGCAGCAATCCGGGGGGTCGATCAGGAACTCAGTGACGAAAGTACAAGACACACAGGCGCGTCGCCAGGATCGCTTCGCACTCGAGGACCTGTTGAGGGTGGCGCCGTTCCAGCCAGCCGGCGAACTGGGGCAATTGATCGACAATCACCACTCTATGACGGGTGGGCCATACGATTTGTACCTGGCTGACCGGGGTGGCGCGTCGGTAGAGTCCCTCAGCCCGCTCTGGTATTACTTGCCCGTCAAAGTGCTGGAGGGAGGTGAGGTGTGGAAGGAGATCGTGACGGGCGACGGCCTTCGCCCCGTTCTCCCCGGCGTAGTGGTCGCGTCCTATGGCAAGGGGCGCGTGGTGTATTGCGCCTCTGCGCTGGAGAGTCTCTTCCTTCAACAAAACAGCAGCGCCGTGGGAGACCTGCTGAGAAGCCTGGTAACGAAGGCCGCGCCGGAGCCGCCGCCATACGAGGTGGAAGCCCCTGAGGCGCTGATTACGAACCTCACCGTAAAAGGCGACACGCTGGTGCTGCACATGACCAACTGGACTGGCAACAAGCTGGAACGCGCGGGTGCTAACGAATACTACCTGGCCCCGGTCGAGAATGTTCGCGTCCGGTTAACGGTGCCGAAAGGAAAGCGGGTTCGGGAG
Source organism: Terriglobia bacterium (assembly GCA_963757265.1). Taxonomy (GTDB): domain Bacteria; phylum Acidobacteriota; class Terriglobia; order Bryobacterales; family Bryobacteraceae; genus CAIVVT01. Next base: position 2,132,862 of record CAVWRA010000006.1, read on the forward strand.
GTCGCACTGCTGGTGGAAGCACCTTACAAGAAGAGTCAGAGTGGATCGACTCTCGAAGTGGTGATCCCGCGCGTGGAAGCCTATCAGGGCCTGAAAGTGGATCTGGAGCGATGGAACTGACCTATGTTCCGAGCCCCTCGCGGCCTGTCGCAGCCAGATCGTTACTACGGATGCGGCGGGTGACATCTGAGTATTTCCAACGAATGGTCTGAGCGTTTGTAGTCGCCAAAACCGCTGAGTCCCAAGGACATCTCTCCAGCAGGCCTCTCGCCTTGTAAGCATTCGGATTCTCCGTCCCGGAGACTAGGATAGCTCACATCGCAGGCAGTGCTTGCATTGCATTAAAGCTGAAAATGTTCTTCGCCTAGGCAATTTGTTTGCCGGCGTCGGGTCCTACGGATTGGTCGTAAACAGAATCCACCGCGATCTTGACGACATACATCGGCGGGGGCAAGGTCGGGGCTAATTGCTTCATTTGCTCTGCCATCTGGTCGTAAAGCGGACCCGACGAGACCAGTTCTGCCGTCCCCTTGATCTGGTAACCCTTGTGAGTTGCCGCGTCGATTACTGTCACCGCCACACGAGGATTCTGCTCCAGGTTCTGCCGGGTCTTTAGAGAAAAGAGATCGGCGAAAATAACGTGCTGATCGTCCATTACCCGGACTGATCCTTTGGGAGTGACGTTGGGCAGTCCCTCTTTTGTAGCGGTGGCCACCCAACCCATCTTGCCTGGGAAAAAGTCCTGCACATGCTTAGGAATGCTTACCATTTTCGACCTCCTGTGTAGTAACTGGAATTCCTATAATCGACTTCCGGACTGACTGATAACACACGCCCGCCCATCGCCGAATTCAAGCGGAATCATCCCTTCTCCGCGAGGCAGAGCTGGGTGGGCGCGACACACCGTGTGCTTAGTCATAGGTGGACTCCTCAGTTGAATTTGTTCTTATTGTGGTGCCCCGCTCGGCGCCGTTGCATCTTGCATCTCAACCAGAATTTCCATTTTGGAATCAAGGCCCGAATCAGTATACCCCCAACCGCCTCCGTTAGGGAAAGGGCACGTCCTGATGTGTCCCAGTGGAGGTTTGGAAGTTGTTGAAAACAAAATGGCGGGGACGACGGGGCTCGAACCCGCGACCTCCGACGTGACAGGCCGGCGTTCTAACCAACTGAACTACGTCCCCGCGGCACGTCGAACATATCTAAGGTAACACGCCCCCGCGAAGGACTTCAAACCGGCGCCGTCTGAGGGACCGCTCCACCCGCCTCCGCAGGCAGTTTCGGCGCGCCGCGGCGGGCCCCGGTTCACCCTCAAGACATCGTCCACGAGGGGTGAAAACACCATTTTCCACGGCAAAAACACCCCAAAACACCGCCCGCGCCCGGCGAAAACAACGATTATTGCCGCGCACTCCACCCCGGCGAAGGCGGTTTCCGCGTCCGGCCGCCGCCGCCCCGGCAGCGCACAAACCTTGCAATCGCGGGCATTCCCAGGCACCATGGAAACATGATCCGCACGCCATGTTTGTTGCTGGCATTGGGCCTGGCGCTCTCCGGACTGCGGGCCGAGATCCGCAAGAAAGACGACACCGTCGCCGCGAAAACGGCCCAGGCCACCGGACACGTGGCGGCCGCCGCGGGCAACGGCTTCAAAGCCGGAGCGGAAAGGTCCGGCGAGGCGGTCTCGGGAGGCGCCAAAGCTGCGGTTCATGGAACGGCGACCGGGGCCAAGGCCGCCGGAAAGGGCGTCGTCAGCGGGGCCAGAGGCCTGCTGCACGCCACTGGTAGGGGCCTCGAAAAGACGGGCGGTGCGCTGGCCGGGACCGGGCAGTGACTCACACCGCGGGCGGGGGCGAACCGGCTTCGCGCTGCATCTCGATGGTGCGGGTCGGGTATGGCATGCGGATGCCTTCCTTCAGAAAACGCGTCAGCAGCCGCCGCCGCAGCAGATCAGTCACGGCGAATTGCGCCGACACGTCCGTCACGGATACATACAGCGTGAAGTTGAGTGCCCAGTCGCCAAAGCCCGGATTGAGGCGGTTCACTGCGGCGGGTTTCGCCAGCAGGCCGGGAATCGCGCCCTGCGCGGCGCTTACTTCCTCCAGCACCACCCGGTCCAGCAGCTCGAGGTCGGTGTCGTAGGCCACGCCGTAGGAAATGCCCACGCTCAGCAGAGCGGCGGGCTGGCTCAAATTCGTGACAACGGCCTCGGCCAGCTTCGAGTTGGGGATCAGAACCATGTTGCCGTCCAGAGTCCGCAGCGCTGTGATGCGCCAGTGGATGTCCATCACGTAGCCTTCGGTGGTCTTGTCGAGGCGGATGTAATCGCCCCGGTGCAACTGGCCGGACAGGCTGACGTAGAAGCCGGAAAAGACGTTGGCCAGGGTGTCCTTCAAGGCGAAAGTAACCGCGATGCCGCCGACCCCCAGCGTGGCCATCGCCGGCCAGACCTGGATGCTGAAGGCGCTGAGGATAATCAGCACTGCCGGCACGGCCCAGAAGAGCCGGATCATCGTTTTGGTCAGCGTGGTGATCTCGATCCCCGTAGCGCTGCGGCGCATGGAATGCTGGAGCAGCACAATGCTGGCGCGGGCGACGGCCAGCGTGATCGATATGGTCAGCAGAATCAGCGTGGCGACGGACAAGGCATGGGCGACGCGCGCGGGCACGTCGCGCTCGTCCAGATCGGCCACGGCGACCACCAGCGCCAGCAGCACCACCCAGTAGCGCGCCGGCCAGCGCAAGGCCCCGACCAGGGTGCTGTCCAGGTCGGTGCCGGTGCGCGCGGCGATGTGCTCGAGCGCACGGAACAAGAGCCCCTTGAGGGCCCAGGCGGCCACCAGCACGACCAGAAAGACCAGCCCGAAGCGCCCTGCGCCGTGCCATTCGGTCCAGAAGCGCAGGGCGCGTCCCAGGGCATCGACATCGGGGAATGCGAAAAGCGTTGACATGAGCCGCGCCGTGGTTCTGGTTGATGAGAGCCGCGGCTACTCCTGTGTGCGGCGCACCGCCAGTCCGGCTGAGTGCAGCGCGTGATCGACGTCTTCCGGTTTCAGCCGCGAGGCGTCGTATTCAACCCGCAGCGAATCCAGCGCCGGGCTAAGGCGCAGCGCCAGGAGTCCATAGATGCCGTGGGCGCGATCGATCTGGTCCATCAGTGCGTCGTCCACAGCGCCGCTCAGCGCGTAGGTTACGTCCACCTTGGTCATGGCAATTGACAGGATAGCAGAGGCGCGGCGGGTCGTCCGGGCAGGTTGATCTCAACCGCTGTTGTCCTCTCTCGCGTCCCACGGCGGAACGGTAAATCTTGCCGTTTTATACCTGGAATCAGTAAGTTACGGACAAAAACGGAAAGTCTTTTCAATTTCGACCGCACGGCCCATGCCCGGTCGCCGCCCCCAACGCTGTGCCGAAGGGCAGGGAGCCGCTAATCTTCCGGCGTTTCGGGAGCGGCGGCGTGGCGCATGCGCCACAGCGCCTGGCGCATTATGCCGCTCCAGAGGTTTACGTCGCCGCCGCGCAGGGCCAGACGCCGCACCAGACGGCGGGTTTTCTCGACGGTCGCCGGGCCGGGGCCGAAGTCGCTGTAGCCGGAGGCCCCCATCATATCCAGCAGCACGGAGGTGAAGCGTTCGACCTCTCCGTCGGGGGCCAGTTCGGCGGCGCCGGGGAGGCGGCGCGCGGCGGCGGGGCTGCGCGCGAGTTCGTACAGGCACACCGCCACGGCCTGGCCGAGATTCATCGACTCATGTTCGCGCCGTGTGGGGATATGCACCAGCCAGTGGCAGAAGCTCAGGCCGTCGTTGGAGAGCCCGTGGTTCTCCGAACCGAACAGCAGAGCGGCCGGCGCGGCCGCGAGGTGACGCCGCAGCAGGCGTGCGCCGGGCTCGAGGCGGTGGACGCTCAAGTGAAGCTGGCGGTGCGCCAGGCCGGTCGCGCCGGCCACCAGGGAGACGCCCTCCAGGGCTTCGGCCAGCGTTTCGTGTACCTGCGCCGCCGCCAGCACGGAGCCCGCGCCGACGCCGGAAACAGCTTCACGAAACGCCACGTCGTAGGGATGCACGAGGCGCAGGTCGAAACAACCGAAGTTGCTCATGGCGCGCGCGGCGGCGCCGATATTGAGGGGGTTGCGTACGTCGACCAGGACGACGCGCAGACGCGGCGCGCAGAATTCACTCATCTTCGCTCCGGCGCCGGATAGCGTGGCTCCGGCGTCGCCCCCCGCTCAGCGCGCGTGGGCATCCTCGAGGTAGGTGTAGCCGTACAGACCATCCTCGTAGAATTTCAGCAGCCGGCCGGAGTCCTCGTAGCCGATGCGGCCGTCCAGCACGGCCTGCTCGACGTCCTGGCGGAGTTGCTCGAGCAGCGTGCGGGCGTTGAACTGGACGTAGTCGAGGACTTCTTTGACCGTGTTGCCGCGGATCACCGCCTCGAGCACCGCGGCGCCCTGCTCGTTCAAACGCACGTGGACGGCGTGGGTGTCGCCCAGCAGGTTGTGCAGATCGCCGAGGATCTCCTGGTAAGCGCCGACCAGGAATGTCGCCAGGTAGTAGGGCTCGCCGTTGAAGGGGTGCAGCGGCAGGGTGCGGCGGACATCGCGGCGGTCGATGAACTGGTCCACCTTGCCGTCGCTGTCGCAGGAGATGTCGCCCAGCACGGCGCTGCGGGTCAGCGGTTCGTTCAGGCGGTGAATCGGCATGATGGGGAAAAGCTGCTTCACCGCCCAGCTATCGGGCATGCTCTGGAACAGCGAAAAGTTGCAGAAGTAGGTGTCGGAGAGCATCCCGTCGAGGCCCTCGAGCTCTTCGGGGAACACATCCAGCTTGAGCGCCAGGGCCAGGACCTTGCGGCAGATCAGCCAGTACAGGTTCTCGGCCAGCGAGCGCTGTTTGAGTGGCAGGTAGCCGAGGGAGAAGAGGTTCAAGGCCGAATCGAGCGCCTGCTGGGCGTCGTGGAAACCCTCCAACAGGTTCTTGGTTCCGAGGTTTTTGTAGGTTTCCAGGAGGTCGATCAGCGGCTGTTCGACGTCGTCGGGCAGCGCGGTGGGCACCTCTTCGTCGCCATAGCCGGCCACGCCCAGGACGTTGAACACCAGCACGCTGTGATAGGCGGCGATGGCGCGGCCGCACTCGGTAACGATGATCGGGTGCGGGACCTCGCCCTCATCGCAGACGTTCTGGATGTGGTAAACGACGTCGTTGGTGTACTCCTGGAGCGTGTAGTTGACGCTGGATTCGAAATCGGTCTGCGAGCCGTCGTAATCGATGCCCAGGCCGCCGCCGACGTCGAGCATTTCGAGGCCGCAGCCGCTCTTCTTGAGATCGACGTAGATGCGGGCGGCTTCGATGACGGCGGCCTTGATGTGGCGGATGTTGGTGATCTGGCTGCCGAGATGGAAGTGCAGCAGCTTGAGGCAATCCTCCATGCCGGCGGCCTTGAGTGTTTCCAGCGCGCGGATGGCCTCTGTGACCGTGAGGCCGAACTTGGAGCGGTACCCGCCGGAGGACTTCCAGCGGCCGGCGCCGCGGCTGGCGAGCTTGACGCGGATGCCGATCTCGGGCCGCACGCCGACCTTCTCGGCGTATTTAAGGATCAGGTCGAGCTCGGTGTACTTTTCGACGACGGGGAGGATGCGGCGGCCGATCTTGCGGGCCAGCATCACCATTTCGATGTACTCGTCGTCCTTGAAGCCGTTGCAGATGATCGGCGTCTGGTTGTCGGCGATGGCCACGACGGCCAGCAGCTCGGGCTTGGAGCCAACCTCCAGGCCGAAGCCGAAAGGCCGGCCGTATTTGTAGATCTCCTCGACAACATGGCGCTGCTGGTTGACCTTGATGGGATAGACGCAGCAGTAGCCGCCTTTGTAGTTGTGCTCGGCGATAGAGGCCTGAAACGTAGTCTGCAACTCCTGCAGCTGGTTGCCGAGGATTTCCCCGAAGCGGATCAGGATGGGCGGGTCGATGCCGCGCAGGACCAGGGTGTCAACCAACTGCTTGAGGTCGACGGCACGGTTGGGGTCGCGGCCGGGATGCACCAGCACGTGGCCTTCTTCGCTCACCGAGAAATAGCCCTTGCCCCAGCGGGCGACGTCGAAGGTCTCGCTGGCCTTGGCGACGCTCCAGCGCTCCATGGGCTCGAAGGATGCACTGGTATCGGTGACTTTCAGGATCAAGGTTGGTTGCAGCCCTCCTGCTCTCCAAGTGTGAATAAAAACTCCTGGCAGGGCAACAGATTTTGTGTTCTAGGGGTGTAACAAGGGCGGGCGGCGCAGGAATAGCGTCGTGCCGAAGGCGTTGGGGGATCACCCGGCGCTGGTGATGGGCGCCTGCAATGCGCGGGACCGGGCATGGGGTTGGAGCTGGAGCGGCAGGGTTGAGCGGTGGCGGTGGATTACCAGTGCGACCGCGCCGGAGCGGAGGGGACCGCGGGCGAGATTGTGGCGTCGGGCGGGCGCTCCGCGGCCCTGGTGGCACCGCGGCCCTGGTGGACGTTCTAGCGCAGTGCCGAGAATCTGAAGTGAGTCCTGGCGGTACCGGCGCGTAGCGCCAGGATCAAACGGCAACGCTCTCGTGGGGCTGTCCGAAATACGCCGATTGGTACACGCCCTTGAGGAATGCCAGTCCTTCGGTGGCCAACTGCTCGGGTGAATCGGCCAACTTGCGCCAGATGCAGCACAGCTTGGCGACGCTTTCGATCTCGGGATCGAAAGACTCGATCGTAATGCAGCCGTCGTAGCCCACCTGTTTCAGCGCCTGAAAAAAGGCACTCCAAGGCACCAGCCCGGAACCAGGAATCCCGCGCTGGTTCTCGCAGGCGTGGACGTAACCCAGATCCCCGCCGGCAGTGAGCACGGCTCCGGGGAAATCGTTCTCCTCGCGAATCATGTGGAAGGTATCCAGGTGGACCTTGACGTTGGGCAGGCCGACCTGGCGGATGAATTTGAGGGCATCGGCGGCGGTGTTGATGAAATGCGACTCAAAACGGTTCACCGGCTCGATGCCGAGAACGAGGTCCGAGCATTGGCGCGCATAGGATGCGATCTCGTGGTAACCTTTCACGCCCCACTTCCATTCTTCGTCGGTGCGAGGCTTGCCTGTGAGGTAACCCCAACCGCAGTAAATCATTCCTCCAAACACACGCGCGCCGGCCTCGTTACTGAGGTCGATCAACCGTTTGGAGAACGCGATGCCGGCCTCGCGAACGGCCGGGTCCGGTGAAATGATGTTGTACTGCGCCGGCATCCCGTAGCCGGTATTGATGGTCAGGCCGAGGTCCGCCGCAGCGGCCCTGACCTTCGCGGCCGGGAAACCGTCCGGGTCGAATGGGATGATCTCCACGGCGTCGAATCCCATTGCCTTGCATTTATCCAGCAGCGGCAGATCCTTGTCGAGAAAGGTCTCTCTGAACAACAGGGAGTGTATTCCGAATTGCACGGTCAAGCCTCCTGCTCTCTATTCTTCGCTGGAGCCCCGTGGAACGGAGCAACCGCGTTTCTTTCCAGAATCCGATCAGCCGGGATTTCCACGCCACGACTCCCGGCGCCACAGATTCTATACCCATTGAAGGCCAGCGGCAGCGGAGTTGATGGCGGCGCAGACGCCGTCCGTGGGCGCCGGGCTGGCTTAACGCGGACGCGTGCCGGCGGTAACGTCCGTGCAATTGTCCAGGCGCAACGGGTCGAGACCCGGATGCGCGGCGCGGCCCTTCAGGCGTTGGATGTCGACGCCGGCCGAGTCCTGGACCTGGATGGCGTAGGTGTAGAAATCCGGTAGAGCGTCGTCCCACTGGACTTCAAGATCATTGATCGCCAGTCCTTTGACGCCGCGCGCGCACAGCGCCGGGATGTCGTGCTGGAAGATCGCCAGCTCCGGCCGGGTGTCGCCGCGCAGGTCGAAGTTGCCGCCGTAAGCTTCCGCGAGCGGGCCCTTGCGGATGTGAGCATGGATGGCGTCGAACTCGAGATCCTCGATCATCCCGGGCCGCTCGGCGTAGACCAGGATGCCGGCCTCGGAATCGATGCGGATGTCGTGGAAGCGCAGGCCGCGGATGAGGCCCGGCGCGCCGGTATTGCGCGGGCTTACCGTGGCCGAGACGTTGATCGGCTCGGCCTTGCCCCACCACTGGCCGGTGATGAGGTGGGTGCGAATGAGGATGTTCGAGAAGAGCAGGTTCTCGATGGTGTTGCCGCCGCGCACATTGACGTTGATGCCGCGGTTAGAGTCGTCGATGACGATGTTGTTGACGACGACGTCGCGCAGTGTGGCCAGGTAGTAGCCGGCGCGGATGCCGGCCGAGCGAGAGCGCAGGGTGGCGTTGGCGATGGTGATGTTCGAGCCGGCGAAGAGGGCAATGCAGTCGTCGCCGGTCTGGATGTCCATGTCGGAGATGTGCACGCGGGTGCAGCCGTTGACGTCGATGCCGTCGTCATTGGGCACGCGCAGGTTGGAGTCGAGGCTGTGGATGCGGGCGTGGTGGATGTTGATGTTGTTCGAGTGGTACAGCTCGCATGTCCAGGCCGGCGAATTGCGGACGGTCACGCCCGTGAGCTCGAAATCCTCGCTATCCATGACCCGCAGCAGGTTGCCGGGGCGATCCTTGATGGGCACCCAGGGGCCATCTTCGGCGCCGTACTTCTCATTCATGAAGTCGGCCCCCTGGCGGGTGTATTTCGGATCGGCGTCGTTCAGTGTTTTCACGTGCGTCGAATCGACGAAGCGGCCGCCGTTGCCCTCAATCGCGCCGCGGCCGGCGATGACGACGTTATGGCAGTGGCGCACGGTAATCAGGCCGACACGAGAACTCTCGCCCTCGCGCTGCTGCGGCTCCAGTGGATAGTCGGCCAGATTAGGGCTGGCGATGAGCGTGGCGCCGGCGTCGAGATAGAGGGTGACGCCGCTTTTCAGCTCGATGGGACGCAGGTTGTACTGGCCCGGCGGAACGTAGGCGATGCCCCCGCCGCGGGTGGAGACGGCGTCGATGGTCTTCTGGATGGCGGCGGTGTCGTCGGCCAGCCCGTCGCCGAGCGCACCGTTGTCACGGGCGTTGAAGAACGGGCCGGAGGACGCAGGCTGGGCGGCGGCCGAAAAAGCCGCGCCCAGGAACAGGGCGAGCAGGCGCATGCCGGGGAGTCTACGCCGCGCCGCCGCGGTCCGCAAGTCCGGGAACGCCGCCGAGTGTGCGGGCCAGTTTGACGGCGCGGGCGATGGCGCGGGCGACGGCTTCGGCGGCGGCGGCGCCGAGCACGTCGATGGAAGCTTCGGCCGAGCCGAGGCTGAGGGCGATCGACAGGTCGCCGTCCATCGATGTGTGGACGGGCTCGATGGCGCGGACGAACCCGTGCTGGGCGAGAAAGGCGAGACGGGCGGCCTGCACCTTGTTCAGACGGGCATTGGTGGCGACCACGGCGAGGGTGGTGTTGCCGGGAGCCGGGGCGGGCTTGCAATCGCGGAAGCGACGCAGAGTGCCGGCGAGTTCCATCGAATCGGGCGCGACGCGCGCGCCCGCGATGAGGCGGCCGGTTTCGATGTCGCGCACGTCGCCGAAAGCATTGACCGCGACCAGCGCGGAGACGCGCACGCCGGGACAGGCTGCGCCGGCGTCGACGGTGAACGTGCCGATCCCGGATTTCATGGCCTGGCGCAGGCCGAAGAGCTTGCCGACGGTGGCGCCTGTGCCCGCGCCGACGCATCCTTCGGCGACGGGCCCGCCGGTGGCTGCTGAGGCTGCGGCTTCGCCCATTTCACGCGTCGGGCGGACGTGGGCCTTGCCGATGCCCAGATCGTACAGGATCGCCCCGGGCACAATCGGCACTTTGGCGTAGCCGGTGGGGAAACCGACCCCCTTCTGTTCCAGGTAACGGCGCACACCGGATGCGGCCTCGAGCCCGAAGGCGCTGCCGCCGGCCAGGAGGACAGCGTGGACCTGCGGCGCAATGTGCCAGGGACTCATGGTCTCGAATTCCTCGGCGCCGCTGGCGCCGCCCTGGATGGAAGCGCCGGCGACGGCGCCGCCCTCGCAGACAATGGCCGTGCAGCCGGTGAGGGCATCGAAATCGGAAACGTGCCCCACGCGGATGCCGGCGATGTCGGTGAGGCCCTGGGTTGTCATTTGTAAAAACGCCCCTGATCGGCGCACAGGCTGCAAAAACGTCCGTCGCCCGTATGCTAGCATCAGTGTTCGCAGGATGGGTTTCCAGTGTTCGACCTGCTGAAACGACCGATACTGATCTTCCAGGAATTCGTGCTGCTGGCCGGGCGCGCAATCCGGGGCATTTTTCAAAAGCCGCACTACTGGGACGACGTCTTCCTGCAGATGGACCTGATCGGGATCGGGAGTCTGCCGGTGGCGATGCTGACCGGCTTTTTCAGCGGGGCGGTGCTGGCGTTACAGATGTCGAGAGCTTTGGAGACGTATGGCCAAACCGCCAGCGTGGCGCAGCTGGTGTCGATCGCGCAGATTCGCGAGATGGGGCCGGTGCTGACCGCGATCATGGTGGCGGGACGCAATTCGACCGGCATGGCGAGTGAGATCGGGTCGATGAAGGTGACCGAGCAGATCGACGCCATGCGCGCGCTGGGCACCGATCCTGTGTTGAAGCTGGTGACGCCGCGGTTGATCGCCACCGCAGTGGTCCTGCCGCTGCTGGTGATTCTGGCCGATTTCGTGGCTTTGGTCGGAGGGTGGGTGGTGGCGTGCCCGATGCTGAACCTGACCACGGGCTCGCACTTCTGGATCACGGCATGGCGGATCCTCGAATGGAACGACATGTCGCAGGGCCTGATCAAGCCGCTTGTGTTCGCGGTGGTGCTGTCGCTGGTGGGTTGCTTTTACGGCATGCGGACCGAGGGCGGCACGCAGGGCGTGGGCCGGTCCACCACGCAGGCGATGGTGGTGGCCAGCGTGTGGATCGTGGTGCTGACATTTTTCATCGGGCGGATTTTCGTCTCGCTGTGAGGAACGATGACGGAACACGCGGCCGTACAACTGGCCTTCGACGACGTGGGGCTGCACATCGATGAGAGGACCCTGCTGGAGCACATTTCCTTCGAACTGTCGGCCGGCGAGACGCTGATCATACTGGGCGCGGCGGGCAGCGGCAAGACGATATTGCTGAAGATCGCGCTGGGGCTGCTGCGGCCGAGCGAGGGGCGGCTGGTGCTGTTCGGAAAAGACGTCACATCGTACGGAGAGCGGCAGTGGTTCGACGTGCGCAGCCGGATCGGCGTGTTGTTTCAGGAGGGCGGCCTGTTCGATTCGCTGAACATCGCCGACAACGTCGCCTATCCGCTGGAGAACCAGCCCTTGCTGAGGTGCCCGCCGGAGCAGGTTCAGCCCAGGGTGGAGCAATCGCTGGAGTTTGTGGAACTGGGGCAGACTCTGGAGAAATACCCCAGCGAGCTGTCGGGTGGGATGCGGCGCCGGGTGGGGATCGCGCGCGCCATCGTTTCGCAGCCGGAGTTGATGCTGTACGATTCGCCCACGGCGGGACTGGACCCGATTACGGCCAACACGATCATGGCGCTGATCGTCAAGGGCCGAGACGTGCGCCAGGCGACGACCGTGATCGTGACGCAGCGCTACCAGGACGGCGAGATCCTGGCGCGATTCCGCGTCGACCCGGGCACGGGGGAGCTGCGCCCGGCGGGCGGCAACGGCGACGCCACGCGAACGCGCTACCTGGTCCTCCAGGAGGGCCGCATGGCGTTCCTGGGGACGGCGCCGGAGTTGAGCGGCTGCACGGATCCGTATGTCGTTAAGTTCATTCCTCATGCATGAGTTCGTGGGAAGCTAGGAGGAGCGGATGCCATCACCCCAAAGAGTTGCCTGGTCGCAGTTGAAGGTCGGCATCATGGCGGCGATCGCACTGATGCTCCTGGCCGTGCTCGTGTTTCTGATGACCGGCGCGAACAACCCGTTCAGCGAGAAGTTCACCCTGTACGCCTACTTCCCCGACTCAGTGGCGATGACCGATGGCGCGGCGGTGCGGCTGAACGGGATTCTGGTGGGGAAGGTGAGCGCGATCGCGCTGACCGGGGACTCAAATAACAAGCGCGCGGTGCGCATGACCATGCAGATCGAGGAGGATTTCCTGCGCGCCATCCCCAGGGACAGCGAGGTGGGCTTCAGCTCGGAGAACGTGCTGGGGACGAAGTACCTGAACATCGAGCGGGGGCAGAGTCCGGAGCACGTGCGGGAAGGCGCGGAGATCAAGAGCAAGGACGAGAAGGACGTCATGGAGATGCTCGAGTCGGCATATCCGCTGCTGACGAGCATGCAGACCATCCTGACGCGCGTGGACGGGCTGGTGTCGCGGCTCGAGCAGGGCAAGGGCGACATCGGCAAGCTGCTGTACGACGAGGAGCTGTACCACAAGCTGAATGCGATTCTGGACGACTTCCAGAAGGTGACGCACGCGCTGGCGAGCGGGCAGGGCACTGCGGGCGCTTTGCTATACGACCAGACGCTGTACAACGAAGTGCACGGGACGGTTACGCGGGTGAACGGCCTGCTCGACGGCATCCAGCGGGGGGAAGGCACGGCGGGCAAACTGGTGAAGGATCCGGCGCTGTACGACGAGCTGAAGCAAAGCACCACGGAATTGAAGACACTGCTGGCCAACCTGAACGCCGGCAAAGGCACCGCGGGCAAGCTGCTGACCGACGAGGCGCTGCACAATGAGGCGGTGGCGACGCTGGGCCGGCTGAACAGCACGCTGGACAAGCTGAACGCGGGCCAGGGCACGCTGGGCCAGTTGATGGTCAATCCGGCGCTGTACGAGAACCTGGTGGGGACGGCCTCGGAGATGAACGAGCTGATGAAGGCGTTCCGCCACAATCCGAAGAAGTTCCTCACGATCCAGCTCAAGATGTTCTGATGGCCGGCGGCGCGAAATACCTGGCGGTCAATGCGGACGACTTCGGCTTCACGCGCGACGTGAATGCGGGGATTGTCGAGGCGCGGGCCAAGGGCATTCTCACGTCGACGACGTTGATGGCTAACGGCGCGGCGTTCGACGACGCGGTGCGACTGGCAAGCGAGAATCCCGCGCTGGATGTGGGGGTGCACCTGGTCCTGGTGGGAGGTCGTTCCGTGCTGCGGCCGGAGCGCGCTCTGCCGCCGAGCGTGGGGCGGCTGGCGGCGGAGCTGGCGCTGGGCCGGATCGACGTGTACACCGAACTGCGGGCGCAGATGGAGAAAATCGTGGCGGCGGGCATCCGGCCGACGCATGCCGACACGCACAAGCACACGCACCTGCTGCCGTCCGTCCTGGAGGCCGTGGCACGGCTGGGCGAGGAATACGGGGTGCGCTGGGTTCGGCGCCCGTTCGATCTGCCGCGCACGGGCGCGGCGGAGGATGTGCCGCTCGCGACGCGCGCCGTGGGCCGCGGGTTCTCGGTCGTCCGCGGGCGCTTTCTCCGCACGTTGGCGCGACGGGGGTGCGTGACCACCGATTGGTTTGCCGGCTTTCAGCTTACCGGGCGAATCGGGCCGCAGGCGCTGGTGCGCCTGCTGGACCATCTGCCGGACGGCACGACGGAATTCATGGTCCATCCGGGCTTCTGCACGGCCGAACTGATGGCGGCCCGCACGCGGCTGAAGGAGAGCCGGGAACGGGAACTGCGGGCGCTGCTGGATCCGGCGGCGCTGGAAGCGGTCCGGCGCAACGGCATACAACTCGTGGGCTATGACCGATTGCCGATCCAGAAATGCGCATGATCGTTTCAGCCATCAACGCGGTTTGCGGGCGGGTTCCAAATCGGCGGCGGAGCAGCGCCCGGCGTGACCGGTTCAGATCCCCGCTTGACAGGAGCGGCTACAGTGTACACTTGAATTTGCGGTTGTTAAGTCTTCTTCACATAGCGGCGGCCCTCCTGGCATGAGGATTCTCTGGTATTCGAGCGACGAGCGCACGAAGCAGGCGATGGACGCGAAGCTGTCCCGGCAGGGACACCTGGTGCGTTGCGCCGAGACGCCGGAAATCCCCCTGGAAGGCGAGGAGCTGGTGCTGCTGCAATTGCCGCCGGACATCGATGAATCGGTCGTGCTGGTGCACGAATTCCGGCGGCGGACCGGCGACCGGACTCCGCTGGTGGTCCTGGGCGCGTGGCAGCGAGAAGCGGAAATCGCGCCGCTGCTGGCGGCCGGCGCCGACGATTACATTGTGTTTCCGTGCGAGCCGGAGGCCATCGCACTGCGGCTGGCGGTGGCCGATCACCAGGCGAGGAAGCACTCGGCGGGGAGCGAACAGAAGCGCCTGGAGGAGCGCATGGCGCGGACCTCCAAAACCGAGAGCCTGGCGACTCTGGCGGGCAGCCTGGCGCACGACTTCAACAACCTGTTGGCGGCGATTCTGGGCAACGCGGAACTGGCCATGATGGATGCTTTGCCGCAGTCGCCGGTGCGCTATTGCCTCGAGCAGATCGACAAAACGTCGCGCCGTGCCGCCGAACTGGCGCACCAGATGCTGATTTACGCCGGACGGGGTGCGAACGACTCCGAGTTCAGCGCCGTCAACCTGAATGAACTGGTTCAGGAGATGGCCGAACTGCTGCGCATTTCCATTCCCAAGAGCTGCGCGATCCAGTATTACTTCAGCCGGCCGCTGCCACTCATTTGCGGCGAACCGAGCCAGTTGCGGCAGGTGGTGATGAACCTGCTCATTAACGCGGGCGAGGCGATGGGCGAGCGCGGCGGGTCAACGTTCGTGCGCACGGGCGCGATCGAGGAAGACGGTCTGGCAACTGGAGTTTCGCTGCAGGTCCGGGACACGGGTTGCGGCATGAGTGCGGAGGTTCGCGCGCGGATTTTCGATCCCTTCTTCACGACTAAGAAGTCGGGCCGCGGGCTGGGGCTGGCGGCCGTGCAAGGGATCGTACGGGCGCATCAGGGCAAGATCGAAGTGGAAAGCCAGCCCGGGCAGGGCTCGACGTTCCACATCGTTTTTCCGGTGTACCGCGGCGCCGAGCACCCGCCCGCCCGGACGCACGAGCTCGAGGTGGATTGGCACGGTACGGGCAATGTTCTGCTGGTGGACGACGACGACGCCGTGCGCGAGGCGGCGCAGCGCCTGCTGAAGAGAGCCGGCTACACGGTGGTGGAGGCGCGCAGCGGAAGCGCGGGCATCGAAGCGGTGCGCAAGTTCGGCGGCGTCATTCAAGCCGTGGTGCTGGACATCAACATGCCCGGCCTGGACGGATATGCCGTCTGCCAGGCGATCCGGGCCCTGCGCCCCGGCATCCGCGTGCTGATATGGAGCGGGTTGGACCCGGAGGAAGTCCGGGCGCGGCTGATGGAACTCGGCGACAGCCTGCAAGTCATCGAGAAGCCGTCGCACATGCGCGACATCGCCGTGGCCCTCAAGCGGCTGCTCGCGCAGCCGCAATCAGAGCGGGAGAGCGTCGCTTAGCCCGACGTCCGCCGCGTGCACAGGATCAAACCATCTTCTCGATGGAGTAACGCTCGCCAGGTCGGGTGCGAATCGACACGACGCCGGCCCGCCGTTCGATCTTCGTCGCCGGCGTCACCCGAACGGCAGCGTCGCCCCAGGGGTTCATCAGCCGCAAAGTCGAGCCCTTCTCGCTGAGAATGCGGAGGCCCGCCACGGCCGTGCCGTCCCACTTCGCGCTGACCAGGAACGCACCGGCGGCGCGCAGATCGCGGAAGCGCGCCGCGCCGAGGTTGGTCGTATTGGGGAACAGCCGCAGGACGCCGCTGTAGCTCTGCAGCAGGCACTCGTTCAGCACGGCGGGCAGCGAGAGGTTTTCGGTCCACACGCCCATGCGCATCATGAAATCGAAGTCGGCCATTTCCCCGTAGCGCCCGCCGCTCTGCCGGACGCGGTCGTTGGCGATGCCGTTGGGCAAGCGGCAGTAGCGCACCTCGCGCTTGAACCAGGTGGCATCGAGCATCCCGAGCCGGGCCAGGATGAGCGGCTGGAAGACGAGGTCGTTCCCTCCCTCGAGGCGCACGGTCTCGGCCGAACGGCGCGCGATGGCGAGTTCGGCGGGAGACGAATCGAGGCCCACCTGCTCGCCGGGGAAGACCGGGGCGAGGTTCACCGGCACGTTGTAAATCCATTCCGCCGGCGCGCCGGGCACATCCAGCCAGACTTCGCCGTACGGCCCATTCACTTTCGGGTAGACCGCCAGATGCGTGCCGATGTCGCGCCAGCGCGCGCTCTCGTCCGAGTCGACGCCCAGGATTTTGGCTGCCTCGGCGGTGGCCTTCAGAACGAATTCCGACAGTGCCAGGTCCATGATGCAGTCCTTGTTCAGCCGCATATCGACCGTGAACCCCCAGTTCTCTGGCGACACGGTGGGCACGATGTGGTAGCGGCCGTCGTCGCCCTGCTTCACGTAGGCGGCGAGAAAACGGCAGGCCGCGCGCAGCATGGGATAGGCGCGTTCGAGGAACGCACGATCCTGGGTGTACAGGTAGTGCCACCACAGGCTCTGCACGGCCCATGGCGTTTCGCACACCTCGTAGCCCCACGGCGGCACGGGGTACGGGTTCACCTTGCTGGGCACGGGGTAGGCGGAGTGGAAGAAGAAGGCGCCGGGCAGGCCGAACTTGTCCTTGGCATAAGCCTCGCCCAGTTTCGTCAGCTTCTCGCACAGCTCGACGTAAGGCAGGTGCTGCTCGGCGTGATTGGAGCTGAACACGCCCCACCAGACCTGCTGGGTGTTGTAGTTCATGTGATAGTCGCCGTGCCACGCAGTGCCGATGTGCCCGCTGGACCAGTTGCCGAAGAGGCCGGGTGCGACCTTGCCCGGGCGCAGACAACAGGCCAGAAAATATTGGTTGTGATACCAGATCTGCTCAAGTTCGCGATCGTCGAATTCGACCGCCGACTTCGACCAGAAGTCAC
Organism: Terriglobia bacterium; assembly: GCA_963757265.1. Taxonomy (GTDB): domain Bacteria; phylum Acidobacteriota; class Terriglobia; order Bryobacterales; family Bryobacteraceae; genus CAIVVT01. The sequence goes on from CAVWRA010000006.1 coordinate 2,149,729, forward strand.
GCCAGCTTCGGGCCGAGGCCCGCTGCAGTTCCTGCGCCGGGCGGGAGGACATGCGGACCACCTCGGCGTCGGCTCGCTCCCGGTTGCGCTTGTCGTCGCGCGGCGTAAACAGCGTGATGTCCAGCCTGAAATCCTGGAGCTGGTAGCGCCCGGCGAGCGCAAACGAAGAGTCGTCCGGAGAGGCGGCCGGAAGGGGCGTCTTGTCGCTCGGAGCAATGGCGGGAAAACGCTGGAAGCAGGAAAATGCGCCGTCCCCCGTGGCCACCTCCGGCTCGGGCAACTGGGCCTGACGGTCGCGGTTCGGCACATGGTCCACCGACTCGATCGGCGCCGCCCCTTCCGCCCAGGCACAGATGTGATTCGCATCGCGGCTGACGAAGCAATAGATCTGAAAGGGCCGAATCCCGCCCTTGAGATCGTCCGAGGTGAACTCGGCCGTGAACAGGCCGTCGGCAGGATCGAGCGTCTGCCGCACCAGCCGCACCCGGCGCGGGTCCCAATGCACCCAGACGATCCCGCAGGGCCACGGCCGCGGCCAGGGCTTCTCGTAAGAAGAGCTCACTTTCTGCGCGTACTCGCGGAAGAAGTCGATGTTGTATTCCAGGGAGGTCATCTCCGGCTTGCCCTGGCGCTTGGCCTCCTCACTGGCGCGCTCCCATAGCTTCAGCAGTTCCTGGAACGGCAGTACGTGCTGGTAGTGATCCTCGCTGACGCGAATGTCCCAGACGTCTTCCTTGCCGATGTGCAGGCCCATGGCGTCGGGCCGCAGCGTGACGCACAAACCAAGGTCGCCGTTGCCCATGAGCATCCCCTCAAAGAAGTTCGGGGTGGGCAGATCGCGGACAAAGCGATGCCGGCGCGCGATGGCGACGGAATCCAGTTCCGGGCCGCGAGAAGGCTCAGCGGGCACTGCGCGGACGGTTGTGGCGGCCGAGGCCGCGGCCGCCCCGTACAGAAAACTGCGGCGATTCATGCAACCGATTCTACGCCAGTCCGACCCCGCAGCCGCCGGGCAGGAGCCAGCCGCGTGGGTGAACAAGCGAGGGGCTATAGAGTCCTGTGCCGCAACGAGGTCTGGCGGCGATATGATTGTCCCAGCCGGAGCGGACAGGTTGAGTTCCGGCCGGCACGGAATGTCGCTGAGCGAGGAGAAATGGCATGTCAGACAGACATATTCAGCTTGTGATCTCGTTTTCAATGGTGCTCGCCGCCGGGCTGTGTCTGACCGGATGCGGGCCGAAGCCGGTGACGGTCGATTCGGCCCAGCTCGAGATGTTCCAGCCTCTGCCGGAAGTGATGGAGTCGGCGAAAAACCCGCTGACTCAGGCCAAGGCCGATCTGGGCCGCATGCTGTACTACGATCCCCGGTTGTCCAAAGGCCAGGATGTGTCCTGCAACACGTGCCACGATCTGGCCAAGTACGGTGTGGACGGGGATAGGGTTTCCGACGGCCACAAAGGCCAGAAAGGCACGCGCAACGCGCCCACGGTGTACAACGCCGCGGGTCATTTCGTCCAGTTTTGGGATGGCCGGGCCCCGGACGTGGAGGAACAGTCCAAGGGCCCGATGCTGAATCCGGTCGAGATGGCGATGGCGTCCGACAAGGCCGTGTTGGCGGTGCTGAAGTCCATCCCCGAATACGTAAGCGCCTTCCAGCAGGCGTTTCCCGGGGAAAAGGATCCCGTTACGTTCGGAAACGCGGCCCGGGCGCTCGGCGTGTTCGAGCGCAAGCTGGTGACGCCGGCGCGTTGGGACAAGTTCCTCAAGGGAGATCAAAGCGCGCTCACGAATGCCGAGAAAGCGGGCTTCAACAAGTTCATAGAAGCGGGCTGTCAGGCATGCCACGCGGGCGCCTATCTGGGCGGCCAGATTTATCAGAAGCTCGGGCTGGCGACGCCTTATCCCGACACCTCGGACCCCGGACGCGAGGCGGTGACCAAGCAGGCAAGCGACCGGATGGTGTTCAAAGTGCCCGCGCTCAGGAACGTCGAGAAAACAGCGCCCTACTTCCACAACGGGAAGGTGGTGACGCTGGAAGAGGCGGTCCGGGAGATGGCACTTCACCAACTGGGCAAGCCGCTCATGCGCGACGAGGTCGCTTCCATCGTCGTCTTCCTGAAGACGCTGACGGGCGAGATCCCGGCAGACTACATCAAGCCGCCGGCGCTGCCGAAGAGCACGGCCAGGACGCCCAAGCCGGACAACACCTGAGAGCCGGGCGGACCCCGGGGGCTATTGGTTCAGACGAAGGTGGGCGGCGCGAGCAGGCCGGGCCTCAATCCAGCCGTTTGTGGAATCGCAATGCGCTGGAAACGATGATCACGACGCCCATCACACCGAGGGTCAGCAGCTGCGGCCAGAGCACGCTGATCCCGACTCCCTTCAAGAAGATTCCGCGCACGATCTCCATGAAATAGCGGAGCGGATTGATCAGGGTGATCCACTGCACCACTTGTGGCATGTTACGGATCGGGAAAGCGAACCCGGAAAGCATGAAGGCCGGCTGCATGAAGAAGAAAGCCAGCATCATGGCCTGCTGCTGCGTGCGGCTGATGGTGGAGAGGAACAGTCCCGCGCCGAGCGTGCTGAGCAGAAACAGCGCGGCCGAGACAGCCAGCAGCAGCGCGCTCCCGCGAAAGGGCACGTGGAACAGCAGCAGCGCGAGTGCGGTGACCCCCACCGAGTCGACGAAACCGACGAGCGCAAAGGGGATGGTCTTGCCGAGCATCAGTTCGATGGGACGGATGGGCGTCACCATGATCTGCTCCATCGTCCCGATCTCTTTCTCGCGCACGATCGACAGCGCGGTCAGAATCAGCGTCACGATCATGATGATGTTGACCAGCACGCCGGGCACGAAGTAGTAGCGGCTTTTCAACTCGGGGTTGAACCACACATGCGTATCGGTTCGGATGTTGGGCATCGCCAGCAAAACCGGGCCATGGGCAGTGCGCCCCACCAGGCGCTCGCGCTGCTGGCCCAGCAGCGTGTCCTGATTGAAGGCCGCGATGGCGCCGGCGGCGTATTGCGAGATGATCGAAGCGGTATTCGAATTGGAGCCGTCGAGCAGCACCTGCACTTCCGACTGCTGCCAGTGCCCGATCTGCTCGCCGAAGTGGACCGGGATTCGCAGGATGGCATCGGTGTCGCCGCGGTCGATCAGGTCCTGCGCCGCTCGGTCGCTCTGCGCCTCGCCTTGCAGGGTGAAATAGGGCGACCCGGTGAACTTCCAGATCAGGTTGCGGCTGGTTGCGGAGCGGTCCAGATCCATCACCACCAGGCGGACGTGCTCCACGTCGAGGTTCACCGCGTAGCCGAAAATGATGGTTTGAATCAGCGGCGGCATGATCATCGTCATGCGCACGCGCGGGTTGCGCAGCGACTGGCGGAGTTCCTTGCGGACTATTTCAAAAATTCGTTCCCACATGGCGTTCACACCAGTTTCGGACGGAGTTTGCGGATCGCAAGCGCCAGCACGCCGCTGGCGTAAATGAACAGGAAAAGGAACTGCGTCCAGAGCAAATGCATGCCGATGCCCTTCAGAAAAATCCCTTGCAGGATGGTGATGAAGTAGCGCGCCGGCACGACGCGCGAGATCTGCTGGACGATCCACGGCATGTTGCCCAGCGAGTAGATGAATCCACTCAGCAGGAACGCCGGCAGGAAAGAGGTAAGAAGGCTGATCTGGTAGGCCAGCAGTTGCGAGCGCAGCACTGTGGAGAGAAACATGCCCCAGCACAACGCGCCGAACAGGTACAGCGCCGAGGAGATCGCCAGCAGGAGCACGCTGCCGCGCATCGGGACATCGAACACTCCGATGCCGACGACCAGGGCGATCACCATGTCCACCATGCCCAAGACGAAGTAGGCGCACAGCTTGCCAAACAGCAACTCCGCCGGCCGGAGGGGCGTCGACAACAGTTGTTCCATGGTGCCGTTCTCCCATTCGCGCGCGATGCACAACGAGGTGAGCATGGCGGCGATGAGCATCAGGATGACGGCGATCAGGCCGGGCACGATGAAGTTCTTGCTCTTCAGGTCGGAGTTGTACATCACTCGGATCCGCGTGTCGGCGGGCATTAGGAGCTTGCTGATGCCCTTGCGCGCCATCGCCTGCTCGCGCAAGTCGGAGGCATAGGCGAGCACCAGGGCCTCGACATAGCCGGTCGCGATGGAGGCAGTGTTCGAGTCGCTGCCGTCCAGCAGCGCCTGGACGCGCGCCTCCTGTCCCGAAGCGAGTTTCTTGGCGAAGTCCTTTTCGATCACCAGCCCGAGCAGCACGGTGCTGCGGTTGATGCCGGACTCGATCGTTTTGTAGTCGGCCCGGTTGTCGACGATCGTGAAGTACTTCGAGCCGCGGAAACGGTCGATGAGATCGCGGCTTTGCTGGGTGTGGTCCATATCGTAGACCGCCGTCGGAATGCGGTCCACGTCCAGCGTCAGCGCATAGCCGAACAGGATCAACAACAACACCGGGAGTGCCAGCGCCATGGCCAGGCTCAACGGGTCACGGACGATGTGCCGCCCCTCCTTGTGAAAGATGGCAATGAATCTACGGAAGCTCATTTGCTCGCGGCCTCCTGCGCTTCAATCGCCGTGATGAAAACGTCGTCCATCGTGGAGCCGGGCCCGCGTTGCGCCTTCAACTCCGCCGGCGTGCCCAGCGCGATGACCAGGCCGCGATCCATCAGCGCCAGCCGGTGGCAGTATTCGGCCTCCTCCATGTAATGAGTGGAAACGAAGACCGTCTGGCCCTGCTCGGCCAGGCCGTAGATCAGATCCCAGAACTGGCGCCGGGCGATCGGGTCGACGCCCGACGTTGGTTCGTCGAGGAAGACGATGGGCGGCTGGTGCAGGATCGCACAGCCCAGCGCCAGCCGCTGTTTCCATCCGCCGGTGAGCAGCATCGTCATGTCTTTGCGCCTGCCAGTCAGCCCTGCCATCGAGAGAATCTCCTCCCGGCGTTGCGCGCGGCGGGCGCGCGGCACGCCGTAGACGCCGGAGTAAAACTCGATGTTCTCCTCGACCCGCAGGTCGTCGTACAGCGAGAACTTCTGCGACATGTAGCCGATGCCGGCCTTCACCTGCTCGCTCTGGCTGGCGACGTCGAAGCCGTGCACCGTCGCCCGGCCCTCGCTGGGGCTGAGCAGCCCGCACAGCATCCGGATCAGCGTGGACTTGCCCGCGCCGTTGGGTCCCAGGAAACCGAAGATCTCGCCCCGCTCGACCGTCAGGTTCACATGGTCCACCGCCACGAAGTCGCCGAAGCGCTTGACCAGGTTGACGACGGTGACCGCGGGAGTCTCAGGCGGCTGCACGGCGCTCCTCGCGGCGGATCAAAGCGATGAAGACGTCCTCGAGCGCGGGACTGATCGGCCGCAGCGAGGCGCCGGCCAAGCCCGATTCATGCAGCACGCGCTCCGCGTCGTGGACGCTTCCGAGCGATGCGTTGACATACACGTGCAGCTCCGCGCCGGCCGGCTCCGCGCCCAGGATGAAAGGCTGGTTGTGCAACGCCTGGCGCGCTGCGCGCCGGTCCGCGCCCTCGACGGCGAACGAATACGGCGCCCACGCTGCGCGCATCTTTGAGGGCGGATCGATTTCGATCAGCCGCCCCTTGTACATCAGCCCGACGCGGTCGCAACGCTCGGCTTCGTCGAGATAGGCTGTTGACACCAGGATGGTCAGTCCTTCGCCGGCCAGGCGTTTCAGAATCACCCAGAAATCTCGCCGCGACAGCGGGTCGACGCCGTTCGTCGGCTCGTCGAGAAACAGCACGCGCGGCTTGTGCAGCAGCGTGCACATCAGCGCCAGCTTCTGCTTCATGCCGCCGGAGAGCTTGGCGGCCGGGCGCTGGCGGAAAGGCGACATGCGCGTCATCTCCAGGAACTCGACCATCATGCGTTCGCGATCGCCGTGCGGCAGGCCAAACAGTTCGCTGTAGAAGAACATGTTCTCTTCGACCGAAAGATCTCCGTACAGGCCGAAGCGCTGGGCCATGTAACCGATCTGGTCCTTCACCTCTTCGGTGTGGTCCCTCACCTCCAGGCCGTCCACCTGCACGCTGCCTTCGTCCGGATCGATCAGCCCGGCCAGCATCCGCAGCGTCGTCGTTTTGCCCGCGCCATCCGGGCCGACCAGGCCGAAGATCTCGCCCTTGGGGATCTCCAGCGTGATGCCGTCGACGGCCTTCAACGCGCCGAATGATTTCCTGACTCCGCTGAGGCGGATCATCCTTCCCACTCCTTCACGCCCGCTGATTGCTTACTCAGAATGCCGGTTCCGCTGGCGGCGTTTCTAATCCAGCCGGATGACGACATCGGCCGGCATGTTGTTCTTCAACTCGCGGTTCGGGTTGGCGCACTCCACCTTGATGCGGTACACCAGCTTGGTGCGCTCCTCCTGCGTTTGAATCGTCTTGGGCGTGAACTCCGCGTCCGAGGCGATGAAGCTGATCCGGCCCTTGTAGGTCTTGCCCGGGAACGAGTCGGTTGTCACGGACGCGGCCATTCCGTTGTGGATGCGGCCCAGGTCCTGCTCGGCGACATAGGCCCGCACCCAGGGGTGGTCGATGTCGCCCACGGTCACCACCGTCGCGCCGGCCGCCAGGACCTCTCCGTTTTCCGCGCTCTTGGTCAGCACCAGGCCATCGAACGGCGCATACAGAATGCGGTCGGCGAGCTCAACGTCCTGGATATCGGCTGACTTCTGGGCGCGCTGGATCTCGGCCTTGCGGTACGCGATCTCGTTGACATGGCGCTTGAGGTCGATGCGCTGCGCCTCGGAGACTTTCAGCGCCGCCCTGGCGCTGGCCACCGCGTCCTTCTGCTGGTCGATGTCTTCCTGTCGCGGCCCGGCCAAAACCAGCTTCAGGCTCTCCTCGGCCCGCCGCAGGGACGCCGCGGCCGAGTCGCGGTTCTTGCGGAACTGGTCCAACTGCTGCGCCGAGATGTCGTCGTTCTTGAACAGCCGCTGGGCGCGCTCCCAGTCGGCCGCGGCCTGCACTTGGTTCGCCTGCGCTTCTTCCTGCTCCGCTCGCGCCTCTCCGATCTCTTCCTGGCGGCTGCCGTTCAGCAGTTCGGTCAGCCGCTCCTCGGCCTGGCGCAGTTGCGCGGATTTCAGCGCGATGTCGCTTTCGATCGACGCGCTCTGGTAGTCGATCGACGCGCGGAGCTGCACCAGGTTGGATTGCGCCGACTCGACCGAAGCTCTCTCACGCCCGAGCTGATGCTCGTTCTCGAGGCGGTCCAGCCTGGCCAGCAGCTGGTCTTTTTTCACGGAGTCGCCTTCATCGACGGCCAGTTCGACCAGCCGGCCGGGATACTTGAAGGACATGTTGACGGTCGTGAACTCGATGTTGCCGCTGAGCTTCAGCACGCCATTGCCATCCTTGTGCGCGGACCAGTACCACCAGGCGCCGAGGGCCGCGGCCACGATGAGCAAAGGCAGGATGAGTCGTTTGATTTTCATGGGGTGGCTCCTTTACCGCGAGATTTCGCCGATGTCGCCAAGGGCGGCGGCCAGATCGATGCGCGTGGCGCGCTGAGTGTAGACCGCGGTGTCGTAATCTTCGCGCGCCCGCGCCAGGCGTGTCTGCGCGTCGGTCACTTCCAGGTTGGTAGTGACGCCATTCTCGAAGCGCCGCTGCGCCTGCGCCAGCTCTTTCTCGGAGAGTTGCAAGGCTTCCAATCGGACGCGCGCCTGCTCGTCGGCGGAGCGCAGCGACTCGATCGATGTCCGCACCTCGAGTTCCGCCTGTTGGCGCGCATCATGCGACCGAATCGCCTCGCTGCGCAGTTCCGAGGAGGCCTCGGCGCGCTGCGCGTCGCGGCGCCCGCCGTCGAAAATCGGGAGATGCACGCTCACGCCGGCGGTGCGCGTGGGACGCATGACGGTCGGATCCAGGCCGATGTCGCCATAATTGCCGAACGCGGTTACCGAGGGCAGCCGCTGGAACCTGGCGGCGTCATAGCTGAGCTTGGCCGAGCGCTCGCGCTCGATCTGCGCCTTCAGGTCCGGCCGGTTGCCGATGGCGGTTTCGACCGCCTTGGCCGGATCGGGGATTTCGACCGGTTCGTACTTCAGCTTGTCGGTCAGCTCGAAATCGAGATCCAGGCCGAGATTCATCGCCCGCAGCAGGTTCAGCCGCGAAGTCTCCAGATCCTCCCGGGCCGCGATCAGGCGCTGTTTCTCGCTGGCCAGCTCCACCGCGGCGCGCGTGATGTCCAGGCCAGTCGCAGTACCCGCTTCCTTCTGCTGCTGCGCCAGGCGCAGCTCCCTCCCGGCGAGCTCCACATTCGCCAACGCGGTCTGCACGGCCGTCTCGGCCCGCGCGGCGTTCATGTAAGCCTTTCCAGCCGACGCCGCGGCCTGCAGCCGCGATTGCTGGGAGTCCAGCTTGGCCGCGGAAACCGTCGCTCCAGCCGACTGCAACCGGCGAATGGAGCTCAGGTCGAAGACCGTCTGGGTGGCCGTGGCCCGCAAATCGTAGGTGCTGATCGGCCCGACGAAAGTGGGAATCTGGAAGCCCGGAATCGGCAGACTGATTTTCAGCCCGAACGTGGCCAGGTCGCTCGTGAAGCTCTGGACGGTCCAGGCGGCATCCACGTTGGGCAGCAGCGCGCTGCGCGCCTCGGCCTTGCGCGCCTGCGCCTGGCGGATCGCCTCCACGGCCAGTTGCACTTTGGTGTTGCCGTCCGGGGCCAGAGTGATTTCGATCGCCTTGCTGAAGCTCAATGGCATCTTCGGACGGGCCTCCTGGGCGGCCAGGGCCAGCGCGAGGCTCAGGATCAGGGCGGGGATGCGCACGTTCATCGGCTTCGCTCCCTTTCCGCCAACGCGCGCATGCCGCCGGCGGTGTAACAAATCAGTCGATCCAGGTGTTCGGTCGGGTCCATCTTGCCGGGGTTGACGCCCGCCATACGGTGCAGTATCGGCAGGCCCTTCAGGCTGTGCGCCATCGCTCCCAGGCTGAGGTGCGTCGCCAGGGCCACGGTCAACGGGTCGTCGATGCCCAAGGCGGCAGAGAACAGCGGCAGAAACCGCTCGATGGTCGATTGCATGTGCTGGGACATCACCGCGACGGCCCACTCGTCCGGTTCCGTCGCCAGGCGCGCCATCAGGCGCCCGAAGTTGCCCAGCTCAATGCCGGCACCGCGGGCCTCGTAAATGGGCTGGATGAACGCCCGGATCAGATCCTCGAGGACCGGCTTGCCCCGCACGGCATCCTGCAACGCGCGCTCGAGGAGTTCGAGGCGCCGCGCGTTCACCGGCTTGAGCCGGCGCTCCAGGACGGCGGACAACAGCGCCTCCTTGGAGCGGAAGTGGTAGTTCACGGCAGCCAGGTTGACGCCGGCCTCGGTGGTGATGTCGCGCAGCGTCGTCGAGGGGAAGCCGTGGTCCGCGAACAGCCGCTCCGCGACATCCAGGATCTTCTCCTTGGTATCGGATCGAACGACTGTTTCCAACGGTTGATTCATACTAATGTTTCAATCGTATGATTAGAACAATCGTTTGACAAGCCTATCTTTCGGCGTGGCATCGGGGTTGAACCCGAGTGGAGAAATCGAGTTCGGCCGCATCTCGCTGGCCCTGTCCGAACTGATCAGGCCGTCTGCGCAGGGCGCGCATGCAGCCCTCGCGGCGGGCGCGATGGCGACGTTTGAGGGCGCTGAGATTCAATTTGAAGGAACAAAGCCAATTCCCAGCAACCCATTCCCATGCTTGATGTTACACCCGATGTCAAGCACGAATACAAGGCGAAATAGGGAAGTGGGAAGGGCATTTCGACAGGGGTGTAGCGGGAGTGTAGAAAAGTGATGAAAAGTGTAGCGTCATGGCGGAGGGAGCCGGTTTCAGAAGGCAAGGGTAGAGGGATAGTCCGTTAGAAGTAAGTACTTGATGAATAATAACTTATTGGTCCTATGAGGTAACGGAGCGGAGATTCTGGAGAGGGCGGGAGGGGGAACGGGCGTCGAAAAATGTCGAAAAGTGATGAAAAGTGATGAACGGGGCCGAAAGAGGGAGGCGGGTCAGGCGGTCACTGTGCCGGCGACCTCAGCCAAGCCGCGCTCCTGGATCTCGAATTCCCGCATCCGGAACTTCTGTATCTTGCCGGTGACGGTGATCGGGAAGGAGTTGACGAACCGGATCAGTTCCGGGACTTTGAAATATGCGATGCGGCCGCGGCAGTAATCGCGGATCTCCTCGGGCGTAGCCTCCTGATCCGGTTTCAGCCGGATCCAAGCGCAGACGACCTCGCTCAGGCGTGGATCCGGAACCCCGATCACCTGCGCTTCGGCCACCTTGGAATGGGTGTACAGGAACTCTTCAATCTCCCGCGGATAGATGTTCTCACCCCCGCGCAGGATCATGTCCTTGGCGCGACCGGTGATGCGAAATGCGCCGTCCTCGCGCATCACGGCCAGATCGCCGCTGCGCAGCCAGCCGTCCGGACCGATCACACCTTGGGTCGCCGCGACGTCGCCATCGTAGCCCGCCATGGTGAGATAACCCCGCGCGCACAGCTCGCCTTGCTGGCCGACGGGCACGACCTCCCCGCTCACCGGGTCGATGACGCGGATCTCGGTGGCCGGCATGGCGCGCCCCACAGTGGAGCAGCGGAACTCGATCGAATCGCTGACGTCGGACATGACGCTGACGGGCGAGGTCTCGGTCTGCCCATAACAGATCGTGATCTCCGGGCAGTGCATCTCGCGGACCACCCGCTTCATGACCTCGACCGGGCAGGGCGAGCCGGCCATCACGCCCGTCCGCAGGCTGGTGAAGTCGAACGTGGAAAACTGCGGGTGGCTCAGCTCAGCGATGAACATGGCCGGCACCCCGTACAGCGCCGTGGCACGCTCCTCCTGGACGGCGGCCAGAGTGGCGGCGGCGTCGAAAGAGGGCCCCGGGAGGATCATCGCCGCTCCGGACGCGACCGCGGCGATGGTGCCGATCACGCAGCCGAAGCAGTGGTACAGCGGCACCGGGATGCAGATGCGGTCCTGGCCGGTCAGGCGCAGCCGCTCGGCGATGAAGCGTCCGTTGTTGACGATGTTGCGATGGCTCAGCAGCACACCCTTGGGCGAGCCCGTTGTGCCGGAGGTGTACTGGATATTGGCGATGTCGCCGCCGTCGATCTCCGGCGGGCGGAAAGGGTGCCGGGGGTCGAGCAGGTCATTCCACTCCGGGCTGCCCAGGATAATCTCCCGGCGCAGTTCGCACTCCAGGCCGTCGAGGGATTGGGCCAGGATCCGGCCATAGTCGGCGCGCGCGTCGCGCTGCTGCATGAACAGGTACTTGATGCGCGAGACGCGCAGCACGAACGACAGCTCGTGGCTGCGGTAGGCGGGGTTGACATTCACCAGCACGACGCCCGCGGCGGCGGCGCCGAACTGCAGGTAAACCCACTCGGCGCAGTTGGTGGACCAGACGCCGATCCGGTCGCCGGGCGTCAGCCCCAGGCTTTGCAATCCAGCGGCCGTGCGGACCACCTTATCCAGCAGCTCGGCCCAGGTGAGCCGGACGCCCTGCCGCCGGCTGACCAATCCCAGGCCCCGGGGATCCATCGTCGCGCATTCGCGCAACAACTCGCCAAGGGATAAATCGAGAACTTCCGCCTCCGGTCCGCGGGCGTAACTGAGCATGTCATCCGAAATTTTATCAAGAGAATCAGGTCGTTTTAGGCGTGAATTATCCAGGATAGTGCGTTTCTAATGTTGGCATAATGGCGTCTTATTAAGATGCGCGTTGGCGCTATCCCTATAATTCGCGCAATCCAATGCTACTGGCGCAAATGACACCCTAAGCCGCCCCGTGGATCGGTCGAAACGGGCTAACGCGGGCTATCATTGACCCGCTGCGGCGATCATCTGCTTGAGATCGGTCAGGCTGGGCGCAATCAGGTCCCAGGCATCCGGGCAAAAGCACAGGTCGATGCACCACCACTCGACCGGGGCGACGGCCAGCAGCTTGGGGATGACGACGCGCCAGGGAATGACACCGGCGTGGAATGGGCGGTGCATGGAGGTCTCGTCGCTGTAGAGAGTGCCGTCGGTGTCGATTACGTGGACGCCGCCGATGCGGCCCTTGAGCAGATCCAGGAATTCATTCATGCCGCCCTCCAGCACTTCGCGGCGGCCGTGCTGTCGCGCCCCGACCACGCTGCACAGGTAGGCGTGGGTGGTGTCGAAGAGCACCCGGAACCAGGGATGGCCGACGCGGTCGTGCAGGGCCACCACCTCGGACGGCTTGTTGAAAACGAACCCCGGCTCGTACTCCCAAACCATAAACACGCCCGCCTGCCGCGCGAAACCGGCGCACTCGCGCCACAAGTCCCCCAGCCGGTGGAACGCCTGGTGGTACTCATCGTCGCTCAACGAGCCTGGCGCCGCGACTGTGTCGATCCGGATGGACGGCGAGCCGATATCGGCGCATAGGTCGAGCAGGCGCCGGAAGAGCCCCAGGTAGCGGTCGCGGTTCCCGGCCACGAGCGGGTTGACGGAGGTGAAGTCGGCGGAGTATCCCGAGACGCCCAGGCCGTAATCGGCCAGCAGGCGGTGCAACTGGGCCCGTTCGGCGGCGCCGGGGTAAGACTCCAGCGTCACATGGGGCGGAAAACCGCACAGTTCGATGCCGTCATAGCCGGCTTGCGAAAGGCGCTCGCAAATTGCACTCAGCGCTTTGGGAGCGGCGGCGTGCGGACCGAACGTAAACGACCACGCTCCCATCGAGATTTTCATATGAGATCCGTTCCCCATTTTGACAGGTTCGCCGGACCATGCGGCCGCCTTTGTCCCAATCGGCCAGGCCGGGGAGTTCCTCCACCCGGGCGCGGCGGTGAGAAATTGACCCCTGTTGCGCGACTGATTTGCAGACTGGGAGGTGACGGCCACGGAGGCCCAGGCTGCCATGGGGCGCCTTGGTGCTTGACTTACCCCATGCAGATACAACAAAATGAAGGAGATTTGTCGGGACCGTCGTCTAAGCGCATCGAGCGTCCGTCCGATATGCTAATACAGGTTCTTATTATCTGGATGAAACAATGACGCGATTCGTTGGATTCCTTTTTGCCGCTCTCATCCTGTCGCCGAGCGCGCTTGCCGGCACGACCACCACTCACAAACCGAAAAAGAAGGAGTCGGCGAAGCCTCCGCTTCAGACGCCGGCTTCAACAACCAGGGCCAAATCAAAGAAGCCGGCAGCGTTGCACGCAACCTCCAAGACCGCTGCCGGCAAGACGCCGCTGGCCCGCTTGAAACGGGTCAGGCGATCGGTCAGCCCGTGGGATGTACCGACCTACGCCGACTCGACGATCGGCGACGTGATCGATGGAGAGGATCTCCAGGTGCGGCGTGCGGCGGTGGACGCTCTGGGGCCGTTCAACGGATCGGTGGTCGTGGCCGACCCGACCACGGGCCGCGTCCTGAGCATGGTGAACCAGAAGCTGGCCCTCGAGGGCGCCTATCAGCCCTGCTCCACGATCAAGCTGGTCGCCAGCCTGGCCGCCCTGAGCGAAGGGATCATCGACAAGGACACGCGGCTGCGGCTCTCCGGCCGGGTGACCATGGACCTGACCACGGCCATCGCCCGCTCCAACAATGTGTACTTTGCCAACCTCGGCGAGAAGCTGGGCTTCGACAAGATTTATCACTACGGCAAGTTGTACGGCTTGGGCGAGAAGGCGGGATACGACCTGCCGGGCGAGAGCCCGGGCATTTTCCCGGACAAGAAGCCGCGCGAGCTGCCCGTAGGGATGATGACCAGCTTCGGCGAGGCGATCGGCATCACGCCGCTGCAACTGGCGGCGCTGGTCTCCTCCGTCGCCAACGGCGGGACGCTGTACTACTTGCAATACCCGCGCAACGAGGCCGAGATCGAAAACTTCACGCCGCGGGTGAAGCGGTTCCTGGATATCCGCGCCGCCGTGCCACTGCTCAAGCCGGGCATGCTCGGTGCGACCGACTTCGGCACGGCGCGCCGCGCCAATTACGATCCGAACGAGCCGATTTACGGCAAGACCGGCACCTGCTCGGACGCGCGCACGCACCTCGGCTGGTTCGGCAGTTTCAATGAAGTCGGCGGCCGCAAGCTGGTGGTTGTGGTGCTGCTCACCGGCGGCCGGGGCATCAGCGGCCCGGTTGCGTCAGGCGTCGCCGGTCAGGTTTACAAGAACCTGTCGCAGCAGCAGTACTTCGCCCGCGGCGCCACCGCGGCTTCCAACATCACGTCTCGTGACCGCTAGCTGGACATCGAGGGATCGGTAATCGAAATTCAGCCCGCACAGGAATCGGTCGCTGGGGACCATGGGATTCTGCGGCGGCGCCGGCGATTCGTCCCGGCGCCCGGGAATGGGCCTTCCGATGTCGGCAGCACACCGCCCACTCTGGCCGTAAGCTGAAAGGTACAAAAAGAGCGGCCCGTCCAGGCCGCCCTTGGTTGGTCGCGGATTCGCGTTGCGCCGGGGTTCAGGCGACGTGCGGGGACAGCATCTTCACGATGTCGCCCTTGCCGACCGCGCCCACGCGCTGGTCGACCACCTTCCCGCCCTTAAACAGAAGCAGCGTGGGAATACCGCGAATGTTGAACCGCCCGGCCGTGTTGATATTCTCGTCAACGTTCACCTTGCCGACCTTGAGCTTGCCGGTGTATTCCTCGGCCACCGACTCGACCGCCGGGGCGATCATGCGGCACGGGCCGCACCACTCCGCCCAGAAGTCCACTAGGACGGGGACCGGTGACGCGGCGACCTCCTGCTCGAAGTTCGTGTCGGTGATTTCAACAGTAGACTTACTCATTGCTCTTGACCCTCTCCCATCTAAATTGATGTCCGATTCTCTTTCCGGGATTCAGGCCCCGCCTGCCAGGCGTCCATACAAACTGGAGTACGCAGCGGCCGAGACGGCCCACGAAAAATCCTTCTTCATGCCCCGGATCATGCGGTCGCTCCATGCATCGCGATTCCGGAAGGCCCCCAAAGCCGCGCGCAGCGAATCGTACAGCGCTCCGGTCGAGTACCACGAGAACTTGAATCCGGTGTCTTCCTGAATGGTATCATCCAGGCCGCCCGTGGCCCGCACCACCGGAACGGTGCCGTAGCGCAGACTGTAAATCTGGTTCAATCCGCACGGCTCGTAGGCGCTCGGCATGAGGAACAGATCCGCTCCGGCCTCGATCCGATGCGCCAGCGCGTTGTTGTATCCGATCCACACGCCGACCTTCCGCGGCAGCCAGCGCTGCCATTCGTTGAACAGTTGTTCGTAACGCCACTCGCCGCTGCCCAGCACTGCCAGTTGAACGTCGTTCTGCTCGAAAAACGGCGCCAGACCCGCGATCAGGTCTAACCCCTTCTGCGGGACGAGGCGCGAAACGATACCGATCAGCGGGCGTTCGAGGTCGTCCGCCGGGAGCCCGAATTCACGCAACAATTCCAGCTTGCAGGTCCGTTTGCCCGCCAGGTCGGCGTGCGAGTAGTTGGCCGCGATCAGAGCGTCGGTCTCCGGATTCCACTCGCCATAGTCAACGCCATTGAGAATGCCCGACAGCGTGGCTGAACGGCTGCGGAGCGCGGCATCGAGGCCGCAGCCGTACTCCGGCGTCTGAATCTCGCGGGCGTAGGTTGGGCTGACTGTCGTCAGCCAGTCGGCCGTGGCCAGCCCGCCTTTCAGAATGTTCAGGTCCCCGTGGAACTCGAGTTTGTCCGGCGAGAACCATCCGCCGTTCAGCCCCAGGTCCCAGAAGTTCGCCTTGCCATATCGACCCTGGTAACCCAGATTGTGGATGGTCAGCACCGTCCGCACGTGGTCGAACACCGGGTTGCCGTGCTGCTGGTCGGCTTTATAAACCGGCACCAGCGCCGACTGCCAATCGTGACAATGCAGAATGTCGGACGGGAAAACGGTGTGTGCCACGCCCAATGCCGCTAGTGCGTGGACGGCGAACCGCCGGGGGTTGTCGCTGTATTCGCGCCCGCCCTCGTCGTACAGCCCGGCGCGGTCGTAAAGGTATGGCGCTTCCACCAGGAAATAGGTCACGGCGTTATGCACCAGCTTGCGAATGTCCACGCGGTACGGCGTGTGGCCGGCGTAAACCACCATGTTGTCAAACGCGCTTTCGGTCTGATCCCACGGGATGCGGCGGTAGCGCGGCATCACGATGGCGACTTCGTGGCCCAGTTTCTGCAACTCCGCCGGCAACGCGCCGGTCACATCCGCCAGCCCGCCCGACTTGGCGAGAGGCGTCGCTTCGCTGGCCACCATCAGAATCCGGCTCATCCGTTACTCCTGGCAACAGCGCGCCATCGCGCGCCAAACCCGAATTGTCATCATACCCGCGCGGCTGTGCCGATTCCCGTACTATTCCGTCATCGTCGATTCACGTTCGCCTCCCCATCCCCATCCCGCCGGGCCAGGATCCCTATAATAGTTGTGTTAGGAGCGGCTGCGGATCGGATGGACGACCTCAAGAAGAGGATGCTGGAAGAGATTACGAAGCTGGAGCATGAGCTTCGCGTCGAGTTGCCCAAGGAGATCCTCAAGGCGCGTGCCCACGGCGATCTGAGCGAGAACGCCGAGTTTCACGCCGCCAAGGAACGCCAGCGCTACGTTGACGCCCGCCTCGTCAAGATGAAACTACGCTTGGCGGAGTTGTCGCTGGTCAACCTGACCAAGATCCCGCGCGACCGCGTCGGGCTGGGCTCGAAGGTGCTCCTGCTGGACCTCGACAAGGACGAGGAGATTCGCTACCGGCTGGTGGCCAGCGAGGAGTCCGACGTCTCCAATGGCCTGATCTCCACCAGTTCACCGATCGGCAAGGGCATGCTGGGCAAGCAGGTCGGCGACGAGGTCACGATCCCCATCCCCGGCGGCCAGCGCAAATTCGAGATTCTCGAGCTGACGACAATCCATGACGCCGCCGACCCGGAATAGGTAAAATCAGGGGCGGCCCCATGACGTTCACGCGCGCTATTGGGATCGCTTCCGACAAGCTGCTGGTGCTGATTGTCCGCGGGCTCGCGCTATCGAAAATCCATCCTAATTTCCTGACCTTGCTCGGCCTGTTGATCAATGTTTACGCGGCCGTGCTGCTGGCCTCGGGCCGCTTCCTGGTGGCCGCGCTGGTGATCATCGGCGCGGGCGTCTTCGACATGGTGGACGGTCGCGTAGCGCGCGCCACCAACCAGGTGACGCGCTTCGGCGCATTCTTCGATTCGGTTCTGGACCGCTATTCGGACCTGTTCCTGCTGATGGGTTTGCTGGTTTACTACAGCAATATCAACCGCAACTTTTACGTTGTTCTGACGGCCTTGGTGATGACCACTTCCGTCATGATCAGCTACACGCGCAGCCGGGCCGAAAACGTGATTCCCAGCTGCAAGGTCGGCTTCCTGGAGCGCCCGGAGCGCGTCGTGCTGCTGATCATCGGCGGATTGACGGACCGCATGGCCGCCGTGCTGTGGGTGATCGCCGTGCTGGGGACGATCACCGTGATCCACCGCATGGTCTACACCTTCGAGGCGACGAAGGACCTGAAAAAAACAAGTTAGCCTTCCAATAGAACCCAGGCCAGCGCCGTCTCGGACGTGTGGGTCAGAGAAAGCTGCACCGCCTTCACGCCCAGTTGCGCGGCGATGCCGGCCGCCACGCCGTGCAGCGCCAGCGTCGGCCGGCCCGAGGGCAGGTTGGCGACCTCGAAATCCCTCCACGTGACACCGTGGCTCCAGCCCGTGCCCAGCGCCTTCATCCCCGCCTCCTTGGCCGCGAACCGCGCCGCGAAACGCTCATATTTGTTGGCCTTGCGCTCGACGTAGGCAATCTCCTGCGCGGTAAAGACGCGCTCGACAAAGCGCGCGCCGTAGCGCTCGACCGACGCGCGGATGCGCGCCACTTCGGCCAGATCGACGCCCGTGCCGAGAATCAAGGCCCATCCCTCCAGAGCTTCACTATAGCCGACCCGCCCAATCCAGAGCAGAACCGAACCCGCACGACCGGCATACGAATTGAAGAAAGCCTGTGCGAACGTCTCCGGGAGAGATACGACGGGAAACAGCGAGATGCATATTCCAGACGGATTCCCGGCGCCGCCGGTCTGGGGCGCGCTGGGGGTGGTGAGCGCACCGGCCGTCGTCGTGGCCACGCGCCGCTTCGTCTTCGCCGCGCAGTTCGCCCGGCGTACCGTGTTCTTCGAGCGGGGGCGAATCATCGCCGACGGACCGATCGATCAGGTCGTGCAGGAGTTCCGCTGGCCCTGACGGGCCGCTGCCGCCGGGCCGGCTCCGATTGCCGCTGTGCCGTCTTCCGCTATGCGACTACGCCGTGGGTCCCGTCCGGCAGTATGAATGTCTGCCCGAAGGCGAGACCTCCCGCAGCGGCCTGAATCTCGGCGGTCGTGAGATCGAGAGCGTCCTCCGGGCCATAGGTGCCATTCGGATTCTGAGGGATCGGTGCCGTGGATGATGTGCTCGTGGTCGCGGTGGGGTTTCCGGTGCCCCACTCTTGCTCCGCTTTTGAATCGACGGTCATGCTGTCGTCGTAGGACCGGCTGTGCGGGCTGTTGGCCAGCCGGGGAACCTGGCCGGTTTGCGAGGCCTGCTGGAACTGAGTGGCGAGGTTCTGGAAAAGTTGCGCCTCGAACCCGCTGGTCTGGCCGGCCATGTTATTGAGCCGCGAGGCGATGTTCGACGTCTGTTGCTGGAACTGCGTGGGGTCGCTGGTGGCCAGGTTCTGGAGCTGGTTGACGATTTGGCCAAACCCTGAGCTGCCCGCGGAGCCGCCCTGGAACCAGGACGATTCCCGCATCGAACGGTGCTGCGTTGCGTACTGTTGAAATGGGGTCTGGCTGGAAGAGGAATCGATGGTCGAACTGGACAATGGCTTCTCCTTGCTGAGGATTCTCGTCGTCTCACTGCCCTGCCTGGCCGGCGGATGACCGTCGCGAATTGGAGTGGCCCGGGAAGGAGTGTGAGCGATGCACGGGACCTTTCACGGCTGACGGGGCTTTGGACGCCCTACTGCCGCTGGTCCGTAGATCGTCCCAACCGGGCTGAGTCTGTAGCCCGGTAGACGAAAGATAGCCAGTTTAGTCCCCGCTTCTGCCCGCGGGACGGGCTTCAGTGCGCGTTGCTGCGGAGCGTGTAACTCGACAGCACTTTCATGTAATTGGCGCGTTCAAACGCGGCCGGCTCGGAGACCGCCTGAGCGCTCATGCTGCCGCGCATCTGCTGGATCGATTCGTATTCGTGCTCTTCCAGCCAGTCCGACAGGTCCTCTTCGAGCTTGCCGATGTAGTCCGGCCCATGGCGCAGCAGCGCCGAGGTCATCATCGCCACCCGCGCTCCGGCCATGACGCTCTTCACCACGTCCGCCGCGGTGTGGACGCCCCCCGTGATGGCGATGTCCGGGCGAATGCGGTTGTACAGCAGGGCCGCCCAGTGCAGCCGCAGCCGCAGCTCGGACGAATCGCTCAGCAGCAGGTTGGGCACCACCTCCAGCGTGTCCAGGTCGAAGTCCGGCTGGTAGAAACGGTTGAAAATCACCAGCCCATCCGCGCCCGCTTCATCCAGCCGCTTGGCCATGCTGGCGAAGGCCGTGAAAAAGGGGCCGACTTTCACCGCCACCGGGATGCGGACGCTGGCCTTGACGTGGCTGACCAGGTCGGAGTACATCTCCTCGACCTTGTCAGCAGTCAATTCCAGGTCCGTGGGCAGGTAGTAGACGTTCAGCTCCAGGGCGTCGGCTCCGGCCTGCTCTATCAGTTGCGCGTAGCGAATCCAGCCGCCGGTGGAAACGCCGTTGAGCGAGGCGATGATCGGAATGTCGCAACTCTCCTTGGCCTTCCGCAGGTGGTTCACGTACGGTTCGGGGCCCAGGTTGTAGCTCACCATCTCCGGGAAGTAGCTCAGCGCTTCGCCGAAGCTCTCGCTGCCCTCGGTGAGGAAGCGGTCCAGAGTGCCGCTCTCCTTTGTAATCTGCTCTTCGAACAGCGAGTGCAGCACGATGGCCGCGGCGCCGGCGTCCTCCAGCCGCAGGATGTTGCCGATATCCTTGCTCAAAGGCGAGGAAGAGGCCACCAGTGGAGTGCGCAGCTTCAGCCCCAGGTATCCACTCGTCAGGTCGATCATGGCTCATTTCTCCTTTGTGGCGTCGCTCTAGTGGGCCGGGACCTCGGCCGCCTTGCTCTCGGCGGGCATCGCGGCCATCTGGTCGTAGATCCGCCAGCGGTTCATGACGTCGGCCTGGGCATCGGCCAGCAGCCGGCGGGCGTCGTCGGGACGGCTGTGCACCAGCATGGTGTAACGCGTTTCGTTGTAGATGTACTTCTCCAGCGGCAGCGCCGGCGCCTTCGAATCCAGCACGAACGGATTCTTGCCCTCCGCGATCAGTGCCGGGTTGTAGCGGAACAGCGGCCAGTAGCCGGTCTGCACGGCCAGTTTCGATTGATCCAGTGCGTGCACCAGGTCATAGCCGTGGGCGATGCACGGCGAGTAAGCGATGATCAGCGACGGCCCGTTCCACTTCTCGGCCTCCAGGAACGCCTTGACCGACTGCATGTCGTTGGCCCCCATGGCCACCCTCGCCACGTAGACGTTGCCGTAGGTGACGGCCATCATACCCAGGTCCTTCTTGGCCGACTGCTTGCCGCCGGCGGCGAATTTCGCCACCGCACCGCGCGGCGTCGCCTTCGACATCTGGCCGCCGGTATTGGAGTACACCTCGGTGTCGAGCACCAGCACGTTCACGTTGCGCCCCGAGGCCAGCACGTGATCCAGCCCGCCATAGCCGATGTCGTACGCCCAGCCGTCGCCGCCCAGGATCCATACGCTCTTCTTGACCAGCGAATCGGCCACCGCCAGCAGGTCGCGGCAGGCTGCCGAAACTCCGTTGGTAGTGACAGCCAGCCAGGCCTGCACGCGCTTCTTCAGCTCCGCGATGCGCTTCCGCTGCTCGAAGATCCCCGCCTCGACGCTCTGGTCGGCGGCCAGAATCTCCTCCGCCAGCGCTTCGCCGATCTGCACCGCGTAGCGCCCGACCAGCGACCGCGCATAGACGTTTTGCTGGTCCACGGCCAGCCGCATACCCAGGCCGAATTCCGCGTTGTCCTCAAACAGCGAATTCGACCACGCCGGACCGCGTCCCTCGTGATTGGCCGAGTACGGCGTCGTGGGCAGGTTGCCGCCATAGATCGACGAGCAGCCCGTGGCGTTGCCGATCATCGTGCGGTCGCCGAACAGTTGCGTCAGCAGCTTGATGTACGGCGTCTCGCCGCAGCCCGTGCACGCTCCCGAAAACTCGAACAGCGGTTGGAACAGTTGCAGGTCCTTCACCTGGTTCGGCGAGAGCTTGTCGCGGTCGAATTCCGGCAGCGACAGGAAGAAATCCCAGTTCGCCGCCTCGGCCGCGCGCAGCGGCGCCTGCTCGTGCATGTTGATGGCCCGGCGCTTGGAGTCGGTCTTGTCCTTCACCGGGCAGGACTGGACGCACAGCCCGCAGCCCGTGCAATCCTCCGGCGCCACCTGCAAGGTGTACGCCAGGTGCTTGTAGTCCTTCCAACGCGCTTCCACCGCTTTGTAGCTTCCCGGCTGACTGGCCAGATGCTGCCGATCGAAGATCTTGGCCCGGATGGTGGCGTGCGGGCACACCAGCACGCACTTACCGCACTGGATGCATAGCTTCTCGTCCCACACGGGTATCTCGAGCGCGATATTGCGCTTCTCCCACGCCGCCGTGCCCGTGGGGAACGTGCCGTCCACCGGCATCGCGGAGACCGGCAGCATGTCGCCGTCGCCGGCGATAATCGGTCCCAGCACGTTCTTGACGAATTCCGGCGCCTGCGCCGGCACGGGCGGCCGCAGTTCGGTCGTGCTGGTCACGCTGGACGGGATCGGCACTTCGGACAGCCGGTCGATGGTCCGGTCCACGGCGGCGAAGTTCTTCTGCACCACCGATTCCCCGCGCTTGCCATACGTCTTGACGATCGACTTCTTGATCTGCGCGATCGCCTCCTCGCGCGGCAGAACGCCGCTGATGGCGAAGAAGCAGGTCTGCATCACGGTGTTGATGCGCGAGCCCATGCCGGTCTCTTTTGCCACTTCGTAGGCGTCGATGACGTACAGCTTGAGGTGCTTCCTGATGAGTGCGTCCTGCACCGGCCGCGGGAGCTGGTCCCAGACCGCCTCCGGCGCGAACGGCGCATTCAGCAGAACCGTCGCTCCCGGCTCGGCGTAGCGCAGCATGTCGATCCGCTCCAGGAACGAATAATTGTGGCAGGCCACGAAACTGGCATGTGAGATCAGATACGTGCTGCGGATCGGCCGCGGGCCGAAGCGCAGGTGCGAGATCGTGATGGAGCCCGATTTCTTCGAGTCGTAGACGAAATAGCCCTGCGCGAAATTGTCCGTCTCCTCGCCGATGATCTTCACCGAATTCTTGTTCGCCCCGACCGTGCCGTCCGCGCCCAGGCCGAAGAACAGCGCCCGCACGCCCTTCGGGTCCTCGGTCGAAAATGACGGGTCGCACGGCAGCGACGTGAACGTGACGTCGTCCTCGATGCCGACCGTGAAGTGATTCTTGGGCGCCGGCTTGGCCGCTTCGTCGAACACCGCCTTGACCATCGCCGGCGTGAATTCCTTGGACGACAATCCGTAGCGCCCGCCGATCACCCGCGGCATCGCGGCGAACGGCAACTGGCCCGCCGTCTGCGCCTCGCTCAGCGCAGTGATGACGTCCAGATACAGCGGCTCGCCCGGCCCGCCCGGCTCCTTCGTGCGTTCCAGAACCGCCAGCGTCTTGACGCTCTTCGGCAGCGCCGCGAGGAAGTGCTGGATCGAGAACGGCCGGTACAGCCGCACCTTGAGCAGGCCGACTTTTTCGCCTTGCGCCGTCAACTCCTCCACCGTTTCATGCGCCGTCTCGGCGCCCGAGCCCATCAGCAGCACCACGCGCTCGGCGTCGGGCGCGCCCTCGTACTGGAACAGCTCGTACTTGCGGCCCACCACCCGCTCGAAGCGCCGCATCGCTTTTTCGACGCACGCCGGGCAGGCGTCGTAGAACGGGTTCACCGTCTCGCGCGCCTGGAAATACACGTCCGGGTTTTGCGCCGTGCCGCGCAACACCGGATGGTCCGGCGACAGCGCCCGCGCCCGGTGCGCCTGGATCAGCTCGTCGGGCAGCATCTCGCGCATGTCGTCTTCGGTGAGTTGTTCGATTTTTGCCACCTCGTGCGAGGTGCGGAAGCCGTCGAAGAAGTGCAGGAATGGCACCCGCGCTTCCAACGTCGCGGCCTGCGCGATCAGCGCCATGTCCATCACTTCCTGCACCGAGTTGGAGGCCAGCATGCCCCATCCCGTGGCCCGCACGCCCATCACGTCCTGGTGGTCGCCGAAGATCGACAGCGCATGCGTCGCCAGGCTGCGCGCCGCCACGTGGAACACGGTCGCGGTAAGCTCGCCCGCGATCTTGTACATGTTGGGGATCATCAGCAGCAGGCCCTGCGCCGAGGTGAACGTTGTCGTCAGCGCGCCGCCCTGCAGCGCCCCGTGCACCGCGCCGGCGGCGCCGCCTTCGCTCTGCATCTCGATGACGCTTGGTATCGCGCCCCAGATGTTCGGCTTGCCTTCCGACGACCATTGATCCGACCACTCGCCCATCGGCGAGGAGGGCGTGATCGGGTAGATCGCGATCACTTCGTTCGTCTTGTGGGCGACATAGGCCGCCGCTTCGTTCCCATCCAGGGTGGTTTTGATTCTTGATGACATGAAATAAGAGCTCGCCTTGATTCTACTGCAATCTGGATACCAATTGGTTGTTTCGGAGCCGGATCTCTCTATATGATGGCCTCCCCACGTCTTCCTCGGCCGCGCCGGCTCGCGTTCCGGACGGCTTTGGGCCAGATGCCCCAGGCATCGATCCCGCCCAATAAATGTGCTCATAAACGTTGCTTGATTTGCCCCACCGGCGCCCGGCTGATGAATGACGGCGCCGCCGAAGCAACGCTCTGCCCGGCAGCACCGTCTGCCGGGTCGTGGTTTTGATACGCTCGGCTCATGATCGTGAGCAAGCCGCTGCTCGTCCGGGCTGCGCTGGCAGTCACGGCTTTCGTCTTCATCGCCGTGCTCGTGACCGCCATCGACACGCGCCAGTCCGCGCCGAGTTTCCGTGCCAAGACCCTCGATGGCGAGCAGTTCACCAACGAATCGCTCAAAGGCAAGGTCGTCCTGCTTCAGTTCTGGGCCACCTGGTGCGGCTTCTGCCGCCGTGATCAGCCCGCCGTAGACGCCATCGTCCACGACCTTGAGAGCCAGGGCCTCGTCGTTCTCGCAGTCAACGTCGGCGAATCGAAATCCAAGGTAAAAAGGTACCTGCAGGACTCGCCACGGGCCTGCAAGATCGTGCTGACCGAAGATACCAACCTCGCCGCCCTGTTCGCGGCGCACGCCTATCCCCTCTACGTGCTGATCGACCGCGATGGCATGATCGCCGGCACCCAGCGCGGTGCGGCCGGCGAAGACGCGCTGCGGCGACTGCTGGCCAGGGCCGGGCTGAAGTCCGAGTAGACGCGGAGCCCGCCGCGGCGCTGATTGCGGGCCGCAGGCGTGCTGCGGCCGAGATCTTCAGATCGAATTTGGCCGGATCGACCGCAAATGGAGATAGGCTGGAAAGTAGTGCCTGGAAGTTCGTGGCGGCCGGTTTCGGAAAGCGAGTCGTCCGGGGCAGCGGGTGATTCGCCGGCTTCTGGAGCACGAACGGGAATGGCGCGGTGAACGGCGCGAGAAAGACGCCGCTCACGCACATCCGTTTCAAACGGAGAGGGCTATTCCTGTCGTGATGATCGATGCCGACGGAGGTTGAGCCACACCGTGCACGTTGACACCCGAGCTGCCGCGGCTCCGCGCCGCGATGCCGTCCGCTGACTCGTCGGTTCTTTCCGGAAGCCTGTTGCGAAGCGATGAGCGCTTTACTCGTTCGCGGCGCCCGCCAGTTGCTCACGCTGCGCGGACCCGCCGGACCCCGCCGCGGGCCGCAGATGAAGGACCTCGGCGTGATCCCCGATGGCGCCATCCTGGTGGTCGACGGCGTCATTCAGGAAAGCGGGCCCGCGCGCCGCGTGGAGAACCTGGCCGCCGCCCGTTCGGCCGCCGAGCTCGACGTTGCCGGCAAGGTCGTTCTGCCCTCGTTTGTCGACCCGCTCTCGTTCGTCACCGGCCTGCCCGTGCACGGCGCCGCGCTGGAGCCCGACTCGCCCGCCCATCCCCGCTCGCCGGCCGTCGAACGCCAGATCGAGGAGTCGCTGACCCGCCAAAGCCGCGCCGCCCCCGCCGGCAAGCTCGCCTTCCACGCCGCGCGCGTGCTCGAGGACATGGTGCGCCACGGCACCGGCACGCTCGAAATCCACGCCGGCATCGGCTTGGAGGATAGCCCCGGCTCGAAGGCTTTCCGCGCCACTTCGCACCTCGATGGCGGTCCCATCGACGTCACGCAAGCGCTACTGCTCGGCCAGCCCGGGCTCACGGAGTTCCAGAACCTCCAGGAAGACTACGTGCGCTGGGTGGCCGACCTGCTGCTGCCGCGCCTGGCGCGGCGCGACCCCGTCCAGGCCGCCTGCGTCTGCCTGGGCTTCGGCATCCTCGACGCCTACTCGGCCCGGGATTGCCTCGCCGCCGCCGGCCGGCTCGGGCTGCGGCTGGGCGTTTCGCGCGGCCCTCTGGACGGAGACGACGCCGTGGAGCTCGCGCTCAGCGGCCGCGCCGTCTCCATCTCCGGCCTCTCGAATCTCTCCGCCAATGCCCGCGACGCGCTGGCCGAATCGCACACCGCGTGCATCCTCCG
The DNA here is from genome assembly GCA_963757265.1 of Terriglobia bacterium. Classification (GTDB taxonomy): domain Bacteria; phylum Acidobacteriota; class Terriglobia; order Bryobacterales; family Bryobacteraceae; genus CAIVVT01. The sequence goes on from CAVWRA010000006.1 coordinate 2,175,552, forward strand.
GCCGGCCCTTTCCTACAACGGATGGCGCGATCCCGAGCCCGCGCGCGAGCTGATCGACGCCGGCGCCATCGTCGCCCTGGCCAGCGGCTGGCACCCCGTTTTCTCGCCCGTAGCCAGCATGCCGATGATCATCTCCCTGGCCTGCACGCTCCACGCCATGAAGCCCGCCGAGGCCCTCACCGCCGCTACTGTCAACAGCGCCGCGGCCATCGGCCTGCTCGGCCAATGCGGCACCCTCGAGCCCGGCAAGCAGGGCGATTTCCTGGTACTCGCCGTCCCCGACTTCCGCGACCTGCCCGTCATGCTGGGCGTCAACCCCGTCGAAGCGGTCGTGAAACGCGGCGCGGTAGTCTGGCAGAGAGGCGACGTCTCTTGGCCCCAGCAATCCTAGCCGGCCCGCTGGTCGAATGCGTCCCTAATTTCAGCGAAGGTCGCGATGCGGGCGTCATCGCCGAGCTGGCCCGCGCCGCCGCCGCCGTAGCGGGCATCCTGATCCTGGATCTGCAGACCGACCCCGATCACAACCGCTCTGTGCTGACCTTCGCCGGCCCGCCCGAGGCCGTGCGCGAAGCCGCCGTCGAAGCCGCGGGGGCCGCCTCCCGCCTGATCGACATGAACCTTCACGCCGGCGTCCACCCGCGCGTGGGCGCGGCCGACGTCGTCCCCTTTGTCCCCTTGCAGGGCATCAATCTCGACGAGTGTGTCGCCCTGGCCCGCTCAGCCGGCGAACTCCTCTGGCAGCGCCACGCCGTTCCGGTCTATTTTTACGACGCCGCCTCCCTGCGCCCCGGCCGCACGCGCCTCGAGCAGATCCGCTACCACGGTTTTCAGTTCCTGAAGAGCGCCGCGCTGATCGACGACTACCGCCGTCCCGACGTCGGCGGGCCCGCGCTGCACCCCACCGCCGGCGCGGCCATCCTCGGCGCGCGCAAGCTGCTCATCGCTTACAACGTCAACTTGCAGACGCCCGACGTCGCGGTCGCCCAGCGGATCGCGAAACGGATCCGCGCCTCTTCCGGCGGCTTTCCAGGCGTCAAGGCTTTGGGCGTCTTTCTCGCTTCGCGCGGACTCGCCCAGGTCACCACGACCATCACCGACTTCGAGCTCTCGCCCCTGCACGTGGTCTTCAACGCCATCCGCGACGCTGCCGCAAGCGAGAACGTCGCCATCGCCGGATCCCAGCTGATCGGCCTCCTCCCCCGCCGCGCCCTCGAAATGGCCGGCGATGCAGACTTCCGCTGGGAATCCTGGGACGACTCGATGGTCCTGGAAACGCGCCTCCAATTGGCCGCCTCGGGACAGCTCAGCATCTCCGGTCTGTCATCAAACGGGCCCGGTCTGTCATCCAACCCGCCCGGTCTATCATCGAAATAGACGTGCTCGTTTCTATCGACACCGGCTCTGCCCGCGCGAAACGCCCGCACTGGTTGCGCGCGCCCGCCCCGGTCGGCGCGAACTACCGCGAACTGAAGGCGCTCATCGACGGCCTCGACCTGCACACGGTGTGCGAGAGCGCGGCCTGCCCCAACGTCGGCGAGTGCTGGAACCACCGCACAGCGACCTTCATGATCCTGGGCAACGTGTGCACCCGCCGCTGCGGCTTCTGCAACGTGCAGAAGGGCGCGCCGCTGGCGGTCGATCCGGACGAGCCGCGCCGCGTGGCCGCGGCTTGCGCCGCGCTCGGGTTGCGTTACGCCGTGGTCACCAGCGTGGATCGCGACGATCAAAAGGACGGCGGCGCCGCGCTGTTCGCCGCGACCATCCGCGCCATTCGCGCGGCAGTTGCGGGCTGCCGAGTGGAGGTCCTGATTCCCGACTTCCAGGGCTCCCGCGAAGCCCTGCAAATCGTCATGGACGCCGCACCGGACGTCCTGAACCACAACATCGAGACCGTCCCGCGCCTGTATCGCGAGGTGCGCTTCGGCGCGCGCTATGATCGCTCGCTCGAATTGCTGTGCCGGGCCAGCGAGATGCGCCCGGAGATCCCCACCAAGTCCGGCCTCATGCTCGGCCTGGGCGAAACCTCGGAGGAGGTCCTGGCTGTCTTGAGCGACCTGCGCGCCTCAGGCGTCGGCATCGTCACAATCGGCCAGTACCTGCGCCCCACGCCGGCCCACCTGCCGGTGCTGCGCTACGTTCCGCCCGAAGAGTTCCGCATGCTTCGCGATGCGGGCCTGGCACTGGGCTTCTCGCACGTCGAATCCGGGCCTCTGGTCCGCAGCAGCTACCACGCGGCCCAGGCCCTGTAGCTGTTTCTGGCCTTTCGGCAGCTGCCCGCAGCTATTTCGTGCGCCGGAACCGCTCTCTTGCCGCCTTGTCCATCTTCTCCGTGGCGTATTGCACGATCAGCCGCGGGCACGTCTCCTTGAAGCGCATCAGATACGCCCCCGCGGGCTTCGGCTGCAGCTTCCAGGCCTCGCGCAGGAACCACCCCGCGCCTTGCTGCACCACCTTCTCGTCGTCGCTCATCAGCGGCTCGATCAACTGGAATAGCGGCTTGAAATCCGCGGTGCTCTTCAGCAGTTTGATCAGCGTCACCGGCACGGCCCGGCGCTGGTATTTGAGTTTCGATGCCACCCACGGCTCCAGCGCCTTCAGTCCCACGAGGCCGTCCAGCAGAAACCGGCTCAGCACTTCCCCGCACAGCACATCGCACAGCGCCCAGTTCACCACGCCCGTTTCAAACCATCGCCCGATCCGCTCGAGCACCTCCGGCGTGTAGTACTCCCGCGAGTCCGTGGCAAAGCGGATCGCGCAGAACCCCTCTTCGTACTTGCCCGATTCCATCAGCCGGTCGCCGGCCTCGAAAACCGCGCGCGCGCCCGCCTCTTTCAGCCTCTCCAGCCACGCCCTGCGCTGCGCCTCGTACTCCGGAATGCGGAAATCCACGCCGTAGGCGTCGTAGCCCTCCACGAAGTAGCGCGAGTATTTCTTCACCATCGCCGGATCTGCGTGCGCGCGGCAGAACTCCCGCACCTCGGTCGCAATTCCGGCTGCGACCCGCGCCCCGGCGGGCTTCGATCTGCTGCTCATGTTGCCGCAATTCTACGCCCCTCGCGGCGCATGATCCAACCCCCGTCGCTTCACGCGCCGCGCGCGCCTCTGCCCGGCCCCGGCATACACTAACAACTGATCCCCATGACGCCTGAATTGATTGAGCCCGGACTGTGGCGCATCCCGCTCACCATGCCCGTGGGGCCCGAATCCGTCAACGTCTACCTGTTGCGGGCGGTGCAGGGCTGGATGCTCATCGACAGCGGCATGGGCTTCCCGCCAGTCTTCGAAGAGCTCGCCGCCGCGCTGGCGCACGCCGGCATCGAGCCGACGCAACTCGGCCAGATCCTGTTGACGCACGTCCACCCGGACCACTCCGGCAACGCCCTGCAGCTGGCGCGCCTGAGTGGCGCGGCAGTCTACGTCCACCGCGCCGACATCGAGTTGCTGGATTGGATTCTCCGTCCCGGCGCCGCCGAACGGCTGGGCGCGACCCTGCTGGCCGCTGGCGCGGAGCCAGTCCGCGTCGCCGAGGTCGTCGTCGCCGCAGCGCGCCTGTTTGCACTCTTTCCGCCGCTGACGGGCTGCCGTCTGCTGCCGCACGGCGACTCGTTCCCCACCGCACTCGGACCGTTGGAAGTCATTCATACGCCCGGTCATTCCCCTGGCCATGTCTGTTTCCATCTGCCCGAGCACGGCCTGCTGTTTGCCGGCGACACCGTGCTTCAGGAGATCTTCCCCCACATCGGGTACGTCGAAGGGCACGATTGCGTGGGCGATTTCCTGCTCACGCTGGACCGGCTCCAGGCGCTGGGCGAGGCCCGCGTTCTACCCGGCCACGGCCGGCCCTTCGACGGGCTGGGCGCGTGGCGCCAGCGCACCCGAGCCGAGGCGCTGCGCCGCCTGGAGCGCGTTCGCAGCCTGGCTGAGGAGGGCCTGAATCCGGCCCAAATCGCCGATCGCATCTGGCAGCGCGACCTGCGCGGCACGGACTACCAGTTGGCTGTGACGTCGGTTCTGGCGCAACTGGCTCATCCCGGCCATGCCGGCCGCCCGCCCCAACCCGGCTCGCCTGCCCGTTCCGGCCAATCCGCCGATCCCGGCCTGCCCGCCAGGGAACAAACGCCGGGCGGCTAGCGTTCTTCTTTGTTACAGGAGTTACCGGCAATGATTCAGTTCCTTCTCTTCCTGATCCTGGCTGTCGTGTGCTGGCCGCTGGCCCTGATTGCCCTGGTCCTGTTCCCCATCATCTGGCTGATTCTGCTGCCTTTTCGCATCCTCGGCCTGGCCGTCCACGGCGTGTTCGAGCTGATCGGCGCCATCTTCATGCTCCCGGCACGCATCCTGCGCGGCATCTGACGAACCCCGGGGCCTGCCATACGGGTGGGTGGTCCCCCGATTCGCCCTTTGGCGCGGCGCGGGGTGCGAGGTCCGGGATAGCAGGCAGTCCGAAGCTCGGATCGATAGTCAGCGGCCCGCGCAGGGCAAGAAATAAAAAGTGAGGAACAAAGCCAATTGTCTGGTTTGGCCTTTTGATTCATTGGCTTGAAGTGTCCATCCAGAGATGGTCCGGGGCATTTTGTGTGCTGTTGTCAAAGAACTCCGGACGGCAGGAGCGCATTGGGCGGCCGATGGGGCCGGAGATGCATAAGTCAATCCCTATCAATAGGATAGGGGGTCGTGTCAAGCGTTTTCGGTGGTGAGGCGAAGGATAGATTGAGAAAATGGGCAGCCGTTGAAACGACCGAATTCGACACTTTTCGACACAAGTGTCGAACTTGGCAGTCAAAATCCGACAGGGTGTCGCGTGGAGTAAGTCTAATGTTTACAGTCAGTAAGCGGCTGATTACGAGGCGCAATGCGACATTTCGACACGACACTGCAGCCGGGAGGCGCCGGGGCGGTTTCTTAATGATATCTTCGCCGGGAAGAAGGCGTGACCGGCCGAGCGGCCCGTGCTTCGATCCGGTTTTCTTCCTGTTTCCGTTATAGACCGATTTCATAGTTACGATAGTCCGCGGCTCAAGCGCGTGTTGTAGCCGAGCAAACGTTGACACGAATGTCGACGCGGCAGGCAGGAATGCCTGCGCCACCCGCCTCCGCGACTCTCGTCGCTATGGCGGGCAAGCAAGGTGCGCCCGCTCCCTTGCAGTCGCGGCTCAGTAACGCAAGTCTGCGCGACAGGCACGAAAGCCAGCGCCACACACGCGGGTCTGTGCCACGTGCGGAGTGGAGATGCGGCCCATGACGATCCTGAAAGAGCCCTAGCGCGCGAGATTATTTCGAGGGGCGAGGCGCCAGTCCGTAGCTGGCACAATCAAATAGATCCCCGTGCTGATCGATCATCTCGGTCAACAGCGCGTCCTCCTCGGGCGGCAGGTCCTCCAACTCGGTTCCCAACCGGGACAACCAGCTCTTCTCCCGCGGGGGCAGAACGAGCTCGCCGCTGGCTTGCACCTCGTTGAGAATCGCCACGGCTTCCCGGCCGGCGGCGACCGTCCGCGCGTAGTCGCCGGGCACGCTGACGATGGCGCGGGCGATGCGCAGAGTCGAGGCCGGGGAGAGGAGCAGGGCCTGCGGGCTCAGATGCTCGTCGGATTCAGTGAGCCAATCGCGGAGCACGGTCTGCCGGCCGTGGTGAGTGGCGACGTTCATGAGGCGGCAATCGTAGGCCAGGATTTCAGCAAAGGCCTCGGGCGCGTTGCCCGAGAGAAGACGGATGTTCTGGACAGACTCATTGCTCCACAGATCGCACATGGCCGAGGCGATGTTGCCGACGGGGCTGAAGTGGGCGCAGGCGGCCGACTTGCCCTCCATCGAAATCGGATAGCCAGTGATGGCCTTGAGCACCGGCCCTTCGTAGGCGCAGTCCTTGGAAGGTCCTCGCGCGCCGTGCTCGAAAGCGACCAGGCTGCGCGCGGCGCACATCGCCCGGACGACGGCGGCGAGGACCTCCGGCAGCATCTTCTGATGGGCCAGTTGCATGGCAGTGTTGGCGAAGCCGCAGGCCGTGTCGCCGCCCGGGATGGCCTGGGGCGATCCGGCGCAGGCTTCAACGATCCGATCCCACAGCCAGGCCATGTCACGCGGAGCCAGGACACCCAAAGCGCAGACGATGGCGCGGAAGTCGCCGTACATCAGGCCGTAGTCGTGCAGTTCCTTGCCGCCGATGGATTCGATAGAGAGGATGTCCGCGCCTTCGGCAATGCAGAGATCAAAGGACCGCCGCAGCAGATCCCAGCATGGCCCTTCCCGCAGCACGGGGGGCTTAGCCTGCTCGCGGATGTCGGTAGGCGTCACCCGCAAGGCCGAGCGCAGTCCGTGTTTCTCATGCGCTTCCCGCAAGGAAGTGTGCAACAGGGCCGTGATTTCGGCGCCCCACTCGGGCGTTTGCGTCATGGCCGGCAGCAGCTCGAATTCCAGCACGATGCCCGGCATCTGGAGCGCCAGAGCGCGTTTCACCACTGCCGCGGCGATTTCGCGGTAATGCCCCAGCACTTCGCTCCAGTTGGAGGCCTTCACCTCCAGAGCGGGCAGGGTGAAATTCACTTCGGGGAATACGAGGCCGCCGCCGATGCGCAGGCCAAAGCCGCAATCGAGCGGCCTGGCGGCGGTCCCAAAGACCAGATCATCTACATCATTGATTGCGAGTTCCCGATAACGGAACCCAGCAGCCGGGGTGTTGGTCATTTCGATTTTCTCCGCATCGATCGCACCTCACTCTGACACCTTTCTTCCACCGCCAACATCGCCAGTCCCACTACTTCTTCGGCGGCGCGGCGCGCGCCCAACGGGTCGTGGCGGAGCAGGGCTTCCAGCAGGACTTCGTGGGCTGAGAGTCCGAGACGCACGGACGCCGGGAAGCGCGCACTCAGCGCCAGCGCCACCCGGAGCGGCCCGCGAATGCTGGCCGACAGTTGCACCAGCAGAGGATTGTGGGAGCCCTCCACGACGGCGGACTGAAAGGCCAGATCCAGATCGATGAGCCTTTCAACCACCGACAGGCCGGCGGCCCTGCGGCGCTGATCCAGGCATGACTCAATGCGGCGGAGTTCGCTCGCGGTGGCGCGCACCGCTGCAAAACCCGCGGCCGTCGGCTCAATCGCCAAGCGGATTTCGCACAAGTCCCGGGCGAATTGCGCATCGGGCGCCACGGCCGCCTGCCAGGAGAGGATATCGGGGTCGAGCAGCCGCCACGCCGCGCGCGGCTTGGAGTGCGTCCCGGCGCGCGGCTTCATCTCGACCATGCCCTTATCGGCGAGCACTTTCATCGACTCCCGCAGAATCGAGCGGCTGACACCGAGCTGCGCGCAGAGGTCGGCTTCCCTGGGGAAGGCGACGATGATGCCCGCGCGGTCCGACTCGACCACGCGCAGAGCCAACTGCGTGGTGATGCGGGAGTGAAGCCCGCCTTCGGGGAACGGTGCAGGGAATGAAGCTGCCATCGGCACTTAAATCATATCATATGATTTATTCGGCGCGGTTCCAGACAACGAAAAAATGCCGGCGCGCGGCGAGGCGGCCGTGGCCCGGCCGCCAGTTGCGAATCGAAGCCGACCCGGCGGGGCGCGTTAGTGGAAGTCGGTGAAGGTCAGATGGTGCGTGCCGGAATCGAGCGTGGCGCGGACGGTGAGGTCGGGCTGGCGCAGTTCGGCGGTCACGCCCGGCGGGAGGGTCGCGTCGATGACGATGTCGTTGCCGTTGCGCTGCCAGCGGCAACTGATGCGGCCGCGCGGCGAGTCGTACGTCGCGCCGGCCGACTGCAGGTCGCCGACCGGGTGGGGCTGGAGGATCACCTTGCGCCATGCGGAGGCGCCCACGGCGTCGGGCGCGGGCGCGATGCCGGCTAGGTAGCGGTACAGCCACTCCTCGATGTGGCCCAGCATGAAGTGGTTCTGCGAGACGTTGGGATTGGCGTCCCAAGCCTCGGTCAGCGCGGTCGCGCCGCGCGCCAACTGCGAGGCGTAGCTGGGCGCGTCGGGCGCGGTGGCCATGGCGTAGATTACATCCGAGCGCCCGCCCTCGGCTAGCGCCGAGAGGACGTAGTGGTAACCGATGTCGCCGGCGCTGGTGTGATTGCCGCGCTGGCGGACGTCCGCCGCGATGCGCTCCACCAGCGCGGCGCGGTCGGCGTCGGGCGCGAGTCCCACGACCAGGGGCATGGCGTTGGCGGTCTGGCTGGCGCCCTCGAAAGTCTTCTGCTCCGCGTCGTAGTAGCGCCGCAGGAACTCGGCGCGCACCGCGTCGGCCCGCTGGTGGCACGACCATTCGGCCTCGATGTTGCCCAGCAGATGGGCCGCACCGGCCGCCGCCATGAGGTCCTGGTAGTAGACGGCCGTGGCCGTGATGCCCTTGGGCGTGAGCTTCGACTCGCCCGGCTCGCCCGGGCCGATGTCGAACCAGTCGCCCAGGCCGAACGTCAGGATGCCGTGCTGCGAACTCGCGTCCAGATAGGCGAGGTAGCGCTGGATGGTCTCGAAGGACTCCTCCAGCGGACGCCGGTCGCCGTACCAGGTCCAGGCGTGCCACGGCGCGAGCACCGAGGTCGAGCCCCACTCCGGGGAATCGCGGAAGCCGTCGCGGAAGACAACGTACTCGGGCGCGATGTCGGGCACGAGGCCGTTCACCTGCTGCGCGTCGCGCGTGTCGGCGGCGATCTTGGAATACACATTGCGCAGGTCGAAGTTGTAGCTCAACCCTGCGGCCATCAGGTGCGCCTGCTCCAGCCAGCCCAGCTTCTCGCGGTGCGGGCAGTCGGTGAGGACATTCTGAAGATTGCTGCGGATGGCCTGCACGATCAACTCGTGGATGCGGTTCAACAGGTCGCTCGAGCTGGTGAACTGGCCCGTGCGCGCCGCCGAGGCGTGGAGGAACTGGCCCTTGATCTCGAGCGGCTTCAGGCCCTCCACTTGGACGTAGCGGAAGCCGGTGTAGGCGAAGCGCGGCGTCCAGGTCTCGGTGCCGCCGCCCTTGAGGGTGTATTCGAACCACACCGGCTCGCCGACCGCGGACTGGTTGACGAGGCCCTGCGAATTCAACAACTCGGCGGTTTTCATGCGCACCTTCTGGCCCGCCGCGCCGCTCACCTTGAGGAGCGGGCGTCCGGAGAAGTTATGGCCGAGGTCGTAGATCCACACTCCCGGCTTGACCGCGGTGACCTTCACGGTGTCATAGCTCTGCTGCACGCGCACCGGCGGCGAGAACTGCGCGGCGAGGCGCCCGCCGGGGCCCTCCAGGCGAGCGGCGTGGGCCCATTTCGAGTCGTCGAATCCGGGACGGTCCCAGCCGGGCTGTTCGAGGCGCGCGTCGTAGTCCTCGCCGCCGTAGATGCAACTGAAGGTGACGGGCCCCGGCGCGGTCCTCCAAGAAGGATCTGAGACGATGCGCGCGGCCGAGCCGTCGGCGTACTCGAGCGTCAGAAGGAAGATCAGCTTAGGCGGGCCGAAGGAGGCGGTGAACTTGGTGTAGCGCCCGCCGACGACGTTGTACATGCCGTTGCCGAGCATCACGCCCGCCGCGTTGGCGCCGGTCTTGAGCAGCGCCGTGACGTCGAAGGTCTCGTAGTAGATGCGTTTGTAGTAATCGCTCCACGCCGGGGCGAAAAGGTGGTCGCTGACCGGCGCGCCGTTGAGCGTGACCTCGTGCTGGCCCAGGCCGGCGACGTGCAGCACGGCGCGGCGCAGCGGCCGTTGCACTTCGAATTCCTTGCGGAACAGCGGCAGCGGGCCGGACACGAGGGGGCCGTTGTCAATGCCGATCCACGACGCGTGCCAGTCGGAGGGCGCGAGCAGGCCCATGGTCCACTCGGCGGTTTCGGAGGTCGTCCACTCACCGGTGCGGTCGCGCACCTGGACCTGCCAGAAGCAGCGTTGGTCGGAGGCCAGGGCGTGGCCGGCGTATTCCAGATTGAGGGTCTCAGCGCTTGAGACTTCGCCCGAGTCCCACAGATCCGCCTGGCCCGGACGGAGGAGCTCGGGACGCGAGGCGACGAGGATGCGATAGGCGAGCTGGCGCTGGCCATTATCGGCCGATTCGAGGATCCAGCTCAGGCGGGGCCGTGGGGTATCGATGCCCAGAGGATTGGTGCGGGCTTCGCATTCCAGATGGACCGGCTTCAAACCGGCGCTGAGCAGGGATCCGAACAGCAGGAAGGACAGGACGACGCGCATAGCGTCCGATAGTCTATCGCGCCAGCAGCAGGCGCACGTCCATGACGTTGGTGCCGGTGGGGCCGGTCTTTACGAGATCGCCGAGGGCGTCGAAGAACGGGTAGGAGTCGTTGCGGGCGAGCGAGGCGGCGGCGTCGAGGCCGAGGGCGCGGGCGCGGGTGAGGGTGCGGCCGTCGGCGAGTGCGCCGGCGGCGTCGGTGGGGCCATCGGTGCCGTCGGTGCCGGCGCTGAAGGCGACGGCGCCCGCGATGCCGTCCAGAGCGAGGGCGCAGGCCAAGGCGAACTCCTGGTTGCGCCCGCCGAGGCCGTCGCCGCGGAGGGTGACGGTGGTTTCGCCGCCGGAGATGAAGCACGCCGGCGGGCGCGCCGGACGGCCGGAGGCGAGGGCTTCCTTGAGGATCGCGGCGTGCATCGCGGCGATGTCGCGGGTTTCGCCATCGATGAGCGTGGAGAGAACGAGGGGCTTATAGCCGCGCTGGCGGGCGCAGGCGGCGGCGGCATCGACGGCCAGGCGGTTGGAGCCGACGACGAGGTTCTGGACGCGGCGGAAGCAGGCGTCGCCGGGTTCGGGCGTTTCGGCGATCTCGCCGACCAGGCCGGCTTCGAGGTGATGGCGGATCACGGCGGGGATGCGGTCCTGGAGGGCGTATTTCTCGATGACGGCCCAGGCGCCGGCGAAGGTGGAGTCGTCGGGCGCGGTGGGTCCCGAGCCGATGACGTCGAGCGGATCGCCGATCACGTCGGAGAGCAGCAGGGCGACGACGCGGGCGGGCGCGGCGAGGCGCGCGAGCTGGCCGCCCTTGATGGCCGAGATGTGCTTGCGGACGGCATTGATCTCGTGGATGGTCGCGCCACAGGCCAGCAGGAGGCGCGTGGCGGCCTGCTTTTCATCGAGTGTGATGGGCTCGACCGGCAGGGGCATGAGCGCCGAGGCGCCGCCGGAGATGAGACAGATGACGAGGTCGCCGGCAGTGGCTGCGGCGGCCAAGGCGGCGATGCGCCGAGCGCCGTCGACGCCGGCAGCGTCGGGGATGGGGTGGCCGCACTCGTTCAGGGCGATGCGACACAAATGAGCCAGGTGGCCGTACTTGGTGTTGATCAGGCCCGTGGAGATGCGCGCGCCGAGGAGGCGTTCCAGGGCGGCGGCCATGCGCGCCGAAGCCTTGCCCGCGCCGAGGACGATGATGCGGCGGCAGGCATCCAGACGATAGCTTTTGCGGCCCACGTGCAGCGTGCCGCGCTCGACGGTCACGTGCCGGCGGATGGCTTCGGCCGGGTCGGCGGCCTGGAGCGCGGATTTGAAAATCGCAAGCGCGTCGCGGCGGAGAGCGGCTTCGGGGAGCATGGATTCCTCCTGCGGGACCGGCCTAGAAAATGGGCATTTTGAGGATCACTTCGACCGCCTCGTCCGATCCGCCGGCGGCGATGACGACGTGGTAATCGGCCTTTTCATAGGAGGGGCGGCGGCTGTGGTAGAGAGCCTCGAGCTGCTGCGGATCGCGGGCCAGGGGGCGATGCGCCGATCCGGCCAGGCGCGCGCGGATCATCTCCAGCGGCGCGTCGAGCCAGATGGAGACGCCGTGGTTCTGGACGAGGTCAACGTTGCCGGGACGGGTAAAACATCCGCCGCCGACGGCGATCACCCACGGCACGCCGCGGCTGACGTCACTGATGCGGCGCTCGAGCGCGGCAGTTTCGGCGCGGCGGAACTGTTCCTCACCCAGCTTATCGAAGATGTCGGAGATGACCATCTGCTGGCGCGATTCAATGTCCTCATCGAGGTCGGCGAAACGCCAGCCGAGATGGCGCGCGAGCGAGCGTCCGACGGTGGACTTGCCCGAGGCCATGAAGCCGACGAGGAAGAGTCCCGGCGTGCGCTTCAGCTTGAGGATCATGAGCCAGGCTCCGGGCGACGATGCATAGGGCTTCAATAGGATTGCACCACGGAAGGCGGCATGTTGCAAAGATCTTACGGATGAACCAGGCCCGCGGGGAGGCGGCGACTGGCCTAGCGGGGGCGGGAACCACGCGCGCGGGCGATGACGGCAAGGCATCCATCAAACAGGGATAATGCAAGCATGCCCGGGGAACTGATCCCTCTGTTTCCATTGCAGGCGGTATTGCTGCCGCGCGCGCCTCTGCCGCTGCACATCTTCGAGGAGCGCTACAAGGAGATGATGCGGGAGGTGATCGCGGCCGAGGGCGAATTCGGCGTCGTGCTGACGCGCGACGAGGGCATTCTGAGCACGGGCTGCACGGCGACGGTGGAGCGGATTTTGCGCCAGTTCGAGGATGGGCGGATGGATCTGCTGGCGGTGGGGCAGCGCCGGTTCACGCTGCTGGCGATCGACATGGAGCGCAGCTTTCTGCGGGGGCAGATCGAGGACCTGGAAGACGACGAATTCGGGCCGGTGTCTCCACAGAAGGTACGCGAGGCGATCGCGCTGCAGCAGGAATACGCCCGCACCATCGATTCGGAGAGCGAGGCGCCGGACCCAGACGAGCCGGAGCTGAGCTTCGTTCTGGGCGCCATTTCGCCGGATATCGAATTCCGGCAGATGCTGCTGGGGACGCGGTCGGAGGCGCGGCGGATCGAGCTGGTGGCCGGCCACCTGGAGCGGCTGATCAAGCAGCACTCGATTCAGGAAGCCATGCGCCGGGCGGCGCGGGGCAACGGGCACGGCAAGCATCTGAAGGGATAACCCGGATGCACCTGATCGTCGACGCCGACGACACGTTGTGGGAGAACAACGTGTACTTCGAGCGGGCGTTTGAGGATTTTGTCGCCTACCTGGAACACTCCACGCTGAATGGGCAGGAGATCCGGGCGATTCTGGATGAGATCGAAGGGGCCAATGCGCGGCTGCACGGGTATGGGTCGCTGAATTTCGGCCGGAACCTGCAGCAGTGCTATGTGAAGCTGGCCGAAAGGGAGATCGGGGCGCAGGATCTGGAGACCGTGAAGGGCTTCGCGCTGCGCATTCTGGAGCAGCCGCTGGAGATCATCGCGGGCGTGGAAGAGACGCTGAGGCACCTGAGCGCGCGGCATGAGCTGACGCTGTTCACCAAGGGGCGCGTGGACGAGCAGAAGATGAAGATCGAGCGCTCCGGGCTGGGCGAGTTCTTCGCGCATACGGCGATCGTCAAGGAGAAAGACGTCGCCAGCTACCGGCAACTGGTGAGCGAGCGGGGGATGGAACCGGCGGGCGCGTGGATGATCGGCAATAGTCCGAAATCGGACATCAATCCGGCGCTGGAGGCGGGGTTGAATGCGGTGTTCATCCCACACGCCAGGACCTGGACGCTGGAGCGGCAGGAGCTACGGGAGCCGGGGCCGGGGCGGCTGCTGGTGCTGAGGAGCTTTGCGGATTTGAGGGGCGTGTTCTAGGGGACGCAGGGTGCAGAGACATGGATACTCCCGGCGGTTGGTCGGATCCTACGGCACGTGTGGTCCGCGCGACGTGTAAGCCGGGCTATGATGGTGTGGTCGGTCCGAGGGTGACGCCATGAGTATTGCCATATCGGTCAAGGTCAACGACGGCGTCGTGCTGGCTGCAGATAGCGCGTCAACGATCTTGCTCCGCACTCCCCAAGGGGAGGTTGGAGCAGTCAAGGTGTACAACAACGCCAATAAGATCTTCAACCTTTACAAGGGCCTCCCAATCGGATGCGTGACGTTTGGGGCCGGAAGCATCGGTAACGCCTCCATCGCAACTCTCATAAAGGACTTTCGTCATGCAATTACCTTGGGTCCCGACGAGATCCAAAAAGACAGCTACCAGGTTGAGGACATCACCCACAGAATGGCAGCGTTCCTTCGAAACGCGATGAGGATAGCGGGGGTATCGAATTCTCCACTAGGTGTCATAGTCTGTGGCTATTCTTCGGGAGGCAGACTGGCAGAGGAATGGTCGCTCGAACTGTCGGGAGCTGAATCAGTTGAAGTATCCAAGGTCCGGGAGGCGGATGAATGTGGTCTGCGATGGGGTGGGGAGGCGGAATCTCTGCATCGGCTTGTTGTGGGTTTTAGTCCTGTTGTGGAGGATACAATCACGAAAGTTGCAGCCGACAGAAGTGCAGTAGCGGGGATGATGAATCTCGTGCGTCAGCGGGCGCTCGCACCGTTAATCCATCCAGCCATGCCGATCCAAGATGCAATTGACTTGGCGCGATTCCTGGTCGAGGTAGCCGTTTCTTTTTCACGCTTCACTCCAGGTGCACCAATCGTTGGAGGCCCCGTTGAGATCGCAGCGATTACGAAGCATGAGTGCTTCAAGTGGGTCACGCGGAAACACTATTGGGACGTCGAGTACAATCGGGGATGGAGCCATGACCTTCACGATTAGCATCAATGCGCTGAGGTTCGAGGAGGCAACTCCTCTCGCCGCTGCTGCTAGCACGGGCGCTGAAATGTACAGCCGCCCCACGAACATGCACGGATCCGTTTCCTTTGCTGGTGGAGCGGTCGAGGCTCTCGCGCCAGAGGCGCGGCTGCCCGTCCGGCTCTCTCTGCTGTCGTTCGAAGAGGATTGGAACGCCCCCGGCATGGAGGCTTACGACAAGATGTGAGCTACTCGCGTGGCGACGTCGTCCTCGTAGATTTCCCGAATTCAGACCTATCAAGCATCAAGCGGCGCCCAGCGCTGGTGGTGCAGAACACCACGGTGTTCACCGGCCTCCCGCAACTCGTCTTGGCGCTAATCACATCCAACGTGAACCGCACGGGGCCGACGAGAGTCCAGGTCAAGAACTTCTCGCCCGAAGCAGTAGCGATGGGTCTGGTGACTGATAGCGTGATAGTTGCCGACAACCTTGCCACAGTAACGCAGATCGCGATACGGCGGCGGATTGGTGTGTGCGGCGTTATGCAACAAGTGAACGCCGCGCTGCGACTGACGTTGGGGATCTAAGGCTCAAGTCGCCGCGACTGACCCTCAATGCAGCGAGGCGGCGCCGCGGATGGCGATGTCGAGCACGAGCGAGGGGAAAACGCCGAGGAGGAGCGTGGCCGCGCCGGTGAGCAGGAGAGCGGCGCGAATGCCGGGCGAGGGCGGGAGCAGTTCCATGTCGTCGACGGGCGGGGGCTGCATGTACATCACGACGACCAGGCGCAGATAGTAGTAGGCGGCCACGGCGGAGGTGAGCAGGCCGAGGACGGTCAGCCAGATGAGATGCGCGTCCAGGGCGGCCTTGAAGATGTAGAACTTGCCGAAAAAGCCGCCGGTGAGGGGCACGCCGATCAAAGAGAGCAGAAAGACGGTCAGCAGGGCGGCCGTGGCGGGCTGGCGGACCCCGAGGCCGGCGAGGTCGCCGATTTCCACGCGGCGCTCACCTTTACGGGCGATGTGGGTGACGACGGCGAAGGCGCCCAGGTTCATGGCGGCGTAAGCGGCCAGGTAGAACATGGCGGCGGCGATGCCGGTTTCACTGGCCGCGGTCACGGCCACCAGCACATAGCCGGCGTGGGCGATGGAGCTGTAGGCCAGCAGGCGCTTGACGTTGCTCTGGCGCAAGGCGGCGAAGTTGCCGACGACCATGGTGGCCAGGGCGCAGGCCCACAGGGCGGGCGTCCAATGGTCCTTGACCGGCGCGAAGGCGGTCATGGCGATGCGCAGGAAAGCGGCGAAGGCGGCCGCCTTGGGGCCCGTGGAGAGGAAGGCCGTGACGGGTGCGGGCGCGCCCTGGTAGACGTCGGGGGCCCACATCTGGAAGGGAACGGCTGAGATCTTGAAGAGCAAACCGACGAACAGCAGCGCGATGGCGGCGCCGGTGAGGGCCAAGGCGGGCGCGGTCTGCGGATCGAGGAGAATACGGCGGATGGCGGACAGGTTCGTCGTGCCGGTGCCCCCGTAGATCCAGGCGATGCCGTAGAGCAGGAAAGCAGTGGCGAAGGAGCCGAGCAGGAAGTATTTCAGAGCCGCCTCGTTGTTGCGCTTGTCGTCGCGCAGGTAGCCGGCCAGGATGTAGGTGGCGATGGAAGAGACCTCGATGCCGATGAAGATCATGATCAGCTCATTGGCCGTGGCCATGAGGCATTGGCCGACGATGGAGAACAGAACCAGGGCGTAGTATTCGCCTCCCTGGTGGTCGGCCTGGCGGAGGTAATTGGTCAACATCAAAATGACGACCGCGCCGATGGCCAGGACGAGCACGCGAAAGAAGGTGGCGAAGCCGTCAACCTGCAGCAGGCCGTTGAAGGCGGGGCCGGGATCGGAGGCGCCGAACACGGCGAGGCAAAGCGCCGCGAGCAGGGAGACGAAGGCGACGATGGGCAGAACGCGCTTGCGCGCGGGCGTGGTGATCGCTTCCAGGATCATCAGCAGGGTGCCCGCGGCGATGAGCAGGAGCTCGGGCGAGAAGCGGAAGAGTTCGGCGGCGCCGGGTATGTAGTTACCGTACATCCGCGGACTCCTTGAGGAGATTCCCGGAAACAGGGCCGGTCAGCTGGCCGATCAAGGTGCTGGACGGGGTCCCGGTAGGGGGCGCGAGGCGGCGGGCGTTGGTGGTGCGCAGGACGAGGCCCAGCGTGCGGTCGTTGCCGGCGCGGACCGAAGGCAGGATGGTCTGCGAGGCGACGCCCATCCACAGCATCAAAGCGACGAGCGGGAGGGCGATGGCCCATTCGCGGGGGCTCAGGTCGCTGAAGTGCCGGCGCAGCGGTACCGGCGTTTCCCCGTAGAAGGTGCGCTGTACGAGCCACAGCATGTAGACGGCGGACAAGATGACGCCCAGGGCGGCCCAGACGGCCCAGGGGAAGTTGGCCACGGCGGCGCCCTGGAGGACCAGGAACTCGCCGACGAAGTTGTTCAACAGCGGCAGGCCGATGCTGGCCAGCGAGGTGATGACGAAGACCGTGGAGAGCCACGGGGCGACGGTGGCGACGCCGCCATAGTCGGCGATCTCGAGTGAATGGCGGCGCTCATAGAGGAAGCCGACGAGGATGAAGAGCATGCCGGTGGTGACGCCGTGGTTGAGCATCTGGTAGACGGCGCCGTCGAGGCCGAGGTGCGTGAAGGTGAAGATGCCCAGGACGACGAAGCCGAGGTGGCTGACCGAGGAGTAGGCGACCAGGCGCTTCATGTTGGGCTGGACCATGGCGACCAGGGCGCCGTAGATGATGCCGATGAGGGCCAGAATCACGATCCACGGGGCGGCGAGGATGGAGGCGTCGGGGAACAGAGGCAGGCAGATGCGCAAGATGCCATAGGCGCCGAGTTTCAGCATAACCGAGGCCAGCATGACGGAGCCGGCGGTGGGGGCCTCGCCGTGGGCGTCGGGCAGCCAGGTGTGCAGGGGGAAGAGCGGGACCTTGATGGCGAAGGCGACGAAGAAGGCACAGAAGAGCCACAGGCCCTCGCCACGGGAGAGAGCCAGTTGGCCCGTGGAGAGCATGTTCACGAGCAGCGGGATGTCGAAGGTGCCGCTCCGGTTGTAAAGCCAGATGATGGCGGCGAGCATCAGCACCGAGCCGGCCATGGTGTAGAGAAAGAATTTGACCGCGGCATAGATGCGCCTGTCGTGACCCCAGATGCCGATCAGGAAGTACATCGGCACGAGGGAGACTTCCCAGAAGACGTAGAAGAGGAACAGATCAAGGGAGACAAAGACGCCGACGACGCCCACCAGCAGCAGCAGCATGAAGGCGTAGAACTCCTGGACGCGTTTCTGAATGGAGTTCCAGGAGACGAGGATGCAGATGGGCGTCAACAGAGTCGAGAGAATGACCAGCCAGAGGCTCAAACCGTCCACGCCGACGTGGTAGCGAATGGCGGGGTAGGACATCCACCGGGTGTTGTTCTCAAATTGCATAGAGCCCGGATGCGAGGCCACCGGGCCGATCAGCAGGAGCGAAAGCGCGAGGGTGACGAGCGCCACGGCCAGGGCAAAGTTGCGAACCAGGGCGGGCCTTTCCGAAGGCAGGAAGAGGGCTACGAGGAAGCCGGCGGCGGGGACGAGCAGAATCAGATCGAGGAGCGTCACCGGACACCTCCCGCGAAGCGGACCGCAAGAATCACCAGGATGGATCCGAAGACCACCCAGGCGGCGTAGCGCCGCAGGTAGCCGGACTGCATATGGCGCAGGACGCCGCCGATGGAACGCGAGGCGGCGCCGGCGCCGTTGACCGCGCCGTCGATCAGGCCGGCGTCGAGGCCGCGCCAAAGGACCATGCGCGAGCCGTCGACGATGGGGTTGACGATGAGGGCGTCGTAGGCCTCATCGACGAAGTACTTGTTGTAGACCAGCCGGTACAGGCCGCCAAGCGCGCCGGCGAAGGATCCGGAGAGGCCGGGACGGGCGACGTAGAAGAGCCA
Organism: Terriglobia bacterium; assembly: GCA_963757265.1. Classification (GTDB taxonomy): domain Bacteria; phylum Acidobacteriota; class Terriglobia; order Bryobacterales; family Bryobacteraceae; genus CAIVVT01. The sequence goes on from CAVWRA010000006.1 coordinate 2,194,027, forward strand.
GGCAACGAAGATGCCGGCGAGGCCGGCGCCGACGGAGATGTAGACCAGCGATTCATTCTGCGGTGCGGGGAGCGGGCCGAAGACGGGGGTCAGAAAGCGCGGCACGTCGATGAAGCCGCCGGCCAGCGAGAGCACGGCCAGCACGGCCAGAGGGGCGGTCATGATCCAGGGCGATTCATGCGGATGGGCATCGCCGCGATAGGCGCCGAAGAAGCACAGGAAGAAGGCGCGGAAGACGTAGAAGGCGGTCATGGAGGCGGTGACGACGCCGACCCAATACATCCACGGGGCGTGGGCGTAGGCGGCGGCGAGGATCGCGTCCTTACTGAAGAAACCGGAAAAGGGCGGCACGCCGGCAATGGCGACCGAGGCGCACAGGAGCACGACGCCAGTGAGGGGAATCTTCTTCCACAGGCCGCCCATGAGGCGCAGATCCTGCTCGCCGGAGAGGGCGTGGATCACGCTGCCGGCGCCGAGGAACAGGAGGGCCTTGAAGAAGGCGTGGGTCATGATGTGGAACACGCCGGCCGAGTAGGCGCCGCAGCCCAGGCCGAGGAACATGTAGCCGAGTTGGGAGACGGTGGAGTAGGCGAAAACCTTCTTGATGTCGTACTGCGTCATGCCGATGGTGGCGGCCAGCACGGCGGTAATCAGGCCGACGAAGGCGACCACCTCAAGCGCGGCGGGGGCGTGGTTGAACAGCACTGCCGAACGGGCCACCATGTAGACGCCGGCGGTGACCATGGTGGCGGCATGGATGAGGGCCGAGACGGGCGTGGGGCCCTCCATGGCATCGGGCAGCCAGACGTACAGCGGCACCTGGGCGCTTTTCCCGCACGCGCCAAAGAGCAGCAGGATGCAGATGAAGGCGAGCATGCCGGGACCCTTTTCGACGGGCAGGCCGGCGACCTTGGTGAAGACCGTCTGGAAGTCCAGCGAGCCGAACTGGGCGAAGATCAGGAACATGCCGAGAGAGAAGCCGAGATCGCCGATGCGATTCACGACGAAGGCCTTCTTGCCCGCTTCGGTGGCGCTGGGCTTGAGGAACCAGAATCCGACCAGCAGGTAGCTGCACAGGCCGACGCCTTCCCAGCCGACGAACAGCAGCAGATAGTTCGCGGCCAGGACCAGCGTGAGCATGAAGAACATGAACAGGTTCAGGTAGGCGAAGAAGCGGTAGTAGCCGCCCTCGTGCGCCATGTAGCCGATGGCGTAGATGTGAATCAGCGCGCCGACGCCGGTGACGATGAGCAGCATGACGGCGGAGAGGCGGTCAACGGCGAAATCGAAGCCGACGTTGAGCGTGCCGCTGGCGATCCAGGTGCCATAGCGCTCGACGCAGGGCTGGTCGAGAGTGCCGAGGCCATAGAGCGTCTTTACCACCCACAGAAACGAGAGCAGAACGCTGCCGATGGCGACGGCGTTGATCACAGGCTTCGAGAGCCGCCGGCCGAAGATTCCGTTGAGAAGGAATCCGGCCAGGGGCAGTGCGGGGATGAGCCAGAGTTGGTGCATCGCGGGGTTAGAGCTTCAGCGAGCTGACTTCGTCAATCTCGAGCGTCGAGCGGTTCTTGGAGACCGTGAGGATGATGGCCAGCCCGACGGCCGCTTCGGCGGCGGCGACGACCATCACAAAGAAGCTGAAGATGTGGCCATCCACCTGTTTGAGACGGTAGGAGAAAGCGATGAAGGAGAGATTCACGCCGTTCAGCATCAGCTCGATCGACATGAAGACGGTGATGATGTTGCGCCGGAAGAGGAATCCGGCGACGCCGAGGGTAAACAGGATCGCGCTGAGGATGAGGTACCAGGCCAGGGGCACGGCGCCGGGCGCCGGCCAGGGGATGGGAAAGTTGCCGGACATCGGTTCAAATCTCCTTCCGCGCGAGCACGACCGCGCCGAGAATGGCGATGAGGATGAGGATCGAGGTGATTTCAAAAGGCAGCAGATAGCGGGTGAAGAGGGCCCGGCCGACCTCGGCGGCGGTGCCGCCGGTGAAGCCGCCGAAGCGCACTACCTCCGTCCTGGGCGCCTGCGACTCGACCAAGACGGCGGCCAGCGCAATGAAGGTGAACAGCAGCGGCAGCGAGACCCACCAAGCGACGACGCGGCGCGTGGGGCGGCGTTCGGCGCCGGCGTTGAGCAGCATGATGACGAAGATGAATAGCACCATGATGGCGCCGGCGTAGACGATCAGTTGCACCGCGGCGATGAATTCGCCGCCGAGCAGGAGATAGAGCACGGCCAGGGAGCCCATGACGCCAACCAGCGAGAGAGCGCTGGAGATGGGGTGCGTTTGCAATACCAGGTTGATGGCGCAGCCGACGGCGATTATGGCGAAAGTGAGAAAGAGCCAAACGTCCATGAGAGCGTACCCGCGCTACTTCGACGTGAGAGCCACCAGCAGGCCCGTCACCAGGAGATTCACGACGGCCACCGGGAACAGGAAGGTCCAGGCGAACCGCATCAGTTGGTCGTATCGAAAACGCGGCAGCGTGCCGCGGATCCAGATGAAGAGGAAAACGAGCAGCCCGGCCTTGGCCAGGAACCAGAAGAGCGGGATCAGAACCGGCTGCAGAAAAGGGATCAGGAAAAGCACGCCCAGGCCGAGGAACATGAATCCAAGAACGGGAAAGGAAAAGCGGTCCCACATGCGCGTCTTCAGGGCCTGCGCGCCGTGATAAAAGAAGACCGCGGCGACGGCGAAGTGAACCAGCGCCGGAACATAATTGCTGCCGTATGCGGCGGGCCAGAGCGGCTGCCAGCCGCCGAGGAAGAGCACCGTGGCGACGCAGCAGACGGTGACGATATTGGCGTATTCCGACATGAAAAAAGCGGCGAAGGCGAGGGAGCTGTACTCGGTGTGGAAGCCGGCGACGAGCTCGCTCTCGGCCTCGGGCAGGTCAAAGGGGACGCGATTGGTTTCGGCGAATGAACTGATCAGAAAGATGAGGAACGAGAAGATCTGCGGGAATGGGCCGGCGAAGACGTTCCACTGCGGGAAAAGGCCGAACCAGAAGCCGCCCTGCGCATCCACGATGCGGCGCAAGTCGAGCGTGTTCACGAGCAGCAGCGGCGCGGCCAGGGCGAGAGCGAGGGGCAGCTCGTAGCTGATCATCTGCGCCGCGCTGCGCAGGCAGCCAAGAAGAGAGTATTTGCTATTGGACGCCCAGCCGCCCAGCGCCACGCCATAAACGCCGAGCGAGGAGATGGCGAGGATGAACAGGACGCCGATGTTGAGGTCGGTGAGGCCCATGTTGGTCGGCACACCGAAGAGCTCCACCCGCGGGCCGAAGGGGATGACGACGATCGAGATCAGACAGACGGTCACGGCGAGAAACGGCGCGAAAAGATAGAAAAACTGGTTGGCGCCGGGAGGCACGAGGCCTTCCTTGACCATCAGCTTGATGATGTCGGCGACGGGCTGCAGAAGGCCGTGCGGGCCCACGCGGTAAGGCCCGGGACGGAGCTGGATGTGGGCCAGCACCTTACGCTCGACCCACTGCAGGTAGGCCAGCGCGGTCAGCAGCGCGAACGCCACGATGGCGGTCTTGATCAGGCTGAGGACGTAGAAATTCATTGCGGGAGTTCCCGACGAACGCGAGCCTGCGGGGTCATGGTTTGTAGAGCGCTCCCGGCGCTTCCATCAGGGAGTTGAGAATCGCGGAGTATCGTCCCAGGGTACCGGAGGTGAACAGCGTCTGGCCGGCGGAGTGGATGAGCTCGGGGCGGGAGTCCGCGGGGATAGGGCCGTTGAGGGGCATGGTGGGCGCCGCGCCGCCCGTGGCGATGACGGGCAAAGCGACATTATAACCGCGCACTGTGCGGCGGATCTCCTCGAAGACCTTGTCGGGCGTCCAGATGCCGAGGCTCAGGCCCATCTCTTTTCCGATCAGGCCGAGGATTTCGAGATCGCTCTTGGCGCCCATCACCTGGGGTCCCTGTCGCAGGCGCTGCAGTTCGCCGCAAACATTGGTGAAGGTGCCGTTTTTCTCATAGGCGCTGGCGGAGGGCAGAACGACATCGGCGCGCTGCGCCGTGGCAGTGAGAAACATGTCCTGCACGACGACGAAGCAATTCGCGGCGGCGAGCGCGGCATCTTCCAGAGGATCGGCGCCGACCACCCACAGCACATCGAGATCGGGGGCGGCGAGCATCTCCGGCAAAGCCAGGCCAGGCTCCAGGCCCAGCTCGTGCACCGGGCGATAGCCGGGACCCAACTCGGGCAGCAGGCCCATGTCCATGGCGCCGCGCGAATTCGAGTCGTCCACCAGGCAGATGTATTTGACTGGAATACCCAGCGCCTGGCCGAAGGCGACGAGGCGGCGGACGGCTTCGCCGCGGATGGAAGCGCCGAACAGAATCACGAGGTTTTCGTGCCGGGCGAGATCGGCGCGCAATCCCTCCACCGCCGCGAGTTCCTGGCCGGGCGCGGCGACGATGCTCTGCACGGCGTAGTCGCGCTCGCGGACCGGGCCGGGCGTGACGGTGTAGACGGCGGCGTGGTGGTGACGGAAGTTGGCGCGCAGCTGGAAGGCGAGCAGCGGATGTTGCTGAGCGAGATCGGCCGCAACGACCAGCGCGGCCTTGGTCGTATAAAGATCGCCGACGGTGGCGAGCGCATTCGCGGGGCCACTCAGCGCGTCTAAGAGTGTCGTCACGTCGCCGGTGCGGCGGTGGTCGATGTTCGACGTGCCGAGGCCGGAGCGCGCGAACTTCTGCAGATAGTAGTTTTCCTCGTTGCTCGGATGGGTCGAGCCGACGACGCCGAACCTGCCGTGGCGCGCTTTGACCTCGGCGAATCGCGCGGCGACCGCGGCCAGGGCCTCGCTCCAGCTCACGGGCTCGAGCCGGCCGTTCTGGCGGAGCAGCGGCGACTGCAGGCGTTCCGGGCTGTGGACGAAATCGAAGGCAAAACGGCCTTTCACGCACAGGAATTCGCCGTTGATGCCGGAGCGATCGCGGTTATTGGCGCGGATGATTTCGCCGTTGCGCACGGAGAGCGTGGTCTTGCAGCCATCGGCGCAGTGGGTGCAAATCGTAGCGGCGTAGTGCATCTCCCAGGGACGCGTTTTGTAGCGGTAGGGCCCGGAAGTGAGCGCGCCGACGGGACAGATGTCGATGCAGTTGCCGCACTCGTCGCATTCGAGATGATCGACGGCATTGGGAACAATCGCGGTGGCGACGCCGCGCAGGCCGACGCCGAGCGCGCGCACGCCCAGGCCCTCATCGCAGACGCGCACGCAGCGGTAGCACAGGATGCAGCGCGGCGCATCGAAGTAGACCAGAGGCGACCATTGCTTTTCGTCAACGTGCTGCTTGATTTCGGTGAATCGGCTCTCGCCGAGGCCGTAGCGGAAGGTCATGTCCTGCAGTTCGCACTCGCCGCCCTTGTCGCAGACGGGGCAATCGAGGGGGTGGTTGGCGAGCAGGAACTCGAGCATCGACTTGCGCGCCTCGATGACTTTCGGCGACTCGGTGCGCACGACCATGCCTTCGGCGACGGGAAGCGTGCAGCCGGGCAGGAGCTTGGGAGCTTTCTCAACCTCCACCAGGCACATGCGGCAGGCGGCCTGCAGCGAGTAGCCTTCGTAGTAACAGAAGGCCGGGATCTCGATTCCCGCCTTCTTGGCGGCCTCAATGACGAGCGTGCCCTTGGGCGCGCTCACCGCCCGGCCGTCGATGGTCAGTTGGACTTGATCGGGCATGTGCTCCTCGCCGGTGGCGGCCGGCTCCCTACTCCAACACCTGCAACGGGCGCGTGCCCGGCGCGGGGACGAACACCGCGGTGGATCGAATTTTGACCTCGAATTCCGGCCGGAACTTACGCACGATGGCCATGGTGGGCATGGCCGCGGCGTCGCCCAGCGGGCAGAAGGTGCGGCCGAACATGTTGACCGCCAGTTGGTCGACGGTGTCGATATCGGAGCTGACGCCAATGCCCTCGTCGAGACGCGACAGGATCTTCTGCAGCCAGGCGGTGCCTTCGCGGCACGGGATGCACCAGCCGCAGGATTCGTGCGCGTAAAACTTCATGATGCGCGCCAGGAACTTCACCATGTCGGCGGTTTCGTCGAGCACGACCATGCCGCCGGAGCCGAGCATCGAGCCCGCCTTGGCGAGCGAATCATAGTCCATCGGGATGTCGCACTCCTCGGCCTTCAGAACGGGGCAGGAGGAACCGCCGGGCACGATGGCCTTCAGCGCCCGGCCTCCGGCGACGCCGCCGGCCAGGCCGTTGACCGCTTCGAGCATGTTCATGCCGAGGCGCACTTCATAGACGCCGGGGCGGTTGACGTGGCCGGAGATGCACAGCAGGCGCGTGCCGCCGTTTTTCGGCGTGCCCAGGCCGGCGTAGTATTGGCCGCCGCGCAGGATGACGTCCGGGACGGCGGCGAAGGTCTCGACATTGTTCAGGACGGTAGGGCACTGGAAGGCGCCGACCTGCGCCGGGAAGGGCGGTTTCAGGCGCGGATTGCCGCGCTTGCCTTCCAGCGATTCGAGCAGCGCGGACTCCTCGCCACACTCGTAAGCGCCGGCGCCGGATTGCGTCGAGAGCTCGAAGTTCATGCCCGTGCCCTGGATGTTCTTACCCAGCCAGCCGCGCTCGTAGGCCGTCGCCAGGGCCTGGTTCAGATGCTCGACCAGGTAACGGTATTCACCGCGGACGTAGATCCAGCCGCGCTCGGAATCGAGAGCGCGGGCAGCGATCAGGCAGCCCTCGATGAGCCGGAAGGGATCGTACTGCAGGATGACGCGGTCCTTGCAGGTGCCCGGCTCGGACTCGTCGGCATTGACCACGACGTATCGCGGTTTGGACGACTTGCGGTCGACGAAACTCCACTTCATGCCGGCCGGGAAGCCGGCGCCGCCGCGGCCGCGGAGATTGGAGGCCTTGACCTCGTTGATGATCTCGTCGGGCGACATTGCGAGGGCTTTGCGGAAGCCGGCGAAGCCCTCATTGGCCAAAAAGGTGTCGATGGAAGCGGAGTTCTCCAGCCGGAAGCGGCGGCTCAGCAGGATCGTCTCCAGCGGGTGCGGCGCGTGAAGCAAATCTTCCATGCTGTCGGTTCCTCTCAACGCTTCCTCATGGCGCTCACTGCGGCCTGGCCGCGCGGCGCAAATCGTCGACGAACTGGTCGAACTTCTCGGGCGTCATGTAGTGGTGGAACTCGTAGCCGTCCTGAATCGCCGGAGCCCAGGAGCAGGCGCCGATGCATTCCACCTCTTCCAATGAAAACAGGCCGTCGGCGGTGACCTGCTTGTGGCCGATGCCGAGCTTCCGGCAGGCGTGGCGCCAGAGCTCATCCCCGCCCGTGAGCTGGCACGAGATGTTGGTGCAGATCTGGATGTGATGCCGGCCCAGCGGGCGGCGATGGAGCATGGAGTAGAACTCCACCACCTCATCCACTTCAATCGGCCTGAGATTGAGACGCCGGGCGATCTCCTGAACCAACTCCGCGCTAACCGAACCGACCTCGTCCTGAGCGTAAATCAGCATCGGGATGAGGGCGCCCTTCTGCCGGCCAGGCGGATAGTTGCCCAGCATTTTGGCGAATCGCGCTTCGAGTTGGGGCGAGAAGGTCATGGCTGAGTCACGGGTTGGATGGGCGGCGCGGAAGGGAGTTGCATCTCAGCGGTCCACGTCCCCCAGAACGAAATCCATGCTGCCCAGGGCAGCTACCGAGTCGGCCACGAGATGACCCTCGAACAGCGCCGGCAGCGCTTGCAGATTGCCGAAACTGGGCGTGCGCATAAACACCCGTAGAGGCTTCGCCGTGCCGTCGCTGACGACGAAAAAGCCGATTTCACCGCGCGGCGACTCGGTCGGCACGTAGGCCTCGCCGGCGGGCACGCGGAAGCCCTCGGTGACGATCTTGAAATGATAAATGAGGGCCTCCATCTGGGTTTTCATCTTCTCGCGGTCGGGCAGCACGACGTGCGGAGCGTCGGCCTTCCAGGGCCCGCCGGGCATGCCTTCCAGGGCCTGGCTCACGATGCGCTGGCTTTGGCGCATCTCCGCGAGGCGCACGCGATACCGCGTCCAGACGTCGCTTTCCTGGTAGACCGGCACGTCGAAGTCGAACTTCTCGTAACCGGAGTACGGCTCGGCCTTGCGGATGTCCCATTTGAGGCCGGCGGCGCGAATCATCGGACCCGTGACGCCCAGCGCCAGCAGACGATCGAGCGGCACGTGACCCACCCCCTGAACACGGCGCATGAAGATGGGATTAGCGGTTAGCAGATCCTCGTATTCGTCGATCTTGGAGCTCAGCGCGTCGTTGAACTTCCGGACCGCCTGCTGCCAGCCGCGCGGGGGCTCCAGCGCCAGACCGCCGATGCGGATGTAGGAGGTCATCATGCGCTGGCCGGAGAACAGCTCGAAGATGCGCAGAATGTCCTCGCGCTCGCGGAAACAGTAGAAGTAGACCGTCATCGCGCCCAGGTCCAAGGCGTGCGTACCGAGCCACACCACGTGGCTGTTGATGCGCGACAGTTCGGTCAGCAGGACCCGCATCCATTGTGCCTGGGGCGGGATTTCAATCTGCAGGAGCTGCTCCACCGGCAGAGCGTAGGCCAGGTTGTTGCCGAGGTTGGAGAGGTAGTCTATGCGGTCGGTGATCGTAACCACCTGCTGCCAGGTGAGGGCCTCGGCCTGCTTCTCGATGCCGGTGTGAAGGAAGCCGATTTCCGGTTCGGCTTTGCGGACGATCTCGCCGTCGAGTTCGAGGAGGATGCGCAGCACGCCGTGCGTGGAGGGGTGCTGCGGCCCCATATTCAGGACCATGCGGCGAGTGGCGGGCGGGGGCGCTTCGTGCTCCGCCTGGACGGCCGCCGTGCTGATTTCCGGATCGCTCATGCTGGCCTCGGGGTGCGGCTCACTTCTCGCGGCTCCTACTCATCTTGATAGGTGTACTTGTGGCCGTGGACCGGAAAATCCCGGCGCAGGGGGTGGCCTTGCCACTCCTCCGGCATCAGGATGCGCTTCAGATTGGGGTGGCCCTCGAAGCGGATTCCGAACAGGTCGAAGGCTTCGCGCTCGTACCAGTTGGCCCCTTCCCAGACCGAAGTGACGCTGGGCAGCGCGGGGTCGGCGCCGGGGAGGGCGACCTTTAACTTCAGGCGAATGTTGCGCGCAATCGAATGGAGCAGGTAGACCGCTTCAAAGCGCGGTTCCAGGGGATAGCGGTCGATCGAGGTCAGCCCCGAGAGCCGCTCAAAGCCCTGCTCATCACGGAGATAACGGCAGACATCGGCGATCCTGGCGGGCACCACCCAGACCAGCAACTCGCCCGCGGCCTCAGGCGGCCGGCTGAAGGCGTGGAGATCCCAGGCCTCGAGCGCGGCCAGGAGGGGGTGGGGCGAGGGTGCGTCTGGCAACATGATCAGTCACCGTCAGGGGAGCTTGTCCGGCGCGGCGTCGTCCACCGCCCAATCCAGGACCCCCTTCTTCCAGATGTAAAAGAAGCCCGCCATGATCAAAATGATGAACAGCAGCATCTCGAAGAAAGCGAACAGCTTCAGTTCGCGGTACACGACTGCCCAGGGATACAGGAAGATCGCTTCTATATCGAACAGAATGAATAGCATGGCTACCAGGTAGTACTTCACGCTGAAGCGTTCCCGGGCGCTGCCGACGGGCGTGAAGCCACATTCGTAAGGGGTATCCTTGACGCGGTTCTTGACCCGCTTGCCGAGCAGGACGCCGGCCCCGACCAGTCCGGCTGCGACGGCAATCGCTACCAGGACCTGTACCAGCACCGGGAACCAAGTTTCGAAAACGGATGTGGACATAGGAGTAATGTTAAGCCCCAGCCGTATAGAAGGCCCTGACTTCGGGTGAATTCACTTCACTATAGTGAGGCCAGCGGAGGGGTGTCAAACCAGCACCGGCCGCACGGACGGGAAGCTCCGATCGCTGCACGCAGCCGAAGCGAATGCGGCGCCAGGCCGGCGCGGCGGCGGGGAGGAGGAAATAGGGACAAAGGGTCCAGTTGGCCAGTGCCGGAACCGGCCGGTTTGATCGCCACTTCACCACAAAATACATGCGTATTGTTCCAATCAGCCCCAGATTTTGCGGATTGACTCCCACTGCCCCACACGCAAGAATCACTTTGACGGCCAGTCCGAACACAACGGGGAAAAGATGTTCAAAACAAAACGAGCAGATACTGACGGCGCGGTGGAAGATAACGTCTTCTCCTCGACCGATGTCAGCCGACTTTCAGGCGTCAGCCTGCGCCAGTTGCAATGGTGGGACGAGCAGAAGGTGGTTTCTCCGCGGCATGCCGGGCACCGCCGGCTGTATTCGCTGGAGGAGGTGGTGGAGGTCAGCGTGATCGCCGAACTTCGCAAAAAGGGCTTTTCCCTGCAGAAGATCCGGCGTGTGCTCAGGTTCCTGCAGCGCGAGATGAGCAAGCGGCTGGCCGAAGTGCTGAACCCCGAGAGCGACCTGCATCTGCTGACCGACGGCAAGACGATCAGCATGGAGCAGGACCGCGACCGGATGGTGGATGTGTTGAAAAACGCCAAGCAGGCGATGTTCGTGGTTGGGGTTTCCGACCAGGTGCGCCGGCTGACGGTGATCCCCAAGAAACCGGTCAGGAGCGAGTCTCTGGTGGCGGCGGCGCCGAAGAAGGCCCGCGCATTCTGAACGGGATCAGGGCCTGCTCGCACTACGCGGACGGTGGCGACGGGAGCCGGTTTTTGAAGAGTTCCAGGAGCGAGGAGCGACGCATACCTGGCGTGCGGCGAGCGACGAGCGACGCAGAAATCGGGAAAACCGGCCCCGTCCCTGCGGGTTGCGGCGAAAACCGCCTCAGCCTTCGTTGTCGTCCTCGCCTTGGAATGGCCAAAGTCATCGTCCTCCGCCTCGCCTGAGACGCTTTTCGCGCGCAACGCCATCCGTTCGAGTAGTGTGAACAGGTCCTAGAAACTTTGGCCACTTGGCCGCGTCCAACTGACAGGCGGAGTGAAGCTTCGGCCCGGGGGCGATCCCGGGCCGTACGCTATACTGGGATCAACTCTACCTGGAGGGTTCAGAATGGGGCGCAAGCTCAGACCATTTCTTCTGTCAGCGGCTTTCCTGGCGGTTTGCGCGCTGGTGTCGGGCTCGCTGGGGCCGGACTCATCGGCTCACGCCTCCTCGAACGCGGCGCTGGGCATGGCCTCGGGCGATGCGGATCTGGACTCCGGCCTGAAGCTGCTGACCTCCATCTACCGCCTGGCGGAGGAAAACGCGGCCGAAAAAGTGAATCCCGATAAGTCCATCTATGACGGCGCAATCCCCGGGATGCTGCGCACGCTGGATCCCCACTCCAACTTCTTCGACCCTAAGGAATACAATAAGTTACGCGAAGATCAGCGCGGCCGCTACTACGGCGTGGGCATGACCATCCAGCCGCGCGGCGGACACACCGTGGTGGTTTATCCGTTCCCCGGTTCGCCGGCCTTCAAGGCCGGGTTGCGGCCCGGCGACATCATTCTCGAAATCAACGACAAGAGCGCCTTGGGCCTCAGCTCCTCCGATGTGGCCGATCTGCTCAAGGGGCCGCGCGGCACCCCGGTCCAGGTGAAGATCTCGCGCGAGGGCAAAGCGGAGCCGCTGATGTTCAACCTGATCCGCGATGCCATCAACCGGCCCAGCGTGCCGACGAAGTTCTACATTCGTCCGGGCATCGCCTATATCCATGTCGAGCAATTCACGGAAACCACGTCGCGGGAACTCGATGAAGCCCTGTCCTCGATGAATGAATCGGGCCTGAAGGGACTGATCCTCGATCTGCGGGACAACCCCGGCGGCCTGCTGAACGAGGGCGTGGCGGTGGCCGGGCGGTTTCTGCGGCGCGGGCAGACGGTGGTCAGCCATCGCGGGCGCACGTCGCCTGAAAAGCCATACGTTGCCGCCAACGGAAGCTCCGGCCGTGAGTACCCGATCGTGGTGCTGGTGAGCCGGCTGAGCGCTTCGGCGGCGGAGATTGTGGCCGGCGCGCTGCAGGATCACGACCGGGCCTGGATCCTCGGGGACAACACCTTCGGCAAGGGATTGGTGCAGACGGTTTTCCCGCTGATGGAGAACACCGGTCTGGCGCTGACGACGGCCAAGTACTATACGCCCAGCGGCCGCCTGATTCAGCGGGATTATTCCAGCGGATCGTTCTACGACTATTACTATCATCGGGATACGGAGAAGAAGAACACCCAGGACGTGAAGATGACCGACAGCGGCCGGACGGTGTACGGCGGCAGCGGGATCACGCCGGACGAGAAGTTCGTGGCGGATTACAAGCCCTTCCAGGTCGAATTGCTGCGGCGGGGCGCATTCCGCGATTATGTGCCCAAGTACTTCGGGAATCACGATACGAAACTGCCCGAGGATTGGTCTCCGGACACTGCGATGATGGCTGATTTTCACGCCTTCCTGGTGAAGGAAAGCTACCAGATGACGGAAGCGGAGTGGACCCAGTTTCAGGACTGGATCAGAGTCCAGCTGAAGTACAATGCGCTGCTGACCGCCGCGGGGCTGGATGAGGCCAACCGCTACGCCGTCGAGACCGACCCGACGGTGCTCAAGGGGCTGGAAGCCATGCCCAAAGCCAAAGCACTGCTCGACAACGCCCGCAAACAGATGGTGCAATTGAACCAGAGGTCCCTGAGCCATTGAGTTCGCCGCGGGATGTGCCGCCGCAGATCGTCGTTCTCGACACCGGCGGCCAATACTGCCACCTGATCACCCGAAAAATCCGCGAGCTGGGCGTTTACTGCGAGATCCGTCCCAGCGAAGTCGATCCCGCCAGCCTCGCGGGGATTCGGGGCATCGTCATCTCCGGCGGACCGGCGAGCGTGTACGAGGACGGAAGCCCGCAGGTCGATCCGGCGATTTTCGAGCTCGGCGTGGCCGTGCTGGGCATCTGTTACGGCCAGCAATTGATGGCCTGGCACATGGGCGGCGCGGTGAACCAGGGCCAGCGCGGCGAGTACGGCCTGGCGTGGTTGGAATTGAGCGCCGCAGCCCCGGTTTTTGAGGGCATCGCCGGGCGGTTCTCAATCTGGATGAGCCACCGCGACACGGTCACTGCCGTGCCGCCGGGATTTGCCGTGCTGGGCCGCACCGAGACCTGCGCCATCGCCGCGATGGCCGATCCGAAGCGGCGGCTCTACGGCGTGCAGTTCCACCCCGAAGTCGTGCATACCGAGCATGGGGTGGAGATTCTGGCTAATTTCCTGTTTGGCGTGGCGGGCTGCGAAAGAGACTGGAATCCGCGCGCCCAGGCGCAGCGCATCGAGGAGCAGATCCGCGAGGCCGCCGCGGGCCGCAACGTCTTCTTCTTCGTTTCGGGCGGCGTCGATTCGACCGTGGCCTTCACGTTGTGCCTGAGAGCGCTGGGGCCGGAACGGGTGCGGGCGCTGTACGTTGAACACGGGACTGATGCGGGCGGGCGAGACCGAGTACGTGAGCGGGGTGTTCGAATCGATGGGTCCGGGGGTGTTCACGGTCGAGCATGCCGAGCAGAGGTTTCTGGGCGCACTGGAGGGGGTCACCGATCCGGAGAAGAAGCGCAACATCATCGGCGAAGCCTTCGTCAGCGTGCAGCAGGAGATTCTCGAATCGGGCCACTTCCTGGACCAGAACTGGGTTCTCGCTCAGGGGACGATTTACCCCGACACGATCGAGTCCGGCGGGACGGCGAAGGCGGATCTGATCAAGACCCACCACAACCGCGTAGCGGGCATTCAGAAGCTGATCGCGGAGCAACGGCTGATCGAGCCGCTGCACCTGCTCTACAAGGACGAAGTGCGGGAGTTGGGCCGCGAACTGGGGCTGAGCGGCGATCTTCTGGGACGGCATCCGTTTCCGGGCCCGGGCCTGGCCATCCGCTGCCTGTGCAGCGAGCGGCGGGCGCCGGTGGAGCGGCTGGAAGAGGGCTGGCTGGCGGCGGTGAAGAGCGTGGGGGTGCAGGGCGACTCGCGCAGCTACCGCCCGGTGCTGGTGCTCGAGGAGGGCCTGGCCGAGGCCGGCATTCACGAGCGCGCCGGGGCGCTGATCAATCGCACGCCGGGCATCAACCGCGTGGTCGCGCTGGCCGCCTCGCACTCGCCCGTCGCGGGTTGGGAGACGCGGCCCTGCTGGATCGACGCCGTGCGGCTGGAGCGGCTGCGCCGCGCCGACGCGATCGTACGGCGGCTGTGCCAGGAAAGCGGTTTCGAGCAGCAGGTGTGGCAATTCCCGGTGGTGCTGGCGCCGCTGGGGACCGAAGAGCGTCCCGATGCGGTGGTGCTGCGGCCGATCCACTCGGTGGATGGGATGACGGCGCGGGCGGTGGCGATTCCGCCGGCGCTGCTGGGGCGGATGTGCGGAGAACTGCTGGCCATCGAGGGCCTGAACGCGGTGCTGATCGACCTGACGAACAAGCCGCCGGGGACCATCGAGTGGGAATAGCAGCAACGCGCGAAGGGCGCCCGTCCCACGCGCGCCTCGTTGACTTTGCTTGATGGCCTGGGCCCTCTCACGCGTTTCGCTGGCAAAGGACGTGAAAATCGAATCATGCGGAGTGAAGACAGCGAACTGCCTTCTCGCAACTCCTGGCTTGTAGTCCTCGCTCAACCGCAATTCACAGCGTGGGGCCAAGATTCAGTTTTTCGGGCCATGCGCCGTCTCTGCCTTGGGCCGGCCTCTTCATGGGACGACATCTCGTTTCTCCATCTCCATATCCCTATCTCGATTGAGATCAAGGGTGGTCACAGAACTACGGTTGTACAACTGCAGTGGAACGGAAACAATGTACGGAATAATCGATACTAACGTCAAAGTCAACGAATATCCTAGGGCAAAGCCCACACCCAACCACACTATAAAGCCTAGGCAATCATCCCCCAGGATTGGGACGACAAGGCGTGTGTACACTTTGGCATACCACACAAAGGCAAACCCACCCAGGAAGCTTGGCACCCCTGTGGCCCGAAAAAACGTTTTCGAAACGGCTAGAAGGGCATCACAATGCGAGCAGCGAAACGGAGGGTGCGTTACCCGAGGTCCGTCCCATGCAATCGCCGCATGGCATTGCGGACAGAACATCTCTTTAGCCTTAATCGTGGAACCCTCCCTGTTTCAGCTCCGCCATATCCTAGGGAATCTGTCCGCAGGCGTCGTACGCTGCTGCCAGCCCCGCTGCCGTTCGAATAATCCCCTCTGAATATTCCCCCTTCATAAAGCAGGCTAGCCGATCACCGATTTCAGGTAGGCCCGGAAATCAGCGCCCAGGTCGGGCCGGGCGAGCGCGAATTCGACCGTCGCTTTCAGGAAGCCTAGCTTTTCGCCGGCATCGTAGCGCACGCCCTCGAAACGGTAACCGTAGATCGGACGGCTGCGCAGCAGTCCCTTCAGGCCGTCGGTCAACTGAATCTCGCCGCCGCTTCCGGGCTCGGTGGCTTCCAGGGCGGTGAAGATTTCGGGTGTGAGGATGTAGCGGCCGACGATGGCCAGGTTCGAGGGCGCCTCCCCGGGGCGCGGCTTTTCGACCAGATTGCGAATGCGGAACAGGCGGCTGTCGGAGCCCTCGATGCTGGCCGGTTCGGCCTCGACGACGCCGTACGATGCGGTCTGCTCGGGAGGGACTTCCATGAGCGCCAGGACGGACGCGCCGAAGTACTCGTAGATCCGCAAAAGCTGAGCCAGGCACGGGACTGTGGACTTGATGACGTCGTCGGAGAGCACGACGGCGAAGGGCTCCGGGCCGATCAGGTCGCGGGCGCGCAGGACGGCATGGCCCAGACCCAGCGCCTCTTTCTGGCGGACGTAGGCCACGTCGATCATATCGGAGATGGCGCGGACCTCGGCGACCAGGTCCAGTTTGTTCCGGCTTTCCAGCAGATGCTCGAGCTCGAAGCTGACGTCGAAGTGGTCCTCGATGGCGGTCTTGCCGCGGCCGGTGACGATCACGATCTGGTTCAGCCCCGACTGGCTCGCTTCCTCGATGCCGTACTGGATCAGCGGCTTATCGACCAGCGGTAGCATCTCCTTGGGCATGGCCTTGGTGGCGGGGAGGAATCGCGTGCCCAAGCCGGCCGCCGGGAAGACGGCTTTACGCACCTTCGGAATCATACCCACGATTGTAGCCATCCATTAGAGGCGGCAGGTCAAGAAACCGTTCGGCGCCTTCCGGGGTGCGTTCGGGCGCCGAATCCTGCCGCTCCCGGCGGGGCGATTGTCGGCTCTGGTGGGGCGTGCTATTCTTGCGGATGCTCAGCGTGGCAAGGCTCTGATTCGGAAGGGGGGATCTCCATGGCTTACGTGATTGCGGAACCGTGCATAGGAACCAAGGATACGGCGTGTGTGGATGCCTGTCCGGTGGATTGCATCCATCCCAAGAAGGATGAGCCCAACTTCGCCACGGCCGAACTGCTGTACATCGACCCGGTGGAGTGCATCGATTGCGGCGCGTGCGTGCCGGTGTGTCCCGTTTCGGCCATCTTCGCGCTGGAAGATCTGCCCGAGAAGTGGAACAACTTCACCCAGATCAACGCCGATTACTACAAGAAATAGGCCGCCATCCCGGCCCCGCGCCGTCTTCCACCCCGCGGTTTCGCCCCTACGTCGGGCCAACGCGGGTACCCGTCTGCGCGCGACGGAGTTCCCAACCAATCCATCCCGCCTCCCGTGCATCCGCCCGTCGATTCGAATTGTCGGTAGTAGGTCAGTTTCCAGGAAGCGCGTCAACCCGCCACAGTCGGTAGACACTGGCCGACATCGCGCGTGCGATCGCCGCCTGGGCTCCATGGTCGGCACACCGGCCCCGATCATGGCCCCGATCATTGTTCGGCTTGCTTCAGCGTAGTAGACTAGAGCTCCGAGATCATGTGGCGACGGAATCGCCCCGTTTCACGGCCCCCCTCTCCCCCCCGTTGCTCCTTCTGCGGCAAAGGTCAGGATGCCGTCCAGAAGCTGATTGCAAGTCCAAGCGCTGCTGTTCTAGCATTCATCTGCGACGAGTGTGTCCGGGTCTGCCAGTTAATTCTCGACGACAGCCGCGACGCAGCGGACGCGCGCACCTCTGAGCCCAAACGGAGTGAGCTGTATCCGCTCATCGACGACCAGTTAGTATCCGAACTCGTGGAAGCCGTGGAACGATGGATCCAGAAGGAGTCCTTAGGGACTGATGCCGCCCGGGAGTTCGCGGCAATGCGCAGCGTAGCAATTCGGTTGATTGGCACCACGGATCGCACTTAGGCTATTCTCGAAAGGCGGCACGCCGCCTCGGAATCGTCGGAAACTACGTAGGGACTCCAAAGCCCGTCGCCAGACGCTGCTCAGCGTTGCCACGATGTCGCATCGAGGCGCCAGACACGTTCCAGAGCGATCCAATTCCCCGCAGTCGGCTGCGTTGCGACCCTTCAGCCACGATCAACGTTGTAGCGCTACCGGTTCCGAGCGGATCGTCGGCAACCAGGAAAGTGACCCGCTTCCGAATCGTCTTTTCCCTTGACACCGGGCGTATGCTCAAAATGGCCGGAGGTCCGCGCGGTGTGTCGGCCCCGTTCTTCGACAATTGCGAACAGTTAGCGAATTTCAACAGTTTAATTGGATCATTCTAAAAGGTAAGGTTGACAATTGGCTTTGATCCTCCAATTTTTGTTTTTGCGCCATCCGCGGCCCATCCTATACCCCTGTGGCGGACTGCAGAACGAGTGTTGAAGGGTGGAAAAGTGTTGAACGGCCGCGCCCGCTGGCCCCAGCCTCGCAAGTAGAACGCCCTTGCATTTCTTCGCTTTTTGTTCTACTATGGGAGCGAATAGAAAGCGAATTGGCTACCATGAACAACTCCGAGCGCATCCACATCGGCCCCAGCGGCTGGCAAAACCCGGAATGGGTGGAGGCCGTGTCGGCGGGGGCCTCGCCGCGCGAGCACAGCATCGACCGGCTGGTGCCGTACGTCAACCTGCTGGAGATCGGGTCAACGGCGCAGGCTCCGCTGAAGCCGGAGATCGCCCGGCTGTGGCTGCGCAAGGGGTCGGCCAATCCGCGGTTGCGTTGGACGGCCGTTCTGGGGCGCCGCTTCACGCGCGACCGTGATCTTTCCCCCGGGGCGGTGGCGGCGTGGAAAGCCGGCCTGAAGCCGCTGCAGCAGGCCGGGCGGCTGGCCGCGCTGGTGCTGGAGTTTCCCTGGGCGTTCCGCTTCAACCACGAAAACCGCGAATTCCTGATTGCGCTGCGGCGGGAGTTCCACGAGTTCCGCCTGGCGGCCGAGTTTCTGCACGAGAGCTGGCTGGCCGAGGAGGCGCTGGCGGTGCTGGCTAAGTACCGCATCTCGTTCGTCAATGTCGGCCAGCCGGCGTACTTCCGCGGGATGCCGCCGGCCTCGGTGCTGACCACCAGCCTGGGCCTGGTGCGGCTGCACGGCGGGGCGACGCCGGATGCGTTCCGCGAGCTGGACCAGCGCTCGACGGCCGCGCCGTACCTTTACTCCCTCGAGGAACTGGAAGAGTGGCAGCCGCGGCTGGCGCGGCTGGCAGCGGCGGCGCAGGAGTGCGTGGTCAGTTTCACCAATTGGCACGACGGACGGAGCATGGTGAACGCCTTGCAGATGGGCGAGATCCTGGGCCGGAAGCCGCTGGTCGCCCCGGCGCCCCTGATCCGCCGTTACCCGGCCGAGATGGCTGCCTTTCGCGCCCTGCGCCCGGTGCAAATGGACCTGCTGGCCGGCGCGGCCGGGGACCGGCAAGCGGCCTGACCCCGCCCCGAGAGTCTGGCGGCCGGAAGTTGCCGCCGGGGATCGGGAGCGGCCGGAGTCTGGCAACTCGAATCATCCATAAGAATCGAAGACCGCGGGTTCCCAGGCGCGGGTTGCCCTCAGACGCCGGGAGCGGGAGATTCGGATCCGGCGAGCGAGGGCAACTGCCGGACGCCGGCGAAATCGACGAAATAGCGTTCGATCGCCAGCGCGGGAAAGACACCCTTCAACACTTCGTACGCCCGCCGCAGTTCGTTGCGATGGTGATCCAGCTCGGCGGTCTCGTCGCCGCCAAAAGTGTGCTGCAGTCCGCCGTAGGCGCCGCAGTCGGAATGGAGCATCAGAATCACCCGCTCCGTCCCGTGGAGACGGATGGATTTTTCGATCTGGGCGACCAGGAACGCACGGTCCGGCTCGCGCTCGGGAGAGGCCAGCGATTTAGCGCCGCCGCCGACCAGGATCAGATCGGGATGGACAATGCGCCTGCGGGCCAGAAAGCGGCGCAGCACGCCGTGGAAGCGGTGGTCGAAACACGCCACCACGGCCGCGTCGCAGCGATATTGCCCGGTGGGCGAATGGAATTTGAGGACGCGTTTCAAACGGCAACCCGAGATTGCGATCTTCGCATTTGTGGGCGGCGCTAAACAAGGCGCCCAATGGTCACAATTCGAAGCCCCGCCGGCCCTGTGCGAAGCATGAGAACGTCGCACTGCGCCGGGCTGAGAGGCCGGCATGGCGGGGATCAGGCGGCCACTCCGCCGCTGCGCCGCGTCGCGGCATAGACTGGGATGCGGAGACTTTCACGCATGCTCAGACGGTTCACTTTCTGCCTGCCGCTGGTGGCGGCGGCGCTCACGGCGCAGACCTATCAGCCGAACTGGGAGTCGCTGGACAAACGGCCCACGCCGGCCTGGTTCACGGAGGCCAAGTTCGGCATCTTCATCCATTGGGGCGTGTACTCGGTGCCGTCCTATGCGCCGGTTCTGCCGGGCAAGCTGGCGTACGCGGAGTGGTACTGGCACGCCATCACCGAAGGTCGCAAGCCCGGCGCCGGTCCCGTCGACGCGGGTTCCTGGGAGTATCACAAGCGGGTGTTCGGGGCGGATTACGACTACCAGAACTTCGCGTCGCAGTTCAAAGCGCAGCTGTACGATCCCGATCATTGGGCGGACGTGTTCCAGCGTTCGGGGGCGCGCTACGTGGTTCTCACCTCGAAGCACCATGAAGGGTTCGCGCTGTGGCCCAGCCGCGAGGCGTCGAAAACCTGGGGACGGCCGTGGAATGCCGCCGAGATCGGGCCGCATCGCGACCTGCTGGGGGATCTGACGACGGCGGTGCGCGCCAAAGGGCTGATGGCCGGCATCTACTATTCGCTGTACGAGTGGTATAACCCGCTGTGGCTGAGCGACAAGCCGCGCTACGTGGCCGAGCACATGACGCCGCAGTTCAAGGACGTGGTGACGCGTTACCAACCGTCGATCATCTTCAGCGACGGCGAATGGGATCTGACGTCGGCTGAGTGGCACAGCGCGGAACTGCTGGCGTGGTTGTTCAACGATTCGCCGGTGAAGGACACGGTGGTGATCAACGACCGCTGGGGCAAGGACACCAAGCACAAGCACGGCGGCTATTGGACCACCGAGTACACACCCGGGATGAGCGGGATGGAGCATCCCTGGGAGGAGAGCCGGGGCATGGGCTACTCCTACGGCTACAACCGCGCCGAGCGGGTGGGCGACTATCACACCGGGCGCGAGCTGGTGATCCTGCTGGCCGACCTGGTGAGCCGCGGGGGCAATTTGCTGCTGGACATCGGCCCGGCCGCGGACGGGACGATCCCGGTGATCATGGAGGAGCGCCTGCTAGAAATGGGCGCCTGGCTGAAGGTGAACGGCGAGGCGATCTACGGCACCAGGCCGTGGAAGGCGACGCGGCAGTGGAGCACCGGGGAGCAGCCCAAGGTGGACTACAACCAGGAGTTCAACTCGACCTACGACGTGACCAAGCTCACCGCCCAGCCGGCGCCGGGGAAGGCGGCCATCGAGGCGTTTTTCACGGCCAAAGGCGATGACGTCTACGCCATCCTGCCGCGCTGGCCGGGGCGGCATTTCACGGTCCAGGAGCTGGGCGACGCCAAGCTGAAATCCGTGGCGCTCGTGGGCGCGGATGCGGCGCTGCACTTCAAACAGAAGGCGGGCGCGGTGAGGGTCGATCTGCCGGAGCTGCCCGAACAACTGTTGGGCCAGCCCGCATGGGTACTGAAACTGAGCCGCTGAGAGCCTCGGAGCGCGTTTTTTCCTTCCATTCGCACGCCGGGGCAAGCTTGAGACCAGCAAGCACTCGCCTCGATAGCGTGGCTGCCTACTGGCGCGTCGCAGTGACTTCGTGAGCACGCGCAAAACCAGTCACAGAGGGCCGCCGCTCAGAACACGCGCATTGCAGCCGCAGCCGCTTGCAGAGCCGTGCCCGCAGGAGCGGCTCTCGGTGTTGTCCCCTGTTGTTTCAGAGCCGCGACCGTGAGGGAGCGGGCGCCCCTTGCTCGCCCGCCGCGAGTCCCGGGGCCGGGCGGCAGAAATTACGGGTTTCTGCGGCTGGAATGGGCAAGAGATCGGCCCGCCGTCCGATGAGAAATGTGTAGGCGCTTCTTATGACAGAAACTCTCGCCCGTCCCCAAGCCCCCTGGGCGCTGCGGCTGGTGCCGCCGTTTCCGGCCGTCGCGCACCGCATCCTGGCCGTGGTCAGCCAGGAGGATGTGAGCGCGCGGCAGGTGGGCGAGCTGATCAAGCTCGACCCGTCGTTCGCCGCGGAGCTGCTGCGCTTCGCCAACTCGGCCATGTTCGGGCGGCGCTGCGAGGTGACCAGCCTGTTCCAGGCGATCGTGCTGCTGGGGCTGGACCGCGTGCGCACGATGGCGACGCTGGTGGCGATCAATAAGATGGTGCGCTCGTCGATCCGCATCGCGAGCTTACGTAAGGTGTGGCGGCACAGTCTGATCACGGCGCTGATTGCCGAGGAGGCAGCCCCGGGATGCGGCGTTCAACCGGGAGTCGGCTTACACCGCCGGGCTGCTGCACAATCTGGGGACGCTGGGCCTGATGTCGGCCTATCCCGACTCCTACTCGCGGCTGCTGGAAGTCTCCAACGAGTACGGCTTCGAGCTGCTGAAGACGGAGCGCGACCTGTTCGAAATCGACCACTGCGCCGCGGGCGCCTACCTGGCCCAGGACTGGAATTTCCCGGACGAACTGGCCGCCGCGCTGGCGACGCACCACGACGAGCCCGTGGCCGGGGAGCGCAGCCTCGACAATCTCATCAAAGTCAGTTGGCGTCTGACCGACACGCTGGGCTACGCCGCCTTCTGCCCCGACCGGGAATGGGAGTTCGAGGAGCTGATCGATTTCCTGCCCGGCGCGCGCTCGTCGTGGCTGGGCCAATCGCCGGAGACGGCCAAGGAAGAACTCGATCAGCGGCTGGCCTCGGCGGGGATGTAGCCGGCCGCCGCTGTCCGGCCATGCCAGCACAGTGCAGCACCCGGAAACGGGCAAGCCTTCCTGATTAGAAGCGGCGAAGTCCTTTCATTGCGCCCGTGCTGATTCAAGGTCTCCACTTCGGAGGACCGAAACTTGACCATTGGGTGTACAATGCCTTAGTCCTGCGCGCCAAGAGGAATCCCGAGTAATGAGGAAGCCCATGAAACGACACACGCTCCTTTCCGCCCTTGCCGTATCCATCGTGCTCGCGCACGTCGCTGCGGCGCAAATTGTTCCGCCCAATGCAACAAACTTTCCCCCGGTGGGCATCACCAGGGGCCAGACTTTGCTGCTCCATGTAGTCGCCTTCCCTCCCGACCCGTGCAACGCGCAACTCGGGTTTCTGACGAGCGCCGGCCTGTCTGTAGGCCCCAGCCAGCAGGTGCAGCTCCCTCCCGGCCAGTCGGCATCCGTGGCCCTGAACGGCAACTCCCTCCTGGCTTCGTTCGGGCACCGAATGGAGCTGCTGCCAACCGTAGCCGTTGCGGGCGGGGCAAGCAGTTGTATTGCTTCCGTGGAAGTGGTCGACAACCTCCTCGGCGGGACCACGGTGCTGGTCCCGGGCGCGGTTGGTTTTCCCCCTAACCCCGCCTTTGGCTTACTGGGCGTGACAGTTCTTCAGACCGTGCGTTTGAACGTGGTCGCGTTTCCTCCTACTCCCTGTATCGGGCTGATCGGTTTTGCGGACACGAATGGGAACCCGATCGGAGGATCGATGAGCATTCAACTCCTCCCCGGCCAGGCCGCGTTCCTGGATCTGCCGGGGAACACGCTGGTGAATGCTTTGGGGCAACGCGCCGAACTGATGCCGGTGGTGACGGTGCCGTCTGCCGGCCCCGGAAACGCCTGCATCGCTTCGGCTGAGGTTTACGGCAACGCGTTTGCCGCCACGGCAGTATACTATCCGCCAACCCCTTGTTCGCAATCCAGCACCAGTTGCTCTGCCTTGCTGCCGGAGGGTAACTAGCCCGGATGTTGCACCACGATCGCAGCGAGGCGCGATGAGAGGGCTGCAGCCGATTGTTGGTGAAACATCCGGGCTGGCGCCGGTCGGACTCAGCCGCAAGTGCGCGCTGACAGGTCGCTGAAAAGGGTAATCGACCGGCCCCCGACGGCCGCGGCTCGGCAACGTGGCCGTTGATTTTGATGGGATTGCTCAGCGATCGGCCCGCTGAAATGGTCCCGAGCCCGGCTCTTCCAGCAGCTCGCCAATTCTCTCCGTTCGCGATTGAGTGAGAACCTCACCCCTGGTGGGAGATCCGAGCTGACGATCTTGAAAACGGATCGGTTGGGATGGCGGAGGAAGAGGGATTCGAACCCCCGGTACCCTTCCGGGTACAACGGTTTTCAAGACCGCCGCCTTAAACCGCTCGGCCATTCCTCCAAATCCAGACTAACCGAGTCCGGCACTGGAATGCCACGGGGAAGTGATGTCGAAAGGGCCGGCGAGATTGCGCCCCAATGGCGCCGGCAGCCGGACTGTGCGCTATTTCCCGAACAGCTCCGCCCGGGTGGGCAACCTCAGCAGGTCCTGCTCTTTCATGCGCACTTCCAGAACCTGGCGCCACAAGTGGGGGATGAAGATGTGCAGGTTGCCGGCATCGGCGAGCACATCACAATACGTCAGGCAATACCACTCCGTGCCGAATATCGGGCGCGTGGTCCTGGTGCTGGTGACCGCCAGAAAACGGGGCTCGGTCCAGCTCAACCCGCCATCCTTCGACAGCGAAACCCATAGCTCGGAGCGGTCCTCGGCGTGACCCTGGTGCTTGAAGCCGCTGCCGGGCAGGCGGTTATGATGCAAAGCGATCAGCGTCTTTCCGTCGGAAAGTTTCTCAATCATGGGCGGAGCGTCGGGATGCACCAGCGCTGTCGGCCGCGGATCCGACCACGTCTGGCCGTCGTCTTCGCTCCTCAGTTGCGCGATATAACCTTCATGCGTTCGGGCAAAGAGGACCACCCTGCCGCCTCCCAACGCAATCGGCCGGCCCTCGTGGATATCCCGCCATCCTTGCGGCCGTTTCCCGGGCAGCAGTTCCCATGTGCGGCCTTTGTCGGCGCTGCGCAGGACATAGAGCAGGGTGTGGTGAATGGCCTGGTCGGATTCATGCGGCGCCAGCAGCCAGGTTCCTGCGCCGGTCTCAGTCATGTTGATGCACCACATGCCCTGGAATCCAGGATCGTTGACCGGCCGGATGCGCGTTACGTTGGACCAGCTATCACCGTCATCGTCCGAAAAGCGGAATCCGATGCCCGCGTTTTCGACGCCGTTAAAGTCTCCCGGGGCGGGCTCTGTGCTGAACATGTAAATCCGCTGGCCGCCCTTCGGCACCAGCGGCACCCAGGCGTGCTGGTTGTATGGAATCGAGGTGGAGAGAAAGGGGCCCAGCCAGGTGGCGCCCTTGTCCTTCGAGCGGTAAATCAGGATGTCGTTCACCTTGCGGTGTGGATCGACCATCAGGTAATGAAACTTGCCGGCGATGATCGTCAGAAGATAGTCGCCCTTCGGTGTAATCAACGGGCGCGGACAATCCACGTAGGTCACGGGGGGATACGGCCCGCGGTAATCCCCCATGTCGGGCTGCGGAAAGCGATGGATCACCCGCACATCCACCCACTCCGGCATCACGACGCCGAGGTCGCCGTAATTCTTCAGACCTTTGGGCAGCGAATCCACCGTCACTGCGACTCCGCCGATTTCCATGTGCGTAAAGGGAGCGAGATCGGAGAGATCGGACTGGATGGGGCCTGCGGCGAGATCGACGCCGAGGTAGTCGAGAAAGGTCGGCGGGTGCTGAGCCGGAGCGGGCAGGGGAACGACAAGCGCGGCCAGGAGCAGGCAGGCGAGGGCTGCGAGGCGTGGACTCATTGGGGACCTGTTGCGCCGATGGGCGTTGCCTGGCTGGAGTTCCGTTAGAACTGCCAGGCCGCCATCGATCATACATCCGATTGCCGGCGCCGGACGGCGCGGGCTGGCACAGCCGGCGGCATTCTCGGGCACTCGGCCGGCTGAAGGGCGGACCGGATTGAGGAGCGGAGGACCCTCAGGAGCCGATCCACGAGCGAACCGAGACGCCGTGCTCCTCCAGGCGGCGGCGGACGGCGCGGGCGATGGCCGCGGCGCCGGGCGTGTCGCCGTGGATGCACAGTGTCTGGGCGTGGATGCGGACGATGGATCCGTCTGCGGCGACGGCCGCGCCTTGGAGGGCGATGGCCAGCGCCTGGGCCGCGGCCGCGCCGGGACTGTCGAGCAGGGCGTCGCGGTGCCGGCGGGAGCGCAGGGAGCCGTCGGGTTCGTAGCGGCGGTCGGCGAAGGCCTCGGCCGCGACGAGGAATCCGGCGTCGCTCCAGATCCGGAGCATCCCCGAGCCAGCCGATCCGACCAGCCACAAACGGGGCTGCACGCGGGCCACGGCGCGAGCGATCGCGGCGGCCAGAGCGGGGTCGCGGGCGGCCTGGTTGTAGAGCGCGCCGTGGGGCTTCACATAGCGCACCTCGGCGCCGGCCTGGGCGGCGATGCGCATGAGCGTGCGAACCTGTTGCTCGACGCTGGACTCGATCTCTTCGAGCGGCAGCTCTAGCTCCAGGCGTCCGAAGTTGGCGCGGTCCCCATAGCCGGGATGGGCGCCGATGGCGACGCCGTGGCCGAGCGCCTGGGCGAGGGTCAGCCGCATCAGCGCCTCGCTGCCGGCGTGTGCGCCGCAGGCGATATTGGCCGACGTGACGGATTCCAGGAGCAGTTCCTGGACATCGGGCGCCAGATCCTCGCGCTCGCCCAGGTCGCAATTCAGATCGATCGATTTCATAGCCCTGATACCTCCGGGCGCAACGATTCCTCCTGTTCGATCAATACTCGGCGCGCGTGTTCAAAAGAGACCAGCTTGAAACGCGCGTTCTGGCGCGGCCGCAGTTGGCCGATGCGCCAGCGGTCGGCCGAGATCACACAGCCGATTTTGGGGTAGCCGCCGGTGGTCTGGTGATCCACGCCCAGGATCACCAGCTCGCCCGAGGGCGTGACCTGGATGGCGCCCAGCGGCGCGCCTTCGGTGATCATGGATCCACCCGGCGGGTCGGCGAGTGGAACACCGGAGAGGCGCACGCCCATGCGGCTGGAATCGGTTTGAACGGTCCAGGGCTCGGCCAGCAGCCGGGCGCGGCTGGCCGCGGGGAAGTGCGCCGTCTGAGCGGCTTCCGTGATGCGCAGAACGTTGCCCGCGGGGCGGAGATTGGCGATCGCTTCGGGCCGGATCCGCCGCGCAGTGAAATCCGCGGCCGCAGCGCCGATGGGCAGTGTGTCGCCCTTCCGCAACGCCCGGCCGTCCAGCCCGCCGATGCGGCCGGGGACGTGCGTGGAACGGCTGCCGAGGACCGCGGGCACGTCGATGCCGCCGCGCAGGCAGAGATAGCAGCGCGCGCCCAGTTGGGCGCCGCCGAGCGCGAGCGATTGTCCGGCCGAGGCTGGTAGCGCGGTCCACAATGGCACGGCGCGGCCATCGAGCGTGGCGCCGAACTCAGCGCCGGTCAAGGCGAACCAGGCGGCGCCGCGGAATAGAAACCGGCCACCGTGTAAGGTCATCTCCAGGGCGGCGGCGTGATCCGGATTGCCGAGCAGCCGGTTGCCGATCCGCAGCGCCAGTGGATCGGCAGCGCCGCAGGCCGAGACGCCGAGGTGGCCGAACCCCGGGCGGCCGAGGTCCTGGACCGTGGTCTGCATGCCGGGGTCCTGGACTTCGAGCACGGTCATAGGCCCGACAGCTCCTCGAATCGGCGTTCGTCGATCAGGGAGAAGCGCACCTCGTCGCCGGGGAGCAGCAGGCTCATGGGCTGGCGCGAAGGATCGAACAGCCGCAACGGCGTGCGGCCGATCAACCGCCAGCCGCCCGGGGTTTCAGCCGGATAGATGCCGGCCTGAGCACCCGCGATGCCCAGACTGCCGGCCGGCACGCGGATGCGGGGACGCTCCAGCCGGGGCGCGGCCAATTCCGGCGGCAGGCCGAGCAGGTAGGGGAAGCCCGGCGCGAATCCCAGGAAAGCGACGTGATAGGCCGCCGAGGCGAGGCGCGCGGCGGCCGCCTCGAGCGTCAGTCCCGCCGCTGTGGCAATGGGCTCCAGATCGGGCGCGAACGGCGCGTCGCAACACACCGGGACGTCGATGCGGCGCGGGGCCGGTGGCGGCTCGGAGGCCGGATTGCGCGCCGCGTGCTCGAGCGTGCGGATCAAATCCTCGCTCCGCCAGCGGCGCGGGTCGTAGACCAGCAGCAATGAGCAGTAGGCGGGGTGCAGGTTCTTGGCCCCTTCGATTTTCGAGCCGGCCAGAGAATGGAACAGAGCCATCACCTGACTGTGGATCTCCACACTGGGAGGGCCACTGAACTCGGCCAGAAGCGCGTCGTCACTGGCCTGCGTCCAGGCCGGCCTGCCGGGCATCACGAGCCGATTGTAACCGACGATGCCCGCGAGCACACGCGCTCATGCCGGCGGCGGGTGTGCAGGAGATTTTTTGGGTCCAGCCCTTATGTTCTGGCGGAAAGAGCCGATTGATGGAGTGAGACGGTTGAACACGGGCCGGGCGAGAAGCAGGCGGAAGGCGAGCGGACCAGGGTGATCAGCCCGGGGCCGCAAGCCAGGTTGAAAGTGTAGCGGCGCTGTCCGCCAAGGGATGTTGGCGGGCCCACTCGCGGGCGGCCGCGGCCATGGAGGCGCGGGCGGGCTCGTCCGCGAGGAGTGTTTGCAGGGCTTGGAGAAAGGCGGCTTGGGCGCGGCGGCCGGAGCCTTCGACGCGCACGCCGAATTCGGGGCGCAGGATCTGTCGGGCGCCGGCATGGTCGCGGCAGATGGCGGGCAGGCCCGCGCCGAGGGCCTCCACGAGGGTCAGGCCATAGCTCTCGTGGCGCGAGGGAAAGAGGTAGACGTGGGCCAGGCGGAGGAAGGCTTGCTTGAGCGGGCCGGTGACGTAGCCCGGGAACTCGACGCGCACGTGCTTCAGCCTGGCGGCGAGGGCGCGCAGCCGGCGTTCGTAGCGCTGGCCGTGCATGAAGGCGGCCTGGCCGCAGATGAAGAGCCGCACGGGCCGGCGGGGAAAGGAGGTTGAGCGTTCCCATTCGGCGAGCGCCTGGAGCAGGAAATCCTGGCCCTTTTCGGGCGAGATGCGGCTCAGACAGAGCAGGACTCGGGTGTCGGGTTGGAGGCCGTAGCCAGTGCACAGGGCGGCGGCCTGGCGCTCGGTTTCGGCGTCCAGCGGCGGGGGCGGCGGGCAACCCCAAGGCAGGACTTCGATGCGGGCGGGCGGCGTGCCGGGGTAGCAGCGCAGCAGGATCGATCGCATGTCGGCCGAAGGCACGACGACGCGTTCGGACCACAGCAGGCTGGCGCGCTGCTGCTCGAAGACGAGCCGCAGGATAGAGGGCGCCAGACGCCCGGCGGGGCCGCTGCGGAGGCGCTCCCAGAAACTGGTGAGCCACTCGGGGCGGAGCCAGCCGCGCAGGTAAATGGAGGCGATGTAGGCGACGACGTCGACGTGGTAGATGGTGACGATGCGGAAGCCGGCGCGGGCCAGGCGCTCGAAATCGGGGCCCTCGGAGATGTCATTCACGAGGATGGCAGTGGAGGCGGGGTCGTGTAGCAGGGCGGCGCGAGTGGCGGCTTCGCGAAAGGCATGACAGAAGGATGCGTATTGGGTCTCGTCAAATGAGACCAGCTGGCGAGCGGAGGGCGCGGAAGAGCCGAGGATGGCGGGCGTGATCAACTGTAGATCGAAGGGCCGGGTGCGGCTCCATTCCGCGGTGAGCAGATTGGCGATGGCGGCGCCGCCGCCCAGTGGGACAGATTGGCCGGCAAAGCCGCCGTGGGCGGCCAGGTACAGGACCTTCAGGCGATTCACGAGGTGGCGGCTACCGCGGCGCCACCGGCGCTGGCGTCCTCCATGTAGAGGACGAGCAGGTACCAGCAAAACGTGAGAAGCAGGGGCAGATCGGCACGGCGGCGCGCGGATTCGTGGATCGTGACACTGGCGCCGCGGTGGGTCAAGCCGGTGTTTTCAAAGGCGATCAGCTCCTGATCCTGCGGCGAGAAGAGGGCCCAGCGGCTGGCCCAGAAGCTAACGGAACGGAACTCGAGCTGTTCCGAGCCGGCCAGGAGCCGGCCGCTGGACTGCGGCCAGTGGGGCCGATAGGAAGCGACATCAGTCTCCGTGCCGGCGGTGCGGGCGGTCACGACGGGCGAGAAGAAGCCGGAGCGCTTGAAAGTCCAGGCGGCGCCGGCAGCGGCGGCAGTGGCGAGCGAACCGAAGGGGGAGTCGAAGTGCAATTCAGCCAGCAGGGAATCGGCGGAGCGGAGCTCCCAGCGGCGCGTCCACATGGAGTTCTGCTGCCAGGCGAGTCCGCCGGTGGTATGAGAATCAACGGGTATCATTGTTATCTCCGCCTGGGCCCTCCTCTGGTAGGCTATACAGCATGAATCGTCGCACTTTTGTCTCCATGGCGCCACTGGCGGCAATGGCCTCCAAGACGGCTACGGCCGAGCCGGCGGCGGTGCCGGCCGGGCGGCTGAAGCAGTCGCTGTGCCGGTGGTGTTACTCCAAGGTTCCGCTGGACGAGTTGTGCCAGGCGGCGGTCAAGCTGGGCTTGCAGGCGATGGACCTGCTGGAGCCCAAAGACTGGCCGGTGGCGCAAAAGTATGGGCTGAAACTGACCGTAGTGCCCGGTCCGACTTCGATCCCGGACGGGCTGAACCGCAAGGAGAACCACGACGGGATCGAGAAGCGTTACCGCGAGGTGGTGGAGCGGGCCGTGGCGGCCAAGGCCAGCTCGACGATCATCTTTTCCGGCAACCGCCGCGGGATGAGCGACGAGGAGGGCCTGGACAACACCGTGATCGGGCTGAACCGGATCAAGAAGATCGCCGAGGACGCCGGGCTGCTGACGGTGCTCGAGCTGCTCAACTCCAAGTGGGACCACAAGGACTACATGTGCGACCACACGAAGTGGGGTGTCGAGGTGGTGAAGCGGGTGAACTCGCCGCAGATCAAGCTGCTGTACGACATCTACCACATGCAGATCATGGAGGGCGACGTCATCCGGACGATCCGCGACTATCACCAGTACATCGGGCACTATCACACGGGCGGGATTCCAGGACGGCACGAGATCGACGACACGCAGGAGCTGAATTACCACGCGGTGGGCAAGGCGATCGCCGATACGGGCTACGAGGGCTACTTCGCGCACGAGTTCCTGCCTACGCACGACTGGTTCGAGAGCCTGAAACAGGCGGTCCAGATCTGCACGGTATAGCGCCGGCGTCCGGACACGCGCCGGCGGTTGCCAGAGAGCCAGATCGAGGCCGCTTCTGGACGGGCGCGCGGGGTGTGGACGAGCGCTCGACAGACCCCCAAATTCATGGCCTGGTGGCGCTCGCTTCAAAACGCAAACGTGCTAAGAATTAGCACGTTTTTAACCAAGAATCAACGAGTTACGGGGAAAAACGTGCTAATTTCAGCACGTTGCCCCGGCCCAGCATGCTCGATCCGCGGCTGCGAAACGCGTGCGTTCGCGCCTCCGCTGCGCAGGCGGCTATGGAGAAAGGGGTTTGAGGCTGACCCGATTTCCAGCAGACTGATGCTTATCCCTATTTCGTGTAAGAAACAGCCTGAGTCGGCGCCGTCCGCTCAGCGAACGGCTGGAGCATCGGGGCGGGATGCGCTCCATCCTGGTACCAGTAGGCCACGCTGGTGTAATCGTCCTTGCTTGGGACCTGGCCATTTTCGTAGCGCTGGTTCTGGATCACGACTTTCAAAGACTTCTGAAACCGCACGGGATTGGTCACGTACCAGCGGTACATCCGGTTCTTGCCGGCTTCGTTCTGGATGTAGCCGGCATACATATAAGAGAAGGTGTGCTCAAAACTCCAACATGACCCGTATTCATCCTCCGTGCCGGGCGTGTGGGTCATTGCTTTTCCATCCAGGTGAAAAATCGTGTCGCCTTCACCCCACCAACCCGCGTAGCGGGTAAACACCTGGAGAAAATTCCCGACATAGTGGCCGCTCCCGTGAACATCGAGAATGGTATGAAGGCCGTCCTCGGTGGGGTTGGATCGCTTCCATGTGCAGTGCAACCGGCTCTGCTCCTTTGCGTAGCTGGCGTTCTTCTCGTAATCGATGCCATAAGCTACTGAGCGGGAGTACCGGATATCTCCGTCGTTGGCCAGCACGAAACGGGCGCGCCTGGAGAATGGCATTGGTAGATGGCTCATGAAGCAGCGGTGGTTGATCTGCAGCACAGCGGACTGATAATCGATCGGTGTTCTATCCAGGGCGCCAAAGAAATCCCAGAGAGGAACCCACACGCTGGGCGCCTTTTCATCGTCCCAGAAAACTTTCAAGGTCAGCCCGGGGTAAAAATCTCCCGCGTCTCCTGCCCGCGCGGCCGCCCATGACTCGCGGCTGCTGTCCGTGATGTAGAAGTATGTGACGATGCCGGGTCCGGCGAGATCAGCCAGTTCGATTTCCTTACCCGGGTCCAGGTTGATATTGTGGTACTCCATGTGATTGGCAAACTGCCCGGGAGTCAAACGGTACAATTCCTGTGCGTTCTGCGCATTGGCGCGTGAAATACAGCACAGAAGAAGCGCCGTCGCCGCCAGGAGAATCCGGCCGCATTGGGAGGCTCCAGGATCACGCCGTCGCAGCTCCCGGAAGATCAGAACCGCGGGCACAGGAAGAGAGGTCATCATTCCTCCATCGTTGAAAAACACTCGAAGCTAAGCGAGGCCATTTGGGGCATCTTATCAAGCATGCCTCGGCTGGGCGGGGAAGGGGACGGGAAAGGGGACGTCCTGATGTGTCCCGCCCGGACTTTTCGCCCTTTCGCCTTTCGCTGGGACAAATCAGGACGTCCCTTTGCCGCTTTCCCACTCGCCGTCCAGGCTACTGCTGCCGCAGCGGAGGCGCGGCGATTTTTCTCATGGGCCGGCTTGACGGGATGAACGAGAACATGAAATCTTGCTTCGGGAGGTCGTATGTCTCAGCATTCGCACATGGAACTCTGGAATTGGAAAGTTAGGCTTGTGGCCGGGTCAACAGTGGCCGCACTGGTTGTCGTGCCATGGCTGTGGCCGCGGGAAACGCACAGGGAGAGCGGGCTGCCGGCCACTGCCCCTGCCGCGGGGACGCACGGGCCATACAGCACCCGCTTCGCGCAAAACGAGAACCCCCTCTCGGAAGGGGGCCAATGGTCCAATGGGCGGAAGGACGGACTGGATTGGACCGACGTTCGGGCAACTCCGGGCTTCGCCTTCGGGACCGAAATCGGCGGGGCAAGACCCGCGCCGCAGAAATATGACGATTCCACAGCCCTGTTGAAGGGTACCTGGGGCCCGAACCAGACCGTCCAAGCCACGGTTCACGTGGTGAACCCAAGCCAGGACGGCAAGGTCTATGAGGAGGTGGAGTTGCGCCTGCGCAGTTCCCTTTCGGCCCACAATTGCACGGGGTATGAAGTCATGTTTCGATGTTCCAAAACTTCGAAGGCATACTGCAATGTCGCCCGGTGGGAAGGGCCGCTCGGAAAATTCACGATGCTGAAAGAGACGCAAGGCTCGAAGTACGGGGTTCAGGATGGAGACGTGGTGAAAGCCACGATGATCGGAAACGTCCTCACGGTGTTCATCAACGGCGCGCAGGTGGTTCAGGTCAGCGACGACAAGTTCACGGGCGGAAACCCGGGGATAGGGTTCTACCTCGAAGGAGCCGCCGGCGTGATGGGCGATTACGGTTTTTCAAGTTTCATGGTGACCGACAAATAGAGCGTCGCCGTTCCTCCTTTCACCGTTTCACCCTTTCACGCGGCGGTTGGTTTATTCGCTCCGCGTTCGCCTTTGGGCCGGGCGGGCGAGGCGGTCGTCCGGGGTCAGCCGCAGCCTGCCTCTCGGGGCGATTTTGGCGTGGAATTGAATTGCACCGGCAACAATTCGCCGTGAAAAACACGGTTTTCACCGTGTACCGACCGTGGAAAATGCGGTTTTTTGCCATTTTGCGTAATCATGGATTTCTAAAGGACTTAGCGGAAATGGGCGGAAAATGCGGGCGCGCGGTGGGCGCAAGTGATTGATTTTAAGTGACTTCCGCGATCGTCACGGTGGATCTGTGGCAAACAAGGGACTTAAGTCAATTTCAGGTGCCTTTTGACGAACATTAACACGCTGCACCGGGCGTCACGGTGGATCTGTTGCAATGATTAGAGTTACAGACATTAACAGGCCACATTAACACGCGTCACCGTGCGTCACGGTGGATCTGTTGCAATCATTGGACTTCCGAACATTAACAGGCCCATTTCTGCGCGAAAAACGCGTTCGCCGTGCAAGTACGGTTTTCTAAAGGACTTAACGAAATTAGCCCGATTTTGGCGGGAGCGGGAGATTACGCGGTTTTGGCGGGGTTGGCGGGGGTGGCTGGGAGGGGTTCGAGCAGACCGCCGGAGGAGAGGCGGAAGCGCTGGCCGCGCCAGACGACATTGTGGCCGGCGAGGGAGCACAGCCAGATGGTGAAAGCCCACAGATCCCACAGCGGGGCGAGCGGCGAAAGCAGTAGCGCGAGGAGGCTTTCCAAAGCGAAGAAGCCGCCGACGATGGCCATGACGAGGCGGGCGGCGAGGAGCATGAAAGCCAGGCTCCAGAGGCCGAAGACGAAGCACAAGACGATCCACAGGCCGGCGTGCGTGATGGGCAGGCCGAGGAAGCCGCCGCCGCGGCAGGCGCGGAGGGTGCGGGCCCAGCGGAGCTGGTGCTGCCAGACGTGTGTCCAGGAGGGGGCGGAGAGGTGGGTTTCGACCACCAGCTCGGAGAAGAGGGCGCGGCCGCCCAGGGAGGTGAGGCGTTTGGCGAGCTGATAGTCGTCGGCGAGGTAGCCGGCGAGGGGGGCGAAGCCGCCGGCGCGGAGGAGATCTTCGCGGCGGAAACAGAGGGTCGAACCGAGGCCGAATTCGCGGACGCCGACGAGCGGGGCGACGAGGGCGCTGGGGACGAAATCGACGGAGATGCCGAAGGCTTCCCAGACGCCGGCGACGGAGCCGGCGGCGGCGCGGTAGAGGCAGGTGACGAGGGCGGGCTTGTCGATGACGAGCCGGGCGGCGAGGCGGCGGAGGTAGTCACGGGGGACGCTGATGTCGCTGTCGTTGACGACGAGGACGGGATGGCGCGAGGCGGGAAGGAGATCGATGAGCACGCCGACCTTGCCGTTGGGGGCGGGGGACTGGCATTCGAGGAGGCGGATGGAGACCTCGGGGTGGGCACTGATGAGGTTGCGGATGACGGGGACGGCGGGATCGTCGAGGGACTGGACGCCGAAGAGGATTTCGAACTCGGGGTAGTCCTGGAGGGCGTGGGAGTCCAGGGCGCCGGCGAGCTCCGAATCGAGACCGCAGACGGGCTTGAGGATGGAGATGGCGGGCAGAGAAGCGGGCTGCGGGCGGCGGCGGACGAGGTGCGATTCAAGACGGAAAGAGAGCGCCGCGAGGATGGCCACGACCTGATAGGCGAGGGCCACGAAACCGAATATATAAAGAACAACTACCACTGGACTGGAGGCGGAGGAACCGTGTGGCCGAGTGAAGATTACTGTGCCAAGAGAACTACTCCGCCGGCTACGAGGATAGCACCGAGCCAGCGGCGCAGTTCGACTTTTTCACACAAGACGACGCGGGCGAGGAAGGTGTCGATGGCGATGCTGGCGGCGCTGGCGGGGACGGCGAAGCTGAGCGGGGCGATGCGCAGGAGCTGGGTGAAGGAGAAGAACGAAATGGCCATGAAGAAGATGGAAAGGGGCAGCTTCCAACGGCGGCCGCTGGCGTTGCGCATGCCGTGGGATTGGAGGAGATCGGAGCAGACGGTGCCGCCAACGATGCCGCTGAGGTAGAGCCACTTCATGGGCGGGATTCCGAGGAGGAGGAAAGCGCTGGCTGTGGTTGCGCGTCGGAAGGAAGGACCACTCCCTCACGGTCGCGGCTCAGAAACACACGGTCGCGGCTCAGAAACACACGGTCGCGGCTCAGAAATCCACCGCTCCCTCCGGTCACGGTTCGGTCACACACCGCTCCCTCACGGTCGCGGCTCAGAAACACACGGTCGCGGCTCAGAAACACACGGTCGCGGCTCAGAAACACACGGTCGCGGCTCAGAAATCCACCGCTCCCTCCGGTCGCGGTTCGGTCACACACGGCTCGGTCACACACGGCTCCCTCCGGTCGCGGTTCGGTCACACACCGCTCCCTCACGGTCGCGGCTCTGAAACGCACGGTCGCGGCTCAGAAGCGGTGGGGAGGGGCGGGCGGAGTGCTCGGTGAGGCCGGTGAGGATGGCGCCGAGCATGATAACGACGGTGCCGATCCAGCCGCGCGCCGGGACGCGTTCATGGAAGAAAACGGCGCCGGCGACGGCGGCGAGGACATAGCCGACGGCGGAGACGGGGACGACGAAGCTCAAGTCGGCCATTCCGAGAAGCCACATGCGGAGCAGCATCCAGGCGGTCAGGATGGAGATGCCGAGGATGGCGACGGGCTGGAGGATGGAGGCGATGGGGCCGGCCGAGGGCGGGGCGTAGAGCATGGCCTGCTTGAGGATGACGTTGCCGCCGACGTTGGCCAGAATGACGACGAAGGTGAGCAGCCAGACGCGGAGCTTCATCAGTCGCCGTTGGCCAGGGCAGCAGCGGATTGGCGGCGCTCGTCGGCGACGAAGCGCTTGCGCTTGTTGCGCAGGGCGAGGTATTCGCGGGCTTCCTTGTAAAGGCGTTTGCGCTCGGCGGTGTTGAAGAGAGCCTTGCGGACGATGCGCCAGGCGGCCTTGGGGCGGAAGTAATACTCACCGTAGAAGCGCTCGACCCAATCGAGGAGCTCGGCGTGATCGAGGCCGGGGTAGATGATATTGGGGAGCTGGTGGCCGGACGAATCGACCATGGCGGCGTCGAGCTGGATGAGGCCGTTGTGTTTGAGGTAGTCGTAGAACTCGGTGCCGGGATAGGGCGCGGCGACGGAGACCTGGATGGTTTCGCAATCGAGGTCCTTGGCGAAGTCGATGGTCCTGCGGATCGATTCGCGGGTTTCGCCGGGCAGGCCGATGATGAAGTCGCCGTGGACGGTGAGGCCGATTTTGTGAGCGTTTTTGGCAAAACGGCGGCCCATGTTGACGGTGGCGCCCTTCTTGATGTTCTTGAGGATCTGCTGCTCGCCGGATTCAAAGCCGACGATCAGGAGGCGGAAGCCGGCGTCCTTCATGGCGCGGAGGGTGTCCTCGTCGGTGGTGACGCGGGAGGTGCAGGAGAATGTGAAATTGAGCTTGGCGAGTTTGGCGCAGAGCTCAATGGTGCGCTCGCGCTTGTAGTTGAAGGTATCGTCGTCGAAGAAGATTTCCTGGAGGCCGGGGAAGTTGTCGATGGCCCAGCGGCACTCATTGAAGACGTCGTCGGAGGAGCGCAGGCGCCAGCGGTGGCCGGAGTGGGTTTGCGGCCACAGGCAGAAGGTGCACATGGCGGGGCAGCCGCGTGTGGTGTAGAGGGCGATGTAGGGATTCTTCAGGAAGGGGACGTTGTAGCGCGTGAAATCGAGGTCGCGCTTGTAGACCTTGGTCACCCAGGGGAGCTCGTCGAGGTTCTCGATGTAGCCGCCCTCGGGATTGTGGACGAATGTGCCGTCGGGGCGGCGGTAGCTGACGCCGGGGAGTTCGTCGAGCTTCTTTTCGCCTTTGGCGTAGGCGACGATCTGGTAATCGAATTCGCGGCGGACGATGAAGTCGATGACGGTGTTGGTGAGGACTTTTTCCGGCTCGATGGTGACGGGCGGGCCGACGAAGCAGACCTTTAGCCGCGGGTTGACGTCCTTCATCATCTGGGCCATGCGGACGTCAACGTCGAAGCCGGGGGTGGAGGTGAAGAGGACCAGCAGCTCGAAGTCCCTGGACATCTGCACGGTTTGCTCGATGGAGACGCCGTGGGCGGGGGCGTCGAGGACCTTGGAGTCGGGGAGCAGGCCGGCGGGGTAGCAGAGCCAGACGGGGTACCAGTAGGACTCGATTTCGCGGGTGGCGGGCCAGCGCGAGCCGGCGCCGCCGTCAAAGCCCTCGAAGGAAGGCGGATTGAGGAAAAGAGTGCGCATGCAGTAGCAGATGCCCCAACGGGGTCTCCCGGGTCGGATAAACCACCGTAGTTACCAGTCTATCAGGACAGTTTTTGGCGCGCCGCCTGGCGCGTCAGCGTTCCAATCAGGCCTCAAGCTTCTTCAAGATGTGCCGTGCAAGGAAGTCATTGATTTCCTTATGGCGAGGCAGGGGCTGCGAAACGCCGGTCCTGGGGTTACGATACCAATCTGCTTCCCACCGTGCCGGATGAGGACGCATCCCGCCTCTTCCAGCCTGCGGATGAGATCTGTCCGTTTCATCCGACGGAAAGTTCGGCGACTTTACGGATGCCTGGGATCTCACCGCTGGTGAGGTCGCGGTAAAGATCGCGCAGGTTTTCCTCAAGTTCAGCGAGGGATTCGCCCTGGGTCAGGTAATCCGGGAAGTCCACGAAGTAGCCGAGCCACATCTCCCCGTCCTGCCACCGGATGTAGCGGGCGCTGCTCATGAGGCCATCTTACCGCCGGCAGGGATGTTCAGTCGAGAGAAGGTGTCCTGCCGTCCGGCCGCAACATGGTCGCGAGCGAATCAACCGGAGTAGCGGGCTGTCGCGGAGAAAACGTTAGCACAACCGCTCCCTCGCGACCGCGGCTCCGTCACAGCGCGCGGCTCCGTGGTGTGAGTGCTGCGCGGGGACACACCCAAACGTCCACGGAGGGACGCTTGGGTGTCGCCCTCGGCAGAGGCTAAGGTGGTCATGGTTGAAGGATAGTAGGCCTCGGTGTCCCCAGCGCAAGTTGGGGGTCGCGGCTCAGAAACGGCCGGCTCCCTTACGGTCGCGGCTCTGAAACGGTACGAAGTTGCTACGACAGGCCACTAGCGCGCCGCCTGGCGCAGGGCGGCGAGGCGGGGCTGGCGCGATTTGGGGCTGTCGAGGCTGAAGGAGCGGGCGTCGCCGAGTTCGGTGCGGACATACCCCTCCGTGTTCTTGACGGCGGCATCCAGATGGCTGTTCATTTGGATGAAGCTGAAGCAGACGATGGATTCAGAAGCGGGATCGTATTCCCACAGGCCGACGAGGCGGCCACGGTCGAGGAGGGCGTGGGAGGGGAGGTCGGAGAGGCTGGCGAGGGAGGCGTCGCCGCGGGTGAGATGGAGGGAGCGGTCGAGGTCGGCGGGGTCCAGGAGGGAGCGGTGGTCGCGGCGGAGGAGGACCAGGGAGTCGAGGCTGGAGACGAGGCGGTAGACGGGGTGCTTGGGGGGCTTGAAGGCATGCAGGGCGTCGAGGTCGTGGGGGAAGAGCAGGCGTTCGGCGCCGGGTTCGAGAGGGACGAGACCGAGGGGCGCGAGGGCATCCTTGACGGCCTTGACGCCGAGGCCGGAGAACCACTGGAACTCGGCCGGGGTGGCGGGGCCAATCCATTGAAAATAGAGGCGGGCGAGGGCGGTGTAGGCTTCGTCTGGGGAGAGCTTGGAGTGCTTTAGAGGGTTGGGCTCCCAGAGGGCGTAGCGATAGCGCTGCTGGTCCAGGCGGCCGTTGGTC
Source organism: Terriglobia bacterium (assembly GCA_963757265.1). Lineage (GTDB taxonomy): Bacteria > Acidobacteriota > Terriglobia > Bryobacterales > Bryobacteraceae > CAIVVT01. Next base: position 2,232,937 of record CAVWRA010000006.1, read on the forward strand.
GGGAGGCGGCGGATGTGACCGGAAAGCTGCAGGCGGCCGAGGGCCAAAGGGAGGGTCGAAGAGAGGCCCTTTTTCTGTCCTTCCGGGCCCAGGCTGCGGGCTTTGGGGCCGACGGAAGCGCGGATCCGGTCGGGGTCGGCGGGACCGCTTTTCAGTGTTTGAAGCACGGCGTGGCAGAGGGCGTCGACCTCCTTATCGGTGACGCCGAGCTTGAGGGCGGTCTGCATGTCGCCGTCACCAGTGGCGGCGGCAAGGGTCAGCGCGAGGGGGTAGTCGGAGGCGGGGAGGACGTAGGTGCAGGCGCGGGTGGCGGGGAGCTCATGGATCTCGACGGCGGCGACGGCGGAGTCGACGGCCTCACGGGAGAGGCCGGCGCGGGCGTGGAGGGTGAGATAAGGGCCGGCACCTGCGACCGAGCGGGCCCATCCGGCGCGGGCCAAGACGTCGGCCGGCGAGGCGCTCACGAGGGGTTCGAGGAGACCTTGCTTGTGCGCCCACCAGGCGCGCTGGAGCTGGGGCGTGAGGGGTTGGCGGGCCATGGAATATCAGGCTAGCACGAGCTCAAGAGGCGCAGAAACGGCAGGGGGAGTTGGGCGAGGCGCAGGGCGCCGACAATGACAATCGAGGGTTGAACTCGCTTCACGAGTCCGGCGGGTCCTTTCCCAACAAAAGTGTCAATTCTGATTATAATGGCAGCCAGGTGGGAAGGCGGCGATGAGGGGGCGATGGCGCGGGGATTCGAAGCCGCAAGGCCAGGGCCGAGGGGCGGCCACGGAGGGGCGGAAGGGAGCGGGGGTAGAATGTTAACCCGGATGTTTCACCAACAATCGGCTGCGGCGCGCGATAGGGCCGCATCTACTGCGTTGCCCTGGGCCCAGAGGGCGCCCCCCGTCCCCGACGTAGCGGCCAAGTACGCCTGCGGGCGGCTCCCGCGCGAGCGCGCCTCGTGGCATTGCTTGATGTTGGGGCTTGATGTCGGGGCCCTCTCATCGCGCCTCGCTGCGATCGCAAGTGAAACATCCGGGTTGATCGTTAAGGCTGAAGATACCCCGACGCCTGGTCAGGGCGTAGGATTCAGGCGGACAGCAGACGCCGGACAAGAAAGTCGGGCGGGGGAAGAATCATGCGCGTCACGACGGGCGGATTGATCGGGAGCGGCCTGCTATTGGTGGCCGGGTGGGGGATCCAGGCGGCGGCGAACCACTCGACGGCGCTGGCGGGCATCACGGTCGACTATCCCAAGGACGGATCAATTTTTCCGCCGGACTTCGTGCCTCCGACGATGGAATGGCGCGACTCCGAGCCGCGGGCGAAGTACTGGGGCATCGAGTTCGACTTCAGCGACGGCGCGGCGGCGGTCAAGGTGAAGTCGCCGGGCGAGCGGCCGCAGATCGGGCCGATCGACGAGCGCTGCGCCAAGGCGGGGGCGGTGACGCCGCAATTGCGGCCGGAAGAGGTGGAAGGGCACGCGTTCCAGCCCGACGCGGCGACCTGGGAGAAGGTCAAGCAACGGGCCGGCGACGGGCCGGTGACGGTGAAATTCCGGGGCTACGAGAACGAAAAGACGAAGAAGCCGGTGTCGGCGGGGGAGTTCACGCTACAGATTTCCAAGGATCCGGTGGGCGCGCCGATCTTCTACCGCGACGTGCCGCTGATTCCGGTTCCGGTGGGGGAGCACGGCGTGATCATGCCGCTGCCGGCGGAGGCGGTGCCGTTCATCGCATGGCGGCTGATAGACCTCGCGACGGGGCGCAACCGGGTGATGCTGGAAGGTCTGCCGACGTGCGCCAACTGCCACTCGTTCTCGCGCGACGGCAAATGGATGGGCATCGACGTCGACGGCCCGCAGAACGACAAAGGGCTGTACGCGCTGGTGCCGGTGGGGCAACACACTTCGATCCGCAACGATTATGTGATCCGGTGGAATTCGTTTTCCGACGATCCGGCGAAGAAACGCTTCGGGTTCATGAGCCAGATCTCGCCCGACGGGCAGTACCTGGTTACATCCACCGAACCCCCCAACGCGAGCATGAAGAGCATGGACGAGCGGCTGTTCAACGGTTTTTACAAGGACTACGGGTTCGGGCAGGTGTTTTACCCGACGCGCGGGGTGCTCTCCTGGTACAGCAAGAAGACGCGCAAGCTGCAGCCGCTACCGGGCGCCGACCTGAGCGACATGGCGCAGACCAGCGCCTTCTGGAGCCCGGACGGGAAGTACCTGGTGTATTCGCGGGCCAAGGCGCGGGAGCCGTATCCGGCGGGCTCGAAGGCGCCGGAGTACGCCAACTCGCCGGACGAGACGCAGATCCAGTACGACCTGTACAAGATCCCGTTCAACGACGGACAGGGGGGCGCGGCGGAGCCGGTGAAGGGCGCGAGCGACAACGGGATGAGCAACAACTTCCCCAAGGTGTCGCCGGACGGCAAGTGGATCGTGTTCGTCAAGAACAAGAACGGGTTGTTGATGCGGCCCGACAGCGAGCTGTACATCGTGCCGTTCGAAGGCGGCACGGCGCGGCGGATGAACTGCAACATGGCGCCGATGAACTCGTGGCACACGTTTTCGCCGAACGGGCGGTGGCTGGCGTTCTCCTCGAAGGGGCGGTCCTTGTTTACCAGGCTGTTCCTGACGCACATCGACGAGAACGGCAACGACAGCCCGGCCATCATGGTGGAGAACGCGACGGCGGCGAACCGGGCGGTGAACATTCCGGAGTTTGTGAACATCCGGCCGGAGCTGATCGAGAAGATGGACGCGCCGGCGACGGAGTTTTACCGGTTGTTCAACATTGCGGTGGAGGATCAGACCAAGGGGCGGATCGACACGGCGATCGGCGAGTGGAAAACGGCGCTGGCGATGAGCCCGGACGAGCCCAAGGCGCAGTACAACCTGGGGGTGGCGCTGGCCAGCGTGGGGCGCTATGACGAGGCCCTGGAGCCGCTGCGCAAGGCATTGGAGCTGAAGCCGTTCGACGCCAACGAGCAGAGCAGCCTGGGGGTGGCGCTGGCGCGCACCAAGCACGCGGACGAGGCGATGGAGCATCTGGAGAAGGCGATCGAGCTGAATCCGCAGGACGCCAAGGCGCAGGGCACGCTGGGCAGCCTGCTGGCCGAACGGGGCCAGATTCAGGAGGCAATTCCGCATTTCGCCAAGGCGCTGGAACTGGCTCCGAAGGATGCCGATACGCAGTACAACATTGGCGTGGCGCTGGTGCGGGCGGGGCGGGCCGAGGCGGCCGTGCCGTACTTCGAAGCGGCGCTGGAAGCCGATCCCAATTCGGCCGAAACCCATGGGAATCTGGGCCTGGTCCTGGCGGGGCAAGGCCACTTCGACGAGGCCATTGCGCATCTCGAAAAGGCGCTCGCCGGGGGGTACGATACGCCCGCGGCGCAGCACGCGCTGGGCCGCGCGCTGGCCGGCAAGGGGAGATTTGAAGAGTCGATCCCGCATTTCGAGGCGGCGGCCAAAGGCGAAGATCCGGTGGCGCTGGGGGTGCTCTCCTCCGTTTACGCGCGGGTCGGACGGTTCGGGGATGCGCTGAAGGTAGCCGAGCAGGGTCTGGCGCTGGCCAGGCAGCGCAAAGACCAGGATCTGATCGAGGCGTTCCAGCGCAGCATTGCGCTGTACGAGAAGGCGGCCGGCGGAGGGGTCCGGAAGCCGTAGCGGCGGCAGGCTCCTTGTGGCCGCGGATGGCCGCGCGGCCTCCCCTTTTGTCCATCGGGATTCCTCTAGTAGGTTGGGCCAGGCGCCCGCCGGGCTTCGAGAACGAGCCCGAATGCGGTTCCGAATGCCCTGCTGAAGACCTCAAAAATAATCCATACGCTAGTGTCAATATAGTATCCCGAATTCAGTAGCGATCTACCGATTTACGGATTTTCATGTGATGAATTTTGTCATTATTTTTCAATCACTTGCAACCAATTTAACGGTCGCAAATCGGGGGGGGAAAATATTTCGCGTGAGGGCTTGTAAGGCCGTTATTAGTGGACTATATTAGCCCTAGTGTTTTTGCGGGATGGACATGCTCAGCTTCCCGCGTTTGGGGTAACTCCAAGACGAGAAGGGGTCAAAAATCAGTTATGAAGATATGGACCAAGATCCTCATCGGATTCGCGTTAGTGGTAGTGGCGGCTTCGAGCCTCCCTGGACAAGAAATTTCCGCGACTCTGACGGGTATTGTCTCCGATCCATCGAATGCGGTTGTTCCGCAGGCGCAAGTCAAACTGCGCAACGAGTCCTCGGGCTCCGAGCGCGCAACCACAACCAACAATGAGGGGTATTTCACTTTCGCATCGCTAGACGTCGGCAATTACACCTACGAGCTGACGGTCACGGCCAAGGGCTTTTTGACGTATAAGGCGCCGGGAATCGCCCTAAGCGGCGGGGAAAAGCGCAACGTCAACGTAGCATTGAAGGTCGGCAGCACGACCGAGGTGGTTGAGGTCACGGGCGTGGCCGATACCCTGGTGCCAGTGGACTCGGGCGAAAAGTCGGCCATGCTAACCCACAAGGAATTGGACAACTTCGTCGAGGTGGGCAGCAACGCGGCTGAGTTCATCAAAATGATGCCGGGGTTCAATATCCAGAACGGCACGAAGAACGCCGCGAACTACACCGGTGAGACCATCGGCATCAACGCCAATGGCGACGCCGGCAGCATGAGCCCGCTGAACGGCGCTTATGCCTACAACGGCTTGCCCAGCAATTCGCTGGACATCACGGCCGACGGCGCGCACGTGTCGGACCCGGGCTGCAACTGCGACACGCCGGTGAATCCGAATGCGGATATGGTGTCCGAGGTCAAGGTCGTCACATCGAATTTCAGCGCCGAGACCCAGAAGGGTCCGGCCGTGCTCAGTACCGTCGCCAAGTCGGGCGGCAGGGACTTCCACGGCGGAGCCTATTTCTCGGCCAGGAACTACGTTTTGAATGCCAATGACTCGCAGTACAACGATGAAGGCCTGAAAAGGCCGGAGAATAAGTACTATTATCCGGGCGGCAACATTGGTGGGCCGGTGTTCATCCCGGGCCATTTCAACAAGAATCGCGAGAAGCTGTTTTTCTTCACCGGCTACGAGTACTTCTACCAGGTGCTCGACACCGGCATCCTGCACGCGACGGTTCCGTTGCCGGATATGCTCAGCGGTAATTTCTCGCCGACGGAGATGGCGAAGCTGGGCACCATTACGGCCGCGGGGACGCCTCCTGGAGAAATCACGAACCTGACGAAGTACCCGGGCGGCATCATCCCGGCCGCGCAGATCGACCCGAACATGGTCGCCCTGGCGAAGTTGTATCCGGCTGCGAACGCCGATCCAAACTCGACCGGCGGCTACAACTATGTGCAGTCTGAAGTTTTCAACGAGAACAACATCCAATGGATGTCGCGCGTGGATTACAACATCAGCGAGAACACGAAGCTGTACTTCCGCTATAACATGCAGCGCGAAACGCAGGAGTTCCCGGTCGGTCTGTGGTGGCGCCAGGGCGACCAGGTGCCGTATCCCACGCCGGTTCTGGGCAAGAACAAATCCGACTCGTACACGGCCTCGCTGACTCACGTGTTCAGCCCGACGATGACCAACGAGTTCGTGTTCGGCTACACCTATATCGGCTTCCCGAACGTCTTCTCGGATCCGTCGAAGGTCAACCGCACGGCGGTGGGCTACAACTACACCGGTGTGTTCAGCAACGGCGTCAAGCAGATCCCCTCGTTCGGCGGAAATGGCGGAAATACGGAAGCTGCACTGATTTTCAATCCGAGCGGATTCGAATACGGCGGCCCCACTCAAGGGCTGTATGCCGACAAGTGGATGCCGAGCATCAGTGACACGGTCACCAAGGTGTTTGGCACGCACACGCTGAAGGCGGGCTTCTATTGGGAATGGATCCGGAATGCGCAACCGGATAATCCCAACGCCAACGGGTATGCCCAATTCATCAGCCCCGGCAACACAAATTCAACCGGCGATTCGTACGCCGACATGATGATCGGCATGTTCTCGAGCTACAATGAACAGAACTTCACCGCCTTGCACGACATTGCCTACAACACGTATGAGGGCTTCGTGCAGGATTCCTGGAAAGTGAACAAGAAACTCACGCTCGAGCTGGGCATCCGCATTTCCCACTTCCAGCCGTGGTATGACCGGGCGGGTTACGGTTTTTCGATTTTCAACCTTGCCGAATATAGTCCGACGGCACCGGCGTCCGCCTATAGCGGCTTCGAGTGGCACAAGCGCGATCCCGGCGTTCCCCTGGCAGGCTTCCCGACCCGGGGAGCATTTTATGCGCCGCGCTTCGGCCTGGCCTACGACGTGTTCGGGAAGGGCAACACGGTCATCCGCGGCGGCTGGGGCCGGTTCTACTACCACTCCGGCCAGTTCACGAGCGGTCTCAACGCGGCCCAGGGAAATGCCGGCACGTCGATTTCGCAGAGCACTGAGGGTGGCACCCCGATTTACATGTCGGGTTTGGCTTCCGTCCCGCTCAGCCTCCAGGCAGCCGGCGCGGCGGCCGTGAACTCCACGGACGACAAGGAGCCCTACACGGACAGCTACAGCTTCACCATTGCGCAGCGCCTGCCGTGGTCGACCCTGATGGAGGTCGCTTACGTCGGCAACCAGAGCAACGATCTTCTGAACCAGGGCAATGTCGGCACCAACATCAACCTGATTCCAGTGGGAGCGATGCTCGCCAGCGCGAATGGCGGCGCCAATCCGAACACCCTGAATCAGAACCCCTTCCGACCGATCCTCGGTTTCGGGGACCTCCCGATTATCAACAACAACCTGTATTCCAACTACAATGCGTTGCAGGTGACGTGGTTGCGCTCCAAGGGGCGGTATAACATCAATGGCAACTACACCTATGGCAAGAGCCTGGGTGTCATCAACTTTAACGGCGATCAGTTCAACGTCAATGACAACTATGGCATCCTGGGATACGATCGCAGGCAGGCCTTCAACCTGGCTTACTCGATCGAGCTGGGAAATCCCGTGCATGGCAACAAGCTGGGTGACGGGGTGGTCAATGGCTGGCAGCTTTCCGGTCTCATGCAGATCGAGAGCGGCGCCGACCTGACGGGCGGTGGGTCGGTTGGCTACAACTTCAACGGGTCCATCCTTCCCGGCAGCATCAGCGCACAAAACCCCAAAGGGATCCAAATCAGCAACCTCTCGATCCTCGGAACGCCCGATCTGTCGCTGAACCCGATTGTGACGTGCAATCCGACGTCCAGCCTGGGGCCGCACCAGTTCGAGAACGGGAATTGTTTCGCGATGCCGACGCAGGTCGGCGCGAACGGTCCCAACGTAATTCCGGCTGTCTACGGGCCGGCCTTCTTCAACTGGGACATGGGGTTATTCAAGAACTTCCGGATCGGCGAGAATAAGAAAATCCAGATCCGCGTCAACGGCTACAACTGGCTGAACCATCCGCTGTGGTCGTTCCCCGGGGGCAGCAACCTGACTCTCGCCTATAACCAGGCGGGACAGCAAACCAATCCCTATTTCGGTACCGCTACCGAGAAGAATGGCCACCGCATAGTTATGCTGACAGCCAAGTTCTACTTCTAGTTCCGGGCTGAAATCGGCAACACCAGGGGCGGTCCTGCCGGGACCGCCCCTTTTCTTTGGGGTTGGCGCCCGCCGGATGCGCAAGGCCGTCGCGCCCGAGGCGGGCGGCGCGCGGGTGTGACTGGCCGGCGGGACGGGCCGGGGACGAAGGGCGGGCGTGGGGCAGAGGGCTCAGTTGGCCAGCGTGTCGAGAAGCTGGCCCTGGGGCGAGTAGAGCTCGAGGTGCAGAGCGGGCGCGCCAAGGGCGTGGGTGGAGCAGCTCAGGCAGGGGTCGAAGGCGCGGACGACGGCCGAGACGCGGTTGAGCATCCCTTCCTCGATCGTCGGCGCCCTTGACGAAGCGCCTGGCCACCTGCAGGACGGCGTGGTTCATGGCCAGATTGTTGTGGCCGGTGGCGACGATCAGGTTGGCCTTGGTGATGGAGCCGGCATCGTTGACCTGGTAATGGTGGATCAGCAGGCCGCGCGGGGCCTCGATGATGCCCACGCCCTCGAGCGAGTTGACCTGCGCGCGGGCGCGGATGCGCGTGGAGAGGATGTCGGGATGCTGGAGCAGCAGTTCCATCTTTTCGACGCCGCGCAGGGCCTCCACCAGCCGGGCGTAGTGGAAGAAGAAGGCGCTCTGGGCGGGATGGCCGGCGCGCTGGCGGTACTCGGCCAGTTCGGCGTCGGCCAGGGGCGTGCCGCACTTCTGCGCCACGTTGAGGCGCGCCAGGGGGCCGACGCGGTAGATGCCCGCCGGGTAGCCGCGGGGGAGGAAATAAGGCGCCTTCAGATAGGAGAAGGGCACCGCGGCCTCGCCGATGTAGTCGGAGTATTCGGCCGGGTCGTCGAAGCTGGCGAGCGGCGCGCCAAGTTCGTCGACAAACGAGACGGCGCCGTCGTACCAGTTCATGGAGCCATCCCTGGTGACCAGGCCGGCATAGGCCGTAGGCTCATTGTCGAAGCTGTCGATCTCGGCTTCGAATTTGTCGAGAACACCCTTGAACATCTGCAGGGTGCGGCGCACGATGGAACGCGCGATGGGCAGCTCGCCCAGAATGGCGTCGCGGTGCTCCGCCTTGAGCGGGGCATGCACGCCGCCGGGGACGACCCAGGCGGGGTGGACGCGCTCTCCGGCCAGCCGCTCGATCGCCATCTGGCCGAATTTGCGCAAGGCGATGCCGTCGCGGGCCAGCTCGGGGTGCTGTTCGAGGACGCCGAGGATATTGCGCTGGGCCGGGTCGCTGTCCATGCCGAGCAGCAGGTCGGGGGCCGAGAGATGGAAGAAGCTGAGGGCGTGGGACTGGACGAACTGCGCGCAGTGGAGCAGCTCGCGCAGCAGCTTGGCCGCGGGCGGGATGCGCACGGCCATGATGGCGTCGCAGGCCTTGGAGCTGGCGAGCAGATGGCTGACCGGGCAGATGCCGCAGATGCGGGCCGTGATGGAGGGCATCTCATAGTACGGCCGGCCCTCGGTGAAACGCTCGAAGCCGCGCACCTGGGTGACGTGGAGCTGCGCCGAATCGACCTCGCCCGAGTCATTCAGGTGGATGTCGATTTTGGCGTGGCCCTCGATGCGGGAGACGTGCGGAATGACGATGCGTTGCGCCATGGCTTCCCTCTCTATCCGAACTTGACCTTGTCCAGCAGGTCGATCTTGCGGCCATCCAGCAGCTCGGTGAGCACGTAGGCGATGGCGGCGGGCCGGGGCGGGCAGCCGGGGACATGGAGGTCCACGCGCACGCTCTCGTGCAGCGGGCTGGCATGCCGCAGCAGCGCCGGGACGCCGTTTTTGGGGACACCCGGAGCGGTTGTGACCGCGCCGATGTAGATGCTCTCGAGCAGCTTCTTGACGGGGATGTTGTTGCGCATGGAGGGCACGTTGCCGGTCACGGCGCAGTCGCCGAGCGCGACCAGAACCCGGGTGCGCTGGCGGATGGTCTGCAACAGCCGCAGATCGTCCTGGCTGCTGACGGCGCCTTCCACCAGGGTCACGTCGACGTTCTCCGGGAACTCCTGGGCGTCTACCAGGGGACTGAAAACCAGCTCGATGCGGCCGGCGATAACGGCCAGCGCCTCGTCGATGTCGAGCAGGGACATATGGCAGCCGGAGCAGCCGTCGAGCCAGACCGTCGCCACCCGGGCCTTGGTTGCCGTCGTCACACTCACAGCGCACCTCCCCGCGTTTCAGCCAGCCGGCTGACCGACTGGCCGCGTTTGACCATCTCCTCCACGGCGCAACCCTTTTCAGCCAGCGCGCCGGTGGGGCAGACCTGGACGCATTTGCCGCAACCGGTGCACGAGCTGGCCTGGCCCCACGGTTTGTTCAGTTCACACACCAGGCGCGAGGCCACGCCGCGCGACATCATGTCCCACACGTGGGCGCCCTCGATTTCGGCGCAGACGCGGATGCAGCGCGCGCACAGGATGCAGCGGCCGTGGTCCAGCACGAAGCGCGGGTGCGACGTGTCGATCGGCCAGGGCCGGTAGCTGTAGGCGTAGCGGACGTGGGTGACGCCCAGCTTCTGGGACAGCGCCTGCAGCTCGCAGTGGTTGTTGGAGACGCACACGGCGCAGATGTGGTTGCGCGCCGCCAGGAGCAGCTCGACGACCATGCGGCGATAGGATTTGAGGCGCGGGGACTGGGTGGTCACCGACATGCCGTCCTGGGCGGGCGTGGTGCAGGAGGGGAACAAGCGGTTGACGCCGGCCACCTCCACGGCGCACAGCCGGCAGGCGCCCTGCGGCGAGAGGCCTTTCATCTGGCACAGGCCGGGGATGGGCTTGCCCGCCGACTCGGCCGCCTCGAAGATGGTGTGTCCCTCTTCCACGCGCACCAGTTCACCGTCGATGCGCAGCGAGATCATATTTGCCATGGCGTTGTCTCCGTGATCCTCATCGCTTGCCTCCGGGCCTAATCGCCGTTGCGGACGTCGCAGCGCAGGCAGCGGCAGGTCTCCTCCATCGCCTCCACGGGGGTCAATCCGAGGGTGGCCTCGTCGAAGGTCCGCCGGCGGCGGGCCGCATCCATTTCGCGGACGTGGTGGCGGGGGCTCTCACTGGGATGGGCCGGCGGGACCTGGGCGTAGTCGAACTCCGGCCAGAGCTGCTGCCAGCGGCGCTCGCCGGTCAGTCGCTGATCGATGTTGCGCGCGGCCTTTTTGCCGTAGCCCATGGCGTTGGAGACGTTGGAGGCGCCGGTGATCAGGTCGCCACCGGCGTAGAAGTTCTTGCGGCTGGTCTCGAGGGAATAGCGGTTGACCTCGAGCATGGTTCCACTCTCCTGCAGCTTGAGGCCGCTGGCCTTGACGAAATCCAGATCGACCGATTCGCCGACCGCCAGGACGACGGTGTCGCACTCGAAGCGCTGGACCTCCTCGGTCGGCACGGGGCGCCGGCGGCCGGAGGCGTCGTACTCGCCCAAGCGGGTCTTGACGGTCTCGATGGCCTTGACCCGGCCCTCGGCGTTGCCGACGATGCGGTGCGGCGCGGCCAGGAAGACGATCTTCGCGCCTTCGGCCTCGGCGGCTTCGGTTTCCTCGGGGATGGCCGGCATATCCTTGCGCTCGCGGCGGTAGAGGATGGTGACATCGGCGCCCAGGCGCAGCGCCGTGCGGGCCGAATCGATGGCCGCGTTGCCGCCGCCGATGACAGTTACCTTGCGGCCGATGGCAACCTCGTGTTTCTTGGCCACGGCCTCCAGGAATGTGAGGGCCGGCAGGACACCAGCCAGCTCCGTGCCGGGCAGGTACACCCAGGATTCCTTCCAGGTGCCGATGGACAGGAAGACGGAGTCATAATCGCCGGCCAGGTCGTTCAGCATGACGTCCTTACCGACCACGGTATTGAAGACGAACTTCACGCCGGCGGCTGCAATGATGCCGATCTCCCGGTCGAGCGCGGCCTTGGGAAGCCGATAGTCGGGCAGGGCGTAGCGCAGCATGCCGCCGGCCTGGGCGTTGGATTCGTACACCACGGCCTCATGACCGAGCAGAGCCAGGTAGTAGGCGGCGGAAAGGCCGGTGGGTCCGGCGCCGATGATGGCGACGCGTTTGCCCGTGGAGGGCTTGCGGCAGGCCAGCAGGCGGCCGATGGCGCGCTGGTAGAGGGCGTCGTCGGCGAAGGCCGAATCGGCGATGAAGCGATGGACGTCGCGCATGTTGACGGCGGCGTCGATGCCCACCCGGCGGCAGCGGTTGTCACAGGGGTGCTGGCAGACGCGGCCGGTGGAGGCGGGCAGCGGATTGTCGAGGATCACGCTGAGGAAGGCGTCCTCAAGCTTGTCTTCCTTGAGCAACTCGAGGAAGCGCGGGATGTTCATGTGCAGCGGGCAGGAGTTTTCGCACGGGCTGAGGGCCAGCTCCTCGCACACGCCGGCGCGGCAGCGGTGGGCGCGCAGATGGTCCTCGAACTCGCTGCGGAAGTGGCGCAGGGTGGTCAGCACCGGGTTGGGCGCGGTCTGGCCCAGGCCGCACAGCGACATGTCGCGGATCATACGGCTGAGCTCGTCGAGCGTGGCCAGGTCGCCTTCGGTGGCGTGGCCGGTGGTGAACTTATTGAGGATGGTGAGGGCCTGGTCGAGGCCGGCGCGGCAGGGGACGCACTTGCCGCACGATTCGGAATGGGTGAATTCGACGAAGTAGCGGGCCACGTCGACCATGCAGTTGTCTTCGTCCATCACCACCATGCCGCCGGAGCCCATGATGGAGCCGAGCTGCGCCAGGGTCTCGTAGTCTACGGGCGTGTCGAACATCTCCTGCGGGATGCAGCCGCCGGAGGGGCCGCCGGTCTGAACGGCGCGCACGGTGCGACCGTTGGCGACGCCGCCGCCGACGTCGTAGACGAAGGTCTTGAGCGGCGTGCCGAGCGGCATTTCGACGAGGCCGGTGCGCTGCACCTTGCCGACCAATGAGAACACCTTGGTGCCGGGGCTCTTGGGGCTGCCGGTTTCCTGGAACCAGTTCGCGCCGCGAATCACGATGGGCGCGATGTTGTACCAGGTTTCGACGTTGTTGATGTTGGTCGGCTTGCCGTAGAGGCCCTTTTGGGCCGGGTAGGGCGGGCGGGGCGTCGGCCGTCCGGCCTGGCCTTCGAGGGAATGGATGAGTGCCGTCTCCTCGCCGCAAACGAAGGCGCCGGCGCCTTCCACCAGGCTCAGGCGGAAGCTGAAATTGCGGCCCAGGATCCTGTCGCCGAGCAGACCGCAGGATTCGGCCTCTTCGATGGCCTGCTGCAGGCGGTGCACGGCCAGCGGGTATTCGGCGCGGACGTACAGGATGCCTTCCGTGGCGCCGGTGACGAAACCGCCGATGAGCATGCCCTCAATCAGGCTGTGGGGGTCGCTTTCGATCTCATTGCGGTTCATGTAAGCGCCGGGGTCGCCCTCGTCGGCGTTGCAGATGAGGTACTTCTGCACCGCGGGCGCCTTGCGCAGCATCTCCCACTTGAGCCCGGTCTGGTAGCCGGCGCCGCCGCGGCCGCGCAGCTTGGCCAGCTTGACCTGGTCGTTGACCTTTTCCGGATCGCCGTCGATGAGGACCTTATAGAGGCCTTCGTAACCGCCGACGGCGATGTACTCCTCGATGTCCTGGGGACTGATGAGGCCGCAGTGGCGCAGGACCAGCTTCTTCTGGCCGTGGAAGAAGGGCACCTCGTTCCACAACGGGATGTCGCGGTAATCGCAGCCGTAGTTGATGTGCGCGGTGATGTGGTCCCAATCCTCGATTTTGCACAGGGCCAGCTCGGCCGGCACGCGGCCGGCGGCCAGGTCGTCGAGGATGGCCGTGACGTCGCTGGCCTGGACGCGGTGCAGCATCACCAGCGGCTTGCCGGGCAGGCGGACATTCACCAGCGGCTCTTCCGAGCAGGCGCCGAAGCAGCCGGTGCGGACCAGCCGGTAGCCCAGTCCGCGGCCCGAAATCTGGTCCGAAAAAGCGTGATAGACAGCCTCGGCGCCGTTGCCCGTGCCGCAGGTGCCCATGCCGACGGCGATGCGCGGCACGCTCGGCAGCAGTTTGGCCAGCCCGGCCTCGCGGGCGGCGTGGAAGCTGCTCAGGTCGTCAATTCGCCTCATTGCGGTTCTCCCTCAAGGCATCGATTTCACGATGCAATGCGCGCTCGTTGACGTGGCCCAGGATGTTGTGGTCCACCTCAACCACCGGCGCCAGGGCGCACTGGCCGAAGCAGGCCACGGTGCGCAGCGTGAACTTGCGGTCGGCGGTGGTGGCGGTGACTTTGTCGGCGCTGCCCTCGTCGTCCCCGTCTCTCAGCCCGAGCTGCAGCTTGACGCGCTCCAGCAGCGTGCGGGAGCCGCGCGTATGGCAGGCCGTGCCGCGGCAGATGCAGACCGAGTGTTCGCCCTGCGGGCGCAGGTTAAAGAGCGCGTAGAAGGTGGCCACGCTGCAAATCTGGGAGCCCGGGATCCCGGTGCGCGCGGCCAGGTATTCGAGCACCTCCGGCGGGAGGTAGTGGTTGGGGTGCCGGTCCTGAACCGCCTCCAGGATGGCCAGCAGCATGCCCGGGCGTCCGTGGTGCTTGCGGATCAGGCCATCGAGGAAATCCTGGTCGTCTGGCTTGAGGAGAGTGTGGGCCGGTGCGGGCGCAGTCATCAATCGCCTCCGATTAGCGCTCTAAGCTGACAAGATAATCATATCTGAATGTCGCAGGGCGTGTCCTCGGCCAGCAGCGCATTTTGACCCCGCTGCGGGGCTTCTCCCCAGGCGTATGCAACCCGTTTGAACCATTCAGAAAGGTCGTCCGATCGCAGACAGGCGCGAACTCAATATATGGTCGGCAGTTAGGCCCAGGATTCTCATTTGTCGCGCCGGATGCCGAAATTGGGCTCTTGCGCTAAAGTGATGTAAAATTCAGCAATTTTAATGCTGTGCTGATTTTCAGCGGCAGATGGACGGTGAGCGGCAAAACGGCATCGGCGTCGATCAGAAGGAGAATCCGCAACTCGCGCCGGAGCAAGCTGAGAAGCCAGGGCTGGCGCAGCGGATGGCTAACTGATTTGAGAGATGGTCAGGATCGACCGGCCGCGCTCCGGCGCCCGCAGTTGCGTCAGATGCACCCGCCACACCCGGTTGCCCCACGACCGGCGCAACGTCTCATCGGTGACATCAATGGGCTCAATCACGGCCTGCCAGGCGGGATCGTGCGCGACCCGGACGAGGCCCTCGATGGAGACGCCGCCGGAGGACGCCGCCGGCTGGGCAGCGGTCATCAGAATCAGTTCAATGCGGCCTGCGCCGTCGAGCGCCCATTCGTCGGCGACGGTGATAGTGTTCTGCTGGCGGTCGAGCAGCCAGCGCCGCTCCCATTTCCGAACGCGCGCCGTGGGCGGATAGGCTGCCGCGATGTCCATGCGCAGCTCCGGACCCGCGGGCGCCGGCCGGTAGGCCACGTCGCGCGCCGTATACTGGCGGCCAGGCGCCTGTTCAACGCCGTTGATGAGCGGGCAGTTGTGGTACGCCGAGCGCATGGTCCAGATTTCGTAGCGCTGCGGGCTGAAGGTTTTGGCGCTATAAGTCTCGGGGCCCAGGTCGATGATGGCCGGCCGGCCGTCGGCGTAGACGATGAAGTTGCCGACGTCGTTGTGGTTGTGGCTCTTGCCGTTATGCCCGCCGGCCGCAGCGAGGAACAGCCCTTCGAGCGTGCCCTCCTGCCGCCGGGCGGCCAGCACCTGGATGCCGTCGAGCCACGCTTCGCCCACCAGCGGCGGCCGGCTGTCGGAGCGGCGCATCTCGTCCGCCACGAACAGCGTCCGCAGATCCCGTCCCATGCTCTCCTCGACGTCCGACCGATCCTCCAGCGCGCGCGCAAAAGCGCCCTGCGCCGTCAGCTTCGGGTCGCCGATGCGCTGTCCGTAGACGTAGGTCGTGGCCGCCGCCAGGCTGACCTTGGCCGGCGCGTCGGAGAAGTTGATGTACCACTCGCCGGCGATATGCGCGCGATAGATGTAGCGCCCGATATCCTGCACCAGCGGATTGGCGTAGACGTCGATCCGCCCGCCCGTGGCCGCCCGCAGCAGCTCCAGGCAATCCAGGAGCGAAGCGCCGGCGCGGTTCCAGTAGCCCGGCCCTTCATCGCACCCGCCGTCAGCGTGGTAGGAGTCCAGGAAGCGGTCCAGGCTGCGGAGGATCTTGTGCACCACGCCGGCGCGGCGATCGTCCTGCTCGAGGCAGCAGCGCGCAGGTGAGCCAGTTGGAGTTGATCCATGGATTCCAGTTATTCACCTCGCGCGATTGCCGCGGGTCGAGGCCCATCCACCAGAAGTCATTCCGCTCGCGGCACGGCGCCAGAATCCGGCGCTCGATTTCGACTTGCATACGCCGCGGCGCCAGCGGCGAGAGCTGGCCCAATTGTTCTCCCAGCAGCCACCACGTCCACGCCATCAGGCTGCCGGTCTCGGCCGCGAACAGGTCCACCACCGGCTCCTCCACATCCGGCAGGCCCGGGCCGGCCTTCTGCAGATTCAAATGCGCCGGGACGCCCCACCACGTCTCCTCCGAGATCAGCCAGACGCCATTCAGAATCTCATCCAGAAAGCGGCCCTGGCCCTCGATGCACTCCGCCAGCACCAGGTCGCGCAGCCTCTTGCGCCGCCCAAACGACTGGGCCTCATAGTGGGAGCGATCGCCGGTCCGCTGGTACTCGAGCGCCAGCGTGGCGGGGAGTGAATTCCAGGGTTTACCCAGCGACCGCTGGGCGTTGCGGGTAGCCGTCTCGCGCAGGTCGTCCGGCAGCGCCTGCCAGCGCCCGCGATCCGCGTAGCGTGGGAAAGAGGGCCATTGCCGGGCCGGCTCCAGAACCGCAGCGATGCGGCGCTCGTCCGACTCGCCGGCCAGGATCCGGCGGTCGGCCAGTTCAGGTCCGTTTTGAGCGGCCGCGGCAGACCCGGCGATTGCGGGAACGGCAGCGGAAGCGAGACCGGTAGAAGCGAGAAATGTCCGGCGGGTCGAATTTGCCATACGCCCCTTTCATATCACGGATCGCACGCCGAGCCTTCCTTAGGGCCTGTTCACGCTACCCGAACGGATGGCGTTGCGCGCGAAAAGCGTCTCAGACGAGGCGGAGGACGACGACTTTGGCCATTCCAAGGCGAGGACGACAACGAAGGCTGAGGCGCTTTTCGCCGCAACCCCGAGGGACGGGGCCGGTTTCCCCGATTTCGGCGTCGCTCGTCGCTCGCAGACGCCCGGTATGCGTCGCTCCTCGCTCCTGGAACTCGGGAAAACCGGCTCCCGTCGCCACCATCCGGGCAGTGTGAGCAGGCCCTAACTCAATTGCCGCAACCCGGCGCGGGATCATGCGTACAATTGCATAAGAGGACATCCCCAATGCGCATCGCTGCACTACTGCTCGCCACCACGCTCTCTTTATCCGCCTTCGCCGCCGAGGTCAGTGGCAAGTGGAGCCTGACCACCAAAGACGGCGACGGGAATGAGATTAAGGCCGACCTGATCGTGACGAGCGACGGCGGAAAGCTGAGTGGAACGATCGGAACCCCCGAGGGCACGACTCCGCTCAAGGATGTCGAGTTCAAGGAGAACGTCTTCTCCTGCAAGCTCATGTACGGCGATACGCCGGTGACGATGAAGCTGACGCTGGACGGCGATACGCTCAAGGGCAACTGGTTCACGGACGATGGCCACAGCGGCGCCGTTGACGCCGCGCGCCAGGCGGCAGCCCCGCCGGCCAAGACGGATTCGCCCGTCGCCGGCGTCTGGAAAATCGACACGCCCGGCCCGGACGGCAATCCGATCCACGCCCAACTCACCCTCAAGCAGGAGGGCGGCGCATGGAGCGGCCAGATCGTGATCCCGGATTACAACGTGACCCTGCCGCTGGCCGGCGTCAAGGTGCAAGGCGCCGCCGTTTCCTTTAACGTGACCACCGACAACGGAAGCTACGCCGTCGATGCCCAGGTGAGTGCGGATCGGTTCGAAGGAACCTCCACCGCGCCCGATGGGACGAAGACCAAGTTTTTAGGGACCCGGCAGTAGGCTCCTGTTTCGCTTTTCGCACCGTCACCGCGACAGCCCCGCGCGCCCGCTTCCAGAGGCTCGATTCGGCCGGCGCGGAAAACAACGAAAAGCTCAACCAGCCCGATGCCCATCGCGGCCCGGCGCCTCGAAGCGCTGGAAAACTGCACTCGAAGCCAGTTCAAGCGTAACTAGGTGACATTCAGGTGACAAAATCGTGAGAAACTGATGTGTTGGTTTGAATTCTGTGTCGAGCCCCACCTCAGTGTTATGCGACTTCTTCCCCGCAACGAACATTTCTATGAGCTGTTTCTGGCCCACATCGACAAGACCGTTCAGGCCGCCGGCATTCTGGCCGAATCGCTAGACAAGGGCGACGGCCAGATGACCGTCGCAGCCGGGCGAATCCGGCAGCTGGAACAGGAAGGCGACGAGATTGTCCACGACGTCCACGTCCGCCTGAACCGGACGTTTATCACGCCGCTCGACCCCGAAGACATCTCCACCCTGGCGTCCGATCTCGACGACATCCTCGATGGCATCGAGGAGTGCAGCCACCGGCTGGTGGCCTTCCAGATCCGGCCGGTGCCCACGGCCATGGCCGAGCTGTCGCGCATCATCTTGCGCTGCGTGCGGACGCTGGAGCGCGCGTTCACGGCGCTGAGCCGCAACGCCCCGCTGACCGAGGATTGCATCGAGGTGCACCGTCTCGAACAGACCGCCGACGACCTGGGGCGCAGAGCGGTCAGCGCTCTTTTCTCGACCGATACGGACGTGATCCGGATCATCAAACTCAAGGAGATCTACGACTACCTGGAAGAGACCGTGGACGCCTGCGAAGACGTCGCCGACACGCTGCAGAATGTGATTGTCAAGAACGGCTGAGCCATGTCGCCGATGCTGTTGCTGGTCAGTTTCATCATCGCCGTGGCGCTGGCGTTCGATTTTATCAACGGCTTCCACGACGCGGCGAACTCCGTGGCCACGGTCGTGTCCACGCGTGTCCTGACGCCGGCTCAAGCAGTCGTCTGGGCGGCCTTTTGGAACTTCGTCGCCGCGTTCAGCTTCGGGACCGGCGTTGCGAGCACGGTCGGGCAGGGCATGGTGAAACTCGAATACGTCACGCCGCTGGTGATTCTGGCCGGGTTGAGCGGCGCGATCGTGTGGGACCTCATCACCTGGTGGTTCGGCATCCCGACCAGTTCCTCGCACGCGCTGATGGGCGGTTACGCCGGGGCGGTGATAGCGCACGTCATTCACCTGAAGGGGTTTTCCCATGCGTTGGATGCGATCGTGTGGAAGGGTTGGATACTCACCATTTTGTTTATCGTGGTCGCGCCGTTGCTCGGTCTGGTGCTGGCGCACGTGATGATGATCGCGGTCTACTGGCTGTTCCGGAATTCGAGTCCGCGCCTCATGGATATTTACTTCCGCAAGTTGCAGCTCGTTTCAGCGGCGCTGCTGAGCTGGTCGCACGGTACCAACGACGCCCAGAAAACGATGGGCATCATCACCGGCGTGCTGGTTTCGGCCGGCTACCTGAAGCGTTTCGAGGTGCCGGTGATCGTGATCCTGGGCGCGCATGCGGCCATCGCCCTGGGGACGCTCTCGGGCGGCTGGCGCATCGTGCACACCATGGGCAGCCGCCTGACACGACTGAAGCCGCGTACCGGATTCTGCGCCGAGACGGCCGCGGCGCTGTCGATTCTGCTCGCCACCCACCTGCGCTTGCCGGTTTCGACCACGCACGTCACGGCCGGCGCCATTACCGGCGTCGGTTCCATCCAGCGTTTCAAGGCGGTGCGCTGGGGCGTTGCGACCGACATCGTGTGGGCCTGGATCCTGACCATCCCCGCGTCCGCCGTGGTGGGCTGGCTGTCCCTGACTGTTTTGGACCTTGCCACCGGAAATTAAGCCGCAAACAAGAGGCTGGACGACGATCCCCGGCGCAACGGTGGCGTTCCGGTTCCCGATGATTATCCGCCCACCGTGAACAACCGATGCCTGGGCGCCGGCAAGGCGCTCCCGAGTGACTTTCCGGCCGGGGAGTGGACGCGGGCATTCCGGCCATTGCGCGAATTGCCCCTCCGAGCTGGCGTCCGCCAGGTCTAGCAAGCGGATGTGGGGCATATGCCCCCTTAATCCGGAAAATCAATTCCTGTATCTACCGAGTTTTCAGCAATTCAAGAAATGGCACGGGAATTGCGGTGTTCTGGACATGAACCCTGCGGCGACTGTCCAAGCCCGCCCCCGGTTGGTTTTCTGGGAATTGACCACCGGCTGCAATTTACGCTGCATCCACTGCCGTGCCAGCGCGACTGAACTGATGAGCCCGGACGACCTCTCCACCGGCGAATGCCTGCGCATTGTCGATGAATTGGCGCACTACGCTCCCCTGATCCTGGTGCTGAGCGGCGGCGAGCCGCTGTGGCGGCGCGACGTTTTCGAGATCGCCTCCCGCGCCAACCAGCGCGGCATCCGCGTGGCGCTGGCCACCAACGGCACGTTGATGGACGAAGCGATGGCTGAGCGCACCCGGGAGGCCGGGATCGCGCGCGTAGCGATCAGTCTGGATGGCGCGGACCGCGCCACGCACGACAGTTTCCGGGGCCACAATGGCGCCTTCGAGGCGGCTATGCGCGGCATCCGCTGCCTGCAGGATGTCGGCTTGTCGACGCAGATCAACACCACTGTTTCACGCCACAACGCGCACCAGCTTCCGGAGATGGTTGAGCTGGCCAAGAAACTGAAAGTAGACGCTTTCCATCTTTTCCTGCTGGTCCCGGTGGGGTGCGGATTGACGATCGCCGAGGACCAGTCGGTCAGCGCCGGGGATGCGGAACGGATCCTGAACTGGTACTACGACCGCAGCCTGGACAGCGGCATGGAGTTGAAGGCCACCTGCGCGCCGCAGTACTATCGCATCGCCCGGCAACGACGCGCCGAATCGCGCCGCGCCGGCGAGGCCGTACCGGACCTGATGCTGCGCCCGCTGAAGGCCGCGGCCGCTGGACCGGGCGCAGGCGTTCCCGGAAGCCACGGCCAGGGCCACTCCGGAGGGCATCCGCACGGCCACCCGACGGACCTGAACCAGATGACGCGCGGGTGCCTGGCCGGTTCCGGGGTGTGCTTCATCTCGCACAAGGGAGTCGTCCAGCCTTGCGGGTATCTGCCGCTCGAGGCGGGCGACCTGCGCAAGCAGGGTTTTCGAGAGATTTGGGAAGACTCGAGGCTGTTCGCCGAGCTTCGCGACCCGGGCCAATTGGAAGGCAAGTGCGGCTGCTGTGAGTTCAAGCTGGTGTGCCTGGGCTGCCGTGCCCGGGCCTATGGAATGACCGGCAACTGGAAGGGCGAGGAGCCATTTTGCGTGTACGAACCGCGCAGCATGCGCGTGGCGGGAGAAGCGGGATGCCAGCCGGCACACAACTAGCGGGCCCGGCGGGGCAGCGGCACGCCTGCGCGGCAGAGGCCGCGGCCGAGCGTCACGTGTTCGTGGTGTGCGACGGCGAATCGTGCCATGACGCGGGATCGAGCGAACTTCTCGGCATGCTGCGCGGGCGCTCGCCGGAGCACGACGCCCGGCACGATGTGCGCGTGAGCGCCTCGCGTTGTCTGGGGCGCTGCACCATGGCGCCGGCCATGGTGGAGGACGGACGCTTCCTGGGCTGGGTCAGCCTGCGCCGCCTGAAAATTGAATTGATGCGTTTAGGGCTGTTCCAGTCCGCTGCTTGAGCGGGATGGGCCGCGCGACGGTCGGGCGGCCAGGGCCGCGAGGCCGGAATCGAGCCCGCGCACCGATATGCGATTCGCACCCGGTTGCGGCGCAGCCGCCAGCAGATCGTCCGGCAGTTGAAGCCGGGAGGGAATCCCACGTCACTTTTTTGAGCCGGGGGGCTTTCCGGCCTGGGGCGCCGGCGGCGAGGGCTTGGCCGCTTGGGGCTTGGGGAAAGCGACCATTGTGACCTGGGGTTTGGGCGCGGTGGAGGACGCCGCGGGCGCCGGGGGCGAGGGTTTGGCCGCCGGGGGCGAGGGCTTGGCCGCCGGGGGCGAGGGCTTGGTCGCCTGGGGCTTGGGCGCGGCGGACGATGCCGCGGGCGCGGCCCCGCCAGCGGCCGCCGGTTTGGCGCCTGCACTTGACGGCGCGGGGGCCGGCGTTGCGCCTGATTTTGATTGCGGCGCGGCCGGCGCGGCCTGGGGCAGGTATTGGACGATGACCGAGACCCGGCGGTTGGCCGGGTCGTCCGGCTCGGCCTTGTTGCGCAACTGGCGGTCGGCGAAGCCCCGCACCTGCGCAATCTTGTCCATGGGGATGCCGCACTCCTGAAAGACATGCCGGGCGGTGTTGGCCCGATCGGCCGACAGCTCCCAGTTGCTGTAGCCGGTGACCGAGGCGTAGGGCCGGGCGTCGGTGTGCCCCTCCAGCAGCAGCTTATTGGGCAGCGATTTCAGCTGGCCGGCCAGCGTGCGCAGGATCTCCTCCCCGCGTGGAGAGAGCTTGGCACTGCCGCTATCGAAGAACAGCCCCTTTTCGGTCTCCAGCAGTTCAATGCGCAGCCCTTCCTCGGTGACTGTGACGGTGACGTTGTTCTTGAGCAGGTCGAACTTGGGCAACTGGTGCATGACCTGCTCAATGCGGTCCTTCAGCTTGGCCATGTCGTCGGGTTTCACCATCAGCCCTTCGCCCTTGCCGCTGAGCGTCGTGCCGGGCAGTTTGCCGGTGCCGGTGGGGTCCTGGAAATAGGCCTGCACGGCTTGCTTGACGTTTTCGCTGGAACTGACCAGCCACAGCACGATGAACAAGGCCATCAGCGCGGTGACAAAGTCCGCGTAGGCCACTTTCCAGGCGCCGCCGTGATGGCCGGCGTGGCCCTTGCGGCGGCGGACCACGATGATGGGCGCTGCTGGTTGGCCATCCATGCTGAACTTCTCTCCCGGTGCGCCGCCGGTTAAGCCGCCGCCGCCGGCGGAGCGGCTTCGCTCCGCGCTTCGCTGCGTGCACCGCGAATCATCGCTTCGGTCTCCTTGAAGGTTGGCCGGACCGCGGTGGGTATCGAGCGCCGCGCGAATTCCACGGCCAACTGCGGGGCCATACCCTTGATGAAAGCCAGCGTGGCCATGCGCAGGAATTGCAGGTATTTGCTTTCGGCGTCGATCCGTTTGGACAGGCTCGAGGAGAGCGGTCCGACCACGCCGTAACACAACAGGATGCCCAGAAACGTGCCCACCAACGCCGAGGCGACCTTGTGGCCGATCTCCTCCGGCGGGCCTCCGATGGCGCCCATGGTGATGCACACGCCCAGCACGGCGGCAACGATGCCCAGGCCCGGCAGGGCGTCGGCGACCGTGGTGAGGGCGGCCACCGGGACCGAGTGCTCCTCGTGCTGGACGTCCAGGTCCAGCTCCATCAACTGGTCGAGCTCGAAGGGGCCCACGCCGGCCGAGATCGCCATGCGGACCGTATCGCAGAAGAATTCCAGGGCGTTGTGATCAGCCAGAAACCGGGGGTACTTGGAGAATACGGCGCTCTTGGCCGGATCATCGACGTCGGCCTCCAATCGCGCCATGCCGTTCTTGCGCGCGAAGACGAAGACATCATTCAACATCTTCAGTTGTTCAAGGTAGAAGTTCTGGTCCAGCCGGCTGGGCTTCAGGTTGTCCAGCAGGCCCTTCATGATCGCCATGACTACGGGCAGCGGATTGGCGATCAGCAACGTACCGGCGGCCGCGCCACCGATGATCAGCAACTCGGCCGGCTGGAGCAGCACCATCAGGTTCCCGTGCTCCATCAGGTAACCGCCGATGATAGCGCCAAAAACAATAACGATTCCGATGATCGCGAACATGAATCACCCAATCGCGACGGGGAGATTCCCGCGCGTCTAAGTGTCTGTATCGTCAATCCGGGGAGCTTTCTTGAACCTTCGTCCGGCGAGCGCAGCGCGGGGGCGAGAATCAACTGCGGCGGAGTGCCGGTGAAGGCGGCAGGCTAAACTGGGTGTTTGAGGATGTTACGGCCCTTGGAACGGGATGCCAGACGCGGCGCGCGCGTGACTAACGGCCCGGCGGCGGCGCTGCACGCGTTGCTGGAGCAGCCGTGCGTGCAGTCGGCGGCGCGGTGGTTTGGCGCCGAACGACGCTGGATCGACGACGTGCAGCTCCAAATCTGCCGGATTCCAGCGCCGACGTTCTTCGAACAGCGGCGGGCCGAATGGGTTCGGGGCGCACTCGCGGGCGTAGGCTGGGAGGCGCGCATCGACCGCGCCGGCAACGTGACGGCGCAACTGCCTGCTGCGCCGGCCGCCGGGCCGCTGGTGGCCCTCACGGCGCATCTGGATACAGTCCTGGCGCCTCAATCGGCCGAGGATATCCACGTCGACGGGCGCGGGCGGCTGACCGGGCCGGGCGTTTCCGACAACGGGGCGGGACTGGCCGCTTTGTTCGCCCTGGCGCGCGCGTTCAGCGAGTTGCGGCCGTTCGGCGAATCCGGCCGGCAATTGCTGCTGGTGGCCAACGTGGGCGAGGAGGGCGAGGGCAACCTGAGCGGCATGCGCTACCTGTGCCGGCAGTCTCACCTGGCGCCGCGGATCCGGTCCTTTCTGGTTCTCGACGGTCCCTCGACAGAGCACTTTACGGCCGAGGCGCTGGCCTGCCGGCGTTACGAGATTGTCATCAGCGGCCCGGGCGGCCATAGCTGGAGCGACTTCGGGACGGCCAATCCGGTGCACGCGCTGAGCCGCGCCATCGCCTCGTTTGCGGACGTTCACGCGCCGCGCGCCACGGCCGGCGAGCAGGGGCGCTTCTCCTTCAACTTCGGAGTCGTCGATGGAGGCACGACGGTAAACGCCATTCCGTCCTCCGCGCGGGCCAAGGTGGACCTGCGCTCGGAGGTGCCGGAGCTGCTGGAGGCCCTTTCGGTGGCGCTCGGGACGGCGCTCGAGGAGGCGGTGCTGAGCGAGAATGAGCGCGCCACGGGCGGCCGGATCGCAGGCCGGCGCAAGGAGACGGGCAGCCGGCCGGGCGGGCGCCTGGACGGGAATTCCAGCCTGCTCGGATTTATCCGGGCGGCGGACGCGGAGGCGGGGCTGCGCTCGACGCCCGATTGCGCCTCCACGGACGCCAACATCCCACTCTCACTGGGCCTGCCCGCGCTCTCCATCGGCGCCGGCGGGGAGGGCGGCGGGGCACACACTCCCGCGGAGTGGTACAGCCCCGAGGGGCGCGAGAGCGGCCTCCGCAGAATCCTCTTCATGCTGGGCCTGATGCTGGCGGAGGCCCACGCGGAGTGACCGGCGTGGCGACCTCCCGGCGTCTGGGCGCCGATCTGATCCTGGTGTTCGTCTCGTTCCTCTGGGGCGTGACGTTTGTGGTCGTGAAGTCGGCGCTGGCCGACGCCTCGGCGCTGGTTTTCCTGGCCGCGCGGTTCAGCATCGCCACGCTGCTGCTGGCGGGCCTGTTCCGCTTCCGCCCGGGCTCGCTGAACGGGTTCCGGGCCGAGTGGCGGGGCGGCGCGATTTGCGGCTGCTTCCTGTTTCTGGGCTATGCCCTCCAAACCGTGGGGCTGCTCACCACCAGCGCCTCGAAGTCCGCTTTCCTCACCGGGCTGTTCATTGTTTTCGTGCCGATCCTGTCTTCCGGGCTGCATCGGCGCGCGCCCGGCTGGATCGAGTGGACCGGCGCGGCGCTGGCCATCGGCGGTACGGCGCTGCTGACAATGGAACCGTCCACCGGCTTCCGCCTATCCTTAGGCGACCTGCTCACCATCGGCTGTGCCTGCGCCTTTTCGGCGCACATCGTCGCGGTGGCGCATTTCAGTACGGCGCGCAACCACGAGGCGCTGACGCTGTGGCAGATCCTGAGCGTGGCTGCGCTGGCCGTGGCCGGTTGCCGGTGGATCGAGGCGCCGCGGCTGGTGTGGACGCCCCGGCTGTGGCTGGCCCTGCTTGTAACTGCAGTGTTTGCCACAGCCGTCTGTTTCGCGCTGTATACTTGGGCACAGGCCCGCACCAGCGCCACCCACGCCTCTCTGATCTTCGCCCTGGAACCCGTTTTCGCCGCCCTGACGGCGTGGATCTGGTCCGGCGAGAGCTGGAGCGCACGGAAGCTCATGGGCGCAGGCTTGATTCTCGCGGCCATCATTTTCGTGGAATTGAAACCCTCTTTGGGGCAAACTCATCCACAGAGTCAGGCGGGCGCGTGACGTTTTGGGAAGTCAGAACGTCGCAATAATAGGAAGATAGAGAGACAGATCCTCGAAGGTATCCGACAAAACACTATGAGCTGGCTAGAACGATTCCGCCGGCAGAAGCTCCCAACGGTGAGCCTGCTGGTGTTCACACTGTGCACCGTCATTGTCATGGGCGCCCTGATGACTCAGGGGCTGCATGCGGCGCGAGGACAGGCCGCGGCGCCCGACGCGGCCCCACTGACCATCCCTCCGATCCACAAGCTGGACAACGAATTCGTGAAGATCGCCAAGGCGATCGAGCCCTCGGTGGTTTATATTTCCACCGATTGGAAGCCGAAACAGGTTTCGAACCGGAAAAAGGGCGCTCCCCAGGGCGACGAGCAGGGCGACGACGACATGGACCTGTTCCACCGCTTCTTCGGTGACCAGGCCCCGTTCCAAACTCCGCCTAATCAGAAGCAGGAAGGATCCGGCTCCGGTTTTGTCGTGGATAAGAGCGGCTACATCCTCACCAATCTGCACGTGGTGGACAACGCCGATCACATCAAAGTCAAGCTGGCCGGCGATCCGAAAGAGTATAAGGCCAGGCTGATCGGCTCGGACGTCGAAACCGACGTCGCCATCATCAAGATCGAGGCCGGCCGTCCCCTGACTCCGGTGCGGATCGCCAATTCCGATGGCGTGCAGGTCGGCGACTGGGCGATTGCCGTGGGCGCGCCCTTCGGCCTGGAGACCTCGGTCACGGCGGGCATCATCAGCGCGCTGGGCCGGGATATCGCGCAGCAGTTCCAGCGCTTTATCCAGACCGACGCGGCGATCAATCCGGGCAATTCGGGCGGCCCGCTGCTGAACTACAACGGCGAGGTCATCGGCATCAATACGATGATTGCCACGCGCAGCGGCGGCTATGAGGGCATCGGCTTCGCCCTGCCCATCAACATCGCCGCCCGTGCCTACAATTCCATTATCGAGACCGGACGCGTGGTCCGCGGCTCGATTGGCATCTCGTTCCCGCGCACCCAGAAAACGGAGGAGCTGAAGGCCTACGGTTACGACCACGGTGTGGTGGTCGAGAAGGTGACGCCGGGCGGACCGGCCGCCACGGGCGGGATCAAGTCCGAAGACATCGTCCTGTCGCTGGATGGCAAGCCGGTGAAGGACGGCGACGACCTGGTGGCGCGGATTGCCGCCATGCCGGTGGGCCAAAAACTCACGCTGTCGATCGATCGCGACGGGCAGAAGATGGATAAACAGCTCGTCATCGGCGACCGCGAGAAGGTATTCAAAGACGACCCGCGCTTTGCCGGGCGGCGGCCTCAAATGACCGAACCCGACGACAAAACCGAAAACACGTCGGTGCGTTTCGGGATCGGCATCCGCGGGCTGGGCGAAGAGTTGCACAAGGAGTTGGGGTCTGACGAACCCAACGGCGTGCAGGTGACCACCGTCGAGGAGGATTCCTTCGCCGACCAGATCGGCATCAAGGAGAAGGACGTCATCACGTCCATTGACCGGCATCCGGTCAGCAGTTTCGAGGACGTCAAGAGGATCCAGTCGGCGCTGAAGCCCGGCGATCCGGTGGCGTTTCGAGTGCTGCGCCAGTTGCCGGGCACCACGCGCGGGCAGTTGACCTGGACGCCGCTGCACCTGAGCGGCACGCTGCCCAACGAGTAGGCTCCGTACACCGCGGCTTGGCGCGCTCCCCGATCCGGCAGGGACCGGGGAGCTCCAGGCGGCTGCGGTGGACGCACCGGCCGGCCGCGGAGCCTTCAAGGGCCCGCGGCGGCCATCCGGGCCGGCATTCCTGACCTGCGTCGGAGGATTGAGCGGGGACCTTCCACCGCGAAGTGGTGCTCCGCGCGAGGCTTTCAGAGCGTCCGTTTGATAGACTGGCATTCGTGCAGCCGCCCCGCCTATCTCTGGGCCTTGTCCTGATTCCATTGCTGGCATTCCTTTTTGCCTGGCAGACGGATTTTGCGAGGGCCGGGCAGGGTTCGACAGATTCCACCTCGGCCCAGAAGAAATCCACCGCCGGCAAGACCAAGAGCACGGCGGGTTCTCCGCCCAAGTCTTCAGCCGCGGCATCGAAACAAAGTGCCGCCAAACAGGGGGCCTCGGCAGGTCCGGCCAAAAACTCCACGGCCAGGAAATCCACGGCCGCGAAGAGACGCTCCAAGGCCGGTTCGAAGGCTGCCGCCAGGCGCGCGCCCCGGCAACAGCAGCCGGAGCCCGACCGCATCCGTGCCATTCAGCAGGCGCTCAAGGACCGCGGCTACGCGGTGGAGGCCACCGGGGCGTGGGATGGCGCGACGGTGGAGGCGCTGAAGAAGTTCCAGGCGGATCAGAACATCGACAATCTCAGCGGGCGCGGCAAGCTCGATTCATTGACGCTCATTGCCCTCGGTCTGGGGCCCCAGCGGGAACCTCCGCCGGCCCCGAACGAGGCGCCGCAGCGATCTCCGGAAGGACATTTCCCATGATCATAGGCGTTCCCCGAGAAGTGAAAGACCACGAATCCCGCGTGGGGCTGGTGCCGCACGGCGTCAGCGAACTTGTGGAGGCTGGCCACAAGGTACTGGTTCAGGCCCGCGCCGGCGAGCTTTCGAGCCTCACCGACAAAGAGTATGAGGAGGCCGGCGCGCGGATCGTTCCCGGCGCCGCGGAGGTCTGGAACGGCGCTCAAATCGTCGTCAAGGTGAAGGAGCCGCAGCCCTCCGAGTACGGTTTTTTCCGCCCCGACCTCACGCTGTTCACCTACCTGCACCTGGCGCCGATTGCCGAGCTGACGTCCAAGCTGCTGGAAGCCCGGGTGACAGCCATCGCTTACGAGACGATTCAGGAGCAGGACGGCTCGCTGCCGTGCCTGACACCGATGAGCGAAGTGGCGGGCCGGATGGCGGTGCAGGTGGGCGCCAAATACCTGGAAGCCCCCAATGGCGGGCGCGGCATACTGCTGGGCGGGGTCCCCGGCGTCGCGCCTGCCAACGTGGTGATCCTGGGCGGCGGCGTGGTGGGCCACAACGCGGCCAAGATCGCCCACGGCCTGGGCGCCAACGTGACCATCATCGACCGCAATCTGAACCGGTTGCGCGAGCTCGACGACATTTACCTGGGCGCGGTGATTACGCTGGCTTCCAACTCCTGGACCATTACCGAGAGCCTGCGCCATGCCGACCTGGTGATCGGCGCCGTGCTGATCCCCGGCGCAGCCGCGCCCAAGCTGGTGCGGCGCGACATGATCGCGTCGATGAAGCGCGGCGCGGTGGTGGTCGACGTGGCGATCGACCAGGGCGGATGTTTGGAGACCTCCCGCGCCACGACCCACACCGACCCGGTTTACTACGTTGACAACGTGCTGCACTACTGCGTGTCCAACATGCCCGCCGCCGTGCCGCACACCTCGACCTACGCGCTCACCAACGCCACGTTCCCCTTCCTGATGCAACTGGCGTCGAAGGGTGTCGAGGCGGCGATCCGGTCAAATCCGGCCATGGCGCTGGGCGTGAATACCTATCAAGGTGCGTGCGTTTACAAGGCCGTCGCGGACTCGCAAGGCATCGCCTACACCGATCTGGCGGCATTGCTGTAGGGATGGTTGGGGCGCACGGGCGCAAGAGCAGCGCCGGGCGCAGCCATACCAGCCCCACTAGGGTGGAAAGCCGAAACAGTGAATCGCGGCGCTCGCAATCCGGGGCTGCGGTGCGCGTGCACCTGGACCGGAGTTGCAGCCGGGGGCTCAATAATAGGGGTGTTTGGGAAGCGCCGGGGAGACAGATCGGCCTCTTACTTACAGGCTATGAGGGCCGCAAGGGTGGCCGCGCCATACTCCTCGCGTCCTACTTGGGGCGCGGATAAGAAGATGCAGGCTCTGTCTCTTCGGCTATTGAATCGAGCGCATTCACATCGAGCACATCGAGCGAATCGTCATCGAGGTCGCTGGCCGCATCGATGATCACGGAGCCGTCCGCGCCCAGCGAGCCCTTTTCGAGCTTGCGCTGCATGCGCTTTTCCAGCTTCTCGCGCGCCTTCTCCGTCCGGGCCTGTTCCTTCTGTCGCTTTTTGAATGTCGTATGAGATCGTGATCCCAATGTTGTCTCCCATCACCCAACAAGCCATTTGATAAGAACCGGCCCGGTTCGAAGTCAAGTGCTGTTACCAGCCGTTACCAGCGCGGTTCGCGGCGCTGACGGGGACCGCGGTCGCCGCCGCGATCCACCTTGGGACGCGCTTCATTCACGTTCAAAGCGCGGCCGTTGTGGGAAAAGCCGTTGAGGGCGTTGATGGCCCGGTCGGCCTCGCTCGCTTCGGGCATTTCAACGAATGCGAAGCCGCGCGAACGGCCGGTGTCCCGGTCGGTCACGATACTGACGCGGTCAACAGTCCCGTATTCGGCAAAAAGTTGACGTAACGATTCTTCGGTAGTACCGAAATCCAAATTGCCAACAAAGATATTTTTCATGGATCTCCTGACTCAATTGACGGCGGGCTAGACGAGGCAGATTTTGGATCTCGGCCGGGTTTCGCGGAGCGATCAAATGGCATTCTTAGTATGCCACACGGCGTCCAGAATGAAAAGTCGGGGCGGGATCGGTCTCCCCTGAACAACCCGCCATCCTCTCGCGGCAGCCTGTGACGGAAGCCGCCTGGCAGGCGTTCCCGCCCGATTACCAGGTCTCCAAACGACCGTTTTACCCCTTTGCACCTCCTGAAAGTGGTGCTAGGCTTGAACTGCAGTGATTGGAGCTCGCGGGAGGCCGCGGCTCCGGATATTCGATCGGGCCCGGTGAGCGCTCCGCTGCCCGCACAGCGGCGCCCCGTCACCGGGCTGAACCTGTGGCCGGAGGCCTGACCACGAATGTCGGGTCCAGCGCTCGCCACGGCGAGCCCCCTAGATTGTTTCGTCTCAAAGGAGTCTGTTGCCATGCTCGCAGCAGTAGCAGAGAGAAACGCATACACCCTGGCCCTGGAGAACTTCGACGCAGCTGCCGATGTTCTCGAGTTGAACCAGGATATTCGAGAAATGATCAAATACCCAGAGCGGATCCTGACCGTGACGCTGCCGGTTCGGATGGATAACGGTCACATCCGCCGTTTTGAAGGCTACCGGGTGCAGCACAGCACCGCGCGCGGCCCGGCGAAGGGGGGCATCCGCTACCACCCCAACGTGACGCTGGACGAGGTCAAGGCGCTGGCCACGTGGATGACCTGGAAGTGCAGTGTCGTGAACATCCCGTTTGGCGGCGGCAAGGGCGGCGTGACCTGCAGCCCCAAGGACATGTCCCAGACCGAACTGGAACACATGACCCGCCGCTACACCAGCGCCATCCTGCCGCTGATCGGGCCGGCGCAGGACATTCCCGCGCCGGACGTCTACACCACTCCGCAGACCATGGCCTGGATCATGGACACGTACAGCATGATGAAGGGCTACACGGTGCAAGGGGTAGTCACGGGCAAGCCGCTGTGCCTGGGCGGCTCACTGGGCCGCAACGAGGCCACGGGGCGCGGCGTGTTCTATACGATCCAATCGGCGTGCGAGCACCTGGGGCTAGCGCTGAAGGGCGCCAAGGTTGTCGTCCAAGGCTTCGGCAATGCGGGTTCGATCGCCGCGCATCTGCTGGACAGCCATCAGTGTTACGTCATCGGCGTCAGCGATTCGACCGGCTGCATTTATAACAAGGACGGCCTGGACATCCCCAAACTGATGCTTTACAAGGAGCAGACCGGCCGCGTGGCGGGTTTTGCCGGCTCCGAGCCGATCACTCCGGAACAACTGCTGCGGCTGGATTGCGAGATTCTGATCCCGGCAGCGCTCGAAAACGTCATCCATGAGGAGAATGCGGCTTACGTCAAGGCCAAGATCGTGGCCGAGGCCGCCAACGGCCCGTTGACGCCGGATGCCGACCGCATCATCGAATCCCGGGGCGGGTTCATCATCCCCGACATCCTGTGCAACGCCGGTGGCGTGACGGTTTCGTACTTCGAATGGGTGCAGGACGAGCAGCACCTGTTCTGGGACGCGCAGGACATCTACAACCGCCTGGAGAAGGTCATGAAGACGGCCTTCAACGAGGTGCTGAAGAATCACGTCAACCGGCATGTGGGCATGCGTGTGGCGGCCAACATGGTCGGCATCGGCCGCGTCGCCGAAGCGATCAAGATCCGCGGGCTGTATCCCTGATTGAACGGCCCGATGCCCCGGCCGCTCGCGGCGGAGCGGCCGGGGCTCCGCTCGCCTGAACCGTGCGGCGCAGTCTCGCCCGCCGGCCATGGCGGGACGACGCCGAAACTCTTGCTGAGCGGCGACGGCGCCCGCGCGTGGGGCGCGCGGACTGGTCTGTGTTGCCCGCTCCGGGCTGGCTCACGAATTCAACCGGCGGAAGGTTTCTGCGGCGCGGCGGCGGAGTGACCGGCCGCCAGCGCGCGCGCCGTGGCGTTCAACAGGCCGCGCAGCGATTCGCGCGGCACGCCGGTCACCATCGGCTTGATGATCCATTCGAAGACCGCAGGGATGTCGCGCGAGAGCGAGATCGAGCGGCACTCCAGGTAGACGCCCCCGTCGCGCGGCTCGATCAGCCAATAGGAATTCAAACGCCACAGGAAGCCGTGGCCCGTTCCCGGCGGCAATTCCTGGCCGTTGCTCACCTCGGAGAACCTGGTCGAGCGGGACACAATCGCCCAGCGCCCCGGCATCGCGCGGCCGCTCACGAGCGGGCGGTATTCGACCTCATATTCGCTGTCGAGGACGACGGTCAGTACTTTCTTCTTAACTAGCCGCAGGTAGGTGTGGTACTTGTCGCCGTCGTGGCTCAGCAGCTTCGAGTCCGCGACCTCGGGAGCATAGACGCGCTTGTAGTTGGCGTAATCCTGCAGCAGCTCGAGCGCCTGCTCGACGGTCGCACCCGCCACCACCGTGGCCGCCTTCCAATCGGAGATCATCCCGCCGGCAACATTGCTCACCGCCAGCCGGTCTCCGGCGCTGATCAGCACCTCGCCAGCCTGCGGCGACAGATGCGCGCGCCAGTCCATCTTGGCCTCGGCGGCCTGCTGGTATTCGACAAACTTCTGGTCGGTGCGCGGCGCCAGTTGAACCATGAACTGCGCCGCGAGCGTGCCGGCCAAGGCCGGGAGCAGGCAGATCCTGACGACACTCGCGCGCAACCGGGCCATCCTGTTTCGAGTGTAGACTCTCGGGGCTATGGCGCAGGCCCGGAATCGGTCGTGAATCAGCCCCGGCTTGAGACGCGCGCTTATTTAGCCGCTTTGAAGCGGTCTTCCACGTGGCCCCAATTGACTACGTTCCACCAGGCGCCGATGTAGTCGGCGCGGCGGTTCTGATAGTGCAGGTAATAGGCGTGTTCCCAGACGTCGAGGCCAAACACGGGCACTTTCCCGTCCATCAGGGGGTTGTCCTGGTTGGCGGTGCTGAGGATATCCACTCCGCCGTCGGACGTCTTGACCACCCAGGCCCAGCCCGAGCCGAAGCGGCCCATGCCCGCGGCGGCGAACTTGGCTTTGAAATCATCGAAGCTGCCGAACTTCGCATTGATGGCCTTGGCCAGGCTGCCTACCGGCGATCCGCCCGCCTTGGGGCTCATGATCTCCCAGAACATGGCGTGGTTCCAATGCCCGCCGCCATTATTGCGGACCGCGGTGCGGATCGGTTCGGGCACCGCCAGGCCATTGGCCAACAGCGAATCCAGGCTCTTTCCAGCGAGTTCCGGCGCGGACTCCAGGGCCTTGTTCAGGTTGGTCACATAGGCGCCGTGATGCTTATCGTGGTGAATCTCCATCGTCCGGGCGTCGATATGCGGCTCCAGCGCATCGAACGCATACGGGAGTGGGGGAACGGTAAATGACATGCTGAATCCTCTGCGTATGCAGATGTGACGCTGCGGGCGTAGGATTCAGCGCGATGGCCTGGATCTAGATCGAGAATCCGCCAGCGCGCTCGAAGGCCGCGGCCAGCCGGAACATGCCCGCTTCGTCGAAATGCCGCGTCAGGATCTGCATGCCGACCGGCAGCGGCTCCGCGCCCCTCGTCCGGCCGCACGGCACGCTCATACAGGGAATGCCGGCCAGCGAGCCCGTGATCGTGTAGATGTCGCTGAGGTACATCTGCAGCGGGTCGTCCAGCTTTTCCCCCAGCCGGAAGGCCGGGAACGGCGACACCGGCGTGACGATGGCGTCCACGCCTTCGAAGGCCTGCGCAAAATCGCGCGCCACCAGCGCCCGCACCTTCTGCGCCTTCAGGTAATAGGCGTCGTAGTAGCCCGCGCTCAACACGTATGTGCCGAGCATGATGCGGCGTTTCACTTCGGCGCCGAACCCCTCGCCGCGGCTGAGCTGGTACATCTCTGCAAGCGTCTTTGCCGCCGCCGAGCGGGTGGTGTAGCGGACGCCGTCATAGCGCGCCAGGTTGGAGCTGGCCTCGGCCGTGCAGATGATGTAGTAGCAGGCGATCGCATACTCGGTGTGCGGCAGGCTGATCTCAACCGTCTCGCAGCCCAGTCCGCGCAGCAGCCCGATGCCTTTTTCCACCTGCTCCCGGGTCTCGTTTTCCAGGCCCGCGAAGTACTCCTTCGGCAGCCCGATCCGCATTCCCCGGACGTCCTGAGAGAGCGCCTCGCGGTAGTCCGGCACCGGGGCGAAGGCGCTGGTGGCGTCCCTGGGATCGCGCCCGGCGATGGTCCCCAGCAGGACTGCCGCGTCCTCGACTGTGCGACCGAACGGCCCGATGTGGTCCAGCGAACTGGCGAAGGCCACAAGCCCGTAACGCGAAACCCGTCCGTAGGTCGGCGTCACACCCACGACGCCGCAGAAACTGGCCGGCTGGCGGATCGATCCGCCCGTATCCGAACCCAGCGCGACTACCGCCGTCCCCTGCGCCACCACGGCCGCCGAGCCTCCGCTGGACCCTCCCGGAACCCGGTCCAGCGCGACCGGATTGCGCACCGGCCCGTAGGCCGAATTCTCGGTCGACGAGCCCATGGCGAATTCATCGCAGTTCGTCTTGCCGATCAGCACGCCGCCCGCCGCTTCCATCCGCTCCACGGCCGTGGCGTCGTACGGCGGGATGAATTTCTCCAGCAGTTTAGAGGCGCACGTCGTTCTGAGGCCCTTGGTGACGATCACATCCTTCACCGCGATAGGGACGCCCGCCAGCGCCCCCGGCTCCTCGCCGCGGGCCAGCCGCTGGTCGACGTTGCGCGCGGCTTCGAACGCGCGTTCAGAGCTGAAACTCAGGTAGGCGTTGGTCTTGGGATTCTCCGTGTGGGCCAACCGCAGGGCTTCCTCCGCCAGTTCAGCGGCGCTGAAGCGGCGCGCGGCCAGGCCGGCGCGAATCTGCGGAATGGTCAGAGTGCGAATGTCCATCTGCATTCTGGAACGCCGTTCAGCGCTCAAACACCTTCGGCACTTTGAAGAAGCCCGACCCGGCCAGTGGCGCATTCGCCAGCGCCGCGGCGTTGTCCAGCGGCGTTCCCTCGACGTCGTCGCGCAGCGAGGCCGTCGCGCCGGCTTCGTACAGCACCTGGGCCATCGGCTCGACCTCGCTCGTGTCCAGCTCGTTGAGCTTGTCGACATGCGTCAGAATCTCGTCCAGCTCGCGCGCCATGCGTGCGATCTGCTCCGCGCTCAGGTGCAGGTTGGCCAGCTCCGCGATGCCGCGAACCTGGCTTTCGGTGAGTTTCAAGCGCCGGCCTTTCTGCGCGACTGCCGGTACAGATAGTCCAGCTCCGGGTCCGCAATGCCGGAGGATTCGCGGTCGAACAGCCCGGCGTCCCGCGCCGATTCGGCCCGCCGCGCCGGCCGGCGCCGCGCTCCCACCCGAAATTCGATCTCGCGCGGGGCCTCGGCCTGCAACAGGCGGCCCAGGTTGGCCAGGATCTGGGCGCTCAGGCCGCTGAGGTTCTGCTGCCAGACGGCGTCCTCGGCCTCGGCGATCAGGCAGCCGTTGTGCACTCCCACCACGCGCGTATGCGCCGCCAGCCGCAGGCCGACCGCCGTGGGCCACGCGGCGGCCGCCAGTTCGCTGGCGCTCAGCGATCCTCGGGCCGCCTTCAGGCGGCTCAGTATGCGCCCGGCTCTTTCCATTCGGTCCCGGCCTTGAAACGCCATCTTAGCATGCCCCGCGCCTGGCGCCGGCCGCGCCCCGGCGTGCTACGCTGATGACTCGCCATGCTGGTGCTCGCCTCGCAATCGCCGCGCCGCAGCGAACTGCTGCGCCAGGCCGGTCTGTCCTTCGTCGTCCGCATCCCCAACGTTGCCGAGAGCCGCCTGCTGGGCGAGCCGCCGCAGGATTATGTGCGCCGCCTGGCGATCGAAAAGGCGCGCGCCGCCGCAGCCGGCCCGGCCGAATTTGTCCTGGCCGCCGACACGGTCGTGGTCGCCGCGGGAGAGGTGCTCGGGAAGCCGCGCTCGGCCGACGACGCGGCGCGCATGCTGCGCCGCCTGAGCGGCCGGCCGCATACCGTGCTCACGGGCGTGTGCGTGCTCCACGCCGGCGCCGAGCGCGTCGCGGTGGAGGCCACCGAAGTCGTCTTTTCGCCTATGACGGAGGAGGAAGTGCGCGCCTACGCCGCCAGTGGGGAACCCATGGACAAGGCCGGCGCGTACGCTATTCAGGGGCGCGCCTCGAAGTTCGTCGAGCGCATCGAGGGCTGTTATTTTAACGTGGTCGGACTGCCCGTTTCCCTGGTCTATAGGCTGCTGAAGCAGGCCGGCTACGACGGCCCCGCGGCGTGAGGCCCGTTCACCGCCTGAAAGCACCGCGCCGGGGCGAGAGTGGACTCTCGGACGCGGCGGAATCGGCCGAAGAGGTGGTATGGGGAGATGTCTGAGTCATAGGCGGCCGCGACCGGTTCGGCCGCCCCCGGTGCCGGCTCGCGGCGCGTCCCCCCTGGTGGATGCTAAAATACCATTCCAGAAACTCCTGCGCCGAATGGGGGCCCTGCGGCATCTGTTTGAAAAGGCGTGCCTGACCTTTCCCCTTTCAGGCCAGGAGCGGAGGAGCCATGATGGAAGGTATGATGCGTGGAGATTTGCGACGCTTGGGTTGTGTGCTGAGTGCACTCCTGCTGGGCGTGCCGCTGAGTGCGCAGATCCCGGCCGCGACCCCCCAGGGCGCCGCGGCCCAGTCCCAGCAGCCCGGGGAGACCAAGCCGGCCCCTGTTCCGCTGGTCGCGGCAGCGGTCGATCCGAATACATATAAAATTGGCGCCGACGACGTACTCGAGGTGCGCGTGTGGAAGGAGCCGGACCTGAGCCGGACGGTGCGCGTGCGGCCGGACGGGAAGATCACCCTGATGCTGGTGGGCGACATCCAGGCTGCCGGCTTGACGCCGATGGAGCTGCAGAAGAATTGTGTTGACGCCTTCTCGAAGGTTCTCAACTCACCTCAGGTGGACGTGTCGGTCACTTCGGTCGAGAGCAAGAAATATTATGTCGCCGGACAGGTGGGGCGCCCTGGACCGTTCCCGCTGATCGGCCCCACCACAGTGCTCGATGCCTTGAGCGTCTCCGGCCTGGGCGAATGGGCCAAGAAGGGCAGCATTGTCATCATGCGCGGTTCGACGCGCCTGAAATTCAACTACAAACAGGTCATCAAGGGTGAGCATCTGGAGCAGAACGTTCTGCTCCAGGATGGGGACCACATCTATGTGCCGTAGGCGGCACAGGCCTGAAAGGCAGGAGCGCTAGCGATGCAAGGGGCGATTCCCGATCAGCAGATTTCCGTCAAGCGGCGCGAGTTGGACATGGAGGACTATCTCGACATCGTGCGGCGGCACCGCACCTGGATCATCGCGCCCTCCTTCCTGGGCCTCGTGGTGGGCGTGATGGTCGCTTTCCTGTGGCCCGACACGTATACCTCCACCGGCCAGATCCGGGTGGTCCCGCCCAAGGTCTCCTCGCGCCTGGTGGCTTCAAATCTGAATGAAGAGATGTCCCAGCGGGTCAATGCCATCTACCAGGACATCATCAGCCGCGACCCGCTGAGCAACATGATCGTCACCTACAACCTCTACCCGGACAAGCGCAAGCGGATGCCGATGGAGGACGTCCTGGAGATCATGCGCAAGGAGATCCAGCCCAGTCCATTGCGCGGGTTGAACACCGTCGTTGGCGGCGGCCACGTGTTTGCCTTTTCGGTCTCGTTCTCGTATTCGGACCGCCGTGTCGCGCAGCGCGTCTGCCAGGACCTGATCTCCAAGTTCCTGGACGAGACGCTCAAGACGCGCTCCTCGGAGTCCTATTCGGCGACCGATTTCTTCACCCAGGAGGTCACCAATGCCAAACAGGAGCTGGAGGAGACCGACCGCAAGATCGCTGACTTCAAGGCGCGCAACACCGGGGCCTTGCCGGAGGAGGCGCAGTCGCTCCTGTTCCTGGTTTCGAGTGCCGATCAGAACATCCAGAATCTCAACATGAACATCAGCCGGACCAGCCAGGACAGGGTCCAGTTGGAGTCCCAGTTGCGCTTCCAGAAGGACCTGCTGCCGGCTCCGCCCAGCCCCGCGGGAGAAAGTGCCGCGCCGGGCAGCCCGGCCCCGCTGATGTTCCGCGATCAGCATCTCGATGATCTCGACCGCGAAATCTCCAGGGCCGAGGACGAACTGGCCTCCCTGCGCCAGACCTACAGGGAGACCCATCCGGATGTGCAGCGCCTGAGCGCGATGCTGACGGCCAAGCGGAAGGAGCGCGAGCAATACGCCACCAAGCTGGCCTCGCAGAAGCCCTCCGCCACGGCCCCGCGCTTTGTCGTCGGCCCGGGGTCTGGGGGGGCGGCCTATTCGATCCGCGAAGTGCAGGCCAACATCAGCCGGTTGGAAGCCCAGATTCAGGCCAAGGACATGGAGCTCGAGGAGCTAAACCACCAACTGGAAGCGGCGCGGGCACATTCCAAGGATTTGCAGGCCAAAGTCGCCGCCAGTCCGCTGGCCCGCTCCGAGTATATGGCGTTGCAGCGCGACCGCGATAACGCCGCCGCGCGATACCAGGCGATGAACCTCCGCTACCAGGACTCCACGCTGTCCACCGACCTCGATAGGAGAGGCCAGGGCGAGACTCTGCAAGAGCTCGAGGCGGCCTCCCTGCCCACGACGCCCAGCGCTCCCAAGCGGCCGATCATCATCTTCGTCGCCATGGCGCTCGGCATTGCGGTGGGCGCCAGCCTGGCCTTCGCCCGCGAGTTGAAAGATGTTTCTCTGAAAAACCTGAAGGACGTCCGGGCCTATACGCGCCTGACGATTCTGGGCAGCATTCCGCTGCTGGAGAATGATTTTGTGGTCCGGCGCCGGCGCCGGATGGCCTGGCTCGGATGGTCGGCGGCCTTCGTCATCGGAGTCCTGTTGATGTCCGGGTCGGTGGTCTATTACTACACTTCCAAGTCCTGAGCGGCCCGGCCGCTGCAGGCACCGGCGAGATGAACGAACAAGGACGGGACACGGCAGCAATATGAGCAGAGTTCACGACGCATTGCGCAGATCCGACCAGTCGGGCCTGCCGCCCGGAGCGCGTCCGGCCACAACCGCGCGCGCGGCGCAGGTCGGGGCTGCGGCCGAACTGGCCGGTCTGCTGGAACGGATCGAGAGCATTCCTTACACGCCATCGCCCGAGGCGTCCTTGATCGACAGCGCACGCCCCACGGAGCCTCCCGCCGAGGAGTTCCGCAGCCTGCGCACGCGGCTCAACCACCTGCAGACACTGCAGCCGATCCATTCCGTGGTCATCACCTCTCCGTCGCCGGCCGAGGGCAAGTCTTTCACCGCCGCCAACCTGGCCCTGGCGCAATCCCATCTGGAAGGCAATCTGACGCTGCTTTGCGA
The DNA here is from genome assembly GCA_963757265.1 of Terriglobia bacterium. Lineage (GTDB taxonomy): Bacteria > Acidobacteriota > Terriglobia > Bryobacterales > Bryobacteraceae > CAIVVT01. The sequence continues at coordinate 2,272,494 of CAVWRA010000006.1, forward strand.
TTTCGATTTCCGCCGCCCGGTGGTGCACAACATGTTTCAAATGCCGCGCAGCCCCGGTGCGACCGAGTATCTCCAGGGCAAGGCCCAGTTGCACGAGATCATCCGGCGCGTGGAGGGCACAAATCTGTACATCATGCCCGCCGGGGAGGCGGTGCTGAATCCGCTGGAACTGTTGAATCTGGCCGAGGTCAAGACGCTGTTCGACCGCCTGCCCAGCGTCTTCAACTGGGTGATCCTCGACTCGCCGCCGCTGCTGTTCGCCGCCGACGCCAACCTGATGAGCACGCTGGCTCACGGTCTGCTGATGGTCGTGCGGCTGGGCTCCACGACGATCGAGGTGGTGACCCGGGCCATCGGTTCGCTGTGCCAGAACAATATTCTCGGCATCGTCGTGAACTGCGCTCAAAAGAGCGAGCTGTACAGCAAGTACACCTACTACCACTCGTACTACTACGCGAAGAACGAGTAGCCCGCCGCCGCCCGCCGCCGCGCGGCCGCTGTGCTACGATGAGCCTTTTTGATGCCCATCGCATCACTCGCGGAGAATCGCCGCCCGGGCCTGGCCGCATTGTGGTTCCGGCTGTGGGCCGGTCTGGAATGCGGGGTCGCCGGCGGCGTGCTGATTCTCGTGTGGTTCGCGCTCCACCCTCTGGCGCGTCGGGAGCCGTGGTGGTCCAGGTTCAACGTCGCCGGCGGATGGTTCTATGGGCCGCAGATCTACTACAGCGGATTGAGCCGCGCCACGCTGGCCGGGGGGGCGGCGCTGCTCTTGTTTTACTGCCTGGCCGGCGCGCTGTTCGGCCTGCTGGCCGATCCTTCCTCCGGCCGGCGGACGCTCGCCCGGGCGCTGCTGTATGTCGGCCTGTTGCACGGGTTTGCATCCTATTTTTTGTGGCCCTCCATGGGCCTGTTTGCAGCGCTGTGGTTCCCTTGGGGCGTTACCCTCCCGGCGGACCTCATTCTGCTGCTGGCGCTATCGCGATTTACCCTCTCTTATGGGCAGTTGAGGGAGGCCGGCGGCGCCGTGGCGCAGCCGCTCCCCAGGCCGGCGCGCGCGGCCGAACCGGCCGGATCTCTGCCCCAGACGCCCGTCGCGGATGCTCCGTCTCCCGGCCCCGCACCCGAAAATGACCCACGGCCCTGAGACCGTCGATTGTTCTGCGATGCGCCGATCCGGTAGAATGAACGCTTTGAGCCAGAAGGACGGGGGACATTCCTTGCAACGGCCTTCGGGCCGGCTACGTCTCTTCGAAGGCGCACCTTAGAAAGGATCTGCTCTGCAACCGATGACCCTCAGGCTGAGAGGCCTGGCTGCTCTGTTCATCTGCCTTCCCGTCATTTTCTTCGCCACTGCAGCGTTGGGTAGCGGCGCAGCGCTGCAGTCCCAGCCCGCGCCTCAGACCCAGTCTCCTCCGCCGCCGGCGCCGAAGCCGCCTAATCCGTTCGAAACGGTGCCCACCCAGGACACTACTCAGCCGCCGGCTAACCAGCCGCCCGCCGATCAGACCAAGCCGCCCACCCCATTCCAGACCGTGCCCCAGGGCACCGAACCGGCCAAGCCCGCGCCCGCTCCCGCTCCTGAGGCCGCCAAACCGGAGCAGCCCGCCGTGGCATTTTCCGATGTCGTCGAGTCGATCGAGTTCCGCGGCGCCCGCCGCGTGCCGCAGGACACCCTGCGCACGCTGATCATCACCAAGAAGGGCGACGCTCTGGACGAGGACGTGCTGCACCGCGACTTCATGTCCCTTTGGAACACCGGACGGTTCGACGACATCGTTTTGGAGCGTGAAAAGGGCAAATCGGGCTGGATCATCCGTTACAACCTGACCGAGCGGCGCGTGGTCCGCTCCATTAAGTACGAAGGCAACAAGTCCATCAGCGTCTCCGATATTCTCGACCGCTTCAAGGAGCGCCACGTCGGGCTCTCCGTCGAGCAGCAGTTCGAACAGAGCCGCGTGGCGCGCGCGGTCCAGGTGCTCAAGGAGTTCGAGGCCGAACACGGCCGCCAGTTCGCCACCGTGACGCCGCAGATCCGCCAGATCCCGCCCACGTCGGTCGAAATCGTCTTCAAAATCGACGAGGGCGTCAAGGTCAAGGTCGGCAAAATCGAGATCATCGGCAACAAGGAATTCGCCCAGCGCGCCATCGTCCGCGTGATGAAGAACTCCAAGCCCGGCGGCATCCCCCACTCCATTTTCTTTGAGAGTCTGTGGGCCAGCACCTACGATGCCAGCAAGCTGGATGAGGATATGGAGCGCATCCGCCAGTTCTACATGGACCACGGTTACTTCACCGAGCATGCCGTCGATCACACCGTGACGATTCGCGACACCGGCGGGAAGGGGACCGGCATCCCGCTGATCCATCCCAACAAGTCGGGCAAGGTCGCCGACATCAAGGTCACCCTCGAGGAGGGCGTGCAATACCGTCTCGGCAAAATCAACTTCGTAGGCGTGAAACTCTTCCGCACCCCGGAGACGCTGATGCGCCCGCTGTTTGGCATGGCCGCCGGCGACGTCTTCTCCACCGAAAGGCTGCAGAAGGGCTTCAAGAACCTGGAAAAGCTTTATGGTTCGTTCGGCTACATCGATGCCGTGCCCGAGCCCGACTTCGATCCCCACGAGACCGAGGGCAGGATGGACCTCACCATCAACGTCAACGAGGGCAAGCAGTTCTTCGTCCGGCGCATCGATTTCAGCGGCAACAACACCACGCGCGATAAGGTGATCCGCCGCGAGATCATGATCGACGAGGGCGACATCTACAACACCCGGCTGTGGGAGCTCAGTATCCTGCGCCTCAATCAGCTCGGCTACTTCGAAGCGTTGAAGGCCGATGAGGCCGCCACCATCACCCGCGACACCAAGAACGATACTGTCAACATTCTTCTCAAGGTGAAGGAGCGCGGCAAGAACTCCATCACGCTGAACGGCGGCGTCTCTGAAATCGCCGGCACGTTCATTGGCGCCGGCTACGCCACCAACAACTTCCTCGGCCTGGGCGAGACCCTCAGCCTCAACGCGCAGTTGGGTACCATGACCCGCAGCGTCACCTTCGGTTTCACCGAGCCTTACGTGATGGATCGCCCGTTGAATGCCGGCTTCACGGTTTACTACCAGTATTTCAACTACGACCAGGCGCGCGAGGCTTCGATCCTGTCCGGTGAAAATCTGATTCCGGAGTACAACGCTCTCGGGACGCAGAACCTGCTCAACTACGTGACCAACAGTTATGGCTTCACGACCTTCGTCAGCTACCCGCTGCGGCGCAGCTTCGCCCGCTGGGGATTGACCTACAGCTTCGATCACTCGAGGGTAGCGCCGCTGACCACGGCGGCGACGACCTATTTCGACTATTCGAGCTTCATGAACCTGACTGGCCCGAACCAGTTGAGCGGCATCATCACCAGCAAGATCACGCCCTCCTACACCTACAACACCATCGACCATCCGATTACGCCCACTCACGGGCAGCAACTGTTCATTGGACTCGGCTTCTCGGGAGGCCCCCTCGGCGGCAACGTGAAGGAGCTCTCGCCGACCATCACTTACACCCGCTGGTTCCACGGGTTGAAGCCCGGCCAGACCTTCGGTTTCCGTGTTCTTTCGCGCATGCTGGCCGGCTATGGCGGCGGCGCGCCCCCGCCGTTTGCGCGCATCTTCATGGGCGGCGAACAGGATGTCCGCGGCTTCTACGATTGGAGCATCGGTCCCCTGGCCTATATCCCCAGCACCACCACCGTGACTGTGCTCAACCAGGACGGTTCGGCGCGCCTGCAGAAGTCCATCGTGAACGGCGTGGAGCAGATGACGAATGTCTCGATGCCCGTCCCGTTCTACCAGATCATCTTCCCCGGCGGCGACACTCAGGGTGTTGCCAATATGGAGTACCGTTTCAAGATCTTCGGGCCGCTGACTTTGGCCGCCTTCATGGATGCCGGCGTCAACCGCGTCACTTTCCGCAATAAGATGAAGCTCAATCCGGACCGCATCACGGATCTCAACGGGGAGTTTCCCAGCGCCGCCTTCGAGAACGGGGCCGTGCTCGTTCCGGGCTCGCAAAAGCCGCGCGTCTCCACCGGTTTGGAGTTGCAGATCATGATGCCGGTCGTCAACGCGCCCTTCCGCGTGTACTATGCCCGCAACCTGTCGTATCTGGAAACGACTCTCAAGGCCCCGGTCGCGGTCAACGCGGCGATGTTCCCCAACCAGGCCACTTACGTGAACGCCAGGCAGACCATCGGCACCGCCACCCCGTTCGAGGAGCGCCACGACATGTTCCGCTTCACCATCAGCCGGACTTTTTAGCCCAGATGTTCCACTTGCGATCGTAGCGAGGCGCGATGAGAGGGTCCCAACATCAAGCAATGCCACGAGGCGGGCGAAGGGAGCCGCCCGCAGGCGTACTTGGCAGTACGCTGAGGACGGCGACCGAGTCGCAACGCAGTAGATGCGGCCCTATCGCGCGCCGCAGCCGATGGCTGGTGGAATATCCGGGCTGGGCCCTAGCAGGAAACTCGTGCCGTGCTACCATTTGAATGATCCCAGGAGTCTGAAAACGTGATTATGAAGTGCGTCCCGTTGACCATGGCCGTCATGGCACTGGGCTTTGTCGCCCCCTCCGCGCCGGCCCAAACGCCCGCCAAAGTCGGAATTATCAATATGCAGGGCGCCATGCTCGCCACCAAGGACGGCGAGAAGGCCCGTGACGCCATCCGCGTCAAATTCGAACCCAAGGCCAAGGATCTGGAAAGCCGCATGGCCGAACTCAACCGCCTGCAGGACCAGTTCAACAAGGGTGCCAATACGATGTCGGCCGAAGCGCGCGAAAAGCTCAGCCGGGAGATCGACGACAAGAAGAAGAAGTACCAGTGGGACTCGGAAGACCTGCAGAACGAAGTGCAGCAGGAAGAGCAGAAGATGGTCAACGAGATCGGCCAGCGCATGGTCGCCATCGTTGACGAATATTCCAAGGCCAATACGCTGGCCATCGTGTTCGACGTCTCCGGCCAGCAGAGCCCGGTGCTGTGGGCCGCCACCGGCGTCAACATCACCACCCAGATCGTGGAAGGGTACGACAAGAAGTACGGCGCCGCTGGCGCCGGTCCGGCCACCCTGCCGGCCAAGCCCACTACGCCGGCCGCCAAGCCGCCTGCCACCAAGCCGGCTGCCCCCGCCGCTGCACCGAAGAACTAGTGGCCTCTCGCGCCTCCGGCGTTCCTGAGCCGCGACCGTGAGCGGATCCGCCAGCGCTTCGTGGCGCTGGCACGGGTGTGTGGCGCAGGCACTCGTCAGGCTGCTGAAAAAGTCCCGAGGGCGTCCAAACAGGGCAGATTTGGGGGATGCAAAACCATCACCCGAGCCTCGCCGATCGCGTGTAGGCCAAGTGTGGGCCTCGTCGATTTTGAATCGATGCTTCGGTGGGGGTTTTTCAGCAGCCTGACTCGAGCCTGCCGCGTCGACACTCGTGTCAACGCCCGGGCTCGCCTCAGAGCCGCCCGTTTCAGAGCCGCGACCGCGAGGGAGCGGGCGCCCCCTGCTTGCCCGCCATAGCGACGGGAGTCGCGGAGGCGGGTGGCGGAGGCCCGCGTGTGTGGCGCAGACCCGCGTGCCTGCCGCGTCGACACTCGTGTCGACGCCCGGGCTCGCCTCAGAGCCGCTCGCTTCAGGGCCGCGACCGCGAGGGAGCGGGCGCGTTACTGAGCCGCGACTGCAAGGAGCGGTCGTCGCGCCGCTTCCGGCCGATTCTCAGAAACCTGCCGGCACCACGCGAAACACGCCCTTCCACACGCCCGCCGGCGGCGCCACCGGCAGCTCCTTGAACCAGCCGTCGTGGGCCGCGTTGAAGGCATTGGTGGGGGCGCTCATCGGCTCGAAACAGACGAAGCCCCGTCCGGGCGGAGCATACACCACGGCCACCGGGTAGGCCTCTCCGTACTCCACCGTGACGCTTTCCTTCGCGCCCTCCAGCCGGAAGCGCGCCCATCCGTCCGCGTCCCGCTTGAGCCCGCCCAGCACGTCGTCCAGCCCAATTCCCTTCAGCGGCTGCGGATTGGCGTACGGGTTCGGGCGCTTCTCGCCGGTCGGGATCAGTCGTTCGTTCAGCACGAACTTCTCCCGCGCCGGCAGCCGCACTCTCCACTCCTCCCTCGGCGCGTCGTTCACCTGAAAATACGGGTGAAAGCCCAGCGACACCGGCAGCGGCTCGCTGCATAGGTTCTCGATGCGCGTTTCCACCTCCAGCGCGCCCTCCCGCAGCCGGTGGATCATCGTCACCGCATTGGCGAAGGGGAACTGCGCCATCATCTCCGGCTCGCGCCAGAACTCGAAGCTCGACTCCAGCTCCGCCCCCTGCTCGGTCGCCGCGGCGCGCACCATCCGCCATTGCTTCGCGTACAGCAGCAGGCCGTGAATCGGCGTGGCTCTCGACCCGGGGCTGAGATTGCCCAGGTCCGGATTCAGCGTGTACTTTCGTCCGTTGACCCAGTAGCTCAGGCCGTCGATCCGGTTGGCCCACGGCCATAGGAACGGCACGCCGCCCATCGCCGCATGCCTGGACCACTCCCCGGCGCCGCGGAACGGCGTCCACAACACCGCCTTGCCGTGCGCGGTCATTGCCGTGGCGATGTTGCCGAACTGCGGCACTACCTGCACCTCGACGTCCTTCGCCGTGTCCCGTAATGTCAGGATCCGCGCTCCGTCCTCCCACGCCTCCCGGACACTGTAGTTCATCATCTTTGAGAGCCTCCAGTCCCACGCGGTGTTAAGTTCTGAACTCGTGCGCCGTCTGGATCGCCATCCGCAGGTTCTCCAGCGGCGTCTTCGGACTGACCGTGCAGTCGGCGCCCAGGATCACATTGGCCGGGGCCTCCCGCAGCACGCTCAGCGCCGCCTTCCTCACCTCTTCCGGACTGCCCGTGCTGATCACGCCGAGCCGGTCCAGCCCGCCCATCACCGGCCGCTGGAAGATCTGCGCCGCCTGCCGCAGCGTCAGCTTCTGGCCGTCGGCCGCCAGCGGCACGTTGACCACCCGTCCCGGGTAGTCCCTGAATCGCGGCTGGAAATCGTCGTAAGTTCCGTCGAAGTCGCACACGTGCATGATGTTGTACCGAACCAGCTGCGACACTTCCTTGTACAGCAGCATGTCGTAGTTCTTGATGGTCCGGTTGAACAACGCGCGATCCGCGATCCGGTTCGTTTCGCCGCCCTGCGTGCACATGTAGAACCCGTCCACGCCCGCCCGCGCGGCCGCCTGCACGAAGTTCATCAGCGAGAGCGAAATGTTCTCCAACCCCCGGCACACCGCTTCGGGATCCTGCTTGACATGCTCCACTAGCACTTCCCACCCGACGGCCTGCTTCGCCAGTTGGTAATGCGAATACAGCGTCTGGATGATCAGCGCCTCCGGCTTGGCTTCCTTGATCAGGTTTTTCAGCAGGTACAGCGCCGGCTCAAACCACTGCTCCGGGAGGATGGGCATCTTCGACCAATCCCCGGGCGTCTTGATTTGATCGTTGTGCGGCAGGGCCACCTCATCGAACTGGATCTTGACGAAATCCATGCCAGTGGCGCGGAAGTAGTCCAGATGCGCCTTGACCGCCGCATCGCCTCGCACTCCGAAATGCATGAAGAAGCCCGCCGGAACGTAGCCCGGCCTGGCGGACATGTCCAGAACGTCTGCCATCAGGTCGCGCTTCGACTTGCCCGCGCCCCGTGACAGGCTCCGCGCGGGCGCGGCCGCGGCCATTGCCTCCGCCGCCGCCACCGCCCCCGCCGCCGCTAATGATGCCCTCTGGATGAAAGATCTTCTCGTATCTGTTGTCATCGTTTCCCCCCTCGAGACGGCGCTCCGTCTCTCCCGCTGCTCTGACCCGTTTCTCGCGCCCAGTTCGCTTGCGAGTATATCTCCGCCCCTGTCGTCCTGCGGCCCGCACGCTCGTGCCAATCCCGCGCCAGCCCTGGCGCTAACCGGCGCCCGTCCGGCGCACTTCCGCCGCGAACTCCGCGCCTTGTCGGAACGCCTCTTCCAGTTCCCCTGCCTTCAGCAGCCTCTGCGTTGTTCCCAATTCCTCTTGGAACTCGCCCAGCGCCTCGGCGATATAGTCGCCATTGGTCGCCACGATGTCCTTCCAGATCGGCCACGCGCTCAGCGCCAGCCGCGTCATGTCCGTCAGCCCCGGACCCGCCGCGCCGGCCACCGCCGCGCGATCCGCCCTCGCCCCCAGCCCGCGCGCCAGCGTCGTCGCCAGCATCTGCGGCAGATGCGACGAGCGCGCCACCCGCCGGTCGTGTTCCCCGGGCGAGCAGACCTTCACCTGCGCCCCGATCCGCTCCAGCCACGTCAGAAACTCCCGCGCCTGCGGCTTTTCCAGCTCCTCCGCGCCTCGCGGCGTCACCAGCCACGGCCGCCCGCGATACAGCTCCGCCTCCGCCACTTCCACGCCCCGGCTCTCCTTGCCGGCCATCGGATGCCCGCCCAGAAAGGCGCTGCCCAGCGCTTGCGTTCCGCACTCGACAATGCACCGCTTGGTGCTGCCGGCGTCCGTCACCAGCGCCCCCGGCTTCAGCTTTCCGCCGAGCTTCGGCAGCGTCTCGAGAATCACGGAAATCGGCTGCGCCAGCAATACGAGATCGGCTTCCGCCGCCGCCTGCTCCAGGCTGACGCCCTCATCGATCGCGCCCCGCGCGACCGCTTTCCCGATCGTCCCCGCCGAACTCACGCCCACGATCCTTCCGCCGAATCCGGCCGCCCTCAGCGCCAGCCCGAACGACCCGCCGATCAATCCCACCCCGGCGATGGCAACCGTCTTCATGCCTCTCCCACCGTCAAACGCTCCGCCCCACCGCCTCCGCGATCCTTCTCAACTGCGTCATCAACTCCTCGAACTGCGCCGGGTTCAGCGCGTGCGCGCCCTCGCCCAGCACGCCGTCCGGATCCTGTTGCACATCCACCAGCAGCCCGTCCGCGCCCGCCGCCACCGCCGCCCGCGCCATCGGCGCCACCTTGTCCCGCCGCCCCGTCCCTTGCGATGGATCCACCACGATCGGCAGATGCGACAGCTTCTTGACCGTCGGAATCGCCGTCAGGTCCAGCGTGTTGTGCGCCGGCGGCTCGAAGCTCCGGATCCCGCGCTCGCACAGGATCACGCTGTAGTTTCCGCCCGTCAGGATGTGCTCCGCCGCGCTCAGCCACTCCTCCACCGTCGCCGCCGGCCCGCGTTTCAGCAGCACCGGCCGCTCGCGCCGGCCCAGCGCGCTCAGCAGCGGATAATTCTGCATGTTGCGCGACCCCACCAGCAGTAGGTCCACGTATTGTTCCATCATCGGCGCCTGCGCCGCATCCACAATCTCGCTGACCACCTGCAGCCCGTTCCGCTCCGCCGCCCGCCGCAGCAGCTTGAGCGACTCCTCGCTCAACCCCTGAAACACGTACGGCGACATCCGCTGCTTGAACGCCCCGGCCCGCAGAAACGTCGCCCCGGCCGCGGCCAGCGCCTCCGCCGCGCGTTCGATCTGCTCCTCGCTCTCGACGCTCGCCGGTCCGGCCAGAACAACGACGCGCGGGCCGCCGACTGAGGTCCGGCCGAATTCAATCACCGTGTCCTCGGCGCGGAACGCCCGGCTGGCCAGCTTGTACGGCGCGATCACGCGGTGGCATTCCTTCACCCCCGGCAGCACCTCGAACTCCGCCGGATCGTAATCTTCGTTCGGCCCCACCGCGCCCAGCACCGTGTGCACGGCGCCCGTGGAACGGTGCACGGAGAAACCGAGATCCACCAGTTTTTCGATGATGCCTTCCACCTGTGCCTCGGTGGCGCCCCGTTCCATGATGATGATCACCGCTTCTCTCCTTCGCCCTCGCGCCCGCGGCCTGGGCTTGAGTTGCGGGCCTGCGCTTGCGCCCGCCGCATGCGCTCCCGCTGCAGCGAGCGCATCTCGTCGATGATGCGCTCGTACAGCCGCCGCACGGCGTCGTCCGGCAGCGGCCCGCGGTTGTGCTCCAGCACGTTCTGGAACACCAGTTCCTCGCGCTTCGGCTCGTAGATCGGAAGCGAAGCCACGCGCTTGATGTCCCCGATCTCCTCCACCACCTTTGCGCGCTCGCTGAACAGCTCCAGCAGCCTCAGGTCCAGCTCGTCGATGTCCGCCCGCAGCTCCTCCAGTGCCGCCTGGCCTTCGTCCGGAGTCACTGCCCGCGCTCCTGCTCGCCCGCCGAAGCAATGCGAAGGCGGGTCATTTCGGCCAGGTACTTCTCCAGGCGCTCTTCGAGATCCGCGTCAGGGGCGTCCGCATCGACAATCCGCATGATCGCGCTGCCCACCACCGCCCCGTCGGCGTATTCGCCCAGCGCCTCCACGTGCGCCCGCGTCGACACGCCAAACCCCACCGCCAGCGGCTTCTCGGTCAACCCGCGCAGCTTGCGGCACAGCCCCTCCACCCCCGCCTCGAGAGTCGCCCGCTCGCCCGTCACGCCCGTCCGCGAGACCACGTACACGAACCCGCTCGAATACTCCGCCACGAGCTTCAGCCGCCGCTCCGTGCTCGTCGGCGCCGCCAGGAAGATCGTGTCCAGGCCCTGCGCCCGCAGTTGCGCCACCGGCCCCGCGGCCTCTTCGACGCTCAGGTCCGTCAGCAGCACGCCGTCCACCCCGCTCGCGCGCGCGTCGGCGGCGAGCCGCTCGAAGCGGTAACTCAGCAGCGGATTCAGGTAGCTGAACAGCACCATCGGCATCTCGCTTTCGCGCCGGATCTCGCGCGCAATCTCGAGCACCGCCCCGACGTCGGTCCCTGCCTCCAGCGCCCGCTGCGAGGCCTGCTGGATCACCGGCCCGTCGGCAATCGGATCGGAAAAAGGAACCCCCAGCTCCAGCACGTCCGCCCCTCCGCGCTCCAGCGCGGCCGCCAGCGCCGGCGTGCGCCCGGGCTCCGGATCGCCCGCCATCAGATACGCCACCAGCGCCGGCCGGCCAGCTTCCTTGCAAGCCGCAAACCGCCACGCGATCCGTCCACTCGATTCCATCGTTCTCACCAACTTAACATCTACGCCGCATCTCCTTCGAACCGCGGCCCTGCGTCCGCCGTCCGTGAGCGCCCGCCTTCACCTGCAACCGCGCTTCGGCGCGAGTAACGCCGGACTGTGCACAACAAGGAGACCCCAGGCGCCTAGGCTCGCAGAATGGCTTGAAAGGCACCGGTCGCTCACCACGACTTTCGACGAAGCGATTGTGTTGTTTCAGAGCCGCGACCGTAAGGGAGCCGGTTGCCTTGTTTCAGAGCCGCTCGCCGTAAGTGAGCCGGCCGCTTCGTTTCAGAGCCGCTCGCCGTAAGGGAGCCGGTTGCCTTGTTTCAGAGCCGCTCGCCGTAAGGGAGCCGGCCGCTTCGTTTCAGAGCCGCTCGCCGTAATGGAGCCGGCCGCTTCGTTTCAGAGCCGCTCGCCGTAAGGGAGTCGGCCCGTCCCCGGCGCCATAGACAACTCTCCACGGAGCGCCATGATCCCGTCTCCGCAACCGCCGCATTCCACCCCGCGCGTCGCCTCCGACACCCGTTGGAACAGGTCCTGCGCCGGCCTTGAGAATCGCCCATGTGCCAGGTCAGACTGTTCCGTCTTCCGTCTTCGTTTTCCTTGTTAAAATTAGCTATGTCCTCAAACCGCTCCCGTCTCAACATCGCCTTGTGGGCCGTCCAGGTGCTGCTGGCAGCGCTCTATCTGTTTGCAGGTAGCGCGAAGCTGATGATGCCGGCGGCCCAACTACAAGCGCAGATCAGCTTGCCGGTAGGGTTTCTGCGCTTCATCGGCGTGGCTGAGGTGCTGGGAGGGTTGGGCCTGGTATTGCCGGGATGGCTGCACATTCGAGTCGGTCTCACGCCGCTGGCCGCGGCGTGTCTGGTGCCCATCATGATCGGGGCCACGGTGACCACGGTACAGTCCAAGGGTTTCTTCCCGGCACTGTTCCCGCTATTGGTCGGGCTGCTGGTCCTGTGGATCGCCTACGCCCGCTGGCATCTCGCGCCGTTACGCGGGCGTGATTCGGAGTAGAGAGCCGGCTCCGGCGAAGGGGCGAAGCCGACAGCCGGCCCGTCCCACCGGCCTCTTCCCGAAAAGATGCCTTCCCGCCGCCGCGCTCCCGCGCCCACAATCGCCCCATCCCGGCGCGCCGCCCCGCATCTGACATTTGTCGGAACACGTGCTGCGCCAGGCGTACGAAGAGGATCCGCAGGCAGACCGAGAGGCCCCGCAATTCCCCTGCGAAGAAGGCCGGAAGGCGCTCAGTCCGTTAGACAGGCGTCTCACGCACAGCTGATGAGACTCTGACATCACGCGAGCGATTTCCAACGACGCTATCCGCGGCTAGCGCCCTGGACCGCTGGCGGCATAATGTGACGCGAGATAAGCTTTGACACGGAGGCCAAATGGCTAATGAACCGCTTCGCGACGTATCCATTCAGTTCCTGGCGCCGGACAAAAAGGCGCTCAACGTGCAGGCGACGGTGATCCGGCGACAGGATGAAATGGTAATTAGCATCCCCGAGCAAGAATCCTCCGGTCCGTACTTGGTTTGCGGGAAGAAAGCGGACTATTTCTTTGCAGGAGTCGATTCCCTCGCTCATGAAATCAAAGTGCATGTGGTAGCGCGATGGGCCCTGCTCGGTGATGTGTACGTCGGAATCTGGGTCGAGGAAGGCTGGGAGTACTTGTTCTCGTTCAGGATGCCGAAGAAGGGCGAGAAGCGAACTGGACCGCCTCCCAACTAGGAATGCGGGCGAACAGGGCCAGGATGGCAGCAACGGGCGTAGAATGGCCTCGGGCGTTATGACGGCCCAACCACGAGTTGCCAGGTTCAAGGCATTCACGGCACGCGTTGACCGACTTGCTGCCGACTGGATCTTAGCCAAGCAGACAGGCGAGGTAGCGGCGGAAACGGACTTGGCCGCCTTCTGCGAGGGAGTCCAAACCCTTTATTCTGACATCGACTCAGGCACCAACTGGCTGGACACGGACTGGAACTATCTCCAGATTTTGGGGCGACCACGCCTGGAAGACACCCATACAAATCTGATTGCCTGGCTTATGAGGCCCGCAGCCCAGCATGGTCTAGGGGACGCGTTCCTGAAAGCCTTTTTCGGGAAAGCACTCGGCATTCCCGCGCCCGCCGGCACCCTCAAATGCCGCGTGACTGTCAAGAAAAGAATAGACGGTGGCGAGGTGGACATCGAGGTCAAGGGGCAACGGTGGTGGCTCATCGTGGAAAACAAGATCGATAGCGAGGAACATGAGGGTCAAACGGAGAAATACGCAACGTACTATGAACGGTTCGCGAGGCTCGGGGAGAACCTCTTCCTCGTCTTCCTAAGCCCCGCACGAGTACCCCCAGAATCGCGCGACTTCACACCGATGACCTACCGTGACCTGCGTGAGGCTTTGGAGTCTGCATGCGAATTGGTCCACCCGGCGCCGGAAGCGGAGCCGCTCGTACGGCATCTCGTTCAGAATATTCGTGACTTGGAGCGTTAGCGATGGAATCAAAGCAGACCACACTTCCGGGCCGCTTGGCGGTCGTTCTGAAGAATGTTCGCGCCGTGAGCGAAGTATACGACTATATCCATGGCGGCCTCATGGAAGAGGATCTGACCGGTGCCCGGGAAGCGCTGATCAGGCACCTCCCCGGGGCCCTTCAAATACCGAATGGGTGGCGGCGCCCGTATCTCGACAATGGCATCTGGCTGCACCCAGATAAGAAATGGAATGTACCCAGTAAAGAACCCATTGCTATCGCGGTATTCCTTCCAAACCCAGTCGCTAAGCGTGAAGATGAGGATCCGGTTCCATCGGTTAACCTCTGGGTACCATCGTGGAAGCTCCGGGAGCAATTCACTGACTCGTTGAGACCGATTGTGCCGAGGGCTGAGGACTGGGTGTATATCCGGGATTGCGAGCCCGGTGAGGTCAATCCCGAGTGCCCCTTGGGCAAGTGGGTCCGATACGAGGACTATTCGGACCCGACCGGCTTTGACACGGCCAGGTTCTTCCAGGCGATCACAGGCGCCGTAAACGAACTCCTACAGCTTGAAACCGAAATTGACCGCCTGATTGAAAAGGCCAAAGCGACCAGTGTCGCCGCCCCGCCTAGGCAAACCGGGGGCCAGACTCGCCGGAAACCTAAGCGACGGTAGCCTTGGTCCACTACCCGCGAGCGGGGTCGGCGCACCCCGGGGATATGGCGAGGGCCAGAAAATCGGAATCGGCAGTCACGATCGCAAACCCGTGGCCCGCGCATACTCCCAGATGCTTTCGTCCGCTGTGAAGCGCGCGAGACCGGTGTCGAAGATGGCGAAGGGGACAGCCTGACCCCTCCCACTGAGGTTTTGCTGAAAAAGGCCCGTTCCCGCCGCCGCTGCAACGGCCGACCCCTGAGAATCGCCTGATGCGAGGACGTAAAGCGAGAGGCTTGAAGCGGCCCTGCCTGTCTTCCCGTAAAATAGACCAAATCACGTATGTGACGCGCCAGGCTGTCCCGTTTCCCCCGGTGGCGCCCGCCTGGCGCGCCGACACGAGGAGGTCAATGATGATCGAGTTCCTGCGTCCGCTGTTCCGTCATCAGGAGTGGGCCGACGGCGAACTGCTAAATGCTATAAAGGCCTGTCCGGCCGCTGTCCAGGATGAAAGGCTGCGCAAAGCCCTGTTCCACATTGTGGTGGTCCAGCGGTATTACCTGGCTCAGTGCACCGCAGGCGAGTTCGACCTGGCAAAGGAATTGAAAGCGCCCGAGTCCTGGACCGGCCTCGACGATCTGTTTCACACTACCCACGATGCCGAACGCGCGTTTGTTGCCTCTATCTCCCCAGCCGAACTCGGGCGGGTGCTGGAACTGCCGCACTTAAAAGGCCTCCGCCTGACCGTGGCCCAGGCGATGACCCAGGTAGTCATGCACAGCCAGCACCATCGCGGCCAATGCGCCATGCGCTTGCGCGATCTGGGCGGCGTTCCGCCAACGCTCGACTATATCCTGTGGCTCCGCGACGGGCCGCCCTCCGCCGCCTCTGTTTGACCTCAAAGCGGGCTGGCGGCTTGCAGCCGGCCATCGGTCCCGGAAGGTCGATCCAGCAGTTTTCGCAGCTCACCCGTCCCGTTGTTCATCCGGCGGACCTCTCGTTCGACCGCCGCGCCTGGCGCGCGGGCGTCGCTCCGGGCGGCGGAGCGGCTTTGACGGCCGGCGGCTGTTACGCCGCCTGGTCCAGCTCGGGCAGATTCCCGCGATAGACGCCGGCGTCATTATCCTTGCACCCGGGTCATCGAAAAGCAGCTTGACAGCGGGTCTAGCATGGATTGGTAGCTCGCCTCTGCGGCCCGCCATCCCTGCTCTTTGAAAATTCGAACAGGTAGCGAACATCGGATCGAAAGACAGGAACTAAGTCATTTATTCCAAAAAACTTAAATGGCAATTGGCTTTGTTCCGCACATTTTGTTTTTTCGCGCCGCCCCGGCCAATTCATCACTCCTTCAACACAGTGATGAAAAGTGTAGAAAAGTGATGAATTGTGATGAAACCCTAAAACCTATCGAAATAGCGGCCATTGCACCGCGCCGAGCATGCCGCGCCGCCCGCCCTCGGGCATCCCTACGCGCCGCACGGCGCCTGCGCGCCGCGTCATGCCCACACCCTCACGCCGGATCGTCCAGTTCGGGCAGGTTCTCGCGGTAGATGTCGGTGTCCTTATCGCCCCTTCCGGAGAGGTTGATCAGGTACATCCGGTCGCGCGTAAGTGGCGCTCTTTTAATGACTTCCGCGACCGCATGGGCCGACTCCAGGGCCGGGATCAGGCCCTCCGTGTGGGCCAGCGTGCGCGCCGCCGCCAGCGCCTCCTGGTCGGTCACGGAGACGTACTCGGCGCGACCCTGGTCGTGCAGCCAGGCGTGCTCCGGACCGACTAAAGCATAGTCCAAACCGGCCGAAACCGAGTGCGTCAAAGACACCATACCATGTTGATCCTGAAGGAGATAGCTGTACGCACCGTGCAGCACGCCGGGGCTGCCGCCGGCGAATCGGGCGGCGTGTTCACCCAGCGCCGCGCCCCGTCCACCAGCCTCCACGCCGACCAGTTGGACCATCACGTCGGGCAGGAAGGCAGTGAAAATGCCGATCGAGTTCGATCCGCCGCCCACGCAGGCCACCACCGCGTCCGGCAAACGGCCCGTTCGCTCCAGCATCTGGACGCGGGCCTCATCGCCGATGCAGCGCTGGAAGTCCCTTACAATCAATGGATACGGGTGCGCGCCGAGGGCCGAGCCGAGCAGATAATGGGTCGATTCTACGTTCGTTACCCAATCGCGCATCGCCTCGCTGATGGCGTCCTTCAGCGTCCGGCTGCCGGTAGCGACGGGGGCGACCTTCGCGCCCAGCAGGCGCATGCGGAATACGTTCAGGCGCTGGCGGCGCATGTCCTCCTCGCCCATGTAAACCACACATTCCAGGCCGAATAGCGCACAGACGGTGGCCGTGGCCACGCCATGCTGGCCGGCGCCGGTTTCGGCGATGACGCGGCGTTTGCCCATGCGCCGGGCCATTAGCACCTGGCCCAGGCAGTTGTTGATCTTGTGCGCGCCCGTGTGGAGCAAGTCTTCGCGTTTGAAGAAGATGCGCGCGCCGCCGAGGTTCGCGCCGAGGCGTTTCGCCTCATAAAGCGGCGTGGGCCGGCCGGCGTAGTTGCGCAGCAGGTCGTCGAGTTCGGCCTGGAAGGAGGGGTCCTGGCGGGCGGCGCAATAGGCCTGTTCGAGCTCCTCCAGCGGGGCCATGAGCGTCTCCGGGACGTAGCGCCCGCCGTAGGATCCGAAGTGGCCGCCGGCGTCGGGGGTGGGGGATTCGATGCTCATAAGTCCTTATTCCTATTCTAGTTCCACCATCCGCACGGCCGCGATGAAGGCTCGCACTTTGGCCGGGTCCTTGCGGCCCGGCGCGGATTCGAGCCGCGAACAGGCGTTGACGCCCCACGGCCGGGCTTCGCGAATCGCCTGGGCGACGTTGTCAGGGCCGAGGCCGCCGGCCAGGACGATCCGGCCGGGCAGGCCGCGCGCCCTGCGCGAATCGAAGACGCGGCCCGTGCCGCCGCGCTGCGCCCCGGCGGGCGTATCTATAAGAAAAGCCTCGGGAATAGAAGCCCCGGCGGCGTTCGATCGCAGGGCCATTTGTAGCTGGTCTTCAAGGTCCGGACCGGCCGCAAGCGCCTGCCAGAGGCGGATCGAAAGGGGCGGGACGCGGCCGTGGATCTGGGCCAGGTCCAGGCCGGCGAGCCGGACGGTTTCCCTGACCTCCTCCGCGGTCGGATCCACAAAAACTCCTATTTTCAGTGTGTTGGAGCCGAGATGGGCGGTGATTCCGGCGGCGGCTTGCGGCGTGATGCAGCGCGGGCTGCCGGGCCAGAAATTGAAGCCGAGGGCGTCGGCGCCGGCTTCGTGGGCCGCGAGGGCGTCGTCGAGGGTGGTGATTCCGCAGATCTTGGCGAATATGTGCTGCATTTCGGCGGGGCCGCTATCCCCTTGTCCTTCAATCATTTCTGCCGGTGAGTGCGCGCAGGGCGGCGGGCACGTCGGGCGCGGTCATCAGGTGTTCCCCCACCAGGAACGCCTGGAAGCCGTGCGCCATCAATCGTTTAACGTCTTCATGCGAATGGATGCCGCTCTCGGCGACCTTGAGGACGTCAGCAGGAATGTGCGGCGCGAGGCTCTCGGCCGTCTCCAGTGAAACCGAAAATGTCCTTAGGTCTCTGTTGTTTACACCGATGATGCGGGCGCCGGCGGCGAGCGCCTTGTCGAGCTCTTCCCGATCGTGCACTTCGACCACGGAGTCCATTCCGTAGTGGTCCGCAAGGGATTGAAAACGCTCGATTTCGTCCGCCGTCAGCAGAGCCGCGATGAGCAGAATGGCGTCGGCGCCGGAGGCGGCGGACTCGATCACATCGATCTCGTCGATGGTGAAGTCCTTGCGCAGGACGGGCAGCGCGACGCAGGCGCGGGCGGTCTTCAGATCGCCCAGCGAGCCCTGGAAGAAGTCCTTATCTGTCAATACGCTAAGGGCTGCGGCACCGCCCGCGAAGTAGTCCCGGGCGTGGCGGGCGGGGTTGAAATCGGCGCACAACAGGCCCTTGCTGGGGCTGGCTTTTTTGATTTCGGCGATGATAGATGGAGTGGCGGCCGCGAGGGCCTGGCGGAACGGGCGGCGCTGGCCGCTCTGGGCCGCAGCGATGCGCTCCAAACCCTTGCGCAGCTTGAGCTTTTCAGCGACTTCCCGACGCTTGACGGCGACGATGCGGGCCAGGATGTCGGGCAGTTCGGGCGGCATGGGGATAATCCTTGAAGATAACAGACCTGGCCGGTTCGGGGCGGGGGACGATGGCGAGTTTGCGATGACACACTAACACACCACATCAGGGAGAAAGGCCGCTTATTTAGAAGAGCCGGCTTTCTCGACAAACGCTACCTGGTATTTGACCGGCCAGACGCCGAACCACCAGATACGGGATAGAAACGTAGTAATGCGGGGAAAAATGCGGCTTTGTTCTTCCGGCGAGAGCGGGTGACTTTCATAGTGTTCGCCTTTGGACGGCGGGAGCGAGACTATCCACTGTTTTCTATCAAGGCAGCAGTTGAAGTGGTAGACTGCGCCGGCGTCGCGATAGCGGATGCCTTCGTTTCTGGCCGTGAGGGTGATCTTGAGATCACGCATCTTCGGAAGGCCGATTCTGGATTACCGGACGGGCAGGTTGCCAAATCACGGCCAGACGATGGTATCACGCGCGGCCGGCTCGGTCCCACAAAATCGGCGATTGCGTGTGAGTCTGTCGGAGATAGATTCTGGCGCGCATTGAAAACCTGGTGCTGGGCGGGTGCGGAATTCATCCAATCGGAGTGATGAAGAGATTCCGGACCTGTTCTCTGGATCAGCCGTTCTTGCTGCCGCCGGCGCTGCAGGACTGGTTGCCCGAGGGGCATCTGGCGCGGTTCATCGCGGATGTGGCGGACACGCTGGATCTCAGCGAGATCTACTCCGTCTACGAGCGCAACGACGGGCGCGGGCTGGCGGCCTATCATCCGCTGATGCTGACGCGCTTGCTGCTGTACGCCTATGCCACGGGCCGGCCGAGTTCGCGGCGCATCGAGCGGGCGACCTACGATGATCTGGCCTTCCGTTATCTGGCCGCCGACCAGCACCCCGATCACGACACCATCGCGGCCTTCCGGCAGCAGCATCTGGAGGCGCTGGCGAAGCTCTTTGCGCAGGCTTTGCGGCTGTGCCAGCGGGCGGGGCTGGTGAAGCTGGGCACGGTGGTGATCGACGGCACGAAGGTGCAGGCCAATGCCAGCCCGGCGCGTTCGCTGAGATATCGGGATCTGGATCAGCAGGAGCAGCGGTTGCGGGTGCTGGTGGATCGGCTGCTGGCCGAAGCCGCGCGCGTTGACGCCGCGGAGGACGTGCGCTTTGGCCAGGCACGACGGGGCGACGAATTGCCGCCCGAGTTGGCGGACGCGCAACAGCGGTTGGAAAAGTTGCGCCAGGCCAAACGCGAGCTGGAGCAGGAGGCGCAGCAGAAGCTGGCACAAGCCGAGCGGCAGCATCCAAAGCGCAAGAGTGGACGCCGGCGCAAGGACCATGAGCCGCCGCCAGAGAGCCTGGCGCAGCGCGAAAAGACCAAAGCGCGCCTGACCCGCGCGCGGCGGGAAGCGGAAATGCCGACGCGCCACTACAATTTCACGGACCCGGATTCGCGCATGGTGTACGACAACGGAATCAAGACCGTGGTGCAGGGCTACAACGCGCAATTGGCGGTGGATGGACACGCGCAAATCGTAGTGGCGGCCGAGATCACGCAGCAGGTCAACGACCGGCAGCAGCTGCTGCCCATGGCGGCGGCGGCCAGCGCCGCACTGGGCCAGGCGCCGCAAGTCCTGCTGGCCGACGCGGGCTATTGGGACACCGAGAGTCTGCTCGATCCCGCGCTGACGCCGATGACCGTGCTGGTTTCACCCGATGGGCGCGGCGGCACGGGCGGCTCACGGCTGCGGGCCGATCATCCGCTCGCCACGCGGATGCGGGCAGCGATCCGCAGCGCCGTGGGACAAGCGATCTACCGCACCCGAAAAACGATCGTCGAGCCGGTGATCGGACACATCAAACAACAGCGCGGATTCCGCCAATTCGCGCTGCGCGGCCTCCAAAAAGTGCAGGCCGAGTGGAAACTGATCTGCCTGACCCACAACCTGCTCAAGCTCCATCGCCACGCGCTGGCGGTGTGAAGGGATCGGACCTGCCCGAGCGCGTTGCCGGGACCCATGCGCGCTCCGCCAACTCACGCCGCTTGCCGCCCGCATGCGCTAACCGCACGCCAAACCGCCTGCGCCCGACGAGTGAGGCCTCGGCGATTACTTCTCTCCGACAGGCTCGTGTGCCGTCCTCGGATTTAACACTCGTCGGCTGGGCATGCCTTTTGGTTTGGGGGAATCGTGAACGCGGCCCCGCGAAGACGGCAGATGCGGGGAGCGCGAGACCGATAGCAGATAGAAGGTTGACCTCCGTGGTATTCTGAAGGTGACGGTAAGTTGTCCAATCTGGAGCGCCGGCGATCACCGCCGGCGAAGGATGGGCAGAGAATTCCGTCACCGCCCTCCGGCTGGGGCTTGATAAGAGAACCGATAATTGGGAGCCTTGGCTCTGCCGTGATATAGCACCTCTTTCAGCCGGAAAGGTGAGCTATATGCAGGTTCCGGCAGACCATTCCGACTGGGCACTTCGCTTCAGTTTGGTTCTCACCCAAATCAAGTTCGCCGTCTTTGAAGTGGTGATCTTCATCGGCTTCCTGCTTTGGTTATGGGGGAAGATTAAACACGACGTTCAAGTCAATCTAGGTTCAACTCGCAGTTCCTCGCTTCCGGCGTTGCCTCACTCAACGTCTTCCCGCAGAGCAATAGCCGCGCTGTCAGAACCGCGGTTCAAGCCGCATTGCGAGTCATCAGAGGATTCACCTGAACCTCAAGCCCCGAGCTCGGAGTGTCATGGGCCGCCGGCGGAAAATGCCAAAGAGGCGCCGCAATTCCGCCGCCATCTCCGGGCAGGGCTTGCCCGGTCTCCGTGCCTTTCGGAGCGGCTCGCCGAGTCGTGCGACTCTAATGCCATGAGCTACTATGTCGTGGTCTTGGAGGACGGGCGTGCTCGCGTGGTAGTCGTTCTGGCCAACGAGAACCCAGACGCAGCCACCGAGCAATTTGTCCGGCTCGACTCCTACGCCTCGATGGAGGAAGCCCAACAGCGATGCGACATCGAGAACGACCCGGTGAAGCGCGAGCTGTTTCTCTATGGCGAGTTGAAGGTCCAGCCCCCAAGACCGGACTGAGCCACTACCTCTTGTCCTTTTCCTCACCGCCTCTTGGTTTCCACTCCCGCGCCCGGCGCTGCGCCTCCGCAATCTGTTGGGCAGTCATCTTCTCGGCGAGTTGATCCCGTTCCTCGGCGTACCTCTCTTGGTCGTCACCAGTGGCACGCGAGGCAGCCAGGTTCTTCCACATGTGAGCTTCCACATAGTCCTGCGGCACCCCTCGGCCTAACGAGTACATGCCACCGAGAAGGACTTGCGCGCCAGCGTCCCCCTGGTCGGCGGCCTTGCGGTACCAGCGAGCTGCCTCGGCATAGTCCTGCAGCACTCCATGGCCCTGCTCATACATGATGCCGAGTTCTTGCTGTGCGAGAGAGTTACCCTGTTCGGCCGACTTACGATACCAACGGACTGCCTCAGCGTAGTCCTGTGTCACCCCTTGGCCACGGTCGTAGAAAAAACCGAGATCGAACTGGGCATTGGCGTTCCCCTGGTCAGCGGCCCTGCGATACCAACGGGCCGCCTCGCCAAAGTCCTGGGGAACTCCTTGGCCCCGCTCATACATGAAGCCGAGTCGTTCTTGTGCCTCCGCGTCCCCCTGTTCGGCGGCCTTACGATACCAACGGGCTGTTTCGACGTAGTCTTGCTGCACTCCTCGGCCAAGCTGATACATGGCAGCTAGTTTGTCCTGCGCGTCCGCGTTCCCCTGTTCGGCCGATCTGCGGAACCAGCGGGCCGCCTCGGCGTCGTCCTGCGGCACCCCTTTGCCCCGGACATACATGACGCCAAGGTATTTCTGAGCATCTGAGTTCCCCTGGTCAGCGGCCTTGCGATACCAACGGACCGCCTCGCCGTAGTCCTGGGGAAGTCCTTGACCGAGGACATATGCGCCACCGAGTTTAGTCTGGGCATCTGCGTCCCCCAGGTCGGCAGCCTTGCGATACCAACGAGTTGCCTCGCTGTGGTCCTGTGTTACTCCGTGCCCATCCTCATACATGGTGCCAAGATAGAGCTGCCCACGAGCGTCCCCCTGGTCGGCGGCTTTGCGGTACCAGCGGACTGCGTCACCATAGCTCTGCGGCACTCCTTGGCCATGTTCATAGGCGACACCGAGGATTGCCTGAGCTTCAGCGTTCCCCTGGTCGGCGGCTTTGCGGACCCAACGAACGGCCTCGCCGTAGTCCTGTGGCACTCCTTGGCCGTGGTAATGCGCGAGGCCGAGGTTCAACTGAGCTTCCGCGTTCCCCTGGTCGGCGGCTTTGCGGAGCCAGCGGACGGCCTCACCGTAGTTCTGTGGAACTCCTTGGCCGTAGGCGTACAAGAGGGCGAGCAAGACCTGAGATCGCGCGTCTCCCTGATCGGCGGCTTTGCGGTGCCAGCGGGCTGCTTCAGCGTAGTCTTTCGGCACTCCCTGTCCTTGGAAATACATGAGGCCGAGGTTCAACTGAGCCTCCGCGTTCCCCTTGTCGGCGGCTTTGTGGAGCCAGCGGACGGCCTCACCATAGTCCTGTGGAACTCCTTGGCCGTGGGCGTATAGGTATCCGAGGTTTAACTGAGCGGACGCGTCTCCCTGTTCGGCGGCCTTACGGTACCAGCGGGAGGCCTCTGCGTAGTCCTGTGCCACTCCTCGACCATTGGCATATATGAGGCCAAGTCTAGCCTGTGACACCGCTTCCCCCTGTTCGGCGGCTTTGCGGAACCAGCGAGCAGCCTCGGCGTCGTCCTGCCGCACTCCCTCCAAACCCGAGGCATACATCAGTCCAAGTATGGACTGCGAGTGCGCGTCGCCTTGTTCGGCGGCTTTGCGGGACCAGCGGCCAGATTCAGCGTCGTCCTGCGGCACTCCATGTCCAAAGTGGTATAGGGCGGCAAGTTTCGCCTGAGCCTGCACTTCTCCCTGTTCGGCAGCTTTGCGGTAACAGCGGACCGCCTCGCTGTAGTCCTGCGGGACTCCTTGGCCGTTTTCATAGGCCACGCCAAGGTTCAACTGAGCGCTCGCGTTCCCCTGTTCGGCGGCTTTGCGGAGCCAGCGAGTTGCCTCGGCGTCGTCCCGTGGTACCCCTTGGCCGTCGGCATACATCAGGCCGAGCGCGACCTGAGATCGCGCTTCCCCTTGATCGGCCGCTTTGCGGAACCAGCGGGTAGCCTCGGCGTAGTCCTTCGGCACTACTTGGCCTTGGAGGTACATGAAGCCGAGGACGAACTGGGCTTCCGCGTTTCCTTGTTCGGCGGCTTTGCGTATGGCGTCGAGGGATTCCGGGGGCGTCTGCTCGGATGCCTCCTTCGCTTGCCCAAGGGCGGGCGAGGGAACCAGAACTCCTATGCATCCGACCAGCAAGATCGCCGCCGCGCAGGCTGCCAGCCGTGCGTTTCCCCAAGAGGATTTCACTTCATCAACCTCCGGTACTTGAGGTCCGCCTGCCGTGATTGTAACGCTACTTTCGGGTAAGAAAGTTCGTTAATCGGCGAGCGCCAAATTGGTGGTAGCGTGGCTCACCCATTTCAGAACACGCCCGATAGCCGTTCCGGTAGGAGCACGGCGCGATCAGAGACTGTGCAAGTGATCGATAAATGGCGTTTCCGGGAATTGGCCCACTGCCGCCGAATTCAAAGGGACCCACGATGCAGACGTGCGAGGAGGGGTCAGCGGGCGGTGCGGCGCATCAGGATATCCGCTCCCTCGCGGTCAGGGCTCACAACGGATCACAACAACGCACGACCGCTCCCTCACGGTCGCGGCTCAGAAACACAACCGCTCCCTCACGGTCGCGGCTCAGAAGCGCAACCGCTCCCTCACGGTCGCGGCTCAGAAACACAACCGCTCCCTCACGGTCGCGGCTCAGTAACACAACCGCTCCCTCACGGTCGCGGCTCAGAAACGCAACCGCTCCCTCACGGTCGCGGCTCAGAAACACAACCGCTCCTTTCAGTCGCGGCGCCGTCACGCGGGTCGCGGCCTGGTGACGCGGCTCGTGACAGCGCGCGGCGCGTAACGACGCGCGCCGTGTGGCATTGCTTGATGTTGGGGCCCTCTCATCGCGCCTCGCTGCGATCACAAGTGAAACATCCGGGCTAGTTGGCACTGGACCAATAGCCGCGCTTGGCGTTGACCACCACTTTGCTCTGCCGCACCCGGACGGAAATGGCGTGGTATGCGCCGTTCGATCCGGGACTGCCCGGAGCGTAAGCGAGCATATAGTATTGGCGGCCATCGGCGAAGGCTCTCTGGAGGCCGTTCAGAATATCGTTACTGTTCTGAAAGGCGATGCCGCCCGTGGCGGCGGCGATTTCGGAGAGATTATCGCCGGCCGCGCTCGCGTTCTGATTCAGGATCGTGAGCAGCGCAGGCATCAATGCGGCAGTGCCGCCAGGATTCGACGCTTTGAAGAACTCGGGAGTGTACAGGCCGCGCGAGTCGATTGTGTAAATTGTAATGTTGCTGTTAGCAGCAAGGCGGAGGATGGGTTCCAAGTCCTGCATCCGATCCACCGCGCGAAGCGCGATTGAAGCGAGATCGGGGAAGTAGGCCGCCAATAGTTCAAAGGCCTCTTTGCCGGGCACGAGTTGAAGGCCGTCGGAGAAAAGGATGACAGTCCGCCGTTCCGTTCCGCGGGCGAGTCCTTGTATCAGCGAGCGGAATTGACTCAGGAAACCGAGAGTGAATATCCGTTCCTGTGAAGCGATCTGATTGGCCCGCACCGGCAAGTTGCGCTTCATCGATTCGCACTCCAACTGGGCGTTGTCGCAGGCGGAACGGGCCTCGTCGAGTGCGCGCCGGAAATCAAGCAACTCCGCCTGTGTCGAGCCTTGCCTGCTGCCCAGGAAAAGCTTCTCGAAACCCTTGTCTTCAACGGCCCGCAGCACCTCGGCGGGATCGGTGGTCGAGTCCTGCACCACCTGCGTTGACGCTCCCACGGCAACGACGATGTATTGCGACGACCCGGCCTGCTCCTCCCGGAAGAGTCTCGTGAGGGCTTCGCGAACATGCACCAGGCTGTCAAACGCAGAGTGAAGGCTATCGATGCAGATCAGGTACGTCCACCGGATGGGCGCGGCCAGCGGCGCGGTTCCGGCTCGTGGCGCCTGCGGAGACACATTGGCCGGCACCGGCGCCGGGCTCGACGCCGCGGCATCTTCCACGCTGAAGCCCGAGATCTTCTGCTCGACGCCGTCCTCAAATACCCTGAAGTCCGCCTGTGTCAGGCCGGTCACGTGATGCCCCTCCCTGTCGGTCACGATGACGGGAACCAGCACCTGGCGCACTTCGACTTTGATGGTGGCGTCCGCGGCCGGCGAGGCGGGAACGTCCGAGGCGCGCTCCAACTGGTCGCACCGTTGCTTGAATGCGGCATTGCCGGGCGCCAGCGTGGAGGCGGTCCGGCACTCCGCGAGCGCGGCCTTGCGGTCCCCTGATTTGTCGAGCACCTGGGCCAGATTGAAATGTGCCATGGCGTCCTTGGGTTGAAGTTGCACGCTGGCATGAAACTCCGCCAAGGCGCCGGGAACGTCTCCGCGTTTGAACAGCAGGATGCCCAGGAAATTGTGCACCTGACCGGAGTTCGGGAGGCGCTTCATGGCTGCGCGCAGCTGGCTTTCCGCGCCGGCGAGGTCTCCGGTGTCGCGCAGCGCGGCCGCAAGGTAGTATTGGCCGACGGGCATGTCCGGATTGAGGCTCAGCGCCTCGCGGAAGACGGCGATGGCTTCACCGGGCTTGTTTGCCTTGGCGAGCGAGATGCCCCGGTCCACGAGTTCCCAGGAGTCCCCCCCGCTGGAAGCCACCATGATTGGGATGGCCGCGCGGTTCTTCTCTTGAAGGCTGGGTGGCTCAGCGGCGACGCCGGCCAGCCGGTAGTCCGAATAACGATGGACGCTGTGCACTTCCCCGCCGGGATAGCGTGCATGCACGGTCACGCTTGCCGGAAGCCAAGACTCCGCGCCAAAGGATGGGAAGTTGACCGGTGCAAGGGAAATGTCTGTGGTCAGGGTTTGAAATGGAAGGTCTTCGACAGACCCCAATAGGCCCAGCCGTAGCCGCACCATGCGATTACTCACGGCGTCGATCCACGCGAGGCCCTGTAGCCGCGCAGTACGGCCGCCTCCGATCTGGATATGGCTTTGTAGTTCGGTCCCCTCGGGCCGCTGGGCGAATGCCACGACAAAGAAGTCTTGTCCGAACGCGGTCCAGCGGCCAAGGTAGCGAAAGCGCGATTGGTTTCGATACTCCGGAAGGAGGTAGCGCAGGAGCTTGAAGAAATGGCCCACGACGAGAAAGTCGCTACTGGCAGGGGAGTGGACGGCGAGTCCGGTGTTGGGGTCAGTGCGGAGCTCTTCGAAGCGCTCCATCGCGCCGTCGGGGAGCGGCCGCACCACATAGCGGAAACTCTCACGCCGGCTGGTCTCGGCCATGGAGTCCTCGAATCGCATTTCGTGGATCTGTTCGGCGGAGGAGATGGCTGCCAGGTTTGCGAACAGCCCCGCAAGCTTCTCGCCCGCGGCCTGCAGGAGTCCGTCCAGGCGATCTTCGTTCGGCTCCAGCTGAATCCCAGTCAGTTCTGGAACGGCCCGTATCAGCTCCGCTCGGTCACATTCTATGAACGGCTTGCTCTCCGCGATCTTCGTCCCCGGAGGTGCGGCCGTGCACTGAGCCGCGAAGGCAAGAAGGATCATTATCAGGTGGATGCTCTGGCCGGGCTTGCGCGACCCACGTGCCGTCTCATCCAGTCCGAAGGGGCCGAAGTGGAACTTCCAGAGTCGATGCTCAATACCAGGCACGACTGCTCCTCCGAGGGGATCGGTTGCAGTTTACCATCGCCGACCGACGGAGAGGACCGGCGATTGAGAGTTGCTACTCCTTTAAATGTCTACGGATATTGGCCCACTGTCGTCGAATTCGGAGTGATTCAAGATCCAGACGTGTGAGGAGGGGTCAGCGGGCGGGGCGGCGGAGGAGGAGGTAGAAGGGGATGCCGAGGAGGACGATGACGAGGCCGGGGAAGGTGGTGGCGGGGCGGTAGATGAAGAGGACGGCGAGGATGGTGGAGGCGCCCAGGATGTAGAGGGCGGGGATGAGGGGGTAGCCGAAGGCGCGGTAGGGGCGGTCGGCGGCGGGGCGGGTGAGGCGCAGGCGGAAGACGGCGGCGATGGTCAGGATGTAGAAGATCAGATTGGCGGAGATGACGTAGTCGAGGAGGTTGGAATAGAGGTTGCCGTAGGTGTGGGTAGAGGCGTCGTAGGTGCGGGGGAGGATGAGGAGGACGGCCCAGGCGCCCTGGAAAGCAAGGGCGAAGCCGGGGACCTGGTGGCGGTTGAGGAGGCCGGCGCGGCGGAAGAAGAGTCCGTCGCGGGCGACGGCGTAGCAGGCGCGGGAGCCGGCGAGGACGAGTCCGTTGATGCAGCCGAAGGTGGAGACCATGATGGTGGCGGCCATGAGGCGGACGCCCAAGCCGGGGAAGACGGCCTGGAGGGCGGCGGTGGCGACGCGGTCGGAGGGGGCGTGCTGGATGGCGTTCAGGGGAAGAGTCGCGAGGTAGCCGAGGTTGGTTGCAAGGTATAGCGCCGAGATGAGGAAGGTGCCGAGGGCGAGGGAGAGGGGGATGTTGCGCGTGGGGTTACGGACCTCGCCGGCGGTGAAGGTGATGTTGTTCCAGGCGTCGGAGGAGAACAGCGAGCCGACCTGGGAGACGCACAAGGCGATGAAGAGCCCGAAGGCCGTGGCGGCGGAGAGGCCGGCGGCGATGGGCGTGACGCCGCGGGGCGTCCAGAAGTCGCCGAAGTTGGCGTGGACGGCCGACGCGTTCCAGCCGAGGATGAGGGTGACGAAGATGAGGCCGAGGAGGGCGGCGATTTTGCTGGACGTGAAGACGTTCTGGACGATACGGCCGTAGTCGAGGCCGTGGCTGTTGGTCCAGGTGAGGAAAACGATGACGGCGATGCCGAGGAGTTGGGCAGTGGAGAGCGAGAGGGCGTAGGTGGGGCCGAGGTGGATGGGCGGGACGAGGTAGCGGGACTCGGAGACGAGGGGGAAGAAGATGCCGGTGAAGCGGGCGAAGGCGACGGCGACGGCGGCGATGGTGCCGGTCTGGATGATGAGCAGGAGCGTCCAGCCGTAGAGGAAGCCGCAGAGGGGCGAGAAGGACTCGCGAAGGTAGACGTACTGACCGCCGGCGCGCGGCATCATGCCGGCCAGTTCGCCGTAAGAGAGCGCGCCCGACATGGTGAGAGCGGCGCTGATGACCCAGGCGACGAGGAGCCAGCCGGGGCTGCCGATCTGGCGGGACATCTCGGCCGAGACGATGAAGATGCCGGAGCCGATCATGGAGCCGGCGACGACCATGGTGGAGTCCCAGAGTCCGAGGCGGCGGGCGAACTCGAAGGGTGCGTGCGGCTGCGGGACGGGAGCTGCGGTTCGGCCGCCGGTAGACATGTTCTCACCAGCTTTCGATTTGTTGCGAGCCGGTGTCAACTGGCGCGCGCGGCGGAGGAAGGATGCGTGTCAAGCCGCGCGGGGTTGAAGAGAATCCGCCGGAGATTCGAGGCGCATTGTCCAGCAACTGCCTGATCGATGAGAATAGTGGCCGCGCAACTCAGGCTGAGGCGAGCGGCCGATAGTATCGCTTACGGAAGGCCGCTTCGCGTAACAGAACGGAGAGCAGGAAGGTGTAATTGTCCGACAGAAAACCCTCGTAGCCGCAGGTCTCGCCGCTCCAGGTGGTCCATTCCATGCCCTTGGGCAATTCGTCCTGCACGCCGTTCTGAAAGCCGCCGGTCTGTTGGCGCGCCAGCATGGCCTTGAGCACGCGATCGGCGCGAGCGTCCAGGCCGGCGACATAACAGGCCGCCAAAAAGTACTGCATCCGGCCGGCCGTAATGCCCCCGTTCTGGTAGTGCTGGAAGGTGTCGGAGCCATCCTCGCGGCTGGGGCATCCGAAACCTCCGGGCATGTAGTCCGATTTAAGGACCGGGACCAACGTGGACGGAATGCCCAAATCAAAACGGGTAAAGCCGACACTTTCGATCTTGGACCACAGCCGGTCCAGGATCTCGCGGCCGCGCGACGGCCCGACCAGGCCATACTCAATCGCCAAGCCGTTGACCACGGGGCAGGCGTAATCGTGCAGCGCGCCGTCGGCGCTGCGCCAGTTGGCAAACCAGCCGGTCTGGGGATTGTAGAGCGCGGCCGCGTAGGCCGTTTTCAGCCGGTCGGCCAACTGGGTATAGCGGGCCCGCTTGTCGTCGCGGTGGAGTTTCGCTTCCAGGTCCGCGAGGCACCGCCAGGCACGATAAATCAGGGCATTGGCGAAGCCATCCTTGTGGCCGTAATTCATGGCGTCGAACCAATTGCTGGACCGCGCCGGCAGGACGAACGTATTGGCGTTGCCGCTCTGGGTGGCCTCCACCATTCCATCCCGATCCATGTCGCGGTAAGCGCAATAGTTGGCCGCGTTTTCCAAGGGCCAGATCATGCGCTCCAGCCAGGCGAGGTCGCCGGTGGCTTCGACGTAGTCCCAGGCGGCAATGATCGGGCTCGGGTTGGCGTCCAGAAAGTTGTAGTAATCGGTGTAGCCGACGATCTCGCCGCTCGAACTGGAGCGCTTCAGCAGCCAGTACTCAAGGCTATAGCGCACGAGCTGCGCAGCCGAAATGCCGGCGGCGAGCTGGGGCGTCCAGAGCATGTGATCGCCGTAGGTATACAGGCAGAAGCTGACTGGGTCACTGACCACGTTGTTGGCCAGAAGGCCCGGCCTGGCGCTATAGGGGGCGCTTGGGTCACCCCAGGAGGAGGCCGGCTGGAAGGCGTTGAACCAGCCGCGCCGCGCGAGTCGCCAGATGGAAGTGTCGGCCAGCGGCGCGGGCGCATCGAGGAACGCGGGAGCGAAGCTGAACGTGAGTTTCTGGTTGTCGCCGAGCGGCGGCAATTCCAGGATCAGATTGACCATGTGGAAAGGCTGGCGGTTGCCTTCCAGGCGGCCCTTGATGGGGGCGCCAGGCGCGGTACGCATGAGCATCTGGCCGAAATCGGGGGCGCTGATCAGCAGCGGCGTCTCAAAGTGGCCGTCCTCATGCCACACGGCGGGCAGCACCGTGGTGGGGGTGACGCGAAGGTCAAACGGAAACACGATTTCGACCTTGGCCGGGCGGCGGGCCGACACCGTCATCTCGAAGCTGTCTCGAGAGGACGAGACGGTCCATTCGAGCGTGTTGCGCCAGTCCAGTGGCAGCACATAGCGAGTGCCGTTGGCCGAAGGCTGAACGGTGGCCGGGAAGTCCGCGCTATCGAACCACTGGTTCTCAAGCCAGACGCGCAACCCCAGTCCGGGCTTCCTGAGCAGGTTGGAGCGGACGCGGTCCCCGCCCTCCGTATCCCAGCTCAACACCGGAATGAGGCTGCGCTGCGGGTCGGCCTCAAGCCGCAGGACGGGCGCGGGCGACGAAGTTTGTGCGCGCAGGCCGGCACTCGCGCCTGTCGCGAGTGCCGCGGCGCAGGTTTGCAGGAAGGTGCGTCTATCGGTTCCGGGTCTGACGTTGGTGCGCATACGTGATGGGCTCATTCTATTCTCTGTTCCGGGTTAGGGACAACGGCGGCAAGAGTTGGTTACGGAGACTGGCGATTGAGCTGCCAGCGAGTGTCAATGCATAGTCCAGCGGACGCCGGCGCGGACGAGGCGCGGCGTGCCGACCAGCGGCGTGGGGCTGTAGCCGGCAACAACGACGCGGTTGAGGGCGTTCTCGATCTGGAGATCGAGCGCGAAGCCGCGGGGCAGCGACTGGCGCGCGGTGCAGTGAAAGATGGCGTAGCCGGGGAGCAGGTGGGCGTTGAGATCGTCCTCAAACTGCAAGCCGCTGGCGCGCATTCCGACCGCGAGCAGCGTGGAGCCGCGGTGGTAGAGCAGTTGCGCGGTGCCCTGCTGCCTGCCGACCTGCGGAATTCGCTGGCCTGTGGAGATGCGCGAATCGGCGAACAGCCAGGCGGCCTCGAAGCGCAGCGGACCGAGCGCGCGGGCCAGCCTGGCTTCGGCGCCGCGGGCGAGAGCCGAGCCGATGTTCTCGCGCTGGCGGGTGATGAGCAGGGGCGAGATGGATTGAGTGGCGTTGAGGATCAGGTCATCGAGGCTGTTGCGGTAGAGGGTAACGGAGAGGCTGGTGCGGCGGCCGATCCAATCGGCGCCGGCCTCCGCGCCGGCCAGCGTTTCGGGGCGCAGCGCGGAGTTGGCGAGCGTTTCCACGTTGCCCACGCGGAAGTCGCGATAGAGCTCGTTCAAAGTCGGGGCGCGAAAAGCGCGGTTGGCCGAGGCACGCAGGCGCAGATGGCCGAAGCCGGCCGTCAGACCGCCGCTGGGACTCCAGAAAGCGGTGCCGTCGGCGGCATCCTCGCCGCGGAAACCGGCGTAGAAACGCACGCGGCCCAGGCGCAGGTCGCCCTGGGCGAAGGCTCCTCCCTGGGTCAGCGCGCCGCCCGAGACTCTGAGCCCGCCGGGGTAGAAGACTTCGTTGGAAAAGCCCTGGGCGCGCGAGAAGTCGCCGCCCGCGAGGAGGTCCCAATGCGCGCCGCCGTGCCGCCAGTAGGCCGCGCCGCCGGTGCCGTCGGCGGGGACGCTTTGGGTGGAGGTGAGGCGCTCCACGGTGCGGGCGAGGTTGATGGAAGAGTAGGTCGCGTGGAAGTTTTCGATGGTGTACCAGCCCAGCGCGGAGAAGGTATCGGCGCCGGATTGATGCGACCAGGAGGCGGCAAGGGTGCCAGTGCCGGTGGAGTTCTTCTGCAGCTCGGTCCCGTTGTTGCGGTATTCGACGAGCACGTCGGCGCGCAGGAAGACGCGGTCGCGCGGACCGATGTAGTCGAGGCGCACTGTGCCGGAGGCGAACTCGACATCGGCGGGCCGGTTGAACGGGGCCCTGGAAGGAGGGCCGCACGATGTACCAGCCGCTGGTCAGAAAGTCGCGGCTGGTGACGGAGAGGGCCCAGCGGCCGTGATAGATATACGAGCCCGCGGCATCGATCTCATTCTGGCCGCGGTTGCCGCCTTCATAGGCGAAACTCAGGTGGAGCGGTTGCGGCTCGGGGCTGAACATGGCGATGGCGCCGCCCATGGCGCGGTCGCCGAACAGGCTGGTGGCGGCGCTTTCGGAGATCTCGATGCGATCCAGATCCTCAGGCGGGAGGAGCGTCCAGTAGACCCAGCCGCCAAAGGGACTGTTCAAGGGGATGCCGTCCCACAGGACCAGCGTGCGGCTGGCGCCGGTGGACCCGAGACCGCGCAGCGAGACGCCCTGCGTGGTGGGATTGGCGACCAGGGACGATGTGCGGCGGAAGAGCGAGAAGCCCGGAAACAGGCGCAGGCGATCGTCGATATCCGCGCCCGGCGATTGTTCGATCGCGACGGAGTCGAGCACGGTGACGAGCGCGGGCGATTCGGCGCTGATGTCGGTAGAGACGGTAATGGAGGTCTGGACGGGCTCAGGAGGGGCGGGGGGCGGAGTCTGCGCGGGAGCCGGGCGGGGGAAAGCAACCAGGATGCAGAATACGAGCGGAGCTCCAAGCCAGCGCCTCGAGGCGGCCTGGTTGCGCGGTAAAGACGATGGCGGCGGCAGGGTCAAGGTCGTGCTGCAGCGGAATCGCCCGGCCTCGCGCTTCGACCAGCGCGAGATACCTCAGGATAGCGTAGACATCGCCTTCCACCGGAGTGAGGATCTCCCAGTCCTGGGTGCGGAAATGGATGCGCGCGCCGCGAGCGGTCATCTGCCAGGCGAGGAAGGCGCAGGCCTCGACGGCGCATTCGAACCACGGCCGTTGGTCCAGGCCGGCCTGGAGATCGAGGAAGATGGCGATGAGCGGGTCCTGATCGCGGGCGAATTCGCGGACCTGGAGCGAGCCGGTGTGCGCGGTGGCGCGCCAGTCGACATGGCGGGCGCTTTCGAACGGTTCATAAGGGCGGATGCGGTAGAAGTCGTGGCCGCGGCCCTGGAGCGACGATTCGGCTTCTGAGGCGACGCCGGCGAGCAACTGGTCGAAGCCGGGCTGGGCGTCGAGACAAGGATAGACCACGACTTCGCGGTTCATCAGGACGCGGATGCGCCGCTCGGCGAAGCCGAAGGGGAAGCGTGACGAGAATTGAAAGCTGTCGCCGGCGTGGCTGCCGCGGCGCTGGAAGACCACATCGATGGTGGTTTCGAGCTCCGCGCCGCCGGGGATGAGGGGGAAGTAGACGGGCGTGGTAAAGGCGCTGCCCTCGACGCCGACGACCCGGATGGAGAACGAGGGCATGCGGCGTTTGACGTTGCGCAGGAGCATGCGGGCGGGCGTTTTGCGGCGTGCGCTGATGTGCTCGGGGAGGCGGACGTCGAGTTCGAGGCCGGAGATGCCTAGCCGATTGATGAGTCCGGAGACCATAAACGTGGCCAGCATGGCGGCGAAGATGAGGAACAAGAGATTGTTGGCGGAGGCAAAGGCGGCCAGGCCGGTGAGCAACAGAACGAGCAGGTACACAGCGCCGATGAGGGTCACGCGCTCGCGCACGCGGGCTCGGAACCAGGCGCGGATGCGGCTCCGCCACGCGCGGGGAGCGGGCGCGGCCGGGAGTTCGCGCTCAAGGGGCGGCTCGGGCATCCGAAGTCATTGTAGACCGCGGGGGCGCGATCAAGGCGCGATGGTGATGCGATATACACCCTCGACGGGCGCGTGGAGCGTCTGGCTGCCGACGCGCGCGGTGACCGCATATTCCATCAGCGGGACGGGCACTGCCGGCGCTTCGAGCCAGGCCTGCCAGGTCTTCCGGCCGAGCAGGCTGAAGGGCCGTTCGGTCCACGTTGCCGAGGCGGCGGCGCGGGTGCGCAAGGTGACGGCGGAGACGGCGGCGGAGACGGGGACGAGCGCGAGAATGCGGACCTTGTCGCCGGCGCGAAGCATGGTGGGGCGCACGGGGACGATGAGGCGCGGGGGCGTCTCGGCGTCGGGGGCGCGGGCGGCGGCGACGGCCTGGTCAACTTCAGGCGGCATCGAGTCGATGAACTCGGCCATCGAGAGCGGCAGGCGGTCCAGGGCGATGCGCGAGAACTTGTTCTGCAGCGAGGCGAGGGTGCCGAGGTCGTTGCGCGTGGCGACGGCGCCGTGGAAGCGGAGGATGGCCTGACGGACTTCGGGCGTGATCTTGAGCCAGATGGGCAGGCCCTCGGCTCCGACGAGCGCGCGGGCTTCGTCGAGTTTCTTGGCGGCACGCAACTCGACCGCGCGTTTCAGGACTTCGTTGAGCGACTGGGCGAGGATCCACGCTTCGCCGTAGTGGGTCATGAACTCGACGGTAC
The DNA here is from genome assembly GCA_963757265.1 of Terriglobia bacterium. Taxonomy (GTDB): domain Bacteria; phylum Acidobacteriota; class Terriglobia; order Bryobacterales; family Bryobacteraceae; genus CAIVVT01. The sequence continues at coordinate 2,307,149 of CAVWRA010000006.1, forward strand.
GAGTGAGGTCCTCGAGGCGGTCCCGCTCGACAGGCGGGGCGGAGTCGAACGAGGGCGCGAAGATCCGCGGCGGCCTGGCGCTGGGCGGAGCGCATTTCGGGCGTGACGTGGGAATCGTTCCAATATTTGAAGCCTTCGTCGTAGTCGCCGGAGAACTCGGTCTGCACGACGTGGCCGTCCTTGATCTCGTTCGTGCCGGTGCGCATGAACTGCTGCTGCTTGTCCGCCGCGGCGAGGATCTCGCCGTAGCGGCGGGCGCGGTCGCCGGAAGCCTGCGAGCGGGCGTAAGCAGCGAAATGGGCGTCGGGCGTGTAAGCCTTGTCCCACATGGCGCGGGCGAAGAACGTTGCCGTGGGATCGACGATGCGATGGCGCCAGTGGATGCCTAACATACCCTGGCAGCCGTAGCCGGCGGAGAGGTTAACGTCGCGGTGGAAGCGGTTGGCGTGGAGCTGAAGGAGCCACATCGAGGGGTCGTCCTCGAGCCAGGGAATCGGCCAGCGCTCGCGCGAGCCGAGCTGGCCGAAGACCTCGTGGACGGGATCCCAGCCGAGGGTGTCGCTGAGGCAGGAGAAGACGATGTCCTCGGGCAGGACCTTGTGCAGCTCGGCGAAGTGGCGCGCGACGCCGCCCCAGCCGCTGATGACGAGGCGCTTGGAGGGCGCGTGGCGGCGCAGGAAATCGTGGGCGATGTTGAAGGCGGCCGTGGGCAGGGGGATGCCTTCCTTGCGGCTGTCCCAGTTGGCGCCCTCGTCCTCCCAGAGCCAGACGTGGTCGACTTCCGGGTAAGAGGTGAGAAGGTTGTCGAGGCGGGCTTCGAGGAGCTTGCGGCCGGTGTAGGAGGAGGGATCCCAGCGCGGGCGGCGGTGCGGATCGGCGGAGCGGGCCTCGGGCGGCAGAGCGCGGTAGGTCTCGTCGGGGATCTGATAAGGCTCGAAGCCGACGCCGGTGCGCAGGCCAAGCTGCCTGGCGTAGGCGAGGGAGCGGCGCAGCATCGTTTGGGTGCGCTCGGCGATCTCCCAGGGATTGCGGCCGAGACGGGTGGCGTCGGAGCCGAAGACTTCACCGTCGTAATAGTTGGGCGAGCCCATGCCGTAACGCGAAGTGCGCTCGGGCAGGTAGCCCCAGCGGTTGGAGGCGGTGTTGTCGAGGTAGGCGAGGTGGCCGGCGCCGGCGAATTCGAAATTGAGGTAGCTCTCGGCCCACTGATTGCCGGTAGTGTAGACGTGCATGCCGAAGGTGTTCATGCGCATGCGCAGCATGGATTCGAAGTAGGCTTGAAAGTCTTCTTCGTTGTATATCGTGATGCAGTTGAGGAAGTCGGGCCAAGGGAGCAGGCCGCGGGTGGAGAAGCGCGGCTCGCCCTGCCAGGACTGGCCGGGGGCGGGGACGACCAGCTCGCGCGCCGGCTCGGGCGGGTAGTTCTCGCCGTCGATGCCGAAGACCGCGCCCTGGCGTTCGAGGAAGTCGTAGGCCGCGAAGAGCAGGCCGCGCGGGGTTGCGCCGCGCAGCGTGACGTTGGAGCCCGCCGCGCGGATCTCGTAGCTTTCTTCGTGGGCGAGATTTCCCTTGTCAACGCGCAGGATGATACGGCGATCGCCGGGCGCGGCGGCCTCGCCGGGGTTCTCGAAACGTACCTCCGCCGGGAGGCGCAGGGAGAGGAGGCCGCGCAGCATCTCGCGCTCGGCGAGCGTGGGCGGGGCGGAGGCGGAGACTTTGATGCGCGAGCCGGCCGCGCCCTCGAGCGGCCAGAGCGCCGCGCCGAGCAGCAGGGCGCGCTCGAGGAAGGAACGGCGGGTATCGGAATCGGGCATAGGATGCACCTCCTGGCGGACATCCTATCATCGCGGGTGGCGGGATCCGACTGGCTGAGGCCCCGTCCAGGCGCTCAAACCTGCCGCTTCCAGAGGTAGAATCGACGTGAGGCGCTATGGACGAGCATCGCATTACGATCGAGCCCGGCAAGCGATCCGGCCAGCCCTGCATAAGGGGTCTCAGAATCACCGTCTGGGACGTGCTGAGCTGGCTTGCCGCCGGCCGCAGTGAAGAGCAAATCATTTCGGATTACCCCGAATTGGAGCAGGAAGATTTCCGTGCGGTGTTCGAGTACGCGGCTCGGGTCGGCCGACGGGTCGCTTTGTGAAGCTGCTGCTGGATGAAAACTTGTCCCGACGGCTCGTTGCACAATTGGCCGACTTATTCCCGGGCTCGACGCATGTCGCGTCAGTAGGGCTCCTCCAGGCGCCGGACGCGCGCCTTTGGGAATACGCGAAAGCGCACGACTTCGCCATCGTGACCGCCGACGCGGACTTCTATGAATTGGCGACCTCGTTCGGCCCGCCGCCGAAGGTGATCTGGCTGCGCGGTTGCGACTACCCAACCGACACCGCTGAGCGCCTGATTCGGCGCGAGGCCATCCGCGCGGCCGAATTCCTCGAGGATCGCGATCAGGCCGTTCTGATCCTGACCCCTTAGAAGAGCCTTCGAAAGGCGTGCCAGGTTGCGTAGCTCTCCCTACGTAATGCGCGTATCATTATCGCTGAGATGCAGCTCCTGATCCGATTCGCGTTTGTGGTGGCTTTGGGGGGCGCATTGCAAGCGTCCGGGCAGGGCCTGAGAATCCAGACGCCGCAGGAGAGAACCGGGAACCCGACGGCTAAGCCGGAACCGCGGCGGCTTATCAATTCAGACCCCATATCGCTATATCGCCGCCTGGTGAGCCCGTCGCCAGAAGACCGCGGGGAGGCCTTACGGTTGCTCGGCCATAAAGAGATCGACGCGAGCGAATCGCTTACGGCGCGCCTTTATGCAGTGCATCTGGATTCACGCGCTGATCTTCAATACATACTTATTGCGACTGGCCAACCCGCGCGGTCGATTGCGATGGTTTTTCAAGGGAAGCGCCAGGAATGGTGGGCGATCGGAGATTTCACATACTGGTACCATTGGGACGCGAACGAGGCTGAGCGGTTTGTCGAGTTACGCGAGATCGTCTGGTCTGGCCGCAAAGAAATCATAGTGCGTGACCATGAGGGTGGGACTGGGATGGCCGAAACGACGCTATCCATCTACAGAATGCAAGACGGAAGGTTGTATCGCGTCTTTCGCACGCTGGAGGATGGATACGACTCGCATCAGGGCATTTCCGAATACGAACATCGCACCCTCGAATACCCAGAGCACGACTGGAATGCCCCCGCCTTCCTGGTAGTGCGTTATGTCAAGCGCACTGAGCCCGCGGAAGGGGGCAGGCCTGTCCGCGTGACGAGGAAGTGTTCCGTTTTCCGATGGGACGCTGCTGGTTTCGCCTTCGTAGGGGACAAGGCCGCAACGCCGAAACTCTGTTCCGAACCCGCAGCAAACCCCTCCCCGTGACGGCGCTGCCCAAGACGCACGCCTAGCGCCTCAGACAATACGCTTCCATCGTCTGCAAAGGTCCGAACCTGACGTGCCGGCGGAACATACAGGCCGCAGCGAAGGAGCACGACGATCCTGAACTTCGGTGTCTTCATGCAGCGTTCGCCTGAGGCGCGGCTTGTCACAGCGGTGGTTCACCATGCGGTGCACCGTGATTCACGGTGAGATTACCGGGTACCGAGCCATGTCTTGCCGTGAATTCACGGCGGCGGCGCGGCGTCTTTGCAGGGGCAGGGAGCCCTCAGCGCATCTGGTTGATGATGCCGTAGAAGGGCTTGAGCGTGGGGTACAGGACGCTGTAGGCCTCGTAGCCGCGCTGGTAGACGGCGGACTCATGCGGCGAGGGCACCATGCTGTCGACCTCGCGGATGCAAGCCGCGCAGACCTCGTCGACGGACTTGTAAGGGCCATCGCCGGCCAGCGCGAGCAGCGCCGCGCCGTAGGCCGAGCCTTCCTTGTTCTCTAGGGTCGTGACGCTGGTGGAGAAGATATCGGCGAGCATCTGCCGCCAGAAGGCGCTGCGGGCGCCGCCGCCGGAGACGCGCACGGAGGTGATCTCCAGGCTCATGTCCTCATGGATGATGGCGAGGCAGTCGCGCAGGCTGAAGCTCACGCCTTCGATGATGGCGCGGATGAGGTCGGCGCGGGTGTGCTTGTTGGTGATGCCGATCCAGCCGCCGCGGGCGTAGGGGTCGAGGTGCGGGGTGCGCTCGCCCATGAGGTAGGGCAGCCAGTAGAGGCCGTGGCTCAGCGGCGGCGCGGTGGCGGCTTCGGCGGTGAGGGCGTCGTAGTCGGCGCCGGGAGCGAGATTGTTGCGGAACCACTGCAGGCTGAGGCCGGCGCCCTGGGTGACGCCCATGACGTGCCACTTGCCCTTGACGGCGTGGCAGAAGGTGTGGACGCGGCCCTTGCGGTCATACTGCGGCCGGTCGAGGAAGGCGAACACGACGCCGGAGGTGCCGATGGTGCAGGAGGCGATGCCGGGCGCTACAATGCCGTTGCCGATGCCGCTGGCGGCCTGGTCGCCGGCGCCGCCGACGACGGGCGTGCCTTCCTTCAGGCCGGTGGCCTTGGCGGCGGCTTTCGTGACTTTGCCGGTCACTTCGACCGACTCGTGGAGCTTGGGGAGCAGCGATTTGTCGAGCTTGAGGCGCTCGATCATTTCAGTGGACCAGCGGCGCCGCACGACGTCGAGCAGACCCGTGCCGGAGGCGTCGGAGACCTCGGTGGCGTGCTCGCCAGTGAGGCGGAAGCGGACGTAATCCTTGGGCAGAAGGAGCTTGCGGGCGCGTTCGAAGTTGGCCGGCTCGTTGTCGCGGACCCATAGCAGCTTGGGGAGCGTGAAGCCGGTCAGCATCGGATTCGCAGTGAGCGTGACGACGTCGTCGCGGCCGACGGTAGAGTTGACGAAATCGACCTGGGCCTGGCTGCGCTGGTCGCACCAGATCAGCGAGGGGCGGATGACTTCATTGGCGGCGTCAAGCAGGACGAGGCCGTGCATCTGGCCGGAGAGGCCGACGGCCTTGACGTCGTCGCCCTTGGCGCCGGCGGCCTGCAGCACGCCCTGGACGGCCTTCTGCGCGGCGTCCCACCAGTTGCGGGGCTCCTGCTCGGCCCAGCCGGGGCGTTCCATTTTCATGTCGTCATGTGGGGCGGTGAAGCCCGCGGCGACGGCGCCCTGCTCGTCGATCAGCAGAGCGCGGCTGCCGCCGGTTCCGATATCCAGGCCAAGCCAATACATGGAAGTACCTCCTTCGCGCGGTTGACCAGGACCGCCTGTCATCCAGCCGCGACGGGCTGCGCCGCTTCGAGGAACGGCAAATAGGCCGCGCCGTACAAGCCCGCTTCGTTGCCCAGCAGCGCCTTTTCGATGCGCGTGTCGGTGGTGCGGAAGGTAAAGCTGCGCCGGCGGGCCTCGGCGAACATCGCCGGGGCGAAGAGGTCCCAGGCGGGCAGCGGGCCGCCGCTCAACAGGTAGAGCGGGGCATTAAAGATGTTGACCAGGTTGCCGATGGCGATGCCGAGCGCGGTGCCCATGGCTTCGAAGACGCGCTTGGCTTTAGCGGCCTCTTCGCCGCTGCCCCGGGTAGCGATTTCGTAGACATCTTTCGAGCTGAGGTTCTCGCCCAATTGGAGCAGGCGCGCCATGGTCGAGATGGCGGTCGCCGAAGCGTGCTTCTCGAGGCAGCCGGTGTTGCCGCAGCCGCAGGGGCTGCCGGTGGGAACGATGGTCATGTGGCCCAGTTCGCCGGCCATGCCGAGGAAGCCGCGCATGACGTGGCCGTTGACGATCACGCCGCCGCCGATGCCGGTGCCGAGCGTCAGCAAAACCAGATCGTCGACATCCTTGCCCGCGCCGAGCCACTTCTCGCCGAGCGCGGCGGCGTTGGCATCGTTTTCGAGGATCACGGGCTTGCCGAGCCGCCGGCCGATCTCGTCGCGCAGCGCGACTCCCTCGAGGGAAGGCAAGTTGTTGGAGTTGGCGATGATGCCTTCCTTCATGCGGATGAAACCGGCCACGGCGACGCCGACTCCGGCCAGGTCGTCCTGGCCGAACTGCTCCTGCAGCACGCGGATGGAGGCGACGATGTCGTCGATCACCGCGTCGCGGCCCTCTTTGAGGTTGGTCGAGCCCGAGTGTTTGCCCAGGATTTTGCCGTCTCTGTCAACGGCGGCGGCGCGCAGATTGGTGCCGCCGAGATCAACGCCGATGGAGTATTGCATCGCTTGCGCCACGAAGCCGCATGATATCAAACCACGTGGCCGGGGCTGAATTGGATGCGTTCAGAGACGAGTTGTGAAGAATTCCGCATGGCCCTGCGGGGGCCCATGAGGATGAAGGTCACGCCGTGGCGGCGCAGGCAAGCGTCAACACGAGTGTCAACGCGGCGCACGAGTGCCCGCGCCACCCACCTCCGCGACTCTTGTCGCTATGGCGGGCAAGCGAGGAGCGACCGTTCCCTTACGGCGAGCGGCTCTGAAACAAGACAACCGACTCCCTTACGGTCGCGGCTTCCATGAGAAGGCTGCCCCGGTCAAGGGTTTTTTCTCAAATTCTTTCCTGCCGCTGTTGGCCGACCGACGGGAGGCGCCGCGGCGTCCTCGCGTCTTCCTATTCTCAGCACTGCTCTGTTCTGCCGCCTGTTCCCGGCAATGCTCTGTTGTCTGTTCCGCCACCGCCGGATCGCCCTGCTTCCATTCGCACTCTTGATGGAGCGGTTTGCTCCGGTGCCAGTTGGGGTCCTCAATTTCGAACGGGTGCTGCCATCTCTGTGCCGAAGTGGCGCCCCCGTTTCCAGGAACGCTCTTCCGCCGCGACCTCGCAGTCACCCGAACCCGGCGATCTGCACCACACTCCAATCCGTTCAAGCCGCCGTTTGTTTCAAACGCGATCGCGCGTTGCTGTTGCGGAGCGGCTCGTAGACTTCGCCCGTGACCCACAATCGATGCAGCAGTACGGCCAGTTTCCGCGCCACCGCCACGACGGCCCGTTTCTTCGCATTCTTGCCGCCGCGCACGGCCAGCTTCAGCCCCCAGCGCCGCAGGTCCGTGTCCGGCCCGCGCCAGCCCAGAATGTAATGCGCGCCCTGCACCAGCATGGTCCGCAGATAGATGTCGCCTTCCTTGGTGATGCGCAGCTGCGGCTGGCTCTGGCCCGACTCGCTGCGCCTGGGCCGCAGGCCCACGTAGCAGCCCACGTCACGGCTTTTTTGAAAGCGCTCGCGGTCTTCCACCGTCAAGATAAATGTCAGAGCGATCAAAGTCCCGACTCCGCTCACCTGCTTGAGGAGTTGGGTTTCCGGGTATTGTTCCCGGGCGATCTGCTCCAGTTGCTGGTCCAACGCGTGGATCTTCACCGTCATCGATTCCACCTGCTCCAGCAGCGGTTTTAGCGCCGCCTGCAAGTCGCCGGGCAGCGCCTCCAGCCGCGCCGTTCCCAGATTGTCGGCGTCGCAGGCCGGCAGCCGCTCGCCGGTGGCCTTCACCAGTCCGCGCGCCGCGTTGATCAGCGCCGTGCGCGCCTCCACGAGCGTCGCGCGGACCCGGATCGTCATCAGGTCCCGCTGCGCTTTCGCGCTGCGATGGCGGATCGGATGCAGCAACTGCGGATCGACGCGCGCCAGCCGCGCCAGCGTCTGCGCATCCAACCGGTCGTCCTTGCGACTGCTGTGGCTGATCAGCCGCACCTGGCGCGCGTTGGCCACGATCACCTCATGGCCCAGCTGGCTCAGCAGGCGGCTCACCCACGGCGAGTGCGTGCCCACCTCGAGCGCGATCCGGCAGCGCGGCCGCGCGCCGAAGGCCTGGCACAGCCCCTTCTTCGTCGTCGCCGCGCTGGCCTCCCGCACTACCTCGCCCCGCTCGTTGAGCACGCAATAGCGACTGCTTTTGTCGCCCAGGTCCAGGCCGATCGTGATCGGCCCGCGCGGGCCTGCGGACTCACCTTTCGGTCTCCGTTTCACAGTGGTATTCTGCTTCATGGCCGGTCTCCTTTTGCACTTCGAGTGCGCAACCATTGGGAGCTTAACGCATCCCGCCGGGGGCCGGCCTTCTCATTCCATCTCTGAAACGTGCGGCTCAGAAACGAAGCGACCGGCTCCCTTACGGTCGCGGCTCTGAAACAAGACAACCGGCTCCCTCACGGTCGCGGCTCTGAAACGCACGGCCGCGGCTCCATCTAGGTGGCCTCACCGGGCGCCGGGCTTCAGGGTGAAGAAGACGCGTCGCCGGACAGTCCGAGCACCTTCAACAGGAAGGCGTATTCGAAGGCGGTCTCGTGGTAGCGCTCATAGCGGCCCGAAGCGCCGAAATGGCCTGCGCCCATGGTGGTCTTGAGCAGGAGTTGATTGGGGCCGCAATCGAGCGAGCGCAGGCGGGCCACCCACTTGGCCGGTTCCCAGTAGCTGACCCGCGGATCATTCAGGCCCGCGGTCACGAGCAGGTGCGGCCAGGCGGCGGGGCGCAGATTGTCATAGGGCGACCAGGCGCGGATGGAGCGGTAGTGCTCCAACTGGGCAGGGTTGCCCCACTCCTCATACTCGCCGACGGTCAGCGGCAGGGTGGCATCGGACATCGTATTGAGCACGTCGACGAACGGGACCTTGGCGATGGCCGCGGCGAAGAGGTCCGGCCGCAAATTGAGCACGGCGCCGATCAGCAGCCCGCCGGCGCTGCCGCCCAGGATGGCGAGAGAACGGGGTCTGGTGTAGCCGGCGGCGATGAGCGCCTCGGCGGCGGCGATGAAATCCGTGAAGGAGTTCATCTTGTTGGCCATCCGTCCGGCCTCATGCCAGTGCTTGCCCAGGTCGCCGCCGCCGCGAATGTGGGCGATGGCATAGACGAAGCCGCGGTCGAGGAGCGAGAGCCGCGCGGGGGAGAAGGCGGGCTCGATGCTGTGGCCGTAGGCGCCGTAGCCATAGAGCAGAGCGGGGTTCGAACCGTCCATGCGCAGGCCCTGGCGATAAACCAGGGAGATCGGCACTGCGGTACCGTCGGGCGCGCTCGCGTGGATCCGCGCGGTGACGTAGTTGGCCGGGTCGAAGGCGCCCAGGACCGGCTCGCGTTTCACCAGGGTGAGCGTGCGGGCGCGCAGATCGTAGTCGAAGGCAGTCTCGGGCGTGGTGAGGGAGGAATAGTGCAGGCGCAGCAGCGAGGTGTCGAAATCGCCGCGCTGCTCCACGCCGACCGAGTAGACGGATTCGGGCAGCGCGACCCGGTGTTCCAGGCCGCTCGCGAACTCGCGGATACGAATGTGCGGCAGGGCGTCGAAGCGCTCGGTGACGATGAGGAAGCCGGCCAGGGCATCCACGGCTTCGATGGTCACGCCGTCGCGCGCCGGAATCTCCTCGCGCCAGTTTTCGCGGGCGGGATTGTCCACCGGGGCAGAAACAAGGCGAAAGTTGGGCGCGCCGTCGCTCGTGCGGATGTACCAGCGGCCGGCGTGATGCGCGGCGTCCATCTCGACGCCCTGAACGCGGGGGACGATCGGTTGGAAGGCGCCTCCGGGCTGATCCGAGCGCAGTGCGCGGACCTCGGAAGTCGTGTGACTATGGATTTCCAGCAGCAGGAAGGCGCGGTCGCGGGTGCGGCTGAGATCGAGTTCAAACCGCTCGTCGATCTCGTGGTGCAATTCCACGTCGCCGGCCGGGTCGTCGCCCAATGTGTGGCGGAAGACCTTGAAAGGCCGGCGCGCGGCGTCCAGGACGTTGTAGAAGAACGTCCGGTTGTCGGCCGCCCATTGGAGCGAGTAATACGTGTTCGAGATGCGGTCGGGCAGCACGACGCCGGTGCGCAGGTCCTTGACGAAGATCGTGAAATCCTCGTCGCCGACGGTGTCAACCGACCAGGCCAGCAGCGTGTGATCGGGGCTCGGCTCGAGGACGCCGAGCTGGAAATAGGCGTGGTCCCCGGCCAGGGCATTGGCATCGAGCAGCAGCTCTTCTGCTCCGCCAGAGGCCACCTTGCGGCAGTACAGCTTGTACTGCTGGCCGGCCAGAGTGCGCGAGTAATACAGCCAGGGCCCGCTGCGCAGCGGCGCCGAGGAATCGGTTTCCTGAATCCGGCCGACGATTTCGCGGTACAGGCGTTCTTCGAGCTGCGCCGCGTCGCGCATCTGGGCTTTGGTCCAGGCATTCTCGGCCTCGAGGTAGGCGCGAACCTCGGGGTTGTCTTTTTCGCGCAGCCAGAAGTAGTCGTCCACACGCGTCTCGCCATGTTGGACAATCGTGTTCGCGCGGCGTGGCGCCATGGGCGGCGCGGCCGGGTCCAGGGCGGGCGGTGGCGTGTTGTGGGGGTCCATCCCCTCTTATTCTGACGGTTCGCCAGCGCACGGATGGCGGCGTGGAGGCATTAGCACTTCGCTTGAGCGCCGGCCGCACAGGTGCGCCGCGACTGGAAGCGTGGTCGGAGTGCAAGCCAGACTGCTAGGATAGCGTCTGTCATGAGAGTCGCTGTGGTGGGTCTGGGTTTCATGGGTCTGACCCATTTGAAGGGCTGGCGCAACGTGGGGGAGATCGAGATCGCGGCCGTTTCTTCGGACGATCCGAAGACGCTGGCCGGGGATCTGTCGGGCATCCAGGGCAATCTGGGGGTGAGCGGGGAGAGGTTCGACTTCTCGGCGGCGCGGAAGTACGCGGATGCGTTTGAGTGTGTCCGCGACGCGGGCGTGGAAGCGGTGGACCTGTGCCTGCCGACGCGTTTGCATGCCCCGGTGGCGCTGGCGGCGCTGGAGGCGGGCAAGCATGTCCTGGTGGAGAAGCCGATGGGCCTGGATGGCGACGAGTGCGACCGCATGATCGAGGCCGCGGCGAAGGCCGGCCGGGTCCTGATGGCGGCGCAGGTGCTCAGATTCGCGCCGGCCTACCGGGTGTTGCTCGAGGGCGTCGCCGCAGGGCGCCTGGGGCAGGTCCGCCAGGCGCTGTTCCGGCGGCGCTGCGCCGCGCCGGCGTGGTCCGTGTGGATGGGCGACCGCGCGCAGAGCGGCGGGGGCGTCTTCGACCTATTGATCCATGATTTCGACATCGCGCTGGCGTGCTTCGGGCGGCCCGAGGCGGTTTCGGCGTGGGGCGTGGAGGAGTTGAGCCGAGGCCTGGATGTGCTGACGGCACAGTTGCACTATCCGGACATTGCCGGCGTGACGGTGACCGGAGGCTGGCATCATCCCAAGTCCTATCCGTTCTCCATGGAATACACCGTCTCGGGCGACAACGGCACGCTGGAATACAGCTCCGCCGGGCGGGAGCCGGCCTTCTATGGAGCGGACGGCACGGAGCACGCCGAGCCACTCGTTGAGGCCGATGGGTATCAGGCCGAAATCGAATACTTCGCTGCGTGCTGCCGGGCCAACCGGCAGCCCGAGCGCTGCACACCCGCATCCTCGGCACAGGCCGTGCGGGTGGCGCGGCTGGCCGAGCAGGCGCGGGCCCGGAAAGGAGAACCGGTGGCATGTTAGTTTTGAGAGACCTGCGGGTGGGCGTATTTTACTGGATCGGGGAAGACGCCGCGGCGACCGTTCGCGAAATCACGGCGCTGGGCGTCGAGGTGTGCCAGCTGGCCGTCGTCGGCGAGCGGAAGCTCTCCCCGGAACTCGCCGTGGCGTATCGCCGGGCTCTGGCCGCGGCGGGTCTCGAGGCGGTCACGATCTTCGCCGCCTACGAGGGCGAAAGCTATGCCGACATTCCCACGGTCATGCGGACCGTCGGATTCATGCCGCGCTCCACGCGCGCCGCGCGCGAGGCGCGGACGCGGGCAGTGATCGATTTCGGCGCCTCGGCCGGCGTCCCCAGTTTTGGCTGCCACATCGGCTTCGTACCGGAGGAGCGCAACGCCGACTACGTGGAGGTGCGCGAGGTGGTGCGGCGAATCGCGGACTATGCGGCGAGCCAGGGGATGACGTTCTGCCTGGAGACCGGGCAGGAGCCGGCGCCGCTGCTGCTCGAGTTCCTCGAGGACGTGGGGCGGCCGAATGTAAAGATCAACTTCGACCCGGCGAACATGGTGCTGTACGGCAGCGGGGAGCCGATCGAGGCCTTCCGGCTGCTGGCCCCCTACGTGGTCTCCATCCACGGCAAGGACGGCGAGTGGCCCGATCCCGCCACGCCCGGCGCGCTGGGGACCGAGCGGCCGCTGGGCGGCGGCGCGGTGAATATTGGGAAGTTCGTGCGGACCGTTCGCGATTGCGGATACAGGGGCACGATCAACGTCGAATCGGGCGTTCACGGTGACGAACCGCACCATGTGACGCTGCGAACCGCCGTTGAAATGCTGAAGCGATTGCGTGATTGCTGAAACCGGGCGAATGGGCGCGCGGCGGCCTGAATTGCCACCCATGCGGGTCGGATGGATACGCCGGCGCCAAGTCCCGTGCGGTGCGGCCGTAGAGTGCTAAGGCGCGGCGTTTGGAGACCGGCCAGGTCCCCGAACCGTTCCGAGAATTCCCAAAACCTGTAGCCACCTACTACCAGAAACTGCATTTAGGCGCGCGTGTTACCAGGCGGCGTGGAGGGACGCCCATGTTTCAGGCCCTCATTGTCACAAGATCGGAATGGCATCCAAGTTGCTAGTCTGAGAGCAAGGAGAAGTGTGCGCCCATTGGAGGAACGCACCGGACCCGGATGAACGACCTGAAATCCCAAATTGGGGGAGCGCTGCTGGTCATCCTGACCGGCACTCTGGTCGTTTGCGCTGTTCTGAATTTCCAGCAGCATGAGCTGTTCCGCCTGCCCGAGGACGGGGTTACGTGGATGGACCACCTGGACCCCGCCGCGCCGGATAAGTCGATCAGCGTTATCGCCATGCAGGTTCAGCCGGGCGGACCGGGCGAAAAGGCGGGGATTCGCCTGGGCGATGAACTGATCCGCATCGGCGGGCTACTGAACCGGCCGGGCATCCCCATCCGGCAAGCCACGGACGTGGCCCAGATGCTGCAGCGCTATGGCGCCTGGGGCAAGGCCGAGTACGTGCTGGTCCGCAATGGCGTCGAGATTACCGCCGAGGTGATCATCTCGGACTCCAGCCAGGATCAGGCGCTGCTGTATCAGTACGTCGTGGGAGCGGCCTACCTGCTGATCGGGCTGTTTCTGTTCTTCAGGCGCAACCGCGCGGCGCACGCACTGCACTTTTACCTGCTGTGCCTGGCGAGCTTCGTTTTCCACACCTTCCACTACACCGGCGAGTTGAACGACTTCGACAAGGCGATTTACATCGGCAACTTCGTGGCTGGTCTGATGGCGGCGGCGTTGTTCCTGCATTTCTGCCTCACCTTCCCCGAGCCGCGCCCAAGGTGGACGCGATGGAAGGCGTTCTCCATTTACCTGCCGGCCCTTTCGCTGATTGCGCTGCAACTGGGCATCACCTCCGGCCTGGTGCGCACGGCGCTGCCGGGCATCGAGCTGAAATGGCTGCTCGACCGGGTGTGGCTGCTGGTATATTGCGCGTCCTACCTGGCCGGAGCGGTGCTGCTGCATCTCAGCTATCGGCGCCGGAGCGACGATCCGATCGTCCGCCAGCAGCTCAAGTGGCTGCGCAACGGCACGCTGGCCGGGATGGTGCCATTCATCGCGGTCTACGCTGCGCCCTATGTGGCCGGGATCATCCCGACGCCCGAGATGAACCTGGCGGTGCTGTTCCTGGCGTTGATCCCGCTGACCTGGGCGTACGCCATTCTGCGCTACCGGCTGATGGACGTGGACATCATCTTCCAGCAGGGCTACGTGTACCTGCTGGCGACGATTGCCGTGCTGGGCGTGGTGAGCATCCTGGTTTTCGCGCTGGCGCAGCGCGAAGGGCTGAGCCCGACCGCGGTGATTCTGCTGGTGGTTCTGGCAGCCTTCGTCTTCGAGCCGCTGCGCGGCTGGATCCAGCAGAATTTCGACCGCTATGTGTTTTACAAGGATCGCTGGGACTACCGCCGGACGCTGATCGGATTCGCGCGGGAGCTGAGCACCGAAATGGATCTGGACCGCATGCTGGCCAGCGTGGGGGTGCGGCTGATCGAGACACTGTCGGTGCGGCAGGTGGCCTTTTTCCTGGATAACGAGACGCAGCCGGGCCGGTTTCAGCCGCACAGCCTGTATACGCGCGACGGCCGGCGCGCGCTGAGCGAGGGGGAACTCGACCTGAGCTTCCTGGAAGCCGAGCCGTCCCGGCCGTATCTGTTCTTTGAACGCACCCGGCGCGCCTTCGATGTCGTCACGAGCGAAATGCCGGCCAGCGTCCGGGCCACGATCGCGCGTCTCGATCTCACCTACTACGTTCCGTGCGCCTACCGCGGGCGCACGCTGGCGTGGCTCGGTCTGAGCCGCACCGAGGAGGGCGATTTTCTTTCGAGCGACGACATCGACCTGCTTACGACGCTCTCGGGCTACGTCGGCATGGCCGTGGAGAACGCGCGCCTGTACCGGTCGCTGGCCGACAAGGCGCTGCAATACGAGAGGCTGAAGGAGTTCAGCGAGAACATCGTCGAGTCAATCAACGTGGGCGTGCTGGCGGCGGGCCTGGACGACCGCGTCGAGAGCTGGAATTCACAGATGGAGCGGCTGACCGGCATATTGCGCGGCGAAGCACTGGGGCGCGCGCTGTGCGAGTTGTTCCCGCCGGAACTGGCCAGTCACTTCGAAGCGCTGCAGGGCAGCCACGATGTGCACCAGTTGTACAAGATGCCGTTGCGGCCCGCGGGCGCGGCGTGGATTGCCGGGCTGGATGCGGCGGCACCGAACCAGAATGGAGAAAACGGAACACACGGCGCGGCGGATCCGGATCGCGCCGAGGCCGCGCTTGCGTCCGCCAACGACGCCCGCCGGGAGGTGACGGTGAATGTGGCCATTGCGCCCCTGGTGAGCCGGGAGGGGTCGCGCATCGGGCGACTGGTGATCCTGGACGACATCACGGAGCGGGAAGAGCTGGAGCGCAAGCTGGTCCAGGCGGACAAGCTCTCTTCCATCGGCCTGCTCGCGGCCGGCGTGGCCCACGAGGTCAACACGCCGCTGGCCGTGATTTCCACGTATGCGCAGATGCTGGCCAAACAGGTGGCGGGCGACGACCAGAAATCCAAGCTGCTGGACAAGATCGCGCGCCAGACTTTCCGCGCCAGCGAGATCGTCAATTCGCTGCTGAACTTCTCGCGAACGTCGTCCACCGCGTTCGAGGAGCTGGATCTGAACCGTCTGATCCGCGAGACGCTGACGCTGCTGGAGCACCAGTTCCAGAAGGCGGGCATCGTCGTGCAGACGGACATGAGCGATGCCATCCCGCCGATCCGCGGCAACCAGGGGAAGCTCCAGCAAGTGTTTCTGAATCTGTTCATCAACGCCCGCGACGCGATGGAGTCGGGCGGGAGGCTGAAGATCGCGACGCGCCCCGACGACCAGGCCGTGTGCGTGGAGGTGCGCGACAGCGGAGCCGGTATTGCGCGCGAAAACCTGGCGCGAGTCTTCGATCCTTTCTTCACGACCAAGGCCAGCCGGAAGGGGACCGGCCTCGGGCTGTCGGTGAGTTATGGCATCGTGGAAGAACACGGCGGAGGGATCGAAGTGGAATCCGAGCCGGGCGAAGGGACGGTCTTCCGGCTCGAATTTCCCGCCGTCAGGAAAGCGGTGAATGCCTGATCAACCCGTTGTGCCCGTGGAAGAGGCGGCGACCGGGCCGCTCACTCGCGGCAGAATTCTGGTCATCGACGACGAAGCCGATATCCGGGAAAGCCTGCAGACGCTGCTCGACATTGAGGGCTACACCGTGCACCTGGCCGATTGCGCGACAGAGGGGCTGCGCAAGATCGAGGCCGGCATCTACGACCTGATTCTGCTGGACCTGATGATGCCCGACCGCTCGGGGCTCGACCTGCTCGGCGACATCCGCGCGCGGGACATCGAGACGCCGGTGTTTCTCATCACGGCGTACGGCTCGGTCGAGGTAGCGGTGCAGGCCCTCAAATCCGGGGCCAACGATTACTTTTCGAAGCCCTGGGACAACGAGAAGCTGGTGCTCGAGATCGACCGCCAGATCGCCGGCGCGCGGCTGGAGAGGGAAAACCGCGAGTTGCGCCGGGCGCTGAAACAGCGCTACGCCTTCCCGAACATCGTCGGCAAGTCGGAGCGGATGCAGCGCGTGCTGGACCTGGTTTCGCAGGTCGCGCCGTCCAAGTCCAACATCCTGATCACCGGCGAGACCGGCACTGGAAAGGAGCTGATCGCCAAGGCGATCCACGCCAACTCACCGCGCGCCGACCGCCCCTTCGTGGGCGTGAACTCGGGCTCGCTGCCGCCGGATCTGCTCGAGAGTACGCTGTTCGGCCACGTGAAGGGATCCTTCACGGGCGCGGTGGCGAACCGCAAGGGCTATTTCGAAACGGCCAATCACGGCACGATCTTTTTCGACGAGATCGGCACGCTCTCGGCGGACATGCAGGCCAAGCTGCTGCGGGTGCTGCAGGAGCGCGAATTCATGCCGGTCGGTTCGGCCGAGGTGATGAAGGTGGACGTGCGCGTCATCGCCGCGACGAACGCGGATCTGACCCGCCTGGTGGAGGAGGGCCGCTTCCGCCAGGATCTCTATTGGCGGCTGAACGTCATCAACATCCCCCTGCCTCCGCTGCGCGAACGGAAGGAAGACATTCCGCTGCTGGTGGAGCACTTCTTCGACGTTTACTGCCGCGAGAACGAAAAGTACCTGAGCCCGGCGGGCGCCTCCAGCCTGCACTTCGAACCCGAGGCGGTGCACATTCTGATGGACTACAACTGGCCGGGCAACGTCCGCGAACTGGAAAACGCCATCGAGCGCGCCGTGGTTCTGGCCATCAGCGAAGAGGTCCAGGCCAGCGTTCTGCCGGAGCAGGTGTTGCACTCGACCGGCGTCCGGACCGCGCCCGGCCCGGACGGCAAGCTGCCGGCCGGCGCCTCGCTGTTTGAAGTCGTGGCCGATTTCGAGCGCCGGATCATCATCGACGCGCTGGAGCAATGCGGCTATTCGCAGACCGAGGCCGCCACCCAGTTGCGCATCCCGCTTTCCACGCTGAACCAGAAGATCAAACGTCTGGACATTCCCATCAAGCGCCGTTCCGCCTGAGCGGGCGCGGGCGGATAAACTGGCTGCAGAAGACTGCCCTCCCAGCAGGAGTTCAAGATCATGCCGGCCCTGACACGCCGCTCGTTCATTCTCGCTTCGGCCGCGCCCGCCGTGCTGCGCGGCGCCGCCATGACGCCGAGGCAGCGCATCGACGCCGCGCTGAACGACCAGCAGGCCGACCGCCCGCCGTTCTCGCTGTGGCACCATTTCGGCCTGGAGAAGCAGGGCGGCGCGGCACATGCCAAGGCGACCCTCCAGTTCCACCGCGACTACCGTACCGACCTGGTCAAGGTGATGAGCGACTTTCCATATCCCAAGCCGGCCGGCGCATGGTACGAACTGAAGCCGGTCGAAATCCCATTTCCCGAGCAGTTGAAAGTCTTGGATCTGATTCGCGAATGGCTCAAGCAGGATGGGAAGAACGCGGCCTATTTTGTCGAGACCCTTTTCAATCCCTGGAACGTCGCCGAGAAGCTGAGCTCTCCTGCCGAGGTGCAACGCCTGCGCCAGGAGCAGCCGCAGAGACTGTTGGACGCCCTGCAAGCCATCTCCAAGTCGGAGATCAACCACGCCCGGGCCGCCATGAGGCGCGGCGCGGCCGGCATTTTCCTGGCCGTTGCCAACGCCCAGGAGGGCATCCTGACGCGCGAGGAATACGCCAGATTCAGCGAGCCGTTCGACAAGCTGATCCTGCATGCCGTCGAGGAGGCGCCGCTCAACATCCTGCATTTGCATGGCCCCAAGGTGTATGTCGATTACTTCGCCAAAGCGACCGGCTGGAAGATCTCGGGCCTCAACTACTCCATGCACGAGACCGGCTATTCGCTGCGCCTGGCGCAGCACAAATGGCACGTCATCCACGGCGCGCTGGTGGGCGGCATCGACTTCCGCAACTACCGCACCCGCACGGTCGAGGAGTTGCGCGAGGATATCCGTCTGGCCGTTCTCGATGCCGGGCGGCGGCTGATCGTGACGCCGGGCTGCTCCGTGCCGAACGATTCGACACCCGAGGAACTGCGGCACTTGGGTGAGGCGATCGGCGCCTTCAGAGATTAGCTGTGCAATACATCCTGGTTGCAGAGAAGTTTCTAGGAGGGAGGCACTAATCGATTGAAGGGACTACGATGCTGTCCTCGATGGACCCTCCGTCCTGTGCCCGTCCTGCAGTTCATGGCCGCGCGGAATGTGGCAGCCGGCGCCAGTTGCAGGATTACGTTAATCGATTTCCGCGCTGCCTGAACGAAGCGATTCAGCGCGCCCACCCCACCGCATTCTCCCAGGACGAGATGCGTATTGAGTGGCTTTCCCCGCTGGAGAGCGACAACTACCGGGAGTATCGCAACGGCCCGTTCCTGGAACATCTTGGATTGGCCGAATCGGCGGACCGGCTGGCCGCCTATTGGCCGCGCCTCGGCCCGTGTTGGGACGGATTGGGGCTGCTGCGTGGACTGAAGCACAGCCGGCGGGAGATTCTGCTGGTGGAAGCCAAGAGTCATGTGGACGAGGTGGAAGGCCTGGGATGCCGCGCTTCCGACGCCTCGATGCCTTTGATTCGCGAGGCTTTTCGCGAAACCCGGGAATGGCTCGGGGCGCAGGAGACGCCGGCCTGGCTGGGGCCGCTCTACCAGACGGCGAACCGGCTCGCCCATCTGCACTTCCTGCGGAACCGCCTCGGTTTTTCCGCCTGGCTGGTCCAGGTCTACTTCCTGAACGACCCGATCGGGACGACGTCCCGCGCGGACTGGCTGCCGGCCATCGCCGGCGTTCATGCGCGTCTGGGCTTGCCCAGCCGGCCGCCTTACACCCTGGATGTTTTCTTGCCGGCGCTGAATCCGGAATAGCCGCGCGCCGCGTCACCAGTTGGCCAGCGTGCCGTCGGGCAGGCGCATCTCCTCGTCCTTCCAACTCTGGCCCGTGCCGTCGGCCTGCACCACCTCCGCCCAGTCGATGGCCACGCCCAACCCCGGCGATTCGGGCACTTTCATGTGGCCGTCGGGGTCGAGGTCGAACTGCGGCCAGTCGCGCCGGTCCACGTAGCGCAGCCACGGATCGATCCCGCCCGTCGCGCCGTGGGCATTGTAGTGGATGCCCTTCGACCACTCCAGGATCCAGCCGGCCCGCGACTGCACGACCACCTGCAGACAGGCCATGAACGCCACCGGCGATAGCGGGCAGTGCGGCGCCACGGCCACGCCGTTGGCCTCGCACAGCGCAGCCACTTCCGCCGTATTCGCGATGCCGCCGACGTGCGCCACGTCCGGTTGCAGGATGTGTGCCGCCCGCGCCGCGATGACGTCGCTGAACTCGGCTACGGTGGTCATCCGCTCTCCGGTAGCGATCGGCACGCTCGTTACGCCCGCGATCTCACCCAGCCAGCGGTTGTACTCCGGCCGCACGGGCTCTTCGTAGAACAGCGGATTGGCGAATTCCAGTTCCTTGGCCAGCCGCCGCGCCATCGGCACATTCGCGCGGCCATGGAAATCGAAGGCAATGTCAACCTCCGGGCCGACCGCCTCGCGCACCGCGCGGGCCCGCGCCACGGCGGCCTGGATGCCGCCGTACGTGTCGATGCTGGCGAGCGGCGGGCAGGCGTTCATTTTGATTGCCCGCGCGCCCTCGGCGACCACGCGCGCAGCTTCCTCCGCCGCCGCCTGGGGTGCGTTGTTATTCCCGCCGGCCCAGCGGTAGACCTTCACGCGGTCGCGCACGCGCCCGCCCAGCAGGCGGTACACCGGCAGGTTCGCAGCCTTGCCCGCGATGTCCCACAGCGCCATCTCGATCCCGGCCAGCGCGCTCATGTAGATGCCGCCCCCGTGATAGAAGCTGCGGTCGTAGAATCCGCGCACGAGGCCCTTGAAATCGTCCGCCGGCTGGAGCGTGAACCACTCCGCCATGGCGTGCACCTCAGCCCGCGTGCTCTCGAGATGACCCTCCAGTGTGAACTCGCCGAAGCCCTCGATTCCATCCGACGTCAGCATCCGCAGCAGGCCCCAGCGCGGCGCCACGCAGGCCGTCTCGATCCTGGCGATTTTTCTTGTGCTCATGCTGCCTCGCTCAATTCCAGCGCCGCGCGGAAAGCGTCGATGTTCTCCTTGAGATGATCCGCGGACCTCGTTCCCGTGAGCACCCAGCCGCGGAACTTCACTTTCAGCACATGCGCGAACAGCGCCCGCTTGTCGGGCTGTTCCGTGTCGTACAACTTCGCGCCCGCCTGGTAGGGGCGGTTGATCAGCAGCTCCACGCCTTTCGATGCCGCCTCGCGCACCGCCGGCCCCATGTCTTCGCGCGAGACGTTGTACGGCATCTGCAGCACCGTGTAACCCAGCGCCAGCGCCGCCGCGGCCGAAGCCGGGTCGCTGGCGCTCACGCCGAGCTTCGCGACGCCGGCGAGCCGGGCGTACTCCCAGGCTTTCTGGAGATCGGCAGTGCCGAGCACCGCCGGCGTGGTGCGGTGCAGTTGCAGCAGGCCGATTATTCCCAGCCGTTGCAGGCTTCGGTCCAGGCTGCGGCACAGTGCGTCGTAGGAATGGTCCACGAACGGCTCGCCGGTCTCGGAATTCCAATGCTCGCCAAACTTCGTGGCGATGCTCACCCGCCCCCGCTGCTCGCGACTCAGACTTTTCAGGAAGCGGCCCAGCTTCAGCTCGCTGTCGCCGTAGGACGGCGACGTATCGAACAGCCTGAGTCCCAGTCCGTGAGCGGCCTCCAGAAAAGCGCGGGCCTCGGCTTCCCCCGGCACCGGCACGGGTCTGGCGCCCCATGTCCGGCCGATGCTGATCAGGCCGAGGCCCAATTGGACTATGCTTTCCGCCATCGTCTCCCGGGCGCTACCACCTCAGTTTCAGATCGGCGTGGAGGCGCTCCTTCGATTTCATCATCTCGTCCCAGGTGATGAGGCGCTGCTGATAAGCGGCCATGCGGCCCAGAATCGCCGTCAGGTTGCTCTCCACGGAGCGCTCCGCGTCGTTGATCGGCTTGCCGTCGCGGATGCTGGCGATGAAGGCCTTAATGTTGTTGACGCAGCCCTGCTTGAACGTGTCGTCCTTCTCCGCGCCCAGCCACTTGTTTTCGCCGGTGATGCGGACCAGCCCGCCGTAGTGCGTGTCGGCGCAGCCCTTGATGCCGAACACGCGCACGCACAAGTCGGAAAAGCTATTCGTCAACTGGTTGGAGCTAAAGTCGGCCACCACATCGCCGCCGTACCAGAACGTCACCTGGAAATGGTCGTAGGCATCGCCGGCGTCGTATGGCGTGCCACGCCAGTCCGCGCGCCCGCCGGCGCCGGTGGCCTTCAGCGGATGCCCTTGGAGAAGCCAGTTGGCGACATCGATCACGTGGATATTCTGTTCCACGATGATGTCGCCGCCGGTCACCTTGTCCATGAAGAAATTCAGCAGTTGCCGCTCTCCCGGATCCATCCCCGGCGTGCCCTTGTCCCTGACCGGCCGCCCGGCGTAATAGAACACCTGCGCCAAGGCCGGCTTCCCGATGTCGCCCTGGTGGACGCGCCTGGCGGCTTCCTGGTAGACCTCCTGGGCACGCGTCTGGAAATCGACCCAGAAGCTCAGGTTCTTCTGCGCGGCCAGCTTGCCGCTGGCCTGGAAGCTGAGGCATCCCGGCACGTCCACGGCGATGGGCTTGGCGCAGAAGACGTGTTTGCCGGCCTTGACCGCCTCCTCGGCGTGCAGCGGGTGGAAGTACGGCGGCGTCTCGATGATCACGCCATCCAGCTTCGAGTGCGCCAGTTCCTTGTACGCCTCGGGGCCGTAGTAGGCGCGCGAGCTGTCAACCTTCCAAATCGCGTTGGTCGAGTCCAGGTGCTCCCTGATCACGTCGGCCAGCGCGACGATGCGCGCGCCGGTGTATTCGGGGAAAAACGGCGCCAGCCAGTTGCCGCGCCCGCCGCACCCGATGAGGCCCACCTCCACCGCCGAGTTGGCCTGCGAGCCAAATACCGTCGCCGGCTTCAAAATCAAGAGCCCCGCGGCGGCCGTCTTGACGAAGTTACGGCGGTCGGGACCGGTGCTATTGCGCATACATACCTCCAATGAATCGGTGTTGATTCCGCGGCTTGCAATCTATCACACCGCGTACCAGGGCGGCGCCGCGCGTCAGAACAGCGTCGCCTGTTGCCCCGAAGCGACCGCGCTGATCGCACGCACCACACGCCGGTATGGGATTGCGCCGAAATTCGGGAACCCAATCCATTGCCCGTCGCGCCACGAGGAGTAATACCAGCGCGTCAGCAGGGCCACGTGCTCCTGCCGCTCGCGCAGCGTCACGCGCGCCGCCGGCAGGGCCTGGACGATCTCCCGCAGCCGCCGGTCCATGGGGATCATCTGGCTGCCGGCGGCAACGCGAAACGGCGCCTCCGGCAGCCATACCCCGCCGCTGAGAAACCGCAGCGCCACCGTGCCCGCGTCCACCGACGGCAGCACCGCCACGCCGCACAGATGTTCCAGTTCCGTCGCCAGTTCGTCGCGCAGCTTCAGCACCTGTTCCACCTTCTGATAGCGCTCGTGCTGCCGCCGCGCCTCCTCAAATTGCATCTCTTCGCTGCAGCGTTCGCGCGCCGCCGCGATGGAATGCAATTGCGACTCACCGCCGGTCGTGAGGAACTCCACCAGCCGCTTCACCTCGCTGCCGTACTCCTCGCGTCCGACCACTTCCTGGCATGGTCTCAGGCAGCGCATCATCTCGCCGTAGATGCACCCGGGATGGTCCGGTGATGGCGACAGATCCTCCTGGCAGCGCCGGATTTGGAACAAATCGAGCACCTCCTGTTCGAAGCGCTCCGCCGCGGCCCGCGTCCGGAAAGGACCGTATTGGCACGCCCGCGCTCCGCTCAGCCGGTTGGTCACGGTGGTGCGGGGGAATTCGTTCGCCAGCAGCAGCTTCACGAAAGGCGCCGGGCGGAGACGGACGATGCGCTCATAATCGTCCGGGAATTCGCGCCGGGCCGTCGCATAGAACAGCAGACCGGTCTCGAGCTTCGAAGCCGTCAGGCGGTATTCCACCCGCCCCGCGATGCCGCGCAGGTTCAGCCGCCGCGCGGCCGCGCCCTCCGGGCCCAGCAATCGCTTCAAGCGCCGCCGCAGAAATCCCGTTCTCGACAGGTACGGCCGGGACGCGTCCGCACCCGCCTTGGGCCACACCAGGAAAACCGCCGGGCGATCCGGCACCGCCGCGAGATCGCTTTCGAGCGACGGTCCGATTTCGAATGCGCCTTCCCTCATCGAATCCCCTGGAGGAAACGGCGGAACCCGGGCTCGTGGCGCACCCCGGCGGTTTTCACTACCACCCTGCGACGCGCGCTCATGAGTTCGATTGTAGCGGGGACTTCATCAGCCGGCCGCCAGGCTCCGCGTCCCAGGCCTGCCGCGGATCAGTCCGTTCGTCGCAGCCGCGCTGCTCCTCGTATCGTTTGTGATGGGAAAACCAGCTATCGCGCCACGAAGGGAAGCGTGTCGACGACCAACTGTTCGTCCGTCTTGACGATCAGCAGCATCGTGCCGGCCACCATCCGCTGGTAGCCCTCCGGCATCGGCGGCAGCTTGGCCAGCAACTCCTGCGGGGGCGGCGCCAGGCTGTTCATGGCGCTGGCGGTGAGCGTGGCCCCGCGATGGACCTGGCTCATGATTGCCGCCGGGACGGCCACCGCGAGGTGCCGGCCCTGTTCCAGCGCATCCTGGAACCAGTTCGCCTCCAGCCGCATCTCCGCCTTGGTGAATTGCGGGTAGCGGAACCAGTACGGAGCCGCGACGGTCTTCTCGATGGGCTGCCTGCCCTTCCGCTTTTTCGGGGTTTGCGTCTGGGCGCACAACGCGCACGCACAGGCCAAAACCAGCACCAGCAATCGCCGCATGCCACTACACTATCAGATCCTGTTATTCGTAACGCAAGGCCTCGACCGGGTCCAGCCGCGCCGCCTTTGTCGCCGGCCATAGTCCGAAGAAGACCCCCACCCCGACCGAGACGCCAATTCCCAACAGCGCCGCCCACAACGGGACAGACGTCGGCAGGGTCGGGAACGCCAGCCGGGCGGCGACAGAGATCATCCAGCCCAACAGCATACCCAGCAACCCGCCGGTAAAAGTGAGCACCACCGCTTCGGTCAGGAATTGGATGACGATATCCAGCCGCCGCGCTCCCACGGCCTTACGAATGCCGATTTCGCGCGTGCGCTCGGTTACCGATACCAGCATGATGTTCATCACGCCGATGCCACCCACCAGCAGCCCCACCGAACTCAGCACCACCATCACCAGCGCCGTGACCGCCATCACCGAATGGAAGCTCTCGATCAGGCTCTCGGCCGTGGAGAGGCCGAAGTCGTCCGGGTCGCTATACTTCACCCGGCGCTGCTGGCGCAGCACGCCCCGCACCTCGTCCATCGCCTTGGCCATGTCCGCACCCGGCATGAGCTTGACTGTCAACAGGTGTTCCTTGGCCTGCGGATTGGTTTTGCGCATGGTCCAGTAGGGGATGATCACGCGATTGTCCTGCTGCCCTGGGAAGGCGTTGGCCGGGCGCTTCATGACGCCCAGCACCTGGTACTCATGGCCGTCAACGATGATGATCTTGCCGACCGGATCCTCAGTGGCGAACAGGTTTTTCTGCACGTCCTCGCCGATCACCACCACCGGCATGCGATGCTGATCTTCGAACTCACTGAAGAATCGGCCGAACTTCATCTCCGCCATGCCGCTGGCGACATAGCTGGCCACCGTGCCGCCGATCTGCGGCTCGTAGACGTCGTTGCCTTTGTAGTGCACGCGGTGGATGAAATCCCACTGCCCCGAAGGGTACAGATAAGGTGCGACGCCTTTGACCGAGGGGCAGCGCTCCTCAATGGCGCGCGCGTCCTCGATGGTCAGATATTTGCGCTTCTCCATTTCGGGGTCGCGCGGTCCGATGTGGCCGCCCGCCGGGAAGCGCGTGACGATGATCGAGTCCGTGCCGAAGCTCGAGATCACGCCCGTGACGGCGGAGTCGAAGCCGGTCAGGATCGAGCCCACGCCGATGATCGTGCCCGTGCCGATGATCACTCCCAGTACGGTCAGGAACGAGCGCATCTTGTGGCCGCGCACGGCGTCCCAGGCCAGTTGGATGCCGGCGCCCAGCAGCGCCAGTTCGCGTTTTCGCCTGCTCATCGGTTACTTCTCCGCCCGCAAGGCTTCGATCGGATCGAGCTTGGCCGCTTTCTGCGCCGGGTAGATGCCAAAGAACAATCCGACCGCGGCGGACAGGCCCACGCCAACGAAAATGGCTGTGCGCGGTAGTTCCATCGGCACCGGCGTGGCATTCCTGACGAGGACCGCGATGGCCCACGCGATCACTACGCCGATCAGGCCGCCACAGCCCGACAGCACCGCCGATTCCACCAGGAACTGCCGCAGGATATCCACCTTGCGCGCCCCCAGCGACTTGCGGATGCCGATCTCGTGCGTCCGTTCCGTCACTACGGCCAGCATGATGTTCATGATCACTACCCCGCCCACCACCATGAATACACTCACCACCGCCATCGCCGTCGCCGCGATCGCCTGCGTGATGGTGTCCCACAGCCGCATGATCGATTCCGAGGTCAGGATCATGAAGTTATCGCCCTGCTTGGGCGGCAGGTGCCGGTGCGCGCGCATCAGCACCTTCACCTCCTCCATCGCCTGCTCCAGGTGCTCCTGGTCGATGGCCTGCATGCCGTAGCTGAGCCAGCGCCGCGACCCGTAAATCTTGAAAAACGTCCCGATCGGGATATGGACGAAGTTGTCCTGTGACTGGCCGAAGACGTTGCCGATGCGCTTGGCCACGCCGATTACTTCGAACGGCCGCCCCTCGATGTCGATCGTCTTGCCGATCGCGTCGCTGTCGGGGAACAGCTTCTCCTTCAGGTCGACGCCCAGAAACGCAACCTGTCGCCGGTTCTGGTCCTCGCCCTGCGTGAAGTAGCGCCCCGTCGCCACGTTCACGTTCTGCAGCAGGGCGTTGTTCTCCGTGCCGCCGTGCAGGTCCGCGGCATCCTCGTGCAGTGACTTGTGGGTCACCTTGGCGTTGGTTTCGCAGTCCATGCCGATTTCTTTCAGCAGCGTGGCCTTTTCCTTCAGGAACTGGTACTCCTCGACGTTCAGCTCGGGGTTCTTCTTCATAAACTCCAGGAACTGTTTAGGATCCCAGTCGCCCAGAAACGCAAATCGAACTACCACGAATCCGCCCGCGCCCATGTCGGCGATCTTGTTGGCCACGTATACGTTCATCCCGTGGATGATCGCCATCACCGCGATCAGCGTCGTGGTGGACAGGATGATGCCCAGAAGTGTCAGGAAACTGCGCAGCTTGGAGCCGCGCAGCGAGTCGATAGCCAGCTTGAACGACTCCACAATCGAGGCGCGCGAGTGCATTACTTTTCCAGACGAGGAACGAGGCCGCTTTGTTCCTCCTCTGTCCCCCGGATCCGGTTCTCAATCCATTCGCCCGCCACTTCATCCGCCCAAAAACGCGGTTGCTCGCGGGCGAGGAAGCCCAGGTGGCCGCCGTGCTGCGGCGCCACCAGGTGCAGATCGGGATTCGAACGGACTTCCTGAGCGTTGAATATCTCGAATGGAATCATCGGGTCGTCCTGCGCCTGGATCAACAGCGCCGGAACCCGGATCCCAGGAAGAAAGCGGATCGCCGACTGCGTCCGGTAGTAGTTCGCCGCGTCGCCGAAGCCGAACGCCGGGGCCGTGAAACGGTCGTCGAACTCGTAGATCGTCCGCACCTGCTCCAGCCCGTCCAACGGATATCGCGCCCCGTCGAGCGCATGCTTGCGCCGATACCGCGCGCACAGCCGCCGCACGAAGCGCCGCTCATACAGCCCGTGTGCGCGCCGGCCGATCTCTGCGACGCAGGCCCCCAGATCGAGCGGCGTCGAGACCGCGCACACGCCGGCAATCAGCCCCCGCGCCTGTGGGCCCAATTCGCCGGCCAGCTTCAGCACCACGTTCCCGCCCAGCGAGTAGCCGATCAGGAACAGCGGGCCCCGGCCCTCGGCCTGAAATCGCCGCAGCAACGCCAGCATGTCGACAGTCAGACCCGAGTGGTACATCGTCGGCGTCAGATGCTCGCTCCCGCCGCAGCTGCGCATGTTCAT
Source organism: Terriglobia bacterium (assembly GCA_963757265.1). Taxonomy (GTDB): domain Bacteria; phylum Acidobacteriota; class Terriglobia; order Bryobacterales; family Bryobacteraceae; genus CAIVVT01. Next base: position 2,334,255 of record CAVWRA010000006.1, read on the forward strand.
CCGATGGGCCGCCAACCCCGACTGGGCCAGACGCTGCGCCATCGACACCATGTACCCGCTCTGGCTGGACCCCTCCAGCCCGTGCATCAGCAGCGCTTCGCCGCGCACGCGCCCTGCCGGCCGGTTTTCCTCCACCAGCACCTGTGTCCCCGGCTCGGTCGCGTACAGCGCCCGCCGCGTGGGGAAGCGCGACTCGTCGATGGCCCGCGGCCAGTAATTCCCGGCAACGGTCAGGATGTGGGAGTTGCGAATTAGCGGCAAGAACGGGCGCAACTCACCATTGTAGGCCGTCGCGTTCTCTCGCGCCCTTTCGCGCCGTAAGACAGAGCTGAGTGTTGCCCTGGCTCGATTATCTCTCTAATCATGCTCGATCCCCGGTGCACCTCGTGGATTGAGTTATCTCCGCACCCCTGTCTTCGCCCCGTTGATGCGCCGGCGAAATACTCCCAATCGATCAATTCGCCGTCAGGCCGCCCCTCCCGAGCGCCTGCGCCAGGCTGGGGAGAGCGCGCGATACCGGTTACAATCAAGACAGGCCGCCGGCGCGAGCGGGTGTGGGGACGTAGCTCAGATGGATAGAGCAACCGCCTCCTAAGCGGTAGGTCGGCAGTTCGACTCTGCCCGTCCCTACCACATCCACCGTGCGGTACATTCTCCGTATACTGGGCTTCTCTGCCTCCCATGCCTGACAAGCCCTTTGTCCACCTGCATTGCCACTCCGATTACTCGCTGCTCGACGGCGCTTGCGAAATCTCGCGCCTGATGGAACTGGTCGAGCGCCAGAGTATGCCAGCCATCGCGCTGACCGATCACGGCAATCTCTTCGGCGCGGTTGAGTTCTACACCAAGGCCAAGGAAAAAGGCATCCACCCCGTGATCGGCTGCGAAGTCTACGTGGCGCAGCAGGACCGGTCCATCAAGAACGACACCAACCGCTACAACCACCTGGTGCTGCTGTGCCAGAACCAGGAGGGCTATCGCAACCTGATCAACCTGGTTTCGACTGGCTTCCTCGAAGGCTTTTATTACAAGCCGCGCATCGACAAGGACCTGCTGGCGCAGCACAGCCGCGGGCTGATCGCGCTCTCGGGATGCCTGAAGGGCCAGGTCACGGAGTTGATGCTGCGCGAGCGCTACGACGACGCGCGCCGCCACGCCTACGAATACCAGGACCTGTTCGGCAAGGGTAATTTTTTCCTGGAAATCCAGGACCACGGCTTGCCCGAGGACCGCGTGGCCATGCCGCAGGTCTACCGCCTGTCGGTCGAAACCGGCATCCCGATGGTCGCCACGAACGACGCACATTACCTGGAACAATCTGATGCCAAGGCGCAGGACATCCTGACCTGCATCCAGACCGGCAAACAGGTCAACGACGAGAAGCGGCTGCGCTTTTCCACCGCGGAGCTGTTCGTCAAGAACCGTGAGCAGATGCGGCAGTTGTTCGGCGAAGTGGAAGACGCGCTCGACCGGACCTGGGAGATCGCCCAGCGTTGCCAGGTGAAGCTGGAGCAGATCAAGGAGCCGTTTCCGAAGTTCGACGTGCCGGCCGAGCACACGATCGACACCTACTTCGCGTGGGTGGCGCGGCAGGGCTTCGAGCGCCGCAGAGCCAGGCTGGAACAACTGGTCGCGCGAGGCCGCCTGAAAAACCGCGTGGCGGAGTATGAGGAACGCCTGGAAACCGAGATCGCGCTGATCCAGCAGATGAAGTTTTCGGGCTACCTGCTGATCGTCTGGGACTTCATCCGCCATGCCAAATCGGTCGGAATTCCGGTGGGGCCGGGGCGCGGCTCGGCGGCCGGCTCGCTGGTGGCCTACGCCATGGGCATCACCAACATCGATCCGTTGCAGTACGGGCTGATCTTCGAGCGCTTCCTCAACCCCGAGCGCATCAGCCTGCCCGACATCGACGTCGATTTCTGCACCAATCGGCGCGGCGAGGTGATCCAGTACGTCACCGAAAAATACGGCCGTGAACAGGTGGCGCAAATCATCACTTTTGGCACCCTGGGAGCCAAGCAGGCGCTGAAGGACGTCGGGCGCGCGCTGGAGATGAGCTTCTCCGAAACCGAAAAGCTGACCAAGCTGATCCCCAATCAACTCAACATCAAGCTGCAGGACGCGCTGGAGCAGGAGCCGGCGCTGAAAGCCGCCGCAGCGGGCGATGAACGGGTGCGGGAGATGATCGATGTCGCGGTGCGGCTGGAGGGCATGGCGCGGAACTGCAGCGTGCACGCGGCGGGCGTCGTGATTTCGCCGCAACCACTGAAGGATCTGGTTCCGCTGTACAAGACCAACAAGGACGAAATCGTCACCCAGTACGACATGCAGTGGCTGGAAAAGCTCGGCCTGCTGAAGATGGATTTCCTGGGCCTGACGACGCTGACCATCGTCAACGATGCGCTGGCGCTGATCAAGCAGATGCGCGCAGTGGAGCTGGACCTGGACGAGCTGCCGCTGGACGATCCGGACACCTACCGCCGGATCTTTTCGCAGGGCCTGACCAGCGGTGTGTTCCAGTTCGAGTCTACGGGCATGAAGGACGTGCTGCGGCGCTACCAGCCGGAGCGCATCGAGGACCTGATCGCGCTGAACGCGCTGTACCGGCCGGGGCCGATCAAGGGCGGCGTGGTCAACGATTTCATCGACCGCAAGCACGGCCGGCGGCAGCCGACCTACGATCTGCCCGAATTGAAGCCGATTCTCGAGGAAACCTACGGCATCATCCTGTACCAGGAGCAGGTGATGCAGATCGCGCAGCGCATCGCCGGCTACCGCCTGGCCGAGGCTGACATCCTGCGCAAGGCGATGGGCAAGAAAAACGCCGCCGAGATGGACAAGCAGCGCCAGCGCTTCCTGAGCGGGGCGGCCGCGCTGGGCCACCCGCCGCGCAAAGCCGAGAAGCTGTTCGACCTGATGGCCGAGTTCGCGGGCTACGGGTTCAACAAGTCGCACTCCGCGGCGTACGGCTACCTGGCCTACCTGACGGGCTACCTGAAGGCGCATTACGCGGTGGAATTCATGGCCGCGCTGCTGACCTCGGAGACGGGCAACACCGACAAGGTGGTGAAGTACATCAACGAGTGCCGCGACCTGGGCATCGCGATCCTGCCGCCGGACGTGAACGCCTCCGACCTGAACTTCACGCCCGCCGCGGGGGCCATCCGCTTCGGCCTGGGGGCGGTGAAAAACGTGGGCGCGGGGGCGGTGCAGACGATCGTCCAGGCGCGCCGGCAGGGCGGCGCGTTCGTCTCGCTGGACGACTTTTGCGAACGCGTGGACCTGACCTCGCTCAACCGGCGCGTGATGGAGAGCCTGATCAAAGCCGGCGCGATGGACAGCCTGCCCGGCAGCCGGGCGCAAAAGATGGCGCTGATCGATGAAAGCATGGAATCCGGCCAGCGGGCGCGCAAGGATCGCGCGAGCGGGCAGGCGGGGCTGTTCGGCGACCTGCTGGAGCCGGGCGCGGGCGCGGCGCCGGCGCGGGAGTATCCACGCCTGCCCGAATGGGACGCGCGCGCCAAGCTGCGCGGGGAGAAGGAGACCATCGGCTTCTACGTCACCGGCCATCCGCTGGACGAACACCGCTGGAAGGTGGGCGAGCTGGCGACGCACTCGAGCGACAGCCTGGAGGGCGTCGAGCGGGGCGCGGAGGTGACGCTGTGCGGAGTGCTGACCGGCATCACGCGGCGGCGCAACAAGGAACAGAAGCAGTGGGCGGTGGCGCAACTGGAGGACTGGACCGGATCGACTGAGGTGCTGATCTTCGCCGGGCGCTACGCGGCGCTGGAGCCGGAGATCGCGGAAGACCGGGCGGTACTGGTGCGCGGCAAGGCGATGCCCGAGGAGGACGGTTCGGTGAAACTGAACGTCCAGGAGATCGTGCCGCTGGAACAGGCGCGGGTGGAACTGCCGAGCCTGATCGCGATCCGCGTGCGGGTGGGCCAGCGGCCCGACCGGGCGAGCGAGTTGCGGGGACTGTTCGAACGCAAGCCGGGCGAGACGGGGGTGCGGCTCAAACTCGAAAAGACGCGCGACTTCGTCATTCTGCTGGACGTGGCCGCACGCGTGCGGCCGGACCGCGAATTCCGGGCCGAGGTGGAGCGGATCTGCGGACCGGAGTCGGTTGAAGTGTTAGCCTCGTAGATGGATCCGCGGCCGGCGGCGGTGCGGGGCCGCGGGAGGAAGACATGTCAGACGAGTCCAGCCCGCAGCCCCTCGAGGATCTCGAACCCGAGATTTCCGAGTTTGAGCCGGACAGCGTGGAGGAGCTTCCCCCGATGAGCGAACCGCAGGTCGAGCCGGCGCAGCCACAGGGCGCTGAGCCCGCCAATCCGGCCTGGCAGAGGGTCAAGCTGGCGCGGCACCCCAAGCGCCCGCATACGCTGGACTACATCCAGCGCCTGGCCTCGGATTTCACCGAAATTCACGGCGACCGGCGCTTCGGCGACGACGCGGCGATCGTCTGCGGCTACGGCCATGTGAGCGACCGGGCGGTGATGCTGGTGGGCCAGCAGAAGGGCCGCGACACCAAGCAGAAGCTCCTGCGCAACTTCGGCATGCCCAAGCCGGAAGGGTATCGCAAGGCGCTGCGGGTGATGGAACTGGCGGCCAAATTCGGCCGTCCGGTGATCACGTTCCTGGATACCCCGGGGGCCTATCCGGGCATCGACGCGGAGGAGCGCGGGCAGGCCGAGGCGATCGCGTTTAACCTGCGCGAGATGGCGCGGCTGGAGACGCCAATCGTGGTGGCGGTGATCGGCGAAGGCGGCAGCGGTGGGGCGCTGGCGCTGGGCATCGGCAACCGGGTGTTGATGCTGGAAAATGCGATCTACAGCGTGATTTCGCCGGAGAGCTGCGCGGCAATCATCTATCGCGACGCCTCGATGGGCGCGCAGGCGGCATCGGCGCTGCGGCTGACGGCGCCCGATTTGAGCAAGCTCGGGCTGATCGACCGGATCGTCGCTGAACCGCCCGGCGGCGCGCAGGAAAACCCCGACGTGGCGGCGGAGAATCTGCGTCAGGAACTGGTGCGCACGCTGGACGAGCTGAAGGATCTATCCGGCGAGCAGTTGGTCGCGGACCGCTACGCGCGCTTCCGCGGCATGGGCAATTTCTTCCAGGAATGAGCATGACCGCGCCCGGCCGCGCACTTCCGGCTACTCGGGCGACGAATCTTCCTCCACCGAGATTTTCAGGGCGCGCAGGAATTTCTGGTCCTGGGTGGTGAATTTCAGGCGGATGCCGGTTTCGCCGCGGCGGGCACGCGAGGGCTGCTCCTCGGTGACTTCGATATGCGTCTCGGCCTGGTCGTCCTCAGCGGCTTCGCCGTCGGAGGAGCGCTTGTTGAAGCCAATGGTGGCCTCCAGGATCAGGAAGACGTCATAGCCGGCCTTCCGGATCTCGCCAATGGCCTCGGCAATCCGTTCCGAATCGGAGAGCGAGTCGTTGATGGCGTTGCCTAATTCCTGCATCAACTGCTTGAGACGTTCGTCCAAGGCGATTCCCCTTCCGCCACCTTCAGAATACCATCGAGCCGCACGCGCCCGGCTTGAATTTGGCCGTCCTTCCCGTGGACTTGATTCCGGCCGTGCGGCCGACCCGCACGTGCACGCTCCTACTATCGGACGACGCAGCGGGAGCATTAGGGGTTCCCTCGGCTTGGTACCATGGATTGTCCGCACTTTCATGCCCCGCGCGTGGCCCACCAGACAATCCGCAGAGCACATCGCCAAGGCGTTTGTCCGCTCGTTCATGCCGGGCGTGATCAAGCCGCTGCACGTTCTGTGGAACGAAATCCTGGGCTTTGTTTTCTTTATGTTGGCGCTGCTGGTATCGATCGGGCCGGTGCGCCGCGGGTACCACGAACTGGACGGGGATCCGGCCAACTCGATCAAGTTCGGGCTGGCCGTGCTGCTGGCGGTGTTGATGCTGGGTTTCGGGGTGCATTCGTTTCTGCGGGCGCGGCGGATCGGGCGCTCGTGAGCGCTGCCGGGCGGGCGCGGCGCCGGCTTCATGCACATTACAGGTAACCCAAACGTCACAGGCTCCGTTGTTAGTTGTAGACGAGGGAAACACGAAAATCCACCCGGAGGAACAAAGGTGACCTCCCACCACCGGGGATTTTCGGGAAGCGGCCACTGCGGCCGTTTCAGCCATTCGGGGCTTGCGGACCGTGCCGGCCGCAAGCCCTGCTTTTTGTCGGCGGTGCGATTTTGGGTAGCGTCTGAAATCTGCGTCGCGATTCCGAGCAAGATCTAGAGCGACTCGGCCCGCCGAGATTAAGCCTGCGTCGGAAGAGGTCCAGACCGATGACCCATCGGATACCGACAAACGCAACGCAGATTATCCACCGGTGAATGCAGGCGATGGCAACACACTGCGCCAGCCCTCGCACTGGGGTTTGCGGGTCACGCATGGGTGAGGCAAATGCGTGGGGCGTTCAAGTTATTGAAAAACAAGGTATTAAAAACGGCATAGGGCGGTGGAGAGATATTGACAAGGACTGCAACGGTGATAGGCTTGTAGTGCGACTGGTTGAGTTTCCCCAGAGAGGAACTCGCACGTGCCCTAAATGGTGCGGCCCGTCGCCTTTTTTACGTGTACCTGCTCTATCTCGACGAATCCGGGAATGAATCTGACCCCACTGATAGGTTCTTCGTGCTTGCGGGGGCAGCCGTATTTGAGCGTGTCACATTCTTCCTGTCCCGCGAGATGGAGAGCGTCCAGACAAAGCACTTTCCTGGGCTTCCCCCGATAGAATTTCACGCGACCGAGATTAGGGCCGGCAAGGGCTTCTGGCGAAATGTGGCAGAACCGAAGCGCAACGAAATCCTAGGCGATATCGCAGACGCGATCGCCGGGGCAAACGAACAAGGCATGATTCTGTTCGCCGCCGCAGTTGAAAAAAGCGCTTCGCTCTATGGAGAAGATGCTGTCGCTTATGCGACGGAGCAGATCCTGTCCAGATTCGACAGATTCCTCTCGCGGCGTAACGACCAGAATGATCCCCAGCGCGGCCTCTTGGTGTTCGCCGAAGGCAAGTTCGACAAGAGGGCAAAAACGTGGGTGCGAGAATTCAGACAGCTTGGCACGCGCTGGGACGCCCTCAGAAATCTCTGTGACATCCCATACTTCGCCAGCGTAAAGGAGTCTCGTCTGCTTCAGGTAGCTGATTTCGTGGCTCACTCCGTTTTCCTGTTGTATGGACGGAAAAACCCGACCCTGATCGCGAAATTCATTCATCGCTTTGATCAGCGGGACGGAACGATTCATGGCCTCAGGCATTTTCGGCCTGACGGTGTGGTTGGCATATGCGAGTGCCCAGCATGCTATAACTGGAAGCACCCGGGCCGTTACGGACCATGGCTGGAGCCTGCTGCGACTGGACACGAGTAGCGTCAGGGCACCTTTCAGACACTACCCGGTTTTGACGGACCAGCGGCGGATGCGATACCCTAAAGGCTGTAACACTTTGGGTTAAGGTGCGTAACGACTAGCAATGGCGAATCATTTTTCCTCGTTGAAGCGGATCCGGATCACCGAGCGGCGCACGAAGGTGAACCGGATGCGGCGGAGCCGGATGCGGCTGGCGGTCCGGAGCATGCGCAAGACGCTTGAAAAGAAAGACGCGCAGGCGGCTGCGGCACTGCTGCCGGAGACGTTTTCGATCGTTGACCGGGCGGCCCGATGGGGCATCATCAAGGACAACACCGCGGCCCGCTACAAGGCCCGCATCCACAAGCACCTGAAGGCCCTTACGGGCGCGCCAGAGTCGGCGTAAAGCTCTCCATTTCAGCGCCTTACATCAAGTGAGGCGCAGCACGAAATCCTCCAGGACAATGCGATCGTCGGGGCGGTTGCCCTTGAGGTCGCGGTCCGCCCGGAAGACCAGCGAGATGGCCTGCTCGAGCGTTTCGCGGGGGAACTTCAGGCTGGCGTTGTAGACCTGCTCGGCGCGCGTGCGCCACATCGCAATCCCCTGGCGCTGGAAGTAAGTCTGGACGTCCTGGACGGAACGCAATTGCTGTTCGCGGGCGGCCAGGGCCAGGCGCAGCAGCGTGCCCAGGAAGGTCAGAGCCAAGGGCAGGTATTCGCCCTCGCGGATGAGCGTGTCCAGGAGGCGCAGCGATTCCAGCCGGTCGCGCCGGGCCAGGGCGTTGACCAGGGCGAAAATCGTCGTCTCGGAGAGGTTCGGCACCAGGGCCGCGATGTCCTGGGTGCTGATTTCGCCGCCGGGCGGGGCGTAGAGGGCCAGCTTGTCGAGCTCGTTCACCAGGCGCGCTAGGTCGGCGGCAGTGGCCTCGACCAGCCGGTCGAGCTGGGGCGGGCCGATGCGCAGGCCCAGTTCGGCGGCTCGCTGCTGGGCAAAGGCCCGCGCCTCGAGGGCGGTGGTGTGATGGAACTCGACGCTGGCGGGTATGGCGGCGTAGAACTTGGCGACGCGTTCGCAGCGGGCTTTGTCCTCGCCTTCAAAATCGTAACGCGAGCAGTCGAAGACCAGGACCACGCCGGGCGTCGGGTCGTTGCAATAGGCGGCCAGCAGGGCGGCATCACCCTTGGCGGCGCCCGGGGCGTCGCTTTCCCCGGCGTCCGCTTCGGCGGCGGCACGGCCGCGCGGCAGGGCGGATTCGGCCGCGCCCACCCAGATGACGCGGTTGCCGGCGAACAGCGACATCGAGCGGGCGTCATCCAGGACTTCGCTCAGCGGCAGGGTGTCGAGGTCGTGGCGCGTCAGCCCGCTGGAGCGCTCCTCGGGCGGCAGAACCTTGTCGAGGAGCGCCTCGCGGCACTGCCGGCGACGGTGGATCTCGGGGCCCAGAAAGAGGTAGACCGGCCGGGGTGGCTGAAGCTGCAGCGAGCGGATGAACTGCTCGGGCGTCACGGCGACCCTACCACGCCTCCAGGATCGAACTGACGACCTGCTGGGCAACGCTGCGGCTCAGGCGGGCCAGCGCGGCGTCGCTCTCGTCGATGTAGGAACGCTGGTCGGTAGTGATTTCGTAGCGTTCCCGGACCTCCATGTTGGTGCGCGACCAGAGCACCTTTTTCGTGGCGCGCTCGCGCAGGGTGAGGTTCAGCCACACGCTGAGCAGCACTCCCGAGGAACGACCGGTTGCGGGGTCGTAAACCGTGGGGGCGCCGTAATAGCCCTTGACCACGCCCTCCAGGACGGCGTCGGCGTTGTTGGGGTCGGAGACTACCTGGTAGCGGGTGCGGGCCGTGAACTCGCGTCCGATCTCCTGCGGCAACAGGCCGGTGAGCTTGTATTTCGTCGTGGCGTTGGTGAACGCGGGCAAGGCGATGGTGTGCAGAGTTTTAGGCAGCATGTCGCCCTGGCCGCCGACATGGTAGCCGCAGCCGGCCAGGCTGGCCAGCAACAGGGCCACAAGCGGGGCTGGCGAGGCTGTGCAGAGTTTTCGTCTCACTGAGGCAGCATTCATTTCCGCGCGTCTCCCTGGCCCTTCGGTGCGTCTCCCTTTGATACTTCTCCCTTCGACAACGGGCGGCTGAGCAGCGCCGCGGTGAGCAGCACATTGTCGGCGTGGGCGCGCAGGTTGTCGAAGGCCAGCCACAGCCAGAAGGCGTGCGCGGCGTTGCGGTCGGGCGCCAGGTCGCTGGCCGTGATGCCGCTCTCGCCGGCGGTGGCTGTGTTTGAGCCGGGCTCCTGGTCCGGACCGCGCACGTCGAAAGCAGCCGCCGCCAGAGCGCGGGTGACGTCGTCGGCGGCGACGGGAGAGTTGAATTCCAGCCAGACATTCAGCGCGTAGCCGTGGAAGACCGGCGCGTGCAGCAGACGCAGTGAAGGCAGGCCCAGGCCCAGCGGACCCAGCAAGGACGCCAGGTGCTGGTCGATGCGGCGCTCGACCGCGGCCAGCGCCAGCGGCGCGTCCTGGCCGTAGCGCGGCAGCAGGTTGAAGGCCACCTGGGCGTCAAAGATCTCCTTGGGCAGCGCCTTGAGGTTCAACAAGCTGACCGTCTGCTGATGCAGCTCGTCGAGGCCGGCGCGGCCGCGCTCGCTGGCGGGTTCGAAGGCCGTGACTACAGAGCGCGCCACCCGCGGCTTTTGAAAAGCCGCCAACAGCCGGGCCAGCGCCACGGCCAGCGGATGGGCGGGGACGTGGACCTGGCTGGCGCCGCCGAGCGGCGGAAGATCGAGCACCGGGGCGCAGACGCGGGCTTCAGCCAGATTCTCCAACGCGCCGGTGACGTCGATCAGGGCCGGAGGGCGCCGGGCGGCGAGCGCCAGGCGCCGGGCTTCGCGGTGTGTTTCGGCGGCGCCGGCGAGGATCAGCACGGCGGCCTCCTCGACGGAGACGTCGTCGAGCGGAGGGATCACCCCCAATTCGCCTTCGCTGGCGGTCAGGACGCGTTCCTGCGGCCCGGCCGAGGCCAGGACGAGGTCGATGGGCAGCTTGCGCTCCTCGACCAGTTGCCGGATCTCCTGGCCGAGGAGGGTTTCACCGCCGATCAGCAGCCACCTGGCGCGAGGCATCGTTGTTGACTGTTCCGGTCCGCTCATTCTCAGTTTGCACCGGAGCCGGGGTCGGGCGCGGGCCGGCGCGGGAACAGCCGCCGCCGCACGATGCCGGCAAAACGCACCAGGATGCCGCTGGAAACATAGGCCGTGGCGAGCAGCAGTAAGAAGATCTGGGAGAAGTTCCAGATGGCGTAAATCGCGATGCCCAGAACGACCACGGTGACCGGAGAGCGGGGGCGCAGCAGGTTGAGATCCTTGAAGCTGCGATAGCGCCACAGGCAGATCATGAGGAACGAGAGCAGGGCCAGCAGCGCCAGCCAGGCGCAAACCAGCGGCCAGAACATCAACGGCTCGGAACCGAAAAAGTAGACCAGCGCCGCCACCATCGCCGCGGCCGCCGGAATGGGCAGGCCGACGAAGTATTTGCGGTCGGGGCGGCCCGGATTGCGCGGCACCGGATTCTCGGTGACATTGAAACGCGCCAGTCGCGCCGCGCCGCACAACACGAAGGCGAAGACCAGGAAGTAGCCGGCCTGGACAATGTAGCGGCGCAGCGGCTCGGGCGTCGAAACGTCGAGAAACAGGAAGCCCCACACGAAGCCCAGCACCGCTGGGGCGATGCCGAAGCTGATGACGTCGGCCAGTGAATCGAGTTCTCGGCCGAATTCGCTGGCCGTATTCGTCAGCCGGGCAATGCGCCCGTCGAGACCGTCCAGGAAGACCGCGACGCCGATGGCCTTGGCGGCCAGTTCAAAGTGCGAATTGAAACCGAAATGGCCGCCGGAGGCGTACAGCGCGCCTTCGATCGACTGCAGGATCGCCAGAAAACCGAGATACAGGTTGCCGGCCGTGAACAGGGTCGGCAGGGCGTAGGCGGCGCGGCGGGGACGGCGCTCGGGCGATTTCGGATCGACCAGGCGCTCGCGCAGATTGAGGCGTGGCAGCATGACGCTAACCCTCGGCCGTCGAACGGCGCGCCAGCACCGTGGCTCCAGCCTTGACTCTCTGGCCCTCCCGCACCTCGACCCTCCATTCGGGGCCCAGGTCGACGTCCACGCGCGAACCGAACTGGATCAGGCCGATGCGCTCGCCGGTGGTGACGTAATCGCCCGGCTTGACGCGGCAGACGATGCGCCGCGCGAGCAGGCCGGCGATCTGCGAGAAGGTGACGCGCACGCCATCGCGCGATTCCACGGTGAGCGTGTTGCGCTCGTTGGCATACGAAGCTTCGTCGCGGCTGGCGGCCATGAAGCGGCCCGGGCTGTAGGTCACGTCCACCACCTTGCCGCCGATGGGCGTGCGGTTGACATGCACGTCGAGAAGGCTCATGAAGATGCACACCTGGGCCGATTCGGGCTTGTGGCGCAGGCATACGATTTTGCCATCGGCCGGCGAAACGGCGACCGGACCGCGCGGAATGGCGCGCTCGGGATCGCGGAAGAACCACAGGCAAAAGAAGCCGAAAAGGAACACCGGCAGGGCGGCCCACGGTGATACCACAAGCCATAGCGCAAGGCCCACGACCGCAGCTGCAATTCCGTAATAAGCGCCCGTTGCAACCATCCGATGGAGGGGCCGAAAAATGCCCCCAATTTTCTATTGTCCCAGATGGCGCACGAGCAGGGCCAGCAGCGCGGCCCGGGGCGCCAGGCAGGCCTCGAGCAGCGATTCGTGCGGCGCGTGGAGGCCCTCGCCGACGGCGCCGATGCCGTCCAGCGTGGGAACGCCCAGCGCGGCGGTGAAGTTGCCGTCGGAGCCGCCGCCGCTCGAGCTTTCCTCGAGTTCCAGGCCCAATTCCCGCCGGGCGATGGAGCGCGCCGCGCGGAATAACGCGGCCCCTTGTGCCGTGCGCTCCATCGGCGGACGGTTCAAACCACCGGTGATTTCGAGCCTGCAGCGCGCGTCGAAGGGCGTCAAGGCGCGGAAGCGGCGGTCGAGGCGCGCGGCGTCACTCATGCGCGCCACGCGCACGTCCACCTCGGCGCCGGCCGCGGCTGCGACGACGTTGGTGCGCGAACCGCCGGAGATGACGCCGGGGTTTACGGTGATGCCTTTCTTCAAGTCGGTGAAACCGGCCAGTACGCCGATCTGCCGCGCCAGTTCGACGATCGCGCTGGCGCCCGTGGCGAAGTCCACGCCGGCGTGAGCGGCGCGGCCGCTGACGGCCAGATGATAGATGCCGACACCCTTGCGGGCCGTCTTCAGCTTGCCCTCGAGGCCGGTTGAAGGCTCGAGAACCAGCACCGCGCGCGCGGCTCGCGCCAAGGCCTCGGTACGGGCGCGCGAACCCGTGCTGCCGACCTCTTCGTCGCTCACCACCCATAGGCAGATCTTACGCTCCAGCGGCAGTCCGAGAGCCTGGAGCGCCTTCAGAGCATATATGAACAGCGCCAACCCGCCCTTCATATCGAGCACGCCGGGGCCCCACAGGCGGCCCTCGGCGCGGCGGAAGGGCATCTCGTGCAAAGTGCCCAGGCGCCACACGGTGTCGGCGTGGCCGACGGCGAGAATGGGACCGGAGCGCTTGCGGCGCGGCCCGGGCAGTTCGAATTCGAGGAGCAGATTGCGGCCCCGGCCACGGATCGCACTGGAATAGAAACGCGCCCGCGCAAAACCGCCCAGCCGGCTGGCGAGCAGTTCTTGAAAGCGGTTCACCGCAGCCGCGTCGTCGCTGGGCGATTCGCACTCCACCAACTCGCGCAGGAGGGCGATCAGCTCCTCGCGCCGGGCCTCGATCCACGCCTGCACCGGGTTCATGATTCGTCTCCCGCTCCTGGTCCCTGCTAGAATAACGCTTTCGCCATGGCAGTCCTCGAAAACATCGAGATCCGCGATATCCTGCCCCACCGCTATCCGTTCCTGCTGGTGGACCGGATCGTGGAAATGGAGCCCGATCGCATTGTCGGCATCAAGAACGTCTCGGCCAACGAGCCCTTCTTCGCCGGCCACTTCCCCGACTTCCCGGTCATGCCCGGTGTGCTGATCGTCGAGGCCATGGCGCAGGTGGCGGGCATCCGGGTGCTCTACGACGTGCCCGACCGCGCTAGCAAGCTGGTGCTGTTCGCCTCGATCGAGGAGGCCAAGTTCCGCAAGCCCGTGCTGCCCGGCGATACGCTGCGCATCGACATGAAGATCCTCAAGAAGAAGGCCACGGCGGTGAAGGCCCAGGGCGTGGCGACCGTCAACGGCGTGGTGGTGGCCGAGGCCACCGTGATGTGCATCGTCTCCGACCGGCCCTCCAAGCCTGCCGCGCCCACGCCTGGCCAATAGGAGCGGCCCGCGATGGCGATCCATCCCACGGCCATCGTCAACCTGGCGGCGCGTATCCATCCCGACGCGGAGATCGGGCCATACTGCATCATCGGCGCGGAGGTGGAGATCGGGGCCCGCTCACGGCTGATGGCGAACCTGTATCTGGAGGGGCCTACGTGGATCGGCGAGGACAACCTCTTCTACCCCTATGCGACCGTCGGCGTGGCGTCGCAGGACATCGAAGTACCGCGGCGAGCGCGCCGAGACGCGCATCGGCAATCGCAACCGCATCCGTGAATTCGTCACCATCCACCGCGGCACCGAGGGCGGCGGACTGGTGACTCGCATCGGCGACGACAATCTGATCATGGCCTACGCGCACATCGCGCACGACGCCAACATCGGCAGCCACTGCATCCTGGGCAACGCGGTGACCATGGCGGGCCACGTGACCATCGGGGACTGGGCGATTGTGGAGGCCTTCACCGGGGTGCACCAGTTCTGCCGCATCGGCCAGCACGCCTTCGTGGGCGGCTACAGCGTGGTGACGCAGGATGTGCTGCCGTATTCGCAGACCGTCACGCCGCGCGAGTCGAAGGTCTTCGGCGAGAACAAAGTCGGCCTGAAGCGGCGCGGCTTTTCGAGCGAGTCGATCGAGCGGCTGCACAAAGCCTTCCGGCTGCTGACCAGCGCCGGGCTCAACACGTCGCAGGCGCTCGAGCAGATCCAGGCCGAAACGCCGCCGTGCGCGGAGGTGGACGAGCTGATCGCGTTCATCCGCTCGGCCCAACGCGGGTTCATCAAGTGAGATACGGGCTGATCGCCGGCAGCGGCCGGTTTCCGGTGCTGGCGCTGGAAACGGCGCGGGCGCTGGGCCATGAAGTGGTTGTGCTGGCGATCCGCGAGAATGCGCCGCCGGAGGTTGCCACGCTGGGCGTGGCGTGCCACTGGCTCAGCATCGCCGAGCTGAGCCGGCTGATCGACATCCTGCACGAGGAGCAGATCAGTGAAGTGATCATGGCCGGCCAGGTGAAACACACGTCCCTGTTTTCGGCGCTCAAGCCCGATTGGCGGCTGCTGCAGATGCTGGCCTCGCTGCCGGCGCGCAATACGGATGCGCTGATCGGCGGGGTGCAGCGGGAATTGGAGAAAGAGGGCATCCGGCTGGCCGATTCGACGCTGCTGCTGAAGCCGCTGCTGGCCGGGGAGGGCTCGCTGGCGCGGCGCAAGCCGGACGGCGAGGAGCAGAAGGACATTCACTACGGGCGGCGCGTGGCGCAGGCGTTGGCGCGGGTGGATGTCGGCCAGAGCGTGGCGGTGAGCGAACGGGCCTGCGTGGCGGTGGAGGCGATGGAGGGCACGGACGCGATGCTGCGACGCGCCGCGGCGTTGGTGAACGGTCGGCCGCTGCGCCTGGTCAAGGTCTCGCACCGCCGCCAGCATTTGCTGTTCGACGTGCCGGTGGTGGGCCCGGCGACCATCCGCACCATGGTCGAGTGCGGCGCGACCGCGCTGGCGCTGGATGCCGGCCGCACGCTGCTGCTGGACCGCGACGAGATGTTGCAACTGGCCGCCGCGGCCGGCATCGCCATCGTCGGCTGCGCGCCGCAGCAAGATCTGGAGAAAGCCAAGGTCCTAGGCGGATCACGGGCGGCGCGATGATAAGTCCACCACAAGCGGCGGTCTGTTGGGCGGCGATGATAGCGATGTTCGGCCAAACGACAGCTCGACCCAAAATTTACAGTAATTCTGAGTTCGGCATTAACCTCCTAATTCCAAACGAGGGCTTACTGTGTTCGAGCCCCAAGGACGAGCACGATCACGGTTTTGGCATACTCTTAGGAGGCGGTAGCGCCGAGGCTTGCCACGACGACGCGCATCATAGATCTGTCTGGCTTTTCGCTTTCTTCAATGCGCTGGACGTTACCAAGCACTTGCCTGGTCTCCTGAGCATGGGGTGTGATGCCGCGGGAGGGCGGTGCCAAGCGGGCCCTGCCGGATTGCACGTCACCGGTCTAGCGAGCGTTACGGGCAGGGTAAACCTTCCTCATGGCTGGATCGTAGTGATCGTCGCGACGCAAGCCGGTGTCCCGAGTGCTTTCGACCCGAACGAACCCTCAGTGAACTACCTCTTCTCCTTGCGCACAAGGCCCGAGCATCTGGATGAGGATCTTAAGGTCTTCCGGACGATTCTGCAGACTGTCAAGCTCTCTACCGCGGCGAAGTAGGACCGATTGCGCGAGCTGGAACGACTGAAAGAGCGTGCCCACCGAATTGAAGCACTCAAACGCAGAATTGATACAGAACCCCGTCATGAGAAAACCAAGCATGTCTTCTCGCAGGTGCCAGCATGAGCGATAAACGCCGCATCGCCGTCGTGGGAGCAGGGGCCTTCGGGCGCAATCACCTGCGGGTGGTTCGCGACTCAGAGCGCGCGGAGCTGGCGGGCGTGGTGGATATCGACGCGGACAAGGCGCGCGCGGCGGCGGCGGAGTTCGGATGCCCAGTGCTGGAGACTCTGGAAGAGGCGGCGGACGCGGCGGATGCGGCGATTGTCGCCGTGCCGACGGTGGCGCACTGCGAGGTGGCCTGCCGGCTGATCGACGAAGGGCTGGACGTGCTGGTGGAAAAGCCGATCGCGGCCAGTCCGGGCGAAGCGCGGGCGCTGGTGGAGAAGGCCGCGGATCGCGGGCGGGTGTTGCAATGCGGCCACCTGGAGCGCTTCAACCCGGCGGTGCAGGCGGCGATGGCGGAGGCGACGACTCCGCTGTTTTTCGAGATCCACCGGCTGAGCCTGTTCACGCCGCGCAGCCTGGACGTGAGCGTGGTCTCCGACCTGATGATCCACGACCTGGATATCCTGCTGGCGATGACGCGCGGCCGGCCGGAGGAGGTGCGGGCGGCGGGGATTTCCGTCATGAGCGGCAAGGTGGACATCGCCAACGTGCGGCTGGCGTTCCCCAACGGTTGCGTGGCCAACCTGACGGCCAGCCGCGTTTCCACCGAGAAGGTGCGCAAGCTGCGCTTCTTCCAGCCGGGGCAATACGTATCGGTGGACTATGCGCGGCAGGACTGCGTGGTGGTGGGCGTGGGGCGCGACCGGCAGATGAGTTTCCGGCAACTGGCGGTGGTGAAGGGCGAGCCGCTGAAGCTGCAGTTCGAGCACTTCCTGGACTGCCTGGAAACGCGCGCGACGCCGCTGGTGGACGGAGTGGCAGCGCTCCGAGCGCTGGAGTTGGCGCGGGAGATCCTTGATAAGATTGAAGAGCATGCCGCGCTGGTAGCACGGCATTTGCGGGCCTGAGGCGCGCGCCGCGGCGAATCCGGCGTGTGGGCGCGCAACCCGAGCGCCGGTCAACGACGTCTTTCCCTTGCGGAGCGAATGGAATCCGATTTTCAGCGATATTGGCATAGCGACCAGGCGGCGCCCGGGTTCCTGCTGGAGTGGCGCGAGCCGGAGACGCGGCGGCGGCACCGCATCGCCGCGGCGGGAGCCGTGGCGTGGCACGTGGCACTGGTGCTGCTGCTGTGGAACGCGCCGGGCGGAGCGGGCCGCCCGGACGAGCGCTGGCGGATGGAGCTGGCGCTGAAGAACGCGACGCCGCTGGTGGAGCCGCGGCTCGACCCGGATGAGTTCAAGCTGACCCAAAAGGCGCCCCAGGTCAACAAGCCGGCTGAGGAGGTTGACCTTTCCAGTTTGCTGCCCAAGCCGCAGCTCCACATTCCGGCGATGCGGCCGGCGCCGGGCAGCGCGCCGCCGGGCGCGCCCGCGCCCCCGACCCCTTCGGCTCAGCCGATCGAAGCGCCGCACATCGACGTTCCGCAGCCGGGCAACGTGGCGGCGCTGAAGATGCCGCCAGTGCCGCCGGCGCAGCCGCCGGCGCCGCCGCAGAAGAAGAGCCCGTTCGAGCCCGTGGGAGGCCCGGACCGCTCGCCGAAGCCGCAGGGCCTGGGCGGGCCGCACATCGAGGTGCCCAAGACGGGCGTGGACGAAGCGCTGCGGGCGGTGATCCGGAACGGGGCGGGCGGCTCCGGCGTGGTGGTCGGCGACAACGGCCAGGGCCTGGGAGGGGCGATGGACAGCCTGCAGCAGCGGGGTGCGCCCGGGGCGCAGCGGCAGAGCGCGCTGGAGCTGATGAGCGACCCGCAGGGCGTCGATTTCAGGCCGTACCTGATTCAGGTGCTGTCGGCGGTGCGGCGCAGTTGGTTCAGCGTGATGCCGGAGAGCGTGCGCTACGGGCGTTCGGGGCAGGTGGTGATCCAGTTCGCGGTGGATCGCAACGGGCAGGTGACGAAGCTGGTGATTGCCGAGGAGTCGGGCGCCAACGCGCTGGACCGGGCGGCGGTGGCGGGCGTCAGCGGCGCGGTGCCCTTTCCGCCTCTTCCCGCCGGATTCACAGCTCAGGAGGCGCGGCTGCAACTGGTGTTCAACTACAACATGCCGCGGCAGAGGTAGACGGACGCGAATGGCTCAGCCACCCACGCCCGTGCCCGCTCCCACGCCGGACCCGGCCGCACGGAAGCGCTTCTTCCAGGCGTTGAGCGCCTATGGCGTGCTGGCGGTGCTGGCGTGGACGACACTGGACGGCGGATTGCGCTGGCTCGTGCTGATCCTGCTGGTGGCGTTCGCTCTGAAGAGCTGGGTCCACCTGCGGCGGATGGAGCTGGAGTAGAGCGGCTGCGGACGGGCGTAGCAGTGCGCCTGGAGCGCCTTCCAAAGTAGAATCAATCGCGATGGCTTTCACGGTGCAATGCCCGACCTGCAAGCGGCCCGCGGCACTGGGAACGGACTATTTCCCGTTCTGCAGCGAGCGCTGCCAGTTGATCGACTTGGGGCGCTGGGCCGACGAGGAGTACCGCATCCCGGTGGTGAACGAGACGCCGGGGGCGGAGGCGGAGTCCGGCGGCGCGGGCGGAGATGCCGCGCCACTCGGGGGCGGGCTTGAATAAACTGGCGCTGGCCATCGCGACGTGGTTTGGGTGCGGGTACTGGCCGTGGGGGCCGGGGACAGCGGGCTCGGCGGGCGGCGTTGTGGTGGCGTGGCTGCTGGTGCGATACGCGGGCTGGCAGCCGTGGATGTTGCTGATTCTGGCGGCGGCGGTCACGCCGGCGGGCATCTGGGCGGCGGGACGGGCGGAGGTCATCACAGGCAAAAAAGATCCGGGGCTGGTGGTTGTGGATGAGGTGCTGGGGCAATGGATCGCGCTGGCGGCGCTGGGCGCGTGGACATGGGGCTGGGCGCTGGCAGCGTTCGTGCTGTTCCGGTTGTTCGACATCGTGAAGCCGTGGCCGGTGCGGAAGCTGGAGCGGCTGCCGGGAGGGACGGGGATCGTGGTGGACGATTTGGGCGCCGGGGCGTACGCGTGGATCACGCTACAGGTTTTGCAGTTGGCAGCGGGATGGTTCAATCTGAAATAGGAAGCCGGTCGCAGCCTGGTCTCGCATGCTTTTTACAAAAAACGACGCACAACGCCCGCTCATCGAGAAGCTCAGTCCCGCCGCGGCTATTCCGGGCGGGGACGTACACATCCACGGCCAGGGTTTCGTGCGCGCGGCGCGGGCGCAAGTCTCCATCGGCGGCGTGGATGCGCAACTCGTGGTCAGCTCGGATCAATTCGTAGTGGCCCGGGTGCCGGAGACGGAAGGCAAAGGGCGGCTGACGGTGAGCAACGGCACGGCGGCGAGCGAGCTGGCGGAGATCGCGGTGGGCACGCTGCTGAGTGGCAACCTGCATCCGGTGGCCAGCCCGGCGGTGGACCATGAGGGCAACGTCTACACGACCTTCAGCGGGTCGCGCGGGCAGAAGACGGCCGTGGCGGTGTATACGATCGACACGGCGGGCGTGCTGCGGCCGTTCGTGACGGAACTGATGAACGCGACGGGGCTGGCATTCAACCGCGACGGGGTGCTGCACGTATCGTCGCGCTTCGACGGCGTGGTGTACCAGGTGAGCCGCAGCGGCGAGCTGTCGGTGTACGTCGAGGGCATGGGGGTGGCGACGGGGATCGCCTTCGACAGCAAGGACAACCTGTACGTGGGCGACCGCGCGGGGACGGTTTTCAAGATCGGCCCGGAACGTCAGATCTACGTTTTCGCGACGCTGGAGGCCTCCATCGCGGCGTATCACCTGGCGTTCGGCGTTCAGGACGTGCTGTTCGTCACCGGTCCGACGACGTCGAGCTACGACGCGGTGCAGCGGATCACGCCAGCGGGCGAGGTGGATGTGTTTTACCGCGGGCTGGGGCGGCCGCAAGGGATGGACGTTGACCGGCAGGGGAACCTGTACGTGGCGGCGTCGCTGGGCGGGCGCAAGGGCATCGTGCGGATCACGCCCGAACGCGAAGCGACATTGTTCCTGAGCGGGCCCAACATCGTGGGGCTGGCCTTCGCGCCGGGGGGCAGGATGATTATCACGACCACCAACGCCGCCTACAGCGTCCAGGCAGGGATTGATGGGCTGAGACGCGCCTGACGCAGATTTCGCAATCCCATGAATGCCGAGATCATCGCCGCCGGCAGTGAACTGCTGACGCCGGCGCGCAGCGACACGAACTCATTGTGGCTGACGGCGCGGCTGAACGAGCTGGGCGTCGAAGTCACGCAAAAGACGATCGTCGGCGACGACCGTGAGCGGCTCGCCGGCGCGGTGCGTGGTGCGCTGGAGCGCGTGGACATTGTGATGGTGACGGGCGGGCTGGGGCCGACCGAGGACGACGTGACGCGGGAGGCGGTGGCGCAGGCGTTGGGGCGCGGGCTCGTTTTTTCAGAGGAGATCCAAAGCTGGATCGAGCAGCGCTTCGCGCGCTTCGGACGGCGGATGGCCGCGATCAACCGGCGGCAGGCGTTTCTCATCGTGGGCGCGGAAAAGCTGGAGAACCCCAACGGCACGGCGCCGGGCCAGTGGATCGACCTGGAAGGGAAGATGATCGCGCTGCTGCCCGGACCGCCGGGCGAGATGCAGCCGATGTTCGAGAGCGCGTGCGTGGCGCGGTTGCGGGAGCGCGTGCCGCGGCTGAGCATCCGGACGCGCTGTTACAGAGTGGCGGGGATGGGCGAGTCGGATCTGGACCAGTTGATCGCGCCGCTTTACAAGCCGTACGCGAACCCGGTGACGACGATTCTGGCGGCGGCTGGGGATATCCAGATCCACCTGCGGGCGCGCGCGGAAACGCCGGAGCAGGCCGAAGCGCTGGCGGCCGAGCTGGGCGCGAAGATCGAGGCCGCGCTGGGCGAGCGGATTTATTCGAAAGACGGGGCGCCGCTGGAGAGCGTGGTCGGGGAGCAGTTGAAGCACCGCGGCGAGACGATGGCGGTGGCGGAGAGCTGTACGGCTGGATTGCTGGGCGCGCGGATCACGGAAGTGGCGGGGGCGTCGGCGTGGTTCGCGGGCGGATTCCTGGTTTACCAGACGCAGATGAAAACCCTGCTGCTGGGCGTGGACGCGGGGCTGATCGAATCGCACGGCGTCGTAAGCGAAGCCGTGGCCAAAGCGATGGCCGCCAGCGCGCGCGAGCGGACCGGGGCCACGTGGGCGCTGGCGGTGACGGGCGCGGCGGGGCCGGAGCCGGCGGGCAGCGCAGAGCCGGGGACGGTATGGATCGGCCTGGCTGGACCGGGAGGAACGGAGGCGCGGCGGCTGCGCTTCCCGGGCGATCGAGCACGAGTGCGCGCCTTCGCGGCGCAGAGCGCGCTGAATCTGCTGCGGCTGCGGTTGGCCGGCGCGGACGGAGCACTCGACAGATACTCAGACAGATGATCCGGGCCGACGCGCGTGAGTTAACCCGGATATTTCACCAGCCATCGGCTGCGGCGCGCGATAGGGCCGCGTCTACTTTGTTGCGCTCCGTCGCCGTCCTCAACGTACCACCAAGTACGCCTGCGGGCGGCGACGGCGAGCGCGCCTCGTGGCTTTGTTTGATGTTGGGGCTTGATGTTGGGGCCCTCTCATCGCGCCTCGCTACGATCGCAAGTGAAACATCCGGGTTAAACTGCTCACAGGCCGATTATGCATAAGAATTTTCTTTTTCTCCTGGCGCTGCTGATTCCATTGGCCGGCGCCGGACGGGGCGACCGCGTCACCGCCTTCGAGCCGGGCAAAGCCTGGGTGGACACGGACGGCAACCGGATCCAGGCGCACGGCGGCGGGATGCTGGAGCGCAACGGCACCTATTACTGGTTCGGAGAGGACATGTCGGCGCCGACCGACGCGAAAACGCAGAACGTGGCGCTGACGGGCGTCTCGTGTTACTCGTCGCGGGATCTTCTGAACTGGAAGAACGAAGGGCTGGCGTTGCGGGCCGTGAAGGACGATCCGGCGCACGACCTCGCTCCGGCCAACGCCGCCGAGCGGCCCAAGGTGATTTACAACCGCAGGACCGGGAAGTACGTCATGTGGCTGCACATCGACAGGAGTGTGCTTACCAAACAGGGGTGGTTCGGTTATGAGTACGCGCGCGCGGCAGTCGCGGTAGCCGACAAACCGGCCGGGCCTTACCGCTACCTGGGGAGCATGCGTCCCGACGGGCAGGAGAGCCGCGACATGACGGTGTTCCAGGACCGGGACGGGAAGGCGTACCTGATCTTCTCCTCCCAGGGCAACCGGACCATGCACATCTCCCTGCTGACGGACGACTACCTGAAGCCGAGCGGAAAGTCGGCCGAGGCGTTCGTGGATCAGTATCGCGAGGCGCCGGCCATGTTCCGGGCCGGCGACCGGTATTTCTTGATCACATCGAAGTGCACCGGCTGGAAGCCCAACCAGGCGCTGTATGCGGTGGCGCGTTCCCCGCTGGGCCCGTGGGAAGTAAAGGGCAACCCATGCACGGGCCCCGACGCGGAGCTCACTTTTCATTCACAAAGCACTTATGTGCTCCCGGTTCCGGGTCGGCGCGACGCCTTTATCTTTCTGGCCGACCGTTGGAACCCGCTCGATCTGGGCGATACGCGCGACGTCTGGCTGCCGCTGATCGTCTCGGGCGAGCGGATCGAGATCCCGTGGGCGGAGCGCTGGGATTTCACATTCTTCGACCGGCTGAAACGGCCGTGAGCAGGGGCTACGAGGGCGCGGAGAAATCGTTAGCGCACAACCGTCTCCCGGTCGCGGTTCTGCAAGCAGCTGCGGCTGCGGTTGGGTGGCCGCAGCGCCTTAACGTGAGGTGTAGCGATTGATCAGTATTGTGCTGGGCTTCTGGGGCGGGTGTCGGATGGCCCTTACAAGGGCCATCCGAAATCCGGGCCGCACCCGAATGCAATATCAGTCCTGATCCTCCCCACGTGGCAGCCGTGACCTCTGTGCATGATCTCGATCCCCTTTGGAGACGCGTACACCCATATCCTGCCACCGGAGAAGTCGTGCCCTCCCTTGTCTGATGTTGCGTTGCTTGGCCTAGGAGGTCCGTACTTATTTCCGTATTGCGCCAGCACGCAATCGCCGATCTTGCCGTCCGCATTCGATGGTTTCTCAAGCTCAAGGAGCATCCAATCCAGCCCTGAGTTGTGCCAGAGCGAGTCCATACCGAATATGACTTGAAAGTTCCCGCCGCAAAAGGGTTGAAGTTTGTCCAAGGTGTACCATTTCTTGAGATCTTGGCCGATTGGCGACGAATATGGCTTTACGTGTGCTCCGAACAGCCTTTCGATTTTGGCGGCGCTCATGCCCTCTCTGGTCCCGTTCCAAAGCTCGCCGCCGGGACAGGTGAGAGACAGCGAGAGAAGCAGTAGCAGGCATCTTGGCGCGGGTGCGCTGCAACGTAACACCTCTTCCTCCCGCACAGATTCTACAATGGGCCTTCTGCTGGTGGGATGACTCGGCAACCCGTGGCTCGGCCGTTTCCCGCCGCAGTCGGAGTAAGAGCAGTCGCGGGCAAAATGGCCGAAGCCGGCGATTCTTGGCTCAACGCGGGACGGTACCCGAGTCTGTCGGAGATAGATTCTGGCGCGCATTGAAAACCTGGTGCTGGGCGGGTGCGGAATTCATCCAATCGGAGTGATGAAGAGATTCCGGACCTGTTCTCTGGATCAGCCGTTCTTGCTGCCGCCGGCGCTGCAGGACTGGTTGCCCGAGGGGCATCTGGCGCGGTTCATCGCGGATGTGGCGGACACGCTGGATCTCAGCGAGATCTACTCCGTCTACGAGCGCAACGACGGGCGCGGGCTGGCGGCCTATCATCCGCTGATGCTGACGCGCTTGCTGCTGTACGCCTATGCCACGGGCCGGCCGAGTTCGCGGCGCATCGAGCGGGCGACCTACGATGATCTGGCCTTCCGTTATCTGGCCGCCGACCAGCACCCCGATCACGACACCATCGCGGCCTTCCGGCAGCAGCATCTGGAGGCGCTGGCGAAGCTCTTTGCGCAGGCTTTGCGGCTGTGCCAGCGGGCGGGGCTGGTGAAGCTGGGCACGGTGGTGATCGACGGCACGAAGGTGCAGGCCAATGCCAGCCCGGCGCGTTCGCTGAGATACCGGGATCTGGATCAGCAGGAGCAGCGGTTGCGGGTGCTGGTGGATCGGCTGCTGGCCGAAGCCGCGCGCGTTGACGCCGCGGAGGACGTGCGCTTTGGCCAGGCACGACGGGGCGACGAATTGCCGCCCGAGTTGGCGGACGCGCAACAGCGGTTGGAAAAGTTGCGCCAGGCCAAACGCGAGCTGGAGCAGGAGGCGCAGCAGAAGCTGGCACAAGCCGAGCGGCAGCATCCAAAGCGCAAGAGTGGACGCCGGCGCAAGGACCATGAGCCGCCGCCAGAGAGCCTGGCGCAGCGCGAAAAGACCAAAGCGCGCCTGACCCGCGCGCGGCGGGAAGCGGAAATGCCGACGCGCCACTACAATTTCACGGACCCGGATTCGCGCATGGTGTACGACAACGGAATCAAGACCGTGGTGCAGGGCTACAACGCGCAATTGGCGGTGGATGGACACGCGCAAATCGTAGTGGCGGCCGAGATCACGCAGCAGGTCAACGACCGGCAGCAGCTGCTGCCCATGGCGGCGGCGGCCAGCGCCGCACTGGGCCAGGCGCCGCAAGTCCTGCTGGCCGACGCGGGCTATTGGGACACCGAGAGTCTGCTCGATCCCGCGCTGACGCCGATGACCGTGCTGGTTTCACCCGATGGGCGCGGCGGCACGGGCGGCTCACGGCTGCGGGCCGATCATCCGCTCGCCACGCGGATGCGGGCAGCGATCCGCAGCGCCGTGGGACAAGCGATCTACCGCACCCGAAAAACGATCGTCGAGCCGGTGATCGGACACATCAAACAACAGCGCGGATTCCGCCAATTCGCGCTGCGCGGCCTCCAAAAAGTGCAGGCCGAGTGGAAACTGATCTGCCTGACCCACAACCTGCTCAAGCTCCATCGCCACGCGCTGGCGGTGTGAAGGGATCGGACCTGCCCGAGCGCGTTGCCGGGACCCATGCGCGCTCCGCCAACTCACGCCGCTTGCCGCCCGCATGCGCTAACCGCACGCCAAACCGCCTGCGCCCGACGAGTGAGGCCTCGGCGATTACTTCTCTCCGACAGGCTCACCCATAACTCCCATTTACGTGAGATCGAGCAGGTGAAGCGGCGCATCTTTGGGTCGATCCAGCGACGCCGGTAGGTGGGCGTGGACGGCGAGGGAATGAGGGGACCGCTCCCTTTGGTCACGGCTCGCAAGAATCGCGGCGCGGTAGCTGTGAAATTAAGACAGGCCGTCAGAAACGGGTCAGGCGGCGCAGCGAGAATATTTCGTGCGAGAGGGTGGAGGACTCGAGGCGGCGCCAGTCGTCCGTGATGTGAATCAGCTTGCCGCTGATGTGATTGGAGCGCTCCGAGGCCAGAAACAACGCGAGCTGAATCTGTTTGTCGGGAGCGGTGCCGCCACTCGAGCGCACCTGGAGGGCGTCAGCGCGGTCGCCATCGCCGGCCTCGGGCGCGCGCAGAATCTCGTCGGTCATGCTGGTGTAGGCCGGGCCGGGGTTGAGACAGTTGACCTGGATGTTGTCGGGGCCGACCTCTCCGGCCAACGACTCGGCCAGGCGCACCAGCGCGGCCTTGCTGGCGGCGTAGGCGGAAAGGAAGGGCCGGCCGATCTCGGCGCCCGTATCCACCAGCAGGAGCAGCTTGCCGGAGCGCAGCTCGCGCATCGCCGGCAGCACCGCCCGGCAGGCGTGGAACGCGCCGAGCAGATTGGTTTCCACGGCCTCGCGCCAGGCGGCGGGGCTCGCGCCGGCGAGGCCGCCGATGGGCCCTAAAACGCCGGCCGCGCAGACCAACACCTGCGGGGCGCCGAAGCGGACCGTCATGCGCTGGACCGCGGCGGCAACCGCCTCATGGTCGCGCACGTCCGCGCACAGACTGAGGGCCACGCCGCCGCTGTGTTCGATTTCCAGTTGGGCCAGGTCGAGTTGGGCCTGGGTACGCGCCAGCAGGCCGATGCGCGCCCCCGCCTGGGCGAAGCCGAGGGCCAGGCGCTTGCCTATGCCTCGCCCGGCGCCCGTGATCAGGACGCGCTTGTCTTTGAGATCACCCACCGGGAGATTGCGCACAAGCAAATCACACTCGAACCGGCCATGCTCAGGATGACAACCGGGACGGAACAAAGTCAACGGGGTGGAGCAACGCGCCGCACCGCGGCCGGCATCACTGAATCACACTCGGCCGGCTTTCCTCGCTCTGCCGCTTACGCGACTTCAGCGCCAAATCGGCGCGCCGCAGCACCTTTTCGGCGCTTTCGCCGGCACGCCATTCGGAGAGGCCGACGGAGGCCTGGACCAGAACACTCGCGGCCGTGCCATCACCCAGCCGGTATCGGGCGCACAATTCCCGATTCAGATGCCGCGCCACCTTCATGCCGGCGGGCAGGCCGCCCTCGATGAGCATGATGAATTCGTCACCGCCCCAGCGGGCCACGATGACGGAGGGTTCCAGAACGGCCTGGATGCGGGCGGCGACCTGGCGCAGCAGTTCGTCGCCGGCCAGGTAGCCGTGCTGGTCGTTGACCGACTTGAAACGGTCGATGTCGAGCAGAATCAGACAGCGGGGCGCGGGTTGGCCTTCGTAAGCGCGGAACGTCTCTTCCAGCGCGCGGCGGTTGAACAGGCCGGTGAGAGGATCGTGGCGGGCCTCATCGCGGGCGCTTTCGAGGCCCGATGAGAGTTCGGCCACCTGCTGGCGGAGCTGGTCCGCAACGGCCTGGCTGTGGCGCTGGGATTCGTCGGCCAGGCGAGTCAGTTCGGCGGATTGATGGCGCACCAGGAGGCGCAGCATGGCGACGTCGTCGGATTCGCTGGCGGCCTGCAGACGGCCAGCCACGCTGCGCATCGCCTGCTCATGCCGCGAGCCGGTCTCGAGCAAGGCGCGAATCGCGCCGTTCAGCGCGTCCACCACATCGCGCAGGTCTTCGGCCGAACAGGCTTTCTGGCACAGCCGCTGGGCGAAGGTGCGCAACTGCTCCTCGACCGCGCGGCCCACTGATTCCAGAACGGGCAGAGTCGCGGCCGGCGAGAGGCCGCCGCGGGTCAGCGCGGCACGCTGGGGTTCGAAACTCGGGCCGGCGATCTTGAATTTCGCGGCTGCCGCGCGGCCCACATGCTCCTCGAAATGGCGCAGGGCCTCGGCATAGGCGGCGAAAGCGTTCCGCAAGAGAGCGTCGACTTGATCCCAGGCCTCGATACTGGCCTTGAGTGAGACCATTCCGTCCAGCACAGATGCTCCTGACTTCGTATCGGCCGGGATGGGGTCCAACTTGAGGCCGTCGAGTTCAGAACACGGAAAAATCCTGGGCGCTAGGCTATACTGAGGCAGGATTGGCGATCGCGATCGCCGTGGGTCTAAACTGAGGGTGCGGGAGGAAGATGAGCAAGGAAGATTGCATTGAGATGACCGGGACCGTGGTGGAAAAGTTCCCCAGCGGTTTGTTCAGCGTCCAACTCGACCAGGAGCGCACGGTGCTGGCCCACCTGGCCGGCAAATTGCGCCGGAACCGGATCCGGGTATTGGCCGGAGACCGGGTCACGATCGAGATGTCGCCCTACGATCTCACCAAGGGCCGCATCACCTATCGACACAAGTAGCCTGCCGGGCATGGCCGGTCCAGTGCCGCGCCGCAGGTGCGGCCCGAGGCGCGGTGACAAGCATTCATAAGCCCTTTGACGGACCGCGCGAAAGTAGCTTGGTCAAGATCTAATCCCTTCATTCTTAAACCGTTACTATAAGTGCCTTAAGACTGTACGGGGGCTTCGGGTGAGGTCGCGGGGCGGGCCGGGGCTTGCGCGCGGCACTATACTCTGGGCGGAGGTACACACCATTGGCCCTGGAACCACTGCCGCCTATCCGCCCCTCAAGAGCCCTGCGCGAGGTGCTGCCCGCGTTGGACCTGTGCGGCGATCTGGGCAAGGCCGTCCTGGGCCAGGAGGAGGCGATTCAGACCATCGTTCCGTACGTCGAACTGTACGAGGCGGGGCTGGCGCCGGAAGGCCGTCCGGGCGGCGTTTTTCTGCTGCTGGGCCCCACCGGGACGGGCAAGACGCGCACCGTGGAAGCGCTGGCCAGGACGCTGCACGGCTCTGAGCGCAACGTCTTGCGGATCGACTGCGGCGAATTCCAGATGGAGCACGAGGTGGCGAAGCTGATCGGCGCGCCGCCGGGCTACCTGGGGCATCGCGAGACCCACCCGATGCTGTCGCAACAGAAGCTGAACGCCGTCACCAGCGAGCGCTCGCCGTTGAGCCTGGTGTTGTTCGACGAGATCGAGAAAGCAGCGGCGTCGTTCGCGCGCATCCTGCTGGGCGTGCTGGACCGGGCGCGGCTGAAGCTGGGCGACAACACCGAGGTGAATTTCGAGAGCAGCCTGATTTTCCTCACTTCGAACCTGGGCGCGCGGAGCATGCTGGATGAACTCGCCGGAGGATTCGGCTATCCGGCGGAGGGCCGCAAGCCGGGCAGGGAACGGCAGACCAAGCTGAGCCGGATCGCGCTGAGCGAGGTGCGGCGGCGCTTCTCGCCGGAATTCGTCAACCGGATCGACGAAATCGTCACCTACCGGCCGCTCAGCCACGAAGCGCTGGAGGGAATCCTGGATCTGGAACTGGGGCAGATCCGCTGTCACATCCGGTCGCGGCTGGGGCCGGCGGGCTTCGAACTGGAGGTTTCGAACCGGGCGCGCAAGTTCCTGTTGGCGGAGGGGACGAGCGTGGAGTACGGCGCGCGCGAGCTGAAGCGCGTGATTCACCGCCAGTTGATGCAGCCGCTGGCAAAGCTGATCATCGGCAACGAGATTCCGGCCGGCGGGCTGGTGCGGGCTGATTTAGACGGGAGGCGCGCGGCGCTGGAGTTCACGGCGCTCAGGAAAGCCGCCTGACACTCAACCACGAAGCGATCGGGTCAACGCCGCGAGCCGGACAGGCGGGTCAGGTCGATGAACTCGTTCAGGGCCACGATGAAATTGAGGAAGCCCAGCCCACTGAGCGCGCCGCGGAAGGGATGGCTGAGCAGGAACGGGCGCCACTCGGGGCACAGAAACAGCAGCCGGTTGTGCTCGTAGACGTCCAGCCACGGCGCCAGCACCAGCAGGACGCCGAGTTCGATGCAGAACAGCGCGAAAACCACGGGCCCCGCATAGTGATACCAGCGCAAGGGGCGCGGCGGCGCGTTTCCCGGCGGCGCGGGGGAGTTTTCCGGCAGCGGCACGGGGACTTCTTCCGGTCGCGGCGCGGGGGCGTTTTCCGGCGACGGCGGCGGGCCGCTCATGAGGCCGCCTGCGCGAGCGCCCGCAAGGCCTCGGCCACGGGAGCGTAGGAGCGGCGATGCGCGGCCGCGGGTCCCAGCCGCAGCAGAGCTGCGAGGTGTTCCGGCGTGCAGTAGCCTTTGTGACGCGCCAGACCGTAGCCCGGGCAGCGGCGGTCCCACTCGTCCAGGCAGGCGTCGCGGCTGGTCTTGGCCAGAATGGAGGCCGCGGCGATGGAATGTACTTGGGCGTCGCCCTTGACGATGCCGCGCTGGGGGCCGGGCCAGTCGATGGTCAGTGCGTCGATCAAAAGGAAATCGGGCGCCGGGCGCAGGGCCTCGACGGCGCGCTTCATGGCCAGCCGCGAGGCCTGGTAAATGTTGATGCGGTCGATTTCGGCGGCGTCGGCGACGCCGATGGCCCAGGCCACGGCCGTGGCCCGAATTTCGATCGCCAATTCGGCGCGGCGTGCGGGGGCAAGCACTTTCGAGTCCGCCAGGCCGCTCACCATGCGGCGCGGATCGAGAATCACCGCCGCGGCGTAGACCGGCCCGAACAGCGAACCGCGGCCCGCTTCGTCCAGGCCGGCGATGAGCGTGAACCCCTGGCGCCGGGCGGCTTCCTCAAATTCGTTGGTGCAACGCATAGGCGGCAAAGTGCGGGCCAACTCAAGTCTTATCCTGAAACGCCGGCGCGTGGGCGGCAAAGTGCGGTCGGCCGTTGAAGGAACGGGCAACGACCGGGGCGGGCAGAGCCGGCCGCCGGCCGGCGACGGCGCTCTCCCGCGGCGTTTTTCGCCTGCTGCGCAACGCGATTTCCCCCACGCCCGACGCTCCCGGAAACGGGCCCGCTGGGCGGCCTATTCGCGCTCGCGCTCGCGCAGGCGCGCCGATTTGCCCTTGAGCCCGCGCAGGTAGTATAGCTTGGCGCGGCGCACGCGGCCCGTGCGCACGATGTCGATGTGGTCGATCACCGGCGCGTGCAGCGGGAAGATGCGCTCGACGCCGGTGCCGAAGCTGGTCTTGCGAACGGTGATGGTCTCGCCCATGCCGGTGTTGTTGCGGCAGATCACGGCGCCCTCGAAGGCCTGCAGGCGTTCCTTGTCGCCTTCCTTGATCTTCACGTGAACGCGGATTGTGTCGCCAATCCGGAACTCCGGAAGGTCGGCGCGCTTGTTCTTATTCAGGATCTTCTGCAGATAGGGGCTGATCATGGCTTGACTCCGTTCCTTTCACATTCAACTCTCCGGCCTCGCGATCCGCGGCACTGGCGGCCTGCAGATCCGGTCTCAGCCGGCTCATTTTCTCGAGCGCCGCCCGCCGGCGCCACTTGCGGATCTCCTCGTGGTGACCGCTCAGCAGCACCTCCGGCACGCTCCAGCCGCGAAATACCGCGGGCCGCGTGTAGTGGGGACAATCCAGAACCCACTCGCCGTCTTCGCCGCCATCGCTGAACGATTCGTGAAGCGCGGAGTCCTGGTTGCCGAGCACGCCCGGCACCAGCCGGCTCACGGCATCCACCACTACGGCGGCGCCCAATTCTCCGCCGCTCAAAACGTAATTGCCGATCGAGATCTCCTCGTCGGCCAGATGCTCGCTGACCCGCTCATCCACGCCTTCATAGCGGCCGCAGATCAGCAGCACCTCTTTCAACTCTAGCAGCCGCCGGGCTGCCCGCTGATCGAACAACGGACCGTGCGCCGACAGCAGGATCACCCGCTGCCGCGCCGGGTCGCGTTCCGGCAGGATGGCTTCCACCGCTTCGAACAATGGCTGCGGCTTCAGCACCATCCCTTCCCCGCCACCGAACGGCCGGTCGTCCACGGTCTTGTGGAAGTCCGAAGTCCAGTCGCGCAGGTTGTGGATCCGGATCTCCACCAGCCCTGCCGCCACACCCCGGGCCACCACGCCGTGTTCCAACGGCCCGCGGAAAAACTCCGGAAAAATCGTGAGCAGGTGAAACTTCATTCCTGCTCCGCCGCGGCTTCCCCAACTTCTCCGCCCGGACGATCACCCGCCGGACCATCCTTCGCCGGCCTGGCGTTCAACTCCAGCAGACCCTCCGGCGGGTCGATGCGGATCCGCCGCGCGGCCGGATCCACCTCGACGCAGATGGCCTTGACGTAAGGCACCAGCAGCGGATCCCCGCCCCCGCCCGGCCTCACCTCCAAGGTCACGAACGGGCTGTCGAACTCCTGCCATCCGGTCACCCGGCCGATCTCCCGGCCGCTGCGAACATCCTCCACCCGGCAGCCCACCAGGTCGGACAGCCAGATCTCGCCGGCCGGCGCGGGCGGCCGGGCGTCGCGGCTAATAAAGACCGTCGCACTCACCAGCGGCGCGGCGGCTTCGGCCGAGTCAATCCCTGCAAAGCGCAATGCCAGGCGGCCCGAATACAGGCGCGCCGCCTCGATTCTCACCTCGGCCGCGTCTTGCTCGGGCTGCGCCCCGAACCAGCCTCCGCCGGCCAGCTTGATTCGCACCCCGGCCAGCGCCGTGTACCACTCGGGCGGCTGAGAACCGATGGCGAAGAGCTCGCCCCGCAGGCCGCGCACGCGGCCCAACCGGGCAATCTCGAGCCACGCGCCGGCATCCTCGGCCGTCATGAGACCTCTCCCGCCGCCGTGGCGCCTTATTCGAGGATCTCGAGCGAGAAGCGACGGTTCAGCTTGGTGCCCACTGCCACCAGCAGCGTACGGATCGAACGCGCCGTGCGCCCCTGCTTGCCGATCACCTTGCCGATGTCGTCGGGGGCGACCTTCAGCTCGTAAACCGTCGCCTGGTCACCCTTCAACTCGCGGACCTGGACGCCGTCGGGGACATCCACGAGCGCCCGCGCGATCTCCTCGATCAGTACCTTCACTTCGGTCATCTGCCGCACCTCCCTGGCCTGCGCCGGCCGTCTTCCAACCGCCCGCCGGGAACGCGCCCGCGCCGCCCGGCAGCGGGCTCAGGCCACGCTCTGTTCGACCGGAGCGGGGAACTGCCTCAGCAGTCGCGCTACCGTCGCCGACTGGCGCGCGCCCTGTTTGGTCCAGTGCTCTATCCGCGCGTAATCCAGGTCGGCAGCGGCCGGTTCGGAGCACGGTCTGTAGTGCCCCACGACTTCTAATGCGCGGCTGTCGCGCGCGCGTTCTTTATCGATCACCACCACACGGTAGGTCGGCTTTTTCTTGGCGCCGAATCGCGCCAGTCGGATCATCAGCATCGTTTTTCTTCTCTGCTCATTCAGCGTTTCCAATAGCACTTCAATGCCATCCGGCTCAGCGCCCCAACAGGCTGCGGAGGTCGCCCGGAAACGGCATCTTAAACTTGCCCATCTTCCCGCCCAGCAATCCGCCGGACATCGATTTCATCATTTTGCGCGCCTGCGCGTACTGCTTCAGCAGGTTATTCACTTCGGTCACGGTCGTCCCGCTGCCGCGCGCGATGCGGCGGCGGCGCGCGCCGTTGATGATCATGTGGTTGGCGCGCTCTTTAGGCGTCATCGAGTCGATGATCGCCACCGTGCGCGAGATCTCCTTCGGATCCACCTTGGCGTTTTTCAGCTCTTTCAACGCGCCCAGCCCGGGCACCATCCCGAGCAGCGATTCCAGCGGCCCCAGCTTGCTGATCTGCTTCAACTGGTCGCGGAAGTCGGCCAGCGTGAACTCGTCCTCGATCAGCTTGCGCTGCATCGCCTCGGCTTGTTTCGTGTCGACGGCCTGCCCGACCTTTTCGATGAGGCTCAGCACGTCGCCCATCCCCAGGATCCGCGAAGCCACGCGATCGGGATGGAACGGCTCGAAGGCGTCGCTCTTTTCGCCCGTCCCGACAAATTTGAGCGGCTGGCCGGTGATGTGGCGGATCGACAGCGCCGCGCCGCCGCGGGCATCGCCGTCCATTTTCGTGAGGATCACGCCCGTGATTCCCAGCCGCTTGTGAAACTCTTCGGCGCTCTTTACCGCGTCCTGGCCGGTCATCGCATCGGCCACGAACAACAGCTCAGTGGGGTTGAGAGCGGCCTTCAGTTGCTCCAGTTCGACCATCAACTCGTCGTCGATGTGCAGCCGGCCCGCGGTGTCAACCAGCACCACGTCGCGTCCGCTCAGTTCGGCTTCGCGCCGGGCGCCCTTGGCCAGTTCGAGTGGAGTCTGGCCGGCCTCGCCGACCCAGTTCGGCACGTCCACGCCCTTGGCCACCACCGCCAGTTGCTCCCGCGCGGCCGGGCGGTAGACGTCCACTGAGACCACCATCGGCCGGTGTCCGTTCTGTGACAGCCAGCGCGCCAGTTTGGCCGTCGAGGTGGTTTTGCCCGAACCCTGCAGCCCCACGATCAGCATCACGGTGGGCGGCATATTGGCCGTCCGCAGGCGGCTGGCGTGCTGGCCCAGAACGGCGATCAGCTCATCGTGGACAATCTTGACCACCTGCTGGGAGGGATTGAAGGCGCTCAGCACCTCCTGCCCCATGGCTTTCTGTTTGACACCCTCGATAAACGCCTTCACGACCTTGAAATGGACGTCCGCCTCGAGGAGCGCAACGCGGATCTCCTTGAGCGCGGCCTCCATATTGGCGGCCGTCAATTTGCCTTCGCCGCGCAGGTTCTTGAAGACCCGCTGCAGCTTATCGCTCAATGAATCGAACATTTGAGTGAGGGTGCGAGCCCAACCTTCCCGAGGGAGTGCTGGAGGGACACACGACTGCTCCGGCAGTATTGACCAGTATAGCAGGCTGTAATAGAAGGGCAGCCGAAACAGGCGGCGGGAGCTGAACGCCCGGGCGCGCGCTGGACGCACAGACTACGACAGGCCCTGATTCGACCGGGAGGGAGACGCCCCAACCGCCAGTGGAACCGCCAACCCATCGGCCGGCGGTCCCCACCGGGGTTGCTCCTCCAATGGAAGGCGACAATTCGCGATCAGAATCAGGCCCGGCGCAGCCGACGACCCCGGCAGCAAAGAGCCAGCGGTTCCACGCCGAACAGAGCGTAGGTGGCCGGCTCGGGAGCATTTTGCAACTCCGAACCCAGTGCAGTGAATTGCTGTGACTGGTTGCTCCCGTCCACTTCCAGAATCGGGTTGGGACCGGTGCGCCGCAAGGGGACTAAGGCCTAGGTCTTGAATGGCTCAAACGAGGGAATACGCCGGCGAGGGCCGGAAACGTCCCATTAGTCCCATCAGGAAAGGCCAGTTGCGGGTTCGGGACGGCTCTGGACGCGCCAAGGCGTTAAACTTGCAGCGCTTATGGTTCTAGTACAAAACCGGGAATTGCTCGCCCGAAAAGTCCGCCCGGGCGCCATCCGGAAGCACGGGCGCTCGTCCGCTCTCCGGCGCAGCGTCTTTTTGACGGCGCAGAGTGGCCGTGCCGAACGTCCGGGCCGTTGCTGAGGCATCCTGGAAGTTGCGAGAGAAAACCGAACCATGTTGAATTTCACTTTTCAGAATCCGACCAAGATGCTCTTCGGCCGGGGCCAGATCGCGAACATCGCGGCGGAGATTCCTGCAGGCACGAAGATCATGCTCACTTACGGCGGTGGCAGCATCCACCGCAACGGCGTCTACGACCAGACGATGAAGGTCCTGGCCGGGCGCGAGGTGATCGAGTTCGGCGGGATCGAGCCCAATCCCGAGTACAGGACGTTGATGCGGGCCGTGGAGTTGGGGCGCGCGGAGAAGGTAGACCTGCTGCTGGGGGTGGGCGGCGGCTCGGTCGCCGACGGGACGAAGTTCATCGGCGCCGCCATTCCCTTTGCCGGCGAGCCGTGGGACATCCTCGACAAAGACGCGCCCGTGACCGCGGCCGTGCCGCTGGCGGTGATCCTGACGCTGCCGGCGACGGGCTCGGAGTCGAATTCGTTTGCTGTCATCAGCCGCGCGGAAACGGGCCAGAAGCTGGCTTTCTCCTCGCCTTTCGGCTACCCGCGCTTCGCCGTGCTCGATCCCGAAACGACCTTCTCGCTGCCGCCGCGCCAGGTGGCCAACGGCATCGTGGATGCCTTCGTGCACACCCTGGAGCAATACCTGACCTACCCCGTGAATGCGCCGCTGCAGGACCGTTTCGCCGAATCCATTCTGCAGACGCTGCTCGAGGTCGGGCCGCGCACGCTGGCCGCGCCGTCCGACTATGATCTGCGCTCGAGCTTCGTGTGGTGCGCCACCATGGCGCTGAACGGGCTGATCGGCGTGGGCGTGCCGCAGGATTGGGCGACGCACATGATCGGCCACGAGCTGACCGCGCTGTACGGCATCGATCACGCCCGCACGCTGGCCGCGGTGATGCCGCATCTGCTGCGAGTCCAGGCCGGGCAGAAGGGCGAAAAACTGGAGCAGTACGCGGCGCGCGTATGGGGCGTTCGGGAGGGTTCGCGCGAACAGCGGATCGAAGCGGGCATTCAGGCGACGGAGCGTTTCTTCGAATCGCTGCACGTACCCACCCGGCTCAGGACCTACGAACAGGTGGGGCCGGAAACGCCGGCGACGGTCGCGGGCCGGCTCGAGAGCCACGGGATGGCGCGACTGGGCGAGCGCCAGGATGTTACGCCGGAGCGGGTGGAGAAGATTCTCTCGCTGAGCCTGGCGGGCTGAGGCGTGGCGCGAACAGTCCTGCGGCGGGGGTGCGCGCAAGGGCCTTTGCCCGCCCCCCCGCCGCAGGGCAGGCCGGCAGCCCCTCAACGCCGGGCGGGCATCACAGGATCAGCATGCAGTCGCCATAGCTGAAGAAGCGATAGCGCTCCTTCGATGCGTGGCGGTAGGCGTCCAGAATGAGTTCGCGCCCGGCGAAGGCGCAGACCAGCACCAGCAGGCTCGTCTTAGGCAGGTGGAAGTTGGTCAGCAGGGCATCCGTGGCCTGGAACTCAAAGCCGGGATAGATGAACAGGTCCGTCTCTCCGCTCGCCGGCCGCAGGCCGCCGGTGCGGATCGCCGTCTCCAGTGTCCGGACGCTGGTGGTGCCGACGGCCAGGCGGCGCTCGGCCCGTTGCAGGATCTCCGCGGCCGGCGCAGGAATCTCCCAGCTTTCATGGTGCAGATGATTGTCCTCGACGGTATCGCTGATCAGCGGCTGGAAGGTGCCCAGGCCGACATGCAGCGTCACGCGCGCGAACTCGGCGCCGGCGGCGCGGCAGGCCTCCATGAGCGCGGGCGTGAAATGCAGCCCGGCGGTCGGGGCGGCGACGGAGCCCGATTTTTCAGCGTAAACGGTCTGGTACCTGTCACGGTCGGCCGGGAGATCGGGCCGGTGGATGTAAGGGGGCAGGGGAACGTGGCCGATTTTCTGGATCTGCTCGTCCAGGTCGCCCTTCCATTCCAGGCGTACCCGGCGCTCGCCGCGGATGCCGGTCTCGAGGATCTCGGCGCTCAGACTGGGGGTAATGTCAACATGGGCCCCGGAGTGCAAGTGGCGGCCGGGCCGCACCAGGGCGCTCCAGTAGCGCCGCGCGGCATCGAGCGGTCGGACCAGGAAGATCTCGACCTCGCGGGCGTAGCCCGGCTTGCGGCCGAACAGGCGCGAGGGAAAGACCTTGGAATCGTTGATCACCACGGCATCGCCGGCGCGAAGGTACGATGGCAGGTCGCGGAACAGGCGATCCGACCAGGATTTCGAGGCCCGGTCGATCACCAGCATGCGGGATGCGTCGCGGTCGGCCAAGGGTTCCTGGGCGACCAGGTCGCCCGGAAGATCATAATCAAAATCAGAGAGCTTCATTCACCCGTCTCACGTGCATAATCTTTCACGGCCTCCGATGCCGGTCAATTGCATTCTCGGACTGGAAACCTCCTGTGACGAGACCGCCGCGGCGTTGGTCACATCTGACAGAGATATCCTCTCCAGTGCCGTAGCTTCACAAATTGATACGCACGCCATGTACGGTGGCGTCGTACCGGAGCTCGCCTCTCGTGAACACCTGCGGGCGATTATCCCGGTCGTGCGCGAATCGGTGGCCCGAGCCGATGTCGGATGGGAGTCGATTTGCGCGGTGGCCGCTACCGTCGGCCCCGGCCTGGTCGGCTCGCTACTCGTCGGCCTGACCTACGCGAAGGCTATTAGCATTGTACGTGGAATCCCGATGGTTGGGGTAAACCACATCGAAGGACACATTCAGGCGGTGCTCCTGGAAGCGCGCGTGGCCGGCGCGCCCCTACGCTTCCCAGTGGTCGCCCTGGTGGCCAGCGGGGGCCATACCCACCTGTTTGCGATGCCGGCCGAAGGAGAGTACCGGCTGCTGGGTAAAACGCGCGACGACGCGGCCGGCGAAGCCTACGATAAAGTGGCGAAACTACTGGGTTTCGGATATCCCGGCGGGCCCGTGCTGGACGCGCTGGCTCCGTTCGGTGAGGCCGAAGGACTGCGGCTGACGAGGGCTAAAATGAAGGGCAACGCGCTCGATTTCAGCTTCAGCGGAGTGAAGACGGCGATGCTGCGCTGGGCCCAATCGAAAGAGCTGGAGGGCGAAATCGTCGCCCGGCGGGCGCTAGTTAAAATTCATCCATGCCCAAGCGTTGAGCAGTGGCTCAGCGTCACGCCACAGGCGACCCTGGACGCGATCGCCTCATTCCAGCAGTTGGTCATCGACGAATTGCTGAAACGGCTGGCGCAGGCGGCCCGGGAGACCGGGGCGCTGGCGGCGGTGATCGCCGGCGGGGTTGCCTGCAACGCCGGACTGCGCCACGCGGCGACGGCGTCGCGCGTGGGCTGCCCGGTGTGGTTCACCACGCCGGGGCTTTCGACGGACAATGCGGCCATGATCGCCGCCGCGGCCTGGCCCAAGTACGAGCGGGGCGAGTGGGACGACCTGGGACTGAGGGCCCAGGCCAACCTGAAGCTGGCCTGAAGAGCCTCGAGAGAGTGGGCCGCGCGGGCCTGACGCAATGCGGCCTGCGTTGTAATCTAAGTAGTGTTGCACGAGCCATGCAGCGACTGCGCATCTTAGGAATTGCTTTACTCGCCGCGACTACGCTGCGCGCGGCCGTGAGTACCGTGCACGTCGAGGAGCGCAGCGACGTGTTGGAGGGCCGGGCGTTCGGCAAGACTGGTCCGTACGAGAAGATCCAGGCGCGGGCCTGGTTCACGCTCGATCCGAAGTTGCCGGTGAACCGCGCCATCCGCGACCTGGACCGGGCGGTGAAGAACGAAGACGGCAAGGTGGAGTTCAGCGCCGACGTCTACGTCCTGAAACCGCGCGACCCGGCAAAGGGCAACGGCGTCATTCTGATGGAAGTGCCCAACCGCGGCGGCAAGTCGATGCTGTACCGGTTCTGTTTCGGCCGTAGGATGCTTGACCCGGCGAAGGACGAGGATTTCGGCGACAAATGGCTGCTGGAGGAAGGCTACACGCTGGTCTGGGTGGGCTGGCAATGGGACGTGCCGAACCAGCCCGGCCTGATGCGCATGGCGCCGGCCGCGTTGCGCCTGGACGTCCCCGCGCCGGGCCTCGTGCGGTCGGAGTACATCCCTGACAATCCTACGACGCGCATGCCGCTGGGCGACCGGGGCCATCAGCCGGTCGCGGTGGGCAAGGCGCTGCGCTTATCCGTGCGGGACAGCGCCGAGGCACCGGCGGAGGAGATCCCGGCGGAGAAATGGAAACTGGCCGGCAACGGAGCGGGAGTGGAACTGGCGGAGGGCTTTCAGCCCGGACGGTTATACGAGTTCGTGTACGAGGGCGCCTCGCCGGTGGTGACCGGGCTCGGGCTGGCCGCGGTGCGCGATTTCGTCACCTACCTGAAGCACGGCGGCGGGGACGACGTGGCGCTGCTGAACGACCAGAGCCGGTACCTCAAGCACGCCATGGGATTTGGCATTTCGCAGAGCGGGCGATTTCTGCGGCATTTTCTGTATGAGGGCTTCAACGCCGACGAGCAGGGTCGGCGGGTTTTCGACGGCGTCTGGGCGGACGTGGCGGGCGCGGGCCGTGGGAGTTTCAACTATCGTTACGCGCAGGCTTCGCGCGACGGGAATCCATGGAACAACGTATTCTACCCGACCGACGTGTTCCCGTTCACGGACCTGCCGGACAAGGATCCGGTGACCGGCAAGTTGGACGGACTGCTGCAGCGCGCACTGGCGGCGGGGGTGGCGCCGAAGCTGTTCCTGACCAACACATCGTACGAATACTGGGGTCGCGCGGCGGCGCTGATCCACGTCCAGCCGGATGGCCGCGCCGATGCTCCGTTGCACTCCGACACGCGCGTCTATTGTCTGACCGGGGCGCAACACGGCCCGCGCAGCCTGCCCTTGTCGAAAGTTGGAGAACGCTACGAAAGCAATCCCACCGACCAGCGGCCGTTCCAGCGGGCGCTGCTGCGGGTGCTGGAGCTGTGGGTGGCGGACAACACGCTGCCGCCGCCGTCGGTGATGCCGCGATTGATCAAGGGCGAACTGACGCCCGAGAGCGAAGTGCGATTCCCGCACATTCCAGGCGTAAGCCTGCCCAGGCATCCGCGCCTGGCGCGGCGGCTGGATTACGGCTCGGAATTCGCATCCCAGGGCTACGCGACGCAGGAACCGCCGGCGGTGCAGGGCGCGTTTCCGCTGCTGGTGCCGCAGGCCGACGCCGACGGCAACGACCTCGGCGGGGTGCGGCTGCCCGAAGTGGCGGTCCCGCTGGGCACGTTCACAGGCTGGAATTTCCGCGCTCCGGGGACCGGCGCGCCGGACCAGATGGTGTCATTCGTGGGGTCGTTTTTCCCATTTCCGAAGACCAGGGCGGAGCGCGAGCGCACCAAGGACAGCCGGGTGTCGATCGAAGAGCGCTACGCGGACCGCACCGACTATTTGCGGCGCGCGGCGGCGGTTGTGGATTCGCTGATCGCGGAGCGCTTCCTGCTGGAGCGCGACCGCAGTTATGCCCTGGAGCGCTGCGGGCTGCTGTGGGACGCCCTGATACACTGATCTTCGTATGTCCACGTCTCCCCAGATGGAACCCCCGAAGCTGCCGATCGAGGGCGTCAGGAACCTGATCACGATCGGTTCCGGCAAGGGTGGAGTCGGCAAGACCACCATCGCCGTGAACCTGGCCATCGCCCTGGCGCGGATGGGCCACAAGACGGGGCTGATGGACGCCGACGTATACGGACCTAACGTGCCTCTAATGATGGGCATACGCGATACGCCGTACGCCGTGGAGGGGCGCATTATTCCGCTCGAGCAGTACGGCGTGAAGCTGATGTCGATGGGCTTCGTCAATCCCGGCGACAAGCCGCTGATCTGGCGCGGGCCGATGCTGCACAGCGTGATGCAGCAGTTCGTCCGGCAGGTGGATTGGGGCGAGCTGGATTACCTGCTGATCGATCTCCCGCCGGGTACCGGCGACGTGGCGCTGAGCCTGATCCAGAGCGCGCCGATCACGGGCGCGGTGGTGGTGACGACGCCGTCGGAGGTGGCGCTGGAGGACGGTCGCAAGGCTGTGCTGATGTTCCAACAGGTGAAGGTCGAGCTGCTGGGAATCATTGAAAACATGAGCTTTCTCGTGATTCCCCAGACGGGGCAAAAGCTCGACGTCTTCGGCCAGGGCGGCGGCGAGCGAACAGCGCTGGCGATGGGCGTGCCATTCCTCGGTGGCCTGGCCCTGGATCCGCGGGTGCGGGTGGGTGGCGACACGGGCCGGCCAGTGGCGCTGCTCGGGCCGGACGACCCTAACGCCAAGGGATTCTATGAGATCGCCGCACGGCTGGTGGAGCGCTGTGGCTCCGGCGGAGTGAAGCGCGCTCCGAAAATGACCGTTGAGGACTGACTTCCGCCACGGTGAAGGGTGCGGTTTGCGTCATACGCCAGGGCGGTTGCTCGGATGGGCGAGCTATTCGCCGCTTTATGGAGGAGGAACAGATCTGGTAATCGAATAAGCGGATTTTATAGTAAATCGATATTGCATTTGTTCGGGATTCATATTACGCTATTGGTGATGAGGGACACGCCCAGCATCGCCAACCGGCCTCTGCGAGGCGTGGAACTCATTTCGATTTCGGCCGTACTTGCCGTACCTGGCATTATTATTGCGGGGTTGCACCTTAATCCCGCCTGAGTAGGCCGAAACCAGAATCGAACAGAAACCGGGGCCACCAGGCGGGAACAAACCGCCGGGTGGCCCTTTCCGTTTAGATCTGGACAGGTTTTTCCGGGTTGAGAAGACCCGCAGGAAGATGGCGACGAAGGACGAAGAAGGAGAATTGGCGGCGATGTCGAACCTGATGAGCGGAGCACGGATTCTGTTGGAGTGCCTGGCCCGCGAGAACGTCGAGGTGATCTTCGGCTACCCCGGCGGCGTGACGCTGCCGCTCTATGACGCACTGTACGAGCACCCGATCCGGCACGTGCTGGTGCGGCATGAGGAGAACGCGAGTTTCGCGGCCTCGGGTTATGCGCGGGCGTCGGGCAAAGTGGGGGTGTGTTGCGCGACCTCCGGCCCGGGCGCGACCAACCTGACGACGGGGCTGGTGGATTCGATGATGGACTCGATTCCGGTGGTGGCCATCACGGGGCAGGTCACCAGCAAGATGATCGGCAGCGACGCGTTCCAGGAGGCCGACACGTTCGGCATCATGCGTCCGGCGACGAAGCACAATTACCTGGTGCGTGACGTGAACGACGTGGCGCGGGTGGTGCACGAGGCGTTTTACATCGCCTCGACGGGCCGGCCGGGGCCGGTGCTGGTGGACATCACCAAGGACGCGCTGCAAGGCCAGGCGCACTATACGCCGGTGAATGAGATTCACCTGCCGGGCTACAAGGTGGTGACCGACGGCCATGGGGGACAGATCCGGCGCGCGGCGCAGATGATGTGGGATGCGCAGCGGCCGTTCGTGTACGCGGGCGGCGGGATCATCCACTCCGGGGCGCACGACGAGTTGCGGGAGTTGGTGGAGACGATCGACTGCCCGGCGGTGTGCACCCTGATGGGGCTGGGCGGGCTCCCCGGGTCGCACCCGAATTTCGTTTCATTGCCGGGAATGCACGGCAGCTACGCGGCCAACATGGGGCTGACGGAGTGCGACCTGATCATCGCGCTGGGGGTGCGGTTCGACGATCGCGTGACGGGGCGGCTGTCGGCGTTCGCGCCGCACGCCAAAGTGATCCACGTGGACATCGACCCGGCCGAGATCGGCAAGAATCGGGCCGTGGACCTGCCGATTGTGGGCGACCTGAAGCGCGTGTTGTCGAAGCTGAACAGGATCCTGAAGGAACTGCAGCCGCAGGCGGCACAGCAGAACGAAGCGGCACGGAAGGAGTGGTGGCAGAGGGTGCGGGGGTGGCAGACTGAACATCCGCTGCTTCCGGTTTTCGGCACCGACGAGATCAAGCCGCAGCAACTGATGTACGAGATTAACCGCCTGAGCGACGGCCAGGCGATCGTCAGCTCCGACGTGGGGCAGCACCAGATGTGGGCCGCGCAGTTCATCCGCTTCGACGGGCCCAGAAAGTGGATCAACTCGGGCGGGCTGGGCTCGATGGGCTTCGGTCTGCCCGGAGCGATCGGCGCGCAGATGGCGCATCCGGCCTCAACCGTCTTCGCGATTGTGGGCGACGGGGGCTTCCAGATGTCGGTGCCGGAACTGGCCACGCTGTCCAATTACGGTCTGCCGGTGAAGGTGATCGTGATGAACAACGGATACCTGGGCATGGTGCGGCAGTGGCAGGAGCTGTTTTACAACAACCGGCTGTGCGCGGTGGAGCTGAGCTCGTTTCCCAACGTCGAACTGCTGGCGGCGGCGTACGGGATCAAGGGCCGCATTGTGCGCACGCCGGCGGAGCTCAAGAGCGCGCTGCGGGAAGCGATGGAGGAGCCGGGGCCGTACCTGATGGACGTCCGGGTGAGCCAGTTCGAGAACGTCTACCCGATGGTGCCGGCCGGGGCGGCGATCAACGAAATGGTACTGGCGCCGCCTGAGCCGGTTGTGGTGGGCAACCAGTGAGCGCCGGGGACGAGAGGAGCACAAACTCATGCTGATGACAATTTCGCTGCTGATGGAGAACAAGCCGGGCGCACTGATGCGGGTGACGGGGCTGCTGACGCAACGCGGATACAACATCGAGACGCTGACAGTGGCGCGGACGCTAGATCCGATGCTGTCGCGGATGACGATCAGCGTGGATGTGGACGCGAAACAACGGGCGCAGGTGATCAAGCAGATGAACAAGCTGATCAACGTGCTGCAGGCCAGCGACCTGACGGAGACGCCGGCGGTGATGCGGGAGCTGGTGCTGCTGCGGGTGCGGGCGGCCATGGAACACCGGACCGCCATTCTGAAGGAAGCTGAGATATTCGGCGCGCGCGTGGTGGATTCGAGCGTCGAGGGCTTCGCGCTC
The DNA here is from genome assembly GCA_963757265.1 of Terriglobia bacterium. Classification (GTDB taxonomy): domain Bacteria; phylum Acidobacteriota; class Terriglobia; order Bryobacterales; family Bryobacteraceae; genus CAIVVT01. The sequence continues at coordinate 2,377,973 of CAVWRA010000006.1, forward strand.
GAGGTCACGGGCGAGTCGGAGCGGCTGGAGGAGTTCGTCTCCGTGATGGAAAGCTACGGCGAAATCGACGTGACACGGTCGGGGACCGTGGCGGTCTCGCTGGAGCAGAAGAAACTACGGCTGTCGCCGCCCGTGGCCAAGAACACCGCGGCGGCGGAGCCCGTGAGCGCCGAAAGGCGCTAGAGTCCGATCAGAATAAGAGGAAAACAATTTCATGCCAAGACGTTTCTATGAAAAAGACGGCTCGCTGGCCCCACTGGAAGGCAAGACCGTGGGGATCATCGGCTACGGAAGCCAGGGCCACGCGCACGCGCTGAACCTCCGGGATTCGGGGGTGAAAGTGGTGGTTGCGGAGGCGCAGGGCAGCCCGAACTGGGCCAAGGCCGAGTCTGCCGGGCTGAAAGTGATGACAGCCGGCGAGGCGGCCAAGGCCGCCGACGTGATCATGGTGCTGGTGCCGGATCACTTCCAGAGCGAGCTGTACGAGAAGGACCTGGCCCAGCACATGCGGCCCGGCAAGACGCTGATGTTCGCGCACGGGTTCAACATTCACTTCGGCCAGATCAAGCCGCCCGCCGGAGTGGACGTGAGCATGATCGCGCCGAAAGCGCCGGGCCATCGCGTGCGCGAGCTGTACAACGAGGGGGTGGGCGTGCCGGCGCTGGTGGCAATCGAGCAGGATGCGAGCGGCAAGGCGCTGGAGACGGCGCTGGCGTATGCGCTGGCGCTGGGCTGCCTGAAGGCGGGGGTGATCGAGACGTCGTTCCGCGAGGAGACCGAGACCGACCTGTTCGGCGAGCAGGTGGTGCTGTGCGGCGGCACCAGCGCACTGATCAAAGCGGCCTTCGACACGCTGGTCGAGGCCGGCTACGCACCGGAGATGGCCTATTTCGAGTGCTTGCACGAGCTGAAGTTGATCGTGGACCTGATCTACGAAGGCGGGTTGAGCTACATGCGTTTCTCGGTGAGCGACACGGCCGAATACGGCGACTACGTGAGCGGGCCGCGCATCATCAACGCCGGAACCCGCGCCGAGATGAAGAAGATCCTCGCCGAGATCCAGAGCGGCGAGTTCGCAAAAGCCTGGATCAACGAGAACAGGACCGGGCGGCACAATTTCCTGGCGATGCGGGAAGCCGCACGGACGTCGCAGATCGAGACGGTCGGCAAGGAACTGCGCGCCATGATGCCGTTCCTCAACAAGAAGAAGAAGGAGGAAGGCGTACCGCAGGATACGCCTTCGAACTAGGCCGTAACGCGGGAGCCGCGCAGGCGGCTCCCCTTCGGATGCAAGGCAGCAAACAACGACATGAGGATCTGGACATTCGACACGACTTTGCGTGACGGGACGCAGGGCGAAGCCATCAGCTTTTCAGTGGAGGACAAGGTGCTGATCGCCCAGAAGCTCGACGAACTGGGCATCGACTACATCGAGGGCGGCTGGCCGATGTCGAACCCGAAGGACAAGGAGTTCTTCGCGCGGGCCAGGGGACTGAAGCTGAAACATGCGCGGCTGTGCGCGTTCGGCGCGACGCGCCTCGCGAAGAACCCGGTGGAGCAGGACGCGAATGTGCGGGCGTTGATCGAGGCCGAGACGCCGGCGGTCGCGATTTTCGGCAAGACCTGGGATCTGCACGTGCGGCGCGTGCTGGGGATCCGCGAGGAAGAAAACCTGCAGATCATCTCCGACACCGTGCGTTTCCTGAAGCAGCACGGGCGCGAAGTGATCTACGATGCCGAGCACATGTTTGACGGCTACAACGCCAACCCGGACTACGCGCTGCGGACGCTCGAAGCGGCCAAGAACGCGGGCGCCGACGTGCTGACGCTGTGCGACACCAACGGCGGGACGGTGACCGCCAGGCTGGCGGAGATCGTGGCCGAGGTGCGGCGGCGGTTCGACGGTGCCGTGGGCATCCACGCACACAACGATTGCGAGCTGGCGGTGGCCAATTCGATCGCGGCCGTGGAGAGCGGGGCGACGCACGTGCAGGGGACGATGAACGGCTATGGAGAGCGCTGCGGAAACGCGAACCTGACGTCGATCATCGCCATTCTGGAAGCCAAGCTGGGACATCGGACGATTGGGACGGAGAGGCTGGCCAGCCTGACCACCGTGGCGCACTACATCGCCGAACTGGCCAATCTGCCGCTGAGTTCGAACCAGCCGTTCGTCGGCCGGAGCGCCTTTGCGCACAAGGGCGGGGTGCACGTCAGCGCGGTGCTGAAGGAGCCGGCCAGCTATGAGCACATCAGTCCGGAGACGGTCGGCAACCACCAGCGCGTCCTGTTGAGCGACCTGAGCGGGCGCGGCAACATCGTCTACAAGCTGGAACAGAACGGGCTGGGCGGCCGCGTTCGACGACAAGGCGCGCCGCGAACTGCTGGACCGCATCAAGCAGATGGAATACGACGGCTACGAACTGGAAGCCGCGGAGGGCACCTTCGAACTGCTGGTGCGGGAAACGCTGCAGCCGAACATGCATTTCTTCGAGGTCGTCAACTTCGAGGTGGGGATGCGCAAGATCAGCAATCGCGACGCGGTGACCACGGCGACCGTGATCCTGCGGGTGAACGATGTAATCTACTCGGCGATCGAAACCGGCTCCGGGCCGGTGAATGCGCTGGACAAGTGCCTGCGGCAGTGCCTGGCGACGGAGTATCCGGCGATCTCCAACGTGCGGCTGACCGACTACAAGGTCCGAGTGCTGGATTCGAAGGTGGGCACGGCGTCCAAGGTGCGGGTGCACGTGGAGTGGTCCGATCACCGGCGCTCATGGGCCACGGTGGGCGTCTCGGAAAACGTGATCGAAGCGAGCTGGGACGCGCTGACGTCCGCACTGCGGCTGGAGCTGATGCGGCTGGCGGACCAGGACGAATCGATCGAGCGCGCGGTGGAAGACTACTGCTGGGGCGTCTGAGACGCCGCGCTTCCGCTCCTGAGAGTGATCCGCGCGCAGCGCGCGGCGTGCGGCAGAATAATAGGGGATGCGATATTTTCTGACCCGCAAACATCCCCCGACGTCTCGGGTATTGCTGGTCGAAAGTGGTCCGCGGCACGTTCTGGAACGCTTGCTGCCCGCGTTGGACCGGAATTACGGCCGGCTGGAGCAAATCGATCTGTTGACCTGCCATTCCGGCGCGCCGCGAGGCTTCGATCCGCAGCGCGGCCGGATTTATCGCGTGCAGGACTTCCGCGGCGGAAGGGCGCGCCGGCGGCTGTTCCAGGAACTGCGCAGCCGCCGGCCCGACATCTGCGGGCTGCTGTGCGCGGGCGTGCCGATCATGACGCCGTGGAAATGGCTGGCGGCCTGGTACGCGCCTTCCAAGGTGTTCCTGATCAACGAGAATAGCGATTACTTCTGGCTCGATCGGGGGCACTGGCGCATCGTCTGGCGGTTCATTTTGATCCGCGCGGGCCTGAGCGGCGGCAACGCGCTGACGCATGTCGGCGGGCTGCTGCTGCTGCCGTTCACGTTCACATATCTGCTGCTGTATGCGGCGCAGGTTCATTTCAGGAGGTGGTTGAGAACGCTATGAAAGCTGTATTCGTGACCGATCCGGGCGGCGTTGACAAGCTGCGCTACGAGGAACTGCCGGCGCCGAAACCGGCCGCCGGCGAGGCGCTGGTGAAGATCCACGCGGCAGGCGTGAATTTCATCGACATTTACTTCCGCACGGGGCTTTACATGGCCCAGCCGCCGGTGGTGCTGGGGCTGGAAGGCGCGGGCGTGGTGGAGCAGGTTGGCGAGGGCGTGACAGGGTTCGCCCCGGGCGACCGCGTGGCGTACGCGATGGCGCGCGGCTCCTACGCGGAGTATGCTGCGGTGCCAGCCTGGCAATTGGTAAAAGTGCCCGCGGAGATCAGTTTGGAGGTTGCGGCGGGGTCGATGCTGCAAGGCATGACGGCGCATTACCTGACGCACTCGACGTTCCAGTTGAAGGCCGGCGACACGGCGCTGATCCATGCCGCCGCGGGCGGAGCGGGACAGTGGACCGTGGCGGCGGCCAAGCTGCGCGGGGCGCGGGTGATCGGAACCACATCGACAAAGGAGAAGGCCGCGATCGCGCGCCAGGCCGGCTGCGACGAGGTGATTCTGTACACGGAACAGGACTTCGAGCACGAGGTCAAGCGGCTGACCGGCGGCAGGGGCGTAGAGGTGGTCTACGACTCGGTAGGCAAGTTGACGTGGGGGCAGAGCCTGAATTCGCTCAAGCCGCGCGGCATGATGGTGAGCTTCGGCAACGCCAGCGGTCCGGTGGATCCGATTCTGCCGCTGATCCTGAGCCAGAAGGGCTCGCTGTACCTCACCCGGCCGACGCTCGCTCACTACGCCGCCACGCGCGAGGAAGTGCTGTGGCGGGCGGGCGACGTCTTCCGCTGGCTGCGGGACGGGCATCTCAAATTGCAGATCTACGCGCGCTATCGGCTGAGTGAGGCGGGGCGCGCGCAGGAGGACCTGGCCAGCCGCAGGACGACGGGCAAGCTGCTGCTGATTCCGTAGCGCGTTCGGGTGCTGCGTTGAGGGATTGAATCGCGAGCCGGGCGTGATAGGATCGTCGCAGTATGACGAAACAGGAAATCTTATCCATCATTCGGGAAATCGGCATCGTACCGGTCGTTCGCACGCCTTCGGCTGAAAGTGCGGTCAAGGCGATCGAAGCTATTTATGAGGGCGGAATCCGTCTGGCCGAAATCACCATGACCGTGCCCGGCGCGGTGCGGGTGCTGCAGAAACTGGCCGACCACTTCGGCGACCGGATGCTGCTGGGCGCGGGGACGGTGCTCGATCCGGAGACCTGCCGGGTGTGCATGCTGGCGGGGGCGCAGTTCTTCGTCACGCCGGCCCTGAATTTTAAAACGATTGAGATGGCTCACCGCTACTCCAAGCCGGTCACGCCCGGGGCGCTGACGCCGACGGAGGTGCTGGCGGCGTGGGAGGCGGGCGCCGATATGGTGAAGATCTTCCCCTGTGACAACGTCGGCGGGCCGAAATACATCAAGGCGCTCAAGGCCCCATTTCCGCAGATCGAGATGATTCCGACCGGCGGCGTCAGCCTGACGACGGCGGGCGATTTCCTGAAGGCCGGCGCGTGCGCCGTGGCCGTGGGCGGGGAGTTGATCGACTCCAAGACGATCCGCGAGGGCAGCTACGGGATCTTCACGGAACGGGCCCGGCGTTTCCTGGATGCCGTGAAGACGGCTCGCGAGGAGATGAAGGGCTAGCCCGGATGTTTCACCAACAATCGGCTGCGGCGCGCGATAGGGCCGCATCTACTGCGTTGCGCTCGGTCGCCGTCCTCGACGTACTGTTCAAGTACGCCTGCGGGCGGCTCCCGTCGCGCGCCTTGTATCTGCAGCCCTCTCATCGCGCCTCGCTGCGATCGTGGTGCAACATCCGGGCTGGCTCCGCGGCGACACAGCTTTTCGATGGCCCCCTGCTTTCGGGCCTCCGGGTAAGGTCCCAAAGCGGATTCGCGGGCCCGATGGCGTGAACCGCGGGGGCGTTCCGATCGTCCAGTGAGAATCGCAAAAGGAACGCTGCGGGCCTCTGCTAAACTGGGGTTTCCTGGAAGGTGGCGCATGGCAGTCAGTCAGGATCTGCTTGACATTCTCGTCTGTCCCGTTTGCAGGGAGCCGGTTCAGTTGACCGAGGATCACGGGGGGCTGAGGTGCCCCGCTTGCCGGCGCGTGTACCCGATTCGCGACGACATCCCCGTGATGCTCGTGGATGAGGCGCGGATCGAGGACTGAGACGGCACGTATGCCGGCGGTGCTCCATACGCTGCCGCCCTCCGCGCGCGTTCTCGTGATCCGGCTCAGGTCCCTGGGCGACAGCGTTCTGACGACGCCCGCTCTCCGGCTGCTCAAGCATGCGCGGCCCGACCTGCGCCTGGCGGTGATGGTGGAACAACGCTTTGCCGCCGTGTTCGAAGGCAACCCCGATGTCGATGCGATTCTCGCGCCGGGGCCGGGCCGGGCGTTGACGTGGAGGCCGGCCTTGACTCTCAATTTGCATGGCGGTCCGCGCAGCGCCATGCTGAGTGCCGCCTCGATGGCGGGATATCGGGCGGGATTCGGCCATTTTCGTTTCCAGGCGCTGTACAATCTCCACATTCCGCGGGCACAGGAGATTCTGGGCGAGGAACGCACGGTTCATACGGCGGAGCACGTTGCATCGGCCATGTTCTGGTTGGGCGTTCCGCGCGCTGAAATCCCGCGCGCCTGCCTGTTCGCGGCGAGCGGCCGCGAGCGGGCTCCTCACGCGGTCCTGCATCCGTTCGCCTCGGCTGCGCACAAGGCTTGGCCGGCGGAGCCGTTTGTTGCGCTGGGGCGCTACCTGGAAGAGAAGCTCGGTCTGGAAGTGGTCATCATCGGCGGCCGGGGCGACCACTTCGCGCCGTTCGCGGAATTCGAGTGTCTGCAGGGAGCTCCGTTGCGCGAAGTGAAAACAGTGCTCGCGGGAGCGCGGCTGTTTGTCGGGAACGATAGCGGACCAGCCCACATGGCGGCGGCGTTCGGCCTGCCGGTCGTAGTTCTGTACGGCTCTTCGGATGCGACGGTGTGGGCGCCATGGCGGACTCAGAGCGAGGTCATCACCGCCGCGGAGGGTCTGGCAAATGTAACCCTGGAGAGGGTGGCGGCGGCGGTCGAGAAGCTGCGAGCGCGCGCATGAAGGAATTGTTCCGGCTCATCGGATTCGCGAAGCGGTATTTTCCGGTTCTGGCCCTGGCCATCGTGCTGATGCTCATCGCCGGAGCGATGCACGCCGCGTTGCCGCTGCTGGTGAAGGCAGTCATCGACAATGTGTTCAATCCGCAGGCCGCAGGCATGCGGGCCGAATTGGTCAAGCTGCCGTTCAAGCCCCACATCGTCTACCTGGACCAGGTTGTGCCGTTCCACCTGACCGACGTCTGGTCGCTCGTGGCGGTGTCGATTTTGATGGTCTTTCTGATCAAGGGTCTCACCGACTACGCGGGCAATTATCTGATCAGTTACGTCGGTTTTTCCGCGGTGACCGATCTGCGCCAGAAGACCTTTGAAAAGGTGGTGCGCGAGGAGCACGAGTTCTTCCAGAGCCACTCGACCGGCAGGCTGATGTCGTCGCTGATGAGCGATGTTGACAAGATCCAGTTGGCGGTTTCCCAGATGCTGGCCGACTGGTTCCGCCAATCCTTCAGCGCGCTCGGCTACCTCTATGTGATGTTCCAGTACGATTGGCGCCTGACCCTCATTTCAACGTTTGTCGTGCCGTTCGTCCTGCTGCCGACGGCCCGGCTGGGCAAGCGGATCCGGCGCACGACGCGCTCGGCGCAGGATAACGCCGCGGAGTTGAACCAGATTCTCCAGGAGTCCTTCAGTGGACACGCGGTGGTGAAGAGTTTCGGTGCGGAGGAGTACGAGAGCCGGCGCTTCGCGCTCGCCGGCCTGCGCTACAAGCGCAACAATCTGCGTTACATCGCCCAGCAGGCGCTGCCGTCGCCGATCATCGAATTTCTCGGCGCGGTGACGATTGTCGGCCTGCTGAGCTACGCCCACACGCGGATCCAGTCGCACGCCATGACGGCCGGCAATTTCACGGGCTTCGTCATGGCGCTGCTGTTGTTGTTTGAGCCCGTGAAGCGGCTGACCGGGATCACGAACATCTTCCAGCAGGCGCTGGGCGCCGCGCAGCGCGTGTTCGAGTATTCCGACCGTCCGCAGGCAATCTCCGAGGTGCAAGGCGCGAAGAAGCTGGCCGGGTTGCGGGAAGCCATCGTTTTCGAGGACGTGTGGTTCCGCTATCCGGGCGCGGAGACTTACGCGCTGGAGGACGTCTCGCTCGAGGTGAAGCGCGGCGAAGTCGTCGCGCTGGTGGGTCCCAGCGGCGCCGGCAAGACGACGCTGGCGCATCTGGTGCCGCGGTTCTACGACGTGGAGCGGGGGCGCGTGCTGATCGACGGCGTGGACATCCGCACGGCGTCGCTGGCTTCGCTGCGCAGCCTGTGCGCGCTGGTCGGCCAGGAGACGTTCCTGTTCGACGACACCGTGACCAACAACATTCGGTACGGGCGGCCGGGAGCGAGTCTGGATGAGATCCGCGAGGCGGCCCGCACCGCCCTGGCCGACGAGTTTATCGACGCCCTCCCGCAGGGCTATGACACGCGGGTCGGCGAGCGCGGCGCGATGCTGAGCGGCGGGCAGCGGCAGAGACTTTCCATCGCGCGGGCGCTGCTGAAGAACGCGCCGATCCTGATTCTGGACGAAGCGACTTCGCAACTCGACACCGAAAGCGAGCTGCTGGTGCAGCGCGCGCTGGCCAACCTGATGACGAACCGGACCGTGATCGTCATCGCGCACCGCCTTTCGACCATCCGCCGCGCGGACCGCATCGTCGTGCTCGACGCCAGCCGCATCAGCGAGATTGGAACCCACGAGGAGCTGCTGGCGCAGGGCGGCATCTATGAACGTCTGCACCGGTTGCAGTATGTTGACTTGGAGCACTGATTCATGAGTGTGCGCAGCATGACCGGCTATGCCCAGGCGCGGCGCCAGGGCGCCTGGGGCGAGATTACGGCCACATTGAAGAGCGTCAACCACCGGGCGCTCGACCTGCACGCCTATCTGCCGATGGAGTTTGACGCGCTGGACCCGGTCCTGCGGCAGACGGTCCGCCGGAAGATCTCCCGCGGGCACATCGAACTTCGATTGTCTTACAGGCCCTCCGAAAAGAGCGCCGGCCCGTCCCTGAACAGAACGCTTTTCGACGCCTACCTGCGAGCGTTGAAGGAGGCCTCGGATCTCAGTGGAGTCCTCGCCGATCCGGACCCCAATCGGGCCTTGCGGATTCCCGGGATGCTCTCCCAGGATGAGGCCGCGCCGCTGCCGGAGGAGACCGCGACCGAGGCAGTGCGGGCCACCGAGGACGCGCTCGACGCGCTGAACCGGTTTCGGGAACGGGAAGGCCAGGAGACGGTGGCCGCCATGCGCGGCCACAACGAACTGATCCGCCAACATGCCCAGATCATTTGGGAACTCCGCGGCGCAGTGACGGAGGCGATCCGGATCCGTCTGCAGGAGCGCATCTCGAAGCTGTTCAACGGCATGCCGCTGGAGCCGCAGCGCCTGGCCCAGGAGGTCGCGTATTTAGTGGACCGCAGCGATGTGAGCGAGGAAGTGGACCGGCTGAACGTCCACGTCCGCGAACTCGAGCAACTGCTCGACCACGGCGGCGAACTTGGTAAGAAGCTCGACTTCCTGTTGCAGGAGATGAACCGGGAAATCAACACTACCCTTTCGAAAACGTCCGGAGCCGGCGAGCCGGGGGTGCGGATCACGGCACTGGGCCTGGAAATCAAGACCGGTATCGAGCGCATCCGCGAGCAAGCCTTGAATCTGGAATGAGCCGCGTTTTCATCATCTCGGCGCCCTCGGGCTCGGGCAAGTCCACGCTGGTGAAGCGCCTGCTGGCGCACGATCAGGACCTGATCTTCTCGACCTCCTATACGACCCGCGCGCCGCGCGGGACGGAGGTCAACGGCCAGCACTACGTCTTCATCACGCGGCCGGAGTTCGAAGAGCGCATCCGCCGCGGCGAATTCCTCGAATGGGCGCTGGTGTTTGGGAATTACTATGGAACGCATCGCGGCGTCTTGGAGCGCGGCCAGACCGAGGGCAGGGACGTGGTTCTCGACATCGACGTTCAGGGTGCGCGACAATTGAAGGAGAAGATACCCGAAGCCGTCAGTATCTTTATCCTGGCCCCGTCCAGGGAAGAACTGGCCAAGCGTTTGCGGACCCGCTCGGAAGACTCCGAGGAGGTGATTTTGCGAAGGCTGGCGGGAGCGGCCCGGGAAATCGAGGATTTTCGCCGCTACGATTACGTGCTCGTCAACGACGATGTGGATTTGGCGAGCGAAAGGCTGCGGGCGATTGTCGATGCGGAACGCGGAGGGGGCGCTAATCCAATGGTGGATGCCCTTCGCCGGGCCAACCCCGCGGTGACGCAGCGGGTGGAGCGGATTCTGGAGACTTTTCGAGGGAACGAAGCCTGAAGGAGTGCAGCATGGCCGAACGGACGACCCGCAGTCCCATCTTCGCGATTCCGGACGACCCGGAATTGAGCGCTTATCGGTTCATCATCGTGGCGGCAAAACGCGCCCGGCAACTGCAGAGCGGCGCCCGCTCGTTTCTGCCCAGCACGTCGAAGAAGCCGACCGTGGCGGCGATGGAAGAGGTGCGGCGCGGTCTGGTGAGTTGGTACGACCCTGGCGTGGAGCCGCCCGAGCCGCCGGCCGAAGAACAGCTCTGACACCGCTGACGGGGTCTTCATGCCCGGCATACCCGCAGTTTTAGGCGTCGGCGGAGGCATTGCAGCCTACAAGTCGGCCGAACTTGCGCGCGCACTGATGGAACGTGGCTTCGACGTGCGGACGGTGATGACCGAGGCCGCGCGCGAATTTATCCAACCGCTGACCTTCGCGGCGCTGACCGGACGAAAGGTCATCACCAGCCTGTTTCCCGCCAACAGTTCTGAGGACGCGCTCGCCAGTTCGGTGGAGCATATCGCGGTCGCTCAGGAGAGCCGCCTGCTGGTCGTGGCGCCGGCCACTGCTGACCTGCTTGCCCGCTTTGCGCAGGGCCTGGCCAACGATTTCCTGACCACGTTCTACCTTGCTTTCCAGGGGCCCGTGCTGCTCTGCCCGGCGATGAATACGGCCATGTGGCAGCACCCGGCCACCGTGCACAACCTGGAGATTTTGAAGGGCCGCGGCCACACCGTTCTGGATCCCGACGCGGGGCCGTTGGCCTGCGGCACGGTGGGCCCCGGCCGCCTGCCCGATCCCGAGCGGATCGCGGCCATCGCCTGCCGCATGGTCACCCAACGGCATGACTTCGACCACGAGACGGTGCTCGTCACCGCCGGGCCGACGCGCGAGCCGATGGACCCGGTCCGCTTCATCTCCAACCGCTCCAGCGGCAAGATGGGCTATGCGCTGGCGGAAGCGGCCGTGGCGCGCGGCGCGCGAGTCATCCTGGTGAGCGGCCCGGTGCATCTGTCCCCTCCCGAAGGCGTCGAATTGATTCAGGTCCAAACCGCGCTGGAAATGCGCGAGGCGGTGATGAGCCGGCTCGACGAGTCGAGCATCGTCCTCAAGTCCGCCGCCGTCGCCGACTACTATGTCGCCAATGTGCCCCGGCAGAAGGTCAAGAAGACCCCCATGCGGTACTCGCTCGAACTGGAGCCGACACCCGACATTCTGGCCGAAATCGGCCGCCGCAAGAAAGACCAGATTCTGATCGGATTCGCGGCTGAGACCGAGAATCTGGTCCCGGAAGCGCGGCGAAAACTCGAATCGAAAAACTGCGACATGGTGGTGGCAAACCTTGTTTCGCAGGACGGCACGGGGTTCGAATCCGAAGAGAATGAGGTGGTTCTCGTCCAGCGCTCCGGCGACAAGCTGCATCTCGCCAAGGCGCCCAAGCGCGTGATCGCGAACCAGGTTCTCGATCAGATCCTGAAGCTGCGGCTGGCGCTTCATCACCAGGACAGTTGAGTTCCGTTCGCTACCCTCATGGATCGAGAATCCTTGAAGCGTCATCTCGAGTTTTTCCGCGATCTGGGCATCAGCCAACTGCGTATTCCTCCGGCGGAGAGTGCGGCCGGACCCGGTCGCTCGCATCCGCGCAACGCCCTTTCGGAAACGCTGCAGCCGCCGGAATCGCCCGCAGCCGCCAGGCCCGGACAGATCTCACTGACCCCCGATTTACTGGCGTTGCCGAGCCCGCTGGAGTTCGCACTCGAACTCGATACGCTCGAGCGGATCGCGGAAGACATCGGGGACTGCAAACGCTGCCGGCTGTGCGAAAAACGCCACAAGATCGTCTTCGGCTCGGGCAATCCGCGGGCCCGGCTGGTGTTCGTCGGCGAGGGGCCGGGAGCGGATGAGGACCAGCAGGGGCTGCCGTTCGTCGGGCGCGCCGGCCAGTTACTGACGCAGATGATCAACGGCACGGCGATGAAGGAAGGCCTGGCAATCCGGCGCGAGGACGTGTACATCTGCAACGTCGTCAAGTGCCGGCCGCCGGAAAACCGCACGCCGCTGCCGGACGAAATGGAGATCTGCGGCCAGTTCCTGTCCCGCCAGTTGATGGTGCTGCGTCCCAAGGCGATTTGCGCTCTTGGCGGCACGGCCGTGAAGGCGCTGCTGGGAACGCGCGAAGGCATCACACGGCTCCGCGGCAACTGGCAGAATTGGAGGGACATCCCGGTGATGCCCACCTACCACCCATCGTTTCTGCTGCGCCCCTACTCGCAAAACGCCAAGCGCGAGGCGTGGGAAGACCTGAAACTGGCGCTCCACTATGTCTACGATTGACCGGCGCCATGGCCGCTTCATCACGTTTGAAGGACTCGACGGAAGTGGCAAGACGACTCAAATGCGAACGCTGGCCGAGCGCCTGCGCGAGCAGGGGCTCGAGGTGATAGAAACCGTCGAGCCGGGTGGAACGGCAGTCGGGAACGCGATCCGGCGCATCCTGCTCGATCCGGCCTACGACAACATGGGTTTCACGGCTGAAATGCTGCTGTACTTCGCGGCCCGTGCGCAGAACGTGGATGAGTTGCTGGAACCCGCGCTGGCGAAAGGAGCCATCGTGCTCTCGGACCGCTGGACGGATTCCACCTACGCCTACCAGGGCCACGGACGGCGGTTGGGCGAGAAGATCGTGGCCGACCTGGACCGCATCGCCTGCCGGGGACGGACGCCGGACCTGACGCTGTGGCTGGACACTGATCCCGAGCTCAGCCTGAGTCGCGCGCGCCACCGCAACACACAGCAATCCAGCGCTGGGACACGGATGGACGAGCAGAGCCGGGCCTTCTATGACCGCGTTCTGCAGGGCTACAGGGCGTTGGCCGGACGGGAACCGGACCGCTTCGTGCGCGTGGATGGCGACGGCGCGCCCGAGGATGTGGCGGAGCGGGTGTGGGAGACCTACTCGCGTTGGGAGGCCGGACGTGTTTGAACAGTTCTGGGGCAACGCGAGCACGGCCCGGACGCTGGAAGGGATGATTGCGGCCGATCGGATTCCGCAGACCCTGCTGCTCTCCGGCCCCGAGGGCGTCGGCAAGGCCACGCTCGTGCGGCGGTTTGCGGCCCGGCTGTTGGACACGCAGGTCGCCAGCGTCGCCGCCCCGAGGCACGGATCAGCGGAGAAGATCGAGCAGGACGATCTCAGCCGCGAACAGAACCGGGCGCTGATCGCGGAGCGGGAGCGCTGGACGGGCGAGAAGCGCACCGAGGATCCGCTTTTCTTCAGCACCCATCCCGACTTCGTCACGTTCTGCCCCGAAGGCCCGCTGCGGCAGATTTCGATCCCTCAAATGCGCCTCGTGCGCGAGCGCGCCCAGTTGCTGCCCATGCGCGGCCGCTGGCGCGTCTTCCTCATCGACCAGTTCGACCGCGCCAGCCACCAGGTGGCCGACGCCCTCCTGAAAACTCTGGAGGAGCCTCCTCCGCATCTGATCCTGTTTCTGACCGCGGAAAACCCGTTTGATCTTCCCCCGACCATCCGGTCGCGCAGTGTGCAGTTCCATCTGTCTCCCTTATCGGACGCGGAGATGGTTTCATTCGCTGAGTTCCGCGCTCTGCAGGAACCGGCCAGGAGGATCGCGCTTTCGGGCGGATGCCCGGGGCTCGCGACGGCCATGGACCTGGCGGCCTATGAGAAGCGGCGCAGCGCGCTGTTGGTCTTGCTGGAAGCCGCTGCCGGCGGTTCCTTCGCGCACTGGGTGCAGCGCTCGGATTCCCTCATCAGTAGCAAGTCCGAGAAGCTGGATTTGTATTTCAAAATCCTCTACGGGCTGCTGGAGGACCTTCTCGTGCTGATGCACCATGGGGTTTCGGTCCGCAACCAGGACATCGCCGGCGAGCTCGAACGGCTGGCCTCGAGAGTCAGCTTCGAATGGCTGCGCCAGGCCATCGCCTCTGCCGATGAGCTGATTGGATTGCAGCGCCGCAACGTGCAAAAAGGCCCTTCGCTGGATCACATGGTGATGACGCTGCGCGGGATCTGATCCCGGCTCAACGGGCATTGTCCCGGCGCGCCGCACGGCTGGCGCGCAGCGCGCCCGCTCAGGCTTCGATCGAAACAACGGTCGAGGGACGCTGCTGTGGGCCCGATCCGGAGCCTTGTCTGGAGGGTTGCCGGGCCAGTGATACTTGGATTTCGAAGACCTCGCCATCGAGTTCGAACGGCACCACCGTCCACTCGTTGCGCCCCACGCTGCGCGTCGTGAAGTTGCGGCCGAAGATGACCGTCGGGATGCTCAATCCCATCGGGCCGAGAGTCTCTTCGAATACGGTTTTCACGTTGCCCAGAATCATGTTCGTGATTTCGCCCACCGCGTCGAGGACTTCCTGATCGACGGCCGGGAACTCCTGCATGAGGAGCAACCCACTGACCTTCCTGGCCATGTCCGCCGAGCAACGGAACGCGCCCGTGCCGGCCCATTCGCCCGCCAGCCCGATCAGCGCCACCACGCCTTCCGTGTGGACCGGTGAATTCGCCTCGCAGGTGGGCTCCCGATCGAGCAGCTGCGTGCCCAGCATCGTTTCAAATACGTTGTGTGCCGCTTCACGCACGGCAGCGACTCTGTTTTCGTGTGTCATGGTTCCGCGTTCCTTTGCCAACCCCCACCGGGAGTGCTGAAGCTCGGGCGGCTTCAGACCAATCCGCTCAGCTTCTCCTTGATCTGCTCGGCCGTGAACGGCTTCCTGACATAACCCGACGCTCCGAGTGAAACGGCCTCCATCACCTTGGTGCTGCTGCCCTCAGTCGTGATCATGATCACCGGCACGTCTTTGGTCGTGGCCTGCGTCTTGACGGCGCTGAGCAGTTGCAGGCCATCCATGTTGGGCATGTTGATGTCGGACAGAATCAGGCCCACCGGATGCTGTCTCAGCGAATCGAGTGCCTCGATGCCGTCTCCCGCTTCGTGGACCTTGCCCAGCGGGACTTCCGCCTGCAGCAGCACGCGTTGCAGAATCTTCCGGATCGCCGCGGAATCATCGACAATCAGAACGTCCAATGCCATGCTCGGAGCTTCCTTCCGCTCTCAGAAAGCTCATCGACACATCGCGTCGGCAGCTTGAATAAGAGTTCTCCGCGGGGTCTGTCTCAGTCCAGGCGCTCGATCACGGCGGCGGTGGCCGAACCGGTGGTGGCCGAACCTCCGAGGTCCGGCGTACACCCCGCGCCGGCCTCTAGCGCGGCCCGCACGGCCGCACCGAGCGCCAGCGCCATGGCGCGTTCCTGCAGATGCTCCATCATCATCGCCGCGGCCAGGATCGCCGCCAGCGGATTCGCCACGCCCTGCCCGGCGATGTCCGGCGCCGAACCATGCACCGGCTCGAACAGCGACGGGCAGCCCCGCGCCGGATCGAGGTTGGCGCTCGGAGCCAGGCCGATGCCGCCGGTCACGATCGCCGCCAGATCGCTCAGGATGTCGCCGAAGAGATTCGAAGCCACCACGACGTCAAAGCTCTCCGGCCGCCGGACGAAGTTCATCGCCGCGGCATCCACCAGCAGCGACTCGGTCTGGATGTCGTCATACTCCTCGGCAATCTCCCGAAACACCCGGTCCCACAGGACCATCCCATAGCCCTGGGCATTGGATTTTGTGATCGACGCCACCCGCCGCCGGCCCCCGCGACGCCGCGCCAGATCGAAGGCGAACCGGATGATGCGCTCGCAGCCGTGCCGCGTGAAAACCGCCGTCTGCACGGCCACTTCGGCCGGATGGTGGTGGTGCACGAAACCGCCCGCCGGTGCGTACTCGCCTTCCGTGTTTTCGCGCACGATGACCATGTCGATCGCGCCCGCCGCGTAGCCCTTGAGCGGTGAGGGCGCGCCCTCGTACAGCAGCGCCGGCCGCACGTTGGCATACAGGTCGAAGCCGCGGCGGATCGGCAGCAGCAGCCCGTTCAAGGTGATGTGGTCGGGGACGTCGGGATGACCCACCGCTCCCAGCAGGATCGCGTCGTGGGCCCGCAGCCGCTCCAGCGCATCCATGGGCATCATCACCCCGTGGCGGAAATAGTACTCTGAGCCCCACTCAAAATCGGCAAAATCGAAACGCACGTTGAAGCGTGGCGCGGCCGCTTCGAGCACCTTGCGGGCGGCTGGCACCACCTCCTGGCCGATGCCGTCCCCGCTGAGCAGCGCGATGGAGTAGCGTTTCATGCCCCCATGCTAGCCTGAGGAGGATGAAACCGGCGGACCCTTTCTCCCTCGATGGGAAAACTGCCGTGGTCGCTGGAGCCAGCCGCGGCATCGGCCAGGCCATCGCCGAGGCCCTGGCCCGCGCCGGCGCCCGCACCATCCTGGCTTCCCGTTCCGTTGAGAAGCTCGCTGCGCTGGCCCGCGATCTTCAGGCCCAGGGGCTGCAGGCCGAGGCCATGGAGCTCGACATCGCCTCGCACGCCTCACGCCTGCATTTCGCCGGCGAAGTGCCTGACACGGACATCCTGCTCAACGTCGCGGGCGCCAATATCCGCCGCAGTTTCACCGACTACACGCCCGAACAATACAGCTTCCTGCTCGAAACCAACATCACCGGGATCGTCGAACTGACGCAGGCTGTCGGCAAGCGGATGATCGCCCGCGGGAAGGGCGGCAAGGTGGTCATGATCGGCAGCCTCAGCTCCCTCGTGGGCATGCCGTACATCAGCATCTACACCATCACCAAGAGCGCTCTGGCCGGGCTGACGCGCGCCCTCGCGGCCGAGTGGGGCCAGTACAACATTCAGGTCAACTGCATCGCGCCGGGCTTCATTCCGACCGACCTGAATCGCAAGATGTGGGAGGCGCCGGAGATGCGGGATTGGCTGCGGGGCGCGGAGGCGAATCCCGTTCCCGGCACGCCGGCCGATGTCGCGCCCCTGGCGGTGTTCCTCTCCTCGCCCGGCGCGGACTACATCACCGGTCAGATGATCGCCGTGGACGGTGGCTGCTCGACCACCCAGATCTGGCCCTTCACGCCGCAACAATAGGCCGCTCCTCAGCGGGTCACGATCTGCACCAGCTGCAATTGCGGCGCCTTGCGCGCCACGTTCTCCAGCCGCAGCACGCCCCGCGGGCACACCTCCGCGCACAGCCCGCAGCCGACGCACGACGCCCGTGTGAACGACGTGTTGGCCTGCGCGTATGCCCTGACGTCGATCCCCATCTCGCAGTACTTCGAGCACAGCCCGCACGAGATGCACATGTCGTCCTTCACCGTAATGCGATAGCGCCCGGCCTTCTGGATGATCCCCAGCAGCGCCGCCATCGGGCAGAAGAAGCGGCACCACACGCGCGTCCCCGCGATTGGGTACAGCCCCACTCCGACCACGCCGGCCAGCACGGAACCCACAATCAGCCCGTACCACCCCTGGTATTTGTACGTGAACGTCGCCACCTCCGGATGCGCGCCGCCCACCGCATAACTGGCGAACAGCAGCGCGGTGAGGATTACGCATAGCCCCAGCACCGTGTAGATCGAAACCCGCTCGAAGCGCCAGGAAGCGGAGGACTTCGTTGACAGATGCCGCCACGGCTCGCCGAAGGTGTTCGCCAGGCCGCCGCAGCCGCATACCCAGGAGCAGTACCAGCGCTTGCCGAAAAAAACGCCGAGGATCGGCACCAGCAGAAACGACCCCAGCATCGACCACAGGATGAACGGCAGCGGCAAGTGAAACAGGTAGCCCGGCGTGAGGTAATCCAGTTTGAGCGGCCACAAGTATGAGAAGTAGAACTCGGGCTGCTGGAGGAACACCAGCAGCTGCGGCAGCGAATAAGCGAAAAGCAGCTGTACGAACATCACGGAAAGTGTTCGGATCACCTGGTAGCGGTTGTGGCCGTAGCGGCGGATCATGAAGCCGCCGCCAATCAGGATCGCCAGCGTATAGAGCGTGCCGTACAGCACCCACTTCGAACCGAGATGCAGCGCCCGGGCCGGCGGCGTGAGCCACTCGGTGAAATACAGCACGATGTAAAAAGCGAACAGGAACGCGCTGAGGATCCACGCTGTGGCGCCGCGGTTCGTGATGTCGTGTGCCAGTCGGCTGCCCGGCGTCGCGCGAATCATGCCGGCGCCTTCCCGGCAGCCCATTCCGTCCTGCGCCAGTGCTCGAATGCCGCCCGCGCGGGCGCGAGATTCAGCCGCCCGAATTCGACCTCGAACTGGGCCTCATCGAGCCGGCCCATCACGTCTTCCAGGGAGCGATGCTCCCTCACCCAGCCTTCGAGCACCTTGTGATCCCAGCGCGAGCCCAGCATGTTGAAGGCCTTCACCGCTCCGTTTTCTTCGCCCACCCTCAGGCTGGCGTCCCGTCCTTCGAAACGGTAGTAGAACTCGCGCATCGCCTCGGTGAAACGGCCCACAACCGTATATTCGATTTCGAAAAACTTGGAGCTGTTGAAGAAAATCGGCGGCTCGTATTGCACCGCGTCGCCCAGCATGGCTTGCGAGGCGAGCCGTCCCTGGCGCTTCGCCGAGTACCACAACTGCTCCACGACGGCCGCGCGCCCGCTCACTTCGACCTCCGCGCAATCGCCGGCTGCAAACACATCCGGAAGCGATGTCCGGAACCCGCCATCGACCACGATTCCACGCCTCAGCCGCGGCGGGGTTGTCACCGCGCGGAGCCACTCCACCGCCGGTTCGACCCCGATCGAGACGCCCAGCAGCCGGCATTCATACCGCCGGCCGGCCTCCGTCAACACCCCCGTGACAGCGCCGCTCTCATCCGTTGCCACCGCCGTCACCGTCTCTCCCGTCACCACGTTCACGCCGTGGCGCCGCAGATGCGCGATGACCATGGCGGACTCGTCATCGGACAGCGCCACGGGCCAATACCACGGCTCCCGGATCAGGAAACTCACTTCCATGCCGGCCCACTGCAAGCACTCCGTCAGTTCGATGCCGATCAGGCCGCCGCCCACCACCACTGCCTTTGCCCCGCGCCGGACCGCGCCTTCACAGGCCTCCAGATCCTGCATCGAAACAAAATGCACCTGTCCCGTGCGGACGCTCTCCAGACCCTCCCATTGCGGCCGCCGGGGCCGCGAACCCGTGGCGATCAGCAACCGGTCCCAACCCAGCGTGCGGCCGGAATCCAGCCTGAGCGTCCGCGCCTGGGCGTCGATATCCTTCACCCAGCCGCGCACCAACTCGATTCGCTGGGCCTCGAAAACCCCGCGTTCATAGGGCTCCAGGTCGCGCCGCGACAGACGGTCCATGAAGGCATACATCAGCGCCGTGCGGGAGAAGAAGTAGTCCGCCTCGCCGCTGATGAGGGTAATCGAAGCGTGCGCATCCCGCGCCCTCAGGCCCAGTGCGGCCGTCACCCCCGCCACGCCATTGCCGACAATCGCGTATCGCATAACGCCGCTCTTGGAGGATCGGGACAGGACGCCGGCGTCGGAAACTTCGCCCCGACTCCGCCCCTTAGACAATCCCGCGAGTCACATGAACAGGCGCACCAGCTTGTTCTGACTCGCCACGCCCGCTACCACGATCACATTCTCCTTGGGAACGCCCGCTTCGCCCGCCAGGAAGCGGATCAGTTCGTCGTTGGCCTTGCCGCGCTCCGGCACGGCGGCCACCTTGACCTTGATCGTGCCGTCGTCGAGTACGCCGGCCCATTCTGTCTTCGGACTCTTGGGTATGACGCGGATTTTCAGCGACAGCTTCTTGGAGGCGGAGAGCCGGGTGCGGAGGGTTATGGAATCCATCGGATCTGCAAGTGGAAGCTGGTGGTCGAATCGCGCCCAGACTCCATTGTCCATCTTAACTGGAGTGCCTGCGGGAGTGCGACCACCTGGCACCGGCTGGGCACAGTCCATTCGACCGGGATCCTCGCACTCCGGCCTCCCATGGCGCACTCCCTTTGGAATCGGAAAACACCGCCCCCGCCGCCGTCCGCTTCCCAGACCCTCACCTTTCGAATTCGATGCCCGCGATGACCAGTTGCGGCAGAGCCTGGTTCCAGCCCGTCGGAATCGAATCGAACGGCAGCCGGAAACCGCGTGTCTCACCCGGTTTCAGCCCCGCGCCTCCTCTCCATCGGACGATCGGCACGCGCTCCCGCAGGACCGCCTGGCCATACGGATCGTAAAAGACACAATTGATCTCCACCCTCCGCAATGTCTGTGTTCCTTTGTTCGTAATCTTGCCGGTGATTTCAACCAGCGTGCCGCCGAGTGCATTTTCCTTGGCCTTCATTTCCACGTCGGCCAATCCCAGATTGCGCACATAGGCTTTGGCCTCGGCGGTCAGCGGATTAGGCGGTTGAGGCCGGCCCGCGCCGCGCATCAGGAAATACCAGGTTGCCAGGCCGCAAATCGCGGCCAGAACAACGACAATCACCAGCGGCAGCAGGTTTGCCGGCCGTTTCACTAGCACTTGGGTGGGCACTGCTCGAACCTCTCCCCATCATAGACGCCGCCGGCTCATGGGCGGAGCCGGGACGCACGGCCGCGTGCGGCCCGCACCGGGCGCGGGCTAAACTGGAGATCGTGCCTGCACCGTCCATCCCATCCCGCTTTGTCGGCTGCGCCCCGGAACGTTTCAGCGCGTCGGACTGGCGCCAGGTCCGCGACCTCTGGGCCGCGTTCGAGATCTATAGCCCCCAGACGACGCCGCTGCGCCGCATCGCAGCGCTCGGCCGGTCGGTCGCCGAGTGTATCGACGCGCTGGCCGCCCTCCGTCTGGATCCGCGCAACTACGAGTACCTCCCTCTGCGCGACCCACTCCCCTTCTGAGTGCCTGTCGCACCGCCGCTTAGTCCCTGATTTTCAATGCGCTTGCGGCCACGCTCGCCCAGCCTCTACAATGAGAGCGTCCGGGGCGTGGCTCAGCCTGGTTAGAGCGCCTGGTTCGGGACCAGGAGGTCGGTGGTTCAAATCCACTCGCCCCGACCATTCCTTTCAATTACTTACAGCCGATTTTGGTGCCGTCAATCGGCCACTGTAGATGAAATTGTAGACTGCTCGCCCCTCAAGATTTCCCAAATTCAACAACAAAGCGACCGTTTCATCGACGTCGGCGAAGCGGGATCGTAATCATATGCCGCTGGTTTTGCCGATTGGGCGCGTCAGATACTTCCCGTGGCGTCTCCGCATCGAGGTGATCCGTGTCAATCCGGAATTCCTGCAACAAACACCTGCACAAATCCAAGTCACGCATTCGCCCCAAGCTCTTGACCCTATACGGAGGCCTGCTATGGTTATCGAAAGCGGTACAGTGTATTTTCCGCCGCTCGTATGGCGGGCCACGAATCGCAAACCATGTCTGCTCCAGAAGCTTTCTCCCGAGTGCTTATTGACGAAGCCCTGCGCGATAGCGGCTGGAATTTGTTGGACGATCACCAGGTCCGCTTCGAACTCCACACGAGCAACGGCCGCGCGGATTATGTACTCATGGGACCGCACGGTCCCATGTGCGTCCTTGAAGCAAAGCGGGAGGACCTCGACCCGTACGATGCCAAGGAGCAAGCTCGGGCGTACGCCGAAAACATGAAGGCGCCGTTCGTGATCCTCTCCAATGGCCGGGAGCATTGGTTCTGGAATTACGAACGGGCAGGGGAACGGGACGCGTACCGCATCGAGCGGTTGCCCTCCCAAAAAGACCTCGAACGAGCCCGGTTGAAGAACCTGCAACCGCCCCGGCCGCTCATGACCGAAGTGGTCACGCCGGATTATCTGGCGCGCTATCAAACCGGACGTGAAGTTGCGCCGATATCAGATCAACGCGCTGGATGCCGATCGGTGCGGAGTTCGATGCCACAAGGGAAACGGAAGTTCCTCTTGGAGATGGCCACGGGCACGGGAAAGACCCTGTTGTGCGCGGCATTGATCCGGCGATTCCTTGCGAGCCGCAACGCGGAGCGGGTGCTCTTCATCGTGGACCGCATCGAGCTGGCAAAGCAGACGATGGAAGATTTCGGGGTCATACTGCGCGACTACAAGCCGGTCATTTACAAAACCGCACGGCGGCGTCCGGGCGAGCTCCTGGGTTCTTCCGTGGTGGTCGCCACGATTCAATCGCTCCTGGTTGATCGCCGGTTCCGGACGGAGTTCACGCCGTTTCACTTCGATCTCGTCATCAACGACGAAGCGCACCGTTCGATCTACGGCGATGCCCGCGAGGTCGTGCAGTTTTTCCAGGCCACGCGAATCGGGCTCACGGCAACTCCGAAGGCATATTTGAAGAACGTGGATGTCGAGCGTCTCGGCCGGGAGAACCCGAAGGCCTTAGAAGCGCGGGAACTGAGGGACACCTACAACTATTTCGGCTGCGAGCCAGGGCAGCCGACGTATCGCTACGACATCGTTGACGCCGTGCGCGATCCGGAAGGTCCGTTCCTCTGCATGCCGAAGATATTTGATGTTCGCTCCGATATCACCACGCAAGCCCTCGACGAGAAGGGCTGGGCGGTGGTGGTGAACGAGCAGGAAGAGAACTTCAAGATTCAGGACCTGGAGCGGAAGATTTTCACGCCGCATCGGAACCAGTTGATGTGCGAAGCGTTTCTGAAGCACGCGCAGCGCGACCCGAGCGGGACGATCGGCAAGAGCATCATCTTCGCCGTGAACCAGACCCATGCTACGAAGCTCACGAAAATCCTCAACGAGCTGCAGCCCGGTCTCGCGGTCACGATCACGTCGCGCATTACGGATGCCTCCGATATCGCGAAGGGTTTCCGCGACGGCAAGCGGCCGGAACGGGTTGCCGTCTCAGTGGACATGCTTTCGACCGGCTACAATTGCCGGGACCTCTTGAATGTCGTGCTCATGCGGCCGATCTTCTCGCCCACCGAGTACATCCAAATCAAGGGGCGTGGAACCCGGCTCTTCACCTTCCACGTTGGCAACACGGAGTATGAAAAGAAGTTCTATTTCCTGTTGGACTTCTGCGGTGTGGCCTCGTACTTCGAGGAAGAGTACGACTACTCGATCCCGCTCACGTTGCCGCGGCCAAAGGCCGAGGCGCAGCCGGGTGCGGCGGCCGGCGGGGCACAAGGCACCGCGGGCGTCATGCCCGGACAGGGAACCGGCGACGCGGGGGGCGATCAACCGGGCGATGAACGCAAATCCAAGATCCCGGTATGGGAAGGGCGCGACGCCGTCGTGTCGGAGGAGATTCGCATTGTCGGTCCGCAGGGCGAAAAGGTTGACGTGATGACCTTCCGGGGCTCCTTCGAGCGGGATCTCAAGGAGTTCGCGGATCGCGACTCGCAGTTCCAGGAAGCCGTGAACGATCAGGACGACGACCAGGTGGAGACGCTACTCCAAGAGCGCTTCTTCCACCGTCCGGAGATGTTCTACTCAGCCGACAAGCTTGTCACCGCCTACGGCGTGCCTGCGCCGACGCCCGCCTTCGCGTACGGTGCCCTTGGGAAGCGACCGCTCCCTACGCGGGATCAGATCGTCGATGACACGGTTGACTCGATTGCGGCGCAGTTCAACCTTCGTTACAACGAACAGAAATGGCTGAGTGCGACGGCGCAACTGGTGACGAGCGACAGTCAGGCGCGCGAGAAGTTCCTGGAAGGCGACTTCCGGCTCTTTGGCGGCAGTCAGTTCAATCGTCTCGGGGGCTTGCCGGCGCTCTCCGCGTTCACCGCCCGCGAACAGGTGTTCGAGGCCTTACGGCAATCCTCACTCGTACGGCAGTCCGCAAATCAAATATAAGAGCCATGGCATCACCAGCAGATATTCAAAAAACGAACGGCGGTAATTTCCACTCCTCCGGCTTGCGGCAGAAGATCGACCAGCTCATGGACATCCTCTATGCCGGCGGGGTCAACAACCCGATGGATTCCATCGAGCAGCTTTCCTACATGATGTTCCTGCGGCTGCTGTGGGAGAAAGATGAAACCCTCGCAAGCCTGGACAAGCGTTACCAGCGCATCTTCTCCGGGTCCTGGGCGAGGTACGGGTGGGGCAACTTCGTGACGCTGACCGGCGACGATCTTTTCGATTCGCTCCGTAACGCTCTTGAGAAGCTGCACGAACTGCCGGGCTTGTCAGAAACCGGGAAACTTCTTTTTGATCGCGCCACGCTCAAGATCTACGACCGCCCCACGTTGCGTGCGGTGGTGCAGGGGATCGCCGACATGGATCTCGCTGCGCATGACGGAGCGGATGTGAAAGGAGACATGTACGAGTACCTGCTAAGCAGGCTCGCGATGTCGGGCACAAACGGGCAGTTTCGAACCCCGCGCCACATCATCGACATGATGGTGGAGCTGGTTGCTCCTAAGCCTGGAGAAAGAATCTGCGACCCGGCCTGCGGCACTGCCGGCTTCCTTATCTCTGCCTTCAATTACATCCTAAAAACTCATACCTCCAAATCCTCTTTGAGCAGGGGAGAGGTGAGCGGTGATCTTCTCAGGCCCCCGCAGTGGAAGTTCCTCGAAGAGCAGGCCTTCACCGGCTATGACAACGACGCCAACATGGTGAAGATCGCCATATTGAATTTGTACCTGCACCAACTGGAGAAGGCGAACATCGAATTCCACAATCCACTCACAATTAGCAAGGGCAATCCTTATCCGGGTCTTGTTTTTGATGTCATCCTCGCCAATCCGCCGTTCGCAGGCAAGATTCAGCAGGAAAGCATTCTGTCCGACCTCAACTACAAACTGAATACCCGGGCGACGGAGCTTCTCTTCCTCAAGTGGTTTCTTGACCACCTGGCCCCTGGCGGGCGGGCGGGGGTCATCGTCCCAAGTGGGGTGCTTTTCGGTTCCAACAATGCCGCTACTGCGTTGCGCGAAATGCTTCTGACAGAATGCGATCTTCAAGCCGTTATCAGTCTTCCTAGCGGCGTCTTCAGGCCCTATGCCGGAGTCGCCACTGCCGCGCTCATCTTCCAAAAAGGGGCAGCAACCAAGAGCGTTTGGCTTTACGACCTCACGGCTGACGGCTTCAGCCTTGACGACAAGCGAACTCCAATCGAGGCAAATGACACCCCTGACGTACTTGCAAAATGGCCTGGCCGCGAGGAAGGCCCGAACAGCTACCGCGTGCCGATTGAGAAGATCCGCGAGAACGCCTGGAGTCTTGCCGCCGGGCGCTATCGGCCGGTAACCACCGAAGCCGTGAACCACGACGCTCCGACGGAGATTCTTGGTGATGTGATCTCCCTGGAAGAGAAGATTCTCCAGCAAAGCAAAACCCTGCTGGCAAAACTCAGCGAGAAGCCATGAAACCAAGGAGTACCAAAGCGCTAGGTGAAGTCGCGGAGTTTATCAATGGATGCCCATTCAAACCGAGTGAGTGGTCAACCAAGGGTGTTCCGATCATTCGTATTCAAAATCTCACCGATCCGGAGGCTCCCGCCAACTATTTCGACGGGACCGTTGACGAACGCTACGCCGTCAGGAACGGCGACCTTTTGGTTTCTTGGTCGGCGACGCTCGATGTTTTTGTTTGGGAGCGCGGAAACGCCGTCCTGAATCAACATATATTCCGGGTTATCCCTGACCAGTCCATGGTTTCCAAGCCATACCTGTTTTACGCACTCAAATCTGTCATGGACGAACTTCGCTCCAAAACACATGGAGCGACGATGAAGCACATCACCAAAGAGCCATTCGAGAAAACCGCAATACCTGTACCATCCCTACGAGAGCAGGAACAGATCGTCGCGCTGTTGAACGAGGCCGACACCTTGCGAAAGCTGCGAGCGCAAGCCGATCAACGTAGCGCCGCGCTGATTCCCGCTCTTTTCCACGAGATACTGGGAAACCCGGACTCGGCGCACTGGCAAGAGCGAAAGCTTGGCGACGCCGAAGTGTTGGAAATCATTGATGGCGACCGCGGAACCAACTACCCCAAGAAAACGGACTTTGGCGAATCGGGCTATTGCCTCTTCCTAAACACCAGCAATGTCCGGAAGGGTGCATTCGATTTCTCGAAGTGCGACTTCATCACGAGCGAGAAGGACAGTGCGTTGCGCAAAGGGAAGCTCACCAGAGGCGATGTGGTCCTCACGACGCGAGGAACGCTTGGGAATTCGGCGCACTACGACAACAATGTTCCCTATGGAAATGTCCGGATCAATTCAGGGATGGTAATTCTGCGAGCGAATCCAACACTGCTGCTGCCGGAGTATCTTCTGACGTTCCTCAATTCCAATGGGTTTACGACTCAGGTTGCCACTTTGACGTCAGGCAGTGCGCAGCCACAGTTGCCGATTAACAGACTTTCCCACGTCACATTCGTCTCACCCCCATTGCCACTGCAAAGAGAGTTGGTCCGGCGGGTGGCAGAAATTCGCGAGATGGAAGGCGTGCAAGCCGCAAGCGGCAAGCGGTTGGAGGATCTCTTCCAGTCTCTCCTTCACGACGCTTTCAGCGGAGAGTATGATGAGGCAACGCATAGTGGCGCGGCTGCCTAGTTAAGTACCAATCGACAATGGCAATCCCCAACACACAACTGGATACATGGGCTAACCAAGGGGCCATTGCCTCTTCAAAGGCAACCCACACTTCCATTCGAGCTGCTCTCACAGCAGAAACATCACCAGTGCGCCAACTGATCTCGAGTGGCGCCGCAGAGATTTACCTACAAGGTTCATACAAGAACGATACAAATATAAGAGCAGATAGTGACGTCGATGTCGTCGTGGAATTGCATACGACATTTAATCATAACATCGCAGATCTTCCAGAAGAACAACGTCGCGCTTTTGCCATTGCGTACCCGGGCGCAGTCTCATATACATGGACCCAATTCCGCAACGATGTGCTAGAAGCGCTACGGGCTTACTACGGAACGGGAGTTGTCAAAGAAGGCAACCGTGCACTGAAGATCCCGCGCCTGCCGGGGAGAGTTGGTTCGGACGTGGTTGTTGTACAGGAGTACCAGGAGTACAGTGCTTTCTGGTCGTTGGAACTTCATCAATGCGTCAAGGGGGTCGCATTTTATACACGGCGGGATCAACGCCGAATTATCAACTTCCCCAAACTACACTACGAGAATGGTTGTGCTAAAAACAGCGCCAGCGAGACTAACGGAAACTACAAAGCGACCGTGCGGATGTTCAAGAATGCTCGAAGCTGTTTGGTGGACCGAGGACAGATTACTGCCGAGCTTGCACCTTCATATTTCGTCGAGTGTCTCGTTCACAATGTGCCTAGCCCATACTTTTTTGCCGACCGCAACAAGACCATGTTCCAGTGTCTTAGCTGGCTTTGGAGGGAAGCAGTTCTAAATGATCTGATGTGTCAGAATGGTCGCCGAAAGCTTCTTGGTGCGGCCCCAGAGCAGTGGGCGCAGGCTGATGCGGTCGCTTTTATCAAGGCGCTGGTTGAGTTGTGGGATAACTGGAAATAGCGATGCACTCCTACGCAATAGAGTCCGAAGAGCGAGTACGGATCAACGCAGGCTTGGCGTTCTTGAGCGTAGTTGCCGCGTGGCTATTGAACACGCATTTTTCATTCCCGTGGTGGGTAGACGCCCCATCAGTTTGGGGATTCTTCGGTATTCTCTACGCCTTGTTTAATTGCTATTTATGGAAGACGCCGCTGCTTCGCGCCACAAGGATCGTGTCAACGCCAGATCTGAACGGGGAGTGGAGAGGAAGTGGGACATCGTCCTATGATGATCACCAAACCGCTCGCAACTTTGTTCTTGAGGTGAGGCAAACCTGGACACGGATGAATGCTGTTCTTACGCACGGAACCTCGGTATCCCACAGTACGGTTGGCGCCATTGTGGACGGCCCAGACGGTTGCCCAATTCTGGTTTATGAATATTGGAATGAGCCGAGTCCGGACGCGGTGGGAAGCATGCACATCCACCGAGGGCTGACCCGGCTGACGTTCCGCCATGAAGATGGCAAGGACGTGCTCGAGGGCGACTACTACACAGGCAGAGATCGCCAGACCATTGGTCGTCTGCGTTTTGAGCGCCAGTCAGCCTCCACGCAACCCTAGTGCGCGAGGGCGGGCAGGGTGATCAATGTCGAATAGCCCGCGCACTGCGCGCCCGCCTTCCTGAAATACGCCATCCAGAAATCCTTGATGGTCTGCCAATCGCGGAGGTCTTTCCCGCCGCCGTTCGCGCCGACGACGTACACGGTCACGCCCATGAGGTCTGCAATCGCGGCGCGCCGCGTCAGCGTCGTGAGCATGGTATCCGGGCTATCGAGATGCGCCGCCTCCAAGTTCAACATCGGAGTCGCGTTTCTCATGTCCGAGTAGACTAGGAGCACATTGCGGCTTCCTTGCCCTGGTGGGCTTTGGAACAGTTCTTGCGCGAGCTGCAGGGCCCCGATGATGTCGGTGCCGCGCGCTGACGGCGTGAGGCGAGCGGCGCGGGCACGCCATGCGCGCACGAGTTCGGCGCGTGCGGCGGCGAGCCGCTCGCCGAAGTAGCCGTCGTCGGCGGCAAGTTCCGCGCGCAGCAGCGGCGTCGGGTCCCGGATGCTGTCGGCCGTGATGCCAATGACGGTCACCCTGGCACCGGATGGCACGGAAGCCAATAGCCGCGCAACGCCATCGACATTCCGTGCGAACGGCGACTTTCCGTCCGCGCCTTTCACGCCCTCCGAAATGGAAAGGTCGAGCGCGGTCACGATGTTCGGGTGATCCTGGGCGGCTGCACGCGCCGACCAGAGGATGGATGAAACGATCAGAACGCCGAGCCCTTTCGCGATAGCCTTCTGCACGGTCTGTGTGAGCATGGCGCGGTAGAAGTCGCGCCAGAACCGCTGAACGAAAGCGTTGGGGCCATTGGCCAACGCCACAATCTCCGCCCTCACGACTCCGATCTGCTGCCGCACATCGCCCAGTTGCTGCATCAGCACGTCAGGGTCCTCGTCGGTCACTTCGCCGAGCGCGAGTGCGCGGTGGACGGCGATGCCCGCGCCGATATCAATGGCGAAGGCGAAGAGGATCATCATGAGTCGGAGCAGGTCGCGCGTGGACTTGTAGAACGTGTCCTCAGGCACGGCGGGAGCGGGATTAGGATCGCTGTCCTCGATCTGCACCGGCGCGGTCACCTGCTCCGTCTGGCGCGCCAGCAGGTCGCCCCTGATCTCCGCCAGCACGGCGCCGCCGACCACGGCCGCGAGGAAGACTGCCGTCACGACCCATTTGCCGAGCCGTTCGCCGAGAGGGCTGTTGAGGAACTCTGCGACCGCGAAGGCTATGGCCATGGCGATACCCAAACAAAAGAGATAGCTAACCCAGCCCAGCCGATACGGACGGAGCCCAATCACGGTCATGCCGAAGGCGGCGATTGAGAGCGTGATGCCGACGGTCCAGTAGAAGCGAGACTTCCGCAGGCGGCGAGGAACATCGCCCGGCGGCGCGGCGTGCCGCAGTCGCTCCACGAGCATTGCCTCGCGCTGGGTGAGATGGTAGCCGAGGGCGTTCAACTCTTCGAGGGGCGATTCGTTCACGAGCACCTGGCGCTCGCACTCGGCTGCGCAGTACGCCTCGGCGCGGCTGGTGACGTGCTCGACACCCTCCATGCCGAAGTCGTGCCCGCACTCGATAGGTTCCTCTGGATGATTCATGATTGTCGTTCTCCTTGCGCCGCAATTCCGCGCGCTGGTTCGCATCGCCACAAAAGAGCCTGTCCCCGGAGGGCAGGCTCAAATGAAAGAGCTAATTCGCTTCGAGGACCTTGCGGACCTCTTCGAGCTTCTGGAGTTGGCGGCGTGCCTGTTTCAGGTCTTCTTCCTTCTTCGCCACTTCATCCCGGAGCTTGTTGATTTGGTCGAGCACGACTTCCACCGGGGTTTTCTTCTTCCACGGTTTCCGTTGTGCGGTGTCTTGGGTTGGCTGGGCCGCTGCGGACTCAGCCTTTTTTGTCGCCATGTGAACCTCCTTCTGGTTCGGGTTCGGACCGTTCTTGGTTGCGCACCCACGCTTCGAGCTTCCGGATCGCTTCGCGCTTCACCGGCAATTCGATGTGGGTGTAGATCGAGTTCACCTCCTCGCCACTCGAATGGCCCATCAGGGCCTTGCGGACTTCCTGCATCACGCCCGCCTCCATGAGCCTGGTGTTGAACGTGTGCCGCAGGTCATGGAAACGGCAATACCGGATGCCGGCGCGGCGGATGGCCGTCTTCCACGCGGTCTTCACGGCGCGAATGGGACTGCCCTGGAAGGTGAAGAGAAGTCCTTCCTCCTGCCGGGCGGCAGAGAGGAGCGCGGCGAGCCGGTCGGTGAACGGGATCTCGCGCCCCTCGCCGCCTGCGGTTTTCGACCGGGTGACGGAGAGGATCTTCCGGTTCCAGTCGACGTGCTCCCACCGTTCCTGCAGGAGTTCGCCGCGGCGCATGCCGGTGTCGAGTGCGGCGATGATGATGAGGCTGGAGGTGAGGCGCGGCGGCAGCGAGAAGCCGCGCTTCGTCCGGAACGCTGAGAACCGCACGCGGCTTCCGCCGCTCCGGAACCATCCGCATCCGGCGCGAGCGGATTCGCCAAGCAGGAATCCCTCGTCCGCCGCCCAGAAGAGGATGTGGCGGAGCGCTTCGAGGTCGCGGTTGATCGTCGTGTCGGTCACCGTCTTCGCGGCGTGGCGGCCTTTGCGGTAATCGATGACCAGACCCTTGTGAATCCGGCCGATGGGGATCTCACTCCAGAACGGGAGCAAGAGCTTCAGCCGGTCCACGTGCCAGGGCTTCGAATCACCCTCGGCCAGAAACCGGGCGGCGAGTTCCCCGAAGGGCATCTGCGGCGCGGGCTCCACGACATGGTGGCGCTTCAGGTTGAGTTCTTCCTTGAAGCGCTGGTCGATCAGTTCGGCTTTCCGGCGGTTGCCGGTGCCGGTGGATTGCGAGTGGCGGACGCCGTCGATGAAGATGTAGCTCCACCAGACGCCGCCGCGTTTGAAGAGACTCATGGGACAATTCCTCCTTTCTGCTGCTGCCGAAGCAGCCAGCGAATGATCTGATTGCGGTAGAAGATGAGCTTGCCGTTCGGCGTGAGGCGGTGGTGCGGCAGCCCCGCTGGCAGGTACCGCTGGCGTACCGTCCAAGGCGAGCAGCCGATCAGCCGGGCATGCCTCGCCGATCGAGAGCGGCGCGCCCAGCGGTTCCGTGAGCGCGGCCGCTGGCGCGTCCTCAGGCTGCGGGCAACGCTCCGGGCAGCTCTGCCCTAGGGTCCGGCAAGGCTAAAGCCAATGGATTCGTGCGGTTTGGGAAAGCCGGCAAACCCGACTTCCGTAGGACGGCGGAGGTCCGATTGGTCATCGGTCCCTCCTGTCTTCGCGATCCCGCTTCCGCTTGAGCAAGTCATAGATGGCCTTGCGGAACCAGGCCGGAATCTGCTTCCACATCCCCCAGAGAATCGCCGAGCGCGATGAGTGGGAAAATCGAGGGCCACGAGAGCAGCCGGGTTATTGAGGATCTCGCGGAGTACCGCCGCCACAGCCAGGATGGACACGACGGTGAGGAGCACGCCCGGGATGCTCGAAAGAACAACTTCAAGGAGCGGAGCCCACCAGGGAACCTTCGGTTGCGGCGTGGAGAAGTCCCGGCTGCCGCACTTCGAGCACGCCTGGGCTTTCCGCGGATTCGGGTGCATCCGGGGGCAAAGCTTTACGTCGTAGCTCCGGCCGCAGAAGTTGCAGAAGAGCGGATCGCCCTGGGTGATGTGATCGCAGTTGTAGCAATATTTCATAGAGCCTCGATGAGCGGCAGGCGCGCGTCATTCTTTGGGCGCTGCCAGATGGGCGACCAGAAACCCTCCCGGTGGACGGCATCGAATGTCGTGAACCAGAAGATCTTGTCCGTGAGCGCGGCAGTTGCCGCACGGAGCGACGCGATACGCCGTTCCGAATCGGCGACGACGAGCACCCGGAACTGGGTCTGACCGAAGCGCTCACCGAAGGCACCCGACACGGCGTGCCGCAGATAGGCCTGGACCTTCGCGCGCCAGACGGCGCGGCTCTCATGCCCGAGGTCAACTTCGATGAAGTCGGCGAGCACGCGCGCCGGGGTCGCAACTTCGAAATACCCGTCGGGGATCAGCGCGAGTCCGGTTTCGAGCGGTTCGTGGAAAGTCGAGCCAGCGGATGAACCGGGTGCCGGGAATTGGGATCGGCGCGTACTTCACGGTGCAGTAGAGATCGTTGATCCACAACTGGTGCGTCACGAAGAAATCGGCGACGAGCATCTCGTCCTGCCTCCGGCGCGGACCCCGGCACGGCACGCCGACGAGTTTTGCTCCCTCCGGCGAAAGGCTATACAGCGCCTTCCGCGCGCCGCCGACCGTTCCCGGAAGAACCGGCGGAGGAGTCCGGCGCGGCTCATCGCCAGGAGGCGGCAATTCGCCCGGGTCGTTGAACCGAATCCGGCGACGCGCTTCGCCTGCTCGCGATCGATGACGCGCATCACGGCACAGTTCCCGCAGCAGGTGCCGGTCGCGATCCTGGACGATCATGCCCGTTCCGCGTTATTCCCAGTCATGGAGTGCCTCGTTTGGGGGTGCGGTTCACGGCTGCTTGCCGCGCGCGGATCTCGTCCTCGATGGCGCTGCGGCTGCGCGCCCAGCGCGCGCGGGAGCGGACGTACAGGTCGCTGGTGTCGATCTTCGGCGTCGCGACCAGCGGCACGAGGGCCTCGTGCCACGCGGTCGCTGCCGCTTTTCACGACGATGTGCCGCCGCGGGCAGATTCTTCAGCCGTTCCGCGAGCGGCTTCCCGCCGTCCAGAGCGTTCGCGATCTGCTGGGCATCCGGCGCTCGAAAGCTGGAAGAAGATGTGGGTCCCGACGGCCAGGATCGCGGCGCGCATGTCGGGCGGGTACTGGTCAAGGTACTGATTCGCGGACACCGACCGAGACGCCGAACTTCCGCGCCTCGCAGAGGACCGTCTCGAGCCCGCTCGCCGTACGCCACGAGGTTCTGGACCTCGTCGGCAATAGACGGTGAAGAGGTCGCGGCTGCGGCGGGAGAAGAGCGCGTTCTTGACGGCGGTGAAGAACAGGGCGCCGAGCGTAGGCGACTGCTCGCCCAACCTTCCTTTATTCGAGGTTGAGGATGATCCAGCGCCCGGCATCCATGGCTTCGAGGAGCGAGAACGTCGAGCGCGACTGTCCCACGATATGGCGGAAGTGCGGGTCGGCGGTGAAGGCCGACGTCTTGTTGAGGATCGGTTCCCGCATGACGCGCCTGCATCGCCTCGCTCTGCGCGTCGTAGCGGAGTTCGAAGTACTGGCGGACCTCGGGATTGGTGACGGTCTTCAGACACGCCGCGCGGAAGGCAGCGTGCGTCAGAAGAGGTCCCGAGTTCCAAGAGCGTGAGACCGGCGTCGGCGAGAACATGCAAGGAATTCCGCAGGAGTTCGTCCGTGCGCGCCCCGAAGGTGTCGAAGTGCCACCGCTCGCGCAGCACCTGCGCGAACTCGGCGATCTGGATGAACCGCCCGGCATCGTTCTGCCGTTCGAGCGGATTCATCCCGACGGAGAACTCCGGGTCGGCCGGGTCGATGACGATCAGGCGGTCGGAGAGATCCTTATGGAGAGCGCGTTCCTGTTCCGCCACACAGCCCACGATGAAATCCGTGGCGTCGCCGTGGAGGTCGAAGAACAAGAATCCGCGGCCGGAGGCGATATCTTGGTGAGCGAAGTGCCGCAACAGATAGGACTTGCCTGTTCCCGTTTTCCCCAGCAGTGCGAGATGCTCGGCGCGTTTTCCCTGCGGGACTGTCGCGCGGCCGACCGCGCCGTCGTCATCAGTAACGATGACGCCGAGGTCGAGGCCGCGCTGGTCCGCGCCGCGCTCATGACGCCGCGCCGAGCGCCCGTTCCAGAGACGGATGAGCCATCCTTCGATCAGTCCGCTCATGAGAGGAAGGTAAGGGGCGTGGCGACGAAAACGGTAACAAGCCGCCAGCGGGAGGGCGCATGTAGGAGCCGGAGCATCTTCTCAAGTTGTTGATTTCTTGGGAAAGCTCCGGTCACGCGAAGTTCGTGATGAGCACCTCCTGTAACCGCTTGCCAGCTTTCTTCTGCGCCGAGTAGGCAAGCTCGATCTCGCGGAAGTTGAAGCGGCGGAAGCAGATCACGCACCTCGGGCAGGTCATTCAGCGACAACACGAACTTGCCTTGTAGCTTCTCGAGGCGCACTTCGAGGTTCTTGAAATCGGCCTCCATGAAGTTGAAACGGTAGAGGTTCCGTCCCCAGTAAGGGGGATCGAGGTAGAAGAGCGTCGCCGGGCGGTCAAAGCGCTCAAGGATTACTTCGTAGGGCAAGCACTCGATCTGCACGCGGGCGAGCCGCTCATGCGCGCTCTCGATGAGGTCCCGGAGGTGCTCAGCGGATTGAAACTGCGAGGGGCCTCCACGCCATAGGCGTAGCTGGGATTCCGAACCAGCCCGGCGAACGAGTTCTTCTGGAGATAGAAGAACCGGGCGGCGCGCTGGATGTCCGTGAGCGCCGCCGGAGTCTGCGCCTCAAAGAGCGCGAACCATTTCCGGCTCACGAGAATGAACTGCAGATAGCGCAGCAACTCCTCGTAATGCAACTGGCACACGCGGAAGAAGTTCACGATGTCGGTGTCGAGATCGTTCAGCACTTCCGCCTGCGACGGTTCCTTATGGAAGAGCACCTGCGCGCCCCCGGCGAACGGCTCCACATAGGTGGTGTGTTCGGGGAGGATCGCGATGATTTGCTTAGCAATACGGTTTTTGCCGCCGATGTACGAGAGCGGGCCGCGCATGGGAACTGAGGGGGGCGAGAAGAATGGTTGTAGGCTTCAACGTACGACTATGGCCGAAGCGTCTCGTCAGCTTACCAGTGCGAAACGCGCGGTAAAGGCTCAAAATAATGCACGTCGTGCAAGTGTCTAGTATCGCGACGCTTAACCTCAAAGTGTTTTACAGCAATAACGAAAGTGTATAATTAATATGTCGAAACAAACATAAATGCCGCACGGCACCGCTGGCTGAAAGTTTATATATCGCCGATCTTCCGCCAGAATAGCCATAATAATAAATATGAAGATAAAATATTGTTCGGTTTTATCAATAATAACTTTTATTTTTTCGGGCGTTTCTTTGGCGCATGGTCAAGTGTTCACGAGCAATCTTTACTACGGCATTCAAAACAACGCACAAGTTTCACAGCTCCAAGAATTCCTGACCTCGCAGGGATTATATTCCGGCCCAATAACTGGCAACTTCTATTTTTTGACGATGAACGCCGTAAAAGCGTTCCAGGCCCAACAGGGGATTGCTCCTGCTGCTGGATACTTTGGGCCTCTGACCGTGGCTGCGGCAAACAAGATTGCCGACGCAGCGGTGGGCGCATCCAACACTCAAGCAATCTCCGAGACGGGTACGAGCACTCCTCCTGCTAGTCGTGCATCCAGCACAATGCAACTTCAACTTGAGACTCTCTTGCGGGAAGTGGCGTTATTAGAACAACAACTTCAGGCGCAACAGAGCAGTACCCAGATACTGCAACAGATAGCGAGCAATACACAGCCGCAAGCACCTACACCGCCCCCTACGGTGAGCATCACTGCAAACGGCGTCGCAAACTCGGTCACTATTCTCAATAATACTGCCGCTACAATCAACTGGAGCTCTACGAATGCCAATTACTGCAAAGTTTCACCATCGGGGTGGACGGGTATTTCAGGCAGTCAGACCACGGCAGTTCTTAATGTGCCGGCAGGAAGTGGCATGTCGTCCCAGTACTCCATCCTTTGCACTGGTCTCGGCGGTTTCGCGTCGGCGAACGTAAGTGTAACCGTAAACGGCACGACTCCAGCGAGCACTGGTGCGACAACTCCGCCGTCTGCGCATCCGGTAGCATCTTTGACGATTCTGCGAAATAGTGCCCTGGGCTCTCAAGTGGTTTCAGCAAACGCGACGAACCTTGAAATCGGATCGTACTCCCTGACAGCTTCTTCGGCTGAGGGCGTGAACGTCAGCACCTTAAGCGTCCAGGTTGGTGCGACGACCCCGGTTCCGTTCGGGGACCTCAAGGTTATGGTGAACGGCACGCAGTTCGGCGCGACGCAAGGAACGGTTTCTCCGTCAGGCATCTACACCTTCTCGGGCACGCCGTTCACGATTCCTGCCGGCGGCACGGTCAATGTGAACGTCTATGCGGACACTTTGTCCACGGCGTCGGGCACGACCTCTGGTGGCGCAACGCTTTTGACCGGTCTCTCGGGCACGGGTTCGGTCTCGTATGATGCGGTCTCGCTTCCGGCCTCGGTGCAAGGCCAGGATCTTTCGTTCGCCGGCGCGGCCTCCGTTGCGCTCGCTACCGGAGCTGGTCAGCCTGACGCCGGCATCATAACGATGGGCTCAACGGGCAATGTTCTGTTGGTCGTCCGCTTTCTGGAAACCTCCGACGCGGAAAACGTGAAGGTAACCCAGGTGACGGTGACCGATACGGTTACGCCGAACGCGAAGGCGGCATTCAGCAACTTATCTTTGTGGAATGGTTCGACGCTCCTCGGATCGTCCAATGCGCCGGTTCAGGTGAGCCCAACAACCTACACGTACATGTTCAACATTGCGGGTTATCCTCTTGTTGTCCCGCAAGGTGGATCGGTCCTAATGACCATCAGGGGCGATACGGCCACCTATACTTCGCAGGGTGCGACGGACAACACGACGCATACCTTCTCGGTCGCCTCATCGAACGTGACCGCTCTAGGCGCGACATCGTACAAGGCAGCGGCGGTCACAGGTGCCGCCTCTGCTAATCCTCAAACGGTGATCCGCAGCACGGCTGCGGTGACGGGTGCGTCCCTCTCGCAGAGCGGCGGCAAATCAGGACTCCAGCAGATTGGCTCGATCACGATCACGGCCAACACTGCTGGCGCGATTCAGCCTGGCAAGATCACGGTGACCTTCAGTGGCAACGGATACACGTATGGTTCCTCGACGTTCCTAAACACGGTGCAGCTGAGGGATGCTTCTTTGAATAGCGTGACGGGTTCTGACGGTGCAACAGTAACCTCCAACGTGGCGGCTGGTACGGTCACGTGGACCTTCCCGACGATTACACCTCTCGCCGTGAACGCTGGTGGAAATACGACGCTCCAGCTCTGGGCGCAAACGAACGTGATTCCGTCGGGTTGCGACAACGGTAGCGGGGGCGTGAGCCAATCGCTTTCGGCAACCGTCCAGAACGCGGGCGACTTCCAGTACTACGATGGCGCAGACTCCAATGCCTACGCGATAGGCTTAATCTCCTTGCCGAGCACTCAGGGGCCGATTCCCGTCTCGTCCCTCGGATGGGGACAGTGCCAGTAGTCTGTTGACCAATCTAAACCTACTGCAGCGTGGTTAGAATTCCAGTAACGTCGAACTGGCGGAGCGCGGATTTATGGTGCCGCGAGTGTGCGCCTTATCGAAGCGGCCTCCATACAGGTCAATGGTTCCAATTCTTAAAGCGAGGGTAATTATCTTTTTTCCTTGGAACCGCTCTCACGCCGCTGATTTTTCCTCATCCTCGAGATCGAAGATTGCAGAAAAGTTCTGTATTTCTGCGATAAGCCGGTTCCAAATCTCGTAAGAGAAGGACCCCAAACTTGTTTCTCGTCTGCTCAAATCGTCCAAGACGCTGAAGAGGAGCGCCTTGTTGGCGGTTCCAATTCTCCCCTTCACAAATCCGGCCGGAAGTATGGTGCGTTGGAACCGGCGCTGAAGTGTAGGGGGCAGATTTCGCCAGGTCTTCTGCGGGTCCGAGAGAGGAGCTTTAATCTGTTCGATGTAGCGACGAATGATCGTTGGGTTGAACCGATCGGCATTGCGTTGAACTTCGAGAGACGCGCGCCGTTGTGTAAGCGACCGTCTTTGCGTTGCGAACTCTTGGTCGTCGATAAGTCCCTCGGTTCTCATCGTGATCAACGCCTGGATCTGACGCGTCATTGCGGCGATGTCGCGCTCGAGGCGGGCGTGCTTGGCCGCGGCAGCATCTCGACGTTCCTCCGCAGCTTCAATGATGACTTCCCCGAGCTGATTCAGTAACTCGGACCGCGCCCGCAACTTCTGGAGAAATCTGACGAATTCTTCGTGGATCGGCGCGGCGGGATAGCTAGTGCCGGTGCCGCAACTGGCGTTGCAGCGGTAATACGCGTATTGTCTCGACCGCCCACGCGAGAGACTGGCGGTCATAAAGCTCTGACAAACCGGACAGCGCACGAGTCCCCGGAGCGGGAATTCAGGGCGGATCGTTCGGTGGTGCACGCCGTGGTGGTTTCGGGCAATGATCCGTTGCACCCGCGCGAAGTCTTCACGACTAACCATGGGGACATGTTTGCCCTCGTGCTCCTCGCCGGTCCAGGGATTTGTGAGAATGCCGGCATAGTAAGGATTCCGAAGAATGTTATCGAGCGACTGGGGGCTTAGGGGTTCCCCATGTCGCGTGGCAATTCCCCAGTTCGCCATCAGCCGGAGAATCTCGGCTTTCGTGTAGCTGCCGGTCGCGTATTCCTTCCACGCCCTTTGTAGTATGCCGAACACTGGCTCCGACGGAAGGTCGGGTTTTGTCTTCCTTTCTCCCTGAAGGGTTGGCGTTTTGTACCCCATCGGCGGTTTCCAAGGGAAGATCCCCTCCTGTAGCCGCTTTTTCATCCCCTGGACCGTCCGCAGCGCGCGGATATCATTATCGAACTGAGCGAAACCCGCGAGAATCGTTTCCATGAGCCGTCCTTCGGGCTTCATGCCAATCGGCTCAGTCACTGAGACGATCTGCGCACCGTACTTTGCGAGCAACGCCTTCACATTGAAGTGGTCTCCGACGTTACGCGCAAACCGGTTGAACTTTCCATACAAGGAGAACCTGCACGCCGCCTTTGCTCGCCTTGCAGTAGTCGATCAGGTCGAGCAACTGCGTCCGGTCGGCAAACTTGGCGGATTCGCCGCGCTCAACGAAAACCCGCAAGATCTTGAGGTCGTGCTGGCGGGCATATTCGCGGCATGCCGATTCCTGGGACTCGAGGCTTGTTCCCTCAATCTGTTCTTTTGAGGAGACACGGCAGTAGATGACGCCGTTCATTGATGTTGGTTATGGTTGGTTGAACGACTCTTTGGTTTCCGTTTGCGAGACGTTGTTAGATTCTAGGATCAAAGCGTTGGAACTGTCAAAGAAGGGCGTACTTTTTTCGGATTCGGCGCCGGAACCTGCGTCAAACAAATAGATATCGAGCAGGAGCTCTGCCATCATGCGGAATTCGGCGCGGAGCTGCAATAGTTGCGCGTCAGTATATTCAACGGCAATTGGCCCGAGAGATTTTTTGAATTCGTCGA
Source organism: Terriglobia bacterium (assembly GCA_963757265.1). Taxonomy (GTDB): domain Bacteria; phylum Acidobacteriota; class Terriglobia; order Bryobacterales; family Bryobacteraceae; genus CAIVVT01. Next base: position 2,417,243 of record CAVWRA010000006.1, read on the forward strand.
GGTCGTGCACGCCACCAGTGTGGTGCCGATTTCCAGCGGGCGAAAGGCGTACTTTTGTGCGGCGCGACCATTGTAGTGCAGCAGACAGATAAGCGCGCTCCGCACAGCATTGCGTCTTTTATTGTCGGCGTGACGCGCCCATCATCACGGATGATGTCGCCATTGGAACTGTTGGTTCAAACCTTAATCGACTGGGTGCGGGGCACTGTCGTGGATCTACTGAGCCGCTGCACGGCCGAATTCGTGGCGCACCGGCGTAAGCGGAAGAAGGGGCGGCGATCATCCAGGAAGAGAAGCCGGTAGCGAGGCCGCCGAATCGCTCGCGCGGGGTCCCCTTCTCCGAAATGCGCCCCATGCATATTTTGAGGCCTAGCGTTGAGACCAGCGCTTGTTATCGTAAGGGAAAGGTCGATGTCAGTAGACTCTAGCGCATGCCTGATCGAGTATTAGACAACTACTTGAGGGTCGAGAGGAAACACGCCGGGCTTAGTCAGCAGGAAATTGGCCGACTTCTCGGAAACCGGAGCCAAGGGCAGGTTTCCCGTCATGAGCGGTCCCAGGTGGCACCGCCGTTTCTCAGTGCGCTCGCGTACGAAGTGATATTTCAGGTGCCCGTGGCAACCCTGTTCACCGGAATGCACGCGACCGTTGCGCACGTGATAGAGGAAAACCTCGCCGCATTCGAGAAGGATATCCTGGCTCGCAAATCGGCCGGGCACCTGCCCGGGGTGCGCACCCAGACATTGAGATGGTTACGCCACCGAAAGACATCGAGGTAGCGGGCTCGTCTCTCCCTTCGGACCGAGCTGTGCCGCATGAACGCCTTCTGGCTCTTGAGGTGCGGCCACAGAGAATCGGCTTCGTCGTCCTCCAGGGCACCACGAGACTTCTAGACTGGGGCGTCCGCACGTCCGGCATGCGGAACGGCGACGCTTCGTCGGTCGGCGGCGCGCAGGTCGCCGCTCTGCTCGACCTCTACTCGCCAGCGGTCATGGTCATCCGCCGCCGCACCACAGCGAGGGTGGACCGCAGAATGATCAGCGCCACGGTGGCCAAGCTTGTCGTCGAGGCCAGGCGGCGTTCGATCTCCTGTCGGTTCGTGACGGCCCAAGAGGTGCGGCGCTTCTTCGCCCGTTATGGCGGCACGACAAAGCATGCCATCGCTTCACTCCTGGCTGAATGGTATCCAGATCTAGCCGGGAAGCTTCCGCCGAAGCGGCGGCCCTGGCAAAGCGAACGGCGTCGCGCCTCACTTTTCGATGCTGCCGCAGCTGCTGTAACGTACCTCGGCAAGATTGAGCATCAATGAGATCCTTTCGATGGCCCCTCATTTCCTCAGCTCGGCGAATAGATCAAACTTGGTCCGCTAGCTTATTGAGGGGCCATCGAAAGGACTCCTGGGTGCGCCATGACAAGCAAAGGTGGCTGCAACGTCATGGAAGCGAGAAGACTGCCGCCGAATCGGTCGGGCAGGACAAAGCGACCACACGCGCACGCGAACCTGCTATTCAGTGGGGATAAATCCGCGTTCGCGGAGCAGTGCAGTTGCACGCTCCCGCCGATGAGGGAGGACCTCATAGTTCTGTAAGGCCTGAAACATGGCATCAAACCACAGGTCTTCGAACCAGTCCCGGAAGTACTCGAACTCTCGCGGATGATCGTTCCGATTCAGGAAGATCGCCGGCCGGTTATTGAAGTCTTTCGGTCCGCCGGGACGGTTGAAAGGCAGGAGCTCGATTTTCATCTGACGGTCATTGTAGACCGTGAGAGCGGTAGGAAGGGCGGAATAGGCATAGACTTCCACTGCATCATGCTCTTGTTCAAGCTTCTTCCATCGTTCCCACGCCGCATCGATGGTGTGCTGGAGTCCGGCGGGTGCTCCGTGACCGATGTGCATTGCGCAGGCTTCGATCAAGCCTTCAGATCTGAGCGGACGCCAGCTAAGGACGCGAAGGTGCGTTGTTCTTATGCTCCTGCTGTTGAACCACGGCTCGATGCGATCATTCAGGGTCGATAATGCTGCGATGCCCACAAACAGCACCTCCCCCTCGGAACCGCAGACAATGTCCTCGAACGGGTCCTTTGGGTCTCTTCTACCGAAGACGATCGAAACGCCGCCGTCGCCCTTTTGATGCGCAGGTCGGCGATGAATCACGAGTTGGCAATTCCCTTTTCCCTTTAGCAGTTCGAAAACGAGTTGGCAGGCCGACTCCCTATTGAAAATTTCTAGCTTCTCACGAATGGCTGCCATGATCGGGCTGATTTGGATATCCAGCCGCCACTGCAGATGCGTAAGCAGCTCCTTTTGAGAGACGGCTCCCTTGCGGTCCATCCAATGCTGAAAGAGCGTTTTGAGAACCAGCCGGCACTTCTCCGCCTGTCTGAATGGTTCGCTCGACAACAATCGTTCGAATAGCGGGGTTGCTTCCTCTGGCGCGATCTCCTCGGTCGGCTCAGTAATCACGATAGAAGGATACCGCACGATCCCGCCTGCGCGGGGCCGCGAGGTCCAAGCCGACGCCGGGCAGAGTGCCTCCTGCGCACTTGGCCAAGCGTTCAATTACAACGCACTCCTGAAGCAGCGACCAGCGTCGAGCCCTATGTAGCCCACCGTATCCAACGTAGCTCAAGGTTGGTTATTTTGCGCTACGTATAAGTACTTTCTTTACAATATTTTATGTGTGATAAGAGGGCTTGGTGCTAGCACACCAAGCCCCGCAGCTGCTCGTTGAGAGCGGCCGGGAATTCAGCAATAGGAGCTTGCCGAATGCCCCACGATCTGGCAACAAGCGCGCCGACAACGGGCCATCCCGAAGAATCCCAGATTGACCAACCCGAACAAGATACCATGCCCGCAGGTATCGTCAAATCGGCTGACCGGCCCCGGTTTGCCCACTTTCCGGACGAAGTCAACTGGGAAGCCCTATACACGATGCGGCACCTCGCGCGTCTACGGCGCAACGAGAAATGAAAGGCAGTGCGCGCGGCGTTCGTGCCTCCGTTCTCGAAGAGGCGGCACGCCGGGAGTGTCAGGTGGGTGACTCATGGCGCGAGTATTGATTCTCGATTTCGATGGTCGCCGAGGAACAACGCTCACTTCAGTTCTTGAGCGGCGCCAGCACCATGCACGGGTCGCGGCCACCGTTGAAGATGCCCTCCAGACGCTCACGAAGAAGGACCAGCCTTTCGATGTCGTGATCCTTGATCTGTCGCTCAATCGGCGCTCGGATTGGCAAAACCTCGATCAGATCCTCGCGGCCACGGTTCAAGTTCCTCGTGGACCGTTGGTCCTGTGCGTCTCCGATGTCTACCACGGACCGGCCATGAAGCTTGAGGCTGAGCGGAAGGGAGCGCGCCTGGTATGGATCTAGAACATGGATACCTGCCGGTCCTCCGCGAACTCGATTTGCTCACCGCCGAGGCGGCGAGCCTTCATGCGCTTGGACCGCACTTCGTGATTGCGCATCGATACTGCCGAGACGGCGTTTGTCTTCCGGGTGAGGAAATTGCATTCGTCGCTCTCGCACATAGGTCACGCGAGTTCGTTCTCAAGACCTCGATCGCAGAGCGACTCTTGTTTGAATGCCTCGCTCGCAACCGCCACTTCCCACAGAGCGCAACGCAACTTGAAGGGTTACTGCGCACCAATGCGTTCTTCACAAGACACGGGGCGAATGCGCTGAGGTCACGGCTCGCGCGGCGACTCGGCAGAGCCTCGATCAAGGTGCATGCGCAGCGACTACGCGCAGCGCTCGCCTCGGCGTTGGTCGCGGCGGGGCTCAATCTCGACCCGTCGCACGTGCTTCGCATGGAGCGCGAAACCGGTCCCCTCGGGTACCGCCTCGAGGCGACCATTGCATGGCGGCACCTTGTCAACTAGCGACCGGTTCTACAAGCGACTGAGCAGGTTGTGCGCGTGAAGCGCCTGTCGGAGGTGGTCATTATTGCCCTGTCAGAACTGCGCTATCCGGACGCGCACCTCAATCGACGCTGGCACGCCTTTTTGCGGTTCGCCGCAGAAGTTGCACAATCAGATCATATGCTTCCCTTCTGCGCCGACGCAGATTCAGTTGAAGTTGCTGGTCTTACCTTGAAATCATGAGGTCAGGACGTACAGCAACGCGCCCGAGGTTCGAAGTGCGTCTGGACAAGAGGTGCTGCGGGATGCCGGCTGCGGAAACAACTCGTTTGTAGCGTCGCGAGCATTCTGGTAAAGTACAATAGAATCAAGAATTTCCGGGCAGACTCGGAAATGAGCGCAACAATGGCGAACGAACCCAACTTTGTGACGATTGGTAGTGCGACGGACAAGATTAACGTCCGCCTTAGCTATAGGATTATCGAGCTGTTTTCCGAAGGCCTGTACGCCAGCCCGAACAAGGCCGTCGAAGAGCTCGTCGCCAACTCTTTTGATGCGGGAGCGCGGACCGTCCTGGTCATTCTTTCCAGAAATCTGCACGACCAGGACGCCTCCATTGTCGTCATTGACGACGGCGAGGGCATGGGAGTTGAAGGGCTCAAGCAGCATTGGCTGATCGGGATCAGCAACAAGCGCCACCTCGGCGACAAACTCCCGCGCGGGCGGCAGCAGATCGGCCAGTTCGGAATCGGTAAGCTCGCCACCTACGTATTGTCCGACCGTCTGACGCACATCAGCAAGCACGGCGGAAGGTACTATTCCACTTCGATGGATTTCAGCGCGATCGACCGCCGACTTGAAAAGGAAGTCGAGCCAAAAGTCCCCATCACCATTGCCCTTCGCGAATTGAAGGAGGCCGAAGCCAAGGAAGCACTTTCGACCTGGACTAGCGCTGCAGCGTTTAAGTCCAGCGGCATGGTGCTTTTTGGAAAAGGCGCTTCCGATACATGGACGGTTGCCATCATGTCCGATCTCAAGAAGAAAGTTCACGAGATCAAGCCAGGCGTCCTGGAATGGGTGCTCCGGACCGCGCTTCCGCTCCGTGATGATTTTTCGATCTGGTACAACGACACGAGGCTCGCGCCGAGTAAGCAGGCTAAGGGTCGCATCGGTAAATGGATCCTCGGCCGAGACATCACTGAGTTGTCCCGACCTGCCCCAACCGAAACTGCGGTGTCAGAAGACATCGATGTGCCAGAGTCCGATCCACGGCATTTCGGTCTCGACGTTCCCGAGCTGGGCCGGGTCACTGGCTATGCAGAAGCGTACAAGGATCTTCTGTCGGGCAAATCGGATGAGATTGGCAGAAGCTATGGTTTCTTCGTCTATATACTCGGCCGCTTGATCAATGTAGATGACGGCCACTTTGGCATCGACCCGAATGAACTCCGCCACGGCACTTTCGGAAGGTTCCGGCTGGTCATCAACATAGACAGCCTGGACGAGGAACTGCGCGCCAACCGCGAAACCATCCGCGAGGGAACGCCCTACGATACCGCCAAGAACGTTCTCCGGGCGATCTTCAATTACGTCAGGCCGTTCATCGACAAGCATGACCAAGACGAAGCCCCGGGGGAGAAGCTTGCCCGTAAGCTCGCGGCCACTCCCGCCAGCCTGTCGCGAACACCCATCGTCGAGCTGGCGCGGGCAGTATTGGAAGGCAGGAGCCACGCGCGCTACCTGATCGTTCCGAAAACTGCCTCCCTCGGCGACCAGGAAGCATTCCTGGCTGCACTCGAAGAACGCGCGAAAGAGGGCGGGCAGTTCGTTACCGGTCTGGCGATTGACAACAATGCGGCATCTGAATCCGGCCTGGCCCGGTTCGACACGCAGACCGGCGTGATCCAGCTCAACGGCTGGCATCCGTTTGTCATCACGTTCAATGACGAATTCACCAACAGGAGCACGCGGCAACCGCTGGAGCTCTTGGCGATGGCTGAAATCCTTGCGGAGGCCCACCTATACAGCATCGGCGTCCGCGCCGAACAGATCGGTGAGTTTCTGACGGCACGCGACCAGCTGCTCCGCACGTTAGCCAACGAGTCCGGCCGGCAAAGCCCCATGGCCGTCGCCAGAGGGCTTCAGGAAGCAAGAAACAATCCTGACATGCTGGAGCAAAGAATGTGCGCGGCCTTCACCAGCCTGGGTTTTGATTGCAGGCCAATCGGGGGCAAGGGAAAAGCGGACGGCGTCGCAGTCGCACCACTTTCCGCCGACAGCAAGGGCAATCCGCGTCAGTACGGTGTCAGCCTTGAGGCGAAAAGCAAGAAGAAAGATGCTGGGAAAGTGGCCGCGTCGACCGTTGACATCGCGGCCGTAATCCGTCACCGAAAGCAAGAGGATTGCCAGCACGCCATCGTCGTCGGCCGCGATTTCCCGTCGAAGGAGACCTCGGCCCTCGCCCAAGACATCGACGATGATCGCCAAAAAACGCAGGCGCAGGGAGACCCGAGGACCATCACGCTCATCACCATTGATGATCTCGCCGAAGTTGTGCGATTGCGTCCGTTGAAGCAGATTGGCCTCCTGATGCTGAAGGAATTGTTCCAGTGCCGGATGCCGGCGGAATCACACGCCTGGGTTGAGAAGATACGGGCCAGTCACGTCAACAGACCGCCTTACAAGAAGATCATTGACACGATAAACGACCAGCAAAGGCTCTTTCGTAAGAATGCGGTTAAGTTCGCCGGCCTGAGGGTGGCGCTCTCAAATCTGAATCCGTCCATTCACTACGACACCGACGGGGAGCTGGCTGACATCTGCAAAGCGATGGCGCAGATGTCTAACGGCGCCATGGCCGTCACTTCGGAGACGGTAGAGCTGGACCAGAGTCCGGCCAACGTCCTAGCGGAGATCGAGGCCGCTACTCGCGACTTGGAGGACACATCCAACTAATTCCCGATGCTCAAGTTTCAGAACAAGACGATCTATGAGGCCTTGGGCCGTGAGCCGGTCCATCCTTTTCCTGCGCGGATGGCACCCGGAATCGTGCTGCAAGTCATGTCCGACGTCGAGGAATCGCGCGTGCTCGATCCGATGATGGGATCCGGGACCGTGCTCGCTGTGGCCCGCGCTCAGGGCCATCGTGGATTTGGGTTCGATATCGATCCTCTGGCAGTCCTCATCTCAAAGGTGTGGACGACCGCCATAAATCGGCGGAATGTCCAGGACCAAGCCACCAACGTGCTTGAAATTGCGTTGAGGGAATTCAGGAATATTTCACAGGCCGACGCCTATCCCGAAAACGCGGACGAGGAGACCCGCCAATTTGTCCGGTATTGGTTCGACGGCTACGCGCGACGCCAACTGGCTGCCTTGTCCATAGTCATCCGGTCACTGCAACCAGAAACTACCCGCAACGCGTTATGGTGCGCGTTTTCGCGGCTCATCATCTCCAAGCAATCCGGTGCTTCGCGGGCCATGGATCTCTCCCACAGTCGGCCACACCGGAGATTTAAGACTGCACCTGAGAAGCCATTCAACAAGTTCCTGCCTGCAGTCGAACGTGTTGTCATCAATGGCCTCGATGAGCGAGCTGCGGGCCGGGGACCCGCCCCGATGATCAGGATCGGCGACGCGCGCCACCTACCATTGCCCAATGCATCAGTTGATTTAGTGTTAACTTCCCCGCCGTACCTCAACGCGATTGACTACATTCGCTGTAGCAAGTTTTCGCTGGTTTGGATGGGTTACAAGATTGGAGATCTGCGTGATGTTCGGACCAACAGCGTTGGCACGGAGGCCGGGGAGCAATTGTTGGATGAAGACAACGAAATCAAGGCCATCGTGGGCGCCTTGAAGCTGCGGCCTAGGCTGCGGCAGCGCCACGAGCGAATTCTGGCAAGATACGTTCACGACATGCGAGGAACAATCTCTGAAGTAGGGCGCGTCCTTTCGGCTGGTGGTAAGGCAGTCTATGTCATCGGAGAGAATACTCTGCGCGGCACTTACATTCGAACGTCCGTCATTGTGACGAAACTGGCCGAGATGGCCGGCCTCTCGCTGAAGGAGCAACGGACACACACGCTTCCTGCAAACCGGCGCTACATGCCGCCGCCGTCTTCTGGTCAAGGAGCAATGGATGCCCGGATGAGGCGTGAGGTCATAATGACGTTCGTCAAATAGCGGCCATCATGAATGTCGCGAAGCTGCCGGCGGCTGTAGATGATTTTGTAGACAGCAGCGCACCAACGCTCCAAGAACTTCAACAGGCGTCAACATGCGAAGCGCAAAGCGCTCATTATCAAGGAGATGCAAGACTAGCAGATTCCACAAGTTTCAATAATCGACCGAATCAGGTTCGGGACCAGAGGGTTGGCCCGCAGGAAGTCCTTTAGATTCAATAGCTCAGACAACCACCTTGTTGACCCCTGTGGGTTTGATGCACGCATAATCCTCTACAGTACCCAGTAGACATCGCGCGGGAGGTTCGCACGCCGTGGAGAACAGGGCACAATTCGGGATGGCGGCGCAGGCCGGCCCTCTGGGTTTGCACCAGAAGGACGCGCGATCTGCCTCGCGCCAATCGTCTTAGCTCTCTTCAGGTCGCTGCGCCATCGTGAGTATCCAACCGTGATCCGTGTGGTCGTCCACCATGCAGCCGTTCCGCTCCAGATGGGTCTGGAGCGGACTGCAGCATCGCTATGGCCCCTATCGATGTCGCGACGGCAATGATGTAGATCAATCCGTGCTGGGAAGAACCAGCGCGAATTCAACTAGATCCAGTTTCCAGACCATATGGGGTCTGCACCAGGAGGATGCCGGTAATGAGACGAGGTGTCGGCGGCATATTGAAGGCAATCAGCGGCTGAATTGGCGCTGTTTCTGACCGGCGTCAGCACGTCCAGTACGGCAAATCCGTCCTTCGGGTCCGTCTTCTATGAGAATCACGCCGCCGCTCGATGTTCGTCCTGCATGAGACAAGGCTTCTGACCGCAGAGTTGTTGCCCAGTTGGTATGATGTGCGTGCTAGGCTTACGTCGAAAGGCTCATAAGGCCAATTCAGGAAGGGCGATACACCGTGACGCGGCGATACCAAGTATTCGTGAGCTCAACGTTCGATGATCTCAAGGCCGAGCGGCAGGCCGCCTTGCAGGCAATCCTCGATCTAAACTGCATTCCTTCCGGCATGGAGCTGTTTCCTGCCGCCGACGAAAGCTCATGGGCTCTTATAAAGAAGATGATCGCAGCGTGTGATTACTACCTTTTGATTGTGGGAGGGCGCTATGGTTCGGTCGGCAAGACGGGAAAGAGCTATACGGAGATGGAATATGACTATGCGAAGAGCCGAAAACCCGTATTGGCATTCATTCATGGCAGTCCAGGAGATCTTCCGGCGAACCGAACGGAGCGTGATCCGAAGCGCACCAGAGCACTCTCGAAATTTCTCCTGAAGGTCCAGCAGAGGCAGTACCGAAAGTGGTACACCAAGGACGATTTGCGCGCCAGCGTAACGCAAGGTCTTGTACAGCTCATTGATCAGCAGCCAGCGCGGGGATGGATACGTGCTCCTGAAGAGGCAATCGCCTCAACTAGCAGAAGAGGTATGACCCTGCTTGACGCGGTTCGCACCGCTGGCCTTGTTGATATCGAGATCAGGAATAGTTCGGAACGTACACTTCCGCCGGAGGAATTCCTTCGAAGCGCAAAACATGAGGTCTTGGTTACCGGTCCGACACTCTATACGATCCTGAAGGAAAGTTACGAGACGACTCATATTTTCCGTGACCTTATTGACCAAGGTGTACGCGTTAAATTATTGATACTTCATCCAATTCAAGCAGCAGCCGATCTGCAGGCCCTCGGGAAGAGGGTCGGGAAGCCATACTTGAAATCTGAAGTGGAGCAGGCTATCGAATATGTCGTTAAACAACGTCTTAATCAACACCGAAACTTTAAGCTCAGATTTGCGCCGTCCCTAGCAACCTTCAACGCGATACTCGTCGACGGGGATGTCGAAGCATTGGAGGAGGCCGACAATGGTAACGCCCAAGTCAGAGTTCAACCTTTGAACACAATGGACTCGACTCATCGAGGCGTCATTTTGCAGTTTCGGAAAAACGCAAAAGGGATGGTAGGTGGCTATGAGACTTTCGCCGAAGATATCTCACTTCAGTGGAGGCGTGCCAAGTCTGACCGCTCCCTAATACCTAAAGTTATGCGTATGAGCTGACGGCCGAGTTATAATTCAATTCCCGGATGACGTCCTTTTACAATCCTCCAGATTTGGGACGATGCGAGAGGCAAGGACTCATCATCATAGCGAACTACAGACAAGTCAGATAGATCAACGTCCACGATTGTCGGCAGCCGTGAGGCAAGGATTTCACGTATTATGGCCTCAATCCTGGCGGTCGGAATAGTAGTCACTCGATCCCTGAGAATGCCTAGGCGCATGTATAAATCGTTGTCTGTGTCTGTAGTCCTCTCGTGGTACTGATGCAATATACCAAAACTCTGGGCACACCGACGGACCTGATCAAGTGTCATCGGATACTGTCGGTTCGCCGCAGCCACATCAAAGGCATTGAGATTCTCCTGCACCTCGGCTACCGACTTACCGATTACAGGCCAACCCAGGAGTACAGCCTTGTCTCCTTGAATCGAAAATGATCTTAAATATGGGCGAAGGGATCGGCTCAGGAATGGATAGGCACGATCTTGAAATCCGCCTATCTGAATCGTTACCGGGAAAAATGAAGATGCGTGCAAAAGCTGAAGAAACCCTGATACGTCCATCGCTTCATTGCGGCCGCGGAGTCTCGCAAAATTGCGATTCCACCTTTCCGGCTCTGAAGTGTGCTCCAGTCCGATTATGGTCGCGTGTATCTGCGATAATTCATGTGCTTGAAAGGAGTCGCCCAACTCTCGGCGAAGCACATCGTGACAGTCACGAATTAGGCCCTCGAGCTGCGGAGCTTTCGCTCCGTACCAAGCGACGAGTGTTCTTTGGGGCAGAAAGGGCACCGTGTCTACCTTATCAGAGATCCTGGCGTACCCGAAACCCGGAACTCTTGACGAGCTTTCACGTGGACGACCGGAGCGTCAAGGACGGCCTGAGTTCGACCGGATTCAAGCCGAGGATCAACTCTCGAGATCCCGAAAAGAAACTAGATCGGCGTCCCATGGGAACAGGATGCGCTGTAGATGATTCTGTGGTTGCGAGAGCACCAAAGCTCCAAACGCCACAATTCATTTCCACAAGGAGCGCGCAACTAGCAGATATCAAAGAACTTGGGAAGTGCATGATTCTTAAGGGCCTTCTTGAAATGGCCAAATCTGGTTCGGGACCAGGAGGTCGGTGGTTCAAATCCACTCGCCCCGACCATTCATCTCTTTGGGAATCATTGGATTACAGCGGTTGAAGGTCCTCCATCTTCAACCGCATTTTCGTCACCGCGCCCGCCATTGCGCCCACCCTCAGTGACCTCACTGGCGTTCCCCGTGCCAATCGAACCAGGGAACCCTGCGCTGCCCTTTCCTGCAGCGCCACCCCGGTTTGCGGCAATCTGGAGGAAGCATGCCGGAGCCCAGCCATCCGCCGCGGCTGATCGTCGCCATCACGGGCGCATCGGGCGTCATCTATGGAATCCGCCTGCTGGAAACGCTGGCCCGCGACCACGCCCTGGAGACGCATCTCATCCTCACGCCCGCCGCACGCGCGACCATGGCGCAGGAGACCGATTGGAAGCCCAAGGACGTGGAGGCTCTCGCTAGCGTCGTCCACTCCAACTCCAACATCGGCGCCTCCATCGCCAGCGGTTCGTTCGAAACGCGCGGCATGATCGTCGCTCCGTGTTCCATCAAGACCCTCTCCGCCATCGCCAACTCGTACTCCGCGGACCTCGTCGCCCGCGCCGCCGACGTGCAGTTGAAGGAGGGGCGTCGCGTCGTGCTGCTGGTCCGCGAGACGCCGCTCCACGCCGGCCATCTGCGTTTGATGCAGCAGGCCGCGGCCAATGGCGCCTTGATCATGCCACCCGTCCCCGCGTTCTACGGCCGGCCGAAGACGCTCGACGATCTGGTCAACTCCACCGTCGGCCGGGCCCTCGCACGCCTGGGATTTCGCAACCAACTGTATTTCGAGTGGCTCGGCATGACCAATCCCCCGCCAGCCGAAGTGGCGGAGACCGAATAGGCGCGGCGCGCTGTGGCGCAGACACTCGTCAGGCTGCTGAAAAACCCCCACCGAAGCATCGATTCAAAATCGACGAGGCCCACACTTGGCCTACACGCGATCGGCGAGGCTCGGGTGATGGTTTTGCATCCCCCAAATCTGCCCTGTTTGGACGCCCTCGGGACTTTTTCAGCAGCCTGATTCGTGCCTGCCGCGTCAACATTCGTGTTGAACGCTTGGAGCCTGCGACGACGCGACCCTACTTCGTGCCGTAATACACGTTGAACCGCCGCAGCCGCGGCGTCCCCAGCGCCGCCCGCACCTCGAACACCAGCATGTCCACAGTCACCGGCGCGAACACGTCGATCTTCTTGTGACCTACGGTCGTCCCGGTGGTGAGGGTGCGCATCTCGTTGCCCACGCGGCCCAGAATCGCGTATTTCCGGATGCGCTGGCCGTCGGTCATGTCTTCCATCGTCACGGCGCGGTCCAGCGTGATCGGCCCGTGCAGGTGCGCGACCACCCCCCGCGCGTACTCGACGCCGCCCGATGAGTCCGGGTAGCCGAAAGACGAGAGTGCCGGCTCCTCCAGCAGTCCCTTGCCGTAAATCCTCTGCACCTCGGCGCCGAACTCCTCCAGTCGCTTCACATCCACTTCCGGCAGCAGCCCGCGATTGTCCGGCGCCAGTCCCAGCACCAGTTGCGCGCCCCGGCCCACGGTCTGGTGATAAATCTCCATCAGCTTGTCGAGCGATTTCAGCTTATTCTCGGCCTTCGGATGCCAGAACCATTGCCCGTCCCGCAACGGCGTGTCGGCTTCAGCCGGGCGCCAGCGCAGCATCTGGTACGCATCCACGACATTCCAGTTCTCCTCGTTCGCCGTTCCGTCCTCATTGCCTACCCAGCGGATGTCGGCATACGGCAGCAGCCCGACGTCGGCGAAGATCATCGTGTTCGGCTGATACGTGCGCAGGGTGCGGATGTAGCGCGTGAAGTCGTAGACGTGCCCTTCGCTGCCCGCTCCGTCCAGCCAGAACTCGGTCAGCTCGCCGTAGCGCGAGGCCAGTTCCTCCACCTGGTGCGCGTAGTGCGTGTCGTAAGCCGCGCTATCTTTGTACGCCGGCTCGTGGCGATCCCACGGCGAAAGGTAGACGCCGAATCGCAACCCGTGCTTGCGGCACGCCGCCGCGACCTCCCGCACCACGTCGCCCTGGCCATTGCGCCACGGGCTCGAGGCCACGCCGTACTTCGTCTCGCGCGTCGGAAACAGGCAGAACCCATCGTGGTGCTTCGCCACCAGGATCATGTATTTCGCCCCCGCCGCCTGCGCCGCCCGGACCCATTGCTCAGGATCGAATCGCGCCGGGTTGAAGACCCCCGGATCCGCCTTCCCGTCGCCCCACTCACGGTCCATCCACGTGTTCGGGCCGAAGTGGATCAGTACGCCGATTTCGAGGTCCTGCCACGCCATTTGCTGCGGACTCGGCCGCACGTCGGCAAACTGTTGGCCCCGCAAGAGCGCCACTCCTGCACAAGCCACGAGCAACCATTGCTTCATGACGGCAAGCTATCACGCCCGCCGAGTGCATTCAAGCGATACCCCCTCCCGCTAGGCGTTAAACTCCTAACGTATGCGCTTCCCCCGTCAGAGCGGCATCCTGCTGCACCCGACTTCTCTCCCCGGCGGCCACGGCATCGGCGACCTCGGCCCGGAGGCCCTGCGCTTCGTTCAGTTTCTGGCTGACGCCCGCCAGACCCTGTGGCAGATGTTGCCCCTCGGGCCCACGGGTTTCGGCGACTCGCCCTATCAGACCTTCTCCACCTTCGCCGGCAACCCGCTCTTGATCTCCCTCGACGCTCTGGTCGATGCCGGCCTTTTGTCCGCCGCGGACCTCGCCGGCGCGCGCTTCCTCCAGGGGCGCGCCGACTACGCCGCCGCAATCGATTTCAAGCTGCCCCTCCTGGACCGCGCCGCGAAGTCTTCTTCCGCGACGCCAGCCAGACCCAGCGCGCCGCCTTCGACACTTTTTGCGCCTCGCATTCCGCCTGGCTCGACGACTTCGCCCTCTTCATGACCGCTAAGCACGCCCACGGCATGCGCGCCTGGACGGACTGGGAACCCGCCCTGCGCGACCGCCAGCCCGCCGCGCTCGACTCTCTGCGCCGTACGCATTCCGCCGCCATCGACGCCGAAAAGTTCAAGCAGTTCGTCTTCTTCGATCAGTTCAACGCTCTGCGCGACGCCTGCCGCCGCTCGGGCATCCGGCTGATGGGCGACCTTCCGATCTACGCTGCCGGCGACAGCTCCGACGTCTGGAGCACCCGCCGTTTCTGGCATCTCAACGCCGACGGCAACGCCGGCGCTGCAATCCGGCGTTCCACCCGACTACTTCAGCGCCTCCGGCCAGCTCTGGGGCAATCCCATTTATCGTTGGGACGAAATGGAGCGTGACCTCTACCGCTGGTGGATCCGGCGCATTCACGCCGTCTTTGGCCTGTTTGACGTGGTCCGCGTCAACCATTTCCGTGGTTTCCAGGCTTTCTGGGAAGTGCCTGGCGGCGAATCGACCGCCGTCAACGGCCGCTGGACGCCCGGCCCCGGCATCAAGTTCTTCGAGGCGGTCGAAGCGCACCTCGGCGAACTGGCCATCGTGGCCGAGAATCTCGGTGTCATCACGCCCGAGGTCGAAGCCATTCGCCACCGCTTCGGCTTCCCCGGCATGGCCATTCTGCAGTTCGCTTTCGGCCGTGACCCGCAGGCCCCCGACTTTAAACCCCACAACTATCCGCGCGAGGTCGTCGCCTACACTGGCACGCACGACAATGACACCACCGCCGGCTGGTGGGCCTCCACCGGCGCGGGCGACTCAACCCGCACCGTGGAGATGATCGCCGCCGAGCGCGACCACGCCCTGCGCTATCTCGGCCTGGCGAGCGGCGCCGAGATCCATTGGAGCTTCATTCGCGCCCTCATGGCGTCCGTCGCCAACACCGTCGTCTTTCCAGCCCAGGATCTGCTGGGGTTGGGCAGCCCGGCGCGTATGAACATGCCCTCCACCCTCGGCACGAACTGGCTGTGGCGCCTCGAACCGGGCGCGCTCACGCCCGCCATCGCCGCGCGCCTGGCCGAAATGGTGCGGCTTTATGACCGTTTGCCGGCCACGCCGTAGCGCCCCGGCTCACAGATTCCTGAGCACGAACGACACAACCTGGTAGCCGTCGACGTACTTGAACGGCGCTTCCCCTAGCGTGTAGTGCCCGCACGGCAGCACCACCACCTTGTGGTCCAGCTTATGCTCCCGCGCCATCCGGATCGTCTCCTCCGACAGGCTCACCGGGAACGTCGTATCGTACTTCGTGTACAGGAACAGCGATTTCTTGTGGTGCGTGGCGTATTTGTCGAAATACGCCGTCGGGCTGATGCACATCCACAGCCGCCTGAGCGTCGGCAGGTCGATCACGCCTTCCAGGCTCTGCCTAACGTGCAACGTGGAAAGCCCCAGCCAGGCGACGTCGGCGAAGTACGTCGAACAGTGATTGAAGGCGTTCACCTGGAACCGCTCGTCGTGCGCACTGGCCAGGAACGCGTAGCACGACCCCAGCGACGTCCCCACGATGCCGATGCGCTCCGCCCCCTGCTGCTCCAGCCAGTCCGCCGCCGCGCGGATGTCCAGCACCGCCTGCCGCGTCGCGTCGATCGTCCGGCCGATATTGGAACTCACCGCGTAGTCGGCCCGCTCCAGTTCGGCCGGCATCCGGTAGTCGTGGTACGGCAGGCTCAGCCGCAGCGCCGACACTCCGAATTTCTGAAACGCCCGCGCCAGCCCGTTGTGCGCCTGGCCCGGCGCATTCCAGTGCGGCAGCACCAGCACGCACCGGCGCGTCGACTTGCCCGGGAACCATTGCCCGTGCACCACGTTGTTTTCCGCGTACGGGGTCCTCGCCGGCGAGCTGAACCGCAGCACGCCGTCATGCAACTGGAAATCGCCGGGCGTCGTGTGCTGGTAGAATCGCCGGCTGTCCGCGAGCGCGGCATCGCTGAGCCGCAGCAGGCGCTCGCGCGGGCCGTCTCCGTTGGCCGGCCGCGCTTCCTCCACCCCCCAGCCCGCGCTCCACTCGGCGCCCCACTCAAACGGCCGCACGACCCGGTTGTTGGTCCGGAAGCACAGGCTTTCTTCCCATCGGTTCATCCACCGGCCATACAGCGTTTGGAGCGGCATCACACTTAGTAAACTATCAGCCTATCACCGCCTGATTGCACTCCCGTTACTTGACGAAGAAACCCCGCTTGGCTGGCTCCTGCGAGAACTCCAGCCCATACAGATTCACGTGGTCGAAGGCCCACAGGGTCACCGCCCGCAGCTGCAGGTGGCGCGCGTTCCAGACCTCTTTCATCCACGCGTAGCTCGGCTCGAATACCGGCGTAATGCAACTCACCAGGCTGGGCGGCCATCCCAATTGGATCGGCAGCTCCTGGCATTGCTCCACCAGGTCCGTGTCCCGGCACCACGCGCCGAAATCCAGCGCTTCCAGCTTGAATCGGTCGAAGCCCGATCCGCCCGGCTGCCCCCACTCCGGCGGCAGGTTCACAAACCGGTTCAACTCTCCGCCCAGGTCGTGGATCCCCGTCGGCGTCGGGTAATTGACGTCGTACGGAAACAGGATTTCAAAGCGCGTCCCCGGCACCGCCGCTTTCACCGCCGCCGTGAGCGTGCCGCAGTAATCCCGCAGACGGTTCCGCAGGAACGTCGCATCCGCTCCCCCGTTCACCGTCGGGTCGTCGTTCGGCGTAACGAATAACACGAGCGCCCGTCCCAGCGCCGCCTGCGCCGCCGCCGTTGTCTCAGCGTCGTAATACGCCATCCCGCCGCCCGGATTCGCCGCCGAGTAATCCGTGAAATACCACCACGTGAACTCGCCGCATTGCAGCGTTGGTGTCAGCCCCGCCGCCGCCTGCGCCTGCCCCAGCCACGTGAACACGGCCTGCTGGTAGCTCTGCATTTCCGTCGAAAACGAGCACTGCGTCGAGAACAGGTTCGCGAACCCCTCCGCCGTCAGCACCGCCGTCCCATCCGCGAATAAAGCCGCGTAGCCCGGCGGCGGGTTCACCAGCTCCATCGAGCTCGACGTCGTCACTTCCAGCCCCGCCGCTGCGCACTGCGCGTAGAAGTCCGCGTGCCACGCCCGCGCCCCGGCATTCAGCGGCGGATTCTGCGTCGGGTCCACCTGCCATGTGCCCGCCACTCCGCTCTCCAGCGACCCCTGTGCGCTCACCGTGCCCGTCGAACCGGGCTGCAGAACCGTCGAAGGCGTCAGGCTGTAAATGTACGCCGCCGCCGCCGACCGGTTGGTAATCGTCAGCACCGCCCCGCTCGCCGCCGCCCATACGCCCACATAAATCGCATTGATGAAATCGGCAAAATGCTGCGCGATCGTCTCCGGCGTGTCCGGCCCGAACACCGTCTTGCCGCAACTCTGGCCCCCGATGTTCAGGAAGATCTCATCCCCTTCCACGAAACTGCCCCCGAAACTCACCTCCGCCGACCCTGGCGTACTGCCCACCAGGTTCCGCTGGTTCCACCAGAAAATGCCGATGTACTGGTTCACCGGTCCCCACAGCCCCAGCATGTTCATCAGCCATAGGATCCTCGCCGGCGGCAGCTTGTAGGTGTGGTCCGTCGAGTAGTCGAACGCCGCCGACAGGTCGGTTTGCGGCGGCATCGACGGCACGTTCGTCGTGGGCACGCAGGCGATCAGGTGGTCGAACAGCAAAGTCCCGCTCTCAACCGTCAGCGTCACGCTGTGCTGCCCTGCCGCCACACCCGCGAACAGCAGCCTCCGCGCGGTCACGGCCGCCCCGCCCCCATTCGTGTTCAGCGTCGCCATCGTATCGCCGTCCAGTCTGGCCTGCAGGTTCCCGCCCGTCTGGTTGAACTCCGTCGCCAGCCACACGTCGTGCTGGTAAATGCTGTAGTAGCTGATCGTGACCGTCGCGCCCGTCGGCCCCAGCCGCGCCTGTCCCCCCAGGTAGAACCCGTCCTCCAGCCCCCACTTCCCCGTATAGCTGCAGGCCCTGTCGTTGTTCCTGATCCAGTAGCTGCACGGGCCCGGCACTTGCAACTGCTGCACCGCCTGCGGCCCGCTCACCGTCCAGTTCGCGAAGGTCGCATTCCACTCCTGCATGCTCATACTGCTGCCGTTCGACAGCCGCGGCGCCAGCGTCAGCCACATCTGCTGCACCTCTGTCAGTTCCAATGCGCTGAAGTCCAGCGTCACCCGCAGCGTGGCCGTCGAATCGCCGCCCGTCAGCTGCAGCAGCGGCTGCGACGCCGTGAGCGTCGCCGTCTTGTTCACCGCCAGCAGCGTGATGAAATTCGCGTCGTACCCCCCGGTCGTCGTCGCAATCGTCAGGCTCGTCCCGTTGGCCGTCGCCTGCAGCGCGAACGGCGCCTTGGTGTAGTCGGCCCCGTTGATCTGCCCCGCCAGCGCCGCCGCCACCGTCTCCGCCGTCACCTGGTACAGCTCCAGTTGCCCGTTGTCGGTGGCTGAAACCGTCACCGCTTCGCCCGTGCTCAGCCTGGACGACAGGATGATCTGCCCCGCCTGCGGCCCCGCCGCCGCGGCGATCGCCGGATCGCCCGCGCCCGCGTTGATCAGCCCCACCAGCGCCTCCACCAGGCTCGCCGCCGTGTCCGTCCCCGTGATCGTGTAGGAGTAACTCCGCGTGTCCACCGTGATCGTGTACGTCTGGCCCGGCGTGCTGATGTAAAACTGTACGCTCCAGCTCGTCTGCCCCGGCACGATGTAGTCGTAGGCGATGTTCAGGTACCACAGCGTCAGCCGGTCGTACGGCTGCAGGTTGTCCCCGATGATCTCCAGCGTGCCGCTCGCCACCGGGTCCGGATTGGCGATTGTCTGGGCGTAATCGGAAAGCCGGATCTGTTTCGACGTTCCGTTCGGGAATTGCACGTCCAGGTACGGCCAGTCGATCGTCGGATATTTGGTGCAGTTGAGCGGCATCAGGTTCTTGTACGTCGCGTCGAACTGCAGCGTCAGCCCCGCGAAGTTCGTGTCCGGCAGGTACTTCAGCGTCGGGTGATTGAAAAAATCGTCCGCGTCCCACAGCACCACCACGGCAAAGTCCGCCGGATCGCGAAACACGCCGCTCACCTGGAATCCGGTCGCGCTGGCGTCATGCATCGCCGCCCCGGCGCCCAGGTCGGAGAACCCGCGCAGGTACATCGTCTGGTCGGGTCGCAGTTTGTTGAGGATATCCTCCATGGCGTGCCTTTCTTCGATGGCGGGGGCCTGCATCTCTCACTTCCGCTCGGCGCCCTCCGAACGTTCGTGAGAAATGCAGGTGGCGCCGCGCCCGGCTCTGCCGTCTCCCGGCCGGAGACGTTCGCCCCGCGGCGCCATCGTGAACGCCCCCCAGCGCCGGCTCCGGGTTGTCCAGGCCCGAATCCGGCGGCGAGCGCCCACTCCCCCCGCGCCAACCAGACTACCGTCCGCGGCAAGCCCCGCCCCGCCCTCGTCTCAGCTAACCTTCTGCAATGCAACGGCTTGTTTTTCTGAACTGGACGTGATCGCGCCCCGCCCCGTTGGCCCAAACGCCGCCGCGGGAGCTCAATAGAGTAACGATCACGCTGGCGACCCCGCGCCCCGATCAGCGTGCTGCCATCCTCCGCCTGCCCGGCCCAACCCCCTGAGCCCCTTCACGCCTCCCCGCATTGCGGATATGATGCATCCGGAGGTGTGCATGTCCCTGACGACAAACCGCCGGCATTTCATCGGGGCCGCGGGCCTGGCGCTGGCCCGGCCGGGCTTCGTCCAGCCGCAATCCACGCCCAAACCGGTCCGGCTCGGAGTGGTCGGCACAGGCGGTCGCGGTACCAGCCTCATCCAGATCGCCGCCTCGATGCCCGGCGTCGCGTTCCCGGCCCTGTGCGACATCAACCCCCAGAATCTCGCCCGCGCACAGGACCTGGTCATGAGCGCCGGCGGCCCGAAACCCGAGCACTATACCGGCGCGGAGGATTACCTGAAGCTCGTCGCCCGTGACGACCTCGACGCCGTACTGATCGCCACTCCCTGGGAACTGCACACGCCCATGGCCGTCGCCTCCATGAAAGCGCGCAAGTACACCGCCGTCGAGGTCCCCGCCGCGCTGACCATCGAGCAGTGCTGGGATCTCGTCAACACCCACGAGCACACCGGAACTCCCTGTATGATGCTCGAGAACTGGAGCTTTCGCCGCGACAACCTGGCCGTGCTCAATATGATCCGCGCCGGCCTCCTGGGCCAGATCAACCACTGCCACGCCGCCCACTCGCACGACTGCACCTACTGGTACTTCAACCCCGACGGCACCCCCCGCTGGGGCGGCGAGTATCTCCTGCGCCGCAACTCCGACCCCTACCCCACCCACGCCCTCGGCCCGGTGCTCAGTTGGATGGACCTCAACTGCGGCGACTACCCCGCCTATGTGACCTCCATGGCCACGCGCTCCCTCAGCCTGCCGCATTACTTCGCCAAAAAGTTCGGCCCCGACTCCCCCGCCGCCCGGCGCAAATACGTCCAGGGCGACATCGTGACTTCGCTCATCAAGACCATCCAGGGCAACACCATCGTGCTCTTCAACGACATGCAGTCGCCCCGGCCTTATGACAACCGCTGGGAGATCTCCGGCACCGACGGCCTGTACAATGAGCAGCGCAATGCCGTCTACATCGCCGGACGCAGTCCTCAGCCCGACACTTGGGAGTCCTTCGCGCCCTACCAGAAGCAGTTCGACCACCCCTGGTACACCGACCTGGAGCGCTCCGACGCCGCCGCGCTCCGCAGCGGCCTCGGCCACGGCGGCCCGGATCTCATCGAGGTCCGCCTCTTCATCGACGCCGTCCGCCACCGCACGCCCACGCCGCTCGACATCTACGATTCGGTGCTCATGAGTTCGCTGATTCCGCTCTCCGAGTACTCCATCGCCCACTCGAGTGTCCCCGTCCCGTTCCCCGATTTCACCCGCGGCAAATGGAAATCCCGCAAGCCCTATTTCGCCCTCGCCGCCGCGTCGTGAGGCCCGCGCGGCGGGGCCGCGCCCAACCGCCAACTGGCCGCCGCACGATGCCGGCGGGCTGAAGCGGTTATGAGTGGTCACCGCTCTATTTCGATCATCAATAAGTGCGGCAAGGGCTTCAATTGCCCAATTGGCGATAATCCGCCCGGAACGAGGCAGGGCTCCCTGAACGCTGCACCTTGCGATTCGATCCTTGGTGCGGTAGCTTCAGGACATGCTGGACGAGACGCCCTTGGCGTGGGCGACGATGAGCCTCCATGAACTCCTAGATTTGCTCCAGAAAGCCTCAGTCGGCAGCACAGCAGGTGAGGACCAAGTCAACCGTCTGAAATGCCTGATCTCCGTCCGGACGGCCGAGATGGTCAGCGGAAAATTGGCACAGACCTCTGAGTCCATTGGAAAGAGCGCAAACACTATCAAAGAGGCACTCGTTCACGCTGAATCCATCGGAAAAGCCACGATCAAGAACAGCTCGAATTACCTCATAAACGCGATCAAAGTAGAAACGGAATCTGCTGCAAACAATGCTAAGCAAATTGAAACAGAGATCGCGAAATTGACTTCTGCCCTCCATTCCGTAGCTGGAGACCTACGCGACGCAGGTGCGCAGAATTCCAAAGCTGCGTCTAGGCTAAGCAACTTCACGCTTCTCCTGGGCATAGGCACCTCCCTTCTGTTTCTAGCCGCATGCTGGCAGGCGTGGGAAGCGCACCGTCAGGTGGGCGTTATCTCCAGGCAACTTCAGTTCGCCGAGCGGCAGGCCGCTGCGGCTTCATCACCGCCCTCCGCGACAAGAAATAGATGAATAGTGCGAGAGACCTAAGGCCGCAGCAAAGCTTAATGCCTCATCCCACTTCGCAACCATGCGATCGCCAGAGCGCGAGCCACGCGGGGCGGCCCATAACGGCTTCCCGGAGCGGCGGAGGATCCTAGGTCGCCCGCGTCGCCTGCTCTCATGGGGAGGTTAGCGCACCGGGGGGCGGAACCTCAGCCCGCGTTCCGGACGGGTTTGCGGCTGCTCGCGCCTACTTCGCCTGCATCCCCGCCAGCGCCACGCCCGTCTCTTCCTCCACCTTGGCGTGCAGGCTGTTGCCGTGCGCGTCCATGGTCACGATGGCCGGGAAGTCCTTGACCTGCAGGTGCCACATCGCCTCGGGAACGCCCAGTTCCAGCAGCTTCACGCCCAGCACCTTCTCCACCGTCCGCGCGTAATACTGCGCCGCGCCGCCGATGGCGTTCAGGTACACCGCGCCGCACTCCTCCAGCGCCGCCAGCGTCTTCGGCCCCATGCCGCCCTTGCCCATCACCGCCTTGACGCCGTAGCGCCGCAGCACCTCGTGCTCGTACGGTTCCTCGCGGATGCTGGTGGTCGGCCCCGCCGCCTTCACCTGCCACTCCCCGCCTTCCTTCAGCATCACCGGACCGCAGTGGTACAGCACCGCGCCCTCCAGGTCCACCGGCGGCGGGTTCTTCATCAGATACGCGTGCACCGCGTCGCGCCCGGTGTACATCTCGCCCGTGATCAGCACCACGTCGCCCACCTTCAGCGTCCGCATCGTGGCCGCCGTCAGCGGCGCCGTCAGCACCACCTCGCGCCCGCTCAGCGGGAAGCCTTCGCCCGCCGCCATCGCCTGCACCGGCGCCGCCGGGTCGCGGTACAGCCAGCGCTGGATCGCGCCGCTGGTCGGGTCCAGCACCACCCCCAGCCGCCGGAACGCCCAGCAGTCGTAAGCCACGGATACGAAGAAGCTGGCCGGCAGCCGGTTGGCCGCCGTGATCTTGCATCCGATCAGGCTCGCCTTGCCGCCGAAGCCCATCGCCCCGACGCCCAGCCGGTTGGCCTCGTCCATGATCTCGGCCTCCAGCTTCGCCAGCTCGGGATTCGGGTTCACGTCGTCCAACGTCCGGAATAGCTGGTACTTCGCCAGCAGGTAGCCATGCGCCCGGTCGCTGCCGATGCACACCCCCAGCGCGCCCGGCGCGCAGCCCTGCCCCTGCGCCTGCCATACCGCGTGCAGCAGGCACTTCTTGACCCCCGCCAGGTCGCGCCCGGCGCGCCCTAGGTGCTCCAGTTCGCACGGCAGCGAGTACTGGATGTTCTTGTTCTCGCAGCCGCCGCCCTTCAGCAGCAGCTTGACCTCGATCTCGTCCTGCTCCCACTGCTCGAAGTGGATCACCGGCGTCTCCGCGCCTAGGTTGTTGCCCGAGTTCTTGTCCGTCAGCGAATCCACCGAATTCGGCCGCAATTTGCCCCGTCGCGTGGCCTCGGCAACGGCTTCGCGAATCGCCGCCGCGAAGCGGATCTGGTTCACGCCCGCCGGCGCGTGGACGACGAACGTCGGCATGCCGGTATCCTGGCAGATCGCCCCCTCGTCTTCGAGCGCCATGTCGATGTTGGTGGCGATGATGTTCAGCGCCTGCTTGGACTGCGTGGCCGGCGTCTCGACGGCCAGCGCATCGCCCATCGCGCGGCGCACGTCGGGCGGCAGGTTGGTGGAGGTTTGAGTGATCAGTTCGAGCAGGCTGGAGAAGAGCAGTTGCATGGGAAGGGGCCTCGAACTTCCATTGTCCCCCCAAACCCGCGCCGTCGCGCGCTGGCGCTCTCAATCCAGCTCTAGCCAGCCTGGAATCACCGCGGATTGGTCGTGATTTCACCGTGTCGTGACGGCAAAAACACCTCTGTTTCACGCTGCTTGCCGGGTACCGGCCGCCGCGGCCCTCCCGTTCGGCGTCCCGATGGGCTATACTGCGATTCCAGGTTGGTGCCGCCTGAGCAAGTTCAGCGGAGGGTCTGTGGCTGATTACCGGCTGGGTGACGACCTCGACGATTACTGCGTCAAGTGCAAGCGCGTGACCAACCACTCGCTGCTGGCGATGGTCGATCACGAACCGGCCAAACTCCGCTGCCGCAGTTGCTACAACGAGCACAGCTTCCGCCATAGCGAGATCCCGCCTTCGAAAAAGGACCTCAAGAAGGCCGATCTGTTCAAGACGGTGCTCTCCTCCGTCGCTCCTGAAACCCCGCCGCAAGAGCCTCCAACTACCAAGAAGGCAAAGGAATAGGCCGCGCCGGACCTCGCCGGGGCTAGGATAAAGCGATGGCATCGGGTCCGCTCCAGCTCGCCCAGGAAGTCGCGCTGATGCTGCGCGCGGCCGGCCACCGCGTCTACTTCGTGGGCGGGTACGTCCGCGACCGGCTGCTGGGCCGCGCATCCGCGGACATCGACCTGTGCACCGACGCGCCGCCGGCGCGGCTGCTGGAGCTGTTCCCGGGTGCGCCCCAGGTGGGCGCGCATTTCGGCGTCGTGTTGGTGCGCAGCGAAGGGGTCGAAGTGCAGCTTGCCACATTCCGCAGCGACCACTCCTATGGCGACGGGCGCCGGCCGGAAGCCGTTTCCTTTGAAACGGATCCGCGCCAGGACGTGCTGCGGCGCGACTTCACCGTCAACGCCCTGCTGGAGGACCCGTTCAGCGGCGCAATCGTGGATTACGTCGGCGGGCGGGCGGACCTGGAGGCGGGCCTGATCCGCGCCATCGGCGACCCCCGTCAACGCTTCGCCGAGGACCATTTGCGGCTGCTCCGGGCGGTGCGATTCGCGGCCCGGCTGGGCTTCGAGATCGAGGCCGGTACGCTGGCCGCGATGCGCGAGATGGCGCCTGCAATCCACCGCATTGCGGCCGAGCGGGTGCGCGATGAGCTGACGCGCATCCTGACCGAAGGCGGCGCGCGGCGGGGCGTCGAACTGCTGGATGCGACGGGCTTGTTGCACCAGGTCCTGCCCGAGCTGGAGCGCCTGAAAGGCGTCCCCCAGCCGCCCGATTACCATCCCGAAGGCGACGTCTGGATCCACACGCTGCTGGTGCTGGATGCGGTGGGGCCGTGCACGCCCGAGCTGGGCTGGGCGGCGCTGCTGCACGACGTCGGCAAGCCGGCGACGATGCGTGTCACGGACCGCATCCGCTTCCACGGCCACGGTGAGTTGGGGGCGCGGATGGCGCGGGCGATCCTGACGCGGCTGCGGGCGTCGAACGAACTGATCGAGACCGTGGCGTCACACGTGGCGGCGCACATGCGCTTCCAGGACGCGCCGCGGATGGGCGAGGCGGCGTTCCGGCGCTTCCTGCGGCTCCCGCGCTTCGACGAATTGCTCCAGCTGCACGAGGCCGACCGGCGCGGTTCGCGGATGGACTTGAGGACGGTGGAAGCAGTGCGCCAGCGGCGGGCGGCGCTGACCCAGGCCGACATCCACCCCCAGCCGCTGCTGAATGGACGCGACCTCATGGCTCTGGGCCACGCCGAGGGTCCGGCGCTGGGCGAGATGCTGAAGGCGCTCGAGGAGGAGCAACTCGAGGGGCGACTGCGCACGCGCGAGGAGGCGCTCGAGTGGATCAAAGCGCGGTTCCCGGTGTCCGGGCGGGCGGGCGGTTGAGCGCGGGTTTCGTGTGGTGAGCCAGTTCCCAGTTGGCGTTGATCGGGCGTTACACTGATTCACGCAAAACAGCGATACAATGCGGGGCGATATGAATCGCAACAAGAGCACTGTTTTGACTCTCGCTTGCATGGTCGTGGGAAATGCTGCCTGGTGCGCGGCTAATGATGGGGCGGCAAGCCCCGAAGCGCTGCTTTCCCGGGCACGCCAGCAGGAGGAGATCTGGACCGAAGGAACGCCGCCCATGTCAATGCGGGCGCAAGTTCAGGTCCTCGATGCCAGGGGCGCTTTGGCGAGTGGAGATTACACCTTCGATTGGGTCTCGCCGTCTCAATGGAGGGAAGTGATTCGATTTCGAGGTTATGAGCAGCTTCGCGTGGGCGTCGCGAAAGGATATTGGCAGAAGAGTGGACTGAGCTACCGGCCAGAGGCGATCTTTCAGCTAAGTGCGATGTTGCACCTGCGGGAGGCACTGAGTTTCACTTCGAAACAGACCCTGGGGAAAGTAAAGAGCCGCAAAAAGGATGGCGCTCGCGAGCAGTGCACAGAAGCGAAGGGCAAAACGGACCCCGACCGGGTGTTCTGCTTCGACGAGACGAATGGAACATTGGTAAGCATCGAATATCCGAGCGGCGGGGGCGCTAACCCGTTGGGAACCGACCGGGTCGAATACGGCGCATTCAAGACCGTGGAGGGCAAGCTCATTCCTTATGAAATCCGAGCTCTGCGGGACAGAAAGATCGTGGCCTCTGTGAAGGTCCTGGAGATTGCGAGGAGCACCGAAAGCAATCCCGCAGCGTTCGCTGTCCCGACGAACGCGGAGCTCTGGCCCCAATGCGAAGATATGCGGCCGGCCGAGCCGGTCGAGAAGACGCCGCCGAGGTATCCGGACAGTGCGAAGGCCAAGCACGAGCAGGGAAGAGTGGTGTTTTACGCAGTGATCGAATCGGACGGAACACTCTCGCACGTGGCAATCAGCCAGCGGGCGGCACCAGACCTGGACGCAGCCGCGGCTAAAGCAATTGGTCATTGGCGTTACAACCCGGCCGCGTGTGGGCAGACGCCGATTCGAGTGGAAACCTCAATCCCAATAAATTTCACCCTCTCGCAATAGGGCCAGTGGACGCGCAGTTGAAGAACCGGAGGATGACACACTGCAGGGTATCGGCTGTGGGGCAGCGTAGTGGCTGCTGAGAAAACCGCTCCTTGCAGTCGCGGCTGGGTTTGAGTTGACGGCGCAGACGGGGCTATCTCACGCCGAAGATGCGTTGCGCGTACTGGCGGCTGAGACGCAGGTCGTCGACCAGGGGGCGCGTGATCTGGGTGGTGGGATCCCAGGCCAGCTCGACGCTCAGCCAGCCGCGGTAGTTCAGCTTGCGCAGTTCCCCGGCCACGGCGTAGTAGTCAACGTCGCCGTCGGCCAGATCCTCCAGCCACACGCCGGCGCTGGAATTGCGCAGGTGCATGTCGCCCAGGCGCGGACCGGCCTCGCGCAGGATCGTCATGACGTCGTCGCCGCCGCGGAAAACCCAGTGGGTGTCGAGGCACAGGCCGACGTTTTCGGCCGTTGTGTGGTTCACGAAGTAGCGCCACTCGCGCGAGTGGTCGGCCATTTCGGGAGCGTGCTGGTGCACCAGCAGGCGCAGGCCCGTAGCCTTCAGGGCGGCGCCGAGGCGCTCGATGGCCTGGGCCTCCACCTCCAGCTCGGCATCGGTCTTGGCGGAGTGGTCGGGCTTGGGGTCGCAGTTGAAGCTCATCGCCTCGACGTGCTTGTGGGGCTTGACGCGCCCGGCCAGGGCCAGGGCGGCGTCGATGGTGGCCTGGGCGCGGCCGTCGTGCATCGGGCCGCTGATGTAGACGATGGGCATGATCAGGTTGTGCTGGACCAGCAGGGCCAGGGTGCGATCGGATGCGTCGGGAGGGAAGTAGCCGGACATGAGCTCGAGGGCGCGGTAGCCGGCCTGGGTGCAGGTCTCGAAGATGTCGTTGACGTGATCAATCGTCTTCTGGTTGCGCTTGCCGTAATCCTGCTCGAAGACGTAGCACGAGCAGGCCAGGCGAGGAGCGTAGGGCTTGCCCTTGTCCTTGGGCTTGGCCGCGGCTTGCATCGATTCGCCTGCGGCCAGGGGCGCGGCGGCGGCGAGCGTCATCCATTGTCGGCGGGTTATGGACATTGAGTTCTCTCCCGGGGCCAAGCTATCACCGTGAGCCGTGCCACCGCAACGGGGGGCGCGCCGCGCGCCGGCGGTGTGCGAGATTCGTGAGAGGGCCAGGCGAGCTTGCCCGAGGGAGGATGCGCCGATGGAACGGAGGCTGTTTCTGTTCGAGTGGAACGCGCGCTCGGCCCTGGAGCGCGCCTCAGCGCTGAGCGCGGCTGGGTGGAGCGTGGAGCTGGAGTGCGAGGACGGGGCGCGCGGGGTGCGGCGGGTGCTGGACCTGCAGCCGGCGATGGTGGTGCTGGACCTCGCGCGGCGGCCGTCGCATTCGCGCGAGTGCGCCGCGGCGCTGCGCAAGTACCGCACCACGCGGCGCATGCCGCTGGTGTTCGTCGACGGCACGGCGGAGGAGCAGGCCAAGACGGCGGCGAAAGTCCGGGACGCCATTTTCATCGGCTCCGAGATGCTGGTGACGCGGCTGGCCAGTATGGACAGTTGAGCCGCACGGCGGACGTTGACAAGGACGCCACAGGCGGCGTGCCACGGCGGCGAAACGGGAATATGCTAGGTGCGGAGCGGCGTACATTGTGACGCGACGGCTCAGCGTGTGGCTATACTCTGCGGGACTCCTGGCGGGCTGGCGGTTTGTGTCCGAACTCGCGAGGGGCGAAGCGACGGGAGCGAGGCTTGCCATGGAAGATCCGGCCGCCGCGCGGAACCGAATGGTGCGCGATCAGATTGAGGCGCGGGGGGTGCGGCACGCGGGGGTGCTGAAGGCGATGCGGGAGACGCCGCGGCACCTGTTCGTGCCGGAGTCGCAGCGCATTTACGCCTACATGGATTGCCCGCTGGCGATCGGGCATGGGCAGACGATCTCGCAGCCTTACATCGTCGGTTCGATGACCGAACTGCTGGACCCGCAGGCGGGGGACCGGGTGCTGGAGATCGGCACGGGGTCGGGCTACCAGGCGGCGATCCTGTCGCAACTGGCGCGGCAGGTGTACAGCATCGAGATCGTGGAGCCGTTGGCCAAGGCGGCGGGCGAGCTGCTGCCGCGGCTGGGATATCACAACGTGACGGTGCGTTGCGGGAACGGGTGGTTGGGATGGCCGGAGCAGGCGCCGTTCGAGCGGATCATCCTCACCGCGGCGCCGCCGGATGTGCCGCCGGCGCTGATCGAGCAGTTGCGGCCGGGCGGGCGGCTGGTGGCGCCGGTGGGTGAGGAGTGGCAGGAACTGGTGGTCATCGACAAAGACGCGGCGGGGAAGATCCACCGGCACAACGAGTACGGGGTGATGTTCGTACCGATGGTGGGCCAGCCGAAATAGGCGTCGCTAGGGACGGGCGCGCTTCACGTTGACGCGCATGTAGGCCAGACGGAAGCCGGCGCGCTCGTAGTTGCGGTGCGAGCCGCTGCCGGGCAGGACGCAGGCCATGGCGAGGTCGCAGCCGGCGCGGGCGGCGCGGGCGAGGCGCTCGCGGATGAGGGCGCTTTGCAAACCGCGGCCGCGGGCCTCGGGCAGGGTGGCGTCCCCGAACAGGAGAGTGACGCCGTCGACGATCGAACCGCCGGCCGCGGCGACGGCCATGGTGCGATCGTCACGCACGAGCAGGGTCTGGCCATAGAGCGGGAGATTCTCGATCAACTCGAGGGGCGTTTCGAAGCCGCGGGCAACCATTTCGAGCCACTCGCGGCGGGTGGCGGCGGTGACCGGCTCGACGCTCAGATCCTGCGCGGCCAAGGCGGCGTCGGCGGCGGAGAGCGGCCGGACCAGCACGTTGTTGAACTCGATGAGCGTGTAGCCGCGCTCGATGACGGCGGCCACGAGGCCCATGTCGGCCATGGGGCAGAGATCGATCAGCGAGTCGCTGCCGCGCTCGAAGAAGAAGCACTCGAGGCGGTCGACTTCAGCCGAGGAGACCGGTCCGCACATGCCGCAGCCGAGGGCGTGCGTGACGGGCGAGCCGAGGCCGGCGAAGAGCGCGCATCCACCGGCGACCATCTCGGATTCGAAGGTGGTCGTGGCCTGGGCGAGGTGCAGGGCGTTGGCGGCTTCGGCGGCTTCGAGGCGGTGAGCCAGCGCGAGATCCGAGGAACGGATTTCCGGCGTCATGGGGTTAGCGTAGCACCGCGACAGAGCCGCAAGAATCAAAAATGCGAAACAAAGCCAATTCAGAACAACCCCTTTCTCTGCTTAATGTTACACCCGATGTCAAGCGCGAACGCAAAGCGAATACGTAGATTCGGCCTGGTGCCGCGCCGGCGCCGCGAAGCGGGCGCTCAGCTCATGAACCAGCCGCCGTTGACGTTGATGGTCTGGCCGGTGATGTAGCCGTTGCGGGCGAGCATGAGGGCCACGTCCGCGACTTCGCCGGCAGGCCGAAGCGGCCGACGGGGATGAGGTCGGGGCGCGCGTTGGGATTCGCCGTCACCATTTCGGTTTCGATCAGCGCGGGGGCGATGGCGTTGGCGGTGATGCCTTCTTTGGCGAGGCGCTGGGCGAAGAAATGGGTCATGCCGTGAATGCCGGCCTTTGAAGCGGCGTAGTGCGGCCCGACCACGCCGCCGGTCTGCGCGGCCACCGAGGATAGGTTGATGATGCGGCCCCAGCGGCGGGCGCGCATGCCGGGCAGGGCGGCCTGCGTCACCAGGAAGCAGGATTTCAGATTGGCGTTCAACGACTTCGTCCCAATCGCGCTCGGTGATCTGCTCGATGGGCTGCGGGCGGGAGGTGCCGGCGTTGTTGACAAGGATGTCGATCGGGCCGAGTTGCTCCTGGACCTCTCTGACGAGACGCTCGACGTCGCGCGCCGCGGAGACGTCGGCCTGGATGCAGATGCAGCGGCGCTGGAGCTGCACGATCTCCGCTTCCACGGCGCGCGCCTCGGCCGCACGGTGCAGGTAGTTAACGGCGACATCGACTCCGGCGCGGGCCAGCGCAACCGCGATCGCGCGTCCGATGCCGCGGCTGGAGCCGGTGACTAAGGCGACTTTTCCAGTGAGATCATCCATGAGGGAAGGATAGACCACGGGGATGCCTCCAGTTGGCTCAGGGGTCCGACCGGTATCGGGTGATGGGCGATTGAGTGTCGCCGGTTGCGAAATGCCACTACGGTTCGAGTGAACGGCGGACGTAGGCGATATAGCGGCTGGGGGTGGTGCGGTTGCCGCGGGAGTCCTTTTCGAACCAGGAGATATAGAGGCGGCGGCGGGCGCGGCTGACGGCGACATAGAAGAGGCGGTGTTCTTCACTCAAGCGACCTTCGCGCTTGGAGCGGGCGGAGGGGAAGTTGTCGTCGATGGCCATGGCGACGAAGACGACGGGGAACTCGAGTCCCTTGGCGTTGTGGACGGTGAGGATGGCGAGCTTGTCCTCGGCGGAGGCCTGGCGGTCGGGCTCGGTGGCGAGGGTGACGTTTTCGACGACCTCGCGGCAGGCCATGGCGGGCGGGAGCAGCGGGTCATCGAACTGCTGGCAGAAGGCGACGAGCTGCTTCAGATTCTCGACACGGGCGGAGTCGGGGCTGTCGTGCTGGTAGTACTCGGCGAGGCCGGATTCGTCGAGGATTCGTTCGAGCAGCTCGGGCGGGCGCTCGACGGACATGCGCTGGCGCCAGCGCTCGACCTTGGTGGCGAGGGGCTGGAAGCGGGCGGCGGCGTTGCGGACGGCTTCGCGTCGGACGGGCGCGGTTTCTTCCAATTTGCGGCAGAGGACGTCGAGTAGCGCCGCTGTAGCGGCGACGTCGGAGTGGGCGGCGTGGGCCTGCTCGAGCTGGAGGTCGAATTCCTTGCTCAGGGCGCTCAAGCTGTAGCGCTTGAGGGTGCGGAAGAGACGGCGGGTGATGTCGAGGGTGTCGAAGCAGCGGGGCGAGGCCTCGAGGCCGAGGCGAGAGAGGGCGGCGCGGAGGAAATAGACGTCGAAGCCGTTGATGTTGTGGCCGGCGAGGACGGTGTCGCCGGCGAAGTCGAGGAACTCGCGGATGACTTCGGCGGCGGGCGCGCCGTTGGCGGCAAGGAACTCGTCGGAGTAGCCGTGGATGGCCTGTGATTCGCCGACCGGGCGATTCGTGCGGATGTAGCGGTGGAAGCGCGCGAGCGCTGCGTCCGAATCGGCCGGGGAGGGCCCGGCCGGTACCAGCCCGGCCGGTGAAAGACGTAGAGCGGCGATCTCACAGATCTCGTCGGTGGAGGGGTCGAGGCCGGTGGTTTCGAAGTCGAAGACGGTGACGCGGCCGGCGCGCCAGGCGTCGAGCAACGGGGCGAAGGGCTCGCCGGCTTCGAACGTGGCGGGCGAGAGCATGTCGCCGAGGTTGAGGCCGGCGTCGCGGGGCGCGGCGCGCAGGGCGTGGAGGGTGGCCTCGCCGACGCCCTTGGGCGGATGTTCGAGAAAACGGAGGATGCTCTGGGAGTCGTTGGGGTTGAGGAGCAGGCGCAGGTGGGCCAGGGCGTCCTTGATCTCGGCGCGCTCGAAGAACTTGACGTTCTCGACGGGCAGGTGAGGGATCTTGAGGCGCTGGAGGTGCTGCGAGAGGTCGCGGGCGTTGAAGTTGGTGCGGACCAGGATGGCGCAGTCGGACCAGCGGAGGTTGTCGGACTGGCGGAGTTCCTTGAGGGTCGAGGCGATCCAGGCGGCCTCGTCCTTGGGCGTGGCGCAGGCCTGGAGGACGACGGGCGGGCCCTCCGAGGCGGAGTTGGAGAGGATCTCTTCGGTCACGGCTCCCTCCAGGGCGCGGATGACGCCGGCGCAGGCGCGCAGGATGGCGCGCGTGGAACGGTAATTCTGATGGAACTGGATTTCGCGCACGGGCGCGAACTCGCGGCGGTAGGCGGTGAGGATTTCGGCGGGCGAGGAGCCGCGCCATTCGTAGATGGTCTGATCGACGTCGCCGAAGAAGGAGAGGCGGCGGTGGGGACGGGCCAGGGCGGCGAGGATGCGGTACTCGCTGGGGTTGGTGTCCTGCACCTCGTCAACCTGGATCCAGGAGAAGCGCTCCTGCCAGCGGCGCAGGGAGGGCTCGTGGGATTGGAACAGACGGTTGACGCCGATGACGAGGTCGGCGTAGTCGAGGGCGTGGTTCTCGCGCAGGGCGTGGACGTAGGCGGCGTGGAACTGGGCGAAGCGGAAGGAGGGGGGAACGCGGAGGCCGGGGGGCCCCTTGCGGGTGCAAATGTCGGCGAATTGGTCCTCGGGGTCGCGTGAGGGACGGCTGGAGAAGGGCGCGAGCCGGAGCTCCTCCAGGGCTCCAGACAGGAAGAAGGCGAGGCGCTCGCGGCGGTCGGCGGCGAGGCCCATGCGCGAGGCGACGGCGAAGGCGAGGGAACTCGAGTCCTCCTCGTCGAAGATGAGGAAGTCGGCGTCGAGGCCGAGGGCGGAGGCGTCGGCGCGGAGGATGAGCGCGCAGAGGGAGTGGAAGGTGCGGGAGGTGATGCGGTCGGCGTCGGCGCCGAGGACCTCGACGGCGCGGGCGCGCATCTGGCGGGCGGCCTTATTGGTGAAAGAGAGGCAAAGGACGGAGCGCGGATCGACGTAATGGAGGATGGCATTGGTGGCGCGCCAGGCGAGGGCGCTGGTCTTGCCGGTGCCGACGGGGGCCATGACGAGCAGGCACTCATCCCAGGACTCGACGGCCTGGCGCTGCTCGGGATTGAGATCGTTCCAGGGGATGCGGGAATCCACGCAGCACTCAGTGTACATGGCGGGCGCGAGGAGCAGGGTCCGGCAGGGCGCTGAAAAGCCGCGGGGCGGGGAGTGAGAGTCGAAATCCGAGCGTGCGGCAGGGCCGGCGCGGATCTAACAGGACTCTATCCAAAGCCGGGTAAGTCCTGCGGAATGAAAGCGCGGCGGGGGGAATGGGGGCGATAGAAACTTTCGATTGCAGGGCTTGCGGGACGGCCCTATGCTACAGGTCAAAAGCAGTATGGCGGCGAGCACTATGTCCAGCGAACCGAAAACCAGCCAAGTTGCGATTTTCCACAAGATCAGCAGCATCGTCAGCTCCGAGCGGAGCGTGGACGAGATGCTGGGCGAAATTGTCGGCCTCACGGTGCAGGCCACGGACTGCGATGCGTGCCTGGTGTATCTGATCGACCAGGAGACCAACGAGATCGTGCTGCGGGCGTCGCAGGTGCCGCACGCGGGACAGGTCGGGCGGCTGAGCATGCGGATGGGCGAGGGCGTGACGGGCTGGGTGGTGGAACACAAATCGGTGGTGGCGCTGAGCTCGAACGCGGCGGCGGATTACCGGTTCAAACGTTTCGAGCCGCTGGTGGAGGACACCTACGAGGCGTTCTGCTCGGTGCCGCTGCTGAGCGGCGGCGAGGTGATCGGCGTGATCAACGTGCACCACCGCGAGAAGCACGAGCACACGGCCGAGGAGGTCTCACTGCTGACGTTCATCGGGGAGCAGATGGGCGGGGCGATGGGGCGCGCCAAGCTGCTGGACGAGAACGCGCGGCTGGTGGAAGAGACGCAGGAGATGAAGCGGCAGCTCGAAACGCGCAAGCTGGTGGAGCGCGCCAAGGGCATTCTGCAATACCGGTTCAACGTGACGGAAGAAGAGGCCTACCTACGGTTGCGCAACGAGAGCCGGCGGCTGCGGCGGCCAATGCGCGACCTGGCCGAGGCGATCATCCTGTCGGAGGAGCTGTCGCGAAAAACGAGCGAAGGCGTGCCGGTGGACCGGGACGACGACGTCAACTAGCGGCGCGCCGGCGAACATTCCACATAGGGACGGACTTCTCAATCCACGCGGGGTGTGAAGAGACTGCGTGCGGATGAATGGGATTGCGCCTCGGAACAGAGACGTCAGTCAGGCGTGTTCTCCAAGAAATGAGCGGGGCGCCGACACGGGCGCTATTTGGCCTGCAGGCGCTGGGCGAGGCGTTGGGCCTGGGCGTTGAGAGTCTGGACCTGGCGCAGGTCTTCCTCGGCGGCCTGGACCGTGCTTTGGAAGCGCGGCAGGTCGGTGGAGAAACTGGGGGCGCTGGAGGAGTCGCGATAGCGGTCGAGGCGCGCGGCGAGGGAGCGCAACTGCTCGCTGGCGTCGCGGTAGCGGCGCAGCAGGTTGTTTAGATAGTTGTCGCGGCGGCGGGCGATATCGCTCAATTCGTTCAGCGTGGAAGTGACCTGGTTGAGGCGCTGGCGGAGTTCCCCGGCGTCGGCCTGGGCGCGGCTGGCCATCTGGTCGGAGGCCTCGGCGCGGGCGGTCTTGGATTTCAATTCGACCTCGACGGTCTCGTTCATCAGGCGCAGGTGGTCGATCTCCTCGCGCGCTTCATTGGCCGCCGCGTCGAGGCGCTTGTTGTCGGACTGCAGTTGTTCGATCGAGGCCTCGAGCTGCTGGACGTGCGATTCAGAGGCCTGGAGGGCGGCCTTCGTATCGCTCAACTCACGCTCGGTAAGGGCCAGCGCGCGCACCGCTTCCACGGCCCCCGAAGCGGCATTGGAGCGGGGCGGCGGCGGAGGCAAGGCAGGATGCAGGCCGCTGGATTCGAGCTGCGAGCGCAAGGCGGCGTTCTGGGCCTCGAGGGTCTGGACGCGGGTCTCGGCCTCGGCGTGCGCCTTGCGGAACTGGGCCAGATCGGCGACCGCGAGCCGGGATTCGCGGCGGCTGCCGATCCACAAAATCAGAAACAGGCAGGCCGCCAGCAGCGGCACAACCGAGATGGCGAGACGAGGCCAGCGAGTCATGATTTGGGTTCCTTTCCCCGCGGGGCGAGTGTGAATCGGGTCCGGTACTGAATTTCGCGCCCCTCGGCGATGAGTTGCACGGTATAGGTCCGCGGAGTGCCGGCGGGCAACTCCAGGTCGACCGCCCAGTGGCTGGTGATTTTTTTTAACATCTGGCCGACGTCGCCGGGGATGTCGCCCGGCGCGCGGCTGAAGGCGACCGAACCGCCGGTGGCCTCGGCGAGCTGCTGAAGGCCGGTCTGGTAGGCCGAGTTGAGCGTGTCGCGCAGCCAGGCGAGGTGGTGGATGAAGACCGGCACGTCGAAGACATTGAGGGCTGTGGCGAGTTTGGCGGTCTTTTCGCGGATCAGGGCCTCGGGGAAGCGGCGGCTGAGGTCGCGCGAGTCACTGGGGTTGACGACCGGATTGGTGTAGTCCTCGCGGTAGTTGTAGATGCTCGAGTCGGTCAGAAAGAGAACGGCGGTGCGGATGGGGACGCGGCGCAGGATGCGCTCGGCGAGGGCCTCGGCGGGTTCGATGGTCTCGAGCAGACCGGCGCGGCCGGTAATCTCGAGGGCGTCGAGTTTGGCGATTGCATCGGCGCGGCTGGGGCCGGGGTCGGAGAGCACGCGCAGGCCGTCCTGGGCGCGCAGCAGCGAGAACCAGACGTTTTCGGGCAGTTCCTGGAGCGCACTTTTGAGCGCTTCGCGGGCCGGAGAGATTAGCGAAAGGTCGCCGGTCAGGTCGAGGACCACGTGCAGCAGCAGGGGCGAGTCGGGAGCGCGAATGGCGGCGATTTTCGCTTCGCGGCCCTCGACGGCGGCCTTGAGGCTGGCGGGGTCCAGCGGCGGATCGCCCATCCAGGCGGTAACGCGGCAGCGCAGGCCGATTGGCGAAGCGGTCTTCTCGGCCGCCGGCAGCGCCAGGGCGGTGAGCAGACCGAGAAGTCGGCGGCGCAGCATCATAAGGCGCCCATGGTTAGAAACTCAGCCGCAGTCCGAGCTGCACGACGCGCCCACCGCGCGAGCCGATGATATGGCCGGCGTCGGTGTTGGGAGAGGCCAACGAGCCGATGACAGGGTCGGGGTTGTTCCAGTTGGCGTGGTTCAGGAAATTGAAGGCGGAGGCGGTGAACTCGACGGCGCGATCGGCGTCGAGGGCGAAGCGCTTGGCCAGGGAGAGGTCGTGGTTTTGGAAGCCGGGATTGAGGATCGAGATGGTGCGCGGCCCGTCGCCGAGGGTGAAATCGGGCGGCTGAATGAAGGCGGCGGGGTTAAACCACTGGTTCGGGCTCTGATTGGAGACGGCCGGCGAGACGCCGGGAACGGTGTCAACGCGGAGGGCGTTGATGACGCCGCCGGTATTGTTGAAGAGTGGCTCGGGGGCGATGGGGCCGCCGTCCTGGACGAGGGAGATGTCGCTGACCGACCAGCCGTTAACGAAGTGGCGGCGCCAGCCGCGGAAGTTGAGAAACGGTTTGCCTTCGCCGAAAGGCAGGTCGTAGCTGAGGCTAAGGGAGAGACGCTGGGGCGGGTTGCCGGGGCTCAGGGCCCACTCGTTGCGGGCGTTGAAATAATCCTGCTTGCCATAGGGGCCGCTGTAGTCATCCCATTGGCGCGAGAACTCGTAGGTAGCGCTGAGGGTGAGCCCGCCAGAGGCGCGTTTCTCGACACGGAACCAGGCGCTATTACGGCGGTAATCGCCTTCGGGCCAGTGGCCGTTGACTTCGAAGTCGAGGTACTGCGGATAGGGGCGAAGAGAGTTGCGGAAATCGAGGTCGTACAACTGGACGCCGTATTTGAGGTCATCGGGCGAAATCGCGTTGGGGTTGGCGGCATAGTCGCCGACGAACATGTGGTGGCCCCAAGCGGTGGAGAGGCCGGTGGAGAGGACGACCTGGAAGGGCACTTCGCGTTCATATGAGACGCCGGCGGACTGGTAGAGGGCGGTGGCGCCGGAGCGGTCGAAGAGGGACGCGCTGGTGCCGTTGGCGGCATCGGGGCGCAGATCGGGAAGCGGCCCGCCGGGCGGCACGCCGTTGGACAAGAAAAAGGCCGGCGTCAATTCCGAGTTGGGCGCGGATAGGGTCTGGGCGCCGTTGAAGCCCTCACTGCCCCACTGGTTGCCGTAGAGCGGGGGCAACTGGTAAGAGCGGGCATAGCTGGCGCGGATGACGCTCTTGCGGTTGCTGCCGGGGCTCCAGGCGACGGAGGCGGAGGGATCGCCGCCAGCTAGGAAGGGCTGGAAGCCGGTGGGCGCGCCGTTGAGACCGGCAAAGATCAACGCGCCGGGCAGGCCGTTCGCGGGGTTGATGGCGTGGAGGTCAACGGTGGACTGGCGGTTGTACTTTTCGATGCGCGGTGATTGCATTTCCTCAGTCAGGGCGAAGCTGAGGGTCAGGCCAGGGGCCGGTTCCCAGGTGTCGGTGGCGACGAGGACATATCTCGAAATGCGGTAGTAACTGGGCGAGAGGATGTCGCTGATGTAGCCGGAATCGACGGCTCCGAGAAGAAGGCTGGCAAAATCAGAACCCGTATCGACGATGCCGGGCAGGTCGGTGTACCCGGCGGAAGCGCTGAAAGATCCGGCGGGCGCCCAAGGCTGGAAAGTGTTCACCTGCTGGCGCTGGAACTGGCCGACGAAGCGCAGGCTGTGCTGGCCCAGCTTCAGGGAGTGCGCGTCGGTGAAGGTGAAAATGTTCTGGGCCAGGCGGGTGTTGCCATTGTAGCGGCCGACGGGCAGGTACCCGAACATGAACCGCGGGAAGACCTGGGCGGAGAGGCCGGTCAAGCCGAGCGCGGTGGCGGGGTCGAAGGAGGCGGAGGAGTTGGCCGAGACGTTGCTGCTGATGTCGGCGGTGGCGGTGTTGACGCTGCCGGGCGATAGGGTCAGCACGTGCTCGGCGGTGATGCGGCGGTTGGAGTATTTGCGGTCGGGGGGGCCGGGATCGGC
Organism: Terriglobia bacterium; assembly: GCA_963757265.1. Lineage (GTDB taxonomy): Bacteria > Acidobacteriota > Terriglobia > Bryobacterales > Bryobacteraceae > CAIVVT01. The sequence continues at coordinate 2,455,562 of CAVWRA010000006.1, forward strand.
GGCGTTGTCGATGTAATGGGCGGCGGCATCGAAGCCGTTGGTGTAAGAAGTACTGACACTGAGGCGGCGCCGATCATCGAAACTGTGGTCGATCTTGGCGATCATGCCATTGGCGGTGTTGGTCTCGGGCGAAACCACGAAATAGTTGTTCTGAAAGTAGGGGCCGACGTCGGTGTTGGGCAGGGGGATGTAGGAGACGATCTTTTGGGCAACAGGATCGATCCGGGAGGCGGGGATGAGGCTGTTAGGAAAAGGAGCGCGGTCGTATTGCAGGTTGGCGGTGGTGACGGGCTGGGTGGAGTCGTAATTGGGATTGGCCTGGGTGGTGAGGGGGTCGTAGATCTGCAGTGGCGCGCCGCCGGCATCGACGACCGAGGAGTAGTCGCCGGTGCGCTGGGCGGCGATAGGCACGGTGCGCAGGTAGGAGCGGCCGATGTGCTCGTGCACGCCCTCGAAGTTGAGGGAGAAGAAGGTGCGGCGCGCGCCGTTGTAAATGTGAGGCAGAAAGACGGGGCCGGAGACGTTGAAGCCATATTGGTTGCGGCGCAGGAGGCCCTTGGTGCCGCCGTTCTGGGCGATTTCATGGGGCACGGCGTCCAGGAAGTCGTTGCGGAAGTTCTCGTAGAGGCGGCCGTGGTAGGAAGAGAGCTTGACGCCGCTCGCGGTCTTGCGTGGGAAGTCGGCGCGGAGGCCGAGGGCGGCTGTGGCGAGCTTGAATTCCTCGGCCGCGGCTTCCAGTTCGCCATGCTGCGCGGACGGGCCTGCGGGGGGCGGCGCGGAGGAGGTCTGCGCCCGGCCCGCTACCGCCAGCAAGAGGGCACACACAATGGCGGCGGGCCGTTGAAACGATTTTGACATCAGATGCTCCTTTATTTTAGCGTGGCGCCGCAGCCGGGCCGGTGCGCTAGGCTGGTGGCATGAATCTGCGGACGATCGCAGCGAAGCTGGGATGCGCGTTAAGAGTTCCGGGTGCAGACGGGGCGGAGGGCGGAAGCGCAGGCGAGAGGGAGATCCGGGGCGTGGCCGGCCTGGAGACGGCCGGGCCGGAGGAGATCACGTTTCTGGCCAATCTGAAATACGCGCCGAGGGTGCGGGAGACGAAGGCCGCGGCGATCATCGTCAACGAAGAGTTTTTCCGACATTTTGGGGGAGACGCGCCGCTGCCGTGCCTGGTTTCCGCCAACCCGTACCTCGATTTCGCGCGGGCGGTGGGGCTGTTTTACGAAGCGCCGCGGCCGGCGGCGGGGATTCATCCGACGGCGGTGATCGCGGCGGACGCGACGATCGGGGAGAATGCGTCGATCGGGGCGTACGTCGTGATCGGGCCGCGGGCGCGGATCGGGCGCAACGCGGTGCTGCATCCACACGTAACGATCTACGAGGGCGCGGAGATCGGCGACGACTTCGTGGCGCACTCGCAGGCCAGTGTGAGGGAATACTGCCGGATCGGCGACCGCGTGATTCTACAGAACGGAGTCGTGGTGGGCGGCGACGGTTTCGGGTTCGCCAAGCGCGCGGACGGGACGCACGAGAAGATCCCGCAATCGGGGCCGACGATCATCGAGGACGACGTGGAGATCCAGTCGCTCAGCAACGTCGACCGGGCCACGGTGGGCGAGACGCGGGTGCGGCGCGGGGCCAAGATCGACAGCCTGGTGCAGGTGGGGCACGCGTGCGAGGTGGGCGAGGACAATATTATCTGCTCGCAGGCCGGGCTGGCGGGCAGCACGAGGCTGGAGAAGAACGTTCTGCTGGCCGGGCAGGCGGGGCTGTCGGGGCACCTGACGATCCACGAAGGGGCGATCGTGTACGCGCAGGGGGGCGTGGGAGGGGACGTGGCGGCGGGGACGGTGGTGGCGGGCTCGCCGGCATTCGATGCAGCGATCTGGAGGCGCGCGGTGACGGCGTTCCCGAAGCTGCCGGAGATGCTGCGCCAGTTGAGACAGATGGAGAAGAGGGTGGCGGAGCTGGAAGCGGCGGCGCGGCGAGGCCAAGTCCAGGAGACAGAGGAAAACCGATGAGCGAAATGCAGGAGCAGTCGCGGGGAATGCTGGCGTACCAGAATGCGCGCTTCATGGAGAGCTGGTCGGCGCGGAGCCTGCGCATTCTGGCCGAGTATCTGGAGCCGCTGGACCGGCTGGGGCGGTACAAGGTGCGGGACACGATCGTGTTCTTCGGCTCGGCGCGGCTGACCGCGGATGGGCCGATGGGGAAGTACTACAACGACGCGCGCGAGCTGGCGCGGCTGCTGACGGAGTGGAGCGACGGCCTGGAGCCGCCGACGCGGCGCTTCGCGGTGTGCACGGGCGGCGGGCCGGGCATCATGGAAGCGGCCAACCGCGGGGCCCACGACGCGGGAGGCATCAGCATCGGCCTGAACATCGGGCTGCCGTTCGAGCAGCGGCCGAACCCGTATCTCACGCCGGAACTGAACTTCGAGTTCCACTACTTCTTCATGCGCAAGTTCTGGTTCGCGTACCTGGCCAAGGCGCTGGTGGTATTTCCGGGCGGATTCGGGACGCTGGACGAGATGACGGAACTGCTGACGCTGATGCAGACCGAGAAGCTCGAGAAGCCGATGATGATTCTGCTGTACGGCAGCGAGTATTGGAAGGAGATCATCAATTTCGAGGCGTTGCTACGGCACGGGATGATTTCGGAGCGGGATCTCAACCTCTTCCGCTACGTGGACGAACCGAAACCGGCGCTGACGGTGTTGAAGCTGTTTCTGACGGCGAACTATCTGCAGCCGGAGCAGGTGCGGCACGCCGACGACCTGCCGGACATCGCGCGTTCACGGATCTAAGGGGAAAGGGCTAGACGGCGCCATGGCGGTGTATTCACTGGCCCGGATGGCGGAGTACTGGGATCATACCGCCGGACGCTACCTGGAGCTATATCGCGACGAGTTTCAGTCCAAGCCTTACGATCTGGATGTGCTGGCGACGTTCGCCGCGAGCCTGCCGCGCGGCGGGCGCGTCTGCGACGCGGGCTGCGGCCCGTGCGGCCACGTCGCGCGCATTCTGGCCGGGCACGGCCTGCGGGTCACCGGCATCGACATTTCGCCGCGCTGCGTCGCGCTGGCCCGCACTGAGGAGCCTGACCTCGAGTTCCTCGTGATGGACATGGCGCGCATGGAGTTTGACGACGGCACATTCGACGGGCTGGTTGCGTATTACGCGATCCACTATCAGCCGAAGTCCACGCTGCCCGCCGCATGGCGCGAGTTTGCGCGGGTTTTGCGGCCGGGCGGGCGGATGCTGATGGTCGCGAAACAAGGCGAGGGCGAGGGCTGGATCGAGGATCCGCTGGGCAGCGGCGAGAGCGTGTACTGGTGCTCTTTCCGCGCCGCGGAGCTGGAGGCGCTGGGCGCCGAGCACGGCTTCGCCGCGGTTCGCAGCGCCGTGCGCGAGCCCATCGCCGGCGAAGCCCAGGTGTCCCGTATCTATTGCACCGCCGAGCGCGCCGGCGCGGCAGGACGACGGGTTTCTGGACCGGGCGATCGCCATTGAAACGCCGGGGCGGGGGCCGATCGGATAATCTGATACCGAATGGCGCAAGAAGGCTGGCGCGGCTGGCGGAAGCATGTCGGCTGGGCGGAGGGCGTGTTCGCGGTGTTGCTGGCGGTGGCGCTGACCGGGCTGCCGGCGCGACTGGGCAACGCAGCGTGGCTGGTGGTGTGGGTGGCCACGGCCGGGCTGGGCTCGTTCGTGATCCTGCGGGCCGCGGTGCGGCAGGTGCGCAAGCAGATCTGGTGGCTGCGCAAGCGGCTGCTGGTGGCGTATCTGTTCATCGCGCTGGTGCCGATCGTGCTGCTGGCGATCCTGATCGAAATGGGAGCGCTGGCGGTGGCGAGCCAGGTGAGCGGGTACCTGCTGCAGACGGAGATCGACCGGCGGATCGAGGTGCTACGGCAATCGGCGCAGGCGCTGGCGCACGTGCCCGAGGAGATGAGAGCCGACGCGCTGCGGCGGGCGGGCATGTTCTACCGCGAGCGCTACCCGGGCGCGCGGGTGGTGGTGCGGGAGCGGGACGGGCGGGTGCGCGGCTGGCCGGAGGGCATCCATCACGAGGCGCCGCCGCCGGGGCACGGTGAGTGCGCGGGCCTGCTGCTGAAGGACGGCGAGTATAGCCTGTGGGCGCACGCGGTGGGCGAGGGCGTTGACGTGGCGGTGATCGTGCCCGTGACGCGGGCGTTCCTGCAGTCGCTGGCGCCGGGATTGGGCGAGATCCGGCTGCGGGTTCTGGTCAGCCGGCGGGGGGGGACGCCGTCGGCGCGGCTGCATGCGCCGGTGGAGGGCGAGCCGCCCACGCCGGAGATTGTCACGACGGCGGCGGTGAATCCGCTGGACCGGGAAATCAGCTGGGGCAACCCGATGCCGGTGCAGCTTTGGGAGGAACCGAAGCAGCTGACCGAGGCGGTGCTGGGAACGCGGACGCGGATGTCGGCGGTGTATGGCGTGGTCTTCCGGCAACCGAGCACGACGACCGGCAATGAGCTGCTGCTGGTGGAGTTGGGGGCTTTCGCCGCCGGGTTCCTGATTGTGGAGGCCATCTCATTCTGGATCGGAATCAGCCTGACGCGCACGATCATGGTGGCGGTGGACGCGCTGCACGAGGGGACGCAGCGCGTGATGCACGGCGACCTGAGCCACCGCATCGCGGTGCAGGGCAACGACCAGCTGGCGGAGTTGAGCCGGTCATTCAACCGCATGACCGAAAACCTGGGCCAGTTTCTTGAAGGGGAGAAGGAGCGGCAGCGGCTGCGGGCCGAGCTGGAGATTGCGCGCGAGGTCCAGAGCCAGCTCCATCCGAAGCCGATTCAGGGGCTGGGATCGCTGCGGCTGGACTCGGTGTGCGAGGCCGCGCGGATGGTCTCAGGCGATTATTACGACTATCAGAAAATCAGCGAGCACCGGCTGGCGCTGGCGATCGGCGACGTGGCGGGCAAGGGCATCTCGGCGGCGCTGCTGATGGCGACTCTGCAATCGTCGATGCGCAGCCAGTTGCGGCAGTGGAGCGAGGCGATCAAGGCGGGGCGGGCGGAGGGCCTGAGCGCATCGAGCCTGATCGCGAACCTGAACCAGCAGGTTTACGCCTCCACGGCGCCGGAAAAGTACGCGACGTTTTTCTTCAGCCTGTACGACGACCGGACGAGCCAGCTCACGTACGTCAACGCGGGGCACCTGCCGCCGATCCTGGTGCGCGACGGGCAGGCGTCGACACTCGACACCAACGGCATGGTAGTGGGGGCGTTCCCGTTCGCGCGGTACACCGAGAGCCGGCTGGAGCTGTGCAGCGGGGATCTGCTGGCGCTGTACACGGACGGCATCACCGAGCCGGAGAACGAGTATGGAGAGGACTTCGGCGAGAAGCGGCTGCGGGAGCTGCTGGTGGCCAACGCCGACCGGGACGGCGCGGAGATCACGGCCGAGGTGATGGACGCGGTGCGGCGCTGGACCGCGTTCCCCGACGAACTGCAGGACGACATGACCCTGCTGGTGCTCAGAAAGCTGTAGGCCATGAGCCGGGTGATGCGGCGAATTCTGATTGTGGCCGCCGCGATCGCGGTGACGCTGGGCGTTGGCACGGCGGGTTTCGTCGTGGTCGCTGGCTACCCGGCGTTCGACGCCTTCTACATGGCGCTGATCACGATGACGACGGTGGGCTACGCGGAGATCCGGCCGCTGACGACGGCGGGGCGCGTGTTCAATTCGTTTTACCTGCTGCTGAGCGTGTCGACGCTGCTGCTGGCGATGGGGGTGGTGACGCAGGGCATCCTCGAGGCGCAGCTCGGGCACCTGCTGGAGAAACGGAGGATGCGAAAAATGATCGACCAGTTGCGCGGCCATTTCATCGTTTGCGGATGCGGGCGCGTGGGGCGGGGCGCGGCAGAGGAGCTGCGCGACGCCGGCGCGCGGCTGCTGATCATCGACCGGAGCGAGGACCGGATCGAGTGGGCGGTGCGGAACGGGTACCTGGCCGTGCTGGGGGATTCGACGCGCGACGAGACGTTGAAGGAGGCGGGCGTCGAGCGGGCCGCGGGGCTGATTGCGGCGCTGGGCACGGACGCGGACAATCTGTTCGCCGTCATCTCGGCCAAGACGCTGAACCCGGCATTGCGGGTGGCGGCGCGGGCGGCCGAGGAGGAAGCGGAACGCAAGATGCGCCAGGTGGGGGCGGACGCGGTGTTCGCGCCTTACACGATGACCGGGACGCGGCTGGCGCAAGCGCTGCTGAAGCCGCACGTGCGGCAGTTTCTGGACTTCACAACGACGCACCTGGGGCCGAGCGTGAGCATCGAGCAGGTGGAAGTGCTGGGCGGATGCGACCTGGTGGGCAGGAGCCTGGCGGAGCTGAAGATCGGCAGCGAGATGAAGGTGATCGTGCTGGGGATCCGGCGGGCCAGCGGAGAGATGATCTTCAATCCTTCGGCGGAGACGGCAGTGCAGGCCAGCGACTTTCTGATTGTCATGGGCGAAAAGGAGCCGCTGCAGCGGTTGGAGGCCCGGGTGACGGGAGCGGTGGCATGAAGATTCTGAACACGGAACAGATGCGCGAGGTCGATCGCGCGGCGATGGAAGCAGGCTTCCCGGGGCTGATCCTGATGGAGAACGCGGGCTGCCGGGTGACGGAATTCCTGGAGCGGACTTTCGCGCCGTTAGGCGGGCAACGGATCGTGGTGGTGTGCGGCAAGGGCAACAACGGAGGCGACGGACTGGTGGTCGCGCGGCAGTTGTGGACGCGGTTCCAGCCGGCGTCGCTGCACGTGTTGCTGGCAGCGCCGGGCGAGGAGTTCCAGCTCGACGCGGCGACGAACTGGGGGATGCTGCGGGCGCTGGGGATCGTGGGCGAACTGCAGGTCACGCCCGAGATGCGGCCGGCGACGGTGGTGGTCGACGCACTGCTGGGCACGGGGCTGAAAGGGCCGGCGGAAGGCCGGGCACTGGAGCTGATCCGCGAGATCAACAGCGCGTTCCCGCTGGCCAGGATCGTCAGCGTGGACGTGCCGTCGGGGCTGCACCCGGAGGGCGAGTCGGTGCGCGCCGGGCACACGATTACGTTCGCCGCGCCCACGGCGGAGCTGATTCTGCCGCCGACTTGTGACCGGGCGGGTGAAGTGATCGTGGCGCCGATCGGCATTCCGCGGGCGCTGATTGAAGACGACGCGGCGCACTGGTTGAACCTGTTGGAGCCGGCGATGTTCGCCGAGCTGCTGCGGGACCGGCCGCGAGGCGCGCACAAAGGCAACTTCAGCCACGTGCACGTGGTCGGCGGCGGGCCAGGGAAGGGCGGCGCCGCGGCCATGGCCGGCGCGGCGGCGCTGCGGGCCGGGGCGGGCCTGGTGACGGTCGCCACCGACGCCCGCGAGCGCTCGGCGGTCACGACGCTGATGCCCGAGCTGATGACCGCCGCATGGGCTGACGAGATCGGCCAGATCGACGCGCACCATGTGCTGGCGGTGGGTCCGGGCCTGGGCCGCACGGACGAGAGCGATGACCTGGCGCGGAAGCTGTTCAGCACCGCGCCGACGCCGATGGTGGTGGACGCGGATGCACTGAATGCGCTGGCCCTGACGCCGTTCCACGGCGCCGGGCGATTCCGCGTTCTGACGCCGCATCCGGGCGAGATGGCGCGACTGACGGGGGGCAGCGTGGCCGACATTCAGGCCGATCGGGTGGACATCGCGCGGCGCCTGGCAAGACAGCGCGCGTGCGTCATTGTGCTCAAAGGGCAGCGCACGGTCATCGCGCTGCCGGACGGCCGCGTGTACGTGAATCCGACCGGCACGCCGGCCATGGCGACGGCGGGCAGCGGCGACATCCTGACGGGCCTGATCGCCGGCCTGTTGGCGCAATTTCCGGAGCGGCGCGAGGCGGCCGTGCTGGCGGCGGTATGGCTGCACGGGCGGGCGGGCGAGCTGGGCGCGGTGGAGATGGGCGAAATGAGCCTCTCGGCGATGGATCTGCTGCGCTATCTGCCGCCGGCCATCCGCAGTGCGCGCTCATGAGACAGGCACTGTACTTCACGGCGACCGAAGAGGAGACCATCGAACTGGGCGAACGCCTAGCCTCCGAGTGGAACGTCCCGGTGGCGATCCTGTTGATCGGCGAACTGGGCGCGGGCAAGACGACGCTGGCCAAGGGGCTGGCCGCGGGCTTCGGCGCGGCGCGGCCGGAGGAAGTGACGAGCCCGACCTTTCCGTTGATCCACGAGTACGGTGATCCGGTGAGGGTGTATCACGTTGACCTGTATCGGCTGGAGACGGCCGCGCAGGTCGAGGGCCTGTGCCTGGACGAGATTTTCGCGCGGCCGGCCGCGGTGCTGTTGGAATGGGCGGAACGCTTCCCCGCCGTGCTGCCGAAGAGCCGCATCGAGATTCGCATTGGGTGCGTCCAGGATCGGCGGGACGCGGAGACGCGGCGCATCGAAGTGCGGGAGGTGGAGGGATGAGGCGCGAACCGGACCGGCGCGTGGCGCTGATCACGATCTGGGTGCTGCTGGGGATTGCGCTGTACCTGGTGTGGCAGATGACGGCGCCGTTCCGGAGCGGGATTTTTCTGGGGATCGTGCTGGGCATCTCGGGCTTTCCAATCCATGCCGCGCTGGAGCGCCGCTGGCGCAGGCCCGGGCTGGCCGCTCTGGCGGCGACCGTGGCGATGATCGCGCTGGTTGCGGGTCCGGTGCTGTTCATCGCCGTGACCGTGGCGCGCGAGGCCCAGAGCCTGTATCGCACGCTGGCCGAGTCGAGCCGCTTGCAGGGCGGCTGGAACGCCTGGTTCGCCGCGCTCATCGAAGGCCCGATCGGCTGGCTGGCGCGCTCGACCGGCATGCCTGTGCCAAGCCTCCAGGCGGCGCTGACGAGCCAACTGCAGGACGCGGCCAATGGGGCGCTGGGCCGCATCGGCGCTTTGTTCGGGAACGTGTCGTTGACGCTGCTGGAGGCGGCAATCACATTCCTGACGTTGTACTTCTTCTTCCGCGGGGCGACGGGTCTGCGCTCCCAGGCGGTGGAATGGACTCCGCTGCCGGCGCGGCGGGTAGAGGAACTGCTGGACGCGGTGGGTGAGGCGATCCGCGCCAACGTGTACGGAACGCTGGCCGTGGCTGCCTCGCAGGGAGCGCTGGTCGGGATCGGCTTCGCCATCGTGGGGCTGCCGTCGCCGTGGTTGTGGGGCGTGGTGGCGACGATCTGTTCGCTGATGCCCGTGGTGGGCACGGCGCTGATCTGGGTGCCGGGCGTGGCCGCGCTGCTCATCGCGGGGAGCTGGATCCGGGCTTTGATCCTGGCGCTGTGGTGTCTGTTGGTAGTGGTCGGATTGACCGACTACGTGCTGCGACCCATCGTGCTGCGCGGGCGCATGCCGATGAACACGCTGCTGATTGTGCTTTCGATTTTCGGCGGGATGGAGTATTTCGGGCTGGCGGGCGTGATCGCGGGTCCGGTGGTGTTCAGCGTCACGGCGGCGCTCGTCAAGATCCTGAAAGAGATGCTGGACGAGCGCGAGGACGCGCAACAGGCAGCGCGCGAGGGCCCGGCGCCGGGCTATTGATCCTTATCCTTGTCCTTGTCTTTATCCTTATCCTGATCCTTCTTCTTCCGATCGTCGGTCTGATTGGCCTGGTCCAGCGTCTCGCCTTTGCGCAGCAGCGACGGCTGCTTCTTCGGATTGGCGTCCGCTTTTTTCTGGTCTTCGGTCTTCTCCGACTTGCGGTCGGGCGCGCTCATGGCATCGTGCTGCTTTTCGATCTGGCGTTGTTGCGATTCGACCTCGTGCGCCCTCTGGTTGACGTCTTCCTCGGACAACGCGGCGCTGTCGCGGGTAGCGTCGACCGCCTGTTCGAGGCTGAATTGGTAACGCTCCTTATCGGCGGCCTGAATCTCGGAGAGCTTCTGCAGCTTGGCCAGCAGCTCGCGTTCCGTCTTGGCCATCGCGGGCAGCACGGTCACGGTCCGCTTGTGGGCCAGCGCGTCGTCCACCACGGTGTTCATGGCGTCGATGATCTGGGTGTACTGGTCGAGCGTGTCGTGGATCAGAATGCTGCGGCCGGCCTTTTCCTTGGCAAAGAGCTGCGCGACCAGATCCACGCGCTGACGCGCCAGGAGCAGGTAGAGCCTGATCCGGTCGTCGGGCTCCTGCGCCTCGCGCAAGCGGTCCACTTCGTCGGCGGTGAGGAAGTCGCGCTGCGCCGCGACTGGCGCCACGCAAAACAGTGCGAGAAGCAGAAAGCGGAGCATAATTTCCTCGCCGGCCTCACTGGCCGCTCATCACTCCGAACAGGAACTCATCGTGAAGCACGACCAGCCGGTCGCGCGCTTTTTCCGCCGGCGGGCGGCTGTCGAAAGCGATCGCCTGCACCAGGCTCTCGAGCTGCTTAAGCATGTCGCGCGTGCGCAGCTCCCCTTTCTTGTAATACTTGCCCAACTTGCTGGGGCGCTTACCCGTGTCGCGCAGGGATTGGAGCGACAATTCGACGGCCTGCACCATCGTGTCCATGTCCTTTTTCAGGTCAGCGACCGACCCGCCCTCGGTCGGAAGCGCGCGCGCGTCCTTCAGCGCCGTCGCCGCGGCGTCCAGCGCCAGCTCGCTGCGCTTCTGCAAGTCGGGCTCCTTGCGGACCGCGTCGAGGTCGACCGCCCCGAAGCACAGCGTGCAGCAAATCCACGCGCCCAGGATTCTCATTTGTTCAGTACCCTCGTCAGAAGGCGAACCCTCTGCCGGGCTTTCCACTCCTCGTCGGGGTGCTGGCCGTTACTCAGGCTCAGGAAGCGCTGGTAGCTCTCCAGGGCCGGCCGCGGCTGTTTGAGAGCATCCAGCATCATCGCACGATACCAGAAATAGGCGGCGTTCTCACCGCCCAATTGCCTGGATTTTTCCAGCGTCTCGAGCGCGGCCGGATAGTTGTTTAAGAGGACCAGCATGCTGGTCAGCTCATTCCAGGCCTCGAGCGAATCGGGCTTGAGCTTCGTCGCCGCCGAGAACTGTTCCGCGGCGGGCGCATACTGCTTCTGATCACGCAGCAGCCGGCCATAGAACATCCGCAGTTCGAGATTGTCCGGCTGCGCCCCGACCAGCGGAGCCGCGGCCTCGATGGCCTTGTCCGGCTGTCCGTCAAGCTTCAAGGCGTGGGCCAATGCGTAGCGCAGCGCCGGCGTCGGGCTCAGCGCCAGCGCGGCAGAGAGGCTGGCGACGGCCTGTTTCGTGTCGCCCAGATCCAGTGCCAGCACGCCGGCGCGCTCCAGCGCGGCCGGATCCTGCGGAAACCGGCGATAGATGGCCGCGGCGTCGGCCGGCTTTTTCGCCTTTTCGAGATACTGCGCCAGTTCCAACTGGGCGGATGTATCGGCCGGCTTCAACTCGTTGTACTTCGTCATTGCGGCGGCCGCGTCGGGCCATTTCTCCTGCGCCGCGAGGGCCCGGGCCAGCACGAAAAAAGCTTCAGCCTGCCTGGGGTCCAGCGTCGTGACGGCGCGCAGGCGGGCCTCCGCATCCGCGGGCTTGCCCGCGCCGAGCAGCGCCTGGCCGAGCAGGAGCTGCGGACGGGCTTCGCGCGGCTTCTGTGTCGCGGCCTGGGTCAGCAATGCGGCCGCATCGCCGTATTGTTTTTGTTTCAGCAGCAGCAGGCCGAAGTTGAGCTGCACCTCATACAGGTTCGGCTGCAGCGCCAGCACCTTGCGGAAGGCGGCCGCGGCTTCGGTGTTCTGGCCGGCGAGACCGTAAGCCACGCCCAGATCGAACCAGACTCCATAGTTGTCGGGGTTCTTGTCGAGCAGGTCCTTGAGAATGACGATGGCCTGCTGGGGATGGCCGGCGTCCAGCTGGAGCTGCGCTTCGGCCAGCGGGTCCGGCGCGGGGGTGGCCGGCGGCCGGGTTTTGGGCTGCTGGGTGAGCGCCGCCAGAAGCAGAAGCGCGGAGAGCATCTCACCTTCATTGTGCCCCGGCGCCGGTCAGGCGAGAAGCGGGCGCAGGAATCGTCCGGTGTAGGAGGCCTCGCAGGCGGCTACGCTCTCCGGCGTTCCCTCGACGACGATGCGGCCGCCGCCGCCGCCGCCCTCGGGCCCCAGGTCGATGATCCAATCGGCGTGGCGGATCACCTCCATGTTGTGTTCGATGACCAGCAGCGACGCACCCTTGTTCAGCAGCCGTTCGAAAGCGTCCAGGAGCTTGGCGATGTCGTCGAAGTGCAGACCCGTGGTGGGCTCGTCGAACAGGTACAGCACGCCCCGGGCGTCGGATTGCGTCAGGTGCGAGGCCAGCTTCACGCGTTGCGCCTCGCCGCCCGAAAGCGTCGTCGCCGATTGCCCGAGGCGCAGGTAACCCAGCCCCACGTCGGCCATGGGCCGCAGGCGCGCGACGATCCGCGGCTGGTCGGCGAAAAATGTCAGCGCCTCGTTGATGGTCAACTGCAGCACTTCGTAAATGTTCAGCCCGCGGTATCGGATGTCGAGGATCGACTGCTTGTAACGCGTGCCGCGGCAATCCTCGCAGATCAGCTCCACGTCGGCGAGGAACTGCATCTCGACGGTCACGGTGCCGTCGCCCTGGCACGTTTCGCAGCGCCCGCCGGCGATATTGAAGCTGAAATGGCCGGGCGTGTAGCCGCGCCGCATGGCTTCGGTGGTGGAGGCGAAGAGCTCGCGAATGGGGTCGAAGGCCTTCGAATAGGTCACGGGGTTGGAGCGCGGTGTGCGTCCGATGGGCGACTGATCGACCAGCACCAGCTCGCGCACGCGCTCAGCGCCGGCCACGGAGCGCCAGTTGCGCCGCCCGGCCGCGGCTTCACTCGCCCCGGCCGATGGCGCAGAGTCCCGCGAGGAGCCTTCCGCGGTGAGCACGCGGTTCAGGCGCGCCTGCAGTGCTTTGTGGATCACGTCGTGCACCAGGGTGGACTTGCCGGAGCCGGAGACGCCGGTCACGACGGTCATCAATCCGAGCGGCACCAGCACATCGATGTTCTGCAGATTGTGCGCCTGGCAACCCTGAAAGCGCAGGGTGTGCTTGGGATTGACGCGCCGCCGCGCGGTTTTCAAAGAGGTCTTCAACTCACCGCGCAGGTAGCGGGCCGTCAGCGGAGCTTCGCGCGTCCCGTCGCCCGGCGCGAGCGCGAGCATCTGGTCGAGCGTGCCCTCAAAGGTGATCTGGCCGCCCTGTTCACCCGCGCCCGGCCCCATGTCGACGACGTGGTCCGCGGCGCGCATCACGTCGGCATCGTGCTCGACGACGAGAATCGTATTGCCCAGATCGCGCAGTTCGTGCAAGATGCGGACCAGGCGTCCGGTGTCGCGGGGGTGCAGGCCGATCGACGGCTCATCGAGCACGTAGGTCGCGCCCACCAGACGCGAGCCGAGGCAGGTGGCGAGCTGGATGCGTTGCGCCTCGCCGCCGGAGAGGGTCATCGAGAGACGATCGAGCGTGAGGTAATCCAGGCCGACGTCGTGCAGAAACCGCAGCCGCTGGCGGATTTCGACCAGAATCCGGCCGGCGATCGCGGCCTGTTCCGGGCCCAGCTCCAATCCGTCGAAGAAAGCCAGCGATTCGGCGACGTTCATCTGTGCCACGTTCGCAATGGTCCGGCCGCCGACGCGGACGAACAGGGCGTCCTCGCGCAAACGCGCTCCGCCACAGGCGCTGCACTCGGTGTAGCCGCGGTAGCGCGCCAGAAAGACGCGGACGTGGACCTTGTACTTCTTGCGCTCGACGTCGCGGAAGAACTTGCGGATGCCCTCGCGCAGGAGGGTTTTCTCCGCCGTGTTGAGATCCACGTAAGGAACGCCGGGCCGGATCCGGCGCGCGCTGCGGATGAGGAATTCCTCCAGGCCCCATTCGTAGTTCGGCTTGGTCCAGGGATCGACCGCTCCGGCGGCAATCGACTTGGAAGGATCGGGGATCACCAGGTCCATGTCGTAGTCGATGGTGTTGCCGAAGCCCTGGCATTGGGGGCAGGCGCCGTAGGGGTTGTTGAAGCTGAACAGCGACGGTTCGGGCGTCGGAAACTCGCGACCGCAGCTCTTGCAGGCGAAGCGTTCACTGAAGCGCAGGCGGCGCGGCTCGGGCTCCCCGGCCTGTTCGAAGATCACCTCGCCGGCCTCGCGGTAGCAGATCTCGATGGTATCGACGATGCGCTGCCGCAGCGCGTCGGGGCCGGCTTCGCTATGCAGGACGAGGCGGTCGACCAGCGCGAAGAAGGGCTGCGAGAAATCGATTTCGAGGAGCGATTCGGGCGTCGAAAACTCGAACATGCGCCCGGATTGGAAAAGGCGGTTGAAGCCGCGCTTGCGCAGGTCGGACAGATGGTCCTTCAGCACTTTTTCGCCTGCCGCAGGCGTGTGGTGAACGGGGAACAGCGCGTACCAGCGGGAGCCCTCCGGCTCCGTCAGCATCGCCGCGGCGACAGGGTCCACGGTGTCGCGCACCACCGGTTTTTCGCACGCCGGGCACCAGGTCTGGCCGGCGCGGGCGTAGAGCAGCCGCAGAAAATCGTGGATCTCGGTGGATGTCGCGACGGTGGAGCGTGGATTGCGCGTCGTGTTTTTCTGGCGGATGGCGATGGGCGGGGCGATGCCGTCGATCTCGTCCACGGCGGGCTTTTCCATGCGGTCGAGGAACTGGCGGGCGTAGGCCGAAAGAGACTCGACGTAGCGCCGCTGCCCCTCGGCGTAGATGGTGTCGAAGACCAGCGAGGATTTGCCCGAGCCGGAGACGCCGGTCACGACCGTCAGCCGGTTGTGGGGCAGGTCGACGGAGATGTTCTTGAGGTTATGGACCCGCGCTCCGCGGACCCGCAGCAGCTCCGGCACAGTGTTAGAAATCCTTCAAAATCGAGGCGCCAACGAGGGATCGCTATCATTGTAGCAACGCGCATGTTAAGACCCCGCCTGTGCCGGAAATTGCTGCTCGAGTGGTACCAGAACGCGCGGCGGGCGCTGCCGTGGCGGCAGACGCGCGATCCATGGCGCATCCTGCTCTCCGAAGTGATGCTGCAACAGACGCGCGTCGCCTCCGTGGTGCCCTATTACGAGCGCTTTCTCGAACGCTATCCCGAGCCGCAGGCGTTGGCGCTGGCGCCCGAGGCGGAAGTGCTGACGTTGTGGAGCGGGCTGGGCTACTACGCCCGGGCGCGCAACCTGTGGCGCGCCGCCCGGGCAATCGCGGAGCTGGGCCGATTTCCGCACACGTTTGAGGAAATCAAGCTCCTTCCCGGCGTAGGCGAATACACGGCCGCGGCCGTCGCCAGCATCGCTTGCGGATTGCCGCACGCCGTGTTGGACGGCAATGTCGTCCGCGTACTGAGTCGGCTGACGGCGGAGACCGGCGACGTCCGCGCGTCGGAGGTCCGCGCGCGGCTGAAGGAAGCCGCGCAGAATCTGTTGGACCCGAGCCGGCCGGGCGATTTCAACCAGGCCGTGATGGAACTGGGCGCGACGGTCTGCCTGCCGCGTCTTCCGCAATGTCTGCTGTGCCCGTGGCGCGGCGAGTGCGCGGCCCGCGCGCAGGGAATCCAGAACGAGTTGCCGGTTCATTTGCGGCGGCGCGACGCCGTCAAGCTGACGCTCGTGTTGTGCCTGGTGGAGAAGCAGGGGCGGGTTTTGATGCGGCAGCGGGGCGCGGCCGAAGCGCGGCTGGTTGGGTTCTGGGAACTGCCGGAAGCGCGATTTCTGCCGGGCGCCGAACGCACGGAGAAGCTCGGCCAGTTCCGCCATTCCATTACGCGTCACGACTACGTTATCGAGGTCTGGCGCTGCACGCCGGTCAAGGCGCCCAAGGGCTTCCGATGGATTACGGCCGACGAATTATCCCGCCTGCCTCTGGCTACGACGGCGCGCAAGGCCCTGGGCGCGGCCGGCCGCACGGTGCCGGAAGCCGGCTCCTGAACCGGGATGGCGGCGCGGACGGACGTAGCGCTGCGCCCGTCTGAGGCGGCTCTTTGTGTATCCGGCCTGCAACCAGCGGGCGACACCGCGCGTTCAACAAAGGTGTGGAGGCGCGCTTGCGCAGGCGTTAGTCTGAAAGAAGCGGGAGTAATCCCGGCGTGGGGTGACAGGCGAGAATTGAAAGGGGTGTCGACCGTGCCGATCCGATTCCTGCTCTATGTTTTAGGCGCCGCGGCTGTTATGGCGCAGGCGCCGGTGCCAGTCCCGCCTGCGGCGCCAGCTCCGGCCAACGCTCCGGTCAACGCGCCGCCCGGGGCCGCCGCGCAGCCCCGCGCTTACAGCGTGGAGCCGGGCACCAAGATCCTGCTGAACCTGATCAACAGCATCAGCACGCGCAGCGCCGCCGTGGGCGATCGCGTGTACCTCGAAACCGCTTTTCCCGTGCTGGCGGACGGCCGCATTGTGATCCCGCCCGGCAGTTACGTGACCGGAACGATCACTCAGGTCAAGCGCGCGGGCAAGGTGAAGGGCCGCGCCGAGCTGTTTGTCCGCTTCGATTCGCTCACCCTGACGAACGGTGTCACGCGCGACTTCCGCGCCCGCGCCTCCAGCCTGGACGGCGATCAGCGCGGCAAGATCGATCGCAGCGAAGGCAAGATCCAGGGCGATACCAACAAGGCCGGCGATGCCATGGCGGTGGCCACGACCGCGGGCTCCGGAGCGATGATCGGCGGGATCGCCGATGGCGGCAGAGGAGCCGGCATCGGCGCGGGCGCCGGCGCCGCCGCCGGCCTGGTCGGGGTGATGATGACCCGCGGTCCGGACGCCACCCTGCAGCGCGGTTCCACAATGGAGATGCTCCTGGACCGCGAGCTGCGCTTCCAGGAGGACGAGATTCCACCCGGCGCCAGCGTTCCCAAGAAGAACCTCGTGCCGCCCGTCCCACAGGGCACATCCCGTGCCACGCCAATCGGTTGGCCAAATCCAACCCACTCTGGGCCGAACAATTAAGCCGGACGGTGCCCAAAAGGCATGGTGCGTCGGTCGGGGAGGACCTGTATATTGGGCTTAGTACCCAGGTATTCACGGTCCCAGATGGGGGTACCAGTCTGAATTGAGCCGCGGCTCCTATTTCGAACTTTGCGGTACGGTTCTACACTGGACTTGGAGTCCCGCGACTCTGAAAGTGGATCTTTGTGGGTTCTTTCGAAATTCAAGTATTCGTCAGTCTGGTCGTGGTCCTGGGGGCGGCCTTCGTAGCGCTCATCTGCGATTACTTGAAGGGAAATAACGAGCGTCTGCGCGAGCGCAACGAGGAACTCCAGGCCCGGGCCGCGGAACGCGAGATGCTCGAAACGCTCCTCGACCGCTTCCAGACGCAAACCCTGGACGCGGCGATGAAGGCGCAGCAGGAGGCGCTGCGCGAATTCCTGGCCCGAACCGGGCCGGGCCAACGGTCCATACCGCAGGCGGGCGTTTCCGCTCTGCCGGAAACTCTCGCCGTCGGGGAGAGTCCCAGACGCACGGTGGCGAAGCGCGTAGCGGAGACCGGCGCCGCCAAGGAGCTTCCCAGTCCGGTCATTAAATGGCCGGTTCCCGTGACGGAGCCCCCCGTACTACGCAGCCCGCCCATCGAGTCCAAGCAGGACGCACCGCATTCCGGCCCGCCGGCGGATGTGGGCCGCGGCGGCTTTGCTCCGCGGACCACTGATGAGATCGTGAGTCCGCGGGCCGATGGGCCGGTGGATCCGCTGGGTGAGGATGAGGCCGAGAATGAAGATGCCATGCCCGTTCCGCTGTATGTTTCTCAACAACGTGTCCGAGTCTTTCAGATGCCTGGCGCGCTAGTTGACGAGGCGGAACCCGTACGGGACGAGCCCGCCGCGGGAGCGAGCCAACCCATCCCCCTGCCCGAATTGGCGGTGCCCGCCGGTCATTTCGAGGCCCAGGGCTTGAAAGATCTGCTGGCCGCCTGGGGCGTCTTCCATGGTCTGGTGGTATTTATCAAGGTTGTCGCCAACGGCGACCTGGCCCCGCGCGACTGTCCCGAGCTTGCCCGGCTACTGAGCTCGGTGGGGCGGACTGTCAGCCTGCTGCGCCGCGCCGAAGACTTCTCCTGCCGCAGCGCCGAGGACGAATTCGTCCTGATCTACCCGCGCGAGACCGGCCCCCAGGCGCAGCGCCTCATCGGGCGGGTCAAGGAACGGCTGTATGACTTGCAGCTCCGTACGTTGGGCGCGTTTTCGGCGCGCTTCGTTTGGGGCGCCGCGGAGTCGGCCTCCGACGCGCAGTTGGCCGACCTGCTCAACACTGCGCGCGCCCAGGCCCACGATTTTCTGAAAGCGTAGAACCCCGCGCGGCCTCGGGTGGCCTCGCGCCTCGGTGCATGGTCCGCGCGGCTATTTTTTCGCGGCCATACGCTCCAGCGCTTCGATCTCCTTGCCCGCCTCCGAGTACTTGCCCTGCGACATCAGCTCGCGATAGCGGCGCAGATGGTCGCGCACCTCGGCCAGATCGTCCTGTTGCGCGGCCGGCCGCGCGGATGGCGCGGCGGCCCCGGCAGCCTGTGCGGCCTGCGGGGCCCTCGATGAGCCCTGCAGGCCAGCCAGTTCGGCCACGGCCTCCTCATAGTTATCCGTATAAATCAGCCGGTTTCCGATGGCCAGGACAATCTTCTTCAACTGCGGCATCTTGGCTTCCGAGGCCTGGATGTAGATCGGTTCGATGTACAGCAGCGTGTCGCCCACCGGCAGCACCAGCATCTGGCCGCGCAGCACCTGCGAGCCCTGCTGGTTCCACAGCGTAAGGTCCTTAGAGATCGTCTGCTCCTGGCTGATGCGTGCTTCGATCTGCATCGGTCCGAAGACCAGCTGCTGCTTGGACAGTTGCAGGAAGTGCAACTCGCCCAAATGGTCGCCGTCGCAGCGCGCCAGCATCAATCCGATGAGATTATCCTTGTTGCGCGGCGTGAAGGTCGTCATCAGCAGGAACTCCTGCTCGTCGCTGTCCGGCAGCGAGGCCACCAGGTAGGTCGGCGTCACCGATTCGGGCTTGCCCGACGTGCCGTTGATGTTGCGCGCCAGGTCCCACATGTCTTCCTTGTTGAAGAACGCCTCGGCGTTGGTCATGTGGTAAGTGCGGTAAATCTCGGCCTGCAACTGGAACAGCACCTCGGGATAGCGGGCGTGAGCGCGCAGCGCCGGCGGCATGGCGGCCACATCCTCGATCAGGTGCGGGAACAGCCTGCGGTAGGCCTTGAGAATCGGATCGTTGGCGTCGAACGCATACAGGTGGACCGTGCCGTCGTAGGCGTCCACGGTGGCCTTGACGGCGTTGCGAATGTAATTAATCTCGCCGTAATCCCGCGTTTCCACGAGCTTGGAATAGGGGTGCGACGAGGAGGTCGTGTATCCATCCAGGATCCACACCAGTCGTCCTTCGGGAGTGATCACGAGGTAAGCGTCCGGATCCCAGGCCAGGAATCCGGCGATCGTCTCCATGCGCTCGTGCACGTTGCGCCGGATCATCATGCGGCTTTCCGATTGCAGGTAGGAGGTCAGCAGGATGTTCCAATCGCCGGTCGAGACGGCGGCTGCCAGGCGGTGAAACGGCGTCGTCATCGGGAAGCCCCCGCGGCCGTCGTAGTGGTTGTACTCATTGCCCGCGCCCGAGGGGTAGTTGAACTCCTGCTCCCCCGTGCCGACGAAGACCGGCTCGTGAGTCACCTCGCCGAAATAGAGCTCGGGGCGCGTCAACTGGAGCGATGACGTCCGGATCTCCGGCGGCGCGTTCTCAATCAGCAGTTGCGGCAGCCCGTCGGAGGTGATCCGCGAGGCCGACGCCACGACCACGCCATAGCCGTGGGTGTAAATGAAATGCGGATTGATCCAGCGCCCGCGGGCATCGGCCGGCAACTGCCGCACGTCGAGCTCGCGCGGGGTGATGAGCAACTGTCTCAACTGGCCGTCGATCTTGTAGCGGTCAACATCGGTGTCGGCGAAGACGTAGTACGGGCGCAGGGCCTGAATCTGCGTCACGGTGTCGTGGAAGGCGCGCCAGTCCCACAGCCGCACGTTATCCAACAACAGGCGGTGACGGGACGGGTTAACGGTGCCTTGCATGTTGGCCGCGAACTCGACCTCGTGGGTCCGCTGGGCCAGTCCCCAGGCCTCACGCGTGGCCTGGATGTGTGTGGCGATGTACGGCTTCTGGATCGTGATCTCGCTTGGCCGCACGTACAGCGAAGTCGCCAGGTAGGGCGCCACGAGGTACACCACGTAGGCCGCGGGCAGCATCAGCGCATAGCGCAGACGGCCCACAAAAAATGACACCGCGGCCCCGACGCTGGTCAGCATCATCAACCCCAGCAGTGGCAGCGTCAGGTGCTCGTCCACCCAGTCGATGCCGACCAGCGAGCCATGGTCCTCGAACAACAAGTCATAGCGGTCGAAGTAAAACCGCGCCGCCAGCGCCAGGAAAAACACGCCGGCCGCGAGGCGGAAGAACCGGCCCTCCAGCGCGGCTCCCAATTGCAGCGAACGCAGATCGAAAGTGGCACCGCCCTCGCCGAAATCCTCGAACTGCTTGGCCTGCTTGCTCAGCGACCAGGCGCGCGCCGTCAGCCAGTAGAGGAACGCTCCGCCCAGCGACAGCGCCAGTACCGTCCGCAGCAGCACGCCATAAAACGGCAGGTCGAAGAAGTAGAAGGTCAGCGGCCGGCCGAATACCGGATCGCGCCACGCTCCGGCCGCCGCGCCCAACCCGCCGAAGTAGCGCACCACGGTCCATGAATCGATCGTCGCGAAAGCCACCATGAGCGCCAGCAGCAGCAGAATCAGAACGCTCAATCGCGCATACAGCCGGTGCTCCTTGAGAGACGTGCCCGCGGACCGCAATCCGCGCAGATGCGCCACGAAAAACACGGCGAACAGCAGCGCCGTCGCCACCAGTACCGGACCCGTACCGTAGATCAGCAGCGCGATCCAGGTCTCGCGCTGCCCGATCTCGCCCCACCACTGCCAGTCGATGGCGAAGCCGGCCAGCCAGCGGCCCGCGATCAGAAAGACAAACGCGACCACGGCCAGCAGCACGAGCCAGCGGCGGCCGCGCGGCACAGGGTTGATATATTCCATGGGAACGACTCCTGTACCTCAGTCTAGGCTTCCACGTCGGTTGGCGTGGCGCCGCGGCTCCGGGCGCAACGCTGTCTAAGACTTTGGTTTGGGGTCGTCCTGCTTGGGCGTTTCTGGCGGCGGGACCGTAATCTGCGGCGGCTCGGTCTTGCCGGCGGGCTTCTTGCCGGGTTCGTCGGCGTCGGGGAACGAGATATCGCTGTCCACCGCCAGCACCTGCGACTCGACGTTGAATTTGCGGTAGTTGGCGAACTCGATGTCGTTTTTCGTGCAAGTGAACATGTGGGTCTCGCAGGCCAGGTTCTGGCTCCGCACCGGCATCAGGTACTTTTTCTCGCCGATGCTGACCCACTCGTAGTTGACGATGGCCTCGACCTTGTCCACCGGGTAATCGGTCGGCAGCGAGGTCGTGCCCATCTCCACCCGCAGCGTGCGCCCGCTTTGCGGCTCGATCCACACCGCGCCGCTATAGGCCGGTTTCACCGCATAAGCCATGCGGATGGTCCAGTGCGAGTCAACCTGATTGACCGAGAAGGCGTACTCCTTGGCCTTCATCCCGGAGGCCGTTGAATCGCCCCGCGGCTTGAAGTTCGTGTGCGTCCGGGGATCGAACAGGTCCGCCAATACAGTCCCGAACTCGCCCGTCGACCATTGGCCGCTGTCTTCCGGCGAGCCCTTCTTCAGCACCTTGCCGTTCAGCCGGACGTTGCGGTAATCCTCCTTGCCGTTGGCGAACATCAGTTCGACCTCAACCCGGTCGCGGTACTTCCACACCGGCTTGATGGTCTTGCTTTCGTACCTTTTCGTCACCTGGTCGCAGATAAAATTGGGAAGATTCTCAACGAAATCGAAGGCCGCTTCGCGCGCCTTCTCGACCAGCGCTTCCGCTTCCGGCAGCCGCCGCCCGGGCGGTTGCTCCCGGGTCTGGGACGGTCCCGCCGCGGCGGGCGGCCCGGCCGGCTCCGTGGCTTTGTTCTCGGCCGCCGGCGGCGCATTGTCGGGCGGCAGATCGCGCAGCGGCTGGGGGATATTCTCCTCGGTCTTCGCGGGACCGGAATCGACGTGCTTCTTGGCCGGGCCTCCGTGCCGCAGAACCGGCCGGCCCGGATCTGCCCCGCTCGGCGGCGGCTGGTCGGCCGGCTGCTGGGCCGGCGTCTGCTGGGCCGGCGGGTCCTGCGCCAACAGCCCGCCCGTCCTTAAGAGGGCGCCCAGCGCGCAAATGACGATCCAGCGGCGCATCAATCCCTCGATGTTAGATGCTCGCCGACCGTCCCGGAGTTACCGCTGATTCCCTGGTACGTACCCATTCACCGCCAGCCAGTCCTTCAGCCGCGCCGGCCACGTCCCCAACACCGGGTCTTTCGGCGCCAGCCCCACTCCGTGTTGCCCCTCCTGGTAGATGTGCATCTCCGCTTTGACGCCCGCCCGCCGCAGCGCCAGGTAGTAGAGCACGCTGTTCTCCGCCGGCACTCCCGTATCCCCGCTGGTGTGGAACAGGAACGTCGGCGGCGTCTCCGGCGTGACCTGCAGTTCGTTCGACAGATTCCACACCAGCGTCGGATCCGGAGGGTTACCCAGCAGGTTCCACATCGACCCGCTGTGCGTGTAGATTGTCGTGAACGAGATCACCGGATACACCAGGACCGCGAAATCGGGCCTTTCTCCTTCTTTGTAATGCGTCGACAGCGTCGCGGCCAGGTGCCCGCCGGCCGAGAAGCCCATCACGCCCACACGCTGGGGGTTGATGCCGTACTCGGCGGCGCGCTCGCGAATCGTGCGCATCGCCTTGCGCGCATCATCCAGCGGCGCCGGGAAATGGTACCTGGGCCCGAGCCGGTACTTCAGTATGAATGCCGTCACGCCGAACGAATTGTAGAACTCGGCGATCTGCTTGCCCTCGTGGTCCATCGCCAGCGCGCCATAGCCGCCGCCGGGACACACCAGCACGGCCGCGCCGTTGGGATTCGCCGGCCGGTACCACGTCAGCGCCGGCTTATCGAGGTCTTCCTGACCGACCGCGCCGGGTGCACCGCCCGGCCATAGCAGTTCCGTCTTCGGGGCTTGTCCGATCGCCACATACGACGCCAGAAACAGCGCCGGAGTCAGCATCCACATTACACTTCGCATGATGCCCGTTCTATCACACCCCGCTCCGCCTCGCCGCCAGGCCGGTGTCCGGGAGCCGCATCGAGCCGCCGGAACTTCCGGCGGGCTGCGAGCGTATCGTATACTGACTGCTCCCGAGCGGGTCGGCTCGGCCGACTTAAAGGAGAGAGTATGTACTGCACATTTTGCGGGTCGCCAGTCGCCGCGGAGCAGGCGGTCTGTCCGCATTGCGGCCGCGCGACGGCCGGGGCGCAGGCCGCCATGGCGGCGCGGACGCGCGTTGCCGGGCACCTCCATCTGCTGGCCATCCTGTGGTTCGTCCTGGGTGCCTTCTGGCTCATTCCGAGCGTGGTGCTGGCTCTGGTTTCAGCCTTCGTCGCCATACCTCTGGCGGCGGACGGAGCCGACCAGTTCGCGATCGCGCTCGCGCCTGCGGTGCTCAGGATCATCAGCCTGGTTTTCCTGGGATTGGCGGGCCTGCACTTTGTGGCCGGATGGGGTTTGTTGAAGCTGCGGCCGTGGGGCCGGAAATTCGCCCTGGCCGTATCTTTCTTCGGCCTCATCCAGCCGCCGTTCGACACGGCGCTGGGGGTCTACACGCTGTTCGTGCTGCTGCCCGATGCCGCCGCCGACGAGTACCGGCAGATGTGCCAGACACCGGCGCCCGACACTCCAGCCAACGCGGGATGACCGCGGCCTGGTCATGCCGTGAGTTTCGGTGTTCGTCGCGGCGCGGGGCCACGAGCGTTACCCGTTCACCATGCGCGCATCCTGAGTCGTAAAACCGGTCGGGCCGCGGTATAAAGGAGACATGATTCGGACGGTGATTCTCGGCGCGATGGTTGTGTTATGGACGCGCGGACCGGTGGCCGCGCAGAGCGGCGCAAACTCTCCTCCACCTCCGAAATCCCTGTCCGATTTCAGCGCCGCCATGGAGAATCTCGCCCGCTCCGCCAGCCCGGCTGTGGTCCAGATCAAGGTGCACATGCTGGCGCCCCTGGAAAAAGGAGAGGCGGAGGGCTTGGGCTTCGTTTCCGAGCAGCAGGCCACCGGCTCGGGGGTGATTGTGGACCCGGATGGATACATCGTCACCAACGCGCATGTAGTGCGCCACGCCCGGCGCATCGAGGTCGAGGTTCTTCGCAGTGACGAACGGGCGGAGGCGCCGCACGGCCACCTGATGCCCGCCAAGCTGATCGGACTGGACCGGGAGGTGGACATCGCCGTCGTGAAGATCGAGGCTCGGAACCTCCCCACGCTTTCCTTCGTGAACTCGGATACTCTCCGCCAAGGGCAATTGGTGATGGCCGTGGGCAGCCCGCTCGGATTGCAGAACTCCCTCACGCATGGCGTGATCAGCGCGACGTACCGACAGCTCTCACCCGAAAGTCCGATGGTCTATATCCAGACCGACGCGCCGATCAATCCCGGCAACAGCGGCGGGCCATTGCTGGACATCCAGGGGCGCATCGCGGGCATCAATACCATGATTCTTTCCGAATCGGGCGGCAACGAAGGCATCGGCTTTGCCATCCCGGCCAATCTGGCCCAGGACGTCTATCGGCGCTTGCGCAAGGACGGGCGGATACGGCGCGGCGCCATCGGCGTGCTCCCCGAGACGATCACGCCCCGTTTGGGCGCGGCCCTGGGACTGGACCGCGATTCGGGCGTCATCCTCTCGGACGTGGTGCCGCATGGCGCGGCCGAAGCCGCCGGACTCCAGACCGGAGACGTAGTCCTGTCGGTTGAACGGAAAGCCGATGCGGGCGGCGCGCGATCTGGTGCTGGCGGTCTTCCAGCATTCGCCCGGAGACGATTTGAAGATGGAGATTCTGCGCCGCAAGGACCGCCTGTCCATCACCGTCGCCGTCCTCGACCGCAACGGTGAGCCCGGCCAGCTCGAGGACCTGGTCAATTACGACACGGCGCTCGTTCGCCGCCTGGGGATTCTGGCCCTGACCGTGGACGAGCGGGTGAACGCCATCATGCCCCACCTGCGGCGTCTTTCGGGCGTTGCGGTGGCGGCGGTTCCGGAGGAATATGCCGGGCTGAACCCGGGCCTGGTGGCGGGCGACGTGATCTATGAGCTGAACAACAAGCCCATCCCCACGCTCGAGGACCTGCGAAAGGCGCTGAACGGCAAGACACGCAGCGATCCGATCGTCTTGCTGGTGGAACGCCTCGGGCAACTGATCTACGTGACGACGGAGATGGAATAAGCCCGCGCTGGACGGAGTGCGTTTAGCGCCTTAGCCCGCTTTCCGGACCCCGCCCGTCTGCAAATTGCCCAGGTTCGCCAGCAGGAATTGCATCAGGTTGTAGAACCAGCGGTAGCCGGTGCCCGATTTATCGTCCGGCGCCGGCATCGTGTGCGCCAGCGCCGCCAGCACCCACACCGCGAGGTACACGTACGCGATGTGGGATGGATTCTGCAACAGTGTCTTCAATTTGTCCATGACCGCTTACTTAGCTGCCGCGGCCTTCAGCGCCGCCAGTCTCGCGCGCAGCGCGGCCGCCCGGGACGCAATCGCCTGCAGCCTGTGCGCATCAAATTTCTGCGCCGCCCGCGCCTTGGCCGGCGCGTGCGCCGCCTGGGCCTGAGCCTGCGCCAGCGTGGACAGGAACGCCTCGATGCTCCCCGCGATCGCGGTGGCGTAGACCTGAGCCTCTTCCGGCACCCCCTGCAAAGACGCCAGCGTCGCGGCGTAATAACCCGCGATGGTCACCGCCTTCACGGCGTCCGAGTCCCCCGAGGCCAGCTCAACCGACGTCTCCTGGTACGCGTCCGGCAATTGTGCAATGGCGCCCTCGATCACGACCGCGACACCCGGCGGAATCTTGCCACCGGCCTCCAGTGCCCCGACCAGCACTTCCGTCGCGCTGACCGAAGCCTCCAAAGTGGCCAGAATCTGATTCTGCGCACACCCTGCCAGCAGCGCCAACGCCGTGGCTACTGCCATGATTCTAAAAACTTTCGTCTTCATGCCGATTCTTTCCTCCGATTTCCTTTTTGCCTCGTCTCGCCAATCCACCCCAACCCGTTCGCCGAGCGAACCCCCAGCCGGTACGCCGGGTGGCCGTGGCGCCGGGATCTTACGCGTCCAAGCTGGTTGTGTTGTCCGGCTCTCCCTGTGGCAGCGCCGGGAAATGATGTCTCAGACCAACGCCCGCCTCAGACGCGTCCCAAACGCGTCTCGAAAGATGATCACGCGCCGCGGGCCGCCTTCCGGCCCCGCGCCGCTGCTCTCGCTCCCGCCAGCCGCCGACGACTGGCCCCTCGCCCAATACTACCCCCGGCTGTCAAGCGCTTCTTCCTCCACCGTGAGCGTTCCGGCGTCCGCATCGAGCGTCGCCCGCACCCCCAGCGGAAGCGTCAATTGGTCCTCCGTGTGGCCGATCGTCAACCCGGCCAGGACCGGCACTTTCAGCCCGCCCAGGATGTTGTCATACACCTCGCCCAGCGAAAATGTCGATTCGAACGCCGGCTTGAACTCGCGCGGCACGCAATCCTGGCACTCGCCCAGAATCAGCCCCCGGATGTGGCGGAATTTGCCCGCCAGCCGGAGCTGCGTCAGCATCCGGTCCATGGAGTACGGCTGTTCGTCCACGTCCTCTAAAAACAATAGCTTACCGTCCGTCTGAATTTCCCATGGCGTGCCCATGGTGGTCGAAATCAGAGTCAGGTTTCCGCCCGTGAGCGGTCCCGTACCCTGGCCGCCGATGAGCGTCCGCAGCGGGTGCTTCGGCCGGATCGGGCGCTCCTCGGGCGGGTTTCGCAGCACCCCCAACGGGCGCGGGTCGAACAGCGCCCGGCGGAAATGCTCCAAGGTGTAATCGCTGAAATCCGCCAACACCGTCGGCCCGTGGAATGTGACCATGCCCGATTGCTGGTGCAGCCCCAAATGCAGCGCCGTAATATCGCTAAAACCAGTGAAGATCTTGACGTGACTGCGGATCAGCGCGAAGTCGATCCGGTCCAGCAGCATCGCCGCGCCGTAGCCCCCGCGGGTGCAGAGAACGGCCTTCACGTCCGGGTCAGTGAACGCGTCGTGCAGGTCGGATACGCGTTCCTCCACCGTGCCGCCGAGATACCCCGTTCTTTTACCGGCGTTACGGCCCAGTTTCCACTTCAAGCCCAGGTATTCCACGGTGTGTCTGGCCAGTTGCAGCGCGTCGGGGCTCGAGACGTAGGTCGAAGGGGTGATCAACGCGACCGTGTCGCCGGGCTGCAGAGTGCTTCGGTTTCAATAAAGCAGGGGGACCGGCCGGGCCGCCGGAGCCGGCCGCCGCGGTCGCCGAGAACAGGAACGACCGGCGCTGCATCGCTAGACTCCCGAGCCGTCCGATCCGGGCGGCTCCGCGCGTGTTTCCGCCTCTGCATTCACCGCGGAATCACCGTGCTGAACCGGCGTCTCCACCGGCAAAACACCTTGTTCCACAGCTGCTTCTGCCGATGGATGGCCGGGTTCGACCGGCACTTCAGCGGATGATTCACCGTGTTCCGTCGGCCATTCCGCCGGTAGAACAGGCTCCTCCACGGGCAAATCGGCCGGCGATTCCAGGGTCCCGGCCGCGGCCGGCGCGGGCTTCAGCGCCTGGTAAATCTCGAGCGCCGCACCCCACACCGCGACCCGCTGCGCCGTGCGGAACAGAATGAATACCTGCTGCAGCAGCACCAGCAGCAGAATGGTGCCCGTGGCGGTCGGGTGCATGGCGTTGGACACCGCCAGATACAGTTTGAGCAAAATGGCGAAAACCGCGGCGTTCATCGCCCATACGCCCATCGTCGTGCCGAAGTGTTTGAAGACGAACGCAAAGGACCGCAGCAGTCCCATCACCGAGCCGCGCACGTCGTCGGCCACCAGCCGGACCTTGGCATAATCCAGCACGGTCGCCATCCACCCCAGCAGCAGCACCGTGAGCACGCTGCCGGCGATGCCCGTCACGCCGATCGGCCAAGCCTCCATGCCGTCCTTCCAGATCGCGCTGGCGATCATGGCGGGGGCCGAGCCGGCCAACGCCGCCAGTCCATAACCGATCAAGCCCAACAGGCTCAGCCGGAACAGGCGCCAGAAATGGCGGCCCGCGCCGGCCAGAAACGGGCCGAAACGGAAGCAGTCCCAGCACTCGCTCAACATGGTCAGCACGCCGCCGGCCAGCAGAACCGTGCCCAGCCATGAGAACAGCGCAGCGACGATGGCGCCCTGGGTGAGGCCGGCGGCAGCGGTTCCCAGGGGCTCGTGCATCTCGCTCAGCCAGGCCACGTCGAAACCATCGAGGAGCCGGCCGGCCATGCGGCTGTGAGCCAATGGCTGCAGCGCCATGGAAGCCGCGGGTGCGGCGACGATCAGCGCCACCAGCGCGTAGAAAATCCACACAATGGAGAGCGCCGCCTTGGAGCGCATTGTGGCCGCCCAACCGCGGCCGAAGGCTTGAAATGCCGTCATGGGAATTCTCCTTACACAAACGCGCTCATCCAGAGCACGAGGTTCTGCAGCCAGAACTCAAACTGAGAGCCCCACCGGGCGGCCAGCTTCTTCGGATAATGATCCTGCCAGCTATCGTTGGTCCGATTGACGTCGAGTTCATGTTTGCGCAGCGGATCGACCTGCACCCAGTCCACCTTGGCCCTTTTTTCGAACTTGAATTTGACCCAGCGCTCAATGCCGTCCCAGTGCTGTTTTTCGATCGAGCCGTCGTCGAAATGGATCCGCACATCCACCGGCAGGACGGCGTCGCCCTCGCGCCGGATGCGCACCGTGTTTTCGTACAGGTCCTTGTGGCCTTTCTGCTGGGAGGCCTTGAAGTCGATCTTTGACGCTTCCGCGACGCCCACCGTGCGGCGCTTGCCGTTCTCGTCGAAGACGCCCAGCCAGGTTTCGAGCTTTCTCGACTCCACGGCGTCCACTTTGTAGTCCAGCTTGCGGGCATGGAAGACGAACTGGTCGAACAGTGGCGTGAAATCGCGGCCCGAGACCTCGTTCACGACTTGCAGAAAATCGAGCGTGTCGGGATGGTGGAAACGCCAGCGCTGGCTATAGGTGCGCATAACGCGGGCCATCGTGTCCGGCCCCATCAGATTCTCGAGAGTGTCCAGGAAAACTGCCGTCTTCATGTAGGAGCTGACGGCATAGCTGTTCCCATTGGCGTAGCTCCAGGCGTTGCGCAGAATCGGGTCTTCGTCCGGCAGTGAACTGTACGCCAGGCGGTTCTCGGCTGCGGCCGTGAGCTTCGGCAGCCCGAACCACCCGGCCATCTGGATGCCGAAGATGCGCACGGGCAGCGCCGACGGCCCATATACTTCATCCATGATTTTGGTCGTGGCATAGGTATTGAAGCCTTCGTCCATCCACGACTCCTCAAATTCGTTGGTGGCCACGAGCTGCATGAAGAACTGGTGGCCGAATTCGTGCACGGTGGCTCCCTCGAGTACCAGATAAACGTCGTCGGGCATCCTCCAGCCGGTCCCGCAACTGATGAAGGTCGGGTACTCCATGCCGCCCGCGCCGCCCGCGCCGTAGGGGGGATCGACCAGCGTCAGCGTGCGGTACGGATAATGCCCGAAGCGCAGACCGAAGCCTTTGATGCCGGCGATGGCGGCGCGGAAGTAGCGATCGGCCTGCTCGGAGTGTTCGGGCTGGAGCATCAACGTGATCCTCACGTCGCTGAGCCGTGCCTGCTCCTCGGGGATCCCGAACAGCTTGGCCGTGCGGGCCAGCTCCACGGGCGTGACCTCGCGGGCTGCGACGAAATCGCGCTCCAGCTTCAGATAAGTCGGCTGCGCGGTCCAGGCGAAGTCGATGACGCTGGGCTGGCGGTAGGTCCAGGTGGTGGTTTTCTTCGCCCGGTCCTCCTTCTTGTCAACCAGTTCGCCGGTGGCGCCGATTTTGTACTCCGAAGGCAGCGTGATCTCGGCCGAATAGTCCCCGAAATTGGCGAAGAACTCGCTGTTGGCGTGGAATTGGTGGCAATTCCAACCGGCCTTTTGAGCATGCCGGAAGCCGGCCGTCTCCCACACGCCGATTTTTGGAAACCACTGCCCGGCGAGGTAAAAGGTTCCGTGGAAACCGGTGCGCGCGAATACCGTCGGCAACTTAGTCTCGAAATCGATGTTCAACCGTATGCTGGCGCCTGGCTTGACGGGCGTGGCGAGCGGGACCTCGATCACAGTCTGGTCGTCCTTATTGCCATCGTCGGGCTGGATGAATTGGATCGCCTTGGTGAGATCTGGACCGTTTTCGAGGCGCATGCTCTTTACGTCGACCCAGCCCCACTCCTTCCCGCCGAACTGGTCGCCGCGCAATTGCCCGCCGGATTCGCGCATGAACGTACTTTTCTGGTTCTTGAAGGCGTTCATGTAGAGGTGGAAACGCAGCACGGGCACGCTGTCGGGCGAGTCGTTGAGCCAGGTCAGCGTTTCGCTGCCGTGCAATATGTGGGCTTTAGGGTCGAGGGAGACCTTGAAGGCGTAGCTGGCGATGGGTTTTGTCAGCTCACCGGCGACGGGTGTCGTCAGTTGACCGTGAAGTCCCAGGGAGAAAGCCACAATCAGCCCCGCGATCGAGGCTGCTCTGGGCGCTGGACTCAGCCGTATTCTCATCATTTCTTCTCCAATCCGGTTTGCCGCCGGATCCACTGCGTAATTGTCTCCAGCGCCACGGGGGCGATGGTTTCCTCTATCCGAACATACTCCGATACAGAGCCCGTGACCGCCGTCTGGAACAGGTGGTTCAGTCCGCGCAGGCGCACCGTTTTGAAGTTATCATTGCCGGCCTTCTTCAGCGCCGCCGCGATGGCGGCCAGGTTTTCATCGGCCGCCACCTGGCAGTCCAGATCGCCGATCAGCGCCAGCACGGGCATCTTCAGCTTCTCGATGGTGGTCGCCGGGTCGTAAGTCAGGAAATAGCGCGACCAGGCGTCGTTGTGGATAAGCATCCGGTTGACCTCGGGAGAGTACCCGAACTCCTTGTGGACCTTCTCCGCAGCGGCGGGAATCGAGGGCTCGGCCTCGAGGATCTCGACCACGCGCGCCACGCGCTTGTGCTGCCGCGCGATCTCGGGCTCGCTCATGCCCTCGACGCGCGACATGCTGTCGGTCTGCGTCAGCGCGATGCGCTCACCCGTGACGCCCGTTCCTGCCAGTATCACCACCAAGGCGATGTCTTTGCGCTGCGCCGCCACCATCGGAGCGAGGACGCCGCCCTCGCTGTGCCCGAGCAGTCCGATGTGGCGGTGGTCGATGTCCGTCCGCGACATCAGGTAGTCGACCGCCGCCGAGGCATCGGAAGCAAACTCCACGCTGGTGGCGGTCTCGTAGTCTCCCTTCGACTTGCCGATCCCGCGTTTGTCGTAGCGCAGCACGGCGATGCCGTGGCGCGTCAGGTAGTCGGCCAGGACCAGGAAAGGCTTGTGGCCGGCGACGTCCTCGTCGCGCGCGTTCGGCCCGCTGCCGGTGATCAGCACAACGGCCGGCGGCTTGTGCCGCTTCGGGGCGGCGGGGTCTTCGCGCGGGATGGTAAAGGTGCCGGAGAGAGTGATGCCCGCGGCGCGGTTCTGGAACTCGGCATCCTCACTGACGTAGGGATAGGGCGGCACGGGGTTTTGCGGGCGCTTCGGCGGTGCGGTCCCACCGCGGTGGAACACCAGCTTCATGGCCAGGCCGCTCTGCCGAAACTCGCCGTCGATGCTGTCGCCGATCAGCTTGCCCTGAAACGTGGCGCCGGCCTGACGCAGGCTGAAGCGCACCATGTTCAGGTCCAGGCGCAGGTCGTCAACCGGGATGCCGCTGGCGTGCTGGTCGAGGCTGTCGAAGGTCGCCCGCAGCGCGCCGTTGGGGACCTGCGAGACGTGCAGCGCGAGCCGCAGTTTCTGACCCGGCGCCTCCAGTGTGCCGGTCCAATCGCCGCTGAGCGGCGACTCCGCCGCCGCGGCGAATGCTATGGCCGCCAGCAGGACGGCGGATAATCGGACCGCAAAACGCATTAGCCCGGATGTTGCACCACGATCGCAGCGAGGCGCGATGAGAGGGCTGCAGATACAAGGCGCGCGAAGGGAGCCGCCCGCAGGCGTACTTGGCGGTACGTCGAGGACGGCGACCGAGCGCAACGCAGTAGATGCGGCCCTATCGCGCGCCGCAGCCGATTGTTGGTGAAACATCCGGGCTAGAGCCATGATACTCGCCTGGCTTGAAACAGCAGCGGAATAAAAGGCCAGAAGGTCGGAAGAAGTGCGCCTCGCACGCGGCCGCGCGTTGGAGGAGACTAGCGGATGGGTCCTGGTTTATTATGCGCATTCATCTTTCCAACTACGGCGAGGCCTCGTCGCAGCCCTCGCCGGTGAGCCGCATGATGTCGCAATTCGCGGCCGGCTTCCGCGATGGCGTGGACGTCAATCTCGGCGTCGGATACGTGAACGAAAAGACGATTCCGGTCGGGCATTTGAGAGCCGCGATGGAGGCCGTGGCCGGCGATCCGGTGCGCTACCGGCAGGCGTTCAACTATGGCAGTCCGGCGGGATCACCCAACCTGATCGCCTCGCTGCGGCGCTTCCTGATCGAGCAGCATGTCGGGCAATTGGACGAGACCACCCTGGCGCGGCAGCGGCTGGCGATCGGCGCTTGCGGGGCGACGAGCATTCTGGACGCATTGGCCGGCGTGTTGCCGCGGGGCATCGTGGTGACGTCCGATCCGATGTACTACATCTACACCGAAGGCCTGATGCGCCGCGGCTTTGACGTGCTGGCCGTGCCCGAGGACGACGAGGGGATCGAACTGGGCGCACTCGAGCGCAAGCTGGATGCGCTGGGCGCTGCGGCGGAGCGGATTTCGTTCTTCTACACGGTCACGGTCAACAACCCGTCGTGCACGATTCTGTCCAACCGGCGGCGGCGGGCGCTCCTGGATGTGGCGGCGAGGCTATCGCGAAAACAGGGCCGGCGGATTCCAATCGTCTATGATCTGGCCTACGAGCCGTTGCTGCACGATCCATGCGTCGAACCGTTTCTCTCGGCGTTGCCGGCGGACGAACTGGGCCTCGCTTACGAGATCGGGTCGCTCTCGAAGGTGCTGGCGCCGGGGATGCGGATCGGCTACATCCTCGGACCGGACGGGCCGTTCATGAACGCCATGGTCGAGGCGACCAGCGACACCGGCTTCAGCGCGCCGCTGTTCGTCCAGGAGATGGCCGGCTACCTGCTCGACCATCACATCGGCGGCCAGATCCACGCCGTCAACGCGGGCTATCGCGAGAAGGCGCTGGCGGTGCGCGCGGGGCTCCATCGGGAACTCGGGCCGCTGGTGGAGCAGTGCCGCGGCGGCAGCGCGGGCTTCTATTACTACCTGACTTTGTCGGTCCAGACGCATCCGGACTCGGCCTTTTTCCGCTTCCTGAACCGGATCACCGGAGATGCGGCCGTGGACGGTCCGGCGGAGCAGCGGCAGCCGTGCGTCAGCTACATTCCCGGACAATACTGCGTCCACCCGCGGGGCGACCTGGCCGCGCGCGGCCGGCGCCAACTGCGGATCTCTTACGCCTTCGAAAACGTGGAGCGGATCCTGCAGGCGCTGGGACTGATGCGCGCAGCGGCCGAGTACGCAGGATTGGCGTCCTGAAGCCCTCGCCACACCCCGCGCCGCACCCGACATTTCGACACGACACCCGTCTTTATCGCCCCCAGCGCTCCATTGACGCCCTCGGCCAAGTCGGAGTTAATTCGCTATCTCATTGAATTTGAAAGCACTAAACAGACCCCAGCCCGCTCCGCGGAGGTGTTCGGCCCACCCGGCACAACGCGACAGTTTTCGACATTTTTCGACACTTTTCGACACCACCGTCGAATTCTGTCGCGTCGCCCTGTTGCGCCCGTTATTTCGTCCTATATTCGCTCTTGACATCGGGGTGTATCCTCAAGTGGGGACAGAGCTTACGCGGAATTGGCTTTGTTCCTTCAAATTTGTTTTCCAATTCGCGCAGCGCGGACCGGCTCTCGGCCCGCGCCGCGTCGGATTTCGGGGGCGATGTCAGGCGGCCGCGTGCCGGGCGGCCACTTGCCAGACGGATGACACCCGTCAATCCTATCGGCAAATAGGCCAACCGTCCGGCTCAGAACTTCGGCGTCACGCCCAGATTGAAGAAGATGAACGAGTAGATGTCGCCCAGCGTCTCCAGCGCCTTGGTGGTGCTGCTGGCGCCGTGGCCGGAGAGCGTGTCGATGCGGATCAGCAGCGGCGTGGCGTGGCTGGCCTTTTCCTGTAGCGTAGCCGCGTATTTGAAGGAGTGCGCGGGCACTACGCGGTCGTCGTGGTCGGCGGTGGTGATCAGCGTCGCGGGGTACTTCACTCCGGCGCGGATGTTGTGCAGCGGCGAGTATTTGTAGATCGCCTTGAATTGCCCCGGGTCGTCACTGGAGCCGAAGTCGGAGATCCACCCCGAGCCGATGGTGAACTTCTGGAAGCGCAGCATGTCCATCACGCCGACCTGCGGCACGGCCACACGGAACAGCTCCGGCCGCTGGTTGATGACGGCGCCGATCAGCAGTCCGCCGTTCGAGCCGCCGTTGATCGCCAGGTGCTCAGGCGACGTGATCCGCTGCGCGATCAGCCACTCGGCCGCCGAAATGAAGTCATCGAAGACATTCTGCTTGTGCAGCTTCATCCCCGCCTCGTGCCACTTTTCGCCGTATTCGCCGCCACCGCGCAGGTTGGCCATGGCATAGACGAAGCCCTGCTCCAGCAGCGCCAGCCGCGTGGAGCTGAACGTCGGGTTCATGGTGATATCGAATCCGCCGTAGCCGTACAGCAGCGTGGGATTAGTTCCGTCGAGATTAATCCCCTTCTTGTGAATGAGGAACATCGGAATGCGCGTCCCGTCCTTGCTCACGTAGAAGACCTGCTTCTCTTCGTAATTGGCCGGGTCGAAGCCGGGGATCTCCGGCGCGCGGAAGACGGAGCTCTTGCGCGTGGCGATGTCGTAGCGGAAGATCGTCGGCGGGAAGTCGAGCGAGGTGAAAGTGTAGAAGACGAACTTGTCGTCGTGGTTGCCGCCGAACCCGCCAGCCGCGCCCGGGCCGGGGAGCTGGATCTCATTCTCCAGCTTGCCGTCGCGGCTGTAGACGTAGGCCCGCGTCGTCACGTCCTTCAGATAGGTGACAAACAGCTTGCCGCCGGCCGTCGAAGCGCTTTCCATCGCTTCGGGCTTCTCTGCAATCACGTCCGTCCAGGGTGCATCTGGCCTGGCGGGGTCATAAAGGACTACCTTCCAGTTCGGCGCGCCGTGGTTTGTCCGGATCAGAAACTTGTCGCCCACATTGTCGATCGGCTCGTACTCGTCATCGGTGATCGCGGCCACGATCGGCGTCCAGGTCTTTTCGCCCTTGCTCAGATCGCGGAACGCCAGGGCGTTGCCCTTCTTCCCCGTGGCCGGATCGGCGATGTCCAGGAACGCAAACCGCTCGTCCTCGGTCGTCCCGACGCCGCACTCGCGCAGCGGATGGGCCTTGTCGGCGTAGACTTGCTGGTCCTGCTCCTGCGGCGTGCCGACGTGGTGGAAGTAGACCATCATGTTCTCGTTCTTGGCCGACAGGTCGTGCCCGCCTTCGGGCTTGGGGAAGCGGCTGTAGAAGAAGCCGTCGCCAAACCAGGCCGCGCCGGAGAACTTGATCCACTGGATGTGGTCCGTCAGCAACTTCTTCGTGGCGACCTCCATCACCGACGCCTCCACCCAGTCCGAGCCGCCGCCCGACACCGTGTACGCCGCGTAGCGGCCGTTCTTCGACACTTCGAGCGATGCCAGCCGTGATGTCCCGTCGGCGGAGAGCTTGTTGGGATCGATGAACACCTGCGGCGTTCCCTCCAGGCCTTTCTGGATGTAGACCACGCTCTGGTTCTGCAGGCCGTCGTTCTTGGAGTAGAAGAAATTCTCGAGCTTGCGGAACGGCGCGCTGTACTTCGGATAGTTGTAGAGCTGTTTGAGACGCGCCAGGACCTGCTGCCGGTACGGGATCTGCTCCAGGTAGCCGAAGGTAACTTTGTTTTCGGCCGCGACCCAGGCCGCGGTCTCCGCCGAGCGGTCGTCCTCCAGCCAGTGGTACGGGTCGGCAACCTTCACGCCGTGGTAGTCGTCCACCTGGTCAACCTTGCGCGTTTGCGGATAGTTGAGCTGCTGCGCGAAGGCGGGTATCGACAACGCCACCGCGACGGCGCTAAGCGCCAACCGGGTAATCAGCGAGCGAGTCTTGAGCATCACGAGCCGTTTTCCTTTTTACAACCTTCGGTGCCGGCGGCAATCCGCCGCTAAGGGTTGATCGTAGCACCGGCCGGTTCCCTCTCGCACCGCAGGCGTAGCAGGCAGGGTCGGGGGTGCGGAACCAGCGCGCCTGTTAAACTGATGGTTTATGACCCTCGAAGAACTCGAACGGGCCTATACCGAGCTCCGCCAGCAGTCGGAAGCTGTGCGGAGCTATCTTTGACGTCCCTCGCAAACGCCAGCAACTCCTGACTATCGAAGCGCAGATCTCGGCTCCGGATTTCTGGAACAACTCCGAAGCAACCCAGAAGGTGATGCAGGAGCGCAAGCGCCTGGAGTCCGCCATCGCCGACGAAAAGCAGGTGGCGTCTCATCTCAGCGACGTCGATACGCTGTTCGAGCTCGGCCATGAAGGCGAGGACGTCGCCGCCGAGCTGACGCGCGAAATCGAGAAGCTGCGCCGCCTGGTGGATCACCTCGAAACCGCCATGCTGCTCTCCGGCGAGAACGACCACCGCAGCGCCATCGTCACTATCCACCCCGGCGCCGGCGGCACCGAGAGCCAGGACTGGGCCGAAATGCTGTTGCGCATGTACCTGCGTTGGGCCGAGCGCAACAGCTTCCAGGCCGACGTCACCGACCGCCTCGAGGGCGAGGGCGCGGGCATCAAGAGCGCGACTGTCGAAATCGAAGGCGAGGGCGTCTACGGGCAGATGCAGTCCGAGATCGGCGTCCACCGCCTGGTCCGCATCTCGCCCTTCGACGCCAATGCCCGCCGGCACACGTCTTTCGCTTCCGTCTTCGTCATCCCCCTGATCGACGACGATGTGAAGATCGAAGTCAAGCCCGAGGACCTGCGCATCGACGTCTTCCGCGCTTCCGGCGCCGGCGGCCAGCACGTCAACCGCACTGAATCCGCGGTGCGTTTCACGCATCTTCCGACGGGCATCGTCGTGCAGTGCCAAAGCGAGCGCTCGCAGCACAAGAACCGCCACACAGCGATGAAGCAACTGCGCGCCCGTTTGTATGAATTCGAAATGGAGAAGCGCCGCGCCGCGGAGCAGAAACTCGAGGACACCAAGTCGGCCATCAACTTCGGCAGCCAGATCCGCAGTTATGTTCTGGCGCCGTATCGCATGGTCAAGGACCTGCGCTCACGCCTCTCCATCGGCGACGTCGACCGCGTCCTGGATGGCGATCTCGAGGACCTGATGCACGCCTATCTGGTGTGGAAAAAGACCGGCAAGACGGCCGGCGACGCTAAGGATGATGCCGAGTAGGGCCGGCTGCGGCGCGCCCGCGTTGCCAGGACCCTCTTCAAGGATTCGAATCAGTGGAACGGGAACAACCATGTTGAGAATCTTCAGGCAGGGAATGTCTTGTGCCGCTATGGCGGCTGCGCTCTGCGCGCTGCCCACGGTGCAAGCGCAAAGAGCGGATACCGCTGCAGCAGTGCCCCTGCCGCCGCAAATCGGCGCCGCCAGGAAAGTGTTTCTCTCCAACGCCGGAATGGACGGCACCTCGCGCCGCGTGTTCGATAGATTCGGGGAACCCGATCAGCCGTACACTC
This sequence comes from Terriglobia bacterium, assembly GCA_963757265.1. GTDB lineage: Bacteria > Acidobacteriota > Terriglobia > Bryobacterales > Bryobacteraceae > CAIVVT01. Next base: position 2,493,486 of record CAVWRA010000006.1, read on the forward strand.
AACTCTACGCTGCCCTGAAGAGTTGGGGACGCTATGAACTCGTGGCCGCTCCGGCGGATGCGGACCTAGTGTTTGAAATCCGCCTCACCGGTCCGCTGGCCGATTGCGGCGACAAGCAGGCGCCCGGATACGATCTTCAACTGGACGTGGCCATTCTCGATACCCGGACGCACTTCCGGCTGTGGACGATTTCTGAGCGCCATGGCTAACGCCATGCTGAAGGGAAACCTGGAGAAAAACTTCAGTGAAGCGATGGCCAACCTCGTGGCCGACATCAAGAAACTCCCTGCGGCACCCGCGGCCGATCCGGCGGCCCGATAGCCGTTCTAATCTATTGATTCCAATGATAAAACATTGGAATCAGCGCGGTTCCGCCTGATTTAGTTACGCTAATTGTAGCTGCATTTTCAATGATGTTGCTTATCAAGCCAGAGATCGGTCAAATCGCCCGGGCCGCCGCCATCCTGCGCCGCGGCGGGCTGGTCGCCTTCCCCACCGAAACCGTCTATGGCCTGGGCGCCAACGCCCTCAACGCCGCCGCGGTGCGGCGCATCTTCGAAGTCAAGCAGCGCCCCGCCACTAGCCCTCTGATCGTGCACGCCGCTTCCGAGAGCATGGCCCGAGATTATGCCGCCCATTGGCCTGCCGCGGCGCATGATCTTGCCCGCCGTTTCTGGCCCGGGCCGCTGACGCTGGTTGTGCCGAAGAAAGCCATCATCCCCGATATCGTCACCGCCGGCCTGGGCACCGTCGGCCTGCGCGTCCCCGCGCACCCCGTCGCCCTGGCCTTGATCCGGGCCGCCGGCGTGCCCGTGGCCGCGCCCAGCGCCAATCGTTTCACCCAGCTCTCGCCCACCTCGGCCGATCACGTCCGCGCGGGGCTGGGCGAAGCAGTTGACATGATCCTCGATGGCGGCTCGACGCCCGTGGGCATCGAGTTGACCGTCCTGTCGCTCGCCGCCGGCGGGCCCGCGTTGCTGCGGCCGGGAATGATCTCGCGGGAAGAGATCGAGGCCGTGATCGGCGACGTGGCGGAGGCGCCGTCCGCGGGCGCGCTGGCGTTTCCCGAGGACGCCGGCGCGGGCCAGGCCCATCCGTCCCCGGGGATGCATCGCAAACACTACAGCCCGCGTACGCCGCTGCTGCTGATCGCTCCCGGAGAGCGGCCCGTCGGCGGACGCGGCGTAATCGTCTCGCACCGCTCCCACGCCCGCGGCGTGGTCCGCCTGTCGGCCGACCCCAAGCGCTACGCCGCGGCCCTGTACGCCACGTTGCACGAGCTCGACGGCCAGCTCCTTGATTGGATCGCCGTTGAATGCGTGCCCGAGTTGGAGGCCTGGGCCGGCATCCGCGACCGCCTCACCCGCGCCGCCGCGCGCGAGTAACGCCCCGCCGCGCGTCATTCCGGCTCGCGGGATGGCCCGGCTGGCGCACAATAGACTAGGTACCTGATGCAGGCCTCGAGTCCGGCTTTCCTGGTCCACGAACCCCTGCTGATGAACCTGCTCGGTCACGCGGCGGGCACGCTGATCTTCGGCATTTTCCTGGTCCTGCTGTGGCGCGACCGCGCCGGGCAGAAGCTGCACGGCGGCTGGCTGGCGCTCGTTTCAGGCGCGCTTGCTTTTGTCTGGAATGCGGGCTCGATCCTCGCCCTGGCCCTCGCCGGAACCGCCCTGGCGCAGGTCTTGCTGGCGCTGCTCGCCATGGCCCTCAGTCTCCTGCCCGCCTGTCTGCTCGATCTTCTGCTGGCCGGGCGGCTGCGCTGGCTGGCGCGCGCCGGCTACAGTCTGAGCGTGGCCGCGATGGCGCTCCACGCCCTCGAGCCGGTGCTCGATCTGCGCACCCTCGGCGCGCGCGTTTTTCACGCCGCCGATCTGCACAGCCTGACCCTCGTGGGGACCTCCATCGGCTTCGCCCTCCTCACTCTCCTGGCCGCCCTCCTGCTGCTGCGCAATGCGCCCCCCGGGCGGCCGCCGCGGGTGACCCGCACCCTCGCCGCAATGGGGCTGTTTCTGTTCGCCTTGTCCTTCGCGCACTTTCAACCCACCGGCGGCCACAGCGGCTGGCTGCCCGAGCTGGTCATCCACCACGCCGGCATTCCGGTCGCCCTGTTTCTGCTGTTGCAGGACTACCGCTTCCTGTTGCTCGACGCCTTCCTGCGCTTTCTGGCCAATATCCTGCTGGCCGCGGTCTTCACCTGGGCGCTGTGGCGCGCCGGCTGGCTGCATCTCGATGGGCTCCAGCCGCCCGCGGCCGCCGTCGCGCTGCTGGGCGTTTGTGGCGGCTTGATCCTCTACGCTTTCGCCCGCGAGTTCCTACAGCTCGGCCTGACGCGGCTGCTGTTCCGGCGCCGGCCGCTGGAGCCCGTCCTGGCCGAGTTGCGTCAGTTGCGATTCGAGGACGAAGAGCACTGGACGGCGCGGGTGGCCGGCATCGCGGGCGCGTATTTCGGCGCCCACGCGCGCCTCGGCCCCGACCTGCCCGATCCCGCAGCCGAGGGCGGCGTGTGCGTGCGCATCCATCCCGATTTGCAGCTCGCGCTCGGCCGCCGCGCCGGCGGACGGCGTTATCTGAGCGAGGATCGCCAGGCCCTGGAAGCCATGGCCGCGCAGTTGCGCACTGGCCTGGCGCAGTACCGCGAGATGGAGCTGCGGCGGCTGATCTCCGAAGCCGAGCTCAAGGCGCTCCAGGCGCAGATCCATCCCCACTTCCTCTTCAATGCGCTCAATACGCTCTACGGTCTGATTCCGCGCGATGCGCGCGGCGCGCGCGACACCGTGCTCAACCTCGCCGACATGCTGCGCTTCTTCCTCCACGCCGGAGAACGCCTCATCCCGCTGGACGAAGAGCTACGCATCGTGCGCGCCTATCTCGGCATCGAGGGCCTGCGGCTGGGTGCGAAATTGCAAAGCCGGGTCGAGGCCGGCCCCGCAACCCTGCGCGCCCTCGTGCCTGCGCTGAGCGTCCAGCCGTTGGTGGAAAACGCCGTCCAGCACGCCATCGCGCCCAACCCCCAGGGCGGAACCCTGCGCGTCACCGCGGCTCTGGTCGGCGCTGGCGCGGAAGCCGCCGTCGAAATCGTTGTCATCGACAGCGGAGGCGCATTCGAGTCCGCACCGTCCGCCACGCGCGGTCTGGGCGTCGGCCTGGAAAACGTCCGCCGCCGCCTGCGGCTGCATTTCGGCGAGAGCGCCGTTCCGGTCGTGGAAACGGAATCCGGGCGGACCGTGGTGCGCTTCCGCGTCCCCGCCGCCGCCGAGGCCGCGCCCGGCCCGGCCCAACCCAGCGGGGCCGCCGCGCGATGAGGGTCCTGATCGCCGATGACGAGCCCGTCGCCCGCCAGATCCTGCGCGAGTTGGCCGCGGAATGCCCCGGCGTGGAGGTCGCCGGCGAGGCCGCCGACGGTCCCGCCGCCGTCGAACAGGTGGCCGCCCTCGATCCGGATGTCGTTCTTCTCGATCTGCAGATGCCCGGCCTGGACGGCTTCGCCGTCGCGCGCCAGCTCCGCGGGCGTCCCTTGCCGCTGGTGATTTACGTCACCGCCTTCGACAGCCACGCTCTCGAGGCCTTTGAAACCGGCGCCGTCGATTACCTCCTCAAGCCCGTGCGCAAGGAGCGTCTGGAGCGCGCCTTCCGCCGCGCCCATGTGTTGCTGGACACCCTCCGGCCGGCTCCCGGACCGTCACCCGGCGCGCCCGCCATCTCTCCGCCTAAGCTCGAGCCGCCACGCCGCATCGCCGCCCGCAGCGGCCCCTCGGGCACGCGTTCGGAAACCGAACTGCACCTGCTGGACCCCGCCGAGATCCTCGCCGTCCAGGCCCGCGAGGAAGTGGTCCTGCTGCTCACCACCCGCGGCCGCTACTACTGTGACCTGAGCCTCAAGGCTCTGGCCGCCCGGCTGCCCGCTCCGCCCTTCCGCCGCATCCACCGCTCCACCATCGTCAACACCGATCACATCCGCACCATCGTGCCCCTCACATCGCGCCGCTGGATGCTGCGGATGTCGAATGGACTGGAGGTCGTCGTCAGCCGCCGCATGGCCTCGCAGGTGCGCGAATCCGCCGGCTGGTAGCGAGCCTACAGATCAGCCGAGACCCGTTTCAAACATTTTCGTCGCTCTTGTTTACATTGCCTGCAAAACCGGCTACAATCAGAAGCGTCGCAAGACAGCACTTTCTCGTCGTGGACGGACATCCTTCGTCGACCGGGAAGGGGCCCACTCCACCTTGTACTCAAGGTTTTGCCCGCCGGCCGTTCCGCCAAGACACGGCCGGCGATTTTCTTTTGGAGTCCGAATAGCGTCTATTTCGACGCCCAGTACGCCCGGTGGCCCAGGTAGTCGGTATCGGAGAGATGGGCCAGGATGATGCGCCGCAGTTCGAGGATGTCCACTTCGCCGGTCTGCTGGTACAGCACTTCTCCGCCGGGTGCGATCAGCATGGTGAACGGCACCCCCGTCTCCCATTTCGCGTCGAACGCCGCCTGCATGGCGTAGGTGTCGTCGCTGGCGAATTGCAGGTTGCGCGCCGAGGCGTGCTGCCGCTCCAGGAACCTCAGCACGCCCGGCCGCTCGTCGGGCAGGTTCGTGGCCACCGTCACCAGGTCGAAATTCCGCCCGCGGTACATGCGCCACGTCGTCAGCAGATCTGGAAACTCGGCTGTGCACGGTCCGCACCACGTGGCCCAGAAATTCACCAGCAGCACCTTGTCCGTCGGGTTCGTGCGCAGCTTCTTCAGATCCGCGGCCGCTGCGTCGCTGACCGTCACCGGCTCGGCTTCCACTTTGTGCAGGTAATCGATCTGGCTGGTCTTTTTCGACAGCCACTTGGTAGAACATCCGAACACGCCCGTGTGCACCACTGCCACCGGCCGCCCGGCCAGTAACGCGTCGAGGGCGTCGCGCGTCTCGCGCGTCTTCACCAGCGATTCGCGCTGGCTGGAATCGATCCGCCCCTCGTACCGCAGCTTGCGCTGCGCGTCAAAAATGAAGACGTGCGGCGTGGCTTTCGGCCCGTAGGCGTTGGCCACCGACTGGGTCGCGCCATCGTACAAGTAGGGGAAGTTGAAACGGCGATAGGCGGCGCGGATCTTCATGTCCTCCAGACTGTCGCCGACATCGGTGTAGCCCAGCTCATCCAGGCGCACCGCCTCGGGGCTGTTGGGATTGATCGCCACGAAAGTCACGCCCTGGCCCTGATAATCGGTTACGAGCTGCTTGATGCGCGTCTCGTAAAGCTGCGCCGTCGGGCAGTGGTTGCAAGTGAAGATGACCACCAGCACCTTCGCCTTGGCGTAGTCGGCGAGCTTGTGCGTGTGCCCGTCGATGCCCGGCAGCGCGAAATTCGGCGCGGGCGAGCCGATGGCCAGCGTCGGATGATTCTCATCCGCGGCCAGGGCGAATGTTGCCAGCAGGAAAAGTGCAGCCAGTCGCGACATTGCATGAACTCCCACCGCGATCATGCCGCAAAACGGAGTGTGCGCACAAATCGGCGGCCGTAGACGCTCCCATGGGACCGGCGGCGGAGCGTGTCAGTCAGGGGTTGGGACCCGGCGGCGGGCAACGTCGGCTGTACGATTCCTGACTGCATCCCAAGATCTACCTGGCGCACGCCGCGCCCAGCATTCAAGTCCGCGAGTTCCGCTAAGATGAAAACTCGTCTGGAACCGGAGTTGGCCGGCCGGACAGAGCTTCCGTATGTGCGGCATCTCCGGAATCGCATGGTATGAATCGGCGGATGAACCCTTGCCCGCCCGGCTGGACCGCATGCGCGACGTGATGGCCGCGCGCGGTCCCGACGATGCGCAGACGGTCGTGTTCGACGAACTGTGCAGCGGACTCTCGGCCCGCCGCCTCAGCATCATCGACCTGGAAGGAGGCCGCCAGCCGGTTCCGAATGAAGACGGGTCCGTTTACGCCGTCCTGAACGGGGAAATCTACAACCACCATGCGCTGCGCGGGCAGCTTCAAGCTAAGGGGCACCGCTTTCGGAGCCTGTGCGACACCGAGGTCCTGGTCCACATCTATGAGCAGTTAGGCCTGGACTTTCTCGGCCAGCTCGATGGGATGTTCGCGCTCGCCATCTTCGACCGGCGCCAGAGGCGGTTGGTGCTGGCGCGGGACGGACCGGGCATGAAACCCTTGTACTACGCCGAAACTCAGCACGGATTTCTCTTCGCCAGCGAGATCAAGGCCTTGCTGGCATCTGGAATGGTGGCCGCCGAGCCCGACCTGGAGGCGCTCAGCGTGTCGCTCGCGGCGGGCCTCATACCCGCTCCCTTGAGCGGCTTTCGGGGCATCAAGAAACTCGCTCCGGCCTGCTTCGTGGTCTCAGAGAAGGACAACTTGCGCCAGGGCGCTTTCTGGCGTTACCGGCACCGCAGAGACGAGAGTCTGCCATCCGAAGCCGAGCAGGCGGAGCAGCTCGAGCAACGGCTGAAGGCCGCGGTCCAATCACACCTGGTTGCGGACGTGAGGGTCGGCGTTCTGGTGAGTGGCGGCTGGGACTCGTCGCTTACGGCAACTCTGGCGGCGGGCTGCGCCGACGCCCGGCTCAAGACGTACTCGCTCGTCTTCCCGAATGACAAACCAACCGATGAGTCTCGCTTCTCCAGGGAAATTGCCCGTCACATCGGCAGCGAGCATACCGAGATTGAGTATCGGGCCGCGGACTACCTCGAGTCGTACCCGCAGTTCGTCCGGGCGATCGAGGAGCCGCTCTCGACATGCCCCGCCCCGGCCCTATGGAAGCTCTACCAGGGAGCGAGCGAACTGAAGGTGGTGCTCAGCGGGGAGGGCTCCGACGAGCTGTTTGCCGGTTACGAGGAACTGGGCCAACTGCCGCAGCACCGGCTGCTGAGGCTGGTCCCGGCGGCGCTAGCGAGTCCTGTGGTATCGTGCGCGGCGGGGATCGTGCCCTTCCCCAGAGCCTGGCGCATCATGGCTGCGCGGGACCCGCATGCGGCCGAGATCGAGTGGCGCCGGTCGATCTGGCCCGGGTTGACGCGCCGCTTGTTGCGGCCGGAGTATCGGGCACCCGGTTCCGATATCGACGCCTTGCGCCTGGAGCCGGAAAACCTCGACGACTGTCGGGGATTACTCGAAAGACGGCTCCAGTTCGAATTCCGCCGGCGCCTCGGCGACGGGGTGTTGGTAATGGAGGAGAAGATGGCCTTGGCGCACGGGCTCGAGCTGCGAATGCCCTTCCTGGACCGTTCGGTCGTCGACTTCGCGCTGGCCCTGCCGGCGGATATGAAGTGGCGGGGACGGCAGGAGAAATACGTGCTGTCATTACTCGCCCGCAGGCTCCTTCCGCCTGCCATCGCCGGCCGCAGGAAATTCGGCCTGCGCGCGTATATGGACGGCCCGGTGCGGAGCGTCGCACGGCAGCGACTGCTCGACGACGCCGACCCGAAACCGTTCGACCGGCAGGCGCTCGAGCGTTATCTCGGGCCCCCCGCCTCTGGAGAGGCGCGCCCACGAGCCCATCTCAACAAGCTGTTGATCACTCGCTGCTGGTGGGCGGAGTTCTTTGAAAACGCACGCTGGAGATGAATGCGCCTGCAATTGAGCGCGGGCTGCGAATTCTTATCGCCAGGCCGCTAGATGCCTGCGCCACCGCCCTCGGACGCTTCGCCCGCCTGCTCCGCCTCCTCGGCCGCCGCCGGGCCAGCGGCCCGGGCCTCGGCGATGACACGCGCGGCCTCCTGCGCCCGGCCCGCCGGGACCTGCAGCCGGTAGGGCAGATTGGGCAACATCTCCGCGCCAGAGATGACCGCCTGGATGCCATTGGCGTCGAGCAGGTTCTGCAGCTCCATGGCCTCCATTTCGGTGAGTTCGATCGGTTCCCCGTCTTCTTCTCTTACCTCGACAAGATCCTGTGGATCAGATGGACTCATAAATACCTCAGTGCCTCCGCTAAAATACGCCCGGCAGGCCCTTCCCCGTATCCTCGGGAGGCCGGTCGCCGGCCGCCTCGCCCGCCAGTTCGGCCTGTTCGGCGGCCGCCGGACCCGAGGCCAGCGCTTCCGCTATGATTTTAGCCGCTTCACCGGTCTGGGACGCCGGAACGAGCAGCCGCCCGGGCAGCGTGCCATACGCTGTAAACGGGGAAAACACGGCCGTGATGCCGCTCGACTCGAGCAAAGCTCGGAGCGCCGCGGCCTCCATGTCGGAGACTTCCACGACGTAGCCCGCGGCGTTCCTGAGCGGGATCAGATCCCGCGGGTCGTTCTCCGGCTCGCCGCCAAGCCCCGTAGGCGGGACCATTTCCCGGTCGTTCGCTGAACTCATGTGCGCCTCGGCTAGAATAATCGTTGGGGGATCATTACCAATATGTCCTACGAAGACCATACCAGTAAGGCCATGTGGTTCGTCGCCGGCGCGGCCGTCGGCGCCACCCTGGCTCTGCTCTTCGCTCCCGCTTCCGGGCGCGTCACCCGCCGTCAGATCCGCCGCAGCGTCGAGCACGGCACGGAAGCTCTCAGCGAAACCGGCAACAACCTGCTGGACAAAGGCAAGGAACTCTACGAAAAGGGCCGCCAGATGGCCGACGACGCCGCGCAGATGATTGAGCGCGGCCGCAAGATGGTGGAGGGCTGATGGGCGTCCGGCTTTGGGAATTCTCCAACGAACCCTTCGCCGACTTCTCCAAACCCGACAACGCCGCGGCGATGCGCGCCGCGCTGGCCGCTGTGCGCGCGCAGTTCGGCCGCGAATACCCGCTGCACATCGGCGGCGAGACGATCCATACGGGCGATCTGCTGAAGTCGGTGAATCCGTCGCAGCCCTCCGAAACGGTCGGACTGCACCATAAGGCCACGCGCGCGCTGGCCGGCCAGGCCGTGGCCGCGGCCGACGCCGCCTTCGCCGCGTGGGCGCGCACCACGGCCGCGACGCGCGTCGAGATGCTGCGGCGCGCCGCCGCCATTCTGCGCCGGCGCAAGTTCGAGTTCGACGCCTGGCTGATTCTCGAAGCTGGCAAGACCTGGATCGAAGCCGAAGCCGAGACCTGCGAGGCCATCGACTTCTGCGAGTATTACGCCCTGCAGATGCTCAAATGGGCCGAGCCCGAGCCGCTGCCGCAAGTGTCCGGCGAGCGCGGCGAGCTGCGCTATCTGCCGCTCGGCGTGGGCGTCGTCATCCCGCCCTGGAACTTCTCCCTGGCGATCCTCGCGGGCATGACCGTGGCCGCGCTCGTGGCTGGCAACACGGTCGTGCTGAAGCCCTCCAGCGATACCCCGACCGTTGCCGCCAAATTCGCTGCAGTGCTTGCCGAGGCCGGTTTCCCGGCCGATAGCTGCACGCTGCTGGTAGGCAGCGGCGGCGAAATCGGCGACCTGCTGGTCGCGCATCCGCGCACGCGCTTCGTCGCTTTTACCGGCTCGCGCGAAGTCGGCCTGCGGATCAACGAACTCGCGGCCCGGCCGCACGCCGGCCAGATCTGGATCAAGCGCGTCTCCGCCGAGATGGGCGGCAAGGACGCCATCATCGTGGACGACGAGGCCGATCTCGACGCCGCCGCGCAGGGCGTGCTGGCTTCGGCCTACGGCTATCAGGGCCAGAAGTGCTCAGCCTGCTCGCGCGCCATCGTCGTCGATTCGGTTTATGACGCGTTTCTCGCCAAGCTCGCGCCGCTGGTGCAGGCCATCCAGGTCGGCCCGTGTGAAGACCAGCGCAACTATATGGGTCCGGTGATCAACGAACGCTCCCGCCGCACGATCCTCGACTACATCGAAATCGGGAAGAAGGAGGGGCGCCTGCTCACCGGCGGCGCTGCCGCTCCGGGCGAAGGCTACTTCGTTCAACCCACCCTCATCGCCGACATCGACTCGAAATCACGCCTGTTCCAGGAGGAGGTCTTCGGACCCGTCCTGACCGTGACGCGGGCCCGCGATTTCGAGCACGCGCTCGAACTCGCCAACGACACCGAGTACGGCCTCACCGGCTCCGCCTACACCCGCAACCCGGCCAAGATCGAAGCCGCCAAGGAGCGCTTCTTCGTCGGCAACCTGTACTTCAACCGCAAATGCACCGGCGCCCTCGTCGGCTGCCATCCCTTCGGCGGTTTCAACATGTCCGGCACCGACTCCAAGGCCGGCGGCCCCGACTACCTGCTCCAGTTCCTGCAGGCCAAATCGATCGCCACCAAAGGCTGATCGCCGCTCTCGCTCATCTTCCGGCGGTAGTTTCCCCCTAACGCCGTTCACCGCCCGAGCCACCCATCGGTGCCTCAGGCTGGCGTCACTACCGGCAGTTGCGCGGCATCCCACGCCGCTAGGCCGCCAGCCATCTCGATCAGCCGCGTGATCCCATGTTGATGCAGGATGCTGGCCGCGATCGATGACCGGTACCCGCCCGCGCAATGCACCGCGATGCGGCGGTCGCGCGGAATCTCGGCGATGCGCTCCTGCAGATGGTTCAGCGGAATGTTCACGCTGCCCTCAATGTGCCTGGCCGCCCACTCGCGCGGATTCCTGATGTCCAGCAGCAGCGGCGCATCCGCGCCGGCCAGCTCCTCGGCAACCATCGGGGCGCTCGCTCGCTCGGTCGGCCACACCAGGTCCGGCCGGCCGGCCAGCGCCTCCATTCCTCTCCGCAGGCATCCCCTGACGTGATCGAAACCGATCCGCCCCAGCCGCAGCGCCGCCTCCTGTTCGCGTCCCGGCTCGGCCACGATCACGATCGGCTTGGCCCGGTCCAGCACCGTGCCCGCCCACGTCGCATATTGTCCGCCCAGTCCGATGTTGATGCTGCCCGCCAGGTGTCCCTTGGCAAACTCGGCCGGGTCGCGGACGTCCAGGATCTGCGCTCCCGCGTCGCCCATCCGCAGCACCTCGTCCAGCTCGATCGGCTGTAAAACCTGTGCCAGGTTCTTCTCCAGCGTCGTCCGCTCGCGCGTATTGAGTATCGCGTCGTAGGTGAAATACGGCGGCGCGTCCGGCTGATCCGCCGTCACCAGCCGGATGAACTCCTCTTTCGACATCGGCCGCAGCGCGTAATTGAACCTACGCTGATCCCCCAGCGACGACACCGTATCCGAGGAAAGCTGCTTCCCGCACAGCGACCCGGCCCCATGCGCCGGATACACCAGCATCTCGTCGGGCAGCGTCAGCAGCCGGTTGTGCAGCGACTCGTATAGACGCGCACCCAGGTCCTGCGCCGTCCACCCCAGCGACGCCCGCAGGTCTGGCCGTCCCACGTCCCCGATGAACAGCGTGTCTCCCGTCAGCGCCGCGTACGGTTTGTCGCGCTCCATCCGCAGATCGAACACCAGGATCGAGATCGACTCGATCGTATGGCCCGGCGTCTCGAGCACCTGCAGTCGCACTCCCGGGAACTCGAGCGTCGCGCCGTCCGCCATCGCCGTGAACGCGTACTCCGCCTGCGCCCGCGCCCCCAGGTGGATCGTCGCGCCGCAGCGATCTCTCAGCTCCAGATGCCCGGCCACGAAGTCCGCGTGGAAGTGCGTCAGGAACACGTGGCGGATCTGCAGCCCCCATTTTTCGGCGTCCTCCAAGTATTGCTGGATATCTCGTTGCGGGTCGACGATGACTGCCGTCGCGCTGGCTTCATCTCCGACAAGATATGACGCGTGGGCCAGGCAGCCCAGGTAATACTGTTTCAGAATCATGGATAACCTCTGCCGTCCCGCCCCGCTCGCTCCCCCGCACCGTGGCCGCGCCCGGCTCTCCCTGTCTCACTCTCGCCGCGGGTTTGCCAGTTTACAACGCCGTATCGACCCGAGTCCAGCGGCATGTGCGACACGGCGTGCACGGCGGCCGCCGCCGGGCTATACTGGTTTCAGCCCCGATTGGAAGGGGACCCTCAAATTCGAAATCTAGGGTAGAGTTCGAACAACGTGGCGAGGGGCGGTGCTTCGGCATCGCCCCTTTCCCTTTTTCAGGCGATGTTGTTGTCCTTCGCGCCGTCCTCAGGGTACGCTGCAGCGAAGGCGAGAGCCTGGCGCACGTCTTCCTCATCCAGTTCGGGGTAGTTGCGGAACAGCTCCTCGCGATTCGGAAACAGGGCTACAGCTTCAACCAGGCGGCGGACCGTGATGCGCATCCCGCGGATGCACGGCTGGCCGTTCATCTGGTCGGGATTCCGTGTGATCCGATCGAGGTTCTGCAGGTTCGCTCCTTTCGTTTCCCTGGCTCAGTAGTCCATCCTCACGCGAGCCCTTCCACCAGCCGGTCCGTGAGGTCAGAGATCAGGATATTGCCCGCGTTGTCGGGCGAGTAATCGACTTTCGGCATGCCGTCCACCGTCGCCGCAATCGCCAGCCGGGCCTTCAGCAGATAGACGATGCCCACGTCGCTGCGCAGCGCGTCGAGCGCGCCGCCCTTGCTGGCGACGTCATCTCCGAGGCGGCGTCCGATGCCGTCCTTGAACTGTTCGCGTTTCATGATCGCTAGGATCTCTTTGGACGCCTCAGGCGAGACGATCCTGCCGAGCACGAGCTGTTCCAGCAGCCACACCATCTCGCGCGGCGTGCTGACGCCGATGCCGAAGCGCTTGTTCTCCTCCATCTGCCCGGCCTTGCTGTAGCCCTCGGCCGGCTTGAGTTGCTTGGCGTCGCCGCGGATCTTGCGCAGTGAGCGCGTCACCCGCATGCCGATGCGTTCGAGATAGGCATTCACGGCATCGCCGCCGATACGGCCGAGGATCAGGTTGGTAGCCGTGTTGTCGCTGACGACGATCATCAGGTGCGACAGGTCGCGCAGGCTCAGCGCCACGCCCGCGGAGAGTTCCTGCACGACGCCGGAGCCGGAGACGATGTCCTCCTGGCGCAGCGTCAGCTTCTCCTCCCAATGGAGGTTGCCCTGGGCGGCGAGGTCGAACAGCGCGCACAGGATCGGCAGCTTGATGGTGCTGGCGGTGCGCACGCGCTCGTCCGGCTGCAGGCCGAACTCGGCGCCGCTGTCGAGGTTCCTGGCGTAGAGGAAAACCTGCCCCTCGAAGCATGTCAGGCGCTGTGTGATGGCGCGCGCCAGCGCTTCGTTCTTCGATTCGGCCCAGAGCGCGGGCGCGGCGGCGCACCCGGCCAGGAACGATCTGCGGTCCAGCGAAAGCATGTCCACAGTTTCACCCAAAACGCGCGGGCGCGCGGCGCGGGCGGGTGTCGATCAGCCGGTGCAAACGGGCGCCAGCGGGCGCGTGGGCAGCTAAGCGGCGCGGGATCCTTCAGGTTCGACCGGAGTGCCGTTGGCAGGGCCGCTACTGAGCGGCGGCGTGCTCGGTCACCGCGCCCGCTCCGAGCAGTGCCTCGAGGTGTACCCGGCTGCGCTGCGCCTGCTCCGGTGAGCCGCACTCGGCCGATAGCACGCCGCTCCAGCCCGCCTCGCGCAGGATGCCGATCACGCGCGCCCAGTCGATCACGCCGTCGCCGCAGGCGCAGCCGACGGGCGTGCCTGTCACCAGGCCCTTCTCCTTTTCGGCCTGCCGGATGCTGATGTCCTTGGCGTGGACGTGCACCAGCAGCGGCAGCACGGCGTGCAGCCCTTCGTACGGATCCTCGCCGCCGAGAAAGGCGTTGCCGGTGTCGTAGTTGATGCGCAGCATCGGCGACTCGACCAGGTGCGCGATGCGCAGCAGGCCCTCGGTCTTGCTCGAGATGGTCTGGTGCGGCTCAATGCCGATAAAGATGCCGTAGCGCTCGGCCGTGCGCAGAGCGGTCTTCAGGGTGTAGCGCATCACGCCCCAGGCCTCCTCGAGCGGGACCCACTGCGGCCGGATGCCCTCGTCGGTGTTCACCACCGGCGCGCCGATGGCGGCGGCGAAGCGGATCGCTTTCTGCAGATACGGCACGGCGATTTCGGGCCGCATCAGGGGGCAATGCCCGCTCAGGCCGCTGGCCTCCAGTCCGTAGTGGTTGAGCAGGTCCTTCATCTCGCCCGGGTCGTCGTCCATCGAGAACGAGTGAAAGTAACCCGCTTCGCTCAGCAGCTCCCGCCCGTTATGGACCATCGGCTCGACGTAGTGATAGCCGAGCTGCGCGGCCCGTTCCAGACCCTCCGCAAACGACTTGTCCTCGCAGCGGATGAACTCCATGTTGATGCCCGCATGAATCGCCATAGATGTCGCCTCCTGTTCCCGGAGGTGATTCTATCACCCGCCGCCCGCGCTCGGCGCCGGCGGAGCCGGCGGGAAGCGAGTCGATGCGCACCTGGAACACCACCCAGGGACCTGGCCCGTTGCCCGATCGGAGACGGCCTGCTACTTCGCCGGCGGTCCTTCGCGTGCCGGGTAGGGGAAGCCTTTCCAATCCGTGGCCGCGAGGCCGTTGCGGTCCCACATCACCTGGCCGCCCTTGATGGTCACTTCGGCCACGATGCGCCGCGTCCCGTCGAGTCGCGCCCCGGCCGAATCGAGGAAGCCGAAATGGCCCTGTTCGATGCGCAGCAACGTCACGTCGGCGACGGCGCCGGGCGAAAGGTGGCCCAATTCCGGGTGTTGAATTTCCCGCGCCGGGTTCCAGGTGGACATGGCGATCACGCGCTCCAGCGGCGCGCCGAGGTTGAAGATCTCCGACATCGTGTTGGCGAAGTCCTTCATCCCGCCGTTCATGCTGCCGGTATGCAGGTCGGTGGAGATGGAGTCGGGCCAGAAGCCGGCGCGCGTGGCCGGCACGGCCACCTTCCAATAGAAGCTGCCGCCGCCGAAGCCCAGGTCGAAAATGATGCCGCGCTTGCGCCCCGCCAGCATGGCCGGGTTCAGTGTGCCATCGGCCAGCACTTCGTCGCGATGGCCGGAGAAGCAATGCGTGTAGATGTCGCCCGGCCGGAGCTTTTCGAGGAACAGCCGCTCGATGTTGCGCTGCGGGTCGTCCAGCCAGCCGAAATCGACCATCACTGGCATGTGGACCAGCTCGCCGGCCTTCACGGCGGCCTCCACCGACGGCCAGCCCTTTCCGAAGTAGTGCGCCGTTTTGAATCCGACGACGATACCGGCGTTTTCCCGGGCCACGGCGGCGGCGCGCTGGGGTTGCATCTCGGCCGGGTCGGTCTCCGGCCCCGCGCCCATTCCCGGGCCGAAGATGTTGACGAAGGCCAGCACGCGCGTCTGTGCGTGGTCGATCACCTTCTGGCGGAAGTCGGCGAAGTTGCGCCAGCCGGCCGTGCCCGCATCGACCATCGTCGTGACGCCCGCGCGGAACGAGAAGGCGTCGGGCGGGACGCCGAGCTCAGAATACAGGCCGTGCGTGCCATTGCCGGAGTAGACGTGAACGTGGATGTCGATCAGTCCCGGGACCACCACGAGGCCCGTGGCGTCCACGACGCGCTTGGCCTCGGAGGCGGGAATCGACGGCGCCACGCGGGCGATCTTGCCGCCGGCCAGCGCCACGTCGGCGACGGCGTCGAGGTTGTTCCTGGGGTCGATGACGTGGCCGCCGCGGATCAGCAAATCGTACGGTTGGGCGCGCGCCAGGAGCGCGCAACCAGCCACCATCAGGAGCCTCCACAGCATACGCTGCATCGTAGCAGGAGCGGCGGGCGGGTGCGACAGGCAGGCCAGCCGGGCGGCGACTGTCACCCAGGCTTCACCAAACTGCATCGACAGATTTGCAGACCTTTTGATACGCTTAAAGTTCCCCAGCACAAGATGCGCAAAGTCTCACTCAGCGAGTCGCTTCGGGTTATCCAGCAGGGCAGCTTCAACTGGTTCGCCGGCCGCCCGGTGGTGGTCTCCTTCGAGGTCACCGATTCGTGCAACTGTCACTGCCGGCATTGCGACCACGGTGGTCCGCGGGACGAGACCTATCAGCTCAAGGCGGACCAGTATCGCGAATACATGCGGGTGCTGAAGCCGGTGGTGGTGCAGATCTCCGGGGGCGAGCCGCTGCTGCGCGACGATGTCGTCGAGATCGTCCGTAACATCAAACAGCCGAATGGCTTGCCGTACGTTATCCTGGTTTCGAACTGGGCCTTGATGACGCCCGAGCGCTACGTCGCCCTGCACGACGCCGGGGTCACCCAGTTCTCGGTCAGCCTGGATTTCCCCGACCGGCGGCACGACGAGTTCCGCCGTCATCCCGGCCTGTTCGACCAGCTCAGCGACATGGTGCCGCGCTGCGCGAAGTACGGATTCGACGACATCGTCCTCAATACCTGCATCCATAGCGAGAATGTCACCGAAATCAACCGCGCCGCCGACAAGGCCCAGGAGTGGGGTGTCAACATCGCCTACAGCGCTTACTCGCCACGCCGCACTGGCTGCCGGGAGCTGTTCCTGACCCGGCCCGAGGAGCTCGAGATCCTGCGCCGGGAGATCGCCGGGATCAAGCAGAGGCAGGATTCGCGGCACACCATCGTGACGCCCAACAGCACGCTGGACCAGACGCAGGAATACTTCGAAACGGGGAGCGCGCCGGGCTGCAAGGCCGGACTGCGGTTCCTGGTGGTGACCGCCGACGGCAAGCTGCAGCCGTGCTCGATGCATTTCAAACGCTACGAACTGCACGAGCAGGATAAGATGGTGCGCGAGTTCACCGAACACAACCAGTGCGACGAATGCTACGTCGCCATCCGCTCGAACCTTGACAAGACGTTCCCTCAGATCCTGGGCGAGAATGTCGCGCGCTACTTCTCCTTCCAATCGGGCGACGGATCGAACGGCGCCTGTTGAACGGCGGACGGTTCTGTCCGCGACCCGGCTCACCACGACCGCGCAGCAGTGATAGCGTATCGGTCAGAATAGACGTTCTCAGGAGACGATCCAATGGCCATCATCAGACGCAGGACTTTACTCGGTGCAACAGGCGCTGCCTTCGCCGCAACCGCCGCTTCCGGCGGCCGGGCCGAGGCCGCGCCGGAGCCCCAGCGCACGGGCTCGGGCCTGGATCTGCGCGACTTCCAGCCGCGCAGCATGCTGCAAGTGCCGGAGACCAAGGTCCCGCGCGCCAAATTCCCGGTGATCGACATTCACACCCACCTGACCTTCTCCAAGAAAGGACTGAAGGGCGTCTCGCTGGGCGAGGAGATCCGGTTCAACGAGCAGCCCGAGAATCTGCTGCCCGTCATGGACCGCAGGAACCTGCGCACGCTGGTCAACCTCACGGGCGGCACGGGAAAAGGCACTGCTGAGGCAATCGCGAAGCTGGACCGCGCACACCCTGGCCGCTTTCTGACGTTCACCGAACCCTCCTGGGAGCACTTCCTCGAGCCCAACTTCCCCCAGTTCCAGGCCGACGAGATCGAACGCGCGCACAAGGCCGGCGCGCGCGGCCTGAAGGTGGTGAAGACGCTCGGCCTCTACCTGCGCGAGAAGATCACGGAAGGGCCGCTGGTCAAGGTCGACGACCGCCGCCTCGACCCGATGTGGGAAGCCTGCGCCGCGCTGAAGATGCCGGTGGCGATCCACGTCTCCGATCCGGAGGCGTTCTTCCTGCCCATCGACCGCTTCAACGAGCGTTGGGAAGAGCTCCACAACCATCCCGACTGGTCCTTCTATGGCCGCGACTACCCCAGCTTCAAGGAGGTGCTCGAGGCCCGCAACCGGCTCTACGCGCACCACCCCAAGACCCAGTTCCTCAGCCTCCACGTCGGCCACGACGCCGAGAACCTGCCGTATGTCGCCGAGTGCATGGACAAGTTCCCCAACATGACCGTCGAACTCGCCGCCCGCATCGGCGAACTCGGCCGCCAGCCCCGCCAGTCGCGCAAGTTCTTCGAGCGCTACCAGGACCGGATCATGTTCGGCACCGACGCCGTGCCGCATGGCGACGAAACGCCGCAGCAGGTCTACGGCGACCTGCTGTACGAGATCTACTTCCGGTTCCTCGAATCCGAGGACGAGTACTTCGACTACGCGCCGGCCGCCGTGCCGCCCCAGGGCCGCTGGCGGATCTACGGCCTGGGTCTTCCGGATCCGATCCTGAAGAAGGTCTACCACGCCAACGCGGAGCGGTTGCTGGGCGGGATCGCCTAGCCTGCATTTCTCACACTCCTTCGGCTGCAACGCGCGATAGACCCATGTCTACTTCGTTGCGCTCGGTCGCCGTGCTCAACGTATTGTTCAAATACACCTCCGCGCGCCTCCCTTCGCGCGCCTCGTATCCACGGGCCTCTCACGCGTTTCGCTGGCGAACGGTGTGAGAAATGCAGGCTAAGAACGGCCCTGCCGCCGGCCGTCTTCCCGGGCGCCGGCCCATAAAGGGACTTCCCAACGGGCCGAACTAACGCTATCCTCTAAAGGATCAGCCGCGACCGGCTGCGGCCAGTCGGAGCATGTGCGCGGGATCGTGCAAGGAGAGAGGAATGAAGCTCAAAGCAGTTATGATGATCGGTTTGGCCATGGCGCTGGCCGTGGCTCCGGATTCCGCTCTGGCGGCCATGCAGGCGGGCACCGCGCGGGCGCAGAAGCCCGTCTCGCAGGTGGACCAGGTGATTCAGTTGGTCAAGGCCGGCATGTCCGAGGGCCTGATCATCAAGACCCTGCAAAAGCAGAACAAGCCGGTGGACCTGACTCCGGCCGATCTGATCAAGCTCAAGAACGCCGGCGTCTCGGAGAACATCATCAGCGTGCTGATGGACCCCTCAGCCGCCCCGGCTCCGGCTGCGGCTCCGGCGCCTGCCGCGGCTGAACCTGCGCCCCAGGCTGCGCCCGAGCCCGCGCCCCAGGCCGCGCCCGAGCCCGCCGCGCCTCAGTCCGCGCCGGCGCCCGCCGGTCCGCCGACGCAGGCCCAGAAGAAGCGCGTGATCATCGACGAGTTCGATTATTCGGCCGTGATGACTTCCGTGCAGTCCGTCTTCGGAACCAACCAGAACATCGGCAAGGGCATCCGCGCCATGCTGGTCACGCGCCTGTCGCAGCAGGGCAATGTCGTCGTCGTGGAGCGAGCCAAAATCAACGCCCTCATGACCGAGCAGGACCGCAACGTCAGCGGCCGCGTGAAACAGGGCAGCGGCGCGCGCGTGGGTAACATCTCCGGCGCCGACGCGCTGCTGGCGGGCGACATCGTGATCTTCGGCCGCGACGACAAACATACTCATGTGTCCGGCGGCGGCATCGGCGGCCGGGTGCTGGGCGGGATCGCCTCCAGCAAGGATGAGGACAAGGCGGTGGTCGCCATAGACTATCGCTTCGTCGACGCCGAAACCTCTGAAGTCATCGCTTCGGGCGAGGCGCGGGGCGAATCGGCCCGCAAGAGCAAAGGCTTGGGCGGAATGGCCGGGGTGCTCGGCAAGGGCGCCGGCGGCATGTCCGTCGACATGACCAGCTCCAACTTCGCCCAGACCATCATCGGCGAGGCGACGCAGGACTGCGTCAACAAACTGGCCGACATCCTGCTCAATCAGACCGCCACGATGAAGAAGACCGACCGGCCCGTCGAGACCACGGTGGCCGACGTCGCCGGCAACCAGCTGACCCTGGCCGCCGGTTCGGCCGCCGGCGTCAACGCAGGCGATGTGTTCGAGATTCTGCGGGTGGTGCGCACGGTGAAGGACCCGGCGACGGGTGAGGTGCTCGACCAGATCACCGACAAGAGTGGCGAAATGACCGTCACCAACGTGCGCGAGCGGATTTCCACGGGGTCCTACGTCGGACGCGCACCGGCGGTCGGCTACCTGGCCCGCAAGAAGGTCGCGGCTCAGTAAAAGAGGGTGCAGCCCGGGCACGGGACTTCCCGCCGGACCACAGGCCACGAAGAGCCGGTGGCGGGCGTGGCGACGCTACACTTTTCGACACTTTTCGACACTTTTCTACACTTCGCTCCGTGTGCACCACAGTCTTGTCGAATCGGCCGGCGCGCGAAATACAAAAAGTGAGGAACAAAGCCAATTGCCATTCATATTATTTAGAATGAATGACTTAGTTCCTATCTTTCGATCCCATGTTCGCTACATATTCGAATTTTCAAAGAGCAATGCTGGCGGACCGCAAGGGCGGGCTACCTCCCTGAGCTTAGACCCGCTGTCAAGCTCTGCCAGCGGCTGAGATCAGAGGCTCGGACGTGTCGCGCTGGATCCAATTTCGATTACACTGGACAGACCATGAGATCTTTGCGCTGGATCACGCTCCTGATCGTGTGCCTCCCGATGGCTGCTTCCACCGACCCGCCGTGGCCTCCGCCGGGCACCGAGTGCGGCGAATCCGTCCTGGCGCATTACGATGAGGGGCCGAATTTCGCCACTGCGGCCCAGGTGTTTCCGGAACACGCGAAATACATCGGCGAGCTGTTGCGGCAAGGCAAATTCGTCGCCGCCGGGCGCATGAAAGACGCCACCCGGGCGCTGATCCTCATCCGAACCAAGGACCTGGCCGAGGCGCAGGCCTGGGTGAACGAGGATCCGTTCGTGAAGAACGGCGTGGTGAAGGCAACTCTCGAAGTGTGGGGCCATTGCTGGGCGGTGGGCGTTCCGGCGCCGGATTTCGCCCCGCCGAAGGCCAAATAGGGCGGCTGGGCTAGCGCGACTCGAGGATAAAGGCCGGCGCGTAGCCGGAGATAGTGGAGTAGTTGCCCTGCGCGGCGCTGATGCGGGCCACGCAACCCTGCACCTTGCCCAGGAAAGCTTGCGGGCTCACCTCGACGTTCAGGTCGCGGTACACGACCTCGCCATACAGGTCCACGGGGAACGACACCGGGTGCGGCTCCACGCGCTCCTGCACGACGTAGCTCTGGCGCAGCGCCTGGCGGCAGGCGCGATCCCAGGCCGCGTCGCTCATTGTGGCGCCGTCGAAGGTGGGCAGTTCACCGTCCGAATCGTTGGGCCGCAGCACCAGGCCGTGGCGATGTCTCAGGATGTACTCCGGCAGGTCGATCTCCACGCCGCCGCGGCGAGTCCGGCCGGCCACCACCAGCCGCGTCCACGGGATCGCCTCTTCAATTGCCTTGCGCTCCGCCAGGGGGAACGACCCGGTCACCGTCTCGTCGCTCAGCAGCGCGAACAGCGCCCGCTTGCGCGTCATTTCCGTTCTGAAGCTGTTGACGACGCAAACCTTGCCTTCGCGGTAGGCGCGCACCAGCGGATGCGTCAGGTCGAAGTGCAGCATGAACTCGTGCGCCGTGACGCCGCGATACACCACATCGACCACCACGCCGTCGGCGCGCAGCACGCCGCCGCGGTACTCCATCTGGTCCGGAGAGATGATCTCGGCCTCGAAGCCGGCGCGGCGGAAGACCTCGGCCAGCAGCAGGTGCTCCTGCGTGTCCACGGTCTGGAACGGCTGCTTGAACTCGAGGATGGCGATGCGCGGCGACGTCCTGCCGCCGAACTCCTTCCACGCCTTGAGCAGCGCCGCCAGCAGCGGCTTGACCGCGCTCACCTTCTCCAGGTGGAAGCGCTTGCGAATGTCCTTGACCGGCGCCAGGTCGTAGAACAGGTCGCTCAAAATCTCGCCGTACACGACGCCGTGCGGCAGATCCGCCTGGCCGCCGGTCACCTGCAAGGTGCCGTTGTTGACGTGCGTCTCCAGCAGCGCCGAGATGGCCGGCGAGGCATAGCCCGGATCAACCGCCGCCAGCATCTTCTCCGCCGGCAGCATCTCCATGCGGGCCATCAACTGCGGATCCTGAATCACCAGCAGCCGCAGCCGGTCAATCGCGGTGTGAAGCGATTCCGCGCTCTTCACCACGTTGATATACTGGCGACGGCTCAGGAAATGCGGCCGCAGCACGGGCGAAATCGGGCGGCCCGCCACAACCAAGCGGCGCGCGGCCATCTGGTCGCGCAATTCCGCTACCCAGTCCGACGTGCGGACCGTGTCACTTTCCAGCGTTTTGTGGTAGCGGGCGACCGCTTCTTCGAGCTGCGTCATGATGGAAAATGAACTAAGGGTTAACCCCTAATATCGCACAAGTGGCCTCCCATTGTGAATAGTACTACAGCGATAGAAGACGATAAGTTATTTATTGTCAATCGATTATGGAGAATTTGGCAATATGAAAATACGGAATGTCGCAGTGCTCATTCCGGCACTTGCGGTCCTGATTCAGTCCGGTCTGCGGGCTGACGAAGGGCTGTGGCTGCCCAATCAGTTTCCCGCGGCGGCGGTCGAAAAGAAGTACGGATTCCGGGCGTCGGCGGAGTTTGTGAAGCACCTTCAACTGGCGGCGGTGCGCTTCAACAACGGCGGCACCGGCAGCTTCGTCTCAGCCGACGGCCTGCTGTTCACGAATCATCACGTCGGCGCGGACTGCGTTCAAAAACTCTCCTCCCCCGGACACGACTACATCCAAAACGGCTTCTCGGCAGTCTCGCGCGCCGATGAACGGAAATGTCCCGATCTGGAAGTGAACGTCCTGTTGAACACGAAGGAGATCACCCCACAGGTGACCGCGGGCGTGGCCGACAAGACGCCCGACGCCGAAGCGGCACGGCTGCGGCGCGCCAACATCGCAAGAATCGAGAAGGAGTGCGCCACAAGAACGGGTAATCGCTGCGACGTGGTGACGCTGTTCGCGGGCGCGCGCTACGACCTCTACGAATACAGGAAGTACACCGACATCCGACTGGTCTTCGCGCCCGAGTTCGCCCTGGCGTTTTTCGGCGGCGACCCGGAAAACTTCACCTATCCGCGCCACGACCTCGACATCACGTTCTTCCGCGCGTATGAGAAGGACCGGCCGGTCCGCCCGCTGGACTACTTGCGGTTCAGCCATGAGGGCGCACGCGATGGCGAGTTGATCTTCACCTCCGGCAATCCCGGCACCACCGGGCGCCTGATGACCGTGGCGCAACTCGAGTTCCTGCGCGATACCGACTATCCGCTGCGTCTGCACCGGCTGAAGGAGCTGGCCGACGACCTGCTGGCCTGGTCCGCCCAGGGCGAAGAGAAGCATCGCCAGGCGGCGGAGGTGACCTTCGGCGTGCAGAATAGCTACAAGGCCTACAATGGCTTCCTGCGCGGGCTCAAAGACACGGTCCTGATGGACCTCAAGCGCGCCGGGGAGCGCAAGTTCCACGCCGCCGTCGCGGCCGATCCGCGCCTCCAGGCCGAAGCGGGCAAGTCCTGGGATGAAATCGCCGCGGCGACCGCTGCGTTCAAGAACAGCTACCCCGAATACTATCTGGTCGAAGCCACGCCGGCCGCCGGCAGCAGCCTGTTCGCCATCGCGCGCCGCGTCGCCCGTTACGCCGTCGAAACGAAGAAGCCCAACGGCGAGCGCCTGCGCGAGTACACCGACGCCGGGCTTTCCTCGCTCGAGCAAGCCATGTATTCGCCGGCGCCGATTCATCCCGAGCTGGAAGTCGAGGTGCTGGCGGAATACTTCACTTTCCTCAGCCGCGAATTCGGGACGAAGAACGCTCTGGTTACGGCGATCCTGCATGGCCAATCGCCGCACGCCGCGGCGGAGGAGTATGTGTCGCACAGCAAGCTGGCCGACGTCGCCGCACGCAAGCGCCTGGCCGCCAGCCCGGACGCCGTGACGAAATCGACGGACGGGATGATCCGCCTGGCGTTACTCATCGACAAGCCGGCGCGCCGGATTCGCAAGCAGTACGAGGACCAGGTGGACAGCGTCCTGACGCGCGCCTCGGCGCGGCTGGCCCGCGCCCGCTTCGCCGTCTCCGGAGGCAACGACTACCCCGACGCGACCTTCACCCTGCGCATCAGCTATGGCCAGGTGAAAGGCTACATGAACGACGCCCGCCAGCCGGTGAAGTGGAGCACTGATTTCGCCGGCCTGTTCGCCAAGAACACCGGCCGGGATCCCTTCGCCCTGCCCGCGCGTTGGTTGAAGGTGAAATCCGCAATCAACCTGAAAACGCCCTTGAACTTCGTCGCCACGGCCGACATTCACGGCGGCAATTCGGGCTCGGCGACGCTGAATTCGAAGGGCGAAATCGTCGGGATCGTCTTTGATTCCAATCTGGAAGCGCTGCCCAACCGGTTCGTCTACACCGACGCCCAGGCGCGCAGCGTGCACGTTGCCAGCCAGGGCATCGTGGAAGCCCTGCGAGATGTTTACGGCTCCCGGGAACTGTTGAAGGAATTGGGGTTCTGAGAGATTTGCCAGGATCTATGACAGAAATGTACGTTTTTAATGAAAACTCTTCGTAACAAATTGCAAAAAATGTGTCTCAATATAAGTGGGAGCAGTGGCCACGTCCGCTCCTCCGGCGTAGGCCTGATTCCCGCCGGGTATCCACCCGGCTCAGCAAGGCCCGGGGGCTTCTCCTCCTCCTCTCCCCCGGGCTTTCAAATTCCGAGCGGCGTCGCAGGCGAATCCGACCTGCGGAGCCTGCGCCGGATTCGAACCGGCGCATAAGCTCTTAAATCCCCAAAAAAGACCGCGCGAAATATGGTAAATCCCCGCGTATTCTCGCGATTTAGCCGCACATTCCACGTTGCCTGCACGGCGTATATACTTGGGACGGAGCCCCGGGAGCGCTTCGCGCATGCCGCAAATGACACCCTACGCCAAGGCCGCCGCCTACGCGGGGCTCGCCCTGGTGACGCCGATCAGCGGCTGGATCTGTTACAAAATAGGGCAAATGCTGGATCATAGTGCAGGCACGGGGTGGGTCTCGCTGGCCGGTTTGCTGGTCGGCTGCGCCGCCGGCGTATACGAGACCTACCGAGCCGCCCTGCGCATCGAGGGGATGGACCGGCCGAAAGGGGTCCCGGACAAGCCCGGCGACAAGCCGGAATAGACCGTGCAAGACACTGAATACACGGCGATTCTCCGTCGCATCCGGCAGATTTACGTGGTCCTGGCGGTAGCCGGCACGATCGGCTTCGGCGCGCAGGGCAACCGGCGCAACGCGGCGTCTTTCCTGGCCGGCGCGGCCATTTCGGGCGTCAGCTTCTGGCTATTGAAACGCCTGGTGGACGACGCGGGCGCGGCGCTGGAGGGACGCAAGCCGCATGCCGCGGGCCTTGTCGTGCACCTTGTTCGCCTGCTGCTGCTGGGGGGCGTCTTGTTTGCTATCTTGAGAGTTTACGGGGCTTCGCCCAACCCCCTTTGTGTAGGCCTGTTGATTCCGGTCGTGTCCATCACCCTGGAAGCCCTGTACGAGTGGATCTATGCACGAGCATGAACTGTGGTTTACGGCCCTGCTGAACCGCTACCTGGCGGGGCCGGCCGAGATGGTGTTGCAATTCGCGACCCGACTGGGTTTGCCGGGCCTGCACCCGGGGCAGGGCCGGCCCTGGACCAATTACGTGGCCATGGAGATCCTGGTCATCCTGATTCTCATGGCTGCCGCCGCGGTGCTGCGCACGCGGTTGTCGGTGGATCGCCCGGGCACGTTTCAGTTGACCTTTGAAACGATCTACAATTTCCTGGGCCAGCAGGGCAAGGACATTGTCGGGCACGGCAGCGAGCGCCACCTGGCCTTCTTCTGCACGATTTTCTTTTTCATCCTGAGCTCGAACCTGCTGGGCGTCATCCCCTCGTTCGAAGCGCCGACGATGTACTATTACGTGCCGGCGGGCGCCGCCATGTGCGTCTTCCTCTACTACCACAGCCAGGGCGTGCGGGTGCAGGGGCCGCTCGGGTATCTGAAACATTTCGCCGGTCCGATATGGTGGCTGGCGTGGTTCATGTTCCCGCTGGAGATCATCAGCCACTGCATCCGTCCGCTTTCCCTGACCATTCGTCTTTACGCCAACATGTACGCCGGCGAGAAGGTGACCATGGGCTTCATCGCCCTGGTGCCGTTCGTGGTTCCGGTGGCGCTCATGGGATTGCACATTTTTGTTTCGCTGATCCAGGCGTTTATTTTCACGATGCTGCTGATCGCATATGTGGGTGGCGCGGTGGCGCACGAGGAGGGTTAACCGGCACGTGTTCGCAGCCAAGCCGCTATCGAGTAGTAAGCCGGATCGAATACGCACCACTGAATCAGTGGTATGCGGAATCGTGGGCCGCTACGAATAGCGTTTTGGAGCGCATCCGGCGCGAGGCCAGCAAGATTTTCCGCGCTCCCGCGAGCGCTAACCGAGTGTCCGGGCTTCCAGCGTGAGCCCCCGGCGTCCCAACGCACGGCGTGGAACCACCTCCTGGGGCCAGTTTGATTCGAAGGAGTATAACGTATGAACATTCGCACGTTCGCAATTCTGGCGATCCTATTTCTGATCGCCGTTCCCATGTTCGCCCAAGGCACGCAACCGGCCAGCGGCGGCGTGTTCGTGCTGCCGGTGGCGTTCGCCATGGCGTTCGCTTCGGGGCTGTGCGGCCTGGCGCAGGGCAAGGCCATTGCGGCCGCGGCCGAGGGCATCGCGCGCAACCCCGGCGCGGGCGGCGCGATCCGCATCCTGCTGCTGCTCGGCCTGGCTTTTATCGAGTCGCTGGCGCTGTTCACGTTCGTCAAGGCGTCCTAGCGGATTCACTCACAGCTGGTTTGGACCAAACGGCCCGGCGCAAGTCGGGCCGTTGTCGTCTGAGTCTCAAGCGACCTTTCCAGGAAACGGGCAGAGGCTTGCGAGTGGGCAGGAGGCGCACGCCGGGCGGGTGCGCGTGCACAGGCGCTGTCCGTGAACGCGGAGCAGCAGGTGCGCACTTTGGTAAAAGCCGATATCCTGGGCGGGCTCTTCGAGCACCTCCTCGCGCACCGAGCGGTAGTCGGCGGTGTAACTCTTCTGCGCACGGCCGAAGCCAAGGCGCTGGAGGACCCGCAGTCCGTTGGAATCGAGCGCCAGGACGGGCTGCGCGCCGGCGAGCAGCAGGATCTTCTCGGCGCCGGGCTCGCCTATCATGGGGAACTGCATCAGCGCCTTTTTGGCCTTGGGCACCGGCAGCTTCAGGACCGGCGATAGATCGCCGTTGAACTCCTCCTGCACCAGCCAGGCGGCCCGTTGCAAGCGTTCGGCCCGCTCGCCGGGCGCGATGGAGCCGCCGCGGCGGGTGATCTTCTCGAGTTGCGCGAGCGGCGTGGAGAGGATGCGGCGCGGGTCGCAGCGGGTTTCGGCCTGCAATGCCTGGAACGCCGCGCGCCGCGTGTCGTCGTCGGCCAGATAAGCGACGATCTCCCACAGGATCATCTCGAATGGGCCGCCGGGAGGCTCGCGCCGCGGAGGGCCGTAGTGGCGCTCGAGGCGTTCGACAATCTGGAACAGGCTGGCGTGTGGCACGGCCCCTCGCGGTGTTGTCCCAGCATAGCTGCCGACGCAGAAGCGGGCAACAGCGGGCGTCCGGGAGGAAGCGCAGCGCGCGGCTGCCGCGATTTCTTACCCTGGGAAAGAACCGACATGAAGCTGCACGGGATCTTCGTTCCGATCACGACGCCGTTCAATTACGACGGAGAGATTTACGCGGCCAAGGTCGAGCACAACGTCGCGAAGTGGAACAAGACTGGCCTCGCGGGCTACGTCGTGTGCGGAGCGGCGGGCGAGGGCGCGCTGCTCACGGCGGAGGAGCAGAGGCGGATGTTCGAACTGGCGGCGAAGTGCGCCGCGCCGGACAAACTGCTGCTGTGCGGGACGGGCGTCGAGAGCGTGCGCGAGACGGTGCGGCTGGTCCATCAGGCGGCGGAACTGGGGTATAAAGCGGCGCTCGTGGGTGCGCCGCTTTGCTATCGCAACCTGCTCGACAACGCGGGCCGCCAGGCGCTGTTTTTCGGCGCGGTGGCCGACCAGGCGCGGATTCCGCTGATCGTCAACAACCGGCCATGGGAGACGGGCGTGGACATTCAGGCCGAGACGGTGGTGCGGCTGAGCGCACATCCCAATATCATCGGGTTCGTGGAAGGCTCGGGCGACGTCGGGAAGATAGCGCGGATCATCCGTGAGGCCAGGCCCGAGTTTCAGGTGCTGACCGGGTCGGCGCGGACGCTCGCGGAAGCGCTGGCGGCGGGGGCTGTGGGCGCGGTTCCGGACTACGCGAGCGCGGCGCCGTACACGGTCATCGCGATCTGGGAAGCGCACCGGATGAGGGAGTTCGACGCGGGCGCGGACTGGCAGCAGCGCATTGCGCCGGCGGCGGCGCTGGTCGAGGAGAGATACGGCATTCCGGGGCTGAAACACGCCCTGGACTTGAACGGGTATTACGGCGGGCCGGTACGGCTGCCGCTGACCTCGGTGGGGCCGCAGGCGAAGAAGGAGATCGAGGCGGCGTTCCGGGATCTGAAGGGTTGACGGGGGCTGAATAAACGATGGGCCGCTCCCGGCCGCGGTTCTGCAAGGGGGCCGGAACGGGAGGTCCGGCGCGGACATGGACGTCCGCCCTACCCAGCGACCGCTCCATTCAGTCGCAGCTCAGTGACGCGCCCGCTCCCTTGCGGTCGCGGCTCAGTAACGCGCGGCTCTGGAACAACGCGCCCGCTCCCTCGCGTTCGCGGTTCAGAAACGGTTCGGCCGCGCGGTCGAACCAACGAAACTTCTATAATGAGAGCAGTTTCCTCGCTGGGTCGCGCGAAGATGAAAAAATTCTACCTGGAGACGTTCGGCTGCCAGATGAACGTGCACGACTCCGAAAAGGTGGTCGGCACGCTGGAGAGCCGCGGCTATGAGCAGGTGGAAACGCCCGCCGAGGCCGACCTCGTTCTCTACAACACCTGCAGCATTCGCGACAAGGCGGAGCAGAAGGTGTTCCACCGCCTGGACCAGTTCAAGCGCGCGGGCGGCAACAACGGCAAGGTGTTCGGCGTGCTGGGCTGCGTGGCGCAGCAGGAGGGCGAGCGGATCTTTGAACGCGCGCCGCATGTGGGACTGGTGGCGGGCTCGGCGAGTTACTCGAAGCTGCCCGAACTGCTGATCCGCATTGAAGCCGGAGAGCGGCGCGTCAGCGGATTGAGTCTGGATACGGAGGACACCTTCGAAACGCCGCTGACCCGGCGCGACAACCCGCATCGCGCCTACATCACGATCATCGAGGGTTGCGACAAAAACTGCTCCTTTTGCGTGGTGCCGTTCACGCGCGGACGCGAACGCAGCCGCACGTCGGCGAGCGTGATGGCCGAGGCGCGGCAGCTCGCCTCGGCGGGCTACACGGAGATCCAGCTGCTCGGACAGAATGTCAACTCGTACCGCGATCCGACGCCCGAGGGCTGGGACTTCCCGCGGCTGCTGGAGGAGGTGGGCCGCGTCGCCGGCATCCGGCGGGTCCGGTTCACCACGTCGCACCCGCGCGACTTCGTGAATGAGATCGTCGATGCGATCGAGCGCACCGGGACGCTGTGCAACATGGTTCACCTGCCGGTGCAGTCGGGCTCGACCAGGGTGCTGCGGGCCATGGATCGGCAATACACGCGCGACGAGTATATGCGGCGCATCGAGTGGATGAAAAACGCCCGTCGCGCCATCGCCATCTCCACCGACATCATCGTGGGCTTCCCGGGCGAGAGCGAAGAGGATTTCGCCCAGACGTTGTCGCTGCTGGACGAGGTGGAGTTCGATTCGATTTTCAGCTTCAAGTACTCGCGGCGGCCCAACACGCCGGCGCTCGCGCTCGACGACCACGTGCCGGAAGATGAGAAGGGCCGGCGGCTGACGATCCTGCAGGAGCGGCAGCGCGCGATCCAGTTGCGCCGCAACTCGAACCTCATTGACAGCCGGCAGGAGGTGCTCATTGAAGGCTTCAACAGCGCCACCGGGCAGTGGATCGGGCGCACGTCGCAAAATCGCGTGCTGAACTTCACCGCGGCGCCGCGCGGCGACGGGAGCGCGCCGCGAAAGGACGAGGTTCTGGGGCGTTACGCGGAAGTGCGCGTGCTGCGGGCCGGGCCAAATTCGCTGGCCGGCGAATGTGCCGCGGCATTGTGAGCGGCGCGCCGAGCGCGTTGGGAATGGATGTTGCGCCGGGCCGAGTTTAGTAGGCTGGGGAGGGGTGACCATGGAAATTGAGATGAAAATCCGGGGCCTGATGGTCGATCCGGTCACCAACACGCCGATCATCATCCTGCGCGACGCGAGCGGCAACTCGATCCTGCCGATCTGGGTCGGCGTGTACGAAGCCAACGCCATCGCACTCGAAATCGAGAAGGTCACGACCCCGCGCCCGATGACTCACGACCTGATCAAGAACCTGCTCACGGGCGTCGAAGCCACGGTCCACAAAGTGGTGGTAAGCGAGTTGAAGGATGAGACCTTCTACGCCGTGATCTGGCTGGAACAGAACGGCGAGCTGATCAGCGTCGATTCGCGGCCCAGCGACGCGCTGGCGCTGGCGCTGCGGCTGGATTGCCCGATCTACGTCGAGGAGCAGGTACTGCAGTCTTCGCGCAGCGTGGCCAACATCAGCGACAAGGTGACCAACGAAGAGCTGAAGCGCTGGCTGGAGGGCCTCAACGACGAGGACCTCGGCCGCTACAAGATGTGAGAGGCGGCGTTGACTCCCACGCTGGCTGCGCAACTCGAGCGCCTGGCCTCGGCAGGCATCCGGTTGCTGAGCGTGCCGGAGATTCCCACGCACTTCGTTTTCGAACGCGAGGATTGCGTCGTGCTGGTCGAGCGGCGGGGTGAAGGCTTCGGCGCGATCGGCTCGCCGGGGTTACTCTCCGACACCGGATTCGCGGCGCTGGTGGCGCGGGACGGCAAGGACTGGTTCGTCGGCAAAGGCCAAACGCGCGCGGCCGCCGGCGGGGAAGCCTCCGCCGCGCGGCGTCTGTATCGCGACCTGCGCGACATCCTCGGCTAGCCTCAATCGCTCCTCTCGGGATGCGCGGCCCCGTGCACGGAAGACTACGGAAATTAGCGCGGCGCCGCCGGGGTGAATGGCGGGCTTCAACCGCTGCGGACGATCACCTGGTTGCCGGCAAACCAGCCGCGCGGCTTCTCGGAGTGGAAGGGATAGGCGCGGATGCTCCAGCCGCCATGGAACCAGAAGATCCCGATGGTGTAGTCCACGCCGGGGTGGATCAGGATGTTGGTCTCCCCCGTGGTCAGCAGCGCGCCGGGCTGGCCGGTGGCGTGTTGCAACAGCAGGTGCCAGGCGACGGGCAGGGGCGCCAGGCAATTCGCGCCGAAACGCTCGACGATCTGCGGGCCGGTGAGACGTTCGATCAGATTGCGCGTCACGAAATCGCACGGCGGCTCCGGCGGGACCACGAGATCGAGATACACGCGGCGAAAATTCTCGCCCAGGTAGCCGATATGGACGGGCTCGAAGCCAACGGCGAAGTGGTCGCGGACCGCGAACTGGCCGCTGCCGGGGAAGTAGAAGCGCTTCCGCGTGGTGTGGTCGACGGGCATGGGAACCTTACTGCTTCATGGTAGCTGTCCGCACCCTTACGGCGAGCGGCCTGGCAACCGCCGGCGCGGCATCCACGAGCCGCATGACCCGACTGCGGCTAAGCCGGATCGGCCGGCGAGGCCGGAGGGTGGCCGTAGGCTTCGTCCAGCAGTTCGATGACGTGCACAACGCGCTGGCCGCGGCCGTGGCGGGTGACGCCGGCGCGGAGCTGCAACATGCAGCCAGGGTTGGCCGTGGCGATGATCGTCGCGCCGGTCGAATTGGCGAGCCCCATCTTGCGTTCGATGAGCGCCGCGGCCATCTCGTCCTCGACGACGTTGTAGATGCCGGCGCTGCCGCAGCAGATGTCGCTGTAAGGCAGCTCTTTCAACACCAGTCCCGGAATCTGCGACAGCAGCTGGCGCGGGGCGTTGCGGATCTTCTGGCCATGCAGCAGGTGGCAGGAGTCCTGATAAGTGAGGGTCGCCTCCAGCCGCCCCGGCGTTTGCGTCAGCCCGGCCGCGGCGAGGAACTCGTTCACATCGCGCATGCGCTCGACGAAGCGCCGCGCTTTGTCCGCGTAAGCGGGGTCGTGTTCCAGCAGTTCGTGATACTCCTTCAGCGTGGAGCCGCAGCCGGCGGTGTTGCTGATGATGGCGTCATAATCGCCCGGCAGGAGCGCGTCGATGTTCGTGCGCGCCAGCGCCCGGGCCCGCTCGCGTTCGCCGGTGTGGACGTGCAGGGCGCCGCAGCAGGTCTGGTCTTGCGGCACATGCACTTCGCAACCGTTCTTCACGAGCACCCTCACCGTGGCCTCGTGCAGCCGCGCGAAGAAGATGTTGGCGATGCAACCGCCGAGCAGCGCTACGCGGTAGCGGCGTTCCCCTTCGGCCGGGAAGACGCGGCCGTATTGGGCAAAAAAGCTCGGCATCTCGGCCGGCGGCGTGAGCGGCTCGATGCGGCCGAGTTTTCCGAACAACCGCAAGACGCCGCTGCCGCGCACGAGCGCGCGCAAGCCGCTGGCCTGATAAAACCACAACAGGCTGCCGATGGTTCGGAGCCAGCCGGGCGAGGGCAGAATCCGGCCGAAGACGAGGCGGCGAAGGATGCGCTCCATGGCCGATTGGGGCAGCTTCGATTGCGCTTTGGCGTCCTGAATCTCGGTCCGCGCGGCCTCGATCATGCGCCCGTAGGGGACGCCCGAGGGGCAGGCGGTCTCGCAGGCCCGGCAGGCCAGACATAGATCGAGGTGCTGGAGATAGGACGGCCCCATCTCCATCTGGCCCGTGGCGACCTGGACCATCTGGTAGACGCGGCCGCGCGGCGAGTCCATTTCGAGACCGAGCTCGCGGTAGGTCGGGCAGGCGTTCAGGCACAGCCCGCAGTGGATGCACTTGTCGAGATCGAAGGCCGCCGGGGCATCGGGATTGCGGCCCTCGAGTACCGGTGGAAAGGGCGCACGGGTGTCACAGGCGGCCATAGAGCCTCCCCGGATTCAGAAGGCGCTGCGGGTCGAACAACAACTTCAAGCGCTCCATCAGGCTGAAATCTTCGCTGGGGACGGCCCACCGTTCGATCCTCGCCGGCACCTCCGCGCCGGACCATTCGACGACGCGCGTCCACTTCTTCGGGACAGCGTCGATCATCCAATAAATGAGCTCCGTCGGGTCGCCCATGGCGAGGTAGGAGACGCCATTGCCGGCGCGCGCGACGCAGGCGCCGGGGGCCGAGCCGAGCACATCGGCGAGGGCGTTCAAGGGATGGCCGGCGCGCACGACGGAGCGTTCCGGCGGGCCGTTCATCCAGGCCGGGGCGAACTCCTGGATGGCGTGCCAGAAAGCATGTTCGCGATCGCCTTCGAGCGCCAGGGCGCCATCGAGCTCGCGCGCGTAGCGCGCCAGCACGGCCTCGCTGCCGGAGGCGCCGATGGCCAGGACGAAACCATCCAAGCCGCTGGAATCGAGCCCGCAGATCTTCGCCGCGGCGGGGTTCAGAGCATCGATCGAGGCGGGTTGAAGGACGCTCGTGAGGATGCGGTCGCGGGCGGCGGCGCATTCCTCGGCGGTCCGGCCGCCGATGAGAAATGTGCGCGAGGCCTCCGGCAGCGGCGCTAGCCGGAAGTTCACGGCGGCCATCGCGGCCAGCGTCCCGAAGCTGCCGATGAGCGCCTTTTGCGTATCCAGGCCCGCGACGTTCTTGACCACCATGCCGCCGGCCTGAACCACCTGGCCCTCGAGCGTCGCCAACGTCATGCCGATCACCATGTCGCGCGCCGTGCCGAACTGCCGCCGCCGCGGGCCGCTGCAGTTGGCGGCCACGACCCCGCCGACGGTAGCAGTTGCGGCGCAGGGCGGATCGAGCGGCAGCATCTGGCCTTCGGCTGCGAGGATGGCGCGCAGCTCGTGCCACGGCGTGCCGGCGGCGACGCTGACGGTGAGGTCGCGCGGCTCATACTGCAGGACGCCGCTCAGCTTGTCGAGGCTCAGGTCCACATCCGCGGCAGGCACGGGCCCGCCCATGGCGTCCTTGCTGCCCGCGCCGCGCAGCGCAATGCTGCGCTGGGCCGCGGCGGCTTCGCGCAAGGCGCGCGCAAGTTCGGTGGCGCTTTCCGGACGCAGCAGTTGCATATTCGAGAACCGGCGGAACGGGCCGAACCCATTATCTCGAAAGCGACGGTGGATCTGGCATTGCGGGGGCTCCCACTCGTGCCCGCGGGCCCGCTATTCTGAGGGTTTGTCCACTTCATCGCAGGGAGGTCCAGGCAGTTGAACGCCAGAATCGGAATCATCGGCGGCAGCGGACTGTATTCCATGCCGGGCTTCACCGGGCAGAGGGAGGAGCGTGTCGAGACGCCCTTCGGCGAGCCCTCCGAAGCGTATGTCGTGGGCGAACTCGAAGGCAAGGAGGTGGCCTTCCTGGCGCGCCACGGCCGCGGCCATCGCATCAGCCCGTCGGAGCTGAACTTCCGCGCCAATATCTATGGGTTCAAGAAGCTGGGCGTCGAATGGATCCTCTCGCTCAGCGCCGTCGGTTCCCTGAAGGAAGAGCATCATCCGCGCGATTTCGTCATCCCCGATCAATTCGTCGATCGCACGCGCGGCCGCGTGTCAACGTTTTTCGGCGAGGGACTGGTGGCGCACGTGAGCTTCGCCGACCCGGTTTGCCCGCAGGTCAGCAGACTACTTTATGACGCCTGTGTCGAAAGCGGCGTGGATGTGACGCTCGGCGGCACGTACCTGTGCATGGAAGGCCCCGCGTTTTCCACCAAAGCGGAGTCGAACCTGTACCGGAGTTGGGGCATGGATGTGATCGGCATGACGAACCTGCAGGAGGCTAAGCTGGCGCGCGAGGCCGAGCTGTGCTACGCCACGGTTGCGATGGTGACGGACTACGATTGCTGGCACGCCGAACACGATGCGGTCACGGTGAGCGACATTATCGCGAACCTGAATGCCAACGCGGAGCACGCCGAGCGGGTCGTGCGCAGCGCCGTGCGCAACCTGCGGCTGGAGGCGCGGACGTGCGGCTGCAGCCACGCGCTGGCGCATGCGCTGATTACCGACCCGAAGACCGTGCCCGAGGCGACGTACCGCAAGCTGGAGCTGCTGGTTGGAAAGTATCTCGCCCGCTGACATTGCGCGCCGATTGCTCGACGACTGCCTGGCCGGCCGCGAGCCCGACTCGGGCGGAGTCTCCCAACTCGCCGAACTGGCGTTGGACAACGATGAAGCCGTCGCGCGGGCCGCCAGCCGGGCGTTGTTCGGGACGCTGGTCGAAGGCCTGGCAGACCGATTCGAGCCGGCGCTGTGCGACGCCTACGTGCGGCTGTTGGCGCCGGTGATCGCGCGGGCGATGCCCGGACTGGACGCCGCCGGCCTGACGTCGCGCTACGATCGCATACGTCGCGTTCGCGCGCCCGAGTTCGAGCCGGCGGAGGTGTTCGTGCTGTCGCGCGTAACGCTGGGCGCCGACATCGCGGTGACCAGCATCCTGATGGACGGCGCGCGGCAGCGGTACCCCCAGGCGCGACTATGGTTCGCCGGGCCGCGCCCGGCCTGGGAGCTGTTTGAAGGCGCGGGCGCGCGCTGGTCGTTTCTGGAGGCGCCGTATGGCCGGACCGGTTTGCTGTGCGACCGGCTGGCGGCGTTCGGCAAACTGCGGGAGGTGATGGACCGGCCCGGCGTGCTGGTCCTGGATCCCGATTCGCGCCTGACGCAACTGGGCCTGTTGCCGGTGTGCCGAGCCGCCGCGCATCATCTCTTTGAAAGCCGCGCTTACGGCGGCGTCTTTGAAAGCCGCGCTGACGGCGGCGTATCTGAGAGCCGCGATTACGCAGTTTCGGGCGCGACGCTGCCGGCACTGGCACGCCAGTGGGTTCGCGAAACCCTGGGCGTGGAGCGCGCCGAGCCGTGGTTCCACCCACGCTTTGACCACGCGCTGCCGGGCCGGGCCGTGGCCACGGTCAGCTTCGGCATCGGTGAGAACCCCGGCAAGCGCGTGCCCGATCCGTTCGAGGAACAGATCCTGCGTTTCCTGGTCGAATCCGGCTGGCAGGTGCTGCTCGACACGGGCGCGCCAGGCTCGGAGGAGGAGCGGCGAGTGCGGGCCACGGTGGCGCGGCTGGGCGGCGCGGGGGCGAGCATCGCACTGCACGAAGGCAGCTTCGCGTCGTTCGCGGCCTTCATCGCCTCGTCGCAGCTTTACGTCGGCTACGACTCGGCCGGCCAGCACGCCGCGGCGGCAGTTGACGTGCCGCTGGTGTCGATCTTCGGCGGATTCTCGTGCCAGCGCATGCTCGAACGTTGGAGCCCGGATGGCCCGGGGCCGAAGCGTGTCCTTCCCGTGCGGCAGCAGAGCGTGGCGGAGTTGGTGCGGCTGACGCGCGAGGCGATCGGCGAGGTTGCCCGGCGCGCCTCATGAGCCGCCTGATCCTGCGCGGTTCACTCTTCCCGCTTGGAACGCTCCGGTGTTGCACCTCATCCGGAAGCGGGCGGAGCAGGCGCGGCCCCGAGCGGCTCACACGGCCGGCGCTTCGACTTCGACCAGCGGCTTGCGGTGCTTGCATTCCTTGTTCGGGCACTCGGCGAAGTGGCCCGCCTTGAGGCGCTTCTCCAGCAGGTACTTCGAGCCGCACTGCGGGCAGGTCTCGGCGATCGGCCGCGACCACGCCACAAAGTCGCACTCCGGGTAGCGGTTGCAGCCGAAAAATGTCTTGCCACGCCGGGAGCGCCGCTCGATGATTTCCCCCGTGCCGCACTGCGGGCAGGCGACGCCCGTCGTTTTCTGGCGGACGTACTTGCAGGCCGGATAATTCGAGCAGGCGGTGAATTCCCCGAAGCGCCCTGTCTTCACCGCCAGCGGGTGCCCGCACTCCGGGCACTGCTCTTCCAGCAGCACGTCCGGCTTCTTCTGCGCTTCGCCGATGCGCTTGGTGGTCTTGCAGTCGGGGTAGCCGGTGCAGGCGTAGAAGGTCCCGAAGCGCCCTTTCTTGAGCACCATCGGACGCCCGCAGTTCTCGCAATACTCCTCGGCGTCCTGCTCGGTCACCTCAACCGGGTTCTCGCCGTCACCGATCTGGTCGGCGTCCAGCGCGATCTCGCGCGTATTGGTGCA
Source organism: Terriglobia bacterium (assembly GCA_963757265.1). Taxonomy (GTDB): domain Bacteria; phylum Acidobacteriota; class Terriglobia; order Bryobacterales; family Bryobacteraceae; genus CAIVVT01. Next base: position 2,530,154 of record CAVWRA010000006.1, read on the forward strand.
CTCCGGATATCCGGTGCAGGCCAGGAAGTAGCCGTGCTTGCCCCACTTGATGACCATCGGCTTGCCGCAGCGGTCGCACGTCTTGTCGGTGGCGATCTCCGTCCGCTTGATGTCGCGCATCGAGCGCTCGGCCTCTTCCAGGTCCTTCTTGAAGCGCGTGTAAAACTCCGACAACGCCTCGGTCCAGCCGATCTTGCCGTCCTCGATCTCATCCAGTTCGTCTTCCATGCGCGCCGTGTAGGTGACGTCGAAGATGTCGCCGAAGCTCTCCACCAGCAGGCCGGTGACGATTGTTCCCAGGTCGGTCGGGGCGATCTTGCCGCCCTCCCGCCGGACGTAGCCGCGCTCCTGAATGGTGGACAGAATCGAGGCGTAGGTCGAGGGCCGGCCGACGCCGTCGGACTCCAGTTCCTTCACCAGCATGGCCTCGGTGAACCGCGGCGGCGGCTCGGTGAAGTGCTGCTCGGGTTGGATCGACTTGAACTTCAGAACCTCGCCTTCGCTGAGCTCGGGCAGGCGGTTCTTCAGCTCCTCGTCCTCCGCGTCCTTCTGGTCCTTGCCCTCCTCGTACACGGCCAGGAAGCCGTCGAACTTGGGCACCGACCCGGTCGCGCGCAAAAGGTATTCCGCGCCGTCGCGGCCGCGCGCCCTCACCTCGACCGTGGTCTGGTCGAAGACCGCCGGCGTCATCTGCGAGGCGACGAAGCGCATCCAGATGATGCGGTACAGCCGCAGCTCGTCATCGCTCAGGTACCTGGCGATTTCGTCCGGCGTGCGCAAGACGCTGGTCGGCCGGATCGCTTCATGCGCATCCTGGGCGTCCTTCTTGGTCTTGTAGAAATTTGCCGTCGCCGGCAGGTATCCGTCCCCGAAACGCTCGCCGATCAGGCCGCGCACTTCCTGCAAGGCCTCGTCGGCCACGCGCGTCGAGTCGGTTCGCATGTAGCTGATCAGGCCGACCGAGCCCTCCGGGCCCAGTTCGATGCCTTCGTACAGGCGCTGCGCCAGCCCCATCGTGCGTTTTACGCTGAAGCGCAGCTTGCGCGCCGCCTCCTGCTGCAGCGTCGAAGTGATGAATGGCGGCACCGGGAAGCGCCGCTTCTCCTTCGTCGTGACGGAGAGGACGCGGTACTCGCTGCCTTCCAGGGCCTGAACGATTTTCCCCGCCGCGGCTTCGTTCTCGATGGAGACGTTTTCGCCGTCGCGCCTGGCCAGGCTGGTTTTCAGCACTGGCGGCTTCTTGCCGTGGAGGTGGACCTCGATGGTCCAGTACTCCTGCCGGATGAAGGCCCGGATCTCGCGCTCGCGTTCGACAATCAGCCGCAGCGCCACCGTTTGCACGCGACCCGCCGACAGCCCGCGCCGCACCTTGTCCCACAGCAGGGGCGAGATCTTGTAGCCCACCAGCCGGTCCAGCACGCGCCGCGCCTGCTGGGCGTCGACCAGCGCCGTGTTGACCTGGCGGGGGTGGTCGAAGGCCCGCTTGACGGCATTGGAGGTGATCTCGTTGAACGTAACCCGGAGGATCTCCGGCCCGCCGGCCTTTTTCGATTGCAGCTCTTCCTGCAGGTGGGCGCAGATCGCCTCGCCTTCGCGGTCGGGGTCGGCCGCGAGGTAGATCGAGCCGGCCTCCTTGGCGCTGCGTTTCAGCTCGTCGATCAGCTTCTTCTTGCCTTCGATGACTACGTAGGTGGGGCGGAAATCGCGCTCCACGTCGACCGCCAGGTCGTTCTTCGGCAGATCCTTGACGTGGCCCAGGCTGGCCTTGACCACGAAGTTCTTGCCCAGATATTTGCCGATCGTCTTCGCCTTGGCAGGCGATTCGACGATGACCAGAGATTTTGGCATAAGGACGGTTTCAGGCTACTAGAAGGAGGATGGTGAGGGCAATCCGACGCCGCCGCGGCACTGCCTGCTCCCCATCCTCACTATACATAAGCCGTCAAGTCCGGCGGGCGCCGCCGGGAGCCTGCGGGGCCGGTTCCGTTCCCAACCTTGGCCGCGCGGCGCTGGCGCTTGGACCGGCGGCTGGAAAAGACGTGCGCCGAAAGAGGGGGCCAAACACCGTCAAGAAGACCATCGCGGCCGGGCTCCGCTGCAATACGCTAAATTGTCAATAAGTTCTTTGGTTGCAATAGATTCACCCTGAAACACGGTACCGCACCAGCGTGGATTGTGAAATGCACGGTAAGATTCCAACAAGTCCTTTGATTACAATAGATCCACCGTGAAGCAGAGCGTCGTGCCGACGTGCATGCTGACGACGGCTCCGGCTGTTAAACCCGCTGGCAGCGCGGGCAATAATGCGTTCCCCGCTGCCCTACGACGATGCGCCGGATCGGCCCTCCGCACGCCAGGCAGGGCTCCCCTTCCCGGCCATACACACGGTGCGCGAACTGGAACCACCCCCGGCGGCCTTCGGCATCCACGTAATCTGAAATCGACGAGCCGCCGGCGGCGATCGCCTCCGCCAGAACATCAGCAATGGCCCGATGCAGCCGCATGAGCCGCGCCGGTCCGAGCCGTGCCGCGGAGGCCAGCGGGTGGATGCGGGCGCGATGCAACGCTTCGTCCACATAAATGTTGCCGAGACCGCTGAGGACCCGCTGGTTCAACAGCAGCGGCTTCAGCCGGCCGCGCCGCCCGCTCAGCCGCGCGGCGAATTGCGCGACGTCGAGTTCCAGGGCGTCCGGGCCCAGACGCCCGACATCGGCCGGAGGCGCGCCGCTCCACAACAGCCGGCCGAACTGGCGTGGATCGTCGAACAGCAGCGCATGGCCGTCGTCGAATTCGACGAGCGCGCGCGTCCAGGGCGTGCGCCGCCCGTCGTACAGCAGTTTGCCAGTCATCCGCAGATGAATCCTCATCCAGCCAGTATCAAGCGGGAAAATCAGGTACTTGCCCTTCCGCAAAACGTCCACGATCCGGCGCCCGGTGAGCGCCGCAGCCATGCCATCGGGGTCCCCATCCGCCGCCAGCGGAGAAAGATAGCGGATCTCGCGGATCACGCGCCCGATGAGGCGCGGCGCGATAGTCCGGCGCACAGTTTCGACCTCCGGCAATTCGGGCACTGGGCGCTCCTTCCGACGCCTCCCATCGTGGCACACCCGGCGCCCGGGATCCCGGCATCGCGAGCGGAACCGTTCCTCGGGTCCAAGGGTGGCTAGGCGGAGTCAGGCCCGGTGTGGCATATTGAAAAGAGCGCTCGCGCGCCCATTCCAAGTCCAGGCCACCCTAGCTCAGCTGGTAGAGCGGCTGATTCGTAATCAGCAGGTCGCCGGTTCGATCCCGGCGGGTGGCTCCATTCTTTTCAAGCACTTCCCTCTCAATCCACCTTCGCTTCCGTCGGTTCGACAGCCAGCTTGCCAGCCATCGGTCCCAGGAGCCGGTCAGGTCCATCTGTCAGAAGACGAAGCCGGCGCGGCCGCGACGGCAGGCGACCCGCAGCCCGACACCCAATAGTGCCTGGCCGGCGCTGAAAGACTGGGGCTGCGCGTGAGCAGTGTATTCCAGAGCCACTTTCATGCCGATTTCGGGCCCGGCCAGCGGGTCACTCGCGGCGCCGGGTCGCAGGCTTCTATACTTCGATCATGGATCGGATTCCACCAAATGGGGGAGAGTTCCACGTTCTCGCTAAGCCAATCGGGCCGATCTGCAACCTCGACTGCAAGTATTGCTTTTACCTAGACAAGGAAAAGCTATATCCAGACGAGCGCAAGTGGCGCATGAGCGATGAAGTGCTCGAAGAGTACATTCGTCAATATGTTCAGGCGCAGCCTGGCTCTGAAGTGGCATTCACCTGGCAGGGCGGCGAGCCGACACTACTCGGAGTCGATTTCTTCCGCAAGGTCGTGGCGCTGCAAAAGAAACACGCGAACGGAAAAAAGATCTCGAATGCGCTGCAAACCAACGGGGTGCTGCTCAACGGCGAGTGGTGCGATCTGTTTGCCGGACACCGGTTCTTGATCGGAATCTCCATCGATGGCCCACGGGAGCTGCACGACCGGTACCGCGTTAACAAGGGCGGAAAGTCCTCCTTCGATGCGGTGGTTCGTGGGATAGAACTACTGAAAAGGGAACAGGTCGAGTTTAACACACTGACCGTCGTGCATCGGGCTAACTCGCAGCGGCCTCTGGACGTGTACCGCTTTCTCAAGGAGATGGGTAGCGGATTCATTCAGTTCATTCCTCTCGTCGAGCGGCACGCTCCACCGAAAATGAAGCTGCTCGGCTTAAGTCTGGACCAGCCTCCTGTTCTTGGAGAGAAGTCTACTGACTCATCGCCAGTTACCTCATGGAGCGTGGAGTCGAAGCAATACGGTCGATTCCTGTGCGAGATCTTCGATGAATGGGCGCGCCAGGATATCGGGCGAGTTTTTGTTCAACTTTTCGACGTCGCCCTTGGAAACTGGATGGACTTAGGCTCCTCGCTTTGCGTCTTTGCGGAAAAGTGCGGAGCGGCCCTCGCAATCGAGCACAACGGAGATCTCTATAGCTGCGATCACTACGTCTATCCCAGGTACCGCTTAGGGAACATCATGAACCAGACTCTTGGAGAAATGGTTCATGCTTCGCAGCAGGTCCAGTTCGGCGATGAGAAGCTGACCACGCTGCCCGTATATTGCCAGCAATGCGAGGTTCGATTCGCCTGCAATGGCGAGTGTCCCAAACATCGCTTCATTCAAACGCCCGACGGTGAGCCGGGCCTGAACTACCTTTGTGCCGGATACAAGCGATTCTTCAATCACATCGACCCCTACATGCGGGCCATGGCGCAACTACTAAGGAGCGGGCGTCCAGCGGCGGATCTTATGCAGATCATCCGCGAAAGGGCCGGCGGAGTTTCCGCAACTCAGGCTACCGGTCGAAATGACCCGTGCCCATGTGGAAGCGGCCGCAAGTTCAAGAAATGCTGCGGCGCCGGCTAGGCTGCCGCCTTTGACAGACGCGATTCGGCGGGAATCGCGAAGTTGCTGCCGGCATCGGCAATCCATCGCCGCAAGCGATCCGCGAAAAACAGGCCGCTTGAGACATCACATCCGGCACACCTCACTCTGCCCGCAACTTCTAAAACGTCTCCACTTCCTTGCGCCAGCGCGCCACGAGAGTCTGCAACTCATCCGTGACGTTGGGATGCAGTCTCCGCAAGTTCGTGGTTTCTTTCGGGTCCTTCTCGATATCGGAAAGAAACACCGCATCCTCGCCCTCGAGAGGCTTCTCCCCTGGCGGCGTTCCGTCGTGGACGATGCCGTTCTGCACCAACTTCCATTTCCCCTTTCGAATCGCCAACTGGGGACCCTCTGCCCAGGCCACGAACTCGTGCGGCGAGCTTCGATCCTCGGTCAGCACGGGCCAGATGTTCCGCCCGTCGTAAATCCGGTCGCCGGGCAAAGACGTGCCGGTCAGATGGCACACCGTGGGGAAAATGTCCGCCGTCATCACGACCTGATCGATCTTGCGTCCGGCCGGAACATGTCCCGGCCAATTCACCAAGCCCGGAACGTGCATGCCTCCGTCGAAGGTGCTGAACTTGAAGCCGCGCCCGGCATTGAGCCCCGCTTTCGCCGGCTCCTGGCGCAGGCCGGCTCGCGGCTCCCGCGTGGCGCCATTGTCGCCCAGCAGGAAGATCAGGGTATTGTCCCGCTGCCCTGTTCGTTCCAGCGTGTTGATGATATTGCCGATCGCATCATCGGCGGCCGAGAGCATCGCCGCGTACATGCGCCGCTCCGGATCGAGATTGGGGAAGCGCTCCACGTACTTCTGGGGCGCATGCATCGGGTAATGAACGGCGTTGAACGCAGTGTAGAGGAAAAACGGCGATTGCCGCCTGCGCGCGATGAACGATGCCGACTCCTCGCCGATCCGTTCGGTCAGGTACTGGCCGTCTTCGAAGATCTCCTCGCGATTCCTCCACAGGTCGTGGAAGTTCACCCGTCTCGGCTCGCCCCAATAGTAGCGTTGTGAGTAGTAATCGACACAGCCTTCGTGAAAGCCGTAAAAGTAGTCAAAGCCGTGAGCATTCGGGACCGTCTCGGGTGTGCTGCCAAGGTGCCATTTGCCCGCCAGCGCAGTGTCGTACCCGCGACCCTTCAGTTGAGACGCGAGCGTCCTTTCTGTGTGCCTCAGCGGTTGGCCATTATTACCGACGCCAGCCCGGATCGGGTATCGGCCCGTCAGCAGCGCCGCACGCGCCGGTGCGCAGACCGGAGCGTTTGAGTACCAGTTCCGGCACAGTGTGCCAGCCGCGGCGAGACGGTCGATATTGGGCGTTTTGAGGTCGCTGGCGCCGAGGTATCCAAGGTCCTGCGTTCCCAGATCGTCGAACAGCATCACGATGACATTCGGCTTGGAGGGAACGGTCCTTTGCTGACCGACAGCGGTGGCCGCGGCGGTCGCGCCGCCAAGCAGCGCACGTCGTGAGAAAGGCGGATTGATCGGGTTCATGTTCCTCGGCAAACTTGAACTGCGCCTTGAACACCAACGGCCGGGTGTCCGTCGCCGTCGATGTCCTCACTGTGTCTGTTTTATAGCCCACCATATCACCGTCCGCGAGGGGGTGGACCTGGTTCAGGGCATCGACCGCCTTGGCGCGGGACTGCGGCATTGTCGCGCGCTCCCTCATCAACGCAAGTTAGCTGGCGTCCAATGTTCGCTGGCGAGGATGAGATCCAGGCTGCTGGCCGCAAAGTCTGGGCCGCGTACCGGCTCCGCGATGCTGGCGACGCCGGAAATGGAACCGGCGCTGCCCAGGCTCTCGACGAATTGCCACCAACCGGCAACTGTGTTGTACGTGCCGCTGTTCGATCGTCCGGTGTAGCACCCGGGCGTTGACTTGCATGGATTCCGCTGACAGAATTCTGGACGGCAGAGGTGAGCGATGAGTCGCAGATCCGGCATTGATAACGATGGCTTGATTCGAACGATGACCCGCCGCGGCGTCCTGAAGAGCACGGCGGTGCTATGCAGCGCGGGCATGCTTCGCGCCGCCCGGACAACGCCCCCCAACGTGCTGTTCGTGCTGACCGATGACGAGGGTTACGGGGATTTATCCTGCCTCGGAAATCCCGTCTTGCGCACCCCGCGCCAGGACCTACTCCACGCCGAAAGCGTCTGTTTCACGCAATTCCACGTGGCGCCCATGTGCTCGCCCTCGCGCGGGCAGTTGCTGAGTGGCGTGGACTGCGTGCGCAACGGCGCGATGGCGACCGCGTGCGGCCGTTCGCAATTGCGGCGTGAATTGCCAACCCTCGCGGATGCCTTTTCGGCGCACGGTTATCAGACCGGCATCTTCGGGAAGTGGCATCTGGGCTATTGCTATCCGTACCGCCCCATGGACCGAGGTTTCCAGGAAGCGAACTACTTTCTCGGTTACGGGATTACCGCAGCGGGAGACTTCTGGAACAACGACTATTTCGGCCCTCGTTACTATCACAACGGTGAACCCCGGCGCGCGAAAGGTTACTGCAACGAGGTGTGGTTTGACCTGGCCATGCGGTGGATGGACCAGTGCCGCGGCCGCCGCCAGCCCTTCTTCGCCTACCTGCCCACCAACGTCCCGCATTTCCCGGAATGGGTAGCGCCCCAGTATCGGAAGCCTTATGAGGGCAAGGGCCCCGCCGCGTACTTCGGCATGCTGGCGAATCTCGACATGACCATGGGGAAGCTGGACGCGTTTCTGCGCCAGACGGGACTGCGGGATAACACCATCCTGATCTTCATGTCGGACAACGGCGGCTTCGCGGGCAACGATGTGTACAACGCCGGAATGCGCGGGGGGAAGTGCAGTCTATATGACGGCGGCCATCGCGTGCCGTGTTTCCTGCGCTGGCCGGCCGGTGGTTTCCCGCACGGCCGCGATGTTGGCGTCCCAGCGCAGGCACAGGACGTGTTTCCCACGCTGCTCGACCTGTGCGGGGTTGCCAATCCCGCCAACGCGGCTTTCGACGGCGTCAGCCTGGTTCCCCTGCTGCGCGGAGGTGCCGGCGGATTCGCGGATCGCAAGTTCGTCGTGCAGTACTATCAGGACAGCCTACGCAAGGGCCATGCGGCGGTGATCTGGAACGACTGGCGGCTGGTCTACATGCGGGAGTTATATAACATCCGCAGCGATCCGGGTCAGACGACCGACGTGGCCGGAGCGAATCCGGAGATTGTCTCGAGCATGCGCGCGCACTATGAACAGTGGTGGGCGGGAGTGGAGCCGCGTGTGAACGACCTGGTGCCCTCGCACGTCGGCTCGGCGCACCAGGATCCAGCAATGCTATGCAGTTCGGAATGGGTAGACGTGCGCGCCGACGGCCAAGAAAGCGTCCGCCAGGCTATCGGAGGGGGACGCGGCGGACCATGGAATGTACTCGTGGAGCGCCCCGACCGCTACACGGTGGAGCTTCGTCGCTGGCCCAGAGACGCCGGCCTCCCCCTGCGCGCCGGCGCTCCCGAATTCAAGGCAACCGAAGGGACTATCCCACCCGGGAACGCGCTCCCGATAGCCTCCGCCCACCTGACGGTAGCAGGACAGGTCTTCCAGGCGCCCGTGGGAAGCGAGGACCAGTGCGCGACCTTTGAGAGCACCCTGCCGGAAGGCCGCATACAACTGCACGGATGGTTCCGCGACAGTGCCGGAAAGGACCTGTGCGGCGCCTATTTTGCCTATGTCAGCCGCAAGGGATAGGGTTGCTCGCCCTACGCTCCGACCGGCTCAAGCCCCCTGTATCAGCAGCGGTAGCTCCCAGAGAATCTGGCTGAATGCTGGGTGGACTCGGAAGATATGAAAGCTGTTCAAGACGGCTGCGATGCCGGTAAGCATCCAGTCTCCACCGGCGGGCGGCGGCAAATCTATCCTCTATGCGCCTCTTGAATGGTCTCCCGTTCCGTGACCGACAACTGCTGGCCGGTGGCGGCGTGGACCATGGCCCAGAAGTTTTCGAGCGGGGTGTCCAACTGCACATGGTGGGTCGGCGCTAGAATCAGGCCGCCATCGTAGCCGACGGTAGCAATACGGTCGAGCACCTGTGCTTTGACATCCCCGGGTGTCCCGAACGGAAGCGTGTACTGTTCGTCGATAGTGCCCCAGAAACATAGATTGTTGCCATATTGCCTCTTTAGCTTGGCTGGGTCCATGCAAGCTGGTTGGATGGGATTGAGAACGTCCACTCCGATCTCGATCAGCTCTGGAATGATCGGCTCGATATTGCCATCCGAGTGATATGCCACCTTGACTGCAGGATTGATGCTCTTCAGCGTACTGACGAACTCGGCCATGCGGGGCTTGAAGAACCTTCGCCACGTGCGAGGTGAGATCAGCATGCCGTGCTGCGCGCCAACGTCGTCGCCAGTCCAGATCATGTCCGCCCCCAATTCCACCAGCCGCTTGGCCGCAGTCAAGTGATAACGGTAAGGGATATCGAGAAGGCGGTCCGCCAGTTCTGGATCTTCCACGAAATCCAAGAGCATGCGTTCCAGTCCGCGCAGTGCCCAGGCTGTCTCGAAAATTGTAGTTACCGTCACGCCTACAATCCAGTAATCCCTTTTGTGATCGGTAATCAGGCGTTCCGCTTCGAGGTATAGCTCCGGGCGGCACGGATCGGGCGGACGGTACGCTTCAAGCGCGCTCGCATCGGCCAACGGGTGCTTCGAGATTTCGGTATAGAAACCATGCCCGAACCGGGTTTCGTACGGAGCGTTTCGCCAATACACGCCCCATTCATCGGTGTAGCTATCCGCACCGTTTGCATAACTCTCGTTGGCGTAGTACGAGTTAGCCCAACCTACCGAAGTTAGTAAGAGATCCTCGCCCAAGGCGCGCTCCAACTCGTAAGTGTTGCCGCCCCCATGCGGGTTATGGACGGACTTGCCGGTCTGGTGCAGATCCGCCCGCAGGCGTGCAGCGAACTCTGGAGTAAAACTGATTTGCACCGGGCAGCGATCCGGCTTCTGATGATGAAGTGCTGTCAGTACTCTATCGCGAGGTTTCATAGATTTTTCCTTTTCTTCTCCATCGCGTTTACCAAGACCGCATCGACGACACCATCAGCCCGCTGCGGCGGCAGCGGGCCCACAGCCTGTCAAACCCGATGATTGCTCTTATCCTCGCGCAACCGGGATCGAGAATCCACCGTCGCCAGGCAGCCCTGTGGAAATGCGGGAGCATACAAAGTGATATTCTGTCGGCCATGTGGCTCGCTGCCTTGATTTTCTTGGCTTCGCCCGTGCCGGCGCACGCAGCCGATAGCGTACGCAACGGCCCCCTCAGCTGCCAGTTCGACGCTTCGGGCATTCCGGTTCGAATCCGCTCCGCCGAACGGGTGTGGCTGGACGAGCGGGCGCGCGTGAGCGTACGCAATGAGGTGACCGATGTCTCCGGCGGGGTGCCAACGGCATCGCTCTGGAGCACGGGCCGCAACGGCCTGCGGTGGGACCTCTCCTTCACCCCTGCGGGCAAGCGCGTGGGACACGAAGTGACCATCGACCTGCCGGTGCTCGCGCCAGGGTTACGGATTTTCACTCCGTCGAACGATCCCGAGATGGATGTCACGGCGCAGCCGGCTTATCGTCCCGTCCACTACGGACAACTGGCCTGGGATACTGGCAAGGCCTACGTACTGCCTCTGATCAGCGTGCTGGACCCGAAAACGGACCAGGCGCTGACGGTGGCGCTGCCCGCCGACGCGGAGATTCCGCATCTGCAGTTCGAGTGGATCGGCGGACGCGTGCTGCGCCTGACTCTCGGTCACCGCGCCATGGGCGGTGGCAAGCCGGCCTCGCTGCGACTGCTGTTCTACACTCACGCCGCCGACTATCGCGGCGCTCTAAAGGTGTACAGCAGCGATTTCCCCGCTTACTTCGAGCCCGCCTTGCCGCGGAGCAACGCCGAAGGCACTTTCTGGTATCACCACATCCAGGATCACCCGGATTTCGCCGAGATGGCGCGGCAGAGCGTGCGCTACATGTGGTCCAGTTTCTGGTTCACCTGGCTGGGCGACTACCTGCCCGATGCGGCCGAGTGGGAACCCTTCACTTACGCGCGCATGTGGAAGCTCGGCGAAAAGATGAGCGACGCAAAGATCAATGCATTCGTCAGCCTGATGCGGGCTCACGGCATCGGCGTCTACGCGTATCTAAACGTGACTGAGTACGGCGGCACGGGCGGTGCCACGGGGGATGTGGTCGCGGCCACCCGCGTCCTGAGGGAGAAATTCGCGGACGCGCTCGTCAAGGACGAGCGGGATCGCGACATCCCTAGCTGGGAGGGCGCCATGGCCATGAATCCGCGCCACGGGCTTTCGTTGTGGCCCGAGATCGAGGACCAGGTGCGCCGCCACCTCCGCCGTCTGCCCGGCATCGAGGGCTTTGTCATCGACCGCCTGGACTGGGCCTGCTACTACGATTACGGCCATGCCGACGGCGTCACCATGATCGGGGACCGGCCGGCCGAGAACATGGCCGCTCCGGTGGCCCAGGCGGTGCAGTCGGTCTGCCAACTCGCGCACGAGGCGGGCAAGCGCGTGTTCGTAAACCAGTTCTACCGCCTGGAAGTGCTGCGCGACGTGGACGGCTATTGCCATGAGAACGACTACGTGCCGGCGCTGGCCTACCTGGCCCCGTACCGGCCCGTTTCGGCATGGCACATGCGCGCCAGCTACGACTCGGACCTGCTGGAATTCGAAAAACAACTGAAACTGCGGCTGCAGTTCGCCGTTTTCCCGCAGATGATCGCGCACCAGTTCCCGATCTCGCAGCAAGCGCCGAATCCGAAAGCGGCGGACATGCTGGAATTGTACGCGCCGCTGTTCGATACCCTGATCGGGAAACGCCAGGTGTTGGAGGCGCACTGCATCAGCGCAACCGGCGACAACGACGTCAACCTGTTCATCAACGGCGCACGCGAGTACGTCGTCCCGCTGACGTCCCGCACGCGGCACCGTTCGCGGGGTGCGGCCGGCGTGGAGCCGGCAACGATCACCGTGCGCGTGCCGGACGCCGCCAGGCTGAAATACGCCCGGGTCTTTTCGGCCGACGGCGAACCCTATGACGCGCCTGTCATGGCAAATCAAGGCGCCGCCGTCGTGCGGGTCGCTCGCCACGCCACCGCCTCGGTGGTGGTGCTGCGGTAGAGAGCCTGGCCCCGGCCGCAAATGCGCCTGAAGGCGTCGCTCCGCTTCCATCTTTCACGTCCCGGGTTCAGCTCTGTACCGCCGGCTCCGACGCCTATGCTGCCGTACGACCTGCGAGTGGAGATAATGGTGATTTGGCTCACTCCTCAAGTTCCCCGGGAACACTGAAACAGAGAGAAGACAATTTGGAGACCACTTCTGAACTGCGGATCGAGCAGATCGGCAGGGCGAGCAACATGGAGTTCTGTGCCGGTCTATGTGATCTGGACTGGGAGGTACGGGCACGGCGTCTCCCCCCCGAATTCTGGCCGTGGCTGTATTTTCGTAACCCCGCGGGGGACGCGGTGGCGATCATCGCCTTCCACGGAGGCCGGCCCGTCGGCAGGTTCGAACGCATTCCTGTGCGTGTAACGGTCAACGGCAAGATCGAGACGGCCGATCTTCTGGAAGGCCTCACGCTGGCGCCAGAATTCCGCCAATGGAGTCATCTGCGTCGAATGCTGGCCATGGCGTTTCGCGACGAGCCGGTCGAAAAGCCGTTGTTTTCGTTCGGCTTTGCCACTGCGGCAGCGACCCGGCTGCATTCGTCCTTGGGACAACCGGTGCTCGGAAGAGTAGCGGTGTTCTCAGCCGCCCTGGACGGTGCGGCGATGTGGCGCGGCCGCGGAGTCCCAGCGTGGATCAGCGCCCTGGCGGGACCTCTATCCGGCGCGCTGATCAGGTGGAGAGCCCAGCCCCCAGGGGGCCAAATTGAAGTCCGCGAAACCGGCGATTTCACCGCCGACCTCGATGAACTCACCTCGGCCCTGACGGGTCCGACAGCCATCGGCCTCCGCAAAGATCCCGCCTACCTCAACTGGCGCTACGTGCAACGTCCAGGCGCCTCCTATCGCCGTCTGATCGCGTGGCAGGATCAGCAACCCACCGGCATGCTGGTGTGGCGCCCGGAAGAGGTCAGCGGCGATGGCTACATCCTCGAGTTGGCCGCTCGCAATGGCGATCCTGCCACGCTCGATGCACTCCTCGACACCGCACGAGAGCGGATGCGGAGCGCCAGGGTCGGGCTCGTGACCGCATCCTTCCCCAGGGCGGCCGCGGCCGCGCAAGCTCTGCTTCGCGCAGGATTCGTCAGCTGGGCCACGCGCTGGAAGAACATGAGCCTGATCGTCACTCCTCGCGAGCACGGCCGCCGGAGGGAGCTGAGTATGACGGACTGGAACTACTCTCTGGGAGATTGGTTATATCATTAGCACAAGACTCGCTCAGGAGGCCTGGTGTCTGAAGGCAGTGTGTTCCTGGCCTGGGTGTCCCTGCCCCCGGCCGGTGAAAACCTCGAATTCCTGGCCCGCGCCGCGGAACTGGCCGAACCCCTGGTGGATTTCCGCTATGGTACGGAGGAATACCGTGACCGGACCGCCCGGGCGCTTCGGGAACGCAAGCTTCCCGGCCTGACCGTCTGCGTTTCGTTCGAGGAAACCAAAGTTCTCGACTTGTTGCTCGAGACGCCGCCTCCCGAGATGAGAGTGATCCTCTGCCCGCCCTGGCAGGAGGGAACCGCGGGGCCCATCATCGCCTCCTTGAAGGTTCGCGATGTCGGCGTGGGCGTCGAGGTCTCCAGTCTGGAGCAGGCCGATTTCGCGGCCCGGGCGGGAGCGGACTTCCTCGTCGTGGCGGGCAGCGAAGCCGGCGGGCTGGTCGCATCCAAGACGAGTTTCATCCTGCTCCAGGAGCTGGCCTGCGAACCGAGCCTTCCGATTGTCGTGCGCGGCGGGCTGGGGCCGCGCGGAGCAGCCGCGGCCTGGGCGCTCGGCGCTCGGGGCATCATCCTGGATTCACAGCTGGTCCTGCTCGAACAGACCGGCTTGAGCCGGGAGCTGCGGCAAACTCTGGCCCAGCGCTCCCCCTCCGATACGGAGATCGTGGGAGAAACGGTCGGCCGGGCGTTCCGTTTTCTCGCCGGCGGTGGCAAGCAGGCGGCGCAACGCCTGGCGGAACGGGAATGGGAGATCGCCGAGGGGCCCGCTGAACCCAGCCGGAAGGCGGCAGCTTTTGAAAAAGAGCTGCTCCCTTTTCTGCGACTTGGTCTGTCCCAGGAAAACCAACTGCTTCCCGTGGGGCAGGGTATCGCGTTCGCCCAGCAGTTCGCGGCTGAGGGCCTGGACCTCGGCGGGATCCTGGACCGGTACCGTGCGGAGATCGCCAGCTCCGTCCAGGCGGTGAAACAGGCATTCCCGTTTGTCGAGGGATCGCGGCTGGCGCGCGAGCATGGTGTGCGATTCCCGATCGTGCAGGCTCCGATGGCCATCGTGACCGATACGCCCCGGCTCGCTCCGGCGGTGCTGCGCGGCGGCGCATTGCCCTTTTGCTCCACGGCCGGCTTGAAGCCGGATGAAGTGCGAGGCCTGTTGCACGATGCACGGGCGCTGATCGGGAACCAGCCGTTCGGCCTGGGGCTGACCGGCTTTCTTCCCACCGCTGGCGCCGCCGAGGCCATTTTTGGCGACTCCTGCGAGCGGCCCAATTTCGTGACCTTGGAAAGCGGAAATGCCAGCCAGGCGGCGCGCCTGGAGCAGGCCGGAATCCGGGCCTACGTTCAGGCCTCCAGCCAGCCCCTGATTCGCGGATTTCTGGACAGCCGGGTGCAGGGGATCATCCTCGAGGGCCACGAGGCCGGCGGGCACGTCGGCGCGCTGGGTTCGTTGGTCCTGTGGGAGCTGGGCGTCAACGAGATCCTCGCACGCCCGGCCGGCGAGGTGGCCGGAATGCGCGTGCTGTTCGCCGGCGGAATCACGGATGCGCGCTCCAGCCTCGCCGCGGCCATCTTCGCGGCGCCCCTGGCCGAACGCGAGATCGGCGTCGGGATGCAGGTGGGTACCGCGTATCTGACGACCGAGGATACAGTGGAATGCGGAGTCGTCTCGCGACTCTATCAGAGCGAGCTGTTGCACGGCCGGGACACGATCCTCACCGGCAAATCGGTCAACCGCCCGCACCGCTGGCTCGATTTGCCGGCGGCGCGCCGCATGATCCGCGAAGAGATCGAACTGGGACACGAAGGTCTCGATGACCGGGAGCGGAAACGGAAGCTGGATGCGCTGGCAACCGCGCGTCTCCTGAATGCGCTGGGCCGCGGCGACGGGGGTGAATGCGCGTTCGCTTGCGGCCAGGGCGTCCTGCTCCAGAAGGAGGCCTGGACAATCCCCGAGCTGCATGAAGAACTCACACTGGCGGCGGAAGCCCTGGCGCGGGACTGTCCTTCCCCGGCGCTTCAGGAGGAGTTGCCGGCCGATGCCGTAGCGATCGTGGGCATGGGGTGCGTGTTCCCGGGAGCGCCCGACGTTCCAACCTTCTGGGACAACACCCTCGAGGGCCGCAGTTTCTTTGGCGAGGTGCCGCCGGAGTACTGGGATTGGAGGCTGTACTACAGCGCGGATCGCTCCGTCCCGGACACGACATATAGCAAACTCGGAAGCTTCGTCCGGGGATTCAGGAAGGATCCTCTGAAGTTTCGCATTTCACCCCGCGCCGAGCCGAACATCGATGTCATTCAGTTCTACGTGCTGGAAGCGGCCTATCAGGCGCTGGTGGACGCCGGCTACCTCGAGAATTCGAGGCCGGCGGCGGAATCGACGCTCCCCAAATCCGAAACCGCCGTCTTCATTGGACACGGGGCCTCGAGCATCCTGGCTGCCGAATACGGGCTGCGGGTTGAATGGCTGCGCTTCGCCCAGGCCCTGCGCGCTGTGCCGGATTTCACCTCCCTCCCCGAGGAGACGCGCGCCCGGATTCTCGAGCTGAGCGAAGGCGCCTTCAAACAGGCTCTGCCGGAATTCAGCGAGGAGACCTGCGCCGGCGTATTCGCCAGTCTGCTCGCCGGCCGCGTGGCCCATTGCTTCAATTTGCGGGGCCGCGCCCTGGTCATCGACGCCGCCTGTGCTTCGACCATGGCGGCGGTCGATTCGGCGGTTCAAGCGCTGCGGAAACGGGAGTGCGACGTGGCGCTGGCCGGCGGAGCGGATCAGTCTATCGACCCCAGCGCGTATGTCTATTTCTGCAGCCTGGGAGCGCTGTCGGACAAAGGATCGTTTCCGTTTGACGAGCGCGCCGACGGATTCGTCATGGGCGAAGGCGGCGGCGTATTGGTGCTGAAGCGCCTCGAAGACGCCATTCGCGACGGAAATCGCATTTACGCCGTGATCCGGGCGATCGGGGCCGCGAGCGATGGACGAGTCAAGGGCATCACCGCCCCGGACGCGGAAGGACAGATTCGCGCTCTCGATCGGGCCTACCGGCAGGTCCCATTCTCTCCCTCCACGGTGGGCCTCCTCGAAGGCCATGGCACGGCAACCTGGGTCGGCGATGGAGCCGAGCTCACTTCCATCGGGCGCTTTTTCGGGGAGCGGGGAGCCAAGCCGGGCAGCATTGGCCTGGGATCGGTCAAATCGATGATTGGCCATTTGAAGTCCGCGGCCGGCGTAGCCGGGCTGATCAAAATGGCCATGGCGCTCCACACGAAGATACTGCCTCCCACGTTGAATTGCGAGCAGCCGCGGAAGGACGTTGACTGGGCGCAACATCCCTGCTACCTGGTCACGGCGCGAAATCTGTGGTACGCGGGCGCGCATCCCAGGCGCGGCGGGGTGAACAGTTTCGGATTCGGTGGAATCAACTTCCACACCGTTCTGGAAGAAGCGCCGGTGACTTCGCAGGCCAGGACCACTACGCCGCTGCTGGAAGAAGCGGTCCGCGTGGCGGAGATCGTTCTCTTTCGTGCTCCGACGCGCGAACTCCTGGTGTCGCGCTTGCGCGCGTTGGCCGCCCAGTTGCCAGCCCTCGGAGACCGCGAATTGCGCGGTCTGGCGCTGGAGGTGTTCGCGGCGAACTCGCAGACCGGGCCGGCCCTGTCGCTGGTGGTTCGCAACAGGGAAGCCCTGGCGTCTCATTTGAAGACCGCCATGGAGCTTCTCGCGGATCCCGATCGCGAAGAAATCACGGCCGCCCAGGGCATCTATTTCAGGGAAACGCCGCTCCCGGCCGGCGCCAGGATCGCCTTTGTGTTTCCTGGACAAGGATCACTGTATCCGGGCATGCTGGCCGGGATGGCGCAGGCCTTTCCGTACATTGAGCCGGTGGTCCAGCGGGTCGAATCCGTGGTCCAGCGCAACATCAGATACTCCATCCTCGACCTTTTGTATTCGAAACCGCCGGACGACGCCGAGCGGGCGTGGCGGGCGGCGTTGCTGGAGCGTCCCGACTACAACCACCCCACGATGCTGGCGATGAGCACGGCGTTGTACGAGATTCTCAGCCGTGCGGGGATCCGTCCCGACATGGTCGCCGGGCACTCTCTGGGCGAGTATGCCGCCCTTCAGGTGGCGGGCGTCTACGACGTCGAATCGTCGATCCGCGTTGCCACTCAGCGCGGTTCCGGGATGGCTGCGACGTGCATGAACACGGGTGTGATGGCCTCGGTGGCGCTGCCGGCTCATGAGGTGGAATCGTACTTTGATCGGGTCTCGGGATTCATCGTGGTCGCAAACAGGAACTGTCCCGCCCAAACCGTGGTGTCCGGGGAAGAAGCCGCCGTGGCTCAACTGGTCGAAATCCTCTCGGCCGAGAACGTGCGGTGCGGGCGTCTGAAGGTCGCCTGCGGTTACCATTCGCGTCTGATGGAGCCGGCCGTCGAGTCCTTCCGTCTGATGTTGACTGCGTTTCCGGTGCGTTCGCCCAGCCTGCCCGTGCAATGCAATATCACGGGAAAAGCCTACGCCAACGGCGATGATTTCGCGCGCGGCCTGCGCGAGGTCCTGGTCCGGCACATGGTCGAACCGGTGAACTTTATAGGCAACGTCGAGTCGATGTACGAAGCCGGGGCGCGCCTGTTCATCGAAGTGGGTCCGGGCTCCACATTGTGTTCGTTCGTCAACAATATACTGGCCGGCCGCCCGCATTGGGCTGTTGTCACGAATACTCCGCGGTCTGAACCCGTTCTGCAGATTCTGCACGCGGTGGCGCGCTGTGCCGCCCTGGGCCTGCCGGTCGATTTGACGCGCTTCCAGCCAAATTTCCACAAACGCCGGCCCCTGCGCCACGCGCTGCGAGCTGCGCAGGCGCCCGTTCCCGGCGCAGTGTCCGCGCTGCCCCCGGCTCCTGTGGCCCCGCGGCTGCAGGCCCTGGACGCGGCCTTGGCGGGAGAGAATGAGGCCGCCGTAGCCAGCTACCTCACCGCACGCGGAGAGTTCCTGCGTCAGATGGTGGAACTGGACTTCGCGCATTTCCAATCCGCGAGCGGCGGCACAGCCGCGCCGGCTCCGGCTGCTCTCGACGGCCGGATCACAAAAATGGTCGTGGATTTGGTGGCGCGCGCGACCGGTTATCCGGTCGAGCTCATCGACCTCGATCTGGACGCGGAAGCCGAGCTCGGCCTGGACTCCATCAAGCAGCTCGAGATCCTGCGCGAACTGAGCCGCGAGTTGAAGCTGAATCTCGGTTCCGACAAGCGCGCCGCGGGTTACCGGATCGTCACCCTTAGGGCACTGATTGGCAAAATCCAGGCGGCGGTTGCCGAGGCGGAGAAAGCGGCCGAGGCTCCAGCGCAGCCTGCCGCCTCACCCGCCATGGTTGATGCGGCAGCGCATCGGGAACTGCCGGCCTTGCGGACGGACTGCTATCGCATCATCTCGACCCTGGTTGCGCTACCTCCGGCCGTCGGCGGAAGCTTCCTGGTCGGCAAGCGGTTCGTATTGTTGGGGAGCGAGGAGGCCATCGGCCTGCCGCTGGCCGCGAAGCTGCAAGCCTCAGGCGCCGTTCTGACCGAGTCCATTGAAGAGGCGGACTGCGTGATCGATTGCCTCTCGGCCGAAAGCAGCCCCCTGCCTGCGCTGGCGGAGTGTCGTGATTGGTGGACCGAGGTCGGTTCCGCGGCCGGCCGGATTCTGGATGCCGCCCAGCGCTGTGTCGCAGCGCTGCGGCGCGAACCGGACAAGAAGCTTCGCTGGGCCGTGGTCTCCCGGCTGGGCGGCGAGTTGGGCGCAAGCGGGAATGCCTGTCCCGGCGTCGCCACCGGCACAGGGTTGGCCGTGGCGCGGATTCTCGCGTTGGAAAACCCCGAGCAGGTCGAGGGGATTTATCTGGATTTCGATTCCGCATTCTGGGGCCCCGCGGCCGCCAGCGCGATCAGCCAGGAATTGAACCTCGATCACAGCCCGGGTGAGATCGGCTACCGGGATGGCGCCCGTTTCGAAATTGTTTGGGAAAAGCAGGATCTGCCGCGCGCCACATCACCGCTGCTCGCGCTCCACCGCGACAGTGTCGTTCTGGCCGTGGGCGGCGCGCGCGGCGTCACGGCACTCATTGCGCAGGAGCTCGCACGCCGCACTGGCGCGCGGTTTATCGTCGTTGGCAAGAGCTCCGAGCCCGCTGCGGCCCTGGCCGGGCAGAGCACGGATTTTGCCGAGCAGCGGAAAACCCTCCTGGAAAAGGCCGTCCGTGAGAATCGGAAAGTCGCTCCCGCCGAACTGGACCGCCGGGCCTGGGAAGAGGTCTGGACCGTCGAACGGGCGCTGAATCTGGCGCGCCTGCGGGACCTGGCGGCGCACGTCGAGTATCACCAGTGCGACCTGGCGGATCCCCGGCAAGTGGCCGATCTGATCCAGCTTGTTTCCCGGACCTCGGGCAGAATCGACGTGGTTCTGCAAGGCTCCGGAACGCTGCCGCTCAAGTCGATCCAGGATTTCTCCCACGCGGAGTTTGTGGAAGGCATGGCCTCCAAGGCTCTCGGCACTATGAACCTGCTTGCCGCGCTGGCCGGCGTGGAGGTCAAGGCTTTCGTGAACCTGGCCAGCATCGGCTCGCGCTGGGGCAATCGGGGGCACGCCGCGTACGCCGCTGGCCACGAAGTTGCTTCGGCTGCTGTCGCCGCGGCCGCCTGGACGCGGACGGGCCGCTGGTGGAACGTCTATTTCGGAGCCTGGCTGCGGATCGGCATGACAGCCCGTAGCTCGCTCATGGAGCGGCTGGGCGCGACCCGCATCTCGTTCATTCGCGGCGCTGACGGGGCGAATTTCCTCGTTGATGAGATCGAGTATGGACCCGGCGGAGCCGTCGGCTATCATGGCGAGGTTCCGGGGAAGCCCTCCTCGTCGCCCGCGGCCTGCGGTCCGTTCCTGGACAGCTTTCCGTCGGCGGATCCAGTGTCGCCAGACAAATTAACAGAGGGGATTCGAAAGACCCTGCGGGAACCCCCTCGTCAGCTTCGCATCCGTGAGCTTCTGGGACTGCCGGCCGGCAGCCTGCAGTTGGCGCAGGCGGATTTGCGGTCGCTCGACCTCGCGCTGGCCGACCGTGCCGAACTTGTGCTGGGGGCATTTCTCGGTCCCGAGGAGCGGCTGGAATGGAATGCGCTGGGACACGACAAACGAAGGCGCGAGTGGTTGGGCGGCAGAATCGCGGCCAAGACCGCCGTGCGAATGCTGCTTGGTCCCGATCTGACGGTGAAAGAAATTCGAATCCTCACGAGCGCCAGGGACCGGTCTCCAGTGGTCGAGCTCAAACGGGAACTGGAAGGGTCTCCGCCGGCCATCAGCATCTCCCACAGCCGCGACGTCGCCGTCGCCCTGGCATCGAAGGCAGCGGGCCTCGGAGTGGATGTGGAGGCCGTGAGCGCAACGGTGGAGGAATTACTGCCGCAGTTTGCAACCACGGAAGAAGCCCAGGCCTTCGGCCGGGTATTTTCCTCTCTGCCGGAAGCGCTCACCTTGCTGTGGGCGGCCAAGGAAGCATGCCGCAAGGCGCTCGGAGCCAGGCGCGTGGCGGCGCACGAAATCCAGCTGCGTGAGATCCGCGGGCTGGACGAATATGGCGTCGCCGTGTTTCTGCATCCTGCGGGAGAGATCCGGTGCTCCGTCTTTGCGGACAACGATTACGCCTGGGCCGCCGCGCGCTCGGGAGGCGCGGTTTGAGACAGCCCACCCTCGGCGACCTGACGGAAATCGTCGGCTCGTATGTGGACCTCTCGTCGATTCGCGTGACGCTGGAGAGTTCATTGGGCGATGACATCCCGATCGATTCCCAGGACATGCTGCGGGTCCTGTCCCGCATTCAAGGACTTTATATGATCAAACTGCGCGCCCCGGACATTCTCAGCATCGCGACGATGGGGGACTTGCTGGCCTTGGTCCGCTGCTACTTAGGATCCTTATGACATCACCGGTCAGTCCGAAGAAAATGCAGGGCGCGTGGGTGCGGCGGGCGAACATCGTCGGTGCGCCGCTGAAGGGAGTGATCTCTTTTCAGCCTGAATTCCTGATGGACAGGGCGCGGAAATTGTGCCATCTCGATGATTTTGGCGGCGATGATTTCCAGGAGCCGTTCCGCCTGCTGGCGCGCTCATTTGACCGCCACGCACACCTCCATTTCACGGGGCGTGTGGTCGCACGGCGGCATTTAGTGCGCTGTCTGATCAACCGTCTGAAAATCACGGAGTATTGGCGCAGAAATCCCGGGACGGAAAACGTGGCCGTGCCGGATCCTGTCGTAATCATCGGATTTCCGCGTACGGGCAGCACGTTTCTTCACAAAATGCTGGCGCAGGACCGGCGCATCCGGACGCTTCGCCTCTGGGAAATGTCCTCTCCAGTACCTCCAGGATGGGGCGACGCGAGCGTTCCGGATACGCGGCTGGCCCGCTTGCGGCGGGGCATGGAGTCGCACCGGAAACTGATGCTATCGCCTGCCGGCTGGGACGCGCTTAAATCCATGCATGAGATTGAGGCGGACGACCCGGCGGAGTGCTGGCATCTGTTGCAGTATTCTTTCCGCTGTGGAAGTTTCGGATGGCTTGCGGCCGGGGACGATTACAACCTCTGGCTGGGCCAGCAGGACATGACGGACTCTTACCGTTACTACCGCCAGCTGCTCCAGATTCTTACCGCGAGCGCACCAGCCGAGCGCCTGGTCGTCAAGTACCCCTGGCATCTGTCGTGCCTTGACGAGCTGATTCGCGTTTTCCCCAACGCGAGAATCTTGTGGCTGCACCGCAACCCGGTGGATGTCGTCCCATCCGTCTGCAGTTTCTCGGTGATTGCCCGTCTGCAAAGGACCAACGAATTGAGCCCGGTGAAACTCGGAAAGGAGTGGTTGGAGTGGCTCACCTGGGCATCCGGGAAGGGCATGGCAGCGCGGCTACGTCACCGGCCGGAACAATTCCTGGATGTGTACTATCACGATCTGACCCGCAACCCGGCCGGCGCCGTGCGGCGAATCTATGATTTCCTGGGATGGCAAGCGGATCCGGACTGGGACGACAACCTGCGGTCCTATCTCGCGCGCGATCGTGAGTCGCGGCAAGGGCTGCGCCATCGCTACAGCCCTGAGGACTTCGGATTGACTGCGGATATGATCCGGGCGGCGTTTCGGGAATACACGGAGCGCTTCCCTGGCCTTATCGATGACACAGAACGCGCCCCGCAGGCGAGCGGCGGATGAGGCGCCCCGGCGCGGGCGGCTCTCCGGGACTCTGGCGCATCTCCCGGTGATCCCCATCCCCGGGGGACCATAGATCATCCGCGGGCTGCCGCGTCCACTCACTGCCAGGCCGGCGATACCGCGGCCCGTGATTCCGCCTGCGTACCGCTGTGACAGCCTGGAGTAATTGGTTCGAGCACCCGCTGCATGGTCTTGCGACCGGCGGGAAGCGCTGTGGTTTCAATGCGTTTTCGTGGCCAGGCGGCGGGCCGCGGAGTGCACCAACTGGCGCGCCAGCGCCCAACTGCTGTCCCTCTCGAAAGCGTACTCGAGGTAGCGCACGAAGCCGGCCGAATTGAGAATCGGAGAAGCGCCGCCCAGCGAGCGGCGCCAGCGCGCGTAAAAAGTCAGCAGGTCCTGCCACGCCGTGCGCACGGCAAAGGGATCCGCATCGCGGGCGAATTCGGCGGCCGTGGCCGTGCTGACCGGGGCGCCCTCCAGACGGCTCAGTACTTCGGCTGGGACGGGGACGTCGAAATTCGAGCGCAGGAAAGCCAGGGCGTGCAGCACGTAAGGGACGATGTCCAGGCCGATGCAGGCATCGATCATCCGGTCCCATTCCACGCTGGGGAAGCGGCGCAACAACAGCACGGCATCCGCTACCCAGCGGATGGGCGGCGTTTCGTTCCAGACGATTCCGTGCGCGCAGATGTTGAGCAGGTGCGCGGTCGGGCTGCAGGTTTGAACGGGGATCCCCAGAAACTCCAGCGGCTGGGGGTCCTGCCAAAACAGTTCATCGGCCGTCGGGTTACAGCACAGACTCAGCGCATGCCAATGCAGGTCCAGGCCGCCTCCTTCGGGGCCCTGGAAGTCCATCGCGTGACGGAAGGCGAAGAAACTCTCCCGTAGCTTAGGCGGGCGCCAGCGGACCGCCCGCCAGCCCGCCGACTCCAGCCTTCCCCAGATCTCGCGGGCGTTGGTAAGGGGGACCAGGACATCCAGATCCTCCATCGGCCGGCAGCCCGCGTCGGGGTACACCTGGAAAGCCAGCGCCGCACCCTTCAACAACACAATCGGCGTCCCCGTGGCGCGCATCTGTTCCACGAACGGACCCAACCCATGAAACAGCACCTGGTTCTTGCTCCACGCCTGCCGGTGTGCGCCCTTCAACAGGGCGGAATCTGCACCGTGGTAGCCGTGCGCGGCGAGGTTGTTGTGAACCAGCGGAAGCAGACGGAACGAGCCCCGATCGGGCTGCTCCAGGCCGCCTTGCCGCACCCATTGCTCCCACGCCGCCACGGCCTCGGGTCCCTCGCTCAGCGCGGCCCGCAGCAGCAGGACCTGCTCCGCCGTCGGCAGGCAGCCCGCGCACTCGCCGGCGTTCACCGGCCCTGCTCCCGGCGCCGCTTGAGCGCGTCGCGAACCACGCTGGCGTAATCGGCGCGCGCGCCGCGTTCGCGCACGCCCGTGTTCTGCCCGTGGATGCGGCGGCGCAGCACGGGCTCAGCCAGGATGGCGATATTGAGGCTCAGTTCCTTGGCGCGCGCGCCCCAATCGATAAACTCCCCTACCCGAAGGTCGATGCGGAACCCTCCTACCCGGTCGAATGCTCTCTTGCGGATCAGCGTGGCGCCCGGTAGCATCCCGGCCACCGGCGGGCTCTCGACGACCTGACCGTCGGGCTCCTGGCGAAACTCGATCACCTGGCCGTAGACCAGATCGAGATTCGGGTCGCGCATCAGGAGATTCGCCCCGCGCGCCAGCGCGTGCGCTGTCCACACGTCGTCCGCGTCAAGAAATGCCAGCCAGCCGCCGCGTGCCGCCGCCACGCCCGCATTCCGGGCAGCTCCCGCTCCGGCGTGCGGCTGGACGATGACCCGGACCGCCGGGCCGAACGACCGTGCCACTGCGGCCGTCGCGTCGGTCGAGCCGTCGTCGACCACGATGACCTCCACTGGCCCGTAGTCCTGTTCCACAACGCTGCGCAGCGCGGCCTCCAGATACTTCCCGGCATTGTATGCCGGAATGACCACGCTGATCAGCGGCGCGAATTCCTCACTCATCGTTGCGCCGCTTCTCGTCGTAGGTCAACCAGGGGGGTAATTCCCCGGCCCCGCTCCCCGCCCGGCGCCGGCGCTGCAGGGACTTGTGCATGAGGAGGGTCTGGATTTGATCTCGGTTCGGCACGTGGCGCGTCATGTTGGAGCCGTGCATCCGGTAGAGCAGGGTCACGTCGGCCAGCACGAGCATTTTCAAACCCGCTTCGCGCGCGCGCAGGAACCAGTCGTGGTCCTCGCTGTAGCGCATTGACTCGTCATATAATCCTACCCGCTCGAAGGCCCTGCGGCGGTAGACAGCGGCGCCGATGTGGATGCCTGCCAATATGCGGTCCGCTCCTTCGAACTGTAAATCGGGAATCCGGCCGCCGGGCAGCTCCACGTAGCGCACGCGGCCGCTTACCAGGTCCAGTTCGGGTTCCGCGAGCAGTCGGCTGACCTGCAATTCCAGCTTGCCCTCCGGCCACAGGTCGTCGGCATCAATCGGGGCGATAAGTTCACCGCGCGCCTGGCGCAACCCCAGGTTCCGCGCCGCGGACGGGCCGCGGTTCTGCTGACGAAAGTAGCGAACCTCAGGCCCCAGGCCCGGCGCCATCTGCGCTGTGGCGTCGGTCGAGCCATCGTCAACAATCAGGATCTCCAGGGGCTCGTATTGCTGGGCGCGCACGCTGGCCACCGCCTCGCTCAGGAGCCGAGCGGCGTTATAGCACGGGATAACGACGCTGAGAAAAGGGCCTCTCATCGCCTCTCCGGATGCCCCAGCAGCTCCAGGATCCGCGCCGGAATCTGGGGCAGGTCCGTGCCTGTTTCCAGAACATAACAAGGCAGCTGCCGCACCAGCGCTGCGATTTTGGCGAATGCCCGAGCTTCGCCGCCCAACAGGTGGTATAGCGTGGTCGGGGCCAGGGCTTTGACGGCCTCCAGCGCCCCGGCCCGCCGCAGCAAGGTGTCCCGGCGACCCGTTACGCGCGGCGTGATCAGCGCCCGGAGGGGGAATCCCCGGCATAGCTTCTCGGGTCGCCAGGAGCTGAGGAAGACCAACGCCTTCTCCCGATCCAGGCGATCCGCATTGTCAAGAAACGCCCGCAGGCCAGGGAAGCGCCCCAGGTTGTCGGCCTCCAGTTTGGCCGCGCAGTACAGGCAGTGGACGTGGGGCGACGGCGCATGCTGCACCAGGACGTAGTCGTCTCCGGCATAGAGTAACTCGGAATCCAGACACGCCAGCGCCGTGGTGGACTTGCCGCTGCCGCAGGGGCCGGTGATCAGTACGCCCCCATCGGCAAGCCCCACCGCGGCCGCGTGAACCGGCTGCAGCGGCAGCTCCTCAAACCACCAGTGGAACATCGTCCGCAACGGGAAACTGCGCTCCCAATAAGGGACTTCGCCCGCATCAGCGACCCAGTACACCGCCTCGCGCTGCTTCCGGTCCAGCATCAGAAAGACGTCGGCGCCCTGCTGGAAAGCGGTGCGGTAGCGCGCCGTATCGAAGCCCTTGATCTCGCCTCGGGGTCCATAAGCGCTGGCATCCCAACCCGCCATTAAGCCAATGCCGGTTGTCGCCTTGTCGAACAGGCAGACGGTGAGCTCCGCCGTTCCATCCTCGAGCGTCGCCAGATGCTCGATCGCGGGCGTCAACCGCTCTTCTAACGCGTGCCCGGCGAAGCGCAGCCGGAGCAGGCGCCCCGCCACCCGGAACCGCCGCTCCACAACGCCCGGGCCGGCGGCTGCGTCTTCGAAGCGCGTGTGCGCCTCCGCGAAGAACTGCTCCGGAGTCGCGCTCAAGGCGTTTCCGCGGGCCGGCTGGGCCATCCTGACTCATCCACGTCGTGGATTGGATCCAAAAGGAACAGATCCTGCATGTCGGTATAGACGGATACCGCGGGCGGCTCCCAGGGCAATGGCGTCTCGGCGGCCGGGGCCTGTGGTTTCTCCCCATCCGAAGCGGCCGCGATCAGGCCCTCCTGCAGCAGCTTTTGGCAGAATTCCACAACCTGTTCGCCAGCCTCCGCGGGGGCGCCCGACTGGACCACGCGCTCGGCTGTCTCGGTGGGCGTCATACCCGCCTCGACCAGGCGCCATATCAGCGCCCCGGCCAGGTTCAAGCTATAGTAGATTCCCGATACGAGATTGATGACGACCGACTCTTCGTCGAACGCCTGCCAGACGATGTTTGGACTCGCCACCGAGTACCGCGTCGCGGCCGCGAGCTTTGGCTGTGAGGGGTTCAAACCTTCCTCTCCCACTTATAATGAACCGGGCTTCCTGGCACAGCATCCCGGCTGCCCTCCATTGTACTCTGAACGATTCCAGCCCGGATGTTGCACCACGATCGCAGCGAGGCGCGATGAGAGGGCTGTAGATACAAGGCGCCCGACGGGAGCCGCCCGCAGGCGTACTTGACAGTACGTCGAGGACGGCGACCAAGGGCAACGAAGTAGATGCGGCCCTATCGCGCGCCGCAGCCGATGGCTGGTGAAATATCCGGGCTAATTCCGGGTTGGCGCCAGAAGCGTGCGTCGCTCTCAGCGCAGCGGCGCCGGCGCGCGCCTCACTGGCGAGTCGCGGCCGCGCTCTTGTTGCCGGCCAGTTGCTCGATGCGGTGCGCCACCTTCTCGCGCCACGCGGATAACTCCTCCGGCTTGCGGGAAAAGGTGCGGACGTTGACCACCATGCTCTTGGCGGCCTCATCGGCCAGGCCCGCGTCGCCCAGCGACTTCAGCAGCCACAGACATTCGTAGTCCTCGATGCCTTCGCGCAGCAACTCAAAACGAATCGACGAGACCGGCCCGTCGACATTGGCTTGACCGGTGTATTGCCGGGTCTGGCTGCCCGGGTACAGCAGCGAACCTTCGCCGTTCAATATCCCGCCCCCGCTGCATTCAGTTCCCTTCCTGAAGGTGACCGGGTCGGTCCACGGGCTCTCCACCTCCTCCCAGTCCTTCAGGTCCCAGTACAGGATGCCCTGCAGGCCGTAGCGCCAGGTGATCCATGGCACCATCACCGGGTCCATGGCCGGCGCGTCGATGAAGTAGTTCGGTTGCGGGTAGACCTGGTCGCAGGAAATGTACCATGTCATCTCGCCGCCTCTGGCCTGTTCCACGCGAATGGCGTCCTTGACCGCGCTGCCATTCAGGTCATTGCCGTGAATCGAGAAGTTATTGACAAACCCGCTCAGCGTGCCCCATTCGGGGTGCTGAACCACGGGAGTCTTGGTCGCCAGCATTGGAACCCCCGGCGCGGCTTCATGCACCAGCATCGCCCACTGGCGGGTCCGCTCGAAGTCTTCTGCGCTATCCGGCTCATCGATCGGGCTGTTGAAGACCAGGCGGTCGAGCCAACCGTTTTGTCGATAGTATTGGTACACGTGACTCAGGTAGGACTTGACGAGTTGAGCCGTCTCCGGAGATACCTTCGCCCTTCGCGCATCGCGCACCAAATCCCGCGGCGCCGTCTCCAAAATCACGCGTTTGGTCTTCCACTGCCGCATGTAAAGGTCGTAAGCCCGGGCGTCGAAAACCAGCGCAACGCCGTCGCGGGATAACTTGATTCGCGGCCGCAGCGGCTCGTTGAACCACGGCTCCATGCGGTGGGCATAGAGAAAAGCATGGTAGTTTCGCAGCAACTTCTGCACGCGGCTGGAGTCCGGGTTAACGTGATGGGCCTCGGCGAGGCTCAAGCCGGTGAGTCCCATGTAGGTGATGAGATGAGTCTCCGCGGGCAGCGCGAAGTTGTAGACCTTGAGCCGCAGATTGAGCCGGTCGATCTCCTGGCCGTTCTCGGTAACACGCACGCTCCCGGCATAATCGCCGACCGGCAGGTCGGGAGGAGTGACGACATCCACCCAGATGCCGCGATTCCGGACGGCTTGCTGGGAGGGCGCCGCCATGCCGAACGGATCCGTCAGCGGGGCCAGCGCGTCCGGCCACAAGCCGGCCGCTCCGATCGGGCCCGATTTGCCAGGGCAATCGACGACGTGTTCGAAATACAGCTTCACGTTCTCCCGCGCGAGCCGGCCCGCGGTCGACGTCAGGTCGCCGGCCTCCACGAACAGCCCGGATGCGGCCGGCTGGCTACGGTCCGCTGGCGGCGGAATCGTGATCACGATTTGAAATGGAACGTGCTCATTTTTCGCTCCCGCAATCGATATGGTCCTGGTGCTTCTTTCCCATACCAGGTTGCGGGCCTGCACCCCGTCATCGGGGCGGATCTTCACGGTGCTCGGGGCCGCCCAAACCTCGGCCGCGGGCCTCTGCGCGTCGGCGGCAAGGCCGCTCATCCAAATCACGGCAACGAGAATCGGCTTCATCGGGAACCTCTGCTGCTGGCTGCGTCGGAATTGGGAGCCATATTGCCTAGAGTAGCCTGCTGGGGTACCCTCGCTAAGGAAGCGAGGTGAAAATGAACTACCGTGTTCTTTCCCTGGATGGCGGCGGTAGCTGGGCGCTCATCGAGGTAAAAGCATTGATCGCTTGCTACGGCGAAAACACTCCCGGTCGGTCTGTCCTGGAGGATTTCGACTTGGTCGCGGCCAATTCGGGCGGCAGTATCGTACTCGGAGGATTGGTGGAGGGCCTCACGCTGGGCCAGATTCTGGCACTCTTTGAGGACCAGGCCCGCCGCGAGTCGGTCTTCTCTCCGACCCACCAACTCGGCGACAAGCTGCTCCACGATCTGACCGGGCTCGGTCCCAAGTACAGCGCGGAGAATAAGCTCCCCGCGTTACAGAATGCGCTGCCTTCGAAGGGCCCATTGCCCTTGGATCAAGCCGTCGCCGGTGTGCGGCGCTCCGGGTCGCAGCAGGACGTGCACCTGCTCATCGTCGGCTTCGACTACGACCGCAATCGCGCCATCTTCTTTCGCTCCGCCGAGGCCAGCGGTCCGGCCTGGGGCACCGGCGCGACCGCGGACGTCACCCTGGCGGAAGCGATTCACGCCTCCACGAATGCGCCGGTCAACTATTTCGATGCACCCGCCGCTTTCCCGGACCGTCCCGGCCGTTACTGGGACGGCGCCATCACCGGCTGCAACAATCCGGTCGTGGCCGCTGTTGCCGAGGCGATCGCGTTAGGCCGGAACACCCTCGACCTCGCGCTGCTCAGCATCGGCAGCGCCTCGGTCGCCCTCCCCTGGCCTCTGCCCGGCCAGTCTGCCTCCCCCTATCTCCAGCCAGTTTCGCAGCTAGGTCTTAAGAACGATTTGCGCAAGCTGGCGACTTCGATCCTCGACGACCCGCCGGACATCGCCACCTACCTGGCTCATTTGATGACTGGCAGCGGCATGGGCCTGAATCGGCCGCCCGCCGACAGCCGCATCGTCCGCCTGAATCCGCTGATCAGCCCTGTCATGAAGCAAGGAGCCTGGTCCGCGCCGGGCTCCATGAGCGCGGCCCAGTTCACCTACCTCGCCAACCTCGACATCGATGCGGTCCAGCAGGCGCAGGTGGACGCCATCTCCAGTTACGCCGATCTGTGGCTGCAGGGCGTCGCACCCAACCAGCCCATCCGCATGCACGCCGACACGCTCGAAGCCGAGCTTGGTCAGACGACCTTTCCCGGCGCACTTGCTGCCTGGAACGCGATCAGATAGCCGCCGCCCAGCTCATCGGCACAACTTGAACGGACCCGGCGGGCCTGCTCCCGCCGCTCTTTGTCACGCCCCTGTCCCGGTCTCCTGCTTGGCCTCCAGGCGCGTGCCCACCTCGCGCATCAACAGCGTGATCAGACCCTCCAGCGCGCCACTCCCGCCCTGGCCGCCCATCACCAGCGTGCTCGGCACGAACGGCGTGCTGCTCTTGGCGAGCGCCTCGACGGCGTTCACGAGCGCCGTGGCCGTCGGCCCCAGGGCCTGCACCTGTTTCGTGTACGCTTCCGCACGCGCCAGCCCCACGCTCGCACCTGTGCGCCCTGCGCGGCTCCGGTCTGTTCGATGTACGTGGCTTCGCCCTCGGCCTCCATTTGCGGGCCGCGGTGCGGTTGGTCTGGATGTCCACGCCGACCTTGGCGATTTGGCCAGGTCGGCCTGCATGTCCGCCGTGCCCTTGGCCTTCTCGGTCTCGGTCCGCTGGTCCTGGGCCGACTTCTGCATCTTGTAGGTCTCCACTTGCTGGTTGGCGATTTCGCGCTGCGTCAGCACTTCCACCAGCTGCTCCGGCAGCACCACTGCCTGGATGTACACCCCGCGCGTCTCCACGCGGTACTTCGCCAGCTCCTCTTTGACATATTCGAACGCGCCCTGCTGCACCATCTTCGCGGCTGGCGATGAATTTCACCGCCGGCATGGCCTGCAGCTTGTTGCGGAAGTGATTGCCCACCGCCGCCTGCAGCACCTCGTTCACCAGGTTCGGCACGCTGCCCACCATGGAAATCACGTATGGCGCCTGCGTGTCCGGAATGTGGATCTGCACCTGCAAGTCGATGCGCGAACGTGAAAGCCTTCGCTGCTCTTGGCTTCGATCTGCTTGAGCTGGGAGTCGAGGTTGTGGGCCTGCGAAACCACATCCGCCCAGTTGAGCGTGATGATGAAGGTCGGGACGATCACCGCCTGGTAGCAGCGCGGGTTGATCGGATATTTTCCGGTTCGCAGCGGCTCCTGCCAGATGCCGCGATGCCCCGGCCGCACCAGGCTGCCGAATTTGAACTCGGCGCCGGAAGTGTCCTGCGTGGGCAGGCCGACATAGGCTTTGATGACGGCCACCTGGCCCTGCTCGACGACCAGCATGGGCGACCTCTTCGACGCGCACGAGGAACGGGTTGAGGTTGTAGGCGCCGTACAGCAGCGGATCGTGCTGCAGGCCGATCTTGCCGCCCAGTTCCAGGAACTTCTGGAAGTCCTGATAGGCGTTGTGGCGGTCGTTCTGGCTGCCCAGGATGGTCTCGATGAGCCGGGCGTCGGCGGCGACGTCGGAGCTGGCGGTAGTCTCCAGGGCCGCGACATCGGAGAAGCCGCCCAGGCGGCTGGCGATATCGCCCGCCGGCGAGCGGCTGGCCCTCCAGCGTGGTGACGATGCCGATCATGTCGACGACTTTTCCGCCTTCGGTCGGACGCGGCGAGATACGCGTGACTTCGAGCTGCTTCTCCTCCAGGCCAAAAGCCTGGTAGGTCAGCTGGCCCTTGCTGTGCGCCAGCGCACTGAGATCGGAGGAGACGGGCACGCCGAAGACTCGGGGTTTGGTGATCACCAGGAACGCGAGCGGGGTGAATCGGCGCCAGCGTGCCCGGCGACAGCACCGGCCGCTGCACGCCCTTCTGCCCGCCGTTTTCGATGAACACCTTGAGGTCCGTGAAGTTGCCGAACTCGGGCTTGTACACCGCCGACTTGGCGCCGATGGGCAGCGCCCCGCCGACCTGCGCGATCACCACGCCGATCTGGCCCGCCGGCACCTGCACCCACGGATGTTTCGTCACCGCGTAAACCAGGCACAGCTTGAAGCGCAGCCCCGGCATCAGCATCTCCGCCTGGTATCCCGCCTCGCCGTGGAACGCCAGCGGATTATCGCCCGGCAGTCTGGGGCCAAAGCGTTTTCGCACCAGTCCGACCTGCGTGGGCCCGATGCTGTAAATCGACTTGAGCAGGATAATCAGAACCACAGCCCCCAGGGCGATCAGCAGAATCGTCAAGTCCAAAACCATGGATAGCCCTCCTCTGCGCCCGATTCTACTCCCTGGCGCATAGCCCCGCCGCCGAATGTTACAACTCCCATCCGCGATTTGACCTGACCCGGATGTATCACCACGATCGCAGCGAGGCGCGATGAGAGGGTCCCAACATCAAGCCCCAAGAGCAAACAAAGCCACAAGGCGCGCCCGCGGGAGCCGCCCGCAGGCGTACTGGACTGCTACGTCGAGGACGGGGGGTGCCCCCTGGGCCCAGTGCAACGAAGTAGATGCGGCCCTATCGCGCGCGGCAGCCGATTGTTGGTGAAACATCCGGGTTACGGGCGTTTGTCCCGCCCCTTCCTGCGCCCTCCCCAGTGCTTCATTCTTGCCGCCGGATGTCAGAATTGCAGAATTGTTATAGAATACGCCTAAAGGTCCTGTTCGTCTGTGCCGATTGTATGCGCGGCGGTCGAAAGGGTGGCCTCCGTGATAAACGAAACAATCGACAATCGGCGCACACACGAACGGGTCCGTTGCTCGGCCCAGATTGATGTGAGTTGGGCCGATCGGGACGGCCGCTCTCGCATTGCCAAGGCCCAGTTGGTGGATGTTTCCGCGGGCGGACTGAGCTTCCTCTTGAAAGAGAAGATCGACGTCAATACGCCAATTCAAATCCATTACTCCAACCGGCAGTTCGACGGCGAGACCCGTTACTGGACCTGCGACATCCCGGGCTGGGTGGTCGGCGTTCAGCTCGGTGAGCGCGTCAACTGGGACCTGATGAGTCTCGAATCGCCCGCTCCTGCCGCTTCTGACTGGCCGGTCGGCCGGTTCCGCCCTAGAAACCGTTTCAGCAACCTCGTGCGCAACTTCTTTTTCGGTCTGGGCTGGCCTGCGCGCCAGCCTTATTGAAGGCCTCACACCACCCCGCGCCGGTTTGAGCTCCGCGGCCCATGTGCTCGCCGGGAAGCTGTCGCCCCCGTTCCTGCCTCGTCTCGCTGATACGCGCTGCGCACGCCCTTGACACTCGCCTGGACACGCGTCAACAACGGATGGGCTCGGGCGCCGGGCAAGCCGGGTCTCGGAATGAAATTCGACCCCGAATTCCTATCGGCGCACCTCTCTGGCGTGGGAAGGGGTAAGAATGAATTGTGAAACGCAGGACCTTTCTGTCCACCTCGGGCGCGGCCGCGGCGGCTGTGACCGCTGCCCGTGCCTCCGCCGCTGTGCAGCCGCCATCGCAGGTATTGATGAAGCTAGGGTGCCAAAGCGCCCCTAGCAACGAAGTTCATTTCGGCTACTTGGCCCGGTATGGCGTGCGCAACGTGTGTGGCTACCCTGAGATCGCCGCCGGACGCCTGTATGCGACAGTCGACGAACTTAAGAAACTGCGCGAACTGGGAGACCGGTTCGGCATCAGCATCGATTGCCTCGCTCCGCCGTTCCTCGCCTCGACCCACATCGACACCGAGAAACATGGCGCCATCCTCCTCGCCGAAAGCCCCGAGCGCGATCGCGATATCGAGTCCCTGCAGAGCCTGATCCGCAACTGCGCCGCCGCCGGAATTCCTGCCATCAAGTACAACATGAGCCTTCTGGGCGTACTGCGCACGGCCTCGACCAAAGGCCGCGGCGATGCGCTCTACAGCACCTGGAAACTGAAGGAGGCGCAGCCCCAAAAGCCCCTGACGCGCGCCGGCGTCGTGGACGCCGATCGCTTCTGGGAGCGCATCACGTACTTCCTCGAGCGCGTGATCCCGGTGGCCAATGAATACCAGGTCCGCATGGCCTGCCACCCTCACGATCCCGGCGTCCCTCCGGAAGGCTATCAGGGCATCAATCGCGTCCTGGGCACCGTGGACGGCTTGAAAAAATTCGTCCTGATTAGGGAGAGCCCCTATCACGGATTGAACTTCTGCCAGGGCACGGCCTCCGAGATGCTCGCCGATCCGGGCCGCGAAATCTTTGATGTGATCCGCTATTTCGGCTCGCGCCAGAAGATCTTCAACGTGCACTTCCGTAACATCCGCGGCCGGCGGGACGATTTCCAGGAAGTCTATCCCGACGAGGGCGACATCGATTTCGTGCGCGCGCTCATGGTCTATCGCGAGGTCGGCTACTCCTACCTGCTGATGCCGGACCACGTCCCGCAGGCGCCGGGCGATCCCAACGGCCTGCAGTCGTTCGCCTTCTGCTACGGCTACATCCGCGCCCTGCTGCAGGCCCTCGATCACATCGCCTGACCGGGCGCCACCGCCGCGCCGGATCCGTAGCCGCGTCCGTTTATCCGCGCTTCTTGACCACGCTGATCGCCTTCAGGTACACGGCGTTATTCGGGATCAGGGGGCCGAAGCCGTTGACAAAGTCGGGATCGCCGCCGCGAAAACCGGTGGTGCCTTTGAGACGCACGCTCGAAATGGTCTTGCCCAGCCGCGGATTCTTCCATTCATACGCAAAAAAGGTGACGGCCTTTTCGCCCGCGCCACCGAGCGTCACCTCGTCCGCACCATAACAGTAGTCCCGGCCTGACGTGCGCGCCGCCCAGTTCCACTCCTGTATATTCACTCCGTATCGAATCGGGATGGTCGCGACGAACCCGTCGGCATACACGACCTCATACCACCCCAGCAGGTCGGCCGTGTCTTCCTGGTCGTAGATCAGCCGGAACGATTCCTTGTTCGTCGCCGCGCGCGCCGCGGCGTGCAGGAAAATCAGGCTCGTGGCGTCGACGCCAATGGGGATATCGCCCGACTCCTTCGGCAGTCCCGTCTTGCCTGCGCCGTCCGTGCCCACGACGACGACCGACTGGTTCGCGTCACCGGAAAGCTCGAATGGGACATTGCCGAGAGAGACCGTGCCATTTCTCATCGCGCTCAGATCCACGCCCAGCGTCTGCTCCGTCAAACCGGCATTGAAGCTCTTTACGATGGAGACTGGTTCGATGCTGCGCTCGGTCCGGCTGGGCGGCTCCTCGCCGCGGAAACGGATGCGGATCTCCGGCGCCATCTGCTGGATCAGGCCGGACAGTTCCCGCCCGTCGATCGTCTCTCCGCGCCACAGTGCCTGGGCGCATCCCAGCACGTCGGCCAGCAGGTCCTTGCCGAAGCCCGCCTCGTTGGTCGCAAACCACGCCGACGGCGCTCCGCCCAGAATCGAACCGCGGCGTATGCGCGCCGCGAAGTTCTGCATGCCCGGCGTGAAATTGCCGTAGATCTCTTGAAAGCCCATCGCTTCGAGTTGCCCCTCGAACCCCTCGGCCTGCTTCTCGTTCCACTCCGGGTCCGCTGCCGACCAGAACCAGTTGAAGATCAGGATGTCTTTCGGGATCAGCCGCGCCACCTGTTCGCGCGTCATCCCGCCGGCCACTTCGTAGGCCAACCCGTCCGGCGCCTTCTTCTTCTGCAGGCCCGCGCCGCGCACGCCTTCCAGCAGCATGTCGCCCCACATCGCCATGCGCACACCCTTCGCGGCCAGGTAGTCGTGGATTTTGCGCACGTCCTCGCCGTAGCGTTCGCGAATGTCCTTATTTCCACAGCGCGGGCACCACCCCACCGGCTGGAACAGCTCATCGTGCCCCGCGTGCACCATCCGCGGCTTCAGCAGATCGATGTACTCGTCGTAAACGTCGAACAGCAGTTTGTAGCTCTCGGGATTCGACGGGCAATACGTGTCGGGCCACAGCTCGCCCGGCACCTCGGACAGTTCCAGATGCGCCGACAACAGGTAATAGCTGTGCGTGAACGACGGCAGCTCAGGAACGAATTCCATATGGAACTGCCTCACATAGCGCGCCAGATCGGCGACTTCGTCTTTTTCCAGGAACCCACCGTCGGCGGTGTCCTGGTGCGTCGAGTTGAGTTCAATGTCATGTGGCGCGCCGGGCGCGTAGTTGTGGCGCCAGTAGTCGAGTCTCGCGCGCGAACCGGACCCATCCGCCGTTGAGTTCCGGATGCCGCTCCAGCCGCATCGAGGCGTTCATCTCCACAATCAACGTGTTGTATTTGTACAGCGCCAGGGTGTCTCGCACGAAGCGCTTGAAGAATGGGATGTTGTTGCGCCCCGGCAGGTACAGCTTGAAGCCGCGGAAGGGCTTGGCGGGCCAGTCGCGGATCCCGGTTCCGGCGAAATGCACGGCCCCCGCGCGTTCCACCACCAGTTGGCGCAGCGACTGTAGCCCGTAAAACGCGCCCCGCTCATCGCTGCCCGCAACCACCACCATCCCCGGGCCTGACTGCAAAACGTAGCCTTCAGGCCCCGGATCGCGAGCACCCACCTTCAGCGCATGGCCCGCGCAATACTCGGCCACTAGTGGGCTGGAGTAAGTCCCCATGACAATCAGCTGCCCGCCCTCCGCCAGATGCTCCCGCCGCTCGATCTTCAGGTGCACGCCGAAGCGGTCGCCCAGTTCCTCGGCCAGCATGCGCGCCAGAAACAGATCCTGTTGTGTTGGCGCGGCCGGGATGGCGATGACACTTCTCTGGTCCACCACGAAATCACCCGCCGCGGGCGACGATTCGCGCGGCGCCGGAAAGATCGACCCCGTCCCCGCGCTAGCCTTGGGCGCCGCCAGGCCCAGCGTTGCGATCGCCGCTCCCAGCCACAATACTGTCGAATGTCTCATTACGCTCGTTCCTTTCCTCAATCGCGCTTTGCCCGCGTCCGTGCTGCGCTCAGCCGAATTCCAGACCGGCAATCGCGAACACCAGCGAGTTGTCGGCCGCGCTCCCGCCGGGACGCAGCTTGCGCACCATGCGCGTCAGCGTGCGCGCTCGCCGGAAGCCATACGACTCGGCCAGCGCCACTGCCGCGCCATTGTCGGCCAGGATGTCCCAATACGCCGCTTCCCCCGCGTGCTCCGTCAGGAACCAGCCCAGCAGCCGCCGTGCCGCCCCGGCCGATCGCGCCACGCACGGACCGAAATACGCCGCCTTGGCTCCCGCCCGTCCCATCGCGTAACCCTCGCCCGGCACAGTTGCCGCTCCCGCCCGCGCCAGGCTCTCCAGCAGCCGTTGCCGCTGCGCGCCGAACGCCGTCCGGTCCAGCGCCGCATCCGGCTCCCACTCGCTCACCTCGGCCGGAACCGGGGACCCCTCCATCACCGGCCGTTCCCAGCGTTCCGCCACCCCCACCGCCTCGAAGCCGAACTGGCGGTACAACGTGATGCCCATGTCGGTCGCATCCAGCCCCACCCGCGCCACGCCGCGCTGCCAGGCGAACGCCATTGCGTATTCCATCATCCGCCGTGCGTAGCCCTGCCCGCGATGATCAGGCAGCGTCAGCACCATTCCAATCCACGCCAGCTCCTCGCCGTACACCAGCGCGGTGGAACAAGCCACGATAACGCCGTCCCGCTCCAGCCCGAAACAGCCCTCCGGTTCCAGCTCCAGCAGCCGCTCCCAATCCTGCTCGGTCTGGTTCCAGCCGGCGCTCTCCTTCAGCCGCATCAAGCCCGCCATGTCTGCGCGCCGCAGCGCCCGCACCTTTGCGCCCTCAGCATCGCCTTCTGTCGCGCGTGATAAATCAGCATCTCCCATTTGACAATCCGGCTCGCTTCAGCATACCGTCAGTGTCAGGAATTCTGGAGTGTCCGATATTTCTGCTCCCGACCAGCACGACCCCGCACCGGCCGTCCGCCCGGAACCGACCATGATTTCTTCCGTCCAGGAACTCGAAGACCAGCTCTCCCGGCCCTCGCCGCAGGACGTGGCGGCGATGCGCGAGTTGCGCGGCGATCTGCTGATTCTGGGCGTGAGCGGCAAAATGGGACCCAGCCTGGCCCGGCGCGCGGTGCGTGCCAGCGAGCAGGCCGGCGTGCGCAAACGCATCATCGGCGTGGCCCGTTTTTCCGAGCCCGGCGCAGAGACGTTTCTGCGCCAGTCGGGCGTGGAAACGCAGCGCGCGGATCTGCTCAATTTTGAACAGCTCCAGACCCTGCCCGACGCCGAAAACGTGATTTTCATGGCGGGCCGGAAATTCGGTTCGACTGGCGCGGAAAGCCTCACCTGGGCCGCCAACACGTACCTGCCGGCGCAGGTCGCGCAGCGCTACCGCGACTCGCGCATCGTCGCCTTTTCGAGCGGCAACGTCTATCCGCTGGTCGCGGTCGCCAGCGGCGGGGCCACCGAGGAGACGCCGCCCGCTCCGCTGGGCGAGTACGCGCAATCCGTTCTGGGCCGCGAACGGATGTTCGAGTACTTCTCGTCGTTGTACGGGACGCGGGTGTGCCTGCTGCGGCTGAACTACGCCATCGACTTGCGCTATGGCGTGCTGCTGGATATCGGCACGAAGGTTTTCAAGGGCGAGCCTGTGGATGTGACCATGGGCAGCGTGAACGTGATCTGGCAGGGCGACGCCAACTCGGTTTGCCTGCGCAGTTTCTCCGTCTGCCAGTCGCCGCCGCTGGCGCTCAATCTGACCGGGCCGGAGACTCTCTCCGTGCGTGCGCTGGCCGCTCAATTCGGCCGGCTTTTCGGCACAGAGCCGGCGATTCGAGGGCGCGAGGCCGACACCGCGCTGCTCAGCAACGCCGCGCGCTGCCATCGGCTGTTCGGCTATCCCGAGATCAACGTGGACCGGATGATCGAGTGGACCGCGCACTGGATCGCCCACGGTGGCGCGCGGCTGAACAAACCAACGCACTTCGAAACCCGGGACGGAAAGTTTTGATGAACCTGCGAGAGCGGCTGCTGAAAGGCCTGGTGATCCCCGCGCATCCGTTGGCGCTGGACGCCCGCCGGCGGCTGGACGAGCGCCGCCAGCGCGCGCTGACGCGCTATTACCTGGCCGCTGGAGCGGGCGGCGTGGCCGTGGGCGTACACACCACGCAATTCGCGATTCGCGAGCCGCGCCACGGCCTCTTGCGCCCGGTGCTGGAGCTGGCCGCCGAGGAGTTGCGCGCGCGCCAGGCGGAAAAGACCGCGGACCTGAAAGGGGCCGAGGCGCAGGCCCTAGCGGAGGCCGAACTGACGGCCGAGCTGGGCCAAGACGCGGGCGTGTTGAGCATGGGACTGCTCGGCGCGGCCTTCGCCGAGGATCAGCGCGAGCGCGATGCGCTGTTGATCGCGGGCCTGTGCGGACCCACCGCGCAGGCGGTCGCCGAGGCGGAGCTGGCCGCCTCGCTGGGCTACGATGCGGGGCTGTTGAGCCTGGGCGCGCTGCGCGACGCCTCCATAGACGAGTTGCTGGCGCACTCGCGCGCCGCCGCCGCGGTCCTCCCGATCATCGGCTTTTATCTGCAGCCCAGCGTCGGCGGCCGGATCCTGCCGTTTGAATTCTGGCGCCGCTTCGTGGAAATCGACAACGTCGTCGCCGTCAAGGTCGCGCCCTTCAACCGCTACCAGACGCTCGACGTCGTGCGCGCGTTGGCGCTCTCCGGCCGGACGCGCGAGATCGCGCTCTATACCGGCAACGACGACAATATCGTCGTCGATCTGCTGACCGAATTCCAGGTCGGCGGCGAGAGCGTGCGCTTCGCCGGCGGGCTGCTGGGCCAGTGGGCGGTGTGGACCCGCAAGGCGGTCGAGTTGCTGGACCGCATTCACTCGATCACCGCGGCGCGCGCGGCCGTGCCTCCCGCCTTGTTGACGCTGGCCGCGCGGCTGACCGACGCCAACGCCGCGCTGTTCGATCCGGCGCACCGGTTCCGCGGCTGCATCGCCGGAATCCACGAAATCCTGCGCCGCCAGGGACTGCTGGCCGGCCGCTGGTGCCTCGATCCGGAGGAGCAGCTTTCGCCCGGCCAGATGGAAGAGATCGACCGCGTCTGCGCGCTCTATCCGGAGCTGAGCGACGACGAATTCGTGCGCGCGCACGTCGAGGAGTGGCTGCGCTGAGGGGCGCCGGAGTGCACGCCCGCGGGGCCAAACGCCGCCCGCGCCAGGTTTGGCCATGGTCTTCAGAAAAGGCGTCCGTTTTCGCAATCCGGCGAGGCTCGCCGCAAAAAGACAAATCGTCAAATTTTGACCATTTTCAACCGCGAATCAATAGGTTACGGCCAAGAAATGGTCAATTCTTGCCAGTTCCGCCAGGCTGTCTGAATCACTCCGCCCTTTCCGAAAGCGGCTGCTTCACGCCATCCCGGCAGGCCTCCGGCGTGCGCGCGCATCCTGAATCGACGGCCGCGTAAGGTGGTGCGGCGCACGGTAGAATTGGATTCACCGGAGCCACACATGCCAGAGCTGAAACTTCCCGAACTGATGCTGACGATGCGCGGATTCCAGGAGAGCCGCGTGCTGCTGACCGCCGTGGAGTTGGACCTGTTCACGGCCGTAGGCGACGGCGCGCAGGCCGAAACGGTCGCCGCACGGCTTGACACGGCCCCGCGCGCCACCGCCCAGTTGCTGAACGCGCTGGTGGCCATCGGCGCGCTCACGAAGCGCGATGGCGTCTTCCATAACACGGCCGAAACGGCGCGGTACCTCGTGGCTTCGTCCCCGGATTGCCTGCGCGCGGGGCTGCTGCACAGCGTTCACATGTGGGAGACGTGGAACACGCTGACCGATTGCGTCCGCACCGGCACGACGAAAGCGGAGCGGGTGAACGAGACGCGGCGGCCGGAGTGGACCCGCGCCTTCATCGCCGCGATGGACCAGCGCGCCCGCGGCGAGGCCGGGCACGTGGCGCAGGCCGTCCACGCGCCGGACGCGCGCCGGATGCTGGATATCGGGGGCGGCTCGGGCGTCTATTCGATCGCTTTCGCGCGGGCTTACCCAGAATTGATGGTGGACGTTTTCGACCTGCCGGCGGTGGTCAAATTGACGCAGGAGTATGTCCGTTCGGCGGGCCTGTCTGAGCGCATCGGCACACGCAGCGGCGACATGCGCACGGACGAACTGGGCGCGGGCTACGACCTGGCCCTGCTCTCGGCCATCTGCCACATGTTCAGCCCCGAGGAGAATCGGGAGCTGTTCGGGCGCTGCTATCGCGCGCTTGCGCCGGGCGGACGGCTGCTGATGCGCGATTTCATCCTCGATCCGGACGGCACCAGCCCCAGACAGGCGGCGCTGTTCGCGCTGAACATGCTGGTCGGCACGCCGCACGGCTCGACTTACACCGAGGCCGAGTACACGGAGTGGCTGCATGGCGCCGGCTTCAGCCGCGTGGAGCGCGTGCAGCCGCCCGAAATCAACCTGATGGTGGCCTGGCGGGAGTAGTGACGCGGCGGGAGAAGGCGTTGGCACATCCGCTTACGGTCGCAGCTCTGCACCATGTGGTGGAAGAGCTTTATTCCCCGGCGGCGACCTCGGCCTGTTCCGGCGTGCGGTAGCCGATCTCGCGGATGCGGCAGGCGTCCATGAAATTGCAGAAGGTGCACGACTCCTCGTCGATGGGCGCGACGCCGATGCGGCCGGCGAGGATCTCACCGGCGGCGCGAGCGGCCTGCTCAGCGGCGTTGTTCATGAGGGTGTCGAGTTTCTGCGCGTCCTCCCAGCCCTTCAATTCGCAGGCGCCTTTCACCGCGACGTAGTGAAAAGCCACCGGACGCAGGGCTTTATGCTGCACCGCCAGCAGGTAGAGACCAGCTTGGAGGCCACGCCCGGCGAACTCCTTCCGGACGATCAACGCCACACTCGAAGGGCGGGAAAACTTGTAGTCGTAGAGTACGCAATCGCCGTTCTCGGCGACCTCATAACGGTCGGTGCGGCCGCACACGACGGCCGCGCCCAGCCTCAGCTCGAACGGCTCCTCCAAGTGCGTTTCCCAACCCGGCATCCCGGGTGGATGGACGGCGTACATGCGCAGGCTGCGGACGATCCGCGCGCGTTCCAGCTCCAGCCGGTAACTCAATGGTACGCGGAGCCGTTTCATCGTTGAAGACCATTCGCGCTCGAAGCGCCCCACGAGGTCACCGCCTAGGCGGTGGTACTGCGCCAGCACGGCATGAACCAGCTTCCCGCGCTGCAGTGCGTCGAAACGATCCTCGGGTGCAACCGGCGGGTCCTCGATGGCAAGAGAATACTGGGCAAAAAAGTGGAACGGGCACTCGAGGAATGTCTCCAGGCCTGTGGGCGAAAAATGATCGTGCCGGAGGGCCAAAGCGGGCGCAGCGGCGGGCGAAAGAACCTCCTTGGCGGGGTCAAGATCCGCCTCAGCGGCGTCATTTTGTCGTGTTTCTTGATGTTGTTCACCGGTGTTTTCCGCGTTTTTCGACGGTTCGGGAGGCGAAAACGCGAGTTCACAGGAGGCGGGCAGGGCGGTTTCCAACCCCGGAATGTGGTCCAGAGCGAAGGCGCCGAGCGCGGGTTCGCCGTTGGGTTGGAGACGCGGATAACTGAGGACCAGTTCGGCGGTGGCGCGCGTCAGCGCGACGTCGAACAGGAAGCGCTCCTCGGCGTCGCGCTCGGCGCGCGTGCGGACGGCGATGCCGCGGCGGCGCAAGGCCGAGCGGAGCGCTTCGCCGAGCAGTGGGTCGGGCGAGGCCTGGCCCGGGAAGACGCCCTCGAGCAATCCGCAGACGAAGACCACCGGCAGCTCCCACTGGCGCGCCTCCTGGGCATCGATCAGAGGCACGGCATCGCGCCGGAATTCGGGCGCGGAAAGCGTGGCATCGCGCAGTGACGGCTTGGCCAGTTCCATGAAACCGTTGAGCGAAACCGGCTCCGGCGGCATCAGGCCGGCCGCCGCGGAGAGAGCCCCGAGCCAGGCCGCGGCGGCGCCGGCGCGGGCGCGCCAGAGGTTGACGTGTCCGGCCGCAAGACCGGGGCCGGCCAGTTGCTCCGCGGCAGCGCCAATGCCGTTGGCGGCGCCATTGACCGGGCCGGGCAGCGGCGTGTCGAGCAGGGTGTTGAGCGCGGCCAGACGGGCCACCCATGCAAGGGGTGGATGGGAGGCGGCGCGCCAATCCTCGAATTGGGACAGGCGGTCGAGGAATTCGACCAGCGGCTGGGCGCCGGGCAGGGACTGGGCCAATTGGCGCGGGCGGGCGAGCCCCGCTCCGGGCAACTCCTCGCGCAGCTTGTATTCAAAAGAAGCGCAGGCCGGGCAGGCGCCACTGAGGCCGGCTGGGGCGAGCACGGCGTCCAGCAGCGGCTCCCAATGCCAGCCGCTCAACACGGCTTCCACGGCCGCGGCGAACAGGCGCGCGGCGGGATGGGCGGCGAGGGCGCAAGCGAAGTATGGGCGCACGGGGATGCCGAAGCGGGCGAAGGTGGACTCGAGCAGCGGGACGTAGGGCTCGCGGGCACGCACCAGAACGCCGCTTTCGTGCCACGCCCGGCCGGCGCGATGATGCTCGAGGATGCGCCGGGCGACCTCGACGGCTTCGTCCTCGGCGCTGGCGGGGCAGACCAGCAGGCGGCGCGGCTCAGGGCGCACCGGGGAGAAGCGGCG
This sequence comes from Terriglobia bacterium, assembly GCA_963757265.1. Classification (GTDB taxonomy): domain Bacteria; phylum Acidobacteriota; class Terriglobia; order Bryobacterales; family Bryobacteraceae; genus CAIVVT01. The sequence goes on from CAVWRA010000006.1 coordinate 2,573,712, forward strand.
GATGGCGAAGCCGGCACGGCGCAGTGCGATCAAACCGCCGCGCGCCGCGCCTCTCCAGGCGGGCAAGGTTACTGTGACGGCGCCGCGCTCGGCCTGGGCGCGAATGAGGTCGAGTTCGGCGGCGGCAAGGCGCGAGAATCCATCCCAGAAAAATGACCGCACATGCGGCAGAACCCCGTCGCGCAGAGCCTGCGCGGCCTGTTGCAGGTATCGGTGGCGCGTGAGCAGGCCCTCGGATTCGGCGCGCGCCTGCAACTCCAGCCACACGCCGGCGATCGCGTTCGCCACCGGCCGGGAGCCGGGATCGAGGTTCAGGAAGGCCTGCCACGTGAGGGCGTCGCAGCCGGCATTGGCCAATTCCTCCAAAGTGGCGGCGAGCTTGGGCAGGAAACCGGGCAGCTCGCGCAACTCGCGGAACTCGGGCGGGCAGCGGCGGGCCAGGATTTCGCCGAGGTACATTTCCAGCGCCGCGGCCGTGGCAAGGCGCGGCTGGCCGGCGAGTTCGATGGCATGGCCCCTTACTGTGACGATGGTGTCCGTGCGCAGAACCAGGCCCTCCCGCGCCAGGGTGTGGCGCAGGTGCTCGGCCATCGTGGCGCTGGGCACAATGAGGCGGAAATCATCGCCGAAGTCGCGCAGGGGGCCGCGCAGAGTCTCCAGCAGGCGGGTGGTCTTGCCCGATCCCGGCGGTCCCAGCCAGACGGCGTGCGCGCTCATCGTCGCCTCAAGTTCGCATCTGCATCATCAGATACAGGCCGGCCAGGGCGAAGATGCCATCGGGCGCCCAGGCCGCCAGGCCGGGCGGCAACTGGCCCGCGCCGCCGAGTTGCTCGAACAGATAGTTGAGCACGAAATAGGCGGCGGCGACGCCCAGGCTGACGCCGACGCCGGTCATGGCGCCGCGGCTGCCGGTCATGAAGGCGAACGGTACCGAGAGCAGGGCCATGACGAACACGAACAGCGGCACGGCGAATTTCTTGTGGTATTGCACCTGTAGCGGGACGGTATTGAAGCCGCTGCGCTGCAGCTCGGTGATGTAGTCGCGGAGCTGGGGAAACGTGAGCTGCTTGTAGGTCTTGACCTCCTTGCGGAACCAGCTCGGCGGCTCGGTGATGTCCTGGAATGTGGCCGCGGATCCGGCGAACGGGCGATATTTGTCGGTCTCCGCGCCGAACTCGCGCACCCAGCCGTTTTCGAAGACCCAGGTGTTGAGGGTGGGCTCCCAATGCGCGCGCTCGGCCAGCAGGTGACGATCCAGGCGCGCGAGGGAGGGGTCGATATCGTAGACCTGCACGCCGCCGAGCACGCCCTGGTCCTGGTCGAAATGCTTGTAGTAGAAAATGCGCAGGTTGCGGGTAGTGTTCCCGCAGATCCACTTGCGCTCGGGGTTGAGGTAGGTTTGCGCGGCGTGGCCGCGGATTTTATTGCGCAGCCCGTCCTGAATGATGTTGGCCTGGGTCACGACGGAGTGGTCGAAGACGAACAACGCGCCGCTCAGAATCAGGGTGATGACCAGCACCGGCAGAGTGAGCCGGTACAGACTGACGCCGCAGGCCTTGAGGGCGATGATCTCGTTGTTCTTGGCCAGGATGCCGAACGTCACCAGCGATGCTACCAGCACCCCGACCGGCGCCGTGTCGTAGATCAGCTTGGGCGCCAGGTAAAACAGGTAGCGCAACAACTCGCTCATGGGGATGTCGTTGTGGAAAGCGTCGGCCAGCAGCTCGAAGAAATTGAAGACTTCGGTGAGCACGACGAATCCGCCCAGCAGGATGGCGAAGTAAAAAAGAAACGAGGTCAGGACGTAGGTGTCGATGATCTGCGGCAGCAGGAAGAAGCGCCGGCGGGGCGGGGACGCGGCCCAGGCCAGGGCCTCGGGACGGTGCGAAACGAGCCGGCGGAGACGCTGCCACAGCGACCGCAGGCGAGCGCGTAACACTCCGAAGCGCTCGCGGCCCTGGGGCAATTCGAGGCGCGCGAGGAGAATCCCGGATAGCAGGGCGAAGATGGCGTTGGGCGTCCAGACGGCGATGGCGGGGTTCAGGCGGCCGTCCTTGGCCAGGCCGATCAGGCCCAGCAGCACGGTGTAGTAGAGGAAGGCCAGGAAAACGGTGATGGCGAAGGCGGCCGACTTGCCGCCTTTGCGGGAGGAGACGCCGAGCGGCACGCCGGTGAGGGCCAGCAGGAGGCAGGCCAGCGGCAGTGCCAGGCGGCGGTGCAGTTCGATGGCCGCTTCCACCGACTTGCGCGCCTCGTGCACCAGCGTGGTGGTGGACATGGCGTTGACGGCGGCCTTGCGCTGCGGGCTGCGGTCCTGGGCTTCGAGGGCCATCTCGCCGCGCGGGGCGTTGATGTGGTAGTAAGTGGCGGCATCGGGCGCCACCTCGTAGCCGCTTTCGTGGGATAGGCTGAGCTGCAGCCGGTTGCCGCGATTATCGGGCAACACGAGGGCCTCGCGGGCCAGGGTCAGGCGCGGTCCCTCGCCGCGGTTGACGGCCGCGCTCTTGCGCTGATCGGGCGGGGTGGTGTCAGCGATGAAGACGTCCTTCCAATGCACCGGGCTTCCGGTCAGCACGTCGCTCACGTAAAGAATCGTGTTGGGAAAGGACTCGTCGAAGACGCGCGGCATGATCTCGGCGGTCAGTTGTGAGGGGCCGACCCGGTTGAGCACGCGCACCACTTCGGCCTGGCACCAGGGCGTGAACTTGATCGAGCAATAGCCGGTAATCGCCGTGGCCAGCAGCGCGAACAGCACCACCGGCCGGGCCACGCGGCGGCTGGGTACGCCGGCCGCACGCAGGGCGATGATCTCGCCGTCGTTGGACATGCGGCTCAGGGCGATGAGCGTTCCGGCCAGCGCGCCCAGCGGGACGGTGTACGGCAGCGAGGCCGGGAGCAGCAGCAGAAACAGGTAGCCGACGGTGCCGGCCGAGGCCGCGCTGTTGACCAGGATGGAGAACAGGCGGCTGGCCTGCTGCAGGAAGATGATCAGCAGAAAAAGCGCCGAGCCCAAAGCGGCGCTGGTCGAGATTTCAAGAAAAATCGTGCGGGAAAGGAGGGCCATCGCGCATCACTTCGAGGGCGGCGGAGGGGGCACCAGCGGCGGGCGGGCGGTCTCGTCGGCGTGCGGTTCCAGCTCCAGCTCCTCGAACAGCAGCGCCGGCGCCACCGCGGAGCAGCCGACGATAAAGTTGCCGGCGCCGGCAAGGGCCATCGGAGCGCCGTTGTCCACATAGTTGAACAGGGCCGGAGAATCGCCGGCGGCGAGGATATCGCGGAAATTCCGCACCGACAGGTTGCGGAATCGCAGCCCGCGCACCAGCTCCTCGCGGCCGTCGGCGTACAGGCGCACCAGCAGCAGCGGCGCACTGAATTGGCGCGGACCGCCCGAGCGCATCTGACGGCGCAGCATCTCGCGCGCTTCGGAGCCCGTGGCCACCGACGGGAAATCCATCCGCCGGACCAGCAGCGCGTAAGGCTTCCCCTGCTGCTTCACCATCTCCAGCAGGCGCTGCCTTAAAGCGGCCTCGGGCACGGTCTGGCCGGCTTCCACGAACAGGTTGCCCGGACGGGCGGTGCGCGTGCCGAAGGGGCCAGGCAGACGAGCGTGCCCGTTCGGGCCGCTGCCGCCCTTCACCGGCTGGCGCGTGGACAGGTAGTTCCTAAGCAGGCCCTTGTCGACCAGCGTGACCGGCGCCGGCGCGACGCCTTCGAGGTCCGCCTCGTAAAAGCCGGCCAGCGGCAGGCCGTTCCATTCCTTGAGGGTCGCATCGTCGCGCAGGCTCATCCACAGCGGCAGAACGCGGGAGCCGATCTTGTTCTCCAGGCCGCTCTCCGGGATAACCACGTTGCGGCCCTGTTCGGCCACCGGCTTGCGCATCAGCGCCAGCTCCTGCCCGAAGACTTCGGCGACCAACTGCGCCGCAGCGCCCGGCTCGAACAAAACCGGCCCGGTATAGGCTTCGCCTGGCGGCGCGGCGGCCAGCGCCTCGAGCTGGGACGCGGTCTCGGAGGCGGCGCGCCGCAGTGCGGCGTCACCCGGCAGTCCGGAGGGCAGGAGCGCGGTGAATTGCACGCCGTGATAGACCTGGCCGCCTTTCTCAAGCGCCGCCGAGGCGCGCAGTTGCAGCGTGGCCAGCCGGTCGGGCACCCGCAGGAGGGTTCCCTCGGAGTTGTTGTAGTAGAAAGCGCCAACGCCCCACATCAGATCCGCGTCCGCGGAGAGGACGCCCGGACGCCCGCGGAAGACGGCGGTCAGAGCGCGGACGCGCTCGTTCCACTGCGCCTGGTCGAACGGCGGGGCGTGCAGATCGCGCAGCAGAATCAACCTGGGCGCGCTCTCGAAATCCGGCAGACGGTCCCGCACGGCGAAATAGTTGAAGGCCGCCTGTTTCTTGCCGAGGGCCTCGACCGCGGTCTTGTAGGCCCGGTCGATGCCCAGCCAGAAGGACGCGCGCAGGCTCAGCAGATCGTCATCCAGGGGAATGAGCTCGGAATCGAAGCGCGTGCCGGAGTATGCGTCCGACCCGACATAGCCGGTGTTGTCGAACGCCGGCGCCCCGACGCGCACCAGCGGCTGCTGGACGCGCACCCGGGAAAGGCGCGGCGCGAACGAAGCGCCGAGCGACGAAGCCAGCGTCACGCTCTCCGATTGGTTCACGCCGATTTCGACGAAGAACGGCGCAACGCCGTAGGAGACCAGGAGACGCGCCCGGCGGATCTCGGCCTGCATGGCGCGCAGCAGGGGATCGCTGTCGTATTGCTCGGCCGAGGGGGACATCGGAGCCCGCGGGGTCCCGCCGCCCGGCAGTTGCGCGGGCTGGAGCGGCGCCGCCGTGGCGAGCAGCAGCAGCGGCAGCAGTGCCGAGCCCCTCATGGAAGGACCCCTTCGACCGGCCGCGGCAGCAGCGGCGGGCGGTCGCCGGTGTTGTGCTTGCGCTGGATCTCGATTTCCGTCACCAGCAGCGCGGGCGAGACGGCCGAGACAGGCACCTGGCCGGACTCCGCGCCGCAATACCCGTTGAACACCTCGGGCCGGTCCGAAACGGCGGTGATGCGGGCGAAGCTGGCCAGCGGCGTGCCCACGATATCGGCGCCGCGCACGAGCTCGTCCGGACGACCGTCGGCATACACGCGATACACCATCAGGGGAATCACGGTGAACGATTGAAGAGTGTCGCGGCGGGTCTCGGTGAAGCCCCCGGTGACGACATCGAAATACAGGCCGTAGCTCTTGCCCTGGCGCCTGGCCTCGTCGATCAGCATGCGGCGCAGTTCGCTCTCCTTGACCGTCCGGGAGGGAATGACGAGCAGATTGGACTGCCGCGAAAGCGCTTCGTAGCCGGGCTGTTTGCGGCCGTGGCCGTTGGACTCGGTGAAGCCCGGCGCGGGCATCCGCGAAAGCAGGAACGTCTTGAGAATCCCGTTCTCGACGAGCGTCACGCGGCGCGCCGGAACCCCTTCGTCGTCGAACTCATACCAGCCATTGAGATCGGCGCCGGCCGTGTTGTGCAGGGTCGGGTCGAATACGACGCTGAGGAAATCCGGCAGAACGCTCTTGCCGATGCTGTTGGAAAAAGTCTGGCCCTCCTGCAGGTCGGACTGGCGGTGGCCTTCGATGCGATGGCCGAAGATCTCGTGGAAAAAGACGCCAGCGGCGCGGCCGGACAGAATGGCCGGGCCGACGAACGGGTCGGCCTGCGGGGCCTGGCGCAGCTTCTGAATCGATTCGGCGGCCCGCTGCATGGCGGCGCGCAGCTCAGCTTCCTTGGGAAGCCGCGCGGGGTCCTCGGCGTCGAAGCTTTCCAGGGCGACCAGATCCTCGCCGTCGGCGGCCTTGCCGCGGACCACGAGGTTGAGACCGGCGAAGGTGCGGCCGTGTTGCAGGCGCGTGCCTTCCGAGCTCACCAGGGTCTTGGACTCGCGGCGCCAGGAGAGCGTCAGCGTGGCCGTGATGACGCCCGGCGCGTCGCGGCTTAACAGCGAGAGCTTGCGCAGGCGGGCCTTCCACTCCTCGGCATTCACCTTCAGGGCTGGGACGGCGGTGAAGCCGGTATGCGGCGGCTCGGAGCTGAAGTCGGCCGTGGCGCGGGCCGGCGCCTGCTTATTCTTGACGGCCGTCTGCACCTGCTGGAAACGCTGGACGGCGGCACGCTGCGCCAAATCGGTCAGACGCCAGAAGGCCAATTGGAGGGCGGCGGGATCGTCTTGGTCGGGCATCGAGGCGCTGGCCGTGAACATCGGCCGCTCCCCATCCACGACATGGAAGTTGTCGAACTCCGGCGAACCGACGCGCAGGCTGCATTCGCCCAGGCGCTGGCGGGAGCGCGAATCGGTCAGGATGCCCCCCAGGGAGGCGCTGATCGTACCCCGCTCCTCCTCGGTCAGCGAATAGGCGATGTAGTAAACCGGAGGCTCGGACCGTTTGCTCAGCACGGCGAAGTTGCGCGTAAGCTCGGCCTCGAGAATGCCGATCGGGGATGGCGCGGCCGGGGGAGCCGGCGCCGCCAGTACGGCCCAAATGGATCCCGCCGCAAGCGCGAGCCGGGCTAGCCTCGACACCACGCTCAACAGGATAACATGCCGGGCTTCAAGCCTTTGCCAAAGCGAACCGGGCGTCGGCCCGCGGCGCGGTGAACGGCGGCGGGCTGAATTCGACGGTTTCCGGCAATCGGTCGGAGAGCAGCGTGGCCGCGGCCGCCACCAGCGCCGAGCGGTCGCGCACGCCGGCCTTGGAGAAAATGTGTTGCAGGTGGATCTTGACGGTGCCTGGGCTGATGCCGAGGTCGGCCGCCACCTGCCGGTTGCTGAATCCCCGGCGGACCAGTTCGCAGACTTCCTGCTCGCGCGAGGTCAGCCCCGGCTCGCGCCGTTGCGCGCGCGCCATGCCGTGCGGGAACAACGACGGGTGCGCCCACAGCCCGCCCTCGGCCAGGCGGTGCAGGCACTCCAGCACTTCCAGCGGCGCGGCAGTTCGCATCAGCACGCCCGAAGCGCCGGCGCAGACGAAACGCTCGGCCTCGAGGACGCTCATCACCGTGCTCCACACGGCCACCTTGGGCCGCTCCGGGCCGTGGCTGAATGAATTCAGCCAGTCGATGACGGCCAGCGAGCCGAACGCGCGGTCAACCAGCAGGACCTCCGCCGGGTCCTCGGCCTGCGCCTTGCGCAACTGCTCCATGCTGAAGGCGTTCCAGCGCCATTCCAGTTGCGGATCGCCCCGCAGGATGGCGCGCACTCCCTCCGCCATGACGGGCTGAATGTCGCACAGTCCAATCTGGACCGGCGGACTGTGACGCGGCGTTGTAAACATCAGGACACGGTTCCTTTCCCCTGCGCTGCGGCGGGGCGCGGAGGTGCTCCGCGTGGAATCAACCTTCTGGCGCCACGACAGCCGGGCAGTGCGATCGCTCAGGACGTGGAGACTCCGAATCGCCCCGGCTCGCCACGCCGGCTGGAGGAGGAGAAACCCGCAGGTGAGGTTGCGGGGCCGCCGGCGCAGCGAACACGGGAGTACGCCTGAAATGGAATGAACTCTGGAGTGGACCCTCCCGATTCATCCTTTTTGGCTGATCTGAACTAGCAGTGGCGGGCCGCGGCATTTCCTCTCACGACAGGTTAACGGTCGCGGGAAACACGCCCGCCCGCGCGCTTTTTGTCGCGCCGGCTAGACCTGCTTGGGCCGCGCCGATCGCGCGAACGGGCCGCGCGGCTGCGGCACCGGCTCGGGCTCCGGCTCGGGAGGAATGGGCTTCTTGATGCGCCCGTCCAGCCGCGCCGCGACGTAGGATTCGCGGGCCGCGGCGAACTCCGGCGACCCGGCCGGCACGCCCGTCGAGTCCGTGACCTCGGTATCGGTGATCTCGGCCACCAGCGCCAAGTACTTGCCGAAATAATTCTTCAGCCGGTCCTGCACCAGCCGCTCCCCGGACTTCAGCGCCAGCAGGAACACCTGCTCGCCGCGCGCGCCCTTCAGCGCCTGCCATAGCAGCGAGGCGCGGTTCAGCTTGGCTGATTTCAGCGCCGTCTCCAGCTTCTTCGAGTGCGCCTCCAGCTTCTGCCACGGCTCGGCCTCTTCCTTCGACATCTCCGTCTGCTGCAGCAGCGCCGCCCGTTCCTTCGGCGACAGCGGCTGCACCAGGCACCACAGGTTCAAGCCGTACCAGTCGGTCGGCAGCTCGAAGCCGAAGGGGATCATCGACTTCATCTTGGCGACCTTCTGAAACGCCGCCGCGTTCAGCTTGTTCCCCGTCAATCCGCGGCAGAACAAAGTCAGCAGTTTTTCCTCGTCCAGCGCCTTCAGCACCTCGAACGGATCGCTCTCCGTCGCGATCTGCTTCAGTTCGCCGAACAGCGCGCGCGGCTGGATGGACTCGGTAACGCCGGCTTCGCGGGCGTTGAGAAACTGCTGCCAGGTGCGCTCGTGAACCGTGAATTTCAAGCGCGCCCGGAAGCGGATCAGCCGCGGCAATCGGATCGGGTCGTCGTACAGCGTGTAGTTCGTGATCGCCCGCAGTTCCTTGTGCTCCAGGTCGGAGACGCCGTTGGTGGGGTCGATCATCAGCCCGCGCGAAGCCCGGTTCAGCGACAGCGCGATGGCGTTGATCGTGAAGTCCCGCCGCCGCAGGTCGTCGTGGATCGTCGCCGGCGTCACCACCGGCTTGGCGCCGGCGCGGGCATACCTCTCCGTGCGGGCCATCGAAATCTCGCAGCTCACACCGCTCGCGAACCGCAGTTCAGCGCACTTGCGATGCTCGTCCACCGCCACGATCTGCGCCTTACAATGCTTGGCCACGTCGCGCGCCAGTCTCACCGCCGGGCCCTCGATGGTGAAGTCGAGATCGCGGATCGGGAACCCGCCCAGCATGTCCCTCAGCGCACCGCCCGTCAGGAACAGACCCACGTTGGCTTCGCCCGCCGCCAACTGCACGGCGCTGAGCACGTCGTTCTGTTCCGCCGTCAGGTGACTTTCCAGGTTGAACATGTAGTCACTCATCGCTGCTTTGTCTCCAGGTGCCCGCTCGCATGGGCCCGCGGGTGATGGCGGTCCACCATCTCCCTTAGGCGCGGGCGGACCACGTGCGTATAGATCTCGGTCGTGGCGATGTCGGCATGGCCCAACATTGCCTGAACGCTGCGCAGATCAGCACCGCCCTCGAGCAGGTGCGTCGCAAAACAGTGGCGCAACACGTGCGGGGTTAGCGGCGCCCGGATGCCTGCCCTCAACCCGTACAACCCCAGGCGTTTCCAGAACCCCTGCCGCGTCAGCGGCCCCCCCCGCGCCGTCACAAACAGATACGGCGACGGCCGCGTCTTCAGCAGGCGGGCGCGCGTGCTCTCTGAGTAGTCCCGAATCGCCTGCTGCGCCTGCTGGCCCAGGGGAACCATGCGCGTCTTGCCGCCCTTGCCGGTCACGCGCAGGTAGCCCAGGCTCAGATTCACATCGCTCAGCTTCACCCCGCACAGCTCGCTGACCCGCAACCCGCTGGCGTACAGCACCTCCAGCATGGCCCGGTCCCGGCCTTCCGGCGGCGGATCGGGCTTGGGTTCGGCCAGCAGCCGGCCGACCTCCTCCCGGGTCAGATATTTAGGCAGGTTTCGCCATTGTTTCGGCGCGCGCAGGAAACGCGTCGCGTCTTCCTGCGTCCGACCCTCCTGCAGCAGGAACCTGTTGAAGTTCCTCAGGGTGGTCAGGTGCCGCGCCACGGTGCGGCTGGAATAGCCCTTCCGGTACAGTGAATCGATGTACGCCCCCAGCTCGCTCGCTGACGGTAAACCTTTGATGTTCAATGTGTTGCAATATGTTTTAAAGCGCTCGATATCGAGCGCGTAGGCAGACAAGGTTTGTGGCGCCAGGCCCTTCTCGATCCGGCACCAGGCCAGGAAAGCTCCCGCGGCGGATGCAAGTCCGCCCTCGCTGCTCATCCCGTCAATGATACAATACCTGCGTAATTGTTTGAAAGAAAAGGGTTGCGGTTAGGATTGCAATGACTGCCTCGACCGCCAAAAAAGTTCTGGTGGATCGCTATGACCGCTCGCTCCTGCGCGGCTATGTCCAACCCCAGAGTTATAGAACCCCCGACGGGTTGGAATTGATGAGTCCCGACGGCAGCCTCACCATCGTCCCTTATCCGCAGATCAAGTGTGTGTCTTTTGTGCGCGATCTGGAGGGCGCGAGCGCCCTCGGCCTGCGCCGCGAGTTTCTGGCGCGGCCCAAGTCGGTCGGCTTGTGGATTGAGCTGCAGTTTCGTGACGGGGACAGTCTTGAGGCGATGATTTCCAATAATATGTTGGAGATGGAGTCGGATGGCCTGCTCGCGGCGCCGCCTGAGAACTCCAGCAACGCGCAGCGCGTTTTCGTGCCCCGCGCCAGCCTCTCCGGCGTGCGCGTTCTGGGGGTCGTGGGCAAACCCAAGTCGCGGCGCGAGCGGCAGCCGATCGCGGCCGGCAAGCAGATCAGGCTGTTTTCAGAACTCGAGAACGGTTGAGTTCGTGTTCGCTCACGCTTTCCCAGCTATACAGATCCGCTCCGCGCACGAAACTCAGCCGCTCCAGGACAAACCGGCGCTCCTGCTTCCATTCCTTCCATAAGGCCGTCGCCCGAGCCACTAATTCTCCCAGTTGCTCGACCGGGAATTCCTGCGCCAGCGTGATGTGCGGCTGGAACGGGTAGGCCTCCGTGGATTCGAATGTGCCCCGCGCGAGCTGCTCGTGAAGCTGGCTCAGCGCCGCCCGCCCGGTCCCGACCTCCAGATAGACCACGTTGGTCGCCGGGAATACGTCCACCTCTCCGATGCCGATTTCGAACGCTTCCACTGCCGACAGCCGGCGGGCCAGCTCAGCCGAGAGCTCGCCCGGCTCGCCGCGCAGCTGCCGTGGCGGCAGAATCGTAACGTGCGAACGGAACGGGCAGCCCGGGACCAACTGGTGGCGTAGCGAATCCAGGTATTCCCCCAGAGCGCCTGGAATGAACCCGATCAGAGCATAAAGTTGCCCGTCGCCAGTTGTCACGAGATCAGCCTGCTCCACTCCGACAGTGCCCCGAGCCTGAGAGAATTCGCTCCTCCGGTCGATTTCCGGCGGCTTTCTCTACTCCGAGCCTAACATTCTACAGGAGCCATCGCGGCGGCTGCGGCCGGCTGTTGTTCGGGGAGGGTCCAACGCGCCTCCTCGAATCCCACGTACTTGCAAATGCGCAGATCGCCGGACTCGGACTCGAGCAAATCGCCGATGTCCAGCGCCCGCGCGCTCCCGCGCAGCCTGGCCCAGGCCTCGTAGGGACTCTCCGCCTGGACCTCGCCGTCCGGCTCGAAGTCCCTGAGTTTCAACTGGCTGGCGCCACTGGCGTGCGGCGCCCAGCGGAACTGCTGGCGGGGCGTCTCCTTCATCCGGTATATGCGAAACAGCGGCATCGCTTCCATTGTCCCCCAAAACAGAACCAGGTCAATTTGTATTCTGCAACGATTCCACCGCCTCCAGCGCCCGCTCCGCGTCCCGCCGCCCGCGCTCGATCCAGCCCAGTGTCCGTTCGCGCTCCCACCCCGCCGTTTCCGTCCACCTGCCCAGCGCGCGCCCCGGTTCGATCAGGATCACCCGGACATCCGCCGCCAGCGGCGGCCGGCGGTATCCGGAGACAACGTGCAGCGCCGCGCGGCCGGCCCTCAGCGCCAGCGGCGGATGCGCCGGCAGGATATTGACCGCCACGATGCGCCTGGCGCCCGCCTCCACCGCCGCCTGCACCGGCAGCGCGTCCATCAGCCCGCCGTCGGCCCACCACTGGCCCTCGATTCGGTACTGCCGCATCAGCACCGGCACGCCGCACGAGGCGCACAGATGCCGCCACGTGATCGCCCCGTCCCAGAACGCCCGCGGCCGCAGCCGCCGCACCGAGGTGAGAACGACGCCGTAGCGCACCCGGGGCTCAAATCGCTCCATCAGTCGTTGCGCGAACCGTTCCACCGGCGCCGCTTCGAACAGCCCGTCGAAAACTCCGCGCGGCAGCCGCAGCCGCGGCTGTCCGTACTCACCCAGATCCATCCATTGCGCGATCCACTCCTGGGCCGGACACCCGCCCGCGATCGCCCGCCCGTTCAGCGCCCCAATCGACGCCCCCACCACCATATCCGGCCGGAAGCGCCCTTCGAGCGTCTCCCAAACGCCCGCCTGGTAGGCCCCGAACAGCCCTCCGCCGCCCAGCACCAGCGCTGTCGTGGCTCGCTCCATGTCACCCGGGTCCCTGCTGCTAGAATGACAGGTTCGTGCCCGCGCAACTCAGTTGTATCGGCCCGGCCTGTGGGGCCGCATTTCCCATCGAGGAGGTGCTCTACGCCTGCCCGCGCTGCGGCGCTCTGCTGGCGGTGGAGTATCCCGGCTTGCGGCTGGACCCCGCCGCGCTAAAGCGCACCTGGCGCGAGCGCCGCACCTCCAATGCGCCGCTTGATCAGTCCGGCGTGTGGCGCTACCGCGAGCTGATCCCATTCCTGGACTTGGGCCGGCACACCGTGTCCACGCTGCGCGAGGGCAACACGCCGCTGCTGCCCGCGCCCCAGGCCGCCCGCTATGCCGGCCTGAATGCGCTGGTCTTCAAGCACCAGGGCTTCAACCCCACCGGCTCGTTCAAGGACAACGGGATGACCTGCGGCGCCTCGCAGGCTCTGCGGCTGGGCCTGCGGCGGGTGGCCTGCGTCTCCACCGGTAATACCTCGGCATCCATGGCGGCCTATGCCGCCGCCGCCGGGCTGACGGCCGTGATTTTCCTGCCGCAGGGCAATATCAGCTTCGGCAAGCTGGCCCAGGCGCTGGAATACGGGGCGCTGACGTTGCAGGTGGAGGCTAATTTCGACCAGATTCTGACGCTCGTGCGCGGGCTCGCGGAAAAGACCGGCATATACCTGCTCAACTCCATGAATCCATTCCGCTTGGAAGGGCAGAAGACGATCATGGTGGAGCTGCTCGACCAGCGTGATTGGCGGGTGCCCGATTGGGTCGTCGTGCCGGGCGGCAATCTGGGCAACGTCTCGGCCTTCGGCAAGGGACTGCGTGAACTGCTGGCGCTGGGCTTCATTGAGCGCTTACCCAAATTGGCCGTGGTTCAAGCCGCCGGCGCGGCGCCGTTGTACGACTACTTCCACTCGGCCTCGCAGGGCGAATTCCGGGCCGTGCGGAACCCCGAGACGCTGGCCACGGCGATCCGCATCGGCGACCCGGTTTCGTGGCCCAAGGCGATGCACGAAATACGCGCCTCGGGCGGCACCGTGGAACGGGTCACGGAGCAGGAAATCGCTGATGCTAAAGCAGTTATCGGTCGCTGCGGGATTGGCTGCGAACCGGCCTCGGCAGCCACCCTGGCGGGTCTCAAGAAGCTCGTCGCCGCCGGCATCGTGAAGCCCGGCGAGGACGTGGTGGCGGTGCTGACCGGCAACCTGCTCAAGGATCCGGACTACATCTACCGCTACCACACTGGGCAACTGCTTACGCCGACAGGAGTTGCGATCCAGTCGCGGTTTGGGAACGCGCCCCGCAGCGTGCCCCACGATGCGGACCGGATCGCCGCCGTGCTGGAGTCAGCGGCCAGCCCGGGCCCCTAGCCCGAATGTTTCACTTGCGATCGCAGCGAGGCGCGATGAGAGGGCCGCAGCCGATGGTTGATAAAATATCCGGGTTAACCACTTGCCCCTCGCTCCGCGTATTCCGCTGACCTGACCGGCGGCAATACTGGTTCACCGGCGCGCCGCAGCCGCCCTCTCACCGCCGGATCCAACCTGGCCGGTCACGCCTTCTTCCCAGCGAAAATATCATTAAGAAACCGCCCCGGCGCCTCCCGGCGGAACGGTCGTGTCGAAATGTCGCATTGGGCCTCGTAATCCGCCGCTTACTGACTGTAAAAATTGGACTTCCTCCACGCGACACCCTGTCGGATTCGGACCCCCAAATCCGACACTTGTGTCGAAAAGTGTCGGATTCTGTCGTGCCAACGGCTGCCCATTTTCTTGATCTAGCCTTCGCCCCACCACCGGAAACGCTTGACACGACCCCCTATCCTATTGATAGGGATTGACTTACGCAGCTCCGGCCCCATCGGCCGTCCAACGCGCTCTGGCCGTCCTTCGTTCTTTGAAGAAAGCGAATGAAATACGAACTAAGATCCCTGGATCGCCGCTTCAAGCCAATGAATCGAAAGGCCAAACTCGACATTTGGCTTTGTTCCGCATTTTTTATTCTTTGACCTGCGCGGACCGCGGACCATCGATCCGAGCTTCGGACTGCCTGCTGTCCCGGACCTCGCACCCCACGCCACGCCAAAGGGCGAATAGGGGCCCAGCCACCCGTCCGGCAGTCCGCGGGATGGCCGCTTGGCCGGCGTTGTCAATCCTTGATTTCAGACACCACCTGTCCAAAGGAGATTCCGGCCAACCGCCGCAGGGGCCTGTTGACCGGTCGCGAAGGAGGGAAAAGGCGAAAGGGCGCGAAAAATGAAGAAGCCCGCAGCCGGACCCCGGCGACGGGCTCTCCAGGTAGTTCGAGAAGTTCAGACCACGGCTCTGAACTTGACTGTGCTTGATGGCCGTTCAACAAGAACCACGATCCCTACTGAATGGGACCTGAGCACGCAGGAACGGCGAACCTCAGCTATCGACCACCTCGCACTTGGATCTACTACCGATATTCATTAGCTTCTGGATCACCTCCTTTCTTCAGCGTTGAAACGATCATAAATCGGCTGCGAGGAAGATTCAAGAACAAAAGAAACAAAAACACAAGATTTTGTTGTTATAATTTTGGACCCCCAGCCGATAGCCTCGCCGAGGATCAGCCTGGCGCCAGCGCCGGGACCGCCGACGCGGCGGCTGAGACCGCGAGCGGACGCGCCGGACCCGGATTTGCCCCTGGCCGTGCTGGCCGGCACATCCCTGAAGTTGTCTTTCCCTGCTAATTAAAAGAAAGGAAACGCCAATCCCGTAGTTAATCTTCCATGATCGGTAGGATCGATTGCCCGGTACAGAATCTGGGAGAGTAACGCGGGTGGAGGGTGGGCGCAATGTAGAATACGGAAGTGCAGCCCGAGCCGAATATCCCGCCGGAGCCGGAGCATCCTCAGGATGCGCCCGCGCTGGGCGCCGCCATCGTCGCTAAGACAATGGCCGGGTTGCTGATCTCAGGGCTGCTGACGGCGCTGCCGGGGGCCGTTCTGCCCTACTGGCGGCACTACATCGAATCCCGGTATCTTCTGATTGCGGTTTACTTTCTGGCGCAGATTGCGGGGCTGTTGGGGGCCCGGCTGTGGGCGCCGCGGCTGGTGCGGACGCAGGGCCTGGGCGTGGCGATGAGCGTCTCCTGCTGGCTGGCGGCGGGGGGCCTATTGGTGATGGGGGTGTTTATTCCGGAGGCGCACTGGGGCTGGCGGATCGGTGGGCTGTTGCTGACCGGCTCGGCGGCGGGGCTAATGAACACGGTTGTGTTCGCGGGCACAACCGCGGCCTATGAGCGCCATCCCGCGGCGATGGTCAGCCTGGCGGGCGTGTTTTACGGGAGCGGATCGCTGGTGTGCGCGCTGGCGATCGGCAGCAGCTATTTCTTCGAACACACAGCGGCGGCGATGGCCGTGCTGCTGCTGCTCCTGCCGGCGGCGGGGTGCGTGCTCTACGTCCGGGCCAGGCTTCCAGACCAGCGGCCGACAGTGGAACGGCACTGGGACGAGAGCGCGCGCGAGTTTCGTTCCCCGGCGGCCATCCTGCTGGCGCTGTTGCTGTTTTTCCAATTCGGGAACGAAGGCGCTATGGGCGGCTGGCTGGCGCTGTATGTGACGCAGAAGATCGGCATCAGCCCGGCCAACTCGGTTTTTCTGCTGGCGCTGTACTTCGCCGCACTGCTGGTCGGCCGGATCCTGGCGCAGGTGCTGCTGGGAAGAGTGCGGCACGGGCGGATGCTGACCAGTTCGGTGCTGATGGGCCTGTTAGGGAGCCTGATTCTGGCCTTTACGGACAATTCATTCGGCGCCGTCACGGGGGTGCTGCTGTGTGGCGCCGCGTTCTCGACGGTGCTGCCGCTGGCGTTCGAACGGATCGGCGACCGTTTCCCGTATTTCCACCCGGCCTTTTCGAGCGGCATTTTCGCCATCGCCATGACGGGCGGGTTGCTGGCGCCGGCCTCGCTCGGGCTGTACGCCTACTGGCTGGGCATCGACGTAGTGATGGTGCTGCCGATGCTGGGCTCGATCATGGTGCTGCTGCTGGTGCTGCTGATTTTCCTCGAGGCGCGCCGGAACGCGGCCGCGGTGAAGGCTGCCCAAGGCTAGCGGCGGAAGGCGCCGCGCGGCTGAAACGGTGCGTATGTTAAATTAAAAAGAAAAGGACACACCGATGAAAGCCGGCATCCATCCCGCGTACAACGTCGTGAAAGTCACCTGCGCCTGCGGGAATACCTTCCAAACCCGTTCCACCCACAAGGGCGACCTGCGCGTAGAAATCTGCTCCAGTTGCCACCCCTTTTTCACCGGCCGGCAAAAGCTGGTCAACACCGAGGGCCGCGTGGACCGCTTCCAGAAGAAGCTCCTCAAGTCGGCCGAGGTCAAGCGCAAGCGCAGCGAGGGCGTGCCCGCCAAGTAGGCCCGGACCGCGCGGCGCTCCCACGGCAGTTTCAGTTTGCCCGCAAGCACACAATGGCGTCAGGGGCGTTGCAGCCCTCTGACGCCATCTGCGTTGCAGGGCGGGAGGCGCCGCACCATACAAGACCGCTTGGGCTGAACCCGGATGTTGCACCAACAATCGGCTGCGGCGCGCGATAGGGCCGCAGCTACTTCGTTGCCCTCGGTCGCCGTCCTCGACGTACTGCCAAGTACGCCTGCGGGCGGCTCCCGTCGCGCGCCTCGTAGCTACAACCCTCTCATCGCGCCTCGCTGCGATCGTGGTGCAACATCCGGGTTAACGGTTTGCCAACAAGGAATCAGGAAGTTACAGCCAAGATCCGGCTGACGTTGAGCGGCCTGCGCCAGCACCTGCCCGGACTCGGTTCGCCGCCCGGCAAGGCGCCATAACTTCTGCACTGCCGGCCTGCGCGATGGAATGCATCCGCCGAAATGAGGACCTGGCCTGGAGGGATGCGGGCGGGCGGCTACTTCTTCTGCTCCTCGCGCATACGGGCTTGGCGCTCGGCCTGGATCTGGTCGTAAATGACGCGCTGATCGGGGCGCAGCAGGGCGTTGACGCGAGTGTGCTGGCGGTCGTATAGGGCCTTCAGTTCGTCCTTATGCCGCTCGTGGAAGTCCTGGAAGTCCTTGCGCGAGTCGTCCAGGATCTGCTGAAACTGGGTGACCTGTTGGGGATCGAGATGCAGGCGTTTGGTCAGGTCCTCGACCATCGCCTTGCGGAAGCTCTCGGCGGACTTGTGGGGCGGGACATCCGGCACGGGATGCGCGGGCAGGACATAGCGATTGGCGAGGACGCCGACGACGAGACCGGCGACAAAGACCAGTGTGACGTAGAGGGCAATGCGCCAGGCGGCCGGCTTCATCTTCGGTTCACCTCAGGGGCAGGAACCCGCGTCATCGGCGCCTGGGCATCCGCCAGCGCGACCTCCTGCAGCAGCATGCGCTCAGGCCCGGCATCCTCGCTCAACTGGTCGAGGTAGGTCGAATGGTAATAAACGGGCGTGGACTGCGGCGCGCCCTGCAGCAGGACGATCAACAGACTGGCGGCAGCGGCCAGGCTCAGAAAAGCCTCGGCCCAGCGGCGCCAGGCCACAACCGTCTGGAGCTGCTGCCGGCTTTCGATGCGCGCCCACAGGCGCGGCATGAAGTCGGCCGACGGCTCGGGTTGGGGACAGGCGTCCCGGTAGGCCGAGAACCACTCGTCCAACCGGGCGTCGAATTGGCGTGGATCGTGCGCGTCGAATTGTTCTTTCATACGGCGCCCTTTCTCAGAGGGGCTGGTTCCCGCAGTGCCGCAAACGCTTTGAGAACCCTTTGGCGGGCCCGGAACAGCCGGACCTTGAGAGCGTTCTCGTTGACATCATAGACCGATTCAAGCTCTTTCAAGGAGAGCCCTTCGACTTCCTTGAGGATCAGCAACAACCGGTCCTGCTCGGAAACCTGGCCGAGCAGCTCGTTCATGAACTCGCGCACGCGCTTCTTTTCGCGGTCGTCGCGGTCCGATTCCGTGCCCACGCGCGCGTCCGCGGCCAGTACCTGCTGCTCGCTCAGATCGGACATGCGCGACTCCGGGCGGCGCTTGCGCTTGCGCAGATAATCGAGCGAGGCGTTGGTGGTCAGACGATACAGCCAGGGCTCGAAGATCTGCGGGTGGCGCAACTGGCCCAACGAGTCATACAGCCGCATAAAAACTTCCTGGGCGACATCCTCGACGTCGTCCGGCCGGCCAATCAGCCGGGCGACGGTGCCCAGAACCCGGCGGCGATAGGCATTCACCAACGCGGTAAAGGCCGCGGTATCGCCATCCCGCGCCCGCTCGACGGTTTCGACGTCCACCAGCATGCCGGTTCATCGGACAGCGCCGCCTTCCACCCATTCCTTCAATGTGATAGGCGACGCCCGCTCACTGTCAGGTTACAATAATCCCGCACTCGTCCGGCCGTTTTGGGCGGGAAACCAAAGCTTTTTACATCAATGGGTTACGGCAGCCGGCCGAAGCGCAGACGGGGAGCCGCGTGGTACACTGGCTTGTTTCCCCCTCCCGACATGGACTTCCTGGCCGGCCTCAACCCTCCACAGCGCGAAGCGGTCGAACATTTCGAAGGCTCGATGCTGATTCTGGCCGGGGCGGGCAGCGGCAAGACGCGCGTGATCACACACCGCATCTGCCACCTGATCGGGGCTCGGGGCGTGGGGGGCGGCTCGATACTGGCGGTCACGTTTACCAACAAAGCGGCGGACGAGATGCGGGAGCGCGTGCTCGGGCTGCTGAGCCGGGCCGCGGCCGCGGAGACGCCGGTGATCAGCACCTTCCACAGCTTCGCGGTGCGCCTGCTGCGGCGCGACGGGGATCCGCTGGCCGCGCTGCGGCCGGGGTTCACGCGCAACTTCCAGATCTATGACGACGACGATCAGGTGACGGTGCTGAAGCGCGTCTACAAGAGGCTTGGACTGGGAGACGAATTCCTGAAGCCGCGCGCCGCGCTGTCGATCATCAGCCGCGGGAAGAACCACCGCCAGACGCCGCAGGATTTTGCCGGGCAGGCCACCAGCCCGCAGGCCGAGCGGCTGGCGAAGGTGTATGAGGAGTATGAAAACGGGTTGTGCGAGGCCAACGCACTGGACTTCGACGATCTGCTGCTGGAGGCGGTGCGGCTGCTCAGGCAGGACGAGGCGACGAGGGAATGGTACGGCCGCCGCTACCAGTTCCTGATGGTTGACGAGTACCAGGATACCAACCGCACGCAGTACGAGCTGATCCGGCTGCTGGCGTCGCGTCACTCGAACGTGGCGGTGGTGGGCGACGAGGACCAGTCGATCTATGGCTGGCGCGGGGCCGACATCCGCAACATCCTGGACTTCGAGCAGGATTTCCCCGGTGCGCGGGTGATCCGGCTGGAACAGAATTACCGCTCGACCAAAACGATTCTGGACGCGGCCGGCGCGGTGGTGGCGAACAACACGGCGCGCAAAGGCAAGTGGCTGTGGACCGAGGCCGGGGCGGGGACGCCGATCGGCGTGTTCGAGGCCGACGACGGCGAGCAGGAAGCGCTGTTCATCGCCGAGACCATCGACAAGCTGCTCAGGAGCGAGCCGGCGGCGCATGTGGCGGTGCTGTACCGGACCAATTTCCAGTCGCGCCAGATCGAGGAGGCGCTGCGGCGCTACGGGCGGAAGTACAAGGTCGTCGGCGGGTTCAGTTTCTACCAGCGGGCCGAAGTCAAGGACGCGCTGGCGTATGTGAAGCTGCTCCTGAATCCGCGCGACAATGTGGCGCTGCTGCGGATCCTCAACGTGCCCGCGCGGGGCGTGGGCAAGACCAGCGTCGAACAGTTGGAGCAACTGGCCGGCGAGCGGCGAATCAGCCTATGGGAGGCGCTGGCGCAGGGTTGCGATGAGCAGCGCTACGGGGCGCGCGCCGGAGCGGCGCTGGGGGCCTTCCGGCGGTTGATCGAGCGATTGCGGGAGGGGCTGCCGGCTGAGGCGCCGCACGTGATGCTGCGGCGGATTCTGGACGGGACGGGCTACCTGGCGATGCTCGAGACGGATCCCAGCCCGGAGGCCGAATCGAAGCTCGGCAACCTGCAGGAACTGGTGTCGGCAGCGGCCGATGCGGCGGCGCGCGGAGAGTCGATGAAGGAGTTTCTGGATCACGCGGCACTGGTCTCCGACGCGGACGAAGTGGACGAAGCTGCGCCGGTGAGCCTGCTGACGATGCACAACGCCAAGGGGCTGGAGTTCCCGGTGGTGTTCATCGCGGGGCTGGAGGAGGGGCTGTTCCCGCACAGCCGCTCGCGCGACAGCGAGGAGCAGCTGGAGGAAGAGCGGCGGCTGTGCTATGTGGCCATGACGCGCGCTCGGAAGCGGCTGTATCTGAGCCACGCGCGGTATCGGAGACGGTACGGCGGCAGCCCGCCCGAGCCGTGCGTGCCGTCGCGGTTTCTCAAAGAGATTCCGGCGCACCTGATGGAGATGCTGAGTGCGCGCGCGCCGGAGCGGTATCATGTGGAGCTCTCCGGCGAGCAGCAGATGGTGCGTGAGGCGGCGCGGCGCAACACTTATACTGGAAAGACATACAACTCGCTGGATCACATCTCGCAGTTCTTCGCGGAGCGCGGAATCCAGACGAATCTGCCGCGGGCGGCTGCGCCCGGGCGAGCAGCGGAGGCCGGTTCCGAGGGCCCGGACCCACTTTCCGGAGCGGCTGCGCGGCCGCGGATTGAAAAAGTGGCCGATTCGGCAAGAGTCGCCGATTCACCGGCAAAACAGGGTGAATCGACGGCCAGACGAACTGGTTTCACTGCTGAATCCGCGGCCGTGCCGAAGCCGGCGGCAGCCGGGAAACGGGGCGGGGGGATTCGCGCCGGTGCGACGGTTTCTCATCCGAAGTACGGCCAGGGACTGGTGCTGCGCAAGGAGGGCGAAGGCGAGGACGCCAAGCTCACGGTGAGTTTTGCACGCCACGGGCTGAAGAAGCTGGTGGCCCGGTATGCGAGTTTGAAAGTACTGGACTAGGACACATGGACACCAAGAAAGTAACCGACCGCAAAGAGCGGAAAGAACTGAAGCGCAAGGCGCGGGCGAAGGCGCCGGCAGCGACGAAGCGGGCGTCGGGCGTGGCCCGCGGCTCAATGAAGAAGAAAGTGAAAGTGATGGCCAAGGGCCAGCGCAAGCGCTAGCTCTCCTCTGTCGATACCCACCGGCGAACGCGCGATAGGGCCATGTCTACCTCGTTGCGCTGGGCCCAGGGGGCGCCCCCGTGCTCGACGTTCGCCTAAGTACGTCTGGAGCCGTCCTCCCTGCGCGCCTGGAACGCATGATCCTCGCGCGCGTTTCGGGTTGACAGGCAACGCGCGACAGCAGAGGCCAGGGCATGGAGGTTCAGGGCGCACTCGCTGCCCCCGGATTAGCGGATCGAAACCCGGCGTGGGACCCTGATAATCTTGTAGGACCAAGCAAGCGGTGAGGCCGCACGGCGCGCGTTGGCGCGCCCGATCCCGCTTCTCCAGCACCGGGGAGACGCCGTTGAATCAACTGTTCCGCACCAAGAGCATCGACGCGCTGATCGAGGCGTCGAACGAAGAGGGTCACCGCCTGAAGCGCACCCTGGGTCCGTGGAGCCTGATGGCGCTGGGCATCGGCGCGGTGATCGGCTCGGGGATCTTCACACTCACAGGGACGGCGGCGGCGGGCAAAGTCGAGAAGCTGCAGTCGATCCTCAACGCGACGGTGCTGGACGTGGTGCTGTTCGGCTCGCACGCCGGCTCGCAGATGGGGCGGCCGGGGGCCGGGCCGGCGATCACACTGTCGTTCGTGCTGGTGGCGATCGCGTGCTTGTTCGCCGGGCTGTGCTACGCCGAACTATCGTCGATGATCCCCATCGCAGGCAGCGCCTACACCTACTCGTACGCGATTCTGGGCGAGATTTTTGCGTGGATCATCGGCTGGGACCTGATTCTGGAATACGCGGTTTCCAACATGAGCGTGGCGGTGGGGTTTTCAGCGTATATCCAGGACCTGCTCCAAAACCTTTTCGGATTCCATTTGCCGGCCCACTTCGCGTTCCCGCCGCTGCCCGCGCCGGGCCAGCCGGGCGGGTGGTTCAACGTGCCGGCGCTGGTGATCACGATGCTGGTGACCGTGATCCTGGTGCGGGGCGTCAAGGAAAGCGCCGAAGTGAACACCACGATGGTGCTGATCAAGATCGCCGCGATTCTCATTTTCTGTTTCGGGGCGGCGAGCGCGATCCGGCCGGAGAACTGGCATCCGTTCGCTCCCAACGGCTTCTCGGGCGTGCTGACCGGCGCGTCGATCGTGTTCTTCACCTACATCGGCTTCGACTCGGTATCGACGGCCGCCGAAGAGTGCCGGAACCCCCAGCGCGACCTGCCGATCGGGATCATCTCAACGCTGATCGTGTGCACGATCTTGTACGGCGCGGTGTCGCTGGTGCTGACCGGTATCGTGCGCTACGACATGCTGGGCAGCGATTCGCCGGTGGCTGACGCGCTACGGGTGCTGGGCTTCAACCGGCTGCGGCTGATCGTGACGGCGGGCGCGCTGATGGGCATGCTGTCGTCGCTGCTGGTGTACCAGTACGGCCAGGCGCGGGTGTGGTTCGCGATGTCCCGCGACGGGCTGCTGCCGAAGATGTTCTCGGCGGTCCACAGGAGCTACCAGACGCCCCATATCAGCACCTGGATCGCGGGCCTGTTCGTGGGCATTCCAGCGGGCATCTGGGACATCGCGACGTTCGCCGAACTATCCAACATCGGCACGCTGTTCGCGTTCATCCTGGTGTCGGCGGGCGTGATCGTGCTGCGGAGGAGCCAGCCGGAGAGGCGGCGCGCGTTCCGCGTGCCCTTCGTGCCGCTGTTTCCGCTGATCTCGATCGCCTGCTGCCTGGTGCTGATGATGGGGCTGCCGCTGCTGACATGGCTGCGGTTCTTCGTGTGGCTGATTATCGGGCTGGCGATCTACTGGTTCTACAGCCGGTTCCGCAGCGCGCTGCACAAGACGGGTTTTTCGAAGGCTGGCGAAACATTGTGATGTATAATTGATCGAAACAGATTTCTGCTTCCCTGTATGAAACGGACGCAGCTCAGCGTGGTTTTGTGTGCGGCGTCCTGGACGCTTGCGGCCCCGGCGCAAACGGCGCAACAGCACCATCCACCGCAATCGGCGGCCGAATACGCGCGGGTCCTCGAAGATCCCGCCAGAGACGGCTGGCAGAAGCCCCATGAGGTGCTCGAAGCGCTGCAACTGAAGGGCACGGAGACGATTGCCGACATCGGCGCGGGCACCTGCTACTTCGCGCGGCGTTTCGCGCGGCGCGCCGCGCTGGTCTACGCCGTGGACATCGACGCCGGGCTCCTGGAGATCTGCCGCAAGGACGCGCCCGCGAACCTGAAGACGGTGCTGTCCGTGCCCGACGATCCGAAGCTGGCCGACGGCGCGGCGGATCTCATCTTTTTCTGCGACGTGCTGCACCACATTCAGAACCGCGCGGCGTATCTTGAAAGGGTCAGGCGGGCGCTCAAGAGCGGGGGCCGGGTGGCGGTGATCGATTTTCACAAACGGCCGTTGCCGGTGGGCCCGGGGCCCGCAATGAAGATCGCCCGCGAGACAATGGTGGAGGAGTTCGAAAAGGCGGGATTCCAGCGGGTGCAGGAGTTCGACTTCCTGCCGTATCAATATTTCCTGGTGTTTGCACGGGTCCGATAGGGGCAAACGATGGTGGATTGGGGCGATTGGGGATGGCTGGCGCCGGCGGCGCCATGGCTGGGTGCGGCCGTGGCGCTCGTGGCCGCGCTGGTGGCCACGGCGACGGTATGGGCGCGCTGGAAGCCGGAGCCGGGCGACGAGGCCGGCGGGATGCCAGTGTCGCTGCGCTGGATCCCCGCGCTGACGCTGGGCATCGCCTGCGCGGCGGTGGTGTGGCTGATGGCGCCGGCGGGGCAGCGGGAGCTGCAGATGGCCCTGGGCGCGGCGGCGGCATTCGGGGTGACGGCGGCGTGCGCGGTGTGGCTGGGCCGGACCGGCGAGCGAGCCGTGCGCGCGGTGCAGCAGGAGTCGTTCTGGCGGCTGAACGCCGAGGCAGTGGCGGCGCATATGCGCCACCTGTTCCTGCGGGAAGAGGTGATGGCCTATGCGGCGCAGGCGATCATGGAAGAGCTGCATGCCTCGCGCCTGCACGTCTACCTGCTGAAGGGTCACAACTTCGAACCGGCCGCTTCCCTCTCCGCCAAGGCCGGGGAGGCGGAAGTATTCTCCAAACGCGGACTGGCGGCGCTGGCGTTCTGTGCGCCGCAGAGAGCGCCGTTCGTGGAATACGTCAACCCGCGGACGGACAGGCCGGCGCGCTGGGCGCACGCCCTGCTGGGCGCGAGCGCGCTCGAAGTGCGGGCCGAGCAGAAGCGGCTGGAGGCGATGGGCGCCGAGGCCGGAGTGGCGTTCTGGCGCAATTCGCAACTGGCGGGCTTCTTCCTGATCGGAGGCCGGCTCAGGAACGAACCATTCAGCGACGCGCAGCGCGGATTCACGATTGAAGTGGCGGCGGAAGTGGGACGCATGCTGGACGTGCTGGACGGCGCCGCCGAGCGCCTGGCACAGCTGCGGGCGTCCGAGGAGCAGGCCAAGACGCAAAACGAAATGGCGGTGCTGGTGCGGCGGCGCATGACTCCACCGGATCTGGCCGAGGTGGCGGGACTGGAGTTCGGAGTCTCGACCGACCACGCCGGGAGCGGGCGCGCCGCGTTCTGCGACACCATCGTGCTGCCGGCCTCGGCGTTGGGCCTGGCGATGGCGGAGACGGACGCGACGGGTCCGCAGGCGGCCGCGGACATGGTGCGCCTGCAAGCGCTGCTGCGCAGCCGGTTCTACGTCTACGGCGAGGACCTGCGCGAGATGCTCGATTCGGTGGAGCGCGCGATCACGGCGGGCGAACCGCCGGAGAAGCCGGTGCGGCTGCTGCTGGGGCGCTACGATGCGCGCTCGCGGCGCTTCGTTTACATCAATGCCGGCTACGAGCCGCCGGTGCTGATGAAAAATCGGAGCGACGGCTCGGAAACACGCCGGCTGAGCGTGACGGGACGGGCGCTGGCCGCGGGCGGCCCGGCCGACTGGGTGGTTGAGGAGATCGAACTGCGGCGGCGGGACCTGCTGGTGCTGCTCAGTCCCGGGCTGATCAGCTCGCGCAATCCACAGGACAAGTGGAGCGAGCATCTGCTGCTCGAAAAACTGCTGGACCTGGAGATCCATTCGGCGCCGGCGATGGCCCAGCGGCTGCTGCTGGAAGCGCCCGTGGCCGAAGACGAGTCGATCCCGGCGGCGGAGCGCAGCGTGATCGTGCTGCGGCCCGCGGAAGTGGCGCTGCGGCCGCTGCTGATGACCGCCCGGGCGGGGGCGTAGCCGGGTCGGCCTCCCGGGCGGGAATTGCGGCGCGGCGCGGCTAGCGCCGGCGCGAGTAGCTGGCGGTGATATTGGAATAGACGCCGCCGCGCGGCTGGAACTCACCGGTGACGGTCATCTGGCGCGGCCGGGCGGCGCGCACGCAATCCTCTAAAAAGCGGTTGACGACGTTCTCCTGGAAGATACCCAGGTTGCGGTAGGCCAGCATGTACTGCTTCACGCTCTTGAGCTCGAGGCACAGCTTGTCGGGCACGTAGCGGATGGTGATGGTGCCGTGATCGGGCAGGCCGGTGCGCGGGCAGACGGACGTGAACTCGGGGCAAGCGATCTCAATCTGGTAATCGCGCGAATACTGGTTGGGCCAGCATTCGATCTCCGGCAGCGGCGCGTGGACGCCGGCCGCGGCGTGTTCGTCAGTGTACAGGCGCGCGGTCTTGCCGCGGCGCTGGCCGGGCTGCGACTTATTCGTGGCCATTGGCTTCATTGTCGGACAGGCGGGCGGCTTGCGGTGAGGGGAAAGAGACCGCGCCGGGGATTGCGCAACAGGGATGGATGTCGAGCTACCCGCGACGGCGGCCGAACAGACGGCCCAGGAAGCCGCTGGAAGCACTCCGCTCGGGCTTAGGCATCCAGGTCTCCACCGGCTCGCCCTCGAGGACGGCGCGCGGGTGGTCAACAAACAGCAACTGCGCGAGGTCGCGGCCATAGCGAGTGGCGACCCAGTCGAAGGCCAGGTCGAGGCGCGGTGGGCGTCCGCGCAGGTTGTGGCCGTCACTGGCGACGAAGTGCGCCAGACCTTTGTCGAGCATGGTGACGGCGAAGCGCTGTGCCTGCGGGCCGAAGTGGCCGAGTAACGACTGCGCGGTCAACTGCATGTAGCGGCCCTGCGCAACCCACTCCTCGATGCGGTCCAGCTGGTCCTGCAGCAGCGGGTTGCGCTCGGGGTGCGTCAGGATGATGCGCATCCCGGCGTCTTCCAGTTCCTGCCAGATCTGGCTGGTGTTGGGGAAGATCATCAGGTTGGAGAGTTCCATCAGCAGGTAGGGGCCGCAGTTGATGGTGTAGCGGGTGGGGTTGGCCAGCGCAGCCTGGATGTTGTCCAGCATGAGATGGAAATCGCAGCCGCGGACAATGCGGATGCCGTCGCCCACGCGCTCCTGCGCGGCGGCCAGCAGCGCGTCAACCTGCTGGGGATCGAACGTATATTGGGTGTCGGCGTGGGGCGAGGCGACGATGGCGGTGGTGCCGGTGTCGCGAGCCAACTGCAACAGCTCGACGGTGTCGTCCATCGTTTCGGCGCCGTCGTCGAGGCCGGGCAGAATGTGGCTGTGGATATCGATCATTTACCGGCGGGTTCCATCTGGGTGATGCGCGTCATGGCCCCGTCGGCG
The DNA here is from genome assembly GCA_963757265.1 of Terriglobia bacterium. GTDB lineage: Bacteria > Acidobacteriota > Terriglobia > Bryobacterales > Bryobacteraceae > CAIVVT01. Next base: position 2,600,658 of record CAVWRA010000006.1, read on the forward strand.
TCGGTCAGCTCGAGGGCCAGGCCGTGCCGCTTTTGGATCTCGGCGATGGAACGCGGGAAACTGGCCGCCACGGTCCGATCGGTCAGCGAACCGGCGTGGAAGCGCTCCTTGGCGCGCAGCACGGGGTTGTAGCGCCCGCCGTAGATCTTGAAGTAGTCGAGGAAACGGTCCAGGTCGTCCTGCGTGACAGGCGCGCCCTCGAGTTCGGTGCCGTCGGCCAGCAGGACATTCAGGTGCGCCTCGCGGATGACGAACAGCACATTGGACGGATTGGAAATGCGCACTTCGAGCACCGCCAGCGTGTTGTTTTCGTCGTTGGGAACGAGGCGCGTCTTGAGGATCCGCGCGTCCAGGCGCACGCGCTCGCCCTGGTTGAACCACAGCACAACCGCGACAATCAGCGCGACGATGAGGCCGGCGATCAGCAGGTACTTGACGAAGTCGGGGATCTGGAACTTGAATTCTGTGGCCAAGGCGCGGCTCATACTTCTTTCTCCCGGCGGCGGCCGGCGGAGCCGGGCGCGCGCCTGCTCGACTCTCCAGTCTATCCAAGGGAGACGCGCGGGCAGCAGAGGGTCAGTCGCCGAGCAGCTTGCCGTAGCCGGCCAGGCCGGGAGTGCGGTCGAAGACGGCCTTCATGCCGGCCGTAATGGGGATGGCCAGGACCAGACCGGCGCCGCCCCAGAGGATGTACCAGACCATCAGCGCGACGGTCACCGCGAGCGGGTTCAAATGCACCCGCGCGCCGACCAGCTTGGGGTACAGCAGGTTCAAGCCGACCATGTGCAACAGCGCGACGCCCACGCCCACCAGCAGGTACGGTCCCCAGTTGTCAAAGACCGGCAGCGCGGCAATGAATGGCGGCAACAGGGCCAGCGGCAGGCCCAGGTACGGGATCAGGCTCAGGAATCCGCTCAGCGGTCCGGCCATCTGCCAGTAGGGAACTCGAGCAACGTAGAAGAACGCGGCGCTGGCCACGGACAGGATGACGCCAAGCAGAAAATTGCCCACCAGGTAAGCGCGCGCCACGTGAGCAACGCCCTTCAGAATATGGTCGAGCGTGTCCCGCGAACGCCCCTTGGCCAGGTCGAGCAGAGCGCGGCGCAGGTGGTCGCGCCAACTGAGGAAGAAATAGACCAAGAAAGGCACGAACGAGGCCAGCAGCAACGCCTCCGAGAATCGCGACAGCGACTCCCAGACGACGTTGACGAGGTCGCTCGGCTCGTGCTGAATATGGACCTCCTGCACGGTGTTGGGCGGAGCGGGCGCGGGCGCGGCCTTGCGGTTCCTGGACGCCGGCGCTTTGGCGGGCGGTTGCTCGGGTTGGATGCTGCGCAGGCGCGGCGGAATGAGTGTCTCCTCGAGCGAGCGTTGGACCGCCTCGACCTTGAGTGAGGCCGAATCGACCAGGTCGGTGATGCGCTTGCTGTAGTTGGGCATCTCGCCCCAGAAACCGACGGCCTGCGTCCAGACGCCCAGCAGCACGAAGTAGACCACGCCCAGCATCAGCGAACAGGCGAGGAAACTGGCGAAGCCGCGCCGGATGCGCAGCCGCATAAACAACTGCACCAGCGGCTCGAGAATGAAGGCCAGCAGCACCGAACTGGTCAATGTGATGAACAGCGGGCGGCCAGCGCGCAATAACCAGACGCTCAGGCTCAAGGCCAGCAACGTCGCGGCCAGGCGCACGGCGTGGGATTCGGCGGTTGCCGGGCTGGGCGGTGGCTCGATCTGGGTTCCCATCGGCCTTCCAAAGAGCGGGGTTTGAATCCAGTTTAGCCCAGATGGTCCGGGCCGCCCTTCGAACTTGTGTTTCCAGGAGTAAAAGATCTAGCCCGGATGTTTCACCTGTGATCGCAGCGCGGCGCGATGAGCGGGCCCCAACATCAAGCCTCAACGTCAAGCAATGCCACAAGGCGCGCTTGCCGGAGCCGCCCGCAGGCGTACTTGGCCGCTACGTCGAGGACCCCGGGGTGCCCCTTGGGCCCAGCGCAACTTGAGTAGATGCGGCCCTGTCGCGCGCCGCGGCCGATGGTTGGTGAAATATCCGGGCTGGTGCGCGAATTCCGCTCCCCGCCCGCATGAGCTCAGCGCAGCGGTCGCGGCACTCGGGTTATGCTGAGGGTTCATGCAACGGCTGTTATGGGTGGCGGGGCTCGTCGCGTCGGCGGCCCTGGCGAGCGGCGCCTCGAAACGCGAAATCGCCATCACGCTCGATGATCTGCCGGCCGCGCAGTCCGGCACGCGCGGCTGCGAATTCGGCTCCCTGCAGATGCAGACGCTGCACCTGATCACCGTCTTTCTCCACCAGCGGGCGCCGCTGACGGCCTTCGTCGAGCCTGGATCGTGCCCCGAACTCGAACCAGGCCAGCTCGCCACCGTGCTGAAGCTGTGGCTGCAGTCCGGCGCGGCGCTGGGCAACGAGACCTTCTCCGGCGCCGACCTCAACACCATCGACGCCGCCAAATACGAACAGGAGATCCTGCGCGCCGGCGAAGCCCTGCGCACCCTCCCCGGCGGCCCGCCGCGCTATTTTCGCTATCCGCTGCTCCACGCCGGCGCCTCGCCCCAGACCAGGGCGCGCATCGCGCAGTTCCTGGCCGCCCACGGCTACACCACTGCGCCCGTTACCATCGAAACTCTCGACTGGATGTTCTCCCTGGTCTACTCCGACGCCCTCAGCCACGGCAAGATCGAGGCCATGGAGCATGTCCATCAGGACTATCTGCCCTACATGGAGTCGGTCGTTGATTTCGTCGAGCAGCGCACCACCGAGGTGCTGGGCCGCGACATTCCGCAGATCCTGGCGCTGCACGCCAACCGCCTGAACGCCGACCTCGCCGGCGATGTGCTCGCCATGCTGAAAAGACGCGGCTACCGCTTCATCTCTCTCGACGAAGCCCTCAAGGATCCGGCCTATCAGCAGCCCGACAACTACCTCGGCCCGGACTCCTTGTCGTGGATTCAACGCTGGTCGCTCGCCAAAGGCCTGCCCGCCAGGGCCCAGCCCGCGGCGCCCGGTTGGCTCGAGAAGGAATACGAGCGCATCCGCAACGAGGAGTAAGCGCCGCGCGAATTCCTGCAGAAGGAATACGAGCGCGACTGCAAGGAGCGGTTGTGTCGTGGCGGAGTCCACCTCTGCGCCGCGTCTCCAGGTCCGGCTCCCCCTCCGCTCGGCTCAGATCTCGCGCCGTTTCCAGGCCCCGCGCCGGAACATCCACAGGCACATCCCGGCCAGCAGTCCCTCGGCCGCCGGGATCGCCCAATACGCGCCCGCCGCGCCCAGATGGAGGTGCACGGCCAGCCACCACGCCAGCGGCAATTGGAACAACCAGTAGGCCACCAGGTTCAGCCGCGTCGGCGTGGCCGTGTCGCCGGCCCCGTTGAAGGCCTGCATCAACACCATTCCAAGCGCGTAAAACAGGTTGCCCGTGGAGATGATCCGCAGGCACAGCATCCCGTTTTCGATCACCGCCGCATCGCGCGTAAAGATCGTCACCAGCGGCCGCGTGAACAGCAGGAAAATCGCGCCCGACACGCCCAGCGCCGCCATGTTGTAGAACGCAATCCGCCGCACTGCCGCCGCCGCGCGCTCCGGCCGCCGCGCCCCCAGGTTCTGCCCCACCAGCGTCGTCGCCGCGTTCGAAAGGCCCCACGACGGCATCAGCGTGAAGATGATCATGCGGATCGCCACCGTGTATCCCGCCAGCGCCTCGCTGCCGAACGTGGCGATGATCCGGATCAGCCACACCCAGCTCGCCTGGGCGATCAGATACTGCAACGCGCCATTGCCCGACACGCGCGCCAGTTTCGACAGGAGCGCCCACCGCACCCGCAGATGCCGCCGCGTGATGTGCACCCGCGAGGCCGCCCCGGCCAGCAGCCAGAACTGCAGCGCCACGCCCGCCGTGCGCCCGATCGTGGTCGCCACCGCCGCGCCGGTCACGCCCATCCTCGGAAACGGGCCCAGCCCGTAGATCAGGCACGGATCCAGCACCAGGTTGATGGCGTTGGCGAACCACAGCACCCTCATCGATATCGCCGGATCGCCGGCCCCGCGGAAGATCGCGTTCATCACGAACAGCAGCATGATGCTGAACGTGCTGCCCAGCATGATCCGCGTGAACATCGCGCCCGTCGCCACCACCGCCGCCTCAGCGTTCATCAGCCGCAACAGCTGCGGCGCGAACACCACCCCGGGCACGGCGATGGCCGCTGCCAGCAACAGCCCCAGAATCACGGCCTGCACGGCCGATTCCGCCGCCCCCTCGGCGTCCTTCTCGCCGATGCGCCGCGCCACCATCGCCGTCGTCGCCATGCTGGCGCCCATGGCCACGCCGTAGAAGATGGTCATCAGCGTCTCCGTCAGCCCCACCGCCGCCACGGAAACCGCGCCCAGCCGCGCCACCCAGAACATGTCCACGATGGCGAACAGAGACTCCATGCACGTCTCCAGCACCATCGGTACGGCCAGCAGGAAGATCGCGCGCCGCAGCGGCAGAACGGTGTAGTCCTGCGCCACGCCGGTGAGCGACGTGCGCAGCTCGGCCCACACGCTGGGGGAAGCGTCGTGATCCAACTCATAAGTCTATCGGCCCCGCAGCCCCGATTTCCGCCGCTGCAACGGGTTTGTCGAGCTCCGGCCGCTACAATAAGAGCAAGTCCCATGCAGATCGCTCTGTGCCAGATCGACAACACCGTCGGGGATCTGGCCGGCAACGTCCAGCGCATCGCCGCTTCGGCTCGCGCGGCCTCGGCCCGCGGCGCGGAGCTGGCCGTTTTCCCCGAACTCGCGCTCACCGGCTACCCGCCGCGCGATCTGGTCGAAAAGCCTTCCTTCCTCGAACGCACCTCAACCGCGCTCGACGATCTCGCCGCCGCCACGCGCGACCTCCCGCTGGGCCTCATCAGTGGTTACGTCGGCCGCGCCCCCGAGGGTTCCCCGCACCGCGCCACCAATTCAGCCGCCCTCATCAGTGGCGGCCGGATCTGTTTCCGCCAGACCAAAATCCTGCTGCCCACCTACGACGTCTTCGACGAGTCGCGCAACTTCCAGCCCGCCTCCAGCCAGGAGATCTGCCACTTCCGCGGCCGCCGCATCGCGCTCTCCATCTGTGAGGACGCCTGGAACGACAAACAGTTCTGGGAGCGCCCGCTCTACACCCGCGACCCCGTCGCCGACCTCGCCCGCCAGGGCGCCGATCTGCTCATCGTCATCAACGGCTCGCCCTATCACCTCGGCAAACGCGCCCTCCGCCGCGACGTCTTTCGCGCCGTGGCGCTGCACCACCGCCTGCCGCTGGTCTACGTCAACATGACCGGCGGCAACGACCAGCTGGTCTTCGACGGCTCCAGTTTCTGCGTCGGCCCGGACGGTGAGATCGCGGCCGCGGCCAAATCGTTCGAAGAGGATCTTGTTCTATTCGACGCCGCCGCAAGGACCGGCGATCGCCACGACAATCTCGCCGACGAGATCGAAGCGGTCTACGCGGCGCTCGTCATGGGCACCCGCGACTACCTCCGCAAATGCGGCTTCCAGCGCGTGCTGATCGGCCTCAGCGGCGGCATCGACTCCACTCTCGTCGCCTGCATCGCCGCCGACGCCGTGGGTCCGGAAAACGTCGTCGGCGTCGCCATGCCCGGCCCCTTCAGCTCCGACCACTCCATCACCGACGCCCGCGCGCTGGCCGCCAATCTCGGCCTGCGCTTCGAGATCGTGCCCATCAGCGGCGCCTATTCGAACCTCGTCGAACACCTCGCCCCGGTCTTCGGCGACGCCGCCCCCGGCGTCACCGAGGAGAACATCCAGGCGCGCCTGCGCGGGCTCACCTTGATGGCGTTGTCGAACAAGTGGAACGCCCTCGTGCTCGCCACCGGCAACAAGAGCGAGATGGCGGTCGGCTATTGCACCCTCTACGGCGACATGTGCGGCGGGCTGGCCGTCATCAGCGACGTGCCCAAGACCATGGTCTACGACCTGTGCCGAGTCGTGAACGCGCGCCGCGGCCCCGTGGTTCCCGAGAACGTCTTCCTCAAGCCGCCCTCGGCCGAGCTGCGGCCTGATCAGAAGGACACCGATTCTCTGCCGCCTTACGAGATCCTCGATGCCGTTCTCAAGGACTACATCGAGGAGCTGAAAACGCCCGCGCAGATCGCCGCCGGGCGCAACCTGTCCATGCAGCTGGTCCGCGACATCGTCAACAAGGTGGACCGCAACGAATACAAGCGCCAGCAGGCCGCTCCGGGCCTCAAGGTCACCACCAAGGCCTTCGGCATCGGCCGCCGCTTCCCCATCGCTCAGAGGTTCTACGAATGAAACGGTTCCTCGCCGCCGCTCTGCTCGTCTCCGCGGCGGTTCTCATCTCGCAGCCCGCCCCGCCGGAGCGCGTCGGGCCGCTCCCCGGCGGCGGATTCCTGCTCAACAGCGGCTGGACCATCCGTCCCGCCGGCCGGCAGATCCCGCTCTCCACCCTGCCCCTGAGCTCGGCCGTCTCGCGCGATGGCAAACACGTCCTGATCCTGCAGGCCGGCTACATGCCGCCCACCATCACCTCCCACGACGCCGCCACGATGCAGCAGATCGCCAGCGTCGCCCTGCCCGACGCCTGGCTCGGCCTGACCTTCGCGCCGGCTTCGTCGAAGTTCTATGTCGGCGGCGGCTCCAAGGCCTGCGTCTATGAATTCGAGCTGCTCTCCGACGGCCGCATCGAGCCCCGCCGCACCTTCACATTGGTCTCCGATAAGCTGCGCCAGCACACCGACTTCATCGGCGACGTCGCCATTTCGCCCGACGGCCGGCTGCTGTATGCCGCCGCGCTGCTGCGCGACGTCGTCTTCGTGGTCAACCTCTCCACCGGCATCGTCATCGAGGAATGGAAGACGCTGGCCCGCCCCTATCGTCTGTTGATGCACCCTTCCGGCCAGGCCTTCTACGTCACCGGAATGGCCGCCGGCGCGGTGGCGCTGCAGCACGCCGGCTCCGGCGACCTGCTGTTCCGGATCTTCAGCGATCTCGAACCCATGGACATGGTCTGGAGCTCCGTCAAGCCCGCCGCGGGCGAGGATGGCGAGCCGCCCTCCTACCAGGCGCGGCTGTTCGTCGCCAGCGGCGGCACCAATATGGTCAACGTCTTCTCCGTTTCAGAGGACGCCACCCTCAAGCCGCTGGAGCGCATCAACATCTCCCTTTCCTCGCTCCAGCCCGCCGGTACCACGCCCTCCGCGCTGGCCCTTTCGCCCGATGAGAAGACCCTCTACGTGGTGTGCTCCGATCTGAACGCCGTCGCCGTGGTGGACGTCTCCGTCGCCAAAAGCGCCGTGCGCGGCTTCATTCCCGCCGGCTGGTATCCCACCGCCGCCCGCGTGCTGGCCGACGGACGCCTGCTGATCCTCAACGGGCGCGGCCTGCGCAGCTTCGCCAACCTGAAGGGCCCCAATCCGACTAAGCATGTCGCGCCCATGCACATGGGCAACACCGAGCTCGAATACGTCGGCGGCCTGCAGCGCGGCACGGTCTCGGTCGTGCCGCCCTTCGACGACGCCCAACTCGAGGCCTGGACCAAGACCGTTTACGCCAACTCGCCCTACCGCGACGAGACGCTGCTCGACGCCCGCGTGCCGGCCGGCAATCCGATCCCCTCGCAGCCCGGCCAGCCCTCGCCCATCCAGCACGTCATCTACATCGTCAAGGAGAACCGCACTTATGACCAGGTGCTGGGCGACCTCGGCATCGGCAACGGTGACCCCTCGCTGACGCTGTTCGGCGCCGCCGTCACCCCCAACCTGCACCAGCTCGCCCGCGACTTCGTCCTGCTCGACAACTTCTACGTCAGCGCCGACGTCAGCGCCGACGGCCACAACTGGAGCTCCGCCGCCATCGCGCCGCCCTACGTCCAGCGCATGTGGCCCAACAGCTACGGCGGCCGCCGCAAGCACTACGACTACGAAGGCAATGAGCGCGCCGCCCAGCCGCCCGCCGGCCGCCTCTGGAACAACGCCCTGATGAAGGGCCTGACCGTGCGCAACCTCGGCTGGTGGGTCAACCTCATCACGCCCGCGCCCGCCTCCGGCCCGCAGGTGGCCAAGGCGCGCGATCCGCAACTGGCCCCGTACACCAACATGAACTACCGCGGTTTCGACCTCGACTATCAGGACGTCGAGCGCGAGAAGGTTTTCGCCGACGAGCTGAAGCAGTGGGAGGCTTCCGGCAAGATGCCCGACCTCACCACCGTGCGTCTCCCCAACGACCACACCTCCGGCGTGGCGCCCGGCAAGTACTCGCCCCGGGCCGCCGCCGCCGACAACGACCTGGCTGTCGGCCGCCTTGTCGAAGCCGTCAGCCGCAGCCGTTTCTGGGCCTCGACGGCCATCTTCATCCTCGAGGACGACGCCCAGAACGGCCCCGACCACGTCGACTCGCACCGCTCCACGGCATACGTCATTTCGCCCTACACCCGCGGCCGCGGCGTGGACTCGTCCATGTACAACACCACCTCGATGCTGCGCACCATCGAGCTGATTCTGGGCCTGCATCCGATGACCGTCTTCGACGCCTCGGCCCGCCCCATGTGGAACGCCTTCCGCAATCAGCCCGACCCCCGGCCGTTTGACGCCCTCCCCGCGCGTTACCCTATCGACGAGCGCAACCCGTTCTCCACCTCCGCCGACGCGCGCGTCTCCAGCCGCTTCGACCTCGCCGAGGCCGACCTCGTCGACGACGACGAGATGAACGCGATCCTGTGGCGGGCTCTCAAGCACGGCGCGTCTCCGCCGCCGGTCCGCAGCATCTTCGCCCGCCTGGGCGCGCCCGCGCCGTCCGTCCACTGAAGTCCACAGAGGTCTACAGAGGTCTATAGAGGAGGTTCCGTGCCCCGCACCTTGCTGGTCTTCGTCTGGCACATGCACCAGCCCTTTTACAAGGATCTGGCCTCGGGCGAGTATCAACTGCCCTGGACGCGCATGCACGCCCTCAAGGACTACTACGGCATGGTGCAGATGCTCGAGGACTTCCCCTTCATCCGCCAGACCTTCAACCTCGTGCCGTCCATGATCGAGCAGATCGAGGAATACGCCCGCGGCGAAGCCCGCGACCCCTTCCTGCGCTGCGCCCTCAAGCCTGCCGACCAGCTCAGCGCCGACGAGCAGGCCTTCGTCCTCAAGTACTTCTTCCAGGCCAACGCCTCGCGCCTGATCTACCGCTACCCGCGCTTGGGCGAGCTCTACAACGCCTGGCGCGCCGCCGGCTTCAACCCCGAGCGCGCCCGCCGCGCCTTCTCCACCGCCGCCCTGCGCGACCTCCAGGTGCTCTCCCAATTGGCCTGGTTCGACGAGATCTTCCTGGAGACCGATCCCGACGTCCAGGCGCTGGTGGAAAAGGGCCGCGACTACTCCGCCGCCGACCAGGCGCTGATGGGCCGCAAGCAGACCGAGATCTGCGCTCTGGTGATACCCGCCTATAAGCGTTTCGCCCAGCGCGGCCAGATCGAGATCTCGGTCACGCCGTTCTACCATCCCATCCTGCCCCTGCTGTGCGACTCCAACATCGCTTCGGTTTCGCACCCCAACGTGCCCCTGCCGCGCCGCTTTCAGTTCCCCCAGGACGCCCGTCACCAGATCCAGTCGGCGCTGGACTACGCCCAGGCCCACCTCGGCCTCCGCCCCGCCGGCATGTGGCCTTCGGAAGGGTCGGTCTCGGACGAAGTGCTGACCATCGCGGCCGAATGCGGCGTCGAGTGGATGGCCACCGACAACGGCGTGCTCGGCGCCACGCTGGGCCACTCCGCGGGCATCGACGATACCTGCCGCCCGTGGGTCTGGAAGCACGGCGGCCATGCCATGCGGCTGATCTTCCGCGACCATTTCCTGAGCGACCTGATCGGCTTCGTCTACTCGCGCATGGAACCCGCCCAGGCGGCCGTGCATTTCCTCGACCGCATCCGCGACAACGCCCGCCACCTCCACGCCCAGGGCCGCGACGCCCTGGTGCCCATCATCCTCGACGGCGAGAACGCCTGGGAGCACTACGAGCGCAACGGGCGCCCCTTCCTGTCGGAGCTCTACCGCCTCATCTCGGCCGATCCGTCCATCGAGGCCGTCACCGTCAGCGAAGCCCTCAAGCGCGTGCCCGCCGCCGAGCTCGCGCGCATTCATCCCGGCTCCTGGATCAACGCCAACTTCGACATATGGATCGGCGCCGAGGAGGACAACCAGGCCTGGGACTATCTGCTCGATGCCCGCCAGGCCTGGGAGCGCTTCGCCCCCTCGCCCGCCGCCGCCGCGCTCCCGCCCGAACGCCGCGCCATGGCTTACCAGGAGCTGCTCATCGCCGAAGGCAGCGACTGGTGCTGGTGGTACGGGCCGGAGCACGCCAGCGAGAACAAGCCCGAGTTCGACAAGCTGTTCCGCGACCACCTGGCCAATTTCTACCGCCTGATCGGTCAGACACCGCCCGACGAGCTCTCGCGTACCATCCTGCGCCTGGAGGTGGTCGAGCACCAGGAGCCCCCCGTGGGACCCATCCGGCCGGTCATCGACGGCGAGGTTTCAAGCTACTTCGAATGGATGGGTGCCGGCCTGTACCGCCCCGACGAGCGCCAGGGGGCCATGCACGGGCGCCGCATCCACCTGCGCGAAGTCCGCTACGGCAGCGACCTGCAGAGCCTCTTCGTGCGCCTCGACTTCCACCAGTCGCAGCCCGGCGCCATGGCCGGCAAGGAGGTCCGCTGCACCTTCGCCCCCGCCGCCGGCGCCGGCCCTGAGACGGAATTCCGGTTGCAGTTGACCCGCGATGGCGTCCAGATCGTCGGCCGGGAAGGCCCCGCCGCGAAGTTCCCCGAGGTCCTCCAGGCCGCCTATCGCAGAGTCCTCGAGTTGGCCCTGCCCTGCGCCGCGCTGAACGCCGCCGCGCCCGTACGCATGCAATTCTCCCTCTGGGAGGACGGCCTGCCGCTCGACGCCGCCCCCGCCCAGGGCTGGATCGAGTTCACCCCCGGCGTGTACGCCGACTGAACCGCTGACCCTACTTGCCGACGCCCGAATACCGCCCCAGCGTGTGAATCAGTTCCACGGCCGCCGGCGGCGGCGGGACCTTGCCGTTCAGCACATCGCGGCGATTGATCTCGTGTCCATACAGGTCCTTGTCAACATCTTCGTCCGGACGCAGCGTCGCGCCCTGCAGCGCGATCCCCGCGAACACGCCGCGCGAGCGCGACCACGACAGGATCTCGGCGTGCATCGACAGGTCCGTGTCGGCCGTCGTTTCGCGCCCCACCGGGCCCGCCGCCACGCTGGCATCCCCGCCCAGCGTGAACTTGCTCGACAACAGGTGCTCCATCCCGCTCTTATTCCTCACCAGCAAAATGATGTCGGTCTCCGATGCGCCGATCTGAAAGCCGACGCTCCCGCCTTCGATCCGTATCGCCACCGGCCCGCTCCAGCCCCTCGGCACGCGGCACGTGGCAAAACCGCGGCCGAATTTCGCCCCCACGATGAAGCCCGCCTTCTTCAAGCCCGGCACCAGCACCATGCACTGCGAATCCCGCAGCAGATCGCGCGGAATGGAGCGGTCCGGCGTGTCCATGATCTCCTTGAACATGCTGTTGGCGTCCGCCAGCCTCCGGTTATCGGCCTCGCCCGCGTACATCAGTGCCGCCGAGCACAGAATCGTTGTAAAGAGTAGTGGTTTCATGTTCATCCTCATTTACACAGCATCGCGCACTTGTGTGAATCCTGTACGAAAAACCCCGCCGCATGCCTTGCGGCTCGGCGGGGTTTGGTCTATGTCCGACCAAGGAGAATTGATGTTCATCCTTAGGGACGTTCCTCAAGTCCATTAGGATTCCGTAATTCTCGCACATCCGCTGGCTGGAAGGAGCGACTAGCCCGGATGTTGCACCACGATGGCAGCGAGGCGCGATGAGAGGGTTGCAGATACGAGGCGCGCGACCGTCGCCGCCCGCAGGCGTACTTGGCCGCTACGTCGAGGACGGGGGGAGCCCCCTGGGCCCAGCGCAACGAAGTAGATGCGGCCCTATCGCGCGCCCCCGCCATCGGCCTGCCCCAGCGCCGCCAGCGCCGCCTGCCGTCCGCTGCGGATGCAATCCGGGATGCCGATTCCGTCGTACGCGTTCCCGGCCAGGTACAATCCCGGCAACTCCTTCATCCGGTTGTGGATAAACTCCAGCCGCAGCTCGTGCCCGACGGTGTATTGCGCCATCGACCGGCGCCACCGGGCGATGCGCGTGAACAGCGGCGCCGCCCTCCAGCCCAACAGACCCTCCAACTCGCCTAACACGCGTTTCACAATTTCGGCGTCGTCCAGGTCCAGCGCCGCCTCCTGGCCCGCTCCGCCCACGAAGCACCGCAGTACCACCATCCCCTGCGGCACGCGGTACGGGAACTTGGCCCCCACGAACGTGCACGCCACCAGGGTCTGCCGCTCGCGCGCCGGCACCAGGAACCCGAAGCCCGGCCTCAGCGCACCGCAATCGCTCAGCCGGAAGCCGAGAGCCACGGTCATCGATGAGCTGTAGTCGATCCCTTCCAGGCTGCGCGCCAGGTTGACCTCGACGCCCCGCAGCAGCTGGCCCGCCTGCCACGCCGGCGTGGCCACAATCACCGCCGCGGCCTCCAGCGTTTCACCGCCCGCGCGCACGCGGAAGCCGTCAGCCGTGCGCTCGATCCCCTCCGCGGCGGCGTGCCGGACCTCGATCCGCCCCTGGATCCGCCCTTCCAGTTCGCGCGTCAGCTGCGCCAGCCCGCCTTTCAGTGTCTGGAACAGCGCCTTCGACCCGTTTTCGGCGCTCATCGGGTGCAGCAGCGCCTTGCGCCGCGCCGCCAGCACCCCGCGCGTCAGGCTGCCGTGGCGCCGCTCCAGCTCCGCGAAGCGGCTCAACACGCTGCGCACGCTCAGCCGTTCCACTGACCCGCCGTAGACGCCGGCCAGCAGCGGCTCGGCCAGATAATCCACCGTCTCCTGCCCGTAATGGTCGCGGATGAAATCGGCTACCGAGCGGTCCGGCGCGGCCTCGCGCCCCGGTCGGCGGAAGTACTCCCAGCCCATCCTCAACTTCGTGCGCCAGCCCAGCAGCGGGCTCCGCACCAGCGGCAGCACCTTGGTCGGCACCATCATCAGCAACCCGTCCGGCAGGGGTTCCAGCCGCCCCCCGCGCACCAGGTAGGTGACCCTCGAATGGTCATTCGATCCAATCACTTCCGCGCCCAGCCCGAGTTCGTGGATCAGCTCCAGTCCGGCCCGCTTGGCGCTCAGGAAGCTGTCCGGGCCGGCCTCGATGACGCAGCCTTCGATGGTCTCGGTCTCGATCACGCCGCCCAGCCGCGCCTGCGCTTCGAGCAGAATCGCCGGCCGCCCGGCCTTGGCCAACTCGTAGCCCGCCGACAGCCCGGTGATCCCCCCGCCGACAATGACAGTCCTGCGCCGGTCCATCCTCTACCAGTGTCGAGGGACCGGGGCTGGTTCGTCCAGCAGGGGGTAGTGGGGCTTTAGTGGGGAGATGAACTAGTAGCCCATGGCCTTCTTGAGTTTTCCGACAAGTCGCTCGGCTACCTTTCTTTCGCCGCCACGCTTCATGATGCCAAACATCAAACTCCGATCCGGCTTCATCGGCAGATGATCGTCTTACGTCCCTAAACTCCAGCAGGAAATCCCAGCCGGGAAGCCGTGCAGGAAAAAATGCTGATGGACGTCCCTTTTTCCTGACTGACGCCTTAGGATTAGGTGGCGTCTGTTTCTTCAAGCCCGGATGTTGCACTTACCACGATCGAAGAATCGGCGCAGGTGCGATGAGAGGGCAACGTCGATATAGATCTTATGGACAGATCGCACGTTGGTGGTCTGGGCAGTTACAAGCGGGCACAAAGCCAGGCAACGTCAAGCAACGCCACAAGGCGCGCCCGCGGGAGCCAATACCATGATGCGCAGGGTGTCTGCCCGCACGCGACGGTAGTTGGGAACCGAGTCGAGGACCGGGGGGGCCGGCAGTGGGCTACTAGGAAAACCTCCGCAGTCTCGCTTTGATACGCAACGCCCCTATCGCCTCTTGAGCTGCTGGCTTCTGCCGCGGCATACTGGAAGCAGGCCAATGCGGAAAAAGCATCCAGAGTCAGACGTAAACCGACCCGCACATCATCTGGTGCAGATGCCCAGGACTCAACCGGCTCCCGTCCCGGCTGCCATTGGGCTTCCCGTGAACCTGTCCGAATACATGGCCGCAATAGGCCAACGCGGGGGCCGGATCGGCGGAAAGCGGAGGCTTGATACCATGACCGACGAAGAACGTCGCGTGGTGGCAGAGCAACGCCGCTAAAATTCGGTGGGCCAGGGCGAACAAAGCAGCGAAATAAGGAAGAACCGTCTTTATGTTTGATAACCCTACGTTTTCGACTCCCCCATCTCCTGCGCCGCCCCAACCGCCAGGCCCTCCGTCACCAGCAGCGAAGATTGCGCAATCTCCGGTCTACGTTGCTATTCTCAACGAGCTTAACGTTAACCAAGATCAGATGGAAAAGCGCCAGAAGCTGATAGGAAAAATCGAAGCGATATTGACAGATCGATACGGCGCCACTAATCGTCTCATTAGCTATACGGCGAGATTCGATAATCGCCATGCGCAAATAAATTCGACTGACATCGCGGCACTGGAAGCTGTACTTAATACGGTCACGGGTGCTGAACAAATAAACGTTTTACTCCATAGTCCAGGCGGCGATGGAACGGTCGTCGAGAAAATGATTCATGTTTGTAGGGCACACATGGCGGGCCCGAATACAAAGCTACGAGTAATTGTGCCGAATATCGCTAAGAGCGCGGCTACTCTACTTGCTCTAGGGGCAGATGCGATCGTAATGGGTTATTGTTCTGAGCTTGGTCCGATTGATCCACAGGTTCCTATCTCTGTATCCGGTATCACTCAGTGGGTCTCGGCGTACTCGTTTGTTAATTCGCGGGATACGCTTATGAAACAGATAGCGGAGGCAATCAAAAAGAAAGAGCCGACCGACGGGTACATTACACAACTAGCTACCTTGAATATCCCATTTACCCACGACTGCGAGAATTGGATTGAGTTTTCCAAGAAAACAGGCAGAACCCTCCTTAATAAATACATGCTAGTGCCGAAGTTTCCCAAAGCAGCACAACGCTGGAAAAAGGCGGATGAAATTGCTGGTAAACTTCTATCGAAGGAGCTATTTCCAGTCCATCCTCAATTCATCAACGGAGAAACAGCCAAAGACCTTGGCCTTGAGGTGGAAATCCTCGATAAAGACGAGGAGTTATGGAAGCACCTGTGGGCGTACTACATCCGTTCGGAAGTCCAGATGAACATTCAGGTTCAACCAAACGCGATAAAAATAAAATCCTTCGAGTCTAGCTCGGCGGGACTGCTGGTACAAGGCCCTGCGAGCTGATGGGAATCACAATCGTTTCAGTCGCACTTCCGAGGTCGATTGGTGGCGTCAGCGATTCCAGTGCGCGCGCTCGCTTTGAGATTTCAAGTACAAGTCGGATTTCTGGATTGGCATCCAGTATGTCCTTCACGGTCTTGGCGGCATCTGCGGTCCGTGTGGTCCTCATAACCCTCCCTATCGGCTGCTTCGTCGATTTCCTGTAGCCTACAGCCTACCTCCGCAGTCAGTTTAACACACGTTTTTCCGCTGAAATGCTAAAGCGGCTTTGGTAGAATTGACTCATGAACCGGCTCACTTCCCAAGAACGCGACAGCGTAATCCATTGCTTGATCGAGGGTTGCTCGATTCGTTCCACGGCTCGTATGACCGGTACAGCCAAGAAAAATCGTGATGCGCCTGCTGGTCGAATTAGGCGCGTATCGTTGTGACTACCAGGACCGCGCATTCCGCGAACGGGGACAACCCGATCCGCCCCAATGCCAACCAACGGATGTTCAAGGCCCTATTTCATTAACGCGGGAATCGCGAGACCTCCAGCCCCCATTCACCGCCCCCGCGCTCCGCACCCCGAACCGGCCTCCTAACGCCCCGCATTCGACATCTCGACACGACACCTCCCCCCGCTCCCGGCCCACCTCCCCGGGAATCCCCCCACCCCGTACCCGCCAAATCCGACAGCCGATAGCTCAAAGCTGACAGCTGACCGCTGATAGCTGGTAGCCCAACCCGCCATGTAGATCGTGTCCAACCTCATTTCTGCGGAACGTCGGCTCATGCTATTCTGAGGAACCTGCGGCGGAGGATTTGTACCATGGCAAAGCTTGTGTATGGACTGAACCAGTCCTTGGATGGCTACGTCAACCACATGAAGCTTGGGCCGCCTGCACCCGCGGCCTTCCGTCACTTCATCGGGCTGGTGCGCGGCGCGACGGGCCTCATTTACGGTCGCCGCACGTACGAGATCATGAGTTATTGGGACGAAGATCTTCCTGATTGGGACGCGGAGGATCGCGACTTCGCGGCGGCGTGGCGGAGCCGGCCGAAGTGGGTCGTGTCGCGTTCCCTCAAGTCAGTTGGCCCTAACGCCACGCTTGTCGCGGATGACTTCGAGAAGGTGATACGCTGGCTGAAGGCTGAGCTGGCTGGCGAGATTCCGTTGGCGGACCAGTCCTGGCGCAAAGCCTGACCGAGGCCGGTCTTATCGATGAGTATCGACTCTACCTCCGCCCCGTCGTTCTTGGTGGTGGCAAGCCATTCTTCGCCGGCCCCCGGCCGCCGCTCCACCTGGTGGCCAGCGATTTAATCGCCGATGACTGATTCGGTTGACGTACGTTCCCGCATAATCGGCAAATCGCCCGACGGACTGCGCCGATGCGTCAGGTCCGCTTTGGGTCACGTCCAGGCATTCCAGCTTGCGCGCCAATCTTCCCCGAAAGCGGTCGCACAAAGGAACCCTTTCGCGACGTTGCAAAACCTACCCTTTGCGCGACAATGGTGCCGCCCTATCCTCTGCCGCCAATTTCTTGCGCCGTGCCAGCTCTACGTCGGACGGATTATCCGGCTGAGCTGACATATCTGGCAGAGGGCCGGCCGGGCGGTACGTGTTGATGAGAATGCCCTTGGATGTCGAGCGCGACTCCACCAGGGTAAGACCAAACGCCGGCACACCCTCTTCAAACAGCCGCTTGCCCTTGCCGACAACCACCGGGTAGACCCAGACGCGAAACTCGTCCACCAGTTCTGCTGCGATCAACGTCTGAAGCAGTTGGCTGCTGCCCCAGATGTGCAATTCGGGCCCGTCCGATGCTTTCAACCGGCGGATCTCGTCCACAACGTCACCGCCCAATGGATGCGAGTTCGCCAGTCCAGGCTGCCGAGGCTCTTCGTGACCACGATTTCCTTGCCTTGTTGAAGGCGCTCGCGACGGGATGATTGGCATAGGGCCAGAAGGCCGCCCAGATCTCGTAGGTACGGCGGCCGAGGAGCAGGTCGAAATCACGGGACATGACCTCGAGCACAGCCTTGGCGCCGTCATCGGATCGGAAGGGTATGCTCCAGCCCCCGTGCGTGAAGCCTCCGCTCGGATCCTCCTGCGGCCCGCCGCCCGACTGGATGACGCCGTCGAGTGTGACGTGATTAAGGGCGATGATCTTTCTCATGGTGAATTCTCCTTTGCTGGATGGCCGGGCTTCATTCCGTTGCGAACTGCGCCGCTCTCGTCGCCGAAGCTTCTTCCGTAAAGGTCTGTGGGACTGCAGGCCATCGGTCAGTCCTTGGGAGCTGGCGGCTCCCACAGCTCGACTTTGTTGCCTTCGCCGTCGTAGATCCAGGCGAATCGGCCGTAGTCATCGGCCTCGCGTTTAGGGTCGATGCGAACGCCCTCTTTGGTGAGCCGGGCCAGCAGGTCGTCGAGATCCTCGACAATGTAATTGATCATCAGCGGACCGCTCATGTACTTCGAACTGGCGGGAAAGATGCTCCAGACGGTCATCAAGTTGCGCGAGGGATCGGTCGCGGACTTCCAATGGAACATGGATCCGCTTCCGCCGTCGGACTTGATGGCGAGGTGCTTTTCGTACAAGCCGCGCAATGCGTCCGGATCCACGGATTTGAAAAAGACTCCACCGATTCCGATGATGTGTCCGGGCATGGTATTCACTCCCCTTGTTGGGATCGTAACCGGCGGGCTGGATGTCTGCACATGGTTGCAAAACAGGCCCCATTCGGCCATATGGCGCTCGAAGGCGGCGGTCAGAAGAATCGCCAGGTCGCCCCCAGGTGCGAACGCGAGAACGGGAACGGGAAAGGGGAAAGGGCCCGAAGGGTGACAAGGGATGATCAAGGTCTATTCATGAACACGGGAATCGTGAGACCTCTAGCCTCATTCGCGTCGCTCTGGCATCCGGAACCGCCTCCCACCGCCCCGAATTCGACATTTCGACACGACACTCGCCTTGCCCGCCGAAGCGCGACTTGGCCGCGGTAGCTCGCCGAGCGGAACGGCAGCGCGCAGGAGGGCGCCCCCGGTCACAGTCTTTTCAATGCACTTATCTCATTGATTCAACTGGCATTAGTAGGCGAATGAGAGGCGAACATCCATTGACACCCCCAGCTATCCTCATTCTTGGAGGCCGGCCTTCTCATGACTACCGCAACGCTACACTCCGCGACACCACTGTCGGATTCGGCTTTGTTCCTCTCTTTTTCCGCGCGGCTCTCCGAGCGCCAGCGCTCGGCCCTCTCCCCAGCGCTCCACTCCCGCCCGCGCCAGGTGCTGTCACCGACCCCCTCCCGCTCACGCCGGTCCCGCCCTTGCCCGCCGTAGCTCGACCTCGCCGCGGTAGCTCGCACAGCGGAGGCGGCACAGCGGAGGAGGGCCCGCCTACTGCCCCCGCCACCCACCGTGCCGAGTTCCTCGCCACCCTCCGCGCCGACCGCGAGCGCATCCTTCGCTTCAGAGGGCCTTGAATGTAGAATCAGCACGGGCTCCACGGCCGCCACGGAGATCTCGGTTGGCGGGTCTTAATCGAACTACCGCCCGGCGAGCCGCTCCAGACGCGTGCGATCGCCCCACACCGACTCGGTGTGCTCCAGTATCTCGGCCGCGCTCAGCCAGAACCGCTTGGCCATGCGCTGGCTGTGCAGTTTCGCCTGGTCGTTGAAATGCGGCGAGCTGGGGTGCTCGGACTGGCCGAAAGGCAGCAGGCTCCAGACCTGTTTGGGCGGACCTTCCATCACCACCAGCAGGTGGCCCCAGCCATCGTTGCAGAACATTTGCCCATTATCCTGTTCCGGACCCTCGTCCGGATGCAGCACGCCGAACATCTCGCCGGCCCCGTCCATGGGAAACGTGCCGCCGCGCACGACCACATTGATCTCGCCCCACGCCAGCTCGGGCTTGCCGAACTTCTTCTGAATGCGCGCGACTGCCTCGCCCAGCGCCTTCCAGGCCATCTCCTGCTCCTCGGCGGAGTGGATGTCGACGGCCTTGCGCCGGTCGTAGGCGTTGAAGCGCTCATATTTCGCCGCGCCGAAGAGATCGTGGTACGCCTTGGCCCAATAGTAGACGTAGGTGAACGCGGTGGACTTCGCGGAAGTGCGACGGTCCCACGTCCGTATGCGCTCCATGGCGTGAGCCAGCGCGACCTCGGGCTTCGCGCCGCGCGTGGCCTGGGCCTGATCGAGCAGCGGCACGATGACGTCCGCCGCCAGGACGTAGGTGTCGAAGGCCAGGTCCATCATCTCGTCGAAGGTGAACTTCTTCGGCTGCGTCAGCACCTGGAAGATGCGCTCGCCGCGCGTGTTGAGCGCTTCCTCGCCGGCGTCCGCCTTCACGGTGTAGGAGAGATAGTAGGGCGCGGGTTCGAGCGGCTTCAGGCCGGAATTGCGCGTCGCCACCCAATAAGGGTTGTTGCAATTCTGCAGGAAGCCGGACGCGGGATTGTGCACCTGCGGATAGGCCGCGAAGGGGAAAAACGGGCCCCACTCGGTCTCTTTGGTCCAGCCCGGCACGGGCTTGAGCCAGTCGAACTTGGGGTCGCGCTGGGCCACGGTGCCGTTATGCACCCAGTAGATTTCGGTCGCGTCCGAATAGAGCAGATTCCAGCGCGGCATCAATTGTCGCGCCACCGCCGCCTTGAACTCGTCGAGGTTGCGGGACCGCATAATGCCGTACAGGCCGAGCGTGTAGTTCACTCCGTCGAAGTTAGGCAGCCGCACCGACCAGGCGCGGTGCTTCTCTTTGTCGAACTTCACTACCGGCCCGTGATGCGTGTAGTAGAGCGGCAGCGTCACCGTCTCCAGGCCTTGGGGGTTTTTCACTTGAAAGGTGGCCTGCTCCACCTTCATATCCCGCCAGGCGCCCTCGAACAGGTATTGCAGCGGGTGGTCCGGATTGGTCTTCTCCTCGTACACGTCGGAGATGTTGGGCTGGTTCCAGGTGGCGGACCAGGTGATCCGGTCGTTGACACCGTCCAGGAACACCGGGCTGCCGAACCAACTGATGCCGGCGACGTCCATTTTCCCGGGGGTGATCAGGTGCGCCTCGTAGTTCTGGAAACGGTTGGCCCATGGCATGTGGGTGTGCTCGACGTGGATGATCCGGCCGTTGGCCGATTTCCAGGGCGCGATGGCCCACTGGTTGGATCCGAAATCGGGGAAGTCCCAGGTAGGCTCGCTGAGCTTCATCAGCGCGTCGTTGATGCTGTAGAAACGCAGGTAATTGCTGCGTTCGAGCGCCTCGACGTCCTCGGCCGTGACGCCGTCGATCCAGGTCGGGGCCGTGCCGCGGTGGCGCGCGATGTATTCGTTCACGCCGCGCGCGAACGCATCCAGAATCCTGTAAACTGCCGGGTCGATCTTACTCTTGTTCTCGATTACGCACTGCTTGGTTCGTAGCAGCCGCTGCAGGTAATCGCCGTCCCAGCGGTACTCATAGGGGATGAAATGCAGGTAGCCGTCGCCCAGCGCCTTGAAACCTTCTACCTCGGCGCGCCGCCCCTGCGCGTCGCGGTATTGGATCATCATGCGCTCCAGGTGGTCCTCGGCCTGGGCATAGCCGTAACCGAAGAACGTGGCTTCCTCCGTCTCGCCGACGATGTGGGGCACGCCGTAGTTATCGCGGTAGATGGTCACCTGGGCGGCGAGCGGGTCGTTGCCGGCGGCGCGTGCCGAAGCTGCAAGGACCAGCAGCACCAGAAGGGTCTTGAGTCTGCGCATACGAGCTCCCGAAGCTGGATTATAGCGGCTGGCTCGCAGGAATACCCGCCCCACCAGCACTTCATCCTGGTTTTCTTAGAGGCTTCCTCGGTGCGAAAGACTGCGCTCCGGTTGACTCGCGCACCCCGTGGCTCAACAATGTGAAGCGATATGCGTCGTATCCTGTGGTTGTCGCTGCTCATCACCGCCGCGGTCTCGGCTCAGCCGCGCAGCGTCTCCGTTGGCCTGTTCCTGGACCGGCCGCAAGGGCCGCTGGAAATCAATCGCATCGCGCTCGGCCAGGGCGGCCTCTCCGCCGAACCGATGTGGGACCAGCGGGAGGCCGAGGTGCGCGCCTTGCATCCGCGCGTGATTCGGCTGTTCATTCAGGAGTACTTCGATCTGCTGCCCGCGCCCGGCCGGTACCACTTCGACTCGCTGGACAAGTCCGTCAACCTGATCCTGCGCGCGGGCGCCGTCCCGCTGCTGTCCATCGCCTTCAAGCCCACACTGCTCTTCCCGGTGGTCGACCAGGACATCGTCGAACCCAATGACTACTCCGCGTGGGAGGAGCTGATTTTTCAACTCGTGAAGCACTACCGCGAGCGCGGCGGAGCGGGCTGGTACTGGGAAGTCGGCAATGAGCCCGACATCGGCGAGGACGGCGGCTGCCCCTATCGCTTCAAGCCCGCCAGCTACGTCCGCTATTACCAGCACACGGCCGCCGCCATCCGCCGCGCCGACCCACGCGCCAAAGTCGGCGGGCCCGCGCTGGCCGGCTGGCGCTCGCCGATTCTGCCCGCGCTGCTCGACTTCTGCGCCGCCGGAAGCGCGCCGCTCGATTTCGTCTCCTGGCACATTTACACGAGCGATCCGCTGGCCGTGCGGGCCACTATCGCGGGCGTCCAGGAGCTCCTTAAGAAGCGCCCCAGGCTGCACCCGGAGACCATCCTCGACGAGTGGAACATGGCACTCACCACGCCGCCGAAGGATGCGCGCATCCAACCTTGCTTTGTCGCGGAAACCGCCTGGCAGATGAAGGACGCCGGCCTGGACTACGCCTGCTACTATCACATCCGCGACTACCACGTGGACCGCGACCGCTTCGCGCAATTCTTCTCGCCCCATGGCGCTTCTTTCATGGCCGCCTGGTGGAACCGCATGCCGCAGTACGACGGTCTGTTCGACTACCAGAACACGCTGCGGCCGGCCTACTTCACTTTCAAGCTGATGTCGCGTCTGCTGGGCCAGCGGCTCGCGGTGGAGTCGTCGGACCCGGCGATCCACGCCTTCCTCACCTATGACGAATCCTACGACTTGTACAGCCTGTTGATCTGGAACTACTCGGCGCAGCCCGCCACGGTGCGGCTGAGGGCCTCGGGAGTGCCTCGGATGCTGGTGATCAAGCGCCGCCTGCTGGACGCAACCGTTCCTGGCTCGGATGAGAACGTCCGTCTTCAACCGCTGGACGATCTGCTGCTGAACCCGGCCGATCCCCGACTCGAATGGACCCTGCCACCCTACGGCCTAGAGTTCTGGTCCATGGAAAAGAAGCGCTGAACCACCCCGCGCGCATCTCGGGACCGTCCAGACGCGAGCAGCGGCCCTTATCCGATTTCCGGGACACGATCAGGGGCGCGGGCGCTGTGCTTTGATCTGCGCAATACTCTTGGTTGGGAAATCGACATTCAATCGCCATGCTGGTCGACTGCCACACGCACATTTGGGCCTATCCCGGCCATCTTTCCGATGAGTTCGTGCGAGAGGCGAACGCTCGCTCGCGAGGTTTTCCCCTCGACCTCAATGTCACGCCCGAGCGGCATTACCAGGCCATGGCGGGAGTGGACAAGGCAATCGTTTTCGGTCTTCGTGCCGCCCATTCCGGCCTCTTCGTACCCAACGCTTTTGTGGCGGAATACGCCGCGGGCCATGCCGGCAAGATCATCGGATTCGGAGCAGTCGATCCGGCGACGGACGACATCCACTCCACCCTCGAGGAGATCGTCCGGCTCGGCCTGCGTGGCGTGAAGCTCGGCCCGATCTACCAGAACGTGCACCCGTCCGACCCGCGGATGCTCGAGATCTACGACTTCTGCCAGCGTTGCCGGCTGCCGGTCATGATCCATCAGGGAACGACGTTCGTTCGCACCGCCCCGCTGCAGTACGCACTGCCGGTCCTTCTGGACGACATCGCGATCCGATTCCCGGAGCTGCACATGATCGTGGCTCACATGGGACACCCCTGGATCAATGAGACCCTGGTCGTAATCCGCAAACATCCTCACCTTTACTCCGACATTTCCGCTCTGCACTACCGCCCCTGGCAGTTCTATAACGCTCTGATCGCGGCGAAGGAGTATGGCGTACTCGACAAGCTGCTGTTCGGTTCGGACTATCCATTCACTACGCCGGAAGCGCAGATTGAAGGTCTTCAAAATCTCGATCGCCTCGTCGAGGGGACCCATCTCCCGCGCCTTTCAGCGGACGAAATCGACCGTTTGATTCACAGCCCCACGCTCGCCTGCCTGGGCCTGGAGGACGCATGAAGATCACAGACGTTGAAGTCATCATCCTCGAAGCGCCAGGCGGCTACGGATCACCAGCGAGTGAAAGCGGCGAGACCTGCGGTTTCAAGTACCTCGCCATCCTGCGGGTGAGCACCGACGCGGGGATCAAAGGCTACTCCGACCTCGAGACGCAGCCGCAGGTCGCCCGCGCGATCGTCGAGGCGTCGGGAGAAGGGCTGGCTCCGGGCTTCCAGGGTTTGCGCGAGACCCTGCTGGGCGAGGACCCTTTCGAAGTTGAGCGGCTGTGGCACAAAATGTACATGGCCACGGTGTACTATGGACGGCGCGGCGCCGCCATTCAGGTCATCTCGGGCGTGGACATCGCGCTCTGGGACATCATCGGCAAGAGCGTGGGCCAGCCGGTGTGGAAGCTGCTCGGCGGCGGGTATCGCAACCGCATCCGGGCCTACGCCAGCACACTCTTTCGCGACCAGCCGAAGGAAATGGAAGACGCCTGCCGCGAGTACCTCGAACAGGGCTTCACGGCCGTCAAGTTCGGGTGGGGCGTGTTCGGCCAGGACGCGGTCCGCGACGAGTCTCTCGTATCCGCGGCCAGGAAGGCGCTAGGGAGCACAGTCGATCTGCTGATCGACGCCGGTTGGTACGTCCATCGAACTCCGAAAGAAGCGATTCGCATGGTCCGGTCCCTGGAGCCATACAGGCCGTTTTTCGTCGAGGAGCCGCTGTCGCCCGAGGACTACGACGGGTACGCGCAACTCGCGGGGGCGGTCAACACGCTCATCGCTTGCGGGGAGCAGGAATCCACCGAGTGGGGTTTCCGGACGCTGATCGAGCACGGCAAAGTGGACATCGTTCAACCGGACCTGTCGCGTTGCGGCGGATTCACCGCGGCGCGCAAGATTGCACACCTGGCGGAACTTCACAACCGCCTGGTGATCCCACACGCCTGGCTGTCGGATCTGCTCACGGCCGCATCGCTTCATCTGAATGCCTTTCTCAAGCGCTCGGTATTCCAGGAATTCAACGTGACCCGGGGTCCGCTCAGCCGCGAAATCGCCGTCAATCCGATCGCGATGCGCGACGGCTTCCTGGATATCCCGCAGGGGGCGGGACTCGGTATCGAAGTGGACGAGACGGCACTCAGGAAATACCGCGTGGCTTAGCGGTTCTCATCAGTCGGCACGGGAGCGCAGAATATGGAACGGCTCAAAGACAAAATCGCGATGGTCACTGGCGCCGCCAATGGCATCGGCAAGGCGATCAGCGAACTATTTGCGGAAGAGGGCGCGTGGGTGTTGGTCACCGATATCGAGGACGCGGCGGGCATCGAGACCGTCCGCGGCATACTCGAGCGCGGCGGCGCGGCCGAGTATTGCCACTGCGATGTGTCGTCGCGCGCGGACGTCGCGGCGGCCATGGGCCGGGTCCTGCATCGCAACGGCGCCATCGACATTCTGGTTAACAACGCCGCTTACCTGGCTGAGGATTTTCACGGGGCTCTGGACAGTAACGACGACGAGTGGCGCAAGTGCATCGACGTGGCCCTGCTGGGAACCCACCACTGCACTCAGGCCGCGCTTCCCCACATGATCGGTCAGAAACGCGGGTCCATCGTCAATGTCGTTTCCAACCAGGCGATGGAAGGCATGATGACGTCAGTGGCTTACACGGCCACCAAGGCGGCTCTGCTCGGCTACACCATGAGCGTGGCCTACGATTACGGCCCGGATAATATCCGTATCAACTCGCTTTGTCCGGGACCGATCCAGACGCGCATCGGAGCGGAACCCGGCGGACTGCATTACAGATGGCAATGCGACCAGACAACGCTCGGCCGGGTCGGGGAGCCACGGGAAGTGGCCTGGGCGGCGCTGTTCCTGGCTTCGGACGAGGCTTCCTATGTTACCGGCGCGACGCTTCCGGTGGACGGAGGATGGACTGCGAGCAGCGCGCGCCCGCCACGCCCGGGCGATCACGCCGACTGAGGTCGATCCGGGCCCGCGCTCTGTTAGAGCACGCCGTACTTGTCGTAGACCGCGCGCAGGTTCGCGCCTTCCATCAGTTCCTTGCGGCTGTGGTTCTCGCTCGCCGCCTTTTCTGTGGCCTTCCGCACCACCTCCGCGACCACCGCTGCCGGAACGGCGACGATGCCGTCGTAGTCGGCGACGATCAGGTCGCCGGGGGTAACCAGCACGCCTCCGCAATCCACTGGCACGTTGTAGTTGAGCACGATGCCGCGACCCATGGAATCCACCGGCTTGATGCCGCGCGCGAACACCGGGAACCCGAGTTCCTCGATCTTCCGCACGTCGCGCACCAGCCCGTCGATCACGGCGCCGCGGCTTCCGCGCGCCCGTGCCGCGGTCGACAGCAGCTCGCCCCAGGGCGCATTCTGCGTCGACCCGGCGGTTCCGATCACGACCACCTCGCCCGGCAAGATGCTGTCCACGGCTTCGATCTCCATGCCGTACGGGTCTTCGGGCATGTGATACACGTCCACGTACGAAATCGTGCGCGCCCATCCGGCGAAGCGGCAGTTCGGAAACAGCGGGCGGATGGTCTCGCGCATCGCCTGGTTCCGTATGCCCAGCTGATCGAGCGAATCCGAGATCACTGCTGTGTAGAGCGTGCGCTCCACCTGCTCGAACAACGCTAGGTCAGTAGCGGAGGCCGTGGCGCCCCGCACTCGTCCGGTTGTGTCGTTCATGGCCTCAGGTTAGCCGGATTCCGGCGTTCTCAACAACTCAGGCACGGTCCGATTCATCCGGCCGTATGGACGCATTCGGCTCGCCTCGCATCCGCTGACCAAGCCAGGCCAGGATCTCGCTTTCGTAAACGGTTACGATCAGTGTCCCTAGTAGAACGATCAACCCTCCGGCCAGCATCATTGCGGTGATCGATTCCTTCAGCACCACGACCGCCAGCAGCCCGATGAAAAACGGCAAAACGTAGTTGCTCAAGGTGGCTTGGGTGACGTCCAGCCGCTTGAGGATCGCGAAGAACAGCAGCATCGACAGCCCGTAAACGATCAGCGCCAGTTCGAGGAGTCCCAGCATCGCACCGCGGTCGAGTTGCGCCAGCACGGCGGGCTGCAGCGGCTCGACGAACAGGAACAGCGGGATGCTCGCGATGCTGGCGGCGATGGAGGTGTAGACCAGGATCTCCAGCTCCGTGTACTTTTTCTCGATGAGCAGCTTGCAGTAGGTGTTGTAGAACGCCGAGCCCGCGCAGGCCACGAAGAACAGCGCGTTGCCGACGAGATATTGCCGCCCGCCGAAGCTCGCGCCGCGCAGGTCCGGCACGGAGGTAAGCAGCACGCCGCACAGCGCCAGCACGAATCCGAATACGCGCACCGCGTTCAGGCGCTCGTGGAGCATGATCGAGGCCGCGACCGCCACCAGGACCGGAATGCTCAGCGTGATGATGGCCGCGTTGGCCGCCAGGGTGCGCTGCGCGCCCAGCGTGTAAGTGAGCTGAACCAGAAAGAAGCCGAAGACTCCGGCGACGGCGAAATGCCGCGCGTCGCGCCAGCGCCACTGCGACCGGCGGCCCAGCCTGCGGCCCTCATACCATAGCGCGGGCAGAAACAGCAGCGTGCTGAGGATCATCGGCACGAACGCGATCGCCACCGGGCCCAGACGGTTGCCGATCAGCTTGATGACCGGCGCTTGGGTGGCCCACATGAAGTTGATCGCCATCAGCAGCAACCAATCCAGGTATTTGCGGGCTTGGGGCGTCACTTCATCTCACCTCAAGCATTGGTACGGTCGCGGCCCGCGAGAACCCATCGCGGCATGAGGCGCGGCATGAGGAGACCCCCGCGAGCATTTGGCAGCGATAACCTCCGTTGAAAGGGCCGCGTTGCGATGGCCTGTGTCATTCTATCTCCTGCTCCACACCATCCTTCCCCATTCTGGAGGAGTCGTTCCACTGGTTCTCAGCAAGCCGGGCTGCCTACGCGGTCCACTTTCTAATACCATGTACGGAAGCGCGACAGGGAGATCAAATCAGAAATGAATCGCCGTGAGTTCATCGTCATGCCGGCCGTCGCGGCCGTGGCAGGGTCCCGACTAGCTGCTGATGCGGAAACTCCGTGGCAGCGGAAGATCCGCCGCCTTGGTCAACTCAACATGACCGAACACGATCCCGTCGTATTGGACGTCGAGGGATGGGCGGATTACTGGGCCAACCTGAGAGTAGATGCCGTCCTGGTGAGCGTCACTGGAATACTGGCTTTCTATCAAACCAAAGTGCCATTCCACCGGAAGGGCAAGTTCCTGGGTGATCGCGATTTCTTCGGCGACTGCTGCGCCGCCGCCAGAAAGCGCGGTCTGCACGTGATTGCACGCATGAGCCCGGATCTGAATTGGGAAGACGCCGTGCAGGCGCATCCGGAGTGGTTCCAGCGCGACGCGCAAGGCAATCCCATACAGCACAGCGAGGACAACCGGCTGTTTCAGACCTGCATGTATTCCACGTACATGACCGATTACATGCCGGCGGTCATGCGGGAGATCAACTCGCTGTACGACGTCAACGGTCTGTACACCAACGCCTGGCCGCCCTTGGGGAGCATGCCCGTCTGTTATTGCGACCAGTGCCGGAAGTTGCCCCCGCCGGGAACTGTCGCCTACTGGGACAAATTCAATGAGCGCACGATCTACCTGTGGAAGCTATACGATTCCATCGCCAGGGAGAAGCGGCCGTCGAACTTCTATTTTGGCAATCTCGGCGGCGGCATCCGTTCCACGGCCAACCTGGTGCAGCTCGGAGAAATCTGCGAGTGGTTTCAGGCCGACAATCAAGGCCGCGGTGGAGACGATACACCGATCTGGGGATGCGCACTCCAAGGCCGCGTCTGCAGCGCTGTCCAGAAGGGCAAGATGGCCACCAACGTCACGGCCGCATGGTCAACTGGCCGTCCACGCTGGCGCAACGTCTATAAGTCGCAGCAGGAAGAGCGGATGTGGCTGAATGAGACCGTGGCCGCGGGCATGGTTCCGTACCACCACATCATCGGCGGCGAGAATGGACTGGGCGAGGACCGCCGCTGGCTGGAGCCGGCGCACCAGTACTTCAACTGGATGGCGAAGCACGACGCTCACTTCGTGAATCGACAGTCGATCGCCAATCTGGGCGTCGTGATGGGCCAGCGGACGCAACTGTTCTACAAGTCGCCGCGCGGTTCGCTCATGCCGCAGTACATCGACGGCCTGTACTACGCGCTGCTCGAGGGCCGCTTCCTTTTCGATTTCGTGCACGAAGAGCGGCTGGGGGCAGAAAGTCTAAAGAAGTACTCAGCCCTTTTGCTTCCCAACACCGCCCTGCTCAGCGACCAGCAGTGCCGTCAACTGAGCGCCTACGTGGATAGCGGAGGGTCGCTCCTGGCGACTTTTGAGACCAGCCTGTACACCGAACGCAACGAACGCCGCACCGAATTCGGTCTGGCGGACGTCTTCGGCATCCGCAAGGCAGGCGAGATCATCGGCACGAACGGTAACGCGTACCTGGCGCGCATCGAGAAGCCGCATGCAATTCTCACTGATTTTGCCGGCACGAACTGGATCCCCGGCGCGGAGAACCGGGTACCCGTTGCACCGATCGAGGGGCCGATCCTGACCGTGGTGCCCGGCTTCGTGGCTTACCCGCCGGAGTTGTCCTATCCTTTGCAATCGCGGACCAACGAACCGGCAGTCGTAGTGCGGGAAAAGGGCAAGAGCAGGCTGGTCTATTTCCCGGGCGACATCGAGCGGACGATGTGGCAGTCCGGCCATACCGATTTGGCACGGCTTCTGCAAAACTCCATCCGCTGGGTCGTGGGTGCGAATCCACCGGTCACAATTGAGGGCCAGGGAGTGGTCGAGACATTCGCTTGGGAGACGCAGGCCGGCTTCGCCGTGCACGTACTGAATTACACGAATCCGGCCATGCACCGCGGCTGGATCCGGGAGTTTTATCCGATCGGTCCGCAGAAGGTACGAATGACATTGCCGGCCGGGAGACTCGTCACCCGCATCGAACTGCTGCGAGCCGGAACGGACATCCCGTTTGAGATGGCAGGCGCAACGATTGAATTCACTATCCCTCGGGTCTTGGATTACGAAGTGGCGGCGATGTACTCCATCTGAAGGTGCGGTCCTTCCGGACTTGTCGTTCCCGCTGGCCCTATCTCAATACGCGGGATCGACCCTCTCAACAACGGCTGGAAGGTCAACTGACGATCCTGGAAGTGGTTGGTGGGATCCTGGTGACAGGCTTTTGGCCGCGCCCATGTTTATCCTCGGATCATCTTCCCGCCGAGGAATTGAGATACCCCATCCCTTACTGATCCGCGTACCGCCTGGCTGCGGCGAGGTCCGCGCGCAGCTCCTCCGCCGTGCGGCGCGGGCCGTAGCCCGGAGTGTCGCGCTGGATGCGCCACCCTTCTTTCAGCGGGCCTGCGTCCACCGTGTCGAAGCCGAACTGATCGAGCAGACGGGTGACCGTGGCCTTCGCACCGGGGTCATCGCCGGCGATCACCAGCGCGCGACGGTTCTTCGTCCCCGCCGGCCGCCCGTCGGTGGTGAGTTGGGCGGCGTAGATGTGGTTGAAGGCTTTTACGACCTTCGAGGTCGGCAGGTGTGCCTGCAGGAGCTCGGACGTGGTGGTCGATTCATTGTCGAGCTCGGGAAAGTGGCCGTCACGCCCAGGGTAGTAGTTGTTCGTGTCGATCACGATCTTGCCCGCGAGCGGCTCGACGGGCACGGCGCGGTAGTTCTTCAACGGGACCGTGACCACGACGATGTTTCCGGCCTGGGCCGCCTCGACGGGAGTTGCCGCGCGGGCTGCAGGCCCCAGCTCCGCGACGAGCCCCGATAGAGTCTCCGGCCCGCGTGAATTACTGATCACGACGTTGTAGCCGTGGGCGACGGCAAGTCGCGCGATCTGGCTTCCGATGTGCCCGGCGCCGATGAGACCTATCGTTGTCATAGCAGTCAAATTTTCCCACATTTCAGGTGCGCGGGCCAGTCATTGGACGGTAACGAACACGGCGGGTTCATCGCTGGCGGCCCGCGAGCAGCGGGTCGGGGAGGCCTGATACCGCGTTCGGCCCACCCCTCCATGCGACTGATGAAAACCCGCCGGCCGCGGAGTATAATTCATCCGGCTGCGAATGGATCAGGGCAATCCCGATTCTGTTGGCGGAGCGGAAAGGAGCTTGGAATGGCGACTGAGAAGAGATCGGCCGGTTTGAGCAGACGCGGGCTGATGGGATGCACAATGGCGGCCGCGGCGATGGGACCGCTGTTCAAAGCAACGGCCGGAACGGCGAGCGCGAGTCTCAACATGAACTCCGCTCCCAGCCAGTTGCGGATCACGGATATGCGTGCCTGCCGCGTGGCGGCCAACTACGATTACCCGATCATCAAGCTCTACACCAACCAGGGCGTCTACGGCCTGGGCGAAGTGCGGGACGCGGGCGTGGAGGGCATCGCGCTGATTCTCAAGGCCCACCTGCTGGGCAAGAACCCGCTCGATATCCAGGGCAATCTGCGGACCCTTCGGCAGTTCGCCGGTCACGCGCGCATGGGTGGCGGCTATAGCGCCGTGGACATGGCACTGCACGATATCGCCGGGAAAGTCTACGGCGTGCCGGCTTATCGCCTGATCGGCGAAAAGCTGCGCGACAAGATCCGGATCTACGCCGACACCACGGCGCACAAGGACCCGAAGGTGTACGCCGAGCGCATGCGCAAACGGAAGGCGATGGGGCTGACGTACTTCAAGATGGACCTCGAAACCGAACTGGTGGCCGACCGGCCAGGCGCGGTGAACACGCGGGGCGTGGCCACGGAGAAGGGGCTGGGGTACTTGTGCGAGTTCATCCAGGCCATCCGCGACGTGCTCGGGCCGGAGGCTCCGCTGGCGGCCGATCACTTCGGGCCGCTGCAGGTGAAGGATGCCATCACCTATGCGCGAGCTTTCGAGAAATACCAGCTGGCCTGGGCCGAGGACATGGTGCCCTGGACGAACTGGCAGGGGCTTAAGGAGATCAAGAGCAACACGACTACGCCCATTCTGACCGGCGAGGACGTGTTCGGATTGCGGGATGGGTTCGATGCGATGATCGATAACCGCGCGGTGGATGCGATTCACCCCGACATCGAGACGTCGGGGGGTCTCGTGGAAACGAAGCGGATCGCAGACTATGCCGCGCTGGCGGGGATCCAGGTGGCCATGCACCACGCCGGCTCGCCGGTGGGCGCGTTTGCCGGTTATCATTGCGCGGCCACGTTTCAGAATCTGCTGGCAATGGAAAACCATGCGCTCGACATCCCGTGGTGGCAGGACATGGTGACAGGCGTGCCCAAGCCGATCATCGACCACGGCTACGTCGCGGTGCCCGAGACGCCGGGGCTGGGCCTGGAGTTGAACGACGACGTGGTGAAGGAGCATTTGCGCCGCCCGGGCTACTTCGAGCCGACGCCGCTGTTCGACGATTTCATCGTCTCCGGTTTCCGGCTGGGCGGACCGTGGCCGCATTATGACGAGACCGGAAAATGGTGCAACTGTGTCACCTACGAGTGATGATTGGGGCCGGGTTCAGTTCGCGGCGCGGCTGGCGCGAGCGGGGGCGTTGTTGCTGCTCCTGGCACTTTGCGCACTGGGCGCGGACCCGACGTTTCTGCGCCGCCGCAGCAGCGAAGTGGCGACCCGTCCGGACGACCTGACCGCCAACGTGCGGGGGGCTTCCTACAAACCTCTGTTCGGAGCCGGCGACCCGCAGGCCAGTCAGCTTAAGAGCGTGGCGCGCTACGGCGAATTGACGCTCCAGCCCGATGGAGTAAGCGCTATGGTCAGCTATCCGGCCGAGGAACAGATCTATTTCATCCTCGAAGGCCTCGGAACCGTTTCCTACGCCGGAAGACCGGCCCAGGTGCGGCAGCACGACTTCCTGTATCTGCCGCCGGGCGTTCCGCACGGCGTGGCGAACCCATCGAAGACGCCGCTGCGGCTGCTGGTGATGGGCTTCCGGATCCCGGCCGGGATCCGCGTCGCGGCACCTGAAAAGCTCATGTTGGCGAATGCCGATGACGTCCAATTTCAACAACTGGCCTCGCATGGGCCGAGCGTTCAATTCAGGCTGCTGATGGGCACAACTGAAAGCAAGCGCGACCGGCTCGCCGCGGCCAGCCAGATGGTGAGCCTCTTTCTGATGGACTTTGCGCCGAATGGGACGAACATTCCGCACCACCACGAAATGGAGGAAGAGATTTACTACGTCCTCCGAGGCCATGGCGACATGGTGGCCGGAGGAGGCGCCGACGGAAACGAAGGCCGCTACGCGGCGCGGCAGGGCGATGCGTTTTTCATCCGGCTGAACGCCACGGTGGGGTTTTACAGCGGCAGCGCCACCGGAGAGGATCACGACGTCGTTCTGGCCGTCCGCTCGAGCTTCCCGTTTCCGAAGCGCGACTAGCCCGCAAGCGTGCGTGAAGACCAACTCTCCCGAGACTCATTGGGGGCCAGGTCAGCCGAACAGAATTCGGAACGCCACGGCATGTTCGCTCGGCCAACTCCCGAGGCGACTCGATGTGCAGGCCATCGCCAGCGAGTTTCCACTGCATTGGCTCAGCGGAGCCGAGCAGTTCGACGCGCGCGATCTTGCGTTGCGCCAACCCGCGTGACGGCAGCGAGCGCGGTGATGCACGTCTCGCGCGGATTCCAGCCCATGGCGAAGGCGAAGAGTGTATCGCCCTTCGCGGTGAAGCGGATGTCTTCGCCCGTCAGGTCGACGCGCTTGCTCTCGTTGAAATGCTCCGGCGTGCCGTTCATGCCTTCACCCGGCGAGCTCTTGCGGATGCCCGGCCCTTCTCCGAAGATCTTCCACGGCCGCGTGGCATAGATCGCCTCGGAGTTCACCTTCATCCACGCCGTGATGGCGGCCAGGATCTTCAGCTCCTGGATCGTCGGGCATGCCGCTCGCCGGCAGCGGAATGTTGAGCAGCAGATTGCCGTTGCGGCTGACAATATCGACCAGCAGATCGATGACCGTCTTGGGCCGCTTGTAAACCTGCTCGCGATTGTAGTGCCAGTCGCCGATGCAGGTGTCGGTCTGGAACGGCCGAGGCTCGATCTCATCCACCACGCCGCGCTCGACATCGAGAACGCAGGTGCCGTTCGCGCATTCGCTGCGGCGCTTTGCCGGTGTAGACCACGTCGAGCTTCCCCTCATGCCAGCGGAGACTTTGGTTGTAGTAGTGCGCCACCAGGCTGCGGCCCCAGCGGCCGAAAGGGATGCCGCCATCTTCGTAGTACAGGTCGGGCTGGTGCTGGTCGATCAGATCCTGCGCGCGCAGGAACCACTCGCGCTTCCACTCCTCCGGCTCGTTGCCCTGCTCGGCCCAGGCTTCGCGCGCCGGCGCGTGCGGCGGAAAGTAGAGATCGCGATTGGCGGGGTCGTTGCCGTCGTAGGGCACGCCCGCGTAGGCGCCCTGCTTGTCGGCGCCCTTGTTGGTCTCCCACCAGTTGTAGCTGCCCCAGACGTGTTCGCTGACGCCGAAACGCAGCCCCTCGGCGCGCGCGGCCTCGCGCCACTCGCCGACGATGTCGCGTTTGGGCCCCATCTTCACGGAGTTCCAGCGATGGTTGCGGGAGTTCCAGAGATCGAAGTTGTCGCAGTGGACACCCATGCTGACGAAGTACTTCGCTCCCGCCTCGCGGTACAGACGCACCAGGGCCTTGGGGTCGAAACGCTCGGCCTTCCACAGCGGGATGGTGTCCTTGTAGCCGAACTGGGAGGGGTGGCCGTACGTCTTCAAATGGTATTGGTACTGCCGGCTGCCCTCCATGTACATGTTGCGGGCGTACCAGTCGCCCGCGCCGATCGCAGACGACGGTCCCCAATGCGCCCAGAGGCCGAACTTGGCATCGCGAAACCACTCCGGACAGGAGTATTTGTCGAGCGAATGATCTTCAGCCTGGAAAGGCCCCGGCTGAATGGGGATGTCGGCGTCGCGCCCGGCGCGCGCTATCGTTGTCAGCGCCGCCCCGCCGGCAATTTTGAACACGTCTCTTCGAGTCCAATTCATCGGGAGCATGGCCCGATTATATCCGGCGGACCGATGATGCTCCGCGGGCGTGCCGCTCTCGCAGCGAAATCACTCGTCTGAATTTGCTAATTGGTTAAGAGTCTAGCTGCCGAGCTTCGCAAAGATTGCGCTGCCAGTTGCGGTTCTGTGCTGGATGGGAATCCAGGTGCTGAAGAGCGCGGTGCGGGACTGCTGGCCAAACTGATGGGTCCAGCGCAGTGCCTGGCAAAGATTCAGCAGCAGTGAGACGTGCCCTGAGCCAATGTCCTGGCGTCGCAGCCGGTCGCGGGTGTGTTGTTCACCCCCGAGGCGTTTGAAATGTGCCCAGGCGAGCGGCTTGAACGGCCGGGTTGCCGGCAGCGCCCCAGCTCATCGCGCTGTGAACGACCAGATGGCCGAAGCTGCGGAGCCAGCGCTGTTCTTAGCCACGATCCGCCAGTAGTAAGTCTTGCCCGCAACCAGCGTGCCCGGACTATAGCTGGTGGCAGTCGTGTTAGTAACCAGCGCCGGAGGTGAAGAAGTGCCAAAGTGGACGCCGTAAGAGGTCGCACCGCCGGCAGCGTTCCAGCTCAACGTCGGCGTCAATGAAACTCCCGTCGCTGCGTTGGTTGGTGCGACCAGCTTAGGCGCCGAGGGTGGCAACTGGGCGGTAAACGACCAGATGGCCGATGCTGCGGAGCCAGCGCTGTTCTTGGCCACGATCCGCCAGTAGTAGGTCGCGCCCGCAACCAGCGTGCCCGGACTGTAGCTGGTGGAAGTAGTGTTAGTGACCAGCGCGGGCGGTGAAGACGTGCCAAAGTGGACGCCGTAAGTGGTCGCACCGCTGGCAGAGTTCCAGCTCAACGTCGGCGAAAGTAAAACCCCTGTCGCTGCGTTGGCCGGCGACACCAGCTTAGGCGCTGACGGCAACGTCCCGGCGGTTGTAGTGAACGACCAGGTGGCCGAACCAGCGGAGCCGGCGCTGTTCTCGGCGACGATCTGCCAGTAGTAAACCGTTCCCGCAGCCAGCGTGCCGGGACTGTAACTGGTAGCTGTAGTGTTGGTCGCCAACGCCGGAGATGAGGAAGTACCAAAGTAGACGTTGTAGGAAGTCGCATTACTCGCAGCGTTCCAGCTTAACGCCTGTGTCCGCGAAACCCCCGTTGCTGCGTTGGCCGGCCCGACGAGGGTGGGCGCCGACGGTAAAACCTGGTTGATCGTGGTCACATCACTTGTCGAAGCTATCGCGGATCCGCCTCCCGAGACGGAGACCTGATTGGTCACGCTGGATGGCGCGTTGGCGGTGACGTTCACTGTTACCGTGATCGACGGATAGCTGGCACCGGCGTCCAGTGTGTCGCTGCGCGTGCACTTGTTCGATGAACACGCCCAGCCCGTGCCTGCCATCGAGACAAGCGTCAGACCGGTCGGGGCAGTTTCCTTCACAGTCACGGCCCCAGAAGTCATCCCCGCCGATGCACCGTTGCTCACAGCCACACTGTACGTCGCGCCAGTCTGGCCCTGCGTGAAGTCGCCGCTGTGGCCCTTCGCGACGCTCAGCACTGCCGCGTCAGCCGCAGTGAACGCTTTCAGGCAAATGCTTGCAGTGGATTGTACGGCGGTAATATCCGACCAGGAGGTCCCGTCCGCGCTGATGTAACCCTGCCCCGGAGTGCCCGTGGCTGCGCTGCTATAGTCTGAAACTGCTTCTTCGAAGGGAACAGGGAAATTGTACCCCGGCGTGGTCAATTCAACCACAACCGAAAATGTCATTCCATCCGTCAGCGCTACAGGAGTAGTCAACGTCACGGAGTTATAGCCCGCGGAGGCCAAGACGCCGCTGACCTTCTCCATGAGCGTGCCGCTCGTCGGGCCAGCCGTCACGTCGGTGTAGACCTTAATCACATACGGGCTATTGGAACTGGCAGCGTAGAATGAGACGGCCTGCAACTGTTCGGTGGCAACGGCTGTAAACACGTTGGCAAACCACGCCGTGGCGGAGCTATAGCCCACGCTGCTCACCCAGCCTAAAGGATCGTACTCATATTGGCGCGAATATTCGGCTGTCGACTCATTGCCGTTATAGACAAACGATACGTCCTGAATGGCCAATGTGGCATCATAATACGAGATCCAAAAATAGCCGGATTGCCCCCAGCCGGTCCCCCAGCTGTTCTTGATCAGGAAGGCGCCATTGCCCGGAGGGGGCGTGCTAAAGTTGGTGCTACTGTAATTGTCATTCCATCCCGCAAGCGTCACTGAGTGGTTCGGGACGGTGCCGGCGGTGCTGTAATAGTACGATGCAGTAGCGGAATTGTACGACGCGTCCGCATAGTAGAAATCGACCTGAACGCCGCCATAAGTCATCACCGCCGTCTTGAGCGCGGCATTATCCGTGGCGTTGACACGTTGCGGAATAATGAGCACGTCTCGTACATGCTTCTGAATCGGAAGCCCGGGCGGGGATGAATTCACGTTCGTGGGTTGATACGGATCGTCAGATGCATTTACCGGCCCGGCCCAACGCGCCAGATACGCGGTCGCCATGTAGCCATTGCCCCCGGCGCAGGGACCAAGGTCGAAGCCACTCAGATTCTTGAGATTGTTTTCTGAGAAATCCCATGTTTCCGCTGGCAGCAGATTCGATTCCATGGAACCGTACGTGGCGAAGGCCCAGCAATCGCCGCAGCTACCCTGATCTTCGACCGGTGTGACTTTGCCGGTGGTTCTTAAGTCATAACTGGAGGGCAGGGCGATGGCGCTTGTGATTCCTTGCTGAGTCTTGAGATGGGACAGGTCCAGCGGACTTGCGATCAGGCCGAATGCATGCCCATCTTGCGTAACCAGATTGAGTGTCCTGCCTTGCTTGATCGCATTCAAGTTTTCGAGAAAGCGCGCGTTCTGAGGCGCTTGGGAGAGCGCTGCCGGCGTGGCGGCCGCGGGCACGGGGGACACGTCCTGAGCAGTCGCGGGAGCCAGCATTACAAGCGACATCACAACGGTACCCAGCAACATCGCTGTGGAGGACCGATTGATGGTCATATGGTCCCTTTCTTTTTTACGTGAGAAATTCCCAAACTGCCGGACGCGGCACCGCGGCGGCGATTCGACTCATCCGTGAGCCGATATTATAACTGATCAGCGACAATAGCAAGCGCTAATCAGATGTGTTTCTCCAAAGATGAATCAATCGCCCCGGTACTAAGCGTTGTTCGTCACCTCAAATCATCTGTGCTGAAAGGGGGATATCAGTGGCAAACCTGAGGTAGCGTCGATTGGTGCTGAATGTCTTGCAGCTTTTGGTACCAACTGGCTACGAGTACCATGCGCACTGCCTTCGTCTTGTCTGAAAAGCGGCAGCCGCGCACCTGCCTGGAATCCGCTGACCAGCGATGCGACGGCGCCGAGGCAGGTTAGTGTTCGGCGCCTAGTATCGACGAATCGGGTAAGCCCATCGCAGGCGCTAGACGATTGCCTTTCCAAGGTTTCGTCGATTGGGTCGGCATGATTTAAGGGGGCGATTCTTCCCAACCTCGATGAGGGGTTGAGAGCCGTGTCGGGACTATTGCGGGTGCGCTCAACCAGATCCGCGCTTAATTCAATCTGAAAGGGAGATGCTTGGCAGACAGTCAAGGCTCTATCGCTGCTTTCATTTCAGTTCCCTTTATTGTGGACGAGTGACAGCGCGTCCTTTTCATTACCCAGAAGCGAGGGCCCATCACCTCGAATGATGGTAGGGTTGCCGACCACGCGTCCCCGATCCCTCTCGACCAATTCAACGCATTGGACCGGCGAGCAGGACGATGACCTTGGGGTCGACGCCATCGAGTTCGCCGTTGTTGAGGCGCCAGAGGATGTTCTGGATGGTACCGCCGCCCCAGCCGAAGTCGGCCGCGTTCCAGCCGAAGAAGTTGTGCTTCCAATTTGCGAGCAGATCGGGACGGTCAAGCGCGCCCCAACGGCGCGTGATGGAGTCGCCCTCGAAATAGATGTCGATGCCGCCTTGGCGCGCCTTTTCGACGAGCTGCGCGTGGGCGGTGAGGGAGTTCTGGTCCATGCGGGGCACGGGCTGATCGGCGGGGGGCAGCTGGGCCGGCATGTGCTTTTCCTCAGCCGGCGTCATCGACTGCGCCGCCTTCGCACCGACCGGCGGCATGTGCCCGAGAAACTTGTCGGCCCAGGGGATGAAGTACTTCCAGTTGGGAGCGTCGGTGTGCCCGCCGTCGTGCTGGCGCCAGGCGAGCTGGCCGTCGAGCAAGCCGCTGTTGACCGGCGGCATCTTCGCATTCCGGTAATCGTCTCCCTGCCCCAGGTCCCTCGCGCCCAGCAGCCGGAACACGCGCCCCGCAGCCACGGTCGCCATATAGGAGCCCTGCTGGTCCAGCCATTTCGCGTCGCCCTTCTCGGGAATGCCATAGCTGATGAACGTCAACCGCGGCGCGCACAACGCGATCAGCTCGTGCGCATCGACCGGGATGTCGCCCGCGTTCTTGCTGCCGAATATGGCCTCCGCGGCGCCGTATTTGAGGAAGTTGCCGGCCATCCAGTGATACCCGCCCGAGCCGGTGAGGTTTTCGACTTCTTCACCGAAGTTGCGGCGGTGGGGCTTGACGCCGCCCTCGCCCGAGGAGCCAACCAGCACGACGGCGAAGCGCTGGTCAAAGGCCATGGTCACGAGCGCGGCTTTGCCGAAGCGCGAAACACCCTCGATGCCCACCTGTTTGGCGTTGACGGCTGTGTCGGTTTCGAGATAGTCCAGAGCGCGCGAGGCGCCCCAGCCCCAAGCTCGCAACGCGCCCCAGTCATCGGGCTTGCGCGGCTGGCCGTGGTTCACCAGGCCGATGATGCCGCGCGTCAACCCGGCGCCGTTGTCGGGCTGCACGCTGCCGGGGTCGAGATAGGCGTAGCCCCAGCCATCGGCGATTAACTGCTCGGCGGCCGGCGGGTCAGAGCCCAGAATGGCCTTCATCCGCTCCCTCATTTCGGGGTTCTTGGCCATCATCTCGGTCATGCGCTTCATAAAGGCCGGGCTGCTGAACATGATCATCACGGGCACGGGGCCGGTCGCCTTCGCGGGCGTCACCAGCGTCATTTGAATGTCGACCGTGATCGATGGGCAGGAGGTGTTGTCGACGTGGCCGACGAGCTGTTTCTCGATGACCGCAATCGAACCGGCCGTGAAATCCTTCGTACTGGCGACGCTCCAGGTGACCTTCGGCAGGCTGGCCGGAATGCGCCCTACGACTTCGTGCTCGAAGTCCTCGACAATCTCGGGCCGGCGCCGCCTCCACCACACTTTGGCCGAGGTGACCTTCTTGCCGTTGTTCAACGTCAGCGGGTCGGGCCAGTCAGGATATGGATTGGCCTTGGCCTCGTCAAAATTGGCGTGGTCGGGTGCTTTCTCATTGCCGTTCGGTCCTGGACGGAGGGTCTTGATGCCGAGCTGCTCCATCATGTTGCTGTGGTCCTGGACCGTGGTCCAGTTCATGGGCTGAGGCGGTGCGCCCGCAGCAGGCGGCGATTGTTGTGCGGACACGCAACAACAGGCGAGAAAGGCCAGCAGGCCCAGCGGAATAAATCGGGATGAAACCATCAGACGGTGCATTGCGGACGTCATAGTAGGACTCTCGAACAGCTGATATGACCGCGAAGGGGCCGCCGTCGGGCCGGCAACTGCAGGTCGCCGCTCTCCCATGCTAGGGCATCGCGCCACAGCGACGGCTGCGGTCTTGCTTCGTGCGGGCGCGCTTCACCGCGGCCGGTCTCATTCGAGAGGGCGGAGCGGGCGGCAATGGCCGCCGCCTGCAACTTGTCCGCTGGCCATAGCATCCACGGCGGCCGGGGAGGCGAAGCGGGCAGCCCCACTATAATCGAGTGACGATGTCCAGTGCTTCTACGCCCGCCCTGCTGAGGCCGCGACGATCGCACTTTCGCTGGACGGTATGCGCGCTGCTTTTCCTCGCGACAACCATGAGCTACGTGGACCGCCAGGTCCTGAGCCTGCTGGCCAAGACGCTCGAGACCAGGATCGGCTGGAATGCGGTTCAGTACGGCAACATCACAATGGCCTTTTCTATCGCCTACGGGATCGGTTTGCTCCTGGCGGGGCGGTTGCTGGACAAGTTCGGCACGCGTATCGGGTTCGCCGTTGCCGTGGGACTGTGGAGCGCCGCGGCGATGCTGCACGCTGCCGCAACCTCGGCGTTCCAGTTCGGTGCCTGCCGCGCCTTGCTGGGATTGAGCGAGGCCGCGAATTTTCCGGCCTGCATCAAGACCGTCGCCGAGTGGTACCCGAAACGCGAGCGCGGGACTGCAACCGGGCTTTTCAACTCGGGTGCCAATATCGGCGCGATCGGCACCATCCTGCTGGTCCCCTGGCTGGCGGAAAAGTACGGCTGGCAATCGACATTCCTGATGGCTGGGGCCATTGGACTGATCTGGGTGGCGCTCTGGCTCCTCATTTACAAGCCGCCGGAAGACCACCCCAAGGTGTCGGCTGAGGAGCTGGCGCTGATTCGCAGCGACCCGCTCGAGAAACTGGAGCAGGTTCCGTGGCGTCGCGTGTTTCCGAAGAAAGAAACCTGGGCGTTCGGGCTTGGCAAGTTCCTCACCGATCCCATTTGGTGGTTCTATCTGTTCTGGCTGCCCAAGTATCTTCAGGACACCTATCACCTCTCACTCGCGGATATCCGCTGGCCGATGCTGGTGGTCTACAATGCGGCGACCGTGGGCAGCGTGGCCGGAGGCTGGCTGTCGGGGAAGCTGATCGGTCTGGGCTGGTCAATCAATGCGGCGCGGAAGACGGCGATGCTGATCTGCGCGCTGTGCGTGCTTCCGGTGCTGTACGTGCCGTATTCGGGCCGCATCTGGGTGGTGGTGGCGATTCTGAGCCTCGCGGCAGCGGCTCACCAGGGCTGGTCGGCGAACCTGTTCACAACGGCTTCCGACATGTTCCCCCGCGTCGCAACCGGCAGCGTGGTGGGCATCGGTTCTGCCGTGGGCGCGGCGGGCAGCGCCCTCATGACGCAGTCGGCCGGGTGGATCGTGACGTTGACCCGCAGCTATTCTCTGTTGTTCATGATTTCGGGCCTGGCTTATCTGGTCGCGCTGGGGGGCATGCAGCTGCTCTCCCCCAGGCTCGATCGCGCCACACTGGACTGAACCCAGTGCTGCAGCCGTGGCGGGGCCGCGCCCGTCGCGAGAGTACTTCTCATTCCCCCACTGCCATCTTCTTCGTCTGCTCCCTCAGTTTGGCCTCAGCGGGACCGATCACTTTGTCCGACAACGATGCGAGCAAGTCGGCCCGATCCGCGTACAGGAACGGCTCCAGAAACCACGGATACTGCCGCAGGTCCCTGAACATGCCCCATTCCTGTTCCGAAGCCAATAGGATTGGGCGCACCGGAAGAGACGGAAGCTCCGGCACGATCTGCATCAACTCCCGCACAACACTCTTCGCACCGGTGATGTCGGCAACGACGAACCGGGCCAGGTGCGCCAGAGTCGAGACGGTCGCGGTAAAGTCACGGTTTGACGGATTCTCAAAATCCACCAGGACGGGCAGGTAATCCCGCTTGCGGAGCTCGTCGCGCATGGCATCCAGGACGACCTTGCGTTCTCCCGTGAAGCAGCCCAGGATCAGGACCACCTGCGAGGTGATCGTGTCGATGACCTTGCGGATGTTCCGGTTGCTCAGGAGGAGGTGGATGAAGTGACCGACTCCGAGGTCATCC
This sequence comes from Terriglobia bacterium, assembly GCA_963757265.1. Lineage (GTDB taxonomy): Bacteria > Acidobacteriota > Terriglobia > Bryobacterales > Bryobacteraceae > CAIVVT01. The sequence goes on from CAVWRA010000006.1 coordinate 2,643,093, forward strand.
ACTGCGATGGTGGGGGCATCGGGTGACGAAATGATCAGGTCGGATTGAATCGTCCCCTCGAGCTGAACGTCCCACACGGAAAGACCGTAGACGCGGCAACCCTTGAGGCTCGCGGCATTGAGAACAGTGCTCACCAGCGACGCGCCGCTGAGATTGGCCCCGCTGAGATTGGCCCCGCTGAGGTTAGTCGCTATGAGTTCAGAGCCTCTGAGGTTCGCCCGGCTGAGATTGGCGCTTCTGAGGCAGGCCTCAGTGAGGTTGACCCGGCCGAGGTTGGCTTCGCAGAGGTTAGCCCGGCTGAGGTCGGTTTCGCTCAGGTTGGCTCTGAAGAGGTTGGCTTTGAGGAGGTTGGCTCCTCCAAGGTCCGCGCGGCTGAAGTTGGCTCCTCCGCAATCGGCGCTGAACAGGTCGGCCTCGAAGAGTTTGGCGTCGCTGAGGTCGGCCTGGCTGAGGTTGGCCTGGCTGAGGTTGGCGCGGCTGAGAAAGGCTTCGCCGAGATTGGCGCGGTTGAGGAAGGCCTCGCTCAGGTCGGCTTCGCTCAGGTTGGCTCCGCCGCAGTCGGCCGCACTGAGATTGGCGCCTCTGAAGTCGGCTCGGAAAAGGTCCGCGCCGCTGAGGTCGGCGCCTCGGAGGTCGGCGTCGCTGAGGAAAACTTCGCACAGGTTGGCCCGGCTGAGGGGGGCTTCGCTAAGGTCGGGGCCGATGGTCGGATGCCTGCCCCTCCAATCGTTCCAGACTGCCACGCCGCTCTTCAAGATCTCGACATGATCCGGATCGGCCATCGTGCACTGCCCCCTCTGGAGATTGTATTCCTTCCAGTCGTCATGGCAACCGAGTGTTTCGATGTCGTGACGCCTTTCTGATGCCCCGCGACCCGCTGGCACGGAATGTACTGCCCGATGGGCCGGCTGCACGACGTTCAATCAGACCGCGTTTTCTGAGCTGTTCCAGCACCGCCAGCCACCCGGAAACGGGGTCGGCTCTTGCTTCGGGAGCGCCGGATTCCGCCGCCATTCTGGATGCGATGACGAATGCCTTACGCTTTCCGTTGCATAAAGATAGAAGCCTTGCGGTGAGGATCGGGAGGCGCAACAGATTGCCGCCGCTCGGGCCGCGGCGCCATACAACCGTCACCGGCACTCGCGCGTTGTCAGAGAGCGGATGGCCGGAAACCAATGCGTCAATCACGGCTTCAGGATCGGCAGGTACTGGAAACAGGGCCACGGATTGAGGGATGACCGGGATTCCATCCCAGCCGATCGGATCCCGAGGGCCGCTGCGCACAATGATCAGAGGATCCAGTTCCGCGATATGGGATTGAACCGTCGCCAGAACCTGCGTTTCCAGGCGGCCGGCGATTGCCGCGGCAAAGTGGACAAAATCGCGGTGAAACTGAGGAGAAGAATAGTATGTGGATACCTCCGGCCAACGCTTGGGTGGCTTGCGAAAAGCGATCCAGCGCTCACACAGCATCCAGGGATCTCCGATTTCCCGGGCCAGGGAGACGGCCAGCCAACGGCAACGCAGGAAGGCCCATGCCAGGAACAGGCCGATCTCTTGCAGGAGTCTCCCGGGCATTCTGGTCGGTGCCGCATAGAAGTTCGGGAACAAATCCGGATGCGTGGCAATCAGCCGCAGGTCGGTGGAGTGTTGTGGGAAACCCTGGTTGGAAAGATCGGAAATGCTCCCATCAAATTTGAGCCGCTCACGATATTTGGCGTGAATCGGGGTGCCGGCGAGCGGGGCCAGGAACGAAATTTGAGGAACGACGTGTCTCTGGCCGGCAGCATCGAAAAGAAATTGGAGGGTGGCGCGCACATCCTCTTCTTCCTCTTCCGGAAAACCAATAATCGTAGAAGTCGTTGCCTGTATCGATCGTTGGCCGCACCACTGCACGACCTTCCGCGCCCGCTCGACATCGAGCTTCTTACCGATCAACTTTTGAATGCGGCCGGACCCGCTCTCGACGCCGAAGAACATGGCGATGCAACCGGCCTGCTGCATCCAATCGAGTAGTTCCTCGTCCACGCCATCCGTCCGGGCGGAACACGTCCAGTGGAACTTCCGTCCGGATTCCAGCAGCTCCCGGCAAAACGAAATCACCCGCCGGCGATCCACCGTGAACATGTCATGAGTCAGTTCGAATTGCTTCACATGGAACCGCGAGGCAAGCTCCGTCATTTGCGCCAGGATGACTCTATCGCTCTTCAGCCGGAAGCGCCGGCGAAAGTAATCGTTGGTCGAGCAAAAGGTGCAGGAGAACGGACATCCCCTGCCAGCCTCCAGCCGCAGTGAGTGCGCACCGCGGACGCCGGGCAGCAGGTGATAAGCAGGCAGCGGCAGGGCGTCAAGATCGAGCACCGGCGGCGCGTCCCGATTGCGCACAACGCGGGAGCTGTCACGGTAAGTGATGCCGGGGATCAGGTCCAGACGGGAGCGGCCGGACAAGCACTCCAGTAGTCGCGGAAATGATTCATCCGCTTCGCCTCGCACGATGGCATCCACACTGTCGAACGCGGTTAAAGTGGCGACGTCCGTGACTGTGGCCTGAGGCCCGCCCAGCACCACGCTACAGCCGGGACGCCGCCGCTTCACTTCCTCCGCGAAACGCAGCATGAAGGGATAGGAGCTGCAAATCGTGCTCACGCCGAGAACATCGAAGTTCCGCGCGGCGATGCGCTCCGCCGCCAGGAGGGCCAGGTCGGCGCCTGGGTCCTGGGGGCCCATCTGGAATAAGTGCCGGCTCAAGTGGTGCAGCTCACAACCAACACCGGCCTTTTCCAGAATGGCCGCTAGTGTAAGCAGACCCAAACCCGCGTCCTCAGCCACCCGCCGGTCGGCAGCCGCAGTGGTTCGCAACTCCCAGAGGCCGACGACAGAGGGTGGAGAGACCAGACAGACGCGCATTACGGCTGAGTGCTCGGAGGTTTACGCGTCTTCGATTTCTGTCGCTTGGCAGGAGGACCCGTCGTAACTTTTGGTTGATGTAGACAAAGCGCCTCCTGGAAGTCGTATATCAGCGTCGGGATCAGAACCTTCCCCAAGCGCGAGTCGGTTTCCAGCGTCTTCTCAATTCCAGCTCGCAAAAGCTCCAGCTTCTCAACGCTATCTTCGCCTGTGTACTGCTCGCCCTCGAGTATGGCCAGGATGGCGACCTTTTTCGCCAGGGGTTTCTTGGCCGGCCGATGCCTGGCTGCTGCCTTTTTCTTAGCTGCCATGATGATCTCCTTAGTATTTCATCCGCTTTCATGGGGTCACTCCGGCGGCCCGCGGCCGCCGTAACCACAGAGTGCTCGTGGTTTCATCCAGATTCACAAACAGCCTGTCGCCTCCGATGGCCAGGCTCAAACTGGGCCTGGCAATGACTGAAGTTGTAAGCCGCGCGCGGTGCAGGTGCTGCACTGCTTGCGCAGTCCCGCTGGGGCGGCGGTTCGCATCGAATCGTTGTGCCCAGATGCACCCGAAACCGTCCCGTGTCGAATGATAGTAAAGAGTACGCCCATCGGCCGACCAGGTCGGCTTGTCGTTGAATCCTTGATCGGAGGTGATATCGACCCATCGTTCAGCCGGTTCCGCAGCCCAGTCTTCGAGCCGGGCGATCTGGATTCGGGCGTGGTCGCTGTCTATCTGATCGACGATTGCGAGCCTGTTCTGGTCCGGCGCAAGCGCGGCGCCGATGAAAGAACGGCCGGGGGCGCGGACGCAGGCGGCGCGCGAGCCGGATCTGAGATCCAATATGCCGATCTCTTCCGGTCGGCCGCTCGAGTATAAGAGATGAGTGCCGTCCGACGACCAGTCCCAGGGTGGCCCGCAATCGTCGCACAAGGTCCGGGTTTGGCCTGAATCTATTTGATACAGGATCAGAGGTTGTTTTCCCGCTGACTCGACACTATAAACGAGCTTCGTGCCATCCCGGCTGAGAACGGATACAGCCTGATCCGGAAGCGGGATCTGGCGTTCCGCGCCGGTCGTTCGATTATGTAACCAGGTCGGACGTGCCTGGCCAATCCGGCGATTGAAGAGGAGCAAGCGGCCGTCAGCGGAAACGTGAAGCCTGTAATCCTGGTTCACGGTCCAGGTCTCGCGCGTAAGACTCGGCTGGGAGGTCCCTAAGGCCGCGCTCCAGATGTTCAGGTTATGATCGACAGCCACAAAAGCCAGAGTTCCGTCACTGAGGCTCCAGGGACTTGTCTCCACGCTGGTGCCTCGAGTGATCGGCTTGGGCCGGCTGGTCAGGTGCCCCCGCGCGAAGCCCACCTGCCAGATGTTCTCTGTCTCTCCTTGCTCCGCTGCAAACACGATGTTGCCGCCAGCCCAATGCGGCGGATACTCGGCCACCTTCAGGTTGAGTTCCCTGGTGATTGGGTAGAAGCCCACCTGCACGGGGGGGCTGCCCGCCGGTTTCCGCCGTACCAGCCACCAGTCCATCGATCCTTTCGGCGGGGCATTGCGGTCCTTCGTCGCTGTGACCAGAAGGGAATCTCCGTCTGGACTCCAGACCGGAAATCGACAGTCGGCGAAGTCCGGTAGCACCTCTTCCGGCGTCCCCCCCGCAACGGGAATCACATACGAGCGCGCGGAGGCCCTTGCCAGGTTCCCCTCTTCGCCGGTCCAATACGCTACGTACTGGCCATCCGGCGAGAAGCGGGGGTGTCGTCCCGCCGGGGCCAGACGGCGTTCTTCCCCTCCCAGGGTCGAAATGATGTACAAGCCGCCATCCCGCTCGGAGCGATACGCGACCATGGTGCCGTCCGCGGAAACAGCCGGCTCGTCTTCATCGGCGCCCGGGCCCGTCAGAGGCTTCGAGTCGCCGAAGCGGATGTGCTTGACCCACACATCCAGGTCGCCATGTCCAGCCTTGTCGGATGTAAAAACCAGGATCTGCCCGTCGGCCGACAAAGAGGGGGCATCGTACTCGCCGATCTCCGATTCGAGTCCGATCAGCTCGTAGGGCGCTTCAGGTGGGCGCCCCAACCGGTTATACAGCAACAGGATCGTGATCAGGGCAATGGCGAGGGTTGCGGTCCCGCCGAAGATCCAGCGCCAGGGCGGCTTGTGCTGGGCCGCGGCTCCGTCGGCCGGTCGCCACTCCTTCGCCAGGGCGAAAATGTATTTCAGGTCGCGCGCGGTTTGAAACCGCTCGTCCGGATCCTTGGCCAGGCACTTCCGGACCACCCGATCCAGCGGCTCGGCGACCTCGAGCGGCGCCGGTTCCCGCTCCAGGATTGCCGCCATGACACTGGGCGTCGTTGCGCCTTCAAACGCCCGCCGGCCGGCCAGCATCTCGTACAGCACGCAGCCGAACGAGAAAAGATCACTCCGCGCGTCCGCTTCCTCACCCTGGAGCCGCTCCGGCGCTATGTAGTGCGCCGTCCCGGGAACCTGGCCCTGCTCAGTGAGTGGGGCGGTCACCGTCTCGTCCGATTCCCTGGACTTCGCGGCTTGTTTCGCCAGTCCGAAATCCAGCAGCTTGATGCCTTGCCGGGTGACGAGGATGTTGGACGGCTTCAGGTCACGATGCGTGATGCCCTTGCGGTGCGCCGCATCCAGAGCATCCAGAATCTGCCCGGCGTACTCCACGGCCTTTTCCGCCGGCAGCGGACCCTTGAGCGGCTTACCGTCCACCAACTCCATGACGAGATAACCCGGCCCGACGTCATAGAGTTGGCAGATGTGGGGATGATTCAGCGCCGCCACGGCGCGCGCCTCCTGCCCGAAACGGTCAATCCGCTCCTGGTCGTGAGCCAGGCTCTCGGGCAGGACTTTGATTGCCACCTCGCGCTTCAGCCGCAAGTCGCGCGCCCGGTAGACCTCGCCCATGCCCCCGCGTCCGAGGAGCGCAATGATTTCAAAGTGGCCCAGCTTGTGGCCTGGCGCCAGGACAGGGACTTCCGGTCTGGCAGAGCCGGAGGTCGAACCCTCCCGCTGGCGATGATCTGTCGGGCTACCCTCGCTGGGCTGGTTGAGCAGGATTGCCACCTCGTGACTAAGGTCGGGATCGGACTGCGCAAGGAGAGCGGCGCGCTTGTCGGCCGGGCACTGCAAAGCAGCGTGGTACAGTTCCTCGATTTGCCGCCAACGTTCGGGAGTCAAGGCCCTGCCTCGGAATGCTTGTTTCCCAATCTTACTGCACTATTGCCTTTCTAGATTCGATGTCCACCAAGGGTACCAGGTTGTCCTGATTTGCCGGCATCGACTGCTCTGGACCCGCCGGCACCGCCAGCCGCGGCGGGTATCCGTGCCGCTGCACTGCTTAACCAAGGGTCCAGGTTCATCCAGACCTGACCTCGGCTTTCTGCTCCACTGGATTGCGAGGCGCATACCCGCTGAACGTCGTGTCATCCCTGCGTTTGCCCGCCGCTGCCCATCCGCGGCGCTGCTGCCCTCTGCCGGCTGTGGCGCCAATCCAATATGCAGAGTGGAAACATGGTGGTATCCTCATCCGGTATGGTCGATCAACTGATCCTGCACGCACCCGATGGATCAACCAGGGAAGTTGACCTGGAGGCTGACCGGTACACGCTGGGCAGAGCAATCGGTAACGACCTTTGCTATCCCGAGGACGAGGAACTCTCCCGGCAGCACCTGGTATTCGAGCGCTCGGGCAGTGGCTGGGTAGTGACGGATCTGGGCAGCAGGAACGGCACACGGCTGAATGGAATTCGAATCAACCAGCCCAGTGCATTGAGAGCGGGCGACCGGGTCGCCGCCGGCCGACTAAGGATCGACTACTCGCGCGCTGCCGCGCCTGCAGATCAAATGGCATCATTCGATGACCGGGTCGTGTTCACTGATGCCCCGGGCCCGGATAGTCTGACCTCCACGCTTTCCATGCAGCTCGACACTGTGCTGGGCGGCGAGTCTCCCATTGGCGCGCCAAACGTTCGCTCCCCGGCCTCTTTCCCGCAGATGCAAGCCCTCATTCAGGCCGGGCGGGAGTTGGCTGACCACCGGCCGCTGTCCGAGTTGTTCCCCCTGATCCTGGACCTCGCCTCCAATGCGGTGGGCTCTCCGCGTGGTGTCTTGATGCTGCTGGAGGGTGGGTCGCTGGTGACGCGGGCGGCCAGGGGCAGCCACTTCGAGATCAGCAAGACTGTGCGCGACCGGGTGCTGCATCAGAAGGAGAGCCTGCTGATTGCGGACACCCGATTGGACGAAAAACTGCGGGCGCAGTCGAGCATCGCGGATCAGAGGATTCGCAGCATTCTTGCCGCTCCCCTGCAAGCCAGGGAAAACGTAATTGGGTTGATTTACCTGGATTCGCCGAATCTGGTCCGGCATTTCACGCCCGAGGACCTGGGTCTGCTTACGGTGCTGGCCAATATTGCGGCGATTCGGATCGAGAATGCACGGCTCACCGAGGTGGAACACCACGAGCGGCTCATGGCGCGGGAGATGGTGCAGGCAGCGGAAATCCAGCGCAACCTGCTCCCGCGAAGCGTTCCTCAGCAGCCCGGGCTGGAGCTGGCCGCGTTCAGCGAGCCCTGCCTGAGCGTCGGGGGCGATTATTACGACTTTTGCGAGCGCGGCGGCAGGCTGAGCCTGATGGTGGGCGACGTGGCCGGCAAAGGCTTACCCGCCGCCCTGCTGATGGCCAGTCTGCAAGCGCGGATCCAGGTGCTGGTGGAGGAGGAGATTGACCTGGCGGCGCTGGTCACGCGGCTCAATCGAATCGTCGCCAGCAATTGTCCCGGCAATCGATTCATCACGCTCTTCATGTGCGAAGTGGATCTGGCCACTGGGGCATTGGCGTACGTCAACGCCGGTCACAACCCGCCATTGCTGGTGCGGGCCAACGGCGAAGTGCAGCGGCTCGAAGGCGGCGGCATGGTCCTGGGCATCTTTGGGCATGCCGCCTTTGCTCTGCAGACGGCTCACATGGACCAAGGTGATTTGCTCGTGATCTTCAGTGACGGCGTGACCGAAGCCCAGGACCCCGCCACACAGGAAGATTTCGGCGAGGAGCGGCTGTTGGCAGCGCTGGCCCCTGCGGCCGCGCGGTCTCCGGCCGAGATGATTGAGCAAGCCAAGAATGCAGTCGCGCGCTTCGCCGGGGCTGTGGCCGCGGCTGACGATTTCACGCTGGTGCTGGCCCGGAGAACAGGCCGCGAGGAACAATAGACCCTAAGGAACTGGGCCCGCCGGCGGAGCCGGGAGTGCACCTTCGCCCGTGAGCGCACGGATGCATGCTGGATCCTGTTTCAGAGGACCGTCAAGCGGCCGGGCGAAGCCCAGGGGCGATGATCCAGTCCTTTCTCCGCGACCTTGTCAGACAGTCGAATGCTTAGCGAAAAAAATCGAAGGATAGCCAGTATAAGTCAATCATTCTAATATGAAAAGTCGATAATTGGCTTTGTTCCTCACGTTTTCTCCCTGCGCCTCCCGCAACGCTTACTGCGGTAGCGCTTCGATCCGCCGCAACACTAGCGCCAGCCGTGCGGCCTGCTCCGGCTCCTGGCCGTAGCGCAGGGCATGGTAACGCGCGGTGAATTCCGCCACCAGCGGCGCGGCCTCGCTCTGGCGCACCCCGGCCGCGAACTCGCCCGCCGTCTGAGACGGCGCCTTCTCGAAGCCGCGCTTGTGCATGGCGGCCAGCATGCGCCGGTACAGCCGGGCGGCCTCGTGCGCCGCCTGCAAGGCTTCTCCCGGCCCGCCGGCGCGCCGGCGCGACAGCGCGGCGGCGATTCGCCGCCGCCAAAGCACTGCCAGAGCGAGCAGCAGCACAGCCGCCGCGATTGCTGCCTTTCCCGCCTGGAGGCTGAGTGAGCCGCCCGCCGCCCTCCACGCTCCGGCCAGCCGCTTCCAGTTTCGCTGCAGCCACGGCGCTCCGCGCCGCCGTGACTGGTCCACCTGAAACGCCAGCGTCAATTGCCGGTCCAGGTCATAGCCCACCACCCACTCCTGCCAGAACGTCTCGCCGGCGTCGAGATACAGGCCCAACTGCGACCACAGGCCGCCCGCATCAGCTCTTTCCACGCCCGCCGGCGTGGGATCGTAGGTCGTCCAGCCCTGTCCGGGGATCCAGGCCTCGACCCAGGCGTGTGCATCCGAAGCCCGAACCACCAGCAATCCGGTGAACGGGTTGGCCGTCCCGCCCAGGTATCCCGTGGCCACGCGCGACGGAATCCCTAGCTGCCTCAGCATCACCGCCATGGCCGAGGCGAAGTACTCACAGTGGCCTTTCCTGCGTTCAAACAGGAACTCGGCCAGCGGGTCCCGGCTATCGCTCTCCACCGGGTCGAGCGAATAAGCGAACTGCGTGCGCAGGTAGCGTTCAATGGAACGCGCGCGCGCGTCGTCGCCGCCATTGCCCGGCGTAATGGCGCGGGCCAGCTCAGCCGTGCGGCTGTCCATGGGCGGCAGACGAAGGTTGAAGTAGCGGTCCTCGCTGCTCAGGCGCGACGGCACTTCGTCCACCGCCCCGCCCGCGCCCAGGTAACTGTAGACCACGTACCGCAGCTCCTCGTTCTGGCCGAACGGCAGCTTCACCCCGCCCGACGCCGTGCGCACCAGCAGGTCGCTGCTCAGGCGCACGTTCTCCGGCAAGCCGGCCAGGAACAGGTACTCCGAACCGCCGTCCAGCAGCACCTCGTAAAAGCTGCGCGGGCCCGGCCGGCGCCGCTGCTCGTCCGATACGAGTTGGATATAGCCGCTCTCGCCGGCCCGCAGCACCGTCCCGCCGCGCGGCGAGTTGTACCATCTCCGCCCGTCGAATTCGGCCAGCGCCGTACCACGCCAGTGCAGCCCGGCGCGCGGTTCACCGTCGGCGAACCGCACGTGCAGCACGGGCGTGCTGCTCGGCCGGATCTCGCCCGATTGCCCCAGCGTGATCTCCGGCGCGAAGCCCGACACCCGTTGTGCGCCCGGCACCAGCCGCTCCAGCGCCACGCGCGCCGTCCGCGGCACCACGAAGAACAGCCCCACGGTCAACGCCAGCACGCCCACGCCCGCCGCGCCCGTCAGCAGCCCCAACCGCCCGCCGATGCCCGCTGCGCCGCCCGCCGTCGCCGGGCCGCGCATCGCGCCCCGGATCTCGGCGCTCGCCAGCGCGGCCAGCGTCGCGGCCCAGAACAGCATCAGCAGCAGCAGGAACGTCAGGCTGGTCGCATGCAACGCCGCCGCCAGCATTCCCGCAAACCCGATCAGTCCCACCACCGCGGAGTCGCGTCCGCTGCTCGCCGACAGCAGCTTCAGCGCCGCCGCGACGACGATCACGTGCACTGTCGCCGGAATCATGGCGTGCGAGATCAGGAGGTAATCCGCCGGCACGAACAACAGGTAACAGGCTGTGCCCAGAGTAGCCCAACGCCGTGAAATCGTAAACCGCGCCCAGCCCGTGAGCTGCGCCAGCCGGACCGCCAATGCGGCCGCGCCAACCACGATGCCGGCCCGGTCCAACGCGCCCGCGAGCGCCGCCGCCACGGTGCCGCTGGCCAGCATCGCCAGCACGGCGCCCTGCAGAAACACGTCCAAGGCCCGCTCTGGACTTACCGCCCGTTGCCGAACCATGCCGCCTCCAGCGCACCGGCGAATTCCGCCACGGTTTCCGTGCCGGCGTTCTCGGACATGCAGATGACCAGGACCAGCCCGCGCACAAAGGCACAGGCCCCATCGCGCGGCGGCCGTCTGCGTTGCGCCTCCGCCGCGTCGCCCTGCGTCTTGAAGCCGAAGGCGCTGACTTCGATGCCCAGGCTGTCGCGGAAATAGGCGGCGCGGACCCAGGCCGTGGCCTCCAGCGCGCGCATCGGTTCTGGAGCGTCCGCGGCGGCGGGCGTCTCCAACCCGCGCCGGACCCAGCCGCCAACGCGCTCCGGCGGCACCTGAATCAATGCCCTCCGCGGCACGCCGCTGCACGCGCCCAGCGCCAGCGCCGCCAGCGCTACCGCACACCCGCGCCTCATGCCCTCACCATACCATCGCCGGCCGCGCTCGCCGATTCCGCGAGACACTCCCGCACCTCTGTGATAGAACAAACGAGTGATCCTGCGCCTGGATAACGACCTGCCGCCCTCGGATTCTCTCGCGCGGCGGTTCCAGGAACGCAATGTCCTGGCGCGGCTGAAAGCTCTGGATGCCAAGGCGCGGCGCCACGGCGTCGCCGCCCTCGACCCGTCGCTCAACGAACTCATCCGCATCGGCATGGAGACCGCTCCCGGCGGGCAGGTCACCAGAAACTGTTACGGCCTGTTCCATCTGAGCTGGCTGGCCGAAAAGCATCCCGAGTGGTCGCGCATCGTCCTGGACGAACTGGACGACATCAAGGCCTCTATTCGGACGACGCACGGCGTCAGCCTCAAGTTTCTGCTCTGGACCGGGGCCGCCGGTTCGGCCGCGGACCCGGGGCTGTATCTGGCCTGCGGTTTGCTCAAGCGCGGGCCCAGGTCGTACCTGCTTGACTCCACCGACCCGGTCAAACTGAAGGCCATCCTGGCCGATATGAAGCTCCGCGCCGGCTCACTGCGGGACGCACTCAAGTCCACGCTGGTGGTGGGGATGACTCCGGACACGACCTCCGATGGGCCGGCGCTGAATCTCGAGAAGCTGGCTGCACTGTATGACGTGCTGGGGCTCGACAGCCGTCCCAACTTCATCCTCCTGGCGCCCGCGGGCTCGCCGCCCGGCCAGCCCGCCCCACGCCGTCTCCACCGCCGGGTCCCGCTGCAGCTCGACGACGGCAATTCCATTGCCGCGCGGCACAGCGCGCCGTTGACGCGCAGCAGCCTCTACTCGCTCGGTCTGGCCGGCGTCCCCTTGCACGCCTGGATCGCCGGCACGTTCCTGCGGGTGGACGAGATCACGGCCGCCTTTCGCCTGGCCGCATTCCTGCATCAACAGGGCCTCGCCGGCCGAGACAATGTGACCCTCGCTCTTTCGCGTTCGCTCGCCGGCGCGGCCCCGTGGACCAAACGGAACTTCGAGGAAAGCCTCGGCCTCGACGAGCAGGCCGGCCTGAAAGTGGTGATCGACGAGCCGCTGCGCATGGCCGATTACCGCGCTCCCAGGGACCCGCGGCAGGACCGCGTCTTCCTGCTCGTCGGACGTCAGGGCGAGCCCGCCGCCGAGCGCCGCAAGCTCACTCTGCTGCGCCGCAGCGGCTATCCGCTGGCCTCGCTCACCCTTCCGGCCGAGGCCCCGCTCTCGCGCTACCTGCAGTTCATCCACTACACCGTCTTCGCCCTGGCATGGCTGCGCGAGATCAACTTCGTTGCACAGCCCGCCATCCAGCTGGACACCTCGATCGCCCGCCTCCTGGTTCAGAACGCGGCGTTTCAGGGCGGCATCGAGAATACCCCCGAGTGGAAGCAGCTCAGGATTTCCCCGCGCCAGGTGCGCTGGCGCGGCGGCGTGGTCCTGCACTACGACCGCCTGCCCTGCGGCTTCGCGTTGACCGCGCGCGACGCCGCTTCTGCCTACGCCGCCCTGCTGCACCAGCTCACTGAGGCGGGCGTGGTGCGGTACGGCGAGCTGACGTTTTATGGAGACACGCGTTATCACGCGCCCGGCAGGAAGCTCCGCAAGCTGCTGGACCGCGCCGCCGCGCTGATCTTCCGGGGCAGTTCGAAGATGCCCGCCGGCGTTGAGGAAGGCCCGCTGATGAACCACCTCTGCCGCGTCATGGGGATTGGCCCCGGCGGCAGGCTGTCCACCCTGCTGATCAGCGAGAAAGCCGAATTCGTGCCCGAGGCTGGCTACAAGGCCGACCACCATCGCGCCCAGTTTCTGGCCGCGCAGATGGCGCTCGAGCAGCGCGGCGGGCTGGTGGTTGCGATCACGTTGCGCGACCTCTCGGAGGCTTCGCTCAAGGCGCTGGACGAGTTTTTCCGCCAGGCAGCGGCGCACCTGAAGCGCTGCAAGTAGCTTGCATCCGTTGCTGCGGTCGTGACCCAACGCGCAGCATGGGCCCGCGGTGATCCCCCGTCGAATACTCGCGCCAGGCGGCGCTACTGCACCTTGATGGTCAGCTCATTGACGACGCTTTTGACGCCCTTCACCTTTTTGGCCAGGTGCTCGGCCTTCTGCTGGCCTCTTTCCGAAGTCACCGCTCCGCGCAGCGTCACCACGCCGTCCTTCACCACGACCTCAAGGGCGCCGCCCTTGACGTCCGGGTCGCTGACCAGCTTGAGCCGCACCGCGTCATAGATCTTGTCGTCGGAAGCCTGTGAGGCCCAGGCCGGAGCGAGGACCAGAAGAGCCGCAAAAAGCAGAACGATTGCGCGTTTCATATCAGCTACCCTCCATTATGCTTATTTCCGCTCTCCTCGGAGCCGGCATTTCCGCTCTCATCGGCGCCGGTGGATTCGGCGGCAGCCGGGCTGCTCTTCCGCCAGTCCAGCTCGTTCAGGAACTCTTCCTTCTCCCGCCACTTCTCACTGACCTTGACGAACAGCTGGAGGAACATCTTCCGGCCCAGCAATTTTTCGGCGTCCTGACGCGCTTCCGTGCCGATCTGCTTCAATCGCGCGGCTCCCGCGCCGAGCACGATCGGCTTCTGCCCGGCGCGCTCGACGTGAATCGTGGCCGCGATCCTGGCCAGCCGCGGCGTCTCGACCCATTCATCGATCGTCACCGCCACCGAATGCGGCACCTCCTGGCGCGTGACCAGCAGGACCTTCTCGCGGATCATCTCCGCCACCAGGAACCGCTCCGGCTGATCGGTCAGGTAATCCGCAGGGAAGTAGGCCGGGCCCGGCGGCAGGCGCTGGATAATCGCCGCGCGCAGCTCTTCCAGCCCCTCCCCCGTCTGAGCGGAAACCGGGAACAGCTCCTCGAACTCGTGCCAGCTTCTGTAAGCCGCCAGCGCGGGCAGCAGCGACGTCTTGTCCCTCACGAGGTCGATCTTGTTGAGCACCGCGATGGCCGGCGTCTGGCTGCGCTTGACCCACTCCAGCGCCTTCTGGTCTTCTTCGCGTGGCTCGCGCGTCGCGTCGGCCACGAACAGCAGCAGATCGCGCCCGTCCAACGCCTCGGCCACGGCCCGCATCATGCGCCGGTTGATCAATGTCTCTGCGTCATGGATGCCGGGCGTGTCCAGAAACACGATCTGCGCCGCGTCCGAGCTCCACACGCCCTGGATCGAGGTGCGCGTGGTCTGCGGCTTGTCGGTGACGATGGCGATCTTCTCGCCTACCAGCGCGTTCAGCAGCGTCGACTTGCCCGCGTTCGGCCGCCCCAGGATGGAGACGAAACCCGAGTGGTGCGTGCTGTGCGCGCCGCCCGCCCGACGGCGCGTCCGATGCTTGCTCATTCCTCTTCCCGACCGCCTTCCTCGTCCTTGCAAGCCCGGATGCGGACCCGCTCCACCCGCATTCCGTCCGCCGCCAGGACTTCGATGGCCAGGCCGTCGCGCCGCACCACCGTTCCGGGCTCCGGCACGGCCCCCAGCCATTCCGTCACCAGGCCGCCCACGGTCGCCGCCTCGGTGCCCTCCGCGGGGCGGAAGCCGAAGTACCCTTCCAGTCGATCGACGTCGCAACTGCCCGAAATCGTGAGCGACCCATCGGCGCCGAGCTCGAAGTCGCGCGCCGGCTCGTGTTCATCGAAGATCTCTCCGAACACCTCCTCGACCAAGTCCTCGAGCGTCGCGATGCCGGCCACATTGCCGTATTCGTTGACCACGTAGACAATGTGCCGGCCGTCGTTCTGCATCTCGCGCAACAGCTCCGGCACGGGCTTGGTTTCGGGCACGCCCTGAATATCGCGCATCAGATCGCGGATGCTCTTGGTCTGGCGCTGCTCGTCGTCCAGCTCATACAGGTCGCGCACGTGGACGAAGCCGATCAGGCGGTCGATGCTGCCCTCGCCGATGGGAATGCGCGAATAGCGCTCGGACTTTACTAGTTGGCGCAGTTCCTCGAGCGGCCGCGACACGTCCATCCACACCACCTGCGGGCGCGGCGTCATGACTTCGCGCACCCGTTTGTCCCCGAACGCCACCACGCTCTGGATCAGGCGGCTGTCTTCCTTCTCGATGATGCCCTCTTCCTCCCCGGCCGAAATCAGCGCTTCAATCTCCTCGCCCGGCCCCGTGGCCTTGTCTGTGCCGTTGGCCGGCGAGCCGATCTCAAACAGTGACTCCAGGAACTTCAACACCGCGGTCAGCGGGCGGAACAGGGCGGCGATGAGCCTTAGAAATGGGATCCATGGCTCGACCCACTCCGCGCGCGTGCGGCGATACAGAAGCTGCGGGCCGATGTAGGAGAACACCAGCATCACCAGCCATGCGGCCGCGAAGCTCTGCGCCGCCGCCGCGCCGCCGCTCCCGGCGCGCAGCACCATGAGCGCGAACATCGCGCCCGCGCCCACCAGCAGCGTGTGTTTGGCCAGCGAGTAGGCCAGCGTGCCCTGTTCGGTATCCGCGCCCAGCCGCTCCTGCAGATGTTGCTTGAAATACTCCAGCGCCTCGGTGTCGCGCGAGCGCAGGCGCATCGATTCCAGGCTCATCAATTGGACGAAGCTCACCAGCAGCAACAGGCCGGCCAAAGCCAGGCCGGCGACGACGATCATCGCTTGCGGCCTCCCGCGGCGCGCCTGGGCGCCGCTTTTCTGCCCGTTGCCCTCTCGATGACGCCCGCCGGCAGGCCGAGCTGCCACCGCCAGCGTGCTTCCACGCGGCGCATCTTTCCACGGTCGGAGGCATGATCGTGCCCCACGAGGTGCAGCACGCCGTGCAGCAGCAGCACGCGGATTTCGGTCGTCAGGTCATGCCCGTAATCGGCCGCCTGCTCCCGCGCCCGGTCCACGCTGATGGCGATGTCGCCCAATTCCCCGTCCGGCGAGGCCGACGGAAAACTCAGCACGTCGGTCGGCTCGTCCAGGCCGCGGAACACGCGGTTCAGGCGCCGCAGCGCTTCGTCGTTTGTCAACAGGCAGCAGAAGCGCCGGTCGCCGGCTACGCGGCGGCACACGGTCTCGGCAAAGGCATTCAGATCGCGGCGGCGCAGCGAACGCAGCGCTTTCTCATAGATCACCAGGGATTCGCGGGAGACCGCGCGGGGGGGCGTCGCGCCAACATCAGAGGACATGGCTTTCAATTCAGAGCCGGTCCCGGCTCGGGCGGAATTTCGGGGCTGGCGCTGGCTGTGCTCTCGACCGGCTCCTGCAGCTTCAACGCCATCTGGCGGCCGGCGCCGTTCATTTCCCCGTACCGTTCGTAGGCCCGCACGATGCGCTGCACCAACGGGTGGCGGACCACGTCGTGCTGGTCGAAGTAGACGAAACCGATGCCTTCCACGCCGCCCAGCACGTCCACCGCGTCCTGCAGCCCGCTGCGCCGGCCCAGTGGCAGGTCGATCTGCGTCAGGTCGCCGTTCACCACCATGCGCGAGTTGAAGCCCTGCCGCGTCAGAAACATCTTCATCTGCTCGGGCGTCGAATTCTGGGCTTCGTCGAGAATGATGAAGCTGTCGTTCAGCGTGCGGCCGCGCATGAAGGCCAGCGGGGCCACCTCGATCGCGCTGCGCTCCATCAGCTTCTCCACTTTGTCGCCCTCTATCATGTCGAACAGCGCGTCGTACAGCGGCCGCAGATAGGGGTCGATCTTTTCCTGCAAGGTGCCGGGCAGGAATCCCAATCGCTCGCCCGCCTCAACCGCCGGGCGGGTCAGAATGATCCGCTGCACTTGTTTATTGAGCAGCGCCGAAACCGCCATCGCCACGGCCAGGTAGGTCTTGCCGGTGCCCGCCGGACCGACGCCGATCACCAGGTGCAGCTTCTCGATCATGTCGAGATAGACGCGCTGGTTCGGCGTCTTCGGCACCACCGTGCGTTTGCCGAAGTTGCGGTTTTTGCCGCTGTCCACGAGTTCCTTGAAGGTCACACCCGGGTCCGCGGCGAGCACGCGCAGATAACTGTTCAGATCGGCGGCCGGAATTCGCAGCCCGCTGTCGGCCAGGTTCAGGTAGTCCAGCACGATTCTCTCGGCGCGGGCCACCTGGCCCTCGTCGCCCTCGATCTCGAAGGCGTCGCTGGTCTGGCGCATGAGCACGCCCAGGCCGCCCTCCAGCACCCGGATGTTCTCGTCTCGGGTCCCGAAGAAACTCTCGAGCGTACGGTTCAGCGTGACTCTGGTCTTCATCTTGCCTCTGGAGGCAGGCTCCAGGCTTTCGATCCGGCGGGCGGGCGCCCCGCGGGACGAATAATTACGTGGTCGGGAAGGATGAAGGGTAGGGCTTTGAAGCTCCCGCTCGGGGAGGTGGACATCCACACCTATGGTACCACAAGGCGGCGGCGAGTCCCGCCTCCGAAGAAGCGCGCCGGAGTAGTCGCCGCGCGGCGGAAAGGGGCGATAATAGGGCAGGACTTCCATGAGTGTTGATCACTGGCTGAAATCGAATGTCGCCGACAGCCGCGAGTTGCTGGACTCGGGCTATGCAGGCGCGCACCAGGCCGTGAAGGAGGCCTTAAAGCGGGAGGACGTTCAAGCCGATCTGGCCCGCTCCGCGCACGACGCGTGGAGGGCGGCGGCGATCGGCGCCGTTGTGGGATCGGTGACCGGCTATCTCAACGAGGATGAGAAGCCGCTGCTGGGCGCGCTGGCCGGAGCGTTGGTGGGCGGAGGGCTGGCGCTGGGCGGTTTGATGGCCTGGGGCACGCGGCGCCTGATTGCGGCCGCGGCCGTGGGCGCGGTAAAGCACGTCAATTCCACGCGCGACGAGCAGTGGCTGTCGCGTAATCCCGTGGCCTACGGTTAAGCCGTGGCGGCGGCGGTGGCGTGACCCCACCCCGCCAGAGTCTCGCGCACGAACTCCTCATAGCGGCGCGGCGGATGGCCGAGAACGCGCGTAATCGTCTCAATCTCGCCGGGCGTGCCCAGCAGTCCGTAGCGCTGGAAATGGTCGTACATGATCACCAGGTCCCGCACCAGCCAGCCGGGCATGAACGCGCGCACTTGGGCCGCCCAGGCGTGCAGGTCCTCGCCGGCGCACTGGACCCGGCGTCCGAGCAGCCGCGAAAAGACTGCGGCGGTCCGCTCCGTATCCCAGGCTTCGGGACCCACCACGGAGTAAGTCCGGCCCCCATGTCCGGCTTCCGTCAGCGCGATGGCGGCGGCTTCTGCGATATCCCGCACGTCCACGCGGTGCGATCCGACCCGGCCCATCGGCTGGGGGTAGAAGCCGGCCAGAATCGCGTCCTTCATGCCCAAGTCGTTCTGGAAGAAGTTGTTCGGTCGTAGAATCGTGTACGGCACGCCGCTGGCCTTGATCACGCCTTCCACCGGCAGCTTGGAGACAAAGTGCGGGATCTCCAGCGCCCTGTCCGCCTGGTGCACGCTGAGGTAGACGACGTAGTTGACGCCCGCGGCCGCCGCGGCATCCACAGCGTCGATGCCCTGATGCATCTCGTCGCGGTCCAGCGGCGTAATCAGGAACAGCTTCTCGATGCCCTTGAACACGGCCGCAAGCGTCTCCGGCTGCTTCATGCTGCCCACCACGCCGGTCACGCCGGCCGGCAGCGCGCGCACCTTCTCGGCCGAGCGCGTCATCACGCTGACCTCGGCGCCGCGCTTCAACAGTTCGGCGACCGTGGCACTGCCCACGGTTCCAGTGCCGCCGATCACGAGGATCTTCGCCATGCTTGATTTCCTCCTGTTCTCAACTAGCGCAGTTCTTCCATCAATTCCTGCAGCGTCTCGCGCGAGGGGCGCGTGCGCGCCTGGTCCAGCGCCGCCAGCGGCTCATCCACGGTGTTCAGCAACTCGAGGAAGTTCTCGCGTGCGGTGTCCAGAAACAACACGCCGGTCAGGACCTCGCTGGCTTCCTTGGAAGCCTGGATGATGGAGAGCGCCTTCAGCCGGTCGGTCGGATCGTAATCCAGCGCCAGCTTGTGCAGGCGCAGCCGCGAGCCGTCGTGCATCTCGATGTCCTGCACCGCGCCCTCCTCGATTTCGACTTCGATGTCGGCGAAGAAGGGGACGAAATCGAGCTCCTGCAGCGGCTCGTCGTGGTCCTTCATGAAGCTGTAGCTCTTGGTGGAACCCTCTTGGTCGTTGAAGGTGACGCAGGGCGAGATGACGTCGATCACGCTCAGCCCCTGATGTGCGATGGCAGTCTTGAGGATCACCTGCAGCTGCCGCTTGTCGCCGGAGAAGGAGCGCGCCACGAACGTGGCACCGATCTGGATCGCCTCGACGCAGCAGTCGATCGGCTGCAGCTCGTTCACCACGCCGCTTTTCGATTTCGCGCCGGCATCCGAGGTCGCCGAGAACTGGCCCTTGGTCAATCCGTAAACGCCGTTGTTCTCGATGATGTAGATCAGCGGCAAGTTGCGCCGCAGCAGGTGGATGAATTGGCCGATGCCGATCGAAGCAGTGTCGCCGTCGCCGGTGACCACGATGCCCAACAGGTTCTTGTTGGCCAGCATCGCTCCGGTGGCAATGGCCGGCGCGCGCCCGTGCACGCCGTTGAAGCCATGGGACAGGCCCAGGAAGTACGCCGGCGACTTCGACGAGCAGCCGATGCCGGAGAGCTTGGCCACGCGCCACGGCTCGATGCCCATCTCGAAGAAGCATTCGATCAACCGCTCGGAGATGGAGTTGTGTCCGCAGCCGGCGCACAGCGTCGTCTTGGAGCCGCGGTAGCTGATGACTTCCAGGCCGGCGCGGTTGGTTTTGGGCGGCGGCGTCTGGGTGGTGCTCATAGGGCCTCCTGGCTCAGAATCTCGTCGGTCACGGTGCGCCCGTCGAGCGGCAGCCCGCCGTAGTAGCGGACGCTGCGCAGCTTGGCGCTCAGCTGCGGGTCGAGGTCCAGGCGCATCAGGCCGAGAAGCTGCGCGTCGCGGTTCTGGTCCACGACGTAGACGCGGTCGTGGCGCGCGATGAACTCCTCGAGTTGCGTGTTGAACGGATAGGCCAGCAGGCGCAGCGAGCTGGTCTCCACGCCGTACTCGTCTCTCAGCTGGTCGCGGCTCTCCTCGCAGCCGTACTTCGACGTTCCGCAGTAGACTATGCCGATGCGGGCCTGCGGGCTCACATCCACGGCGGGCGGCGGCACGGCGGCGCGGATCGATTCGAACTTGTGCCGCAGCCGGTCCACGTTGGCGATGTAGTCTCCAGGCTTCTCGGTGTACGCGGCCTTGGCGTTGTGGCCGCTGCCGCGCGTGAAGTACGCCGCGGCCGGATGCGCGGTGCCGGGCAGCGTGCGCCAGCCCACGCCGTCGCCGTCCACGTCGGCGTAGCGCGCGAAGCCGCCCAGCCGCTCGAGGTCTTCCTTGCTCAGCACCTTGCCGCGCTGCAGCGGCGCGTCGGAGTATTCAAACGGCTCCGACATCCAGTTGTTCATCCCCAGGTCGAGGTCGGAGTTGACGAAAACAGGCGTCTGGAATTGCTCGGCCAGGTCGCACGCCGTGCGCGCCATCGTGAAACACTCTTCGGGCGAGGAGGGCAGCAGCACCGGGTGACGCGTGTCGCCGTGCGAGAGCACTGCGTTCTTCAGGATGTCGCACTGCTGCGTGCGCGTCGGGAGCCCGGTGGACGGGCCGACCCGCTGCACGTCCCAGATCACCGCCGGCACCTCGGCGTAATAGGCCAGGCCGACGAACTCCGACATCAGCGAAATGCCGGGGCCCGAGGTCGCCGTCATGGCCCGCGCGCCGGCCCAGGACGCGCCAATCACCATGCCGATGGCCGCCAGCTCGTCCTCGGCCTGCACCACGGCGTAGGTCGCCTTGCCCGTGGCCGGATCGATGCGGCAGCGCTTCATGTAGCCGATCAGCGCCTCCACCAGTGACGACGACGGCGTGATGGGATACCACGTCACCACCGTCACTCCGGCGAAGACGCTGCCCAGCGCCGCGGCCGAGTTGCCGTCGATGATGATCTTGCCGGCGGTGGCGTTCATGCGCTCGACCCGGCAGCGGTCGGTCTTGGGCAGGTTGTCGCGGGCGAAGTCGTGCCCCGTGAGCACAGCCCTCCAGTTCAGCTCCGCGGCCTTCTGCTTCTTCGCGCCGAACTGCCGGAACAGCGCCTTGCGCACTTCTTCCAGCTCGATGCCCAGCAGCTGCGCCGCCACGCCGTCGTAGATCATGTTGCGCACCAGCTTGCGCAGCTTGGCCTCGGGGCAGACGGGCGCGACCAGTTTGTCGAACGGCACCGCGTAGAAGTGCAGGTCGTCGCGGCGCGCCTTCAGCTGCAGCGGCTCGTCGTACACCACGGCCGCGCCCGGCGCGAGGTCGGCGATGTCCTCCTGGGCCGTCTCCGGGTTCATCGCGATCAGGAAGTCGATCTCCTTCTTGCGGCCGATGTAGCCCTGGCGGCTGGCGCGGATGGTGAACCACGTCGGCAGGCCCGCGATGTTGGATGGGAAGAGGTTCTTGCCCGAAACAGGCACGCCCATCTGGAAGATGGAGCGCATCAGAACGGTGTTGGCGGTTTGGCTGCCGGAACCGTTCACGGTAGCCACTTGAATGCTGAAATCGTTGACCAGCGGAGCGGAGGATCCGCCCAGGCAGGCGGCCTCGGCCGAAAGCGGTACGGACATGGCACCCCTCTGTACCAGAAATTGGCTTGATTATACCGCCTTGCCCGGCGGCCAGTCAGTGCCAGGCGGGCTTCCGGACCGGCGTCTTTACGATGCGCCGTCGAGCCGCGTGGATTCAGTCCGCGGCGATTTTCAATCGCGCGTCGATATCCTCTCGCCTGAGCAGATACAACGCATCGAGAAAGTTGACCTGCAGGCTGCCGGGTCCCGCTGAGCGCTGCGCCGCGATCTCGCCGGCAATGCCCATCACGGCCATGGCGTGCACCGTGGCCTGGAACGGTTCGGCGTTGACGGCCACGAAAGCGCCGATCAGGGCCGTGGCCGTGCAGCCCAGGCCGGTGACGCGGGCCATCATGCGATGGCCGTTGGAGACGCGCACCACACGGCCGGGGGAGACCACCAGGTCGGTCGCGCCGCTCGCGCAGACCACGCACCCGCGGTTCTCCGCCAGCTTCAGGGCCGCGCCCAGGGCCTCCTCGGCGGCGTGCCGGCTGTCCACCCCCCTGGTCGCCTGTTCGGCGTACGACAAGGCGCGGATCTCAGAGCCGTTGCCCCGGATGACCGCCACCCGCAACGCTCCCAGCAGCTCCTGGACGGTCTGGGTGCGGAACGGCGTGGCCCCCGCGCCGACGGGATCGAGAACAATCGGGATGCCGCGGCGATTGGCTTCCTGGCCGGCCTCGAGCATGGCCGCGATCCAGGGCGGGCTCAACGTGCCGATATTGAGCACCAGCGCGCTGGCCAGGCCGGCCATCGCGCGCGCTTCCTCCAGGGCGTGCGCCATCACCGGCGAGGCGCCCAGCGCCAGTAGTGCGTTGGCGGTCGTGTTCATGACCACGAAATTCGTGATGTTGTGGACCAGCGGCGCCTGCGCACGGATGCGCTCGACGTCCTGCCAGAGATTGCCGGCTTGGCTCAAGTACGATCTGCGCCTCCTGTTTTCTTTCGATGATCGCAAAACCGGCGCCGCCGGGGCCGCTCACGCTCCCGGGTAGCGTGTTGACGCGGAAGAAATAGTACTGAGAATGATCTATCTGTCCAGCCACATCAACTATAGGAATCGGCGAAGTTGGACTCGACCGCCCTTCCGGGCGGATGAAAACGCCCTGAAATGGTGTAATCTTTCCACAGAAGCCTCCGCGCGTAAAGAGGTCAAGCGAGGCCTGTCAAAGCCGAATGATCCATGCGACGTGAGCCTGCGATCCACAGGCTGAGGCCATTCGTCCTTTTTCAGGAGGGTAAAGTTGTCAGCGCGACGATCGGCAGGGCCTGGCAGATGAGCGAGGCGATGGTCCTCACAACACTGCTGTTTATTAGCGCCGGCCTGTTATTGTGGCTGGCCAGCATCTGCGCGCTGCGCTGGGAGGCGCCCGGGCTGCGGGGGTTGGTGCTGCTGCTGTGTCTGGCGGCGGTGTGGTGCATGCTGGACGGATTCTGGCAGATTGTGTCGTCCTACGACCTGCTGTGGCTGCTGAAACGGACCCAGTATCTGTGCTACGCCCTGCTGCCCGTGTGCTGGCTCTTCCTGTTACTCGATTACCGGGGTGATCTGGGCCGGCGAAGCTACGCGCTGCTGGCCGTGGCGCTGGTCATGCCGGTGGTGACGGTGCTATTGGTCTGGACCAACGGCTGGCACCACCTGGTGTACCAGGCGTTCGAACCTTACACGCACAACGGGCTGCGGCTGCTCCGCGCCAGCCGCGGGCCGTGGTTCTACCTCCATTTCGGTTACTCCGCGGTATTCAGCGCGGGATGCGCGCTGACGCTGCTGCAGTTCATCCTGCCCGGGTCGAAGCAATACCTGCTGCGGCTCGGCATGTACTTGTTCGCCATCGCCCTGCCGGCCACCACGGCGATCCTGTTTGAGAACGACCTGGGGCCGATTCGCGGCTTCGACTTCACGCCGCTCGGATTGACGGTATGCGCCGCCCTTCTGACCGTCGGGCTGGGGCGATTCCGGCTGTTCGACATGGTGCCGATCGTCTACGACCAGGTGGTCCGGCAACTGCCCGATCCGGTACTGGTGGTGGACCTCGAAGGTCGCGTGCTGACCAGCAACCCGGCGGCGGCGGCGCTGCTGGGCCAGGAGATTTCGACTCCGGGGCGGCGGCTGGTCAATCAGGCCCTGCTGGCCGAGTCAACGCGAACCGTCAACCTGGCCGCGTTGGGGCCGCCGGGCACGGAGATCGAAATCGAACAGAACGGCGCGCGGCGCCGGTTCCGCGTCTCCGTGACGCCGCTGCGGGTCCGCGCTTTCTTCGAGCTGGGGCGGATTTTCGTTTTCCGGGAGACCACCCAGGACCGCCTGGCGCAGCTCACGCTGGAGGAGTCGCGCCTTACGGCGATCGAGGCCAATCGCGCCAAGAGCGAGTTTCTGGCCGTGATGAGCCACGAGCTGCGGACGCCGCTGAACGCGGTGATCGGCAGCTCCAGCCTGTTGATGGATACGCAGCTCGACATGGCCCAGCGCGAATACGCGGGGATGATCCGCAGCTCGAGCCAGAGCCTACTGCGGGTGATCAACGACATTCTCGATCTGAGCAAGATCGAAGCCGGCCGGATGACGCTGGAGCACATCGACTTCGATCTGCGGTCGGCGATCGAGGACTGCATGGAGATGGTGCTGCCGGCGGCGCTGCGCAAGGGGCTGGAAGTGGTTCTGGACTTCGCGCCGGAATGCGGCGGGATGTTCCAGGGCGACCCGGCGCGCATCCGGCAGATTCTGATCAACTTTCTTTCCAACGCGGCGAAGTTCACCGATCACGGCTCCATCCGCGTGGAGGTCTGCAAGGCTCCGCCGGCCGAAGGCCGTGCTGCCGGCGACGCCATGGACGTTCTCCTGGCGGTCGAGGACACCGGTGTGGGCATCGAGCCGGCCTCGCTGCCGTACATCTTCGAGAGCTTCCGCCAGGCCGACGCGTCCACGACCCGGCGCTTCGGGGGCACTGGCCTGGGTCTGGCCATCTGTCGCAAATTGTCGGAGCTGATGGGCGGAGAGATCGATTGCCGGAGCGAACCGGGGAAAGGCAGCCGTTTCTGGTGCCGTTTCCCGCTGCAGCCTTCGGCACCCCGGCCGGCGCCGCCGCCAGCCGGTCTGTATGGCGTCGTGATGCATCCCGGAGCCAGCCGCGACCGTCTGGCCGGCGTGCTCCGGGAACTGGGCGCCGAAGTGGCGTGTGTTTCCGCGGCCGAGGAGATCGACCCCGATGTGGCGGCGGCGTTCGCCGTCTGGATCGTCGATTGGAAGCACCCGCTGTTCGAAACCTGGGGTGGACCGGGCGTCTGGTGCCGGGCCGTCCGGGCGCAGCGCCGGGCGGCGCGGATCGCCGCGCTGGGCCGGCTCGAGGAGACCGACCGGGAGGCGGCGCGCGAGGCCGGCGTGATCGCCTTCTTGGACGAGCCCTGGCTGGTGAGCCGGCTGCGCGCCATGCTGGCCGCCCAGCAACCGATCGCGCCCGCGGCCGGGCTCGACGGCGTGGCGCCGGCGCGGGCCCGCGCGCCGCGCATTCTTCTGGCCGAGGACAACGCCGTCAATCGCCGCATCGCCACGCTGATGCTGGCTGATCTCCAGGCCCGGCTGGAGACCGCGCTCAACGGCCGGGAGGCGGTCACGCTGGTGGCCAACGCGCCCTACGACCTGATTCTGATGGACCTGCAAATGCCCGAAATGGGCGGCATCGAGGCCACCCGGGCCATCCGCCGCATCGAGGCCGCGACCAGCCGCGTCCGCGCGCCGATCTGCGCACTGACTGCGGGCGTGTTGAACAACGAACGCGACCACTGCCTGGAGGCCGGCATGGACGATTTCCTGGCCAAGCCGATCATGAAGGCGCAGTTGCTGGAAGTGTGCCGGCGCTGGCTCGCCGGGCGCGTGGACGGCGGCCCGCGGCAGTCCTCGGCCGGCGGTTCCAACTGAGGACCCGCGCTCGAGCCTCCGCCGGGCGAGTGGCGCGCTTCCATGGCGGGCGCGCATTCGGACCGGGCAGCTTGCCGCCGCGCCTGAATCAGGCCCCTGTTCCACGCAGACAAAGATAGGCCGGGCGGCTTGCGGCAACGCCCGGCCTTAGGAAATCCCGCCGTCCAAGGAGGAGGAGATACACCCAATATGGCGGCGGGAAGGGGAAATCTACGCCAGCAGTCCTCCCAGGCCGAGACCCGATATCTCCCATCCGGAGACCCGGTATCTCGACAGCATCGGCGGCAGCACCAGGTCCACGATATTCTGCCGGGGCGAGCGGAAGCAGGCCGGGGCGGAAACGATCGGGACGTCGTCCTTATAACCGAGCAGGAGCAGGTTGCCGGGCTCGACCGGGGCCATGAAACGCTCAATGTGACATCCGATGCGCACCATGGCGCGGCCAACGGCGTCTTCCGGGCCGGCCGGCGCCGTGGTGGAGGCTACTAAGATCGCCGTGGGCCGGTAGCCCAGCATGCGGTCGAGCGCCTCGGCGGCGTGCCTTTCATCCTCGATGCAATGCAGCGCGAAGCGGCGCAAACCCGCGAAGCGCTCGATCTTCTCGCGCACCACCGGCTCGAGCTGCTGGCGCGCCTTTTCTCCGCTGGTCGGATCGCAGTACAACACGCCCAGCGAGGCCGAGCGCACCGGCCGGGCCTGCAGCAGCGGGCCGCGCTCCTTGAGCATCGACAGCATCGTTTCGAGCTGTTGGGAGGGCACCGCGAACGGCGCGCTTTTCACCGTGGCGGCGCGCACTCCCGTAGTGACGTAGCTGTAGTTGGGCAAAGTGGCGATCGCCACGCTCGAGGTGCAGTTCAACTGGCGCAGCAACTCGTCGTCCACCAGCACGCACGCCGGCTCCGTGGCCACCAGATTGGCCCGCCCTCCGGGTGCGGGCCGGATCTCGAGCGAGCCGCAACCGGCCGCGGCCGCCATCTGCAGCACCGCGTCGTCCTCCGAAATCTCGCCCGCCTCCAGTTCGGCCACCCACACTTTGCTCAGCCCCTCCGTGACCAGCAATCGCACGTCCTCATTGGTCAACTGGTGCCCTTTGGCCAGGAGCTTCTTTCCGCTGGGGCGGAAGATCGTGCTGCACAGGAAACGCCCGGTCGCTTGTTGGATATCGACGGTTAGGGCTCGCATCGCGGCTCTCTTTACCCCTCCACTGAGTCAGTGCGGCATTGGGCCAAGTTTCTCATTTCAGGTGCTCTGAAACTTCCGGTGAATGGCCGATAATCTTGTCCTAATGGGCGTGAAATTAGCAGGAAATCCGCGCCCCGCGTCCACTCAATCCGTGCTCGATCAGGGGCCCTAGGGCCTGCTCACGCTACCCGGACGGTGGCGACGGGAGCCGGTTTTTCCGAGTTCCAGGAGCGAGGAGCGACGCATACCCGGCGTCTGCGAGCGACGAGCGACGCCGAAATCGGGAAAACCGGCCCCGTCCCTGCGGGTTGCGGCGAAAACCGCCTCAGCCTTCGTTGTCGTCCTCGCCTTGGAGTGGCCAAAGCATCGTCCTCCGCCTTGCCTGAGGCGCTTTTCGCGCGCAACGCCATCCGTTCGGGTAGCGTGAACAGGCCCTAGTTGCGGCGCGTCGCGGGGAGTTGGATCAGGCCGGTTTCCAGAGGCGCCGCATGCAGCAGGGAAGCGTTTGGCTTGAGCAGCTTGACGACGGCAATCTCATCGCACGCCTGGAATTTCGGGCAACGCAGACAATCTTTCCACGCTTTAAGCGGTAATTCTCCGCGTTCCACCTCGTGGTAGCCCATTTTTGCGAAAAATCCAGGTACATATGTGAACGCAAATACGACATCCAGGTCGTATTCCCGCGCTTCGCGCTCCAGGGCGTCCATCAGCGCCTGGCCGGCTCCGCTGCCCTGGCAGGCCGGGTCCACGGCCAGCGAGCGCACCTCGGCGATCGTCGGAGCGTAAAAATGCAACCCGGCGCAGCCGCTGATGAGGCCGCCGTCGAGCACGATCGTGAAGTCCCGGATCCCCTCGGAAAGCTCGAATTCAGTGCGCGGCAGCATGATCCCGTCGCGGGCGAAGCCGTTGATCAGCCGGATCATCGCTGCAATGTCGCTCATCCTTGCTTTACGCAATACGCGGTCGGCCTGGCGCACGGGGCAGTCGGTCTCGAGTTGAACTCCGTCGGTCTTCCGTTGACCGCTGTCGCTCGGGGATTTCATACCCCCTCCTCCGGGACCAGCGCCGTGCCGGGCGCCGCCTCCTGCCGCGCCGAAAGCAGCCGCGCCAGGACCTCCGGCTCCGCGCCGGCCGCAATCCGCACCTCTCCCACGCCGCGCTCCAGGGCATCGCAGGCCGCTTCCAGCTTGGCCTGCATCCCGCCGCTGGCGATGCCCGTCTCAATCAATGTCCGGGCCTGCGAAGGCGCCAGCCGCGGGATCACCTCGCCGCCGGCTCCCTTGACCCCGGCAATGTCGGTCAGGAACAGCAGCTTCTGAGCCTTCCAGGCCCACGCGCAGGCCACCGCCATCTGGTCGGCGTTGACATTGAAAACCTCGCCCTGTTCGCCGCCCGCGACGCACGCCACCACGGGCAGGAAGCCGCCCCCGACCAGCACGTCCAGCAGGCGGCCGTTGGCGTGCGTGACACGGCCCACCGCGCCCAGCGCCGGCCTCAGCGGCCGTGCCACAGCCAGACCGCCGTCGATGCCGCTGATGCCCACGGCCGGCGCGCCGGCCGCCAGCAGCACTCCCACAAGCTGCTTATTCACGCTGCCGGCGTATACCTTCAGCAGCGCATCAACAACCTCCGGCGTGGTGACCCTCAGGCCGTCCATGAATCTGCTCTCGACGCCTCGCGCGGCCAGATAGCGGGTCATCTGCTTGCCGCCGCCGTGCACGATCACCGCGCTCACGCCGGCCGGGAGGGCGGCGATCTGCGCGGCGATGGAGGCGCACAGCACGGCGTCGTCCAGCAGGCTGCCGCCGAGCTTGATCAGGACTTTCATGCCAGCCCTTCCGTCTCCGGGAAGCCCAGCATCAGGTTCATGTTCTGCACCGCCTGGCCGGCCGCGCCCTTGCCCAGGTTGTCGATCGCCGCCACGACCACCGCGCGCCGCGAGCCGGCGTCAAACGACAGGCCGATGTCGCAGAAATTGGTGTAGTTCACCTCGTGCAGGTCGGGCACGCTCCCCGCGGCGTACAGCCGCACGAACGGTTCCTTCGCGTAGGCCTTCTGGTAGACGCCCACGAGCTCATCCGCCGTGGCCACGCCCTGGGCGCGGAAGTAAATTGTCTCCAGGATCCCGCGCTCCATCGGCACCAGCTGCGCCGTGAAGCTGAACTCGGCCTCGTCGAGGCCTGAATTCAGCAGCACTTCGGGCACGTGCCGATGGTTGAAAATCGAGTACGCCGAGAGGTTCCCCGCCACTTCGCAGAAGCTCGTTTTGAGGGCCGGTTTGCGGCCCGCGCCGCTCACGCCCGATTTCGCGTCGCAAACGATGCCGCAGGCCCGGTCGATCACGCCCGCCTGAAGGAGCGGCCGCAGCGCCAGGTTGGCCGCGGTGGGATAACAGCCCGGATTGGAGAGCAGCCGCGCGCCGGGGATCCGCGCGCGGTAGAACTCCGGCAGCCCGTACACCGCCTCGGCCAGCAGGCCGGGTTGCGTGTGCGGCTCCTTGTACCAGCGCAAATAGTTCTCAGCCGTGCGTAAACGAAAAGCCCCGCTCAGGTCCACTACCCGGATGCCGCGCGCCAGCAGGGCCGGAGCCAGCTCCATCGAGACGTCCGCCGGCGTGGCCAGAAAAACCAGCGCCAATCCCGCCTCGGATGCTGCCTCCGCCGTGGCCGGAATGCGCGGCGCGCCCGGCCGGCCCAGCGGGCGCAACTCCGGCGCCGCGTCCTGGCGGTGCTCCATCAGCCACGGCTCCACTCGGGCGTGTGTCGCGAGAATCCGCTGCAGCTCCAGCCCGCTGTAACCTCTGAAGCCCACAACGCCCACCCGGACGGACTTCGTCCGCCCCGTTTGACTCTTGGCGGGACCTGCGGCGCCTGATTGGGCTGGCGTGGGCATGGCGACGGGGCGATCCTCTTGGTTTTCGGTTAATTATTCAATCCTATGAATAAATATACCATTTCGCGGCCCGGCCCGCAGCGATTTTCGAGAGCGGCCCTATTTTTGTTCGGCCACGGACTTTTCGGCCAGCTCTCCCAGGAACGGCAGCCGGACCATCTCGCCGTGCCGCGTCTTGATGAGCAGGAAGACGCCCAGAACGATCAACCCCAACTCGAGCAGGTCAACGAGCCCTTTCGTCACGTGACTGTGCGCCACGATTGGCGAAAAAACCCAGTCCATAATCAGCCACACGACGAAGACGTACAACCCCTGAAAGGCGTGGAAACGCACGTCGCGGCTGTGGCGGAAGCGTTGCCCGGCGAGCACGATGATGCTGAAAATCCAGCCCACGAAGGGGATGTAGCACAGGCCGGCGACGTGGTTGTCCGATTGGCCGGCCAGGAACTCCTTGTGGGGGCGCGGGAGCGGGCCCGCGCCTGGCGGAGGCGGCGCGAACGACGCCCCAGCCGGCGGCACGAACCCTGGAGCAGCAGCCCCGGAGCCCGCCTGCGCGCCGCGCTGGTGCGCGCCGCACCGGGCGCAGAACACATCCCCATCGCCGACCTGGGTGCCGCACTGTGTGCAGAAGGCCATTCCGCTTTTCCCGTAGTCTACTACGAGAAAAGCGCTTGCGTTTGTTCCATATGCCTGAATGCAGGCTCAGCTGTCGCAGCCGGCTGCCGCGAACCGGGAGGTGGGCCCGCGGCCAGTGTGCTTGGAATTCGGCCTTCCCTGTTTTTTCGCTCTTGACGACCACCCTTAGAATGGTTCAGGGCCCGTGAGGCCGCTCATGGCGTTCCTGCGAGAAGTCCTGAGAGCCGGGTGTGCGCTGCTCATCGTCGCCTTGAGCGCCGTTGTGGCGTGGAAGCTCGTGCGCGCCGGGCTGCGTCGGGGTGGTTGGAGGGGCCTCTGGGATCGGTTCGCACGCGCGGGGCCGCTGGACGGGCAGATGGGGCTGATCAGCGTCGCCGTGGCGCTGCTGGCTCTCGTCCGGTCGCTGCGCGCGGCCGGGAGCGGCGCGCTGCCGCCGGTCCCGCCACTGGCCCTGGCTGTGGTTGGCATCAGCAATCTCGTCTGGCTGGGCAGCCTGGTTCGGAGGCGGCTGCGGCGCGCGGACCACGGCTTGAACTGAATGCGATTGGAATAAAACGGGGGAAGATGCAATGGAAATGTTCTGGAGAAACCTGATTCGTGGCGTGCTGGTTGTCGTCGGCCTGGCGCCCATCATCGTCGTGACTTATTTCGCGCTCTTTCGCGGCCTGACCAAGGAGGCCTTGATGCTGCTGGTGGGCGCCGAGCTGGCGACCCTGTTGTTCTCTTTCGGTCTGGTCGTGCTGCACGCCATCGTCACTGACCAGATCCGCATCGACTACATCCTCAACGAACGGTCCGGCGAGGCCAGCGTCTCCCGCTTTCAGCTCCTGATCTTCACCTTCACCATCGCCCTCACCTTGGTCTACCTGACGCTATGCGGCAACGGCCAATTCCCGGCCATACCCAATCAGGTCCTGATCCTGCTCGGCATCAGCGCGTCAACCTATGGCGTCGGCAAAGGCCTGCAATTGGGCCTCGGCGGCTCCTCGGCCGCTCCCAAGGCTCCGCCCGCGCCGGGCTCCGGCGCCGCGCCGCAACCCCCCGCGGCCCCGTCCCCGGGTGCGGGTGGCAATTCAACGAACGATTAACCCGGATGTTGCACCGCGATCGCAGCGAGGCGCGATGAGAGGGCTGCAG
The DNA here is from genome assembly GCA_963757265.1 of Terriglobia bacterium. Taxonomy (GTDB): domain Bacteria; phylum Acidobacteriota; class Terriglobia; order Bryobacterales; family Bryobacteraceae; genus CAIVVT01. The sequence goes on from CAVWRA010000006.1 coordinate 2,674,329, forward strand.
ATACGAGGCGCGCGACGGGCGCCGCCCGCAGGCGTACTTGGCGGTACGTCGAGGACGGCGACGGAGCGCAACGAAGTAGATGCGGCCCTATCGCGCGCCCTGCCGACAGACGCGCCGCCCGGTTCACTCCTGCCGCGCCCGCCGCATCACCTCGCGGAAGCACAGCGCCTCCTCCTGCGCCTCGGCATTGGTCGGCCCGTCCTTCCAATACGCCGCCGAGAATTCCGCGAAGGAGCTCCACGTCGTATGCACCACGCCGCGCAGCCGCGCCGCGACCTCCGGGCTGGCCTCCGCCCGCCCCAAGTCAATCAGGTCCAGTTGCCGCAGCCCCACGCCCGGCTGCCGCCATGGCGCGCTCAGCACCTCGAACCCATCCAGCGCGAATGCCAGCGCCGTCGGATGCGCCGACTCGTAATGCCAGTCGCACAGCAGCACGTCCTTCGGGATCGACTGCCGCGCCGCCGCCGTCCCGTTCTTGCTCGCCTCCCACTCCCCAATGCCGGTCGTCTGCCCGTCAATCAGCCGGTCGCTCCAGATCCACAGCCGCTGCCCCTTGGCCGCGAGGTGGTCGTGAATCGCGCGCACCTCGCCCGCGAATAATTGCGCCTTGTCCTTGCCTTTGCAACGCGGGCAGGCGTCCTCGCCGATCAGGAACACTTCGTCCATGCCGGCGTGCAGCGTTTTGGCCTGGAACGCGTCCATGATTTCGTCGATGACGTCGAACACCACCGCGTGCACCTGCGGGTGCAGCGGGCAGTAGCTGCGGCAGTAGATGTGCTTGTTCTCCGGGTAGAGGCCTGGCGTCTCGTCGAACTCCGGATGCGCTCTCAGCAGCCCGAATGTCGTCTTGGCCCACGACTGGTGCCCCAGCAGATCCACCAGCGGAATCAGTTCGATGCCCGACTCGCGTGCCGCCGCGGCGATAGCCCGCGCATCCGCCAGGCTCAACGCGTCGGGGTCCGCCACTTCCGGATGGCGCTGGAACTGGTACCGATAGTCGATCTCCAGCACCAGCGTATTGACGCCCTCTTTGACCAGCACCTCGCGGATGAATTTCGTCATCCGCTGCACCTCGTTCGGCAGGGGCGCCGATAGTCGAATCCCCCGCACCGGTAGTGGCACCGCCGCGAGCAGCGTGGCGCAGGCCAGGAATGCGAACGGTAGTCGCAAATGCATGACACTGCCATTGTGCCTCCCCACGCGCCGCCCCGGGAGCGATAGACTCTCCTCGGGAGTCTCTTATGCCAAACGATCTTTCACGCCGCACCTTTTTCGCCGGAGCCGCCACCGCCGCCGGCGCGCTCCGTGTCGCCGCCGCCTCCGATCGCGTGCGCCTGGGCCTGATCGGCTGTGGTGGCCGCGGCAAACATCTGGTCAACATGGCCAGGCTGGCCGGAGGCGCTGAGTTCGTGGCCGTCACCGACGCCTGGGATCAGCGCATGAGCGAAGGCGAGAAGGCCATCGAAGCGCCCGTCCAGCGCTACAAGGACTATCGCGCCCTGCTCGACCGCAAAGACATCGACGCCGTCATCGTGGCCACCACGGACCATCACCACGCCCACATCAGCGTCGATGCCTGCAGCGCCGGCAAGGACGTCTACGTCGAAAAGCCCATGACCTCGCTGCCCATGCAGGGCCATGGGATGGTGGCCGCGGTCAAGCACTACAACCGCATCCTTCAGGTCGGCGTTCAGCAGCGCAGCACGGAGCCCTTCCTGGCGGCCAAAAAAGCTTACGTTGACACCGGCCGCCTGGGCAAGGTGCACATGGTCCGCACCGTCTGGAACGCCAACGGCGGCTATCTCGAAAAGCCGCCCGCCGGCATGGACACCAAGCCCGCGGACCTCGATTGGGATATGTGGCTCGGCTGGCTGCCCAAGATCCCCTGGGATCCCAAGCGCTACTTCAATCGCTTCTCCTATTGGGACATTTCCACCGGCGGCCAGACCGGCGGCCTGTTCGTCCACATGGTCGATGTCGCCCACTGGTATCTCAATCTCACCAAGCCCCTCTCCGCCGTCGCCCTGGGCGGCATCTACGAGTACAACGACGGCCGCGACACGCCCGACAACATCAACTTCATCCTCGACTACCCCGGCGGCTTGAACATCACCTTCGAGGCCACCATCACCGACCTGCTGCCGCAGGAATCCGCCGACATCGTCTTCTATGGCGAAGGCGGCCGGTTGAATATCTTCCGCGGCCATTGCCGTTTCCTGCCGGCCGGCGGCGGACCCGCGGAAACCCAGCCGGCGGGCCCGGAACAAACCCACATGGGCAATTTCCTGGCATGCGTGAAGTCGCGCCAGACGCCCAATGCCAACGTCGTCGATGGCCATTACGGCTCGATGGCCTGCCACATCGGCAACATCGCTTATAAGGAAGGCCGCCGCATCGAGTGGGATCCGCGCTGGGACGTCTAAGCCATGCGCCGCGCCGCTCTCACCCTCTTCGCTGGCCTGTTCGCCCTGGCCGGCCAGGCCCAGATCGCACCCTCGCCCGCCTCCGCCGAGGCCCCTTACTTTCAACCGGGCAGGATTCGCGTCCTGATCCTGTCAGGCCGCAACAACCACGACTGGCGCACGACCACGCCGTTTCTCAAGCGCATCCTCGAAGCCACTGGCCGTTTCGACGTGCGTGTCACCGAGGAGCCCGCGGGGCTCACCACCGCCGCCCTGCGACCGTACGATGTCCTGGTCAGCGACTATTGCGGTCCGCGCTGGGGTGTAACAGCCGAGCAGGCCGTCGCCGCTTTCGTCCGCTCGGGCAAAGGACTGGCCGCCGTCCATGGCGCCAGTTACGCCTTCGGCGACATGCCGGTGCTGGGCCCGGGCCACCGCCCGATCGGCCTCGTCCAGCCCGCCTGGCCCGAGTGGGCCGCCATGATCGGCGGTTCCTGGACCGCCGCCGAACCCCGGACCGCCCACGCCGCGCGGCATCTATTTGACGTCCAGTGGCGCGACTCCGCGCATCCCATCGCCGCCGGGCTCGGGTCCGGGTTTCGCGTCAGCGACGAGCTCTATCACACCCAACGGATGCAGCCTGGCGTGCACGTGCTGGCCACGGCCTTCGATGCTCCGGACAACGGCGGCACGGGCCGCGATGAGCCGCTCCTGTGGACCAATCAATTCGGCAACGGCCGCGTCTTCTACACCGCCCTGGGCCACGATGTCGCCGCCATGAACGCCCCCGGCTTCGTCGTCTCCTTCGCCCGCGGCGTCGAGTGGGCCGCCACTTCGAAGGTCACGCTGCCCGCCGCGATCTCTCTCGACCCGAAGGACGCCGACGCCCTGCGTCTGCTGCTGGTCACCGGCGGCCACCCCCATGAGCAGTCCTTCTACGCCGTTCTCGATGGCCGGCGCGACATGCGCGTCAACGTCAACCCCCATCCGATCGCCTTCAACGGCGACCTCGTCAAGGCCTACGACGTGATCGTGCTCTACGACCTCGTTCAGGACGTGCCCGAGGCCCAGCGCAAGAACCTGCAGACGTTCCTGGAGTCCGGCAAGGGCCTGGTCGTGCTGCACCACGCCATCGCCGACTTCCAGAACTGGCCGTGGTGGTGGCGCGAGGTTGTCGGCGGGCGCTATTTGTTGGCCGACGAGCCGCCCGCCAAGGCCTCCACGTACCTGCACGACCAGGACATCGACGTCACGCCCGTGGGCCAGCACCCGATCGTGAAGGGTCTGCCGCCGATGTACATCCACGACGAAACCTACAAGGGCATGTGGCGCGCCCCCGGGCTGGAGATCCTGCTCACCACCAACCACCCCACCAGCGACGGTCCGCTGGCCTGGATCGGGCCGTGGAAGAAGTCGCGTGTCGTCTACATCCAGTTGGGCCACGGACGCGAGGCCCACGAGAACCCCTGGTACCGCGAACTCGTCGCCCGCGCCGTGCGTTGGTCCGCCGGCCGGTAACTCACAAAAAGACCGGATCGCCTGTTAACCTAGGTAACAATCCCATGCTTCGCACCCTCCGTCTATTCGTATTCGGCGTGGCCGTCGCTCTGGTCGCCGCCGCGCAGGAGAAGGTCGATCTCGAGACCGTCTACAAGATCAAGCAGGAAGCCCTCCAGAACTCCAAGGTCATGGAGCACATGTTCTGGTTGGCCGACGCCTACGGTCCGCGCCTGGCCGGCGCCCCGAACTTCAAGAAAGCCGCCGACTGGGCCGTGAAAAGCCTGCAGGAATGGGGCCTCACGGATGCCCACCTGGAGAGCTGGAAGTTCGGCCGCTCGTGGGTCAACCAGCGCTTCACCGCCAGCCTGGTCGAGCCCTCCTACCAGCCGCTGTACGGCTTCGCGCTGGCCTGGTCGCAATCCACCGACGGCGTCCTGGTCAACGAGCCGGTCCTGGCCGCCATTCAGTCCGACGAGGACGTGGCCAAATGGAAGGGCAAGCTCAAGGGCAAGATCGTCCTCACCCAGGCGCCGCGCCCCCAGGAGCTGAATGAGAAGCCCATGTCCGCCCGCCTCACCGCCCAGGACCTCGCCGACCTCGAAATGGCGCCCGAGCCCGGCCAGTTCGGCATGTTCGGCGGCCCGCCACGCGCCGGCGCGCCCGGCGCTCCCAGCGCGCAGATGCTGGCCATGCGCCAGCAGCGCGAGTTGCGGGCCAAGGCCAATAACTTCTACCGCGATGAAGGCGTGGCAGCGCTGGTCTCCTGGGGCACGCGCAACGACGGCGGCACCATTTTCGGCGATCGCGGCGGCCCTTACGATCCCAAGCAACTCGTGGCCCCGCCCATGATCATCATCGCCTCTGAGCAGTATGACCGCATCCTGCGCCTGCTCGATCACAAGGTCCCCGTCAAGCTGGAAATCGAGGTGAAAAACGCCACCGGCGACGGCGAAGCCGATTGCTACAACGTCATCGCCGATATTCCCGGCACAGGGCCCCATAAGGACGAGGTCGTCATGGTCGGCGGCCACCTCGACTCCTGGCAAGGCGGCACCGGCGCCACCGACAACGGCGTCGGCAGCGCCGTCATGCTGGAGGTAATCCGCGTCCTCGAGGCCCTGAAGCTGCCGCTGGACCGCAGCGTGCGCATCGGCCTCTGGGGCGGTGAGGAGGAAGGCCTGCTCGGCTCCCGTGAATACGTGAAAAAGACCTTCGCCGATCCCACGAAAATGGAGACCACCCCCGAGTGGGACAAGTTCTCGGCCTACTACAACGTTGACAACGGCTCCGGCAAGATCCGCGGCGTCTACCTGCAGGGCAACGAGATGGTCCGCCCGTTCTTCGAGGCCATGCTGGCGCCTTTCAAGGACCTGGGCGTCTCGGCCATCACCATCCGCAACACCGGCGGCACCGACCATCAATCATTCGACGCCGTCGGTCTGCCCGGCTTCCAGTTCATCCAGGATCCGCTCGAGTACGGCACCCGCACGCACCACTCCAACATGGACGTCTATGACCGCGTCTCGCGCCCCGACCTGATGCAGATGTCGGTGGTGGTCAGCTCGATCGTCTACCACACCGCCAACCGCGACCGGATGCTGCCGCGCAAGCGCAAGCCGGCCCCGCGCCCCCCCACGCCCTCCATGTTCTGATGGGAGGTCCCGCTAACCCGGATATTTCACCAACCATCGGCTGCGGCGCGCGATAGGGCCGCATCTACTGCGTTGCCCTCGGTCGCTGTCCTCGACGTAGCAGTCCAGTACGCCTGCGGGCGGCTCCCTTCGCGCGCCTTGTATCTGCAACCCTCTCATCGCGCCTCGCTGCGATCGTGGTGAAACATCCGGGTTAAGAACGAAACGGGCCGCCCAGCCGGGCGGCCCGTTGTGCTTGATGTAGCTGGAATCGAAGCCTCAGATCTTCGACTCTTTGTACTTCACGTGCTTGCGGGCTTTCGGATCGTACTTCTTCAATTCGAGCTTTTCCGTCTTCGTTTTCGCGTTCTTGCTCGTGGTGTAAAAATGGCCGGTGCCGGCGGATGAAACCATGCGAATGAGAATGCGGGGCATCGTTTACTCCTTTAGAATTGAACGCCCCTGGCCTTCATGTCGGCGAGCACGGGGTCCACTCCCAACTTGTCGATAATCTTCAGTCCCTTGGCGCTGATTCTCAGCTTCACGAAGCGTCCCAGCGCGGGCGACCACAGCCGCTTGGACTGCATGTTCGGCTCGAAGATCCGCTTGGCCTTGTTGTTGGCGTGCGACACCCTGTTCCCGCTCAGCGGGCGCTTTCCAGTCACAGGGCAAACTTTCGACATGAGAATTCTCCAACGGGGATATCGCGGGAAGCGAGGGAAGTCCCTTTCATCGAGTATACATCACCGGCCCGCGCCGGACAAATCGGTCCTCGGCGGAGGGTCCGGAATCTGGATCACGAGAGTCAGAAGATGCTAGAATCCCGTTGTCTGGGAAGCGAGGTGATTCATGCACGGCGATACGAAAGTCATGGAATATTTGCAGGAGGTCCTGACCGCGGAGCTGACCGCCATCAACCAGTACTTCCTGCACGCGGAAATGATGGAAAACTGGGGCTACCATCGCCTCGCCGCCAAGACGCGCAAGGAATCCATCGAGGAGATGGGGCATGCCGAAAAGCTGCTCGAGCGCATGCTGTACCTCGACGGCGCGCCAAACATGACCGCGCTGTTCCCGCTGCGCATCGGCCAGTCCGTCAAGGAGCAGATAGAAAACGATGTGCAGGTTGAGTATGACGCCGTGGCGCGCCTCAACAAGGCCATCCGTACCGCCGTCGAGGTCGGCGACAACGGCTCGCGCGAGCTGTTCGAATCGATTCTCACGGACGAGGAGGAGCACATCGACTATCTCGAGGCGCAGCTTTTCATGATCAAGGAAATGGGCTACGAGAATTACCTCTCGCAGCACATGCACAAAGAGGATTAGCTCTTCCCTCGTTTCCCACACCCGCGTCGCGGACTCCCGTGGCGCGGTCACTCGTGTCAGCCGCGTCGATACTCGCGTTGACGCTTGGTTCGTCCCGCCTCCCGTCGCTTCGTTTCCGCCCGGGGCATCCGCGATAATGGGGTTCGATCCTTGAGTCGCGCCATGCCATCTCCCGCCCGCATGTTCTCGCCCCGGCTCCTCGCAGTCGCGACCCTCGCCGCCCTGCTCTTCTTCGCCGCCGCGCCGGCGCAGGTGGTGCGCCCCGTGCTCGGCACGGGCGTCCTGGAACAGCGCATCGAGAAGCTGCGCGTCCTGGGCAGCCTGTTGATGATCGCCGCCCATCCCGACGATGAGAACAACCGCTCGCTGGCCTACTACGCCCAGGGCCGCAAGCTGCGCACCGCCTACATGTCGTTAACCCGCGGCGAAGGCGGCCAGAACCTAATCGGCCCGGAGCAGGGCGCGCTGCTGGGCGTCATCCGCACCCAGGAGTTGCTCATGGCGCGCCGCGTCGACGGCGCCGAACAGTACTTCTCCCGCGCCATCGACTTCGGATTCTCGAAAACCGCCGAGGAGACGTTCCAGAAATGGGGCCGGGAAGAGGTCCTCTCCGACATCGTCTGGCGCATCCGCCGCTTCCGGCCCGACGTCATCGTCCTGTCTTTCACCGGCACGCCGCGCGACGGCCACGGCCACCACCAGGCCTCGGCCATCCTGGCCAAGGAGGCCTTCCATGCCGCCGCCGACGCCAAGCGCTTCCCCGAACAACTGGCCGACGCGCCCGTGTGGCAGGCCAAACGCGTCGTCTGGAATACGTTTTTCGGCCGCGCCCGCGATATGTATCCCAACACCGTCGAGGAAACCATCGACGCCGGCGAATACAACCCCGCTCTGGGCGTGAGCTACAACGAGCTAGGCGCCTGGAGCCGCACCCAACACCGCAGCCAGGGCCAGGGCTTCGCGGAGCGCAAGGGCACTGCGCCGGTGACGCTCGTCGTCGTCGATGGCGCGCCCATGCAGCAGGATTTCATGGACGGCATCGACACCACCTGGAACCGGCTCCCCGGCGGCGCCGCCGTGGACGCCGAATTGCAAGCCGCGCTCGCGGCGTTGACGCCCGCCGATGCCTCCTCCGCCGTTCCGCACCTCCTCAAGGCGCGCGCGTTGATGGCGGCCATCGACCATCCCGACGCGCGCCTCAAGCTCCGCGATCTGGACGAGACCATCGCCCAGGCTTTGGGCCTGTGGCTCGACGTTTCCGTCAACCGCGCCGAGGCCGTGCCGGGCATGGAAGTGACTCTCGAACTCACGGCCGTGCACCGCGCCAAACTCGCGGCGACGCTCGTCAGCGCCCACGTCGAGGGCTTCGCCCAGGCCGAATTCCCCGGCAACGTCGCGCTGCCCGACAACCAGCCCCAGACCGCGCAGCTGAAGCTCCACATCCCTTTGGATCAGCCGCCCAGCCAGCCCTATTGGCTGCGCTATCCGGCGAAGGGCGACACGTACGACATCCGCGACCGCGCGTTGAACGGCCTGGCCGAAAACCCGCCCGAGCTCTCCTGCCGCATCCGCGTCGCCGTCGGCGGCCAGACGATCGAGATCGTTCGCCCGGTCGAAAACCGCTACACCGATCGCGCCCGCGGCGAACTCACCCGCCCCTTTGTGATCCTGCCCGCGGTGTCGATCGAGATGCCCAGCCAGTTCCTCGTCTTTCCCGACGCTAACCCGCGCAGCGTGGATCTGGACGTCCGTTCGAACTACGACACGCAAGGTGGCACGCTCGAGTTGAAGGCCCGCGCGGAGTGGAAGGTCGAGCCGGCGACGCCGCGTTTCGACGTCCACGGCACGGGCGCCACGGCGCGCGTCAGTTTCATCGTCACGCCGCCGGCGAAGGAAGCGGGCGCGACGCTCGCCGCCGTCGCCGCCCTCGTCCCGCCCTACCAGGAGCGCCAGACCATCCAGCGCATCACCTATGAGCACATCCCCCCGCAGACCATCCAGTTTCCGGCCGAACTGCACGCGCTGCGCGTCGACGTCAAGACTGCCGCGCGCAGGATCGGCTACGTTATGGGCTCCGGCGACGAGATCCCGGAGGCGCTGCGGCAGCTTGGCTGCGAGGTCACGCTGCTCGGCCCGGCGGAGCTCGAGCAGGCCGATTTCTCTCACTACGACGCCATCGTCACGGGAGTCCGCGCCCTGAATCAGCGCGCCGACCTGCGGGCCGCGCGGCCCATGCTATGGGACTACGTCCAGGGCGGCGGCACGGTGGTGATGCAGTACAACCTCACCGACGTGCTGCTGACCGGCACGGCCGGCGTCGAGCCGCGCGTCATCGGTCCCTATCCCATCACACTGAGTCACGACCGCGTCACGGTCGAAGAGGCGCCGGTGCAGATTTTGGACGCCGCCAGCCCGGTGCTCAATTTCCCCAATAAAATCGGCGCGGCCGATTTCGACGGCTGGGTGCAGGAGCGCGGGCTGTATTTCCCGTCGGCGTGGGACTCGCATTACTCCACCGTGATCGCCACCGCCGATCCCGGCGAGAAGCCGCTCGCCGGCGGCATCCTGTACGCCCGTTACGGCAAGGGCGTGTATATCTACACCAGCTACTCGTGGTTCCGGCAGTTGCCCGCCGGGGTGCCCGGCGCCTGGCGCATCTTCGCCAACCTGGTCAGCGCCGGCCAGGCCCCGCGCTGAGCCTGGCGCGAAAGTGCGCCGGGTCCGGCTCCTGGACGCCGGAAAGGGCTCCGCTTCGCGAGCGGGCGGCGCTGGTTCCAAAAGGAGAAAGTGTCAAAGTTTGACGCTTTTTGAACGAAGAATCAACAGGTTACGAGGGGAAAAGTGCTAATTTTGACACTTTGCCCTGGCTGAACAAGCTCGATCCGCGGCTTCAAAACGCGCGCGTTCGCGCCCCGCGGCAGGCCGCACTGGAAGCGACATTCTGCGAGCTCGGAGCTAGGCTCTAATTCGGCTTGCGCTTGCGCTCTTCCAGGAGTTTGGTGGCTAGGTCGAGACCACTTTGCGCCGCGGCCCTGAAATAGGTAGGCGTGTCGTCGGTGAGTACTTCAAGCGCGCTGCTGTGGGCCGCTGCCGCCTCCTCCAGCCGCTCCGTCCCGCGCTCCCGCTCACCCATCCTTCCAAGCGCGTTCCCGAGGTTGATCTGCGTCAGCGCCCACAGTAACGGCGCTCGATCGCGTATACATCCCTGCAGCGCTTCGCGGTAGGCCGCGACCGCCTCCTCCAGCCGCTCCGTGCCCTTCTCCCGCTCCCCCAGCATCTTCAGCGCGTTCCCGAGGTTGTTCTGCGTCATCGCCCACTGTTGCGGCGCTCGCTCGCGTGTCCATTCCTTCAGTGCTTCGCGGTACGCTGCCACGGCCTCCTGCAGCCGTTGTGCGCCCTTCTCCCGTCCCCCCAAGGTCATCAGCGCGTCCCCGAGGTTTTTTTGCGCCAGCGCCCAGACCATCGGATCCCGCTCGCGTGTCCATTCCTTCAGTGCTTCGCGGTAGGCCGACACCGCCTCCTCCAGCCGTTTCGTCCCACTTTCCCGCTCGCCCAGTTGTTTCAGCGCGATGCCGAGCCTGCCCTGCGTCGTCGCCCACTGCATGGGCATCCGCTCGCGTGTCATCACCAGGAGCGCCTTGCGGAACACGACCACCGCTCCCTTGAGCCGCTCCGTCCCCTTCTCTTGCTCGCCCAGAATCGCGAGCGCATAGCCGAGGCGGTCTTGTATAGCCGCCCAGTAAAGCGGTGTCCTCTTGCGCGTCTTTTCCCGCAGCGCGGAGCGAAACGCCGAAACGGCCTCCCCTACCCGCCCAGCTCCGCCCTCCCGCTCGCCCAGCTTCAGCAGCACGTTCCCGAGGTTGTTTTGCACCCCCGCCCAGTACAGCGGTGCCCTCTTGCGGGTGCATTCCTGCAACGCCCGCCGAAACGCTGACTCGGCGTCCTTCAGCCGCACCGTTCCGGCTTCCCGCTCACCCAAGTTCATCAGCGCCGTCCCGAGGTTGTTCTGCGTCGCCGCCCACTCCAGCGGAACCCGCTTTCGGCTCCGTTCCTGCAATGCCTGGCCATACGCATCTACGGCTTCCCGTAGCAACTCCGTTCCGACCTCCTGCCTGCCCAACTCGCTAAGAGTATTCCCGACGTTATCTTGCGCCGTCGCCCACTTCAGCGGTTCCCTCTCGCGAGTCCACACCTCGAGCGCATGGCGAAACGCCACCAGCGCCTGCTCCAGCCGCTCCGGACCCCCCTTCAGTCGGTACAACCCGCTCAGCGCGCTCCCGAGGTTGTTTTGCGCCTTCGCCCAACCCAGAGGTGCCTGCTCGCGGGTCCATACCTCAACGGCCGTGCCAAACGCTGCCGCCGCCGTCTCCAGACGTGCGGAATCACCAGATTGCTCCCCAATCCTGTACTGAATCAGCCCGAACACATGCAGCAGTTCAGCTCGATCGTTGGTACTCATGGACGCGGGAAAGCCCTGCACGAGCAACCCGAGCCGATCCGCCACGGGCACCAAAGTCCCGGCAATGTACTTGCCCGCGTCCCTCACAACGCTGATGGCCAGATTGCTGGCAACAGCGGCCAGCGCGGCTCCCATCTCAACCCCGAAATCAGGTTCCAACAGCAATTCGTCGGTGAAGCCGAATAGCTCAGCTCTGGACCGGTCCGCTTCGGCGGAGACGAATCGAAGATCGAGCTGAGGCTTCATCCCCGGCATGGCATACACCTTCCCCCAGATCAGCAGGTCGCCGTGCTTTTTCCTGAGAAGTGAACGCGCCTTCTTGCTAGCATCCGCCGCCGCGGAGTCGTCGCTGACACCCTCGGTCAGCCTCAACTGGATGCCGGCAGGAAGCACTTCGACGCGTTCAGGGCCAAGCTCCTTGCGAATCGAGGCGATGACCCTCTGATGGCAATCCGCACTGAGCTTGTCTTCGCCGAAACGAGCGACGTAGATCGAGAGCCTGTCACCTTTGGCGCGCGGTGTCCGTCGCGCACGGCGGGTGGCGATCCGCCAGATCAGCCTCGATGCCAACCAGATGCCCAGCAAACCGACCACTGAGACGAAGTAAGCGAACAGGCTCAGCGTCCAGTCTAGTAAGGGTTGGCGGAATACGCGTTGCCAGAACGGCTCCAAGGCTGGCTTGGCGACGAGAGCAACGACATTCACAATGAGAATTGCTCCCAGATGGTCCGTCACGCCGTGAAGGTGTGCCGCTATCCATCCGCCACCCCGACCGTGGTCTTGTTCCGCCATGCTCCCGCTCCTCCGGGACCAGAGGCATTCTACAGGGCGGCGAACCGCGAAACCAGCATTCTCTCCGAAGAAGCTCCAGGCGGCGGGGCAGGGCGATTTTCTTCGTCCTTTGTTCGCTTCAAATGCGGACGGTCGCTTCTGCGGTTCGTCGGGCGGAGGGTGTGGTCTTGCCGTGCACTCACCGTGCATGGGCACAGATTGACCGCGAAAAAACACCGTTTTTTACCGTGTTTTACCGTGTGCTGACCGTGGAAAATGCGGTTTTTGCCATTTCCCGTAATCACGGATTTCTAAAGGACTTAGCGGAATTCGGCGAAAAACGGGTCTGCTCGAAATTAGCAAGGACCACATTCTAAAGGACTTACGCGATTGGCACGGTGGTTCACGGTGGATCTGTGGCAAACAAAGGACTTGAGTCAATTTCAGGCGCATTTTGACGAACATTAACACGCGGCACCATGCGTCATGGTGGATCTATTGCAATGATTAGAGTTACGAACATTAACAGGCCACATTAACATGGTGCATCGTGCGTCACCGTGGATGTGTTGCAATGATTGGCGTTACGAACATTAACACGTCCATTTTTGCGCGAAAAACGTGTTCACCGTGCAAGTATGGTTTTCTAAAGGACTTAGACGAAATTCGCGCGATCTTGGCGAGGGAGGGGAATTGCGCGGTTTTGGCGGGGGAGCCTGGGCCATCCGCTCGGCTCTGGAAGCGGTGGGTGCTCAGTGGTGCGCGGGAGGCGTGCGGTCCGTTCAAGTGGCCTTGTGGTTTTGCTGTTTACGCCTCCTGGCGAGGAATAGGATCGCCCCGCCCAGGGCCGTCATACCGATAGTGGTGGGTTCTGGCGCGCCAGACGCACTGGACTCGGTCCAGGTCCCGGGGTCGCCGTAAATCGAAACGACACCATAAACATAGGGGTTTCCACCGGGGAACTCGTCTGCAGCCACCCAATCCGCGCCGGCCGAGTTCACAGAAACTGTGAATCTGCTCTAGCCCGGATGTTGCACCATGATCGCAGCGAGGCGCGATGAGTGGGCCCCGACATCAACCCCCGACATCAAGCCCCAACATCAAACGACGCCACAAGGCGCGCTTGCGCGCCGCCCGCAGGCGTACTTGGCGCCCACGTCGAGGACGCGCGGGCGCCCCTTCGGCCCAGCGCAACGAAGTAGATGCCGCCCTATCGCTCGCCGCAGCCGACGGTTGGTGCAACATCCGGGCTAAGCGTCAGGGCCTCAGTTTGGCAGCCGGGCGGGGCTCAGCCCCAAAAGGCAAATGGTCAGAATTTGACCATTTTTGAACGAAGAATCAATAAGTTACAGCCAAGAAATGGTCAAAATTGGCCATTCGGCCCCGCCAGGCGGCACCCGTTCGCACCGCGGCGTATCGGCGTAGGATGCGTGTGTCCGTTCCCGGTCGTTCCGGCTGAGGCGGCGCGCGGCGCGGGTTGCGCCGATAGATAATAGCGTCAAGGGGGTGCAAATGTGATGGGACAAATGAAACGGCGCAATCCACCGGCGGCGGTGCTGGCTGATCTGCAGCGCATTCCGGGCATCGGGCCATCGCTGGCCCGCGATCTGTACGGGCTGGGGATTCGGGAAGTGGCGGAACTGCGGGGCCGCAATCCGGAGGCGCTCTACGAGGAGCTGTGCGAGAAAACCGGGCAGAGGCAGGACCGCTGCGTGCTCTACACTTTCCGCTGCGCGGTCTACTACGCTTCGGAATCCAGCCACGATCCCGCGCTGCTGCAGTGGTGGAACTGGAAGGACCAGCCGCGAGCGGCGGCTGCCGGCTAGGGAATCAGGCGCGGCCAGGCGGCGCCTTCCGCGCCGTCTGCGCCGTGATTCCGCAGCGCCCGCATCGCGGCCTCATTTGATGCCGTACCGGGTGAGGATCGCCTTCACTCTTTCCACGGGAATCGCCTCCATCGTCCCGGTCTTCGAATGCAGGGTGGTGGCCTGCAGCAGCGAATTATAGACGGCCTCCTCCGTAGCCTCCAGTGCCATCTCAAACAGCGGCGACAGCGCATCCGTGGGGAGCGCCTCATACGCCGCCGGCCTGCTCCCCGCGCGCGTCAGCCGCGCCGCCGGCGACGTGGAGAACGCCACCGCGAAGTCGCCGCTGCCATTGCTATAGGACGACCCCGTGCGGGCCAGCCCGAACACTGCCCGGGCGGCCAGCCGCTTCAGGTCCCGGGAGGTCAGCGGAGCGTCCGTCGCCACGACGATCATGCACGAGCCGTTCCCGCTCCCCGCCGAGCTCGCACTCAGCTCCCGCCCCACCGGCGCGCCTCCCATGGTGAGGTGGCCGCCGAAATTCGTCTGCACCAGCACCCCCACGGTATATCCGCCCGCCTCCCGCGAGCCCGATTGGCGCGAGGAAGTCCCAATTCCGCCTTTCCATCCAAAGCAAATCGTCCCCGTGCCCGCGCCCACGCTGCCCTCCGCCACCGGCCCGCCCTGCGCGGCGCGAATCGCCTGCAGCACGTGCTCGCGCCGCACGTGCATGCCGCGGATGTCGTTCAGCCACCCGTCATTGGTCTCACCCACCACGGCATTCACCGACATCACGTGCTCGTTGCCCGGCTGCGCCAGTGTGTACGCGATCACCGCTTCCATCGCGGTCCCGACATTCAGCGTATTGGTCAACACGATCGGCGTCTCGATCGAGCCCAACTCCTCCACTTGCGTGGAGCCCGCCAGCTTGCCGAAGGCATTGCCCACGAAGACCGCGCCCGGCACCTTGTCCTGGAACAGGTTGCCCTCGGCCGGCACAATCGCCGTCACGCCGGTGCGGACATCGTCGCCCTCGATCAGGGTCACGTGGCCCACCTTCACGCCTGCCACGTCCGTGATCGCATTCAGCGGCCCCGGCGGATACACCCCCGGCGCCAGCCCCAGGTCCCGCGCGCGCGGCCGGGGTGTCTGCGCCGCCGCAAGCGCCGCGAGCGCTAGCGCCGCCAACATTGGTTGCCTGCTCAAGCGTTTCATGGCCCGACAATATCATCGCCCGGTGGGCGCGCGCGCGTTCCGCCCCACGGACCGGCCCCGTCGCCGACACCCCCGTACGACTTTGTCGAGCTGAACTACAAGTTTTAAATCGCTAAGCTCTGCATCCGGTCTCAGAAACCCGCCTGCGCGCAGGCGACCGAGCGACTGGAATTCCAGTTCGCCTTTGTCCCCGGCCGGCAGGTGTTAGGCTGGGCCATTCAAGCAGCGCGATCGGATGGCAGCGATCGCCTCTGCATGATGCAGTTGGAGGGGGCGTCCGTGGGGTCTGGCGTCACAAACGGAATCCAGCCGTCAATGCGCAAGCTGACGCTGTTGCCGCTGATCGCGTCCATCTATTTCATCGTCGCGGGCGGGCCGTTTGGGCTGGAGGATATCGTCGCGCGCTCGGGCTACGGCGGCGCGATTCTGATTCTGCTCGCCACGGCCCTGATCTGGGCGGCGCCGACGGCGCTGATGGTGAGCGAACTCGCGAGCGCGTTACCCCAGGAGGGCGGCTACTACGTCTGGGCGACGCGCGGACTGGGGCGCTTCTGGGGTTTCCAGGAAGCCTGGCTGTCGCTGATCGGCAGCATCTTCGACATGGCGATCTACCCCACGCTGTTCGTCGCTTATCTGGGCCACTTCGTGCCGTCGGCAGTGGCCGGCGGGCGCGGAGTGTGGATCGGCGTTGCCCTGGTCGCGGTTTGTGCGGGGTGGAATCTGCTGGGCGTCCGCAGCGTAGGCGTGAGTGCGGTCTACATGGGCCTGTTGCTGCTGGCGCCATTCGCCGTTCTTTCCGTGTGCGCGCTCGTGTTCCGTTCCAGCGCGGCCGCCGCGCCGCCGCCGGCCTTTGACTTTCTGGGCGCCGTCATGGTGGCGATGTGGAATTACATGGGTTGGGACAATGCTTCGACCATCGCCGGCGAAGTGGAACGCCCGCAGCGGACCTACTCCCTGGCGCTGGCCGGTGCGATCGCGCTGGTCACCCTGACCTACGTGCTGCCGATCGCGGCGGTGGCGACGACGGGCCTCGCGCCAAGCGCCTGGTCCACCGGCGGTTGGGCGGACGTGGCGCGCCAGGTGCTGCGGGGCCACGGCGGCGCGGCGCTGCTCGCGGCCACCATCACCGCCGCCGGGATGCTCAGCGCGGCGGGCACGCAGAACTCGCTCACCATGGCCCTTTCGCGGCTCCCGGCGGTGCTGGCCGAGGACGGATATTTGCCCCGCGCGCTGGCCTGGCGCAGCCGGCGGACGGGCGCTCCGTGGGTCTCGATTCTGGCCTGCGCGGCCGGCTGGGCGTTGTGCCTGCAGCTTACGTTCGTGAAGCTGATCATGCTCGACGTGCTGCTGACCGGCCTGAGCATCGGGCTGGAATTCGCGGCGCTGGTGGCGCTGCGCATTCGACAGCCGCACCTGCCGCGCCCCTACCGCGTCCCCGGCGGCCTGGCCGGCGCTGTCGGCATCGCGATTCCGCCGCTCGTGCTGATCGGCCTGGCCCTCATCCGCAACCAGGCCGAGCCGGTGGGCCCGATCAACGCGCTGCAGCTCGGCGGGCTGCTGATTTTGGCCGGCGTTGCGACTTACTACCTGAGCCGCCCGCGCCACGCGGCAGGCGGCCAGGGGACCGAGTGAACCTGCGGCGGCGGCCGTGATTTCCAACCCTTGGACAGGATCTACGCTGCAGCACGATGTACCCTCTAAAGAGCGACATGCCACAGCCAGACGCGAAGCGCGAGTCTGAAGGGCGCAAGGCAATCGACGAGCCGCCGCCGTTTCTCGGTTCGTGGCGCAATGTCTACGTCGCAGTCGCGCTCTACCTGGCGGCGCTGATCGCGCTATTCACGCTCTTCACGCGGAGTTTCAATCGATGAGGCGCGGGGCGGCGAGGGCCGCGCAGCGTGCCTGGCGGAGCGCGCGGCCCACGGTCTTCTCGCGGAGGTGCAGCCGGTGAGACCCGCCGACTGGGCCGTGATGGCGCTGGCGCTGGCCACGGTCATCTTGTACGGCCTGTGGCGCGCCCGCGGCAAGCAGACCACTCAGCGCTACATGCTGGCCAACAAGCAGATGCCGTGGTACGCCATGGCGCTGTCGATCATGGCGACGCAGGCCAGTGCCATCACCTTCATTTCCACCACAGGTCAAAGCTACGTCGACGGCATGCGCTTCGTGCAGTTCTATTTCGGCCTGCCGCTGGCCATGATCCTGATTTGCGCCGTGGCGGTGCCGATATATCACCGCACCCAGGTCTACACGGCCTACGAATACCTGGAACAGCGCTTCGACGCCCGGACCCGCGCGCTGGTGGCGGGCGTGTTCCTGATCCAGCGCGGATTGGGCGTGGGCGTGTCGCTGGCCGCGCCGGCGGTGGTGATGACGGTGATTCTGGGCTGGCCGGAGTGGGTCACGACGACGGCCATGGGCCTGATCATCGTCATTTACACGGTGAAGGGCGGCATCACGGCCATCACGTGGTCGGAATTCCTGCACATGATCATCCTCACCTGCGGCCTCGTCGCGGCATTTCTGACGGCCGTGCTGCTGTTGCCGCCGGGGGTGCATTTCTCCGATGCGCTGGCCATCGCCGGCGCGGCGCACAAGCTGAATCCGGTGGTTTGGAAGTTCAACCTGGACGACCGCTACAACGTGTGGAGCGGCCTGATCGGCGGGCTGTTCCTGTCGCTGGCCTACTTCGGCTGCGACCAGAGCCAGGTGCAGCGCTACCTCACCGGCCGCAGCATTACCCAGAGCCGCCTGAGCCTGCTGTTCAACGCCGTGGCGAAGATCCCGATGCAGTTCAGCATCCTGTTCATCGGGGCGATGGTGTTCGTGTTTTTCGTCTTCGAGAAGCCGCCGGCCATTTTCCACGTGCGGGCCTGGGAGCAGGTGCGGCACAGCAGCGCGGGCCGGGCCGTCGAGAAACGCTTCTACGACGCCTGGGCAGCGCGCAAGGAAGCCGCCATGGCGCCGGCGCAGGCGGGTTTCGGCGAGGCCCAGCAGCGGCTGGACGCGGCGCGGGCCGAGGCCGCGGCGGTGGTGGCGCGGGAGACGGGCGTCGAAGGCACCGACACGAACTACATCTTCCTGACGTTCGTGACGCGGTACATGCCGGTGGGGCTGGTGGGGCTGCTGATCGCGGCGATCTTTGCGGCGGCGATGAGCACCATCAGCGCGGAGATCAACTCGCTGGCCACCGTGACCGTGATCGACATCTACAAGCGCTTCGTGCACGGCACGGCCGGGGACGCGCATTACCTCGTCGTCTCGCGCGTGGCAACGGCGTTCTGGGGGTTGTACGCGGTGGTCACGGCGCAATACCTGAAGGGCGTCGGGGCGCTGATCGAGACGGTGAACCTGGTCGGCTCGCTGTTCTACGGCGGGCTGCTGGGGGTCTTCGCGCTGGCGTTCTTCTTCAAGAGAGTGGACGGGCGGGGGGCGTTCTGGGGCGTGCTGGCGGGCGAGGCGGCGATCTTCTCGGCACGGCTGTTCACGGGGATCGGGTTCCTGTGGTACAACGTGATCGGCGCGACGGTGGTGGTGGCGACGGGCGTCGCGCTGAGCTACGCGCGGGCGGGAGTTCCGAAGACGAACTGAGAGCGAAGCGACGCGCGCAGGTGCGAGTCAGGCCAGCGGATTGCGCCAGCGGAGCCTGGGAAAGCGCGTGAAATCGTTGTCCGTCGAGCAGAGCTGAGCGTTGTGCTCGATCGCCAGTGCGGCCAGGTGAGCATCCGAGGTCAGATTCCCGCCAGTCCCGAGTGGCGCAACCAGGTCACGCAATCTCGTCAAGTGACGCGCCGTGGGCTCGACCACGGTGACCAGCGGCTCCTGGAGCCAGGCATCGACGATGTCAAATGCGGTTTCGACGGGGAGCGGCCGCTGAAAGAGCCCGGCGCGGGTTGTCAGGCGCAGGAACGCCAGGAGGACAGTCCAGGAGAGTCCAATCGTTTCCGTGCCTGAGATCGCCGCTTCGAGCCACGCCTTGGCCTTGGCGTGCAGCGGGGCGTCGCGGTTGACGGCGTAGATCAGCAGATTCGCGTCGACGATGATCATTTCCGCAGCGAGAGCTTCCGGGCCAACTCCTCATCCTCCATGGCGGAGGCGACGGCGAGCGCCTTGTCCCACCGGAAGAGTTGCTCGGCGCCGAGGGCGACGGACCTTTGAACGAAACGGGTGCGCCTCCGCTTGCCCTGGGTCAGACCCGCCCGGACGGCAGAGTTGAGCGCGTCTTTGAAGGAAATGCCGCGCTCCTTCATGGCGGTCTGGAGGAGCGCCTGCACGTCAGGTTCGAGGGTGATCGTCGTCCTCATGCCTGCATCATAGCATCAATCGATCCAGCATCATGATGCACGCGGAGAGCCGCTCATGGGCGTTGGTTTCCTCTGGTATAACGTCATCCGAGCCACGGTGGTGGTGGCGTCGGGGTGGGGCTGAGCTGCGCGCGCGCGGGATCGGCGTCGGTAAGAGAAGTTGAACCGCTTTTCTCCGGCGTGTTGAAATGGTTAGAAATCCCCGGAAGGAGTTGCGTTGCCGCAGACAGCCATCCTGGCCCTGGAGGACGGAAGCGTTTATCAGGGTCGCGCGTATGGCGCACGGACCGTGCGCACCGGTGAGGTGGTTTTCAATACCTCCATCACCGGGTATCAGGAAGTTTTCACCGATCCATCGTATTCCGGGCAGATCGTCATCCTGACCAATCCGCAGATCGGCAACTACGGCACCAACCCCGGCGACGACGAGGCCGCGCATGCCTGGATCGAGGGACTCGTGGTGCGCGAGTGGTCGGAACAGGCCAGCAACTGGCGCTCGGAAGAGACGGCCGACGATTACCTGGCGCGGCAGGGCGTGCCGGTGATTTCGGAGCTGGACACGCGCGCGATTGTACGCAAGCTGAGAAGCGGCGGCGTCATGCGGGGCGCGCTGTCGACGGCCGGCGACACGGCGGAGGAACTGGTCGAGATGGCGCGGCAGAGCCCGTCGATGGCCGGGCTGGACCTGGCGACACGCGTCTCCACCGCACAGCCGTACAAATGGAGCGAAGCGGCTTCCGGGTGCTCGCCTTCGGAGCGGGTGAGGAACGCCGAGCCGGGGCGATTTCACGTGGTGGCGTTCGACTATGGCATCAAGCGCAATATCCTGCGGCGGCTGGCCAGCGCGGGCTGCCGGCTGACGGTGGTGCCGGCGGGCACGGCGGCCGAAGAGGTGCTGGAGCTGAAGCCGGACGGCGTGTTCCTGTCCAATGGTCCGGGAGATCCCGAGCCGCTGACCTACCAGGCGGAGCAGATCCGAAAGTTGATCGGGCGGACGCCGGTGTTCGGCATCTGCCTGGGGCACCAGATTATCGGCCTGGCGCTGGGAGGACGGACATTCAAGCTGAAATTCGGGCACCGGGGAATCAACCATCCGGTGCTGAACACGCGCACGGGCAAGGTGGAGATCACGGTGCAGAACCACGGCTTCTGCGTCGATCCGGATTCACTCAAAGACAGCGAGGTCGAGCTGACGCACATCAATCTCAACGACCAGACGGTGGAGGGCTTGCGGCACCGCAGCGAGCCCATCTTCTGCGTGCAGTACCACCCCGAGGCGGCCCCCGGGCCGCACGATTCGCGCTACCTGTTCGACGAATTCACGGCTCTGATGAAGGAGTTCCAGGGTGCCTAAGCGAACCGATCTGAAACGGATTCTGATCATCGGCTCGGGGCCGATCGTGATCGGCCAGGCGTGCGAGTTCGACTACTCCGGGGCGCAGGCCTGCAAGGCGCTGCGCAGCGACGGGCTATCAGGTCGTGCTGATGAACTCTAACCCGGCCACGATCATGACCGATCCGGACCTGGCCGACCGGACCTACATCGAGCCGCTGACGGTGGAGCACGCCGCCGAGGTGATCCGCCGCGAGCGGCCGGACGCGTTGCTGTCGACGGTGGGCGGCCAGACCGGCCTGAACCTCTCGGTGGACCTGGCCGAGGCGGGCGTGCTGGAGAAGTACGGCGTGGAGCTGATCGGCGCCAAGATCGAGGCGATCAAGAAGGCGGAAGACCGGCTGCTGTTCAAGGACGCGATGCGCAAGATCGGCCTGGAGACGCCGCAATCGCAACTGTTGCGGAGCTTCGAGGAGGGACTCGAAGTTCGCGGCGAAGATCGGGCTACCCGCTGATCCTGCGGCCCAGCTTCACGCTGGGCGGGACGGGCGGCGGCATCGCCTACAACCGCGAGGAACTGGACGAGATTCTGGAAAACGGGCTGGAGCTTTCGCCGGTGCACGAGGTGCTGGTCGAGGAGAGCGTGCTGGGGTGGAAGGAATTCGAGCTGGAGGTGATGCGCGACCTGGCCGACAACGCGATCATCGTCTGCTCGATCGAGAACTTCGACCCGATGGGCGTGCACACCGGGCGACTCGATCACGGTGGCGCCGGCGCAGACGCTGACCGACCGCGAGTACCAGCTGATGCGCGACGCCGTCGATCGCGCTGCCTGCGCGAGATCGGCGTCGACACGGGCGGCTCGAACGTGCAGTTCGCCTTCAACCCGGCGAACGGGCGGATGGTGATCGTCGAGATGAACCCGCGCGTTTCGCGCAGCTCGGCGCTGGCGTCGAAGGCGACCGGATTCCCGATCGCCAAGATCGCGGCGAAGCTGGCCGTGGGCTACCGGCTGGACGAGATTCCGAACGACATCACGCGCAAGACGCCGGCCTGTTTCGAGCCGACCATCGACTACGTGGTGGTGAAGATCCCGCGCTGGCAGTTCGAAAAGTTCCCCGGCGCGGAGCCGGTGCTGACGACGCAGATGAAGTCGGTGGGCGAGGTGATGGCCATCGGCCGCACGTTCAGGCAGGCGCTGAACAAGGGCATGCGCAGCCTGGAGACGGGCAACGCAGTCACGGAACGCGAAGCTACGAGGAGCGGCTGATTCCGCAGCGGCTGATCACGCCCAACCCGGAGCGGCTGGGCTACATCCGCTTCGCCTTCGAGCGCGGTTGGAGCGTCGAGGAGATCACGAGATGACGCAGATCGACCCGTGGTTCCTGCGCCAGGTGAGGGACGGCGTGGTCGTACGAACAGGAACTCGCCGGGCGCGACGCTGGAGACGCGTGACGGCCGGCGAGATGCGGCGGGCCAAGCGCGACGGCGTTTCGGACACGCAGCTCTGGCGCGGTCTGTGGAACAGCCAGCCGCTGACGGTCCGGGCGCGGCGCAAGGAGCTGGGCGTCAGGGCCGGTGTTCAACCGCGTGGACACGTGCGCGGCCGAGTTCGAGAGCTTCACGCCGTACCTGTATTCGAGCTACGAGAGCGAGTGCGAGGCGAAGCCGTCGGGCCGCAAGAAGGTCGATGATCCTGGGCAGCGGGCCGAACCGCATCGGGCAGGGAATCGAGTTCGACTACTGCTGCTGCCACGCTTCGTTCGCGCTGCAGGAGTTCGGGGTCGAGTCGATCATGGTCAACTGCAATCCCGGAGACGGTCTCGACCGACTACGACACCAGCGACCGGCTGTACTTCGAGCCGCTCACGCTGGAAGAGGTGCTGAACATCTACGATACGGAGAAGCCCGACGGCGTGATCGTGCAGTTCGGCGGGCAGACGCCGCTGAACCTGGCGCTGCCGCTGAAGCGCGCCGGGCGTGCCGATCATCGGCACCGACCCGCGCAATATCGATCTGGCCGAGGACCGCAAGCTGTTCGGCAAGCTGCTGGACGAGCTGGGCGATCCCGTCGCCGCAATAACGGCACGGCGACCAGCGTCGAGGAGGCCTGCGAGGTGGCGCGGCGCATCGGCTATCCGGTGCTGGTGCGCCCCAGCTACGTGCTGGGCGGGCGCGCGATGGTGATCGCCTACGACGAGGAGACCGTGCGGCGCTACATGCAGCGAGGCGGTGAGTCTTCTCGCAGGAGCGTCCGGTGCTGATCGACCGGTTTCTCGAGGACGCCACCGAGATGGACGTGGACGCGCTGGCGGACGGCGAAGATGTGCTGATCGCGCGGCATCATGGAGCACATCGAGGAGGCGGGCGTGCATTCCGGCGACAGCTCCTGCGTGCTGCCGGCGCAGTCGCTCGCGCCGAAGGCCGTGCTGGCGACGATCCGCGAGTACACCGTGAGGCTGGCGCGCGCGCTGCAGCGTGATCGGGCTGATGAACGTGCAGTACGCCATCCAGAACGGCAAGGTGTACGTGCTGGAAGTGAACCCGCGCGCCTCGCGCACCGTGCCTTACGTCAGCAAGGCCACCGGCGTGCCGCTGCCGAAGATCGCCGTGGGCCTGATGCTGGGGCAGAAGCTGAAGGATTTGCGCACCTGACCGGCGGGCTGGTCTCGGGCTGCTGCCGGTGCCGCAGGTCTTCGTGAAATCGCCGGTGTTTCCGTTCGGCAAATTCCCGGGCGTGGACCCGGCGCTGGGGCCGGAGATGCGGTCCACGGGCGAGGTGATGGGCGTCGGCGACAATTTCGGCGAGGCGTTCGCGAAGGCGCAGATCAGCGCCGGGACACCGCTGCCCGAAAAGGGCACGCGTGTTCATCAGCGTCAACGACCATCACAAGCCGGAGGCGCGTCGAGATGGCGCGGCGGCTTCGCCGAATTGGGCTTCAAGATCGTGGCCACGCGCGGCACGGCGGCGGTTCTGCAACGCGGCCGGGCTCACGGTGCAAGACGGTCTTCAAGGTGAACGAGGGCCGGCCCAACGCGGTGGACCTGCTGAAGGGCGGCGCGATGCAACTGGTGATCTACACCACCACCGGGGCGCACACGTTCAGCGACGAGCAGGCCATCCGCCGCACCGCCGTCTTGCAGCCGCGTGCCCTGCATCACCACGATGAGCGGCGCGCGCGCGGCGGCGGAGGCGATTGGCGGCGCGCCGGCGCGACCCGATGCGGGTATGGAGCCTGCAGGAGATTCACGCCCCGGCATAAGTCCTTTCTTGGATCGAGTGTCCCGGCCGGGCGCTCAAGAGGCTGCTCCGTACGAATTCAGCGATTGAATATGAGTCTGTCGGAGATAGATTCTGGCGCGCATTGAAAACCTGGTGCTGGGCGGGTGCGGAATTCATCCAATCGGAGTGATGAAGAGATTCCGGACCTGTTCTCTGGATCAGCCGTTCTTGCTGCCGCCGGCGCTGCAGGACTGGTTGCCCGAGGGGCATCTGGCGCGGTTCATCGCGGATGTGGCGGACACGCTGGATCTCAGCGAGATCTACTCCGTCTACGAGCGCAACGACGGGCGCGGGCTGGCGGCCTATCATCCGCTGATGCTGACGCGCTTGCTGCTGTACGCCTATGCCACGGGCCGGCCGAGTTCGCGGCGCATCGAGCGGGCGACCTACGATGATCTGGCCTTCCGTTATCTGGCCGCCGACCAGCACCCCGATCACGACACCATCGCGGCCTTCCGGCAGCAGCATCTGGAGGCGCTGGCGAAGCTCTTTGCGCAGGCTTTGCGGCTGTGCCAGCGGGCGGGGCTGGTGAAGCTGGGCACGGTGGTGATCGACGGCACGAAGGTGCAGGCCAATGCCAGCCCGGCGCGTTCGCTGAGATATCGGGATCTGGATCAGCAGGAGCAGCGGTTGCGGGTGCTGGTGGATCGGCTGCTGGCCGAAGCCGCGCGCGTTGACGCCGCGGAGGACGTGCGCTTTGGCCAGGCACGACGGGGCGACGAATTGCCGCCCGAGTTGGCGGACGCGCAACAGCGGTTGGAAAAGTTGCGCCAGGCCAAACGCGAGCTGGAGCAGGAGGCGCAGCAGAAGCTGGCACAAGCCGAGCGGCAGCATCCAAAGCGCAAGAGTGGACGCCGGCGCAAGGACCATGAGCCGCCGCCAGAGAGCCTGGCGCAGCGCGAAAAGACCAAAGCGCGCCTGACCCGCGCGCGGCGGGAAGCGGAAATGCCGACGCGCCACTACAATTTCACGGACCCGGATTCGCGCATGGTGTACGACAACGGAATCAAGACCGTGGTGCAGGGCTACAACGCGCAATTGGCGGTGGATGGACACGCGCAAATCGTAGTGGCGGCCGAGATCACGCAGCAGGTCAACGACCGGCAGCAGCTGCTGCCCATGGCGGCGGCGGCCAGCGCCGCACTGGGCCAGGCGCCGCAAGTCCTGCTGGCCGACGCGGGCTATTGGGACACCGAGAGTCTGCTCGATCCCGCGCTGACGCCGATGACCGTGCTGGTTTCACCCGATGGGCGCGGCGGCACGGGCGGCTCACGGCTGCGGGCCGATCATCCGCTCGCCACGCGGATGCGGGCAGCGATCCGCAGCGCCGTGGGACAAGCGATCTACCGCACCCGAAAAACGATCGTCGAGCCGGTGATCGGACACATCAAACAACAGCGCGGATTCCGCCAATTCGCGCTGCGCGGCCTCCAAAAAGTGCAGGCCGAGTGGAAACTGATCTGCCTGACCCACAACCTGCTCAAGCTCCATCGCCACGCGCTGGCGGTGTGAAGGGATCGGACCTGCCCGAGCGCGTTGCCGGGACCCATGCGCGCTCCGCCAACTCACGCCGCTTGCCGCCCGCATGCGCTAACCGCACGCCAAACCGCCTGCGCCCGACGAGTGAGGCCTCGGCGATTACTTCTCTCCGACAGGCTCATATACTGTCCCTGGATTAGGTTGTGCATGCAACTCCTCGCTTGTCCATGTATTTGAATGAAGCGACATGGACTAGATTCTGTCGTCACGAGATGAAGATTTCAAACAAATAGCACATGGATTGTTCTAATTTCGTGTCATGATGGGGCATGAAGTTGGCCCATCGGCGGCATGACATTACGGATCGCGTGTGGTCCATTCTGGAGCCACATCTCCCTGGCAGAAAAGGCACTTGGGGCGGTATCGGGCGAGACAACCGCCGCTTCATCAATGCCGTTTTCTGGATCCTCCGCACGGGGGCCCCGTGGCGCGATTTGCCGCCCGACTACGGGGACTGGAAGAACACCCATCGCCGCTTCTGCCGCTGGCGCGACAAGGGCACGTGGGAAGCTCTGCTGGAGCGCTTGATCGATCAGCCGGATTTTGAGTGGCTGATGATCGACGCCAGCCACATCAAGGTCCACCCGCATGGCACCGGAGCGCGGGGCGGCAACCAGGAAATGGGCCGCACAAAAGGGGGCTCAACACAAAGCTACACTTGGCCGTGGATGCGCATGGTCTGCCGGTCCGAGTTGTTATTACGCCAGGTCCCACTGCGGATTGTACGCAAGCTAGTCTTCTAATTGAAGGACTTACAGCCCAGAACCTGTTGGCTGACCGGGGTTACGACACGGACGCCATCCTGGCCCAGGCACGCCGGCAGGGCATGGAGCCCGTCATACCGCCCCAAGGCCGCCGCAAGCTACAACACACCTATGATCGGGACCTGTACAAGCTGAGGCATCTGGTGGAGAATGCCTTCCTGCACCTGAAACGATGGCGTGGAATTGCTACGCGGTACGCCAAAAACAGTGCTTCCTTCCTCGCTGCCGTCTATATCCGGTGTATCGCAATCTGGGCGAGCATCTCGTGACGACAGAATCTAGTCTGCGATCATTGAGTGTGAAACCGCCCCGGGGCAGAGTCAGGTCGTCCCTTCCCTATTCCCCCTTCCCCCATTGTCTATTCCCCACGATGGTAGCGACTTGTATATTCTTTGGGACGCGTTCGGCGGGGACAGATTGTAGAAGCGTTGGGGGCCGATCAGGCGCATGGGCGGCTCAGAAATCACAGTCTGGCCGGGGCGGCGTGCCTGCCATGGTGGGTTTGGGGGCGCCGTAACGCAAGGTACGGATGATTCCCACCGTATAATCCCAGTACATGGACGGATGGAGCTTCCCGTCATGGCCGTACCAGCGTTCGATCGGTAAGCGGGTCCCCGGGTAATCGCGGCTGGTGTCGGCCGTCCAGACGGCGGAGTCTTCTGTGTAGTCGTTGAACGCGCCGATCATGACGATTCTGGGAAGGGGATTGCTTAGAATCTTATTCCAATTCTCCACATAATAGTCGCCTTGCCTTCGCAGTGTGTGCATCCAACCGGCGCCTGCCGGAAGGTGGTTGTCATGGCCCGGTTGCAGATACTCGACTTCGGGATCGAGCAAGACTCCCGCGCTGTTCATGGCCCAGCCATAGTCGCCCCGGGCCGCGCTATAGCCGCCGCTCGTGCCGGCCCAGCGGATAGAAAACCGGTTGGCCCAACTCTTGCTGCCCTTATAATTCGCCCACCGGGTCCGCGCATCTGAATTATAGTCGAGGACCACCAGCAGCGGCTTACCATCGATCTTGTAGTAATCCCCGGACTGAAACATGCGATTGTCGAAGATCTCTTCGGCAATGCAGCGCGCCTGCTGTTCGATCACATCATAGCTTTTGGCCGTAGGGTATTCCCGGTCGCCGATAAAGAACGACCCGATGCAAAACGCATATCTGATCTTGCAGGAGTGCCGCCCATTCCAAAGTTTGATCCTGGCGCAAACGCTTTTCGACTTTTCTTTGATCCAAGCGTTTTCGGGACCGTAGTGATTGAAATCGCCGTTCGAGTCGTCGAACACGATGAAGTCGATTTTCGCATCCGCGAGTTGTTGAAGATGGTAATCGATCACAGTGATGTCTGCGCCGTCGTGCATACCGTATTGCCCGTCGGGCAGAAGCGGTCGATAAGTGCTTAAGGGCCACCAGCCGCCGCCATTGGCATCCCAATTCGCGCAATACCAAATCCCTACGTCAACGGCCTCGCCATTGCCATTGGTTGCGATTTTCGCTCCATCGATTGGCATGGCAGCGAAAAGCGGGAGCAGCAATACTGCTAACCAAACAGGACAATTCTTCCACGAAGGAGCCATGATGACTGTGCCTCGTAATGCAGGAATCCAGGGACAGCACTCAAGTCCCATTTACCAACGCGAGCTGGCCCTTGATGCGGTCACGATCATTCTCCGCCCTGGAACGGCCTGGAGGCAAGGGGAACGAGACGTCTCCTGCACATGAGCGGTGCGCGGGCCGCGGCCGAAGCCATCGAGAGCCGGCTACGCGACCCGCTGCGGGTATGGAGCCTGCAGGAGATGCACGCTCCGGCGGCCGCCACCTGATCGCCGCCGCAGGCATGAATCTCATATATCGCCTCTAATGGTTTCCCAGCAACGATCCGATATAAGAAGCGTGACGCCGACCACCAGCGATCTGCTGGAATGTCTCGTCCGGCTCCCCGAGGACCGGATCGGCTGGACCCGGCGTTTGTGCGAGCGGCTCGAGGAGGGGCGCCTGGGTTGCGTGGAGGAGGCCGTCGCGGCGCTCTCGCCGGGCGACGTTCCGGAGGATTCGGCGAAGCTGCTGCTGGGCCTGCTGAAGCGGCAGGGCAGCCTGTCGGCGGTCCTCAAGGGGATTTATGCGACCAACCGGCAGCGTTGCTGCGAATTGCTCTCGCTAGTGCGGGCCGACGAGCCGCGCCTGCATGTGCGCGTCCTCCAGCGCCTGATGGAGCTGCTCAACGACGACAACCTGGATCAGCCGGAAGAGATTCTGTACCTGTTCGACGCGGTAGTGCACCTGAACGGCTATGTGACCCTGGGGCCGGCCCTGAACCGGCTGAAGGAGGCCAAGGACCCGCGCCTGCGAGCCAAGGCCGCGCTGCTGAGCTCGTCCCTGCCCAATGGGCGGCACGCGCTGGAATCATTTCGCGAGGATCCCGACCCGCGCCTGCGCGCCAGCATCGTGGAGTACCTCTGGACCAGCGCCGAGCCGGTGGCGCGGCTGGTGTTCGAGGAGGCGCTCCGCGATCCCCAGCCGCGCGTCCGTGCCAACGGCCTGGTGGGGTTATACCGGCTGGGCGATCCTCGGGCGCTGGCGGGCTTGGCAAGAATGGCCGATTCGCCCCAGGCGCTCCATCGCGCCGTGGCGCGCTGGGCGATGGAGGTCATTCAGGACCCGCGTCTGGAGCCGCTGCTGGCGAAGCTGCGGACGGAACCCGGGCATTCCGCCGGCAAGCGCGAGCCGGGTTACGCGGGCCAGAAGGCCGGGAAGCGCAAGCTCAGGCTATGGGTGGCGCGCATGGATTGGACTGCCGCACGGAAGTTGCGGACGCTCGTCTCCATCCGTCAGGACGACATGGAGTCGCTCGCGCCGGGACTGCGGCCCCTGGATCTCCGCGCCTGGGTCAACGGGGCGCCCGTGTTGGAATACACGGTCAGCCGGCCGCCGCCACCGGAACGTCTGGCGGTCGGACTGGTGCTGCCGCTGTCGCTGCGGGCCGCTTCCGAGAGGACGCCGGGGATTCGGGAGAGCCTGGATCAGCTCATGACCCTGCCCGATGGGGAGTGGCGTGCCGTCGGCTTCTATCGTTCCGGCCTGTTCACGCGGAACACGGATTCACGGCCGGCTCCAGGGTCGGCAGACGGGGCAGTGGAACCGGATACAGCGCTGATTCGCGCACCCGTCTTCCTGCCCGACGGCGTGCGTTTGGCCACGGACCTGAAGAATTCGACGCAGGAGGACAACCTGGCGTCCGAACCCGGGGATCTGGTGCTGGCCATGCTGAAGCGTCTCAGGGCGTTGTGCTCCACGGGCCATGTGGGAGTGGTTGTGGACGAGGCTCTCCAGGGTCCGCCCAGGGCCGCATTGAGCGCCGCGATCGTGCAATGCGCGATCGAGTCCGGTTTCCCGGTTCACCTTTTCACCGTCGGCCGCGTGGATGCGGCGGGGCTTGAGCCCTGGATCTCCCTCAGCCGCGAATGTGGCGGCTTCCGGTTCAGTGTGCGGGCGGAAGAGGACCTGCCGGAGGCCCTGCGCCACTGGATACTCTGTCTCCGGGAACTTCATGTGCTCGAATTCGATGCGCCCGCATCCGCCTCGCAGTTGCGCCTGGAAGCCGTGCACCCCTTCGGCGCAGGCGAAGTGACGGCTGCGGTGGATGCTGTTCCCTGCAGCCGCTGAGGCAATTTGGGGCTCGCAACAGGCGCCAGTGTGGAAATCGGCTCCCGTAACCTGGTCCGCGCGTCCCAGCGGCGCGGTTCCCGAACGGCCGTCGCCGCGGCCGGGCTGCGCCGGTCACGCCTTGACTACGCGCAGCGATTGCGGTCGGAATCGAACAATCCACTGCTTGGACAGGCCACTGGCGGGCTCCTCGCCGACCGCCACGTGGATTCCGCCGCTCAGCTCCACGCGCACGCCGCGGCTGAGCCGGGCCACGCGCCGCAAATTCAGTTGGACGCCGCCGGTGAGTTCGGGCCCGTGCTCGATTTCGTCCTCGCGCACCGCCAGCGTCACCCTCGCGCCCAGCAGCAACCCGGGAAAGTAGGGCCCGATGAGATCGAACTCCGTGCCGTCTGCGGCGGCGATGCGCAGGCGGCTGCGGTTGGTGGTTGGATCCATGGCCACGATCTCGGCGCGCAACAGGTTGTAGCAGTCCATCAGGCGGGCCACGGCGGCACTGGCCGGGGCGGCGAAGATCTCCCGCGGGGCGCCGCTCTGCGCGATCTTACCGGCCACCAGAACATGCATCGACTCGCCCAGTTCGAGCGCTTCGTCGAGGTCATGAGTGACCAGAACCACGGGGACCCCGAACTCGCCGCGCACCTCTCTTAGCAACGCGTAGAACTCCATGCGCAGGGCCGCGTCGAGGCCCCGCACCGGCTCATCCAGCAGCAGCAGGGCGGGCTGCGAGAGCAGCGCCCGGGCGATTGAGCCGCGCTGCCGCTGGCCGCTGGAAAGCTCGTAAGGGCGCCGGGCGCCGAGGTTTTCCAGGTGAAATCGTTCCAGCATCTCGCCGACTTTCTGCCGGCGCGCGCGCCGTGAGAGTCGTGCGGCGGCGAACCACAAATTCTCGAACAGGCTCATGTGCGGAAACAGGGAGTCCTCGGGAAATACGCATCCGCAGCGGCGCTGGCGCGGCGGCAGGTTCACGCCCGCGCCGGCGTCGAACAGCAGCCGGTCGTTCACCAGGATCCGCCCTTCGTCGGGACGGACGAAACCGGCGATGCAGTCCAGGGTCAGGCTCTTGCCGGCGCCGCTCGGGCCGAACAGCACGGTCACACCGGCGCCGCTGGTGAGCTCCACGTCGAGTTCGAACGGCGTCGAGCCGCGGCCGCCGGGGAAAGCCTTGCGCAGGCGCGCGTCAATCATCCCATCATCACCATCCTGCGGCGTCCTCTCACAGCGCCCGCCCGAACTGGCTGCGCCCGAGCCGGTTGGCCAGATACAGAAAAGCCAGCGCAGCGGCGGAAATCACCAGCACCAGCGTGCGCGCCACGTCGCCCCGTCCGCCCTCGACCGCGTCGTAGATCGCCACCGACAGGGTCTGGGTGCGGCCGGGGATGTTGCCCGCCAGCATGATCGTAATTCCGAAGTCGCCCAGAGACCGCGCGAAAGCCAGCGTGGTCGCGGCCAGCACCTGGTTCCAGGCCAGCGGCAACGAGACCTGCCAGAAAACGCGCCACTCGCCGGCGCCCAGCGATCGCGCGGCCTTCTCGTAATCCGGCGGGACGCTCTCCAGGGCGGCGCGGGCAGACTTGATCAGCAGCGGCCCGGCATGAAACAGCGCCGCCACGACGGCGGCCTTCCAGGTGAACACCAGCGGCTCGCCGAAGATCGATTCATACAGCCGCCCGAACGGGCTCATCCGCCCCAACACCACCAGCAGATAGTAGCCCAGCACCGTGGGCGGCAACACCAGGGGCAGAGTAACGGCGGCATCGATCAACTCACGCCCGCGGAGGCCTTTGCGCGTCAGCAGCCAGGCCACCCACAGCCCTCCCAGTAGCGCAATCAGTGTCGCCAGGGAGGCCACCCTCAGGCTGAGCCACAGTGGAAACCAATCGATCCCCATACGGGAAGTCCCATTATAGGGTCACGCGGGCGAGCGGGATCACATTCCGGGAATGGTTGTTCCAGCGGCCGGCGGGCCGGGTTGTGGCGGAAGGCGGATAACGGGCCCGGGGGCCCGTCGCAGCACGATCGCCCCGTCGTCGGAACCGCTGGCGAGTGCAATCGGAGTTCCGGCCCAGCGCAACTTCCGCACCGCGTGTAGTATGCTATCGATGTGATTCGAATCAGAGTTGGAGGTCTCTTTCCAAATGCTTCGTCGATTGCGTAGCGCTGTCCTGCTCGCCTCCGCGTGCCTGCTCTTGGCCGGCCCCGGTTTCTCCCAGGCGATTTCCACCATCCGGGGGAAAGTCACCGGTACCGATGGTCAGCCGCTGAAAGGTGCCGTGATTGTCATGACGCGCAAGGATATGAAAGGTGTCTACCAGACCAAGAGCGACAAGAAAGGCGAGTACATCCACGCCGGCATACCCTATCCCGGCACCTTCAAGGTGGAGTGCATGGTGGACGGTAAGGTTGTGGATGCCATGGACAACGTGAAGAGCGTGTTCAGTGACCAGGTCGAAATCAATTTCGATCTGAAGAAGATACAGGAGCGAACTCAGGCGCTGGCCAAAGCCACTGAGACGGGTCAGTTGACAAAAGAGCAGGAACGCTCGATGAGCGCCGAACAGAAGGCCGCGCTCGAGAAGAACGTCAAGGACCGCGCCGCCAGTCTGGCCAAGAACAAAGCTCTGCAGGACGCCTATAACGCCGGCATGACCGCCCTCGACGCGAAGGATTATCAGACCGCGGTGGACAGCTTCAACAAGGCCACCGCCATCGATCCGAAACAGCTCGCCGTGTGGACCAGGCTGGCGATTGCCTACGAGAGCCTGGCGGCGACCAAGACGGGCGCCGACGCCGACGCTCTCATGGCTAAAGCCAGCGATACCTACCAGAAATGCATCGAACTCAAGCCCGAGGACGGCGGAATCCACAACAACTATGGCCTGCTGCTGGTGAAGATGAAGAAGATCGACGAGGCCAAGACGGAACTGGCCAAGGCCGCCGCCCTCGAGCCCGCCAGCGCCGGCAAGTATTACTTCAACCTCGGCGCCGTGATGGTCAACAACCAGCAGAGCGACGCGGCACTGGAGGCGTTCCATAAGGCGGTCGAGGCCGATCCGAAGTACGCCCCGGCCTGGTATTACATCGGCAACGTGCTGAGCAACAAATTGACAATGGACAAGGATGGCAAGCCCGTCCCGCCGCCGGGGATGCAGGATGCGCTGGAAAAATACCTCGCGCTGGATCCGACCGGCCCTTACGCCGACGCGGCCAAGGGTCTGCTGTCGGTGATCTCGACATCGATCCAGACGACCTACCAGAACCCGGACTCCAAGAAGAAAACGAAGAAGTGAGCGGGTGGGTGTTGTGAACTGAGAAGGGCGCTCGGGCTGGGCCGGGCGCTTTTTTCTTCTATGCTGCGATACATTCTGATTCTGCTGTTGGTGCTGATCCTGCTGCCTGTGCTGCGGGGCTGGCTGGGCGTGCTGGCGCGGCTGCTGATGAATTGGGCCGTCGGTCCGGGCCCCGCTGCCGCTTCCGGCGCACGTTCGCCGATGGCGCCGCCGCCGGCGCAGGCGGGCAGTACGATGCTGCACAAGGATCCGGTCTGCGGCACCTACGTCAGCGAGGCCGTCGCCGTCACGCTGAAGGAGAACGGCCAGACGCTCTGGTTCTGCTCTGAGGCGTGCCGCGACAAGCATCGCCGGCGCGCCTGAAGCGGCCTGCTCTTTCAGGCCGCGCTTCAATACGGCTCGATGAACTGCCTCAAGTACCGGAAGCTCTGCTTGAGCGCTGCCTGCCGCGCAGCCAGCGAGCCTTCGTAGGCCCGGTCCTCGACCTCCACGCACACCGCGCCTGTGTAGCCCGCGTCGGCCAGCGCGGCGAACAACGGGCCCCACTCGACATCCCCCAGGCCCGGCAGTTTGGGCGTGTGGAACTCCAGCGGATGGGCCATGATGCCCGTCTGGCTCAGCTTCTCGCGGTCCAGCCGGGCGTCCTTGGCGTGGCAGTGCCAGAAGCGCGGCGCGAACTCCCGGATGGCGGCCAGGTAGTCCATCTGCTGCCAGACGAAGTGCGACGGATCGAAGTTGAGTCCCAATGGGTAGCCTTCAAATTCGTTGAACATCCGCCGCCAGATTACCGGCGTCGTCATGAGATTCTTTCCGCCCGGCCACTCGTCCCGCGTGAACAGCATCGGACAATTCTCGATCCCGATCTTCACGCCGGCCGATCGGGCGTGCTCCAGAATCGGTCTCCACGTTTCGACCATCCGCGGCCAGTTCTCCTCGACGCTGAGTTTCCAATCGCGGCCGATGAAAGTGTTCACTACCGGGATGCCCATCAGCTTCGCGGCGTCGATCACGCGATGGAGCTGCTCGACGGCGGTGTGGGCTTCCTCCGGCACGGGCGACAACGCGTTGGGATAGTAGCCCAGGCCGCTGATGCCGACCTTCCTGGCGGCGGCAAACTCGACCAGCCGTTCACCCTCCGTCGCAGTCAATGCCGCGCAATCGATGTGCGTAATCCCGGCGTAGCGGCGCTCGGCCTTGCCCTTGGGCCAGCACATCACCTCGACGCAGGCGTATCCCGTGGCCGCCGCGAAGTCGACCACCTGCTCGAAACTTAAGTCCGGCACGATGGCGCTGACAAAACCGAGTTGCATGGGTGCTCCCTCTTCTCGCTGAACTCCGGCGGGCCATGCGGACCGCACTGCGGCCACGCTCCGGCGTCGCGCCGTGCGGCCCATCGGCCGCGAAAAACATCATACTGCCCGCGGACGACTAATGCGGCTCCAGCATGTGAAGCATCTCGATCACCAGCGCGCCGGTCACGCGCAGGCTCGAGGCCGAGAGCTTGTCGGGCGTATCGGCGGCGGTGTGCCACCACGAGTTGCCGGGTCCATAGTCGAAGTCGATCAGGTCGATGGCTGGCACGCCCTCACGCAGAAACGGAATGTGGTCGTCCTCGATCTCCGCCGGCTCGCGGGCGATGTGCCGCGAATAGCCCAGCCGGGCGGCCGCGTCGCGCAGCATCTGGCGCAGCGCCGGCGTCGATTTGGACTCGTCGAGGATCTGCAGATCGCGGTCGCCGATCATGTCCACGTTGATCAGCGCGACCACGTGCTTCAGGCTGCCGTCCGCGGCCCACTGGGCGGCCAGTTGCCGGCTCCCGTAGAGGCTGTCGCTATCGCTCCACTCGCGGAACGCCTCCTCGCCGTCCAGGAAAACCAGCCAGACATCGTTGCGCAAGTTCTCCTCCCTGAGCGCCCGCGCGAGCTCCAGCAGCAGGCCGGTGGATGAGCCGCCGTCGTTGGCGCCCACGAAACGGAACGGGAATTTCTTGGTGTCGGTGTGCCCGCTGATGACCACCGCGCGTCCGGACAGCCCGGATCGCTTGGCGACCAGGTTGGTCATGGGCACCGCGCCGCCCGGCGTCTGCGCGATGAAGCGATCTTCGGTGACCTCCCAGCCCCGCTCCTTCAGCTCTTCCGAGATCCAGGCCTGCATGTGCTTGGAGGCCACGGACCCCGCCGGCCGCGGACCGAAGGAGACGGCCTTTTTCACTTCTTCCAAGGCTCGCGCGCCGCTGAAGTCGGAGGCGCTGAGAACGAAAGCGGTCAGGAGCAGAGCGGCGCGGAGGAGCATGCGATTTAGTTTATGCGGGACCGGCCGCCGGCCGCTTGAGGCGCGCCTCGACGATCAGCGAGGCGCCGCCGTTGCAGGCCGATTCGATCGCCGCAATGGGCAGCGCGAGCAGCCACAACAAGCCGAAAAGCAGGTGCTTCACAATCGCCGCGACGTCGTTTTCCTCGACGCCGCGCACCCGCCGCACCTTCGGATTCAGTGCCGGCGCCAGGCTGGTGATCAGCGTTGCCGGGTCGTCCGGCAGGGAAAAGCGCTTCCTGCGGACGACTTCGAAGCCGCAGTAGTCGAGCAGACTATCGAGGTCCCGCACGCGAAACAGCAGCAGGTGGCGCGGAATATCCAGCCCGCTCCAGTGCTCTCCGAACAGCAGAAACTGCCACGCGCCCGCGTTGGGCACCTGGACGATCAGGCGCCCTTCGCGGTGCAGCAGTTGCGCCGCGGCCAGTACGTAGGCCGAAGGATCGTACAGATGCTCGAGCACCTGGAACATCGTGATGGCCGCAAACCGGCCGGCGGCGAACGGCGGGCTGGTCAAGGCGCCGCACACCGCCGGCACCGCGTTGCACGCCCAGGCCTCCGCCGCGGCATCCACCGAGAAATCTAGTCCCACCAGGCGCCGCTGCGGCAGGTTCAGCTCGCGCAGGAATCGTCCCGTGCCGCAGCCCACATCGAGGACCGGTCCGTCCCACGGCACGGACTTCACCGCTTGCCGGACAAATTGAACGAGACCGTGTTTCAGCAGCCGCTGCGCGAAGCGGCTCAGCTTGCTCGTCGCACAAGCCGACTCGTTTTCGGTCAGCGCTGCGGGGTAATAGCGGCGGATCTCTTCCGGTTCCGGGCGCGGATACAGCCGCACCATGCGGCACTCTTCGCACTCGACGAATAAGAACGTTCTTTCGGTCGAGCGATACAGGAAATCCTCGCCGCTGCACAGCGTGCGCACTTGCGTCGAACCGCAACCCGGACACCCGTTCGCCGCCCCCACTCGCGTGGTGCCCGGATCGGGCGCCCGTCCGGGAACGAAAGATTCCTCGAACGAATCCGTCGCACGCGCCTGATCGTGCTCAACACGCCCCGTTCGACCATTGTCCGCCCCGTTTTTCAACCTTCTCCGCCTTGGAGCCGGCCTGGCCCTCTCCGTTCCACTGTAGCAACAGACGGCCCACGGTATGGCCCCGCCCGCAATTGCGGTATCCTACCAGACAGATCGCTGCGCAGATTCCGTAATCACATGCAAACATTGGGTCAGCGGCTTCGCGCTGAACGCGAGAAAATGGGCCGCTCGATTCCGGAGCTGGCCAGCCTGTTACGCATCCGGGTCGAGTTCTTCGAGGCCCTCGAAAAGGACCGCCCCGAGCAATTCCCCGGTCCGTTTTTCTACCGCAGTTTTCTGCGCCAGTATGCCGCCCTGCTCGAGCTGCCCGAGTCCTTCGTCGCGCCCGAGATCCAACGCTCGCTGGACGACGAGCGCGCCGTCGCGTTGGAACGCGACGCCCAGCTGGCGGACACGCGGCCGGACGTCCCTCCGCTGCCCACCGGGCGAACCGATCTGAAGCTGGAAACCCGTCGTTGGCTCACCCGTCTGGCCAGCCTGGTGGCCGTTCTGGCCGTATGCTCGGGCACTTACTTCGCCTGGCTGCACTGGGGACAGCGGCTTTTTCAGGAAGATCGCAAGCTCTCATCAGCCGCCAGACCAGCGCGCCCGCAGACGGCGCAACGCACCCCCGCCGCCAGCGCGCCGCCGCCGGCCGCTCCTGCATCCGCCACGGCCCTGCAGAGCCCGCCGCCCGTGCAGCAAACTGTGCAGCCAGCGGAGCAGCCCGTTGCGCCTCCGCTCCCCGTTGCCAGTGCGCAGGCGCCGCCGGCCGCGCCGGCAGCTCCGCCGGTTGCCTTCGGGTCGGGCCCGCAACCGGCCGAGCGCGAGGGCGATCTGAGGGTCGAGGCCAGCGCTCTGTGCTGGGTGGACGGGTGGCGCGACGGCAAGCGATTCTATGGGGCCATGCTGCGCCCCGGCTCGTCTGTCGGATTCGCCGCTGCCGGCACTTTGCGGTTGCGCTTCGGCAACGCCGGCGCCGTCACGCTGCGGCTCAAGGGGCAGACTCTGCCCACCCTTGGCCCGTCGGGCCAGGTGCGCACCATCGAGTTGCAGAACGGAGAGTACCGCCTCGTTGCGCCCACGCCGCCGGCGCCGTTGAACGAGTAGCGGGTTAGGATGGGCTCTTTTCGCCTGCGGGGCGCATCGCGGCCTTGCGCCGCTCGCCCTCCAGTTGCAGCAGTTCGATCCGCCGCCGCGCCTTGACGCTCTCGTTCGACCTTGTGCCAGAACTGGCCAAAGTAGCTGGCGGCGGAGAGCAGGGCAAACAACATCGCGCCCCACAGGCACACCCGCGCCGCCACTTCATAGACCGGGAAGTTGACGCTCAGCAGCACCAGCGAGATCGCCGCCACCTGGGCCACCATCTTCGATTTGCCCAGTTCGCTCGCCGCAATGGTGTAGCCTTCGCTGGCGGCAATGCTCCTCAACCCCGAAACGGCGAATTCCCGCCCGATGATCAGCACCGCCATCCAGCCCGGCACGCGATGTACCTGGACCAGGGCGATGAGCGCGGCCGAGATCAGCAGTTTGTCTGCGATCGGATCCAGCAGCATGCCCACCGTCGTGATCTGATTCCAGCGCCGCGCCAGGTAGCCGTCCAATAGATCGGTCAACGCCGCCGCCAGAAAAATGGCCAGCGCGATCATTTCGCTGGACAACAGCCAGGGGCCGCACTGCACCTGCAGATTTTGCTGCACCAGGACCGCGACCAGCACAGGCACGAAGAAGATCCGCAGCAGCGTTAATGTGTTGGGGATATTCATCGCCTCAACCCGAGCATACCCCGATCATCGGATGTTCACAATTCCGCAACACTTGTCGCACGCTCTTCCTGTGGAAATCTTGTGGATACTAAGTTCTTGCCTTGCATCCACTTGCGACATGGACCTCCGGAATATGCACACCTATTTCCACAACTTGAGGTCGCCATAAGTGTAACAAGTCACGTCAAATGATGGACTTCGAAACCGGACAGCCGCGTGCGGACCGATTGCGGCGTATCCACGGCCATCCAGCACCCCTCCTCGGTATATCTCTCTTCCCGTACCACTGCGAATTCGTGCAATAACGCCACGCGGGCATATTCCGCCGGGGGGAAGAGGAATACGGCTCGGACGATCGGATCCTCCGGCAAGGCGCGATCGATCGCCCGCAGCAGCTCCAGGACCCCCTCGCCCGTGCGGGCTGAAACCCAAAC
Organism: Terriglobia bacterium; assembly: GCA_963757265.1. Classification (GTDB taxonomy): domain Bacteria; phylum Acidobacteriota; class Terriglobia; order Bryobacterales; family Bryobacteraceae; genus CAIVVT01. The sequence goes on from CAVWRA010000006.1 coordinate 2,713,200, forward strand.
CGCCGGCACGCCGCCCGCTTCGCCCGCCAGCCGTGCCCGAATCGACTCCCGGCCGGCCGCATCCGTTTCCAGCAGATCGCTCTTGTTCAGCACCAGCAGTTGCGGGGTCTTTTCCGCACCGATCTCCGCCAGAACCGACCGTACGTGGACGCTGTGCTCGCCGGCCGCCGGCGCCGTCGCGTCGATCACGTGCAGAATCAGCGCCGCCTCCACCACCTCTTCCAGCGTCGCGCGGAAGGCTTTCACCAGCGTGGTCGGCAACTGCCGGATGAATCCCACCGTGTCGCTCACCAGGACCCTCCGGCGCGAGGGCAGCGTAAGCTGCCGCACGGTCGGATCCAGGGTCGCGAACAGGCGCGCGTCGGCCGTCACGCCGGCCTCCGTCAGCCGGTTGAAAAGAGTGGACTTTCCGGCGTTGGTGTAGCCCGCCAGGGCCAGCGTCGCGAGCGGCACTGCCTGCCGCTGCCGCCGCTGCACGCCGCGCGAATTGCGCACCGCCTGCAGCTCGTCCGCAATCTTCTTGAGACGCTTGAAGATGCGCCGGCGGTCGGTTTCCAGCTGCGTCTCGCCGGGGCCGCGGGTGCCGATGCCACCGCCCAGTCGGGACATCGCCGTGCCCCGCCCGGTGAGCCGCGGCAGCAGGTAGTTGAGCTGCGCCAGCTCCACCTGCAGCTGCCCCTCGCGCGTCCGCGCCCGCCGCGCGAAAATGTCCAGAATCAATTGATTGCGGTCCACCACGCGGCATCCCAACGCCCCCTCCAGGTTGCGTTGCTGTGTGCCGCTGAGTTCGTGGTCGAAGATCACCAAGTCGGCCTCGCGGGCCTCCACCAGCGCCTTCAGCTCGTCCAGTTTGCCGGACCCCACCAGCGTGGCCGGGTCGAACGCCGGCCGCTGCTGCAGAATCCTCTCCTGGACATCCGCGCCCGCGCTCCCGGCCAGCGCCGCCAGTTCCTCGAGCGACTCTTCCGCGGGAAAAGAATCACGCGCCTGGGGGCTGGGTTTTCGGCGTGTGGTCAGCTCCACCGCCGCCAGTATTGCTTTTTCGCCGGACGGGGCCGCCGTGTCAGGCCTCCGTGGCTTCTCCGCCGGCTGGGGCAGCCGGAGCACCCACGGACGCCGCGGCCGGGTGGATCGTCGGGCTGCCATACACCGGCCGTGATACGACGACCGTGGAAATGGCGTGCTTGAAGATCAGTTGTTCCTGATTGTTGGTCTCGAGAATCACCGAGTATTTGTCGAAACTCTTGATGCGGCCGGAGAGTTTCACTCCGCTCATCAGGTAGATAGTCAGGAAAATCTTTTCCTTGCGAGCGTTGTTGAGGAACGCTTCCTGTATGTTCTGAGCGGTCTTGTCCATTCCAGGACGCTTCGGGATGGCTGGGGCTTTTCTGATTTCTTCCATTTGTTGTGCCCCTCCTTACGAGTAGGGTTTCTAAATCCACTTCATTCGTTCGGCCGCCGCGCGAAAAGCCGGCGTGCCGCCACTCCAACCTGGCTGGCCCATCGGAGAGGCGCTGACCTCGGCGCGCTCAAGACCTCCACGCGCTGGCCCCGGCGTACTCACCCTTGTGGGCACAACTCAGGTTGTGTTTCAAGTGTAATGCTTTCAAGATACTGGAGCAAGACAGGGACCAGCCGCCCGGACCGGATGCGCTATTCTCGGTGGAAGTGGATGCCGAAAAGCTCGGGCTTCGCGCCGCCTTGGCCGGGATGGCCATCAGTGCCGCTCTGGCCGTTGCCAAGATCCTGATCGGCTGGCGCGCGGGCTCCCAGGCCGTCATCGCCGACGGCCTCGAGAACGCCGCGGATGTACTGTACTCCCTCGCCGTTATCATCGGCCTCCTGGTCGCCGCCCGTCCCCCCGACGCGGACCATCCTTACGGCCATGGGCGGTTTGAAACCCTCACCGGGCTCTTGCTGGGACATGTTCTCAGTCTCCTGGGCATCGTCATCGCCTGGCGCTCGCTGGCGCTGCTCTCCTCCCCGCGCCCTGCCCCGGCCGCCTACGCGCTGTGGCCGCTGGCGGTTTCGATTGTGTTGAAGGCGTTTCTTTCGACTTACAAGATGCGCACCGGGCGGCGCATCGGCAGCTCCGCATTGGTCGCTGACGCCTGGAACGACGCCGTTGACATCTTGTCCGGCAGCGCGGCCCTGCTGGCCGTCGGCCTAGCGGTCTTGTTCCCCCTCCAGTGCCGCTACGCCGATCCCATCGGCGGCGTCGCTGTAGGCGTCGTCATTGTCCTGCTGGGCTTCCGCGTGGTGCGCCAGACCGCTCTGTATCTCATGGACACGATGCCCGAACCCGGCACCATGAAATCCATCCGCGCCGCCGCGCTGACGGTCGCCGGCGCCCTCGAGGTGGAGAAGTGCTTCGCCCGCAAGACCGGGCTGCGCTACCACGTGGACCTCCATCTGGAGGTTGATCCGGACCTGACCGTGCGCGCCTCCCACTCCATCGCCGAACAGGTACGCAACAAGGTGAAGGCCGAGCTGCCCTGGGTCGCCGACGTGCTGGTGCACGTCGAGCCCCATCCCCGCAGATTACGCCAGAACTGTCCGGAATAATCCCCGCCGCGCGGGCGGGTAAAATCACGCTAAGGGGGACGGATGTCGTGGAAAACATCGAAATTGCTCACCTCCTCAGCGAGACCGCCGATTTGATGGAGATCGCCGAAGAAGACGGCTTTCGCATTCGTAGCTACCGCAACGGCGCGAGCGTCATCGAGGGTTATCCGGAACGGATCGAGGACATCCTCAAGGACCCATCCCGCAAGTTGACCGAAATTCCCGGCATCGGCAAAGGGTTGGCCGCCGTGCTCGAGGAGATCTCCCGCCGCGGCAGCTTCGAACGCCGCGACCAGCTTCTCGAGCGCTACCCGCCCACCGCGCTCGAGATGCTGAAGATTCCCGGCTTGGGTCCCAAGACGATCCGCACCCTGTGGGATCATTTCCGCGTCTCGACTCTCGAAGAGCTCGAGCAGCTCTGCCGCGACCACAAGCTCCAGCAACTGCCGCGCATGGGCTTGAAGCTCGAGGAGAAGATCCTGCGCGGCCTCAGCCACTATCGCCAGAGCGCCGGCCGGTTCCTGCTCGGCTTCGCCACCGCCACCGCCGACGAGTTGACGGCCTATCTCGCGACAACTCCCGGTGTCGAACGCGTCACGCCGGCGGGCAGCCTGCGCCGCGGTAAGGAGACCGTTGGCGATCTCGATTTGCTCGTCGCCGGGCCCGGAGCCGCCGCCGCGCTGGACCGTTTTGTCGCCCACCCGCGCGTGCACGATGTTCTCGGCCACGGCTCCAATAAGGCCAGCGCGCGTTTCGGCTTGGAGGGCATTCAGGTGGACGTGCGCGCCGTGCCCGACCAGAGCTACGGCGCGGCGATGCAATATTTCACCGGCAGCAAGGACCACAACGTGCATCTGCGCCAGCGCGCTCAGAGCCTGGGCCTGACGCTGAACGAATACGGCCTGTCACAACTCGACAGCGGCAAAGTGGTGGCCTCGCGCACCGAAGAGGAAATCTACACCGCCCTCGGCCTGGAGTGGATCCCGCCCGAGCTGCGTGAGAATTCAGGCGAAATCGAGGCCGCCGAGCGCGGCGAATTGCCTGCGCTCATCGAGGTCGCCGACATTCGCGGCGATCTGCACATGCATACCCGCGAAAGCGATGGCCGCGGCACGCTCGAGGAGATGGCCGAAGCCGCCGGCGCGCTGGGCTACGAGTATATTGCCATCACGGACCACTCCAAGGCGCTGGCCATGGCCAACGGCCTGGATGAACGCCGCGCCGTCGATTTCGCGGCGCTGGTCCGCGCCTACAACCGCGAACACCACGGCCTCCACATCTTCTCCGGGCTCGAGTGCGATATTCTGCGCGACGGCCGCATGGACTTGAGCGCGGACGCCCTGGCCGAACTCGACTTCGTCATCGTCAGCGTCCACAGCTACATGAACCTGGATTCCGCCGAAATGACGGACCGGCTGCTGCGCGCGCTCGAGAGCCCGTCGGTGAAGGCGCTCGGCCATCCCACCGGACGCGTCCTGCTGCACCGTGAAGCCTACGTTTACGACTTCGACCGCATCGCCGCCGCAGCCGCGCGGCGCGGGGTCTGGATGGAGATCAACGCCAGCCCGGAGCGTCTCGATCTGCACGCCACGCTCCTGCGCCGTGCCAAAACGCTGGGCGTGAAATTTGTTGTATCGACCGACGCCCATCATCCGAAACATCTTTCCAGCATGCGTTTCGGCGTCACCATGGCCCGCCGCGGCTGGCTGACCAAAGATGATGTGATGAATACACGCGGCCTCCGCGCTTTCACCGCCGCGCTCGCGCGCCACTGATTTCTTATGCCCATGAAACTCATTTCCAGCCAGGAGATCTGCCGCACGCCCATCTTCTGGGTGACCATGGATCACGCCGTGGACCCCGGCGGTTTCGAGATCCGGCGCGCCGTCGTCCAGCACGCCGGCTCGGCCGTCATGATGCCCATCGACGCGCGCGGCCGCCTGCTGCTGGTTCGTCAGTACCGGCTGCCCGCGCGCGCCTACATGTGGGAGCTGTCCGCCGGCCGCATTGATCCCGGCGAAACGCCGCTGAAAGCGGCCCGGCGCGAGTTGATCGAGGAGACCGGTTACCGCGCGCGCCACTGGTCCAGGCTCGGCAGCTTCTTCGCCAGTCCCGGCTACGTCGCCGAGCGCATGACCATCTTCGTCGCCCGGGATTTGACGGCCGGCCCGGCCATGCCCATGGAGGACGAGCGCATCGAGACTCGCTGGTTCTCGATGCGCGAGATCGCCGCGATGATCGAAACCGGGCGCATCCAGGACGCCAAGACGATCGTCGGCTACGCGCTGTGGCAAATGCATCGCCGTGCCCGCTACGGCGCCGGCGCCACGGTGTAATAGCCGCTGCGGGCGCGGATCTCGACTTTGCCCACTCGTGCGCGCGCCTCGTCCGTGAGCTGCACTTCGAGGCGCCGGAAAGCGCCTTCGGGTCCCGGTTGCGGACGGATCGCCAGGTCGTAGCGCCGCCGCACGCGCTCCATCATCTCGACAAAACGTCCGCCCGTTCTGTCGGCGCGCAGCACTTCGCCGCCGGTCTCGCGCGCCAGCCTGAATACATCCAGCGGAGTGAAATCGGGATTCGCATTGGCCCCCGGCGGCACGGGCTTCGGCGGCCGCGCGTCCGCCGGCACGATCGCACTCAACGTCACGTCCAAACCGGACAGCGCGCGCAGGACCTTTTCATCCGGCGTCTGGTAATGCATGCCCTTGTTGTCGGTGAGGACAATCAGCGAGCGCCGCCCGGCGAAGGGCGGCTGCTTCGCCAGCCAGTCCGCGGTTTCCAGAATCGCGCCGTTGAGATTGCTGCCCGCGCCGACATCGTGTTCGAACAGCGACTCCTGGATCATGCGCGCCGCCGCGCGCCGGTCGCTCGTCGGTTCCACCAGCGGTAGCATTCTCCGCCCGAACACCAGCACGGCCACCTGGTCCTCCGGCTGGAGACTCCCCAGGGCATTTTCGGCGACCGTCGCCATTTCCACCAGAATCCTGCTCATGCTGCCCGAAACATCGAACAGCAGGATCACCTCGAGCGCCTCGCGGCTCTGGCCGAACGCCGCCAGTTGGACCGGCTGCCCGTCGTCGAAAACGCGAAAGTCGGTTTGTGTCAATCCGTCCACCGGCCGTCCTGAGCGCAGAACCTGCGTATCGATCCGCACCAGCGCCGTGGAGGAGCGAAACACGGTGTTCGGAGCGAGGCTCGATTCGCCGCCTGGCTTAGCGCTGCTGTTCGGCGCGCCCGCCGGCTGCGTTTTCGTCGCCTCCGCCCCCGGCTGCGATTGCGGGGCCGGTTCCGGCTTCACGCGCGGCCATTGTGCCGCGGGACTTGCGCACGCGACGATCAGAAGGAGCAGAGCCCGCATGAAGAACATTATCGTCGGCACGGCGGGGCATATCGACCACGGCAAGACGGCACTCGTCCGCGCGCTCACCGGAATCGACACCGACCGGCTCAAGGAAGAGAAGGAGCGCGGCATCTCCATCGACCTCGGCTTCGCGCACCTGGAGCACCACGATCTGCGGCTCGGCTTCGTCAACGTCCCCGGCCATGAGCGCTTCGTCAAGAACATGCTGGCCGGCGCGGCGGGCATCGACATCGTGCTGCTGGTGGTCGCCGCCGACGAGTCGTTGATGCCGCAGACCCGGGAGCATTTCGAGATCTGCCGGCTGCTCGGCCTGCGATCCGGCGTGGTCGCATTGAACAAGGCCGATCTCGTCACGCCCGAGATGCTGGACCTGGTGCGGCTGGAGTTGGCCGAATACCTGGCGGGCTCGTTCCTCGCCGGCGCGCCCGTCCTAGCAGTCAGTGCGAAGACGGGCCAGGGCCTGGCTGAGCTGCGCGACGCGCTGGTCGAGTGCGCGCGACAAGCGCCCGCGCGCGACATCACCGGTCCCTTCCGGCTGCCTATCGATCGCTCGTTCACGCTGCGCGGCTTTGGAACGATCGTCACCGGCACGCTCGCCTCCGGCACGCTGAGAGTGGAGGACGAAGTGGAACTCCTGCCGGCGCGGCGCAGACTGCGTGTGCGCAATCTGCAGGTGCACGGCGCCAGCGTCGCCGCAGCCGTCGCGGGCCAGCGCACGGCCGTCAACCTGGCCTCCGTGGAGGCCTCCGAATTGTCTCGCGGCATGATGCTCGTGCCGCCCGCATTGTTCCGCGCGAGCGCGGCGGTGGAGTGCCGCTTCGAGTTGCTCCCCGGCGCGGCGAAGCTCAAGCACGGCGCGCCGATCCATTTTCATGCCTGGACCGCGGAAACCGAAGCCCAGGTACGGCTGCTCGAGACTCTCGCTCCCGTCGCTCCCGGCTCGACGGCATTGCTGCGTCTCCTGCTGAAGTCGCCACTGCCGCTCCTGCCTGGCGATCGCTTCATCGCCCGGATGTTCTCGCCCGTGGTCACCATCGGCGGCGGCGTCGTTCTAGAGAACACGCCCTCCCTGCGGCTGCGACGCCCGGCCGCGGCGCAACGCCTGCGCGCGCTCGACGCCGCGGACCTGCCCCGGCGCCTCGAGATCTATGCGGCGGAATCCGCGGATGGCATCCCGCTCAGCGAAGCCGTGGCCCGCACGGGCGTGCTGCCGGCGGAACTGCTGGCCGCCTCGCACAGCGCCGGCCTGGCCGCGTTGCGCGGTGCTGAACCGCTCCTGATTCTCCAGGCGCGCATCGCCGATGCCGCACGCGATCTGCATCTCCGGCTGGCGGAGTTTCATCGGCAAAACCCGCTCGCGCCGGGCCTGCCCCGAACGCGTGCTGAGCTGTCCGCGCCCCTGTTGGAGGCGCTCCTGGCGGCCGCGCCCGAGATCGCCGCCGAAGGCGAATTGCTCCGCCTGGCGAGCTTCCGTGTGCAATTGCAGAGCGACGAAGATGAAGCCCTCGCTAAAATCGAATCGCTGTTTCGCGCCGGCGGCCTCGCGACACCCGCCGAGGCCGAAGTCCTTGCCAAGTCCGGCCTCGGCCCGCAACGCTCGAAGCCCATTCTGCAACTGCTGCTGAAGCAGGGCCGCCTCGTGCGCATCTCACCCGAGCTGATCTATCACGCCGATTCGCTCGACCGCCTGAAGCAACTTCTCGAGGCCCACCGCGGTCAATCGTTTTCGGTGCCCGAATTCAAGCTCTGGACCGGCATCTCGCGCAAGTACGCCATTCCGCTCCTGGAATTCCTGGACCGCATGCGCGTGACGCGCCGCATCGGCGACCAGCGCCTCGTTCTGTGAGCGCGGCACCTGTGATCGAATACGCCCGTTGAAAGGTCCGCAATGTCTGCGCGTCAAGCCGTGCGGATCACGTGCCGCCCCTCGATCCGGTAACGTCCGCTCAGCACCAGCGCGATCGCTGCGCTATAGATCTTGTGCTCCTCAACCAGGATCCGCGCCGCCAGCGTCTCCGCCGTGTCATCGTCCAGGACCGGCACCGCGGCCTGCGTGATGATCGGCCCGGAGTCGATGCCCGCTTCGACAAAATGCACCGTGCAGCCCGAGAACCGCACCCCGTAATCGAGCGCCTGCTGCTGCACGTGCAAGCCCGGAAAGGACGGCAGCAGCGAAGGGTGGATATTCAGAATGCGTCCCGCGTAGGCCTCCACGAGCGGCTGCCCCACGCGCCGCATGAAGCCCGCCAGGCAGATCAGATCGATGCCCAGCCTCGCCAGCACATCGCAAACTTGCGCCGCGTAGGTCTCCGAATCGATGCCCTTCGACGGCAGCGAAACCGCGTTCAAACCCAGATTCCGCGCGGTCTCCAGCGCCTTCGCCTCGGGCTGATTCGACAGCACGCACGCGATCTCCGCTTCCAGCTTGCCGTCCGCGATGTGGCGCGCGATGGCCTCGAAATTCGAGCCCCGCCCCGAGACCAGAATGGCCAGGCGTTTCACCGGTAGATCACCCTGTCCTTCCGGCCGCGCGGCTGGCGGATGACGCGGCCGATTTCGTGCCATCGTTCCTGCATGCGATCCAGCGCCCGTTTCGCCTTCACCGCCTTCTTGGCCGGCACGACCAGGATCATGCCGATGCCCAAATTGAATGTGCGGCGGTAGTCGTCATCCGGGACGTTCCCCAGCCGCCTCAGCAGTTCGAAGATCGGCAGCAGCGGCCATGTGCCGGGCTGGATCTCCGCCGCTACTCCGGCCGGCAGAATGCGCGGCGTGTTGTCGGTGATGCCGCCGCCCGTGATGTGCGCCGCGCCCAGCAGCAGATCCAGCTTCATCAGCCTCTGAATCGGCTGCAGGTAGCTGCGGTGAACCTTCAGCAGCTCCTCGCCCACCGTGCAGTCCAGCTCCGGCACGTAGCTCTTCACCGTGTGGCCGGCGACCTCCAGCAGCAGCTTGCGCGCCAGCGAGTAGCCGTTGGTGTGCAGCCCGTTCGATGGCAATCCCAGCAGCACGTCGCCGGGCGCGATCCGCGCGCCGGTCAGCAGCCTGTCCTTTTCGACGCAGCCGGTGATGAAGCCCGCCAGGTCGTACTCGCCCTCCCGGTACATGCCCGGCATCTCGGCAGTCTCGCCGCCGATCAACGCGCAGCCGTTCTCCGCGCACGCTTTGGCCAGCCCGCCCACCACCGCGCCCGCCACCTGGGCGTCCAGCTTGCCGACCGCGAAATAGTCCAGGAAGTAAATCGGCTTCGCGCCCTGCACGGCAATGTCGTTGACGCAATGGTTGACCAGGCATTGCCCCACCGTGTCGTGTTTATTGGCCAGGAACGCGACTTTCAGCTTGGTCCCGACTCCATCGGCGGAAGAGATCAGCACCGGCCGTTTCCAGCCCGACAGCCGGTAGCCTGCGCCGAAGCTCCCGATGTCGGTGGCCACCCCGCGTGTGAACGTCCTTCGCGCGGCTTGCTTGATCAGCTCCACCGCGCGCTCCGCCTCGTCGATATTCACTCCGGCGTCTTTGTAACGGATCGGTCTGCGGGTTGGCATGGCTGCTTCCCCAGTCTAAACTAAGGGTTTCCCATGTTAAATCGGCTCTTTCCACTAGCGCTGCTTTTGTTCGCCGTGGCGGGCCTCTCGACGGCCGATCCGCCGTCGCGCATGGCCATCCGCGGCGCGCGGGTCTACACCGTCAGCGGCCCCGTCCTGGAGAAGGCGACGGTGCTCATCAAGGACGGTCTGATCGAGGACGTCGGCGAAAACGTCGTTATCCCCGCCGGTGTCACCGTCATCGACGGCTCGGGGCTGAACGTCTATCCCGGTCTCATCGATGCGCTCAGCACGTGGGGCATCGCCGATCTCGCCACGCCCGCCGCGTCCGCCGGTGGCGCGCGCGCCGCACCCGCGACTCCCGCGCCTACAACGCCTCAGCCGCCGCAGCCCCGCGTGCGCGGCCCCGAGGACCGCCCCAACGCCTTCACCTGGGTAAAGGCCGCCGACCTCGTCAAACCCACGGACCACCGGCTCGAAACCGCCCGCAGCGCGGGCTTCACCACTGCCGTCGCCTTTCCGCGGCAGGGCCTTCTCGCCGGGCATGGCGCCGTGATCAACCTGGCCGGCGAAACCGGCGGCGACATGGTGCTCGATCCCTCGGCTGGTCTTTACACCACGCTCACCAGCGGCGGTTTCTCAGGCGGTTTTCCCGGATCCCTGATGGGCGTGATAGCCTATGAGCGCCAGCTCTGGATCGACGCCGCGTACTACAAAGCGGCCAAGGAAGCGTACTCTCAGAACCCCGTTACCGTCGCCCGTCCGCCCTATGACCGCGCCCTGGAAGGACTGCTCGAAACGCGCCGGCTGCTCTTCCCGGCCACCAGCCGCGTGCAGATCGAACGCCTGCTGAGGTTCGGCGCGGAGTTCAAAACGCCCTTCGTCCTTTACGGCGGCCATGAGGCTTTCCGTACCGCGGATTTGTTGAAAAAGGCCGGCGTCCCGGTGGTCCTCAACGTGAAGTGGCCGGCCCGGGAACGCGATTCGGACCCCGAGATCATCCCCAGCCTGCGCACTCTCGAGTTGCAAGACAAGGCGCCCACAACCCCCGCCGTCCTCGCCGCGGCGAAAGTTCCTTTCGCCATCTCCTCCGAAGGCCTGGATGCGCCCAAGGACATTCTGAAAGCTCTGAAGAAGTCGATCGCCCTGGGGCTCAAGCCCGACGACGCGATCCGTGCGCTGACCCTCTCGGCGGCTGAGATTTACGGCGTCGCCGGCCGCCTCGGCTCCATCGACCGAGGCAAGATCGCCAACCTCACCCTCGTGAAGGGAGATCTCTTCGACGACAAGTCGAAAGTCGAAATGGTCTTCATCGACGGCAAACGCTATCTGCCGGCCCCCGAAGAGCCGCCCGCGCGCCCGGCCGGCGCCGCCCCCGGCGGAGAGGAGCAGTGATGAATCCTCTGCGCACCATTTTGATCGCTGCCGCCGCCTGCGGCCTCATCCTCGCGCAGCCCGCCGCTCCGCCCGCCGCTCCCTCGACCATCGTCCTGCAGAACGCCACCATCCACACCGTCACCCACGGCACCATGAGCGGCTCCATCATCATCCGCGACGGGCTCATCAGTGAGGTCGGAGAAAAGGTCCTCGCGCCCATGGGCGCCAAGATCATCGACCTCGGCGGCAAGCACGTCACTCCCGGCTTGATCGACTGCCACACCCATATCGCCCTCGAATCCACGAATGAAGGCACCGTCTCCGTCTCGTCCATGGTCGCCATGCGCGATGTCATCAATCCCCAGGATCCGGCCATCTACCGCGATCTGGCCGGCGGCACCACCACCGCCAACCTGCTGCATGGCTCGGCCAACGCCATCGGCGGCCTCAACGTCGTGATCAAGATGCGTTGGGGCAGCGACGCCGCCGGCCTAGTCATGAAGGAAGCCAAGCCCGGCATCAAGTTCGCGCTCGGTGAGAACCCCAAGCGCGCCGGCGAGGGCGGCCAGAATCCACCTGGCGGCAGCGCCCAGAATCTGCGCTATCCCGGCACGCGCATGGGCGTCGAGGACGTCATTCGCGAGGCCTTCATCGAGGCCCGCCAGTATCAGGCCGCGTGGAAGGATTATGAAACGCGCCACGCCCGCGGCGAGCGCGTCCTCCCTCCGCGCCGCGATCTCAAGCTCGAGCCGCTGGTCGAGGTGCTCGAAGGTAAGCGCCTGGTCCACGCCCACTGCTACCGCTCCGATGAGATTTTGATGCTGCTGCGCGTGGCCGAGGAATTCGGTTTCAAGATCGCCACGCTGCAGCACGCTCTCGAAGGTTATAAAGTCGCCGCGGAGATCAAGGCCCACGGCGCCGGCGTCTCCACCTTCAGCGACTGGTGGAGCTACAAGATCGAAGCCTACGACGCCATCCCCTACAACGCCGCGCTGCTCACGAAGAAGGGCGTGCTTGTATCTCTCAATTCCGACGACGCCGGCGGCGCCGATCTCTCCACGCGCCTCAACACCGAAGCCGCCAAAACCATGAAGTACGGCGGAATGTCCGCCGACGAGGCCTTGGCCATGGTGACCATCAACCCCGCCCGGCAACTCGCGATTGACCAATATGTCGGCTCGATCGATAACGGCAAACAGGCCGACCTCGTCGTCTTCGATAAAGATCCGCTCTCGATGTACAGCAAGGTCGAAAGGGTGTTTATCGACGGCCGCCAGTACTTCGACCGCGATGCCGACCTGGCCGCGCGGCCGCAGCGCGATGCCGAAAAGAAAGGTCTGCTGGAGAAGGAAAAAGCCGCCGAAAAGGCCGAGGCCCCGGCCAGAAGGAGGCCGTCATGAGCAAGCTTCTGATGGCCGCTCTGTTCGCCGCCGCGGCCTTCGCCGCCACGCCCGAGACCGGTTCGTTCCTTATCAAGAACGTCACCGTCCACGCGGTCTCGGGTCCGCAGCTCGAGGGCGCCAGCGTCCTTGTTATCGACGGCAAGATCGCCGAGATCGGCGCAAAAGTGACTCCGCCCAAGACCAAGATCCGTCTGATCGACGGTAAAGGCATGCACGTTTGGCCGGGCATGATCAACTCCGGCTCCCTGGTCGGCCTCTCCGAAATCTCCTCCATCCGCGAGACCAACGACACCGGCGAGCTCGGTGTCTTCGATCCCCAGCTTCGCCCCATCGTCGCCCTCAATCCCGACAGCGAGCACATCCCCGTCGTGCGCGCCAACGGCATCACCATGACCGCCCTGCTGCCCGCCGCTGTCGGTGGCGGCGGCCGCGGCGGCAACGTCCAGATGATCGGCGGCCAGATCTCCCTGGCCCACCTCGCCGGCTGGACCTGGGAGCAGATGCAGGTCCTGCGCACCGCCGGCATGCACCTGCGCTATCCCGCCATTCCGCGAATCAGTTTCGATGCCCCCAGGTTCGGCGCTGCCCGCGAAACCTACCCCAATCTGAAGCGCCAGCACGACCAGGAGGTTCAGGACCTGTCCAGCTTCTTCGACGACGCGCGCAGCTATTGGACCGCCAAAAAAGCGAACCTGCCGTTGAAGACCGATCTCAAGCTCGAGGCGATGATCCCGCTGCTGGAGGGCCAGGTGCCCCTGGTCGCTTTCGCCTCCCACGAGCGCGAGATCCGCGAAGCCATCGAATTCGCCGACCGCCAGCAGGTCAAGCTCGTCCTCGCCGCCGTGCGCAAGCCCGGCGCGTCTCTCGACACGATTGCCAAAAAGAAGATTCCGGTGATCCTCGGCCGCACGCAGACCAACGCCGACGAGGAGGATGATCCCTACGACGAGCCCTACTCGCTGCCCGCCAGACTGCACGCCGCCGGCGTCAAGTTCTGCTTCGCCACTTTCGACGCGGAGTTCGCCCGCAACCTGCCCTATCAGGCTTCGCAGGGCGTGCCCTATGGGCTCCCTTACGACGAAGCGCTGCGCTCGGTCACGCTCAACGCCGCCGAGATCTGGGGCATCGACAAGGACTACGGCTCGATCGACCCTGGCAAGGTGGCCGATCTGGTCGTCACCGACGGCGATCTGTTGGAGGTGAAAACCAATGTCAAAATGGTCTTCATCCGCGGCGCCGAAGTCGATCTCGAAACGCGCCACACGCGGCTGTATGAAAAGTACCTGGCGCGGCCCTAGGCCCGTCGCAGACCGGACTCGCGCCGCCTTGCCGCGGCTTTGTTCCGGTTGAGCTGCCCGGCCCGCGCCCCGCTCGGAGGCAGACAAAAGTGCGCGCTCTTATTCAACGCGTATCCTCGGCCCGCGTCGAGGTCGATGGCCAGGTTACCGGCGCCATTGGCGCGGGCCTGCTGGTTCTGCTAGGGGTGCGCCGCGAAGATACCGAGGCCGATGCCGAGGCGCTGCTCGAAAAGGTCCTCGAACTGCGCGTCTTCAACGACGCCCAGGGCAAGATGAACCTGAGTCTCCTCGACACCGGCGGCGCCCTGCTCGTCGTCTCGCAGTTCACCCTCTACGGCGACACCCGCAAGGGCCGCCGCCCCAGCTTCGACCTCGCCGCCCCGCCCGAACTGGCCCATCGCCTCTACGAGCATTTCGTCGCCGCGGCCCGCCGTCGCGGCGTCGAAACGCAGACCGGCGTCTTCCGCGCCCATATGCTGGTTTCGCTCGTGGGCGACGGTCCGGTGACGTTGATGCTGGAAACGAAAAACGGGTGAGCGCCTCGCGCGCCCACCCGCGTTTGCCTTCTTCCGTCGCCCCGCCTACATCGCGTAGGCGACGCCCGCCATGAGGATCGACGCCGCCGGCAGCAGCAGCAGCGCCTTCTTCAGCTTCTTGGGGTCGTCGCCGGCAATACCACCGATGATCGGGCTGGAAACAACGATCCCGAACCAGGCCGCCGTCACGGCAATCCCGATCGCCGTCGCCTCCTGCGCCGGCAGGCCCTTTGCGATCCGGTCCGCCGTCTGCATGAACGCCTTCCCCACCACGCCCAGCGTCGTCGGGAACACCGGTGCCATCGCCAGGCCGGCAATGAAAACGGTAACCCAGGACACCGTCGGGTTGCTGCTCTGCAGCATCAGGAATGTCGTGACCGCCATCGCGATCGCCGCCCCGATCAACACGGTTCTCGGATCCACCCTGAGCAGCACTTGAGAAATGCCGACGCGGCCCACGATCAGGCCCAGCGCGAACCCCAGCGACAGGATCGTCATGGCGCGTTTCTCGGCCACGCCCTGCGCAATCAGGTGCCGCACCAGCCAGTTCCACACGCCCACTTCGCAGGCCGTATAAAGGAACAGCAGCAGCGCCGGCAGCAGCACCATCCGGTCCGCCAGCAGGCTCGCCGCCATCCCGAAGTTGAACGACATCTGGCCGCTCGGTTTCGGATACGGGGCCACGATACTCGCCGCCAGCGCCACCATCGCCAGCACCGCCGCGAATGCCGTGATCTTCTTCGTGTCGCTCTTGAACAGGTTGGCCGCCACCAGCGGCGTCACCAGTGCGCCCACTCCGAAGAACAAGTTCAACAGGTTCGCCACCGAACTCGGGTTGTCGGGATTGACCACCGTGTTCAGGCTGTTGCCCGCGTTGACCACCACGCCGCCGCCGTAACCGAGCACCAGCAACGACAGCGCCAACATCATGTACCCCGTCGCTCCGCGCAGCGCGATCAGCGAGACCGCGATCAGCGCCAGGCCGAGCAGCATCCCGACCTGCTTCCCGTAGATGTCCATCAACGGGCCGCTGGTGAATGAGCCGATCATCAGGCCCACGGCCTGAATCAGGGCGATGTTGCCGTTTTGCTTTGGGGAAAGCGAGAATTTTTTCGAGAGGTCCGGCAGGATCGTGCCCAACATGGCGGCGATCATGCCGTACACGAAGATGCCTAGGATCGCAGCTGTGAACAACATGTTCACAAGATGCTATCAGATCGCATTCTCCCCTGCGCGGCGAAGTTCGGCGAGAAGCTCCCAGCTGCCGGATCGGCCTGCGGCAGCCCGATCGGCATCGAGCAGCCGGACACGCGCGGAGCCGCCTGGATCAGCGCCTCCCCCGCCGCTTTCCCCCCGCCATCGGCGCACCCCGCGCGCCTCGCCGCTCCGCTCCCCGCTCGCCCCTCCATCGCCTTACTGCAGTTGGTAGCTCACAAACGCCAGCCGCTTGCCGTCGGGCGACCAGGACGGCGTGTTGATCGTGCCCTGCCCGCCGAACAGCCGCGCCAGCACCGTGATCTTGCCGTCGGCCAGCGTCATCAGCCGCAGCATCACGTCCTGGTTTTCCGGGTGCCCCTTGACGTCCTTCGCGTAGGACAGGAACACCAGCCGCCTCCCATCCGGCGACGGGTGTGCGAACCAGTTGTTGTACTCGTCGTTCGTCACCTGCTCCTGCTCCGTCCCGTCCGGCTTCATGCGCCAGATCTGCATCCTGCCGGTCCGTTCGGAGTTGAAGTAAATGAACTCGCCGCCCGGCGCATACTCCGGGCCGTCGTCCAGCCCCGGCGCCGTCGTCAGCCGCGTCTCCGCGCCCCCTTCGGCCGCAATCGTGTACACGTCGTACTCGCCGCCGCGCACGCCGCAGAACGCCAGCGTCTTGCCGTCCGGCGACCAGCCGTGAAAATACGACGGACCCCTATCCGTAACTCGCCGCGGCGTGCCGCCCGCCAGCCCCACTACGTAGATCAACGATTCGTGCTGGCCCTGCGACTGGTCGCTGATCGCCAGCATCGTCCCGTCCGGCGAGATCCCATGGTCGTTGTTGACGCGCGTCGCGAAACCGGTGTCGATCGCTTCCGGCCGCCCGCCCCCGGCCGCGATGCGGTACAGCCGGCCCTGGCTGTTATACACGATCGCTGTGCCGTCCCGCGTCCAGTTCGGAGCTTCGATCCGCCCCTGGGTCGCATACACCACCCTCCGGTCTCCGGGACGCCCGGCGTCGCTCACCGGGATCGTTTCCAGCGTGCTCGATAGCTCCGGCTTCCGCGCCGCATCGGGCGCTGTCTGATCGATCTCCAGGTTCGAGAACACGGCCTGCTCCACCGCGTCCTGATCGTGCGCGCACACTCCAATGCCGATGTAGTACGGATCCTGGAGTTCGATGCGCGGCGCGCCCGCCGCCATCTTCAGCTCGCCTCCCTCGCTCGCCAGCAGCATGTACGCGTAGTTGCCCCGCTTCACCAGTCGCAAACGCTGCGGAGCGGAGATGTTCGATTGCACTTCGTGCGTCAGGCCGCCCTTTTCTTCGCGGAATTGGATCGAGGTCAGCCCTTCGCCGTGCCGCGCCGCGTCCACCGAGTCCGCGTCCAGGCTCTGGCGCACCATCAGCACGGCCTTGCGATGCGCGTTCCCGCCCGCCGCCGGGAACGCGATGTCAGCCGTGATCGACGCGTCACCCGACACCTTCTTCCACACGAACTGGAACGCGTCCGCGGTGAACCACATGTTCGCCCCGCCGCCGCGCACCGCGTAGCTCCGTGTGGCGGAGTCGTAAACCGCCGCGCCCGGGTGCAGCACCGTGCCCACGTCGCCGTGTCCATCGAACACGCCGACCGGCCCTCCCGCATCCTGCGCCCAGGCGCCCGCAATCACTGCGCCCGCCAGCGCCACCATGCGTCTCGTATGCATACTTCGGCCTCCGTTCCGCTGGACTCGATTGCTTCGAGCTTATCAACGGAACCGGACCGCCAGCGGCCGCGCCCGCGCCCGGATGCAGGCTCCGCGCGTCGCTCCCCTGGCTCTCCTGCGGCTGCGCGCCGCGCGGCAGCTCAGGCCTTCCGCCCCCGCTTCTTCAGGGCCGCTCCGAGCCCGATCAGTGCCATGCCCGCCAGTGCGAACGTGCCTGGTTCGGGAGCGGCGTACTCGAGC
Organism: Terriglobia bacterium; assembly: GCA_963757265.1. Lineage (GTDB taxonomy): Bacteria > Acidobacteriota > Terriglobia > Bryobacterales > Bryobacteraceae > CAIVVT01. Next base: position 2,730,432 of record CAVWRA010000006.1, read on the forward strand.
TGGATGCCCTCGAGGTCCAGGGCGCAGTCATTGGACTCTCCAATCACATACGAGGCGTATATCGAGCTGGTCGTGAATGTGATCGGTCCCAGGACCGACGTCGGACCGGAATCCAGGAGCGTCGCGGTGCCCTTGCCGCCCGCGCCTGTCGTCCCATAAATGACCCAAGTCGCATCCCCGGTGACGTCCTGAAATAAACTGAACGTGACGGCCGCCAGGGGCGAGCCGCCCAAGCTCTTTTCGACGTTGGAAAAATCCAGCACGAGGCCGTCGGTCGGGCCGACGTAAGGGGTGTCGTTGCTGTTCAGACCCAGGCCTACATGGCTTCCATCCTGCGCCACCTCGAGGTTTTCCTGGGTCGCCCCAGTGAATTTGGGCGGCGCGATGCTCGTCGAGGGAAACAGGTTGTCATAGCCGCTCGCCATGATATAGCCGCTGGTGGGGCTTGGAAAGCCGGGGCCTGAAAGGTACAGGTTTACCGACTCGCCTAGCACAGAATTGGAGTGATGCACCGGGATCTTCGGCAATGTGATGTTCATAAACAGTTGGCCCGCCTGTGCTGGCCGCAACAACGCCGCCGCGATGAACAACACGCTAATCGCGATTTTGGTCTTCAAGTTCCTTCTCCTCCGCCGCTTGTTGCGGCGTCTCTCGAGCTCACATAAACCTAGCGGGGAGCTCCCTCTCCGGTCCCCCAGGTGTGCGCTGCACGAGCCCTGCCCGCCTTGGGGCCGAATTCAGAAAAGGAATTCCACGGCGGCGCTCAACCGTGCTACGTAGCCGTTCAGATTGTGCTGCATACCCGGCATTCTGAAAGTGATGCCGGTGATCGGGGCCCCGTCAAATTCTCATTGGGTCCGGCCCCCAGTGGAGCGCCGGAATTCCAAACGATCTGCCCCCCCAAGTCTTCGCCGCCGTCGAAATGGGGGTCTCCTCGGCCCCCATTCCCGAAAATCCTCTTCTTATTCTCCTCTCGGGACTTTCCGTCCTCTAATGCCCACACTCCTCATTGCGGCACAGGCAGCTCCCGATTGCCCGCCGCCGCAATCTAGCCAAGGATCTATTGTTAGGTAATCGCAACAGGTGCGTCAAGAGGAATTATTGAGAAATCGTAATGCCGCCATTCAGATGCTATTGTCCGTCTTTAGATGCCTAATAAGTCAAATTGAATGAATGTCATACGGACAATCAGTCGCTTCGGCCCGCGCTCCCGGGAACGCTCCTCCCGCCGCCCCTCGTCGCTCGATTCTGGCCTGGGTTTGCAGAGCTTCCGTGCACCGATGGCGAAAAAAAGGAGAATATGGAATTTACGACGGCATACTCCTCTTCCTGGCCCCGCCACCTCCGCCGCCCATCGCCCCGGCGCGCGGGAATCCTCCGCCACGGCGCGAGATTTTCTCAAACTGGATCGAATTCGGTCGATACAGCATAGTGCCGCCCATGCCGCATCCCCCTCTTCCCCTGGTCTGTGTGCCCCAGGCCCCGCGTGACCTGGACACCCTCGATATCCCCTGGGCCCTGGTGGTCAACCTGGTCGCCCGCCGGCTCCATCTGGAAGGCGTCAGCACCCTGCTCTCCCTGCATCGCGAGCTCAAGCTCCCGCCCCTCGTCCTGGAGGCCGTCTTCCGCCACCTGCAACAGGAGAAACTCGTCGAAATCCGCGGCACCGACGGCCAGAACTTCATGCTCAGCCTGACCTCCGCCGGCCACAAGTTCGCCACCGACCGCCAGTCCGCCAGCCACTATGCCGGCCCCGCCCCCGTCTCGCTGCAGGTCTATCAATCCACCGTCCGCGCCCAGTCCGCGCGCCCCAAAATCACGCGCCCGCACCTGCGCCGCGTCTTTTCCGACCTGGTGCTGGAGGATGAGGTCCTCGACCAGTTGGGCCCGGCGCTGATCAGCCAGGAGACGCTGTTCCTGTTCGGTTCCACCGGCAACGGCAAAACCAGTCTCGCCGAGCGCACCGTCAAGGTTTTCGAAGACGCCATCGTCGTTCCCTACGCCGTCGAAGTCGACGGCCAGATCATCTCGGTCTTCGATCCCGTGATGCACCACCCCCTCGAAGGCTTCTGCCCCGGTCTGGACCCGCGCTGGGTCGCCTGCCAGCGCCCGGCCGTCATGGTCGGCGGCGAGCTCTCCATGGAGATGCTCGAATTGCGCCTTGATCCCGCCACCAATATCTACGCCGCGCCGGTCCAGACGAAGGCCAACAACGGCATCCTCATCGTCAACGACTTCGGCCGCCAGGTCGTCTCTCCGGCCAGCCTGCTCAACCGCTGGATCCTGCCCATGGATCGCCGCGTCGATTACCTCAACCTCAGCTACGGTCTGAAGTTCCAGGTCCCCTTCGAGCTGATGGTCGTTTTCGCCACCAATCTCGAGCCCAGAGAGTTGATGGACGCCGCCTTCCTGCGCCGCATCCCCAACAAAATCTTCGTCCCTCCTGTCGCCGAACGCAGCTTCGTCGAGATCTTCCGCCGCGAGGCCGCCCGCCAGGGCTTCGAAATCGACCCCAACCTCACCGACCAGTTGATGGGCCTGTGCCGCATGCTCGGCGGAACGGAGTTGCGCGCCTGTTATCCGCGCGACATCTGCAAGATCGTCGCCTGTATCAACTCCTATGAGGAGAGCCCGCGCCGCCTCTCCGCGCCCGACCTCGAGCGCGCCGTGCGCATGTATTTCGCCGAGAACGCCCACAACCCCGTCGCTCAGAACTCTGCCGCCCAGAACCCCGGCGCCCTGAAGCGGCCGGCCGCGCCTCTCCATCCGACCAGCATCGGCAACCTGGCACTCGCGGTCCGCAACTGAACTCCAGCTCCCGCTTGAGGCGCGGCTTGTTCCCGCCCCCGCGCCGCCAACCTGAGTTTGTAACGCCATCCACAGCCGCGCATTCCACGGGTTGGCAAACCCGCCCCGCGCCTGCTACAACTTCAACATGCGCGTACTTTTCATCGGCGGCACGGGCATCATCAGCTCCGCCTGCACCCAACTCGCCGCCCAGCGCGGCCTCGATCTCACTCTACTCACGCGCGGCCGCCATTCGGCCGATCTGCCCCCCGGCGTCCACACCCTCGGCGCCGACATCGACGACCCCGCTTCGGCCGCCTCGGCCCTCGCCTCCCGCTCCTTCGACGCCGTCGTCGACTGGATCGCCTACACCCCGGCCCACATCGAGCGCGACCTCGCTCTGTTCCGCGGCCGCACCCGCCAATTCGTCTTCATCAGCTCCGCCAGCGCCTATCAGAAGCCCGCCACGGACTATCTCATCACCGAATCCACGCCTCTCTCCAACCCCTTCTGGCAGTACTCCCGCGACAAGATCGCCTGCGAACAACTCCTCCTCCGGGCCTGTCGCGACGACGGCTTCCCGGTCACCATTGTCCGCCCCTCCCTCACCTATGGCGACACCTCGATTCCTCTGGTCCTCAACAGTTGGACCCGCCCCTACACTGTCGTCGACCGCATGCGCCGCGGCCTCGAGGTCATCGTACCCGGCGACGGCTCCTCACTCTGGACCATCACCCACAACACCGATTTCGCCCTGGGCCTCGTCGGCCTGCTGGGCCACGCCCAGGCCATCGGCCACGCCTTCCACATCACCTCCGACGAGGTCCTCACCTGGAATCAGTTCTTCCGCCTCGTCGCCGAGGCCGCCGGCGCCGAGCCGCGCCTGGTCTACATCCCCTCTGATTTCATAGCCGCCTGCCTGCCCGACAGGCTCGGCACCCTCCTCGGCGACAAATCCAACAGCTCCGTCTTCGACAACTCCAAGATCAAGCGCTTCGTCCCCACCTTCCGCGCGACCGTTCCATTTTCTGAAGGCATCCGCCGCTCGCTGGCCTGGTTCGACGCCGACCCGGCGCGCCGGGAAATCGATACCGAGTTGAACGCCGCCTTCGATAAGCTCCTCGACGCCTGGCACTCCGCCACCCGCGACGCCCTGCGCCGTTTTCAATCCTGACCCACGTGCAAACCAGCGTTGAAAAGCCCCTCCGGAAGTGTCTCGTTGGCGCGATCTCCGGCGCCCGCTCGCCCCGCGCCTGATCTCAACCGCCGCCCCTTCGCGCCTCCGTCCGTCGGTACAGGATCTCGTAACACGTCCCCACTCCCGCCATCGTGCGCAGCACATCCCGTCGCCACTCGGCGAATCCGTGCTGCGCGAGGAACTCCGTCACCTCGTCCGCCCGGCAGCCTCCCTCGTACATTTCGAAATCCGCCGCCTCGGCCTTGATGTAACGGAAATTCGCCAGCTCTTCAACCGCCCCGCGCAGTACCAGCAGCTCGGAGCCCTGCGTGTCCAGCACCAGCGCCTGGTACCGCCCCGCCTCGACCCCTTCCTCCCGCAACATCGTGCTCAGCGTCGTGCTCCGCAGCCGCAGCTCACGCGTGTACTGCACCTCCGGCCACATCCTCCGGTGGCCCGCCAGCCCGTAGATCGACGACGCCTGGCCCTCATTGTTGGCCACGTGGAATCGGTATTCACGGCCCTCCTCATCGGTCACCAGCCGCTGGTAGGCGCGCTGTCTCGGATAGCCCGCCAAGTTCGCCTGCAGTTCCGCGAACGCCTCCGGCAGCGCCTCGATCCACACCACGTCCAGGCCGTGCCGCGCGTAATTTTCCCGCTCCTGACCCGCATTGGCGCCCACGTGAATCACCCCGCTCACCCTCCGCAGGTACCCCTCCGGCACCCTCCGCCAGTACGCCTGCGTCAGCCTCCTATAGACCCTTTGGCCCACCGCCGCCCGCAGGAACTGGCGCGCCATCGCCGCTACCGATCGCATGCTTTGTACCTTATCACCCCCTCGCTCTCCCCTTCCGCGCCCCCTCATTTCGGGCGCTCTCCGGCCCTCCGCCGACCCGCCGCGTACCCGCTTCCCCCGCCGGAACACCTCAAAAACATGCATTCCGCCCGGTGAAAACACGAAAAAACACGAGTTTTCCCCGCTCCTCGTACAGTGAAAACACGCAAAAACAATTCTCGCGCACCGTGATTTCATGCCCGAGCCGCCCTCCGCGCTGCCTCTTGCCGAGCCGCTAATCGAGCCTGCGCTCGCCTCGCCAGCGGCTCTTTTCAATGCCTGATCGAGCCCCTCCGCCCCGCCTCCTCTCAGCTTAAGAAACCTCCAGCCGCTCCCCCCAGCTTCGTCGTATACTATCCGGAGCCAGCACCCCATCGGCGTTTCTGGTCCCCAAGGAGATATCGCGATGTTCACGCCCAACTTCCGCAGTGCAAAGCACTTATCGCTCTCGATCTCAGCCCTGGCGCTGCTTCTCGCGCTCGCCGGATGCCAGTCCCAGGCGCCTCCCGCGCCCGACACCCGGGCGGCTGATGAGGCCGCCATCCGCGCCGCCTGCGACGACCAGGTCAAAGCCTTCGCCGCCGCCGATGTGGCCAAGATGGTCAGTTTCTATACCGAAGATGCCGTCGCCATGGGCGCCGAGGCCCCGCTGCTTCAGGGCCGGGCGGAGATTCAAAAGCACATCGAAACCATGTTGAAGGATAAACCGGCGATTTCCTGGACCACGGCCCATGTCGAAGTCGCCCGCTTCGGCGATATCGCCTATGAATGGGGCGCCGGGAAAATCACGCTGCATGACAAGCGGCACAAGCTGCACACGATGACCTTCAAGTCCCTCACCGCCTGGAAAAAGCAGCCCGACGGGAGTTGGAAGATCGCGGTCGACACCTCCATCCCCGATCCTCCCGCCAAGCCGCCCGCTCCCCGGCACGCCAAGGCCAAGCCCCACAAGCAGGCCGGCCGCCGCTAACCACGCCCGATCGGCCATCCTCTCCTGGCCCGGCGGGCGCGGAATCCTGATCCGCCCGCCGCCAGGCCGGCCAGATAGAAGGTCCACCAGCCGGCCGGCCCGGCCTTTGGAAAACTATTGCCAGGCCGCCTGTTCCAGTTCGCTGATCTGGCGCGCCACCAGCCCCAGCTCGCCGATCAGCCGCATGCGGACGCGGCCCTCGGTGCGCCTCTGCACCAGTCTCTGGAAGTGGTGCAACGCCGCTTTCGTCGCGCCTGCGGCGCGTTGGAACTCGCGCTCGATTTCGGCTTCCATTTTGACTTCGGCCGCGCTGGCCGCGTCCGCGGTGCCTGCACCCTGGTTTACATCCCCGCCGCGCCGCAGTCCCTCGATCGCCGCCGTCAGCCGCGGCGCGTTTTCGGCATCGATCGCGATCTCCTCGCCGGCGTGCAGCAGCATCTGGCCGCGCACCGCCCCGCTGATGCGGCGGTACTCGTCGGGCTTGATACCGGTGGCTTGCGCCAGGATGAAGTACTGCGGCCCGAACTCCTCCAGCCGCCGGATGATCTTCTCTGCGGTGCCGCGGCTGATGCCCATTCGCTGCTTGCAAAACTCTCCCCAACCCAGCTTCAGCGCCCGGTAGCCCTTCCTGTTCTTGACTTGGCGCAGGCACTCGGCGTCGGCGGCCGAACATCGTCCCGCCAGCGCGGAGAAGGCCTGCTTGCGGCCCATCCAAGTCCCTAGATCGTAGATCTCGTCGCTCTTCGTTCTGCTTGTCGTCAACTCGTCCATCACTCCCCCTTGCCCTGGTGATTTGGTCAAACTTTGACCATTTTTTAATCTGGAATCAATAACTTACAGCCAAAAATCGCCAATTTTGACAATTCTGCCCCCGGTCCCGATCCCACTCTAGCCGCGCCGTCAACCATCCCCTGCGCACATTCCCTGCAACCCCATGTACCGATGGATTCGGATTCTTTGCAAACCCTGTGATGACCACCCCAGGCTCGCCCGTCCGCCCGCGCTCGCATCCACGCCCTCGCCGCCAGGTGCCGCGCCGGGATCGTTTATAATGGCCTACTACGCCGCGCGACCGTCCCCTCCGCGCGCGGCGAGGTCTGACAATGTGGCGTGGCGATTATTGGTTCTTATTGCAGAATCTGGTTCTGAAAGACTTCAAGGTCCGCTACCGGAACATGTCCCTGGGAGTCTTCTGGTCGCTCCTCAATCCCCTGTTGATGATGGGCGTGCTCACTTTTGTCTGGACTAGAATCGTCCCCAATCACCACATAAAAAACTTCCCCGTCTTCCTGCTTTGCGGCTTGGTTCCCTACAGTTTCTTCAATATCGGCTGGGTCACCGGAACCACCTCCGTCGTGGAGAACAGCGCGCTCGTCAAGCGCGTCCCCGTCCCGCGCGAGATCGTTCCCATCTCCACCGTTCTTTCCAGTTGCCTGCACCTGGTCATTCAGATTCTGCTGCTGCTGTTGATGACGTTGGGCTTCGGCCTGGGCGTGAACATCCACTGGCTGTGGCTGCCCCTGGTCCTGGCGCTCGAGGTTGTTTTCGTCTGCGGCCTCGCGTTGCTGACATCGGCCGTGAATGTCTACGTCCGCGACACCCGCTATGTGGTGGAATCCGCGATGCTGATCCTGTTTTGGCTGGTGCCCATCTTTTATAGTTTCGAGAGCATCCCCAAGCGCTTCGTCTTCATTTACGAGCTCAATCCTGTCGCCGCCCTGATTTTTTCCCTGCGCGAGATTCTACTGCGCGCCTCGGCGCCCCACGCCTCGACGATTATCAAACTCGTGGTGGTTTCCTTCGCAGTATTCGCCCTCGGCTGGGTGGCATTCCGGAAATTGAAAGGTTCGTTTTACGAGCACATCTGACGCTATGGCGGCCGTTACCTTCCATGCCGTATCCAAGCGCTTCATGAGGCATAAGCGGCGTCCGCTGCTGCGCGACCGCCTGGCGCGCCTGTTGCGCCCCTCCGAGCCCGTGGATCCGTTCTATGCGCTGCGCGACGTCTCCTTCGATTTGCCGCCCGGCGCCAGCCTGGGCATCGTCGGACCCAACGGCGCCGGCAAAAGCACGCTGCTCAACCTGGCCACCAGCCTGTGCCTGCCGGATGCCGGCGTGGTCCGCATTGACGGCCGCGTCGCGGCGCTGCTCGAGCTCGGCACCGGTTTCCATCCCGATCTCACCGGCGCCGAAAACGTCCGCCTCAACTCCGCCCTGCTGGGCCTGAGCCGGCGCCAGGCGCGCGAACGTTTCGACTCCATCGTGGACTTCTCCGGGGTGCGCGACGCGATCAACGAGCCGCTGCGCTCGTACTCCTCGGGCATGGTGGTGCGGCTGGCCTTTTCCGTCGCCGTCAACGCCGATCCTGACATCCTGATCGTGGATGAGGTGCTGGGTGTCGGCGACCGGGCGTTTTTCGCCCAGTGCGTCGCCAAGATCCTGGAATTCCGGCGCGCCGGAAGGACCATGCTGGTCGTGTCCCACTCGCTTGACACGCTCGAGAGCCTGTGCGACCGCGGCCTGTGGCTCGACCAGGGCCGCGTCCAGCGCTTCGGTCCGGTGCGCGAGGTGCTGGACGCTTACCGCCAGTCCGCCCCCGTGCCGCCCGCGGTAGCGGGACAATTGTAACGCCGCAGCGATCGGGCCGCGCGGTTGGCGACAATAGTGCCTGATGGCTGACGAAATCTGGCTCGTCCGACACGGCGAGACGGCCTGGAGCCTCAGCGGGCGGCATACCGGCCGCACCGATCTGCCGCTGACGGAGCGCGGTGAGGAGGAGGCCCGCGAGGTCGCGGCGCGGCTCCACGGCCAGAGCTTCCAGCTCGTCCTTTGCAGCCCCCTCCAGCGCGCCCGCCGGACCTGCGAAATCGCCGGCCTTCTGCCGCAGGCGATCCTCGACCCGGAGTGCATGGAGTGGGACTACGGCGACGTAAACGGGCGCACGCGCGACGAGATGCGCGCTGAGCAGCCGGGATGGAACATCTGGAACTACCCGCTGGCCAACGGTGAATCCCTGCAAGACGTCGCGGCACGGGCGGAGCGCGTTCTCGGCCGCATCGAGGCGACGCCCGGCCGCGCCGTGATCTTTGCCCACGGCCACTTCCTGCGCATTCTCAGCGCCACTTACCTCGAACTGCCGCCCGCGGCCGCCCGGCACTTCGCCCTGGCCACGGCCCGCATCTGCGTGCTCGGCGCCGACAACGGCTATGCGGCGATCCGGCGCTGGAACACCTGAGGCGCAGGGGCAGGCGGCGCGTCACCCGCAGTATTTCAGTGCGATCTCTGACTTCTTATGAACGCGCCGGCCGATTGTTGCGCCGGCTATACGCTCCGGTTGATGAGTACCACGACGCTGCGGCCCTGGACCGTGTAGGCGCCGCCGTCAATCGCCGGTTCCGTGCCCGGATCGGCGATGTCCGCTGGCGCAGCAAGCGCCGTATCGACCGCCCGGCGCCAGCCCCGGCCGGCGATCGCCGGCAACTCGAAGGCGATCGGCTCCCAATACATGTTCAGCATCACTTGCAGGTCGTCGTCGCCGTCGAAGCCCGCCAGCGTGAAGGCCAGCGAGCGTGCTTCGGGGTCGTTCCAGTCGGGCTGGTTCAGCTCCGCGCCGTGCCACGCGACGTCCTTCAGGCCGCGCTCGTTCACGGCGCCGGAGAAGAACTCGCCGCGGCGCAGCGTGGCGTGCCGCTTGCGGAACTCGATCATGCGTTTCCAGAAGCGCAGCAGATTGGCGTTCTTTTCGGGCAGCGTCCAGTCGAACCAACTCACGGCGTTGTCCTGGCAGTAGGCGTTGCTGTTGCCCTGCTGGGTGCGCCGCACCTCATCGCCCTCCCTAAACATCGGAACCCCGCGCGAAAGCAGCAGGATCGCCGCGAAGTTGCGGATCTGCCGTTCGCGCAGCGCGTTCACCGCCGCGTCGCCGGTTTCACCCTCGACGCCGCAATTCCAGCTCAGGTTGTTGTCAATGCCGTCCCGGTTGCCCTCGCCGTTGGCTGCGTTGTGCTTGTCGTCATAGGAAACGAGATCGTTCAAAGTGAAGCCGTCATGGCAGCTCACGAAGTTGATGCTGTTGACCGGCAGCCGCCCGCCGCTCTGGTACAGGTCGGCGCTGCCCGCAATGCGCGACGCCACGTCGCCCACGATGCCCGGGTCGCCCTTGACAAACCGCCGGATGTCGTCGCGGAAACGGCCATTCCATTCCGCCCACCGGTCGCCCGGGAAGTGGCCGATCTGGTACAGCCCGGCGGCGTCCCAGGCCTCGGCAATCACCTTTGTGTTGGCCAATTTGTCGCTCAGCTCGATCTGCCAGACTATCGGGGGATGCGCGGAGGGCGCGCCATCTTCGCCGCGCGACAGGATCGAGCCCTCGTCGAAGCGGAAGCCATCCACGTGCGCCTCGCCCACCCAATACAGCAGGCACTCCAGGATCAGCTTCTGAGCCACGGGATGGTTGCAATTGAAGGTGTTCCCGCAGCCCGAGAAATCCATGTAATACTGCGGATTCCAGGGCAACAGGAAGTAGTAAGTCTTGTTGTCGATGCCCCGGAAGCAGAACGTGGGCCCGAGCTCGTTGCCCTCGTCGGTGTGGTTGAACACCACGTCCAGGATCACCTCGATCCCGGCCCGGTGCAGCGCCTTCACCATGTCTCGGAACTCGTTCAGGTGGCAGCCCGACTCGGGACAGACGCAATAGGAGGATTGCGGCGCGAAGAATCCCATCGTGCTGTAGCCCCAGTAATTGGTGAGCGGCTGGCCGTTCACCTCGCGCAGCACGCCCTTCTGGTCGAAATCGAATACCGGCAGCAGTTCCACCGCCGTCACGCCGAGGTCCTTGAGGTACGGGATCTTCTCAATGACGCCCTCGAACGTCCCCGGATGCCGCACGCCCGCGCTGGGCGATCGCGTGAAGCCCCGCACGTGCATTTCGTAGATCACCGCCTCCGCCATCGGGCGCTTCAGCGGCTGGTCGCCTTCCCAGTCGTAGCCCGCTGGATCCACCACCACCGAACGCATCGCGGTCCGGACGTTGTCGCCCGGCGCGCACGCCGGGCCGCGTTGCCAGAGCGTGTCGGTGTTGCCGCGGGAGTACGGGTCGATCAGCACTTTGCCTGGGTCAAACCGCTGTCCCGACGCCGGATCGAACGGCCCTTCCACGCGATAGGCGTAGTGCGCCCCAGCCTTGAGGCCGCGCACGAACACGTGCCAGAAGTGGAAGCTCTTGTTGACGAACGGGTCCAGCCGGATTACCCGCAACGGCTCCGGCGAGTCGTGGTGGTCGAACAGCAGCAACTCTACGCCGGTCGCGTTGGCAGAGACGATTGAGAAGTCAACGCCATCCGGCCCGGGCGTGGCGCCCAGGGGATGGGCGGCGCCTCTTTCGATGGTCCAGGCGGGCTCCAAAGCTGTGGTGGCCATATTGGATTAAGGTAGCAAGCGACTGTGTCAGGCGGGTGAAGGCCGGGGTCCAGGGTCAAGTCAACCCGCCGAGCGCCGGCGTCGTGCGGCTGAGCAATCACCAGACGAAGTTCGTCGAGACGCTATAGATTGCGCGCCGGACCAGGCGCGTGATCCTGAGGAGCTTCACGGGTACGCTGGTAATAGATGGAATTGGCGTCGCGTTGGCGGCGGCCGGGCTGCTCAAGAGATTCCCGGCGCACAAGATGATGGGGCTGGACGGGGTGCGCTCCGCGAGCGTTCACGCCTGAAACAGCCGCGGGCGGGCGCCGCGCGTGCTGACAGGAAATCAGAATGTCGCGGGATCGGGCGGCTGGCGCAGCGGCTCATGCGAGGCGTACTTCGCGAGGTGGGCCTTGAGGGTCGCGGCGAGGGCGCCGTCGCCGTTGTGCGTGGCCAGGGCCAGAGCCTGTTGATCGATCTCGACGGCCTGATCGTAACGCCCTTTTTCGGCATAGGCGGCGGAGAGCGTGTCGAGAACCGCGGGGTCCTGGCCGCCGGTCAACTGCCTGGCCCGATCGGCCAATGCGAGGGCCTCGCGCGCGTCGCGGACCGAGCGCTGGGGACAGGTGGCCAGGAGGCTGGCGGCGCCCGGTGGCGCGGTTATAGCAGGCCAGAATGCCGCGCGTGGGATAAAAGACCTGGAGGAAGCGATAGTCCGGGAAGTTTCTGACGAAGTAAGTACTGGGAATAATCTGGTCCTTCCCAGCGAAAGTAGACAGGACATACTGGCCGTCAGGCGAGATTTGAGACATGAAGCCGACGCGCGCCATCCCGACGCGCAGGTCGGCGTTCCATGAAACCACATCCTGGTTGCGGATAGCCATGTGCGGGCCGATAGGAACGATGGCGTAGAGGCCCTGGCCAAGCGATTCCAACTACGAACAAGCCAATCCGCAATATCGGCCCCAGCCGCGGCCTCATCCCAACCAGTGTGCCACTAACTCCCGGGCGGGTTGGCACCGCAACCGGGGAAGGGCGTCAAAGCCTATCGCGCGCCCTGTGCCTGAACTGGCGAGATTCCTCCCCGCGGGGACTGGGCCTTAAGCCGCCGGACTTGTGATTGCTCCAGCTTCCCCCACGATGCCCGACCAGCCCGGAATCAGGTTTCGATGTTGGGAGGTTGCCGATCTTCGACGTCTGGCCGGAACGCCGGCCGGCCTGCAAATTCCCCTGAAGCGCATCAGCCATCCGGTGGTCAAATGGCACGAAAAAGGGGTGCAAACGGAACGCTCTTGCGGCGCCGTGAGTCTAGCTCTGTATGCGAGGCAACTCGCCAAGGCCCTTCGCATTCGGGTTGCATCTGCCCAGAGAAGTGAATCGCGAGCCTATCGGAATTGAAGCGCTTATGATAACGTGATGGAAGCAGCATGGCCAAGATTGATGACGTCGCCAAGCTGGCGGGTGTCTCCACCGCGACCGTCTCCGCGGTCATCAACGGGTTGGAGACGGTCAAGCCGAAGACCAAACGGCGGGTGTTGGCCGCAGTTCAGAAACTGAACTACCAGCCGAATCTCTACGCTCGCAGTTTGGCGCGCGGCCGTTCCAGGATGCTGGGCGTCATCGTATCCACTCTCGATAACCGGTTTTTCGCCGAAATCGCCCAGGTTGCCGAGACCGAAGCCCTGGCACACGGTTATCAGGTGCTCATTTCCTCCACCCAGTACTCACTGGACCGGCTGCGGTCGGCGGTCCGGCAGATGATCGGGATGCGAGTTGAACGGGCTGGTCATTATGACCAACGAATTCGACCCCGACGTGCTGGAGATGCTGCGTTCGCGCAAAGTCCCCGTGGTGTTCGAGGATGTCGGAACAGTCGATCCGACAACCAGCAATATGCGGGTGGATTATGAAGGCGGAATCCACCGCGCCATGCGGACTCTGGTCGAGATGGGGCACAAACGAATCCTGTTCGTGCAGAGCCATCTCGACGTCGCCGAGTGGAACCAGCTTCTCTCGATCCGCCTGCGTGCGGAGGCTTTCCGCGATGCCGCCCGCCAGTTTCCCGAGGTGGAGGCGACTTTCCTCGATGCGCCCGGAGTGCCGTTTGAGGCCGGCCAGGCGGCGGCGGCCGAAGCCCTGAACCGCTTCCAATTCACCGGCGTGATTGCCAACTGCGATCCGATCGCGCTGGGTTTATTACGCGGTTTTCGGCGCGCCGGACTGCGGGTCCCGTCCGATGTCTCCATCATCGGCTTTGACGACAGCCCCGAGTGCGAATACACCGAGCCGCAATTGACCTCCGTCCGCATCCCGCGGGACCTGATCGGCCGCTCTGCCGTCGAGACTTTGCGGCGCATGATCGAGAATGGCCAGGCGGGCTGTGAAATCCGGATTCCAACCGAACTCGTCATGCGGGAATCCGTAGCGCGGCCGCGGGTGAGAGAAGAGGCAGCAGTGCGCTGAGCGCAGTCCCTCGACCGGGAGCCCTTCCAGGCGCCGGCAGGCCCGATTCGCGGCAGCCGCCAGCCGGTTTTCGGCCCCAAGATGCGCCTGGAGAGTTAGCCCTTAGCGTTCAAGGGGATAGGCTCTCCATGAGCTGCGCGGCCCGCCGAAGTTAAGCGGTTTAACTCATTATCACCCTTTAATAATGCCTTTCCCAGGCCGAATCTGTAGGAAAACCCTTGACTGGTTGGCAATGAAGGAATATTACAGTAACTAGGCATTCTCCTAAGCGGTTTGGACGCAAGGGGAAAATGTGTACGCCGGGTCAATGCTTCACCCGGCCGAAATCGCCGGTAGCCCGGCGTCCGGCGCGCACCGGAATTGTGGGCTGGGGGTATCTCGCAACTTGTTCTCGCCCATTCCTCTCGGCTGTCTGACATCCGGCCAGGTTCGCGCATGGAGGCAGGCGTCCGAAATATCGAACCGCACAATCCTGGGGCCGGCCGGCGTCGTTCCGCACGCTGCCGTGATCGGCATGGGGAGCCTGCAGAAAAGTGCGCCACCTGGCGTACTTTCTCCGCCGACGGTCGCCGCCAGGTCCATCATTTTTTCAGGGAGAGGGAGTTTATCACGTTAAGGGGGTTTATGAAGATCAGACTGATCTCGCTTTCAGTGTTCTTGATCACGCTTCTGTGCCTAGCCGTCCCGGCCTTCGCACAAGGCGATCGTGGCTCGATCACAGGCCAAATCACAGACGCCACTGGCGCTGTGGTTCCTAATGTGGAAGTAAAAGCCACGCAATTGTTGACCAACACCGCCTACAAGGCAGTGACGACAGCATCGGGCGTGTACCACATGGAGTACGTACAGGCCGGCACTTACCGGGTTTCGGCCAGCGTGAAGGGATTCAAGACCGCGGTGGTCGAGCCGGTGGTGGTCGCGGTGGCGACCGTGGTCACGGCGGATTTGAAATTGGAATTGGGCGTCACCACTGAGAGCGTCACGGTGAGCGCCGATGCCACCAAGCTGGAATCGTCCAGCTCGGAACTCGGCTACACGGCCTCCGCCGAGGATTACCACGACTGGCCCATCAGCGCCGACGAGGGACGCGACATTGCGACCTTTGTCTTCCAAAGCCTGCCCGGGACCCAGGGTGGCTCGTACATGGGCAGCATCAATGGTGCACCGCTCACCTCGCACGAAGTGTACATCGAAGGCCTGCCGATCGGGCGCGCCGACATCGCTGGCAGCTCGGGCGAGTTCCAACCCAGCGTGGACGCAGTCAGCGAATTCCGCCTGCAGACCGGCACGCTGAACTCGGCCTATGGCGGCGGCCTGACGGCGGTGGCGAACTTCAATGTGAAGTCGGGCACCAATCGACTGCATGGCACAGCCTACGATTACTTGCTGAACGACGCTCTGAACGCCAACAGTTTCGATAACAATGCGACAGGCGTCACGAAGCGGAGTTCAGGGAGAACAACTTCGGCGCGGCGGCAGGCGGCCCGCTGCTGATACCGAAGGTATACAACGGGAAGAACAAGAGCTTCTGGTTCTTCAACTACGACGGTTTCCGCCGGATCGCTAAATCCGTCACCGGGTTTCGGACCGTGCCGACCGAGGCCTTCAAGAATGGCGACTTCTCGGCGCTGCCCCAAGGGATCTTCGATCCTTCGAGCACTGCCGAGCAGCCGGACGGCACCTATACCCGCGCCGCTTTCTCCGGCAACATCATCCCTCCGGCTGACTTCAGCAAGGTCTCGGAGAATATAATCAAGCTGGCGCCGACTCCGGCTCCGACCTTGCCCGGCTATTTCCACAACATACAAAGCGTCAGCAACCTACCGAAGTTCAACCAGGACGTGTTCACCGGGAAATTCGACCAGAACCTCACGGATAAGCAGAAGTTGTCGTTCTACTATAGCGCCAATAATTACACGCGTTTTAATGGCGGCGGCTACTCATATCTGCCTGTGCCTGGAACTGCTAGCTCAGGCTACGCCTTGCAGTCGGTTTACGGCACGATGATCCGTCTGAGCTATGACTGGACCATCACGCCGAGCCTGCTGAACCACTTCGCCGGCGGCTACAACAACTTCGACAACGACCACGTATCGGCCTCGTATGGCGGGAACTGGCCCACCAAGCTCGGTCTGACCGGCGTCCAGGAACTCACGTTCCCGGACGTTAGATTCAATGCGGGGACAACCGCTCAAGGCAGCGCCATGACCCAAATGGGGAACAACACTTACGGCGACTCGCCCAACGGCAGCTATATCTTCGCCGACGATATGACTTGGATCCACGGCGCTCACGCGATCCGGTGGGGCGCCGAAATCCGAAAGTACTACTACATCGAGCCCTGGAATTGGGGCGCTTCGGGCAACTTTCAATTCCGTCCCTATCAGACCGCCGACCCGAATAACTCGACCACTACCGGCTATACCTTTGCCAGTTTCCTGTTGGGCGACGTAGGCACTGCCAGTTTGCCCGTGCAAGCCGTCAAGACCACCACCACCGACACCTGGAACCCGGCGTTCTACATCAGCGACGACTGGAAGGTGAACAAGCGCCTCACGCTCAACCTGGGCGTGCGCTGGGAGATCGCGGGAGCGGAAACGGAAACCCACGGCATCTCCTCAACCCTCGATCCCACCCTGGCGAACCCCGGCGCAGGGGGGTACCCTGGGGCGTTAGCATTCCTGGCCGACACTCATCGCTCCTCCTGGCAGAATCCGTACTATGGCGAGATCGGTCCGCGTCTCGGCTTCGCCTACCAGCTCAACAGCCACCTGGTGCTGCGCGGCGGATATAGTTTGATGTACACACCGCCGATCGCCAACTCCTTTGGAGAGGCCTACATCGACGGCTACTCCAACACCTTCTCCCTCGGTCAGCAAGGCATATTCCCGGTATTCAACTGGGATAATGGCTTTCCGGCCTATCCCTACACGCTGCCGGACAAAGACCCGTCGCTGGACAACGGCAGTACCATCCAGTACATCGCCCGAAACTCGGCCAAACAACCCTACGCACAAAACTACACTTTGAGTGTGCAGTACCTGCTCGGGGATAAGACGATCATTCAGGCCAGCTACGTCGGTACCAAGGGTTCGCGCCTGGGCTCGGCGAACTTCTCGAACATGAACCAGCTCAACCCGAAGTACTTGTCATATGGCGATGCGCTGCTGGACGACATCAGCATGGGCTCCACGTTGACGCCCGTAGTCAATCCGCCCTACGCCGGCTTCACCGGGAATATAGCCCAGGCGCTGTTGCCGTACCCGCAGTACCAAGGCGGCGGCGTGGTAAACCGCTTCGCATACTTCGGGAAATCCCACTATGACGCACTGCAGATGACGGCCACGCGCAACTTCTCCAAGGGGCTCGGGTTCATCATCGCCTATTCGTGGCAGAAGACCCTCACCAACACGGATGCCAACAACATCTACTACGCCGGAGCCTCCCAGGACGTTTACAACCGGGGGTTGGAGAAATCAGTCGCGGCCTTCGACCACCCCCAGAATCTGCGTCTGACCTGGATCTACGAGCTGCCGTTCGGCAAAGGCCGGCCGTTCCTGAACAAGGGCGGCATCCTGAACGAAATTGTCGGCGGGTGGAACATTACGGCCAATCAGCAGTACCAGTCCGGCGACGTGCTGTCGATCAGCTCGGGCGTCGATACCAGTTTCTATCTTTACAATGGCACCGTTCGCGCCAATTATGTACCCGGTCAATCACTGAATGTCGGCGCGTCCGGGCCGTTCGATTACGCCGGCGGGACCGGCATACAGTGGTTCAATCCAAACGCCTTCGCGGCACCCCCGACAACGCTCAATGGCGTGGTGTCAAGCCTGGGCGACACGCCGCGCTACATCGGCAACCTGCGAGGTCCCTGGCAGCCATCGGAGAACTTCGGCATATACAAGCGATTCCCGTTTGGCGAAGGCAGGTTCTTCGAGATCCGAGCCGATGCCTTCAATGCCTTCAACCGATCCGGGATAGGCGACCCGGATACAACAGTCGGTGATTCGACCTTCGGGCGGATCACCGATGTTGAGTCAGGTCCACGAAACATCCAAGTGGCGGGCGCGGATCACCTTCTGACCGCGCGTCTCTCCCTTGAGCGGAACGGGCCGCCCCACGGCGGCCCGTTCCGCTTTCTGCTTTCCGATATATCCTGAAGCGCTGCCGCTTCTCTCCCCCGTCCGCCCGAAAGCGCTGTTGTGGTGCCTGTGCACGGTCGCTAGCAGCCACCCAATCCGCGCCGGCCGAGTTCACAGAAACTGTGAATCTGCTCTAAGACGGCGGCGTACTTCTTTCATCGGCAGCGTGAGAGCATGGCCCAGGCCAGCGCCGACGACACGCCAATGGCGGGCGAGATCGAGGTTGACGAGAGCTACTTTGGCGGCGTGCGGAAGGGCAAGCGCGGACGCGGCGCCGCCGCCTCGCATTCGACATTTCGACACGACACCCCGGTTTTCGCCTGCAGCGCCCTCTGCGCGCCCCTTGGCCGCTCCCGGATCCTCCGGCTATCCCATTGCAAATAAATGCAATAGGAACTACCCCGACCGCTCGGGGAGGAGCCTCCACCCACCCGACAGAATTCGACACTTCTCGACACTTTTCGACACTACTGTCGAGTTCTGTCGAATCGCTCATTCCGGCCGCTGTTTTCGCCTCATATTCGTACTTGACATGGGGTGTATCCTCAAGATGGGAAAGGGGTTATTCGAGATTGGCTTTGTTCCTCAAAAATGTCTTTCGCACACCGTCAACTACGCTTTCGGTTGTTCCGATAATGATGAGCAGTGATGATTCCGGCGAGTGCCCGCCACCGGCTGCCGGCCGCGTGTCAAACGGCGAGGGGAAGCATCTGGACCTAGCCCGGATGTTTCACTTGCGATCGCAGCGAGGCGCGATGAGAGGGCCGCAACCGATGGTTGGTGAAATATCCGGGTTAGGCAGTTCATGGGATAGTTATCTGGCACAGCCTCTAGTTTTAAATGGCGGAAGCTCGTGGGGGTCGCATTGGAACAGCGCCTTTGGAATCAGCAACTTGCGTGTTTTCAACACCCCTGTGTCACCACAGACCTCTGGTTTTTCGCCTCTGTGTTACCTGTATGTCACCTGGATGAACGCTCGAACGATGCCGTCAATTCAGAGTTGCTCACAAGGCTCTGCGTGTGGTCGCCAGATGCACCCAACCACATGATAGACCATTCAGCGCCTTCCCAATAATCCGCTTCAGCCTGCATCCGATAGGGCGAATGAACTGGCGAATCCCTCGCTAAAACGCCCCGTCAGCGCCTCCAGAACGGCCAAAGCGCATTCAAAACCCTGTGAGCATACCGCGGGGGCCGGCTATCGCGCATCGCCGTCGCCTACCGTTCGGTTCGGGTGCATCAAACACACTGTAGTTTTTGGGGTGATTTGCAGACGGTTCTTAACGGAGTGGGAATGCTTCGGCAAGCGGTTTTCCGGGTGAGTACATCGAAGCTGTGGAGGTCGGACATGCTGAGTTGTCGATTCGTAGCTTGGCAGTCATGTGCGAAGCCCTCGGCCTCTGCAGTGCGATCCTCTTCCGCAAAAGCGGCAATCCGAGCGGCTGTGGACTGACACTCTGGCTGTTCCCAAAAGACCGGGCCGATCAAGTCAGATAAGGACCTATCGTTTATCGGTACCAATCTGGACGTACGCTCGAAATTACTTCCGGTTCGGCTGTCACACAACTGTTGCGGCGGAAATGTCCTCAACGTCAATCCCGTTGGTTTCTCAGATGTCAGATGGAGGATGTCGAGCGAATTTGCCAGTTATTGCGCTGCCCGCACGCAGAAGACAACGGGTGTCCCACACACGCCAATCTTGAACCCTGAAGAAGGATAGCGATCGAGAAGTCCCTACAGTTTTCCTCTCTCGATGAGCGTCACAGTTCGCGTGCCGTGGTAAGATTCTCAATGACTTAAGATTGTCGAACGAGG
Source organism: Terriglobia bacterium (assembly GCA_963757265.1). GTDB lineage: Bacteria > Acidobacteriota > Terriglobia > Bryobacterales > Bryobacteraceae > CAIVVT01. The sequence goes on from CAVWRA010000006.1 coordinate 2,750,024, forward strand.
TGAGGTCCTCGTGGCTTTGGGATGGCCCAAGGCCAGAAGGCCACATGGCGAGGATGGCCGAGCGTCAGTCGGCTTCGCGTCACGAAGCCCCGGGGAGAGCCCGGTGCGTTTGATGGCATCCAAAGGAGCAGGAGCTGTGGCAGCGCCAGCCGTCGACCAGCGAGGCGGCGCGTGGGCGACGTGGCGGAATCTGCCACGCCCACAGCGGTTGCGGGTTGCCGGATGCGCTGGCTACCTCGCTCTGATGACGCTGCTGTTCATACAGCCGCTCATCAGGCTGATCCTATACGCCGCCCGGAGCGCCCTGCATTCGCACATCCTGCTGGTCCCGTTTGTCAGCGCTTATCTGCTCTACCTCCAGCGAGGGCGGTACTCCGCCGATTTTCGCAGCTCGATCGGCGGAACGGTTATCGTGGGCGGAATCGGAATCGCAGCGCTGGCCGCGGGGATCCAGTGGCGTGGGAGCCTGAGTCTCAACGACGAACTGGCCCTGATGGCTCTCGCGTTTGTGACTCTGGTTGCGGCCGGTGGGTTCCTGTTCTTGGGCGCAAAATGGATGTCCGCCGCGGCCTTTCCCATGGCGTTCTTGGTCTTCATGGTTCCATTGCCGGACGCCGCAGTGAACTGGCTGGAAAATGCCTCTATGCTCGCGTCCGCGGAGGCCGCTGCCCTGTATTTCAGTGTGTCGGGAACGCCCGTGTTTCGACACGGGACGGTGTTCGAGCTGCCCGGGATCGTGCTTCGGGTGGCCCAGGAGTGCAGCGGGATCAGGTCCAGCTGGGTGCTGTTCATGACGAGTCTGCTCGCGGCCCATCTCTTTCTGAGAGCCCGGTGGCGAAGGTTTGTACTGGTGGCCTTCGTGATTCCGCTCGGTATCCTTCGGAACGGTTTCCGGATCCTGGTTATCGGGCTGCTTTGCGTTCATATCGGGCCTCACATGATCAACAGCAGCATTCATCGCCAAGGCGGCCCCTTGTTCTTTGCGCTGTCCCTGATTCCTCTGTATCTGCTGTTGTGGTGGTTGCGACGCCAGGAGCGGCGGCTGAACCCAGCCGGCTGAGGACCCGTGACGCTCTTCTCCTTCCTACCTTTCGTGGCGGCGATTCTCAGCCTGTTCCTGGCCTTCTTCGGCCTGTGGACGAAGAAGCCCTCCCTCGCCAGGTGGTGCTTCTTCTTCGGGATGGCGGTCGTCGGCATCGACAGCGTGTTTTCGGGGCTCAGCCTGCGCGCCGCTGATTGGTCGGAGATGCTTGGCTGGGTGACGCTGGGGCTGATCGCGAAATCTTTCATCCCCGCGTTCTGGCTAGGCTTCAGCCTGACTTACTCGCGCGGCGATTACCGCCAGTCCTGGGCGCGCTGGAGAATCCCCCTGGTAATCATCGTTCTTCTACCCATCGGTTTAGCGCTCGGATTCCAGCAGCAACTCCTGGAAGTCGTTGCGGCAGGGCCGACGGGCGAGCAGGTCCAGCTGCGCTATAGTGCGATCGCCAAGGTGTTGAACGTCCTCCTTCTGGTTGCGAACGTCTGGATCCTGATGAACCTGGAACAGACCTTCCGATCGGCGGTCGGAACGATGCGCTGGCGAATCAAGTTCGTGGTCCTGGGCCTGGCGGTGATCTTCGGCGCCCGGCTTTACGTTCGGAGCCAGGCGCTTCTCTTTTCCGCGTACGATATGAACTCGCCAGGCGTCGAGTCGAGTGCGCTCCTGATCGGATGTGTCTTGCTGGCGGTGGCCTTCGCGCGCACCAGATTCGCCGAGATCGACGTGTACCCCTCGCAGGCTGTCCTGCGGTCGTCCCTGACGATTCTCATCGGCGGCGGCTACCTGTTCATCGTCGGCGTCCTCGCCAACATTGTGAGGCGCTTCGGCGGAGCGGAGAGTTTCCAACTCCTCTCCTTCGTCGTGCTCCTGGGAATGGCCGGACTGGCGGTGCTGCTTCTTTCTGACCGCCTCCGGCAGCGCATTCACAGTTTCGTCGGCCGCCATTTCGCGAGGGCCCAGCACGATTCCGTTCGGATCTGGACCGAGTTCTCGCGGCGGCTGGCCAATGTCAAGGATCCAACCGGCCTCTGCGCCGTGTCGGCGCGGTTGGTTTCCGAGACTTTTGAGGTGTTGTCGGTAACCATCTGGCTGCTGGACGACCCAAAGGACCAACTCATTGCCGGCACCTCAACGGCGCAGCAGCCAGACCATGCCAATAATGGCAGTCCATCCGTTTCAGCCTCAAGGGCGATTGTGGACGGACTGCGGATGAGGTCGTCGCCATTCGAACTGGACGGTGTGGATGAACCTTGGGCGGAGGAATTGCGGCAACTCAATCCGAAGACATTCCCGAACGGGGGCAATCGTTGGTGTGTTCCGTTGCGGGCGGGTCAACAAAGCCTTGGCGCTCTCGTTCTGGCGGACCGAGTCAACGGCGTTGATTACACGACTGAGGAATTGCAGTTGCTTCAATGTATCGGAGACCAGGTCACATCGGTGCTGCTGAACCTCCGGCTGGCCGAGGAGGTGGCACGTTCCAAGGAGTTGGAAGCGTTTCGGACGATGTCGGCGTTCTTCGTTCACGATCTAAAGAACGCTGCCGCATCGCTGAACCTGATGCTGCAAAACCTCCCGGTCCATTTTGACGACCCGGCGTTTCGCGAGGATGCCTTGCGCGGCATCGGCAACACGGCGCGGCGAATCGATGAGATGATAGGCCGCTTGAGCGCGCTGCGGCAGCGGCCTGACTTGAAGCCAGTCGAAGCCGATTTGAATCAACTCGTGAGTGAAGTCCTAGACAGAATGGATACAATGCCGCACGTGGAACTGACTAGAAAGTTGCAGCCGCTACCCACGATCATGGCTGACCGCGAGCAGATCCAAAGTGTTGTAACCAACTTGCTTCTCAACGCACGCGACGCACTGGGGCCTGAAGGCTGTATTTGCGTCCGCACGAAAGATGTCGGCAACAGCGTCGTCCTCTCCGTCGCGGACAACGGCTGCGGAATGAGCGCGGCCTTCTTGAGAGATTCCCTTTTCCGCCCCTTTCAGAGCACGAAGAAGAAAGGGCTCGGCATCGGCATGTATCAGGCCCGGATGATCGTCGAGGCGCACGGGGGCAGCATCCGGGTGGAGAGCGAGACGGGCAAAGGCAGCACGTTTTGGGTGAGCCTTCCCGTCAGGGACCTGAAATGACGAAGACCAGGTTGCTGATCGTGGATGACGACGAAGACATCCGCACCCAAATGAAGTGGGCGTTGTGCAACGACTACGAGTTGTTCATGGCCGGTGACCGCGCTGATGCTTTGGCTGCATTCGCTTCAGCGCATCCTACGGTGACTTTGCTCGATCTCGGTTTGCCGCCCCGCCCCAATGAACCCGACGAGGGCCTCGCAGTGCTTTCGGCGGTTCTCACGTTGGACCCGCTGGCCAAAGTGATTGTCGTTTCCGGCCAGGGCGATAAGAAGAATGCCCTGAACGCCGTCGGGTCCGGCGCGTACGACTTCCTCTGTAAGCCCGTGGACATGGGAGAACTCAGGCTCGTCCTGCAGCGTTGCGTGTACCTGGCTGAGCTGGAGCGGGAATACCGCGCCATGCAGCACGACGCGGAGGCCAACGAATTCGAGAATATGCTGGGCGAGAGTCCGCAGATGAACGCTGTGTTCGAGTTCATCCGCAAGGTGGGCCCCAGCAACGCCCCGGTGCTGATATTGGGCGAAACCGGCACCGGAAAGGAGATGGTGGCGCAGGCGATCCACCGCCGGAGCGCGCAGAATGGCGGCCCGTTCGTTGCCATCAACTGCAATACCATCCCCGAGAACCTGCTGGAAAGCGAGCTCTTCGGCCACGAGAAAGGCGCTTTCACGGGCGCTCACACGCAGCGCAAGGGGCACATCGAAACCGCCGCCGGCGGCACCCTCTTCCTCGACGAGATCGGCGAACTTCCGGCGCCGGTCCAGGTGAAGCTCCTTCGCTTTCTCCAGGAGAAGACCTTCCAGCGCGTTGGAGGCCGACAGGAGATCTCGAGCAACGCTCGCGTTCTCGCGGCCACGAACCGGAACCTGGAGGAGTCCGTCGCCAGCGGTAAGTTCCGAGAGGACCTGTACTTTCGTCTAGCCGTTGTGGTCGTCAAGGCGCCCCCGCTGCGGGAGCGGGGTGACGACATCGTCATGATGGCGAAGGCTTTCCTGAACAACTACGGTATCGAGCACGCCAAACCCGGTCTCACCTTCGCGCCCAATGCGCTACGCGCCTTGAGTCTTCACCGCTGGCCAGGAAACGTCCGCGAGCTGCAAAACCGGCTGCAGCGGGCGGTCATCCTGGCGGATGGCAAGCGCGTCACCGCCCGGGACCTTGAACTGACCGATACCCTAAGTGCGCTGCCGCCGCAAACGTTGAAGGAGGCGCGGGAAAGTGTGGAGCGCGAGATGGTCCAGGACGCCCTGCGACGTCACCGAGGGAAGATTACTGCAGCCGCGCTGGAGCTCGGCATCAGCCGACCGACGCTGTACGAACTGATGGAGAAGCTCGGAATCGCCAAGGATGCCTGATTCAGGTGCGGGTCGCCGGATCTTCATCATCATGATCCGGGGCGAGGCCTTTGTCTGCAAGTCACAGGCACGGAATGGGCTTTCTTCGAAGCATTGGGATCGGCTACGAAGCCACGGGGAGGACTCCCTCCCTGGGATTCGGCACGTTGAACGGCAAGCTGTCAGTTTCCCGTAAGCGGCTGGAAAAACTAGGTTTAAGTGACGACGACGGCTCAGGACGCCCTGCGGCGGCACAGACGGAGGATCATCTCGGTCGAGCCGGACCCTGCCATTTGTCGGCCGACGAATTGGGCTGATGGAGAAGCTCGGGACCAGTGGGGATGCGTACTGGACGCGCCAATGGCGCGTCGGGCGCGGGATCGTCGGATCCTCTTACATCCAAGACGAGTCGAGGTCACCGCTTGGAAGTTATAGGAAAATAGGAGTTTGCCGCGAATCCAGAGAAGGACGTGCAAACGCGGCTGTCGGGATCGTTTACGAATCCAACGGGAGCATTCCGCTCACGGGGATCTTCATGGTCGCCGGAAGTCACTGAAAGAACAGAACTCAATCAGAACGATGGAGTATGGCAAAACACTTGCTTGAGAAGTGCTAGCAAAGATCGTCCGAGTTTGAGGTGAGACGGAGGGCGAAATGAAACGTTCGATCTTGACGATTGCGGTGCTTGTGGCCGCCTCACTGATGATCAGTTCCAGCGCGTGGGCGGATTTACTCCCCGTGAGTGTGTCTGGAACGGTCTACCGGATTCCAGGGAACCTAATGGATGCGTCTTCTGGGCTCAGCACAGCCACCCCAGTGGCCTGGTTCACGGATACCGTCATCAACTTCCAGGCTCTTAACGGCGTTACGAGTGGGTCATGTACTACCAGCGGCAGTCTCTGCGATTTCCTGGCCTATGGCGGTGCGACCGCTTCGTACTCCAGCAACACTTATGAAAATGCGGTGATGAGCGACGCTAGCACTTACAGCACATGGATTAAGCTTACGGGTACAGCCACGTTCGTTGCCGGCCAAACCTACACCATTGCGCATGACGACGGCGTGATCATGGACGTCAGCGGGGTAAGTGGCGATGTGATCTCTTCTCCCTCACCAACCGTGAAGATCGACAGTTCGTGGATCTCTACCGTTAGCGGTTCTGAGAACTTCACGATCTACTACGTGGCCACAAACGGCAACCCGGAGGATTTGATTCTGACCACCACCGCCGTTCCCGACGGTGGCATGACGGTCGTGCTGCTTGGCGGTGCCCTGGTTGCGCTTGGGATCTTGCGCCGGAAGTTCCGCGTGTAACCATCCCCTTCCTGCTTGGAACGACGAAAGGGCCGGAGGAATCCGGCCCTTTTTGTTGTCTGGGTGCGGGCCGGCCGTCCATTCGAGGGGACCGGAGCCCTCGCATCTCTGCCCGCGCCCTTTGAAAAAGGCATTCCTCCGAAACCATGGTGTCGAGCACGCCAAACCCGGTCTGACCTTCGCGCCCGATGCGCTGCGCGCCCTGAATCTTCACCGCTGGCCGGGAAACGTCCGCGAGCTCCAGAACCGGCTGCAGCGGGCGGTCATCATGGCGGACGGCAAGCGCGTCACCGCCAGGGACCTGGAATTGACCGATACCCTCACGCACTGCCACCCAAGACGCTGAAGGAGGCGAGGGAAAGCGTGGAACGGGAGAAGGTCCTGGACGCCTTGCGGCGTCATAGGGGCAAGATCACGTCGGCCGCCCTGGAACTCGGCGTCAGCCGGCCGACGCTCTATGAACTTATAGACAAGCTGGGAGTCGCACGGGAAACGTGATGGCGTGGAAATGGCCAGCATCGCAGGTGGGATCGTCGGGTTTTCTTACGTGCTAGACGAGTCTCGGTTCCCGCTTGCAAACCACAGGAGCATAAGGGTTTGCCGCGATGGCTGTGAAGGACGCGCAAATTGGACGTCGGGCCTGTTTACGAATTCATCCGGGTATTCCGCGTCCACAAGGTTGGCCGCTGGGAAAGGCAAGATGCATAGTCACGGTAAGTGACTGCAGCAACTATGGTTAGGTAACGCCAATGAGGCCGATATTCCCCTCTGAGGCTTCGGGCTGCTGTGGCACGACAAGTGCAAAGAGAATAGGGACTGTGAATCCCGCTGGACGGATGGAAGCCGGTCCTGTGGGGTGGTTCGAAACGGGTTCTTAACTTTTTGGGAAAGGCCCGGCAAGAACTTACTTGAATAAGGAGCATGAGAACATGCGAATTATGAAGCTTTTGGGACTGGTTGTGGTGATCTTGGCTTTCAGCGGGATCGGCTTGCGCGCCGACAACTTTTACGTTGGGGGTAGCTACACCAATATACCCTTTAATTCAACTAGCTACGGTGGTGGATCCATCGATGTTTCGTCCCTGGATGGAGTTACACTTCCATGGGTTTACTGTCTTCAGATCGGTACGACAATAAACGTACCCGGGTCGTACAACGCCACCCTTGTAACCCATAACGGCACGATCGACGGCGGGGCTGCGCTTCCGAACGGGAGTTACACTGCAGCCAAAATAGCCTACCTGCTGGAACACTTCGCCCAAGGGGGTCAGGGGGACGCACAGGGGGCCCTCCAAGCAGCCATCTGGTATGTAGAGGGTTTCGGTAGTCTGGGTGCCGGCGCGGATGGCACTATGACAACTGATTACAATAATGACCTGACCGCGCTTGCCGGGACGACCGGCGGAGATGGAGACCCGAGCGCTATTTCCAAGTTCGACTGGCTGACCCCCATGATACCGGGCAGTGGCACACAGTATCAGGCTCTGGTTACAACAGCTGTCCCCGACGGCGGTATGACCCTCATGCTGCTGGGCGGTGCTCTGGTTGGACTCGCGACTCTGCGCCGGATGTTCCGAGCGTAGCCGTTTTTTCCTCCTTCTCCTCGGGAGCAATGAAAGGGCCGGAGCAATCCGGCCCTTTGTCTTTTGTTGACAGGGCGCGCCGCTCCCCCCAGAGAGACCTCCCGGGACCTCCAACGTCGCTCTACCTTTGCGAGCACATGAAGCGTGCCGGTCTGGTGAGCGATCCCAACGATTCACACACTGCAATTCGATTCCGGGCTTGTGGCGACTTAGGTGCAGAACCTGTCATCGCCCGGTCAACCGTTCCCCGTTTCTGCCGCATGTCTCACCTGGCCGTGCCACGGGCAACTACCCTAAACCAAACTTGGCCTCCGCGCCCGATGCGCCGCGCGCGGCGATTCCCCACCGCTAGCGGGGCGACATCCGCCAGCTCCGAAAAGGCCGAGGCGGGCGGCAAGTGAGGTACCGCGAGGGTGCCGGAATGAGCCAACGCTCCGGATCCCCCCTCGACTCAAAGGCCGAAAAAGACGAGGGAGAGTATCGAACAGCAAGTGGTGTGAGACGTCCCTCGGCGTAACCGCCGCAAGATCGGATTCGCAGGAGGGCGCAATGGGCAGCTGAACGTCTTGTTTGACGCATCCGTTTCTGTCGGATCGCCTTAAGGCTGGATCGGGATGGCACCACTTCCTGTAATCCATTGCTGCAGAGTCGTTTGCGGCAGAACCAGAAGACAATGGAACAATCGCGACGTCGGAGGCCTTTACATAGAACACGTGTTGATTCGGCGATTGGCGGTGGACAGGGAGGAACGATACTCGGCATGGACATCGTAACTGAATAGAAAGATTAGCCTTATGCGAGGTTTAGGATTCTCGCGGAGAACGGCTGCGAAAGTGCGCGTAGAAGCGGGTCGCCTGTGCATCAGAAGGCTCGCGACACGCAGGAACTGCTGATTGAGGGGTATAGGGTATGAAACTCCGATTAGCATTAATCGCTTTGATCTTGACTGTGGCGGCGTCCAGTGCGCTGGCCGATACTTTTGGTTTCACTTTCACGTCTAGTTCGAATGTGCTCCTTGCGCAAGGCACGCTTTCGGCTACACCAAATGGCGATGGATCGTATGTCGTTACGACGGGAAGTCTCACTCTCAGTCTGGGTGCTCTCGATGACGGTATCGGCGATTCCATCCCCGCGGGGACGTACGATTTACTGCCCAATCCAAATCTGGATCCACACACCATTGCTCTCAGCCCAAGCGGAGCATTCTATTAAGACGATCTGCTCTGGCCCTCCGCGCCTCAAGGGACGCAACTGGATATTGACGGCCTGTTGTTCACTGGGATGTGTGGAGGGACGAGTTACGAGGTGAATATTTATGGGAATGGCCTGGGTGTCCAGGATTCAATTTATGGTTACCCCCCGTATCTCAATCAGCCGGGCACTTTTGCCAATCCCGAGCCAGGTTCTGCGCTGTGTTTTTTTGCGATGGCGTTGAGCGGAGTCCTATTGGCTTACCGGGTGCGCCGGTGTTTCTGAAGCGCGGTCCCACTCGACCGCAGACTACGATTCTACTACAAGGCACTATTCTCCACGACATCGGGTGGGTGCGGGAGCATCCCCGTGTCCTTCTGGGCAGGGGACTGCGTGCGCGTGGTAGCAATTCCAGAACCAGGACACTTCTTGGGGGAGATCGGGTCTACCCGAGTGAGGGTGTGCGAACAGAAGACGCCGCAGTATCGTCTCCCCGTCTCTGGGACGAAGGCGTTCGGCGTCGCTTTCAACTACCCACAGAATCCTCCTGGATTTGTAGGTAAAGGTAGGACAAGGGGTTACATCGCCGGGCAGACGCGGAGCTGATCGAGGGCGTTAACCTGAATTACACCGGCGTTGCAGGCACACGAACTCTTCTCAGTGCGTTTGCGCGCTGGTTGCACGAAACTCAAAAGGAATCTCCAGTACGACGTCGACGCCAATGGGTTCGCCGTTCCGCAAAGTGGGCTTGAATTCCCAGGTCCGCAATTCGGCAAGTGCCCGGTGTCGGAAGGACTCGGAAATGGGCCCACTCAGAACCCGCGGCGCGAGTACCCGTCCATTCGAATCCACAACCGCCTCAAATTGGACGACCCCTTTGCCGTCCGAGTTCTGCGGGGTCCCAACATCGACGTCCGATTCTTCCTTCCTGGCGGGGATGGGGGCGAGGATCCGCGCAGCGTTCGCCACTTCAGGCTTTTGTGCGGCGAACCAAACTACCCAATTGCCCGCATAGCCCAGCAGCTTCGGACTTGGTATGACAAGCGCAAAGACATCGCGATTCGCAAAATGCGCGTCTACCGTTGCGGGGACGATCCGGGAAGACGGATGCAATGGGGCAGACACAGTTCGGTTCACGGATGGAAAGACGATTTCCCGCATGACTCGGCGCTTTGGAACTGACCCCTCGGATAGGGGTGCCGTCGTCTCGATGGGTTGCGCTGAGGAGGCAAGGGCGGTGACGCCGGGGACTTTCGGCGCATTCGGCGAAGAGGAGGAACCGCTGGAAGGAGCGCCAGCCGACGGGGCCCGTGCAAACTGAGCTGAGCGAGAGCCCTCCGGAATGCGCTGGGTGAACTGGTCAGTGGGATCGAGCCCGACGACTATCCCCTGCATGGAGCCTTCCGAGCCGGCGGACGCTGGAAGCGATGGGGGTTCAATCATCTTCGAAAGATCGGGACCTGTACCCGACGGCGAAGTCGGAGGAATAAATGGCTTCGAGGGCATCTTCGTATTGGAAATTAGCCCGCGCTGCTGAAGTTCACGAAGTATCCCACGATCCTGGAGATTGACGACGGATTTGCTGATTGCGGGTGGGGGCTCAACCATCGGCGCAGGCTCCGTTTTTGGCCTTTCAGCCGGAGGTGGGATGAACTGCTTCAGCGGCGGTCTCGGAGCCGGAGCGGTCTCCTCTGACAAGGCTGCCACGTTCGGGCTGGGAATATCCTCGGGAATCGCCTCTGGATGCTTTGGCTGCCAAATGACCTGCTTGTTTGATGCGGGCGTAAGCGAGTATGCGATGATTGTGCGCCCCTGCGGGTCCTTCTCGCCCCGGGGCATCTTCGAAGTGCCGAACGCTTTTTCGGCTGCCACGTCAGGAACCGATTTCTTGAAATCATACCAGAGGACCTTACGCTGATTAGGATCCGGCTTTGGTAGCATCACGATCTGATAGTGCGGCATGCGTGTCAACTCCTGCCCTATTTGGAGCAGGATGTCGAACCACATGGCCGAGGATGCGACGACTACGTGAAGGATGACGGAGATTACAAATGTCGCCCAACGCAGCCGGGAGAGCCGCGGTTTCAGAAGGTCCGTGCTGGAGGACAGGAAGGGCACTGCCTTTTGAGTCCATCTGCCAGTTCACATCGAGGGCTTCTCATGAGCCTGGATCAACCTGGTCACGGGCAGGACCGAGAACAGCGTGCGGCTTACGTGCGTGTTACGGCCCGACGGGACGGGCCGAGAGTTCTGCAACACTACTATTGGCGAGTAATAACCGCGGCCGTGTTGGCCAAACTAGTAGCCGTCAGTAGATAGTAAAGGAGTTCTTGTGTGCTAGGGCCGCCACGCCTTGGTATGTATAGCACATCGTTCGGCAGCAGCGGCACATCACTGTCTTCTGAGGATAGAATCCTCTTCAGATTCAATGGAATCTCCGCGCGCCGCGAGGTGTTCAGGACTGGACGGAGGATGCAAGCCTTATCGGCTTTCGCTCTGGGATCCAGCCCTCCAGCCCCCGTCAGGGCCTGAAGCACCGACATCGAGTCCTTTTCCTCAAGCTCCAACGCCGCCACCTTTCCCACTGCTCCAATCACGTAAACTAATTCGGCGCGCTCCACGCTAATCACGTCGAACGGCTGCAGCACTATGTCTTCCGCTGGATTCAGGTTGTCGCGCAGCCTTGCAATGTTAATCTCCACGCTGGAACTGCTTCCATCGGGCGCAATCACCCTGCTGGAGAGAGGGATCTCGCCGAATTCCTTGCGGCGGGTTACCTTGATGCGTCGGCTGGCGTTCGGCAGGAGTCCGCCGACTGCGGCCAACATCTCAGTTAGAGTGCGACGTCCAGCCAGAGGATAGATCCCCGGCGCCTTGAAGGCGCCGACAATAAAAATCGGCTCATTGCTGTACTGCACAACCGTTACGGTTACCCGCGGCTCGCGTACATAATCCGCTGCGAGTTTGACCAGTGCCGCTTCGAACTGCGCGATGGTCAGACCTCCAGCTTTCACTTTCCCCAGCGTAGGGAGATCCACGAAGCCATCTCCATCGACAAGGAATGGCCTCTCGCTAATGTCTTGAATTCCGGCCGCGCGAACCATAATCTGATCCCCGGGATGCAGAATGTAGTTTGGGCGCAGTTGATCGAATTCGCTCAGTCGCTCAGGCGACTGCGCAATTGCAGCGCCCGCCTGCGCCGTCTGTGACGGCGGTCCACTCGAGGGCACCTGGGCCCAGGCCATTCCATTAAGAATCAAAGCACTCGCAATCAGAACTTGATGTATGGTCATTTGTCAACCGCCTACCATGCAGAATCCACTTGTGAAACCACTTGCCGAACAGCACTGCGCGGATCTGATGTCCCTTATTCAGACAATGGGTGCCTCACCAAAGGGGCACTTGAGCCTTGCCGAAAACACAAAACCACGCTTCAACCCTGACTCTAAAGATAACAGGACTGATTCCGCCGCCAACGACAATTTGCGGAGGATCCTGGTACCGTCAAGGAAGAAATCGGCCTGGATGGCTACGACGCCGGCTCGGTAACCCCCTCCGAGATCAATCACGACGCGTTCTGCTTTGATTCTTGCAGCCCCAATGCCATTTGCGTTCAGGCGTAATCCGGCACTTTCCTCGTCCCGCGTTTCGAGCAGTTCACCACCAACCGCGGTTGGTACCATTGACAGGACTTGCCGCATGGGGAATAGAATTAAAATACCTGTAATGCTGGAATCACTGGAGTGGCCAGGATGAACGCAACCCCGATCGAATTTATGGTGAGGCCCCAGCAGCGTCTAGGACCGAGAACGCCAAAGTCGGTTCTTGCTCTTGCAGCAGCACTGCTCCTGCTCGCCGCTTGTTCCAGGGATCCCGTGGCGCAGAGCCGGAAGTACGTGAGCAGCGGTGAAAAGTACTTCAAAGCTGGCAAGTACCAAGAGGCAGTCGTCCAGTTTCGGAATGCTGTTGACCGCGATCCGAAATCGGCAGAGGCCCACTATCAACTGGCACGGACCTACCTGGTCCTGAAGAACCCGCAAGCCGCTTTCCGTGAGTTCTCGGAGGCAGTCACCCTTCAGCCGACGCATTGGGAAGCCCAGAAGGAACTGGCGGTCCTGTATATCACCCGGGGGGATTATCCCAAGGCGGACTCGTGTCTACAGAAGGTCCTTAAGGCGAATCCAGCAGACTCCAAAGCTCACGCTATTCTTGGTCAGAAGTACATGGCCATGCACGACTTGGAGAATACCGTTTTGGAATTCGAACGGGCCATCCAACTCGCACCGGATCGGGTCGAGTACTATACCGCCTTGGGGTTTGCTTACTTAGCCTCTGGCAAGGCCGTTCAAGCGGAAGCCACTTGTGCGAGAGCAGTTGAAGCCAATCCGAAGTCTCTTGCTGCGCACATGAACATGGCCGAGTTCTACTTCGCCCAGCACAACGCGCAGAAAGGCGAACCAGAAGTACGTGCCGCAATCGCGCTCGATTCCAAGGCGGTTCCTCCACGCCTACTGTTGGCCAGGTTCTACACTGCTACAAACCGGTTAGCAGATGCAGAGAGGATCCTGAAGGAACTAAAGTCGATCGCGCCCAAAGATCCGCGTGCATATCAGGCTCTTGGGGTTTTCTACGAATTGACCGGACAAAGAGAGAAGGCGGCGGCGGAGTTCCAGTCCGTACTGGCTTCCAAGCCTGGGGACTTCGTGATTAAGGCACATCTCATCGACAACCTGATTGAGCTGAAACGGTTCAAAGACGCGGAGGCGTTGATTCAAGAAGTCCTCAAAGTGAGTACTGACGATGCGCATGCCTACTTTTCGCGTGGCCGAATCCTCTTGGCTCAGCGCCAGTATCAGGATGCCAACACGGCACTTCAAAAAGCAGTCACTCTGCAGCCGGGCGTCGCCCAAGCCCACTATCTGTTAGGCACCGCTCAGAAGTCTCTGGGGCTGTCGAACCAGGCGAGGAATTCATTTGCCAAAGCACTTGAGCTACAGCCCCGCATGAACGAGGCAGCAGTCGCGCTGGCCGATATCGCAGGCGCTGAAGGTGATTACCAGAAGGCGCTAGGCCTGACTGCGTCCGTTCTCGAGAAGGACCCCAATTCGTCGCCCGCCATGGCTATCCGCGCGCAGGCATTGCTGGCCACAGGAGATGTGCAGCACGCCGAGCAGATGGTCCAAGGGGCGCTTAAGCGCGATCCCGCTTTCGTCCCAGCCTTGGCAGTTCTATTGAGTATCCGCAGCAGGCAGCGGAAGATTGAGGAGATGATCCAACTACTGGAGGGGTTAATTCAGCAGCAACCGCAGAATGCTCGTTTGCGCCTATTGGCAGCCAATGCGGAGATCAACGCCAGGGATTTGCAGAGGGCGGAACTGAACGTCAAGGAAGCCCTTAAAGTGGACTCGAAGGTCCCCGGCGCTCATGTCCTGCTCGCCAGCATTCTTGACGCCAAGGGATTGCCCCAGCAGTCCGAGGCAGAACTGCGTGCCGCCATAGATGTCGAGCCGCGCAACTTGAACAACTACCTGCTGTTGGAATCCCAGTACGCGAAGCAACGCCGCTGGGAAGAGGCGAAAACCGTCCTCGAGAAAGCGCGTCAGATCGATCCCGAGTCCCCTATGCTAGCTAATCAACTCGCCTATCTTTATCTGGAGCACGGCGGTGATGCCAATGTGGCGCTGAACCTAGCTCAGCAGGCAAAACAGAAGCTGCCGAAGTCTCCTGTTGTTTCAGACACTCTGGGGTGGGCGTTCTATAAGCGGGGCATGACCGAATCGGCGATCGCCCAGCTTGAGCAAAGCGTTAAGACGGACCCCGCGCACGCCAATTTTCAGTACCACCTAGGCATGGCGTACATCGCCGCGCACAGATTAGGCGCCGCTGAGCAGGCTCTGCGGTTGGCGCTGAAGGATCCGAATTTTCAGGATGCAGAAGCCGCCAAAGTCGCTCTCGCGAAGATCCCAAGCGGGCGACGCTGAGAGCTGATTCCCTACGGCCTGCCACACTGAAACGTCAAGGTCATCTCAGCGACGGAGGTCCTGTATGATTGGAGCTCAATTCCGCATCGGGATGACGTTGGATAGGCACAGCTCTGAGGTTGGCGACCGCCGGCGGCGTCGTTTAATCCCTGAGTCTTGGCTGGCGGCTCCTAGAAGCGGACGATGTTTGTCACTTCGATTGGGACTCACCTCTCCCCAGATTGAAGATCTCTGGCCTTGCGGGCGGACGCGGGTGCTCCGCTGGTTGAGAGGAAGGCTGTAGATTCTGGATGGAGTTCGATGTGCCTATCTCGTTCGATGCCGAGACCGAAACCCCTGCAATCAGTTGCGTAAGGCTGGAACCGGCGCTGGCCCCAGAGACAGTGAAGGGTATCTGGACGGAGAAGAGCCCCCCGAGAGACTGCGAGAGCGAAGTCTCGAACCATAGCAGAGCGGATGCGCTTACATCGATCTTGAAAACCGAGGTGGCGAGCGTGGCTCCCGAGGGCGCCGGGAACTGAACGGTCAATGCAGTTAACGACCGCGTCGTGGTGAAGCCCGTGACTGCAAGCGTAAAGCCAGTGGTGGAGAGCGACCCGACGCTTGTACTCAACAGGGTCGGGGCTTGGAGGGGGATGTCTATTTGAAGTTGAGTGGGGCTAGCAGGAGTGACATCCTGTCCCGCAGCGGTGGCAAAACTCGCTGTAATGACGATCTGCTCGGCGACAGTACCTGTCTGAAATGCGATCTGCGTTGAACCAAGCGGAAATACCGCCTGCAGCGTTCCTGCAGGGATTGTGAATGCCACCTTCGTCCCGCCCGAGGAGAATTGGACGGCTGGATCCGTCGCATAGCTGTTTGTTGCGGTGCTGATAGTGAGTGTTCCCTGCAAGTTGACCGCGTAGGGAGCACTGAGCGACAGGCCAATCTCCGGCTGTTGAAATGGCTGAGCAGCACCCGTTGAGCCAGTAAATTGGTACGCAGGGAGTACCGCGGGGGTAGACGGTTGGGCCCCTAAAATGAAGGCATCCGATCCGATCAGGAGCCGGCCAGAGGGGAAGCCTACCTGCGTCGGTGCATAGGTGAGCGTAATAGACTCGGTTTGTTGAGGCTGCAGAGTCAAAGGAAGGAACGGCGGGTTCGATAGTGCGAAGCCATTACCGCTGACTTCGATCACACTGAGCGTGAGGGGGGCAGCAGCCTGGTTCGTAAACTGCATCTGAACGCTCTTAGTTGTTCCGACAGCGGTAGGGCTGATTGGAATGGTCTGACCTGGCAACACCGGCGAAGTCTGGCCACCCTGCAGAACTTGATAGCTCAAAAATGAGACAATTCCTGACCCCTGTAAAGATACTGAAGTCACGCCACTGACCGCTGAGACTTGAATCGAACCGCTCTCGGACCCACTGGAAACAGGCTGAAAAACAAGGGTGATCGTCAACTGAGAGTTTGGGTTCAGCGTATCCGGGAAAGGAGGAAGTCCCTGCACCTGGAAAGAACTTCCCGTGATGCTAATCGAATTGATGACTCCAGGAGAGCTACCCGTGTTAATCAAAGCTAGCGTGATGGAGGAAGAGGAGTCAATCACCGTCGATGGAAAAGTGAGAGTGGATCCATTAGCCTGAGGGACGTAATTGTTATTCTGTATGGAGTACAGCGCGATGGACGAGGCTGCGGACGAGCCTAGCCCCACACCCTGCAGCGACACGGATGTAACTCCACTGTCCAGAGAAACCTGCAGAGAACCAGTTTGGGACCCACTGGAAACAGGCTGGAAAATAAGGGTGATTGTCAGCGAGGCACTCGGATTCAACGTCAACGGGAAAGGTGGTAGTCCTTGAACTTGAAAAGAATTGCCAGCAATGCCAATCGACTCTACGACTCCTGGTGCACTACCTTGATTGATCAGGGACACCGTGATGTTTGCGCTAGAGTTAATCACCGTTGATGGAAATGTGAGAGTGGATCCATTAGCCTGAAGGACGTAATTATTATTCTGTATGGAATAAAGAATAATTGACGACGTCACCCCTTCCCCTTGTAGTGACACCGACATAACGCCACTGGCTAGAGAAACTTGCAGAGAGCCACTTTGGGACCCACTGGAAACAGGCTGGAAAATAAGGGTGATCGTCAGCGAGGCACTCGGATTCAACATGTACGGGAAAGGAGGTAACCCCTGCACCTGAAAAGTTGCTCCAGTGAGGCTAATTGAATTGATTACGGCGGACACGCTACCTTGGTTGATCAATGACACTGTAATGCTTGAACTGGAATTAATCACCGTCGCAGGAAAAGTGAGGATGCCACCATCAGCGAGAGGGATATAATTGTCATTCTGTACAGTGTACAGTGCTATGGACGAGGCCAGCCCCACCCCCTGTAATGACACTGACGTAACACCACTGTCTAGAGAAACCTGAAGCGAACCAGTCTGGGCCCCGCTAGAAAGAGGCGCGAAACTCAATGTGATCTTCAAGTCGGCGTTGGGGCTAAGCGTTTGCGGGAGAGGGGGCAGCCCCTGCATCTTGAATGCACTTCCAGTGATCGTAACCGAATTGATTACTCCCGGCGCACTGCCTTGGTTGATCAGGTCCACTGTAACGCTGGAACTTGAGCCAACTTGTATAGAAGGGAAAGGCAGAGTGCTCCCGTTGGGAAGAGAGACGTAGTTTCCATTGCTCTGAATGTAGTATATTGTAATACTGGGGACTTCGCCGATCAAAGTCAGGCTCAAGAGTTGGTAAGATGTTGCTCCTGTTTCTTTGAAAAACCATGTAAGCTGGCTTTGGGAAGACTGTGTGCTTAGGGGTGTGAATTGTAGCGTCAGAGTAGTTGATTGCGTCGGCGCCAAGGTGACATCGCTAGAACCGGACACTGATATATCCCCGGGGCCGGTTATCTGCGCGGAGCCAGAAAAGGTGGCGGACGATGTACCAGTATAGGTAATGCTCACCTCCGCGGAAACAGGCTGGCCCACGGCTGGCGAATTCATGGTCAAGTTGCCGCCATTCGATAAAATCGAAGCCTGTCCGTTCTGGGTAGCAACGAGCAGCAGCTGTGAAAAGGCAGGGGACGAAGTAACGAGGGCGATAACAATGGAGAAGAGAAGCCTGGTCCGAAGCATGTCTTACTGTCCTGCCGGCACGAAATACACGTAGCCGTCGTCTCTTGTGTCGAGAAAAAAGAGCGGTTGCCCCTTCTGGTCACTTCCCACCAATTGGAACGTAGTGGTCGAGTGGGGTATCAGCGAAAGAGGAGTGATGCTCAACTGCAACTCCGCGCGCAGCACTCCTGTGCTCATTTGAAAGACCCTAATGGTCTTGCTACTGCCATCGACAAGAAACAGGCGAGAGCCGTCTGTTAACAGTGCGAGTCCAACCGGATCGGAGACGCACTGGCGAGCCATGGCGGACGGAACTACCGACGGGTTGTGATCGAATCCGACGAGTGCGACGATCTCATGAGCTCCAGCGTCGGCGACATACGCGCTCAACCCGTCGCCTGCGAAAGCCGCCGCGGCGGGAAGGTTGAAACCAGCTATCGTGGCAGGGGGGCTGGTCTGCGAGACCACCCATAGTTCTGAAGACAGGCTGTTTTGCGAGGCCACCAGTGCCCGGCTGACCGAGGAATCTGCGGCGAGAAGTGACCAATTCGTCTGGCTGCTGTCCAGATCCCAAGCGGCCTGCACACAGAATCCGGCTGCGCATTGCCCAAGCCAGTATAGTCGCGGTGTCTCGCGAGCGCGTACAACAACTCCAGTCGAGTCCGCCGGCCGGTATAGTCGCGGTGTCTCGCGAGCGAGTACAACGGCTCCAGTCGAGTCCGCCGACCATATCGCCTGCAGAGGGATTGGCACATCCGGGAGGCTGAATGATCCCACGTTAATAGAGAGATCGGTGGCGGTCAGGTCTGGCACCCAGGCTAGAACCCCACCGCGGAGAACTAGGGCGGACTTCTGATTTGGCGCAATGGACGCCCAATCGACGCTGTCCAACATGACCGGCCCTAGGTACGAGGACCCTACGACGCCAATGAGTGGACGAATGGTCCTGGCCGCAGCGTCATAGATGTGCATTGTCAAAGGCGTGTCCCACGTTTGAGCCAGGGACAAATCTGGGCAGCTCCCAAGCAGGACCACGAGCCCGATAGTAGTTGGGTGAAGCAAGCGCACTGAATTGGTACTCATAGGCTTATTACGGGGCAGTGAAGACCGGACCCCCGGGGGTAATTACAATGGTCGTATGCTCACTTCGATTTGCGGCCCGAACTCCAATCCCAGTGCCGGCGGCTCCGGCAATTATGGCCCAAAAATACCACCGCTTGTATAACGGCCGTGGAGGCACAACACGTCCCGCATACTGAGAGGTGGAGTTTGTTTGCGTTATCATGGCTCGCCCCGTACGCGTACCAGAAGTCGCCACTACCGTGAGTGTGAACTTGCCTGGCTCGTCGTTGGGCCGGAACGGACAGGTGGCCTGACCTTGAGCATTAGAATTAACAGTAAACGAATGGGCACCACCGGGGAACGTTCCCCCTGGCCCTCTTTCTGGAGCGCTGAAAACTATCGAGGCGCCCTCCACCGGAAATCCGTTTTGGTCTAGTACTTCGATGACAGGCGGGATCGACCGTCCCAAGGATATCGAATTGATAACATTGTCACCCTCGAGAACGCGAATCTTCAGTTCGGAGAAAGTGAGATCCGGAGCGGTTGTCGTGGCCTTTGCCGGCGCTGGTGGCTGAGGGGATTGTGCTAACCCGCAGGGAGGGCCACACAGAATCGTGGCAAGGAGCAGGCTCACTGAACGTGATGAGCCGACTAATTGCATGAATCGGCTTCCTCCCGACATGGCGATACGGACTTTTCGAGTATATCCCAATTTACTTTTATCGTAATCAAAATTGCACTCCTTTAACATCTGTTCGGGCAGTTTTACTCACAACACGATCTACGCCTGTGTCGCCCGCCAGCGGATTCGCCGGCAGGGCCTCGCGACCCGGACGCACCGGGTTGCGATGAAGAGCAGGGATGTCCACCAGCGGTTGGCGTGAACACATCGTGGCTCGGAACCTCGATAGGAGTTTTCAGCTCTGCTGGCGGCGCTCAGCCGCCGATTGGTCAAGAGTAAGCAGGAATCAGCAAACCCGCTGGCAGCTTTCCTTTCAAGCGTGGTCAATCGACCAATGCAATCCGTGTCTTACCTGACCTCGTTCGTGAGTATCCCGGTGGCCCATTGCTCCGACAGCTTAGCGATTGCTTGGCGCGGGTTCCTTGATAAAAACGAACTCTTAGCAAATGCCTATCGCAAAACAGTCATTCTAACCCAATGGATCAAGAAAGCAGACTTAACAGTTGGCTTGTTCCGAAAACATCTCGCAAATTATTGAGGATAAACGCTATTTCCAGCGACGGGAAGGCTATGCTCAGTGCGTCGTAAACGCAGCGGTTTTCATGGCCCGGGGGTGAACCGCCACGGCTCATGGATGCTTTGTTCCTCACAAAACACTTCGTGCACATGCGCGCCTGCTGTTGTCGCCGGTTCGGGACTCGCTCACGATCATGACGCAACCGCCGGGAACATTCGTGAGAAGTCTATCTTGGCGGCAAGGCGTCCTTTCGCGGGCTCCAACTGGAGTCGGGCCTCTTGTGCCGAGCTCAATCGTTCAAATACTGAGTTGCAACGCCATCAACTCATGGCAATCGGATCAGTCGCTTCTTCGGTTGGACGGGGCGTCTTGGGCTTCATCGAATCACTCAACACCACCCGCGGCACATCCGTTTCGTGTTGGACAGTAGTGCTGCAGCCCGTTTGACTGCTTACTCGAGAACAAAGGTGAATCACAACCATCCCCACGGCAGCACCTGCCCCATCGATGCAGCAATCGATAAGAGAGGCGCCGCGTCCGCGAATGAACAGTTGGTGGAATTCGTCTGTGAGAGCGTATGCACTGGCCCAGGCAATGCACCAATAGGCGTAGCGGGCTCGCCAGAAAAATCGATCACGGCCCAGAAACACGAAGTACAGCAGGATGCTCAGAATAGCATATTCAACCACGTGTGCAGACTTGCGCAGGATTAGATTGAGCATCTCGAGAATCTCACTAGAGACATGGAGATTAAACTGACTCAGCAGTACCACTAGCATCGACTCAGTGTGGTCCCCGGTAAAGCTTGCAGTGGACAGCCAGAAAATCTGCGCAGCCCAAGCCAACGTCAACAGCAGAGCGAGAATACGACGCAATTGCATGGCTGCGGTTACCCAAGCGTCACCAAGGACGCGTTGTCAGATTTGAATAGCACACCCACGTCATTCTCCATCAACTCAAGGACGCGTTTCGGGTCAAGCGATGTGCGGGTACAAAAAGCCGCCCAGGGTGGTCACACATCGCTCAGGGAGATGGGAACAGACATGGCGCATCAGTTTACGCTTCCATGGTCCTGATGAAACAATCTGTGACGCCTGAACCGGCGCAGTCCAATAAGTGAGCGCCGAGCGAGTGGCACCCAAGTGATCCTTGAACGCGATGGTTCCGGTCTCATCTTCATCGGTGCGCCCGAGGTCGAATGTATCCAGGCCACGTTTGATGCCGTCCTGAATCGCTGCCCAAAGCAGGCAGGGGATCACGCCGAAGTGATGAAATCGAGCATCCGACCCGCTGTACTTCCAGGTCACGGTCCTCCTGTGCCGGCCAGTCATGATCGCGGCGACAGGGCGATCGTCCTTTCTGGCAACCCAAATCGCGAGTGATTCGCGAAGGCAGTCAGTTAGATTGCGGAACCAAACTAGCGGCGGCGGGGGAAGTCCATGCCTTCTTCGCGCAAGAAACAGTAGATGGTAGAACTCGTCAAGAATCTCAGGGCTAGTTCCCGCTGTTACAACAACTTGTTGGCGCTCGGCACGGCGGATCTCTTTTTGGAAGCTGTTCTTATGGAGTCCCCGAAAGACCTCTCCGACCCCAGGTCTGAGGTCCAAGGAATGAAAGCAGAAACTACGGCTAGGTTGAAAATCGGAAGGGGCTGCCGCTGGCAGCGATAGCGATCGCAGTTCCGCATACTTGTACCCCCCATTTACGGTCCTTTGCCTGAGGCCGTCCAAGAGGTGCGTGAGGTCCGCTGGCTCATCGACTAGCGGCTCACAGTGGTCAGAAAAGGGTAGCGATACGAGGCGACTTCCAGTGATCCAACTCCGCACACGACAGAAAACAAGACCGTTCTTGAGTGGACTTTCCGGCGGAGAAGTGGTTAAGCAGGCCGGCTGGAAACCGTAGGTTCGCCGGAGGGCTTCCAACCATCCGCGACTGTGGAAAAGCGACGCGGAGGGGTGCGATTCCACAAACCCGCTCCAGCGGGTATCGGTTAAGGGATCCAGTTCCAGAATAGTCACCGTGCTCCTCGCGGTTGTTCGAAGGTCTCAGTGGTGAGCATGTCTACCAAATTGAGATACTCGTTCTTTTTCTGGTCCCAGTTATTCCGCTCGACGTACTCTAGGCCTGCTTCGACCAGTGAGTTTCGGAGCTTCGGATTTCGATACACGTCGAGTATGGCCTCTGCCATCGCTTCGCTGTCACCGGAGGGGAAGAACCGCACAGCATCGTCCTTGAAGTAGAACTCGTCAATCCTGGTCCGGGACGCCACCACGGGGATTCCCTGGGACATGAATTCCAGGATCTTCGTGCTGTAGGCTTCGTTGCCAAAGGAGTCCGCGCGTTTCGGTACAATTCCCAGATCCGCATTCACAATCGCGTCCGCAACTTGAGGGAGGGATACACTGCCGCAGAACTTCACCCTGCCGCTTAGGCCAAGTTCATCAGCCAAGTGTGCCAAGTGTGACTGAGTGTGTGCCCCACCTCCGCAACTGTAGAGGTGAAGTTCCACATTCGGGATCTTTTCCTTGAGGTGGGCGAGCGCCCTAATTGCGATATCCAACCCCTGGTGCCAGTGAAACGACCCTGGGAACAGCATGATGAATCGCTCGTCGCTTCGGGTGCGGATGTGACGATAGAATACCGCAAAGTCAACGTAATTTATGGACACGGAGCATTTCTCAGCTGGCACGGATCGTGAAATCAACCTGCCGTGCCACAGATGATTAGAGACAATCACGTGATCCACGAACCTTGTCGATGCTTTTTCGAGAGTTGTTAACAAGCGAACATAAAAACTGCTTTCTCCGTATTTAAATTTGTTGACAAACAACTCAGGCACGATATCGTGAATATCCAGGATGAGCTTCGCACCGTTCCATTTCGGGTACCATGCCGCGAATACCAGGAAATCCGGCATGTTGTGTATGTGGATCAAATCGTATTTGAGTCTCTTATGTAGGCGGGTCAAAAGGAGTGATGAGGCCATCAAGAAGCATACTAGTCGATAGGCATATGTCCACTTACTCTCTTCATCATCCTTCCGGTGCTGAATTCGGAAGACTCTCACCCCGCTGATCTCCTCCTCCCCCAATGAGATGCCGCCCCTGGCGATGGCGATCGCATCCACTTCGTCGCCTCTATTCACCAAAGCCTCTGCATAACGCCGTACCCGGGTGTCAATTTCGTAACCGCTGTACGTGAGCATGCAGATCTTCTTCTTCGAATTGCGAGAGGCGCTCGGCAAGCTTGTAGTATAGAACCTTGAAACCTCCCTCGGTAAAGCGGCCCAATAGTCACCATCGTATTGATCGCGCGCATACTTCAAAAAATCTTCATAAAAAGAAACAGGATACTCACTCCCGCCGATATCACCCTGGAAACACATGTAGTCGGGGTGCGTATTCAACAACGCCATCCCGCCGTTTGTGGCGATCCAATCCAGTTTGCGTTTCCAGATGTCTATGTTCTGTTCCTGCAGGACTTTAAAAAGCGTAAAGTCCTGGACAAGAGTATATGGTAGTTCCACATAGCCTTGTCCCTCCAGCCCTGCGACCCAAAACGGAAAGATCGTCCCGGCGGCGTCCGGCTGGGGTTCGAAGGGATCGGTATCAAAAGTGGAGGCGTCGTACTCTGTGCCAATCTGATGCATCCATGAAAGGTTATGCTGCATGAAGGGGGCACGAAAGCCTGCGGCGCCCCATAAGGAAACGTACGCACGGATGCGTAGCGCATCGGCTAAGAACCGGCGCTTTGAACGAAACATGAGGCCGGCGTGTGTCAGCCCGTGGACGCCAACTTCGCATCCAGCTCGTTCTACCCGGTGACGCAGGGAGTCGGAGACGCGGTACTCGCCCTCAGGGACGAGATAAAAAGACGAATGAAACCCGTATTTGGCCTCGAGGTCTATGAGCCATTCAACGCGCTCGAGTCCTTTGGTGCCTTCTACATCATGAGTTAGAACTATTGCGAACTTCTTCCCCTCGGGCCAGCCCGGCCATCGAGGCGGCGTGGCGCCCGTCTTGTGGTCGATTGGCCAGACATCGGAGTAGGTTCTCCTCAATCGGGCTCCGCGCCAGCGCCGAATGGCGGTACGCGCATTCCGCGGCATCAATGGCCGCAATAAGGAAAAGTAGAGGGTATTGGACAATGTGTTCAAGGTGTTTTAGAGAGGCAAGAACCGGTTTGAATCCGCGCCTATCCTTGTTCACTTCTTGCCGTAGTATCCCGAGTACTTAGCGTAAAGCCGGTTGAGGCCCTTCGCCCCGTTCAGGACAATACCGGCTACCCTTCCCGGACCGAGAAGGGACAAAGCCTCTTCCACTGAGTCTCGAGGCGTGTTGCCCGCGCGCAGCACCAGCAAACTGGCGTCGGCGATGCGTGCTAGGCACAATGCATCGGTGAGCGGGGCGACTGGCGGAGAGTCTATGATAACCCAGTCAAATCGGGCGGACCAAGTTGCCACCACGCGGGTGAGGACAGGGGACTGTAAGCTCTCAGTGGGATTTCCCTTCGGTTCTCCAGCCTGCACCAAGTGCCAGCCGAGAGGCTCGAGCCGCCGGAACGCCGACATTGGGTCAAGCCCGCTTTCAAGGCAGTCGGCTAAGCCGGGCCGCCGGGGGATACCGAGGATTCTGGCCATTGACGGACGATGGAGATCAGCTTCAACAAGCAGCACATTCCACTTGCCTCCTTCGGCCAATACCGTCGCCAGGTTCAGAGCGACGGTCAACTTTCCGTCCCGAGGCAAGGGGCTGGTGACGACTAGACTCTTCAACTGTCCGTTCGCCCTCAGTTCCCGAAGCCGCATCCGTAGATACCTGAACCGGTCCGCGCCAGGGCTCCGTGGCTCAGACAGCACAATGATGCGGCTGGAGGCCTTGACCTCCACCTCTTCGACAGGAATCTGACCGAGATCTGAGACCGTTCCAATCGACTCCATGGGACCAGTTGCAGCTGGTGTCGATTGCGTGACAGTAGATTCCTGGATTCCTTGCCTCGGTTCGGGCGGCGGGATCACTGATTGCTCATCCGGCACAGAATTAGAGTGTATCTCATCTTTGAGGCGGACATTGACAAGCATTAGGGAAACTTTCGATAAAAAGACTGGCTGACA
Organism: Terriglobia bacterium; assembly: GCA_963757265.1. Taxonomy (GTDB): domain Bacteria; phylum Acidobacteriota; class Terriglobia; order Bryobacterales; family Bryobacteraceae; genus CAIVVT01. The sequence goes on from CAVWRA010000006.1 coordinate 2,775,085, forward strand.
GTTCAGTGGACAGGATTCAAATCAGCGATTTCACTCCCGCGTGGAATTAAATAACAAATCAATACTTTGCGAATCGGCAGGAACTCAAAACCACTCCTCTGAATAACACGGAATGACCCTATTCCTCGTATTCATCGGCAGGAATGACAAAAACATAGCGTCTTTCTGCGGAGTGGGCGGCCACTTGGCCGCGGATTCAAACCCATCCGTCTCGGAGAAAGACGAATACCTCCGCAACCACAACCGCCAGGGTCATGGTACATCCGGCCAGCCATTCGAACGCCAGCCTCCACTTGCGCCGGCGCTCTTCGGATGATGTCCTCAATAGAGGGATTCCAACGATTAGAGGTGCGCCCAGTTGCCGTTTCACCTCTTGTTCGTTGTAAAACCTACGGTTCCACATGTCCATCAAGAATGCCAGAACGACTCCAATCGCGACCCCAACGGCGACGGCCCAGAGACTCATCCTCACGCGCTTGGGGCCTGAGGGAACGCCAGGAAGAGTCGGCGCATCAATCAACAGAAAGTGCTGCCCCTCCTGCTGTCCTTCCAGGTCAGCTGTCAGTTGGGAGTGGACTTGCTTGTCTTGAAGGTCCGCATAGTCCCGCTTGTATAGTTCGTAATCGCGTAGAAGTGCCGCGAACTGCTCTTCCAGGAGTGGTGTGAGTCTCAGGCGTGCCTGAACTTGATCAATCTCTGCCCGAAGTCGCTGTTCATCCTTCGCTAGGCCTTTCGAATCCGCCCAATAGGCCTCCACCATGCTTCTTAATTGAACCACCCTCGGCTCGTCTGGGGACAGTGACACGTCCATCCTCGGAGCGCCTGGCTTACCCGTCTTTAGTTCTGTCATCAGGGCCTGGATCTTCTCTATTTCACCATCCCTTTTAAGGACCTCCGGGTGCTTGGGTGTGTACTGTTTCAGCAGCTGGGACCTGTCTGCCTGCAAGCTCGCGAGATCTACGTCGAGAATCGCCTCCAAGGAAACACGCTGCTGCTCGACCTTGCCGCGATCGTTCATGTTGGTCTGTAGCTCTAGGCGTAGCTCTTTCAGGACGTCCAGATTGGCACCAGTCTGTTCGGGCAGCGCCCCGAGATTCCTCCGCTTAAAGTCGCTGAGTCGCTGCTCCTGCTCTTCTAGTCGTTGCTTGGCTGCGGCGAGCTGTGCGCTCAGGAATCTGGTCGTACCCGAGGCTTGGTTGTTTTGTGTTTTGAGGCTTTCTTCTATAAAGAGTGCTGTCAGACGGCTTGCCACCGTCTGCGCCAAACGCGGATTTTCGGCGGTGAATGACAGCTTGAAGGCAGAGTATGTCGCCCCCCTACGCCCAAGCTCAACGTCGAGGGGATCGACCGCTATGTCTTCTCGCATCCGCTCCGCCAGCTGATCTGGGTTCATTCTTGCTTTCTCCCTCGGATAAAGGCCGAACGAATCGATCACTCCGAGAAGGCGGTTCCGAGACATGACCATTCGAGTCATAGTAGTGACTTCTTCCGGGGCAGTCATGTTGTTAACGGGATCGACGTAGCGCGCCGAGACCTGCTGCTGCTCAGCAATGATAGTAGCCTCAGATTTATATTGGTCCGGGAGCTGCAGCATTACCCCCACGGTGGCCAGTGGCGTCAGGAAGGCCGCTCCAAGGATCCACCAGCGGCGCCGGAGTAAAAGGCGAACGACTTGTCCGACTGTATCATTCAGATGACCTTCTGATTCACTCATGTTCCCGTTTCTCCTCGCACCTTCCTTGAGCCGCGGTATCTGGAAAGACGTTTCACAGACACGTCTTCGTCCGCGAGTGCTATTCTTTCAGCTTGCACTTCCGGCGAACGCTGTGTCGTCGAAAAGGCTAAGTACACGCTTTCTTACCTCAGACATCTTTCGCCCAAGCTGCTGATGGATCTCTTCCCGATGCTCGAAGGCCTCGTCGATATTGCGCAAGATCGCTTCTTCGTCCACTATTCGCGGATCGGCTACTGTCGCCTCAGCCCCAAGGGTCTCCATCACGCCCATGAATTTATCGCTGTAGGCAATGGAAACACATGGAACACACTGCGAGACAGCGGCGATGCAGGCGTGCATCCTGGAGCCAATGAAGAAATCACACTGGCCGATGATCGATTTTATTTCTCTATAATTATGATTACCACGGATAAGCGCGAGTTGGCCACCGTACTGTGTTTTTAACTCCATGTATACCCTCTCACATGCGGGAGAATCACATTCGGACCCAGAGCCGATCACATGTGGAACAAGGAGAACACTTGCGTTCTTGCATTCTATAAGGAGTCTGATGATGCTCCGAATAAGTGAGTTGTACTCAACGCGCAGGGCGAACATGTTCTTGCGATTGTACCCTCCCATGGCGAGCAGCCCACTAACATTCAGTCCGATCCTGCAGGAGCTTGCAGTCTTCTCAGTAGGTACTTCCAACAGATTCGCATGGGCCGGGGGAATGGGATCCACTGCGAACCCGAGATCGTAACAGAATCTCACCTTTCCGGCTTCCCAGTTCTTTCCCAACATCGCCGCCGCCAATTTCAACCCTTGTCGGTCTCGAGAATATATCGTCTTCGCCTGAAGCAGGATGTATTGCGCGATGACTTTTGCAGTCCAGCTTTTGAAGGGGCCAAGAGTCTGGGGCAACAGGATCAACCTCTTGCCCATCCAGATTACCAGAAGCTGAGGCGACGCGACGTAGAAGAACCTTGACAAACCATAGAAATCGCTGAAGCTGTCGCCCCCGGCAATGGAAGCGAAGACGTCGGTATCATCGACATGCCGTAGCCATGGGTTATGGCCAATTACTTTCCTTCGAAGCGCCGATGGCATGAGTTTCAGGATCAAAGCGGCGGCCATCAGACGGGCAATATTGTTCCTGAGGTAGAGTCTTTTTGAGAACCGGATATTGACGAGACGGACCGCAACCGTCTTGCCGCGCCACGCGAATTGAATGTCCTTGCCTTCCTTCGCGTAGTCAAGCAGAGAGATCTCTGCATCAGGGTGGTTGTGCAGAATCGTTTGAATCGCTCCCCCCGTCAGCGCGGCTACGCCATTACCAACATCAAAACTCGCACCGAGGAGGCATACCTTCAGAGCTTCTCGTTTCATCTGCAACTAGTAGTTTTCGATCCTGTGTTCGCGGACGGATTATGCGGCGGCCCAGTCTGGCATTCAATGCTGAGAATGTTGTTGTAACAAGGGAAGGTTAAGGCCATCGTGTCGCCGAGCTTTCCCACGCAGCAGCGTCACAGGCGAGGAATACTCGTCGACTGGGTTTCGCTAGCCTGAGGCGTCATCTCGCCCTGGCCTCGGAAGGCCGCATCTGCGCAAGCAATTCGGAGGGCCGCTTTTCCCACCAACGTGACGCTAGCCTCTGCTCTATCTCACTGCTCGAAAAGCGGTACCTGATTATCTGCGCGGGGTTCCCTGCAACAACCGCGAAATCGGCCACATCTTTGGTAACGACAGATCCTGCGCCAATCACAGCTCCAATGCCAATGCTGGAACACTTGGATGTGATAATAACGCACTCGCCGATCCAGCTGTCGTGGCCAATGGATAGATGCCCTTCCGGAATGTTGTCGCTCGGAACAAATCCGAGTGTGCTGTTGAAGAAGAAAGGATGCATCGATATGCGATCAAGAGGATGATGTCTCAAAAATACCCGGACGTCCCTTGCGATTGACACATATCGTCCAACGGTCACATTGTGGGGCCAATAACCGGGTACGAAGCAGGCTCCATAGCTGTATGGTCCAATGACAACACCAAAATGCTTAGCCATGATGTCGCGGGCCGTCGCAGAATAGAATTGACCACCTTCGAGTTGGAATGCCAGATTTAGACAGAGCCGTTTTGTCCGCGGCAACTGTGATAAACGTAGCAAGAGCCCGGATATCGCGCACCGGCGAAGTTCGCCTAGCCTTCCAACCATGCTGCTCTCTTGCTGAATCGGAGCAACTTGCGCCTTGTGTTCTATGTTCGGATTAAGATAGTTGCGCATCATGATGTCAGTAACACTGCAGCACTTTGCTCCCGCGCCGCGCATTCAATCTGGGTGACGTGTTACACTCAACGTTCATGCCAGCATCAAGCCCGAGCAGCGGCGGCCGCACTATTGCCCAAAAGCGTGGATAGGACTCTAGCACGAAGGTCCTGAAACATGAGGAACGTGCTTATGATCACGAAGGCCGAGCATCCCAGGAACAACCCGATGCTGGCGACCCAGCCAACGCCTAGCCCGTGCGGTGCGACCGAGCTGATCGCAACGCCGACTGCTGCGACCACCAGCGGCACGACACAGTCGCTGGGCGCAACCGCGTCTTTTCGGTAGATTCGCAAGAGACTGACGCAAAGCGCGAGGACTTCTCCGCAGAGACCTGCGATCGCAATCCACGGCAACCCGGCTCCTACTGCGGCGGCGGCGCCCATTCCGAGGAAGGAAGATGCTCTAGCAATGTTTGACATCATCGCATTCTTGGTGTCGCCGAGGGCCATTGCAGCTAGAGTCGGTGCGGCGCGAATGATCCGGACGGCCCACATCGCGCCGAGCCATCCAATGACTGAAGCGCCTGCGGCGTACTTGGAGCCATAGAGCAAGACAAGCACGTTCCCACCTAGCGAAATGAAACCAATGGACGCGACGGCCCCAAGCAGGCAGACTACTTGACAACACAGAGCATAACGCTGTCGGAACACAACCCTCACATCCTGAACCCTAGCCAGATACGGCAGGAATATCGATGAGCCGATGTTAGCGACAAAACTCATCGGCGCCATGGTCAGTGCAAACGCAACGGAGTACGCCCCTAGGTCAGCGAGCGTATAAGGGGCTGAGGGGAAGAGACGCTTCGAGGAGCCGATAATCAGGCGGTCTCCTTCAAAGATCCCGAACATCAGGATGCCATTGATCATCAGCGGCCAGCCGAAGGAGGCGATGCGTCTCCACCATTTCCGGTCCCATGCCCAGAGGTAGCGCCGCTCCGCCAGGATGTGGGACAGGGCTGTCGCCGTAGCCGCCTGAGTGACAAGTGCCCACAGCATTGCCGCGTAGCTGTGGAGCCAGAACGCCATGGGAATCGCCACCAGCGTGGCGCACCAGTTCGCGCCCGCATCCGTGATCACCGCCGGACCAAACCGGAGATGGCGCTGCAATCGGCTCATGTCGAGGTGGAACAACCCTCGCAGCACCGGCAACAATCCCAGGCAGCGGAACGCCCAGGTCGCCTCCGGCACACCAAACAGCCGTGCCGCCGGCCAAGCCAGTGCAAAGATGAGGACCCCGTTCAAAACACCACGGCCGGCTCGAAGCATCTGCGCGGTCGCCTGGAGTTGTTCCTCATCCCCATCCTTCGCTTGAATCAAAAGGATGTCGCCGGTCAGGTTACTGAACATCTCTATTACCTGAAGCGAGACCCCTAGGAGCGCCGCGATGCCGAAGTCAGCCGGGCTAATCAGCCGGGCGAGGATGAGGTTTCGCACAAAGGAGCTGGCCTGCGTCGCCGCCTGCCCCAGGGAAACACGGACACTCGCTGCCTTTACTGAAGGACTAGGTTGCATCGCAGATCGCGGTCGGACGACTCCATCGGACCGCGGTTGTGCCCTCAAGTCGAGCTTGCCTGCGAGAAGACGCGCGCCCATCCCAGAGCAAGATTCGCGGAACCGCAGATCGGTTTGACACTAGAGAAGGAGGCCTGTCGTTGAGGCTCAAGGTAATGGCGTCGAAGTCAAAGTAGCGACCGCCTCGCGCTGTCTGCGTTTATCGGACGACTGCTTTCAATCCCGACGGCGGACTCAGGACAGCGGAGCCCTGGAAGGCACCGATGTCCCACGCCGTAGAAGCGGGCCGAAGCACACCCGCTGCGTCGGTGCTCAGGCTGCTGACACCCAAGCCCGAGAGGTTGGCTCCAGCGAGAATTGCCGGCGACCCGGCGCTTAAGTGCTCATTGCCCGGGGCTGCCACCCAAAGCGGATCTCTACCCAGCACCCCATGAGTGTCGTAGCCAGCACTCTGCCACGAAGAATAGGAGTAATACGTCGATACCAACCTAAACGCGTACAGTGGGCCTCCGGTACAATTCCAGAGATTATAGTCGCTGGAAAGAGCCGTAACAGTGCCAGAGTCTTGGGCATAGATACAATTCTGCATTCCAGAAGCAATGTTATTCTTTAGAACTACGCTATCACCGCTAAAAAATCCGTTCATATTGATTCCAGCAGACATAGCGCTCGATCCGGCATTAACAAGTGAGTTGTTATAGATTTGAATAGTGGTATTTGGCCCACTATGCCCAACTGGGGTGACGGCAATAAGACTATTAAATCCCGTTCCGTAACCAGCACCAGGATTGATGAAAGAGAAATCGTTATTGCAGACTACGCCAGATAAACTGTCCGACGTATGAAAGAAGGCCGTCATGCCTCCGCCGACTGACCCGCCCGTGTAGGGCGCTCCATAGGAACTGAAGTCGCCATAAAATCGGTTATTACAGAACGTGACGCCGGTAGCATAGGCAGTATATTGCCCCGCGCTGGCATCTGGAGATGTGTAAAAGAAAAAACCGTTACCGTGCGTGCCGCCGACCATGCTGGTGTAAAAATCATGGAACACGTTATTGTTTATATTCACGTTACTTATAACGACGCTTGCTTGATAGGTCGCAAGCCAAATCCCATTGGAGGTATTTGCGAAGTCATTTCCCGTTATGGTTATATTACTGTCCGTCCCGTTGTTTCTCTCCAGAAAATAAATAGCGATCCAGTCGTTTGTCCTGAATGTTGAGTTGGTAATGGTAATGTCATGCACGCTTGTTAGCACCATGCATTCATGGGAACTAACAACGGTTGGTTGATTTCCGCAATTCTGAATCGTGAAATCGTTGATGGTTATGTAACTCGCTCCGATGGCAAACGCCCCGCCTGCCCGATCCACCCCGCCATCATCGAAAGCCGGCTGGCTCCATGCTCCGCCGGAATACCATGTGTGATCCGTGGTATAAGTAACCATCGAAGAGGAACCGCCAGGAGGAGACCATGGAAAGCTACCTGTCCACGTCACGCCACCCTTAAAGATTACAGTGTCTCCGTCTGTTGGGGTTGTTGAGTTGCATGTGCTTGTGCAGCCGGTCATCCCTGGAGCGTGGTTCCAGGGGGTAGCTTTGGATGTTCCGTTGTTGGTGTCGAGGCCGTTAAGAAAATCCACGTAGTAAGTAGCAGCAGTGAGGCTGGTTGGGAACGCCATGGTACAGAAAACGAGACAACGAAAGATGGCGAGCTTGGCGACCTGATGATCACGCTGCTGGACTATGCTGCAACTGATTCGCAAGCGCATTCTACCTCAACTTTTCTTTAAGCCGGGTTCTCTCCGAAAAATCTGTTCAGCCGAGGCGCTTGGCGGCCTCTTCGTCCAGATCACTACCTCACCCTTCTATCTGATAAGGGACGGCACAACGCAATTTGATATATCCATTATTCCATATCGTGTTATTCCGAACCCGCGATAGTGATTGTGCCGCGTTAAACTTTCTATAGGCGAGAACTACCATCCGATTGGGTCCAGAGGCGCTTCAGGCTTGAGGAGCGTGTGGGTGTGCTGATGCGAGAGGCTCTGGATGAAGGCGGGATTTTTGGCTTATCCGCACCGTTCGGTGTAGATCCATTCGCTGCCTTTTGAGCCCGGAGGCTACAGTTCTTCTTGCCCGCCGCAGCTTTGCCGCTCCAAACGCGACCTTCGGCCTGCTGCGAAACTGCAAAATCCCCAGGCCGCGCTGCCGAACCGGATCGAGAAGTGGTCCCTGAAAGGCACCCTCGGAGGTTGGGTCGCTTCATGCAGTCCGCAAGCGCTGCGCGGGACACATCATTCGGTTCTCAAACGCGCCAATACGTCGGCGAAACCGTCCGGACAACTGGTTCTCGTAAGGAAGGCTAGCATTTCTGACTTGTTCAACCAGCGCTCCATGGCGAGCCGGTAATGCATGCCAGAGAGGAAGTTGTATTCGTACATGTCGTCCAGCAACTCGATGCGCACGGTAGGCCACGTCTGGCAAGGCTGGCAAAAACTCAAAACTCAACCCGGCCGGGCGGAAGCTCATCCCGCAGATCACCTTATCGTCAAAGCCCTCGGTGTCGATTTTAACTAAGCTCGGAATGCCGTATCGGGCCGCCATCTCGTCTAGCGTTGTTACGCGAACCCGTACCGACCGGCTGTAACAGGCCCTGCCTGAATAGGGCTTTGCCACTTCGATGAACTCATTGGAGAGGGTTCCGATGTCATCCCACTGGCTTAAGTGGAGTTCCGCGGAGCCCTCCTGGTCGCTTACAGCAACTTCTTCGACATGCAGCGGACCGAAGCGTTGTAACTTGCGCAGCTGATTCGCATTTTCAGGATTAGGTTCGATGGCCAATACGCGTCCTTTTAGTGCGAGGAAGATCTCTGCATAGTCACCGACGCGGGCACCGACGTCAAAAATGAGGTCTCCCGCATGGATAAACTCGCTGTACAGAGCGCGTGCTCTCCGTATACTCAGAAACTTCTCGCGCTTGAAAACTCCGAGAAATGCTTGGCGTAGCGGAAAGTACACCGGGCTAGCCCGTAGAATACTCCTTGCGGCCGTCGTCAACCCAGACATGCTCTCACCTCTGCTGGTCTCCCTCGGGTCAAGCGATCTATGCTCCCCTCTGGCCGAACCGTTCGACCGTCGCCGAAAGACGAAGCAGACAGGATCTGCCACGGGGCACGCGAAAAGCCGTACAACAGCGGGACTGAGTTCAGCTTGTGTGGCAATACCGTAAGCCAATCACCATGTGCGCGCCACCTATCGCGGCTGCAGCGGTGACGGCACATAAGTGAGTAGAAGCATGGCCAGAGACTTCGCCTGGGACGCTGGATGGGGCGAAGCCGGGAGAGCGAGTCGAAACTGCTCTCTTGCTTCCAAGTGCCGATTATCGGCCATGAGGCGCTTCCCGTACGTTCGCCTCGCAGATGCGAAAGCTAAATGGAAGGCGCCAAGAAGCTTGGAGCTTGCTTTCCCCTTATAGAGGGGAGCGAGTAGGCGAAAGGCCTCAACAGTATCTCCGTACAGCCGCGTCTTGTCCGCGGACAGTGAACTGGGGGTTCTTCTGTAAGCAACCAGTGGACTTGAACTGTATATGACCGGGCGGCCCATAAGTGCCGCCACGCTGAACATATAAAAGTCCTCTCCGGTACGTAGAGTGACGGGCGCCAACTCAGGAAGCACTTCGGACAACGCGCTCTTGGACGCGCAGCAGAAGCTGGTTCCGAAAGGGCCTGGCGCCTTCCAGTTTCGGTTGAAAAACTGAATAGCGCTCAGCACCTGAACTTGATCCGGCGCGCGCAGGGTTTCATCCATCCATCGGAAATCGCCACATCCATCAAAATTGACATGGCCCGTGAAGAAAAGAACGGCCTGGGGATGGGCATCGAGCAATGCTGTCTGGGTTTGAAGATAGGAGGGATGCCAAATGTCGTCGGAGTCGAGAAACGCTATGAAGTCACCAGCAGCCCGGGCATACAGCTCGTTGCGTGCGGCGGCTACACCTTTGTTATCCTGCCTGAGCACCTGCACACTTGACTTGTAAGACTCCAGGATTTCCGGCGTCTTGTCCGTGCTGCCGTCGTCCATCACAAGGATCTCATCTGCTGGGCATGTTTGGATCAAGACTGAATCGAGCGTGGTTCTGATTGTTCGGGCAGCGTTGTACGCTGGGATGATGACGCTAACCTTCACGTTTCGCCTCCCTAGCGCCATGACAATCTCTCGGCGTCTCTGAGTTCCACTGTGCGTGTGTGAAGTCCATGAGATCTGCTAAACAGCTCCAAGACACTAAAACGAATCAGTCCCAGGTCAGATTGTCCACAACCTTCACTTGTACCAACGCCACTGATTCCGGCCTAAGTCACTCAACCCTGTGTTGACAATGTCGGAAGAAGTGGTCGTCTCCACGGCGCTCCCTTGATCAAACAAAGGCCCAATCGCAAGCGCCCACTCATACACTGGTGGAAGCGTTCGCGCAGAAGATGTATCCGGTGAGGAGAAGGGGCGCGCGGGAGCTGCAGCGACGACGGAGATAGCCAGGACCACCAGCCAGCCCGCTGTCGCCTGATCCATAAAACAAATTCCAAAGAACGAAACGACAAATGAAAACATTGTTGTACCCAAAAGCCACAAGAGCCACTCCCTCTGCTTGTTGCCACGAACCGCCTTCCGAGCGGCTCCAACGTTTCTGAATGTTAATACTATCAATGCAACGAAAGCACACCAGTGTCGCTAGCCCCCCGGACTCGGCTTCACTCACAAACTGGTTCGCACTATCCCACATGTCCCACCCCCACTCGGCAGTGGACCGGATGCCCACAAGCGACCAATCAGCAAAATGCCTGATGCACTGATCCACGATCATCGCACGGTGATACGAGCCCCCTCCCGCTATATTGATGTGGTTGATTACCCACCAGACAGGGGCCTTCATGACAAATTGAAGGGCCACTAGGGAGATGACCATCCCCCACCGGATTTCGCGTAATCGCTCACGCAGTGGCCAAGCACATATCGCGATGATCGCAGCAACAAACGCAAGGAGCGGAGTACCCGAGTAGGATGTAAAGACCATGACCGAGGAGCCGATGATCGCAGAGAATCCGAGCACCTAGATTTCCCGCTGGCCCAAAGCCAGATGAACATACACAGGAACGTAGCGCCGAATGTTCCTGCTGGGATTGGACCCACAAACGGACCTGACGCCCGAATGAAGGTGTCCCTCTGTCAAAGGGATCGTGGGGCCCCCCAATATGTAAACAAGTCAACGTTGAGAACTTTCTCGCAAGCCATCTCTACAGCTATAATACACGTTGCCACTGCGAACGTCCGAAGCACCCGCACAATATCTTGCTGTCTCGGAGAAGTGTTCTTAATAAAAAATATGCCAACACTGTGTCTATAATAAATCCGCATGAGCTAATGATAGCCTGCACACTTGGGAATAAAATACATAAAGTGGCGTATGAAATAACAACCACCACATAAATACCTTATCTAATATGGTGAATCCCTCGGCGAAATAGTTGTGTTTTCCGCTTGGTTTCGTTCCGATTGCGCATCGGCCCCATCCAATCAGTGTCAAGATTCGAAACGTATATAGGTGCGCAAAGCCGACATACAACTGCTGTCCTGACGGTATAATCATCCACAGGAAGATATATGGTACAATAAGCAGCCTTCGCGGCAGCATGAGCAAGAGTCCAATCGCGAGGAGTAGGTAGCGCAAGCGCGGCAGGGCTAAGCGTCGTAGCAGCCGCCCCACCGCCAAGTCGGAAATTGCTGAAATTACTGGCATTGCTCCACATAGTGTATTAGCGCCTTCTGCGAACCCGTAGGCGTAACGAGTGGCCGTTGGGCTCCGTGATTGTCACTGAAGCGACTTATCAAACTAGACGATCCCTGAGAGAAGGTTGCACACCCCCTGTCCCCAGGCGTCCCAGTTAAGTCTCTCTTCGAACGATTCTCGGCTCCTTCGGCGTAGGTCACTATACTTGCCTTTCTGACTGAGCGCCTCCAGAATTACTTGCGCGTAATCTACACCATGCGCGGAGAGTGGAAGGAGGCACCCATTGTCGCCACTTCTGACGATTTCACTGATGCCTCCCGTGTCCGTTGCAATTACGGGCAGTCCAAACGCATTGGCTTCACAAAAAACGATTCCGAAGCACTCCATTCTGGTCGGAAGTAAGAAAAAGGTAGCGCTCCGATACAGAGTATCAAGCGTTTGTCGGTCCTCGTTTTTTTCTTTATCAAGATATCGAAAGACCTTTACATTTTTGTGAGCATACTTCCTATGCGGTTTGCAGCCAACAATGATCAATTCTACGTTAACGCCTAGTCTTTCCAACTCTAACATGGCATCAAATGCGATTGGCCCACCTTTGTTTTCCCATTCTCTACCGATGAACAAAAGGCGGCAGGGTCCAGCACAGTCTCTTGAAGAATCCTCCGGAGCAGGCCATGTCTCGAGATTAGCACCGAAGGGCATGACGCGCACCTTATGCCTAGGGGCCTCGTAATCTTGAATTGCGGAACGGGCAGCCCAGGTTGAGGAGAACAAAGCCAGTGTACTTTTGTTGATCGCTGCTTTCTCAATGTAGTCAGCCTGTAGGATGGACGAAGAGAGTGGATTCAAAAACTCTGGGTGGTAGTTCAGCACCAATCTGAAAGTTGTGTCCGACACATATACAATCGGTAGAACTGTTTGGAGGTGTGCGATGGCAGTGGATCCGGCTGGCGCAAAAATCACGTCGAAGTGCTTTCCAACGAGCCTTTGCTGGACAGTACGTGCAATGTACTTAGAGAGAGAAATGGTGTGGTTATATAGGTATCTCTTACGAATACATGCCCACAGTCCTTTTGCTATTATTTTATCAAAGATGGCTGTTTTGGATCTTATCGGGCCGAGAAATGATACCACACCGCAATGCTTTTCCAGCGCGCGGGCCATATAGTACTGAGTTCCAGACCATGACCTGCGGTCGTTGGGGTCATTCGTAGTGAGGTAGGCAATCTGGAGTGTTGACTTCTTTATGGTACTCATGCTTTTTGTGCTTCAGTACCTGCTAGAGTGAGGTGACCGCAACCTCCGCCCACCGGGTTACACATCTTCTCTCCGTCCCTTCGGCGCCAGCCGAATCCACCCAAGCAGCACGATCAGTCGGGTGGGGTTGATGTGTACTCCGGCCTCCATCAGGACATTTCCCATCGGAACCAGTACGACGGCCAGCAGCACCGGGACAATCAGGTACCTCTGCGGCAGGACAAGGATCAGCACAGAAGCAAGCGGCAGTACCAACAGCGCGAGCGGAGTGATCGATGTCGCGGCGAGGCCACCGCGGAATGCTGGCACCCTCCTCCAGCCCCAGACCCGACATTTCGACACGACACCGTCCCCCCCGTCGCCCCGCCGCCCCGCTCGCCGAAACCTCGTCCTCCCCGAACCCCGGTCACAACCATTTAATCCCCGTATCTCCTTGTTGTTATTACACAGCATGGCGAACGATTCGCGAAAATCGCTTGCCTCCGGGTTTACCCTCCTAGTCGAAAGGAGGCCCCACCCGTGGCCACCCAAACCCGACACTTTTCGACGCCCCCGTCGAATTTGGCTTTGTTCCGCAAAATCACTGCGCAGCTCTCCCCCCGCCAGCTCGGCGCCCTCGCCGAACTCGCCGCCGGCCGCCCCCTGACCCTGGCCGCCGCCGAATGCTAGGATGTCTGTCTGCACTAAAGCTACCCTATGTCAGGTTCGCGGCTCATGCCCGGTGCCGGAGTGTAATGCTCTGGGACGATCCGATCCGCTAGGGACGGTACTCGTCTGGAGGCCGTCGCTGCTCCAATGACCAGGCGATAATCAGCACTTCAGTCAGTTCTCACAGCACTTGCGAAATGGCCGGCGGGTGCCGAACTGCTTTAGCGGGCGGGACGCGTCCCAGACCCCAGGTGAGAATCGATCTCCATTTGGATGCCGACGCAAGTCTGGGCCGCTTGTCGGGCTGTGGAAGGAAGACGTCTGCCATTCCGAGCAGCGCGAGTCGAACCAGGGCCGCGCTCGCCATCGCCGCCCGATAAAGAGACGCGTACGTCCAACCCCGCTTAGCGAGAAAGAACAGGTAGGTTGATTCCCTTGCCATGACAGAGGCAAAGTGGCTCACCTCCGACGCGCCCGAGCTGCGCCCAGCGTGGTGGATCACCTCTGCATCGTTCACGAAGTAAACCTTCGCCCCTGATTTTCGCACCTCATAGCAGAGGTCCACGTCTTCGGAGTACATAAAGTAACGAGGACTGAACTGAGACGCTTTCTCAAAGACAGTCCGCTTGACCATCAGGCAGGCCCCCGGAATCACTTCGACCTCAACGGGCCCGGAGGAGGTCACCCACAAGGGTCGCATCCCCCAGATCTGAGCGTTGGGGAGTCTCGTGCGCAGGTAATCGCAATCGAGGATTTGGTTGAGGATCGTGGGGAAGCGCTGCACACAACTGGTTTGAACCGAAAGGTCGGAGTTGAGCAACCTGGGGCCGACGATGCCGGCATCGGGGCTCGATTCAAGGGTTGCCGCCAGCACTTGCAGCGCCGGTCCGACGATTTCGGTGTCAGGGTTCAGGAACAGTAAGAGCCGGCCGCGGGCATGTTCGAATCCCAGATTGTTCGCTCGCGCGAAGCCGAAGTTCTCAGTGGACTGAATAAACCGCACAAGAGGAAACTCGCTGTGCACCATCTCTGCGGAACCGTCGTAGGACGCGTTGTCAATGACCAGCACCTCGAAGCTCAAGCCGACGCCTTTCGCGAAAACGCTCTTTAGGCAGCTGCACAGATAGCCACATGAGTTCCAATTGACGATGACAATGGACAAATCGGGGTCAATCATCGATGCACATTGGGACAGAGTAGAGGACCGTCACTGCCAATCGCTCTCCATGAACATGAGGCGCCGCAGCTGCTGCCTCCTCACATAGCGAATAACCGCCCTGTCTTCGATCTGAGGTTGACGATCCAAATAGCTCTTGATGAAACCGTAGAAATGGCCTGCGCCGTCCAAAATGTAGGGCCGTTTGAAAAGCCTCCGAAGGCACTTCGCCGCCATGAACAGCGGATGGTATCCCAGGTAGTAATCCGATCGGCCGTTCTTTGCGCTGTCCCGCCAGGTGCCTCCTGTTTGGCCGGTAGGCCGCAGATGAATCGCACGGATGTGCGGAAGTGTCCTAACCTGCCAGCCTGCCAACCTCGCTATTACTTCGTCGAGTGTATCCCAGCCGGGAACTGCGGCCAATCCACCGATAGCATCCCAACAGGCCCGGCGGTAGATCTTGGTCGCACCCCGGACATGGAAGCGGGGACTGGGTTCGGCTTCTGCAAGACCCTCTCGGTTGTAGCAATACAGTGTTCCTCCGCCAACCCCTAGCGCTGGGTCTCTGCGGAACTCCTCAAAACAACCAGCGAAATACTGCGCTTCCAGCGCAAGATCCGCGTCCAGGTTTATGAGAAAGTCCCACTGCGTTGTTCTTAGTGCGCGATAGCCCATGAGAAATGAATTGATCGCCCCCACATCAGCATCCCGGTGGCCACGATCGGCGATGTGCAGTGGCGTGATCCAGGGGTACTGGGCGGCCAGGCGGTCGATGATTTCGCCCGTGCCGTCCGTTGACCCGTCGTCGACGATTACCCATTCGGCAGGTGTGATCGTCTGTGCAGCGACGCAGGCTACTACTGCTTCGACGTAATCTGCTTCGTCACGCGCTGGTGTAACGATCACATAGGTCGCGATGTGATTCTCGCACGGTGAGTCCATTGCCCTGTCCTGTGCCGTAACGGTCATTGTGTTTGTTTGTGCGGAGCGATCACCTGCTTAAACCTCTTGAAGGCAGACTGAGGCTTAGAAAGCCAATCATAGCCGCCTTCGAGCTTTGCCTGAAAGAGCCGGGGGTCGTCCCAATTGTTCACTGGAAGCCGCGGCAAGAAAAAGTGATTGCATCCTTGTCGCGCGGTTCCTATGCAGGTTGATACACCGTCTTCGTAGCCATGCTTCTTCAAAGTAGTAGCGAGAAAACGCACTAGGGAGTGGTTCGACTCGGGGAATGCAAAAGGGTAGGAGAATGACTTGACTGGTACCCCAAGTTTGGCTTCAATAGCCAGTTTTGATCTGCCAACCTCATTATCGATTTCAGTCCGATTGAGCAGCGCAAGTTGCGGATGTGTCACGGTATGAGATCCGATGGATACTCCGTTCGCCTGTAGCTCTCGAACTTCGCTCCATGTCAGACAGTCGCTTCCGCAGAACTGTGACCTTTTGTCGCCTGTGAGTCCGGCGATGAGGAAGACCGTAGCAGCGAATCCGTAGGCTCGCAGGATTGGATAAGCGGTCGTGTAGAAGTTCCGGTATCCGTCATCGAACGTCAGCACAACCGGCCGCCGGTCCCCACTTGGTTCTTCCAGGGCCGCCACTGCACGCTCGAGAGTTATCGGCAAGTAGCCAGTCCTGCTAAGGAACTCCATATGCTGGGCGAACGTGGATGTGGAGGTGGCTGTCTCGAAGTACGGGGTTCGGGAGGAAACGCCATCTTGAATCGAGTGATACATCAGGATTGGAATGCGCCCGGTTCGTTGCCCTGCCGTTGTGTTGGCATAGGGGTAGAATAGGTGAACGGTTAGAAGACGGTCAAGACGGGTCCCGTGCATACATGCTCAGCATTTACTAGATTCCGGTACTCGAAAGAGCTGGCCGTCGTCGCCACAAGCCCTTGGCAATGCAACGCCGCACCGTGCCTAGCACGGTGCGGGCTCTTCTCAAGACCGGCAGGCGAAGCCAACTGCGCAACAGATCAAAGCCTGTGAAGACTGGCACCGGGATCGCCAATAGACGCATGCCGAGCAACCGACCGTAAAGTTCCTGTTGGCGGCCGACCAGATTGGATGCTCCCGATAGGACCATGGCCTGATCCGCGGCCTCGAGGACGACGTACCCCGCCTCTACTGCCCGGCGCAGTATCTCCCGGCCTCTTTGACTCCGGACGACGACGACGGAGCGGCCGGCATCGCCGTTGTCACTGAACTGGGCCCAAGCATCGCCGCAGGAGATATCGGCGAGACGCCCGAGACCGTCAGGACACAGGTTGCAGCGCAGCGGCCGATAGCCGGTCAGTCTGCTCCAAGATTCCGAGTATGAGAGCGACTGCTTTTGTTTGCAGTGGTCCCAAACGATCGTAAACGTCCCCGGCCACCCCTCTCCCCGGTACCGCAAGTCCACTAGGTCGTCCCTATTCGCCCCCAGAGAACTGACCAAATCCAGCGTACCTTGCGTGCTTGGCGTTCCCGCACAGAAGAATGTAAGGACCAGTCCGAGGTTTTTGTCTAGTGCCGGCCTGCGTTTTCTTGCGGCTTGGACTGCCGCAACATCACAGGGTTTCCCAATAAACACAGCGGGGGTCTGGGCAGCTTCGATGATGCCCAGGCCATCGCAGGGTGACGAGGGACCGTAGCGCGATCCGGCTCTTTCCAGGAGCTCGTCCCGAGTTGTGCTCTGAACCGTAGTGTTTTGCCAGGGCTTTTCTGGGTCTCTGCCGGTATGAACAACGGCGCCCATGCCCTCCCGATCGAGGCAGTACAGCGATAGAGCGGTCAGGAGACCACCGGACGAAGCCTTGAATCTTATGTCCGGGTCGGTGGCGTAACCGGTCCAGATCTCTAGCGCTTGGCCGAACTCATGGTCTGCGTCACTCTTGGCGGTGCGCTCGCCGGTGGAAAACACATCAACACCCGCGCCCGGGCATAACTGAATGCAATCGCACGCGGGGCCGCAGGGAGCTTCGAACTGCGGACGAATGCCCACTGAGTGGATATTGACGAGACTAACTCTTCCGTGCTCGCATGCATATGCGCATGCCCCGCATCCTATGCAGAGTCCCCAATCAACAACGTCTTGCAGGGAGTTGATCCGTCGTAAACCGTGCATCGCCGCTAATGAGCGCCAACTAAGGGATCAGCCTGTGACACAAACTGGAAAATCAGCTCCGCAATCTGCACCTGTTCGTCCCTTCCCAGCGTTGGGAACATCGGAAGTGAGACGATCTCACGGGAGACTCTCTCCGTGACCGGGAAATCGCCGGCTGCGTGATTGAGGTGAGAATAGGCTTCCTGGAGGTGCAGTGGGATTGGGTAGTGGATGCCCGCGCCGATGCCCGCAGCTCCCAATTGTCTCATCAGGTTGTCCCGGTTCTGGACGCGAACCACATACAAGTGGTACACGGCCTTGATCCACTCGGGCTCGTAGGGCAAAACTGGGTGCCCATCAGCCGCGCCTAATAGTTGGTTGTAACGGGTGGCCACTGCGCGGCGCTGTTCATTCCATTCGGCAAGATGGCGGAGTTTTACTCGCAAGATGCCGGCCTGAATGGCGTCAAGGCGGCCGTTATAGCCTTCAAGCTGGTGGTAATACTTCCTTGCCTGACCATGATCACGGAGCATCCGAACCTTCTCGGCTAATGCGCCGTCGTTCGTGGTGACGGCTCCGGCTTCGCCACAGGCACCCAGGTTCTTGCCAGGGTAGAAGCTGAAGGCAGCTGCCCTACCCATTGAACCAGCCCTGCACCAGCGGCTTGCCTTCTTGGAGAAGTACTCTGCGCCGTGCGCCTGGCAGGCGTCTTCGACGACGATCAGGTTGTACTCTTCAGCGAGGTCGAGGATTGCATCCATGTCGGCCATCTGGCCATAGAGATGAACGGGGACAACGGCCCTCACCGGGGCTTCTGTCTTCAGGTCCGCTAGGTGGCCGGTGGCGGGGTTGACCCAACAAGCCGTCTCTAGGTACTCCTCAAGCTTCCCGGGATCCATGTTATAAGTATGTTCGTCAATATCGACGAACACGGGGCGTGCGCCCGCTTGCGAAATCGCCTCGGTGGTAGCGATGAATGTGTTTGGAACGGTAACGACTGTGTCGCCAGGGCGGACCCCGGCGGCGATGAGAGCGAACCTGACAGCATCTGTTCCGCTGCTGACGCCGACGCAGTGTCGCGTCTCGCAGAATGAGGCGAAGTCAGCTTCAAAACCCTGCACCATAGGCCCACCGATAAAGCCAGCGGTGTCCAGAACAGAGGCGAACACCGCGCATAACTCTTCTTTCAGTTCGGCATGGAAGCCGACAAGATCAAGAAATGGAACGGCATTGGTTCTGCTCATCGTTTTGCTCCTGCCACCTCAGGCACTTCGCGCAGAACTCGTGCTGGGTTACCGGCGACGATAGTATTGGGTGGCACGTCGCGGGTTACGACACTACCCGCACCGACGATAGCGTTTTCGCCGATTGTTACTTTAGCCAAAATCGTCGCCCCGGAGCCGATCGAGGCTCCCTTTTTGACAAGGGTGGGTTCGACTTTCCAGTCCGCCTCTGATTGAAGCTCGTTTTCGGTGGTCGTCGCCCTGGGGTAAATATCGTTTATGAAGGCTACACCATGCCCCACAAAGACGTTGTCCTCGATGGTGACACCTTCGCATATGAACGTGTGGCTGGAGATCTTACAGCGCTCACCAATCTTGGCGTTCTTTTGGACTTCGACGAAGGCGCCCAGCTTGGTACCGTCACCAATCTCGCAGCCGTACAAATTCACAAACTGAGCCACGCGGACGTCCCGCCCGAACTTAACGTTCGGGGCGATGCATCTGTAGTCCTTCATGCGCAGACGACCTCTCCTTGCCGTTGCAGGGAAGCCTCCGCCGCCTCCAGCATCCGGACAACTCGCAAACCCGCTATCCCATCGTTGATTGGGCGCTGCTGGCTTTCGACACATTCGACGAAGTAGCTTAGTTCCGTCTTCAGGGCCTCGGTGGACTCTAACCTCGGCGACCACATATCCCCGGAGCGATAGCTTACAAGGGCCGCATAAACCCCTTCGTGGCTGCTGATCTTAACGCCTCGGTCATAGACTTTCACTTTCTCGTCTGCTTCTAAATCATTCCAAACAAGCATCTTCTTCTCTCCAGCGATTAGAGTGGTCCTGACCTTTACCGGAGAGATCCAGTTCACATTCAGGTGGGCGATGACCTTGTTGGGCAAGTAAATCGTCAGGTAGGCGACGTCAGCATGGCCGTTTACGTGGCTGGCTCCAGTGGCGACCACTGCCTCGACCTTGCCACCAATGAGGTAGTCAACGATCGAGAGATCATGGGGCGCAAGATCCCAAATCACGTTGACATCATGCTGAAAGAGCCCCAGATTGACCCGAGTGGAATCGTAATAGTAGAGCTTCCCGAGTTCATCTCGCTCTATTAACTCCCGGATCTTCCGGACCGCGCCGGTGAATAGAAACGTGTGATCCACCATGATCGTGAGACCCCACTTCTCCGCGAGTTCGATAAGTTGTTCTGCCTGACGCGCAGTCGCGGTAAACGGTTTTTCGACGAAGACGTGCTTCCCGTTGTGCAGCGCCTCTTCTGCTAGTTTGAAATGGGTCTGGACTGGCGTGATCAACGCGACCGCGTCAATGTCCGATGCGCGCAGAACTTCCGAGCTGTCCCTTGTTAAGCGAGCATACGGGTTGGCCTGTTTCGCGCGGCTTAGGCGCTCTTCTTGTCGGTCACAGATTGCCACAACCTGCGCACCGTTAATAGAGCCCAGATTGCGAGCGATGTTAGGGCCCCAATACCCGTAGCCTATAACACCAAACCTGATCATTTCCCACTCCTTAGAACACTGTCTAGTAACCGCCTCGTCCTTGGAGAACCACAAACGCGGTTCTCCATAGAATCTTTGTGTCCAACCACAGCGAGCAGGACTTCGCATATGCGAGGTCCATGCGAACCATGTCGTCAAACGGAACTCTGCTACGTCCAAACGCTTGCCACAGTCCCGTGATACCTGGCCTGATCCCACATATGCGGCGGCGATGCCAGGCACGGTAACGTTCCACTTCGTAAGCGAGAGGCGGTCGTGGACCCACCAGGGACATGTCGCCTCGCAAAACATTGAAGAGCTGAGGAAGTTCGTCGAGGCTTGACCGCCGCAGAAATTCGCCGATCCACGTAACACGGTGGTCTTCCGACAGCTTGTAAACCGACTTGCCCTCACCGGATTGCCTCGTGCCGCCAGATTCACCGTTAATGAAGCGCTGGACGAAGTCCCTGTGTACTGTGTCGCTGCTGTTCGGGTGCATCGAACGGAACTTAAACATCGTAAACGTGCTACCATCAAGGCCGAGGCGCTGCTGCTTGAAGAGTATTGGTCCTTTGGACGTCAGTTTCACTGCAACTGCTGTGGCCACCAAAATGGGGGAGATCAATAGAATGGCCAGGAGGCTCAGAAGGATGTCGATCAATCTCTTGAACTCTCGGTACCCCTTTAACCGATCCGAACCGGGCGCAACGTGAGGAAACACTACTGAATCGTGCAACCCTTCGCCAGCTTGGTCCGCCCAGTTCTCTGGAAACTTGTGGAGGGAAAGGCGAACTTGGCTGATCTCTTCCAAGGACAGGATGGTCGCGAGAATCCCGGACGCGCGATTGAGGAGAGCCTTCGCAACGCGCTGATCGTCGGCCTCACCGAGCTCCGTGAAGATGATTCCAACCGCGTATTCGTTTTTGTGCCACCCAACGATGTCTGTCTCCCGAACCGCATCGCGAAGGGCCGCGAGGATTCGTTCGGCCGACTTACTTCGATTCACCGTCCGGAACAAGCTGACGGATTCCAACAACATGAGGACAAAGTGCCGACCTGACCGTTCGCTTCGCCGTTGCTCAAGGTACAAGGATCGGAGGAATCGCTCCTCAACTTCAGGCTCACTCGATCTCGATCTCCCTATCGGCAGAGGATTTAGCCTGCTCAGCGTCGGTCGGATGGAAGCAGGGTCGGATTCGCAGTGCATAGGAGCTTCACTTCTCCTCATGTAAGGCGGGACATGGGTGCCCGCCTTCAACAGTCAATCGCTTGCCACCTTGTCGGGCTTCCATTCCGCAATGAGTCCTGCAAGGCGGTTGAGTTCCTGCTGCAACGCATCGATGCGATCCTCAACTGTGTTCACTTTCATCCAGCCTCTGGCGAGTTCCTGCCCCGAACCCGCGATGGCGTGATGGGTCGTGATGCGGACAAAGTCCGAGACGCTATGCGCACCATGCGCTCGGCTAATCTGCTCGAGCCGATCGTATTCCTCGTCAGACAGACGGAAGCTGACGATACGATTTCGTTTGATGAACGTCGGCAAGGAGGATTGCTCCCGCGGCGCGGCGAATTCTCACGCCGCTGGTAGCCGGACGGGGACCATGTGTACTGGTCTAATCCATTCGCGAGGCATTTTGACCGAAACTGAACGCCGAAGTAGTGTTATCGAGATGATAAGCCGGTCAGCCTTCTCATCCCTCGCGTAAATCCCCTCCACGCCTCGGAGCGCGCCAACTTCGATGCGCACTCTGTCGCCGGTCTGTAGGTACGGCCACGGCTGCAGAGGCAGTTCCGAAACACAGACCTGCCTGATGGCTTCAACTTCTCGATCATCGAGGGGCAGGGGCACTCTACCGTTGCTGAGCACCCCCAGAACTCCGGGTGTGACCAATAGCGGCAGCCGCTGCTGCGCTTCAAAATAGCTGAAAAGGTAACCGCCGAACAATGGGAGGTCAGATGACCTCAGGCCCCCGCCCGATCGGTACCATGTCCGATAGGTCGGTAACATCACTTCATAACCCTTGCCAACCAGCCCAGCGCACGCGACCTTTTCATGACGTGGTTTCGTCATCAACGCATACCACTTCTTACCACTCACTATACTTTCGCACTCGTTGCACGCACTAATCTCACTCATTTTTGCACAAGCTACCGCCCTCTGGCGATGAAGGTTTACACGCTGAAACTGATTGCCCGCCGCAATCGAGATTTCAGGTATTCCGACTTTTTCTCTCCTCTCTCCGATGTCTACATTTGTCAACAAGCGAAAGCACGTTTACGGCATACCAACTGGGTGTCTTGGTTGTAAGTTCTGAAATGTGTTTTCCAGAGGTTGCCGTAAAGGCTCCGAGACCGACCCCGTCCTGAGTTTGCGGGCAGCTATTGCTTCTCCAATAGTGGTGTTTCACTAAAGCCGCTACAGGCCGCGCGCCTCGCGGATGAAAGGTTCCGACTGCGCTCGCGTAGCGGTCAGAGCGGACCTCCGGATGTGAACCTCGGGGAGTAATGCGTGGTTTCTGCACGAACCGATATGCAGCGCAGGCATAACGGTTCGTGCTCCCGAAGATCCCTGGTAACGCTTTGCGTAAACAACACTTACGCATTTTGCACAGGCTCCTCCCCTGTGCCTATGCAGGCTCACAGACCAATACCCCTCGCCCGCCGCAATTAGGGTTTAGGATTTCAGTTATTCCGACCTCTCCAGTTCTAGCTCTAATGTCTGCATTTGTCAACAAGAGAAAACGGTCTTTTGCCCTAGCACTGGCGTACTTAATGTGCTCTTGAAACATATGCTATCAAGATTGTTTGGAAGTACTACACCCTGGACATTTTTCCCGACAGCTGAGTACGGTTTAGCCCGAACCTGCCTTCTTCAAAGGCTGGGCCGAGAACAAATCGTACCCCGCCCTGACGCAGTGCACATGCTTTCGATTGAAGTTGTGCACCGCTAGCGAGTCAGTTGGCGCCATCTGAACGGCGACAATGCAAGAACTTCTGCGACGCCGTTTGGCTCAGCCCGACAACTCACCCTGAATCCAGGCTAGGAGTTCGTTTCATCTCCGAGAAGCGGAACTAGTACGCCCCGCCCCCTGCAACGACCTTCGGCAACGTCCTGAGAACGATGGCCCAATCCAGCTTCAACGACCATTGGTCAATGTAAGCAAGATCCAGCCTCATCCACTCTTCAAAATCGAGTTCGTCGCGCCCGGCCAGCGCCCACAGGCAGGTCAGCCCCGGCCGCATTCGGAGTCTTCTCCGCTGCCAGGTCTCGTATCGCGACACCTCGTCCGGCAGCGGCGGCCGCGGGCCCACGATCGCCATCTCACCCCGCACGATGTTCCACAACTGCGGCAGCTCGTCTAGCGAGAACCGCCGCAACCATTTGCCGGCACGGGTGAGCCGGGGATCGTTCGGAATCTTGAAAGCGGTCCGCTTCACGTTGAGATGCCTCGAGGTCCGCTTTTCGCCGCTCCGCATCCACAAACATGGTTCGGAATTTCAGCAGCACGAAGCGCCTTCCGTTCAACCCGCACCGTTCCTGCCGGAAGATCGCCGGTCCCGGGGAACTGATCCGGATCAAGACAGCAATCAACAACAGCACCGGCCATAGAACCGCGAGTGCACATAACGCCACCATGCAATCCACGATCCGCTTGATCACCAGGGCCACTTCATCGTGAGGCGCGCCCGAAAACGTGAGCAGTTGCTCGTCTCCCAGGGACTCCAGGTGGACTCTGCTCCTCAGATGCCGGAACAGCCCTAGGTGGATACGCGTTTGGACTCCCTCGTCCTTGCACAGCAGCAGCGTCTCTTCCAGCTGCACTAATCGCGCCGCATCCACAGCGAACACGATCTCGTCCACCACGCGCGTTTGCAGGATGTTCGGCAGTCTGGCCAGCTCCAAGACTTCGTAGGCCCGCCCCAGCTGAACGCTCCCTGGCCGATCATCCAGAAAGCCCTCCAGGCTCAGGCCGGACGATTTGTTCTGCTCAATGAGGCGCGCCACGCGCAAGGCGGTTTCCCCTGTCCCGACAATGTAGAGGCGGCGCTGCGACAAATCCTGGCGCAACAGCACACCGGAGGCCGCTCGCGCCGCGAGCCGGAAGGCCACCGAGAACGTTGCGCCATAAAGGAACAGCAGCACGACGAACGGGCGGCTCAGGGAGTACTCTTCCAGCCGTTGGATGTACTGAAAAACGACCACGGCGCCCGTCGCCCACAGGCTCTGCTGCAAGGCGGTGGCAACAAGCTTGAGGCGATTGGTGCGCAGAATTGCGTCGTATACATTCATCCACAACCCGACCAGCACCCAAGTGATCAAAGCACTGAGGGTGAGGAGCGTTCGCGTCGAGGCGGAAAGGGCAAAGGGCCGCGCCAGCACGAGGTGGCTGCGTGTCGCATACGCAACATCGAAGGCCAGCCAGATCAATAAGATGTCGGCAATGATGAAGAGCGGCTGCGTCTTTTGGTACTGGCGGCTGAACACGGCTTGGAATCAGCATAACACCCGCCAAGCGCGGTGCTTGCCTGGCAATCCGATAGCGCTTCAACTGATCTCTTCCCGTATGTAAATGTATAGCCGATTACCGGGCCCCACTCGATCAGAGGAGGCACCGGATAAGCCTGAGTGCGTCCGAACGGATCATTTACACCCGTTGTCCGCTTTCAACAGGTTCTCCATCTGATTTGGATCCGGGAAGCTGAGCTTGCGGAGAATTCGGCGACTCAGGCTCAGGAGACTAGATAGACTCTCACCAGAATGGCCGGTTGACGGTGCATAGTCGAGAGCGGCTACACCTCAACGTAGCTCTCGAGGGTTGGACATTGAAACAGGCTGCAGCCTGCTTCAACTTCGGCGCCAAGACCGGTTCCAAGTAGGTGCGGCTCTAGCGTGAGGCCGGCGTGACCGGGCTCGGCGATCGCGGTCCTCGGCCACTCCGATTGCGCACCCCGACTCTGGGCGTTGCAGGTGTCGCCGGGTCCACCATGCCAGCGCTGGTGGACGACATAAGTAGCGCCCTGCTGGAGTGGTGCAGCCACATTCGCACGGTAGCGATGAGTCGGGCCGTTGAGGCACTGGCGAAGCCGGGTGAAAAGGTGACCGAAAACGAAGCGAACGGATCCGGGTATCACGAGAGTGGCTGTGAGATCGCAGCCGCACCCCTGGCTCGGAGGTTAGATCAGTGCACCCTCCTGGGGCGCATTGACTACGGAGAGGGTATCACCGCGGAGGCTTCATTCGATGCCGCGCTCAGACTGCCGTTGGTGCCAACAGATTCTACCACGTAGTAGTAGGTCTGACCGGCCGCGACAGTAGTGTCTACATAGGTGAGCGCGCTTGTTGGAGTGGCGTTGATCAGAGTGTATGGCCCGCCGGATGTGGTCCCGCGGTAAACGTTGTATCCAGCGACGTTTGACGAGGTACTCGCCACCCAGGTCAAAGTAGCCGAATGACCACTGCCTGTGACACACCCCAGACCGAGCGCCGCGTTCACGACTCTCTGCACGACGACGATATTGCACACACCGGCGCCCATGATGTTGGCGGTGCACGGCGCCGCACCGACGGCCATGTTCACAGCCAACTGGACGTCCGTGACATTCACCACCCCATCGCCGTTAAGATCGCAGGGGCTGATCTGGGCCGACGCAGAGTAGCATGCAATACTGGCGGCTAAAGCGAAGATTCGCCAAGTCCAGTGGGCCACACACTGGCTCGCCAAATGGTGAATACGGAGCTTAATCTTCACGAGAATTACCTCATTCTATTCTAGATTCAATTGCCCCGCTCCCTTCGAGAGCGAACCCATTCTTGCTGCACATCACTTATCGGACTCCCCTTGGCCGAACACCTCATAGCTCATGGATCGTTGGATTCTACTCGATCGCCAACGTGACCGTGTTGCTGAAGAGGCGTCGGCCAGTTGGGGAGATCATTTCCAGTTGGACCGGGATTGCGTCGCCGAGCGGCGCCGCGGCTGGGATTCTCACGTTGATGAGGAAGACCCCGGCGGCATCCGCTGCAGGCACTACCGATTGGACTTGAGCATCGACGCCGCCCACCACGATGCGAATTGAACTGCTACTCACGCTCGCGCCGAGTCCTGTGGCGTGGATGGACACCAGGTCGCCATTCTGAGCCGGTTCACCGCTGGCGTTAGAGTCTCGGGTGGTAGCAAGGTGGTTCGTGCCGGCGAGCGTAATCTGTCCCTGGCCCGGATTCGAACTCCGCGCCGGCAGGAGCGTCGGAGTTGCTTCCTGCATGGCGGCATGCAACGGCGAGGAGGCGCCAGCGCTTGTCTCTACCGTGATGTCCAATCCAGCCTCGGCAGAGGTGTTTGGGCACTGGAAGTCAACGCGCGTCCAGCTGGCATACAGCACAGCAGTGAGCTCGCCGTTGATATGTACTGTGGTGCCGCCGAGTTCCCTGGAGGAGCCGCTCGGATCGGAAGATTCCTCGTCAGCCAGGCTCAGCCAACTGCCTTTCAGCGTGGCGATGCCGCCGGGGCTACATGTGACTATGGCTGATCGCGCGATCACAGGTTTGCCCGAGCCAACCGTGATCTTGGACTCAATGGAGGAACGGAAGCCTGTAGAATTGACGGCCGAGAACACAGCGGCAAAGGTGCCTTCCTGGTTGGGAGCAGGGGTCCAGTTGAAGCGGCCGGATGAGGCCTCAAATGAGGCTCCAGCCGGGAGGTTAGAAGCAGCGATGCGAACCGGGAGTCCGGCCGGATCTTGCGCCGCAACCCGGAAGTCAAGCGGTTCACCCGACTTCACGAGCACTGTTGTGGGCAGACTCAGGACCGGGGCACGCGAGGCCAGCACCTCGATCCGATCTTCGGCTTCGTCGCCAGCGTTTCGCGTGGCAATGCTGATGATCGATTGAGGAGTAGCGGCATCGACCGTGCCGCGGAACTTCATAGAACTCTGATCCGCACGAGCGTCGATGGTCGCCGGCAGGCGCACGTCGCTGCTGTTAGAAGCAACGGCCAGAGCAGTGGCGTCGGGTGCACCTGGGCTTGCTAATCGCACCTCGCAAGTGAACGAATCACCGGCACGCACGGCCTTCGGGGCGCAGTCTAGAGAGCGCAGCGGAGTGGAGGGAACTGCGGGCACGCCAGCACGTTGGGTAGCCGCAGCCGGCAGGATCATCGCTGTGCTGCGACCGCTGGTCCCACTCACGCTGGCCTCCCCAGCCGTGTGTGTTGGCGAAAGTACGGTGTTGAAGACAATATCCACCCAGTAGTTGTTCGCGCTGAGTCTGCTGGCCGGGAAACTCGATTGGGTGTATGTGTAGATGCCGTTGCCTCCATCTTCACCATCTTTTAAGGCATGTAGCGGCCCATTGTCCACACCAGAAGCGCTGAAGTACTCCGTATCGTTCGAGTAATGGCCGGAGGGCACCCAGTAGGAGATTACGTAAGTCGCGTTTGCAGTGATGGCGACCGGAGTGTTGAAGTTCACCTGTTGCCAACCCGACGACGTCTCATTCATAAATGTGGTGGCAGCCAATAGTACGCCCCCCTTGGTCCAGAGGTGCGCGCTGTGCGTGCCGATATTACTTGAACCTTTGTAGAAGCGTGCGCCGAGAACGTAGCCTGCGATGTTGCTCGAGAACTTCATGCCGACTTCGATCCCGCTAGTATCCGGGTCATTTGTCAGAATAGGCTGGGCCGTGGAATCCCACACCGAGCACGGGCAAGTGGTTGAGGCTGTCGGCGTCAGCGAACGATCCCCGGCCTCGTAAGCCATCGTGGCCTTCGCGATCGTGGCCTTCGCGTTCGAGTCCTGGATGACTCTAGGCTTGAGCGTCAGCGAAGCAGTCTTAGAGGTGCCATTCAAAGCCGCGGTGAGGACCACGGTTTGGATGCTGGCGACCCTCCCGGCTGTGGCCGTGAAGCTGCCGCTCGTGGCGGCGGCAGGCACGCTGAGGCTAGCCGGCACGGTGACAGCGGCATTGTTGCTGCTCAAGGCCACGCTGAGACCGCCGCTGGACGCCGCCGCGCTCAAACTGACACTGCAGCTGCTGGTGCCTCGGCCGGTCAACGACGTCGGGCTGCAGCTCAGTGCGGTCACGGTCACGGGGGGCGCCAGGCTCAGCGAAGCAGTTTGAGAGCTGCCGTTCAAAGCCGCGCTGAGGACCACAGTTTTAGTGCTGGCGACCCTGCTGGCTGTGGCCGTGAAGCTGCCGCTCGTGGCGGCGGCCGGCACGCTGAGGCTGGCCGGCACGGTGACGGCGGCCTTGTTGCTGTTCAAGGCCACGCTCAGACCGCCGCTGGGCGCCGCCGCGCTCAAACTGACACTGCAGCTGCTGGTGCCTCGGCCGGTCAACGACGTCGGGCTGCAGCTCAGTGCGGTCACGGTCACGGGGGGCGCCAGGCTCAGCGAAGCAGTTTGAGAGCTGCCGTTCAAAGCCGCGCTGAGGACCACGGTTTGGGTGCTGGCGACCGTCCCGGCAGTGGCTGTGAAGCTGCCGCTCGTGGCGGCGGCCGGCACGCTGAGGCTAGCCGGCACGGTGACAGCGGCATTGTTGCCGCTCAAGGCCACGCTGAGACCGCCGCTGGACGCCGCCGCGCTCAAACTGACACTGCAGCTGCTGGTGCCTCGGCCGGTCAACGACGTCGGGCTGCAGCTCAGTGCGGTCACGGTCACGGGGGGCGCCAGGCTCAGCGAAGCAGTTTGAGAGCTGCCGTTCAAAGCCGCGCTGAGGACCACGGTTTGGGTGCTGGCGACCGTCCCGGCAGTGGCTGTGAAGCTGCCGCTCGTGGCGGCGGCCGGCACGCTGAGGCTAGCCGGCACGGTGACGGCGGTATTGTTGCTGCTCAAGGCCACGCTCAGACCGCCGCTGGGCGCCGCCGCGCTCAAACTGACACTGCAGCTGCTGGTGCCCGGGCCGGTCAACAACGTCGGGGTGCATGTGAGGTTACTCACCGTAACAGGCACAGCCACCACGCCACCAGTTGCTGAAGTCGCCATTGGCACGGCTGTTTGATCAGTTGCGGATGGGCTTAGGACTTGAATTGGCCTACTCAAATTCGAAGAAGAGGAAAGGACCAGATTAGCCGTTGCTATGACACCGTTCGGTATTGTGTTGGTGTTGAGCCCAGTCAAGAGGCAGGTATACGAACCATTCGAACCATAGCAAGTCAAGGACTTCGCCGCGCTGGTAGCGCTGGGGCCAGGGGTAACGCTGATCGCAGTGAAGTCAGCTGGCGAATATGAGAATGTCCACTCCAGCCCAGCTGGTTGTACTGATGCGGAGCTCATCGAAAGGCCCAAGGAAACGCTGCCGCCGGCAGAGGCACCGCCTGATAAGAGAGACAACGAAACTTGCGCGCACATTGTTGCCGCGGAGGTGAAAAACAGGGCGGATAGAAGCGCAAGCTTAGTCGAGCAACATTGCGAGACGCTCATCAAGACAGCAACTCCCACCCTTCTTGCTTAACGACAACTCGCTTTTGTGAACATCTTGCAGGCACACTGATCGCCCTTAACGGCGCACGATCATCATTTATTGGCGGGGACTTAAGGGCCGGATTCCCTCCGAAAAGTCTATTGAGCCGAGGCGCTCGGTGGCGCCTTCGTCTGGATCACCGACCTGCCCTTCCATCTGTTAAGGGACTTCACAACGCAATTTGATATACCCTCTATTTCATATCGTGTTATTCCAAAGCCGCGACAGAAATTGTGCGCATTAAACTTTCTACAGACGAGAACCGCCATCTGATTGCGTCCTAAAGGGCATCCGGCTTGCCCAAATCAGATGGGGGCCGCCCTACTCGGTCAAGCTAGAGCCCCCTGTCTGCGTGTGGAGCCGCCTGACCTCAAGCCCAGCTTTGTCGCTTCAATTGATGAAATGCTGTCCCAATTGGGCTGTCATTTGCGGGGTAGGACAGGCTTTGGGCAGGGGCTCACGGCCCTTTAGCAGTTTGCCGATCTTCTCCTAAAACAAGTAACACGAAGAATGTTCTCGACATTTAATGAGCATAACATACGCAGATACCACATCCATCAGCACGAGTTGTTCAGCTACGGATCGTTGCAAGAGCAGGCCCCTGCGGATCATCCGCTGCTCCCGATGCGGACGATGCTCGATGAGGTTTTGAAGGCGCTTAACCGACGCCTCAGCGAGAGGCACGGCGAGGAGGGATGGAAATCGATCCCGCCGGAACGGCTGTTGCGGGCGCTGCTACTGCAAATGCTGTAATCGGTGCGCAGCAAGCGGATGCTGATGAAGCAACCGGTGGACTCAAAAAGGTCCTTTTTTCAGCAGTTTGCAGCAGCTCGTCAGCAGACTGCTGAATACAGATTCCGGCTGGTACCGTCTGCTCTAGTACCAGCGGTACGACTTGGGCTTGTTTTGCCAGTAAACCGATGAAAGAATTGACTTGTCGAGCTCGGATCTAGAATCGGAACGCTCCCGCGACTGAGCGAAAGGAAGAATGTTCAAGCGGAGGGCCAGGGCCTCGGCCGTTGCCAGAACAGCGACCCCCGTTGATGTAGGACGGAATCTTAGGCTGGTCGGACAAAATGAAACTCACACTGATCATCTTGGGTGTCTTATTCGGAGAAGTTGCCATCGCCGCGTTCCTGGCCAAGTTCCTCCGCGCCGGACGCGGGCCACTCGACGCGGAGTGCATGCCGGAATCTGCGCGCGAACTTCAATTCTCCTCGGTCTACTTGACTGGCTTCGCGGAGGTGGGCGACGGGTTGGCTGCGGTGGATCACGAAATCAATTCGCCCGAGCCCCAATCGTCAACGACGGTTGCCCGCGGCAAAGCATCCTCACTCACAACTTGGTGGACAGAGACTTACGCGACGGGGATCCCCAGAGGGTGGAGAAAACTCACTAGCCGCATAATGGCCAAGGACACAGTGGGCAAGCACGCAGCCGCGTAACGAAGAATCGAGCGGGGCTTGGGGCCCCTTTCGCTTCAGGGTGGACGCGCTTCCTCGTTGAAGGGGCCGCCAGTTGGCATTCTGCGCGGGGCTGACGTGCCATCGCAACCGAACTCCGGCTCTAGAAAACACACGACAACACGGCAGCCGAGCGCTGTAAGCCTTCAGATCCGACAGCGTATACTACAAGCAGTGAGGATGGCTTGTCTGTCCGCTGGCGCCGGGGAGTGGAGAGGTGGTGTAAATTTCGCGGCGCGAGGCATGCGAGTGCAGTGACATCGCCTCCCTCGTGACGGGAGCCGGGTGCTGGAAGCGGAATTCAGAGTGAGAGATCAACGTGGAGTTCATGGGCGCTGTTCGGCAGGTACACAACCGCCCTGCATTTCGTAGGAGTTGGCTGGCCATTGTTCTGGCCGCCGGCCTAGCTTCCTATTCCGCTTGGGCCCAGATCGGCCCCTGTGATCTAAATGAAGACGGGTTAGTGGATAACGCTGACCTCCAGTTGGCAGTGAACAGGAGCGTCAGTGCGATGGCTTGTTCAGCCAACCTCGTGGGCGCCGGAATACGCAACATTGTCGTCGTACAGCAGGTCCTCGACGCGGCGCTCGGTCAAGAATTGGGCACAGACATTGTCCATTCAGTTACCCTGACGTGGCAAGCAAGTCCCTCCACAGACTTGGTTGGATACAACATCTATCGCGCCGCCACATCGGGAGGACCCTACACCCTGCTCAACACAATTCCAATCGAAGGGCCCACCTATGTCGACACTCCTGTTCAGGCGGGTCAGATATATTATTACGTAGTTAGAGCTGTGGGTGCCGACAACAGCCTGAGTGACGCCTCAAATGAAGCGATGGCCGCAATATCGCCTGCAGGGACTCTGCCGAGGCCTCTCCCGTGGCGCCGTCAGCGCAGAGCTCGCCGAAGTGTCTCTTAAGCAGAGAATCTGCCCGAAGGGCTGTTCACAGAGGACGTACTGGAGCGGAGGGGTCCGGGGTGGGCACAAGAACGGGCACACTCCGAAACCGGCGTTCCGAAGGAACGCGGGAATCGTCTGGAACTTATTGAGGATGAAGGGATTTTATGGAGCCACCCGGCGCCCAACGCCAGCGGCCGTCTTGTGTGCCGTGCGCAGATTGCGTATAGTGGGAGTGCATGACGGACGTCCCGATGACGCTCGTGGAGACCAGAGAATTCCTGCGGAAGGCGGGCCCGTTGATGTCCGATGCGGAGCGGGCTGACCTGGTGGCGTTCGTTGGGGCGAATCCCGAAGCCGGAGAGATCATCCCGGAGACCGGCGGAGTGCGGAAACTCCGGTGGGCCTTAGCGGGAAGAGGTAAGCGGGGCGGCGCCCGCG
This sequence comes from Terriglobia bacterium, assembly GCA_963757265.1. Classification (GTDB taxonomy): domain Bacteria; phylum Acidobacteriota; class Terriglobia; order Bryobacterales; family Bryobacteraceae; genus CAIVVT01. The sequence goes on from CAVWRA010000006.1 coordinate 2,807,542, forward strand.
TGATCTACTACTATCACAACGAGCAGTTGCCCATCTTCCTGCTCTCCGCATATGCGAAGAACCGGAATGAGAATCTGAGCATGGGCGAGCGGAATGCGATGAAAGGCTTGGTGCCGGCCCAGGTCGCGGGGTATGCGGGGAAGGCATAGGAGGTCGGAAATGGCTACGAAGAAAACAACCAAGGCCACGAAGAAGACTGCCGGCGCACGAGAGCGCGAGACGGTTGGCGAGAGCATTATCGAAGGATTGAAGCAAGCCATCGCGTGGACCCGCGGCGAGAACGATGATGTCCGCGTGACGCTGGTCCACGTGCCAGAGGTTGATGTGTGCGAGGTCCGCACCAAGATGGGCCTCAGCCAAGCGCAGTTCGCGACCAAGTTCGGCTTCCCGCCGGCCACGCTCAGAAACTGGGAGCAGGGCAGGTCGCGGCCGGACGCGCCCACGCGCGTGCTGCTGGCGGTCATCGCGAAGCACCCGGAGGCCGTCGAGGATGTGCTGAGGAAGGCCAGTTGACTACCTCGGTGGAAGAATTGCGCCGCCGCACAACTGGCTAACGACGCCTCAACCCAGAAAACGCCGCTGGAGCGTCTTGGCGGGCTTCAAGAGATGCTGGTTCTTACTCAAATAATTGTCTCTGACCTCAGAAAGCCTTCTCCTTATGAAGGCCCGCGAATTCCACCGAAAGTCCAGGCTTCTAAGAGTGGCGTGAACATTCCGATGTACCAGAGAGAACGTCCGCGAACTACCGGGAGCTAATTCAACTGAAAGTCGGATCCCGTTGTCATCGACCGCAAAGCCAGGGAAGGGCGTTCCGTCCATAAGCGCTTGCTCAATCGGGGCGCCATTGCAGGAGTCGCCCCACTCGAGCGAATATCGTCTAATGGAATCCGAGTCGTTCGAAATTAGTACGGCACCCGAATACGCGCGAACATGATGCGTGCCATCGGGCGCTCTTCGCGTGAGGGTTGAACTGTCAACCACGGTCGCGATGTTAGCCCATTGTATTTCCGGCGCCACGGACTTGATTCTCGCGGCGATCTCGACCAGTGACTTGGGCCGTTGAAAGACGTCGTGGTGCTCGACGATCAGAACGGGCCGGCCAAAGAACAGGTTGAAAGCGATGTCCTGGCTTTGGGTTTGCCGGATAGGTTTGCGAATGAACAAGGGAAAGCCTCCATATCGAAGTACGGCGGGCTGCGCGAGTTCACCGATTGGGAGCCGAACCGGCTGTTCCGCAGGGTGAGGAACCGTGTTTACCACGGCGTTGGGTTGACTCCGGGTGAGTGGCATTCTCGTCCTCAGCCGGTGTCGCTGTCGGGGGTCGGCACCCCTGTTCCCGGCGGCGTCGGGTCAAAGCGGAGTTTAACGGCGATTTGCACTTCGCTGCCGATCCCAGTGACACACGGCAGGGGACCAAGCAGAGTATCTGTACGCCGCGCAGAGTGCGCAGGCCACATCGCGCGACGAACTCAATTTGGAGCGGAATGACATCGAGCCGGCGCCGGAGCGGAGCCGAAAGACAACCTGGAAAGAGTTTCTCACGCGACACTGGGAACTGATCGTGGCTACAGACTTCTTCACAATCGAAGTATGGACGCGGCTCGGGCTACAGAGGTTCTTCGTCCTTTTCTTCATCGAGTTGTCCACGCGCAAAGTGGAAATCGCCGGCATTGCGGCTGCCGCTAACGGGCTCTGGATGCGCCAGATCGGCAGGAATCTTGCCGACCCCGTGGACGGAATCCTGAATGGCAAGCGCTACCTCATCCATGATCGCGACCCGCTGTTCACCGCGGACCTCCTGCGGATGCTCGCCGACGTTGGTGTGAAGTCTGTGAAGCTGCCGCCGCGAACGCCGAATCTGAATGCCCACGCCGAGCGATTCGTGCGGACGATCAAGGAATCTTGTCTGGAGCGGAAGATCCTATTGGGGGAGGAGTCGCTGCGGACCGTTATCAGGAGTTTCATGGCCCATTATCACGCCGAGCGCAACCACCAGGGCTTGGCCAACCGAATCATCAGCCCAGGGGCGGGCCATCTTGGCAATCGCGGCGTAGTCCAGCGGCGACAGCGCCTGGGCGGCGTGTTGAACTACTACTTCCGCGCTGCCGCCTGACCAAGTAATGTGGTGCGCGGATTGCGGATGGCTTCAGTCGCAGCCAGCCCACAGAGGCGGAAGTGTTTCCAATATCCATGATTTTGAACTCCAGGTCGTGAAAATTGCTCGTAGGCTTGCGGCGCAACAACTCGACTTCCAAGGCTTGAAGTGCAACGCCCTCGGTGGTTGCCTCGATGCTTCGAGAGTTTGGCAAGCGTGGCTTGCAGCCACTCATGCATTGAGTCCAGCAGCGGCCGGGCCCGCGCCTGGCGAATCTCGCGACGTTCGTCCGGTGGACGTCCGCGGATCTCGCTCTCAATGGCGTACAGTGCGCCGATGCGTTGAATGGCTTCGGCCGCGATCGGCGAAGCGTGCGCTTGTTGGAGATCGTAAAACTTGCGCCGCACGTGGGCCCAGCAGGCCGCTTCGACGATGCCGCGCTCGGGATCTTCATACAGGGCATTGAAGCCGGCGAAGGCGTCGGCCTGCAGCGTGCCGCGGAAATCTTTGAGGTGCAGTTGCGGGTGCTCGCCCTTGCGGTTGGGCGAGTAAGCAAACCACACGGCCGGGCGCATCCGCACTGCCGGCCGGCCGATCATCGCGGACATAAGTCCATAATCGGCCGGTTTTGGTTTTACCAGTTCCGGGAGCCAGCACCGGCACGGGCGTGTCGTCGGCGTGCAACTTGCGGCGTCGCGAGCACGTAGCGCCGCAGTGCTTCGACCAGCGGCGCCAGCAGGCGGCTGGATCCGCCCACCCAATCGGCCAGCGTCGAGCGGTCCAGGTCGAGGCCCACGCGCTCGTAGATCTCGGACTGGCGATAGAGCGGCAGATGATCCGCGTACTTCGAGACCAGCACGTGCGCCAGCAGGCCCGGTCCGGCCAGGCCGCGCTCGATCGGGCGGCTGGGTGCAGGCGCCTGCACGATCGTGTCGCACGCTGTGCAGGCCAGCTTCGGCCGAACCTGGCGGATGACTTTGAATTGCGCCGGCACGTATTCGAGGATCTCGCTCACATCCTCGCCGAGTTTGCTCAGCGTGCCGCCACAGGCCGGGCATGCGGTGTGCTGCGGAGCGTGCGTTTCGATCTCGCGCGGCAGGTGCTCCGGCAGCGGACGCCGCACCGACTTGTGCTTGGCGAGTGCTGCCGGCGCCGCTTCAGCACTCGGGGCGGCGCTCTCGCTCTGGCCCGACTCCAGATCCTCGAGCGCAATTCGAGCTGCGTAATCTGCGTGTCCAGCTTCTCGCTCTTGCGCCCGAATTGCATCCGCCGCAGCTTCAGGATCAGCAGCTTCAGGTGCTCGATCTCGGTTTCGCGCGAAAGCAGCTTGGCGTGCTGCTCGACGATCAGCGCCCGCAATGCCGCCGCGTCCAGCGTGCTCAGATCGGGCAGTGGAGCGGGCGCGACGGGCATGCTTTTTGGATGCTGGATCCGCATTCCAGGATCGTAAAACCTGAAACAATTCCTCGTATTTTTGTAGTTTTCTCAGACCGCCATCTGCGGTGCGGCCGTACGCACCGGACGCCGCCAGTCGATGCCCTCCAGTAGCATCGATAACTGCGCCCGCGTCAGCGCCACCGTGCCTCCATCGGCCTTCGGCCAGACGAAGCGCCCGCGCTCCAGACGCTTCGCAAACAGGCACAACCCGTCGCCATCCCACCACAGCAGTTTGAGCAGATCGCCGCGCCGCCCGCGGAAAACGAAGACATGGCCAGAGAATGGATCCTGCTCCAGCGCCGTCTGCACCAACGCGCTCAGGCCCGTGAAGCCGCGCCGCAGATCCGTGCTGCCCGCAGCGAGCCAGATGTGCGCGCCCGTCGGCGGCGCAATCATCCGCCCAGTGCCTCCAGCACCGCACGCAAGGCCGCCGGGTCGGCGCGGCCTTCGATGCGCAGGCGCGCCTTACGCAGCTGAATGTGAATCGTGCCGGGCTCGGCAGCGCGCGGCTCCGTCTGGGCTGGCGTCCCGACGGAAATCGACGCCAGCGTTTCGGGCTGCATCGACCGCTCCGCGCCGCCCGGCGCATCGGTGAGCGTCACCGGCACCAACGCCGCACCACCCGCGTGCTCCGCCGCGGCAGTTGTCTCCTCAGCAGCTGCTGCAACCGCGCCCAGCCGCCCTCGCCGGTAGAGCCGGCGCCAGGAAAACACTTGGTTGGCATTCACCCCATGCGCCCGGGCAACCGTGTGGGGCTTGATCGAATTTCCGCACCATACGGGATCCCAATTTGAGAGCAGGGAGACGTTGCTATCTCCCCTGCGCGGCGGGCAGGATTTCAAGGATGGCCCACTAGGGAGTGTGTGCCGACCTGTCCGCGTTCAACCAATAGGTCCACCTGCTCTGATTCGGCGCCGGCACGGCTTAGGAGCGCATGCTGAAGCCAGCGCTTTCCCCGAGTCGTCATTTGGCTCTGCCAAGCGCCAATACCGCTAGTCCGGAAAAACTCAAAGCCGGGAGGCGGCTTCTTTTGGTGAGTTTGAGAAACACCTCTCCGACCCCATGCCCTGTTTTCCCTGATTTCGCTGGTGTCATCGCCCTGGCCATTTAGTGTTCCAATCGATGCGGTTTGAGCTTCGCCTGCGCCAGCACCCCCTGCACCGTGGACTTGCTCAGACCCAATTCGGCCGCTAGTTTGCGGCACGACAACTGAGTGCTTCCGTCAGCAGGCTTTCGCTGCACACGCCGGCTCACCTTCGCCGGTAGGTCGCGCCGCGCCGCGAGTTGCTACACCGAATCGAACAGCAGCACGACGTAGTCCTTGGATTTGAGCATGTTCTCTATGGTGGGCCACACCTTCTGGTGCATCTCGGAGGCCACCCATTTCTGGCGCAATTCCTCGCTCTGGTACGTCAACTGGAAACGGTAATTGACGCCGCTGGGAGGGACGCCCTGGATGGCCGATCGCAGCTTGCACATCTTCACATCGACATAACCCTGGAACTTGGTGGCCGCAGGTTTGAAGATCGTGTGGAAGTTGTGCAGCATCTCTCGTTCTTTGGCCGGATCGACTGCAAGATCCACGTGCAGTACGATGGGATTCTGTGCCTGTTTCTTCGGCTCTTGGGCGCCGGCACCGCTCAGGCCGACCCCGGTAGCCAACATTGCCTTCAGATAGGACCGTCGCTTCATCACTCCTCCTGTGCGCTATTGGTAAAGCGGTTTCTCGCCCGCTATCGCGAGCCGGATGCGGTACACACTGGTGCGGGCGGTAATGTAAAGCGTCTTACCGTCATCGGCCCAGTTGCAGTTCGCGGGTGTCTCGGGCGGCTTGATGGTGCCCAGGTGCTTGCCATCGGGTGAGAACACCCAGACGCCGCCCGGGCCGCTGCCGTAAACATTGCCCTTGCACGTCGACCTTCATGCCGTCGGGAACGCCGTCTTCCTTTTCGGCAGTCACATCAGCGAAAACCTTGCTGTTGGAGACAGCGCCATCCGCTGCCACGTCATATCGCATCCAGACCTTGCGCTTGTCGTCGGAATTGGCGACGTAGAATGTCTTCTCGTCGGGTGAGAAAGCAAGGCCGTTGGGGCGCGTCAGATCTCTGACCACCACCTGCAATTTCCCGCCGCCATAGCGGAAGACGCCGTTGAATTTCAATTCCTTTGCAGGGTCATCATCCTGCTTCAACAGTCCGTAGGGAGGGTCGGTGAAGTAGAGCGCGCCGTCGGACTTATACACCAAGTCGTTGGGACTGTTGAAACGCTTGCCCTGGTACTTCTCCAGGTACGGCGTCATGGTGAGGTCCTTGGCCACCCGCACGATGCGGCGATTGGTGTGCTGGCAAAGCAGCACTAAGCCGTCCTTATCGGCGACCATGGCATTGGAGCCGATGAAAGACCCCGCGGGCGCGGAGGATTGACCTCCGGAATTTCGGATCAAGACCTCGACCTGTCCGGACGGCGTGATGGAGCGAACCACGTTTCCGATCACGTCGCTGAACCACAGGTGGCCGTCGGGCCGCCATAGCGGACCCTCGGTAAACTGGAATCCGCCGGCGACCCTTTCGATTTGTGCATCCTTGGGCACGATCGAATCGAACGCCGGATCCAGGCGAACGATGCTCCCCACGCCGTGCTGTTCGGCCACCTGCGCGGGCGCCGGCGCTTGGGAACAACCGACCAGCAGAACGGCAACAGCGAGAACAAACAGAGGCTTCATATTCACTCCTTTATACCCTCTCGCTTTCACGCCGAGATTCACTACATTCCAGGTTCAACTGGAATTGTCCCGAAATCCCACCCGGCGTCAAAACCAATCCTCACATACCAACACAGGCGGGACGGCCGGCGCCACAATCAGATCTGCTTCAGCAACCAGCGCACCGCTCTCTTCTGCAATTCGAAATGAGCCGGAATCCACATGGCGTGATTCGTGTGTCCGACGGCTGTAAAGACGACCCTCCCCTTACCGAACTCGTAGGCCCAACCCGCCACTGATTTCTTCCCGTGGTCCTCGTAGTCCAGCCCGTCCACGTTCTCCGATTCCAAAAGCACATACTCCGGGTCTTTGTCGTAAGTGACATAGTGTTGCTCGTCGTTGACCATGAACTCCTGGATACCCCGCGCAATCGGGTGCTCGGCGTTCACCACGCGCACCCGAAACGGCCGTAGCGGCGGGTGGCCGATGTATGCGCCGCCCATGACTTCCCGGTAGTTCCGGGAGGATAGAGAAACGTGGCTGTTATTGTGAAACGAGTAAAACCCGCCGCCGGCTGTCACAAAATCCTTGACCGCGGCTCCCTGCTCCTCCGTGATCCAGGGGGCTGACTTAGCCTCCGGCAACCTGTTCTCCAGTCCCTGTTCGTAAGCGTAAGCATCCGGACCGAGATAGCCGTTGGGCCAGATCATGCCATCGCGGAAGCACAGGAACAGGTCATAGTTGCGCAGCAGGTCCCGCGAGAGCTGGTCGTAGGCAATCGTGTAGTCCACTCCCACGCCGACTTCTTTGAAAACCCGGTCCAGGCTGACGCGAATATAATCCGGGTTGTGATATCGGTCGCCGATCAAGGCTAGCACCCGGGGGCGGTTGGACCTTTGTGTCTGGCCGGCCGCCTGGCCGAGCAAGCCGGCCCCGGCGGCTCCGGTTGCTCCGCCGAGTAGACGCCTGCGCGAGACTCCGTGGTTCATGAAGTGTCCTCGTTCCCGTCACCAGCCATTATACGAGGGTCCGCCGTGGTTCCCGGATGCCATAGGAGCACTTCTCCGCCCGGCTCGAGGCGTTCGCCCATGATTCCGAAACCGGCCCCCTCATCGACCGACTCGGTGATGTACGGCCAAGTGATCGTCGATGAATGCCACCACATCTCCGCATTCACGTTCGAGCAAGTGATGCGGCAGGTAAAGGCGAAGTACATTGTTGGGCTCACTGCGACGCCGACCCGAAAGGATGGGCACCACCCGATCATCTACATGCAGTGTGGCCCCGTGCGATTCAGCATGAACGCCCGCACGATGACCGAAAGCACGCCATTCCGGGGCTTCATTGAGCCCGTTGCTTTTCACAGTACAGGCACGGTCGGAATTCTCTTCTCACGTCGGGCGGTCCGTTGCGCTTGAGTCGGACGCAGGAGTTGTGTTCTGCAACGTCGGCCCACGTGATGCTTTTCCCGTCGATGCGCAGTTTGTCTTCAATGTGCTTGAGGAGCCGTCGTTGGTGTTCCCACCCGCTTGGCAGTATGACGAGGCCGTGGAGTTCGTGGCACTCGTTGCCCATTAGGCGTGACTGGTATTTCTTGATCTCCCAGATGAAGTGCTCCCCGTTTGCCGTGACGATGATCAAATTGTTTCTGCACGCAATGTGGACGATCTGCGTCGCGGGCGTTTGGCTCCAGTCCGATGTCCGCTGTGGTCTTCCAGCGTTTCTTGGGGAGCAACGTCGAGGCTTTTTCCACGTCGCGGTCCAGTAGGAACCGGTAGTCGCGCATATGGCCGATCCCCTGCCGACAAACTCGCTACTGTAGCGTGCGGAAACCGAATACGCGCACTCTGTTCAGCCGCTGCTGGAGCATGATCGAGGCGGCGACCGCCACCAGGACCGGAATGCTCAGGGTGATGATGGCGGCGTTGGCCGCCAGGGTGCGCTGCGCGCCCAGCGTGTAAGTGAGTTGAACCAGAAAAAATCCGAAGACGCCGGCAACGGCGAAGTGGCGCACGTCACGCCAGCGCCACTGGGACCGGCGGCCCAGCCTGCGGCCCTCATACCAGAGCGCGGGCAGAAACATCAGCGTGCTGAGGATCAGCGACGCGAACGCGATCGCCACCGGGCCCAGCCTGTCGCCAATCAGCTTGATGGCCGGCGCCTGCGTCCCAAGCCGACGTGGATGCGGCAGTAAAGGGAATAGACCTCGACGGCGTCCCGAAGCGACGGAGATCAACGAAGTTCTGCTTGCAGGTTGGAGCGCGGCACTACCCGCCCAAGTACGTCCTCGCACTTGCGGTCCGCAAGGCTACGGGAAAGACGCTGCTCCCTGCCGATCATTCGGGAGGTGCCGAAACAAACCACAGACTGGCGGCCCTAGGGTATCAGATTGTCCAGTGCTCCTGCGGCGGGTGCGACAGCTAGCCGCAAGTTCAAGGTGTGCACTATGATCGGACGAATAATCATTGATGGACCGCCAATCCATCATCATGTTGAAGGCAGGGAAATGGAGGGTGTAGCCAGGGATCTCCTCAGCTGCGCCTTCGAGTCATGGCCGACCGACCAACAAGCTCGATTTGTGATTACTCCTAGTGGTTTCCTCAAGTCCGACCTACCGTCGGGGTTGTCCAAGCGCTCGGGATGGGATTCTGTTGCTGGTGACTTTGCTCTCCTCCAGCGAGCCGCTGAAGCCGTTGTCCGCAGAGTGGTCTCTCCCCGCGTGTTAAAGCTCGCCAAGAGGAAAGTTGCTAGTCTGACCATTGGAATCGACCTTGGAGAATTTGACGGACAGACCGCCGAGCTGGTCGCTTTTCTCGACATGGCTGACGGCAAGATTCTTCGATGGACTGGCAAGTCTTATCCGACGGCAGCTCAAGAGAGAACCTTGATCCAGGTCTTGGATCTTGAATCACATTGCCTTCGCTTCGAGGGCGAACGAGTGCTGATACTGGGATGTCACAGTTTGAATATGTTCAGTCCGAGGGGCTGGAACAACCAGGTCCCCGGGGGGCACCGCAGGGAGCGCTGCAGGGCAGTACGCTCCATTGTTTCCGAGTTTCGACCAACGGTAGTCCTTCACCACCCGCACACGACGGACAGCCCTCGAATCTGGATGCAGTCCTGGGCATTCCTGCCGAACGACGTTGAGTTCAATTCATGCCTCAATGACTGGGCGTCTGGCATTTGCTTCTACCGCTGTGAAGGCGAGCGTGGCACCTTAAGAAAAGTTGCGGCGGCCACCCGGTGCCCGAGGAGCAGCCGCCTGGATCTCGTTTTCCACACGAGCGACGGCGGAACAGTTGTACCCAAGTGGCTAGAGTAGGAGTTCGCCAACCTGTTTGGATAGTTCCGCAGTTCTTCGAGTCGAGGTTGAGAATCCCACTTCTTCGCGAAGCCACTTGGCTGCAAGACGCCCAATCCACCGAAGCGATGCACCCAGTCGAAACATCCAAATGGCAATCGCTTTGCCTTTTCGCGCTGGCCGATCCCTTGACACCGCCCCCGCCGGTACGCTTTTTGTTTTCGTAAATGAAGCTCGTCGTCTGCGGCAGGCCGGAGTCCCTGGTCCTGTTCCTGGAGCCACTCGGTGATGAGATCGGCGTCGAGGTTTACGAGTCGATGCTGGACTACCGCGCGCTGAGTGTCGTCGCCGAACACGTCGCCGCCAAGCTGAACACACCGGAGGGTAGGGCGGCACTCAGGATGGCTGCAGAGGGTGCAAAGCAGAAGCTGCGCTGGCTACCGCAGGTGCGAGTGCGGCTTCCCAAAGGTTGAGGTCGCTTAGCCGGCACCATCACCTGGAGCTTATTGATCGCCTTCAACCTCTATTGGTGGGCAGGGGGAAAGGGGACGTCTCCTTCTTGGATTTGAACTCACAAACCTTGCCCGGCTTCCTGCTCAAGCAGCAAGTGGTCAAAACCCAATGCAGTTTTTGGATTAGGACCGGCTGCGCTTGGCTACCCCGAACACGCTCTTGATGGCCTTCAGGAACTTCATCTTGTGCACCGCATCCGGTTCGAGGAAGCCTCCTTCGGTCCACTCATTCCAGGCGTAAATCGTGACCACGCGCTGGCCTGCGGGGAGTTCCGCAGCCCGCTGACGAGCTTGTTTGAGCGCTGCCTTAAACCTCTGCGGTGAGTTGTCCCACAGCACCGGTGTGTTCGGGTATCTCTTGCCGTCGTAAGGCTCCGCGGCGGGGACGCGGGGTGTAGGATCCCAGCCCGTAGTCACATTCGGGAAGTAGGGGACTCCGTAATCGTCCTTGTGGGAGTCCCATCGGCTGAAGTACTCATCCGCCGCCCAAGCGTAGTCCGTCTTGGGAAAGTCCTTCAGTTGGATCCTGTGCACCCACACGTAGCTGGTTACACTATCTACGCCGAGCGTTCTCAGAATCTCCTTGGTATTGGGAGGAATCTGCCAGTCAATGACATTGAGGTAGATGCCCTTTCTGCCGGCCGCCACCGTCTTCGCCCGCAAGCTGTCCAGAGCTTCTTTGGCCTGTTGTACGCCGCCCAATCCGTCAATGAAGGTCCGCAGTTGATAGATCGAGAAGTAACATCGGCCATCTATGGTCCAATAAGAATCGCTGGTGAAGTAGTCCTTCACGATATGGTCGAAGAAAGTGTCAAAAACTTCCCTGGCCTATGGCACCCGGACTGCCTGTGAGGTCGTGATTAGCCCACATCAGGGCGAATTTGACCCGTGCGCGGTTTGGCGCCTTCAGATATCCATCGTTCAGCGCCCTTTCGAGCATCGGGCCTTTTCCCTCTGGGCCGTTCCGCCAATACCAGTCGAAAAGAAAAGCATCGACGCCATGGTCGGCCGCTGCATCGATCTTTTGCGCCATCGCCTTGGGGTCCGCTTCGTCCTGGTAGCCCCACAGCGGGACGCGCGGCTGCGGTTGCCCGGGGAAGCGCGGTTTGGCATTCTTCAACGTCTCCCATTCCCCGTGGCTCACGGCGGGCTGCGTCTCCTCGTGCCAGTTCGGGAAGTAATAAGCCGCCACCTGGATGCGCTGCTCCCCGGACGCTTTTTCGGCGCCATAGGCGTGGATGGATAACATTCCCAGCAGCACGGCGCCGCAGATGCCGGCCGGGAGGATTCCGGAGAACACACTCCTGTTGCGGGTGATCATTCTGATCTCCTAGGATGTCTTCTCCATTCTCATCTTCGAATCGGAATTTCTCTTTTGACACCCAGTTTCCGATTAGCATATCAGGAGCGCCGACTTTTGATCCTCCGAATTGGAGGTTTTTGGTGCTTTTTCTTCGGGAGCCGTCCCTTGGCTCCGCCCAGCGCCAATTTCGCCAGCAGGAAAAACTCGAAACTGGGAAGCTGCTCCTTTTCAGTGATTTCCGCAAACACGTCTCCGATCCTCACCTCCCTGGTCTCAAAATTTCGCCGCTCCCATCGCCTCTCTTTACCAGCTCGTCCCTGCCGTTCGCCTCCAGCCGCATGCAAGCACAGTGGAACAACTGGAACAGGTTCTCCACTGCCGCCTACAGGAAAACTCTTTGCGTTGGGGTGTGTGTTGGCTGTTCCAGTTGTTTCGTAGGCAGAAGCCGTGTGGTTCCGGCCAATACGTTCCCTTAACCTCGGGCGCCTCTTGTCTTCTCTTCTCGGCTTGCTGCCTGCTCAAGGGCGTCGTACACCCGCACCATCGCTTCGGTATCCTGCCTGCAGTATCGGACCGGCCAACGCAGGTAAGTCCAGCCTGGTCCGCGCCCTCACCCACGCCCGCCCCGAAGTCGGGGAGTTTCCATTCACGACGCGCCTGCCCACGCCGGGCATGATGTACTTTGAGAACGTTCCGATCCAACTCATCGACTTGCCGCCCATCTCCGCCGACTTCGCCGAACTGTGGCTGCCGCAAGCCATACGCCACGCCAACACCAGCGTGCTTGTTGTGGATGTGAACGATGCCGAAGATCTGGAGGAGATCGAACTCATCGAGGCCGACCTGCGCGACTGGCATTGCCCGCCGCCGCAGTTGCTCGCCTGCAACAAGGTGGACAAGCCCGGCGGGGCCGGCAGCTTTGACGCGTTGGCGGACCTTTTTCGCGACCGCTACCGCACCATCCCCGTTTCGGCCGCCACGGGCCAGGGCTGCGCCGGCTTCGCGCGGGCGGTCTTCGATTTGCTCGAAGTGGTTCGTGTCTACACCAAGCCGCCCGGAAAGACAGCCGAACTGGAAAGGCCCTATGTGCTGAGGAGGGGAGCCACGGTGCTGGATGCCGCCCGTCAAGTCCACAAGGATTTCGCTGAGCACCTGCGTTTCGCGCGCCTGTATCGTCGCGACGGTAGTCACGACGGCATGATGGTCGAACGTCACCATACCGTCCAGGACGAGGACATTCTCGAATTCCACCTTTGATTGGAGGCGCGCGAATCCCAGCAACGGAGATCGTGGGAACTGGCATGGTCGGCTGTGCGATTACCAACCAACTTCCCGGCGGACAGGTCCGGTGCATGACAGGCGGGCGTCAGCTACCGTTGGCTAGTGCTGTAAACAGCGAAAAGCATCACCGTTAATGAGCTGCCCGGCGCGGATCAATGGCCACCTTAGTCGGCGAATCCGGCAGATGCACAAGGGGCCCAGGTCGCCGGAGGGGACCTGTGGAGTCGCCGAGCAAATCGTGCAGAAAGTGCTTTTCGGTCGAGATTTCGGGGAGCCGTCCCGAGAAGAACCAGGTCATGGTCAGCGCATCCAGATCGACATCAATCGACATATCCGCATAGCCGCCCTTCAGGTCGAACCCGAAGAACTTCTGCCAGGCGTCAAGGTCCAGACGTAGCATCACGCCACCGCTATCAGGGACCCAGTTCAGCCCTCGTCCCACCGACTGAGACTCGTCGCTGACCTCGCCCCAATCCTTCAAGTACAGGTTGCCGTCCGCCGTGTTGTCCCGGTTGGGAAGGTCAATGGCCTTGCCGCAACGGTAGAAGATGTTGTTCAGTACCCTGTTCGCGCGGCAGGTGCCGCCGCGCGAACCGACGACTCGTGACTCAACAGTCCGTAACTTGATTGCCGCATCCTGGGTCAATCCGATCAAGTTATGGGCGACCACGGTTTCGTCGCTTCCATCCACAGTAATGCCCCATCCGCCGTGACCCGGCATGTTGAATGAGCCGCCGCCTTTCCCCTCCGTCGCCTTCCAGATGATGTTGTCATCGAGCATGTTGGCTTCGTGTGAGGCTTCCAGGTAAATCCCGCCGCGCAGCGTCTCGAGCGTGTCGCCCATAATGTTGGCGGTCACCCGAGTATTGCTGTTCAGGTAGTCCAGCCAGATAGCTTCAGAGTGAATCAAGTGCCGGATGACGTTGTTCCGCAGCAGGCAGTTTTTGGTCGTATGCAGTTTGATACCACCTGTCTCCCAGGTCAGCTCGACATCCTGCCAGCCCACATGCTCGATGAGATTTGACTCCAGCAAAGAGTCCTGAACTCCCATTCCCGCAATCCCGCAGACCCCGGCGTCGTCGATGTGATTTCGACGCACAATCGTATGACCGACTACTTCTGGCGACGTCATATCCCAGTCCTGCGCTCCGATGTCAAGCGCCACTGAGTTCGCGTGCCGTAGGGTGCAGTCTTCGATGATCCAGTGGTTCCCGCGGCTGGCGGAGACCATGCCGCGCTGGGGGACCGGGAAGGCGTTGGCAGCGTGCTCGAATGTCAGACCCTTGACCCGAATGTAGTTCAAACCGCGCGTCCGGGGAGCGAACACCTGCTCCTGAATCACAAGCTCAACTTCGTGCTGGGCTGGATCCGCATCCCCAGGCAGGCGCACGTGGATCATCAGCCCGTCGTGCTCACACCAGAAGGCGCCATCGTGCTGGCCGAGTTCCCGGTACAACTCCACCTGCTCCAACCGTTTCCCGTCCACGAATACCGCGCCGCGCCGGAACAAATGGCGCCGCAATTCCTCCGGCTTGGGTTTCAGGTAGACACGATCCTGCATCATGTTGACCATGCCGAATGGGTTGTAACCTTGGAAATCCAGGTCGTCGAGACGGCGCTGGTAGATCTTGACAGCCGCTCGACCCGATGCAGGGAGCTCGAGCTGGAAGCTCGTAGATCGCTCCCAGCCGCTCCTCACCACACGCGAGCCTTTGACGACAACCGCGGCGCCGGGCGCCGCCTCGTAGCTGATCATTTTGTCCGGGCCGGCTCCGCCTCGCGCTGGGTCGATACGTTCACGATAAACGCCCGTCATGATGACAACGCGCTCGCCCGGCTGCAACAACTCCGCCGCCCTGCTTATCGTGAGAAAGGGAAGCTCCCGGGTGCCCGGATTCGAATCCGCGGCCCGGGGATTCAGGTTGTCCACAAAATAGGTCTTCGAGAATTGGAGCGGCTGTTCCCAGGAAACGAACTCACGCCCGTCCGGCAGCAGCACACCAGTTCGAACCTCTCCGCGCGCCACGGATTCTTGGTTGGGGCCGCAAAGGTAAAGCAGTGCGACGATCAGTAGTCGCAAGGCCGGGAAGGCGGGTTCCAATCGGCGTGTTTTCTCGAATCCGGGGAGATTTGAGGAAATGCTTGGTATCAGAAACCCAGCCTGCCGGTTCTGTTCTCCCAGAGAATGCAGGTCGTTGGCGGAATGTTCCGGCTTCGGCAGCTCCATGGCGACATCCTTTGGCCATCTAATCTAGCGCAAATGCTGATGGGTAGGGCGCAAAGGTCCATAAGTCGGGCTAACTCGACCGGGGCTCACCAGACCGCGAGAGCGTCGTTGATGATAGCAAACCGGACCGGGAATCGGATGGTGCCTGACTCGCCTTTGCCGGCCTGGAGATAGTTGCCCAGGGAAATCTCCCAGCCGAAACCAGCTGAGGACTAACATCGGGCCTGGTACAGAAAAGCCGGGCCGATCAATCGCCCTGTCGCTCGACCTCCGCAAAGGTGAGGTGATTTCATGTACAACCCTAACCACCTGCACGACGTCTTGGTCTATGTCCTCGGTCCCACAGCCTTGTGGACTATGAACGACTGTCCGCTTCGCGTCATGCTCTCCGCCACTGCGATGAACGGACGTAATTGGTTCTTCGTCAGAGATAATCCCAAGAACGCCCGAACCACTGGATCGGTGAAGTTGATCGACGCCGCCGTTGCCTCCGCCTGCGCCCCCACCTACTTCGATCACTGGTCCATCGACGGCCTCAACGGCCAGACCATTCGCTTCTTCGATGGCGGCGTCGGCGGCACCGCCAACCCAGCCTACCAAGCCTGTGTGGAAGCCTTCGAATACGACGGGTTCACGCCCGCGGACACCCGCGTCGTGTCTCTCGGGACGGGCTACTGTCCCAGCTCCGACGATTCGCCCAGTGGCCTGCTCGCCACCATCGGGTGGACCACCAGCACGCTCGTCGATACCTCCGAGGACTGGGTGGTTGACGCCGTGAACCGACTGTGGCCCGGCATCTTGCGCAGCTTCAACCCGCTCCTGCCCCGCGACATTGACGAAGCCGACCTCGACGCCATCCCCACGCTCCTCGAAATCGGCAACCAACTCGCGGCAACACTGGACTGGCACCAGATTCTGGCTAAGGCGCAAGGCGCCGCCGGGTGATCCTCCGGGGCTGGTCCGCAAGGTTGTCGAGTGCAATTAGGCCCGAATGGAATCCAGCAATGTAGCGCGCCGGGTCCCGTCCGGCCGGTACCGTAGCGGTGGGGCGGTGCACTTCGTCAACCCAGACGTAGAACTCCTTCCCCGTCGTTCCGAGACGGCCTGCTAGCTCAGTTCAAAGGGCAGGCAAAGCAGCGATTTTCCGAATTCGCTGGCCTTCCTTGATCATATAAATGGCATCTGCAGGAACGTTCGCGAATTCCTGTTTCAGGCCGCTCGGCCATTCAACTTGCACTTTGCTCAGGATGGCGTCGCGCCCGAGACCGAAATGCAGGCGTGTGTCATCGGTGGAATTGTAGCCGCCTCCCGCGTGCACCTCATCGATCTGCGTCATTTGCGCGGTGACGACACGCACGCGCGCGCCGATTGCCGCGGCGTTACTTTTCGTACCAATCAGCCGGAACACGACGCGATGATTCTCATTGGCCGTCTCATTCAGAAAAACGGAGGGTGGGGCGCCCGCGTTGAAGACGACCACATCCAAATTGCCATCATTGTTAATGTCACCAAACGCCGTGCCCCGGCGGGAGCGGAGCGGCCCGTCGTTCAGACCGGCCGCATCCGCAATCTCCTCAAAAGTGCGGTTGCTTAAATTGCGGAAAAGTCGCAAGGGCTCTACAAAACGCGCTTCGCCGGGAATGGTATCCATGAGCGTCGTAAAATTGCCATTGGCGACGACGATGTCCGGCCATCCGTCATTGTCAAAATCTCCGAATCCCGTCCCCCACTTCACTAGCGCGGTTGTCAAGCTAGCAATTTTGGCCTGAGCGGCGATGTCATCGAAATTGCCGCCGCGATTCCAATACAGGCTCGCGGGCTGATTGGCGAAACGAGTAACCACGAGATCGAGCTTTCCATCGCGATCCACGTCGCCAAAGCTAGCGGCCATATTTCCATAAATCTCGCCCGACGGCCCCAGCCCCGTTCCGGTGGTGAGGCCCACCTCTTCAAACGTGCCGTCGCGATTGTTGTGATAGAGGAAGTTCTGGCCGTCATCATTGGCGACGAAGAGATCCGGCCAGCCGTCGCCATCGTAGTCGCCCCAAACCACGCCCATGCCGTGGAGCTTGTGCGCATTATCGACGCCAGCCTTCACTGAAACATCTTCAAAAGTCCCGTCGCCGCGATTGCGGAACAGGAAGTCCGTCTCCCCTTCCATGGCGTTCGGAAATTCCACGGGCACACCTTTGTAACTGGCGGATTTGGCGAGGTCGGGCAAGCGCCAAGGGTCGGTCTTCACATATCGTGCGACGAACAGGTCGAGCCGTCCGTCGCGATCGTAATCGGCCCAGGCCGCGCCTGTGCTGAAGCCACCCACTTCGAGCCCCGCTTTCTTCGTCACATCCTCGAATTTGCAATGGCCCAGATTGTGGTAAAGAACATTGTGCCCGTAACCAGTCACATACAAGTCTGGCAGGCCGTCATTGTCATAGTCCCCCACCGCAATGGCCATGCCCCAGCCTTTGGTGGTCAGCCCGGCAGACCTCGTGATGTCCGTGAAATGCAGCGTGGGTGAATTGGCGTCTTGATGGTACAGCGTCAGCATCAGATCGCCGCCTTGCAGATATTGCTCGATCGTGGAATCGTTGGTGACCACAATGTCCAGCCTGCCATCATTGTCGCAGTCGAACAGAGCTACGCCGCCACCCGCCATTGTGTCGAGAACGTAGTGGCGATCGAGGCGCGTGTGGGGCACGGTTGTGAGGCCGGCTGGCGAGGCCACATCTCGAAAATGCAGGTGCGCTTCCGAATGGGGAGTGGCAGCGTTCCTGAGTGGAGTTATACAAAGCAGAGCCGCGAGCACAAGGCAAATAAAGGTTGCCGAACGGGACATGAGGCCGCCAGAAGTATAGCAAACCAGCGCCAGCGGGAGTCCGGCGGCAGATTGCAGTCAATGCACGACACCTGTTGCTCGGACTGCCGGCCCTCACGGCCGGCCGGATTGCGCGACTGGCAACCGATTTTGTCTGCTTGTCTTTTTAATTCCGGCTGCGCCGGGTCAGGGCGCGGAAGGCGGCTGGCCTCCGCCCGCGGGCTGCTGGTGCGTCTTGATCCAGTCGGCATGGATTCGGGCTTGCTCGTCGTTTCCAGTCATGCGGTAGATCTTTACCAACAGGTAGTGGGCGGCGCGGAGCGTGTCGGGGTCCTCGGTAATGCGCGCGACCAGTAGGGCGGAATCGGCCGCTTTCCCGGGTTGCTGTTGGGAGATATAGTCCTTGGCGCGCTCCAGCAGCGCCGGCGTAAAAAGCGGATCCCAGCGCAGGATCTCGTCGAGTAGAGTGTGCGCTTCCACGTCGCGCTCGCGCATGACCAGAAACTGGTAGTTGAGATAGGCGGATTCGGGGATGTGGTGCTCCAACTTCCGATTGAGATCCAGGGATTTCCGAAAAGCCTCCTCCGCGGCATCGAAGTGCTTGAGACCCGTTTCCTCGAAACCAATCCGCCCCAGAATCAGCACCCGCAACTCGTCGTCGTGGACGAAGGAAAGCGCCTTGCCCAACGCCGCCTCGGCTTCCTCCGGTTTCATCTGGTCCGATAAGCAGCGCCCGTAGTAATACCAGGCGGCGGCATTTCCCGGATCGAGCTCGACCGCGTGCGCCAGCAGTTCATGGCCCATCTCCAGAATGGAGGCGCGCCTGCCCTTGTCCGTGTCCATCATAATCCGCCCAACGGCGATCAGATCCGCCACATCGTTCGGATTCTGCTTGATCTCCAGGAGACGCTGGAGGGTCCTCGTATGCAGCGCCTCGGCGGGAAAAGAGACGATGAGATTCTCAAGCTGTTCCGAATTCGGATAGACCTTCGCTGCGCGCTCGCAGATCTCAAGCGCTTTCGGAAGGTCGTGAGCGTCTCTGGCCGCTATGGCCGCGGAGATGTTAGTCTGGAGTGGGCTGCGCGGGTTGGCGGCCAGGATTCCGTCGAGGAGTTTGGCCGCGGCGGCCGGATCGCCGCTACTCATGAAGGCGCGCGCCAGGACGGCGCGAGTCTCATCGTCGGCCTGGCCCGATGCCACCAGTGGGCGCAGCAGGGCGACGGCCTTGGCGGCATCTCCCTCGAGATTGTAAACGCGTCCCAGGTCCTTGGCCGCTTCGCTTTGCGACCGATCCAGGCGCACCGCCTGTTCCAGTTCTGGACGGGCTTCGGCGATACGGTGGTTGTCGAACAACAGGATCCCCAAGACCGCGTGGCCGTCCGGCGATTGCGGCTCCAGCTTCAGGTATGAGCGCAACGCCGCGACCGCCTCCTCCGATTTGCCGAGCTGTGTGTACGATACACCCAGTGCGAAATAGGCTTCGGCAAAGTCCGGCCGCAAGCGGACGATTTGCTCAAGCGCGCGTGCCGCATCGGCCACTTTGCCGGCCTTCATCAACTCCTCCGCGGCGGCAAAGCTGCGATCGGTGTCGTTACGCGAAGCGGATGGCGCGCTTTGCGCGGCACAAACGGCGGCTGGGACCAACAACAGCAGAACAAAACGGCGCATGGACAACCGCTGAGTTGAGTTCACAGTGCGCACGGGGAGCAGGAATCTGGAGGGAGACATAGAAAAAGGGGGAGCGGCGTTGGCCGCTCCCCTTTGGTTGGCCGTTGGTGGAAAAGCTCTTAGAAGAAGAGCCTGCCCGAGAGCTGCAGTTGCCTCGGGTTTTGGGCCGAAGACGTGATCAGTCCGAAGTTCGGCAGGTCGGTCTCGACATTGTAGGGACCCAATCCGCGGATATTGAGCAGGTTCTGCGCCTCGGCCCGGCATTGTAAATAGACTTTGCCTTCCCGGGCGATTTTAAAGTTCTTCATGAGCGATGCGTCATAGCTGGTCGCGTGCGGGTTGCGAATCCAGGGATAAATGTTCGGGACATTGCCTGGAGTCAGCGCCACCGCGTCATGGAATCGGGTGATGTCAAACCGCCGATTCGTCATGCTGCCGAGGTTGGTGCCCCCGCTGCCGACGTCCACCAAAGAGGACACCAACAACGAGTTGGGGTCGCCGGTGTAGGTCGACGGCGTGATCGTCTTCATGTCCCCGTCGATAGTGCCAAAAAGGGGCAAGATGCCCTGGTAGCGCGAAGGACTCTCGATGAGCGACATGAACTGGAGCGGCGTGCCGCTGTGGACAATCCAGATGCCCGCGTACTGCCAACCGCCGACGATTCCGTCGAGGAACTTGCCGCCCAGGCCTTTCGGCGAGCCGAGGAATTTCCGGCCTTGACCGAATGGGAACTGGTAGTCGTGGTAGAAGGTCAGCCGGTGAGTCATATCCGACGTGCTGTAGCCGTAAACATCGGCGACGGTCTGGAAAGCTTGCATCCGCTGGGCGCCCTCGTCCACGTTGGCCGGGCTGCCTACATTGTCGAGCGACTTACTGAAGGTGTAGGTGAAGAGGAACGTCAGGCCCTGGGAGAAGCGCTTCTGCACCTTCAAGGTGCCGGCGTTGTACATGGACTTGCCGATGTTCTGACCAAACACCTCTATGCCGCCGAAGGCCGGGTTCGAGCGCATCAGGGTGCCCAGCGGGATGGTCGGCAGAGAAAACGGGTTGATCCCCTGTTCCTGGCCTAGCAGCGGGTTGGCGACCTGTGCCGCGAACACTGTATCGTACTTCGGGTTCACCAGGTTCGCCGGGAAGGTCGCAATATTCTGATCCGTGAGCAGGTCGCCGCTATGGTTGCCGTTGTAGCCGACCTCCACAAGGATGTTCGTGGGGAGCTCCCGCTGAATGCTGAAGTTCCAATTCTGCTCCATCGGAGGATGCTTGTCGATGCTCGTGCCTCCCTGCTCGTAAAAACCGCCAACGGTGTAGTTCAGCGCGGCATTGGTCCTATTGAAGGGGATGTACTGGGAGGGCAAGTACAGGTGCTGGAGGTCATGAACCTCGGTGCCGTAGTAGCCATTGGCGCGGTCGGGAGGATACGGCGAGTTTGCAACGGACTGGTCCGCAACCCAACTGTCCCAATAGTCGCCGGTGGCGGTGAGATACATCATGCCCCAGGAAGCCCGGATGACGGTCTTGTTGTTGAGCGAGTAAGCGCCCGCCAGGCGCGGAGCGAACTGGAGGGGATGGTACTTGAAAAGAAGGTTACTCGGACATTGCGGAGTGCCGGCGTAGCACGGCGCGCCGTTGGGGAAGTGCCCATTGGTGACCCAACTGGGAACCGGGACTGATGCGATCTGGTCGGCGCTTAAACCCGCGGCTTGCAGCGTGCCCGTCCAACTAAAGTTGGCGGGCAGCGTGTAGGCGCTGGGTGCGTTGAAGTTCCAGGCGTAGATGTCGTTGTGGCGGTCGGTCAGGGGCGTCTCCAGGTCCCAGCGCAGGCCAAGGTTGAGGGTCAACTTCTTACTCACCTTGAAGTCGTCCTGAATGTAGGAGGCGTAGTAGTCCTGAGCATTGGTCAGAACCAGTCTCGATGTCTGGCTGGCATCGTCGTCCATGCCGAGCAGCCAAGCGCCCCACGAATCCGCATAGGCGGCGCCGGGGCTCTGATAATTGTGCTGAAGGGTGTTGTCCCAGCGGCTGTCATTACTCATGACGGTGGGGCTGGCCTGGAAGTCAGCCGGGCCGTACAGCTTTTCCCAGTGATTGTCGTACATGCGCCGGGTTTCGAAGCCGGTTTTGAAAGTGTGCCGGCGCCAGATCTTGGTCACAGCCATGGTGGCGGTGTAAGTGGTTTGGGCATCGAGACTGGCGACATCCTGGTTCTGCACGCCCGGGTTATCGCCCCAGCCATTGGCATTCGAGGACCAGACGCGATAGTCGATGCCCCCCGGGGAGCCGCCGCTCAAGGCCATCATGAGCGGGTCGATCGGCCAGTTGCCCTCGTTGTTCGGGAAGATATAGCCGCTGGTATTGGGATTGTGCATCACCGACCCGCGCGCTTCCACGACCAAGGTCGGCGTCGCCGTCCAGGTCCAGCCGACCGATCCCTGGAGGGCTCCCGGCCTGACCTGCGCATTCCCCGGATTCAGCTCGTCATACCACCCTGTCGTGCCGCTGTTGTACGTATCGTGATGAAAACGCACAGTGATGCGGTTATTGGCCGTGAGGTTGTGGTCCATGCGGACTTCCCATTTGTCGTCGTTCGTTTGGGTGGCATTGTACCCGACGTACGCGTTCTGCTGGGTCCAGCCCGGAGTCGGCGTCCGGTTCGGAGCGGGCATCAAAGCGTCTATGATTTTGGGCAGCGGGTTGATCCGCGCGGCCGGTATTGTCGTTCCATTGTTGGGAAACAGCGTCAGCTTAACCTGGCAACCCGGTGCGACCAGGCAGGCCGACGATGGCAGCGGTCCGCCCGGATAGCCCGACGTGTTCGGAAATACCTGAAACGCAACGTCGCCCAGCGGGTCATACATCATCGGACTAGAATGATTGGACATCAGCCCGCTCAAATCGCCGGCCTTGTCGGCCGCCGACGCCGCCATGGCCAGGTGGGTTGCCCCGCCCTCGCGGAACTTCACCCCTTCATAATTAAAGAAGAAAAACGTCTTGTTCTTACCGTTGTAGATTTTCGGCAGAATCACCGGTCCGCCGATCACCCCGCCGTAATCGTTATTGTGGAACTGCACCCGCTTGGCCTTCTGGCCCGCCACGTACGGCGATTGCCAGTTCTGCTCCCAGGAATTCGCGTTGAAAAGCTGATTCTTGAAATACTCGAACCCCTGCCCGTGAAACTCGTTGGTGCCACCCCTAGTGACCAGCGTGACCAGCCCGCCGGAAACGCGGCCATACTCAGCCGGGATGCCATTGGTAATCACCTTGAATTCGTCCACCTGCTCCATCGTCGGCGTGGCGCCGGCGTACATCGCATGGAACTTGCCCGAATCCACCGAGTTGCCGTCGACCAGGACGTCCATGCCCTGCATCCGGCCGCCGTTGATGCGCACGTCGCTCCCCGGCCCGCCCGCCGGGTTACTGGCGGTGGGGTTCCCCGAGATGTCACCCGTCAAGCGCAGCAAATTGAGCGGGTCGCGGTCGAGCTGCGGCACGTTTTCGACGGCGAGCGAATTGATGATTTCACCGATCTGCGCATCCTGCGTGCGCAGCATCGGGGCCTCTCCGGTCACCGTGACGCTGTCACTGACTGCACCGACCTCGAGTGTCAAATCCAGAGTGACCTTGCCGGCCACCTCCATGGTGAGGCCCTTGCGTGACAGGGTCTTGAAACCATTGGCCACGACGTTGACCTCATAATTGCCCGGCGGTACCTGGACGATGACAAAATCGCCCGTACCCGTTGTCATGGCCTTATACTTTTGGCCGGTTTCCACATTCAGCGCGGTCACTGCCGCCTGGACCACGCGCCCACCCGTGGCGTCGGAGACCGTACCGCCAAATGTTCCTGTCGTTGTCTGGGCGAGTACCGTTGCGAGACCGCCCAACAAAATGAGAGACGCTAATGCGGCTAACTTACGCATACTTGACTCCTTTCCCACTCGACCCGTTCTTGGGTACACAAATCCCACAAAAAAATATGAAACTTCCACGCCACCTAGCCTATTGCGGACTTCCAGCGCCGTCAATCTTTTTCTTAATGATGAGCAATTGCTCGTTTTCTTGTTGTGAAATCGTCCTAAACTTGACTAATTGATGAATAATTAGATCTTAGGAACCGGGCGCAAAGGGTGGTGGCTTCAAGGCCTCAGCAAGTACTGCGCCGTGATGTGATCGGTGATCAGAACGTTGACCAGTTTGCCCGACAGCGCGGCTCGAATCGCCTCGCGCTTGCTAAATCCGCCGGCGACTCCCGCAACGCGGCGGATTCCCTTGATCTCATCCAATGTGAGGCCGATAATTCGCTCGTCGAATTCTGAAAGGAACGACCGTCCATCCGCGTCGAAGTATCGCAGATTGATCGAGCCGATCGCACCGTGTGCCTGCAGTTCGTCCAGCGCGGAGGGCTGCATAACCCTCCAGAAATCCTGCACCACGACCGAGGCGGAGCGACTCGGTCCAATGCCCACGAAAATCATGTCCGCAGTGCGCGCCAGGTCCAGGGTTCGCGCGACATGAGGATCACGCAGGAAGGAGTCACGGGCTGCCCGCGTGCCGGCGACGGCGGGTGCCGCGAGGAGAACCGGTTCGGCGTTGAGGGCCTGGGAAAGTCGGGTAACTAGTTGCAAGGCATACGTTTCTTGTCTCGGATCCCCCAGTCCACCTACCCCCTGGATCACTTTCAAATCGTTCGCATCCAAGTGCGAAGCATGCGGCAATGCGTTGACCATCCCCAGCAGGGAATTGCCCACGCTGATGACGATCTTGTCATGCGGCCGGATTGCACGCCTCAGATATTCGGCTGCGCCGGCGCCCAGCTCGCGCGCAATCGTTCCCTGTGACTCATGGTTGACACTCGTCGTGGTTTCGACCACGATGGCCTCGGCGAGTCCAAACCGCTCCTCGAGGCTCCGCTCCAAGTCCGAGAAAATCCCAATGATCGGGTTGATCAGGATCTGCACGACTGCCTGGTCACGCGCTTCCCGCAGAATCCGCTGAACTGTCTGCCTGGATAGACTCAGCCGCTGCGCGATCACCCTCTGGTTTAGTCCGTTCTCATAGTAGAGCCGGGCCGCCTTCACGAGCAGTCGTCGTTGGTCTAAGGATCTTAACATTTGAGCATTTGCTCAGCAATGACCATAGACTCACTGATCGCAGACTGACTTCTATCACGTCCAGGCGCTGTTTTGCAAGCTAAATCCTGCTCGCAGAAGGGGCTCGCCGGATGCGCCGTCCTCCCCATCGGCACACGCCACGAATGCTACGCGAGGCTCTGAAGCATCGGGCTTTATCAGCGCAGTCCGCAAAGAGGCGACAGGCTGCGCTCAGCCCCAAACTCTATGCTTTAATGCCGAAAACAGCGAGACTCGCTGTTACGAGCAGCGGGTCTCTGAAAGGCTTTCGCCATGCATCCGCCATTCGCCGACGGACACACCCCAAAGCGCATCCGCGACTAGCTGTACCTGCCTACCCAATCAGAACAGTAGGTCCTGCGATGGCCCCGAGTGAGCCGGCTATCGGTTCGCCTTGCGCCTCAAGTACGGCACGTGCAACAACTCCGCCGCTTTCCGTTTTGCCGCTTCACCCCGCCTGTCGTAGCGGGCTGTGATAGTGACATTGGAATGGCCGGCGAGTTGTTGTGCCGTCGAGATGTCCGCGCCGGCGTCGAGCAGATCGCTGATGAAGCTCCGTCTCAAATCGTGCGGTGAAAATGACGCCACCCCTGCTTCGTTCGCCCGTTTTCGCAAGATGTGCAGCACGGCCTGATCAGTCATGCGGTGGATCGTGATCCTGCCGCTCTTGTTGATGTTGCAGAAAAGCGGGCCGGGATCAGAGCCGCGAACGACCAGCCAATCTTTCAGGGCATCGGCGGAACCGTTCGTTGCATATCCGAGGCGGTCTTTACGTCCTTTGGCTCCACGGATCACCAGTTCGCCGGTCTCGATGTTGTAGTCAGCGAGGTCCAGGCTGACACTCTCGGATCGCCGCAGACCTGCACCATACAGGACAGCGATCAGAGCGGCGTCACGAATTCCGGCCGGAGAGCTATCACTTGCACAGGCCCGCATCAAGGGCACAATTTCGCCAGAAGAAAGCGCACGGCCCCGCGGCAACGTCTGCGACTTGATTGTGGGGATGTCAACGGCCCGGTGGAATTCTTCAGCACTCATGTAGCCGAGTCGCCACGCTTCACGCAAAACGCCACGCAGCGCCGCAAGCATTTTATTGGCGGTGGATGCCTTGTATTTCTCCATCAGCGCAGCCCGAATCGCAGCCGTGTGCTGGTACCGGAGCGCAGCCCAAGGCATCGTCTCAACGTCAACTCGGCCGCTAGTGAGCATTCTCGCAATCGTATTCAGGGCTTCACTCATCGTCCGCCGCGAGCCGGAACCAAGGCGGGCGAGGTAAACGTGGGCTGGATGACGGTCTGGGGGCAAGGAACGCGGCAGGAGCGCCAGAATTGGATCACTCGAAACGATGATCTCTTGGGTGGTCATTACATTTGAGAATGAGCATTCTCATAAGTAATAATACAGGATAAGTTATTGAATTGTCAACCATCGCGGGCGTGAGGGCGGTGACGGCCGGGCGAACAGGTCCTTTCGGCGCAGGCGACCTGTCCATCGGAAAACCTCGACCGCGGCCCGGGCAGTTGAAAGATCATTCGGATTGGTTATGTTCAGTTGTGGGCGGCCTGGGACAACACTAACCCCGGCGTTTATATGCTGGCTGCCCAAGGCATTCCGGTTACGCGCAACGAGGCGGCTGGTAGTCGGTGGCGCTTTCGGCTGGAACCTGGTCGGAACGATCAGCCTCCAACTCATCCGCGGCCGACAACACCCGCTTTTTTCTCTCCTCAACGCTGACAGGTACTTGGCCCCAACCTTCGGCGAGACTGTCCAGCGCATACTGGCAGGCCGCGCGAAGGAACTCTGACCGCGTCCGGATCAGCGTGTCCTGGACCAAAATCAGCGCGCGGTCCATGTCGTCACGCATCTGGCTGGTCATTTTCAGCGTGAGGGTGTGATCAAATCTCTTGTGCTGCATCTCTCTACCGCCCCGCCAGCAGGAATGCCACTGCGCTACTGATATTGAGCAACCGTCGATCGGTGTCGGAGAGTGTCGCTAAGTTCAAGAGCTCGTGGATGATTCCGGCGATCTGCCCCCGGAGTTGGCGGCGCTTGGTTTCGGGATCACGACTGACGGCCTTTGGTCTGGTCGGCTTGCGGTTCGAATCAGAAGTATTGATGGCACTGCTGTTTCGGAAGCCCCGTGTATAATCTGCAAAAGTCGCTATTGTCATGTTATCCTCGGTGCACATCAGCATATGCACATGTGTATTTAGCAGCACGCAAATGAGACCGATGTTTGGACTGTCCTTCGCGGATACTGGTCTCGTACCGATCGGACAGACCACGGGGAGACATCGTTTTTCAGCTTTTTTGGCTTCGACGCCCAATCATGCATATCCAACGGACCATGAAGTATATCGGCGCCTGAATGGAGACCACGAAGAACGGGCACGGGGACCATTCAAGTTCCGGTTGCCGTCTGGCCCCATCTCCAAAGCACAGGTCGCCGTGTGGACTTTCCCAGCCGGGTTTCGTTTCGCGCGCATCTTTCAACTCAAGGATCGATCACAGTGGCGTGAACGACCAGATGCCACAACGACACAACTAAGGCTGTTTTCCGTAAACCTCCTTCATGTAAGTGATTTTGTAGAAGGTTTGTGGAAAATGGGCCGAGTTTTGTCATGGGAACTCTAACCCCCTTGTGATCAAGACTTTACGGCATGACAAAACTTTTTCGCATGACAGAACTGCGGCCAAATGGGAACCGAATGTGGGAATGGTGCCTGTGGGGGAAACAAAAACAGGAACCGAAAATGCCCCCTGTGAGGAAAACTGGAACCGGGAATGGTCCGTGTGAGGGGGAAACAAGAGGCACATGAGTACTCAGAGGAGCTATTCACTGGTTACGCCCTGATTCCTGGAGGCATATATACAGGAGGAACATTATGAACCAACGTCAAGAACTGCGCGCGGAGATCCTGGAAGATGTTGACCGAGTCATCAACGAAGAACTCGCCGACGCACCGGATTCGCTCACGAAGGATGCCCGGAAAGCGATCAGAGACCAGATGACCGGCAAGCGGAGCGGCTTCTTGAGGCCGTCAGCTACGAAGAGATGCGATCGGTCGGTGCCCAGATCACGCACTTGGCGAACATACGAGCTGACGTGAAGAGGCTGATCCGGTCTCGCGGGTAACGGGCTGGGATGCGGAATCGCGCGAGCGGGGACGCATCATCCTTGGGAAAATCCGCGGCGACTGAAAGCCCCCGCCAGTTGAACGCCGGCGCCAGTTCCTCAGATGCAACGTCACCGGGCAGAATGGATCCTCTCGCTGTTCACTCGCACCCGGAACGTCGCCTGTTGTTGATATTGAAACTGACCGCCTTGTTTCTCAGGCACACTCGGTCGGTCTGCTGTCGAGTTCCCTTTGCGTCACCTGCAGCAAGTCCCGCAACCACAGAGCATCCCCCACGTCACCGCTGAGGCCATCGACGTGAATCAGGATCATCGCGCCGTCACACTCGTTTGGTCTCAAGATGAAGTGCGACTCCAGCATCGCGGCCCGTACTAGCAGCCCACCAAACTTTCCCATCATCTTGTCGTGAAAGTAGAGAAGTTCATCTCTCGAAAGGCCTTTGAACACCTTGGCGATCTTCTCTGGGGCGGCGACGGGCACTCGATCTTGCCCACTGTTCTCCTTCATTGCATTAAAGAGTGCGTTCTCGATGTCTTGCACTCGGCTGTCGGTCATTATGTTTGGACTCATGTGGATACCTACCTGCCCCTCATCTGAAAGGCTGAAGGTACTTATACACGGTCCATTGAGATCGGACCGCCAACCGCAAAAAAATTATGCTGGCGCTGCTGTGCGGACTGCTGGGTGCACAGGAAGACGGGATGGTCGGTACAGCTCAAGATTTGGTCGCGACAAACGGGGACTTTTTTCCCGCATCGTCAACCAGCAGCGGCACGATGATAGAAAAAATGTCTGCAACCAGAGAAAATCCACCGCGGTCTCGCCCGATGCAGAGTATGAGCACGGAGAAGAGGAGGGGTCTCATGACACTCTGACAAAACTTTTGTCATTTTGAAAACTCTTCCTCACGTAAGGGGATTTTTGGGAAGGTTATGCAAAATGAAGCGAGTTTTGTCAGAGAATCAATAACTCCTTTGTGATCAATGAGTTATCGTCTGACAATACTATTTTGTAATGTTAGAACTGTACAAAACAGTCAAGGAATAAACGGCGAAAAGCCATTTATTGTGCGGAAAACCAACAGTATGAGCTGTCATCGGGAGAAAAAATGGAAAGTGGGAAACGTGCTGGAACAAGGCGTCCCCACTTTCCGTGTAGGTTCACGCTGAGCACTAATACTTATACATCGCCGCAACCGGCAGTCGATCGTGAATAAAAAATCGCGAGTTCTCTGCAAATCCGAAAATGCGCGTCTATATATTTTTATGAGCCAGAGTAAGCAAGAGATCGTAGAGCAGCACTACACCGTCGCTGAGGTTGCCGCCCTGCTTCGAGTCCATCAGATGACCGTCCGAAACTGGTACTGGAAGAAGGGACTCCGCATCCAGCGCGTGGGCAAGCAAGGTGTCCGCATAGCCAGCAGCGACCTGAAGTTGTTCCTGGAGGCGTTCAATCAGAGCACTCCTGCCTTTATGCGCGCTCTCGACGACTCTGGCTCGACCGTCGCAGCTCGGCGGTCAGGAATACGACTGAGCAATGTCAAAAGCAAAGGAGAACCTACGGGACCAACTGGCCTCCGCACCTGATGAACTGAAACAACTTCCAACCTGGGTTTGCTACCGGCTGGAGCAACGGGTTGGACAAGAAAAACCGACCAAAGTGCCTTATGACCCGCGAACCGGTGAAAAGGCCAAAGCTGACGATCCAACCACCTGGACCGATTTTGAAACCTGTCTGGCCGCGGCGGAACGGGGAGCATACGACGGGATCGGCTTCGAATTTGGAAATGGTTTCGCCGGCGTGGATCTGGACCACTGCCGCAACCCCGAGACAGGCGAACTGGAACCCTGGGCAGCCGATGTGATTGCCCACCTGGATTCGTACACCGAGGCCAGCCCTTCCGGTACCGGCGTCCACATCATTATTCAAGGGGCGCTTCCGCCAGGCCGCCGTCGGATCGGGCCAGTCGAGATGTACGACTCGGGTCGGTTCTTCACGGTCACGGGCAACCACATCGACGGCACGCCCAGTTCGGTGGAGGAGCGGTCGGAAGAACTCCGGGAATTGCACGAGGCCCTGTTCCCACCGGAGACGCCTGCCGAGCCCATTGCCGCGGCGCCGGAAGACTCAACGGATGCCCTCACCGACGAAGAAATCATTGAAAAGGCATCCCAGGCGGCCAACGGTGAAAAATTCAAAAAACTTTGGGCCGGCGATTGGCAGGGTGCATACAATTCACATTCCGAAGCAGACGAGGCACTGTGCTGTCACTTGGCCTTTTGGACGGGGAAAGATCCCGATCGCATCGACAACCTCTTCCGAAAATCCGGCCTTTACAGACAAAAGTGGGATCGCGCGGACTATCGGACTGACACCATAACCAGGGCAATCAACAGAACCCAGGCCACTTATACAATTTCCAGGCGAGACCGAACCGCGAGGCTGTACGCCGGGCTGGCCGCGGATCGTTCGTTAGAAACTTCAACTTCAAGCTCTCCCGAGGCCGGCCAGCAAGCCGCACCATCCACAGGCACCGACAAGGATGCGCCACGTTCCGACGAATCAAACTCAAAAGTCGAAGGCTCATCTGGATTCCGCTTCAGCCTGACAGACCTGGGCAACTCCGAGCGCTTCATCGCATTGCATGGAAACAGCTTGCGCTATTGTCCAGAGACGAAGACCTGGCTCGAGTGGACAGGAGAATTGTGGGCGCCTGACAAATTGATTCACGTCAACGAATTAGCGAAGTCCACCGTGCGCGCCATGTATGCCGAGCTGGCCCTGGAAAAGGATCCGGACAAGCGCAAGGAATTGTTCGGATTCATCCAAAAATCGGAATCCGAACGGTCGCTGAACGCGCTCGTGAACCTGGCCAAGAGCGACCCCAGGATTGCCACTAGCATCACGGCCTTCGACGCCCAGCTACATCTTCTGAATTGCAAGAACGGCACCGTCGATCTCAGAACGGGCAGCCTGCAGCTACACCGCCGCGAAGACCTCCTGACAAAGCAGTGTCCCGTTGTGTTCGATGCAAATGCCAAGTCCGAGGTCTGGGACCGTTTCCTCAGTGATTGCACAGGCGGGAACAAGGAGCTCAAAAACTTCCTCCAGCAAGCGGCCGGCTACTCCTTGTACGGTGACCCGCGCGAGCAAGTGCTCTTCATGGTGCACGGCCCCGGCGCGACAGGCAAATCGACGTTCTTGGCTGCCGTGATGGCCGTCCTCGGCGAATATGCGAAGACCGCCGATTTTTCGACTTTTTTAAAAAAACAAAATGTCAGCTGCGGCCCCTCCGATGATGTTGCATCCCTCGCCGGCGCCCGACTTGTCAGCTCGATCGAAGTCAACAACGGCCAGCGGTTAGCCGAAGCCCTGGTCAAGCAGTTAACAGGGGGCGACACCATCCGCGCGCGTCATCTTTATCGAGATTCCTTTGAATTCAAACCTCAGCTCAAGCTTTGGCTGATTTGCAATGAACCGCCCGTGGTATCCCATGACGACGATGCTATCTGGCGGAGATTGTTGCGGTTGCCTTTCGAGCATGTGATTCCACCCGCGAAGCGAGACAAGAACCTTCGCGCCGCCCTCACAGATTCAGCTCAATCTGGCCCGGCAATCCTGAAATGGCTGGTCGATGGATGCGTTGACTGGTTCCAAAACGGCCTGCGCATCCCAGATTGTGTTCGGATCGCAACCGAAGTATACAAGCAGGAATCGAATCCACTGGCCGATTTTGTCGCCGAGTGCTGCGTGATCGCCCCAACTGTCTACGCCAAAGTTTCCGACATGCGCATTGGTTACGAAAATTGGCGCAAAGAGAGTGGCGAGCCCGAACAACTCAACCGCACACAATTTATTGCGGCGATGAGAGATATGGGATGTACACCGGGCGTCCGGGAAGGTGCGAGAGTCTGGATCGGGATAGCTCTTCGTGACGACGACAGCCAGGTATACCTTGCCTATAGATCGACGAAAAGCGCATTTGATTAGGCGAAAATCTGAGCCAAGACAGCGCGCCGACAAAGGAGCCCGGCGCGCCAACTTACCGACTGTTTGAAAGATCCAGAACCTCTACTACCTTGGTTACGAATATGACGAACCCCAGCACTTACTCGCTCAGGATGCCGGCCAGAATCGGGGTGCTTGACAGATCTGCTTTCAGGGAGATGATAGGAACGTACATGCAAAACGCCAAGCAAATCTGTTCTTCAGTTCAACCGAGATCCACCGTGCTGTCTATCTTCATGCTAATCGTCCTGATGGCGGCAATGTCTGTGGCAGCCGGCCTGGAGACTCTGAGTGCGGGCGTCTTTCATGTTCAGGACCATACCTTTATGAAAACCAATAACTATTCATTCAATCACGAGTTCATCCCCGGAGGATCTTCTGAATCTCTGGACCGTTTTGAATCGCAAATCACAACTTTAGTCTCCGGTCTACCCACTATCGATGAACCGGAGGTAACCAGACATCAGCGCTGGTTCCAAGAAGTGCTCGGATGCAAATGCGCTGAGCACGTGGGGAATCGGACTCGAGGGTATTTCTTTCAGAGTCCATCTCCTAGCTCAGTTTCCGAACTCGAGAAAATGCTGAAGGACTCCAAACAAATCACAGAGTTCGCAGCAAGTCTCGGAGTGCACCTCAGTTGCATTGAAATCGACACGCAACAAAACCCTAATGCATGCGCAGTTGCCTTCTGCTGCAACTGCAGGAGTGCCATTGTCGGTTCGATCGGGGGTAACCGCTACGACTATCTGCGAATTTTCCAGCACGTTTTCTACAACGACGAAAATGGGAATTTCCTCGAAGACTTCGTGGCCAACAAGGCAATCGGCCCAGTACCTTATCGGCATCGCCCTCAGTTCTCCAACACGACATCGCCTCTACGCATCGACTTTCGCACTGAAGATCTCCACAGAGGCGACTTGGGGTTGTCATTTCGAGCTGGAGAATCAGATTAGGAAGGACTGATAGTGCGCGGTGGGTTCCTACCGCCAGAAGGCAATTCAGTCAATGTTGCGGTGAACTGGACAATGGCAGAGCCATTGTTGGAACGTGCCTTCGCGGCCGGCGTGGAACCATTCTTCGACGGTGACGCCCAGCTCATGATTCCGGGCTATGCGCTTTACCACGCAAAAGTGATCGACAGCCACTTGCGTCTCACCGACCACAAGGCGCCAGGAAGCACTGAGTCTGTGCCCCATGGTTCGATGGCCGAACACGCACTGAAGGTCAAGTTCATGCAACTCTACCTGGCTGCGCTGGCTGAGTTCTTGAACGACGAGACGATCGCTGACGACACTAGTGCGATGGCCGTAGACCACTTCTTCAGCGCCCTGAAGTGGATAGAGGAGAATCAACTTCTGGAGCCTGAAGTGGTAAGCGAGGTTGGGAAGATCCCCCCAGTCTTAGCGGCCTCAGAAGCAAGATCCAAACGTGCGATGTGTTGATTTGAGGCGGCCAGTGAGCCGAAGACGAAGGATCTGCCGCGGCATTCCTTCCCCCGTGGTCGTTCTTTCATCAAGCATTTGTTCGCTGGCGCCTCCTTTTTAATTGTGCTTACACTGAAGCGGCAGGTTCTCTAACGGCGCAAAAAAGCTTGTACAAGTTCATTCAGAAGTGTGAGAGTGAGCGGTCGCTAAACGCCACGGTCGGCCTCGCGAAGACTGACTCCAGAATTGCCATCAGTGTCGCGGAATTCGACACACAGCCGCATCTCCTAAATTGCAGGAATGGCACCGTCGGCCTCAGAACCGGGGAACTCTTGCCTCACCGCCGGGAAGACCTGATTACAAAGTAGTGCCCCGTATGCCTGACCGCGGATGCGCGCCGGGGGTAAAGGGTGGAAGTCGGGTCTGGCTCGGCATAGGTCTACGCGATGATGCGGCACAGCTATACCTTGCCAGTCGGCCAACTTTTAAATCGCGCAGCACCGACTTCGAAGCTGCCCAGACGTCGGAAAACACGCGCTGTCTAGGAGAGAGACCGCCCTCCGTGAACGCCGTAACCGATAGATACATCTACCTTTAGCGACCCTGGCCAGACTTGACGTCCGCAAATATCGTGGTAAGCTGGTTACAGGTCATGAGGAACGAGTAGCGGACCTGAATCCGCGGAAGCGATGGCTTGACGTTATCGTTTTTCGGCGCCCGCAATGCTTCGTCCCTTACCGCCTATCAGCCGGCGACTCGGTTTAACACCGTGCCGCTCCGGTGCTGATCGAGCCGTAGTCTTCGAGTCATCCCGACCCGCCTAGACGCTCATTTG
This sequence comes from Terriglobia bacterium, assembly GCA_963757265.1. Classification (GTDB taxonomy): domain Bacteria; phylum Acidobacteriota; class Terriglobia; order Bryobacterales; family Bryobacteraceae; genus CAIVVT01. The sequence goes on from CAVWRA010000006.1 coordinate 2,841,415, forward strand.
CTCGCCAGCACTCAATACAACCGAACCATGTCGCCGTGCAAAGCGACCGGGAAGTTTAACTCATTCTAGTCGCTTTGCCTTGGCCAGCGGACCTCCGTCGAAGACTGCCATGCCTGAGGTGTATCCGGATGTACTTATCTACCGGACGCACCAACAGACGGCGACCAACCACCCGGGAAGCCGGGCCGGAGCTATACAGTGCTAGGTCGCGAAGCGCCTAGTCGGACGCAGAACTTCAAAGAGAGAAAAGAATGACTATTCAAGAATTGATCAAGAAAGAACAAGAGCGTTTGGACGCTCTACAAAAGAGAGAACAAGAGCGCGAGAACGCTCTGCCCTGGGACCAGCGCACTTCATGGCGTAAACGTCCCAAGTACCGGGGATGGACATTAGAGGCCACGGTAGAGCGTGTAAACGCGCGGGCCGTTGCCACGCGGTCTCGCAACGGATACCGGGTGCTGAATACAGCCGACTTAGGAATGGTTGATATCGACTTCAACCTCGAGTATGACCTTCGGCCCCAACAACAGGAAGCGTTGTCAAACCTGCGTGAATGGGGTGCTCTACATCCAGAACAAAGCTGGCGGGAGTACAGGACCGCGCGCGGTATGCGATTCCTCCGCACTGACGCCCCACAACCGCTCGACGGTACGTATGATGCCGTGTGCGCGGCTGTTGGGGATCACGACGATCTGTACCGCAAGCTGTGTCACGAGCAACACGCCTTCAGAATGCGGATCAGCCCGAAGCCGCAGCGTTGCGGAATTGAGATGCCGTCCTGGAATCCTTACGATGACGGTGACGGGTGGAGTTCCTCCGATCCTGATCACACGCTAGTGCCGTTGTACACCGCGGCATACGAGACCGTGGCAGGCAGTTTTAAGGTCTGTGAGCTAGTAGAGACTGTTGGATCTGGCGTTGTTCATCCAGACCTGCAGCCGGTGATCGCATACCACGACGAACACTGCAAGGTCACGACCAAGCTGAAGATGGAGCCGCTACACCGAATGGAGACGGACGGCCCGACAAGCATGGACGGGCTGGCGTTCAACAAGGTCTTCCGCGCCGACGGATTCGCGCACCCTCTCATCTGGTCTGTATTAAGCGATGACGTCCGCTCGGGTCTCAAACGCCTCGAAGTTGATACCGTACGCGAAGCTGTGTTGGAAGAGCATCGCCGTCAACGGAAACTGTTCAGAAAGTGGAGAGGTGTCGCCGGCCGCTTCGCGCACCTCATCGAAGCAACCAAAAAGTCACTGATGGATGTTGGCCAGCGCATCGCCCACTATGAGGCACTTGACGCCGGTGACGAATGGGAAGCCGATGAGACGCCGCGCGAGCCCCCCACTGATCCCGACGACGTGACGCCCAGAAATCCATTCGACGATAAGCCTGACGACAACGCCACGAAGCTCAGAACGCCCGCCGAGGACACCGGCTGAATTTGCTCGGGCCAGTTCGCGGTGCGGCTGGCCCAACCCACACTTATGCCACCACTATTCATAGATACGACGGAAAGCCAGATTGTTGCAGCCGCTATCGCAAGGACACTGCGATCTCCAAATGCGCTTCACGCGGGCACGGTCGAGACCTACCGCTTTGGTCGCGAAGCCACCCACGCGGGCGCCCCGGATCTCTTCCTGCTGTACGTCAACAAGGACGGATCTGAGCTTCCTGAACATCCGACGATCAGCAGGACCGCCGGCGGAGAACTATCGCTATGATTCTGGACCCTCAGCAGGAATTCAACGAACTGGTTACTGGCTTCTGTGCAGACAACTCCCTTTCAGCGCTCGACCAGGCCATCCTCGAACACTGCCTGGACGAATGGCCCATGGGCGACTTGGCGAAACAGCACCGCACGACTCCCACCGCGCTTCACCGCCGGAAGAGGGAACTACTGTCGGAGTTTCGCGAATATCTCCGGAAGCGAGGGATCGCCAGCAGCCACGACATTTTTGACGGCCAAACAAAAACACCGGTTGTGCGAAGGGCCAGGCGGCAGTCCAGACCGACGGCCGCTACGCCTTCCGCCATCGGACAGTCCGGGAGTTCGCCCCAGAGGTTTTTCATCGGACGGAGGTGATAGATATGGACAACACATTTGACAAGAATGAACGAAATGACTTCGAGCTGACCTTTGGCTTGCCGCTCAACGCAGAGAGCGTCGAGGCTGCGACGATTGCAGCCGACGACCTAATGAAGAACGAAAAGCCTGCCCCGGGGCGACTACAGGTGATGGACTGTGGCCTTGGTGGAGACGATCCTGTGTCGTCCGACCTTGCGCCTTATGACACCTCCCAAGGGTCCGGAAACCCGGAGTGCTTCAAAGTGATGACACGCTATCTTCCTAAGAGATGGCTTGAGTATTTCTATGGTGATGGCGAACAGATGTCGTACCGAGATGCGGTTGTAGTTCACGACATCAGTTCTCGGGGCCTCTCTACCGACGAAATGGAGAGCTTACGAAGAGCGGAGCTCGATAGCGCAATTCTCCGCATCGAGCATGACCCTGCTTGCCAGCCCCTTTTCCGCTCCATCCTCACCAAAGCGATCGGCGAAGGCGCTCTCGACGAGGTCAATGTGCAGCGGGTCCGGAATGTGGCAGCCCAGTCTCCCTGTGGGACTAATGGCAACGATGACTTGGTCGCGTTGCGCTTGAAGTCCCAGCCTAAGACGTTCAAGGTACTTCTGCAAAAGATGACGCCGGTTTACACTCTTGTGCCCATCACCGCGGCTAACAATGATGAGGCCGCGCGACAGGCACTTAATTCGGCGGAAGAGTTCTCTCTGGAGTTTTCTCACGACCGTTTGCCAGGCCATGAAATTTGGTCGCTGATCCCGCCAGTCGATATCTTCATGCCGGCTGAAGACGGTGAGCCGAAGGTACTCGGCGTTCTGGAAGGGAATGTCGATACGGCCGGCCTGACGTGTCGGGGGAGCGCAATTGTAACCGGCGATGGTTTGATTGTCGCCCCCCAGTTCATGGAGTCGGGGTCGGGGAAAGAGATTGATCCGGAGGAGGGCGCCGTATGAGCGGGACGACGAAGAAGCAGAGGCGTGAAAGCGGCGCCGAAGGCAGCACTAAAGGAGAACCTGCACTATGACGCCGGATGGCCAAGATGCCCAGACTGGCCGCGATGACATCGGTAGCATGGCCAGACGCCTGATTCACGCTTACCACAGCGTGCTTGATCGGGGTGATGAGGTCTTGCCGTCGCTTTCGGACCCCGAACTCGCCGCCGTACGCGAGATGTTGATGGAGATGTGGGATTCGTTCACTTTGATGAGGGTCGGCAACCTCGTCATCTTCATCGACGAGGAGATTGCGCGCAGAGCCGCAGCGACGGCACGTTCTAACGCGAACGGCGAAGCGGGTACCGTCGATGGGGGCGACTAAATAGCGCCGAGGCAGTCACCACGCCGGATCATGATTTGCTCGGCGCCGCTTTGCCGAGGAATAGTACTATGCCAACTTTCAAAGACGACACAATGCAGCTATTAGACGCGACGATTGAAAAATACGAGACGGCCGGCGACGCATGCACCGAATCCGCAATCCGGGATCTGCTCACGGACCGCGACACTACTGCGACCGGCGCGAGATCGACTTCGATGCCAGCCTGGAAGGGAGCCTTGACGTGTATCTGGAGGAGCAGGGTAGCGCGGACGACGAAAGCTCTGAGTTTGACTGCCAGGACTTCTGAGGACGGCGGACATTAACATGAGCTGGTGCCATGGACGGGCGGCGTGAACGAGATCGCCGAGCCGTACCAAGTCGTTAGCACCCTATCGTGACTGCGTCCTGCTTTGTTCAATTGATCCAGGGTCCGGTAAGGCCCGTGACGCCCTCAGTCGGCGGCAGGGCTGACCGCGGACCGGCCCGCGGGCGCGCACCGAGCGAGGATGATTTTCCAGCCGTTCCGAGCGTCCATCCAGAGCCTGCGCCGGCGAAATCCGAGCGCCCTTGACACATTTCATTTTGGTGGTGCAATTAATTTAGGCTTGGTGCTGCTTCGACGCGCAGCGGAATCTTGCGCGCGAAGCGGATGGCCGAGTGGATGATGAGATTCCCGCGATGGCGCACTCAACGCTGTCGTGATGTGATTCAGTACGCGGGTGGCGGCCTTCAGCGTCGCGACAAGCAAGCCTGAAACCAAGCGGACCAGCCGACCCTGAACAGCCGCCAGAAGGCAAAGCGAATTCTGAACAAGCTCGCGAAGACCGATGAATATATACGGGGGTGCCCAAACAACTTTGCTCAGGTCTTCTAATTTGAATGGCAAAATGCGGATCGCTGGCACCTGGAGAGTCTAGAGTTTCAGCACCGTTGAGATTGACCGATGCTACCGTCCATAGACTGGCGACAAAGGAGACACAAAAGAGTGCGGAAGTGATGAACTTGCGCTGACCAATCTGTCACCACGCACAACCGTGGCGATGGAGGAGACGAATGAATGCGAAACAAAAAGGTCGCCGCTAGAATTCAGGCGGCACTGGAAAGGAGCCAAACTCCACATCATAGCGCGGCGATTCCAAATGATAGCCCGACACAGAAGCTTGCCAAGATTCAATGTATCGTTGATGGCCGAGTTGCTGGCGAGCGAAACTGGAAGGTGGATGAGATTGCGAAGCAAGAGAACATCGGCTACATGACAGTTTACCGTTCTCTGAAAGGGAAACCCGGCTGGTTCGTTTATGGCCGAACGATCCGCATCACTGAGGCGCTGTATCGAAACTGGTTGACTGCCATGGGCCTTCACATGTCTTTGGATGAATATCTCAGTCTGCCGCAAGCGAGTTAGGCCATTACATGCAAGCGGCCCTTCTTCCGCTCAATCTGCCTTTGGGTCATCTTCCTCATGGCTTCGGCATACACCGCCGCCGCCTCCAATTGTTCTGACAGACAGAACTTGGCGTAGTGCTTCCTAACGGTCTGTTCAGTGTCACCAAGGTATTGTGCAACGATTCGGAGCGAAACTACTCCCGTGCTCAAGAGCGTGGCCGCAAAGGTGTGCCGGAACTTGTGCGGGTGTGGATGCTCGGCAAAGTGCGTGCCGTTTCTCAGCGGCAATCCGTCCTTCTCCATCAGCTTCTCCGCGAGTGCGAAAACATCAGCAACTCTGGACCGCCACGAGTTAACGTTCGTGCGGAGCTTGCCTTCCCCACCCAAGAAAAAATAGCGTTCCTGTTTCACCGGGAGGTCTTGGAGCGCCTTGACCAAGTTGGGATGACCCGGTAAGTTGTCTGACTGGATCGGAATGTGCACAAAGTTGACTTTTCGACGATCTTTAGTCTTCTTCGGGTGGCACCAAAGAGCGTGCGTATAGCCGTGGGCCTTGAAGGGAACAAGCTGGTTCGTTTCCAGCTTCACCACATCCGAAATTCGTAGTCCGGTATAGCGGAGGGTCCATATGAAGACCAGAGCCTCCCAAGCGTTCTGTTGACCTGTGCGCTTCACCTTGAAGCCGTGACCGTCCGTTTTTAGTTCAGTGGCCTTGTAGATGTACTCAAGCTCGTCATCGCTGAACGGTTCTTTCGGCTCTATTACCTTGGAGGTTTTGATGCCGTGTTCGGCGCTGGCCCAATTGTCTGAAAGCCATTCACGGCTGAGACAGAAGCGAAGAAACTCCCGAAGCGTCCCGACATGCTTTGACGCCGTGTTCTGCTTGAGCGGTCTGTCGAGGATCTTTTCGCCGGGGCGCAGCTTGCGGTTGTGAAGAGGGTTCAAGTTCTTCCAACTGTTGCGAAACTCACCCCAAATCCGGGCGTTGTCCATCTCCTGAATGAAGACAATCCCTTTCAACTTGGCAAACGGGAGTAACCGGAGTTCTACAAGTTGCCCGACATCCGCAAGCCGTTCGGGGCCGACTCCGGGTTGGTTCCTTTTGACCGTGAGAAACTCTTGAACAGCATTGGGGACGCCGACCAGTTCGCCAGACCCGCTTAGGAGATTTACAGGCGGTTCAGTGCTGCCCCATTCAATCCACTCGTCCCGGATCTTCCTTGCGTCTTTCCACGTTCGGGCCGCAGTGCTCGTGGGTCGCAAGTACTTCTTGACGCCATTTCTGTTCAGTGTCCCTTCGGCGTAAATAGTGCAAGAACAATCGACCACAGCGGTTCTGCCCTTCCGTTTAATGGTGTCCTCTTCGTAAATCCGGAATTCCTTTTCGTAAGGAACCTGCGATTTGCGGTCTCCGGTACAGGTGCTTGCATGGCGTCGAAAGAGCTTCAGGTTGGCAGGGACCATAGAACAACAATGTTACCTGGAATGTTATCCAGAGGCAAGGCAGAAAATAACTGCTTTGTTATCAGTTCATTAAAATGGCGGAAGCTCGTGGGGGTCGAACCCACCGATCCGCCTGAAAGGGGATCCGCTGGTTTTGAAGACCAGGCCCGGCACCGGCCGAAAAGAGCTTCCGACCAATGAGTTTAGACCAACAGACGGCGGCGCCAGGCGTTGCCGGGAGGGTGCGGCGGCCGGGATGCCCGGATTTTCCAACCCGTCCAGGGTTCGACGAACCCCGGCGCTGCCAGGCCTTCCGACGGATGCGGAGTTCGATAGACTCTAGCTGGCGCATGGAATTCAGAGTCTGGGGCATGAGACTGCTGGCGATTGCTACGGAGAAGTTACGAACGCACGATTCGCGGCGTCGAACTGATAGAGAGGTTATGGAACGCTTGGGCGGAGTGGCCCGCGGTGCATGCTGGCGCGGATTGGGCGCGCTGCTGCTGACGGCGGCGGGATTGAGCGGGCAGGCCATCGAGTTCGAAACGGGCGGACTGCATTACCAGACGCTGACGCGGGCGGGTGTGACCATCATGTTCGCCGAGCTGCCGCTGCAGATCCGCGAGTACGCCGTGCTGCAGGTGGCGGTGTCGAACGGGTCGCCGTCCGGACGGACGATCAAGGGCGAGGATTTCCGCTTCATCCACGCCGACGGGACCGTTCTGCGCGCGACGCCGGCGCCGGCCGTGGTGGAGGAGTTCCTCGAGAAGGGCAATCGCAACGACGTCATCAAGCTGATTTCGACCTACGAGCTGGGCCTGTACGGGATGGGCCGGTTCCGCAGCACCAACGGCTACGAGGTGCGGCGCAAGAATGCCCAGGCGGAGCTGTACGGGCAGCGGCTGAAGGCCGCGGCGGCGGCGTCGGCGATCGCATTCGTGACGACGCGGCTCAGGCCCGCGGAGTCAACCGATGGCGCGATTTTTTTCCCGACGCAGGGCAAGCCGATCGGCACGGGGAAGCTGATCATCAACATGGGTCTGGAGGTGTACGAGTTCGACGTGGGCGGCGACCACCATCCCGGCCAATTGAAGACGCGGCCTCCGGCGACGGATACAACCAGCCACTGAGGCGGAGCGGATCACTCGCCCGCAGCGGCCCCATTCACGGCTCGAAGATCCGGTAGCATAGAGGGTTTCACATCATGCGAACCCCGACGCGTGTCCTGCTGTTCCTCCTGATGGCCCTGGGCGGCGCTGCCGCGCAGGAGAAAGACGCCGCCAAGCCGGCGCCGCCGGCCAAGAGTGAAAGCGAAACGGCGGCCAAGGCGGAGCCCGCGACGGTGGTGCGGGCGCACGAGATCACGATCCCGGGCCAGACGCTGCACTACAAGACCACGGCCGGGCGAATGCCGATTCGCAACGCGGCGGGCGAGACCGAGGCGCAGATGTTTTACACGGCCTACACGCTGGACGGCGTGAGCGATCCCGCCCGGCGGCGGCTGGTGTTCGCGTACAACGGCGGGCCGGGTTCGTCGGCCGTGTGGCTCCAGATGGGCGCGATCGGGCCGCTGAGAGTGAAGCTGAACGACGACGGGTCGCTGCCCGCCCCGCCGTACAAAATGGTCCCCAACGAGGGGACGTGGCTGGACCAGGCGGACCTGGTGTTCATCGACCCGGTGGGCACGGGCTACAGCCGCGCCACGAAGCCCGAGCTGAACAAGAAGTTTTTCAGCCTGAAGGGCGACATCGAGTCGGTGGGCGAGTTCATCCGCATGTACCTGACGCGCAACAACCGCTGGCTGTCGCCGCTGTTCCTGACCGGGGAGAGCTACGGCACGACGCGCTCGGCGGGCCTGGCGGGCTATCTGGTGGAGCGCGGCATCGCGCTCAACGGCATCTGCCTGATTTCGACCGTGCTCAATTTCGGCACGCTGGAATTCGACCATTTCAACGACCTGGCGTATGAGCTGATTCTGCCCAGCTACACGGCCGCGGCGTGGTATCACAAGAAGCTCCCGGCGGATTTGCAGACGGACCTCAAAACGGCGTTGAAAGAGGCGGAGAGCTACGCCGCGGATGGGTATCCGAAGGCGCTGCACGCCGGCGACCGGCTCAGTGCGGCGGAGCGGCGTGCGGCGGTGGCGAAACTGGCGCGGCTGACGGGATTGGCGCCCGAATTCATCGACCGGGCCGAGCTGCGGGTTGATCTGGAGCGCTTCCAGCGCGAGCTGCTGAGGGACCGCAACGTGGTGATCGGGCGGCTGGACAGCCGGCTGACGGGGCCGGGCCAGCGCGCGGTGAGCCTGGAGCCGGAGTTCGACCCGGCCATGACGACGATCCGGCCGCCGTACACGGCGGCGTGGTACAACTACGTGCGCACGGAGCTGGGCTACGAGAGCGACGACGATTATTACATCCTCGGTGGCGGCGTGAGGGGCTGGGATTTTGCGTCCGACAATCATTATGCCGACGTGACCGACGCGCTGCGGCAGGCGTTCGAGAAAAATCCATACATGAAGCTGTACGTGGGGGCGGGCCATTTCGACATGGCCACGCCGTATTTCGCCGCGTGGTACACGCTGGACCACATGGCGCTGCCGGAGGCGGCGAAGGCCAATATCCGCCGCTACGAATACGAATCGGGGCACATGTATTACATCAACGTCGAATCGCTGCGCCTGATGAAACGCGACGCGGCGTCGTTCCTCCAATGGGCGGCGCCGCAATGATCGACCTGCACACGCACACCAACGCATCGGACGGATCGGACACGCCCGAGCAACTGGTGCGGCGAGCCGTGAGCGGCGGAGTGCGGGCGCTGGCGATCACCGACCACGACACGCTGGACGGGTTCGACGGGGCGCGGGAAGCGGCGGCGCGGGAGGGCCTGGAGCTGATCTGCGGCATCGAGCTGAGCGCGCGCGTGGAGGGCGAGACCGACCGGCGGCGGCGCAACGCGCACCTGCTGGCGTACTTCTTCAACGAGCCGGGCGCGGCGTTCCGCGAGTGGCTGCGCGGCTTGCGCCAGAAGCGGAGGGAGCGCAACGGGCTGATCGCGGGGCGGCTGCAGGCCATGGGCATCGATATCCGGCTGGAGGACGCGGAGGCGCTGGGGCGCAACGTCACGGCGCGTCCGCACTTTGCGGCGCTGCTGATCAGACGGGGGTATGCGGCGAACGTGCGCGAAGCCTTCGACGTGTACCTGTCCGAGACCGGATCGGCGTACGTGGAACGCGAGGACCCGCCGGTGAGGGAGGCGATCGCGCACGCGCGCGCGGCGGGCGGCGTGACTTCGCTGGCGCATCCGATCCGTTTGAACCAACCCTACGCGGCGCGCGAGGAGCAGCTGATCAGCGGCTGGGCGGCGGCGGGGCTGGACGCGCTTGAGGTGTGGCACACGGATCAGGACGAGGCCCTGGAGCGGCGCTATGCGGAACTCGCCGCGCGCTGCGGCCTGCTGCGCACGGGCGGCTCGGATTATCACGGCGACCACACGCCGGGCATTCTGCCCGGCGTGGGCAACGGCCGGCTATCGGTGCCGCCGGCGGTCCTCGACGATCTGCGCGGCTTGGCCGCCGGCCGTGCGCAGGCCGGGGGACTGCCCGGCGTCGAGACGCAAATAGGCCAGCGCCCGGACGGCGCGCTCGGCGGGTGAGAACGCCGCGGAAGTGATTTCGCCGACTACTTGTTCCCCGGCCAGAAGCTTTTCACCCGGCGCGGGGAGGGCGTGGCCCTCAATCCGCAAGGCCCGCAACTGGCGGTGCACCAGGCCGCGCGAGCGCACGCGCTCGACAATCTCCTGGCCGAGGTAGCAGCCTTTGTCGAAATGTAGGGCGTCCAACTGGCCCGTTTCGTGGGCGATGTAGCGCTCGCTGATGTCCTCGCCGTAGCGCGGCCGGCCGTTCTCCAGCCGGATCGCGCGCACGTCCTCCGGTTCGGCTTGTGGCGCGAACTCGGCCAGGGCGGACCGCAACTGGCGCTTGTGCTCCGCCGGAGCGATCAGGCGGAAGCCGGTCTGGCCGGTGACGGAGGCGCGCAGAATGGTGACGGCCCCAGCTTCGGTCGAGGCGTACTCCGCGGCGGGCACGGGCAGATCCATGAAGACCAGCCGCGAATCGGCGTCCGGCCCCTCCAGCGCCAGCTCACAGGTCGCGTCGGATGCGTCCTTCAGCGTGACGTCGTCGGCGATGATGTAGCGCTCGATGTGTTGGGCGACCTTGTCCCGCGTTTCCGGTTCGGTCGAGATCAGGAGATCGGCGGCGCGGCAGGCGATGATGGCATCGGCCAGCACGCGCCCCTGGGCGCTCAAGAAGAAAGCGTAGACGCCCTGGCCGGGCTGGAGGCCATCGACGTGGTTGGTGGTCAGGGCGTGCAGCAGCCGTTTGCGATCGGCGCCCGTGACTCGGAGGCGGCCGCGCGCGGAAAGATCGAACCACGCCGCGGTCACCCGCAGCGCTTCATAACCGTGCGTGAGTGTCACTTCGTCCACCTGGCTTCTCGCTCCCCGCCGCTCACTTCAGATTGTGCACCACCGCGCCGAGCAACACGACGATCCATCCCGAAATCACAGCGCCACGCGCCATGCGCACCCGTTTGGCGTCGTCCAGGCCGTCGCGCCCAAGGAGCAGCGCCACCGTGATCACGTGCAACCCCAGCAGGATCTTGATGCCGATCAGAACGTGCCACAGGAGCGGCGCGCCGAGCATCTTCTGAACGAACTGCCAGGCGCCGCTCAGGAGCAGCGCCAGCGCGCCCGCGGCCAGCCAGCGGCGGTACTTGTCGACCGCACGCAGGCCCGAAATCTGTGCCCGAAAGAGGCCGCCGAGCACCGTGATCGCGCCGGCGATGTGCGCAAAGCGCAACAGCGTATTCAAGGCAAGAGTGAAATCCCTCACAACCATTTATGATGATCGAATGATCCACGAGATTCTGACGGTCGGCGCGCTGCAATGCAATTGTTCCATCTTCGGAGACGAGGCGACGCGCGAGGGGGTCGTCATCGACCCCGGCGACGGTTTGGACGTGGCGCGCGTGCTGGCGGTGTTGGCCAGGCACGGGCTGCGGCTGAAGGCGATCGTGATTACGCACGCGCATATTGACCATATTGGAGGCGCGGCGAAGCTGAAGGCCGCCACGGGCGCGCCGGTTTACATGAACGCCGCGGACCAGGCGTTGTACGACCATCTGGACATGCAGGCCTCCTGGATCGGTCTGCCGGCGCCAGAAACGACGGCCATCGACTGCCCGGCGCGCGACGGCGACACGCTGCTGTGCGGCGCGACCGAGCTGCAAATCCTGCACACGCCCGGCCACACGCAGGGCAGCGTGTGCGTGCTCGTGAGGGCCGAAAACAAGCTGATCGCCGGCGACACGCTGTTCCGCGACTCGATCGGGCGCACGGACCTGCCGGGTGGCGATTCGCGGCAATTGCTGCGCTCGATCCACACACGGCTGCTCACACTCGACGAGGGGATCGAGGTCTTTCCCGGCCACGGCCCGGCGACCACGATCGGGCGCGAAAAGGAAGTCAACCCGTTCCTGCGCTGAGGCGCACGGGATGCCCTTTTCAGCATCCTGCCGGGTGGCGATGAGGGTTCGAACGGCCGGCCGCCGGTCGAGGAGCACTGCTGAGCCGTCAAGCCCGTTGTCCAGGTTGCGCGGGTTGAAAACCGGGCTGCCCCTCGACATGGTAGTAACCTCTCGGCTGTTCCTTTCATCTACTAAATCGTAAGGATTGACTATGGACGTTCGGATCCGAGTTCAACACTGGGTCATCTGGTGGCTGTACACAGGCGTGGCGCTGGGTGTGATCGCCATCGGAAACATTCTGGGCCGGGATCTGAGCCGCGGGCAGATCAAGATTATCCTCTTCCTGGGGGTGATTTTCTGGGTGCTGGGGGGCATGGTGTGTTACGCACTGCAAGCCGTTCACTTCGAGCATCCGAGTCCGCCGCTCGAGCAAGCGCCAAGAGGCGCACCCGAAAAAGAATGGCACGCCGCTTCCGATTTCCTGCTGCCCGGGGGTGGCAAGAGCGTTCTGCCGCCCAGATACTGAAGGCCGGCGGCTGCGTGCGGGCGCGGATGATCGCGGAGGGCGAGTGCGACCGGCGACTGGCTGACGCCGGTTTCTGAGATTGCGGATACCGCAGGCCGGCGAGAACGGCCTCGCGCGGACGGAGACGTCGGTCCTAGCACTGGCACGCTGCGACGCAGATGCCCCGAAACCGGCCTAGGCCTTGAATAAGGAACCTGGATTGTCCTTCACGACGAGGCCCTCGCCGTGGCCGCCGAGATCGAGCATCAATTGCCGGATGGCGCCTTTGTGGAGGACGTTCTGGCTGATGGCGCAGTCCTCGAGACCCTGGTAGATAATCCCGTAGGAAGGCGAATAAACGCCCCTGGCATCGTCGTCCCGGCCGACCTGCATGGTGTTGGCGCAACAGCTGATCCCGCGGCCGCCTTCCAGGCGGATCTGGGCCGAATCGTAACTGTCCGTCGGGGCCGATTTGCCGCTGCGGCGCATGATATTGCCGCTGACGGTCACAAGCTCGCAAGGCGCGTCCGCGCGCTTGAGGAGCGCCAGGCTGCACGTTCCGGCGCGATCGAAGAAATTGCCGGTGATGTTGTAACTGTCGCCGCCGCAGATGAGAATCCCTTCGCGGTTCCACTCGATGCGGTTGCCGGTGAAGGTGCAGGAAGCGTTCTCCTCGCGGGCCGCAAAGCCGGCGCCGCGATTGCCGGAGAACCAGTTGTCCATGAGGAAGCCGTCCCAGCCGCGCAGCGAGATGCCATCGCCGGCGCAGTAGGCGATCATGCATTGGCGGATGGTGAAACACCAGGCGCGCTGCAGGCGCACGCCGTCGCCGCTGAAATTCGTGATTTGCGAACGCTCGACGCGAAACGTGTCCTCGCGCATGTAGGTTGGCTTATTGAGGAGAATTCCGTGCACGCCGTGGCCGAGATGGCGTCCTTCCAGGCTCAGGCCGTCGATGGTGCAGCCGAAGGCGGCGGTGATGTTTACGAGACACGCGGCTTTTTCGTCGATGAGCCGCAGCACGGAGCCGCCTCCACCTCTGTAATCCCAGGCAGGAACGCCGATCAGGCCGACGTGGGGCCTCAACTGCAGCTCGCCGCTGAGATAGACGCCCGGCGGGATCAGCACCGACCCGCCGCGGTCGGCGGCCGCGTCGATAGCGCTCTGGAGGGCCTTGGTGTCGTTGGTTTTCGCGTCGCCCCGGGCGCCGAACTGGTGCACGTCCAGGAGCGTGCCTGCGGCGGTTTGATTGTCGGCGGCGCTTTGAGCCGGCGCGCCGGGCGCAGCCGCGGCCATGAGGGGCCACATGCCGCCGAGCGCCGTGGCGCGGGCGACTTGCCGGCGGCTGAATCCCTGGTTCCCGGTTTCATCTGACATAGTTGCCTCGAATCTGACCCCGCTTGCGGGCCGCGTGGAGGGTCCGTTCAGCGCGCCGGCGGCTGGAGCCGGGCTTCCGGTTGTCGCTACGCGGGTCGCTGACAGTCTACACCCAGCCGCCGACGCTGCGGTCGCTCTCCGGGCCTCTCCCGCAGCGGCCGGCTGCCGCGGAACACGGCGGCGAGGATGCAAAAGTGTAACCCATGTGCTTGGAAAGAAGTGTTACCGATGTGCTGGATCGCACACCCACGCCGATTGACGGGAGGCCGCAGCATGAGCGGGAGGTCCGGTGCGGACGTGATCGTCCGGCCCGCGACGATGAGGTCCGGACCAGCACCGGCCTGATGCGCCAGCGATCCACCGAATGTGATCCGGCCCAGCACTGGCGCCTGGGGCGGAGCTTGCCTTGTGTTCCGGAGGCGCAAAAAAAGGGCGCCGCAGGAACGGCCACTCAGGAGGATGTGACCGGGTACGGCGCCCGAGTTGGCAGGGGGTTAGTCAGCGCACCAAAGCTCGAACGAAAACCTCCGTATGGCCCGCGGGGGGCGGCGGGACGATGTTGCCTGCGACCGGCGCGCCGTCGACTGTCAGGCTGACGGAGTGACCGGGGCCGGCGCGGCGGATAGAGATGCGGTAGGCGACGCCGCGGAAGATGCGGGTCGCGTCCACCGATGGCCAATGCGAGGGCAGGACCGGGGCGATCTCGAGACCGTCGTAGGCCGGGCGGATACCCAGGATCCATTGGGTGATGGCGTAGTAGTTCCAGGCGGCGGTGCCGGTGAGCCAGGAGTTCTTGGCTTCGCCGTGGGTGGGGGCGTCGCGGCCGGCGATCATCTGGGCGTAGACATAAGGTTCGCAGCGGTGGAGGTCGCTGATGGGCTCGCGGGCCGAGGGGTTGATGCGCAGGTAGTAGTCGTGGGCGGCGTCGCCGTTGCCCATGCGCGCCTCGGCGATCATGACCCAGGGATTGTTGTGGCAGAAGATGCCGGCGTTTTCCTTGTACCCCGGAGGGTAGGAGGAGATTTCGCCGAGATGAAGCTGGTAATGCGAGTAGGCCGGCTGCTGGAGGACAATACCGTGATCGGTGAGCAGGTGCGTGCGGACGGAGTCCAGTGCCTGGCGCGCCAGGCCGTCGTCGAGACCGATGCCGGCCAGCACGCAAAAGCCTTGCGTCTCAATGAAGATGCGGCCTTCGTCGCATTCATGGGAGCCGATCTTGCGGCCGAAATGATCATAGGCGCGGAGGAACCATTCGCCGTCCCAGCCGTAGGCGAGAACGGCCTGCTCCATGGAGTTGACGGCGCCGCGATAGGACTGGGCCTCGTCGGCGAGGCCACGGCGCGACGCGATGGCGGCCATCTCGCGGCCGGCGAGGACGAACAGCCCGGCGATGAAGACGGACTCGGCCACGCCGCCCTCGTTGTTGGTGGTCGTCTGGAAGGACTCGCCGGGCGTCTCGGAGAAGCAGTTCAGGTTCAGGCAGTCATTCCAGTCGGCGCGGCCGATGAGCGGCAGGGCGTGGGGCCCGAGGCGGTCGAGCGTGTAGTGGAAGCTGCGTTGCAGGTGGTCGTAGAGCGGCCGCTCGGAGCCGGGCTGGTTGTCGTAAGCGACGGGCTCGTCGAGGATCCCCCAGTCGCCGGTCTCCTTGATGTAGGCCGCGACGCCGACGATCAGCCAGTGCGGATCGTCATTGAAGCCGCCGCCGACGTCGTTGTTGCCGCGCTTGGTGAGAGGCTGGTACTGGTGATACGCGCCGCCGGTGGGGAGCTGGGTGGCGGCCAGGTCGAGGATGCGCTCGCGGGCGCGCGGCGGGACCATGTGGACGAAGCCGAGCAGGTCCTGGTTGGAGTCGCGGAAGCCGAGGCCGCGACCGATGCCGGATTCGAACAACGACGCCGAGCGCGACATGTTGAAAGTGGCCATGCACTGGTAGGCGTTCCAGATGTTGACCATGCGGTTGGTGTGCAGGTCGGGCGTGGCGACCTGGCAGATGGCGAGCAGGCCGTCCCAGTAGGCGCGCAACTGGTCGAAGGCGGCATCGGCGGCGGCGGGGTCGAGGTGTGCGGCGATGACGGGCCGGACGGCGCGCTTGTTGATGGTCTGCGACTCGGGCGGATCGAACTTCTCGTCGCGCGGATTCTCGTGATAGCCGAGGACGAAGACGATCTGGCGGGTTTCGCCGGGGGCGAGCGTCAGCTTGACGTGGTGGGAGCCGATGGGCGCCCAGCCGTGGGCGATGGAGTTGCCGGAGATAGCCGCGCTCGACGGCCAGGGGCGCGTCCCAACCGCGATAGGGGCCGAGGAAGGCCTCGCGCTGGGTGTCGAAACCGGCGAGCGGCGCCGAGCAGGCGAAGAAGGCGAAGTGGTCGCGGCGCTCGCGGTACTCGGTCTTGTGATAGATGACGCCGTCGTCGACCTCGACCTCGCCGATGCTGAAATTGCGCTGGAAATTGGTGGCGTCGTCCTGGGCGTCCCAAAGACAGAATTCAATCGCCGAAAAGACGGAGAGGCCGGCGGCGGTGGGGCGGTGGTTGGTGACGGTGAACTGCCAGATTTCGAGGTTCTCGGCCGAGGGGGACGAAGTAGCGGGTGCGGGCCTCGATGCCCTCGTAGCGCGAGCCGATGATGGTGTAGCCGAGGCCGTGGCGGCAGGAGTAATCCTCGACGGCTTTGCGCGTGGGCTGCCAGGAGGGGGACCAGAACTCGCCCGAGTCGTCGTCGCGGAGGTAGATGTAGCGGCCGCCGAGGTCGTAGCGGGACGTTGTTGTAGCGGTAGCGGGTGAGGCGGCGCAGGCGGGCGTCGCGATAGAAGGAGTAGCCGCCGGCGGTGTTGGAGATGATCCCGAAATAGGCCTCGCAGCCGAGGTAGTTGATCCACGGCAGGGGGGTGTCGGGGCGGGTGATGACGTATTCGCGGGCGGCGTCGTCGAAGTGTCCGTATTGCATGCTGCGTGGCTCCTGGTAAGGCCCCCTTTGAGATCAGGCGGCGGCGGGCGGCGCCGGGGCGTTCATTTCGCCGGCCTCCCAACGGGCCTCCTGCCGGCAGAGGTGGTCGTACCAGGTGAATTTCAGAATCAAAGAAGTCGCGGCCACGACAGCGAAAGCGATCGCGGCGCGGGTGAATTGCTGGATGACGAAGTAGATCGGCAGGGCGACGAGCGTGATCTGCCAGACGATACCGACGGCGACATTGAACATGTCGCGGAAGAAGTCGCGGTTGGGCTCGAACATTGGATCCTGCGCGCGGACCTTGTTGAGCACCGGACCCCAGAAGCCCCACGGCCGCACGCGCCGGTAGAAGTCGATCAGCACCTGGTCCTCGTCCGCCTTGGTCAAAAGGGTACCGGCGACGCAGCCGATGATGGAGAGGACGAAGATCAGAATGAAGCCGAGGGAGACATCGAGGTTGATGGAGTTCGCCTTCGCAAAGTCCTGCAGCACGTCGATGCGGCCCAGGATCGCCGGCACGGTGAGCGACGACGTGATGCCGGCGACCATGCCCCAGAAGTAGCCGTAGCCGTTGAAGCGCCACCAGTACCACTTGAGGACGTTGGAAGCGGTGTAGCCGCCCCACAGGCCGGAGACGATCCACACGACGACCGAATTCACGCTGGCCACGTACCAGCCGATGGCGACTCCCAGAACGACGACCAGGAAGGAGCTGAGATAGCTCAGCCGGACGTAGGTGCGGGGGCTGGCGTTGGGGTTGATGAAGCGCTTGTAGATGTCGTTGACGAAGTAAGGCGGGGCGGCGTTGACGGTGGCGGCGAAGTTGGACATGTAGGCCGCCAGCAGGCCGGCGATGAGGAAGCCGAGCAGGCCGGCGGGGACGAAGCGCGCCAGGGCGTAGGGCAGGACGAGCTCGAAGTCCATCTGGGTGCCCATGCCGCGGATCTGATCGCTGAAGAAGACGACGGCCAGGATAGTGAGGCCGGTGATCAGGAAGTAGCGGGGGAAGGTGAGCACGATGTTGACCCAGCCGCTCATCATCGAGGCTTCGCGCGGGTTCTTGGACGAGAGGACGCGCTGCATGTCGTAGTTGGGGGCGGGGCCGGCGGCGCTGATGAGGACTCCTTTGAACAGCAGCATCATGACGAAAAAGCCGAACAGGCCGTAGCCATCCTGGGCGATTTTGGCGTTGGCGGAGGGGATCAGGGAGGACCAGTCGAGGTTGAGATGCCAGCCGAAGAATAGGTTATCCCAGCCGGCGGGCACGCAGCGCGCGAGCGTGGCCGGGGCGACCTTGGACATGGCGATGATGGCGACGGCGAAGGAGGCGATGGAGAGAATGCAGAACTGCAGCACCTCGGTGATCACCACGCTGAACATGCCGCCCTTGATGACGTACAGGGTGGTGATGGCGATCAGGGTCAGCGCGTACTGGTTGGGCGTGAGGTGCCAGGGCAGGAAGGTGGAGGCGAACTTGCCGATGCCTTTGAAGCCGTAACTGAAGAAACCGATGATGCTGACGAAGGCGTAGATGACGACGATGATGTGGGCGAGTTGGGCGCCGCGGCCTTTGCCGAAGCGGGTCTGGATCCACTCGGCGCCGGTCATGGCGTTGGAGCGGCGCAGCCAGGAGGAGAGGAAGATCATCAGGAAGACCTGGTTGAAAGTGGGCCACAGCCAGGGGATCCAGACGCTTTTCAGGCCGTAGACGAACATCCAGTAGACCAGCAGCATGGTGCCGCTGATGTCGAACATGCCGGAGGCGTTGGAGATGCCGAGGATGTACCAGGGCATGGTGTTGCCGCCGAGGAAATAGGCCTTGATGTCGCGGGAGGCGCGGTGGGAGACCCAATAGCCGACCAGAACAGAAGTCAGAAGATAGGCGATGATGATGGCGACATCGACGGGATGCAACTGCATAGAAAGGCTTGCACTAGCTTTTCGCAGCGCACAGGAAATGTACAGTAATGCCTGTTAGCTGGCTGTGAGAAACGTCCAGGGCCTTAAGTTTGCTCAACGTACAGGCGTTACCTTGAGGCTGTAACGGAACTGATGCGTGGTATGATGAGACCGGCAAGATGACACAGCCGGAGACTGGCATCACGGCGGAAGAAGTATGGGCGGAGGTGAATGCGATTGTCGCCTCGCCGGCATTCGCGCACTCGCCGCGGCTGGGGAGGCTGATCGTCTATCTATGCACCAAGGCACTGCGGGGCGAGGCGGCTCAGATCAAGGACTACACCATCGGGGTGGAAGTGCTGGAGCGGCCGGCGAGCTTCAATCCGGCGACGGACGCCAGCGCGCGGGTGGAGGTGCACCGGCTGCGGAAGCGGCTGCGGGAGTATTACGAGAAGCAGGGCGCCGGCGACAGGGTGCGAATTTCGATTCCGGTGGGTCAGTATGCGCCGGCGTTCGCGCCGCGGGAGCCGACAGCGGATCCAACCGGCGGGCAGGCCGCGGGCGGCGGGCGCGGAGACGAGGCCGGAAGCACGGCGGGGCGCGGAGACAATGGGCCGCCGGCGACGCGAGGGCCGATCGGGCGGCTGCTGGAGAAGGCGCGGTTGGCGGTGCGAGGCGGGCGGGAGAGGGGCCGCTCCGACGAGGCGGCGGCGCGCGTTCACGAGATGCCGCCGACGACAGTGGTGCGGCTGAACTGCGGGCAGCGGCAGGCGCGCGGCGGGCGGCCGGGGCAGCAGTGGCTGGCGGACCAGTATTACGAAGGCGGCGAGCTGGTGGAACTGCCGCGGCAGCACATCGCGCGGGCATTCGATCCGCAGATGTTCCAATACGCCCGCAGCGGGGATTTCAGCTATCACATACCGCTGGCCGCGGGGACGTACCAACTGCACCTGCATTGCGTGGAGACGACGTACGGGGAGGGGGCGCCGGGCGGCGCAGGGGAGTTCAGCCGGGTGTTCGACGTATACGCGAACGGGCGGCCGATCCTGAGGAATTTCGACATCGTGTCGAATGCGGGCGGGCCGTTCATCGCCGACGAACGGGTGTTCAAGGACATTACGCCGGATAGCGACGGGATGCTGCACCTCAAGTTCGTCAGCCGGCGCGAGCGGGCGCGGGTCAGCGCGATCGAGATCGTGCCGGCCGAGCCGCACCGGCTGAATCCGATCCGGATTTACATCCGGGAGAGCGCGCACACGGACGCCAACGGGCACGTATGGATGCCGGAGAGCTACTCGAGCGGCGGGCAGATCGGGCAGCATCCGCAGGAAGTGGCGGGAGCGCGGGACCAGCAGCTGTACGTGGCGGAGCGGTACGGGCATTTCAGCTATGCGATTCCGGTTGACGCAGGGAACTACAAGCTGGCGCTGCACTTTGCCGAGAAGTTTTTCGGGCGGAGTAACCCGGCGGGGCAGGGGGGAGTGGGGAGCCGGCTGTTCGACGTGCAGTGCAACGGGGTGGCGCTGCTGAAGGAATTCGACATTTTCAAGGAAGCGGGCGCCAACCGGGCGTGCGTCAGGACATTCCAGGGGCTGAAGCCGAACGGGCAGGGCAAACTGCTGGCGACGTTTTCGCCGATCCGGGATTACGCGTCGCTGTACGCCGTGGAAGTGATGGACCAGGGCGGATAGGCGCGGCCTCTAAAAAATCGGGAGTGCACTCTACGGGGCAAGGGGGGAAGTGCCGATGGATGAGTATGGAAATGAGCGGCAAGCGGCGCGGACGGATCCAGGAGCACGCAGCATGGGCAGCAGACGGAAGTTTCAGGCGGGGGTGGGCGCCGCCGCAACCTTGCAACTGAGCGCGTCGCGCCGCTAGCCGGCCTTAGGAGTTTTTCGCGGCGCCATGCTCCACAGGCGGTCGCCGGAGCGTTCGTTGTCCCACATGGTGGTGGGCTCAAAGTAGCCCGTGCCGGGCGCGAGGTGCTGGCGGACGGCATCTTCGTTCAGGGTGATGCCCAGGCCCGGCTTGTCGGGGACGGTGATGAAGCCCTTGTTGATGATGGGCTTGTCGATGCCTTCCACCAGGTCCTGCCACCACGGGACATCGAGCGAGTGGTTCTCGCAGGCCAGGAAATTTTCGGTCGCCGCGGCGCAGTGAACGCTGGCCAGGGCGCCGATGGGCAAACCGGCATAGTGCATCGCCATCGGCACGCCGTACTCCATGGCGGCGTCGCCGATCTTATGCGTCTCCAGAATTCCGCCCGAAGTGGAAAGATCGGGGTGAATCTTGCTGACCGCGTGTTTCTGGCACAAATTGATGAAGCCTTCCTTCAGGAAGATATCCTCGCCGGTCAGGATTGGGGTGGGGCTTTCATCGGTGATGTGCTTCAGCAGGTCAGTGTACTGCCAGGGGATCACATCCTCCATCCATTCGAGGTTGTATTTCTCGTAGGCGCGGCCGAGGCGGATGATCGAATTCACGCCGATGTGGCCGAGGTGGTCCATGGAAAGCGGGATTTCCATGCCCACGGCTTCGCGGATGGCGGCGACATACTCGCAGAGCTTTTCAATGCCCTTGTCGGTCACCTCCATCCCGGTGAACATGTGGGGCAGGCCGAAGCGCTCCCAGCGGCTCATGTCAGCAGGGCGGGTCAAGGTGTCGGGGATGTCCGAGACCATTTCCACGCCCAGGTCCATCTTCAGCCAGGTGAGGCCCATGACCTCCTTGCGCTCCTTCATGCGCTGGGCGTAGACCTTGATGTCGTTCGACTCCTCGGTGTCGGCATAAATGCGGACCTTGTCGCGGAATTTGCCGCCGAGCATCTGGTAGATCGGCACGCCGTAGACCTTGCCGGCGATGTCCCACAGCGCCTCTTCGATGGCCACCACTCCGCCGGCCTGGCGGGCATGGCCGCCGAACTGCTTGATACGGTTGAACAGCTGCGTAATGTTGAGCGGGTTCTGGCCGACGACACGGCTCTTCAGGAACAGGGCGTACGTCGAACTGGCGCCGTCGCGGACCTCGCCCAGGCCGTAGACGCCCTGGTTGGTGTCGAGGCGGACGATGGTGCAGGGACCGGGTCCGGGCTTGACCACCGTGGCGATGCGCAGGTCCGTGATCTGCAGGGTCGAGGGACTCGAATTGGTGTTCACATTCTTGATCGGCGTTTCCTGGTCGGCCTTGGCGCTGCGGCCCAGCAGCGCTCCGGCGAGCACCGTGGCCGACGACTTGAAGAGTCCTCTGCGGCCCATTTTGCCGGCGTTTTGATTCGACATGCGCGTTGTCCCTTTCCGATCGTCTGAAGTGCGATAAAAGTCCATTTTAATCCCGAGCAGACCATGGCCGCCGGGCCGCCCGCGGATGTGTGGCGGAAAGCCGGAAGGAGACCGCTAAGCCGTTTCACGCCTATTTCGAGACGTTAGGGACGCCGCCGATCAGAGTGAGCAGGCCGCCATCGACGGTCCAGACGGCGCCGGTGACGAAGGAGGCGGCGGGGTGCGCGAGGAAGGCGATCACCTCGGCGATCTCCAGCGGGCGGGCGATGCGGCCCAGCGGGTGCATGCGGTTGCAGGCCTCGTAAACGGAGGCGGGATCGGGGTCGAGCGCGGCGGCGGCGGCGAGCATGGGCGTGTCAACGGTGCCCGGGCAGACCTGGTTGACGCGGATGCCGTCTGTGGCGAAGTCGAGGGCCATGGAACGCGTGAGCCCGCTGAGGGCGTGCTTGCTGATGGCGTAGGCGAAGACGTTGCGCTGGGACGCCAGAGCCTGAACGGAGGCGACGACGACGATCGAGCCGCCGCGCCCGCGCATATGCGGAATGGCGGCGCGGGATACGTTCCAGACGCCGCGCAGATTGATGTCCAGCACGCGGTCCCATTCGGCTTCGGTGGTGGTCAGCGCGGTGCCGTAGGCCATAATGCCCGCGGCGGCAACGACGATGTCGATGGCGCCGGCTTGGGCGGCAATGCTGTCGACGGCCGTCCGTACCGCATCGAAGCGGGCGACGTCGGTGTGGAATATTGGCAGCCCGTGGGCGGGGTCGCGCACGTCCAAAACGAAAACCCGCGCACCGCGCTGCTGCAGCAACTCGGCCGCGGCGCCGCCGATGCCCGACGCGCCGCCCGTCACGATGGCCACACGATTACCGAAATCCATGCATCCTGCCTTCTGTCCATGATAACCTCGACCGGACCGGATCAAGCCCGCAATCGCCCGGGATTTAGCCGCGCCTAGCTGAGGACCGCACCGGCTGCCCGCTTTACTGGAAATGCGCTCGGCGCTAAGGTAGCAGGAGGGCGGGATGATCACGTTACTCGGAGCGGGCGGCGTCATCGGCAACGACCTGGCGAAGGAACTCGCCGGCGCGGGAGAGCGCGTGCGCCTGGTGAGCCGCAACCCGAAGCCCGTCGCCGACGCGGCGGAGACGTTCGCGGCCGACTTATCCGAGCTCAATCAGACGGTGCGGGCAGTCGCGGGCTCCAGCGTCGTGCATCTCCTGGCCGGGCTCAAGTACGACATCCGCGAGTGGACCGCGCTGTGGCCGCGCATCATGAGCAACGCGATCGAGGCCTGCAAGCGCGCCGGCGCGAAGCTCGCGTTCTTCGACAACGTCTACATGTACGGACGCGTGGAAGGCACGATGACGGAGGAGACGCCCTTTCGCCCGTGCAGCCGCAAGGGAGAAATCCGCGCGCGGGTCGCGACGACGCTGCTCGACGAGACCAAAGCCGGCAACCTCACGGCGCTGATCGCGCGGGCGGCGGACTTCTACGGACCCGGCGCGAAGAACAGCGTCGCGAATCGGCTGGTCTTCGAGAAGCTCGCGGTAGGCGAGCGGGCGATGTGCCTGGTGAGCGACGCCCAGCCGCACTCCTACACCTACACTCCCGACGCCGCGAAGGCGCTCGTGCTGCTGACACGTAGCGAGCAGGCGTGGAACCAGACCTGGCACCTGCCCACGGCGCCGCAGCCGCCGACGGGGCGCGAGTTCATCCAGATGGTGGCGGGAGAATTCGGCATCGAGCCGCGCTACCAGGTGCTCAACCGGCTGATGCTGCGCGTGGCGGGGCTATTCGACCGCACGGTGGCGGAGAGCTACGAGATGCTCTACCAGAACGACTCGCCGTACGTATTCGAATCGACGAAGTTCGCGCGCGCATTCGCCTGTGAGCCGGCATCGTATGCCGATGGCGTGGGACTGACGGCCGTAGCGTACAAGCACAGCGCGGCCTGAGCCGCACTCACCGCAGGGCCGCAACCACGCCCCGTCGGGCTCCTGATACCATCGGCATTTATGCCGCAGGACATTCCCTTGCAGCCGATCCCTCCGCAGCCCATCCCTCCGCAGCCCATGTCACAGCCCGAGATGACGGTGAAGGCCGTCGCATTGGGCCTGTTTCTGGCCCTGGTGTTCGGCGCCGCCAACGCGTATCTCGGAATGAAGGCCGGGCAGACCGTGGCGGCGACGATTCCGGCGGCAGTGATCGCGCTGGCGCTATTCCGATTGCCGGCCTTCCGCGGCGGCGTGCTGGAGCAGAACATCGCGCGGACGGCGGGCAGCGTGGGCGAGGCGTTGGTGGCGGGCGCGATCTTCACGATTCCGGCGTTTCTGATGGTCGAGATCAACGGCGTGCGGCTGTGGGCGGATCTGCGGTCGCACTATTGGCAGGCGTCGGTGATCCTGCTCTGCGGTGGGCTGATCGGCATCTTTTTCATCGTGCTGCTGCGGCGGGCGTTGTGCGTGGAAGCCGGCCTGCCGTTTCCGGAGAGCGTGGCGAGCTACGAGATTGTGCGCGCGGGGCAGGAATCGGGCGACGCGCCGAGATACATTTTCGGGGCGATGGGCTTCGGCGGGCTGATCCAGATTCTGAAGGATCCGCGCGGGCTGCCGGTGATCCGCGAGTTCAGCGAGGGGTTCCTGCGCTTTCCGCGCTCGGTGGTGCGGCATTTCAACTTCGACAAGCAGCCGATCGGTCAGGTGACGCATTTTGGGGGCATCGAGTGGTCAACGCCGAGTCTGTCGCCGGCGCTGATCGGGATCGGCTACATCATCGGGCCGGAGCTCTCGGCAGTGAACTTCTCGGGCGGCGTGCTGGCGTGGTGGATTTTCATTCCGCTGCTGCTGTTTTTCGATCCCGACCTGCCGCGGCGCATTGGCAGCACGGACCCATCGCTGGCAGCTTATACGCTGTGGTTCAACGTGGTGCGCCCGATCGCGGTGGGGACGATGCTGGTGGGCGCGGCCAAGACGATGTGGGGGATGCGCGGCTCGCTGGCGGCGTCGCTGAAAGGCGCGTTCGCCGCTTCGACGCGCGCGGCGCATGAGGAGCATCTGGTCGAACGCACCGAGCGCGACATCCCGGCCAAGTGGATCCTTCCTGCGATCGCGGTGCTGCTGGTTCCGATCACGTTCATCTACTACTTCTTCACCGGCGGATGGATGCCGGCGATCGTGGCGGCGCTGGTGATGTCGGTGACGGGGTTTGCGCTGTCGGCGGTGGGCGGTTACCTGGTGGGGATGGTGGGCAGTTCGAACCAGCCGCTGTCGGGGCTGACATTGTCGGCACTGCTGATCTCGGCGCTGTTGATGGTGACCATCGGCGTGACGGGACTGCCGGGCGTGGCGGCGGTGCTGGGCGTGGCGGCGGTGGTGTGCGTGGCGTGTTCGGTGTCGGGCTCGCTGATCCAGGACTTGAAAGCCGGCCACCTGCTGGGCGGCACGCCGTGGAAGATGGAGCTGGTCGAGATGCTGGCCGTGGCGGTGCTCGCGTTTTTCCTGATGGGCCCGATCATCGTGCTGCACGAGGCCAACCTGGCCGACGGCGGGATCGGCGGAAGGTCGCTGCCGGCGCCGCAGGCGGGATTGATGGCGCAGTTGGCGAAGGGGATCGTGGGCGGGGAGATGGCGTGGGGCCTGCTGGTGATCGGCGCGGCGTTCGGGATCGCGCTGATCCTGTGCGGCGCGAAGAGCCCCATGCTCATCGCCGTGGGGATGTACCTGCCGTTCGACACTTCGTCGGCGATTTTCGTTGGCGGGGCGATGAAGTACGTGCTGGACCGGCTGAACGAGCGGGCCACGCCGGAGCGGAGGGCGGCGGTGGAGGAGAAGGGGACGCTGCTGGCGAGCGGGCTGATCGCGGGCGAGGCGATCCTGGGGATTCTGCTGGCGGTGCTGGCGGTTTCGAAGATCCCGTCGCTGGTGCAGGCGCTGACCGGGGCGCAGGAGTTCTCCTGGTTCGCGGCCTGGGGCGGATGGATCTCGCTGGTTGGATTCGCGGCTGTGGCGTGGGTGTTGATCGAGATCCCGCGGCGGCATCGCGCGCGACCGTGATGGATGGTTGGAGTGGACTGTCGCGGAAAAGACCGCCGTTAAATCCGCTCGCGGTTGCGGAAGCGGCGGCACACGGTTCTACCTGGTGGATTCCGCGACCCACGCCGAGCTGGCGATGGTGCCCGTTTTCCTGAATTTTCGCCACATGAGCGTGCCGCAGCGGCCGGTGCGGCGATCTTTCCGCGGGCCCGAGCGGTCATGAAAGCTGCATTCTCGGAGTTGCGGCAGAGCCCCGTTTCGTAGCTGATTTTTCATTGAACTGAAACGCTTGAATGCTAGCCTAAGCAACTAGACATAAGCTCCGGGCGGCGCCCCGACAGCACACCCTCGCAGGCTTGACAGAACAGGCGTGCATTGGGTGGGGATAGCCGTGACGTCCCAGTCCGCAGTCACGGCAACGGCCGAAGACGCCCGGACGGTGGATCTGTGCCCAGCAGGGCGAGGGGAATTCTGGTTGAGGAGAGCTATGCGAATCTATACGAACCACCCGTTCAGCTTGCCGCGGAACCGATTCGTGGTTGCCGCGTCGATTCTGTTCCTGTCCATCGGCTTGGGGCTGCCCTGCCAGGCGCAGCAAACGGTCGGAGCCGTGACCGGGACGGTCTTGGATTCTTCGGGCGCCGCGGTGCCCGATGCGGTTGTGAAGGCGCACAACGTGGCCACGAACCTCGAGGTGTCTGCGCATTCGCAGGGGAACGGCTCCTACTCCATCTCCGATCTGCCTGTCGGAACTTACGAGTTGAGCTTCAAGAAGTCCGGTTTTGAGACCGAGTCCCACACCCAGGTTCTCGTTCAGAGCGGCCGCACGACGACCGTCAACGGCAGCCTCAAGGTCGGCTCCATCAGCACCACGGTCGAAGTGACGGCCGTCGCGCTGATGAACCAGGTGGACGCCACCAACGGCTACGTGGTGGATGATCTGACCATTCAGAGCACACCGCTGGGCACGGGCAGCTTCACGCAACTGGCGATCCTGGCTCCCGGCGTGCACGCTGACTTCTTGGGTGGCGCGGGTTCGAATGCGGGTCTCGGGAACCAGGCGATCTTTGCCAACGGGAATCGCGACACCAGCAACAGCTTCTCGTTGAACGGCGCCACGACGACCAACCTGTTCAACGGCAAATCCACCAGCCAGGTGGGCGAGAACCGCTTCCTGTTGAACACCGGCGAGAACTTCGGCGCGGGCGGCGAAATGCAGACTAGCACCTCGGTCTACGGGGCGATCGGCCAGGCGCTGCCCACTCCGCCGACCGACGCGATCCAGGAGATCGCCGTCAATGCGGCGATGTACGATGCGTCGCAGGGCAACAACAGCGGCGCGCACATCAGCGTCGTCACCAAGTCGGGCACGAACGAAATCCACGGGACGGTGTGGGAGCAGTTTCAGAACAGCGCCATGAACGCCGCGCCGTTCTTCTACAACGCTTCGCCCGCGATCACCGACAAAGTGCCGTTTCTGAACCGCAACCAGTTCGGCGCGACCGTTGGCGGCCCCATCAAGAAGGACAAGCTGTTCTACTTCCTGTCCTATCAGGGCGTGCGGATCGCGGATGCGGCCGATGCCACCAAGGACGTCACCGTGCCGCTCGGTCTGACCGACGATCGAAGCGCGTCGGGGATCATCAACATGATCCAGTCAACGTATGGCAAGACCATCACCAGCAGCCAGATCAGTCCGGTCGCGCTGAACATGCTGCAGGCCAAGCTGCCCAACGGACAGTTCCTGATTCCCAGCGCCCAGATCACGGACCCGACAACGGCCAAGGATCTCGGCTATGACGCGGTAGTGCGGGGTCCGAATGCGAAAGCGAACGTGGATCAGGGAATCGCCAATGTCGATTACGCAATCAGCAACCGGGACCGGCTTTCCGCGAAATACTACGTTCAGGACAATCCCACCACCAATCCCTTCGGCGCGGTGGGCTCGCTGCTGGGCTTCGCGCAGCAGTTGAGCGCCGGCAGCCAGGTGGCGACGATCTCCAATATCCTCACGCTGTCTCCCACCCTGACCTGGGACCAGCATGTGGGGTTTACGCGTATGCGGGCCTACGCCGACACCAGCCAGGCCTTCGACCCGACCGACATGGGAATGAACCTGCTGGGTTCGACAACATTTCCGCAGCTCGAGATCTCCTACGCCGATCCGACCGTCAACAACGGGCTCGAATTCGGCCCCAGCGCGAGCTTCGGCCACGCGGGCATGTACCAGAACCAGTGGGAGTACGGGACCGCTTTCAACTGGGTGAAGGGACGGCACACCATCACGTTTGGAGGGCAGTGGTATCACACGCAGCTCAACGTGATTAACAACAACGCCTCCAACGACATCGTCGAGTTCAAGAGTTTCATGAATTTTGTGGAAGGTTCCGTGTATGGCGGCACCGCGATCGACGGCAACGCCAGCCGCTACTACCGCTCCAACACCGCCGGCGCATTCATCAACGACAACTTCAAACTGCGCAGCAACCTCACCATCACCGCGGGCCTGCGCTGGGACTATGACGGCCCGCTCAGCGAGAAATACGGACGCCTGACGGCGTTCGATTCGGCCCTCTATTCCTACGACGCCGCTACGGACACCATCACCGGCTCCGGCCTGGAGATCGCTGGAAACTACGCGGGTGGCACCTCCGGCGCCAGCAGCTCGCTGCTGAAGAACAACCAGGCGGGCTTCGCGCCGCGCTTTGGCATTGCCTGGTCGCCATTGTCGAAGCTGACGGTGCGCGCCGGATACGGCATGTTCTACGACCGCGGCGAGCTCTTCAGCTACCTCTCGGCGCCCGCGGGCGCCGGAGTCAGCGGCCCGTTTGGCGTGACGCAGGCGCTGCCGTTCGTCAGCCAGATCTCCGCCAAGAGGGGATCGTCTATGGCGACGCCGTTCGGCACGACGCCGTTCACGCCGCCGCCCGCCGACGCCGCCAGCTTCCTGGCATATCTGCCCAATCTGGCGCAGACTACGTCCGGTTATTTCCCGGCGGGAAACCTGTCCGGCCCCATTATCTACAGCAGCTACGACATCAACAATAAGCTGCCCTATACCCAGAACTGGAGCTTCGACATCCAGTATCAGCCCTCCAACAGCTGGGTCTTCGTTCTCGGATATGCGGGCAACCACGGCACCCACGAAGTGCTGCCCATCCCGTTCAACCAGCCGGGGCTCGCGACGCCCCAGAACCCCATACACGGTGAGATCTACTCCTACGGCGGCACGGACCCGGGCGCCGGCTGCAACAACGGCACTCTGGATCTCGAGCCCGTTTGCCCGCCGCCGTTCTATGCCGGAAACGCCGAGCTGCGCGTCCCCTATCTCGGCTATGACATGAACTCGGTGCTTTACGAGGCCGAAGGGATCTCGAATTACAATGCGCTGCAGCTTCAGGTTCGCAAGCGCCTGTCCTTCGGACTCCAACTCACCGCGTCCTATACCTGGTCGCACGCGCTTGATGAGCAGAGCGGCCTGGGCCTGTTCTTCACGGGCAACAACCCTCTGGTTCCGCGTTCCAGTTACGCATCGTCGGACTTCGACCAGACGCACGTGTTCCTGGTGAACTACAGTTATACCCTCCCGAGGTTCAAGAACAACAATGCTCTGGATCTCGTGTTAGGCAACTGGGTCATCGGCGGCCAGACCGTGGCGCAAAGCGGGCAGCCGTACAGCGTCTACGACTACTCCGGTTCGGTTGGCAGCCTCTACTACGGCACCTATGACGACGCCGGCAATCCGATCGTCCCGCTGAAGGCCGGCGTCACTGCGCCGCAGGCACAACTCCAGGGCACCACGGGCGTCAATGCGGGCCTGCCGGTTCTCAACGCCGCCGACTTCGCGCCTCAATTCGTCGCCGCCGGCCAGTACGGCGTGCCGCCCTGCGACGCCACGGGCTGCGACAATTACGAGTCCTTGTTCGGCGCCTCCGGACGGAACCTGTTCCGCGGTCCCTTCCAGGTGCGCTTCGACATGAGCCTGGCGAAAGAGTTCCGCATCCACGAGCGGTATCATCTGCGCTTCGAGGCCGATGCATTCAACATCTTCAACCACCCCGACTTCGATACGCCCAATAACGACGTGGTGTTCTTCCCCTATTATGAAGGGCCGCCCTCGATTCCGCCCGAGGGCAGCCTGGGGATGATCCAGCACACCATCGGCAGCCCGCGCTTCCTGCAGTTGGGTCTGCACCTGACCTTCTGAAGCGTCTGCGCGGCGCGGCGGGCAGCAGGACGCTGTCCTGCCGCGCCATCCTCATTCAGGCCGCCGATTCAGGCCTCGGCCCACATGCGCTTGATGTAGGCCAGTGCGCGCGTGAGCGCGGCTTCGGGGTTGTCGGTGGCGCCGGATTCCATGGTCAGCCAGCCATGGAAGCCCCATTTTTTCAGTTGGTGGAAGCCCGGGCGGTAGTCGAAGGGCAGGGAACCGGGCTCGGTGCGCTTCACGCCGTCGGCGAGGTGAACGTAGACCGTGTAACGGCCGGTTTGAGCCAGGGTCGCGGCGATATCTTGTTCCTCCATTTGCATGTGGAAGAAGTCGCTGAGCAGGCGGATGCCAGGGGCGCCCACGGCTTCGACGATCTGCGCGCCGTGGGACTGGAGGTTCATGTAGTGGGTCTCCTTTTTCGTCAGCGGCTCGAGGATCAGGGTCACGCCCGTGGCTTGCGCGTCGTCCGTGAGCTGCTTCAGGCCGGCGACCAGGAGCCGGTCCTCGACCTCGCGGGGCGTCATGACGGGCGTGATGTCGGTGAAGCGGTCGGGGCCGAAGACGGGGACTTCGATGACGCAAGAGGCGCCCAGATCGTGCGCCATGCGAAGGCGCTGGCGGTCCAGCGCGACGGCCTCGGCGCGTTTCTGAGGATCGGGATTGAGCAGCTGCAGCGAACCGACGATGGCGCTGACCGCCACGCCGGTGCCGGCGAGTTGAGTCTGAAGTTCCGCCAGCGGCTGGTTGAGCCATTCGGGGCCGAGCTCGATGCCGTCGTAGCCCAGGCGCCTGGCGAGCAGCGCGCGGTCGCGCAGGCTCAGCTCCTTGGGAAATGGAGTACGCACGCCGAAGCGCACGCCCTTTGGTTTGCCGCTTTCAGGCGCCGCCGCACCGGCCGCTACGGCAGCGGCTCCCACCGCCAGCAGACCGCGCCGCGTCATCTTTTGCGATGCCATCGATTCACCTCTTTCCGGCCGGCCCGGGTTCCACTGAGACTCCCGATCGGCCCTTGTCTAAGACAACATATCGCCTTCGCCAGCCAGATCCATTCAGCCTGGATCACTCCATGTCGTCCCCGCGGCGGCGATCCCCCATGGGCCTGCGAACCGGTCGATCCTGTGCTGACAACGCGCCGGCGGGAGCGGAGCCGTTTCCAGAACCAGCTCGTTCAAGGATCGCTCCCAGTCCGCCCAGTCTATCCCAACCGGCGTGGCCGGTCCCTCCACACCTTCATCCGGTGCCCGCGCAGCCTGTGCCTCAGGCCTCTGCCCACTGCCGCTTCAAGTAGGGCAGCGCCCGCGTTAGCGCCGCCTCGGGAGTGTCCGTCGCCTCTGATTCCACCGTCAGCCAACCCGCGAAGCCCCATTTCTTCAAGGCATGGAAGCCCGGCCGGTAATCGAAAGGCAGGGAACCGGGTTCGGTTCTCTTTACACCGTCGGCCAGGTGCACGTAACCCGTATACCGCCCGGTCTCGGCCAGGGTCGCGGCGATGTCCCGCTCCTCGATCTGCATGTGGAAGAAATCGCTAAGTATCCGGAAGCCCGGTTCGCCCACCGCCCGCACCAGCTCCGCGGCATGGTTCTGCAGGTAAAGGTAGGGTGTCCATTTGCGGGCACACGGCTCCAGCAGCAGTGTCACGCCCGTCGCCCGCACTTCCGCCGTGAGCTGCTTCAGCCCCGCTACAACGAGCCGGTCCTTGACCTCGCGCGGCGTCAGCACCGGCGTGATGTCCGTGAACAGGTCGGGGCCGAACACCGGCACTTCGATCACGCAATCCGCGCCCAGATCGTGCGCCATGCGAAGTCGCTGGCGGTCCAGCTCCACGGCCTCGGCGCGTTTCTGAGGATCGGGATTGAGCAACTGCAGCGAACCGACGATGGCGCTGACCGCCACGCCGGTGCCGGCGAGTTGAGTCCGAATATCCGCCAGCGGCTGGTTGAGCCATTCGGGCCCGAGCTCAATGCCGTCGTAGCCCAGGCGCTTGACGAGCAGCGCGCGGTCGCGCAGGCTCAGCTCCTTGGGAAATGGAGTGCGCACGCCGAAGCGCACGTGTCCCGGCGTGCCGCCGGGGGGCTGGGCCGCAGCGGCCGTCAGGGCGGCGCCGGCGGCGAGCAGAGTGCGGCGGGCCAGCATTTGCGATTCCATCGCTGTCACCTCTATCGAGCCGGCCGGGGCGGGATGAGGGCACCAGGCCGACCCTTGCTGGAGACAGCATATCGCCGTGGCGCGGCGCGCGGCTCGGAAACGGGGCCGGTGCGATCGATCGTGGTAGAATCCGGGTCGATATGAAAAAACAGACCCGCCTGATCCTGCTCGCTTCCACGGCGCTGGTGGTCTGCGCCAGCTCCGTGCCGCTGATCGAACTGCTGCAATGGAAGGCCGGCGACCACGACCGTCCGCAGCCGGCGCACGTGAAGCCCGGCACGGCGGGCACGGCTGAGCGGACGGGCATGGCGCCCTCGGACGCAGTCGTGCTGTTCAACGGGAACGACCTCAACAACTGGCTCGACATCAAGGGCGACCCGGTGCAGTGGAAGGTCGGCGACGGGTATTTCGAGGTCAAGCCGGATTCGGGCGACATCCACACCCGCCAGCCCTTCGGCGACGCGCAGATCCACGTGGAGTGGCTGTCGCCGGATCCGCCGCACGGCACCGACCAGGAGCCTGGCAACAGCGGCGTGTACCTGATGTCGCGCTATGAGATCCAGGTGCTGGAGTCGTATGCCAACAAGACTTATCCGGACGGCATGGCGGCGGCGGTGTATTGCCAATATCCGCCGCTGGTGAACGCGAGCCTGCCGCCGGGGCAGTGGCAGACTTACGACATCGTGTGGCACGGGCCGCGCTTCACGGCCGCGGGCGCGCTGGAGCAGCCCGCCACGGTGACGCTGCTGTACAACGGCGTGCTGGTGCAGGACCACGTCACGCTGACCGGTCCGACCGACTGGCTGAAGCGGCCGCCGTACAAGCCGCACGCCCTGAAGGAGCCGCTGCTGCTGCAGGACCACGGCTCGCCGGTGCGGTACCGGAATGTGTGGGTGCGCGAGTTGAAGGACACCGTTAACTAGCGGATCCTAATCGACCGACGCGAGGAAGATCTGCGCCAGGCTTTCGCAGCCGGCGCGGTCGGCCTCCTCGAAGCGGCCCGCGCGGGGGCTGTCCAGATCGAGCACGCCGAGCAGGGCGTCGCCTTTCTTCAGGGGCACGACCAGCTCGGAGCGCGAGGCGGCGTCGCAGGCGATGTGGCCGGGGAACAGGTGCACGTCGGGCACCAGCTGCGTCTGGCCCGACTGCGCTGCCGTGCCGCAGACCCCCTGCCCAAGCGCGATGCGCACGCAGGCCGGCTGGCCCTGGAACGGGCCCAGAACGAGCTCCTCGCCGCGCAGGAAGTAGAAGCCGGCCCAATTCACCTCCGGCAGGGCGTGGTACAGCAGCGCGGCGGTGTTGGCGGCGTTGGCGATGGGGTCGCGCTCCCGGAGGAGCAGGCTGGCCAGCTGCTCGCGCAGGGCCTGGTAGAACTCCCGCTTGTCGGCCATGGAGGGGATGTGGAGCGTGTGCATGGGTGCGATACCGGAGCCTTGCGTCGGCCTCTCTTCCAGCTTATCCGCAGGCGGCGGGGCAGATTCTGCCGGGCGTGGACCGGAAGGGGCGGCGTCAGTTGGCGCTGGGCGTTTCCTACGGCCTAAAATCGTGGCGCAGAATTGTCTGCGTTGCGATCGCCGTGTTGGACTATCAGGGCAGCGTGACGACGGCCACGGCGAAGCCCGGCAGGCGGAAGCTTGTGCCGCCCAATTTTTCGACGCGCGCGGGAGCGCCCTTCGTGGTCTGGTTGACCACGGCGGCGCTGGCGCCGGCGGCGCTGAGCGGCACTTCGATGTCGCGGTTGCGCTTGTTGATCAGCAGCAACTTGTGCTTGCCGTCCTTGGTGACGAAGCCCTGGGCGTAGACGTACTGGGGCGCGCCGGCGGTGGCGACGAGCTTGTTACCGGGGCCGAAGTTGTTCTTGAGAAGCTCGAGCACGCGCCAGCGTGCGTTGGGCGCGCCGGTCTCCCAATCGACCATGCTGACGCTGGGGTACTGTGTCGGGTAGCCGACCAGCTGGCTCTCGCCGGCGATGTCGATGCCGATGGCGGCGAGGCGCGCGAAGACGTAGGCGTAGGTCGCGCCGGAGAGGTTCCAGTAAGAGTTGGGGTAGGGCTTGTAGACGTAGCCAGGTTCGCCCTGCGGGCCGTCCTCGGCGGCGATGGAGCCGATCTCGTCGATCGTCGTTTGGGTGGCGGGCGAGAGGCGCTGGCGGATGCTCTCGATGAAACCGACGCAGTTCAGGAATCCGTCGGCCTGAGTGAAATAAGTGCGCTGGTAGATTTCGGGCGACTCGTCGGGCTGCGGCGAGGCGTAGAAGTGGTAGCTGATCATGTCCAGCGGGATGCCGGGCTTGTGGTTGTTCGGGTTGAGAAAGTATTCGAAGAACTTCGGGACCTGGCAGGGTCCGGCGAGCGCCATGCCGACGAACTTCATCTGCGGGGCGACCTTGTGGATCGCACCGGCGACGGCGTCGTAGCGCGCGGTGTACTGCTCGGGCGTGGTGTTGTGCTCGAACTCGACCTCGTTGAAGATCTCCCAGTAATCGATCTTGTAGTGGTGGCCGGAGTTGTGCTTCACGCCGAGCTCGTCGGTGAAGCCGCCGGCGGTGTACCAGGAGATCAGGCGGGCATAGTAATCGCCCAGCTCCTTCATCGAGGGGTCGCGGAGCTCGGTGCCCTGGGTGTAATTCCAGACCGGCTTGTCGGGGTCGGCGGGATAGGGCACCGGTTTGGCGGTCTTGAACATCCATTGGGGGATGGTGCTGAAGTTGGGAATCGCCGGGTGGCCTTTGGTCGCTTCCAGGAAATCGATGGTCATGGGATCGATCAGCGAGAAATCCCAGCTCGTTTTGCCCGCGGCGGGCGGCTCGAGCTCGGCCACGGCCAGCTTGGGGTAGGGCAGCCAGGGCACATAGCGCACATAGTCGGCGCCGAGGGCGCGCAGATCGGTGTACACGCGGTCGTGGATCTTCGAGCCGGGCCGCAGCGGCGGGTTGACGACCACCTGCAGCGTGGCCGTGGTCTTGGAAACGCGCACCACCTTGTCCCAATGGACGGTGACGGGCGCCGCCATGAGCGCGGCGGAGCACAACAGCATAAGAACGAATTTCATTGCTCAACTCCTCGTAAACAGCCACGCGAGTCAATTCGGGGAGCGCGCGGCGCCGGCGGCCGCCGGCTCAGACCGAGGCCGGGCTCCGTTGTGGCGTGTCGCAGAGAACTCTAACACAGCCGGCCCCTTTATGGTCGCGGCTGGGCAACGGGCCGGGCGGACGCTCAGGCCAGATACGAGCCTGAGAAGATCTCGAAGAAGATCGACGGCCGGCGCGGGCTCCAGCCGAAATAGCGCGTGGCCTTGGTCGAGCCGACGCGTTGATCCATCACCAGGCAATCGGCCATGGGGCCGAGCGCGGCGCGGGCCTGGTCGAGCGGCATGAGATCGATTTTGCCCTCGATGCCGCAGGCGCGGCTCACGGCCAGAGCGATCTTGCGAACCGGCTGCGGCACGCCCGTGCAGGCCACAAACAGCTCGCCCGCGGCGGGCTCGTTCAACACGCGCACGTAGAGGTCGGCCAGGTCGTCGGCGTGGACCGAGGACCAGTGGTTCTGGCCGTCGCCGACGATCTTGACGGCGCCGTGCTCACGGGCGTCCTTATACATTGCGGCGACGAATCCGCCGCGGCGGCCGTAAACCATGCCGGGGCGCAGCACCACGCCCTGCACGCCCTGAGGTTTCGAATTCAGAACCAGCTCCTCGACCGGCGGGCGCCAGGCGACGAAGTCGGGCGGGTGCAGCATCGAGACCTCGCCGGCAGTGCGGCCCTGCGTGTCGCCATAGACCCAGACGCCGCTGGTGTAGATGAACGGCTTGCCCGAGCCCTCGAGCGCGGCGAGCAGCGCCTCGACGGCGGCGCGGTCGATGGCTCCAGCATCGGGGCTATGGGCCATTGCGGTGTGGATGACGCCCTCGGCCGCGGCGGCGGCGGCGCGCAGCAGGTCCAGATCGGTGAGGTCGCCGCTCAGCGCGGAATAGCCCGCGGCTTGCACGGCGGCAATCTTCTCGGGGGTGCGCACCAGAGCGATCACTTGATGGCCGGCCAGCCTCAGCGCTTCGCAAACGGCCGACCCGACGTAGCCGGTGGCGCCGG
Organism: Terriglobia bacterium; assembly: GCA_963757265.1. GTDB lineage: Bacteria > Acidobacteriota > Terriglobia > Bryobacterales > Bryobacteraceae > CAIVVT01. The sequence continues at coordinate 2,877,659 of CAVWRA010000006.1, forward strand.
TAACCAGGACCTTCATGGGGAGTAGATTCCTCCGTCCCTGGTGAGTGTATCAGGAGCGTGTGAGGGGATAAAGGGGAAAGGCCCCCTAAAAGGCGTGGAGGCCCCGGGACTGGGATTCTCGGGGCCTCCTTCAGAGGGGCTTGCGAAGAGCTGGGCCTCTTCGCTGGGATGCAAGTAAGTCGATGACGACTTGTATTGTCTAATAAACCTGCAAGTTATATGCCATTCGCCGGGAGGCCGAGATATCAGGGATTTTCGGACTCCTTTGGCTGAAACGATGCCATTTGCGCGGGGGATTTGCCCCAAAACCGCTGTTAGGATGGGGGTTATCCCCCAATGAGGATTAAGGGAAAGTAGCCTGCGCTCAGCACTCCGGGCCGAAATCCTTCTCGAACGCGGCGGCCAGGCGGGTGCCCCAATCGAGCTTGGGGGCCATCTTGCCGGCGAAGAAGCGCAGCACCGGCGGCTCCTCATAGAACGAGAGGCCGCCGACGAGGTCGCGGTGGTCGTGGAGCCATTTCAGGCGGTCGGCGGCGTACATGTAGTGCGAGACGGTATAGACGCGCCGCGGAACGGCCAGGCGCAGCAGCTCCATGTCGGCCGGGACGTCGTTGCCGTCCTTATCGCGATCCATCGAGACCGAGCCGCGCTCCATGCCGCGGATGCCGGAGGTGATATAGGCGGCGGCGGCCAGCGCGCCGGCCGGGTACTCGGACTGGGGCACGTGGGGGATGAAGCGCATGGCGTCGACGTGGCAGGCCAGGCCGCCGGCGGGGGTGACCACCGGGACGCCCTTCTCTTCGAGCAGGGCGACGAAATACTTGACGGCGTCGGCCGAGGCGCCGGCGACTTCGAGCTGGGTCATCTCGCGGACGCCCACGGCCATGGCTTCGATTTCCTTCGACGACATGCCGCCGTAGGTGAAGAAGCCTTCGTAGACCGGCAGCCAGGGCCGGATGGCGTCGTGGAGATCCTTGCGGTTGGTGGCGATGAACCCGCCGCGTACGCTGCAGCTCTTGCGGCCGGAGAGGTAGCACATGTCGGCGATGGACATCATCTCGCGGATGATGTCCTTGATGGACGTGGTTTCGTAGCCCTTCTCGCGCTGGCGGATGAAGTAGGCGTTCTCGGAGATCAGGCTGCCGTCGATCAGGAGGAAAATGCCGAGGGGCTCGATCAGGGCCTTGACCTGGCGCAGGTTGTCCATCGAGAATGGCTGGCCGCCGATCAGGTTGGTGGTGGCCTCCATGCGCACGAAGCTGACGTTGGTCGGGCCGGCCTTGTCGATAGCGGCCTTGAGCCGGCCGAGGTCCATGTTGCCCTTGAAGGGGAACGAACTGGTGGTTTTCAGGGCCTCATCGGTGTACAGCTCCAGCACCTTGCCGCCGGCCAGGTCGAAGTGCGCCTTGGTGGTGGTGAAGTGATAGTTCATCGGCACGATGTGGCCGGGCTTGACGAAGGTCTTGGCCAGCAGATGCTCGGCGGCGCGGCCCTGGTGGGTGGGCAGCAGGTATTGGTAGCCGAAGACGTCCTGGACCGAGTCGAGCAGCTTGTAGAAGCTCTCCGAGCCGGCATAGGCGTCGTCGGATTGCATCATGGCAGCGAGCTGGTTGTCGCTCATGGCGTTGGTGCCGCTGTCGGTCAGCATGTCCAGGAAGATGTCGCGGCTGCGCAGCAGGAAGGTGTTGTAGCCGGCCTCCTCGATGGCCGCCAGGCGCTCGCGCACCGGCGAAAGGCGGGTCTGCTGGACGATGCGGACCTTGTGCATCTCGATAGGGATCTCGGTTCCGTTGGATAAACGTATGCTCATGGGATTTAGGGCCTTAGTGGGGATTCAGAATTAGACTTTCAGATCGGACAAACGCCTAGTATTTCGTATGGCGATATTAGAAGCAAGTCACGGACGCAAAAAAGGGGGCCGGCGGCGGGAAAAGGAAGCCCGAGGCTAGCACAGCGAGGGTGTCAGGAGACCGTTTGCGGGCGTCCGAATTGGTCGCAAAATGAAGGCAGGAGCGACGACTTCAGATGAGAGGCCAGGCCTGGCTGCTGATGTTCACTGCCGTGCTGGCGGGAGCGCGTGCACGGGGACAGAATTGGGAAGCGGGGGCGGCGATCGGCTTTGGTTTCTACCACGACACCAGCCTCAGCAGCGCCGCGGAGGCGGGGCGCGCGGGGTTCGGCCCGCGGTTTGCGTTGGGCGCGGTAGTCGGGCGGAGGCTGGGCAGACACTTCAGCGTCGAGGGGCGGTACACGTTCCAGGACGGCGACCCGGAGATCGTCTCCGGCAGCACCCGGGCCAGCTTGGACGGCGACGCCTCCTCGCTGCTGGGCGAGGCGGTCTACTCGCCGCGGCGGCGGGAGGCGCGGGTGCAACCGTTTGTGGCGGCGGGCGCAGGCATCAAGTGGTACCGCGGGACGGGGACGCCGGCGGCGGTAGAACCGCTGGCGGAGCTGGCGACGCTGCACCGGGCGACCGAGGGGGGCGGGCTGGTCACCTATGGCGGCGGGGTGCGCTTCAGGGTGACCGAGCGGTGGTGGGTGCGGCTCGACCTGCGAGATTACAGCACGCCTTTCCCGACGCGGGTGATGATGCCGGCGACAGGGGTGCGGCTGGGCGGATGGCTGCACGACTTCGTGCCGGTGCTGGGGCTGAGCCGGGGGCTCTGAGGGCACCGGCGCCGCATTCGAAGCAGGACCCCTCACGGGGGAAGAGGGCCGGGTTCACTTCGAAATGAGTAGTGTGCTGAGGCCTCCCAGGATTCCGACAGGGGCTGAGAGGACGGCGGTGTAAGAGAACTGGACTGCACCCCTCCGCTGATACGCGGAAAACAGGGACAGGTTGCGGAGGCGTCAGAGCGCTTCCGTGTTCCACTGTACGCCGCTGTAGGCCGGGCTGGACGGCGTCAATTGTGCCGCGGCGGGGCTTCCGGTTTGGCGTACAGTTCGGCGGGGAAGTCCGCCGCCCTGCTCTTATCCGGATTGCGACGGTTATCCTGCTCGCCGCGGTCGCGCTGCAGCGGAATGTTCATGCCGCCGGTCTCCTCGAGGACATCGAAGAGGTGCTCGTGCATTTGCTTGAGGACAGCGGCGTAGCGCGGGTCGAAGATCAGGTTGCGGCTCTCCAGCGGATCTTCTTCCAGGTCGTACAGTTCGTCGATATCCCATAGACCCTGGTAGCGGATGTACTTGAAACGGTCGCCGCGCAGGGCGTGCATGGTCGGCGTCTGCGGGTAGTTGCGCTCCCAGTAATACTCGTACAGCAGCTCCTGGCGCCAGGGGACGGACCGGCCTTGCGCCAGCGGGAGCCAGCTCAAGCCGTCGAGGCCCTTCGGGATCGGGGCCGCGGCGGCATCGAGAACCGTCGGCATAATGTCGAGCCCGGCCACCATTTCCTTCACCGTGCGTCCGCCGGAGAACAACTGCGGGCAGCGCGCCAGCATCGGCACGCGCATCGATTCCTCATACGCCGTGCGCTTGTCGATGAGGCCGTGCTCGCCGAAGGCGAATCCGTTGTCGCCCATGTAGATGAGCAGGGTGGAGTCGAGTTCGCCGCGCGACTTCAATTCGTCGAAGACGCGGCCGACGCTCTCGTCCACCCCCATCAAAGTCTCGGCGTAGCGCTTGTAGTATGTGGCGACGTCAAGGTTGGAGTGATAGGCGTAATCCACGCCGTGCCAGGAATTGCGCTGATTTTGCACCCACATGGGGCGGTGCTGGGTCATCTCGCCGTCTGCGGCCATGGTCGGCGGATAGACGAACCTCGCGTCCTTGTACATGCCGGCGTGGCGCGGGGCAGGGATGAAATCCGCGTGGACGGCCTTGTGGGAGAGGTACAGGAAGTAGGGCTGCGCGCGCGGGATCGTGCGCAGCCAGTCGAGCGCGTAATCGGTCAGCTCGTCGGTGATGTAGCCTTTTTGCGGCACGTGCCGGCCGTTGACGTTCAGGCCGTCGGGATTCGGCCAGTAGGCGCCCTGGCCCTTGAAGCTGACCCATTGATCGAAGCCCGGCTGAGGGTCGTCTGACGCTGCGCCCATGTGCCACTTGCCGATGAACGCGGTTTTGTATCCCACGTTCTGCAGGTAGGAGGGAAAGAAGACCGTGCCCCGGGGAATGGGCGTGTTGTTGTTGACGATGCGGTGACGGTGCGAATAGAGACCCGTCAGGATGGAGGCGCGGCTGGGACTGCACAGGGCCGTGGTGACAAAGGCATTCTTGAAGTGGACGCCTTCGGCGGCAACGCGATCGAGTTGCGGCGTGCGGAGCCACGGCTGCGCCTTGAGGAATCCCAGCGCGTCGTATCGATGGTCGTCCGACAGGATGAAGATGATGTTGCGATGACGGACGTTCCGATCAGGGAGGGCGAGCGCTGCCGCGAGGGAACCGAGCAATGTTCTGCGAGTCATAGCCATGCCTCCTGGTCGCACTGGCGCCGGACCGAATCGCGGCCCCGTGCGGCGAGCCGATGACCTGAATCCTGTTTCAGTATGAGCAGCAGTTTCCGGCGCGTCCAGGGTGGTGTGCGCGTTCCCCGGCGCCGGCGCCCGCGTTGCATCCCTCACGGCGAGCGGCTCGGAAGCGCGCGAATCTGAAATAACTGTTGCGGCAATGATATGCTGACTGCCGAAGCGTCCCCGGGCGCGGGCGCCCGCGAAACAGGTGTTAGTGAGGCCTGGACCGCGGCTCGAGGCAACGGGGAATTGAAACGCAGCAGGGAGGCGTTATGGAAGTGACGTCAAGAAGGTCGTTTTTCAAACAGTCGGCGTCGGCCGGACTGGGCGCGGCAGCGTTCACGCTGATCAAGCCGGAGCTGGTGCGCGGGGCCGGAGCGGAGAAGCTGAAGGCGGGACTGATCGGCTGCGGCGGGCGCGGCACGCAGGCGGCGATCGACACGCTGACAGGCAACCCGAATGTCGAACTCACGGCCATGGGCGACATCTTCGAGGACCATCTCGAAGGCTCGCTGCGCCGTCTGAAGGATGACCCGAAGAACGCGGCGATCGCCGACCGGGTGAAAGTCGACCCCGAGCATCGCTTCACGAGCTTCGACGCATATAAGAAAATGATGGCATCGGACGTCGATATCGTGATGCTGTGCACGCCGCCGGGCTACCGGCCGGAGCACTTCGAGGCGGCGGTCAATGCCAGGAAGCACGTCTTCACCGAAAAGCCGATCGCGACCGACCCGACGGGCGTGCGGCGCTTCATGGCGGCCGCGCTGAAGTCGCTGGATCTCAAGCTGTCGGTGGTTTCGGGCGCGCAACGGCATGCCGACAAACCGTACGTCGAGACCGTGAAGAAGATTCACGACGGCGCGGTGGGCGACATCCTGGCGCTGTACTCGAACTACCTCAGCGGACCGGTGATGCACGCCAAGGAGCGCGACCCGAAGTGGGGCGACATGGAGTGGCAGCACCGCGACTGGTATTCGTTCCTATGGCTCTGCGGCGACCAGATCGTGGAGCAGCATTTCCACAACATCGACTTCATGAACTGGGTGATGGGGGCGCATCCGGTGAAGGCGGTGGCCTCGGGCGGCGCGGCGTGGCGCCCGCGCGAGGAGCTGTACGGCAACATTTACGACCACATGGCGACGGATTTCGTGTACCCCAACGGGGTGCACCTGTCGAGCCACTGCCGCCAGTATCCGAGCGGGCTGTACCGCAAGGTGGAAGACCTGGTGGTGGGCACGCGAGGGCGCAGCACGGGTCTGGACATGGGAGAAAAGGGGATCAACCCCTACGAGCAGGAGCACATCGACCTGGTGAAGAGCATCCTGGGCGAAGGGCCATACATGAACCAGGCCATGAGCGTCGCGGAGAGCACGCTGACCTGCATTATGGGACGCGAATCGGCTTACTCCGGCCTGGAGATCACGTGGGACATGGCCATGGCGTCCAAGCAGGATCTGCAGCCGAAGGCGTTCGATTACGGGCTGAAGATGGACATGCCGCCGCTGCCGGTGCCGGGCGTGTACAAGTTCGTTTAGCGCCACGTCCGCAGGGCGGGCGCAAGCAGAAGGGCCGGAACGGGCCGCTTCCCATCGGCGGGGAGGGCCCGGAGCGCGGTGCCAACAGCAGCCGGAGCGGCCATCTGAATAACGATGCGAGACAGGCGGGTGACCCAATGCAGATTGATTCGACGCTAGCATCCGGAGCGGCCACGGCCGCGGCCGTGCCGCAGAAGCCGCCGCGGAACGTCGCGATCGACGCCTATCGCGGCCTGGTCATGTTGTTGATGATGGGTGAAGTGCTGGAGTTCGCACGGGTGTCGCAGAACTTCCCGGGCAACTGGTTCTGGAGCTTTCTGGCCTATCACCAGACGCACACGCAATGGGCCGGGTGTTCGCTGCACGACACCATCCAGCCGTCGTTCACGTTTCTGGTCGGAGTGGCGCTGCCGTACTCCATCGCCAGCCGCATGGCCCAGCGGCGGGAAGTTTGGCCCGATGCTGGCGCACGCCGTGTGGCGCGGGCTGCTGCTGGCGTGGCTGGGCATCTTCCTGCGGTCGCTCTCCGGGCCTATCGCCAATTTCACGTTTGAAGATACGCTGACGCAGATCGGCCTCGGCTACCCGATCCTGTTCCTGCTGGGATTCGCTCGGCCGCGCTGGCAGTGGACCGCGCTGGGCGTGCTGCTGTTCGGGTACTGGCTGGCCTGGGCGCTGTATCCCGCGCCGGGGCCTGGATTCAACTGGACGGCGGTCGGCGTGCCCGCGAACTGGCCGTACAACTTCACGGGCTTCCTGGCGCACTGGAACAAGAACAGCAACCTGGGGCAGGCCTTCGACGTGTGGTTCCTGAACCTGTTCCCACGCGTCAAGCCGTTCGTCTACAACGCCGGCGGCTACCTGACGCTGAGCTTCATTCCGACGCTGGGCACGATGATTCTGGGCCTGGCGGCGGGGCGTTGGCTGCGCGGCGGCGGCGCCGCGCATTCCCCTCCAGCGCCTGCTGATTGCCGGCGCGATCGGCGTGGCTTCGGGCCTGCTGCTGCACTTCGCCGGCATCTGCCCGGTGGTGAAGCGCATCTGGACGCCGGCCTGGACGCTGTTCAGCGGCGGTATCTGCTTCCTGTTTCTGGCCGCGTTCTCTTGGGTCATCGAGATGAAGGGCTACCGCAAATGGGCCTTCCCGCTGGTCGTGATCGGAATGAACTCCATCGCGGCATACCTGATCGCGCACCTGTGCGGCAACTTCATCGTCAACTCGTTCCATATCCACCTGGGGGCCCACGTTTTCGCCTTCGCCGGCCAGGCGCTGGAGCCGCTGATGCAGGGCCTAGCAGTGCTGCTGACATATTGGCTGATGCTGTACTGGATGTACCAGCGCAAGCTGTTCCTGAAGATCTGATCCGCTGCGGTTGCTCCGCGCGGCGCCCGGGACATACACTTTCGGCCATATGCTGTACCACCGCAGAGCGTTCCTGTGGGCCGGCGCGTGCGCGTCGCTGAGCGTGGGGCGAGGGGTGGCGGCGACGCTCGAGCAGCTGCGCCTGGGCGTCATCACCGACGAGATCGGCGAGGACGTTGCCCAGGCGGCGCAGTTCCTGCGCGGCTTCGGCTTGGACTGGGCCGAGGTGCGCTCCGTTTGGGGGAAGTACAACACCGATCAGCCGGTGGAGAAGATCCGCGAGGCGCGCGCGATTCTGGATGCGAACCAGGTGCGGACGTCGGTCGTGGATACGGCCTTTTTCCGCGGAGCGCTGCCGCCGGAGACGCCGGAGGGCCAGGCGGCGCTCGACAAAGAGTGGCGCCTGCTTGACGCGGCCGTCGAACGCGCGCGGCTGCTGGGCACGGATTGCCTGCGCACGTTCGCCTTCACGCTGGGCCAGGGTCGGAGGCCGGACGCCGGCGACCTGCCCCGCATCCACGAACGAATCTACGAACTGCTGCGCGAGGCGGCGCGGCGCGCGCGGGCGCGCAACGTACGACTGGCGGTGGAGAATCTCGAGGGCAGCTACGTTTCTACTGGCGTCGAAGCTGGGCTGCTGCTCAACAACGTGCGCGAGGAGGCGCTGGGGCTGACCTGGGATCCGAACAACGCCGCCGGCTCGGGCGAGCGGGCGTTCCCCGACGGCTACGCCCAGCTCGACCCGGCGCGCATCTTCAACGTGCACCTGCGCGACTTCCGGCACACGGCCGAGGGCCGCTTCGAATGGTGCGCCGTGGGCCAGGGGGAATTCGATAACCTGGGCCAGATCCGCGCGCTGGTCAGGAACGGCTACAAGGGCGGATTCAGCCTCGAGACGCACTACAAACATCCGGATGGCAAGGCCGCGGCGACGCGCGCGTCGCTGACGGCGCTGCTGAAGATTGTCGAACGGGTGTAGACGCGCTGTGCCGGCGACGCGCGAGCGCCGTTCCTCTCCAGCCGCCGCGGCCCGCCTCCCGGCTGGCCTCCTCCACGCCCCCCCTAGCGCCGCCAGTGGCCGTAGTAGTAGCGTCCGCGCTCCCAGCGCGGCGCCACCCAATAGGCATGCGGGTGAGGCGGCCGGGCCCAATAGCCACCGCGGTAAACGTAACGCCCGCCGTTGGGGTAATAGTAGCCTCCAACCCACGCATAGCCCGGCCCTGGGCAGGGCGGCACGTAGCCGGCCGCCACCGGCGGCGGCGGAGCCGCGTACGCGACATAACCTTCAGCGTAGTATCGCGGCTGTGCGCAGGCGCAGCTCGTGGCGAACAGGACCAATGCCAGCAGTTTCGATTTCATTTCCTTGTACCTCCAGCTTTCCGAACCTGCCCTCATAAACGCCGCGGCGCGGCCTGCGGTTTACCCCGATTGGGGGGAGTTCCGGCCCCGAATTTGAGGGGGATGCAAGGGCCCGCGGAGCGCAACAGTGCTGGCGAGGAGCGCGCCGTGATCCCCGCCTCAGAAGCGTCTGCTATAGAATGGCTCTCGTCCGGGAGCCGCAAATCGGCCGCCGGGCGGAAGGAGTTTCGGGTGAGTGCAATGAGTGCTGGTGCAGACGATTCGCGACGCGGGCTCTTGAGGCGGGCGGTGCTGGCGAGCGCCGCGGGGGCGGCTTTTCCGGCCATCATTCCCAGTCATGTCTTCGGCAAGCCGGGCAAGCCGGGCGCCAACGATCGCATCCAGGTTGGCTTCATTGGCGTCGGCTTTCGCGCCAACCTGTTGATCGACCAGCTCCCGCCGCCCGGTCAGATCGTCGCCCTCTCGGACTGCTTTCTGACGCGCGCCGAAGAGGCCGTGGCGAAGCGCAAGACGAAGTGGGACGTCTACCAGGACTACCGCCGTTTGCTCGACCGCAAGGACATTGACGCGGTGGTCGTGGCGACGGGCGACTTCGACCGTGTGATCCCGTCGATCCACGCCTGCCAGGCGGGCAAGGACGTGTATGCCGAGAAACCGCTCACGCTGTATCCCGGCGAGGGCCGGGTGCTGGTGAAAGCCGCGCGGAAGTACAAGACCGTGTTCCAGGTCGGCAGCCAGCAGCGCTCGATGGAGATGTGCCAGATCGCCAATAAGCTGGTGCGCGACGGCGGACTGGGGAAACTCAAGCTGGTGCACGGCGTCAACTACACCGGCCCTTCGCCCGTCCCCGACCTGCCTGAAGAGCCCAAGCCCGACAAGCTCGATTGGGACGTTTGGCTCGGCCAGGCGCCCTACCGCCCCTACAACAAGAAGATCCACGGCGGCTGGGGGGCGTTCTACGATTACTCCGGCGGCGAAATGACGAATTGGGGCGCGCACGGGGTGGACGAGATCCAATGGGGACTGGGCATGGACGGCACCGGCCCGGTGGAGTTCTGGCCGCTGGATGAACCCAAAGATGCCGTCGCGTTCCGGTACGCCAATGGCGTCGAAGTGCATCTGGATCTGCCCCAGGCGCAGAACCAGGATCTGATGGGCGGGGGGCGCTTCGTCGGCGAGAAGGGCAGCATCGACATCTGGCGCAACAACTTCAAGATCGACGCGCCGGGCGTGCACCTGGACCTGCCGCCGCAGGAAGAGATCGACAAGTGGCACGACAAGCGCGCGCTGTGGCAGGCGCAGTATCACATGGGGTTCTGGCTGGAGTGCATCCCCACGCGCAAGACGCCCAATGCGGATGTCGAGATCGGGCATCGCTCAGTGAGCGTGTGCCACCTGGCGAATCTGGCGCGCAAGCTCAACCGCAAGCTCCATTGGGATCCCAAAAAGGAGCAGGTGATCGGCGACAAAGAGGCGAATATGCTGGCCACGAACCGGCCGCGGCGCAAGGGCTGGGAACTGCCCAAAAGCTAGACGCAGCGGCCGCGGGCATTGAGGTTGGTCCGGTGCGAGGCTCGAGGAATGTAAGAACATGAGAACGAAGATCTGTATTCTGGTGTTGGTCGCCGTGTGCGCCGTCACAGTGTGGAGCATCACGCGGCCAGCGGAAGTGCCGTTCGAGAAGATCCTGATCGACAGCGGGGCCAGCGAGACCGCGGCCTTCGCCGACATCAATGGAGACGGCAAGCTGGACATCGTCTCCGGCGAATACTGGTACGAGGCGCCCAAGTGGACGCCCCATAAGTTTCGCGACGTCGCCTACGTTCCCGGCTACGTTCAACGTCTTCGCCGACCTCCCGCTGGACGTCAACGGCGACGGCAAAGTGGACATCATCTCCGCCCACGGCTTCCAGAACAAGCTGGTGTGGATGGAGAACCCGGGCCAGGCCGGCGGCATGTGGAAGGAACACCTCATCGACCAGGGCTACTTCATCGAATTCGCGTTCCTGGTGGATCTCACAAACAGCGGCAAGGCGGACTGCATCCTGCCGCAGTACGGCGGCGCCAATGCGCCCACCGCCTGGTACGAGCACAAGGACGGCGGCTTCGTGAAGCACGTCGTCAGCCCCAAAACCTTCGGCCACGGCATCGGCGCGGGCGACGTCAACGGCGATGGCCGCACCGACATCATCACGCCCGAGGGTTGGTTCGAGGCCCCGCCCGACCCGCGCACCGGCGAGTGGAAGTGGCACCCCGACTTCCACCTCGGCGCCACGGGCTTCATCCACGTGCTGGACATCAACGGCGACGGCCGTCCCGACATCGTCACTACTATGGCCCACGACTATGGGATTTTCTGGATGGAGCAGACCGCGGACGGCAAGTGGATCAAGCACATGATCGACGATACGGTGTCACAGCTGCACGACATGGTGCTGGTGGACATCAACGGCGACGGCCAGCCGGATCTGCTGACCGGCAAACGCTACATGGCGCACGACCACGACCCCGGCGCGCGTGAGCCCCTCGGCATCTACTGGTACGAATACCGCAAGAATGAAAAAGGTGAGATCGTGTGGTTCAAACACATCATCGACTACAGCACCCGCGCCGGCGGCGGCATTGAGATTGCCACGGCCGACCTCGATCATAAGGGCGTGGTGGATTTCGCGGTGGGCGGCAAGAGCGGGCTGTACCTATTTAAGAGTCTTAGAAAGGGCAGGTAGGGATTCATCATGAAATACGGAGTCAATACTTTCATCTGGACCGCCAGTTTCGATCGCTTAAATCTGCATTTGCTGCCGTCGATCAAACAGCACGGCTTCGACGCTGTCGAGGTGCCGCTGTTCTCGCCGTCGGACTTCGCGCTGGCCGACATCCGGCGCGGTCTCCAAGAAAACCAACTCGAGTGCACCTGCTGCTCGCTCGTCACCGGCGGCCTGAGCGTCATCAGCGAGGACGCCGACGTGCGCCGCCGGACGCGCACCCTGCTGACCGATTGCGCCAAGGTCGCCGCCGAGGTAGGGTCCAAACTCATCGCCGGGCCGCTCTATTCGCCGGTCGGATATCTGCCGGGGCGGCGGCGCAATGAGAACGAATGGAAATGGGCGGTGGAGTGCTACCAGTCGATCGGCGACACTCTGGCTTCGTATGGCGTGACGATCGCGCTCGAGCCCCTCAACCGCTTTGAGACGTACTTCCTCAACACCGCCGCCGACGCCGTCAAGCTGTGCGACGAAATCGATCACCCCAACGTCGGCATCCTCTTCGACACATTCCACGCCAACATCGAGGAGAAGGACGTCGCCGCCGCGCTGCGCTCCACTGCCCGGCACCTCAAGCATGTGCACTCGTGCGAGAACGATCGCGGCATCCCCGGCACCGGCCACGTTGACTGGCCGGGCGTCTTCCGCACCCTCCACGAGATCCGTTACGACGAGTACCTGACCATCGAGAGCTTCGGCTTCGCCCTCGGCGCGCTCTCCGCCGCCGCCTCCATCTGGCGCGACATCGCGCCGACGCCGGAATCCATCGCCTTCGAGGGCGTCGAGTTCCTCAAGCGAGGCGTGGCGCGAGCTGCATAGCGGCGAGCCTCGGCCTTTGTCACGGCGAGCGTCTAACCCGGATATTTCACCAACCATCGGCTGCGGCCCTCTCATCGCGCCTCGCTGCGATCGTAGTGCAACATCCGGGCTGGCTCCAGGTGCTTCCCCTGGCCGTTTGACACGCGGCCGGCAGCCGGTGACGAGCACTCGCCGGAATCATCACTGCTCATCATTATTGGAACAACCGAAAGCGTAGTCGATGGTGTGCGAAAAACATTTTTGGAGGAACAAAGCCAATCGAGAACAACCCCTTTCCCATCTTGAGGGTACACCCCATGTCAAGTACGAAAATGAGGCGAAAACAGCGGCCGGAATGGGCGATTCGACAGAATTCGACACTAGTGTCGAAAAATGTCGAAAAGTGTCGAATTCTGTGGGGTGGGTGAAGGTTCCTCCCGAGCAGTGGAGTAGTTCCAATTGCATTTATTTGCAATGGGATAGCCGGAGGATCCGGGAGCCGCCAAGAGGCGCGGAGGGGGCACTGCAGGCGAAAAGCGGAGTGTCGTGTCGAAATGTCGAATGCGAGGCGGCGGCGGCGGGCCGCGCGAGTGATGAAAAGTGATGATTTGTGATGAATCGCCCCGGCGGGACACCGGCCAGGAGTGCCGAACGAATGCGACCGGTGTCCTATCGCCCTAGCCCGGATATTTCACCAACCATCGGCTGCGGCGCGCGATAGGGCCGCATCTACTTCGTTGCGCTGGGCCCAGAGGGCACCCCCCGTCCTCGACGTAGCGGTCAAGTACGCCTGCGGGCGTCCCGCAAGCGCGCCTTGTATCTGCAGCCCTCTCATCGCGCCTCGCTGCGATCGTGGTGCAACATCCGGGCTAGCCGATTGCTCACACTCCTTCGGCTGCAACGCGCGATAGACCCATGTCTACTTCGTTGCGCTGGGCCAGGGGGCGCCCCCCGTCCTCGACGTAGCAGTCAGGTACGCCTGCGGGCGGCTCCCGCGAGCGCGCCTTGTGGCATTGTTTGATGTTGGGGCTTGATGTTGGGGCTTGATGTTCTCTGGCACTCTCTTCGCGCCGCGCTGCGATGGCAAGTGAAACAACCGGGCTAATCATGCTCGCGCGGCATGAGTCTCAACGCGGCAGCAGCGAGCTGGGCAGCAGCGGGAACACGGGCTCGTCGTCCTCGCCGGCGAGGAACGCCTCGAACAGCCGCCCCAGCAGGGCGCTGCGGCGCGCCATCTGTGCGCGCCGGTCAACCAGGAAGGCGAAGCGGAAGGGCGAGTGGGTCTCGAGCTCGGCCAGATAATCGCGCGAGAAGAATTCGCCCGCCTCGCCCGCGGATCGTATCAGCACCGAAGTTCCGCTGCCGCGGATCAGCTCTTTCAATGCCCGCAGACGGGGTGTCGCCGTGGGAGAGCTGCACTCAGGCAGTTCCTCCATCTGGCGCATTACGCGGCGCGAAAAGTGGAATGTGCGGTTCGTCAGCTCATCCAATGGCTCCCGCGTGGCGAGGTCGGAGAACAGCGTCAGCACGCCGTCGCCGCTGTCCTCCCGGACGTCCTGCAGATCGTCGGCCAGTTGCAGGAAGACGCCCCAGTTGTAAACGAATCCGGCCTCGGCGGCGGAGAGCTCGGCGCGGGCGAGAACGCCGTCGGCCAGGACCGAAGCGCCGCCCTTACGGAAACTCAGGCCGAGAATATCGACGGGTTCGTGCGCCGCGCCGCGGCGCATCAGGCGCAGGCTCTCCTGCTGGGCGTGGTGAATCATCAGCAGCGTTTCAAAGACCTGCGGCCGCGCCTCGCGCGGGTGCTCCTCCTCGATCAGCGCGACCAGGCGCCAGATATTGGTCTCACGGTCATTGGCCGGCGCACCATCGTGGCCGGCCAGTCGCCGGCCGAAGCGCGAGCTGAAGCCGAGCTTGGCCTCGCGGCTGACCCCGGGCGCGTCCATGTAGTTGTCCGTGGCCGGGTACAGCATGCTGTAGGCGAAGATCGACGGCGTCAGCCGCATCGGCTCGCCCAACAGCATCTGCAGACCGCAAGCAGTCCAGGCGTTGCGGCTGGCCTGGATAATGTCGGCCACCGTGGCAGGGAAGGCCTGGCGGCGGGCGCGCCGGCCGAGTTCCGTGCCGATGCCGGAAAAGCCGCCCGCCAGGAGCAGGTCGAGGTGCGATTCGGTCAGGTCGAGAGCCGACTGGGCCAGGCGGACGAAGGCCTCGGAGATGCGGCCCTGGACGGCCTGCCGCTCGTCACGGCTGCGGGGCACGCTGCGCAGTTCGGTCTGGACTTGATCCAGAAAGCAATCCAGCTCGCGCTCGCGCGCCTGCTGCTCGCCGGCCGCGTAGGTATGCCCGAACTCGGGCAGGCCCAGCGGACATTCGCGCCACAACGCGATCGCTTGTTCGAGCAGCTCCGGCACTTGTTACCGATACTACGTCAAGGCGGCGCGGCGTGTTCCCCGCCGATTGCGCCGCGGCCGGAGCGCCTCCTGGCAGGCCGGGAGCGGGGCGCCGGGCCGCCGCCCCCGCTTACCTCGCCGGGCATTCTTCTTTCGCCACAACCCGGCGCTACGCTCATTCCCGGTTGGAGCTGGTCCGGGCACAGATCGACAGCGCCCGCGCTGCAATAGGTGGGCACAGTATCGGGTACAGTGGGCGGCTGAAGCCCGGGAAGGTTGTCGCTTGAATGTCTACTATCTGTTGAAAAAGAAGGAGTTATATGGAGCGGGAGACGGGAATTGAACCCGCGACCAACAGCTTGGAAGGCTGAGACTCTACCACTGAGTTACTCCCGCCCGGGAGTCGTGCTGGGGCCATTTTCAATTGTATTGCTTCGCGCGAGGCGCGTCATCGCATTGCTTCGCGCGCAGCGCGTGGTGGGACGGCGGCGCTACTGCGAGCCCTTGCTGAGCAACATCACCTTGGCGGTGTGGAACATGATGTACAGATCCAGCGAGAGCGACAGGTTTTTCAGGTAATAGAGGTCATACTCGAGCTTGGTGATGGTGTCCTCGAGTGTGTCGCCGTATTTGTGGTTGATCTGCGCCCAGCCGGTGATGCCGGGCTTGATGAAGTGGCGCTGGCCGTAGAACGGGATCTGCTCGGTCAGCGTGCGGACGAATTCCACGCGCTCCGGCCGCGGCCCGACGACCGCCATCTCGCCGCGCAGCACGTTGAACAGTTGCGGCAGTTCGTCCAGCCGGAATTTGCGGATCCAGCGGCCGACCGGCGTGACGCGCGGATCGTCCTTGCGCGCCCACACGGCGCCGGTGCGAGCCTCGGCGTCCAGGTACATCGAACGGAACTTGAGCACGTTAAAGACGCGGTCGTGCAAGCCCACGCGGGCCTGCCGGAACAGTACCGGGCCCGGAGATGCGAGCCGGACCAGCAGCGCCACTACCAGCATCACCGGCGCGGCCACGATTATGCCCACCAGCGCAATCAGGAACGAGTACACCCGCTGCAGCGCGACGTTCATGTGCTGCGGCCCGATCTCGTCGGAAAAGACCAGCGTGGAGGGGCGCAGCGCGCGCAACGAGACGCGGCCCATGACTAGTTCATACAGCGCGCCGGCCTCCTGGATACGCGCTCCGTGCAGGCGCAAGTCCAACAGGTCGTAGACCGGCATCTGGCCGCGGCGTTCGGCCAGGCCCACGGCAACCAGCGCGGGCTTGATCTCGGCGTGCACTTCGCGAATGCGCGACGGCGGACCCAGATAGGGGCCCAGATCCTGCGACTCCACCGGCTCCGGCGCCAGGTATCCGGCGGCGACGTAGCCGGTCTGTGGGCGCAGCTTGATGTGCCTGGCGATCTCGCACGCCAATTCGTTCGCGCCGAGGAACACGACGCGGCTTCCACCCAGTATCCGCAACGCGGCCGGCGCGTAGGCTAGCCTCCAGGCCGGCGCCACGACCATGAACAGCGCCGACCCAATCAGCATCTGCCAGCGCGGCATGATGAATTGCCGGTCCAGGTACCCGACCAGGGCCTGGCCGATGAATGCGGCTCCGGTGATCAGGCAGAACTGCTGGTAGAGCTGCAGCGCGGAGTTGACTTGAACGTCCTCGTAGAGGTCGCTCCAGTAAATGCCAAAAATCAGCGTGGCCACCACGATCGCCGTACGCACGACGCCATCCTCTAGCAGGAAATAGACTTCGAATTCCTCCGTTCCGAGAATCCAGTAAGCGAACACATAACATGCGGCGGCGATTAGTGTCTCGGAAATGAACAATCCGAGCACCGAGGTCGGAATAAAGACGCGAAACAGCCGGATCATTGGGCGTAAACGTTCACAAGAAAGCGCTTAAACCGTGCGAATTTGTGACCGAAACAAATGGTGAACAAGAAAACTAGTGTAGCACCGCGCGACGAGACACCCGCCAGGGCGGCCGTTCAGGGGCCGAACGACGCCATTGCGGGGCCCGCGCAAGCCGTTGGCAGAAAATCGCCCGGCCCCGATTGACCTGCCTGCCGGGGAGTGCTAACTTGGATATGGGATCGAAAAGGTCCGAGATATAAGACCATGCTCAAGCTGACCAAGAAAACCGACTACGGTCTGATCAGTCTGAAGCACTTGGCGGTGCATCGCGGCCACGGCTCGGCCAGCGCCAAGGAGCTGGCAGAGGCCTATCGCATCCCCATGCCCATGCTGGCCAAGGTGTTGCAAAAGCTGGTGCGGGAAGGTTTTCTGGCCTCCGAACAAGGGACCAACGGCGGGTACAGGCTGGCGCGCGATCCGGCCACGATGACGGCGCTGGAGGTGATTCGCGCCATCGACGGGCCGATCATCCTGACGAACTGTTTTGCGGCTCATGGCGACTGCGACCTGAGCCGGCAGTGCACCGTGCGGGAACCGCTGCGCCGGGTGCACGAGGAGATTCTGAAGCTTCTGGACAGCATCACGATCAGCGATCTTTCGGCCCCGGAGCTGCCGGGCGCGGCGGGTGCGCTGGCGAGCGGCCCGATCGCGTTGACGATGCTGGCCCATTGAATTATCCAGAGGAATGAAAATGCTGCATTTCCCGATTTATCTCGACAATCACGCGACGACGCGCACGGACCCTCGAGTCCTCGAGGCCATGCTGCCGTACTTTACGGAGTACTTCGGCAACGCCGCCAGCCGCAATCATAGTTTCGGCTGGGTGGCCGAAGAGGCCGTGGAGAAGGCGCGCAAGCAGCTCGCGGAGCTGATCGGCGCCAGCGCCAAGGAGATCGTTCTCACCAGCGGCGCGACGGAATCGAACAACCTGGCCCTCAAGGGCGGCGCCGAGATGTACGCCCAGAAGGGCGACCATCTGATTACGGCGGCGACCGAGCACAAGGCCGTGCTCGATACCTGCAAGCGGCTTGAAAAGCACGGCTGCCGCATCACCTACCTGCCGGTGCGCCAGGATGGATTGGTCGATCTGGACCAGTTGCGCGACGCCATTACGGACAAGACGGTGATGGTGTCCATCATGTATGGCAACAACGAGATCGGCACGGTCCAGCCGATTCGCGAAATCGGCAGGATCTGCCGCGAAAAGGGCGTTCTGTTGCACACCGACGCGACCCAGGCGGCGGGCAAGATTCCGGTCAACGTGATCGACGACAACATCGACCTGATGAGCTTCTCGGCGCACAAAATGTACGGTCCCAAGGGCGTGGGCGCGCTGTATGTCCGCCGCAAGAACCCGCGCGTTCAACTGACGGCGCAGATGGACGGCGGCGGGCATGAGCGCGGCTTCCGCTCCGGCACGCTGAACGTCCCGGGCATCGTCGGCTTCGGCCAGGCCGCGGAGCTGTGCCGCGAGTCGATGGGGGAAGAGATCGAGCGGATGAGGAGCCTGCGCGACCGGCTGAAAGATACGATCCTGGCGGAGCTCGACGAGGTGTATATCAACGGCAGCATCGAACATCGCCTGCCGCACAACCTGAATATCAGCTTCGCCTACGTGGAGGGCGAAAGCCTGCTGATGGGCATCAACGATATCGCGGTCTCGAGCGGCTCGGCGTGCACCTCGGCGACGCTGGAGCCGAGTTACGTTCTGAAGGCGCTGGGCGCGGGCGACGATCTGGCGCACAGCTCGATTCGTTTCGGCGTGGGGCGGTTCAACACCGAGGAGGAGATCGATTACACGGCGCGCAAGGTGATCGATGTCGTGCGCAAGCTGCGCGAGCTGTCACCGCTCTACGAGATGGTGCGCGAGGGCATCGATCTGAAGAACGTCGAATGGGCGGCGCATTGAGGGATCGGCAGGGGCAACTGGGAAATCCAATCAAGGGGATGTAAACACGTTATGGCATATTCTGACAAGGTTCTGGATCACTACAACAACCCGCGCAACGTCGGCTCGCTGGACAAAAAGGACCCGCGAGTGGGCACCGGCCTGGTGGGCGCGCCGGAGTGCGGCGACGTGATGAAGCTGCAGATCAAGGTCAACCCGGAGACGGGCATGATCGAGGACGCCAAGTTCAAGACCTTCGGCTGCGGCTCGGCCATCGCCTCCAGCTCGTTGGCGACGGAGATGCTGAAGGGCCGCACGGTAGACGAGGCGCTGCAGATCAAGAACACCCAGATCGTAAACGAGCTGAGCCTGCCGCCGGTCAAAATCCATTGCTCCGTTCTGGCCGAGGATGCCATCAAGGCGGCGATCAGCGACTACAAGGCCAAGAACGGCAACGCTGCGCACGCCGGCGTGGAACAATCGGCGTGACAATAGAAGCGGGGCCGCGCCCCGCGAC
This sequence comes from Terriglobia bacterium, assembly GCA_963757265.1. Taxonomy (GTDB): domain Bacteria; phylum Acidobacteriota; class Terriglobia; order Bryobacterales; family Bryobacteraceae; genus CAIVVT01. Next base: position 2,896,647 of record CAVWRA010000006.1, read on the forward strand.
GCGGCCGGATGGGGAGAAGCAGAGTATGCCCTCGATTACGGTTACGCCGCTGGCCGTGCGCAAGATTCGCGAGTCGTTCCAGAAGATGGGCGTCGAAGGCGGGCTGCGCCTGGGTGTGCTCGGCGGCGGCTGCTCGGGGTTGAGCTATCAGTTCAAGTTCGAGCCCCAGCCGCGGCCCAGCGACCTGGTTTACAACTTCGACGACGTTCAGGTTTACGTCGACCCCAAGAGCATCGTCTTCCTCGACGGAATGACGCTGGACTACAAGGAGTCGCTGATGCATTCGGGCTTCGAGTTTCAGAATCCGCACGCCACCAAGAGCTGCGGCTGCGGCTCTTCCTTCTCGACCTGAGCGGCGCGAGGCTCCCCCCCGGGCCGGAATGCGGATACAATCGCTCACTGGAAGGCGCGTATGAGTTTTCAAATTGCCGATCACACCTGCTGGCGCTGTGGCCAGACGCCCGAGCAAGAGGCCGAATCGGCATCCCTGTTCTGCAAATTCTGCAATTCACTGCAACGTCCGGTGCCGGACTATTTCGCCTTCTTCGGCTTCGAGAAACACCTCTCGGTCGACCCCGCCGAATTGCAGCGCCGGTATTATATGCTGAGCCGGCGGCTGCATCCCGACCTGTATACGCGCGCCACCGAAACCGAGCGGAATTACTCGCTGGAGGCGACTTCGATCCTCAATGACGGCTACCGCATCCTGCGCGACCCGGTGCAGCGCGCCGAGTACATCCTCAAGGAGAGCGGCTTTGACATCGGCGAGCAGCGCTCGAAGGACGTCCCGCCGGAGCTGCTCGAGGAAGTCTTCGATTTGAATATGGCGCTGGACGAATTGCGCCAGGGCGACGCCGGTGCGCAGCCCCAGCTGGAGGCTTCGCGCGATCGCTTCCTGGCCATGCAGGATGAGATCGACGCCCAGCTCGCGGCCATGTTTCACGAGCACGACAACGCCGCGCCGGGTGAAGAGCGCCAGCAGAAACTGGCCTCCATTCGCGCCATCCTGAACCGCCGCCGCTATATCCGCAACCTGATTCAGGAAATCAGCAAGGAGTTTGCGACGCGCCAGGCATGAGCGCGCCGAACGGCCTTTCATGAGCACGTTTCAGATCGACTTCAGTGCTGCGCAGAAGAAGCGCATCCTCGGCATCGACCTCGGCACGACCAACAGCCTGGTGGCGTTTATGGACCTGACCGGCCCGCGGGTGATCCCTGGCGCGGGCGGATCGGCTCTGACGCCGAGTGTGGTTTCGCTCAATGACGACGGCACGTTCAGCGTGGGCGAGCCGGCCCGCCAGTTGCTCATCGACCGGCCGGAGCGCACGGTTTACTCGGTCAAGCGCCTGATGGGCCGCGGCGTGGGCGATGTCCAGGACGAGCTGAAGCTGTTCCCTTTCCGGATCGCCGAAGGAAGCGAGAACGTCATCCGCCTGGATCTTGGCGGCAGGCTGTTGACGCCTCCCGAGATCTCGGCCCAGGTTCTCAAGCAACTCAAGACGCAGGCCGAAAACTGGCTGGGCGAAGAGATCTCGCAGGCCGTCATCACCGTGCCCGCGTACTTCAACGACGCGCAGCGGCAAGCCACGAAGGATGCCGGACGGATCGCCGGTCTCGAGGTGCTGCGCCTGGTGAACGAACCCACGGCGGCGGCCCTGGCCTATGGCCTCGACAAACGCAGGAACGGTGTTGTCGCGGTTTACGACCTGGGCGGCGGCACATTCGACATCTCGATCTTGCGCTTGCAGGACGGCATCTTCGAGGTGCTCTCGACCAACGGCGACACCCACCTGGGCGGCGACGACATCGACAACCGGCTGCTCTCCATTGCGCTCGAGGATATTGCTACCGAATGGGGCGCCGATCTGTCGCACAACGGTGCGGCGGTGCAGACGCTGCGACGCGCCGTGATCGAAGCCAAGGAGAAGCTGAGCTTCGTGCCCGCCGCCGAGATCGAGTTCGCGTGGGACGGGAAGCATTATGCGCGCCAGACCACGCGCGAACTTTTTGAGAGGCTCATCGAAGATATCGTCGATCGCACTCTGCAGCCCTGCCGCCATGCCCTGCTCGATGCTGGTCTGAGCGCCGAGCAGATCGACGAAGTGGTGCTGGTGGGCGGCTCGACGCGCATTCCGATGGTGCGGCAGGCGGTTGAGACGCTGTTCAAGGCCCAGCCGCATTGCGAGCTGAACCCAGATGAGGTCGTGGCCCTGGGAGCGGCGGTGCAGGCCGGGATTCTCTCCGGCGACGTCAGCGACAAGCTGCTGCTGGACGTGACGCCGCTTTCCCTCGGCATCGAAACGATGGGCGGCGTCGTCTCCAGGCTGGTGCACCGCAACTCGACGATTCCCGCATCCGCCACCGAGGTCTTCACGACTTCGGTGGACGGCCAGCGCAACGTGCTGATCCACGTCGTCCAGGGCGAGCGCGAACTGGCCCGCGACTGCCGCTCGCTGGCGCGCTTTGACCTGAAGGATCTCGACCCCGTGCCGGCCGGCATGGCCCGCATCGAAGTGCGCTTCCTGATCGACGCCAACGGCATTCTGAACGTCTCCGCGCGCGACATGCGCAGCGGCAAGGAGCAATCGGTCGAGGTCAAGCCTTCTTATGGGCTCACCGACGGCCAGGTGGAGGCCATGATCAGGGAGTCCTTCGAGAAGGCCGAGGCGGATTTCGCGGCGCGCCAGGTGCGCGAGGCGCAGGTGGAGGCCGACACGATCCTCAACGCGCTCAAGAAGGCCAAGGTCAACGCCGCGTGGTTCAACCTGAGCGAGGCCGAGCGCCTGAAGATCGACAAGGCGCAGAACGCGCTGCTGATGGTCTACCATTCGGGCACGCACGCCCAGATCCGCGCGGCCATCGAGCAACTGGATAATCTTTCGCGCAAGCTGGCCGAGAACATGATGAACACGGCCGTGCGCGCGGCCCTGAAAGGCACCAAGGTCGGCTAGAGGTCGTTCATGGCACTCGATTGGAGCATGGCCGAAGAGATCGGCATCGCATTGCAGGAGAAGTTCCCGGCCGTCGACCCGCTGACGGTGCGCTTCACCGATCTGCATCGCATGGTCGTCGAACTGGAAGGCTTCGGCGACGACCCGCAAACTTCTAACGAATCCAAGCTCGAGGCCATCCAGATGGCCTGGCACGAGGAGTTCCAGGACAACCAGTAGCGCACCGGCGGGCGCCCTCGTCTGAGCGCCGGCCCCCGGCGCGAGCCACAGGCGCGCCCGCTCCGGTACGGGTTTGTTTCTGGTAGGCTCTTTCGGTTGAGGCACGACATGTCATCCCGAAACGCCGTCCATTCCTATGCGTTGCGTCTTCTCACGCGCGCCCTGCTGCTGGCCGCGGCGTGCGGCGCGCTCCGCGCGCAGACGAAACTGCTGCGCTTTCCGGACATCCACGACAATCGCATCGTCTTCAGTTATGGCGGTGATCTGTGGCTTGTGGGCGCCGGCGGCGGCCTGGCGACGCGTCTCACGGCCCATTCGGGGGTCGAGCTGTTTGCCAAATTCTCTCCCGATGGAAAGTGGATCGCATTCACCGGTCAATACGATGGCGACGAGCAGGTCTACGTCATTCCCTCGACCGGCGGCGAGCCGCGCCAGTTGACCTTTTACCCGTCGCGGGGGCCACTCGCGCCGCGCTGGGGTTATGACAACCAGGTCTACGGCTGGACCAACGACGGCCACTATGTCATCTTCAGAACGCTGCGCGACGGCTGGGCGCTGGGGCAGAGCCGCCTGTACCGCGTCTCTATCGACGGCGGCCCATCCGAGCCCTTGCCGATGCCGGTGGCAGGCTCAGGATCGCTTTCACCCGGCGGGAACGAGATCGTCTATTCGCCGCAGGCGCGCGATTTCCGCCCCGAGAAACGCTACAGCGGCGGCACGGCCAATCAGCTTTACATCTTCGACCTCGAGACGCACGCCGCCAAGCTGATCTCGGAAGGGCCGCGCTCCAGCCGCGATCCGATGTGGATCGGCAGGCAGATCTACTTCAACTCCGACAAGGACGGCCACTTCAACCTGTATGCCTACGACGTCGCCAGCGGCAAGACCACCGAGGTGACCCACAACACTGTATGGGACGTGCGTTGGCCGAGCTCGGACCGCGAGCGCCGCATCGTCTATGAATTGGACGGCGAGCTGCAGGTGCTCGACATCAGGACCGGCAAGAGCACGCCGATCTCCGTGAACGTGCCCGACGACGGCATCAACCGCCGTCCCAGCTACATCGCGGTGGCGAATCACATCGAGGACGCGGAACTCAGCCCCAAGGGGGAGCGCGTGCTGTTCACCGCGCGCGGCGACATCTTCTCGGCGCCGGTGGAACATGGGCCCACGCGTAACCTGACGCATTCGCCGGGAGCGCACGACAAATGGCCGATGTGGTCGCCGGATGGGGCCAAAGTCGCCTATATCTCGGACGCCACCGGCGAAGAGGAGCTCTACGTCGTCGCCCAGGATGGTTCGACGCCCGCCGAACAGATCACCACCGGCGGCAAGGCGATGCGCTATGAGCCGCGCTGGTCCCCCGATGGCCAGCGGCTGGCCTTCAGCGATAAGGATGGCCGCTTGTGGGTCGTCTCGCTGGCCGACAGGAAGCCGCAGGAAGTGGCCCATTCCACTGAGGGTGGAATCCGCGACTACGCCTGGTCCCCGGGCGGAAGCTACATCGCTTTCAGCATGCCGAATTCCACAAATGTCTCGGTGCTCTACATCTGGAGTCTCCAGGATGGGAAGCTGCACCAGGTGACCAATGGACTATTCGACGAAAGCTCGCCGGCCTGGGATCCCAAGGGCGACTATCTGTACTACATGGCCGTGCACGAGTTTCACCCGCAGATTTCGCAGATCGAATTCGATTTCGCGACCAACCGTTCGCGCGGCATCTTCGTTCTCGCCTTGCGCAACGACGTCAAGAGCCCGTTCCCGCTGGAAAGCGACGAGGTCACGATCAAGAAGGACGGGCCCGCGAAGGCCGATGGCTCTAAGGATAAAGACAAACCGCCGGCCGAGTCTAAGGACGCCGCGGCAAAGGACGCCAACAAAGATAAGGACATCGATTTCGACGGCCTCGCGAGCCGCGTGACTCGCGTCCCGGTCGAAGCCGACAACTACTTCGGCCTGGCGGTGAAATCCGACTCGTTGATCTATGCCACCCTGCCGGCGCGGTATTACGGCCGTGACGCCCAGACCAAGCCCGCGCTGCACATCTTCGCGTTCAAGGACCGCAAGGACACCAGGTTGGTCGACGACATCGGCGCATTCGTCCTGTCGCGCGATGGATCGAAAGTGCTGGTTCGTCAGGGCGCGGCCTGGAACATGTATGACGCGACTCCCACCGGCGCGAGCACGAAGAAAACGGTCTCCACCGACGGCCTCGATGCTCGAGCGCGTCCCCGACCGAGGAGTGGAAAGAGATCTTCAACGAGGTGTGGCGCCGCTACCGCGATTTCTTCTACGCGCCGAACATGCACGGCTACGATTGGGAAGCCGTGCGGCCATCGCTACAGCCAGCTGTTGCCCTACGTGGCGCATCGCGGACCGACCTGAATTACGTATTGAGCGAGATGATCTCCGAGCTGACCGTGCAGCACACCTACATCGACGGCGGCGACGTGATTCTGCCGCCGCGTCCGCACGCCGGTCTGCCCGGCGCGCGCTTCGAGGTGGACGCCGCCTCCGGCCGCTACCGGATCGCGAAGATCTTCCAGGGGCAGAACGAGGAAGAAACGTATCGCTCTCCGCTGACTGAGGTCGGCGTTGACGCGCGCGTCGGCGACTATGTCCTGGCCATCAACGGCGAGGACGTGACGGCGAAACAGGACATCTACAAGTTCCTGCGCAACGCCGGCGACGCCCCGGTTCAATTGACTCTCAACACCACGCCCGCCCTCGCCGGAGCGCGCCGGATCACCTACCGCCCGCTCGCGAGCGAGACCAGTCTCGTCTATTTCAATTGGGTGGAACAGAATCGCCGCAAAGTGGATCAGCTCTCCCACGGCCGGATCGGCTACATGCACCTGCCCGACATGGGTGCGGAGGGCATCAGCGAGTTCATCAAGTGGTACTACCCGCAATTGCGCAAAGAGGCGTTGCTCATCGACGACCGCGCCAACGGCGGCGGCAACGTCTCGCGCATGATCGTCACCCGCCTGACCCGCACTTTAATGGCGCTCGGCTACCCCCGCAACCACGCCACTCCCGAAATCTACCCCGAAAGCGTCTTCATCGGCCCCAAAGCCGTGCTGCTCGATGGCAATTCCGCCTCCGACGGCGACATCTTCCCGTGGATGTTCCGCACCGCTAAACTGGGGCCGCTGATCGGCGAGCGCTCGTGGGGCGGCGTGGTCGGCATCACCGATCACGGCCCGCTGCTGGACGGCGGGCACGTGAACGTGCCTGAATACGCCCACGCCGATGCCCAGGGCCAATGGGCCGTGGAAGGCCACGGCGTCGATCCCGACATCGTGGTAGACAACGACGCCAGGTCGGTCATTGAAGGGCAAGACCCGCAACTCGAGCGCGGCGTGGCCGAGCTCTTGAAGAAACTCGACCAGTTCACGCCCCGGCTGCCGGAGCACGCGCCTTACCCGGTGAAGCTCAAGTAGCGGCGGCTGAAATTCACTTCTCCGACGGCGGCCGACCGGCGGCTCCCTACTCGTCCGCCGGCGCCACTTGAAACTCCCGCTGGCGCAGGAACGGGCCGTCGATGCACGTCAGCGCTCCCGATGGGCTGGCGCATTTCCCGCAGATGCCCACGCCGCAGCTGGTCATGTATTCGATCGATCCGATGATGCGCTCCGCCGGCGCCAGTTCCCGTTGGATCTCGAAACAGCGCCGGACCATCGCCTCCGGCCCGCAATTGATGAACACCAGCCGCTGCATCTCGCGGGTGGGCACTCCGGCCAGCGCCTCTCCGAGCAGCTCCGCGACATAGCCTTGGTGTCCCACGCTGCCGTCGTCGGTCGCCAGGAACACCGGGCCCAGGCTGCGGAACTTGTCCAGGTCGAACAGGTGCCGGCCGGTTCTGGCGCCGAGCAGGAACATTTGTTTGTTGCCCGGCTTCAGTTTGTGGGCGATCTCCAGCAGCGATGCGATGCCCGTTCCGCCGCCGGTAAAGACCAGCGTGCTGTTGTCAAAAACCGGCACGCCCTTGCCATACGGTCCGCGCAACAGAATCTCGGCGCCCTCCGCCAGCTGGGCCAGGTGTTGGGAGAACACTCCGACCGTGCGCACCACCACGCTCTTCTCCGCGGCCGAGAAGATCGCAAAGGGCTTCTCCCCAACCCCCGGCAGGCACAGAAAGTAGAATTTCCCCGCCAGGTCCCCGTCCTGCGCCCCTTCCGGCAGCTCTTCGAGAATCAGTTTGAACAGCGTTTCGTCGTACTCGACCCTGCCGGTTACCCGCGTCTTCACGTAGTCCATGCGCACGGTGGATTCACACGACCGCGCGTAGCTCCGCGCCGGCTCCTGGCTCACATCGCGCTGCAGTTCGGCCAGGTACTCGCGCATCTGCTCGCTGTCCAGCCCGGTCAGCGCGCTGCCTACTCCGAACAGGTCGGCGCCGGCCTCCGCATACTGATGCACGTGTTCCGGCGAGGCGATCCCGCCCATGCCGATGATCACCGCCTCGCTCCCCACCGCGTGGCGCACCTGCTCCACCGCGCGCAACCCCATCGGCCGGATTCCATCGCCCGACAATCCGCCCAGCCGGTTGTGCAGGATCGGGCTCGTGCCCACCTCCGCCAGCGCCGGGCCGACCGTGTTGATCAGCGTGAAGCCTGCCGCGCCCGCATCCATGGCCTCTCGGGCCGAGATGCCCAATCGGGCCAGCGTCGAGGAGAGCTTCACGAAAACCGGCAGGCCCGTCTTGCGAACCACGGCCTCCGTGATTCTCACCAGCAGTTTCAGATCCTGCCCCACCTCCGACCCGTAGCCCTTGGCATGCGGGCACGACATGTTCAGCTCCACTCCGTCCGCGATCGGCTTCAGCGTGAGCGCCGCTTCCACGAAGCTGTCCACATCGGAGCCGAAGATCGACACCAGCAGGAACTTGTCCTCGGGCGTTCGCAGCCCCTCAAACTCGGCCAGGTACGCCGCCGCCCCCGGATTCGCCAGACCCACCGCGTTGATGTAACAGCCCGGCGCGTAGCGCGCGTAGATCGGCTCGCGATACCCCTGCCGCGGCTGGGCGCTGATGCTCTTGGTGGTGATAACTCCCAGGGACGGGATTTCCCGGAAGCATTTGTGGATCGTCGCCGCGTGCGTGCAGCGGATTCCGGAGGGGATGACGAAGCGGCCTCGGACCGTCTTGGATCCGAGTTTGTAGGGCTGGTCGAAGGATGAGAACCGCATGGCTGGGGGCAAAACCGAAAAACCGTAAGAACGATGATATCAACCGCTCCTCCGAAGCGGTCTCCCGGACCGTGCCCCGCCTGCGTCTCTATTATTCCATGGTATGATTCATGCGCCCGCGCCGCTGGCCGTCGGCTCGAGCGCCGCGCTCATCGAGCCTTTGCTGCGCGGCAGCCGCCAATCCGCGCCGTATCCGTGGATCTGGTCGCGCGCGAACTCCGCTGCCTCGCGCTCACAGATCATCACCACGGTCCGCCCTGCCGTATCCACTTCCACCGCGTGCCGGTAGGCCTCATCCGCGGTCTTCAGGAACAGCTTCGTCAGCATTTCGATCACGTAGTCGTAGGTGTGCTCGTCGTCGTCGAGCAGGACCACCTTCCACAACGGCGGCGTCTGTTCCTTCTCGGTCGCTTCCTGTGCCGGAGCCGGTGTCGTGGAGCCCATGGCCAAACTACTCAGTGTCGCATCTTAGCAAAGGCGCGCGCGAGAAATGCGCCCATCGTCACGCTGGCTTATCGCTCTGGGCGCTCCCCGATCTGGTGGAATACACGCTCCCGCTCAGGACTCTTCCAGGCGCTTCCAGACATCCGCCAGGTTGCCCTTGACCAGCCCTTCCAGGATCTCCGCATCGGTCGTTCCGGGCGGCTGCATGGTGAACTCGCGCAGCACCGACACCGTCGCTGCCCCATAGCCGCTCTTCAGCGAGACAAATCTCTCCGCTGTCATGTCCTTCTGCAGCTGCTCCAGCGTGCCTTTGCGGCGCTGCCCACGCTCCACCGCGATCCACAGCTCCTCCAGGTAGTCGCGCATCTGGTACAGCAGCGCGCGTTCGTGAACCCGCCCGTGTCCGCCCAGAACCTTGTCGAAATCAAACTCCGCTACTGACAGCAGCGTGTTCGGCCATTCCTTGGGATACCCGTCGCCGAGGAACGGCCCCAGGCCTTGCAGCATGTCGCCGGTCGAAATCACCTTGCGGGACGGGCTATAAACGACGATGTCGCCGGCCGTGTGCGCGCGTCCGCGGAATGCGATGTGCAGCTCTTGCGCCGCATCGTGCAACGTCAGGTCGCTCGTCAGCGTGATATCGGGCAGTTCGAACTGGAAACCCTTCATCTCGGCCAGAAACGCCTTGGTCTCAACGCTCATCCGCTGCCAGTAGGCCTTCTCCGCGGGCGTCTTGGCCGCGCCGGCCTTCGCGGCGTACTCATCCAGTGATTTCGCGGCCTCATCCATCGAGATTTTCAGCCGCAGTGAGCCATTCTCGCCGAGCAGCCGCCGGGTCGTCTCGCTGGCTACGATCTCCGGCTTGGGCGTGAGCTTCTTGTAAACCGGCGTTCCCTGGGTGTGGTCCCAGTGAAAGTGGCTGTTCACCACCCAGCGCACCGGCTTTTTCGTCACTTCCGCGCCCAGTTGCCGGACCAGCGCCGCCGCGGCCGACGGCTTCGAGTGCGTATCCACCACCAGCATTCCGCCGCTCTGCTCGAAGATCGCCGCGTTGCAATTGATCAGCGCCGCCGACCGGGCCTTGGCCAGCCAGGCGCCTTCGGCCGCCTTCTCGATGTCGAACAGCTTGGGCAGCCCAGCCTTGCCCGCCGCGCTCGCCTGGGCGCGAGCGGCCGCGGCGCGCATCGTGGCTTGCTCCATGAGTGCCGCCCCGGCCCACGCCGTCCCCAGGGTCTTCTTGAGGAAACCGCGTCTCGAAAACCGCCACATTGCACCATGCGTCATCGCGTCAACTCCTACTCCAGACCGGGCTATGTCGCATCGATCCAATCAGCATACGCCGGTTTTTCGTCCACCGGAACCGATTCTCTCCTGAACGCATCGAAGTTACTAGGTGTACCCTGATAAGGAGGGGGCGTAACGGTTTCGACGGGATGGAATTGGTGTGATGAGGCGTGCCGGGTTCCAGGCTCCCGTAAAACGACTGGAAAACCAACAACTGCCAATAACACGCAGTTTGCTTACGCTGCCTAATTTTTAGGTGGCGCGCCGCCGGTTGAGGGCCTGCCCTCCGCCGGGCCGGCGTCTTTCCGCAGGATCGGTCCAAAGTCTCCGCCTGGGGCAGAGGACTTAAACCCAATCAGGCTGGGTCTCGTTGCTTCCTGCCGGTTCGGAGCCCGGGACTGAGATTTCGAATCGGATACGCACGTAGGCTCGTCATGGCAAGCCATTTCGGACGCGGGTTCAACTCCCGCCGCCTCCACCAGCCTTCGCCAAGGCTTCGGCTGGCAAGCCGGAGCCATGCCGAAGGCTGGTGTTCGTCGAAGCCCGGAGGGCGAAGACCCGCCGCAGCCCGTTGGGCGAAGGCGGGCTGTTCAAACCTGAGAGCATCCCCGTTCTCTTCCCACTCATAAAGTGCATCAAGGCTCACCACCTTCAACAGCCTCCGTGCACTACGTCTACCTCCTCCAAAGCCAGTCCCACCCTGACCAAAGCTACGTCGGTCTGACCAGCGACCTCAAAGTCCGTCTCGCCAGGCACAACGCAGGCCGTGTCCCGCACACCTCCAAATTCACACCGTGGACCCTGCGGACCTACGTTGCCTTCTCTACCCGCGAACAGGCGACGCAGTTCGAGCAATACCTAAAGTCCGGTTCTGGAAGAGCCTTCGCGAACCGTCACTTCTGGCCGGCGTAGCCCGCCGACTTGTCCGCCGAAGCGGGCGTAGCCAGCGAAGGTGGAAGCCCAAAGAGAGAGCGAGAGCCCCGCAGCGGCGGCCCAATGCCGCCCGCTTCGCCGCAGAGGGCGAAAACTACTCGCAGCTCGCGGGCGGGGCCCCCTCCCATTTCGTTGCAACTCGCTTGACGTCTGGGTGTGAAACCAGCAGATGCCAGATCACCGCCTGAAACGCCTCGGCGTGGGGTGTAATGTGGGCCGCGTTCACGGTCGGGACCACCACGCTGAGGTCGGCCACGCGCGCCGTGTAGCCGCCGTCGCGCCCGATGATGCCGAGGGTGGTGGCGCCACAGGATTTGGCGTAGTCCAGGGCCGCGACCAGATTCGTGCTCACGTTGAATTCCGGATCACCGCCGCCCACCGAGAGCACCAGCACGGCATCGCGCGCTGACAACCGGCTCACCTGCAGCCAGGAGACAAACACGCTGTTCCAACCTTCGTCGTTCGTGCGGGCAGTCAACTCCGCGACGTTGTCGGTGGGCGCGTAGGCCTCGATGCCGGCGATCTTTCGAAGGTCATTCACGACGTGCGATGCGTTGGCCGCGCTGCCGCCGACTCCGAGGACGAACAGGCGCCCGCCGGCTTCGCGCACGCCGGCCAGACGCTGCGCCATCTGCTCGATCTTTTCGACCGGCAGGAGGTCGAGGATCTGCCGGGCTTCAGACAGGTATTTCTCGGTGAACGTCATGGCCGTCCTTTCTCCCCGGTCGCTGGTCATTGAGCCGCGGGATCAGCACGCGTTTCCCGCTCAGGTGATCGGCGGCGATGCTGGCGCTGGCTCGCAGCCGGTCGCCTGTGTCCAGGTCGTGCAGCAGCATGTGCGCGGCGCAGAATACGTCGCCGCAGGCCGTGGAGCAGACGATGCTCTCGACCGTCGCGGCCGGCACTTCGATCCACCCTTCGGCGGCGTTGAAGGACGCCGCGCCTTTGTCGCCGCGATGGATCACCACGCTCGAACAACCCTGGTCGAGCAGGAAGCGGCAGGCCTCCCGGAGGTCGTTCCGGCCCGTGAAATACGCCAGTTCGCGCTCGTTGCCGTGGGCGAAGTTGATATACGGCAGAACGCGCGTCAGCTGCTCGCAACGCTCGCGCACGCGCCGCCCGTTGCCCGGGACGCTCCACTCCGGATCCCAGTTGATGTCGAGGTAAGTTTCGATCCCCGCCGCGCGGGCGCGGCCCAGCAGTGCGTAGTTTCCTTCCGCCAGCAGCGACTCGGAAAACCACACATCCGCGCGCAGCAATTGGCGGCAGCCGGCTGCGATCATCGCCTCGACATCGATATCCTCGCCCGCTAGCCACCGGTTGTTGGGCAGGCTGCTGATGAAGTGGCGGCAGCCGTTGTCCCAATTGAGATTGATCGACCGCCCGGTCGTCGTTTCCTTGCGCGCCAGGTGCGCCACAATCCCGTAACCGCCGAGGATCGCCTCCAGCCGGTCGCCCAGTTCGTCATCGCCGACGCAACCGAAAAAATGCACCCGGCCGCCGAGCCGCGCAGCTGCCATCGCCGCGTTGGCGCCGCCTCCGCCCAGACTCTCGTAAATCTCTTCGATGCCGGTTTCGCCATCCGACATCACGCCCTCGGCTGCCACGATGAGACTGGTCTTGATGTCCAGATTGATGTTGCCGGCTATGGCCAGCGGCCACCGGCTGAGGGGAACTCCGATGTTCGTTTCCATGGGTGTGAGCACAGCCGGAACCCTGTGGCCTGACTGCTGCTTTATGCCGGTTCGCTACAGAGTATAACGCCCGCCGCCTGTGGCGCAGGATCGCGCCGCTTCCGCTGGCTGCCATTCGCCGCCGCGCCGGTCGCGCCGCGGGGCGCCAATGCGCGGGGTTTCATCTTTCCGGTTCTTCGGCCACGGAGGCGCTGCGCCGCGGAGGGCCGGGCTTCTTCGGCGCCGTCACGTAAGCATACGGATCCTCGGGGCCTGGTTTTTCTGGTCGGAACAGGCGCCTGAGAGTTTTCAAAGCCCGTCGAATCCAGCCCTGCTCGCTGCGTTTGCCCATCTGCCCTCCCCGTTACCGCCCATCGTGCCACACTCTGGGGACCCGCCGGTGAAGACGCACTGGATGCGATACCCGGCCTGCAGGGCCCCGCCGCCCCAGCGCCTCGGGCAAACGAACAACTACTGCCGGAACCGCCGCCCGTCAATGGATGGACTCTACTCCGTCGCGCGCCCTCGGATCGCGGTGACCAGCTTTTTCAAAGCGGTCAGAGGATCGTCGTTCGGGAACTCGGTCGCGTACCACGCGTCCAGCTTGCCGCTCAGACGGTCCCAGCCATCCGCTGAATTCCGGGCGGCGAACTCGTTGATGGCTGCCTTGCGTTCATCCGCCTTGGCGCCTTGATTGGTCTTCTGGTAACAGATCGTCAACAGACAATCCTGCACGCGGTAATCGGGATCGGCCGGCTTCCCGGTCCCGAGATGTTCGGGATAGACCTCCGAGGCTTCCACCCGCTCCTCGGCCAGATCGTAGCGATTGTGTTTCATGGCTTCCAGCGCCAGCGCCATCTGGCAGCCGGCGAACAGGCGGTACACGTCGCTCTGCCCCTCCGCCGGCAGGATGGTGGCGTGCTGCAGCGTGTCATGGCAGTCCTGATAGCGGCCCGAGTTGAAGTACGCGCGGGCCAGCGTCACTTTGATGGCGTCTTCATTAGGAAATTGCTTAGAGGCGCTTTCCGCCACGGCCAGGGCTTTGTCGTACATTCCCTTCGAGGCGTAGTACGCGGCCAGACGTTTCGAGTTCCGCCAGTCCTTGGGATCGACAACGCGCGCCCTTTCGTAATCGGCCTGCGCCTGGGCCGGATCGGAGACCTGTTCGAGATAGGCACGGCTGGCGTAGAACGCCGCATAGTCGGGCCGATCCCCCGCCGCCGCCATTTCCTTGCGCGCATCCTCATCCCGCCGCAGCCCCCATTCGATCAGGCCCAGATAGTACTTGGCCTTCCAATCCCCGCCGGGCGCCTGGTCCGCCCATTGGAACACTGGGATCTCCTCCTGGCGGAACGGGAACACCAGGTAGGGCGACAGCGAGGCCGCCTTTTGCAGCACCTTCCGGCTCTGTTCGGGCGACTTGTCGCGCAGCAGATAAGCTTGCCAGTAACGGATCTCCGCCTGGTCCGGCGCCACGGCGAGCAGCCGCAGCGCATCTTCGTCCAGCCCCAGATTGACGTAGTACGAAGCGATCTCCAGGTACGTCTCATGCGGCATTTCGTTGCGGATCATGGACTGGAACTGCTTCAACGCCGCCGCCTCGGGATGCAACAGGTAAGTCTCAAACCGCGCCAGGTGGCTCAGCGGATCGAGTTCCAGAATGCGCTCGATCGTCGCCTTCGCCTGCTCCGCTTTGCCCGTCCGGCGGTACAGCGTACTCAACACCTCGAGCGTCTTGATGTTATGCGCGTCATAGTCCAGCGACCGCCGCGCATACTCCTCGGCGCGCTCGTTGTTGCCCTCCATCAGGTAGATTTCCGCCAGTTGGCAATCCGCGGAGGAACGATATTTCATCGACCGCGCCGCCCACCCCAGCGTCTCCTTGGCGTCGGTGAAGTCGCCCATGCGGCGCGCAATCAGTGCATAGAAATAATTGGCGTCGGCGTCGTACATGACGAAATCGAGCACCCGGCGGGAGTACTCCAGAGCCACGGGGTACTCGGCCCGGCGATAGTAGATCGCGGCCAGGCGCGTCAGGGCGCGAACGTGCGTCGGGTCGCGCTTGATGCACTCCAGGTACTGGCTGAGAGCGCGGCGGTAATCACGCGACTTCTCGGCGTGCTCCGCCGACTGATACAGCCCTTCCAGCGTCGCGTGGTCGTAATTATGGAAATTCAGGGGCCGCTTCAGGAGCCCGTCCTGAGGGTCGTCGGAGTAGCTCAACAGATTGCCCAGCCGCACCCGCAACGCGCCCGCGGGCACCTCCATGGCCAGCTTCTTCTCGTAGACGCCCATGGGGTCGAGCCGCAGATGTTCGCGGAAGATCTCTTTGTCCGCGTTGAAAACCACCAGATCCTCGTCCGTCTTCTCGAGCGCACTGAAACCCAGCTCCACTTCCCGCCCATTCGTCCGGGCGTTCAGCACGCCCGCCGGCGTGGCCTTCACCATCGGCCCGATATCCTTGTAGGGGAACCAGAACTCGCGCCAGCGGTCGGTCGTATAGGGCGCAAAAAACTCGTGATCGTTCTGATCCAGCAGCCGCCCCGACTGTGGTTCAAAGTACGGCCCGTCGCTGTCCGTGAGCAGGTTCTCCCACATCGCGCCATCGCGCGACAGCGGCCAGCGGAAGAACTTCTGCCCCGGCACCTCCTCATGCAATGCCCAGTGCCCATAGCCGAAATTCGAATCGTGCCAATAGGCGCCGTTGGACTCCTGCAGCTTGCCGTGGACGAAGTAACTTCCGCCTTCGTCCATCGCGCGGTGGTCTTTGTATAAAGCCAGGCTGCGGCCATCCGGCAGCAGCGGCCATGGCTCGGTCGGAACCGAGTAATCGTGCGCGATGTATCGCGTGCCCGGCAGGATGAACTCCAGGTCCTGGCCCAGCTTGCCGGCGGCGTTCATCCACACGTAGTAGGACTGCTCCAGCGGCTGCGGGTTGTACCACATCGCGTCCGTGAGAAAGTACGCCTTGTCCGGCGGCAGCGTAATGGAGACGCGCCATTCGGTGCGCGACGGCAGGTCCATCGTTCCAACCACGCACGTGACGCTGCCGTCGGGGTTTTTGCGGATCGCATAATCCACCGGCGAGGCCGTCGCCGGCGTGTGGCCCACCAGGCCGAAGTTCCACTCGATGCCGCCCGAGGTCCACGGCCCGCGGTGGGCGATGTCACGGTACTTGCGGACGTGGTTGAAGTACAGAAAGTCCCTGCCCGTGCTCTTCTCGATGGCCGCCAGCAGCTTGCCCCCGTCGGCCGGCGACACCAGCAGCTTGAGATACGCGTTCTCCAGCCGGATGATGTCGTACTGCTTGTCGACGCCGTTGCTGCTCAGCTCGTCGAAAAAGTAATACGGGTACAGGCTCGCCCCGCTGCCCCACATGCTGGAGCGGACCATGATCGGCGCCGGGTCGGGCCCGGAGTATGGGTATGTCTTGAAGGTTTGCTTTTCCTCCTGTACCGTCGCTTCCTGGGCCGGAAGACGGACAGCGGCGGCTAGCGTCAACAACACAGCGGCAATGCGAAGCCTGGTCATGTCGTCACTTTACTACGCTTCGGCGCGCTGCCACCACGCGCACTTCCCACTCCGCCGTCCTGATGTTCCTCCGTTGCGCCAGGCCCGGTCGGAGAATTCGGTTCATCCCATCTGCGCGAAAACCCATGCTCGCGTAATGTTATCCTGCCGCCAGGAGATCTGCGGTG
The DNA here is from genome assembly GCA_963757265.1 of Terriglobia bacterium. GTDB lineage: Bacteria > Acidobacteriota > Terriglobia > Bryobacterales > Bryobacteraceae > CAIVVT01. The sequence continues at coordinate 2,913,039 of CAVWRA010000006.1, forward strand.
CAATTCTTGAATTCGAAGCGGACGTTGCCCTTACTGGCGATAGCTGTGCTGGCGCTCTCGATGGTGCTCGCCTCGGCGCTAGGCATGAGCCGGCTGTACGAAGGCCAACCCGGCCCGCCGCCGGCCGTTGCTGATCTCGCCGGCTTCGCCGCCCTGGCACCGATCGACGCGCACATCCACGTTTACAAGGACGACCCCGCCTTCGCCGCGTTCATGCAGCGCCTGAATCTGCGCATGCTGGACATTCTCCTGATTGATGATCGCGACCCTTACTTCAAGGCCATGGAGCCGCAGCGCAGCGACGTGCTCAAGGTCGTCCACGGCACCGCCGGCCGCGCCGTTCTGTGCACCACTTTCAGCCCTTACGAATTTGAGCAACCCGGCTTCGCCCAGCGCGCCAATCGACAGCTTGATGCCGACTTCGCCGCCGGCGCCATCGCGGTCAAGATCTACAAGGTCATGGGCATGGAGATGAAGTCGAAGGCCGGGAAATATGTGCTGCCCGACGACCCCGCCTTCGATCCCATCTACGCCCACATCGCCGCCCGCGGCCGCACCGTCGTCGCGCACCTCGCCGAGCCCGATTCGTGCTGGCAGCCGCCCAACCCCGCCAGCCCGGACTACGAATACTACAAGCAGAACCCGCAGGAGTACGCCTACGCGCATCCCGAGTGGCCCTCCAAGGCCGCCATCCTCGCGGCCCGCGACCATCTCCTGGCCCGGAACCCCAAGCTGCGCGTGGTCGGCGCGCACCTGGGCAGCATGGAAGCCGACGTGAATGAGATGGCCCAGCGCTTCGACCGCTATCCCAATTTTGCGGTCGACACCGCCGCGCGCGTCCCCTACTTCATGCTCCAGCCGCGCGACAAAGTGCGGGCCTTCCTGATCAAGTATCAGGACCGCATCCTCTACGCCACTGACCTGGTCGTCAATCCCAAGGACGATGCCGCCCAGGCGCTGGCGAAGTGGAACGCCACTTACGCCAACGATTGGAAATTCTTCTCCACGGACCAGATGGTCGAGTACATGGGCCACAGCCACCAGGGCCTCGCGCTGCCCGGGCCTGTTCTCCGCCGGATCTTCCACGACAACGCGGTCCACTGGTTGCCGGGGATTATGGGCCAACCATAGGACCGTGGAATGTAGCGAAAAGGCCGCTTTGGTCAAGCGGCCCTCATCGTATAAGTGCTTTGTTTGGTGCCGATGAGAGGACTTGAACCTCCACTCCCTTGCGAGAACTAGAACCTGAATGCAGAATCTCTTTTGTTTTCAACTACTTAGAGATATGCTGAGATGTTCTGAAGTGTATGATAAGACAGGGTGAGCTATGTTGAAGGTGGCGGAGTACTCGCAATGGACTCGCAATGCGATGCCTCCGCAATACACTGGAATTGGCCGTGTGTGCCGGGGGTCATGATCCCGACCGAAGGCCTCCCACCCCGGAGCGGGGCGGCCAATGCGACACGGGGTGAGTCGTGGGCGTACGACATGACACAGAATTCTCCCAAGAGACTTGATTGGTACGGGATTCTTGCGGGGGCATTCACGAAATCTGGATTTTAAGTCCGATCCCGTCAGTAGTTTAGAGGATCTCAGGGGATCTAAACGTCCACAGAACAACCGTTTACTAAAGACCGTTCATCGGGTGAGATTCTGGGAAATGTGGGCAAATCGCGGGAGTTGTCACAACGGGGTCACACCATGCGGCTGGGCTTTGCCGAATCACCTGAAGCCAGTCCTCGCGATGGCGTATTGGACTGGTTGCAGGCGGGGCGAAATCCTCTTGCTTGAATGGCGACGGGTGGACTTGCAATACGGCGTGGTACGGCTCGACCCTGGGTCCACTAAGAACGATGAAACTCAGCGATGAGTGTCTGAACAGAGAGATCTTCTACTCACTGCGTGAAGCGCAAGTGATCATTGGAATGTGGCGCCAGCACTACAATACCGTCCGTCCGCATAGCTCACTAGGCTATCGCCCGCCGGCGCCGGTCGCCCGCGCGGAGGCAGCGTATCCGAGGTCACAACACAGACTTCCTTCGCCTGCCAGATCCTAGATGCGGCCGGCCTGCGGCCGGCGTCCAGGCTCTGGCGATGAACCCGCAGCGCTCGGCCTGGACTCCGGTCCTCACCGAACCGCCAGAAGCTTATAGGCAGGCGAAGGGAGGCCCCGAAGCGCGTCCCTCCCAACGAATCGTGGCAATGCCAGCCAGCAAATGACTGACTTTGCAGCTGGTGCAACAAGACCGGGCCGATCAGCAAGCCCGAACCCTCAAGCTGGTAGAATAGACAGAATTACGCCATTTCGCTGATTGTGTGCAGCCGCAGATGATCGGAATCCGGACGGTGAACAATGAACCAGGCTCGACCCATCCTCCTGATTGTGGGATGGATCACCATGGCATCCATCGTGTTCCTTGATCGAGTCCTCGCGCTCCACACCACGCTTGCTCCGATTACCATCGACTATCCGGCTGAGGATTCGATCTTCCCGCCCGACATCGAGGCCCCGACGTTTCTCTGGAGGGATGCCGAGGAGAATGTGAGGGCATGGCGAATTGAGGTCGCCTTTGCTGATGGCGCACAGGGCATACGCGTGGAATCGCAGGGCGAGCGCCGGCGTATGGGCGAGATCGATTCGCGCTGTGTCTCCAGTACGAACAAATTGCCCGAGTTGACACCGGTCGAGGTCGCGCAGCACATCTGGAAACCGGATTCCGAAACCTGGGAGCGCATGAAGCGACACTCCGTGGCGCGCACGGCGACCATCACCATCACCGGCTTCCGCGACAGAGGGGCGGTTTCGCGCGGGCAGATTCGCATACAAACTTCGAAGGATACTGTGGGCGCCCCCATTTTCTATCGCGACGTCCCGCTTATGCCCGCGACAGGTGAGAAGGGGATCATTCGGCCCCTCTCCACAAGTGCATTGCCATTGATCGCCTGGCGCTTGCGCAACATCGCGGAGCCTCGCAGCCGGGTCGTCGTAGAAGGCCTCCCTACTTGCGCCAACTGTCATTCGTTCTCCGCCGACGGCAAGACATTGGGTATGGATATTGATGGCCCCGAAAACGACAAGGGGTTGTACGCCCTGGTTCAACTCGGCCAACGAACATCCATCCGAAGCGAGGACATCGTCTCATGGAATCGTTCGGGAGACCGCCAGTTCGGGCAAAACCGGGTCGGCTTTATGTCACAGGTTTCGCCGGACGGGCAGTACGTAGTCACCACCATCAGCGGAACAAAGAAGCCTATGCGAAGCAATTTCTACGTGGCGAACTTCAGAGACTACCGCTTCCTCCAAGTGTTCTATCCGACCTCGGGCATCCTGGCCTGGTACAGCCGGGCCACCGGGGTCGAGCAGCCTCTCCCGGGCGCCGATGATCCAGGCTACGTCCAGACTGGCGGCTTCTGGAGTCCCGACGGCAAGTACCTGATTTTCGCGCGGGCCGGAGCGAAGAGCGCGTATCCCGAAGGCGGGAGGATGGCCGAATTCGCCAACGATCCGAACGAGATCCAGATCCAATATGATCTCTACCGCATTCCCTTCAACGAGGGCCGCGGCGGCCACCCTGAGCCGATTGATGGCGCCTCCCGCAATGGTGCGAGCAATACCTTCCCAAAGATCTCACCCGACGGCCGCTGGATCGTGTTTGTCAAGTGCCGGAATGGGCAGTTGATGCGGCCTGACGGCCAGCTCTACATCGTGCCGGCGCAGGGCGGCGTCGCACGGCGCATGCGCTGTAACACGCCGCTCATGAACTCCTGGCACAGCTTCTCTCCGAATGGCCGTTGGATGGTATTCTCCTCCAAGGCCCGTTCGCCCTACACGCAGATGTATCTTACGCACATCGACGAGTACGGCAATGACAGCCCTGCGATCCTGATCGAGAACTCAACCGCGGCCAACCGGGCGGTGAACATTCCCGAATTCGTTAACATGCCGCCAGACCGCCCGTTCATAATCGACGTGCCGGCTGTGGCGGTTTACGCGGAATTCGACCGCGCGCTGGAACTGGCGAAGAAGGGGCACTTCGATGAGGCGGTCCCAATCTGGGAGAAAGCGCTGGAAGCCAATCCGGACGACGCCAAGGCCCACGGCAACCTGGGCTCTGCCCTGGCCCTGGCAGGGCGGTTCGACGAGGCTATCCCACATTTTGAGGAGGCGCTCAAGTTTAGGCCTGAGGACGCCGATCTGCACGACCTCCTCGGAATCGCGCTGGGCTCTACGGGCAAGACCTCTGAGGCCCTTGTGCATTTCAGCAAGGCTGTGGAGCTCGCCCCCCAGAACGCCAAATACCTCAGGGACCTGGCACAGAGCCTGGCGGCGGAAGGAAGGCTCGACGAAGCTATACTCCAGTTTGAGCAAGCGCTGAAGATTGACCCCGATCTGGCCGATGCCCATTACTATCTGGGCGTTGTCCTCTACATCGGGAAGCGGAGGACCGCGGATGCTCTAGCCCACTGGCGCGAGGCGCTCCGCCTGCAGCCGGACGCTCTTCCCGTACTCCGGCAGACCGCACGCGTCCTAGCCACCACCCCCGACGACACGCTGCGAAACGGCGCCGAGGCCTTCGCCCTCGCCCAAAAGGCGGTTGATTTGTCGGGCGGGAAGGACCCTTCGATTCTCGAAACCCTCGCTGCCGCCTATGCAGAGCAGCAGCAGTTTTCTCAGGCCCTTGATATGGCGCAACGCGCACTGACGCTTGCTGCGCAACAAAACGATGAACCTCTTGCGGCACTTCTGAGAAAGGAGATTGTTTCCTATCAGGTGCGGAATCCCTGGCGGGAGGCGCCTTAGTTTGGAACTGCTGGAGCATCTTCCTGCAGCAGTGCGGGAAATGGGGTAACCCCGTGATGCGACTCGAGCGCCGCTTCAAACCCAAGATGGGAGGTGGCCTTCGGACCGCCTTTTGGTCATGCCGCCGCACCATCTAAGCGATATCCAATCCCTCTCCAGTTGGTGGGGTCCACGTCACTGGACCTGGGATGTGTGGAAGTGATCGCTGGAGTCACAGTGCCCGGAAAAGACTTCGGCACACTGTGCAAGACACCCTGTCGGGCGAATAGCTTCGATGTGGTGCGGCCCGGTGGCAATGGTCTGGAAACTCAGCGCTGGACACGCAAGACCCAGCGTTTCCTGCCCTCGCACTTGCCCTGGGCTTCTCTTCCTGAATCGAGGACAGTTGAAAAGGACGGATTCGAATGATGATTTGCAAATCGAGCAAGGCGGACATTGTTCTTCTTATCTGTGTTGCATGCTGCAGCCTCCCAGCGCAAACGCCAGCCACTCCATCCGACGACACGCTCTGGCGCGCGTTTGCGAATCCACCCAATAGCGCCAGGCCGCGCGTCTGGTGGCACTGGATGGACGGCAATATCACCCCAGAGGGGATCAAGCTCGATCTGGAATGGATGCATCGCGTGGGTATCGCAGGAGTGACCATATTTGAAGGCGCGATCGACACGCCTCAGGTGGTGCCGCACCGACTCGTCTATATGACGCCGGAATGGAAACAGGCCTTCAGCTATGCCCTCACCTTGGCCAGGAGCCTCGGGATGGAGGTATCGATCGCCAGTTCGCCGGGATGGAGCGAGACGGGCGGACCCTGGGTTCCTCCATCGCAGGCAATGAAGAAGATGGTCTGGAGCGCGGTGCGCATCGAGGGTGGCAGACCGTTTGTCGGGGCTTTACCCCATCCCCCAGAAACGACCGGATATTTCCAAAACTTCAAAGCTGCTTCTGTTCTCCCGCACTTTTATGCAGACGCTGCCGTCGTGGCCTATCGGATTCCGGGAGGGGACAAGACCCAATTGGAGTTGAATCCGCGTGTGACATCCAGCGGTGGCTCTGCGGACGTGCCAGGGTTTTCCGATGGGGATGTAGATAAGGTCGCGCTGCAACTTCCCGCTGGTGCGCCGGGGAGCGGAGCCTGGGTTCAATTCGACTACGGTCGGCCACAGACGATTCAAGCTATCACGCTAGCCACTCTGGACGACATGAGGAGCGTCTTCGACCTCAGTGACGATGGCGTTCCTCCCCGCCTGGAAGCCAGCGATGACGGCGAGCACTTCCATAAAATTGTGGATATCTTATCGAGTAGTGTGCCGCAGCGCACGACTGCCTTCAATGCCGTAACAGCACGCTTCTTCCGGCTCAGCTTCGCCCCGGCGACGCCTGCCAAACCTGTTCCCGATCACAGAATCACAGAACTGGTCCTGAGCAGCGGAGCGCGCGTCAACGAATTCGAGAAGCGTGCAGGTTATGCGAATGTGCGAGACTTTTACGCCATCCCCAATCCAGAAGTGGCGCCCGAATTCATCGTCTCACCAAGTGACGTCGTTGACCTCACGAACAAGATGAAACCCGATGGTGCGCTTGACTGGACTCCACCTGCGGGAAAGTGGATGGTTCTGCGAATCGGCTATTCGCTTACGGGCCATGAGAATGGGCCTGCCCCGGCGGAGGCCACCGGTCTCGAAGTCGACAAACTCAATCGGCAGTACGTCAAGAACTATCTGGACAGCTATCTGAAGATGTATTCGGATACGGTGGGCGCCTCGATGATGGGCAGCTCCGGCATTTCTTATTTGCTTACCGACAGTATCGAGGTCGGTCCACAGAACTGGACCAACAACATCCTGGACGAGTTCAAACAGCGACGCGGCTACGATCCGCATCTGTGGCTTCCAGCGCTAACGGGCGTGGTTATCGAGAGCCCAGCGGATACAGATAGATTCCTTTGGGACTTCCGCCGCACCCTCGCCCAGTTGATCGCTCAGAACCACTACGGTGAGATCTCCGACGGGTTGCACCGCCACGGGATGGGTTACTACGGAGAAGCACTGGAGTATCATCGGCCGTCTTTGGGCGACGACATGGAGATGAGAAGCAAAATGGATATTCCCATGGGCGCCTTGTGGACCTATCCAGAGAATATCGGACCCTATCCCAGCCATATTGTAGATCTGCGAGGAGCCGCCTCAATCGCCCATATTTATGGCCAGAACCTGGTCGGCGCAGAGTCGATGACAAGCAGTGGGCCGTCGTGGAGTTTTTGCCCGGGCAACCTCAAGAGGTATGCCGACCTTGAGCTTGCTGTGGGCGTCAACCGGTTCCTGATTCACGAATCCACGCATGAGCCGGTCCTGGATAAAGCGCCCGGGCTGACGCTCGGATCTGCTGGGCAGTTTTTCACCCGAAATGAGACCTGGGCAGAGGAGGCCGGTCCGTGGATTACATATCTCGCCCGGTCTTCCTACCTGTTGCAGCAAGGGCACTCTTGCGGCGATGTCGCCTACTTCTACGGCGAGGAGGGGCCCTTGACAGCAGTGTTCGGCTGGGAGCTGCAGCAGGACGCGCCGGAGGGGTATGGCTTCGACTTCGTCAATAGTGACGTGGTATTGAATCATCTGTCCTTCGAGAATGGGCGGTTGGTCACGCCTGGAGGAACGAGCTATCGCATACTCTACCTGGGCGGAACCAGCCGGCGCATGACTCTGCCTGTCTTGCGCCGGCTTGAAGACCTGGTTGCAAAGGGGGCAGTTATCGTGGGCAGCAAGCCCGTCGATTCGCCGAGCCTCTCCGATGATGACAGAGAGTTTCACAGTATCGCCGACAAGCTCTGGGGGAGCGGAACACCCCAGCCTCCCTTCGTTCACAAGTGCGGAAACGGAAGTGTATACTCAGGCAAGACAGCGAACGAAGTGCTCTCAGATCTGCGGGTCGCGCAGGACTTCGAGTACACGCGGCCGGAGCCCGATACCACGCTGATGTTCGTCCACCGCAGGCTGGCCGATGGGGATATCTATTTTGTCGACAATCGCAAAGACCGCGCTGAGAATGTCGATGCGACATTTCGGGTAGCGGGCAAAGCCCCTGCGCTGTGGGATGCCGCAAAGGGGACGTCGAAGCCCGCTTCATATCGCACCGCGGATGGGCGCACCACGGTCCCACTGCATCTTGATCCCTTCGGAGCGGTCTTCGTTGTGTTCCGTGCGCCGGCAACCGCGCCGTCGCGGCAATTGCCGCAGCCGTTGGAAACTCGAATCTCACGCCTCGAAGCCCCCCTAGATCGCGACTGGAGCGTCAGTTTTCAGCCGGGCAGGGGCGCGCCGGAGCAGATGCGCTTTGATCGCCTCACCTCTTGGAGCGACAGCCCCAATGAGGGCGTGAAGTACTTCTCAGGAACAGCCACGTATACCAAGACAATTCAGGCCCCCGCAAACTGGTTCACGCCGGGTGCTCATCTCTGGCTCAATCTTGGCGACGTGGAAAATGTAGCTGAAGTTGTCGTGAACGGCAAGTCCCTCGGCATCCTGTGGAAAGCGCCTTACAAAGTCGATCTCACCGGGGCTATCGCGACTGGAAGCAACCAGTTGACGATCAAGGTGACGAATCTATGGGTAAACCGATTGATCGGCGATCAGCAGCCCTATGCTGTCTGGAAATACACATTCACGGACATTCAGCCTTACAACGCGAAGTCGCCGCTGCTGCCCTCGGGTCTCTTGGGGCCATTAGAAGTGTCGTCCGTGGCTCAGGAATAGGATGAGCCGAGTCACTCAATCGATATTCGCTTTCATGGGCAAATCGAATCTGTGACCGACGGAACAAGCGTTCCTCTGTTCCATCTGGATCGTCGAGCCGTTTTTACGGTGGGCCCTACAAGCCGACTGCTATGACTGGGGCGTCCGATTGCCCGACTCGAACACCGTACCCCGCTTCACTTCATCCCCGACATGCAGGGGACTTGCAGCTTCGGTGAAGTCGTTGCCCATCACAGTGATCTTCTCCGTTTCCTCACCCTCGACCTGCAGGTAAGTTCCCGTGCCCGGCGAGGCGCTGCAACCTCGAATGAAAGCCCGCCTGACCTGCTTCAGTCTCATCACCGCCATCCCGGACGGCGGTGCCGGCGCGGCGAAGCTATCGATGTCGAGGTTCTTGACGTCATCAAACATGAGAGCCGGCCGCATATCGGGCTCCTCCAGGACGTACTCGACACTCCTCAGCCGTAGGCCGTTGACATGGCGGCAATACAGGCCGTGCGAAGGGAGATTGCCGAACATCAACGCCTCTGGGTAGTCGCCCTCCGACTCGGGGATGAACTCCCGCTGGGCCCACGCCAGGGTTCCGCGCTGCACGCCCGTTACGCGCACGTTGCTCAGACTGATGCGTTCAATATCGCGGCCGGGCAGTCCGGCGATCACACACGTCAGACCTTGGCGCCTGGCCAGAATGTTGTCGATCATGACGTCCCGGATCGTTCCGCCTGTCCCGGGACCGGCGTTCTCTCCCGCTCTGGTGAGCCGCATGAAAATCGGATTGCGAATATCCTGCATGCTGATGTTCGAGATGGTCACACCGGTGATGGAACCGGACAGACTTGGCACATCGATATGAATGCCGGACATGGGCCGAAAATCCTGCAGATCCGGCCAGAACGGCGAATTGCCAGTGTCTTGCGGATGGGGATCGCCGTACAGCGCGCAGTTGCTGAAGGCCACGTTTTCGACGCTGTTACCCGGGTCTATTTCATCTATCTTGAGCGCGTTGCAGGTAGTGCAGAGAACGCAGTTCGTAACCGTGATGTTCCTCGAACGCCAAACTGAATCGTGCCCGGCCCAGGCGCTGTTCTTCACGCAGATGGCATCGTCACAGGTGTAAATGTTGCAGTTGGAGATCATTACGTTCGAACAGCCGTCCGGGTCGATACCATCCAGGTTGTTGCCATACAGCGGATTGTGAATCGTGATGCCATCGATAAAGACCGAGTCGCAACGGAGCGGGTGAACCGTCCAGAAAGGGGCGTTCTCCAAGCGGATCCCCTCCAGCCGTACGTTCTTACAGCCCTCCAACTCAAGCATCATGGCCGGCCGGTCCAGCCAGCGATACCAATCCTGGGCCACCCTGCCGCCCTCCGGCCGCTGCAGCAATACTTCCTCGATCTCCGGCTTGGTCATGAGGCGCCAGAAGGAGCGGCCCGAGCCATCGATCTTCCCCTGCCCCACGATGCCGATATTCTGGGCGTCTTTGGCATAAATCAAGTGTCTGGGCTGGGCCTGGCATTCCGAAGCCGGACAGATCTGCCCGAAAAGATCGTAATCGGCGATTTGCTTGCTGCCCTGAATCGTGGCGCCGACGTGCAGGTACAGAGTGACATTGCTCTTCAATCGGATGGTGCCCGTCAGATAGGTTCCCTCCGGGAAGTAGACAATACCTCCGCCGGCATGATTGCAGGCATCGATCGCCTTCTGGATCGCCGCGGTGTCCTTCGCCTCGCCGTTGCCGGCGGCCCCGTAATCGCGCACATTGAAAGTGGGGCGGCCAGCCGGATCGCCGGGCAAGGCATCGGCCGTCTTGCCGGCCGCGCCGTGCATAGTCGAGGCCGCCGAACCCGCCAGCACTGCGGCCATGCCAAACAGACTCCTGCGTCTCAAGAACTCTCTCTCGACTGTCACGGCATTCTCCTCACGGTGAATTCCCGCCGGTTCTCTCCGTTTTCCGCCTGGCAAGTGAACTGGATTTCATCGCCGTTCAGGGTCCCTCGGTAGAAGCGTTTGATGGTGTCGCCCGAAAGCTCGTATACGAGGGCGAAAGAAAGGTGATCGCCGACGATTCGGCCGTCCCGTATGGTGTTCTCGCCATGCGCGTCGATCATCTTCCCCGTCAGCCGCTGGCCCTCCGTTTCGAACACAAAGTAAAGAACCCTCGCCGCTTCCCGGCCGATGACGCTGCCCTGCCACTTACCCCGCACGTCAGCCGCGAGCGCGAGTGTACCAATGACGGCCAGCGCCACCATCGCGATTCCAGGTCGCAACATCAGATCCTCCTTCGCCGCCAGCCTCAGGCGCCGACCGGCATTTGCACTCCGTTCACTACGTTCATCAGCGTCACATCCAGTCGGAATCTTCGGGCGTCTGCCACATGCGGATGCCCCCCGGATCGAGTTCCACACCCAGGCCGGGCGTATCGGGCACGGCAATGGCGCCCTGCTCCACCCTCAGCGGCGTCGAGGCCATGGCCAACACATTGCGCTTGTCGGACAGGCGCGTTTCGCTGATAACGAAGTCATGAATCGAGGCAGCGAAATGCACTGAAGCCATCGTCAGTAGTACTCCTCCCACATTGTGAGTTGCCACAGGAATACGATACAACTCCGCGAGCGCAGCGATCTTGCGGACCCCTGTCAATCCGCCGCAGAAAGCGATGTCGGGATAAATGATGTCCAACGCCTGGGATTGGAGAAAAGGATAAAACCCTCGCGGCAACTCCAACTTTTCGCCCGTGAGTAATGGAACATGGCAAGAGCGCTTCAGCGAGATCCAACTGTCCGAGAAGGGGACCGGCAGCGGATCCTCTAGCCACATGGGCGAAATCGGTTCGACGGCACGTGCCACGCCAATGGCGCTCGGCAAATCGAACTCGTTGTGGCAATGCGCCATGATTTCAAAATCACTTCCCAATTCCCCACGGATAAGCTCAAAGGCGCCGCGAATTCGGTTCAGCTCTGCCCCTGACAAAATATCGCTGTAGACGGCCATTGCCTTGCCAATGGCGAGAGTCACATTCACCTTGACCGCACGGAAGCCCCGTGGGTCACTTCGGACGCGCGAGGCCCAATCGCGCACGACAGCACGGTCTTGCATGTCTGGCGGGTCAGAGTTGATGAACAGCCGGATGCGGTCACGGAATGGACCACCCAGTAGACTGTAAACGGGTCGCCCGGTGAGCCTGCCGGCCAGATCCCAGAGGGCCATGTCGATGCCGCTCAGCGCGGGCACGCTGGCCATGTACGGGTGCATCTGCGTTGACATGCGGTGGAAATGCCGCTCAATGGCGAGCGGATCCTGGCCCATCAGCAGCGGCGAGTAACGCGTCAACCAGGCGCGTGCCATTTCACCCGAGACGCCAGCCTCACCGAACCCCGAGACGCCAGCGTCGGTGTCGACCCGGATGAGCGTGTGCCCAAGGCCTGAAACCGGCTTTGCTTTGATGGCCGTTATTTTGACCTTGCCGGAGTCAGCCGCAGTGAGCCGAACGAGGGGCTCGAAGATGGCGCCGGCAGGTAATAGGAGAGCCGCGCGAATAAGATCACGTCGCCACATGGCGGTTCTTTCCACCTCCTCCGCTGTTATGACTGGGGCATCCGATTGCCCGATTCGAACACCGCGTTGGACCTCACTCCCTCCGCAAGGCTGATAGGTTTGCCTGCTTCGCTGAGATCATTCCCCATCACGCTGATCTTCTCCGTTTCCTCACCCTCGACCTGCGCGTAAGTTCCCGTGCCCGGCGAGGCGCTGCAACCTCGAATGAAAGCCCGCCTGACCTGCTTCAGCCTCATCACCGGCATCCCTGACGGCGGTGCCGGCGCTGCAAAGCTATCAATGTCGAGATTCTTGACGTCATCGAACATGAGAGCCGGCCGCATATCGGGCTCCTCCAGGACGTACTCGACACTCCGCAGCCTTAGGCCATTGACATGGCGGCAATACAGGCCGTGCGAAGGGAGATTGCCAAATATCCACGAATCTGGGTAGTCGCCTTCAGACTCGGGAATGAACTCCCGCTGGGCCCAGGCCAGGGTTCCTCGCTGGACGCCCGTGGCGCGCACGTTGCTCAGACTGATGCGTTCAATATCGCGGCCGGGCAGTCCGGCGATCACACACGTAAGACCTTGGCGCTTGGCAAAGACGTTGTCAATCATGACGTCCCGGATCGTGCCGCCAGTGCCGGGACCAGCGTCCCTCGCTCGCGTAAGACGCATGAAAATCGGATTTCGAATATCCTCCATCACGATGTTGGATACGGTGACACCAGAGATCGATCCCGACAGGCTTGGCACATCGATATGAATGCCGGACATTGGCCGAAAATCCTGCAGATCCGGCCAGAATGGCGTGTTCCCCGTTTCGCTCGGATGCGGATCGCCGTACAGCGCGCAGTTGCTGAAGGTCACGTTTTCGACGCTGTTATCCGGGCCTACGGCATCTATCTTGAGCGAATTGCAGGTAGTGCAGATGACGCAGTTCGTGACCGTGATGTTCTTCGAACGCCAGGGCGAACCGGGCTCGGTCCGGTTCCAGTTCTTCACGCAAACGGCATCATCACAGGTATAGATGTTACAGTTGGAAATCGTAACGTTCGAACATCCGTCCGGGTCGATACCGTCCAGGTTGTTGCCGTACAGCGGATTGTGAATCGTAATGCCGTCGATGAAGACCGAGTCGCAACGAAGCGGGTGAACTGTCCAGCTCGGGGCGTTCTCCAGGCGGATGTCTTCAATCCGTACGTTCTTGCAGTCCTGGAATTCAAGCATCTGGTCCGGCCTGTCCAACCATCGATACCAATCCTGGGCGACCCTGCCCCCTTCCGGTCTTTGCAGCAAAACTTCCTCAATCTCCGCTCTCGTCATCAGCCGCCAGAAAGAGCGGCCCGAACCATCGATTCTCCCGTGCCCCGTGATGCCGATATTCTCGACATCTTTGCCATAAATCAGGTATCTTTTCTGGCATGCGGACCAACTGTTTTCCCCGCCGACGACGAAGGACGACGGGCACATTTCGCCGAAAAGATCGTAATCCGCGATTTGCTTGCTGCCCTGAATCGTGGCGCCGACGTGCAGGTACAGAGTGACATTGCTCTTCAATCGGATGGTGCCCGTCAGATAGGTTCCCGCCGGGAAGTAGACAATGCCTCCGCCGGCATGATTGCAGGCATCGATCGCCTTCTGGATCGCCGCGGTGTCCTTTGCCTCGCCGTTGCCGGCGGCCCCGTAATCGCGCACATTGAAAGTGGGGCGGCCAGCCGGATCGCCGGGCAAGGCATCGGCCGTCTTGCCGGCCGCGCCGTGCATAGTCGAGGCCGCCGAACCCGCCAGCACTGCGGCCATGCCAAACAGACTCCTGCGTCTCAAGAAATCTCTTTCGACTGTCACGGCATTCTCCTCACGGTGAATTCCCGCCGGTTCTCTCCGTTTTCCGCCTGGCAAGTGAACTGGATTTCATCACCCCTCAGGGTCCCTCGGTAGAAGCGTTTGATGGTGTCGCCCGAAAGCTCATATGCGAGGGTGAAGGAAAGTTGATCGCCGACGATTCGGCCGTCCCGGATGATGTTCTCGCCGCGCGCGTCGATCATCATCCCTGTCAGCTTCTCGCCCTCGAGCTCGAACACGAAGTAAAGTGCTCTCGCCCCTTCGCGGCCATTGACACTACCCTTCCATTTGCCTTGGATCTCGGCCCCTGGCGCGAGCGTGCCAAAGACTGTCAGGGCCACAATGGCTGTACCAAGTCGCAGCATTTATCCTCCTTTGCCGCCAGCCTCAAGCGCCGACCGGCATTTGCACTCCGTTGATAACATTTATGAGCCTCTTGTGAAGGAGAGCTTCACGGATTACGTGCGAAGAGGTCTGCCTCATCTCGATCATCGACTCCTGCGAGTAGAAGGCGCTGTGTGGGGTGATCAGGCAGTTTTCGAACCGCGCAAACAATTCCACTCCGAGAGGCTCATCTTCCAGCACGTCCAGCGCCGCCCCGGCGATCCATTTCTGTGCGAACGCCTGTTCGAGTGCTTGATGGCAAACGACTGGGCCGCGAGCGGTATTAATGAGGAAAGCCGCACGCTTCATGAGCTGTAATTGGGGAACGTCGATCATGTGGTGCGTCTCCGCGGTGAGCGGGACGTGGAGCGAAACCACATCCGAATCGGCCAGCAACTGTTCCAGAGAGTGTTCGCGCCCCACTCCTAAAGCCTTTTCATAGCCCGAGCAGACGTATGGGTCGTAGAAACGCACCGCGTAGCCAAACGCTTTGGCCCTCAGTGCGGTAGCGGTGCCGATCCGGCCACAACCGACGATCCCAAACACTTGCCCGTGAATCCGATGGCACGCCGAGGCCACTTCCCAACGCCAATTGCCCTGGAGGACGTCCTCCAGCAACGGGCGTAACTGGCGGGCGAGCGCGAGACACAAGGCCATGCTGTGGTCGGCGACCTCCTCTGTCCCGTAATCCGGCACGTTACAGACAGGAATTCCCATCTCGGCCGCTGCCTGGGTGTCTACGTTTTCGAAACCCACGCCGTTACGCACGATGACCTGCGCGCGCTTGAGCTTGCGGATGCAGTCGGCCGTCAAGCTCAGTTGGTGCCAGATAATAAGACCGGCCGCACGGTCCAGGTAGGGGCCAAACCCCCCCTCGTCCTCCAGATGCAGCAGGCGAACAGAAGCACAATCACGCAAGATTTCCGATTCGATGTCCACTTCGCTCGCATGGGGGGTCTGCGCGGAATCGAGAACAAATACTTCATGGAGCATTGGTTAAGCGGAGTATCAGCTCCGCCCTGCGGAATGTCGAATTAGTTCGTATGTAAGCGTTTTTAAGCGCTTAGCCGCTCATGACATAGTCATCTTAAGCATGGCTGAGAAGGCGTGTCAAGTAGAAAGTCGGAAATCGGCCGGCCGCGACGGGGGGGGCCGGCCAGCCAAGCGAGCGCGTTTTGGTGGCTTTCATCGCCCGAAGAATCAAGACCAAGCGAGGGTTGGCTCCCTTGAAATGAAGGCAAGAAAGCTCTTGACTCCAGTTGCGCCATGTGGCATAAAATATTGAGCGCTCAAGTGCTCGTAGCACTCCCTGCGACTTGGCACGGTTTGCCGAAAAGCTGTCGCATTGCAGGGGACTAGTAAGTCCCCATGGGCCTTTCGGTTGACGTCTCGCGGAACGGAATCGTAGGGGCCAGCTTTATCCCTCGGGTATCAGGCGGAGAAGGCAACGACGCGCCACCGGACTGGGCGAGGAGAAAACCCGTGAAGAGTACTCGACGAGAACTGTTCCAGGCAACCGTCGCCAGCCTGGGTGGCATCGCCGCTGCTCCACCTGCTGGCGACGATGGGAAATCGTCCGTTGACGCTCCCAAACAGAAATTAACTACGCCCGCCGGACGATTGACATGCCGGGTTACGCGTGGCAGCTTTGATGAGCAGGACGCCCCGGCACTGGCGATGGCGCTGGATGACCTGCGGACGTACTGGGAGCGGGCATTTGGCCCCGGCCGTTTCCTGCTTGAGGTCGAGGGACCGCAGCAGAAGGCGGACCTGGAGTTGCTGATCGGAAGCGCGGAGAACCTGCCGCGCATCGGCGCGCTCGTGATGGAAGGCAAGTTGGAGGCAGTCCAGCCGCCCGAGCAGGGGTTCATACTGGACATCCTGGAGGCCGAGGGGAAACGTACTGCAGTGCTGCAGGCTGCCGACCGGCTGGGGCTGCAGTATTCAGTCTATGCCTTCGCCGAACAATTCCTCGGCGTGCGGTTCGTCCATCCAATGAATGACGTGCAGCCTGACAAGCCCCCGAATCCAGCTAGGCTGCACATCGTGGAAAGCCCGTCACGCTCCCTCCGAGTGCAGTTCGAGACATCGCACACTCGATCAGGCTTGCGCGGCACTCTGAATAAGGCCGCCCACTACAGCGACGTGGGTGCCTGGCGTTGGGAGGACTGGGCCGGCTATCCGGAGAGCATGCGCCACTTCGTTGCGTGGGGCGTCAAGAACCGGGCGAACACCGTGCTCTTCGACGACACAGGGTACGACGAAACGAAGTACTCCAAGCCGTTCGTGATCTCCGATGTTCTTTGGCAGTACATGGACACCCGCGGGCTGAAGACCCTGGCTTGGTGCAGCACCGCCTACGTCTGGTGCGCCGAAGCTCAAGCGAAGTACGGCAAGGACGGGCTTTGCAACCACAACGCACCAAGGGTCGGATTCTGGGACAAGCACCCGTGCATTGGCAAGCCGGCTTTCTGGCAGGACTTGGATGAATGGCTCGATGTGCTGGCGCCCCATGCGAAGCGCCTTGCCGGCATTTTCACTAATTGGCAGGAGAACGTGTGCGGCGAGGGCGCGATAGAAGGTGCAGAAGACGGAGTCATCCACCGGCTGTGCCACCTGCCTTATGACTTCAACAGCACCCGCTACCGCAAACCGGTGCTCTCGAAGGGTGGAGGCTGCACGACGTGCGGCCATATGTACAACGTGGACAAGTGGGTCAAGGTCAACGACTATCTGAAAGATCCCCAAAGGATGGCGGCGCGCGGCTTGCCGCCTGCCGGTATCACTCGCACGCACTGGGGCATCGCTGATCCCGACGACGGCCTGGTAGCCGAGCGCGTCGTGCCGCATCTGCCTGATGGGTCGGTGAGCCTGGTATCCTGCCTGCCCAGCTGCAATCGGGCGGAGCGCGTCGAGGCCTGGCCGCGGATCATGGACGAGGTCAACCGCTCTGACCGCGGCAGCCGTCGCGTGATACTCCATCGAGAACTGTTCTATGGGTGCGGGAGCGACATGCCCATTGTGCCATTCACGGGCCTGGATCGCATCGACGACGATATGCGGGTTTTCGGGAAGTACAAGTCCACGGCCACGACCTTTGGCGGTGTGTATGTCTTTCATTCGTTAGGCTGGCTCTTCACGCTCTACTCGATGCGCAAGCAGTGGCAGACTGGGCAGGACTGGAAGACCTGGTTTCGGACCTTTTTCAGAGGGCTTTTAGGGGCTGAGTTCATCGACGTCTTTCTGGACATCGCTGCGACCCTCCAAGACGTTGAGCTCCTGGAAGGGCTGGAGCCCGGGGAAGCTTCCTCCGGCTATTACTGTTACTGGGGGCTGAACTTCAGCAAACTGGCGCCCGATACGTTACCTCCCGAGGGGGACTTGCGGGCGGTCGGGCGCTGGTGGGATGGGAGCTGGCCCAGCGGCAAGATGCGGTTAGTGAGGGTGGGCGCCGTGGACCGGGAGGGGAACTACACGTCTGAGCGCTGTGCGTCTGCGCTCCGGCGTTTGGCGTCGCTGCGCAGCAAGATTGAGCATGTGTTCGAGCAGCTGCGCATCCTCAAGAAGAACCTCCCCGCAGGGGAAGACTCCGAAATCTGGGAAGATCTCGTGTTGCAGCCGCTGCGCGTGACCGAGCGGTTTCTGCAATGCCGTATCCTGCTGTCGCAGTCGTACCTGGTCTACATCCGGACGCGCGAACGCGTGTTAGCGGGGCTGGACGCGGTGGCGGATGCTGCAGAAGGCGAAGCCCGGTGCTGGCAGGCGCTGGAGGCGCAGGATGAATACGTCCGCCTGCGGCCGGGGTTCAACTTGCTCGACTACCCGGAGGAAATCAAACCCGACACGCTGCGGAATCTGGTGGCGCTGTGGGCGAAACTAGGCCGGGAACCGCACCTTTGTCGGGAAACCGACATTTGCCAGTTTCTTGACCGGGCGGAGCGGGAAACAGAGGTGTAAGGAGCGCCGCGGCGATTTCTCCACCCGGGAATGAGCACGGCCATGGTGCGGGCTGAAGCCGAGGTGGTTCCGAGTGGGTGAAATCCCCGCGCTGCAGGTTGATGAAGGGAGTTTATGCGACTGAGAATTGGTGTAATTCTATGGGCCGCCAGCACCGCTCTGGCCTCCCCGTGGCAGTTCCACTTCGACGGGCCGCTGCCCGAATGGAAGAACGGCCTTCCGGTCGGCAACGGCACGCTTGGTGCACAAGTATGGGGCACAGGCGCGGCGCTGTATCTTACCCTCGACCGCGGCGACGTGTGGGACCTGCGGTACGAAGAGAACCACCTCGACACCTACACCTGGAAACACCTGCGGCAGCTCGTGAAGGAGCGCAACCCGGCGGCGATTCAGAAAGAGATTATAGCGGACATAAGTCCCACCAACGACCTTACGCCCACCAAGATCAGCATCGGGCGGCTGCGGATCGCGCTGCCTCCGGCCACGCTGGTCGAGTCGGCTGAACTGGACATGCAGCGAGCTGAGGTCCTCTGGAGGCTGCGCGTCAATGGCCAAACAGTGCATTACCGGGTGCTCGCCTGTGTGGATCCAAACGTCATCCTGGTGACTCTGGACGGAGTGAAAGACTGGACACCGGAGGTGAAGCTGGAAGCTCTCGACGAGCTCAACGCCAAGGCGGCTACCGCGCTCGGCTATCCCAAGCCGCAGCGGGGGGGCGAAGGGGAAGTCTCATGGGTGCGCGAGCCCATGGGGCCGAGCGGCGTGGTGAATGTGGTCTGGACGGTGCGGCGGGAGGGTGAAAGTTGGGTGCTGCTGCTGACGATCCCGCGGCAGGACGACCCCGACGCCCTCGACACTGCCAGGCGCATTCTGCGGGACGCCGCCGCCCGCGGCGTGGAGCGGCTGCAGCGCGATCACCATGAGTGGTGGGAAAAGCGCTGGGCACGGTCGTCGGTGGAGCTTCCCGACCCAGAGCTACAGCGTCTGTGGATTAACGGCATCTACAAGCTGGCCAGCTGTTCCTACGGTGGCGTGCCGGCGAATCTGCAAGGAGTCTGGCCGCCGGACGGTGAGATCCCGCCCTGGCGCGGCGACTATCACCTCGATATGGACGTGCAAGAGACATACTGGCCAGCCTACAGCAGCAACCAACTCGACTTAGCGGAACCGCTCAACCGGTGGCTATTCGAGCGTGTCGTACCGGAATCGGAGAAACTGACGCGCCGTTTCTTTGGAGTGGACGGTCTCTGGTTTGGGGGCGCGCTAGACGTCAAAGGCCGTTTGTTCGGCTGTGAGGTCTGCTGGGCGACCGTGCAGTACTGGTTGGGCACCCCAGCCTGGATGGCGCAGCATGTGTGGTGGTATTACAGCTTCGGCCAGGATCGCGAATACTTGCGCACCCAGGGCTATCCGTTTCTCAAGAAAACAGCTCAGTTCTACGAGAACATCCTCGAAGAGGGCCAGGACGGCAAACTGCATGTGCCGTTATCGACCTCGCCAGAATTCTACAGCAACGATCTGGAAGCCTGGACCGCTGACCCGACCAGCGATCTAATGCTGGTGCGCAATCTTTTGCGGTATACCATCCGAGCGGCAGTCGCACTCGGTGTGGATGCGGACAAGCGTGCGCTGTGGCTGAGTATGGACAAGCGGTTGGCCCCCTATCCGGTGGTGGCGAAAGGCGACTTACGGGTTCCATATTTGGTATCGGAAGGCAGCTTAAAGGTGCAGCCCGATACCCCGTACTTGCGTTCGCACCGCCATCCGATCCATCTGTTCTCGATCTTTCCGGGTGAGGATTTGAATGTGGAAGGCCCCCCCGAGGATCGCAAACTCATTGAACAGTCACTGCGCGAATGGATATTTCGTGGGACCGGGGAATGGATGGGCTGGTCATTCCCCTATGGCAGCCTGATGGCCTCGCGCGTGGGCCGGGGCAACCACGCACTACAACTGCTGGAAGCATACAAGGCTGCTTATATCCGGCCTAACGGGTTCCAGGTCAATGGCGATTATAAACAGTACGGCTACGCACTGTATGACGACCAGCCTTTCACCGTAGAAGGCGAGTGTGGCTTCACGGCGGCCGTAAACGAGATGCTGCTGCAGAGTTGGGGCGGGAAAGTCCGCCTCTTTCCCGCCATGCCGGAAAAATGGCGGGACGCGGCCTTTCATCACCTGCGTGCTCAAGGCGGCTTCCTCGTTTCCGCCGAAATGCGGCACGGCGAGGTCATCAGCGCTGTAGTAGAAGCCGAGAGAGGCGGTCAAGTGCAAGTCGTATGGCCCGGAGGAGCGGCCATGGTGAAACTCGCACCCGGCGAAAGGCGTGAGCTTCTGTTGCCGTGAAGCAGGAGACAGTGAGCGGATTGACAACACTTAGCGAAGCACTCTCTCATGTCTCTGGGGGTGCCTGCGGTGACTCTGCAGTCAGGCGCGAAGGCGCACATCAAAGATGTGAAAACGGACATCCGTGCCGTGCGGATCCTATTTCGTCGGGGCCAACGGTACGAAGACAATGTACCCTGCAAATTGGGCAGCACATAGCACTCGAAACTGGGCAGGGCTTGGGATCACACCGATCGAGGAGGTCGTGAACTCGCATCCAGCTTCCGACGCGGCCTACCTTGAGCCTGCTTCCATGTGGCACAAGGTGCGTCCCTCGGATCACCTTGGAGCCTAGCGGACGAAGCTATTGGGGATCTCGAATGAGTTTCGAACGTTCAGCAGGATACAGATTGGATGAACGCTTGCAAGGGGCCAGCGGTCAAGCTATCATGATTGCAATGAGCGCTTATGCGCTCAATCAGAAGCTATGGGTCCGACCTCTGTTTCATTGATGGTCAAAGATTCCGTCGCAGCCCGCCTGCGCGAGGAGATCATTAAGGGTCGCATTGCGCCCGGCGAGCGTATTGTCGAGGGTCGGTGGGCCTCAAAGCTCGGGATTGCACAGGCGTCGGTCCGCGAGGCTCTCAACATCCTGATAGCAGAGGGCTTCGTTGAAAAGACGTCCGGGCAGACAGCCCGCGTAGTAAACCTCAGTGGCATAGATGTGGGCCAGATCTATGAGGTCCGAGCTGCACTGGAGAGTCTGGCGGCTCGTCTTGTTGTGGAGAAGAATGCTGAACTGACCGATCTCGATCAAACGATAGCCGACATGCGCGCAGCTGTGGAGTGCAAGAATGTCGCGGCATTTTACGAACGCGATCTCCGGTTTCATATGCTGATCTGTGAGAAATCGGGCAATAGGTACCTCGACATGGACCTGAGGCAGCTCGCCATCCCGCTATTCGCATTTGTGATCCTGCGGGTTCATGGCGCTACGAGCGACATCGAGAAATTGGAGCGGAGCATCGAACAGCACCGGCAGATTCTCGACGCCATCCGTAGCGGTGATCCCTTCTTCGCTGAGCACCAGGTAGCTCGAGCGATTAAGGGATTTGCAGCTGGCACCAAAGACATCTTGGGCTCCGAATACTCGGGCGCTGAGGCCAGCACCTCGCTGAGCCGTAACACGATAGGGAAGTAGGGGTGAGGGGCAGCCAGCGCTTAATTGCTCGACCAGTGCTTCAGCCTTTAGCTGAAACGGTAGTTCTGATTTTAGAGATGCGCGATCAGGGCTTAGCGTCACTCGTCTCGCCGCTCGGGAGTGGGGGGACGGCGCAACGGACGGCTGGAAGCTGACGCCGCGTCAGTTGCTTATCGAAGTTACTGTGCCCGCCTTCCCCATCGTAGACGCCCACCTGCACCTTTGGGACATCACGCGCCTCCGATATCCTTGGCTTGAAGGGATCCCGTCACTGAACCGGACATTTCTTCTTGAGGACTTCAACCACGCTTGCGAACCGATTGAGGTTGACAAGGCGGTCTTCCTGCAATGCGAATGCGACCCGGATCAGTATCTGGAAGAGGTTCACTGGGTGGCATCGCTTGCCCAGGGCGATTCACGCCTCCAAGGCATCATTTCCTACGCACCACTTGAAAAAGGCGTGGCCGTGGGGGACGAACTCGCAGCTCTCGCAGAACTGAAGCTTGTCAAAGGGATTCGCCGGATCATCCAGTTCGAGCCGGACCCCGAATTCTGCTTGCGTCCGGATTTCATCCGAGGTGTGTGCCTCCTGCCCGACTTCGGCTGGACGTTCGACATCTGCATTTCGCACGCGCAAATGGGGAGTGCCATCAGGTTCGTCGCCCAGTGCCCGGATGTTCGCTTCGTGCTGGACCACATCGGTAAGCCAGACATCCGCAATCACCTCCAGGAGCCGTGGAGGACGGAGTTGCGTGAGCTTTCGCGCTTCCCGAACGTCCACTGCAAGGTTTCCAGCCTGGCGACGGAGGCGGATCATTGCCGCTGGACCGAGGAAGACCTGCGTCCGTTCGTTGATCACGTCTTCGACTGCTTTGGCTTCGAACGCACGTTTTTCGGCGGCGACTGGCCGGTTTCTTCGCAGGCAGCCTCTTATTCGCAGTGCGTGGCGACGTTGGAGGGCCTGATCGGCCGGGTTAGCGAAGAACAGACACGGAAGCTGTTCCGCGATAACGCAATTGCATTTTATGGACTGGAGGTTCGCTAGTGCGCGAACGGACACCGGTAACGGATCGCTTCAAGAAGAAAGTCGCGTTGGTCACGGGCGGCGCATCGGGAATCGGGCGGGCTACGGTCGTGGAACTCTGCAGAGAGGGTGCTTCAGTTGCGTTCATGGATATAACTGAGGCGGGGCGAGCGACAGGGCAGACTCTAGCCGAGGCAGGTTACGATACCCTGTTTTTCCACGGTGACATGGCGCAGGAGGACTTCTGCCGAACCGCCGTGCAAAGCACAATTGCGCGCTGGGGTAAGGTGGATTATCTGGTGAACAACGCGTTCTCGTTCACTTCAGGTGGACTGAATGCCACCCACGCGGACTGGGACCGTGTCATGCGCGTGGGTCCGATTGCGTACGCCACAATGGCGCAGCTCGTCACGCCTTCAATGAAGCAGCACGGCGGCGCGATCGTGAATGTGTCGAGCATCTCAGCTTTCATAGCTCAACCCGCTCGGTGGACCTACAACGCTGCGAAGGGTGCCGTAAGCACGCTGACGAAGTGCATGGCGCTCGATCTGGCGCCGCATCGAATCCGGGTGAACAGCGTCAGCCCAGGATGGATCTGGACGAGTGAAGTGGACAAGGCCGCGCAAGGCGATCGAGCAAAGTGGGAACCGATTTGGGGACAGTATCACATGCTGGAGCGCTGCGGCGAGCCGGTTGAATGCGCCGCAGCGATTCTGTTTCTCTTGAGCGAAGACGCCGCATTCATCACGGGCACAGATCTGGCCGTAGACGGCGGGTATCTCGCGTTGGGCCCGGAAGGCCTCGGGCGATCAAGCAAGTTCGCGGGGTCGCAGTAACGTCCTCGACAGGGAAGAAGGGTTTGCTGCGGCGAGTATTCGTATCAAGCGGAGATTACGGTTACGTCACGCCCTTGTTGCACAGTAGGAAACATCTCAATCGGCGTCACGAGGCGACCGGTTTCGGCTTGACGCCAGAACCTGCACCAGGGCCTGCCAGATTACGGAGGGTTGTCATCTCCGGCTTCGTCAATGATCTCCAGTGCATTCACGCAGGCGTAATTGGCCTCGGGAATGAAGGAGAGGTCTAATCTGCCTTGTGCGTTCGGCTTCAGGTGACGGAACGAGATCGTTACAGCGCGGTCGGCGCCGCCCGCCTGGCGATAGATATCGAAGTGTTTCAGCAGAGCGACGCCGTTACAAAACACGTTCATCAACCGGTCACCGGCGCCTCCTCCGCCCGGCTTGCCGGGCCCGAACCAGCGTTCCGAGAAGTGCAGGATCAGGCGATATTCGCCAGGCGCAACCGGGATCTGATAGCTGAAGTGTCCGAAGCGCTCGCTCTGATACAACTCTGGCGAAGAGGTGTTTTCAATGGAGGACGGGCGGAAAACCAGCCGCCCTCCCGTTGCAAACCGGTCCGGAAGCCAGTGGTGCCCTTCTTTGTCGGTGTAAGCGCGATCCCACGCCACGAGCCGAATGGGCCGCATGATGCCTGGAATTCCTGGCGTGACCTCCAGACCATTCAGAAGCGCCGCCGCGCCGATGAACTGGATGTGCAGCTTCCCATCCGCCATGGGCGACAAGTCCTTGAAAACGAGGATTGAAGCGGCGTTAGCGCCCGCGTTGGCTACCACGTCAAAGATGGTTGCGACCTGCTTCTCATTGATTTTGATGTCAAACTCCCGGCTCGTCTCGCCCCCTCCCCCGGGGTTCCCTTCGCCGTAGAGCATTTCGGCAAAGTGGAGCCGCAACTCGTAGACTCCAGGCTTCAGAGGAATGTCATAGCTAAAAGGGCCCTCACGCCAGTTCTGATACAGTTGGGAATCCATCGTGCTTGCGATTGCATGGTAGGCAGGCGCATGGGCGTGCACCCCGCCGTTGAAATAACGATCGCTCTGCCAGAGATGGCCGAAACTGTCTACGTATTCTCCCCTCTCCACTCCGGCCATGATCCGAATATCCTCCCCGGCCGTAGTGGCGACCGGCATGACTGCGTCCGCCCGGCGCTGGCGCTGCTCCAAGGCCTGCATTCTCGTTCTGTACGAAACCAGGGAGATGACTGACGCAGCGACTAATACAGTGAGTACAGCAGCCGCCCACTGGATTTGAGATCGTCTCCACCCCCATAGGGCGAGCATGCGGCGCTGCGGCTCGCGAGGCGACCCGCTTTCAACACGTTTCGCCGCGATGCCGCCGTCTTTCCAGACGAACAGGGGCCTATACTGCCCGGAGGGAATCTGAATCTGTACGGGGTGGTCAGCCCCATCCGTGGCATAGTACTCCCGCAGTCGCCTACGCAGTTCGTGGACTGCGACGCGGACACTTGCGTCCGTCTTTTGATTGAAATGCGAAGGGCGCCCCAACGCCTCGACCGCGATGGTGTACTCCTTCACATGATCAGCCGTCCCCTCGAAATACCGGGCGCATAAATATGCAAGCACCTGGGCCTGCGTGGGCGCGCGAAGGAGGCCTTCGGAGGCAAGCACTACTTCGAGTTCGTGCTTCTCCTTCTCGAAGACGGCATCTTTAGGAATCAATTCGGACACGAACCCCGCTCTTGGCAGGAGTATAACGGAGCCCGGGGGATAGCGCAAGCTGCTCCTAACGCTAGTATTAACCTGGCCTAACGCGGCCTAACACGGGTGTTATGCCGTCGCACATAAGGCACCGGGTTTATCGAAGAAAAAGCGGCCGTCAATCGCCACGCCTAACCCCAATTAACGCTTGTTGCCCTTTCCCCAGAGCGCTGCCGCTCTTACAATACATGCAGTTTTGAGGATCTCCATTCCGACATTCGGCAGAGCAGCAAAGGGGTTGGATCGCGGGTCATGCGCCGCCCCTGGAATCCCGTGGCAATAGCGATTCCTCATCCGGAAGGGGTACTGTATTTGAGGATCTATTTTTTAAGCGCCGAGGATAGTGTCAAGCGGTTAAGCGCTTGACACGCGAGCCAAGTGGTTATATTCTCAGCGTGTATGGTCATTGCCCGCAGATGCGGGCTAGCGTGGGCGTGATGCGTCTGGGGGCGTTCCTGGTCGGTTTCCGCCGTCCAGATTGCGGAAGAACCTGTTTTGTGGAGTATTGAACCAGTGTTTGCAGGGTCGCTGTCTGCCAGTTCGAACTGGAACGCGTACGTCGGCTCGATTACGCCTCCAGCGTGGCCCACTGCTGGGGAGAGAGCCCGGATCATCGCGTCATCGAAGTGGACACGCCCCCGAGTATGCAGACTGGCCTGGCGGGGAGTCAACAAGCCCCTGCCTGTATTATTGCGTACGCTGCGCAGGGGGCAGTTTTCGCAGGCCGCGGCCGATCTCGATCCGGACCGCAGTAACCGGAAAAGACAAGAAATGGGGTGAAACGGATATTGAGCTGCTGGGGGGTGCCTGGTAGCCTGAGCAAGATTCAAGAATGCAGTCTTAGCTGGCATGGCGTCAGGCGCACAGCGCTGAGCGCGGGTAAAGCACGCGGATGCGGAGTGCGGGGAGAGAAGAGCTGTACGTGAAAAAGGGGGTATTACGTGCGACGTTGTTACTTGTTTTTGGTGATACTCACGCTGTTACTCTGTCCGGTCTCGTCGTTGTTCGGCCAGGCCGGGCTCGGGTCAATCTCCGGGAAGGTGATGGATGCTTCTGGCGCCGTTGTGCCGGGAGCCGCAATCACCTGTCTCAACACGGAAACGAACATCGCGGCGCAGCGCACTAGCGACGGTGCTGGCAACTATCAGTTCCTAGAATTGGTTCCCGGTTCCTATTCCCTGTCAGTTGCGGCCGCACACGGGTTCAAGAAACTGGAGCGGAGTGGCATCACGGTCCACGTCGATGACCGGCTCACTATCGATCTCGCGCTGCAGGTTGGCGAAGCCAAGGAGGTCGTGTCCGTCACCGCGGATGCCTCTCAGATTCGGACCGAAGATGCACAGACCGGCGAAGTCGTCAACAACGTGTTCATCGAGAATCTGCCGCAGTTGCAGCGGGATCCCCTCGCTCTGATAACGCTGTCGGCCGATGTTGGCGGCGACGGCAGCAGGGCCGGCAACATTATCTCCCTCGGCACACCGGGTCTTGTCGCAAACGGCCGCAGTGACACCACCATCAATGGTGGCCGGACGAGCGGGCTCGACTATATCATCGATGGCCTCTCCGCGAGCACTGGACGGGCCCACAGCGTTTCGACGATGACGCCGACGATGGATGCAGTGGATGAGTTCAAGGTCATCACTAACGGCATCTCGGCCGAATATGGCCGCATCTCCGGTGGGGCGGTGGAACTCGTCACGAAGTCGGGCACGAACGCCTACCACGGTCAGCTGTTCGAGTATCTGCAGAACACGGATTTGAATGCGAACTCCTGGCAAAACAACGAACTGGGGGCGGCGAGAGCCCCGTTCGGCAACAATGATTTCGGCTTTACGCTGGGCGGCCCGGTGGTGATTCCCAAAGTGTACAACGGGCGCAACAAGACGTTCTTCTTTGTCAATTACGAAGGGCTGAGATTCCGGGAAAGCGGCGTCCAGGAGATCACTTCGGTGCCGACCCAGGCCGAACGCAACGGCGATTACACCCAAAGCTACTATGGATGTAGTAACCTCGCATTATGCGGGGCTCAAATCTGGGACCCCAACGGCTCGTCAATTTACAACTCCTCGGTCGGACTCTGGCAACGCACCACTTTGCTCGGTGGGACCGGCACCATCGTGCCAGCTGCGGATATCAGTCCTGTGAGCGCTGCCATACTCAAGTTTGTTCCGATGCCGAACACTGCGCCTCCCCTAGCGCTGTGCAACGCCTGTGAGAACTATGAGGCGCCTCAGAGCGAGAAGAAATCGAGCAACACTACTGCAGTCCGTCTCGACCAGTACCTCACCCAGAATCAACGGCTTGCCGTGCGATTCAGCGCCGGCGGCTATTCCGACGCGTTGAGCGCTTGGCAGGGGCCTGCCACCTCCGCTCCGGAAACCCTAATAAATGGCGCTCGCTTCGGGACTGTCAATTACACCTGGACGGCTTCTCCCACACTTCTGTTTGATGTGAGGGGCAGCATTCATCATGACCCGTACACTGGCGGCTCTCTTCTGCCGGCAGCGTTTTCGAATACTAGCATTGGCTTCGATCCGTTCACACAGTCGATCCTGGGCCCTAACAATATCATGGCGATCCAGGTATTTGCCGCGGGTCAAGATGAGTACTATGGGACTTCGGCAGCCGAACAAGTGCTGAATTCAACGTCATACGAGATGAACATCGGGGGTACGAAGGTCCTCGGACGACATACCCTGAAGTTTGGCTATGACATGCGGCGCTATTACGACAATATTTTGAACACCGCCTCGGGTCAGACCTCATTCCTTCCTGACCCGATAGGTTTGTACGCCCAAGACAATGCTATCGAATTTGGCCATGGCTTCGCCGAGGGAGTGGCCTCCTTCTTAATGGGAACAAACGATTACGCCCAGATCTCCGCCGGATATTCGGTCGCGATGGACACGAACTATCACGCCGCCTATATTCAGGACGACTTCAAGGTAAATCGAAAGTTGACGCTCAACCTTGGTGTGCGGTGGGACTATGAGATGTCCCCAACTGAGCGGCATAACAAGTTGTACCTCTGGGATCCAAACGCGCCGCCCCCCTTCCAAATCAATTCTGGATACAGCTACACGGCGGCACTCGCGGCGGCGGGAATAAACGCGTCTGCGTTGCCTTATGCCCCGTCCTGGGTGGCGAATGGATTCCCCAACGGAGGCATTGAGATCGCGGGAACGTCGCAATGGCCTTCGCGCACACCCACCAGTCCGAACCCGCACCAGTTCGCTCCCCGAGTGGGATTTGCGTATCAGTGGGATCCGAAAACGGTGGTTCGTGGTTCCTTTGGAATGATGTATCTACCCACCACGGGTGACCCGTACGCGCTCGTGAGCGGTGGATCGGGAGTATCACTGGCAGACTCGGGTTCTGCCGGCTGGCACGCCTCCAACGATAACATGCTACATCTCATTTCCAACTGGGCGAACCCATTCCCCTCACCGGGCATGGTCACCCACTATACACGCAGCGCCTTGGAGGCCGACATCCAGGCGCCGGGAACCACAGGTCCTGAGGTATACGACTCGACCCAGCACCAGCCCTACGAGCTCACCTGGAACATAGGACTGCAGCGGGAGCTTCCAGGCCATTTCCTGTTGGAGAGTTACTATACCGCGAACCGCGGCATCGGTCTGCTTGGCAACAACCTGATCAGCCGATACCCAAAGGACCTGTTTACAACGCAGTATGAGAACACGATGACAACTCCAGTGGCATCGCCCACGGCGGGACAGACCCTGTCAAATGCTGTGGTCGGTCCGACCCAGTATCTCGCCTTTCTTTATTACCCCTACCCCTACTTTGGTCCAGTGAATCTGCTCGGCGCTAACATTGGCCGCTCCAGTTACAATGCATGGATCATCAAGGCGAGGCGGAACTTTGCGAACGGTTTTTCGTTCCTGTTTAATTACACAATGAGTCGTCTCCTCGACGATGTCGGGGGGCCGGAACTCGACACCATTCGCATCACCGATGGGGGTGTGGGGTACAAGAGCGCTCAGAGTGTGAATTCCGTTGTTTCGACGTGGGGCCTGAGTCCTCTCGATCAGAAGAGCCGGATCTCGGCGACCTACACGTATGAGCTTCCCGTCGGGAAGGGCAAGAAGTTCCTGAACAACACGGGAAGCATGGGCGGGGCGATCCTCGACGGCGTCGTGGGCGGGTGGGCCCTCTCGGGCATCACTACGTTTCGTAGCGGCACGCCAATTGTGATCACCGCTGCCAACGTAAACAGCAACAACAACATCCGCGTGGAGTGGACATATGGAAGTTATGCGACCCCCTGCACGATGACGTCGTGTCTCGAAAACTCGGCTTTCACTTCGAACAGCCAGGTACTGTACAGCCCCAACGCAAATATTCCAGGGAACGCTGTAACTCGTTTCAACGACTCGGCGATCGTCAGCGTGCAGCCTTTCACGTACGGAACGCTGCCTCCGATAACAGACATTCGTAACCCCAGCAACAACCAGACGGATCTCTCCTTGATGAAGAAATTCAATCTGGCCGGGGAGAAGCGCTTCATTCAGCTCCGAGTGGAAGCCATCAATGCATTTAACACTCGGGGCTTCGGGCCATACGACTCCGGGGAGGGCGACTCGCACTTTGGATTGATCACGAGTGCGGGTAATGTGGAACGCCATGTGCAGGTGTCGGCCCGCATCGTCTTCTGAGTAACCAATGTGAAGTGGGCGGTACCCTCCGCTCGCGCCTGCGGGGCCTGATTTCACAATGGGCCGGTGCGCGGACCCATTGTGAGATCGGGTCCCGTGGCGATCTTGAGGGTGCGTGAAAGCAATAGGATCCGGGCTGTTTCCAGTCCGCGCTGCGAAGTGCAGGCACGGAGTGGAAGTGTGCATGGGCGTAACACCCGGCAAGTTTCCGCGTCGGTGTCGTGAGGCCGATGAATGGAGAGCAAAATCGATGCCGATGCGCAGAAGCGTAGTAGCAGTGGCGCTGTTGGCGGCCTCGTCCGCTCTGGCGTCCCCCTGGGAGTTCCACTTCGACGGACCATTGCCGCAATGGAAGAACGGGCTGCCGTTAGGCAACGGCCGAATCGGCGTGCAGGTATGGGGCACGGGCCCGGCCCTATATCTTACGCTCGACCGCGGTGATGTCTGGGACTTGCGCTACCAGGAGAACCACTCGCCAACCTACAACTGGAAGCGTTTACGGCAACTCGTCAGGGAAGGGGATCCGGTATCCATTCAGAAGGAAATGCCGGCGGACGTCAGTCCCACTAATGAACTCACGCCGACGCGCGTGAGTATTGGAAGGATGCGTATTTCCCTGCCTGCCGCGACCGTCGTGGAGGCGGCGGATCTGGACATGCAGCGGGCCGAAGTTCGTTGGCGCTTACGGGTAAACGGGGAGGTGGTCCATTACCGGGCCCTCGCCTGCGACGATCCCAATGTGATTCTGGTCACCCTGGACGGCGTAAAGGGATGGTCACCAGAGGTGAAGCTGGAAGCGCTCGGCGAACTAAATGCCAATCTGGCAACGACGCTCGGCTATCCTAAGCCGGAGGCGGGCATGGAAGGTGAATACGCCTGGGTTCGCCAGTCGATGGGTTCGAGCGGCGCTGTCACCGTGGTGTGGACGGCGTGGCGGGAGGGCGGCAGTTGGGTGATGCTGCTGACCATCTCGCGCCAGGACGATACGAAGGCTCTCGACACAGGTCGGAGCATTCTGGAGGAAGCACGAGCACGTGGCGTCGAGCGTCTGTTGCGCGAACACCGCGAGTATTGGGCGCGGCGCTGGGCACGGTCGTCGGTCACGATTCCGGATCCGGAGCTGCAACGGCTCTGGATCAACGGTCTGTACAAGCTCGCCAGCAGTTCCCGGCGGGGCGTGCCCACCAACCTGCAAGGGCTGTGGCCTCCGGATGGCGTGATCCCGCCGTGGCGTGGTGACTATCACTTTGACATGAACGTGCAAGTGACCTACTGGCCGGCATACAGCAGCAACCAGCTCGATCTGGTGGAACCGCTGAATCGCTGGTTGTTTGAAGATGTGGTGCCAGTATCGGAGGAACTGACGAGGCGGTTCTTCGGAGTTGACGGTCTGTGGATTGGCGGTGCCGTTGATCTCAAGGGGCGCCTGTTCGGTTGCGAAGTCGCTTGCTGGGACACAGTACAGTACTGGCTGGGCTCGGGCGCCTGGATGGCGCAGCACGTCTGGTGGTACTACAGCTACGGTCAGGATCGCGAGTATTTGCGGACGCAGGGATTTCCATTTCTGAAAAAGGCGGCGCGGTTCTTTGAGAACATCTTGGAGGAAGGTCCGGATGGAAAGCTGCATGTGCCACTTTCCACGTCACCGGAGTATTACGGCAACGACCTCAAAGCCTGGACGCCGGATCCGACGTGCGATTTATCGCTGGTGCGCAATCTGCTGAGGTACGCCCGGGCGGCGGCGGCGACGCTGGGCGTGGACGCGGATAAGCAGGACCTTTGGCTGAGCCTCGAAAAGCGGCTCGCTCCATATCCCGTCGGCCCTGGCGGCCTCAAGGTGCACCCCAACTCGGACTATTCTCACTCACATGTCCTCCCCATGCATCTGTTCCCGATTTTCCCAGGTGGAGATCTGAATGTGGAAGGATCCCCGGCGGACCGCGAGCTGATCGATCGCTCGCTGAATGAGTGGGTGATCCGAGGGACGGGGGAATGGAATGGTTATTCGTTCCCCTATGGCAGTTTGATCGCCTCGCGTGTTGGCCGGGCCAATCAGGCCCTGCAACTTCTGGAAGCCTATAGGGACGCCTATGTCTGGCCCAACGGGTTTCACGTCAACGGCGACTACAAGCGCACCGGACGTTCGTACTACGACGAGGTGTTCACTGTTGAAGCGGAGTGTGGCTTCACGGCAGCCATGAACGAGATGCTCTTGCAGGGTTGGGGCGGACGCCTGCGCATTTTCCCCTCAGTGCCGGAAAAGTGGCGGGACGTATCGTTCCAGAACCTGCGTGCTGAAGGCGGCTACCTCGTTTCCGCCGTGATGCGGAGAGGGGAAGTCATCAGCGCCACGGTGGCGGCAGAGAAGGGCGGCGAGGTACAAGTGGCTTGGCCAGGGGGGAGTGCGACAGTGAAACTCGCTCCCGGCGAGCGGCGGGAGATCGCGTTGCAGTGAGGATCAACGCGTCAAACGGACCCCGCCATGCACCACTACGACGGGTTGCAGCGGCACAGATGCGAAGCTGTTGG
Organism: Terriglobia bacterium; assembly: GCA_963757265.1. Classification (GTDB taxonomy): domain Bacteria; phylum Acidobacteriota; class Terriglobia; order Bryobacterales; family Bryobacteraceae; genus CAIVVT01. Next base: position 2,945,647 of record CAVWRA010000006.1, read on the forward strand.
CACGAGGATGACCTTTTATGCAAAGAACAATAGTCCTGTTGCTGGCAGCCTCGTCTGCCTTGGCGTCCCCGTGGCAGTTTCACTTTGAGGGGCCGCTGCCCGAATGGAAGAACGGCCTTCCGGTCGGCAACGGCACGCTTGGCGCACAAGTGTGGGGCAAGGGTCCAACACTGTTTCTCAGCCTCGACCGCGGCGACGTCTGGGACCTGCGCTATCAGGAAAATCACAGCGAGACCTACACCTTCAAGCATCTGCGGGAGTTGGTGAAGGAGCGCAAACAGGCAGTCATTCAGAAAGAAATCATGGCGGACATCAGTCCCACCAACGAAATGACGCCCAGGCGCATGGGCAGTGGGCGACTGCGGATCAAATTGCCCCCCACCACGGTAGTCGAGGACGCCGAGTTGGATATGCGGCGCGCGGAGGTGCGATGGCGGCTGCGGGTGAATGGCCAGGCGGTCCATTATCGGGTGCTCGCCTGCGTGGAGCCGAATGTCATTCTGGTGACTCTGGACGGCCTAAAGGAATGGGCGCCAGGCGTGAAACTGGACGCGCTGGGGGACCTGAACCCCGAGGTGGCTGTCGCGCTCGGCTACGCCAAAGCGGAGCGGGGCGGCGACGGCGAGTTGGCGTGGGTACGCCAGCCGATGGGGCCGAGCGGCGCGGTCACGGTGGCGTGGACGGCGCGGCGGGAGGGTGACAGCTGGGTGCTCCTGCTGACCATTCCGCGGCAGGACGAACCCGACGCCCTCGGCGCGGCGCGGCGCGAACTGCAGGAAGCGCGGGCCCGCGGGACTGAGCGGCTCTTGCAGGAGCACCGTGACTGGTGGGTGCGACGCTGGGCACGGTCGTCGGTGGAGCTCCCCGATCCGGAATTGGAGCGGCTCTGGATCAACGGCATCTATAAGCTGGCCAGCAGTTCCTATCGGGGCGTGCCGGCCAATTTGCAGGGGCTTTGGCCGCCCGACAGCCCCATCTTCAACTGGCGCGGGGACTATCACTTCGACAACGACTTGCCGCAGACATACTGGCCGGTATACAGTAGCAACCAACTCGACCTGGCAGAGCCGCTCAACCGGTGGTTATTTGAGCAGGTAGTACCGGAATCGGAGAAACTGACGCGCCGCTTCTTCGGAGTGGACGGTCTCTGGTTCGGCGGCGCCCTGGACGTGAAGGGCCGGTTGTTTGGCTGCGGAGTTTCTTGCTGGTCCACCACGCAGTACTGGCTGTGCTCCCCAGCCTTTGTGGGGCAGCTCGTGTGGTGGTATTACAGCTTCGGTCAGGATCGCGAGTACCTGCACACCCAGGCCTATCCGTTTCTCAAAAAAGCATCTCGGTTCTACGAGAACATACTCGAGGAGGGCCAGGACGGCAAGCTGCACGTGCCGTTGTCGAACTCGCCGGAGTTCTACAGTAACGATCTCGAAGCCTGGACCGCTGATCCGACCAGTGATCTGATGCTGGTGCACCAGCTGCTCCGATACGCTATCGAGGCGGCAGCCGCATTGGGGGTGGATGCGGACAAGCAGCAGCTTTGGCAGAGCATGCGAGAACGGCTCGCGCCCTATGCAATTGGGAAAGGTGGAATCAAAATACAGCCAGACACCGACTATTGGCATTCGCACCGCCACCCGATCCATCTTTTCTCAGTGTTTCCCGGCGAGGAACTGAACGTGGAAGGATCCCCGGAGGATCGCGAACTGATCGACCGCTCGCTGAACGAGTGGGTGCTGCGCGGAACAGGGGAGTGGATGGGCTGGTCGTTCCCCTACGGGAGTATGATCGCCTCGCGCGCACGCCGGGGCAACCACGCGCTGCAACTGCTGGAAGCATACAAGGACGCCTTCATCTGGCCCAACGGGTTCCACGTCAACGGCGACTACAAGCGCACCGGGCGCGCATACTTCGACGAGGAGTTCATGATGTCTGCCGAGACCAGTTTCACAGCGGCCGTAAACGAGATGCTGTTGCAGGGCTGGGGTGGGCGGTTACGGATCTTTCCCGCAGTGCCGGAAAAGTGGCAGGATGCATCCTTCCAAAACCTGCGCGCCGAAGGCGGTTACCTCGTTTCCGCCGAGATACGGAGAGGAGAAGTTATCAGCGCCACGGTGGAAGCGGAGAAGGGCGGCGAGGTACAAGTGGTGTGGCCGGGAGGACAAGCCACACTGAAGCTCGCTCCGGGCGAGCGGCGGGAACTATTGGCGCGATGAGTATTGGAGACAGAGCAAAGCCGGACACAATTTTAGTTTAGACGAGCGTTCTGACACTACCAGACAGTCGCAAGATCAATGACCCGACTCAACGAGCAAAGAAGGGACAAGTAGTGAAAGCGGCATCCATGGCTAGCAAGACACTAGCAGCACTGTGCCACAACACATTTGCCGCGCCGCAGGCCGTCGGTCTGCGCATATCACGAACCATGCTCCCTTTGTTGCTGGCCGCAGTCTGCCTTCCGCTGGTCTCGGCGTCCCAGACCGTCGCGGCTGACTCCCCGCGTTCGAACGCGGCGCCGAACGGAAAGTGGAAGGGCAGACGTGCGCGGCAGTCGGAGGCCATACCGGGCACTAGATTACGCGTTGACTGGGAAGGCCTGCTTGCGGGACAGGACATCGTTCTGAACCGGCTGCCGGACAACTTCACCGATTCCCTCCGCCTGGGAAATGGGGACCTTGGAGTTGCGGTTTACGCTGTTCCTGAGTATTTGGTTCTATCCGTAGCCAAGAACGACTTGCTGGACTATCGCCCGAAGGAGTCGGCGAATTCTCCGCAGGCCGACGCAATTGGCCTTTCCCGCGTGCCGATGCCCACCACAAAGCCGGCGGGCTCAATCCGCTTCCGAGGCACATCGCCCAGGACTCCGAACTATAAAGCACGTCTCACTTTGTGGGAGGCTGAGGTGAGCACATGCTGCGATAAACGAGAAGCGCCTGAACTGAGAGCATTCGTCTCAAAGAAGCGAAACTTGATTGTGGCGGAGTATAATCCCCCAAATGAGCAGGATTTTGACATTGAAATTGCTCGTAATAGGGACAGCACAGGCGGCATACCGAACTCGCCCGAATTCGGTGCAGAGGGACGAGACTTTTGGGTCCGGTACCAATTTCCCCCAGACCCGGATACTTACCCCAACGGATTTGAATATGTGATGTACGGCCGGGTGCTGGGTGGGCAGGCTGTTAGCGCCGATGTCGTAAACGAGTTTGCGTTGGTGCAACAGAGCTTAATGTGGTGGAAACCAATATCGGACCCAGAAGTCGCGTCCCAGGAGGCTATAGAGGGTATGGCTCGGGTTCGTACGAAGTCGGCAGCCCCAGTCACTTTACTCGTCGCAGTTGTCACTACTCGTGATAATGCCAGCCCATTACAGGCAGCCAGAAGTGAGGTTGACGCCGCTCAGCGTGAGGGGGTGCCAAAGCTGCGCCAGGAACATTCCCAGCTCTGGCACGAGTTCTGGCAGCGATCCTTCGTGCAACTCGAAAACCGGGCCTTTCTCAACCAGCAGTGGTTTCTCAGTCTATATCACTTGGCGTCCGCCACTAGGCCTGGAAGCATTGGCCCCGGCCTGTTCGGGCCCTGGTCATGGGAGGACTTTCCACCTTGGGGCAATGATCGCCACTGGGACTACAATGCGCAAGCGGCCCTTTGGGGCACATATTCGTCCAATCACCTTGAGCTAACCAAAGCATACAACGACGAGGTGTTCGATCTGCTGCCTGCTGCGAAGATGATGGTCCGGGAGTATTACGGGGGCATTCCCGGAGCCAAGTACCCGGGTGTTACGTGGCCACGAAAGTACAGTACGCCCCCGCATTCGAGGAAAGTTGACAGTACTTCTCCTTGGGTAAATGGCTTTGTTGCCCAGCCGTTGTGGTGGTACTACCAATACAGCCAGGACACTGAGTTTCTGAGGGAGAAGGGCTACCCGGTTATCAAGGCCTGCGCGGAGTTCTACGAAAACTTCTTGCAGCGCGCGCCGGATGGGAAATATGATATGCCGCCCACCGCAGTATGGGATCTTGCTTTCATGATTCCTGATGCCAAGAACGCCACTATTGACTTGGCGTTCGCGAAAATGCTGTTGAAGACGGCCTCTGCAGCCAGCCAGGTGCTGGGTGTCAACGCGGGAAGGCGGGCTCAATGGAATCAGATTGCGGCTAACTTGCGCAACTACTCTACGACAGTCATTGATGGAAGGAACTTTAAACCGGTGGATCACAGGGCTGGTAATGCTGTGGCACTTTACACGTCGCGTGACTTTCCGTCCGGGGAAGTTCTTGTTGCTTACGAAAACTACCCAGTGATCGAATATAATCTGCCCGCTCCTATCATGCCGATATTCCCCGGCGGCGATATTGGTCTGGACAGCCCGCAGAAACAGCGTGAACTGGCTCTCAGAACATTACAGATCACTCCCTACTACCTTTGGGATGACCTGGTGATGCTCACGATGGGTTGGGTGCGTCTTGGCTACGACCAACTCGATGTATTCGAAAAACACACGAAGGCAATAGTTCACATGAATGGCTGTCAGAGCTATCCGAGAGATTGCTGGCTGACCCCACACATTTTCATGCACTTCTTGGGCTGGCCGATCGCGGTAAATGAGAGCATCGTACAGAGCTACACTGGACAGATACGGGTGGCTCCAGTGAAGCTGAAGAACACAGTGCGATTTGCGCGCCTCCGGACGGTTGGAGGATTTTTTGTAAGTGGAGAGATCAAACCCGGCGGAGAGGCGCTCTATATTGCGATTACGAGTACGGCCCAAAGTCAATGTCATCTTGTGCGACCGTGGGTTGGCAATGTGCGCATAAGGCTGTTGGGCTCGATGAAGACCATCGAGTTTACCGAGAAAGAGGGTGCGTTGTACTTCCCTACGCTGGCAGGCTCAACATACATTGTTGATCGTCCGGACAATCCCTGGGAGAAACAGCCGATAACTAGAATCACGGGTCACCCACAAATATGACGCGCTCCGATGTCCTCTGCCAGGGGATGTTGGAGAGCCTTATGGACTCATTCGGGCGAAAAGGAGCCTGCCAAGAAGAAAATGAACTGGCGACATTTCGTTCAAACGATTGCTGCTTAGCAGGCGAGGCCCTCGGGAGGATCGCGATGCGACATACGTGTGTGATTGTCACTTGCTGCATTGCCGTGCTGGCTTGCGGGATGGCCGCGCGCGGTGCGGAGACAGAGGGAGCGGCGGCGGGGAAGCCCTTCGGGAAGTCCCCCGAAGGGCAGGCAATCCAACTGTTCACGCTGAAAAACCACAAAGGAATGGAAACGGGCATCATGACGTGGGGAGCCACGCTGGTGTCGCTGAAGGTCGCGGATGTGGAAGGCCGTTTCGATGACGTCGTGCTTGGCTTCGATGATGCCAGTGGCTACTCTGACCGCAACCCCTTCTTCGGCGCTCTGACAGGCCGGTACGCAAATCGCATCGCTCGGGGCCGCTTTGCGGTGCACGGGCGCGAGTACAAGCTCAGTGTGAACGACGGAGAGAACACGCTGCATGGAGGAAGCCGCGGCTTCGACAAACGCGTCTGGACGGTGCTCCGCGCGGGGCCCGACCTTCTAGAACTGCGTTACGTGAGCCCAGACGGAGAGGAAGGTTTTCCGGGTGAGTTGACAGCCACCGTGCGTTACACGCTGGCGGTGGACAACGAGTTGCGCATCGACTGCACCGTCACTACCGACAAAGATACAGTTCAGAACCTGGGCAGCCACCCTTATTTCAATCTTGCAGGTGAGAGTAATGGGACGATTCTCGACCAGGAGCTTGAGATTAACGCCGATCGTTTCACTCCCGTGGATCCTCACCGGATCCCGACCGGTGAGATTCGCAGCGTCGAGGGCACTCCCATGGACTTCCGCAAGCCGATGCGGATCGGTGCACGCATCGATGCCGATGACGAGCAGTTGAAGAATGGAGGGGGCTACGATGAAAACTTCGTGCTGAACCGGACCGGAGATGGCCTGATATGGGCAGCGCGACTGAGAGATCCACACAGCGGCCGCGTCATGGAATTGCTGACCACCGAACCCGGCCTGCAGATGTACTCCGGCAATTTTCTGGATGGCAAGCTGAAAAGTAAAGGGGGCAGGACCTACCCGCGATACGGCGGTCTGGTTCTCGAAGCGCAGCATTTCCCCGATTCGCCGAATCATCCGAATTTCTCAAGCACCGAACTGAAGGCGGGGCAGACATACCACAGCACGACTGTATACCGGTTTTCGGCGGCGAGGTGAGGGAGTTCAATTGATGAGCAACTGGATGTGGCTTTGCGTCGATCTGTTTTGAGCCGCTCTATGAACGGCTGAAGAGCTGCCTGTTGGCTTGGAAAGGAATCGTAGCTGAGCATGATGATAGCGCTCGATCCCGAACGGTCTCACGCTGTGAAACCGATTCGCGTTCCGAAGCGAATCCGCTCATTCTATTCGCAGGAGTCGATGATCGAGATGCGGCGGACCTCTGCGCAGGTGATCCGCGAAGCCCTGTGCCACAAGAGGCTGATGAACGTAGTGAACGGAGTGCAAATGCCGGTCGGCGCCTGAGGCTGGCGGCGAAGGAGGATCTGATGTTGCGACCTGGAATCGCGATGGTGGCGCTGGCCGTCATTGGTACACTCGCGCTCGGGGCTGACGTGCGGGGTAAGTGGCAGGGCAGCGTCATCGGCCGGGAAGGGGCGAGGGCTCTTTGCTTCGTGTTCGAAACGGAGGGCGAGCGGCTGACGGGGAAGATGATCGACGCGCATGGCGAGAACACCATACGGGACGGCCGAATCGTCGGCGATCACCTTTCTTTCGCCCTCGTATACGAGCTTTCGGGCGACACCATCAAACGCTTCTACCGAGGGACCCTGAACGGCGATGAAATCCAGTTCACTTGCCAGGCGGAAAACGGAGAGAACCGGCGGGAATTCACCGTGAGGAGAATGCCGTGACAGTCGAAGGAGATTTCTTGAGACGCAGGAGTCTGTTTGGCATGGCCGCAGCGCTGGCGGGTTCGGCGGCCTCGACTATGCACGGCGCGGCCGGCAAGACTGCCAATGCCTTGCCCGGGGATCCGGCTGGCCGCCCCACCTTCAATGTGCGCGATTACGGCGCCGCCGGCAACGGCGAGGCGAAGGACACCGCGGCGATCCAGAAGGCGATCGATGCCTGCAATCATGCCGGCGGAGGTATTGTCTACTTCCCGGAGGGAACCTATCTGACGGGCACCATCCGATTGAAGAGCAATGTCACTCTGTACCTGCACGTCGGCGCCACGATTCAGGGCAGCAAGCAAATCGCCGATTACGATCTTTTCGGGCAGATCTGTCCGGCTTCGGAATGCCAGGCCCAGCCCAGACACTTGATTTATGCCAAAGACGCCCAGAATATCGGCATCGTGGGGCAGGGGAAGATCGATGGCTCGGGCCGCTCCTTCTGGCGCCTCATGACCAAGCCGGAGATCGAGGAAGTATTGCTGCAGCGGCCGGAGGGCGGCAGGGTGGCCCAGGATTGGTATCGCTGGCTGGACCGGCCGGCCATGATGCTTGAGTTGGAGGGCTGTAAGAACGTACGGCTGGAGGGGATCCGCTTGGAGAACGCCCCTTTCTGGACGGTTCACCCGCTCCGTTGCGACTCGGTCTTTATCGATGGCATCACGATTCACAATCCGCTGTATGGCAACAACCTGGATGGTATCGACCCGGACGGCTGTTCGAACGTAATGATCTCCAACTGCAACATTTACACCTGTGACGATGCCATCTGCGTGAAGAACAGCGCCTGGGCCGGGCACGATTCAGTTTGGCGTTCGAGGAACATCACGGTTACGAACTGCGTTCTCTGCACTACCTGCAACGCGCTCAAGATAGATGAAATAGACCCGGGTAACAGCGTCGAAAACGTGGCCTTCAGCAACTGCGCGCTGTACGGCGATCCCCATCCGCAAGACACTGGCAATTCGCCGTTCTGGCCGGATCTGCAGGATTTTCGGCCCATGTCCGGCATTCATATCGATGTGCCAAGTCTGTCCGGTTCCATCACCGGTGTGACCATCTCGAACATCAGCATGCAGGATATTCGCAATCCGATTTTCATGCGGCTCACCAGAGCGGGAGAGAACGCCGGTCCCGGGACAGGCGGAACGATCCGGGACGTCATGATCGACAACATTCTGGCCAGGCGCCAAGGTCTGACGTGTGTGATCGCCGGACTGCCCGGCCGCGATATTGAACGCATCAGTCTGAGCAACGTGCGCGTAACGGGCGTGCAGCGCGGAACCCTGGCGTGGGCCCAGCGGGAGTTCATCCCTGAGTCTGAAGGCGACTACCCGGATTCGTGGATGTTCGCCAATCTCCCTTCGCACGGCCTGTATTGCCGCCATGTCAACGGCCTACGGCTGAGGAGTGTCGAGTACGTCCTGGAGGAGCCCGATATGCGGCCGGCTCTTATGTTTGATGACGTCAAGAACCTCGACATCGATAGCTTCGCCGCGCCGGCGCCGCCGTCCGGGAGGGCGGTGATGAGGCTGAAGCAGGTCAGGCGGGCTTTCATTCGAGGTTGCAGCGCCTCGCCGGGCACGGGAACTTACCTGCAGGTCGAGGGTGAGGAAACGGAGAAGATCACTGTGATGGGCAACGACTTCACCGAAGCTGCAAGTCCCCTGCATGTCGGGGATGAAGTGAAGCGGGGTACGGTGTTCGAGTCGGGCAATCGGATGCCCCGTCAATCATGATGACCGATGTGCCACGAATGAGACGGGATTCTGCGGCGTCCGACGATTGCGACCATCCCATTTGACGGCCGCAAGAACAAGAAACCGTATTGTTCAACCCAGGAGAAATGAACGGATGCGACGACTAACGGCCATGCATGTGAATGTACTTCTGCTGGGGCTGGTCCTGCCTGCGGTGCTCGCGCAGACGCCTGTGCTGCGGCTAAACAAGCAGGAATACTTTGAGATGCCTGGATTGAATGTAATGGCATTCCAAGACGCTTACCCCGAGGGGCATCAAAGTGGCGTAAGCGTGATTCAGAACGGCGAACGGGTCGCGAGCAATGGCGACCTGCGGCTCGAGCCTGCTCCGGGTCAGTGGTCGCCGATGCCGAAGAGCGTCAAGCGGGTCGTCCACCCCGCAGATAATGAAATCACAACCTGGCTGGCGTTCCCAGACGAGGCCCGCAACCGCACGGGCTACAATCCAATCGACTATCCGGACCTCAAACTCACCTACAAAGTCAGAGTGCGCGGCGAGGGGCGGCAATTTCGGATCATTGTCGATCTCGACGAGCCGCTTCCTAATAGCTGGGTCGGCAAGGTGGGATTTAGTCTCGAGCTCTTTCCGGGCACGCTTTTCGGCAAGACATGGTACCTCGATAGCCACTCCGGCATCTTCCCCCGCCAAGGCAACGGGCCGGAGACGAGAGGCCCGGATGGCGAAGTCGAACCTGCTCCGTTGGCTATGGGCCGAAGCCTCACAGTGGCACCAGAAGTGGACGCGCAGCGTCTTGCCATAGAGAGTCTGACTGGAGAATTGCAGCTTCTCGACGAGCGAAACCGCCACAACAACGGATGGTTTGTCGTTCGCACGATCGTTCCTGCGGGCAAAAGTGCAGGGGCCGTCGAATGGATTGTCACACCCAATGCGATTCCGGGCTGGAAGTCACTGCCGGTCGTGCATGTTTCGCAGGTGGGTTATCACCCGAAGCAGAGCAAGGTCGCCGTCGTGGAGCTCGACGCCACTGAGACTGCGGTGAACACTTTGCACGTCAAGCGGATTTCGGAAAACGGTGGGACCGAAGAGCTGCTGGCGGGCAAGCCAGCGGTTTGGGGCAGGTTCCTTCGATATAAGTACCTCAAGTTCGACTTTACGTCCGTCAGGCGGCCGGGCATGTACGTGGTGGAGTACGGCAGTTTTCGGAGCCAGCCATTCCAAATCGCGCAAGATGTCTTCCGACGGCATGTCTGGCAGCCGACACTCGAGTTCTTCCTCCCCGTGCAGATGTGCCATATGCGGGTAGAAGAAAACTACCGTACCTGGCATGGCGCGTGCCATATGGAGGACGCGCGCATGGCGCCGGTGAACTACAACCACTTCGACGGTTACGTGCAGGGGCCATCGACGCTGACGAAGTTCAAGCCGGGTGAAACGGTTCCGGGACTAAATGCCGGCGGATGGCACGATGCCGGCGACGACGACTTCCGAATCGAGTCGCAGGCCGACGAGGTGTTCATTCTGGCCTCGGCGTACGAGGCGTTCCATCTGGACTATGACGACACGACCATCGACCAGGCCCGCCACCTGGTGCGCATTCACCAACCCGATGGCAAACCCGACGCGCTGCAACAAGTCGAACACGGGGTGTTAACAATTCTCGGCGGGTACCGGAGCATGGGACGCGTCTACCGCGGGATCATTCTTCCAACCTTGAAGCAGTACACGAACATGGGCGACACGGTGAACGACACTGACAATCTGTTTTACGATCCTTTGCTAAAGCCTGATGAGAGGACAGTCACGCACTCAGGATTGCAGGATGACCGCTGGGTCTTCACTGAACGGGATGCCGGCCACGAATACAAAGCCGTGGCGGCCCTTGCAATCGCCGGACGCGTGATGAGAGATTACAACCCGGCGCTGGCAAAGGAGTGCGTGGAGACGGCTGAGGCATTATGGTCGCAGGATCGGGACCTGAGGAACGGCTTTGCCGACGGCATTTCCGCGGCTGTCGAGTTGTGGCTGACCACGAGGAAACCGACATACCGCCAATTCCTGCTCGACCAGCGTCGGGAGATCATTGCCCAGATCGATGCGGTGGGCTGGAGTGTGGCGCGTGCAATCGGCTCGATCGATGAGAAGACGTTTGTCGATGATGTGCGCGTCGCGGTGGCGCGCAACTTCGCGCGCACGGCCTCAGAACTGGACAAGGAGAGTCCATTCGGTGTACCCTGGCGGCCCGACATCTTCGGCGTGGCGTGGGACGTCCAGACCTTTGGTTTCCAGCAGTACTTTTTGCACCGTGCCTTTCCCGAGGTGGTCAGCTCCGCGTACATGCTCAACGCAATGAACTACGTGCTCGGGGTGCACCCCGGATCCAATACCGCTTCCATAGCTTCGGGCGTGGGCGCGCGGTCCAAGACGATCTCATATGGATACAATCGAGCCGACTACGCCTACATTCCCGGTGGGGTCTCGTCAGGTACAGCTTTGATTCAGCCTGACTTTCCCGAGATGAAGGACTTCCCATACCTTTGGCAGCAGTCTGAGTACGTGCTTGGTGGCGGCGCCTCGCATTTCATGTTCTTGGTGCTGGCGGCGGACCAGATACTGAATGAGTGAACGTGTTCTTCGACTGAGGCGCTGGCAAATCGGTGCCGCGGGTCGGGCGAAACTGAGAAATCGGCGGAAATTGAGCAAGCCGATCGGGAGGTGCCCCGCTGAGGCAAAATGATGAGTCCGCTTGTGGAACTGAAACACTGGTCAAACTCGCGGAAGAAACAAGGGCATTGCACATTCGGCTGTACGCGGACTCTTTGGGCGGATCTGCAGGTTCGGCTGGAAGGACGTGACCACACCTGGGTGGGCACCTCCACGCGCGCAAGCCTGGAAGAGGCGTGTCCCGTCGCCCTTGCAGCTCTGGAGCCACAGCGACAAGGCCCTCGGGAGGACTGGAATGAGGCTCTTCTCGATTTTCCGTGCCCGGACGAGGCAAAGCACGCCACCTTGCTCGCCTGCCGCAGTCGCTCAGGATGGAAAAGATGGCAGAAAAGCTCCGATGAATGCAATTGGACGTCGAACCGGCGCTGGCCAGGATGGAAAGGGGAGATCCTGGTCTAGCACTGAAACAGACGTACACTGGACTCCAAACTTACGGAAAGGGATAGAACAAATGTCGAATCAGAATACCGACAAGATTGGCCGAAGAGGTCTGTTCAGGTCTTCAGGCGCGATGCTCGCCGGAGCGCTGCTGGGCCGCAGCGCCAAGGCCGACCAGGAAACGCCGATCAAGAATGTGAACACCAATTCGAGTCCCTCGACCCTGCAGATCACGGACCTGCGCATCGCCACGGTGGTCAAGCCCGGACCCGGTCCCTGCACCATCGTCCGCCTCGACACCAACCAGGGCGTCTACGGCTTGGGCGAGGTCCGCGACGGCGCCAGTTCGACGTACGCCCTGTTCCTGAAGAGCCGCGTCGTCGGCCAGAACCCGCTCAACATTACGCAGCTGTTCAACCGTATCAAGCAGTTCGGCGGCCATGCCCGCCAGGCCGGCGGAGTGGTGGCCATCGAAGAGGCGCTGTGGGACATCGCCGGCAAGGTTTACGGCGTGCCGATCTACCAGATGCTCGGCGGCAAATTCCGCGACAAGGTCCGCATTTATGCCGACACCGAGGAGTCGAACGACATCAAGGTCTACGCCCAGCGCATGAAGGAGCGCAAGGAGGTCATGGGCCTCACCTGGCTGAAGATGGACCTGGGCGTGGAAATGGTCTCGGACATCCCCGACACCTTGACCCGCCCTGCTGACATGAGCCGCTGGGAGCGCTTCGGCCTGCCCCACATGTTCACCGGGATGGAGGTGACCGACAAGGGCATTGAAAAGCTCTGCGAGTATGTCGCCGCCATCCGCGAAGCCGTGGGCATGGAAATCCCGCTTTCCATGGACCACCTCGGCCACATCGGCGTGAATTCGATCATCCGCCTCGGCCGCGCCTACGAGAAATACAACCTCGAATGGATGGAGGATGTGATCCCCTGGCAGTACACTGACCTGCTGAAGCACATCACCGATGAAAGCCCCACCCCAATCCTGACCGGCGAGGATATCTTCCTGAAGGAAGGCTTCATCAATTTGTGCCAGAAACACGCGGTCAGCAAGATTCACCCCGATCTTTCCACTTCGGGCGGAATTCTGGAGACGCATAAGATCGGCGACGCCGCCATGGAGTACGGCGTGCCGATGGCGATGCACTATGCCGGTTTGCCCATCGGCGCCCTGGCCAGCGTTCACTGCGCCGCGGCGACCGAAAATTTCCTGGCCTGCGAGAACCACTCGCTCGATGTCCCGTGGTGGCAGGACCTGGTGGAAGGCATCGACAAGCCCATCATCAACAAGGGCTTCATCACCGTCCCCGACAAGCCGGGCCTGGGCATCACCCTGAACGAAGATGCCGTCCGCCAGCACCTCGCGCCCGGCACGGGCTACTTTGAGCCCACCACCATGTGGGACAACGAACGCTCCGGCGACCGCCTGTGGAGCATGGCGCCGCGAAAAACTCCTAAGGCCGGCTAGCGGCATGCCGTTCACTCACTCGGATGGTATGTTCCGAATTAAACTGGTACAAGACAGCAGTCAGGTGGAATGAGTTAGCGGCCGATTCAGGGAAAGAGCCTGCATGATAATCTCACGTAGGAGAATGTTGCAGGCGACTGCCGGACTTGGTTTCATGGCTGGGACATCGGCAGTGCCAGGGACCTCGGTTCAAAGCGTGAGCGAGAGCCCTAACCAGGAAACGATTGAGAGATGGTCCAAAAAATTCATGGGGTGGCACTACTGGCCCGATCACGTCATCCCCAGCAATCCAGCCATTGAAGGTTTCGCAGGGATTGTGGGAACTGACGTGCCAACCGTTTATCAATTACCCGGTGATGACCGTTGGTATATGAGCTTTGTTGGCTTCGACGGCAAAGGCTATCAGTCCTTTGTCGCCGACAGCAGTGACCTTGTCCACTGGACACCGAGAGGGCTGGCCATGGGCTTTGGAGCTACGGGCGAGTTCGACCATGGAGGCTGCGTAATCGGGGCTTACCTGTATGAGTCGTACGACCTGAAAGCTCCCAGATTGCTGAAGAAGAGGAGAGACAAATATTGGACACTCTATGGCGCTTACCCTTGCCAAGACGGGTACGAATTACGTCCTGGCTACGAAGGAGTCGCATGGGGTGAGGACGGCTTGACTTGGAAACGGGCCAAGACCGCGTACATCATATCCGTGCATGATGGCGGCTGCCGCCCTTGGGAAAGAGATTGCATCTACCAACCCTGGCTCGTGGAGCACGACGACCGATACTACAATTTTTACAACGCTGCGAACGGTGGTATAGAACAAATGGGCTTGGCCACTTCAAATGACTTGTTGAATTGGGAACGCTACCCAGGCAATCCCGTCCTGCGCAATCGCCCCGGGGGGTATGATGAGCGTCTATGTTCGGACGGCAAGGTATTCCGCGATGACGACCACTGGGTGATGTTCTACTTTGGTGTTGGGCGTACAGACACTGCGCACATTATGGTGGCTTTTTCGCGCGACCTGATTCACTGGACTTCCCGCGCCGATCCCCTCTATCTGGCCGGCGGGAATCCTAGCGGCTTGGACAAGAAGTACGCCCATAAGGTCTCAATCGTCTACAACCCGAAGAACGACACCTTGTGCATGTTCTATGACGCTGTGCCCGGAAAAAAGGGAACAACCGGCGGCCGGGGGATAGGGCTGATCACCAGTAGACCCCTTGAAACGGGCCGAACCTCAACTTACCCCCTGTCTCAAAATGCGGGTCGGGTCAGTCCTGTGCATCTGGAACGCGCCAAGCTTGTGCGGGGCGAAAACAAGTATGAAGAGGCTGCCAAGGAAGCTGAGTTGGCGCTGACGCTCGACGGTTGCGGGCCGAGTAACATTCGCGCCGCCCACGTCCTGCTCGCAATGGCGTATACGGTCTTGGGCAACAAGCAGGCGGCGGAGGAGCATCGCCGCCTCGCAAAATAGCGTTGAAGCGCTGGAAAGAGCGCGCGAATGCCTAAGCCCCGCGCCAATTCCACTGCACTATTGCAGCACCATCAACCTGGCCGAGTTGGCTTCCATTGAGATAGCGAAGTCCGCACTGCCGGATGAGAGCACGCTGTTGTCGAAGGCGTCCAGTACGATACCAGGCCTCCGCAAGTGGATCACGCGCCTGCCGCCATGTGGCGCATAGACGCATAGGAAGCTCTTGTTCGCGTAGATCACGTCGCCGGCATCGCTATAGATGTGGCAACCAGCGGCGCGCGCGATATTGCGTAGGAGTGCCGCGGGCAGGATTGGAGCGCTGGAATACACCGACATCCATCCTTTCTGTGGTTTCACCACCAGACCCGGTTTGTTCAGGTCGGCCAGTCGGCCCAGGACGATCGCCTCTGGGTCGTCGCTGAAAAAGCGCGGTGCGATGCGGAATCCCGGCAGGTCCCGGCGTAGGCTGGGATCCGATGGATCCTTCAAGTACAAATGGTGGTCGAACGTGGCTTTGATCGCTTCGACGTTCACATCGGTACCATAGGAGAGTCCCTTCGGCACATCCTTCGTGCAGGCGTGTTCGAAATTGGTCATGTCTACGTGCAACTCACCCGGAGAATCATCTTCGGCAAGACGGATGCCCGTCAACTCCTGCATGTTGCTTAGCGACAACCCATTGTCGCCGATGTAGCCGGGTGCATACACCCAGACTGCGGTGGTGTTGTTGCGCTTAAACCGCGCGTGCAACGCAGCGCGCTCGGCGGGAGTCACTCGGAAGGCGTTAAGGAAGATGTACAGCCTGTGGTCAGGCACGCTGCCTTCCATGAGGTCGCGCAAACGATAACAGTCGAATGGCGCACCAAGAAAACCGAGTTCCCACTGTTTCTGCGCGGACAGCAAGGCCGTGAACAGCACCTCGCCGTCGCCAAAATAGCGAAAGCTGTCTTCGTCGAGGATGACGGCAATGTCGGGGACGCTGCGCTTGTCCGCATCTAAATACTTCTCATCGATGCCCTTTATATCGGAAAGCAGTTGCGTGATGGCAGGGTCGTGAAACATGCCGCCCAGCAGATCCATGTACCACATGCCGGAGCCCCTCGTGAACGCGTAACCGAAGTCGCGGAGCAGCAGTCCCCTGGTTTCTTCGAAGTTACGGGGATTGCGAAGCGATTCGCCCCAGCGCCACTGGCGCTGGTGAAGGTGCGTCTCGGTGTCCACCTCATTGAAGTACAGCTTGCCATGCGTCGCGATGGACTCGGGGAGTGTCTGCGAGGTGTCGGGGCCGCCCACCGCGCGGTTGTCGTAGCTGTAAGGCGAAGCGATGAAATCGACGTCCGGCGAGACAAGCACCTTTCCGAAGCCGAGATGCCCTGCGTGGTTGTGGCTCAGGTGCGGCCAATTCGACCAGAGGTATCCGTAAAATACTCCAACGATTTTCTTGCGTCCGGTTGCTTCTTTGACGATATGGCATTGCTCGACGAGCACATCGGACACCAGATCGTTATAGAACTCAAAGTAGTCGGGAACCTGGCGACTGACGGCCGGATCGAAAAAGATGCCGTGCGTAGTTTTCTTGCGGGCCGCTTCGTCAGGAATATTGGCCGTGTCAAACGTTACGCTCGAATCGCCCCAGGCACGGCGGAAGTCCCCCACGCTGCCGATGTATTTCCTGCGCAGCCAGTTCCGGAAAGCAGTTAAGGCCGGCGCGCTGTAATCCTCCACGCCAAATTCGGTAGGCAAGGGTGAACCGGGGCGTACTTCCCAGTAAGCATTCCAGGAAAACCACTCCCCGTAAATACCGTTGCAGGGGAAATAGCCGATGATCCGGTCACCATATCGCGACTCGAGGTGGGCTGCAAACGCCTCTAGAGCGCGGCGCGCCATCCGGCGGTATGTGGTGGAGGCAAATGAGGGCCGGCAAGCCTCTCCCATAGTACCGGCGGGCTTGCCGTTGGGGTGCTTGCTGATCTCTTCCGGGAAGGTCGTGCACCACCAGTCCCCGGGAACCGCACTGATGCGCGGCAGAAATTGCGCGCGCGGGTCAAGCTTGATGTACTCTTTAAATACCTTATCGGCCGGTGTGAAATCGTACTTCTCAGGCCCCAGCCATTCGAAGGGGGCGTTGATATCCGCTACGGTGATGCCCGCCTTCAGGAAATCCTGATAGTCCTTGCCGCTCTGGCTGTAGCCAATGAGGGAACCGGACAGCTTGCCGTTGATGAATAATTGAGGTAGACCTTTGAAGGTTCTGACCTCGGTGTTGAGCTCGGCAGCATAACCGCAGACGCAACTCAGCGCAATGACCACCAGGCTGAATACGAGTCGCGCGGCGTGCGGCCGCTCGGTAGATTCGCGCACAACGCCTCCTTTTCTGATCATGACCCCAACCGGCGCCGGTTGTGGGCGTTCTTCACCGGAGCTGTTCAGAAACCAATTATGTCTCACGGTCATGCAACTTCGCAAGATTGTCTGTGGAAAATGCCACGGCAGGATCGCGTGTTGTTAAACGTGGCAGAAGTTTGCAGACGCCTAAGCTCGAGATGCTGGCCTAAAGCCACCCTAACAGGGCGTCTGTTTAGGAGCAAGGTACGACGCATCGACGCGCTGGCAGTGGTGAGCGGGTAGAGAGCCGATTGGAGTGGGGGGATTCTGAGGCCAGGCACGGGAGGACCGAACAGGTGTTCGTGGAACGCACGAAAGGGGTGGGATTCCGCGGTTTTGAGTTTCCCCGGCAGGGCGCGATCGACCCTCGGCGAAACCTAAAGGCCGCTCCCAGAGAACAGACTGGATTGGGGAGAATCGAAAGTTAATGGCTTGGTGTACACTGGACAAGGGTTTGGGATCCACTATGGATTCCTTGGTTGAGATTCCTGCCCAGGAACGGGTCCGGAGGCGGACCAACAAAGCCGGTGGCGCTCGGTGTAGGGCCAGCGTAAAGTTTCTCCAATAGGAAGGTAATATGCGACGCCCAGTTATTCTGCTTATGTTCACGTTCTGTGTCACTGCTGAATGGACGCATGCCTGGTCAGGCAGGAGTCTTACAAGTGAAATAAGACCCCAGAATGGCCAGCCCGCGCTATTCGTGAACGGCAAGCTGACGAGTTCCTTAACCTTCTTCGCCCGAAATTCAACAGATGCCGAGCCCTTCTTGAAGGCGGGCTTCAATATCGTGGACTTCAGCGTTCCTTTTGGGTGGAAGGGTCCGGAGCAATATGACTTCACCGAAACCGACGCGGTAATGGACGAGTTTTCGAAGACAGATCCCAATTTACTGCTCTTGCCGCGCTTTGATATTACTCCAGAAGGTTGGTGGTGTAAGGTCTTTCCGGGGGAGATTACTTTGCGCGAGGGTGGCGCACCGGCCGTATTCCCCAATATATCGACTCCATGCCACCCTTCGTTTGCGTCGGAGATTTACCGGAAACTAGCTCAGGCTGCGTTGAAGGCATTTATCACCCATCTGGAAAGCAAATACGGCAGTCGAATCGTCGGCTATTTCCCTGGAAATGGCGTATATGGGGAGTGGTTTTCATGGAATGCGTACTGGGAGGTTCCGCCAGGGTCCCCACCGCCGGAAAAATTCGGCGTGGAAGACTACAGCGTTCCGGCGCGAAAAGCATTCCAGGGGTGGGTCAAAGAGCACTACCGCGGTGACGTGGCGGCGCTTCGCAAGGCGTGGGGCAACCCAAACGTTGATTTTGACGCGGCGGCCGTCCCTTCCGAAAAGACCCGCAGCCATCCTCCAGGTGGCATCTTCTTCGATCCGGCCATCAGCCAGCAAGTGCCGGATTATTTCGAGTTCTTCAATAACCTGGTTTCCGATGTGTTGATCGAGCAGTGCCGCTGGATTAAGGAGCTCACCGGGCGGCGGAAAGCGGTCGGGGCCTTTTATGGTTATCTGTGGGCCAATTATCCTCACTTGAGCATGAACCACAGCGGACATCTCGGCTTTTCCAAAGTACTAGCCTCACCGGACGTGGATTTTATCGCAGGCCCGTACACTTATGACAACCGCGGTGTGGGCGGCGGGAACAACGCCCAGACACTCCCTGCGACCATCGCGCTGCACGGTAAGCTCTATTTCAACGAAGTGGATACCGAGACTCACTCGCAGCAGCGGCAGTGGCGCTGGGGCAACTCACTGCGCAATCCACGTAACTTCGAAGAGACTCGGGGCTTGCTACTGAGAGATTTTGCCTACGCTTTCACCAATAATTTCGGCATGTGGTATATGGAGCTTCTGGGCGGCATCTACACGGACCCGGAGATCATTGGATTACTCACTCAGGTGCGCAAGGTTGAGCTGAAGTACCTTGCCGCCGACAAGCAGCCGGCAGCTGACATCGCAGTCGTGTTGGATGAAGATAGCGACCGTTATGTCGCAGATGGCGAGACCTTCTTGTCGGCGCTTCTGAGCGTTCAAAAGCAATGGGAGCTGAACTACATCGGAGCGCCCTATGATTGCCTTCTGCTGCGGGACTTCCAGAACGCTCGCATGCGCGACTATAAGCTGTACGTGTTTCTGAACACCTTCAAGGTCACGCCCGAGCAGCGGGTTGCCGTGCAGGAGAGACTCAGACGGAACCACGCCACTGCAGTCTGGGTGTATGCTCCCGGTTATATTGACCGGCAGTTGTCCGTGGAGAATATCCGGGCGTTGACTGGCATTCGCGTGGCTGCGGATCCTTCGGCGGGCGAGTTGAGGGTCGAGGTAACATCTTACGATCATCCCTATACACAATCGCTGCCGCGGGGATTTGTTTACGGTACGGATTGGAATGCGGTCGAAATCAAAAGGTATTTCGATCACCGACTGTATCTGAAGGATGCCTCAGACCCAAGCATGAGACGGGACGTGTCCGGGTTCCATATCCAGCCCCGCTTTTACGGTGACGACCCCGAAGCCACAGTGCTTGGGAAACTAGCCGGGCTGGACCGGCCGGGATTGCTAGTCAAAGCGATGTCCGGGTGGGTTTCGGTCTATTCGAGTGCGCCAATCTTACGGGCATCGCTATTGCGCAACATCGCGCGGGCCGCGGGCTGCCACATCTATAGCGATGCCGGCGACGTGGTTTACGCAAATCGACAGTTCTTAGCACTCTATGCTCCTGGCGGCGGATCGAGGACCGTGCGGCTGCCGCGCGCGGCGCGAGTGACGGACCTGTTTTCCAACGAGGTGGTCACCCAGCGATCAACAGAGTTTCCGATAACGATAGAGCAGAATGCTACCCGTATGTTTAGGCTCGAATAGGAACAGGTGCAGAAGGTGTTTACCTTGAGATGCCTGTTGTTCTCGTGACCTGCTCCCGGTAGACTCCACCAGGGATAATTGAGGAGCTTCAGAAATTGACGCGCCCCGGAAATTGCTACCAGGGAAAACTGGAAATTCGGCCCGGCGAAACGCCTCCCGTGCCCGTTTGACGGGCCTTCCAGAGCCTCTGGAGACTGACCTGACCGGCGTTTTCTGTCTCCAGTCTCTCCGTTCGACTGGTACAGAAAGCGCCGGTCGGGTCAACCGCGCTGTGCGGGGAGCACGATCAGCACTGGCCACTTTCCCCTTGGGTCTTTTGTCGCCACGGAGAACAAATCAAGAGCATGAACACCGCGTGGAGGAACGCGTGCCAGAACGCCGGCCTCACGACTCCCGACGGGAAGCCTGCGAGGCTCTTCCACGACCTCCGAAGGACGGGCGTCCGAAACCTCGTCAGGGCCGGTGTCCCAGAGATTGTTGCGATGAGAATCAGCGGACACAAAACGCGCAGCGTGTTCGACCGGTACAACATTGTCAGCGACCAAGACCTCACGATCGCCGCACAGAAACTCGACGAGCACCTCAACCCAACAACCCACCGACCCGTCCCGACCACCTCAGCAGCAGCATAAACCCCCGCCACCGCCGTCACGATTCTCCCCATCACCGCTGCGCCCGGATTTCGCCTAACGCGCCACGCGGACAGAACGATTGCGCCTAACACACGCCTCCAACACAGCGCATTCCAACCGTAGCAGCCACGCGTGGCGGTCGCGATTCGGCCAATTCTCGGCCAATCACAAGTTCTTCAGAGGAAAAAATGAGACTAGTACGACGGAGCTAAGTACCAGTGTTTTCAAAGTGGTGCGGATGAGAGGACTTGAACCTCCACTCCCTTGCGAGAACTAGAACCTGAATCTAGCGCGTCTGCCAATTCCGCCACATCCGCACGACGTGGAATGACCCTCCCTATTGTCGCCAGCGCCCCGCGGCACTGTCAAATCCGTGACCGCGCGCTCGCGCTCTCGCTCACACACCGCGCAACTTGGGGTGCAGACGCGGCTTCTCCTCGCGCCCCCGCTGCCGCCGCAATTCGAGAATCAGCCCCATCACCAGGGTCTCGATCTCGTCCCGCACCGCGCGCACGCTCTCGTAGCCGGCGCCCACCGGGTCGGGTACCACCCACGCCCGCGTGCTCGACCCCAGCGCTCCCGGGATCGGCAGACCGGCCATGTTCACCACCACGTCGTAGCTTTTCAGGTCCAGGCTGCCGGCCGCCTTCGGAAACTGCGTCGAAATGTCGATGCCCTTCTCCCGCATGGCCTCCAGCGTCGCCTCGGGCACCAGGTCCACCGCACTCAGGCCCGCGCTCTCGGCCGTCATCACGTCCTGCCCCAGCCGCCGCGCGAACCCCTCCGCCATCTGGCTGCGATACGCGTTGCCGATACACACGAACAGGACTCGCACACTGCGCACAGGTGCCATAAGTTACTGATTCTACTATATTTCTGTTCAATTCTCGTCGATGCCCGGCGGGCCGCCGTTGCGCGCCAGCTTGGCCAGGAACAGAGCGTGCACCCGCGTGTCGCCGGTCAGCTCGGGATGAAACGTCGCCACCATGTGCCGCCCGTAGTCCACCAGAATCGGCGCGCCCAGGTACGACGCCATCACGTCGCCGCCCGTCCGGCGGATGATCGGCGCACGGATCAGAACCACCTCCAGCTCCGGCTCTCCGCCCAACTTGTGATCCCTCACCCGCACCACGCGGCTGTCCAGTTGCCGGCCGTAGCCGTTGCGCTCGATCGTCAGGTCCACCAACCCCAGCGAAGCCTGCGCCGGATTCAGCACCTCCGTGGCCACCAGAATCGCCCCCGCGCACGTGCCGAACACCGGTTTCTCCCGCCCGAACGCCCGTAGCGGCTCGAATAACCCGTAATACTCCATCAACTTGAGCATGGTCGTGCTCTCCCCGCCCGGAATCACCAGACCGCCTACCGAGTCCAGCTCCTCGGCCGTTCGCACCTCGACCGCTTCGGCGCCGGCACGCTCCAGCGCCTTGGCGTGAGCCTCAAAATCGCCCTGCAGGGCCAGAACCCCAACTCGCATTTCCTCTCCAACGCACAGCCTCGCCTCCGCGTTTGCGCGCCCCGGCCGCCCCTACCAGCCGCGCGTCTGCAGCAGTTCCCCTTCGGGAATCTTGCCGATCTCCAGACCCGGCATCGCCTCGCCCAGCTCTTCGCTGGCTTCCAGCACCGCCAGCGGATCGTTGTAATGCGTGCACGCCTTGACGATCGCTTTGGCGCGCCTCTCCGGGTCGGAACTCTTGAAAATCCCGCTGCCCACGAACACCGCCTCCGCGCCCAGCAGCCGGCACAGCGCCGCATCCGCCGGAGTCGCCACGCCGCCGGCCGAGAAGTTCGGCACCGGGAGCCGACCGTGTTCGTGGATGTACTCCACCAGTTCCAGCGGCGCCTGAAGCTTCTTCGACTCGGCCACCAGCTCCTCGCGCCCCAGCACCGTCAGTTGCTTCATCTCCTTGACAACAGTCCGCATATGGCGCACCGCCTCGACGATGTTGCCCGAGCCCGCCTCGCCCTTGGTGCGAATCATCGCCGCGCCTTCGGCAATGCGCCGCAGCGCCTCGCCCAGGTTGCGACAGCCGCACACGAACGGCACTTTGTAATCGCGTTTGTCGATGTGGTGCTCCTCGTCGGCCGGGGTCAGCACCTCGCTTTCGTCGATGTAGTCGACCTCCAGCGCCTCCAGCACCCTCGCCTCGGCGAAGTGGCCGATGCGGCACTTGGCCATCACCGGGATGGTGACCGATTGCATGATCTCGCGAATCTTGCTGATCGCCGCCATGCGCGCCACGCCGCCTTCCTTGCGGATATCGGCCGGCACGCGCTCCAGCGCCATGACGGCGCACGCCCCGGCGTGTTCGGCGATCACAGCCTGTTTGGCGTCGGTGACATCCATGATCACGCCGCCCTTCAGCATCTCCGCCAGCCCGACCTTGACTCGAAAGTTTTCGTCCAGATAATTCATCGCTTTATAGCCCCTTCTTAGACAATCGCCGGAGCCGGTTCCTCGCGCCGCTCGGCGCGCGCCTGCTCCAGTGCGGTGTGAAATACTTTGCCCAGGATCGCCAGGCCGCGCTCGATGCGCTCCTCCGGCAATCCGGCGAAACTCAGCCGCAGCCCGCCCGGCTGGCGCAGCGCCACTTCGAAAACCGTCCCCGGCAAATACGCCACGCCCGCGCGATGTGCTTTCTCGATCAGCTCCGCGGCGTCCAGCGGCTCGGGCAGCCGCACCCACAGGTTCATGCCCCCCTCCGGCCGCGTAAACCGCGTGCCGGCCGGCAAATGGCGCGCGCAGCCGCTGAGCACTGCCTCCAGCCGCGTGCGGCCGGCCTCCAGGATTCGACGGCGGTGCGCTTCCAGCCGCCCGGACTCGGCGAAGCGCAGCAGCACCGCCTGCGACAGGTGGTCGGTGTGCAGGTCGGTGACCTGCTTCAGCTCGGCCAGCCTCCGGATCAGCGCCCTGGGGCCCGTCACCCAGCCGACTCTCAATCCGGGAAAGGCCAGCTTGGAGAAGCTCTTGACCTGCACCACGATCCCGTTCTCGTCCAGTTCCTTCAGCGTAGGCGCCGGCTGGCCGACGTAGCGCAGTTCGCCATAGATGTCGTTTTCGACAATCGGCAGCGCCGCATCGCGCGCCACCCGGAGCAGTTGCCGGCGCGCCGCCTCCGGCATGGTCGTGCCGGTCGGATTCTGGAAATTCGGGGTCACCACCAGCAGTCGCGGCCGCTCGCTGCGCACCAGCCGGGCGGCGGATTCCACGTCCAGGCCCTGCGGGCCCACCGGCGCGCCGATCAGCCGTACGCCGGCCTGGGCAAAGACGTTACGCAACCCGGGATAGATCGGGTCCTCCACCAGCACGCCTTCGCGCGGGCGCGCCAGCAGCCGTTGCAGCAGGTCCAGCGCCTGCTGGCAGCCGTTGGTGATCAGCACGTCGTCGTCGGCCTTCATCAGGCCGCGCGAGCGCGACTCGGCGATCAGGTGATGGCGCAGCGGCGGGTACCCATGCGCCGATCCAAGCTGCAGAATCGAAGCCACTTCCGGGCTTAACAACACCTCTCGGCAGCTCTCCTGGAAGGCCACGATGGGAAACAGTTGCTCGCTCGGGCGGGCCGTGGCGAAGCTGATCGCCGCCTCAGACGCCGCCGGCGCAGGGGCCTCACTGGGCAGCCACGGGGCAAAGCGTTTCTCCCAATCGAAAGCCGAGCCGGGCGATGCCATGGCGGCATCGGCGAACAGCTCCGGCGACCCCGCCACGAAACTGCCGCGTCCGACATGCGTACGGATCAACCCCTCGCTCTCCAGCAGATCGTACGCCGAGGAGATGGTCATCCGGTTCAGTCCAAGTTGAACGGCCAGCTCACGCGTGGGCGGGATCTTCTCGCCGCGCGGCAGGCGGCCGGACAGAATCTCCTCGCGGATAAAGGTGTATAGCTGCCGGTATAGGGCTTCGTCGAGATCTGGATCGAGCTTTGGCGGCCGCAACATGTACCAACACCGTACCATATTGGATCGGCCGGTTCAATCCATTTAACCTGCGAAATGCCTCTTCGGTGGCCCAACGGCCGTCCGACCGGCGAGCCGCCTGGCTGGGCCGGCGCCGGCGCGCCAGCCCGAACACAGTTTCGCCCCTCCGTCGAGCGGGTCCTCAGAAGCTCGAACTAGAACTCCTGAGTAAACGGAATGCTCTTTACGCTGACGCTCGCGTTCTTCTCCCATCGCGTGGGCACAATGATAGACGAATCGCGCCCGGATGCTCTCGCGGGCAATATGACGGCGGCGCGGCCATCGCGCTCTGGTAGGATGTGTGATTACTCCATGCTCCGGCGCCCTCGTTCTTTCCTGGTCTTGAGTTTCCTGGCGGCGATTGGCATCGCCCTGCTCACTCCATCCCCCGCGGCCACTCAGATCGGCGCGGGCGAAAAGGCGCCGGTGATTGTCAAGAAGAAGAACAAGAACGATGAGCTGCCCAACCAGGCGCGCGGGGAGTTGACTCAACCGCCGCTGGCGCACGCGGCGGACGCGACGCGGCTCAGCTTCCTGGCCGCCCCGCTGAGCAGCCGCGGCCTGCTCTCACAGCAGACCCGCGAGGCTCTGAAATACCTGATCGTGCAGGCCCGCGGTGAGCAGTTCATCCGCCTGCGCGCCTTCGTCGCCGGAACCGGCGATCTACGGCGCGTTCCGCAGCTGGTGAGCGAAGTGTTTAACGAGAAACACCTGTCCCTGCCGGTGGTGACCACCGTGCAGGCCGGATCGCTGCGGCTGGACAACGCCCAGGTGCTCATGGAAGCCACCCTGCAGCAACGGGCCGTGGTGAATCCCGACGGCCTGCGCTTCGTCACCGCGGAGGGCGCCACAGCCGAAGCGGCTCTCGCCAGTCTGAAGCAGGCGGGTGAATTGCTGCAGGCGACATGCTATGTGCCGTCGCTCGAGGGCCGCGCTCCGGTGGAGGGGGTCGCCCTCATCCAGCCACAGGTTCTGAGCAGCCTGGCCGGCACGGTCTGCGAAGGCGTGACGCGGGCGGCGGGCCCGGGCGGGGTGCGCGGCGGGCTCCTTTTCACCAGCGCGCAGATGGCCTTCGGGTACAGCGTGGCGGACTCTCACCTGGCCTTCGAACGATTGGAGAAGACCTTGGCCGGCGCCGGCTCCAGCCTGAAAAGCGCAGTGGTTTTCAATGTGTATCCGCTCAGCCGCCAGCTCGGCGACATGGCTATCCAGGCGGGCCAGGCGTACCTGGATCCGGCTCACAGCCCGGCGGGCTTGCGGGGCGTGGTTTTCGCCGGCTTGCCGTCGATGGACGGCGCGTTTGCGATCGAGGCGGTAGCGGCGGCCGGAGCTCAAAAGTAGCGCCGGCCGCGAGGCCATCCAACGGAGGTTTCATCCGATGTCCCAGAAGACGGTTGTCACGTTCGGCGAGGTGATGCTGCGGCTGGCCCCGCCGGGATTCGAGCGCTTTCTGACCACGCCCCAGCTGGCGGCCACTTTCGGCGGCGGCGAGGCCAACGTGGCGGTTTCGCTGGCCAACTTCGGCTTGAACGCGCGCTACGTGACGGCGCTGCCGGCCAATAACCCGATCACCGACGCATTCCTGTACCAGATGCGCGGCTTCGGCGTGGACGTCGGACACGTGAAACTGACGGGCGGCCGCTTCGGCGTCTATTTCGTCGAGAGCGGCGCCAACCAGCGCCCTTCGAAGGTCACCTACGACCGCGCGCATTCCTCCATCGCGCAGGCTAAGCCCGGCGATTTCGACTGGGCCGCGATCTTCGCCGGCGCCGAGTGGTTCCACGTCACCGGCATCACGCCGGCGCTGACCCAGAATTGCGCCGACCTGACGCTGGAGGCGCTCCAGGCGGCGCGCGCGGCGGGCCTCACGGTTTCGATGGATCTGAATTACCGCAAGAACCTGTGGAAGTACGGCAAGACGGCCCGCGAGGTGATGTCCGAACTGACACGCCACGTTAACTACATCGTCGCCAACGAGGAGGATTGCCAGAAGGCGCTGGGGATCGAAACCGCAGTGGACGTGCACTCAGGTCAACTGGAGGCGGCCAAGTACGAGGAGCTGGCGGCGCGCGTTCTGGAGCACTATACGAACGTGAAGCTGATCGCGATCACACTGCGCGAGAGCTTTTCGGCGTCGCATAACGGCTGGTCGGCGTGTCTGCACGACGGCTCTCAGTTCGCCCTGAGCCGGCGCTATGACATTACGCACATCGTGGACCGCGTGGGCGGCGGCGACGCCTTCGCCGGCGGCCTGATCTACGGCCTCGTGAACCTGGGCGCGCCGGGCTTCGAGTCCCACCAGGACGCGCTGGAGTTCGCCGTGGCGGCGTCGTGCCTGAAACACTCGATTCCGGGCGACTTCAACCGCTTCTCGCGCTCCGAGGTCCAGGCGCTGGTGAAGGGCGGCGGCAGCGGGCGGGTGCAGCGCTAGATGCGTGGGGAAGAGTGTCGCGCAGGAACCTGCGCCGGGGCGCAACGCGGCCCCCTGCGCGGCCCGTCTATAATCGTGACTAGAGGCCAGCCCATGCACTGCGCACGACTTCCGATTCTGTGGACGGCCGGCCTGATCGCGGCGGCATGTCTGGCGCCCGCGCGCGCGCAGTCCCCGCCCGCCGCCGGCCAGAATCCGCCCGCTGCGCCGGGCGCGGCTTCCAGTCCTGCCGCGGCGCCGCCATCGGCGCCCCAGCAAACGCCGCCCGCGGCCCCGGCGCGGCCGCCGGGCGCTTACAACACCTCGGTCAGCGAGGTGCTCGTGCCGGTGACGGTGACCGACGATAAGGGCAAGTTCGTCACCAACCTCGACCAGCGGGACTTTCAACTCTTCGACAATGGCAAACTGCAGGCCATCACTTACTTCACGCGCGAGCGCAACCAGCCGGTGGTGATCGGCTACCTGGTTAACCTGAGCAACACCAACCGGCTGCAATGGGACAAGCTGCGGGAGGCCATCGAGGACCTCATTTCGGCGACGATGGAGCCCGACGGCAAGACCGACAAGCGCTTCAGCGGCTACCTGATCGGCTACGGCAGCGAGGCCGAGCTGATGGTCAACACGACCGGCGACCCCGAGGTGCTGCTGGAGCGCGTGCGCAAGCTCAAGCCCGGCGGCGGCGCGGCGCTGTACGATGCGATCCACATGGCGTGCACCAGCCGGACGCTGATCCAGGGCGAGCCGATCGAGCCCCGGCGCGTGATCGTGATCGTCGGCGACGGGCATGACACGGCCAGCAAAAAGACGCAGGATGAGGTGCTGGAACTGGCGCAGCGCAACCTGGTGACGATTTACGGCGTATCGACGACCTCGTTCGGCTTCTACTCGGAGGGCGACGCGCGGCTGCTGAAGCTCACCAGCGCCACCGGCGGACGCGTGGTCTATCCGCTCGAGGGGATTTACAAGGACGTTGACGGGTACCTGTCGCATCCCCAGGACGCGGGCAATTATTCGCTCGTGGTGGGCACCGGGGGCTACGCCTCGGCGATCATGCACGGGATCGTGGAGGCCGTCGCCGCCACGGCGGGTGAGATCCAGTTGCAGTATCTGCTGCGCTACGTCCCTTCCGACACCGACGTGACGAAGAAGTACCGTAAGATCGAGGTGCGGGTGAACCTGCCCAACGTAACGGTGCGGGCGCGCGACGGCTACTACCCCGGGCAGCCCTGAGCCCGGCCGGGACGCGAGGCCGGGGGCGGCGCACTCCGGCCTGTGGGGAGAAAGCTTTCACCCATCGGCGGCGCGGGGCCGATATGTAGATCTGGAGGCCGGACGGAGGAGTTTCCACGGCGGACGAATCGTATGCCAACGCTGGTCACACGGCTGGCCGAGTACCGGGTCTTCGAGGCCCTGGGCGAGCCCTGCGGCGTGCTGGTGGCCGATGCCCAAACCAATGAAGCGGCGTTCCGTTTCCGCCGCGACTGGCAGGACTTCGCGGGCGACGAGGCCGAGGTGCTGGAGGCCATCGCAGCGGACCTGCCGGAGAAGGCGCGGGAGTTGGGCGTGCGGGCGTTCCTCCAATGGGTGGACGCCGATCTTTCCAACACGTTCCGCTGCGGTGAGCCGCGCACCACGCTGGCCCTGGACCTGGAGCGCACCGCCCAGACGCTGTTTGCGCGCGCCGTGCGCAGCACCGCCAAGCCCTACCAGACGCACCTGCCGGTGCGCTGCGTGGCCGCCGCCGGGCCGCTGCTGGACAATCCTGAAACCGATCGCGAGGAGTGGGTTGACGTTGACCTGCGCCTGAGCAGGGACCATTTCCTGGCGCGCATCCGCGGGCATTCCATGGAGCCCGAGATCCCCGACGGCAGCGTGTGCCTGTTCCGCCGCTACTCGGGCGGCAGCCGGGTGGGCAAGATCATGCTGGTGCACGAGATCACCGACGAGGGCGGCATGGGCCGCTTCACGGTGAAGCGCTACCTGAGCCGCAAGCGCGAAACCGAGGCCGGCTGGGAGCACGAACAGATCCGCATGCACTCGGAAAATCCCGAATTCGGCGAATGGGACCTGGCCGAGGAGCGGCGCTATGAGACCATCGGCGAGTTCGTGCGGGTGATCGCGGATCCGGAACTGGAACCGTAACCCGAGCGCCCGCCCTCCGGTGCAGGTATGATGCTGTGTTGGGAGATCCAACCATGCCTCACACCAAAAAAATGACATTCGGATTGATCGTCGGCAACCGCGGCTTCTTCCCCGCTCACCTGGCGTTGAGCGGCCGCGAGGAGATGGTGCGGGTGCTCGAGGGCGCGGGCTACAACGTCGTCCTCCCGGGCGTCGACGAAACCAAAGTCGGCGCCATCGAATCGCGCCAGGAAGCGCACCTGTGCGGGAACCTGTTCCGCCGGCACAAGGACGACATCGACGGCGTCATCGTGACGCTGCCCAATTTCGGCGATGAGCGCGCCATCGCCGAGACGTTGAAGGTGGCTCAGCTCGACGTGCCGGTGCTGGTCCAGGCCACGCCCGACGAGGCCGGCAAGATGCTGATCTCGCACCGCCGCGACAGCTTCTGCGGCAAGATGTCGGCGTGCAATAACCTGCGCCAGATCGACGTGCCCTACACGCTGACCGAGCGCCACACCGTGGCGCCGGATTCGGACGCCTTCCGCGCCGATCTGGACCGTTTCGCCGCCGTGTGCCGGGTCGTCAACGGCCTGCGCAAGCTGCGGGTCGGCTCCATCGGCGCGCGGCCCGCCGCTTTCAATACCGTGCGCTACAGCGAGAAGCTGCTGGCGCTCTCGGGCATCGACGTGGAAACCGTCGATCTATCCGAAATCCTCGGCCGCATCGAAAAAATGAAGGACGACGACCCCGCCGCGCAGGCCAAGCTGGCCGAGATCAAGGCCTACACCTCGACAGCGTCGGTCCCCGAGCCGCAGCTTCTCAAGATGGCCAAGCTGGGCGCGGTGATCGCGCAGTGGATGGAACAGACCATGTGCACCGTAAGCGCGGTGCAGTGCTGGACGGCGCTGGAAGAGTACTTCGGCGTGGTGCCCTGCACCATCATGTCGATGATGAGCAACAACCTGCTGCCCAGCGCCTGCGAGGTGGACGTGTGCGGCGTGGTGGCGATGCAAGCCATGGCGCTGGCCTCGGGCTCGCCCAGCGCGCTGCTCGATTGGAACAACAACTACGGCGAGGATCCCAACAAGGCGGTCTGCTTCCACTGCTCCAACCTGCCCAAGGACTTCTTCTCCGAAGCCAAGATGGACTACCAGGAGATCATCGCCGGCGCGGTGGGCAAGCTCAACACCTTCGGGACCATCGTCGGCAAGGTGCGGCCCTCGCCCATGACCTTTTTCCGCGTCTCCACCGACGACGTGCTGGGCGAAGTGCGCGGCTACGTCGGCGAAGGCCGCTTCACCGACGATCCATTGAACACCTTCGGCGGAGCCGGCGTGGTCGAGATCCCGAACATGCAGCACTTGCTGCATTTCATCTGCGAAAACGGCTTTGAACACCACGTCGCCGCCAACATGAGCTTGTGCGCCGACGCGGTGGAAGAAGCCTGCGACAAGTACCTGCGCTGGGAGATCTACCGGCACTCTTAGTCTGCCGGCGCGGCTCCGGCGGCATCCAGCCTTAAGCGCGCTCCTGCGCCGGCTCCAGCTCCGCCTGGAACGCCTCATCCACCGGGACGCGCCAGGCCGTGGCCAGCCGGTTCGTCTCATTGGCCAGCCCGGCCACGGCCAGCGTCTCGGCGAACATCGCGGGCGTCATCCCTCCAGCCAGCGCCGCGGCGGTGTGCGAATGCAGACAATACTCGCAGCCGTTGGTGGCGCTGACGGCGATGTAAATCAACTGCTTGGTCAGCGGATCGAGCGCGCCCGCCGCCATCACGTTTTTCACCTGCTCCCACACCATGGCCAGCGTCGGCGGGTGGTTGGCCAGCGCTTTCCAGAAGTTGTTGATGAAATCGGATTGACGCGTGGCGCGGATGTCGTCATAGACGGCGCGCACCTCGGGCGGAGCCTCGTCGTACTCGATGAGTCGGTTCATGCTCATGGCGTTATTGTGCCTGACGCCGCCGCCTGTTTCCAGCGTCGCCTGGCTCCCGCGACGCCGGCCGCGCAGCGTCAGGCCGGCCGCAGCGCCTCCAGCACCGTCCTGGTATCCACCACCGTCGCAAACTCGCCGTGCAGGACGGCGAGCGACATGCGGTGAATCTCCTCGGCCGTGTAGTGCGTCCCGTCCGGCCCCGTGAGGTCGAAGGCGGCGACAGCGTCGGCGGGCAGGTACACCTCGAAGCCCAGGTTCCCCGCCATGCGCGTCGAAGTCGAGATGCAATACGGCGTGGTGAGGCCGGCGATCACCAGCGTTTGCACGCCGCGCTGGCGCAGCGTGGCTTCGAGCTGCGTGCCGATGAACGCGCTGTTGACGTTCTTCTGGAACAGCGGCTCGCCGTCGAGCGGGCGGGCGAACTCCTTCAATGCGCAGCCCGGGAAGCGCGGGTTCAGCGGCGAATCCTCGAGCGTTCAACAGGTGCTGCACGTGGAACACCGCCAGGGAGCGGGCGCGCCACGCGGCCAGCAGCTCCGCGATCCGCGCCTCGGCATCGGGGTTGTTGCGCGTTCCCCATTTCGGATCGTCGAAGCCCTTCTGGACGTCGATCAGGATCAATCCCGCGTTCTGCGGCAGGGTCATCATTGCGTGGAGTCCTCGCTTGCTCGTTTTCCGATGCGCCTTCCGCTGATGCCACGGCCCGCCAACAGCGCCGCCGCGGCTCAGGCGTGAATCAGGCTGAACGCCTTCTTCATTGACGCGATGGTCGTCTGCAGGGCCTGGTCCGGCGGCATCGCCCGCAGCGCCGCGTTGAACGGCTCGCAGCGCGCCGGCGCGTCGCAGCCCAGCGCGTTCAGCGTGTTGAGGAATCCGGCCAGGTCGATAACGCCCGTGGCGCAGGGCAACTCGCGTTTGCCGTCCTGCAACTCGTCCAGCGGCGTATTCAGCGGCGCGTCGTTCATGTCGATGCTGACGATGTCCTTGTTCGTGAGCGTCTTCAGATCCGCCAACGTGCCGCCCGACGTGTACCAGTGCCACGAGTCCAGCACGATCCCGACGTTCGGCCGGCCCATCGCCGCGAACAGCTCCTTCATCTCGGGCATGGTGTGGATGAAGGAGTAGCGGCTGGAGGTCCACAGCGTCTTAGGCGCGACGAACTCGATCCCCAGCCGGCAGCCATGATCGCCCAGCACGCCCGCCGCCTGGCCCAGCCTCTGCGAATGCAGCTTGAAATTCTCGAGATAAGTCAGCGTGGCGTGGGCCGGCATGATCCACGTCCCGACCCGCGTCACGCCGGCGCGCTGGAGCGCCGCGGCGGTGGCCGGCAAGGCCCGCAGGCCGCTCTGAAACTCCTCTTCGCTCTTTCTGAACTCGACCGGCAGCCCAGCCTGGGCCCACACGATGCCCTTTTGCTTCATGCGTTCCAGGAATCGCTCGACGTCGGCCGGCGGCGCCGACGCGAGCCAGCCCGCGTCGGCCTCGATCGCCTCGAAGCCGTACTGGGCGGCGTAGTCCAGCGCTTGCGCCATCGTCGCCTGCACGCCGATCGCGCCGCAGGAGAGATAGATTCTCATCTTCGTATTCGGCTTGTCATTCGCTCGTCCCAGCGCGGAGGCCGCGCCGGCCGCGACCAGCGGCAGGCTCCCGAGCATCGTCCGTCGTGTGATATTCATGGCGCCACTCCCCGCTGGAGAGTCTATCGCAGACGCGCGGGTCTTGCGCCCGGCCGCTCTCCAGGGGGCATTTTCCATGCTGCCCGGCGCAGCCTGTATAGTGGCGGCAGAGCCATGCCACGCCGCGTTCCAGATGGGGCCGTCTACGCCGCCATCGGCTGCTTCTCGGCCGTGGCGGCGATCCTCGTCTCCTTCACGTCGCTGGGCATCCAGTTCGACAACAACGTCGGCGACTGGCTTTCGCGCCTGCATCCGCTGCGCGCGCCCGCGCGCCAGGCCGCCGTGCTGGCCTTCGACGAGCGCACGCTGATGGAGTACGGCGGCATTCGCGATCTGCGCCGCACGCTCGGCCGCGCGCTGGAGCGGCTGGCCGATGCACAACCCGCCGCGGTGGCCGTCGATATCACGCTGGCCGAGCCGGGCGACCCGGCCGCCGACGCCGCTCTGGAACGCGTTTTCGCGCGCCTGCCGCACCTGGTTCTGGCGTGCGAAATGACGCCCGACGGCAAGCTGTGGCAGGACCCGCCGCGCGGCTTTGTCACGCCCGGCGTGGCGCTGGGCCACGTCAACGCGCTGCCCGGCCCTTACGATGCCATCAACCGCCGCATCGCACTGGAGCGCGTGGCGGGGCGCGTGCGGCGCTTCGCCATGTCGCTCGAGGCGCTTCGGCTGGCGACGAATGCGCGCGTCATCGACAGTTCGCCGACCGATCTCATCGTCGGCCCCATCGTGATCGACTCGCGTTGGGACGAGGGCCGCCCGTTGCGCATCCACTATCGCGACCCGTCTCTAATCCCCCACGTCTCCGTCCGCGACTTATTGCACGACGCTTCCGCCGCGCGGCGCCTGGCCGGGCGCGTGGTCTTCACCGGCGTGACGGCGCAGTCGGCCTCCGATCGTCTTTTTACACCACTTTCGACCGACGTCCCGCTGGCCGGCGTGGAGATCCACGCGCAGGCCTTCGAGACGATGATCGGGGGCGACTTCCTCGAGGACGCGCCGTTGCTGTGGCCCGTTCTGCTGGCCCTTTTCGGCGCCGCCGCGATCGCGCTGATCTTCGCCGTGGCGTCGCCGCGCTGGGCCTACGCCTGCGGCGCGGTCGTGGTCGTGCAACTGTGCCTGGCGCCGTGGCTGGCGTTCCGCGCGAACATCGTCCTGAGCGCCGCCGCGCCCGTGGCCGCGGGGTGGCTGACGTTCGTGGGCGCATTCTCGTATCGCTTTTTCATCGTCGGGCGCCGCCTGGAGACGTCGGAACAGACCTCGCAGCGCTACCAGAACGCCTTCCGTTTCGTGGCCCACGAGTTGCGCACGCCGCTGACCGCCATTCAGGGCTCGGGCGAATTGCTGACGCGCTACAATCTGCCGGAAGAGAAGCGCCGCCAGATCGCCGGCACGATTCAGAGCGAGTCGCGGCGGCTGGCGAAGATGATCACGACGTTCCTCGACGTCGAGAAACTGACCGCCGGCCAGATGGAACTGCGGCGCGAGGAGATCGCGCTGGACCCGCTCATCTCCACCGTGGTGGAGCGCGCCCGCCCGCTGGCCGAGCGCAAGCAGATCGCCCTGCGCGCCGAGGCGAGCGCCGGCCTGGCCGTCTCCGGCGACCGCGAATTGCTGGAGTACGCCCTTTACAACCTGGTCACCAACGCCATCAAGTACTCACCGCCGGACAAGAAAGTGCACGTCGCCGCGACGCCCGGCCACGACAGCGTGAAGATCACCGTGCGCGACCAGGGCATCGGCATGGACGAGGACGACCTGAAGCGCCTGTTCACGCGCTTCTTCCGCTCCCAGCGCGCCGTCGCCACCGGCGAAACCGGCACCGGCATCGGCCTGGC
The DNA here is from genome assembly GCA_963757265.1 of Terriglobia bacterium. Classification (GTDB taxonomy): domain Bacteria; phylum Acidobacteriota; class Terriglobia; order Bryobacterales; family Bryobacteraceae; genus CAIVVT01. The sequence goes on from CAVWRA010000006.1 coordinate 2,980,243, forward strand.
GATCGTCGATCAGATCGTCACCCAGCACGGCGGACGCATCGAAGTGCTCAGCCGCCCCGGAGAGGGTTCGGCGTTTACTGTCGTCCTGCCGACGCGGCGCGAAGACGTTCCTAGGCAAGGATAGAAACCAAGCCTGTCGTGAGGTAGGCTGCCGACAAGACCACGCATAAGAGGCTTCCCAACCTTCCGCAGAAGTGTTATGCTCTGGTCGCGCCATGAAACGGCCTAACGTGTTCGGCCCTTCCCTGAAGAAGCTTGCCACGGCGTGGAGCCGGGCCCAGGATGAGCAGGCACGCGCGGACCAGGAGATGGAGCGTGCCTTCCAATCCACAGTCGATCCGTACCTCCGAGAAGTCTCGTCGCTGATTGCCGCCGGTCGTTGGCATCCGGTCGGCTGGAATGTTTTCGATGTGCTAGGCCGGACCTGGCGCGAAGACGCATATTCAGACGCCCTCGCGTGGTTGTTCAACCCTCGGGAAGCCCATGGAATGGGGATAATCCCATTGGAGGCATTCCTCCAGGAGGCATGCGGGCAAAGGACGCCAAATCAGGATGTCATCGAAGTCAAAGCCCGCAAACGGTTGACAGAGGACGCAACTATCGACGTTCAAGTCCAAGGGCGAGGTTGGTGGTTGGGTGTCGAGAACAAGGCCAATTCGCTGGAGCGCGACGGGCAGACCATCAAGTACGAGGCGTTTTATGAGCGATTCCGGGAAGCAGGCGACAAGGTCTTCCTTGTCTTCTTGACAATCGATGGGGTCAGGGCTCAATCAGACAAGTTCCGCTCAATGACATATCGCAGACTCAGGAGAGTTCTAGAGGCACTTGAGCCCGAGACGGAAGCCGCTCGGATAATCATCGAGCATTTTGTTCAGCATATTCTGTCAGACCTGGAGGTTTCACTATGAAGGCTAGAAGTCTTCCGCCCAACCTGAAAGCGATCCTGGCTAACGTTAATGCGGTTCGTGCGGTCAACAGTTACTTAACTGGCGATGGATTTGCAAAGGACGCGCAGGTCCTACACGGAATGATCCGAGACGACGCTCAAGGAAGCCTTCCTGTTCTGCGGGAGTGGGAATACGAACTCCAGGACGGGACCTATGCCTATTGGCACCCCGCCGAGTGGAACGTGACGAAAGACGATTACATTGCGGTTGGGGTTGCCACACCAGATCCCATAGGCGCAGGTTACGATGATCAGGATCCGTTTGCATTTCTTTATGTGCCGCCCGATTGGAGTACGGGCAGGAAGAAGGCTTTGGACGACCGCCTGCTGTCGCTCCAAAACAAGGGCGCGAAGTACAAGCACTACCAAGACTCAAAGCACAAGGGCGACGATTTTCTAGCGGAGTTCCCTGTCTGGATCGCCGTTCCATACGAGGACTTCAATCGGCCCGAAGGCGATTTCGATCTCGACGGTTTTGTGACGGCATTCGCAAGAGCCCTCGGCGTTATGCTGGACCTCAAGCCTGAGATTGACTCCATGATCCATTCGAAGGCGAAGAAGCCCACCGCCAAGTCGAGGAAGAAGATCAGGTAGGCAGCCCGAGCTTGAACCCGCGTCAGTCCCCGGAACGGATAGACTAATAACCGATGACCTCGATCCTTCTGGTGGAGGACGACGATTCCGTTCGCCAGACCGTTGCCACGTTCCTGGAGCTCGAAGGCTACGCCGTGGAGGCCGTGTCTTCGACGCGCGAAGCTTTCGAAAAGCTCGCCGGGCGGAGTTTCCCCGTGGTGGTCTCGGATATCTACATCGACGACCGAACCGGCCTCGACATCCTGGGCGCGGCCCGCGCCGCCGATCCACGCTGCGCCGTCATTTTGATGTCGGCGCGCGGATCCATGGAAACGGTCATGGCGGGCACCCGCGGGGGCGCATTCGACTACCTCGCCAAACCTTTCGAAATGGACGATTTGCTGGAGATCATCCAGCGCGCCGTCCCGGCCGAGTCCAACGGGCCAGCCCGACGACGACGAGGTCGATGCGGAAGAGCCTTTGGACACCGGCATGATCGGCTCATCCCCCTCGATGGTCGAAATCTATAAAACGATTTCGCGCGTCGCGCCCACCGACGCGCTGGTGCTGATCGAGGGTGAAACCGGGACCGGCAAGGAGCTGATCGCGCTGGAGCTGCACAAGAATTCCCCGCGCGCCGCCAGGCCTTTCGTGCCGGTCGATTGCGCCTCGCTGGCGCCGACGTTGATCGAAAGCGAGCTATTCGGCGCCATGAAGGGCGCCTACACCGGAGCGCACCAGGACCGCGTGGGCGTCTTCGAGGCGGCCAGCGGCGGCACGGTTTTCCTGGACGAGGTCGGCGAGGTGGATCTGAATTTCCAGCTCAAGCTGCTGCGCTTTCTGCAGGAGAAAGAGGTCCGCCCACTGGGCTCCAGCCGGCCGCGCAAGGTCGACGTGCGGATCGTCGCCGCCACCAACAAGAACCTGCCCAAGATGGTCGAGGAAGGCAAGTTCCGCGAGGACCTGTGGTACCGCCTCAACGTGGTCCGCATCCAGATTCCCCCGCTGCGCGAGCGTCCCGGCGATGTGCCGCTGCTGGCCGGCGCCTTCCTCAAGCGTTATAACGAACGCTACCGCCTGGACACGCGCCTGACCGAAAGCGGGCTGCGCGCGCTGTGCGAAACCACCTGGCCGGGCAACGTCCGGCAGCTCCAGCACCTCGTCGAGCGCCTGGTTATTCTCGCCCCGGCCGGCCGTATCACGGACGATGCCGTCGCCGACGCGTTGCGTTCCTCCCGCACCAGCGCCGATTCGGGTGAGACGCTGGCCGTGGCCGAAGCCGACCAGATCCGCAAGATTCTGGCCGCCACCAATGGCAATAAGAGCCGGGCGGCGCGCATCCTGGGCATCGAGCGCAAGACTTTGTACCGCAAGCTCGAGCGGATGGAGCTCGCCTGAGGACCCGGGCGGCCGCGCGTCTCACTTGCAACTCATTGATGTTATTATAAAAGATTTTCTGTCAATGCGCCCCAAAGGAGCATAGAATAAAGCTGCTCGGTATCGAAGGACTGTTGCGTTCAACCCGTTCCCAGGGAGGTACGATGCTATGTTCGAAACCCTCGACGAGCATATGAAGCACGACGACGAGCAGACCAGCACCAAGGGTGAGCGGATCATGAAGTGGGTTCTGATCGCCGTGGTTTCCATCGCGCTGTTCGGCGGACTCATTTGGGGCGTCCACTTCTTCAGCAGCTAACCACCGGTAAATCAACGTCAAATAGGTAGAGGGGCGTCCGGGGACGCCCCTCTTTTGCTTGTTCCGCTAGTTTTTGCCGGCCTGCCGATGGGCGCCTTAATATGCTCCCGCCGGGAGCGGCTCCGCCGGTCCGAGGCGCTGCATCACCGCCAGCACCTGTTGAACGTATTCTTTCCGTGGGTTGTAAGTCCACAGAATCTCGTTCAGGGTTCCTTTACCCTTGTAAAGGTAGGAATTCCTTAGACGGGCTGCAACCTTGTAGATGCCTTCCCGAGTGGTCCGGAAACGCACCTTGCAGTTACCCCATCCGAAGATGTTGTTGTTACGCGCCTGCTTGCCGCCGCCGCTCTCTACCAGAGAGAGACTCGGCAGAAGGCGCCAGTCCAATCCGTTCTGGTCCGCCGCCGTCAGGAAGTCCTGGGTGAATTCATGTGCCGGAGAGTTGTTCCTCAGGAAAAACTCCTTGATCATGATCCACCGGGCATCCGCTTGTGCGATCAATTTGACATGCACTGGATCGGGATCGGCGAGGGCCGGCACTGCCAGCAGGCCCGCCGCCACCACCAAACCACGTGAAATAGATTTCGTCATGCGTGAACCGCATACCTCCGTGTCTCTAGTTCTTATCGGGGGAATCTGAGTTGACGGCCCGTCTTTCGAGATCCGCCACGGATGAATGGGGTCGCCGGGATTGCGGCCGCCGGCCGACTTGGCCGGACGTCCTGCCCCCGCTACCCCTCTGGGCAGGGATTACAGAACAAGCATGAAAGTAATGGTAGCATAACTCCGGCTTCTAAAAACGCTCCTTAATCTAAACCAGAATAAACGGCGAAGAAGCACGCCGCCGCCGGCGCCCTTGGAATCGGACCTCTCGCGGACCGTGCTTGTGATAACGTGAGAGTTTCCGAATACTATAAGCGAAGTCCGACTGGAGGCCGCATGGATGCCCTGGGCATGATTGAAACGAAGGGCCTGACCGGCGCGATTGAAGCTGCCGATGCGATGGTGAAAACGGCCAACGTCACACTGACCGGCAAGGAGTACGTCGGCGCAGCCTATGTGATGGTGACCTGTCGGGGCGACGTCGGAGCCGTCAAGGCCGCCACGGACGCCGGAGCCGCTGCCGCCCGCCGGGTCGGGGAACTCATCTCGGTGCATGTGATCCCCAATCCGCACAACGACGTCGAGAAGGTCCTTCCCGGACAGAAGAAGAACGACAAACCGGCTCACGGATGATCGTCCGCGGGCGGTTGCTCCCCGCGGCCGTGCCCGGGGGCGCCGTCGTAATTGAATTCGTGGAGGCGTTTCCATGGCGTACAATCTGGACCCGGTGACCCTGGCAGCGGTCCGGAGCAAGCTCGAAAGAACACCTGCAGCCGGCCCGGCGCCAGGCGGCCCGGCACCAACCGGCAACGACCGGCAACAGGTGGACAACATCGTCCAGGCGGTTACCGCGGCCGTCGATCGCTATCTGGCCCAGCGCGGCGCCGGGTCCGGCGCGGCAACGGCGCCCGCCCCGGTCTCCCGCCCGGCCTTGCACGATGCCGTCGCCGGCGTGGTCGATCGCTACCTCGAACAAAACCGTCCCGCGCCGCCCGCCCCGGCCCCCGCCTGCGCCTGCGGCCTCGCACCTCGCGCTCCGGATGCTGAGGCAGCCGCGCCCGCCTCGCCGCGGCTCCCAAGAAAGTGGAACCCCCCGCTCCGCAGGTCACCATCGTCGATTTCGTCTGCGAAAGCGATGTGCGCGCCGCCATGGCGCAAGGCCGGAAGATCTTCATCGGACCCCGGACCATCGTCACCCCCAGCGCGCGCGAGCTCGCCGCTCCGGGCGAGATCCTGGTCCGGGCCGAGCGCTAGGCCGCCGGAGGAATGAATGCCCATGCAATCCAACCTTGATACGCTGGCCCAGGAAATCCAGCAGCTACCTCACGTCGGAGCACTTCCTGGTCTTCCACAGCCTGAGCCGCGCCGAGGAAGAATCCTCGATGATCTTCTGGGACGTCGAGCGCCAGCCCGACTACAAGGCTTTCCTGGACTGCGCGCTCCAGCTGGGCGTGCGCCTGGTGCACCTGCACGTGCGCGAGTTCTCGCTGCAGCACCGCGAGGAAGCGCTCGAACATCTGGAAGAGTGCGACTTGCCGCGCGAGGAAAAACGCACTCTGGAAAAGCGCATCCAGGAACTCGCGATCTACGAGGGCCTCACCTGCGCCATCGAAGTCTCCTACGATTTCGACGGCCACATCTACATTTTCGAACTGCGCACCGACTGGTACGAGGAATGGCACGACGTGCTCGACGAAATTGAAGACGCGGTCCCGCCCGAGCCAGAGGACGAGCCGTACGGCGGCGGTTACTACTCGAATAACTGAGACGCCATGGCCAGCCCGGCTCGCTGGAAGCTCAGCCCAGTCCCTGAAGATGCGGCCCGCGATCTGGCCCGAGTGTGCGGACTCGGGCTCCCGGCGGCGCGCGTCCTATGGGCCCGCGGACTGCGCGATGAGCCCGCCGTCCGCCTGTTCCTGCGCCCCGAACTGCGCCACCTCCACGACCCCTTTTTAATGCTGGGCATGGAACGCGCCGTCGAGCGCCTGCGCCGCGCCGTCGCCGACCACGAGCCCATCATGCTGTATGGCGACTACGACGTCAACGGCATCTCCAGCGTGGTCCTCGTGCTCACCATGCTCCGCCTGATGGGTCATGACGCGACATTCCACGTTCCCGACCGGTTGAAGGACGGCTACGGGATGCGCGCTTCGGTGATTGACGAGGCCGCGCGGCAGGGCATCCGTCTGGTGGTCAGCCTGGACACCGGCATCCGCGCCGTCGAGCCCATCGCCCGCGCGGGCGAGCTGGGCATCGACATTATCGTCACCGACCACCATCTGCCCGAGGAAGGCCTCCCGCCGGCTTACGCGATCCTCAACCCCAACCAGCCCGATTGCCGCTATCCCAACAAGGGACTTTGCGGCGCGGGCGTCGCTTTAAAGCTCATTCAAGGCCTCATGGAGCGTGAGAGCTGGTCGCCGCATCGAATCAGCCGCTTCGCCGATTCCTTCCTGGTCATGGCCGCCATCGCCACCGTCGCCGACGTCGTTCCGCTAACCGGCGAGAATCGCATCATCGTCAAGCGCGGCCTGGAGCGCATCACCCGCACCTCCAACCCCGGCCTGAAGGCGCTGCTGGCTGTCGGAGGCATCGAGCCCGGCGCCGCCGTCTCGACTTCCGATGTCGGCTTCCGCATCGCCCCGCGCATCAATGCCGCCGGACGCATGGACAATGCCAGCGACGTGGTCGAAATGTTCATGACCCAGGACGAAGAGCGCGCCCGCTCCATCGCCACCCGTCTGGAGGGCCTGAATGTCGATCGCCAGAAGGCCGGCGACGACGTTGTCCGCGACATCCGCGAAGCCTTCGCCGGCCAGGAGCCGGCCCCCGACCAGGTCGGGCTCGTCTTCTACAATCCCGAGTGGCACCGCGGTGTCGTCGGCATCGTCGCCAGCCGCGTCGTCGAGATGTACCACCGGCCGGCGCTGGTGCTCGGCCGCGACGAGCGCACCGGCTACGTCCAGGGCTCCGGCCGCTCCATTCCCTCTTTCCATCTGCTCGACGCGCTGGAAACAATTGCCGACATCTTCGTGCGCTTCGGCGGCCACCGCCAGGCCGTCGGCGTGACGCTCGAGGAATCGCGGGTCGAGGAACTGCGCCAGCGCTTCAACGCTGTCGCGCAGGAGCGCCTGTCCACGGAAGATCTGCGGCCCGAACTCTCCATCGACGCCGAATTGCGGCTCCAGGAGCTCGACGACAAGTCCGCCGCCGAGGTCCTCCAGCTCGCCCCCTTCGGCCTCGACAACCCCCCGCCGCTATTCCTCGTCCGCAACGTCGAGTCGCGCCAGGCTCCCGAGATTTTCGGGCGCGAATCCGAGCATCTCCGTCTGCGCCTTTATGCGGAGGATTCGTGCCAGTTCGCCAAAGCCTGGCGCTTCGCCCCGCGCGCCGCCGAGTTCGAGCCCGGCAGCCGCATCGACGTTGTGCTCTCCATCGACGCCGATACCTACGGCCTCAAGCGCGGCTATGCCGGCTGGGGCGTCACCATGAAGGACGTGCGGCCGGCAGAGTGAGTTCGGGGACGCTGGTTGCTAGCGCCGGGGCGCGGATTGGGGGGGCGCGCTTAGGCCTCAAGCAGAGGGTGTCTTCGGTGAGACGTCCCCTTCAAAAGGCTCTTCCTGCGTTGCATGCACTTATTCAAGCGCTCTGCACGGCGCTGGGGACCCATCCTTTCAGCGATAATGAAGTTGGTGCTACTCGTGCACTGACGACCACGTCGCCCACAGCCCCTTGCGGGGTCGCGAGGAACAGGAAGGGCACACATGGACAAGCGATTGTTGAAGCGCCACAAGCGCCAGGTTGCACGCGCGCATCAACGCGTCAAACTCTCCGAACCGGACGTCAGGACCGAGGAGCAAGTGCGGGCCGACCGCGAGGCCAGTCGCCCGACGGGCGCGTGGCGCGGCGGCTCGGGCGTGAATTACTCGGGGCCGTCCGTTCACAATTCGGCCGCTCCCTCCACCGGCAGCCAAGCCAAAGGCGAAGGCTAGGCCATGCTGAAATTCTTCAGCCGGCTGTTCTCAAGCGCCTGCCCGTATTGCCGCTCCATCGAGTTCCGCGGCGTGGGCGTCCGAAACTCCTTGGAGGAGACCTTCTTCTGGCTCCTCCACCCCTACCGCTGCGATTTTTGCGGCCACCACTTTTTCCTGTTCCGGTGGACGGCTCCCATCGGCGGGACTGCCTAAGCGCAGGCCTGCGCCGGCTCTGACCGGCAAAGGGCACGTCTGCTTCACCGCCCTGTCGTGGTGCATCGGCCAGCGTGGGTCTTCATCTTCGGCTGTTGACCCTGCTTTCCTGCTTCTTCCCTTTTCTGACTGCGTTCTTGCCGGCAGCTGAAGCCCAGAGCTCGGCGGCCGAGCCGCGCGCGCCGCGGCGGGGTTCAAAAGCAATTCTGAAGGAGCAAAGCCAATTGTTGACTTTGCTTTTTAGAATCAATTACTTAATTGGCTATCTTTCGGGTAGTTTTTCGCTTCATGTTCATTTTCCATGGGGCTCGGATGGAGGGCCGCGGGGCGCGCGTTCACCCCCAGCTTAGAGGCGTTCTCAAGGGCTGGGCTGTAGCATTGGGAGAATGGATTTTTGGGCACGCTGGCGCCTCAAGCGGGCACACCAGTGCATCACGTGGAGGATGTTTCGGAGGATTCCGAACCAATTAAATCGTAGGGCGGAGCAGTGACCAGAGGGTGTCTTCCCAGCGCTGACCCTGGATGCTCCGCTTTGCACGACGGCTTGCCCCAGCTCGCAATGGCCTGGGGGCCCGCCACAACCCCGCTTTCCTGTGGGGTGGAAGATGGCGAATTTGTTCACGCGATCACTAGACCGGCCATCGCCCGTTCCGCCCTAGAGGATGGCGTTCAGGGTAATCGCTAGCCACCCGGATCCCATCCTGGGGGATCGGACCGAAGTCCAGAAAGCCGGAAGGCTGCTACTCGAGGCCTTTCGCCGCCTGCGAGTTGGGATGGAGATGCTGGCCAGCAATTGCTCTACCCACAGACAGCAGATCACGGCGCGGCAAGGGGGCAAGCGTGGGTTGGCTGGAACGCATTGATAGTAGGCGAAATATAATTTTCGAAAGCGCGTCACCGAGGGGCGGGGAAGCACCGTCGCTCGCGGCGCGCACCAGTTCGATGCTGGTTTGCTGGCATTAATAATGTTTGATCTCATCTGAGCATATGATATGATCAGGCTGAAATGTCGAGTCCGGCGACGCAGTTCGGAACGGTCGAAACGACGGGAAATCTGCATGAGCGAGTAACCCGCAAGCTGGCTCTGCAACTGATCGAGGCCGAGCGCGGCTCGGCGCAGCTTGTTTTTCCGAACGAAGCCGATCTGTGCAAGCAGCTCGGGGTCAGTCGAAGCATCTTGCGAGAAGCCGTTAAAGTACTTGAAGACAAAGGGTTATTAGAGGTTCGACCGCGTTCTGGAACACGCTCCAAGCCGCGCTCGGAGTGGCACCTGCTGGACCCGGACGTGCTGGGCTGGCAGGCGGAAACGCAGATGGATCCGCGGCTCTTGCGCGACCTTTGCGAGGTGCGGCTGGCGATCGAGCCGACCGCGTCGGGCTTTGCGGCGTTACGGGCGACAGAGGAAGAAATCGCCTTCATCGAATCCTGTCTGGCGCAGTGGGAGGATCTGGCGAAGACAAGCGACCCGGACGAAGCGATCCGCCTGAATCTGCAGTTCCATGAGGCGGTGGTCAAAGCCTCGCATAATCCTTTGTTTCAACAACTCAACGCGAGCATCCGCCAGCCGTTGCGGGCGGCTCTCTCCTGTACGCTCCAACTGCCCGCCGCTCCGACGCTGGAGTTTGAGGCGCACCGGGCCCTGTTTCGGGCGATTCAGCGCCGCGACCCACTGGCCGCGCGAGCTGCTTCGGAAGAAATCGTAGGATTCGCGATGTTGGCGGTGGAGCAAGCCATCCGCACCGGGAAGAGTGCGAGAGGTCGACGGACGTGAAGATCGCGATTTCAGGCAAGGGCGGGGTCGGGAAATCCACAGTAGCCGGTACGCTGGCCCGGCTGTATGCGGCCGACGGATATCGCGTGCTGGCCGTGGACGCCGACCCGGATGCGAATCTCGCGTCCGCGATTGGCGTACCCCCGGAAAGATGGCCGGAGATCCGAACGATTTCGACGGAGCGCCGGTTGATCGAAGAGCGCACGGGCGCCAAGGTGCGAGAGTTCGGACAGATGTTCAAGCTGAATCCGGAGGTGTCGGACATTGCAGAGCGGTACGCAGTCCGGTATGCCGGCGTGGACTTGCTGGTGCTGGGGGCGGTGCGGCATGCCGCGGGGGGATGCGCCTGTCCGGAAAGCGTCCTGCTGAAGAGTCTGGTTCTGCATCTGGTGCTGAAGCGGGACGAGATGGTGATTCTGGACATGGAGGCCGGCATCGAGCACTTGGGACGCGGCACTGCGCTGGGCGTGGACCTGATGCTGGCTGTGGTCGAGCCGGGGCAGCGCAGCGTGGCCACCGCGCACCGCGTTCAGGAGATGGCGCGCGAACTCGGCATCCGCCGCTTCGGCGTGGTTCTGAACAAGTCCGTCACGCCGGCCGAAGATCGCGAATGGATCGCGGGCGAGTTCGCCCCAGCAACGCTGTTCGGCACGATCCCGCTGGACCGCCGCATTGCCGATGCGGATCGTTCCGGTCAATCGCTCGTCGATTTAGGAGCTACGGACCTGTTAGCTCCATTCAAGAGCCTGCAACAAGCGCTGAATTCCATGAGTAAGGAGAAATCGCAATGAGTTTCGAGCCCCGGTGCCTGGCAACCGCGATCGGCAGCTTACCGCACGCCGACGCGCAAGCGGCCGTCCAGGTGGTCCTGGCCAGCATTCCCGACGCGCCGATCTGGCCGCAACTGCCCGCCAACGGCATCAACGAGCAAATGGAGGTGCAGTATAGCGAAGGCATCCCGCGCGTAGTGATCGACCGCGTCAAGGAACGGATGTACATCGACACGACAGGCGATCCTTCCGGAGAGCTCGCGGCGTTTTACGAGAGCTACCTGGCCGAGGACTTCGATGCCTTCCAGATCACGCCCGAGTTCTCGAAGGGGATTTATGCGATGGAAGCCGCGCTCGAGCAGGCGGGCGGAACACGGCCGTTTGTGAAAGTGCAAACGACAGGGCCCATCAGCTTCGGGCTGACCATTGTGGATGAGAACAAGCGCGCCATCTACTACAACGACGAGTTCAACGATGTGGTCGTGAAGGCGCTGGCGATGAAGTGCCGGTGGCAGATCCGGAAATTCCGGAAGTTCGCTCGGGAGGTGATCTGTTTCATCGATGAGCCTATCCTGTCGGCCTTCGGCTCTTCCACTTACGTGAGCGTGACGCGCGATGACGTCGTCGCCAAGCTGGGCGAAGTGGTGGAGGCCGTGCACGCGGAAGGAGCGCTGGCCGGAGTCCACTGCTGCGGGAACACGGAGTGGCCCTTGCTCATTGATGCCGGCGTGGACATTGTCAACTTCGACGCGTTCGACTATGGCGAGACGATTGCCCTATATCCGGAAGCCGTGAAGCGTCACCTACAGGCCGGAAAGGGGCTGGCGTGGGGCATCGTTCCAACGAACAGCGCCAAGATCCAGGCGCAGACTGCGGAGAGTTTGCTGAGCAGGTTTTCCGATCTCGTCGACAACCTGGCGCGGGCGACGGGACTGGACCGGGAACTCATCCTGCGGCAGGCGCTGATCACGCCTTCGTGTGGAACGGGATCGTTGCCCGTAAAGGACGCAGAGCGAGTGTTCCGCATTCTGCACGAGGTGAGCGCGGCGCTGCGGGAAGGAGTGCCGGCCTGACGGGCGAGGCCCAAGTCCGGTGGAACCTCCGATGGGACTGAGTGTAGCGATGACGGGGAAAGGCGGCGTCGGCAAGACGACGCTCTCGGCGCTGGCCGTGGACTGGCTGGTGCGTCACGGAGAGAAGCCGATTCTGGCGGTCGATGCGGACTCCAACGCCAACCTGCATGAGGCGTTGGGCGTCAGCTTCGGCGCCACGGTTGGCGGCATCCGCGAGGCCGCGCGCCAGCAGGCACAATCGCTCAAAGGGGTTTCCAAACAGGAGTTCCTCGACCTGCGCGTGCAGGAGGCGCTGGTCGAACAGGAAGGGTTCGACCTGATTGTCATGGGCCGGCCCGAAGGCCAGGGCTGCTACTGCTTCGCCAATAATGTTCTGCGAGAAGTGCTGGACCGGCTGGCGAGGAACTACCGCCATATCGTGCTGGATAGTGAAGCCGGGCTGGAGCACATCTCCCGTCGCACGCTGCTTTCATTGGATTACCTGTTGATCGTTTCCGATTGCACTGTGCGGGGAATACACACGGCGGGGCGCATCTCGGCGCTGGCCGATGAAGTGGCGCTCCCGGCCAGAAAGCGCGGCCTGATTGTGAATCGAGTGGCGGGCGGCGAGCTGCCAGCCGCGGTGCGAGACGCCGCGGAGGCAACTCACTTGCCGTTGCTGGCGACGATTCCGCTGGACCCATGCATCTCGGCGTTCGATGCCGATGGTGTGCCGGTTCAGTCCATCCCGCTCGACTCGCCGGCCCGGCTGGCCATCGATGCCGTCATGCGCGAGATTCTGGGGACGCAGAAGGAGAACAACTGATGGCCACCGCTCCTCCGAAAGCGCCCGCGAGAGAAGCGTCGCGCGATGCGGCTACCAACCACATGGTTCACATCGCCAGCGAGGCGCACATTCCGACCATCTGGGACCGCTATAAGGCCCAGCACCCGCAATGCAAGTTCGGCACGGACGGCGTGTGCTGCCGCCTGTGCCACATGGGGCCTTGCCGCATCACGCCGAAAGCGAAGTTGGGCATCTGCGGCGCGGACGCAGATACGATTGCGGCTCGCAACCTGCTGCGCGAAATCGGCGCCGGCACTGCGGCCCACTGCGACCACGCCCGCATGCTGGTTGGCACTTTGAAGCTGGTGGCGCAAGGCCAGGGCGGGGACTACAAGATCAGCGATCCAATCCGCCTGCGAGAGGCCGCTCGCTTTTTCGAACTCGAAACCGAGGGACGCGACGATCGCGCCATAGCTTTCGACCTGGCCGAGTTCTTCCAGCGGCAATTCGCGTGGTCGGAGGAGCCGAATGCCACCCTGAAGTTAGCTCCCCAGAAGCGCCAGGAACTCTGGAAGAAGCTGGGAATCGAGCCCGCGGGCGTGGATTCGGCGGTAGTGGAACTGATGCACCGCACGCACATGGGCGTAGACCACGACTACCGCCATCTCGTTATGGGGGGCCTGAAGTGCAGCCTGGCCGATGGGTGGGTTGGGTCGGCGATAGCGACGGTGGTTTCCGATATCCTCTTCGGCACGCCGAAGCCCGTGCGCAGTCGCGTGAACCTGGGCGTGCTGTCGCACGATAAGGTGAACATCATCGTCCACGGCCACGAGCCGACGCTTTCCGAGATGCTGGCTGTGGCGGCGCAGAGCGAGGAGTTGCTCGACTACGCCCGGTCGAAAGGCGCGGCCGGTATCAATCTGGCCGGCATCTGTTGCACGGCAAATGAAGTTTTGATGCGCCATGGGCTGCCCATCGCGGGCAACTTCCTGCAACAGGAATTAGCGGTTCTGACCGGCGCTGTCGAATTGATGGTCGTCGATGTGCAGTGCGTCATGCCGTCGCTCGCGCAGGTGGCGAAGTGCTTCCACACCAAGCTGGTGAGCACATCGGAAATCTCGCACTGTCACGAAGCCGAGCAGATCACCTTCGACGCCGCGGCAGGGTATGAGCACGCCTGCCGCCTGATTCGCATGGCCATCGACAACTTTGAGCGCCGCAACCATGAACGCGTGAACATACCGAACGAGTCGATGGAACTGGTCGCCGGATTTTCCAACGAGACGATCTTCCACATGCTGGGCGGCCGCTTCCGGGCCACGTTCCGTCCGTTGAACGACGCGATCATCGACGGCCGCATCCGCGGCATAGCGGGAATCATCGGTTGCAGCAATCCGAAGGTGATGGCGGACGACTCTCACGTGCGCCTGACCGAGGAACTCATCAAACGCAACGTCCTGGTATTGCAGACGGGTTGCGCTGCCATTGCGTGCGCGAAGGCTGGATTGCTGACACCGGAGGCCGCGCTCGAAAAGGCCGGAGCCTCCTTGCGCGAAGTCTGCGAAGCGGTCGGCATCCCGCCCGTTCTGCACATGGGTTCCTGCGTGGACAACAGCCGGATTCTGATGGCCGCCACTAACTTGCTGGCTGAGGGCGGGTTGGGCGAGGATCTCTCGGACCTGCCCGTGGCGGGGGCCGCGCCCGAGTGGATGAGCGAGAAGGCGGTTGCCATCGGGCACTACTTTGTGGCCAGCGGATTGTACGTGGTTCTGGGTCATCCGCTGTATGTAGAGGGCGGCGAGAACCTGACCCGGCTGCTGTGCGAGGAGATGGCGGACATCACCGGCGGACGCTTCGAATGGGAGCCGGATCCGGTTGTTGCTGCGGACAAAATCCTGGAGCACATCGAGCGCAAACGCGATGCGCTTCGAATCAACGTGAAAAAGGAACGGAAGATGTTCGATATGAAGTCGCGGCGGGAACAGCAATGAGCAAGATCATCGCGTCCTCCGCGATTCGAGGCGCCCAGCGGATTGTAGACGACGCCGAACAGATGCTCGCGCGCACCATCGCCGCGAAGGGCCTGGATGGTGCGGTGGAATTCCCCGAGACAGCGTACGCGCTGCCGATCATTTACTCGCTTCTGGGACGCCGGGTGAGCCGGCTCTCCGAGTTGCAACCGGTGCTGGAGGAATGCCGCAGGCTGCTGCCGGACGTCCCTGCGGACAACGTCTGGCTGCCGTACCTCGGCGGGACTCTCGACGCCGGAATGGCGACGTTGTTCGCCTTCGAAGTCATTGAGGCGTGCAAGTATCTGATTGGGCCGCACCCGGTGAACGGGATCTGGCTGGGTGCGGCCAGCGATGTCATCATTCGTGAGCGCGGCATCGAATTCGTGGACGGGTCCGCACCGGGTTTCGCGGCAGTGGTGGGGGCCGCGCCGACGGTTGAAGACGCGGTGCGCATTGCCCGCGAGTTGCAAGAGAAAAACCTCTACGTGTTTATCGCAGGCCACACGAACGGCGAATCATTTGCCGAGCAGTTGGCCGAGGCGGGAGTGCAACTCGGGTGGGAGACGCGCCTGGTGCCGTTCGGAAAGGACATTTCCGCTGCAATCTATGCGCTCGGTTTCGCCAATCGCGTTGCATTGAGCTTCGGCGGCGTGGAACCGGGAGATTACTCGCGCAATCTGAAGTACAACAAGGACCGCACGTTCGCCTTCGTGATGGCGCTGGGCGAGGTGACGGAAGAGAAGTATGCGGCCGCGGCGGGAGCCCTTTCTTACGGTTTCCCGACCATCGCCGACACAGCGATTCCCGAGATTCTGCCGACCGGCATCTGCACGTACGAGCACGTGGTGTCCTCGGTGCCGATCCAGCGCATCGTCGAGAAATGCCTCGAAGTGCGCGGCTGCAAAGTGAAAGTGACGAAGGTTCCAATCCCCGTCGCTTTCGGGCCGGCTTTTGAAGGCGAACGCGTGCGCAAGGAACAGACGCGCATCGAATTCGGCGGCAACCGGACGCTGTCTTTCGAATTCGTCACAACACGCGACATCGCCGAGGTGGAAGACGGCAGAATCGTAGTCGCCGGACCCGGGATCGAGGATGTGGCCGAGGGCGGCGCGCTGCCGCTCGGCATCTGGGTGGAAGTCGCCGGGCGAAAAATGCAGTCCGACTTCGAGCCGATTCTCGAACGCCAGATTCATCACATGATCAACGGCGCCGAGGGCATCTGGCATATGGGCCAGCGGGACATCAACTGGATTCGCATCAGCAAGGCCGCGCACGATCGGGGCTTTGGGATCCGGCACCTGGGCGAGATTATTCGCGCCAAGTTCCTGAACGACTATCCGGCGATTGTCAACAAAGTTCAGGTGACACTGTTCACCAATCTCCCGGACGTGGAAAGCCGGATCGCGGAGGCCCGGCAAACCTATCGCGCGCGCAACCAGCGCATGGAATCGTTAACCGACGACAGTGTCGACACTTTTTACTCATGCCTGTTGTGCCAGAGCTTTGCGCCGAATCACGTTTGTGTGATTACTCCCGAGCGCCTGGGCCTGTGCGGCGCCTACAACTGGCTGGACGGCAAAGCGGCCTATGAGATCGACCCCACCGGTCCGAATCAGCCGCTGGTCAAAGGCAAGTGCCTCGATCCCGTGCGCGGCCAGTGGGAGAACATCAATAACTACGTCTTCGCCAATTCCAAACAGTCGATCCGATCTTTCAACGCGTATTCGTTGCTTGAGCACCCGATGACGAGTTGCGGCTGCTTCGAGGCCATCGTCGCGGTGCTGCCGGATTGCAATGGCGTCATGGTGGTCAATCGAGAATACAATGGCGACACGCCCGCGGGGATGCGGTTTTCCACGCTGGCGAACATGACGGGCGGCGGGCAGCAGGTGCCGGGCTTCATCGGAGTTGGCAAGGCCTACGTGACGAGCCGCAAATTCATTGCCGCTGAAGGCGGCCACCGGCGGATCGTCTGGATGCCGAAAGAGCTGAAGGAGACCTTGCGGGAGGACTTGAATTCCATCGGGCAGCGCCTTGGAATCGAGGATTTCGTTTCAATGATCGCCGACGAGACCGTCGGGATCGATCCTGCGGCGGTTCGAGCGTGCATGGAAGAACGACGACATCCCGCGCTCGAGATGTGGGAGATCACCAGCCCGTCGCCGGATGCGGCGGCGGTGGACGCGGCGAATTCCGAACCGTTGCAAATTGCGCAGGCGGGCGGTTCGGATTCCGGACGGACGCCGGCGCGGCCGGAGGCGGGAGTCGCCGTGGCGGAACCGCCAAGTGAACCATCTTCCGAAGCGGGGAATTCGCCCGTTGAAGCTGCGCCCTCGAACGGAGCCCAGCCCGTGCAGGAGCGGCCTGGCGCGATCAACACTCCGGCGGAGCCCGTGCCGCTTCCTACCGACGGCATCGGAGAGATCATCTCCGTTCTCGAAAAGCTGCGCCACGCGCCGCTGCCCACCAGCGTCCAGCCCGGCATGAACGCACAGCAGCAACTGGCCGCCTTGCAGGCCTCAACCGCCCTGCATCTGCTACACGCCGGCGCCAACATGCTGTTGATGCAGAGCGGTGCCTTCGCCCAAACGACCATCGCCGCCCCGCCAGCCTATGAGACGCCGGTTCCGGTCGCGAGGCCAGTGGCCTCGATTGCTCCCGCACCTGTTTCCACGCCGGTGGCGCCGTCCGTGCCAGTCTCCACGCCGGTGGCGCCTGCCGCGCCAGTCCCGCATGCCGCCCCGCCGAAGGTGGAAGCGCCGCAGCGGCACGACACCGCTTTCACGTCGGCGGCGATTGTCCTGCCGACGACGTTCAACGTCACGCTTGAGAAAGCGAACGTGCCTATCCGGCAGGTAACGCTGGGCGGGAGCGGCACGCGCACATCAGCCGTCACAATCGGCGGCGCCGAGGCGCTCCCGTTCCGCCATTTCGAAAACCATATCGGTCATCGTCCCGCCATCGCCATGGAGGTGTTCGATCAGGCGCCGAAGAGTTACCCCGATAGCCTGCGCAGCGCGTATGGCGATCTATTGAAGGACCCTGCCGCTATGGCGCGCTATTGTGTCGAGAAGCTGGGCGCAGCGCTGATCAACGTGCGTCTGCTCGGGACCCATCCCGACAATGGAGACACGAGCCCGGAGGCAGCGGCCGACCTGGTCAAAGACGTTCTGAAGGCGGTCGGCGTGCCGCTGATCATCACGGGGCCAAATCACTTTCAGAAGAACAACGCCGTGTTAAAGCACATTGCCGCCGCCTTCGCGGGCGAGAACCTGCTGCTGAACTGGGTGGAATCCGACAACTACAAAACGCTCGCCGCGGCGGCCATGGGTTACAACCACTGCCTCGTCGCGCAGACGCCCATCGACGTGAACATGTGCAAGCAGCTGAACATCCTGCTCACGAATATGGGCATGGCGCCGGAAAAGATCGTTATTGACCCCATGACGGGCGCGCTGGGCTACGGTCTGGAATACACGTACTCGGTGATGGAGCGCATTCGCACGTCGGCCTTCGTGGGCGACCCGATGCTGGCGCTGCCTATGATCTCGATGCCGGGTTACGAGGTGGCCCGAACCAAGGAGAGCCGTGCACTGCGCGCCGACTTCCCGCTGTGGGGCGCCGAGCAGCAGCGTGGCGCGCTGCTGGAGATCGCAACCGCGATGAGCTTCCTGAATGCCGGTGCGGACCTGCTGGTGCTGTACCACCCGCTGGCCGCTCTGACCGTCAAGCGCAAGATCGACGAAATGACCTGGATCTAATGAGGAGACCGGCGCGATGGCACTGACCGGCTTACAGATTTTCAAACTTCTGCCGAAGACGAACTGCGGCGAGTGCGGCATTCCCACGTGCATGGCATTTGCGATGAAACTCGCAGCCAAGAACGCGGATCTTGCGGCCTGCCCTTATGCCTCCGAGGAGGCCAAGAAGATTGTCGGAGCCGCCAGCAAGCCGCCGATTCGTCTGGTGAAGATCGGGCCGCCGGAACGCGAGGTGGCGGTAGGTAACGAGACGGTTATGTTCCGGCATGAGAAGACGTTCGTCCATCCCACGGCCATCGCTATTGCCTTCGGAGACGACGAGCCGATCTCGGAAGCTTGTCATCGGATTGCCGAGGCGCGGGAATACTGCCTCGAACGCGTCGGTGAGAAACTCCGGCTCGATCTCATCCTGGTGGACAACTTCAGCGAGGAAGTGCAGCCCTTCGCGACGCTGGTCAAAACCGTTGCTGGCGCTACGGGCATGGGCGTCATCCTGAGGAGTGCCAATCCAGCCGCGCTCGAGGCCGGGCTGCGCATACTCGAAGGCCAGCGGCCGCTGATCCACGCAGCGACGCCTGCCAATGCCGAAGCGATCGCGGCTCTGGCCCTGAAGTACAACGCGCCTCTGGTAGCCCGGGCCGCCACACTGGATGAACTCGCCGCCCTCACCAGGAAGCTGGCCAGCGTGGGGGTGAAGGACATGGTGCTCGACTTACCTGCCGACAACCCCGCGTGTACCCTGCAGAACAACACCATCATTCGCAAAATGGCGCTGAGGAACGCCTACGAGCCTCTGGGCTATCCGATCATCAATTTCGTCACTGGACAGGACGCAGCTTCGGTTCTGGCCGACGCCTGCACTTACATGTGCAAGTACGCGTCGATCCTGGTGCTCGACCGGATGCAGTTTGAGCTGCTGCTGCCATTGATGATGCTGCGGCAGAACATTTACACCGATCCCCAGAAGCCCATTCAGGTGGAGCCGAAGCTCTATGCGGTCGGCGATCCCGGTCCGGACTCCCCGGTCATCGCGACGACGAATTTCTCCCTCACCTACTTCCTCATCTCCGGCGAGATCGAGAACTCCGGCGTGCCCGCGCACCTCGTCATTGTGGAGAGCGAGGGCATGAGCGTCCTGACCGCCTGGGCGGCCGGCAAATTCACCGGCGTGAAGGTGGGCGCGGCGGTGAAATCGTGCGGCGTCGAGAACCAATTGAACCGCCGGCGTCTCATCATTCCCGGATATGTCGCGCAGATCAGCGGCGAAATCGAAGAGGCTCTTCCGGGCTGGGAGGTCCTCGTCGGGCCGGGAGAAGCGGCGGACCTCGGACCTTTTCTGAAGAGGCAGGCCGCGCGGTAACACCATGCCCTCCGTCCGATTCCTGCCGGCGGATCTTACCGTGGCGGTCCCGCCCGATACGCTGATCCATGATGCGGCAGTGCGCGCGGGCCTCCACGAGCTCGATCTGCCATGCGGGGGATTGGGCACCTGCGGGCAATGTCTGGTGGAATTGCCCGAGCAAGAGGACCGGCTGGTCCTGGCCTGCCAGACACGCGTCACGAGCGATCTGGTCGTACGCCTCCGCGAAGAGGCCAATCTCGCCATGCGCGTGGTCGGCGACAGTCACTTTTTGATCAACGAGGATCTATTGCCCGATCGCGCCAGCCTTTCACCGCTTGCAAAATGGCTGCGTTTGAGCGTGCCCCCAGCCTCAATCGAGGAACACTACAGCGATTGGAGCCGGCTGGTTCGCGAAATCGCGCGCGTCGAAGGCCCGCAGCCGCTCCACGCATCGCTCGCTGTGCTGCGCGACCTGGCGGCGTCGCTGCGTGCGCAGGCGGGCAGAGTCACCGTCGCGCTCGAGGAGCGCGGATCGATGTTGCACGTCAGGTCGATTCATGCCGGCCACGCCGCGGCGAGAATGCTGGGCCTGGCCATAGATATCGGAACGACCACCGTAGCCGTGCAGTTGGTGGATCTCGACAGCGGCGGCGTGCTTACGACCAAGGCCTCTTATAATTCGCAGATCCAGCGCGGAGCCGATGTGATCAGCCGGATCGACTACGCGCGCACCGAGGAGCGCTGCGTCGAGCTGCGGGCCATGGTCCTGGAGACGATCAATGGGCTGATTGCGGAGGCATCGTGCGCCGTTCAGGCGGTCTCGGGTGAAATCTCGAGCGCATTTGTCGCCGGCAACACCACGATGATTCATCTGTTGCTCGGGCTCGCGCCCCAGCACATCCGGGAAGCGCCATACGTTCCCACCGTGAACCCGGTGCCCGTTCTGACCGCGCGAGAGGTCGGACTGGCCATGGATCCGGAAGCGGTTGTCGAGTGCGCGCCAGGGGTGGGCAGCTATGTGGGCGGCGACATCACGGCTGGGCTGTTGTGCACGGATTTCGCCGTTAACCACGACGAGATCCACCTCTTTCTCGACATCGGCACGAACGGCGAAATCGTCGTTGGAAACGCGGACTGGATGGTGGCTTGCGCCTGCTCGGCGGGTCCGGCTTTCGAGGGCTCCGGCATACGCTGCGGCATGCGCGCCACCGAAGGCGCGATCGAACACATCGAACTTTGCTGCGGTGAAGAGCCGGTGCGCTACAAGGTAATCGGGGGCGGAACGCCGGCGGGCATTTGCGGTTCGGGGCTGATCTGCCTTCTCGGTGAGTTGTTCAAGCGTGGGATTGTGGATCAGTCCGGACGGCTCAATCCCGACGCCTGCCCCAGCCGCATTGTCCGCCAGGAAAACCGGCTGGCGTTCGTTCTCGAAATCGGAGCGCGGACCATGAGAGGCGAAGACCTGCTGATCACGGAGGCTGAAATCGAGAGTCTGATTCGGACGAAGGCTGCGATCTATGCTGCCTGTGCGTTGATTCTCGAAAGCGTGGGACTCGATTGGCCAGCCATCTCGCGGGTCTATATCGCTGGTGGATTCGGCCGCTATCTTCAGGTCGCGGACGCGGTTCTGATCGGCATGCTGCCCGATCTGCCGCACGGCCGATTCCGCTATATCGGTAACTCGGCGCTGACCGGGGCCTACATTGCTCTGCTCTCGCGGGAGCACCGCCACAAACTTGCCGCCATTGCAGCCCGCATGACATACGTGGACTTGAGTTCCGATCCTCGCTACATGGACAGCTACGTGAAAGCCATGTTCCTTCCACATACGGATATGGAGCGCTTCCCGACCGTTGCGCGGATGTTGACAGACAGAAAGAGGAATGCAGAATGAAGAGTCTTTTTGAGAGGATTGCGCTGGGTGAGGTCCTCATCTCAGATGGCGCCATGGGAACGTTCTTGCACGCTCGAGGATTGCAGGCCGGGGAGTGCCCCGAGTCCTGGTGCATCTCGCATCCCGACGTGGTGCAATCGATCGCCGCGGCCTATATCGAGGCGGGTTCCAACATCGTTGAGACTAACTCGTTCGGCGGCAGCGCCTTCAAGCTGAAGCCCTACGGCCATGCTGCGCGCGTGGTCGAGTTCAATCGCGCAGCGGCTGCGCTCGCCAAGGCGGCCATGAGCGCCAACGGCTACGTCGCCGCGTCTGTGGGCCCTACCGGCCACATCGTCGAGGCAGAAGGCGGCGACACGAAATTGGAAGATTTGTACGCCGCGTTCCGGGAGCAGGTGGTGGCGTTGGCGGAAGGCGGCGCCGATGCCATCTGTATCGAGACCATGTCCTCCCTCACCGAAGCGATTCAGGCCATCAAAGCCGCGAAAGAGAATACGAATCTCCCCGTGATCTGCACGTTCACCTTCGAGCGAGGCGCGAAGGGATTCCGCACGATGATGGGCGCGACACCCGACCGCGCGGCGCGTGCAGCCGTTGCCGCCGGAGCCGACATCATTGGAGCCAATTGCGGCAACGGGATCGCCAACATGATCGAAATCACGAAGCTGATGCGGGCGGCGGCGCCGGGCACGCCGATTCTCATTCACGCCAACGCCGGCGCCCCCGAGGTCGAGAACGGACGGACGGTCTTCAAGGAGACACCGGAGTATATGGCCTCGCGCGTGAACGAGTTGATCGAAGCCGGCGCGAACGTGATCGGAGGCTGCTGCGGAACGACCCCGGCCCATATTGCCGCAATGGCCCGAGCGGTACGTCAGTCCCGCTTTGGAATTCCGAATGGCTCGTCCGTGACGGCGTC
The DNA here is from genome assembly GCA_963757265.1 of Terriglobia bacterium. Taxonomy (GTDB): domain Bacteria; phylum Acidobacteriota; class Terriglobia; order Bryobacterales; family Bryobacteraceae; genus CAIVVT01. The sequence continues at coordinate 3,002,556 of CAVWRA010000006.1, forward strand.
GTGACGGCGTTCCCGGGAGCTTGGGCGAGAATTGGGGAAACTCTGCGCACCTTAAGTGAACGCGCTTCGCCGCTGTGTTGTTGAATATACGATTGTTGAGCGGTTTCCCAAGCTGGACGTCGCGGATTCAAGCCTCGTCTCGCTCCATGTTTTTGACCACTTGGACGCTTCCATGAATCCCGGCATCGTGTCGTGCCAGTACACGCGAAGCGTGTGCCTTCAACAGCCCGACAGGCGCTCCGACGCAGAGGAAGTTCGAGCAGTAATGCCGAGTACCGGATAACCCCGAGTGAATTCGGCGAACGGCACGCGGGCGCGGGCTTGATGATGCGTCGTCTCGGCATTATCAGAGGGTGTCGAGGAAGGTCAGCAACGCGTCGCCGGCCTGGAACCGCTTCAAGCCCTTGCCTGCAGGGACGATGTTGCTGAGAGCTCGTTCCTTCGTTTTCAAGTCCGCCTCAAGGTACATATGCGTGGTCTCCGGACTCTCATGACCAAGCCAAAGCGCGATTACGGTAATGTCGACCCCTGACTGCAGAAGGTGCATCGCCGTGGTGTGGCGGAGAACATGCGGCGTGACGCGCTTGGTCGCCAAACTCGGGCAAGCCCTCGCTGCCTTCTGCACCGCGTCCTGCAAGATATAGTTGACGCCGTCCCGCGACAAATGCGTGCCGTGGGAATTCGGAAAGGCTGGGCTGTCGAGAGCGCCCGGTTGCGTTGTGAGCCAGACCTTCAAACTGCGGGCCGTGTTTGGCCACAGCGGAACTTCTCGCTGCTTGCGCCCCTTTCCGTGCAGTTCCAGGAATGAAATGGCACCGAAATGGATCTGGTCCCGTTTCAAGGAAGTGATCTCGGACACGCGGGCGCCACTGTTGTAGAAGGTGACCAACAATGCGTAGTCGCGTTGGCCGCTCAATGTCTTGCGGTCAGGGATGTCCAGAATCGCGTTCAACTTCCTCGCGAGTCAGGTAACCGACCAGCCGTTTGTTGGCGCGCTTCACCGGAATCGCCAGCACCCTGGTCACCAGGTGGACGCTGGCCGGATCTCGCAACGCAACCAGCCGGAAGAATGAACGAATTGCTGCCAGCCGCACGTTACGCGACTGGGCCTGATTCTTGCGCTGTTCCTCGATGTGGTTGAGAAAACTCAGAATCGCAGGCGCATCGAGGTCCCTAACCCGCAGACTGGCGGGCTCCTTGCCAGAGGCGTGCCGGATGAAGCGAAGTAGCAGCCGGAAGGTGTCTCGATAGCTGTCGATCGTCTGTTGGCTGGCGCGGCGATGCGACACCATGTGTTCGGTGAAGAAGGATTGAAGCAAAGGACCAACCAACGTAGCCGAGTCAACTGTGCCGCTCATTCTTGGCCTCCCGCACCTGCATAGCGCCCGAAAATCTCACCCGCGATCGCCAGCAACTCCGGCGTCGCCGACAGATAGCGGTAGCTTTCTACCATCCCGAGGTGCCCCAGGTAAACCGATAAGTGCGGCACCTGCGTGCGCACGTCCGCTCCGGCGCGATACCAGGCGAGTAAACGCTGAACGGCGAATGAATGGCGCAGCGCATGTAAAGCCGGTCCCTGCCGCCCCGGACCTTCCTCCTTGACAATGCCGGCGTGCCGCTGAGCTTGAAGAACAGCGTTTCGGACTCTGCCGTAGAGCAACGGCCGTCCTCGATCGTTGATGAAGAGCGTTTCGGCGACTTGCCCGTGAACGTGCCCTTTCCGTTCATTGCGATACTCCAGCAACTTGGCAGCGGTGGTCGGATGGAGCGGCACCAAGCGGGTCTTGTGGAACTTAGTGTTTCGGATCTCGAGGTACGGCGGATCTTCATCCAGATAGACCTCGGCCAATTTCAGCCGCAGGGCTTCGCCGACGCGCAATCCCGTGCTAGCAAGTAGTCCCACGATGGTGGAGTAGGTCTTCTGCCGGAAGGAACCCTCTTCCCAGTACCAACCATCAGCCCGCATCAGGCGCGCAATTTCTTCTGGCGAGTAGATCTGGACCTTGGGCCGGCGTGGCTCGGCCACCAGTCCCGGCGGCGGGATCTCCGTTTCCGGCTCGAACGCTTTCAAGTGAGTAAGAAAGCCCCGGAGCATGCAAAGACGGATCGCAGCACCGGTGCTGTAGCATCGGGCCGAGGCCTGCCGTGCCCAGTCCAGGGCGGTTTCGGCGCAGATCGGGCCCTCCTGGTCCTGGCTTGCCAGGTAGGAGACAAAACTCCGCAACACACGCTCCGACCAGTAAGTTTTGAACCCCAGCGACCGGCGAAGTTCGAGGTAAAAATCCAGGCGCGCTTGCAACAAGTGGTTCGTCACTGAGCGCCTCCCGGCCACGGCAGCGCCACTTGCGCCAGCGCGACCAAATCGAGTTTGGCATAGATCCCCGTGACGGCGAGCGTGCGATGCCCAAGCACGTCGGCCACGTCTTTGAAACTGGCGCCACCGCGCACCATGTGCGTGGCGACGGTGTGACGAAAAACGTAAGCGCCGGGACGGTGAGCGTCGATGCCTGCGGATCGCAAGGCTCTCTTGGCCAGATCCGTCAACGTCTTAGCGGCTGTCAGCGGATTATGTGGGGCGCATTGATTCAGGAAGATCGTGCGATGAGAACTGGAGGGTCGTCCTTTTTTGAGATACGCGACAAGTGCGTCGCCGACTTCCGGCAGGAGGGGCAAAACGCGTTCGCGCCGCGTCTTGCCTGCTTGGACAAGAAGGCTCCCGTTCCGCCAATCGATGTCGTCAAGAGACAAACGGAGGACTTCCCCGGCCCGAAGACCGAGACGCGCCAGCAACACCAACATTGCCCTGTCGCGGAGACCTGGGAGCGTCTTATCGCAGCTCGTAGCGAGAACTCGATTCAAATCCTCGACGGAAAGAGACCGTGGTAGCGCTGCATGTTTCGACTGGCGAATCCTGGGAATCGCATAGTTCAGCCCAGCTTGCACCAACCCCTGACCCACGAGATAGCGAAGGAATGCGGCCAGAGATCGCCCCGGCTCCTTTCGGCAGGTGAGCGCCAACCCGGCAGCGCGTTTCAGAACGAATTCCGCTACGTGTTGAGGACCAATCCTTTTCCAATCCGGCGCCTCATCTCCGAACACGGCTTTCAACAACGAGCGGGCGTGGCCCAGATAGTTGATCCGGACCGATTTGACGACCCCTCGATCATGTTCCAGGTAGCGGTCGAAGGCCGCCAGGACTCCGTCGGCGGAGTCCGGCGCCAATGGTGCCGGCGGCGCCGGCGGGGCAATAATGCCGCGTGCCCGCAACAGAACAAGCAGCCGAGGCAGACCGCGGGCATTATGCGGACGCCAACCTCTAGGCCGAGTGGCACAGGGTGTGCGGTGCATTTTGCCGACGTAGCTGTCCAGGGTCGAATGGGTGATCTCGGCCAACCGAACGCCTGTCTTGATTAGCCATCGCCCGAATGCATCGGCATTGCGCAGTTGCCGCCTGACGCTCTTCCGTGAGTAGCTATGCGACTGAAGTTCGGCGGCCAACTCGTCGAGGTAGGGCGCCATCGGACCGGAACGCATCCGATCCAGAACGCGAGGTGCGGTGAAATAGGTTTCGATCAAATTCCTCTCCTGCCGGCCCGGTTGGCCGACAGGAAAGGGTCTCAGGATAATGCAGAGTGCTGCAAGCGTCGAAGAAGCACTGGCGTTATCCGAAAACGTGCCGATCTCGCCTACTCGGGGTTATCCGGTACTCGGCATTACTCCTCTAACCCTCGGAGAGGGGTTAGAAACGCGTTGAGAGAGGGGAGCCACTCCTTGCGGAATTCTGTAGACGGCGCTTTCCAGCCGGAACATACCCCAGATGCACGACTCAGATCCGGTGTATTCTCTGAAGACCCGGCCAGCGGTCGAAGTCGCCGTCGAAGCTCAGAATCGACCGAACGCCGTGACGCTCCATAACTGCAATGTGCACGGCGTCGCGGGCGGACAGCAGCGCAGGATTCTGAGCGATCTCCCCAGCGCGCAAGACCTCCGCTTTCTCGATGGGGAACACTTCGTCGACGACGTCCAAAGTAACCTGCAGCGCCGGTCCGATGGCTTCACGCTTTTCAATAGCCGTATACCGACGGAGTATCTCTTGCAACACTTCGGCGTCAGTGACGAGACGCTCCCCTCCTGCAATCAGGCGCTCCAGGATGATTTGCGCCTCGGCCTTGTGCGGGTGGGCAGCTCCAATCAGGTACATCGGGATATTGGAATCGACGAAGATCAACCCTGGTAGCCTCGCTCGATTTCACTCAGCATCTGCTCAATATCAGCGCTGGGGAACGAGTACTTGGCGCCACGCCGAACCGCCTTCAACTTGGTTTGGGGGTCAATCATCGGCCGGCTTGCGCGCGCGTCCCGAAGGGTTCGCCGGACCCACTCGCCCACGGTCAAGCATTCACGTCTGGCCAAGCGCCGGATGTCCGACATTTCGGAATCGGGCAGCAACACCTGAAGACGCTTGCTCATAGAGTGAGTATAGCATGATCATTAGCGGAGTGCCAGGCCTGGGTGACGGAGAGGCAGTCGGAAACCATGGTTTTCGGGGAGCCACTGGTGTGCAACCTCAGATCGACGTACGGCTGATTCCCCATCCGGGGGTGGACGCATTCGCCGGCCGGATGAACAGATGCCGGCAGTCAACGGCTGCGGCCGCCGGGATCAATGGTCCGCGCTGCCGAGGCGGCCGGCGGCGAACAGGCGGCGGTCCATCCTGGGGAGGCGGCGAATCTGGGCAGGGGTCAAGAGGCGCGTGTGAGGGACGGTGCAGAGATGCTCGGGGATGTACCAGACGGGTTCGACGGAGGTCATCCAACCCTGAGGGTCGAACCGCGCCAGGTTGACGGGGCGGGTGGAAAAGGCGCGCAGGGTCTTCTCGCCCTGCAGGTTGAAGTAGTGCGGGAAGTAGCTCATGACCAGCTCGCGGAGCGAGCGGTAGACGGGGTCGCGGAAGCGCAGGCCGGAGTAGTTCGACTTGGCGATGGCGCCCCAACAGCCGGAGTGCTGAAAGAGGGCCAGGACGTGATCGTCGTCGCGCACGGACTCGAGATCGAGCAGCAGCGCGGGATGACCCTGAACGCGCAGGGCGGCGGCGGCCAGGAGTGCGCCTTCCATGCAGTGCGCGGTCATGTGGCGCAGGGCCAGCCGCGGCGAGAAGCAGGTAGGACCGGCGGGCTCGAGGTTGTAGGCCACGTCGTCATCGAGGAAGCGCTGGATCTGATCGGGCCGCTTGAGGGCCTTCAATACCTTCCACTCCGCCGGGGAGAGGCTGTAGCGAGACATCCTCTTCAGACTACGGCACGCGGCGGGCGTGCGGACCGCAGGGCAGGGTAGCGGTCAAATGGACGGCGTGGGCGGGGAAGCGGGGTCCAGAGGCGGCGGCGAAGGGTGGTTGCCGGGCGCCGAACGGCCGCACTGCCAGGCCGCGAGCATGGCCAGGATGAGGATCGGGCAGGAGCCGAGCGCGGGACGTGAGAAGGGGTAGTCGACGAGGGCGTGAAGGAAAACGGCGATCACGCCCAGGCCCCACACGGATGAGATGGCCGGACGCAAGCACCAGAAGAAAAGCGCCGCCAGCATGAGGCCGAAGGGCAGACCGCCTTCAGCGGTCCATTGGAGCCAATCGTTGTGCGCCTGATTGGCGAACAGGCCGACATCGGTGAGGGCGTAGCGGGGATAAGCCGTTGCCCAGGCGCCCAGGCCGACGCCGAACCAGGGGTGGGCGGCGATCATGTGAAGCGTTGAGAGAACGAGCTGGCGGCGGATCTGCAGCGGATCGGGGGCCTGGAAACGGCTCCATAGGTTGCCCCATCCGACGAGCGCGGTGAACAGAACAAACGAAGCGAAGATGCCGAGGAGGGTTTTGCCCATTCCATGGCCACTCACGCCGCCGCGAATCAAGACCAGCGCGATGACGGCCGCGATCTCGGCCGTGGCGAGCAGCATACCGGCGCGGGAGGCCGAGGCGATGACGGAGGCGTACATGGCGCCGGCCATCGCGCAGTAGAGCAGGGAAGAGCGCTGGCGGTGGAAAGCTTCATACAAGGCGATAGGCAGGACGAGCTCGATGAAGGCGGCGTAGTGGTTGCGGGAGAGGAAAGGGCCCATCACGTAGTCGGTGTAGCCGGACGGGAAAAGCCAGAAGACCTTGCCGCTGGAGGTAAAGGTCTGCAGGGTGGCGAGGATCGAGAGCAGGAAACCGAACCACAGCATCGCGGCGCGGAACCAGCGCCGGACGGGCGCGTCACGGAAGAGGAGGAAGGCGCACAGGAATACGGCCAGAAAGGCGGTCCAGTGGGCGATGGCGGACCGCGTATCAAAGGAATAAACGGTGCGCCCGGTGAGCCATTGGAACACGCCCCAGGCGGGCGCGAAGGTCAAGGGGACGAGGGGGAAAGTGAATGGGAACAGGGATCTGCGCGCGCGGAGGAGGGCCGCGGCCGCGAGCGCGTAGATTCCGACCTCGAAGACTGCAACCGGCCACCAGGCGCTCACCCAGAGCGTCAGGATGGCAAAGAAAAAGAGCGCCGCCAGAAGAGCGGGCATGCGAGATTCTAGAGGAATACTCCCGCCATTCCAGGGCGGTCTACGGGCGGCTCACGGGCGTCGTTGAGCCGAGCGCGCCAACGGACTTGAGGGAGACCAGGGTCTCGGTCACAGTGACGCCTCCAATCAGGGCCGCGATGGCCGCCGGTGAGAGCGCGCCGCCGCCGTGGGCTGCCGCACCGGCCGCCGCGCCGGCCGCGGTTGCCGCCGGACGGAGCACGTTCAGCGTAACCACTTGCACGACCTCCGAAGCGCCGCCCGCAGGAGTAGCGCCGGGGATGACGGAGCCCTCCAGGGCGACCTGTTTGCCGACGTAGCGGGCCAGGTTCTCGCCGCGCAACTGGACCTTGACGCCGGTAGTGCTGTCGGTGAGGAAATAACTCCCGCCTTCCGACTGCACGACGCCAGCGAGTTTGACAGCACCGGAGGCGGTGGAGCCCTGATCAGCCGGGACCCGGGTGTCAAAGGCCAAAGCCATGTTCGGATTCACGCTGGCGATGAGGAGGCCGGAGGCGTTGCGCACTTCGGCAGAGCCGGCCGCGGTAGTGACGACCACCTGGGACTGGTCGGTCTTTTCGACCTGGACGATCGCATCGCCGGCCGCAGGAGTGATGCGCAAACTGGCCGCCTCGACGACCAACCGGCGCGCATGGGAGACGATGCCGGAGCCTTGTTCAATGACCGCGCGGTCGCGGTAGACCGTGGCCCGGGAGGCGGGCAGCAGCGTAATCTGCGCGCCGGAGATCTGGAGCACGGAGCGGGCGGAAGAGGTCTCCACCACAGTGCCATCGAAGAGCGTGCTGTTGCCCTGAATGGTCGAACCGTCAACGCGGAACTCGCCGGTGGAGCTGACGACTCCTACCGGCGGAGGGACCGCAACCAGCGCCGTTAAACAGCCGCCGGTTATAAGGAGAACAAGCGTTTTGAACATTCTGTTCCTCCAATCACACTGACCCATATTTAGAATAACGCACTGAACCCAGAGAATCAAGGAAATCAAAGAAGTTCTGGCAGATTAAAAATGGCATAATATTGAAACGCTATGGCTATGACTATTCTTTGCAAAGAAAGTGAATGACAATTGTATACTGTTGTTTGCCAGGGGGCATCATTGCGATCCGAACGGACGGTTCTGGGCCGCAAGGAACGGAAAATGAGCGCCCGGCTGAGGCGAGGGCGCGGGGGTACCAGGTTTTCCGATCAGGACGTAGCGCAACCGTAGGACAAATGAAATCTCAGTTGACTGAGACGAGAGAGCGAGAAAGGCGGGGATGCGCTAAACCGCCAGAGCACGTTGGCGGTGACGAGAGAGACGGCGCGGGCGGAGGGAACGCCGGCATGAGGGGCAGTGGCAAAAGTGAGCTCAGGAGTTGAGAGCAAGCGGCTGGCCGCACGCACTTTATTCTAAGTGGGACCACTTTTTGGGCGGCGGTCGCGTGGATTGGCGGCGCCTCAAACAAGGCGCGTTGGCGCCGATGGATGGAGTGTAGAATTGGAGTCCCGGTCGGCAGAATGAATTACTACGACGAGCTTGGCGTGAGCCGCGAGGCGAGCATCGAGGAGGTGCATCGAGCATACAAGACGCTGGCGCGGCTGATCCATCCGGACGGGCAACTGGATGAGAAGTTACGGGCCATGGCCGAGCGCCAGATGCGACGGTTGAATGAGGTTCTGGAGACGCTGACCGATGCGGAAAAACGACGGGAATACGATCAGCGGCTGGCAGCCGAGGAGCGGATGGCCGGTGAGCGGGCAGTTGTCCCGGGTCCGGCGAGGCCGAGATTCGGGCGGCGGAAGGCGCCGGGCGCTGGCTGGGAGCGCCGCAGGCTGAAGCAGTGGCATGTGCTGTTCATTCTGTGCGCGGTGGGAGTGTTGGTCGCGGCCGTGTGGCACGAAGTCGGCGATGATCTGGCGCTGACGGAGATTGCGCCGCGAACGTATCCGGAAGCGGCAGCGCCAGCCCAACCGACGGAGACGGCGCGCGTTGCGCCGCGGGCCGGAGAAGCGGATTCCGGGCGGACAATGGCGAAGGCAGGAGGAGGGGCCGCGCCGCGGATCGAACAGAGGGCGAGAGCGGATTTTGAGGACCGAATGGAGAGTGCGGAAGCGGCACAGCCCCAGGTGGCGGGGCTGGGCGAGCCGGCGGCCGCGGCGCCGATGGAAGCGCAAAGAGAGGGGTCTCCGAGTCCGGGCACGACCGAAGCGCCGGCGGCCAGGGCCGGGCAGAGGGAGGCCCGCGGCGCGGAGCCGGCATTTGCCGGGAATTGGTTTTATTCCCCGGAATTCGGAGGAAAGGCGGGTGCGGGCGCTTATCCGGCACAGTATATTGAGTTTTTTCTCGCGGAAGAACAGGGCATAGTTGCTGGTAATTATCGCGCGCAGTACAAAGTGGCGGACAAAGCAGTGCCGCCACAAGTTATATTTCACGCCCAAGGGAAGTCAGACGACGGGAAACTGGCGAGAATGAGCTGGGCTTCCAAGGATGGAGCAAAGGGCGAGGCCGAGCTGACGTTGCAGTCGCCGAACCTGATGCGGGTGGTGTGGTGGACGACGGAGTTCGGCAGCCGTGCGGCGTTGGCTTCGGGTGAGGCCTGGCTGGTCCGGCAGCGGGAACGCCGATGAGCGGAGGCGTGGTGCGCTGGATCGCCCAGGCGGCGTGGGTGGTGGCGCTGGCGGCCGCGGCGGCGTGGTCGGTGAGAGTGGGAGTGGCCGACGGATGGGCGCGGAAGGAGACGGCGGCCGGCCTGACGCGAGCCCTGGAGTGGACGCCGGGGCGGGCCGAGTATCATTTCCAGCTGGCGTTGCTGCTGGCCGCCAGGGACGCCGATCAATCGCTGGCGGAACTGGGGCGCGCGGTGGAGCTGAAACCCTCGGACAGCCGCAGCTGGATTGAGCTGGGCCTGCGGCATGAAGCGGACGGGGAGTACGCCCGGGCCGAGCAATGCCTGCTGCGAGCGGCGAGGGAGGACCAACAGTATCTGCCCCGCTGGACGCTGACCAATTACTACTACCGGCGAGGCGACACGCAGCGTTTCTGGGAATGGGCCCGGTTGGCCGCGCAGACGATTCCCGGAGATTCGAGGCCGCTGATCCGGCTGTGCGGCAGGGTGGTGGAAGACGGGAACCTGATGGAGCGTCTGGCTAGCTGCGATGGGGATGTGACAGCCGCCTACCTGGCGCAGCTTATGGAAGTTGGGCGGGGGGACCTGGCCGGCAAAGTGACATTGAAAGTGCTCGAAGCCAACCGGATTGAGGATCTGCCGCTGCTGCTGGCGACGTTCGACCGGATGGTGGAGCAGGGGCGCGCGGAGCAGGCGCTGGAGATCTGGAATGGACTCTCGGCCCGTCACCGGATCCCGTTCGGGGCGCTGGATCCGGCCCAAAACAGAAGCCTGACCAACGGCGAGTTCGCCGTGGCGCCGAGCTCGCAGGGCTTCGACTGGCGGTTGCCCGGAGTGGAGGGGATCAGCGGCTCGAGAGAGGAGCATCCGCACGGTCTGCGGCTGACCTTTTCGGGCGGGCAACCGGAGAGTTGCGAGGCCTTGGTGGAGGTCCTGCCGGTGCTGGAAAACACGGGCTACGAGCTGCAGTTCGAATATCACACCGCGGGCCTGCCGGCCGGCAGCGGCCTGGCGTGGAAGCTGAGAGAGGCGATGGGCGGGGGGAGCGTGATACCGCGGGGGGCGAGCGAGGAGAGGCGGGCGGCGGAACGGCCGGAGGATCTGTCGGCGGAGACCGCGAAGTGGGGCCGGCTCGAGTTTGTCACGCCGGCGGGCTGCCGGCTGGTTCGACTGGCGCTGAGCTACCAGCGGACGCCGGGGACCACGCGCATCGAAGGGTTCATCAGTCTGCGGCGCGTGGAACTTAAGCGCACGGCTCAGTTGCCGTCGGGAGCGGGACCTCGTTCACGGGTAATGTAATACAGGAAAGCGACGAAACACAGCGCCGCGAAGGAGTAGAGGAGGATCTCCCGCCGTTTGCGCTGCCACTGCTTGGCCGCGCGGTTCGCTCTGAGCGTACGGCCCGTGGGGGAATCGTCGGCTTCCGTCATTACAGGGATGGCATAACGGAAGCGCAGGAAGCGATGCTGGCAGGCATCGCAACGAAGAGGGTAGAAAGCAAAGATGCTGGCCAGCCGCTCCACCAGATTCTGGCGATGAGAGCGGTGGGCATGAGCGGCCTTACACTTTGGGCAGTCCATAGGGTTTGTTGTTGCGGTTGATATTCACTCGATACGCAGGAGCAGTCACCACCGGGGTTGTATCCGGGGAGTCGGGCATGGAGATAAAACGCAGGCAGGTTCAAAACGGCCAACGCGCTTTCGCGGGCTGCGCGAGGAGCTGCTTTCCTCCTGGAAGGGGCCGGCCGTCAACGATGGCGCGGGGATTCTCGCAAAAAAGGAACTCGGCTGCGTCCTGGCCGTAGCGCGATCGCACCACCGCGTAGGCTTCATCCAGGCGGGGATGGCGGTGCACGGCATCGTGAGCATCTGAGGCGACCACGTGCACCAGCCCGCGCTGGAGCAGTTTGTCCACCGCGGATTTGGCCGAGCGGCCGAAACCGCCGGTAATCGAGAGCGCGGTGATCTGCACCAGGCATCCCAGCTCTACCCAGGCCTCGATCCGGCTGAGCTTGCGCTGGAGAATAGGGTTGCGCTCGGGATGAGTGACGATGGGTACGATGCGGGCCTCGAGGAGCCGGCGAAAGACGTTTTCGGTGTGCCGCCCAATGCAGGAATCGGGACATTCCACGAGCAGATATTGCCGGCCGTTGATGGTGTAGTTGACAGGCTGGGCGAGCAGTCCGTCGAGGTTCTCGACGCTCAGATGAAAATCGCATCCGCGCAGGAGTTGCGGGCGACCGCCGGTGTGCGCGGTCAGGTCCCCGATCCGCGCGTCGGTCAATTCCTGCCGATAGGCGTATTCGGCGTTGGCATGAGGAGTCGCGACCAGCACGGTGGTGCCGTGCCCGCCAGCGGAATCGAGCATGGCGAGGCTGTCTTCGCGGCTGGCGGCCCCGTCGTCCAGGCCCCAGACCACATGGCTATGAATGTCGATCATGCCCGACGGCGGCAGCAGATCCGGTGGCGGGGCCGCGGACTCTGCAGCCTGCGGCTGGCGCAGTACCCGGATGTGCAACTCGCGGCGCTGTTTCCAAGTGATCTGCAGCAGCATGAATCAGGGCTCGTCGGGCGCGCTCCGGCGAAGAGGAGGTATTTCAGTGGTCGATCGGATGAGGGCGGGTCTCAGGCTTGGACTACGCTGTGCTGGGTCGGACGGGCCGAAAATGCGGCCATCAGCAGGCCATCCAGTTCGTCCTTGTGGGCAGGAGTGCCGGCCGCCTGCAGGAAGCGCTGATTATGGTAACGCACATCCTTGTAATCCTCGATAATCCGGGCATCGAAGGCTTTCTTCAGCTCCTCGATGCCGTCGCGCAGAGAGTAGCGGGCGCGAAAGCCCAGCCGGCCGTGGATCTTGTCGAAACAGACTCGATAGTTGCGCCGGTCGGCGTTCTCGACATGCTCGACGCGAGTCGCCGGCAACATGGCGCAGATGAGTTCACCCACTTCAGAGAGCGTATGGTTCATTCGGGAGTCGCCGACATTGAAGATTTCGCCGCTGACAAAGCGCGCGGGGGCCTCCAGAACTTTGACCGTGGCCTCGACCACGTCGCGGACGTGAATGAAGGGCCGCCACTGTTGGCCGTTGAAGACCGTAATGACGCCCTCCTGGCGGGCCTTCGCCGTCAGCAGGTTCACCACCAGATCAAAGCGCGGCCGGTAGCCCAGGCCGAACACCGTGGCGAAGCGCAGGATGACCGGATGGAACGTAGGGCTCTTGGCCTCCCGTAAGGCTTGCTCCGAGTCGACCTTCGTTTGGCCGTAAAGCGAGATTGGCCGGACGGCGGATTGCTCGTCCATCTCCAGGTCCGTCGCTCCGTAGACGCTGCAACTGGAAGCGAACACCAGGCGGCGCACGCCGTTGCCCTTGGCGACTTCAATCAACATCCGCGTGGCGGCGTAATTCGTTTCCAGGGCCGGTTTATGATCCAGTTCGCAGGCTGGATCCCCCACGATGGCCGCCAGGTCCACAATCGATTCGACCCCTTGCACGGCTCGAACCACATCCTGGATGTTGCGACAGTCTCCGACCAGCAGTTCGAATTCAGGATTGTCGCGGACGGGGCGCAGGGGCTCGTCCCCGTACAACAGGCTATCGAGCACGCGCACCCGGTATCCCTTTTCGAGCAGCCGCTCCACGAGCAACGAGCCGATGTAACCGGCGCCTCCCACGACCAGGACGCATCCGGAGTGCCCCGCATCCGTCACGACGTTTCTGCGCTTCACGTCGAAACGGCGCTCGACGAACTCCTTGAGCAGACGGGCGCCGGCGGTGCCGAGCGCCACGAATATGACAAGCGGAAGACCCACGCTGCGACCCATTCCGGTGGTCCCGAACAGCAGGTAGTTCAGGCCGAAGAAGGCCAGCAGAGCCACCGCCACGCCACGCAGGATTACGAACGCCTTGTACCGGCCGACATAGCCGCGCGAGCGGGTGTAGAAACCGTTCAGGAAAAAGACCAGCGGGAAGATGGGGGACAGCAGCCAGAAGAAGCCGGTGTAGTAGCGCAGAAAGCCGGATGTGATTTCGCGCGCCAGACCGGGATTGCCGGCCGCAGTCTGATAGAAGACGGAAATGACCATCGCCGCGATCAGGCACAGATGCACGATCAGGAAGTCCGCCAGCATGCGGGGGACAGCCTGGCGCCAAATTACAATGCGGGGCAGGGCAGACATAAGGAATCTCCGATCAGCATGGGTCAGCCGGCAATGCGGTTCTGCAGCACCGTATCCCGCACGGTGGCGATGACATCCTGGACGTCGCCGTCGGTCATGCGGGGGTATAGAGGCAGAGACAGAAGCCCGTTATAGGTCTCTTCGGCCACCGGAAACTGTTCCGGCCGGCAGCCGAATCGATCCACATACAGGGGATGGCGGTGCAGCGGGATGAAGTGGACGCTGGTCCCGATGTTGTTGTCGCTCAGTGCCTGAATGAACTGATTCCGATCCAGGCGCAGCCGCTCCAGGCGCAGCCGGATGGGATACAGGTGAAAGACGTGATTGCGGTTGCGCAGGCGTGGCGGCGGCACGATTTCTCTCAGGTCCGCAAAGGCGCGGTCGTAAACATCGGCGATCTGCTGGCGCCGGGCGATGAAGCCGTCCAATCGGCGAAGCTGATGGATGCCCAGCGCCGCCTGCAGATCGGTCATGTTGACCTTGAAGCCCAGCGCGACCACCTCGTAGTACCACGATCCGGCGTTGGTGTAGCGCTTCCAGGCATCCCGGCTCATGCCATGGAGGGAAAGAACGCGCATCCGATCGGCCAGCGCATCGTCGTTCGTGGTGATCATTCCGCCCTCGCCGGTGGTCATGTTCTTGATGGCGTAAAAGCTGAATGCCGCTGCATGGCTGTGCGAGCCGAGCTTCCGTCCGCCGAATTGCGCGCCCACGGCATGCGCCGCATCCTCCACGACGGCGAGGCCGTGCCGGGCGGCCAGGCCCAGAATCTCGTCCAGGTCGCAGGGCTGTCCGGCGTAGTGCACTGGAATCACGGCGCGCGTCCGAGGCGTGATGGCGCGTTCCACAGCCTCGATCGATATCTGGAAATTGCGATCGATGTCCACAATCACGGGTGTGGCGCCGAGGTGGGCCACGACGTTCGCGGTGGCGCAGAAGGTCAGTGTCGGAACGATCACCTCGTCGCCTGGCCCGATGCCCAGCGCAGCCAGGGACACCTGCAGCGCGGCCGTGCAGGAACCGACGGCGATGGCGTGGCGGACCCCCACATAGCCGGCGAAGTCAGCTTCGAATCGTTTGACTTTGGGGCCGGTCGTCAGCCAGCCGGATCGCAGCGTGTTGACGACCTCCTGGATCTCCTCCTCGCCGATTTGCGGGAGGCAGAAGGGCAGGAAAGTAGCCCTGCAAGGCGCGGCAATTGTGCTCATTTAGAGAAGCTTTCGAAAGGTGAGAGTGCTGGCCACCAGACGGAACCCACACAGCTCATACAGGCGGCCCGCCGGAATGTTGCTGAGTTGCGTGCCGACCTCAACGATCGCCACGCCTTGTTGAGCGAACCAATCGAGCGCGGCGTAAGTGGCGGCCCGCGCGATGCCGCGCCCGCGCAGCTGAAGATCCGTGGCGACCATGCCGATGGTGCCGAACAGGATTTGCAACCAACCGGCGGCGTCGCGGTCGAGCTGGCAGGTCACATAGCCAATGGGGATGTCGCCATCCAGCGCCACCAGGACAGCGTCGGCCGCAGTCCCGAGGCAACAGTTCTCGACCCAGTGCTCGTTGACGGAGTCAGCGGTTTGGCGCGGGATGTGAGGGTCGTTGTGAAAACGGTCGAAGACATAGGAAGCCCGCGCAATGGCCAGGATCCGCTGGCGGTCCTGCGGTTCGTACAATCGAACGCGCCAGGCAGGATCCAGCCTCGGCGCCTGGCCGGCATTCAGAGGCATCGAGAAAGTCTGAATCCCATCGATCAACTCGAAACCGTTTGCCTCCAGCGCGTGGATGCCCGATAAGTCCGCGCTATGCAGGCGCGAGATCAGGTACTGGATGCCGTCTTCGCGGCATTGATCGAGGACACCCTGGACAAGCTGCTCTTTGCGCCGCCGCGCCTCTGTATACGGGCCCGCCGCCGCCAGCCACTCCAACCGGCCGCTGGGCAACCCCAGCTCCTGCGTATCCCAGGTTAGAAAGCTCCAGCACGCCGAGGCGACGATGGTTCCGGCCGATCGCATTACCAGCGTCCGGGCATGGGTCTGGTCCAGGATCCGGCGCACTCGCCAGTCGCGGAACGCCGCGTAGGCGCCGTCGTCGAATTCGGACGCATAGGCGCCACAAGGGTTGAGCGGCCAATCACCGAGCAGGCTGGCGATCGTGCCGGCGTGGCTGGAACGAGCGTCTACCACTTCGACTGCGTCGGCGTGATCAACAGCAGTGTCCCGGGGGGCGGCTGGCCCGCGGCGCGCGTCGATGCTCATGCGATTCCGGTATTCCTTAGGCGTGGTTCTCAGGCACGGGAAGGCCCGGGCTGTCCACATCCCGGCGCAACAGTACGTGCGGCACGGTCCGCAGCAGGATTCCCCAATCGAGCCAGAAGCTGTGGCGCTCCACGTACTCCAGGTCGAGCGCCTTCCTACGCGCCCAGGGGATGTTGTTGCGGCCGCTGATCTGGGCCAATCCTGTCATGCCTGGCTTGACGCGCAGTTTGCGTTTCTCGTCCTCGGTGTAGAAACGAAGCTGGTCGACTTGATCCGGCCGCGGACCAACCAGGCTCATCTCTCCCCGCAGCACGTTCAGGAGCTGCGGCAATTCGTCCAGGCTGGTCTGGCGCAGGAACCGTCCCACCGGCGTGACGCGCGGATCGTCGGCGCCGGAGTAGGCCGACCCGTCCGGGTTGCGCACTTCCGGCGCGTTGTGAATCATGCTGCGGAACTTCAGCAGCCGGAACGGCCGCCCGTGAACTCCCAATCGCCGCTGCCGGAAAAACACCGGCCCGCGGGAGGATCGCCGCACGGCAAGGGCACACGCCGCGAGTAGCGGCGACAGGAGCAGCAGCAGCGCGGAAGCGATCAGCAGGTCGCGGATGCGGGCCATAGCAGCTGAGGGGTTGGGATCGGCTCCTGCCGGGCGGCTTTTCCCACCAGCAGATCAACGATGCGGCGCGAGGCGTTCCCATCGCCGAACGGGCTCCCGGCGCGGGCCATTCGGTCGTACTCGGAGCGGTCCTGCAACAGCCTTTCACAGCACTCGACGATGCTGCTCTCGGCCGTTCCGACCAGCCGGGCCAGGCCGGCCTCGATGGCTTCCGGCCGTTCGGTGGTCTCACGCATCACCAGCGTGGGCTTGCCCAGGCACGGAGCCTCTTCCTGGACCCCGCCGGAATCGGTCAGAACGATGTGGGCGCGCGCCATCAGGTGTACAAACTGCTCATAGCGCAACGGCTCCAACAGGCGAATTCGCGGATGACCGGCCAGAATGCGGTTCACCGGCTGGCGCACATTCGGGTTCAGATGCACCGGATAGATAATCTGAATGTCCCGATTGCGCTCGGCCAGTTTGCGCAACGCGCAGCACATCGATTCGAACTGCGCACCGAAGCTCTCGCGCCGGTGCGCGGTCACCAGAACAATGCGCTGGTCCTCGCCGAAAGGTAATTCCACGGCCACCGGGCGCGCCAGCGTCAGCGCCAGCGCATCGACCACGGTGTTGCCCGTGATGTGAATCCGGCCCGCCGGAATCCGTTCCGCGAGCAGAGCCTCCGCCGCGTGCCGGGTCGGAGCGAAATGCTGGGCGGCGACCAAACTCACCACGCGGCGGTTCAGCTCTTCGGGGAAAGGACTCTGCATGTCATAGGTGCGCAACCCGGCTTCCACATGTCCTACCTGGGTCCCGCGATAGAAGGCCGCGAGAGAGGCGGCCATGGCAGTCGTCGTGTCGCCCTGTACCAGCACGACATCGGCTCTCACCTGATCAAGCACTTCGCCGACCCGCGCGAGAACCTGGCCCGCCAACTGGCACAAGCTTTGGTTGGCCTGCATCAGATCCAAATCGAAATCGGGTACGACCTGGAACCAGTCGAGCACCTGATCCAGCATGTGCCGGTGCTGAGCAGTCACACAGACGTAGGTCTGGACTCCGGAGCCACGGCTCCTTAGTTCCGCGATCACCGGCGCGAGTTTGATGGCCTCCGGCCGGGTGCCGAAAACCAGCAACACGCTGGTCATGCCGGGACGGCCATCCCCCTCATTGCCCGCACCTGGCCTTCAATCCAGGCATGAGTTTTCTCCAGACCGTCCCGCAGCGGCCTCGACGGCGACCACCCCAGCCGTTCCCTGATCATCCGGTTATCGGAGTTACGCCCGCGCACGCCCAGCGGGCCCGGGATATGGCGGATCGAGAGGCGCTTCCCCGCGACATCCATGACCATGCGGGCCAGTTGATCGATCGTGACCATCTCTTCGGAGCCGATATTGACCGGACCGGTGAAGTCGGACTGCATGAGCCGGCGGACCGCTTCCAGGCACTCGTCGATGTAGAGGAACGAACGGGTCTGGAGGCCATCGCCCCAGATTTCAATCTCGCCGCCGTCGGGTGTCTGGGCCACCTTGCGGCACAGCGCGGCCGGCGCCTTTTCGCGGCCCCCATCCCACGTCCCTTCGGGACCGAAGATGTTGTGGAAACGGGCGATCCGCACCTGCACGCCGTAGTTCCGCATATAGGCCAGATAGAGGCGCTCGCTGAATAGCTTCTCCCATCCATACTCGCTGTCGGGCGCGGCCGGATAGGCGGAATCCTCGGAACATTTCGGGTTATCCGGATCGAGTTGGTTGTACTCGGGGTAGATACAGGCGGAAGAGGAGTAGAAAAACTTTTTCACGCCGGCCAGACGCCCGTACTCCAGGCAGTTAAGGTTAATGGTCGCCGAGTTATGCATGATGGCGGCGTCATGCTCACCGGTGAAGACATAACCAGCTCCGCCCATGTCGGCCGCCAATTGATAGACGTCTTCTATCTCTTGAACCACCCGGCGGACTACGGACGGGTCGCGCAGGTCGCCGAGGATGAACTCGTCGGCTGGCGGTACGGCGAAATCGTGCCGCTTGAGATCAACGGCGCGGACCCAGTGGTCTTCCGCTTTCAGGCGTTTGACGAGGTGGCCGCCAATGAACCCGCCCGCACCGTTTACTAGCACTCTCTTCATCTGGATCTCCCGAAGAACTTATCTATACGCCGGCCAGCACGGGGCGCGGATGAGCTTCGGCACAGGCTTCCGCCAGCGCGGCTTCAACCCGCGCGACGCAACCATTCCGACTGCAGTTCCGCTCCAGATACAATCGTCCTCTGCGGCCCATTTCGACAAAGGCGCCACGCTGATCCAAGGCCCCGCGCAGCACGTTCGCCAGGCGCTGCGGATCGCCCGGTGACACGATGACACCACATTGTGCGTCCATTATTAGACCACTTAGCTCACTTTCCCGGCTGGCGATCGCGACGATCGGCCGGGCTGCGGCCATCTGCTTGTATATCTTGGAAGGGACCGATGCAAACGTCGCCGCGGAGTTCAGAGTGACGAGAGTCACATCTGAGGCGGCCAGGACTTCACCATATTGTTCCAGCGGTTGAAAAGGGTAAAAGTCCACTTTATCCAGACGCGCCGCCTCGACCCGGTTCATGAGCGCCTGCTTCTGAACCCCATCACCGACGAGTGCAAACCGGATCGGCAGGTCGCGGAGCTGCGCCGCTGCATCGATAACCGGTTCCAGCTCCGCGTTATGAGTGAGTCCGCCGGAGTAGATCACAAGCAAATCGCCGTTTGCGCCCGTCTTACGCCGAAAGGCGTTCTCCGGCGGCCCGGGGCGGATCTGATCGGGATCCGCCCAATTCGGCACAACGTGCAGTTTGGAGGCCGGGACGCCCTTGCCCAGAAGGTTCTGGCGAAACCCTTCCGATATGACGACGATTGCGTCCGCCCGCCGGTAGATCCATCGTTCCATGCCTCGAAACAGCCCCACAGCCGCCGGATTCCTCAATTGGTTGAGAGCAATTGCAATGTCAGGGTAAATGTCTTGAACGTTGATGACGAGTTTGGCGCCGGACGCTTTGGCGATAGCCCAGGCGGAAATGCCCAGGGGCAATGGGGGCAAAATGGCATACACGACATCGACGCGGCGCCGCCAGCGCAGGTAGCCCGGCGCAGCGGAAAGGCAAAACGCGCCGAACCCGGCACACCGGGCCCGGAACGACTTATTGGGCGTGGCGTAGGTGAAGGTCCGGATGACGTCGATACCATCTATACACTCGCGGTCGGCGAATCGATTGCGGTATCCGTCGAAAATCTGCCCCAGCGGATAACTTGGGAATGAGGTAACTACGGTTACCTCATGACCATGCGCCTTGAAATCGTGAGCAAGTTGAGTTACCCAGATTCCCGCGCCAACACTCTCGGGGTCGTAATAGTTTGAGAGAAGAAGCACCCGCATGCAGGTCCTATTGGTTGTTTGCGAGGGTGGCACACAGCCGGCTGACTCGCTGGGCGAATCTCTCTTCTGAAAGTTCTTCCCTTGCCCAATCTCGGCCTCGCTGCCCGGCCGCAGCCAACTCCTCGCGGTTCATCCTGAGCACTTCGCTCAACGCGCTCCGCATGGCGTCTTCTTCAGGACCATCGGGTGATGGCGGGAAAGCGCAACCCACCGGCGCCAGTTCCCGCCACAGATTCACTCCTCTGGAAAGGAATGCTGGCACTCCGCACGCCAACGCCTCGGCCGTCACGTGGCTGAAATTCTCCTTATGCGACCACACAATCAGGAGATCAGCCGCGCGGAAATGCGCATTGAGTTGCTGCCCGTAGGCCGGCCCGGCGCAGATGCAACGGGGCCCGGGCTCACCGCAGGCCGCTTCGACGACGCGCTGCGGCAACGCCTCCGTCGCCGGCCCGACGATCAGCAGTACCCAGTCGTTCGCTGCCACCGCCTTAAACGCCCGAATCGCCTCCAGGGGCCTCTTGACCGGGTCAAGCCGCCCACAGAATACGGCCACTTTCGTTTGCGGAGGTAGCTCGTATTCCTTTAGTATTGCGGCCCTGGCCTGATGCTTGTCATAATCCGGCACATTTTGTACCGGCCAAGGTATGATTTCGGTCCGGCCCCCGGTGGTCCATCTTGCTGCCCGCAGAGCCTCTTCCGCGGTCGAAAACAGCACGGCTGCAGGATCGACGCAGAGCCGCTTGCGGTTGAGCGTAGTCCAAACCTGCTTGCGCATCCGCCGGTATGTGAAGACGTAAGGATCCAGAGAGCCGTGGCTCACGACGATGTAAGGTATTCCGCGTCGGGCGCAGAAGCAGGCCGTCCGAATGGCAGCATGGTAGAACAAGCCGTGAATGAATACTAGATCCGGACACCCAATAACATGCTCGAACCTCCCGTCGTAGAATCCGGGCCACAGGTAGTACTTTCTTAGCACTGGAATCCTGGTCGTTTCGATGGACACAGAAGGACAGTCGAATTCTGTGGGCGCTCCTGGGGGCCCGAAACCTAGTACGACGGCTTGGTAATTGCACTGCCGGAAGGCGCGGCTGAATGATACGACAGTGCGGTAGATGCCGCCCCGGCTGGGGACCAGGTTGATACCAACATTGACTATCTTCACAGGCAAAGGAAATCGATTCGGCTTA
The DNA here is from genome assembly GCA_963757265.1 of Terriglobia bacterium. Classification (GTDB taxonomy): domain Bacteria; phylum Acidobacteriota; class Terriglobia; order Bryobacterales; family Bryobacteraceae; genus CAIVVT01. The sequence goes on from CAVWRA010000006.1 coordinate 3,023,342, forward strand.
ACACCTTGACCACTCCCGCCTCAGGGCCGTCCGGATCGGGGATAGCCGCGCTCGGCGGCGGTTGTGGTCTCCCGGTTCTTGTTGTGTTGTGTCCCGGCAGGGAGGATCAGTGGCCATTCCCTGCTCCGCGGTTCGGGCACGGGCGCGCGCCCGTCTGAGCTGGCGTGAAGCGCTTCCATGGTGCCCTAACTCGCTCTCGCTTCAGCCGGCGGCCCGCAAACTGCCGGCGTCCGGTCCCTGCGGATCAACAACGGATGCGCCTGAATAGTCTGCGCTTTGGCAATGCTCCGGGCCTGATAAGCCAGCCCCATGAACAGCCAGAGGATGCCCGACCGCAAGTCCCCTTGTTGGGGAATGGACATCACGACCGTTGCCAGAAATGCCGCTCGGTACGGCCAACTAGGGTCGTGTCTCTTCGAGCCCCGCCCCAGACATTGCATGCACGCCATCCCCACAAGCAATACTCCTGGGATACCGAGATCCAGCAACAGCGAGAACCAGAAAGAGTCCATACCTACGACTACATCGCTTGAATTGGCCATCTCTCTGAACTCGGCTGGCATGTAGCTGGGAAGGTAAAATGCCTGCGTGCCGACCCCGTAGCCAACCAGGGAACGGGGCAGATGATCGACCAGAAAATCCAGAGCCGGGGCCTCCCGCGACTTCTGGAGGATCGTGGTTTCGCCTGAGTTCAGGCGCTGCTCCACACGCACTCTCCACATTTCCTCGAGCACCGGCGATGCGATCAGCAGGAACGCGGCGATTACGACAAGGCGCCGCAGAGCCCGCGACGAGTTCGACCGGGGTCCGACCAACTCGATGCCCAGCAGCATCAGGGGCGCCACGATCAGCAGCGAGGTCGAGAAGCTGAGCAGCGCGGCGGCGCACAGGACAGCGAGCAGCATCCATTGAAAAGACCTGCGGCCAAAGTCGCGTGCGCCCACGGAGAGTGTCGTTGACACGAATGCGATCGCCGGCGCCATGAAGAGCGCAACGTCTTTGGGCTCCATGCAAAAGGAGTAAACCCGGAGGAAGGTGACGCCGAAGATGTCTGAGGTCGCTATGCGATTTGCGTCGCCCAAAATGCCTTTGTCATGCATGAATGTGATCGGATTCCCCAGCGTCAGGAACGAACCTTCCTGGATCAGACCATACAAAGCGAGGACGGCGGCCGAACCGACGTAAGCGTGAATACAACTGCGCAACGCCGTTTGTGTGCGCGCCACGCTGCAGACCAGGAACACCAGCAGTAGGCGGCACAGAAACAAGTAGTTCGCAGCCGCCATGCGGGCCTGGATATTCAGGTTTTTCAGAATGTCGAATTCCACTACTTCGTGAGTAATGACCTGCCAGACGGCCAGGATGAGAGCGTAACCAAGCAGCGCTGCTAGAACCCGAAACAGCCTCGTCTCGTGGTGTGGAAGGCGCAGCAGTAGAACCAGCGGTACCAGAAGCAGCCCGAGCTTGAAGGCGTCCAGGTTCCATATCATCGCTAAATACAGCCCAGGCCAAGGCGCAACCGCGAAGAGCAGCCACAGATAGGAAACCGGCCGGCGGACCAGCGTCAACCAACAGACCAATACGGCGGCGACAATCCAGATTGCAAGGTCGGTCACGGTAGTCTTGGACCAATCCGCCGCTGCGGAGGCTGCACACCCCGCGCCATGGTGTTGCGCGGGCGGGGTCTCACGCCTCGCCGTCCGGCCTGTTTGCGATCAGCGCCGGTCCACCCGCGCCGAAGGATGAGCATCGGACTTCCAGGGCCGCCGCTGTCGCGCGTGCGCGCTTCGCAGCGAACACGCGATCGAAAAGCGAGGTGTACTGGCGAATGACCGTCTCTTCGGAGAACAGCGAATGCAGACGCCCGGACGGCGGCGCCTCGTCCAATTGACCAGACTGCCGGGAGCGGCATATGGCATCCAGCCCAGCCGCCACTTCCGCGGGTGAGAAGCAATCCGCCACCACTCCTCCTCCGTGCTGGTTGATCAGGTCCGAAATCGTGCTTTGTCTCGGCGCCACAGCCAGTATCGGCCTGCGCGCCTGCGCATAATCCACAAACTTCGTTGGAAGGAAGATGCTCTCGCTCATCTGCGCCTCGATGACAAGCAGGGCATCCGAATCGGCGAGGTATTGTGTGCAGCGCGCGTGCTCCATCTCCGGCAGGAATTGGCAGGCGCCCTCGACCCCGTGCCGGCGCGCCACGGCGCGTAATTCGCCTTCCTGCGGGCCAATGAAGACGATGCCCAAATCGCTGCGCGATCCACGCCCTGCGAAAAACCTCGCCAGACCTTCAAAAAAAACGTCTACGCGGCGCTGGGGCAGGAGCCCTCCCGCGTGTGTCATTGTGAATCTCCGGCCGCTGCCGCGTTCTCGCTGTGGGGGCATTTCACAAGCGACATGAGGGACGACTGAGCTACGCGCTGCGGCCTCTTCCGGCAAGAACATCAGCATGTACCTGCGCAGCCGCTCGGAGGGAAATACATGCCAGGCTGCGTTTCGTCCTATCGCGGCCAATAGGCGTTTGTAGCACGGCGGGAGCGGCCCGTCCGGGCCTTCGCCATAGGGTTGCGGAGCAATCAGCGGGGGAAACGGGTCATTCCAGTTGGCCAGGATGGGAATGTTTGGCGGGCCGGCGTATTGCAAGGCCGCGATGTGACAAAAACCGCCCAGCGAAAGGACTAGGTCGCAGTTCTTGGGCGGAAGCCGCCGGACAGCCAGGGCGGCCATACGGCTTCCCCAGGCGCGCTCGACGACGTACCTGGCCACCTGCGCGTTCCTGCTCCCCACCCAATTGCGCAAGATGCCTCTCAGCTGCGGCATGGGCGTATGGTATCTCGGACGGGGCGCATTGTCTGCCTGTGCACCCTCGGTCTTGGGTGTGGCGCCGGTCCGGCGGGAAAGCACCTCGATCCTCAGGCCGGTCTTTTGGAGCCCCTGGACCATCCTCGTGCTCACCAGGGCTTCCGAGTCCTGGCGGGGAGCGAAGCTGGCAGTGAAAACGACTATTGACGGCACCAGCGGATGCCTCGGGAGATCAGCCAGTCCAGCCGTGGCAGCTGCGGGACCGCCGCTGCCGCGGAACAGGTTGCCGCTGCTCCCCCCACGCGCCCCAAAATCTCATCACCGCGCGGCGCTGCGACCAGTTCGGCGGCGTTAGGCATGCCAGCTCACCTTGTTCCTCACCGCCCTGGCCGGAATCCCCGCGAGCAATGCTTCGGGCTCCGCTGCGAGCCCCGCAACAGTGCTGCCCGCGGCCACAACGCAGCCGCTGCCCAGCCAGGTCCCTTTTAGAATCAGCGACCGGCAGCCAATCCATACGTGGTCGCCAATGCTGATACTCTCCTCGCTTCTCCGTGCGCCTTCGTAGGACAGAGCATGCCAGTCGCTGTCCATCACCAGCACATCCCAGGCCAGCAGGCAATTGTCGCCGAACTCGATCCGCGACCGGCACAGAATGGTCGACTGCGCGGAGATTTCAAAATGGTCGCCCATCGTCAAGCGGCCTCCGGCCCGCACGCTGATTCTGAATCCGTGACCCAGCCGCGCCTGGCCGCGGAAGGTGATCGCGCCGCGGTTGGACCACACCGAACGTTGCCTTTCTGGATCAAAGATGTCCACGGATCCGAAGCCCAGCCGGATCATGCCCGTTCTCAAGGGTCCGGTGAATTCAATTCTGCCCCCCAGCCACTCTATCTTGACTCGGTGCGATACTACGATAGGAACGGACAGGGCCTGTCTGAAGGGCAGGTAACGCAGGTTGAAGAGCAGCGTTTTTGGCACCGCGCGAAGCCCGATGTAGGCGCGCCGGGCTGCTCTGAAAACCCGCCCGAGGCTCGAGGCGGATGCCAACTCAGCTGGCTGCGGGCTTCTCATAGATCGCCAACAGCGTGTGCCCCTGGCCGTAGGGCACATAGGCTGGCCCCCGAAAACGATACTTTGCTTCTGCCACCACCGGGATCCGGGACAATTCCCGCGACAGCCGGCGCGGCAGGCTGTATTGGGCAGGCGCGGGGGAAACCGGAGACCCGTCCCCGCGGGTGTACCACATCTTCTCCTCGAGGCCGATTCTGTGGGCCATCCGTGAGAGCACCTCGTCGGATAGAAAGTACAGATGCTCGAAGCTCTGCGTGAAGCCGCACCACGCCGCCCCGAAACGGCGCGCACAATGGTAATTCGGCGTCGTCAGCACCACTTGCCCCCCCGGTTTGAGCAAATCCCTCAGTCGTTCCAGAAACCGTCGGGGACTGATCACGTGCTCGATGACTTCGAACGCCACAATGACGTCCGCGCCGGCTATGTCGGCGGGCGCGACCAACTCGATCATCCCCGTGTACACCGGCGCCTGCAGGAGTTCCTGGGCCTTCTTCGCCGCCTCTGGGTTTGGCTCCACGCCGCAAACCTCGGCTCCTCTCCGCTGCAGGTCGGCCAGCAGGGCTCCCGTCGCACACCCGATCTCGACGACGCGCCGGCCCCGCAGCGGCCGGAGGCTCTCCAGTAGATCGATTTCCGGGAAGAAAGACGCTGGAAGGTAGGTTCGGTAGCCCACGCCGGACCGATCGGACTCAAAGTAGCCGTCCCGGTAGATGCCTTCGATCAACGCCTTCCGGGGCCGCGGATTCAGGAATGCCAAACCGCACGTCGTGCACTCACGGACTTTCAGGCTGTCCGGGCGCTGGCAAATCGGGCGGCTGGAGTCGCCGCCACAGAAATCGCACTCGACGGACTCCAGGTCTTCGGCCTTCCAGCAAGCGTTCACGGACGCGAACTCATTTCGAGGCCCCGCCGGCTCTGCCGGCAAGGCAATCGGCGTTCGGCACAGGTGGGAGTCCAGCATGGAGATTGCTACGCTGCCTGCCGGTAGGAGAGGCGCTGACGAACATAGATGGCCTGCCACACGGTAGTGGCGGCGTACGCAAACAGCATTGAGCCGGCCAGTCCAAGGGCCAGGTGCGTCGGAACGAAGCGGTAACAACCGGCCAGCAGCACGACAGCCCACATCGCATTGAATGCCAAGCCGATCCAGACCGATCCGGCGCTCAGTATGGCGGTGGCCACGACGCCGCTGATGCAACTGATAACGGCTGTGGCGGTTGATAGTGCCAGGACCAGCCAGCCCTGTTGGAAGCCTCGCCCGTAGAGCCGCATAATCGCGGGGGCGCCCAGCGCCACCGGCACCGCCACGGCCGTCGCCGCCGCGGCTGTCAGGATCAGGTTCCAGCGCAGAGCCCGCGCGTACCGCGGTGCGTCTCGTTCCCCATTCAGGTTAGACAGGATTGGAAGCGCGAACTGGGCCACAACGCCAGGTATGAACCCGATCGCATTTCTCCACTGGCTGGCGGCGCTGAAGATGCCCATCTCCGCGTAGCCCCCAGGCTGATTCACGAGCACAGTGCTCGCCGCCCAAACACTGGGTCCAGCCAGCACTCCACATAAGAAGGCCGGCGTCGAGAAGCTCCACAGGACCCGGCATTCCCTCCACGCCGAGAAGAACTGGGGGCCGACGCCTGACGCCGCGCACTGCTCCCGCAGCCAGATCTGGCTCAACACACAGGTCAGGGCCGCCGTCGCGGCTAACGCCCAGATCGCGCCCGGCAGGCCGCACCAATACACCAGGATCACGGTCACGGGAATTGTCAGGATTCCGCGCGCCAGATTGATGTGTGCGATCGCGCGGAACGCCTCAAACCCCGCCAGGGCGCCAATCTGCGCTCCGTTGAGCGCATTGAAGAACAACAGGACGCTGGCAATCCGCAGTTCGTGGGCCAGTTTGGGAGCATGCAGCGTTCGGGCGGCGAGCAGTGGTGCGTATGCCGCTAGGGCGAGCGCCAGCACCCCCCCGATATGACGGCGGCGGCCGTTCCGAGTGCAATAATGCGTCCCGCGCGCTGGGGATCGCGGGTCCGCAACTCGGCGACGAATTTGGTTGCAGTCATGCCCAGCCCCAGGCCCGCGAAGATGCCGAGCATGCCGACTGTGCTTTGGATCATGCCGTATTCGCCGAACTGCTCCCGCCCCAGCAGCCTCGCAGTGATCACTGACGCCGCCAGGGTCGCCCCCTGCGCCATCAGCGCCCCCAGCAGGGACCAGACGGCGCCTCGGGCGAACCGGCCGCGCAGCGAATCGGCCGCCCATAGGGCGCTGATCACTTTGGTGGCGCCGTTCCACGATCTGATCTCGGTCGGTATCAAGAGCAATTTGCCCGCATTCGAATCTCTCCCGGAACGAAGCCTCCAGGGGGATTCCAAGCCCGCTCAACCTTTCGCTGGCGAGTAATATTTGCTGTAGGACTTTCCGTAGTAACCGTAGTAGTAATACCGGTCGCTCATGTCCTGGCGCACTTCGTTCAGCGCCACGCCGATCACGTTCGCCCTCAGGCGCCGCAGGCTGCTCAGGACGCTGCCGACCGCGTTCTTATCCGTTTGGCCGGCCAGCGTGATGACCACGACTCCGTCCACAATGGCCGCCATCTGCAGCGGCTCGGCGAATCCCAGCAAGGGTGGTGAATCGATGACAATCAGATCGTAATCCGGTTCCGCCTCCGTGAGGACCTTCTGCAGGATGCTGCCCAGTTGGTCGGCCGCGCGGCGCGAGGCCGGGCCGGCTGGCAGGACGTCCAGGTCTGCGAAGTGCTCCGCTTTGCGGATGACCTCACGCCATTCCGCCTCTCCCTTGATGACCGTCGAGAGGCCGCGCTCGTTCTCGATGTTCAGGCGTTCGTGAATGCTGGGCCGCCGCAAATCGGCGTCGATCAGCAGCGTCTTGCGCTTCTGCAGGCTGTGGGCGACGGCCAGATGCATGGCGGCTGTGGTCTTGCCCTCGCGCGGAGTGGCGGACGTCATGAGCAGCGTGCGCGGGCGGCGGGCCAGGTCCGACAGCAGGATCGAATCGCGCAGCGTCCGGACCGCCTCCTCATAGGCCGAGGCCTGGTCATCGCGCTTGCTGATGGCCAATTCGGTGCCGTTGGATCCATTGGATCCCATAGGCATCAATCGGCCCCGCCAGCGCTTCACCACCGGAAGCGAGCCGAGGACCTCCGTCTTCAGGCCCTGCTGTATCTGCTCGGGATCGCGAATCGTGCTATCGAGTGTGTCCGACAGGACGGCGGCGCCCACTGCCAGCAGGGCGGAAAACAGGAGCGCGAGCAGTCCGTTCAGCGTCAAATTCGGGAAGACGGGCTTATACGCCGGCCGCGCCGGATCGGCCAGACGGATCGAGCTGTTTTGGAAGCTGGAATTAATCCCGGCCTCTCTGATCTTGCGCACCAGTTCCTCGTATAAGCCCTTGTCCGACTCGGCTTCCTGCTTCAATGCCCGGTACTCGAAGGACCGGGCGTTCAGCCGGTCGAACTCAACCTTGGTCTCCGCCACGGCGCTTTTTATCATCTCCTCGCGATTCACCGCCTCGTGGTACTCCACGGCGACGCGCTGGGCGATGTTGTTCTTCAAAGCGTCGAATTGCCGTCCCAACTCGGTAAGCTGGGAGTGCGCCTTAACATACTCTGGGTGGTTGGAGCCATACTGCGCCGACACGACGGCGAATCTCTCCCGGGCTTCATCCAGGCGTTCGGCCAGTTTCCGAAGCTGTTCACCCTGGCTGGAAGCCTGCGCGGCTTCCAGAGAACCGCCCTTCACGGAGTTGTTCGCCGCCTGCTTACGGACCCGCTCGGCCTGGGCGTTCGTGAGTTCGGTATTGAGCTGCAGCAGGCGGGAGGAGAGAATGCTGGTTTTCTCCTCCGGGTTGATGACGCTCAGGTCCCTTTCGAATTGCGCCAGCGCCGCCGAAGAGCGCTCCATCTTCGCCTTCAACTCTTCCATCTGCTTTTCCATGAAGGCGGAGAGACCGGCCGTGGCCCGGAATCGGATGTCGTAGGTGTGCTCGATGTAGCTCTGGGCGATTGCATTGGCCACAGCCGAGGCGAGTTCCGCATTGGGAGAGCGGTAGCTGATCAGCAGCAGGTAGGTGTTGGGCGGGCGCGTCACCTTCAGCCGTTTCAAGGTGATCGGCGCATTCTGGGCCCGTGTTGTGGGCAAGTCGCCGTCGAGAGGCGTGATTTCGGCGACCGGAATCTTGTAGCGCAGCACGACCGGGCGCAGCACTGAATCGGACTGGATGATTTTGATCTGCGTGGCGAGAAACTGGTCCGCATCGTTGGGGGCCATACGGGCGGCATCCTGGCCCACGACGGCCGCCGGCGCCTGGCGGTCCACATCGATGCTGGCCGTGGATTCATAGATCGGCGTGAGCCTCGAGGAGATCAGAAGCGTGGCTACAACCGAAAACACGATGAAAGAAAGGATGCGCCACTTGTGGCGTCGCAGGATCCACAGATAGTGCGAGAGCGGGACGCTCCGCTCCTCGCTCTCCTGCTCATAACTGTAGGACGGCTGGAGGCTGATGCGTTCCTGAATCGCGGGCGCTGTGACGCCCGCATCGGGGGCGGCTAAAGCGCGGATTTCCTTGTTGTCAGATGATTGCATGGTGAGTTCGGCTTACCTGCCGTAGATCAAAGCCGTTGCTCCGGCCGTACTGCTAAACAGCAGGAACTTCTCGAGGGCGGCCATGCCAAGCTTTCTCCCATGGCTCTCGGGAATGTAGAGAATGTCGTTCTCGGTCAGCGGGACATCGGGCGACTTCCGCCGCATGATCTTCGCCAGTTCGATTGGGATTTCGTTCTTCGACCCGGCCCCTTCGCGGCGGTAGATGAAGGCCTGATCGTTGGCATAAGGCATCAGACCCTCGGCTAGCGCCAACGCCTGAAGCACGGTCGTGTCGGCGCCGTCTTGCACCGGAAAGACGCCGGGCTTTTTCACGTTGCCCACGACGTAGATCTTGCCCACCTCGGGGACTCGAATCTCCTCGCCGCCCAACAGCTTCACGTTCAGTTCGGCGTCGGCTTCATCGATCAGGCCGCGCACCAGAATGCGGCGCGTCAGTGTGATCGGCTTGCCGTCAGGCCCCGGCTGGGAATGGCTGACCAGGATTTCGCGGCCCGCATCCTCGCGCAGCCCTTGCGCCCGGGCCAGCGCCTCCAGCAGCGTGGTCGGGCCATCGGCCTGGAAGACCACCGGCATTTTGACGGCGCCGGAAACACTGATCGGGCGGCTATGGTACTCGGCGATCGTGACCGTCACGTAGGGATCGACCAGAATGTTTCCCTGCCTCAATGCTGCGGCGATTGCGACCTCCAGGTCGGCCGGGTAGAGGCCTTCCGCCTTGACGCGCGTCTTCAGCATGGGCAGCCGGATGTAGCCATCGGCGCTCACGCGGATCGTGCGGCTCAACTCCGGCGCGTCGTACACCGAGACCGCAATCAGGTCGTTCGGTCCCACGGCCTGCGCCGGCAGATTGGCGCCAATCTCCGGGACCGCGAAGGGGCGGCTGGGGTTGGACTGCTGTGCGGCAGCGCCGCCCGCGAAAGCCAGCAGCAGCAACATTGCGCGCATAGTGGCACCCGATTCCTGGAACACCATTCCGACCGCTTTCTCACGCACGTTTTCTTACAACTTCCGCTCTGGCCAGCCTCGCCGGCAGAGTCCAATGGCCTGACGACGGCGCCCTCCGCGCGGCGCTCAGCGTTCGCCCTCCACAACCAGCATCGCCAGCCGCGCCACCCGGCCTTGCAGCAGGTTCAGCTTCTCGTCCAGTTCGCGCACTCGCGTCTGCAGTTCGGCATCCACGCATCCCGGCGGCAGTTCGACGCCCCGCATAAACTTGAACATCGCGTCCCGGGCCAGGTCGCTGACGCAGCGCGCGCCGGTCATCGTGCACATCTCCCTCAACTGCCGGAACTCGTCGTCCGACACCCGGATGCTGACTACCCTGCTGCGCCTGATGAGGAGCGGCATTCAGTTCAACGCCTCGACCATCTCCGGATCGACCTCGAAGGCCACGCTGCGCTGCAGCAGGTGGATGGATAACACCAGCCGGAACTGGCTCTTCACCTTTTCCAGCCGTCCTTCCATGCCTTCAAACGCCGCGCCTCGAATCCTGACCCGCATCCCTTCTCTCAGGTACGGCGTCGGGGATGCCACCAGGCCCTTCTCCAGGACCCGCCGCACCGCATCGATCTCGCTTTCCGGCACCGCCATCAGCTCCGCGCCATTGCTGACGACATACAGCACCCCGGGCGCGCTTCGGGCCACCAGCGATTGCCTGGCCGCGAATTTGCAGAACAGGTATCCGCCGAACAATGGCACTTCGATCAGCTTGACCCGATCGCTCCACAGCCGCCGGGATTTGTAGAGCGGCAGAAATACCTCGACCCCGCAGGCCTTCAGATACTCCCCCGCCACCTTTTCATGGCGCGATTTCGTTCGCAGCGCGTACCAGCGAGGCTGATCCATTTCCTCTTATCCACACAAGCCGGGGCAGGCTTCGCCCCTCTCGGTCCCACTCACAGTGGGTCGCAATCGGGAGCAGCGAACGCCTCTGACGACTTCCGCGTCGGCGTCTTTCGGCGCGGCCTTCGATTCATACCTGGACGCTTTCACGCCCGTCTCTCCGCGCCGCATACGGCATAACAGCCGTATGTATTCAAGAAACTAACAGGGTCCGAAACTAAAGCAATATGGGACGAATTTCAATACAACTGAATATCTAAGACTGAAGTACGTGGATCATCGCCAATTTTACAAGACGTTAGTACCGAAACTTTCATAAGCTATTCCATTAGCCCGATTTATGCTCAACGACAATCCATTTTTGCGCGATCATCCGCAAACTGTTGAATTCGAAAAACCAGCACGGCTTCCATCCGCTTGGCCTGCAGTTTGCCCTGCCGGACTATTTCGTCTTTCATATCTCGCGACAAGTCATTCGAACGATTGAGTGCATGAGTGGGGAGCGTATACGCCTTTTTCGCCGACCATAGATTGTGATGCATTCGTCATACGCGGGCGGGCATAACATTCCCGCTGGGCGGCCAGCGCCACCTTTCTCCCGGCCCATTCGACTCCCTCATCCGCAGCTTCCGCCCGGCTGCGTGCCACGCTAGCCCACCGGCGCTCCTGCTTGTCCGCCGGCGCGACCTGCGTTGCCCAGCTCAACGGTCACTGACTGAGTGGCAGAGCTCACGCCTTTTTCTCACGCGTAGGTCGCGCGCGGGACGACTCCAGATTTGACGTTCGGGGCCTGCTTGGCGTCCTGATCATGGCCCGCCAGTCCACGCTGCATACGAATGAATTCGATTTATATTTTTGAAATAGAAGGGTTTACAATTTACCATCGCACCGCGGCGCAAACCGGCTCAGGCCCTGCGGCGCATGCGGCGGGCTGCGATCTTTTTCTGTTTCGATCACCCGGTTTTCCACGCTGAGCCGATCCGATAACGAAGATTTCGGTCCGTGCGCCCTCCGCACTCAGACGGACCTGGCATGGATCCTACCAACAGCTCGCCGCGCTGACGCTAACGGTCGCCTGCGATGACATCCTATAAGACGTTTGTTTACGGTGATTCATCGACAGACGATCCTGGATTCGGAATTCCAGCATCTTGTGCTACAATATCCCGGCGGAGGATTCAGCGATGGCGGTTGTTCAAAAGTACTCCCTCGGTACGCCCTGCTGGTTTGAACTCGGCACGACGGACCAAACTGCGGCCAAACAATTCTACGGGCAATTATTGGGATGGTCGGCACGAGATAACCCAATGGGGCCTGACGGAGTTTACACAATGTTTCAGTTGAACGGTCATGACACCGGCGCGGTTTATACACTGCCCGCTAAGATAGTTGAGCAGGGCGTCCCGCCGCATTGGAATGTATATTTCGCTACACCCGATGTCGATGTGTCGGCCGCCCGAGTTTCCGAACTGGGTGGAGTTGTGGTTCAACCTCCGTTCGACGTGCTGGACGCCGGACGCATGGCGAACTGCAAGGATCCGGGCGGGGCCTCGTTTTCGTTATGGCAGGCCAGGCGGCATCTGGGCGCGGCCTTGATCAACGAGAACAACGCCGTTTGCTGGAGCGAACTGTATACCCGGGATCTCGCCAAAGTGCGCGAGTTTTACACCGGCGTGTTCGGCTGGGAGACCAAGAGCAGCGCCAATGTGTCCACCTACATCGAGTTCAGCGCGGGCGGGCAGCCGCGCGGCGGGATGATGCAGATGGAGGCGGAATTTGAAGGAATGCCGTCGCAGTGGGGTATCTATTTCATGGTCGAGGACTGCGATGCGGCGACCGCGAAGGTGCGCGAACTCGCGGGCCTGGTACGCCACGGTCCTTTCAGCGCGCCGGGCGTCGGGCGCATGGCCATGCTCGCCGATCCGCAGGGCGCTGCCTTCTCCTTGATCACGCTGTCCGCGGCCAGCTAGTCCCGGGCTCCTCCCCTTCGCGCCACCGATGTCCGCGCCGTCGCTCCATGCCTGGAACCCGAGGCGGCCACAATGCGCTGCCGTTGTCGGCCCGCTTGCCATTCCGTGATCCGTCGTTCACAGTCTTTCTGAACTGTGCCCTCTGTATTTGCAGCCGTGGCAGAATCCGCGCTTCGTAGTGCCGGCAACAGGGGCCTTCCCCGGCAGCAAACTCAGAAACGCTTTCTTGCGCCGCCGCCAGGCGCTGGCTGTCAACTCGTCGTTTCGCCAAGTCAAAAATGCCAGCCGGGCGGCCTTCTCTACCAGACACTTCAAATATATCCCCATCCTCTAAAATAGTGGGAAATTGGTACTAGTAATCCTATCTTAAGCCGAGAATGGTACACATGGTACTTCGCACCAGATATGTAGTTTACCTCGCCGGCAGGTGCGCCGCAATTGAACCTGTTGAAACGCCCGGGAGTCGGTGCGCGGCCCCCTTTGGCGGTTCAGCACCGAGCGCCGATGGGCTACTGAAGGATCTCCGGTGCAAGTCGCCTATTACCCGCAGAAACAACTGATTTCAAATGGCTTAAAGACAAAGCGAGAGGGCCTTGGGCAGGCTCATCCGGCGCGCGGCAGCGCTCGGCGCGTCCCTCGCGCCCCTGGAGTTTCCTTGGTTGGGGACGGGAGCGAAAACAGCGCGGACTTCCGTTCCTGGACCGACGAGAGAACAAGGGGAGGAATGGCACACCTTATGATTGAAGTTTAATCGGTATGCAAACACCGCCAAGGATGTCATTTTTGTTTTCTCGCCGATGGTTTGGGGCTATCATGAATCCAGTGCCTGAAGGCATTGCTGCCGTTGCGTTCGATTGCGGAGGAAGGAATTATGTTTCTTGAAGCGCGCCGGGTCGTTATCGGCATAATCGCTACTATGCTGCTGGGCGGAGGATGCCTGGCCGCAACATTCGGAACCTCAATACCGGTGCAGGGCACGCCGTCCGACATCGCGCTCGACGAGAGCCGCGGCCGGCTTTATGTTGCTAATTTCAGCGCTGGCCGAATCGAAGTGATGAGCACTGCGACCAACACTTTGGGCACCCCGCTGACGGTTGCCGGCCCGCCCAGTTCCGTGGCGCTGTCGCCCGATAACCGCTACCTCGTGGTTGGAGAGTACTGCAATCTGTACGCTTCGTCTGCTCTCACAGGCGGCTATGCGATCTTCGATTTGAACGCCGGCACCAAGCGTGAAGTGGCGCTGGGCAATCCGGTATTGGCAGTGGCTTTCGGCGCGGGCAGCCAGGCGCTGATGGTGACCGGTCAAGCCACGCCGGCCACCTGCGGCACGCCTCCCAGCGGGAGCCCGACCACGACGACCAGCGGTCAGTTTCTGTTGGTCAACCCGGTGAGCGGCAGCACAGAGGTATTGGGAGTATCGGCCAGCGGCGGCCTGGACCTGCCCGTGCCTTTCGCAACCTTCCCGGCGAATATTACTTATGCCGCAACGGGCATTTCCGGCGACCAGCAGTCGATCATCATCCTGACTGAAGTGGCGCAAGGCGGTGGAGGAGGGCAAGGCTCGACCGGGGCTACGACCGCGATTCTCTATTACAACGTCCGGACCGGGCAGTTAATCGTGCTCAACTGGGTGGCCTCTCCGCCGTTCGGCCCGCGGGTGGTCAGCGTCAATCAGGACGGGACGCAGTTTATGGCGGGCTGGATCCTGTTCGATCTGAACCTGGCGATTGAAGGGACGTCGCCGGCGCAAATCCCTTACGCTCTCGGCGACTTCCGATTGGGTGGGTATGCCTGGGACTGGTCGCGCAACGTGATTTACGGGGACATCCCGGTGACGGCGACTGAATCGCCGGTGATGCATATCTTCGCCACCGACAACCTGACGGTGATGGACCGCATTCAGTTGCCGCGCATGATCGCCGGGCGGACGCTGTTTTCCAGCGACATGAATACGGTGTATGCGATCTCGGATGAGGGTGTGATGGTTCTTCCGGTCGGGTCGCTGGCCAAGGCTCCACAGGTGGTCGCTCAGCAGGAGGACGTGATGTTCTTGTCCAATACCTGCAATTCCACCGCGATCTCCCAGACGCTCAACGTGGTGGACCTGGGAGGCAATGCGACCCCCTTCACGCTGTCGGTGCCCTCGGGTACCACGGGCATCATGATGAGTCCGACGTCCGGCACCACGCCGGCTCAGGTGACCATCACGGTCGATACTTCGGCGTACGGCAATGCCAAGGGAACGACGGCGATTCCGCTGACGATTTCTTCTTCCAGCTCGATCAATATTCCGCCGCCGGTGCGCCTGTTGATCAACACGCGCGACCTGAATCAGCGCGGCCAGATCGTCAACGTACCGGGCACGATCGTGGACATCCTGGCCGATCCGGTCCGCAGCCGGGTGTATCTGTTGCGGCAGGACAAGAACGAAGTTCTGGTGTACGACAGCGGGACCTTGCAGCAGATCGGCGCGCCGCTTAGAACGGGCAACACGCCGGTCGGCATGGCCCTCACGCTGGATGACAGCGAGCTGATCGTGACTAGCGACAATTCCCAGATTGCCAACGTATTCGATCTCAATTCAGTGGGCGGACAGTCCTCGTCCTCGTCCCATGGCAGCGGGCGCGGGAGCGGCGCTTCGCCCGCGGGGAGCATGACGGCTCAGGGCGGCCGGATTATGGTCCGGCACAGGCCTCGCGGCAGCGCCGACTTCATGCCCGATGAGCTGGGCGCCCTGGATCCGATCCTATTCCGCGCTGCCTACCCGCATTCCATCGCCGTGGGCAACGGAGCTGCCTGGGCGACCGTCCGCGCTGTGAACCCGCCCCAGGCGCTGTTCCAAGTCAACCTCGGCTCCGGCTTTGCCGGCCCGCCGCCCAGCCTGGGCATCTACGACAATACCGATCTCAACACTGTTTCTCCCTCGGCGGTGCTGGCGGCATCGCCCTCTCGCAATTCCATATTTCTGGCCGAACCGAACGGCACGGTAGTGCTGTGGGATGCGTTCTCCGGCTTCTGGGTGGTATCGCGTCAGGATCTCAGTTCCTTGGGGGGCGCCTACGGCGCACTCAGCGACACTCTCTTCGTGGCCGACAACAATGTGTTCGACCAGGCCATGTTCCCGATCGGCCAGCTCGAATCCACGACCGGCGTATCCTCGGGCGTCGGCGTGGCGCTCGATCCACAATCCGGACGGCCGGCTGGTCTGCGCACGACCGTAACTATGCCGTCGGCGCCGGGCATCCTGGAGCGCTTCGGCATCAATCCGGCCGATAGCGCGTTCTATCTGCAGGCCTACAACGGAACTTCGATCACCGAGGCTCCGATCACGGCTGGCGGTCTGGCAGCCATTAAACCGGTGGGCCAGACGGGACGCACCATTCTGCCCTTCAGCCGGGCCCTGGCGGTGGCGCCGAATCAGGGCTCCATCTTCCTGCTGAGCCAATCCGGCCTGACGGTGCTGCCATCCGATTTTGACGCCGCCTTGGCGATGCCGTCCGTCACCGGCGTGGTCAACTCTGCGGACGGCGGAACCGACATCGCTGTAGGCAGTGTGGTGTTGATTAACGGCACTAATCTTGCGCCGGATGAGGCCGTGGCCGGCGCGCCGCCGCTGCCTTCGACGCTCGGTGATACCTGCGTCACTGTGGACAACATCCCGCTGCCTCTGTTCCAGGTTTCCCCAACCCAGATCGAGGCGCAACTTCCCGCTTCGGTGAGCGGCAGTGAGCCGCTGGTGGTGCACAGTCCCGGTGGGCTGAGCACTCCGTTCACCCTGGATATCGTGGCCAGCGCGCCGGCGGTGCTGCACACTGCCGTGGGCGACGGCCAGACCGGGCTGCCGTCGGTCATCCGCCACGACGATGGAGAGCCGGTCGATTTCACCAATCCGATTCATCCCAACCAATCGATCTCGATTTACATGGAGGGGCTGGGACCGACGGTTCCGGTAGTGCCGCCCGGCACGCCCTCCCCGAGCAATCCGCCGGCGCTTCTGGCGACACCGCCCGTGGTGACGCTGGAAGGGGTCACCCTCACGGTTAGCTTTGCGGGGCTGGATCCGGGCCAGATCGGCGTCTACCGGATCGATGCTGCCATACCGTTCAACATCCCCAGCGCTGCCCAGGCTGCGCTGGTCGTAACTGCGGGCACTGCTTCCACAACGGTGCAGGTGAGAGTGGTGAATCCTTAGGCCGGCGCAGCATCAGGAGGATAGACAGAAATGGTGAAGAGGATCTTTTTGACCTTGCTGGTCACCGCCTGCGCGGCCTGTGCCCAGACTTACTCGCTGGGCGTGTTGGGAGGTTACGGCGTTGCCCCGAGCCTCAACGTAAACCTCACCACCAGTAGCGGGCCGGAAAGCGCCTCGGCGGGCCTCAAAGGCGGTGGCGTGATCGGCGCCGTGGGCGGAGGAGACAATTCCAATTACTGGGGCGGCGAATTGCGCTACATGTGCCGTTTCGGCGGCTTCAAATTGGCTTCCGATGGCACGGAGGTGGATTTCGGCGGGCACACGCACATTATTACGGGTGACATTCTCAGGTATTTCACGCCGCGGGAATCCACGGTCCGCCCGTACGTCTCCTTCGGCGGGGGGGTCAGAATTCTGGTCGGCACAGGACAGGAATCCTCTACTCAGCCGCTGGGCGAATTCGCGGCCCTCACGGCGACCCGCGAGACGCAGGCCGTGGGTGATTTCGGGGTGGGGCTGAAATTCAAACTCAGCAAATCCATGAACCTGCGCCTGGAAGTGCGCGACTATATCGGCGCCGCGCCCAACAAGGTGATTGCGCCCAACTCCGGCGCCAACATCAGCGGCGTTTTGAACGACGTGATCGCCATGGCCGTGCTCTCCTACAGTTGGTAAGGTCGTCCTGCACGCGCTGCGGCCTCTCGGCCTACTTTCAGAGCCGCGTCTTGTTTCAGAGCCGCGTCTTGTTTCCGAGCCGCGACCGCGAGGGAGCGGGTGTGTTCCTGAGCCGCGACCGTGAGGGAGCGGTGGCGTTGTTTCTGAGCCGCGACCGTAAGCCGGCCAATCGGCGCTTTCAGCAACCCCTAATTCAGCGTCCACTCCATGGCGTCCACCTTTTCGGTGATCTCCTGGCGCGTTTTTTCATCGCTCAGGAGTTCCTGAGCCAGAGGAGGCAATTCCTCCACCGGCTTGGCGGGGCCCGGGGTGACCGCAAACCCGAATTGATTGGCCACCGAGCAGCCGACATGCACCAGCCGGGTCGTCGGGCTCTTGCAGTTTTCGGGGTCATGGTGATGCGCCGCGGCATCCACCATCTCGGCCGGAATGGACCATTTGCGCAACAGGGCGGCGCCCAGCTCGCAGTGCTCCACACCGAAATTCTCGCGTTCCAGTTCCATCAGACTACAGCCCCGCTCCGCGGCTTCACCGAGCACGTTGCCGTACTGGATGGGAAACGCTTCAAACAGAACTAACTGGCCGATGCTGTGCATCAGGCCGCACATATAACTGTATTCGTCAACCATGTTGCGGTACGAGAGGCGCTTGGAGAGCAGCGCCGTGGCCAGATTATGCCGCCACCACGGCCGCATTGCCTGGCGGCCGCGGCCGCCTGGGACCATGCGCCACATCGCGGTGTTGAGAATCAGCATGCCGACACGGTCCATGCCCAGCGTCAGCAGCGCGATGGGGATGCTGCGGATCTCGCCCAGAGTGCCGAACAGCGGCGAGTTGGCGGCCCTCAGCAAGGTGGCCGACAGGGCGGCGTCGGTGCGCAGCAGGCTGCCCAGTTGCTCGTAGCTGACTGCGTCCTGCGAGATCAGCTGCATCAGCCGCAGCGCGACGGACGGAAATGTGGGCAGTTTGCACGCGGACACCAGGTTGGTCGCGCGCTCTTCGGTTGTCGTGGTAGGAGTGCCAAAGCCCATACGTTATGCGTATCGTCGGAAACGGCCCTTTTTCCAGCCAATATCGCTTTTCTCCCGGCGCGTATGCCTCCCGCGCGGCCAGCCGGTGGTTCGCGATCGTAGTAGGATACTTGCTGCCACACCCCTGAGGAGACTCGCCGCATGCCGCTCGACCCCGCCACGGAACTGCCCTCCAATGCCTACACGCCGCTCGCTCCAGAGAGCGTCTACCAGCCGGTGATTCCCGCCTCCGCCAGTGTCGCCGAGTTGACGCCCCGTTCCGTGGGCTGGGGACTGCTGCTGTGTGTTGTCTTCACGGTTGCATCGGCCTACTCGGGCCTTAAGGTGGGCCAGGTGATGGAAGCGGCGATCCCCATCTCGATCCTGGCCATTGGCCTGGCGCGGCTCTATCCCCGTCGCTCCACCATCCTGGAAAACGTCATCATCACCGGCATCGGCGGCCTGGCCGGGTCGATCGTCGCCGGCGCGATTTTCACTCTGCCGGCGCTCTACATCCTGAAGCTCGACCCGCATCCCGTTCAGACCATCTTCATCTGCCTCGCCGGAGGTTGCCTGGGCGTGGCATTTCTGATCCCGCTGCGCCGCTACTTCGTCCGCGAGATGCACGGCCGCCTCCCGTACCCCGAAGCAACGGCCATCACCGAGGTCCTGGTGACGGGCGAAAAGGGTGGTTCCCAGGCCCGGCTGTTGCTCGAGGCCACGGCCATCGCGGGCGTATACGATTTCCTGGTGACCACCTTCCACGTGTGGAAGGAGTACCTGGATTTTCAATTCGTTCCCGTGGTGCGAACTCTGGCCGAACGCGCCAGGGTAGCGGTCAGCTTCGACGCCATCGGCTTCATCCTCGGGCTGGGCTATGTCATCGGCCTGCGCAGTTCCCTGATTCTGTGCGCCGGCGGCGTATTCTCCAATCTCGTGCTCGTGCCGCTGATCTGGATGATCGGCCGCCATCTGCCCGATGTCTCCGTCTATCCCGCACAGGTCCCGATCGCCCACATGACGGCCGTGCAGATCTTTCGTGGCTACGTGCGCTACGTGGGCGTCGGCGCCATCGCGACGGCCGGTATCTTCGGGATCCTGAAGTCGATGCGCATCGTTGCCGGCAGCTTCGGCGTCGCCCTGCGCGCCTTTCGCCACGGCGAGGCCTCGACCGGCGAACGCACCGACCGCGACATCCCGGTCCTCTCCCTTCTGCTGTGCATCGTCGTCAGCGCCCTCGCTGTCGGGTTCTTTCTGGGCCGTCTCAGCCCCTCGCCGGCCGTCATCCTCGCCGGCCTGGCGCTGACGCTGGTCTTCGCCTTCTTCTTTACCTCCGTCGCCGCCAACGCCATCGCCACCACGGCCCGCAATCCGGTTTCGGGGATGACCATGCTGACCATCATCATCTCCTCCATCGTGTTGCTGCGCCTCGGCCTCTCCGGCCCCACAGGCATGTTCTTCGTCATGGCCATCGCCGGCATGGTATGCACCGCGCTGTCCGTCTCCGGCCAGGCCATCACGGACTTCAAGACCGGCTACTGGCTCGGCTCCACGCCCGCCGCCCAGGAGAAGGTCAAGTTCCTGGGCGTGATCGCCGCCTCGGTCGCGGTCGGTCTCACGATCGTCGTCCTGGCGCGGGCTTTTCAATTCGGCGAGGCCGCGCCGGGCGACACGCGCGTCGTGCTGGCCTCGCCTCAGGCGTCCATCATGAAGGCGCTGGTCGAGGGCTTCATGAGCCGACAGCCCGTGGCCTACATCCTGTTCGGCGCGGGCGCCGCGGTCGCCGTCATCATGGAGATGCTGGGTGTCCCGGCGCTGATCTTCGCCCTGGGCATGTACCTGCCGCTGGAGTTGAATACGCCCGCCCTGGTCGGCGGTTTCCTGGCGCACTTTCTCGGCCGGCGCGCGGACAAGCTAGGCGGCGCGCGCGGCAACCGCGTCCGCGAGCGCGGCGTGATCATTGCCTCCGGACTGATGGCCGGCGGCGCGCTGGGAGGCGTCTTCGGCGCGGCTTGCCGCCTGATCCCGCATTTCACCCTCATTCCGCGTTTTATCGTCATTCCTGCCTTCTCCGAGGATTGGATCCGCACGCCCTTCTATGACCATGAGATGATTTCACAATTGGTTTCCACCCTTCTGTTCGCCGGCCTGTGCGCCTACTTGTGGTGGGGATCGGTTCGGCACAAGGAGGAAACTGAGCCGTGAGCGGCCATCTTGAGGAACTGATTGGCAACTCGATTCTAGGCATCGACACCCTGTGGGGCGGCGACGTCCTGTGCGCCTCGGGCACGGGGCGTTTCATTGCCGATTCCTGGTTCTCCGGCCAGCCCCTTCCCGCGGCCTACACCCATCCCGCCGCCGCGCCGCTGCGCGCCTCCGGCGGCGTTTCCGCGAAAACCCCCGACCCTGCGGCCATCGACGCCTACCTCGCCGCGGTTAACATTCCCGCCGCCATCCACGGCCTCACCGCCGGGGCCGCCGCGCTGGGCGGCTTGCGCGGCGAGTACCTGTCCGGACTCGCCCTGTGCTTCGAGACCATGTGGGATCTCGCCCTGGAAATCATCGGGCGCGGGGCACCGGTGCCCTATGAACGTTGCGTGCTGGCCTCCACGGGGCGCGCTCCCGAGCCCTCCGACCCGGCCGCGAAACGCGAGCGCGTCGCCGGGTTGCTGGCCCGCGCCGGATTCCCCTCTCGCACCCGCGACGAGTTGCTCGCCGCCGTGGACGGCTGGCGCAAATCCCGCGCCGTCGGCATGGCCTCCATCCGCACCCTCGGCGCCGCCGTCATCGCCTATTGCGACGCCCTCACCGCGCGGCACGTCGTGCCGCATCTCCCGCCCGAGCTCCACTTTGTCCCGCGCGCCAATATCGAATTCCTGCCCATCCGCGAAGCCTGGTTCTCCGGCTCGATGAACTATCTCGGCCGCGCCCGCCACTTGGACGGCGCCCCGCAATACGAAGCGACCTACGAGATCAATGCCTCGCTCGAAATATCGGTGCCCGAGTTCCTGCAACTGGTCAGCCACGAAGTGGTCCCCGGCCACGTCACCACCTTCGCCTATCTCCAGAACCTGTATTGGCGTGGCGCGGTGGGTTTCGAAGCCTCCGTCCTGACCATGAACACGCGCGCCGCGGCGCTGTTCGAGGGCATCGCGAACAACGCGATTCTGATGGCCCACGGCGTGACCGAGGTGGAACAACTGCCCGACGAGGATCTGCAGATCGGCGTGCTGCTGGCACTGCTGCAGGACGACGCCAAGAACCAGTCCTCCTATCTCACCTGGGGAATGAACGTCCCGCAGCCGCAAGTGGCGCAGACGCTGCGGGACGACTTCCTGGTATCGCTGGAACGCGCGGACAAGCTCTCCGGCGCCTGGGGACGCCATCCGCTGCTGGGCCGCATGTACCTGCCGGCCTATCGTGCCGGCACGGACAAGGTGGCCCAGTTGCGGCGGCGCTTCTCCGCCCAGGAATTGCTGCCGGTGCTCTACGGCTGCTCAGGCCTCGTGGACGTGGCGATGATCGAAAGCGTCGTCAATCAGGAGTCCGGCGGACGCGCGCGAGGGTGAGCCGGCAGCGGCCGGCAAGGGTTCCGCCAGATGGCCGGGCGGGGCTGGATCCAAGAAGGCAGTCCGCTCAGCTTGAGCGGAGTTTTTACTGAAAATAAATGACTTATCTACAGAAAACCCGCTCAGGCTGAGCGGGTTGCCCCGACGCCCGCGCCCGATCCGCGGCTTCAAGACGCACGCGTCCGCGCCTCGCCGCAGGCTCGCGAGTCCCAATCGCCTATGAATAGAGTCGCTTCTTCGTGCCGGCCAGGAACCAGCCAATGCAGCGATTCAAGTCGTCGGTCCAGTATTCGTCAACGCACTCGGGAACAGGCTGGAAGATCTCAATCAACTTCGGTTGCTTCGAACGTGGCAGTAGCCAGTTGCCCACCGTATAGACGAAACGCTTCCAATCCCCAGTGGAAGGATGCAGACTCACGGCGAGAATGTCGAAGTCGCCAAACCGATAAGGGCGCGTCTTCTGCCCGCCCCTTTCGCCGCTCCTAGTTTTCTGCACCTCGACGACGTAGATTTTGCCGGCGGGGCATTTTAGGGCCGCTCGCGAGCGCGCGGCGAATTCCTTGGGAATGCCCACCTGCCTCCGCTGGAGCTTCACCTGAATCCGCACGCCTGCCGGTCCTTTCTCCAACAGGAAGTCGTAGGCTTGGTCACCCACAATGGCGACTGCATTCCAGCCTGCTACCGCGAGCTGCGGCAACACCATCTCTTCAAAGGTGGCCTCCGCTAGGATTCCACGAATGCCACGCTGCGTCAGATCAGAGGAACGCGCGATCGCAGTCAGGATGGCTTCAGCCGTGGTGCTCCATTGCCGTTCGAGCGGATGAGGTGCAACCCGCTGCCGCAGATGGTTCAGGACGAGCCGTCGCTCTTCCTCGGCCAGCCCGTCGATCAAGTCGCATACTTCCTTCAACGCACTCATTTAGGAGGCCTTCCAGCCGGCTCCGGCCTGAACTCCTCCACCTCTTTGCGCCGGACGAGCAGGCGTCCACCGATCTTCAGCACAGATAACCGTCCCTTCTTGACGAGGAGCGCGATCGCCTGCCGCGACACGCCGCGGAGCCTAGAGGCTTCGGCTTGGGAGATCCATTCGCTCGGGTCGCGGAAATTACTTGACATTGACAATCAATTATGCAATGATCGAATCATTGATAATCATATCGAGAAGCATTGGAGTGTGACCGCCCTTGTCAGGAACCCACGCGCATAAGGAGTTGAACGGAGTCGATGTGGCGGCCTCGCTCGGAGAGGAGCCCATGTACCGGACGCCTCAAGGAGCGGCGTTCTTGGGCGATTCGGAAAAACTACTTGCGCGCCTCCCGACAGGCAGTGTGAATTTGGTTTTCACGTCTCCGCCCTACGCTCTTCACTTCAAGAAAGAGTACGGCAATGCACATAAGCGCGACTACGTCCGGTGGTTCATTCCGTTTGCCAAACAGATTCTGCGAATCCTAAAGGACGATGGCAGCTTCGTCTTGAACATCGGCGGCAGCTACAACGAGGGAGCGCCCACCCGGTCCTTGTACCATTTCCACTTGCTCATTGCTCTCGTCGAAGAGGTTGGTTTCCACCTGGCGCAGGAGTGCTTCTGGTACAACCCTGCGAAGATGCCGATGCCGGCCGAGTGGGTGACGGTTCGACGAATTCGCATCAAAGACTCTGTCGAGTATGTCTGGTGGCTTTCGAAAACGCCTTGGCCGAAGGCGAGTAACGTGAGAGTCCTAAAGGAATACAGCCCTGACATGATTCGGTTGAGCCGAAGAGGAGTGAGGCCCACGGTGCGACCCTCCGGCCACGTCATTCGGGGCTCCTTCGACAAGGTTGAAGCTGGCGGCGCGATCCCGTCTAATGTAGTTGAAAATGGCTTGATGAACGAACTTGACCTTCCGATTCCAGAAGCGATGTTGAAATTCGGCAACAACGCCGCGAATGACGAATACGCGAAGAGAAGCAGAGAATTGCGTCTCAAGATGCATCCGGCCCGGTTCCCGGCAGCTCTGCCGGAGTTCTTCATTAAGCTGCTTACGGATGAAGGCGACACTGTCATCGACCCGTTTGCTGGATCAAACACGACCGGCTTGGTCGCTGAAAGCCTTCGGCGCCGATGGATCGCGCTGGAGCGAGTTGCGGAGTACCTCGAAGCCAGCAAGGTGCGGTTTGAGCGTTCGACCATTCCGCCGGGCGCAAGTAACAGACCGGCGCAGGCTGAACTGTTTTAATCGACGATCATATCGCTGAGGGACCTCCGCCAGTCCCAGACCCGCAATTCGACCAGACCCGCCCGGGCGAGATGGCGCCTCCGGTCTCAGTCAGGATGTCCTTTCCAGTTGTGCCGGAGAGGACGGATTCGGCGGGGATCAGAGCAGAGCGCAGGCTTCTTCGAAGCTCAGACGCGGATTCCGTGGATGAAGCTGCGAGCGGTCGCCATACCCGAGGTTGCACAGGAAATTGGATCGGACGTGGGTCAGCGGGAAGAACTCCTGGTCCACCTTGGCGTTGTCGAAGCCGGACATGGGGCCGCAATCGAGTCCCAAGGCGCGGGCGGCGATGATCAGGTACGCTCCCTGAAGACTGGAATTGCGGCGGGCGGTGACTTCGGCCAGTTCGGGGGACTGCGCAAAGACGTCGCGGTAGCCAGGCGCGTGAGGAAACAACTGCGGCAGGTGCTCGTAGAAGTGCAGGTCATAGCCAATGATGGCGGTGACCGGAGCGGTCCGCACCTTCTCGACGTTGGTTGGCGAAAGCGCGGGAATGAGCCGCTGCTTCGCTTCCGGCGTGCGCAGAAAGAGAATGCGGGCGGGGCTGCAGTTGGCGCTGGTCGGGCCCCACTTCATCAGGTCATACAAACGGCGCAGCGTGTCGTCGCTGACCGGCTTGTCCAGCCAGTTAGAGAATGTGCGGGCCGTGCGGAATAGCTGGTCGAGCGCGTCATCGCTCAGGGCGGCGATGGCCGGGATGGGGTGTTGTGATACTGGGGACATCTGTTCTTCTCAGAAGATGATTTCTCAGCCCGAACTGGTTCAGGAACTCCGGTTGTTCCGAGCGCAGGGATTCGCCGTTCATGACTCCGCCCTTGAGAACATCCGCGGAACGCGACACCCGCAAGTTTGGCCGGGCCCAAGCGGGCGCGACGGCCCGGGCGGAGGGTGGCGCCGGGGGTGAAAAGGGCGTCGAAATCGAGGGCGGGAAGAGGGCGATTTCAGGATTTCGCCGAAATGCCGGAAATTTTCGATAAGTCCTTTGGATGCAATAGTTACACGGTGGAACGGGGCGCAAGTGCAAAAAGGCGTCTGTTCATGTTTGTAAGTCCTTTGTTTGCCATAGATCCACCGTGACGCACGGTGCCGCGTGTTAATGTGGCCTGTTAATGTTCGTAACTCCAATCATTGCAATAGATCCTCCGTGACGCACGGTGACGCGTGTTAATGTTGGCCAAAAAGCGCGTCAAATCGGGTTAAGTCTTTTGTTTACCACAGATCCACCGTGAAGCACGGTGACGATCACATAAGTCCTTTGAAATTGTATACTTGCGCACTCGTCAGGCGCGCATTTTTGACGCAAAACCGCTAAGTCATTTAGAACACCGTGATTACGAAAATGCGCAAAAACCCGAGTTTTTCACGGTCAGCACACGGTGGATTACGGTAAAATCGCGTCACTGCGCGCGGCGTGCCGCACGGCTTTTCGCGCCTTCGGCGCCCCTATGGGACGCGCTCAGGCCGGCGCCACGCCGCTCGCCGATTCGCCGAGCGACGGCGTCCGTGAGTGCTTAATGCGCAGCGGCGTCGGCGGACGTGATGTCGCCCTGCGCCTTGCTCCAAATGGCGCTGACCTGGTGGCCGATCGCCACATAAGCCGCGCCGGCCGCCAGCGCAACAAAGGCCAGAAGCAGGGTGTATTCCACCATGTCCTGTCCTTCTTCGTCCAATAGGAGTTTCTTCAGGAAATTCATAAGTTATTGTCTTTCACTCTGCGCAATCCAGCATTTCAGCTTCCCGTCTTCGAGCCGTGCATGGCGCCGGAGACGCGCTTTCTCTGCCGGAATGCGGACCGCATTGCCGAATTCACGCATCATCGCGCGTGTTCCTTCATCTCTAAAACCTGCCAGGTTCATTGGCTAATCCAAATCTGTACAACGCAGCAATTACCTCAAATTCGCGGCGCTGGAAACGCTCCCAAGCTGCTTCCCTCGTCCGCCGATTTCGTCCCGCACCCGCGGGCTCAAAGGCTGGTCAAGTCTCGTATGCCGATCCTTGCCGAGGAATCTCCAATCGTTCGATAGGATCCTCAGATCCCAATGTCATGCCTAAGCCGTTTGAAGTCAATAGTAGATCGGTCCCATCTACTGAGCATCGAAGTACCGCAGGTTAGAACTAAATCGCCGGTTCAAACGAGTAGTACCCTGGCTCATCACTCTATCGCCAGCAATGTGGGCAAACCAGTTAAGATATCTCAACGCCATTGCCCCGGTGCATCGACCCGGGCCGGCGCCGAGATCTAGCCGCTTTTTTCAAGGCTCTCCCGCGCCAGGTGATCGACCTTCATCCGGCTTGGGTTCCACGCATGGCCACGCCATTGGCTGAAACTGCGGACAACAGGAATTCGACGTCCGCACCGCGACGCGGCCTCGCGCGCCAGGCGCCGGATTGGTCTCAGAAGCTCAAGTCCCCGGCGCCTTGAATCGGCTTTTCCTGACCGTTCCAGCGGAACACGCCCGTGAGACCGGCGGGCAGAGAGACGTGCGCCCGAAGGTGCTCGCCGTCACGATCGAGCCACACCTCGATGGGCCCGAGAGGATGGGGCATGCGGGCGTGCACATGCCGCAGCGCCCCCATCGCCGGCTGGATGCGGAGGGTCCGGAACCCGGGCGAGGCTGGTTCGATCCCGGCGACTGTGGACAGCAACTCAAACACCGGGCTCGTGCTCCACGGATGGCAGTCCGAGCGCGGCTCCTGCATCTGCTCCCCAAATGTTTGCATCCCGCTGCGCAGCATATCCAGCCAGGGTCCCAGAGTCTCAATGTAACGATCGCCCAGTCCCGCCTGCTTCAGCGCACGGCCGAGATAATAGCGGAAAAACATCTCCGCCTTGACGATGGAGGCGTCTTTGAGCATCCTCTCCGCGAGAGCTCGCTGCTGCTCCGGCGGGACGGCGTTCGCCAGGATGGCCAGGCTATTCACCTCTTCCGTGAAGGAGGCCTTCTGCAATTCGTGCTTGAACAGCCCGCGCGCGGGATCATAGGCCTGTTCATAAATGCGGCGTCTCAGATCCGCGGCCTGCTGCCGGTACCGCCCGGCCTCGCACGCTTCTCCGAAGTGCTCGAACAACTCCGCGCTCTCATCCAGCTCCAGCGCCAGCAGCAGCGCATCCCCGATCGGGCTCCAGGCCCACGGCGTCGGCCGCATGCCCGCCGGGTCGGTGTGATTCACGTGCCACAACAGAACCTGGCTGATGCCGGGCAGGAATTGCTTGATGAATGCATCGTCGCCGCGATACATCCAGTAGTCGTGCACCATCGAAACCCAGTACAGCGAGAATGACGCGAGGTACTGCTCCAGGTTGGCCGGATAACGGCTCTGGGTCAGCCCGAAGGGTGCGCGCGACTCGTCGAACTGCTCGATGGCCAGTCTCACCAACCGGTCGTCTCCCGTCGTCACCAGCCAGCTCAGCGCCTGCACCTTCGTGTCGGCCAGGTACTGCATGCGCTCCCACGAGAGATCGCTGATGAAATTCTCTTGGGCCGTTAACGCCAGCGTGCGCCAGCCGGCGTCCCAGATCTGCCGCAGGTTCTCTGAGTCGCTCTCGAATACCGCCACCCGATGTGCCGGGTAGATGCACAGCAGGCTCGACAGATCCTCGATCGTCACCGCATCGCCGGCGGTCGTGACCTCGAGTTGCAGCCAGCGCCAGTTGCGCGTCCACAACGGCCGGTATTCGCGATTGCGTCCCCCGTCGGGCAGGAATACGTCGGGGATCCCCATCACTTCCTTGCCGTCGGTTTCATTACGGTTGCCCTTCAGCCCCTTGCCGTCATAGAGCGCCTCGGAGTAGATCAGGCGCACCTGGCTGCCCTTCCCGCCGCTCAGGCGCAGCAGCGGGTAGCCGGTGGTCAGCGGACCGTTGTCGAACAGAACCACGGCCTTGCTGTCCGGCGGCACTCGAAACGGCGCCGATCCTTTGAGGAACTCCGGCGAAACTTCGACGCCCCGGCTGCGGACCACGCGCGCGAACCTCTGCGCTATCTCGGGCAGCAGCGGAACGGAGCGCGGCCGGAGTTGCCAGCGCTGATGGCTCTCGACGCCGGCCGGCGCACCATGGACGATCTTTTCCGCGGCAACCCATGTGCTGTCGTCGAATTTCGGTTCTTGCCAGCCCCACGGGTAGCGCGCTCCGTCGAGCTGTTCCAGTGCCCCCGCCACGTAGTATTGCCATCGCAGGCGTGGATCGTTTTCCTTGTAAATAATCTGCCCGTAGGCCGGGTCCTGAAAAACTCTCCAGGTGGCGTCCGTGTTGACGGCCTGCTCGCTCTCGCCGTCTCCCTGCAGAATGAACCCCGTGCGGTGCGTCATCTGGGCCATCGGCCGCTCCAGGCCGCCATTCCACACCACTGCCGCCAGCACATTCCGCCCGGCGTTGAGGTGCGGCGCCAGATCGACCGTTTCGAAACGCCAGTTGGGCACATCGCTCTGCGCCGGGCCCGCCACGACGGACTTGCCATTGACGAACAGCCGGTAGCGGTTGTCGGCCGAGGCGTGTACGATGAATCGCGCCGGCCTGGCGGCAAGTACGAATGATCTCCGGAAGTGAAAAACGCCGAACTCGGTCGCGGTTGCGGTCGGGTGCGCAATCCACCACGCCGGCCAGGCCTTCGCGAGCAGAACCGGATTCATTGCTTCGTCCGGCGCCGGCGCGGCGATCGCTCCTGTTGTCGCCGTCGCCATGGCGACGGCAAGCACAATCCTGCTGCAGTTCATCATGTCTCACTTTCAATATTTCTGATCGGGAGTCGCCCGCTCCGGCTCCCCGTTCCGGGCCATTATATGCCCCGCCATCGTCCCACGATCGAGCGCCGCGCACCCTTCTCCGGCCTGGACCAAAAGGCAAAGGCGGCCCGCCCGAGGGAGGAGCCGCCTTTCAACGAACCGGACTTTGTGCACCGGTTCGGGCCTCGTTCGGGCCCGAATCGGAGAGCTGGGTGGTCTTATTCCGCCGCGGACTTACTTGTGGTTCTGACGGCCGGAACCGTAACGTTGCCGTTCCCCGGGACTGCACTGGTTGTAGGAGGCGGGGGGATCGCGATGGACGACTCATGCTCAATAGCAACTGCGTAGGCGCCATTCGGACCGTGGCAGATGATGCAGCTTTCGCCGAGAGCCGTCGTGTTGGATTGGGCGTGAGACAAAGTGGAGAGCTGGGCGTGGCAAGCCGTGCAATCCGCCGTGACGCGCGGCATCGGATTGACCGTGCTTTGCGGATCGACCATCGCATTGAGACCCTCGGGCAGGTTCTGCTCCGAGCCGTTCACGTGGCACTTCTCACAGTAACCGATGCCTCCCGCCGCGCCGCTGGAGTTCAGCACCGGATACAGCACATTCGAGAAGTCGTTGTGGCTGCCGCCGTAGCCCACGACGATGTAGGACGCGCCGGTGTAAGCCTTGACGTCCGCGCCGCCGTGGATGTGGTGAATCATGTAGCCGAAGTCGATCGACTGAGGCGGCGTGGCGGCGTCGGTCGGGTTCTTCGCCATCGCCCGCGTCGCCGCGTCGGTGTCGGATGGGTTGTGGCAGGTCACGCAATGATCGATCTGGTTGCGGAGCGTGCCATGGATCGACAGGTAGGTGTGGCAGTTATTGCAATTAGCCAGGCTGACCACCGTGCGGCGCGGCGTCACCGGTGAGCCGTCCACCGAGAAGTAGGTCACCAGGTTGTCCGCTCCATAATCCGTACTGACCTGCTGGACCGTGCCCGGCAGAATGGTCAGCGCGCGCCGGCCCTCCAGACCAATGGAGTAGGTGCCCGTGGCGCTGGCCGGAATGGCGTGTTGGAAGGCGTACGTGCAGTTGCCGCTGCTGTCGCAGGTTCCGCCCGTGGCTACGTTCTCGGAGATATAACCGCTGGTTGTCTGGTCGGCTCCGAAGGACGTATATCCGTAGTCGCTGGCCGGTCCGGCCATCACGGCCTGGAAGTACCCGGGCGACTTGCTGAGTTCAGTGAGTGAAATGGGGTTGCCGGACTTGTCCTGCAGCGTGAAGGTAATGGTCGGCTTATTGCCGGCCGTTCCGTTCGTCACCTGGAGGTTCGAAAACACCATGCCGGGCACCCAGCTCAATTGCGACGGAATCAAAGCGCTCGGATTGACGTGCGCGTTCGCAATCGAGGCGTCGAGCGGCAGTTCGCCCTGATACACGTGGCACTCTGTACACTCGCTGTCGTCCACCGCCACCAGGCCGGGGTGGTTCAGACCCGTGGCGAAATTGACGTCGTCATGGCAGGCCCCGCACGCCGCGCGGTTGGCCTTCGCATAGTAGTAAGACGCCTGTGTCGCGCCGTAAATGGCGTCGTGGCAGGTGGAGCATTGGCCCGGATCGGAAGGATAGGCCACCGTCGAAAAGTTGGAAACCGACCCGCCGTAGCCATAGATCTCATAGGGTGTGCCGGCTTTGACGCTCGGCAGGTTTTCGCCCATGTGGAGGCTGTGGATCATCACCGGGAAGTACAGGGAATTGCCCGACGTCGGATCGGCCGTCGCCTGGGTGTGGCACAGTACGCATAGGTCGGCGCCAATGGCCTGCCCGCCGTGCCAATTCAGATTGTAATGGCAAGTGTTGCAGGCCGCCGTTCGCACGATGTCGTGGAAGTGCGAGGGGCCCGACACGTTCCAGGACAGAGTCACGACGTTCGTGCCGGCGGGCACCGGATTGGGGGTGGCCTTGAAAGTCGTGTTGCCCAGTGGCGGGGCCGGCGTGCCGCTGGCCAGCAGCGTGACCGTGGCCAGTATGTCGCCCGTGCTCTGGTCCACCAGGTTGAACGTCTCCCCGGGGGCGGCCCAGGCTCCGGTCTTCGCCGAGCCGGAACTCCCGCCGGACGTGAACAACTGACCGGTGGAGGCGACCATGACACTAACCGCCGTGGCCTGCCCCGTCCCGTTGGGCACGAAATCGAGCGTGCCGGCCGAGTAGTATTTGCTCAGTCCGAACGACGTCAGATCGCGCGAGGATGTGCACCCCGCGCGGTGCGTCGCCGTCGGGTCGAACCCGGAGGGGGCTTTGACACCCAGGGTATAAGTATAGGTGCCGTCACCCACCGGACTCAGCGTCCCCGACTCGTCGAACCATACCTCCGTCGTGGTCTTGCCGCTCACGGAACTCGTCGCCGGATTACCCGTATAGGAGACGAAATCATTCGAGCCATTGGGCAGCACCGCCACCGTGCAGGCCACCGTCACCGGACCCGGTGTAGCGACACCGGCCGGATCCAGTTGCAGCCCCTCCGGATCCATGAGGGACACGTGCACTGCCATCGTCCCATCCGCGCCGATGCTGGCCGAAAGAACCTTTAGCACTAATCCTGGCCTGACAAAATCTATGATGTTTGATTGTCCGAAAGATGCCTGCCGAATCCCGAAATCGTGTCGCGCCGAATCGGCCGTCAAAAGCGAGATCGCCACTACCGCGAATAGGGCGATCAATTTACCCTTGGGTTTCCCGAGGGGCGGTATGCGCATAGAAACCTCCTCTGAACGCATTGCATGTGGCGTTCCAGTATTGTGACGGGGAAAACTGTCGAGAAATCCAACTAATTCCCTCCTGTTTCCCCGAAGTCGGTATCCGGGCGCGAAGCTCACCCCAATTCTGGGTGGGGCAAATCACCCCCACTCCTCTGGTTTGGGGTAGTGGACCACCCCACACTAGCTCCTGCGCCGGGATCCCGGGCGCCGGCGGGGACAGGGTTCCCTGGACGTCGGTTCAAGAACCCGAATCCCCGTCGCACACCCCTCCCGATCGCCGTTTGGGCGAGAATGAAACGGACGCATCCTATGAAAAGAGCTCTTTTACTGTCCCTCATTCTGAGCGGTTTGTTCGCTCCAGTCGGCCGTCCCCAAGACCAACCGCCACGCTGGACCGCGGAGCGATCCAACCAGTGGTATCTCAAACAGCCTTGGCTGGTGGGCGCCAACTACATCCCGGCAACGGCGATCAACGAACTGGAAATGTGGCAGGCCGCCACTTTCGATCCTCAACGGATCGACATGGAACTCGGCTGGGCGGAAAGCATCGGGATGAACACGATGCGCGTCTTCCTCCACGATTTACTGTGGCAACAGGATCCCGACGGTTTCCGCCAGCGGATCGACACTTTCCTCAGCATCGCCGCCCGGCATCACATCCGGCCGCTGTTCGTGCTTTTCGACTCCTGCTGGGATCCGGATCCGCATTTGGGTCCGCAACCCGCGCCCCGGCCGGGCGTGCACAACTCCGGCTGGGTGCAAAGCCCCGGCGCGAAGGCGCTCGCCGATCCTCGCCAGACGCCGCGCCTCGAGGCCTATGTGAAGGGTGTCGTCGGCGCATTCGGCCAAGACCCGCGCATTCTGGGCTGGGATCTGTGGAATGAACCGAACAATTCCGTGCTCGTATTATTGCCCAGGGTCTTCGCCTGGGCTCGCCAGGTCAAGCCGGATCAACCGCTTACCAGCGGCCTCTGGGAGGGCGACTGGTCGGCGCTCGAGAAGCTCTCTGCCGTGGCACGAGTTCAGGTCGAGAATTCCGACTTCATCTCCTTCCACAACTACGGCCCCCCGGCCGATTTTGAGCAGCACATCCGCTGGCTGCTTCCTTACAACCGCCCGATTATCTGCACCGAGTACATGGCGCGCGGCATTGGCAGCACCTTCCAGGGCTCACTGCCAATCGCCAAAAAGTATCATGCGGGCGCGATCAACTGGGGCCTGGTGGCCGGTAAGACCCAGACCTGGCTGCCCTGGGATTCGCTGCAGCACCCGTACGTCGATCGCGAGCCCGCGGTCTGGTTCCACGAGGTCTTCCGCACCGACGGCACACCCTACCGCAAGGACGAAACGGACTTTATTCGCGACATCACGCGCCCGAGCTGAACCTTGCGGCTCGTTCCAGCCATTGCGCCATAACGCTTTTGGCGGGTGCTCTCAGGTAGCCCGCGCCCGTGCCGCGGCCGGCCGGCCTTACATCTTCTTGAACGCGCGTCGAACCTCCGCGGCCAATTCGCAGATGTCCTGATGCGCCGGACCTTGCGCTTCGAAATCGCCGATCCATTGGCCCTGTCCGAACGACTCCACAAACGCCACCCGCTGGTGGACCGGCGGGCCTACCGGCTCGCCAAATTGCTCGAGAACCTCGCCGATCTCGCGCCCCAACGCCGTGCGGCTGTCCACCCTGGACGGAACCATCAGGCACGACGGCGCAGCGTCGTCGCGGGTGTCCCGGACCTCATGAATCAGGTCTAACGCCTTCAGAGTCGCCGCCAGATCCGCGCCCGACGCCGTCACCGGAATCAACACCAGATCCGCAACCCTGAGCGCCGCCTCCGTGGCGCCTCCGATGTGCGGCGGGCAATCGATCACCACATAGTCGGTATCTATTTCGAGCACATGCGCTGCCCAGCGCTTCGCATCCCGCGCATTTTCGAACGGCATTGACTCCACCTGAAACGGCAGCCTGCCGGCGGTGGCCCAATACGTGGCGGTGCCCTGCGCATCGGCATCGACCACGGTCACGGAATGCTTCCGGCCGAACAGTTCGCCCGCCAGGTTCACGGCAATCGTGGACTTGCCCGCTCCGCCTTTGAGGTTAACTACGGCGATGAAACGCCCCATCGCGTTGAGTATACTGCTTTTCCGAAATATCCGGCGGGTTTGCCGGTGATCCGTCGCAGTTTCAACGCAGTTCTTGTCAACCCACGCCTAAGCACTTCGCTCCGAACGCCTTAGCCTCCTTTCCCCCAGCTTCACCTCAAGCCATGCAGTGGGCCCTCAGCAGCCTTGATTCAACACGGAATCGGGCGCTGATCCCTGCCATGCCTCAGAAGCAATACCAGTCCGCTTCGCGGCGCGCAGCCCGCGCATGTCCATCGCCGCGCGAGCCCGGCTTGGACCCTTCCGTCGCCCTCATCACCAGGCAGCCCCAAGACGGCTGCCGGCGTGACGCCAGAATCCAAGTCAATACCGCGCTTTCCGCCGCGGCCGGCTGAATGCCCGCCGGGCGGACGCGCATTCCGCCAATCTCTCCTCCCGGCTTAACCGATTTGCGTGGCCGGCCCGGAGCCACCTGGAATCGGATCATCGTCAGGTTGCAGCTGTTATCGCGTTGTTCCCTCATCGCTGGCCGCCACCGCCTTTCAGCACTCCCGGCGTCCGCTTTGCCCGGGTGCGTCGCTTTACTCTTGGCTCCAACAATCGGCCGTTTCTGCCGATTCGATTAGGCCCTCCCTCGCCGGCACGCTTCATTAATGAGCTCGGCAGCCGGCCGGAAGGCCGGGCCCGGGCGTATCTTTATATGTGATATGTGGAACCCTATGAATCCGCGTGCGCCGCTGCTTGCTCTCCTCGCCCTGGCGGCTCTACCCGCCGCCCGCGCCAGCACCGTCTACCTGGATTGCGCCGCAGGCAACGATTCCAATGATGGCCTCTCGCCCGGCTCGGCTCTTAAGACCCTGGCCGCCATCAACAGCCGCACCTTCGGGCCCGGCGACACCATCCTGCTCAACCGCGGGACCACCTGCAGCGGTGTCTTTGCGCCTCAAGGATCGGGCACGCCCACGGCGCCGATTGTTCTCGACGCCTATGGTACCGGCGCTCCTCCAATCATCAGTGCCGGCAGCTTGAATAGCGCCGTCTGGCTGTTCAACCAGCAGGGCTGGTACATCCAGAACATTGAAACCACCGGCGGCACGCTCTACGGCATCCACATCGGCGGCAGCAGCGGCCCGCTGACCCATTTCCGCATCACCAACGTCAGTGTGCACGACGTCAATGGCACCCTGACGTCCAAGGACTCCGGTCTGATTATGATCAGCCCCTCCGGTGCGGGCGTCACGTTCAACGACGTGATCATCGATGGCGCCACGGCCTATAACACCACCCAATGGGCCGGCATCGAGGTCATGGGCGCCACTTACGCGGGCAGTATGGACGGCCCGCACGGGCTCAATGTGACCGTGCGCAACTCCATCGTTCACGACGTCTATGGCGACGGCATCGTGTTGTCGATGGTTCAGGAAGGCCTGATCGAGAAATGCGCCGCCTGGCGCACCGGCCAGCAGCCCACTGAGACCATCGGCACCCCCGGCGCGATCTGGACCTGGATGTGCAACAACTGTACGTCCCAGTTCAATGAAAGCTGGCTCAGCACCTCGCCCACCGTCGACGGCGGCGCCTTCGATATCGATTGGGGCACCCGCAACAACGTCGTCCAGTTCAACTACGGACACGACGCCAAGGGCTATTGCGCTTCCATCTTCGGCGCCGAAACCCTGACCACTACCAACGCCACGATTCAATACAACGTCTGCGTCAACAACGCCCGCGATTCGGCTATGGCGCTGCGCCAGGGCGACGTCTTCATCTCAACCTGGGACGGCGGCTACATCAACGGCGTCTCAATCCACGACAACGCCATCTACTGGAGTCCCGCAGCCGACGCCTTCGCGCTCAACAACGCCGCCAGCTTCACCGGCGTGGGCCTCAACACGTTCAAGCACAATATCCTCATTTCGCAGGTGCCGAGCCTGATCCTCAGCAACAGTTCCCTGTACCTCGATCAGAACCAATATTGGGTCTTGAGCGGCGCGCCCGGGAAGTTCGAATACAACACCTCGCAGAGCGTGGACTTCGCCGCCTACCGGGCCACAACCGGCCAGGATCAGCATGGGAGCTTGGCCCCGCTGCAGCCGCCGGCCGCTCCGACGCCAGGCGTGATGGATCCCTCTTTGTTGGGAAATGCCCAGGGCAGCCCCGTGTTGCTCTCGCTGGTTGACAATTCCACCAACTCCCACTCTCAGATCGTCTTCCTGCGCAGCATGCAGCAACAGTACGGCAATCAGGGCCTCAAGTTCGTTCTCCTCGGCTCGCCCGATCCCAATTGGACTGTGGACGGAATCCCCGTCGCCAGCGACCAGACCCCGGCGGCCGCGGCCCTGGGATTCTCCCGGCCGATGACCTTCCTGGTCAACTCCAGCGGCCGGATCGTCCACCAGTGGCCCGGCTTTGTCCCGGCCCAGAATCTGGACCTGGCGATTCAGAAGCTGCTCGGCCTGTGGACATTCGGCAATTACGTCATTCCCTCGGCGCATCTGCCGCTCAAGGGAATTCTGCCCGTTCGTCCCCATGCGGCACCCCGGGCTACGGCCAAGCCGGCTGCCGTTTCGCAGTAAGACCGGCCAACATCTAGAGCAGATTCACAGTTCCTGTGAACTCGGCCGGCGCGGATTGGGTGGTCGGAGGGGACACTCTGCGCGTGCCGCGGCGGCACGCTGGGGTTCCCTCGGCGCGACGTTCAGAGGCTGTCGATCAGGCGCCGCGGCCCACGGTGTCCCCATCCGGGAGCGGCCTCATTGCGACCGGACGCGACGGGCTGCAATTATCCCGAAACAGGTCTAGAGGCAATATGAGGAACCACTATTCTGCCAGCGCATGCTTGAAATTATCGTCCAGATAAACTACCATCAGGCGATTGAACCGGAGGATCTCAAAATGAGCCAAACCGAAGACACCACTGTCCGCACTGTCAAGGCGTACTACCAATTGCTGGCGGATCTGGGAAGCGCCATGGCCGCCAGCAATCAGATTGTGGCCGACCAGGTGACGCCTGCCAACATTTTCACCCTGACTGGCGAGGACGGACTCATCGCGGTGGCGACCAACAGCTTCAGCAAGGCCGGCGAGCTGGTCCCGCAAGCCTATGTGCGCTACTGGAAGGCGCTGCAGGAATGAAGCTGTATCCGTACTCCTACCACATCGCGCTCGACGGGAACGGGATCAATGGCCTGGAAGGGATGGCCGGGCTGTGCAAGTTCATGTTCGACCCGGCCGACAATTCGTATGCCTACAAGGTGAAGTACTACGATGGCGCGGCGGCGGGGCACGCTTGTACGGTGAGCCCGGATGGAAGCCACGGGTACCTGGGCAACGCCGGACAGCACCTGCTGTTCTACGACGCCGCCAGTATCGAAGAGACGGACCGCATCTCGACGCTGCGCTTCGAGGCCAATGACACCACCATTCGTGGCAGTACGCATCTGGTGTGGATGGGCAATGAAGAGGTGCTCACGCCGGTCGGCGACTACTTCTATCGCTTCCCGGTGAGGGATCTGTCGAAGGGCGAGCGCCTCATGCCGCACCAGGTCAAGCTGCCGCATGGGATGAAGCGCAGCGCCTCGGGCCGCTACGTGGCCTACGGCTCGATGGACAACCCGCGTTATCGCGAAGCCGGCGAGGCGCGCGAAATTGGCATTCTTGACCTGCAGAGCGGGGAAGTGTCGCGCATTGAAATGCCGACGACGTGCTGGCACGTGGTTGCGCATCCAAAGAAGGATTTGTTCTACGCCATCTCGTTCCGCGTGCTGCCGCAAGACTATGTGGACTACCACGAGTGGGCGATGGCATTCCTGAAGGAATACGCGTACGAGATCGACCCGGTGGAGAAGCGCATCGTACGCCACTGGTTGACATCGCGCGAGACGCCGGCGCACATCAACTCCGACGTCACCATTTCCGACACCGAGCTGATCTTCTGCAACGGCGGCAGCCAGACGGTGATCTGCATCGATCTCGAGTCGTTCTCGAAGTTCCGTGTGATCGACGAGCGGCCGGACCTGTTGACGCAACTGCGGCATCCGCGCCAGATCGGCACGCAGGTATATGACGTGCTGGCGCGAGGAGGTTTCTTCACCAGTTCGCGGCACATCATGGGGGCGTTGCGGATCAGCCGGTTCGTGTTTATGGATTCGATCTACGCCTGCCAGTTGTCGCGCGACCAGACGCTGTTGTTCACCGCGAATCGCGGGATGAACCACATCACGGTGTACGACTACCCGGCAGCCACAGTGCGGCTACGGGTGAAGATGCCCGACCTGCACGAATTCATGCCGTCGCTGGCGGCCATCGAGGATCCGCGGCTGGGGTTCCATCACAGCTATCTGCTGAGTCCGGCGGTCGAGCGGGCCGCTTGACCGGCGCCACCCGCGACGCCCGCCGCGGCGTGGACGAGTTTGCGGAAGTTGCGCGGGATGAGCGAGGTCACGAAGGACTCGACGGCGCTCTCGATGGAGGATTCCAGCAACGCGGGCACGCCGCGCATGCCTTGCGCATTCATCGAGAAGTCGCCCGCAAACGTCACGCGCGATCCCTTGCCCCCGAGGGCCGGCTCGAAGCGCGTCGAGCCGTGACAGCGCGTCCGCTGGCGGTCGAAGTGCAGCTCGATCTGCCACGTGCATTCGCGCCGCGCCTCGTTCCAACTCGCCCGGTCGGTCCAGGCCAGGTAGTCGGGCTTGATGACAGCGTCGAGT
The DNA here is from genome assembly GCA_963757265.1 of Terriglobia bacterium. Classification (GTDB taxonomy): domain Bacteria; phylum Acidobacteriota; class Terriglobia; order Bryobacterales; family Bryobacteraceae; genus CAIVVT01. The sequence continues at coordinate 3,061,631 of CAVWRA010000006.1, forward strand.
ACGGCCGGGATATTGGCCTTCGCACGCCATACATTCACCAGCTTCACGACGCCGTCAGGGCTCTCCTCGCGGTGTTCCACCGTAACGCTGCGGATATCGTCGAGGTGGGGCACGAGTTCGTCGAGGCGGTCGCGAATGGCGCGCCACATCGCATCGGCCGGGCACTTGACGAGTTCGACCGTCTGGAACGGCTTCATCGCGCTGCCGCCTGGCCGGCTTCGCGGTTGAGCCGGATCTGCGCGTCGTAAACTTCCTTGCCGAGCGCCAGTGTGCGCCGCAGCTCCGCGGAGACATGCGGACTGCGTACGAGGTATGCGACGGCCTCGGCGAGCGCCTGGCGTGCCGGCCGGGGCGCGTAGCCCAAATCGGCGGCGGCCAGGGCGTGAGTGTACCAGTAGAAGCGGCCGATCATCTTGGCCTGTGCGCGCGTGGTCAAAGGTCTGGTCCCGGTCCAACTGGCCCACAGTTCATGCATCGATGCGGCCAGATAGCCGCTGGTGTGATTGGCGTAGAGGCGCGGCGGCGCAACACCGCAAAACTCGGCGACGATGCGATGGATCAGGGACCATTCGAGATTCTCCGAACCCAGCAGGTAGCGTCTGCCGCGCACACCCCGCTCAGCGGCCAGAATGTGCCCTTCGGCGACGTCGCGCACCGAGACGATATTGCAGCCGCCCGCGAAGGTGGTCCGAAAGGGGTCGCTCAGGTAGGCGACGATGATCGAATTGCTGGGACTGAGCCGCGTGTCGTGCGGGCCGACGGTGACGCAGGGGTTGACGACGACCAGATCGACGTCGAGTTCCTCGGCGCGCCGCAGCGCGACCTGTTCCTGCTTCAGCTTGCTGTGGAAGTAAGGCGGGCAATACTCGGCATCCGAGAGTGAGTCGTTCTCCGACCGGACCAGGGTCTGTTCGGACGATCCGCAAGTGACCGACGACGAGGTCAGCACGAATCTCCACACACCCGCCGCTCGGGCGGCGACGAGCATGTTGGAAACGCCGTTAACGGCTACCTTCTCGAGTTCGGCTTCGGTCTTGTCCCAGTAGGAGAAGACCGCAGCGGCATGAAATACAACTTCGCAGCCGGTCGTGGCCGGCAGCAGCGTTTCAGGCTCGAGCACGTCGCCATGAACAAGCTCCAACGGCAGATCCCGGATCGCGCTGAGGTCGCTGGTGCGCCGCACCAGCGCGCGCACCGCGGCGCCGCGACGCAGCAGGGCGCGGCACAGGTTTGCGCCGATCAGGCCGTTAGCGCCTGTAACCAGTGCCCGCATCCGGTCCCTCCTCCGAGCGCTTCTCCCGTCCCTCCGCCAGGTCGCGGCTGACCGCCTCAAACAGGTCTTTCACGAAGCCGGCAGCGGTAGAGCCGAGACTCTGCAGACTGGCCATGCTGCCTGGGGGCTTCGATTCCTGCGTCTCGGCGCCGCTCGCCTGGGGCGGTTCGAAATGGGCAAACCCCTGCTCGTCCACGTATGCGGGCGCGGGCCGCGCGGTCCTGAACGAGAGACGGTTCGTCACGCGGTCGAGCGCCTCCCGCGCGCTGCCGGCGAGTCGCTGCAAGTCCTCGCCGAGGCGTTCGGACGGCAGCGCCGGAGCGGGTGCGTCGCCGGCGGCGCCGGGCCATGGTCGTCCGGCGCGATAGGGCCGCCCCTCGAATACGGCCTCGAGGTTGGCGATGGTGCGCGTGAAGAAGTTGTTGTACGCGTCGGTAACGAGGTAGTCCTTCAGAATCGGTTGCAGGTCGAGCTTCAGCAATTGCCAGAAGGGCGGCAGGATAAACTCCTGGCGGGCGACAACAGTGATGAGCGTCCCCTCGCCGCTGCGCGTGAAAGCAACGGTACCATCGTCGAATTTGCCGGTGTTGTTCTCGCTGAGGATGGTGCGCCAGAAGATCTTGTGCTCGTCCTCGGAGTAAGTAATGTACTCCAGCTTGGAGACGTCGATCGGCTGACCGCCGGTGAACACGATGTAGTTGGGCTGGGGGAGATACAGGTTCCGCTCCGCCTGATGCGTGATGCGCCCGGCTGCATCCCGCAGGACCGGTACGCAGGCGCCGCCGATATAGTCGTTCATCATGCGGATCGAGCGGGCGATATCAACCCGCTGGACGAAATCGTCGAACGGGATCGGCAGGGTGCGGGAGCACTCGAACAGCACGGAGTTGTCGAGGTAGCGCCAGCGCAGGCCGTTTTTGTCCGGCGGCAACTGGACAACGAGTTCCTCGAGCGACTCCATGTAGGTCCGGGACTGTTCAAAGTCGGCTGTCGTGTAAGTCGCCAGCGGCAGATTCAGCGGACGCTCGATCCAGTGCAACTGGTCCTTGGCGAGCAGTGTCCGCGTACCCTCGATCGTCTGGTTCACGGCGCCCAGCGAGTAATTCAACACCAGGAAGGCTGCGTAGCCCACAGGATTCGAATCCAGGCTCCCGAACTGGAAGGCCAGCAGCTGGTTAAGCCGATCCGTCAGCGAGTCCTTGAACGGGAATAGCTGGCGGTCCACGGTCTGCAGCCAGGCCGTCGCCGCGCGCTGGACCTCCAGCGAAGCGTTGCGCTTATTCACGGCGTCGACAACCATCGGATCGACGTTGCGAAACGCCGGGAAAGGCGAAAGATCGCCCACGATCCGCGGGCGTTCAGGCAGGCCCAGGTTGCGCAGGGCCCGGGCGACGATTGGCGAGGCGTAAGGATCCACGCCCATTTTGAGGGCCGTGGCCCAGTCGGCGAGCAGCGGGTTCACGCTCGCGATTACGGTCGAAGCGTACACGGGATTGCTGGCGCGTGAACCGGCATTGCCCTGGTTGGCGACATAGGCGTCGACGATCGAGAAGTGCACCGGCGTCGCGTGCAGCAGGTCGCCGACGGCGTCCTCGGCGCGCAGGCGATGCTGATACTGCAGTTGCTTGTCGGCGAGCGGGAGCACTGCGAGCAGATTCTGGAGCGCACCCGCATAAACGTATTGATCGTCGGATTTGCACTTGCCGAAACTGAGGCGGAAATCCGCCTCTACCCAGGCCCGCGAGAGCTGCGAACCTTCCAGAACGGTGCCGGCACCGAACCCTCCGTCCACCAGGTCGTCGCTCAGATCGACTACTTCGTAAGCGCGTCCTTGCGGCGTCTCGAAGCGGTAGCCGGCCTGGTCGGCCAGTATCAGGGGATCGCGATTCTCGAGCCAGGACTCCGTCCCATCGCGGGAGGTCCCGACTTGGACATTGGTGTAGCCCGCGTCGTGGAACCAGTCGATCAGTCCTTCCACCAGAGCGGGATCGGTGATTGTGGTGGCCGGCCGGAAGAAGAAGGCCAGGTCCGGCTTGATGAAGATGGCAAGTTCCGCGGCGGAGACGTCGGCGTCCACAAGGCGCGCCGCAAGCGCTTCGCGCAAACCTGCCGACTCGACGGCCTGAATGAGGCAGCGCTGCTTGTCCTCGGCGTCGGAGACGATCACGACGGAACCGGCGTTGGTTGCTTCCGTCATAAATCTCAGCGCCTTCCCGTTCCACCACGCCGGCCGAGGCGCATCAAGAGAACTAGCGCGGTCAGCGAGACTCCCACGATCCCCGCGGCGGCGATGGAGGCCTGCCGGAGACCGACCAGATGCGCCGCGACTGCCAGGCCAGTAATGCCGAGGCACCCCAGGGCAGTCGCGCTCGCGAACAGCGATGCGCTCAACCGGTTCCCGGCCTGCTCATAACGCTCCAGCGGCCCCTCGAGACCGCGATGCTCGAATTGAATCCGCAACTGGCCGCGGTTGAGCTGGCTGAAGCTGCTCATCACCGCCGCCGGCAAGCCGCGGAGCTGCGCCAGCGCTTCGAGGCCGATATCCACGGCCTCGGAGGCATGCGGCCGCGTCACTGGGCGCGACGGCCTGGCGCGACGCAGCACCGGCAGAGCCAGACCGGCGAGGTCGAAGTCCGGATCGAGCCGGCGTCCGGCAGTATCGAGCAGGGCGAGGGCTTTGAAAGCGAGATAGAAGCTCTGCGGCAGCGTCAGACGGTGGCGCGAGGTGATCCGCAGGATCTCCCCGAGCATGCGGTGCACCTGGGCGCGTGCCGTCAGGCGGCGGAAATGGTTCGCCATCAACTGCGCGATGTCGCTGTGCAGCTCCGCCAGATCCTCCACGTGCGCCGCGCCGGCCAGTTCCAGCAACGCGTCGATGGCCGCGTCGGCGTCCTGTTCGATCAGCGCCAGCAGCAGGCTCGCGAGGCACTCGCGTTCGGATCTCGACAGTTCGCCGATCAGGCCGAGATCGTAGAAGCCGATCGACTGGTCGGGCTGCACAAAGACATTGGCAGGGTGCGGATCGGCGTGGAAATACCCGAAGGCGAACACCTGCTTCAAGACGTTGCTGCCCAGCTGGCGGGCTGCCGCCGGGCCGTCGAAATCGGCGCCCAGTTCCTCGGATTGCGAGAGTTTGATGCCCGGCACGTAGGTCATCGTAAGAATGCGCTGGGACGAAAACTCACGGACCACGCGCGGGATCCGCACGCCCGGCTCGTGCTCGAATTGCCACGCAAAGCGCTCCAGCTGGTCGGCTTCGCGGGCGTAGTCCAGCTCCGATTCCGTAGCGGCGATGAAATCGTTCACCAGCCGGGCGGCCCGGTCTCCCACCTGTGGCTGTCCGCCCAGAGCATCGCTCAGGTGGCGGATGATCGCTGCATCGCGTGCCAGGATCGCTTCGATGCCCGGGCGCCGGACCTTCACGACGACTTCGGTCCCGTCGGCGAGCGAGGCGCGGTGGACCTGACCGATCGAGCCGCCGGCGATGGGGACCTCATCGAAGCGCGGGTAGATCTCCTCAAGCCTCGCGCCGAGCTCCGACTCGACCAGTTCGGAGGCGACATCCAGCGGGAAGTGCGGTACCTGATCCTGCAACTTGGCGAGCTCCTCGCGGAACGCCGGCGGCAGAAGTTCTTCCCGAGTCGACAGGATCTGGCCCAGTTTGACGAAGGCCGGCCCCAGTTCGAGCAAAGCGCCGCGCAAGGCCGCCGGCGAGATCCGGGGCAGCGTCACGCGGCCCCGCCCGAGGTTCTCGACAAAGTCAGAGAGGCCGTAGCGAATCAGCACTCCCAGGATTTCCCGGTAGCGCTCCAGATTCCAGCTATTCAGCGGGCCGGGCACACTATCGGTAACTTGCAGCGTCGTCCTCCGATTGTTCAATCAGGGGAACATGTTAGCACATTCGCCCTAAATCCATACACGAAAAAGCTGTTTAATCCTTGCAAGCTTTGGAGGATGCCCTTATACTCGACGCAAGAGTGCATATTAATCCCGGAGGAACCCTGTGAAAGGTGGAGGCGGACCGAGCATCCCGAGCGATTACACGTTCCAGTTCGGCGGCACGGCCGGGCCCACCATCCAGGTTGACGCCGGGCTGGATGACATTGAGGTTAAATCACTTCCACGCTTTGACATAGCACTGGCGGAGTGCGTGCCGATCACGTTCAATACGAACGTCGCGGTCAAGGAACTGCCTCAAATAGACGCGTCGGTGGGGACTACGCTGGCGATCACAGAGATCCCTCCAATCACCTCCAACGTGAACGTCGCGGTCACCGAGATACCCGAACAGCGGGTTCACGTTCCGGCGCATTACCAATTGGCATTCTCGCTGTTTGGGGTAGAGATCTGGAGCCTGTCGCTGTGCGGGGAGACCCAGGCCATCAACGAGAAGTACGTTCCACGGCGAACGGAAGAGTGCAAGTAGCGGTTCCGGGCTCAGGAGGCTTCCATGGCCGAGACGTCAGGCATTCAACTCGCGCACGCTGAGGATGCCCCGTTTGTCTTCTCCGGCCCGCCGTCGCGCCTTCAGGGGACCATCCGGCTGGTGAACCCGACCTCGGTGAAGGTGAAATTGAGCAGCGTGAGCGTTCAGTCGGAAAACCTCATGGGAGTGGCGCGCCTGCCACTGACTCAGATTCCGATGACGGCGCGCCTGGCGCCGGGCGAGCAGACGAGTTTCCGCAGCACAATCGCCATCGACCCGTATACACCGCCCGGAACATACCCGCTGACGCTGACCATCGGCGGGCAGACCGTACAGGCGACCGCGCATGTGACCGAAGTCGTGGATTTCCGCATCGAGCCGGGCGAAATCACCATTCTGGCGGGCAAGGAATCCAAATATACGCGGGACTTTGTCATCGAGAATGCCGGCAACGTGCCGCTGCCGCTGGGCGAGCGTTGCGAGGCGCCGCTGCTCGACTCGGTCGATCTGATAACGACGATGCTGGTCGGCCTGCACGACGCGCCGCAACCTGACAAGGACAGCCTGCTCACGTCCTGGCTGGAAGGGTGGGGCGGAATGGACGCCGGCACGCTGGTCGTCACGCGCGACGCCATCACGCTGCGGCCAGGGCAGAAGATCACCGCATCGGCTACCTTCGAGCTGCCTGGGGCGTTGAAACCGCTGCGCCATTATCGCGCGAGTCTGCAACTCTACAACGCGACGCTGGCCGTGGATGTTTATACAACCGTCAAGAGCGGGTCGAAGAAGTCGGGCTGAGAGACGAGAACTGCGAAAAGCGAGGTGCAAGGATGGGCTGCAAAGAATCGAGCGGCACGGCCACGGCCACATCGTCCGGCGTCGCCGTGGATAACTGGATCGCGCAGTACATGCAGATGAACGCGCAGTTGCTGCAGTCGGCGCTGAGCAGCTACGCGCCCGTCATGAAGGCTTGGACGAGCTGGTACCAGAGCGCCGTTCCGCCACAGTCGCAGAATCTGTCCCAGACCCCGGCGACCGCGGCCAAGCCTGGCCAGAAGGCGACTCACGGCTGTTGCGATATTCCCGAAACCTGCTGCCCGCCGCGCTGCGCCTGCACACTGAGCTGGGACGCGAGCCCGGGCGAGACGCGTAAGGCAACGATCAAAATCCGCAACACCTCCAAAGACGCGGTCGACTACCAGCTGGTCCCGAAGGCGTTTGAGGCCTGCGGGAAATCCATCGACGCGACGCCCGACGTGACACCTTCCGAGCTGCGGGCGGCTGCGGGTGAGACCGTCACGGCGACGGTCTCCGTAGAGGTCGGCGATCAGTTTCATCCGGGCGCCACCTACCACGCCGAGATCCTGGTTCGCGGGAAGTACGAGCGCTCGGTCTGTCTCGAGTTGAATCTGTGCTGCGACGAGGACAGCGTGTGCCGCTTCGATCTGGGCGACATTCCATATCGCAAACGCGCCGACGATTGGTTCCGCCACTTTCAGTGCAGCGAGCCGTGCTTCGCGCCGGTCTCGCAGCCGAATGCCCCCCCGGTTGGGACGGCTCCGCCCACGAACGCTCCGGCTCCGCCCACGGCTGTTTCGAATCCGCCCACGAGCGTTGAAAACCCGCTAAAGTAGCGGCTGCCGCTGCTACAGTTCCTGCCTGACACGATGGACAGCCGCATGCTCACGGACGCGCTCAGCAACTTCCAGAAGGAATCGGTCCGCGCCACGACCGAGTACTGGAAAGGCTATTGGGAGTTTCTCGGTCAGATCACCCGCGATCCAGGCTCGTTCCCATCGGCCTACGGCCGCTATTCCGACGTGAGCATGAAGAGCTACAAGACGGTGCTCGATGCCAGCGTCGTCCTGACTGAGCGCGTTTTTACTACAACGGCGGCAGCCAAAGCTCCCGATGCCGCGCCCGGGGCTCCGGCAGAACCATCCGCGCGTCCATTGAGGGAACTGGTATTCGAGGGCGCCGGGGACGATACCCCGGTGCGCCAATTCGTCGTTGCCAACAAGGCGGCCCAGGCGATCGAAGTTTCGTTCGAGGTCTCCGAGTTCGCTGCCGAGACCTCCCCGAAGGTCCGCGCCGAAGTGGTTCTCGTCCCGGCGGCCTTTTCGCTCCAGCCCGGCGAGGCAACGGTTGTCGAATGCCGGATTCCACTGACCGCCTTGTTCGCGGGCGGAGTTGAACATCGGGCCATTCTTCGTGCCATCGGGCTTCCGGAGATGCAAATGGTGCTGGTCGTGAAGAAGGCTCCGGCGTAGTTGAGGCTGATGCAGCTTTGGAAGTGCGAAAAACGCCGAGGGCCAAAGCGAACGCCTTCGTCGAGCCGGCCGGCGCCGCACACCGTTTGCCGCGATCCGCTGGATAGGCGCAGGAAACACGAGGCCAGGCGCCTGAAAGCAAATGCCATGCTCAGGACAACGCGTCCCACATTGTGACCGCTGTCCACGTTGTTCGCGCTCACCCGGCCGCGCTTCCCCTGGAGGTCGATTTTAGGATCACACCAATTCTTCTTTCCAGTACTGCCTCCATCACCTAGTCCTATTACTTGAAGCACTCTAATTGAATCTGAAGTTACCTTGTTAAGCTGGCCTATCCCCACTAGCCTGTGAGTGGACGGGTGGTTGGAAGCGGCCGACAAGACCGGGCAGAGCAGAACCCGGCGAGAGCTTCCGAGACAACCCCAGACCTGTAGAGTCATCCAGTGCGGCGAAAAGCCGCGGAAGAGACGGCTGTGCCTATTTACGCCCAACCTCGGGAGAGTGCAGCTCCGCTCCGATTCACGCCATCCGCGGCTCGTTCTCCAGGGCCATTTGTCAACTGGAGAACCCTCTCCGGGACGCCTCTTTTTCATTGGTCCCTGCTCGGTCTCGACAGTCCTGGTGCACGCCCGCTCTGGCAGCTGCGGGCAATGGCGCCTGGGCTGAGGCCCCGGCCGGATCAGTACGCCTTGCGGGGCGCCCAGGAACGGTTCGCGGCACAACGCCGCGGAATTGTGGCCTGGGCCCCCGAGGCAAACCGCCTGGCCTCGGCCGGCGCATCGCTCCCCGGCCAGAATCGCCTGCGCCACAAATGTCTTGAGGGCAGTCAAGATGAGTTCCTTCGGACAGTCCTTCCATAGATTTCGCCGCGGATACATCCTCCAAGGCCTGGCCTTCGGCGATGAAGGCAAAGGATCGCTGGTGGACTATCTCTGCCGGGCGCACGGGGCTCCGCTGGTAGTGCGCTACAACGGCGGGCCGCACAGCACCCACAGTGTTGTTCAGCCCGACGGCACCGGCCACGTGTTCCGTCAATTCGGCAGTGGGATGTTTATCTCCGATGTGAGCACGTTCATCTCCAAGCATGTTCTGATCGAACCCTTTTCTTTGATGAAAGAGGCCGAGGCGCTCGAAAGGAAGGGGCTGCGGTACACACAGGAGCGTCTGTTCATCGATCCTCAGTGCCTGATTATCACCCCCTATCACCAGTACACCAACCGCATCCGGGAATTGGTTCGAGATGTCGGCCGCCGCGGCGCCGGCCAATTCGGAGCGGGCGAGACCAGACGGGACGCGCTGCAGTGGGGCGCCTACCTCCAGGTCAACGACATATTGTCCGACGTGCCGGCGTTGCGGATGTTGGACGAAATCCGGCTGCACAAGCTGAAACAGCTCCGGGAGTATTGGGGCGTGAACCGGGAAGCGGACGCATTGCTGACCCAGCTTTCCAGCGAGGATCCGCGCCGGATCGCGGAGTATTACAGGTTGTTTGCCCAAGGCATTCAGCCCCGGTCTTGGGCGGAGATGGTGGAGACCTATCGGGACGTAAATATGGTGTTCGAGGGCGCCGCCGGCGCGCTGCTGGATGAGACGCGCGGCTTTGCGCCGTATGTTGCGCCGTTCAACGCGACCTTCGACAACGCTCTTGAGTTGTGCGAGGAGGCCGGGCTGTCGTCCGTGCGGATAGGGGTCTTGAGAACTCATTTCACGCGCCGCGGCGCGGGCCCGTTCGTGAGCGAGGACCCCGCTCTCAGCTTCTCCGACCACAGCCTGCCCGGGGAAGGGCAGGCGAACATGCGTTTCGGGCACTTCGACTTCGTGGCCGCCCGCTACGCCATCCAATGTTGTGGCGGGGTCGACGGATTGGCGTTGACCCACATGGACTGTGTCGAGTCCCCGTTTACTTACGTGGATGAATACCGCAATTCCCAGGGCGTCATTGCTGCCTGGCTGAAGCCGGACGCCAGGTCGCTGTTCGAGACTGAGCCCGCCAGTCTGAAACGCCATGTCGTGGAGGACTCTGCGTCGCTGCTGAGATTCATCGAGCAGCGGCTGCATTGCAAGATTGTTTACACGTCCCTAGGACCGACCTATCTGGATAAGGCCATACAGCGGCCTGAGATCGCTCCCGCGGTGGCAGTTCACCCCGTGGCGGGCGAGGTTCCGCCGATCGTGCCGAGAGAGATCGCGGGCTAGTCTCGCGGCTCAACCTGACAGAGACTCCGGGGTGCTTCGAAGAAGATGGCATGGGCGATCTGGACCGCTGTGTCCATGGTGTATTGTCCCTGCCCGATCTTTTCGGCCAGCACGCGCGCCAGTTGCTTGCGGACGATCACAGCCTTGGCATAGGCCCAGTCGGCGCAGTAGGCGTCCGAGAGGAAGCCCACCTGTTTGTTGACGGGCAGCATCTCCAGGCGGGTCGCGATCACCTGGCGGATGAACTGGGGGAAGAAGTTGTGCCACCAGTAGCCGGCCAGCGAGAAATTCGGCAGTTCCCGGCAAAAGGTGCACAGCGTCTGGTTGGCGTGGACGCTCGACACATGGCACTGGAAGTTGAGCCGGGGGTGGAGCGCGATCAGATCGGCCAGCTGGCCGAGGGTGCGCTGGTTGATGCGGCTGGCGGTCTCAAACGGCAGCGGGTCCGCTGCCAGAGAGAATTGGAACAAGAATGGTTCGCCGCGCCGCTCCAGCCGCTGCAGATAGTGCTCGATGACATAGTTGGCGTAGATATCGCGTTCCGCTGCGCCCGCAGTGTCGCGCCGGGCCAGGGCCTCGGCCATTTCCGCATCGCTCACCAGGCGGTAATCGATATCGGTCGAGAAGTGCTGGGCGGTGTTGATTATCCGCGCGTAGGGAGTGGTCTCGTGGTAATGGTCGAGACAGTCATGCACGTCAGAAAGAGTCCGGATGGGCCGCGCAACGGCGGGGCGTGAGCCCAACGTCACGGGCAGCGGCGGCTCGGGCTTTTCTTCCGTCCAGGTGCGTTCGAGTTCGTACAGCGCGGTATCGTACTCGCCCCACTGGCAGCGTGGGAAGAAGGCCCATTCCATGCTGTATTGGAATAGCTCGTCGGAGGCGCCGTCGCGGCCGCGCCAGAGTTCCGTGACTGTCCGCCGGATCTTGGCCCGATCCAGAATCTCAACCGCCCAGGGCTTGCCGGCACGCTCGCGGATGAGGCTGTCGAGCTCGAGCCAGTTGGCGGGAGTGATCGCATCCGTCCAGCCATACAGGTCGCTCAGAATCATGCGGACGCCCCAATAGCAGGAAGTGTTCTGGATGTACGGCAGGTAGGGAATTGCGCGTTCCAGGCGGGTGTGCGCCTCTTCGATGGAAGGATCCTCGCTCAGCCGCGCGCCATCCGGGCAGCCGGCGGAGTAGAGGTCGCTGATGACCATGTGATAGAGCAGGATGTCGTGGAGGCCGCGGGCTGAAAGATGCGCCGCGTCCATGTGCGTGTGCGCATCCAGAAGGGGCACCTCCAGAAGCGCTTGCTCCAATTCCGTGATGAGGTGTGGCTGGCTCATAGGTTCTCCGGTGTCAATGCGTGGATGAGAGCAGTTGATTCACGTCCGGCCTCGTCGGCAGATGTTCCCAGCCGCCGGGACGAGCGGCAAATGCAGCGGCCGCGGCGGCGGCGAAGCGCAGACATTCGATGGCCGGCTGCCCGGCGCTGAGAGCCATGGCATAAGCGCCGTGGAAGACGTCGCCGCACCCGGTCGTCTCTACCGTCGCGACGGGAATGGCCGGCAAGTGGCGGACCGGCGCAGCGCTATCGGCACTCAGGTAATAACAGCCCTGCGCTCCACAGGTCACCGCGGTGCAGGCGCGGCGGCCGCGGTGCAGTTGGCGGACGATCTCCTCGTTCGAGGCCAGGCCGGTGTAGGCGGCTGCGAAATCGCGCGGCAGCAGGAGGTGGTCGGCCAGCGACATCATCGCCTCGATGCCGGCGGCGTCGATCCATTCCATGTCCATGACGACCGGCACGCGCAAGGCGTGGGCACATTCGGCGGCACGTATCATGGCCGGTGGATCGAACTGGTCCAGCAGCAGCACCCGGGCACTCGCAATCAGATTGTCGCCGATGTCCGGCCTTGGCAGCGGCGTCATGCGGCTCATGTCAAAGAATATGTTGCGGCTCCCGGTGCTCTGGTCAACGATGATAACGCTGTGCACCGGTCCGGACGAGGCGATGGCGCGCACGAACCGGCAATCGACGCCGTGCGCGCGCAGACCGGCCAGAGCAGCCATGGACAGCTCATCCTGGCCGAGGGCTCCGGCGTAGCTGCAAGAAGCGCCCAAGCGGCTCGCGGCCGCGAGCGCTGTCGCTACCTGTCCGCCGAGGGTGCGCCGCTCGCGGAGAATCATGGCCTTCCGGTCCGGCGGAGGATAACGCTCGACGTACACGAGATCGTCGATGGCGATGGTTCCCAGGCCGAGGATGTCAAACTCCGGCGGTGGCACGTCAGTCGCGCAGGGCCGCCGGTTCCCGAGCAGAGAGTTCCTCCGCCGCCTGCGGGCTGGCGCCATCGTGAATCACCGCTTTGAAGGCCCGTACGGCGGCGGTAATGTCGGCCTCGCCCCAGATGTTACGGCCGATCGTCATCCCGCGGGCGCCGCTGTGCATCACTTCGGATGCCATGACCAGCGCATCGGCGAGCGTGCGGGCCTTCGGCCCCCCGGCCGCCACCAGCGGGACCGGGCAGCCGCGGACGATCTGCGCGTAGCTGGCGACATCGCCGCAGTAGGGCGTCTTGATGACGTCAACGCCCACTTCGATCCCGCAGCGCACGGCCCAGGCAATATCCTCGGGCGCGTAACTGATATCCACGCCGTGGGCGCTGAACGTGCGCGGGTAAGTATGCAAAATCACGGGCATATCCCATGCTTCGGCCTGGCGCACGAAGTCGGCGACGCGGCGAATGTGTGCGGCCTCCGTCGCGCCGCGGACGAAACAGCACGTGGCGAAGGCATCCGCCCCCAGCCGTACAGCGTCTTCGGGCACGGCAATGAACTCGTCGGCCGTATCGTCGGGGCGCGCGGTCAGGCTCTGCAGGATCAGAGGAATCGTGCCGGCGTAGTGGCCCCAACAGCCCAGCGCGACGCCCTTGTTCATCGTGATGGCATCCGGTTTCCCAGCCACGATCGCCGCTATCGTCTTCGGCAGGTCGGCCAGCCCGGGATGCATCGCGGTGTGATAACCCAGGAAATGATCCACCGCCACGGAACACAACCGGCCGGAAGGATGACCGAACAAGCGGCTTAGCCGAACCCTCTTCCCCAGTCCCATTTCTGCCCTCTCTCCCGGCGCGCCTCAAACCGAGTCGTTGCTGCGCGCGAGTTGCGTACTCGCCATGCCATGGCGCATGACATCAAAATTATATTCCGATTCGCGGCGGGCCCAGCTCAGGCTCTGAGCAAGCGTGGGGTCGGACCCCTTGTCAGGCCCACCAGATGGCGCCGGCTTTCTTGCGGATGAGAATCGGCCGCAGGAAGGCCGCGGCCTTCTCCAGGCCGTCTTCCACCGACATCAGGCTGTCTTCGTGCTCGATGGAGATCACGCCGTCGTAGCCTACCATCGCGAGCGTCGACACGAAGTCATTCCAGAACTCGGGCCCGTGCCCAAAGCCGACCGTGCGGAAAATCCACGATCGATGCGCTTCCTCGCTGTACGGTTTGGTGTCGAGAACGCCGTTGCGGAGCTTATTGGAATCGTAAATGCGCGTGTCCTTGGCGTGCACGTGGAAAATGGCGTCGCCCAGTTCCCGGACCGCCAGACAAGGATCGATCCCCTGCCAGAACAGGTGGCTCGGGTCGAAGTTGCATCCGATGTTCGCGCCGGCCTCGGCACGCAGGCGCAACAACGTCTCGGGCGAGTAAACGACGAAGCCAGGGTGCATCTCGAGGGCGATGCGGACCCCGTGGTCGCGCGCGAATCGGGCCTGTTCCCGCCAATACGGAATCACCTTCTCTTCCCACTGCCAGCGCAGGATGGCCGGATAGTCGGGCGGCCACGCGACCGTGACGAAGTTGGGGTACCGCGCGCTGTCCGAATCTCCGGGACAGCCGGAAAAATTAATGACAGTCTGCACTCCCAGCGCCTCGGCCAACAGGACCGTGCGACGATGGGTCTCGGCGTGCCTCGGGCCCACTTGCGGATCGGGATGCAGCACGTTGCCGGCGCACCCCAGAGCACTGATGATCAAACCGGCGTCATCCAATTTCTGCCGCAGTTCCCGCAGCCGGTCGGGCTGATCGAACCAGTCGCAGTGCACAAACCGTGGCGGGCCGTAGTTGCCGGTGGCGAACTCCAGCGCCTCAATGCCTAGCGGGCGGACCCGACGGATCACCTCATCGAGACCGACGTCCGTGAACAGCGCAGTGTAAAGTCCGAGCTTCATAGGGTCCTCTTCCTGATTCCGGTCATACGCTCAGGTTTCTTCAGGTATTGAATGCTCCTGCGGGAGCATTCGAGTACAGGCCGATCCCTTCAAGAACTCCGCGCGCGTGAGGCTCTGCATAAGCTCTCTCCGGTCTCGTATGGCTGGTATCTCAGCCGACATGCTCTAACGATTGCAGAACGGTGTCATCCAATGCAGACTCATGATATATTGCCGCCTCCGCCCAGCGCAAAATGCTAGCCTTTGCTCGACCTGTTGACCCCGCACAGGCATCGAACCGCAGCTGGCATCCAGGTCACTGCGCGGATCGCGCCGCCCTTGCTCACTCGTTTTCGCAGCCAATGGGAGGATCGGAACGGCGCCTGGCGCGCCTACGCACAACGTGCGGCCGGCGGAATGAGTCCACGGACGCCTTCCGCCGGCGCAGGGGCGCGGATTGCACGGGCGCACTTGTGCCGTAAATGGATGGTGATTCGGAGGGATTGCGGGCACAGTTGTGCCGTAAATGGTGGGCAATTCGGCGGAATTTCAAAAGATCAGATTCGTAGGGCGGAGCAGTGCCCAGAGGGTGTCTTCCCAGCGCTGACCCTGGATGCTCCGCTTTGCACGACGGCTTGCCCCAGCTCGCAATGGCCTGGGGGCCCGCCACAACCCCGCTTTCCTGTGGGGTGGAAGATAGCGAATTTGTTCACGCGATCACTAGACCGGCCATCGCCCGTTCCGCCCTGGCCCGGATGTTCCACCAAAAATCGGCTGCGGCGCGCGATAGGGCCGCATCTACTTCGTTGCGCTGGGCCCAGGGGGCACCCCCCGTCCTCGACGTACTGCCAAGTACGCCTGCGGGCGTCCCGCAAGCGCGCCTTGTATCTACGGCCCTCTCAACGCGCCTCGCTGCGATCGTGGTGCAACATCCGGGCTGGAGGATGGCGTTCAGGGTAATCGTCGAGCCACCCGGATCCCATCCTGGGGGATCGGACCGAAGTCCAGAAAGCCGGAAGGCTGCTACTCGAGGCCTTTCGCCGCCTGCGAGTGGGGCTGAGATGCTGGCCAGCAATTGCTCTACCCGCAATCAGGAGATCATGGCGGGGCAAGCGGCGAGGCGGGGAGTCGTGCGGACAGCATTGATAAGACGCTGGAAATAATCTCACCGCCGGCGTGACTGTATTTGGGCGGAGGGGCGGAATGGACGCGGATACAGGGACAGAGCGAGGTGTTTGGAGGGGCGAGGGGAACGTCTCAAGAAGTCAGCGATTGCGGGCAAGCTACCCGGATTGTGAGAGAGCATGCCCTCCGAAGCCACTACGTTCCAGATGCGAGTGCAGTCTCGACCTGCCTCCGGGGGCAGTGCTCAGACCCCAGTTTCCAGCGCGGGCTAGCCGTATGGTGCGCGGACGCGATCCTCGGAGCCCGCGCCATGCCGCCCGTCAGTGCCCGTGCGGTTGGCTCCGTCTCACGGAATTGGCGATTGCGTGCGAGTCTGTCGGAGATAGAAATTCCCCTACGTAGAACCAATAACATACGAGGATTTTTTCTTTGCGGAATGTCTGTAAGTCGTTGATTCTAGGTTCATCAAAATCTATCTCCGACAGACTCGTGCGCTGCCCCCGGATTGGCCAGGTTTGGCCGCCGATAAGCAAGAATGGAGGCCCACGTGGACGCCACTGTCAAGGACCAGGCCCTGGAGTTTCTCAGAGAGTTGGAAAAGACGCTGAATAGGCAACTGCCCGGCCCCTCCGAAATGGGGGCTTGGATTCGGAGCACGGTCAAAGCGGCGAAGACGGACGATAAGCAGAAGCATTTGCGCCTTCCTGAGTCCGCCTTCCTCAATGGGCAGGCTCTTCCGGTGCTTTTCGACTTACTGAAGTCCTATGCTGGATTGTCCGGTGAGCAGGCTCAGCAGGCGTTGCTCAGCGAGTACCACCGGAGCACGCCGGCCATCTCTCGGCAGTCGCCTATGTGGTGGGAGCGCCATCCCTTTCGAAAGGTCCTAGGCGCCCGCGCCATCGACATTTACCAGGGTTGGACGGACCCTGAGAAAGGTGGTGCCTTGACACAGAGCTGGCCGGATTTCTCCCTTCGGGATCCGTTTCCGCATTCCATCCTGTTCGAAGGGAAATACTTCCCAAGCGGCTCGCCGGAATATGCCCAACGGGAGCTGGTCAAGGGTATCTATCAGGCTTTCTTCTACCGCGGCCTGCCTCGTCTCGCTGCAACCGAGAGGCATCCGGAATGGAGCTACGACCACGCCTGTCTCATGGCCTATGACGCTTCGCCCACGGGAGCCCTCGCTGCAGCGTGGGCAGCCCTTCATGCCCAATCTCGCCGCAGCTTTTGGGAAGGCGCGAACGTGTACGTCATGATCCTCCGTGGTTCGGGCACGTGAATCCGGGAATCCGGAATCCGGGTTTGGAATTCGGGTTCAGGCGCCGTATTGTTCGTCGCTGACGTGCTCCAGCCACTCGACGGCCTTGCCGTCCAGCTGCTCCTGGATGGCGATATGGGTCATAGCCGTAGTTGGCGTCGCCCCATGCCAGTGCTTCTCAGCGGGAGGAAACCAGATCACATCACCCGGCCGGATCTCCTCCAGCGGCCCACCCCAACGCTGCACCCGGCCGCAACCGGCCGTCACGATGAGGGTCTGGCCGAGTGGGTGGGTGTGCCACGCGGTCCGGGCGCCGGGCTCGAAGGTGACATTGGCACCGAAAGCGCGCGCCGGTGCGGGCGGATGGAACAGCGGGTCAATGCGTACCGTGCCGGTGAAATACTCTGCCGGTCCTTTGCCGGAGGGCTGTGAGCCACTTTTCTTGATTTCCATTTCTCAAGGCTCCCGCTCGGCGGCCGCTCAGCGACCGGTCAATCGCTCCATCTTCTCAGGGTAGCGAGCGCCTTGCACCGTGATCTTCGAGGCGGCGACATCGATGTCTCGCAGATCGTCGGGCGTGAGCTCGACTGACAGTGCCCCGATGTTCTCGTCCAGGCGATGCAGCTTTGTAGTGCCCGGAATCGGGACCATCCACGGCTTCTGGGCCAGCAGCCAGGCGAGCGCGATCTGGGCCGGTGTGGCCTGCTTCCGTGCGGCGATGCCGGCGAGCAGATCGATGAGAGCCTGATTCGCCTTGAGAGCCTCCGGCGTGAAGCGCGGCAGGGTGCTGCGGAAGTCCGAGCTGTCGAACTTCGCGTCTGCGTCGATCTTGCCCGTGAGGAAGCCCTTGCCCAACGGACTGTAGGGGACGAGGCCGATGCCGAGTTCCTCGAGCGTCGGAATGACCTCCGCTTCCGGCCGTCTGAACCACAGCGAGTACTCGTTCTGCAGCGCCGCGACGGGCTGGACGGCGTGGGCGCGACGGATGGTCTGCACGCCCGCTTCGGACAGGCCGAAGTGCTTGACCTTGCCCGCGTGAATCAGGTCCTTCACCGCCCCGGCTACGTCTTCGATAGGCACGTCCGGGTCAACCCGATGCTGATAGAGCAAGTCGATGACGTCAACCTTGAGCCGCCTGAGCGAGCCCTCAACAGCTAGCCTGATGTGCTCCGGCCGGCTGTTCAGGCCTGCCGCTCCCGGCCGATTATCGCTGCCGCTCAGATCGAATCCGAATTTGGTGGCGATGACAATCTGCTTGCGGAAGGGAGCGAGGGCTGCGCCCACGAGCTCCTCGTTTGTGAACGGGCCGTAGACCTCGGCAGTGTCGAAGAACGTAATACCGCGTTCCACGGCGGCCCGCAGAAGAGCAGTCATCTCCTGCTTGTCTTTGGGCGGGCCGTAGGAAAAGCTCATGCCCATGCATCCGAGCCCGAGAGCCGAAACTTCCAGGTTGCTTTTTCCGAGTTTGCGCTTCTGCATTGTGTCTCCTTCGAGGTGATGTTGGCAGGCTCGTTCCAGAACGAGAACAGCCTGGCACGTCCCAGTGCGATTTCACTCAATTTTACGAGAAAGCGATGCGGGGCGAACTTCCGGCGCCTTCCGTTTACAGTTTGTTCAGGGAGCGAATCGACGTCAATTCGCCGACGCGATACACTATTCCCCATGCGCGCCGATTTTGCGGCCGTTTTCGCCGCGCTGAAATCCGTTTTCGCCGAGTTCGCGCCGCGTCTCGGGGTGAAGACCGATACGCCCGTCGAGTACACCCTGCTCACGCGAGCCGCGTCGCCCTATCCGCAACACAAGGGGCAACCGATGTATTTCGGCTCCGTGCGTCTGGGCAAGGCCTACGTGAGCTTCCACCTGATGCCGCTGTACATGTGTCCTCCGCTCACGCAGAGTATTCCGCCGGCCTTGAAGAAGCGCATGCAGGGCAAAACCTGCTTCAATTTCAAGTCCGTGCCGGAACCGCAGCTGCTCGCTGGACTGCGACAACTGACCGCAGCGGGCGTCAAGCTGTGGGACGAGAAGAAGTGGCTTTGAACCCCGCCTAACCCGGTCCTGCCCCCAATCGTCGAACGCCCCTGGCCGGTCCGCCGCGGCCCAAGACGGCTCTTGACGCCGGGTCTATGCTGGGGTGGCAGCCCGTGTTTGCGCTCCGCAGCCAATGCGCAGTGCGACTCCGAACATGGAGCGAATAGAAAATCGAAAGATAGGACTTAAGTGATTGATTATAAGAATGATAATTGGCAATTGGCTTTGTTTCGCACTTTTTGTTTTTGCGCTGCCTGCGGCTCGCCGTACGCTGCCGGCTTCAGGCGCGTCACCGTTCGATACAATGCCCTGGTGGGGTGCCCGGATCGGCTCTCAGCCGGCTGCTTGACAAGTCGTAGAGGAACGCCAGCGGGTCACCGAATATGCCTCCGCTCTGCGCAGTAGAAAATCTCGGCGTCACTTACTCGACCGCGAAAGGCCCGCTGTGTGCTCTGCAGGATGTGGACCTGGATCTCAACCGCGGCGAGATCATCGGCGTGGTCGGACCGTCGGGCTCGGGCAAGAGCACGCTCGGTCTGGCACTGTGCGGCCTGCTGAACGAAACGGCCAGGGTCACGGGCAGCATCCAACTGGCCGGGCGGC
Organism: Terriglobia bacterium; assembly: GCA_963757265.1. Lineage (GTDB taxonomy): Bacteria > Acidobacteriota > Terriglobia > Bryobacterales > Bryobacteraceae > CAIVVT01. The sequence continues at coordinate 3,080,994 of CAVWRA010000006.1, forward strand.
GTATTGTCCGGGCCCGCGATTGGGACGCGCTGAGGGGCCGGGTGGTCACCTATGTCCCGCAGGAACCCGGGCTGGCGCTCAACCCCGTGCTGCGCGCGGTTACCCAGGTGAAGGCCGCGGCCCTGTGCGCTTTGGGGCTGAGCGGCCGGGCGGCGGAAAGGGCCGCACGGCAGGCGCTGGCGCGAGCCGGGCTGGACAGCGCCGAGTTGCAGCAGGCCTATCCGCATGAACTGAGCGGCGGCCAACGGCAGCGCGTATTGCTGGCGCGCGCGTTCCTGCTGGCGTCGCAACTGGTGGTGGCCGACGAGCCGACCTCGGCCCTGGACGCGGTCACGCAGCGCCAGATCCTGGACCTGTTCGAGGAGCTTCGCGCAGCCGGCTCGGCGGTGCTTTTTATCACTCATAACCCCTTGCTGTTGATAGGATTCGCCAAGGCGACGGTGGTCATTTCGAAGGGCCGCATCGCGGCGCGGGGCACGATCGCCGAACTGCAGCGCTCGGGCCGCCTGCGCATCGGAGGCGTGGCGTGAGCGCGCTGTTCATGGTCCGGAATCTGAGGAAGGCGCACGCCCGGCGCGGGTTTTTCGGTCGGGATCGGGGCGTGGTGCTGCCCGGCCTGGACTTCGAGATCTGGCCCGGCGAGTGGGTGGTGCTGGCCGGCAAATCGGGCTGCGGCAAGACGACCCTGGCCCGTCTCCTGGCCGGTTTGGACACGCCCGATGGCGGCCAGATCCTGGTGAACTACAACGCCGGCACGCCGGAGCTGCTGCGCGCGCGGGTTAGTTGGATCCCGCAGGACCCCGGGCGCAGCCTGAACCCGCGCTTCACAGCCCTGGAGGCCATCCTGGAACCGATTGAAATCAGGCGGCTTCCGCACGAACTGGCGGGGCGATGCGCAGGCCAGGCAGGAGTTGAGGAGAACCTCCTGCCACGTCCCATCCGGGAGCTGAGCGGGGGCCAGAAGGCGCGGGTGGCCATCGCCCGTGCGTGGACGCTGGACCCGTGGCTGCTGATCCTGGACGAGTCGCTGGCGGCACTCGATCTGGAATTGCAGGAACAGATCTTACAAGCATTATTGGATCAGTCCATTAAGACCAATATGTCCTGTCTGTTCATCGCCCACGAAACAGCTCTCCTGGAAAAAGCAGGAGCCCGTATCGAATTGATGGAGCAAGGCAAACTTGTTGAGAAAGAGTCTCCAGGGTGGCAGGAGTGGCGGCTGGCACAGCCGAGATGGATCGCCGACGATTGATTGATTGTAATAGTACCAAGTGAGCCAATATGGATCGACTAAAACGCACAAATCTCCCGCCGATGCGGTTCCACGGCAGTGTGAATTCCGAAGTGACACGAGCTTCGCCGTGGTGCGGGTTGGGGTGAGGTAAGTGCATGAGATTTTTGGTCTTTGTACTGCGGCGGCTGGCGGCGACGGGATTGACATTGGCGGCGGTGTCGGTGCTGAGCTTCCTGTTGATGGACCTCGCTCCCGGAGATTTCTTTGATGACATGCGGCTGGACCCGCAGATGACGCCCCAGACGGCGGCGGCGCTGCGGGCACGTTACGGGCTGGACAAGGGTTTCGCCCAACGCTATTCGGCATGGTTCCAGTCGGCGCTGCGGGGCGAATTCGGGGTCTCGATGGCGTATGGCATGCCGGCCTCGAAACTACTGGCGCCGCGCCTTCGCAACACGCTGTTGCTGGGCGGGTTATCGATGGCGGTGGCGTGGCTGGCCGCGTTGCCATTGGGCTTCCTGGCGGCGGTGCGGCGGCACAGGTGGGCGGACCGGGGCGTGCAGGCGGTCACGGCAGCGGCGCTGGCACTGCCGGAGATCCTGTTCGGCATGCTGCTGCTGCTGGCGGCGGCGAAATTCGGCTGGCTCGATTCGGACGTGGTTTACCTGGAGAACGCCACGCCCATGCAGTTGCTCCGGAGGATGCTATTGCCGGGCCTGGTGCTGGCCTTTGCCGCAGTTCCGGTGATCGTGCGCAATCTGCGGACGGCGCTGATCGAAGCCGCCGAAGCGCCGTTCGTGCGGGAGGCGCGTTCGGCGGGCATCCGCGGAGCGAGGTTGTGGCTGGGACAGATACTGCCGGCGGCGGCGAACCCGATCATCACGCTGCTGGGCCTGTCGGCGGCGGGGCTGATCGGCGGTTCGGTGATTGCCGAGACGCTGTTCAGCTGGCCGGGCGCCGGCCCGTTGTTTATCGAATCGATCATGGGACGCGACGCGCACATCGTGCTGGATCTGGCGCTGGCCAGCGCGGCGCTGCTGGCGGCGGCGAACTTTGCCAGCGAGATCCTGTTGTACGCCGCCGATCCGCGATTGCGAGCCGAAGGCGGCGGGAGCGAGCCGCGGTGAGCGGGCGCGCCCTACGGACGGCGGCAGTGGCGTACCTGGCGCTTTTGGTACTGGCGCTGGCGCTGGCGCCGTGGCTGGCCTCACACGCGCCGGAGCAGCAGAACCGCGACTGTCCGTGTGCGCGGCCATCGGGGCAATACCTGCTGGGCACGGACGAACTGGGCCGCGACGTATGGTCGCGGATGTTGCACGGCGGCCGGATCTCATTGGGGGCTGGGCTGATTGCGGCGGCGTTGTCGGTGGGGCTGGGATTGCTGGCGGGCGCGGCGGCGGGACTGTCGCGGGGCCTTTTGCGGCGAATGGTGCTGGCGCTGGCGGAGTTATTCATGTCCGTGCCGTGGCTGTACCTGCTGCTGGCGATCCGCGCTTTTCTGCCGCTGACGCTGGGACCGGGGCAGGTGCTGCTGCTGCTCAGCGCCGTGATCGGGGCGGCGGGGTGGGCGCGGCCGGGACGGCTGTTCGCGCAAATGGCGGGCGAGGTTCGGGAGCGCGAATATGTCGAAGCGGCGGAGAGCTTCGGCGCGGGCCGCTGGCACCTGATGAAGCGCCACCTGCTTCCGGAATTACGCGGGCTGGCGGCGACGCAGTTCCTGCTGTTGCTGCCGGGCTATGTACTGGCGGAGGTCACGCTCACGTTCTTCGGCCTGGGGGTGGGTGAGCCGGCGGCGAGCTGGGGCAATCTGCTGGCCCCGCTGCGGCACCCGGCAACGGCCGCCAATTGCCTGCAACTGGCGGCGCCGCTGCCGGTGTTGGCGCTACTGGTATTGAGTTGCGAACTCCTGGGCCGGGAACGGGCTCGGGAGTAGGGTGGATTCGCCCGGCCAAGCCGCGGGTTGTTGGGGGGAGGGGCGCAGCGGCGGCGCCCAAGATGCGGGCAAAGCGCGGGCAATTCGACCGATCCCGCTCAAGCGGCGCGAAGCCTTTCTCCGTCCTACAGCGGAGAATGAGATCGGAAAAGCAGTTTGATTGTGGCTCATTAAAGTGCACAATTGATTAGGATTAGTCAGCGTGCACTGCGATCAGGACGGGCAACAGCGGCGGAATTACGCGGTTTCTCGCGTGGAACGGGCGCGCGGGGCGGCGCACTCATCTACCGCCGGGTGGCTAGGGCTCGTGCTGGCTGCGCTGGCGATGGTGGCGGGCGGCGCGGGCATAGCGACCGCGGAGACGGGCCAGCGCGGCGGGCGGCTGATCTTCTTGCAGAGCGGTGAACCGCGGACGTTCAATCCGCTGTCGGCGTTTGCCTCGCAAGAGGCCACGCACGAGGTGGTGTTCCGGATGCACGCCGACCTGGTGCACATCAATCGCGAGACGCAGAAGACGGAGCCGGCACTGGCGGAGTCGTGGACGCAATTGCCCGGCGGGCGCGGGTTCCGGCTGAAACTGCGCCGCGGAGTGCGATTTTCCGACGGCCAGCCGTTCGACGCCGACGACGTCGTGTTCACCTTCCAGGCTTACCTGGACGAGAAGGTCAACTCACCGCAGCGCGACCTGCTGCTGGTGAACGGCAAGCCGATCGGCGTGCGCAAGATCGATCCGTACACGGTGGAGTTCGACCTGGGGGGGCCGTACGGGCCGGCGGAGCGACTCTTCGACAGCATCGCGATTCTGCCGCGGCATCTGCTCGAGGAGGCTTACAAGCGCGGCCAGTTGGCGGAGCAATGGGGGCTGGCGACGCCGCCCGAGAAGATGGCCGGGCTGGGCCCGTTCCGCCTCAAGAGCTACCGGCCGGGCGAGGGCCTGGTGCTGGAGCGGAATCCGTACTACTGGAAGAAGGATAGCCGCGGCACTCAATTGCCGTATCTGGACGAAATCGTCTTCCGGCCGGTGGCCGATGAAGAGGGACAGGTGCTGCGGTTTCTGGGCGGCGACGGGGATATCCTGAACCACGTCAGCGCAAAGAGTTACGCGCTGCTGGAGAAGGAGGCGGGCGGGCGCGGGTTGCAACTGCGCGACCTGGGCGCCGGGTTGGAGTACGACTTCCTGTTGTTCAATCTCAATCCGCCGGGTGCGGCGCCGGCGGCGGTGGCTGAGAAGCAGCCGTGGTTCCGGGAGGCGCGGTTCCGTCAGGCGGTGTCGTTGGCGATCGATCGCGAGGCGATGGTGCGGCTGATCTTCGGCGGACGCGCGACGGCGCTGGCGACGCACGTCACGCCGGGCGTGAAGCTGTGGAGAAATACGGCGATTCCAGCACCCGTGCGTTCGCTCGCGGAGGCGCGGAAACGACTGGCAGAGGCCGGGTTCCGCGCCGGGGCGGACGGGATGCTGCGGGACAGGAACGGGCGCGCGGTGGAGTTCACGATGCTGGTCAGCTCCGCCAAACCGGAGCGGATGCAGATGGCGGCGATGATCCAGCAGGACCTGAAAGAGCTGGGGATGCGGGTGCAGGTGGCGGGACTGGAGTCGCGCACGTTGCAGGACCGCGTGTTAAGGTCAAAGAATTACGAAGCGTGCCTGATGGCCCTGTTGTTCGGGGACGCCGACCCGGGGTCGGAGATGAACGTCTGGCCGTCGAACGGGCCGACCCACGTATGGGCGCCCGAGCAGGCCAAGCCGGGATTCGAGTGGGAGGCCGAGATCGACCGTCTGATGCGGCAACAGATGGCGACACAAGGATATGCCGCACGCAAGCGGATTTATGACCGGGTGCAGGAGATCGAAGCGCGAGAGGCGCCGATCATCAGCCTGCTGAGCCCGAATGTGCTGATCGCGGCGAGATGGCGGGTCGGGAATTTCCGGCCCGCGGTGCTGGACCACTATACGATGTGGAACGCCGAGGAGCTGTTCCTGCGGCCAGCGCCAGGGGAGAGAAAGTGAGCTCTGGAGAGCCGCCGCGAAGTCTCAGCCGATTCACGGACGAGCAACTGGTCGAAGAGTGCCGACAAGGCAACGGGCACGCCTGGGGTGTGCTGGTCGAGCGCTACAAGACCCTGGTGTATTCCATCCCGATGAAGTTCCGGATGCCGGAAGAGGACGCGGCCGACGTTTTCCAGAACGTGTGGCTGGACCTGCACTCCGAAATGGAGCGGCTGCGGGAGCCGGCCGCGCTCAAGGGCTGGCTGGTTTCGGTGACGTCGCACAAATGCTTGCGCTGGAAGGAGCGGGAGAGCAAACGCGCGGGCGTGGCGCTGGGCTGGGAAACGTCCCCCGAGCCGACCGATTCGCGGCCCCTGCCGGGGGAGATCGAGCTGCAGGTGGAGCAGGAGCAGATTGTACGCGACGCGGTGGAGAGCATCCCCGAACGCTGCCGCAGGATGATCCGGATGCTGTTCTACGAGCACCCCCCGAGGCCGTATCTGGAAGTGGCGCGCGAGCTCGGACTGGCCGAAGGCTCGATTGGTTTCATCCGCGGGCGATGCCTGGACAAAATGAAGAAAGCGCTGGAGAAATTTGGCTTCTCGCGGTGAAGGAGAGAGTTCGCTGAGGCCGGCGGGCCAGATCGTCTTCTCGGCCGAGGCGTGGCTGGAAGAGGCGGCCGCGCAGGGCGCCGGGGCGGTGAGCGACGAACGCGTCGCGCCCGAACGGCGCGCCGAGCTGCTGGAGCGGCTGGTGAAGGAGATCGGCCGCGAAGTGTATGCCGACAGTGCGCGGGCGGAGAAGCTGGTGGAGGCTTGCGACGCGCTGGCCGGCCTGTTGCCGGGCAAAGCGGCGGAGGGCAAGGCGGTGCGGGCGCGGGGCCATTTGCAGTTCGCGCGCAGCCAGCACAGCGAGGCCGCGGCGCTATATGAGCAGGCGATCGGGTTGTTCCGGCTGGCGGGCGACCGGCTGGAGCTGGCACTGACGATGTCGGGCGCGTTGCAGGCGTTGATCTACCTCGGACAGTATGCCCGGGCCGAGGAGTGGTGCCGCTCGGCGGAACAGGTGTTCCGCGAGGAGGGCGACGCGCTGCGGCTGGCGCGGCTGTACAGCAACCGCGGCAACGTGCTGTTCCGCCAGGACCGCTACGTGGAGGCGCTGGAGTCCTACCAGGCGGCGCGGCAGGAGCTGGGCCGGATCGGCAACGCGCGGGACGTGGCCTCGGTGATCACCAACATGGCCACGGTGCAGATCAGCATGGGGCGCTTCGAGGAGGCGCTGAGCTCCTACCACGAGGCGCGGAAGCGCTGCCAGGACGCCGGGTTGCCGCGCATGGCGGCGGCCGCGGATTACAACATCGCATACCTGTATTACTTGCGCGGGGATTACCTGCGAGCGATCGACATCTACCGTCACACGCGCGTGCTGTGCCATGAGCTGGGCGACCCGTACCACGAGGCGCTGTGCGACCTGGACGAAGCCGAGATGTACCTGGAGCTCAACCTGAGCCGGGAGGGGGCCCGGCTGGCGCGGCGGGCGGCGATGCGGTTCATGGCGTTGGGGATGAACTACGAACGGGCCAAGGCCATGGTGAGCGAGGCCGTGAGCCTGCATCACATGGGCGCGGCGCCGTACGGGCGGGCGCTGATGCGGCAGGCGCGCGACATCCTGTCGCGCGAAAGCAACCACTTGTGGCCGGCGCTGATCGACCTGTATCTGGCCATCTCCTACCTGGGCGAGGAGCAGACGGTGGCCGCGAGCCGGCTGGCGAATCGTGCCAGCGTGCGGTTGTCCGCGGGCGGGCTGCCGGGGAAATCGGCCTTGTGCGACCTGGTGCGGGCGCGGGTGCGGCTGCGTTCGGGGAGCGCCCGCGACGCCCGGGCGCTGTGCCAGCGGGTGCTGCAACTGCCGCCCGAGGAGCGGCTGTCCTCGATCGAATACCTGGCCTGGTTCACCCTGGGCGAGGTGGAGGAGCACGACCGCAACTGGCTGCCGGCGTGGGAGGCCTGGCAGCGGGCGCGGGAGGCGGTGGACCGGCTGCGCAACAGCCTGGGGGGCGAGGATCTGCGCATTTCGTTTCTGAAGGACAAGGTGGAAGTCTACGAGAACCTGGTGTGGTTGTGGATGAACCGGTTGTCGGGGACGGAACACGGGCCCACGCCGCGGCTGGCGCTGGCGCTGCTGCAGGAGGCCAAATCGAGGAGCCTGGCGGACCTGCTCGAAACGCCGGCGTCCGGCGCGGCCAGGGCCGGCGTCAAAGATGAATTCGCGGCATTGCGGATGGAGCTGGCGTCGCTGTACCGGCGGATCGAATCGGCCATGCTGGCCAGCGGTGCGACCGAGGCTCAGGTGCGCCACCTGGCCCGGCAGGCGCGCGAGATGGAAGAGACGATGGCCGACCGGCTGCGGGACGAACGGCTGGAGATCAGCCGGCCGGCCGCCGAAGGAGTCCGGGCGGCGAGCGGGCGCGAGGGTAGCGACGTCCAGAGCGCACTGCCGAAGGAAGCGCAACTGGTGGAGTATTTCGCGGTGCGCGGGCACTACGTGGCGGCGCTGGTGACGCATCGCCATGTCGAGTTCGTGGAGTTGGGGCCGGTCGAACCGGTGATCGCGCAGGTCCGGCTGGCGCGCTTCCAACTGACGAAGTTCCGGCTGGGCCGGGAGTATGCCGAGAAGTTCGCGCCGCGGCTGCAGGACGCGATTCGCCAGCACCTGCGCGGGCTGTATGACGAGCTGATCCGGCCGTTGCGCCGCAAGCTGCGCGAGCAACACCTGGCGATCGCGCCGTACGGAATTCTGCATTTGCTGCCGTTTCACGCCCTGCTGGACGGCGACCGTTGCCTGTCCGATGAATTCACGATCTCCTATACGCCCAGCGGCGGGGTGCTGGCGGCGTGCCTGAGGCGGCCGGCCAGCACGGCCGAAGGGAACGTCGTTTTCGGGATCCCGGATGCCCGCAGCCCGGCCATCGAGCGCGAGGCCAGGCACGTGGCGGGCCTGCTGAGGGAAGCGCAGCTTCACCTGGGCGCCGAGGCCAACGAGAAACGGCTGCGCGAGGTGGCCGCGGAGGCGCGGGTGTTGCACATCGCCACGCACGGGTTTTTCCGCCGGGATAATCCGCTGTTTTCGGCCATCCGGCTGGGCGACGGCTTCCTGAGCCTGTTCGATCTTTACCGGCTCAACCTGAAGGCCGACCTGGTGACGCTGAGCGGCTGCAGCACGGGCCTGAGCTTGGTGGTGGGCGGGGACGAATTATTGGGGCTCACGCGCGGCCTGCTGCACGCCGGCGCCAGAGCGGTCCTGCTCAGCCTGTGGGACGTGCAGGATGAGAGTACCGCAGAATACATGACGACATTCTATGGAAACCTGGCCGCAGACCGGACAGTGGCCGAAGCCACGCGCGAGGCTGTCAGGAAGTTGAGGAATAAGTACGAACACCCCTATTTCTGGGCCCCATTTCATCTAGTCGGGGACTGGAGTGTCAAAGTAGGGTCCCGGCGCCCGGTTTGCGAAGAAAAAACCCCCTAGAGTCTATATCGATCGGCGCGCCCGCGTCCCATTACCAGTGTCGGTGTGTATCTGCCGGTGGGGTGCGGTGTGCCGTACCCCTATTTGCCGTTGGGACCGGAGGAATGCTGGCGCCTGCCACATGGAGGGTAGACGACTGTGATGAACCTGCGGGAATTGGGCGGGCTGAACAGAGCGCCATAAACGCCACCAGTCCGCCCAGCGGCAGCATTTTACGCTGCAGGGTGTGAAATGTCTCTCCGAACGGCGGTTCAAATATGAGCCTCGGTAGAGGTTTGTGGGCCCTATTTCGGCGACAAAAGGGTTTAAATTTCGGCGATTAAGGAGTTTAATAGGAGACGTGTGTCTTGAATCAGCCTTAGGTCGGAAGACCCAAGGAGATAAGGAAAAACCAAAAAAGTATGCATCACCTGGACGCTACGGATTGGATTGATTACGTGCGAGGAGTAATGCCAGAAGCGCAAGCGCGTCTGGCAACAGCTCATCTGCACGAAGGTTGTCCCAGTTGCGAAGAAACGGCGCGGCTGTTCCGGCGAGTGAGGGAAACGACCGCTCGCGAAGTCAAGGTTCCGGATTTCGCCGTCGCCATGGCCAAGGCGATCCTCCGGCCTGCAGCCAGCGCCAACGTGGATCTTGCACGGGTCGTATTACGCCGGCTGAAGGCGACGCTGGTGTACGACAGCCTGTTCGACTTACAGCCTGCCGGAGCGCGTTCGCTGCCGCTCGGTTGCGGCAGCCGGATGCTGCTGTTCCGCGCGGGCGAGTATTCCGTGGATCTGCGACTCGAGTCGGAGGTGGAGCGGCTGAATTGGACGCTGGTTGGACAGTTGTCCAATGACGAGAATCCTACCGACGCGATGTCCAACCTGCCAGTCCTCGTAATGGCTGGCAAGAAAGTGGTTGGCAAGACGTTCAGTAACGATTTCGGGGAGTTCGTGCTGAACGATCTGCCCAGGCAGAGGCTGCGCTTGTGTGTGCCGCTGGCTTCGCAAGGCCAGCAGATCGACGTGGCCCTGAGTCGTTTCAACGAAAATTCCGATCCGGAAAGAAATTAAGGGAAATAAGGGGAAAAACAAGATGCTGCGGCGTAGTGAATTGATGAAAAGATCACAGAGCTGGATGGTTCGCGTGCTGGGAGTGTTCGCGCTTCTGGCGCTGCTTTGCGGGTCGGCTTTCGCCGGCCAAGGCTACATTCTGAAGACCCAGGGCAACAATCTGACGACGGTCGCCAATACGTATGGGCTAACCCTGCAACGCCAGATCTTCTCGAATCAGAATTTCTCCATCGGCGTGGTTTCGGTGCCCGACAATGCGGATCCAAGCCTGGCGCCGACTGTTGCGGCGGACCCCAATGTCCTCGGCTTCTCGGCTGATCGCGTTCTGCCGGGCAAGTCGCCCGCGATTCCGACGCTGAACCAGGCCGTCACCAGTCTCCAGGCCTGGCTGCTGTCCATGCAGAACTACCAGCAGAAGACCAACTCCTATTTCAACCAGCCGGCATTCCATTTGATTGGCGCTCCGGCTGCGGGACAGGGCAAGGGCGTCACGGTGGCCGTGATCGACACCGCGGTCGATCCGACGCACCCGCTGCTGGCAGGCAAGCTCGTTGCCGGCGCCGATTGCGTGGGCAGCGTGGGCAGCGCCTGCGCAGGCGGGATTCCGTCGATCTGGAACGACGCGATGCTGGCCCAGAGCACGGTGATCATCCTCGAACAAAGCACCGTGATCATTCTGGAGCAGAGCACGGTGATCATTCTGGAACAGAGCACCGTGATCATCCTGGAAAGCAACACCGCCACGGCTTTGGCGGGCCAGCAGTTGCCGGCCGACACGGGCCATGGGACGATGGTCGCGAGCCTGATTGCCGGGGCCGCCCCCGGGGCGTCGATCATGCCGATTAGGGCTTTCAATGCAGATGGCTCGGCCAGTCTTTCGGATATTGTCGCCGCAATCTACTATGCGGTGAACAATGGGGCGCAGGTCATCAACATGAGCTTCTCCACGCAGGATGACGACTCGCTCTCGGACGCCATTGAATGGGCCACCGCGAAAGGCGTAGTGTGCGTGGCATCGGCCGACAATACGAATTCAAACGCCGCCGTTTATCCGGCCGCCTACAACGGTCCGGGCCAGCAGGTGATCGGCGTCGGATCTGTGGATTCCATGACCGGCCTGTTCAAGAGCAGCTTCAGCGAATACGGCCAGCCGAGCGTGGACCTGTACGCGCCGGGCGAAAACCTGGTCGCGGCCTTCCCGGGCAATCACTTCGCGCTGGCGTCCGGAACTTCCTTCAGTTCGGCCCTGGTGTCGGGCGCCGCCGCCACGCTGATCTCGAAGAAGCCGGGTGACACGTTGCAGAACTACGTGAGCGCGCTGACCAACAACGGCCCGCAGGTTTGGAGTCCGGCCGACGGAACGCATCGCCTGAATTTGAACGCGGCCTTGAAGAATCTGCAGTAGGGAGCGTCGGGAGGCGGGACCTGCACGCCCGCCCTCCGAGTTGGATCGGACCTGCATTTCCTGCCGCGCCCGGCGCGAGGAGCCGGAGCGCGGGGGCGCCTTGGTTCTCCCCGCGGCGACAGCGCCGCGTGCGGAAACAGGGCGCAGCGTGTACGCTCAGGCCCATGCGCGAGCCGCAGCAAGGCAGCGGCGGGAAATGCAGGTTGTGCCCCTCAGGCGCGTTCGCGCCGCGACATCTTTCCTTCCTCCTAGCACAACATCCGTGCACTGACTGCGGCGATCCATCGCGCGTGGTGAACCCGTGGCCCCCACCGGGCGGAACAGGCAGCACGGCAAGTGGCGAAAAACAGCTCCGGAAAAGTGAAAGGGCAGGTCCGAAGATCTGCCCTTATGAAATCGCGGATGGAGAAAAAAACTACTTCGCCTTCTTCTGCTTCTGCTGGCCGACGCGGATCTTGAACTGCTTCTGCTGCATCTCTTCCCAGGTCTTCCAGTCGAAGCGCTTTTTGGCGTCTTCGAGGTAGTCATTGGGGTCCACGCCCTTGGGGATGACGGCCATCAGGGTCGCCCACGCGCCATGCGGGCTCTGGATGCGAAAACGACGGACATTGGGAATCGACATAACGCTTCCAATATAGCATGTGGACCAGGGCCTGTTCACGCTACCCGAACGGATGGCGTTGCGCGCGAAAAGCGTCTCAGACGAGGCGGAGGGCGATGACTTTGGCCCTTCCAAGGCGAGGACGACAACGAAGGCTGAGGCGGTTTTCGCCGCAACCCGGAGGGACGCGCGCCGTTTCCCCGATTTCCGCGTCGCTCGTCGCTCGCCGCACGCCCGGTATGCGTCGATCCTCGCTCCTGGAACTCGGAAAAACCGGCTCCCGTCGCCACCGTCCGCGTAGTGTGAGCAGGCCCTAGCACCGCAGCAGGTCCCGCAAGGCCGGACCGAGCTCCGGCCAATCGAATTGGAAACCGGCTTTCCATGCTCTTTCCGGGGCCACCCTCAGGCTGCCCAGGACAATGCCGGCCATCTCCCCGTAGAGGAGTTTCAAGGCCAGAGCCGGGACCGGGAAAAACGCCGGACGGCGCAAGGCCAGGCCGAGCGCATGCGTAAAATCGGCATTGCGGACAGGATTCGGGGCCACCGCGTTGACCGGCCCCGCGACCGCCGGATTTTCCACGGCCCAGGCGATCATCCGCACTAGGTCGTGGAGGTGAATCCAGGACATCCAGGACTGGCCGCCGGCGATGGGTCCGCCGATACCGGCCCGGAACACCGGCAGCATTTGCGCCAGCGCCCCTCCGCCGGGATCCAGGACCACGCCAATCCGCAGCGAGACCGTCCGCAGGCCCAGTTCCGTAGCCGCCTGGGCGGCGTGCTCCCACTCGATGCACACCTCGGACAGAAATCCGCAGCCGGGCGCCGCGCCCTCGGGCAAAATCTCGTCCCCGCGCGAGCCGTAATAGCCGATGGCAGATGCGCAGACCAGGACGCCGGGGCGGACGGGCAGGGCGCCGAGCGCGCGGAGCAGGGAGCGCGTCCCCTGCACGCGGCTGGAGCGGATGCGGCGCTTGACGTCCGCGCTCCAACGCTGCGCCACCGGCTCGCCGGCCAGGTGCACCACGGCGCCCGCGCCCAGCAGGGCCTCCTGGGGCGGCGGCCCACCTTCGGGATCCCAGGCATACCAGCCGGGCAGGGAAGCGGCCCGGCGGCTCAGGCAGACGATCTCGTGACCCTGCCGCGACAAGTGCGCGGCGAGGCGCCTTCCGATGAACCCCGTCGCGCCGGTGAGGATGATTTTCATGCCGCCCCTGTCCCAGCCCGCACAACGCGCAACAGGCGCCGGCGGGTCCGTGCCAACCCGGCAGGCCTCAATGGGCGTCGTGCGCCACGGCCGAGCCGGCGGTTGAATCCCGCAACGGGTTTACCATGCCGTGCTGCTCGTAGTAGCCGGGCGTTACCCGTTCCACCACCTGCGCCGTGCTGCGTTCGATCATCGTGAAAAAGGGCTTGGGTGCGAGCCCGATCCAGAACGCCGCCGCCAGCAGCGGCGCGAACACCACGATCTCGCGCCAGTTCAGATCCTGAAGCGCCTGGTTCTTCTCGTTGCTGTTCTCGCCCAGCATCGTGCGTTGGAACAGCCACAGCAGATAGGCGGCGCCCAAGGCGATGCCCAGGCCGCAGGCCAGCGCCCACAGGAGCGAGATTTCGTACGCGCCTTTCAAAATCGTGATTTCACCGATGAAGCCGTTCAGCGGCGGCAGCCCCATGGAGCTGAACGCGGCGATGAGAAAAACAGCGGTGAAAACGGGCATCACGCGGTACAGGCCGGTGTACTCGCTGATCTCGCGCGTGTGACGGCGTTCATAAACGATGCCGACGATCAGGAACAGCATGCCGGTCGAAATGCCGTGGTTAATCTGCTGCAGGATCGAGCCCGAGATGCCCGCCGGGTTCAGCGCGAAGATGCCCAGCGTGCAGAAGCCCATGTGGCTGACGGACGAATACGCCACCAGCTTTTTCCAATCCTTCTGCATCAGGCACACCAGCGCGCCGTAAACGATGGCGATGATGGACAGCACGGCGGCGATGGAAACCACCTTGGGGTCCTTGGCCGTATCGGGCAGCAGCGGGAGCGAGAAGCGCAGAAAACCGTAGGTGCCCATCTTCAGCAGGATGCTGGCCAGGATGACGGAGCCGGCCGTGGGCGCCTCAGTGTGCGCGTCCGGCAGCCAGGTGTGAACGGGCCACATCGGCACCTTCACCGCAAAGCCGGCAAACAGCGCCCAGAAGACCCACCACGCTTCGCCTGAGCTGAGCTTCACCGCCAGCAGGTCGGTCATGTCGAAGCTGTAGTGTCCGAACTGGTCGTAATACTGGAAATAGAGCTTCAGCACGCCCAGCAGCATCAGCATGCTTCCGGCCAGCGTGTAAATCACGAACTTGATGGACGCGTAGCCGCGCCGCTGGCCGCCCCAGATGGCGATGATGAAGTACATCGGGATCAGCGTCAGCTCCCAGAACAGAAAGAACAGCAGCAGGTCCCGCGCCGCGAAAACGCCGAGCATGCCGAACTGCAGCAGCAGGAAGTGGCCGTAGTACTCCTTCAGCCGCGTGTCGATGGCCCGCCAGCTCGACAGGACCGCCAGGAACCCGATCAGCGTGGTCATCAGGATCAGCAACGCGGCGTACCCGTCCGCGCCCAGGTGCCACGACGCGCCCAGAGACGGAATCCACGCCGCGCGCTCCTCGAACTGGAAGTCGGCCTTGGGGTTGAAGCGGAACCACAGCGGGAGGGAAACGAGGAAGCCCAGCAGGAACACGCCGTTGGCCCACAGCTTGACCAGTTGCGGCCGCGACGAAGGGATGAAGAACAGCACCAGCAGCCCGGCAAGGGGCGTGAGAACGATGACGCTTAACAGGTGATCCATAAAGGCTGAAGGAGCCAAACGGCCATTCTAACAGGCTGCGCCGAAAGGGAGCGGATTGTCTCGAATGCGGGGCGCGCGGCCTCATTCCCGCGAGGCGATGCCCAGGGCGCGCATTTTCTTGTACAAGTTGCTGCGTTCCAGGCCCAGCGCCTCGGCAGCGCGCGAGACGTTGCCGCCGGCGTCCTCGAGTTTCTTCAGAATGTAGTCGCGCTCGGCCGCCTGGCGCACTTCGTGCAGGCTCGCCGGACGCTCGGGCCCGCGCTCCGGGGCCTTGCGCGCCGCCGGGAGCGGAATGTGGCGCGCATCGATGCGCACCTGTGGATTCATGATCACGATTCGCTCCATCAGGTTGCGCAGTTCGCGCACGTTGCCCGGCCAGGAGTAGGCGCGCAGGACCTCGATCGCCTCGCTGGTCAGCTCCTTATGCTTGCGGCCGTAAGAGGTCGCGAATTCGCGGATGAAATGCTCCGCCAGCACGGGAATGTCCTCGACGCGCTCGCGCAGTGGCGGCACTGCGAACGGAACCACGTTGAGCCGGTAGAACAGGTCCTCGCGGAAGTTGCCGCGCTCGATTTCAGCCTCCAGAATCTTGTTGGTCGAGGCGATCACACGCACGTCGGTCTGCACCGCCTCCGCTGAGCCGATGGGCTCGAAGCGCTGTTCGTCCAGCACGCGCAGCACCTTGGCCTGGGTGCGCAGGCTCATGTCGCCCACTTCATCCAGAAACAGCGTGCCGCCGTGCGCCTTTTCGAACTTGCCGATCTTGTCCTCGCCAGCCCCGGCGAAGCTGCCTTTTCTATGGCCCAGCAGTTCGCTCTCGATCAGCTCCTCGGGAATGGCGGCGCAATTCACCTCGACAAATGGCCCCTCGGCGCGGGCGCTGTTGGCATGGATGGCGTGGGCTACCAGTTCCTTGCCCGTGCCGCTCTCGCCGTAGATCAACACCCGGCCGTTGGTGGGCGCCATGAGCGCGATCTGCTGGCGCAGCGCCTTCATCGGGACGCTGTCGCCGATGATGGCCAGCTTGCCCAGTCCAATGGTGCGCAGCTCGCGCAATTCCAGCCGAAGGTGGCGCTGCTCGATGGCGTTGCGCACCACCACCACCACCTTTTCGATGGTCAGCGGCTTCTCGAGAAAATCGAAGGCCCCCAGCTTGGTGGCCCGCACGGCGGCCTCGATGCTGCCGTGCCCCGAGATCATCACCACCACCGGCCGCTCCGGATCGGCCCGCTGTTCGATGCGGTGCAGCACGTCCAGCCCGTCCAGGCCCGGCATCCACACGTCGACCAGAGCCACGTCAAAGCTCTCTCGCTCGAGCAACTCCAGGCATTGCTCGCCGCTGGCCGCCGCGGCGGTGTCGAAATCCTCGTCTTCCAATACGCCTGCCAGGGATTCGCGAATCCCCGGCTCGTCGTCGACAATCAGGATGCGGTGGCGTTTCATGCGGGGTTGGCCGGCGCGGACACAGTCCGGGGACCAGGCTCGTTTTCAGTGACGTAAAAAGCCGGCAGTTCAATGATAAAGCGCGCGCCCACCGGCAGGTTATCCTCCACCCGGATGGTGCCGCGGTGCTCCTTGACGACGTGACTCACGATGGCCAGCCCCAGGCCCGTGCCGTGCGCCTTGGTCGAGAAATACGGCATGAACAGCTTGGCCTTGTCTTCGGTCGTGATGCCGCAGCCGGTATCGGCGATCGACAGTTCCACCACTTCCGGAGCGGCCAGCGCGGTCGTGATCGCCAGTTCCTTGTAGGGCGCCTCCTGCATGGCCTCGGCCGCGTTGTTGACCAGGTTCACGACTACGCGCTGGAATTGCTCCGCATCGAGCAGCACGGCGGGCAGCCGGTCGGCCAGATTCAAGCGCACTTTGACGCCGCCCAGGCGCCCCTCGAAAACCGTGAGCGCAGTGCGCACCACGGCGTTCAGCTCCGCCGCCACCGGGTGTGCGGAAGGGAACCTGGCGAACTGTGAGAACTCGTCCACCAGAGTTTTGACGCTGTCCACCTCGCGCCGGATGGTCTCGCAGCAGCGCTCGACGATCTGGCGCACTTCGGGCGGCGCGTTGCTCTTCTCGATTTGCCTTAGGATGCGCTGCGAGCTCAGAGCGATGGGCGTCAGGGGATTCTTCAGCTCATGCGCGATGCGCCGCGCCACTTCGTGCCAGGCCTCGGCCTGCTGCGCGCGTAAGAGGTCCGTGGTGTCCTCGATCATGAGCACGTAACCGGTTGTCACGCCCAGCGAAAGGGCGGCCACGGTCACAGAGAAATGCCGGCTGGTCCGGCCCTCGGCAAGCTCGATCTGGCGCGATGCCGATCCCGTGCGCCGGGCGCTCTTCAACAGCCGGCTCAGGTCGGTCTGCAGGCCGGGCGGGATCAAGTCGGCCAGGTGCTGAGGCTGCGCGGCGAGTGGGAAGATGTTGTGGAACGCGCGGTTGGTCAGCCGCACCGTGCCGTCCGCCTCGAGCGAAACCACGCCGGTCGGAATGCTCTCCAGCACCGCCTCGGTGAAGCGCCGCCGGCGCTCGAGTTCGTTGCGGTTGGTCTCCAGGTCCTGCGTCATCTCATTAAATGTGCGCACCAGCGTGGCGAATTCGTCCGTCGCGGCCACTTGCACGCGATAGGCGAGATTGCCGCCGCGCACCGCCCGCGCCGCATCCAGCAGCGCCGTCACCGGGCCCGTAATCTGCCGCGCCAGGAACAGCGCCACCCAGACTGCAACGAACAGCACGAACAGGGTGATCAGCACCAGCAACTGGAGATAGAACCGGCGGGTCTCCTTTTTCGTCAACTCCAGCTGGTCGTAATCCCCCACCTGCTTCTGCAAATCGCGTTGCGCCCGGTCCAGGTCGAGCGGCATGCGCACGCTCACCGCCATCTCGCCCATCCCCGGCAGCGGCGCCCGGGCGGTCACCTCCTTGCCCGAATACTGCGGCGGGCCGATCTCACCGGAGGGCAGTTGCTTGCCCGACTGCCGCGGCTGGACGATTTCGCCGGGCGGCAATTGCGGCGCCTCGCACACGGCGATCTGGCCGCCGTCCGTTCTCTGGATCCAGGCCCTTTCCACGCCCGTCCCGTCACATGCCGCCTCAAAAAAGGCCGTCGGCAGATGTCCGCTGCGGACGAATTCCTGGGTCGCATCGGCGTCAGCCAGCCAGCGCGCCAGCGCAGCGGCGCGCTGCCGCGTCTCCCGTTCCAGGCTCGATCCGATATCGGCCAGGCTGGTTTTCATGGTCTCGCCCGGCCGGCTGAACCACTTGTCCAGGTTGCGGTTCAGCACCTCGACGCTCCACAGCACCAGGAACATCGTCGGCAGGAAGCACAGGCTCAGCGCCGAGGCCAGAATCTTGGTGCGGATCTTCGAGCCCTCCACGCCCGCCCGGCGCGCGATGTAGAGCTTGATGACATCGCGGAACAGGATGAAGCTCAGCAACACCGTCAGCAGGAAAATCAGCGTGGATAGCGCCCAGAAAACATACGTCTGCTGGGGCGTCAACGGACCGTAACCGCCCGGCGTGGTGAACGAACCCTGGTAAATCACCACGGTCAGCAGCACCACCAGCAGCCCGATCGCCAAGCCGAATTTGATCCGGTGACTCACTTTTCGAGGTCCAGCCCGCTGTGAAAATTATAGGCGCATCCGGCCGCCCATTTCCCGCGCCGCCGTGCGGAGTTGGACAATGAGAACACCCGGCGCCCATCACTCCCATCCATGCGACGCATCTTTTATCTGACCTGCGCACTGGTCGCCTACGGCTCGCTGTACCCGTTTCATTTCGTCCTGCGTGATTCGCCGGCCGGCGCATTGCAGGCTTTTTCCGCGTCGCTCGATTTTGTCGTGGATCGGGGCTTCCTGCGCGATGCGCTGGTCAATCTGCTGGTCTACATCCCGGTGGGCTTCTTCTTCGTCCTGGATGAACGCCCGAGCCGCCCCGTCTGGCTGCGCACCTTGCGGGCGGCTCTGGCCGGCGGGGCGCTGTCGCTGTGCCTGGAGTTTCTGCAGTACTACTTCCCGCCGCGCGAGCCCAGTCTGATCGACCTGCTCAACAACACGCTCAGCGCCGCCGCGGGCGGATTGCTTGGCATCGTCTTCGCCGCCCGCGCGCGGCACGCCTTCGACGCCCTGGCCGGCCTGGGGCTGGCGCGTCCCTCCTCGGCTCTGTTTCTGCTCCTGGTGTGGGCCGCGGCGCTGTTCAGCCCGGGCGATTGGGGCGGTTTCCAGACGCTCACAAGACTGCGTGCGTTCCTGGGCGCACCAGTTCCTGCCCCGGGGCTGTTCCTCGTGGCTGCGGTTCAATGGATCGGCCTGGGAGCGCTGGCAGCCGGCATCGCCGGGCGGGCCCGCGCGCCGGCGATGCTCCTGGCCGGCGGTCTGGCCCTGCCGCTGCGCTTTCTGATCCCCGGCCAGCATCCTCAGCCTTACGAATTCGCCGGGGCCGCGGCGGCGATCGTGTGCTGGCACGCGGCCCCGATCCGCCGGCGGCTGAGTCCGCGCCTGATCGCGCTGCTGCTGGTCTCGGGCCTGGTGGCGGACGAGTTGCGCCCGTGGCATTTCCTTCACCGGGCCGGCCGCTTCGAGTGGATCCCTTTCGCCCCGCTGCTCGATCTCACGTGGACCACGGCCCTTCCGATCCTGTTCCGCAAGGCCGCCATTTATGGCACGGTCGTGTGGTCGATCGCCCGTGCCGGATTGGGCATTCCCCCGGCCGCGCTCCTGGTCGCCACTCTCCTGGGGGCCCTCGAGGCAATCCAGATCTTCCTTCCCGGGAGGACGGCCGAAACGACCGACTCACTGCTGGCGCTCATCGTGGGATTGATCCTGCTGCGCCTGGACCACAAATACGGGCCCGACCCCGGCGCCGGTTCCGGACTCCCGCCCCGCCCCGCCGCGCTGGATCCGCCGCCTAAGGCAGACTCCGCTGTGCCGGCCGCCTCGAGCGGGCCGCGAGGTCCCGCGCCTTCTTCGGGCGGCGGCATCTGGACCGGCGGCCGCCGTTCGGGACTTTAGTTTCTAAGCGATTGGACGATGCGCCGGCTTAGCGCAGGTAGCCGCCCGAGATGTAATGCTGCAGTTGCGAGATCGTCTCGCTCTGCCGGCTGATGATCCATTTCACCAGGTCGCCCTGCGAAATCATCGCCGCCACGCGCTCGCCGACCATCACCGGCAGATGCCGGATGCGGTGCTCCGTCATCAGGTGCATGCAGCGGTCAACGGTCTCGTCCGGCGTCACCGTGATCACGTCGGCGGTCATGATCTCGCGCACCAGCGCGTCTCGCGAGCTGCGTCCCTCCAGGATCACCTTGCGGGCGTAATCCCGTTCGGAAAACATGCCCGCCAGCGATTCGCCTTCGACCACCACCAGCGCCCCAACGCCCTCCCCGGCCATTTTCTGGAGAGCTTCGAAAACCGTCTGATCCGGCGCGATCGACGACGCACCCCAGCCCTTCTGATCGAGCAAAGATCGAATTCGATCGCCCAGTTCCATAACACCCCCGTGCGTTCGATTCTTATCAGAATTGGACGATTTGTTCAAGCGAATTCTGTTCTTCGATTCTTCTTCACCCTGCAAAAAAGGGCGGGCCCGTGAAGACCCGCCCCTTTCGCGCGACCGTATGGATCGAAACTACTTGCTCTCGATCCGCATGCCGTAAAAGCTGCGCCGGACGAAGTACACCGACACCAGGAAGCACACTACCGACAGGATCAGCGTCAGCGTGCCGTGGCCCTGGTTGCGCATCGAAACACCCAGCTCCACGGCCAGCAGGCCGAACAGCGTGGTGAACTTGATGATCGGATTCATCGCCACCGAGGAGGTGTCCTTGAACGGATCGCCCACCGTATCGCCGACCACCGTCGCGGCGTGCAGCTCGGTGCCCTTCATTTTCAGGACGGTCTCCACGATCTTCTTGGCGTTGTCCCACGCCGCGCCCGCGTTGGCCATGAAAATGGCCTGGAACAACCCGAACAGCGCGATCGCGATCAGGTAGCCGATAAAATAGAACGGCTCCAGGAACGCGAACGCCAGCGTAGTGAAAAACACCACCAGGAAGATGTTCAGCATCCCCTTTTGCGCGTATTGCGTGCAGATCTCCACCACCTTGGTCGAGTCCGCCGCGCTCGCTTTGTCCGTCGATTCCAGCTTGATATTGCGCTTGATGAACTCCACCGCGCGGTACGCCCCGGTCGAAACCGCCTGCGTCGCCGCGCCCGTGAACCAGTAGATCACCGCGCCGCCGGCGATCAGCCCCAGCAGGAATGGCGCATACAGAATGGACAGTTTCTGGATGTCCGTCGTCAGTCCGTTCGTCAGCGCCACGACGATCGAGAAGATCATCGTCGTCGCCCCGACCACCGCCGTGCCGATCAGCACCGGCTTGGCCGTGGCCTTGAACGTGTTACCCGCGCCGTCGTTCTCTTCCAGGTTCTCCTTGGCCTTCTCGAAATCCGGCTTGAAGCCGTAGTCTTTTTCGATCTCCGCCGCGATGCCCGGAATCTCTTCGATCGTCGAGAGTTCATACACCGATTGCGCGTTGTCGGTGACCGGCCCGTAGCTGTCCACGGCGATGGTCACCGGCCCCATGCCCAGGAATCCGAATGCCACCAGGCCGAAGGCGAACACCGACGGAGCCAGCATGATGACGCCCAGGCCCAGCGTGCTCACGCCGTAGGCGATCGCCATCAGGCCCAGAATCGCGAAGCCCAGCCAGTAGGCGCTGAAGTTGCCCGCTACAAACCCCGACAGAATGGTCAGTGACGCGCCGCCCTCCTTGGCCGAGGCCACCACTTCCTTCACGTGCCCCGAGTTGGTCGAGGTGAATACTTTGACGAATTCCGGGATCACCGCCCCGGCGAGCGTGCCGCACGTGATCACCGTCAACAGCTTCCACCACAGCGAGCCGTCGCCCAGGCCCGGAATCAGCAGCGCGCTGACTGCGTACGTCGCCGCGATCGACAGAAACGAAGTCAGCCAGATCAGCGTCGTGAGCGGCGCCTCGAAGTTCATCTTGTCCACGTTCTTGTATTTCGCCGCCGCCACCGCGCCGTTGATGAAGTAGCTCAGCGCCGAAGTGATCACCATCATGATGCGCATGACGAAAATCCACACCAGCAACTGCACCTGGATCACGCCGAAATTCTCGCCCGCCGACTGCTTGTTGATCGCCAGCAGGATGAAGCTGATCAGCGCCACGCCGGTCACGCCGTAGGTCTCGAATCCGTCCGCCGTCGGCCCCACCGAGTCGCCCGCGTTGTCGCCCACGCAATCGGCGATCACGCCCGGGTTGCGCGCGTCGTCTTCCTTGATCTTGAATACGATCTTCATCAAGTCCGCGCCGATGTCGGCGATCTTGGTGAAAATGCCGCCCGCCACCCTCAGCGCCGCCGCGCCCAGGCTCTCGCCAATCGCGAAGCCGATAAAGCACGGCCCCGCCAGCGTGCCCGGTATGAACAGCAGGATCGCCAGCATGATCACCAGCTCCACCGAGATCAGCATCATCCCGATGCTCATCCCCGATTGCAGAGGGATCGAGGAACACGGATACGCCTTGCCCCGCAGCGCCGCGAACGCAGTCCGCGAATTGGCGAACGTGTTCACCCGCATGCCGAACGCGGCCACGAAGAAGCTGCCGCTGATACCCACCAGGCTGAAGAACACGATGATCGCCACTTTGTATGCCGCAAAGCCCTGCAGCACGCCGAAGTACAGGACGATGATCACCGCGATAAAACACTCCAGCAGCAGCAGGAACTTGCCCTGCGTCCGCAGGTACGCCTTGCAGGTCGTGTAGATCAGTTCCGACACGTCCTTCATCGACTTGTGGACCGGCATCTTTTCCAGCCGCGAATAAATCACCAGGCCGAACAGCAAGCCCAGCACGCACACGCCGATGCCGATCAGCAGCAGCGTCCGCCCGCCCACGCCGCCCAGGCCATTTGCGCCTCCCAGGAAAGACACCTGGTCGAGATCCGGCAGCACGAGGTTCGCCTCGCCGCCATGGTGTTCCGCGGGTTGCGCCATCGCCGGCAGTGTGCCCGCCGCCAACAGCAGTGCCAGAACAAGCACCACCATCCCTGCCCGGACCATCCAGCCCGGGCGCCTGCCATCGGTTGCCCTGGCCGCGCGTTGCGTCGCGGGCCCGGCGTCTGTACACAGCATTGATTACATCCTCCCTATCGAGTGCGGCTCATGAATCTTGGAACGGGGTGGGTCGCCCCGTTCCGGACTTGTGGATCGGAAATGCGGAATTCTGGAGACCCAAGAACCAATATAGTAAGGCTCATCAGTGGATTCAACACGCCCTTGGCCTGATTCCATACATCGCGGTGCGGTCAGTTCCGCTTCCACCATCCCGCCAGCCCGGTGATAAGATACTCCACGCCATGTCAAGTCGCGCTTTCTCCCGCCGTGACGCCATTAAACTGGGCGGCCTGGCCGCATCCCTGACGCCCGCCTTGAATGCCGCCCAGGCCCCTGCGGCCGCCGCCGATGCCGACCGCGAGCGCCGCATGCAGTGGTGGCACGAGGCCCGCTTCGGCATGTTCATCCATTGGGGCCTGTACTCCACCCTGGGCCGCCACGAGTGGGCGATGGAGGAAGAAGGCATTCCTGTCGCCGAATACGAAAAACAGGCCTGGGCCTTTAAGCCCCTTCCCAACGCCGCCCGCGCCTGGGCGCGCCTGGCCAAACGCGCCGGCATGAAATACATGGTGATGACCAGCAAGCACCATGAGGGCTTCTGCAACTTCGCTACGAAAACCACCAATTACAATGCCGCCCAAACCGGCCCCGGCCGCGACCTCGTCCGCGAGTATCTCGATGCCGCCCGCGGCGAAGGTCTGCGCGCCGGACTGTACTTCTCCCTGATGGACTGGCACCATCCCGACGGCGCGCGCTGCAGGACCGACGAGGCCGCCCGCCGGCGCTTCGTCGATTACGTCCATGCCCAGGTGCGTGAGCTGTGCACCAACTACGGCAAGCTCGACGTGCTGTGGTACGACGTCAACTGGCCCCTGAGCGCCGAAGGCTGGGAGTCCGCCCAAATGAACCAGATGGTGCGCCAGCTGCAGCCCGACATCATCCTGAACAACCGCTCCGGCGTCCCTGAGGACTTTGACACTCCCGAGCAGGAGATTCGAGCCTCGCAAAATCGCAACTGGGAAGTCTGCATGACCATGAACGACTCCTGGGGCTACCACCGCGCCGACGACAATTGGAAATCGCCCAAGACGATTATCCGCAACCTTATCACCTGCTCTCGCGACGGCGGCAACTATCTGTTGAACATCGGTCCGCTGCCCGACGGCTCCATCCCGCCTGAAAGCGTCCGCATTCTCACCGCAGTCGGCCAGTGGATGGACCGCAACGGCTCCACGGTTGTTCAGTCCGATTTGTGCCAGCCGCGCGCCTCCGAGTTTCTGACCTTCACCCGCCAGGGCAAGACGCTTTACGCCCACGTGCTCTACTGGCCCGGCGAGTCGCTATCCATTGGTGGACTTCAAACCAAGGTTCTCTCCGCCAGATTCGCCGTAACCGGCCAGCCGGTCCGCTTCGAGCAGGACGACTTCCGCCTGCATCTCACCGGACTCCCCATTGCCCCGCCCGATGATCCGCTGACCACGCTGGCCGTGGAATGCGCTGACATCCCCACACAGGACGAAGACCGGACCCGCATCGAGCGCCCGCGCCGCGGCGTCGGCATCTAGCCCTCGCAGCTTGTCCCCGTTTTCGCACTCTCACCTCAGGGGTGTAGCTCAGGCGCAGTTCAATTCGGGGGACGAATTCGGAACCCAGGGACACTCAATCGCTGACTTGGTGAGACGGAGGCCACCCCACGGGCGCTGACAGTCAGGATGGCCCGGATCGCTGGAATCGTGGTCGAGTTTCGCCCGCCCATCGCCTCCGCAAGAATCCGACACCACGTCCCCCCCATGCGAGCCCTCTCCCGTGTGGCTCGTTTTCTCAAACAAGGCATTTTAAATCAATCACTTGCCGGCCTGCTCCATACCCCGGCCGCCAGCTGGGAGATTCGACAGATCCGACACTTTTCGACATCCATCCGACACCCATGTCGAATTCTGTCGCATTGCCCTCTTCTACGGTTCTCGCCTTCGCTTCGTATTCGCCCTTGACATGGCATGGTATCGTTAAGCAGCGACAGGGGTTGCGTGTAAATTGGCTTTGTTCCGTAAAATTTGTTTTTCGCGCTTTGCGCCGCCCGGGCCTCATCCCCTGCAACCCGCCCTCCAGCCGCGGATGCCGGACGTTCACCCTCTTGTTGGCGTGATGGGTGTTCAATAGAGGGGAGTGCCTTCCGAGCGTCCCACCGGCCCTCGAAATGACGTTGAAACAGCGGACCGCCTGAACGAGTTGGCCCGCCTGTTCCTGCGCCTCGGCAGCACCGCCTTCGGCGGACCGGCCGCCCACATCGCCATGATGCGCGGCGAGGTCGTATTGCGCCACGGTTGGGTCACCGAACCCGAGTTCGTGGATATGCTCGGCGCCGTCAATCTCATCCCCGGTCCGAGCTCGACCGAGATGGCGATTCTGATCGGCCACCGCCGCGCCGGCTGGCCGGGGCTGCTGGTCGCGGGCGCGTGCTTCATACTGCCGTCAACGCTGATCGTTGCCGCAGCCGCCTGGGCCTACGTGCGCTACGGCGCCCTGCCCCAGGCCGCCAGCCTGCTCGATGGCATGAAGCCTGCGGTCGTCGCCATTGTCGCCCAGGCGCTTTACGGCCTCGGCCGCAGCGTCCTGAAGACGCCCGCGATGGCCGTCGCCGCGGCCGCCGCCACGGCTCTGAGTCTGCTGGGAGTGGATGTGCTGGCCCTGCTGCTCGGCTGCGGTGCGCTGTTCGCTGTGTGGCGCGCCTGGGCTCTGCATCGCGCCGACGGGACGAGTGGCGTGCGCGGCCTCGCCGCGCTCGTACCAGCGGTGCTTGGCGGCGGGGTCAAGCCCGGCGCTGCGGCTCGAGCTTCGGCTGGTGTCGCGACCGCCGCCGGCGCCGTTGCCCTGCTGCCGCTGTTCCTAGTGTTTCTCAAGGCCGGGGCGGTGCTGTTCGGCAGCGGCTATGTCCTGCTGGCCTTTCTGCGGGCCGATCTTGTGCAACGTTTTCATTGGCTGACCGAGGCCCAGTTGCTCGACGCCATCGCCGTGGGTCAGGTCACGCCCGGCCCGGTCTCCACCACCGCGACGTTTATCGGATATGTGCTTGCCGGCGCTCCGGGCGCGGCCGTCGCGACTGCAGGAATCTTCCTGCCGGCCTTCGTTTTCGTGGCCTTTAGCGGCCTGTTGCTGCCGCGCTTGCGCCGTTCGCGCATCGCCGGCGCGTTTCTCGACGGCGTTAACGCCGCCTCACTGGGCCTCATGGCCGCGGTCACCGTGGAACTCGGGCGTGCGGCGCTCAGCGGCTGGTTCCCGCTGCTCATTGGCCTGGTGTGCGCCGTGTGCCTGTTCCGTTTCCGCCTGAACGCCGCCTGGCTGATCCTGGGCGGCGCGGCCGCCGGACTGCTCGCCCGCCTGGCCGGGTTGTGAAGAAGTCGTGTCTTACGATGAAATCGTGCGCGGCGCCCGCCGGGCGATTGCGGTAGCATCTCCGTAATGCCCACCAGCAAGCTCGCGCGCCGCGCCTTCCTGCGCGCGGTGGCTGCCGCAGCCGCCACTCTGAGCGCCGAGGCCAGGACGGCCTTTCGCGCGCCGGTCGGCACCAACATATACAGCCTGCGCTACCTGGCGGAGAAAGACCTGCCCGCCACGCTGGCGCTGATCCGGGAACTCGGCTTTCGCGAGGTGGAAGTGGGCGAGCTGTATGGGCGCACTGCCGCCGAATTCCTGGGCCTGCTGCAAGCGGCCGGCCTGCGAGCTACTTCTTTCGGAGCGGCGTACGACGCTCTGGGCAAGGACGTGGACAACGTGGCCGCGCAGGCCCGGACGCTGGGCGCGGACTACGTTGTCTGCTCCACCATCCCGCACAGCGCCAAGCACCTGACGGCCCAGGATTGCCCGCCCGCGGCGGAGCATTTGAACCGCTGGGGCGAGCGTTTGGCCGCGGCCGGGCTGCATTTGTGCTACCACACACATGGGACAGAGTTCGACCCATCGCCCGACGGCACTATGTTCGACACTTTAGCCCGGTTGACCAACCCGAAGTTCATCAACTTCGAGATGGACATCTTCTGGATCGTTTACGGCTATCAGGATCCGGTCCGGCTGCTGCGTCGCTATCCGGGCCGCTTTCCGCTGATGCACATCAAGGACATCCGCAAAGGCACGCCGCTGGGCGGATCGCCGGCTGACGTGCGCGAGGAGGATAGCGTGCCCCTGGGGACCGGTCTGGTCAACGTCCGGGCCGCTTTGCTGGCGGCGCAGGACAGCGGCGTGAAGCACTACTTTCTGGAGGAAGAGGCGGTCAACGCGGTGCCGCAGATCCGGCAGAGCCTGCGTTATCTGGCGGGCCTGCGCTAACCCGGCTTGGATCGAATTGCCGAACGACGGGATCACCCTAACGCGGCTGGTCCAACTCAGCCAGGATGGCACGCATCGCCTTCTCCAGAGCAGGGAGATCTCGCGTAACGACCAGCCAGACCGTCTCAAAGTCCACTTCAAAGTAGTCGTGCACCAGGACGCTGCGCAGGCCGGCTATCGATGGCCAATTGATCTCGGGGTGCCGCTGTTTGTGTGGTTCGCCGATGCGCTGCGTTCACTCGCACAGCACTTGCAGGTTGCGGACAATTGCATCCTGGAGCGTTCGCGAAGCGAAGACGGCGTCTCGCCCTGGTGCGGAATCCTCGGCGATTCTGCGTGCACACTCAATCACATGTTCGACATACGCGCGCTGCGATTTCACAACGGCACGGCTTCCCGCAGAACCTCGTCGCGGATCAGAGGACTCAACGAGCGTCGAATCACCACCTGCACACGCCGACCCAGAAGATCCTCCAGGTCGGCGACCAAGCTCCCCGGAAACCAGGGCGTGGTATCGCCGGTCACGTCAACCAGCAGGTCCACATCACTCTGCGGCGTGTCTTCCCCGCGAGCCACAGAGCCGAAAACGAGCACATTGCCGGCGCCGTGGAGTGCGGCCACGCGCAAGATCTCGTCGCGATGCTCTCTGACCCGCTCACGCTCACCCATGTGTCCATTATCGTATCGTCAGGCCAGTGGCGTGTGGAAGGCCCAGCGATGCCTGGTCTCCCGCTCCCCGGCATGGAGGTCGGACCGCGCTTCACGCCTCGATAGCCGCCTCCGTCCGGCATCGAACAGTCGGCCTTCCGCGCCGCGGTCAGCGCACCACAGGCTGGGCCTTGTGCAGGCGGACTCCGGCCCGGAGGTCGGGCGCGAAATGGAGTTCGAGGATGCCGGAACGGTCGGTGCGGCCGTCATCCATCTCCTCGCCGTCAACCTCGACGTCGTAGAGCGTGGAGGGCGCGAGACCAACGACGAACGCCACCTGTTCCACGGCCCTGGAATCCTCGTCCGGCTTGTTCCACCAACCGGTTTGAAAACGCACGTTCCCTGCGCCGAAAAAGATGCGGACCGGGCCGAGATCAACCGGGGGATGGCTGGCCCGGGCTGCGACGGCGTAGCGCTTGCCGTCCTGGAAGAGCTGCGTTTCACCATCCCACGAGCCGAACCAGGTGGCGTCGTCGTCCCAACTGGAGCGGGTGAAGAGGCGTCCGGCGCCATGGTAGAGGTCGGGCATGTAGGAGTAGCTCAGGCCCGGCAGGTAGGGATTAGCCCACAGGAATTCATAGGGCGCGCCCAGCGGGCTGCGCATCAGGTACCGGTCCTGAATCAGCCAACCCTGCAGAAATGAGCTGGCCTGGGCATTGGGGTCGGCGGCGACCAAAGCCAGCTCAGCGGCCCGGGAGAAGACACTCTGGTCGAGGTCGGGGTCGCCGGAGCCTTTGTAGGCCGGGATGCGGTAGTCGTTTTCCGGGGCCGGCCAGGGGGCAGGGTAGTAGGCCAGCATCAAGCGTGGCGGGAGTTCGTTGAACCACTCGACGGCGTCGGTGCGCAGATCAACGTCCAGGTTGTCGCGCAGGACGTGGACGATCTCAACCAGCGCCAGGAGGGCGGCACGGTCGGAGAAGGGGTCCTCGCCGGAGCGCAAGCGCGGGACGGTCTGGCGGCGCCACCAGTCCTCGACCGCGTAGCGCAACAGGGCGGCGGAGACGTTGGGGGCGGAATCGGCGGCGGCCAGCGCCGCGAAAACCGCGCCGCGCAGCGTGACGACGTCGCGCGGACGCGCGGCCAACGACGGGTGCAGACGCGCGCTGAGCGCGGCCTGGGCGGCGGCGCCGAGTTGCGGCGCGCACCAGTCGGCGACGAGGGCCATTTGCCACAACTCGGCAGGGCGCTTCGGATCGGCAGTCTTCAAAGCCCAATCGGCGGCCGCGCGGCAGGCCGGCGCATCCGTGGCGACGATGCCATAGAGCGCCAGGGCGAAGCCGGGCTCTGGGCTTCGGGCGTGGCCTTGCATCAGAGCCGAGAATTGCTCCCAGCGGAGGGACTGGCGCTCGCGCTCGCGCCGCAGGCGGTGCAGCCGCGGAGCGGTCAGCAGGAGGCGGGGCGGTTGGCTGTACACCTTGAAGTCGATCGGCTCGGAGGATAAGGCGGGCGGCGGGGTTTGCGCAAGGGCCACAGCGGAGAGCAGCGCGCCGAGCAGGGCCAATTGTCCAAAACGTGTTCCATTGACACACAGGCTGTGGACAGATGGCTCGGACGAGCGAATTTCAATCTGTTTACATGATGAAAACAAAGGATTTAAATTTTTGGCACAGTTGGCCCAGATTTTGCTAGACTGACAGGCGAATTGATGTAGTCTCTCAAGACCTGCCCTCTGCTGGAACAGGTGGGCGGTTGGGACGGATGGCAGCCTAACAACGTCGTGCTTGCGGGAGCCGGTGTTCAAGTTCTTGTCCATTCGTCTTAACCCTTACATGCTTCGGCAGAGGGGATTTTTTTAGGTCCCCCCGATTCCGGCACCCAGACCCCACGATACAAGACCAGATGGCTTCGCACCGGCGGTCAGCCAGCGCGCAGGGATGTCCGGACGGAGCGCGGTTTCAATAACACAGCGTGCCGCTGCGGGGTTCTTCCTGCTCGTTGGGCAGATAGATGGTCTTGCACTTTTCGCAGCGATACAGCTCGGCGTCGGAGCCGTACATTTTGCGCAGCTCTTCGCCATAGAAATACCAGCGCTTGAGATGGCCCGCGCAGAGCTTGCCCTTGGCGTCCTTCAGGCTGCAGGCGCGCATGCGCGGAGCACGCCGGCGGATCCTGGTGCCGTCGCTCAACTGGCCGATGTCGACGGCCTGGGGGATCTCGCGGGTCGCCGCCGCGTATTTTGGATTCGCCATGGATTTGCGCTCAAACGTATTGTTTCACAGGGCCGCGCCGCGAATCCATGCGGACGCGGCCACGCGCCGGTGACGATGCAGCGTGTGGGTCAGGCTCTCTTCGCTTTGCGGACCGGGATGCGCAGGATCGTGCGCAGCTTCTCGGGGGCGACGCGGCGCGGATCGGAGAGATAGATCTCGTGGTGAGGATTGGCGAACTCGAAGCCCTCGCTCAGGGCGCAGGCGCGCATCTTCTCGATGGTCTCGGGCTCACGGTCATAGGGCCCGACGTGGAGCATCTGCACGCAGCGGCCCTCGCGTAGAGTCTTGAGCGCGAGTTGGTCGGAGTGCGGGACCTGCTTGGCGGCGAGCTTGGCACGGGCGGCCTTCAGCAGCGCGGCATCGACGAAGTCGGGCACGCGGATGATCAGATCCCAGTGGCATTGGTCCAGGGACAAGGCCGTGAAGCCCGCGCCGCCTTCAGCGGTCCAATAAATGCCTTCGAGCTTGCAGACGGCGTAGTCGCGGCCGGCGAATTTGGACTCGAATTTCGTCGTGAACGCGGCGGCATAGAGGGCGCCGACTTTGGCCTGGAATTCCTCGCCGCCGGGGCGGCCCGTACCGGCGATGCACAAGTATTTGGCCGGTTGAATATCGAGGAGAACGGGTTTGCGGGGCGTGACGTATTCAGCTTTGTGGAGCTTGTAGAGATCGATCTTTTCGGCGGCGGGCATGATCCCAATTTACGGCGAAATCGAGGCGGGGGCGCGGCGAATTCAATCGAATTCCTCGGGGCGGGGTGGGATGCTCCGCTTTTCGTCCCGCAGGGCGGATAGAATCGAGGACAGACCTTCCTGTAGTGACGAAATGACCCCTGGCGAGTTTATCCAGAAGTGGCGTGAATCAGAGCTCACGGAACGAGCCGCAGCGGGGCGCTGATCACGGCGCGGATGCGCGGTAGAGAGTGCGGACAAGACGCGCGACCGCTCCATCGGGCCACGGCGGATGCACGACAAGAGAGTGGAGACCCGAGGCGCGGTGCATCGAGCTCCGGAGGAGCGACAGACAATAGCCCACGGCGCAAGCCGTGGGGAAAAGGCCCAATTCAGTGAAGCCCCGGGGAGGGGCGAAAGACGCTCTTACGCCCCGTTCCGGGGCTGCCATGCATTCTGACGGGATTCCCAGGGCTTGCGCCCTGGACTTTTTTCTTACGCCCCCTCGGGGCTGAACACGCGGCCTGGTGCATCTGTATGCTCAAATTCCCGCGCATCCCCCAGATGACCCGATTTCGTCCACTTCTGTGCCGTACGCCCGTTCACGGCTCCAAGATCAATTCGGACGTCTGCGTGTGATAAACTGAGCGTTAGCTTTCCGCGCCATCGATGCCGGTCCGGGTCAGTGAGGCGTTCGTCCTCCGAACCTACCCCTTTCAGGAAGGGGACCTGATTGTCAGCTTTTTCACGCGCGATCAGGGCAGGCTGCGCGGGGTCGCGAAGCGGGCCAAGCGGCTGAAGAGTGTTTTCGGCAGCACGCTCGAGCGGCTCTCGCAGGTTCGCGTCTCCTACTACCAGAAGGAGTCCGCGGAGTTGGTGAGGGTGGACAACTGTGAGCTGATGCAGACGCAGTTTGGAGTGCTGAATTCCTGGGAAGCGAGCGTGGCGCTTGACTATATCGCGGAGGTATCCGAACAGTTGCTGCCGCCGAACGAGCCGAATGACCGGTTTTACCGGCTAGTGGCCGCCGTTCTGGCCGATTTGCGGGCCAATCCCGCGACGGGGGTATGGCGGACGGTCACCTATTTCACATTCTGGGCCGTGCGGCTTTCCGGATTCATGCCGGAGTTGAAGGTCAGCCCGCGCTCGCGCGAATTAGCGCGCGTGATGGCCGCGGCGCCGGTGGGCGAGATGACGCCGATCGAGTGGACCAAGGAGACGGGCGCGGACCTGCGGCGGCAGTTGTGCCGCGAGATCGAGATGCACCTGGAGCGCAGACTGGCCACGCCGGCGCTATTGGAGAGCCTGTAGAGAGTCCGCCCCGCGCGAGAAACCGAATGGACACCTTCCAGCAGACCATCCTCAAGCTGAAACAGTTCTGGGCCAAACAGGCTCTCGTAATTCAGGAGCCGTACGACGTGGAGGTCGGCGCGGGCACGATGTGCCCGGAGACGTTCCTGCGCGTGCTGGGGCCTAAGCCTTACAAGGTGGCGTATGTGCAGCCGAGCCGGCGGCCGGCCGACGGCCGCTATGGAGAAAATCCGAACCGGCTGTATAAGCATTCGCAGTTGCAGGTGATTCTGAAGCCGGCGCCGGCGAACGTGATGGAGCTGTATCTGAAGTCGCTGGAGGCGGTGGGGATCCGGCTGGATCAGCACGACCTGAAGTTCGAGGAGGACAACTGGGAGTCGCCGACGCTGGGGGCGTGGGGCATCGGGTGGCAGGTGATGCTGGACGGCATCGAGGTCACGCAGTTCACGTATTTCCAACAGTGCGGCGGGGTGGACCTGGAGCTGGTGCCGGCGGAACTGACTTACGGGCTGGAGCGGCTGGTGGCGTTTCTGCAGGACCGCAAGAGCGTCTACGAAATCGAGTGGGTGGCGGGGACGAGCTACGGCGACGTGCGGTTCCAGGAGGAGCAGCAGTTCTCGGTTTACAACTTCGAGAAAGCCGACGTAGCGATGCTGTGGAAGCTGCTGGAGCTGCACGAAGCCGAGGCGCAGCGCCTGATAGACGAATTCAGGACACTGCCGAAAGATCAGCAGCGGGACAAGGAACGGTATCCGCTGTTGGCGGCCTACGACCACGTGCTCAACTGCTCGCACACCTTCAATCTGCTGGACGCGCGCGGGGCGATCAGCGTGACCGAGCGCGTCGGCGTCATCGGGCGGGTGCGCAAGTTGGCCGTGGGCGTGGCGACGGCCTGGATGGAGCAGCAGGCGCTGCTGAACGCGGTCGCACAGGAGGTGGCGTAGGCCATGCAGGCAAGCGAAGCGGTGAAGCTGCCATTCCTGTTCGAGCTGGGCGTGGAGGAGATTCCGCATTGGATGATCGAGCCGGCGCTGGCCGATCTGGAGCGGCTGTTCCGCGAGTTCCTCGGACAGAGCGGACTGGAGGGCGGCGCGCTGCGGCTGGACGCCACGCCGCGGCGGCTTGTCCTGCGCTGTGAACTGCCGGAGAGGCAGGCGGACCGCGAAGAGCTGGTGATGGGGCCGCCGGTCTCGGCCGGGCCGGGCGCGGCGCAGGGATTCGCGCGTAAGAACAACGTCGCGGTGGAAGCGCTGGGCATCGAGGTGACTCCCAAGGGCGAGTACCTGGCGCTGCGGCGCACGGTGATCGGCGCGGAGACGCGCGACTTGCTCGCCGCGGCGCTGCCGGGCGTGATCGCCAAAATCCCGTGGCCGAAGGCGATGTATTGGACCGGCAAGGGCGGACTGACGTTCATCCGTCCGATCCGCTGGATTGTGGCGCTGCTGGGCGACCAGATCGTCGAATTCGAAGTGGCGGGCGTGAAGGCCGGGGCGCTGAGCGCGGGCCATCGCCGCCTGGGGTCGGATGAGATCGCCTTCGATCACGCGAATTACGAGGAGCGGCTGGAGAAAAACGGCGTCATCCTGCCGGCGGCGAAGCGCAGAGAGCGCATTCAGAAGGGCATCAAGAAACTGCTGCGCGGCACGGGGCTGAAGCTGGCGCCGGACGAGGCGCTGCTGAACGACCTGGTGTATCTGACCGAATACCCGACGCCGCTGCTGGGCGAGTTTCGCGCGGAGTTCCTGGAACTGCCGGCGGAAGTGCTGTCGACGGTGATGCGGCACCATCAGCGCTATTTCACGCTGCTGGACGGCGAGGGCCGAATGGCGCCGCGGTTCATCGCCGTGATGAACATGAAGGCTGACCGCAAAGGGTACGTCAAGAAGGGCAATGAGCGGGTGCTGGAGGCGCGATTCAACGACGCGCGATTCTTCTGGGAAGTGGACCGGCAACGGACGCTGGCGGCGCGGGCGCCGGAGCTAGCCAAAGTCACCTACCAGGTGAAGCTGAATTCGACTTACGCCGACAAGGCGAAGGGGATTCACGCCAGCGCCACACGGCTGGCGGCGTGGCTGAACCTGGACGCTGAAACTCTGGGCCGGGCGGCACTACTGTGCAAAGCCGACCTGACCACCGAGATGGTGAAGGAGCTGACCGAACTGCAGGGCGTGATGGGCGGGCTGTACGCCAAGGCCGACGGCGAGCCGGAAGCGGTATGGCGCGCAATCTACGAACATTACCTGCCGCAGAGCATGGAGGACCCGATCCCGCCCACGAAGTACGGGCAGGCGCTGTCGATCGCCGATAAGCTCGACACGCTCGAGGGCAGCTTCGGCATCGGCCTGATCCCGTCCGGCTCGAAGGACCCGCTGGGGCTGCGGCGCGCGGCGCAGGGTGTGGTGAAGACGCTGCTGGAAGGGCGGCTGCGGATCAATCTGAAAGCCGCGGTGGAAGCGGGCATGCAGGCCAACGCGGTGTTGTACCCGGGCGCGCCCGGCGAGCCCGACCGCAAGGCCCAGTTGTGGGAGTTTTTCGTGGATCGCATCCGCTCGTATTTCCGCGACGTGCGCGGTTACGCCTATGACGAGGTCAACGCGGTGCTGGCGGCGGAGTTCAGCGAACTGGTGGACGTCGAGGCGCGGCTGCAGGCGTTGAAGCAGGTGCGGCAGACGGAGAATTTTGAACCGCTGGCGGCGAGTTTCAAGCGCATTCGCAACATTCTGCGGCAAGCGCATTGGCAGAGCGGCGCGGTGGATGCGTCGCTGCTGGAGGAAAGCGCCGAGCGTGAGCTGCATGCGGCGCTGGAACGCGTGCTGGCGCGGGTGGCGGCGTTGCGCCGCGACGAGGATTATATCCAGGCGTTGATGGCAATTGCTACGCTGCGGCCGGCGGTGGACGCGTTTTTCGACACAGTTCTGGTGAACGCACCCGACGCGGCGGTGCGCGCCAACCGGCTGGCGCTGTTGGGCCGGCTGATCCATGAGTTTTCCTCGATCGCCGATTTTTCGGAGATCGTCACGTCTTCGTCCGAATGAAAGTCATTTCGAGCTGATCATCAGGAGAGCATTCGAATTATGTCAAAGTACGTTTATTCCTTCGGCGCCGGCACAGCCGACGGCGACGGTACCATGAAGGACCTGCTGGGAGGCAAAGGCTCCGGGCTGGCCGAGATGTCCCGCGCCGGAGTTCCGGTGCCGCCGGGATTCACCATCATCACCGACGTCTGCAACGTCTTCTTCGACAACGACAAGCAGGTGCCGAAGGAAGTCGACGAGCAGATCTGGAAAGCGCTGCAGCAGGTTGAAAAGCGCGCCGGCAAGAAGTTTGGCGACGCCGTGGACCCGCTGCTGCTGAGCGTGCGGTCGGGCGCGAAGTTCTCGATGCCGGGCATGATGAACACGATTCTCAACCTGGGCCTGAACGACGTGACCACCGAGGGCCTGGCGGCGAAGACGGGCAACCCGCGCTTCGCCTACGACTGCTACCGGCGCTTCATCCAGATGTTCGGCGAAGTGTCGATGGGCATCGACATGGCGCATTTCGACGAGGTCTTCGACGCGCGCAAGGCGAAGGCGAAGGTCAAGCTGGACACCGAGCTGAGCGCAGCCGACCTGCAGGTGATCATCGAGGACTACAAGAAGGTCGTCAAGCAGCAGACCAGGCGCGAGTTCCCGCAGGACGTGCGGGAGCAGCTGATCATGAGCCGCAACGCGGTGTTCATGTCGTGGTGGGCGCCGAAGGCGAGCTACTACCGCAAGATGGAGAAGATCTCCGACCGGCTGGGGACGGCCTGCAACATCCAGACCATGGTGTTCGGCAACATGGGCGACAGCTCGTGCACGGGCGTGGGCTTCACGCGCGACCCGGGCAGTGGCGAGAAGGTGTTCTACGGCGAGTTCCTGGTGAATGCGCAGGGCGAGGACGTGGTTTCGGGCATCCGCACGCCGTCGCCGATCAGTGAACTCAAGGATTGGAACGAAGGCGTTTACAACCAGCTCCGCGATATCACCGCGATCCTCGAGAAGCATTACAAGGACATGCAGGACTTCGAGTTCACGGTGCAGGATGGCGTCCTGTACATGCTGCAGACCCGCAACGGCAAGCGCACCGGGCCGGCGGCGGTGAAGGTGGCCGTGGACATGGTGAGTGAGGGCCTGATCGACGAGAAGACGGCGGTGATGAGAGTGGCGCCGAGCCAGCTCGACCAGTTGCTGCACCCGGTGTTCGACGTGGTCAGCCTGCGGCAGCTCACCAAGCTCGCCACCGGCATCGACGCCAGCCCCGGCGCGGCCGTCGGGCGGCTGGCGTTCACCAGCGAGGACGCGGTGGAGATGTGTGCGGAGGCGCCGGTCATCCTGATCCGCAAGGAGACGACGCCGGACGACATCCACGGGATGGACGCCAGCAAGGGCATCGTGACCGCGGTGGGCGGGAAGAGCTCGCACGCGGCCGTGGTGGCTCGCGGCATGGGCGTGCCGTGCGTGGTCGGCTGCGGCGCGATTGCGATCAACGAGCGCGCCAAGTCGGCGACGGTGAAAGCCGGCGACAAGACGATCACGATCAAGCAAGGCGACTGGGTCTCGATGAACGGAGCGACGGGTGAGGTGTATCTGGGCCAGGCCGAAACGAAGGACCCCGATCCGAATTCGCCGGTATTCGCCAAATTCATGAAGATGGCGGACGTGTTCCGCGGCAAGTTCGGCGTGCGGGCCAACGCCGACATTCCGCGCGACGCCAAGGCCGCGATCGCATTCGGCGCCGCGGGCATCGGATTGTGCCGTACCGAGCACATGTTCTTCGCCGAGGACCGGCTGCCGCACATGCAGGCCATGATCCTGGCCGATAACGAAAAGGACCGCCGCAAGGCGCTGGCGAAACTTCTGCCCATGCAGAGGCGCGATTTCGCCGGTCTGTTCGAAGTCATGAACGGATTCCCGGTGATCATCCGCACGATCGATCCGCCGCTGCACGAGTTTGTGCCGAAGCGCGAAGAGCTGATGGTGGACATCGCCAAGCTGCCCGCCGCCGACATCAAGGCCAAGAAGGAGATGCTGGAGCGCTATAGGAACTTCGCGCCCGACGTGAAGAGCCTGAAGACGGTGCTGCCGCAGCTTCTGGCCCGGGTCGAGCAGCTGCATGAGTTCAACCCGATGCTGGGCCTGCGCGGCTGCCGTCTCGGCATCCTCTATCCCGAGATCACAGAGATGCAGGCGCACGCCATCTTCGAGGCCGTGGTGCAGGTCGCCAAAAAGGGCAAGACGGTGATTCCCGAAGTGATGATTCCGCTGATCGGCGGCGTCGAAGAGTTCAAGAACCAGAAGGACATCGTCGTGCGCGTGGCCGAAGAAGTGCTTGCGAAGGCCGGCCTGAAGGGCAAGCAGAAGTACCTGGTCGGCACGATGATCGAGATTCCGCGCGCGGCGCTGACCGCCGATCGCGTGGCCACCGAAGCTCAGTTTTTCAGCTTCGGCACCAACGACCTGACGCAGACCACGATGGGACTGTCGCGGGACGACTACACGAAGTTCTCAAAGCAGTACGAGGACTTGAAGATCTTCAAGGAAGATCCGTTCGGCGTGATCGACCGCGAAGGCGTCGGCAAGCTGATTCAGTATGCCGTCGAGCAGGGCCGCAAGACCAATCCCGAACTCGAAATCGGCATCTGCGGCGAACACGGCGGCGACCCGTCGTCGGTGGAGTTCTGCTACAACATTGGCATGAACTACGTCTCCTGCTCGCCGTACCGGGTGCCGATCGCACGCCTGGCCGCGGCGCAGGCGGCGATCCAGAAGGGGTCGGTTTCGGCCGAAGCGAACCGCACCGCGTAGTCCAGCCGGGGCGTGTCCCCGACGCATTCTGATTGTTCCGGGGCCGGGCGCGAGTCCGGCCCTGTGAATTTATGGGCGATTCAGCCTTTCGAGTCCTGGGCGACGCTCGCGGAAAACTGCTCCGGCGCGTCGCCGCTGCAAGGAGTAATCATGCGCAGACGCGATTGGATCGGCGGCGCCGCGGCGATGGGGTTGATGCCCCGCCGCCTCCACGCCGATGTGCCCACCCATCTGTGGCCGGGATACGACTTCGGCCCGGGCCCTCAGGCGCCCGACCGCCTGAACCAGGGGCCTTTCGCCATCGAGCAGGACGACGGCTGGTTCACCGTCGCCACC
This sequence comes from Terriglobia bacterium, assembly GCA_963757265.1. Taxonomy (GTDB): domain Bacteria; phylum Acidobacteriota; class Terriglobia; order Bryobacterales; family Bryobacteraceae; genus CAIVVT01. Next base: position 3,119,091 of record CAVWRA010000006.1, read on the forward strand.
ACCAGCGCCTCCGAGCACGCCGTCCCCAACTACGGCCTCGGCCTGGTCGGCTACACCTGGGAAGAGTCCGGCCCATCGTTGCCCGCGCGCGCCGGACGAGAGTCCCTGGAGCAACACGTCGAACGCATGGCCGGCCTGCCGTTCGTCAACGTGCTTTACATTCGCTGCGATTGGCGCGACGTGCAGAAGCAGCCCGGCCGTCTCGATCTCTCGCCCGTCTGGCGCCTGACTCTCGACGCGGCCCGCCGCCACAAGCGTCGCGTGGCCTTCCGCATCATGGTTTCCAACACCGTCGGCCAGCCGCAATATCTGGCAATGCCGGATTTCGTCCAGGCCAAGGTGCCGGTCGTCTCCATCGGCAGCCTGCCGGAATACGGCGCGTTCCAGTTCCGCGAGCCGCGCTACGACCATCCCGAGTTCCAGAAAGCCTTCCGCGAGCTGGTCGAACTGCTGGCCGCGGAATTCGACTCCAATCCGCTGATCGAGTGGATCGACCTGATGCAATACGGTTTTTGGGGCGAATCCCATACCGGCGGTCTGCCCAGCCCCTTCCCCGACTACGTCACCGCCGAGCGCACCATGGTCGCGCTCGCCCGCCTGCAGGTGGAGGCTTTCCAACACGCCCAATTGGCGGTCAACACGCAGCCCGACATCAGCCTCGTCGGCAACCGCGAGGTCGTGGACCTGTGCGTCCGCTCCGGCGCCTGGCTGCGCTCCGACAGCATCGAAGTCGAGGAACCGGAACAGATTGACGCCCTCGCCAACCGGCCGCCGTGGCTGGCGTCGATTTTGGAGGACGGAGAGTTCCGCCGCTACGACATTCGCACGCCCGGCTATCTCCCCCTCGACCGGGCCGGCGTGAACCAGCTCGAGAACCGCATGCTCCACGTCCTCGACCTCGGCGCCAATTACTGGTCGCTGTGGACCGAAGCCGCCGAGCTGGAGGAGTACAATCAACGCTATTCCCGCGGCTTCGCGCGCCTGCGTCAGCGCATGGGCTACCGCGTCCGGCCGTCCTGGATCTGGCAGCGCAAACGCTACGGCGTCAATGAGCTCGTCCTGGCCTTCATGAACGACGGAGTGGCGGGCGTGCCGGGCGTTCTGCGCATCACGCTCAAGACGGCCGACGGGAAGACGCTCGGCTCGGGCTGCCTCGACGCCGGCCAGCCCTACGGCGGCAAGACCCGCCAGGCAGCCTTTCTGGTGCCGCGCGAACTGGAGGGCCAGCCGGTCTTTTTCTCGGCGTCCATCGAGTGCAAAGGCGGCGTCCGCCGCCCGGTCCAATGGGCCTGCGAGCAGCCCCTGGAGCCGGACGGTTCTTACCGCGTTGTGGTCAAGAAGCAGTCCGACAACGACTGGCGCAAAGGCATCTGAGCCACCGCATTCCGACGCCGCGCCTCCACCGGACCTCTGACTGCAGGGCTTCTGCCGCACGCCGCAATGGTGTAGAAATGGAGCGGAGGTCACCTGATCGTATGTTGATTCGTAAAGAGGAGGCGCTCGAATACCATTCCTCCGAACCCGCGGGCAAAGTCTCCGTCACGCCCACCAAACCGTGCCGTACGCAGCGCGATCTGAGCCTGGCCTACACACCCGGCGTCGCCGTGCCGTGCCTTGAAATCCACCGCGACCCGGCGCTGGTTTACAACTACACGTCCAAGGGCAACCTTGTAGCCGTCGTATCCAACGGCACCGCGGTGCTCGGCCTGGGCAACATCGGGCCCGCGGCGGGCAAGCCGGTGATGGAGGGCAAGGGCGTCCTGTTCAAGCGCTTCGCCGATATCGACGTCTTCGACATCGAGCTGGCCACCGAGGATCCCAAGGAAGTGATCCGCGCCTGCCAGCTCATGGAGCCGACCTTCGGCGGCATCAACCTCGAAGACATCAAGGCCCCGGAATGTTTCGAGATTGAGGAAGAGCTCAAGCGCACCATGCGCATCCCGGTCTTCCACGACGACCAGCACGGCACGGCCATCATCTCCGGCGCCGCGCTGCTCAACGCCGTCGAAATCGTGGGTAAGAAGCTGAGCGACGTGCGGATCGTCTTCTCGGGCGCCGGCGCCAGCGCGATCTCCTGCGCGAACCACTACATCCGGCTCGGCGCGAAGCTCGAAAACATCCTGATGTGCGACACCAAAGGTGTCCTGTACACGGGCCGCATGGAGGGCCTGAACAAGTACAAGGCCAAGTTCGCCCGCGACACCGCGGCGCGCACACTGACCGAGGCCATGGCCGGCGCCGACGTCTTCATTGGTCTCTCCGTCGCCAACTGTGTCACCCCGGAAATGCTGCTCGCCATGGCTAGGCGCCCGATCGTCTTCGCCCTGGCCAACCCCGATCCGGAGATCGACTACGAACTGGCCGTGGCCACGCGCCAGGACCTCATCATGGCCTCCGGACGCTCCGACTATCCCAACCAGGTGAACAACGTCCTCGGCTTCCCATTCATCTTCCGCGGCGCTCTCGACGTGCGCGCCACTGCGGTCACGGAGCAGATGATGCTGGCCGCCTCCCATGCGCTGGCCGACCTGGCGCGCCAGGATGTGCCGGACGCCGTGCGCCGGGCCTACGGCGTCGAGGAAATGGAATTCGGCCCCGGCTACATCATCCCCAAGCCATTCGACTCGCGCGTGCTCACCTGGGTCGCCCCCGCCGTCGCCCGTGCGGCCATGGAGAGCGGCGTCGCGCAACTCCACATCGACATCGACCAGTATCGCGAGTCGCTGGAGCGCCGGCTGGGCAAATCGCAGGAAATCATGCGCATGATCTTCAATAAGGCGCAGCGCCATCCCAAGCGCGTCGTCTTCCCCGAGGGCGATGAGGACAAGATTCTGCGCGCTGCACAGATCCTGGTGGACGAGCACATCGCCTTCCCCATCCTGCTGGGCGACGAAGAAACCATCCGCCGGCGCGCCGCCGAATTGCACCTGCATCTCGAAGGCCAGGTCGAGATCATTGATCCCCTCCACAGCGACCATTGGGACGCCTACCTGCAGGAGTACCTGCGCGTGCGCAGCCGCAAGGGCGTCACGATGTCCGAAGCGCCGCGCAACATGAGCTCCCGGACGCGCTTCGCCGCGATGATGGTGCACACCGGCGACGCCGACGCTCTCATCGCCGGTATCACCCAGCACTACCCCGACACCATCCGGCCGGCGCTCGAGCTGATTCCAAAGAAAGAGCATGGGCAGCGCGTCTCCGGCATGTACATGCTGATCACTCCTAAAGGCCGGGTCTATTTCCTCGCCGACACGACCGTGAATATTGAGCCGACAGCCGAGGACCTGGCCGAGATCGCCATCACCGCCGCCGACACCGTGCAGAGCCTCGACATCGTGCCGCGCATCGCCATGCTCTCCTTTTCAACCTTCGGCTCGTCGCGCCATGCGCTCGTCTTGAAGGTGCGCAACGCCACAGATCTGGTCGCCGCGCGGCGGCCCGATCTGGTCGTCGAGGGAGAACTCATGGCCGACGCTGCCGTCACGCCCGAAATGATGGCCGACTACCCCTGGAGCCGTCTGCAAGGCGATGCCAACGTGCTCATCGCGCCTTCGCTCGAGGCCGGCAACATCGCTTACAAACTGCTGATGCGGCTGGGCGGCTGCGAGGCCATCGGCCCCATCCTCATGGGCTTCTCCAAGCCTGTCCACGTGCTGCAGCGCGGCGCCGAGGTGATCGACATCGCACGCATGACGGCCCTGGCGGTCGTCGAGGCTCAAGAAATGGAGCGAGGCTAGCCTTTCATCCGGGTGGTCTAGCAGGCTGCTGAAAAAGGCGCTCTGTGAGCCTCCGCCACAGTCGCGTGGTCCGATAACCCATTGCGATTGAATGACCGCGTTTCAGAGCCGCGACCGCAAGGGAGTCGGGCAATCGGCTTTTTCAGCAACCGGCTAGAGTTCAAGCCGCTCGAGCAGGCTCGCGGCCAGTTCGGCTGCCACTTCGATCGGCGCCTGCGCCGCCCGCGGATTGGGGCGCTCGTCCAAGGCCGAAAACAGGGCCAGCTTGGCCAGGGCGTAGCGCTCGCGCTCGTCCAGGCGGCGATCGTGCTCTTGCTCCCATAGCTCGGCGGCGCCGGCGCAGAGACTCACCGTCAGCGGGAACCACTTCTTGCGGTCGCCGGAAACCGTGAACGCGTATTCGCGCCGCCCGCCCGCGTCGCGGTAGCCCTCGTAGAAATACTCATAGGCGTACCCGCTCAGCGCGGCGTAGTGCTTCACGCGTCTCACTGCCGGCGTCCCGCGCAACGCCGGCCGCCCCGGCCGCCCCAGCACTCTGTCGAGCCATCTCGGCATTTGTTCTATTGTGACGCGTTCGGATTCCGCGACACGTCTTAATCGGCCACTTCCAGCGTGTGCCGCGAATCGAGCAGCGGCCAGCAGATCGCGGCCAGAAGGTAGGAAATGATGAAGGTGTAGAGATACAGGTTCCAGCCGTTGGTCTGGTGCAGGAACTTCAGAACGCCCTCCGGCAGCACGCGCAATCCGAACACCCGGAAGCTCCAATGGCTCGAATGTTGAAGAATGATTCCACCCAGGAACGGTGAGACGAAGCCCGCCAGGTTGCCCATCATATTCATCGAGCCGGACAGGGTTCCGGCGTATTTTCCGCCGACGTCCATGCATGTGCCCCAGGCGCACGGCATCACGAGGTCGTTGCAGAAGCTGGCCAGGCCGAGCACCAACATGGCCGGCAGCGCGGCCTGCATCTGAATGTGCGCGAACATCAGCACTGCCGCGCTGAGGAAACCCAGCGTGCTCACCGTGCGCCGCGCCCGGTCCATCCCGCCCAGCCGCCGCGCCACGAACGGCAGCGCGAAGCCCGACACGCCGCAGCCGATGCCGCCGAACAGCAGCGGGAAGATGGCGTACACCGCCGCCGTCCGCTCGTCCAGCTTGCGGTACTCCAGCAGATATGTGGTCAGCCAGGTGATGTACAGATACCACGGGTACGTCATCAGGAAATACTGCACCCACAGCAGCCATACCGTGCGCGAGCGCAGCATCCGGCCCCACGGTACGTCGCCGTGGCTGCCCGCCATGTATTGATTCGATTCGAGCAGCTTCCACTCCGCCGCGTTGACCTTCGGGTGGTCCTTCGGGTTGTTGCGGAACCAGCGAAAAAACAGGAACGCCCACAGGAAACCGAGCAGACAGAAAATAAGAAACGCCGCGCGCCAGGGCAGGTAGGCGAAAATGGCGCTGCAGATCAGCGGCGTGAAGGCCCCGCCCCAGCGTGCCGACATCCACATGATGCCCTGGGCGCGCACCTTCTCGTGCGGCTGCAGCCACGTCGTGAAGGCTTTGGTGAGATTGGGAAAGCACCCCGCCTCCCCGGCGCCGAAAAGGAACTGGTTGATCCACAGCGAGGTGAAGCTCCACATCAGCGCCACCGACGCCGTGAAGCACGACCACCACAGCACGATGCGCATCAGCACGCGGCGTGCGCCCAGTTTGTCGCCCAACCAGCCGCTGGGAATCTCGAACAGCGCGTAGGCCAGCGCGAAGGCCCCGAACACGGTCCCCATCTGCGATTTGCTCAGGCCCAGGTCGTGGGAGATAAACGGCGCCGCCTTCGAGATCGATACCCGGTCGATATAGGACAGCACGGCCAGCGTGACGGCAAATACCATCACGTTGTAGCGGGCGTGCGTCGGCTTATCGGCCGGCGCAGGGAGGGGACTGCGGGGCATGGTTCTTTATGCCATCACAGCGCGCCGTCGCCGGGCAAGCGCGGGCCCTCATTCCGTCCCCGCCGGCCCCAGCTCGTCGTCCATCCATTGGAGATACTGCGGCGAGCCGTCGATGATCTGCAGCGCGACGATCTCGGGCGTCTCGTAGCTGTGCAGGCGCCGGATCTCGGCGCACAGGGCGGGGAACAGGTCGCGCCGGCTCTTGATAAGCAGCGACCATTCCTGGCTCTCCTCGAAGGCCCCTTTCCAGCGGTAGACGCTCACCGTGCCCGGCGTCGCCGCCACGCACGCCGCCAGCCGGGCCTCCACCAGGCCGCGGGCGATGCCCCGCGCCTCCGCTTCGGAGCCGCAGGTTGTAAGGACGGCAATTTTGTCTGTCATCGTTAATCTGCGCCGGGAAATGCGGTTTTTCTGGACTCGCGGCGCGAAACCGATTATAAACTAGAAAGAGAACAGCAACGTAAGATGCGAGGATTGTTTCAGCGCCTGGCGTGGATCACGCTCTTTTTTCTCGTCGCCGTCGGCACGACCGCTTATCTGAAAAGTCCGGCCGGGATCCCGGCGGCGCTTCAGAAACGCGACCAGATCCGCGTGATCGAGTTGGAGAACCAGAAGCTGCGCGAAGAGGTGGAACGGCGGAAAGAGCTTGTGCACCGCCTCGAGACGGACCAGGACTTCCGCGATAAGCAGGTTCGCGAAAGATACAATTTGCAGAAGCCCAACGAGCAGACGATCTACCTGCAGAGCAATCCGCCCGCCAAGCGCTGACAGAGTCCCCCGCGCGCGCCGTTCCTCAATGCCGGCCCACCGCCCGCGCCGCCTGGCCGTAAATCTCCTCCAACCGCTGCGCCGAGCGGGCCTCGGCCGCCAGCCGCAGCACGGGCTCGGTGTTGGAGGCCCGTACGTGCAGCCAGCCGTCCGGCGTAATCAGCTTCAGCCCGTCGCTGCGGTCCATCTGGCTGCCCGTGAACAGCGTCTCCAGTTCCTGCATGATCGGCCCCAGACGGCCGTGTTCATAGCTGAACTTGTCGATGCGGCGATAGTAAGCGGGCAGCGTCGAGGCCAGGGCGCTCAGCGTGGAGCCCGTTTCGGCCATGCGGTCCAGCAGGAACGCCATGCCCATGTAGGAATCGCGGCAGTAGTGCACCGCGGGGAAGATGATGCCGCCGTTGGTCCCCTCGCCGCCGATCACCGCGCCGGTCGCGCGCATCCGCTGAACCACGTTGGCTTCGCCCACCGGCGAGCGGTAGACCGGGCATTCATAGCGCCGCGCGACGTCGTCGATCACTGCGGAGGTCGTCAGATTCACCACCACCGGGCCCTTGTGCCGGCGCAGCGCGCAGTCCACCGCCAGGGCCAGCACATCGTCATTGTCCAGGATGAGGCCGCGCTCGTCACCCACGGCCAGGCGGTCGCCGTCGGGATCCTGGGCGAAGGCGATGTCGGCGTGGCACTGGTTCACCAGCGCCCGCAAATCGTCCAGGACCTCGGGTTTCGGCTCGGCCTCGCGCGGGAAAGGCTGCGTGGGATCCACCGAGATGGCGTGCAGGTCGCACTCCAGGACGTCGCGCAGGAAGTAGACGCTCATGCGCGAACCGGCTCCGTTCACGCCGTCCAGCGCCACCCTGAACCTGCGCCGCCGGATCCGCTCCAGGTCCACGTGCTTCAGCACGCGCGTCAGATGCCGCTCCGGCGCCGAGTCGTAGTCCAGCACCACGTGCCGGATTTCGGCGTTGGTGGCGCGGCGGAAATCGCTCTGGTGGTACAGGTCGATCAATTCGCTGCGCTCGTACTGGTTGAAAAACAGCCCCTCGCGGTTGAACAGTTTCAGCGCGTTGTACTCGGGCGGATTGTGCGACGCGGTGATGGCGATCCCGCCGCGCGCGCGCGTCTCGGCCACGTACACCTGGATGGTCGGCGTGGGTGCGACGCCTACTTTCACCACTTCGCAGCCGGCGGCCAGCAAACCGCAGGTGACGGCGTGCTCGAGCATCTCGCCGCTGGAGCGCGTGTCGCGGCCCAGCACCACGCGGCCCGCGCCCACGTAGCTGCCAAACGCCTGGGCGAAGGCGCACGCCAGATTGGGCGTGAGGAACTCGCCCACCACGCCGCGGATGCCGGAGACGCCGATCTTGAGCTGATGGATGCGGCTCATGCGCAGTAGCTCCTGACGATCTCCATCGTCTCCTCGAACAGGCGCCGCGGCGGGTCGCCGCGCTGTTCGCAGATCACCCTCACGATCGGCTCGGTCTGGCTGACGCGGACGTGCGCCCAGCGCCCCGGCCAGTCCAGGCGCAGCCCGTCGATGGTGTTTTTCTGCGCCTCCGGATGGGCCCGCTCCAGGGCGAATAACATCTCGGGAATGCGGTGCGTCTCCAGCGGCACCTCGCCTTTCAGAATCGAGTATCGGGGGTAGCTCGCCAGCATCTGCGACAGCGTGCTGTTCTTCCGTTCCATCCGTTCCAGGATGGCCAGCATGGCGGCGATGCCGTCGTAGACGAAACGAAATTGCGGCATCATGACCGCGCCGGTGCCCTCGCCGGCAATAGCGATCTGTTCCGGCCGGAAGCCCTGCAGCGCGTCGATCGTCGCCTGGCGGCCCACGCCGACCCGTTCCACATGGCGCTGCCGCTGCCAGGCGAACAGTTCATATTGCTGT
>CAVWRA010000007.1:0-14238 GCA_963757265.1 Terriglobia bacterium
GTGGTGGTTGGTCGTCCTGACCACGCTCTGGGGCTTCCCGTGTTGCGCGCGCTTTCCTTGTGTGCGTTGCTGCCGCCACTACCCCGGTGCAGCGGTCCTGCCCCTCGGCGACGATGCGACTGGCTCAGATGGCGGAGAGGCTCGCGGCAGTACCAAGGGGCCTCAGTTCACAAGACAGACGCAAGACGTAGTGAGGGACCTGGGGATTGGGCAACCTATCAACTCCGAACAGCGTTCAGAAACTGCAGACGGCGTTGCACGCGAAAGCGAAGGCAGAACCAGGCTACCGCTTCTACGCCCTCTACGACAAGATCAGCCGCGAGGACGCCGCCGCCAACAGCGTGGCGTTGGGGTGCAGCGCGGGCTCGCTGATGACAGCGAAGCCGCCGCGCCTTCGAGGCGTGGGCATCGATGGCTACTCCGGATACGGATGCCCGCGACCGGCGGCGAGGCGACTCTTCTTCTTGTCGTCGTCTTGGCGGGGGACTTCGTCGCCCGGCGCGCCGCCTGTTGGAGCGGCACTGGGCATCGGCGTGCGCCAGGATGGCGCGGAAGTGGTAGCCCCGGGGCGCCGAGCCCGATTGAGCTTCGGCACGGCCGCCTTGAGCAGCTCGAGCCACTTCGCACTGTGCTCGCCCGACAGCAAAGACAGGCCGGTGACGTTGCCGCCCGGATGGGAGAGGCTGGCCGCGAGACCGACGCCGACCGGATCGCCGGTGACGCAGACGATCGGAACCGTCGACGTCGCTTTATGCGCAGCGAGTGATATCGGCGTGCCCGGAGTCGCCAGGATGTCGACGCCGAGCGCCAGAAGTTCCGCGATGAGCGTCGGTATGTCTCCCGCTGCGTAACGCGCATCGATCAGCAGGTTGCGGCCGGGAACATATCCCCGATCGGCGAGCCCCTGGCGCAGGCCCAAGGTCGAATCGTTGTCTGGGGAACCAATCCAGACAAAACCAATTCGTGGAATCTTTGCTTGTTGAGCTGGAGCGGCGAACGGCCAAAGGTTGGCCGCTGTCGCGCCGCCGAGCAGAGTGATTAAGTCGCGTCTTCTCATACGCCGCCTCGTGGGCCACGCTTTGCGCCCGAAGATGCATAGCACATTCCCCCTGGCGATGTATGATGATCAGGTCAAGGACGGCCGAGAGGCCATTCTTTTTCCTCCGCCCCGAACGTCCCCTTGAAAGTCGACGACGAGGACGAGAAAGACGTGCTGCTGTGGCAAACCTTGGAGGCCCACCGCAACGAGAAGGTGCTTGTCTATGTTGACCGGCGCGCCGGGAAGCGGTCAACGGAAGACTTGAGCCGGGTGGCGTTGCAGAAGGAATTTGAGGCGGCGTTCTTCCACGGGGCGATGTCCACGGACGAGAAGATCGAGGTCATCAGGAAGTTCAAGGCGGGCGAGTTGGAACTCGTGTTTGCGACGAGTGCGTTCGGGATGGGCATCGACATCCCGACGGCGTCGCATCTTCACAGTCCGGGCGACATCGCGGGCATCTACTCGGCCATCGGCGCCGGCCTCTCGGTGGCCGGGGGCAGGCAGGTCGCGCAGCTCACCAACGCCCGCGGCGTCGTGCTGCGCCTGCACGGGCGACAGATCGGCTTCAGTTTCTCGATCGACCTCAGCGGGATGAGCATCTCGCTGGCGTGAGCCGGCGAGCCCCGGGGGCTTGCAGTCGGGCGGCGCGGCAGGCCGTACGGCTGAGCGCCGGCGGATTGATGCACGTCGACTACACCGACAATCACAAACTGTTCGAAATGGTGGTGAAAGGCAATAGCATCCAGTGAGGCTTGCGCGGCTACAGTCTTTTGTTCAAGTCGATGGAAGTTCCGCCTTTGCTATAAACGACTGGTCAGGCAAAAATCGAGCCGCGGTCTGCAAGACGGGGGAGCGGCCGTGACCGCCTGACAGGGGTTCGATGGCGCTTTCGGCGAAATTGACGATGCGGCTGGGTCAGACGATGGTTCTGACGCCGCAGCTGCTTCAGGCGATCAAGCTCTTGCAGATGCCCAACGTCGAATTGAGCGCGTTCATCGAGGCGGAGCTCGAGAGCAATCCGCTCTTGGAGCGCGCGGAGGAGCATGAGGGCGGCGAGGGCCCCGAAGCCGAACCGGACGCGCGCCCGGCCGAAGCCCCGTCCGAACCCGGCGACTGGGCGTCGGAGGCGCTCGAAACCGACGCCGCGGCGCTCGCCGCCAATCTCGGCACCGAAATCGAGAACGCGTTCGATTCCGACCGTCCCGCGTCGGCCGAACCGGCTCCGCCGGCCGATGGGCTGACGGCGATGTCTTGGGCGGGGATGGGAGGCGGAGGCTCCGGCGAGGCGCCGGATCTCGAAGCCTATGTCGCCGACGCCCCGTCTCTGCGGGAGCATCTCGAGCGCCAGGCCGGCGTGCTCCTTGTCGATCCCGGCGAACGGATGATCGGCGCCGCGCTGATCGACGGCCTGGACGAGGCCGGCTATTTCGTCGGCTCGCTGGAGGGGATCGCGGAACAGCTCGGCGCGACCGTCGAGGCGGTCGAAGAGGCGCTCGTCCGCATGCAGACGCTCGAGCCCACCGGCGTCTTTGCCCGCAGCCTCGCCGAGTGTCTGGCCCTCCAACTGCGCGAGCGCGATCGTTTCGATCCGGCCATGCAGGCCCTGATCGAAAACCTGCCGGCGCTGGCGCGGCGGGATTTTCCGCAGCTGCGCCGGGCCTGCGGCGTCGACGACGAGGACCTCCTCGACATGATCGACGAAATCAGGCGGCTCGAACCCAAACCGGGGCGGGCGTTCGGCAATCCGCCCGGCGTGCCGGCGATCCCCGACGTTTACGTCACCGCCGCGCCCGACCGGACATGGCGGATCGAGCTCAACAGCCAGGCGCTGCCGCGCGTGCTGGTCAACGAAACCTATGCGACGATCGTCCGCCGCGGGTCGAAGCGGGAAGAGGACAAGCAGTATGTCTCGGCCCAGCTGCAGTCGGCGAATTGGCTGACGAAAAGCCTCGAACAGCGCGCGCGCACGATCCTCAATGTGGCGACCGAGATCGTTCGGCGGCAGGACGCCTTTCTGGTCCGGGGTGTGTCTGGGCTGAGGCCGCTCAACTTGAAGATGGTCGGCGAAGCGATCGGGGTGCATGAGTCGACCGTCTCGCGCGCCACCGCACACAAGTTCATCCAGACCCCGCGCGGTCTTTTCGAGATGAAGTATTTCTTCACCGCCGCCATCGCTTCGGCCAACTCGGGCGAGGCGCATTCGGCGGAGGCCGTAAGACAGCACATCCGCCAGATGATCGAGGAAGAGGATCCCGAAGACATTCTGTCCGACGACGGCATTGTCCAGCGCCTGCGCCAGGCCGACATCGTCGTCGCGCGCCGCACGGTCGCCAAATACCGCGACAGCCTCAAAATCCCCTCTTCGGTGGAAAGGCGCAGGCTGAAAATGTCGCCCGTCCGCGCCTCCCGCGTGCGCGGCAATTCTCTGGCGGCCGAGGTCTGAATCTGAATTCGCCTTCATTAACAAAGAATTGAGCTTGGGTAAGAATTTATACTGCCAGCTGCCAAGCCCTTCACGCTCATGCCTGTCGCGATCGTCGAGCGGCGGAATGGGCGGCCCGCGATCCGCGATGACCGCTTCACGTCAACTCCGGCCGTCTGCGGCGCAATAATGCGCCGATGCCGTTGCCGGCGCGCCGCTGGATGCAGGCCCAGGCTTCCCCGCCCAGCTGTGGAAGTTCTACATTCAGCTGGTCGAGATCGAGGCGGCGTTCAAGGCCCTCAAGGACGATCTCGGATTGCGACCGATCTACCACCAGCTGGAGCAGCGGATCGAAGCGCACATCTTCATCGCCTTCCTGGCCTATTGTCTGCACGTCACGCTGCGCGCCAGACTCCGCCCGCTAGCCGCGGGGCTCACCCCGAGAGCCGTGCTCAACAAGCTTGCCGCCATCCAGATGCTCGACCTCCACTTCGCGTTCACGTTCTCACCTGTGGGCGCGTCCGTCTACCAACTCGGCAGTTTTGGGGCGGCTCGCAAGGAGCTCCAGGCGTTGTTGCTGAGGCTCTGAGCGCGCCGCTGGCGATCGCGCGGCGATGAATGAGCATCAATCCCCGACGTGTCGCTGTCCTACCCTTTGGTGTCCTCCCTGACCGCGGAATGAACCTCGGATCAAGGGAAATGGGGCGATGCCGGATGCGCCGACGCTGCGGGTCAGCGTCATAAGCCTCAGCGCCGTTGGAATGCCGGTAGTCGCCGTTCTGCCATGGCGGCCACGCCTTCTTTGAAGTCCGCAGTCTCGAAATGAAGCCGCTGCTCACTCAACTCGTGATCCATGATGGCCGCCACTTGGTCTGCGAGGCTCCGGCGGAGCGTGCGACGGGTCGACGTGACGGCGATAGGTGCGGATTGGGCGATCTCGACGGCGAGCGCCAGCGCCGCCTCGCGCAGCGTCGCGGCTGGGGCCAGCACGTCCACCAGCCCGTTTGCGTGCGCCTCCTCACCGCCAATGCGCCGGCCGGTGTAGAACAGCAGTGCCGCCTTCTACACGCCCACCACGCGGGGCAGCGTGACACTCAGGCCAAAGCCGGGATGGAAGCCGAGGCGATTGAAATTAGCGGTGAAGCGCGACTCCGCCGCCGCCACGCGGAAATCCGCGACCAAAGATAAGCCTAAGCCGCCACCCACCGCCGCTCCCTGCACGGCCGCGACGATCGGCGTCTCGCAGCGGAACAGCCGCACGGCCTGCTGATATAGGTGACCGCCCTGCCTGTCGCCCACCGTGTCGCGCGCGGGAGAGCTGAAATCGGCCCCGGCGCAAAAGTTCTTACCTTCGGCGCAGAGCAGGATGGTGCGGACGGCCGGGTCGGCGTCGAACTGATCGAACGCCGCCGCGATGGCGCCGATTAGCGCGATGTCGAAGAAATTGTTAGGCGGCCGACAGATCTCGGCGATGCCGACATAGCCGTTGGTGGTCATGCGGACGTCGCTCATCTTAGTCCAAGTCCCTTTGCAATTATACCCCGCAGAATCTCCCGAGTGCCCCCACGCAGCGAGAACGAGGGCGACGTCATAATCAAGTGGGCCAGCACGGCGGTGAGCGGCGTGTTGCCCGTCTCTTCCGACGGTTCCACATCCACCAGCAGCCGCACCACCTCGACCGTTTCCTGCTCCAGTACGTTGCCAAGATCCTTGACGAGGGAGGCCTGCAACGCTGGATCCTCGCCCGCCTGCAGCATGCCGGCGATGGAGCGGGACAGGCGGCGCAGCGTGAGGAGGTGGGAGGTGAGCCGCCCGATCGCAACCGCCGCCCGTTCCGGTGCCGTGGAGCCCAGGGCGCGCACCGTCTCCACAAGCAGGGTGAAGGCAGAGAGGAAGCGATCAGGGCCGGACCGCTCGAAGGCGAGCTCGCCCGTCACCTGCTTCCAGCCATCGCCCTCGCGGCCGAGCAGTACGTCTTCCGGCAGCAGCAGGTCCTCGATGCTGACCTCGTTGAAGTGGTGTCCGCCGCGCATGTCGATGATCGGGCGCACAGTCATGCCGCCGGCCTTTGCCTGCTTCATATCCACCAGGAGTTGGCTGGCCCCGGCGTGGCGGTCGTCCTCCGATTTGGCCCCAGTGCGGCAGAAAAGGATCATGTAGTCGGCGATGTGGGCGGAGGAGGTCCAAACCTTGGTGCCGTTGACCAGCCAGCCGCCCTGCACGCGCTGCGCCCGGGTGCGCGCGGCCGCCAGGTCCGAGCCAGAATCGGGCTCGCTCATGCCGATGCAGAACGAGCATTCCCCGGCGGCGATCTTCGGCAGGATCAGCTGGCGCTGCTCTTCGGTGCCGTTCTTCAGGATGCTGGGGCCGCTCTGCCGGTCCGCCACCCAGTGATGGCCTACGGGGGCGCCAGCGGCCAGCATCTCCTCGAGCACCACGTAGCGCTCGAAGGCGGAGCGCTCGTGGCCGCCATACTGCTTGGGCCAGGTCATGCCAAGCCAGCCGCGCTGTCCCATCTTGCGGCTGAAGGCTGGGTCGTGCCCGCTCCAGGATTCGGCTCGCTGCTGCGCCGTGCGCTCGCGCAGCTCGACGGCAAGGAACCCCCTAATCTGCTCGCGCAGCGTCTCGGCGGCTTGGGGGGAGGGCGGCGGGGTTGGGAAGGCGAGTGCCTGCATGGCGGTCATCCTCCCGTTGGCCCTGCCGGTGCCAGCACCAGCAGGGCGTCGGCGACCGTGCAACCCTGGCCGGCAGGGTGGACGATCACCGGGTTGAGCTCCAGCTCGGCCACTGTGGCGCGGCCGGCATCGGCGAGGCGGGACAAAAGCGAAACAAGGCGCGCCAGCGCGGGCAGATCGGCAGGCGGAGCGCCGCGAAACCCCTCCAGCAACGGCGCGCTGCGCAGCGTGCGTATCATCGCGGTGGCCTCCGCCTCGTCGACGGGGGCGAGGCGATAGGCGACGTCCTTGAACAGTTCGGTCGTGGTGCCGCCGGCACCGACGCTGACCACGGGGCCGAACGTGGGGTCGCGCAGCACGCCACGATCATCTCCACCCCGCGCGCCGCCATCGGTTCGAGCAGCACACCATCGATGGCGGCGCCAGGGACGTGGCGCGCGGCGCTCGCGCTGACGGCGTCGAAGGCATCCTCCAGCGCGGGCAGGTCGGCGATGCCGAGGCGCACCCCTCCGGCCTCGGTCTTGTGGGAGATGGCCGCCGACTGGATCTTCAGCGCCAGCGGGAAGCCGAGCGCCGCGGCAGCCCCCGCCAGCCCGGCCCGATCGCGCACCAGGCGGCTGGGCATCATGGCAGCGCCGAACTGAACCAGCACCGCCTTGGCCGCGTGCTCCGGCAACGTGCCGGTGGGGCCGGAAAGGGCCGCGCTCACCTTTTCCGGCAGCGGGACCGGGGCGGGCGGTGTGGCGGGCTGGGCGGCGCCCTGGTCGCGCAGCACCCTTGCGGCGATGGCCAGCAGCGCCATAGAGGGGCAGATCACCGCGCCCGCGTCGGCCAGCACCTTGCGGCCTAGCGGTGAGGGCAGGGTGTAGCTGTAGAACAGCACCGGCTTGCGCTGCTGCTCCAGCATCGCGGTCAGGGTAGGACCGTCGAGCGACACGCGCACCGGGTCGGCGAGCGTGGTGACGACGGCGATCTGGTCCACGCCCGGGTCGTCCAGCATCAGCTCCACCGTGCGCAGCGTGCCGCCGCCCGCCGCGCCACCCGCCGTCAGGTCCACCGGATTGCGCGCGCTGCCATAGGACGGGATGAAGCCGCGGATCGCCGCTTGTGTCCCCGCACTCAGCTCCGGCAAGCTTAGCCCGGCGGCCTCCAACGCATCGGCGGCCCAGGCGCCCGCGCCGCCGGAGATCGTGACCACGCCGACCCGGCCGCCCCGCGCCGGGGGGTTGGCGGCCAGGGCAGCGGCGATGGTCAGCGCCTCCTCGAGTTCCGCCGCGACGACGATGCCATGGCGCTGGAACATGGCGTCGTAGCCGGCGTCCCAGCCGGCCATGCTGGCGGTGTGGGAGGCGGCGGCCAGCTTGCCCACGGTCGAGCGGCCCACCTTGATGGCGACGATGAACTTCCCCGCCGCGCGGGCCGCCACCGCTGCCTGGGCGAAGCCCGCCGGGTCGCGGATGCTCTCCAGGAACAGTAGCACGCCCGCCGTGTCAGGGTCGGCCACCATGTGGGCCAGGAAGTCGGACACCGTCAGGTCCGCCTCGTTGCCCGTGCTCACGACGGTGCTGAATGACAGCCCCAGTGCGCGGCCGCGATCGTACAGGGCGAACCCCATGCCGCCGCTCTGCGCTACGATACCGATGCGGGCGTGCAGGGCGGTGGGGTTGTCGTCGGCGTCACGAGCCACCGCCGGGCTGAAGGTGGCGCTGACCCGGGCGACCTCGTTGTGGAAGCCCTCGGCGTTGGGGCCGAGCACCCGCATGCCGGTGCGCCGGGCGAGAGCGCCGATCTGGTCCTGCAGCGCCGCCGGGGCAGCGTCGTCCTCGGCAAAGCCTGAGGAGATGATCACCGCGTTGCGCGTCCCGGCGGCGGCGCAGGCCTCCAGCGCCGGCAGCACGTCCGCGGCGGGGATCGCGATCACCGCTAGGTCCACCGGGTCGCCCACGGCGGCCACCGTGGGGAAGCACGGCAGGCCGTCGATCGCCTCGTAGCTGGGGTTCACCGGCACGATGCGGCCGCCGAAGCCGTTCTTGCGCAGCAGGCTCAGCACCTGGCCACGGATCTTGTGCACGTCCGGCGAGGCGCCGATCAGCGCTACGGAGCCCGGCGCCAGCAGCGTGTTGAGCGCGCTCATGCTGCTGTCAGAGCCGGCCACAGCCCCTCCGGCCCGGCGGCCAGCGCGAAACGGCCGACCAGGGCGTTCCATTCCGCCTCGTTGCCGAACTCGTCCCGCCAGGACCACAGGCGGCGGGTGGCGTAGTGCAGCTCGTATTCCTGGGTCAAGCCAATGGCACCGTGCGATTGGTGCGCCAGCCCGGCGGCGATGCTGGCCGCCTCCCCGGCGCGCGCCTTGGCGGCCCCCACCAGCAGCGGCGACAGCCCGCCGGCCAGCGCCTCCGCTGCCATGTCGGCGGCGGCGATGGCGGCGGCGGATTGCTCGGCCAGCACGGCCAGGTTCTGCTGGATCGCCTGGAACTTGCCGATCGGGCGGCCGAACTGCACCCGGGTTTGCGCGTAGCCCACGCTCAACTCCAGGGCGCGGGACAGGGCGCCGGCAATCTGCACCGTGCGCAGGGCGGCGCCAGCGGTCCGCAACTGCGGGCCATCGATCCCGGCGGGGGCCACGGAGTCCGCAGGCAGGGTCACGTCCAGCGTGACGGTGTCGCGTGGCTCGCCGGCCAGGTTCACGTCTTGCGCCGTGGTCAGCCCGGCGGCCGGTAGGCTCGCCACCATCGGACCGTCCGGGCCGGAGGCCAGCAAGGCCAAGGCAGCGGCATCGCGCGCCCAGGGGATGCGGTGCGCCTTGCCGGTCAGTCGCCAGACATCGCCGTCCTTCGCCAGGGTGAGCGTGTCGGCCAGACGCACCGGCGCCACCGTCAGCACGCCCTCCGGCACCGGCAGCCCGACGCGGGCGAGCAGCCAACTGGCCAGCATGGTCTCCGCCAGCGGGATCGGGGCGGTATGGGCGGCAGAACTCTGCAGCAGGCGCATCGCCTCCGCTACCGTGGCGCCGAAGCCGCCGGCCTCCTCCGGCAGCAGGGCGGCGGTGAACCCGGCCTCCACCACGGCCTCCCACAGCGCGGCCGGGAACACGCCTTGTTCGGCCTCGCGTAGTACGTCCTTGCTGCAATGGGTGCTGAACAGGCGCTCGGCACTGTCGGCGAGTTGGTCGCTCATACGGGTCTCCGCTCACTCGAGGTGGCTTCGCCAGGGCTACGGCGCAAGCCGTCCCACTGCGCGTCGTTCCAGCGCAGAAGGGTCGCGGTGTCGTTCTGCGCCGAGCCGGACAGGAATTGCTTGCTGCCATCCACCGCCACGCACTCGCCGTTCACGTAGGAGGCGAGCGGCGAAACCAGGAAGGCGCAGACATCGGTCAGCTCGCGGTGCTCGCCCACCCGGCCCATCGGGATGGTGCGCTCCGGCGACGGTTTCGGCAGGGCGGCGGGGGCTAACCCGGCGGCGGACCCGGCGGTGGGGAACGCGCCCGGCGCCACCGCTACGCAGCGTATGTTCTTCGGCCCCCACCGCCAGGCTGCGCGTCATCGCCAGGACGCCCGCCTTCGCCATGGCTGAGGGCGCGGTGAAGGGGCACGTATAAGGCGAAAGGTCAGCACCGAGAGCAGTGCCGCCCCGCCCCTCCGCGATCCAGCGGCGGCCGCAGCCGAACGTGCAATAGGCCGAACCGTGCAGCACGGCGCGGAGCACCGCGTCCACCGCGCGCACCGACAAGCGGTGGCTCTGCGCCAGGAAATTGCCGGCGGCGTTGTTGACCAGGATGTCCAGCGGGCGGTTCTGCCAAATCGTGTCCAGCATCGCCTCGACCTGCGCCGGGTTGCGCACGTCGCAGCCGATCGTGGTGATGTCGGCACCCGTGTGCTGTTCCCGCATCTCGGCCGCGGCCTGTTCCAGCACCGGCACCCGGCGGCCGCAGATCACCAGCGAGGCGCCGAGCGACAGATACCGCTCGCCGATCGCGCGCCCTAGCCCCCCCGCGACACGTGTTTTGTTAACCTGGATTCCGAGCCGTGTCTAGATCCCTCCTGCTTCGAGGCCGAGGCCGAAATAGGCCCGGCGCAGCCCGTCATCCGCCTGGATCGCGGCGGGCGTGCCGCCGAATGCGATGCGGCCGCCTTCCATGGTGAACACGCGGTCGCCCAGTTCCAGGAACTTCACGTTCTGCTCCGCGATCAGCAACGACAGCCCGCCGGCCCGGCACTGCGCGAGCGACTTGATGACCGTGGCGACCAACAACGGCGACAGCCCGGCGGACGGCTCGTCCATCACCAGCAGCTTCGGCTCGGCCGCCAACGCCTTGGCGATGCCGAGCATCTTGCGCTCCCCGCCGGACAACGCGCCCGCGGCCTGCCGGCGGCGTTCCACCAAGATGGGGAACAGCGCATACAGCTCGTCCCGCCGGTGGTGCGCGGTGCGTCGGTCCACGAACAGCGCGCCGAGGTCGAGGTTCTCCTCCACGCTCAGCCCGGGGAAGATGCCGAGTTCGGACATGTAGCTCAGGCCTAAGCGCACGCGGGCGCGGGCCGGCAGGTGGGCGATGTCCCGCCCCTGGAAGCGCACGCTGCCCCCGAGCGTGGGCAGCAGGCCCATCAGGCATTTCAGCAGCGTCGTCTTGCCCGCGCCGTTCGGGCCCAGCAGCACGACGGTCTCACCCGTCCGCACTTCCAGGTCCACGCCCCACAGCACCTGCACGCCACCATACCCGGCCTCGAGCGCGGAGGTCTGGAGGAGGGGCTCCGTCATCGCCCAAATCCTTTCCCTAGCGGCCTGTCGGAGCTAAGAACAAGTCGGGGACGAATCGAGGAAACATTTCGACAAGCTGATAGAAACATAAATATAAAAACAACATTCAGAAGAAAAATGCTCACTAAATTCGTGGCGACGCCCACTCCGACAGGCTGCTAGGCGCTCTCCCCTTAAGCCCTCTCCCCCCTGGGAGGGGGTTGGGTGAGGGGTCCTCCAACGCGTACAATCCCGCGCGCAGGCCCCTGACCCCGGCCCTCTCCCGCAGGGAGAGGAAGTAGAGCGGCCGCCCCTCATGCCGCCGCCTTCTCGGGCGCGCCCAGGAACACCTCGACCACCTGCCTGTCCTGCACCGCGTCGCGCAGGCTGCCGCCGAACAGCACGCGGCCGGCGTTCATCACCACCACGCGGTGCGTGATGCGGTCGATGAACGGCATCAGGTGCTCGACGACCACCAGCCCGATCCCGGCATCGGACAGCGCGCGCAGGCGGGCGGCGATCCGCTCGAGCTCCGCCGGGTTCAGGCCGCAAGCCAGCTCATCCAGCAGCAGCAGACGCGGCCGCGTCGCAAGCGCGCGGGCGAGGTCGAGCATCTTCTGTTGCACGCTCGTCAGCTCTCCCGCGCGCCGCTGCGCCATGGCGCCGAGTTCGACGAAGTCGAGCAGCGCGTCCAGATCCTCGCCGCCGTTGGACGCCACCTCCAGATTTTGCCGCACCGTCAGCGTGGCGAACGGCTTGGGCACCTGGAACGTGCGGTTGATGCCGCGGGCCGCGCGCCGGTGGGCGGGCAGGCGGGTCACGTCCTCGCCGCCGACGCTGACGCTGCCGCCATCGGCCGGCAGCAGGCCGCTGATGACGTTGATCAGCGTCGTCTTGCCGGAGCCGTTGGGGCCGATCAGCCCCACGATCTCGCCCGGACACACCATCAGGTCGACGCCGCCCAGAGCGGTGAAGCCGCCGAAGCGCTTGACGGCGCCGGTGACGCGCAGCAGGTCAGACATGGGCCGGCCGGCCGCTCGGCTGCGCCTGCTTGCCGCGGGGCGCGAAATGCCGGGGAATGCTGGCCAGCCCCTCCGGCAAGAACAGCACCAGCAGCATGATCAGCACCCCGTAGGCGAGCTGGAAGTATTGCGGCGCGGACACGCCGAGCGCGTTGTACAGCCCGTACAGCAGCAGCACGCCCAGCACCGGGCCGGCCAGCGTGCCCGCGCCGCCGAACAGGGTGAACACGATGGCGAAGATGCTGAAGTTGATGTCGAACATCGCCTCCGGAAAGAAGGTCGATGCCCGCCAGGCGGACACCGCGCCGATCAGCCCGGCGGCCACCGCGCTCGCCAGCCACACCACCAGCCGCCCGCGCACGATGTCCATCCCCGCCATCGACGCCGCCAGCGGGTTGTCCCGCGCCGCCCGCAGCTGCAATCCGAACCGCGAGTGGCGCAGCCAGGCCACCAGCCCCATCGTCAGCACCAGGATGCCGAGCGCTATGCCGTAGGTGAAGCCCGGCGTGTACGGCAGCGCCAGCTTCACGCCGTAGGGCCCGCCTGTGACGCTCTGCAGGCTCGGGTTCGCGATCAGGTGCAGCAGCGCCTCGGACGCGGCCAGGCTGGCGAGGCCGAAATAAGCGCCCTGCAACCTCAGCAGCGGCGTCAGCAGCAGCCCGACTAGCAGCGCCGCCACGCCGCCGCCCACGACCGCCAGCACCGGCCCCGCGCCCGCGAGCGTCACCAGCATCGAGAACCCGTAGGCACCCGCGCCGAAGAAGCCAACATAGCCGAAGGGCAGGTAGCCGGAGAAGCCGTACGTCAGGTTCAGCCCCTGCGCCAGCACCAGGAACACGACGAAGTTCAGCAGCAGCAGGCCGTTGTCATACAGCGACGGCAGCACCGCGAACAACGCCAGCAACGGCAGCACGACGAGGCCCAGATCCCGTAGGAGGCCCCTATGCATGCCGCACCCGCTGTCCCAGCAGCCCGGTCGGCCGCACCAGCAGCACGCCGATCAGCACCAGGTTCGGCAGCAAATCCGCCCAGGAGCTGAGATACGTCCGCATCAGCATCAGCAACTCGCCGAAGATCACCCCGCCCAGCACTGTGCCCAGCGGATTGCCCAGCGACCCGATGATGATCACCGCAAACGAGGTGAGGTCCAGCGGGATGCCCAGCGACGGCGTGAAGCTGCCGAGCATGAACGGCGCGAACACCCCCGCTACCGCCGCCAATCCCGAGCCCGTGCCGAACGCGATGGCGGAGATGCGGTGCACGTCCACCCCGATCGCCACCGCTTCCTCGCGCTGCGCCATGATCGCGCGGGTCTGGCGGCCGAGGCGCGTGCGGTAGAGATACACATACACCCCCGCCAGCATCACGACCGACACGCATGCGGCGTACGCCCAGGCGTAGGGGATGGTCTGGCCCAGCAGCGGCACCGGGTGGCCGCCGAGCAGCTTGCTGGGGATCGACCGTTCGGAGTTGCCGAACAGCATCGCCACCCCCGCCTCGATTGTCTGCGACAGGCCGAAGAACAGGATCAGCGACAGCATCTCAGGCTCCCGCGACCGGAACAGGCGCGGCACAAGCAGGTAGTACACCGGCAGGCCCACGACGAAGAACATGGCGAAGCTGATCGCGATCACCGCCGGAGCGGGCAGGCCGAGCCCGCGCAGCATCCAGAACGCGCCGAACGCGCCCAGCATAATGAAGTCGCCATGCGCCAGGTTGACGATGCGCATGACCCCGAACACCAGGTTCATCCCCACGCCGACCAGCGCGTAGTACAGCCCGAAGATGACCCCGGTGGCGAGTGCGTATTGCAGCATGGCTCAGGGCGCGGGGTAGACCGGCTTCGCCGTGGCGAGGTCGGCGGGCCATACGATGTTCAGCCCGTCCTGGCCCGTCACCGTCGTCTTGCCCGGCACGATCTGGCCCAACGGCAGATCTCGCCGCTCTGCGAGCCATCCGGCGCCAAGATGAACGGGCCGGCCAGGGTTTGCAGGTTGCCGGACAGGGTGAACACGGCCCGTCGCAGCTCGAGCTGATCGAGGTTATCGGCGGCGGCCAGCACCTTCTCGATCACCAACCCGGCCTGGTAGCCGGCGAGCGCGTTGTAGCCGAATTCCACGCCCGGCAGATGGTGGCTGGAGATCCAGGCCTCGAACGCCTCCTTGAAGTGATCGAGATCGAGACCGTAATTGATTTTGAACTCGTAGATCGCCGGGCTGGCCAGGGCGTAGCTGTAGGCGAGCTGGTCGGAGACGCCGTTGGCGCGCATCAGCGCCATCTCGGTCAGGCCATAGGTGGTGAACAGGAACTTGAACTTGCTGTCATTGTCCTGCATCGCGTGCA
>CAVWRA010000008.1:0-17622 GCA_963757265.1 Terriglobia bacterium
GGCGGAGCGTGCGACGGGTCGACGTGACGGCGATAGGTGCGGATTGGGCGATCTCGACGGCGAGCGCCAGCGCCGCCTCGCGCAGCGTCGCGGCTGGGGCCAGCACGTCCACCAGCCCGTTTGCGTGCGCCTCCTCACCGCCAATGCGCCGGCCGGTGTAGAACAGCAGTGCCGCCTTCTGCACGCCCACCACGCGGGGCAGCGTGACACTCAGGCCAAAGCCGGGATGGAAGCCGAGGCGATTGAAATTAGCGGTGAAGCGCGACTCCGCCGCCGCCACGCGGAAATCCGCGACCAAAGATAAGCCTAAGCCGCCACCCACCGCCGCTCCCTGCATGGCCGCGACGATCGGCGTCTCGCAGCGGAACAGCCGCACGGCCTGCTGATATAGGTGACCGCCCTGCCTGTCGCCCACCGTGTCGCGCGCGGGAGAGCTGAAATCGGCCCCGGCGCAAAAGTTCTTACCTTCGGCGCAGAGCAGGATGGTGCGGACGGCCGGGTCGGCGTCGAACTGATCGAACGCCGCCGCGATGGCGCCGATTAGCGCGATGTCGAAGAAATTGTTAGGCGGCCGACAATCTCGGCGATGCCGACATAGCCGTTGGTGGTCATGCGGACGTCGCTCATCTTAGTCCAAGTCCCTTTGCAATTATACCCCGCAAATCTCCCAAGTGTCCCCACGCAGCGAGAACGAGGGCGACGTCATAATCAAGTGGGCCAGCACGGCGGTGAGCGGCGTGTTGCCCGTCTCTTCCGACGGTTCCACATCCACCAGCAGCCGCACCACCTCAACCGTTTCCTGCTCCAGTACGTTGCCAAGATCCTTGACGAGGGAGGCCTGCAACGCTGGATCCTCGCCCGCCTGCAGCATGCCGGCGATGGAGCGGGACAGGCGGCGCAGCGTGAGGAGGTGGAGGTGGCCGCCCGATCGCAACCGCCGCCCGTTCCGGTGCCGTGGAGCCCAGGGCGCGCACCGTCTCCACAAGCAGGGTGAAGGCAGAGAGGAAGCGATCAGGGCGGACCGCTCGAAGGCGAGCTCGCCCGTCACCTGCTTCCAGCCATCGCCCTCGCGGCCGAGCAGTACCTCTTCCGGCAGCAGCAGGTCCTCGATGCTGACCTCGTTGAAGTGGTGTCCGCCGCGCATGTCGATGATCGGGCGCACAGTCATGCCGCCGGCCTTTGCCTGCTTCATATCCACCAGGAGTTGGCTGGCCCGGCGTGGCGGTCGTCCTCCGATTTGGCCCCGGTGCGGCAGAAAAGGATCATGTAGTCGGCGATGTGGGCGGAGGAGGTCCAAACCTTGGTGCCGTTGACCAGCCAGCCGCCCTGCACGCGCTGCGCCCGGGTGCGCGCGGCCGCCAGGTCCGAGCCAGAATCGGGCTCGCTCATGCCGATGCAGAACGAGCATTCCCCGGCGGCGATCTTCGGCAGGATCAGCTGGCGCTGCTCTTCGGTGCCGTTCTTCAGGATGCTGGGGCCGCTCTGCCGGTCCGCCACCCAGTGATGGCCTACGGGGGCGCCAGCGGCCAGCATCTCCTCGAGCACCACGTAGCGCTCGAAGGCGGAGCGCTCGTGGCCGCCATACTGCTTGGGCCAGGTCATGCCAAGCCAGCCGCGCTGTCCCATCTTGCGGCTGAAGGCTGGGTCGTGCCCGCTCCAGGATTCGGCTCGCTGCTGCGCCGTGCGCTCGCGCAGCTCGACGGCAAGGAACCCCCTAATCTGCTCGCGCAGCGTCTCGGCGGCTTGGGGGAGGGCGGCGGGGTTGGGAAGGCGAGTGCCTGCATGGCGGTCATCCTCCCGTTGGCCCTGCCGGTGCCAGCACCAGCAGGGCGTCGGCGACCGTGCAACCCTGGCCGGCAGGGTGGACGATCACCGGGTTGAGCTCCAGCTCGGCCACTGTGGCGCGGCCGGCATCGGCGAGGCGGGACAAAAAGCGAAACAAGGCGCGCCAGCGCGGGCAGATCGGCAGGCGGAGCGCCGCGAAACCCCTCCAGCAACGGCGCGCTGCGCAGCGTGCGTATCATCGCGGTGGCCTCCGCCTCGTCGACGGGGGCGAGGCGATAGGCGACGTCCTTGAACAGTTCGGTCGTGGTGCCGCCGGCACCGACGCTGACCACGGAGGGTGCGCAGCACGCCCAGATCATCTCCACCCCGCGCGCCGCCATCGGTTCGAGCAGCACACCATCGATGGCGGCGCCAGGGACGTGGCGCGCGGCGCTCGCGCTGACGGCGTCGAAGGCATCCTCCAGCGCGGGCAGGTCGGCGATGCCGAGGCGCACCCCTCCGGCCTCGGTCTTGTGGGAGATGGCCGCCGACTGGATCTTCAGCGCCAGCGGGAAGCCGAGCGCCGCGGCAGCCCCCGCCAGCCCGGCCCGATCGCGCACCAGGCGGCTGGGCATCATGGCAGCGCCGAACTGAACCAGCACCGCCTTGGCCGCGTGCTCCGGCAACGTGCCGGTGGGGCCGGAAAGGGCCGCGCTCACCTTTTCCGGCAGCGGGACCGGGGCGGGCGGTGTGGCGGGCTGGGCGGCGCCCTGGTCGCGCAGCACCCTGCGGCGATGGCCAGCAGCGCCATAGAGGGGCAGATCACCGCGCCCGCGTCGGCCAGCACCTTGCGGCCTAGCGGTGAGGGCAGGGTGTAGCTGTAGAACAGCACCGGCTTGCGCTGCTGCTCCAGCATCGCGGTCAGGTCAGGACCGTCGAGCGGCACGCGCACCGGGTCGGCGAGCGTGGTGACGACGGCGATCTGGTCCACGCCCGGGTCGTCCAGCATCAGCTCCACCGTGCGCAGCGTGCCGCCGCCCGCCGCGCCACCCGCCGTCAGGTCCACCGGATTGCGCGCGCTGCCATAGGACGGGATGAAGCCGCGGATCGCCGCTTGTGTCCCCGCACTCAGCTCCGGCAAGCTTAGCCCGGCGGCCTCCAACGCATCGGCGGCCCAGGCGCCCGCGCCGCCGGAGATCGTGACCACGCCGACCCGGCCGCCCCGCGCCGGGGGGTTGGCGGCCAGGGCAGCGGCGATGGTCAGCGCCTCCTCGAGTTCCGCCGCGACGACGATGCCATGGCGCTGGAACATGGCGTCGTAGCCGGCGTCCCAGCCAGCCATGCTGGCGGTGTGGGAGGCGGCGGCCAGCTTGCCCACGGTCGAGCGGCCCACCTTGATGGCGACGATGAACTTCCCCGCCGCGCGGGCCGCCACCGCTGCCTGGGCGAAGCCCGCCGGGTCGCGGATGCTCTCCAGGAACAGTAGCACGCCCGCCGTGTCAGGGTCGGCCACCATGTGGGCCAGGAAGTCGGACACCGTCAGGTCCGCCTCGTTGCCCGTGCTCACGACGGTGCTGAATGACAGCCCCAGTGCGCGGCCGCGATCGTACAGGGCGAACCCCATGCCGCCGCTCTGCGCTACGATACCGATGCGGGCGTGCAGGGCGGTGGGGTTGTCGTCGGCGTCACGAGCCACCGCCGGGCTGAAGGTGGCGCTGACCCGGGCGACCTCGTTGTGGAAGCCCTCGGCGTTGGGGCCGAGCACCCGCATGCCGGTGCGCCGGGCGAGAGCGCCGATCTGGTCCTGCAGCGCCGCCGGGGCAGCGTCGTCCTCGGCAAAGCCTGAGGAGATGATCACCGCGTTGCGCGTCCCGGCGGCGGCGCAGGCCTCCAGCGCCGGCAGCACGTCCGCGGCGGGGATCGCGATCACGGCTAGGTCCACCGGGTCGCCCACGGCGGCCACCGTGGGGAAGCACGGCAGGCCGTCGATCGCCTCGTAACTGGGGTTCACCGGCACGATGCGGCCGCCGAAGCCGTTCTTGCGCAGCAGGCTCAGCACCTGGCCACGGATTTTGTGCACGTCCGGCGAGGCGCCGATCAGCGCTACGGAGCCCGGCGCCAGCAGCGTGTTGAGCGCGCTCATGCTGCTGTCAGAGCCGGCCACAGCCCCTCCGGCCCGGCGGCCAGCGCGAAACGGCCGACCAGGGCGTTCCATTCCGCCTCGTTGCCGAACTCGTCCCGCCAGGACCACAGGCGGCGGGTGGCGTAGTGCAGCTCGTATTCCTGGGTCAAGCCAATGGCACCGTGAGATTGGTGCGCCAGCCCGGCGGCGATGCTGGCCGCCTCCCCGGCGCGCGCCTTGGCGGCCCCCACCAGCAGCGGCGACAGCCCGCCGGCCAGCGCCTCCGCTGCCATGTCGGCGGCGGCGATGGCGGCGGCGGATTGCTCGGCCAGCACGGCCAGGTTCTGCTGGATCGCCTGGAACTTGCCGATCGGGCGGCCGAACTGCACCCGGGTTTGCGCGTAGCCCACGCTCAACTCCAGGGCGCGGGACAGGGCGCCGGCAATCTGCACCGTGCGCAGGGCGGCGCCAGCGGTCCGCAACTGCGGGCCATCGATCCCGGCGGGGGCCACGGAGTCCGCAGGCAGGGTCACGTCCAGCGTGACGGTGTCGCGTGGCTCGCCGGCCAGGTTCACGTCTTGCGCCGTGGTCAGCCCGGCGGCCGGTAGGCTCGCCACCATCGGACCGTCCGGGCCGGAGGCCAGCAAGGCCAAGGCAGCGGCATCGCGCGCCCAGGGGATGCGGTGCGCCTTGCCGGTCAGTCGCCAGACATCGCCGTCCTTCGCCAGGGTGAGCGTGTCGGCCAGACGCACCGGCGCCACCGTCAGCACGCCCTCCGGCACCGGCAGCCCGACGCGGGCGAGCAGCCAACTGGCCAGCATGGTCTCCGCCAGCGGGATCGGGGCGGTATGGGCGGCAGAACTCTGCAGCAGGCGCATCGCCTCCGCTACCGTGGCGCCGAAGCCGCCGGCCTCCTCCGGCAGCAGGGCGGCGGTGAACCCGGCCTCCACCACGGCCTCCCACAGCGCGGCCGGGAATACGCCTTGTTCGGCCTCGCGTAGTACGTCCTTGCTGCAATGGGTGCTGAACAGGCGCTCGGCACTGTCGGCGAGTTGGTCGCTCATACGGGTCTCCGCTCACTCGAGGTGGCTTCGCCAGGGCTACGGCGCAAGCCGTCCCACTGCGCGTCGTTCCAGCGCAGAAGGGTCGCGGTGTCGTTCTGCGCCGAGCCGGACAGGAATTGCTTGCTGCCATCCACCGCCACGCACTCGCCGTTCACGTAGGAGGCGAGCGGCGAAACCAGGAAGGCGCAGACATCGGTCAGCTCGCGGTGCTCGCCCACCCGGCCCATCGGGATGGTGCGCTCCGGCGACGGTTTCGGCAGGGCGGCGGGGGCTAACCCGGCGGCGGACCCGGCGGTGGGGAACGCGCCCGGCGCCACCGCTACGCAGCGTATGTTCTTCGGCCCCCACCGCCAGGCTGCGCGTCATCGCCAGGACGCCCGCCTTCGCCATGGCTGAGGGCGCGGTGAAGGCGGCACCGTATAAGGCCGACAAGGTCAGCACCGAGAGCACAGTGCCGCCCCGCCCCTCCGCGATCCAGCGGCGGCCGCAGCCGAACGTGCAATAGGCCGAACCGTGCAGCACGGCGCGGAGCACCGCGTCCACCGCGCGCACCGACAAGCGGTGGCTCTGCGCCAGGAAATTGCCGGCGGCGTTGTTGACCAGGATGTCCAGCGGGCGGTTCTGCCAAATCGTGTCCAGCATCGCCTCGACCTGCGCCGGGTTGCGCACGTCGCAGCCGATCGTGGTGATGTCGGCACCCGTGTGCTGTTCCCGCATCTCGGCCGCGGCCTGTTCCAGCACCGGCACCCGGCGGCCGCAGATCACCAGCGAGGCGCCGAGCGACAGATACCGCTCGCCGATCGCGCGCCCTAGCCCCCCGGCGACACGTGTTTTGTTAACCTGGATTCCGAGCCGTGTCTAGATCCCTCCTGCTTCGAGGCCGAGGCCGAAATAGGCCCGGCGCAGCCCGTCATCCGCCTGGATCGCGGCGGGCGTGCCGCCGAATGCGATGCGGCCGCCTTCCATGGTGAACACGCGGTCGCCCAGTTCCAGGAACTTCACGTTCTGCTCCGCGATCAGCAACGACAGCCCGCCGGCCCGGCACTGCGCGAGCGACTTGATGACCGTGGCGACCAACAACGGCGACAGCCCGGCGGACGGCTCGTCCATCACCAGCAGCTTCGGCTCGGCCGCCAACGCCTTGGCGATGCCGAGCATCTTGCGCTCCCCGCCGGACAACGCGCCCGCGGCCTGCCGGCGGCGTTCCACCAAGATGGGGAACAGCGCATACAGCTCGTCCCGCCGGTGGTGCGCGGTGCGTCGGTCCACGAACAGCGCGCCGAGGTCGAGGTTCTCCTCCACGCTCAGCCCGGGGAAGATGCCGAGTTCGGACATGTAGCTCAGGCCTAAGCGCACGCGGGCGCGGGCCGGCAGGTGGGCGATGTCCCGCCCCTGGAAGCGCACGCTGCCCCCGAGCGTGGGCAGCAGGCCCATCAGGCATTTCAGCAGCGTCGTCTTGCCCGCGCCGTTCGGGCCCAGCAGCACGACGGTCTCACCCGTCCGCACTTCCAGGTCCACGCCCCACAGCACCTGCACGCCACCATACCCGGCCTCGAGCGCGGAGGTCTGGAGGAGGGGCTCCGTCATCGCCCGAATCCTTTCCCTAGCGGCCTGTCGGAGCTAAGAACAAGTCGGGGACGAATTGAGGAAACATTTCGACAAGCTGATAGAAACATAAATATAAAAACAACATTCAGAAGAAAAATGCTCACTAAATTCGTGGCGACGCCCACTCCGACAGGCTGCTAGGCGCTCTCCCCTTAAGCCCTCTCCCCCCTGGGAGGGGGTTGGGTGAGGGGTCCTCCAACGCGTACAATCCCGCGCGCAGGCCCCTGACCCCGGCCCTCTCCCGCAGGGAGAGGAAGTAGAGCGGCCGCCCCTCATGCCGCCGCCTTCTCGGGCGCGCCCAGGAACACCTCGACCACCTGCCTGTCCTGCACCGCGTCGCGCAGGCTGCCGCCGAACAGCACGCGGCCGGCGTTCATCACCACCACGCGGTGCGTGATGCGGTCGATGAACGGCATCAGGTGCTCGACGACCACCAGCCCGATCCCGGCATCGGACAGCGCGCGCAGGCGGGCGGCGATCCGCTCGAGCTCCGCCGGGTTCAGGCCGCAAGCCAGCTCATCCAGCAGCAGCAGACGCGGCCGCGTCGCAAGCGCGCGGGCGAGGTCGAGCATCTTCTGTTGCACGCTCGTCAGCTCTCCCGCGCGCCGCTGCGCCATGGCGCCGAGTTCGACGGAGTTGAGCAGCGCGTCCAGATCCTCGCCGCCGTTGGACGCCACCTCCAGATTTTGCCGCACCGTCAGCGTGGCGAACGGCTTGGGCACCTGGAACGTGCGGTTGATGCCGCGGGCCGCGCGCCGGTGGGCGGGCAGGCGGGTCACGTCCTCGCCGCCGACGCTGACGCTGCCGCCATCGGCCGGCAGCAGGCCGCTGATGACGTTGATCAGCGTCGTCTTGCCGGAGCCGTTGGGGCCGATCAGCCCCACGATCTCGCCCGGACACACCATCAGGTCGACGCCGCCCAGAGCGGTGAAGCCGCCGAAGCGCTTGACGGCGCCGGTGACGCGCAGCAGGTCAGACATGGGCCGGCCGGCCGCTCGGCTGCGCCTGCTTGCCGCGGGGCGCGAAATGCCGGGGAATGCTGGCCAGCCCCTCCGGCAAGAACAGCACCAGCAGCATGATCAGCACCCCGTAGGCGAGCTGGAAGTATTGCGGCGCGGACACGCCGAGCGCGTTGTACAGCCCGTACAGCAGCAGCACGCCCAGCACCGGGCCGGCCAGCGTGCCCGCGCCGCCGAACAGGGTGAACACGATGGCGAAGATGCTGAAGTTGATGTCGAACATCGCCTCCGGAAAGAAGGTCGATGCCCGCCAGGCGGACACCGCGCCGATCAGCCCGGCGGCCACCGCGCTCGCCAGCCACACCACCAGCCGCCCGCGCACGATGTCCATCCCCGCCATCGACGCCGCCAGCGGGTTGTCCCGCGCCGCCCGCAGCTGCAATCCGAACCGCGAGTGGCGCAGCCAGGCCACCAGCCCCATCGTCAGCACCAGGATGCCGAGCGCTATGCCGTAGGTGAAGCCCGGCGTGTACGGCAGCGCCAGCTTCACGCCGTAGGGCCCGCCTGTGACGCTCTGCAGGCTCGGGTTCGCGATCAGGTGCAGCAGCGCCTCGGACGCGGCCAGGCTGGCGAGGCCGAAATAAGCGCCCTGCAACCTCAGCAGCGGCGTCAGCAGCAGCCCGACTAGCAGCGCCGCCACGCCGCCGCCCACGACCGCCAGCACCGGCCCCGCGCCCGCGAGCGTCACCAGCATCGAGAACCCGTAGGCACCCGCGCCGAAGAAGCCAACATAGCCGAAGGGCAGGTAGCCGGAGAAGCCGTACGTCAGGTTCAGCCCCTGCGCCAGCACCAGGAACACGACGAAGTTCAGCAGCAGCAGGCCGTTGTCATACAGCGACGGCAGCACCGCGAACAACGCCAGCAACGGCAGCACGACGAGGCCCAGATCCCGTAGGAGGCCCCTATGCATGCCGCACCCGCTGTCCCAGCAGCCCGGTCGGCCGCACCAGCAGCACGCCGATCAGCACCAGGTTCGGCAGCAAATCCGCCCAGGAGCTGAGATACGTCCGCATCAGCATCAGCGACTCGCCGAAGATCACCCCGCCCAGCACTGTGCCCAGCGGATTGCCCAGCGACCCGATGATGATCACCGCGAACGAGGTGAGGTCCAGCGGGATGCCCAGCGACGGCGTGAAGCTGCCGAGCATGAACGGCGCGAACACCCCCGCTACCGCCGCCAATCCCGAGCCCGTGCCGAACGCGATGGCGGAGATGCGGTGCACGTCCACCCCGATCGCCACCGCTTCCTCGCGCTGCGCCATGATCGCGCGGGTCTGGCGGCCGAGGCGCGTGCGGTAGAGATACACATACACCCCCGCCAGCATCACGACCGACACGCATGCGGCGTACGCCCAGGCGTAGGGGATGGTCTGGCCCAGCAGCGGCACCGGGTGGCCGCCGAGCAGCTTGCTGGGGATCGACCGTTCGGAGTTGCCGAACAGCATCGCCACCCCCGCCTCGATTGTCTGCGACAGGCCGAAGAACAGGATCAGCGACAGCATCTCAGGCTCCCGCGACCGGAACAGGCGCGGCACAAGCAGGTAGTACACCGGCAGGCCCACGACGAAGAACATGGCGAAGCTGATCGCGATCACCGCCGGAGCGGGCAGGCCGAGCCCGCGCAGCATCCAGAACGCGCCGAACGCGCCCAGCATAATGAAGTCGCCATGCGCCAGGTTGACGATGCGCATGACCCCGAACACCAGGTTCATCCCCACGCCGACCAGCGCGTAGTACAGCCCGAAGATGACCCCGGTGGCGAGTGCGTATTGCAGCATGGCTCAGGGCGCGGGGTAGACCGGCTTCGCCGTGGCGAGGTCGGCGGGCCATACGATGTTCAGCCCGTCCTGGCCCGTCACCGTCGTCTTGCCCGGCACGATCTGGCCCAACGGCAGGATCTCGCCGCTCTGCGAGCCATCCGGCGCCAAGATGAACGGGCCGGCCAGGGTTTGCAGGTTGCCGGACAGGGTGAACACGGCCCGTCGCAGCTCGAGCTGATCGAGGTTATCGGCGGCGGCCAGCGCCTTCTCGATCACCAACCCGGCCTGGTAGCCGGCGAGCGCGTTGTAGCCGAATTCCACGCCCGGCAGATGGTGGCTGGAGATCCAGGCCTCGAACGCCTCCTTGAAGTGATCGAGATCGAGACCGTAATTGATTTTGAACTCGTAGATCGCCGGGCTGGCCAGGGCGTAGCTGTAGGCGAGCTGGTCGGAGACGCCGTTGGCGCGCATCAGCGCCATCTCGGTCAGGCCATAGGTGGTGAACAGGAACTTGAACTTGCTGTCATTGTCCTGCATCGCGTGCAGGAAGGCGATCTCGTTGGCCGGGTAGCCGAACTCCAGCAGCGCGTCCGGCTTGGCCGCTTCCACGTTGTTGACCAGCAGCGTGTAGTCCGTGGTGTTGGCGGGCACGCCGCGGTCGAACACCAGCTTGAGCTCGGGGTTCGCCTGCACCGCCTTGCGCACGGCAGTCGCCTGGAACGCGGTGTAGTCGGCCGTGGCGTAGAGCAGCGCTACGGACTTGATGCCTAACTTGGGCATTTGCGCTACGAAATCGGCGATCGACTTGGGGTAGCGGTCGGTCGCGGCCAGGGCCAGCAGCACGATGTATGGGTTGTCCGGGCTGAAGAAGTTCGGGCTGCTGCCTGTCACGTCCCACAGCAACTGCTTGTGGTCGCGCGCCACCGGCACGGCAGAGGCCGTCATCACCGAGGTGGAATCCGACAGCAGGATGTCGACCTTGTCCTGCGTGATCAGCTGGTTCGTGAGGTTGGCGGCCAGCGACGGCGAGCTTTGGTCGTCATACGACACCAGCCGCACCGGGATCTTCTTGCCGAAGCCCTTAACGAACAGGCCGCCGCCCTTGTTCACCCCGTCCGCCCACCATTCCAGGGCTACATGTAGCGGCACGGACGCGCTGGCGAGCTGACCGGACCCGGAATATAGGGTGCCGATCTTGATCTCGGACGGTTCGTCCGCCGCCATCGCCGGTGTTGCCACAGCGGCGGGTAGGGCACACAGGATCGCGCGAATCCAAGAACTGGCGGTCATGTAGCCCTCCCTCGAGATCTGCCTTGAGGCTGGCAGTTAAGCTGCACGTTAGGGCCGCTTCAGGGCAGCGGCCTAGATGCGGAGCCGATCTTGGCGGTATCATGGCGCAAACTCACCAAGCGCATGGCTGACATCCGTCAAGCGTCCCTGATGGGGCTTGGCAATGCCAACGCTTGCTTTCGCTGGTGTTGTTCGCCGCGGGCCTGCCTTCCGCTTCGGCTAACACGCTCTCGCCCGCGGTCGACGCCCGCTTCCGGGCCTCGCTCGGTTCGTTTCACCTGATCAATGCGCAGGACTCGGCGCTCGCGGCGGCTCGCGCCATCAGGATCGTCGCGGCCGGCAGCGTCGACACCACAGAATCAATGGCTGCGCGAATGGCGTTCCTGTCGCAGCCGCTCGATCAGTTCCTCATCCTCAACGGCCTCGAGCGCGGCGTTCCGCTCGTCGCGGGCCAACGCTACAAGATCGTGGCCGAATGAATTCTGACGCTCAGGCCGCCGGCGCGCTTCGTCGCCTGTCGGGACGAATTGTCGCGGCGACCCATAACGCCGGCAAGCTGCGGGAACTCCGCGAGCTCCTGAGGCCCCACGGCGTTGGGGCCGTCGGCGCGGCGGAGCTGGGCCTCATCGACCCCGAGGAGACCGGTCTCACCTTCCGCGACAACGCCAAGCTGAAGGCCGAGGCGGCGGCGCGAGCTTCGGCGGCGCCCGCGCTTGCCGACGACTCGGGACTTTGCGTCGAGGCGCTCGGCGATGCTCCCGGCGTCTATTCCGCGCGCTGGGCAGGCGACTCCAAGGACTTCGGGGCGGCGATGGCGCGCGTCGAAGAGGAGCTGCGCGCCGCCGGCGCGCCGCGGTCCTGGCGGGCCCATTTCGTCAGCGTCCTCGCCCTCGCCTGGCCCGACGGACGGACCGAGACCTTCGAGGGCCGCGTCGACGGCGAGCTTGTTTTCCCCCCGCGCGGGACTGCGGGCTTCGGCTACGATCCCATCTTCAGGCCGGACGGCCATGTCCGCACCTTCGGCGAGATGAGCGCCGTGGAGAAGCACGGCATTCCCCCGGACGGATCGCTCGCCCTGTCGCACCGCGCGAGAGCCTTCCAGAAGTTCGCCCGCGTCTGGCTCTGATCCGGGCGGCCTGCCGAGCATATCGTTGGGGAGAAAGTCCGTCCGAGAGCTGCGCATCGAAACCGCGTCTCAGGAGTTCGTCCCTCACCAGTCGCGCGCCCGCCGGGCCTGCCGGAATGCGCGACCTGCGCCTCCTTTTGGCTTTGCGGGCAAATCGGCGGCGGATCGCGCCAGCCTAAGGTGCGCGGTGGCGGTCCTGCGGAACCTTGTTCGAGCAGATGTTTTCTTGGCGGGCCCTTCCTATGGTGGCCAGAGTGCCTTCTCGCGCCTGTCGTCCCGTCGGAGCGCGGAACGTGAACTTGGACTTCGTGCGCCAGCTGCGCTTCGAGCCCATCGTCCAGCGTTACGACGAACGCGACTCTGCGCTCTACGCCCTGAGCCTTGGGATGGGTGAGGATCCGCTCGACGAGGACGAATTGCCTTTCGTCTATGAGGGACGTGGACCGCGCGCGGTTCCAAGCCAATGCGTGACGCTCTGCTGGCCGCCCTTCTGGCACAAGGAACCGGCAGCGCAGATTTCCTGGCGACGCATCTTGCACGGCGAGGAGAGCTTTACGCTGAGCCGGCCGCTACCGGCACAGGCGGCAGCGCGGCCATCACTCTATCGTGGCCGTCGACGACAAGGGTTCGACGCGGGGAGCGGTTCTTTACACCGCGCAGGATCTGGTAGAGGCAGAAAACGGCGAACCATTGGCCAGCCTGCAGTCGGCAGAATTCCTGCGGGACGAGGGCGGCTCTGGCGGCTTCGGCGCACCGCCGACCCTGACGCGACCGATGGGATCGGTCGACGAACCGACCGCGGTGGTCGACTATCGAACTTCGCCTCAAGCGGCGCTGCTCTACAGGCAAGCGAGCCGCGACTACATGCCGATTCACGCCGACCCCGACATTGCGCGAGACGCAGGCTTCGAACGCCCGATTTTGCATGGATTGAATACGTTCGGCCTGGCGTGCCGGGCTGCGCTCAAGCATTTCGCGCCGCGCCATCCGGAAAAACTCATATCGATGTCGGTTCGGTTCGCGGCGCCGGCCTATCCCGGCGACACCATTCGCATCGAACTTTTCGCGACGACGGAAGGAGTGCGTTTCCGCGCGCGCGCATTGGAGCGACGCGTTTTGGTCTTGGAACGAGACGTAAGACGAAGCGGGCGGCGTGATCGGCATGGGCCGCACGGAAGCCAAGTCCGGGCTCCGATGGCGACAAAGTCGGGGGCTTCGCTGCCGCGCGATGTCTCTGTTTTTCGCTCGCTTTCCTTGCGCCAGATATCGTTAAGGCGGCAGTCGAAGGACGCCTGCCGCGCGGCTACGGTGCAGGCTCACGAGGGCGCTGTCACATTGCCGCGCGAAGAGCACGAGAGGTCTACGCCTTACGGATTTTTAAGCCGCCGCGACGGCCTCACGCCACGTGGTCATCGCTGCGGCGCGTAGCACGCGGTGAGATTGAGCTGACGTGAGATGGCGTTGGGCGTTGAAAGTGTTGTAGACGGCGGCGTGGGTTGAGAGGAACTTCTGGGCTGAGCCCGCGCTCTTGAAGCGTTGCATCTTGCGCTCCCGCCGTCGGGTCGGCTGATGCGAATTCTCGGCCCGATTGTTCTTCCATCGCCCGCGGTCATGCAAGTGGTCGATGCCGAGGTCGAGGGTCGCTGCGCCGTAGGACCGCAAATCATCCGTGACCATTCGCTCGGGAACGACGGCGTATTTCCTTAGAAGTTTGCGCATCAGTTTCAACGCGGCGTGCTTGTTGCGCTTGGACTGGACCAGCACATCCAGAACCTCGCCCTCGGCGTCGACGGCGCGCCACAGGTAAACCATGCGCCCATCGATTTTCAGATAGACCTCGTCAAGATGCCAGATCGAATGCGGTTTGGGACGGCGCTTGCGCAATTCCGCTGCAATGATCGGCCCGAAATGACTTACCCAGCGTCGGACTGTCTCGTACGAAATTGCAATTCCGCGCTCGGCGAGCAAATCCTCGACGTCACGATAGCTAAGCGTGAACCGGAGATAGAGCCAGATCGCCTGGTGAATGATCTCCGCAGGGAACCGATATCCGGAGTAGCTGATTTTCGTCATGCTCTTCGGCTACCAAGCCGCCGACGCCGTGACAACGCCTCCGGGGCCGTTCGGCGGCCTGCTCGGTGCCGTCGAGATGTGCAACAACAACGGCCATTGCCGCAAGTTCGACGCCGGCGTGATGGCCCGAGCTATCGCGCACGCGCGACGAGCAGCATCTCGTGCGCGGCCGCGCCAATACGCTGCGGCTCGCCCTCAGCGGCCAGCTCGGCAAGGAGGCGTTGGCCTCGAGCGACGTGGCGGAGGCGCTGAAGCTCTTGCCCAGGTCGTCGCGGGCTATTTCGCCTATCACGCCGTGCCAACCAATGGTTTGGCGCTGACGGCGTTCCCGATATCATGTCGTCGTCCTCTGGCACCGTTGGCTGTGCCGGCGCAGTCAGCGAGCGGGATTGACATTGGACGCGGATGGCGAAATTGGCCGACGAGTTCCTCCCCAAGCCGCAAATCCTCCATCCGTGGCCAAGCGTGCGGTTCGCCGTCAGACACCCGAGGCAAGAGCCGTATGCGGGAATCCCGCCAGTACGAATCTGTGCGGGGCGCTCAGAAATGGGCGTCCCTACCGCGAACTCGCGCGGATTTCAGGCCGAAAATCGCGAAGTTTTGAGAGATTGTCGGCTGGCCGGATCTTTAAGGCTTGCGCTTGTCGACGAAAATGACACACTTGAGGATCGCAATTGATGCCCGCGAGGACCGTCTGATGCTTGACGCATCTTGGTCATGGCTAACGGACCCCGCCAATCGGGACGTGATCGCGTGGATTTGCGGCGGATTTGTCGTTATCATCGGCGGCGTTTGGGGGGTCGTGAAATTCTTCGCCAAGAACGCTCCGAGCGTGAGAGCGGATAGGGGCGGCGTCGCGGCTGGCGGGAGCATCACCAACAGTTCGATCAATACTGGAGAGCGTGACGCATTACCAGGTAAACTCAACGTCGATCCGCCGAAGCCGAAGCCCCGAAAGGACGACCGTTTTAGCCCTTCAGAGATTGGGGTTATAAAGGGGACGATGGTAGAGGCGAGAGGAAAAGGGCAATTTACAGTGCCTAGCTGAAGCAGCATCTCACTTCTACTAGAAAGAACCGTCAAACGGATAGAACCGGAAGTTATCAAATCCTCCGAAGACGGCGCAACCCCGTAACCATCCTTCGAATGAGGCTCATGACAAAGTTGGGTGCGTGGACCGCATGACCGAAAAGCAATTGACAATTTCGTTTGATCCAGACACTCGTCCAGGGCTCGCGAAAGAATTTGCGGATGAGCTACGACGTTTAGATGAAATTGACGTGCATGCAGAGGTAGCAAGAAACTCGCTGCTCGACATAGATCTGGCAACTGTAACCATTGCAATCCTAAATTCTGCAGTTGTCTCGATACTTGCGCATGATATTGAGGCGTTTCTTCAACGTCGATCAATCAAAAAAATAACGATATCAAGGCCGCAATTCGATTCGATCTAGATAATGCGGATTGGACAGCAATCGAGAAATTCCTGACAGTTGCAGCCGCGCTACCTGGTGAACCAACTGTCGATCCGCCAAAACCTCGCCGACGGCCTCGATGAGTTTGACGACTATGGCCTCATTATTATTGCTCTGGTTCCCGAACATTTGTGTGCCGGACTATGCTATCTTCGCTTCCTAAGTTAGCGGACCGCAACTTTATATTAGGCGCATTTCTTCCAACACTGCTGTTTACCCTAATTGGACTTTCGTTGTTTGATGACACTCAACCGGTCAAATTGTGGATCGAGGCCCTCACTGCCAAAAATCTCGGAAACGCTGCTTATCTGTTAGTTTCTCTGCCCCCCCCCCCCCCCCCATCAAGGCGTTGAGGGTATATCCACGTGATATTTATGGTGCAGACGGTATTACAATCTGGCTTAGACTTATGTCGGTGATCCCAAAAGAATTTGGCGCAAAGATTGATGACCTTAGGAGTCAGATTGATTTTTTGATTAATTGTTGCTTCTTTTCAGGAATTATAGGTATGGTGAGTATTGCGCGTACTCTATATTCAATAAATTGGAAGAGTAGTGATGTATATTCAATTCATAGAGTTTACACGCTTATTTATAACATAGAATTACGTTGGATAACTTGGGCGGCAAGCGCGGTTATAGCCACATATTTTTTCTATCGTTGGGCGGTTACGCGTGTACCCGCGTGGGGAGATTTAGTGATGAGTGCGTTCGATTGCTACTTGCCTGCGTTGGCCGTACAGTTGGGCTTTGAGCTACCTACGACGGAAGCGAAACGGCTGAGCTGGGACGACCTTCAGCCAACAACTGATTTATCGGCGCGAGCCAAATGGCAAATTGCCGTTTCGCGTCGAAAAAATGGAAACAAATGAAGGGCAACATATCAAATTCCGATCCAGGCGACGAACTTGGCGGTCAGGAAGGCGGCGCGGAAGAAGGCGACGAGAACGATTGATATTGCCTCTGGCGCTAACTAAATCGATGAAGAAGCCTACCGCTGCCCAACGCGCGCGACCGGGTCGGCTCTCGAATGCCTGCTGTTCGGCGCTCCGATCGAACCGGAGGACGCAGGTCTTCTCTGGCAGCATCGTTCGGCGAGAGCGCAAGCGCCGCGAGGACGGACGCCCTGAATGTGTTCACAACCGCGATCTGCTGAAGGGACGCTCAATTGACCTACGTCGTCAATGAGAGCTGCATTCGCTGCAAAATCATGGACTGCGTCGAGGTGTGCCCTTGTGGATTGCTTCTACGAGGGCGAGAACATGCTCGTCATCCATCCGGACGAATGCATTGATTGCGGCGTCTGCGAGCCGGAATGTCCGGTCAACGCAATCAAGCCGGACACAACTCAGGGCTGAAAATGGCTGTTGCTGAATGCCCAATACGCGAAAATCTAGCAGAACATTACGGCTAAGAAGCGGCACCACCTAGACTCTAAGGATTGGGAGGGGAAGCCGGACCAACTCCGATACTTTTCCACCAAATCCCGGCGCGGGTGATTGACGCGGACAGGGCCACCACCTTTTGGCTGCCCGACCGAGACCGGCCTATCTGATCCAATCGGGCGCCGGAACGGCCGTGACCGCAGTCCCTTCTGGACGCATGCACTATGCGAGGATTGCCTGGCTGATTTCGAGCACCATCCGCGACGATTTCGCCTCCCTCGACGATTGGGAGGATCGCTATCGCTATGTCATCGAACTCGGTCATACTCTCGAGCCGCTCGGCGAGGCGGCCCACAATGCAAGCAACAAGGTGCGGGGCTGCGGGGTCAGGTATGGTTGGAACGCGAGGCGAGAACGAGCGCCGACGGCCAAGCGATCCTGCATTATCGCGGCGACGGCGACTCACACGTCGTTCGCGGGTTGATCGCGATCTCGATCGCGCTTTTCTCTGATCGGGCGCCAAAGCGAATTCCTCGCCGTTGATGCCTTGGGCACCTTTCGCGCGCTCGGTCTGGAGCAGCATCTCACGCCGCAGCGCTCGAACGGCGCGCGCGCCATGATCGAGCGCATCCGCGCGGACGCCGCCGCGGCTTAAGCTCGGGCTCCATTCGAGTATCCAATCAGACCGACGGTCAACATAGCCAAAGATCGCGGCGACTTGGAAATTGCTCCGCTTCGCCCCGTGGCGTCAGCGCGCTTGGCGCTCGTCCCCTCGGTGAACACCAGCCCGCCCTCGCGGCGGTGCCGGCGCGCGTCGAGCAAGCGCGCGCAGCGGCCGCTTTGGACAGCCCGCAATCCACCACAGCGCGAACCATCATCTCTCGACCATTCGGCGTCGGACCGCTCCGCGAACATCATTTGCGAAACGCTGGGCGTC
>CAVWRA010000009.1:0-28739 GCA_963757265.1 Terriglobia bacterium
CTCCGGCCGTCTGCGGCGCAATAATGCGCCGATGCCGTTGCCGGCGCGCGCCGCTGGATGCAGGCCCAGGCTTCCCCGCCCAGCTGTGGAAGTTCTACATTCAGCTGGTCGAGATCGAGGCGGCGTTCAAGGCCCTCAAGGACGATCTCGGATTGCGACCGATCTACCACCAGCTGGAGCAGCGGATCGAAGCGCACATCTTCATCGCCTTCCTGGCCTATTGTCTGCACGTCACGCTGCGCGCCAAACTCCGCCCGCTAGCCGCGGGGCTCACCCCGAGAGCCGTGCTCGACAAGCTTGCCGCCATCCAGATGCTCGACCTCCACTTCGCGTTCACGTTCTCACCTGTGGGCGCGTCCGTCTACCAACTCGGCAGTTTTGGGGCGGCTCGCAAGGAGCTCCAGGCGTTGTTGCTGAGGCTCTGAGCGCGCCGCTGGCGATCGCGCGGCGATGAATGAGCATCAATCCCCGACGTGTCGCTGTCCTACCCTTTGGTGTCCTCCTTGACCGCGGAATGAACCTCGGATCAAGGGAAATGGGGCGATGCCGGATGCGCCGACGCTGCGGGTCAGCGTCATAAGCCTCAGCGCCGTTGGAATGCCGGTAGTCGCCGTTCTGCCATGGCGGCCACGCCTTCTTTGAAGTCCGCAGTCTCGAAATGAAGCCGCTGCTCACTCAACTCGTGATCCATGATGGCCGCCACTTGGTCTGCGAGGCTCCGGCGGAGCGTGCGACGGGTCGACGTGACGGCGATAGGTGCGGATTGGGCGATCTCGACGGCGAGCGCCAGCGCCGCCTCGCGCAGCGTCGCGGCTGGGGCCAGCACGTCCACCAGCCCGTTTGCGTGCGCCTCCTCACCGCCAATGCGCCGGCCGGTGTAGAACAGCAGTGCCGCCTTCTGCACGCCCACCACGCGGGGCAGCGTGACACTCAGGCCAAAGCCGGGATGGAAGCCGAGGCGATTGAAATTAGCGGTGAAGCGCAACTCCGCCGCCGCCACGCGGAAATCCGCGACCAAAGATAAGCCTAAGCCGCCACCCACCGCCGCTCCCTGCACGGCCGCGACGATCGGCGTCTCGCAGCGGAACAGCCGCACGGCCTGCTGATATAGGTGACCGCCCTGCCTGTCGCCCACCGTGTCGCGCGCGGGAGAGCTGAAATCGGCCCCGGCGCAAAAGTTCTTACCTTCGGCGCGGAGCAGGATGGTGCGGACGGCCGGGTCGGCGTCGAACTGATCGAACGCCGCCGCGATGGCGCCGATTAGCGCGATGTCGAAGAAATTGTTAGGCGGCCGACAAATCTCGGCGATGCCGACATAGCCGTTGGTGGTCATGCGGACGTCGCTCATCTTCGTCCAAGTCCCTTTGCAATTATACCCCGCAGAATCTCCCGAGTGCCCCCACGCAGCGAGAACGAGGGCGACGTCATAATCAAGGGGGCCAGCACGGCGGTGAGCGGCGTGTTGCCCGTCTCTTCCGACGGTTCCACATCCACCAGCAGCCGCACCACCTCGACCGTTTCCTGCTCCAGTACGTTGCCAAGATCCTTGACGAGGGAGGCCTGCAACGCTGGATCCTCGCCCGCCTGCAGCATGCCGGCGATGGAGCGGGACAGGCGGCGCAGCGTGAGGAGGTGGGAGGTGAGCCGCCCGATCGCAACCGCCGCCCGTTCCGGTGCCGTGGAGCCCAGGGCGCGCACCGTCTCCACAAGCAGGGTGAAGGCAGAGAGGAAGCGATCAGGGCCGGACCGCTCGAAGGCGAGCTCGCCCGTCACCTGCTTCCAGCCATCGCCCTCGCGGCCGAGCAGTACGTCTTCCGGCAGCAGCAGGTCCTCGATGCTGACCTCGTTGAAGTGGTGTCCGCCGCGCATGTCGATGATCGGGCGCACAGTCATGCCGCCGGCCTTTGCCTGCTTCATATCCACCAGGAGTTGGCTGGCCCCGGCGTGGCGGTCGTCCTCCGATTTGGCCCCGGTGCGGCAGAAAAGGATCATGTAGTCGGCGATGTGGGCGGAGGAGGTCCAAACCTTGGTGCCGTTGACCAGCCAGCCGCCCTGCACGCGCTGCGCCCGGGTGCGCGCGGCCGCCAGGTCCGAGCCAAATCGGGCTCGCTCATGCCGATGCAGAACGAGCATTCCCCGGCGGCGATCTTCGGCAGGATCAGCTGGCGCTGCTCTTCGGTGCCGTTCTTCAGGATGCTGGGGCCGCTCTGCCGGTCCGCCACCCAGTGATGGCCTACAGGGGCGCCAGCGGCCAGCATCTCCTCGAGCACCACGTAGCGCTCGAAGGCGGAGCGCTCGTGGCCGCCATACTGCTTGGGCCAGGTCATGCCAAGCCAGCCGCGCTGTCCCATCTTGCGGCTGAAGGCTGGGTCGTGCCCGCTCCAGGATTCGGCTCGCTGCTGCGCCGTGCGCTCGCGCAGCTCGACGGCAAGGAACCCCCTAATCTGCTCGCGCAGCGTCTCAGCGGCTTGGGGGGAGGGCGGCGGGGTTGGGAAGGCGAGTGCCTGCATGGCGGTCATCCTCCCGTTGGCCCTGCCGGTGCCAGCACCAGCAGGGCGTCGGCGACCGTGCAACCCTGGCCGGCAGGATGGACGATCACCGGGTTGAGCTCCAGCTCGGCCACTGTGGCGCGGCC
This sequence comes from Terriglobia bacterium, assembly GCA_963757265.1. Taxonomy (GTDB): domain Bacteria; phylum Acidobacteriota; class Terriglobia; order Bryobacterales; family Bryobacteraceae; genus CAIVVT01. Next base: position 2,636 of record CAVWRA010000009.1, read on the forward strand.
GGCATCGGCGAGGCGGGACAAAAGCGAAACAAGGCGCGCCAGCGCGGGCAGATCGGCAGGCGGAGCGCCGCGAAACCCCTCCAGCAACGGCGCGCTGCGCAGCGTGCGTATGATCGCGGTGGCCTCCGCCTCGTCGACGGGGGCGAGGCGATAGGCGACGTCCTTGAACAGTTCGGTCGTCGTGCCGCCGGCACCGACGCTGACCACGGGGCCGAACGTGGGGTCGCGCAGCACGCCCACGATCATCTCCACCCCGCGCGCCGCCATCGGTTCGAGCAGCACACCATCGATGGCGGCGCCAGGGACGTGGCGCGCGGCGCTCGCGCTGACGGCGTCGAAGGCATCCTCCAGCGCGGGCAGGTCGGCGATGCCGAGGCGCACCCCTCCGGCCTCGGTCTTGTGGGAGATGGCCGCCGACTGGATCTTCAGCGCCAGCGGGAAGCCGAGCGCCGCGGCAGCCCCCGCCAGCCCGGCCCGATCGCGCACCAGGCGGCTGGGCATCATGGCAGCGCCGAACTGAACCAGCACCGCCTTGGCCGCGTGCTCCGGCAACGTGCCGGTGGGGCCGGAAAGGGCCGCGCTCACCTTTTCCGGCAGCGGGACCGGGGCGGGCGGTGTGGCGGGCTGGGCGGCGCCCTGGTCGCGCAGCACCCTTGCGGCGATGGCCAGCAGCGCCATAGAGGGGCAGATCACCGCGCCCGCGTCGGCCAGCACCTTGCGGCCTAGCGGTGAGGGCAGGGTGTAGCTGTAGAACAGCACCGGCTTGCGCTGCTGCTCCAGCATCGCGGTCAGGGTAGGACCGTCGAGCGGCACGCGCACCGGGTCGGCGAGCGTGGTGACGACGGCGATCTGGTCCACGCCCGGGTCGTCCAGCATCAGCTCCACCGTGCGCAGCGTGCCGCCGCCCGCCGCGCCACCCGCCGTCAGGTCCACCGGATTGCGCGCGCTGCCATAGGACGGGATGAAGCCGCGGATCGCCGCTTGTGTCCCCGCACTCAGCTCCGGCAAGCTTAGCCCGGCGGCCTCCAACGCATCGGCGGCCCAGGCGCCCGCGCCGCCGGAGATCGTGACCACGCCGACCCGGCCGCCCCGCGCCGGGGGGTTGGCGGCCAGGGCAGCGGCGATGGTCAGCGCCTCCTCGAGTTCCGCCGCGACGACGATGCCATGGCGCTGGAACATGGCGTCGTAGCCGGCGTCCCAGCCGGCCATGCTGGCGGTGTGGGAGGCGGCGGCCAGCTTGCCCACGGTCGAGCGGCCCACCTTGATGGCGACGATGAACTTCCCCGCCGCGCGGGCCGCCACCGCTGCCTGGGCGAAGCCCGCCGGGTCGCGGATGCTCTCCAGGAACAGTAGCACGCCCGCCGTGTCAGGGTCGGCCACCATGTGGGCCAGGAAGTCGGACACCGTCAGGTCCGCCTCGTTGCCCGTGCTCACGACGGTGCTGAATGACAGCCCCAGTGCGCGGCCGCGATCGTACAGGGCGAACCCCATGCCGCCGCTCTGCGCTACGATACCGATGCGGGCGTGCAGGGCGGTGGGGTTGTCGTCGGCGTCACGAGCCACCGCCGGGCTGAAGGTGGCGCTGACCCGGGCGACCTCGTTGTGGAAGCCCTCGGCGTTGGGGCCGAGCACCCGCATGCCGGTGCGCCGGGCGAGAGCGCCGATCTGGTCCTGCAGCGCCGCCGGGGCAGCGTCGTCCTCGGCAAAGCCTGAGGAGATGATCACCGCGTTGCGCGTCCCGGCGGCGGCGCAGGCCTCCAGCGCCGGCAGCACGTCCGCGGCGGGGATCGCGATCACCGCTAGGTCCACCGGGTCGCCCACGGCGGCCACCGTGGGGAAGCACGGCAGGCCGTCGATCGCCTCGTAGCTGGGGTTCACCGGCACGATGCGGCCGCCGAAGCCGTTCTTGCGCAGCAGGCTCAGCACCTGGCCACGGATCTTGTGCACGTCCGGCGAGGCGCCGATCAGCGCTACGGAGCCCGGCGCCAGCAGCGTGTTGAGCGCGCTCATGCTGCTGTCAGAGCCGGCCACAGCCCCTCCGGCCCGGCGGCCAGCGCGAAACGGCCGACCAGGGCGTTCCATTCCGCCTCGTTGCCGAACTCGTCCCGCCAGGACCACAGGCGGCGGGTGGCGTAGTGCAGCTCGTATTCCTGGGTCAAGCCAATGGCACCGTGAGATTGGTGCGCCAGCCCGGCGGCGATGCTGGCCGCCTCCCCGGCGCGCGCCTTGGCGGCCCCCACCAGCAGCGGCGACAGCCCGCCGGCCAGCGCCTCCGCTGCCATGTCGGCGGCGGCGATGGCGGCGGCGGATTGCTCGGCCAGCACGGCCAGGTTCTGCTGGATCGCCTGGAACTTGCCGATCGGGCGGCCGAACTGCACCCGGGTTTGCGCGTAGCCCACGCTCAACTCCAGGGCGCGGGACAGGGCGCCGGCAATCTGCACCGTGCGCAGGGCGGCGCCAGCGGTCCGCAACTGCGGGCCATCGATCCCGGCGGGGGCCACGGAGTCCGCAGGCAGGGTCACGTCCAGCGTGACGGTGTCGCGTGGCTCGCCGGCCAGGTTCACGTCTTGCGCCGTGGTCAGCCCGGCGGCCGGTAGGCTCGCCACCATCGGACCGTCCGGGCCGGAGGCCAGCAAGGCCAAGGCAGCGGCATCGCGCGCCCAGGGGATGCGGTGCGCCTTGCCGGTCAGTCGCCAGACATCGCCGTCCTTCGCCAGGGTGAGCGTGTCGGCCAGACGCACCGGCGCCACCGTCAGCACGCCCTCCGGCACCGGCAGCCCGACGCGGGCGAGCAGCCAACTGGCCAGCATGGTCTCCGCCAGCGGGATCGGGGCGGTATGGGCGGCAGAACTCTGCAGCAGGCGCATCGCCTCCGCTACCGTGGCGCCGAAGCCGCCGGCCTCCTCCGGCAGCAGGGCGGCGGTGAACCCGGCCTCCACCACGGCCTCCCACAGCGCGGCCGGGAACACGCCTTGTTCGGCCTCGCGTAGTACGTCCTTGCTGCAATGGGTGCTGAACAGGCGCTCGGCACTGTCGGCGAGTTGGTCGCTCATACGGGTCTCCGCTCACTCGAGGTGGCTTCGCCAGGGCTACGGCGCAAGCCGTCCCACTGCGCGTCGTTCCAGCGCAGAAGGGTCGCGGTGTCGTTCTGTGCCGAGCCGGACAGGAATTGCTTGCTGCCATCCACCGCCACGCACTCGCCGTTCACGTAGGAGGCGAGCGGCGAAACCAGGAAGGCGCAGACATCGGTCAGCTCGCGGTGCTCGCCCACCCGGCCCATCGGGATGGTGCGCTCCGGCGACGGTTTCGGCAGGGCGGCGGGGGCTAACCCGGCGGCGGACCCGGCGGTGGGGAACGCGCCCGGCGCCACCGCTACGCAGCGTATGTTCTTCGGCCCCCACCGCCAGGCTGCGCGTCATCGCCAGGACGCCCGCCTTCGCCATGGCTGAGGGCACGGTGAAGGCGGCACCGTATAAGGCCGACAAGGTCAGCACCGAGAGCACAGTGCCGCCCCGCCCCTCCGCGATCCAGCGGCGGCCGCAGCCGAACGTGCAATAGGCCGAACCGTGCAGCACGGCGCGGAGCACCGCGTCCACCGCGCGCACCGACAAGCGGTGGCTCTGCGCCAGGAAATTGCCGGCGGCGTTGTTGACCAGGATGTCCAGCGGGCGGTTCTGCCAAATCGTGTCCAGCATCGCCTCGACCTGCGCCGGGTTGCGCACGTCGCAGCCGATCGTGGTGATGTCGGCACCCGTGTGCTGTTCCCGCATCTCGGCCGCGGCCTGTTCCAGCACCGGCACCCGGCGGCCGCAGATCACCAGCGAGGCGCCGAGCGACAGATACCGCTCGCCGATCGCGCGCCCTAGCCCCCCGGCGACACGTGTTTTGTTAACCTGGATTCCGAGCCGTGTCTAGATCCCTCCTGCTTCGAGGCCGAGGCCGAAATAGGCCCGGCGCAGCCCGTCATCCGCCTGGATCGCGGCGGGCGTGCCGCCGAATGCGATGCGGCCGCCTTCCATGGTGAACACGCGGTCGCCCAGTTCCAGGAACTTCACGTTCTGCTCCGCGATCAGCAACGACAGCCCGCCGGCCCGGCACTGCGCGAGCGACTTGATGACCGTGGCGACCAACAACGGCGACAGCCCGGCGGACGGCTCGTCCATCACCAGCAGCTTCGGCTCGGCCGCCAACGCCTTGGCGATGCCGAGCATCTTGCGCTCCCCGCCGGACAACGCGCCCGCGGCCTGCCGGCGGCGTTCCACCAAGATGGGGAACAGCGCATACAGCTCGTCCCGCCGGTGGTGCGCGGTGCGTCGGTCCACGAACAGCGCGCCGAGGTCGAGGTTCTCCTCCACGCTCAGCCCGGGGAAGATGCCGAGTTCGGACATGTAGCTCAGGCCTAAGCGCACGCGGGCGCGGGCCGGCAGGTGGGCGATGTCCCGCCCCTGGAAGCGCACGCTGCCCCCGAGCGTGGGCAGCAGGCCCATCAGGCATTTCAGCAGCGTCGTCTTGCCCGCGCCGTTCGGGCCCAGCAGCACGACGGTCTCACCCGTCCGCACTTCCAGGTCCACGCCCCACAGCACCTGCACGCCACCATACCCGGCCTCGAGCGCGGAGGTCTGGAGGAGGGGCTCCGTCATCGCCCGAATCCTTTCCCTAGCGGCCTGTCGGAGCTAAGAACAAGTCGGGGACGAATCGAGGAAACATTTCGACAAGCTGATAGAAACATAAATATAAAAACAACATTCAGAAGAAAAATGCTCACTAAATTCGTGGCGACGCCCACTCCGACAGGCTGCTAGGCGCTCTCCCCTTAAGCCCTCTCCCCCCTGGGAGGGGGTTGGGTGAGGGGTCCTCCAACGCGTACAATCCCGCGCGCAGGCCCCTGACCCCGGCCCTCTCCCGCAGGGAGAGGAAGTAGAGCGGCCGCCCCTCATGCCGCCGCCTTCTCGGGCGCGCCCAGGAACACCTCGACCACCTGCCTGTCCTGCACCGCGTCGCGCAGGCTGCCGCCGAACAGCACGCGGCCGGCGTTCATCACCACCACGCGGTGCGTGATGCGGTCGATGAACGGCATCAGGTGCTCGACGACCACCAGCCCGATCCCGGCATCGGACAGCGCGCGCAGGCGGGCGGCGATCCGCTCGAGCTCCGCCGGGTTCAGGCCGCAAGCCAGCTCATCCAGCAGCAGCAGACGCGGCCGCGTCGCAAGCGCGCGGGCGAGGTCGAGCATCTTCTGTTGCACGCTCGTCAGCTCTCCCGCGCGCCGCTGCGCCATGGCGCCGAGTTCGACGGAGTCGAGCAGCGCGTCCAGATCCTCGCCGCCGTTGGACGCCACCTCCAGATTTTGCCGCACCGTCAGCGTGGCGAACGGCTTGGGCACCTGGAACGTGCGGTTGATGCCGCGGGCCGCGCGCCGGTGGGCGGGCAGGCGGGTCACGTCCTCGCCGCCGACGCTGACGCTGCCGCCATCGGCCGGCAGCAGGCCGCTGATGACGTTGATCAGCGTCGTCTTGCCGGAGCCGTTGGGGCCGATCAGCCCCACGATCTCGCCCGGACACACCATCAGGTCGACGCCGCCCAGAGCGGTGAAGCCGCCGAAGCGCTTGACGGCGCCGGTGACGCGCAGCAGGTCAGACATGGGCCGGCCGGCCGCTCGGCTGCGCCTGCTTGCCGCGGGGCGCGAAATGCCGGGGAATGCTGGCCAGCCCCTCCGGCAAGAACAGCACCAGCAGCATGATCAGCACCCCGTAGGCGAGCTGGAAGTATTGCGGCGCGGACACGCCGAGCGCGTTGTACAGCCCGTACAGCAGCAGCACGCCCAGCACCGGGCCGGCCAGCGTGCCCGCGCCGCCGAACAGGGTGAACACGATGGCGAAGATGCTGAAGTTGATGTCGAACATCGCCTCCGGAAAGAAGGTCGATGCCCGCCAGGCGGACACCGCGCCGATCAGCCCGGCGGCCACCGCGCTCGCCAGCCACACCACCAGCCGCCCGCGCACGATGTCCATCCCCGCCATCGACGCCGCCAGCGGGTTGTCCCGCGCCGCCCGCAGCTGCAATCCGAACCGCGAGTGGCGCAGCCAGGCCACCAGCCCCATCGTCAGCACCAGGATGCCGAGCGCTATGCCGTAGGTGAAGCCCGGCGTGTACGGCAGCGCCAGCTTCACGCCGTAGGGCCCGCCTGTGACGCTCTGCAGGCTCGGGTTCGCGATCAGGTGCAGCAGCGCCTCGGACGCGGCCAGGCTGGCGAGGCCGAAATAAGCGCCCTGCAACCTCAGCAGCGGCGTCAGCAGCAGCCCGACTAGCAGCGCCGCCACGCCGCCGCCCACGACCGCCAGCACCGGCCCCGCGCCCGCGAGCGTCACCAGCATCGAGAACCCGTAGGCACCCGCGCCGAAGAAGCCAACATAGCCGAAGGGCAGGTAGCCGGAGAAGCCGTACGTCAGGTTCAGCCCCTGCGCCAGCACCAGGAACACGACGAAGTTCAGCAGCAGCAGGCCGTTGTCATACAGCGACGGCAGCACCGCGAACAACGCCAGCAACGGCAGCACGACGAGGCCCAGATCCCGTAGGAGGCCCCTATGCATGCCGCACCCGCTGTCCCAGCAGCCCGGTCGGCCGCACCAGCAGCACGCCGATCAGCACCAGGTTCGGCAGCAAATCCGCCCAGGAGCTGAGATACGTCCGCATCAGCATCAGCGACTCGCCGAAGATCACCCCGCCCAGCACTGTGCCCAGCGGATTGCCCAGCGACCCGATGATGATCACCGCGAACGAGGTGAGGTCCAGCGGGATGCCCAGCGACGGCGTGAAGCTGCCGAGCATGAACGGCGCGAACACCCCCGCTACCGCCGCCAATCCCGAGCCCGTGCCGAACGCGATGGCGGAGATGCGGTGCACGTCCACCCCGATCGCCACCGCTTCCTCGCGCTGCGCCATGATCGCGCGGGTCTGGCGGCCGAGGCGCGTGCGGTAGAGATACACATACACCCCCGCCAGCATCACGACCGACACGCATGCGGCGTACGCCCAGGCGTAGGGGATGGTCTGGCCCAGCAGCGGCACCGGGTGGCCGCCGAGCAGCTTGCTGGGGATCGACCGTTCGGAGTTGCCGAACAGCATCGCCACCCCCGCCTCGATTGTCTGCGACAGGCCGAAGAACAGGATCAGCGACAGCATCTCAGGCTCCCGCGACCGGAACAGGCGCGGCACAAGCAGGTAGTACACCGGCAGGCCCACGACGAAGAACATGGCGAAGCTGATCGCGATCACCGCCGGAGCGGGCAGGCCGAGCCCGCGCAGCATCCAGAACGCGCCGAACGCGCCCAGCATAATGAAGTCGCCATGCGCCAGGTTGACGATGCGCATGACCCCGAACACCAGGTTCATCCCCACGCCGACCAGCGCGTAGTACAGCCCGAAGATGACCCCGGTGGCGAGTGCGTATTGCAGCATGGCTCAGGGCGCGGGGTAGACCGGCTTCGCCGTGGCGAGGTCGGCGGGCCATACGATGTTCAGCCCGTCCTGGCCCGTCACCGTCGTCTTGCCCGGCACGATCTGGCCCAACGGCAGGATCTCGCCGCTCTGCGAGCCATCCGGCGCCAAGATGAACGGGCCGGCCAGGGTTTGCAGGTTGCCGGACAGGGTGAACACGGCCCGTCGCAGCTCGAGCTGATCGAGGTTATCGGCGGCGGCCAGCGCCTTCTCGATCACCAACCCGGCCTGGTAGCCGGCGAGCGCGTTGTAGCCGAATTCCACGCCCGGCAGATGGTGGCTGGAGATCCAGGCCTCGAACGCCTCCTTGAAGTGATCGAGATCGAGACCGTAATTGATTTTGAACTCGTAGATCGCCGGGCTGGCCAGGGCGTAGCTGTAGGCGAGCTGGTCGGAGACGCCGTTGGCGCGCATCAGCGCCATCTCGGTCAGGCCATAGGTGGTGAACAGGAACTTGAACTTGCTGTCATTGTCCTGCATCGCGTGCAGGAAGGCGATCTCGTTGGCCGGGTAGCCGAACTCCAGCAGCGCGTCCGGCTTGGCCGCTTCCACGTTGTTGACCAGCAGCGTGTAGTCCGTGGTGTTGGCGGGCACGCCGCGGTCGAACACCAGCTTGAGCTCGGGGTTCGCCTGCACCGCCTTGCGCACGGCAGTCGCCTGGAACGCGGTGTAGTCGGCCGTGGCGTAGAGCAGCGCTACGGACTTGATGCCTAACTTGGGCATTTGCGCTACGAAATCGGCGATCGACTTGGGGTAGCGGTCGGTCGCGGCCAGGGCCAGCAGCACGATGTATGGGTTGTCCGGGCTGAAGAAGTTCGGGCTGCTGCCTGTCACGTCCCACAGCAACTGCTTGTGGTCGCGCGCCACCGGCACGGCAGAGGCCGTCATCACCGAGGTGGAATCCGACAGCAGGATGTCGACCTTGTCCTGCGTGATCAGCTGGTTCGTGAGGTTGGCGGCCAGCGACGGCGAGCTTTGGTCGTCATACGACACCAGCCGCACCGGGATCTTCTTGCCGAAGCCCTTAACGAACAGGCCGCCGCCCTTGTTCACCCCGTCCGCCCACCATTCCAGGGCTACATGTAGCGGCACGGACGCGCTGGCGAGCTGACCGGACCCGGAATATAGGGTGCCGATCTTGATCTCGGACGGTTCGTCCGCCGCCATCGCCGGTGTTGCCACAGCGGCGGGTAGGGCACACAGGATCGCGCGAATCCAAGAACTGGCGGTCATGTAGCCCTCCCTCGAGATCTGCCTTGAGGCTGGCAGTTAAGCTGCACGTTAGGGCCGCTTCAGGGCAGCGGCCTAGATGCGGAGCCGATCTTGGCGGTATCATGGCGCAAACTCACCAAGCGCATGGCTGACATCCGTCAAGCGTCCCTGATGGGGCTTGGGGTCGGGCATCGAAAGGAGTAGCATGTGTGACGCTCGAGAGGGTCGTCGTCCATCCGTTCGATGACAGGAGTCCCGCCATGAGCGAGCAAGGCCGCGAGGCGACCGCAGGGAACCGAGCCGACTCCGTGGATTCGACGCCTTCCTCACCGACGCCTCCCAGTGCCGGGACCGTCTCACCAGAGAAGCAGAAGGCCACGCGGCGGCGAAAAATCGAAGTTCCCGCGTCAGAGGCATCTGCCTTGAAAAGGACTCGTCCCTGAATTTTGACAAGATAACGAAATCCCGGTGGACGTACGCAAGGCCCTTGTTCTACTACGAGTTTAATTGACCATAAACCATCAACGTCCGGGGAGGTTTGGGCTACAGAGACAGAGGCTACGCAAAAATACCAAAGACTAACAAGCAAAACGTACCGTCTTGTGTGTGTCATTACACCCAGCCGCCTCCTTTTGAACACAGCCGTCGAAGATTTTGACTCAACTCCAAAACCAGGAGCGCCGTCTTGGCAACGAGGGCACTTGCGGCGATGAAAATCCGAGCCGTTGGAGCCTCTTGCAAAATTCAATTAGCGCGACGCATTTCGCCTTCATTAGGCGTTGTGAGCGGCCGAGGCTCAGGCCGGCGCGGGCCGGAACTGCGTGAGGCGGAGTATTTGATCGACGGCGAGCGCGACGACGCCGAACATGAGGTGGCATTTGACCTTGATCGCGCCGCGCACGCGGACGACCCGTGCGCCGAATTCGTCCTTCGGTCGGGCGTTGACGCGTTCGGCCATGGTTCGAAAATCAAAGAGCCGGTCGTCGGGGTCGGGCATGTGGATGAGTTTCATGCGCTCGACTTCTTTGGCCCATTCGGCCTTGGCTTCGTGCTGGGCGCGATAGTTGCGGTCGATGATCGGCGCATGGCCGAGCGCCTTGCTGTGGTCATGGATGGCGGCGGCGTCGTAGGCCGCATCCATCAGGTCGTAGAGATAGGAGACGCGGGCGCCGGTTATGGTCATCAAGGGAATGGCGACCTGACTGTCGTGGACGGAAGCCGAGGTAAGCACGCAGGAGACCGGGATTTGGCCGCAGGCGACATCCAGATGCAGTTTGTAGCCGATCCAGGTTTCCTTGTAGCCCTTGCTGTTTTTCTTGGAGCCGACATCGCACGCGGTGGGCAGATCGGCGAGCATCTGATCGACGTTCTGCGTGGTCTGCCGTTCGAGCCGCGTCGGCTCGGGTTTTGGCCGTTGCTCGTCCTTGCGCGGGCGTCCGCGCTTGCGCGTCGGCCGAGCGCCGTCGGGCGGTGGCGGATCGTCTTCCTTGTCGTTCGTCTCCTTCTTGGCCGGCCTCTCGCGCGCCTCGATCTCGGTGGCGTCGCGTGCGATCACCCCGACGATGCGCCCGCCGAGCGAGCGCTCGATCAGCGCCGCGTGCATCTTGTCGGGCAAATCGCCCTGCGCGAATTCCGCGAAGGCGCGGGAAAACGTGGCCTCTGAGGGCACTTGCGCGCGTCGCTCCCAACCGAGGATGCGCCGCAGCGACTTGTCGACGTCGAGGCGCTCGATCAGGGCGTTGGTGGTGGGAACGCCCAGCATCGCCTTGGCGACGAAGGCCCTCGCGAGAGCGCGGCGGTCCGCGGGAGGGCGGCCGGGGCCTCGGGGCGGCCCGGCAACAAAGGCTTCGAGGCCGATCACGTCGAGGGTCGTGACGAGACGCCCGAGCGCTTCGGTCATCGGGTCGACTTCCTCACGAAGCCAAGGAAACAGAGTGCCCTGGACATGGTTCCAGCGGGCTTTCATGGGGTCGAGAGGATCGTTGAACATGCCTGTTATTGCGAATCAGGAGGATGGAATCAAAACAATATTTCAACATCTGCTAAAGACAAGGCGTAATCTTTTACAGTATATCACTTGAAATGTGCCGGACGTGGTCTAAATATATTGCCTCGACATGTTAGGACCTCCAATTAATTTTGCAACTACCTCACCAGACGGAATACGCCGGGCCCAGGGTACGTAGTCAAAGTGGCGCCTAGTGTCGAACTGCATGCGGACCTTTGAGGGGCTGAATACGGCTTGAAGGCAAGGCAATGGCGAAAATGGATATCTACATGCCGTTGGTAATGAACAGGGGTTACGGCTCTCACGAATCCCCTCATTTTGAACAACTCGAAAATGCCTGAATTTTTGAGTCCCGCGCATGACGATGTGGCAAATTGTGCGGGGAGGCGGGCATGCGCAAGTCGATCGATCGGATGGAATTGGTTCATGATTTTCTGAAGCGCACGTTTTCGGGGAGCTTGCACGCCAAGCGGATTCTTTCGCTGGCCAATGGGACGTTGGGGGTTCTGACGGGGGCGTCGTTGGCCGTTTCGGTGATCGGGCATGCGCTGGCGCAAGCGCGCGGTCTGATGGACAGACACGCGATCAAACAGGTCGATCGCCTGCTGAGCAACGCCGGGGTCGTCGTATGGGACCTGTTCGCGCCATGGGCGCGCGAGGTCGTGGGCCAGCGCAAGGCGATCGTCGTGGCGATGGATTGGACCGATTTCGACGCCGACAATCAGGCCACGCTCGCTTTGAGCCTGATCACGCGCCACGGCCGGGCGACGCCGCTCCTGTGGCTGACGGTCGACAAGGACGAACTGAAGGACCGGCGCAACGACTTCGAAGACCTCTGCCTGACGCGTTTGAAGGCGATCCTGCCCGAGGGCGTGGCGGTGACGATCCTGGCCGATCGCGGCTTCGGCGACGTCAAACTGTTCGAATTCCTCGAAAGCCTCGGCTTCGGTTACGTCATCCGCTTTCGCGGCAACGTTCATGTGACCGCGGCGGACGGTGAGACGCGCCTGGCCGCCGACTGGGTCGGCAAGAAAGGGCGCGCCCGCCTTCTGCGCGGCGCCGAACTCACCGCCGCGCGCCACAAGGTCGGCGCGGCGGTCTGCGTCCACGCCAAGGGGATGAGGGAGGCTTGGCATCTGGCCGCCAGCGATGCGACCGCGAGCGCCTCCCAGATCGTCAACCTCTACGCCAAACGGTGGACGATCGAGCCGGGGTTCCGCGACACCAAGGATTTGCGTTTCGGCATGGGCCTGAGCGTCCTGCGCATCGGCGATCCGCAACGGCGCGACCGTCTGCTGCTGCTCAACGCCTTGGCGATCCTCCTCCTGACGCTGCTCGGCGCGGCCGGCGAAAGCCTCGGCATGGACCGATCGCTCAGAACCAGCACGGTCAAACGCCGCGTCCATTCGCTGTTCCGCCAGGGCTGCCTGCTCTACGATCTCATCCCCAACATGCCCGAACAACGCTTAAGACCGCTCGTCGAAAAATACCAAGAACTCCTAAACCAAAACAACGTCTTCACACAAACCTTCGGCCCGGCCTGAATGAGGGGATGCAAGAGGTTACGGCTTCTTCGGCGAAGGAGTTCCGGAATCCTCGCTACTCGGACATCGCATAACGATGGTTGGTTCAAGGCCGCCGACCGTCAGCCAGAGTGAGACCGTCCAAGGCTTATGTTTTCACGGCGTCGAAGAAGAAAATGTATTGGAGCTGGTGACGCGCGTCCGAGCGCTGCTGCTGTGGGCGAGCGTCGCGTTGAACAAGTCGATCCAGACTGACGCCGCGGCGCCCCAAAAGTCAGACAGCGGGACGTTCGACGGCAGGACAACTTGCTATTATCCGGCGGGCCTCGCAGCGCGGCCAGCTATGGCCTGGGCCTCCCATTACGGCGCCGAGGCTTATTCGAAGTTGGTCGATGCTCTCGCTGAAGGCGATCGTACCGCAGGATTGAACCATGCTTGTCCGGTTGACGCATACACCCCCCAGGGGTAGTGTTTGTCTGTGAGTAGGGCCGGAACCCGCTGGCGATCGGCGCGACGCCCTGGACGCGATTGCCTGAATGGGGGCTGCGGGTATGAAAGCGCCCACGCTGATTCTCATGGACGTCGACCAGCACGCGGGGTTGCCGTTTCCGCGGTCGCTGCGGGAGTTTCAGCGGCTCTTCCCTGGCGATGCCGCCTGCGCCGAATACCTCGAAAAGGTGCGCTGGGGGGACGGCTTCGTCTGTCCGCATTGTGGCGTCACTGGTGAGCCGTTTCGCATCTCGACCCGCCCTGGTGTGCTGGCATGCCGCAACTGTCGGCGTCAGACAGGATTGACTGTCGGCACGGTCATGGAGCGCAGTCACACGCCATTGTCCACTTGGTTCTGGGCTGCCTACCTGGTCGCCAGCCAGACTCAGGGCATGTCGGCCGTCCAGTTTCAACGGCAACTCGGGCTAACGCGCTATGAGACAGCCTTCCAGATCCTCCATAAGCTTCGCGCCGGAATGGTCCGCCCGCACCAGGATCGCATCGGGGGTCGCGCGAACGAACACGTCGAAGTGGACGAAACCTGGATCGGCGGCCGCACACGCGGCGAAGGCCGAGGCGTGCACCACAAAGTTCTGGTCGCCTGCGCCGTCGAGGTGCGCCATCGCAAGCCTGGAACCGCGCGGGACAAGCGAAACGATGGGCGCTATGCGGGGCGCGTGCGGCTGGCGGTCGCCGCTGACCGAAGCGCCAAATCCCTTTGCGGATTTGTCGATGGCGCGGTCGCTCCGGGGACGTTGATCGTCACGGACGACTGGAGCGGTTACGCCGACCTGCGCAAGCGCGGTTACGATCACCACGCCATTGCCGAATGTGGTGATTTCGAAGTGACCGACGAGTTTTTGCCCATCATCCATCTCGTCTTCGCAAATCTCAAGACATGGTTGACCGGCATCCATCACGGGGTCAGCGAACGGCACCTACAAGCCTACCTCAACGAATTCACGTTTCGGTTCAACCGGCGCTTCTACCCGTTCAACGCCTTCCGTTCGTTGCTCGGCATCGCTAGCGACGCAAAGGCGCCGACCTATGCCCAGCTTTATTCCGACGACTGGAATCACCCTACATCTAGTGGGTGTATGTGTTAACAGGATAGGCGTGGATTGAACAAGCTTCGGTCGATATCTGCACGGTTGCGGTCAGCTTTCGACTTTTATTTGGCAGCTGATTTCGAAGCGTCGGAGAACGCGAGCTTTATTGTCCTCATGGCGTGCCTGGAAGTTCTTGCAACTAGCCCGCATCCCGATGCCTGTGTAGACATGGTGAGGAGGTGGGAGAACGAAGCGAACAACGCGACGAAGCAAAATGATGAAAGGCGCAGAGGAGGCACTGCGTCAACGAACGAAGGTAACGAGGAATTGACGGTTTCGTTTGCCGAACTGGCTCGAAGTGTTTCGTATCTTAGAAATCGGTCGATTGTCGGCTCGATCCGAAGGCTGGTTGCTGGAAGCGCAGGAGCCTTGGGCCGGGAAGACAGTGCGGAATTAGGAAGGAAAGCTGCTACGCTTTATCAAAAGCGGAGCGCGTTGGTGCATCGCGCAGAAAACGTGATGGCGTCGGACGTATCGACGTTGCGTGACCTAGTGAGGATGGTGCTCGAGGCTCACGCGCTGGGAAGGAGGATGGCGCCCGACGCCGGCGAATGACAAAATCGCGACTTGGGGCAGGCATTGCCCTTGCGGAAAAGCCTCAGCAGTAGAGGGAGCGTGCGCATTCTTGGTAAGCGCACAGAAGGTAGCAGCGTTACAACGCCCGCTCCGGGCGGCGACCCGCTCTTCCTCGCGTTTTCTGAAGGTCGGCATTTCAGGTGCAACGAAAGGTGGGGTGCATTGTCGCGGCGAATTCGTTCGATAGCGTGTAATAGGAACGAATTGGCAAGTTTAGCAGAAATGCCAGAGCAGCGACGATGCGCCGGACCCGGTCGAGCGCGACGGATCTTTGGCTCATCGCTATTTCAAATGGGTGAACTAGCGAGCACGTCACCAGCGATGAGGTAGACGATGGCTTTGAGGTTTCGTTTGGTTCGGTAGCCCTTGGCCTTGCGCTTGGCGGCCTGGACGTTGCCGTTGATCGCCTCCAGAACGCCATTGGAAAGGCCGGTGGCGATCGATCTGAGGATGCCTTCCGACTTGGCCGTGATCGTCTTGGCCAGCTTCTTCATCGGCGCGAGGTCGCAGACTTGAACCCAGGCGTTCCAGCGGTCGAGGAAACGCCGAGCCGATTTGACGCTCATCGTGAACAGCTGTTGCAGGTTCATGCGGATCTGCATCGCTTGGATCGTGTCGAGGTTCTGCGCTTCCAACCGAGAGAGCGCCTCCCTTTCCTCCTGCGTCAGACGATCGACGTTCTTCAGGAAGATGTAGCGCCGGCCCTTGATCTGGAAGTTGTTCCGCGCCTCCTCGCGCCGCACCTGGTCGACGGCCTCGTTGGCGAGTTTGATGACGTGAAATTTGTCGAACGTGATCTCGGCGTTGGGGAAGTTCTCTTTGATCCCCACCTCGAATGCAGCCCCCATGTCGATGCTGGCGTCGGTCACCGCTTCGCGCCGGCCGCCATGCGCCTCGAGGAAATCCGCGAATTCCTTCACGGTCGCCGCGTCCTTGCCGTCGGCGACGTAGACGACCTTGCGCCGCGCCATGTCAACGAACAGGCTGATGTAGTCGTGGCCGCGCCGCGCCGAAGTCTCGTCGGCGGCGATGCGCCGCACCCGCGACAAATCCAGCTTCTCCACCGCCCGCCAGACGTAGTGTTCGACGATGCGCCACAAGCGCGTGTCGTGCTCGCCGAGCCGCTCGGCCGCATTGGCGATCGGCATCGTCTTGGCCAGCGCCAGCACATAGGCCTCGAACAGCAACGTGAAACCCGATCCCGCGCGAGCCCACGGCGTCGCCACCTTGCGCACGCCGCACTGCGGACACGTCACCCTCGGCGTGCGCGCGTGCAACAGCGTGCGATGCTGGAAGAAATCCAGATGCCGCCAGGTGTCCTCCTTCGTGTCATGAACCGCGCAGCCCTCGCGCCCACACTGCGCACAGGCGAACCGGCTCCCCCGCGGAAAATCCACGTATAAATCGAGCCGACCGTCCACCGCGTCGAACCCGCTGCGCGTCACCATCCACGGCGACGCAAGACCAAGGGCCAACTGGAAAAGATCGGTGTCCTGCATCCCCTCAGGCTAAACGCGATCCCCTATGAGCGATCGCTAACCCGCCCCAAATTCCGACTTACCCACTCCTTTCAGCGAGGAGCCGGATCTTTTTGCAGGAATAAGTTTGGACCCTTTCATTTTTATATCCATCCTAAGGTTGGAGGACCCTCGTGGTTACAATAAGCCGTCGCTCCACGAATGGTATCTCCTCTCGCTTGTATAGATGGCGAGCCTCGATCATTCCGTGAGACCAGCCGTTGTCAATGTAGAACGCTGCGAAGTCGCAGACTCGCCGCCAGGCAAGCCCGGCCATTATCCCCCTGCCGCGCTCTTCTGGAATATTGTTGTCGAGGATCCCCTCTTGCGTAAAAAGTAAGTGCGATGCGATCGGTGATTCTCCGCGCATAACTGAGTCTCGGACGGCAGCACGGGCGTAGGCGATATTGCGCTCTGTATCGCCGGAGAACGGACTCTCGATGATGACTAATTTCATTAGGACTTCCCCCTGTTATCTTACGAGATCTCGGCGCATCATCAAAGATCGCCGCGTCGTCCTCCCCCTGGGCCGCGGAGAATTGCTTGGTCTGGAGGTGGAGGAAGTTCCCACATCTGTCGAACTCGTTTGCGCCGCAGGGTTTCAGGTAGTTGCGCCCGCAGAATTGGCACTCCATGGGGCGGGCGCGGGTAGTCCATACCACAGTCCTGCCAGTAATGTTCGGCCTCATTCATCGCACCCAATCCGCCAGCGTCGCCACCGAGGCTTCCCAGCGGTCCATGTAATCCAGGATCACGAACCCCTGCGCGCGGGCGCGCTTGACGAGCAGGTGCCGTTCGATGCGCGGCCCGGTCGGCCAGGGGTCCCAGGAGGAGATCGAGGCAGTGCCGCAGATGACAACGCGGGCCCCGACCGCGAGCCGCGGATAGACCGTATCGCTGACGACGCCGGCGCCCCGATCCTCGATTTCACAATCCAGAAACTCCTTGAAGACGATTTCCACGCTCAAGTGAAGCAGGTGCTCAAGCACTGGATTGACTACGATCTCGGAAACCTCGTGCGGATCAGGAACGGCATGCCGACTATGTGGGTGCCGTATGACTACGAGACTAATTCAACCCAGTTCAAGGGCTGGACATTGCAGGGCGGACCATTTCGAGAGGAACTCGCTAGCATTGGCGCAAAATCGCCTAAAGGAGCTGCTCTCGCACCTTCAAAGGCATCACCACCGCAATGGCGACCTCTTGAATGCAACGTGGTGTGCGATGGTACTCCGACAACTCTACGCGGATTACGCACTGCCCACGGGACCGGACGACCCCGGCAATCCACACGACGGCGTCTTTCATTCAAAGCTAAACCAGCTGTTTGGGCTCCCGTTTGGGTGTTTCGCCTACGAGGCGTGTGATTCGATACTAAATTCTTGCCGGAACGAAGCTTGACAAAACGAGTTCGGACAAGCCGGTCATCGGCCGCAGACAGGAAAATCAATGGCTTGGAGAGCTCCAGCGTGTGAGGTCTTGTCCGAGAGCCGGATGCGGGCGATCCGCATGTCCGGTTCGATGGCGACGCCGGCATGACGAGAGGCGCCTCGCACTCAGGCGGCCGGCGTCCAAAAAGCGCCAAGGCACGAAGTAGAAGTCGCTGCGCTCCAGCCCGCTGCGCGGGGCCGCAAGCGGAGAGGCCGGTGACAATTCGAGAAGCGGCAACGGCGCTTGCGAGCAGCTCCAGCTCGACATCTACTGGTGGAGCGCGACCGCATCTACGAAGCGGTGATGACACGCGGCTGGGACGCGGAGCGGCGGACGTTCGTCCAGTATTTTGGCACCGACGCGCTGGACGCGGCCAACCTCATCATGCCGCTGGTGTTCTTCATCTCGCCGACCGACCCGCGCATGATCGGCACGATCAACCGCACAATGACGGAGCTGGTTTCCGACAGCTTGGTGTATCGATATGAGGTGGGTAAGGGCGCTGGCGACGGGTTGACGGGCGGCGAGGGGACTTTCAACATGTGTACGTTCCGGCTGGTCGAGGCGCTGACCCGCGCCGGCCGGCTGGAGGAGGCGCGGTTCATCTACGAGAAGATGCTAACCTATGCCAACCACCTGGGGCTGTACGCCGAACAGACGGGACGTTCTGGCGAGGCGCTGGGCAATTTCCCGCAGGCGTTCACGCATATGGGACTGATCAGCGCCGCGTTCAACCTGGACCGTCGGCTGCAGGGCGCGGCCTGACGCGCCACGGGGGAGTGTATGGTCGGGCAGCCGTCGTACCTGGGAGTTGCGACCGACGACTGGGTCGCAGCACTGAAGAGCAGCGGTTCGCTGGAGCGGCGGCTGGCCGCGCACGCGCTGGCGGAGATTGGACCCGCGGCGCGGGAGGCCGTCCCCGCGCTCATCGAGGCCCTGCGGGACCCGGAGAGTTTCGTCCGCGTATGGGCGGCGGCTGCGCTGGCGCGAGTCCAACTGGAGAACCCCGACGCCATCCCCGCCTTGATCGCGGGGACGCACGATGGGATCTCCTTCGTCCGCAGTCTGGCAGCGTGGCACCTGGGGCGCCTTGGGCCGGGACACCCTGGAATTGAGTCCGTGGTACCGGAGCTGCGCGAGCTGCTCAACGACAATGACCCGAGCGTGCGCGCGGAGGCCCTGGTGGCGCTGGGGGACCTCGCGGGCAAGGGCGCACCGCCGGCCGAGCTGAAGTCTCTCGTGCCCACTTGATCCGGCTGTTAACCAAGCGGAACGCTTCTGCATAAGCGACGCGCGATGCCTTGTCCTCGAACGTATTCAGGTCCGCAAGCGCGTTCATACACGCGACAGCGTGTTCCGCGTCGTCGTGCTTCACTGCGCCAAAGCTGCGGAGCAATGCCCCACTATCGAGCAGCGCTAAGCGCAAGAGCGCCGCAAGCAGCGGCCAGCCGGGCAGTTTCAGGTCTGCGCCGCGGGCGTTTTTTTAACGCTAACACTCCGCATCCTCGAGCTGGGGCCGGATACGTGAACCAACCGACTCACACGACCACGACCTTCTCGCCGCCGATCCACGTTCGCTTCGTCGGCGCTTGTCGGTTGAGTAAGCGAACGAGCGCAATCTCTTATTCGCAGATGCGGTAGTTTGGCGTGGCGCCATGCAGCCCCAAGTCGAAATGTAGGTGCTCAGCATGCGCCGCGTCCGTCGCCGGGCCGAGGACGGTCGTGAAGTAGCCGCAGGCCGTCGTCCGCAAAGCGCCGACAAGAACGCGCGCCAGAGGAATATTCGACTCTTCTTGCTTCACCCGGACGCGGCGACCGTCGGCCAGAACGAAAGAGGCGATGTCAAGAGCGTCCCCCTTGGCGTGCTCGCTCGGCACGGCGCCCGGCTTGTCGTACCGCGCCCGGCAGTCGAAGGCCGATCCTGTCTCGATCTCCACCAACCTTTGGCTGGTGTAGGCGAGGGTCAGCGGCGCAGCGACGTCGCGCGCCCAGGCGCTGAACTCGCGGGCGAAACTACATAGCATTATCGGCTTGCCGGAGAGGCTCACGTTCCCGAAAGGCGTCGCGACGGCGGCGAGCTTGATCGCGCCGGAGAGTTCGCAGCCCTGATCCTTCGCGGCGCCGAGTTGCTCAAAGACGACCTTGTTGGAGCTGAGCTCCGAGACGCAAGCCGCGTAGTCCGACGCCACCATGCCGCTGACCGAAACGAGCGACTTCGCGTCTTTTGCATTCGCGGCAGGCTTGTCCGCCGGCCCGGCGCCGCTCGCTGCGGAAACCTTCGATGCCGAAGCCACCATCGCGACTGTGGCGATTACTTCGAGCAAAAGGCAGAGGCGCCGCATGGATCGGAATCCTCACAAGGCTCCGCAGAATAGTGTGCCCTGACCCTCGCGCGCACAATCGCGTCGCAATCACCGATATATATGATCGACTCGCGCTGATGGTGTAGATCGCGACAACCGCACTATCAGACGCTAGCGCGTCAGAGACCGCGTGATCCAGCTGTCACCTGAGACGACATGGAAGGCAGGATTGGGCAGGACACCTGCCTTCCAGCATCGCCCGGGAACGGCAAAGATCCGCCCGTTGCGGAAGTTCCCATGCTCAGCAACGCTCGACCCTCAGCGATTCGACTGGGCGCTTTCGGCGCGGCGCAAGTTGGCAAGATTGTTGCGGACAAGAATTGTGGCGGGATGCTCGGGACCGAGCGCCTTCTGAAGGATCCCAAGCGCGGAGGCTTGATTGCGACGGCGCTCGTGAGCGCGGTCCTCGCGGCGCACGGGACGATGCTTGTGAGCGCTTACCAGATCGCATGCCTGTTCGGAGCTGGCGCCGCAGTCATTTCGGCGCGGAGCGCGCTTCGCACGCGAACGCGAAAGGGCATCCCTCTCGCCGGCGCTCCCCTGCAACGCCCCTGCGCGGCCCCGTATTGCGCCCCTGATACGCCCCTGATGGGTTGCGTGCCGCCGACAAAGGCCGCGTTCTGACAAGCTAACGCATTGTAAAGACGAGTGTTCAAGCGCTATGAAAAGTGCAAAAAGCCCCCGTTTTGGATCCCAAAATTTTCATTATCCCCGAAATTTGGCATTATCCGAAAAATTCGGCCTATGCCCTTCGCAGCAATTTTTGCGGTTATTGTACTGTTCTCTTGCGTTTAGTTTGCTCGGCCGATTGGCTCTGGATCGGCTAATGCATTGGAAAGACGAGCGTTTCAGCGCTACGAAAGCGCCAGAATAGCTTTTTTGGCGCTATTTGCTCGGCCTTATTGGCTCGTGATCGGCTAACGCATTGGAAAGACGAGTGTTTAAGCGCTACGAGAGCGCCAGAAAATTCTTGCTCCGCTTTGCTCAGCTTTTGCTCAGCCTTCATTTGGCTCAGGATCGGCTAACGAATTGTGAACACTGGCGTTTCAGCGCTGCGAAAGCCCCGTTTTGGACCCCCAAAAAAACATTATCAGCAAAAGGGGTTGGCATTATCCGAAAACTTCGGCCTCCGCAGACTGGGGGCTGATGGGCACGACGCTGCGATATCCGTATGAGGTCCGCGACTTCAAGGATTATTTCTACGACATTCCGGACGTGAAGGTCGCGCCAGACATGCTCAAGCTGGCCGAGCATATCCTCAGTAGCAAAGAGGCCACATTCGATCCGACCCTATTCGTCGATCGCTACGAGCAGGCGGTGCTTCAATTGCTGGAAAAGAAGCGGCAGGGCATGCCGGCTGCGACTGTGCGTCCGTTCGTTGCCCCGACCACCGTGGTCAATCTGATGGACGCTCTGCGCCGAAGCATCGCCGAAGACGCAAAGGCGATCGGGACGCCAAAGAAGGCTACCACCCCAAAACCAAAGAAGGGGAAAGAACGCATCCTAGGTCAAGGGGAACTGCTGTTGCCGATTGCGGGGCGAAAAGACCAACCCGAGACGGAAACGAAGCCTCACACGACCAGCTCGCCCTTACGCCCAGACGTCATCCTGGTCGCCGAGCACCAGCCGCTCGTTCTTCGCCACCCCCGCGAGGATGGTGTGCGCGGATTGCTCGGCCGATTGCGCGCGTGGAGGCGGCGGCACGCCGCTTGCCTTCCAGATCGCGGTGGCCGTCACGCCCGGCGTCGCCGAAGACACGCGGATGTTCTCGTCCCAGAGCTCGTAGCGAAGGGCGAGCGTCAGCGCGTTCAGCGCAGCCTTCGTGGCGGAGTACTGCGTCATCTGCGCCATGGGCGCGAACGCAATGCCAGAAACGATGTTGACGATATGCCCGCCGCCCTGCTGGCGCATGATTGGCAGGACGGCGCGGATTCCGTAGAGGGCCCCGTAGAAGTTCAGCGCGAAGGCCTTCTCCCAGTGCCTATTCGTCAGTTTGTCGAAGAGCCCTCCAAAGCCGGAGCCCGCATTGTTGAACAGGATATCGATGCGCTCGCCGAACTCGGCGGCCTTGCCGATCATGGCCGCGACTTCGCCTTCATTGGTGACGTCGCAATGGAGTCCGAGCGTCTGGCCGGGATAGGCTGCGTCCAGGGACCGTGCTGAACCAGGGATTGGCCAGCGGCTCCATGGCGCCGGTCTTTTCACTCTCCTCGACCGCCACGCGTCCCTTCGCGACCTCCGCGCGGGAGGCGAACAGCGTTCCCGCCGGCACGAAGGCGATGAAGGAAAAATAGATCGCGGCGAGGAATCCGAACACGGTGTATTCGGTATAGTTTTCGCCGTCTACCTTGAAGACAATGAGCGCGGCGAGCACGATCAAGATCGCCAAGACGACGAAATTTGTTGCGACCTGCTCCTTGAATAGTTCAGTTACGCTTATCTTCTTCTTGATTGGACCGCTCATGACAGGCCCTCCTTTTTGCTCCTTATTGCGGGGCGTTGCTCCGCAGATCCTGACTTAGAGGAGGGTTTGTGACATAAATATCGGAATGTATGTTTGAGCCAGGTCAAAATCCCCCGCCAGCGAAACGGATGCGTCTCGAGCCGCCTTTGTGGCGCTAAGCGGCCGTGACGAGGCGGCTATGTTCGCAGCGACGGCGTGGTGGCCTGGCAGCCGAGCGTGATGGACGAGCACCTGCTGGCCGAGAACATTGAGGTGCATTAGACCAGCCACACCGGCATGGCTTTGCATCCTGCCGTGCGCTATGCGGTCGGCGACCGCCTGGCGCAGCCCGAGGGGCAGTGGAAGCCATCTCAGCGCGATGGCTTGCTGCAGTGTATCTACGGCGACACGCAGCGTTTGCGCGAATCGGCAGCAGCGGCTTGAGCCGCCCGCACCCTACGAGGCATCGACACACATGAACCTGAACATCGCGCACACCGGGCCGGCCCTGGCCCGGGCCAACGGCATCGAACTCACCTACGACACCTTCGGCGACGCTCAGGCGCCGCCGCTGGTGCTGATCATGGGCCTGGCGGCGCAGA
The DNA here is from genome assembly GCA_963757265.1 of Terriglobia bacterium. Classification (GTDB taxonomy): domain Bacteria; phylum Acidobacteriota; class Terriglobia; order Bryobacterales; family Bryobacteraceae; genus CAIVVT01. Next base: position 25,406 of record CAVWRA010000009.1, read on the forward strand.
TGATCGCCTGGGACGACGAGTTCTGCGCCGCGCTGGCGGCGCGCGGGTTCCGCGTCATCCGCTTCGACAACCGTGACATCGGATTGTCCACCCGCCTCCAAAGCCTGGGCGTGCCCAACGTGCCACAACTGCTGCAGGCCCATCTGACGGGCCAGCCGGTCAGCGCGGCCTACACCCTCGGCGACATGGCGCGCGACGTTGTGGGCCTGCTCGACGCGCTCGGCATCGACGCAGCGCATGTGGTCGGTGCATCGATGGGCGGCGCCATCGCTCAGACACTGGCCATCGAATACCCGCAGCGCCTGCGCAGCCTGACCTCGATCATGGCCACCAGCGGCGACCCATCGCTGCCGCCGCCCACGCCCGAAGCGCTGCAACTGCTGCTCACGCCCACACCGACCGACCAAGCGGGCTACTACCAGCGCTACGTGCAGACCTGGAAGGTGCTGCGCGGCCCCGGCTTCCCGCTAGACGAGGCACGCGACCTGGAACGCGCCGCGCGGGCCTTCGCCCGCGGCCTGTACCCAGCGGGCGTGGCACGGCAAATGGCGGCCATCCTGGCGTCAGGCAGCCGCAAGGCGGCGCTGGCCTCGGTGCGCATACCCACGCTCGTGATCCACGGCGATGCTGACCCACTGGTGCCGGTGGCCTGCGGCATCGACGTCGCCGACACCGTGCCGGGGGCGCAGCGCCTGATCATCGAAGGCATGGGCCATGCGCTGCCGATCACGCTGTGGCCGCGCATCGTCGAGGCCATCGCGACGCACGCGGCGCAAGCACACCGGTCGCCTGCCGGCTGAGCCTGCGCGCGGTCGACAGCGAAGACCGATCGCTCTGCTGGGTGACCCTTAGGTGGCCTCGTCGCGCTGATGCATTTCGCGCAGCGCTTTTTTGTCGACCTTGCCCACTGAGGTCAGCGGCAAAGTCTCAACGATCTTGATCCGGTCCGGAACCGCGATCTTCGAGATGACGCCCTTGTCCGTGTAGGACCTAACGTGGGCGCGAATCGCCTTTTCCTGGGCTTCCGGAACACCGCCGGCGAATTGCGGCTCCACGATCGCCAACGCCATGGGACGCTCGCCCCATTTGTCGTCTCTCACGCCGATGACGGCGGCCTTGAGCACCCCTTTCTTCTCCAGGATGATGTCCTCGAGCTGGATCGAGGAGATCCATTCTCCACCGCTCTTGATGATGTCCTTGAGCCGATCGACGACCGAGGAATATTTCAGCCGCTTCGGATAGGTTTTTTGTGCGAACGATCGCGAGTTGATGGCTCAAGATACCGAAGTGGACGGCGCGCCCCGGCGCCGGCGCCGTGAACGGCGACGGAGAGGGTTGCGCTCGCGCGCCCTTACCCGCGCACATAGTCTCCCGGCGCGGGTGAACTGGCGCAGAAATACGGGCCTGACTCCATGGAGGAACTCGCCAGGCTTGCAAAGAACGCGGAATCCGAGGCGGCCCGCATCGCGGCGACATTCCGCTATGTCCGCTGTGCTGAAGGGTTTCGGACGCCGGCCCTTTGCAGGCGCGCGGGGCTTGACGCGGGGCCGGCGTCCGAAAGCCTCGTAAGGAGGAAAACCAACGGCTTCGACCGTTCCTGGTGCGCGGCTCGCCGTTCGTCGGCGGCTTGCCGCTGATATCGCGCTCGATCGCGAACAGCTCGTCGATGCGGCGCACGATCTCTTTGGCGATGCTCGCGCCCGCGCGCACCCGAATTTGACCTACGTCAAAACGATCGCCCAAATATGCGCGTAGATTGATTTGGTTGCGGAGATGGCGATAATGCTGAGGTCCGAGGTTACCGGCCACAGGCCGGCGCGCCGCCGCAGTGGCGTGTGATTTTAGCCCGGGTTAGGGAGCAGCACTGGCGGGTTAGAGAGCAGCACTGGAAAGAGAGCGAGGAGGGAGAGCCTTTGCTCAACGGCGCGCATACGCTCGACGCCATGCTGCATTGGCGAGAGCCGGTGGAGAGGTTGCGGACTCTTCGCCGCGGGCGACGCACTCTTATCGACGATAACCCGTGTTCGGGTTAGGGCTGGGTAAGCGGGACGACTGGCGCGTTGCCGTAGGGCGGGAGGGTTAGCGGTTAGCAGGCGGCTCTCTCCAGTACCGGCGCTTCAGTGCGGGCAGTCGGCCGTGAAGTACGCGGGCAAAGCGCTGCTGGCTGAACAGGGCGGGGTGTTGCTCGGGAGGGCACAGCAGAGGCTTGGCCTGGCGGAGCGCGGCTGGCGAAAACGTCATCGGGAACAGAACCGCGGGCGGCAACCCGGCGGCAGGAGCCGGTCCGGCCAAGACATGAGGCGTCAGACGGGCTTCCCTCCGCGCTGCGCGCGGACATTGATCAGGATCAATGCATAGTCGCGCATTGATTGTAGAAGTTTTCTATACCTATGGCGTTTGGCGAGGCAAGCTATGTCTGACAACCTCATCGCTTTTACCCCCACTGCTTACACGTATCCGCTGCTCATCAAACATCTGCTGCACTACCCGCTGGTCTACGCGCCGGAACAGGAGATCGTTTATCGAGACCTGAGGCGGCACAGTTATCGGGAGTTTCGCGAGCGCGTCGGGCGACTGGCAAGCGGCTTGTCGGAAATCGGCGTCAGGCACGGCGACGTCGTCGCCGTGCTCGACTGGGACAGCCACCGCTATCATGAGTGCTATTTCGCGGTCCCGGCGATGGGGGCGGTACTGCAGACGATCAATCTCAGCCTGGCGCCAGAGCAACTGCTGTTCACGCTGAACGACGTGGGCCCTTCAACCGTGCTGGTCAACGCCGACTTCCTGCCGCTCGTCGAAAAGCTCGCCGACAGGCTGCCGGCGGCGCCAAATTATGTGTTGCTGCACGACGGCAAACAGCGGCCGGCGGCGCGAATTCCGATCGAGTGCGAATACGAGGAAATGCTGGAAGCGAGTTCGCCCTTCTTCCAATTCCCGGATTTCGACGAAAATACGCGCGCGACGACGTTTCACACCACCGGCACGACAGGCAAACCGAAAGGGGTCTATTTCAGCCATCGTCAGATCATGCTGCACACGCTCTCGGTGATGGTCGAGTATGGGATGGCTCCCAGCCAGGGCCGACTTCATCGGGACGACGTCTACATGCCGATGACGCCGATGTTCCACGTCCACGCCTGGGGCCTCCCCTATGCGTCGACCTCGGCCGGCGTAAAGCAGGTCTATCCCGGCCGTTACGCGCCCGATGTGCTGTTGCGATTGATCGCGCAAGAGGGCGTGACGTTCACCCATTGCGTCCCGACCATACTGCAGATGCTGCTTGCCGCGCCCGGCAGCAAGGACGTGGACCTCTCCAAGCTGAAGATGGTGATCG
>CAVWRA010000010.1:0-429804 GCA_963757265.1 Terriglobia bacterium
GCGCGGAGCACGGTCTGGGCAAGAAGAAGGCGCATTTCCTGGCGCTGGAGTTCACGCCGGAGCAGATTCAGTCGATGTGCGACGTGAAGCGGCACTTCGATCCGCAGTGGCTGCTGGGGCGGGGGAATCTGCTGCCTGTGCCGGCCTGAGACGCAAGTTCAATCCAAGACGAAAAGAAGGCCATGCTCGGCGCTGGCGCGGGACCGCGCCGCCGTGGACCGGCGCGCTCACGAGATTCCCGTAATCCGCCAACGAACGGCGGGCACTCAGGCCAGTGCGAACTGGAGTAGATTGGTCTAGCCGGAATTCGAATCCTGGAGAGAACCGCCATGACCCGTCGCACCCTGCTCAAGATCCTTGCGGCCGCGCCTGCCGCGCCGCTGTTCCCGACGTTTCGCGCGCTGGCCGCGCCTTACGTGGGCAAGTTGAAGATTACCGCTATCAAGGTGCTGGGCCTCGAGCGCTCGATCAATGCGGGCTGCAGCCTGGTCCGCGTGGAGACGGACGGCGGCCTGTACGGCATCGGCGAGGCGGGCGCGACGGGGCCGATGGCGCGGGCGCGCATCGAGACGATGGCGCCGCTGCTGATCGGCAAGGATCCGCTGAGTATCGAGAAGCATTTCTTCGAGATGACGTCGTTGATGCACACCTACATCGCGCACATTCCGACCATCAGCGGCATCGACATCGCGCTGTGGGACCTGGCGGGCAAGGTCCTCGACCGGCCGGTGTGCGAGTTGCTTGGCGGGCCATTTCGCGACGCGGTGCCGATGTACTCGCACGGCGACGGCTTCGACATGCTGGACATGGGCGCGTGCCGGGCGTGGGCGGCGATGGTGAAATCGCGGCCGGAGGGTTTCAAGGCCTATAAGAACAGCATCCACACGGTGATCGGCGTGCCGCCGGCGCGCTACGTCAACACGCTGACGCATGATGAGCTGAAGAAGATCCGCACGGCCTACACGAATTGCCGGGAGGCCGTAGGCGACGAAATCGACATCGCGGTGCACTGCCACAACGAATTCGATACGCTGAGTGCGATCAACGTGGCCAAGGCCGTGGAGCCGATGGACCCGCTGTTCATCGAGGACGCGCTGAACCCGCCCTACTCGGAGGCTTGGATGGCGCTGCGGCGTTCGACGCGGATTCCGCTGCTGACGGGTGAGAAGCTGGAACTGGTGCGCGGCTTCAAGCCGTTTCTGGATGCGCAGGCGGTGGACATCATCCACCCGGACCTGGCGTTCGCGGGCGGATTCAGCGGCACGCGGAAGATTGCCGACTACGCCGCGCTGACGCGGACCCCAGTGGCGCTGCACAACGTCGGGTCGCTGGTGCTGACGCACGCTTCGGCGCATTTCGCGGCGTCGATCCAGAACTTCTACCGCAGCGAGAGCGCGCTGGGGCACCCGATGCATTACGTCGAGCAGATGGCGGCGTCGAACCCGCCCACGGTGCGCAACAGCCTTCTGCCGGTTCCGCAGGGCGCCGGGCTCGGACTGGATCTGAACACCGACTTCCTGAAACAGCACCTGGCCGAAGGCGAGACGTGGTGGGGGTAGCGTAGCGCGCGGCGGATGTATGTTAAGCGCGCTGCCGCGGCTTCCCGCGGGAGGGGTTGAGCCTTCCTCCGGCCGGGCGCCGAGCCGTTTGCTTCGCCTCTGCCGTCACAAAACGCCACGCCGAATTGAGGAGGCCGGCGAGTTCTTCGCGCCCGATCTCGGACAGCCTCACGAGCACGATTGGATGGCCGGCGTAGTGATCCGTCAGGTAGTAGGTCCGCGGCGCCTCTTCCAGTAGCGCAGCACGGCGCTCGGGGTCGAGGGCGACGGCGAGCGAACCCGGCTCTACCGACTTATTGACGGGCACACACGCCAGAAGCTTGCCGCACACCTTCAGCGCAGGCGAAGCGTACATGGTGCTCTCCTCGACATCCGGCAGAGCGAGACCGATCTCGCGAACGGTTTCGAAGGTGCTATTCGCTGTGCCCATACGAACTATATTCTATGCGCTGATCTTGGGCCGTATCCCATCGCCCACGGGGACCAGTAAGTAGGCGCGCCGCGGGTGTAATGTGAAAACACGGTTACAGATCCGGCCGAAGTCCGCCGCCTGGCTCAGGCCAAGGAAGCGGAGAACCTGCGCTTCCGGCGCTACCTGCACGCCCACCACCACGATGATTTAGGGCCGTTCCAGATCATTGCCAGCCGGGTCGAGGCGCAGATCGATTGCGCCGAGTGCGCCAACTGCTGCCGCGAATTGATCGTCGAAGTGACGCCGGCCGAGACCGAGGCCATCGCCGCGTACCTCAACATGACTGCCGATGAGGTGCGCGTAAAGCACACCGGCCCCGACCCGGATGATTCGCGCAAGCGCGTGTTGCGGAATGAGAAGAACGCCTGCACGTTCCTGGACGGCAACCTGTGCATGATCTATGAAGCGCGGCCGGGCCCGTGCCGCCGCTTCCCGCACGTACACCCCGGAGAGCACTCACTCGGCGCGCGGATGGAGTCGGCGTGCCGGCACTCGTCGGTGTGCCCGATCCTATACAACGCGCTGGAGGAGTACAAGCACCACAGCGGGTATCACGATCGCGGCAGGGCGGCGGCGGCGGGCGCCGGAGGCTGATCAGCCCTGAGGGGTCGCGGTATGAGTCGACGCCCGTGCTGCCAGTGTGCGGGGAGGGAGCTCAGAGCTCCCAGCCCTTGCGGTATTCGCGGGTCAGGTACTGGTTGGCCTCTGGAACATTGGCGATCTTCGCGTTTTGAGCATCCCACTCCAACCGTTGGCCGACCCGGCAGGCGATGGCGCCGAGATTGAAGGCGTCCGATATGGGGCCGGCGTGCAGAAATGAGGCTTCCGAGGGCTTGCCGCCGCGGCAGGCCGTGACCCATTCGGCCAGGCCGTTCCGCTCCTCGTCGGCGCCGGCGGGTTGAGGCGGCACGGTGTGCGAACCCATGTAGGCGCGCATTTTCTTCTCCGGAATGAGATGCGGATCGTCAATCCGGAAACCCGCCAGGATCTTGCCCTTGTCGCCGACAAACATCATGCCCTCGGCCGGCAGCGCCTGATGGTCCTCATACAACTCCTCGGGCGTGGGCGGCTTCATGCCGCCGTCGTACCACCAGAGATCGAGCGGGGCGAACTCGTCGCGGGCCGGGAATTTGAAACGGATGGTCGAGGCCAGCGGGAAGGAAAAATCGTTTTTGATCTTCGTGCTGACCTGCTCGACGAGGGTGCAGGCCGTGCTGGGCGTGGCTTCGACGCTGATGGGCGCACCCAGCTTGAGAGTCCGGAAAACCACCCACAGGCTGTAATGGCCCATGTCGGCGATGGAGCCGCCGCCGAAGTCGTACCAGCCGCGGAACACGGCGTTGGTGTAATGCGGCGAGTACGGCCGGTCGAGCGCCGGCCCCAGCCACAGATCCCATTCGAAGCCTTCCGGGATCGGCGGCCGATCCTCCGGCAGGGTCAGATACTGCGGCCAGACCGGCCGGTTGGACCAATTGTGGACCGCGCGCAGCGTGCCGATGGAGCCGTCCTTGATCCACTGCATGACCAGATCCATCGAACCGCGGGAGTCCCACGGGATGAAGTGCGTCGCGACCCCGGTCTGCCGCGTGGTCTCGATCACTTTGCGCGCTTCTTCCAGGCGATTGGCGATGGGCTTGTGCATTGTCACGTGCTTACCTTTTTTCATGGCGGCAATCGAGATGGTGGCGTGCAGGTGGTCAGGCGTCATGATTTTCACGGCGTCCAGATCCTTCTGCTGCTCCAGCACCTCGCGGAAGTCGGCGTAGTCGGTGCAGCCCTTGTACTGGGCCGCGGCGCGCTTGGCGGCGTAATGGGCCTCGACGATTTCACGGCCGATCTGGCGTCCTCCGAAGATGCCGTCCCGCCCATCGTGCCACTCGCGATTTCCGAGGAACTCGCGGATGTCGTTGCGGAGCCCGTGCTTGTCCCAGTCCACGTAATTGTTGGTGCAGAAGTTGGGGTCGCAAACGGCCACGACCTGAATATCGTCGTTCTTCAGCATCGGCAGCAGCTCACGGATGCCCTGGGTGCCCACGCCGATGTAGGCCACGTTCAGCTTGTCGCTCGGAGCGACGAAGCCTGTGCCTCCCAATACGTGGCGCGGCACGATGGTGAAAGCCGCGGCGGTGCCGGCGGCCGTAGTGAGGAATGAGCGGCGATTCTGATCGGATGACATACAAGGTCTCCTGGCTTGAAGGATCACCAATACTCTACTCCCGCCGCCCCCCGCCGTGAGGAAAAGGAACCGCATGCTATGATAAACCGGCCCCAAAAACCAACTCCTCAGGACGGTGGATGGTCGCATGGTCGAAGCCGGGCTGAATGCGAACTCGCTGCCGGCGGCGCTGTTGCTGCTGGTGCTCCCGCTGGTGGTCTATCTGTGGAGGCGCGGCCAGAGAGTTGGCATCCTGGTGTTGTCCTGCCTGGCGATCATGGGCTTGTGGTATGTCTCGCAGGGTGTGATTCATGAAGCCTCACACGCGCTTGGCAGCCTGGTCAGCGGAGCGCCGGCGACTTCCTTCCGCGCGATTCCGTACTCCTGGGAAAGCTTCTTCGCCAAGAGCTTCGAAGGCCAGGGAATGATGGGAACGCACTGGCAGCGGTTCGTGCAGCTCGCCGCGCCTTACCTGATTGATGGACTGCTGATTCTGCTTGGCAACTGGATGTTCCACTGGCGGCACAGTTTTTCGCCGTTCGTGGGCGGGCTCGTTCTGACGTTCACCGGATTGCGGTCGGTCTTTGACCTGGTGGACAACTATGCGGACGGCGTGCTCACGAACTCGGGCGATTATCAGCAGTTGCTGAACGGCTACCCGCCCCTGGCGGTGCATTTCGGCACGCTGGCGCTGATCCTGTGGGGCGTGGTGGTGACCTGGTCGGAGATCACTACAACCAGGCCCTAGGGCCTGCTCACACTACGCGGACTTCTGGCGACGGGAGCCGGTTTCTCCGAGTTCCAGGAGCGAGGAGCGACGCATACCGGGCGTCTGCGAGCGACGAGCGACGCAGAAATCGGGGAAACCGGCCCCGTCCCTTCGGGTTGCGGCCGATACGCCTCAGCCTTCGTTGTCGTCCTCGCCTTGGAGTGGCCAAAGCCAGCGTCTTCCGCCTCGCCTGAGGCGCTTTTCGCGCGCAACGCCATCCGTTCGGGCAGTGTGAACAGGCCCTAGCGGCGGTCAGAGTTCGACCACTACTTTGCCGAAGCGCCCGGTGTGTTCGAGGCGTTCGTGGGCGGCGCGGATTTCGGTCAATGGAAAGACGGAATCCACCACCGGGCGGAGTGTGCCGTCGAAGACCAGCCGCAGGACGCGATGCAGTTCGCCCAGCGTACCCATGAAGGAGCCGAGCAGCGATTGCTGCTTGCTGAACAGGTAGCGCAGATCGAGCGCGACGTCGTAGCCGGTGGTCGCGCCGCACGTCACCAGGCGGCCGGATGGCGCCAGGCACTCCCGGCTGCGATCCCAGGTGGCCGAGCCGACGTGTTCAAAAACAACGTCGACGCCGCGTTTTCCGGTGAGCTTGCGGACCTCGGTGGGAACTTGGTCGCGATGGTGGTTGAGGACGAAACTGGCGCCGAGTTCCTTGCAGCGCGCCATTTTTTCTTCGCTGCCGGCCGTGGCGATGACGCGGCAATGGAACCAGCGGGCGATCTGGATGGCGGCCATGCCCACGCCGCTCGATCCGGCGAGCACGAGCACGTCCTCGCCCGGCTGCAGCCGCGCGCGCGTCAGCAGCATGTGCCAGGCGGTGACGAACACCAGCGGCGCGGCTGCGGCGTGCAGGTAGTCGAGGGAATCGGGGATGGGGATGACGGCGTATTCGGGCGCGTTGATCAACTCGCGGTTGACGCCCGGCACTCCGGTTCCCCAGAGAGTGTAGGAGCGGCATTCGTTGTCGCGGCCCTCCAGGCAGGCCAGGCATTGGCGGCAGCTCAAGCCGGGCGAGAGCAGCACGCGCTGGCCCGGCTGGACGCGGCGGCAGAGCTCGCCGACGGCCACAACTTGGCCGGCGGCGTCGCTGCCGAGGATGTGCGGGAACTTGAATTTTGCGCCCGGGATGCCGTTGCGCACGAACAGATCGAGATGATTCAATGCGGCGGCCCGGACCCGCACCAACACTTCGTCGGCACGCAGTTGTGGCTCGGGGATGTCCGTGTACTCGAGAACCTCGGGACCGCCATGGGAGTGGATCTGGACAGCTTTCATGAGGGACCTCCTGGAGGAACGCCAACGCGCGAAGGGCATCCGTCACGCGGCGCGTTCTGCTGCGCGCTCCGATGATCAATGTTCCCGCAGCGAGGCGTCGATGCGCACGCGCCACTGGCGGGCCGCGTCGAGGATGGCGCCGGCGTCGAGCGTCATCGGGACGTGGTCGCGCACGGTAAAACCACCTTCAATGACGACGTCCCGCACGTCGCTCGCTTTCAGTGAATAAACCAGCATCGAATAAGGATCGTGCGCCGGCACGGCGTGCGGCGCGGTGGTGTCGATCGTGATGAAATCGGCGCGTTTGCCGGGCTCCAGCGAGCCGATCTCGTTCTCCATGCCGAGCGCCCTGGCGCCCACGATGGTCGCCATTTCGAAGGCCTGGATGGCAGGCAGGGCCTGGGGATCGCCGCGCGTGACCTTGGCCAGCTTGGCGGCCAGGTCGAGCTCGCGCAGCAGGTCCATATCGTTGTTCGAACCGGCCGGTCCATCGGTGCCGAGACCGACGGCCAGTCCTGCGGCCAGCATCGCGGTGACGGGCGCGACGCCGCTGGCGAGCTTCATGTTGCTGGATGGGCAATGCGCGATTCCGACGTGCAGCGGAGCGAGCGCGGCGATGTCGTCCGGCGTCAGCCACACGCCGTGCGCGAAAACGGTGCGGCGGGCCACGGCGCCAATGGAAATAAGATATTGCGCCGGCGTCAGACCGTGGTGGGAGAGGGAATCGTCCTGCTCCTTCTTCGTTTCGGAGACGTGCATCAGCAGCGGGACGGAGTACCTGTCGGCGAGCGCGCGCGCGGCCTTGAGCGTGTCCGGCGAGTTGGTGTAAAGGGCATGCGGCGCGACGGCCGGCGTGATCAGCGCATCGCCCTGGTATTCGCGGATAAAACGCTCGGTGAAGGCCAGCGCCTGTTGCGGCGTCGCATTGTCGGGGGCGGGGAAGCCGATGATGGTCTCGCCCAGCACGCCGCGCATGCCGGCCTCGCGCGTAACGCGGGCTACTTCGTTTTCGAAGTAATACATGTCGGCGTAGGTCGTGATGCCGCCGAGCATCATTTCGAGGACGCCCAGGCGCGTTCCGTCCCGAACAAATTCGAAAGTAACGTTTTTCTTTTCGGCGGGGAAGATGTAGTGGTCGAGCCAGTCCTGCAGGCTGCGGTCGTCGGCGATGCCGCGCAGCAGCGTCATGGCGGCGTGGGCGTGGGCATTGATCAGGCCGGGGGTGAGGATGGCATCGGGCCGTTTCAGGCGCGACTTCGGAGTGTAAAGGAATTCCAGTCTGGTGCGCGAGCCCACGGCGACAATGCGCCCGTCCTTCACGGCGATGGCGGCGTCGTGGAGCACATCGCGATGGGCGTTCATCGTGACGATGGTGCCGGCGGAGACGAGAATGTCGACCGGCTCCGCGGCCCGGACTGTCGTCGCAAATAAGCATAGGAAGCAGACGATTCCGGCGCGGAACCAACACCACACGGCGCGCCGCGCAGCAGCCGCGAGGGGCCGCGCGGGCCGGGGCGATGAGGTGCGTGAGCCAGCGCCCGGGAGGCGCATCGCGATGGGTTCAAGCCAGGGATTTTGCATCGAAAGGTTCCGGGTAGAGGTCGCGCAGCTGGACAGTGAGGGTGTCGCCGGCGGCGTTGCCGAGCAGGATCGGGATGTCGCCGCAGAGATCCCACAGGACCTGGCGGCAGGCGCCGCAGGGCGGGGTCAGGCGTGAGGCTGCGGTGGCGACGGCCAGGCGGCGGAAGCGCTGCGCTCCGGCGGCAACGGCCGCAAACACGGCCGTGCGCTCGGCGCAGACGGTCAGGCCGTAGCTGGAGGATTCGATGTTGCATCCGCCGAACACCCGGCCGTCGTCGCACTCGACGGCGGCGCCGACCAGGAAGCCGGAGAACGGCGCGTGCGCGTTTCTGCGGGAAGCGAAGGCGGCTGCGAGGAGCGGGTCCACTTAACGTCTATTGTCGAACGGATGTGCGGCGGCGTGGCGGGCGGCTCGAATGAGCGCTGTGCCCGGCCAGCAGGTCCCGCGTTGTCCGAGGCCGGTTCTATTTGGCTGGAGGCTGCTCCAACCGGTAGGCGAAAACGCCGCGCTCATGGCGCAGCGCCGGCATGCCACCCTCCGTGCTGACGGGCACGGGTTTCAGAACGTGACCGTCGAAGTCCACCGCCTGAGCCGGTCCAACGGAGCCTGCGGGCAGCACACGTTTCGAAAGCCGGATGAGGCCCGGCTCGCTATCCGGCAGCGGCGTCAGCAGGCTCGCTTGTGCCCCCCGCGTCAGACGATAAGCGACACCATGGCCGCGCTCATTCCTGTACTCGCCGCCCGGCTGGGCGGACCACTCGACGATCCCGCCGTTGCGGCGCTCGATGCCGGCGGCGATTCCGTTTCCAACTCCGGGGACATGCGCGTAGAAGCCGTACGGCGGCAACACCCTGTCGCCGGCCTTCCAGTCCGTCGCGCCGCGATTCACCCACGTTTCGCCGCCGTTGTCCCAGCGCACGTGCTGGTGGTGGATGTCGGCGTTGACGAATTCGACCGACTCGATGCGGTGGCCGGCCAGCGCGCGCATCAGATCGTGGAGCAGCCAATACTTGCGGACGACGTCGCGGCTGAACGCGTCCGCGACCATGGCGGGGTGGCCGGTGAGGACCTCGGTCGCAATATAGTCGTCGCTGTAAATGCCATGCGTCGCCTCGTCGAGGGTGCCTTCGTAGCGGCCGGGGTAGCCCGCGCCATGCAGGATGAAGCGGTCGTGGTAAGCGGCGTCGAGCCACGGGATGCGCTCCGCATCGGCCGCCTTGACGTGCAGGGTGAAGCCGCGCGAGGTGTCGGGGTCGATGCGCAGGTGCTGGGCCTGGGCGCCGTCGAGCCAGCCGATCAACTGATCGTGGCCGGCTTCGGAGATCTGCGGAGCGTTGTCGCCGAGGGTATCGCGGATCCAGGCGAAGGCCTCGCCCCAACTGCGGCGCGTGACGGTGCGGTCAACGAATTGCCCGTCCGCGGTCCAGAAATCGTACGGACTGATGGACGACCAGACGTCGATGAAATACGCCGTCGGAGCAAATCCGTCCCGGATGAGCTTCACGTTGCGCTCGACAAACGGCCGCAGGCGGTCCGGCCGTGCGCGGTAGCTCTGGGCCATGCGGGCATGGTGGAACCAGGCCAGATGCGGCTCCCCTTCGGGCGTGAAGACGACATTCGAATAGCTGAAACCGCTGGCGTCGGGATAGAAGTCGATGTAGTTATCGTGCGGCGCAAACAGGACCCCGTTCTTGCGGCAGACCTCCGCGAGGTGACGGAACTCGTCCAGCGTCCCCAGTTCGGGATTGGGCGGGAAAATGTCCGGCAGCCGGTAGTCGTAGCCCCAACGCTGCCAGTTGTGCCAGACCACCGCGGCGTCGGTCAGGCCGTAGCGGAAGGCCTGCTCCAGAGCGCGGGCGCCCTCGCCGTAGCGCCCCGACCACAGGTCGAAGACGAAGCGGCCCATGAGTTTCGGCACGCCGGCCGAGGCGCGGCGCGTGTCGATGTCGCGCCACGCCCGCACGCCCTCCCAGACGCTGGCCGCGGGGATCAGAGTGATGGTCTGTGAATGAGGGACGTCGAGCGTATAGGTGCTGGTCGCGGGATCCACCCGCAAGCGGTCGGGCGGCGTGTCGGCGGCTTCCACAACCGAGCCGGAGGGGAATTCGAAGCCGACGTAGGAGGACGCCAGATTGTGCCCGTCGTAGCTCATCGTGAAGCGCTGCGGATCATCCAGCACATTGCCCACTCCGCCGTAAACGCGGTGGGCCTGCTCGCTCCACGGGCCGAGGGCGACCTTCTGCAGATAGACATACTGCCAGGGCTTCGGGGCCGGCTGGTTTTCGAGCCACACGTGGCAGCGCAGAGCCTTCGATTCCAGCTTGAGCTCACTAAGCAAATCGAAATTGCCGGCCCACGACCGGAACCGATGGCGCAGGCGGAATGTCCCGTTCGACGACTCGTCGCGCACCTCGATCAATTCGCTGGCCGAGCGCGGGTCCTCCAATGCGTCGTTCAGCACCTGGGCTTGCAAACCGTGGAACATCGGGCCGCCGCGACCGGCCGCAAAGGCGATGGTGGCATCCAGAATCCCCCGCCGGCCGGGCCAGATCAGAACGTCGTGTCCGTTGAGACTGCCCAGGTTTTTCGGAGTCGCGTTCGCATCCGGCGGAAAAGCCGAGGCAGGCGGGACATCGCCGGTCAGCAGGATCGGCTCGCCGAAGTTGACTGTGCCGGCCTTCGCCGGGTCATTGGCCTCGGCCTCGAATTGCAGGCTGATCGTCTGGCCTGCGAAGCGCTTGAGATCGACCTCGGTATTCCGCCAGCCGCCGGAAGCGCTTGTTCCATCGAACAGTACTTCGCCGGAGGGGAGCAGCCGGACGCGCGCCACCGGCATTGGCGGCGAGGCCGACTCCGCGATCGAAAAGCGCAGTCGGATGGAATTCGAGGACGGGAATTGTAATGGAAACTCAATTCCCGCCCAACTGACACGATCGCGCATGGACGGCAGGCTCGGCCCCAGTCGCAGCGTGATGGCCTCCATCGAGTGCCCGGCTCCAGGACGCGCCAAAAAATCGGAGAGGGATATGGCCGGTGATGTCTCGTACACGGGCTTCGGTGCCGCGCCGAATTCCGTGCTCTGTTCGACACGGACGTGCTCACGGTGGAAGGGCAGCCGCCACAGCGCCAGCGCGCCATTAGCCGCCACGGGGAACGGCTTCCAGTCGATGGATGGGTTGGCGCGGGGCGGATTGGGCTGCTGGGGCTTGACCAGCAGGACGGGATGCGCCACCAGCTTGCGGCCGCCCTCTTCGAACTCCACGTAGGCGTGAATGGGATATAGCGCGTTGTAGGTGCCCGCGCCGAACTGGACCTGGAACGGGACGATTTTTTCCCCTTTGGCTGCGACTGTGAAAGGCACGGGTTGAGCGGGTTGAGCGCTCCACTCATCGGTGAGCTGCAGGCGGACCGTGCCCGTGACCGGCGAACCTCCGGAGTTGTGGATTTCGACGTCCACCGTGACCGGCGTGCCGGGCGTCCGGAACTGCGCCAGGCCGCCCGCGCCGTAGTTGCCCAGGGCGGGCTGCGGAATCCGCACGGTCAGGCTGCCGGCCCGGTCTGTGCTCGCTTCAGGTTGTTGGGCGACGGAGGCCGCAAAGGGCACTAGGGAAACTGCAAAAAGGATCAAGCCGCGCATCACGAATCTCCCGAGATTGGAAATACTCGATGGACCTTCCATCGAGATCCTATCGCGCCGGGATGGCCGGCGCATCGTGCCGGCCTCTCGCCGGGACGGCTCCGCGGTTTTGCCGGTCACCTCGGCACGGACAAAATATCCGTCCTGTTGTGTGTGAGTTAAATCAGGCGCGGGCTTGCCATGCGGCAGCCCGGGAGTAACCAGACGTTGGGGGAGAAGATCGCCTGCACTCCGGTTGGAACCAGTCCTTCACCAGTTCGGGGGCTCGTGATTCACTTTAGCCCGGATGTTGCACCACGATCGCAGCGGGGCGCGATGAGAGGGCCGCAGCCGATTGTTGGTGCAACATCCGGGTTAGACCCTTCACCCGGAGAGAGTACCCTGATGCACGCCGTCATCTGTTATAAGAACTTCGCCGCGAACCGCAACATCAGCCATATCGGGTTGGGCGTGGCCGCGCTGAACAACAGCAAATGCCTCAATCGCGAAGGGATCACCACGGACGTCTGGCCGTCGCTCAACGCCGCCGACCTGACCCGGCAGTTGAAGGCTACCCCCAGCGTCACGCATGTCGTGATTTCGGCGCCGTGGATTCCGACGATCGATCTGCAGCAGATGACCACGGAATTTCCACGCATCAAGTTTGCCATGAACTGCCACAGCAACGTGGGCTTCCTGCAGGCCGACGCGAACGGCGTGAAGCTGGTGGGCGCGGCGATGGAAGTGCAGCGCGGCACGGCCAACTTCCACCTCGCGGGCAACAGCCACAAGTTCGTCGAGTGGGCCAGCGAGACCTTCGGCTCGCCTTTCACCTACTTGCCTAACCTGTATTTTCTGGAAGGGGAGAACCAGCGCCTCAGGCCCCCGTTCCACGGGGATCTGCTCCGCGTGGGAGCGTTCGGCGCCACCCGCCCGCTGAAAAACCTCATGTCGGCGGCGGGCGCGGCGCTGACCATTTCGCGCGTGCTGGGCGTGGACTTGGAACTGTGGATCAACAGCGGCCGCGACGAAGGCGGCGGATGCATTCTGCGGGCGATCGACGAGCTGTACGCCATCACCCGCCACGCCACCATCGTGAAAGCCGGCTGGTCGAGCTGGCACGATCACCGCAAAGTAGTGGCCCGGATGAACCTGCTGATCAACTGCAGCTACACCGAGAGCTTCAACATGGTGACGGCGGACGGCGTGGCCGAGGGTGTGCCCTCGGTCGTTTCCGACGCCATCTGTTGGGCGCCCGTTTACTGGCAGGCGCCGGTCGAACGACGTGCTGGAGATTGCGCGCATCGGGCGGCATCTGCTGTTTGACCCCCTCGCTCCGCGGGATGGATATCGTGCCCTGGTGTGGCATAACTTCGAAGGCCTGAACGCGTGGAAGAAGTTTCTGGGCTTGTGACACGGCCGCTGCCAGCCCGTTCCATCCACTGAGCCGGGCCGCACGGACGCCGGGCGCAGCCGCGCGGTGACAGCGCCGCGTTACCATGAAGGATCAGGTCCATGCCCAAGTCCAAAGCGCCCGCGCAGACATTTGAAGAACCAAAGTACCTGGCTCAGCTGGTCGAGCAGGCGATCGAAGTGCGTGTCCGTTTGATTTCGGGAGAAGAGTACACCGGCACCGTTGAGTACTGGGACGCCGATTTTCTGCGCCTGACCCGGAGCGACGGCCCGAACCTGTTCATCTTCAAGCACGACATCCGCTACATCGCCGAACTTTGAGCACCTTTCCCATGGCCCTATTCCTGGAATCCGCCTGCGACATCGCCCGCGAAGCGGGCGCCCTGCTGGCCGGCTATTACCATCGCGGCGTGCCCTATGAGCTGAAGGACAAATACGACCTCGTGACCGAAGCCGATCGCGCCAGCGAATCGCTGGTCGTCGAGCGGCTCAGCACACTCTTCCCGACGCACTCGATTCTCGGCGAAGAGGGCGGCCAGCGGCAGCATTCCTCCGAATACCAGTGGTATGTCAACCCGCTCGACGGCACCACCAACTTCGCCCACGGCTATCCCATGTTCAACGTCACGCTGGCATTGGAACGCGCCGGCGAGACGATCTGTGGCGTGGTCTACGATCCCCTGCGGCAGGAAATGTTCTCGGCGGAACTCGGCGGCGGCGCGTACCTCAACGGCAAGCGAATCCACGCCAGCCGTGTGGAGAAACTCGAGAATGCGCTGCTTTCCACCGGCTTCCCCTCGCGCAAGCGCCACCAAAACGTCAACGTCCACTTCTTCCACCAGGCCGCCATGGGCACCCACGGAGTGCGCCGCGGTGGCTCGGCGGCCATCGACCTGGCCTACGTGGCTTGTGGACGGCTGGACGGGTTCTGGGAATTCGGCCTCAATCCCTGGGACATGGCCGCCGGTTTATTGCTGATCCGGGAAGCCGGCGGCCGCACCACCGACATGAAAGGCCGCCCGGTGAGCCTGCGCGGACGCCACATCGCCGTCACTAACGGACCGATCCACGCCGAGTTGATCGCCCTGTTTGATGAGATTTTTCAGGGACACTACCGCTATCCGATGCCGGAAATTCAGCCTCCCGAGTGAGACGTTGCCCGCGAAATTGCTGTAAAATCAAAGTGTTCCCGCCATCACGAAAACCGTAGTTTGCTTTACGGGCACTTCATAGGAGTGATACGCTAACAGATTGAAAATGCGTACTGTAGACCTCATCCAGAGGAAGCGCAACGGGGAGGAACTGGCCCCCGAAGAGATTACTTGGCTGGTAGAGAATTACGCCACGGGCGAAATCCCCGACTACCAGATGGCCGCCTTTTTGATGGCCGTGTACTTCCAGAACATGAGCGACCGGGAGTGCACCGCGATGACCGAGTCCTTTATCGCCTCGGGCGAGAAAATCGACCTGAGTTCGGTCCCTGGCCCCAAGGTTAACAAGCACTCCACCGGCGGTGTCGGTGACAAGACCAGCCTGATCGCGGCGCCTTTGGCCGCCGCTGCCGGCATTAAGGTCCCGATGATCTCCGGCCGCGCGCTGGGTCACACCGGCGGCACTTTGGACAAGCTGGAATCGGTGCCCGGATTCCGCACCGACCTGAGCGTCAACGAGTTCCGCGAGCAGGTCGCCAAGGTCGGTTTTGCCGTCATCGGGCAGGGCCCGACGGTGACGCCCGCCGACGGCAAGTTCTATGCCCTGCGCGACACCACGGCCACCATCGAATCGATCCCGCTGATCGCCGCTTCGATCATGGCCAAGAAACTCTCTCTGACGCTCGACGGCCTCGTGCTCGACGTTAAGGTCGGTTCGGGCGCGTTCATGAAGCGCCAGGTGGATGCGCGCCGGCTGGCGCAGATGATGGTCACCATCGCCCGCCGCGCCGACCTGCGCGCGCAGGCTCTGGTGACCGACATGAATCAGCCGCTGGGCTACGCCATCGGTAACGCCCTGGAGATCATGGAAGTCTCGCAGACGCTGCAGAACGCCGGTCCCTCGGACCTCACCCGGATCTCGCTGGAACTGGCCGCGCGCATGATCTATCTGGGCAAGGTCGCCGCCACACTCGACGAGGCGCGCGACATCGCCCAGCGCCGCCTGCTGGATGGTTCCGGCTGCCGCAAGTTGAAGGAGCTGATCGCCGCCCAGGGCGGCAATCCGGCGGTCCTCGATAAGTTCGAGTTATTGCCGAACGCCACCGGCGCGATGGAGATTCCGGCGCCGCGCGGCGGCTACATCTCCGCCATCGACGCGGAAGAGATCGGCCTGGCATCCACCATCATCGGCGCGGGCCGCGACACCAAGGAAGCGGTCATCGACCCCGCCGTCGGCGTCATCCTCGAGGTCAAGGTCGGCCAGAAGGTGGAGGAGGGCAGCGTGCTCTGCCGCCTGTACTACACGCGCGAGGACAACCTCGAAGACGCTGCCGCGCGCGTCGAGGATGCCTTCCGGATATCCGGCACCGCGCCCGAAGGCCGCGAGTTGATTCTCGAGGTCGTCAGCTAGCCCGGATGTTGCACCACGATCGCAGCGAGGCGCGATGAGAGGGCTGCAGATACAAGGCGCGCTTGCGGGACGCCCGCAGCTGTACTCGGCAGTACATCGAGGACGGCGACCGAGCGCAACGAAGTAGATGCGGCCCTATCGCGCGCCGCAGCCGATTGTTGGTGAAACATCCGGGCTTGGACGGTTGCCGCGCCGCGGCCGCCGCAGCAGTCCTCAGTTTCCGCTGCGTGACAGCCGCTGCGTTTGATAGCCTTGCTGTTTCATTCTCCTGTTGGCGGGAGGCTCAGTCATGGCACGCTTCACCGGACTGCTCGGCCTGTGCGCGATCCTCGCCGTCTGTATCCTCTTTTCCCGCAATCGTAGAGCCCTCCGCCCGTCCCTGTTTCTATGGGGTCTCGGTCTGCAATTCGGTTTTGCGTTCCTGGTGTTGAAGACCGATTTTGGGAAGCTGTTTCAATTGGCCAGTGTGGCCGTCAACGCCCTGCTGGCCTACGCCGAACAGGGCTCGGGTTTCGTCTTCGGGCCGCTCGGAATCAAGAGCGGTCCGTTCGGCGTGGTCTTCGCCTTTCAGGTCCTGCCGATCGTCATCTTTATTGCCAGCGTCTTCTCGGTCCTTTACTACTTCGGCATCATGCAGGTGGTCATCAAGGCCATGGCCTGGGTCATGCTGCGCGTCATGGGCGCCAGCGGGGCCGAGTCGACCAATGTCGCCGCCAGCATCTTCATGGGCCAGACCGAAGCGCCGCTGACTATTCGGCCGTTCCTCGCCAACCTGACCGAAAGCGAGCTCTTCACCGTCATGACCTGCGGCATGGCGCACGTCTCCGGCGCCGTGATGGCGGCCTACGTGAAGATCGCCGGAGTCTCCATCGAACATCTGCTGACCGCCGTCATCATGACCGCGCCGGCCACGCTTCTGCTGGCCAAGATCCTGGTCCCCGAAACCGGGACTCCGGAGACCGCCGGCACGCTGCGGATTGAAGTCCCCCGGCCGGGCGTGAATGTCATCGACGCGGCCGCGCGCGGCGCCGGCGACGGCCTTCATCTGGCGCTCAACATCGCCGCCATGCTGATTGCGTTCATCTCCTTGATCGCACTCGTGAACGGGGTTCTCGGCTGGCTCCACGGCGTGCCGCATCTGGCCTGGATCCCGCCAACATTGCAACAGATCTTCGGCATTTTGTTCGCACCCGTGGCGTGGCTGCTGGGCGTGAGCTGGAAAGACGCCTCCAGCGTCGGCGACATGCTCGGCACGCGTATGGTGCTGAATGAATTCATCGCCTTTCTGCGCCTGGGTGAATTGAAAAACACCCTGGACCACCGCAGTTTCGTCATTGCCACTTACGCCCTTTGCGGTTTCGCCAATTTCTCGTCCATCGCCATTCAGATCGGCGGCATCGGCGCGCTGGCCCCTTCTCGCAAGTCGGACCTCGCGAGACTCGGCGTCCGCGCCATGCTGGCCGGCACTATGGCCAATTTCATGTCCGCCTGCATAGCTGGGGTACTGTTATGACCAATGCTGTTTTGCCTGCCGTCGAAGAGGCGGCCCGTTTCCTCCGCGCGCGCCGGCCCGAGTGGCCCGCCATCGCGGTAGTCCTGGGCAGTGCCCAGGGCGCCTTCGTCTCCGCTCTCGGGAATTGCGAGTCGATTCCCTATGCCGAGATTCCCGGCTGGCCTGTTCCTTCCGTCCAGGGCCATGCCGGGCAGCTCATTACGGGCTTGGTGCGCGGCCACGCCGGACGCGAGACGCCGCCGGTCCCGGTGACGGTCCTCTCCGGCCGCGTCCATCTGTTCGAAGGCTTCTCGCCGCAGCAGGTCGTCTTCGGCCTGCGCGTGCTTGGCGCGCTGGGCCTGAAGCGGCTAATTCTGACCAATGCCGCCGGTGCCATCAATCCCGCCTTCCATCCCGGACTCCTCGTTCTGATCACCGACCACATCAACCTGCAGGGAGCCAATCCGCTGGTCGGCCCCAATCTGGACGAATTGGGGCCGCGCTTCCCCGATATGACGCCGGCCTATCCGCGCGAACTGCGCTGGTTGGCGAAGGATCTGGCCGCGGAGTTGTGCGTCGAGGTCAGCGAGGGCGTTTATGCCGGCATGTTGGGCCCGAGCTTCGAAACGCCGGCTGAGATTCGCTTTCTGCGCACCATCGGCGCCGACCTGGCCGGCATGAGCACGGTGGCCGAAACCATCGCCGCCCGCCACATGGGCATCCAGGTGCTCGGCATCTCGACCGTTTCCAACATGGCCGCCGGCCTGCAGGAGGAATTGAGTCACGAAGAAGTCCTCGAGGTCGGACGCACCTCCTCCGAGGGCCTCATCAGGCTGTTGACCGCGCTGATTCCACGGCTCTGAGCTCGGGCTGCCACAAATCGCGGCCAGCGCGGCCTTGCGCTGCGCGGCGCCGGTTAAGACCGGCCGCTCCCCGGCGTCGTGCCGGCCTGCGACGGCTGTCTCCGCCTCCGATATCCAAGCCTCCGGTTGATAGGTTCCGCCCGCTCCGGTATACTCCGAGCGGAATGACCATCAAGAGACGCGAATTCGTCGGCGGCATGATGATCAGCGCCGCCCTTCTGTCTAAAGACACGCCCAAGCAGAAGGTCAACCCCTCTGCCCACGATGCCGGCCGCATGGCCTGGCCCCCCGGCGCCGGCTACGAGTCGAAGAATTCCGACCTGCCCGAAGAGCTGCGCTGGCTCCAGGTTGACCTCGGGTCAGCCTGCTCCATCGAATCCGTCAAGCTCTACCCCAAATTCGGGATGCCCGATGACCATTTCGCCAGCGAGGGGTTCCCGCTGCGTTTCCGCCTTGAGGCCTCCGACGACCCGCACTTCGCCGCGCCCACGCTGATCGCCGACCAATCCGCCGCCGATTATCCCGATCCTACCGACCACATCCAGCAGTTTGCGGCGCACGGCGTGAACGCCCGCTTTGTCCGT
This sequence comes from Terriglobia bacterium, assembly GCA_963757265.1. GTDB lineage: Bacteria > Acidobacteriota > Terriglobia > Bryobacterales > Bryobacteraceae > CAIVVT01. Next base: position 18,349 of record CAVWRA010000010.1, read on the forward strand.
CTCACCGTGACCCGGCTCAACAAACGCCACCGCGGCCCTTACTACTACGCCCTGGCCAAGCTCGACGTGTTTTCCGCGGGCCAGGACGTCGCCCAGGGCCGGCCCATTTCCGACTCCACGACGGGCGAACTGGGCGTCACCGCGCTCACTCGCCCACCCCGTCCGCAGGGCGAAGGCATCGTCACCGACAATCCCGCCAACGTGATTCCGGCCGGCCAATGGAAGAAGGTTCCCTACAACATTCACGCTCCTTTGAAAGGCGTTACCCTCGAAGGCGGTTTGCTCCAAACCGCCTTTCTCAATAACATCGGCTATTTGCTGGGATCCTTTACAGTCGACGAGCTATTAAAAGAGTTTCGCGATCGCGCCGGCAAACCCAACCCCGCCGGCCTCCGCAAGCCCGACAAGTTCTGGCAGACCGATCTCGCCGGCTCCAACGCCGGCCGCTTTCTCATGGGCGCTGGCAACTCCGTGCGCTGGTCCGGCGACGCCGAGCTGCGCCAACGCCTCAATCAGGTCGTCAACGGCATCGCCGAGTGCCGCCAGCCCAACGGCTACGTCATGGCCTACCCCGAGGACACCATTTTCTACTCTGAGCGCGGAGCCTACACCCGCGCCTGGCTGACCCACGGCCTGATCGAAGCCGGCTACGGCGGCCGCCCCGACGCCTTCCAGCTCCTGCGCGGCTACTACGACTGGTTCGACCGCTGCAAATACCGGCCCGAGCTTCTCCGCGGCGCCATCCAGGGTGTTCAGGGCATGATCGGCAACACTCGCATGGCCCACACGCCCCTCGGCAAGCCCGAGGACATCCAGGTCATCCAGCGCTATTTCCAGGAAGACTACTGGCTCGACCAGCTCGCCCGCCGCGAGGAGCGCGCCATCTGGCTGTACCCCTACGACCGCCCTCACTGCTACCTGATCACCGATCTCGAAGCCTACCTCGACATCTACACCGCCACCGGCGACCGCCGTTACCTCGACGCCGTCCTCGGCGGCTGGGATCTCTATCGCGACAAATGGGAGCACGTCGGCGGCTCCATCGCCATCTGCGAATTCGGCTCTTATCCGCCCGGCTCCTACCTCCTCCACGCCGAGACCGGCGAGCTCTGCGGCAGTGTCTTCTGGGCCCTGCTGAGCCAGCGCCTGCATTTCCTCTATCCCGATCAGGAGAAGTACGTCACCGAGATCGAAAAGTCCATCTACAACAACGCCCTCGCCAACCAGGGCGGCTCCAAGGGCATCCGCTACCACTCCGTCCTGGCCGGCAAGAAGGACAATCCCACCGCCATCAACACCTGTTGTGAAGGCCAGGGAACCCGCTTCCTCGGCGCCCTGCCCGAGTTCATTTACTCCCTCGCGCCCGACGGCGTCTTCGTCAACCTCTTCGAAAAGTCTTCCATCACCTGGCAGCAGGCGGGCCAGCCCTTTACCTTGCGCATGGACACCGCGTTCCCCTTCTCCCCCGCCGTCGCCCTGCAAATCTCGACCCCCAAGGCGGTCCACGCCAAGCTTCGCGTCCGCATCCCCTCCTGGGCCGCGAAGGAAGTGGAAGTCACAGTCAACGACCACGCCTCCGTCACCGGCAAACCCGGCAGCTACGTCCTGCTCGACCGCACCTGGGCCAATGGCGACCGCGTCCGTTTCACCCTCCCCATGGATTTCCGTCTCACGCGGTACACCGGCTCGGAGCGCGTCGCCGGCCAGGAGCGCTACGCCGTCGAATACGGTCCCATCCTGCTCGCCCTGATCGGCACCCAGCCCGGCCAGGTCGACGAAAAGGGCAATGCCACCGTCCCCCTCCGTCCCGACGGCCTCTTCCAACGCCTGCGGCCGAAGCCCGGCGCACCGCTGCACTTCACCATCGACGGCGACCCGCGCCACGAGTACATCCCCTACTGGCAGGTTCAGGACCAGCTCTTCACCTGCTACCCCGTTCTGAGCGCCTGAGTTCGTCTCTGCTTCGTGGCGGCCGCTCGCCTGATGTGTCTGCTGCAGGAGCACTCCTGTCCCAGCTCCCCGCCATCTCCACCCCAGCCGGCCTTTAGTGTCTACCGCCGCATCCGCCTGCTGTTGACTCATCCTGTAACCCGCGTCAACCAGTGCTCACGCTACACTGTCTCTGTGCAGGATCATTTTGTACCTCCACGCAGGAGCGATACGATGCAACCCATGAAGTCTGTGCTGATTGGACTGTTTTCACTGGCCGCACTGCTCAGCGCGGCCACCGGCTACAGGATCCTGACCCGTTATCCCATCCCCGGCGTTGGCGGCTGGGACTACATTGCCATCGACTCGGCGGCACGCCGCCTCTACGTTTCCCATGCCACGCAGGTCAACGTCCTGGATGCCGATTCCGGCCAGCTCATCGGGACCATCCCCGACACCCCCGGCGTCCACGGCGCGGCCACCGCCTCGGAGTTCAACCACGGCTTCACCGGCAACGGCCGCGAAGATAAAGTCACGATGTTCGACGTGTCCACGCTCCGCCTCATCCGTAAGATTGACGTCGGCAAGGGCCCCGACGGCATCTACTACGACCCCGGCACCAAGCGCGTCTTCACCAACAATCACGGCTCGCACGACATCACCGCCATCGACGCCTCCTCCGGCCAGGTCGTGGGCACGGTCAAGGCCGAGGCCGACGGCGAACAAGCCATCCTCGCCGCCGACGGTCTGATCTACGTCAACAATGAGGATGCGAGCGAGGTCGTGGCTTTCGATCCGCATTCCCTCGAGGTCAAGAAGCGTTTCCCCATCGGCGTCGCCAAGGGCCCCACCGGCCTGGCCTACTCCGCCCGGACGAATCATCTCTTCATCGGCCTGCACGAGCCGCCGGTGATGGCTGTCATGGACGCCGCCACCGGCAAGGTGCTCACCACCCTCCCCATCGGCAATGGCGTTGACTACGCCGGCTCCGATCCCGACGCCGCGCTGATCTTCTTCTCCTGCGGCGACGGAACCCTCAGTATTTTCCATGAGGATTCCTCCGGCAGCTACTCCGACGCCGGCGCGCTCAAGACCCAGCCCAGCGCCCGCACCATGGCCTTCGATCCGCAAACGAAGAAGATCTTCCTCCCCGCCGCCGAGCTTGAAGAGCCCGCCCCGTCCACCGATCCCACCAAGCGCCCCCGCCGCAGCGTCAAGCCGGGCACTTTTGCGGTGCTCGTGATTGGCAAGTAGTCGTCAAAAGTAGTCGTCGAAAAATGGCGGCCGCCACGTTGCGGCTGCTACGCCGTGATCGCAATGTGAGGCGTATTGTGGAATTGAGATGATCCGGCCTGCGTTTAATCGACGCGACAACCTCGTCGCATTCGCATTCGGGCTGGGAATCGCCATCGGCTTGAACGTTTGGTTCAACATTGTCTTCCGGCCTGAAACGATTGATCACTGCCTGTGGCTTGCCAGGTTGCAGGAGCCGGGCAGTGAGTCCGGCCTCTGGGTGGGTCGTGCTCTATACCCCGTCATCGGTGATCCTTGGAGCGTTCGCATTGCGGTCGCCGTTGCCTATATAGTTCTGGTCGGCACGTGGACGCTCGTCGCCCTTCCCATAGTCACCCTTGTCCGCCTCACCGCCTCACTGCTTCGCGCCCGCAAGGCTGCACACGCCTAGAGTCGCCAAAGTACGCCAGGCCGCGCGCCCCCCCCGAAGGACCGCAAACCCCACACGCGCGCGGGGCACCGAGGCCCACTCGCTCCCGAGCATAACCACTAACCCCTCTGCCGAGGGCGACACCACGGCGTCCGTCGCGGACACCGTTGGTGTGTCCCCGCGCTGTCAAGAACCGTCTTCTCGACTCGCGTTCCCAAATCGCCGCGCCGCGTAACCTGTTCGCGCGGACAGGCATCGTACCTCTTGGACCCTTATGAGTCTTCCTGTATCCGAATTATGTCCGCGCATCGGCCGGCGCGGATTCCTGCTCGCCCTCGCGCCCCTGGCCCGCCTCCTGCCTGCCCAGCAGACCACCGCCCAGCAGAGCAGCGCCCAGCCGACTCCTCCGACCTTCTCCAGCGACGTCAATGTGGTCAACGTCCTGGCCACGGCTCGCGACAAAAAGGGCCAGATCGTCACCGACCTCAAGCAGGACGAGTTCAACCTCGTAGACGACGGCCATCCGCAGACCATCCGCTACTTCGCCCGCGAAACCGACCTACCTCTCACCCTCGGCCTGCTGGTCAACACCAGCATGAGCCAGCGCCGCGTCCTCGGCCAGGAGCGCACCGCCAGCTACCGTTTCCTCGATCAGGTCATGCGCCCCGACAAGGACCTGGCCTTCGTGATCCACTTCGACCGCGAAGCGGAACTGCTGCAGGATCTCACTTCGTCCCGCAAGCAGTTGGAGGACGCCCTCGCCCAACTCGAAACACCCCAACTCAACCGCCGCGATTCCGGCGGCGGCTCTTCCGGCGGCAGCGGCGGCTCCTCTGGAGGAGGCGGTGGTTATCCGGGTGGGGGTGGAGGAGGCTATCCCGGCGGCGGCGGAGGCGGCGGCTATCCCCGCGGTGGTCGCGGAGGACGCCAGCCGGGCACGGTTCTATATGATTCGGTGCTGCTCGCCTCCGACGAGCTGATGCGCAAGCAGCACGGCCGCAAGGCTCTGGTCCTGCTCACCGACGGCGTCGACAACGGCAGCAAGGTCACGCTCGAGCGCAGCATCGAAGCCGCCCAGCGCGCCGATACGCTGGTCTACTCGATCCTGTTTGCCGACGAGGAAGGCGCGGGCTACTCTCCACGCATGGGCGGCATGGGCCGCGGTGGCGGGATGGGCCGTCGCGGTGGTGGTTATCCCGGCGGCTATGAGCGCCCCGACGGCAAGAAGATCCTCGAGCGCCTCGCCAAGGAAACCGGCGGCGGCTTCTTCCAGGTCTCCAAAAAACACGACATCGACGACATCTATAAACAGATCCAGGAGGAGCTGCGCAGCCAGTACAATCTCGGCTTCACGCCGCAACCGCCCAGTTCCGCCGCCTATTTCCACCGCATCGCGCTCACCACTACGCGCAAGGACATCGTCCTGCAGGCCCGCGAAGGCTATTATCCGCTCCAGCCTCAAGCCAAGTGAAGCCCGGCGGGTGGAGGATCACCGCAGAAGCTTCGCGAAGGCCTTGTCGTCACTAACCTCGACTGTTGTGGGCAGGAGCTTGCGCGCTTCGGCCGAGGCCACTCGGTTCCAGTCGCCGTTGATGGGATCGATGACCAGGCCGTGGACGCGGGAAGCGGCCATCAGGCCGGGCAGATCGAAGCTCCTCAGCGCGTCAAAGCCGAAATAGAAGAACGGGATCTCGTGATCGTAAGTGGCCGTGTGGAAGCCCGGTTCGGAGTGCAGAACATAGGAGCGTTCCAGCCCCAGCGGGTGTTCAATGAATTGACGGTAGGAAAGGAACCCGCCGCGCAAGGCGTACCAGCGCAGTCCGGAAGCAGGGCGCTGGGCGACCGCATAAAGCCCGGCCAACGCGGCGTTGTCGCTGCGCGCGTACACTCCGATGGGCAGGCTCGGGAAGGCGGCGCGCAGATAGTCCGCCCCGCGGGCGATGTCGTAGCCTTGGCGCCAGACGAAGTTCTCCCCGAGCAGCAGGGATACGGCGGAGATCCAACCCATTTTGTCTGTGCGTGATTCTCCGATGCCGCGGGGATCGAGGCCGAAGACCGCCCAGCCCTGATCGAGCGCCGCTCGAAGCAGCGGATCGCCGGCCAGCGCTTCCTTGCCGCTGTCGTCGGCCGCCAGGATGACGCCTTTCACGGGATCGGCCGGCCGCAACAGGAAGGCCGGCAGCACAATGCCGGGCTCGGACAGGAACTCGACGCGCTGGACCCGGGCGGGCGTTAGCGCGGGGTGCAAGGGCGCGGGTTGCGGCAGCGTGCCGAAGACGCCTTCGAAGTCCGGCCTGGCGTCGGCCGGCGGCAGGCCTTGCGCGAGTTGTCTCACGACGGCGATGATGCCCGGGCCGGCGGGCTGGTTTTCACCCGGCGGGAAGCAGCGCAACTCCGCCTCATCCCAGGGCCTGGTTGTGGTGGGTGGTTCGGGATAGGGACCGCCATCGCCCTGGTGCATGAGCCATTTTAGGAACCAGCCATAGGCGGCCTCGCGCTTCTTTTGTTGATAGCCGTGGCTTTCGGAGGAGTCTTCCCAATAGGCTGTTGCGGCGGATCGGCCGTACGCGGCGTACAGGTCATGGGCGTAGGCGGCGATGCGGCGCACGCCGGCCACGGGGAAGCTCTCGTCCTGAGAGGCCGAGACGATCAGCAGCGGGCGCGGCGCGACCAGCGCGACAAACTCGTGGTTATTCGCGTAGCGAATCAGACCTGGCACAAAGTGGCAGTGCTCTTCTGCGTGGTACCAGTCAAGACCGCGCGCCACCTGGATCTGCTCCAGGAAGTCGCTCGTTCCGACCACCGGCACGGCGACTTTGATGCGGTCGTCCAAAGCGCTCGTCATCCACGTGTTGTAACCGCCGCCGGAAGCGCCGGTCATGCCGATGCGCGCCGCGTCAACCTCGTCTCGCCCCAGCAGCACGGCCAGCGCGCATTGGCTCTCATATACGGCTAGTCCCTGCTGGGCCAGGCCCACCAGCAGCATTTCCACCCGGCGGTGGTCGCGTGTCGAAATGCCGCGCTCACCCTGGCCGAACGGGTCGAACGCCAGTACGACGAAGCCCAGCCGCGCCATGTTGATGCAGAAGGCCTGGAAATCCGGGCGAGTCTTCGAGTCGGGGTACCAGTGCCCGGGATAGAACAGAATCGCGGGCGCTCGGCCCTTCAAACCGTCGGGGATGTAAAGGTGCGCCGGGACCCGGACGCCGGGCAGGCTCTGATAGACCAGCTTCTCAATGCGGTAGCCGTCGCGCTGGAGCGTCCCCACGACGCGCGGCCGCGGGTCGGGCGGAGGGAGTCGGCGGAAGCCGAGCGACTCTTCCAACTGCGCGCGCAGCTTGGGACGCGCCGCATCGGCCTGCGCCGCGGTGCGCGCGTGGGGGATAGCGTCGAGCGCCAGCTGCGCGCGGTCTTGAATGAAATCCAGCAGCGCCTTTTCCCGCGCGATGACGGAGGACGGGCGGAGCGCGCGCACCTCGCGTTCCCACTCCTGGGCCCAGCCGCACACGGCGCAGATCGCGGCCGGCGAGGGCCATTCGTCCTATGATGTTCACGTATGTTCCTGCCAACCACATTGTTGCGCGCCTTTGCGGCGGCCGCCATTCTGCTTCCGCTGGGCGCGGCTGAACTGTTCCGCGATGACTTCTCGAAGTTCCCGCCGGGGTTGCTGTCGAGCCCGCTCGGCCAGTTGAATGGAGCCATCCAGGAGTATCACTACCTGGCCAACCGCGGCGTTCCGCTCGGTCCCTGGCAGAACGCCATCTGCCACCAGGACGCCTGGCTCATCAGCGACGAGGATGGCAGGCCCTACCTGGAACAGCATCTCGACAAGACCGCCAACATGTTTACCAATGCGCTCTTCATCACCGGGGATCCGGAGTGGAGCGATTACACCGTCGAGGCGCTGGTCAAGCCGCTCTCGCTGGACGACGTGGCCGGCGTGGTTTTCCGTTATCACACCAATCATCACTACTACTCGTTCACGCTCAGCCTCGGCCACACCGCGCGCCTCGCGCTCCGCCTGCCGCTGGAGCAGGCCTTCGAGCAGGACCAGTGGCGCGAGCTGGCGCGGGTCGAGTTCCCCTACGACGTCCAGCGCTATTACACGCTCCGCGTCGAGAACTCGGGGCCCCGCATCCGGGCCTACATCGATGGGAAGCTGGTGGCGCAGGCCGAGGACGCCGAAATCCTCAAGGGCAAGACCGGCGTGACGGCGGCGGTGCCAGCGCGATTCCAGGATTTCCGCGTGACGCTGTCGGACGGCGCAAAAAAGCAGATCGAAGCGCGCATCGCGCGGCGTGACGCGGAGCTGGCCGCGCTGCGGGCCGCCAATCCGCAGCCCAATTTGTGGAAGAAGTTCGCCACGCCGGGCTACGGCGCCGGCCGCAACGTGCGCTTCGGCGATCTCGAAGGAAATGGGCAAATCGACATGCTGATCGGCCAGAACATCCCCCGCGTCGGCGGCGACGGCTTCGATCACATCAGTTGCCTCACCGCGGTAACCCTCGATGGAAAGGTGCTGTGGCAACTGGGCCGCCCCGATCCGCGCAACGGCCTGCTGACCAACGATACGCCCTTCCAGATCCACGACATCGACGGCGATGGAAAAAACGAAGTCGTGATGGTGCGCGACTTCAAGCTGCAGATTCTCGACGGCCGCACCGGACGCGTGAAAAAGTGGGTCTGGATGCCGCCCATTCCGGCCGGCCAGCACCGGCCCTACGAGTTGGACAACGGCGATTGCATCGCGTTTCTGAATTTCTCCGGCGACAAGCGCCGCCACGAGATCCTCGTCAAGGACCGCTACAAGAATTTCTGGATTTACAACAACAATCTCGAGCTGCTGTGGAAGGGCGAAAACGGCCAGACAGGCCACTTCCCGCACATGCTGGACATCGACTCCAGCGGCTACGACACCATGGCCATCGGCTATACGTTGTGGGACCATACCGGCCGCATGTTGTGGAGCCACGACAAGGAATTGCGGGACCACGCCGACGGAATCGCGATCGTCAACATGAGTCCCGACCCGCACGCCGGCCCGCGCGTCTACGCCTGCGGCAGCGACGAAGGCTTCATCCTGTTCGACATCCACGGCAACCTGCTGAAGCACACTCGCATCGGCCACGCGCAGAGTCCGGCCATCGGCAAATTCCGCATGGACGTGCCGGGACTGCAACTGCTGACGGTCAACTACTGGCGCAATCCGGGCATCATCAGCATCTTCGATTGGGATGGCAACCTGGTCGAGCAGGGCGAGCCAATCCACACCGGCAGCCCGCTCCTGCCCGTGAACTGGACCGGCGACGGCCAGGAGTACGTGCTGCTGTCCGGCAACGTGCGCGAGGGCGGCATGCTCGACGGCCAGCTGCGCCGCGTGGTCATGTTCCCCGACGACGGCCATCCCGACCTCGCGGCTTACGTCACCAACCTGACCGGCGATCGGCGCGACGAAGTGATCCTGTGGGATCAGCAGCGCGTCTGGATCTACACCCAGGACCGCCCCTTCCACGGCACGCGGATCTACGCGCCCCAGCGCAACCCGCTCTACAACGAGTCGAATTACCTGACCTCGGTTTCGCTTCCGCACTGGGAAGCGGTGCAGCAGTAATACCGCACTGTGAGCCGGCGCGGGCGTCCCGAGCCGGCTGCCTGGCGCTGGCAGGTTGAAAACTGCGGCCAAGCCCGGATGTTGCACCACGATCGCAGCGAGGCGCGCGCATGGAGCCGCCCGCAGGCGTACTGGACGGTACGTCGAGGACGGCGACCGAGCGCAACGAAGTAGATGCGACCCTATCGCGCGCCGCAGCCGATGGTTGGTGGAATATCCGGGCTAGCTACCACAGCCGGCAGCGCTGCCCGGCCGGGCGGACCATCGGGTCGCCTTCCTTGCAGTCGAACGCCCGGGCGAATTCCGGCACGTTCTTCAGCGTCTCGATGACACGGTATTTCGGCAGCGGATGCGGATCGGTCTGCAGGCGCAGACGGTCGTCTTCGGGCCGCGCGTTGTTGGCCCAGACGCGCGCGTACGCGATGAAGAACCGCTGGTCGGCGGTCAGGCCGTCGATCACCGGCCCGGGCTGGCCGTGCAGCGAGCGGTGGTACGCGCGATAGGCCAGCGTGATCCCGCTCAGGTCGCCCACCGCCTCGCCCGTCACGAGCTTGCCCGTGTGGCGCAGGCCCGGTTGGACGTCGAAGCTGTTGAACTGGTTGACGACGCACCCGGTGCGCTTCTCGAATTCCTTTTTGTCGTCGTCGGTCCACCAGTTGCGCAGATTGCCCTCAGCGTCGTATTTAGCGCCCTCGTCGTCGAAGCCGTGGCCGATCTCGTGCCCGATCACCACGCCGATGGCGCCGTAATTCACCGCGTCGTCGGCACTGGGGTCGAAGAACGGCGGCTGCAGGATGCCGGCCGGGAAGACGATCTCGTTCATTTGCGGGCTGTAATAGGCGTTGACGGTGGGCGGTGTCATACCCCATTCCGTCCGGTCCACGGGTTTGCCGAGCTTGGCGATCTGCTCTTGCCTGCGCCACAGGCCCGCGGCCTGGACGTTCTCCAGGTATCGGCCCGGCGCCATTTCGATCGACGAGTAATTCTTCCACTTGCTCGGGTAGCCGATCTTGGGCGTGATTTTGTCCAGCTTCGCCAGCGCCTGCTTTTTCGTTTCGCTCGACAGCCAGTCGGCCTTGGCGAGTTCCTCGCCCAGCGTCGTCCGCATGTTCGCCACCAGCTCATCCATGCGCTTCTTCGCCTCGGGCGGGAAATAGCGGCGCACGAAGGCCTGGCCCAGCGCGTCGCCCAGGTTGCGGTCGGCCGCTTCGGTGCAGCGCTCCCAGCGCGGCAATGGCTCCTTCACGCCGCTCAGGACCCGTTGGTTGAAGTCGAACCAGGCGTCCTCAAACGCCTTCGGCAGTTGACTCGCCTTGCTGCTCAACAGGCGCCATTTCAGGTACGTCTTCCACGTCTCCAGCGGGGCGCTGTCGAGTTCCTGCGTGAACGTCGCGAAATATTTCGGCTCCGACAGGTTCACCGCCGTCGTGCGCGGGATCTTGACCGAGTCGAACAGGCCGCCCCAGTCGAAGCCGGGGGCCTCCTTTTCCACGCCCGCCAGGTCCATGCGGTGGTATGTGGCGTAAGGGTCGCGCCGCTGCACGCGGTTCAACTGCACTTGGGCCAGGCGCGTTTCGAATTCCAGAATGGTCTTTCCCGCGGCACTGGCCTGTTCCTCGCTATCGCCCGTCAGCTTGAAAATCTTCGCGACGTATTTCTGAAACTCCTCGCGCGTCTTTTGCGACTTCTCGTCGGGCCGAAAGTAGAACTCGCGGTCCGGCAGGCTCAAGGATCCGCGCGCCGAAAGCGACGCAATGTACTCCGACGAGTTCTTGGCGTCCTGAGTCACGCCCAGAAACGCGCCCGCGCCTAGGTCCCTTTCGTGTAGGCGCAGGATCTCGGCCTGCAGCGCTGGGCGGCTATCGATGCCCGCGATGCGCTCGAGTTCAGCCTTGACCGGATCGAGGCCGCGCTTCTCGATCGCCTCCGTATCCAGGCACGAGGTGTACAGCACGGCCAGCTTCTCGTCATTCGAGTTCCGCGCCAGCTTGCCGGCCTTGTAGTCGGCGACCACCGCGTCCAGGATCGTCCGCAAATGCTCGCGGTTGTCCTGCGCCAGCTTGGTGAAGGTGGCCCAGCGGGCGTAGGCGGGCGGGATCGGGTTGGCGTCCTTCCATTTCTGGTTGACGTACTTGTCGAAGTCCTCGCACGGTTTGCAGGCGGGGTCGAGGATCGACTTCAGGTCGGGGCCGTGCTGCTGCGCCAGAGCCGCACACAAGGCCAACAGTAAACCGGGCAATAAGAGCTTTTTCATGGTCGGGATCTTTCGCAACCACTATAACAGCGGAAACTCGGGAACCGGCGAGGGCGCGACGCGCTGGTGGACAGAGCAGCGAAAGCTATACGATAGGCGTAGCGCCGTGCTGGATGGATTAGGGTGCGCCCACAGCAGGCGGGTCAGGAGATAATGTAGATCCATGGGTGAAGCACTTGGGTTGATCGAAACGCGCGGCCTGGTGGCGATGATCGAGGCCGCCGACGCGATGGTCAAGGCCGCCAACGTGACCGTCATCGGCTGGGAGAAGATCGGCTCCGGCTATGTGACCGTGCTGGTGCGCGGAGATGTGGCGGCCGTACGGGCGGCCACCGACGCCGGCGCCGCCGCGGCTCGCCGCGTGGGCGAGCTGATCGCGGTGCACGTGATCCCGCGCCCGCATCCGAGCCTCGAGGACGTTCTGCCGATCAACAAGCCGGCGAAGTAGCATCCTATGACTCTCGGACGCGTCGTCGGCGCGATTGTCGCCACGCGCAAGGATCAGCGCCTGGAAGGACACACGCTGCTTATCGTCAAGCCGGTCGCCCCGGATGGCAAGGACGAGCCCGGCTACCAGGTGGCCGTCGATACCGTGGGCGCGGGCAACCGCGAGCTCGTCATCACCGTTTCGGGCTCGTCGGCGCGCATGGCGGCGGGCTGCAAGGACAAGCCCGTGGATTGCGTCATCGTCGGCATCGTCAACGGGATGTCGCTGGACGAGAAGCGCTAGGTACGAAGCATGTATCTGGGGCGCGTCATCGGGAGCGTGTGGGCCAGCGTGAAGAACGCCGGCCTGGATGCGCAGACCCTGCTGCTCGTTCAACCCGTCACAGCCGATCTCAGCCCGTCGGGCCGTGTTCTGGTGTGCGCCGATTCGACCGGCGCGGGCGCCGGCGACCTGATCTACTGGGTGCGGGGCAGGGAAGCCAGCTTCCCATTCTTGCCGGCCGAGGTTCCCTCCGACGCGACCATCGTCGGCATCGTCAACGAGCTGCACGTAGGCCAGGCGGCGGCGAGTGGAGCCAAGCCGGCGGCGAAGGCGCACGCGGGGCGCCGGTCGAAGAAGGGCTGAGATGCAGATCGGGCGAGTGATCGGGGACCTCACCGCAACTCAAAAGCACTCCTCGCACGAGGGGCGGCCGATTCTGCTGGTGCAGCCCCTGGACCTCGATGGCAGCGACCGCGGCAACCCGCTGGTGGCGCTGGACAGCGTGCACGCCGGCGTGGGCGACCGGGTGCTGGTGGTAATAGACGGCTACGCGGCGTCAACGGCGCTGGGACTGAAACTGTCGCCGGTGGATGCGGCTGTCGTCGGGATCATCGACCGGCTGGACCTGGCCTGACAACCGCGTTCGATTCCTGTCCCCGGCTGATTGTTCAGAACTCAGGGAAGAGTGCCTGCGGTGTCTTTGCGCCGGCTTAACGGGATGAGGGGGGTCCTGAAAGCAATGCTCAGGAGATCGTCACACACGATTCACGCTAGTATTGTGGCCTGTGTCATTGTTTTATCTGTTTTCATAAGCGGCTGTCTTTGGCTTTTTCAGCGAATGCCACATAAGAAATGGGGTTTCATCGATGCAAAGGGAGTGCATGTGATCGCTGTCCAGTTCGACGATGTGGCACGGGATGAGTACGGTGGACGAACTGTCTACCGCAAGCCTTTCCGGAACTTCAGCGAGGGGCTGTGCGCGGCCAGAGTGGGTAAGAAATGGGGATTCATCGATAAGAAGGGCAATTTCGTCATCGAGGCGAAGTATGACAACGCAGGCCAGTTTTCGGAGGGGCTGGCGTGCGTGCGAAGCGGAAATAAGTATGGGTACATCGACAAGACCGGTAAGCTGGTGATTCCCATGGAGTTCGACTGGCCGGATGCAGAGGCGAAGGAAGCTGCGGACAATCCGGACTGGGACTTTACGAAGCTAATTTCGGTGCCGCTGGCGTTCAGCGATGGGCTGGCGGTGGCGCACATCAAGGGCAAATGCGGATATATCGATCATTCCGGAAAGGTCGCGATCCAGCCGGTGTACCAGACCGCGGCGCCGTTTTGCGAGGGCTACGCCATTGTGTCCAACACGGCGGGGGCGGCGATGATCGACACGAAGGGCGAGGCGTCGGCCTGTGAAGGCCGCTGCCTCGGCTTTGCGGAGGGGTTCTTCCTGGTCCACAACGGCCGCTTTGAGCTGGACAAGAGACGGTTATTTTATGTCGATAAAAATGGACAGCGGAGCTTTCCTCAGGAGTATCCCGAGGCGCGTCTTTTCAGCGAAGGGTTGGCGGTAGTTTCCGATGGCACCGGCACAATCACCAGCAATCAAAGTTATGGATATATCGACATGAGCGGGGCAATGGTGATTCATCCGCAATTCTATGTGGCCGGAAATAACCTGGCGGCGGATTTCATAGACGGACGGGCGATCGTGTCGGAACTGAGCGCAGGTCCGACGGGTAATATGCGAAATCGCCATGGCGTCATCGATCGAACAGGCCATTGGATCGTCAAGCCGAAATATGATCACATCTCCTCTTACTCGGAAGGACTCGCGCGGGCGCTGCTGAATGATCACTGGGTGTTCCTCGACAAGGACGGCAATGAGGCGCTGCAGGTCACAGGCGCGTGGGCGAACAGCTTCAGCGAGGGTCTGGCGGCGGTGATGCAGTAGCAGCGCAGCTCAGAAATCGGCTCGCGGTTCAGAGCGGCTCGGTGCGGTGTGAGGCGCGGCCGCGGCGCAGCAGCGCCAGGAGAATCAGGCACAGCAGCAGGGCGACGCTCTGGCTGAGGACGAAGGCCAGGTTGGCGAGACGGGTGCGCTCGATGAGCATGGCGAGGGTCTGGCCGGCGGGGGCGGGGGCGAGCTGGCGCTCGTAGCTGTCCATACGGGGAATGAGGACGAAGGCGATGAGCACAGCGTCGATCAACAAAGCCAGGGAGAAACCGACGCGGGCGCGGCCGGCAGAGGAAAACATCAGGAGGAGCAGGAAGAGACCGAGGGCCAGACCGAGCTGGATCCAGCCCCAGAGGTCGAGCATGGCGCGGGTGTCGGCGGCGGCCTGGTAGCGCAGGAGCTCGTGGATGACGGGCTGGCCGGCGAGCTTGACGGCCTTGGCGTAGCAGGCCGGGGGCGCGGCCGAGACGTTCTGCAGTGAATCGAAGCCGACCAGGGTCACAACTTGAATGAGGATCGACATGCCGATCCAGCTGCAGAGGCAGAAGGAGGCGATGCGGCGCACTGGCGAGTCGGGGCCGTCGTATGCGGCGCGGCTACCGCCGAGCCGGGGGGCGTTGCTCATTCAAGAAGGTTCTCCTCTGCTTCGGATGACTCGCTGGGTGGTTCGGGCGAGCCTGGGGCGGCGATGTTGTAGCGCTTCAGCTTGTTGATCAGTCCCTGGCGGCTGAGGCCCAGGCGGCGCGCCGTTCGGACCTGGTTGTAGCCGCATCCGGCGAGGGCCTCGCGGATGCGCTGTTTTTCCAGTTCCTCTACTTCCTCCTGCAGGCCTCGCGCCGGGCCTCCGGCCGGGGGCGGCGGGGCGGCCACCGTCTCCCGCGTGGTCGCTTGCAGCGCGTCGCTCAGGTCCGAGGGCTC
Source organism: Terriglobia bacterium (assembly GCA_963757265.1). Classification (GTDB taxonomy): domain Bacteria; phylum Acidobacteriota; class Terriglobia; order Bryobacterales; family Bryobacteraceae; genus CAIVVT01. The sequence goes on from CAVWRA010000010.1 coordinate 33,387, forward strand.
AATCATGGTTCCGCGTGCGCACACCATGGCGCGCCGCATCTCGTTTTGCAACTGCCGCACATTGCCCGGCCAGGGATAGGCGCTGATCACGGCCAGGGTCTGCGCGGACAACTCCAGCGGCGGGCGATTCATCTCCCGCGCGGCCTCGCCCAGGAAGTACGACGCCAGCAGCGCAATGTCGGCGACGATCTCGCGCAGCGCGGGCGTGCGCAGACGAACTACATTCAGTCGATAGTACAGGTCCTCGCGAAACTGGCCGCGGGCGATCGCGCTTTCGACATCCTTGTTGGTGGCGGCCACGATGCGCACGTCGATCGCCACGGGGTTGCGGCTGCCGATCCGCTCCACCGTGCGCTCCTGCAGCACGCGCAGAATCTTAGCCTGCGCCGTCGGCGACAGATCGCCGATCTCATCCAGAAACAGCGTCCCGCCGTGGGCCGACTCGAATTTGCCGATGCGCCGCTCAACGCCCGTGGCGACGCCCTTTTCGACGCCGAACAGTTCCGTTTCCACCAGCGTCTCCGGCAGCGCCGCGCAATTCAGCGCCACGAACGGGCCGCGCGCGCGCGGGCTGGCGAAATGAATCGACCGTGCCACCAGGTCCTTGCCGGTGCCGCTTTCACCCGTTATAAAGACCGTGACGTCGGTGTCGGAGATGCGCTCAATCATCACCCGCAGCGCCTCGATCTGCGGGCTGAGTCCCAGCAGGCTCTGCGCCGGCAGCCGCCCGCCCAGCTCGCGCAGCAGGTTCCGGTTTTCCGTTTCCAGCACCGCGCGGTGTCGGCGCAACTCGCCGATCATCTGTGCGTTCTGGATCGCCAGCGCCGCATTCGCCGCCAGCGAAAGCCCGATTTCCAGATCCTCGGGCGTGTAGGGACCGACGCGCTTGTTGAGCACTTCGAAAGCCCCGATCGACTCGCCGTCGGCGGCAATCAGCGGCAGCGCCAGCATGTTGCGCGTGCGATAACCCGAAGTGTTGTCCACGCCCTGGAAAAAACGCGGGTCGCCATACGCGTCGTTGACCACCATCACTTCGCCGCTCGAGGCCACGGCCCCCGCGATTCCGACACCGGCCCGCACCCGGATCGTCTGCTCGCTGCCCAGGGCAACTCTCGTAACCAGCTCCTCGCGCGTGGCGGTGAAAAGGAAAATGCTGGCCCGTTCGCAATCCAGCAGCCGCGTCGCCTCCACCACCACCAGATCCAGCAGCGCGCTCAGGTCGCGCTCTGAATTCATGCGTTGGCAGACGCGCAGAATCGCCGCCAGTTTCTGGCTGTCGGCCAGCCCGCCCGTTTTCGCGGCCGGCGATGCGTCGGGGATGCCTCGGTCTCCCATGCGAGAAATCGTCTAATTAGTTTACACCGAATCTGCCTGCCGCCACCTGTTTGACCAAGTTGTAGACACTTAAACACTGCGCCGTGCTTTGAGTGGAAGTAAGTCGTTTGTTATCAATAAAGGGAAGTTTGGCGTGCAGCGTGCATTTGAACAGTCGGGTTCGATAGTCAAAGAGCCTTACGCAAGTGGGGGACCTTCACGGGCCACTGCCGAGGAGGCATACCGTACCCCGGGCGCGGCGGCCTGGGGTGGCGCCGGAGGAGCGACAGGTATGTGGAGGTCAGTGGCCCGCTGGTTCCCCCAGCGTAAATCGGGGCCGTGTTAAGCCGAAGGCACGGCCCCGTAGCTGCCACAGTGTTCTAGAGCGCGCCTCTCAGGAAGGGCGCGCTTTTTTTATATTCGGTGTTTTATATCTGATAGTCGCAAACGCAGGCCCAGTGCGGCGGCAACAGACCTTCCGCCCCTCCCGGAGACCGAGCAGACCGCGGATGTGAAGCCGCTAGCTTTTTGCCGTTGCGGGCAGTGCGCTCCTTCGTGCCGCGAGCAGATCGGTCAGCAGGCCGCTCTCCGCGCCGGAGGCGAAGTAGGTGACACGCGCGTTGCTGGTGACGAGTCGCTGCGTCTCCAGAATGTTGAACAGCGCGTCGGCGACGGCCGGCTCCCTCGCGATCTCGCTCAGCGCCTGCCCCAGCAGGTTGGGCCGGATGGCGGCCGCCTTCCCGAACTCGATCGAGGCCGTGCGCTCGGCCGAACTCGTAATGACGCTGACCTGGTTGGCGCCGGCCTGCTTGATCGCCGAGGTCACCTGGCGCAGCCGGTTGACCACCTTGGCTTCAATCTGCCTGATCATCCCCTCGTCGCGGAAATGGACCTTGCGGATGTAGACCGAGCCGAGCTGGTAGCCCCACGCCTGGGACTGGCTGGAGACCTCGGCGCGCACCGTCTGGCTCATCTGGTGACGTGTCTCGAGCATGTCCGCCAGCCGCATGTTGCTCAGGCAGCGCACCGTCGAGTTGCTCACGTTGGCTCTCAGCGAGCCGCGCGGGTCGGTGTTCTTGAACAGGTACGAATACGGATCGCTGATCCACATCTCGTACCAGATGCCGATGCCCATCGGCGCGCCTTCCTCGGAATTGACGGGCTCGCTGCGGCGGTACTCCTGGTCGAGCCGCAGGTCCAGCGTATAGCACCTGCCGAACAGGTTCACGATGAACGCCGCCGGCCCGATCTCTCCCGGCAGGAAGTGCAGTCCCGGCTCATTCAGGATGCCCAGCACTTTGCCGAACAGCACGTACACGCGGCAACTGCGCTCCTCCACGATGGCGTACAGACCGAAGATACGCGCCACCGTCAGAATCACCGGCATGCCGATGAAGAACACCAGAAACGAGATCACCGCCGCCATCAAAAAGTCCTGCATCATGACTGCGCCCTCCCTTCGGCCGCGGCCATGTAAATGTCCTGCGTCTTGTCGAACAGCTTCAGCCGCACGTTGCGCAGATAGGCCTGCAGCACGCCGCTGCCCTGCTGGTACAGCCGCGACAGTTCGGCCGCCTGCAGCCGGATGGGCTCGATTTCGGCCTGCGCCTTGAGCGTTTCGATTTCAACCGCGCGCTTCGATTGTTCGATCTTCTGGTCCGCGCCGGCCTGGGCCAGGCTGATGTCGCTAGACACCTGGTTGTGCGCCGTGTTGATCGCCGCCAGCGCCGATTCGACTTCGGTCGGCGGATCGATGCCCGTGATCAGCGAGGCTTCCAGCTGCACGCCGTAGCGCGCCTGCGCCGAGCGGCACTCCTGGTCCATGTACTCGTTCAGGTCGCGCAGATTCTTGCGCAGATCGTTGATCGACACGCCGATCATCTCCGCCCCGGGAACGTTCGCCAGAGCGGGCTCCACGGGCGCGTCGCCGGCGCCGGGCGGCGGTTGCTTGGCTTCGAAACAGGCGATCTTCTGGCGCAGCACGGAGACGAAATAGCCGGTCACGTGGACGAACGGCCGCTTGATGCCGAACAGGTACGCGTACAGGTTCGACTCGCTGACGCGATAGCGGATCTGGCCGGTCAGGCCGGTGTTGAGCTGGTCCTTCGTGACGGCCTCCAGCACCGTCCCGCCCTGATTGGCATTGGGGTCTTCGAGGTCCTTGGCCATGTTCACGGTCATGGTGGCGATGGAGACCTTGTAGACGCGCTCCCAGGGCATCTTGAAATACGGCCCGCCCGGCGGGATGACTCTCACCTGCGGGTAGGTGTAGCGCGGCCGCTCCTCCGCCAGCAGATACCCGGCGCTGGGATCGTCGAGCGTCGTCTTGTTGCCCGGCAGGCGCTCGGCCCGCCCGAAACTCGTCTTCACGGCCCGCTCGTTCTGGTCCACAGTGTAGATCCCGAACAGGACCACACGCGCGAAAAACCAAGCCAGGAAGCCGATGATGAGGCCTAACAATGCAGCCATTGATTGCGACTCCTCTCTCGTGCATCTCTGCGCAGTTGCTTCACTCAACTGCAACAATGCCCGCCTCACGAATGGGCAGGTTCAACTGAGTATATCCCGCTGCGCGCTGCGCCCCGATGAGAGTATGGTCAATCGTGATTTGTGGATGCTGTGGAGGCGCGGCGATGCAGGCGGGCGCGGAGTCCGGTCGTTCTTGAAGTGCCCTGCGATGGCGGGTTCTGCCACAGCCCCGGGTGCTCCCTCCAGGTCATTGCCGCAATCCGTCAGACCGTCTCCTCCGACCTTACGGTGAACCAGCAGATTTCCCCAATGTTCGGCGCCCTACCCAAGGATCGACATTCACGCCGGATTCGCGCGATGATTTCGTCCGGCGTTCCGTTCCATTCGACAAACTTCTTCGATTCGAACTGGCCGACCGACAACCCGCCGGCATCGAAAAGACTCGCAACAATGCCCAGGACAACCTCCTGCAGATCGTTGGGATCTCTCTTACCGGTCCTTTCAAATGCAACTCGAAAAAAGCGCCAAAGGCCGACGTAATCCTCGCCCAGTTCTTGACGAAACTCCTCCGCGATTGCTTCGATATCACTCATGACCCATCCCAGATCTACGCTTCATACTGCACCTCATATTTAACATTGTTCCTGGCGGCATGTTGGGGTGCCTTCAGCGAGGAACTGGCCGGAGCCTGGTAGAGATAGTGCCCACGACCGTCGCAAGCTTGGCCACGGAGCTTCGCCCATCGGCGTGCAGTCGCACTACGGCTTTTCCCGAAATGCGGAACATCTGCGCCACCTCCTGCCGCGTGCGCAGTCCAGCTTCGCGGAGCCGGTGGTATCGACTCTTGAGATGGTGATAGCGCTCGATCATGCCGACACGCTTCGTGGTGAACCGCGTGCCATCAGCCGGCCGGAGGCCGTGTTCATTCAGGATCGCCGCGATCTCCGCCCTGGTATGGTAATTCAGCAGCCGGTCAATTTCGGCGACCACGTCCGGATCGGTCGAACGCAGATCGAACGGGCTCACCTGAAGCGTCCTGGTGGCGCCGCCCTTGAACCGGACCTGAACGGTGACTTGTTCACCGCGGAGCAGGGTTACGTCCTCCAGAATAAGTCGGGCCATCCGTTTGCGTTCCCGATCCGGCGTACTGGGGTCTTTCCAGAGGCGCGGAAAATCGGTGGCCAGCGCAAGAATTTGCGCGCGTTTTTCCGCATCGATCCGCAGTTCATCCGCCTTGCGCTGGCGTTCGTATTCTGCTTGGGCTTCAGCCAGGACGCGCAGTCTCTGGTTCCAGTCTGCTTCGAGGGTGTCGGCCACCAGGCGGTTGTCGGGATCGACGCGCATATAGCGCCGTTGTGCCAGATCGGCTTCGTACTGGGCCCGCTCTACCTGAGTTTTGCGCAGGCGGTCGGCTTCTCCGAGACGATCCTGGATCTCCTGCTGCACGCTCAGCGCCAGCTTCAATGCTACCGGAGTCACCGCTTCCACCAGCAGCGCCCCGATGGCTTGATCTACTCTGATGCCGGGAACGTTCTGGCACAGCGGGCCGCCATGGCGGTCTTCGCCGCCACAGATATAGGCTGAGGCGACACGTTTCCGGTCACTATGATAACGGATGGTCATCCGGTGGCCGCAGCGGCCGCACAGTGCCAGCCCTTGCAGCAGCGCCGGGCCCTCGCGTGCCGGTCCTTGCCGCCGGTCTTCGCTGTCACCATGCGCTGGCGCGTTTTCTGCGAGCCGCCGCAAGATCTCCTCGTGCTCCTCCCAACTGATGTAGCCGGGGTGAGCGTCTTTGATGAGCGTGTGCCATTGCTCGGGGGGAAGGGTCTGATTGTGATATCCGGTGCCGTCGATCTTTTTGCGACAGCGATGCTTGCCGTAGACGTACGCGCCGGCATAGCGGGGATTGCGCAGAGCATAGCGGGCACGACTCACCTCCAATGCGCCCCAAGTCAGCTGCCCCTGGCGCGGGCCGCAGACCGGCCTTCCCGGAAACTTCAGCCCTTGCGCATGAAACTCGCGGACGGTGGCCGCTATCGAACCCGTGCGGCGGAAGGTAACGAACAGCAGCCGGATGCTTTCCTGCACTTGCTGATCCGGATCGAGGACAACTGCAGCCGGCATCGTTGTAGATGAAACCAATGGGCAAAAGGATGGCCAGTTCGCCGCGCTTGGCTTTACTCAAACAGCCCGCCGCGCAGGCGCGCACGCAATACGTGCAGCTCCGCCTCGCTCATGGTCCCCTTCAGACCCAGCAGAAGACGATCATTGAAGTGGCCCGGATCGTAGATTCCATCCTCATCGAGGATGAGGGTGTCGGTGAGCGCGCAGATCTCCAGCAGGCGGTGCCAGTCGGTAGAGTTGCGTGCCAGGCGCGAAACCTCCAAGCCCAGCACGATGCCCGCGCGTCCGAGGCTGACTTCGGCGACCAGCTTCTGGAAACCTTCCCGATCCACGGCGGAAGCGGTGGCGGCGGAATGGCCCAGATCATGGTCGATGACCACTACCTGTTCCAGCGGCCAGCCCAGCGCGACAGCGCGCTGACGCAAGTCATACTGACGCTGGGTGCTCTCGGTGTTTTCCAGGACCTGCCGGGGCGTGGATTGCCGGACATACAGATAGGCATTCCGCCGCAAATGGCCGGCGTTTACTTTTTGATGTGCCTCGATCAGCATACACACTCCTTCCGGGTGCCGAGGCCATGCCCGCCAATAGCGACACGACTTCGGCGGGCAGTGGTTGTGGACACCTTCCCGCGGAATCGAAGGTTCGCTGTGGCGTTACGGCTTCCGCCGCAGACTAGAGTTGCTCCTCCATCCACGCCCGCATGCCCTGGCGCAGAAACACAATCAGTCTGGAACTGCGGCCTGAGCCGCTCAGAATCTGGTGACGCAAGCTTCTCGTATTCCGCCGCGAGGTGGTCGCCGGCCGGAGCGTCGTCCCGCCGCCGGTTAGCGCCGTTTTTTTTGCTCGCGTGCAACGCCGCGCTCGATACTGCGAGGATGAACGTTCACAGCGAAGCGTGCGTCGACCCGATCGGCCAGCTCCTGCCAGCGGAGCGAGGGTTCGGCGAGACGAGTTTGTTGGATGAACTCCATAACCGAGCCGTCAGTTTGTGCGCTTGCCGGGGACCGCGCTTTTGGGGGATCAATCCGCTCAATCCGCTCTGCTGAAAGGCGGCCTGCGCTTGATAAAAAGAGGGACGGAAAAACCGAAACTCCTGAGTTGCCCGGACTGATGGGTTGGTTGTCGGCATCGACGCGCCGCAGCATCTCGTACTTGACCTGAAGCAGATCTGTCGGATCGAAGAAATCGCTGTTTTGGAAAAGAGCCGAGGTGACAGTCTCGGGATGGGGATTGAGCGATCCGTGGGCGCGCAAGGCTTGTTGCTTGCGCTGGTCGGGAGCTGCGTTTGGGCATGGTCGTCTCCGGCGATATCAGTAAAGATAATTATATACCATATCAGACGGATTGTCAAGCCTCTTCAGGCGAGGAGCCTCTGACCGATATACCTGCGATAATTGGCGAATATTTACAAGTTCCAGAAAGGCTGAGCCGGTGCTGCCGCGGCGAAATTTCTTTTACATTAGGGACGAAGTTTACATTACACATTTTGCGCACCGCGATCCTTGAGCCCCGCGAAAAGCCGGACTAGCGCCAATAACTCCGGAATGCGGAAGTACGACCGGCCGGCAGACTGAATGCAGAACGGATCTGGCGCCGCCAAATCGGTGAATGCCATCGAAATGGACTGTAAACACCCTTTGGCGTCGGGAAAGAAAACCCGCCAGCCACCACCGCTGCGGTGGATCGACATCAACTCCAGTTCCTGTCCCGCCAGAGGATGGAAGGGATGAGTTACACGAAAAGCTTGGGAGTACCTTCATGGCCTGTGTAGTTGAGCGCGAGTTCCAAGGACTCAGCTTAATCCTCTTGATGGGGATGTTTGAAGCAGCGAGATCGCATCGGACCGGGGTTTGAGGCGCGGCTCGCAGGCCGATTCGCCTGTAGGGCCCTGTTTTTCTTTTAGACCAGTGGCGCGGTCTTGGGGCGCGGATTGTCCCCCAACGCGGCGGCCAGTTGCAGCCACGGCTGCACCCACGGTCCGGCCGCTTCACTCATCTCCTGCACCGACAGATCCTGGCCTACCAGGCTGAAACTCATCCGTTCGCCCGGAGCGTCCTCGATCTCCACCAGATCGCCCATCGCCACCTGCCCGCTGGCCACCAGCCGCGACAGCGGTTGCACAATGTCTTTTTCAATCGTCCGGCGCAGGTAACGCGCGCCGTAACGCCGGTCGACGCCCTCCTTGAGCAGCCGCTTGCGCGCCCGCTCGGTGACCCGCAGCACGAAGCCGCCCGTGGCGGAGCAGGTCAGAATGCGATCCTGCAGCCGGCCGAGTTCGATGTCCACGATGCGCCGCAGGTCGTCGTCGCCCAGCGGACGGAAGACGATCATCTTGTCCAGCCGGTTGATGAACTCGGGCGTGAACTTGCGCCGCGCCGCCTCCAGCGCCGCCCGTCGAATGCGCGCCGCGGCTTCTTCCGGGTCCATCACCACGCTCTGACCGGAAGCGGCCTCAAAGCCCAGCGTGGGGCTCATGATCGAGCCCATCTCCTTGGCGCCGAGGTTGCTGGTGAGGAAAATCATCGCATCCGAGAAGTCCACCCGGCGGTTGTCGCCCAGCGTCAGCGTGGCTTTGTCGAGGATGCCCAGCAGCAGGTTCCACAGCGCGTCGGAGGCCTTCTCGATTTCGTCGAACAGCACGAAGCTGACCTTCGTCCGGTCGCTCCAGTACTGGTTCAGATTCTCCTGGCTCAACAGTGGATGGGTTTCGCGGTGCCCCAGGTAGCCCGGCGGCGAGCCGACCAGTTTCGCGATTTCGTGGCTGTGCTGGAACTCGCCGCAATCGATTTTGATGACCGCCCGCGCCGTGCCCACCAGCGCCTCCGCCAGCGCCTCCACAATGCGCGTCTTGCCGGTTCCGGTCGGTCCCAGAAACAGCAGCGTCCCGATCGGGCGCTGCGGCGCGTTGAGCCCCGCCAGGTGCATCTGATAGACGCTGACGATCTCCTGGATGGCCTCCTCCTGCCCGGCGATCAGGCCCCGCAACTGGCGCTGCAACTCGGCCGCATCGCCGCCGTTCTCGTCCGGGTTGAGCCGCACACGCCCGCTCGCAGTGAGCCCCCGCGGGGCCCGATTTCCACTGCGGCCCCCGCCGTGGCTGCCGGCCGGACCGTTGCCCGGATGCACCGTGGCCCGCGTCCCGCGCGCGGGCGCGCCCACTGGACTGCTGGACTGTAGCGCCGCACCCGAGGCGCGCAGCGTGCGCCACCCGGCGGCGGGCTGGCTCGCCGGTTCCGGCTCTCGGCTGGTCGGGGGTTGTTCGTTCATCGTCCGGCTCCGATCCTCCCCCGGCGCCGCCGCCCTATTTTTTCGGCGGTTTCGAGGGTCGCATTTCGACATGACTGATCAGCGTCCGGTCCGGCATGCTCAGCACCATCGCCACCGCATCCGCCACATCCTCGGGCGCGATCTTCCACTCCGCCCCGCCGCCGCGCCCGAATTCCGTGCTGACGCTGCCCGGCAGGATCGTCGTGACTTTCACTTCTTCATATCGGTGATCCAGCATCACAGCTTCAGCCAACCCGCATAAACCAAATTTCGAGGCGTTATAGGCCGCCCCCCCGGCGAACGGATTCTTGCCCGCCAGGCTCGAGATATTCACAATCCACCCTCCACCGCGTTTCTTGAGCCGCGGCAGCGCCTCGTGGATGCAATAGTACACGCCATCCAGGTTCGTTCCCAGCACCGCCCTCCATTCTTCGGCCTGCATTGCGCCCAAATCCTTGAAAATGCCGATTCCGGCATTGTTGACCAGAATGTCCAGCCCGCCGAACTCCGCCTCCATCCATTCAAACAACAGCGCCACGGAGTCCCGATCGGAGACATCCGCCTTCATCCCTGCAATCTTCGAACCAGCGCCCGCGCGCTCGCTCGTGAGCCCGGCCCGCACCCAATCCACAGCCTTCCGCACGCTCTCATCATGTAGAGCGCAGATCGCGACCGCCGCGCCGGCCCCCGCCAGCCGCTGGGCAATCGCCCGCCCGATACCCCGCCCGCCGCCTGTCACGAGCGCCGTTTTCCCGTTGAGATTCAGTGTCATAGGATTAGAATGCCACGTCTGCCGCGGGTCTCGGCGTAGGGCCGGCAGGCTATACTGTAGGTCTACTCCGCCAAAACGACACGCGGCACCGCCGGGGCTCTCCCCCCGCCCCGCGCCAGTCTGCAAAGCAGGGGCTCAAGCTGTCACGATGATCGACTTCTCCATCCTTTGGCTGCGCGTCGCCGCGGCCCTTTACCTGGTTGGACTGACCCACTCCATCGTGACCCTGTTGCGGCGTGAGTCGCGCCTCTTCCAGGTGGCGCTGGTGGCCGTTCAGTCGGCCGTCGTGTTCCATTTTGTCTCCATCGCGGAACACACCGCCGCGCTGGGCCGCCTGCCCGTGAGTAACTTCTTTGAAACTGCTTCGCTGTGCGCTTTCCTCTCGGCGGTCGTTTTCCTGATCGTTTACTGGCGCTACCGCTTCATCGGGCTGAGCCTGTTCGTCTTTCCGCTGGTGACGGTCCTGACCATCGCCGCCGCCATGGGCGTTCCCATGGCCTCCTGGGCCAACCGCCAGGTACGCGATGTGTGGCTGCTGGTGCACATCGTACTGGTTCTGGTGGGCTACTCGGCGCTGCTGCTGAGCGCCGCCGCGGCCGTCTTTTACCTGGTTCAGGAACGGCACCTCAAGCGCAAGCAGGTCAGCCGCTCCTGGCTCGGCTTCCTGAACAGCGAGCGGATTCCGCCCCTGGCCACGCTGGACTCGCTAATCACCCAGTCCATGAGCTTCGGCTTCGTGGCCATCACCCTGGCCGTGATCGCCGGCAGCACCTGGGCCTCCATCGAGATGGGCGTGCGCTGGATCAGCCAGCCCAAGATCGCGGTTTCGCTCGTCACCTGGGGCTTCTGGCTGGTCATGGTCTTTTTGCGCGTCTCGGCCGGATGGCGCGGCCGCAAGGCCGCCATCCTGGCCCTGACCGTGCTCGGCTTCTGCGCGCTCACCTGGGCCGCGCACGTCGGTCTGCGGCCGATGTTGATGAAATGAAGCTGCTGCTCACAGGCCTGAGCCACCACACCGCGCCGGTCGAGGTGCGCGAGCGGCTGGCCATCCCCGACTCGGCCCTGGCCGCGGCATTGGCCGCGCTGCGCCAGCGCGTCCAGGCCGACGAGGCTCTAATTCTCTCCACTTGTAACCGCGTCGAGATCGCCATCACCGCGGACAACGACGCCGCCTCCGATGCGGTACGCGAATTCCTGGCCGCCTACAACGCCGTTGGCGCCCCCTCCGTCGCCGGATCGCTGGACGGCTACCTCTATGAGTTGTCTGAGCGCGACGCCATCCGCCACATCTTCCGCGTCGCCGCCAGCCTGGATTCCATGGTGCTGGGCGAGCCTCAGATCCTGGGCCAGATGAAGGCCGCGCACGCCGCCGCGAAGGAGTGCGGCGCCCTGCACGGCATCCTGGACGACGTGCTCACGCGCGCCTTTGGCGTCGCCAAGCGCGTCCGCACCGAGACCGGCATCGGGCGCAGCGCCGTCTCCATCAGCTATGCCGCGGTCGAGCTGGCCCGCCAGATCTTCGGCGACCTCAAGGGCAAGACGGTGCTGCTCGTCGGGGCGGGGAAGATGAGTGAGCTGGCCGCGCGCCACCTGCACGGCTCGGGCTGCGAACGCATCCTGGTCACCAACCGCACACGCTCGCGGGCCGAGGAAATGGCCCAGTTGTTCAGCGGCCGCGTGATCGACTACGAGGATTGGAAGCCGCGGCTGGCCGAGATGGACATCGTCATCGCCTCCAGCGGCGCGCCCGATTACATCCTGCGCCGCGACGAGCTGCGCCGGGCGCTGGACAAGCGCCGCAACCGGCCCATGTTCGTCATCGACATCGCCGTCCCGCGCAACGTCGAGCCGGCCGTTAACGAGCTGGAAAATGTCTTCCTCTACGACATCGACGACCTGGGCCGCGCCGTGGAGCAGAACGTCAAGGCCCGTCAAAAAGAAGCTGAGGAGGCCGAGCAGATCGTCGAGGCCGAAGTCGACCGCCTGATCGGCCGCTGGAAAGCGCGCGAAGTGGCGCCGACATTGGTCCGGCTGCAGCAGCGCCTGGATGAGGTGGCGCGGGCCGAGTTGGAGCGCGTGCGCGGGCGACTGGGCGAGCTGACACCGCAGCAGGAAGAGGCGCTCGCGCTCTACACACGCGGCCTGCTCAACAAGATCGCGCACGGTCCGTTGACCGAGATCCGCCGCGCCGCCGCCCAGCCCGACGCGGAGGAGACCATCGCGCTCATCCGCCGCATCTTCCGGCTGGAAGAATAGGCCGCCTGGAAAAATAGGCTCGGCCGCGGGGCTTGAACGGGCGCATTCCAAGCTGTGGTCCGGGGCCGATGAGCGCGGGCCGGAAGGTCAAGGTTGACCCCCTTGGGCTGCAACTCGCTGAATCTACGTTAGCGAACAAGTCAGACTCGACCCTCTTGCCGTTTTTGAGTGAGCGCCTGGCCCAATAATTTGCAACGAGTCAGTTTCCGGAAACGCCGTTTACCGTCCTGACCACTTGTCCGGAACGCCGATGACGCAGGGAAGCGCCCTGTCGGAACGGGAGGGTGGCCGCATTTCCATCACGTACGCAGTGCCTGCCGATATGCGCTAAAATTGGGCCGAAATTGGGGGAGGCCAAATGCCGACACAGACCTCGCTTCCGTTGTTGCCCATCCAACCACCGGCCTACTGCGAGTACGCGGGCGGGCCGTGCGACCAGAGTTTCGACGGCATCCGGCCCACGGACGGTTTTGCGATCTACGGCTCTGATCCTCCCTTGATCGCCGGCACAATAGAAGGTGCTATCAGGCGGGTCCAACAGCACCAACAAAGCAAGCGCTGGACGACGTGGCGCGACTTGAACATTCCCGGCCAGATCGTGTTCTGCAGTATTTGCAAAGCCCTGAGGTCAACTGAGCGAGTTGTTGCCGATGTCACCACCCTGAACTTCAATGCCCTTTTCGAGATCGGCTACGCGCTGGGCCTCGGCGCCGCCACGCAGCCGATTCGGGATCCTAACTTCATTCAAGACGAAAAGGCCTTCGACGAACTGGGCATGCTGGACACCTTGGGCTATTCTGGGTTCCAGAACGCAGAAGATCTCGCCGGCCAAATCCTAAAGTGGACAGCGCAGTCCGTCACTGCGCAGCCCACCCCAATAAACCGAGAGCAGCCTCTCTACCTAGTTCGCAGCGCCGTTCAGAATGACGGAATGGTCAAACTAATGTCGGCCCTCAAGAAGTCCGGCCTGCGCTTCCGTGCCTTCGATCCCAAGGAGACCTCGCGGCTGTCACTTCACGAGGCAATTAAGAATGTACAGGCATCATTGGGCGTAATTGTGCACCTCTTGGCGCAGGGCCGTGGCGGGGCTATCGTGAACAACGCCCGCTGTGCGCTGATCGCAGGAATCGCAATGGCAGAGGGCAAGCGCGTGCTGATGCTTCAAGAGGGCGAGAACCGCCAACCCATTGACTATCGCGATGTCGTCAAGACATATTCCAGCGCTTCGCAGGTAAACGACTACGTAATTCCCATCATCAAAGGCGTGGTCGAAGAATTACAACAGAGCCAGTTTGTCGCAATCGCCCTACCGCTCAATCTGATTAGCAGGATAGATCTGGGAGATCTTGCAGCAGAAAACGAAATCAAAGGCCTAAGTTCATACTTCGTGGCGACCGGTCAGTATAACGAGGCCAAACGCGGCCGCGCGCAACTCGTCGTCGGACGGAAGGGATCCGGGAAAACAGCTATTTTCTATGGAATCAGAAGCACATACAAGCCCAGCAGAGCGCACCTCGTTCTGGATCTCAAGCCGGAGGGGCACCAGTTTACGAAACTCCGAGAGGCACTGCTCCAGCACCTCAGCCCGGGCGTTCAACAACACACGTTGACTGCGTTCTGGACCTACCTGCTACTAATGGAAATCAGCCGGAAGATTGTCGAGGAGGAAGCGCGTCTCTCCTACCAGGACCCCAGGCACCGTTCGGCGTGGCTTGGGGTGGCAGAGGCCTACGGGGCGGACGGCACCGCCGAGCAGGGCGACTTCTCGGAACGCCTCCTGGCCTTGGTAGACACCATTATCTCGCGGAGTGACAAGGGGAAGCCAGTATCCACGACTCCACAGGTCACGCAGCTAGTCTACGGGCGAGACATTCGTCCCCTCAGCGATGCGGTCAGCGCATACGCGTAAGTGCACGCAAGGAGGCTATCTGGGTCGTTGTCAACAACCTAGACAAGGGCTGGCCCGTCCAGTCGGCGCGTACCGAAGACGTGCTTCTCATACGGTGCCTCCTGGAGGCATCACGGAAGCTGCAGCGCCAATTCGAGAATCGCGGAACAAAATGTCATACCGTCGTTTTCATCAGGAACGACATCTACGAGCATCTCCTTCGAGAGATTCCGGACCGCGGTAAGGAGACGGCAGTCCTCTTGGACTGGAGCGATCCGGAGGTCTTTAGGGAGATTATCCGTCGGCGCATTCTCCAGAGCACAAAACTGGAGGGTGACTTTGATAGTCTTTGGCGGATCGTCTTCGACTCCCATGTCAAAGGCGAGGACTCGTTCTCCTATCTACTATCGAGAACATTAATGAGGCCTCGAGAGGTCCTGCGATTTTGCCGCGCGTGCCTGGACGTCGCTGTGAGCCGCGGGCGAGATAAGGTAGCGGAGGCGGACATCTTGCAGGCGGAGCGGTCATGTTCGGAGGACTCCCTCGTTGACGTTAGGTTCGAGCTTAAGGATGTGGCGCCTAACCTCGAGAATCTTCCTGACGCTTTCCACCGCGTGTCGATCCCATTCGGAGAAGAAGAGCTCCAAAACAGAATGGCCAACGCGGGTGTCGGCCCTTCTGAAATAGAACGGGCGAAACAACTGCTGGTTTGGTTTGGCTTCCTCGGCTACTGGATGGGCTCAGAAGCCGAGCGCTTCTCCTACCAGTACCAGCACGATCTGAGTAAAATGATGGCAGCGCTGCCTACCAGCCACGGCTACACTGTTCATCGGGCATTCAGGAGCGCCTTGGAGTGCGTCGTCCCGGAGTAGGTTTTGGGGAAGCGGCGCTCCGAACGGGCTGACCTCCGACATCATCCCCAAACCGACGTTAACTGGCCGGGCCACGCCCCGGCCGCGCATCTGGTCCAGGCGAGCGCGTCCGGGGATTGTGATCGGTGCATTACCGGACAAATGGCAGTTCGCCCCTGCTCAAGATCCGACCGCACTCGCGCCCGACAGTCGAATCGACCACCTCCTGATTCGCTTTTTTCCTTGACACCAGGGTGTAGGATGAATCGGGTAGCCCGCCTCCTCGGCCCGCCATCCGCGTTCTTTGAGAAATCGAATATTTAGCGAATAACACATCGAACGATAGCCAATTAAGTTATTCATTCTAAAAAGAAAAGTCGATAATTGGCTTTGTTCCTTCAAATATTGTTTTCGGCGCGCGCGGCGACGCGGACCACGGGTTCGCGGCGCTTCCGGCGACCGTCAATGACGTCCGTGAATTACAAATCTGGAAATCCGAATCCGGCATCCGGAGGCGCCGCACGCAATGGCTGATCCCATGAAGCCGCCGGCAGCCCGGTAACACTCCCCGCCAATCGAACTATCGGCTGCAGGCCACTAGGTGATTAGGGGTTATTGACGGTTATGTACTCCGCCGCAACCCCGGTCACATCCTCGGCGGCTTTTTTCTTCCGCCCGCTATCTCTTGTTTCGAAAGAACTTCCACCCCGCCCTCGCCCGCTGGCGCAGCGCGTCACTCCGCAATCTCTTGGCTCCCGGTTGTACCGTGGTACGGGGAACAAGAGCCGGCCGGTCTTCGCGTCCCTTCGCCGAAAGGTAGAGCGGCATTCTTGGCTTGTTTGTTTCACCGCGCCCGTAGCGCGGCGTAGCGTGAGGTTTGTGGCAACAAGGTGTGCTTGGGCGATGCGCACAGGCGTGCTGGGGGGTACGTCGAACGCGCCGACCCGGCGCAACCAAGTGGACACAGGCCTATCGCGAGCCGTAGCCGGGTGCGATGGAGCGAGGCAGGCAGAGGATGCTTAACCAAAGCGGGCCGCTGCTTCGGCAGCGCGCTTAGAGACGTTTCTTCTCCCGATCAGCTCGATAAGTACGATGGGGCGGCGGCTTCGGCCCCGCTCCATCGGGCGAGTAGATTGTTTTGGAAGTTGGGTTTTCTGCCGGTAGCGGCTGGCAGTTGGATCTTCAGTTTCTTCACAGAGGTCCTTCGACACGCGCCCGCGCGTGATGGAGCCGTGTGTTTCAGAGCCGCGACCGCGAGGGAGCGGGCGCCCCTTGCTTGCCCGCCATAGCGACGAGAGTCGCGGAGGTGGGTGGCGCAGACATTCCTGTCTGCCGCGTCGGCATTCGTGCCGACGTTTTGCGCGTGTTTCTGAGCCGCGACCGCCAGCGGATTTATCACCGAGCCTCGATCGTGAGGGAGTGGTGCGTGCGCTCTTCCGAACAACCTGTCGTAGCATCGCCATACCCCTCCGACCCGATCACGATCTTCATCCCCTGATAATCCCCATCGCCTCAGCCGCAGTGTGTCCGCTCACCCTGACACGCCGTCAGAGTTTCACGCCAGCGGGTGAATTCCTTCGACGCCGGAACCGGCGCTACATGCACGAGCTGTTCAAAGGGCCAGAGGGACCGACAGTGAAATAGCACACGGCTGGGGTGCCCTTATTGGTCGTTAGGGTAGCCGCTAGCAGCCTCGATGTGAAGACGGTTGCAGCACCAGTCCCCCAGTTCCCGATGCCCGTGTTGACGGAACCGCTGCCCGATATCGTCGTATTGTGGACGTAAAGCACGCCCAGGTTCTGGATTCCAACAGCGCCACTTCCGCTCGTGCCGCTGACATTGATCGTTGAATCGGCAACTTCAACCGGTGTTGAGGATGAGTATGTTCCCGACACCCCGATCTGTAGCCCATTCACGCCGCCGCCCATGGCGTTTATGGTGACGTGGTTCATGAATCCGGGCGCGTTGACCGAAATCCCGACGGCGCCGCTCAAGTTCACTGTCACCTGCCGGAAACGCCAGGAAATACCCGTGTCCAACAGAATGCCGTAGGGATATGACAGGGATGTGTTGGTGATGGTGAGGAGCCGCACTGCTCCAACCGAAGTAAAGGCGGAGCTCGCCTCGGTCACCGTCATTCGGTCCGCTGGACGTGATGTTGGTGATATCTTCGCCCGAGCCTTCGACATCGAAGTTGGGGCACAAACCGAGGTAGCTCGCGCCCAGATCGTATGTGCCCGGCTCGATCTTGAGCAGGTACTGGATCGGAGCGCCCTTGCAGGCCTGGGCCGCGGCAGTCAGCAGGTTCGTGCCGCTGGCAGTGGGACTGATCACTCCCCCGGTCATTACCGGGCTCACCAGGATCGTAGTCACGAAAGCGGGTCCGCCGCCCGGCGCTCCCGCTGGCCCTTGCGGACCCGCCGGTCCTTGTATTCCCTGCACCCCCTGCACGCCCTGCGGTCCCTGAGTTCCTTGCGGGCCCATCGGACCCTGGGGTCCTTGCGGCCCGGTTAGCGTAATCTCCAATTGCGCCGGATGGCTGGTTGTAGTGCTCTCCTTGGAGTCGAACTGGATCCTGGTCCCGACCGCGTCTGGCACCAGCGCCAACCCATAGTTGGGCGTCCCGTTCAGCCACTCCTGGACCGCTGTGGTAACATCCACGGCCAAAAACATGTTCCCCGGCCCTGCGGGGATATTGGAAGCCACCGCACCGCCGAGCGTCGGACCGTGAGCACCGTACGTCACCGTGGCCTCATCCCAGGCCCTGTTGACGCCCCGCACACCGAACGTTCCGGCAGGCGCGTAAGTCCCGCTCGGCCCCTCCACGTACAGCGTCAGGGTGGCTTTGGCGACGGTAGCGGCGGTAGTTCCCGCCGGCAGCGTCGAAAGATCGAACTGCAGCAGCGCCAAGGTGGTTTCGGGGCCACCCTTGCCGGTGATCTCACTGACCACTAGGACGGTCCGAGAGCCGAAATTGGCGTTCGGGCCGGCGTTAGTGACATACGTGTCCCCGGTGAGGGGCGCGTTCGTCGCCGGCAACAGGCACGGAACCGCAAGCAACAGGCAAACAATGATTACAAGCTTGATTCGCATGATCGGGATGCTCCTTCCAGAACATTCGCAGGTGGCTGAAACTTCGTTGAGGCGCCCGGCGGCCAGATCCATGACTTGTCGTGACCGGCGCGGCCATGAACGTCTCCCCTCGAACTGCTGCCTCAGACCCCACTCAGCCAGGACTCCCGGATCCCGGCGAAATGCGATGAACGACTGTAGCCTGATTATAGGCTTCAGATCTGTTTATCTCTTATCTTTAATGCCTGCTCAGTCTGCGTCGTTGAGCAGCGCTAACCCGTCCGAGGATTGTGGGCGTGAAGTGGCAGCTCCGGAAACCTGGTTGGTCGGCGCGACCGCGGCACCGGACCGCAGCCGCGCTCGATCGTCGAATGGACCCGCTACCGATTCATCTTTTCGCTTGACACCGGGGTGTACGCTAAAGGCAGGTGGGAAGCCGCACGCCGCTTCCGCGAGGCTCATGGACAGTTGAGGATATTCAGCGAATACCAATCTGAGGATAGCCAATTAAGTCGTTCATTCTAATAAGCAAAGTCGACAATTGGCTTTGTTCCTCCAGATTTTGATGTTCAGCCCGTGCAGCGGCGCGCACCGCGGCTCGCGGCGCTTCCGACGATTGTCAGCGGTGTATGTGGACTACAGCTTCACGCCCGCGCGCCGCTCTTCGTAAGCCTTGTATTTGGCCGCGTATTCCTCGTAGCCCTGGCGGCCCATCAAGCCGAAGGTGAAGACTTTGCCAAGCTCCACGCCGGGCTGGTCGAAGGCATCGATGCCCAGCAGTTCGCCGCAAAACGCGGTCTGGAATTCGAGCATCTGCAGAAACGCGCCGAGGTGCCAGGAGTCGAGTTTGTCCAGCGTGTAGGTGCAGTTGGGGCGTTCGGCCGAGGTCAGCGCGCCGCCGGTGGCGCGGCGCTCGTAGTCGATCAGCTTGCTGAGGGTCTGGCCGGCCAGGTAGTCGAAGCCCTCCAGGCCGGTCTTTTCCTTGGGGATCCGGCCTGCGGCGGCCCACTTGCCCACGGCCCAGAAGCTGTAAACCTTGTCGTTCGGACCCTCGCGATAGAGCTGCACCTGGGAATGCTGGTCGGTGGCGCCAAGCGCGGCGATCGGCGTCTGGCCGGCGTTGACCACTCTGCCCTTGCGATTCTTGGCCTTGCCGAGGGATTCGGCCCATAGTTGGCGGAACCAGAAGGCGGCGCCCCAGAGCCGGTTGGCGTAAGGGAAGGCCACCTGGATGGACTTGTGGCGGCGGGTCCAGATGAGCCAATGCAGCAGCGCCGATTTGAGCGCGACGTTGTCCTCAAGATCCTCTTTCCACGCCAGCGCCGTCATCTCGGCCGCGCCCTTGCAGACGCCCGCGATGTCCAGCCCGGCCAGGGCCGCCGGCACCAGGCCCACCGCGCTCAGCACGCTGAAGCGCCCGCCGACGTTTTCGGGTATGTGGAACGTCGCGAGCTCGTGCTCCACGGCGAACTGCTTCAAATCGCCGCGGCCCGCACTGGTGACAGCGACGATGCGCGCGGCCGCTTTCTTAGCACCGAGCTTGGCCCGCAGCCATTCGTGGACGATGAGGAACGTGCTCATGGTCTCTGCCGTGGAGCCGGACTTGGCGATGGGCACGACGATCGTCTTGGCCGGGTTCATCGACTCGAGCGCCGACTGCAGGAACACGGGGTCGACATTGTCGAGGATCACCAGCCGCGGATTGTCCCTCGAAAAGGCCGCCTGCACCGGGTGCGGGCCGCGCAGGCCGCAGTCCAGCGCCCACGCGCCCAGGGCGCTGCCGCCGATGCCGGCGACGCAGACCGTGTCATAAGCGCCCGCGACCGATTTGGCGTAAGCCTTGATTTCTTTGATCAGTACGGCCTGGAAGGGGAGATGCGGGAAGCCGATCTCTCCGGCCTCCACGCGGTTGTGGAAAGCGGCCAGCGCGGCCAGCGCGGCTGGATGCTCGGCAGCGGCCTCCTCAGGCGTCAGCCCGTGCTTCACGCCGACCATCGCAGCGGAGAGATTAGTGGGATCAAAATGGATAGCCATGGTGGGTTGGGAGGCGCCGCCGGCGGGGCGGGCAGCCTGCTAGGGACAGGATAGCGTGGATGGCGTGCCCCTGGTCGTTCCGAGGGGCGGACGATCAGCGGCGCTGAACGCCGGATCGCTGAACGGCCCTAATTCAGCAGTAACGCGCAGGCATTCTGAGGCTTTTCACGGCTGAGGGCGTGAATTTCCATGAATTTCATCCCTGAGACTGGCTGAATTCGCTGGATTTTCGTGGTTAAGGACGGGTATTTCACCGCATTTAGCCGGCGGCGGGCACGCTCAGCCGGCGTCGTAGTCGGGTTGGAGGGCCAGAAAGGTCTGCGAAATCATGTCCTGCATCGAGTAGCGATCCTGGTTGACGAGGGTCCACAGGGCGCCCACCAGACCGCCGACGGTCAGCCAGCCGGCGAGGCCGCGCACGATGCGCTGGCCGATGGTCGGCCGGCGGCCATCCATGCTGACGATGTCGAGAGCGAAGCACTGCAGACCGAGGGTCGGTTGTTCGAAGACCGCCCATAGCGCCTTGTAGCACAGGCTCAGTGCGACCGGAGTCGCGGCCAACAAGTACCACGGAATCGCGCGCAGGTCGTCGAGCGTGAAACTCTCGCGAGAGGCGCGGAAGGCGACGAAGACGGCGGCGGCGAACATGAGGCTCAGCAGGCCCACGATGACCGAATCCACCAGCAGGGAATAGAAGCGCAGGCGCAGGGGCGCGGGCGATAATCCCTTGGCCGGCTGCAGGACCTTTGAGAAGGGTTTGTGGGAGCGCGGCAAATCGAAATCGAAGGCCGATTGCGATTCATCTCTCACTGCACGGCGCGCGGGACGGCGAGCCGGCGTCAGGAGCGGATCCTGCGTTCGGGGAGCGCGATCCGGCGCGGCAGGAGTCCGAGGAGCGGCGGGCGGATGCGAGGGCGCGAACGGCTCGGGCGGAGCGACGAATTCGGGAGGAGCAATGCGCACGGGACGCGGTGCCGGGCTGACGCTCGAGATGGGCATGGAGACGACCTTGCTATCCGCCGCGTGCCCAAACAGATTGCGTTGCGAGGGGGCAAGGCGGCGCTCAAGAGCCGGATTGGTGTGCAGTGCGAAGTCGCGCGGGCCGCGCCGCGACTCTGAGGCTTCGCGCAGCGGCTCGAGTTGCGGAACGGCGGCAGATCGCAGCACACGGGAGGTCGGCGCAAGGCGGGCCTGACAGCGCTGGCAGCGTTCAGCGCCGGCCGGATTCTCCGCGTGACATGAAGCGCATTGCATGAGACTCCCTCCGAGATTCGCCATCTGTTGCGACCGATTCTGGGAACGTGCTAGGTTTGTCGTTTGAGCGACCTTCAAGCGCCGAGCAGTGTCCGTCGTCTCTCTTTTCGTAACATAATCCCCAGAAAATGTCACTTTTTTTCTGCGCTTTGTGAGCGCGGGTTCATCCGCCGCTACAAATTGTGGTGTTTATGTTTTATAGGCGCAAGTCTTGTGGCCTCCCTACAGGCGCAAACGTATCAGGGCGGCATGTACGTTCCCGCTCCGTTCGAAGTCGAGCAGCCGAAGCCGCAGCCGGCGCCGCCGCGCAAAGTGCATCAGCATCGGGACAATGAGCCGGTGCAGGGCGAGACGCTGTATCGCGCGGATTACGAGGAGCGGGCGGGCAGCGTGGTGATTCTGCGCGGGAGTGCGGAGGTGGAAAAGCCTGAGTGCATTCTGAAGGCCGACGAGATCCACTACGACGAAGACACGGGTCTGGCGGAGGCGCGCGGCCACGTTCATTACACCAATTACGACACCCAGGAGGAGTTGTTTGCCGACCGCGCGGACTACGACATGGTGGCCGAGAAGGGGAGCTTTTACGTCGTGAATGGCTCGGCGCCGGGGCATACGGTGCAGCGCCCGGGGCTGCTCACCACAACGGAGCCGATCCGCTTCCAGGGGGAGTGGGCGGAACGCATCGAGGACCGCTACGTTCTTTACCAGGGGACGCTGACGAACTGTCCGCCGGGGACGTCGTGGTGGCAGCTGATCTCACCGCGGATGGTGATTATTCCGGACGATCACGCGCTGGCGTATAAGGCGCTGATACGGCTGCGCGGGGTTCCAGTGTTCTGGGCGCCGGCGTTCTACAAGTCGCTGGGGAAAGAAGACCGCCAAAGCGGGTTCCTGTCGCCGAACATCGGGAACAGCAGCACGCGCGGGCTGATGTTCGGCCTGGGCTATTTCTGGGCGATCAACCGCAGTTACCAACTGATGTACCGCCCGGTGTACTACTCCGTCCGCGGCCTCGCGAACACGGTCGATTTCGCGGGCCGGCCCACCGAGACCAGCAAGGTCAACGCCTATTTCTACGCCGTGGACGACAAGGGATTGCCGGAGCCGGGCGGGGCGCGGCTGAAGCAAGGCGGGTATATGTGGAGCCTCAGCGGAGAGGAGACCAATTTGGGGGACGGCTGGTACGCGCGAGGCATCATCAACGACTTGAGCAGTTACACTTTTCGCCAGGCCTTTACGGAGAGCTTCAACGAGGCAGTTTATTCCGAGGTCAACAGCGTGGCCTACGCCGGCAAGGACTGGAAGAGCTACGATCTGACCGTGGTGGGCGAGAACCAGGAGAATTTCAACAGCACCAATCCCGGCGATCACATCACAATCCGCCATCTGCCCGAAGTGGAGTTGAAAGACCGCGACACGGAGATCGTGCAGGGGCCGATCCCGCTGTACTTCTCTTTCGACGCGACCGGTGGACTGCTGAGCCGGGGCCAGCCGCTGTTTGAGAGCCGTGCATTTGTGGACCGGCTGGATTTCCAGCCGCGCATATCCAGCGCGTTCCACTGGAAGGGCATTCAGATTCTGCCCGCCTTTTCAGTGGAAGAGACCTCCTATGGCGAGAGCATGAGCAACGACAGTGTGGTGGCGCAAAGGTATTTGCGTTCGAGCCGGGAGTTTGACCTGGATGTGATCCTGCCCTCGCTGTACCGGGTTTACAAAGCGCCGAAATGGATGGGGTCGACTTTCAAGCACTCGATCGAACCGCGGCTGGAATTCAAGAACATCAGCGGCGTGAACGATTTCAACCGGGTGATCTTATTCGACGAAAGCGATCTGGTGGCGGACACGACACAGGCCAGCGCTTCCATCACAAACCGCATCTGGACGAAGACCGGCGAGGGCCAAGTGCGCGATTTTGTGACCTGGGAGCTAGGGGCGGAATACTATTTCGATCCAACCTTCGGCGGCGCGGCGGTAGCAGGCGTCCGGGACCTCATTGAAAGCGCGTCGGAATTTGGGGCTTACACGTTTCTGGATGGTCCGCGGAGGTGGTCGCCGGCCAGCTCGGCGCTGCGCGTCCAGCCACTGTCGCATCTGGGCTTCGAGTGGCGCACGGACTACGACCCGATTCGGCGCCAGGTGATCGACAGCGCCCTGACGACCGATGCGCGCTTCGAAAACGTCTTCTTCTCAGTCGGTTCGATGCAGGTCGGGTGCATGCCCTTCGAGCCGCTGTCGAATTACGCCACCAACCCGTGTATCGGGACGCCAACCTCAGCGCAGGTGCTTTCGCCGCCGTCCAACCAGTTTCGCGGCCTGGTGGGCTTTGGAAGGGCCGACAGACGGGGTTGGAACGCGGCTTTCCTGGGCATCTACGACCACCGCACCGGGATTTTGGACTACGGCAACGTGCAGATCACTTACAACGCGGGCTGCTGCGCGTTCAACGTGCAGATCCGGCGCACGAATTTCGGGGTGGTGGACGATACGACGTACAAGTTCTCGTTCGTGATCGCCAACATCGGGAGCGTCGGCTCGCTGCGGCGGCAGGACCGGCTGTTCTAGGCCGGATGTTTCACCAACAATCGGCTGCGGCCCTCTCATCGCGTTTCGCTGCGATCGCAAGTGCAACATCCGGGCTAACTGGGAGGGCGAGCGCACACGCTACTCGCCGGCTGCGCCTGGTTTCGAGACCCAGCGTAGCTACTGTCCCTGACCTGAGTTCAAGCCGCCGGCTGTCGCTGGTTGCGCGACCGGCTCAAACACGAGTGCAGTCTTATCTTCGTAGACCAGCCGGAATCTCGGGTCGGCCCGCAAAATCCAGGTGAGAGGCCGTCTGCGCTCGAGCAAGATTGTCCTGGCCCGGAACAGTTCTTCGTCCTTGGCCCAACTCTCCGCTCCATGAGTTGTCTCCATAGCATTAATGACCTGTGCGTCAGCGTGAACGTTGGTGCGTCCATCCATTGAGACGGGGAGTTGAGGCAGTCTCCACATCAGGTAGCCTCCCCAGGTATAGGAGTTATAAAGAGGCGGCGACAGGTGGTGGCTTTCGATGAATGCGCAGGCCTGAACCGGATAGAGGGTCTTCATCCAATTTGCGATCACAGTGTCAGATACACGGAGGCCTGGGACGGTGAAGACGAGGAGCAGGCTGATGGCGATAGCCGCCGCCCAGTGCAGCAGGCCAATGGTCTGACCCTTTCGAACGACTGGTCCCCACCACTGCGCCAGGATGATTGCCGCGACGATCGCGACAAACCACAAATCACGAGCGGTTCGAAACCCGCACCAGGTGGCGGCGGCGAACAGCGCAACAAGCAAGATCGACCGCCGGGGAGATCTGCCCAAGATAAACCAGGTCGCGCATACGAAGCCCAGAAGCAAGTAATCCAGGGGGCCTCTGAAGCTGGGGGATTGCATTTCCGCGATATAGAGCAGGGTGCATTTTTGGGTTGCGTAGTCCCAAACCACCGTGTAGACCCGCCAACCGTAGGGGTTTACGAGTGTTGCCAAGGACGACGCCACAAGCAGCACCCACAGCGACAGTCCTGAAAGCCTGTGCGGAGCGTGCTGGCCCGATGGAGCGGGATAGCCGGCGCCCGGAATGGAGTTCAGCAGCGCGAACAAGCCTATCAATGCCAAGCCATAGACGAATTGAATGTGAATACTGGCCCACAAGACCATCAGCGGGACGATGGGACACAACCATATCCACCGGCCGCGCTCACAGGCCAGGAGTAAGAGCCACAATTCGACGGTAAAGAACCCAATGGTGAAGAGCCAGGGACGCGGAGTACCTAAGGACTCAAAGGTCGTCAGGTACGCGAACATCGTCAGAGCCAAGGCTCGAGTCAGGTGAGTGTATCTAGCCAGAATTGCAGTCAGTCCAGCCAGATTCAGCACAACGAGAACGCTGGCGAATAACGGGACGCCTCCAGGTCCCCACAGGCTAAAGAGCTTCGAGATCAGTATGTCGAATAGCCATGAGTATTCGACCCATGGCTTTCCGTAGGTGGTGTAGGAGAAGACGTCGAAGTAAGGCAGACTGCCGTGTTGAAAGATCCAGTCGCCGGTGCGGATGTGCCACCAGATGTCAGGGTCCGTCGATGCCGCATAATGCCGGGATGAAATGACCGCAAATATGCTCAGCACCAGGGCGAGAAAAACGAAATCCATTCTGCGCCGGAGCTGATCATTGCCAGCTGCAGGACCAATCGAAGGGCTGCCGGTCTCCCCAGGTGGATTGTCATCGCGCTGGGGGGAACTGCCGGAGGGGACACTAGCCGGCATTTCTCACACTCCTTCGGCTGCAACGCGCGATAGACCCATGTCTACTTCGTTGCGCTCGGTCGGCGTGCTCAACGTATTGTTCAAATACGCCTCCGCGCGCCTCCCTTCGCGCGCCTCGTATCCACGGGCCTCTCACGCGTTTCGCTGGCGAACGGTGTGAGAAATGCAGGCTAGCCGAGCCGTCATCCATAAGTGGGCACGCTCCTCATCTCTGAGTTTATGGGAGTTGAGAACGACCCACGGGACCGCCGTTCAACTTAGTCTCAAGCGTTGTGCGGGAATCCGGATTGGTGTGTTGCACCAAGCGCCTCGCGCCCACTGACGCTTTGCTCAGGCCGTCGCGGCGCAGGACAACGCCACGCGCCTGGCGCGGCATGACAATCAGCGCGTCGGGTCTGGCTCGTGGTCCTCGAGGAGACCGGCAAGGCGCTCGTCGAGGGCCGCCATGCGCGGGCGCAGATCGGTCTTCAGGGCGGTCGCGGATTGCGGCTGCGGGTCGTGAAGCTGTTCCAGCAACTCCACGGCGTGGCGCTCGGACTGCTCGGCGCGGAGCTGGAGTTCGCGGGCGCGATCCTCGAGTTCGTGGGCGCGGCGTTCGAGGGAACGGAGCCGGTCGGCGAGGTGCAGCGCGGCGAGCACGGCGACGCGGGATGGCTCGGCCGTATTGGTGCGGTCGGCGATGCGGTTCATCAGCTCATCCACGCCGGCGGCGAGACTCTCCGTGTCGGCCACATTGCCGCTGGTACGGACGGTGTAGGGCTGTTTGAAGATGGTGACGCGGACGGCGCGTTTCGCGGATTCCACGGTATCCACAGCCTTAGGACTCCTGTTTCTGCTCGAACAGGCCCAGCCGGTCGATCTGTTCAAGCAGGCCGCGGACGCGCGCGGCAGCGTCCTGCTGCTTGATGCGCATGGCGGCGATTTCGTCGTTCAACTTCGAGATCTCGATTTTCAAGGCCGGGACCTGGCCGGCGGCGGAATCGCGGTCCTCGCGCACGCTGCGGAGTTCCTTCTCCAACTGCTCGCAGCGCTTGCTGAAGCTCAGCAGAAGATTCGACAACTGCCCGAAGCGGGACTCGAGCCGCGCCATCAGGGCTTCTTCGTCGTCCGTGAGAGGTAACATCGCCTTGGGTCTCAGCCCGAGACTAACGCGGTTTTGGCCTTCTCGACAAGAGATGTAAACGCGGCGGGTTCATTGGCGGCCAAATCGGCCAGTATTTTGCGGTTCAAATCGATCGCCGCGCGCTTCATGCCGCCGATGAATCTCGAGTAGCTGATGCCGTTCAGCCGGCAGCCGGCGTTGATGCGGACGATGAACAGGCGGCGAAAATCGCGCTTCTTGCGTTTGCGGCCGACGTAGCCGTAACGCAGCGCCTTTTCTACAGCTTCCTGCGCGGAACGGTAGAGCTTGCTCTTGGTGAGGAAGTAACCCTTGGCGAGGGTCAGGGTTTTCTTCCGGGAATCGCGGCGATTAGTGGATCGTTTAACTCGGGGCACGTTTCGTCTCCTTCTTTACTCGTCTGAATGAGCGGTTTCCAGATCGGATTCCGCTTTCTGGCGGCGGCTCGGGCACGTGCAGAAGCGCCGGCGCGCACGCCTGATCAACAATCGGTCAATACGGGAGCATGCGGCGCAGCGAGGCCTGGTTGGTATCGTCGGCGACGACGCCCTGGCCCAGGTTGCGCTTGCGGCTGGTGGTTTTCGAAGTCAGCAGGTGGCGCGCGAACGCCTTGTGGCGCATGATCTTGCCAGTGCCGGTCTTCTTAAACCGTTTCTTGGCCCCGGTGTGGGTCTTCAGTTTGGGCATATTCTGTCCTTGAAAAAGCCACGAGGCGCGCCCGTGGCAATGGCGTTCTCATTCAGGTTAACACACTGAAACCGAAAGACCGAACCCGACCGATTTCCAGGATTGCGTCAACCTGCCCGCCGGGCTTGGCTCCTGTCCTCCCTTCGCCGGTAACTGGCTGACCTGCTTTCCCGTCTATGATCGAAGCGAGTCATGTGGTTTCCCGCTCGCGCCTTGCCCGCACTCATCGTTGTCTGCCATCTGGTGGCTGGGACAAGTCTCTGCTCTGGTCACAGCGCCGGTCCGCCGCCCTGCGATCCCAGTGGGCTGGAGATCTCGATGATCCCGCCCTTCGCGGCCATGCCCTCGGCCGGCCGGATGGAGCTGGTCCTCCTGTATCGCAACTGCTCAGGCCATCCGGTCACTCTGCAGGGCGTACCCGATGTTCATTTTTTCTTATCCGAAGCTGGGGCGGGCAATCTGGAGGCAAGCGGGCCCGCGCCGGTGCCGCCGGCCTTCGACTTCTTCACGCCCGGCAGGCCGGAGGACGACCGGCGAGCCGCTCCCGTCGTTCTGGCGCCAGGGGAAAGCGCGCACGTGCTCCTGGCCTACTACGACCGCGGCCGGCACTGGTTGATCAGTTCTCCGGCCGAGACCCGCGTGAAAGGGAACCCATCGACTTGTAACGCCGCCGACGTCTTCACAGTGAACGCCCCTCCGTTTGCGCGGTTGTTTCGCGCGCCCATGCAGGTCTGTGGGAACGTCTATGTTTCGGAATACCGGCGCGGCAACTTCACTCCGGGAGAACGGATATCCACGGAGTTCCTGGAAGGCGGGCCGCCGGACGCGCCGGGGGCAGAAATAACGGGGCCGCTCGTGCCTTCGGTCGCACTGGACAGGCAGACGGACATCGGCCTGCGGGCCTGTGAGGCGGAAGACCTGGATATCGGATTTGACGCCCCGGACCTCTCAATCGACCCGTCATCGATGGTTTTCCATTTTCGGAACATTGAGGCGCGTCCCTGCGTGACCCAGCCCACTCCCAAGGTCTGGTTCACCGACCGCCAACTTCACTTCGCTGACGTCCAAATCTGTCTCAACTGCATCGACGGCCAAGCGGTAGATCTGCGGGAAGGGAAGTTGGGCGTCCTTCTTCGGCCCCAGGACGCGGCTCACGTGACGCTGAGTTTCAAGGCGAAATCGGATCAACCGTCTACATGCAAGGGGGCCAATGGCATCTCGTTCAGCGCCGCCGAAATCTACCCGACCGGTCCCCAGACTTTTGCCTCCGTCTATCTTGGATCCCGCGCCATTCCAATTTGCTCTCGTGTCGATGTCTCGCCAGTCACGCTGGACAGCGCGAATGACCCTCCTCGCCCGGGATCATCCGGCTGGGTGTCGCTGAAGCTGTCGTCTGCCAGATCAACCTACTTCGACCAGGAGCAGATCTCCCTGCATGTCGAGGCTGAAGGGCCGAGCAGCCTGTTGAAGCTCAACGACCGGGGCTGCCTGACTTTCATTCAACGCTCCCGCTCCCCGGATGGCTTCACGCGCTTCGACGAAGTGGGCGCATATGCCAGCCGATGCAGAGTGACTACCGAATCGTTCGGGTTGCCGGATCGCAAGGTCGAAATGGACCTGGATGCGGGGCATCTGTCGAGATGGAGCGGGCGTGGCGAGCACGCCACCGACGTGGCTTACATGGCGCCGCCGGGCCAGCACGAAGGCGCTTTTCTCGCGACTTCGAATACCCTGCATCTGACCATTGCCGACGCGTCTCTCATCCCGCGCAACTGGGGTCCTCAGACGAAGGGCGTCGCGGTGGACGTGACGCTCGACAAGGACACGTACGAACTGGGAGAGGACGTTCCATTGCACCTCGCGGTGAAGAACTTCGCCGCTGAGGTGGCGGTCTACGGGGCGGGTTTCGAGATGTGCAACGAGATTGCGAACGTCGAAGTTCGCGACCGCGCGGATGGGCTGCTGGTAAAGCGGTCGGATTGGGGCAGCCCTTGTGCGTGGAGCGGCCCTGTTCTTCGTGAAGGGCTCGCGCAATACCCGCTCGGCCAGATCGTGATTCAGGAGCGCACGTTGCGCCGCGATGGATGGCTGCCGGACTACCGCGGCAACTTCACGGTGTCCGCGACCTGGACGGTCTACGACTGCCAGGTTTGCAATCCGCAATCGACCACGCCGTACGCTGTCGCCCATTCCGGGCCCAAAGCGTTTCGCATCATCGATAGCGCCCATCCGCAAGCCGCATCGCCTTTGCCGGACGGCATCCTCAGCCCCGACCTGGCCAGCCGCTTTGAACAGGTTGACACGGCGTTGGGCGAAAAGAGCGCATTAAAGGACAAGACGACGGGGTTGAAATGGCTGCACCTGGATATAACCGCGGGCTTGTCGTACAACCAGGTCAAAGCCGAGTCGGCCCCGGGCGGGCGATTCGCGGGTTGGAGATACGCCACCCTCGCCGAGCTGACCGAGTTCTTCTCGCACTTTGACGGGGCCGCGAATGGCTATTCGACAGATCCAAAGCTCGAAGCGCAACTGCAGCGAAACATGGGAGGGCCATTGGCTCATCCCTCTAATCCCGGCACAGGATGGCACCGCAGCTCTTCGATGGCGCTCCTGGATGTGCCCTTCGACCTGGGTCGCGGGGTGTTTGGGTACATCGCCGATGACAGCGTCGGCGGTTCTCAGATCGATCCCAGGCTACAGGGTTCGTCCAGGGAGAACTCTGGAATCTCAGGCATCGGAAGCTACCTGGTGCGGCCAGACTAGAATCGGCGGGCGCGCCTCCGGGCGCGTCAAAAACACCGGATTCGCCGGGTCATGTCACCCGTCCGAGAAACGCCGCAGTGTCCGCTCCGGCCCGTCAAACAGCCACGCCGGCGTTCCGGACGACTTCCCTGAATCGTGAACAGCGCTACTAGGGCCTGTCGCAGAGAAATCGTCAGCGCAACCGTCTCGCTCACGGCCGCGGCTCAGAAACACAACCGCTCCTTGCAGTCGCGGCTCCGTTCGGGCTAAGCGTCAACACGAGTGTCTGCGCCACCCGCCTCCGCGACTCTTGTCGCTATGGCGGGCAAGCAAGCACAACCGCTCCTTGCAGTCGCGGCTCCGTCAGACAGTCGCGGCTCCGTCAGACAGTCGCGGCTCCGACAGACGGTCGCAGCTCTGCAAGCAGCTGCGGCTGCAATGCGCGTATTCTGGGCGGCGATCCGCATTGACTGGTTCTGCGCGTGCTGACGGAGTCACTGCGACACGCCACCAGACGCCGGCCTCCCGCAGCCGAAGCAAGGCGGGCCCGCGCTCGGCCCTCACGCGTTCAGGTGCGTATTGACGCGCGCGATCGCTTCGTCGATCTCATCCGTACTCTTGTACCCGATTGTGACCGCGTCGACCGTGCCGAGCTGCATCACGAACTTCACAGAGGCGTCGCGCTGCTCGGGGGTCTTGAACGTCCCTTCGCCCATGATCTTCATCCCGATAGTGCCGGTGCCGCGCGCGTGGATCTCCTTGAGGTGGCCCACCACCTCCGTCACGTCACCCTCGCCGTCCTCCGTGCCGCGGATGTTGTCCATCCGTACGCCGGCGTTGTTGATGCGGTTCAGCGACACATCCAGCCAGGACTGGCTGGGGAATGTCCGGATGGGCACCAGCCCGTGGCACGACGCGCCGTGCGCCAGGATGATCTTCTTCGCCTTGGCTTCATCGAAGGCGTCGCGCGCCGGCTTGAACGTCTCCGCCCAGTCCGCGGTCCGCACGCAGTGCAGCAGCAGGATATCGAAGTACTCGGTGTTGAGTTGCTTGCGGTAACGGTCGAGCACCGTCAGCGGATCGTCGGTCTGCTGCAGGCGGTACTTGGTCATCAGGCAGTAGCTGTCGCGCGGGACGCCGTCCAGCGCGATGCGCAGCATCTCGGGCATGCCGGCGTAGTTCTGCGCGGTTTCAAAGAAACGGATGCCGTGGTCATAGGCATAACGGACCAGACGCGTGAATTCGGCCTGGCCGAGCTCGCGCTGCACCTTGCCGCCGAACGTGCCGGTGCCGAAGGCCAGGCGCGTCACTTTGACGCCCGAATTGCCGAGCGGCACCCAGTCCGTCGCCAGCCGCTTCACCGGCTTCGCCGGCTTGGCCATCGCCGCGTTGAGCCCCGCGCCCAGAACGCTTCCGCCCACTGCCACCGAAGACGCGGCGCCCGCCACCGTCTTCAAAAAATCACGCCGATTGAAATTGGACATGGTCTAAGCCTCTCTGAGTCGGATTGAAAAAAAGATAACACAAAAGGGCCGCATTCCGGCGGCGAGGTATCGAATGATCCGCCGCGTTTTCCGCATGGCGGAGCGATGGTATAGAGTGTTGTTGTTCACGAACCCTCCGGGGATCAACGATACGCGAGGTCTAAAAAACAAATATGCGCAAATTGAAAGCAGCAGTGATCGGAGCCGGCTTCATGGGCCGGACCCACGTGGAGGCCCTGCGACGGCTGGGCTTCGTTGATGTGGCCGCGGTGGCGGGCATCGACCTGGCGGAGGCGGAGCGCTTTGCCGCGGCCAACGCGATCGAATGCGCCGCCACGGTAGACGACATTCTGGCCGACAAGAGCATTGATGGAGTACACGTGTGCACGCCCAACGCGCTGCATGGGCCGATCGCGATGAAGGCGCTGAAGGCCGGCAAGCACGTGCTGAGCGAGAAGCCGCTCGCCATGTCCGCGGCCGAAGCGAAGAAGATGCTCGAGTTGGCGGAGAAGAAGGGCCTGTGCCATGCGACCAATCACAACCTGCGCTACTACCCGCTGACGCAGCAGATCCGCCGCATGATTGAGAACGGCGAACTGGGCGAGATTCTGGTGGTGCAGGGGACGTACTCGCAGGACTGGCTGCTGTACGATACCGACTTCAACTGGCGCATCCTGCGCAAGGACAACGGCCCGCTGCGAACGATGGGCGATATCGGCTCGCACTGGATGGACATGATCCAGCACGTGACGGGACTGCCGATCACCGCGCTGTGTGCCGAGATCGAGATCTTCCACAAGACGCGCAAACAACCGCTGGTGGCGATCGAGACCTTCGCCGGGAAGACGCTGAAGCCCTCGGATTATAAGGAGATCAAAATCGACACCGAGGACTACGGCGCGGTGCTGCTGCACCTGGGAGAGCGCGCGCGGGGGGCGTTCACGGTGAGCCAGGTGGCGGCGGGCTGCAAGAACCGCTTCGAGTTCATGATCTGCGGCACCAAGGCCAGCGTGAGCTGGAACCAGGAGCAGCCGAATCATATCTGGATCGGCTACCGCAACGAGCCCAACCGGATCATGCAGAAGGACGGGTCGCTGATGGACCCGAAGGCGGCGCCGTATGCCGATTATCCCGGCGGCCACGCCGAGGGCTACCCGGACGCGCACAAGCAGCTCTTCAAGCGCTTCTGGCAGCGCGTGGCCGATCCGAGCCTGCCGGTCGAGTACCCAACCTTCGCCGACGGCCTGCGCGGCATGCAGCTGCTCGAAAAGGTGATTGAGAGCGACGAGAAGCGCGGCTGGGTGAACACCGGGCTGGGCGCGAAGAAGGCGGCGAAGTAAGCTCAGAGTGCGCCGCGGAGTGGCGCATTGGCCAGGCGATAAGATGGCTTGCGCAGCCTGGCCGCGGGCGCTGAAACGAGTGAAGATCAGGGGACACGATGAGGCTCGTCCGCAACAGGGCGAGCCTCAAATGTTTTAAAGTCGACTTCGCAATCCAGGCCGATCCAGCCGAACTCCGGCGCGTCGCCGGGGGGCACGGTGAAGGAGAGGAAGTCGTAGACCCAATCGCAAATGACGTACTTGTGGAGCGTACCATCGGAGACCGCCAGCGTGAGACCGTAAGTGGCCGGGGCGAGACGGGGCATGGTCCAGACGAAGTCTACGGTGATGTGGTCTCCGGCGACGAGCGGGGGCATCTGGAATCCCTCGCGCGAAGTGTTGGAGCTGAACAGGGATCTGCCCTGCGCGTCGCGCACCATGAAGCCGGCGATGGGCGAAGCGAGCGGCTGATGGACCTTGAAGCTGAAGCGCACGGTCACGCTGTCGCCGGGCCGAAGCACGGGCCGCTGGCTGTGCTCCACTCGCGCTTCCGCCGAGCCGGACTCCAGAAGGAAAGTCGCGCCACTGATGGCCGCCCGGGCGTCGCCGAAACGGTGGCCTGAGAACTCGACCGGTGGAGCAAGCTCGGGAGCGGTGAACGGGGCGCGGGCGGCTTGCGCCGCCACTTCCCGGGCGATCATGGCGGCGTCGCGCGCGGTCATGCTGGCCAGGTACCGGCCGACGACGCCATCGGTCGGGCCCAGCGCCTTCATCGATCCGTCCTCGAGCCACAGGCAACAGTCGCTGATGGCGCGCACATCCTCGGAGGAGTGGGAGACGAACAGGATGCTCAGCCCGCGTTCGCGCAGCGAGTGGATGCGGCGCATGCAGCGCTGGCGAAAGGCAATGTCGCCGACGGCCAGGGCTTCGTCCACCAGCAGAATTTCAGCATCGACGTGAATGGAAACCGCAAAGGCGAGCCGCATCAGCATGCCGCTCGAATAGGTTTTCACCGGCTGGTCGAGGAAATCGCCGATGTCGGCAAAGGCGACGATTGCGGTGAAACGATCCGCGGTCTGTCGGGCGTTGAGGCCGTGCAGAGAGGCCGAAAGCTGGACGTTCTGCCGTCCGGTGAATTCGGGATTGAACCCGGAACCGAGCTCGAGCAGCCCGGCCAGCCGCCCGTTTAGCTCCACGCTACCCTCGGTCGGACGCAGGATGCCGGCGGCGATCTGCAGCAGCGTGCTCTTGCCCGAGCCGTTGGGCCCGACGATGCCCAGCGACTCGCCACGGCGCAGTTCGAAGCTCACGTCGCGGAGCGCCCAGAACAGATGCGGCGGGCGGCGGGCCAGGGCGGGGAAGAGAGCGCGCAGGCGGGCCGAGGGTTTCTCATCGACCGGATAGGCTTTCGAGACATGGCTCAGGCGCAGGAGGATCTCCCGGGCCGGTGCAGCCGGCTCATCGGCGGAGCGCTGAGCCTCGAGAGCCGGGCCGGAATGAGCGCCCGGGCTTACTTCCATGCGGCCACCACGACGCGTTTGCGGCGGGCGTGCTGTTCGTAAGCGTCCGCGGCGGGGGGGACGAATTCGACGCGGCGGAAGCCGGCGTGGCGCAGCATCGCTTCCACAGCGCGGGGCGAAGGGCATGTCACCAGCGGCGCAACGCCCGACTCGCGGTTGCCGGCGTCGAATTCACCACTCTCGTCGATCAAGGCGAGGATGCCGCGATAAGGGTACGTCCAATGGCGCGAACCCCACTCCGTGAAGCCCTCGACTTCATCCACGACCTGGGTTTCCAGCACGCACAGCTCGCCCGTAACGGCGCTGAGCTGGCGCAGGCACAACATCGGGTCCATGACGTGGTACAGCACGCCAAGAAACAGCGTCAGCGGATAGACCGGATGTGTGGCTGCGAGATCCTCCACCCGGCCGGGCACGAATTCCAGGTTGGGCAAGCCGGTGGCGGCGGCGACGAATTGCGCCCGGCGCAGGTTCTCTTCGCGTGGCTCCAGGCCGACGACGCGCCGCAGCCCCAGCCGCGCCATGGCCAGCGTGTAATACCCTTCGTGACAGCCGATGTCGAGACAGTCGATGGCTGAGAGGCGCGGGCCGAAGTGCGCGCGCACAGCTCGCTCCACCATCTCCAGGCGGGTGCCGAAGATGCCGCGAACGGAGTCGGGCACGGCTGAAGTGGTCGTGAGCCCGCGGCCCAGGTCAAAGGAGTAGAACCAGGGGGAAAGCTCGGCGATGCCGCGCCGGACGTCCTCCTCGCTCATTTGCGGCTGGACGGGCGTGGGAGACTGCATGCCAAACCCTCATTCTAGCCCGGATATTTCACCAACAATCGGCTGCGGCGCGCGATAGGGCCGCATCTACTGCGTTGCGCTGGGCCCAGGGGGCGCCCCCGTCCTCGACGTAGCAGTCCAGTACGCCTGCGGGCGGTTCCCGTCGCCCGCCTCGTATCTGCAGCCCTCTCATCGCGCCTCGCTGCGATCGTGGTGAAACATCCGGGCTAGGTCATCGCGGGAAGAGGGCGTTTGCGGGTTGTAACGTACCCTGAGGAATCTCTGTTGGGTGCAGCTCTCAACGAAAATGTTCGCCGAACTCCTCAACAGGAATGCTAGGTCATAGCTGTCGACTTGTTCTTCGCCGCGCGCGTCATAGGAATACAGCAAGTGCACCGAAGCGTAGATGGAGTTCTCTTCGGACTCCGCGCAGAGGACCCTGGCTGTCACGCACCGCCAAGGCCGGCTCTTTCGCGCGCGGAGCAACTCCCGTAATCGCCGGACCAGGTGCACCACGACGTGGTCTACCCACCACGTAAGCGCCATCCGCCTCCACGTTTTAAGCCACCAATCGGGGACGATCCTGCATCAGTGCATGCTGGACTGCACCCCTTGCTCGCTTTCCCGATTAACGGAATGGATTGACGATCTGAAGGCCGGGTTCGAAGATTCGGCCGGGCAAGTCTTCCGAATACAGCGTCCGGACGCCACAGTCGAGGCAGGCGCCTATGATCATCGCGTCCCAAAAGGAAATGCCCTGATCCCTATGTAGGGCCTGAGCGTGGTCCAAGACATTCGGCGAAGGCACGATCAAAGGCAGGATACCCATAAACTCACGTAAACGGGCCCAGGCATGTGCAGGAGTGAAACCCTGCCGTGCCAATTTGCGGCTAGCCGCCACGAATTCCGCCGCGACCTGCCACAGCAACACGCCATCCCGCGTGCTGGCAAGAGGTTCTAGGGCGCACTGCTGCCGCACGCTGTCGGCCTGATCGCAGCTGTAGATAAGAATATTGGTGTCAAAGCCGGTCATGCAGCTCGTCACGGGATGGCAGCGGTCCGCTCAGGAAAAAGCGCATCTGGCCGATGCCGGCACGAAGGCGCTCCAGGGCGAGTTGCCGGTCGGAGTCGGCCTGTCCGGTGCGTTCGATGATGAGCCGGACACGCTCGGACTCGCGCAGTGAGACCTCGCCGAGGGGTCTCAGCACCCCCCCGGTGTAGATCGCGTCGGTGACCTGGTTGCCCATTGGGGACTCCGACTTCAGGGTACATCGGCTCCGAGGCAACATTCAATTCCCGATGGGCGGCACCACATCGGAGTTTGCGGGCGGGTCGTGGGCTCGGCGAACTAATAGGTTTACATGATTGAAATCGGACGGATGAGTATGGGAAAACTACGCCCATGGGGTGCATGGGGATGCCCTGGGAGAGGTCGGTCCACGGCCAGGGATGGCAGGCAGGGCGGGTGATGGGCGAATGGACTTTCCAGAGCAGGGATGGATGGCGAACCACGCGCAATGAGACGCGTGCGGAGCGGCGCGGACGACGCGGAGGGTTCGCGAGGCCGCGATTTGGGCGCGAGACTTGAGGGAACTGAGCCATGAATCGAACTGGGAAGCTGACGGCGGCGGCATTCGCCCTTCTGGTGGTGAACAGCCTATACCTGTGGTCGACGGCGCAGGCTTCCATTTTCTACATCGGAAACATTCTGCTGCATTTTGCTCTGGGGCTCGGCGTGCTGGCGGCGTTCGTATGGCTGCTGCTGCGCTCGGGCGAGGTGCGGCGCGCGATGCGCTGGGCGACGCCGGTGCTGCTGGCCAGCGCGGTTCTGGGCGGGTTCCTGTTGTGGAAAGGAGCGATCACGGCCAACCACGCGGCGCTGGCGGCGCACATCTACTCGGGATTTCTGGGGGCGTTTCTGGCGGCGGCCGCGCTCAAGTCGAGGCGATTCTGGGCGGTGACCATGGTGGCCGGGGTTGCATGCGCCGCGTATGCGGGTTATCAGCGGCTCTATCCGTGGGCCGCTGGGTCCGTGCACAACCCGAATGTCGTGCCCGCGTCGATGGAGGAAGAGGGGGCCGGGCCGCGATCGCCGTTCTGGCCGTCGTCGGCAGAGACGAATACGGGCCGGCTCATCCCGTCGAAGTTCTTCATGGACTCGAAACGCTGCGGCGATTGTCACAAAGAGATTTACGACCAGTGGAACTCCTCGATGCACCACTTCGCCTCGTTCAACAACCAGTTCTACCGCAAGGCGATCGAATACATGCAGGACGTCAACGGAACTCACGGGTCGAAGTGGTGCGCGGGTTGTCACGACCACGCCATGTTGTTCAGCGGACGGTTCGAGCGGCCGGCGCGGGAGCAGATCGATACGCCGGAGGCGCAGAACGGCCTGGGGTGCATCTCGTGCCATTCGATCAGCGCAGTGCACGGCAGCATGGGCAATGGCGGGTTTGCGCTCGAATACCCGATGTTGCATGACCTGGCCACGAGCAGCAATCCGGTGGTGCGATGGACGCACGACTTTGTCACCACGCGGGCGCCGGAGCCGCATCGCCGCACGTTCATGAAGCCGTTTATGCGGCACTCGTCGGAGTTCTGTTCGGCGTGTCACAAGGTGCACCTGGATGTGCCGGTGAACAATTACCGCTGGATGCGCGGCTTCAACGAATACGACAACTGGCAGGCGTCCGGCGTTTCGGGGCAGGGAGCGCGCTCGTTCTACTACCCGGACAAGCCGATGGTGTGCGCCGATTGCCACATGCCGCTGGTGCCCTCCACCGATCCGGCGGCGCGAGAGGGCGTGGTGCACAGCCATCGCTTTGCCGCCGCCAATACGGCCGTGCCCGCCGCCAATCAGGATGAGACGCAGTTGAAGGCCGTCGAGGGGTTCCTGCAGTCGGGCTTTATAACGGTGGACATTTTTGCGGCGCAGCCGGCGGAGACGGCGCCGGGCCTGCAAATGCAGCGGCGGGCGGCGGCGGAGAACGCGCAGCAGGCGATGACCTCGTTCGCAGTGGGAGAGGAGGCCGAAACGACGGGCCAGTTCTTCCTGCGGGAGATCAGCCGGCTGGCGGCGCCGATCGACCAGGCGGGCGTGAAGTTTCAGCGGGGCTCGACGGCGCGGGTCGACGTGGTGGTGCGCACGCGCAAGATCGGCCACTTCTTCCCGGGCGGGACGGTGGACGCGTTGGACGTGTGGCTGGAGCTGGAAGGGCGCGATGCGAACGGGAAAGTGATCTTCTGGAGCGGGAAAATCGAGGATAATGGCCGCGGACCAGTCGAAAAAGGGGCTCATTTTTATAAGTCGTTTCAGCTGGACGGGGATGGAAATCCGATCAATAAGCGCAACGCCTGGGCCATGCGCAGCCTGTTATACGTCCGGCTGATCCCGCCGGGCGCGGCCGATGTCGCGCATTACAGGGTGAGAATTCCCAAGGACGCAAAGGGCCCGATCACGCTAAATGCGCGGCTGAATTACCGGAAATTCTCCTGGTATTACACGCAATTCAGTTATGCCGGCGAGCCCAAGCCGAACCAGGATCCGAAGCTCGTCAGCGTGGATTACGACAGCCGGACATACGATTTCTCGCCATCGAATATACCGGCCAATGTGTCAGGGAGAATCAAGGGCCGCATCCCCGAACTGCCGGTGGTCACGCTGGCCCGGGCGACGGCGAAGCTGGAACTGGGCGACGCCAGGACGGAAACGGAGTGGCAGCCGGTGGTGCGGCGGCAGGACCGCGAGCGGTGGAACGATTGGGGGATCGGGCTGCTGTTGCAAGGCGATCTGAAGGGCGCGGAGTACGCCTTCACGCGCGTCACCGAGGCGGATCCGGAGTACGCCGACGGCTGGCTCAACGTGGCCCGGGCGCTGATTCAGGAAGGCGAGACGGAGGCCGCCAAGCCGTTTATCGAGAAGGCGATGAAGATCAATCCCGAGCTGGGGCGGGTGCATTTCTTCCAGGCGATGGCGCAGAAGGCCGACGGGGATTACGAGGGCGCGCTGGCGTCGCTCAAGAAAGCCGCGACGATGTACCCGCGCGACCGGGTGGTGCAGAACCAGATCGGGCGACTGGAGTTTCTCAAACGCGATTACGGGCAGGCGGTGGAGGCTTTTCAGCGCGTGCTGGCGATCGATCCCGAGGACGTCCAGGCGCATTACAACCTGATGCTGTGCTACCGCGGCCTGGGAGACAACGCAAAAATGAAGCGCGAGGAGATTCTGTTCCGGCGCTTCAAAGCCGACGAGTCGGCGCAGAGCATCACCGCCAAGCCGCGCGCGTTGAGTCCGGAAGACAACAACGAGCGGCAGCAGATCCACGAACATGAGAGCGTCAAATTGCCATGAGAAGACTGCTTTTCGCGGGCCTGGCCTGCATCACCGCCGCGTGGGGGCAAGGGCGGTTCACGGATGTGACGAAGGCGGCGGGCATTCACTTCGTCCACAACGCCGGCAAGACGGGCAAGAAATGGCTGCCCGAGACGATGGGCTCGGGCGTGGCGTTCGTCGACCTCAACGGGGACGGGCTGCCGGACATCGTCCTGGTGAATGGCAAGGACTGGACGCCGAAGGGGCGGCGGTCGCTGCCGGGGCTGTACAGGAACAACGGCGACGGGACCTTCACCGACGTGACCGCCGGCAGCGGGCTGGACGTGGAGATGTACGGCATCGGGATCGCGGTGGGCGACTACGACAACGACGGTAAACCCGACATTTACATCACCGCCCTGGAAGGCGACCGGCTGTTTCACAACCAGGGCAATTTCAAGTTCCGCGACGTCACCGCCGCGAGCGGCATCCGCAATGCCGCGTTCGGCACATCGGCGGCGTGGTTCGATTACGATCGCGACGGCAAGCTCGACCTGTACGTGGCCAACTATGTGCAATGGACGCCGCAGGGAGACCTGTGGTGCTCACTGGACGCGGTGAGCAAGAGCTACTGCACGCCGGAATCGTACAAAGGCCAGTCGAGCCGCCTGTTCCACAACCTGGGCAACGGGAGGTTCGAGGACGTCACGATGAAGGCCAAGCTGTTCGACCCGACATCGAAGTCGCTGGGGGTGGTGATTCTGGACTACAACAACGACGGCTGGCCGGACATCTTCGTGGCCAACGACACCCAGCCCAACAAGCTATACCGCAACCTGCAAGACGGGACCTTCGCCGAGGAGGCGCTGGCGGCGGGCGTGGCGTTCGGCGAGGACGGCGTGGCGCGCGGCGCGATGGGCGTGGATGCGTCGGATTACGACGGGTCGGGGCGGGCGCACCTGCTGGTGGGCAACTTTACGAACCAGATGTTGAGCCTGTATCACAACGAGGGCAACGGGCTGTTCGTGGACGAAGCGCCGCGCTCGGCGCTGGGCCGCGCGTCGCTGCTCACGCTCACTTTCGGCGTGTTCTTTTTCGACTACGATCTGGACGGCTGGCCGGACATCTTCTGCGCCAACGGCCACATCGACGAGGAGATCGGCCGCGTGCAACCGCGAGTGAGGTACGCCGAGCCGCCGCTGCTGTTTCACAACCTGGGCCAGGGACGCTTCGAGGACGTGAGCGCGAAGGTGGGTCCCGATTTCGCCCGGCCGATGGTGGCGCGCGGCGCGGCCTATGCCGATTATAAGGGCGACGGGAAGCTGGATCTGATTGTCACGACCAACAACGGTCCGGCGATCCTGTTCCGCAACGACAGCAACACCAACGGCAACCACTGGCTGAGAGTAAAGCTGCAAGGGACGAAATCGAACCGCGACGGCATCGGCGCGGTGGTGCGCCTGAAGACGCCCTCGCACGCGCAATGGCAGACGGTTCACTCCGGTTCCAGTTACGCCTCGCAGAGCGAGCTGGCGCTGACGTTTGGCCTGGGGAAGGACGTGCAGATCCAGGCGCTCGAGGTGGACTGGCCGAGCGGGTTAAAGGAAACGGTCCGCAACGCGGGCATTGACAAGTCGAACCTGATCGTCGAGGGGAGCGGGACGGCGACAGTGAAATAGTAGCCGTGGGAGACTATTCAACACGATTCTCCAGAGCCGCTGAGGCTGGGGAACACAAGCGGGCAGCCGGGCCAGCGCGCGGCCACGCGGTCGCGCTGCAGCTGCAGGACGTCCACCTATCAGGAGAAGGCAGCCGGCGCCAGCCCCGCAACTCCTTCTACGCGCGAGGAGCTCCCAAACCAAGCGACCATAGTTCTCGCAACGAACCTCGTTCAGCAGTTACAGAGCACCGCTCCGGCAGATCCGGGAGCAGGCAGGCGCCGCATCCAGAGTCGGGCGCCAATCGATCGAACTCAGAACAAATACTTCAGGGCGAACTGAATCAGCCGTGGCGCCACGGAGGTCTGAGTGACCACGCCAAATGTCGCGGTGTCCAGGGTGGTACCGGGATTAGCGAATTGAGGATGATTTAAGGCGTTGTACAGCTCCATCCGGAACGCCAGCACAGCGTCCTCGCGCACGCCGCCCACCTTCATCTTCCTGCCGAGCGAGAAGTCCGTATTGAATTGAGCGGGACCATTCAGGATGCTCTGTCCCGTGGTGCCGTAGGCCGTCGAGCCATCCGCGCCGACCGCGGCCGGAGAGCAGATGGCTGCGGTGTCGATCCAATCATTGAGCCGTGCATCCGTGCTGCCCGGCGTCACCAGATCCGCGTAGGTCGCGCCGGGGCACAGCGTAACGGTGGCCGCGGCCGCGTGCGCGTAGACGCCGCCTGCGTTGGGGTCGATCAGCGTCATGGGCAAGCCGCTCTGAACGATGACGATCCCAGTCAGCGACCAGTCGCTCAACAGTGCCGCCGCAATGCGATTGGCCCGGCCTGGCGCGGGCAGTTGATACTCGAAATTGGCGGTGAAGCGATGCGTGCGGTCGAAGCTCGCCCGCGCCCAGTCCAGATCGAGATCGTTTAGATCGTTATAGACGCTGGTGTTGGTCGCGGCACGCGAGAATGTGTAGGCCGCCTGCAAGGTCAGGACGCGCGAAATCTGCTCGCGGAGGGTCGCCTGCAGGCTGTTGTAGTCCGATGATCCAAAGAAGCCCGAATCCAGCAGCGCGGTCGGCGTCTCGCCCAGCACGGGCACGCGGAACTGCGCATTCTGCGCCGTGTTGGTGGTGATACAATCACCGGCTACTCCGTCGTACCCGCAGTTCACCGGGCTGGCCGCGCTGGCCAGCAGCGGCTGATTCAGCCCTCGCGACATGAGCAGGTGGCTGGCGGCCGAGCCGACGTAGCCAACGTCCAACGTGGTCGATTTCGCCAGCCGGGATTGCGCGCTCACGTTCCATTGCTGGAGTCGCGGAATCCGGTACAGCGGTCCGGCCACGCGGTCGGAGAGCTCCGAGCCGGGTGTGCGCGGCAGATAGCCCAGCGTCACGGCGGGGAAGGGCTGCTGAAAGCTGGACAGGTTGTTGCTGGAATCCGCGTTGGTGAATCCCTGCGCGTAGGGCGCGGCGGTAGACATGGACGTGCTGCCCGAACTGGCGGCCGGTTGATAGAACCAGCCGTAACCTCCGCGCAATACGACCCGGCTGTCCGCGCCGAGTGGCTGCCATGCAAAACCGAAGCGTGGCGCATAAGCGTCTAGTGGCGCGCCGTTCTCATAGGAGCTGCGCGTTGAGCGTACCAACACGCCCGCCGGCGCGGCGCCGAACGGCTGGCCGGTGTATGGATTGACGGCCACGGGGTTGTAATTCGCGGCCACGGTCTCACCGGCGAATGTGCCCGTCCCGGGCGGGATCATACCAGTCTGCAGCAGTGCCGGCCAGGTGTTGCCGAGAGTGCCGGAGGTTTCAAAGGGCGCTCCCAGGTACTCCCAACGTAGCCCCAAGTTGAGCGTCAGATGCGGGTTCACCTTGACGTCGTCCTGTACGAACACGGCGCCCGAGTAGCTTTGATACTGCGAAATCACCGCGCCGTTCGGCCCGGCCCCTTCGTTCGCCTGAATGGCTTGAACGTTGCTGCGCCCATACGGGCTAAGGTTGTCCGTCGCGCTCAGACCGAGCAGGAAGTCTTCAAAGGTCTGGAAGGTGAGCTTGCCGCGCGCCGCACCCTCGTCCGAGCGCCAGTTGGTCTGCGTGAGGGCGATCCCGCCCGCGCGAAAGGTCTGCCGGCCGTGCGTCCAGCTCAGATTATCGGCC
The DNA here is from genome assembly GCA_963757265.1 of Terriglobia bacterium. Classification (GTDB taxonomy): domain Bacteria; phylum Acidobacteriota; class Terriglobia; order Bryobacterales; family Bryobacteraceae; genus CAIVVT01. The sequence goes on from CAVWRA010000010.1 coordinate 76,744, forward strand.
CAGGAGTAGTACCGGTTCTTGGTCTGGAAGTCATTGCCGATATTGCCGAACACGCGGAAGCTGCCCAATGGCCCCAGCACGTTGATCTCCGGTGGTTGATCGAAGAACCGGTCCGCCGGCGTCATGCCGAGTGAGTTCGCCGACGGCGTATCCACGCCATTGGCACCTTGGGTGGAGCGCGTGAAGCTGACCCGGCTTTCGTTGACGATGCTCTTAGTCAGGACCGAATTCAGGTTCAGGCTGGTGACGTGATCGTGCGCGCTCAATGCCTGTGGCGTACCCTTGCCCGCCACCGTCGCGGTGCCCGGATAACCCGACGGCGAACCGAACGAGCGGTACTGCCTGATCGTCGCCACGTAGCTGCGCAGCCCGAGCGTATTGCGCGGCGAGAGCAGATAGTCAGCATTCAGCAGGTACTGATTCTCGTCGTACGTGGAGGGCAGGCTGTAGGACGAAAAGCCCAGCCCGGCGTTGGGACCGGAGGTGAGAATCGTCTGGGGCACCGGGATCAGGTACGAACCGTCGGGGTTCTTCAGCTGCAGCAAGTGCAATGCTACCGGGTTGACCGGCGCCGTTGTCGCCGTGCTCTGATCGTTACAATCGAGCTGCTTTCCGCCGGCGTACGTCAGGTAGTTCGCATTCGGTTGGCCGCCGATGAGGTGATTGGCCGGGCAGAACTCGGCCGCGAGTGCACCCGCCGAGCGATCCGCGGTGAGCGGCGGCAGGATCGGATCCGAGGTAGAGGTCGTGTCGAGCCCGTTCACCTGGCGCGTGCCTTGATACGAGCTGAAGACGAACAGTTTGCTCCCCACCACCGGCCCGCCCAGCGTCACGCCGAACTGATTTTGTTTCAGGTCCGGCTCGGACTGTCCGGTCGAATTGCGGAAGAAGGCATTGGCGTTGAAGACGTCGTTCCGTACGAACTCCCAGGCGTCGCCGTGGAGTTCTTTCTCACCGCTCTTGGTCACAAGCGCGGTGCTTGGCACCTGCGCGCCATAGAGTGCGTCGTACTGGGACGTGTGAATCTTCAGCTCGGCAATCGTGTCCGGGTTGGGCACGGCGCTCGGAGCATAGGCCCCGTCCAGCGTATACGCGCCGGCGCTGGTGTTGCCATTCACGTTGTAGCCGCGCGTGCCGCGCCCCAGCGTGCCGGCATTATTCACGTCGGCGGCCGAACCCGAGGACATTGAGAGTACCTGCGTGAAATTGCGGGTGGTCAAGGGGATGGCCGTAATGGTCCGGGCGTCCACCAGCGTGCCAGTCGAAGAGGTCGCCAGGCTCAGGCGGCATTGGCACGGAACCTCCTCCGCGGGATCGCCCGCCTCCAGCGCAGCCTCCAGCGCGGGCGCCTCAGAGATGCTGATCGTCACCGGCTCGATGCGCGACGTCTTGTAGCCCAGGTGCGCAAACCGCACCTCGTAGCTACCCGGTGCGAGCATCGCGAATCGGAACGCCCCATCGGCGCCGGTGACGGCGGTTTGGGTCTGTTTGGTAGCTGCGTCGATCAGTGTGACCGTCGCATCCGGGAGTGCGTTGCCATCGACGGAGCTGACTCTGCCCGCGAGCGCTCCCGTTGTCGCGGACTGCGCCGTCACAACCGGCGGGCAGGCAAGCAGAAGAAAAACCCCCAACCTCCAAACGAGACCCTTCATGCTCGCTTTCTTAATCCCCTCTTCAATCTTCTGAGTCTCGCTGTGAGGTGCCGGCGGGCCGTTCACGGAGTCACGATTACGCAAGCCCATTCTACAGGAATCGGCGCGCGGCGCTTACCTCGGCATGCACTCAGCCGCGCAAACCGCTCACACGGGCAGCGCGCCAGGCGCCGGAGTCTGTAGGGTGCGTCTTGGCGTCCACTCGGAATCCGGAACTCCGCAGCGCAAAATCCATGTGCCAGCCATCGAGGTGACGCTACTGTTCACCGCCTGCGTCCAGCACCAGCACCCAGTCCGGGTCGCCGGCACTGTTCTTGCCCGGCGGCGTGAATTGGCGCCTGCCCCGGTTGGAAAACGGTGAGCCCACTATCGCCCGAAACTGATTGTCGGTCGGGTCAAACCAGCGGGCGGTGATGCGATCCTGGAGCTTCCACAGGGCTACCGTGATCGTCCCGCCCTGCGGCAAATAGGCCATCCCCAGCCTGCCGTCCGGCGTCAGGGCTGCCGTCACATAATCGTTGTCGGCGAATCGCGCGATGGTCGCCGTGGCGGGCGGCCCGGTCGAAATGAAGTGGCCGTAGCCGGCCGTGACAAACGTGTGCTTCTGGTCGGGTACCAGGTCATACCACTTGCGGGCCTGAAAAAGCTCCGCCATGTAGCCCAACTGCACGATCCCCGGCGAGTCCAGATAGTCCTTCCAGGCGGGCAGGAATCGCCAGATATATTTGTTCCCGTAAAGCTGGCCGGTCGCACCGGAGAGCATCGTCCAGTATTCCTGCATGCGCAGAACGTGGGGCGTGCCGCCGTCTTCGTCGCCGTTCCGTTCGTATTCGAAGTTGGCCTCGCCCATGAACACCGGAATATCGGCCGATTGGTTATACCCATGAAGCACCTCGGCGTAGGTCGCGTAATACGTGTAGGCAAGGTTCAAACCGACAATCGGAACCCAGTTCGGGTCGTCCAGGGAAGAACTCGCCTGGTAGTTCAATTCCACTGTATGCAGGTGGTTCGGGTCTTCGTCCTTGATGCCCCGTGCGACTGCGGTGATGACCGCATCGTTGGTCGGCTCGCTCCATTTCTGAAAATCGTTGCCGTGCAGCCAGATGATGTTGGGAAAGTCCCTGTAGCGCTTCCCCAGGTAGCGCCCGTAGGTCCTGCACCGCGTGGTGCCGTTGGCCAGCGCCGTCGGTAGCCACCCAGCGGTTTCGAGTGGATCGCTCAGCATGACGATGCCACCCTTCGCCGCCATTTGTATCACCTCGGCCAGATGATCGAAGTAAGCTTCGTTCGGCGCGGTCAGGTCGTAATAACGAGTGCCGGGTATTATCCGGGTGAAGGGTTTGGTTCCGTCCAATAGACTGCCGTCAGGACGCCCTTCGACCGGCCGGATGCAAAGCATGTTCACCCACAGGCAGTTGATCCCGCGTGCCGCCCGATCGGCCAGATAAGCTGCTGCGTCGGCCGACGAAAGGTTCGAAAACACGCTGTGGGGAGAATCACCCACCACCAGGAACGGCACGTTGTTCTGATCCACCAGGATGCGCGGATTCGCGCGGCTGATCTTGAGCGGATAGCTGTAATTCGCTGCATCGAGCGCGCCGCAAAGAATCAGGCCAACTGCCAGAATGTGCCGAAAGCGTGTGGTATTCGTAGGTCGCCTTCCCGAACTGTAATCTATGCTCTCCCAAGGCCGGCTGCGCCGCAAGTTACTTCCCGGCTGCGGCGCCCGATGCGGCTCTACCAGTTGGAATACTACCCACTCAAAATCCGCACAATGCTAAAGATCCTCTATCGAAGAGTTCAGGCATTTGGGTCTCCTACCAAACGGAGCTGCGCTTGGCATCGCGCGATTCGGATCATATGTGCCGGTTCCACAGCCACGATGCTTCTGCAACCGACCCCTCAGGGCAATGCCGGCTCTAGGGATCGAGGGTGGTCGTCATGGTAAAGCAATTCGGGCGGAGCAGACCGTTATGGGTCAATATCAGTATGGGCTGGCAGAAGCACACTGTTCGCGGGTTCATGGCCGGCGCGATGAAGAAGGCCGGATACACCGTCGAGTCCTTCAAGCCCGAGGGTGGAGAGCGGACCTACCGTAGCGCGAAGTAAGCGCGCCACGCTGCACGCCGCCACCTGTAAGGGAGGCGGCTTTGCTTTACAAGATCCTGCGGTGCGACTGGCATGCGCTACGCTCCAGCCCGCTGCGCTTCCATCTCCAGCCCAATGCCTACCCGTCGCCATCCCACCACAGCAGTTTGATCAGGTCCCGGGCACCAGTCCAGATTCAGAGACGACCGACTGCTGCGCGGCGCTGAATGCTGCCGTCGCCGGGTAGTCGAGGTTCACAGGGCGGCTGCGGAGCGATCCTGAGCGATTTCGTGAGTGCCGGCTGGACATTCGACGCTTGCTCCGAACGACGGGAGCGCCCATACTGCCCACATGACCCTAAAGAATGCGGCATTGCTGGCGCTGATCGGAACGCTCCTGCTCACGATTGTGCTGGCGGTGGATTTCATCAAGATCGTTTCGGGCTTTCTGAGCGACGTGGTTCCTGTGATGGCACTTCTGAGATCGCTGGTTTATTTACTGGCAAGCCTCAGCGTGACGGTGTTCTTCTACGTCTTCCAGAGGGCGCAGTCCCGATGAGGGGATGTTGGACGCAAACCGCCGTCGCCGGGGATGCTGATGACCACCGGGCGGCTGGCGAACGAACTGAGAGCGTCCTGTGCGCCGGGGCGGGGTGTTTGGCAGCAGAACGCCAGAGGTGATGTCTGCGGTTCTGGTGATGGGTTCGCCATCGTGATTCGAGCCGTCGTCTGGAAGGCGAGCAGCGGAATCCCGTGTGGCGCTCACACGACTGCGAGAGGGCGGCGACAACTTGTCGCAATTTTCCCATATCTCAGAGAACCCAGCACAACCTCAGGGGAGGTTTCGAGCAACTCTATATCCTATGGAAGGGGTACCTTATGGTGCGCGTAGGTTTGTTGAGTTCTTGCGGCATAGAGCTTCAGAATACAGTGAAGTAGTAGCCATGACTCCGCAACTCGAACTGGCCGCCATCAGCGACGAATTCTCGCCGCAGCTGGAAACCGCGCTCGACGCCATGTCCGCCATCGGCATGACGGGGGCCGAACTGAGGGTGGTGTGGGGCAAGAACATCCTCGATCTGAGCGACGCCGAGGCGGCGCGGGCCGTGGAGCTGGTGCGCTCGCACGGGATGCATGTCATCTCCATCGCCTCGCCGCTCCTCAAATGCGTGCTGCCCGGCGGCGGTGACGTGGATACGCGCTTCCAGCAGGACGTTTTCAATTCCGCCCACACCTTCGCCGATCAGCCGCGGCTGGCGGAGCGGGCCTGGCGCCTGTGTGAGCTGACGGGGGCCAGGATTGTCCGCGTCTTCTCCTACTGGCGGACGGTCGAACCGGCCCGTTGTCACGAGGCGATCTGCAGGGCGCTGGGCGAGCTGGCCGGCCAGGCGGCGCCGCAGGGGGTCATCATCGGCCTGGAGAACGAGCACGCCTGCAACATCGGCTCGGCCGGCGAAGCAGTCCGGGTGCTGGACGATGTCGCCGACGTGAATTTGCAGCTGGTCTGGGATCCGGCCAACATGCTGGTCGGCGGACAGGCGCCTTTTCCGGGCGGCTACGCAATTCTGCCCAAGAAGCGCATCGTGCACGTGCATGCCAAGGACTGCCACATGGAAGGACACACGCCGGAGTGGGGTCCGCTGGGCACGCGGCAGGTGGATTGGAAAGGCCAGATCGCGGCGCTGCTGGCCGACGGCTACCGCGGCGCGGTCAGCCTGGAGACCCACTGGAGCGGTCCCGGCGGCGACAAGCTGCTGGGCAGCACGATTTGCGGCTGGAACCTGCGCGGGCTGCTGGCGGCATAGGGCGGGGAGTGGCGGAACGAGCTGGCGGGCGGCGCGGCCGAACACTTCAATTGGCGGATGACGATGATTGAGACGCAACCGGCAGCGTGACAGGCGCCGAGACGCGGCTGTTATAGGCCACCGTCAGCGGGAGGCTTCCGGCGGCCGGAACGACCGTCTGCGGGCTCAGTTGGAAACCGACGATTGCCGTGCCGGCGCTGGTGTTCTGCTGAACGGAGGTTACGGTCTGCGGAACGCCGCCGACCGACACTGTAATGGCATTCATGTCCAGGGGCGCGAGGCTGTTCGCAAGGCGCTGAACCGTCAGCGCGATGCCGTCGCCGGGAAAGGCGGGATAGGCGCCCGAGTAAACGCCGCCGCTGAGGGCTGAAGCCGCCTGAATGATGTTCGGCCAAGGAACGCCACCCGAATAGAAGAGCAGCGGCGGAAGCGTCATGCCGAGATAGCTGACCTTGACCAGCACCGGGCCGGGCGGCAAATCCGATGGCGCGACGGCGATCAACAGGCCGAATAAGTAGGAAGCCGCCGTGTTTTCGTCGCCGTTGGGACCACTGATGGTCACCGAGAAGTCAGAACTCGACGCATAGCCCGAGACGCCCCCCACGCAGACGATGAAATCCTGGCCCGGCTGCAAGCTGTTATCGAATGCCGAAACGGCGAACGGCAGTGCGGCCTGCGGCGGCGTCACCAGGAAGCCGGCCGGAACTTCCAGGAATTGGAGGCCGGAAGAGAGGGTCACGGTGGCCGTCCCCTGCTGGGCGTATTGCGAGACTGCGACCTGTGCGACGGCGTGCTGCGGAGCGATGATTGAGATCTGCTCCACGAGGATGTCGCTGCTGCCGAAGCCGAAGCGCAGATTGGCCGCGGCGAAGTTCACGTTGGTCCCCTTGATGTCCACGAGCAGCCTGGATCCGGCAGGCGCCGAAGCGGGCGTTAATTGAATGGCGGGCGCCTGGCCCTGGGCGTAGGCATAGGAAGGCGGCGCGGCGGCGGGCGCAAAGAAGTTCGAATCCAGCCCGGCCGGGCTGAGGGCAATCACGGCGGCGTTGGCTCCCGGCAGAGCCGGGGGAACGACCACCGTCAACTGGCCGTTGGATGCCGACTGGACGGCCGCCGCGGCGCCGTCGAACATAATCCTGGTACCAGGACCCAGCCCCGAGCCGGTGATGGTCGCCGTGCCGTCGCCGTTCTGCTGGATGCCGCTGATGGCCGGAGGATCGGCGGAGGCCAGCAGAATGGCCGATGGCACGATCTCCATCTCGCCGCCCTGGCTCAGGATCAGGTGTTGCGGACCGGGCGAAGGGGGCGCAGCCGCGGAGACCTGGAACTGCAAATACCCGGCGCCGTAAGGGTACGCCATCAGGGACTGGATCATCTCCGGGAAGCCCAGGACCGAGGCGCTCAGGCCGGGCGCCGGGCTCACGCCATTGGCGGCGAAAAGCCCGTCGCCGGTGACGACCGCCGTCCCGGGGCTGCTGCCGAACGTGAACGTGGCCGGCTTGGCGGTGTCGTAGGCCTGCGCGGCCTGGTCCCACAGGAAACTGTAGGTCTGGATCCCGTAAATGTTGACGCTGGAAAGAGGCGTCACGGCGAAATTGACACCCTGGGTCGCGGCGCCCGCACTCACCTGGACCGGAGCGCCGGGCGAGGATGTGCCGGTCTGGAAAATCGTGTTGAACGCCGGGCCCGACGGGATGGTTCCCTGAGGACTGGTGGGAGGTATCACGTCGCCGGAGTAGGATTCGCCGGGCAGCGAAGGCGGCACGGTATGCGCGTACACCTGGTAAGAGCCGGCCGCAAGGCCGTCGATTTCGTAACTGCCGTCGGGATTGGTCAGAGTGCTGACCGCCTCGCCGCCGGGGGTAAGCGCCACCACGGAGGCCAGCGCCACGCCGCTGCCGCCCATCGTCACCTGGCCGGTGATGCTGCCGTAAGATCCAGCCCAGCCGGGCGTGGGGTACAGGATGGAGACCGCGGCGATGTCGTCTGCCCCGAGCGGATGGGCCCTGCTCATGGCCCGCGTGATCTCAGTGGACATGGCGCTCGAGGTCCAGGTGTGCTGCAGACCGAGCGTGTGTCCGAATTCATGGACCAGGGTCAGGAACAGCCGGTCGCTATAGGAAGGTCCGATGCCGGTGGAAGATGTAGCCGGCGAGCGCAGGTCGGGCCCGATTACCATCGAGGATTGGGTGACCGGCACGTATGGCTGGCCAGTGGACGCGGTGGTGAGCTGGCCGGTGGTGATGGGGCCGGCCATCGCGATCACACCCGGCGGGACTTCGTCGAAGCTGATGACGACGGCCGGCAGGGTCATGGTGACATTGGGTGTAGCCATGCCGCCGAAGCGGAAGCGGAACGTGGAAGTGGGGACCGAATTCCACATCTCGGCGGCGGCACGCATCTGGCTGACCACCAGGTCGAACGTGTCGCCAGGCTCCAACTGGAGAGTCGAAGGCGGGTCCACGACAAAGAACTGCACCGCGCCGCCACGCAGGGTTTCCACGGCAAATCGCTCGAAGACGGGCGTGTAGGGCGGGCCGCTGCCTGCGTAATAAACGAAGTGGTAGTTGGCCAGGGCGAGGCCGGCCGTGAACACGACTGCCGTAATGAGGGCGAGGGCCCGTCTGGTCATTGCCGGTTTCACATTCGCCCCACGGGGGCGGGAATGCGTGTGCGGGCGCGCGTTCATTGCGGCCCCGATTGCTGCGGCACCCGGGCCTGCAATTCCCGCCACCTCAGGGTGAGGCCGTGATCGGACGCGTGAGCGCCCTCCGCGCCGAAGACCTCCGAACTCATTGTCCGGCGCTGCAACACGACCTCACCCGAAGTGTTTGTGTGAACTTCGAATAAACCCTGGCACAAGCCGACGACGTAATTTGTTCCGCTCGGGCCGGTCCAATAAAACACCACATATTCGACGCCTGGACGAAACACCGGAGCACCGGCGATGGCCTGGTGCAAACCCTTGAAATCTCCGCCCGGCACGGCGAGCTCGACGGCGGAGACAGGGCTGCCCTTGAGCGTTGCGCTGACCGCCAGACGGTAGGTGGTGTAGATCATCCCGTTGCGCTGGAAACTCGACACCGGGGCGGCAGTGGCGCGAACGATGGACGTGCTGCTGGCGATCAGGTCGTCGACACTCATGCGCCGCAGTGTTGTGGCCGCGGCCGGCAGCAGTGCCGCCAACAGCAGAATTCCGGTCACACTGGGTGCCCGCCTTCTCATCTGTTACAGAGAGTGCAATTCGCCGACCGTTCGTCGCGATTCACTCAAAGCTTAAATATCAATAACTTACAGCCGACCGGACGGTGCGTGCCGGGTCACCGTGACACACTGCCGAATGTGTCAGACCCATTTCATCGGCACCCGCTGGCGAGGGAGCCGTGGTCGCCAGGGGGGCGGGAGCGCGCGCCAACGCCTCACGCCGGTCCCCGGTCCTGGACAATCAGGACCGGCGCGCCCACGGCGTGCCGGACGTGGTTGATGGTGGCGCCGTAAACCACGTCCTTGAGTCCGCGGTGCCCGTGGGCGCCCATCACGACGAGATCGGGGTGCAGGCGGCGGGCGGCGGCAATGATCTCGTCGGCCGCGCTGCGGGCGTAAACGACCTCGAGATCCGCCGCGATGCCGGCGGCATGCAGGGCGTCGAGCAATTGCTGGAAGTACAGCCGTCCCTGTTCTATCTCCGACGTCGAGGCCAGATCGCCGTACACCTGGCTGGTGACGCCTTCCTCGACGTGCAGCAGGTGCAGCCGGGCGCCATACGTTTTGGCCAACGCCGAGGCATGGCCCAGGGCCACGGCGTCCAGGCGGGTATGATCCAGTGTCACCAGGATATTGCGGTACTCGGCCTGCAACGTGATCTCAGCCGCGGGCGCGGCGACCAGGGAGGCCGGCTTCTCGGGCCGCAAGCGCATCCAGCGCCGGATGGCGGGCTCGAACGTCACGTAAGCCAGTAACAGGCCGATGGTTATGAGCAGCGGGAACAGCAGCAGTTCCAGCCACATCCGCCCCGCGCCGGCGCCTTGCAGCCAGTCCTCGATGACCTGGCAGGCCAGCCAGATGTTCAGGCCCAGAATGAGCGCCGTGGAGGCCCAGCTCAGCGCGCGGACCCAGGCGGCGTTGGCGAAATTGCCCATCCGCCCGCGGTCGTTGGTGAATTGGACCAGCGGAATCACGGCGAAGGGGAGCTGCAGGCTGAGGATAACCTGGCTGAGGATGATCAGCTGGAAAGTGGCCCGCTCGCCGGCCAGCCAGATCACCAGGGCGGCCGGAGTGACCGCCAGGGAGCGCGTCAACAAGCGCCGCAGCCAGGGCTTCATGCGGAAGTTGAGGAAACCCTCCATCACGACCTGGCCGGCCAGGGTGCCGGTGATGGTGGAGGACTGGCCCGAACAGATCAGCGCAATGGCGAACACCAGGCTGGCGACCGAGGTGCCGAGCAGCGGGGCCAGCAACTGGTAGGCCTGCTGGATCTCCGTGACGACGATGCCGCGCTGGAAGAAGATCGCCCCGGCGAGCACCAGGATGGCGATGTTCACGAGCATCGCGCCGTTCAGCGCGACGGCCGAATCGAGCAGGTTGAAGCGGCAGGCGCTGCGTTTGGCGGCCGGGCCGCCGCCGATCTGCCGCGTCTGGACGAGGGACGAGTGCAGATACAGGTTGTGCGGCATGACGGTGGCGCCGAGAATGCCGACGGCGATGTAGAGGCTGTTGGCGTCCAGCCACGGAATCGCGCCCAGGGCCACCTGGTGCAAGTTCGGCTTGGCCAGGATCAGCTCCAGCAGGAAAGCTGCGCCGATGGTGGTAATGAAACCGAGGATCAACGTCTCCAGCGCGCGCATGCCGAAGCGCCCCATCCACAGCACGAGCAGCGCGTCGCCGGCCGAAACCAACACCCCCGCGAGCAGTGGCAGCCCGAACAGCAGCTTGAGGCCGATGGCCGTGCCGAGCACTTCGGCCAGGTCGCAGGCCGCGATGGCGATCTCGCACAGCACCCACAGCGCGTGGCTGACCAGCTTGGGGTAGGATTCCCGGCACGCCTGCGCCAGGTCCCGGCCGGTGACGATGCCCAGCCGCGCGCTGAGCGTCTGCAGCAGGATCGCCAGGCCGTTCGACACCACCAGTACCCACAGCAGCTTGTAGCCGAAGCGCGCGCCACCCTCCAGGTCCGTCGCCCAGTTGCCCGGATCCATGTAACCGACGCTGACCAGGTAGGCCGGTCCGGAGAAGGCGAACATGCGCCGCCACACGGAAGCGTGCGCCGTCGTCACCGAGGAGTGAACCTCGGGCATCGAGGGCGTATCGGTGTGCGAGGACATACGTCGAGTCCGCCGGAACTAACAGTGTAATGCCTGGAAGCCGGTGGAATGCCTGGACCACGGTGCGTGGGCCGACAAGGGCGGGCGCGCCTCAGACCAGCAGGTCGCTTCCGGGACGCTGATACCAGCGTAGATAGTCGCGCCGACCCACCACCTGCCGGCATGAACTATTTATGGTACATTGTACTAGATAAGGTGCAGGGTGCCGGACGATCCACAGCCGCAGAAAATCCCGCTGGTCTTTTACCGCACGGCGGCGGGTGGCGAGCCGGTAAGGGAGTGGCTGAAAGGGTTGGAGGAAGCCGAGCGCCAGGGCGTCGGGCGGGACCTGATGCGGGCGCAATGGCGCTGGCCAGTGGGGATGCCGCTGTGCCGCCCACTGGGAAGCGGGCTATGGGAAATCCGAACGGACCTGCCGACGAATCGGACGGCGCGTGTGCTGCTGTGCCTGCACCGCGGGCGCTTGGTCGCGTTGCACGGGTTCATCAAAAAAACGCGGGCCACGCCGGATGAGGATTTGGCACTGGCGCGCCAGCGCCGGAAGGAGTTGGAGTCATGAGCAAAAAGCATATCGGTTCCAGCCTGGATGACTTTCTCAAGCAGGAGGGCATCTTCGAAGAGGCGCAAGCGCAGGCGATCAAGGAAGTTGTCGCGTGGCAGCTGGCCCAGGCCATGAAGAAACAGAAAATCTCCAAGAACAAGCTGGCAACGCTGCTCAAGACCAGCCGCACCCAGGTGGACCGTATCCTCGATCCGAAAAACGACATCACGCTCGGCAGCTTGCAGCGGGCGGCTGCGATGGTCGGGCGGCGCGTAACGATCGAGCTGGTGTAGAGGCAGGGAACCGGGCGAGGCGAAAGCCCGAATCAGTAGCTGCTCAATTTCATCCAGCGAAATCTCATTCTGTGGCCGGTCGCAGAGCTTCGCTGTGCGCGGCGACTCGTGGTTGGCAATGTGCTGCACGGCTTCACGCGTGCTTTTGCTCTTCAGTTGCGCGGTAATGCCGGTCGACCGAAAGGCATGGTTTCCGATCCGCGTCTCGAGGCCGGCGACGGCCGTGCGGCGCTGGTTGTAGACTGGTGCGCAAGCCGGAAGCCCGTACGACGATGGGAGCACCGTGACTCACAAACAGCGTTTGTTGATGGCGATCGGGAGGGGCGTCCCCGATCGTCTGCCCGCCACCACGCATCACGTGATGGCCTGGTTCCGCGACAAGTACATGGGCGGCAGGTCGATCCCGGAGTTCTTCGACGAATTCGGGCTCGACGCCATCACGTGGACCGTGCCCCACAAGCCCGACCCTGCCAAAGGCGAGTATGCGGACCCGTTGCAGGGCGAGCCGGGGTTTCTCGAAAGCCGGCGGGTGGCGTCGCCCAACTGGCACGTCGAGTTCGAGGACGTCCCAGGACGCGACCGCAAAACCAAGCGCTACCGCTTCGTCACGCCCAAGGGCGAGCTCAGTATGGTCCTCGAGGAGGACGCATACTCGGCCTGGGTGGGGGAGCCGCTGATTAAAGAGAAAACGGATATCGAGCTCGTCGGCGCGTTCGCCACGGCGCCCAAGTGCGACGTTGAAGCGGTGAACCGGACGGTCGTGGAAATGGGCGAGCGGGGCATTGTGCGGGGCCACATCTGCTGTTTCGACGTGTTCGGGCAGCCGGGATGCTGGCAGGACGCGTGCTGCCTCGCCGGGACAGAGAAGATGATCCTCGCCGCGCACGACGACCGGCCGTGGGTCCACGAGTTCCTGCGGATTCTGCAGCGGCGCAAGCGCGTGTTCGTCCAGTCGATGCAGGGCGCGCGCTACGACCTGGTGGAGTTCGGCGGCGGCGACGCATCCTCGACCGTTATCTCACCGAAGATGTTCGACGAGTTTGTCGCGCCTTACGATTCAGAACTGATCGCCGAAGCGCACCGTGCCGGCCAGCGGATCGTCTATCACACCTGCGGCGGCATGATGCCGCTGCTGGAGCGGATTGCGGCCATGGGGCCGGATGCCATGGAGACCTTCACGCCGGCTGCGATGGGCGGCGACATGGACCTGGCGGAGGCGAAACGGCGGATCGGCGAGAAGGTATGCATGATTGGGGGGTTCGACCAGTTCCACTTCCTCAAGGGCTGCACCGAGGCGGAAACGCGCGCCGAGGTGCGCCGCTGCTTCGAGGCGGCGGGAGGGAACGGGGGCTACATCCTGAGCCCGTCGGATCATTTCTTCGACGCGGATCCGGAACTGATCCGGGCATTCGCGGATGAAAGCAGACGGTATCTTTACTAAATGATTATCGGATTCATGCTGATCGTTCTGGCGGGGCTGATGAACGGCAGTTTCGCGACGCCCATGAAGCGGATGCACGGCTGGCAGTGGGAGCATTCCTGGCTGGTGTGGTCATTCGTGGGCTTGATCGTCGTGCCGCTGGCAGCGGTGCTGGCGACCGTCGCCCATCCGTGGGAGGTGTACACGAGCGCGCCGCCCGCCTCGGTCCTGCTGATCATTGCATTGGGGCTGTTGTGGGGCGTGGCCGCGATCCTGTTCGGGCTGGGCGTCAGCCGCGTCGGATTGGCGATCGGGTTTGGTGTGATTCTTGGCATTTCGGCCGCGATGGGCGCGCTGATCCCGCTGCTTTTTCTGCACCGGGAAAGCCTGCTGCGGAGGGCCGGTTTGCTCACCATGGCCGGGGTTGTGCTGTTAGTGGTGGGAGTAGCGTGCTGCGCGTTCGCCGGGCGTCTGAGGGAATCTTCGCAGCCCGTGACCCGGGCGGGCCTTGTGATCTGCATTCTGAGCGGATTGGGCTCGGCGATGATCAACTTCGGCCTGGCCTTCGGCGCGCCCATTGCCGCGCGGGCGGAACAGACCGGGACCGCTCCGGCAAGCTCCTTGAACGCGATCTGGCCGCTGCTCCTGTTCGGCGCCTTTGTGGTGAATGCAGGTTACTGTGTCTACCTGATGCGCCGGCAGTCCGGGTTTGAGGCCTTTCGGCAAAGGCACGCGCTCGCCAACGTGGGCTGGGGAGCGGTGATGGGCATCCTGTGGATGGGCAGCAACCTGGCCTACGCGTACGGAAGCAGGCGCCTGGGTCCGCTGGGCCTGGCGGTCGGTTGGCCGATGATGATGGGATGCGTCGTTCTGACGGCGAATGGATGGGGGGTGGCGACAGGGGAGTGGCGCGGAGCCAGCGCCCGGGCGAAGACCCGGATTGCCGTGGGTGTATTGGCGCTGATCGCGGGAGTCGTGGTGACGGGCAGCGCGGGGACGACCTGAGAACTGCCGAAGGCGGCGGTCTTATTCCGCCCCAGCGCTGGCTCATCGATGGGGCTGCTATCTGAGGCCGGTCGCCAGGTGGAGCTCCTCGAGCTCCTGCTCGATGGAGTAGGCGTATTGCCGGCCGTCGGGCGAGATGCGGATGCGCTGAATGCCGGTGGTCAGGCCGGTACGGTCCAGGGGGGCGACCTGCAGCAGCGGCGTGCGCGCGCCGGTCTTCCAATTCAGCCGGTAAACGCGGGCGGGCATTTCTCCGCGGGCGTAGACGAATAGCGAGTTTCCGTCCTGGCTCCAGCCGGCCAGGCGCTCGCCTTCCCGCAAGCCGGCCAGCGTCAGCGGCGCGTCTCCGTTGAGCGGATAAAGCTTGGGCGGGCCGCCCGTCAGGGAGACGAAGTACTGGTCTCCGAGGACGGGTCCGAGGCCGTCCATGCGCAGGCCCTCGGGGGTCAGCGGGCGCGGTTTGGCGGCGTGAATGTCGGTGGCGTAGCACCTTCGGCCGTGCCTCGGCTCGTGGCCGTCGAACCAGACGCGCTGGCCGTCGGCCATGAGACCGGCCAGGGCGATGCTGTAGCCGGGCACCGGAATCCGGGTTGTCTGGCCGGCCTCCAAGGGGGTGATGACGATGGCCTCGGGATTGCTCTCCTCGACCATCACGAGCGAGCGGCCGTCGGGAGAGAAGACGGGCGCCGCGGCCTGGCCCAGCAGAACGGCCGGCGCGCCGCTGGTCTCGCGCAGATAGGCCACCGTCCGGTCGCCGGCGCCCTCGCCCGACTCGTCGAAGGAGACGTAACGGCCGTCGGCCGACAGAGCGCACAGCCGCGACCAGTCGAGCCACGAGAGCTCGGTTTCAGGCGCGTTGGCGGGGCCGTGAAACAGCAATTTCATGCGCGCTTCCTGGTTGGTGAGAAGCACCCGGCCGTCCTTGGAGATATCCTGCAGGACCATGCTGACCGAGGAGCCGAACAGCACCCGCTCCTTTCCGCCGGGCGTGATGGCGCGCAGGTCGTAGCGCAGGCCGCTGCGCGTGGCCGTGAACCAGATTTCATCTCCCGCCGGCGACCAGGCGATGCCCTGCGCGGCGACGAATCCATCGGCCACGACGGTCTTGCGACCCTGCCGGTCGAGCAGCGCCAGGGCGCCACTGTTGTCGTTGCTCTGGGGATGGTCGAAGAAGGCGATGCGCGTGCCGTCGGGCGAGATGCGCGGCTCCGAAACGTAGCCGGCGGTGCGGTACAGGACGTGCCCGGAGGGGTATTCGAGGACGCTACCCATGTCGGTCTCGCGCACGATCAGCATCTGGTTCCCGTCGGGCGCAAACTCGGCGAAGTCAACGTGGTCCTGCAATACGCGGGGCTTGCCGGTGGCGAGCGGGGCGAGGGCCAGCGTTCCGGCTGGAGCAAAGCCGTTGGCGATGGCGTGGGGGTTCTGGCTCAAGGCGAGTTCGCCGGTCGAGGAGACGGAATGCAGCTCCGTGTTGGGGAAACCCAGCGGGCGCGAGCCCGGGCTGTCGAAACGGGCGGTGAAGACTTCGCTGGGCTCATCCTCCCACTTGGCGCTATAGACCGCGCTCTGGCCGTCGGGGGTGAAACGGGCGGTCCGAATCACGCCCCGGCGGAACGTCAGGCGATGGAACGTGACCGCCGGCGCCGGCCGCACAGTAATGTAAACCAGCAGCCCCGCGCCCACCAGAATGAGCACTGTGACGAGCCACGGCAGCCGGTACGCCGGCCTGCGCCCCACGGCCGCCGCGGCCGGCATTCCCTCCGTCTGCGTGATCGCGTCCAGTGCGAAGATGATGTCGCGGGCGGACTGGAAACGCTGCTCCGGACTCTTTTCGAGGCAATGGGAGACGATGCGGCGCAGGGCCGGATTGGAGACGCTGTCGAGGTCGGGCTCCTTGGTGAGAACGGCGGTGAACAGATCCACCGTCGAATCGCCCTTGAACGCCCGTTCGCCGGTCAGCATCTCGAGCAGCACGCAGCCGAAGCTGAACAGGTCGGTGCGCTGGTTGACGGGCTGCCCGCAGGCCTGTTCCGGAGACATGTAAGCCACAGTGCCCAGCACGGCGCCGGTGCCCGACGCGAAGCTCTGCGTGGGCGAATCTCCGGAGGGCGCGGCGGCGGCGGCTTTGGCCAGCCCGAAATCCAGGATTTTGACGTGGCCGTCGCGGGTGAGGAACAGGTTGTCGGGCTTGATGTCCCTGTGGACGATGCCTTTGGCGTGCGCGGCGGCCAGTCCGGCGGCGATCTGGCGGGCGTAATCGATGGCCCGGCCGGGAGTGAGCCGACCGCGGTTCAGGCGATCGCGCAGCGTCTCGCCGGTCAGGAGCTCGGCCACCAGATAGGGGCATTGCTCGTGCGTGCCGATGTCATAGATGGCCAGGATATTGGGATGATTCAGAGCGCCAGCGGACCGGGCTTCCAACTGGAAGCGGCGCAAGCGGTCGGAGTCCTGGGCGAAGGACTCCGGCAGGATCTTGACGGCGACATCGCGCTGCAGGCGCGTGTCGCGCGCTTTGTACACCTCACCCATGCCGCCGGCGCCGATCGGGGCGACGATCTCGTAGGGTCCCAGACGGATGCCCGTGGTGAATTGCATCTCAGCCTATCTGTGTGATTTTAGCCTACCGTTCAGGGTAATACCGGGATCTTTGAGGAACTCCGCGGGCGGCGGCCGATCGATGCGCGGTGCCGGACGAGCGCAGTCGCTCCGCAGTCACGCTACCCTGTTGGAAGATCCCGCATGGCCGGCCTGAAACGCTCATGGGTCCGCAGCCTGGTGCTGTTCGCCGCAGGGCTGTTGACGCTGTACATCGGCGACAACCTGGTGCTGCGCTTTCGGATCTGGAGGAACCTGCAACCCTACGGCTCGGTGCCGGTGAAGCGCTACCTGGCGATCAAACACAAGGACCAGCGGGTGGAGTTTGTCTCCACCGATCCCCAACAGCGGCCCTGCGCCAACTCGCTGCTGCCCCAATTGGGATACAAGCCGTGCTGGTACGTCGGGCGCACGACGGTCGAACGGATCGACATGTGAGCCGCGGGCGGCGGATCACTTCCAGGGGTTACTTCCAGATGACCGGGCCCTGATCCAAATGCCGGAACCAGATGTTGCGGAAGCGCATCTTGGTGGTCGGCGCGCCGGGGAAGCCGCTGTGATCCTGCAACAGGACGGGGCCCTCGGGGCAGCCCTTGTCCTGGCCGCTACGGGCGATGCTCATGTGGTCCTGGACCAGGACGCCGTTCAGGAGCACGGTGACGGTGGCCAGATCGGTGACATTGCCGAAAGCGTCGCAGCGCGGGGCGTGGAAGACGATGTCGTAGGTCAACCATTGCTGGGGCGGACGCGCGGGGTTCACCAGCGGCGCGGCCTGACCGTACAACGAGCCGACGGCGCCCTCGGCGTAGGTCGGATTCTGGTAGGAGTCGAGAATCTGGATCTCCCATTTGGCGTGCAGGTAGACGCCGCTGTTGCCGCGCAGCTGGCTATGCTGCTCGGGCATGTTGGGCGGCATGAACTCGAGGTGGATCTGGGCGTCGCGGAAGGTCTCCTTTGAGACCATGTCGCCGACGCCGGTGAGGCAGGCCATGACGCCGTCCTCGACGCTGCATCGGCAACGCTCGCCATCCTTGGCGCGGACCCAGTGGGAAACGTCCTTGCCATCGAACAGAACCACGGCGTCAGAGGGCGGGACGGTGGCCGAGCCGGGATCTACTGCGCGGGGCTGCGGGCCCTCGTCTCTAGGCGGGGCGGCGAGGAGCAGGCCGGCCCCCAGGCAGCCTACGGAGAAGATGCAGAAGATGCGTCGGATCATGACGTACATCCTAGCGCCTCGGAACCCGGGCCGGCGGAGCTGGTGGCTTGTCGCAAAGAAATCGTTAGCGCAGCCGTCGCCCTCACGGTCGCGGCTTCCATGAGAAGGCTGCCCCGGTCAAGGGTTTTTTCTCAAATTCTTTCCTGCCGCTGTTGGCCGACCGACGGGAGGCGCCGCGGCGTCCTCGCGTCTTCCTATTCTCAGCACTGCTCTGTTCTGCCGCCTGTTCCCGGCAATGCTCTGTTGTCTGTTCCGCCACCGCCGGATCGCCCTGCTTCCATTCGCACTCTTGATGGAGCGGTTTGCTCCGGTGCCAGTTGGGGTCCTCAATTTCGAACGGGTGCTGCCATCTCTGTGCCGAAGTGGCGCCCCCGTTTCCAGGAACGCTCTTCCGCCGCGACCTCGCAGTCACCCGAACCCGGCGATTTGCATCACACTCCAATCCATTTAAGCTGCCGCTCGTTTCAAACGCGAGCGGGCGTTGCTGTTGCGGAGCGGCTCATAGACTTCGCCCGTGGTCCACAATCGATGCAGCAGCACGGCCAGTTTCCGCGCCACCGCGACGATGGCCCGCTTCTTGGCGTTCTTGCCGCCGCGCACGGCCAGCTTCAGCCCCCAGCGCCGCAGGTCCGTGTCCGGCCCGCGCCAGCCCAGAATGTAATGCGCGCCCTGCACCAGCATGGTCCGCAGATAGATGTCGCCTTCCTTGGTGATGCGCAGCTGCGGCTGGCTCTGGCCCGACTCGCTGCGCCTGGGCCGCAGGCCCACGTAGCAGCCCACGTCACGGCTTTTTTGAAAGCGCTCGCGGTCTTCCACCGTCAAGATAAATGTCAGAGCGATCAAAGTCCCGACTCCGCTCACCTGCTTGAGGAGTTGGGTTTCCGGGTATTGTTCCCGGGCGATCTGCTCCAGTTGCTGGTCCAACGCGTGGATCTTCACCGTCATCGATTCCACCTGCTCCAGCAGCGGTTTTAGCGCCGCCTGCAAGTCGCCGGGCAGCGCCTCCAGCCGCGCCGTTCCCAGATTGTCGGCGTCGCAGGCCGGCAGCCGCTCGCCGGTGGCCTTCACCAGTCCGCGCGCCGCGTTGATCAGCGCCGTGCGCGCCTCCACGAGCGTCGCGCGGACCCGGATCGTCATCAGGTCCCGCTGCGCTTTCGCGCTGCGATGGCGGATCGGATGCAGCAACTGCGGATCGACGCGCGCCAGCCGCGCCAGCGTCTGCGCATCCAACCGGTCGTCCTTGCGACTGCTGTGGCTGATCAGCCGCACCTGGCGCGCGTTGGCCACGATCACCTCATGGCCCAGCTGGCTCAGCAGGCGGCTCACCCACGGCGAGTGCGTGCCCACCTCGAGCGCGATCCGGCAGCGCGGCCGCGCGCCGAAGGCCTGGCACAGCCCCTTCTTCGTCGTCGCCGCGCTGGCCTCCCGCACTACCTCGCCCCGCTCGTTGAGCACGCAATAGCGACTGCTTTTGTCGCCCAGGTCCAGGCCGATCGTGATCGGCCCGCGCGGGCCTGCGGACTCACCTTTCGGTCTCCGTTTCACAGTGGTATTCTGCTTCATGGCCGGTCTCCTTTTGCACTTCGAGTGCGCAACCATTGGGAGCTTAACGCATCCCGCCGGGGGCCGGCCTTCTCATTCCATCTCTGAAACGTGCGGCTCAGTAACACGACCGCTCCTTTTAGTCGCGGCTCCGTTAGACGGTCGAGGCTCTGAAAGCTGCGGCCGCAATGCGAGTATTCTGTGCGGCGAGCCTCATTGACTGGTTTTGCGCATGCTAACGAAGTCACCACGACACGCCACGAGTGAAGTGATCCAGGCACGCACCGTCCGCCCTGGGTAGTTTCCCGGCCTTTCCCGCAGGGGTATTGGAGGGGCTGATAGACGCCAAAGACGGCGGTGGGTCAGTTCGGAATGTATGGCAGTTGGGAATTATTCCATCGCGCGAACCGAACACCCAGAGCAAACACAGCCTCATGGGATCGCTATCAACAGGCCGCCGCTTATTCCAAGCGATTGCTCATGCCCCCGCCCAAAGTTGTACTCGTAGCCCGGTTCGAGGTACCAACCGAATCTATGCTTCGCGGAGGGCCAGAACATAAAATCCAGCACGACTTCACCGCTGACGGAGTTCGTTGTCATGCTGTATTTCGTCGTATGAACCCACTCCGGACCAAGACCCAACATGAACTCCGCTTTTTTCGAGAGCGTCCAAGGCTTCTTGAACAGTAGGTCGGCGTCCCATTCTGTCGAGTGACGGGTGAAAAGCGGCGTAACTCCTGCCTCAATTTCCAGCCAGTTCTCTATCGGCGTGACTTCAACCGCGACGTTGGGGCCGAGGCTCGATCCGCCGTCTTTGACATTCCAGTCAGCAGCTCCCCCAAGCTCCAGCACTGCGGCGGGTTCTTTGTCAACCGATTGCGCGAAGGCGTTTCCGGCGCAGAGAAACAAAGCTGCTATCAAGAGGGGTTTTGTCGCGTTCACTGGATGTCCCCCCAACGTCGCAACGATCTGCACCATCATGCGAAAAACGGTAGCATGCGCCGTTCCGAGCGACCCTGTCAAGCTGGCCGTCATGCTAAATTGACCAGCTGCCCCAAGAACAGAATTAGAGGAATAAAGCCAATTTACCGGTTTTTTGTTTAGAATTAGCGGCTTACATCGGCCATCGTACGGTTTTCAGGGCGTGCATTCGAATTTCAAAGAACGTGAGCAGCTGGTAAATGCAGCGACCTTTTCGCTTCAGGATACTCCCCGACGTCAAGCGATTTTCGACCGGATCAGCGCAGCAGTTCTTCCAGGGTGATGACTTCCGTGCCCAGCTTTTGGACGACACGGGCGGCGGCGTGCAGGCCGAGCTCGGCGGCGAGGGGCAGAGTGGCTCCGGCGGCGACGGCGACGGCGAGCGTGGCCAGGACGGTGTCGCCGGCGCCGGTGACGTCGTAGACGCTGCGGGCCAGAGCGGCAAAGTGGCGCGGGTCGTGACCGGGCTCGAAGAGCGTCATTCCGTCGGCGCCTTCCGTGACCAGCAGGGCGGCGCCGCCCAGGCTCGGGAGGACCACAGCCGCGGCGGCCAGGGTGTCCTGGTGGTTTAGAACCGGACGACCGGCGAGAAGGCCGAGCTCGAGGCGATTGGGCTTGAGCAGAGTGACACCTTGCCAGGGGGCCGGGGAGGCTGTCTTGGGGTCGGCGAGGACGGGCTTTCCGCCGGCGCGGGCGAGTTCGATCAGGCGCGGGACGAGCTCGGCGGCGAGCACGCCTTTGCCATAGTCGGAGAGCACGACGGCATCGGATTGGGGCACGGCGGATTCAAATCTGGCCAGGAGCGCGGCGGCGGTTTCCGCCGAGAGGGGGGCCGTGGATTCATCGTCCAGACGCACGACCTGCTGCTGATGGGCCACGACGCGGGTCTTGACGGAAGTCGGGCGGGCGGGGTCGGCGAGCAGGGAAGCCGCGGAAACGCCCTTCAGCTCCAGGCAGCGGGCGAGCGCGGCGGCGGCCTCATCGCGGCCCGTGACGCCCAGGAGCGTAACCGATGCGCCCAGCGCGGCGATGTTGGCGGCGGTGTTGGCCGCGCCGCCGGGGGCAGCGACCTCGCGCGTCTTATGGACGATGGGGACCGGGGCCTCGGGCGAAATGCGCGAAACGGAGCCGTAGATGTAGCGGTCGAGCATGACGTCGCCGACGACGAGGAGACGGGTGGAGGGGAAGCGCTGAAGCAGGGCGGCGTGAGGAGAGATGGAAGCAGGCACGAGGCGAACTCCTCTCCATGTTTGCACGGCTCAAGCGGGCCTGGCGTGCGGGGGATTTCTAGCCCGGATGTTTCACCAACGATCGGCTGCGGCGCGCGAGAGGGCCACATCTACTGCGTTGCGCTGGGCCCAGGGGGCGCCCCCCGTCCTCGACGTAGGAGCCAAGTACGCCTGCGGGCGGCTCCCGCAGGCGCGCCTTGTGGCAATGCTTGATGTTGGGGCCCTCTCATCGCGCCTCGCTGCGATCGTGGTGCAACATCCGGGCTAGTTGTAGCGACGCCTCAGTCCAGGACGGCGAGGGCCGGAAGATCGATTGTGAGCCGCGCGCCGCGGAGACGCGTACGAGGAGGTTCATGATCGGGTGGGGGCATGGGCGGTGTTTTTCCGCGCTTCAGAGGCCGGTTCGACGGCGAAGGAGGTGAGCGGCGCGAAACGGTAGCGGATGAGGGTGAACAGAGCTTCCAGCCCGTCCTGCCAGCCGATTTTCTTACCCTCCAGGACACCGCGCGGATTATAAGAGATCGGGACCTCGTGGATGCGGTAGCCCAGGCGCCGCACCTTGGCCGTGAGTTCGGCGCAGAATTCGAAGCGGATCGAGCGCAGCCGCAGGCGATGAATCACAGCGCGGCGGAAGGCCTTGTAGGCCGTGGCCTGATCGGTGATGCGCGCGCCGAAGAGCAGATTGGCGGTGCAGGTCAGAATCTTGTTGGCGATCCAGTTGCGTTTCCGCATTCCGCGGACGCCGCGCAGGAACCGGGAGCCGAAGACGACGTCCGCGGCGCCGGAGACGATGGGCGCAAGCAGGGCGGAGTAATCGCGGGGATCGTATTCGAGGTCGCCATCCTGAATCAGGATAATGTCGCCGCTGAGGCGGGCCAGCGCGAGCCGGATTGCGGCGCCCTTGCCGAAATTGACGGGCGAATGATGCACGACGACGTAATGCGATTCGCGGTAGCGCTCCAGCACGGCGCGGGTAGAGTCAGTGGAACCGTCGTCTACGACGATGATTTCCTTTTCACAGCCCGAGGGGAGCGGGGCAGCGGCGACGCGTTCCAGGACCATCGGGAGCAGCAGTGCTTCGTTGTAGACCGGGATCACGATGGAGACGATCATCGTGGCGCCCCGGCATCTTTCTCCAGAACCACAAAGAGAGACTGGCCGAAGGGCGGCGGCAGCGCGGTTTCGACCGGCCGCATGAGAGGGACGATATAGCGGTCGAAAATGCGGATCTGCGCCGTGGACTGTTCAGAGCGGCGAAAAAGACGCGCGTTGACCCACCAGCCGCAGAAGCCGACGGTATTCATGAAGCGCAGGGTTTGCACGCGGAATCCGGCGGCGGCGGCCAGTTCACGGAGCGACTTTCTTGAATATCGGCGATAGTGGCCGAGGAGCCGGTTGACGGGGCCGTAGAGGGATTCGAAGGCGGGGACAATCAGCACGGCCTTTCCTCCGGCGGGCAGGATGCAATGCATGTGCCGCAGGGCCAGGGCATCGTCCTGGACATGCTCCAGGACATTCAGGCAGACGACCGAATCGGGCTGGTAGCGGGCCATCGACGCAAAGGCGGGATCGGCGACATTGATAGTCTGGATGAGCAGATTGGCGCGATCGGGGAAGCGGGCGGCGAGGCGCGCGGTGCAGGAGGGCTCGACGTCCGTGGCGATGACGAGCTCCCGGTCCAGCAGATGGCAGGTGAAATTGCCCAAGCCGCAGCCGATCTCGACCACGCGCCGCCCCAGCGCGGAGGCGGCCAGATCGGCCTGCCACTGGAAGTAGCGCTTGGCCAGCCGCATCCGCTCCTGGTCGCGAATGGTGTATTGCGCGGTTGTGGAACCCGCCGCTTTCATGGGTTGCTTCCGGTCGAGTGAATCATTGCCGGCGTGCGGAGGGCGAGCAATAGCCTTTCCCCGGTCCCTCCGGCAGCGCATCGCGCCGCGCTGTTGCACTTATTTTAACCGAGTCTTTCAGGGCCGGCCGCGGCCTGCGGCCGGCGAGAGCGGACGTGTACGTGGAAGACCGCTGCGCGGGCAGAGCACGATTGAGAATTGCCGCAGTGTGATACCCTCGCCTTCGTAGTTGCGATGGCAGAGAAGCGCGCGATCATTATCGGGGCGGGTCCGGCGGGGTTGACCGCGGCGCATGAGTTGCTGACCCGCACGGATATTCGGCCGATCGTGCTGGAGAAGGGCGATTATCTAGGCGGCATTTCGCGGACGGTGAATTACAAGGGCAACCGGATGGACATTGGAGGCCACCGGTTCTTCTCCAAATCCGACCGGGTGATGCAGTGGTGGCTGAAGATCCTGCCGCTGGCGGCGGCGGAGCAGAGTCCGGCTTCGATCCGGTATCACCAGATGGAGCGGGAGGTGACGCCTGAGGCGGCAGCGGCGGAGCCGGCCGCGGGCGACCGCGTGATGCTGTTGCGGCCGCGCAAATCCCGCATCTATTATTTGCGGCGGTTTTTCGACTACCCGATCCGGCTGAGCAAGGACACGCTCATGAAGCTCGGGCTGTGGCGCACGTTGAAAATCGGAGTGAGCTACATCGAGAGCGCACTGTTTCCAATCAGGGAAGAGAAGACGCTGGAGGAGTTCTTCATCAACCGATTCGGGCGGGAGCTGTACCGGACGTTCTTCAAATCGTACACGGAGAAGGTGTGGGGCGTGCCGTGCGAGCGCATCAGCGCGGAGTGGGGCGCGCAGCGGATCAAGGGGCTCTCGGTGTGGTCGACGCTGCGGCACGCGGCGCGGAGAGTCGTTCTCAAGGGGCAGGAAGGACATCGGACAGAAGGACACCGAGACGTCGCTGATCGAGCAGTTCCTGTATCCGAAATTCGGGCCCGGGCAGATGTGGGAAGAGGTGGCGCGGCAGATCCGGGAGATGGGCGGGGAGATCCGCTTGAACACGGCCGCGAAGGGCCTGCGGACGGAGGGTTGGAAGGTGCGGGCGGTGGAGGCGGTGAATGCGCTGACGGGCGCGACGGAGGTTTTCGAGGGCGATTACTTTTTCTCGACGGCGCCGGTGCAGGAGCTGATACACGCATTCGACGCGCCGCCGCCGGCCAACGTGATGGAGGTTGCCGACGGGCTGGTGTACCGCGACTTCATCACCGTGGGCCTGCTGGTGCGGTCGCTCAAGATCCACGACGATACTCCGCAGGGGCGGAAGCTGGTAACGGACAACTGGATTTACATCCAGGAGCCGGACGTGCGGATCGGGAGGCTGCAGATCTTCAACAACTGGAGTCCGCACATGGTGGCTGACCCGGGAACGGTGTGGCTGGGGCTGGAATACTTCTGCAACGCTGGCGAAGAGATCTGGAAGATGCCGGACGAACAAGTGGCGGGGTTGGCAAAGCAGGAGCTGGCCAGGATCGACATCATCGACGCCGGCGATGTCCTCGACTGGACCGTGATCCACGTGGAAAAGACCTATCCGGCATATTTCGGTACGTACGGCCGCTTCGCCGAGATCCGTGAACATGTGGACCGCTACGAGAACCTGTTTCTGGTCGGCCGAAACGGCATGCATCGCTACAACAATCAGGACCACTCGATGCTAACCGCCATGATGGCCGTGGACAACATCATTGCCGGGAACGCGTCCAAGAGCGGTCTGTGGGAAGTCAATACCGAGCTGGACTATCACGAGGAGAACGAGAGCCGCAGTTCCTCTTGCGAGGGCGGCGAGGCCGCCCCGCGATAGCCATATGCTAGTCTGAGTGGTGGATTCTATGGCTGACAACAGCAAGCTCTTAGATGCGATATGCGAGCTGGTGGAACTGCCCGCCGGCTCACTCGATGCCGCAGCAAGCCTGGATGGGCTGGAGAACTGGAATTCGCTCAGTGTTCTCGGGTTTCTGGCCTACGTGGATGAGAACTATGGCGTGGCGCTGTCGCCGGAAAAGATCACGGCATGTAAGACTGTTAACGATCTCCTGAAGCTAGTCGCGCAGTCCCAATAATGTCCAATCCGTTAGATCTGAGCGGCAGATCTGTTCTGGTCACTGGCGCATCGTCCGGCATCGGACGTGAAACATGCGCGCTGTTGAGCACATTAGGGGCGCGCGTCGTTCTGGTAGGGAGAGACCGCGCGAGGCTGGACGCGACATGCCGGGCATTGACAGGGGAAGGCCATGTCGTGGAAGTCTTCGACCTGACGAACCTGGATGAGATCCCGAAATGGCTGCAGGGCATCACTGCGGTGACGGGCCCATTACGGGGCCTGGTGCACGCCGCCGGAATGCATGCCGCCGTGCCTGTGGCGATGCTCACGCCGCAGAAGCTGGAACAGGTGTTGCGGATCAACGTGGGCGCGGCTGCGATGCTGGCGCGAGCCTTTCGCCAGAAGAACTGCTGCGCTCCCGATTCTTCCATTGTTTTCGTCTCGTCCGTGGCAGGTATCGCCGGCTCGGCGGGTATATCAGCCTACGCGGCCAGCAAAGCTGCCGTGATTGGATTGGCCAAGGCATTGGCGATGGAGTTTGCGCCCTTACGGATCAGGGTCAACTGCGTTGTTCCCGGCTGGGTTCAGGGCGAGATGCTGGAGCGGTTCCGCGCGCAGTTAACGCCACAGCAGTTTCAGGCCATCGAAGCGATGCATCCCCTGGGGATAGGAAAACCAGGCGACGTAGCGAATGCGATCGCGTTTCTGCTCGCGGATAGCGGAGGGTGGGTTACAGGCTCGGCGCTGATCGTCGATGGAGGGTACACGGCGCACTGAGGGTTGCCGGAACAGGTATGCTACACGCCGCAGTGAAAGCCATCGAGTACTATCTTCCGGAGCGAATCGTTTCCAGCACGGAATTGGCCGTAGCGTTCCCCGAATGGCCGGTCGAGAAGATTGAAGGCAAGACCGGGATCTCGGAGCGTCATATCGCCGCCGAGGATGAATGTTCGTCCGATATGGCCATTGCCGCATCGAGGCGGCTTTTCGACTCAGGTGTCTGTGCCGCGAAAGATATTGACTACCTTCTGTTGTGCACACAAAGCCCGGACTATTTCCTGCCAACAACCGCGTGCCTGGTGCAGGACGCGCTGGGGATACCGACTTCCGCGGGCGCTCTCGATTTCAATTTGGGCTGCTCCGGGTTTGTGTACGGAGCCGGCCTGGCGCAAGGCCTGATTGAAACCGGGCAGGCCCGCAACGTCCTGCTGATCACCGCCGAGACCTACAGTAAGTTCATGCACGCGCGTGATAAGAGCGTGCGGACGATTTTTGGAGACGCAGCGGCCGCAACGCTCATTAGCGCGATCGACTCCACCGAACCAGCGCTTGGTCCGTTTGTTGTGGGGACGGACGGAGGTGGAGGAAAGAATTTGATTGTGCCAGCCGGCGGCATGCGTTGTCCCCGATCGACCGAAACAGGCACTGCCACCGAAGACCAGGATGGGAACTGGCGAAGCCGCGACAATCTCCACATGAACGGCGCTGAGATTTTCAATTTCACGTTGCGCGTGGTCCCGCAATGTGTTGAGCGTCTTCTGGAGAAGGCTGGACGCAGCCTGGGGCAGATCGATTTATTCGTTTTTCACCAGGCGAATCTCTTTATGCTCGAACATCTTCGACGCAAACTGAGAATCCCCCAGGAACGCTTCTGCGTAGCGATGAACCAGTGTGGCAATACTGTCTCGTCAACCATCCCGATTGCATTGAAGATTGCCGCAGCGCGGGGTGAGTTGCGCCCCGGGCACCTGGTCATGGTGGTCGGGTTCGGAGTAGGTTACTCGTGGGGCGCCGGATTGATCCGCTGGCAGGAGACCGGTGCATGAACCCGGCCGGCGACGGGCCGACTGTTGAGCTCGCCCGCCCTGAAGACGGCCCGGAGTTGTTCGACTTTCTTCACCCGCACCATTACATTCATCCGGATCTGGACCGGCAGTCGTTTGCCGATTGCTGGAGACACCAGTTCTTTGGGGCGGGGAAGTCATGTGTCCTGTTGGTCCGGGATCCCGAAAAGAACCTCGTCGGGCACTACGGCATTATGCCGATGCCATACTTTGTGGGTGGGCAACAGCGACGTGGTGGATTCCTGTGTCAGCTTTTCATCGACCCAAGGTATCGCAAGTCAAACCTGTTTTTCAAATTAGAGCGGAAGCTACTGAAAGAGTACGCCGATTTTGGCTTTGACTTTCTATATAGCCTGATTATTATTCCACCTGTTTTGAGAGCGCATCTGGCCCTGGGTCTTCGCCGGGGCGCTGAGTTGCACATTTACGTGTTTCCGTTGGCGATGGGAGGCGGCCTCGCGGGGCTATGGCCACGTCTGCCACGATTATTGCGCTCCACGACGGATGCCGTGGGAAAGGGCCTGGTGCGGTGCTTGCTCCTGGCGAGACGAGTCTCCGCCGGCGGCGTCGCAGTGGAGGAAATACTCGATTGGACGACGATGGATTGGGACCTGGTGGCGCGCATAGATAAAGACTGGAAGATGCACGCCAATCGTCAGGCAGAGGCCTTTGCGCGGCGGTTCCATCCGTTTGGAAACAAAGAATATCATGTTTTCGCCGCTATTGAAGACGGGGTGCACAGCGGTTATCTGATTCTACGGCTCACAAGGGTGCAGCACTTTCAGGTCGCAGCAATTATTGATGTGATCGCGCCCAAGTCCACCGGTAGAATTTGGAGTGCATTGCTTCACCACGCCTGTCAGTATGGCTTAGAGGCGGGATGTCATGCCGCGGCGGCGCTGGCGCGCCCGGACTCACCGTCTGCCAGGCGGCTGCGCTTGAACCTGTTCTTCCGCACTCGTTCCCGCTTCACTGTGGTGTATTTCGGCTTGTCCGGCGAAGGCGAACGTGCGCCCGACTGGCTCGACGACTGGCACCTGTCTTGGTTTGACCACGACTATATCTGATGGCGCTTGAGACTTCGGTACAGAACCTGTGATCGCGGTCAATTACCCGGCGCGTGGTGACGTCCCGGCGCCAAACCGCTCATCCACGTACTCTCGCATTGATGTGAATCGTCCACGGCTTAGCAGGTCCATGAGCTTACGTTCGCAGCCGGAGATCCCGTAATAGTGGATGAAACGTGTAAATCCGGTGAGCGGGAGACGCGGCTGATGGGGATCTATCTCGCGTGGATGAACGTATAGTGTTGCCGGCCGCAGCGCAGCATTCTCCCGCCGGATGTGTGCGGAGAGAAACCAGGCGGGGAACATTCGGAGGTACAGTGGCAGGACGGTGCGCCCTAGCCGAATCCGGGTGATTGGAAACTCTACAACCGCCGTCTTCCATCCTTCGCCGGACGGAGTATGGATGTGGTAAGGAAAATCCGGAATACCGTAGAGGAACGTCTTTCCAGCAAATACACTCGAGGAGTAAGTGAACCCAAGTTCCTCGAGAGTGCCGTAGTACCAGGGCAGGATGGGGGCAGTTAGGGAAAACGAAGGCGCCCGGAACCCTCTGACGGGCACGTCAATCAGGGATTCGAGAATATCTGAAGCCCGTACCAGATCGGCCCGGAATGCATTGCGGTCCATTTCCCGAACCGAGCCGTGCCCATAACCGTGCGATGCGATCTCATGCCCGGCCGCATGAATCTTCCGTATGACGTCGGGGTACTTCAGAGCAGTGGCGCCGAGTACAAAGAAGGTACAGCGAGCACCAGTGCCGTCAAATACGGAAAGCAGGCGATCGGTCTGCGCAGCAATATTGGATGGCTGAGATGCAAACGACCGAGTGTCGATTCCGGGATAGTTCACATGAAACCACTCTTCGAAGTCAACTGTCAGGAAGTTAGGTACTCGTGGATCTGGAAGCATAGTTCACTCCTGCCGTGGGTACCCTAAGACGATCGACGATGCTGGGGCCCGGTTCGCCATGACTCAGTCGACAACTGCCGGCGAGTCAGCGCGCTTCGTGAAAATGAAATCGCGCGACACCACAAAGTTGACGAAGAAGAGGACGGTTTCGGCCGTGACTTTCGCGGCGATGACCGAGAAGCCCAGATGTTCATGCAGGAAGTCCAACAGCATGTAAGAGGTTGTACCACTCACAGCTACCAAAGCCAGATAGCGCGGGAAGGTGGCCGATATCTCCTGGTTGGACAAAAAGACGGCCTTGCGCAGCATCGGGTAGTTGTACATCACGGAGGCAGCGCGGGCCGCGATCTGGGCCTGCCAAATCAGCAGACCACTGTGCATCCCCATATAGAACACAGTGTTGTCGATCAGCGTCGTGGTGATGGAAATCGCGCTAAAGCGGACCAGCGTGAAGTAGACCTTCAGCGAGTCGGTGAGGGGGTTGAAGTGGGAAGTGCGGTTGTCCTCCAGATAGACGGTCTCGATCGGCTCCTCGATGATGGGGACGCCGCGATGCTTGCAGGAGAGCAGCATGTCGAGCTCGAATTCGTAGCCGTTGGATGCCAGCGCGAGCAGGTGGGGCAGCAGCGCGCGGGGCACGCCGCGCAGACCGGTCTGCGTGTCGTTGAGGTGCTGTCCGGCGACCAGGCGCATCACGCCGACGGTGAGGCGGTTGCCGATCAGGCTGCGCAGCGGGACCTTGCCGGTGAACTTGCGGGCGCCCAGCACGAGGGAACTGGGCGAGGTCTCCAGGCGGGCGGCGACGCGCAGGATGTCGGCCGGGAGGTGCTGGCCGTCGGCGTCGGCCGTCACCACGCCGGTGAGCTGCGGCCACTGGCATAGGGCGTAGTTCAACGCGGTTTTCAAGGATGCGCCCTTGCCGAGGTTCACGGCATGGCGCAGGACCGTGACATCGGAGATCTGCGCGACCGCGGCGAATATCCCGGCGCAGCTTTCCTGGCTGCCGTCATTGACCACGACGATGGGCGCGGAAGTGAGTGCGCGCAGGTCCCGGACGAGGCGTGTCAGAGTCGATTCGGGTTGATAAGCAGGTATAACGATCGGAATCACGCGGGTGTCCAAGGAACAAGTGTAGCGCCCGGGCGAGCGGCGGCTTGCGGGCGGAGCTTACCACGTCATCGACGTGTGTTGGATCAGGACGGGCTTCTCATTCTGGCCGGTAGCGTAGAAATAGCCGCTGGCGGCCGCTGAAGGCGAGGTGAAGAGGGTGGAGTAATCGGCCCACTGAGGGGTACATTTGAGCGGGATCAGGGACACTCCGGCGCCGTGGCCGGATTGGTCCGTCCAATTCACCTGCAGGCGGGTATAGGTATCGGGCTCGGGGCAGCGGGCGCGGATGGCCACGCGGTAGGTGACGCCGGGGGTGACGGGAACGAGCTCGTGGGCGTGGTTGCGCTCGGTGACGCGAACCGCGTGCTCGGCGGGCAGGAGGGGGACCGGTCCTCCGGTGTCCCAATGGGCCAGGCCCTGCTGGAAGTCGGGATTGGCGAGCAGTTCTATCGAATACTCGAATTCCGGGCGCAGGCGGGCCAAGTGCTCAGTGCCGGAAACCAGGACGTCGGAGGTGTAGCGGCGGAAGAAGCGCTGGTCCGGCGCTCTGGGGTCCTCTATCCCCGACTCGGCGGTGTAACCGACAAACCAATGGATGGCATGTTGATGAGTGAAATTGAATATCGCTTCTTCATTGGGGGCGGATGACAGGGTATAGTAACTGTCCCAACTGGCCCAGGCCTTGGAGTACGGCCGCCCGGTGAAATAGGCGACCGGCGAGATGCCGGTCATAAAGGTCTCGATCGTCGCGCGGGGCTCCAGGGCATTGAGCAGGTTGGCAAATTTGTGTTCGGGGGCCCAGTCGGTTTCGTACTTCTCGGCGGCCTGCGGATTGAACGGATTCAGCAGGAATTCCTTGTGGTACCAGCCGGCGGAAGTCAGAAAAGACAGATTCAGAATCCAGACCAGGACCGTGCAGCCGATGGTGGCCCAGCGAAAGGCGCCGGCGCTCTGGGCTAAAGGCACGGCGAGGGCCACGGCGGAGAGGGCCAGGACCGGATAAAGATAGCGCAGGATGGGCATGGCGAGCAGCATGACCACGGCGGCGGCGAGTGAGAGCCAGAAAGCCGCGCGGGCATGGCGGGACCAGCGGCGGTAGGGGACCGCCAGAACGAGCGGGAGCAAAAGCAGGGTCTGGAAGCCGAAGGCGCCGTTTTGGGCCTCACTGTAGCGCGAGGTATAGAACGTCAGATCATAGGGGGTCTTCCAGGAGAGCTTCTCCCGAAAGCGCTGATCATTCACCTCCGTGCGCGCATCACTGTACTTCGACGGGAAGATGTGTCCGAGGAACGGAAAGACGGGATTGCCGGTGCGCGCCCAGGAGTTCAAGTAAGGCGGCAGACCGAAAGCCAGGAACAGGGCCAGGACGGCCAGGGCGCGGCGGGGCATGGCGCGGGCCGCCAGTACGGCGATGGGCAAGGCGAGGGCGAAGGAGCCGAGCTTGGCGGAGAGGGCGGCGCCGGCGAGCAATCCCGCGATGAGCAGGTAGCCGGGGGGGGAGGGTTCGGACGCGACGGCGGGTCGGGGAAGCTCGAGGAGGAATCCCGGGCGCCCCACGTGAGCGCGGCGAAGGCGGCCAGCAGGAATCCGACCTGTACGTTTTCGATGAACAGCGATGCCGTCACAAGTTGAACCAGCGGCGAGGAGACGAAGATGCCGGCCGACAGCCAGGCGACCCAGGAGGGCGCCCAGCTCTGGATGAGCCGGACGATGAGCACGACGATGAGCCCGAGCAGGGCGAAATCGAGCAGGCGGGCCGCCAGGGATCCACCGAAGAGGTAGGCCATGGCGAAGGAGAAATCTCCCCCCATGGGCATCAGGGACCAGCGGAAGACGGAGGGGTCATAGGGGAAAACGTGATCAACCGCCAACCGCGTACATACGGTGAGGTGCCCGGCCAGAGAGTCGGAGCTGGCCTCGGGCTTGGGAATGAGTACCAGGTGGGCGAGGAGACCGATGCCCAGGATGGGGAGTGGCAGGGCGTGCCAGCGGGAAGGGAGATCGACGGGCGCGAAGGAGCGCGCAGCGAGACGCAGCAGGCGTCCCACGAAGCCACGGTTCAGGATCAGAGGCAAGGCGACAAGCGCGGTCCACACCGGCAGATAGTGAATGCGCAGCGGGGCCGTGAGAGCGAAAAATGTGACGTAGATGGCCAGGCCGGTGAAAATGAGGATCGCGAGGAGGCCTGAATCCAGAGGAGGTTGATCGGGCTCGCGCCGCCGCAATCGGCCGGACAGGAGCGCGGCCACGATATCGCCGAGGGCGGCACAACCGGCCAGCACAAAGGCGACCGAGGCGACGGGCGCGGGTCCCACCAAGGCCAGGGCGCCAAACAGGGTGACGGCGACCAGATGGGACCGCGCGTAGCGTGGGGCCAGCCATAGGGAAAGTCCGCCCAGCACCGCGCACACTGCTAAGAAATAAACGAATCTCTGTGCGCCGATGGGTTCCCAAACCGGGGGGTGCTGATGCCACAAGGGGGCGAAGAGCAGACCATAGAGCGTCGCGCCGAGAGCCAGCGCCAGTACGATCCAGGGTCTGAATACGGAAAATCGCGACATAGAGACAAGCATAGCGTGTCGAAAATCAGGCCATTGAGGAACTGTTTTAGGCGAAGTTGGCCCGCGCGGGACAGGCGGCGGCAGCGGGGGCAGGAATCAACTGAAGCGCGGACCGACGCCGAACAGGCGCCCCAGGGCGCACCAGCGCGAGCGCGAGGCCATGGCCACCTGCTGATGCAGGACGGTGTATGTCTCAAGCAACTGGGAATAGTTGCTCTTGAGTGCATCGTGCTCCTGCCGCAACGCCCATTGCCGTTCGATTTCTTCCTGCAGTTGCGCCTGGAGTTCCCGCAAAGCGTAGTGGTCCCGCCAGAGCCCGGCCAGGGACTGCTGTGCAGCCGCCAACTGGGCGTCCAATTCCTGGATCCTGCGCCGATCCGCATCACTCTCTGACGCCTCCTCGCCCGGGCCGGCATGGGAACGCGGGTAGTCGGGCCAGATGCGAAAGACGAAATGCGGGGAGATCTGTTCGCAGTTGAGTCCGTCGCGGCGGATGATGAGATCTTCCACGGCCTCAGTGGCGCCCAGGCAACTGGGGGCCAGCGCGTCGTCAAACACGATGTAGCCGCCTTCCGCCATGCGGGGCTTCACGGCGTTATAGGAGTAGGCGACGGCTCTCGCGATATCGCAGTCGATATGCGCCAGCAGGACGCGGCCCGCTCGGTCGAGCACGGCGGGCGTGGTCTCCTCGAAGTGGCCCGGGACAAAAGTCAGCCAGGGGTCCAGTCCGCATTGGGAGACGTAGCCGCGCAGGTCGGCCAGTGAGGTGTCCTGGAAATCGCCCTCGTGGTGGGCGTCGATCGCTGCGTCGGTGCTGGGCATTCCGGCGAAGGTGTCCAGGCCGTACACTTTGATCTCGAGGCCCAGGCGCCGGCACAGCGCGGCCATGAAGATGGCGCTGCCCCCGCGGTAGGAGCCGAATTCGACAATTGCGCCCGAGCCGAGGCGTGGCAGATAGTAGCGCACGAGCAAATAGAGGTTCATCCGGCAGGCCTGCGCCTGGATGGTGCGGCCCTCGGCCAGGGTCAAGCATTCCTGATAGAGCGGATCGGCGAGGATGGCCGGGGTGAGGCCGCCATATTCCAAGCCCCAGCCGCGGACATAGCCATCGCGCG
Organism: Terriglobia bacterium; assembly: GCA_963757265.1. Lineage (GTDB taxonomy): Bacteria > Acidobacteriota > Terriglobia > Bryobacterales > Bryobacteraceae > CAIVVT01. The sequence continues at coordinate 110,985 of CAVWRA010000010.1, forward strand.
GAGAGCGGCCCTTGCGGAGACCGTCGCCACCGGGGAAGAAGGAAGGGTACTGGCCAGTCTCCAGGTAGCTCAGGAGAACATGCTGGGTTTGGGCTGCGGCGTCGTTGGACATGGATAGGAATGAACCAAGTCTAGCGCGAGCCATACAGGCGAAGGATTTCGGGACGGCGGCCTGAACGGGCAGATGTTGCCCAGGATTGTGCCTGTTATCCCTTCGAGGCAATCACATACTGGGCCCACTTCGTCCGGGACCAGAGGGTGGACTGCAGGGCGAAAATCAGTTCGCGAATGAAGGCGTCGCAACCGTGTTTGAAATGCGCCAGCACCTCCTGCTCAAGGAAGGGATTCGAGATGGCGCCGATGTGATCAATGATCAGGTTTTGCCGGGTCATACCCTCGACGACCATTTCCCGCGGGGGAAGGTCCTTATGCGTCAGATCGTCGAAGAAATTTGAGACATCGATGGGTATTCCAGCGGCCCGGAAAGCGCGGCGCGAAGGCAGGAGCTTTGAATTCTCACTCGGCCATTCAAAGTACACCCGCCCGCCACTGCGCAGGCGAGCGGCCGCCCAGGCGATGAGTTCCAGGGGATCGGGAATGTGCTCGATGAAGTGGCAGGCTACGATGGCGTCAAACTGCTCGCCGTCGAATGACGGCTTGTGCGCAGGCCACTCTCCGATCTCGTAACTGTCATAGCGATCAAAAGACGCACCCATATCCATTGCGTAGGCATAAAACCGCAGATCAGGCCGGGCGGGTTTAAGCCATTCGCGAAAAATCTGGAGAGAGCCATCCCCGGCGCCCATATCGAGTAGCAAGGCGCGCCGGGGCAGAGATTTCACAAACATGACGCGGGGATGGGTGGCGTGGATCAGCTCGATGGTCTGCTCCCAGCTCATCCACGGATCTTCCCCGGATCGAAACCAATCCAGCAATTCGGCCTCGGTCATCCTGCCCCCATTCCACAGGACTGCATCCCATCCACCCTATTCTAGGGCCTGATCGCGCTACGCGGACTTCTGGCGACGCGCGCCAGGGCGAACCTCCCGCAGAGTTCAGGGAGGGCGTTTCAGAGGCGGGCGGCCGCGGGCCAGACGCGGAAGACGAAGTGCGGCCAGATCTGCTCGCAGTGTAGGCCGTCGCGCCGGATCACCAGCTCCTCAACCGCTTCGGTCGCACCCAGGCAGCCCGAGGTATGGGCGTCGTCGAAAACGACGTAACCGCCGGGGGCCATGCGGGGCTTCACGATGTCCCAGGCGTAGGCGACGGCGGCGTAGACATCGCAATCGATGTGCGCCAGCAGCACCGGCGGGACGGATTCAAGCACTCGCGGAGCGGTGTCGGGGAAGACCCCCTGGATGAACTCGAGGCGCTGCGCCAGGCCGCATGCGGCGACGTGAGAACGCAATTCGGCGAGGTCCACATCAGAGAAGTTGCCGGCGAAGTGGGCGTCGATCGAGTTGTCGGTCGGAGGCATGCCGGTAAAGGTGTCGAGTCCAAACACGCGCGCGTCCAGGTTCAGCCGGGCGCACACGGCCGCCAGGAAGATGGCGCTGCCGCCGCGGTAGGAGCCGAATTCGACGATGGATCCCGGACCGGATTGGGGCGCGAGCTGGGGCAGAAAGTACTTGAGCAGCAGGAAGAGATTCATCCGGCAATCGCTGGCCTGGATGGTGCGGCCCATGGCCAGGGACAAGGCGGCGACGTAGATCGGATCGGCGCGGACCACATCCCGCAGAGCGCCATATTCGAGTCCCCAGGCGCGGGCGTAACCATCGCGCGGCGAACGGCCCTTGCGCCAGCCAGGGCCAGGGAAAAAAACGGGGTAGTCGCCGCTCTCGAAGTAGTTGGGCATGAGCGTTTGCACTCAGGATATCGAGTTTGGATTTGGGATCGGGTGCGGCTAGGGCGCGGGGAGCGCAGCTAGCCCGGATGTTTCACCAACAATCGGCTGCGGCGCGCGATAGGGCCGTATCTACTTCGTTGCGCTGGGCCCAGGGGGCACCCCCCGTCCTCGACGTAGCGGCCAAGTACGCCTGCGGGCGGCTCCCTTCGCGCGCCTTGTAGCTGCAGCCCTCTCATCGCGCCTCGCTGCGATCATGGTGCAACATCCGGGCTAGGGGAAGCGCGTGTCTCTGCGCTTGGACTTGGGGCGCGGCGCGGGTTTGCGATTCTCGTGCCAGCGGGCAATCGCATCCAACCCGCGCTCGACCCACCTGGTGGGGGCCGTGGCGATGATCGACAGCACCAGACCGGCCACGAAGATGAGGATGAAAACGGGCGCGGGCACGGGGCCCAAAAAATCCTGTACCGCTTGCCACATCGGTTGAGTTCGCCAGGCGTAGGATTGGGTGCGCCTCGGGCGGGGAGCGAGTCTCTGTTCCGCGCGGGCCTGAATACAGCTTCGCCGATCCGCATGATAAATGCCATTGCCGGCTGGCGAGGGCAGCGGAATTCGCATGTTACGATGACGTTGGTAAGCCGGCGTAGCTCAGTTGGTAGAGCGCCTGACTTGTAATCCTAAACGGAGCTTTCCGTAACTCATTGAAAAGCGGAGTAACTATTTGATTCGGCGCGACTTGTTATGTTCGCTGACTCCTCCAGATTACGCCCACTTACGTTCGTTTTTCAGTCGGGGTGGGCACAAAAATGGGCACAAAAAACGCACACGAAAATCGTGCGCTATCAGATTCTCCCGCGCGCTGAATGATAGCCGTCCGGATGCGGGCGCAAGGGCTCAGTCTAGTGCAGATTGCGATAACGCTGGGTGGGTATCACCATACGACGGTCTTGTACTGGCTCAAGGGGGCCACATGACGTCCACGGTTAGAAGAAAACTGGCCAGCGTTGGCGCCCTGGCTGGCCAAGGCGGCGTCGAAACGCCCGAAGTGGTACGTCGGAGCCATCCGGCGCCTGGCGAACAAACTGCTCCGGGCTGGGCAGCGCTCACACATCGAGGCCGATGACCTCTATGCGGTTGGCTGCCTCTCTCTGGTCTCTGATCTTGGCAGGAATGCCGACACGTCGATGTGGGCTCTCCTGCGGAGTGCTAAGCGGGAGATGGTGCTCCACGTCAACTTGGAGCAAGCGCATTGGATGAACCGTGCCCCCTGGGAGGAGGCGCAACGCAAAGAGGATTCAGAGGACGACTACACCGAGGAGTCACATCCATGAGCAGTGTCAATCGCGAAGAGGTGCGGATGATTGATCGCATCGACGCCAGCCCTAAGGCGACCGGACTGCCCGAGTATTTGCAGGCCGCGGCTATGAATGCCCTCGAAACGCGCACGGTGAAAGAGGCGGCGCATTATTACGGGTAAGTGAACGCAGTCTTCGCAGGGCTCTCCGCGAACAGGTCATCGAAGGGATTCGGGTCGGACGGGACTGGACGGTCTATTTCAGGGATGGTAAGCCGATTCCACTGTGGCACACCCAGGACCGAAGCAGCGCGCCGGTGATGGGCATCTATGGTCAGAGTTAGACCGAATTGGGCAACTGCGTCCCAAAAACACAAATGACTTGGCTCTACCTGGATAGAGAGCAGCATGCGCGCTGTAATTTATTTTCGTGGAGCCGGACAAAACAGCACCCCTGATTGTACTACACGGTTGGAAAGAGAGAGCAGCATGCGCGCGGTGATCTATTTTCGTCGAGCCGATTCAACATCGACACTGCGTATCTACTACCTGGATGTTAGAGCGCAAGGCACGCACGCCGTGATGTGAAATTGAGCGACATGGAAACGAAATCAATCAGGGATCGAGGCAAGTGGGCGAACCCCCAGACCGTAGGTCCGAGCGTGACGTAGGAGACTCTTATGCAACTTTCTGATGCGGTCTGTGTGCTTCGAGCCGTCCTCGGAGTGACGCAATAGGAATTCGCCCGCCGGCTGGGCGTGGTCCTCTCCAGCGCGCAGCGTTGGGAGCAGGGCGACGCCGAGACAAAGCGGCACGTCCACGCGCCGCGACAGGGCATATGGGTCATGCCGAATTTATGGTGATGGCCAGTGTTTTGGCGGCCGTTACTTGGTGGAACACATCCCGATCGCGAAACACAGGTGATCATGAAGAGTACGACGATAACCCGCGGCGACGCGGGCGGCAGAGCTGTGCCCGAACGGCGCTATCTCAACGAACAGCAGCTCGCGGCGTATGCGAGCCTTAGCCCGCGCACGCTCCAAAATTGGCGTTTCTTTAACCAGGGGCCTCCCTGGAAGCGGCTCGGGCGCGCGATTCAATATCCAATCGATCTTTTCGAGCTTTGGGCCGCAACCCAACCGGGCGGCGGCGGAGCGTCCGAGTCACTGGAGGCGGCGTGACCGCCGCAGCGCTGCCGGCCGGAGGCAGGTCATGAGGCAGCGCGCTATCACACCTGAATACCTGTACCGCAATGAGGACTTCGCGCGGTTGTCGTTCGAGACGCGCTGGCTGTTCGTCGCCTTGCTGTGTTGCGCCGACCGCGAGGGCCGATTGCGGGATAGTCCGATCCTTATTCTCGCTGACGTTTACCCATTCGAGCGGGAAACACTCACCGTCGAGCAGGTCGGAGAGATGCTGGTGGAGCATCACCAGCGCGGTTTCATTGTACGCTACGCCATCGACGGCAAGAGCTTCGTTCAGATCAGTGACTTCCTAAAGCTCGAAAAACCACACCAAAATGAAGCTCGCAGCGTCATCGCGGATCCTGGAATCTGCGGCGCCCGGTTGAAGCCGGGCTGGAAGACATTTGCGCCAATGGCGCAAGCCACTTCTACCAATTGTGCAAGCCCCTTGCTCCCGCAAACTAGTCTGTACGCCGGTAGCGGTAACGGGAGCTTTAGCGGTAGCAAAATCGGGAACGGGAGCCGCGCAAGCGATTGCGTATCAGAGGAGCGCGCAGCCGCGCTCCGAAATGAGCCCAGAGGACAGGGCGCTGCTCGAAGCGAAAGTCAGGCAAGGCGCAGAGAGACGCACATACACGCCCTTAGATGGCAAACACGGGATGCCGCTCTCCATCGCTGACCAGGTTGCAGCCACGAGGATGGGCCAATGATCATCCTCAGGACCACGTACAACGCCGGCATCGCTCCGGCGCCGCAAATAGCGCCATGGACCTATCCGTGGACCGCGCCAGGCACGTCGGCGCCGTATGTCTATCCCCAAATCAGCGTCGGCAATGTCTCACACGAGTTCTCTCACCTGGTCCCGTCGACGTCATTGTGTAGCCCGAGCGGCCGGGTGGTTGGATGCGCCGTGAGCAGGAGCTTCGAGGGTTGAGGCGGAGCCAGTCGGTTTACGTTTGAATCGATGGGTCCTCCGCAGCGCTATCTGTGCGGCGGACTTGGCGATCCCACATTTCGTGTAGCCGTAAACCAGGTTTCGGGGTTTAAAGCTCAGGTTTAAATGCGCGTAACTCACACGATCCAGAGCATTTGCGCTGGTTGCACACGCGGCCCTACGCGGTATGCTGGGGTTTAACGGTCCAGGCCCATCACGCCGGTGATATTGGCTTCGGCCGGCGCGCGGGTTGGTGGTTTTCACCGGGTTGGTGGCCTCCTGAGCCTCGGCTGGCTTGGCGGCCCGTGGCTTGCCCCTGGCGCCATTTTGGCCCTTGGGCGCGGCCCTCTTTTGGCTGGCGCCCTTCTTCGAGGGGGCCTTCTCCGGCGCGACTATGGCGCCCTGTGGCGCACCGGTGGCGGCCTGTTCGGTGGTGGTGGTTACAGTGTTCGTCATGTTTGGTGATCTCCTCTGCGCTTATTTCGCGCATGACGATTCATCACTTTGTGTGCCAAGAAACGCATTGCAAAAGGCGGCGCCTCCCCTCGGTCGTCTCCGACGTCATCTGTTGGGCGCCGGCTTACTGGCGCGCGCCGGTTGATGACGTGCTGGAAATTGCGCGCGTGGGGCGGCATCTGCTCTGCGACCCGCTCGCTCCCCGTGATGGCTACCGCGCACTGGTGGCGAACAACGCCGACGCACTGGTGGCGTGGAAAGCGTTTCTGGCCACATAGGCCGAAACACGCGATTCTGCGCATCCCCGCGTAATCGGACTAAGAAAAGTGCCATGGAATCCAATGGGAAGGCAATCTTCGCCGATTCTCGTCTCCTGTGGCAAAGTGCACTTGGCGGCGGGTGGCGCCGAAAGCGGCTCCCGAAAAGACGCCTGCGATTCCGTGCATAGAAGGATAACGGCTGGGTGTATGCTGATCCAGAAGCGGGAAGCCCAAATGGAGATTCAGGTGGAATAGTCTGCAATGGCCGCAGGGGCGTATATCGTGGAGGGAATGTCGAATGAGTAGATGCTGGATTGTTCTGTTTTTCATGACCACCTGGGTCTTCGGCAACACGACCTACTTCGTAGATCCCGTGAATGGTAGTGATGCCCATGCTGGCACGCAAGCCGGCAAGGCGTGGAAGTCGTTGTTGAGGGTGAATGCGCTCAAACTCGGGCCGGGCGACAAGGTCGTGATTGCGCCGGGCGTGCTCCACGATACTCTTCAGCCCACTGCTGCCGGCACGAAAGCGAAGCCGGTCGTGATCCAGTTCACGCCGGGTCGGCATGAGTTTCGGGCTGACCGTGCGGCAAAGTTGCGCTACTTCGTTTCCAACTCCGCTGACGCACCTGAAAAGCCTCGGCCTGTCGGCATTTTGGTCAAGAACGCCCGGCACCTGCAATTGATCGGGGGCAAGGACAGCGACATCTGGTTCGGCGACCGCATGACAGAACTGATCAATGACCACTCCGAGGACATTACTTACTCCGGCCTCAGCTTTGACATGGTTCGCCCTACGGTCTCGGAGTTCCGCGTGCTTGAAGCCGGCACCAACGGCGTCGTCATCCGGGTGGCCGAAGGTTCGACCTACACCATTGAGAAGGGTCTCTTCGCTTGGAGCGGCGACCTCGGGCCGGGGTGGACGATGGTGCAGGAGGCGCTCCCCGAAACCGGCAAGTGTTGGCGACTCAACCGGTGGGATCCGTTCAGTGCCGCGCAGGCTGAAGACCTGGGTGGAGGGCGCGTGCGCCTGACTTTCAAGAGCGGTGCCGGCGGCATGGCCCAGGGCCAGCAGTTCCAGTTTCGCAACGTGGACCGCGACACCACCAGCGCCGTCAACATGCGCTGCAAGGATATCGTTTTCCGCGACTGCAATTTCTACGCCTTGCCGGGCATGGGAATCGTCAGCCAGTTTACTGAGAACATCACATTCGAGCGCGTGAACGTCGTGCCACGTCCTGGCACCATCCGCACGTGCCCAGCGTGGGCCGATTGCTTCCATTTCTCGGGTTGCCGCGGCGAGGTGCTGGTGGATTCCTGCAACTTCTCCGGCACGCAGGACGACCCGATCAATGTCCATGGCACACACCTGCGCCTCATCGAGAAGATCGCTCCGAACCAAGTGCTCGTCCGTTTCATGCATCCGCAGACCTACGGCTTCGCGGCGTTCCAACCTGGCGACGAGATCAACTTCGTCAACCACGTCAACCTCCGCGCCTACGCCACCGGCAAGGTCAAGGCCATCGAGAAGCGAACCGACAAAGACTGGTTGCTCACCCTGGCGGAGGCCGTTCCGCAGTTCGCCCCGGCCGATGTCGTGGACAACATCTCTTGGTATCCGAACCTTACGGTTCGCAACTGCCGTGTGACGATGGATTCCTGTCGCGGTTTCCTCATCACCACGCGCGGCAAGGTGTTGGTGGAAAACAACACATTCAACCGGACGACCATGAGCGCCATTCTTATCGGCGACGACGCCAACTCGTGGTTCGAGTCCGGGCCCGTGCGGGACGTGACCATCCGCGGGAACAAGTTCATCCAATGCGGCAATCCAGTGATCAGCATCATGCCCGAAAACCACACCGCCAAGCCCGATGAGCCGGTTCACATGAACATCCGGATCTATGACAACTTCTTCGATCTCGCCGGTGACACAGCCATCGCCGCCAAGAGCGTCAAGGGGCTTACGATAACCGGCAATCGCTTCTCGACAAGAGGGTTGTCGGTTCAACAGCAGGCCTGCACCGATGTCCTCATCGAAAGAAATGAGACAGGAGTCCAGCGGCAACAATGAGACTATTGATTGCTTCCATGCTCATCGTCGCCGCCTCGCCTGTGCTGGCCGATGTCCGTCTGCCCGAGGCGTTGTCGGATCACATGGTGCTCCAACAAAACGCGGAGGTCACCCTTTGGGGCTGGACCACCACCGCCGGTTCCACGGTTGACATCGAAACTTCTTGGGGCATCAAGGCGCAAGCGCGTTCGGACGACACCGGTGAATGGAGGGTGAAGGTGAAAACACCGGCTGCACAGACGTTGGACAAGGGATTGCGCCCGGAGCATATCACCTTCTCCAACCGGGGCGAAAACACTCTGCAGTTGCAGGACATCCTCATCGGCGAGGTGTGGCTGCTTGCCGGCCAATCCAACATGGAGGTGATGCTCTGCCCGGCTGAGCCGAAAGGGGCCGCCAACTGGTATGGCGAACAGTTCTGGGGGGAGGAATCCAAGCACGCCGACCGTCCCGGCGTGCGTCTTTTCAATATCATTGAGACGGCAGCCATGACACCCAAGAAGGACTGCAAAGCCCTGTTCCCCTCCCACTTGGCCCAGCCCAAAGACGCCAACGGCCTTATGCCGAGAGCCTATCGGGGATGGCAGCCTTGTTCGATCGCCACGGCGCCCTATTTCAGTGCGGTTGCCTATTATTTCGGCGCTACGCTTCAGGCAAAGCTCAAGGTCCCGGTGGGCTTGGTCACGGCCAGCGGCGGCGCCACGCCCATCGAAACTTGGATGAGTCTGGACGCGCTACTCACCGTACCTGGCTATGAGAAGGCGGCGCCGGCACTGAATCGCAACGGTCCGGCGGTTTTCTTCAACGGCATGATCGCTCCCCTCCTGCCGATGACAATCAAGGGCGTCTGCTGGTATCAGGGCGAAAGCAATCTCGGCCTGCGCGGCAAGTATGCACAGTTACTCCGAACCTTGATCGGCGACTGGCGCAAGCGCTTCGGGGGCGGTGATATTCCATTCTACGTGGTCCAACTCGTTCCCTTCGGCGATGGCCGGGATGGCAATCAGGCTGAATTGCGGGAGGCACAAACCTCAGCTTTGCAACTCAACAAGACTGGTCTAGTTGTGACCAATGATCTTGCGGAAAGGGGCAACATCCACCCGAAGAACAAACGGGATGTGGGACGCCGCCTGGCGTGGCAGGCCCTCAGCAAATCCTATGGCTCCAAGGATGTGGTGGCCGACGGGCCAACCTTCCAATCGTGCGAACTCAACGACGCCAAGATTCAGATCACCTTCCGCGACGTCGGCGGGGGTCTGGTTTCGCGTGACGGAAGACCGCTGACATGCTTTGAGGTTGCCGGAGCTGATGGCAAGATTGTCTCCGCGAAGGCGGTCATTGAAGGCGACAAGGTCATCGTCTCCGCTCCCATTGTGACTGAACCGAAGTTCGTTTATTTCGCCTGGGGCGACGGGGACACTCCAAACCTCATGTCAAAAGACGGCCTGCCCGCTGCACAGTTCCGGGCCAAATTGACGAAACTGCCAGAATGAGGAGCATGACCACGGCATGTCCGCACGCTTTGACAAAGCTTGGGATAACCCCTGCTCGGCTACCTCTCACTCGCGGGCTCCAAAATCAATTGCCAATTTTATGAGGGACAGATCTGCTATCGGCTGGATGTCGAACTGGCCGTTGACAGTCGTGGGCAACATACGGCGCGGCTCGCCCAGGCTGCCAACACCTTCTTCGGCCAGAACCCTCGGTGCAGATCAGGACATGAACCCGAAACGCCAGGTGGGGCGGCCTGCCGTGGCATAGGCTATTCTGCGGGTAGGGGTTTTGTTTGAAGCGCGCAATTTTCCTTGTACTCGCGGCAGGTTCCGCATTCCTGTTTTTGACTCTCCAGTCCGGCAAGACCGCGGAGAAGGCTAAACGTCCTGGTTTCTTTAACGTAGCGCCACGATCAACGATCTCCTACAAATCGAACAACGGCCTGACGGGCCGGAAGTACTTCCCGCAGCCGATGTGCGGTGGGGTGGCGATTTTCGATTTCGACAACGATGGTAGGCTGGACATATTCTTCACAAACGGCGCGAAGTTCCCAGAGATGAAGAAGTTGGACCCCTCCTTCTACAACTGCCTGCTCCATCAGAAGCCCGACGGTACGTTTGAGGACGTCACTGAAAAAGCCGGCCTGACCGGAGCGGACCTTGGCTTCAACTTCGGCGTTGCGGTTGGAGACTACGACAACGACGGCTACGAAGATTTGTTCATCTGCAGTGCGGGTAGAAACATTCTCTACCACAACAATGGAGATGGGACATTCACCGACGTCACGGCGGGATCGGGCATCGACGGCAAATCTGACAAGACGCTAAGCATGGACGCGGCGTGGTTCGATTACGACAACGACGGCCTGCTGGACCTGATTGTCTCGAACTACACCGATTGGACTCCCCAACTCGACGTCCATTGTTTCATGGACAGTACAGATTACTATTGCCATCCACACCGTTATCCGAACGCGGTGCACCGCCTGTACCATAACTTAGGCCATGGCAAGTTCGAGGATGTGACCGAGAAGTCGGGGTTCGCTAAGTGGCCTGGAAAAGGGATGGGCATCTCGATCGCCGACTTCAACGACGACGGCTGGCCGGACGTCTTCATCGCCAATGACACCGAGCCCAATCAGCTCTTCATCAACCAGAGGAACGGGACCTTCGAGGAAATGGGGTTGCGGATGGGGGTCGCCTATAACGACAACGGGCAGCCAGGATCATCGATGGGATGCGACGCCAAGGACTTCAACAACGACGGCAAGGTCGATATCTTTTACAACAACCTGATGGGCCAGGTCTGGGCGCTGCTGCGGAACCGGGGCGACCTGTTCGAGTACTACTCTAACGAGTCGAATATCAAGAGATTGAGCGCCCGGATATCCGGGTGGAGCCCCGGCTTCATCGACTATGACAATGATGGCTGGAAGGACATTTACTCGGCGAACGGGCACGTCAACGACATCAACGCGGGTTCGCGCCAGCACGACACGATGTTTGAAAACGTCGATGGCAAGACGTTCATCGACGTCTCAGATCAGCTGGGGCCGGAGTTCCAGAAGAAGGGGTTCCAACGCGGCTCCGCCTTCGGCGACCTCAATAACGATGGCTCTCTCGACATCGTTGTGACGTCGCTCAACGAATCGCCGCGCATCCTCATGAATACGGCCGACAGTGGCAACCATTGGATCGTCTTCGCGCTGACCGGCCACAAGAGCGCGCGCGACGCCATTGGAGCCAAGGTGAAACTCACAACAGCTTCCGGCCGCACTTTGTACAACCACGTCGCCATCAGCGTGGGATTCATGTCCTCCAGTGACAAGCGGGTCCACTTCGGGTTAGGCCAGGAGACCGTGATCAGCTCGGTCGCAATCCGGTGGCCGAGCGGAATTCAACAGATCTTGAAGCACATCAAGGCGGACCAGTTCCTGAAAATCGACGAGCCAGTGGCACAATAGAAGCTTTTCTGAAGAGGCCGCGAGGTACAGAAGCGGCGCTGCGTTTCGGGAGTGGCGATCTGCATCATAGCGGGTGTACTGTCGTCGCTACTCAACGTGGGAACAGCAGCTAGAAAGCGGGAGCGATCATGGGCTTGGGACCCACTGTCGATAATCCGAACGCCGAGTATCGAGTACTCTAATCAGCGGCCTCGGCAGACCGCAGGGGCTGAATTGGACGGCGACTGCACCGGCGCGAAACCGAGCGATTTGCCATCACCCCTAGCTCCCGCATAGCTCGCTTCCATCCGGACGGTTCGAATGAAACATCTGGGCATGACTTTCGCTCGCCCCAGTTGCGCCGAACGTGCGTTGCCGCCAGGCTCCGAATCTCAAACATCATTCGGGCGATCCGCGTTCGCGGGGGCGGGCCCCGTCAACTGCCTGACGATGAGTTCCGAATCCACGGTGATCTCCTGCCCCATTATGGACGGACAGTTGTTACTGGACACCAGAGCCTGAAATGCCAAGCGGGCGATCTGCTCGCCCGGAATTTGAATCGTCGTAAGGGAAGGGATCGTAACCTGCGAGAGGGCGATGTTGTCGAACCCGGTAACGGATATCTGCCGCGGAACGGAGATGCCCCGCTCGCTCAACTCCTTTAGCACCCCGACGGCGGTGAGGTCGTTGACGCACAGAATCGCTGTCGGTGCAAAGCCCGAGGCTACTAATGCCCCGGCCGCTTCCCGGCCGCTCACGAAATTGTCCGAACTGGCGGGCAAGACGTGTGCAGCGGCACCGTACTGGCCCATCGTTTCCAGGAATGTTGTGCGACGCTCCTCGGTAGCCCACAGCGGCAAGGGGTAGGAAATGAAGGCCATCCGGCGATGCCCCAGCATATACAGATACTCCACAAGCTGCCGCATTCCCCTGCGGAAATTGATCCTGATGTTAGTCACGTGCCCGCCGGCACGGCCAACGTCGAGAAAAACGACGGGGATCCCGATCTTCGAGAGTTCCTCGACTACCTGGGGCTCGATTTCCGAGACCATGGCAGCGATACCAGCCACGCGTCGTCCAGCCATCGACCGGATGCCGATCCGCAGCCGATCGGGATCGTAATGCGTAGCAGCGACCACACTGTCGTAGCCCTTTTCCTCGGCAAGCTGTTCGAATCTGCGGTAAATATCTATGAAGAAAGGATTGTCCAAGTTCGACGCAAGAAAGCCAAGGGTCTTGCTGCCACGGCTGGCAAGAGACTGCGCATGGAGATTCGGGTAATAGTTGAGCTCCTTCAGCACGCGCTCCACCCGCAGCCGGGTCGAGGCCTTCACGTTGCGGTCGTAGTTGATTACCCGGGACACGGTGGTCACCGAGACACCGGCCTTCTTGGCTACGTCCGCGAGCTGCATCTGTTCCTCATCATAATATGTGGACATTCAAAAAAAATGCAAGCGCAACCAACAATTTAAGACGTCGACGGTCAGGAGGCGTTAACCGCTCCGATTCTCCTGCAAAAACCTGAGCAAGTCCTGCGTGGCTTAGGTTATAAACCAATACTCTTCAACAACTTATGGCCAACGTGGAATTGGAAAAAAATGATTGACACGGGCAAATCGTTGCCATATGCTAAGGGCATCTTTGGTAGCGATACCAATTCTGTAAGCTGCAGGGAAACTAACAGTATGAATGTGTGAAAGAACGAAGGGTGGATGGAAGCTTGTCGCCCGTCCGGGGTGGCGGGATCAAGAATAAGGACAAAGGAGCGGGAGTGAAGGAAATGACACAAATGAAGCGAAGTTGTTGTTGCCTAGCAGTGCTCTTGACCTTGGGAGTTGTGTTCGGGACAAGAGTCGTTGCTCAAACCAGTACGGCGCAGATTTCCGGTACGATTACCGATGCCTCCGGGGCGGTGGTCCCGCAGGCGAAGGTCACCGTAACGAACGAGGAGACGGGGGTGAAACGTGAGCTCCAAACGAACGACGTTGGGAGCTACATGGTCCCCATGCTTCCTCCCGGCCGCTACACCGTTGGGGCCGAGAAGCAAGGGCTGGCCCGAGTCGAACGTAAGGGCCTGGTGATGAACGTCGGCGATCTCAGCCGCATTGATCTGGCATTGCCGGTGGGCGGAACGCAGCAAACGGTCACGGTTGAAGGCTCGGCGGAAACCCTCAACACGGAGAATAGCGAGATCTCCCAGGTCATCAGCGAGAACCAAGTGGTGGATCTGCCACTCAACGGAAGGCAATGGGAGCAGTTGATTTTTCTCGGCGCGGGCTCCTTCTTAGAGGTCGGCTCCCCCCAAGTCAGGGCGAACAGTATCGGCAACCTCGGCATTAATGGCGCGCGCACCGACGCCAATGAGTACCTCATTGATGGCATGACCAACCGCGACGTAGCGTTTGGCGCGCCGATTATCAATCCTTCCATCGATGCTCTGGCGGAGTTCAAGGAAGAAACCACTACCTATTCCGCGGAATACGGAGGCGCTTCCAATCAGATCAACCTTCACTACAAGTCGGGCACGAATGAGCTCCACGGGACGGCTTTCGAGTTCCTCCGTAATGAGGCTCTGGATGATCGCGGCTATTTCGACGGTCCCACAAAGGCCATATTGAGGCAGAATCAGTTTGGCTATTCACTGGGCGGCCCCATTATTATTCCAAAACTATATAATGGGAAAAACAAGACATTTTTCTTTGCCAACTATGAAGGACTGCGAAATAGCAGCAGCGGGTACGGGTACCTGTGGCTGATCCCGACCGCCGAGAGGCAAGGCCAGTTCTCGACGCCGATCAACGACCCGCTGACAGGCGCGCCCTTTCCGAGCAACACGATTCCGACGGCCCGCATTTCCCAGTTCGCCCAGGCGTACTTCCCATTCATGCTGCAACCCAACCTCACCGGCTCGGCGCTGGGGAACTACTTCGGGTCCGGCACCTCAGGCCGCACTTCGGACCAGCAAAACTATAAGTTCGATGAAAATATCGGAACCAAAGACAGCATGTTTTTCCGGTACACCACGGCCCCATACCCCGTAAACAACGGCGGCTTCGATCCTCTCGGCACTACCGACAACATAACCCAGGAGGCGAATAGCAACGGCTGGCAGGTTTCCGAGACCCACACTTTTTCTCCCACCATCGTCAATCTGGCCACCTTCGGGTATGCCGCAGGCTACTACGACATGTCGGCCCATAACATCACCCGGGCGCAATTCAATTCGTTTGGGATCAATGGCTCGTTCGCGGACGCGACACCGGAGACTCCAGACATCACTTTAACGGACACATTTTATTCCGGCTTCGGTGTCAATCCCAATTTCCCGCAAATCGACGAGCAGCAGAACCATGACTTCTCCGACGGGGTCAGCATCACTAGAGGAGCGCACACGTTCAAACTCGGCGCCTCTTACAGGTGGTGGGCTTACCGAAACGGGAAGGGCGCCAATGATGGCCTGTGGACTTTCGATAACACTAACACGGGTGACACGATTGCGAACTTCTTGCTAGGCCAGGTCCGTAATGTAAGCGAGTGGCCGCAGCCGACTCCCCTGGTCTCGTCCGCCAGCCAAATCTCATTTACTTTTCGTGAGTACTCCATCATGCCTTACTTCGAGGATGAATGGAAAGTCAACAAGCGTCTCACTCTGAATATTGGGCTGCGCTACGACTTCACTTCCATGCCCAGAGAGGCTCAAGGCCGCTATGTTTGGCAGGATTATACGTCCCCGGGCGGAGGCCTTTGTACTGCCGACAAATATGCCATGGGCCTGGGGTACAGCAACAGCCTGGAGCATTACTGCGGGACTGATACTCCTGGTCCTGCGCCGAAGATCGTCTTTGCCCCGCGCCTGGGCATCGCGTACCAGCTCAACCCCAAGACTGTGGTTCGGACCGGTTACGGCATCTTCTTCGAACCGAACTCCATCGATGACACAGTCAACGCAGCAGGAGTATACCCGTTCTCTCAGATCAGCCAGTACTCGGCGGTGGGGACCAACCTGCTCAGTACTGCGGCCGTGTACCCGACGATAACGACGACTGCGCCGCCGACGCCGGCCCAGCTCGGGTTTCTAATCGTGTTTCCCAGATGGCAGCCCGCCTACACGCAGCAATGGTCGTTGACGATCGACCGCGAGCTTGGCAGCGGGACCAAGCTGGAACTCACCTACAACGGATCCAAGGGAACACACCTCAATTCTCGTGTCTTCCTGAATGAGCCGACGACCCCCTACGATCCGGCTAACCCGACTAGCTATCAGTCGCGCGTGCCCTATCCGAACTTTGACTCATTTTGGGGGTTCAGCGACGGCTTGAATTCCAGCTACAACGCCGGGACGATCAAGATCGAACGGCACGTCAGCGATATGGTGCTATTGGCGTCCTATACTTGGGACAAGAGCATGGACGACAGGTCGGGCCGCTACGGCGATCTCGGAGATACTGTCGATTGGGGCGCGCCCTTGGACAGCCGGGACATCCGGCGGGATTGGGCCCAATCGGGTTTTGACTACGGGCAGCGCTTTGTCGCCAGCTTTGTTTATAATCTGCCCTTCGGCAAAGGCAAGCGTTTCTTTTCCAACATGCCGACGATTGCCAACTATATCGCGGGCGGGTGGCAGCTCAATGGTATCTATACACTCCAGGGCGGCCAGCCCCTCTCGGTCACGGCCGATGATCTGCAAAGCCAGCTCGATGCTGGGAGCGGGCAGCGTGCCAATGTAACTGGAAGTCCATACCCTGCCGGCTTCAAACAAAGCATGGGGGAGTGGTTCAATACGGCGGCGTTCAGCCAACCAGCGATCGGGGTATTCGGCAACTCGGGCCGAGACATACTTAAGAGGCCGGGCATCGACAACCTGGACGCGTCGCTGTTCAAGAATATTCCGATCTGGGAGCGGGCCAAGCTCCAATTGCGGGTGGAGGGCTTCAATGCGCTGAACCACACGCAGTGGGGCATCCCGAGTACATATGTGAACGCCGGCCCGACATTCGGGACGATAGGCTCGATTGGCGTGTCAGCCCGGATCCTGCAGGTTGCCGCGAAGGTAATCTGGTAGCAGGTCATAGAGCGGGATGGAGCACGGTTGGGTATGGGCAGCCGTGCTCCGCCGGCCCAACAAGGGTGTGAAGAGGACGCGCCTGCTCGGCATTTCGATTCTGGTCTTCGCCGGGCTAGCCAGAGGCATGGTCGATGAGAATGCTGTGCCCGCTGCTCAGCAAGAGGCGCAGGCTCTGGAAGCATTCGAACACCACGACTACCGACGGGCGGAGGGGATTTACCGGGGACTCCTTCAACAAGCTCCAAAAGACCCTCGCTGGCTTGACAAGCTCGCGATTGTGCTCCATCTTCAAGGCAAGTCGAGCGAAGCGATTGGTATACTGCGGCAGTTGATTCAGACGAAGCCGAGCGCTCACAGCCTGGCTCTCTTGGCTGTTCAGTATTGCCAGCTCGGCAGATATGATCAGGCCCATGCCGCCCTCGCGGAGCTGAAGAACTATCCGCAAGATCTCGGTCTCCAGTCGCTGATTGCACGCTGCTCGCTGTCCGCCGCCACACCGCTGGATGCGGTGGCGATCTTTCAGGATCTTGTAGATCGCAAGGAAGAGCCTGAGGACCAATTCGCTGTTGGCCTCGCACGGGCATACATCCAGGCTTCGGGGCTGATTCTGCAACGGCTCCGCACGCTGGCTGGAAACGAGAGTTTTGTCCGAGCCGTCGACGAGGCCCGCAAGACCGGGTCGCGTGACGCGCGGGGCGCATTCGACGTGGCGCTGCCGAGCGTCCCCTTCCTCCGACTGGACATGTCTCCACAGGAATTCTCCGAGGTGCTGAACGCACACCCGGACGATCCGGCTGTCGCGTACATCGTAGGTGTAGTGTGCGGCGAGCGCGGAATGGATGCGTTGTTGCGATGTCAGCAACGCTTCCCGGCCTCTGCCGAGGTGCGGCTGTTCAAGGTGGAAATGTATACCTCCGCCAAACGCTATGAGGACGCGGTGGAGACGTTGAAAGAAGTATTGCGCGATTCTCCGAAAACGCCAGGCATTCACTATCAGCTCGCCACCCTGTACCTGTCCCATAATGCAGTGGAGCCCGCGCTGGCGGAGTTTCGAGAACAACTCAGAGTGACACCGGATGACGAACGCACGATCGAAGGCGCAAGCACTTGTCTCGAGGACTTAGGAATGTACGCGGAACTGTACACTCAGCTGAAGAGTTTCTTTGCTGCGAGTACAAGCCCGGAATGGGCGCTTGTAAGATTTGGTATCGCAGCGAAGGCGCAGGGACACGCTGGCGAAGCCATACATGCCCTGGAACGGGCGAAGCAGCTGGATCCCAAGGATCAACAAATACACTACCGATTGTGGCGGTTGTATTTAGAAGCCGGCGAAAACGACAAGGCGCGCATAGAACTTCAAGCATACACTCAACTAACGGGGGAGAAGGGGCGGGCCAGCAAGTGATGTCAACAGTGACGAGTTTCTGGGAGGTGAACCAACATGACGATCAAACGTAGGGCCATTATAAAGTGGCTGACTGCATGCGTTGGCAATATAGCGAGAGCGCAAGAGAGTCCGGTTGAAAACAAGGCAGCGACCGCGGATAGCGGCGCCGTGGTTCACGAGGTTTGGTCACGCGACCTCCGGCTGGGGCTCAGCGCGGAAGGTCACGTTGTACGCCTCAAGTTGGGTCCCGGTGGTGCGGAAAGGGCGTTTCGCGCCCGCACGGTGCTTTCCGGTTGCAGGCCCGTGGGCCCGGTTCAGCATCGTGATTGGAACGGCGGCGCCGAATTCGTCAGAACCTTCGTTCATGAGAAGACGTTGCGGCAGTGCCGCGTGCTAGAGCGGTTTTCACCGGCTGAGACGAGCGTGCGCTGGACAGTCGAGGTGGAAGGCAGCGGGGAGGCCTGGAGCACGCCTATTGAAACACAACTGGCCTGGCTGGATGTCTCCAAGGCGAAGTTCTGGACCGCCTGGGACAACCCTCCTGGTGCACTGGCCGGTTGGAATGACCCGTTGGTTCCGGCGCAATTCGCTACCAGCGCCTATCGGTACGGCGGATTCGTCCGTGACAAGAACAGCTTCTGCCTTCCCATTGCGACCATAGTGGAAGACGGCGCGGATCTGGGGCTCAGCCTAGTCCAATCTCCTGAGGACGTGCTGCTCGCCTTGCAACTCCGGACCACGGGCTTGGGGGACGTCTTTCTCACGCGCACCGACCACCGAATTCAGGCGGGACGACCAGTTCGCTTCGCGATGGACCTACTGGCCCACGAAGCGGACTGTCGTGCCGGCCTGGGATGGATGGTGCAGCGCTATCAGCGGTTTTTTGAACCCGGTAATCCACGCGCCTACCAACTGGACGGCTGTGGCACTTACAGCTCTTATCAGGGCGATCTGGATACGGCCAAGTTCCAGAAAATGGGCTTCAGCCTGAATTGGAACGCCCGTTTTGACTGGCCGTTCCATGGCCTCAACATTCCGCTCGTGGACGCGGCGACCACCTGGCCTTCCTGGTATCAGGAGCAACGTTCTATTGGGCTGTGGCGGAAGTACGAGCAGAAGATGAAAAGCCTCGGGTTTCATGTGCTGGAGTACTTCGTTACAACGGAGGGCGGCAACTATATCGAAGACATCCCCCCGATGCGAAAAGCGAAGTCGGATCAGGATCTTTGGCGTGATGCCAACGACTTCATTCACTATGCCATCCCTGATGCGGTGGTCCGGGAGCGTGACGGAAGCATCCGCCATGCCAGCTGGTTCAAGAACGTGGTCCTCGATCCAGGCGAGCCCGTCTGGCAAGAATACCTGCTGCGCCAGGCGCGCCATATGGTCAAGGAGCTGCCTGAGAGCGATGGAATCTGCATCGATGTTATTCACTGGCTGGCCACCTACAATCCCAACCGGGATGATGGCGTCAGTTGGGTCAACGACCGCCCCGCGCGTTCCCTGCTCTCGTCTTGGAAGGAACTCCTACCTAAGCTGGCTTCCATCCTGCACCAAGCCGGGAAGTGTGTGTACGCGAGCCCACTTGTCAGACGGCTTGATGTCTGTGAGTACTTGGATGGCTTCTACGATGAGTACGGGCAAGAGGCCCACATTTTAAACCAGTGCGGATTGTTGGGACTCCGCAAGCCGGTGATAGGGTGGACCTCCGACATTGACTCGCTGCGCCCCGATCCCGACGCGCTATTCCAACGGCACCTCCACATGGGTGTATTCCCGGCAGTGCCGTATCCAAGTGCCGATCACTGCATCCGGCCCGATCCTTGGGCGGAACAATACTATCTCGATTATGGACCTCTGCTCTCAGCCATGCGAGGCAAGAGATGGGTATTGCTACCGCGCGTTGTCACTGTTGTAGGCGAGACGGCCAAGGCGAACCTGTTCGAAGTGCCGGGCGGGTTTGCACTGCCGGTCACTTTTGGCGGCGACAAAGAGGAGGCCAAAGTGGTACTTCGGCACTTGGCGCGAATAACCGGCGAGAAGCCGCTGTCGATACAGGCGCTGCAACCGGGCCGCCCGGAAGCGGCGCCGGTCGCCTCGAGCCGTGAGCACGATGCGCTGGTGTTGAAGGTGCCTCTGCACCGCGGGTGTGCGCTCATCCGGATTCAGTACGCGTGAAGCCTCAAATGGGAAGGTTCTCTCAAATCGGGTCGAATCTCGCGTCGAACTCCTATAATGAATACCCTCGCAACTGCTGTCACCCGCTGGGCGCACTGAGCCGAAGACGACCTGATTACGGCGCCGACACACGATGTGCAGTTCGACACGTCCCTCGGGAATTTCTGGGCCGTGATTCGGCCCATTACCGGTACGAGTTGAGGCTTTCCTAATTAAGACTCCATCGGCGGGCATGATGGTGGGGCGTGACGTTTTGCAACGTGGTTTATGGTAAGGGAGATGAGAATGGCCGGCGACTGTGGGCGCAAACAAACGTGCACAGCTTTCTGCTCGATCTCAGGAGATCTCACAAGTACGGATCACTGGATGGAAAAGGCTCGCGGCGACGATGGTAATTCATTCATGAGGCACTCCAAATGAACTCCAAAGAACGCGTATTGTGTGCGATTCAACACAAACCGATGGACCGGGTCCCAGTCAACTACTTGGGAACGCCGGAAGCAGATGCCAAACTACGTAAATACTTCGGGATTGACCTAGACGTTGCAGCGGTGATCCCGGGCGAAGCCATGGAGTATGACTGGGACATCCTTGGCTGCCTCGGCGCAGATCTTCGCGCTTTGAGGCTGCCCTATCGGGGCCCCGAAATCCCGACCTTCGGCGACGGGCACGCCCAGGATCTGTTCGGCGTTATATACCGTCCTGTGCGAAACGAAGTCGGCACGTATCTTGAGAGTTGCACGCTTCCCTACGCATCCTTTGAGACTGTTTCGGATGTAGAAGCGTACTCTTGGCCGGACGCGGACTGGTTCGACTACTCGGTGCTACCCTCGCAGTGCGAACAGTGGCAAGACTATGCGGTAGTTTACGGCTGGGTTGGGAATGTTGACTTGATTAACGGGACGGCCTTTGGCAGAGGGTTCGAACAGACCATCATGGATATCGCCCTCGAGAATCCGGTCGGTCTGGCCATCATGGAGAAACGGTTCGAGTTCGGGCACGAACAGACGAGGCGTGCGCTCGAGGCTTGTAACGGGAAGGTAGACATTGTTTGGATGGGAGATGACTACGGCACCCAGCGCGGACTGCTCATGAGTCCCTCAAAGTGGCGCAAATTGATCCGTCCCAAGCTGCAGGCAATGATCGACCTGGCCCATAAACACGGCGCGCGGCTGATGCTTCATTCCTGCGGATCTACACGGCAACTCTGGCCGGATTTTGTCGATATGGGACTAGACATTTACGACACGGTGCAGCCCAGCGCCGCAGGGATGTCGCCCAACGAACTGGCTGCAGAGTTCGGCCGCTACATATGTATGCACGGGACGATCAACACTCAGAGCACTCTGCCCTTCGGTACACCGTCCGATGTCGCAAACGAGGTGCGCGACCGGGTCGAATCGTTCGGCCAGCGAGGCGGTCTGATCGTTGCTCCATGCCATAACATCCAGCCCGATACACCGATCGAGAACGTGCTGGCCCTGTACAGGGCAGCCGGCAGTCTGAAGAACGAGGAGAACTAATATGACGGAACTAACCGGACTTTTCGAAGCAATTCTTACTGGCGACGCTAAGAGCGCCGCTGCGGTCACCAAGCAGGCGCTGGACGAGGGCGTCGCGCCGCTGAAGCTGGTGACGGACGCGATGGTGCCGGCCATGGACGAGGCCGGGCGGCGCTTCGAGGCGGAGGAATACTTCGTGCCCGAACTGCTGCTGGCGGCGCGGGCGATGAAGGCCGCGATGGCGCTGATCCGGCCGCTGCTGGTGGCCTCGGGGGCGAAGTCGGCGGGGCGTGTCGCCGTGGGAACGGTGAAGGGCGACCTGCACGACATCGGCAAGAACCTGGTGGCCTCGATGCTGGAGGGCGGCGGTTTCGAGGTGCTCGACCTGGGGGCGGACGTGGCGCCGGAAAAATTCGTCGAAGCGGTGAAGGAAAAGGGCGCTCAAGTGGTGTGCCTGTCGGCGTTGCTGACGGTGACGATGCCGTCGATGAAGACGACGATCGAGGCGCTGAAGCAGGCCGGCGTGCGGGACAACGTAAAGGTGCTGGTGGGCGGCGCGCCGGTGACCACGCAATACGCCAACGAGATCGGCGCGGATGGATACGGCGAAAACGCCAACTCGGCCGTGGCCATGACGCGCAAGCTGCTGGGCACGGGGAATTAGGCCGGTGGCGGAGGCATCGAAGGCCGCGGCGGCCGCGGTGAGCGGTCGCGCGTCGCGCCAGGGCAGCCGAAAATGCAGATGAAAACCCAACTGGTCATTGTATTCGGCGATGGTCAGGCGCATGCTGACGGTCGGCCGAGAATCCGAAAAGGAAAATCCAGGTCATAAGGAACCAACATCATGTTCAGATGGAATCGCAGAGAGTTCTTCTATCTTTCCGCCGCTCCCCTATTTGCCGCTCGCACTGGCACGTCCGGAACGGTGAAGGTGACCGATACCGGAGATGCTGTTCGTGTCAAAACTGCCAAATACGCCTTTGAGTGGATGCGAGCCAGTGATGCGCTGAAGCTCTCCGACTCGCGGGGCCGCGTGATCACCAGCGGCAAATTGCAGCCGGTGGTGCTTGTACAGGCGCTTGGGAGCATGACGCGGAGGGCTAGCAGCGGCAAACTCGCGGAAGCGCGCGTCACCGGGACGCGTCTTGATGTGCGCTACGACGGCGTTAATGGGTGGAGCCGAGTCGCGTTTGCCCTCGTCTTCGAAGATGAGGCGTTCTGGATGCAGCCGGTGAGCTACGAAAGCGGGGCGCCCGAAGACATCGTTTCACTGCACTACTGTGCCGAGGGTGTGGGTGAGGAGGCGCGGCCCACGCTCGCCTGCACCCACTACTCGATTCCGGGAATCTGCGAATCCGCGGGCGTCGGGCCGGTCGTCCAAGCGGCCATGAATCTGACTATGACACCTTGGCTGGGGCACGGCGGCCCAACGCAGCGTGTGGCTCCTATGCAGCAGTGGGGCCTGCCCGCTCATTTCTATTGCGGCTTCAACCTTCCCGGAATGGGCGCCAAGGATGGGCGAATGCAGCAGGGCTCTGAGTGCTTTTGCTGCGGTCTGGCTGAGTTGCCCAACGGCGACTTGTTTCTCGACCTTCGCGGCGCGCTGACGTCCATGCTTGTCGATTATCGCGGTGATCTGTGGGGCCATATGCGCGGGCCAGGAAAGTTCGTGCTGGGCGCGAGACTCTACTGGGCCATCGGCGAGAACTACCGCGAAGCGATCCGCGCTTACTATGCGGGACTGGTAGGCGCCGGTGTGGTTGCCCGTAAGCAGAATTCGGACGAGAAGAGCGCCGCTGTGCTAGCGCCGCAGTTCAATACGTGGGGCGCCGAAGTCGCCGCAGGCCGGGAGTGGAACAAGTACGACGAGTCGGACCTCAATGCCTTCTACAAGGGTATGAAGGACAGCGGGATGAAACCTGCCATGTTCGTTCTTGATGCCAAGTGGGAGGGCCGTTATGGTTGGCTACGCCACTCGCCGGAGCGATTCCCGCATTTCCTCGAGTTCCTCGATAAGGTTCGCAGCGAGGGTTACAAAGTGGGCATGTGGGCAGCGTTTCTGCGCTGTGAAGATCCAGCGGACTTAGGTCTCACAACAAGCCACTTGATTTGCGGCAAGGACGGGAAGCCACATCCGTTCGCTGAAAACGACGTCACCTTCTACCTCCTGGATCTCACCCAGCCGAAGGTTCAAGAGGTGATTCGAGACGTAGCTCGCAGGTATGTTCAAACCTACAAGCCCGACTTGGTCAAATTCGATTTCGGCTATGAGTTGCCAGCGCTCTCAGTCGCAGCGCCGAAGGACATGCGCTTTGCCGGCGAGCGCATTCTCCACAAGGGCGTTGAAGTTGTAGTCTCGGCGATGCGCGAAGTGAACCCCGACTTGGCCGTTATGTACTACTCGCTGTCGCCCCTCTACGCCGACTTCTTTGACCTGCACTGCACTGACGACCTGTTCCTAAATCAAGACGAGTACAATCTCGAGGCGAACCGCCGCATCTTCTTTGGCAGCCTCCTGGGCGAACTCGGCATCCCCACAGACGGCTCCGGCGGCTACGATTGGCGCAGCATGCGGGACATTTGGTTTGACTCGGCGCCGACGGGCACTCTGGGCTCGCTGCTGAGTTTCACTGGCGATGAGGAAGGCGAAGGCCCAGATTCAGCGATAGTGGCTAAATTCAACGGCCTGACGCACCTATTACGCCCCACCGTTACGTTCCGCTTAGAGGCAGTCGAGTGGGCCGCTATTAGTGCAACCCGCGGCGCCCGCTCGCCCTCGTGGGCTCGCTGGGAGGGGGATAATCTGACCCTGGTCGCGTTGAGGAAAGGCCATTGGAATGGCGGACCCGTCAGCGGACGCTACCGCGACATCGCTTCCACTACAGCGCCGCTGGTCCTCGCCTCTAAGACGGGAGACGATCTTCGGCGCAGTAACCTCCTGGCCCTGGTGCCGTTTGGCGACGGCGAAGTAACCTTGAAAACAGAAGCATCCATTCCCCGACGCGCCGATATCGTGGAGCACTTATTTGGCGGGAAGAAGAAACTGACCAGCCTCAAACTTACGGCGGCGGAGTGTCGCGTTAGCTTCCGAGAAAAAGACGAGCAGGGAACACCGGTCGAATGGGTCGAGATAAACGTGCGGGCCTAAACGATCCGGACCAGACCCGATCCCGTTGCTGAAGACTGACAAGGCAGGCCGCTGGCAGTGGTTTAGGAAGCTCGAGAATCCTGTTTGATCCGGCCAAACGAATTTGTCTGTAGCCCAGGAGTTGAGGTAGGCAAAATGGGAGTTCTCCGGCTGGGCGTTCACCGCAGCATCATTGGCCGCCCGCGCCGCTGATGCACGCTCTCTGACTCCCGACCGCTGCTTCCGCGGACGTGACCGAGAGCGTCCGACCGAAAACGGCGGCACTGCAGTTGGCTGGGATCCAAAATCTGTATCTAGGCAAATTTGCGGCAAGCGCATTCACAAAAGGAATCTTCCTTAAATCAAGCGTGAAACTGGCCGTTTCCAGTCACAATCTCCACAACGGATCTCTGCCTGAAGCAGCACTCAAGGCCGTGCCGCGCTCCTTTGGGTGACTCGTCTCTTACGGAGAGAATCCATGTACGCCTTATACAAGTTGAGAGCCTCCGTATCATCGATGCGCGTCCCAATGACCAACCGGGCCCGGGCACGCGCTGTTTCTCCAGCCTTGATGTTCCTGCCGAACAGAGAAAGGTAAAGGGAATGATGAGCATCGGTCTGCTGGGGAGTTGACACGGCAATGCAGTCGCCGGGCGGCGCCATCACCAGCGCCGTAATGCCGGATTCGAGGTCACGGCGAATAGCCAGCGGCTTCGCCAATTTCTGCATGATCCGCCAGCCGGGTGGGTTGGGTGGAATCTCCCACCGTCCGTCCTCGATGAGACGGATCGCAGCTTCATCGCGAGGGAACATCTGCCATTTTCCATTCGATTCCTCAGCAGCTACAAACACTGGTGTTCGTTTCTTGACGCAAACCATCGAACTGTTGAACTGTTCCGCGAAATACGAGGCCAGAAATGACTCGAAGCCCGTCATGTCAGCATGCGGCCGAACCCTCGTCTCGACGTCCAGCGTGTCCGCTGCCGCCCATCGATACACCGCCCACATTTCAAACGGCCGTCCGTCCGTCGCGGACCAGTGCACCTCGACCGACCCATCGGCGCTTAGCTTGGCTTGGCTTGGCGCCGACCACGCGTCCGGGAAATACCGGTGGTTGGACGTAAACACGCGATAGTAACCGAACAGGCCTAATTTCGCGGAAATCGGCTTGCCTGACGGCACATGGACCACTGAAGTCAGTCCCCCCGAGACCAGTGAAATATCCCCCACCGAGTTTCCGCTCGCCCGCAGTACTCCTCGCAGCACACCCGTATCGAATTGAAACCCTCCCCCGGCAGCGGGCCGGAACCGCAGGTCCGTCTGCCCAGTCTGCGCCGGTGACGTAGGCCCAGCCAGCGATGCAAGCAGGATCACGAGCAGCTGGCTGGACCTTCTAGAAACAAAGCAGCAGGTTCCAGATGTACGTGTACGCATACGAATCCACTTCCTCCCACACCCGCCGCACCAGCTCCCGGTTGCCCGAAAGCGGCGGCAGGTCGTTCTGTTTTTCTTTCCACCTCAGGCACACGCCAGGGCGGCTCGCCGCACCCGTAATCCAGGCCGGCATGGCGGGTCGAACGTCATCGGGCGCGGTGGCAGCCGCATCGCCGGTGGGGGAAGACGCGGACCGGTACACGCCGAATTCCAGAGTCGCGTCAGTCATTGCCTTCAGGTTCTCGACGGTCGTGTCATTCTGCATGATCGCGCTGGCATCCATGATGTACCCACCCTCGGCGCCAACCGTCTCAATCAGCTTCCGGCAGTGCGCTTTGACATCATCCTGTGTCCCGAACGCCAGCAATGTGTTCGGGACGCCTCCACTCAAGCAAAACCGGTCGCCGAGGACCTCGTGGACCCGCCGGGGGTCACTGCGATCAATGTGGTAAATGATGCTTCCCGCAGGCAACTCCGCGAATCGCGTCAAATGGGCATCCCACTTACCTTCGGCGTAGAAGAGCACCTGGTTACCTTGCTCCCAAAGAGCTTCGACAACCGGTCTTACGGTCGGCCAGAAGATCGTTTCGAAGTGGCGTTTCGAAACGAAGGGGGTACAGCCGCGGTGCATCCAGAAGGGGACGGGAAGCAGTCTCTCCGGATCAGCGCTGGTAAGCGCAAGATAGCCAAGGTGGGGCATCAGTGCCTCACAGGCCGCCAGTACCTTTTCCGGCATTTCCTGAAGGTCGAACGACAAACCGATGTAGCCGCGGAACTTGTCGGCGAGGATGTCGAGGGGTGCACGTAACATGCCGCAAAAAGCCGCCGGCATTCCGCATTCTCGCCGCATCCGCTCCACCTGAGGTCCAAAGGCGCGGAAGTAGTCCAGCATCGCCATGCCGCCCTTTACAAACGCCAGGTTGTTCCGATATGTGGTCGGCCATCCTTTTTCGCTCACTTCACCGGTGGCACGCGGCAGCCAAGTCTCATACAGGAAGCGCGTGGGGTCGTCGATCAGCTCGTCGTACTCCTCGCGCTTCATCAAGGCGGCCTCTTCGGATGGCTCCCGGTATTGGAAACACACGTCCGGGTCAAGGTCGAGTCCGGGCACGCTGAAATAATTCAGCCCGACTGCCTGGGCAACGCCTGCCCACATGGCCACCATGTTCGGCACCGCCGCATCCCACGGATAGTCCTTGCAGCAGCGGATCACTGCTTCGAAAGCCATCCGGTAGTCTTGCGTCACATCCTGGCACGTGAAGCCAGTGTGCCGCGCCGCGACTTCGGCCGCAAAAGGCCGGATTGGGACGCGGTCCGGCATGGCGTTCCGCATCGCGGCGACGTAGCGGTTCAATCGTGCCGCGTAGAGGTGCTCTAGATTGGCATCTGGGATCACAGGAGCTTCGAGACTCCGGGCACGAAAGCGGGCGGATAGATTCCCTCCGCGTCCGGCTTGACGGGAGCATCCATATCCGCACGCACGTCTTCGGGCCTTGGCAGGAAGCAGAAATCGGAATTCGAAATTTGCTCCCAGGTGATCTCCTTGCCGGAATAGCATGCGATCTGCCCCATGATCGCGATCAGGGTACTTCGCGCCATGTAGTCACCGTTGTTGATAAGCTTACCCGCGCGCAGAGCTTTAAAAAGCTGGACCTGTTCTGCATAGTGCGCCCGGGCGGGGTCGCCAGTGCGCTTCCAGGCATTTTGTCCGGTGATACGCAGGTCCATGATGTCGCAATCGCCTTTGGTGCCGTAAACGAGGCTCGAATATTCGTCGTAGCAGTCTGGGACTGTTCGGCAGAACGCGCGTACGCGAACCGATTCAGGAAACTCGTACACTATCGCGTGGTGATCGAACACGTTGCCGTACTGCTCGCCACGGAGGGTAGAGCGGCCACCGACGCCGTGGCACTTGAGCGGCACGGCCTCGTTCAACACCCAACTCGCCCGGTCCAGGTTGTGAACCAGCGATTGCACTACGTCGTCGCCTCCGAGCCAGTGAAAGTGCATCGGCGTGCTGGCCTGCCACTCGACTTCCGTAAGCCCCGGCTGGCGGGCATAAATGTTATAGGGCTCACGCAGATAGTTCTCCTCGATAGTTACGATGCGCCCAATGGCGCCCTCGTGCACACGCCGCACCAAATCCTGCATGTTTTCGTCGTAGCGGCTGTGGAGTCCAGAGACGACGCACAGGCCTTTCTGGCGTGCCAAATTGCAGACGGCCTGAACCACCTTCACGCCGGCCGGGTCCACCGCGTGCGGCTTCTCGACGAACACGTGCTTGCCCGCCTGGATCGCGGCCATCATGTGCAATGGGTGAAATTTGGCGGCATTGGCTATGATGACTACATCGGAGGCTTCGATTACGTGCTTGTAAGCATCGAAGCCGCTGAAACATTGATCGAGGGTAACGCTAGCTTGCTCCGGCCGCTTGGCACGCATCTGATCGCGCTTCTCCCGAACGCGGTCCATGAGCAGGTCGCCCATGGCCACCAGCTTCACCCCAGGATCGGCCTCCATCGCTTCGAGAGCGGCGGCGCAACCACGGGGCCCGCACCCGATCAGCCCGAGGCGTATCCTGTCGCTGCCGGCAGCATGCGCACTCGATGCTAACGGGAGAGCGATAGCCGAGGCCGCCAAAAATTCTCGGCGAGACGGTTCTCTCAAGCTGCTCATAGGCTCATTCATAGATTACTCCTTCTGATTAGTTATTGCTCTTAGCGTCAGGTCCCTAAGTCCTTGCTCATGCTGGTATTACCAAAATGGTCGATCATAACCTTATCGTCTGCGGTGATGCTATCAGATCGCGGGCTTGTCGTCAATTAGAACTTCAATCAATTAGCAGACCAATTGGTAATATCAGGTTCTATTTCTGACACACCCGCTATCGAATGATCTGGCTCGAATGTGAGCAACCAAAAGGACGCTTCGGAAGGGGCGCCAATTGTCTGAGGCCGTGCGTACCTGACGCGTTCGAAAATTGCATGTGAGGTTCGTGCAATACGCAAGCACATTATTTCAGAATGACATGCACAGGATCGTCATACTTGATCATTCTCAAGAGTTCGTCAGAAACGCTAGGTTCGCGCGAAGCTAACACCAAGTTGTTCCCGCAGAGGTAGTATCCCGTCTCTGAAGTGTCCTTCAATTTCCTGATCTTCCTCAAGGTCGTGGACGCCGTCGCGATCCAGGTGAAGGGCTTCGGCGCCAGGTTGTGATCGCGGATACAAGCTTCGATTGCAGCGGCGAGTTCGCGATCGCTGCGGAACGTGCCTCGCCGAATTCGCCAGTTGGCGATTTCGGCAATCCAGCGGTCGATCTGGTTGCTCCAGGACGCCCCGCCCGGCGTGAAGTGGACGCGGTAGAGCGGATGGTAGGTTAACTACTTCTTGACAGCCGGTTGTGTGCGGGTGCCATAGTTAGTGCTGCCGAAGGAGATTTACAACTGGTCGCTCAAGAGTCTGCAGCAGCGGCTGGCGAAGACGGGCGCACGTTTGGTGAAGCACGCACGCCGCTACTGGCTGCCGTTGGCGAAAAGCCGTTTGACGCGCTGTTAGTTTGGGAGTGTGGTGCGGCGAATCAAGGCGTTCCCAGTGCCAGCGGGGTGGAGATCAGCTGTTGGCAAGCGGAACTCTGGCACAAGCTAATGCAGAGCAGAGGGGGCGGAGACGTGCCTGAGGAATCAGTTGAAAAATGAGGCAGTTCCCAGTTTTCGCTTACCCGGAGGAAGTGAGGATGGACCTTCGTGGCCTGCCGGGGCCGCTGGGGACAAAAAGGTTGAGAGAAACGGTTCCGGTGCAGGCGGCTAGATGTAGAATCGATGGTGGCCGAGATGCCAACAGAATCCTCGTCAAGTCGCTCAGCATGCTGTTGCAGGACCGGTTTTGTGCAGATACGGTATCCGTCCTTCAAGTGGGATCTGCTGGGTTGGTATCCACCAGCCGGGATGCCCGGGGAAGAGCCGCCACGGCATTGGTTTGACGCGCATCCGGCGGGCGGTCAGAACGCAGAGCCGGGCAGCAACGCGCGCTTGCTGCCTTAGGAGATTAAATGCAATTCGGATCCTTTCTTCGGTTATGGATCGCCCTCGGCGGGGCCGCTGCGCTGTTGGCACCGGCTGTATACGCCCAGGCCAGCATCGAATTTATAGCCGCGAAGTCGGAGATTGTGCTGAGCAATCCCAAGTTCCGCAGGGTGCTCAAGCTCGACGCCCAGCAGGGAATCACGACAACGAGTTTCCGCAACGAGCTAACCGGCTCCGAGATGTGCCAGCCCGACAGCGAAGAGTTCGCTCTTCGGGTAGATGAGAAAACACTGACGGGCGGCATCAAGAATGCCGCTTTCGCGTATCGGGACCACAGCGTTGAGGAGGGACCAAACGGCCGGCGCATCCTGCGCGTGCGACTGCAGGGGAAGGACGGGACCCCGTCCGCCGGCCTGGAAGTAGCGCTGTTCTACGAGATCTACCCAGATGTTGCCGTAGTCCGAAAGTGGCTGGAGATCACGAACCGCGGAGGCGTAGTGCACAGCCTCAGCGAACTGGAATGGGAGCGGCTGAACCTGTCATTGGGCTGGCCCTCGGGGGCCTCGGTGTTCGGCTATTACGGGCAGGCCATGACGCGGCCTCCCTATGCCGGGGGGACCGAGGATCCGGCGATCGCCGTGCTGTTCGATCGCGCGCGAGGCGCGTCTGTGGAAGGCTTCATCGTGGGCAATGAAGCCCCCAGCGTGATGAAGCGCACCGAGATTTATCTTGACGACGGGGCGCGAATCTCCGTCGCGATGAATCGTGAAGCGAGCACTCTGCCGTTCCGCCGTTATCTGGAGCCAGGAGCCACGTTCCGCTCACCGAAGAGCTTCATCGTGCTGTGCGCGGCGAAGGCCTGGCAGGACGCGTTTGAAGATGACTTTGCGACGTTCGTTCGTGAGTACTTGGGCGTCAAGCTGTTCGAGCGCCACAGGCCA
The DNA here is from genome assembly GCA_963757265.1 of Terriglobia bacterium. Taxonomy (GTDB): domain Bacteria; phylum Acidobacteriota; class Terriglobia; order Bryobacterales; family Bryobacteraceae; genus CAIVVT01. The sequence goes on from CAVWRA010000010.1 coordinate 142,124, forward strand.
CCCATGTTCGTCTACAGCCCCTATATGCCCTTTGACTCGGACTTCAGCGAGAAACTCTATCACGAGCTGATTGATCCGGCGGCGGCGAGCGGTGTCGATTACTTTCAGGTGACCTGGGCCTGGAGTGACGACATCAACCCGAAGTCCGGCGCGACACAGCAGGGCGATTATCGCGTCAGCCCCGAGAAGTTTCCGAACGGTCTCGGGCCGGTCATCGAACATATCCGCGCCAAGGGCATGAAGCCCTGCCTTTACTTCTCACTGGCCAACGTCGATCAACGCGGCCGGGTCTTTCAGGCACACCCGGAGTGGGCCATCCGCAATAGCCAGGGAGAGGCGGAAAGCTTGCACCAGACTCACCAGACGAATGGTGCCACCATGTGCCTGGCATCGCCCTGGTCCGACTACATCTACGATCGGATCTCCGAATACGTGCAGCAGTACAAGATCGAGTGGCTGATGCTGGACCTGTCTTCCGTCGCCTCCGCCTACGTTCTGGACAAGACGCACGCGGGCTGTTACGCCAAGGGGCACCAGCACAAGGACCGCGACGAGTCACTGTACATGATCTACGAGCGCATGATGAGCTTGTTCGATCGCCTGAAGGCGCGATTCCCCGGCCTGTACATCGATTGCACTTTCGAGCTGTGGGGCGCTTACCATGTGATCGACTATGCCCTGATCGAGCACGCCGACGGCGACTGGATGTCCAACATCGATAGTCCGATGTTGATGCGCCAACTGCGGTATGACCGGGGCCGTGTGGTGCCGCCCAGCCCGATGCTGATCGGCAATCTGCGCACGGACTGGGAGGACGCCAAGTTCTCCTATGACTCGCTGGTGTCGTCTACTGTTGTCATGCTGGGCGACCTGCGCAAGCTAACTCCCGAACAGACGATGTGGTTGAAGAAGCGGACCGCTTGGCTGACCGATCTCGAGGACAAATATCAGTACTCGCACTTCTACCAGACCGGGTCCGTTTTCGCGCGGCCTACTGTATCTGGCTGGGACGGGTGCGCGCGCTTCAATCCTTTGAAGGACGGCGGCATCGTGTGCCTGTATCGTAATGACTCGCCGGAGGCCTCGCGCACGTTTGCGTTGCCGTGGGTGAACCCAGGCTCAAGGTACAGGGTCCATTCGGCCCGGCAGGACCGCGACATCGGCGATTTCTCCGGCGCGGATCTCCAGCGGAATGGGCTCACCGTCAGCATTCCTTCGCGACAAGAGGCGGACATCCTATCACTCGAACCAATTCGTTAAGCCAGGCGCCGCTGCACTATAGTCTGCGAAAGAAGCCGCTGCGTGAATATGGATCGTATTACGAGGAAAGCCGACTGGTGGTCGTCTGGAGTTCGCCGGCGATGGATCATGGGAGGAAGAGTGTGACCTCACGCCATCGGCTCTTTCAACCGCTTCAGCACCAGGAGCCGGATCGTATCCCCATCGATGTTTGAGGCAACATCTGCAGCTCGATCGCCAACTCGGCGTATCTTGAACTGCAGCGCCAGCCAGGATCTATGCCGGCGATCTCAGGCTGCTCAGACTTTCCGGCTCAACCCCGCGCCCCCGTGCGTTTCTTCTGTGACGCGGGTGTCGCGGTTGGCTCTCTTACCGCCGGTATGGACCGCAGAATTTCGCCATACTCCTGAATGGCGGCAGGCTCGCCATATAGCCTCAGATACTCAGCGTCAATATAGACCGCAAAGGTGGTTACATTCCGGATGCCCAACCTGGCATAGGTCTGCGCATCGGCCGCCATCACGTCCCGACGCCAAGGCAACTGTTTCGCCGGGCGTTTCCATGAGGAAAACCGCGAGACATCGAGCCAATACTCCAACACCTGCGCCGACTCCACTGGAAACAACTCGAGGTTCTCTTCCAGCAGCTTAAGGCCGTCCCTGCCGTTGTATTGCTCGGCCAGCGGTCTGTCGTAACCGCGGTGGATGGGCGCGAACTCCAGGAACACCCCCGGCGCAGGCTTCACTTTGCGCGGTGCCTCAATCGTATTGTGATAAGCCAAGTGCGCCAACTGCGCATGCGGGTCAATTGTCCGCAATGCGAGGACCAGGTGGTTCTCGACCAGCAAGGCTTGCTCGGAATCCGAATAGTCCCGGCATTTCGGACACCGGCACCATCCCGCGCCGTCGTCACCCCAGAAATGGTACCGGCCGGTTGACGATTTTAGTTTCTGCGCAATCCGCAACATGTTGGTGGTGGCGATCTGCAACGCGCGCTCCGAACTGACGCAGAGGTTCGCATCGGCCGCCCGCTGACCTTTTTCGTTCATCCGAAAACAGGCCGGCTCTTGCGCAAACAGATTGCGGGGTAACAGTTCGCCCATGGCATGCAGTTCGTATTCGACGTTGAGCCCCAACCTTGCGCATTTCTCAAGAAATGCCTTTCCCTCCGGCGAATCCACAAACTTCTCGACGACGCTGGGAGACAGATGTAACGCAACGGTTGTCAGCCCGGCTTTCGAAGCACGCTCGGGCCAGTCCTTCCATGTCAAGTCCGAAGGCACCAATACTACGCCGCGGCTCTTAAACGCCCACTCCGATGTATTGGTCGCCTGGCCGTAAAGCAGAACCGACGGCAGAAGGGACAGGAAGGTCACAAGGAGGGAGCCGCCTAATAGGCTAGTTCTACTCACTGGCTTCCTCGCTGGATATTGATTGACTGGCCCGTTGTTGTCATCGCCGTTTGGCTTCGCAAACTTTCGTCAGACTCCTGAACAGTTCCATGATGAGCCGCAGCTGCCGAGATCGCGGCGGAGAAGGCGAAAGCGATTCGGCCTCTTCCTAGCGTACATGATAGGCCCGGTTCTTCTGTACCAGGCCCAATGTTAGTCCTCAGCCGGTTGACACTGCCCGGACTGCGCTTTGGACCGCGTAATCACGGGCGAATTCGTTCGGCGTCCATTCTCCGAGAGAGCGGTGAGGACGACTCTCATTGTATTCCTGCCGCCAGGCCTCGATCAGCTGCCTGGCCGACGGTTCCTATCTCAGTCGCATTTACGCCTCGACTTCAGATCGCCGCAACCAACGCCAGGGGATTGTGGTGCGCGTGATTGACTATCGCCTGAAGGACGTGCAAGGCGCCGAGCCGATCTACCGCTTGATCACGACAATCCTGGATCCCACCCAGGCCCCGGCCAAAGAATTGGCGGCGCTGTACCACGAACGCTGGGAGATCGAGACCGCCTTGGATGAACTCAAGACGCATCTGCGCGGCGCCCAGATCGTACTGCGCAGCAAGACGCCGGAGTTGGTGGAGCAGGAATTTTGGGGCCTGCTTATGGCCCACTACGCCATCCGCGGTTTGATGCACGAAGCGGCACTGCGGGCCGATGAAGATCCCGACCGGCTCTCCTTCCTGCATTCGGTGCGTGTGGTCCAACGGCGCATGGCCCGGGCGGTCGCTATTCCCCCCTCGGCAGATCCAACTCCTGCATGAGGCGATCCTCGAAGAGATCCTCCAGGAACGCGTGGTTTCCAGCAGAAACCGCGTCAACTCCCGCGGCGTCAAGCGCAAGATGAGCAACTACCCGCTGCGCCCCCGCAAGCGCCAGCGCACGCGACGGCTGGATGTAACCAAGCGAATCAGGATCGTTAAGTGAACAGTATTGCGCTTAGCCCAGATCTTTCAGTGCGCCTCGTCAAGGCCATCACGGCGCTGACTCGATGCGGATTGGAGGTCGCTCTCGACTACATCGAAGACGCCCTGCCGAGAGAACGCGGACCGTAGAAGCTCAACGGCATCCGCAGCGTTGCCTTGCCCGAAAGGACTGCTTGGGAGGATCTGACCATTCAAGTTGCGGAGACTTCGCTGATGGTCAGCGCCGGCGCGTTCGAGAAAGAGATGAGTCTGGAAGAGGCGGGGTTTGCGGACGGCCGGCAAGGAGAGTCGGCCAGAGATCGGCCGCTACAGTTCCTCCGGCTGTTCGCCACGCGGCGCGGCTGTATCGCCTTGGCCGAGCTGCCGGGCGGAGAGCGCGGGAAGTCGCGCGTCCAGAAGCAGATCAGTGTTTTGCGGTCCCGGCTGCGGAGTCTGTTCACAATCGGCGAAGAACCGATCAACCGCCCACGGCGATAGAGCGTGCGCCAGTGGAACACCTGGTTGGCGTTGACCCCGTGCGCCCGCGCCACAGACGCCCCCGGCGCCAGCGTCTCTTCGACGATCTTGCGGCACTCTTGCACCGACCGCCGCCGGCGCCTCTCGTCAACTCCCGGCGCAGGCAATTGCTTTGTAGTTGGGGTACGATTCGACGCGTCCATCCTCGCCCTCGGTCGCGCCACAGCGCGTCCCCTTCGAGGATGTCAGCAGACGCTACCTGCTTCTAGACGGCCAGATCCGAACGCTTACGATCTTTACGAGATTGCACCGACGGCAATTCGACAGCCGGTTACCAAGAGTGAGCATCCTTTCTTGCCGGGCAGCGGCTCTTAAAACACTCATTTGCGAATCAAGCACTTACCGTGGTAAAATTTGCCTGAATCTCGTCGCCTTTCTGGCACAGCTTCGAACCGCCCGACTCGCGGTACGGCAACGGAGAAAGTTAGACGAGGGATGAGAATGGGGACCCGCATGCCCGCCAGAACCACCGCCTGGTTTGGGTCAGGGTGGCAGTAGACGCATCAGAAGGGGTCGGGCGGCTGCCAGGGCCGTCTTCTACGTCGTCGCCCTTCTGCAGTCCCGTCTATTCTGTTGGGGCCTTTACCGCCGTCTCCTTCACAGCGGCCTTCTTTGCGACGGTCTTCTTGCTGGTAGCTTTCCTCGCGGCGGAGGGTTCTGACTTTGCCTTCGCCGCCTTAACCGCTGCCCAACGCTTCCGGGCCACTTCAGCTATCGACTTTCTGCCAGCCGCACTGATCTTCCGCTTCGGTTTAGAGGATACAGTGACTGGCACTGACGGTTCTGATGCGCCCCGGATCTTTGCCCATCGCCGCTGTTGGGCTTCCTTCATCCTGCGTCGGGTCGCAGCGGAGAATTTCTTGCGCTTGGGCGAGGTGCCATCAGGCTTGGAAGCGAACTTTGAGCGGCCACGGGTCAGGATGCTTCGGAGTTCGGCGATCTGTTGGTCGATTCGGGTCTTTTGCGACTCGTAGCCTGCGATGGCGGCGCTGATGATTTCGTTCGTGAGTCTTGGTGGCATGTGCGTGTTTGTCTCTGTCTCGGCTCCGTTAACATCATACTGTCAGAGCCGCTGGCAGAGCGAGTGGAACAACTGGAACAGGTTCTCCACAACCTCCTACAATAGAAACCGTTCAACAGATTTCAGCCAGCGTCAGATCCGGCGCCACGGCGAGCCAAGCACGCAACTGCGGCTCCCAATCGGCCAGGCAGGAGCTCTTCCCGAGATATTCTTGAAACAGGACGGAGTTATGGATCTCCATGATACGATTTGGCTTACACGCACTTCCTGACGCATCTTGGCCCTTGCGATTCGCTAATCCCTCACCTTCACTGCCAGTCGGGTAGTTTTGGCATGCGGGCGAAACCAATCTGGACGGAGGGGGAGTTGACGAAGAAGTGTCCGAGGAATCGCTTCGAAATGGGGCAGATCATGACTTCTTGGTTCCGGCAAAGGACAGTGGCGTACGACTGGGTCTATGGCTTTGGAACCAATGCAAGAAAGATTGCGAGTGGAGACAAACGCGTATATACTGGCTCGCAGCCCAAAGGCAAAACCGAAATTCCGGTTAAGGAATATCCCCGTTGAACCAATGCAAGCAAGGCTCCCCGCCCACGAACGTTCAGCGCCGCGAGTTCATCGTTAAGACCGGAGCAGCCGTTGCTCTGCCTTTGATTTTTCCCAGTTATGCATTGAGTGCGCTCGCGGGCGCAGTGGAATCGCCCGATCGGTTTTTCGACTCGAGCGGGGCGATCTTCATCGTCGAACACAGCCATAGTGACATCTCCTGGGCTTACTCTGTCCCCCGCGAAGCGGAGTTTCGCAATGGCAACCTTGAAGCGGTATTCCGCCAGATGCGCCGCGACCCGGACTTTCGTTGGACTATCGAGTGCGTGCTCTATTTCCAGCAATGGTTAGGCGCGCATCCGGAAAGCGAAGCCGAGATAGTGGAATTCTTCAAGAAGGGACAACTAGATTGCGGCGCCACATACACGCAACCGTTGGAGGACAATCTCTTTGGCGAATTGCTGGCGCGGCAGCTTTACGTCGGCAAACGCTGGTTCGAGCAGCACTACCCCGGACTCGAGCTCAAGATCGTCTGCAACCAGGATGCGCCAATGCGCAGCCTGCAGTCGCTACAGCTTTACGCGAAGGCCGGCGTGCGGTTTCTCAAAGGCTCGCGCATGGCGACGCCCGGGTTTTTCAACTGGTTCAGCCCTGACGGATCGTCTCTTGCCGCCTGGTACCAGGACGGCTACTGGGGCAGGCCGAAAATTGACGCCAAATACATTACCGCGCAGATGGATGCTTCGGGCAGCCGACTCCAGAAACTAGGACTGCCTCCTGTGTTGGGGCTGACTTGGGGCTGGGACTACAATGACCCCGTGGACCTGCGGGCCACGATCGACCTCTGGAACCATGAGGCCCACGAATTGCATCGCGCCCGAGCTGCCTACGCCACCTTTGCAGGCTTGCTGCGCGCGGTGGAGAAACGCTGCCCAGAGATGCCGGAGATTCAGGGCTGCGTACCGAACTGGTGGGTCTACGAACTCTGGCCCTCGCACCATCAGCCGCTCAGCACCCAGCGCCTCGCCGCCAAAGATCTGGTCGCCGCCGAGACCTTTCAAACCGTTAAAGCCGTCCTTAGAGGAAGCTTCGACAACTATCCGCAGCGTGCTCTGAATCAGGCTTGGACAGATGCCAGTTTTGCGTGCCACACTATGGTACCTGCCCCAGCCCCCTCGGCTCGGGATCTGATGCTCGCGAAATACCAGTCAGCAGCCAACGTCAGCGCGCGCGAACTGAACGCCGCTCTGGGTTGGATTGCCAACCGAATCAAGAACACCAAGACCAGCGCGCTCGTGGTCGTCTTCAACCATCTGTCCTGGCTTCGGACCGACCTTGTGACTGTGAGGCTGCCCAAAGGCGTGCCCGCGCCCTCTGTCCTTAGGGATGACGTTGGCCGTCACATCCCATGCCAGCTACTCGACGAACAGACCATCTGCTTCATCGCTAGAGACGTCCCCGCTGTCGGGTACCGAAGCTTCTATCCAGCTTCTGACCCTGCCCTGTCCGAGGTACCGGCGCCAGCCGTCGGCACTACTTGGAACGCGGCCTACACCAATCGATACTACGAGGTTACACCCGACGCCGGAGGCCTGAAGAGCATTCGCGATCGGGAACTCAATCGTGAACTGTTGAACACTGTGCGCTGGCGAGCGGGCGAATGGGTTGCGTTTGCCACGGATGTTACGGGCGCATGCGAGGGAATTGACTTCAATCCGCATCCCGAGCGCTTCCTGGATCATTCACAGCTACATAATCCAACTTGGACTTGCATTTCCTCAGGACCGGTGCTTGTCCGTTGGCAGACGTCGCCACTCAAATCTACGGCAGGCGGTGCGCAGGTTTCGGTCACGCTCTTCCACGACCTGAAACGAATTGATTTCGGGGTTGACATCGCCAACGCCGGAGTCTTGGGCACAGAGCAACGATTGCTATTCCCTCTTAAGATGGACTCGCCCGATTTCGCCTATGGAGTACCGTTCGGAGTAGTTCAGCCCGGCAAATCGGAAGCCTTGATAATCACCGGCCCGAGCGGAACGGGCGCCCGTCCCGAGCGGTTGCCAAGCTACCCCCGCGAAGTGCAGGATTGGGTCTATGCCACTGCCGATGGTGTAGGAGTCACTTTGGGTAGTTCGGTGGGCGTGGTCGCATTTCAAGACTTCGGCACCGGGGTGACGAATCAGCCGCTTCTGGCTCCCATTCTTCTCGCGGACATTCGCAATCCCGATGGCAAGCGGTACGATCAACCTGGACAGCATTCCTTTGCGTTTTCGTTGACCTCGCACGCTCCTGGATTTGAGAACGGATTCCGCGCGGGCATCGCCTCTCAAACGCCATTGCACGCCGTGACCGCCGCGCCTGTGCCCGATGCCGATTTTCCCCCTAGCCGCAGCTTCTTCGAGACCTCAGGGGAAGCAGCACTAATCAGCGCGATAAAGAAAGCAGAAGATGACAACGACATCGTCGTCCGTCTCTTCAGCGTGGCACGCCACGCCGACAAGGTGACCTTGCATTGTCCCGGGCCGGTGTCCGCCGCACGAAGGACGGATTTGCTCGAACGGGGGGACGAGACCTTGCCCGCTGCCGCGAGCGAAATCAAGATGACGCTTGGAGCCGAAGCAATCGAAACAGTCAAACTGCGACTTGCGGCCGGTCCTCGGAACGCTGAAGGATGATTTGTTTTTGATGATTCCGCCTTGCCAATGCGAGGGGATTCCGGTTGCCGGCAGGCCTATAAGGCGGACTCCATTCTCTTGATTTGCGACAGGATGGTGATTCATGCAATTACCGAAATGAATGTCAGATCATGCTCGATCAAAGCCGTTGCCAAAGTGGCAGGGGTTTCTACGGCGACGGTATTCCGTATCTTGAATCGCTCCGATGGGCGAGCTAAACGAACCCTATATACGTTGGCGTTAGTACCATCCTTTCCTTGTTGGTCAGGATCATGGCCTGTATCATACTGATCATCTGCGCGTTGTTGGCCCCGCGCACCCAATCAGCATGACGGGGAAAGATATGCAGTCTTTCCACGTCAGTATCGACATCATGATTGGCCAGGATGCGTTGCCAACAAGTCCGATGTAGACGCTCCGTGCCCGCGAGTACCCCATCGAAGTAAATATGATCGCATCGAGTGTTTACAATGGTGAAAAGCCTGAACTTGCCGTCAGCGGAGATCTGTCGGCTTGACGCGTAGTCCGGCTTTTCATGGCACCGACGTTTTACGGTTTGGCCTTTTTCAAGGTAAACCCTCCGACTTCAGCGAATGTTGGCGCGATTAGGCAGGCAATCCCATGCGCAGTTTTTCTGCATAGAGTCGCAGCGGCGGTTCGCGAGCAATTTGGGGTAAAAGGAATATTCTGTTGAATTCACGGCGATGGGGACCTTACAAGGTTGTCTAGCGCACAAGATCAACATCGAATTTGCTGCGGTCTCCGCGATGTTTCGCAACAAAATACTCCAAAGGTGTGCCATCCTCAAGCAGGCCGACGCTCGTCAGGAGGAGCGCGGGACTTTTCGGGGGCAAGTTGAGCAATTTCGCATCGGCGCGATCGAGTGCAATCGCTTCTATGGTGCGGAGCGCCCGGGAGATGACTAACCCGTAATTCCGGGCGAGCAATTCGTAGAGTGATTGGTTGCTCAGGTCTTCTCGAACTAGGTCTATGACCGTGTGAAAGGTTTCGATTTGTAGCCGACCTTGCGGCGAGCGGTCTTGCGGTCGAACTTCCAGTTGATCGTGACGCGGGCACGATTCGTGCGGCGATTCCAGGATCGAGCTTCCCGCCGCAGAGTCTTGAAGTCTGGGATCCTTCTGGCTCCGAGGCATTGCCGCGAGAAGATGCCGATTTCGATTTCCGCCTGATTGAGCCAGCTTCCGTGGGTTGGCGTGTAGTGGACGGTGAACCGGCTCCAGATTTCGCCGCCGACCTCCTCACCGTATAGATCCGTCAGGGGCTTGCGGCGATGGATGTTCAAGTTGTCCATCACCAGATGGATGGTCTCGGCTTAGGGCGCACACGCGCCCATTCCAGGCATGTCGGCATGAGGTCGTGATCGTCCACCAGGTCCTGCCAGATGGCTTTGGCATTCCGGCCCTTGCTGAGGGAGAGCTCGACGAAGTCGCGGAAGGGCTCGCAGGCGCTGCCGCGCGGGCTCTAGCTCGGCGGCCAGGGTCGCCCCGAGTCGGGGATCACCTCGTTGGCCGGATCTGCCGGCGGGCGCCGTCCCCAGGCTCCCGGCGGCCGTACGCCAATCCCCGCCGCCTTCAGGTAGGCTGCCGCCGTCTCGCGGCGTACCCGGTTTCTGTTTCAATGTGCCGCAGCGGCCAGCCCAGCCGCCCCAGTGCGATGACCTGTTGTTGTTTGTGCTCGCTCAAGTCATTGCTCACATCGAGGGCGAGTACCCCTCCCCTCGGAGTCAGCGTCCTGCTTCAGCTCTATTGGCCGGTTTTGGGTGTCCCCCGAAGCCTTATCCACCTCCAGGAGTACCCGTCAGCCACACGTTGTTCTGATCAGCGACGAGAAGTGCCCGCCAGCGACCATCAGCGCTCTTCAGTGGGGATTAGAATCCGTCCGCAAGGTGACGCGATGATCACTGATTTGGACGCCAGCCCGACCCACCTCAGCTGAAACTGGCAAGGCAGGCGCGGCCGCACGGCGAGGGCGTAAGTGCGCGCGGCCCCCGAACGCCGAGACTCGCCGCTACGTTGCTCCCAGTCTTGATATTGTGGCACCAGGCAAAAGCAGTATGAAACGTCGAGAGTTCCTTAGCGGGCTCGCAGCGATTCCGCTGGCCAGCCCCCAAGGGCAGTCGGGCGGGATACAAGCAGCGGTCAAGCTGCAACAGGGCCGGCCCACCCTATTCCTGAACGATGTACCGGCACCGCCTGTGATCTATGCTCTGGGGCACTGCCCGGGTTACCGGTGGAGTTGGGAGGAGCGGCCATCGTACAGCATCGCCGAGTTTGCCAGGGCCGGAGTGCGGTTGTTTCAGGCCGAGGTCCACCTGGAACAGATGTGGCCCTCCCAGGAACGCTTCGACATCGAACTCGCGCGCAAACAAATCCGCGGCATTCTGGATGCCTGTCCGGAGGCGGCCGTCATGCTGCGGCTGCACGTCAATTCTCCGCCGTGGTGGAACCAGGCACATCCGGAAGAGTGCGTGCAGTGGGCCGGTGCGTCCTTGGGGAAATCGCCGCTTTGGGGTCTGGCAAAGACGGTGCCGCTGGAAGACGATCTGTACCGCCTGCCACGCCACAGCCTGGCCTCGCAGCGCTGGCTCGACGAATGCGGCGCTAAGACGCGGGAGTTCTGCCGGAAGCTGGCAGCCACACCGGAGGGCGCGGTGCTGTTTTGCGTCCAGGTTGCCGCTGGCGTATTCGGCGAGTGGCATTATTACGGGTTTATTGAGAACGAACCGGACGTCGGCCCGGCGATGACCGCTCGTTTCCGTGAATGGCTAAGAGCCAGGTACGGTCCGGCCTCGCCGGACAACGCGAGCGTGCCCGGAATCAAGGAACGGATGCGTTCCGACGGTTATCTGCGCGACCCGCGGCGGGACCGCGCAGTGATCGACTATCTGCACTGCCAACATCAAGCCGTCACGGACGCTTTCATCCATTTCTGCCGCGCCGTGAAAGAGAGCTGGCCCAGGCCGATTCTGGCGGGCGGCTTCCATGGCTACTGGCTCACCATGTTCGGCCGCATGGGCGCGGGCGGCCATCTGGAAGTGCGCCGCGCGCTAGAGTCGCCCTATGTAGACGTTTTGTGCGCGCCCCAATCGTATTCCCATGTGCGGGCCGGAGAGTCGGGCGTCTCGCGCGGGGTGATCGATTCGTGCCGCCTGCACGGCAAGCTGTGGCTGGATGAGATGGATACTCTGCCGGCCGTCTGGAGCCCCAAAATCCCGGCAGCGGAGGCGCCCTCCAGGAGCGTCGCCGTTCTGCGTAGCAATGTGCTGGCACCGCTCACCCGGGGAATGGGCTTGTGGTACTACGACCTGACTTGTGAGCAGGACTTTCATCCGACTCACATGGCTGCCGGCATGTGGGATACGCCGGAGCTGCAGACCGACATCGTCAAGGTCGAGAAGCTGCGCCGCGAACGCTACGGTCAGCCGTACAGCTCGCCTGCCGATGTGCTGCTGGTGTTCGACACGAAGTCGTTTTTCTACAGCGGGCACACTGGCGAGATCGATCCTGTTTCGACGGAACTGCTGGACGGCACCACCGCAGATCTGTATCGCAGCGGGGCCGCGTTCCACATGGTGTATTTCTTCGATCTGGAGAAAATCGATCTGCGCCCGTACAAGGCGGTGGTATTCGGGAACGTCTTTTACCTTGATTCCGCCCAAAGAGAAGTGATCGCGAGCAGGGTGGCCCAAGAGGGCCGACACCTATTCTGGTCGTGTGCTGCGGGGTACATCGGGAACGAAGGCATCGGTCCAGAGGGAGTTGCGCACGTGGTCGGAATGAAAGTCTCGCCGGTTCGGGCGCCGCTCGCACGCGTGGTTGTGCAAGGCGGTGGCGCACCCGCGGGAACCTTCGGTCTCAACCGTAAGGTGGAGCCGTTATTTGCCGTCCAGGACCCGGATGCGGTGGCGCTGGGTGTGATCGAGGGCAGCGATTCGGTCGGCTTGGCCCGTAAGGGGCTGGAGCATCACACCTCCTGGTATGCGAGTGTGCCCCTGCGTGGGCACAATTTACTGCGCTTCCTGCTGCGCGAAGCGGGAGCGCACATTTACAGCGATCGAGGTGACGTGATCTACGCTGGAAACGGCATTCTGTGCGTCGAATCCGCTGAGGGCGGCTCGCGAATGCTGCGCTTGCGCAACGGCAAGAACATCAACCTCGATCTGCCGGCGAATTCCACTACCGTGTTGGATGCCGAAAGCGGCGAGCGGCAGTTGTAGGCCTCAACTTAATGAAAAGCGATTCTCTAGCAAGGGTGCCTTGGAGGTTGAAACCGGGAGTATAGCGGGTGTCAACACACACGGGACGTGCCCGTCCAATGAGTGAACCTGACGAACGATGCCGCTCAGCGCACAACGCCGTTTGTGCGCTTTTCCCATATAATCAAGCCGCACGGCAAGCAGTCGCTGTGGTGTCTCCAACAGCCTTGGTTCAGTGATTGCCAGCGGCAGCCAAGAGTGGAAAACTGGGCTTCGGAACGGAAGTTCTGCGTATGCGTTATCCATCCCGGCCTCTCATGAGCGACGATAATGGCCCTGGGAGGTGAACGGTACGCAGCGCCCGATCACAGTCGCAGTTGTGGTACTGCTCACGGTATTGAATGCGGCCGTCGTCGAGGGCGAGGAGACCATCCGGGTTGGCCTGATCCAGATGGATGGGCGGCTCTATGACAAGCAATACAATCTGGGGCGAGCCGAGAAACTGGCCTTTGTGAAGCCGGGCCGAGGCTCCTGGCCGTACCACGCGATGAACTCATCCAGCCCGAGATTGTAGACCCGGCGCGTGGTCGGCCATGACACGAGATCCAGGACCAGGGCTTTCAGCCTATGCCAACCTGCCGCCTGGCTCGCCAGCGTTAACTCATTCATTTTATTCCTCTTAGTAGAGAACGTTATTGGGTATTATCGGTAGCATGTCAACCTTACCTCGGGGTGAAGAGCACATCAAGCAAAACAGCGGCGGTCAACGTCAATCTGCGGAATCGGTGTATTCAGGGCTGCCGATCAGGGCGCTGAAGCAAATCGCCGCCCTGAAGCCGACCTTGCAAAAGTAATCCGGATCAACTAATGGGATGGTCCGCCGCCTCTACTCGCAGGTAGGCGAGGTAAAGAGGAACGAAGGAGGCCATCCATGGAAATCCACACTATTGGCATCGATTTGGGCAAGACGTGTTTTCATCTGGTCGGTCTGGACGCGCGAGGCGAAGTAATCGTGCGTAAGAAGTTCTCACGCGCGCAATTGTTGCGGTTCACGGCGAACCGGCAGGTACACCTGATCGGCATGGAGGCGTGCGGGGGCGCCCATTTCCTGGGTCGGGCGCTGCGCGAACAGAACCACGAGGTGCGCCTGATCCCGGCGCAGTATGTGAAGCCGTTGGTGAAAACGAATAAGAGCGACTTTATCGACGCCGAGGCGATTGCGGAGGCGGTGGGCCGTCCGACGATGCGCTTCGTGCCGATCAAGAGCGATGATCAGCTGGACCTGTAGTCGCTGCACCGGGTACGAGAGCGTTGGGTGATGCGCCACACGGCCGTCATCAACCAGGTTTGCTCGCTGTTGCTCGAACGCGGTACGACGGTACCCAAGGGGCGGCGACATCTGGAGGCCGCCTTGCCTCAGATCATGGAAGACGCGGCTGGGAAGCTGTCGGCCACGCTGCACCTGTTGTTGGCGCAACTGAAGCTGGAACTGGACCAGCTGGCCACGCGCCTGGAAGAGGCCGAGGCGCTGATCCAGTTAACTGCGCGCGAGAGCGAAGCGTGCCGGCGCCTGGACGCGATCCCCGGCATCGGGCCGGTGACGGCGACGGCGCTGATCGCGGCCATCGGCAACGGGGCGGCGTTCCGCAAGGGTCGGGAATTCGCCGCCTGGCTCGGTCTGGTGCCGCGAGAACACTCCACCGGCGGCAGGCAGAAGCTGCTCGGCATCAGCAAGCGCGGCAACACTTATCTGCGGAAGCTGTTCGTGCAGTGCGCCCGCGCGGTGCTGCAGCACAGTAGTAAACAATCGGCGGGCCTGGCGGCGTGGCTCGGACAACTGACAGTGCGCGCCCACCGCAACGTCGTTTGCGTAGCGTTGGCGAACAAGCTGGCGCGCATCGCCTGGGCCGTGCTCGCCACCGGACAAGCCTATCGGCCCCCGGCGCCGACTGCTGTTGCGGCGGCCTGACCGAACCCGGTTGAAAGGCACACGGCGCAAGCCGTCGCGGAGTTAACGATTTCCTGCCCGGTCTGCGAGTGGACAGTAAGATGGCACAACGGTCGAACCCGGCGCTCTTGAAACTCGATATCGGTAGGAGCCTTCTAAGACTGCCTGACTAAATGGGACCAGAGCGCAGCGCATTCCATCCTGGCCAGGAGCACATCACTCCAACAAAGGCCGTATACATTTGCGCAGACCAACCCGCCACGCTCACTTTTCGCTTGCATCGAGGCGGCGGACCATACATTCCGATATCACCAGATATCGTTCGGCCCGACTTGGCACAGAGGCTGGACCGGCCCGAACGGGCAGCAGTTTGGTCGTTGCTCCCGAACTCAATCTCCGAATTGTGCGTCACGCTTCAGGTGGCGATGGCGCGTCATACGGACACAACCGCAGTAGCGCGAAACGCGTGGGTATTCAAGCAGGCTGAGGTTGGCAGTGCGGGCGGCAAAACTGAATGGCGTCGGCGTTAGAGCCGCTGCGGGAGGGCAGGGGGGTGAATCAGTCCTTTTCCCCGGCCCACCACAGCCGCATGCCGATTTCCTGGTCCATCCGCTGGGGATGGCCCTCGGGGTGCGGCGGATGATGGAAGGGATCGCGGTAAACGTTGCACGCCAGTTCGCGGCCATCGGCCGCGCGCAGGATCAGCGTCACGCGATAGGCGACGGACGGGGTGACCTTGAATGACAAATCGCCTACACGCACGTGGGAGTCGGGGCCGAGACGGACCTGTGATTTGCCGCGCGCGATGGGCTCGCCGCCCTCGGTGGCGACCGTCCACTCGGCTGTGCACTGGCTGAGATCAGAGAGCGAATCGTTTACGGCGTGGAGGGCAACGGGAGCGTCCTTAAACTCCATGAAAATGCCGATCGGCCTGTTGCTCTCCTCCAAGGCGCGCAGCCCGCCGCCGATGCCCTCGACCTTGGGGCGCCCCCAGTAATCGTAGATGCCGTAGAAGCTCTGCGGGCTGAAATCGATCCACATGAACTGGAAATAGCCGGCGTTGGGCGAGTACTTCTGCATGCGGTAGTGCTCGATGTAGAACTTGATCAGCCGGTACTGGTAGTCGTGCAGTTCGGCAACGCGCGGGAGGACGGTCTCGAGGCGTCGTGCAATCTCCGGGACGATGCGCGAACTTTCGGGCGAAGGGGGCGCGTCGACGCCAAACTCAGTGGCAAGCTTGGCCGTGGAACCGACGATATTGGCGTAAGCGCCGCCGCCGAGCGAGCCGCGGTAGTCGTGGGTGTCGCCACTTTGCAGGCTGTTTTCGTCCTCCGAATCGAGGATCGTGGGCCGGAACGGATCGAGGCGGAGGGCCTCGGCGGAGAGCTGGGGTCCGGGACGTACGGCGGCTTCCTCGGGAAACTGCGCTTCGTTGATGAGAGTCCAGCAGAAAATGGCGGGATGGTTGCGAAGGCGCCTGATCATTGCTCCGACGACGGAGACGGCGCGCTTGGCGAAGGCTTCGTCGGTGGGGAAGGCCCAATTCAGGTCGGAATCCTGGAGGACGGCGATGCCCATGCGGTCGCAGAGCTCGTAAAACTCATCGTTTTCCACGTGCACGTGGACGCGCAGCGCGTTGATACCCACGCGGACGGCGGCCGCGAGGTCGCGCTCGTAGCGGGCGCGGTCGACCTTCGAGAGATAAATGTCGGGCCAATAGGTGGCGCCGCGCAGGTAGATCGGCTTGCCGTTGAGAAAGAATCGCGTCTCGGTGGGCGTGCGGCGCAGTTCGACCGTGCGGATGCCGAAGGTCGTGCAGGAAGTGAGCCCGGATCCGGCAGCACCGCGAAGGTCGAGTTCAAGGCGGTAGAGAGACGGGCCGTCCCGATCCCAGGTGCTCCAGAGCCGGGGCGCGTTGAGCGCCAGGCTCGCCGTGACGTCCGTGGTGCCCTGCCCCAGCTGGACCGTCTTCGAGACGTGCGCCACCTCGAGGCCGCCCGGCTCGGAGAAGACGCGCGCCGTGAGCACCGCGCCTTGCGGCGCTGCATCGAGCGCGACGGGCCAGGTGAAGGAAACGTCGGCCCGAGCCGCTTCTGCATCGACTTTCGTGACGATGGCCAGATTGCCTGCTGAACGCAGGCCGTCGTGCACGATCAGCCGGACGGGACGCCAGATGCCGATGGGGTTGACGTCGCGCTGGACGAAGGTGTCGGCGTGCTCGTAGGTGCCTTTGATCATGTGGCGGGTCACGTCCCAGAGCCGCCGCTGTTCCTTGCCCGAGGAAATCTCGTTGTCCCATGGAGAAGAGACCTTGACGATGAGGAGGTTCGGTTTGTCGCGGCTCAGCAGCGGACCGACCTCGAATTCAAACGAATCGGCGTAGCCTTCATGCTCGCCCAGCAGCTGCTCGTTCAACCAGACTTTGGCATAGTAGTCCACGCCGTCGAAGTGCAAGGTGGCGTGAGTCGCACCGCGCGGCGTCGGGAATTCCAGGCGGTACCACCAGGGAGCCTGATTGAAATAGCGCAACGCGCGGCCGAAATAGGGCTGCGGAGCGAGCAGCAGCTGCAGGTAAGCGAGGCGCGCGATGGGCTCCCACTCCGAGATCGTCGGGCCTACCTGGGTCGGGTTCCAATCGCGGCGATAGATTCCGAGCTTCTCGCCGGCGCTGTGAACGTCCTGGAGAATCTGCCACCCGTGTTGCAGATCGACAACGCGACTCCCGCCATCACTGCCGCCCGGCGCCTGTGCCGCCGGCACGGCCATGGCGGGAGCGACGAACCACAGCGCCACGGCCGCAACCAAACGTGCGACGTCACAACCACAACTCACAGCCGTACCCTCCCGATCGTCCGCCATTCGCCTTCGACAGGCGAGTTCGCATCGCCGGCCTGCGGGATTTCTGCCACCAGTTTAGTCGATTGAGGGTATAGCGCCGGACTGATCGGCCCGGTTTTCCTGAAGCAGACACCATGCTAGTCCCCGGCTGGGCGACACTGCGCATAGTATGATGCGGACCGCGTACTCATGGGCAGCTTCGCTTGGCGTAAATCCTCCGGGAGAGCAGTGGGGCGTTTGACGATAATCCTGTCTCGAACCCGGTCAGCGGCATACGCGGGAATTGGCGAAGGACTGGCCGGCTTGGCAGCCCTGATATGGGTCGGGCTCCGGGTTGCCGGCCATCCTCACGATATGCGGCGCGCCCGTCGGCGACGACCATGCTCACTGTGCCCGGCAGGTCGGCCAACCGGAAGTGGAGGCCGATCGGCGAACCTTGCCCGCCAACCTCTTGTTGGAGCGTGATCCGGGCGCAACTTCCCAGAAGCGACTTCCGGGGAACGCTGACCCAGTATGGACGATATCAACATGACGAGGTTAGCAATGAACAGGCCGTCCCGCTGTGTACCGCTATACTTCTCTCGTGGTTTCCATCGAGGTCAACGAATGCGATGTCTGAGACAGCCCCCGCGCGCTTAGCGAATTCCTTTCGGAGGGTGCATAGGGAAGGGTATCGGTATTGGCGGTCGCTACCGCTGTCAGGAGTCGCAACCGTGCTGCTCGCGATGGGCCTGACGAATGCTTCCATCGCATTTACACTTGACGTGACGAACGCCCTGCAATCGCCGTTCTGGTTTGTATTGGCCACTGCTGCATTGTTCGGCGCCTGGACCGTTGTGCTCGGGTTCACGGCTATGAGAAAACCCAGAGCCCTTCTCCTCGTCTTTCTGGTGATGTTCATTCTTAGTTTCGGCCTGAGAACCATCCGGCCGAATTTCCCATTGAACCAGACGATGATGGATCCTAGCTCCAAGGCTTTCCGATCGCGGCTGGCGACGGACGGAAACGTATCCATCTTGTTAATGCTGGTGGGCCTCGTAATCTTCCTGAATTTCGCTGTGACGCAAGGTGTCAAGCACATCCGCGTACGTACCGAACTGGAACTGGCCGAGAAGCTCCAGCAAACGCTCGCTCCTCCCTTTGCGGCCCGGAACTCCGGTTACGAGATCCAGGGACGGTCATCTCCCAGCAGCCAGATGGGCGGCGACCTGCTCGACGCCGTGGACGACGGCAAAGCGATGACCTGTTATGTCGCCGATGTCGCTGGCCACGGCATTCAAGCGGGCGTGTTTATGGGAATGGTCAAAAGCAGCGCCCGCACGGCTCTGCTCAGGCCCGGGCCCCTGAAGGGCTTACTCGCAGATCTGAATCGGGTCCTCTTTGATATCAAAGCCGCGTCGGCGACGTATGTGACGTTTGCCTGCCTCCGGTGCGGTGAAGGTGGCAAAGTGGAATACTCACTGGCCGGCAATGGGCCGATTCTGCACTACCACGCCCAGTCGAAGACAACGTCGCAATTGGGGATGGAACAGTTCCCGCTCGGGATGTTTGCGAACACAACGTTCCAGAGCAACTTCGTCGATGTTGAACCGGGGGATATTCTGACGCTTCTAACGGACGGGATGCCAGAAGTGGCGGATGCCAACGACGAGCAATTCGGGCTTGAGCGAATCGGGGAAATTGTGGCGCGGAATGCCGACGGGCCGCTGGCGGACCTGACGGAGAGGTTGTTCGCCGCGGTCCGGCAGCATGGATCGCGGACCGACGACGAGACGTTAGTGCTCGTGAGGGCAAGCGCGGGAAGCTAATACCATTTGACACCCTGAAAACTACCCACTCGCCAGTAGTCGTTGTTGAGAATTCCGCCCCGGATCAGAGGCCGAAGCGTTTGTCGTACGCGCTGAATGGCCGCATTACTTGGCGCAATCCTCCATGCCCCGAATGGCTGAAACACGCACTTGCCGGTAGCGAGTATCAGATCCGCGATGAATCAACTGCTCATAGGCTCCAGTCACGGAGCTCAACTCTGACTTCCTAACCACAGCCCAGAGTGTTGCCTCTCACGCTCGCAGCAAACGGCGTTCGAGGATCTCTCGGCACAGGCCTCGCCCCCATGGCGCTTCCTCCGAGCGGACTTCGCGCCAGGCCGCGAGCCCTTGAACAGACGGTGCTTCCGGATACCCACGGCGCCGCGATGCCGGACGCATCATCTTCGGTCGCGGCTCCGTCCCAGCGGTCGCGGCTCAGAAACGGTCGCGGCTCAGAAACGGCGAGAATCACGGGATTCTGGGCGGCGTGAGAGCACCGCGCGGGGTATCTCGCGCCCGCCGCGGCAGGCGAGTGCAACGAGGTTGGGCGACGGCTCCGCGATGGCGCACGATGTGTGCGCCGATCCCATCGGTTGCGGAGTGCGCGATTCGAGGGAAACTATGAATGAGAAGGCGGGTTGTTCGATGTCGGCACAGACCCCAAGTTGGAAGCTGGCACTCCGGGCCATCTTCCGCGCGCTCACTTTCCTGCTGCCATTTGCTTTCGCGGGCCGCCTGGATTGGTGGCGCGGCTGGCTTTTCGTCGGCTCATTGCTGCTGATCGCCGGGGTGAGCTTCGCCGTATTGCGGCGCAAGAACCCGGACCTGACGCGCCGGCGGCTGGAGTGGCAACCGGGCGTCAAGCGATTCGAGAGATTCGTACTCGCCTCGGCGGTTGTCGGCTTCCTCGGCCTTTACGCGGTGGCCGGCCTCGACGCCCGCTACGGCTGGTCGCAACTCAGCGCGGCCTGGATATGGCCTGGAATCGCGCTGGAGTTGCTGGGATTCGTACCCATTTACCTCGCGATCGCCGAGAATCCCTTCCTCGAAACGCAGGTCCGCGTTCAGATCGAGCTTGGCCATCACGTCATCACCACGGGACCGTATCGCGTGGCGCGTCACCCCATGTATTCCGGGCTGCTGCTGTTGCTGCCGGGGTTCGCGCTGGTTCTCGGCTCGGCATGGGCTTTTGCGCCGATCGCGATGCTGATGGCCACCTTCATTGTCCGTACGGTGCTGGAAGACGGCGCCCTGTGGCGCGAATTGCCGGGCTACAAGGAGCACTGCACCCGGACACGCTACCGACTGGTTCCGGGCGTGTGCTAAGACCGGGCGAGCTTCTCTATGACGGCATTGGTCACATCCGTCGTGGTCGAGCAGATGCTGAAGTCGTCGGATAAGGGAAATAGAGCTCGTTGCCGTCCGGGTCAGCGATGACCATGAGCCGGTAGCCCCACTGCCCGTCCTTCACATCCACGCCGCGCCCTTCCAGCTCCGCGCGCAAGGCATTCAGCACACCGACATCGAGCGAGATGAACATCAGGCCCTTGCCCACTTTATCGGGCCATTGAGAGGAGAGAATGAGCTCACAGCCCTGCCGGTCGACCTGCGCGACCCTCGCCTTGCCCTCCTCCTCATATCGCCACTGTTGTGTGAACCCGAGCTGCTTCACGTAAAAATCGACGGACCTGTCGATGTCCGCTACGAACAACACCGGCCGCGCGAACCATTCATTGTTCATGAAGTTCCGCTCCCCGCACGCCGCGATCGAGTTCGACGTTCCGTCAACGGCGAGTCATAAGAATAACTCCGGGAAATTGATTCGCGCAAACGTGTTTCGGTCCGGTTGGTCGCCGAGCCGGAAGTTGGCTTGAAACGGCGTTGTGGGAGACGTCCTGCCAGTTCTGTCTGGATTGTCTGCAAACAGGAACTTGGCGGCTTCGGTGAACGCCCGGCGGTTCAAGTTCCGATTTGCGCGTGATCCAGGAGGAATCCAATTGGAATCCATGAACGCTGGTGGCTTTCCGAAGAGCCTGTCCTTGCTCAGGGTGTTCTTCGCGGTAGCGACAGCAAAAGGGCGACTCTTCTCGGGGACGTGCTGTTAGCGGGATTAGCCGCTTGTCCGATGTTCAGGCTGGTCCTGTGCGCGCTTCCATCGGCGAATCCACTTGCGCGCCCAACGATAGTGACCTGCAGTCTCCGCGCGGCAATAGTCACTGAGCGTCCACGTCGGCCCCATCCACTTGAACCGGCCTACCGCCAGCAAATCTGCATCGGAAGTAGCTTCGATAAGAGCGATCATTCGGTTATGGAAGACCTCATAGTCCAGTAACACCGCTTTGAGAGGACGGCGGCGATGTTCCTGGTAAATCATCTCGTTGAAGCGTTTCAAATCTCCCCACGTCAATCCTGGCGCCGGTACGGCCGGGGTTTCACCTCGCTGTTCTGCTTCATGCCATTCCAGGATTCGCCCCTGCCAGCCCACGACATGGGCCAGGATATCCTTCACAGACCATCCACCGGGGGTAACACCTGGCAACTTCATCTGCCGGGCTTTGATCTGCTTCAGAAGTTTGTTGAGCGCCTCCCGTTCCACCGTGATTTCTTGAAATAGCTCACGCCTTGCCAGCCGCTTGCCCATAGAACCTCCCGCTTCGACGCTGTATTTTACCTCCACTTGCGGGTTCGGTCCGGTCAACTCCAGGATGGTCGGCCATCCGGAATGTATGGTCCGCCGCCTCGATGCAAGCGAAAAGTGAGCGTGGCGGGTTGGTCTGCGCAAATGTATACGGCCTGTGTTGGAGTGATGTGCTCCTGGCCAGGATGGAATGCGCTGCGCTCTGGTCCCATTTAGTCAGGCAGTCTTAGAAGGCTCCTACCGATATCGAGTTTCAAGAGCGCCGGGTTCGACCGTTGTGCCATCTTACTGTCCACTCGCAGACCGGGCAGGAAATCGTTGACTCCGCGACGGCTTGCGCCGTGTGCCTTTCAACCGGGTTCGGTCAGGCCGCCGCAACAGCAGTCGGTGCCGGGGGCCGGTAGGCTTGTCCGGTGGCGAGCACGGCCCAGGCGATGCGCGCCAGCTTGTTCGCCAACGCTACGCAAACGACGTTGCGGTGGGCGCGCACTTCAGTTGTCCCAGCCACTCCGACAGCCCTGTCGAGTGTTTACTGTGCTGCTGCAGCACCGCGCGGGCGCACTGCACGAACAGCTTCCGCAGGTAGGTGTTGCCGCGCTTGCTGATGCCGAGCAGCTTCTGCCTGCCGCCGGTGGAGTGTTCTCGCGGCACCAGGCCGAGCCAGGCCGCGAACTCCCGACTTTTGCCGAACGCCGCCCCGTTGCCGATCGCCGCGATCAGCGCGGTCGCCGTCACCGGCCCGATGCCGGGGATCGCGTCCAGGCGCCGGCACGCTTCGCTGTCCTGCGCGGTCAGCTGAATCAGCGCGTCGGCTTCTTCCAGGCGTGCGGCCAGCTGGTCCAGTTCAAGCTTCAACTGCGTCAGCAACAGGTGCAGCGTGGCCGATAGCTTCCCGGCTGCATCCTCCAAGATCTCGGGCAGTACTGCCTCCAGATGGCGCCGCCCCTTGGGTACCGTCGTACCGCGTTCGAGCAACAGCGAGCGAATCTGGTTGATGAGTGCCGTGCGGCGCATGACCCAACGCTCTCGTACCCGGTGCAGCGACTACAGGTCCAGCTGATCATCGCTCTTGATCGGCACGAAGCGCATCGTCGGACGGCCCACCGCCTCCGCAATCGCCTCGGCGTCGATAAAGTCGCTCTTATTCGTTTTCACGAACGGCTTCACATACTGCGCCGGGATCAGGCGCACCTCGTGGCCCTGCTCGCGCAGTGCCCGGCCCAGGAAATGGGCGCCCCCGCACGCTTCCATCCCAATCACGTGTACCTTGCGGTTTGCCGTCAACCGCAATAGCTGCGCGCGCGAGAACTTCTTGCGCACGATCACTTCGCCTCGCGCGTCCAAACCGACCAGATGAAAAACACGTCTTGCCCAAATCGATGCCAATAGTGTGCATTTCCATGGATGGCCTCCTTCGTTCCTCTTTACCTCGCCTACCTGCGAGTAGAGGCGGCTGACCATCCCATCAGCGGTCTGCGACAGTGTCGGCAGGCACCAATAAGCGCCAATCTCCCAGAAGCGGACTTATCGCCCACGGCCCTGGTCCCAAGTTTCGGATTGCGCGTCAGACGACAAGAACGTTCCGAGTCGCCGGACTCGTACGTCTGGCCGCGGCCGCTGCCGGCAAGCGCCCCCTTGCGCGCTGGCCCATGAGACCGCATACGCCAGGTTCAACGGCAGAGTCCACCATATCTGGACGGGCGACCGCCACATCCGTTTGGCCACACTGGGGAGAGAATAGAATCGCCGATTCGCATATCGAAATCCGGCCAGGAGCTCGTCTACGCTCATTTGATTCGGCTGAAATACCACGTCCGTGCGTCCGTTGTACTTCCGCCAGTCTCGGGTCAATATGCGTCCCTGGGCCTCCAGCCTTTGAAAGAGCGGCGTGCCCGGATATGGCGTCAGGATATTGAACGTCGCGTTCTGAACACCCGTCTCCTCTAGAAAATCAAGAGTATCCTTGAAGATCGCCGGAGTGTCGTTGTCAAAACCAAAAACAATCCCGGCTTGAACGGCAATCCCATGTGCATGGACGCGTTTGACGATGCGGGCATAATCTTCCACTCGGTTGAAGCCTTTGCGTACCTCCTTCATGCTCGACTGGGAGACCGACTCCAGGCCCAAGAACAACTGCTTACACCCACTCCTGGCTGCCGCGTCCAGAAGTTCGTCATCTTGGGCCGCATGGATCGTGGCCTGGCTGCTCCACCACTTGCGATAAGGCGCGATCGCACGAAACAACTGTTTTGCATATTCCTTATCCGCGGCGATGTTGTCGTCCCAGAAGATAATTCTCTTCCCGTGGAAAGAACCGTATTCCGCCGCAACTTCGGCAATGGGCCGCTTACGCAACCCGTGCTGGTACATCACGACAATGGAGCAGAAATCGCAGCGGTTCGGGCATCCCCTGGTGGCAAACAGGACGCCGCTCGTGAAGTCGTTCCGGTGAAAGAGCGTTTTGCGCGCCATGGGGACACCCTCCAGAGACGTCGGGCCGGCCTGCCGGTACACGCGACGATAGGTCCCCGTTACGAAACCATTCAAGAACTCCTCCCAAAGGCCTTCGGCTTCTCCGACGAAGATCACGTCAGCATGTCGGCCGGCCTCCTCCGGCAGCAACGTCACATGCGGGCCGCCCATTACCACGCACGCTCCTCGCGACCTGAACCGGGCCGCAAGACCGTAGGCGTGATAAGCACTCGGCGTATGAAAAGTAATGCCAACGACATCGGGTTGATCCGTCCAGTCGATGTCTTCGGCCTCTTCATCGACGTGAGTTACTTGCCAATCGGAAGGAACCCTGGCGGCCAAATACGGCATGGTAATCTGCTGGAAATTAAGGAACCGGGACCTTCGCGCTCTGCGAATTTCATCCGAGGATGCAGTAATCAGGAGGAGTTTCGGCATGGCGTCTGAACTCGCCAGGTCGGTGTCGGCGATCGAGGCTGCCGGGCAAGGCAGAGCGGAGCCGGCACCGCCATGCCGTCGCAGTAGCATGCGGCAATTGGCGTCCTGAGCGTGCAGCGCGACCGACTCGCAGATCGGCAGAAAAGTCGCGCCACGGGCTCTCAACACCGATATGCATAGCAAATCCTGCGCTCCCAGGCCGCATCTTCCTTCCGGCATACACTTTGCCGGAGGCTCCGGGCGATTCGTCGGCCAACCGGAGATCATCCCGCCCAAATATCTAATTGGCACGAAACGGCGTTCAGGGATAGGATGGCACGAACTGCCGTAAATTGGTCAGGCCATCCGATTCCGGCATCAGCGCCTCATTTCAACCCTGCCGGCTCACTTGGCGGCGACTTGGGGCGGGACGTAGCCCTGGCTCACGCCAGGCGCGACGAGGGGCAGAATGAGGTGCGAGGCGTGGTCCCGCGACATGTGCACCGAGTTGTGCGCCACCACGGACTTGTCATACGAGTCGATGGCGTCCCAAGTGTTGGGGTGGACCTCATAGCGCGGAAAGCTGCTGCTGGAGACACGCACGCCCAGCCGATGGCCGGTGTTGACCATCACGGCCGTATCGATCATGGGCAGCGTGATCTTGTACACTTCGCCTGGCTTGGCCGGCTGGGAGTTTTCCTCGCCGTCGCGGAAGCGCAGCATGAAGCCGGCCGAGCGGATGGGCCACTCGTAGCCGTCGGGGTAGATGTCGAGCAGCGTCACGGTGAACGCCGTGTCGGGCACATCGGTGGAGACGTAAAGCTCCACGCTGGGCCGCCCGCTGATCTCCACCGGTTGCTTGAGCGGTTCGCTGTCGAAATGCAGAATGTCGGCACGGGTGTCGAGCGAGCGCTGGTTGAAGGGGCTGCGCAGGTCAGGCTTGCCGTTGCTGGTGACGAGCGTATTCACAGGGTCTTTGGGGTTGTAGAGGTAAATGCGCTCGGCCGATGTGGCCTTGGGCGGATTGGTGGAGAGCGAATCCCCGGCGGTGAAGTAGTAAGACGTGGGCGTGTTAGGCGGGGGCCACACGGTGCTGACCTTCCACACGTTGCCGGGAGCGCTGGGATCGACGGCGTCGCCCATGAGGAAGTAGTACATGCGAGACCCTGGTCCGGCGGGGTCGGGCACGCCATTGAGGTAATCGAACTCGGCGATCTCGTGGAAGAGAATGTCACAGTCGCCGAAGGCCGGGGTTAAGCGGGCGGTCTTGTCCAGCGGGCCGTGGTCGCCGTTGCCCATAATCAGCACGGATTTGCCGTTGTGGGCCAGGGCCTGCCATTCCTCGACAGCGCCTGCGGTGAACATGTCGAACCAGCCGTCGCGGTCGTTGTAGAAGATGTTCAGGTGCGGCGCTGCGGTGACCAGGGCGCCGGGGCCGGGAGTGAACAAGCCGCGGCGTGGGGGTGTGGCGTCCGGCGCGCCGGGGGGCGACCAGTGGGTGGGCAACTCGGTGGCGCCCGCGCCGAAACCGCCGGCGCCGCGGAGCGTTTCGCCTCGGTGCGCCACAGAGCCGATCTCGCTCACAACCGCGTTCAGGTGGGGCGGGTTCAGGGCCATGGCCAGCTTGGTCTGCATGGATGCCTCGGAGTACCCGGTCATGCCGATCTTGCCATTGCACCAGGGCTGTTTGGCGATCCACTCGATGGCGTCGTAGCCGTCTTCACCGGCATTGCGGTTCGACTGGCGGGCGTTGATTGCGGCGCGCTCCTCGCGGGTAGGCTCGCGGTTGCCGGCCTTGATCCGGCCGAGCTGGTCGGCTGGAATAAAGTCTCCTTCCGGGGTAAGGTCCTGGCCGACGAAGGCGTAGCCGCGGCGCAGCAGTTCGTTGCCGAAGTCGAGCGCGCTATCGATGCGGCCGCGCGAGGTGCGCACCAGGACCACCGGCCAGGGACCGTCTCCGGCCGGGAAATAGAGTTCGGTGGGCAGCGACTTACCGTCGCGCATGGGCACGTAGACGGTCTTGTGCGAGGAGCCGGGCGGCATGAGATCGAGTTCGTGGCCGTCGATGCTGAACATGCGCGCCTGGCTCATGTGGTACTGGATGGCCTCGGCCTCACTCAGCACGCCGTCGTGATTGAGATCGGCCTGGGGAAACTGGATGAGCATCTTCTGCCGCCACGCCGGGTTGGTGTAGGTCTGCTGGCCGGTCAGGTCGTGCTGCGGCATCTCCCCCGGCATCCAACCGTGGACGGTGGCCATGTCTTTCCGTTGGAAGTACACCTGGGCGGCGGCGGGCAGCGCGGCCACGGCCAATCCGGCGATGACAAGGGACGCTGAAACGATGGTGCGCATGGGCAGGCTCCTAACGCATGATCGGCGAGCAGCCGGGACGCTCAGGCAGCATGCGGCCGTCGGCAACAGCATACTCGCCTGACCGGTCGAACAGTATATCAACCGGGATTTCCATTTTCGCTCCCGGCATGGCGCAGTATACACCCACTCTCCTTCCTGCGATCCTCCGTGGTCGGTTCGTATCCTTCCGGAGCCGTGTTCGTCGCCGCATGGCGCGGTTTTGACCGGCCGCAAAGTTCGAAATCTGGGAAACTCCACCTTTTCAGCGTCTGCCAGAAACACCTCTTCCACCCTCACCTCCTCGGTCGCCTGATTTCGCCGTTCCGATCGCCTCTCCTTACCCGCTCGCCACTGCCAGCGCGTCGATGCGCGGTACCATGCTCCCGAACAACCGCCGTGTGAGACGGCTCTCGGCCAGACGCAGCCAGTAGTGTCGCAGACGCTTAATCAGCCTGATGCCGGTCTTTACCAACAGCCGCCGCGAACTCTTCAGTGACTGGTTGTCAATCCTCAGCGGCGGGACCAACCGCCGCCAGGGTTTTCCCAAGTTGTAGGCGACCAGGCTGAGCAACAGCCGCACCTTGTTGGAACGGAATGCGCGATACGATCTACTGCGGAGCCACGTCTCGTCGGGCGTGGCCGCGTTATTTCGTGTTATCGATAGTGATCTTGCGGGCAAGGAGCGGGCGTCTTGCAGATGAGGTTCGGCAGCTCTCTGGGACTCCGGTCGAACGCCGTCTTAATCCGGTTTCCGGAGATTCGACTTCCCGGGCACGATTCCTTCCGAGTTGCCGACCATTCTCCCGCAATCCTGTCGATGAGCGCATTGGCCTGTCCGCTTCAGTTGACAGTTCGCGCTTTACTCCCCTGCGCACTGGTCGCGGCTTTTGGAACCTGGCGCCGCTTCGTCGATTCCGCCGGTGACAAAGCAGAACCGTCTTCAGCACCCAGTGTTCTGGC
Organism: Terriglobia bacterium; assembly: GCA_963757265.1. Lineage (GTDB taxonomy): Bacteria > Acidobacteriota > Terriglobia > Bryobacterales > Bryobacteraceae > CAIVVT01. The sequence continues at coordinate 170,146 of CAVWRA010000010.1, forward strand.
TCCGCCGCTGCGCGCTTGCCTTCATGATTTCGCTCATGTCCCCAGCTGGCCGAATCTCGAAAATGCTGCCAAACGTCAGCGCCGGATGCTGGCCGATCAGCTGTACAGCATGGTTCATGTCCCTCGCCTCAAGGACAAGAATGCCGCCGAGTTGTTCCTTGGTTTCCGCATAGGGACCGTCGGTCGTTGCCACTTTGCCGTTCTTCCAAGACAGGGTTAAGGCGGTTTCCGGACCTTGAAGCGCTTCGCCACCACCCCAGTGCCCGTTGGCGCGAAGGTGATCGTCGTATTCAAAGCATCTGTCGAACAGACCGTTTCGCTCGCTCTCAGTCATGGCCTCGAATTTACCTTTGTCGTAGTACCCCAAACAGATGTATTTCATTGTTCTTCTCCTCATAACGGATCGGTGGAACCGGCACCAGAGCCTTGCGCAGGCTCGTTCCTCTCGTTCGCGATAGCGCGTGTTCTGGGGCCGCAATGACCAGGTTGTTTACTTGCTTCCGCCGGATCTTTGTTCCGGAGCCGGGAAGAAAAGAAGCTCGCGCACCTCGCCCGCCGCATCGCAGGAGATGGCACCCTTGCGCGCCCACGCCAGCGCCTCTTCCAGGTCTGCGCATTCCAGTATCCAGAAACCGCCCATGTGCTCCTTGGTCTCGGTGTACGGTCCGTCGGTGACGAGCACCTTGCCGTCGGGCTGCTTCCGCAGCGTCTTCGCGTTGGCGGCCGGGGAGATTCCGCAGGCGAACTTCCTCACGCCGGCAGCAATCAATTCGCGGTTGAGCGCGTGGATCTCCTCGATCATCGCTTCGGTTACGGTGGACGCGTCAAAGTCGTCGGGCAGGTAGTTAGCGACCAGATATTGTGGTATGACTTTTTCTCCTTGTTCTCTGTGGTTTGTTCCCGATGACTCGTTTCCTGTTCACTCAGGAATCGTAGCTCATCGTTCTTTTATCCTATAGTCGTTGGGGAAACCGAAAATCGACAGCCACTCCAATTTTTATTTCAACTGCCGAATCCGTTCCTGCAGGAATTGCCGCTCTGGTTCCTGTTGGGTCAGCGCCAGCGCCCTCTCATAAGAAGCCCGAGCCTCAGCGGTCCTGCCGAGCCTGCGGTACAACTCTGCACGGGCTGAATGCGCCAGGTAGTAATTTGCCAATTCGCCATGTTCCAACACCGCGTCGATCTGCTTCAGACCGGCCTCTGGACCATCGCACATGGCAATGGCCACGGCTCGATTTAGATATGCGACCGGCGAAGGCTGAATTCGTACCAACTGGTTGTAAAGCGCAACAATCTGCCGCCAGTCGGTCGCAGCGGTCGATTCCGCCTCCGCATGGACGGCCGCAATCGCAGCCTGCAGTGTGTAAGGGCCGAAGCGACGCGAGCTCAGGGCTTTCTCCACCAATCCCACTCCCTCCGCAATCTGTTCACGGTTCCAGAGCGCGCGGTCTTGATGCTCCAGCAAAATCAGCTCTCCGGCCGGCGAGGTCCTCGCCGCGCGCCGGGATTCCTGCAGCAACATCAGGGCAAGCAGCCCATTGACTTCCGGCTCCGGCTGGAGCCCGGCCAGCAACCGTCCAAGTCGGATCGCCTCTTCGCCCAGTACGACAAGAGCATGATCGTTCTGAAGCTGGCGGGCGCGCGGATGAGCAAGCGGGCTCAGACGGGACGCTACGACGGCCGGAACCCGCGGCGGGCGCTCTGGCCGAAACTGAAGAAGCCGGAGGAGCGGAAGGACGTCGGCCGGGCGCTCACGCCCGATCAGGAGCGCGCCCTGCTGGCGGCGGCGGATCGGAGCGATAGCCCGATGCTGGCGCCCTTCATCCGAATCGCTCTTTTAACCGACATGCGCTTCGGAGAGATACGGGGCCTGAAGTGTGAGCAGATCGATTTTGAGAAGCAAACCCTTCGCGTCGGCCTCGCCAAGACGGCGGCGGGGACCGCGTGATCACGATGAACTCAGCCCTATTTGCGACGCTGAGCGGTCAGGCGGCCCGCATTGCGGTGCTGCTGGGACGCCCGGTGGAGCCCGGCTGGTATGTATTCCCACTGTGCGACCGGCGCAAGGTGGTCGATGCCGAGAAGCACGCCACGGCCATAAAGACGGCCTGGACGAGTGTGCGTGAGGCTGCAGGCGTTCAATGCCGCTTCCATGACCTCAGAAATACGGCCTGTACCAAGGGGGCGGAGGGGGGCGTTCCAGAGGCTACAATGAAGGCGTTGATGGGTCACATGAGCGTGGCAATGCTGGAACGCTAATCGCACGTGAGGGAAGAGGCCAAGCGCGCGGCCACCGAATGGCTGACGCTGGCGGACGCCCCTGTTTCAAACGGGGTGGGCACAAAAATGGGCACAAACGGCGCGGAGGCGGTGGTCTAGTGACTGTCAACTCTTTTGGTATCAAAGTGATGCCGGCGTAGCTCAGTTGGTAGAGCGCCTGACTTGTAATCAGGGGGTCGCCAGTTCAACTCTGGCCGCCGGCTCCATTAAACATCAACAAATTCGGGCAGGATCGTGGCTGGGGGCCGCTTCAGCGGGTGTGTCAGAGGTTGTTTCGCTCTGTTGGGCGAGCGTGGTCAGCGGCCCCTCGAGCCGCTGATCGGCGGGCGCCCTCGCCGGCCGGTGGCGATGTGCTTTTCCTCGCGCAGTGGCAGTAAAAAAGGAAGAGACGGCCGGCCGCGGGCCTCACCAGGGCCCGACGCAGGCGCAAGTCGCGCACGCGCAGGAGGCCCACAACAGCCATCTGGCGGCTCATGGAGCCCCGCGCAACCGGTAACGGGTCCCGGTGTTGAATCCGCCGGCGGGATGATCGTTTCGAATCGCCGTGCAGTTGCGAGAGCCCTGAACCCACGCTCAGGGCGGGGTCGTGAATTGAGCGCTGGCGTCGAGGGACACGCCGGAGATGGCCTGTGAGCGCGGGCGCCAACGCGGCATGGGGCTGGCGGCGACTTCACGATTGCGTGAGGTCGTTTCGCGCAGTGGATCCGGATCTGGCTGCGAACAGCCCGTCTACTTGGACGCTTTGAAAAAGGCGATTATGTCGCTGATCTCGCCGCCGTCAAGCTGGGGCCAGGCGACATTCCTGGTTCTCATCCGGCGCAGCATCTCGGGGCCGTGGTACCAGAGCACGGAGACCATGCCATAGGAACTGTACTCTTCGCCGTGGCCCAGGTACGGCACGCTGGATCCATGGCAACCCGCGCACCCCTTGCTCGCGAACAGCTTCTTACCGCGCGCCGCATCGCCGCCTTCCTTCTCGAACTGGCGGCTCCACAGGTATCCCACGATGCGCCGCATCTCCTCCGGCCTCAATTCCTTGGGGTTCTTCATCCGGGCGGCGTGGTTCCACATGGCGGCGGCAATTTCCGCCGACGCGGCGTAGGACGTATTACCGGGCAGGGCCATGGCGCCTGTGTGGCAGTTGTTGCAGCCTTTCACTTCGAGCAGTGTTTCGCCCGTCTCGGCGGATGCCGGAGAAAACTGCGGCTGGCGCTCCCGGACGTTGGGCAGGCCGGAGACGTAGGTGATGATGTCATTCATTTCGGCCGCGCTGAGTCCCGGGGCCGGGCCGCCTTTTGCGGCCACGGCAGCCTGAATCCCCGGGGCGTGATTCCACATCTGGCGGGCCAGTTCGATCGGGTCCGACATCGACTCCCAGCGGCTCAGCGGCGGGCCGCCGGATTTCGACTGGCCGGTCACTGAGTGGCACGCGGAACAGCCCTTCGCCGCCAACGTGCTCTTACCCCTGGCGGCATCGCCCGCCTTTTCAAAATAGCGGGCGGCCTGGAACCAGGCGAACAAGTCCGCAGCCTGCTCGGTATCGAGCTTGGGCCTGTCGAGGCCTGCTTTCTCCATGGCGGCCCACATCTGAGGGGCGTGGTTCCACATCGCCGCCGAGAGGTCGGCGGGCGAATTGCCCCGGGATTGGCGCAGGGCCAGGTCGGGTGCGGCCGTGCCTCCAACGCCCGCCACGCTATGGCAGGTGGAGCATTTCAGAGCTTCGAAGACCTGCCTGCCCCGGCCGGCGTCACCGACTGCAGAAAAGCCGGGGATTGTGGTGGCAGCCCCGATCAGGAACAACAGCCAGCGATGCATCTTGAAACCTCCCACGATTTCCCATTCCGGCCGCCTGGCCACAGACGATTTTACATCGATCATGACCTTCACAGCCGTTTGACTTAATTCCTTGCCGGTCGAGCAACTCCGGTGGCCACGAAGGGGCCTCCCTGGTACCCAGGGCAGCCGCGGTTTGCATGCTGCTTTCACGCCTGTTCCCGGCAGGGTAGACGAGTGAGGGGTGGACGCGGAAGCAATCGCATTGGACGCGCCAGCGGCGGCTCAATGTCCGGATGGCCGACGCCCCAGCTGCAATGCCTCGGATGGAGGGCTGCGGGTTTCTGTGCGCGACTGGCGGTGAAGGTATGATTGCAGTCCAGGGGGAAGAGGGCCGAAGTGTGGCATCGTTGGTGGATAATATCCGCACTGCGCATCGCCGCGGGCCTGGCCCTTGTGGCCGCGATTACGGCCGTCGCCTACCGCGCACTGAGCGTAAATGCGACCACGGCGGGCTTCGCATTCCTGCTGGGCGTTCTGGCGGTGGCGACGAGCTGGGGATTGACAGTGGCCACGATCACGTCGTTCGCGGCGATGCTGTGCTTCAACTACTTTTTCCTGCCACCGGTGGGCCGCTTCACGATCGCCGATCCGCAGAACTGGGTGGCGCTGTTCAGCTTTCTGGTGACCGCACTGGTGGCGAGCCACCTCAGTGACCGCGCCCGGCACAAGACCGATGAAGCGGAGACGCGGCGGCGCGAGACGGAACAGCTTTACGCGTTGAGCCGCGCCATCCTGCTGACCGATCCGGCGCAGCCCCTCGGCCGGCAGGCCGTGGCGCAGATTGCGCAGATCTTCGATTGTGATTCCGTGGTGCTGTACTCGGCCGAATCGGGCGAGGTGTTCCGCGGCGGGCCTGTGGACGTTGTTTTCGACGAGCAAATACTAAGGCAGGCGGTGATGCTCGGCGTGGGCGCGACGGACCCGCCGACGGGTGTTTATGTCGCGCCGATTGCGTTGGGCGGACAGCCCATCGGGAGCCTGGCTCTGGCCGGGGTGGCGCTATCGGACGGAGCGCTGCAGGCGTTGCTGAACCTGGTGGCGATCGCGCTGGAGCGCGTGCGCACGCAGGAGACGGCCAGCCGCGCCGAGGTGGCGCGCCGCGCCGAGGAGTTCAAGTCCACCCTGCTGGACGCGATTGCGCACGAGTTCAAGACGCCGCTCACGTCGATTCGCGCGGCGGCGACAGGGATGCTGGCCGAACCGGCCGGGCTGAAGCCGGAGGCGCTGGAGTTGGCGGCGATCATCGACGAAGAGGCCACGCGGCTCAGCCAACTGGTCAGCGAGGCCGTGCGGATGGCGCAGATCGACGCGGGCAAGCTGCGCCTGGAACGCCACGCCATTACGCTGGCCGAAGTGATCGCGCTGGCGTTGAGCCACTACCCCGCCGCGAAGGAGGAGGGACGCTTCCGGCTGGAGGGCGCTGACGCGGCAGGCGTACGGCTGCGAGCCGACCCCGAACTGCTGGCGCTGGCCTTGCGCCAGCTGATCGACAACAGTTTGAAGTACGCGCCGCCGGACTCGCCGGTGGTGCTCACAACTGCAGTGCTGGAACAGCGGGTGGAACTGAGGGTCAACGATCGCGGACCGGGCATCCCGGAGCAGGAGTTCGAGCACATTTTCGACCGCTATTACCGTCGCGAAGGGACGCGAAAACAGGTTTCAGGCTTCGGCATGGGCCTGCACATCGCGCGCGAAATCCTGCGCGCCCATGGGGGCGATTTGACAGCGGAGCCCACAACGGCGGGCGCGCAGCTGTGCCTGGCACTGCCCAGGGATGAGAAGGAAGGGCAATGAGCACGGGGCGCATTCTCGTGGTCGACGACGAGCCGCAGATCCGGCGCGTGCTGCGGGCCACGCTGACGGCGAAGGGCTACGAGATTTTCGACGCACGGACGGGCGAAGCGGCGCTCGAGTTCCTGCGCGGGAACAAGGCGGACTTAGTGCTGCTGGACTCCAATATGCCAGGCATGGGCGGGCTGCAAGCCTGCCGCGAGATTCGCGCCAGCTCAAGCGTCGCCATCGTCATGCTGACTGTGCGCGACGCCGAACAGGACAAAGTGGCCGCGCTGGACGCCGGGGCCGACGATTACGTCACCAAGCCGTTCAGCATGCCCGAACTACTGGCGCGCATCCGCGCGGCGCTGCGCCGCGTGCCGGCCACGCCCGAGGGCGGTCCCGCGTCGGTGCGGCTGGGTGAACTCGAGATCAACCTGGCGACGCGGCGCGTGATCTCGGCCGCAGGCGAGGTTCGGCTCACGCCGAAGGAGTTCGACCTGCTGAATTACCTGGTGACGAACCCCAACATTCCGATCCCGCACACGCGCCTGCTGCAGGCGGTGTGGGGTCCGGACTACGGGGACCAGGTGGAGTATCTGCGGGTATTCGTCAACCAGTTGCGCAAGAAGATTGAGCCTGACCCGTCGCATCCACGCTACCTGCTGACCGAGCCGTGGGTCGGCTACCGTTTCGCTTTGCCGCCCAAATCGGGTTGAGCGGATCGGCGTCCGCTTGGTTGTCAATGGTCCTGCCGGCCTGCGAGCCCGAACTCAACCCGGTCGAGTCCATCCGGGCGCATTGGAAGCGACGCGAGTTTCCCAACGTCTGTCCGAAAGAATACTGGCCGCTGAGCCAGGCGACCCGCAGGACGCTCAAGCGGATGCGCCGCCGCCCACGCCCGATCACGGCTTTCTGAAACAGGCTTCTCATGTGGTCAAGGCGACTCTGTGTGACGCGGAAGTGGGTAATAGAGTTCTTACGCCTTCCTTATGACTTCCTTATGCGGGTCTCCGTAAGTTGGAAAGGGAGGCAGGCGTGGCAACGAATCATTGGATGCAACAGCACTGTTCGACATTCGCGCCAGCCCCTGTGGCGGAGACCGGCGGCCAGCTTGAAGTGGTGGTTGTGCACACAGCCATCCCGGCGACGCTCGTGGCGTTGAAGACTGCCGCGACTCTCGCCCAGGGGCTATCGGCGCGGATTCGCCTGCTGGTGCCGCAGGTGGTACCATATCCGCTGCCGCTGGAGGCTCCGCCGATTCCCGTGAGCTTTACAGAACGACGGTTTCGGACGGTGGCCGAGGAAGTGGCCGTGGAGACGACAGTCGAGATCGTTCTGTGCCGCGACATTGCCACCGCGCTGGAGGCTTTGCTGCCGCCCCGGTCGCTGGTGGTCGTGGGCGCGCAAAGCACCCGCTGGCGGACTCTGGGATGGCCGAGTGCCGAGGCCCGCCTGGCGCAGGTGCTGCGAAAACGAGGGCATCTGGTGGTACTCGCCGATTCGTAGTGAGGATGAAAATGCTCGATCTTTTCTACATCACGCTGACGTTGATCTTCTTCGTCTGCTGCTGGCTCCTGACGAAGGCTTGCGATAAGTTGTGAGCCCTTCCTTCCACATGAAAGGTTAACTGCGATGGATTACATCATCGCCGGCATCACGTCGGTTTTCCTGTTTGTCTATCTGATCTTCGCGCTGCTCAAGCCGGAGCGCTTCTGAGGTACCCATGACAACGAATGGCGTTCTGCAAATTGTCGTGTTTTTTCTGTTGATCCTGGCTTTTGTGAAGCCGCTGGGGATCTATATAGAGAAGGTTTTCGCGGGGGAGAAAACATTTCTGCACCGCGTGCTGCGGCCGGTCGAACGGCTGTGCTACCGGCTGGCCGGAGTTAACGAGAGCGTCGAACAACGCTGGATGCAGTACACCGGCAGCCTATTGGCTTTCAGCGTAATCAGCTTTTTGATCTTGTACGCATTGCAACGGCTGCAAGGGTTCCTGCCGCTGAATCCGATGGGGTTCAGCACGGCGCACGCCATGAACGGTGCGACGCCGATGACGCCGGATCTCGCCTTCAACACGGCGGCCAGTTTTCTGACGAACACGAATTGGCAGAACTACAGCGGTGAATCGACGCTCAGCTATCTGGTGCAAATGGCGGGCCTGACCGTTCAGAATTTCGTTTCGGCTGCTGTCGGCCTGGCCGTGGCGATCGCCGTAGTCCGGGGCTTCGCGCGGCATGAGGCAAAGACGCTGGGGAATTTCTGGGCCGACCTGGTGCGCGGCACGGTCTATGTGCTGCTGCCGATAGCCCTCATCGGGGCGCTGCTGCTGTGCTCCCAGGGCGTGCTCCAAAACCTGAAGCCATACACGACCCTGACCACCGTGGAAGGCGCGAAACAAGTCATTGCGCAAGGGCCCGTTGCCTCGCAGGAAGCGATCAAGGAACTGGGCACCAACGGCGGCGGATTCTTCAACGCCAATTCGGCGCACCCGTTCGAGAATCCGACCCCGCTGACCAACCTGCTCGAAATGTTCCTGCTGCTGGTGATTCCGGCCGCACTCACGTACACCTTCGGGAGGATGGTCGGAGACACACGGCAGGGCTGGGCCATTTTCGCCGCCTTCACCGTGATGTTCCTGATCGGCGTCTTCGTCTGTTATGGGTCCGAGCAGGCCGGCAATCCGATCCTGGGGCGGATGGGGCTTCAGACGGCCGCGACCGCCGGCCAGCCCGGCGGCAACATGGAAGGCAAGGAAGTGCGGTTCGGAGTCACGAACTCCGTCTTGTGGGCCACTATCACAACGGACACCAGTTGCGGCGCGGTGAACTCAATGCACGACAGCTTTACGCCTATCGCCGGACTGGTTCCATTGGTCAACATGATGACGGACATTGTCATTTTCGGCGGCGTGGGCGCCGGTCTGTACGGCATCCTGATCTATTGCATCATCGCTGTCTTTATCGCCGGGCTGATGGTCGGACGGACACCCGAGTACCTGGGGAAGAAACTCCAGCAGAAGGAGGTGAAGATGGCGATGCTGGCGATCATCGCGACGTCGGCCAGCATTCTGCTCTTCAGCGCCGTCAGCTCGGTGGCGCCGTTCGCCAAGAACGGATACTGGAACCCGCCCGGGGCGGCGATCGCGAACACGAACAACGGCGGCCCGCACGGGTTCAGCGAAATCCTGTACGCCTATGACAGCGCGACCGGCAACAATGGCAGCGCTTTTGCGGGTCTGAATGGCAACACGCCGTGGTACAACCTGACGCTGGGCCTGGCGATGCTGATCGGCCGTTTCGTTTTCCTGATTCCCATTCTGGCGGCCGCCGGCAGCCTGGCCGCGAAAAAGAAGATCCCAATCACGAGCGGCACCTTCCCGACACACGGCCCGCTGTTTGTCGGATTGCTGGTCGGCACGGTGCTTATCGTCGCCGCGCTGACCTATTTCCCGGCGGTGTCGCTGGGACCGATCGTGGAGCACTACCTGATGCAAAGCGGCAAGCTCTTCTCTTTGATTCTGCTGCCGCTGGGGAGCTAAGGAAGTCAACGATGACCCCAACACCCGCACCCGCACCCGCACAGACGGCCTCGGAGTACGACCTGACCTCGCTGCTCCCTAAGAAGCTGGCGCATTCCCGGCCGCTGTTCGACCCCGAGATCGTCAGCCGGGCGATTCAGGCGTGTTTCGGCAAACTGAACCCGATCACCTTAATGAAGAACCCGGTGATGTTCGTGGTGGAAGTCGGCGCGGCGCTGACGACGATCTTCCTGGTCCGCGACATTTTCACCGGCGCCGGCGGTATCGGTTTCACGCTGCAGATCGCCTTGTGGCTGTGGTTCACGGTGCTGTTCGCGAACTTCGCCGAGGCGATGGCCGAGGCGCGCGGCAAGGCCCAGGCCGATTCGCTGCGCAAGACCAAGACCGATGCCGTGGCCAAGCGCGTGGCCGGCGCAGGCACCGAACACGTGCCGGCTTCGAATCTGCGCTCTGGTGACGTAGTGATCTGCGAGTCGGGCGACATTATCCCCGGCGACGGCGATGTGATCGACGGAATTGCCACGGTGGACGAATCCGTCATCACGGGCGAAAGCGCGCCGGTGATCCGCGAATCGGGCGGCGACCGGAGCGCCGTGACGGGAGGCACCAAGGTGCTTTCCGATAAGATATTCATCCGCATCACCTCCAACCCGGGCGAGACTTTTCTGGACCGCATGATCGCCCTGGTGGAGGGGGCCGAACGGCAAAAGACGCCCAACGAGATCGCTCTGAACATTCTGATCGCCGGCCTGACGCTGATCTTCCTGCTGGCCGTGGTGACCCTCCAGCCGTACGCCGCGTACAGCGTTTCTTCAGCCGGCGCGGGGAGCGTGCCGAGCGTGGCGGTGCTGGTGTCGCTTCTGGTGTGCCTGATTCCGACCACGATCGGCGGACTGCTGTCGGCGATCGGCATAGCGGGCATGGACCGCGTGATGCAGCACAATGTGCTGGCGATGAGCGGCAAGGCCGTGGAAGCCTCGGGCGATGTCAATACGCTGTTGCTCGACAAGACCGGCACGATCACGATCGGCAACCGGCAGGCGGTGGAGTTCATTCCCGCCAGTGGCGTCTCGGAAGCCGAACTGGCCGATGCGGCACAGCTTTCGAGCCTCGCCGACGAGACGCCGGAAGGGCGCTCCGTGGTGGTTCTCGCCAAGGGCAAGTACGGGCTGCGGGGGCGCGAGGTGGCCAGCCACGAAGCGCATTTCATTCCCTTTTCGGCCTACACGCGCATGAGCGGGGTCGATATCGACGGCCGGCGCCTGCGCAAGGGCGCGACGCAGGCGATTCGGGCGTTTGTGCAGGAGCAGGGCGGCGCCGTGCCGCAGGACCTGGTCGAGATCGCTGAGCGCATCTCGCGGCAGGGCGGCACGCCGCTGGCGGTGGCCGACGGCGCCCGCGGGCTGGGCGTGATCCATCTGAAGGACGTCGTGAAGGGCGGCATGAAAGAGCGCCTCGGCCAGATGCGCGCGATGGGAATTCGCACGGTCATGATTACGGGCGACAACCCGCTGACGGCCGCTGCCATCGCCGCGGAGGCCGGCGTCGACGACTTTCTGGCGCAGGCCTCGCCGGCCGACAAGTTGAACTACATCAAAAGGGAACAGGCCGGAGGGCGGCTGGTGGCCATGACGGGCGACGGCACCAACGACGCGCCGGCACTGGCCCAGGCGGATGTGGGCCTGGCCATGAACACGGGCACCATGGCGGCCAAGGAAGCCGGCAACATGGTGGACCTCGATTCCAATCCGACCAAGCTGATCGAGGTGGTCGCCATCGGCAAACAACTGCTGATCACGCGCGGAGCGCTGACCACGTTTTCCATCGCCAATGATGTGGCCAAGTACTTCGCCATCATTCCGGCGATGTTCATGGCGACATATCCGCTTCTGGGCAAGTTGAATATCATGGGGCTGCATACTCCGCAGAGCGCCGTGCTCTCGGCCGTGATTTTCAATGCGTTGATCATCATCGCGCTGGTGCCGCTGGCGCTGCGCGGCGTGAAATACCGGCCCACGAGCGCCGCCTCGCTGCTGCGCCGGAACCTGCTGGTCTACGGAGTGGGAGGCATCATCGTGCCGTTCCCCGGCATCTGGCTCATCGACCAGATCGTCCACGTGTTGCGGCTGGCATAAGGAGGGAATATGTGGAAACAGATTCTGCCCGCGATTCGCATGACGCTGGCGCTGACGGTTCTCACGGGACTGCTGTATCCCGGCGTAGTGACGGGCCTATGCCAGCTTCTGTTCCCACATCCGGCGAACGGCAGTCTGATCACGCAGAACGGCCGCGTCATCGGCTCGGAGCTGATAGGCCAGAACTTTACGCGTCCGGAGTACTTCCAGCCGCGGCCGTCCGCGGCGGGCAACGACGGCTATGACCCGACCGCGTCGGGCGGATCGAACTACGGTCCCACGAGTCAGAAGCTGATCGACCGGATCAAGGCTGCGGAGGAGAAGTTTCGCAAGGAGAACCCCGGTTATCAGGGCGCCATCCCCTCCGACCTGCTGACCGCCAGCGGGAGCGGCCTGGATCCGCACATCAGCCCGGCCGCCGCGGAGGCGCAGGCTGCGCGCGTGGCGGCGGCGCGCAACACGAGCGAAGCGCAGATCCGCGCGCTCATCGCGGCCGGCACCGAAGGGCGCGACCTGGGCCTGCTGGGCGAGCCGAGGGTGAACGTGCTCAGGCTGAATCTGGCGTTGGACCGGCAGTTCGCCTTGGCGCGCCACTGACCCGAGCCGGACTGCAATGCGGCGAGCGCCCGCTCGCGGGCCATTTTGCGACGTTGCCGGAAGGCCCCACAATAGGGTTAGAGGCTACTGATGCAAAGTGGCGAGCGAAGGCGGCCCTCACCGGAGGCGTTGCTGCGGTTGGCGGAGGCGGAGGAGCGCTTCCACAAGCGCGGACGGCTCAAGGTGTTCCTGGGGTACGCCTCGGGGGTGGGCAAAACGCTGCGCATGCTCAACGAGGGGCGGCGGCGCAAGATGCGTGGCGAGGACGTGGTGGTCGGAGCGACGCAGGCCAGCCACACCGACGAAGCGGCGCAGGGGCTGGCCGAATTCGAGACCATCCCGCTGCGCGGCGAGCCCGGGGCGCAGTTCATCGATGTGCCGGCCATCCTGAAGCGGCATCCGGGTGTGTGCCTGATCGACGGGCTGGCGTTCGACAATCCACCCGCTTGCAAGCATCCGCACCGCTGGCAGGACGTGGAGGAGCTGCTGGGGGAGGGCATCTCGGTCCTGACTTCGATCAACCTGCAGTTCGTCCAGGAGCGGCAGGCGCAGGTGGAAGCGATCCGCGGCAAGAAGGTCGCCGACTCGGTGCCCGAGGCGTTCCTGAAGACTGCTGACGAAATCGAGGTCGTGGACGCGCCGCCGGAATACTGCCTGCTCCGCGCGACGCAGCGGAATGGGGAACCGGGCGAAGACCTGGAAGGGCAGCTTTCCGAACTGCGCGAGATCGCGCTGGTGCTGGCTGCCGATGTAGTGGACAAGCAACTCGAGGAGTCGCTGCGCCGCGAAGGAATTCAGACGTTATACGGGACGCACGAACGCATCCTGGTGTGCGTCACCCCGCGGTCGGATGCGTGCACGATGATTCGACGCGGACGCCGGCAGGCCGACCGGTTCCACGGCGACATGTATGTGGTGCACGTCGAGCAGGATGGACTCAACGCTGCTGATCAGGCGATGCTCGAGCGGAACTTGGCGAACGCGCGCGAGGCCCGCGCCACGATCGAGATCCTGCACGGGGACGACCCGATCGCGGCGATCCTGCAATTCGCGCGCGAGCACGGCATCACGCAGATTTTCGTCGGGCACAGCCAGCCGCGTGGCTGGCTGAACAGCCTGCGGCCCAATCCGCTGGAGCGGCTGATCCTCGACTCGGACGGCATGGACGTGCGGATCTTCCCACACGGGGCGCAAGCGAATGGATAGCGCGGAAGGCCAGCGCAAAGGACGCCTCAAGATCTTTCTGGGATACGCGGCGGGGGTCGGCAAGACGTACCAAATGCTGGTGGAGACGCGCAATCTGCTGGCCGAGGGCCGCGACGTCGTGGTGGGCTACTTCGAATCTCACGGCCGCAAGGACACGATCGCGCTGATGGACGGCTTGGAGCTGATCCCGCGCCGGGTGGTGGAGTATCGCGGGCACGCCTTCGAAGAGATGGACACAGACGCGATCCTGCGGCGCGCGCCGGCCATTTGCGCCGTGGACGAGTTCCCCCATACGAATGTGCCGGGCGCCGAGCGCCCCAAGCGCTGGGAGGACGTGATGGTGCTGCTGGATGCCGGCATCGACGTGTTGACGACAATGAACATCCAGCACCTGGAGAGCCTGAACAACCAGATGCAGCAAATCACCGGCATCCAGGTGCGGGAGACGATACCGGACTGGGTGGTGAAATGCGCCGACGAGGTGGTGCTGATCGATCTGCCGCCTCAGGCACTGTTGAACCGGCTGCAGCGCGGGGTGGTGTATGGCCCCGAGAAGGCCCAGCGGGCGCTGGATAACTTCTTCAAGGAACCGACTCTGGCGGCGCTTCGCGAGATGGCGCTGCGACAGACGGCGCACGAAGTGGACTTGCGGCACACCGACGCGATGGAGGCCCAGGCCGCGCTGGATCCGAGCCCGGCGCCGAGGACCGCGGCGGAAATACCGGAGGTCCAGGAGCGCATCCTGATTCACATCACCGAATCGACTGCGACGGCGAGCGCGATCCGGCGCGGGCGGCGGGTGGCGGATTACCTCAAGGCCGAATGCTTCGCGGTGTGCGTGGTGAAAGGCGGGCAGCTGGAGGCGCTGCCGGCGCGGGTGCGGGAGCCGATTGAGCAGCACCTCGAACTGGCTCGTCGGCTGCACATCGAGACGCGCGTGCTGGACGGCGCGGACGGAGCAGCGGCGGTGGTGGAGTTTGCGCGGCGCAACGGCGTCACCCAACTGCTGCTGGCGCGCCCCCCCAAGCACACCCTGCCTGTCTTCAGACGGCGGCACGTCTCGATGCGGATCGTGGATCTCGCCAAGGACATGCAGGTCACGGTAGTGGCGGAACGCGGCCTCCCGACGCCGGCTCAGAAGCTGACCGGACCGGCAGCGGACTCCGCGACAAGACGGCTGGCCGATGGTGGGATGAGGTCTGAGGCCTGAGGTCTGCATTGTCGTTGAGAATTTCGGGTGCGGTGAGAGTTCGCGCGGCAGGCAACAGAGCCGGGGCCGGAAGGTGAAAGCTGCAGCGCGGCATGAGTGGAACCGCGCAGATTCAACCGGATATGCTCGCGATCGAATAGAGTAGTGCCATGAACCGTCGTGATTTCCTGTACCTTTTCCCCTCACTGGCCGCTGTCGGGGCGGATGCGCCTCGGAAGATCACGGTGGGGGCCCATCCGTGGGTGTTTGCGGCGAAGCAGCCGAATTACGATCCCACGCCGGTGGCCGAACAGATCTTTCGCGAGTTCGGGGCAGCGGGCATCGACGCCATCGAGCTGATGCACCAGATGCTATTGAAGGACGATTCGGTGCCCCGGATTGCAGAGCTTTCGAAGCGTTACGCCCTGCCGGTGCTGGGCACGTCGTGGGGCGCGAACATGTGGAAGCGCGCGGAGACGGACCAGATCGTGGCCCAGGGACGGACGCTGATCACACGCCTGGCGCAGGTGGGCGGGCGCACGCTGGGCATCAGCGTGGGAGACGCGGGACGAAAGAAGACCGAGGATGAATTCGACACCCAGGCCGGGGTGCTGCGCGAGATCCAGAGAATGTGCGCCGATCACGGCGTGGTCCCGAACCTGCACAACCACATCTACGAAGTCCGCGACAACGAGTACGACCTGAACGGCACGCTGGCGCGATTGCCGGACATCAAACTGGGCCCGGATCTCAACTGGTTGGTGCGGGCGAAAGTGGATCCCGTGGATTTCATCCGGCGGCATCGCGATCGCATGATCTTCGCCCACCTGCGTGACCAGAAGGCTGACGGCAGATGGGTGGAGGCGATGGGCGAAGGCGATACGGATTTCGGCGCCATCGGCCGCATGCTTCACCAGATCAACTTCGCGGGCGACCTGGTGATTGAACTGGCGCATGAACGCGATTTCGTGCCGACGCGTTCCTACGGCGCAAGCGTCCGCATCAGCCGGGAATATGTGCGGCGCGTGATGAACTACTGACGGCCCGCTCAGCGCGCAGGCGGCCGGCCAGCTTCCCGCATCGGTTCTGTCCCGATGGCTCCGGCGCGCTTACTTCAACGGCGGGTTGTAGACGCGGATGACTCCAATCGGCGGCGCGGAGCCGGTTTTGGCGACCAGTTCCAGCGTGTGTTTGCCGGGCGTCAGGCCCAGCGCCAGCGTCGTTGCGTACTCCGCCGACGGATCCTCGATGCGCGGTGCAACGTAGACGTCCATGAACATCGGCACCACGCGCCACTGGACCTCGAAACCCGTCGGGGTGGCTTTGTGGACGAGGTTGAAAGCCCTCTGGACGCCCCAGACATCCGGGTCAATGACCACGCGGCCGGAGCGCGAGACGAAGCGCTCGTTGCTCACGCCCGCGCCGTCCATGCCGGTGCGCGAGCCGGTCACTTCGAAGCGCAACTGCGATTCATCGGCATTGACGCCGGTCACCCGCAAAGTCCAATCCTCCACGAGCAGCGGCTGCAGCGCCGTCACATGGTTGACCGCCGGCCAATCGACGGCGAAGGTGTCGCTGGGGCGTGTGATGAAATACAGTTCCGGCATCTCCGACGGCCGTTTGCCGTCGATAAATACTTCGGCCTCGGCGGCATGATAGGCGTTGCCCGGGCCGGCAATGGCATCCACCCGGTTGCCCTCGAACTCCAACCGCAGGCGGCCGTTGGTCCATTGCATGTCGCGGCCGATTTCATACGATTTCACCACGTCTCTGCGCTGGTCCGCGGCCAACGCGGGATCGTATCGCAGATGCCGCTTGGTCAATTCGGCCACCAGGTAGTCGCCTTGCAGGGTGAAGTGTGCGCCATCGCTCAGGATATCCGTCGCTTTCAAATGATTCTCGGTCAAGTACTCAATGTACGGCCGGCGCAGATCCACGAGTTCACAACCGTATTTGCTCGCCAGGGCGGGCAGTATCTCGAAACTGTTGTGCTCGGAGCTGGCTTCCCCCTTGGCCTTGGCCGGGTCGTCGGGAACGCCGTTGACGTGAATCCAGGTCGGGCGATCGGTCTGGATGAGCATCTCGGCCGTGGTATGGCGGAGAATCTCGGCGATGATCTGCTCATACAAATTAGCCGCACCGAAGTCGTGGAAGATGATCAGGTCCGGGTAAAAGGAGTAGACGTCGTGCGGCAAGGTCTGAATCAGGTACGACGTGCTATAGCCGCCGATGGCCCGATTGGCCGTGACTAGGTCGGCGTAAGGGAATTTCTGCCGCAGGTAGGCCGTCACTTCGCGCGTCCAGTCCTGCTTGGTGAGCGACTGGCCGTAGTACAGCACGCGCACCCGATGGCGGTGTTTCGGAGTACTGGTGGCGAGCAGCGTCATCGTCCTCTGGATGCCGTAGCCGAAGCGCGCGCTGTCCTTTTCGCCGGGCACGGGAGGGTAGTTGCGAGCCTTCACCAGCAGCGGATAATTCGCCGTTGCGGCATTGCCATGACCATCGCGAACGTAAACGAAGAGCCGGTACGGGCCCTCCGCGGCGGGCAGTTGAAACACCGCGGAATCTGTTGCGGCCCAGCGCACCAGGCCCTCGATCGGCGGCGCGGGCTCCTCCCGGTCGCCGCCCGTGTTGGGGTTTCCGGAGACGTCCCGGCGCAGGTCCCATCGGATCTCCAGCGGGTCGCCGTCCGGATCGGAGGCATCCACGCGGCAATGCAGAATCGCTTCCGGAGGGAAGGGCGCCGGATCGTGCGTTTCAGGATCATCCGTCCTGACCGCAATCCGGCCCGCTCCGATCCGCGGGGCGCGGTTCGCGGGCCACTTGCCGCTCCACAGGAAGCTCATCATGTCCACCGCCTCAGTGCGGCTGCCGTCTTCCAGGAACATGCCGTACCAGGTGTGTGTTTTTTCATGATGCTGGCCCCAATGAAACACGTACGAACCCAGGCATTGGGGCTGCCCCGCGACCGCGTGTTCATAAGCCTGGCGATAGAGCTGTGCCTTCTCGGTACTGGTGTCCTCTATCGGTAAATGCCACGGCGTCCGCGGCACCTGCCAATGGCCACGCGGACCGAATTCGGTGACGAGGTAGGGCCGCGTCCAGAGTTCGCGCGCGACGTCCTCGGGCAGGGTTAGCATGTCGGCGTACGAGTTTAAACCGACCGCATCGAGGTGCGGGCAGTATTGGTTCAGTTCGTGGAGGATCTGGCGGTAGGCGTCGCCAACCGGCGTGATCACGGGGTGATGCGGGTCGATTTCGTGGATCATCGCGGCCACGTGGTCAACCTCTTTCCACAGCGGCACGCGCTGTTCCCGCGTGGTGACCAGCTCCAGTTCGTTGCCGATCGCCCAGGCCAGCAGCGCCGGATGATCTTTGTATTGGAGAACAATGCGGCGAATCTGGTCGCGCTGGCGGTCAACTGCCGCGGCGTCGGAATAATCAAACCCCTTGCGCTGCATGCCGAATGGCAGACCCGCCAGGACGGTGAGACCCGACGCCTGGGCGCGGTCCAGAGAATCGACGCCGGCTCGAATCGAGTTGCCGCCTGCGGCAACCAATTCGTCGAGGTGCACAGAGCCCACGGCGCCCTTGGCGAAATAGGGCTTGCCATTGAGCAAGAACTCATATCCGGCCCCTTTGGCGACAATCTTCACCTCGGAGGGGCCCGCGAAAGCGGCGGCCGAGAGGCCTGCAAGAAAGACAGATAATGCCAGGAATGTTTTATGCATGGCGAGACTCCAAAGATAGCTGATGAGCAGCGGAGCGCGAGCCCGCGTGCTGTGCTACACGCTATCAAAATCCACACCGTGGCCGAACTGCGATCAGAATCCGGGTGTGAGACGCACATCCGGGCGCCGCTCCCGGCTGCGGTCCGGACATCCATTTGGCCTGGGCCGCCATTGTGCGATATTCTCGGCCATTCGGGTATTTCGCAATGATTCTGCATCCGATCGACTGGGTTATCGCCATCGCGTCCATCCTGATCTGCTTTGTTCCCGCCCTGTTTTTTGGAAAACGCTCCGGGAAAAACACGGCGGAGTTCTTCGCTTCCGGCCGCTCCGTGCCGTGGTGGCTGGCCGGCATCTCCATGGTCGCCACGACGTTCTCCAGCGACACGCCGAACCTTGTGGCGAACTTCGTGCGCACGCAGGGCGTCGCCGGCAACTGGCAGTGGTGGGCCTTCACCCTCACGGGGGTCGCCACCGTGTTTTTTTACGCGCGGCTGTGGCGCCGGTCGGGCGTGCTGACGGACCTCGAGTTCTACGAGGTTCGATACTCCGGCAAGGCCGCCGGCGCGGTGCGCGGCTTCCGCGCGCTGTATCTGGGCCTGTTGTTCAACTGCATGATCATGGCGACCGTGAATCTGGCGGCCTGCAAGATCGCCAGCGTGCTGTTCGGGTTTAACCGTTGGGAAACGCTGCTCGCCGTTGGGCTGCTGAATGTCATTTTCGCCGCGCACTCCGGATTGTGGGGCGTGCTGGTGATCGACATGTCGCAGTTCTTTATCAAGATGACCGCGGTGATCGCGGCGGCCTATTTCGCCGTCACCTTGCCGCAGGTGGGGGGCTTGAGCGGGCTGGTCGACAAGCTTTCACACACCAGCGGTCCGGGCGGTCTGAACTACCTCAGCATGTTGCCGAATTTCAGGAATAATTGGGAACTGGCGGTCGCGGTCTTCATCATCCCGCTGACGGTGCAGTGGTGGGCCGTCTGGTATCCGGGCGCGGAGCCCGGCGGCGGGAGCTACATCGCCCAGCGCATGCTGGCCTCGAGGTCCGAGAAGGACGCCCTCGGCGGGACCCTGTTCTTCAATCTCGCCCATTACATCCTGCGCCCCTGGCCGTGGATCCTCGTCGGCCTGGCGTCATTGGTGGTTTATCCGACTTTGGCGGATCTGCGCAAGGCCGTGCCGAATGTCGATCCGTCGCTGATCGGCCACGACATCGCTTTCCCGGTGATGCTGCGGTTCTTGCCCGTGGGCTGGATGGGCCTGATGGTCGGCGGGCTGGTCGCGGCCAACTCGTCAACGATTCTGACACACCTGAACTGGGGCGCGTCCTACTTGGTCCACGACTTTTACCGCCGGTTTGTGAGGCGCGACCTGCCGGAAAAGCACTATGTAATGGCGGGACGCGTCGCGACAGTCATCTTGTTCGTGCTCTCGTCGTCGCTGGTCTTTGTCTTGCAGACGGCCCAGGAAAGCTTCAACATTATCCTTCAAATCGGGGCCGGCACGGGCCTTCTTTACCTGCTGCGATGGTTCTGGTGGCGCGTCACGGCGTGGTGCGAAATCGTCGCAATGACCAGTTCTTTTGCCGCCTCGCTGGCGTTCCTGTTGCTCCACCGCAACGCGATTGCCCTGGGCACTCACGTCGAGCTGGTCCTCAGCGTCGCCTTCACCACCTTCTGCTGGATTCTGACCGCCTTCATCGGTCCACAAACGGACCACGCCACGCTGATCTCCTTCTATAAGAAGGTCCATCCGCTCGGCCCGGGCTGGACCCGCATTCGCGAGGAAGCGGGCGTGCCCAAGGCCGAAGCCGCCGAGTATGCGCGCCAGGACAACATCCCGCTGGCCATGCTTGGCTGGGTGTGTGGAACGGCCACCATCTGGTCCGGGCTGTTCTTTGTCGGCAATGTCCTGTATGGGCGCACGGCTTACGCACTCGGTCTGCTGGGCATCCTGGTCGTAACCGGCTGGACCCTCATCTGGGTGATCAGGCGCTTGTGGAACTAGCCCGGATGTTGCACCACGATCGCAGCGAGGCGCGATGAGAGGGCCCCAACATCAAGCAATGCCACAGGGCGCGCTTGCGGGACGCCCGCAGGCGTACTTAACAGTACGTCGAGGACGGGGTGTGCCCCCTGGGCCCAGGGCAACGAAGTAGATGCGGCCCTATCGCGCGCCGCAGCCGATTGTTGGTGAAACATCCGGGCTGGGCTGGCGGAAGCTCACGAACCTGCGTTGACCGCCTCGAGATCCTCGGGACGCCCCACGTCGCGCCACAGGCCCTCGATGGCCGAAATACGCAATTCGATGTTTTCCTGAAGCATCATCTCGAAGATCGACGTCAGCTCGTATTCATTCCGCGGCGAAGGCGAGAGCCGGTCCAGGTAGGGGAAGACCGCCGGCCGCATGGCGTACAGCCCGGCGCTGTTCCAGCGTGTTGTCGAGGTGCCGCGAGGCGGCTTTTCGATCACCTTCGTCACCCGGCCGTCGCGCTCGTAAACTGCCGCGCCCTGCCACGGGTCGTCCACATCCCTGACGCCGAGCACCGCCACGGTCTGAGGGTGGTCTTCCAGCACGTGCGCGCAGCGAACGTATGCCGGCGGCTCGCACAGGATGTCGCCGAAAGTCAGCAGGAAAGGCTCGTCGCCCGCGAATCCGCGGGCCAGGCGGGCCGCGCCGCCGGTGCCGTTCAGGACCTGCTGAACGTGGAACTCGATTGGCAGGCGCCAGTCGCGAAAGTACGCCTCAACCATCTCCCGGCGGTAGCCGATCACCAGGAAGAACTCGGCGATTCCCGCCGCGGCGAGCCCATCGAGCACATGTTCCAGCATCGGCCGGCCACGAACCGGCAGCATGGCCTTCGGCATGCCGGCCGTCATTTCACCCATGCGGGTGCCCCGGCCCGCGGCCAGGACCGCCGCGCGGCGGACGGTGGTTCTACTCACACAACGCTCCCGCGGAAGGGTGGGCGGCCATCAAATGGATCTTTCTATTGAACTCCGCGCGGCCCTTGTAAAACCGCTCGACAATGCCCTCGGCGACGTGCTCCTGCTCGGCCGCGCGGCACAGGATGACGGCACACCCGCCGAAGCCCGCCCCGGTCAGGCGCGCCCCCAGCGCACCCGCCGCGCGGGCCGCTTCGACCAGAGAGTCCAGCGCCGGGCAGCTCACCCGCAGGCGGTCCCGCAGGCTGGCGTGGGAATCGTTCAACAGCCGCCCGAACGTCCGCGCATCGCCCTGCCGCATGGCCCACACCGCTTCGTTCACGCGCTGGGCTTCGGTGACCACATGTAAAAAACACCGCTGCTCGTCATCTTTAAGACGCCAGGCGGCCAACTCGCTAAGCTCCTCGACGCCGTATTGCTCCAGGGCCTCGCTGAAGGATGTGTAGCCCAGCCGCCGTAATGCGCTCGACCCCGCCGTCCGGCGGGCATTATACCGGGCCCGCACTTCGCCCGATTTTTCGGCCGTCGTGAGGCTGTGCGCAATCAAGAATGTCCAGTCTTCGGGCACCGAAACGGCACTCACCGTCAGGGGCGCAAAGCCGACCAGAATGGCGCAGCCGCGGCGCCCCGCGAGTACCGCGGCATGGTCCATGCCGCCGCCTCGCGTGCCCACGAAATATTCACCCTCCGGCAGGACCTCCATGAGTTGCTCGAAAGTGGCTTCAACCCCGTTGGCCCGCAGGAGAGCCAGGGTGAATCCGGTCAGCAGCGCCGAGGAAGACGACAGCCCGGCGGCGGCCGGCAGATTCGAGACGACTGTCGCGTCAATTCCGTGCTTCAGCTTCCACCGGCCTTCGACCGCTTGAGCGGCTGCCTTGACGTAGTTCACCCAATCGCCCGAGGCCGACGGCTCCAGCTGCGCAGCCCACTCGAACTCCCGCTCGCCGAAAGAGTTGGACGTAGCGCGGATCCTACGGTCGGCTCGCGCGCGGAAGGCTATGCGGATATTCCGGCTGATCGCCATGGGCAGCACCAGCAGGTTGTGATAGTCGATATGCTCGCCGATCAGGTTTACGCGCCCCGGCACGGAAACGGTGCTCGGTGCGCCCGGGCCGTCGAAGCGGGCCGCGAACGCCAAAACAGGATCAACCGAGTCATTCATGCAGAGTTACTGATGCCACCATACCGGCTTCGTGAAGCGTCTGTCCACGCGCCTCCGGCCGGCCGCGCTACGTCTCACGAAACCCATCGTATCCTCGGTGCGCGCCGCCCGGCGCCGGAGCGTGGCCCGTTTTCCGGTCGGTTGCCTCTTTTTCACGCGTAGATGCCGCGCAATCGGATCGCGAAGGCCACGCGGTCCAGCGCGACCATGTAGGCGGCCGTGCGGTTGTTCACCTTGTGCTTCACGGCGTATCCGACGATGTCGTTGAAGGAGTTCACCATGATCTCCTCCAGGCGCTCGTTGACCAGCTGCTCGTTCCAGAAAAAGCCCTGCCGATCCTGCACCCATTCGAAGTAGCTCACCGTGACGCCGCCGGCGTTGGCCAGGATGTCGGGAATCACGAACACGCCTTTCTCTTCGAGGATTTTGTCGGCCGGCGCGGTCGTCGGTCCGTTGGCGCCCTCGCACAGGATCTTCGCCCGGATCCGGGCCGCGTTTTGCGAGTGGATCACGTTCTCCCGCGCGCCGGGCAGCAGGACGTCGCACGGCAGGAACAGCGCCTCGTCCTTGTCCATGTCCTGAGCGCCGGGGAAGTGCGTGATCGAGCCCGTCTCCTTGCGATGCTCCTCGAGTGCGAACGGATCGATGCCGTCGGGATTGTAGACCGCGCCGTCGTACTCGATAATCGAAATGATCTTCAGGCCGGCTTGATGCATCAGACGCGCGGCCATTCCGCCGACGTTGCCGAATCCCTGGATCACCACCGTGGTGGCCCGGGGATCCAGCCCGAAACGCTTCAACGCTTGCAGTGTCACAATCAGGCAGCCCCGCCCCGTCGCCTCCGGCCGGCCCAGCGACCCGCCCAGGTTGAGCGGTTTGCCGGTCACCACGGCCGTCGAGGTCTGCCGCTTGTGCATGGAGTACGTGTCCATGATCCAGGCCATGGTCTGCTCGTTGGTGTTCATATCCGGGGCCGGGACGTCGCGCTCCGGTCCCAGGATGTCCATCAGCTCCGCCGTGTAGCGCCGCGTGATCCGTTCCAGCTCTCCGGCCGAGAGGATCTTGGGATCGCAGATGACGCCGCCCTTGCCCCCGCCGAAGGGGATATTGACCACGGCGCATTTCCAGGTCATCCACGACGACAGCGCGCGTACCTCGTCGAGCGTCACGTCGGGCGCGAAACGGATGCCGCCTTTGGCCGGCCCGCGGGCTAGCGAGTGCTGCACGCGGTAGCCCGTGAAAACCTCCAGCCGCCCGTCGTCGAGCTGTACCGGGATGTGTATGGTGACCTCCATGGAGGGGCTGCGCAGGACCTTCTGCATGCCGTCGTCCAGACCCAGTTTCGCGGCCGCTTCCGTGAACCTCGTCTCGGCGGCCAGCCAGGGGTTGAACTCCCGCTCCAGCGTCTCGTCCGGCGTGTGAACCTCTTCGACGATCATCGTGGACCTCCGCCTCCATTATGCTCAGCCGCCATAAGAGCGGCAAGCGGAGGCGTGCGTGGCAATCGCCCGCTCCTCCTCCGCCGCCGGAATCCAGGGGCCAATGGTGATAGGATGATGCGCGATCGTTTTCAGGAGGGAACCCATGCCAATGATGAACGGACGCCGCGGCTTTTTGCACCGCCTGATGGGCACTGTGGGCCTGGGCGCGGCGGCCTCGGCCACCACCGCCAACGCGCTGGCCCAGAGTAACTCGCCCCGCACAGGTCAGGCCAGCGCCGTGCTGCCAGCCTACGCGCGCGCACAGAACTACCGCTCGTTGAAGGAGTCCACCTACGACCGTACCGGCGGCAACGCCGACGCCCGGCCAATCGCACCGGGCAAGACCCTCGACGTTTTCAACCAGCCGGGGACGGGCATCATTACCCACGTCTGGTTCACCATCGCCGCCGACAGCGAATTCCATCTCAAGGAACTCGTCCTGCGCGGCTATTGGGACGGCAACGACAAGCCCAGCATCGAAACGCCGGTCGGCGATTTCTTCGGCCTGAACCTGGGCGATTATGTGAACTTCGAGAGCGCCTGGATCGCCTGCTCGCCGGGCAAATCGCTCAACAGCTATTTCGCCATGCCGTACCGCAAGGGCGCCCGGCTGACCATCACCAATGAAGGCTCGCGCCGCGTCGGGGCGTTCTACTCGAATATCGATTTCGTATCTCTCGACCGGCTGCCGGACGACGCTTTATACTTCAACGCCAGCTACCGCCAGGCGGCTCCGAACGTCGCCATTAAGAGCGACGGCAAGAACCTCGACGGCAAGTATAACTACGTCTATTGCGAGACGCGCGGCCGCGGCCATCTGCTGGGCGTGACGCTGGGCGTGGTGCAGAATAGCGAGTATTGGTGGGGCGAAGGCGATGAGATGATCTTCGTCAACAACGAGTCCATGCCCGTCATCAACGGCACCGGCTCGGAGGACTTCTTCTGCGGAAGCTGGGACTTCGGCGGGCGCGAACACGCCGTCGCGTTTTCCCATCACCAATACGGCGCGCCGCTGATCCAGAGCGCCGAGCGCACCGGCGGCCGCTACTGCTGCTACCGCTTCCATGGCGACAACCCCGTCACCTTCACGCGCTACCTGAAGCACACCATGGAACACGGCCACGCCAACGACCGCGGCGACAACTTCTACTCCTGCGCCTTCTGGTACCAGGAGCAGCCGGCCACGGATTTGCCGCCGCTGCCCACGGTGAAAGAGCGGATTCCGACCGTGAAAGCGGGTTGAGGCGCCGCCTGGCGGCCGCTACGAGCAGCCCTCGCTGCTTACAGAGCCGCGACCGCGAGGGAGCGGGCGTATTGTGTCGGAGCCGCGACTGCAAGGAGCGGTTGTGTTTCTGAGCCGCGACCGTAAGGGAGCCGGTTTCGCTAATGTCTTCTCTGCGACACGCCACTCGACAATGAGCGCGGGCGCGCCCGCCTCCCGCTCATCCGTCATCACGCCGCTTCAGGACGCTGGTTCCTCCTCGGCCAGCCATTTGTAAGCGATTCCACCCAGCACCCCGCCCGCGATCGGCGCGACCCAGAAGAGCCACAATTGCTGCAGCGCCAACCCCCCGGCAAACAGCGCCGGACCAGTGCTGCGGGCCGGATTCACCGACGTGTTCGTCACTGGAATGCCGACCAGGTGGATCAGCGTGAGACACAGACCGATGGCGATGGGCGCAAAGCCCGCCGGCACGCGCTTGCTGGTCGCTCCCATGATGACGAACAGGAAGAAGAACGTCAGCACGACCTCCGCCACCAGGCACGCCACCAGCCCATAGCCGCCGGGAGAATGATCTCCGTACCCGTTGGAGGCGAATCCTCCCGCCACGCTGAAGCCGGCCTGCCCGCTGGCAATCACATACAACACCGTCGAGGCCGCAATCGCCCCCAGAACCTGCGCCACGATGTACGGCAGCAGGTCCGAGGCCGGAAAACGCTTGCCTGCCCACAGTCCGAATGAAACCGCCGGGTTGATGTGGCAACCCGAGATGGGCCCGATGGCATACGCCATCGTCAGCAGCGTCAACCCAAAGGCCAGCGCCACACCCGCGAATCCGATGCCCAGTCCGGGAAATGCCGCCGCCAGCACGGCGCTGCCGCACCCGCCGAACACCAGCCAGAATGTGCCGATGAACTCCGCCACGGCACGCTTCGTGAGACTCATGGAGAACCTCCTTTTTTGTGGATCCTACAACACGCGGAACGCCCGATCGAGGCGCTCCGCATGCCACACCCTCGGAATAGTATGAAACAGTTTGGAGTCCATTGACGGCTCCCGGCGAAGTTTTTTGAGAGGGTGAGAGAAGCTGGTGCGAGTCGGAGAATTCGATTCGGGTGCTAGCCCGGATGTTGCACTTGCGATCGCAGCGAGGCGCGACGAGAGGGCCCCAACATCAATCAACGCCACAAGGCGCGCTCGCGGGACGCCCGCAGGCGTACTGGACTGCTACGTCGAGGACGGGGGGCGCCCTCTGGGCCCAGCGCAACGCAGTAGATGCGGCCCTATCGCGCGCCGCAGCCGATGGTTGGTGAAATATCCGGGCTCGGGCGCAAGCACACCGGTCGCGTTCGTTCGGCACTCCTGGCCGGTGTCTCGCCGAGGCGATTCATCACAAATCATCACTTTTCATCACTCGCGCGGCTCGCCGCCGCCGCCTCGCATTCGACATTTCGACACGACACTCAGGTTTTCGCCTGCAGCGCCCCCCTGCGCGCCCCTTGGCCGCTCCCGGATCCTCCGGCTATCCCATTGCAAATAAATGCAATAGGAGCTACTCCGACCGCTCGGGAGGAGCCTTCACCCACCCACCAGAATTCGACACTTCTCGACACTTTTCGACACTGCTGTCGAATTCTGTCGAATCGCCCATTCCGGCCGCTGCTTTCGCCTCATGTTCGCACTTGACATGGGGTGTATCCTCAAGATGGGAAAGGGGTTGTTCGAGATTGGCTTTGTTCCGCAAAAATGTTTTTCGCACACCGTCGACTACGCTGTCGGTTGTTCCGAAAATGATGCGAAGTGATGATTCCGGCGAGTGCCCGTCACTAAGGCTTCGCCGGCTGGTCTTCAAAATGGATCGTGCTCTCGGCCGAGGCGCGGCGGAAGTCGCGATTGTCCAGGCTCATCGTGACCGTTCGTGCGTAACCGAACAGCACCCGCAGGTGGAACTCGGTGCCGTACGAGACCGGAAACCACAGCCCCTCGGCGACCTTGCGGCAGGTCAGCGTGAATCCGAGTTGCCGGATGTTGGTACCCAGGAAGATCTTCACCGCCAGCGGAATCTGGAACGCCAGCTTCGTCGTGACGCGGATCGGCTGATACTCCACCGGATCCACCAGCGCCTCGCCCGCCCAGGAGTGGTCCTCCTCGTCGCCTTCCTTCGGCGTGAAGGTCAGCTTCAACGCCTCCACCTGGCCCACCTTCTGCGTCCCGGCGAGCTGGAAATCGTAATGCTTCTGCTCCCCGGCGGTCAGCGGAAACAGGTCCGGGCTGATTCCGTCGCGCGACTTCTTGTCGTTCACCAGGTCCTCGGTGAGATCCCGCACCAGTCCGGCGTCGATGTCCATGCCCGAATGCTCGAAACTCGGGTCGCTGTACGTCTCCGCCTTACCCTTATGCGTGTACCGCCCCTCGAACAGGTCCAGGTGTTTGTCGCTGCCCTTCGGGGTGGGCAGCACGGTGTAGACCCGGTGCTCCTCGCGCCCCAGCTTGCCTCCCGAGCGGAACAGCCGCGTGCGCGTCTCCTGGGTGTAGACAATCGCCGCCCGCGCCTCCACCGCCTTGTCCTGGTTCTCCGCCACGCGGCGCAGGATTTCGTTCAGGTCAGGCTGCGCGCAGGCGATCGGCGATGCGGCGAGCGCGAGCAGGACAACAAGCCGCATATCTCATATACGATGCAGAGCGCTCCGATATACATTAAAAAGCGTTCAGCAAACGGCCCCGCGTCTGCCCCTGCCGGTTTCCTCTTTAGGAGTGGATTTACCGCGCGTCTTTCCAATGCAGCTCCGCATCCGCGCGCCGCACGTAGTTGGCGTCGATCCCGACCGGGTCCACCAGGCGTCCCTCTGCCAGCCGCCCAATCGCTCCGGCCAGCGCGCGCGGCGTCAGCGTGACCAGCCGGCTGCCCAACGCCATGGCGAAGGGCGCCGCATCGGGCGTCAGCAATTCCACCTCCGGGGGCAGGGAAGCGAGCCACTCGGGGAGCGGCTGCGCTCTCTCGGGCCGCACGGATTCGAGCTTCGAATTGTACAGCGCCCCGTAGATCTCCCCCCGCCGGGCATCGAAAAATGGCGCCCTCAGCTCTGCCGAACCGGACGCCGCCATGGCCTGCAGGTTCGAGATCCCCGCCGCCTTGAGCCCCGCCGTCTCGGCCAGCCCCTTCGCCGCGGCCAGGCCCACGCGCGCCCCCGTGAAAGAACCCGGCCCCGCCCCCGCCGCATAGCCCGTGACTTCGCCGACGCGCCACTGATGACGCTCCATCAGCCGCAGCAGTTGCGGGAACAGGATGTGCGCGAATCCATCGGGACTGTGCAGCAGAATCTCTTCCACCACCCGGCCGTCCTCCACCAGCGCCAGGCTGCCGAACTCACTCGTCGTGTCGATGGCCACGATGCGCGTCACGGCCCGGCCTTCGCCACTGGAAACACGACGTCCAGCGCATACAGCTTACCCGCGGCGTTCAGCCCCTCGATACGCATGTTGAGGACGCCGCTCGCGCTCACCAGCATTTCGCGCGGGAACTCCAGCATCCCCGCATGGCCCGTCCCCAGCACCCGCATCCCCGACCCGTCCAACACCACTTCGCCCGTCAACATGTACATCATCCGCCGCGTGCCCTTCGTTTCACGCCTCAACCGGATCTCGAACGGCGCCGCCTGTCCCGCCACCAGCGTCGTGGTGTCCGGCTGCGGCGTCACCAACTGAAAAGGAATCTTGGCCGGATCGGTTTCTACTTCCTGCAACTGGTTGGGCTGCGACTCGAACTTGTAGCTCTTGGCCATGCCCGCCTTGTGGCCGTCCCGGGACAGATGCAAAATCCAGTCGTGCGAACGGTCCGGCGGCTCGCCGGTGAACTCGTCGCCTTTCCAATCCTTCTTCTCCTGAATGCGCTCCCCGGTCGCCGGGTTGATCCAGTACACGTCGTAGCTGTGCTTTTCGACGAAAACGCTCAGCGGCCCCGGCTTCTCGATGTACACCAGGTACTCCACGCCGGACAACGCCACCGCGCGTCCGCCATCCAGCTCGAAGTACGGCTCCAGTTCCCAGTAGCGCGCCTGCGCGAGCGTCTCCGCCCACGTCTGCATCGCTTTGGTTTCGGCGCTGTCGATCTGGGCAATCCGCGACACCGGCCACTCGCCGCTCATCGTGGCGTCCCACAGCCCTTTGCGAAACGCCGCCCCCGTGGACCCCGCCGCAAAGCCCGTGCTGACCAGTGGCAGCGGGTACTGCTGGTGCTCGATCGCGCCGATGGCCGGATCGGGCGAGTTCTCGGTCACGTGCGACATCCACTTGTCGCCCAGCAGCGGCGACGAGGTGACCAACGCGCCGCAACTGCCCGGGTGGTTGTAGGGATCAAAGCGCCGCAGCGCCAGGCCCAGCTCGCGGATCACGTTGCGGTTGCCCGCCGCTCCCTCGAACGCGGCGGCGATCTCCCAACTCACGTTGTATGCGGCGTAGCGCGCCACCACATAGCGCAGAAAGCGTTCGCGCTGCGCCCACGTCGGAAACGCGCGCTCAAGCGTGGCCGCATCCGGGGCCAGCACCAGGTCCGCCACCAGGCCGCGCTGGTCCAGCGCTTTCATCCGCGCATCGAGTTCCGCGAAATACGCCTGATTCGGCTGGTCCGGCGCGCTGAACGGCTGAGCCCCCGGCGCCATGATCAGCCCGCGCAGATGCGTGAACTTCTGCTCCTCCCGCGCCGCCGCGAGCCGCTCGAAGGCGCCCCGCTCCATCGTGAACAGGTCGGCATGATCGTCGCCCATCCACAAGTGCGGCTTGAGGCCCTCCGGGTGCATCCAGAAGTGCAGGTTCGCCGGGCGCAGAAAGCCTTCGCGGCTGCTCCCGGTCGCCGTGATCTGGCCTTCCTGGCCCTGCAACTCCGGCATGTTCCCCGTCAGGCGCCAGGTCCACGCCCCCTTCTCGTCCGGCGTGAAGCGGATCGCCATGCGCCGCCCGCCGTCCCAGTAAGCCGACAGGCGGTAGGTACGGTAGCCCGGGGCGGGGGAACGGAATTCGCCCCACAGGTTGACGCTCACCACGGGGTTGGGGTGCGCTTTCAGCGCGGCGTCGCTCAATTCAATGGCGATCTCGCAGGGCGTCCATGTCGGGGTCGTCTGGCAACCGGTATCGGCCCGCGCCACGCCCGCAAGCAACGTGAGCAACAACACTCCCGTAAACCGCATACGACCAGTTTACAGGCGGCGGATTCGGGCCTCGCAAAAAACTGGCGCTTCAGGCCACCTGCGCCTGGTTGGTCCGGGGGGCCTCGGCGTGCGTCAGCCGCAACCGTCGCGAAAGCGCCAACGCGCCGCCCGACAGCAGCAGCCCGACAGCGAACCACACCTGCCAATGTGACAGCACGCCGGTATTGAGGGGGAAGCCCCAGGACAGTCCGAGATCGCTGGCAATGCGCCACACCGCCAGCCCCACCGCCACCGTCGCCAGCCGCGCCTGAAGCAGTACCATCGATTCCAGCGTGCTCTGCGACCAGCGCTCATGCGAGGCCTTGGCTTGAATTGTTGGACTCCTCCGGGAAGATGGGCGATAGACTAATCTGATTGTCATATCCACGAAGGCCCCAGCGAGCCTTCCCTCCGATCAAAACACTCCCAATTACTATCTATTGTACTCATTTCGATGCATTTCACCGTACAAAGTTTCATCCACAAATCGCGCCTGGTCAGCTCCGCACCGTCAACGCCTGCTCGCCCTATCCGGGTCCCTCTCACTGTATCGACCTTCGGGCCGTTCACAATAGGGCAGGCGCGGAATTTTGTCGCCTTCGGCGGGCAGTCGGAGTCAGGCCATTCGCCTGGCTCCCGCCTGAGGATCTACGCCGGCTGCGCTGTTACTTCGGCTTCACCTTGAACCCCGTGCCCGGAGCCGGTTCAAAATAGCCGCGCCGGCTCGAAACTGCGTAGCCCGGCCGCGTCAATGCCAGTTGCACTTCGTGGAACCGGTCCCGTGTGGGCGGCACGCCGCGCGGATAGAACCCCAGCAGGTATTGTGTCCGCAAATCTCTCAGGATTTCCCCGAACGCGTCATCCAACTCCTTCTGCGTGCCCGGCAGGAACGCCCGCCCGCCCGTCGAGCCGGCGAGCGCGATCAGCGCGTGTTCGCCGCCCGTGTTGCGCCCCGGATCCTCGGCCACCGGCACGATGATCACGGCGTACACGCTGGCATCCGCCGTGTGGGCCGCCTCCAGGGCCTGTTGGTAGTTGTTTTTCGAAAACGTGTCCCCGCCATCGGTGACGACGATTTCCACGTGGCGGCCGCCGCGCGCCGCCAGATCGTGTGCACTCAGCGCGATGGCGTCGTACAGGGCCGTCGCCCCGTCGCTCACCAGCCGCCCCAGCGCCCGCTCCACCCGCTCGGCGCTGCGCGTCCACCCGGTCTCCTGCGTCACCACGGCGTTGAATGAATAGAGAGCCGCGCTATCGTCGGCATTGCCGCCCGCGAACAGCGACCGCGCAAACGCCCGCACGGAGTCCAGTTCGGTGCGTTTTGCCCGGTAGGTCGAGGCACTGCAATCGATCAGGATCGCTACCGACAGCGGCTGTTCCGTCGTCGCCTCGAACACCGCCAGTTCCTGCGGCACACCGCTGTCGACGATCCGGAATTCGTCGCGTTTCAGTCCCCCGGCCAGTACCCCGCCGGCGTCGCGCACTGTCGCCAGCATCCGCACCAGCCGCACATCCGAACGAAAAACCGGCGTCTCGTCCGAGGTTCCCTGCTGCTTGTTCGCGTCCGGCCTTAACGGAAGCGGCGCCGAGGCGGGTGCCTGGGTTTTGTTCTGGGTCGCCGATCCCTGCTGCGGCCAGCCTGGCGTGGATGCCGCTGGCACGTTCGCGCCTTGCGTGGATGCCGCTGGCGCGTTCCCGCCTTGCGTTGACCAGCCGCCCTGCGTGGACGCGCCCGGCTGCGCAGCACTTTGTGTGGACCAGCTTTGCGTGGACGCGCCCTGGCTCGTCGCGGTACCACTCTGCCCCGTGGCGGCCGGCGTCTTCTTCTGCGACTTCTCGTCCTTCGCCGCCGGCGGCGTTGCCGCCTTGGGTTTGGGCTGCGCCACCGTCTGCGAGCCCGGCTCGATCGGTCCCTGCTGTTGGACCGGCTGTCCCGCGAGCGGCGTCAGCAGCACTACGGCGCCCGCCAGCGCCAGCCATCCGCCCTTTGCGGCGGCTCTCACCGCTTCACAACCGAGGCGTCCCACGCGCCCTCCACCCACACGGCTCCGTCTTCGAAATACTCCTTTTTCCAGATCGGAACCAGCCGCTTCAGCCGGTCGATCCCCTCCCGGCAGGCCGCGAACGCCGCCGCGCGATGCGCCGCCGTAACCACAATGACGACGCTCGTCTCGCCGATCTCCACCCGCCCCAGCCGGTGCACCATCCCCAGCCGCCCGATCGGGTGCGCCGCGGCGATCTCCCGCCCTACGCGCGCCATCACCTCGATCGCCATCGCTTCGTAGCAGTCGTATTCCAGGGCCAGCGTCCGCCGGCCTTGTGTATTGTTCCGCGCCACGCCCTCGAACGTGACCACCGCCCCGTCCTCGCCGCGCACCAGTCGCTGCGCCAGCGCGCGCCCGTTGACCGGCCCGCGCGTCAGGGCGAAAAAATGCCCTGCCGGATCTTCCATCACCTGGCTCCAGAGCGGCTCCATTCGCTCTCCCTAGCCGCCGCTCACCGGCGGCAGGAACGCCACCTCGTCGTTCTCTTTCAACACCCGCTCACGCTCACTGAAATCCCGATTCACCGCGATCGCCAGCGACCGCTCCATCGCCCTCAACCGCGGAAATCGCCGCGCGTAGAGCTCCACGAGCTCCCCCGCCCGCGCCCCCTCGGCCAGCTCCGCACACTCTTCCCCCAGACCCGTGAACTCCCGCGCAACGCCGAAAAACAGGACTCGAACCTTCACTCCAGCCTCATGCTACCAGACGCCCCGCCGCCCTTCGCGGTTGCCTCGGCCCCTTCGCGGTCGCCTCGGCCGTTGCCTCGGCCGATGCCGCGCCCACTCTCCATGGATGAGTTGAGGAAGGCAGTTGACCGCTGGCCGGTCCGCGGCGCTGATCACAGTGACTCACAATCAGCCCCAGGTGTTCTTGTCTTGGAACGTGTACCCGGTGTGGCCGGGGCCGGAGAGCCGTTTTCGAGGGCACCCGCCCTTCCCTCCCGGCCTGCTCTGATCTGATTTCCTATTGCTTCCGTGCGTGCAGGCGCGCGCTCGGTGTGGCGTCGGCCTTCAAATCGCCCAGCGCGTATTGGATGCCGGCCAGAAAATGCTCGAGTAGCTGTGCGTTCCAGTAGACCGGAGCGCCGTGCCCCAGCGAGCTGTAAAACACGCGCCCTTTCCCGTAGCTGCGAATCCAGGTCACGGGGAAATCCTTGTCCGACTGGCGCACCGTCAGAATGTGATGGTTGGGATAAAGACCGGTCTTTCCCACGTCAATGCTGGTCAATACGTGCAAATGATCCCGCAGCACCGGCTCCTGGAGTTGGAACGCCTGATCGGCAATCTGGAATTCCTGGCCGTGGAACACCGCATTCAGCGGACTCGCCGGATCGTCTAACTTGACCGTCATGAGCTCCCCGTCCCAGGGGTGCCCGCCGTTTTCGGTGCCGCCCAGCATCTGTCCGAAGGGCGGCCATTGGTCGTACTTGGGATACTGCACAAACGTCGCGATCGCATCATGGATGCCCACAAATCCCTTGCCTCCGGCGATGTAGTCCAGCAGCGACTTCCTCAACTCCGGGTCGTCAAACAGCACGCCTGCCGTGTTGAGGAAGCAGATTGCGTCGAACTGCTTGATCTTCGCCGGCCGGAACATCTCGATGTCATTACTGAACACCGCCTCATAAGCGCCCGTGAGCTTCCCCATCTGATCGAACGCATAATCCGCCGCCGGAATCACCGTGGAGGAATGCCCGGGGATCACCTTGCCGTCGCGCACCGACAGATTACTCACCAGCATGCGGCGGTGCTTCTTCGGTTTGGCCGGCGCCTTATGTGGAACGGCCGCGTCAACCAGTTGTTTCTGGTCGGGAGCCAGTTCCTGGCCCCACATCAGCGCGCCGCAGCAAATCAACATCATCACCGCACTGCGCTGCCTCAAAGTGTTGAACTGAACGAATTGCATTTTGGGTCTCTGTACCTGTTTGGATTCTCTTTAGCTGCCTGGGCTCTCTGTAGCTGTTTGGGTTTTCTCTAGCTGCGAGGATACTTCGCTTCACCACGGCCGCCGATGCCGGAATCCCGGCTCCGGCTCACCCGCCACCACCGATTCTACATCTCGGCGCCATGCTGGAGAGTTCGTCGGTTTTCCGATTCGGGCGGAGCGCAGCGCCTGCCGCTAGGCCCGCATCACCCTGACCATCCGGACGCTCATCCGCCCAAATCGAGGAGTTGAAGAACCACCGCCGGCCATCGGCGTCACCGCGCCGCCCTTGCCGGCCGGGACGGCAGAACTGAAACCCTGGGTGCAGCCCCCTTGACAGGTCTCCTCTCCCGTCCTAATCTACAAGAACTAGTCGAGTTTACACTGGGTAAGTTCTGACCATTCCACAAGAGGGGGGATCGTTCTGTGAAAACCAGTCTCAAGCTTGCTTGCCTTTCCATGTTTCTGGTGGTCGCCTCGCATTTGCCATCGGCTCTGGCGGGGCCATCAGGAGCTATTTTCACGACGATAGTCAATGGGACCATCGTTAACGCCAACACGCAGTACACATCCAAATGCGCCGTCTACCTGGATGGCGGGCCGGGTGCAAACGGGAATACCGGAGCCGCCGGGCTGCCCGCCGGCTACTACTACTTCCAGGTCACGGATCCAAGCGGGAAGACGCTTCTGAATACCGACCCGGTCAGTAACCGCCAGTTCCTGGTTTCCACCTCTGGCGTGATCACCGCCTATACCGGTACTGGCGGACCGCCTCACCCCACTGGCATCGACCTGCCTCAATCCGCGGCCGGGGCGATCACCATCAGCCTGGCCAATGTAAACTGTCCCGCCGACTTCCTGGATACCTCCAACAACGGCGGGGAATACAAGGCCTGGGTAACGCCCGCCTCGAGCTTCGTCGGTGATCCCACCCTGGTCGACAACCCTTGCGGGAGCGATTGCTACCACGGGTTTCAGCGCTCCGAATCAAAAACCGACAATTTCAAAGTCAAGGCCAGTAGTGCGACTTTCTGTCTATCTGTGACCAAACAAATCGTGAATGACTTGGGGATCGTCGTCTCGCCCGGCGCCAGTTGGCAGATGACGCTCACTGATCCGGCCGGAAACAACACCGTCTACCTCACCAACGCTGTAGGCACCTTGTCCGTCTGCGGCCTGGCGGCCGGCCAGTACACCCTTACTGAGTCTCTGTACGACTCGATCGGAGCGCTTTACTTCGTCTACAGTTTGAGCGTGAATGGCGTTTCGGTGAACCCCCCAGAAGCGGATTACACGTTTACCTGGGCGGCCGGCGACCCGGCTCCGACCGTGGTATTCCAAAACACGTCAGGCGTGGGATAACCGCTGCGTCCAGCCGGGCGCATCAAGCGCCAGCGACAATCAACCGCCAGCCGCCGCCTGAGCCGCGGCTGGCGCAATCTCATTTCTTCTTCTTCTGTTTCGCGTACTCGACCATGCCCTGGAAGTCGAGGAACACCGCCGGTTCGTTTCCGTCATTCCATCCATCGTGTCCCGGCGGAATGTTGACCACGTCCCCCGCCTTTGAAGTCAATTCGGTGCCGTCATCCATCCGCGTTTTCAGCGTCCCCGAGACCAGGTAGCCGTAATGCGCCGCCTGGCAGCTCTTCGTTTTGGCGATCGGCTTGACGTGCGTTGACCACTTCCAGCCGGGCTCAAACGTCGCGCGGCCGATCACGGCTCCGGCCACCTTCACCACCTCGACCTTGCCCTTCTCGAATTTCCGCACCTCGTCGGGCGAATTCAAGCTCTTTGATTCGTACTTCTTGGCACTCATGCATACTCCTCTGTTCACGCCGCTTTCCAGCAGCTGGAGAGACCTGTCGGCATCCCCCAAAATTGGAGCCACCATCCCGGAATTCCCTCGTTGGCCCCAAACAGCATTTTCCAATTCAAGAATGAGCCTGAAAGCGTGCTTGACACCGGGTCTACCATCGGATGGGAGCCTCGCGCGCGTGGCCTCCACGAGGATCATTGAAATCTCATGGGTAATGTCCATCGACTTGGGAGGTAATTTCCCAGCAAGCTACTGATTCAAAATGACAAAACAGTGAAATGGCTTTGTTTCGCAAAATTTGTTTTTCAGCGCCCGCGCCGCCTGATGCCATCCCCCCGGTCGCACCCTTTCCTGCCGCGCCGCTGACGGTCCCTGCGGTCTCTGAGCAGCCGCAATCCGCCGCTCTCCCGCTCTCTCTTCTCTTTGCTTGACACAGCGTTAGGAAGAGCGTAGAAACGTAAGTGATTCGTATGTTCAAGGACCGGAACGCTCTCGCTGCCGTCCTTGATTTGTTTTATGGAGACGTAGCAAACCGAATCGAACAGTTCCAGAAAGAGCGCAGGGGATTCACTGTCTTCGACTACATCGACCCCAACGAAAACCGCCTTTCTGATGTCATCCATGATCTTCTTGATCCGTCCGGGAAGCATGGGCAAGGACGGCTGTTCCTGGACTTGTTTTTGGACGCTATTGGCGTGAAGCACGAATCGGTGCACCCCATTCCCCGAGTCAAACGAGAGGATTGCGCATGGTATTCTGCTAATCCTCAGAGGAGGATTGACATAACCGTCGATTTCGGGGAGTTCGGGATCGGTATCGAAAACAAGCCATTCGCTTATGAAGGACCTAATCAACTCAAGGACTACTGCATTCACTTGCGTCGAAAGTACAGGCGGTTCATGCTGGTGTATCTTCTCGGTGATGGCAGTAGACCCACCAGTCTGAGCAAAACCGAACTGGTTAAGCTTCTGGCGGAGAATAGCTTCAAAAAACTCGACTACCGAACAGGCGTCTACCATTGGCTTGAACGCTGCGGCCAGGAGTGCAAGGCCGAGAAGGTGCGCTGGTTTCTTCAGGACTTTGCCGAGTACGTGAGCAGGAATCCACGGTTCGAGCCTTCTAAACCAGACGAGGAACCGATTGATGACGCTGAATAAAGAAGCTGACGTTATCTTTGAATATGCCTTTGAGAATAAGCGAAATGTGGAAATCGCAGTTAACGTGGGCTTGGCGTTTCCGAGGATTAAGGAGAGGATCATCCGGGAGTTCGTTGAGTCCGTGATTGGCACGCTCGGGTCAGGGCTAGGGCGGTCTTGGACCGTGCAAGACCAATGGAGCGAGACGCCGTTGGTGCGTCGCTTGCAAATCCTAGCGTTCAAAACGGCGTGGGGCAAAAATACCTGTGTCGGCATTTCGTGCAAAAAGAACGGTCCTGGTGATCTGTACTACTTTGTTAATCTCTGGAACTGGAGGAGGCAGAAGACCCCACTTGCCGCCCAACTCAAAGGAGCCTTGGATAAACGCTATGCAAATGGGTCTTCTAACAGTAGAATGCCGTGGTTTAAACCCGTGGAGCCTCGTTACAATGACTGGACTTCGAAAGAGATGCTGATCAGCCTTTGCAAAAAGGATGAGGCGGTCGAGCATTACACCAATCACCTGCTGAAAATCTGCAAGATCGCAGGTCCGTTTCTGGACAAGATTTGCTGCAAGTGAGACGGCTGGTTCTGCTAGAGCCGTGTGGAGTTCGGCACACCGCTCTGGAACATGCCCTCGCTGCTATCCGGCAATACCCTCGCAGGTTCGCCCGTATGACTGCCGCTTGTCTGGAACTGAGATAGCCGCCATCAATACCGCCGTGCGCCGGGTCGTGGGCCATCGGCATATCAGAGGGCTTTAGGCACATGACGCCCGAGTTGATCAAGGAAACGAACGAGGGGTACGCGAGGGTTTTACCTCGATTCGCCGACAAAGACGGGAAGCCGAGGCAATCATGGTCCAAGAAGAGCATCCTGGCCCGGGTGGAAGAAGTGGGCCTCGGCGGGTTTTATCAGTCGTTTTACGTCGAAGCCTCCGGCGTACTCCATGGCGACATCGCAGGTCTCTTACTCCAGCTCGACAAGAACACTCTACAGGTCGATACCGCCCCTTCACCTGCCGGGATCAAGGGCGCCCTCATGATGGGGCACCAGCGCGTGCTGATGGTCCTGGAGTCTCTCAACTAAGCGGCGGGGCTAGGAGTTGATGACCAGATCAAGTCTGCTCGTTCGGCCTTCGTCGAGGCATGGCCGAACGATGCATGCGAACCTTAGCTTCAGTCAAGGCAGGCCAGCTGCATGCGTCGCCGACGGCACGTTCATTTAGTCCGCCGGAGACGTCGCACAGATCAGGATTCATGATTAGGCAGGATGCGTGGCTCCCAACTCCCCCTCCCGCCCGGGCGAGAATAGTCTTGTGGAACTTCCCGAAAAAGCCCAGGTCCGCCTTCGAGCCCGTTACTCCGAAACCGACCAGATGGGCATCGTCTATCACGCCCACTACCTCCCCTGGTTCGAAATGGCCCGCACCGAGTTGTGCGCCGTCCGCGGCGTGCGCTATCGCGACATCGAGGAGCAGGACCACCTGCTGCTGACCGTCGTCGAAGCCCACCTCCGCTACCTCGCCCCGGCGCGTTACGACGACGAGGTCATTGTCGAGGCCCGTCTGGCCTTCTCACACGCCCGTATGATCGGCTTCGCCTACGAAATCCGCAACGCCGTAACTTCGCGGCTGCTGGTCTCCGGCGAGACCAGACACGTCTTCATCACGCCCGACGGCCGCCCCGCCCGGGTCCCGCGGAAATACTTCGCTCTGTTTGCCATTGCCGCGCCCGGCGGCGTCCCGGCCGGAGCCTGAGGCCCATGCGGCGCCGCGATTGGCTGCTCTCCACGCTGGCGTTGGCGCCCGTCGGCCGTTCGTCCGCCACGCCTTCCACCACCCCGGCTGTCGACGCCGTCGTCCTGGACGGGGCGCATCGCATCCTGTTCGAGCACGGAGCCACCCGCGTAGCCGCTCTACCCGGATCCACGCTCAAGCCTCTTGTGCTCGCCGCACTGCTCGAGCGCAAGCTGCTGAGACCCGAGGAGCGGCTGGCCTGTCCGGGCGGCTTCCACCTGGGGCGCCACAACCTGGAGTGCTCGCACGTGCGTGGCGCTGCGCCTTTCGACGGCGCCGAAGCCCTGGCCGCCTCCTGCAACTTCTGGTTCGCCACCATGGCGCGGCGCCTCGGCGCGAGCGGATTATTGGCCGCCTTCCGGCATTACGGCTTCACAGCGCAGCTCGCTGTAACGCTTGAGGATGAGGGCCTGCAGGCGTTGGGGCTGGCGCACGTCTCCGCCGCGCCCTGGACGCTGGCTCGGGCCTATGACCGACTCCTGCGCTCGCCTCCGCCCCCGCTCGTGGCCGCGGGCCTGCGCGCCGCCGTCGAGCGCGGCACGGGCCAGCGCGCGCTGACCGATCGCGTCTTCATCGCCGGCAAAACCGGAACGGCGCGTGGAGAGCGGCCCGGCTCCAGCGTGGGCTGGTTCGCCGGCTGGGCGCGTCGCATCGCGCCGCCTGGACAGCCGCCCACGGCGCAGGGCAACGAAGCAGCCCGGGAAGCGGAGCAAGGCATCGTTTTTGCCGTTCGCGTCCCGGGTGGAACCGGGGGCGGGGAAGCGGCGGAACAGGCTCGTACCTTGGCGGAACGATGGGCCAGCGGACACTTGGGCTGATTCTGATTTTGACCCTCCCCGCCGGCGCGGCCACGGTCAAGGTGGGCTGGCGCGAACCGGGCGGCCGCCGCTCCATCCAATCCATTGATTTAGAAGACTATACCCTCGCCGCATTGAACGGCGAGGCCGGCGTCTTCGCTTCCGCGGCGGCGCTCGAAGCGCAGGCCATCACGATCCGGACTTTTGCCCGCGCGAACGCCGGCCGGCACAGCGCCGAGGGGTACGATTTTTGTGATACGACGCATTGCCAGCGGCTGCTGCGCGGCCCCGCCCCGGCGCGCGTCCGGGCGGCAGTGGAAGCCACCAGCGGGCTGATTCTGTGGGCCCGCGGCCGCCCGGCGGAAGTCTTTTTCCACCGCAATTGTGGCGGCCGGACCGAGGACGCCGGGGCGATCTGGCCCGGTGCGTCGCGGCCCTGGCTGCCGGTCCAGACCGATGAGGCCTGTGCGCGTCTTTCGCCGCGCGAGTGGAGCGCCCGCATTGCATGGACTGATTTAGCCCAAGCTCTCGGGGTGGCGCGGATTCGCAGCCTGCGGGTTGCATCCCGAACTCCTTCCGGGCGCGTGGCCACGCTCGGCTCCGATGCCGGTCCCATCGACGCCGAACGGCTGCATCTCGCTGTAGGACGGTCACTTGGCTGGAATTATCTGAAGAGCCGATTATACGAGGTGCATGTGGAAGGCGAGGCGGCCGTGTTTGCCGGGCAGGGCAGCGGCCACGGCGTCGGGCTGTGCCAGGATGGCGCGGAGGCGCGCGGCCGCGCCGGTGAATCGATGGATCAGATTCTGGCCTTCTACTTCCCGGGCACGAAGGTCGCCGTGAACGCGCAGGGCTTTGTTTGGAACCAGTTGCGGGGGGAGCGCGTCGTGCTGCGAGGTGAGTCGCCGCGCGCGGATCTGCTCACTGCCTGCGAACGCGCGCTCTCCGCGGCCGAGCACCGGACGGGCTTCGTGGCGCAAGCCGAGATTCGCGTGGTTGTCTATCCCACCCTCGATGCCTACCGCGATGCCACCGGCGAGCCCGGTTTCGTGGCCGCCAGCACGCGTGGCCGGACCATCCGGCTGCAGCCCGAGGAACGCTTGAGAGCGAAAGGTGCCGTGGATACAACGCTTTTGCACGAGATGCTTCATGTATTAGTTGAAGAAAAAGGCGGTATCCGATTGCCACGCTGGTTCGTAGAGGGGCTCGTTGTGACCCTGGGAGGTGAAAATGTGGGGCCGGCGGCTTGGTCTCCTCAGGTGGAACGCGTGCTGGCCTCACCGCGCGATGAAACGCAACTCCGGGCCGCTTACGCCGCAGCGTCCGGCCGGGTCCGGAGTCTCATTGCCAGCCACGGGCAGGCGGTGGTTTTGGGGTGGGTCGAGGCCGGACTGCCGGGGGAAATCGAGGGGCAAAGCGGCGACAGGTGAGGCGTGAAAAGTGCGTTTTGCCGTGCGCGCGGAACGGAAATTTACCGTGTTTTACCGTGCTTTCACCGTGGAAAAGGCCGCTTTTTGCCATTCCGCGTAACTATGGTTCTTTCCAAGACTTAGCTGGAATTGACCGAAAATGCGTTTTCACGACGCGCGCAATTGACACATTTTAAATGACTTACATGTTCGTCACCGTGCTTCACGGTGGATCTGTTGTAAATAAATGACTTAGGTCAATTTGACGCGCATTTTGACGAACATTAACATGGTGCACCGTGCGCCACGGTGGATCTATTGCAATGATTTGACTTACGAACATTAACAGGCCACATTAACACGGTTCACCGTGCGCCACGGTGGATCTGTTGCAATATAACGACTTAGCAACATTAACAAAAATCGCAAGATTACGGATTCAGGACCGTTTCGAGGGCCGTTTTGTAGACCTCGAAATCGCTCGTTGCAAACAAAACCATCCACACTTGTTCTATTGTGACGGCGCGTGTTTTCAGGAACTCGAGGATCTGGGGGAGAGCGATTTGCGCCGCCGATGCGATCGGATAACCGTAGATGCCGGTGCTGATGGAAGGGAAGCTGATGGAGCTCAAGGCATGCTGCTCGGCCAGCTCCAGGCAGACGCGATAGCACGAGGCGAGGGCTTCCGGTTCGCCGCGCGCGCCGCCGTGCCAGACCGGACCGACGGCATGAAAAACAAAGCGCGCGGGGAGATTGCCGGCAGTAGTCGCGACGGCCTGACCGGCGGGCAGGGGAGCGACCGAAGGGCGGAGGCGGTCTAGCTCAGCCATGATGGCCGGGCCGCCGGCACGATGGATTGCGCCGTCAACACCGCCGCCGCCGGCCAGGGCCGAATTGGCGGCGTTGGCGATGGCGTCGACGGGGACACGTGTGATGTCGCCCTCGAGCAGGATGAGGCGCCTGCCGTTGGCGAGAATGTGCTCACGTTTCATGGGTTCTGCTTCTTTCAGGCGGACACCGGATCGAACACCCGGCACCGCCTCACCATCTCTTGCGCCAGGACGCGACCGGATACTGAGCGAGCGGAATCGCCCAGGCCACGAAGTCGATCAACAGGAAGACTGGAAGCAACGCATAGACGCGTGAGGGTATGCGGATCCCGAGCCACGCGTTCACGACTTTCAAATATCGCAGCCGGGAGAAGAAGGCGTACAGGAACCCAAACGCCCACACCGCGGCCAGCATTCTCACAATGTTCGATGACCCGCCCAGGAAACACGCCAGCACCAACGCGCAACAGGGCAAAGCGAGCATCGTGAACCCGACCAGGGTGGTACCAAGGCTCGAGGCTACTTCCCCGTAGGACCGAAAACGGAATCCGTGCATCGCGACATTACGCAGAAAGCGCGTTTGTTGACGCCAGTACGCGCCCACCCGCGTGTGGAACATTGTGGGAAAGGATGCATCCACTTGGTGACGGATGCGCGTCCCCTGCCGCACCAGCCGTTTGGCCAGATCATAATCCGTGCCGGTACGGACGTCAGTACTAAAGGCGCCGGCCTGCTCGAGCGCCGGACGGCGAATGGCGCAGTTCATTCCCTGGAGACCGGGCCGGTAGTCGGGTTGATAGAGCAGAGTATAGACCAGACAGGCACGTTGACTTACGACGAACGGAATGTTGACTTGCTCCGGGAAAGGCGTATGCACGTTGCCGGTCACAGCCTGTTCCTTGTGGCTGAGAATCGGACCGAGGATTCGCGCGAACGCCGCGGCTGTGATGAGGCAGTCAGCGTCGAGCAGGTAGATGATCTCACCGGACGCCCTTTCCAGGCAGCGCCGCAACGATTTC
The DNA here is from genome assembly GCA_963757265.1 of Terriglobia bacterium. GTDB lineage: Bacteria > Acidobacteriota > Terriglobia > Bryobacterales > Bryobacteraceae > CAIVVT01. The sequence goes on from CAVWRA010000010.1 coordinate 213,202, forward strand.
TGCTTTCCGTCCCCAGGGCGCTGTTCCAGGAGGATCAGGCGTGGATCTCTGAATTGCGAAGCAATCTGCCAGGTGCCATCCGACCCGCCGGCGCATAGGACCACCTCGAAATCGGGGTAAGGGAGGCGCAGCATGGCCTCGACGCAGGCGCGCAGCGTGGACCCGGCATTCCAGGCCGGGACCAGGAAGCTCACTCGTTGCGCCGGGTCCGATGTCAGCTCGAGTGCGGGGCTAGCCTCGCGCGGTGCGGCTCTCAATGTGCGGATGCGCTTCCGGTCCCGGCGCCACAGGCGCAGATTCAGCCCCAGCGGGAGCAGGACTACGGCCGCAATGAGGAGCCCGAGGGAGAACGTCATTCGTCGCTGAGGGGCATTACGCGGAATTCCCGTCTGTCCCACGGCCATCCAATGGCGCGGGCGTCAACACGGCAGCCAGCCACAACAGGGCGCCGGTGGCGAGAGCGTCGGCGAGAGCGAAACGAATGGCGGCCACGCTCGCTTCGGCGGCGATGGTTGCGAGCGGCCTCACCAGCCACAGCAGGCGCCACGGCAGCCACACTCCGGCCAGCGCCCACACGACGAGCGTCGTCCAGCCGCCCACCGAGCGCACCGCGGCCGCCCAATCGACCCAGCGGAACACGACGCGCAGACCATAACCGGCCGCGGCCAGCAATACGAACCCACTCACAGCCACGGCGGCCACCTGCCACGCTTTGGCCAGCGGGATGATTGTCCATCGGTAAACCAGGAACAGCCAGACAGGCAAGGCGATGATCAGGATCAGCCACAGGAGCTTGCGGCTCCAGACCACGCCGCACGCGGCGCGCCAGCGCATCAGCAGGGTCATTAGCGCGGACCGCGGCGGTTGGGCGTTAGAGATCGTCATTCGACTCCTCCCTTGTCGCAATGTTTTCCTGGGTTCTCTGCATCCAGCCTGTCAGCGGTAGGTCGGCTCAGGCTGCCCCGGTTCCCTGTTTCCGGTTTCCCGGTTCTCTGCTTCTCTTGGGAGGACCTTTTTCTCCGAGGCAGCACTCTCCGCCGCAAAGCCTCGGCCAATTCCGGCGCGTCGAAATCGCTCTCGCGCTTGTTCGGGTAGAAGATCCTTCGTTCCCGCAGGCCAAAGAAAAGTGTGCCGTGAATCCCGTTCACCGCTGGTTTTTCCACACGCTTGCTCGTGACCCTGATAACCAGTTCGCCCACAGCCCGCGCTCCAATTCTCCTGACCAAGTCCTCTACAAACTCTACGTCCTGGCCCGGTTCGGGGAAAATGAGAGAGAAGTCCTCCTCACTCGCCGAATAGATTGAAAAGCTACAGTTATCTGCTCCATCAATCGCCTGGATGTGCTTCATCTTTCCAGACCCCCGGGATGTACGTTCTTCGGCGTCATGGCACGACCTCGAGCGTGAGTTGTTCGGTGGTGCGGAACAGGCCGGGCTGATACATGGCCTCGACGCGGGCCGCGCCGAGGCGATAGATGCCCGGGTTGGTGAAGCGGATCAGAGCGCTGTAAACGCCCGCGCGATCGGCGCCATAGTCGCCCCAGGCCCATCCATAAATGCGCCAGGGGTACCAGATGGCGTGGCTGTCGCGCAGGTCGCGGCGGGCCCAGCTCATCGTCCACCACGGCGGCTGGGGCGAGATGTCGTAGACCTCGTCGTGTTCGATGGGCTCGGCGCCGGCGGGCAAGGGCGCCTCGATCACCAGGTAGCGCTGATCCTTCAAGGCTGAGACGGTCAGCCGCAGCATCACCGTCTCGCCGACGTGCACTGGCCCTTGCAACGGTTCGAGATGTTGGACAATGCGTCCACCGGCCGGTTGCGGAACCAGGCGGTACAGCTCGCGCGCAATCTGGAAGCCGCTCCCGGATTCGGGCATCTCCGGATGGTCGCCGGCCAGACGGGCCGTGCCTTCCAGCGAGACGTAGGCCACTCCGGCGCCTCCTTTTTGAATTTCGACAGGAACGCCGGCCGGAACTTCGACATGCTGCGGCGGGGCGTAAACGTCGCTCGCGGAGAACGAGCGTTCGAAGACCGTCTTGCCGGCGGCGCGCGCAATCAATTTGAATGACGGCTGAAGCTCTTTGGAGACTTTCAAGTACTCCGTCAGGCCGTACAGGGCGAAGGCGGTGCGCTTGGTGGTGTCCCAGGCCTCGCCGTTGTCGCGGCTGGCGGCGAGCCAGCGGGCGGCCTCGCTCAGCAGCGGATGGGAAGGATTCTGGCGCGAGAGAAAGCGCAGGACGAAGGCCGTGGGCTCCACGTCCACATCGCTCAGCCAGAACTCGAACAGATCGCGCTGTGAGATCCAGTGCGCGCCCTGGGCGTCCTTCCTGACAAGGCTTTCGAGGCGCGAGGCAATCTCCGCGGCGTGGGCGTCCTGGTGGCGTAGCAGGACGATACCCAGCAGGGCCAGGCCCTGGGGCGAGAGCTTGTCGCGGGTGCTCCACACGCGGTCGATTTCCTGCCGGTTGACGCCGCGCGCGGCATCGATGGCGTGCAGGCGCCAGGCCGGCAGATCGGGCCGCTCTGAGTCTTCGTCACTCACCATGGTGGAGAGCAGTTCCGCTCCCCGAATGGCCTGGTTGGGCACGGGCGCACCGCGCAGGGAAGCCTCCAGCGAGAGCGCCCAAACGGCGTAGGCGGTGAGGAACGGGTCGGTGTCGTCGCCGCGCCAGAAGCCCCAGCCGCCTTTGGGATTCTGAAAATCGAGCACGCGCTTGACGCCGGCGCGGATGATCTTATCGAGGGCCGCATCATCCACTCCGCCGCCCGCGCCCAGGTCCTTCATGGCGCTCCGGACCACCAGATTGGGCAGGAAGCTGGAAAGAGTCTGCTCGGTGCAGCCGTACGGGTATTGAATCAGGAATTGGAGCGAGTCGAGCATCGAGGCGGCGATGGAGGGCGCGATGCTGAGCCTCACGCGCCGCATCTCAGGCCGGGCGGAGGCGGGGAACAGGAGATTGAGTGTACGGTCCTGCTTGTCCGCCGACAGGGCGGCGGAGACGCCGGAGCGCCAGCCCAGGCCCCACGGCTCGACCGGGAAGGTGATTTCGAGGCCGTCTGATTCGCCCTGTGCCACGGCCGTGCCGGTGAGCTTGATATCGGGCCCGGCGTGGGCCTTGAGACCCCAGTCGAAGCGCGTCTCACCATTGGGCGCAATGTCGTAGGCGCCGGGTGCGGCGGAGAGCACGTCCGCGCCGGCAGCCTGCAGGGTCAGTTTCACGTTCTGCGGCTGGTTGAGGAAGTTCCGCACGATGACCGGTATAGTGATCTGGTCGCCCTCGACGGCGAAACGCGGCGTGGCGAACGACAGCACCAGGCGTTTGCGCACCAGAACCTTGTTGACGGCGCTGCCTACGAGAGTGTCCTGGGTGATGCCGCGGGCCGTGGCGCGCCACGTGGTCAGAGAATCAGGAAACTCAAACTGCACGCGCGCGCGGCCGTCGGCGCCGGTGCGCAGAGCGGCGATCCAGTAGGCCGTGTCGGGGAAATTCTTGCGGATTTTAGGCCCGGGCGGGCGCTCCGGCTTGAGCTGGCCGAAGGGGCGCTGCGGGCGCAGGCCGGCCAGTTGCAGCGACTTGTGGCCGGAGCGGCCGAAGAACGACCATTGCAGCGAACTGGCGGAAAAGACCGCGTCCCAATCGCGGTCGTAGAACGCCTTGACGAGGTTGGGGAGCGGATCGCGCTCGATGGCATAGATGGCTTCGTCAACCACGCCGAGGCTCAGCTCGGCCGCGACGGGATGGCCGGCGGGATCGCGCGCTTCGAGGTCATAGACTGCCGGCTCGCCGGGGCGGAACTCCGCTTTCGCGGGCGTGACCTTGACGGCCAAGGTGCGGTGCAGAGGAGGAACTTTGATGATCTTCTGGCCGCGCCAGAAACGCCCGTCGCGGATCATCACTGCCTGGGCGAAGACGTTCGGCGTCCACTCCGGGCGGATGGGCACCTCGACGGTTTGGGCCGCGCCGCTCATGTGGATCCACTGGGACCAGTACACGGCCTGGGATTCGATCGACAGCCACACCCAGGCGCCGGGCGCGCCCGTGACGATCAGCATCCGGGCCGTCTCACCGGGCTTGTAACTGCCCTTGTCGGGAGTAATGCGGATCACGCCTTCCTGCCCGCCATAGCTGCCTCCCGCGCCGCTCGTATAAAACCACGTTTCGCCGCGGATGGTGCGGCCGCCGGGTGCGTCCGCGCGCAACTCGACGGAGTAAGGGCCTGGCTCCGGTGCGCTGAAAGAAGCCTCGCCCTCACCATCGGCGCCGGTGCGGCCGTGGACGCTCAGGACGACTCGGGTGGTCACCGTGGCGCGGCCGGGATTGAGGCCCAGCATCGTCGCGACGGGTCGATGATATTCGTGCAACACGAGGTCGGCCGAGAAAGGCACGTTGGCGAACGGGTGGCCGTCGAAGTCCGTCGTGGTGACGCGCAGGGCGGCGCTGGAGTGGGGTTCAAAGAAGTAGCGCGCCGGTTGAACGCGGACATAGAAGGGGCCGACCGTGGCCAGGAAGGAAGTGCGGCCGGCGACGGGGCGGCCGGAGGCGTCGGTGACCTGGGCCTCGATGGTGTAGGTCTGGTCGCGCTGCTCGAGCTTGGTCGGGACATCGAACGTGGCCTTGCCATCCGGGCCGAGGGAACCCTTTTGCGTCGCGATTTCCTCGCCGCGATAATCGTTCTCGCCTTCACCCTCCCCCTCGTCGCCCGAGGTTTCCTCTTCGTCGTACCACGGCGGATACCAGCCGGCGCGATAAACGTGCCATTCGATGACGCCGGCGCGGACGGGTTCGCCGTAATAGTAGCGCGCGTCGAGAGTGATGCGTTGCGCCGCGCCCTGCAGCACGCGCGGGGCGGCTGCGGAGAGACGGACTTCGTACTCGGGCTTGCGGTAGTCCTCAACCGTGAAGTTGCCGTAGACACTCTGCTGGCCGGTCTGGACATTGATCCCGTACTGGCCGGTGGCCGCGCTCTCGGCGAGCTTCAGGCTGGATGCGACGGTGCCGAAGTCGGTGAGTGTCGCGGTTTTCTGGATAACGGTGCGGCCTTCGGAGTCGTTCACCGTGATGCGGACGTCTTTGTCATCGGGCAGGACGAAAGCGCTGGCGATCTTCCTGCGGACGATGGCTTTGAACTGGACTTCGTGGCCCGGGCGGTAGACCGGACGGTCGGTGTAGACCACGCCCTGCAGAGTGCCGGGGTCGGGGCGCACCGAGTAACCGCCGACGGAGAGGGCGGCGAAGTCGTCGCCGCGGCGGGCCAGGGCCAGGAACTCCATCATGCCGGGATCGGCCAGGGAAAACGAGGCCAGGCCGTCGGCGTTGGTGGTGGCCTCGCCCAGGCGCTGCTTGGCGTGCGTATCAAAGAGGATCACGGAGGCATCGGGGCGCGGCTCGCCGGTGGTGGCGTCGAGAGCGCGAATGTCGAGATGCCCGTGTTCGCCGCGCGCCAGCAGGACCATCGGCGAGGCGACCAGAATCACTTGCGCCTGCCGATGCGCGTCCGTGGCTTCGAGCAGATAGACGCCCGAGTCGTCGAGCTTGACCGGAATCGGATGCGGCTCCCAGGCGTTCTGCTTGCCGGGCGGCACGTTGTAGGTCCACACGCGGACAACCCTCTGGGGATTGACCAGCGGGATGTTGGCGTACGCGTCGCCGGTGATCTGTTTCGATTGCTGGATGGCACGCAGACGGGCTTCGGCCTGGGCCTTCTGCGCGCCCTCGAGTTGCGAGGCGCGGATCTGGGCACGGTGCTCGGGCGTGAACTGCAGACGGATGAGGTCCAGCAATTCGCGGCGGATCGCGCGACGCCAGGAGTTGAACTTTTCGAGCGGCGTGCGGGGCGGCCGCTGCGGTTGATACGCCTCGCCGAACGAGCCTGGCACATCGAGCTGCGCGAACAACGCCAGCGGGTCCTTGACCCGGTACAGACGGAACTGGAGCTGCTTGAAGCCCATGCCGGTCAGCTGCACGGGGACCGTTTCGCCGGGACGGACGGCCTGGTTCACCTGGAGTTGGAAGTAAATCAGATTGCCGGGCTCGGGCGAATCTTCATCCAACTGCGCCGGCAGCAGCGCGGTCAGAGCGAACAGGCAACCCAGCTTGAGCAGGACCGACAAGCGCAGGCGGTACATCGGATTCAATCGCCTCCCAGCAACAGATTCCATCGGAAAACGCCGAGAAAACGCGGATTGCCGCGCACCGGATGCCAGCGCGGCTCGGGATGGTTCAATAGCTCCTGGATCGACGGGCGGCGCACTTCGCCGCGCCATTTTCCGTCCGGTCCGGTGTGATAGACGACGAACGGGCCGGGCGCGGATTCGAAGCGGCTCGCGCCCAGCCAGACCATGACGTGGCCGGCGCCCAGACCGGGCTGCTGATTCCAGAACAGCGCGTCCCCCGCCTGGGCGGCATTCAGATCGGCCGAGAGGCGGCGGAAGTTGTAGCGCATGAGATGGGCCGCGTCGGCGAAATGAGCCTCCTCATCAACGCTGGTGCGCAACAACGGCGCGAAGCCACGCCGCGAGAGTTCGGGCAGGGGAGGGAATTCGGCGAGGCCCAGCTCATGCGCCCACGCTGCCGTGTGCGGCGCCAGAGCATTGCGATAGGCGAAGCGCACCAGCGAAGAGCAGTCGTGGATTTCACGCGGGGGCGCGCCGCCGGGCCAGAAGAATGCCGCCTCGGCCAGCCACGTGTACCACTCCACAAAGGCCCGCTGATCGCCGGGGTCAATCATCACGGGCGCGGCAATTTGAGGCGCGCTGCGACGCGCCCAGGCCAGACAAGGCAGTGCGGCCAGGAGAGCGCGTCGCGTGAGCATGGGCGTGCACCGGTCAGGCAACCTACTATAACGCGGCGGCGGAGGGCAGGGAAGAGGGGCGCGCGAAGATTTGCCGAGCGCGGATCGCGCTAGATGTGGAGTCTCAACAGGTTGTTCCCTTGAAGTCCTGAGCGGCCGATGGGTGGCGACAAGCCGAGGCTAGCCTGGGGCCGGTGCCAGTTGTACTGGTGCAGCCAGGGCGGAAGGGCAGCTTGCCGTGCGGTCGAGTGCTGGTAGCAGCGCGCGTAGGCCCATTCGCGCAGCGCGGTCTGAATGAAGCGCTCCGCTTTGCCGTTGGTACGAGGCGTATAGGGCCGGGTGAAGCGCTGCTTCAAGCCGCGCGACCGGCAGAACTGTTGAAAGGCGTGCGAGCGGTAGGCCGAGCCGTTGTCGGTGAGCACGGCCTGGCATTGAATGCCGAGGCGCGCAAAGTAGGCCAGGGCGGCCTGGAGGAAGTCGATCACCGACTCGCGCCGCTCGTCGGGGTAGATCGCTGAGAAAGCGATGCGCGAGTGGTCGTCGATGGCTACATGGACAAACTCCCATCCTGAGCCATCGACCGAGTCGCGGCGATTGCCCGTGACGCGGTGCGAGGGCCTGGTGATGCGGCCCAATTTCTTGATGTCGAGGTTCAGCAGGTCGCCGGGACGGGCGTGCTCATAGCGCCGGGGCAGCGGCGGGGGCTCGAGATCGCGGGTGCGGTTGAGGCGCAGCCGGCGCAAGATCCGGCTCACCGTGGCGCGGCTCAGACCGGTGTGCGCGGCGATGCGGGCGCCGGTCCACCGCTCGCGACGCAGGGCCTCGACCAGCGCGATAAGCCCGGGAGCGGTCGGCGCGCGCAATTGTGCAGGCCGCGAAGAGCGGTCGGCCAATCCCGCCCGGCCCGATTCCCGGTAGCGGCGGACCCACTTCGCCGCAGTCTTGGCACTGACCTTGAAACAGGCGGCAGCCTGCTTCAAGGTCAACCCTTGCACGACAACCATGCGCGCCATCTGCGCTCGACTGTGAACCGTCAGTCGGGCATTCTGGTGATAGTCCATCTGGTCTCCTCGGTCGCCAAGTCTTCGCAAACTCAGCTTCCCAGGTCCAGATCAGATGGACAACCTATTGAAACCTCACAGCTAGACCTGTTTCGGAATAAGTGTAGCCCGTCGCGTCCGGCCGCAATGAGGCCGCTCCCGGATGGGGACACCGAGGGCCGCGGAGCCTGATCGACAGCCTCTGAACGTCGCGCCGAGGGAACCCAAGCGTGCCGCCGCGGCACGCGCAGAGTGTCCCCTCCGGCCACCCAATCCGCGCCGGCCGACTTCATAGAAACTGTGAATCTGCTCTACACGGGGCGATGCGGCGCGGTGTTGACAACGGGCGCGAAATGCGATGTCTTAGGCCCATGCAAAGAATCTGTTTTCTTCTGAAGGTGCGGCCGGAGAGGTTGGAAGAGTACAAGGAGCGCCACAAACATGTCTGGCCGGATATGTTGCAGGCATTGCGCGAGACCGGCTGGGGCAACTACTCGCTCTTCCTGCGCCCCGACGGCCTGCTCGTCGGCTACTGCGAGACGCCGGACTTCAAGGCTGCCGTGGACGGAATGGCCCTCCGCGAAGTGAACGCCCGCTGGCAGAAAGAGATGGGCGAATTCTTCGAAGCCCTCGAAGGCCAGCGCCCCGACCAGGCCATGCGGCCCCTGGAAGAGGTCTTCCACCTCGACTAGTGGCGCGCCGCAGTGACTTCGTTAGCATCCGCACAACCAGTCACTGAGGCTCGCCGCTCAGAATACGCGCATCGCAGCCGCAGCCTTCAGAGCCGCGACCGCGTGACGGAGCCGCGACTGAAAGGAGCGGTTGTCTTGTTCCCAAGCCGCGACTGCTGAGGAGCGGTTGTGTTACTGAGCCGCGGGAGGCACAGATCAGGACGTCCCCCCCGGACTGCGGAGTGCTCCCCGGCGCTTGAGCGCGCTGGTATATACTCACTCGCAGCGACAAGGTTATCAACTCGAGGGTCCTATGAGCAACGGCCGTCATTTTCCCATTCGGTTGTTTGTCTGGTCGGTCGCGTTGGTTGCAGTCGCAGCCGTCAGCGTCTATCTGGCGTATGAACTGGTCATCGTGCCGCGGCGGGCGCTGCAGGACCAGATCCGCGAGCAGAAAGAGACCATTGTCAAGCTCGAACAGGAGAAGCAGCGCCTGGAAGCCTACCTGAAAATCCTGAAGCACATCGACCGCCGGGCCCGGGTCGAGGTTCTGCGGCAGGCCAAGGACCAACAGGGGAACCTGCAGACCACGATCCGGTTCACCGAGATTGACGCCGCCGGCAAACCGGTGAGTGTCTCCCGGGAGCTGACTCTGCCGGGGCAAGAAGTCTATTTCGACACCCTGGTGATCAAGTTCGACGACCACTTCATCGAGCAGGGCGATCCCTTGAAAGGCCAGGCGCTCATGCTGTTCCGGCGGATCTTCTCCAGCACCATGCGGGCCGAAGATGGATTCGTCATCGACATGCGAGGGCCAGCCGCCCGAGATCTACGCCGGGCGGCAAGCCCCCAGCGGCTTCGAGAAGGAGCTCTGGAAACGCTTCTGGGAACTTGCCAACGACGAAAAACTGGCCAAGGAGCACGGCGTGCGGGCGATCCACGGCGACGCGCCCTACATGCGTCTGGAGCCCGATCGAGTCTACGAGATCTGCCTGAGGTCAACCGGAGAAGTCATCATCACGCCCGGAACGCGGCTGGCGCCCCCGCCAACGACTCCGTAGAGCCCACCGGACTGGCCCGCTAACCGTAAGCACCCGAAGAACACCAGAAACCGGGAAGGGAAAGGACGTCTTTTTCTGGACTTCTTTGTCAATATTCATCGCCGATAGGGTAGACTGAATACCCCGTGATCGGTCAGGTCATTTGCAAAGACGGAGGAGAAGGTGAAATACGTAATCAGCTGGTTCGAACGCCCGCAAGGCTCGCCCTTAGAGTATGAAAACGCCCAGAAGCGAATCCTCGAGGTGTTTGGTCAGTGGAAGGCGCCAGCCAATTTCAAGATCGAATTCTTCGTAATTCGTGTGGGCGAGTGGGGCGGGCATATGTTGGCTGAGTGCGACGACCCACTGACGATTCACAAGTTCTGCTCGATGCTCCCTGCATTTGTATTCCAAGTGCACCCCGTAATCCGCGTCGAGGACGCAGTCCGGGGCGAACTCGAAGTAATCGCCTGGCGCGACGGACTGAACCGCGAGTGACGTCCGATCGGATCCTTCACCTCGTGTGAACGCGCAAAACGATCCTGCCTTTTGGCGGAGGCTCGAGTCCTTCGCCAAGGGCCGAATCCGCGCACAACACGAAATCGCTAGTTCTCTGAGAGGGCGCATCCCCACCCGGTCGCATTTCAGCGCGCCTCGTTCTTGTACACTTCGCCCGCCTTCATCACGAACTGAACGTGCTCTAGCTGAGTGATGTCCGCCAGTGGGTCTCCGGGCACGGCCACGATGTCGGCGAAATGGCCGGGCTCGATGGCGCCGAGTTTGTCGCTCATGTCGAGCAGGGAGGCGGCGACGGTGGTGGCCGACTGGATGGCCTGCATCGGCGTCATGCCGTAGCGCACCATCCAGGCGAACTCCTTGGCGTTGTTTTCGGTCCAGGGAAATGCGCCGGCGTCGGTGCCGAAGCTGATCCGCACCCCCTTGCGCACCGCCAGGGCAAACGCGTTCTGCTCGATCTTCTCCATCTCCAGAAAGACCGGCGAGCCCGACGCCGCCCGCCCCTGCGCGACGGAGACCAGCGCGTAAATCGTCGGGCATAAATAGACGCCGCGGCGGTTCATGATGTCGATCAGCTCCTCGTCCAGACCGTCGCCGTGCTCGATCGTATCGACGCCCGCCTCCAGCGCCGCCTCGATCCCCTCGCGCCCCATCGCGTGCGCGGCGATTTTGTGCCCCAGACGGTGCGTTTCGTCCACCAGCGCCTTGGCCTCTTCGTCGGTGAAGTTGACCCAGGAGTGCAGCGCGCCGTCCTTTACGTAATAGCGGCGGTCGGAGTAGTACTTGATCCAGTCGGCGCCGTACTTGACCTGCTCGCGCACGGCGCGGCGGATGTTGTCCGCGCCGTCGACGATCTGCACGCCCTCGGGCACCTTCAGCTCCCAGGAGTAGCCGAGCAGCGGATACGTGCCGGTGGGCGCGAAGGCGCGCGTGGCGACGAATAGCCGCGGGCCGGGGATGATGCCGCGGTTGATGGCGGTCTTCACGTCCACATCGGCGTACATTGCGCCTTCGGTCTCCAAGTCGCGCAGCGTGGTGAAGCCGTTCAGCAGCGCCGTCTTTGCGGCCACCGTGGCGCGAATCGTGCGATACGGGATCGACTCCTTGAGGAGTTGATCGGCGTAGTCCTGGGCCAGCGCATCGCCCTGCAGCAGGATGTGCGTGTGGTTATCGATCAGCCCCGGCAGGACGGTCGAGCTGCTCAAATCAATGACCTTGGCGCCGGCGGGTACCCTGAGACTGGCGCCGACTTCCTTGATGCTCTCGTTTTCGACGACGATGGTCTGGTTCGTCAGGACGCGCCCATTGCGCGTGTCGATGAGGCGGCCGGCCTGGATGACGGTTGTCTGTGCCGTAGCGGCGAGGGCCAACAGGCACGCGCAGGCCACTGGGAAGAGCGTCCGGCGCAAGGTGGAGGCAAGGATGTGGAGAGGCATCACCACTGTATTGTAGGCGCATGCGCGCCCGACGCAACGCGTCGGCGATCGATTGCGGAACAAGGGCGAGAACGGAACCGCGTCCGCGTTTCAGAGCCGCGACTGCAAGGAGCAGTTGTGTCGTAGCGGAGCCGCGATCGTCAGGGAGCGGTTGCACTTCTGACCCGCGACCGCGTTTCAGAGCCCCGACCGTCAGGGAACGGATGTATCAGCGTGCCAACCACGCGCCGGTACCAGTGTTGACGCTGCAGGCAAGCGCGCCTGAGCCACGCTACCGCGGCAGCGAGCCGAACAGCCGATTGAAGCCGCGGTGCCAGGAGTGCGGAAAAACCCCGGGCTTGAGGAACATGAACGGGCACTCGCCGGCGACCACCCGGCAGCCGGCCGCCTTGGCTTCGCGCACCGCGACCGGGGATACCGTCCCCTTGGTGAACCACAGGGCGTTGATGCTGTACTGGATCGCCTCCCGCGCCACGTGCAGGCTCTGCGACGGAGGCACCATGATGACGACGCCTTGCGGCGCGGGCTTCACCGCGGCGAGGCTCGGCGCAGCCCTCACACCGTCGATCGACTCGGCGTTGGGATTGACCGGCACCATGTCGTAGCCGTTGTCGCGGAATTCCTTCCAGATGGCACGGCTGAAGTCCTTCTCGTCGCGCGACACGCCGACCAGCGCGATACGCTTCAGCTTGAGAAAATCCTTGATGGCGGGTCCGTCCTTGCGCATTTACGACTCCTGAATCCGATTCGCTCGCAACTATCCTATCGCGGCCAGAATGGCGGCTCGTTGACTCAACGCGCGACGAGCAGGCCGAGGTGTTGTTCGAAGGCGTCGAAGTCGCGGTCGTCGTGCAGCAGTTCGTAGCCGTCTTCGATGCAGCGCGCGGCGATGATCGAGTCGATCGTCTTGCGGACTGTCACACCAAGGCGCCGCAGGGTTCTGAAGTTGCGCGCGGCCGGGATCGCGATCTGCTCGCCGCCCAGGTCAACGACTGTCAAAGAAGTCAGCATCTTTCGAGCCTCGTTGAAATCCTTCTCACGTGTGAAGCCCTGCAGCACCTCGGTCAGGATCAGGTCGCCGATGGCCAAAGGCTCGCTGCCCAGCAGCGTATCGAGTTTCCGGGTCTGTGGGGTGACCGCGCCGTTGAAGTAGGCGATCCAGACGCTGGAATCGACCAGGATCACTTGTCGGTCCTCATGGCGTTCAGGTCGCCCTGCCAGTGCAGCTTCCCGCGCAGCCGCTGGATTTGAGCCTGCTTACTCAGGCGCAGCAAGGTCCGCAGGCCCAGTTCCACGGCGTCGCGCTTGGTTCTCAAGCCGGTCGCACGCAGCGCGCCCCGCATCAGCTTGTCATCGATCACTATGTTGGTGCGCATGATGTGTACGTTTCGCCAATCCTATACACATTATAGTGCGTAGTGGGGTTCGCCGCAGTATCAAGCGGAGTGGACGACTTCCCCATCTAACCACGTGCGCAGCACCTTGATCGACTTCGCCGCGGCGTCGCATTCGAACTCCACGACGTCGGCGCGCTCGCCTGGTTGCAGGCCGCGGCGGCGGCCGTCGATGCGGCCGACGCGGGCGGGATTGCGGGTGGCCAGGGTCAGGGCATCACTCAGGCTGAGATTGGCGAGGCGCATCAGGTTCTCGATGCCGCGGTCCATGCGCAGGACGCTGCCGGCCAGGCGGTCAGAGCCGCGCAATGTCACCTTGCCCTCGGGGCGCAGCGTGACCTCGATCTCACCGAGCATGTACGGCCCGGGGGCGCAGCCCGACACGGAAAAACCCCGACACGGAAGAACAGGGTTCGCAGATTGCTCCGGGCGCCCACCGTCACTGCGGCTTAGGGATCAGACGTCCGAATCTACCCAACCGCGTCTGCTGCTGCAGCAGTCTCCGCACGTTGTCAGGAAGAACGATCTGCGGGCTCTCAACCCTCTCGTCTGTTGCCACCCACGGGCCGCCCTCGCGCTCCACCGGCGTCGCCAGGAAGGCATGCATTTCGCCGCTGCTGATCACCAGCGCCTGGCCGGTGATCTGCCCGCGCGAATTGATGCCGTCTGCGTACCACAGAAACAACGGCGAGTTGACTGGAATGAGCGTATTCAAGTCCGTCATTACGCCCTTCCGCCAGATGAACGCGCGACAGTTGCCTGCCAAAAAGGGCTGATCGCAGGCCCCTCCTACCACTTGTCCTTCTCCATCAATGTCCTCGGCAATACTGTGGGCATACCCCGGCAGCGTGCCAAGGTTGCTCATCACGCCGTTCTGCCAAAGGAAAGCACGCTGAACGGTATCGCCGCTCAAGTCCGATGCGCCCACGACCTGCCCCTGGTTGTTCAGGGCTTGAGGAAGGTTGTACATCGTGCCTCCAAGGTTGCCCAGGTCGGTCATGGCGTCCTGATCCCACATCAAAGCGTGCCAGGCAGTGGTTTCTGCGCAGTTTGTAGAAACCCCGGCGGCCTGACCTCGGTCATTGATCATGAAAGCCGCTCCGATGGAGTCGCCGGGAAATGTGGGGAGCTTGCGGACGCGGTCCCTTTCCCAGATTACGGGCTTATATCCGAGATACAGAGGAGGAACGCAGGTTGGATCCCGCTCGGCGATTTCCGCCGCCCCGCCCACCTGACCTAAGTTGTTGATCTGACCAGCATCGGTGTTATGTCCGCCCAACGTTGGGAGCGGGGTCATGACGCCCTCTCGCCAGACAAAGGAACGACAGATCAGGTATGTGCCAAAGCCGCAAAAGTCCACTCCATTCGGATCTGCGGTAGTGGTATCCGAGTTGCCAGCAACCGCATCCCAGTCGTTGAGCGGCCAATTCGCCGTGCTGTTTGGCCCGCCCAGAGAGCCCAGGTCGATCATCCGGCCATGGCGCCAGAGAAAGGCGTGCCCGGCTGTGTCACCCGCCAAGGTCGAAGCGCCGTCCGCATGGCCGGACTTGTTCAGGCCGTTGGCGCCGCTGTAGGTTCCGCCGAGCGTGCCCAGATCGATGACGGTGTAGTGCGGTTGCTGCGCGGCCAGCCGCGGCGCCGCCGCCAGCGCGGCGAACACGGCGAGCGTGATTAGGGCGCATTGTGCGCCGTTTCTGTGAGAAGACCTCCCGGCCTTCGGTTCGATCCGGTTGACCGGTCTACGATGGGTCTGCATACTGTCGCACCCTCTTCTGCCAATTTGTTCCCCTTCCAGTTCCGATTCGGCGGCACAATCCCGCCCTTATGTGTTCCCGGTTAATCCAGTGCTTGGAGGAGCCCCGCGAATCGAAGCGCACGCTTCCTCGGTTCACCATCGCAGGCGCTGACGAGTTTGACGCTTGCGGCGCTTTTATGCAGCGCCACTTTTCGTCCGTGCTTGCACAGTACTTCGCTCGCGAGGTCCGACTCGAGTAAGCCCAAACGGACTGTGTCAGGAGCATCACGGAAGGCTCCACCCACGCACCCAGACTGCAGTTGAGTATAACACCTGTTTATCTTGTTTGAACCCGCACATGCGATCGCATATCTATTCTCAGGTCAATCATTTGCTGGCATAGATACCCAGGAGACTGCCCACATCGGCTCCCGCCTGAGTCCAACTTCGGTGCGCTGCGGACCGCTACCGGTAACCGATTCCGCCGACCGCGTGGGGCATTAAGACGAATAGACCATTTCGCCGTCGAGCCAGGTATGGAAAACGCGGATCGACTTCGCCGCGGCGTCGTACTCGAACTCGACGACGTCGGCGCGCTCGCCGGGCTGCAGGCCGCGGCGGCGGCCGTCGATGCGGCCGACGCGGGCCGGGTTGCGCGTGGCCAGGGTCAGGGCATCGCTCAGGCTGAGGTTGGCCAGGCGCATCAGGTTCTCGATGCCACGGTCCATGCGCAAGGCGCTGCCGGCCAGGCGGTCGGCGCCGCGCAGCGTCACCTTGCCTTCAGGATGCAGAGTCACTTCGATCTCGCCCAGCATGTACTCCCCCGGCGCGCAGCCCGCCGGGGTCACGGCGTCTGTAATCAGCACACAGCGCTCGAGACCCTTGGCGCGCAGGGCGACGTTGAGGAAGTCGCGGCCGAGGTGAATGCCATCGACGATCAGCGACGCTGCGAGCCGGTCCTCGGCGAGCTGCTGCCAGAGGTAGTTGGGATGGCGCGGCAGCTCCCAGTTGGCGCCATTGCCGAGGTGCGTCAACAACGTCGCGCCAGCGCGAAGGGCCGTCTCGATCTGGGCGTGCGTCGCCTGGGTGTGGCCGATGGAAACGACGACTCCGCGGCCGGCGAGGTGCTCGATGTAGCGCGGCGCTTCGGGCCATTCGGGCGACAGCGTGACCAGCCGCACGTTCCCCTCGGCGACCTCCTGCCAGCGTTCGAACTCATCGATCTCCGGTGGGCGGACGTAGCGCTTGAGGTGCGCCCCGCGCGGGCCGTCGTGCGGCGAGATGTGCGGCCCCTCGACGTGGAAAGCCTCCAAAGCACGGCCGTGGGGCAGTTCGCGGCGGGCGCGGGCGAGATTGCACAGCGCGCCGATCATCGACTCTTTGGAACCGGTGATGACCGTCGGGAACAGCCGCGTCACGCCGGTCGAAAACAGAACATCGAGCGAGCGCCCGATCTCCTCGATGGGCGTCTTGGGGTCGCAGTAGTCGACGCCGGCGAAGCCGTTCACCTGCAGGTCGATGAAGCCCGGCGCCAGCCACGTCTTCGTGCGCGGCGCGGCAATCAGCTCCTCGACGCTGCTCAGCACTTTGTCGCCCGCCAGCTCCACGCACGCGCCCGTCGAAGCGTCCAGTCCGATACATTTCATGGCAGCACCGTTTTATTCACAAAATTGCCACAGCTCGCGGCCTGTACTCCATTGAAAAACAACCAGATTCAGTTTGCAAAAACGCTGTGCGAAACGCTCGGGCGGCCCTTCCACTGCCGGCCCATGCACGGTTACAGTATGAACACGCCCGGGCCGCTGTCCGCTCCATGCACTCTGAATCTCGGGGGAGGTTGAGATTGGGAGCGGGTGGTGGCCCGGTCTGCTTTCATGATTCATTATGGGCCGCAGGGAGCCGCATTGAGGATGCGGCGGAGATGTGCGGCGTCCTCAAGCGGGCGCGGCGCTGTGGTTGGTCCGGCGGCCGGCCCGACGGCCCATTTATGACGAATCCACAAGCGCCAGTCGAGCTGGAGTGAGAGTCTCGAGTCTACTGTTTCGTTACGTCGAACTCCATCGTCCTATTCTCCAGCTTGTCATCATAGCTGGCTTTGGCGGACTTACCGTCGGCCGCGACCGTCATCCTTAAGACGCCGATCACCTTGCCGTCACGCTTATCCGTTTCCTCCAGCGTGTCCTTGCCCCTCATCTTTAGGGAAACGCTGGTGACGCCCGGATCGCCTTTCATCGGCGCGTCGGGGCCATTCACCTTGGCGGTATACGACTGGCCGGTCCGACTGGTCATAGTGATCTCGTCGCCACTGACCTTGTACGTCCAGATGGTGGCGTTGTCCGACATCTCTTCCACCTTGGTGGCACGCCACGAACCGGATATTGCGTGCGATCCCGCCGGGCCTATCGCTACGCGTGTCGATTCGCCCTTGCCGGTGACCGGAGGGCCGCCGTTGGTGTTGCTGGCGTCACTGAATTCGTAGGTCGCGGTGTTGCCATCCAACGACACTGTGACGGTCGCGGTCAACACGACCTTACCGTCTTTCTTGTCCGTTTCCTGGATCTGGTGGTCGTTCACGACGGTAATCGCGACGCTGTCGAAGTAGGGATGGCCGCTGACGGACTGGTCCGAGCCGTCGGCTTTGACAGTGTAGGGTGGAGCGCAGGTCTTGCACTCATAGGTGCCGTTCTGCAGTAGGAACACGTCCGGCTTCTTGGGAAAGTGGACCTTGCTCATGTCGATTTTCCAGGTGCCGTCAAAGGCGCTTTGCGCGGCTGCCAGCAGAGGCAGCAGCAACGCCGCGAGTGCGACGAGGAAGAACAGTTTTTTCATCGAAAACCTCCATTGGATTGAACCGGGATTCCCATCTAGGCACCGGACTTTTAGCATTGTACACCAGGAAGTCAGGTTTCGATCCCCGGACGTGCAGTGGTCGCAGATTCTCTCTTTGGGAGCCCGTTTAGGGCTTCGCTCGACCCGTCACAGCTCGTCACAGGCATGGCGCGGAACCAGCGCGGCCGCGCACCGCGCGCGGATGGATGATTCAACGGGTTTCGCGCCCGCTGGACTACACCGTAACCGGTTCAGCCGCAGGCACCGGCGTGAGCCAGCCGTGCCGGTCGGGCGCGTGTCCGGTGACAACATCGAAAAACGCCTTCTGCAGCCGCTCGGTGATCGGACCGCGGCGGCCGGAGCCGACGGGAATCTTGTCCACGCTGCGGATGGGCGTCACTTCGGCGGCCGTGCCGGTGAAGAACACCTCGTCGGCGATGTACAGCATTTCGCGCGGGATCTGCGTCTCGACAATCGGGATATCGAGCTCGCGGGCCAGCGTCAGTACCGAGTCGCGCGTGATGCCGGGCAGCACGCTGGAGGCCAGCGGCGGCGTATGGATCTTGCCATCGCGGATCACGAAGATGTTCTCGCCGGAGCCCTCGCTGACCTTGCCGCTGTCGTCCAGGGCGATCGCCTCGGCGTAGCCGTCCAGGTGCGCCTGCATGCGCATCAGCTGCGAGTTCATGTAGTTCCCGCCGGCCTTGGCGAGCGCGGGCAGGGTATTCGGCGCGATCCGCGTCCACGAGGAGACAGCGACGTCGACGCCCTGGGCCAGGGCCTCGTCGCCGAGGTACTTGCCCCACTCCCAACAGGCCAGGAAGACCTCCGTCGGGTTGCCGAACGGCAGCACGCCGATGTTGCCGTAGCCGCGCAGCACGATCGGGCGGATGTAGCACGAGCGCAGCTTGTTGACGCGCACCAGCTCCAGCTGCGCGTCAATCAGCTGCTCGAGCGAGTAGGGGATATCGATGCGGTAGATCTTGGCCGAATCGATCAGCCGGCGGGTGTGTTCCTTGAGGCGGAAAACGGCCGGCCCGGAAACCGTTTCATAGCAGCGCACGCCTTCGAACACGGAGGTGCCGTAGCTGACCACGTGGGACAGCACGTGGATTCGCGCATCGTCCCAGGCGATGAAGGCTCCGTTGTGCCATATTTTTTCTGTGGGAGTCATGTTGTCATTATGACAGCAGGCTAGCGCGCCGGAGCGTAGTGAGGAGCGGCGGAGGAACCAGGAATGTGGAAGATGCGGTCAGCGCTGATTTTGCTCTGCGCCCTCACCGCGCTCGCCGCCGCGCAGAAGAAATTGCCCAAGCCGGGCTGGAACCTGTTCAAAAAGGAGCAGGACATCCAGCTCGGGCGGGAGTACGCGCAACAGGTCGAACGGCAGATGGTTGTCGTCTCCAACCAGGAGTTGAACGACTACGTCACGCGCGTCGGCATGCGGCTGGTGCGGCAGGGCGGGTTGGAGGACTATCCCTACTACTTCAGAGTGGTCCAGGACGACAGTATCAATGCCTTTGCGTTGCCCGGGGGGCCGATGTACGTCCATACGGGGCTGCTCAGAGCGGCGGAAAACGAGGCCCAACTGGCGGGCGTGCTGGCGCACGAGCTGTCGCATATCGTGCTGCGCCACGGCACGCACCAGGCCAGCCGGACAGCGGCTCTGGAATTGCCGGCGCTGTTGCTGGGCAGTGCCGTCGGGCGGAGCGGGGGATTGTCCGGCGTTCTGAACCAGATCGGCATCGGGCTGGGCGCCAACTCGGTGCTGCTTGGCTTTTCGCGCAGCATGGAAAGCGAGGCCGATCTGCTGGGCGAATACACCATGGCGAAGGCCGGTTACAACCCGCTGGAACTGGCCCGTTTTTTTGAAAAACTCGAGGCCCAGCGGGGCAACCAGAATGGGCTCGTCACGCGCTTTCTCTCCGACCACCCGAGCCCCGGCAATCGCATCCAGGCGATCGATGAGCAACTGCCGTACATGCCGCGCGGCCCGTATGACGCGGAGGAGGGCGACCTGGGCCGCATCCGGCAGGTCGTCGAGCAACTGTCCACTGCCGGGAGCAGCGGTCCGGGCCGTCCTCAGGTCTCGGGGCAGGGAGGTCCGGTGGTTCCAGCCCGCCACCTGGTCGCGCCCGCCACACGGCTGAGCGAGCGCGTTCGTGAGTATTTCGACCGCCCCGCGCAGGCGCGTCCCGCCGCGCCGTCTGCGCGGTTCACGCCCTTCGAAGACGCCATGCAGGGCATCCTCCGGACGCTGAGGTTCGGCGCCTGATGCCTTCGACGGCCGCGCCCATCAAGGCGCTGATCTTCGACTTTGACGGAGTGCTGGCCGACACCGAGCCACTCCACTGGCAGGCGTGGCGTGAGATCCTGAAATCGTATGGCATCGATCTGAACTGGGAGATCTTCCAGAGAATTTGCGTGGGCCTCTCCGATGCGGAAATGTTGAATGAATTATGCAGATTAGCTACGAAGCCTGTCACTCCAGATGAACTGAGGGCCCATTATCCGCGCAAACGAAAGCTGTTTCGGGCTCTCGCAGAGCGTCAGCCGTTGATCGATCCAGCCTTGATTGATTTACTTAAGTCTATTTCATCCATTAGCTTAGGAATCGTAACTTCAAGTAATGAGGAAGAAATTCTACCCATCTTGCTGCAGGCAAAGCTATTGGATTGCATGACAGCAGTTGTTTACGGCAACAACGTAAACCACTACAAACCTCATCCGGAGCCGTATCGCATTGCATTGCAACGCCTTGGAGTCGCTCCTGGGGAGGCGGTCGTGTTCGAGGACTCGGCCGCGGGGATGCAGAGCGCCCGGGAGGCCGGCTGCCGGGTGGTTCAGGTGGTGGACGTGGCGTCAGTCCCAGCACTCGTGCGGGCGGAAGTGGCGGAGATTTTTCCACCGCAGTCCTACTCTTATGGATATACCCCTCAGAAATAGGCAGGTTGTATGAAACGACTTTTTTCCGTTGCGCTGATTGTCACTCTGGCCCTGACGGTGCTTTTTCAGGCAGTGACTAATCATAGGTTATACAATAAGTTACGGGATGCCCGGCGTGAACTGCCGGCACTGCATCGGCCGTTTCCGCCGCTGCGGGGAACCACTGGGCTGGGCCTGCCCGCGTCGTTCGATTTTGCCGGTGCGCATTCGCCGGCTCTGCTGCTAGCCTTTTACCCGGCCTGTCAGTACTGCCAGGAAAACTGGCCTAATTGGAAGGCCATTGCCGCCCGGGCCGCTGCCCATGGGATGCGCGTGTACTATGTGAATGTCACGCCCGATCCGGTCTCCAGCCGCTACTGCGCCCAGGTGCAGATTTCATGCGCGGACGTGCTAAATTCTGTCAGTTCCGATGACATTCTCATGTATCGGCTCGATCGGACACCAATTACTGAGATTATTGACGGCAAGGGACAACTGCTATACCAGGTATCCGGAGTTCTTGATAAAACGGCGATGGAACGCCTGGAGTCCTTCCTGGCAATCGCTGCGCTCTAGAGCGACCGGTCTGTTCAGAGAATCCGGGGAGCCTGGTCTGCCGCAACGAATTGTCCGCAGAGGAGATAATTGATGAAGACTCTCAAACTGTTTTTTGGGGCCGCAGTACTTGCGGTATCTTCCTACATGATGGTTGCCTCAGCTCAGACCGCCACGAGCGATGACCTCGGTCCTCTCGTCTACGCCTGCAACCACACCATCAACTGCTACACGCAGGACAACGACTGTAGCCAAAAGGGCGTGTTCATGGCCTGCGTTTGCAATAACAAGACGAACACTTGCTACGTCAACAATCAGGGGGGGAATTAGTCGGAGAGGGGCATAGTCAGTGAGGGGGAGCCCGGGGAATCGGCCGGGCCTGTCCCCTCCGTTGTGATTTCTGATAATCGATATTATGTAAACTAACGGAGCTGGGAGATGAACCGCCAGCGCAGCGGTTGCAGTCCAGGCCATCGTCAATCTCCCATTGGTCAAATTCGCCATTGAGTCCCTTTTCCCTGCTTCCTAAATCGTCGTGGGAAGAACCGCACAACCGCTCCTTGCAGTCGCGGCTCCGTCAAACCCTCCCGTCCGGATGCAACATCCTCAACAACCAGGCTGCGAGTTCCGGTTGCCCAGGATCCGCCGTTTGCGCCAACCCCTTGCGGCGACACTCCAAATAGTTGAAGTTTCAACCAACGCAAGAACCATTCCCCGCGTCTACTCGATACGATAGGGATTCACGGCTGGGAAGCCGATGAATGCGTCCCGATATCCGATATCGATTCCATTTGTCCGCATTGCAAGCGCCAACCGCGCCGCGCCGCGGGCGCCTCGCCGCGGGCGTGGCGATACTGGCGGCGCTGATTTCCCTCCCCGGCTGCTCCCGCGCCGTTGACGGGGTTCCGGCTGAGAGCATAGCCGCCTCCCCGGAAAAGCCCCTCTCCGCGCCGTCAGCGGTGGCCCAACAGGCGCGGACCATCCGCGCCACCGGTCTGATCCTGGCTCTCGAGTCCCAGATGATTCGCGTCCCGCAGCTCTCCGGGACCGGCATCCGGCTCACCGTAACCAAAATCATCTCCAACGGCGTCAAGGTCTCGAAAGACGAAATCCTGGCCGAGTTCGACGCCACTTCCCTTGTGGACGCCGAACGCGACGCCAAAGCCAAGCTCGACGACCTTACCCATCAGTTGGATCAGAAGAAGGCCCAGGTGGCCAGCGATGACGCGACCCGAGTCTCCCTGATCCGAACCGCCGAGGCGGATCTGGAAAAGGCTGAGCTACAACTCCGCAAGGGTCCGATCCTGAGCGAAATCGATCGTCTCAAGAACGAAGCACGCGCCGACTACGCCCGGCAGCGCCTGGCCAGTCTCCGAAAGTCCGACGAATTCCACAAGCGCGCCGAAGCGGCCATGGTTCGGATCCAGGAGCTGAAAGCCGATCGCCAGAAGGTGACCCTGGAACGAACCCGTTCGAATCTCGAAAAACTGCAGATCCGCGCGCCCCAGGATGGCATGGTGGCGCTGGAAAACACGTGGCGCAGCGGGTCCATGGGGCCGGCGCGCGAGGGCGAC
This sequence comes from Terriglobia bacterium, assembly GCA_963757265.1. Taxonomy (GTDB): domain Bacteria; phylum Acidobacteriota; class Terriglobia; order Bryobacterales; family Bryobacteraceae; genus CAIVVT01. The sequence continues at coordinate 235,708 of CAVWRA010000010.1, forward strand.
GATCTCTATCCGGGCATGCCGCTGATCAAGATTTTCAATCCCGAGCACATGGTGGTGGAGGCCACCGTGAACGAACCCGATGTCGCCTGGCTGGGCAAAGCGTCGCACACGCGCCTCTATCTGGACGCCTATCCCGGTGCGGTCTTCGACGCGGATCTCGAATCGGCGAGTCCCGTGGCCACCAGCGGATTCGACACGCCGGTGCGCGCCTTCACCGCGATCTTCCGGATCCGGCAACAGGACCCCAGGCTGCTGCCCGATCTCTCCGCCGCCCTGGAAATCGGGACCTCTCCGGACGCGGCGGCGGGCGCCGCGAAGACCCCTGGAGGAACATGAGCGCCACCGCGCTTCCCTTCCCGACAACGCGGCTCCGCCGGGCGGCCTCGTGGCTGGCCGGCGCATTGGTCCTGGTGCTGGCGGGCGTGCTGGCGATTCACTTCCTGCGGCCCGCGGCCGCCGCGCCTGTTTCAACCGTTCCGACCGCTGTGGCGCGCAAGGGCGAGTTTCTGGTGATCGTCACCTGCCGCGGCGAGCTCGAGGCCAACCATTCCGTGCAGCTCAACGCGCCTTTCAATGTCCCCAACCTGCAGATTGTCTGGCTCGCCGCACAGGGTGCAGCGGTGAAGGCCGGCGACAGGATTGTGCGCTTCGATGCCAGTGCCGCGGAGCGGCAGTTGAAGGAGCAGGAGGCCGCTCTCAAGCAGGCCCAGGCGTCGCTTGATCAGGCCATCGCCGAGGGACGCATCAAGGCCGAGCAGGACAAGCTCGAACTCGCGTCGCTCAAACAGGCCGCCGAAAAGGCCCGCCTCGAAGCCTCGAAAAAAGAGATCGTCAGCGCCATTCAGGGCGAGGAGAACCGGATCGATCTGGGTCTGGCCGAGGAGAAGGTGAAGGTGCAGCAGGCCACCGTCGAGCTGAACCTGGCCTCGACCCGCTCTAACATCGCATCGCTCGAGAGCCAGCGTAATAAGGCCCGGGACGAAGTCGAGCTGACCCGCAGCCGCCTCGCAAAGATGGAACTCAAGACGCCCGCGGCGGGTGTTGTCAACCTGCTGGTGAACCAGTCGCAGGGGTGGTTCAATGCCAAGCCTTTCAAGGTCGGTGACAGCGTCTGGCCGGGCGTCGGCATCGCCGAAATTCCAGACCTTGCCAGCCTGCGCCTGAAGGGCAAGGCAGAGGAGATCGACCGTGGCCGGATGGTCGTCGCCCAGGCGGCGCGCGTCGTTCTCGACCCGTTCCCCGAAAAGACCTTTCTGGGGCAGTTGGAGTCCATCTCCCCGCTGGCGGAGGCGACGTTCGAATGGCCGCCTGCGCGGACCTTCCGCGTGATGGCCTCGCTGGGGTCGGCTGACGATCGCCTGCGCCCGGGCATGAACGGGCGCATGGACGTCATCGTGGACCGCATCCCCGATGCGATCAGCGTCCCGGCCAAGGCGATTTTCGCGCACGACGGCCGGCCCGTGGTCCTGGAGCCCGGCAAACAGGGATTGCGGCGCGTGCGGGTCGAGATCCTGGCCCGCAACCCCGACGAGGTTGCGATCCGCGGGGTTGAAGCCGGCACGCAGGTCGCGCTGGTGGACGTTCTGGCCGCCGAAGAGAACAAGAAGAGCCAGGGCAAGGGCTTCGAGGTGAAGGCCAGGTGAGGCTTCTCGGCAAGGTTCTGCCCCTGGCCTGCGCCGTGCTTGTGCTCGGCGCGCTGGCTCTCCTGGCGCCGCGGTTCTACAAGCTTCTCGCGCCAGCTTCGGCGGCCGTTACGCCGACCACGCGGGTGCGGCGCGGCGACGTGGTATTCACCGTGTATGCCAACGGCACTTTGCAGGGCGGCAATTCGAAAATGGTGGTGGCGCCGATGACGGGCAGCAATTCGCTGACCATCACGGAGCTGGGCAAGGCGGGCGAGCTGGTGCATGCAGGCGACGTCGTCGCCCGTTTCGACACCACCGAGGAGACCTACAAGCTGCGCGAGGCCCAGGCCGACATGGACGAGGCCGAGCAGCAGGTGATTCAGGCCGAAGCCGAGGCCGCGGCCAAGGAAGAGGAGCTCACGAGCGAGCTGATCACCGCCCGCGGCGACCTGAGGGATGCCGAATTGGAGGCCCGCCGCAACCCCCTGCTGGCCGCCATCACCGCCCGCCAGAACGAACTGGCTGTCGAAGGCGCCCGCGTCCGCCTGGCCAAGCTGGAGCACGATTATCCCGAGCGCAAAGCCGCCGCCAAGGCCAGCATCAATATCCAGCAGGCGGCCCGCGAGAAAGCCAAAATACAGGTCGAGATGGCACAGCGCAATATCGACATGATGAGCGTCAAAGCCACCGCCAGCGGCTACATCAACGTGGAAAAGAACATGAATCAGAACATGTGGTACAGCGGCATGACGTTGCCCCTGTACCAGGTCGGCGACCAGACTCGCGCCGGCATGGCCGTGGCCCAGATCCCCGATATGAGCCATTGGGAAGTGGCCGCGGAAGTCGCCGAAACCGACCGCGGCCACCTGTCGATCGGGCAGCCCGCCGAGGTCCACGTCATCGCCTTGCCCAACCGCACGTTCAAGGCCCGAGTCAAGGATCTGGGCGGGACGACGGGGAACTTCTGGGAACGCCACTTCGAATGCCGCCTGGCCTTGGCGGACCCGGTCCCGGAACTTCGCCCCGGCATGAGCGTGCGCATCCTCATCACTACCGAAACCCTCAAGGACGCGCTGTGGCTGCCGGCCCAGGCGCTGTTTGAAAGCGATGGCCGCACGTACGCTTACCTGCGCGGCGGCCAAGGCTTCTCGAGGAAGGACGTCCAGCTGGTGCGCCGCAGTGAGAGCAAAGTCGTGGTCACCGGTCTGAAGGAGGGTGACGAGGTCTCCCTGGCCAGCCCCGACCAGCAGGAGGCCGGCTCGAAGAAGAGCGGCGCGGGCAACGCCGCCAAGGCAGTCGCCAAGTGAGTACCGCGCTCCCTCCCCTGCCCCCCTCCTCGGCGGGCCGCGCCAGGCGCGGCCTGTTCAGCGATCTGGCCGAGGCGTTCAACAATCTGCGGGCGCAGAAGACCCGCACGTTCCTCACCGCGCTGGGCATCGTGTTCGGCGTCGGTTCCGTGATCGGCATGCTGGCCATCGGCGCCGGCGCACGCGAGCAGTCGCTCGAGTTCATCGAACGCCTGGGCGTGCGTAACATCCTGGTCGAATCCGTTCCCATGAACAGCGCCGAGGAGCGCCAGCAGCGGCGCAAGGTATCGCCCGGCCTGACCGAACGCGACGTGCGCATCCTGGAGTCGAATATCGATGGACTGGAGATCCTCTCGCCGCGCCGCTCGCTGCACCCGGCGCGCGTGCTGCCCAAGCCTGCCGGCCCCATTCCGGAGCTATTCGGCGTGCGCCCGTCCTACGAGAAGATCCACAACCTGAGAGTCGACGAAGGACGATTCCTGAGCCCCGCCGACGACGATTCGAGCTCCCCAATGTGCGTGCTCGGCGCCCTGGCCAAGGTCAACCTGCTGGGCTACGGCAGCGCTCTGGGGCATTTCGTCAAAGTGAACGATAGCTGGCTGCAGGTGGTGGGCGTGCTGGGCGAGCAGCTCAGCGAAGGCGCCGCCCAGGGCGGCCGCACGACCGATCTCAACAGCACGATCTTCATCCCTCTGAACACCTTCAAGTACCGCTTTTGGGATACCAACAGCGACATGAAGGATGATCTCGACGGCGTCGATCTGCGTCTGAAAGCCGGCCAGGACAGCGTCACCACGGCCAAGATCGTCACTGCCGTGCTCAACTCCACCCATCACAACGCCGACGATTTCACGGTCACCATTCCGGCCGCGCTGTTGGAGCAACAGCAGCGCACCCAGACCATCTTCACATACGTCATGGTGGCCATTGCCGCCATCTCGCTGCTGGTGGGCGGCATCGGCATCATGAACATCGTGCTGGCCACCGTCATGGAGCGCACGCGCGAGATCGGCGTCCGCCGCGCGATGGGCGCCCGCAAGTCGGACATCATCCGCCAGTTCCTCACCGAATCGGTGCTCATCTCCCTGTCCGGCGGATTGCTGGGCATCGCCTTCGGTTTCTTCCTTTCGTGGTGCATCGCCCTAGCCGCCGAATGGAAGACCATCGTCACCATCGGCTCGGTCGTGGTCGCGTTTGGCGTCTCCGCGGCCGTGGGTGTGCTGTTTGGAATCTACCCGGCTTACAAGGCCGCGCAGATCGATCCGATTGAGGCGCTGCGCTATGAGTAAGCCGCGCCGGGGCGGAACTTCGCCCGGCCGTTTTGTTGCCGCGCATCGCTTAATGACACAGGTCCAATTCATGCATCCGACTCGATACTTGGCACTTCTTTTTCTCGGGTCCGCCCTGGCGCTGGCGCAGTCCCAGGCTACCGCCGCCGGCCCGCAGGCCGATTCCCATGCCCCCTGGCTGGGCACGACAGCCTGGTTTCGCAAGACCTTTTTCTATGACAACGTGCGCGTCACCCTGCGCGCGCCCACCGGCCTCGGCGACCTGGTCGCCGAGGGTCAACTGCACCTGTCCCTCAAGAACTACCTCGACCTGGTAATGGCCAACAACACCGATGTCGAGATCCAGCGGCTGCAGCTCGAATATCCCAAGGACGCCATCCAGCGCGCGGCTGCGATTTTCGACCCCTTCCTTTCAAGTTCATTCTCAGCTACTCGCGCCAAATCGCCGACGACAAACGAGTTACAAGGCGCGAGCGTGCTCTCCACGCTGATGCAGCCGTTCGACGTCAGCGTCTCCGAAACGCTGCCCACCGGCACGCAGGTCAGCGCGTCCTTGTCAACTTCCAAGACTTCAACCAACAGCGGCTTTTACTTTTACAACCCGGCCTACTCCACCGGCTTGAGTTTCGGTTTCACCCAGCCGCTGCTGCGCGGCCGCGGCATCGCCGTGACGCGCCTGCCCATCACCATCGCCAAGGCGCAGCGCCGCGCCGCGGACTTCGCCTTCCGCAATCAGCTCATTGGGATGCTCTCCGCTGCCGAGAACGCCTACTGGGATGTGGTCAGCGCGCGCGAACATGTGACCGTTCAGCAGCAGTCGCTCAACCTGGCCGACCAGACGCTGAAGCGCATGCATCGCGAAGTGGAGCTGGGCGCGACTTCGCCGCTCGAGATCTTCCAGTCCGAACAGCAGTACGCCACCGCCAAGCTGAACCTGGCGCAAGCTGAATTCGTGGTCCGGCAGGCCGAGGACGTTCTGCGCCGCCAGATGGGCGTGGATCTCATGCCCGATTTCCGCAATCTGCCGATCGTGCTGACCGAATCTGTCGCGCCGCAAATCGACGAATCGCCGATCGATCGCGAGAAGCTGGTCGATCTGGCCCTGCAGGCGCGCCCGGATCTGGCCAATATCCGCGTCGCCGGCGAGGTGACCGATCTGCAAATCCGCAATGCCGTCGAGAATCTCAAGCCGCAGTTGAATCTGAGCGGCGGCTATACCACCAGCGGCATCGGCGGGACCTACTATCCGACCAGCGGCGGCGCCGCGCCGGTGCCCGGCGGCCTCACCGATGCCTTCGGTCAGATGTTCGGCTTTGGTTTTCCCACCTGGCAGTTCAGCCTGTCCCTCAACCTGCCTCTGCGCGACCGCGCCGGCGCGGCCAACCTCGCCGACTCAGTCGCCGGCAAGCGCATCAATCTGCTCACCCAGCGCAACGCCGAGCAGCAGATCCGCCAGGACGTCCTCACGGCCGTCACGCAACTCGAGAGCAGCCGCGCCAGCGTCAAGCTGGCCCAGATCGCCGTGGATTACGCCGTCAAGCGCGTCGATGCCGACCAGCAGCGCTACGAGCTGGGCGTCATCACAGTCTTCTTTCTGCTCACGTCGCAGACCGACCTGACCACGGCGCGTTCCAGTCTGGTCGATCAGATCGTGCTATACCGACGCAACGTCCTGAATCTGCAGCAGCGCCTCGGCACGCTGCTGGCCGACAAGGGCATCGTGGTGCAGTAGGCCGCGGCCCGGATTTCTCGAGAAGATCTGTCTGGCAAAGCCCGCGGTTACGATCTGCTCGGAAGGAATTCGACCAACTTGTAGCTGATCAGTACGGCAAAAAAATGGCCCGCCTCCGCGTGGGAGAACGGGCCTGAGGGAAGAAGAAGCGATGGATTGCTGTCTGTCGCGGATTTCTTAACGGTGCCCGGAGTGGCCCCCGCCGCTGCTGGCGTGGCCGCCGCCGCCGCTGCTCACGTGGCCGCCTCCGCCGCCGTACGTCGATCCGCCGCTGCGCGCCGCCGGCGCCGAATAGTGCGGCGTCGATGATCCAGCCGACGATCCATAGGACCGGCCTCCGCTGGGCGCCGCATAGCGCGGACTCGAACCAGCGCCGGTGTTCCAGCCGCCACTCAAGCGCGGAGCGGAGTAGCCGCCGCCCTGGTTGCCGTAGGTGCGCACACTGCTGCCGCCGCCCTGGTTGCCGTAGGCACTTACACTCCGGCCGCCGCCGCCCGTGCTCCAGCTTTGGCTGGGACGCGCCTCTGTCGCGCCCGAGTTCTGGCCACTGCGGAATACACTGACGTTCCCGTTGGCGTTGGTGGTGTAACCGCTGCTGCGCCCCGGATTCCCAAACGAATCCCAGCCGCCGCCGGAGGTGCGCGTCGCGGATCCGGCCGCCGCCGTAGCGCTCCGGTTGTTGCCCGGCGCGCCGAACGAGCCCCATCCACCGCGGGTAGCGCTAGTGGACGTTCCGCTGGAAACGCCCGTGCCAGACCGGATCCCCGTCGCCTCCGACGTCCGATTAGCGGCCGTCCCAGCGGTCGAGCCGGCCCGCGGCCATCCGCCCTGGCTGCCCGCGCTAGTCGCGCTGCTGCGGGGAGTGTTCCCGGCCCCGGCCGTCGTCGTGCCCGTGCGGCCTACTCCGCCGGCGGCGGTTGTGGTTGGCGTTGCGCTGCGCATCGCCTGGGAAATACTCTGCCGCCGCTGGTCGAACGACATCCGGCTCGCCGATGAGGTCTGGCGCGAGCCAATGAAACTCTGATTGCCGGACTGCGCACCGCGGCTGGCGAGTGAACTCGACACCGCCCGGTCGCTCATCCGCAAGCTCTCCCGGCTGGGCGTGACCGGCAGCGCCCCGTGCATCGCGCTGGCGTGGCTCAGCTCGCTCGCGGGCACGGTCGAACCTCGTCCGGCCGAGGCGCGGCCGAAGCTCTGCGCGCTCATGCCGTGCACTCCGTTGGCGATCCGCGCATTGCGGTAAGTATTGGTGACGTTGACGTTGCGGACGATCGAGTGGTTCAGGCCGGCAAATCCGCCCGCACCATACAGGCCGCGGCCGTACCACGGGTGGAAGTGCTCAAACGGCGCCAGAGGCACCCATCCGAACCCGCCGAACCCGAAGCCGACCCCGAATCCGCCCCAGCCGAAAAAGCCGACCAGCGCCGGCCTCCACCAGAGCCCCGCGCCGAAGCCGCCCGGATACCAGTACCAGCCGCCCACGCCCCAGAACCAGCGGCCGTAGTGATACGGCGCCCAGCCCCACGGATCGTAGCTCAACCACGTCCAGCCGTAGTAATCCTCCCACGTCCACCGGCCGTACTCGTAGGGCGCCCAATCCGGCGCTACGTTGGGGTGCCAGACATACCCGTAGGGCTGCTGGTTGACCCATTCCCCGGCCTGGTCCAGCTCCTCGCCGCCTTCAATGTCGCGGCTCATGTGCTGATACGACTTCACCTGGCTCAACTCGCCGTCGCGCCGCGAATTGAACTCGTCAAAGGCATCGGGCGCGATCTCGGCCGCCATCTGGAACTCCGGCGTACCGTCTTCGGCCAACTGCACGCGCATCGTGCTGCCCGGCGTCAGCCTGCGGGTACCTCGCGGTGTGTAAATGTCAGCCTCGCCGCGCCGCACGGTAAACTCGACCGCGCCGCCGCCCAGCACCGTGATCCGGTACGCGCCGGCCGCCAGCGGCCGCAGCGCCGCGGCTGGAGTCGCGAACTCCAGCTGGTCATTGCTGCCCGGCAGCGCCGAAAACATGAGCGTCCCGCTGGCGATCTGAATCTCGTACTTGTGCTGGTCGAGTTCCGGAAACCGGACCTCGGTGTCGCCCGCCAGGCGGACGCGGTTGTAATAATTCAACGCGACTTCGGCGCGCGCGCCCGGTCCTGTCAGGACACGGTCGTCGGCCATCAACGGCCCGTTGATAGCCGCCGCAATCCAGTCACCCGAGTCGCCGCGCCGCACCGAAACGTCGCCGTTCATCAGGCTGATGCGTGCCACTCCGGGTCCGGGTCCGTCTTCCTCCACCCCTGGCTGCCCCATCGGCGCCTGGCCCGGCGCCTGGCCCGGAGCTTGGCCCGGCGCCTCTTGGCCTGCCGGCGCCGCCAGCAGCGCCAGCGCACTCAGCCCCGTGATCAGCAATGCCAGCTTCAGTGTTTGGTAGAGCCGCTTCATACTCATGGCCTCCCGGCCTCGCCTGACTCAGAGCAGCCCGGATGCCAAACTGTATTTCGTGTTGTTTCAATAGCTTACGATATGTGAGCCGGCCTGCCGGTGGCCCCGTTGCACCTTGGTGGTGGATTTCGGCCACCGCCGTCGGCGCAGGAACCCAAGACCGGAGCCGGCTGCTGCAGGCGAGCCTCGCAGTCGTGACGAGCCCATCTCGGGTCTGGCTGCATTGGGGCTGCAAAGGAGGCGACAGGAGCGGTCTGAGGCGAGCGCTCACATGCGGCGGGAATGAGCTTCAGGCGCCGGCTACCGGCCCGGCACGGGCGGGGCTTGGCACGCGGCGGTCCGGGCCGCCATGCGGTGGACTAAAATTCATGGGCGATCACGGCGATCCACGTCGATCGGCGCAACCTGCGCCACGCCGATTCTAGCTGTCATCTCCGCCCGCAACGCGGCACTAGCCGCTGGCATGGGCCCGTCAGGTTCCATCGCCGCCGGAGGCGGGGCAGCACATCAGTAGTGCGCCGAGATCGCCCGCAGATTGTGATCGATTGTCAGTTGATCACCTCCTGGATCACTCGATCCGTGTCCCATATATCGGACGCCTTGGCCGGAACTTTAGGTTTTATCCTCGGTCTCGGCGCTGAAATTTGCTTTCGCCCCGGGCCTGCGGATGACGCTGCCGAGTAGAATGGGAGTGATGAAGGCCAACAGCGCCCGGACATCCTCGTACACGGTCTTCTACGAACAGGCCCCGGAGGGGGGATATGTGGCATTTGTACCGGCTTTGCCCGGTTGTCACACCCAAGGCGAGACGCTGGAGGAAGCCCAGGAGAATGTCAAAGAGGCGATTGCATTGTACCTGGAAAGCCTGGCGGCCCATGGCGAGGCGATTCCAGAGGAGGGGCCGACTCTTCACGGCAGGGTCACGGTTCCCCTCCCCCTGACGGCCTGATCCATGGCTTTGCCATTGTCCGCGAAGTGGAGCCGGATCGCGCTCCCTCGCAACACGAAGGCGTGGGCAAGAGTCGGGAGCGAAGGAAGAGGATAATGGGTCAGTTTCCGGTTGGCCGAGGGTCCGGGCAGAGCAATCTCCCACGTTTCCCAGAACGCCATTTTGGGCCGCGACTCGACGCATCACCGTCTTTTCGCGACGTCCTATGACAAGTTCGGAGCCCAACCCTCAGACAGGCCGAGTCGTCAAAAGAGCTCCTCGATTCCCTACGACCCAGACCGTACCATCGGTGAGGTACTGCACGGTAATCAACTCCGGATCACCGGCGAGGACGAAGGGCGTCCAAGTACTCCCTCCGTCAGTAGTCTTCAGCATTAACCCTTTCGTGCCTGCCGCCCACCCCGTCTTGCCATTCATGGAGAAGTCTGCTGTATTGAGCCAGTTCTGGAAAAGCCTCATGCGGTGCGACCGAACCGTCCAATTCCGGCCTCTGTCCCGCGAGATGAGAATCCTGCCCTCGTCGCCCACAACGCAAATTGTCTTTCCGTCCGGCAGGACGCACGATGTGAAGAGATTTGAATGAATCGACAGCCCTCCTTTCCGTTTCCAGTGCCGCCCTGCATCGTTCGACAGCAGGACTGTGCCGCTGGCACCGACTGCGCATCCAAACAGCCCGTCCGGGGCGAAGCTGATTCCCCAGAGAGTAGGGCTGCCGGGGATGCGCACACAATCCCAGCGCGCTGACCCGTGCTCCCGTCGAAGTACAACTCCCTGCGAACCGACCACGCAAGCGCATGTACCACCCTGACACCATGCGACTTCGGAAAAGTCATCGTCAACACCAGTACGCACGCGTTTCCACGACTCACCCGCATCGTCAGTCCGGAGAGCTGTCCCCTTGGTGCCGACAATCCATCCGCTCTTGCCATCGTCTCGGAAGGCGATGGAATACAGACTTTCAGTTGTATTCGATTTCAGCGCCCTCCACGTTCGCCCACCGTCAACGGTCCGGAGGATCGTGCCTTCGTCACCGACCAGGACACCTCGGGATTGGTCCAGGAATGCCAAACCGCAAAGGTCTACATTCCTAGGCGCGCAGCACCATCGCCAAGTATCGCCAGGCGGCGCCGAGTTGAACGAATTCAGCAATCCCACGCTGAGCGGTGGCGCTTACCAGTTCCGCGAGTTTCTGTTTTGTGAGTCCTCTTCGACAGTCGATGTATCCGCGAAGAGCGAGCCCTGGCGGGATTTCGCAGTCCTTCAGCAGAAGAGGGATCAGAAATCTCCGCTCTGCGTCCGGGTCCATCTTGAGTGCTCGCTCGATCTCATATCCGACCCATCCGCTTGCCACGGATTCGGGTGTCAAAACGACGACACAACACCTGCTGTCGATCATGCCTTGAGCAATCGCCCTGTGAAGTTGAGAGCCTGCGAGGTCGATGTCGCGGTCGAAAAACGGCTGAATGCCCAGGTCTCTCAACCTCTTAACGAGTTTGCGAACCCACTGAAGTTGGGCCGCATTGTAACTTATGAACGCATCGTACCTGTACACGGCTCCACTCCCATTCCGGACACCCGGATCCTACTGAGGTTCTCTGCCTTGCACCCGATCTTCCGGCTCAGCTCTCGGGTTGCTTTCGCCATAACAAGTCGATTCTACATCTCGCCGACGTTGCGAGAACGCCAAAGGGGACGGGAGGTCCGCCTCTGGGAAGTTGCGCCCGGATCACGCTACTCGGACAGTGGCGGGCGCGCGTGACGGGCGAGTTCATTGTCCGGATTGCCGACGATCCGTTAACAATCGGTCGTGGCACTTCGGTGCTATGGGCGTGGTACGGCCAGGTGCAGTGCATGCGGAGCTGCGTCGCCAAGCTTACGTAACGCGCCCAATCCGACTGGTGCTAACGTGTGTGAGTGGGAGCCAGGCGCAGCATTTCACGGCCCCATTGGAAGAGCATCCCCGGGGCTGCGAAGCGCGTTTGGCGTCCGCGTAGGGGATAGAAAAACGGATGGCAAAGGACAGCGAGGGACTGATGGCCTCCCAAGCTGTCAATCCGGCCTACTGGATTCCTGAGAATGAACGGCAGGGGATGCGCAGGAGAGACAAAATGGACAATTCCGTCACAATGGCGGCCGCAGCAAACTGGGCTCCCGGATGGAGCATGATTAGCGCCTTGGCTGTACTCGTCGCGATCGTTGCTGTTTTCTATGCTATCCGCCACTTCCGATTTGAGGTATGGCTCAGGGCGGAGGAACTCTTCCGTAGCTTTCATCAGGACCGCGCCAGGATCTTCGCTCGGTTTCCCACGTGCGTCACCCCCTGGACTGAGGAGGACAAGGCCCATGCGCGGGAAGTTTCTCGAAAGATGAATACTGTCGCCTATCTGCTAAATTTCTTGCCCAAAGGAGAGGTCCTTGAGCACTGGGACGATTCCCTCGGAAAGGCCTGGGATCTCCTGAAGCCGATCGTTCTGGAGGAACGTAACCACGCTCGATGGAACTCAAAGTGGAAACATTTTGAGGTTTGGGGAGAACGTGCACGCGATAAGCTCATCCGCGAGAAACGAGATCCTAGGCGCCAAGAGGCAGGCTGAAGCGGGCGATCCAGGGGACAGATGGGGAGCTCCCGTCCGCGGCAGTACTACTTGCCATGCCGCGCTTGCGTTCCGCGTCCGCCTTCACATAAGCGCATGGTCGCCCTGCCGTACATATGCTCTGTCCGGATTACACGCTAAACGGAAACTGCCCCACGACTGCCACTGCTGGAAGAAGGGTTACAGCAGCTTTCCCGGGCGGGGTTTGGAGAGGCGAGTGGTGAGGCGGACGGCACGTTTTTCCAACTCTGGAGTGCGTTCGATGGCCAGCGCGGCGTGGGTGCATTGCAAGGCCATGGAGAGGTTTTTCTCGACCCGCTCGTAGTGCATCGCCAGGCGCTCCAAGGCCTGTGCCTGGAAGGGGTTGCGGACTTGCGAGAGTTCGCTCCAGGCGGCCACGGCGGCGGGGTGGCGATGCAGCTTGCGCTCGCTGTCGGCCAGCCGCCACAGCGTCTCCCAAACCAGAGGGTCGCTCATCGGGCGCTGCAGCGCCAGCCGCATCAGCGCCGCTGCCTCCTCCAGCCGATCCTCTTTGCACAGCCAGCGCGCCAGACCGGCCAGCTCCGCGCCGTGCTTCAGCCGCGCGGGCTCGCGGAAGGCCTGCGGCACGACCGAGGTCAGGCAGGCCAGCGAGAGGATGTCGATGGCGTTGTGAAAGAAGATCGGTTCCAGCGGACCGGCGTCGCCGCGGCGCAGGTAATCGAAATACAGGTTGGGGATGAACGCGCCGCCGACGTCGTCCACGCGCTCGTGGCCCAGGATGCGCTGCTCCAGGTCCTGCAGCCGGCAACTTTCCAGCTTCAGCCGCCACAAGCGGCGCGCGCCGTGCAGCAGGTTGACGTGCTGCAGACGCGGGAATGGCGCCTTCTGGCGGTTCATCAGGAAGCGCGTCTCGAGCAGCGGGACATCGAACGCCTTGCCGTTGTAAGTAACTAATACGTCGTAACCGGCGAGATCGGCCGCGAGCGCCGCCAGGAGCGAAGCTTCCTCCGACGGCTGGCGCAGGAAATACTGCTTCAGAGCGAATCCGCGCGGCGTGATGGATCCCACGCCGACCAGGAACGCGAGCGTGCCCGAGCCGCCGGCGAGGCCCGTGGTTTCGGTGTCCAGGAAGGCCCAGCGTTCGGGCGGGCAGTCGATCGGCTGCTCCTCGCCCGCGCCCGGGAGCAGCGCGCTCAGGATATCGGCCGGAAGCTCGATCAGGGCGCCGACATCGGAAACGCCGTGCCGGTGATGCGCCGGCCAGGCGCGCTCCATCTCCCAATGGCGCCCGTCCGCGGTCTCCACTTCCCTGCCCGAGGAGGGGTTCTTACCACCCTCCTGGGCGCCGGGAGCGTCAAAAAGTGCGTTTCCGGTACGTTTTTCGACAGGCAGCGCCTCGTTATCGACGCTTGTTTCAACCTCGCAAGGGGTCGTTGCTCTGGCTAACGGATCGAGGGAAACGGGTGCGGGACGGCCTTCGAGGCGGGCGATGCGACGCCGCAGGGCTTCGAGTTGGGAGGAGAGATCCGGCATGCCCCCTTGCCTGCCAGAGTAGCGGTCCCGGGTGGAAGCCACAACCCCAGGCCAGCGGTGCTGCCGCGCCCCAACAAAGGACGGGGGCGCCTTGACCCGCTTCCGCGCGGCGGCTGCGACAATTCGATAAGAGTCATGAGCCACGCCGCGGAGCCGTATGAAGTGCTGATTCCGGTGCTGCCGGAAGACATCGACGAGCTAGGGCACGTCAATAACGTGACCTACCTGCGTTGGGTGCAGGAGGCGGCTGTGGCGCATTGGACGGCCGCGGCGCCGCCGGCTGACCAGGCGAAGCTGCTGTGGGTGGTGGTGCGGCACGAGATCGACTACCTGCACCCGGCCCTGCCGGGCGACCGGATCGTGGCGCGGACGTGGGTGGGGACGGCGACGCGGATCAAGTTCGACCGGCACACGGAGCTGCTGCGGGAGAGCGACCGGAAGCGGCTGGCGCTGGCCCGGACGGTGTGGTGCCCCATCGACCGGCAGACCGGAAAGCCGGCCGCGGTCAGCGTGGAGGTGCGGGCTGTTTTCTCGATCCCGTCCGCGGCGGCGCCGGGAAGCGCCTGATCCGCCGTGCAGGCCCGGTCCACGCGCCTCACCACGACGCCGAATACAGGTTGGTCAGGCGGAAGCTGCGGTAAACGGGGTTGTGCACCGAGATCTCAAAGACGCTGCTGCCGTCGGCGTTTACTTCGTCCGACTTGGCGCTCACGCCGAAATCGCCGGAGTCGAACCAGTAGTTCCCATTGATCAACTGCTGAGCCGCGCCCAGTGCTCCCGAGTAGACGCCCATATCGGCGACCAGGACCGGTGTGACGGTGAGGTTGATCTCATCGATAATCAGTGCCATTCCACGGCTGTTGCCCCCCAATGACTGGATTCTGGTATTGCCGTTGTCGTAAAGGGTCAGCAGAGCGGGAGTTGGGAAATCGGCGTCGTGCTGGTGCGACTGCCAAGGATAAGGGTCGCTCGAGATCCACGTGAAATCGCCGCCTTTTCCGAGCTTCCAGATCACGTGACCGTCGCCCGTCCCATGCTGGAAGGCCAGCTTGTAGACGAAATCCTGGTGCCGCGAGGAATAGAGCAGATTTCCGTCGGGGGTGACGGCCACGGAATTCCCATGCGTCCAGTCGTTGGCCATGGGCGCCAGAAAGCCGACGAAGCCGATCGCATAGGTAGGTTCGACCTCGCCCAGAACCGCCTGGCGCGTAACGTCGAGGTGTTCGAAGGCGTTCCAGGTCCAAAGCACCTGCAGGTTTGGATCCAGGAGCAGGATCACGTCGCCGATGATGTCGGTATTGGGGCCCTGAGCGTTGCTCAGCACTTCGGTCTGCGCCAAGGCCAGGTAATCCCCGTTGGGCAGCCGGCGAACGTCATGATGGAACGTATTGACGGTCCAGCTCAGGCCGAGGTTCTTCAACTGGGCGTTGATCTGTTCCACGTTGGTCTGCTTGACGATGTTGCCGGCCAGATCGTACTCGGTGAAACCCGATACCGGCAGATTCCGCGTCCCCCCATATACGGTCAGGAACGTGCCGCCTGGAACGGGCCGCGTCCCGTAAATATAGTTGCCCGGCAAATACCACAGCACCTGCGAATTCGGATCGACGGCGCACACGTTGGTGAGGATCGGCTCGAGGAGCAGGGTGCTCTGCGCCATGGATGATGGCAAATCCATGGGAATAGCGGTCCCCATGGCCGGTACATTCGGAGACGCCGCGCCGGTGGTGAAAGTCAGGCTGGCGCTGGTGGTCGTCTGCGATTGATCCATTACGTCGCTGACCAGCGTGTAGGTGGAGCTGGCGTACATGCCCGCGACGTAGAAATTCATCGTCGTGACGCCGTTGCAGGGCTTGGGCGAGGTGCTGTGCCAATACGCCTCGGATTCCATCTTGAAGCGCACCCGCATCACGCCGGCGGCGCACGGCGGCGCACTGTAGAGCGCCACCAGGGGGTGATTGGTGGCACTCACCACCGGCCCGCTGCCGCTAGCCAGGGGAGTAATCGTGAACGGAACCGCGGAAGTTGCCACGCTGCCGGTGAGGCGGTCGACAACGGAAGCCTCAATCTGGTAGTTGCCCTCGACCTCCGCCGGCGTCCAGGTGAAGCTGTTCGAGGGCCCGTAGTCGACGATGGTCGAATAGGCGCCGCCGTTGAGACTCACCCGGTAGCGGTAGCGCAGGTTTCGCGAGTCGGGGTCGGAGCCGGGCATCCTGCGGCGGCGCGCCTCCACCTGGACGTTGCCGCCGGCGCCCGGAGGCTGGGCATTGACCGCCGAAGTGGTGAAGACTACCGTGGCGCCCACCGGGGCTGGCGCGGTCACCGACGGCCTGATGGCGCTGATGGCCACCTGGGCCCGCAGCGCACCGGGCAGGACGGACAGAACGAGAAAGAGAACCGTTGCAGCGCGAAGACAGGCGCCTCCGGCCGGAACCATCACCGACCTACGGCGGCGAGGACGATTTTCAGGACTCAAACTCACTTTTGGTCACCCCTTTCGGGCCCTACCGAAACGCCAGCCGCAGTCGGGAACGGACGGCGTTCAGCGACGCGCTTGCGGCGCCGGGGCCTCGAACCCGATCCAGGCCGAAAGACAGCATACACCAGCCTGTAGCGCAGGATTCACCAGGTTGTGTCGCCCGAAAGAGGGACACGCACGGCGTATGGCCTCCGGCGTGCGCTACTTGGCGTCGCGCCAGTTGGGGCCGGTGCCGGTCTCAGCCAGCAGCGGCACCTTCAGATGGGCCACGCCTTCCATGCGCCGCTTGACCAGGCGGGAAGCTTCTTCCAGTTCCTCGGGCGGGCATTCCAGCACCAGTTCGTCGTGCACCTGGAGCAGCAGGCGCGTCTGCATCCGCTGGGCGCGCAGATCGGCGTCGAGGGCGATCATGGCCAGCTTGATCAGATCGGCGGCGGTGCCCTGCAGCGGCGTGTTGACGGCGGTGCGCTCGGCGAAGGAGCGGGCGTTGGCATTGTGCGACTGGATGTCCGGGATGGGCCTGCGGCGGCCGTGCATGGTCAGCGTGTAGCCGCGCTGGCGGACCTCGGCGATGGTGTGGTCGATCCACTTTTTGACGCCGGCGTAACGCTCGAAATAGCTGCGGATGTAGTGTTCCGCCTCTTCGCGCGAGACGCTGATCTGCGCCGCCAGGCCAAACGCCGTCTGTCCATAAACAATTCCGAAATTGACCGCCTTGGCGCCGCGGCGCATCTCGGGGGTCACCATCAGCGGCGGAACGCCGAAGACCTCGGAAGCAGTGCGGGTGTGGATGTCCTCGTTGTGCCGGAAGGCCTCCACCAGCACCGCATCGGAAGAGAAATGGGCCAGCAGGCGCAGTTCGATCTGCGAGTAGTCGGCCGCGAGCAGGATCCAGCCGGGATGCGGCACGAAGGCCGCGCGGATGTCGCGCCCCAGCTCGCTGCGGATGGGGATGTTCTGCAGATTGGGATTGGACGACGAGAGCCGGCCCGTGGCCGCGCCGGCGGGATTGAATGTGGTGTGGACCCGGCCCGCGGAGTCCATCAGCGCGGGCAGAGCGTCGACGTAGGTGCCCTTGAGTTTGGTGACCTGCCGGTAGTCCAGGACCTTCTGTGCGACCGGGTGGAACGGCGCCAGGGCCTCCAGCACGTCGGCGGCGGTCGAGTAGCTCTTCGTCTTGCCGGTGCGGCCCTGCGCGGGCAGTCCCAGCTCTTCAAACAGAACCTTCCCCAATTGTTGCGGCGAATTGATGTTGAAGGGATGGCGGGCCACTTCATAAATGTCCGCTGTCAGAGCCTGCAGACGCGCATCCATCGACGCGGAGAGACCCCGCAGCACGTCCGGGTCGACGCGGATTCCGGTGCGCTCCATGCGCGCCAGCACCGGCGCGAGGGGCAGGTCGATGGTCTCGTAGATGCGGCGGTAATCGGCATTGATCTCGGGCCGCAGCCGGGATGCAATGCCGTGAATTGCCGCGGCCCGCGCCGCGGCGCCGGAGGGCGGGGCCTGGCTCAAATAGCGCGTGCACAGGGAGGTGAATTCGCAGGCCGAGGGGTCGGCGAGAACCAGAAAGGCATGCAGGAAGAGGTCTTCAATGCCCTGCGCGGTTTCGGGCAGTAGGCCGGCCGTGAGCAAACCTTTGTAGTCGTGGAGGCTAAAGTTCCGGCGGCCGACGTCCGATTGTAGAGCATGGAGCAGCGGCCAGGCTGCAGTGGCTGAAGTGGACGCGGTAGCGAGGCCGATGGCGCCGCCGCCCAGGCCGCCGGGCGCGGGCGGGTCGAAGGCCAGCGCGATGGGCTCATCGGAGGGCGTTCGGCCGAGGAACCGGGCCAGTTCCTCGGCCGTTTCGATGGCCAGAGTCTGGCGCGCAGGCGCGGAGTCCGGAGCGGGCGAGGCGGCATCGAGTTCCTTCAGGAAACTGAAGAACTCGAGTTCGCGGTAGATCGTCGCCAGGGCTTCGCGGTCGGGCGGTTGGACCTGCAGCGCGTCGAGCTCAACCGCCAGTGGCGCGTCGCGATGGATCGTGGCCAGGCGCCTGCTCAGCAGAATTTGATCTTTGAAAAACAGCAGACTCTCGCGATAGGACTTGCGCGGGACCTCCAAGGCGTGCTCCAGCAGCGCATCCAGGGAGCCGAACTGCTCGAGCAGTTGGACGGCCCCTCGTTCGCCGATCCCCGGCGCCCCCGGGATGTTATCGACTGAGTCGCCGGAGAGCGCCAGCAAGTCTACGATGCGCTCCGGAGGGACGCCTTTGTACTCCTTCACCTTCGCGGCGTCGTACAGCGTGTCGTTCTTCATCGGATCGAGCACCGAGATGCCGTCGCCCACAAGCTGCAGCATGTCCTTGTCGCTGGACACGATGCTGACCTCGTAACCCGCGGCGGCGCCGCGCGCGGCCAGCGTTCCGATCACGTCGTCGGCTTCGTAGCCCGCCAGTTGCACGACCGGCACTCGCAGCGCGTCCAGCAGCCGGGCAATGGTCGGGATCTGTTCGATCAATTCGGGTGGGGTCTCGGGGCGGTTGGCCTTGTAGGCTTCGAATTCCTGGTCGCGCAGCGTGGGGCCTTCGGACTCGAATGCAGCCGCCAGCGCATCCGGAGAGAACTGCCGCTGGATGCGCCGCAGCATGTTGTGAAAAATGTAGATCGCTTCGGTCGATGTACCGCGCGAAGTGCGCATCGGCGGCGCGCCGCTCCGCTGCCGCGCGTGGTAAGCGCGGAAAATCAGGTTGAACGCATCAACCAGGTACAGACGCCGGAGCTGCGACATCATTTACAGAATAGCCCTCACCGCGAAAGGAATCTCCGCCTGCCGCAGTCTCAGTCGTGTTTCAGCCGACTGGCGCCCGAAAGGCTGTCGAGATGCCGGTACCCCCGACTGTGTCCAAATTGAGTCTCCATTGCGACCGAAAACTCTTGTCGCAGCAATGTGTTGAGGAGTATGAATCGGCGCAAAGCCCATGAGAATGCACCAAAAAGTGGCAATAAAGACACATATGAAAATACGTAAATCACAGGAAACAAGTAACTTTATCACTCGGAAGGATACCTGATAGCATGGAGGTTAGGTTATCTGGAACCTGCTTTGATGGGAGCGGCCAGTGCGTTTTGAAACGACTTTGATGCGTGCCGTCGAGACGCGAGGCGTCGGACTGCACAGCGGCGTGCCAGTGAATCTGCGGCTTACTCCGGCGCCCGCCGCAACCGGAATCGTTTTCCGCCGGACAGACCTGGACAACTTCGAAATCCCGGCCAGTTGGCGCTATGTCCAGAAAGTCAGCTATGCCACCAGCCTGATGCGCCAGGGCGTGCTGATTTCCACCACCGAGCATTTGCTGAGCACCTTCTACAGCATGGGCATCGACAACGCCTATGTGGAGATCGACAATCTCGAAGTGCCGATTCTGGACGGCAGCAGCGGGCCGTTCATCGAACTGCTGCGCCGGGCGGGCATCCGCCAGACGCGCCGCCGCCGCCGCTATCTGCGGGTTCTCGAACCGGTGCATCTCGAGGGCCGCGGCAAGCGCATCGCGATTTATCCGGCCGACACATTCGCTCTCACCTGCCGCGTTTTCTTCCCGCATCCGCAAGTCGGTGAACACGAGCTCGACCTGCGGGTGACGCCGGAAACTTACGCCCGTGAGATCGCCCCCGCGCGCACTTTCGGCTTCGACTGGGAACTCGAACAGATGCAGAACATGGGCCTGATCCGGGGCGCGTTGCTGGCCAACGCGGTGTGCTTCACGCGGGACGGCGTGTTGAATCCGGAAGGACTGCGTTTCCGGGACGAGCCGTGCCGTCACAAGGCGCTGGACCTGATCGGCGATCTGGCGCTCATCGGACGCCCGCTGCTGGGACACGTCGTGGCCGAGCGCGCGGGCCACGCCATGCACGTCGCGCTGGTGGCGCGCATTATGTCCGACCCGTCGCTGTATGAAGTCATCACCTTCGATCAACTGGCCAACCGCGTCGCGGCGCAAGTGATAGCCTGATGGTCTGACTGGCGTCATGCACGGTTGCCTCACGCCACCCAATCTGCTGAGCATTTTGCGGATCGTTGCCTCGCCCTGGCTGGGCTGGGAGCTGGCGCGCGGCAATTTCCGCATTGCGCTGCCCGTTTTGTTTGTGGTGGGCATGAGCGACGCGCTCGACGGTTACCTGGCGCGCCGTTTTAACTGGAAAAGCGAATTGGGCGAAAAGCTGGACCCGGTGGCGGACAAGGTGCTCGCCGCCACGCTGTACGTCTGCTTTTCCTGGCGCGGCATGCTGAGCTGGGCTCTGACCGGGCTGGTGCTGGGCCGGGACGCGATGATTCTCGGCTTTGCCGCCGCCGCCATGGCCTCGGGCCGGGCGCGGCGCTTCCCGCCCAGCTTCTGGGGCAAACTCTCCACGGTCTGCCAGTTGCTGCTCGCCGGGGCTTGCGTGCTGCGCGCCGGCTGGCCCGATCTGCCGCCGCGGCCAGTGTTTACGGCGCTCGTCTGGGCGGTTGTCGGGGCCACGGCGTGGAGCGCAGTGCATTACCTTGGGACCGCCTTGGGCCTGCTCCGAACGGAACGGCATTGACGCTCGTTCAAAGCGCAGCTAGCCTGAAGGTGGCACCCGTTCCATGAACCGATTTGTCCCATCCCGGGTCTACCCGCTGGCCGCATTGATGGGATTCCTGATGGCGGGCTTTTCGGCCTGGTGCGCCTGGAGCTGGTGGCCGGCCTGGATGCCCACTGCACTGCTTGCCCTGGGCGCCCTGGGCTGCGCCTGGCTCGCCCTCCGGCCGCGCATCGAAGTGACTGAGGACAATCTGGTGGTGGGCCGGCGCGTGATCCCCTGGTCGAGCGTGCGGCGCGTTGACCAGACCAACTGGCTTTCACCGCTGGTGGTCCACCTGACGCAGCTCGAAGACCGGCCGCTGCGGCTGCTGTTCCCGGGACACGCCGAAGACTGCCGCCAGTTGCTGCGCCTGATTCAACAGCGCTGCGCGCAGGCGCTGATTAATGGCGTGCCTCACAGCCGGATCTTCGGAGCGCCCGCGGCGCCGGCCGTGGAAAAGCCTGCCCCGCCGCCGCCACGCATCCTCAGCGACGAGGACGCGGCCGAAGTCGAAAGGATGTTCCAGATCCTGCGCAGCGCCGGCCGTCTGGACAACGACGACAAGTGAGCTCCGGCGTGAAGCCTGCGCTGATTCGCCCGCGGCTGGCGGTGCCGGCGGTGTGCCTCGTTCTGATGGGCGTCGTGTGGCTCGTGCGGGAGCCGATCCTCGAGCAGGCCGGCACGTTTCTCGATGTGGGCCAGCCGCCACAGAAAGCTGATGCGATCCTGGTGCTGGCCGGCGGCAAGACCGGAGAGCGGATTCTCAAGGCCGGCGAACTGATGCGCCTGGGCTACGCGCCGGTGGCTTACGTGAGCGGCCCGACGACGTTTTACGACATGCCGGAATGCGCCGCCAGTATTCCTTTTGCCGGGCGCCACGGCTACCCCACGGCCTCGTTCCGCTGCATCGAGAGCGGCGCACTCAGCACAGCGGCGGAAGCTCAGGCGTGTTGCGACGTGCTGCGCCGCGCCGGGGTGCGCAAGTTTCTGCTCGTCACCACGGCCTTCCACACGCGCCGGGCCGCCCAACTGTACCGCAAGTTCTGCCCGCAACTGGACTTTATCACCGTCTCCGCGGAGAGTCCCCTGTTCCAGAACCGCTACTGGTTCCGCGTGCGCGAAGCCCGCAAGACGATCCTGGACGAGTATCTGAAGCTGCTGTCCACGCCCTTCGGCTTGTGAGACCCATGCGCTCGGACGTGCCATGATTCCGGCTTTTAAGATTCTCTGGCCCTACATGCGGCGCTACCGGCCGGCGCTGGTGCTGGGACTGCTGGCCCTGGCGTTGAAGGACCTGGCGGGAGCCGTGATTCCGCTCATCACGCGCTCCGGCATCGACACCGTGACGCGCGGCCAGGGGCTGGGGCGGCTATGGCTGATCTGCGGCGCCATCGTCGGCGCGGCTCTGTTCAAGGGCGTTTTCCAATACTGGATGCGCGTACTGCTGGTGGGGCTTTCGCGCGACGTCGAATACGACATCCGCAACGACCTGTTCGCCAGGCTGGTCGCGCTGAACCACGATTTCTTCGCCCGTTCGCGCACCGGCGACCTGATGGCGCGCGCCACCAACGACCTGAACGCCGTGCGCATGATGCTCGGCCCGGCCATGATGTACTGGGCCGAGACGGCGCTGACTTTCGTTCTGGCCGTCGGCGTCATGGCTGCCGTGGACTGGCGGCTGACGCTGTGGGCGCTCTCTCCCACGCCGCTGGTTTCCGTGGTGGTGGTTTTGTTCGGACGTCGAATTCACGCCCGTTTCGAGAGAATTCAGGCGCTCTTTTCGGACATCAGCAGCCGCGTTCAGGAGAATCTGAACGGAGCGCGCGTGTTGCGCGCTTATGTTCAGGAACAAGCCGAATTAGAACGATTCGCGGCGTTGAATCGCCAGTTCATTGCGCAGAATATCGGGTTGGCCAGACTATCCAGCGCCTTCATGCCGCTGCTGCAGGCGCTGATCGGGCTGACGTTCCTGGTGGTCCTGTTCGTCGGCGGGTGGCGCGTCATGACGCACTCGCTGAGCCTGGGCAGCTTCGTCATGTTCAATCTCTACATGGGCACGCTGATCTGGCCGATGATCGCCTTTGGCTGGGTGGTGAACCTGATGGAGCGCGGCACGGCATCGCTCGAGCGCATCCAGCAGATCATGCGCGAGCGGCCGTCCATCACCGCGCCCGCCGTTCCGGTCGCGCTGGCCGGCTCGTTCGACGTGGCGCTGGAGGGCGTCGCGATGGAGTTTCCCGTGGCGCACAACAGTGGCGGCCGCATGCGGCGCGCGCTGGACGGGATCGATCTGCAGGTGCGGGAGGGCGAAGTCATCGCCATTGTGGGGCGCACCGGAAGTGGCAAGAGCACGCTCGTGAATCTGCTGCCGCGGCTCTACGACCCGACCGCCGGACGGGTCCTGCTGGGGGGCGCCGATCTGCGCCAGTACGATCCGGCCGACATCCGCCGCGTGATCGGCTATGTGCCGCAGGAGACGTTCCTGTTCAGCGCCACGCTGGCGGAGAACATTGCCCTGGGCGCGCCCGGGGCCAGCGCGGCCGCGATCCGCGAGGCCGCCGCGATGGCCGGCCTGGGGCCCGACCTGGAGACCTTCCCGCAGGGCCTGGAGACCGAGGTTGGCGAGCGCGGCCTCACGCTCTCGGGAGGCCAGAAGCAGCGCGCCGCCATCGCCCGCGCCCTGGTCCGCGAACCGCGCCTCTTGATCCTCGACGATGCGCTCTCCTCGGTCAACACCATCACCGAGGAGCGGATCCTGGCCAGCCTGCTTGGGTTCATGCGCGGCCGAACGACGATTCTGATCTCGCACCGCGTCTCCACCGTGCGCCTGGCCGGCCGCATCTACGTGCTGGATGAGGGCCGCATCGTCGAGGCCGGCTCGCACGATCAACTGCTGGCAACCGGCGGCTACTACGCCGACCTGAACCAAAAACAGTTGCTGGAAGAAGAGCTGGAGTCGATCTGACGCCCTTCCCCAGCCGATAAGTCACCTACTCCCGTTTGAACGGCGTTTGAAGGCGTTCCTGGACCCATTTTGGATCGATCCGCAACTTGTATTGGTCGTGCCGGAAAACATACGTGGAGCCCGTGGCCAGCGCGGCCCGATACGCTTCAACCGCCGCATCGCGTTTTCCCATCAGATCGAGCAACTGCCCCTGCCAGACCAGCGCCAGGAATCTGTAGTCCCGATCCGAAGTCGTTTCCTGTGCTTTCTTGTAGCACTCCAGCGCTTCCGCGTAGTGTTTCGCGTCATACAACAGCAGTCCCAGCCTGCGCCACGGACGCGACGACGCCAGCTGCAGTTCTCGCGCCCGCGGCAACAGAGCGAAGGCCTGTTCTCCCGATCCCGTCAGATTCAACCGGTCGAGCTTGCGTTGCAACTCAGCGGCGGAAAGCGGTGGTTCCGACTCAAGCATCCACAGCGTGTTCTGCGGATCGAGATTGACCTCTTTGAGCGGTGACTTGCTTTCAAAGCTCAGGCGGCTCGCGCCGGCCAGCCGGTCCGTGCGTTGGTTCTGCTGCGAGCCATCCGCGAAAGTTGCCACCACGGGCACGCGCTGCAGCCGTGCCCCCTTCGAGACTACCTCGACCTCGGAATGCCATCCGCTCGCTGTCGGTGTCGATTCCTGCCTCGCGACAGAATACAGAGCGTACTGGTTGCTCCGCACCCAGCTCTCGAAAAACCAGCCGAGGTCCTCTCCGCTCTCCTCTTCGCAGACCTTCTCGAAATCATGCCAGCCCATCCGGCGGCCGTGAAACTCGCTCAGGCAGCGGCGATACACACGGTCGAACGTGGCCACACCGATGGTCGATTCCAGCGCATCCATCATCGCGCTGCTCTTGCCGTGCTCGACGACGTTGTTGAAGTCCCCCTCGAAGAGCTCCTCCTGCTCGTCGGTGAGATCCATCGTTGTGTCGAGCCCGTCTTTCATGCCGCCGATGTAATTGGCCGGCAGATTGCCGACTGGAGCCGTGATCCCGCGCGCCCGCCGGTATTCGCGATCAGCGAAAATACCCAAACCGATCATCCACCAGTCGAGACTGTCCGGACCTTCGTTGAGCACGTGCTCAGACCAATACATATGGCCGATTTCGTGCGCCGTGATCCAGCGGAAATGCGCTTCGGGTTTCTTTTCCATCTGCTCCTGGCCGTGAATCACAACCATCGCCGTGGCCGCCGGATAGCCGCCCGCCGGGTAGTCCATGCCGGGAATGATCGTCAGCGATTTGTGCGGGTAGAAGCCGAGGCGCCCACGATAGAAATCGACCACATCGACCGCCGTGTGAAGCACCAACTGCGCGCACTTCGCGCCCGCCGCCGTATGAACCGCCGTGACCTGCACGTCGTTCGCCTGCGCGTGTTCGACGGAGTACTGCTTCTCGTTGAAAACCGCGGCGCCGAAACTGCGGATGTCCTTGCCGGTCCAGACGCCCGATGCCGGGTCCAGAACGCCGCTCGTCACCACGCCCCAACCCGGGGGCGCCGAGAATCGCACGCTATAGTCGTCGTGCGTTCCGAAGCCCCACCAGAGTCGCGGGTAAAAGCCCTGCAACAGGACGATGCGCGTAAGGTCGAGGTCGGATTTGTATGAGTTGCTGAATTCCAGTTTCAAGATGAGGTCCGCACCGGGCTTCAGCGGCTCCGGCAATTGCAACAGCAGCGGGCCCGAGACTTCTTTCGCGCCGGACATGATCAGCACAGAGGCGGGCTTACCATTGGCGATCACGCTCACCGTCTTGTCCGGACCAATGCTCCAATCCAGAGCTAGCCGATCCATGGAACGCGGCGTCGTGTTCCGGAAGGTGATCGTTTCGCTGCCCTTGAGCGACGCGGTGGTCGTGTCGAACGCGCACTCAATCCGATAATCCGCGCGCGGCGGCACGACGGGGGCCCAGAACCCGCTCTGCGCCCCCAGCGTGCCGACCGAGTTCCACACGACGAATGCAAGCAGTAGGTTTCGCACGTGTCCATCTTATTTGGAGCTCGGCCCCAATGGAAGCTGGGCGGGAGCAGTGCGTGTTCCCTACGCTCGGTCTGCGGCCGCCTCGATCCGTAGCCCTTGGCTGCTGCTCACAATCGGCTCGCTGCCCGCGCCTTTTGGGCTTGCCCGAAGCGGTCGCGGGTCTCGCCGGCGTAACGCATGTATAAATCGTAGAGCCGCCGTGGTTGCATCTTGAGCACTATTGACCTGTGCGTCAAGAAAATAGAGGAATCCGATATTAGTAATCCTTGAATCCCGGCTGGATTGAGCGTACATTGGAGTACAGTTTGCACCATCTCGGAGGGAGATCCCAATATGTTGTTGAAACCATTGACAATGGCTGCGTTTCTCCCGGCGGCAATGGCCATCCTGGCGAGCGCCCAAACGAACCCCTTTTTGCCGCCTCCAAGCGGCCCACCTGAAATCGACCACTTCCACTGCTACTTTGTTGAATCGCCGCTGCAACCGGTTTCCGCTCTCCTGCAGGACCAGTTCGACGCGGCGCTAAATCAATCGTCGGAGGTCATCACGGACCTGCGCGCCGTCGAACTCTGCCCGCCGGTCCAGAAGACCCTCCCCAACGGGAAGGTCACGCCGATCAACCATCCGGCCGACCACCTGTTGATGTATCTCATCAACCCGCAACCCATCATCCCGCGTATCGTCCTGGTGGAGAATCAGTTTGGCTACCAGATCCTGCGCACGCGCAACGCCGTGGTGCTGGCGGTACCCAGCGGCAAGGTGCTGCCCATTCCCGGCTCCGTCACCCCGCCCGCGCTGCCGCCCATCCCGACGGACCTGGACCATTACAAGTGCTACGCCGCCAGTGGGGAGATTGCGCGGCATGTGGTCGGGCTCAGCGACCAGTTCATGTTGACGATTGTTGCCGTGATTGAGCCGATCCTGTTCTGCAACCCGGTGCAAAAAACGATTCCGGCCACACCGGTCGCTCCCGGCACGGGGACCCCTATTACGGACCCGCGCGCGCATCTGACGTGTTATGTTGTCACGCCCAGGCCTTTCCAGGGGCTGGCGTATTACAACAACCAGTTCGTAAACTCCACGCCCACCGCAGCGGGGGTGGTACCTCCTCCCCCAGCCTGGTTGTGCTGCAATCGGAGATCCTGTGCGCTCCCTCGTACAAGCTGGCGTGGGAGTATGCACCGCCGCCTCCGGCGACTCTGAACCCCGGCGCTCCAGGGACAGCGGCGGGGGGCGAATAGGCTGAACTCCATTGGGCCGGCTCGAGCCGCCTGCGTGTCAGGGCGCTCAGAGCCGGCTCGCGGCGCGCGCCTTTTCGGCTTGCCCGAAACGGTCGCGGGTCTGGCCGGCGTAACGCAGGTACAAATCGTAGAGCCGCCGCGCGTCGGCTGCATTGTGCGCCGCCGCGGCGGCTTCGGCGCGCACGAACAGCAGGTTGGGGTAAATCAGGAAATCGAACAGCAGGCGCTGGTTGTCGGTCAGGAGCGGCCAGCCGCCCTGCACCAGGGCCGCCGACTCGGCCGTCCGGCCCGTCCGCAGGAGGCACCAGGCCTGCATCTCGCGGGCCAACGCATCGCCCCCGCCGCGCCCTGCTTTCCGCGCCGCGTCCCACGCCGCGAGCGCCGGCGCGAATTGGCCTCGCAGCGTGAGCCCGACGGCCTGCAGTTCGTTGCGCAGCGCCGGGTCGCTCACAGCTCTGGCGTCGCCCTCCGTCAGCAGCGCGGCGATGCCTGCCAGCAGCGGATTGCCGCCCTTCGGCGTCAGCTCGCGGACCGAGGCGGCCCAGCGCTGCGCGGCCGCCGCATCCCCATCGCGCAACGCGGCGAGCAGCAGCCGTGTGGAGGCCAGCGCAGCGCCCGGCCCGCCCTGCCGCACGAGATTCTCCAGCGCCGATTCCGCCGCGTCGTCGCGGCCAAAAAGGAACTGCCAGCGCGCGCGATGGAACGTTGCCAGCGCGTCGCCCGCTTTTTCCCTGTCGGCCAGATACTTGTCCGCCAGTTCCGCCGCCACCCGGTCGTTGCCCTCCAGGTAATTGGCCAGTGCCGCTTTCTCGAGCGCCGCGCCCGCGTTGAACTTGGGGTCGCGCTGATAGGAATTCAGGAACCAGGTCCGCGCACCCGCCAGGTCCCCAGCCAGCATCTCGATCTCGCCCCGCGAATCCGATGCATTGGGATCCGCCGGCGCGAGCCGGTCGTACTCGCCCACGCTCCGCCGGGCGGAGTCGAATTGCCCCTGCCAGGCCTGCGCGTAGGCCAGCAGGTTCCACACTTCGGGCTGCTGGCGGTTCACCGCCAGCGCCTGCCGGTATAGCGACGCGGCTTGCGCGTACTGCCCTTCAGAGGCGAATTGCGACCCCAGTTCGCTCATCGCGCCGGGATTGGATGGATCGGCCTGTACCAGCCGTTCCAGCGCCGCCCGGCGCAGCGCCGCATCGCCGCGGAAAGTCGCTTCCGCGAAATCCAGGCGCGCCCGCGCCGCCGCCGGCGCCTCGGTCGCCCGGGCGCGGGCCAGGGCCACGATCCGCAGCGCGTCGTCCTTCTTGCCTGCTTCGAACGAGGCTACCGCCCAGCGTTCCCAGCACCAATAGGCCTGCGCATCAGCGCTCGCGCAATGCTCGTACTCGTGTTTGAAAAACAGCTCCAGCCCGCTGTCCGCATGCACCCCCGCCGGCCGCAGCGACCGCACGCCCGCCGCCGGAGCCAGTAAAGTCGCCAGCGCCGAGGCGGCTTGCAGCGCCGTTCCCGTCCCCCGCGCCGCGCTCAGAATCCGGCGCCCCGCGGCAGTTTCCAGAAAGAAGGCGTAGCGCAGAGGCGGCGCGTCCGGGCGCTTTGAGGATTCATCCAGCTCGAGCGTGCCATAGGCCAGATCCGTCGCCCCGCGCGCCGCCGCCTCGCCCGCGTCGCGCGCCGGAAAAACCGCCGCCGTCTCGCCCGCTCCGAGTTCCAGTTGCGCGACCTCGACCACGGCCCCGCCGGCCCAGTCGAGCGCCTCGCGTCCGGTCAGATTCTGGATCGGCAGGATGGCAATCCGCCGCGCCGCGCCGCGCCCGGCCGCGGCCTGATCGTGGCGCCAGTAGATCCACGCCCCGCCCGCCAGCAGGAGCGCGCCCAACGCCACGCCCGCCAGTCGCTGTTTAGAGAACACGCGGCTCCAGCTTCATCAGCTCGTCGAATTCCGGCAGCTTCCGCAAGGCCGCGAATTCCTCCTCCTCGAATTTCTTCTTGTCCTTGAAACCCGCTTCCAGCGCCTTGCGGATATACTGCAGCGCGAGTTCGTTCATCCCCCGCTTGGCGTACAACCGCGCCATGTAGTAGTCGAACTTCGCCCGCTCCGCAATATCCCGCTCCTCCAGCAGCACGCCCTGGTTGCCGTGATGTTCGAAAACCTGCGGGTCGATGGCTGCCGCCTGCTCGTAATTCTCAAACGCCAGCTTGTAATTGCGGCGCGCAAACCAGGCCGTTCCGAGATTGGAGTAGATCGAAGCCGCGCGCGGCCGCAGCACCAGCGCCCGTTTGTATGCCTTGATGGCCCGTCCGTAGCTCTTCCGGGCGTAATAAACGGTCCCCGCGTTGTTGATCGCCTCGGCATATTGGGGATCCAGCTTGGCGGCCTGGTCGTAGTACTTCTTCGCCAGATCCAGGTCGCTCTGTTGTTGATATGCGATCCCGACCTTGTTCAGCACCACGGCCGTCATCGGCTCCGTGCGCAGATAGGCCTCGACCGCTTCCCGGTACATCTTGCGGGCCATGTAAATGTCGCCGCGCTCCTCGAGAGTGATCTCCCTGGCCGGTGCGGCGGGCGCCTGAGAGTCCGCAATTGTGCCCTGCGCGGCGGCCGGCAGCAGCGCTGCCGCGGCGGCAAGTACCCAGCACCACACGCCCCTCGGGACCATAGTCGCCTCCCCGGCCGGACCCTCCGGCGCAGCCGGAATTCTTACCTAAATATAGCTCTGATCCGATCCCAGAACCCCTTCTTTTGTTTCGGCTCCGCGGGCGCGGCCGGAGGGCTCGACGCGGCTTTCTGGGCCTGGTTCCGGCGCGCCTGCCTGGGTCGCGATGGGTCGGGCGCGGCCTGGTCCGCCCCGGCTCCCGGCGCCGGCGCCGTGTCCCAACCCGCAATCAGAGTCCGCCCGCCGCCCCCGTGCAGGCGGCAATAGTCGGTGGGCTGGGTACCGGCGATGAACACTTCGGCCCGGCGCTGCGGGCACGCGGGGGTGGCTAGCTGGCCGGACAGCGGGTCAATCTCCGCCGTCACCACGCCGTCCGGCGCCTGGAACTGCGACACATCCTTGTACTCGCGATAGCTGTGCGCCCGCTTCATGAACTCGGTCCAGATCGGCAGCGCCGCCTTGGCCCCTTCCAGCGGCATCTCGGTGTTGTCGTCGAAGCCTACCCACACCGCGCACAGCAGCCGCGTCGTGAAGCCCACGAACCAGGCGTCGCGCGAAGTGCCCGTCTTGCCCGCCGCCGGCAGCAGGAATCCGCGCGTCCGCGCATTGGCTCCGGTTCCGGTTCGCAGCACCTCTTCCATCAGGTTGGTCACCATGTAGGCCACGCGCGGGTCCAGCACGTCGCGCGTCACCGGGCTGTAGTGCCACACCAGCTTGCCGGTCTGGTCCCGCACCTCGCTGATCGCGTTCTGCTCGACCCAATGCCCGCCGTTGCTGAACGTGGTGTAGGCGCTGGCAATCTGCAGCGGCGTCGCTTCGTAAGCCCCCAGCGCCTCGGCCGGCGTGCCCTTGGTATTCTCCAAACCCGCGTCCCGCGCCAGTTCGGCCACCGTTTCGTAGCCCACCGTCTCGGCGAATTTCACCGTCGGAATGTTCATCGAGTGCGCCAGCGCTTCCCGCAGCGTCACCCGCCCGTGCCACTCCTCGTGGAAATTGTTGGGCTCGTAAACCTTGTCGTCGAACAGGAATGTCGTGGGCTCGTCGATCACCTGGCTGACCGGCGTCAGCAGCGCCGGCCCGCCCGTAATGGCCGTGCGCAGCGCCGCCGCGTACACGAACGGCTTGAACGACGAGCCCGGCTGCCGCAGCGCCAGCGCGCGGTTCAACTGGCTCAGCCCGTAATTGCGTCCGCCCACCAGCGCCCGCACTTCCCCGGTGTGCGGATCCATCGCCACCAGCGCCACCTGCGCCTCGGGGTATTTCTTCCGCTTGTGGGCCAGTTGCGCGTCCACTTCCTGCATCCCGATCCGCACCGCTTCCACCGCCTCGCGTTGCAGCTTCATGTCCAGCGTGGTGTAAATGCGGTACTCGGTGGCCTGAAAATCGACGTCCGCAAAGCGGTCCCGCAACTCGTCGTTGACCAGGTCCACGAAGTACGGCGCGTCGGTCGACTCGATGCCGCCCTCGGCCAGCTTCAGCGGCGCCCTGGTCGCCTCCAGATACTGCAGATCGGTCAGGTACCCGTTGTCGTGCATCAGCCCCAGCACGACGTTGCGCCGTTGCAGCGCCCGGTCCTCGTGCCGGTAGGGGTTGTACAGGTTCGGTTTCTGGATCATCCCCGCCAGCAGCGCCGCCTCCTGCACGTTCAGCTCGCGCACGTCCTTGCCGAAATACACCTGCGCCGCCTCGCCGAAGCCGCGCACGGCAAAGCTGCGCCGCTGGCCCAGGTCCACCTGGTTGGCGTAGTACTCGAAGATCTGCTCCTTGGTGAGCTTGCGTTCGATCTGCATCGTGATCAGCGCTTCGGCGATCTTGCGGTGCCACGTCTTCTCCGGCCCCAGCCAGAAATTGCGCGCCAGTTGCATGCTCAGCGTCGACGCGCCCTGCGCCTTGCGGCCCTCGCGAACGTCTTCGAACATCGCCTTGATGATGCGCAGCGGATCGAAGCCGGCGTGCTGGAAAAATCGCTTGTCCTCGGCCGATGTCACCGCATCCACAAGAATTCTGGGAATGTCGTTGTAGTGCACCACGCGGCGCTTCTGCCGCAGCCGGTCAAAGAGGTTGCTGATCAGCTCCGGTTCCACCAGGTAGATGGTCCGCTCGCTGTTGTCGCGATTCGACACGATCCGCTCGACCACCCCGCCCTCAAGGAAAATCACGCCCGGCTCGCTCTCCGGCCAGGCGTCCACGCCGGGAAAAATCTCCACTCCGTCAGGACGGACTTTGTACCATCCCACGCGGTTGGCGCGGTTGTCGGAGTAGCCGCAGCGCCGCAGCATCTCCACCAGCTCGTCCGCGTTCAGCGTCTCGCCGATGCTGATCGGCTCGGGCGCGGCGAAAATCTCAGCCGTCTGCGCGAACGGCCCTTCCTTCAGCTTCTCGTCCACCAGCCGCGAGTAGTGCATCCACAGCCACACCACGCCGCCCACGCCGAGGATCACGACAATCGTCAGAAATGCGGCCAGGAATCGCTTGAAACGGCTGCCGCGGCCGTAGGGTCCGCCGATAGTTCGCGTGGAGGGCTTGCTCACCTGAAACGCTCTCACCCGTCATTGTCGCATGCACCCGCGCGCCCGGCCCTGCCTCTGCTTCCTCGCCCCGCGGCCAAGGTTCGTCCCGCAGCCCGGATGTTACAAAACGACCGCCTGAGGCGCCACGACGGCGCTGTGCATTGGCAGCTGTCCCTTGCCAATGAACTAGTCTCCGCCGTACTCCACCTTTAACTGACTATCGTGCGGAAACGCTGGCCCCAGCCGCACCGGGCAGCGCTGGCCGCGGAGCCTGACCCGCATCGCACGCCCATCCCAATCCCAGTCCACCGCTCCCAGCTTCGTCACCATCCCGTGCACGCTCATCGGGTGCGCGCACCACTGGGCGGGAATGCCGCCGCCCACAACCAGCGAGGGCTGCCGCTCGGACTCGTCCACATAGGCCAGCATGTCCAACTGCAGCAGCAAGTCGGTTGCAGCCGTCCAATAGTGCGGCGTCACGTGCGCCGGCTGAACCCACCCGCGCACGCTGTCCCATTGACGGAACGCGTTTTCCTCGCCTTTGCCTTCCCACCACGTGTACAGCCCCGGCGAAGCCTGGTGATCCCAGAACCAATTCAGCGTCTTCCACACCGGATCCAGTTGGCCCGCGTACAGCCAGTTGTGGGCATGCGCGAAGTTGAAGTACGTCCACAACGGCAGGCTCTTGCCGGATTCGTCCCGCAACCCGCCCTGTTCGGGTCGCCAGGTCTTCTCCCAGTACCTCCGCAGCCCGGCCTCGTAGTCGGTGCGCCGCGGCGCGGCGATCCACGTCGGGAACAGTCCGCACATGAAGGTACGCTCGTCTGCGTCCTCCGGCGTGAACTTGCGCAGCCAAGCCTGCTGCAAGGAGTTGGCCGTCGCCCGCCAGCGCTCTGCGTCTTCCGTCGCTCCGACGCGTTGGGCAAACTCAGAGGCCAGCACCAGTCCGCGGTATGAAACCGCGCTCGTGAACAGCGGCCGCGTGGCGTGATCCATGCGCCCCGAAATCAGGCCCTCCTGGGCTGGCTTGGCCACTTCGTAGATCTCCTTACGCCAGCGCTCGCCGGGCACGATCGGCCCGGTGGAGAAGCGTTCCACCGGCTGTGCAGTCGCCATCAGGCCCTCAATGAACCGCGCCTTGCGGTGCACGTGCGGCCACAGGAACTCGTCGAAACCCCGGTCCCGCGTCCGGGCCGCCACTTCCCCAATAGCCCACAGCGACAGCCCCGGCGCGTCTCCCTCGGCGCCGAATCCGCCGAAGAAATCGTTGTCTGCGAAGTAGCGCACCAATTCCCGGGCCGTGTCCAGCCGGCCCGTGCGCGCCAGCGCGACCACCTGGTAGGCGCCGTCCCGGAGCCACGCCAGCGGGTAGTTCATCGGTTCCCCGGGGCGCGTCTGGTTCGACACCAGCGACATCATCAGATGCGCCACCTGGGCGTCCAGCGCCTCGGCAAAGCGCGGGTCCGGCAACTGCAGCTCGAGCGCCGCCCGCGTGCTGGAAGCCGCCAGCGTCGGGGCCGGGCGCGGATAGGAGTCCCGAATCGAGAGGCTGTAGATTCCCGGGCCGGGCAGCTCGATGCGGGCATAGCACCAACCATTCTGCCCCGCGCAGTCGCGCGCTTCGCCGTGCGCCATCGTCCATCCCGCCGTCCCTTCCGTCCCCACGTAGACCGACGCCGGCGCGGGCACGATAACAACGGAAAACCGGCCGTTGATCCGCAACCGCCGCCCATTCCAACGCAGGCTCTCGATCGCCGCTCCGGCCGGTCCGACGCTGCGGATCGCCAGCATGATTTTGTGCCCGGCTGGCCGCGCCGAAAGCGCCAGATGGGCGCCGCCGTTTGCCGGCCCCACCGACCAGACCGTCCGGTACTCACTGGTCTGGGTCGCAATCGACGGCTGCACAACGCCCGCCCGCCACACCAGCTTCTGCTTCAGCTCGGCGAGCGGAATGCTGTCGCTGGTCCGCACGATCCTGCCTTCCGGAGAAGTGATCCACAGGGAGATCCCGAAGCTCCTGACCGCCGGGCTGAAGCTGCCGCCGGGCTCGTGATAGGCTTTCTGCAACTCCTCGCTGCCGGGCACTGCCAGAGGCACGTGTCCCTGCCCTCTGGGCCACGGATCGTCGGGCCGTTGTCGCATCGCTTCCAACACTTGCTGCCGCGCTGTCGGAATCTGGCCCGCGGCCCACACGGCTGTCGTCAGAAGAAGGCCAATCAGATAACGCTTACGCATGCTCGCTCCACACCAGGTAACGTGATCTCCGCAGGGGCTTTCCCGGCTGACCGATTATACCCGCGGTGGCCTCGGCCGGAGCGCTCTTTCCGTCTTTTGCGCGGGCGGCTAGGCTTCACTGCGCCGAACCACGGCGTCGGCGCGCGTCAGCACCGAGGGATCCAGCTCCAGGCCCAGTCCCGGCCCCGGTGGCAGCGGGAATTCGCCCTGCTCCGGCTGGACGATGTTCGTCACTAGTCCGCGGTATTCCTCCGCGTAGTGCCGCCGCACGCTCTCCAGGATGTACAGGTTGGGCAGGTTCGCCGCCAGATGGAGCGAGGCCGCGTGCAGTACCGGCCCGCCGCAGTTGTGCGGCGCCACGGACAGATAATGCGTCTCCGCCGCGGTGGCGATCTTCTTCGCCTCGGAGAATCCGCCGCACCACGCCACGTCCGGCATCACTATCGCCGCCGCGCGGTTCTCAAACAGCTCGCGGAAACCCCAGCGCGTCATCAGCCGTTCGCTGAGCGTCAGCGGGAGGCGCGTCGACAGCGCCAATTCGCGGTACGCCGCCAGGTTGTCCTGCGGCAGCATCTCCTCCAGCCACATCGGCTCCAGCGGCTCCAGCGCCCGCGCGATCTGGCGCGCCGCCGCTAGGCTCCAATAGCCGTGGAACTCCATCGCCACGTCCATATTCCGGCCGAATTGCTTGCGGATCCGCACGAGCGGCTCCAGCCCCTCCTCGATCTCCTCCACGGTGATGCGCTGCCCACCCGTGCGCCGCGCCACCGGGTCGAAAGGCCAGATCTTCATCGCCTTGATGCCCGACTCGAGCAGCGACCCGGCCAGCCGCTCCGGCTCGCGATGAAAATCGATGTGGTCGTAACACGTGTTGTAGGTCGGGATGCGCTGCCGCGACGCCCCGCCCAGCAGTTCGTACAGCGGCCTCCCGGTAACCTTTCCAGCCAGATCCCACAGCGCGATGTCTACCGCGCTGATGGCCCGGATCTCGGCCCCGGCCCAACCGGCGTAGGAGACAGCCAGGTGCATCTCGCGCCACAGCCAATCAATGCGCGACGGGTCCTGCCCCAGCAGCGTCGCGGCGAGCGCCCCGTGGACCACCCCCGCCTCGGCCTCCGGGAACGGGTAGGTCTCGCCCAGCCCGGTCAGCCCCTCGTCGGTGTGCAGCCGCAGCCACAGCCAGCGGATCGGCCCGGCATGCGTCCTGATGCCGCGCGGCAAAGTGATCGTTTCCACGCATGTGATTTTCATGACAATCCGGGCGGCTCTCCCGCCGCCGAACCGCATTGTCGCATGCCAGGCCCACCGGCGGGTGAGACGCCGCCGCAAGGCCGTGCAGCGATCGCGAAAACAGCGCCAGCCACAGGTCCGCGCACCCGGTCTTCACCGTGAAATCACGCGCGGCGAACCCTGAAAACGCGGTGTTGGAACGCTGCGGAGGCGGTATTTGAGTGAATTTCGGGTCCTGTACTCCGGCCGTTGCCCACTGTCCGCCGCGGCGGCATGCTAGCGTGGATGGCGGTGAAATATGTCCGACTGGCGCAGATCCTACGAAGAGAAAAAAACGGCCCCCGACGCCGCCCTGGGCTGCCTGCAAAGCCACCAGCGCGTATTCATCCACATGGCGGCCTGCGCCCCGCACGCGCTGATCGAAGCCTTGTGCCGCCGGCTCAAGGCGTTGCGCGGAGTCGAGGTGCTGCATTGCATCAACATCGGCCCGGCGCCCTACACCGCGCCCGAATACGCGCCCCATTGCCGGCACAATTCACTGTTCGTGGCGGGCAACGTGCGCGCGGCCGTGCAGGAGGGCCGCGCCGACACCATCCCCGTCTTTCTGCATGAGATGGAACGGCTGTTTACGGAGGGCATCCTGCCGCTCGACATGGCGCTGATCCAGCTCACGCCGCCCGACGAGAGCGGCCACATGAGCCTGGGCACCGCGGTCGATATCTCGCTCACCGCGGCGCGCACGGCCAGGCACGTCATCGCGCAGGTGAATCCGCAGATGCCGCGCACCTTCGGCGACAGCTTCCTGACGGTCGACGACGTCGAGGCGATCGTCGAGGAGGAACGGCCCCTGCCGGAATACCCGCCCGACGAGATCAACGATACGCAGCGCGAGATCGCGCGCCACGTCGCGGCGCTGATCCCGGACGAGGCCACGCTGCAGATCGGCATCGGGGGCATTCCGGACGCCGTGGCGGCGCTGCTCAAGGGCCGGCGCGACCTGGGCATCCACACCGAAATGTTCAGCGAGGGGCTGATGGAGCTGATCGAGTGCGGCGCCGTCACCAACAACAGGAAGACGCTGCACCCGCACAAGAACGTGGCTTCGTTCGCCATGGGCCGGCGGCGCCTGTATGACTACATCGATAACAATCCGATGTTCGAGTTCCTGCCCAACTCCTATGTGAACGACCCGTTCATGATCGCCCAGAACCGGCGCATGGTGTCGATCAACTCGGCCCTGGAGGTTGACCTGGGCGGGCAGGTGTGCGCCGATTCCCTCGGTTCCCTGCCCTACAGCGGCATCGGCGGACAGGTGGATTTCGTGCGCGGGGCCGCGCGCGCCCCCGAAGGCGTGGCCGTGATCGCGCTGCCCGCCACGGCCAAGGATGGCGCCTTATCGCGGATCGTGGCGCAGTTGAAACCGGGCGCGGGCGTGGTCACCTCGCGCGGCGACGTGCGCTGGGTGGCCACCGAATTCGGCGCCGTCAATTTGTTCGGCCGGAACCTGCGGCAGCGCGCCGAACTGCTGATCTCGATCGCCCATCCGCGCTTCCGCGATGAATTGCAACGCGCCGCCGCCCGCTTGTGGGTGCGCGGCTAGCCGCGTTTCTGATCTGCTCGCCGTCATGCAGCGGAAGTGCGTGTGAATGCTGCTGACCCGCTCCCCGTCGGGGAAGTCCGCATCCCGCCACCCAATTCCGCCGCGCGGCGCTCAGGCCATCACCGAGAACGCCGGCGCCTGCTGGATGCGGTTGCTGTACAGCGCCCGGATCGAATCGAGTTGCTGCGCGCCCAGTTGTTGCTGCGGCGATTGGGCGTCCTCGGGAGCACTCGCCGCTGCGTTGCCGCCCGACCCGGGCGTGGCCGGAGCGGAGGCCGGCGTGGCGACGGGTATGGCGGGTGTGGCAATCAGCGTCGCCAGCGGCTGCTGGGCCGTGCTGTGGCCGAAAAGCGTGTCCGTCTCCCCGCGCTGCGCCGCCTGGACGCTGATCAGGGCATCGTCCTGTGGAATGGCGCTGGGAAGAACCGTGGCTGGCAGATGGAGCGACGAGTAGGGCGGAACCCTGTTCGTGTCCTGAATTGCATTGATCGGAGTCGACACTGTCCCCATACCGTCCTTATCGTGAGCTGGTCTTCCGGGCTTGAGAGTATTTTTCGCGCTGCATAGAATACAGGGGACACGGGTCGCATCATGAAGTCATTTCTAGTCCTTTGGGGATTGCTCGCCGCCGCCGTGGCTGCGCCGCCGCCGGCGGAGGTGCCGCCGATCTGCCTGGGCGATGCCCGCGATCCGGTGGTCTATGGCGAGGTGTGGTTGGTCGCCAATGGTTGGGGCGACTACCCGGGCGTGCTGGTGGCGACCATCCACGACGGGCGGCTGGAGCCCGACCTGAACATCGAGTATCCGGAGTGCTCGGGCTGGGCCGAGAACTGCGCCCTGGCGGTCGGAGTGGCGGAAAAGGCGCTGCCGGCGGGCCCGAAGGTGGTCGCGGCGGCTTACGGAACGGGTCCCACGGAGCTCTCGCGGCGGTTTCCGCTGTGGTACCTGTCGGCGCGAATCGAGGAAGCGGAGCGACCCGCGGATTGGACGCCGGCACTCACGGCGCTGGGCCGGGCCGAGGCCGGCGGGGTGGTGCTACCGCGGCCGGAAAAGCGCGGCTTGCAGCTGCTGTATCGCGACGGGCGGCCGCTCGAGGGTGCGCGCGTGCGGGTGTCGCTGTTCGGGGCCAACAACAACCATTGCGGCGCGGCGCTGGGCTTTCCACTGGCTGAGCCGGTCAGCGACGCTCAAGGCCGCATCGCCGTGACGGCCCCGGGCGGGCCGCTGGCCCTGAGTTTAAATTATTACGAAGAACAGCCTGGCGGGCCGGCGGGAACGGCCTACGCGCTGCGCACGGACATCGTTACCGCCGCTGAGCGCGACATCACGCTGCAGCGCATCTGGACGCTGGCTCAGCGCGACTACGCGCTGACGGTGCGCAACGCCGGCGGCCAGCCCATGGCGGGCGTGCGGCTGAGCGGCTGCCCGTGGAATCCCACCTGCGGCGCCGACTGTGGTCCGTTGGGCGGCGCCTCCGCGGTGACCGATGCGGCCGGGCAGGTGCGGTGGCGCGAAGCCGATCTGCGGCGCCTGCGCAACGTCTCCCTGATCGATGCCGGCGGACGGACGATGTACCTCAACGCCGACGAATTGCGCGCCTTGTTCGGCCCGGGCGCGGCCAGCGTGACCTGGCGCGAGCCGCCGCGGCCGCCGGTTGTGCCGGGCGAGCATTAGGCGCGGCTGAGGGTCGCCGCCACCCTGCGCGCGGAGCTAAAAAGCCGTGAATCCCCTTGTATGGGCCTGGCCGTTCGGTTACAGTTGCCTGGAGGGAGGATCGAGTCGATGCCTTTTTGCAGCAATTGCGGTGCGGAGACGATGGGCGGGGCGTTTTGCCCGAAGTGCGGTACGCCGGTGGCGGCTGCGGCCCCTCCGGGACCGGCACCGGGACCCGCGCCGGGAGCCGCGCCGGGCGGCTATGCCCCCTACACGCCCCCTCCGGCCGGGCCGGGCGCAGCGGCGGGCCTGCAGGAGAACATGGCCAGCGCGTTGTGTTACATCCTGGGCCTGGTGACGGGGATTATATTCCTGGTGCTCCAGCCCTACAACCAGAACAAGACGATCCGCTTTCACGCCTTCCAGTCGATTTTCTTCTGCGTCGCCTGGATCATCTTCCGCGTAGCGCTGAGCATCATCCTCAGCGCCCTGGGCATCGGCCTGGGGATTCTCTTCAGCCTGCTGCACCTGTTCATCTGGCTGGTGATCGGGCTCGGCGGCTTCCTGTTGTGGTTGTTCCTGATGTGGAGAGCCTACAACAACAACCCGCTGGTGCTGCCGATCATCGGCCCGATGGCGCGACAGCAAGCCGACAAGATCTAGGGCCCAATAGTCCTCCAGTTCAACGCCGCCGCACCGGCATGGCGGAGCCGCTAGACGCTGACTACCGGGCAGCGGCTCTGGCGAATGATTGAATAGGCGTTGGCCCTCAGACGGCCGAACACCCCCGCCGCCGACCCGCGCCCGATCACCAGCAGGTCCGATTCCAGGTCCGCGGCAACCTCGCACACCGTGCGCGCCGCCTCCCCGCTCTGCACGTGCAGCGGCGCGTCGATCGTGAGCCGCTGCTGCAATTCGGCCACCTCCTGGCGCACGCTGGCCTCCACGCGGGCGCGGCACTCGGTGTCGTAACTCTCCCCGGCGCGCCCCTCCATCGCGGGCATGGCATGGACCAGCGCCAGCCGCGCGCCGCAGTCTGTGGCGAACCGCGCCGCCCACATGAGGGTCCGCTCGCTCTGCGAGCCCAGGTCGATGGCTGCGGTGACGTGGCGGAAATGCACGTCGTGCGAGGACGGCGTCTCCATGTGCACGCCGGTCCACACCGGACAATCGGCGTCGTGCAGCACCTTGGCGGTCACCGAGCCCAGAATGAACCGCCGGAACGGACCGTAGCCGTGGGTCGGCATGACGATCAGCCCCGCGCCGCTCGCGTGGGCCAGTTCGATGATCAGCCCCGCCGGGTCGCCCTCCCGCACCAGGCGTTCCGTATCGGGCGCGGGCAGCTCCTCGGCCATGAAGTTGTCCAGGTCCTTGGACGCCAGCTCGGCCCGGGAGCGAAACTGTTCCTCCAGCACTGAGCCGGCCAGCTCCAGCGCGCCGAATTCGTAATGCGGCGGCGGTAGAACGTGCAGCAGGGTCAGGCGGCTGCCGAAGACCTCGTGCAGAGCTTCGGCGTAGCGCGCCGCGCCCTTGGAGCGCTCCGAGAAATCGACCGGAACCAGGATTCGGCTGAGCGGCATGGGAAGCCTCCGCCCAAACTTTACACCGATTTGAGGCGCTTTGGAACCACGATTGAGCGGCTTTCCTGGATTGCGGAGGCTAAAATCTGGATGCGGCGGCCGTACGACGCGGTACGGCGCTTACTTCGACCCCGCCGGCGCCGGCGCCAGTCCCAGATCCACCAGGATCATGGGCGACTCCTCGTCCTGGGCCAGCAACTGGTGGCACGTGCTGCAGTCCTGCGGAATCGTCTTCCCTGCCCGGTCGCCGCGACGGCATTCGCCTAGCGGTACGAGAACAGCATGGCGTAGATGATCAGGCCGATGAGGATGAGCCCCACGGCGAGGGCGGCGAAGCCGAAGCGGCGCCACAGCACGCCCACGTGCGCCGGCGGCCCCGGCATCAGGCGCTCTTCCAGCTCCCCCGACTGCAGGAGTTGCTGATATTCCCGCGGGCGGTCCCGCTTGAACTCTTCCAGCGGCATGCCGCCAGTGAAGATCACCGTGTCGATGGGGAATTTCTCTGGGCGGAAGTGCGTGTTGAAGAAGTGCACCACGAAGATGAAGCTCACGGCCAGCAGGGCTTCGTCACTGTGAATGGTGGTGGCCACGTTCACCGCCCAGCCTGGCAAAACGCGCGTGAACAGCTCGGGAAACCACAGCAGCAGTCCGGTGCCGCCGATCACCGCCACGCCCCAGAAGACGGCGAAATAGTCGAACTTCTCCCAGTAGGTCCAGCGGCCGTACTCGGGGCGCGGCCCGCGGCTCAAGAACCATTTCAGTGAGCCGACGAACTCCTGCCAGTCCCGACGGTTGAACAACATGCTCTCCGGACCGGCGATGAACTGCCACCAGTTCTTGCCGCTGGCGCGGTGCTGCCGGACCAGATCCCACAGGTGCAGCCCGAAATAGCTGAAGGTGAGCACCGCGCAGAAGCGGTGGATCACCCCTGCCGCTTCAAACCCTCCCAGCAGGTGCGCCAGCACCTTGGCCCAGGCCGCGTAGGAGAACTTCAGAATCATGCCCGTCAGCGCCAGCCCCAGGAAACTGGTGATCACCATCACGTGCAGGTTGCGATGGAAGGTCTGGAATCGCCGCACGTACTGGCCGGTTTCCGGCTGGCCATTTTTGAACTGTTTGCGGTACTCGAGGGAGCGCGGGAGCCACAGCGCCACGTGGGCGCCGGAGACCAGCAGCGTGCCCATCAGCAGCGTGGTCATGCCCCAGAAGGTGAAGAACAGGAATGGATACTTCTTGGGATCGTGGTGCGTGGCGTGCGTCAGGTATCCGGCGAACTGGCGGTGCGAGCCGGTGTGGCACTTTCCACAGGTA
Source organism: Terriglobia bacterium (assembly GCA_963757265.1). GTDB lineage: Bacteria > Acidobacteriota > Terriglobia > Bryobacterales > Bryobacteraceae > CAIVVT01. The sequence goes on from CAVWRA010000010.1 coordinate 277,189, forward strand.
TTGACGATGTTGTTGCGGCTGAGCCGCGAGCGCGGGTCGTTCACCGGCAGAATGTCGTGCGCGCCGTGGCAGTCGTAACACTTGGCGGTCTTGAGGTAACCCAGTTTGGAAACTTTCCCATGGAAGGTCTCGAAATAGGCTTCCGTGATCTGCTGGTGGCAGCGGCCGCACTGGTCCATGATGTGCAGCCGGAAGTCCGAGAGGTCCGTGCGCTGGATGCTGTGCGCCGAATGGCAATCGGAGCACACCGGCAGTTCCTTTCCGGTTTTGGTCACCTCCGGGCTGTGAACACTCATGTGGAACATTTCGTAAATGCCGCGGTGGCACTTGCGCGCAGGTCAGGGCGATGTTGGCGCGGTTGACGCTCGAGCGCGGATCGCTGGCTGGCAGCTCGTGATGCGCCGTGTGGCAGTCGGCGCAATCCGCGGTCACGGTCAGGCCGCTTTGCAATAGGCCCTTGCCGTGAATGCTCTCCTTATAATGCTCTACGATCTGGCTCTGTTTGCCGGTATACCGCAGGGCCGCTTTCTGCCCCGACTGGTGGCACTTGGCGCACAGCGCCGGCACGTTGCGGGAAAAGGTGGGCGAGGCTGAATCGGTCTTGCTGCGGGTGCCGTGCGGGCTATGGCAATCCTGGCAGGTGGGCGCATCCGGGCTCCCCTGCGCCGCCAGCTGGCCGTGCGTGCTTTCGCGATACTGATTCACCTGGTCGGCGTGGCAGATCGAGCAGTCCACTTTCTCGGGCAACGTGTCGCACGGCCGGCTGTGCGCAGGGCGTGCCGCCGGTGTGGCACTGGACACAGGCAGTGCGCGAATGCCGCGACACGCTCAGCTCGCTCTGGCTGACGAACAGTGAGATCGTCCGTCCGCCGCGCGTGACTTTCAGGTTCGGGTCGCCATGGCAGCGCTGGCAGTCGCGGTCCGACATGCCCTCCGGGTAATAGACCTCGCGCACCTTGTGCGGCTCGTGGCAGTCCACGCAGGCCGGAATGAGGTTCGGCCCCTTCTCCCATAGCTCGCCGCGGATCACCTTGCGGTGCACGATCTCGATCCGCGCGTGACAGCGCATGCAGGTCTTGGCGATGTTCGCTTTGGCGATGGAGGAGCGCGGATCGGTGTGCGGCAGCACGAAATGGGCCGTGTGGCAGCTGGTGCAGACCGCTGTGACGATGAGGCCCTTCTCGAACAGTCCCTGACCGTGAATACTGTCCAGGTAGTTGGCAAGAATGTTGGTCTGGGGGATGTTGTGCGTCAGGCTGACCGGCGTGCCCTCACGATGGCATCCGCCGCACAGGCGCGGGATTTCCATTGTCGAGGTGGGAGACCCCGGGCTCGAAGGGCGCAGGACGTTGTGGGTTCCGTGACAGTCCTTGCAGGCCGGGGCCAACCGGTCGCCGCGCGCGGCCGCCCGGCCGTGCAGGCTTTCGCCGTACTGCGTCTGCTGGTCGGGGTGACACGAGCCGCAGTCCACCTTGGCCAACTTTTCAGGGTGCGGGAACTCTTTGATTTTGGCGAGGTCGGTGTGGCAGGCCGCACACTCCAGCTCCGCGTGCGGCGAGGCGCGCAGAGCCGCGGCGTTGAACGGCGGGGGCGTGCCTTTTTCCCGCTTGCCAGTGCGGGGGCCGGAATCGTGACATCCGGCGCATTCCTCGGAGCCCGGCAGCGCTTTGGGCGGCTCGGCCGGCGAAATGGCAGCCAGGGCGCCGGCCAGCAGCAGGCGCAGAATAAGTGCCTCTACCATGAACCTGCTTCTCTACCTTCCGGCGCCGAAAGATGGCAATCCCCAAACCTCAAGTCCCAAGACCGCCAGGAAGATGGGACGATGGACACTCTGAAACCCGGGCGGAACCACGTGGACCGTCTCCTTTTGACCAGGAGACTGGAATCTTATTATCTTAATCATCTTAGATTCATGCCGGATTCTGCGTCAAGCTGTGGCGAATTGGCTGAGGCGCGCTTGGAGCTACTTGGAAGCGGCCGGCGGCGCCGGAGCCAGGCCTAAGTCGGCCAGAATCTTGGGCGACTCCTCGTCCTGGGCCAGCAACTGGTGGCAGGTGCTGCAGTCCTGCGGGATTGTCTTGCCGACTTTGTCGCCGGCGCGGTCGTCGTGGCAGCGGAAACAACCGGTGTAATCGGTGTGCCCGATGTTGTTCGGATAAACGCCCCAGGTCACCCGCATTTCGGGGAAGACGTTGCGGCTGTAGGCGGCCAGGACGGCGCGCGCGGAACTCTCTACGACGGCGCGTTTGGATTGCCAGACGGCCGGATAACTCTTCTGGTAGAACTCCTCAAAGCGCCGCGGAATCTCGCGTTCGCTGTCGGCCGTGGTGGCGTAACCGGCCTTCAACACTTCCAGCGCGGTCTTGCGAACGAACGGCAGCGAGGCGTCTGCCAGGCCGTTGGACAGGGCCTCGTCAATGGCCCGCTCGGGCAACTGGAAGCTGTGCGAGGGCCGGGTGTGGCAATCGATGCAGTCCATGGTTCGCAGCGGCATTTTGGCCAGATCGGCGTCCTTGAAGCCCTCGGCCCGGAAGGTGGTCTGTTCTCCATTCAGCTCGTAGCGCACCCACGGGATGTTCTGCCGCTTCTCGTCGGCGGGGGCATATTCGATGTGCACACCGGGGCCCATGTGGTGCCCGTGGATGCCCTCGTAACCGCTGGCTCCGCCAATCTTCATCAGCAGCACGGTCTGCAACCGCTTAGTCTGCTCGTCGTCGGTGAACTTGTTGACGATGCGGATGCGATTGCCGCCGAACTTCTGCGGCCAGTGGCACACTTCGCAGGTTTCGCGCGCCGGGCGCAGGGCCTTGACCGGCGTGGGAATCGGCCGTGGGTACAAATTGAACGTCACCGATATCACCTGCCAGGTGCCGGAAAGCTTGCTCTTGACGAACCAGTTGGCGCCGGGGCCGATATGGCAACTCACGCACGCCACGCGGGCGTGGGGCGAGTTCTGATAGGCCGTGAATTCGGGCTTCATCACCGTGTGGCACGTCTGCCCGCAAAACGTCGGCGTCTCCATGTAGCTGACGGCGCGGTAGGAGAACTGGCCGCCGATCATCACGTTCAGCACCGTCGTCACGGCGACGAACATCAACAGCCGGCGGAAGCGCACGTTCGCCAGGTCGATTTCGGGGAAAACCGGCGGCAGTGAGTTGCGATGGGTCCGGCGGTAGATGTAAATGCCCAGTGGGATCAGGATCAGCCCGACGAAGAACACCCCGGGCAGAATCATGAACTCGAGGATCCCGGCGTAGGCGTTGCCGGGCTCGCCTTTGATGAAGCTGTTCAGCAGCGCCAGCCACAAAATCGTCGCCGTGGTCACCAGCACCACGCCCGCCAGGCTGGTGGCGTTGCTGGACAGGTACACCAGCGGCGCCAGCAGCTCTTTGTAACGCCTCATCCCACCCTCCCCATTCATCGCCCCGCGGAATTGCGCCTTCAGTCGTCGGAATGCCCGCTCCCGCCGCCGGAATGCGACGCAGGGCCGAACGGCCGCGGGCTGTAGCCCGTCAACCAACCCGCATCCATCGGATAGACGTCGGGATCGAAAATCACAGTGTATAGGTGCCAGATCAAGATGGAGGCCGTGGCCAGCACCGCTTCGTAGTAGTGAATCGAGCGCGCCACGTCCAGCCAGATCTTGGGCAGCATGCTCAAGGTCCAGTAATTGAACCACAGCGCGCACCCGGTCAGCGCCATCACCCCGGTGCCCCACACCAGCGCCCAGTACTCGACCTTTTCGATGTAGCCGTGCGGCGAATAATACGGCTGCTCCTTGCTCAAGCCCAGCCGCCACATCAGGCCATCCATCATCTCGCGGATGTCGGAGACGCGCGGGAAGAACTCGTACCAGCGCGTGCGCAGTTTCGGGCTAAAGATGAGCGCCAGCACATGAAAGGTCGCCGTCGCGACCAGGATGACCGCGGCCATGCGGTGGACCACGCCGCGGACCGGATAGGTGTGCTCCAGGCTCAGCAGCGGCCGCGACCACCAGGTGTCGGGATAATGCAGCGCGAATCCGGTGTAAGCCAGCAGGATGAAGCTCAGCGCCAGCAAGGCGTGTTCGACGCGCTCGATGAGCAGCATACGCAGTGTGAGCGTCGGCGGCCGCAGCAGGCGCACGCTCACCTCGCGGCCCTGGAATCGCATTCGCGTCAGCTTGCGCAGGAAGTCGCCCAGGTGGTGGATGAACATGAAGGCCAGCGTCCCGGGGATCACCATCAGGTAGAACCACTGCACGTATTGCAACGGCAGCGCCGCCCGCTGCCCCTCCAGCATGTGCACCGACCCCAAGCTGAAGCGGCGGCCGGCGCCCGGATGGCACGCGCCGCAGGTCTTCGCCAGGTTCTTGGGGTTGGTGCGTGAAAGCGGATCCGATGAGGGCAGAATGCCGTGATAGCCGTGGCAGGACGCGCAGTCGGCCACGGTTTGCGACCCGGCCTTCAACTCCAGCCCGTGGAAGCTGGCATCGAAGGTCGTGATGCGGTCGGCGGGGATGCCGAAGCGGCTCATCAGCCGCACGTCGCCGTGGCAGCGCCCGCACGTCTCGGGCACCTTGTTGGCGAACACCGTTAACTGCGGATTGGACGGCCGCATGATGGAGTGGCTGGTGTGGCAGTCGGTGCACACGGGGGCGCCCTCCACTCCGCGCTCCACTGCCTTGCCGTGGACGCTGGTTTTATACTCGGCGGCCTCTTTGTCGTGGCACATGCCGCACGTCTCGGGCGTGCCCTTCTGCCACGCCTCGGTCTTGGTGGAGACCAGCTCGTGCGCGGCCCCGTGGCAGGTGTCGCAGTCCGGCGCGGCGGTGTTGCCTTTTTTCAACTCCGCGCCATGGACGCTCTGCCAGAAGTTCTGCACCTCGGACGGGTGACAGTTGGCGCACGACGGTTTCGCTATATTCGCCGGGTGCGGATAATCCTCGTGCTTGACGTGGCACGAGGTGCAGGCCACCTCGGCGTGCGCCGATTTCTTCAGCTTGGCCTCGACGTCATGGCATTCGGCGCACTTCGAATTCGGCAGCGTGGGCGCGGGAACGCCCTCGCAGCGCACCACAGGCGTCGCCAGCAGAATCAGCGAAAACAGGATTCCCTTGAACACAAAACTCATCTTCCCGGCCGCGCGCCACAACCCCTGCTCGGCACGCCGCTGTCCCGTTCGCACCCCAGTGCCTTCCGGCCGCCGGATGCGCAATCTGGAACTTGATGGTTAGTGCAGGCCCGCCGTGGAGCTGCCCTCCCACATCTGCCATCCGTACAGGAGCGCCACGGCCACGCCCAAGACAACCAGAACGATCGTCAGCGCTTTGCCCCATCGCTCGATGATCGCCAGCTGCTTGGCCAGTTGCTCCTGTCTGGCGACGTCCGCCACCTCGCCATCGCTGAGCTTCAGCGAGTCGTCTTCCTTGTCGGCGACCTTGCGGCGCATCAGCGCCAGCACCAACACAATCACGAACAACACTGCCCAGGCGATGGCATATGGCAATAAGTTCAGTTGCGTCACATCCATGATCATTACTCCTCGACTTGGCGGAAAGTTCGGCTCGGAACCGCTCTGCACCTCACGGCTGATCGATCTTCCGCCCCATTACTTGTTTAGCATCCGCGGTCCCGCTGCGCAGGCAGGCCGAGAGAATCGCCAGCACCACGGTGTTGGGCGGATCTTGGTCGGTCACCACCGAGCTCACGCCCGCCTCCCACGCGTCGCGCAGGTGACTGGCGTCGTTGCGCGTCAACAAAACAATCCGTTCAGGGTGCGGCAGCGGACTCGGCATCTGGCGCAAATGCGGCGGATCCACCACAATCACGCACGCCTCCTCCAGACACGGCTGCTCCACGCAGCGGACCTGCAATTGAGTACTGCGCGCCAGCAGAGCGCGCAGCGTTTCCGCCTTCGCCGGGTCACTCAACGCCAATTGAATGCAACTCATATGCGGTCCTTCTGCCGTTTGCCTGAGGCAACGGGGCCCGTGCCCGACAGCGCGTACTCTCCTTGCCGCGCGGGCTGTACCAGGCCGCACGGCACGACTTGCGGAAGCCGGCCGCCGGCCGTTCTGGCGCTGGTCACTCAGGCTTCCCCTGTTCGTAGCAGCAATCCAAGTGCCAGACAGGGAAACGCTCGTAACAATGAGGAATTTGGCGGATTCGCATCCTCTTTTCGGTCTCACGGTGACTTTTTGCCCATTCCCCGCTCCGGCAATTGCGCGAATTGACCCATTTCGATTACCCCCGCCGCCTCGCGAGCAGTTACAATCAGTCATACAATGGGTTTTTCTGGGAATATGGCCAAGCTCAGCGCCGGCTGGCAGAACGCCAAGATACTGGGTAATGTCTTCGACCAGCTCTCCGACGCATTGATCCTGTACGACGCCAGTCAAATCATTACAGGCGTCAATGCGGCTGCGGAGCGCCTCTTCGGCATGAGCGCCGAGGCGCTCATCGGACGGGACTGTCACGAGATGTTTCGCTGCCAGGTGTGCGAACCCGGCTGCGGGATGCAATCCGGCCTGGTGCAGGTCAACGGCCATAACTCCACCGTGCGTCTGCATACGCAGAACGGCATGGAGCGTCTGGTCGTGATCCACACCTCCCAACTGGTGCGCGAGGACGGCACGGTCGAAGGCGCCGTGGCCACCATCAAGGACGTCACCGAGGAGATCGAGCCGCGGAAACGCGAGATCGTCGCCGAATCGGGCGCCATGCGCGATGTGCTGAATTTCGTGCGCCGCGTCGCCTTGAGCGAAGCGACCACCGTGCTGATCGAAGGCGAGAACGGAACCGGCAAGGACCTGATCGCCAAGACGCTCCATTATCAGAGCGTGCGCCAAGCCGAGCCCTTCATCGCCATCAACTGCGCCGCGATCCCCGAAACGCTGCTCGAAAGCGAGCTGTTCGGCTATGAGAAGGGCGCCTTCACCGACGCCCGGGCGCAGAAAAAGGGTATCTTCGAGCTGGCCGACAAGGGCACGCTGTTCCTGGATGAAATCGGTGAAATCCCGCTCATGCTGCAGGCCAAGCTGCTGCGCGTGCTGGAGGAGCAGACCTTCCGCCGCCTGGGCGGCTTGAAGGACATCAACGTCAACCTGCGCGTGGTCGCGGCCACCAACAAGAATCTGCGCGAGGCCGTCAAGGAGGGCGCCTTCCGCCAGGACCTCTTCTTCCGCCTCAACGTGATCCACGTCGTCATCCCGCCCCTGCGCGAGCACCGCGAGGACGTCCCGCCCCTGGCCAACTTCTTCGTCCAGCACTACAACCGCAAGTTCAAGCGCCAGATCCAGGGCGTCTCGCCCGAGACCATGCGCCTGCTGATCAATTACGACTGGCCGGGCAACGTGCGCGAGTTGCGCAATGCCATCGAGCGCTCGATGATCCTCGAGGACTCCAGCTTCATCACGCCCGCCAGCCTCACCGTTACGCTCAGCCAGGAGGCCGAAACCAATATCGCGGCCGCCGCCAGCGCCGGCGGCTCATCCGCGGCCTTGTTCCCCGCGCGCATCCCCGATGAGGGCCTGTCGCTCGAGGAGAACGAGCGCCGCCTGCTGGTCGGGGCGCTCGAGAAGACCGGCGGCAATCAGACTCAGGCCGCGCGCCTGTTGCGCATCACGCGCGACACCCTGCGCTATAAGATGAAGAAATTCAACCTGCGCTAGGGCCCGCTCCCAGCGCTTTGGGGCGCCCCTGTTCGCCTTTTTTTCGGCCACGCTCCGCCTCCTGAACCGCTCCCTGCCAGGCTCACTTTCCCGCCCCGCCGGGCGTAAGTTCAACACCTCGCGGGCTGATTTGGCCCTGCACGGTCTGAAACTCCTTTGCCATCTTGGATGCTAAGCGTGGCATGCTGTATGTGTGGAGTTCGTCAGTCTCTTCTCCTCCCATCGGGACCTCCAGAAAAGGTCCGACGAACTGGAGCGCGAAGTCTCCGAATTGCGCCTCCAGAACCGCGCTATCGAGAACGAGCGCAACGGGCTGTCGGTCCAATTGCGCCGCCTGGACAAGGAACTCGAGGAACTCCGCGCCAAGCAGACCAAGGGCGGCGAGGATAACCGCCAGCTCGGCGCGTTGAAATTCGAGCGCGATGAGCTGCGCACCCTCTACGACAAGGTCGAGGCCCAGCGCGTGGCACTCGAAAAGGAGCTGAAGGAGCTGCGCGGCGAGGCCGAGATCAACCGCGAGCGTCTGTGGGCGCCCCCCGGCCACTACTACTCGCCCATCACCGACCCCAACGATCCGCGCGTCCGCCAGACCGAGATCCTCAACCTCCATGCGCTATCGGGATGCCCGGACCTGGGCCTGGACGAACCGGCCATGATCCGCCTGCTCGGCTGGCTGGGCGAGCATGCCTCGCACTTCCCCTTCAGCCCCGGCTCCACGCCCGAGTGGCGCTATTTCACCGGCAACGGCCACTTCGGCCATGCCGACGGGGCCGTCATGTTCTCCATGCTTATGGAGTACAAGCCCGCGCGCTGCATCGAGTTCGGCTGCGGCTTCTCGTCCCTGCTGATCATGGACGTGAACGACCATTTCTTCGAGCAATCGATGGAGCTGTCGCTCTACGATCCGCGCCCCGATATCGTGCTTTCGCTGCTCGCCCCGCACGACCCCTATCGCGAGCTCGTCAAGGCCCGCCGTTCCTCGGAAATCCCCGATGCGGCCTTCCAGGCGCTGGGCCGCGGCGACTTGTTGAGCCTCGAAACCTCGCACGTCGCCAAGACCGGCAGCGACCTCACCGATCTGCTGTTCCGCGTCCTGCCCCTGCTCGCCCCCGGCGTCCTCATCCATATCCACGACATCTTCTATCCCTTTGAATACCCCGAGGCCTGGGCCGTGCAGGACAACCGTTCCTGGAACGAAGCATACCTGCTGCGCGCCTTTTTGCAGTTCAACCGCCAGTTCCGCGTATTGTTCTTCAACAATCTCATCGTCCGCAAGTACTTCGACGAGGTGGGCGCCGCCTTCCCCGGCCTCGAGGACACCCACGCCTCGAGCATCTGGATCGAGAAGTTGGACTAGCGCGCCACCCCCCGCACAGAGCCGCGCCCCCCCAACTTGCGCTGGGGGGCACCGAGGCCTACTATCCGTCAACGATGACCACCTCAGCCTCTGCCGAGGGCAACAGCCAAGCGTCCCCCCGTGGACGATTGGTTGTGTCCCCGCGCAGCACTCACACGGCGGAGCCGCGCGCTGTGACGCAAGCCGCGACTGCAAGGAGCGGTCGCGTTGTGACGAAGCCGCGACTAGAAGGAGCGGTTCTACGCGTTGTTCGTGCCGTTCCTATCGCGCCGCTTGTGACCGGGCCGCGATCAGCGTGAGTAAGATTCCTACCGCCGGCTCCACACTTGCCGCCCGCCCGCCGGCCCGCCGAGACTGGGGAGATGGAGATCCCCATCTACCAGGTCGATGCTTTCGCTCGCGGCGTCTTCAGCGGCAACCCGGCCGCCGTGTGTCCGCTGAAATCGTGGCTGCCGGACGCGACCCTCCAGGCGATTGCCATGGAGAACAATCTCAGCGAGACGGCCTTCTTCGTGAAGCAGGACGCCGGTTACCATTTGCGCTGGTTCACGCCCGCCGTCGAGGTCGATCTGTGCGGCCACGCCACGCTCGCCGCGGCGTGGGTGATTCTCGAAAAACTGGAGCCGGGCCGCCCCGCGGTCACATTCCACACGCGCAGCGGCGAGCTGCACGTCGCACGCAAGCTCGATCTGCTGGCCCTCGACTTCCCTGCCCGCCCGCCGCAGCCTGTCCAGGCCACGCCGCCGTTGCTGGCCGCGCTCGGCGGAAACCCGCGCGAGGTTTGGGCGGCGCGCGATTACATGGTGGTCTATGAGACGGAAGAGCAGGTCCGCGCGCTCGCGCCGGATCTGAATCTGCTGACGCAGATCGACCGCTTCGCCGTCATCGTCACCGCGCCCGGCCAATCCGGCGACCATCCCTGCGATTTCGTCAGCCGCTTCTTCGCCCCCGCCCAGGGCGTGGCCGAGGATCCCGTCACCGGCTCGGCCCACTGCACCCTGATCCCCTACTGGGCCGGCCGCCTCAACAAGCACCGGCTGCTCGCGCGCCAGGTTTCGCGCCGCGGCGGAGAGCTCTTCTGCGAACTCCTCGGCGACCGCGTCTCCATCGCCGGCCGCGCCGCGCTCTTTCTCGAAGGCGTGATCAGGCTCTGAGGCGCATCCGACCACGCCCGCCCCCCGCGCATCAGTGAGAATCGCGATCCGGCTTCAGCGCGCCGCCGGCTGGCGTTCCGCCTCGCCGCCTGGCAGTGCAACAAACCGTTCGTCGATGGCCGTCCGCAGCGCCTTGACAAAGGTCTCCCACGCGCAGCCCCCACCCGCTGCCGCGGCCTCACAACCGGCCACTGTCAGCTCCTCCCGCGCCGGTGGCGCGGCCAGCCCCAGGGGCGTCGCGGCGCGCATTTGCTGGAGCGTTTGGGCCACATACTCCGTGCGCACGACGTCGCGCGCCGTGTCCGCCTGCCGCCACAACGAAAGCACCAGCGCCCCGCCCGGCGGTGTGTCGTCCGGCTGATCTCCCGGCAGGCGCCACGACAGGCCGAGCATGCCGGAAAGATTCGCCAGGTTGGTATCGTGACCTACCACGATCAGGACCTTCACGCCCGGCCCGCCCAGCGCTCCCGCAACGGCCTTGCCCGTGTCCGCCTGCTCCATCGATCGCAACACATGCGCCAGCAGGTTCGAGCCCCTCGCTCGCGCCAGGTACGGCGTGCGGCGCAGCAGGTCCGACTGCGCCACATGCAGCTCCAGCACGCGCCGCAGCGTCTCCGCATCCAGTCGGCCCCAGCCCAGCTCCTGGCCCTGCATGCCATTGGAGTACTCCAGCAGCAGATTCTCGCTCACCGTCGCCGCCACGCTGAGCTCTTCATTGAGCCGCACCGATCTCCCGGTGTTGGTGACACTGATCTCTTTCGGAAACTCCAGCGGTTTCTCCGCCGCGCCGCCCGGCCCGGCCAGAACAAACCGCAGCTTCTCAAAAGCGTCGCGATGCAACTCGAGGAATCGTTCCGGATGCTCTCCCAGGCGCGCCCTGACGGCCTTTGCGGCCACTTCCCAATCCGGACGCGCCACCCCCGCCTCGATCGGATCGAACAGCGCGTCGCGCTTTCCTTCCGGCTCCGAATGGACCGCCGGCGGGCACCCCCGCAGCAGGCTCTCCGCCACCGCGCGCCCCGTCTCCAGCGTTCGCTGATCGGTGTCCGCATGGATGTAAATCCGCTCCTGGTCCGCGCATCCCTGACTCTCCAGCAGCCCGGCGCCGGCCAGCCATTCCCGGTAGTACGCCCCCATGATTGTCATGAGCGCCCTGCCGTGCGCTGTCAGATAGCCCGGACTGACGCCCCATTCGGGCCACGGCTGGGCCGAGTATTGATTCAGCCGCGCCGCATTCGCGGTCGGCGAGCGCACTCCGTGCCGCGTCACAATCACCACATAACGCAGTTGAGGCGGCGCAGCGGCCGGAACGGATAAACCCGCCCCAGCCGCCCATGCCGCCGCCCACAGAACGGCTTTTCGCAGCCCTGTCAAAACGTTCCTACGCCCCCGTGCCGTTTACCATTGCTCTTTGACCGAGGTCCAGCGCACACCCATCGCGAAGGTCGGGTGGTAGAATTCGCGCTGCACCACGTAATCCGGACTGCCGTTGTAGAAGCCGAAGACTTCATTGCTCAGGTTCAGGCCGTAGGCGAACACGGAGAATCCCTTCGCCAGCCGCACGGTGCCCTGCGCGTCGATCTGGAGGTGCGCGTAGAGGTAATTGTCGCCGCCCGGCCCGGCCTGCAGGCCCTGCGGCAGTTGGCTCGCCGTCATCGCCGAGCCGTCGGAGTTCAGGTTCTGGTATTGATAGGCGAAAATCATCGCCCCGTTGTAGGTCATACCCACGCGCATCGAAACGCGGCCGCGGTCGAACGTCGGGCTGATGTTCCACGAGTTCGGCGTCTGGCGCAGCAGCGCCGGGCTGTCGGAGCGGCCCGGAAGATCATGGGCCTGCGAGGTGCTGTAGGTGTAGTTGGCGGATATGCCCAGGCTGGCCAGGCGCCCCGGCAGGTAACCCAGGTGCTGTTGATACGCCACTTCTATGCCCGAGATCCAGGCGTTGCCGGCGTTGCCGGGCTGCGATACCAGGTATCCGGCATACGGGCCCGTCGTGGGGCGGGCTTCGGTAGCCACGATCGGATCGCTCAGGTACTTGTAGAAGTATCCGGCCTGGATCAGGCCCAGCGGCTTCAGGTACTGCTCGAAGAGGAAGTCGAAGTTCTGTGCGTGTTCGGCCTTGAGATTGGGATTGCCGAGGCTCACTGTGGGCGGCGTCTGGGAGGTGTCCACCGGGCTGACCGCCTGGGCGATGTCCTGCGGATCGGGCCGCGCGATTGCGGTGCTGTAGACCAGGCGGATGGCCGAGTCTTTCGTCGTTGCAAATCGCAGCGCGGCGCTCGGCAGCGCGTTCACGTAATCGCCGCCGGCGTTGTAGGTCAGCAGGTTGGTGTTCTGGTCGAAGCTCAACGTGCTCAGGTGCGTGGCTTCAAAGCGCACGCCCGCTACCAGGCGGATGCGCGGCGTCAGGTCGATGCTGTTCATCAGGTACCCCGCCGTCACCCGCTCGACCAGGTCGAAGTTGGCCGCGTTGGGGCCGGGTCCGGTGCCGGTCGCCAGGGTGAACAGGCTGGGATTGCCGAGCACGTACGAGCGCAGTTTCGTGTAATCGACATTCTGCGCCGGGAACGGATAGCTGTTGTCGTAGTAGTTGGGATCGGTGAAGCTGCCGGCGAACTGGCCGATCATGATCTTCCCGTTCGGGTCGTATTCCGGGGCGTAGGAATCGTCGAACTTGTGGCCGTTGCGGATCTTGAAGCCGAACTCGAAGCTCCCGTAGTGCGAGCCGGCGTGGTAGATCTTGGCGTACGAGGCCGAAGCCTGCAGGTTCAATTGCGCCGAGTGGCCACTGGAAGGCGGATCCCAGTAACTGAGCTTGTAGTTGTTGATGTCCTCCGCGTTTGTATCTCCAGCGGTGAAGCACGACGCGGCCCACTGCGGCCGCATCGGATCAGGCGTGTTGGCGGGATCGTCGTAGCAGTTGGCGGCGCCGCCCGCCCACTTGAACTTCGCTTTGCCGTTGCCGCCCGAGGCATCCATGTTCGAGCGCGACACTGACGCGTCCCAGTTGAACCACGACGCCGGCAGGTTGTGGTGCCCGCCCAGCACCAGGTTGCCCACCTGGTAGTTCGGCCGCCGCCAGTCGATGCTGGCGCCAGGATTATCGTTATCGTTCAACGTGTAAACCCACTTCTGGCCGTCGTCCTGGAACGTTGAGTAGAACCCGCGCAGCCAGATGCTCGACCCGTTGCCCAGCCGGTAATCCGTGCTGCCCGAGAATCCATACCGCGTGCGGTAATACTCGTAATCGCGGATGTCCATGCTGTCGTAGTGTGGACTCGGCAGCGCCGATCCGCCGCCCAGCGGCGCCGCCGGTTGGGGCTCGATGTCGTTGATTCCCCGCCCGTTGTAATCGTACGTCCCACCGAACAGGAACCCCCAAGCCTTGTCCTTACCGACGCGCTCGCCCGCCGTGCCGCCGAACTGGTCCACGCCGCGGCCGCCGATGATCGGCGTGTAGCCGCCCAGGCCGAACAGCGTCAGCGTGGGCGTGTCGCCCGCCGTCTTCGTCCGCAGGTTCACTGAGCCGCCGATCCCGTCGGCGTCCATGTTGGCCTGCAATGTCTTGTTGATTTCGACCGACTCGACCAGGTCCGACGCCAGCGCGTCCAGCTTGATCTGCCGCACGCCCGGCTCCGGCGACGGCACGGTGACGCCGTCGATGGTTGTGTTGCTGAGTCGCGGTTCCGTTCCGCGGATTTGCACGTACTTGCCCTCGCCCTCGTCCCGCTCCAGGCTGACGCCCGGCATGCGCCCCAGCGCGTCGGCGATGTTGGCGTTCGGCAGGCTGGTGATTACTTCCGCCGGCAGCACGTCCATCACGTTGTCCGCCGACCACGAACGGTTGATCGCCTCGGCCTCGCCGCGCGGCCGGTCCGCCGTGACGGTGATCGAATCCGTGTGCGCCGCGACCTCGAGCTGCGCGTCCACTCGCGCCGTGTCGCCGGCCTTGATCGCCACGTCTTTGGAATACGTAGTGAAGCCGACGTAGGAGATGGTCAGCGTGTAGCTGCCCGGAGGCACGTCGTTGAAGGTAAATTGCCCGATCTGATCGGTGACCGTTGACTTGCCCAGCGGATTGAGTTGCACCACGGCGCCCTGCAGCGCGGAGCCGCCGGAATCCTTCGCCGTTCCAGCGACCAGACCCTTGGTCTGTTGTGCCGTGGCTGAGGGAATGAGGAGCGCGGCGGCTACGACTGCTGCCGCGAAAATCGAACGGATTGAACGGACCACTTTTTGAACCTCCTTGGGCAGAGCTTGGAACCCAATGAGTCAAGATTACTGTTTGAAACATGACGAACAGATGGATTTATCGTGAATTGCCCGTGAGGATCCCGCCCCGCCAGATTAAACCCGCCGACCTCCCTATAGAGTCCTGAACGCCCCCCCCAAAGCCCCTGGAAACAGAAATGCCCCGCAGTGCCTGGAAGCACGCTGGATACCGCCGCCCCGCCCGCCTCTTGTGGGGCCGGCAATCCTGTCCGCAGACGGCTCTTCAACCGGCTCTTTGCCCTCGCTGTCGCCGCACTGGTACCCCGCGCAACCAGCGCCTCATGGAGCGACTCCCCCAATCGTTTCCAGACCGTGCGTGGCCCGGTTCCACAGCCACAGCTGGGTCGCGCTCCACCCGGCGAGCCGCGAGCCGCGCTCGAAGCGCCGCCCGGGCAGCAGGCGGCGCCACGCGTTGCGCTGCGCGTTGAGTTCCGCCAGCGCATACGGCGTCGTCAGCAGCTCCACGCCGTTCTCGCGCAACGGCAGGAGCGCCTGGATCTTCCCGCCCGGCGAAACCGCGAAACTGGTCAGCGCCCGCGAAGCCGGGTCCACCGGAATCGGCGCCTGCGCCCGAATTGCGTCGCTCGGATGAGCCTCCACGAACAACCGCAGCGACGGCAGCCACGTCTCGGCGACGTCGTCGCGCGCCACCACCACCTGCGCCGGCCCCAGCCATTGGCCCGGCTCGCCCGCGAGCGCGTAACGCCGCACCGCGCCCAGAAAGGCGATCCAAGTCAGCGTCGGCGGCTCGTTGCGCATCTCGCGCGGCTCCGGGTCCAGGCACCACACGCCATGCAACCCCGCTCCCAGATGCCGGCAACGCACGTCCGGCAAATGCCGGATTTCCGGTTTTCCGTCCGTTTCCTGGAACGAATATCGGATCAGCGCATAGCGGCTGTCGCCCAGTCCGAAATTCGCATACGCCGCCACATATAGCACCCGATCCGGCGAGATCGAGAAATCCTCTACAGAAAACGAGAACACGCCCAATTGTTGCGGCTCGATCGCGACCTCCCGCTCTTCCGGAGGCTGCTTGTCCAGCGCAATCAGCAGGAATCGCCTCGCGCCCACCTGCGCCACCGCGTACCCGTTTTCCGCCTTCACCGCCAGCGTCCCGCCCGGCAGCGTGATCCTCCGCCCGGCCCCGCCCTGCCGCTCCGCGCCCGCCGACTGCGCGAGCGCTAGCCCCGGGCCGGGCAGGCCGGCCGTTCCAATCAGAGCAGCCAACGCCGCGATCCAGGCCAGCCTGTCGAGCCGCCCGCGCAGTCCCCCCCCAACCCGTCCTGCTCCTCCCGGTACCCGGACGGTTCGACTCCCTCCGCCGGGTTGAGCCGTCCGTCTGGCTATCATCCCTTCAGAGTAGCTGTCCACCCGGGTAATGGAGCGCAAGCTCCGCGCCTCAAACCATCTGACCTGCGCATGATGAACGCCCCTTCATTGGTTAATTCGCCTTCTCTTCAAAAAGAAATTCAGGAATTCACCGGCGGCCGACCGGGAATTTACACGAAAAACACCCTTTTTTCGAGGGTCTCCGCGTTTCAGCGTGTTTATGGTTAACTATCGTCTATGTATTGCAAACAAGCGTCTTCGCTTCGTTTCTATGCGGATTTCGCAGCGCGAGGCCGGTTTTTTTGCGGCGCGGCGCGCCAGTTTGCGGTTAAGCGAGCGTATCTATTGCAACAAAAAGCCTTATTGAAAAATGCGTCGCTTTGCGCCCGGGCCGGTGTTTCCCGGCCGCTCCGGGGCCGGGATTCGCGGCCAAAAACTACTTCACCCGCGCCACCACCAGGGTCAGATCGTCCGACTGGTTGCCTTGGCTGAATTCCTGTACCGCATTGAAAACAGAGGTCACAATCTGCTCCGCTGGCAGCTCCTGCGAGCTCCGCAGGTGCTCCATGAACCGCGCTTCGCTGAACTCCTCCTCGCCCCGCATCGCCTCCGTGACGCCATCGCTGAAAATCGCCAGCAGATCTCCCGGCTGGAGCTGAATCTCGCGCGTTCCGCAGTCCCATTTCTCAAACAGACCGATCACCATAGCTGTTGATTTCAAACGGTTTATCGTGCCACCCGCGCGCAGCAGGAGGGGCGGATTATGGCCGCAATTGGCATATGTCAGGCGCCGCGCTGCGTCGTCGTAAAGGCCGAAAAACAGCGTCGCATAGTGCTGCGCGGCGGTCGATTTCCACACCATCCGGTTCACCTGCTGCAGCGCGCGCACCACGTCGGCGGCCGTCATGCGCTCCGATCCGCTGCGCGTAAGTCCACTGAAACTGCGCAGATGCGCCTGCAGGTTGGCCATCAGCAGGGCAGCATGAACGCCTTTTCCCGAGACATCGGCCAGCACCAATCCGGCCTGGTCGCAGCCCAGTTCGAGAAAGTCGTAATAATCTCCGCCCACGCGCCTCGCCTGCAGGCATCGCCCTGCGCATTCAAGGGTTTGCAGGTCCGGAGCGGACTGCGGCAGGAGCCTCGTTTGAACGTCGCGGGCGATCTCCATTTCGCGCGCGGTGCGGCGCTCGATTTCGAGTTTTTCGGCGATGTTTTCGGCCAGCCGGAAATTCTCCAGCGCCATGCCGGCCTGGCTGGCGACCGAGGCCAGCAGGCGCTTGTCCTCGCCCGAATATGGCTCCTCGGAGAGGCGCGGGCCGAGTGCCAGGAGCCCGACTAACCGCCCATCGCGGCCGGGGACCGGCACCAGGCAGCCGGAATGGAGCTGGGCCAGCACGGCGGTTTGGGGGTCGTTCTCGAGGCCGGACGGCGGCAGTTCCCAAGGCTGACCCTGGCGGGCCAATTCGACCAGCAGGGGCGAGGAACACTGAATCGTCTGAAACTCAGCCGGGACGTGGCCAGCGGCGGCGCCCAATTCTTCGTCACTGGTTGCCAGATAGACCACCAGGGAGGCCGGCTGGAGAGCGGCGTTGAGCTGGTTCAGAAGCAGTTGCGCCAGCGTCTCGCGATTGGGGGCGGTGCGCGACGTGGCGGCCAGATTCTCCAGAATGACCCGGGCGTCGTAGGCGCTGCGGAAAAAAGCACGGTCGATCCGGCGGCTTACCTGGCTGTGAACGCGCGACCCGCCCCACAGCAGAGCCGTGCCAAAAACGACCCCCAAAACGATGTCAGCGGAGTGGCCTATTCCCATGATTACCGGCACATGGGCGAGCGAGGCGGCGAAGGCCAGTGTCAGGCCAAAACTGATGAAACAAAGCAGCAGCAGGAAGCCGCGTTGCACCAGCACATAGCGCGCGCTGCGCTGCAGCAGGACGGGGATGTCCAAGACACGCTGCTTGAAAACGGCGTAGGCGAAGGAAAGCGGTACCAACAGGAGGGTGACATTGAGGATCATTTCCAGCCAGGCCGGCGACTGGAACCCGGCGTATTGCACGGCCGCCACGCGCGTTAAAGACGGGCCCAAGCCGACGACAGTGCCCCAGAAGATCACACGGATCTTGCGGCGCGTTTGCGGTTCGCGGGCGAAGAAGTAATTCGCGGCCAGCGAAACCAACCCGAGTACCAGAAAGCCGAGTATGGCGCCGGAGTAGATGTGGTCGGAGGCGGGCTCGCCGATGAGCCTGGACAACGCGGCGACGGGCCGCGAGACATCGGGCGCATTCGTCTCGCCGGCGGACCCCAATCCCAGGCCGAGCGCAACCCATTTGAGCCAGGGAAGCCCGCGGTCGAGCGGTGAGCGCGCGGGAAAGACGGCGCACAGGAAGTAGAACGAGGCGCCCAACGTGCTAATGAAGAGCCCTTTGTATGCCTCCACCCAGGGACGCAGCCGCACCGGCACGGTCTGGAAGTCGTCTCGGAACCCGAACGCGGCTATGATGCCGGCGAAAAAGCAGGCCAGCAGCCAGACGTTGCGGTCCTCCGGGCGCAGCAACAGAATGAGGAGCCCGACGGCCGCGAAAGCCAGCACCAGTGAGTTCTGCAGGAGCCGGTCGGCGGTGTCCTGCAGGCTGCCCGGAGTCGGGGGCGGCTCCGAGTTGGGCCGGAAAACGCCTGTGAGCTCGAGGGGAGCGGCCTGGCCCGGACGGCGAACGGTCAGGTGAACCGAATCCCCGACCGAATGGCGATAATAGGCTCTTAGCTGATCGAAGCCGTCCTTAACGCGGCGGCCGTCGAAGGCGATGACCGCATCGCCTACCCTTAATCCGGCTCGCTCCGCCGGACTGCCGGGGTAGATCTTGGTTACGACGTGGGCGTGCTGAGCAGCGTCGTAAGGGTAGTCGAGGCCGAGTTCGACCGCGGGGCCGTGTTCCAGCCACAGGGCGTCCATCCAGAACCAGGTATAGAGCACAGTGGCGACTGCGAAGACGATCGCCAGCACTCGCAAGGCGATGGGCGACCAGCGCGATCCGCGGCCGGCGGAATGAGAAAAAGGCCTCATGGACTCCACGACTGTTATATCTCGCATGCGCTCTCCGCGCATAGCGGCCGCGGCGGGCGGCGGGATCGTTGGATTCTGTCATGGAAGCGCAATGCCGGCGAGGCACGATAGTAGGGAGCAGGGCCGACAGGCCCGGACCGATGTGCGGGAGCGGTGGAGGGACATGAACGGGACAGAGACGCTGGTTACCATCGTGCACGATGATTCGGTCGGCACGATCACATTGAACGATGCGCGGCGGCGCAACGCGCTGAGCAAAGAGCTGATCGAAGGGATGGTGGACGCGATCGGCGAGTTACAGGACGCCAAGATGCGTGCGATCGTGCTGCGGGCGCAGCCGGGAGCGCGCACGTGGTCGTCGGGGCATAACGTGCACGAGCTGCCGACGACAGGGCGCGATCCGCTGGCCTACAGCGACCCGCTGCGGCTGCTGGTGCGGCGGATCCAGGCGTGCCCGTGTCCGGTGATCGCGATGGTGGCAGGCGGAGTGTGGGGCGGGGCGTGCGAGGTGGTGATGTCGTGCGACTTCGCGGTGGCATCGGAGGACGCGACGTTTGCGATCACGCCGGCGCGGATGGGCGTGCCCTACAACATCGTCGGGACGCTGAACCTGATGCACTCGGCCAACATCCCGCTAGTGAAGGAGATGCTGTTCTGCGGCAAGCAGGTGGGCGCGGCGCGGGCGCACCAGGTGGGATTGGTGAACTACGTGGTGAGGCCGGACGAACTGGAGGCGCAGACCTACAAGCTGGCGCGGGACATTGCGGAGAACTCGCCGCTGGTGATCGCGTTGCTGAAGGAGGAAGTCCGCGTCCTGTCGGCGGCTTCGCCGCTGTCGCCCGAGACGTTCGAGCGGATCCAGGGGTTGCGGCGGGCGGTGTACGACAGCGAGGATTACCAGGAGGGGATCAGGGCGTTTTTCGAGAAGCGGGCGCCGCGGTTCCAGGGGAAGTGAAGGCGGGGCGGGACGACGCGGCGGATGGACAGAAGTGCAAAGTCAGGGCCGGCGGCGGCGCTACACTGGAGTTGCGCAAGCCGTTTGGAACCTGAGGGGAACAGCTGTCAAGGGGCGGACAACCGAATGCAGGATCTGGCTTTCTACGCAAACATCTTCAAGGAGGGCGGCACGTACGTGGCGTATGTGCCGGCGCTGGACGTGTCCAGTTGCGGGGCGACGGATGAGGAAGCTCGCCGCAACATCCGCGACGCGGTGCGAGGATTCCTGGCGGCGTGCACCGACCTGGGGACGCTGGACGAGGTTCTGAGGGAGGCCGGATACCAGCACGAGGGGGAGGAGTGGCGCGGGCCGGAGTTCGTGTCCATGGACCGCCTGACGATGAGCCTCGGTTAGCGGCATGCCCGCGCTGCGGCCGGTGCACTATCAGGAACTGGTTCGCGTCTTCGAGCGGGATGGGTTCCGCTTCGACCGGCAGCAAGGGGACCATCGCGTCTACGTCAAGGCGGGCCTGATCCGCCCGATTGTGATTCCGCTATACCGGGCCGTGCCCGTGTTCATCATCAAGAACCTTTTGCGCACGTCGGGAATGACGCGCGAACGGTACTTCGAGCTGTTGGGACAATCCTGAACCTGGCGGATTGGGACGCATTGCATTCGGGCGTGCTCTGTTGGGATTCCGCGGCCTCATCTTAGAGCGAAGCGTCCAATCTTGAGGGCAACGTTGCGCCGGCGGGTGATACCAAGGCCAAAGACCGATAGCCCAATCCTTCCAGCGGGCAGGCAGCGTGCCTCCAGGTACAGCGGTTAGACCGCGGGTTGGGACAACGCAGGGATGGGGCGTTGCGAATACCCTCCGGGGTCCCGCTCAGGCGCGAAATGGCTGTCCGCGATCAATTGCCGTATTCAGTATTAAATGGTACTCTACCAAGGATGCGGAGGAGCTTCCTGCTGTTGTTCCTGTCGATGCCCGCGTGGGCCGGTCCTCCATTTCAGACCGATGACCCGGAGCCGATCGAATATAAAAACTACGAGTTCTATACATTCGCTAACGCGGACGGGACCGCGGTGGAGATGGATACCGAAGGGCCGGCGGTGGAGTTCAACTGGGGCGCATTGCCCAATGTGCACCTGCACATTATCGTGCCCGAAGCGGCGATTTTCCCGTCCAACAATCCCAGCCTGGCGCCGGCCGGCGCGGGCCCCCGAGCCTACGGTATCGGAGATATCGAAACGGGCATCAAATACCGCTTCGTTCAGGAGGGCAAGCGGCGGCCGATGATCGGCACGTTCGTGATGTTCGAACTTCCGAGCGGGAGTTATGCACGCGGATTGGGCGTGGGGAAGACGTGGTACAAGCTGCCGTTGTGGGTACAGAAGAGTTGGGGCCCGTGGACCACCTATGGCGGCGGCGGGGAGACCGTGTTCAGTAAGGTCCCGGGCTACCGCAATTACCCATTCGCCGGTTGGCTGGTGCAGCGCGATCTGGGTAAGAAGGTGACGCTGGGGACCGAGGTTTTCTATCACGGCCCCGAAGGGTGGGCAACTCCTCAGACCCGGCCGGCCACGCTGATCGACGTTGGCGGGTATTACAAGTTCCGCGACCCCGGCTTTCAATTGCTGTTCTGCTACGGCCACACGGCGATCGGGCAAAGCGAGAATTATGCGTACCTAGGGCTGTACTGGACGTGGGGCAAGAAGTCCGATGACCCGAGTAAAGCCATGAATAGCTTCGGACCGCCCAATGCCATGGGAGGCGCTGGACCGCCAAGTGGCATGGGAGGCGCTTTATGAACATTCAAATGAGCGATCTCATCCTACTGGGACATGCCGGCTTCGGCATATTGGGGACTCTAGCGGCGCTGTGGGTGTTTGTAGAAGCGCTCAATGCGCGAGAAGAGAATGCAGCGCGGATTCGCAGGGGCGCGGCCGCCGTGGCGATCTGCATGTGTGCGGCTTGCGTACTCGGCGGAAGCTGGTACCTGCGATTCTATCCGGCAGAGAAGGCGATGATACTAGGGGGGCCGTGGCCATTGGCGCACAACTTATTCATGGAGACTAAGGAGCACCTGTTCTTTATCACATTGATCCTGGCGCTCTATCTACCGATTGTTGCGGCGGAAAAGTTACACGCCAATGCGATGGCCCGAAGGATGGCGCTGTCGGTGAGCCTGTTGATCGTCCTTACCGGCATGGCGCTCGAGGGGGCGGGAGCGGTGATCAATCACGGCGTCAAGGTCGCGCTGCTGCGCACCTATGTCAAATAGAGGACGCCGGCGGGACGAGTTATGCTAAGCGAAACACAGCGGCTGGGGCGCGCGACGGCAGCTTTTGCCCTGGCGGCTATTATTACGGTACTGTTCAATACCGCGCTAGCGTGGGCCAAGGACGCCTACCAGCCGCTAAGCCGGTTCATGAACTCCATCGCGGGCCATAACTGGACCACACAAGGCCTGGCGGACTTTATCCTATTCTTCGGATCAGGGCTGATCTTCAGGAAGACCGGATGGGCTGACAGGATCGATCCGCAGCGGCTGATTACCCTGCTGGCCGCCGCGGTGGTGGTGGCGGGTGTGGGACTGGCGGCGTGGTACGCGCTGTTCTGATACCGGGACAGCGCTCAGAGTCCAAATTCATCCTGGGCCGTCAGATTGCGCACGAGCGGTGGGGCGCAAATCGTGCGAGTGGCGTGTCGCAAGAAAACTGTTAGCGCAACCGTCTCACGGTCGCGGCTCAGAAACAACATGACCGCTCCTTGCAGTCGCGGCTCCGTAAGACAGCGCGGCCTGGTCGCGGCGCGGCGGGTGGCGCGGGTCAGGCGTTGGAGAATTCAATGAAGCGGTGGAGGAGGTTGCGGGCGGCGCCGGAGTCGATGGCGGAGGAGGCGAGGCGGGTGGCGGCGGTCAGGGCGTCGGGGTTTAACGGGTAGTCCGGTTCGGCGGCGGCGGCGAGGCGGGCAGCCCGTTGGGCGGCGTAGATGGCGAGGGCGGCGTTGGCCAGAACGAAGTCGCGCTGGGGGCCGGGCTCGCCGGAGAAGATGGCGCGCAGGCGGGCGGCGTTGTGGGCGGCGTCGCCGCCGCGGAGGGATTCCAAGGAGGCGCGGTCGAGGCCGAAGTCGTCCGGACCGAGGATGTGGAGGGCGACGTTGCCCGCGTGGATTTCATAAGCCACGGTGGTGGTGGTCAGGGAGACCTCGTCGAGGCCGTCTTCGCCGTGGACGACGAATCCGTAGGGCAGGCCGAGTGCGGCGAGCGCTTCGGCCATGAGGATGGCGGAGGGGGGAGAAGGCGCGCCGACGATCTGGACTGTGGCGCCGGCGGGATTGCAAAGCGGGCCGAGGAGGTTGAAGACGGTGCGCGCCTTGAGCTCCTGGCGGGCGGGCATGGCGTGCTTCATGGCAGGGTGGAGAGCGGGCGCGAAGAGGAAGCCGATACCGAGCTCGCGGATGGAGGAGGCGACGCGCTCGGGAGGGAGATCGACGCGCGCGCCGAGGGCCTCGAGGACGTCGGCTGAGCCGCAGCGCGAGGAGATGGAGCGGTTGCCGTGCTTGGCGACGCGAACGCCGGCGGCGGCGGCGACGAAAGAGGCGATGGTGGAGACGTTGATGGTGTTGTGGAGGTCGCCGCCGGTGCCGACGATGTCGAGGACGGGCTCGTCGACGATGCCGTGGTCGATAGTGACGCAGCCATCGCGCATGGCGCGGGCGAAGCCTTCGAGCTCGGCGGCGGATTCGCCTTTGACGCGGAGGGCGGCGAGGAAAGCGGCCAGGCGCGGGGTGGAGACTTCGCCGCGCAGGATGAGCTGCATGGCGGAGTGCGCCTCGGCGACGGACAAGTCGCCGCGATTCATGACCTTGTGAAGGGGCTCGAGAAACGGCATGGTATCCTGAATCTGGTTTGCCACGAAGCCCGGCAGCCGTCAATGAAAATGAGAAACCCGCAACCGGAAGCGAGTGGGCGAGGGGATCTCGTCTCTAAGACAATTTACGCACACTCGGGGCGAGCGCAGGCGAGAGCGGGCGGTGAGAAGGCATTGAGAGCGACGAGAGGCATTGGAACGTCATCCCGCACGAGGGGCCGGCAGGAGTGCCTGCGGCACAAGGCGAAGCGGGTGCGCCACACCGGCGCTGTGACGTTCATTCCGAGGAAACTGCCATGAAAATTCACGAGTATCAAGCCAAGGCAATTTTGGCGAAGTATGGCGTCCCGGTGCCGCGGGGGCGCGTGGCGACGACGGTGGAAGAGGCAGTGGAGATCGCGCGCGAACTGGGCGGGCGGGTGGTGGTGAAGGCTCAAATCCACGCCGGCGGACGGGGCAAAGGCGGCGGTGTGAAGCTGGCGCAGGGCCCGGAGCAGGCGCGCGAGGCGGCGGCGCAGATCCTGGGGATGACGCTGGTGACGCACCAGACCGGGCCCGAGGGCAAGGTGGTGCGGCGGTTGCTGGTGGAGGAGACGCTGCCGATTGCAAAGGAGCTGTACGCGGGGGTGGTGCTGGACCGCGTGCAGGCGCAGCCGGTGCTGATGGCGTCGGCGGCGGGTGGGATGGAGATTGAGGAGGTGGCGGCCAAGACGCCGGAGTTGATCCGCAAGGAGGCGTTCGAGCCGGGGCTGGGGCTCATGGGCTGGCAGGCGCGGAAGCTGGCGTTCGGGCTGGGGCTGCCGGGGGCGGCGATTCCGGAGGCGGTGAAGACGCTGCAGGCGCTGGCCAAGGCGTACGTGGAATACGACATGACGCTGGCCGAGATCAACCCGCTGATCCGCACGGTGGACAACCGGATTGTGGCGCTGGATGCGAAGATCAATTTCGACGACAACGCGCTGTACAGGCACCAGGACGTGGAGGAGCTGAGGGACCTGAACGAGGAAGACCCGCTGGAGGTGGAGGCGTCAAATTACGGGTTGAATTACATCAAGCTGGACGGCAACGTGGCGTGCATGGTGAACGGCGCCGGGCTGGCGATGGCGACGATGGACATTATCAAATGGGCGGGCGGGAGTCCGGCGAATTTCCTGGACGTGGGCGGAGGCGCGAACAAGGAGCAGATCCGGAGCGCGTTCGGGATTCTGTTCGAGGACAAAGCGGTGAATGCGGTTCTGATCAACATTTTCGGCGGGATCCTGAGGTGCGACGTGCTGGCGGCGGGCGTGGTAGAGGCGGCGCGGGAGTTGAAGGTGAAGCACCCGATTGTGATCCGCATGGAAGGCACGAACGTGGAGGAGGGGCGGCGGATTCTGAGGGAATCGAAGCTGAACTTCACGGTGGCCGAGGACATGAAAGACGCCGCCGAGAAGGTCGTCGCGCTGGCGCAATAGGAGCCGAATAGGAGAAAGCCATGAGCATTCTGGTCAACCGAGAGACGCGCGTGCTCGTGCAGGGATTCACGGGGAAAGAGGGCACGTTCCACGCCCAGCAGATGATGGCCTACGGGACGAACGTGGTGGGCGGGGTGGTGCCGGGCAAGGGCGGACAGACGCACCTGGACCGGCCGGTGTTCCACACGGTGGCCGACGGGGTGAAGGAGACGGGGGCCAATGCGAGCGTGATATTCGTGCCGCCGGCGTACGCGGCGGAGGCGGTGATGGAAGCCGCCGACGCGGGCGTGGCGGTGGTGGTGTGCATCACGGAAGGGATTCCAGCGATGGACATGGTGAGGGCGTGGGGCTACCTGAAGGGCAAGCCTGGGACGCGCCTGATCGGACCGAACTGCCCGGGCATCATCACGCCGGGCGAGTGCAAGATCGGGATCATGCCGGGGCACATCCACAGGCCGGGACCGGTGGGGGTGGTGTCGCGGTCGGGGACGCTGACTTACGAGGCGGTGGGGCAGTTGACGGCGCTGGGTATCGGGCAGTCGACGTGCATCGGGATCGGGGGCGACCCGATCATCGGCACGACGCACCTGGACGCGGTGCGCCTGTTCAACGAAGATCCGGCGACGGAAGCGATCGTGATGATCGGCGAGATCGGCGGCAACAACGAAGAGACCGCCGCGGCGTACGTCAAGCAACACGGGAAGAAGCCGGTGGTGGGATTCATCGCCGGGCAGACCGCACCTCCGGGGCGGCGCATGGGCCACGCGGGGGCGATTATTTCGGGCGGCTCGGGCAAGGCAGCGGACAAGATGGCGGCGATGGAAGACGCGGGAATCATCGTGTGCGCGACGCCGGCGGAGATGGGTGTCAAGGTCAAAGCGGCGCTGAAGCTGTAGGAGATGTGCGGGTCCAGAAGGAAGAGGCAGGTTCTAATTCATATGGCAGCTGGCAATCAAACACTGGCAATCATCAAGCCTGACGCGGTGGCGGCGGGCCACGCGGGCGCGATCATCACGCTGATCGAGAAGAACGGATTCAAGATCCGGGCAATGCGAATGCAGCACCTGACTAGGGGCGAGGCGGAAGGCTTCTACGCGGTGCACAAGGGCAAGCCGTTCTATGCGGGATTGGTGGAGTTCATGACCGAGGCGCCGGTGGTGCTCCTCGCGCTGGAGCGGGAGGGCGCGGTACTGAGGTGGCGCGAGGTGATGGGCGCAACGAATCCCGAGAAGGCCGATGCGGGGACGGTGCGGAAGCTGTACGGGAGCGACATCGGGCGCAACGCCTCGCACGGATCGGATTCGGACGAGAACGCGGGCATAGAGCTGGCGTGGTTCTTCCGGGGCAGCGAAATCGGATAGCTGTAACGAACCGGCCAAGGATGGCCGGCGCGGATTCAGACGCGGAATATAGAAAACTTCGCTCAACGCG
The DNA here is from genome assembly GCA_963757265.1 of Terriglobia bacterium. GTDB lineage: Bacteria > Acidobacteriota > Terriglobia > Bryobacterales > Bryobacteraceae > CAIVVT01. The sequence goes on from CAVWRA010000010.1 coordinate 303,708, forward strand.
GCGGGATGCGGCGGACCGTGGTGCGGGTGCGCACCGGCGGATGAGCCGGGGTCGAGCGCGGATGGGGCGCGCCCTCGGCGTGGGGGTTCGTGACACGCTTCGGGGCGTAGGGCGCCGGGATATGGCGCGGGGGCTCTTTTTCGTTGCTCATGGATGCCTCCTGGAATGAGATAGTGCTGCCGGCCGAACAGGGCCGGCCTTCTCAGCAAGAACATCCTCCTCGACGAGCTCGCCCTCCTCGGTGACGCGGAAACCCGACGGCCGGCTGAGGGAGCGGCCGGAGCGCCACAAGCGGCCGTAAGAATCGAGGAGATAGCCTGCGGGAGCGGGGGTGAGAGAACCAAAGCCCTCGATGGAGCCATCGCAGAAAGCAAAATGGCCGGGCTCAAGCAAACGGGAGCCGCGCAGAAGTTGCATTGGAGCCTCCCGACAATTCCGGTGTAAATCCGGGGGAGACGGATGTCAAGGGTTTTCCGGGATAGAGGCTAGGGCCTGCTCACACTACCCGGACGGCGGCGACGGGAGCCGGTTTTTCCGAGTTCCAGGAGCGAGGAGCGACGCATACCGGGCCTCTGCGAGCGACGAGCGACGCGGAAATCGGGGAAACGGCGCGCGTCCCTCCGGGTTGCGGCGAAAACCGCTTCAGCCTTCGTTGTCGTCCTCGCTTTGGAATGGCCAAAGTCATCGTCCTCCGCCTCGTCTGAAACGATTTTCGCACGCAACGCCATCCGTTCGGGTAGCGTGAGGAGGCCCTAGAGAGCCCAAAACTGCATCCCCCCCTCAGTGAGAGAGATACTCTAGGAGTGATCTACCTATAGTTTGGAGGCACCGACTCGGCACGGGAGCCCGAAGCGCGACAAAGCGAGTATCATGCGAAGGCTCGGGAATGAGCGTAGTGCAGGCACGGAGGCTATGAGAGTGGCACATGACCTGCGCGCACACAGCTCCTATCGGCGGCATTGCGGAGGCGGGGAGGAATCCGCGCTGGAAACGTATCGATACGGGAAGAGGCCCTGGGCGCAGACGGAAAATACCAGCAAGACGGGACAACGGAGCGTCATGAAGCTGGCGCCTCACCCCGAAGCATGAAAATGCCGATTCCCGCGCTTTTGGGATCAGTGGCTCGCGGGCATTTTCAAGAGAGATTCGGATAGAGAGCAATTGGCTCGCAAGGGGAGATGCCAATGGGAAATGAAGACGGGCCGGGGTGGTGTCTTCGGACGGAGTGAAAGACATGCCAGGATCCGGCGGGACCTGGTTTTCTAAATCTACCTCCATGTGAGCGGGGGGAGAGAGGGAGGACGAACTATGGCGGACTTGGAACCGGTATGGCGAAGGGTCCTCTTTCGGCTCCGCGGGGGCAACCGTCTGAACGGCTGGGACGACGAGTTTACGGCTCGCGGCTTCCACCTCCTGCTGGCCACCATGCTGGTCTGGGTTGGGCTCATGGAGAGTGTGGTTGTCCCGTTGTTCGCGGGGCGCAAGCTCGCGGGCGAGGTCCTCTTTCTGATCCTTGGCGCAGCCACCCTGGCCGCGTTGATCCTGCTGCGCCGTGGCCGCCGGCGCGCCGCCGCGGCCCTGTTCCTGAGCGTCTTTTGGTGTGTCACGGGTGGCGTTTCCCTTTTTGGGAGCGGAATCCGCAACTGGGGCAACTACGGGGCCCTCGTGCTCATTCTCGGAGCCGGATGGCTGCTGGGCCGCGCCCCCGCGCTCGGCTTTGCCGCCGCCAGCCTTGTGCTCACGCTCATTGAGGCCTGCCTGGCGCATTTTGGCCACCCGCTGCCCAACTATTTCCCCGGCGCACCTCTGGCTCTGTGGACGGGTTATATCGGAATCATCGTGCTGGTTGTCGTCCCCACGCTCTCCATCCTGGACGCCGGGCGGAGACACATCTCCGCTCTCCACGAGAGCGAAGAGCGTTTCCGCGGCCTGTCCGACGCGGCGCTCGAAGGCATCATGATCCACGAGGGTGGGGTGATTCGGGACGCCAATCTGGCATTTGCGCGGCTGTTTGGATATGCGCGTCCGGAGGAGCTGATTGGCAAATATGGTCCGGAAGACCTGCTGACTCCCGAGTCGCGAGTGCGCATCCGCCAGTGCAAGGAACGGCGGGAAATGGGAGTCACGGAGGTGACCGGCGTCCGCAAGGATGGCACCACATTCGCGGCCGAGACAGAGTCGCGGCCAGTGAAGTACCTGGGCCATGACGCCAGCCTTGTAGCTTGCCGTGACATCACGGAACGCAGGCGTTCCCTGGACGCGCTGCGCGAAAGCGAAACGCGGTTCCGGACTCTGACCGAAGATGCGCCCGTCGCGATTTCCATGTCACGCCTGGGCAGAGTCACTTACGCCAATCCGACGTACCTGCGGATGTTTGGATTCGAGAGCTTCCAGGAACTGGACGGCGTCCCCACCATGGAGCGGTTCGCACCGCAGTGTCGCGACGAAGTAACGGAGCGAGCCAACCGGCGCGCGCAAGGCCAGCCGGTTCCCAGGGAATACGAATCCATCGGACGGCGCGCTGATGGTTCGGAATTCCCCATGCTGGTGGCGGTAATTACAATGCAGTTCGCCGAAGGGCCGGCTCTGGTGGCCTTCGTCACGGACCTGACTGGCCCCAAGCGCTTGGAGGAAGATCGATTACGACTGGAACATCAGTTCCAGCAGGCCCAGAAGATCGAATCGATTGGACGCCTGGCGGGCGGCATAGCCCATGACTTCAACAACCTGCTGACGGTGATCAATGGCTACAGCCGCTTGCTGCTCGGGAAGATGAAAGAGGGCGATCTGCTGCGCGGCGGCCTGGAAGAGATCTGCAAGGCCGGAAAGCGCGCTGCGGGCTTGACTCAGCAACTGCTGGCCTTCAGCCGCAAGCAGGTGCTCGAACCGCGCGTGCTCGACGTTAACCAAGTTGTGGGCGAGATGCAGCCGATGCTGGCGCGCCTGCTGGGCGAAGACGTGGAGTTGCGAGTTGAATTGCACCCGGAAGCCGCCATGGCCCGCGTCGACCCGCATCAGTTGGAACAGGTGATTATGAACCTGGCGGTGAACGCCAAGGACGCGATGGCGCGGGGTGGCACGTTGTCGATCAGGACGGCCGTTGTCGATTGGGACGAGGGCCGTGCGCAATCGTGTCCCGGAGCGCACGCTGGCAGCTACGTCATGCTGGCGGTGAGCGACAGCGGCGTGGGCATGGACGAAGAGACGCGCCGGCGGGCCTTCGAGCCGTTCTTCACGACCAAGGGGGCGGGCAAAGGTACCGGACTTGGGCTGTCGACGGTCCATGGCATCGTGGAGCAGAGCGGGGGCTCCATCGAGGTCGACAGTGAGCTGGGCCATGGGACAACGTTCAAGATCTATCTGCCGAGCACGTTTGAGGAGGCAACAGACGAGCAAACGCCGGAAGCCGCCCTCGGCGTTGGGGGCAATGAAACCGTGCTGGTGGTGGAGGACCAGGCGGAGGTCCTGGGGTATGTGGCGACCGTGCTTAGAGAATACGGCTACCGGGTGCTCCAGGCGGGGGACGCCGGCGAGGCGCTACAAATCTGCGAGGACGAAGGAGAGCACATTGAACTGCTACTGACCGACGTGGTGATGCCGAACCTGAGTGGCAGGGAACTCGCGGAACTGCTGGTGCAGCGCCGGCGCGGAATGAAGGTGCTGTTCATGTCGGGCTACGCCGACGACGCCAGCGTCCGCCATGGGGTGGTCGAGGGCGCCACTCAACTGATCCAGAAGCCGTTCACTCCCGGGCAGTTAGCCATCAAAGTCCGCGAGATGCTCGCAGCACCGGCGGGCTCAACTCGCATCCTGATAGCGGATGACGAACCGTCAGTTCGCAGCTACCTGAGGACGGTGCTGGAAGATGGCGGCTACGAAGTGGTTGAAGCCGCCAACGGAAGTCAGGCGCTCAAAGAGGTGCGGGCCGGAAGGGTAGACGTGGTGATTACGGACCTGGTGATGCCAGAACGGGAGGGACTGGAGACGATCCGGATTCTGCGCAAGGAGCAGAAGGGTATCGGCATCATCGCGATGTCGGGCGAGTTTGGAGGGCAGTACCTGACGACGGCCCGGCTGCTGGGGGCGGAAGCGGTGTTGAGCAAGCCGTTGAGTAGAGAGGTGCTGTTGGCCACGGTTGCGGAGGTATTAAGGTCGCGGCGGTGAGCAGTGCGTGGCGGCGGCTGCGGAGCCGGTGGTGCGCTTCACGAGGAGAATCGTGACATCGTCCTCATTGAATCGGGGGTCGATCAGGGATTTGAGATTCGACATGGTTGATGCCGGATCGTCAACCAAAGCGCGACGCAAGCCAGCGTCGGGATCGTTGCCGGGAATCGAGTCAGTCAATCCATCGGTGAACAGGAGGAGAGTCCCACCGGGGGGAATGACCGCGGTTCGAGATTCATACTGTGCGTTACTCAACAATCCGATTGGGATGCCAGTCGCCGGCAGTGATGTGATCGAGCCGGTGGAAAAGATGATGGGCGCGTTGTGGCCGGCATTCACATAAATCAACTCCCCCGAATCGCGAGTCAGAACGATCAACACCGCCGTGGCGAAGCGATTGCCGGGGGTATAGCGGCTGAGGTGCTGGTTGATCTGGCGGGCCAGCGCCACGGGATCGGCGGCCATGGAGGCCAGGGTCCTGACGAGGGCCTGAATGTTGGCCGCCAGCAGAGCCGCGGGCATGCTTTTTCCAGAGACGTCGGCGAGGGCGAATAGAGTCCGGTTGCCGGGAAGGTCGATTACGTCGAAGTAGTCGCCGCTTACCGCACGAAAGGGCTTGTAGAAGACCTCCATTTCGTAGCCCGGCAACTGTTCCAGCTTCTCGGGGTGGAGGGTCTGCTGGATTTGCCGGGCGGCGATCTGGTCGGCTTCGAGTTGGGTTTTGCGCTCGAATTCCGAGGTCAGCATGGCGTTCAGGATGGCGCCGCCAATGGCGTAGAGCAGCCACACATAGAAATAAAGAAGAAGCCCGTTGTGCGGCCACTTCAAAGGCCAGATGAATGAACGGACAAACCCGGAATAGATGGCGTAGCCCATCAGCAGAATGCCGACCCAGGTGAAGACGCGCTTGGATGGGGGCATTTCGCGGGTCCAGTCGTAGAAGGTGTAGTAGCGCAAACGGCCGAGAAAGTTCCAGAATCTGCCCATCGCCGGCGGGATGTGGGACGGCATGCGGAGAGTCTATCAGGCCGCCGGAAGAGGCGCGGCGGGCCGGCGGGCGTTGAAAAGGAAGACTGAAGCGATGGTGGCGGAGGGGGCATCCTCTATACTGGGACGGAGTCGCGAAATCCTGGAAAAGCTATGTTCTTTAAGCGTCAGAAGCCGGTTGTCGTCAGTTACAAGGAGCAGCTCGATAAGTTGCGGAAGTCGGGATACACGGTGGCGCCAGGCGCAGGTGGGACGAGCGTGGTGGCGAAAGGAAACTTCGCCGCGGTCATCGAGGAGGGCGCCGACGGCAGGGCGGCGATTCAGTGCATGGGATTGGAGGTGCAGGGAGAGGTGGCCGAGCTGACCGACCTGGGTTATCAAAAGATTTTCCGGACGGCGAGCGGGCGAACGATGCCGGCCGTGGCTGAACATCTGCAAGGGTTGCACGAGTTCGGCGAGGATCTGCGGCAGGCGCTGGGGCTGGCGAGCCTGTACAACGAAGGGCTGGGGACGACCAACGAGAAGCACCTGTACGACCGGGTCACGGCGCGGGACGAGGGCACGCAGCCGAAGCCGTGGGAGCGGTGTTAGGGCTCGTCGATAGCGGCGACGCGCACGGCGGTTGACGTCACGACGGGGCCGGACCTGGCGGTCCCGCCAGACGTGGACGTCGGACCCAGTTCCCTGACGGCGAGCGGCGAGGGAACTGCAAAGAATAGGTAACAAACCGTTATTAACGGCTAATCGCCTGGACGCCTGCGGCCGATAGTTCGATCGAGGGGGAGTTTGCGACGTGCCTTCAGGTCCCGGAAAAGGACAGTCCGCTCTTTCGACAAGGCGCAGAACGGTCAAAGGTCTGGTTGGTGGGTTGGTGGCCGGCTTGGAACAGAGTTGACAGTCGCCCCGGCTAACCGCTCGCTGTGGTCGCGGCTCAGAAACGCGGTGGCGGCGCGGGTCAGTGCGCGGGTGAATAATAGTATGGCTCGCTGGGCATGGCGATCCAGGCGATGATGTAAGCGATGAGGCCGATGCCGTGGAGGAAGAAGGCGGCCAGGAACGCGACGCGCACGAGCGTAGGGTCCCAATCGTAGTGCCGGGCGAGGCCGCCGCAAACGCCGGCGATCTTCCTTCCCTGGTAGATGCGCGTGAGCCGGGGCCGGCCTTGAGGTCCAAAGGCCGAGGCGGCGGCCGCCACCTTGCCGCAACTTGGGCAGTAGCGGTCGTCCGCTCGCATTTCCTTGCCGCAACTGGTGCAGTACATAACCGTCTCCCTGACCGCGGGTCCGTGCCTTAAGAGCCCCGGGCCGGTCATATCAGAATACGCAAGCGGCAGGGAGCGTGTTCCCGGGAAGAGAAGGGACTTTCGCGGGGGCGCCTCTGGGCGGTGGCGGCACGGGGGCGGGGGCGTTACGTCTGTAACAAGTATTGGCGACGGGGCGTAGGGCATTGTTTGAAAAGGCGCGCCGGGGGCTGGAAATCGCCGGCGGCGTATGCGATTCTAACCCCATGCTGCACACTGCCCTGCTCCTGCTTCTGGCGCCGCCGCCGATGGTGGCGGATGTGAAGGCGAATTTCGACGCCGAAATGAAGAAAGCCATCGCGCTGGCGGAGGCGATCCCCGAAGAGAAATACGGCTACCGGCCGGCGGCAGGCGTGCGCTCGGTGGGCCAAGTGCTGGTGCACATCGCCAACGGCAACCGCGAGTTCCTGACGGCGATGAAGGGCGCGACGCGCGACGACATGCGGAAGCTCTTTCAGGAACAGGCTGAGAAGGAGAAGAACCTCACGGCCAAGGCGGCGATCATCGCCGAGATGAAGGCCTCGTGGAACGATGTCCATAGGGCGCTGGACGCGGAGAATGAGGAGAGCCTGAAGAAGCCGGTGCCGACTTTCGGCAAGGAGGCGACGGTGCAGCGGGTGTGGATCGAGACGGTCGGGCACGTGGCGGAACACCTGGGGCAACTGATCGCTTACGCGCGGGCCATCGGCATCGCGCCGCCGTGGTCGCACTGAGGGAGCGCGCGCGGCTAGTAGCTGATTTTGCCCAGCACGACGGAGTGGCAGGCGCCGGTGGCGGAGGGCAGGCTGGAGGCGCGGCCGAGACAGGTTTCGTAAGCCAGCACGGCGAAGGCGATGGCCTCCTTGAAGTCCGGATCGACGCCGTGGGCGGCGGTGGTGGAGAGCTTCAACTTGCGCGGCAATTCCTCGCGCAGACATTCCATGAGGAAGGGGTTGTGGATGCCGCCGCCGCTGACGATCACTTCGGCGATAGGGCCGGTCTTTTCGACACAGGAAAAAATGGCCTCGGCGATGGTCACGGCGGTGAGGCGGGTGACGGTGGCGACGAGGTCCTCGCCCGACAGGCCGGTGCGGATGAGCTGCTGAACCAGCTCCGCGCCATATTGCTCGCGACCGGCGGACTTGGGGTGCGGACGGTGGTAAAAATCGTTCTGCATCAACGCCGAAAGAAGAGCGGCATTGACGAGACCGGCGCGGCCCATGGCGCCATCCTGATCGCAGCGGTTGGCGCCGTCCGAAAAATGGGCGGCCAACTGGTCGATGAGCAGATTGCCCGGACCGGTGTCGAAGGCCAGGACCTCGGAGAGCGAGCAGTTGGGCGCGAGGAGCGTGAGGTTGGCGATGCCGCCGATATTGACCGGCGCACGGCCCTTCTTCTTATCGCGGAACAGCAGCCAGTTGACAAACGGGACCAGAGGGGCGCCCTGGCCGCCGGCGGCGATGTCGCGCGGGCGGAAATCGCTGACGACGGTGGTGGCGGTGAGCTCGGCCAGAACGCTGCCGTCGCCGATCTGGAGGGTCGAGGCGACCTTGCGGCCGAGCACGTCGGCGGGCTGGCCTTCATGATAAATGGTCTGACCGTGGCAGCCGATCAAGGCGACGTCGGCGGGGTCCAGTTGCGCGGCGCGGCAACAGTCGAAAAAGGCCTCGGCGTAAAGCTGAGGCAACAGGAAATGCAGACGGGCGATGGCGCGGGTATGAGTTTCGGCGTTCGAAACGGAGAGCAGCGCGGCGCGCACGCCATCGGGATAGACACGGGTGAGGGTGGCGACGGTGGCGACCTCGAGGTTGGCCTCGCGGGGGGTGATCTGCACGACGGCGACGTCAATGCCGTCGAGCGAAGTTCCGCTCATGATGCCGGCGACTTTCATGCGCGATTCAACTCCTCCTTCAGCTGGGCCAATAACGTGAGTGCGTCGAGCGGCCGCAGATTATCAATCTCCAGGGCGCGGATGCGCTCGGCGATCTCCCAGCCCACGGGCTCGAACAAGCGGATCTGCAGCCCGGGCTGGGCCGCGGGACCTTTTTGCGGGACTAATTCCTGGGTGACGGTGTGCTCGGATTTTTCGTGCAGCGCCAGAATCTCTCGCGCGCGCTCGATCACGGCCAGGGGCAGCGCGGCCAGGCGGGCCACCTCGATGCCGTAACTGCGGTCGGCGGAGCCGGGCTCCACTTTACGCAGGAACAGGATCTGGTCGCCGACCTCGCGCACCGAGACGTGCAAATTGCGCACGCCCTCGAGGCGTTCCTCGAGTTCGGTGAGCTCGTGATAATGCGTGGCGAAAAGAGTCCAGGCGCCGATGCGGTGGTGGATGAACTCGATCACCGCCCAGGCCAGGGCGAGGCCGTCATAGGTGGACGTGCCGCGGCCGATCTCGTCCAAAACAATCAGGCTATTTTCTGTTGCGGTGTTGAGAATGACGGCGGTCTCGGTCATCTCCACCATGAAGGTGGAGCGGCCGCGGGCGAGGTTGTCGGAGGCTCCGATGCGGGTAAATACGCGGTCGATTATCGGCAATAAAGCCTCGTCGGCGGGGACAAAACCGCCCATTTGAGCGATGACAATCAGCAGCGCGGCCTGGCGCAAATACGTGGATTTTCCACCCATATTCGGTCCGGTGATCAGCGCAATGCGGCAATTGCCGCGATCGAGGTAGAGGTCATTGGGGATGAAGCGCTGGGCGTCGCGCTCGGCCAGTTTCTCGATGACCGGATGGCGCCCGGCGACGATCTTCACCTCGGCCGCAGAGCTGAAGCGCGGGCGGGTGTAACGGCGCTCCACGGCGACCTGCGCCAGAGCAGCGTAGAAGTTGACCTCGGCGACGGCGGCGGCGGTGGAGCGGATGCGGGCGGCCTGGGCGGCGGCGCGGGCGCGGACTTCCAGGAACAGATCGCGTTCTAGGGCCAGGATGCGGTCCTCGGCGTCGAGCACTTTGGCCTCGAGCTCCTTCAGCTCGGAGGTGGTGAATCGCTCGGCGTTCACGAGGGTCTGTTTGCGCTCATAATCGGGCGGAATCAGGTGCAGATTGGCCTTGGAAACCTCGATATAAAAGCCGAATATGTTGTTAAATCGGACCTTTAACGAGTTAATTCCGGTGCGTTCCTTCTCACGCTGTTCGATGGCGGCGATGATCTGGCGGGCATTGCGGCTGAGGTGGCGCAGCTCGTCGAGGGCGGCGCTATAGCCCTCGGCGATCACGCCGCCGTCGGCGAGATTGACCGGCGGCTCGGCGGCGATGGCGCTGAGGATGCAGTCGCGCAGCTCGGCGAGATCGTCGAGCGCGGCCAGCCCGGCCTGGAGATTGGCGGCCGGCATGGCGGCGAGCAGAGGTTTCAATAACGGCACCTGAGCCAGAGTGCGGCCGAGCGCGAGGAGGTCGCGCGGGTTGGCGGTTCCGACGGTGACGCGAGCGAGCAGGCGTTCGAGATCGTGGATGCGGCCGAGGACTTCGCGCAGGCCGGCGCGCTCGATGGTGGCGGCGCGCAGGGATTCGACGGCATCGAGCCGGGCTTCGATTTCAGAGCGATCGAGCGCGGGGCGGAGCAGGCGGCTGCGGAGCAGGCGGCCACCCATGCCGGTGAGGGTGCGATCGAGAACGCTGAGCAGGGTGGAGTCGCGGCGGAGGTCGAGGTCGGCGGAGAAGAGCGGTTCGACGAGCTCGAGGTTGCGCACGGTGACCGGGTCGAGCAGCATGGCGGAGGAGCGGTCAAACCAGGAGGGGCGGTCCAAATGGTCGAGCGCGGAGCGCTGGGTGTCGCGCAGGTATTGCAGCAGAGCTCCGGCAGCGCCGACGGCCAGGGGATGGCCGGCCAGACCGCAGCCGTCGAGGGCCAGCAGCTTGAAATGCTCCTTCAGCAGGCTCTCGCAGTGGTCGGGAGCGAAGGTCCAGGCTTCGACCGGGGTGACCATCCAGCGCCCCTGGGGTGCGGTGTCACGAGCCGTGGCGGAGAGCAGGAGATCGCGGCGGCCAGAGGGCGAGGGAGCGTCGCCGGAGGAGCCGGCGAAGAGCAGCTCACGGACGCTGAGCTGTTCGAGGGCGGAGTCCAGTTCCTGCGGGTCGATCTCGGTAGCGCGGAATTCGCCGGTGGAGAGATCGACCCAGGCGAGGCCGGCGCGGTTGTGACGAACGGCGGCCGCGGCCAGGTAATTGTTCTCGTGGGGACGCAAGAGAGCGGAGTCGGTCACAGTGCCGGGCGAGAGGATGCGCGTGATCTCGCGGCGCACGATCTTCTTGGCCAGGCGCGGGTCCTCCATCTGGTCGCAGACGGCGACGCGGTAGCCTTTCTGGATCAGGCGCGCGATGTAGTTTTCGGCCGCGTGGGCGGGCACGCCGCACATGGGGACGGGCTCGCCTTTTTCCTTGTTGCGCGAGGTGAGGGTGATCTCGAGCTCACGCGAGGCGAGGATGGCGTCGTCGAAGAAAAGCTCGTAAAAATCGCCCAGGCGAAAAAGCAACAGAGCATTGGGGGCCTGCTGCTTGGCCGCATGGTACTGCCGCATGAGCGGCGTAGACGGCTCGGGACCCACTGCAGTTAGGATCGGGTTCCGGAGGCTCACAAATCAAGCGCTGCCGGAAAGTACAATGACGGGACAGGAGCTGAGAATGCGCACAATTCTGCTGTGGTTGCGCGGGGCCGTGTTCACGATCCTGATTCCGGGCGTGCTCGCAGGCTACATTCCTTACCGGCTGCGCCATGCCTGGCCAGGCGGGAGCGGGATGTGGCTGCCGGGATGGGCGCCGGTCGCGGCGGGCGTTGGATTGTACTTGTGGTGCATCGGCAGGTTCCTGCTGGGGGGAGGCACACCGGCGATTCACCTTACGCGGCCCATCCGGTTTCTGATCGGCACGCCGCCGCCGGGGCTGGTGCGGCGCGGGCCGTACCAATTCTCGAGGAATCCGATGTACGTGGCGGTGGTGCTGGCGATTTTGGGGCAGGCGATGCTGTTCACTTCGTGGCAGATCGGAGTGTACGGCGTGGGCTGCGGTGTCGTCTTCTTGGCGATCGTCCTGTGGGTGGAAGAACCGCACCTGCGCGCGAGGCACGGCGCGGCCTACGACGAGTACTGCCAACGCACGCCGCGCTGGATCGGATTCGGGCGCGGCACGTGAGATTACTGCGGGGGCGGGCCGGCGGGGATCTCGCGGGTTCCGCCGGGCTCGCCGTAGATGCGGATGGTGCCCGCCGGAGGTGAGGCGGGCCGCACGGGCGGCTTGAGCCTGGCGCCGCCGGCAGCCCCGGACTGCATCGACTGCTGCATCTGACGGATGCTGCGCTCGACCTCCTCGCGAGTGGACTCGGCACGGAAGGTGACCTTATTGCCCTCAGCGTTGATCTGGAGTTTACGGAGCATCTCAGCCGACTGCGTAGAGTTCGTCTTGGCGGCCACGGCTAGCTGAATCTGGGAGGTGATCATCTGCGCCAGGCGCTGGGCCGAGGCGGGGTCCTTGGTAGCGAGGGTCAGCTCGAGCTTCAAGTTGTCACGTAAGGACATGCCGAACTCGAGACCAGTGACGTCGGACATCATCGCGCCGAGATTGAGGTTGGCGGGTTGGAAAGACGAGGGTGGCACGGCGACAATCATCCAGATATCGTTGGCAGCAGCGAGGGCGGCGGCGCGGGCGAGCAGCGGGGCAGGGGCGGCAGTAGCGATAGTGTGGCGATCGATGGCGGCGCGAAGCGAAGCGGCATCGCCGAGCAGGAGGGTGTTTTCATCGAGCAGGGCAAGGCTTGTGTCGTTCTTGGGCTCGGGCCGATAAATGTTGACCGTGTTATACGTTTGCCGCTGACCCTGGAGGAATAAGCCGAGCTGGGCGGCGAGGAAATGGCCGCTGACCACACAGAGGAACGGAGGATTCTTAGCGGCGCTGCCCGGTTTGGCGACTGCGGCGGAGGGTCTCGGGGAGCCGGGCGATGAGATGAGGACGCTATCGATGTTGCTCAGAAAATCCTTGATGGCGGGAATCTGGGCGCCCTGCATGGCGGGGAAAGAGGAGGCTGAGGCCTTGAATTGGTTCTTCAGCGCCTCACCCAACGCCGAGTCGCGGATGCCGCGCACGTCGATGCCGATGAGGGCAGTGGCATTGGGATGGGCCAGGTTCCACGCCTTGGGCCACGAGGCCGAGGATTGAGCGGCGGCAGCGGCGGCCATTGCCAAGAGACAAAACACACCGGCGGCGAAACGACGCATGGATTCCTCCTTCCTTCGAGTGTAAGCCGGAAGGCCGTCAAATCGTCCCACGGAAACCGTTCGGGCGCGGGATTGAAGCACCGGCAACGCTTCAGAAACAACTGCGGCGCAGCGCGCGGGCTATCGGTCCGGCAACTCCTCCGACGGCTGCTCCGGCAGAAGGGGCCGCAGCACCAGGTCCCACAGGCCGGCGCCGATCAGGCCGCCGGCGAAGGGGCCGGCAATCGGCACCCACCAGAGGGAGCTGCCGCCGGTGAGTCCGTTGTTCCGGTAGCCGACGAGAACCGTCAGCAGGCGCGGGCCGAAATCGCGGGCGGGGTTGATGGGATAACCGTGGAGCTTTCCGAAACTGACGCCGATGGCGACGACGATGAGCCCGATCACCAGCGGAGCGAGGCTGGCCTGGGGCGGCTGATTGCGTTCATCCACGACGGCGAAGATCAGCAACAGGAGCAGCGCCGTGCCGAGGACCTGGTCGAAGAAGCCCGCGGCGGGGACGTCGGGGAAGGCCGGGAAGGTGGTGAAGATGCCCGCGGTGCGCTCCAGCCCGGGGTCGAAGCGCCCAATCGCCTCGCGATAGTTGAAGAAGACCAGGGCTGCGCCGGCGAACGCGCCGGCGACCTGGGCGAGGAAATAAGGGATCACCTTGCGCCAGGGGAAACCGCGGAAAACGGCCAGTGCAAGCGTCACCGCGGGGTTCAGGTGGCCGCCGCTGATGCGGGCCGAGACGTAGACGCCGAAGGCGACGGCGAGGCCCCAGCCAAGCGTGATGCTGGTCCAGCCGCCGTTGACTACTTCGCCCGGCGCGCCGGTACCAAAGAGGACTACCATCGCGACCACGCCGCCGCCCAGGGTCAGCAGGACCATGGTTCCGAGGAATTCGGCCACAACTTCAGCCAGCAATCCGGTTCGGGGCATCGGAGGCGAATTCTATCATGCGGCCGGGCGCAAGCGCCGCGCGCCGATCACCAGCGCAGCTCCTGGATGCCGGCCGAGGAGCCGAGGAGATAGCGGCTGAGGCGGAGCGGGCGGGCGTCGGGCTCGAGCAGCCAGACGGTGCGGCCGGGGTAATAGCGGATCAGTTTCTGGTCTTCCTCGAAGCCGAGATCGCGGGCCCAGACGACGCGGGCGGAGTCGATATCGGCGGCATTGAAGACCCATTCCTTGAAGCGATGCGCGGGCGAGTAGCGGACGAAGACCAGATGCGTGCCGGGGGCCTGCGCGAGCTGGTCAGCGATGGCGATGCGGCCGTCGGGATCGCCGTAGTTAATGGCGTCCCAGGTTTCGTAACGGATGGCGGAGGAGGCGAAGGCCTGGGTGCGGAACAGGTGTAGAGCGTACCAGAAAACGAAATGGGCGAGGCACAGGAAGACCAGCAGCCGCGCGGCGTGCAGGCCGGCAGGCGAGCCGCGGAAGCTGAGGCGGCTGAGGCGCTCGAGCGCGGTGACGCTCAGCAGGACAAAGAGGCACGTTTCGGCGGCGATGTAGTGGGTGAAGAAATAGGGATAGAAGCCGGTGCCCAAGGCGAAGACGAGGAGTACGAGCAGGACCCAGGAGTAGCGGTAGTCGCGGGTCTTGAGGAAGTAGAAAGGCAAAGCCAGATAGAGCGGGACGAGAAAGAAGAAGCGGTAGAAACGGACGTTGCGGCCGAGGCGCTCGAGATAAGTGGCGAGAGTATCGGTGCCCTCGCCGTGCAGTTGCGACTGGGCGAGGTAATCCAGCTGTTGCTGCGGCGTGAGGTCGCGGTGCGGGACGGCGGGGGGTTGAAAAGTGAAGGTGGTGGGAATGCCGTATTGATAGCGGCTGAGCATGTAGGGATGGGTGGTCCAACTGGCGGTGACCGCGTGGTTGTCGAGCAGCGTCAGACCGATGGCCGGCAGGACGACCAGAACCACGATGGCGGTAGTGCGCAGCAGGGGGCGCAGCGCGGAGCGATGGCGCAGGTCGGGCAGGAAAAACAGGACCACGGCGAGGCACAGGAAGATGCACTCCCAGGGGCGCGTGAGCAGATGGATGGCCAGGCCGGCGCCGAGCAGGACGGCGTCGCGCGTGCGCCAGCGTTCGCGCAGCCGGGGGAGCGAGCCGAAGACCAGACAGCCGGCAGTGGCGCAGGCCGCGCCGCCCCAGTAGCTGTTCATCCACTGGTTGAGGGGACCGAATTGAATGGCCGCCAGAAGGCCGCCGAGCAGCGCCCAGGCAGGGCTGGTCCAGGCGCGCAACATCCAGTAGCAGAGGGCGCACAGGGCGGCCACGGAAAGAGCCACGCCGGCCCAGGGATGGCCGAAAACGAGCCAGCCGAGCGCTAGGACGAGGCCCTGGCCGAGGGCGTAGATGGAGCTGTAAGTGGGCTGCTGGAGGACGAAGTAGGTCTCGAAGAACTGCGGCAACGCGTGGGGCGGGTTGGTGAAACGGAAGTGGCGCAGGGTGTCGGCCAGAAGGATGTAGCTGAACTCGTCGGCCACGTAAGGCGTGGGAATGGGGTAGTGGATCAGGAGCAGGGCGCGGAGAGCCAAGGGGAGCAGGCCGAGAAGCAGCATGCACCAGCCGGTCCTTAAAGCCAGCTTGGACGCCAGGGGCTCGAGCACGAGACGTGCGATTACGAGCAACACGAGCAAGGCCGCGAGGGCCAATTCGACAAAGTCGCTGGCGCCAAACCCGATCGGATTCTCGAAAGGATAGAAAGAACGCAACAAGTGGAACGGGAACATGCAGCATCCCTATTGTTGCAAGGTTTCGCCGGCGGGAAGAACGGTGAGGAATCCCCTCCGGTTCTCCAAGGAGGCTGGCAGCAGGACGGCGAAGGCCACTCAGCGGATGTCGATCTTTCGACGGCTCACCGTTGGTTCGTTCCCTTGCTCGGCCAAGGCCGCGGCTTTCAGCAAAACGGCGCCCGGCGTGGAAGGGGCTTCGAGTGGCACCTGCCACGTGTGAGCGCCGTAGGCGGGAATCTCGAACGGCACTTCAGTACCAGAAAGCCGCTGGCCGTCCCGCTCAAACGACAGGCTCAGCGTGCCCCGAAGATCCCGGCCTTCGTCGTTCACCATCATCACGGCGTAGGTTCGTTTGGCCGACGGCTTGAGGGCGGGCTGCCAGAAATTGATGTAGAGCCCCAACGGCTTGAAACTCTCGCGCACCCAATCGGCGAAGTTCGGCTCCAGTTCGAGTTCTTCGAGATTCCGCCAATGGTCGCCGGTCTTCACGCCGGGGTAATCGCAGGTCAGGAAATTGAAATGCAAAACGCCCGCGAAATTGCGGTGAGCGCGCCAGAACTCCGTAAGTCCGGAGAGGTAGTAGGCATAGAGTTCAAACCGCTGCTGTGGGGTAGCATCCTTTCCGAGCAGCTTTTCGTAGACCTTCTCGGTGACCAGCGTGGGCGTACCGTCGCGGCGCAGCCACAGCCAGCCGTACTCGTTGATGATCGCCGCGTGCGCGGTCGGTTGGGGTGAATTCGTGGACTTCGCGCCGGTCATGTTTTCGAGGCGTTTGATGTCGAAGTTCGAATCGCTGAAAAGATAGGGATGATCTTCCACGCCGTCGTTCATACCGCCCGGCGTCGCATAGCCGTCGTCCCAGGGACGATTGGAAAGGTCGAGCTTGCGCACAGCGGGGATGACGGTGTCGCGCAGCAACGGCCAATCGGTCTCATTGGATGCGTCCCAGATGGCGACGCTCGGATGGTTCCAGTTGTCTCTCATCCACTCGCTGTACTCCGTGGTCAACTCCTCGGCACTGTAGGGGGGAAATTGGTCCCGGCCGTTCCAGATGAAGTACTCGTTCTGGATCAGCAGCCCCGCTTCGTCGGCGATGTCAAGCCACATGTCGGGAACGGGCCCAATGCAGAAGCGGAAGCTATTCCAGTTCATTCGCTTCGGCCAGGTCTTCAAGAGCTTCGTCACCCACTCGCGGTCCCACGGCAGGCGGCCACTGTTGGGGTCCTCGAAGAACCGGTGCAGGGTGACATTGGACCCGCGCAAGAAGTAAAGCTTGCCATTCAGATAGGCCCGCTTGGTCGGCGTGTCAAAGCGGAATTCGCGCATGCCGAAGCGCAAGTCTGACGAATCGCCGGCGGTGGCCACGCGCAGCGTGTAGAGGTACGGATCCTCGGGGGTCCAGAGATGCGCGTCCTTTATGTTCAATGCGAGTTTCAGCTTCTGGATTCTTACACCGTGGCCGATCGTTGTGCTGCCGCGGACCGGCGAACTCAGCCCCCGCGTCACGGCTGCCGTGAAACCCATCGGACCGCTGGGCCGCCCCTGATTCAACTCCACCTCGACGCCCGCGGTCATCGTCGCGAGCTCTGGCGCCACTTGCACGCTTTCGATTCGCGGCCAGTCGCCTTGGGACAGCGTCACGCTGTCGTAAATGCCCGGCGTCCAGCGATACTTCTCGTAGTCGGACCCGGTTGGGACCGAGACGGGCAGCACCGCCGGGTGCGCACCCACGCGGATGACGACCTCGTTCGGCCCGAGCTTCAGCAGTGGGCCGACTTCGAATATTCCAGCCGTGAAGCAGCCCAGGTGCTCACCCGCTTTTACGCCGTTCACCCATACCGCCGTGCCGAACTGCGCCTTGCCGACCCGCAGCAGCGCCCACGAGCGGAGCTTTTCGACGTGAAACGTTCGGCGGTACCAGAAGTAATTGCGATCCTGGCGCGGAACGCCGGCTGTTACAACGCGCGCCGACTCCGGCAGTTTCTTCTCCCAAATGCTCGCATCGATGGACTCACGCCCATCGAAGCGGTTGACGTCCTGGAAGGCGGGCGTCGACAAATGCACGAGTCCCGGCACAGGCACGCGCGCGGGGAAAACCTGCGGCATGGCGTCGCCGCTGAGGCTGTCCGCGATTTGCCAGTCGCCATCGAGTCGGATGACTGTCCGCTCTGCGGCAGCCACGGAAGAGACGCAAGCCAGGAATAAGCAGAGTTTCGTGTTCAGAGTTCGCATTTCCGAGTGCATCCTAACACCGGCGACGTGTGGATAGCAGCTCGGTGGAGGAGCGCCCCTGGGATCCTGCCAATCCGTGCGCGCCTGCGTGTGGGAATCAAGGCGCCGGGGACAGCGTGATGAGAGCCGGCGGCTGTCCCTGAACCTGTGTGATTCGATAGGGCCTGGGGGTGGCAGTACAGTCCGGCAGCGGCGTCGTGGAATAGTAGTTCAAACCGTAGCGCAGGGCGCGGTTCAGCGACTCGACGCAGGCCTGGTCGTGATGCGGCTCAACCTGGCGCCACAGGGGGCGCGCGCTGACCGTCTGATCGACCGCGGGAAGCGCGACCAGCTTGATTTGCAGCCAGGCGGCGGTGGTCAACACGGCCAGAAGCGCGAGCGCGGCGGCGGAGCGGCGGTTGTTGGCAAGCCACCAGGCGCCCACGGCGGCGGCTGCGGCGAACGCCAGATAGCCCCAGGGGATGGGGCCGAGGGGGGCGTGCCGCAAGCCGACCAGCAGGATTTGAGGCAAAGCCGCGGAGGCGAGGGGCATCAAGGACAGAAGAAGGCCACAGGCGGCGAGCGCGAGGCGGGGCAAGGCGGTTTGCACCAGGGCGCGCGCGAGGAGCAAACAGAGCGCGGGCAGGAGAGGCAGCAGGTAGCCCGGCAGCTTGTTGGTCGAGAGCGAGAAAAAGACCAGGCCGAAGGCGGCCACGGCGGCGAAGAGCCGCTCGGGACGATCGCTGAAGGTCGAGCGGCGCAGAAGAACGAAGAGCGGCGTCCAGGGGAAGACGAGGCCCAGCAGGACGGGCCCGTAAAACCAGAAGGGCTGCACGTGCTGCAGGCCGGGTTGGATGAAGCGGCCGAAGTGGTGTTCCAGGAAGAAGACGCGGATGAAT
The DNA here is from genome assembly GCA_963757265.1 of Terriglobia bacterium. Classification (GTDB taxonomy): domain Bacteria; phylum Acidobacteriota; class Terriglobia; order Bryobacterales; family Bryobacteraceae; genus CAIVVT01. The sequence goes on from CAVWRA010000010.1 coordinate 322,169, forward strand.
TCCATGCCGTGGAGGTACGTCACGGCGGCGTACCAGGGCACAGCGACCACAGCGGCGGAGGCGAACAACAACAGCAGGCCGCGAATTCTGTGGCGTGCGAACCACAGGAACGGGAGGAAGAGAACGGCGCCGACGAGCCCTTTCGCCAATAGAGCGAGGCCCAGAAACGCTCCGGCGATGAGCGCCCAGCGAGCGCGCCGGGTGTCCAGCCAGAGGAGCGCAGCCAGCAGGCAGGCGTTGAAAGAAGCGGCTAAAGGCATGTCGGTGGCGGCGACATCGCCGAAGGCCATCCAGCCGACAGTGGCGGCCAGCAGAACAGCGGCGACCGGGGCTTCGGCGGAGCGTCCCAGGCGGCGCAGCGCCCACCAGAAAAACACCAGGAAGGAGGCGGCGCAGAGGGCCGAGGGAAGACGCGCGGCCAGCTCGTCGCGCCAGCCCAAGTGCCAGGCCGAAGCGATCAGCCAGTAGAGCAGCGGTGGCTTCTCAAACCACGGCGCGCCCCACAATCGCGGCGTGATCCAGTCGCCCGACAGCGCCATGGCGCGGCCGATAGAGGCATAGCGCGGCTCGTCGGGGCCGACCAGGCCGGCGTGGCCCAGGAAAGCGAGCAAGACGGCGATCAGCGCGACCAGCGCGAGCAGGAGAAGCGTGCGATCAGGCCGCCGGACCGGCCCCGGCTCAGACACGCATTCAGTATAGAAGGCCGGAGCGGGGCGGGGCCGCTATAATGGCCTGCATGACGCAGCGCGGTTTCCGGCGGCATGTATTCCTACTCACGCTGTTCAGTGTCGGGCTCATGCTGGCGCCGCGCCGCGCAGCAGCCGACGTGCGCGGCTGCGATTGCGTTTTGAGCGATCCGGAATCGATGCAGAAACGCGAGTGCAGCCTGTGCCGGGAGGCGGAACAGCAGCCCGCTGGCGTCGAGTTTTTCGTTCTCCGGGACGCGAATCCGCACAAGCCGAACCGCTGGCTGGTGCTGCCCAAGGCGCACCTGCCGGGAGCCCATCCGCTGCATTTGATGCCGCAGAGCGAACGGACGAGGTTCTGGGCCTTCGCCATTGCCGAGGCGAAGCAGCGATTCGGCCCCGACGAGTGGGGCGTGGCTTACAATGGCGACAAGGTGCGAACGCAGTGCCATCTGCACCTCCATATCGGGCGTTTCATCCCGGCGGCGGAGAACTCGAAGTTCAGGCTGGTCCGGCGCATCGAGGACTTCCCCGCCCCGACGGAGGGCGGCGTGCTGGTGCACCCGGTGAAGGGCGGGTATCACGTCCTGACCGGCGAGGATATTATGGAGACCGCCCTGGTGCGGTGAGCGAAACGCAAGGCAACTGCAACCGCCGGGCGGCGGAAGCATCATATGAAACTGGCGCCGACGCGGCCGGGGATGAGCGCGGCGGGGATGGAGGGGCTGGCGTGGCAGGAGAGACCGAATGAGCCTGGTGGAGATCACGACTCCTCCGAGCGCGGAAAACGCGGCCCTGCGGCTGCACCGCGCCGATACGGTCGCCATCGCGCGGACAAGGCTGGCGCCGGGACAGGTCATTCGGCCAGGAGAAGACGAGGTGAGGGTGCAGGAAGCCATCCCCGCGGGTCACAAAGTGGCGATCCGGGCGATGGCGCAGGGCGAGGTGGTGCGGCGCTACGGCGAAGCGATCGGACGCGCGAGCCAGCCGATTCGCCGGGGCAGCACGTGCACACCCACAACCTGGCATTCGAAGAGGGCGTCTTAAAGTACGAGTTCCCCGAGACGGAGCGCGCCGTGGCCACAGCGCCGCGCGACGTGCCTGTCTTTTGGGGTTATCAACGCGCGGACGGGCGCGCCGGAACGAGGAACTACATCGCCGTGGTGGCGGCGTCGAATTGCGCCGCGCACACCGTCGAGGCCATCGCGGAGAGCTATGCAGCGGCGAAGCTGCCGCCCAACGTGGACGGCGTGGTGGCGTTCCCGCACGGCGAGGGTTGCGCGCATTCCATCGGAGCCGACACGGAGCAGTTGCGGCGGACCCTGGCCGGGGTGCTCGATCATCCCAACGTCAGTGCGGCGGTGATCGTGGGGCTGGGTTGCGAAACGAACCAAATCGCGTACTACACCGGCTCCGGTGCGGGGAGCGCTCGGCTGGCGGGCCTGACGCTGCAACAGAGCGGCGGCACGCGGGCGACGGTGGAAGCGGCGCGGCGCGAGATCGACGTCATGCTGGAGCGGGCCGCGGCCGAGACGCGCATTGAGGTGCCGGCGTCGCGGCTGGTGGTGGGGCTGAACTGCGGCGGCTCGGATTCCTTTTCCGGAATCACCGCCAACCCGGCGCTGGGCTACGCCAGCGACCTGCTGGCGGAGATCGGCGCGACCACGATTCTGGCCGAGACGCCCGAGATCGTCGGCGCGGAACATCTGCTGGTGCGGCGGGCGCGCTCGCGCGCGGTGGCCGAACGCCTGCTGAAGGCGATCGCGGATTACAAGCGGTACCTGGATCGATTCGGCGGCAGCTTCGACGATAATCCCTCGCCGGGCAACAAGGAGGGCGGGCTGACCAACATCGTCGAGAAGTCACTGGGCGCCGTGGCGAAGGGCGGATCCTCGCCGCTGAACGAAGTGCTGGACTACGCCGCGCGGGTGCGGGGTCCGGGGCTGGTTTTCATGAACACGCCGGGCTACGATCCGGTCTCGCTGACGGGACTCGCGGCGGGCGCGGCGAACCTGATCGCGTTCACGACCGGACGAGGGAGCGCGATCGGATTTCCCACTGTGCCGGTGGTGAAGATCGCGACGAACTCGCGCACTTACCATCAGATGCGAGATAACATGGATATTAATGCCGGCCGCATCGCCGATGGTGAGGCGACGGTGGAAGAGGTGGGCCGGGACATCCTGGGGAAACTTCTGCTGATCGCTTCCGGCGAGCGGTCGGCGAGCGAGCGCCTGGGCCATCGGGAATTCGTTCCCTGGCGCATCGGTCCAGTGTTGTAGTTCTGGAAGGCTTATGAACGACGCGACACAAACGCCGGTAAAGATCCTGCTGATCGAGGACGAAAAACGGATCGCCGATTTTCTCCAGCGCGGCCTGGAGAGCAACAACTATGCCGTGGACCACACTCTGGACGGCGCGGCCGGGTTGGAGAAGGTGCACGAGACGGACTACGATCTCGTGATTCTCGACCTGATGCTGCCGGACATGGACGGGTTGGCGGTGCTCGAGAAGATCCGCAACCGCAAGGTCAGCCCGCCGGTGCTGATTTTGAGCGCGCGCGGCGGCGTGGACGACCGGGTGAAAGGCCTGGAGCTGGGCGCCGACGACTACCTGGTGAAGCCGTTCGCGTTCGTGGAGCTGCTGGCCCGGGTGCGCGCGCTGCTGCGGCGCGGCCTGCCCAGTCCCGAAAAGCTGGCCATCGGCGACCTAGTGGTGGATTGCGCGCGCCGCAAGGCGCAACGCGCCGGCGAGGCCATCGAACTGGCCCCCAAGGAGTACGCGATCCTCGAATACATGCTGCGCAACCGCGGCCGTCCGTTGAGCCGGACGATGATCGTGGAGCATGTGTGGGACATGGAGTACGACGGACTCACGAACATCGTCGACGTCTACATCCGCCACCTGCGCAGCAAGATCGACGACCGCTTCCCGGTGAAGCTGATTCACACGGTGCGGGGCATCGGCTACATGCTCGAACTCAGCGAGAAGCCCGGCGAGGCCACGAGCAGCTAAGCCGGTCCGGCGGACTCAGGACAGGCACGCGATGCGCTTCCTTCCCACGCGCCGGTTGGGGATGCCGGTGTTGTTCCGCAGCCTGCGGATGCGCCTGACGGTCAGCTATGTGATCTTTTTCGCGCTCGTGCTGGCCGGCGCGGGAGTGCTGTTCCAACGCGCCCTGGACTCGATGCTGCAGCGGGAAAGCCGGCTGATGCTGGAGCAGGAGTGGGGCGACGTGCTGGCGTACCTCAACCTGAACACCGATCCGCCGAGCTGGCCGCGGAACAGCGACATGAGGGAACAGCGGGAGGTGATCGCCCGCGTCCGGCGCTACATCGACATCGAGTCTCTGGACGGCCGCGTATGGGAGGTGTCGCCGGGCTTCCGCCAGATCACGGACTACAGCTTCATCGACCACGATGAGGCCCTGGCGGCGCCGCGCCCGCTGCTGAAGAGGCTGCACGGGGCGCGCGGCGAGTCGCTGATGGTGCTGCTGGGGCGGGCGCGCCACCAGGGCAAGGAATTCTACCTGGCGGTGGGCCTGCCGGTGCGTGGAATGGTCGACTACCTGCAGGGTTTTGTCCGCAACTACTTCCTGGCCCTGCCGCCGGTGCTGCTGCTGATCGGGTTTCTGGGCTGGTGGCTGGCCAGAGGCGCGCTGGCGCCGCTGCAGGAACTGGCCGCCGCGGCCAGCGCGGTGAGCGGTGAACACCTCGACCTGCGCCTGGCCGAACATGGCACCGGGGACGAGCTGGACGCGCTGATCCGCACGTTCAACAACATGTTGGAGCGGCTGGAGCGCAGCTTCACGCAGATGAGCCGGTTTTCCATCGATGCGTCGCACGAATTGCGCACCCCGCTCACCGCCGCGCGCGGGCAACTCGAGGTGGCGCTGTTAGCGGGCGGGACGGTGGAGCAGTATGGCGAGGCCATCAGCGTCGCGGTGCAGGAACTCGAGCGCCTCTCGCAACTGGTCGATTCTCTGCTGCTGCTGGCCCAGGCCGAGTCGGGACAATTGAAACTGCAGTTGAAGCGCTACAACCTGGCGGCGCTGGTGGAAAACGTCCTCAGCGAGTATCATGTCGTGGCGGTGGACAAGGGCGTGCGGCTGGAATCGGAGATGCCGCAGGAGGATTGCTACGCGCTGGTGGACCGCCTGAAGTTCGAGCGCATGCTGTCGCAACTGGTTTCGAACGCCGTGCGCTGCACTCCGGCGGGGGGCGTGGTGCGGCTCGAGCTGGCCTACGGGGGCGGGAGGCCGGGCGATATCCGGCTGTCGGTCAGCGATACGGGACCGGGCATCGCGCCCGAGCACCAGGCGCACGTTTTCGACCGTCTTTACAGAGTGCGCGACGGCCAGGCCGGCTCCGAGAGCGGACTGGGGCTGGGGCTCAGCTTCGCCCGCTGGGCGGCCCAGGCGCACGGCGGACGGATCGAATTGAAGAGCGCCGTCGGCCAGGGGGCGACGTTCACGATTGTCCTGCCGGCGGCCGCCTTGGCCGAGGCGCCGGCGGAGGCCGCCTCACGCGCGGCGGCGCTGGCGGTCAAGGAAGTTCAAAGCTGACGAAACGCAGCCGGCTGTCGCGTTCGATTTGAACCGCCAGTGGATCGCCCGGCTTGAACCGGCTGAGCACCTTGCGCAACGCTTCCACGTCCTTCACCGGTTCCCGATTAATGGCGTAGATCACGTCGCCGCTTTGGAAATCGTCCTCGATGAGCGGCCCGTCCGCCTGCCGCGCGGCGACCAGCACGCCACCGCTGTCGCGGCGTTCCGGGGCCACCTTGGCGCGCAGCCGGGGCGTCAGATCCAAGGCAAAGATGCCGATTTCAGGAATCAGGTCTTCCTCGCGGCTGGCCAGATCGCCATAGTTCCGCACCTCGTCGTCCCGCTCCCGCACGCGCACGTTGAAGTGGCGCGCCTGGGCGCCGCGCAGCACATCCAGCCGCACGGTGTCCTGGCCGGGCGGGCGGTAGAGCCCCACGTCGAATTGCAGCGCCGTCTCCACGGGCCGTTCATTCAGGGCCTGGATCACGTCTCCGATCTGCAGGCCGGCGCGCGCGGCCGCGCTGCCGGGATCGACATCGCCGACCACCACGCCCCAGGCCTGCGGCAAACTCCAGCCGCGCGCCAGGGCCGGCGAAATGGTCTGCGCCAGGACGCCAATCTCGCCGCGCACGACGCGCCCGGTCTGGCGCAGTTGATCGACCACGTTGGCGACGACGTTGCTGGGCACGGCGAAGCCGATGCCCTCATTGCCGCCGGACTGCGTCAGGATCGACGTGCTGATGCCGACGACGTTGCCTTCGGCATCCACCAGCGGCCCGCCGCTGCTGCCAGGGTTAATGGAAGCATCGGTCTGCAGATAGACCATCGGATCGTCGGGCCGGAATTGGCGGGCGGTGGAGCTGATGACGCCCATGGTGACCGAATTGTCGAGGCCCTGCGGGCTGCCGAGAGCGAATACGAGCTGCCCTTCCTCGACGGCGTCCGAATCGGCCAGCCGCAGCGCCGGCAGGCCTTTTTCATGCACCTTCAGCAGCGCGATATCGGTCTGCAGGTCGAATCCCACGACCTCGGCCTGCAAGCCCCGACGTTGGGCCGGTCCGCGCCCCACGCGGCCCGGGACGCCTGCGGCACGCTCCACGACCGTCACCTGGGCTCTGCGCGCGCCGACAACGACGTGGGCATTGGTGACGATGTAGCCATCGGAGTCGATGATGACGCCCGAGCCCGTGCTGTGCTGCCGCTCGGCGACGCCCGGCTCGTCGGACTCGTCCTCTTCGAGCTGCCGGTATCCGATGGAGGTCACCCGCACCACCGACGGATTGACGCGCCGCGCGAGCTCCTTGAACTCGCGGCTCAAGCCCGCCAGCCGCGAGCCGGGCGTGGCATCGGGAGAGGCTCCGGCGGGCGGGGATTGGGCCGCGCGAGCGACTACGCTGGGACCAATCAAGGCCAGAAAGAAAAGACAGATCCTGAAAGACAAGCGATACCCTCCGATGCCGCCATTTTAGCGGCTTTCCGAATCGTTCACGCCCAACCCGCTCCAGGCGCCGGAGCGTCGACACGAGTGTCGACGCAGCAGGCAAGAGTGCTTGCGCCACCCGCCTCCGCGACTTTCGTCGCTATGGCGGGCAAGCAAGGGGCGATGGATGCTCCTGCGCGCATTCGCAGTGGCCGGACAAGTTGGCGTGTCAGCGCCTCTGCGCCAAGGACGGCAGGAGTTGCAGCGCCGGGCGCGTGTTCCATTGTTTGATGTAGGCGCGATGCCCGGCATCGTCCGGATAGTGCTCGTTGGGCGCATAGGGGTAGCCGCTCATGGCATGGAACGGCAGCGGCTCGACGCTCTGCGAGAAGGCCGTGTTGGCATCGCGGTCCTTGGACCAGCCGTCCACTTTCAGGAGGAAATCGCGCCGCCATCCAGCGGGCAGGCGGGGCAGAGAGCGCGCGTCGAAGCGCAGCCGAGCCTCGTCGCCGGCGCCCATAATCACGAAGCGGTCGTCGACCGCATCCAACAGCTCGCCCACTTCGCCGTAGCGCGTGTACAGGCCGGGCGTCGGATCCCACATCGCCATGGCGCGCGGGCGGTCGTAGAAGAAGCGCTCCGGCTGCGTGCGCTGGGGATGGACGGCGACGCGCGAAAAGCCGCGGAAATGCAGATCCGCGCTCAGCATCGGCGCCGTGAGAACGCGGGCCTGCGGGTCGGCGGGAGCAGCGCTCAGGAAGATCTCGTCCCAATACACGCAGACGTTGGTGGCGATGCGCACGGCGCGCGATTTCGAAAGGAATTTGCCGGTCAGATCGACCACGATGCTGCGCGGCCAGCCGGAGGGCATGCCCATGTCTTCGATGACGGTCTGCCAGCGGCCCTGGGCGTCCTGGACCTGCAGCGAAGGCATCACCAGACCGTCGCGGCTCTGCTGCGCCGCCTGCAGGAACGTGCTGCCGTCGGCCCAGTCCACCCAGCCGTTGAGGACCAGAATGGCCCGATTGTCGGGCGCGGCCTGGCCAAAGTCGAGATCGATGTACCACGGCTCGGCGGCTCCGCCCATGGTGCGGTGGAAGCCGTCGGGATAGCGCCCGTCGCGATGCAGCACCAGGTCCAGCACGTCGCGGCCGTGGGAATCATGCGCGGCAATCGGAGCGATGCGCCGGGACACGCCGAACAATTTGTATTCGGGGAAGGGTGGGCTCTTGAACTTCTCGTTGGTGTAAATGTCGACACCCGCGGGGTGATCCACGGCCAGCAAACGCACCTGATCGATGTAGCTGACCTCGGCCAGCTCGTCCGTGATCAGCACTTCGTAGCGCCCGTCTTCCAACTTCAGCGCATCGGCCGGAATGGACACGTACTCGGTGTGATCCACGGGGAAGTATTTGCCGTCGCCGGCCGAGGCCCCGAGAGGCGCGACGCCCAGCACGTCGGAGATGAATTCGAAGCCGCGCCCGTTCCAGGTCCAGACCAGCGGGCAGGAGCCGGAGAGGCGCTGCGACTCCTTGTAGACGGTGGTGCGGTTGGCGGCCTGGCGTGCTTCGCTCTGGATCAGCCCGTTGGGCCAGGTGATGCGCACCATGTCGACTTCGGGTTTGTCTTCCAGATCGAATACCAGGGGGACGCCCGAGTACATCTGCTTTTCGTAGATCAAGCCGGCCTTGATCTCGACCTCGGTGGCCAACGCGAGCTTGGGGTTCTTGACGCCCTCGAGCCGCACGCGCAGGTAAGCGCGCTGCGGCGTCACATTGCGGATGAAATAGACGCTGCCGTCCGGCGCTACGGCGACGCCATCCAGCCGCCCGTCGGCATCGAAATCGGCGCGGGCATACGCGGCCACAGGCATGCCGAAATCGGGCGCCGGCGACGCGGGCGGCGTGCCTGGGGTGGCGATGTACTTGCCGCCCAGCTGATCGCGGTAGACGATGGTCTGGCCACCCTCGTATTCCACGCGCAGATCGAGACTCTTGGTGTCCGGAACCAGGCGGAATACCTGGCCGCGCAGGGCGCGCCCCGCGGCGAACGGAAAATCGGCGGTGCGGTCCGCGAACCCGGCCTGGCCCTCGTTTCTGAAGAGCTTTGAGGAGTGCCCCAGGAGGAACAAATCCAGGTCGTAATCGCGGTCGTAGTCGAGCCAGACCGCGCCATCATACTCGCCCGGAAATGTTCTGACCTTTTCGAACTGCCCATGCCCGGTGTTGTGGTACAATGCAGCCTCGTTCCGAGTGACGACGCACAAATCCGGGAACCCGTCGTTGTCGAAGTCCGCGGGTGCGACCGCGACTACGTCCCTGACGCCTTCGAGCCCGGTGTTCCTGACCACCTCCGACCCATGGGCCAGGAGCACGATCCCGCGCGCGGACCAGACTAGCGCGTCGGTGCCACCGTTGCCCATCAGGTCCAGCACGGCCACGCCGGCCGTGGCGGCATCGGCCTTCACATCCAAACGCTGGGGCGCGTATTTTTGAGGAACAGGTGTCGGCCGGCGCGTGCCGGAGAGCGGATCGTAAATCTCGGCGTAGTCGCACCACTCGGCGTCCTCCTGGCTCAGCGCCCCTTCCTGGGCTTTCTTGGCGGCCAGGAAAAGCTGCAATTGTTGCTTGGCCTCATCCTTGCGGTCGGCCTGCCGGTACAGGTTGAACAACTGAAAATGCGGCGCCGCGAATCCGGGTTTCAGTTTCGTGGCGGCCAGGAACTCGCGTTCAGCGTCCGCGAGGCGTCCGGCCGACTTGTAGGCCACGCCCAGGTTATGGTGGCCGACGGGCTCGTCCGGGACCAGCTTGACGAACCCCTCGAGTTGCGCGACGGCCTTTGCTGAGTCGCCCTCATGGTTGTATTCGATGCCCAGATTGAACCAGGTATGAGGCAGCTGGGGCGAGGTCTTCTGGACCTTCAAGAGCTCGGCCACGCCCTCGGGAATGTGTCCGCCCTTGATCAGCGTGATGCCGTAATTCAGCCGGTCGCGGTCGGACTTCGGGTCCAGCTCCAGCGCCTTCTTGAACTCGTCCGGCGCCTGCGCCACCGAAACCGGGTTCTCGAAAAACGCCTTTCCAAGATTCCGGTGGCTCTGGATCTCCTCCTCCTTGGGCGTGCCGGGCGCCAGGAGCAACAACGCGGCGAAGCCCGCCATGGCAGGCGGCAGGAGTAGGGTCAGCTTGTGATGCATGGATCGCAGAATCCGCAGGGATGGCAGTTATCTACTGGCAATATAGCATGCGCCTGGACGAGATCCCGGATGCTTTTCATTCCTCTTGGCAGGCGCTTTCACAGCCGCGGTCAGCGGAGGAATCCCGCCGCCGATTCGCTCCCGGAGGCTACGTTGCCTGGACGCCGGCCCTGGATCGCGCCGGTAATAAGCCGGGAGACGCTCGCACGCCGGAACCACGCACTCGAGGAAGCGGACGAGAGCCGGGTCCTGGCGCGGCCACGGCGGCTAATTCTTCTTGAAGATCGCGATGGCTTCGATCTCCACCAGCAGTTCCGGCCGGCACAGCTTGGCCTGGATGCCGGTGGATGCGGGCAGCGGATCGAGGCCCTGTTGTTCGAAAAACGCCGTGCGTTCCTGGTTGAACTCCGCGTAGTCGCGGTCGATGTCGCGCAGGTAGCAAGTCGTGCGGACGACGTCATGCCACGTCGCCCCTTCGCTTTCGAGCAGCCCCGTAATGTTGTGGTAGGTGCGCCGGCACTGGGCGCGCAGATCGCCGATGTGCACCGTGCGGCCCTCTTCATCGATGCTCGCCGTGCCCGAAATCAGCAGGATCGCCACGTTGCCGATATCGATCCGCAACCCGCGGGAGAAAGAACTCGGCCGCTGGTAACAAAAGGCCTCGTTCAGCACGTGCAGGTTCGTCATGGCACGCTTTTCGATGGCGACATGCGTTTGCAGGAATTCGCCGGCGATTTCTTCGAGTTTCATCATGGACTAGCTCCTAATCATTGCGCTATTCATGTGTTCTTTTCAAACCGGACGGTTGAAGGCCTCCAGCCGGGCAGTGCGAATGATCCCCGCCGATACAGGCCTCGAGTTGCGGTTCAGAGCGCTCCAGCGGATTTCGCCGGCTGCCCCTTGCCAGGGCGAAAGCCGGGCCAGCGCCCTACAGATACGGACGCGATTCAATCCGCCCGCGCGGATCGCCGCGGCCACCAGCCGCGTCGCATCGTAGCATTCCAGCGCGGCGTAATCGGGCCCTTCCTCAGACGCCGCCGCGGTGGTCAACAGCGGACAACGGACTCCCTCGGACGCCGCGCCGGCGAGCGTGCGGAAGCCCGAGCGGGCGGCCGCCGGGCCGGCATAAATCAGCGTGTCCCTGGACCGCGCCCGCAGCAGCCGGACGGCGCGGGCCGTATCGGAGACGCCGCCGAGCACAAGCACTGCGCGCGCGCCGGCGGCCTGTTCGACCACTTTTTCCAGCTCCGTGTCGCTGGGCTGAAAATCGAAAACTTTCGAGAAGCCGGCAGCGCGAGTGGCGAACCGACGTCTGAACTCCTCGGCCAGGTGACGCTGGTCGTGGCCCGTGGAGCTCACCATCACGGGCCCCTCAGCACCCGCTTCGGCCGCCAGTTGCGGAGCCAGCGCATCCGCGATCGCCGGGTCGCCCGGCAGGCAGGAGAAGGTCCACGGCACCATGGCCGCGTTGACCGTGCGGTCGGTGCTGCCCGGATCGATCAACGGCAGCAGCGCCTTGGTCACCACCTGTTCGGCCACGTGCGTCGCCACGCCGTCGATCGAGCCGAGGATCGCCCAGACGCGGTCGTTGTAAACCATCTCGACCACCATGCGGCCGCCGGCGCTCCACGGACTATCGCTCCACTTAGCCACCAGACGGAATGGCAGGCCGTGATAGCCGCCTTCCCGATTCAATTCCTCGATCGCCCGCAAGGCCCCCTGCCAGAACGATCCGCCCTCGACGTGAGCGGGATCGGAAGGGCCGAAGTAGCCTATGCGCACTTCGTCCAGGCCCTGCGGTTCGGGCTCGTCCCCGCCCGGACCCTCGTACAGCAACTGGCGCTTGGTGCGGTCCATGTAAGGCGCGACCGGGGGCTCCTGCGCCGCGGCGGCTAGTGCCGCGAACGGAGAGACGAGCAGCGCGCACGCCGCCCGCCGCCCGATGCTGTGCCCGGCCCGCATGAAGACGCCTATTCCTTCTTCGCCTCAGCTTCCAACCCGCGCGCCACACGGCTGCGCGGCGGAATGTAGCCTTGCGGAATCTGCCACTCTTCGCGCGAGTGGTAGCTCCACTTACCGTGTTCGAACTTGGCGAGGTACACGTCGCCCAAATCGTCCAAAGAGGAACTGAGCGGAATGTCGCCCGTCACGCCCGGCCAGGGCTTGACGCGATAGGCGATCACGTCTCGGATCTTGGCCCGGTTCAAGCCGGCCACCTGTGTGGCCCAGATCAGCATGTTCATGCCGTCGTAGCCGTGCGCGGCGTAGGTCTCCGGCTCCTCGCCGTAGCGCTTGCGGAAGCGCTCGCGGAAGGCCTCCAGTTTGGTATCCTGGCGCGCCGGGTTCCACGGATAGGCGGCGATGACTCCTTCGGCGTTGTCGCCCGCCAGTTTCACGAACTCGTCCGAGACCGTCCGGTTATTGGCAAAGTAGGGCTGCTTCATGCCCAGCTTGCGCATCGTGTTCAACACGACAGCGCTGTCGGCGGCGTCGCCCCAATGCACGACCGCATCCGGGTTGGTTGCCTTCAGCCGCTCCACCTGCATCGACAGGTCGTCGACGCCCACCCTGTAGGCCATCTCAAGCAGTACCGGGTGCCCCATTCGGCGCGCCGTGTCGCGCACCTCGCGGATGCCGAACCGCCCGAACCGGTTGCTCGAGCGGATCAGTGCCACGCGCTTATAGCCCATCTTGCGGAACAGATAGTCCGCCATCAGGTAGCCCATCTGGCGGTCGTCGCCGATGCAGCGCGCCGTCCACGGGATGTTCGTCTCGGTGAACGTCGGGTCCGTGTCGCCCGAGTTCATCATCAGCGTCTCGGTCTTGAGCGCCACGCGGATCGCGATGTGGCTGTTGGCGCCGTCGATGGTGCCCAGGATCGCCCACACCTGGTCGCGGTACGCCATGTTGGTGATCTCGTTTCCCGAGCTGCCCCACAGCCCGTTGTCGTTCACCACCTTCAGCTCGAACGGAATTCCGCGCCGATAGTACCCGCCGTCGGCGTTGGCTTCATCGATCGCCATCTGGGCGCCCTTGAGCATCATTTTTCCGAGCGAGGCTTCGTGGCCCATGCCGCCCGTCGCCACCGAGGGAAGGTTCTGAATCGGCCCAATGAATCCAATCCGCACCGTCTTCAATTCCGGACCCGGCTCGGGGATGGCGCGCCCGGGGCCGGTGTATTCCATCTGCTCCAGGAAAAACTCCTTATACGGCTTCACGCCCGAATAGGGCTCGATGTCCGCCGCCGTCTTGGCGAAGTTCTCTTCGCGCTTCAGCTTCAGGTCGGGCACCGTGTAGGCGTCAACGGCGTTGATGCGCTTCAAGACCTCGGCGGTGTCGGGATCGATCAGCGCCTGCAACTTCTTCATGCGCTCCGCGGCCTCATCCGCGCAAAGCAATATGGCCGCCGCGGCCAGCAGAGCTCCGGTCAGATAGACGATGCGCTTCATGGCTTACATCCCCTTCTTCTCTTTGGTTTCGGCTGGCTGGCCCGCCACAGGCTTGCCGGAGGCGGGCGTGCGTTCGCGCAGCCCCGGGTAATAGCCCGCGCCCTGGCCCCACGCCAGCCCTTTGGCCGTTCCAATCCACACGTCGTTGCCGTCCATGTCGGCCGCGATGATGAAGTTGTGGGCGATGCCGGTTTCGCTCTCCACTTCCTCCAGCACGTCGCGGTCCCGGTACACCGTCGCCACGCCGTGGTGCGTCTTCGGATCCATGCGGTAGGTCACCCACGTGTTCGTCTCGAAATCCGTGATCACGCCCAGGCCCTTGTCGGTGCAGAACCACGCCTCGTCCGAGCTGCGCGCCTTCACCGAGTTCATGAAGTCGCTGGGGGTGCCCGAGTCCATGTTGTAGTAGCCGCGCCAGTGCCGCCCGTCGTAGCGGGACGCACCAAAATATGTGGACACGAAAAACCCGCCATCAAACGGAGCCACGGCCGTCGTGATCACGTGCACGATGCCGTCGTCGCGATACAGGTCGATCTCCATCTCGCCGTCGGGGTCGAGGTACTCTTTCCAGGCGCCGGTCTTAATGTCGTACTCCAGAACGCCGCTGCCCCAAACGGCCAGGTAAACCGTGCCTTTCCCGTTGTAGCTGGCGTTGTAGTTCCAGATCTCCTCCATCGGCGCATTCTTCTCGGTGAAGATCGTCCACTCGCCGCTGACCCGGTTGTAGCGGCTCGCGCCGGCGGTCGTCGCGGCCCACACGTTGTCGTTTTCCACGGCCACGCCGTACACCACGTCGTTCACCAGGCCGCTGTTCATCTGCGTGAAGCGGTCGAAGCGCCCCGCGCTGAACCGCGCCAGCCCGCCGCCGAACAGCGCCAGCCACACGTCGCCCGTTTTCTTGTCGACGTCGATGCCCGTCACGGCCGGCCACGGCAGCCCGTCCTTCTCGGTCCAGGACTGCATCTTGCCGGTCTTCTTGTCGTACATCGCCAGGCCGTGCTCGGTGCCGATCCACACGCGATCCCCATCCACCTTCACCGAGAAGATGTGGTCGTTGGGCAGCCCGTCGGCCACCGTAAAGTTCTTCCACTTTGTATAAACGTAGGGCAGCTTTTTTGTTTCCTGCCCTTGTGCAGCGACGGCGAGCAGCGCCAGCCCGAGAATCGGAACGTACGCCGCCAGCCTTCCGCGCAAATATGATTTCGTGCTCATAGCGTTTTCAGATACTCGATCAGATCGTTCAACTGGTCCTTGGTCAGGTCGTTGGTCACCCCGTGCTTGTCGTAGGGGTTGTACAACGTCCAAATTTCTTCCAGCGACTTCGCGATGCCGTCGTGCAGGTACGGCGGGGAATCGTAAATGCTCTTCAAGTGCGGCACGTCGAAGCGTCCCTGCCGGTCGGATGGCTGCTTCGTTCCTACATCGTGCAATTGCCGGTCGGTGTAGTACGGTCCGGGATGGCAACTGACGCAGCGCCCGTCCGCCGGGATCTCGTGCCCGGCGTTGTCCACCGTCCGCTCGAAAACCTCCTTGCCGCGCCGTTGCGCCGGCGTCAGCGGGGCCCACAGCGGGCGGTAGCGGTTGGGCGGGCGCTGGATGGTCGTGACGTAACGGTCCAGCGCGCTCAGATCCTCCGGCGTGAACGGCAGCAGGCGCGTGAAGAACACTGCCAGGCGCGGCCCGCACTGCCGCGACAGCGTGGCGTTGGTGCCTTCCCACTTGAAAGGCGCCGTATCGAGGATGCCGCGCAGCGTGCGATTGTCCACCGGGCTGACGCCGATGTCGGTCGAACTCGACGTCGTAGGTGATCCCGTCGACGTGCCCGTCGGGATGGCAGGAGTGACAGGAGAACTGCTTGCGGAAGGCGATGTCGGCGTTGTGGAAGACGCGCTCGCCGCGGCGCGTGATTGTTACTTCCGTGGGACCGCCGAGGTCGATGACGCCGGCGGGGCTCATCTTGGCCATGTCGTACACGCTCAGCGTGTCCTCCAGCGAATTCGCGACGAAGGCCCACTTGCCGTCGGCCGAGCACACCACGCCGCGCGGGCTGGCGCCGGTCTTCAGATAGGTGCTGACGAACTCGGTCGATATGCCGAGATGATTGGGCAGCGTCTGGTCGCGTTGCTCCGGCGTGGCGCGCTTCAGCACCTCGACCAGCCTGGCCGTATCCACCACCGCCAGCCGGTTGGTGCCCGAGCTGGTCACCAGCGCGTGCCGGCCGTCCCTCGTGAAAGTCACGTCGGTGGCGTCGGCGAAACCGAGATTGGGCTCGTCGAGCAGAACCTCATCCACGCCGCCGTCGCGCCAGATGACGCCCAGTCCGTTGGTGATGGTCCAGCCTTGCAGCAACTGCGTCATCGGCACCAGGTTCTTGGTGCGGTTCAGCGTGGTGAGTCCATACTCGCCGCTGGGGTGCCAGGCGATGCCCATCATCAGGTTGGCGCCCGGCAGCACGCGCCGGCCGGCCACCATCCCCGTCGTCGCGTCGATCACCGTCACTTCGCCCACGCGCGGCTTGCGGAAGTCCGCGAATCGGGAATAAGTGTTGCTCACCAGCAGAAACTGGCCATCGGGCGACAGCGCCATCGACCACGGTCCGCGGCTGGCGGCCAGCACTTTCACGCGCTCCCAATTCTCCGTGCTGTACACGTACACGTCGCCCGACATCGTGTTCGTCACGTACAGCAAACGCCCTTCCTTGTCGGTCAGCAAACCGTGCGGCTCGCCGCCGGTCTTCACCGTGCGGATCACTTTCCGCGCGGCGGCGTTGATCACCGACACCGTGTCGTCTTCGCGGTTGGTGACGTACGCGAATCGCCCGTCGGGGCTGAAGGCGATGCCCGTTGGCGCGGTGCCCACGGGGATTTCGGCCACCTTCTTGCGGCTGGCGATGTCCACCACGCCCACCGCGCCCGCGGCCTCGAAGGTCACGAACAGCTCGCCCGCTCCCGGCCGTTCCGCGAGCCGCAACGGATTCAGGTAGCGCGGCTGCTGATAGGCCTGGGTAGAACGGGCCGGGTGCGCGATCAGTGCCCACTTCGCCTGCGCGTCGAATGGCTTGCCGTCCCTGGGCAGGTGACAATGCGCGCACCCATCCAGCGTCGGCATCCTCAGGCCCGCCGCCAGGGCCGCTTTCCTGTCGCGCATGATCTCGACCGGCGCATAGTCGCTGCCCGCTCCATGGCACGCCTCGCAGCCCACGCCCTCGTCGACGCTATAGCTCTCCGCCGCCGCCATCTGCGCACCCGGCGCATGGCACTTCAGACACTGTGGAGCCTCGGCCGGCTCGCCCTGGATGCCCTGCTTGCGCGCCTGCTCGCGCCCACTCGGGCTGGACAGATCGGCCCACGCCCGCGCGTGCGGGCTCATCCGCCACACCGAATACTGCGCGCCCTTTTCGGCTGGCTCGTGGCACTGGCCGCAGGCCAGCGCGCCGATCAGCCGCGGTCCTTTCTGCGCGGCGACAACTTTCGCCGCCGGGATCCCGCCCGTCATTGAACCCTGCGCCGCCCGCGGATGCGCAATCCGCGCCAGAAACGTCGCGTAGTCGAACTTCGCGGACTTCAGAACCTGCGTGTGCGACCCCTTGTCGATGTGGCACACCAGGCAGCGCCGCTCGTTGGGCATGCGCAGGCCGGCCTTCATCGCCGCGGCCTTGTCCCGCATGGTCTGCTCGTTGGCGTATTCGCTGCCCGCGCCGTGGCAGCCCTCGCACTGCATCCCGTCCTCGATGTGGAACGCGTCGTCGCGCTCCCAGGCCTCGGTATCGGCCGCCACCGCGTGGCACCCCAGGCATACCGGCGACTTCTGCGGCGGCTCACGCAACCCGCTGATGCGCGAGATCTCGGCCGACTCCGGCCGCGCCAGCGTGGCCCACGCCTGGGCATGCTTGGTGCTCAGCCATTTCGAATACTGCCGGCCCATCCCCGCGCTTTCGTGGCACTGCGCACAGGCCCGCGCACCGATGTAGACCGGCCGCACCGGCGCCGCGCCGCACAGCAGCGCCAGCGCCGCCAGCACGCCCATGCCCGCCGCGATCAGACCGCTCCTGCTCGCCATCCGTCTCATCGCTATTGAACCTTCGCCTGATCTTTCGCCGCCCTCGTAGCCGTGGCCGCATGCGTGTACGTCACGAACTGGTCGGCCTTCACATTGGCGTGTTGTTCCACCTCTCCGCCCGGCCAGCGGATCTCGATCGTGTCGGCATGGTCGGCCTTGCCCAGACCAAAGTTCAGCCGCGGATCCTCGGCCGACAGGTAGCCGCGCGTCGGAATCATGTCTTCGATCATCGTCAGCCCGTTCGCGTGGACGGTCACGCGCGCCCCATAGGCGTCGCGCGTGCCGGTGGGGAACTTCAGCCGCGGCCGCACCGTCAGAAAGTGGTTCGTCGTGCGCGTGTCGTTGCGCAGCAGGATCGCGTCGTCATTGACGTTGACGATCACCAGGTCCATCTTGCCGTCGTTGTTGAAGTCCACGCCCGTCCCGCCGCGGCCGACGTGCTTTTCCTTGAAATGCGGCCCGGCGGTATCGGAGACGTCCTCGAACGTTCCGTTGCCTTTGTTGCGCACCACCGTGTTCTCCTGCGCGTACTCGTGATGGGCGTTGCCGTGCACCGTGAACAGGTCCAGCCAGCCGTCCAGGTCGTAGTCGAACAGCATCGCCGCCCAGCCCGCGTATTGGCCCATCGTCACCGCCAGACCGGCTTTATTGGTGCGGTACTCGAAGCCTTTGCCATCGCGCCGCTGCATCAGCAGGCTGCAGTAGTTCAGGTCGGGAATGAAAACGTCCAGGAAGCCGTCGCGGTCCAGGTCGCCCACCACCGGTCCCATGTGCGCCACTCCCTGCCCGTTTTCGCTATAGGCGATATTCATCTCGATCGCCTTTTCCTCGTAGACGCCCTTTGAGTTCATCTCGAAGAAGTAGTTCTCCATGGCGTCATTGGTGGACAGCAGCTCCAGCTTCCCGTCGTTGTGGAAGTCCGCCGCGGTGACGCTCATCGAGCGGCCGTCGGGCTTCCACAGTCCCATCTCTTTGGTCACGTCGGTGAACGTGCCGTCGCCATTGTTGCGATACAGCAGGTTCGGCTGGCCGTTGTAGCTCAGCGGCCCCGGGTAGCCCGCCGCGGCGAAGAAGTCGCGGAATTTGCCCTCGTCGTACTGCAGGTAGTTGCCGACGTAGACGTCGAGGTAGCCGTCGTTGTTGTAGTCGTACCACACCGCCGACAGGCTGAAGCGCGAGTCGCTGAGCCCGGCCTTGGCCGCCACGTCCGTGAAGGTCCCGTCGCCGTTGTTGTGGAACAGCTCGTTCTGCCCGTAATTGAGCACCAGAAGGTCGACAAACCCATCGTTGTCGTAATCCGCCGCCGCGCAGCCGATCGAGTAGTGGTTGCCTCCCAGCCCGGCTTGCGCCGTGACGTCGGTGAACGTGCCATCGCCGTTATTGCGGAACAGGTGGTTGGACAGCTTGCCGCGCAGGTCGCGCCCTTCGTTGTCGTTGACGCCCTTGGTCCATTTCCCGTTGGGGAAGTAGATGTCCATGTAGCCGTCGTTGTTGTAGTCGAAGATGCACACGCCCGTGCCGGTGCCCTTCACGATGTTGTCCAGGTGATGGTCGCCGTAGCTCTGGCGGAAATTCAGCCCCGCGGCCTTGGTCACATCGGTGAAGTAGATCACCCCCTCCGGTGCTGTCGATTTCTCCTGGAAGGCGATCACCCCCACTCCCGTAACGACGAGCAATCCAATCAGCGCGATGACGCTGCACGCTCTCATTTGTGCGCTCCCGTATCGATCCACTCAACGATCGTTCTCTTCTCTTCGGCGCTCAGCGGCGCCGCGCCGGCGGGCGGCATCGGCTTCACCGCCCCGCCCTGCGGCACGTGATCCCACGACCGCGCCGTGTTGCGGCCCTGGATGTGCCACACCAGCGGGCTCAACCGCGCCGCGGCCGGATCCACGTATTTCTTGCCCATCAGAACTTCGTATTTCAGCCCCAATGCCCCGTCGCCGTGGCACTGGTCGCCGGAGCATTTGGCCTGGAGAATCGGTTGGACGTCGCGCTCGTAGTGCACTTCGCGCCGCTGATCCGCCGCAGCGGTCAATTGCAGCCCGCGTTTGCCCACCGCGTCGGCGAAGCGGTTCTCCGGCGACAGCTCGCCGTCCTCGTGGCAGCCGATGCAGCCCCGCTTGGCCTTGTTCTTCACCCAGATCCAGGCGCAGCTGCGCAGCGCCATACCATCCGCATCCAGCGTCTGGATCTGGATCGGAATATCGGCCGGCACCTGGATATGGAACGAGCCGTCGGCCTCGATATTGAACTCGCCCAGAAGGCGTTTTTCGAGGTACGGCGACAAATCGCCCGACGCCGTTTCTCCCACCTTGCGCGGCACGCCCTCGAGCACCCGCACCCCCCGCACCACGGTGCCGTCGTACACCGCGCCCGCCGGAAGATCCGTGGTAAACGCGCTCAGGCAGAAGAATTTCCCGGTCGGCTCCTTCTCATCCACCACCGACGAGCGCCCCACCGGCATCGGCCGCGGCGCCAACGCCTGCGCCTGGATCGAGTGGCGGTGCGCATCGCCGTACAGCCGCACTCCCTGGTTGGTCATCAGATCGAACCGGTAAATCGCGAAAGTGCCCGCGCCCTGGGCGGGCCGCATCGACACCAGGACCTGGTCCTCGCCCAGCACCGACGGCGCCAGGTATAGTCCCTGGCCCGGCCTGGTCAGTTGTTTGTAGGAATGCAGGTTGCGCCGCAGATCCACGCTGGCCAGGTTCCCCGCCCCATCCGCCGTGGGCTGGTCCGATTCGACGAACACCACCTTGCGCGACGGCGTCACGCACGGCGTGCGCTTGACCAGCCGCCCCTCGTCGGCCGCGAAAACCGCCACGTCGCTGCCGTCCAGGTTGACGCCGAAGATGGCCGCGCGCCCGGCCGCGCCCCAGGCCAGCGTGTGGCGCTGCCAGGAGGAATAGAGGATGCGCCCGTCTTCGTTCATCACCGGGTCGTTGTCGTCCGACGGGTTATAGGTGAGCCGCCGCAGCCAACTGCCATCCGGCCGCGCCGAATAGAGGTTCCAGGCCGGGCCCGTGCCATCTTCCCGCTGGGTGGCTCCGCCCGTGCCCGTGAAGCTGATCTGCGGCGACGGCGCGGGATCGTCCAGGTAATAGATCTTCGATTGATGGATCGGCTGGCGGCAATCCCAGGGCACGTTCACGACCTGCCGCACGCCGCTGCCGTCGGCGTTCATCTCATAGATTTGCCAAGGACTTGCGGCCGTCTTCCGGGCCGCGAAGAGAATCGTTTGGCCGTCCCAGGCCACGTTCGGATCGGCCGCGCTGTGGAAGCCCGCGCTCAGCACCTTCAGCGTGCCGGCCGGGCTGAGCAGGGCAATCCGCGCGCCGTCAAAGGCCGTCGAACGCGACGGGGTTCTCCTGCGCGGCCTGCCATTTGGCCCCAGGCGCCAATTGCGTGAACACAATCGCCGGACGCGGCGTGGTGGCCAGGGCCTTGGCCGCATCGGCCGCAGCCTGCGCTGATCCCACCTGCGCCGGCACCCCCAGCGCCAGACCTGCCAGCAAGATCCAACCCGCGGGGTGAACGGCGTTGTTCATCACTTTCCCTCTCGCCGGCCATCCCGGCAAGCTCTGGGCGCTGCCGTGGATCCATTTCCCGGCGTTACAGACCCCTTACTCCAATTCAGTCTTGTGTCCATTCTATACTATTTCGCAGTCTTTACAATCCGACCCTGTAACAGTTTTGCGACATGCGGAGATGAATCTCTTTTCACATCAGCCCGGCCGATCTGCCGCGGCAGCCAGTTGCTGTTGGCCTGGCGAACTCTCATCCGCGCTTTCCAGCTCCAACCGCGCGCCCTGGACCAGCCGCGTCATCGAGCCCGACATGTGCTCCAGAACGTCAATCCATTCCTCCAGATGCTGTTCCCCACGAGGCGTCAAAGCGTACACCCTGCGCGCCGGCCCGCTGTGCCGGGTGTCCCACTCCGACCGGACGCAGCCGTTCTTCTCGAGCTGCCGCAAAGTCCGGTACAGCGCCGCCGCTTCGATCTCCGCATCCGTCAACGCCAGCGCCGGCACCTCCGACACCAGCTCGTAGCCATAGGAACGCCCCTTTTGTTTCAACAGGAGGAGCAGCACCGGCTCGACGAACCGGTACAGGTGGCCCATGCCGCAGGTGCATGGATGACCTTTTGGATGGCGCGGGCAATCGCGCATTCGGATCTCAAGACTCCTTTGACTGGAAATAGCATATACGCACTTTGGAGATAGATGCAAGTTGCATCTAGCATTCGAACCGTAAAACCTGCAACCCCGTCTAAGTACTCGCGTTCGGAATTCCGGCGTCGTATCCGGCGCATAGCCATCAGCGATCGGCTCTCAGCCATCAGCTAGACCCGCCTTGCTGACCGCTGATCGCTGGCGGCTGAAAGCTCAGCCTGCGATACGTCAGCGAACTTCAGAAACCCTGGACTAAACCAGCGCGATCTCCCCGTGCCCCCAGACCGTTTGCCGGCCGATCCCGGTGTAGCACGCCGCCCGGAGAATCGGCACAAACTCCCCCAGCTCCCCTTCGTACCGCACCCTGCCGGTGAAACCCGATAGCGGATGCGTCTGGCCGGTCCGCGCGCTTTTCCTGCTGCCGTGAACGTGTTCCAAGGCTCCGTCCACCGCCCGCACCGAGCGCGCGCGCTCGCCCAGGCCGCGAAAGTCGAGCGCCGGCTCGCCGGCCCCATAAACCGTCCGCAGGGCGCTCACACGGTCCCGCGCCCGCGCCGCCAGGACCTCGAAGGGCGGCAGCCCCACGCCGTCCCAGCCTTTCAATTCGGTCGGTGTCAGAAACGAGATCTCGAGTTCCCGGCGGGATTCGGCCGCTGTCAGGTCGAACGTCCTGGAGAGCGCTTCGAAGCCGTCCCAATCGAGCCTCACCCGCCCAGCGTCCAGCCCGGTGCCAGCGAGTTGCCTCAATGCCTCCTCGAAGACGCCCACCAGGCCGGGCGCGAACAGGTTCAGGCCGATTTCGAAGCTCTCTCCCGCCTCAACCGTCCGCCCGTCCAGGCGCCGCACACGCAGGACGAACGGCCGCGGCGTGTCGCGCAGCCCGCTGGGTCCGACGGTGCGCCGCGGCCGGAAGTGCTGTTCAGGCAGCACGAAGCCCAGCGCGCCGCGGATCGGCACCGCCGCGTTGGCCGGGAAGACCAGTCGCGCCGCGGGCCGCACCCGCGCCTTGACCGCCAGTACCTCGAAGCTGCAGCCCTCGCCCACGGCCCCCTCATTGTGCCGCACATTCCGCCCCTCGGGCCAGCTTGAACATTGTCCTCATTGAACCGTGGCGCGTTTGTCCCGGCTCCGGCTTCGGTAAAATGCAACCTGCAGGCCATGACGACACTGACCCACCTCGAATGCAGCCTCTGCGGGCGCCACTTTCCCACCGGCCAGGTGCTGAACCTGTGCCCCTGCGGCGGACCCCTCCTGGCGCGCTACGACCTGGCCGCCGCGCGCCAGAGCTGGAGCCGCGAATGGATCCTCTCCGGGCCTTCTTCCATGTGGCGCTACGCCCCCGTCCTGCCGGTCAACAAGCCGGCCTCGATGATCACCCTGGGCGAAGGCTGGACCCCGTTGATCCGCTCCCAGGGCTTCGCCCGCGCGTGTGGCGCCGAGGAGCTGTGGATCAAGGACGACGGCATCAACCCCACCGGCTCGTTCAAGGCCCGGGGCCTGGCGTGCTGCATTTCGATGTGCCGTGAGCTAGGCGTCGCCAAGGTCGCTCTGGGCTCTGCCGGCAACGCCGCCAGTGCGGCCGCAGCCTACGCCGCCGCGGCCGGCCTGGAGGCCCATATCTTCATGCCGCGAGACGTGCCCCAGGCCAACTACATCGAGTGCAAAAGCTACGGCGCGCACGTCACGCTGGTGGACGGCCTGATCTCGGACTGCGTCCGCAAGGTGGGCGAACGCAAGGACGCCGAGGGCTGGTTCGACGTCAACACGCTGCGCGAACCGTACCGCATCGAAGGCAAGAAAACGATGGGCTATGAAATCGCCGAGCAGTTCCGCTGGAGCCTGCCGGACGCGATTCTCTATCCCACCGGCGGCGGTGTCGGCCTGATCGGCATGTGGAAAGCTTTCGACGAGCTGGAGCAACTCGGCTGGACGGGCGCGCAGCGGCCCAAGATGATCGTCGTCCAGGCCGCCGGCTGCGCGCCGCTGGTTCGCGCGTTCGAGCAGGGCGCCGAGCGGACCGAGTTCTGGCCCAACGCCGCAACCGTTTGCAGCGGCCTGCGGGTCCCTAAGCCGCTGGGGGATTTCCTGATCCTGCGCGCGGTGCGGGCGAGCGCCGGAACCTGCATCGCCATCCCCGACCGCGAGGCGCTGGAAGCGGGCGTAGAGGCGGCGCGCCTGGATGGCGTCTTCCCGGCCCCCGAGGGGGCGGCCTGCTTCGCCGCCGTGCGCCGGCTCCTGCGCTCCGGCTTCCTCCAGCCCAGTGAGCGCATCGTGATCTATAACACCGGCACCGGCCTGAAGTATATCGAAGCGTATTCCACTCTATTTCCCCGAACCATTGAATCCGAAGCCAATAAACTGGGCGGGCTGATCACGCCGCGCTAGCAGTGCTCGGGAGCGTCTACCGCGCACCCCTGCAGAAGCATCCGCCGGCCCGGCAACAGCGGCGCAACGAGTCCGGCGGCGGCGCATCCAATGGACATTGGGAGTTCGGCGGCTTCCGGCTTGCCGAAACAGTCAACCGCGTTTAAGATTGATCTTTTCAGGGCCGGCGTTGCACCGATAGCAGAATGGCTGTTCAGACGAGTATGGGATTAGCGCAGGTCATCCCCCAGCGATGGGAAGATTTCGATCCGACGGACATCCAGCGGGAAGCCGCGATGTTCTACGGGCTGTTCCTGCGCGGCCACAATGCGGAGCAGTTGAGGCGCGATATCGAGATCCCCAGGGAGATCTTCGACCGCTGGCTGCAGCATCCTCTGTACGACGGCGATTTCCGCGAAAGTGTCAAGAGAATCTATTACTTCCGCAAGAAAGTTCTAGCTGTTTTCGACGAATTGATCGATCGGGAGCGCATCCGCCTGCGCACGCAGTAGCGCGGACGATCCTCGATTGCGCCCCAAGCGCTCCGCTGGCGGCGAGCGGCGCGGGTAGAAGCGTGGCATCCCGCCGATTCCGGCCTCCCGTGGTCCATACTCCCGTCCGAGCAACAGCGATAGCCAGTTCGCGCCGGACCCGGTACGCTGCCTCCCGGAATTCCCGGCAGGATGATTAGCAGATTCATATTAGGAGTCGGATGGCGAAAACTAGCCGAAAGCTATTACTATCGGGGTGGATCGCTAGTACGGGCATTACTTCTCTTGAACAAGTACCAATTGTTCTTTACAATCGATACATTGGATTAAACCGGCCGATGAGCCGGTACGACGGAGATTCGCGTTATGTGCGGCGGTAGATCGAACTTGGCAAGATCTAAAACGGGAGACACATCGGCCTCATGGACGAGATGGGAGAAAAGACCAGAATCCGGGTGGTCATTGCGGACGATCACCCGATTGTAAGGGACGGGCTACGCAGATTACTTACCGCTGAGGAGGATATCGAAGTCGTTGGCGAGGCGGCCGACGGGCGTGAACTGTTGCAACATGTCCAAGCCTGGCGGCCGGACGTGATCCTGCTCGACCTGCGGATGCCGAACACCGACGGGTTGACGGCGCTGCAGACCCTTCAAAGTGCAAACGACCCCGCCAAGGTCATCATTCTCACGGCCTCCGAGGACAAGAACGAGTTTGTGCAGGCCATGAAGCTGGGCTGTGCCGGGATCGTGCTGAAACAGACTTCGGCGGATCTGATCATCAAGAGCATTCGCAAGGTCCACTCGGGCGAGATCTGGCTCGATCAGCACACCACTGCCGCGGTGATGCGCCAATTCGCCGCCACCGAAGCCGCCACCAGCGTCGGCAAGACCCGGGAGCGCGCGCCGTTGAGTGCCAGAGAACATGAGATCGTGGCCCTCGTGGCCCAGGGTTACAAGAACAAAGAGATGGCGGAGAAGATGTTCATCTCCGAGCAGACGGTAAAGAACCATCTGCACAACATTTTCGACAAGCTGGGGGTCTCCGACCGCCTGGAGCTGGCCCTGTACGCCATCCACAAGGGTCTGCATCTGGCGAATGCCGAAGAAGAAAAGAAGTAACGCCTGCGGGGCTGCCCGGCCGGCGCCCGTCTGCAGGCCTTCGACCCGCCCCAAGCTATACAAGGCTTCATCGAATCTGCACAAAATGGCTTGCGTCGGACCGCACCGGAAGCCTAGGATCAATGCAGGAGAACTTTGAGATGCAATTATCTCTTAAGTGGCTGATGCCGCTCTTTATTCTGAGCGTGGCCACCCCTCCGATGCTTCTCGCTCAAGAATCGCTTCCTCGCTTCACCTCGGTCGATCCGACCGCCGGGAAAGTCGGCACTGTGATCAATGTCACGGGCGAAAACATTGGGAAGAACGTCGTCGCCAAGGTGTATTTCACCGATGGGCAGAACGACATCGAAGTGCTTGCGACGGATCATACGGATACGAGTTTGAAGGTGAAGATTCCCGCCGAGGCGAAGGTGGGCGTCCACTACAAGCTGATGATTCTGACTCGCGGCAAGGACCCCAAGCTGATCGAACAGCCGGTGCGAGTCGAAGTTCAGGAGTAGAGCCCGCGCGCCGCTGCTAAGATCGGAGGGAGCACGGCCGCCGGGCCGTGATCGCCGGTCATGTCAGCTCCCCATCACGCTTTCCAGTACGACCTGTTCGTCCTCGGTTCCGGGCCGGCCGGAATGCGCGCGGCCATTCAAGCCGCGAAGGCCGGGCGGAGCGTGGCGCTGGCCGAGAAAAAGAGCGTCGTCGGCGGCGTCTCGGTCAACACGGGCACAATTCCCTCGAAGACGTTCCGCGAGGCTGTCCTGGAGCTTTCCGGCTATCGCGACCGCGAGTTTCACGGCCTGGCCTGGACGGTGCGGCAGAAGATCTCCGCGGCCGACCTGTTGGACCGTGTCGGCACAGTAGTGCGCCACGAAATAGACGTCACGCGCTACCAGTTGCTGCGTAACAACATCGAAGTGATCGCCGCAGCCGCGTCGTTTCTGGACCCGCACACGCTGCGGCTCGAACTGGTCGAGGGCGGCTCGCGCACCGTCACGGCCGATAAGATTCTCGTCGCCACCGGCACGGAAGCCACGCGCGATCCGCATATCCCGTTCGACGGCAGCGCAATCCTCACCAGCGACGACATTCTGCATCTGGACGGCCTGCCCCGCACGCTGGCGGTGGTCGGCGCGGGGGTGATCGGCTGTGAGTACGCCAGCATGTTCGCGGCGCTCGGCGTGCGCGTCACGCTGGTGGACCGGCGCCCGCGGCTGCTGCCCTTCGTCGACAGCGAGATCGCAGAGACCCTGGCCTATCACCTGCGCGAGAACCGCGTGACGATGCGTCTGAACGAGTCGGTTTCGACGATCGAGAAGTATCAGGACCTTGACGGCGCCCGCATCCGGCTGGTGCTCGAAAGCAGCAAGCATATCGTCGCCGACAAGGCGCTGTACTCGATCGGCCGAACCGGCAATACCTCCCGGCTCAACCTCGAGGCCGCCGGCCTGGCGGCCGACTCGCGCGGCCGGCTCGAGGTCAATGAGCATTACCAGACTGCGGTGCCCAACATTTACGCCGCGGGTGACGTGATCGGCTTCCCGAGCCTGTCTTCCACGTCGATGGAACAGGGCCGCCTGGCCGCCTGCCACATGTTCGGCCTGCAGGCCAACAGCTTTCCCGAGTTCCTGCCCTACGGCATCTACACGATCCCCGAGATCTCCATGGTGGGCCGCAACGAGGAGGAGCTGACCCGCGACGGCGTGCAATACGAGGTGGGCAAGGCGCGCTACCGTGAGATTGCGCGCGGCCAGATCATCGGCGACACCACCGGCCTGCTGAAGCTGCTGTTCCATGGCCAGACGCGGCAGTTGCTGGGGGTGCACATCATCGGCCACGGGGCCAGCGAGTTGGTCCACATCGGGCAGGCTGTGCTGTCGTTCGGCGGCAAGATCGATTACTTCGTCGATACCGTTTTCAACTACCCGACGCTGGCCGAATGCTACAAATCGGCCGCCTTCGACGGCCTGAATCGGATGGGCTGGCCAGGGCCGCAAGGCGCGGGCGGGGAGAGTTCCAGCGAGACGTAGACAGCGGTCAGCTGTCAGCACGAACTGAATTATCATGGACTTTACTGGGAAGCCCAAAAGGGAAATCCCGGTTGAAGCCGAAGTCACCAACTATATGGAGCGTGTCATGCAGCGTAGCCGCTTTCGCCGGCCGTTGTCGATTGTTGGCCTCGTCTTCTTGGTAGCGTTCATCGCCGGTAGTGGCGGAGCGGGGGGGACCTACTACCGTATCGTGTTCGGCGCGCTGCCACTTGCCCTTGCTCTGAGCTGCTTCGGCGGCGTGGCATATCTATCCGGATCCGACGCGCGCCGGCATGCCTGGATCGTGTCCGGCATCGCCTGTTGGCTACTCGCCGCGGGCGTGCTGGCAATCTGGATCCGGCCGGCGATCGTCGGCGTTCACAAGCAAGAACCAGCTTTTCGGCGGGTGCACATCCTCGTGACCCAGCCACAGGATCATTTCCGCGCAACGCTGTTTGCGGAATTGCAACCGGTCGAGCTGGCGGATTGCCGGTTGGAACGATTCGGCGAGCCGAACGATGGCGGGTACCTGATGTGCGGCAACCTGCTCGGCTCGGTAAAGGCGGGCTACTCTTACGGCATCAATGGGTACGACAAGTGGGGATGCGACATTGCGAGCAAACTCAACGTGCGCGTCCATCAGTACGACTGTTTTAATCTGCGCCGGCCATCGTGCTCGAGCGGCACCACGGTCTTTCATCCCGATTGCATCGGTCCATCGCGACAGACCGACGAGAAGGGACGGCTCTTCGATACATTGGAGAACCAGTTCGCGGCAAACGGTGACGGTGCCAGCCGCGTTGTAGTCAAGATGGACGTCGAAGGCGCCGAATGGGATACGCTGCAGCAGGCGCCGTCCTCGCTTCTGGAGCGCATCGATCAGCTCGCTATCGAGATGCACCACCTAGGCTCGGAACAGCAAATCGCAGTGGTGCGCCGGTTAAAGGAATTCTTCTACCTCGCGCATTTGCACTACAACAACTCTGCCTGCGCCGATCGGATGGATCCGTTTCCCGCAATCGCGGTCGAAGCTCTGTTTGTGAACAAGCGGCTTACAACCGCTGGCAGCCCGTTGGCAACGCGAATCCATCCGCTTGATGCGGTAAACAACCCCGACGCGCCCGACTGCCAGGAGCCGGTCGGCCGTTGGAGCAATCCGATCACGATTCCACGCGTTCTACGGAACTTCACCTTCCGCATGGTCCATTGAAGCGCCGGCAGGAATTGCGTCTCACAAGCCACTCTTCTGCTCGCACTGGGCACGGGTGTGCGGCGGCCGTCTCGACCGATGCCGCCCCAAGCGTATCTCCCCCAGGGAGTTGTGGCTCCTGAAGGGACCACACTCGAGGCACAATGTCATGCCGCCGGCGGGCCGCCTCCATCTGCTCCGCCGCCCGGCGATTGGTCTGCTTTGTGGACTCGCGGACCACCTCGCCGCGCGCGAGTAAATCCGGTTTGCGCCGTTCGGGGAACTTGAGATACTGGCGTAGTTATGTCTCAAACACATAGCAACGAACTCGCCGGCAGAGACCGCCGAAGATATTGTTTTGGGGTTGCCGGTTAGTCGACCGCCCCGGCCGATCTCTCGCGTCTACAGTGCAATGTTGGCAGCTGAATGCTGAATGCTGACCGCCGATCGCTGCAAGGTGGCCGCCTGGCCGCCTGCCACATGTTCGGCCTGCACGCCAACAGCTTTCCCGAGTTCCTGCCCTACGGCATCTACACGATCCCCGAAATTTCCATGGTCGGCCGCAACGAGGAGGAGCTGACCCGCGACGGCGTGCAATACGAGGTGGGCAAGGCGCGCTACCGCGAGATTGCGCGCGGCCAGATCATCGGCGACACCACCGGCCTG
This sequence comes from Terriglobia bacterium, assembly GCA_963757265.1. Taxonomy (GTDB): domain Bacteria; phylum Acidobacteriota; class Terriglobia; order Bryobacterales; family Bryobacteraceae; genus CAIVVT01. Next base: position 351,546 of record CAVWRA010000010.1, read on the forward strand.
CTGAAGCTGCTGTTCCATGGCCAGACGCGGCAGTTGCTGGGGGTGCACATCATCGGCCACGGGGCCAGCGAGCTGGTCCACATCGGGCAGGCTGTGCTGTCGTTCGGCGGCAAGATCGATTATTTCGTCGATACCGTTTTTAACTACCCGACGCTGGCCGAATGCTACAAATCGGCCGCCTTCGACGGCCTGAACCGGATGGGCTGGCCGGGGCCGGCGGCGGCGCAAGAACCCGAATCGGCATAGTGCGCCGGAGGAGCGATCCCTGCGGCTGCGTGCCTCCTATCCGGCGCGAGCGGGTATCGAATATACTTGACAGTCGGGAAGCCGGAGCACAATCGGGATAACGGCCGCTTTGGGCGCGCTTCTGGCATCCGTTCCAACGCGAGCTGGATTTAGTAAAGGAAGCGGAAATATTACTCCGATGCAACCTCAAACAGGCCTGCCCCAGGAAAAACAGCCTAAACCAAGATGGCTTCAGCCGTTCATGAGTGCTTTTTTGTGGCTGTTCATTGGTTTGGCTGTCTCCACCGTGTTCTGGAATTTACCTTTTCGTTCCAGGATCGCCAGGAATGCAGCGAATGCTTACCATATCTGGTCCTACAACAGTGCGGAAACCACCTGGGACAACACACATTGGCTGGGTGTCGCAGTGCGGAAGTCCCCGCTGGATCTATGGATCTACCAAGAGATACTCTACGAGACCAAACCGGACGTACTGATCGAGGCGGGCACCTACAAGGGCGGCAGCGCGTACTACTTCGCCTCCATCTTCGACCTGATGAAACACGGCCGCGTGCTCACGATCGACATCCTGGATTTTCCTGAAAAACCGAAACACGACCGCATCGCGTTTTTCCTCGGGTCCTCGACGTCGGACACCATCCTCAACGCCATCCGCGCTGCGATCAAGCCTGGCGAGAGTGTCATGGTCTCGCTCGACTCCGACCATCACAAGAACCATGTCCTCAAGGAACTCCGGCTATACAGCGGACTGGTCACGAAGGGTAATTATCTGGTCGTGGAAGACACAGACATTAATGGCCACCCGGTCTATCCGGACTATGGTCCCGGGCCGATGGAAGCGGTGCAGGAATTCCTCCGAGACAACCACGACTTCATCTCCGACCATTCCCGGGAGAAGTTCGGTGTCACATTTAATCCCGAGGGTTGGCTGAAGAAAACACGCTGAACTTGCGGTCAGGCCGGCCTACTCTCGGCCCTCCGCTATGCGGCCGCGCCAACATCGAATCCCATCCGCAGGCTGATCGCTTGCAGAGCGATAAGAGCTGATGGCTGAGAGCTGATCGCCGATTGCCGAATGCTGCCAGATGACGGCCTGCCCGCGGTGTCCTACGGCAAGTACTCCGGCGGCAAGGGGCGTTCGGGGCTCTCGGCGTCCCAGTAGACCGTCACAACGCGCCATTCCGCGCCATCGTGGAACAGCTGGATGCTGTTGATGCCCCTTGCATAGGGCTTGGCATCATCCGAATTGCGGAAACTGGCGTACGTGCTGAAGGCCTGGAACAGGGCTCCGTAGCGCATCTCGCGGCGCGCGATTTCGCGTTCGAAAAAGCCCGTGTGCTCCACCATCGGCGTGGCCCGCGCCACGTAATCCTCAGGCGTCAGCAGGCGCAGATCCGCCGGGCCTTGCGCCGGCCGCGCGACCACGATCAGCCGCGCCCCGGGCACGAACAGGTTGCGGAAACGCTCCCAGTCGCGCGCCTGGCCGGCGGGGCCAGAGATGACGTCGTAGAGCGCCTTCATGAGGCTGCCCGGCGAGCTCAGGTCCGCAGCCCGGGCCCCGGGCGCCGGTTGGCCCGGCGCGGCGGGCGGTCCGGCCTGCCGTTGCGCCTGGGCAAGCCCCGCGACGCTTACGGCCGTAAGCACAAGAGCAGTCAATATTCGCTTCATTTTCGATCCCTTTGAGAATACTGGTTCCATGCGCCGACTGAGTTGGCAGCAGGTTCCGGGAGCGAGCACCCCAGCGGCTAACCGGAGCCGCCGCAACAGCATTGCCGTGTACCGTCGCCTGCACATCTTCACGCCACGGCGGCATCAGAGGGCGGATTGCTCCCGCGCGCGGCCAACCCCTCGCCCCAATACCTTATCGCACACCACCGCATGGGTGTCGCTACAGTGGAGTGAAGGGCCCGGAGAGGAGCAGGCGGAGGCGATGACGTGGAACGTGTCCTGACGATGCTGCTGGCCGGCGGCGCCGGCGAGCGCCTGTATCCGCTCAGCCGCAGGCAGGCCAAGCCCGCCGTGCGCTTCGGCGGCTACTACCGTCTGATCGATTTCACGCTCTCCAACTGCCTCAACTCCGGGCTGCGCCAGATCTACTGCCTGATCCAGTACAAGGCCCTCGAACTCTCGCGCCACATCCGCGAAGGCTGGAACCTCTTTTCGGGCGAACTGGGCGAGTTCATTGAAGTGTTGCCGCCGATGCAGCGCATGCATGCCGGCTGGTATCTGGGCACCGCCGACGCCGTGTATCAGAATATCGCCAGCATCTTCGACCAGAACCCGTCGCAAGTGTTGATTGTGGCCGGCGATCACATCTACAAGATGAACTACCACGAGATGCTGGACGCGCATCGCGCCGCCGGCGCCGCGGCCACCGTGGCCACGCTGCAGGCCGACCCCGCCGAAGCCTATCGTTTCGGCGTCGCCGACATTGATCCCGGCTCGCACCTGATCCGCGGGTTTGAAGAGAAGCCCGACCCGGAGCGGGCCGCCCGCTCGGCCTTCGACCCCTCCATGATCAGCGCTTCGATGGGCGTCTACATCTTCGAAACCAACATCCTGCTCGACCTGCTCAGCGACGACGCCGCCAATCCCGACTCGGCGCACGATTTCGGCCGCGACATCATCCCCGCCATGCTCGGCCGCTGGCCCGTTCTGGCGTTCGATTTCCACGATCTGAACGCCAAACGGGCGCGGTATTGGCGCGATGTGGGGACGCTGGACGCCTATTACGACGCCAATATGGACCTGGTCAGCGTGGAGCCCGAGTTCAACCTGTATTCGACCGACTGGCCGGTGCGGGCGCGCATGCCCCAGGCGCCGCCGGCCAAATTCGTCTTTGCCCAGGAGGGGCAGCGCATGGGCGTGGCCACCGATTCCCTGGTCTCGCCGGGCGTGATCATCAGCGGCGGCCGGGTCAGCCGCAGCGTGCTGTCGCCGGGAGTGCGGGTCAACAGCTATTGCGAAATCGAGAACTCGATTTTGCTGGATAACGTCCAGATCGGGCGCTATTCCCGGCTCCGCAAGTGCATTGTCAACCAGGGTGCGGCGCTGCCCGAGAAGACCGTCGCCGGCGAGAACGCGGACGCCGACCGCGAGCGTGGCTGGCATGTCACCGAAGGTGGCGTGACGGTCATTTCATAGCCGGCGCGCCCGCCGGGAGCAGCGCTCCTTTTCCGCTTCCGCGCGGCGCGGAGTTTCCGTGCCGCGACTGACCAAGCCCGCAGCACCGCAAACGGCATTCTCCTATTGCGCCTCGCGGAGGATCATAATGGGCACAGCCGACCAAGGAACGCCCTCCTATGCAAATCAGTCATGAGGAAGCCAAGCTGTTTACGGGGTTCATCCTCGCCGAATACGAGCGTGAGCGCGCCACAACGGTCCGGGTGATGGATGCCGTTCCCGCCGGCCAGGAGTCCTATGCGCCCGATCTGAAATCGATGGGCGCGTTGAAACTGGCCTGGCACATCGCCGCCTCCGAGCTGTACTTTTTCGAAGGCGCGACGCAGGGCGCATTTCCCAAGTCGGGGCACGAGATGCCGGCCTCCGTCCATGGCATGGCCGATCTGCTGGCCTGGTATAACACCAAGCTGCCCGCGCAGATCGACAAAGCCAAATCGCTGTCCGGCGAGGCCGTCTCGCGCCTGGTCGAGTTCCACACCTCCAAAGTCCCCGCCTATGCCCTGCTGCAGCTCATGCTGAAGCACTCCATCCACCACCGCGGCCAGCTTTCGGCTTACCTGCGCCCGATGGGCGGCCTGGTGCCGTCGATTTACGGCCCCAGCGCGGATTCAAAATAGCCCCCGACTCACCATTTCCGCCGCTCGAAACGCGCCGCGGCGTGCGATATTAAGAAAATGACATTTCTCGCACGCCTACTGGCATTGACGCTTTTCGCTTCCCTTTTGTTGGCTGACACCGTCACGCTGGACAACGGCGACCACATCAGCGGCAAGGTCATGAAGACAGATGGCAAAGCCTTGGTCATCATGACGGTGTACGCGGGCGAAGTGAAGATCAATCTCTCCGCCATCACCGCCCTGACCAGCGACTCGCCGCTCAACGTAGCGCTGAAGTCCGGCCAGACCGCGCGCGGCAACGTGGCCCTGCGCGACGGCCAGTTGAGGGTGAACAACGGCACGCCGGCTCAAATGGCCGACGTCGTGGCCATCCGCGACGACGCCGCGCAAAAGGACTGGCAGCGCGAGGACGAGCGGCTGCACCATGCCAGGCTGCTCGACTTCTGGGCCGGCGCGCTCACATTCGGCCTCTCCCAGGCCGAGGGCAACTCCACTTCGACCACCCTCACCACCGGCGCCGCGGCCACGCGCGCCGCGGGCAAGGACAAACTGGCGCTGTACTTCAACCAGGTCTATGCCACCCAGAGCACGACTCTGCCCTACGGCGAGACCGCCAACCGCATCGGCGCCGGGGTCAGCCTCGACCGCGACCTCGCTTCGAAGCTGTATATTTTCGGCACCAACGACTACGACTACGACAAATTCCTGGGTCTGGACCTGCGCGGCGTGTTCGGCGGCGGCTTCGGCTATCATGCCTGGAAAGGCCCCAGCGGTTATCTCGACATCGGCGGCGGCGCCGACTTCAACCACGAGAAGTACGACACCGGCCTGAGCCGCAACTCGGCGGAGGTGCTGGTGGACCAGTCGCTCATGCTCAAGCTGCTGGCGAAGCTGAAGCTGCAGGAGCGGGCGGCGCTGTATCCCAATATCAGCGACAGCGGGCAGTTCCGCTTCGAGTTCGACGCCAATGCCAGCATGCCGATCTACAAATTCCTGGAATACGACTTCGCCTTCAGCGACCGCTACCAGTCCAATCCGCTGCCGCTTCACAAGGACAACGACCGGCTGTTCAGCGTCGGCATCCGCTGGACCTTCGACCAGACGAAAAAATAGCCCGGACGCAGCACCGCTTATCGACTGCCGGAGCTGGAGTGGGGGTTTGGGCGGGCGCACGAAGACCTTAAATAGAAAAGGTGGTCGGAGGGATTTTGGGGCACAGTGGCGCCTCAAGCGGGCGCACGGGTGCTTCACGTGGATGATGTTCCGGAGGGATTCTGAAGCAATAAAATCGCAGGGCGGAGCAGTGACCAGAGGGTGTCTTCCCAGCGCTGACCCTGGATGCTCCGCTTTGCACGACGGCTTGCCCCAGCTCGCAATGGCCTGGAGGCCCGCCACAACCCCGCTTTCCTGTGGGGTGGAAGATAGCGAATTTGTTCACGCGATCACTAGACCGGCCATCGCCCGTTCCGCCCTGGCCCGGATGTTTCACCAACAATCGGCTGCGGCGCGCGATAGGACCGCATCTACTTCGTTGCGCTCGGTCGCCGTCCTCGACGTACTGCCAAGTACGCCTGCGGGCGGCTCCCGTCGCGCGCCTTGTATCTACGGCCCTCTCAACGCGCCTCGCTGCGATCGTGGTGCAACATCCAGGCTGGAGGATGGCGTTCAGGGTAATCGTCGAGCCACCCGGATCCCATCCTGGGGGATCGGACCGAAGTCCAGAAAGCCGGAAGGCTGCTACTCGAGGCCTTTCGCCGCCTGCGAGTTGGGGCTGAGATGCTGGCCAGCAATTGCTCTACCCAAAGACAGCAAAACACGGCGGGGCAAGGGGCAAGCGTGGGTTGGCTGGAACGCATTGATAGTAGGCGAAATATAATTCTCGAGAGCGCGTCACAGGGGTGCGACGGGGGGGGCGGAATGGGCGGCGGGTGGGTGCTGCTGATGCACGGCGGGGTGGGCCTTGCAAACAGGGACAGAGGGAAATGTTTGGATGGGGATTTGATCCGTCCCATCGGCAATTGCGGCTCAAAGAAGACGGACTTATTCGGCGAAATTGCATTCGAACGCGAGCGCACGGCGGTGGTAATCTGAAGCCACCATGTTGGGACCTTACACCATACTTCTCATCGTGCTCTACGTGGCCATGGTCCTGTGCATCGCCGGGTTTGTGATTGCGGCGTTGAACCGGATTGGCAGAGGCCTGGAAGGTATCGCTCACGCCCTGCGACACAGGGACTCGAAGGCAGCGGAGTAATTGCCGGCGCGCGAATCCCGGGAGACCCCGAGCGCCGCGCCGGCACGGAGTTGATGAATCCACATGACGCGGCGACCGGCCGCGCAGGCCTGCACCGCACCGCAGGCGGCGCGGAGCAGGCGTCACTGACCCTGCAGCTGGAAGCTGTAGTGGCCTGAGCCGGCTTCCACAACCACCGCGTCGTTGTTTTCGGTGACGGTGCTGACACCCTCGACCGATCCGGCGGATTTCTTGCCAGCCCAAATCGCCGTCCCGCCCTCGTTCAGGCTGACGTCGTGCAGCCCGAGCTTGGGCAGGACGATGCGGGCCGAGGAACCGAACGGCACCATCACCTCCAGCTTCAACCCATCGTCGGTGCGCCGCCACGACGACAAGACCTTGCCGCGCTGTGTCTCGAAGTTGCCAGCGGCCCATCTCAAGTCGCGAGTTACGCCGGGATGGATGGTCAGTTTCGCGTAGCCTTCCCCGCCTTCGGCCACCTGGATGCCCGCCAGGTCGGTCATGAACCAGCCGCCGATGGAGCCGAACATGGCGTGGTTGTGCGAGTTCATGGACGGGCCTTCGCGCTTCTGCCACAGCTCCCACAACGTCGTTGCGCCGTTGGCGATCATGTAGCCCCAGCTCGGGAAGTCGGTCTGGGTAGCGATGTCGTAGGCCAGGTCCAGGTTGCCGTTGCGGCTGAGCAGCGGCAGCAGGTGCTTGGTCGCCAGGATGCCCGTGGTGAGATGCGAGTCGTTGTGATAGACAATCTGGTTCCACAGATGGCTCATGACGCGGCCGCGGTTCGTGTCGTCAACCATGCCGTAGACCAGCGGCAGCACCTGCGAACCCTGCGAGCCGTTGCCGTAATAGCCCTCCGCGGCATTGAAGAAGCGCTTGTTGAAGCCCGCCTTGATCTCGGCGACACGCTGGCGCAGCGCCTGCTCGGCGTCACTCTTGCCCAGCACATGCGCCACTTTCGCGGCTACGTCGGCGGAGGCGTAGCTGTACACGGTCGAGCTCAGCGGGTTGGGCGTGAAATCCACCGGCACCCAATCGCCGAATTTCGCAAAGTCGGTGGTCCCGCCGGTGCTCTTGCTCCACAGGAAATCGGACCACTTGCGGATGCCGTCAAAATGCTGCTCGAGAAGGCGCCGGTCACCGTATTGCTGATAGGCGTACCACAGGATCAGCGGATAGGCCGCGCCCCAGGGCGGATCGGCCGCGCCGCGCGCAAAGCGAGCCCGGGGCGTGGTGTCGGGCACGGCGCCCTCGGCGTCCTGCTCGTCGTGGATGGTGCGCAGCCAGTTGGTGTAGAAGGCGGCCATGTCGAAGTTGACCATGGCGGCTTCGGAGTACAGATGCGCGTCGGCCATCCAGCCCATGCGCTCATCGCGCTGGTTGCAGTCCGTGGGCACGGATTCGAGGTTCGACGTGATGCCCCACTGCACGTTGTGCTGGATCTGGTTCAGCAGCTGCTTGGAGGAAGAAAAGCCACCGATGGGCCGGACGTCGCTGTGCACCACGCGGCCCTGCACCGCGTCCATCGGCGGGGCGCCCGGATAGCCGGTCAGCTCGACATATCGGAAACCGTGATAGGTGAAGTGCGGCTCGAAGACCTCCTGGCCCTCGCCCTTCAGTGTGTAGGTGTCGGTGGCGCGCGCGCTGCGCAGGTTCTCGACGTTCAGGGTGCCGTCGTCGTAGAGCAGTTCCGCGTGCCGCAGCTTCACCACGGTGCCGCGCGGCCCGCTCACCTTGAGCCGCACCCAGCCGGAGAAGTTCTGGCCCATGTCGTAGACGAACATGCCGGGCCGCGGGCTGGTCACGCGCTGGGGCGTCATTTCCATCAGCGTGCGGATCGGCGGCATGGCTTCCGCGCTGAGCTCCTGGGTCGGTGACGGCGGCAGCGTGGCCGGTTTCCAGCCCTCGCCGGTGAATCCGGCGCGATCCCAACCGGGCTGCTCCAGCCGCGCGTCGTAGCTCTCGCCGTTATACAGGCTGTCATCGGTAATTGCGCTGCGGCCGGCCTGCCAGGAAGCGTCGCTGACGACCTCGATCCGCTTGCCGCCCTCGAGTTCGATATTCAACTGCAGCAGCGCGACGCGGTCGCCGAACCAGCCTTCGCCCAGCAGCAGCGCCACGGCGTTGGGCCCGGAATTCAGGGCGCGCGTCACGTCGTAAGCGTTGTACAGGATGCGCTTGGCGAAGGCCGTATAGGAGGGATCGAGCACGTGGTTGCCGACCTTGTGGCCGTTGATGCGCAGCTCGTAATAGCCCGCCGCGGCGACGAAGATCTTCGCGCTGGCGACCTTGCCGGAGACGTTGAACTCCTTGCGCAGGGCGTTGCCCCCGGCGATCCATTGGCCCTTCCAGTCGGTCTTTTCGAGCAGCCCGACGCCAAACCGCGCCACCGAACTCCAGCCGCTCTCGTGGCCCGCGTTGTCCCACGTGCGGACCTTCCAGAAGTACGTCCTGCCGCTGTGCAGCGCCGGGCCGGCGTAGGGCACGTTGACGAACTGAGCGCCGGCGACCTGGCCGCTGTCCCAGACATCGCCGTTCTCCGCGCCGGGATCGGAGGAAACCAGGATCGCGTAGGCGCTCTGCGCGGCGCCGCGCGTCGTCGAGCCGGGCAGCCAGGACAGGCGAGGCGGAATGGCGTCCACCGCTTCGGGATTCGTCAGGTACTCACAACGCAGGTTTTGCGGAGCGGGCGCAGGCTGGGCCGCGGCCAGCATGGCGGCGGCGAGCAGGAGGGTCAGGCAATGAGAGTTTCGCATCGGATTGTTCTCCACTGAAGAAGGGTCAGGCGAATTCTATCACTTTGACCGGTGCGGCCCGGCGCGGCCGGCAATATAGACGCAGCGTGGATGCGCGACACTTCGCAGTGCGCTCAGCGACATGCCGGGAATACCCGGAAGGGCGAGGGCGCGGCCGGCGCGGCGCCGAAATCGAAGCTGATTTGCTCGACCAGCGGCTGCCAGTGCGCGGCGCTGGCGAGCCCGTATGTAACGCTCACATCGTGGAGCAGGTCGTGAATGCGCTGCGGATACTCGCCGCGCACGTAGGCCGAGCGCGCAAAGAGGTCCAGGTAGCGGCGGGCCAGATGAGGGAACGTGCGTTCGAGGAACGGCAGAAAGACCGCCGCGGCGCTGGGCTGCAGAAACAGCACCCGGCCGTGGAGGTAGCTGGCGCCGGCCAGGCGGGCCTGCTGTGCGATGGCTTCGATTGCCGCTCGGCTGTCGTTCAGGCCCGGTAGCACTGGGCTGACGGTCACGCCGCAGGCGACGCCCGCCCGTGCCAGCTCGCCCAGCGCGGCGAAGCGCAGCTCCGGCCGCGGCGCCAGGGGCTCGAGGCAGACGCGCCAGCGCGGTATCGGTGGTGGTGATGGTCATGGTCACGCGCAGGTTGTTCCGAGCGGAGACCTGTCGCAGCAGTTCGACGTCGTCCGTGACAAGGTCCGATTTGGTCGTAACACCCAGGTTGTAGCCGGTCAGCGTGGCAAAGACCGAGAGAATGCGGCGCGTCAGGCGGTACCGCCGCTCGGCGGGCTGATAAGGGTCGGTGGCCGTGCCCAGCGCGATCCACTGCCCCGGGCGCACGCGCCGCAACGCAGCGCGCAGCGCGGCCTCGTCCCAGCGCTTGGCGAAGATCACGCGTTCGAACGCCAGGTTATCATGGAACTCCATGAATTCATGGGTATAGCGGGCGTAGCAGTACTTGCAGGCGAATTCGCAGCCGCGGTACGGATTGAGGGTCCATTGGAACGGCACCCGAGCGCTCGAGCAGCGATTCAATAGCTGCACCGCGGGCAACTCGCGATACTCGACCCGGCGTTTTCGCACCAGGGTCGGGGCGCGGTGGGCACGCAAGGCCAGAGCGGAGACCATGACCGTATATTCGCATTTTATTCGCCCACAATCAAGGCCCAGCGACAGCCCGGCGGCATCTCAATCCTTACCGTAACCTGTTGTTTGTCATGCGATTGGCGCATTTTCCACTTTCGGCGGCGCGCCGCAGATGGCAAAATGAGTACTGGTGTCGCACTACCGCGATGAGCGGAATCCGGAAGCGGTCCACTTCCCTGCCCGCTTGTACGTGCTGGCTTCGTACGGCGCGCTGGCGCTGTTGATCGCCGGCACTGTGGTGCTGATTCTCCTGTTTGACACGCCGCAGCAAACCCGGCCGGATCTGCTGCTGATACTAGGTTGTCTGGCTGCTTTGGCCGTGATCTGGCCGCGGCAGATCACGACGGACCAGCATGGGGTGCGCCGCGGCGGACCGCTGGGTATCGGGGAGCGATTCATCCCCTGGAAGGACGTCCGCCGGGTAGAAGAAACCGCTGAGATTCCGCTGTTGCCCCAGCGCCTGTCCGGGGGCGTGGAGAATTATGTTGTCGTCGTTCGCGGGCCGCGAGGCGGGCTCCCGATCCGCTTCACCAGCCGGCACTCCGCCAAGGACACGTTTCTGCACGAATTAAAGCGCTGGGGCGTCGCCGGACTTTAGCGAACCCAGGCCATTCTGCCGTCTCGTTCGGGACCTTCCCAGTGCCTGAAAAAGCAAATTCCCTTAGGGCGTGCTCACACTACGCGGACGGCGGCGACGGGAGCCGGTTTCCCCGAGGTCCAGGAGCGAGGAGCAACGCATACCGGGCGTGCGGCGAGCGACGAGCGACGCGGAAATCGGGGAAACCGGCCCCGTCCCTCCGGGTTGCGGCGAAAACCGCCTCAGCCTTCGTTGTCGTCCTCGACTTGGAATGGCCAAAGCCAGCGTCCTCCGCCTCGTCTGAGGCGCTTTTCGCGCGCAACGCCATCCGTTCGGGTAGCGTGAACAGGCCCTAATCTGGAAGATGCGGGTGGGCATACTGCTACCGTTTTGTCATTGACAAAGAAGCTTGGTTTTGTAGACTTATTTCAGCGGCGTTCTTGCACCTGCCTCCGGCGGTTGTGACGCCTCATTGTTCGAGATGAAGAGGTCTGGCAATCCGGTTCCTGGGCCCAGCCGACGCCCGGGATCGCCATAGTGGATGCTTCAGTTCCGACCGCCTGTTCCCGAACGCGTGAGGTCCGTGCTTCGGGGAGACATCAGATAGAATCGGCATTGCATCCGTGTCGATGCAGAACGCGCTGAACGGCGGCGCGCAGGGCAAGAGCCGGGTTCCGCGCCGAAGCGGGTGTCGTCGTCCATGGGCCACCGTGGTCCTGCGCGTCGCGGTATGTAGTATCGAGGGGGAGGGGAGAGTGCAACATCCAAAGTCATTCATAAACTCAATCCCTGGGATGCTGCGCTCGCTGCTGGTTCTGGTTGCGTTCCTGGCTCTCGGGGCGGCCTTCGCTTGTCCCCAGGTTGCGACGACCAGTACGCTGGACGGCAGCGTGACCGATCCGCAGAAGACCGCGGTCGCCGGGGCCCAGGTGCTGGTTACGAACATCCATAACGGACAGACCTTCAAAGCCACCACCGACATCCGCGGCCACTGGCTGCTGCCGGCGATGTCGGAGGGCGTCTACAAAGTGTCCATCGCGATGAAAGGCTTCCGCACGTTCGTGCTCGAGAACGTCAAAATCGACGCCGCGATCCCCACTACCACCAATGCCCAGCTGGAGGTCGGTTCGGTCGCGGAAGTCGTGGACGTGCAGGGCGGTGCGGAGCTGGTGCAAACTACTGACGCGACAGTCAACAGCACACTGGAAGGGCGCATGGTGCTCGAACTGCCGGAAATCACCCGTGGCGGCCTGGACCTTCTGGTCTCCCAGCCGGGTGTGCAGACGGCCGGCGCGAACCGGTACTCCAGCATCAACGGACTGCCCAACAGCGCGCTGAACGTCACCATCGACGGTTTGAATACGCAGGACCAGATGCTCAAGAGCAGCAACGGCTTCTTCACCTTCATCCCGATCACCGATGACTCGATTGAGGAAGTCACTCTGACCACCTCGGCCGCGGGAGCCAACGCCACTGGGGAAGGGGCGGCCCAGATCAAGTTCGTGACCAAGAGCGGCACCAACGAGTTTCATGGCGGCGTTTTCGAGCAGATCCGCAATACCGCCCTGAATGCCAATTATTACTTCAACAATATCGACGGGCTGCCCCGCGACATTGTCCAGTTGAATCAGTTCGGAGGCCATGCCGGCGGGCCGATCTGGAAGAACAGGCTTTTCTTCTTCACGAACATTGAGCAGCGGATCCAGCCCGAGTCGGCGAGCGAAAGCTATACCGTTCTGACGCCCGCCGCGGTGAACGGCAACTATACCTACATGGATCCGGTGACCAACCAGCCCGTCACCGTCAACGTGCTGAAGCTGGCGCTGGATAACGGCTATCAGGGCACGGCGGATCCGATCATGGCCAAGACCTTTAACCAGATCAATTCGCTGGTCTCGGGCTCGCCCAACCTGATTAACAACATCTCCTCCAGCGGCGACTACATTCGCGACACTTTCTATTACCAGGCCAAGGGGGAAGACAAGCGGCTGTTCACCGTCAGCCGGATCGATTACAACCTCAATTCCCGCAATCAGCTCTCAATCTCTTACTCCTACAACAAGTACAACGCCACTCCGGATATCCTGAACGGCGATGTGGCGCTGTTGCCGGGAACGGGCACCGTGCTGGGCTCCCCGGCCGTGGGCGGCCAGCTCAGCAACCGCTTCGCGGGCATCATCGCCTTGCGTTCCACGATCAGTTCGCACCTGACCAACGAATTCCGCGCCGGCCTGGACAGCGGCACACTCGTGTTCGACCCGCTGGCCGACGCGCCTGGATCGTATGCCCAGTGGCGCGGGTACAATATCGCGCTCAGCGCGGGCGAGGGCTACGCGGTGCCGGGCGACCCCGCTACGAACTCGCTGGTCTCGGCCTATGTCGGAGGTTCGCGGCACAATTCGCCCACCAAGAACCTCAGCGAAACCATGTCCTGGCTGAAGGGGCCGCACGTGGTCAGTTTTGGCGGCAACTGGACGCAGGTCAATCTGTGGGACCAGACCGTCGGCAACGAGAGCATTCCCACGCTGACGCTGGGCATCGACGCCGCACAAAACGATCCGATCCATAACGGCGGCCCGAGCGACATCTTCAGCAACGCGAATTTTCCGGACGCGCCGTACTGGATCCTCGACGATGCCGCGGCGCTGTATGCCGACCTGACCGGCCGCGTGGCTTCGATCAACAAGTCGGTGGCCCTCAATTCCGCGGGCCAATATGGCGCCAATCCGCCGATCGACCACGTCCGGCAGCGCGAGTTTGGCCTGTTCGTCCAGGATTCCTGGAAGCTGCGCAAGAACTTCACCGTGGACCTGGGTTTGCGCTACGAGTGGGAAGGGCCGCTGGAGGATCTGACCGGCACCTACTCGTCGGTGACGCTGGCTTCGCTGTGGGGCATCTCCGGCATCGGCAATGAATTCCTGCCCGGCGTGGAGACCGGCGTGCAACCTCAATTCGTGAAGTATTTCACGCCCTATAACAACCTGCACCGCTGGAACCCGTCGGGCGGCTTTGCCTGGCAACTGCCCGCCGGCCGGGGGCCGTTGCACTGGTTGCTGGGCGACCATCCCGGCACTACGGTGCTGCGCGCAGGCTACGCCATCAGCACCATCCGCGAGGGGACCGCCATCCTGGAATACATGCTCGGTTCCAACCCCGGCCGGAGCGTGGACGATTCGGTGGATCCCGATAACTACCCGCAGTACTTCGGCGCCCCGGGCTCGGTCACTATCAGCAGCGCGACGCTGCCCACGCGCCCCTTCCCCGCGTCCCCGTCCTATCCTTTCTCGCCCCAACCGACCGACCCGCTCAACGGCTTCGAGCCCAATCTGAAGCTGGGCTACGTGCAGAGCTGGAATTTCGGCCTGCAGCGCGAGCTGGGCAAGAGTACCGTCGTGGAAGCCCGCTACACCGGCAACCATGGCACCGACCTGTGGCGCCAGATCTCTTTGAACGAAGTCAACATCTTTGAAAATGGGTTCCTGTCGGAATGGCACAACGCTTACAACAACCTGATGATCGCCCGGCAGGCCAATCCGACCAGCACCGACTTCGGCAACCAGGGGCTGCCCGGCCAGGTGAACATCCCATTCATCCAATTGGCTTATGGTCGGACCAGCTCCCAGAATTTCGTCAACCGCCTCCTGACCAACCAGCCGGGGCTTTACGCCAACCTCTTCTCCTATGCCCAACCGTACCTCAACAACTGGATGAGCACCGGCCAGTATCCGGCCAATCTGTTCATCGAGAATCCCGCCGTTTCGAGCGGCAACAGTTGGATCGTCGGCAACTGGGGCAGTTGCTACTACGACGCCCTGCAGATCGAGGTCCGGCGGCGGATGAGCAAGGGCCTGATGCTCGAGGGGAGCTACGTCTGGTCGAAGTCGCTGGTCAACGGGCCGACGGCCGATTCCAGCCTTTATTTCCCATCGCCGACCACGCTGCGCAATATCCATCTGGACAAGCAGCCCACGCCGTTCGACATCCCGCAGGCGCTCAAGCTGAACGTGATCTACGAGCTGCCGTTCGGCCCGGAGCGTCCCTTCCTGGCCAAGGCCCATCCGGTGGTGCGCAGGATCGTGGAAGGCTGGCAGATCGCCGCAGTCGACCGCAACCAGTCCGGCACGCCCTCCCAACTGCTCTCGGGCCTCGACGGAATCAACCAGAACGACCCTGGCGTCGTGCTGCACAACATGACAGCCTCGCAACCGCAAAGCATGATGGGGATCGTCAAGACCACGGGTTCCAATGGCACCGGGCTGGTCTCCTATCTCCCCCAGTCACTGATCGACAACAGCGTGGCCGCATTCCAAACCGGCGGCCAGCCCCTGAATCCCAACGCGCCCTACATCGGGCCGCAACTGACCGCCGGCCAGCTCGGCTACGAGGTCTTTCTGTGGGGCCCGTGGCAGAACCATCTCGACCTGAACCTCACCCGGACCACGACCATCAAGGAGCGCTACAAGGTCGAATTCACGGCCCAATTCCTCAACGTGCTCAACATCACCAACTTCCAACTTTCCAATACGACCCTGATCGACGCCAACTTCGGCCAGACCACTTCCGCCTACCAGGACCTCTCCAACGCGCAGGACCCTGGCGCGCGCATGATCGAGTTCCGTCTGCGGGTCAACTTCTGAGCCGCGCGGGCGGCGGGAGTGCGATTGGTGGAGCCTGGGAGGGGCGTTCGCGCGGAATTGGAGGAACAAAGCCAAGCGCGACACTTATGTCGCAAAGTGTCGCATTTCGTCATACGGCGTGTGACGGCAGATGATCCGGGAAAGATCGGGTTGGGAGGCGAGAAAGGATAGGTAAGAATCGTTGAATCAGATTGATACATGGAAGAAGGCGGTTCCGATTGGATGGTGAGCCGGGTGAGTAAGTATGACAATTCGACAGGATGTGGTGTCGTGTCGAAATGTCGAATTGGCGGGTTCGCAGGGCTGGGGTGAGCGGTCGAGGCGGTGGCCGGAGGGGACACTCTGCGCGTGCCACGGCGGCACGCTTGGGTTCCCTCGGCGCGACGTTCAGAGGCTGTCGATCAAGCGCCGCGGGCCTTGGTGTCCCCATCCGGGAGCGGCCTCATTGCGCAACGTAGCCCCAAGTACGCCTGCGGGCGGCTACGGCGAGCGCGCCTTGTGGCGTCTGTTGATGTCAGGGTTTGATGTTGGGACCCTCTCATCGCGCCTCGCTGCGATCGTGGTGCAACATCCGGGCTAGAACAGCGAGTAGCGGGTCCACGCTTCCAGAAAATCCTTGCCGTGGTAGCGGATCGTACGGTCGTCCACCACCTCCGCGCCGGGCCGCAATCCGGCGTCGATGGGCAGTGAATTGCGGGTCGTGTACTCGATTTCCACCGTCACCGGCCCGGCGATGCGATACGGCTGGATGGCGCCGATTTTGGCCATCGCCCGTCGCGCCTGCCCGCGTGTCCGCTCGCGCGCCGCTTCGGCCGACAGGGAGAGGCAGGCGTATCTTCCCAGCCCCTCCTTGACCGCCACCGTCTCCGCCTGGGGCACAATCGCGTGCAGCTCGTCCACCGCCGCCACGTCGCCCGAGAGGAACACCACCGGCGTGTCGAAGGCCCCCGCCAGCGCCGCCCGCGTTTCGATCTCGCCCATCGCCTTCCCGTTGACGCGCATCGTCTGTATGCCCAGCGAGCTGTAGCTGTGGGCCATCACGCCGCCCCGCACGTTGGCCTGCGGATGTTGTCCCACGAAGGCCACGGCACTGTAACGCCGTTCCAGCGTCATCGTCGCCCCCAGCCCGCCGATCAGCAGCCGGGCGCGGGGATGAATCGTCAGCGCCGACAGCGTCTGGCTGCCGTCATGGCCGTCCCACACGATCACTTCATCGGCCCCGCCATCGAGGAACCCTTGCACGGCGGCGTTCACTTCGCCGGTCAGCAGTTGCCGCAGTTCGGCGTCGTGGGGTTCGGTCAAATCCTGGCGGCAGACCCCGGCGATGCCCTCCGCGTCGGTAATCACGAAGACACTCTTCCTGGCCTGCGGCCACAGCGGAAGCGTAGTCAGAAGAGCCAGCGGGAGGAGGCGTCGCATGTCGAGTAGTATACGCCGCGGCAATCCGCCCGGCCCGTGGTGATGTGCGGATTCCGCCCGCTGACAGGCGCGATGCCGCCTCCGGCAACCCCAGGCAGTATTGGAAGCTCCCCAGCGGCGGCCACATCGCCGCACACAAAGTCGCGCGCCGGGAGCACGAGCGCCGGGTGAGCGAATTCTTCGCGCAGAACCTGTTCTGAGAACGCGCTCTCGCTTCTTTACTGATTCACCCGCCAATCCAGCGGCAGGCCCGGTTTCAGCCTCTCCGCGCGATGGCGTGATAGACCACCAGCACAACCACCGATCCGATCGCCGCCACCAACAGACTGTAGAAGTTCAGTCCGCTGACGCCCGAGGCTCCAAACACTCGGAACAGCCAGCCGCCGACAAAGGCGCCGACCACACCCAGCACGATGTCGCGCAGGATGCCCTGCCCGCTGCTGTTGACGATCTTGCTGCCAATATAGCCCGCAATCAGGCCCAGAACCAGCCACGCTAGGAACGACATAGTGTCTCCTCTCCATCTCGTCAGTCGACGCTGAGCACCGCCTTCACCAGAGTGTACGACTGAACGTCTAAGCGATCCACCTTATTCCGCACCCGCATCCCGCGCCACGCTCGCCGCGCGGTGTGGGATGATGCTACCGATGCCGCAGCGAGTCCTGATCCTCGGCGCCCAGGGGATGCTGGGTACGCAACTGGCGCGGCTCTACCCGCAGGCCCTGGCCTGGGACAAGGGCGATGTGGACGTGCTGGACGCCAAGCGCTTCGAGACCCGGTTTCGGGCCGCCGCAGCGGACCTCGACGCAGTGGTGAACTGCGTCGCTTACAACGACGTGGACGGCGCCGAGGATAATCCCGGGTTGGCCTTCGAGCTTAACGGCGCCTTCCCCGGACGGCTGGCCGCGCTGTGCCGCGAGCTGCGCCGGACTGTGGTGCACTACAGCACCAACTACGTTTTCGACGGCAAGAAGGGCGAGTACTTTGAAACCGACCCGCCCAGCCCGTTGTCGGTCTACGCCCGCTCCAAGCTGCGTGGCGAACGCACCGTGGCCGCCGCGACCGACGATTTCTACCTGGTGCGCACCGCTGTCATGTTCGGTCCCCGGGGCTGCAGCGAGGATTCCAAGCGCAGCTTTGTCGAGTTGATGATGGACCTGGCCACCGAGCGCGACACCATTCAGGCCGTCAGCGACGAAATCAACAGCGTCACCTACGCCCCCGACCTGGCGCAAGCGACTTCAGCGCTGCTCGAATCGAAGGCCCCGTACGGCGTGTATCACCTCACCAACTCCGGCGCGGCCAGTTGGTATGAGCTGGCGCGCGCCATCTTCGAGCTCACACCCCGCAAACCGCAACTGATCGCGGTGCCCGCAGCGGCGTTCCCCCGCCAGGCGCAGCGCCCCGCCAAGGCGGTTCTCCTGAACACCAAGACCGACCCGTTGCGGCCTTGGCAAGAGGCCCTGCGCGAGTTCGCCGCCGGTCGTCCGGCCTGACCCGATTTCGGCGGCAGCGGTCGGCGCGTGGGAGAAGCGCGCAGGATACGCTGAAAGCACGGGCCTTCCAGGTTCGAGCCGCCTACGGCGGGCGAAATGTGAGTCCGATGGATTAAAACACCGGCGCCAAGAGGGAAATATGCCTCGCGCAGGATGAAAAGTTGACGGCTGAGTGTAGACTGGTCGAGGTTTGAGGACCAAGATCGGGATTTCGGATACTCGCATCAGACCAGGAAGCCGGAACGGAGGCTCTAAATGACTGTGCAATCCATGTCCGCTACGTCGGCTTCGCCGGGACCTGCCTTGAAGCGCCTGTCAGCGCTCCGCGAGCCCATCCGGATCGCCCTCATCGGCATGGGCGCCATGGGCAAAGGTCTGCTCTACCAGTGCCGCATTACTCCGGGCATGCAATGCGTGGCGATGGCCGACATCGCACCGCAACGGGCCATCCAATGCGCCGAGATGTTCCATCTCCCTTACAAGCTGGCTCGCACGGCCGGCGAAGTGAGCGACGCGATTCGCGGCGGTTGCACGGCCATTTGTGAAGACGGCGATCTGGTGGCGGGTTGCGTAAACGCAACTCTCCTGGTCGAGTCCTCCAGTGCCATCGCCGCGGGCGGCCGATACGCCGTTACGGCGCTCCAGGCGGGAAAGCACGTCGTGATGATGAACTCGGAAGCTGACCTGATCTTCGGTCCCTACCTCATGCAACTGGCCCACCAGCGCGGCCTCGTTTATTCCAGTTGCGATGGCGACCAGCACGGAGTCATACGCCGGCTGGTGGATCAGATCCGGCTGTGGGGATTCGACCTTGTCATGGCCGGAAACATCAAGGGCTTCCTCGACCGCTATTCCAACCCCACCAAGATCATTCCCGAGGCCGACGCCCGCAATCTCGATTACAAGATGGCGACGGCGTACACCGACGGAACAAAGTTGTGCATCGAAATGGCGCTGGTGGCCAATGCCTTGGGTTTGCGGACGCGCCGGCCGGGCATGTCCGGACCTCCGGCCAAGCATGTCAACGAGGTTTTCCGGCTGTTCGATTTTGAGTCTCTGTGGGCCGAGCGGGAACCTTGCGTGGACTACATCCTCGGCGCCGAGCCAGGGGGCGGCGTGTTCGCCATTGGAGCCTGTGAAGACCCCTACCAGCGCTCGATGATGGCTTACTACAAAATGGGCCCCGGCCCGTTCTATTTGTTTTACCGGCCATACCATCTGTGCCACGTGGAGGCGATGGAGTGCATCGCCGATGCGCAGCTCGACGGGCGCTCCCTGCTCGAGCCGGCGTACGGCTTCCGGACCAACGTGTTCGCCTATGCCAAGCGCGATCTGAAAGCCGGCGAGACGATCGACGGCATCGGCGGCTACGCGTGTTATGGCCAGATCGAGAACTGCGAAAACGGCAGCCATCCGGGTCTTCCGATTTGTCTCGCCGAGAATCTGGTGCTGCGGCGCGACCTCCCGCGAGACTCCGCCATCCTGTTGAGCGACGTAGAGGCTCCCCTGGACCGGTCCGATTTCGAGTTGTATGGACGCGCGCTGGCGGCAGCGCTACGGGCGTCATGAAACTCGGAATCGTGGTCGTGTACCTGGTTGCCGAGGACGATGAGCGGCTGCTGGATATTCATCTCCGGAAAATCGAGAACAACACCGCCGTGCCGTATCGCATCTACGCCGCCGCAAACCGTCTGCTGCCGCGCTTTCGGGACCGGCTCGCGCGGCTGCCCTACGTGACCATCTGCCCCATTCCAGAAGTCCCTCCCGGGGCCTCCGAGCACCCGTATTACCTGGACCGGCTGGTCAACGCCGCGGTGCGGGACGGGGCCACTCACATTTGCACCTTGCACGTCGATTCTTTTCCGGTCCGGGCGGGGTGGGCCGAGGAATTGGCGGCCCAGCTCCACGGGCGATGCGTACTGGCTGCCATCCAACGGGACAAACTGACCGACCGCAAGCCAGTCACCGAGTGCATGTTCTTCACGCGCGAGTTCTACCTTGCGCACCGCCCCACCTTTCGGATGCCGGAGCACCTGCTCGCGTCGGCCGAATACCAGCGCTACTCGCTCGCCTGCCCACACTGCCCGGATTCCGGAGTGGGTTACGGCTTCGCAATCTGGGTCGCGCAACTGGAGTGGTTCCCCTTGCTGCGCGTGGACCGCGACAGGAATCGCTACTATTCCGGCGGGCTGTACGGGGATCTGATCTTCCACCTGGGGGGCGCCGTGATGCACGGCGCCGGCCCGCACGCTACGTCCGCGGCCCAGGTGCGCGCGGCAAAGCTTATGAGCCGATTGCGCTCCATGGCCGTGGTACTCCTCCCGTGGCAACTCAGGCGGCGCTTCCTGGATATCTTCGGACTGAGCCGGTGGGTCCACGAGAACTTTACGACGCCTGCTCTTGAAGCCAACAAGGCAGCACTGCTGGCCGACCCGGACCGATTTCTGCGCGAAATTCAAAACCAGCACTGACTGAATCCTGGTCGAACGCAAAACCGACCCGTTGCGCTCCTGGCAAGAGGCCCTGCGCGAGTTCGCCGCCGGCCACCTGGTCTGACCCGATGGCCCCTGTCGAGGCCCTCCAAAGCCCGGGAGAATGCCTTCGAGTGAGGCCATCCTGAAAACGGAATCAGCAGGCTGCGGTTAACCCGCATTTCTCACACACTTCGTGGGCGAAAGGCGTGAGAGGCGTGTGGCTACGAGGAGTGCGACGGAAGCCGCGCGGAGGCGTACTCGGGCAGTACGTCGAGCACGGCGACCGAGAGCGACGAAGTAGACATGCGCCTATCGCGCGTTGCAGCCGAAGGCGTGTGAGAAATGCAGGTTAGGGTGCCTCAGCTTGAGGCGTCGGCCTCGCCTTCCCGCTGCCCACGTTAACGCTTGCGGCGCCCTGCCGCAGGCGACATCCGGCTGCAACGCCCAGCGCCCATTCCTCATAATCCTGTCGAGAATTGCTGTCGGCCGACGATAAGCCAAGAGGAGGGGCCAGATGCCTGAAACCGAACTCAAACTGCTGATTGTGGACAACGCCGACGATGGCCGCACCGTGCGCGAGATGATCGAATCCACAGCCGGTCCGCGCTTCAATATCGAGACCGCGGAGAATCTGGTCTCGGCCCTGAATGTGCTGGCGCGCCATAGCTTCGACGTGGTGCTGATGGAACTGGAGCTGACCGATTCCCATGGTTTGGCGACCTTCGAGACCATCCAGCGCCACTCGCGCGGCGTGCCGATCGTAATCCACACCGGGATGGCCAACGAGATCCAGGCCCTGACGGCGGTGGAGCGCGGCGCCCAGGATTACCTCATGAAAGGCAAACCGAGCTGCCAGGCGCTGGTGCGCGTGCTGCAATACTCGGTGGCGCGCGGCCACCGCGTGGCGGAGTTCGGAAAGGCGGACAACGTCGAAGCCAAAGCCATCGGCTTCCTGGCCGCCAAGGGCGGGGTGGGCTCGACCACGCTGGCGTCCCATTTCAGTGTTGAACTGGCGCGCCAGAGCGGCGCCAAGGTGCTGCTGATCGACCTCGACCTCAGCGCCCGTTCGGCGTCCTTCCTGTTCAAGACCGACTCGCGCTATTCGGTGATGGACGCGGCCACCAACCTGCACCGGCTGGACGCCGATTTCTGGGGCCGTATCGTGGCCCACACGCGCTACGGCCCGGACCTGTTGCAGGGGCCCGGCGCCGTCGGCCCCGCCGACCCGCTCAGCGGCGAACGCGTGCGCCACGTGCTGCGTTTCGCACGGGCGCTGTATTCCTTCATCGTCGTCAACCTGGGCCGCGCCGGCCCACTATGCTTCCGGCTGCTGGAGGAGATCGGCGAAATCTACCTGGTCACCACCAGCGGCATGCTGGAGATGTACGAAACCAGCCGCATTCTGCAGCGCCTGGCGAGCCTCGGTTTCACCCAGAACAAGGTTCGGCTGCTCCTCAACAAGGTCAGCGGCCCGTCCTTTGTGACCAAGTCGGCGATCGAGAAAGCGCTGGGCCGGCCGGCCTGTTGGACTCTGCCCGATTACTCCAGCGAACTCGATACCGCCTACACCAGTGGGAATTTCTTCTCCCAGGCGCCGACCCTGCGCCGTCAATGTGAGTTGCTGGTGAGGCGAGCGCTGGGCGCGGAGGAAAACGCCCCTGTGACCCAGCCGCCCGTCTGGTCGTCGGCCATGGAAAGCCTCCAGCGCCTGTTTACGGCTGTCGTGGGAGGCAGCCGGGAAAGCGTCAAGAGCGCGAGTGGCCGTTGAAAGGTCAATCCGCGCGGCGAGTTTATTCTTGACCAATTATTAGTTAATTGCGACCTGCGAGCCCCTCGGAAAGACACCGTTCGCAAACCTCGCGACCGTCACCGGCCATGCGCCCGGCGGCCGGCCGCGACGCCGGCTGGCGCCACCCCACAGCGCCTTAAACACTACTGTCGCCCGGCAGTTTCGGGAGAAGATTTTCATACCTAGGCGACCTATTTCCAGACAAACTCAGTTATACTGAGCCTGCACACAGTTCGCGATTATGTTTTGAAGAGGTGTATCAGTGCGTCTGCTTACCAAATTGGCTGTTTTCCTTGCTATGGGAGTGTGCCAGGCCGCGCAGCCGACCCTCTCCATCTCCGTGACACACAGCGGGAACTTCCTGCAGGGCCAGACCAACGCATTGTTCGTCATTCGGGTGCGCAACGTGGGCACCGGCCCCACGACGGCCGCCGTGCAGGTGTCCGACCAGATCGTCACCGGGCTGACAATCACCTCGCTCAGCGGCGAGGGCTGGACCTGTTCCCACGTCACCTGCGATCGCAGTGACGCCCTGGCGGCGGGCAAGAGTTATCCGGCGATCGTGGCGCTGGCCGCGGTGACTCCGACGGCCCCCTCGTCGATCACTTACGGGGCCACGGTCTATTTCGGCGGCGACCCCGCCGGCTCACACACCACCACGGACACGGCGAACGTGGAGCCGCTCGGTTATCCGGTCGCCTGGGGAGGAAACGCATCCGGCGAATCAGTGGTGCCGACCGGTTTGACGACTGTCGCGGCGCTCGCCGGCGGCGGCTCGGACACACTGGCATTGAATGGCAACGGCACGGTCGTGGCCTGGGGCGACAACACCTACGGCGAGACCAGCGTGCCCGCGGGTCTGACCAATGTCGTGGCGATTGCCGCCGGAGACCTGTTCAGCCTGGCCTTGACGAGCAATGGCACGGTCACGGCGTGGGGCGACAATACGTACGGCGAAACCACTGTTCCGGCCGGCTTGACCAATGTGGTGGGCATTGCCGCCGGCCGGTATCATGCCCTGGCCGTGAAGAGCGACGGAACGGTAGTGGCCTGGGGGGTTAAGTCCGGAACCAATTATCACGGCCAAACCGCGGTGCCCGCGGGGCTGACCAATGTCGTGGCCGTGGCCGCCGGCTGGTATCACAGCGTGGCGCTGAAGAGCAACGGCACTCTAGTCGCCTGGGGCTATAACGCGGACGGCGAAAGCACACCGCCAGTACTGACGAATGGTGTCGCCATCGCCGCCGGCGCCTACCATACCCTCGCCTTGGGCTCCGACGGAACGGTCGTGGCATGGGGTGCTAACACATATGGCCAGACCACGGTGCCGGCACTGACGGATGTCGTTGCCATCGCCGCCGGCTGGGACCACTCTCTGGCGTTGCAGGCTGACGGGGCTATTGTTCCCTGGGGTTACGACGGTTATAGCCAGTTGGAGGTGCCAGGGACTCTGGACAATGTCACCGCCATCGCGGCCGGCGGATATCACAGCTTGGCCTTGAACACCATGTCCCTGGGGTTGATTCCGGTCACCATCAAGACCAGCACGAGCACCCCCACCACCAGCCTGCCCGGCGTCACCGTGGATAGCACCGGCTATAGCGGCGCCGGCGTGCTGTTCAACTGGTACCCGGGTGCGTGGTCCGGGGAAGTTTTTGTGCCTGGTCCTAACCACTCCTTGAGCGTCTCGGCGGTGTCGCCCGGCCCCGCCGGCGTCCAATTTGTTTTCACTGGCTGGAGTGACGGCTACGGCGGCGCATCGCGCCTTGTCGCCCCCAGCGTGCCCACCACCTACACCGCCGACTTCACGACACAGTACGCCTTGACGACCGCTATCGGCGGCACTGGCAGCGGCACGATCAGTCTTACTCCTTCCGGCCCTTACTGGTACAACGCCGGCGCGATCGCCAACGTGACCGCAACCCCGACCGCGGGCAGTGCCTTCACCGGCTGGACGGGCGCCTGCACCGGAATCGGGCCCTGCAATGTGACCATGAATTCGCCGGCTTCTGTCACCGCGAACTTCACCCCGATCAGCGGCTCCACGCCCAGCCTGTCGCTCACCTCGTCCCATAGCGGCCATTTCCTGCGCAGCCAGGCCGACGCCGTTTATCTGCTGCGGCTCTCCAATGGACCCACGGGCCTTGCCACTTCGGGCCAGATTACGGTGACCGATACTCTGCCTACCGGCTTGACGCTGGTCTCGATGGCCGGCTCGGGCTGGACTTGCACATCCAACTCCTGCACGCGCCCCGATTCGTTGGGCAGCGGCCAGACTTTCCCGGCGATCATCCTGGTCGTCAAGGTCGGCGCCAGCGCCGCCGCCAGCCTCACCAACGTGGCGAAACTCTATTTGAACGGGTCCGCGACGGCTTCCCTGACCGCGGATGACGTCACGGCCATCGATGTGACCGGCTATCCGCTGGATTGGGGCCTGGACACGTCCGCACAGGCGGCGGCGCCCGCCCTGACCAACGTATTATCCGTGGCTGGCGGAGGGGCCCACTCGCTGGCCCTCAGGGCCGGCGGGACCGTCGTGGCCTGGGGCGACAATAGCTACGGCCAAACCAGCGTGCCCGGGGGTTTGGCAAACGTCGTGGCGATTGCCGCTGGCCTGTATCACAGTCTGGCTCTGCAGAGCGATGGTAACGTCGTTTTCTGGGGCGACAGCAGCTATTACCAGAACGATCTGCCCGCGGCTTTGGTCAGCCCGGACTGCACCGCCCAACCCTGCGCCGTGGCGATTGCCGCCGGCGATTATCACAACCTGGCTCTCATGAGCGATGGAACCGTCGTGGCCTGGGGCTATAACGCGGATGGGGAGACCAGCGTGCCCTCCGGGCTCGCCAATGCCGTGGGCATCGCCGCGGGCGGGACTCACAGCCTGGCGGTTGGCAGCGACGGTTCGATCTCGGCTTGGGGCTCCAACGTGCTCGGCCAGATCGCTGTGCCCGACGGCTTGACGGGCATCGTAGCCGTGGCCGCCGGCGAGAGTCACAGTCTGGCTTTAAGCTCCAGCGGGGTCGTTACGGCCTGGGGCGACAATAGCTACGGCCAGTCCAGCGTGCCTTCCGGTTTGACGGGCGTCGCCGCCATCGCCGCCGGCGGCAATCACAGCCTGGCCTTGAATACGGCCGGAACCGTCGCCGCCTGGGGCGATGACACCTACGACGAGACCGTGATCTCGTCCGGCTTGACCAATGCAGTCGCCATCGCCGGCGGGGCTAATCACAGCCTGGCGGTGAACTCCGGCGCGGCCGGAGGCGTTGCCGTCACGCTCACCACGGCGGAGCCCGGAACGGTCATCACCGTGGATGGCAACACGCTCACGGCCAAAGTGGTTGTGGAGTGGGGTTCCGGCAGCAGCCACACCCTGGTCGCGCCCACGCCTCAGCCGATTTCCACAGGCGAGCGGTACGCTTTCGCTTCTTGGAGTGACGCCGGCGCCGCCACGCACACCGTTGCGCCCACGGCGGCCACCACTTACACGGCCAACTTCGTGGTCCAGTATCACTTGACGACCGCCGTGAACATTCCCGGCGGGGGCACCGTATCGCCCGCCAACGGCGCCTGGTACAACAGCGGGGCCACGGCGACCGTCACCGCCACGCCTGCCGCCGACTACCATTTCAGCGGCTGGTCCGGCGCCTGCACCGGCACCGGCCCCTGCACCATCACGATGAGCGCAGCGCAGTCGGTCACGGCGAATTTCAGCGCCTATTCGGCCAACTTGTCAATCACGTCCAAGCACAGCGGCAAGTTCTATCGCGATGAAAACCCAGCCGATTACACGCTCACGGTCACAAACGGCGCCAAGGCCGGACCGACCAGTGGCACGGTAACGGTCACCGAATACGTGCCTCCCGGCATGGGTCTCAATTCGCTCACCGGTACGGGCTGGAGTTGTGCCGCCTCGGTCTGCACGCGCTCCAACGTGCTGGCCCCCGGCGCCTCCTATCCGCCCATCACCGTCTCCGTTTATGTCCTGCCCGAAGCGCCGGCGGCGGCCAACAATGGAGCCAGCGTGAGCGGCGGGAATTCGCCCTCCGCCACCACCAGCGATCACACGCTCATCAGTCGCGCTGAGCCTGAGTAAGGCCCTCGCAAATCCACTTCAACGCCCCGCCGCTCCCGGACCACCCGCTGGTCCTGGGGCGCCGGGGCGTTTCAGGGCCGGCCGCATCGAGCCCGGATGTTGCACCTGCGATCGCAGCGAGGCGCGATGAAAGGGTTGCAGCTACCAGGCGCACGACGGGAGCCGCCCGCAGGCGCACTTGGCTCCTACGTAGAGGACGGGGGGCGCCTCTCTGGGCCCAGGGCAACGAAGTAGATGCGGCCCTATCGCGCGCCGCAGCCGATTGTTGGTGAAACATCCGGGCTGGCATCCGCCCGTCAACACGCGCCTGTGCGCGCTACCCTGTAAGTTCATGCGGACAATTATCGTGGTTGTGGTTCTCCTGGGCCTGACCCTGGCATTGTTGCTGGCCTTTTCCCTGACGCCTTCCCTGGACCTTCCCGCTTCAGTTACGGCGATCGGCTCCATGACCCCGATTCCGGTCCGCGTCCACGCCCCGCACGGGACCCGCCGCGTGGCCGCCTACATCGAACAAAACGGCGTCCGTTCGACCGTCTTCGAACACCTTGAACCGGCCCGCCATTTCCTGTGGCAGCGCCACGTCTCCGACGCCATCGTCCACTTTACGGCCGGAGTAAAATCCACGCCCACCCTCAAGGACGGCCCCGCCCGCCTGATCATCGAAGCCACCTCCAACGACTTCCGCTCGAGCACCGCCCGCCTCAGCCGCGACGTCATCGTGGTCACCCGCCCTCCGGCCCTCAGCGTCAACTCCGAGCAGCATTACCTGTACCTCGGCATGGCCGACCTGGTGACCTTCACGGTCTCCGGCTACTGGACCGAGGCCGGCGTGAGAGTTGGCGATCAGCGTTTCCGCGCCTGGCCCATGCCCGGTGGCAAGCCCGGCTTCTTCTCGCTCTTCGCCTTCGCCTGGAACATGCCCCCCGCCACCGTTCCCCTGGTCTACGCCACCAATCCCGCGGGCAACGAGGCCACCGGCGGCATGGTGATCCGATTCCCTCAAAAGGAGCAGCCCCACTACCGCACCCGCGACCTGGCCGTTGACGACCGCTTCCTCCAGAAAGTCATTACCGAACTCGACCCCGATGGAGCTGGAGACCCGCTGACGCGTTTTCTGAAAATCAACGGCGAGATGCGCCGCGTCAACAACCAGGCGCTCTCCGATCTGCGGCGCAAGACCGAGCCCC
This sequence comes from Terriglobia bacterium, assembly GCA_963757265.1. GTDB lineage: Bacteria > Acidobacteriota > Terriglobia > Bryobacterales > Bryobacteraceae > CAIVVT01. Next base: position 379,405 of record CAVWRA010000010.1, read on the forward strand.
GCTTCCTGTGGTCTCGCGTCTTCCGCCAGCAGCGCAACTCCAAGGTCGAGTCCAACTTCGCCGACGTCCGCAATTACATCTACCAGGGCAAGAAAATCGACCAGCAGGTGCACCTCGGCTATGACCTATCCGTCACCCAGCACGTCGGCGTCGAGGCCTCGAACGACGGCCGCGTCGTCTACGCCGCCCCGCTCGGCATCTACGGCAACTGCATTGTGCTGGACCACGGCTACGCTCTGCAGTCGATCTACGGCCACCTCAGCGCCATCGCCGTCCACGAAGGCGATCTGGTGAAACAGGGCCAGATCCTGGGCCAGAGCGGCCAAACCGGCATGGCCGGCGGCGACCACGTCCACTTCAGCATGCAGCTCGACGGCGTCCAGATCGACCCCAAGGAGTGGTGGGACGCCCATTGGATCAAGGATCACGTCGCCCGCCGCGTCGACCTCCCGGGCTTCAGCGATTGACGCGCTCAGCATCCGATCCGGCCCCTCAGCGGTCCCTGGCCGCTTCCCGAAAAGATAATTCCCTATTTAGTACATGAACGGTCGGTGAGGGTGTTACACTCGTAAAACCCCGGAGCCAGAATGGAGCTTCCGGCGAGTAACAGAGGAGCAAAGTATGATGCCAAGACTCTCACAGATCGTAGTTTCAAGCCTCGCTTTCGCGGCGGCTTCCATGCTGCTGGCGCAATCGCCCGGCCCGTCGCCGATCATGCGGTTCATCCGCGAAGACATGAAACCCGGCAAGGGCATTGCACACCAAAAGACGGAGGCGGCGTTCGTGCGGGCCTTCTCCAAGTCGGATTATGCGCATTACACGGCCCTGGTGAGCATCACCGGCCCCACCCACGCCCTGTTCATGGAGCGCTACGACACCTTCGCGGGGCTGGAGAAGTCGATCGCTTCAACGGACAAGGAACCGACCAAGAGTCTGCTCGATCAGGCAGAGGCCCAAGACAGCGAGCTGCGCACGGGGGAGCGCGAACTGATCGCCACCTACCGCGAAGAGTTGAGCTACACGCCGGTGCCGCCGAACCTGCCTAAGTTCCACTTCTACAGCGTAACCACGGTGCGCGTGCGGCCGGGCCACACGGACGATTTCGAGGCGCTGACGAAGCTGCTGGCCGCGCATTGGGAGAAGATCGGCAGCAAGCAGCGGCGCGTGGTTTACGGCATCACCTCGGGCGCGCCCGGGGGCACCTACCTGATCCTGAGCGGCATGGAATCGCTGGCCGCGCTGGATCCGCCGCGGCCGGAAGTTCCTCCGGCCCAATCCTGGGGCGACGACTGGGCGCGCTATCAGAAACTGCTGGCCGATGCCGTGGTCAGCACGGAAAACGTTCTGTACGAGGTCAGCCCGAAGATGAGCTACCCGCCCAAGGAGTTCATTGACGCCGATCCGGAATTCTGGGCGCCGAAGCCCAAGCCGGCCACGGCCCAACCGGCTGCTAAGGCCGCCTCCAAGTAAGGCCCGGTACGGCCCAGTAATAGACGGTCCAGCCAGGCTGGAAACTGCGCCGCGAGGCAAGAGACGCCCCCCGCCAGCCCCGGAATCGGCTGTTCCGGGGCCGGCGCGGCCGTCAAAGGAGCGCATTACACCGTGCTTCTTACCGCAAAACACGTGTTTTCACCGGCAAGAACACGAAAAAACACGGTTTTCCCCCGGCTCGCGCACGGTGATTTGATCGTAAAACCGCGCTCCCCGCACGGTGCTTTCGAGGGGTCGCGCCCGTCTGCGCAGGCCGCCGCGCTCGCGGACGAGAAAGTCCAGCCACACGTCGCGGGCAAGACGGTGATCAAGGTGATCGTCGTCCCGGCGAAGCTGGTGAATATCGTCGTGAAGTAGATGCGCGCAGGCGCGTGAGCCGAAGCAAGATGGCTGTTCCAGCGGCAGCGGCCGGCTAGTCTCCGGATGGCGCGTCATCCGTCCGGAGTCGGCTCCCACAAGGCTTCCCGTTCGCCATCCGGCGACGCTTCCTCGAACGCCGTTTGTGGACCGTGATGTCCGGTAACCCGACCGGCCCTGGCCCTTGCGACCACGGATCATTGCAGCTTCGCGTACTCGGTTTTTGCGGCGACGAGGATGGGGATGTCGGGGTCGGCGTCTTTCCACAGTGTGAGGAAATTCTGATAGGCTGCCTTGGCCTTGGCCGCGTCGCCTTGCAGGGCGTAAGCGCGCGCCAATCCCAGCCGGGCCAGCGCACCCCACGGGAAATTCACCACCAGTCCCCGGTTGTCGATGAACTTCTGAAACTCCACAGCCGCTCGGTTGCCGTCGTGGAGCATGAGGTAGGCTTCGCCACGCACATAAGCGGGGCTCATGAGTATGGCGAGGTTCCCGGTCAGGCCGCTAAGTTCGATCGTGTTCGCCACTTTCAGCAGTTCGATGGCCCGGTTTGGGTCTTTTCGTTCTAAGGCGATCCCCGCCCGGATGGTGGGCAACCAATACCTCTGCACCAGCGTGTCCAGCGGGAAGGTCTTGTCGAGTTCGGCCGCCAGCTTCTCCGCCCCTGCCATATCGCCCGCCCGCGTCAGGGCCAGCGCCGCCATCACCCGCACATCGCGGTTCGAGGCCAGCTTCAATGCCGCATTGGCCTCGGCGCGCGCCCGCTGCCGGTTGCCCGATTCCACCTCGCGCAGAGCTGCCGCTGCCTGATACCCTGCGGCACTCTCTTTGGCGTCGTTGTGCTGGGCTGATTCCATCGCCCGCCGGGTCAGCTCATGGGCGTTCTTCAGCTTGCCGTACCAGCCTTCCGTATCCGCCTGCGCGGCCAGCAACAGGTCTTCCAGGCCCGGCTTGCCCATGGCGGCTGAGAGCAACTGCGCCATCTGCGCCGCATCGCCCTTCAGAAAAGCCAACCAGTAGCGGCCCTGGAGCAGTTGCTCGTTCTCCAGCTTGTGCTCCTCCGCCTGCTTGTACACCGCCCCCGCTTCGTCCAGCCGGTTGAGGGCCATGTAGCCTTGGCCGAGGTCGATATGGTTGTCCACAATACTTGGGTCCAAGCGCAGCCCCTCTCGATCTTCCTCCAACGCCTTGTCCCACTTTCCCAGGACCGATGAAGCCCATCCCAGCATGATGTAGGCAAGCTCTTCTCTTGGGTAGGTCTGCTGCCACAGTTCGTAGGTCTGCGCCGCCTTCTCCAGTTCTCCCGTCGCAAAGAAGTAGTAGTCCCCCTCGATGATAAACCGCTCGCGTTCGCTTACCTTCTCCCGCAGGTCGTAAGCCTTGCGTATATACTCGGCGCCCCGTCCCACCTCGTTGAGGCCGGAGTAGACCCTCCCCATGACGCCGTAGGCCATGGCAAAACTCGGATCGAGGTCCACTGCCAGTTTGTAGAAGGGCAGCGCGGCCGTGAACCCTTTCGTCCCGTGGGTCCTTACTCCCATGCTGTAGGCCTTCCACGCCTCCAGGGATGGCGTGGTCGCTTCCCACAGCGGCGTGGCGTATTTCTGCACCGAGCTGAGCGACTCGCCCAGTTTCTTCCGCAAGCTGACTGCCGCGGCGTCCAGAGCCTTGAGCACCGCTTCCTTGCCCGCCGCCTGCTCCTGCGCTTCCGCCAGCACGTCCCCCGTGTCGCAGTTCACTGCCTTCAGTTCAATCACGTACTGGCTGCCGAGCGCCGCGATCGACCCGGCCAGCATGGCCTTGCTGCCCGTGCGCTGGCAGACCTCGCGCGTGACCTCCGGCGTCAACCGGTCACCCGCCGGACGTCCCATCAGCTTCAAGGTCTCATTCACCTTGCGATCGGAAACCAGGTCAAGAAAGGGTGATTGCTCTAGCTCTACCGAGAGCCCCTGCTTGAGCGTGTCGTCGAAAACACTGTCGCCCGTCGTGTTGGTGAAGTCGGAGAGGACAATGGAGTCCTTGTCAGTGAGCCGCGTGGCTTGGTTGCGCCGCCAGAGGAAAACGCTGCCCGCTGCCAGCACTAGGACGGCAGCCGCGGCGAGAGCGGGCCACAGGAAGCGGCGGATGCGCGGGCGCGTCGGAGATTTGGCGGGAACCGCGAGGTGCTCCACCGGAGCGATGAAGCGGTACCCCTTGCGCGGCAGGGTCTCGATGAACCGCGGATTGTCGGCCGAGTCCCCCAGCGCCAGGCGCAGTCTCTTGACGGCGGTGTTGAGTCCCTGCTCGAACTCGACAAACGTCTCGGCCGGCCACAGCGCGTGCTGCAATTCCTCGCGCGCGACGATCTCGCCCGCATGCCGCAGCAGCAGGGCCAGAACCTGAAACGGCTGGTCCTGAAGCGGCACTTTCCGCCCGCGCTTGCGCAACTCGCCACTGGCGAGATCGGCCTCGAACACGCCGAAATGGACTGTGTTGGGGGCAGCCGCGGTGGGTTCCACTCTCGCACCTGGACTGCAGTCGAGTATAGCACCCGCTGCTCCGATTTCAATCCCGCCACCCGCGTAAACAACCGGTTTGTAATCAATTGATTGCCGCGTCACATCGCCCGTTCTTGGGACATGTCGATTTCACTTGGCTTTCAGCCGCGGTCCATTGAGAGCCACCCCGAAGTAACGAATTCTTGGTCTCGCGATGGAGGCGAGATCAATGAAAACCGCAGCGATGATGACGATGGCAGCGATGCTGGGCAGCATGGCTTGGGCACAGGCCAAGTCCGACGGCCGGAAGGTGGTGGCTTGTATCGAAACCGACAGAGACAGCGCCGAGGTGGTGGACAAGGCAGCTAGTATTTCCTACAAGCTGTTTTGGCAGGCGGGCGTGAAACTGGATTTGCACACCGGCTGGCATTCCTGCGAAGCGCAGGGTGGCAAAGCGATCCTGGTCAGCCTGTCGATGCACACCCCCAAGGATCTGCTTCCCAGCGCTCTGGCCCATGCTCTCCCCTACGAAGGAGTGCACATCGAGGTGTTCTACGACCGGATGGCCCAGACCGAAGATGAGCTGCGGCCGTACCTGCTGGCGTATGTCGTCGTTCATGAGATCACGCATATTCTTGAGGGCGTCGCCAGGCATTCCGATAACGGGATCATGAAGGCGCACTGGGGCTCTGACGAATATGCACTCATGAGGAGCGGCCAACTCCGGTTTGCGGAGGAGGACATCAAACTGATCCACAAGGGTCTGGCGGCGCCCGCCGCCCGCCTCGCCGCCGCATCTCCAGCCGAGATCGCGGCGCGTTGAATGAGAGCTGCGGATGCTGGTCGGCCGGCCCTCCGACGCAACCCTGAATCCGACATTTCGACACGACACCCTACTGTCGGACTCTGTCTTACGATCTAGAATGTCCTAACCCCTTATCCTCGTTCGCCCAGGTGTTCGAAAGATCCCAATATTTATAACAAAATGAACGACAAAATGAAGTGGACCAGCCCTCTTAGTACGCCATCGTTGGCGGCAGGTATTTGTCATACTCGGTATGACAGAATTCGACACTTTTCGACACTAGTGTCGAATTCGGCTTTGTTCCTCTCGTTTCCGCGGCGAGCCCAGTCCCACCTCGCACAATCCCTGCCGAACCCGTCTACCTTGGCCTCCACGAAACCCTCCACTCCCCCGTATGCGACTGCACCTGCCACCTCCCTCAAGTGGCACACCCCGCCGGACACACCTCTCCCACATGCCCTCATCGATCGCGCTTGTTCGGGACTCCCGCCGAGCCACCGGCACGCTGGTTGCCGCCTCCGGGCGCGAAGGGAGGAGTTGGTTGAGCGGCGGATCGAGCGGCCTGGCGCGGGCCGAACGGCCAGTTTTAGCCATTTGCCTTTTGGGGCTGAGCCCCGCCCGCCCGCCAAACTGGGGCCCTAATCCTTAGCGGCTGGCTGGCGGGCTAGTTTGCGGCCCCACAACCCGGCGGCGATCAGTCCCATGCCCACCAGCCATAGCGCCGACGGCTCGGGCGCCGAACCCGTCGCGTCCGGAGGACCTCCCAGGTTCGAAGGAGGATCCGGCGGAAGGAAGTAGTTATTCCCGGGCCCGGGGTCCGGATTTTGCGAGCCGTTGTAGCCCCAGCCCGAAAAGATCGATGAGCCGAACAGGCCCCCGTCGTCGGCCGGGAAAAGCAGCCTCTCTCCACTGTCATGGTTTGACGAGCCGTCCCCCAGTAATGTCAATGGGCCGATTGCGCCGCCACGCGCGCCCGGGCAGCCGGGCACGCTGCCGCTGTCGAACAGGCTCTGGCATGGCCCCGACGTAATCCAATCGGCGAGGCCCGTGGAGGCGAGGGTTTTTTCAGGTTCAATCGGGCCGGCAAACGCAGGCGCGAGCAATGCGGGCAAGCCGAACAGACAGGCCGCAAGCAAACAGTTCAGACGCACTGGGGACCCTCCTAAGACATGAGTCTTCAGTGAGCCGGTCCGGGCGAGTACACAGATCCCCGGAACGGGGCACAGCGGGAGAGTATGGAAAAGAAGCCGCGCCGGTGGGTGGTTCGATTTCCACCGCTCACCAGCCTTTTTCTGGCGTTTCGCCGGCCACTCTACGAAGTTTGATCCGCTTCGACGGCGGCCTATGCGTTATATTTCTATTCGTATTCTAACCCGCCTATGCCCGCGAGTCCATGGAAACTCATCCTCGGCATGGGCCTGAGTGCCCGGAAAGTACCGTTCCAGTACTAGCCCGCATGCCCGCCAACGCCACACCGCGTCGCACGGGAACTTCTTCCCCGCCCCTATTCGTCCGCCGGCAACCGGCCGATCTAATGGGCGACGCTGCCTGAAAGGGCGGCGCGTACAGCAGGTTTTTAGGAGTCTTCGGGAAAAGACATGAAACGACGGTGGAGGCTTAGCGCGGGCGCGTGGATGTGGGCGTTGATCCTGGCCGGTGGGGCGTCGGCCGCGGAGAAACCAATCCCTGCCCTGCCGCCACCCGAATTAGTCGGACGCTGGCGCGGGCAGGGCCGCATCGTGAGCGACTGGACCTCGGTCCAGATCCTGCCCCTAGACATCGGGATCTTGCCCGACGGCTCCCTCATCGGCATGGTCGGGCACGCCGAAATTGCGGGCGGTATTTATCAGGAGCCCAGGAAGCGCTCGCCCAAAGAGCCGCAGTTTCTGCTCTCAGTCAACCTCGACGGCGAGCTGCTCGGCGACGGCGTGATGCGGCGCGCGCTGCAACTTTCCCTCAGCTCGACCAACGGCCGCCTGAGCGGCACAGGTGCGAGCGATGGCGCGTGGATGTGGCCGGGCGGATGGCGCGCCGACAAACGGCGCTCCAAGCCGCTGCAGGTGCGTTTCGTCAGTCTGGAGCGAGTGACGGCGCGAAGCCCCTAGCGCCGTGTAGTTCAGATGTAGAATCAGTGCAGCCTACGCTGCGCCGATGAGTGCGGCGCCGGCCAACGGGAGGCGCCCCATGCTCCAGACATCCACCGAAGAACTGTACGCCGAGCGCATGGCGCGCTACGTTTGTGCCATGCACAAGGGCGTGCCCGACCGAGTGCCCCTGCGGCCATTCGCCGCCGAGATCACGGCGCGCCACGCCGGCTTCACCTGCCAGGAGGTGACGCACGACTACCGCAAGGCGTTCGAGGCGATCATCCGTTGCTGCCACGACTACGACTGGGACGCGACCGTGCCGAACATGGTGTACGTCTGGACCGGCCTGACGCAGGCGGCGGGCCTGACCTACTACGGCGTGCCGGGCATTGATGTTGAGGCCGACGTCTGTTTCCAGTACCGCGAGCCGGCCGAGCAGACCGCGTTCATGAAGCGCGACGAGTACGATGAGCTGATCGCCGACCCGGTGCGGTTCCTATACGAGACGTGGCTGCCGCGCGTTTCGACCGAGTTCTGCGCGCGCGGCCAGGCGGCGACATTCCGCAACAATCTGGCTTTCGTGAAGAGCGGCATGGCGATGATGGAGTACTTCACCGCTTTCGGCCCGCAGGTGGAGCGGATGAGGCGCGAGTGCGGCACGGTCTCGGCGATCTGCGGCATGTTGAAGGCGCCGTTGGACATCCTGGCCGACAAGCTGCGCGGGTACCTGGGCCTGGCCTTCGACCTGATGGAAGTGCCGGAGAAGGTGGAGCAGGCCTGCCGCGCGTTGATGCCGCACCTGGGCTACCTAGCTCTGACCGGGGCCGATCCGTCGCGGCAGGTTCCGATTCCTATCTGGATGCACCGCGGGTGCACGCCGTTTATTTCCAAAGAGCATTTCGACCGGATTTATTGGCCGACGCTGAAGCCGATGGTCGAGGCGCTGTGGGCGCAGGGCAACCAGACGCTGTTCTACGCCGAAGGCAAGTGGGACGGGCACTTGGAAAGCTTCGCCGAACTGCCCGACCACAGCATCATCTACCACCTCGATCGCGGCGACCCGCAGCGCACGCACGAAGTGCTGGGCAAAAAGTTCTGCCTCAGCGGCGGCATGCCGAATGTAATGCTGGCGTTCTCCAAACCGGAAGAAGTGCGGGCGCAGTGCCGCAAACTGATCGAGGGCATTGGCGCCGAGGGCGGCTACATCATGGACGCAAGCGCGATCATGCAGAACGATGCCAGGCTCGAAAACCTGCGGGCGATGACCGAGGCGACGCGCGAGTACGGGATCTATCGTTCCCCGTCCGCGCCGACGCCGGCGGCGCAGGATGAACGCCCGGCGGCCACAGGACTGCCGGGTTGGATCAGCGCTGCGCAGCCGCGGCCGGGCGTGTGCTACCCGTGGGCGGAAAAGTTGCGCGAATTGCCACCGATGCAGGGTGACGCGGGGCTGACGCAGCACGTGTGGGAGAACATCGAAGGCCTGGCGTACTTGTATATCTGGCACTTACTGTTGAGCTTCTGAGCAGAGACTGCATTACGGCGCCTGGTCGCGCGCGCAACGGCAGCCGAAGTCGAAGACGCGCAAATTGGGCGCGTATTTCAGACGGTTGGAGACGCGGATACTCGGTGCACTGAAGAACCAGGAGCCGCCGCGCAACAGGCGCAGGGTTCCGGAAGAGGCTCCGGGCGGATCCACCGCCGCGCCCTGCTGGTAGTAACCGTCGGCATACGAATCGGCGACCCAGTTCCAGACGTTCCCGAGAGTATCGTAGAGCTTCCAGGCGTTGGGTTTCTTCTGGCCCACGGGGTGGGGACCGTTGCCGTTGGCGTACAGGCGCTGGGCATAGTGCTGACGGTCGGAGGCCCACAAGGCCGTGGTATCGACGGGCGAGTTGCCGCTGTTGTCGCCGTACCAGGCGATCTCATCGAGGCTGCCGTAGCGCGCAGAGGAGGAGCCGGCACGGGCAGCATATTCCCATTCCGCCTCGCTGGGCAGGCGTCCTCCGGACCATTCGCAAAACTGGCGGGCCTGGTCCCAGGTCATGGCGGTTGCGGGGAACGAATCATCGCCCTGGCCTTCGTTGAGCAGGCGGCCGAAGTTGTCCTTCCCAGGCAGGGCGGGCTGGCCGCTGGCGGAACGGAACTTCTTCCAGGCCGCCACGGTGACCGAATTCTGCCCGATCCAGAAACCGTGTGTGAGGCGCACGCCGTGGGCGGGCTGTTCCACAGCCAGGCACTCGGCGTCGCCCCCCGAACAGCCCATCATGAACTCGCCCGAGGGAATGGACACGTAGTTCAAACCGTCCTTCGCGTTCAGGCGCACGGAGCCAGGGGCGGCGGCGGCCGAGCGGGGCATTGGCCCTGGAGCAGGCGCGGGCAGCGGCGGTTGTGAGACAGCGGGCTTGCGAGGAGCGGGCTGCGCTGCCGGCGGCGGGGCCTGGGTAGCGGGCGGCGCGGCCGCGGGAGTCTGAGCGGGCGCGGATGGGGGCTGCTGTCCGGCAGGTTGAGAGGGCACAGGAGAGGGCTGAGGCTGGGAAGGCGCGGGAGAGGGCGCGACCAAGGAGCGGGCCTGCTGCCGGGCGCGGCCGAGAAAACGCGGCAGGAGGTACCAGGCCCCTGCGCCAACGATGCCGACGAGAAGCAGTAGCAACAATACGACCCACAGAACTCCGCGGCGGCGGGGCGGCGGAGCGGGTGGCTTCCACCCGGCGCCAGGCAGAGGCGGCGCGGACAGAGGCGCAGGTGTGGGGGGCTGGGGCGCATACGGAGGCGCGGCGGACGGCTGGGGCGGGGTGTAGATGGCCGTATCAAGGAACTTAGGGAATTCAGGCCCGGGGAGCGGCGACAGTCGCGGCCGGGCGGGCGGCGGCCCGGCAGCGCGCTGGGCAGCGCCGGCAATGGGGGGCGCGAGTGGGGGCGCAGAGGGAAGCCCGGCAGCCGGTGGGGCGGCGTCTGGATGTGGCCGTGACTCCCAGGGAGCACGAAGGCCGCTGTCGGCGAAAGGCTGCGGAGCATGAGCCGGTTCAGGCGGGCGCAACGTCTGTTCGACGCTCCCGGTTTGAGCTGGCGCGGATGGAGCGAGCGGCGTGGGGGCGGCTTCGCCGGCCAAATCCTGATCGCCGATCATGCTGGCGCGCAGCGAGCGCAACGCGGCGGCCATCTCCTCACCCGACTGGTAGCGACTCTCGCGGTCGGAGGAGATGGAGCGCATGACCAGACGGACGAGCTCCGAGTTGAGATCCGGGCGTGTGTCGGTGATCGGCCGGGGCTGCTGCTGAAGGCGGGCGATGAGCACTCCCATCGGCGTGGGCGCGCTGAAGGGGCGGGTGCCGCTGAGCATTTCATAGAGCACCAGTCCCACGGAGTAGAGGTCGGAGCGGGGGTCGAGCTCATGGCTGGGCAGGCCCATGGCCTGCTCGGGGCTGGAATACTCGGGCGTGCCAAGGGCGAAACCGGTGGGGGCCGTGAGCATGCCGGTGACCTGCATGTCGGCCTCGGCGAGCACCTTGGCGATGCCGAAGTCGATGACCTTCACGTGGCCGCCACCAGTGCCCGGCGTGGGATCGGCGGAAACGAGGATGTTCTGGGGCTTGATGTCGCGGTGAATGACGCCGCGGCGGTGGGCGAAAGCCAGGGCGTCGCAGACGCGGGCGGCGATTTCGAGGGCACGCTGCGGCGGCAAGGGGCCGCGATCAAGCAACTCGCGCAGGCTGGGCCCTTCCACGTATTCCATGACGACGAAGGGGAAGCCGTTTTCGGCCACGTCCACGTCAAAGACCTCGACGATGAAGGGATGGCGGAGACGGCGCACGAGCTGCGCTTCAGCCAGGAAGGCCTTGATGAACTGCGGGCGCGCGTCGAGCAGGAGTTTCAGCGCCTGGAACTCATCGAGCAGAATGTGCCGGGCGCGATAGACGACGCCCATGCCGCCACGGCCGATTTCGCTCAGAATCTCGTATTTGCCGCGAAGTACATCGCCAGGTTGCAGGTCGCTCATGGCCGGTGGGCCTTCCCGTGATGGAGGAAATGAGACCAGAGTAGCAGAACGGGCGGTGAATGCAGGACGAAAAATCAGCGCGGGGCGAGAGGATTGGCCAACGCCAGGAGAATATCCGTGGCCAGACGCCTGGCGTCGCCGTCCTCGAGGTTGAGCAGGACGGCGACGATGAGATGGCGGTCGGGCGTGAAGACGAGGTGGGAGTTGAAGCCCTGCTGGCCGCCGCTGTGTTCGATGACTTGGAGGCCGTGCTCCGAGACGATGTTCCAGCCCAGGCCGAAGCCGGTCAAGGCGCCATTTTTCAGGCGCTGCGGGGTCCACATCAGAGTGCGCGTGTCCTCCTTGAGGATTCTGTCGCGCAGGAGGGCACGGACCAGGCGGACGGGGTCCTCGGCGGTGCCGAGCCAACCGCCGCCGGGGGTCTTGTGACTGGTGTCAACCAGCGCGCAATTCTCCAATACGCCGTCGGCGCGCAAGCGGTAGCCGCTGGCGCGGCGGGGGATGATGGCGAGGACATCGTCGGGGCGCATGGATTCGATACCGGCCGGGGAGAGGACCGAGTCGCGAACGAAATCGGCATAGGATTTGCCCGAAACGGCCTCGATGATGGCGCCCAACAGGACGTAGCCGAAGGTGGAGTAGAAGGCCCGGGTGCCGGGCTCGAAGAGCAACGGATCCTTGGCGAAGACTTCAAGGGCGGCGGTGGGACTTTCGAAGTGGCGGGTATTGAAGTAGTCGGTGACGCGGTTATGGCGGATGCCGGACTGGTGGCAGAGCAACTCACGGACGGTGATTGGCCATTTTTTCTTCGGAAACTTGAGCAGGTATTTGTGGATCGGCAGGTCGAGGTTGAGCTGGCCCGTCTCGACCAGGCGCATGACGGCGACGGCGGTGAAGGGCTTGGAGATGGAGGCCAGGCGGAAGATCGTTTTAGGGGTCGCCGGTACGTCGTTTTCCAGATTGGCCTTGCCCCAGGCACGGGTCCAGATGGGGCCCTGCCCATCCCACACGGCGATGGAGACGGCGGGCGCGGGCCGAACCGCGAGGAACTTCGAGACGAGCGAGGCGATGAGGTCGGACTGTTGCGGAGTGACCTGGGCGGTGAGCACCGGCGCCGCCGCGCATACCAGGCAAACAATGCCTGGAAGTGCGTGGCGGCGGGTCATAGTTCTTCAATTCTTGCACGGCGGCGCGAAGTGGCTGAGCGGCGAGGGGGCCGGCGCGGGGCGCAGCGAGCGGGTTGGCGGCCGGCAGAAAACCCTTTCTTTCGGGTTACAAAGGCGTTATGCTCACCTCGCGATGGGAGGAATGGCATGCCACTGCTCGAACGCATGATTCGATACCTCGAAATGCGCGGCTGCTGGTACCGGCACGACGTGCATCCGCTGAGTTTTACCGCCCGTGAGACCGCGCTCGCGGACCACGTGCCGCCGCGTTGTTTCGCGAAAACCGTGGTGGTGCATTTCGACCAGGGCTACGCGATGGCCGTTTTGCCGGCCGACCGCGCGTTGAACCTGGACGAGCTGCGCGAGGCCTTCGGCTGCGGGCACCTGCGGCTGGCCACAGAACATGAAGTCGCGGAATTGTTCTCGGATTGTGAACTGGGAGCGATGCCGCCGCTGGGCAACGGGACGCTGTACGACATGCCGGTGTACGCCGACGGGCTGCTGATGGCGGAGGAGGCGATCTGCTTCAACGCCGGGACGCACCGCGACGTGGTGCGGCTGCGGGTGGAGGACTGGTGCGAGCTGGTGCATCCGCGCGTGCTGGCCTTCAGCTCGGGCCGGGCGGCGGCGGCCAGACAGTAGGCCGGCCTATTTCAAGGCATCGTCGAAGAAGCGGACGTACTGGGCATTGAGGTGCTGGCGCGCCTTGCCGCCGACGCCGTGCGATTTTTGCGGATAGAGCAGAAACTCGTAGTCCTTGCCGGCGTTCTGCAGCGCGTTCTGCAGCTGCAACGAATTCCCGAATAACACGTTGTCGTCTTCGATGTTGTGGATCAGCAGCAGGCGGCCCTTGAGCTGCGCGGCGAAGTTGACGGGCGCGCTGTCGTGATAGCCGTCGGGGTTGTCCTCGGGCAACCCCATATAGCGCTCGGTATAGATGGTGTCGTAGTTGAGCCAGTTGGTGACTGGCGCTCCGGCGGCGCCGGCCTTGAAGATCTCAGGCGCGTGGAGCAGGCACTGCAGGGTCATGTAGCCGCCGTAGCTCCAGCCCATCACGCCGATGCGCTGCGGATCGGCGAAGCCGAGCGAGAGCAGGTAGCGCACGCCGGCCACCTGGTCCTGCACTTCCACCTGGCCGAGGTGATGGAGGACGGGGGTCTCGAAGGCGTGGCCGCGGCCGGCTGCGCCGCGGTTGTCCATCTGCCAGACGACGTAGCCGCGATGGGCGAAGACCTGGTCGAGGGAGACGCCTCCGGGCCAGCGGTTGGCGACCGAAAGCCCGACGCCCGGGCCGCCGTAGACCTGCACGATGACGGGGTATTTCCGTGCCGGATCGAAGTGTGCCGGCTTGATGAGCCGGCCGTAGAAAGTCAGGCCGCCGGGAGCCTGGAAGGTGTGGATCTCGGTGGGGAGGAGCTCGTATTTGTCGAGGACTCCGCGGTTGGCGGGCTTGAGCACGCGCAGCAGTTTGCCATCGCCGTCGTAGAGAGTAGTGGCAGGCGGGTTTTCGAGATTGGAGTAAGTGTCGATGAAGAGGTCGCAGGCGGGACTCATGGAGATGCCGTGCCAGCCGGGCGCGGGCGTCAGTGGCCGTTTGTCCGAGCCGTCGAAGCCCACGCTGAAGAGATGGTGCTCAAGGGGGGGGCCTTCGGTGGACTCGTACCAGACGCGCTTGCGGGCCTCATCGACACAGGCCAAAGCCGTGACTTCCCAATCGCCGGAGGTGAGGCGGGTGGCTGTCCTGCCATCGGCGGATTGCATGTAGAGATGGCGGAAACCGTCGAGCTCACCGCCGATCAGGAAGGCACCGTCGGAGAGGATATGGAAGTCGTCCTTGATGTTGATCCAGGCGGGATCTTGGACGTTGACCATCGCACGCGAGGCGCCGGTAGAGGCGTCAGCATAGAGGACCTCGAGGTGATTCTGCACGCGGTTGAGGCGGTGGACGACGACGTTCTTGGAATCGGGCGTCCAGGTCACGCGCGGGTAAAGGAACAGGCGCGGCTCGCCCAGGTCCATCCAATGGGTTGGTCCGCCGGCGACGCTTACCACGCCGATGCGCACGTCGGCGTTGGGCGTGCCGGCCTTGGGGTAGCGCTGGGGTTCGGAGACGGCATCGATGGCCAGGTGATCGACGTGGCCGTAGATGTGCTCGCGGCTGACATCGAACTGCATATAGGCGATGCGGCTGGAGTCGGGCGACCACCACCAGGCGGTGCCGAGGTCGAGCTCCTCGGGATAGACCCAGTCGAGCATGGCGTTGAGGCGGGTGTCGGTGCCGTCGAAAGTCAGGCGCGTTTCCTTGCGCAATGAGGCGTCTATCAGGCCGCCGTCCTTGTGGGCGATGTCGAGGACGTAGAGTTCGGAGCCGCGGCGGAAGGCGACCTTGGTGCCGTCGGGAGAGAGCTTGGGATCCCGCTCGGCGACGGGCGTGGCGGTGAGCTGCTCGGTCTTATTTGTCACGGAGTCCCACAGGAACAGGTCGCCGCGCACGATCAGCAGCAGGCGCTTGCCGTCGGCGGACCATTGGATTCGTTCATCCTGAACGCGGCGGTTCTCCCAGGTGGAGGCGTTGGGACGCTCGACGGGAACGGCCTGTTTTTCGAGGGGTTCGATGGAGAAAAGCTCTTTGGAGGCGGTGGAGTCCTTGCTCCACTCGATGAGCTTCGAGGCTTCGATCCACACGAAGCTGCCGCCCTGGGGGCGCCACACGTGGCCGGGCGCGAACTGGCCGGCGAAGCCCCGCATGCCGCCTTCCTGAAGGCTCTCGAGAGTCACGGGCTTTTTCTGGGCAGACAGCAGAGCGGCGAGAAGAACGAAAGCCGCCGACAGGCGCGCGAGAGGGGAGCGGAATGGAGGGACCATGGCTCTCATTAGAATATCCTCCAGCGGCGGGTTGATGTCCGCGGAGCGTGGGAGGAGCAGGCCGTGCGCGCCGAAACTGATGAAGGGCGACGCGGAGCGGCAGTAGAGCGGCTGCGCTGGTCTGTCAATCCAAGTTCAGCCCGATACAATTAAGGACGTGGATGTTTCATCACAAACAGGCGCGGCGGAGCGGCGCGGGGCGCGGCTGCTGGGCCTGGACATCGGGAAGCGGCGCATCGGAATCGCGTTCTACGACGCGGCGGAAGGCATGGTGCGGGGTCTCGACACGCTGCCGCGCAAGACGCGGGAGCAAGACCTGTCGCGTCTCAGCCGCATGGCGACGGAACGGCGGGCGACGGCGTTCGTCTCCGGCCTGCCGTTGAACATGGATGGCACGGAGGGGGCGCAGGCCCAACAGGTGCGCGAGTTCTGCGGACGGCTGGAGCGGGCCAGCGGCCTGGCGGTGCATTACCAGGACGAGCGGCTGACATCGGTGGAAGCCGAAGGGCGCATGAAGGACGCCGGATGGAGCCTGAAGAAGCTGCTGGCGGAAAAGCGCAAGGGCGCGGTGGACCGGATGGCGGCGGTGCTGGTGCTGGAAGACTATGTAGCGGCGCAGGCGGGACGCGGGGAGGCGGAGTGAGGCGACTGGCGCTGGCGATTGTGCTGGCGGGCGCGGCCGGGACGCTGGGCCTGCTGCACTGGCTGGTGCGCGACGACCGCTACGCCGATTTTGTCGAGCCGGTGTTCGTGGACATTCCGCACGGGACATCCTCCTGGAGCATCGGGGAGAAGCTGAGCGCGGCGGGCGTGGTGCGCAATCCGTGGCTGTTCCAACTGGCACGTCTGACCAAGCCCGGGAAACCGGCACAGGCGGGCGAGTACCGATTCGCCGAGGCGGCCGCGCCGGCGGAAGTGGTGGCGCGGCTGGCGGCGGGGGACGTGTTTCTGATCGAAGTGCGGGTGCCGGAGGGGAGCAACGTCTTCGACATTGCGGCGGCGGTGGAGCGGGCGGGACTGGGAACGGCCCAGGCGTTTCTGGCCCAGGCGCGCTCGCCGGACCTGATCCACGACCTGGCGCCGGATGCGCCGAGCCTGGAGGGTTATCTGTTCCCGGCCACCTACCGCTTTCGCCGCAACGTGCCGCTGAGCGACGTGTGCCGGGCCATGACGGCGCAATTCCGGCGGGTGTGGCGCGAGTTGGATGCGCCCAGCGGGGATCCGAATGCGAGCGTGACCCTGGCGTCGATGGTGGAGAAGGAAGCGGCCCTGGCAGAGGAGCGCCCGCGCATTGCCGGCGTGTACGCGGCGCGGCTGCGGATCGGCATGAAATTGGATTGTGACCCGACGGTGGTTTATGGGTCGCTCGTGGAGGGGCGCTGGAAGGGCGTCATCCACCGTTCGGAGCTGGAGAGCAAGAACCGCTACAACACGTATCAGCACGCGGGATTGCCGCCGGGGCCGATCGCGAACCCGGGGCGCGACGCGCTGCGGGCCGCGCTGCATCCATCCGTGACCGACGAACTGTATTTCGTCGCCACGCCCGGAGGCGGCGGCGCGCACACGTTCTCCAGGGACATCGACGCGCATGAGAAAGCCGTGGCAAGCTATCGTCGTGGGCAACACAAGCGGAAGTGACCGCCCGCCAGAGGGGGAGAAACGGACTCCTGCCGGCAAACCGGCCGGGCGAGCGGGACGGCAGCCGGGTAAGAAGCGACGGATCCTGGCGTGGCTGGCCGCGCGCGGATGGGACCGCGTGAGCGAGGCGCGGGCAGTTGAACTCGGCGCCGCGTTTCCCGATTGTTCGGAAGAGAGGCGCCGCGCGGCGTTGCTGGAATCGGGCCTGGCGCTGGACCCGCTGGTGGAGGGCGTTCGCCAGGAGAGCTACGAGCGGCTGGAAAGCACGCTTAACGCGTTGCTGCGCGAATATCAATCCGCCAAGCAGGCCGGGAACGAGCGGCGACGGCAGGCCATCCGGGCGGTAGTGATGCGGGCCAAGGAACACGCCGAACTGGCGGCGCACAATTCCAGGACAGGCGCGCAAAAGCGCGCCGAAAAGACCGAGATGGCGGCCTGGCTGCGGACATGGCTCGAGAATCCGCCCGTGTTTCCCGACTGGGCCACGCTGCGCAAGCGGCAGCTGGGCCGGGCGGCGTCCGGCGCAGAGGCGGAGGAGCCGCCGGGCGGCGATTGAGGATCGCGCACGCGGGGCGGCGAATTGAATCGCGCCGGCAATGCGAATAGAATGACGGCGCGAGTGCTGTCAGCGGCGGTCGCGGGGAACCTATGAAAAGCGAACTGACTGTTCTGCTTGTCCACGGCGAGGAGACATCCGCGGCGAGTCTGCGCGAGGAGCTGGAGAAATCGCAGGCTCCGGCCATCCGGGCGCAGTGGGCCGGTACCCTCGCGCGGGCGCTCGAAATGCTGGCCGGCACGGCGTTCGATGTGATTGTGGCGGAGCTGGAGCTGCCCGACAGCAGGGGTTTCGAGACGGTCACCCGATTGAAGCAGCAGCAGCCCGAGGCGGCATTGGTCGTGCTGACAGCTTCGGAGGACGATGAGCTGGCCCTGCGGACCCTGCGCGCCGGGGCGGAAGAGCATTTCACCCGGGGCGAAGTGAGCGCGCAGAATCTCAGCCGGCGTCTGCGCTTTGCGGTGGAGCGCCACAGGGCCAAGATTCCGCGGCAGGCGCGCGTGCTGGCCTTTATCGGCTCGAAGGGCGGGGTGGGCACAACCACGGTCGTGCTGAACATGGCGGCGGCGATGCTGGCGCTGGGAAAATCCGTGATTGCCATCGAGATGCATTCCGATTGTGGTTCTTTCGCCACGCAGCTCATTGTGACGCCCACGCGCACAATCAGGCGATTGAGCGAATCCGCGAGCATCGCCGCGCAGGACGTGCAGGAGTGCGTCGTCAAGCTGCCATCCGGTCTGCAGGTGTTGTTCGGACCGCAGACATTGAATGAATTCAGCCCGGAGTTGGACGCAGAAAAAGCCGTTCCGATCCTGAAGGGAGCGGCCAGCCTGGCGGAGGTGGTGATTCTCGATTTGCCGATCAGGCTCAACGCCGCCAACGCCGCGCTGGTCCACGCGGCTAACTACACGGTGCTGGTGATGGAGCGTGAAAGAGCGGCATTCGAAGCGGCGCTGGTGCATCTGCCATTGCTGGAGTCGTGGAGCGCGGCTCAAAGAATGGTGGGCGCGCTGGTGGTCAATCGGATGTCCTTCGTGCAAGCCGTTTCGCTCGAGGAGATTGTGCGGCGGCTGGACTGCGGGTTCTTAGGAACGATTCCACCGGCGGCGGAACTGCTGGCGGTGCGCGGAACGGGCGCGCCGTTGGTGCTGGGGCGGCCGGATGCGGCCTTCTCTCAATCGGTCATGGACCTGGCGGAGCGAGTGTCGACCGATCCGGTGAAGTACTTCGAGGCGTAAGAACGCTGGAAAGGGAGATTTGAGACGCAGAGCGCGCATCCGCCGTTGGGGAGAAACAGCGGCGCCACACCGGACGCCAGTTATGATGATCATTTGGTGCGTGGAGACGGCGATTGAGCACGACCCGGCCTGATCAGGCGTCAACCTCAGCGCGCCACCTGCGCCGAGGGGCGTGGCGCGCTGGCGGATTGGTTGCCTGGGCCGCGTTGTTCGGGCCCATGATCGTCGCGCCGGCGCCGGCTCGCGCCGAAGGGCCGGTGGATTTCGGCCTGGCCGAGTTGCATCGCGTGATCGAGGAACGGGGCCTCAATCCGCGCTCTTTCCAGGTCGCAGTCGAGTACTCGCTGGTGCTGCCGGCGGACGGTTTTCAGATCCAGGGACAGATCGTTCGCGGCGGATCGCGCCGGGGCGTGATGTACGGTCTGCTTGAGGCTGCCGATCAGCTGCGCGAACGCAAGGCGCTGGTGGCCCTGAAGGCGACGCCACGTTTTGAAATACGCTCGGCGCGCCTGCGAGGCAGCGACGAAGTGCTGGCCCGTCCGGAGCGCGAGTGGAGTGAATTGTTTACGGAATTGGCGCGGGCGCGCTTCAACCGGCTGCGGATCGAAGTGCCGGAACTCACCGCGGAGCGCTCCGTGCGGCTGGCGCGCATCGCTCCACTGGCCGAAGAACATGCCATCGACCTGGCGCTGAAGCTCACGGAGATCGATGCGCCGATGGTGTTGAAGCTGCTGGGCGAATCGATCGTCTTCAAGGCCGTGCAGGTTCCGGGGGCGGCGGCCGCCACGGGGTTGACGACGCTGTCGGAGGCGGGCCGGTTTGTAACGCTCGACCTGGCGGCGGATGACCTGACGGCCGATTTGAAAAAAGAGGCCCAAGAGATGCGCGTGCCGCTGCTCACGCTCAGCACGAGCGCCTCTGGCCCGGCACCGCATGTATGGCTGGCCGCGCTGGCGGCGCCGGAGTCGTTGGAAGCGCTGGCAGCGGGCGGGTCAGCGGGCTTCGAGGCGGGGCCGCTGGGCGCGGATTGGACGGGATTGGTGCACCAGCTCGGCGGCTGGTCCAGCCTGGCATTCACCGAGGAACGCGGCCGCGCGGCGGCGGCGATGGGTAAGCCCGCCGCGAAGAAGAAGACGACGAAGAAGCGCCCCAGCCAGTGAGTGCAGCACCAGCATGGAGCCGGACCGGCCAGACGGCGGAGGCCGGCGGCAACGGGCAGCGGTTCAATTCCTCGCTCGCGCGCGGCTTCGGGCGCGATGCTGCGCACGGGGCGATCAGCCGGGTTTCCGGAAACCCCACTTAACGGCCACGATCAGCGAAAGTCCTCATTCTCGAGGCAGATTCCGGGAAAGTCCCTTAGCTGATGGAGCGTTAGGTGACGCTCGATTTTGCCATCCGGTACTGATACCAGATATCCTTCCGCGTGACCGAGGTCGGACCCGCAGTCTCCGGTTGGATACACCTCGGTCATCAGCATGAGATGCCTGGAGTCGTGAACCCAACTAATCGCGCTGACGTTATTTCCACGGCTCTTGCAGTAGTGGCGCGCGTTGAAGGAATCAACGGCTGTCTGTATTACCCGAGAAGCCTCCGTTACTGTGTCGCCGTGCATCAGGAACACCCGCACATGGAAGTTGCCGACCGCCCCGCCATCGCTGTAAGTGAGGGCGAACGCGTCCCGATCCGGCGACCAGAGTATCAGTGCATTAGACGAAAGGTCACCAACGACAAATGTGAAGACCGGTCGAGTGCCACGATTGACCGAGAACCGCCCCTGGGCGGGGTCGAGTCGGACGCTAATTCCATCCCCTCCGGGTACGCTGGCTTGAATGGCACCCTCACCCAACCAGAACTGCGAGGAATCCTGATAGCAATAGGTGACGAGCCGCCGAGGACCCTGTTGGGCTACCGCCGTAGCCACGAGCATCGCCGCGACTGCAAGAGGGGCTAACGGCTTGAGGACTTGCCAGCGATGTCGCATGACTTCAATGTTCAGCATCAGCACTGCAAAGGCAAGCGTCTAGGGTTGTACTCGGGGCCGCACTGCGCCAAGGGACGGCCATCATTGACGTAAAACGGCGTATCGGAGACTGGCCTACTGCCCGGCAAAGCGCTACCGGACGGGCGGGCACGGACGCCCAGGGGTGCATGCCGCGGAGCGCTCGCTGCCACCTGGCATCCCGACCTGCCAGCGCATCACATAGAATGACTGCATGTTGCGACGCGATCTTATTCTCTTCAGCCTGGCCGCCATGGCGTGCTTCGCCCAGGCCCCTTCGGCCATTCAGGACGGCGACCAGCACGGCGACGCGCCGTACATGCTCGAGCCGGGCTGGACGGCGTTGTTCAATGGCCGTGACCTGACCGGCTGGCACGGCCAGGACCCGAATCAGAAGAATGAATGGTTCACCACCACGGCCGTGTTCTACGACCGCCTGCTGAATCCCAAGAGCCTCACGGCGCATGGGGGCCCGGGCGACCGCATGATCAATGGTCTGCGCGGCCGCACCACGGACCTAGTGACCGACCAGAAGTTCGGCGACATGGAACTGTATCTGGAATTCATGCTCGCCAAGAGCTCGAACTCCGGCATCTACGTGCACAGCCTGTATGAGTGCCAGATCTTCGACAGCTTCGGCTCGGAGCAGCCCATGACGTCATCCGACGGCGGCGCGATCTATCACCGTTGGATTAACGAGCAGGGCGTGGGCGGCTCGGCGCCGCGCGTGAACGCGTCGCTCGCGCCGGGGCGGTGGCAGAGTTACCAGATCTGGTTCCAGGCGCCGCGGTTCGATGCGAGCGGAAAAAAGACCGCGAACGCGAAATTCCTGCGCGTGTTGTACAACGGCATTGTGGTCCAGGAGAACGTCGAGATTGACGGTCCCACGCGGGCCCACATGGAGATCCCAGAGGCGGCGGAGAATTCGCTGATGATCCAGGGCGATCACGGCCCGGTGGCGGTGCGCAATATTTACTGGAGGCCGTTGCGGCCGCTGGTGGTACGCTGAGGCGACCGCGTCCCAACAGGTCTAGCTCATGACCAGCGGGCGAATGGCCCGCGCCCGGCCCGACTCCTCATCCACGTCAATGACGACGGCGTGCAACTCGACCCAGCCCTTGGCGGCCTCGAAGCGCACGGGTAGGGCGGTCAGGAAGCGGTGGATGACGGTCTGGCGCTCGACGCCGATGACGCTCTCGTAAGGGCCGGTCATGCCGCAGTCGGTCAGGTAGGCGGTGCCGCCGGGCAGCAGGCGCGCGTCGGCGGTGGGGATGTGCGTGTGGGTGCCGATGACGGCCGAGACACGCCCGTCCAGGTACCAGCCCATGGCGACCTTCTCGCTGGTCGCTTCAGCATGGAAGTCCACGAATCGAACCTTCACCGCGGCGGGGATCCGCTGCAGCAGCTCGTCGGCCTTGCGGAACGGATCGTCGATCGCCGCCATTTGGACGCGGCCCTGGAGATTGATCACGGCGCAGGATACGCCGTTGCGCGCCTGGCCAATCCAGAGGCCCGAGCCGGGCAGCGATTCGGCATAGTTGGCCGGACGCAACAGGCGGGGCTCGCGGGGCAGAAAATCGTAGACCTCGCGCTTGTCCCAAACGTGGTTGCCGGTGGTCAGGACTTCCAGTCCCATCGCGAACAATTCCTGTGCCACGGCCGGGGTGACGCCGAAGCCGCCGGCCGCGTTTTCAGCATTGGCGATCGCCAATCCGATCTTTTCCGCGCTGATGATAGGCTGCAAATGCTGTTCGACAATCCGTCGTCCGGACGAGGCGAAGATATCGCCGATGAACAGGATATTCATGCGGGGTCCTCTAACAGGCTAGCGAAGATCTGCCCGGTTGCGGGACCGGCCGAGGTGTGGGCCGGCCTCCAGCCTGGGCAGGTGCTTCGAAATGCACCCCGGCCGGCTCGTCATCCGGCGCGGATCAGCCTAAAGTAAGTCTCGGGAGAGCCGATTGTTCAAGTGTGCCCTCGCCGGGCGGCGCAGGAGAATCGAAGATGGCATTTCTGGTTTGGGAGCCAGCGTTCAGCGTGGGAGTTTGGGAGATCGACCGGCAGCACAGGTCTCTGATCGGGTTGATCAACCAACTCCACGAGGCGCAGGCGGGCGACGGTCCGCAACAGAAGCTGCAGGGGGTTTTCGCAGCGACGGTGGATTACGTCCGGAATCACTTTGTGTTCGAGGAATCGTACCTGGAGCGGCTAGGCTACGAAGATCTCGAACGTCACAAGGAGAGGCACCAGGAACTCCTGAGCCAGCTCGGACAGATGCGGCGGCTGTTCGACGCGGGGCCTTGGACCGTGAGCCCCGAGCTGGTCAGATTTCTGAAGGAATGGGTGACCTCTCACATTCTGCAGTGTGATCGCGGCTACGCCAGCCTGGCCGCGCGGAAGAACCAGCGGCTGATGATGACCGTGTCGGTGGACGAGATGTGAAGGGCGACGCCCGGCGTGTGCGCGCCAGCGCGCCTAAGCGGAGGTGATGCGGTGGAAAAGGAGTGATGAGCTCAGATCCCGGGAGCCCTGTCATTTGCGGAAATGCGGCATTACAGCACCCTGGAAGAGATGGTCCCAGCCCTGATAAACTCGAAGACGTCCCCTCGGCGGACGTGGCGGAACTGGCAGACGCACCAGACTTAGGATCTGGCGGGGCGACCCATGGGAGTTCGAGTCTCCCCGTCCGCACCATTTTGAAAATAAACGACTTGATTGGATCATTGCGCCCGGCCTGAAGCCCCACCAGCCTTCTCTGGTGCAACTATTTTGCAACGCTTGGCGCTTCTGCCGCTCGGCGGGTTTCATCGATGTGCGCCTGGAGCTTCA
Organism: Terriglobia bacterium; assembly: GCA_963757265.1. Taxonomy (GTDB): domain Bacteria; phylum Acidobacteriota; class Terriglobia; order Bryobacterales; family Bryobacteraceae; genus CAIVVT01. Next base: position 402,913 of record CAVWRA010000010.1, read on the forward strand.
CCGCCGCGCCTAGGCGGTCCGCTTCGGAAGTAATGTTGTAGCGGTCGAATATCGCGCGCGTTCTGTGTCCGCTGATCGCCATGGCGACGCGCTCGGGTACCCCGGCCCGTACCAAATTGCGCACGCCGGTGCGACGCAAGTCGTGAAAGATCACGCTTGGATGGCCGGTCTTTTCATCGCCCTGCCATAGCCCTGCACGTCTGCAGGCGTTGGCCCAGCCGGTCCGCATGTCGCGAATCGGCTCTCCCGTCTCCCCAAAAAAGACCACGCGACAGCCGGGGAATTGTGCATCGCGCCGCGCCTTTTGAAGGGTCAGCGTCTCGCGCAACTCGGTGGCCAGTGGAATCACGCGCGAGTCGTCGTTCATCGTCGCGCCAGGATCGAGCCGCACAATGCCTCGGGCCAGGTCCACCTGACGCCATTGAAGATCGACGATCTCCCCATCCCGGCAACCTGTGAGATAGGCGAACCCGACCAGCGGCTTGAGATGCTCCGGCAGCTCCGTCAGCAGCGCGCGGTATTGCGTGTCCTCGAGAAATCCTTTCCGGACCTTGTTCTCTCTGAGCATCGGGAATCGGAGCGCACGCTGTATTTTGGGCGGCGATGCCAGATGAGCCAGATTGAAAGCCCGCCGCAGTAGAGCCAGCTCGCGGTTGATGGTACCATTCGCAGCACCCGCCTTCTGGCGCCGGGCGACATACTGGCGCAAAGTGTCCGTGCCGACCCGCACAGCTATCTGATCACCGAGCGCCGGCAGCAAGTGAACACGCGCAACCGATTCGACCCAAGCAAAGCTCTTTGCGTTGATCTTGTAGTCCGCCAGGAGATCGTCTAACAAAGCCGCCACCGTCAGCGATCGCAGTTCCACACCAGCGCCGCTCAGATCCCTATCGCGCTCTGCGGCTTGCGCCTAGGACTTTGCGTCCTCCTTCGTCGCAGTGATCACGCGATTTCGGAACTGCTGTTTGCCCCTTCCATCGCGCCCCAGAAACACGCGCACAAGCCATTTGCCTCTCGCCTGTTGTTTAGTTTGCGCCACCCTTCACCTCCTGCAATTCTGCAGAATACAGATGAAGACACTCCCGACAGACACAGTTCGAAATCGGGTTCTCGGCGTTCGATTGTTCGCTATCGTAAGAGAAGCCGTCATCGCGCTGAAATCGCGGTCTCGGTCAGAGGCCCTTGCGAGTTCGCCGCTCGCTCGGGCCTCGCACCGATATTGCGCCGGTCCCTCTCGCCTTGCAAGCGCGCCTTCTACGAGGGAGGAACTAGCCCAAAAAACCCGACGCCTTCCACTTATTTACGGGTCAGAATTCCGTTGACGGTGAAGTCGCGCCAGGGTTTGCCGGTGCGGGTAGGAACACCCTCCGCGGTCAGCGCCGCTGCGATCCGGTCGAAGCCGAGGCCATCGGCCCGGAGCGCCTTCATGCGGGCCAGCGCCCTGCCGCACAGCGCGGATTCCACTTCGCTTCTCAGCCGTTGACGCCCGGATCGGCCATCGCGCCCCGCCCGCCCAGGACCTAATCGGGCAATCGCCGGTCAGAGTTGACCGGCCGTAAGCCAGTGTCCGGTAACGTCGTTTACCATTCCCTGTCCGCCCGAATCGCCGGGAAATGGCTGAATGATAAGTCCAGGCCCAGACCAATGAGGCAAACCGGTCTCATGTTCGCTGAAGATGCCATTCGCGTTCCGAAAAACGGCAAGTCACATCGGCAGAGTTCTCCAGTTCGTTAACGCGAGCCGTCAGCGACGGGTAACAGGCCAGGCACCAGCAAGAACACATATCGCGCGTTGACTCGGAGCCAGCGTAGATCATACCGCCTCCAGGGCGGCCTGCAGCATGGCCCTGGTGTAGGCCACGCTGAATGTGACTCCGCCGTAGCCGCCGCCGCCGGGGTAGCCGGGGATGCGGCCGCGGTCGCGGTCGTAGTCCAGAGCGCGCGGATGCTCGGGATAGATTGTCCCGGCGTACTGGTTCTTCACAAGGGCCTTCATCACGCCGAACATGTCCACCACGCCGGCGTCGACGAACAACTCCGCGTACTTCTCGTACGGCTTCACCACCGAGACGTTGCGGTAGTGCACGTGGTTGATGCGCTCGCGGCTGGCGAAGTAGTTCGCGACCTCCACAGGATCCTCGCCCATCTCCCTGGTGACTCCGCAATCGAACGTAATTCCGTTGACAGGACTGTCAACGATCTCAATGAGGTGCTTCCAGCCCGCGACAGAACCCATGATCTGCCCCGAGCCGCGGCTGATGGGCGCGGGCGGATCGTTGGGGTGCAGCGCCAGACGGACACCTGCCTTCCCGGCCGCAGGAACCGCAGCCTTAAGGAAGTAGGTGATGTTGTTCCACATCTCGTCCAGGCTGTGGGCGCCTTCGCTGGCCAGAGGGGGCAGGTCCCGGACTTTGATCCTGCGGGCGTTGGGATTCGCCTGCAAGGTCTCGGGCGTCAACTGGCCCGATTCGTCGCGCAGCAGGCCCGGCACAATCACCCCGCTCTCATCGACCAGCACTTCGAGATCGTAGTCGAAGCCCGTGTAGCCCGAGTTCGCCCTGCCTACCTGTTCGTAATAACCCTCGACCACGCGGTGCGCATAAAAGTTGTACTCGATCACCGGAAGCCCGGCCTTCCCCGCGGCCTGGATGGAGGCGATGGTCAGCTCCATGTCTTTGTCGCGGCCGTCACGGCCATAGAGGATGGTGCTCGGGATGCCGATCATCGCGTTGTATGCAACCAAGCCGTGGTCCCTGGCGGTCTGAATGGCGCCGCGAACGTTCTCTTCCCGCCATGGGAAGCCGCCAACGCTCACTCCTACCACGTGCGTCACGCCGAGTTGGCGGATGCGCTGATAAGCAGCAGGGTTGCCGGCGGCGACTCGTCCAACCGGGGCTGCGGCGGTCTGTGCGGTTTCCGGCCTGGGCGCCAGGGTTCCGCCGAAGCCGCTTCCGCGGTTTGTCGCCCGCGCCGCTCCGGCGCCCGCAACCGGCGGCCCACCTCCAGTGCCGCTGCCGTCCGGTCCTTGGTTCTGAGGCTGCAGGCTGGCGGGCAGCGGCCCGCCGCCATCACCCAAGCCCAGGCAGATCTTCGGAGTATCCGGACCTTCCTCAATCGGCCACGGGCGCGCCGCGGGCGCGGCGTTCGCAATCTCGACAGACTGCCCGACGGCTGCAGCTCCCAGGCCCTGCATCATCGTTCTTCGGGAAATGCGGAATTCCAATGTAGAACCTCCGTGTATCAATATTGACAACTTTTTTTCGGGCTGGAGTCTCAGCGATTCAGGAGCCGGGGCCGGGTTTGTCCATCCCAGCAGTCTTGAGACTGAATCCGACACTTGCGACTTGTGGTGCGGCACTCAAGCGCGAATGGCGGTCAGTTGGTCGAAGCCGTCGCCCCGGCCATGGCAGATGTGTGGAAAAGGAAAACTCTCAGGGTGATCAATTACTGCTTGATCACCGTTTCCGGTAACGCCGTCTATCGACCACTGGTCCGACATGCGAGCTGCGCGCTCGTGGGCAAGGCGGATGACCGGACGCAAGGACGTTCATCGAGATTGATCCTGACTGGTCCCTGCGTGATCGCAGTAACGATCCTCCCGTTTACGTATATTTGATTTTCTTGTACAGTCAGAACAGCGGTGGTATGATCCGCAGCCAAGGGGATGCCTGCGGCAGTGAGGTGGCCCGTTCGCGAATGCGCGAGCCGGGGGTTGGAAGCGCCAGCGGAATCAAGGGCGGAGGAACAGAGATGAGCGTCCGACAATACATCAGCATCGCCGCGCTGGGTGGGTTTTGTTCTCTTGCCAGTGCCGACGACATACAGACCAATGTGACGTACGTCTGCAATGGCGAACGTCTATTTATCGAGAGCTGCAACATCCGCGACCTTTCGGACAACTCCACGTGCATGGTGGCGCACCCGGACAAGATGCGGCCCAACGGCTTTCCGACGTATACCAACGAAACGCGCGGAACGCTGAAGAAGCTGTTGCCCACCTGCCAGCAGCCGTCGGCGAAAGCCGTGGCGCGGGTCCAGGATGCGCAGAAGAAATGGCAGGACCAGTACAACGCCGCCGTGAATCCGCCTGCGCCGGCCAGGCCGGCTGCCGGCGCGCCGCAAATCACTCCGGTCAATGTCAATCCCGCCGCGCAGTCGGCCGACGAGCGCGCAACCACCCGCTGCATCACCGCCGGACGGTCGCCGACGCTGTGCGGCGAAAACTCCCTCGGCGGGTGGTTTGAAGGCGCGATCAGCCAGGGCGTTGCCATGGCCAACGCGATCGCGCCGGGTTCCGCCGACAAGCTTTCGAAGGCCACCAAGCCACTGCCGCCGGGACTGGAAATCGCCGGCAACTATGTGGGCGGCGGCAACTGGCGCCTGCAGTTTGACGATCGTTCCGCCATGCTGAGCTGCGGCGACCTCGACCAGGAGCAGCGTTTTTACACCATCGGGATCGTCAACAACCAGGCCGCGATCAAAGTCGAGATCACGCCCAAGCCGCTCACCCTCAATCTGCGGCCGGATGGGATGCTGGCGGGCGCGGGTCCGGTTGTCGTGGATGGACGGGTGGTGTCCGGGGCCGGCAGCGTAACGGCCTCCAACGGCAAGTGGGTGAGCACGGAATCCACGACAACGCAAAAGCTCACGCCGATGGAAGCGCAGCAGTACTCGGGCCAATCGAACCTCCACACGGATGGCCAGTACTACACGCTGACCAACAAGAACACCACGACCAGCTATCAGCCGGGCACGACCACTTACAGCGGTCCCAGCTATGCGGCCAAGACGGAAACCTGCCCCACGCCGATTCTGAAGAGCGGAGACAAGACCCAACTGGACGCGCTCAAGGGGCTGACCGAGTCGATGCTCGGGGGCGAAAGCGGTCCGCCGACTCCCGCGGGGTTGAGAATGCACGGCGCCTTCGTTGCTCCCACCGGATTCAGCGTCGAGTTCTTCCCGGAGTCCGCCATTCTGGGCTGTGGGCAGGCGGCGCGGGCGTATCCTTATACGATCGTCGCCAACGGCAGGGAAGCGGTGGTGCGAGTCGATGCGCCCGGCCATGCCGTAGTGCTGGCGCTCAGGCCGGATAACACGCTCGACCCGGGGTCCGGAGATTACGAGGTGCAGGGCCGCAGGATCGCCGGAAAGAACGCTGACGGCGACTTCGTTTTTTCGCCGTTGAATCAGACTTGCGCTCTGGGAGTGCTCAAGCCGGGGCCGATTCCCACTGCGGCGGCGGCGACATTGGTGGCCGCGTCGAATTCTTCGGACACGGGCATGCCCACGAACCGCACCGCGACCGGGAATGCCGTTCTCTCCGTGAGCGCTTTCCCGCCGCAGTCCGGCCCGGCCAATTCCCTGGCCATGCATCCGATGTTTCTCCTGAAGAACAGCTTCAGCGAAGTGCTGCTGAGGAGCGGCATGCAGCCACCCCCGGGCAAGACGCCGATACAGGGTTGGGACCTGGCATGCCAGAAGTCGTTGCCGCAATGTGCCCAGGCGCTCAACGGCCTGCAGCCCTATATGGCTGCCGTGGTGAAGTTCGATGCCTCGGGCAAAGCGACATTCCTGGGCGTTCCCCCGGGCTCGTACTACCTCTTCGGCACGACTCACGCCAACCACCTCGCGCTCTCGTGGGAGCTGCGCGTGGACCTGAAGCCGGGAGCGAATTCCCTCGTGCTGGATCAGAAGAACGCGGAGATGTTGCATTAGGGGATGGGAGCGTCCCGTCGTTCCGTGACACAAGACTCCTGACTGGTTCTCACGGTTCCGCAGGACATCCAGCGAAGCGGACGGCCGGATGGCCATGCGGCCTTAGTGGACAGCTCAATACTGAGAGGTCGGCCAGGGTAGAGCTACCCTGGCCATCAGGACATGAGTTGCGCTAACCAGGATGCGGTTGCTGTGTTCGCGTCCGAGGGTCGTAGACGAAAAGTGCCTATTACGAACATTGGGGCTGCGAAGCCGAACCGCTGGCGGCTAGTTTCCGCAAACGCCGTTTACCGACCACTGGCCCTCATACCGGGTGTGCAGTGATCCGTGTGGAAGATTCCCCCTGGTTAACTTCCCACAAGCCGACTTCCTGGGACTAATCCTGCCGGAGTTCCGAACCGCACGCCTCGAAGCTTGAATCCGGCGCTATGGGCGATCATCGCGCCTCAGTGCCGAGCTTGGAGTGAAAACGCCATCACAGAAGATGGCGTGTCATTTCTCCGAACGGAGCCAAACAACGGGACCTACTCCCGTTTTCCTGTCTACGATTCTGAACCGGAGCATCGCAACTGGCAGGCTCGTTCGGATGCTTGTGAGCCCACAAGGTCAGCTCGTTGCCGATCGATGCGCCCGCCTCCCGGGTCCGGCAATTCAAAACGTGTGTGTCCGGTGCGCGATCAGCTCGAACTTGAGCGTGTTCCAGGTCATGTAATCGACCTTGAGTAGCACTTCAAAGTAGGGGAACTTCGCATTGCGGCTGACCCCGAGCACCGAGCTCAGGTCCCGGATCCAGCGCTCGGTGCTGACGAACTGCCCTCCGGCCTCGCTGGACGGCATATCGGTTCCGGAGATCAGCAGCACGCTGCCGGCCCGGTTGGGGGTCGGGAGAAACGCCACGCGGCAATACCCCTGGCTGGTCCACTGGCCGGCATACCTGGCGCTCTCGCCGGCCTGGGGCGAGCGATTGTCGAAGTAGGACACCATCGGCGGCCCCTCGACGAACCCGCTGCGGAAGTTCAACTGGTCCTCGAACAGCTCCACCCACGGGTTCGTCCGCCGCGTGCCCACCAGGATCAGGTTGTGCGACTGCAGGTAGGTCACCGTGAAATCGCGCGCGAACATGATCTCCGTAGGCAGGCTACGGCCCGCGTTCAGCACGGAAAAGGCCGCCGCCAGCCGCCCGTCGGAAAGGTGGGTAAAATAGGAGCCGTTCAAGTCCTTCCAGCGGTTCCTTTCGGCCGGGTCGCGCATCCGCTCGTTCATCAGCCGTTCGAATGCCTTGTCGCGGTACTCGTTCAAGGAGAGCTGGTGCTGGACGGCGTCCTCGAACAGCCCGATGATGGCGTCGGACACGACGATGCAGGTCGGGCGCCCGTTGTCGAACATCTGGAACCACAGCCGATCGACCTCGCGCGCGGGCCGCGCCGCGCTCCTCAGGCCCCACGGTCCGAACAGACCCCCTGCCACCAGAATGACGGCCACGGCGAGCAGAGACAGGATCGCGACGCGCCGGCCCGCCGGGACCTTCGCCGGGCCGGCCGACTCCGGCGGGCGGTCCGGCCCGCCCTCCGCATCGCGGGTATGGAACACGGGCGTGTACGAACCCTTGGGAATCTCGATGACCAGCGCTTCGTCCTTGCCCTCCGACGCGAAGTACTGCTCCAGCCGCTTGCGCAGTTGCGACACCTGCACCCGCACGATCGCATCCTGCGTGGTATCGTAGTCCCGCCGCCGGCCGAAGACCTCGACGCCGATCTCCTGCTCGTGCACCGCGCCTCCCGGATCGGTCAGCTTGCGGTGGCATAGGAAAATGAGCAGCTCGCGCAGCCGGTTCGACTTGCCGAATGCGGCGCTCGCCGCCACGCGCTGCACCAGCAGGTTTCGCTCATCAGACGGGAGTTCCCTGATGAGCGCCGGGCCTTCGGCGGACCCCGCCTCTTTCGGCGCATCCGGTTTGTTGCGCGACTCTTGCGGCAACATGCCCCTGCTCCTCGGGGAAAAGGATTCGCTCCGGGTCCATCCCCGCCTGGGCAGCGCCCCGCCCGACCGGGCCCGCCCGCTCCTCACGGCGATCCGGAGAAACGGCTCCGGAATGCGCCGTACGCTACCACAGCGGCCCAATTCTACCACACGCCGCGGGCGGAGTTAACGGGTTAACGAACGTCGTTAACAATCGAAAAGTCAACGGCCAATTGACTGCGAATTGACTTGTGCGAACTGTGGCTAAGCCGCAGCATGGGCTAGGTTCTCCAACCTGGAGGTCTCGGTCTTCATGCGACAGGCAACATCCACCGCGCTAGCCGGACTCGTTCTGCTGGCGCTTGTCTCTCTGATTCCCAATACGGCCCGTGCCCAGGACCCGCACGCCACCATCGCGGGGACGGTGACCGACCCCAGCGGCGCAGTGGTCCCCGGCGCGTCGGTCGAAGTTACCAACAACGCCACCGGCGCAGTCGCCCGGACGGTCGGCAACGAGTCGGGCGCGTATCGCATTCCCTATCTGCTGCCCGGCCCCTACCGTCTGGCCGCTGCCAAGCCAGGGTTTAAGACATATGTCCGCTCCGATGTCGAGCTGCACGTCGCCGAAACGGTCGAACTGAACATCCAGCTGCAGTTGGGCCAATCGAGCGAATCGATCCAGGTGGTGGCCTCTGCGGAGCTGCTGCAGGCGACCGAAGCCAGCCAGAGCGCAACCATCAGCAAGGCCGAACTGGACGAGATCCCGATCCAGGGCGGCTCGGCGCTGGAGCTGCTGACCTTCGCGCCGGGCATGTCCAAACAAGGTGAACTGAGGACTCCCTATCCCGCCTGGAACAACGGGCTCACGATGATCAGCTCCAATGGCGCCGGCCTGGCCCACAACGACATCACGCTGGATGGCGTGGCCAACGAGAGCGTCGGAGGTCCGGGGCAGAACGGCGCGGCCAACGGTTACACGCGGCCCGCCATTAGCCTCTCCAGCTACGCGGTCGAGGAGATGAAGATCCAGACCAACGTGTACGACGCGACGCAGGGCCACACCTCCGGCGCCGTCTTCAACATGGTCAGCCGCTCCGGCACCAATGCCTTCCACGGCGAAGCGCACTACCAGTTCTATCCTGCTTCACTGGCCGCCGAGAATCCGTTCAACCGCTACTACGTGTACTACAACAGCGCCGAGCAGTATCGTTGGGGGTTCTCGCTCGGCGGCCCGGTGCTCCTGCCGAAGATCTACGACGGCCGCAACAAGACCTTCTGGTTCTTTACCATGGAACAGCACCCGTTCAAAACCCCGACATCCAGCCAGGACTCAGTCCCGACCGCCGCGGAAAGGCAAGGCGATTTCTCGGCCCTGTTGAACGTGGGTAGCCAATACCAGGTCTACGATCCGCTCTCCATCCAGAATCACCCCGACCTCAGCCGCTCGCCATTTCCTGGGAACATAATCCCCGCCAGCCGCATCAGCCCGGTGGCGCCGAATATCTTGAAGTACATCAGTGAGCCGAACAATACGGCCGGCGTCAGCCCGAATGGCCAGGGCAACTACATCTGGGTCGACCCGCAGGTCAACACCTACGACACCTACAGCACCCGCGGGGATCACTACTTCTCCGACCGCCACCGCCTGATGGGCCGCTTCAGTTGGGACCGGTGGTTTGAGGGCTGGGGCGACACCTACGGGAACGGCACCGCCGGCGAGCGGCAGCTCCGCAGCTCGTATGTGGGCGCGCTCGATGACGTTTTCACCTTCTCGCCGACGGTGGTGCTGGACGTGAAGCTGGGCGTGACCTACCAGAAGTACGACGACGGCCCGAAGGTCTCCGGCGTGGACTATGGAGCCTTGGGCTTTTCGCAGCAAATGACCAGCCTGATCACGAAACCGAACGCCATCTTTCCGGACATCAGCTTCGGCGACGTGTTTGACAACATCGGCGGAACGGCGGGCTACTACGACAACAACACCAATGAGACGCTGGTCGGCACGTTGAGCTGGCAGAAGGGCAAGCACAGCCTGCGCTTTGGCGCCGAGATCCGCAACTGGCTGGAGGACCATCTCAGCACTTCCGGCGTGGACGCTCCGTTCCTCAATTTCAGTAGCGCCTACACCAGCGGTCCGCTGCTGACATCGAACCCCGCGCCCGTGGGCCAGGGCTTCGCCTCGTTCCTGCTGGGCGTGCCGAGCAATGCCTCCATGAGCGTGGCCAGCCCCTTCTCGGCCAACTACAAGTGGGGCGCGCTGTTCATCCAGGACGATTGGAAAGTGACGCCGAAACTGACGCTCAATCTGGGCCTGCGCTGGGAGCTCGAACTGCCCACCACGGAACGCTACAACCGCATGGAAATCGGCTTCGATCCCAACTCCGCGCCGAGCTTCGCGCCGGCGGCTCAGACGGCCTATGCGAACACCGGCTACGCCGCCAATGCCGCGGCGATCGCAGCCGCGGCGAACCTGACCTCTCCCCAGACGGCCATGCTGGCGAGCTGGCTCTCCGGCTTCCCTTCCTCTTATAAGGTCAGCGGTGGCTACACTTACGCCGGGCCCGGCAACCGCGGCATGTGGCAGACCGACTGGAGGGAGTTCCTGCCGCGCTTCGGACTGGCCTACCAGCCCGACAACAAGACCGTGATCCGCGGCGGCGCCGGCATCTTCTACGACGCGCTCGGCGTGGGCCGCAACCAGTTGCCGGTTCAGGACGGCTTCACGCGCAACACCTACATCAACTCGTCGGTGGACGGCGGCGTGAGCTTCGTGAACAGCCTGTATGACCCGTTCCCCAACGGCCTGCTCCCCATGGTCGGAAGCTCGCTGGGGGCTGATCTGAGCGCCGGCAACGGCATCTTCGTGGGCTATGTCAACGCCAAGGAGCCCTATTCAGTGCACTGGTCGATCGGATTCCAGCGCGAACTGCCCGCCAAGTTTCTGCTCGACGCCAGCTATGTCGGAACCCGGGGCGTGAATCTACCCGTCACCGACGGCTGCTACATCTCGGGCATTCCCTGCACCAACCTCGATCTGCTGCCGCAGCGCTACCTTTCGACTTCGCCCGTCTACGACGGCGACAATCTCGCCGTGCTCACCGCGCGCGTCCCCAATCCTTACGCCGGCCTGAGCGCCCTGCCGAACCTGAACGGCGCCACCACGACCCTCATGCAGCTGCTCCAGCCCTACAGCCAGTTCAGCGGCATTGAAGCCGTCACCACCGGCGGCACGAGCATGTTCCACTCCCTGCAGTCGCGCCTCGAGCGCCGCTTCAACCGCGGCTTCACCGTCTCGGGCAACTTCACCTGGCAGCGCGAAATGGACCGCACCATCTACCTTAACGGCGGCGACCCGCATCCCACCAACATGATCAACGGCGCCGACCCCGGCCTCGTGTTCAACGCCATCTTCGTGTACGAGCTGCCGTTCGGCAACGGCCGGCGGTTCGGCAGCTCCTGGCACGGTCCGCTGAACTGGGCGCTCGGCGAGTGGCAGATTTCGGGCACCACGAAGTGGCAGCAGGGCTTTCCGGTTTCGCTCACTGACCTGTTACTGATGCCCGGCGAGACGCTGCGCGACCTCAACGGCCAGCGCGACCCGAACAACTTCTTCAACGTCGCGGCGCTGAACACTGATACGTCCCTGCAACCGGCCTGGGACCATCTGCGGACGCTGCCACAGTCGGTCAGTTACCTGCGCGGCCCCGCCATGTGGACCTCGGACGGCGCGGTCAGCAAGAAGGTGACCATCGCGGAGCGGGTCAAGGGCGAGTTCCGCTTCGAGAGCTACAACGCGATGAACCACCCCAACCTCTGGCCGTGGATGACAATCGACTCCGCCAACCCGTACGGCGCGCAATACAACCGCAAGTACAACGGCTTGCCGCGCACGTTCGAGTTCAGCCTGAGGACCACGTTCTAATGGCTGCGGATGCGGCACAGCCGAGAGGCAATCGCCGGCCGCGCCCCGGTGCGGCGGCAGACGAAATAAGCGTACGCAGCAGGCCAAGCTGACCCCGCGCCGGGCTTGGCCTGCCATTTTCGAGGTCGCATGAAACGACTCTGTCTGCGTCTTGCCTTGCTCCTCCCCGCCGGACTGCTCATCGCTCTGGCGGGCTCCGAAGGCACCGAAGATAACTTCCTGCCATGGGAGGGAGGCGCCGCCTACTACGGACGGTGGGTGAACGGCCCGCCGTCCGATCCGAGCTTCATCCCGATCAGCGTCTGGTATCAGCGCCCGAGCAACGCTGCCCGGTACAAGTCCATCGGAGTGAATCTGTACATCGGTCCGATCGAGGTCAGTCCCGGAGAGAGCGTGGATGCGCTGAACCGCGCTGGCATGGCTGTCATCGCAGTGCGAAACGAGCCCGCGGCCTCGCGCCCGAATGAGCGCCTCGTGCGCGGGTGGTTTCTCCTCGACGAGCCGGACAATGCGCAGGAGAAACCGGGCCGAGGCTACGGCGCCTGCCTCTACCCCGGCGCGGTGATGAAAGGCTATAAGGAGATCCGCGCCGCGGATCCCACCCGCCCCGTGCTGCTGAATCTGGGGCAGGCTGTCGCGAATGAAGGCTGGGTTGGCCGGGGCGATGCGTGCGCTGGTCACTGGGAACACTACCCGCAATACGCCGAGGCGGCGGACATCGTGGGGTTCGACGTCTATCCGGTTAATGGCAAGTTGCCGCTGTGGTTTGTGGGCCAGGGCATCGATCGCCTGCGCGGGTGGGCGCGCTTCCGCAAACCGGTGTTCAGCTATATCGAAACCTCCTCGTTCGACGGAGGCCCCAAGCCATCGCCGTCCGACATGAAGTCAGAGGTGTGGATGTCGATCATCCACGGCGCGATGGGCATCGGCTACTTCTGCCATCAATTCAAGCCCACGTTCAATGACGCCGCCCCGCTGGATGACCCGCCGGTACGCGAGGCGCTGGCGTCGCTCAACGCCCAGATCCACGCGCTGGCCCCTGTTCTGAACACGCCTTCGGTGGCGAACGGCGTCACGGTGACGTCGTCGTCAAGCGATGTTCCCGTCGACTACATGCTCAAGCGCCACGCCGGAGCGACCTACCTGCTCGCCGTGGCGGCGCGTCCGGGCGGCCCCATTCAGGCCGCGTTCAATTTGCGCGACTGCCACGCGTCCATCACCGCAGAAGTGTTGGGCGAGGCGCGAACCATCGAGGTGCGCGGCGGGAAGCTCGAGGACAGATTCGGCACCTACCAGGTGCACCTGTATCGCTTGCCATTCGTGCCGGGCGGTAAGCGGGGGCCTGACAGGCGGGAGGAATCCATGCGAACCAGGCGCACAACTCGCGGCCCTGCCTGGGAAGCGAAGACAGGTATTCCCGGGGCGCTGGAAACGGCGTCGCCGGCAGCCCGCATCGATGGTGCTCCGACCGCCTGTTGCGCGGCCGCGGAAGCATGCAGGGGTAGTCTCGATCCCCAGTCTCTTGCGATCTTCAACGCGGATCGCAAGGCCTGGGAGGTGGTGCCTGGAGAGTACACGTTCTACGCCGGCGGTTCTTCCGTCAACACGCCGCTTCACGCGGTCCTGCGACTCGCCGGTGCGAGTATTCCCGAACCGCGAGCAGCCGGCCACGGCGGGCACGAATAACGACTGGGCCTGCGCCGCGCAGGCCGTACAGGAGGGCTCATGGATTCACGCCGCACGTTCGCCAAGAAGGCCGCTGGATTTGCGCTGGCGAGTTCGCGGGTTCTCGGCGCCAACGACCGCATCCGCATCGGCATGATCGGCCCCGGCTTCCGGGGTCTCCAGTTGATCTGGTCGATGCGCGATCCGAACACCGAGTTCGGGGCTTTTGCCGATGCCTGGTCCGGCCGCTTCGGCCCGGCGAAGGAGATGGCCAAAGCGCCGCATGCGGCGGCGTACATGGACTATCGCCGCCTGCTCGACGACCGGTCCATCGACGCCGTCATCATCGCCACGCCCCAGCACCTGCACTGTGAGCACTTCGTGGCCTCCCTCCAGGCCGGCAAACACGTCTACCAGGAGAAGACGCTGGCGTTCTCTGTGAGGCATGCCAAGAGCATGCGAAGGGCCCGACTGAATGCCCCCAAGCTGGTCGTCCAGATCGGGCACCAGGACTGTTCCTCCGGGCACGTTGCCGAGGCTCTGGGCATCGTGCACGGCGGCAAGATGGGTAAGATCACGGAAATCCACTCGCACATGTACCGCAACACGCCGCATGGGAAGCCGCAGTGGGCCCGCCCCATCCCGCCGGACATGACTTCAGACACCGTCGACTGGAAGGCTTTCCTGGGAGAGAACCCGGACCGTCCTTTCGAAGCCAATCGCTTCCTGAACTGGCGTTTCTTCTGGGACTATTCGGGCGGCAACTACTACGAGAACATGTCGCACCAGGTGTGTTTTTGGTACCGCATCCTAGGGCTGCGGATTCCGACTCGGGTGGTCGCCAACGGTGGCGTCTTTCTCTGGAAGGACGGACGAGAAGTGCCCGATACGATGCACGCGGCGATGGTTCACTCCGAGGATCTGATGTTCACCTGGGACTCGGCCTTCGGCAACGACGAACTGAGCACGACCGAGAGCGTCCTCGGCACAGACGGCACGATATTCCGCGGCGAGCAGGTGCGCTACGCTCCGCAGAAAGTAAATCTGCCGCAGGCTGGCGAGATCCTGGGCAAGGCGATCGATCACGGCCAGCAGCACCTCGACATTGCGCATGTACAGAACTTCCTGGATTGCATCCGCTCAGGCAAGGAGCCGAACTGTCCCTTCGAACTGGGTTTCCGGGTTTCGATGGCCTGCCGCATGGCCGTGGACAGCTACCGGCAGGAACGATTCCTCCAATGGAACGCAGCGAAGGAGGAGATCTTGTAGAGTTGCACTCCGGCACCCTGCGCGTGGCTTCCGATCTTTATCTGTTGAAACTGTCCGAGGACGTCCGGCCTGTGGGGGAACCAAAGCGCAGCACGTTTTGGCAAAAACGGACGGATGAGCCGGCCTGGTGTCCCGACGGAAACTCGATCCTGTTCACATCGGGTGATCTATGGGGCAATAGTGGCGCGTGACAGACGGCCATTCGCGGAGCCGCGCGACGACCAGGAGAACCTGAGGCTGCCATTCGGCGGGGAAAGCAACGCGCCCATGCCGGCGATCTCCCGGCAGGGTCGCGTGGCTTACGTGCAGAGTGTCTCGAGTGCGAACATCTAGCGCCTGGAACTGGGTGGGAGCCAGCGGGCGGCCAAGATGCCGATGAGCTCCACGCGCCTGGACCACGTCCCGCAGTTCTCGCCGGACGGCAAGCGCGTCGCCTTCGCTTCGCAACGCTCCGGCAGCCACGAGATCCGGGTGTGCGTTGCCGACGGATCGAGCGTGAGCCGCTGACCTCCTTCGGCGGCCCGTACGTAGCAGACCCTGCCTGGTCCCCGGACGGACGACGCATCGCTTTCACCGCCTGCCCCGGCGGGAGCTGCGAAATCTACACAGTCAGCGCGGACGGAGGAAAGCCGGAGCGTTTGCGCGGCGCTCAGCGTGGAGATGTGTCTGGTTCGTGGTCGCGCGACAGCAAGTGGATCTACTTCGTCTCCGAACCGAGTGGAAAGAGCCAGTTGTGGAAAGTCTCTGCCGACGGGGGAGACCCGGTGCAGATCACGAAACAAGTCTGCGGCAGTGGCGCGGTTGAATTCCCCGACGGAAGATTCGTTTACTACTCGCTCGCGTCGGAGGACGGGGGGGAGAACACCGTATTGTGGCGAGTTCCGGCGGAAGGGGGCGAGGAGATCCGGATCACTGGCGGCGTATGCCTCCAGTGTTTCGCGGTGGTCAAAAGCGGGGTCTACTTCTTCTCGGGCTGGGAGAATCCCTCGATCCAGCGATACGACTTCGCCACGCGCAAGGTCGAGACCGCCGCAAAGGTCGAGGGGAAACTGGCATGGGGCTTGACCGTGTCCCCCGACAGCCGGTACCTCCTGTACTCGGTATATGGAAGTGAAGGAGGCCAGAACAACCTGATGATGGTGGAGAAGTTCCGGTGAGGGGCGAGGCGGAGGCTGGCGCCTGATTCCGCGCCGTTCTCACAGAAAGGCAGTCCCGGCACTGCAAACTAGAGTCCAAGTGGTGTGTAGTCGGGGATTCGGAAGACTGGTGCTCGCAAAGTGGGGCTTCCGGAAAGTGACTTTCGAGGCGGCGCTAAGGCTCCAGGCCGATGTGATCATTGACGGCGAGCCGCAGCCGCTGTTTGCAGCCCAGGTACCGCTCGGTCGTGTCCACCGAGGAATGCTTCAGGAGGAACTGGATCTGCTCAAGCTCCCCGCCGGCGGTGTGGCGGAGCCTCGCGCAGGTACGCCTGCGGTCGTGCGGTGACAACTTGGGAATGCCGACGGCGTTGGCGAAACGTTTCACCACGTGCCAGACCACCTTCTCGGTGATGCCCTCGCCCCAAACCGATCCTGTCTGCCTGACGCACCGCAAAACCCTGCCCTCGATGATCGGAACCGAGGTCACCCAACCGTCAACGGCCGACTTGACCCAATCCGGAACAGGGACGGTGCGAACATGAGCGGCCTTGCCGATTAAATCGACGATGACCCAGTGATCCTCTCTTTGCTGGTGATGATCCAGTCGGAGGCCGGCTACCTCGCCCTTCCGCAGCCCGCAACCGAGCAGCAAGGCCAGGATTGCCCGATCCCGACGGCCCTTGAGGCTTTGCACGTCGGGGCCTGCAGCATGGACCGGCTCTGCTCGGCGGTCAGCCAGTTTCCGAGCCGCACGCCGATTCGCTTGGCGCCCCTCATGCGCCAAATCCCGGCAGCCAGTTCGGGGCTGAGCAAGCCGGTATCGGCGGCCTCGTAGGCGAGCCAGCGCACAGCCGCCAGGCGCAGGTTGATCGTCGCCGGGGCAAGGCGACGGGATTCCAGTTCGGGACGGTGGCGCAGCACGACGGTCTTGCTGAACGCCAGCCTTGGTTCCGAGCAGTACCAGGTCACGAAATCGTCGATGGCGAATTCATACCCACGCTTCGATTCTGGCGAGCCGAGCGTATTGAGCACCGCCCCTTTGGCGTAGTCCAGGTCCGGAAGCCGCAGAACCCGTTTAGGCGTCTTCTTTTTCCTGCTTGGTTTCTTCATACCGCGGCCCTCCCGCCACCGGACCATATTGGCCGAGGCAGGCGGTGCACGGCGAGCGGGACTCTGGGCGGGATTATCGGGAACGGGAGAGGATTCTGGACGGCATCCTTGGCGAAGCCGCACGGCTCGCAAATTGGGTCTTCGTCGAATAGGGCCCCGATTTCGCCGCCCGGATCGTGATGGGACACCCCCAATGTCCGGAAACGGCACTTTTCGTCCACGACCCTCGGACTCGCACGCAGGCATCGGGGGGGCGCTTCAACCAGAGTCCCGGGGCGGAAGAAGTCTATATTGAATTGTGGGAATTTCGTGGCGACTCACTCTGGCGATTGGGCTGGCCCTGGTGCTGGCGATCGCGGGCACCTTCATTTTCGCCTCCAGGGCCGCCCGCCGGGCGCGGCAGATCCGCACGGAAAATGAACCCATCCATGCATGGATGTCGGTCCCATTTATCGCCCATACCCACCATGTCCCTGCCTCCGTGCTGTTTCAAGCGATTGGGGTTCAACCGCGGGCGCCGCAGGACCGGCGATCACTTCGCCACATCGCTCGCGATCTGAACCGCCCCGTGCCTGAACTGATAGCCCAACTGCAACGCGCCATCGATGCCGCCGCACAACCACCAGGCGGCCAACCGCGATGAACGATCAGCTCCTCGCGGCGGTTTCACTGTACGGCACGCCGGCCCTTTGCGGCATCGTGGCCATTGCGGCCATCGGAGTGCCGCTGCCCATCACGCTGCTTCTGATTGTCGCGGGCTCGATGATTTCGCAGGGCGCCATGGACCTGTGGTGGGCGATGGGCGCGGCCGGCGCCGGTTCAATCCTCGGCGATCAGGTGGGCTACGCCATCGGGCGATGGGCCGGGCCGTCCGCGGTGACAAGACTCAGCGGCCTGTTCGGAGGGCGCGCCAGGCTCGAGGCCGTGGAAGCCAAAGCGAAAGCCTGGGGCGGCCCGGGCATCTTTATCACCCGCTGGCTGCTGAGTCCTCTGGGACCCGTGATCAATCTGGCCAGCGGCACGGCCGGCTACCCGTGGCACCGATTCCTTTTCTGGGACGCCTTAGGTGAGATCACGGGGGTTGTAGTCTTCATCTCTTTGGGGCGGATTTTCAGCGATAGCGTGATGGCCCTGTACGCGGTTCTGGGTGACCTGACATGGGCGATTGCGGCACTGCTGGCGGCCATCGTTCTCGGATATCTGCTGGTGACGTATCTGCGCCGGGCGCGGGTTTCGTAAGCCCCGCTTCGCTCGGAGACGCTCCACGATCGGCCATTCGGAAAGTGGCGCCGGGCACGACCATCTACACATCGGCAATCGTCTTTGTCGAGGGCGTTAACCGGCGATATCGACACGGTCGCCAACTCACCAGAGTTCAAACCCTGTTCAGCGAATTGTCAGGCGGCTTAACCTTCAACCATCCCTCCGACGAGAATCACCAATATTGATTTGTTTATTCACTTCAAGCGTTCAATTTCACTTCGCCGCCTTCAGGAACGTCCCCTTCTCCAATTCTTCGAACGCTTGCTGGAGCTCCCGCTGCGTGTTCATGACGATCGGACCGTACCACGCGACGGGCTCCTCCAGTGGCCTTCCAGAGACCAGGAGAAACCGGATTCCTTGCTCGCCTGCTTGTACCTCTACCTCATCGCCGCGCTCGAACAGCACGAGCGAACGATTGTCAGCCTCCGTTGGCGGCTTCGTTTCCAGCCATCCGACTCCTTCCGTCGGAACAGAGAGCGGGCCGGATGCGTTGCAGAACTTTCCCCCGCCCGCGAATACATATGCAAACGCATGTCGAGTCGTTTCCACTGGTAGAGTCTTCCGGCGTCCAGGGGCCACGGACACGTCCAGATAAACCGGTTCAGCGGCGACCCCGTCCACCGGACCGGTCTTCCCCCAAAAGTTGCCGGCCACAATGCGCACGTGCGTCTCGTCGTCGTCCGTGACCTCGGGAATGTCCACCGCTTTCACCTCCTGGTAACGCGGCGTCGTCATTTTCAGGGATGACGGAAGGTTCCCCCATAACTGGAAGCCATGCATCCGCCCTGATTGGTCTCCTTTCGGCATCTCCTGGTGGATGATGCCGCTGCCCGCCGTCATCCATTGAACGTCGCCGGCGCCGATAGCGCCTCGGTTGCCCATGCTATCGCCGTGCTCGACCGTCCCTGCCAGAACATACGTGATGGTTTCGATGCCGCGATGAGGGTGCCAAGGGAAGCCGGCCAGATAATCCTCGGGGATGTCGTTGCGGAAATCGTCCAAAAGAAGAAACGGATCGAAGTCGGATGTATTGCCGAATCCGAAAGCGCGGCGGAGGTGCACCCCGGCACCTTCGAGCGTCGGCTTGGACTTGCTGAGCCGCTTAATGGGTCGAATGGACACTTTGGTCTCCTGTAAGTGGAAGTCTACCCAGCGATTCCTGGAGGCTAAAACACGCAGGCGGCCAATGCAACCGGGATGCCCGTTTGGGACTTCCAGGTCCCATTTAATCCGGATGTTTCACTTGCGACCGCAGCGAGGCGCGATGAGAGGGCCCCAACATCAAGCAATGCCACAAGGCGCGCTCGCGGGAGCCGCCCGCAGGCGTACTTGGCCGCTACGTCGAGGATGGGGGGTGCCCCCTCGGCCCAGCACAACGCAGTAGATGCGGCCCTATCGCGCGCCGCAGCCGATGGTTGGTGAAACATCCGGGTTAATTCAAACAGACTCGCCTTGTTTTGATCCTGCGAATTGTACTATCCCCGCGGAAGCCCTCTTGGCCCCCGCATAGACGCAATATGTACGATCCGGCACATGGGTAGCAGAGATTGCTAACCACATGGGTTACACTTCTTCCTGATCTTGCATGGTCAGTGGACGGTAAACGGCGTTTCCGGACATTGGACGCCCGCGGTCCGGTGTCGAAGTGCACTTCTGGCGCATCAGCGCCTCCGTCGTGGGCCGCGCGACTGCGCTCTAGGTGGCCCTTATGCCGGTGATCGCAGCGCGGACTGGGCCTTCTCACGCAGCTCCAGGCAGTCGTGCTAGGCGTTGTTGAAGTCCGCGTTGCTCTTGGCCATTCGCATCCGGTCACAATTGCGGGCCGAGCCAACCGCTTCCTTTTTGCGACCCGACCCGAAGCGCCTTGGCACCCGCCTACCCCTGGTCCTCGATGGCCAGGCCAGAGGACTGGAAATCACTGTGTTTCGCAGTGCAGGATTGTGTCCGCGGCCTGCAATCTGAACGAGATGTCGTGCTCCAAGCTCAGTGGTGGGCCGCACTACTCGTGAGGTCAGGGCGCACTTTAGGGATGGCGTCACAGCTGGGCGCCCCAGAGAGTCCCGGCGAACACCGTCAGGATCTCAGGCGTTGCGAAGCGCCAGTCTCCCATCACTTTGGTCGCGCCCGGCACTTTGCCCTGGCGCGCGCGGTTCCTCACTGTTTCTACATGAACCCGCAGAATGTTGGCCACCTCCTGGGCTGTCATAAAGGCCGGCGGCGCCGTGCGCCTCGGCTCTGGCCCAGGCTGGCCGTGGTGTCTAGATGTGTATGTCATCATCCTGCTACTGCCTTTCGAACTGCGGCCACGCCGATCAGCGTCAGATCCGTGGCCTTCTTGCACATCGAGAACATTGGGAATGCCGACGCTCGGGCCTGGTTGGGTGCAGTTCGCGCAGCATGGTTCGGGCCGTGCGAACGATCTCACTGCGCGAAAGCTCCGCCCCGGTGGTCGTTTCCAGTTCCCTGGCGAGATCATCCACCCACGCTGACAACTCAGTGTCGAGCATCAGGTTGACGCGCAGTTTCGTTGCTGTTAACTGTCCCACGTTTATCCTCCGATCTTGAGTAGCTGGTTTCGCTTCACCCGGGCTACACATACACACCTTGGCGCCGGGTGCTTGAGCGACTGGTATACACACTGGCCGCTCTGGCGGCGCACGGGCCTCAATGTTGCCCATCCCCATGCGCCGGACGCGCTCCTCGCTCGAGGGAGCCGCCGCCACCGCCGTCACCGGTTTGGGGTGCCGGTCCCGGGCGCGTCCGTACGCTCCCATAGCCCGCACTTTGGGGTGGCCAGGACGGCAACTACCTGCCCGCCCGGCGCTGCGCCCTGATGACCTGACCGGGGTTTTCCGTACCAGTCGAATGGAGAGACTGGAAGACAGATGATCGGGCCTGGTCTAAAAAGACCGGGCTGATCAAACCAGCGGTATACTCTCAATCAAACTGGTACAAAAGCCCGGTCTGGCCAGGCCCGCCTCCTGCATCGCGCGGAGACGGTGGAAGCCGTCCGCAAGCCAGTACTCAGATCTGTCCCAGAAAACATCGACCGGCGGAAACTTCACTCCGTTGTGCAGCAATTCCGCATAATCTCTGATGGTGTTGATGTCCAGCGCCGCTCGCGGCTGAGTGCCACCGTCCGTACGGATCCTGTTGATCGGCAGTAGAACGCTCATCGCCGCCCCCCGGTGGCGGACTGCGCCGACTGGACCGGGGCTTCGCGGCGCCAGCCTCCGGGAAGTGCCTTGCCACCGCCGTCAATGAACTCTTGGAGCTTGCGTGGGTTGACGCGGTAGTTTCTGCCGAGACGCACGATCGGGATCAGCCCGGTTCTTGCCAGTATTGATACAAGTGGACTTAGGATCTGGCGGGGCGACCCATGGGAGTTCGAGTCTCCCCGTCCGCACCATCAACAAATCAAGTGCATTAAGGGCTGCTTGAACCTTGCGATGGCCTGGAATTGGCATGGCGATCCGCCCAACCCGGCTGAGGGCCAACACCCGGACTGGTCCAAGAGGACTGGGCCGACCATTGTCAGAGAATGACTGTTTCCGATTTGGAATAATAGGCGCATGCAGGTCGTCCATGTTCATGTCCATGTGAAAGCGGAGTGCGTTCGGGCCTTCGCCGCGGCCAGCTTCGAAAACGCGCGCTGCAGCGTTCAGGAACCCGGCATTGCCCGTTTCGACGTCCTCCAGCGGGCCGACGATCCGGCGCGCTTCATTCTGGTCGAGGTGTACCGGACGGTGGAAGCCGCCGCCGCACACAAGGCGACGCCTCATTACGCGCTGTGGCGCGACATGGTCGCCGAAATGATGGCCGAGCCGCGTTCGAGCGTCAAGTACGCCAACCTCTTCCCGAGCGACGATGACTCGTAATTTCGAATTCGCCACGGCGGGACGAATCGTCTTCGGCGGCGGAGCGCGTGGCATTGTCGCCAGCGCCGCTCAGGCCATGGGACGGCGGGCACTGCTAGTCACCGGCAGCCGCACGCACGGCTTCGAGGGCGTTCGTTTTGAGGTGCACGGCGAACCGCAGGTGGACACAGTGCGAGCCGGGGTGGCGGCGGCGCGAGCCGCAACGTGCGACGTGGTGATTGCGGTGGGCGGCGGCAGCGCGATCGACGCCGGAAAAGCCATCGCCGCGCTGCTCACCAATCCCGGCGACGTGCTCGACTACCTCGAGGTCGTGGGCCGGGGGCAGACTCTGGGCGCGCCCGCGGCGCCATGCATCGCCGTCCCCACCACGGCCGGCACGGGCAGCGAGGTAACACGCAATGCGGTGCTGGCCTCGCCGGCGCACAGGGTGAAGGCCAGCCTGAGGAGTCTGTCCATGCTGCCGCGCCTGGCGGTTGTCGATCCGGAGCTGGCGCTCGGGTTGCCGCCTGAACTCAGCGCTACGACCGGCCTGGACGCGCTGACCCAACTCATTGAGCCATTCGTCTGCATCAGGGCCAACCCGCTCACCGATCTTTATTGTCAGGAGGGGATGCGGCGGGCCGCCCGTTCGCTGCGGCGCGTGTTCGATCAGGGGGATGACCTCGAGGCGCGAGGCGGCATGTCACTGGCCAGCCTGATGGGCGGACTGGCGCTGGCCAACGCCGGCCTGGGCGCGGTGCATGGCTTTGCGGCCGCGATCGGGGGAGCCTTCGACGCGCCGCACGGGGGCGTCTGCGCGGCGTTGCTGCCGCACGTGACCGCAGTGAATCTGCGCGCGCTCCACGAGCGCAGCCCTCGCAGCGGCGCGATCGCGCGCTATGGTGAAGCCGGCCGGATCCTGGCCGGAGCCGACGACCTAGCCGCCTGGCTGGTGGCGCTATGCGCCGACCTAGGCATCCCGCCCCTGCGTCAGTATGGCATCGGGGAGGCCGACATCCCCGGCCTGTGCGCGAACGCCGCGCGGGCCAGCAGCATGAAGGCCAACCCGATCGCGCTGACCGAGGCGGAACTTAGGGAAATCCTCGAACGCGCCATCTAGTGAACTGTCCGGTTGGCGTGAGAGTGGTTGGCGGTCCAGTTGCTCTGCCTACGGCTGTCGTTTCGACTCCGCGTCGATCAATTGACGCTGTTCCTCGGCCTCCTTTTTCTGACCCAGAGCGAACAGGCATTTCGCCAGTACGCTGCGCGCCGAGCGAATCGTCAACTCATCGTTGCCCTCGCCCGCCAGCGCCTTTCGCGCTTCCTCCACCGCCGAGGCGAACTTTCCGGCCTTGTCGAATTGCTTAGCGAGTTCGAGATGCACGGGCCCGTAGGAAGGCGCGCGGGCGAGAATCTCGCGCACCAGTTGCCGCGACTGGTCCTCCTTTCCGGCAATGGTCAGGAAACGGGCGAATTGAATGGCCGAAGCCGGGTCGAAAGACGGCAGCCGGCGGTTTACCACGAGCGCCTTCCGGAATGCGTTCTCCGCATTCTCGGGTTGGTCCAGTTTGTCCTCGCACATGCCCAGCAGCGTGTACATCTGCAACAGCGCCTGGTCGTTGACACCCGGCAACGCCAGCGCGGCGCGCTCGGCGGCCACGCACTCATTTTCCTTGTCATTGAGAGACGCCCACTGCGCATAGTAATGGCGCGCTTCCGCATCGCGCGGCATCGTCGCGACGGCGTGCGCCAGCAATGCGCCGGCTTCCTGATTGTTCGCCTGGAGACGGAACAGGACCTCGCCGAGATGCAGCGCCAGGCGCTGCGAATCGGGGTTGGCGCGCACGCCCGCCCGCAGCGTCCGCACTGCGTCCTGCGGCTTTCCAACACTTTCATAGCACCGCGCCAGCAGCAACCACACGCTCTCGCCGGAATGGGGTTCCAGTTGCAGCGCGGCCTCCAGTTTCGGGATGGCCTCTTCGAAACGGTTCTGGCGCAGCAGTTGTTCGGCCGTGGCCAACGCGGAAGAGTCCGCGGGCGGTTGTTCCAGGACCAGCAGCAGAGGCAGGAGCGCCATCAGCATGGGACGCCAGTTCCTCTCATTGCGCAGTCTTCCTTTGATCGGCGCGAATCTCCTCCAGACGCCGCACGATCTGCTCCTGGTCCGTTCCGGCGGCCAGCGCGCGCACGTAGCACTGCTCCGCATCCTTGGGCCGGTTCAAGGCCCGGTAGGCGTCGCCCAACATAACCAGAGAGTCCTGCCGCTGCTCGATGCGCACGGCGGCTTCCAGGGTGGAGGCCAGACTGGCGAAATCGCCGGAGGCGCGATAGCGCATGGCTTGCTCCTGGAGCGCGCGAAAACGCGCCAGGTCGTCGTTCATTCCCTGCTCCAGCGCCGCCAATTGCCGTTCATTCAGCGCCGCTTTTCCCGGCTCGCCGGTGGCGCGATACAGACGGCTGAGCAGCCACAGCACCGCGCGGCGGTCGCGCAGGTCCGCCACGTGTCCGGCGGCCTCGCTGGCCGCAGCGAGGGCCGCTGGGAACTGGCGCAGATTGTAATAGCAGGTCGCGGCGCCGAGCAACGCCTCGGCCGATGCCGGCTCGCGCTTCAGTACGTCCTGAAATTCGCCCAGCGCCGCTGCCGTCTGGCCCGCGCCAGCCAGCGCGCGGGCGTGGCCGACCAGCGCCTGCACCGATTGCGGCTGTAAAGCCAGCGAGGCTGCAAATTCCCTCGCGGCGGCGTCATAGTCCTCGTTCAGCAAATGGAGTTGACCGAGCCAGTAGTGCGCGCGGGCATCGGAGACTTCCAGCGCCACGGCCCGTTCCAGAGCGGAGCGGGCTTCGGGCCCGGTCTGTCCATTCTCGACTTCGAACATGCCGAGGAGCCGGAAACTGGCGGCGAAATCGTTGTCCGCGCGCGTGGCCATTCTCAATTGCACGATCGCTTCGGCGGTTCGTCCGGAGAGCCCTAGCGCGGCGCCATAGAGCGCCCGCGCTTCCGCCATCCGCGGATCGATCTGCAGGGCCCGGTCGAACGCCGCGGCGGCGGCCAGATAGTCCTTTTCGTTGAACGAGCACTGCCCGAGCGCGAAAGGAATCGCGGCGAGGCGCGGATGCGCGGCCGCAAGTTGCTGGAACACGGGAGCGGCTTCGTGGCAGCGGCCCTGCGCGGCGAGTTGCTGCGCTTGCGCGAAACGGGCCTGATCCGGATCTTCCTGCAACAACATCAGCACAGCGAACCAGATCATGCCGGCGGTTCCCTCACCACCAGGATGCGATTTGGCTGGACGTCATGCAAGATCTGCTTCACCCCGCCCGGCCAGCGCACCTCGAGTTCACGGACCACGGTGTTGCCGCCCAGACCGAAATGGACGCGGCTGTCGCTCGAGCAGGCATAACCCACGCTGGTGGTGGCCTCGTTCCACTGCGAGCGGCCATCGCCGGTGACGAGCCGCACCTGGGCGCCGAGCCCCATGCGGTTGCTGCGCGAGCCGACCAGCCGCAGCAGCAGCCAATGGTTCTGGTTGGCGGAGACGTTCCGCAGGACCTTCGGAGCGCCGCCCAGCACGCTGACGACGGCGTCGATGCGCCCATCGTTATCGAGATCGCCAAACGCCACTCCGCGATGGGGCGCGGCCTTCTGGAAATCTTCGCCGGCGAGCGCGCTGACGTCCTCGAAGGTGCTTCCCCCGAGGTTGCGGAACACGGCGTTCGGCTCCGGCGTAGGTCCGCCCGTCGTGATATTCATCCACCGTATCCAGGACATTGGAGCGTGCGACGAACAGATCCTTCCATCCGTCGTTATCGAAATCCATGATGCCGTTGCTCCAGCCCGACATCCTGGCCGTGTAGCGCGCGAGCCCGCTGGACATGGTCGCGGAAAAGAAGGTCTTGCCGAGTCCGAGGTACAAGGGGAACGTTTCGCGCTCGACCGCCGTGTGCCAGATGTCCGGCAGACCATCGTTGTTGACGTCGCGAAAATCGGAGCCCATCCCCGAAAGGGCGTTGCCCGAGTCGTTGTAAGCGACACCGGCTTGCACGCCGATCACCTCGAATCGTTGGCCCCCCAGATTGTGGAACAGGAAGTTGGGGCTGGCATCGTTAGCCACGAAGGCGTCCATATAACCGTCGCCGTCGAAGTCGGCGAATGACACGCTCATCCCGCGCCCGAAACTGTGTGCGATGCCGGTCTGCTCCGACCAGCGCACCGTTCATGCACCATCTTCCGCCGCTCAGGCCTCTGCTCCGAAGAACCCGCTGTGGGCCGCGCTTTTTAGTAAGGATCAGCAAACTTACTTCGTTTGCGCGGACTCCGCTCTGGTCCTATATGAAGATATTACAGTCGCTCCGGTCACGCTGGCGCAATACGTGAACCGGAATTACCCGCTGGGCCCGAAGGGTGCGCCCCCCCAGATGGACTCTCTTCTCAAGATCCTCCCACAGCGCCAGTATACGAATATCTCCGATGTCCGGCTGGTGCAGGAGATTCTGCAACTCGACCAGGAGTACCTCGGGCATTCCACCGTGCGCCACGTGCGTAACATCCAGCTCATCGATTTCAAGAAGGGCAACTTTATCCTGATCGGCAGCCGTCGCGCCAACCCCTGGGTGGAGTTGTTCGAACAATCGCTGAACTTCCGCTTCGTTCACGACTCGAATCCACCGCGTCCCGGCTTTCGGAACGTCAAACCGCGACCGAGTGAGAAGAACATCTATTGGTTCGAAGGCAACTCCGCGCAGGGCGGCGACACCTATAGCGTCATCTCTTTCGTGCCCAATGTCTCCCACGACGGCAATGTTCTGATGATCGCGGGCGCCACCGGTGAAGGCACGGAAGCGGCTGGAGAGCTCATCACGCACAACGAACTGGCGCTGCAAATGCTCCGGACGATCGGCGCCATCGATCACGATCGCATACGCCATTTCGAGGTCCTGCTGAAATCCGGAACGCTCGCCGGTACCTCCGAGCAGGCCGAGATCGTCGCCTACCGCCT
>CAVWRA010000011.1:0-534456 GCA_963757265.1 Terriglobia bacterium
CCACCAGGGTGCCCCCGAGCCGGTCTCTCTCGCGGTCGGCCCCACCGGCGTGTCGCAATACGGGCAGATCCTGTCGTTGATCGTAATGAACGCCCGGCAATGCGGGCACATGCGGCGTTTTTCCACTTCGCTTCAGTGTAACAACCTCGCTGCCGCCGGCCCCATGAGGCACTGAGCCGCGCCTCTGTAATGGTGCCGCGACTGAAAGGAGCGGTCGTGTTGTGACCGAGCCGCGACCGGAAGGGAGCGACCGTGCAGAGTCCGCCGCTTCATGGCCGCGTGTTCTGAGCCGCGACCGTAAGGGAGTCGGCCGTGTTTTTCGACACCCTACAGCTCCGGCCAGATGAGCGCCTTGAAGTGGTGGATGGAGTGAAAGCCCATGTGCCGGTACAACCGCAACGCCTGCGCATTGGCTTCGGTGACCGTCAGCGATACCTCGTCGCAGCCGCATTGGCCCAGCGCCAGCATCGCCCGCCGCATCAGCTCGTAGCCCAGCCCGCGCCCCTGCCAGCCGGCCGCACGCAGATCTGCGCGACGTGCCCGGTCTGCGGCGCCACGCGCGTCGCAATCACGCAGCCCAGCAGATCGCCGTGTTCGTCGATGGCCACCGAACTGGCGTCGGATTGAAACACGCCGCAGCCGGGGAAATGGACGATGTTGCGCAGGAAGCGCGCCGCGCCCGCGGGGCTGCGGTACTGGTCGTTGATGAGGCTGTCAACGTGGCCCTGATAAACCGCCGCCACCAGCTCCGCGATCGATTCCATCCACACCGGCCCCAGCTCACCACCCGGACCGCGTCGCCGAACGACACCGCGCGCCAGCGCGCCCGTTGCTCCAGCGGGGCCGACATGAACACGCGCGGAAACTGCAGCGGGCGCTGCTTCGGCTCCCACTCGAGCGGCTCCGGATCGGCCAGTTGCATGAGCTGGCTTTCGACGCGCCGGATGGCCAGCGCCGGCAGGCTGGCCGTGCGGCGCAACGCGTGCAGCGCCTCGTCCAGCAGCTGGCCTTGCGTGTCCGCGCCGCCAGGCGTCGCGCACGTACAGGTCGCCGATGAGCGCCTTGTGCTCCTCGGTGACCCAATAGCAGTAGCCCACCACGTCCGCGCCGCGGATCAGCACCAGCCCGTCCAGCGCGTGGACGTTGACGTAGCGCCGCACAGCTCGGCCGACGCGCCGAAATCCCAATGTAGCCGCGAGAGCCAGTTGCGCTGTTCTTCTTCCAGCAGGGGTTGCAGGCTCGCGGCCTGGATCGCGCGCAGATTCTCGATGCGGCCAGCCGACATTCTGCCCGGCGCAGGCATTTCGTATTCATATCAGCACGGGCTGATCAGGAATCGACCCCTCTGTGGTTTAGCCGGCTCCCAGCGGGCGGTCGCCCTCTTGCCCATAGTGTCGCGCAGGCGCAGTCAGGAAGATGAAACCACCCGTTCAACTTCAGGACCAACGCCGCGAACTAGGCGCTAGGGTTCAGCGCCGCCTGCGTTGTTTGATGGGCGCCCGGCGCATTCTGATTGTGCGGAGTTTCCGCCGCAGCGTGCGGCCTTTGCGGAGCAGATAGATCCCTAGCAACAACGGCGTGGAAAAGAGCAGCCAGATGAAGAACCAAGCCAGAAGATGCAACGCGAAGGGGCTGGCCAACCGCGGTGTCGTCGGCATGAAAA
The DNA here is from genome assembly GCA_963757265.1 of Terriglobia bacterium. GTDB lineage: Bacteria > Acidobacteriota > Terriglobia > Bryobacterales > Bryobacteraceae > CAIVVT01. Next base: position 1,664 of record CAVWRA010000011.1, read on the forward strand.
GCGTTGTGAGGCAGGCAAAAGACCAGATGCCCGCCGGGACAACAATCAGCCATCCGAGAATCGTCAGTCGCCTGATCCTCGCCCGCACCTCAGTTCTGCGCGTCTGCGCTGCCTCGTCTAAGAGCGCCGCTTCACAAGCTTGACGCGTGGCAGCCGCTTGTTGATGTCCAATCTCCATATCTTCCGGTGTAAGATGGTACCCGCACACGCGGCAGACCCGGGCTTCGAGCTGGATGAACTCCGCGCATTGCGGGCAGCGCTTCTGTTCGATCGGCGCAACCAGGGGCAGTGCAGAGGACATGCCGCCAATGTTTTCATGGCCGCATAGGTTGCACCTCCTCACCTCCTCTCGTCCACTAAGCGGGATGAGCGGGATAAAGAAGAAGGTGAACCAGGTCCTGCGCTTCTCTAAATCTGCACTGTCGCACGGCCGCATCGTTTGCAGGTGGCCGTGGCCTGTCCCATCCGCTTCTTCAGCTGGTTCGCACCGAAGAGTAGAAACACCTGAACCTCCTCATGGTCCTGGAAGGGTAACCGTCATAAGGCTGACCCCGTGGAATCGGTCCTAGTGTTCCTGAGCCCGGCTCCCGTTGGACCAGCTAGACCTGTGGCGATTCTACTCCCAATCGCTTCTAACGGATCTGATGATCTGAAACTCGCAGGAACGTTCCTTAGGTCTGGCGCCCCGCCCCCTCCGCGCACCCCCCCCCGCTCACCCCGCCGCCGACGGCGCGGGCCGGCGTTGCTGGTCGCGCAGAAACTCCCTGATCGAGCGTAGCGCCTGCCGCGAGCGGTGGTGATCTCAATCAGCGCGAAGCGCACGTGCCTCGCCCGCCGGTCCGAAGCCGATGCCCGGCGAGACCGCAACCAGCGCGTCTCGAGCGTTGCTCAAGAACTCGAGCGAGCCCAGCTCGCGCATCGGCTGCGGAATCGGCGCCCACACGAACATCGTTCCGCGCGGTTTGGCGACCGGCCAGCCGGCGGCGTTCAGTCCCTCCACCAGCACGTCACGGCGCTTCGAATAGATGCTGCGGATGCGCTCCACGTCGCCCTCGCATTCGCGCAGCGCGATGATGGAGGCGATCTGGATGGGCTGGAAAACGCCGTAGTCCAGGTAACTCTTGATGCGCGCCAGCGCCTGGATCATGCGCCGGTTGCAAACGCGAAGCCGACCCTCCAGCCGGGCATGTTGAAGCTCTTGCTCATCGAAAAGATCTCGACCGCCAGCTCCTTGGCGCCCGGCACCTCAAGGAGGCTGGGCGGCCGGTAGCCGTCCAGCCCCAGGTCGGCGTAGGCGAAATCGTGCAGGATCATGATGCCGTGACGCGCCGCCAGCGCGACCACTGTTTCAAAGAAACCCAGCTCCACGCAGGCCGTGGTGGGGTTGTGCGGGTAGCTCATCAGGATCAGCTTGGGCGGGCGCGTTCCGCTCCTACAGAGGTCCTCCAGCCGGTTCAGGAATTCGGCCGGATTGTCGGCCGGCAGCGGCACGGCCTGGCCCTCGGCCATGATCACGCCGTACTGGTGGATGGGGTAGCACGGCGCGGGCGTGACCACGCGGTCGCCGGGGCCGATGACGGCGAAGATCAGGTGCGCCAGGGCGTCCTTGGCGCCCATGGTGACGATGGCCTCGCTCTCGGGGTCGAGCTGCACGCCGTAATTGCGCTCGTAGCGCCGCGTAATCTCGTGGCGCAGGTTGGGGATGCCGCGCGACACCGAGTAGCGGTGGTTGCGGGGGTTGCGCGCCGCCTCGGCCAGCTTGGCCACCACCGTACGCGGCGTGGCGCCGTCCGGATTGCCCATCCCGAAATCGACCACGTCGTACTGCGCCGCGCGCAGCCGGGCCTTCATCTCGTTGACGCTGGCGAACACGTAGGGCGGCAGCTGGGCGATGCGGTGGAACTCGTCCGTCGTAGTAACCATAATTTATCCATGGTACACTCGCGGCTATGAAGACTCTGTGCTGGGCCTGCGTGCTCACGGGAATGCTGGCCATGGGCCTGGTGGTGGCGCAACAGGCGGCCGCGCCCGCGCCCAAAGCCGTCACGGATGAAGAACTGGCGAAGCTGCTCGAGAAACCCGGTAAGGTTTTCTTCCTCGATGTGCGCGAGCCGGACGAGATCGCCGCGCTGGGCTCGATCAAGGGTTACGTGAACATCCCATTGAGCCAACTCGAGGGCCGGCTGAAGGAAATTCCCACCGACAAGCTCATCGTCACGCTTTGAAACCGCGGCGGACGGGCCGCCCGTGCGGCGGCCTTACTTCAAGCCAAAGGCTTCAAAGTCCTCGGCTCCTGCGGGCTCTCCGAATTCCGCGAGAAACACAAAGCCGACATGGTCTATCCCAAACAGGACCAGAAGAAGTAGCCGCCGCCTCCCGGCCGGCTCGTGGACAGCTGCCGGGCCAGCGCCTGGTTGCTCGCTCCGCCGGCCGCCGGCTGAGGACTGACATCGGGGCTGGTACAGAAAAACCGGGCCGATCAAGTCAGCGCTATACTCTCAATCGAGCTGGTACAACAGCCGGGTCTGGCCACGGCTCGTGGTAAGCTGTCCGCATCAAGGAGCGGTGAAGGATGAAGGACCGTTATCGCAGGAGAGCCAGACTCTATGAGTTATCTGCGATTGGGCTCTTATCTCTGATTCCAGTCTGCCAAGGCCAGACATTTGAAATCACGGCCGTGACATCCGCCCTCACAATTTATCCCGGCCAGCAGAATGTCCCTGTAGTGGTCGCCGCGAGCAGCAGCACTTATTCCGGAGAGATTGCGGTCACACTGACCGGTCTGCCGTCCGGCATCAGCGTCTCTCCGCTGACATTAACGGCAGGCAACTCAGGAACCCTGAACGTCACTGCCTCCCTCTCGGCGGGGCAGGAAGGCTTTTCGGCAACGGAGCTTGAAATACCGACGAGCTGGACGGCTGCGGTGACGGTCGTTGGTACGGCGGGTTCCGTTCAAGCAACGGCGCCACTGTCCCTGACGATTTCTATCTCCAATCCTTCTTTTGCTCCGGCAGCCGCGGCGATCAATCTGCCGATCGTGACCATCAATACGAATGGCGTGGCGATCGTGGACAAGACAACCGAAGTCCCCGGCACCATCACCATCACTTCCGCCGATGGCCAGACGTCGTACCTGCCCAATGCCAGCGATAGCGATAATACGGCAACCTTTCATCTGCATGGCTGGACAACCATGTACATGCCGAAGCTTCCCTACCATGTCAAGCTGAATACCAGTCTCGACCTGCTCGGAACCATGGGCCTCGCCTGTCCTTATGTCACCAACAATAAAGGCAAACCCACCTGCGACAAGAGCAAGAGCTACCTCCTGTTGGCGAATTACGACGATAAGACTTTGCTGCGCGATTGGTCGGCTTCGGCTTTGGCCAACGCCATCCCGATCGGAAACGGATATCTCAACTCGCCGTCGAATTCGCCGACTCCCAGCGGCACAAGCACCCTGATGCCGTGGGCGTCCCATTCGCTTTTCGTCGAGCTTTTCCTGAATGGCGTGTACGAAGGTAACTACCAGCTCATTGAAGAGGTAAAGGTAGATAGCCACAGAGTCAATATCACCGAACTGACCGAGACCGATACTGCGCCGGATCAGGTGACCGGAGGTTACCTGATGGAGATCGACGCGCACGAGGACGAGGCCTACGTCTTCTTTACACCCATGGGGGTGCCGATTGGTCTGATCGATCCGGATTTTACACCGGACCCGGAGATTCCGGAACAGACTGCTTATATTTCTAACTATGTCGATACGGCGGAGGCGGCGCTGTATTCCAGCAATTTCACAGACCCCACCCTGGGTTGGCGCGCATATTTCGATGAGGCCTCGGCCATCAATTTCTACATTGTTAATGACGTCATGGGCAACGTAGATGGCGGGGATTTTTTCAGCAGTGACTATCTGTATAAAGACGCGAATAATCCATTGATTTATATGGGACCCGTGTGGGACTTTGATATCAGTTCCGGCAACACAAATTACGAGGGAATTGTAAATCCGACAGTTCCCTGGATGCAGGTGGAAGCGCCCTGGTATGTCCAGTGGTTCCAGGATCCCGGCTTCAAGGCGGACGTGGTGACGCAATGGAATGCGCTGATGGAAAATGGCGTCTTCACCGCATGGCTGGCATCCATCCAGCAGCAGGCGGCGGGCCTGGAGCAGTCCCAGGCGAACAACTTCCAGCGCTGGCCGATGTTGGGCATCGAAGTCTGGCCCAACGCCGAGGCGGCCGGCAGCTATGACGGCGAAGTCGCTTATTTCACAAACTGGCTGAGCCTGCGGATTGCGTATCTGGATTCGCTCTTCAACATCCGGACGCCAACTCACATCACGCTCGAGGACGCGCTCGGTACGTTGTGCAGTGGCTGCCCCGTCACGCTGTCGGCCCAGGTCACAGGCGGCACGGCTCCGACGGGCGCTGTCTCATTTCTGGCCAATGGCATCCTTCTCGGCACAACTCCGCTTGCTGGAAGTGGCGCAGTCAGCCTGACGGTCAGCAACCTGCCGGCAGGCAAGGACATGCTGCAAGCGGTTTACAGCGGTGACAGCGACAACGCCCTGGCTTTTTCCATGGCTCAATTCGTCGTCGTGACGGTTCCTGTGCCCGTCACCCAATCTTCGGCCGCGCTGGTGAGTACCCTCACCACACTTGCCGGTTCTTTTTCAACCGGCTTTACCGCGTCGGTTAGCGGCGGTTCAGGAACTGCCGTCCCCACCGGCACCGTCTCGTTCAGCCTCGACCTCGGCCCTGTCACCGTAGTGACGCTGGACGGGAATGGTCAGGCCAGCTACTCCACCACGCCGCGCACTGCTGGAACGCATACCGTCACCGCCAACTACTCGGGCGACACGAACTACTCGGCCAGCAGCGCCACGCTCACCATTTTTCCAGCCGAACCGCCCCGGATTCCTGGAATTCCTCCCGGACCGCGTTTCCCCGCGTCCAATTCAGCCTCCTGACTGAGGGAATTTCCGTCCGAGCCCGGATCGGCCACATCGGGCGCGGCCTCAGCGGAACCAACCGGGCACGCCGCCACCTTCTTCCGCCATTGCGGGTATGCATTTTAGAGAGCGCGAAAATTCTCCAGGCCCAAAAATCGCCCGGATGCGCCGTTTCGCACATTATTTTGTTTGAGCTGAAATCTTCCGTAACAAACCGGACACACTTGAGTCATAATTGAGGAGTTCTGCAACAGAACTGACAATTCCGACGAGAGGGAGACCCCGAAATGAACCGAAGGCAGGTCGTGATGCTTCCTGGTCTGGCAGCCCTTGCTGCGGGCCGTGGATTTTCGAAAACGCCGCAAGCGGCGGGTGATGCGTTAACGGGTTCCGCGACCCTATCGCACAAGTTGATCGCGCATTACAGCCGTCTCAAGTCGTTTTACAAGATCCCCAAGACTGAAGCCAAGCAGGCCAAGTACATCAATTTTTTCACTACCCTTCTGGCGCTCACGCCCGACCAGCAGCAGCAGACGGCGGGCATCTTTGCCTCGGCCAGCGCCGGACAGGCCGCTGTGAAGGCGGAGATGAAGGTCTTACGTCAGAATATGGGCAGAGCAGTCACGAGCAACAATCTCGGTGGCATCAACAGCGCGGCGGTGACGTTGGGGACCTTGTCGGCAAAGCGTCATACGATCGGCGCGGGTGCCAATGCCGCGTTCTACCAGATTCTCAGTGCGAATCAGCAAGCCACGCTCATTCAGTGGTTTCCCGAGTGGCAAGCCGATATGACGACGCCTCCTTCAGGCCAATCCGGCATACCGCGGCGCGCTCTGGAATAGGCACAGGGCCTCACAGGGGACTCCCGAGAGAAATCGGAGCGAGTTCGAGACAGGTCGCGGGACGGCGGACCGACCTCGAAACGGCGAGGCGGGGTTGCGTCTGTTTCCGGCGCAAGGCGGTCAGAGAGAAGGCGCGAGGCAGGCTGCGACCCAGCCGCAGAACTCAATGGACGCCCGGCTCCGCGCTACTCGTCGCGTTGCTCCCGACTGGCGCCGGCTGGCGCTCCGGCCAGATTGCCGTCAGAATCAGGCCGACCACGACCCCCAGCGATACCTCGATCGAGCGGTGCCATGCGATCACCCAGGGCGCCTGAACCCGGACTATCAGCATGACCATCGCCAGCGTGATGCCGGCGAAACGGTACGCGCCCCGGTCAATGTGCAAAGCCGCGCAAATCAGTCCGAGCAATAGGATGCCCGCGCTGAACACCGCCAGGTTCGATCCGAAATAAGTCGCCGACAAAGCTCCCAGAGAGGCTCCCAGTGCGGTTCCGATCAGCCGCTGCAACGAAATGGTCCGTGCCGCTCCGAGCGTGGATTGCACCACGACCAGCGTCGTGATCGGGGCCCAGTATGCCTCCCTGAGCCCCATCGCCCGTGCGGCCAGCAACGAAACCATGGCCGCCACCGTAGTGCGGGCCGCATGCTCGACCGACTGCCGGGTCAGCCCTGACGCGATCCAGGTCCCAATGCGGCTCATAATCCTCCTGCCGGCGGCGGTGAAATGCGTCATGAGGGCATTCTGGAAGCCACCCAGGTCCGCTATCGGCTGCCTTGGATGATGCCTCGGGATGGTTCACCCGTCCAACATTCTTTCTGGCATTAGCCTGCGACAATGGCCCGGCACGGCTGGCGTTGTTCGCTCCGCTGCACGGCCGCGGACGTCAGTGCAAAATCATCCAGGAGGTGCCGAACTTGTCCCTGAGCATCGCGAAGTGGGCGGCGAAGAAGGTCTTCTGCAGCGGGATGAAGATCTGGCCGCCATCGGCCAGCAGGGCATAAACGCGCTCCGCCTCGTCGTTGCTGTCGAGGGTCAGGGAAAGATAGGCGCTGCGCATGGGCTGAAAACGCTCCGGCGGAACGTCGGATCCCATGAGCTCCGTCTCTCCCAGCTGCATGCGGATGTGCAGGATGGCGTGCTTCTGGTCGGCGGGAACATTCTCGGGATTGGGCTGTTCGCCGTAGGTCATGATAAACGTGATTTTCCCGCCCAGGTGCTGCTCGTAGAAATGGAACGCCTGCGCGCAGTTGCCGCCGAAGTTGAGATAGGTGTGCAGCTTCATGGAGTGGTTGGTCCTTTCCTGTAATGGTGCTTGGAATTGGAACGTGATCCAGCCGGACGGAATGCAGGATCGCGGTCTCCCCGGAGCGCTCCGGGAGGGTCAGGTCCCTGCGTGCCCAGCATTGCGAAACAGTATACGACGGACCGGCGGAGGAGTGGATGATGCGGTCCGCTGAGCGGGGCAGCGGGCTAAGCGGAGGCCGGTCCGGCGGCGCGCGCCAGGGTCGCGGGACGGGCCGGCGCGCTGCGCCGCATCAGCCGGGGCAGCAGAATCAGCCCGCCGCCGAAAAAGATCAGCGAACCGAACAGCGTCCAGGAGCGGCCCTGCTGCAGGTCCTCGGCCAGCAACTTGAACCCCGCCAGGCCCATCAGTGGATACGCCAGCCGCCGCAGCTCACGCCGTCCGCTCCAGGCCATCCCCAGCGCCACCGCCGTCAGCATGGCCGAGCGCAACGGCGGCGCGCTCATCCAACCCGCTAGCACGCCCATGGCGCCCCATGAGGCCAGCGCCGCCGCCAGCGTAACCTCCACGGCGTCGGTCCAACCTCCGGCGCGCCGGCGCTCCCGCGCCGCCAGCGCGGCGTAGCATAGCGCCGCGCCCAACAGCGCCAACGCGTAGGCCGGCTGCACCGCGCCTTCCACTCCGGCGCCGGTGCGGATGATCCGTTCCGTGGCCCGCGGCACCATGCCCGCCAGGCCCACCGCCAGCAGCAGGTAGGCGCCGGCGTGCAGCCGCAGCGTGGAGCGGTCCTTCAGGAACTCCGCCGCCAGCGCGGCGACCGCCAGGCCCGAAAAGACCGCCGCCGCGCCCCAGCCGGTCAACAGAACTTCGCAGCCGGTCACCACCAGCAGCATGGCGAACGTCGAATAAGCATAGAAGTTGCGGCTTCCGCCGCCCCGGTTCTCGAGCGAGGCGAACGACACGAGGTAACACACCGCTCCCGCCGCCAGGCAGAATACGCCCACGCCCCACATGCCGCTCTGAGCCGCGCCGGCCACCCTCAGCGCCCCGCCCACCGCAATCACGAACGCCATGGCCGCCTGCGCGATCTCAAAGCCCGTCACGTTCAAGCCGCGCAGCAGCGTGCGGTCGATGGTGCTGCTCAGGTAAATCGTCAGCAGCGCCAGTTGCAGCCCCAGCAGGACGCCCGTCGGCGGAGCCAGCGCCGGCGCCAGCGTCACCAGAACCAGGGTGAAGTCCGCCGCCAGCGCCACTACCCAGCGCAGGCCCAGCCAGTGGTCGCGGCAGGCCGCGAACTCCGTCGCCGCCGCCATCGCCAGCACCGACACGGCCCACACGGTGGCATCGTGCGTCTCGCGAAACAGCGCCATGGCCGTCACCAGGCCGGCCACCGTGGCGATCCAGGCGATGGGGGTGAGATTCCGCCGCCAGCCGATGGCCAGCCCGAACACCGTGAAACAGACCGCGACGGCCGACGCCGCCGTTGCCGAGATGAGGTGGAAGCTGACCGTCATCTCCCACAGCATCGGCACCATGATCAGCGCCGCCGTGAGGCCGTGAATGATGCTGAACATGGGCCGCTCGGAGGCCCGATGCGCCGCCAGAAACAGCCACCACGCGGCATACAGGACGCCCAGCCCCACGCCCAGAAGACCCGGCAGGTAGCCCGACTCCGTCAGCGCCCGCAACAGGTAGGCGCCCGCAATCCCCATCAGCCCCCACCCGAACAGCGGCACCAGGCCCGCGGCCCACTCCGCGCTTTCCACGCCGGCCGCGCCCGGCATCTCCAGAGCCGCCACACTCGGTTGGAGATCTGCTGGCGCGTGCGGCTGCGCCGGCTCTTCCACCCGCAGCTGCGCCTGGCCCGCGGCGGGCTCCGCCGCCGCGCTCCGCTCCAGGTGCGCCACGCGCCTCCGCAGCTCGTCCAGCGCCTGGCTCAACTCCTCGACGCGCGCCCGCAGCGCCGCATCATGAGGCGCCTCCATGTTGGCCCTCCAGCGTCCGGTCACTCACACTCGTCCATGGCGGCAGCAGTTTCACCAGCCCCCACAGAATGACGAACGGCAGAATCATCAGGCCGATGGAGGGCAGCAGGCCCTCGCGCGTGGCGAAGGCCATCTTGTACGACGTGTAGCCGAGGAAGCTCTTGGAGAACAGTTGCCCGCCGATCACCACGTTCCAGCGCATGGCGAAGATCCCGATCAGCGTCAGCGCGCCCGCCACGCCGTACAGCAGCCGGCGCCAGGCCGTGCCCAGCCGCGCCACCTGCGTCAGCGCCAGCAGCGCCAGCGGGACGGCCGTGCCCAGGATGATCTGGATCAGCACCTGGGACGTCCACAGCCGCGTGTGCACCATGAAATCGAGGCTCTGGAAAGATTCGTCGGCCTCGTACATGCGATGGATCAGGTCCAGCATCTCCAGCGAGAAGTCGATGATGAACGTGTAGAAAAGGTAGCGCGCGATGGTGTCCAGACACGGCATGTCGATCGGCTGGCGGCGGATCTTCGTTGACGCCATGTATAACAGCATGACCAGCGCGATGCCCGAGACCATCGCCGAAAAGAGGAACACAATCGGCATCAGCGGCGTGGACCACCACGGGTTGGCCTTCACCGATCCGAAGATGAACCCGACGTAGCCGTGCAGCAGGAACGCCGACGGAATGCCGATCACGGTGACGATGTAGCCCGTCCGGTCGTCGATCCGCAGCGCGCGCTCGCTCAGGTTGCTGGACCCCAGCGTCATGGCCTGGTACAACCAGCGCAGCGGAGGGCGCGTAGACTCAGCCAGGCGCACGATATCGCGGCGGTAGTCCAGCCAGATTTCCATCACCAGTACGGCCATCAGGTACCACAGGTAGACGAACCCGAACATCGCCATGGCCGAGGTGACGTGGGGCGTGATGTACATCTCGTAGGAGCGCTCGGGATGGCCCAGGTGCAATTGCAGCGGCAGTGGCGCCACCAGCAGAAACGCCAGCGCCGTCAGCAGCGCCAGCCGGTAGGTCGGCTTCACCGCCTCCACCCTGAACACGCGCTCCAGCGACGCCAGGATGAATGCGCCGGCCACCAGGCCCGTGATGTATGGGTAGAGGACGATCAGAATGCTCCATTGCAGTTCGACTTCATTGGGGTACATGAAGCCCTGCACGCCGTTGACGATCGGTTGCATCATCTCCGCCTCCAGCCTCCTTATCGAACCGCCTCGTCGAGGTCCTTGTAGTAGACCTTCGCGCCCGTCGCCATGTACGGCTTTAGCACCTGCACGCTGTTGGTCCGCAGGAATTCGTGGATCGGATCCTTCGGGTTCTTCAGGTCGGCCAGCGTGCGCGCGCCCGTCGGACAGGTTTCGCTGCAGGCCGTGGTCTCGCCTTTGCTGATGCGGTGGTAGCACAGCGTGCACTTGTCTACCGTCCGCCGGGCCGGATCGATGTAGCGGCAACCATAGGGGCAGGCCTGCACGCAGTAGCGGCAGCCCAGGCAGTAAGTCTTATCGACCAGCACCAGCCCGTCCGGCGACTCGAACGTCGCCCCCACCGGGCACACCTGCACGCACGGCGAATGGGCGCACTGGTTGCACAGCTTGGGCACGAAAAAGCTCTTCGCGCCCGGCCGGCCTTTCTCCGGGAATCCATCGAAGCCGCCGTTGGGCGAGTCTACCTCCGGACGTTCGGCCGGGTCAGGCGGCACGATGTAGCGCTCCACCCAAGTGCGGAAGTAGCCCGCCGGCACGCCGTTCTCCTTGGCGCAGGCCCGCACGCAATTGCCGCAGCCAATGCACTTTTCGATGTCGATGCTCATCGCCCAGTAGTGCTCGGCCATCTCGTATTTCGACGTCTCGGCCGTCTCCGTCCCGCCTAACCGGTCGAGGAACGCCGCCGCGGCGGGCGTCAGCAGCAACAGTCTTCTGCGCGTCATGCTCATTGCGTCGCCTCCCTTCATCCGATCGGCAACGGCCGGTGCGCCTTGTGGCACGTAGTGCACTCCGCGCCGCCCGAATGCTCCTCCGCCTCCACCTGCGGGAAGCCCTTGGGCTTGGCCGAGTTCGCCTGGTGGCACACCGGACACAGCTCGTGCGCCACTGGCAGCACCGGTTTGTACGTGCTCGAGTCGTTGGCGTGCTGACCCTGCGCCCCGTGGCAGGCTTCGCAGCCCACCTTGGCGTGCTTGCCCGACTGCAGCGTCTTGAACTCCTCTTCGTGGCACATCTCGCACGTGGTGCGCCCGGCGTGGATCATCGGCAGTTTCCTGATCTCCTCCATCGCGGCGGGCCGGAAGAATCCGTACTTGCCGAACCCCGGCGGCACGAGCGCGTGGCGGATCAGCAGGAACAGCAAGGTCCCGGCCGCGAAGAGCCCCGCCAGTCTGAGCAGATGGGCTACATCTTTCATGGAAGTTACTAACTCTCCGTCACTTGACTCCCCCTAAGCTCAGCAATTGAAAGGCCAGCGCGCCAAATCACGCTAAACAGACCTGCAATGGCTATTCTTCCCAAATTAGTGCGGGAAATCACCCGCGCCGCGCACCCAACTGGGTCTCCTGTACGCACATCCCCGCCCCGGCCGAGGGGGCGCTGGAGGCCGTCTGTGTTCCAGGAGACCGATTGTGACGAGTGGCCTGTCGCAAAGAAATCGTTAGCGCAGCCAACTCACAGTCGCGGCTGTGCAAGCTGCTGCGGCTACCGCTCGAGCCGCTCGAAGAGGCCGATGGCGGGCGCCTGAGGCGCGGGGACGTACTCCAACACCGCTCCTTGCCGCCGTAGCCTGGCGACCAGCCGGGCGACGGGAATCTGCTGCACCGGCGTGTGGCCGGAAATGGCCAGCGCCGCGGCGACTCCGGCGGCCTGGCCGAGGATCATGTATTGCGGTTCCATGCGGGCCGAGGAGTAGGCCACATGGGAGGCGGAAAAGGCTACTGGAACCAGCAGGTTTTCAGCCTCGGCGCGCTGGGGCAGCATGATCCGGTAGGGCAGCTGATAGGGCTTCACCGGGACTTGCATATCACCCTCGTTGCGCACCAAGCCGCGCGCATCGACGATCCGCTCCACATTGTGGGAATCGCTATTGTAGGAGCCCATGCCGACCGGGTCGGGCTTGGTCAGCTCGGTCTGCAGGTCCTTTTGCACCAGGACGTACTCGCCGGTCATGCGGCGCGATTCGCGGATGTAAAGCTGGTGCGGCCAGTGGCCGGTGTCGGTGAACTCGTCCCGGCACAGGCCCCAGCGGTTGGCTTCCTGGCGCAGGCCTTCGGGCACCTGCGGATCGTTGGCCAGGAAATAGAAGAAGCCCTGGATGTAGTCCTTGTGCTCGCGCCAGATTTGCGCCCGGCGGGCGTAGCCGGCCTGCGGATAGTCCCAACTGCCGCCGATGTAATCGGTGGAGAAAGCGCCATTGTTGTTGATATCGGCCTTGCCGTTGGGGATGCGGTTGACCTTGATCACCGAGTCGAGCTCGGGCACGCGGCCCTCGGCCTGAACGCGTGCTGCCAGCAGGCGGGCAAACAGGGCATAGCGCCGCGGATCGTAGCCCTCGGGCGGAGTGAACGCGACACGGTTTTCCGGAACCTCGGAGAAGCACATGCGGTAGTTGTAGGCCTGCACCGCTTTGTCGGCCGTCCCGGGCGCGGGCGGGATGCGTGTCGAGATTTCGGGCCACAGTTGGCCGTTGGAATCCCGGGCCGGCACGTTGACCAGGAACTGGTGCATGGGCGTGCGGGCGCGCACGCCGGCCAGGGTCTCGCCGTATTGCGCGCTGCTCTCGCGGCCCCAGGTGTACGTGACACCGGCCTGCGCCATGAGGTCGCCCTCATAGCTGCTGTCGATGAAAATCCTGGCTGTGAAAGATGCGCCATTCTCCAGGCGGATCTCCTCCACGTGGTTGCCGCGCTTGCGCACGCCGTCGTGCTCGCGCAGGCGGTGGTTCTCGAACACTGCGACGCCGGCTTGTTGCAGCATCTCGCGCAGGATCGCCTCGGCCACGTGGGGCTCGGGATACCAGGCGGCGTCATTGCCGTAGCGCTGCATGCCGTAGTGCCGGCCCACGCGTTGATAGAACTCGAAGGCGTAGCCGCCGATCACTTCCTTCTTCCCGAAGTCGGTCAGGCCAAGTCCGCCGGAAACCATCCCGCCGATGTGCGTTCCGGGCTCGAGCAGAGCGGTTTTCAGCCCTTCGCGGGCGGCGCTGACCGCGGCGATGACGCCGCCCGCGGTGCCGCCATAGACGACGACATCGAAGTTCTCCGTAGCACTGAAAGAGGCACAGGCGCAGGCGACGAACAGGAGCGCGGTGCGCAGGGGCCGGGATACCGGTTGTGACAGCATGGGCAGGATCGATTCTACAACCACGGGTCTCGAGTGGTTGCCGGAGCGGACCAGCCGTCCCTGTTCCAGGCCGGCGAAAACCATTTGTGGGCTCCGCAATCCAGTCTGCCGCCGCCGCGGTGCGCGCCGAATCGATGTTGTCCGGGTCCTTCATGCGGCCCGCGATCTGGAGCGCCATCGGCCCCAGGATGATCTCCGCGACCGGCGCTAGTCGAGCGGGCGGATTTTGATGTTGCGGTACCAGGCGGCGTCAACGTGGTGTTGCAGCGCGATGGGGCTCTCGGCGACCGGCTGATCGAGCAGCAGCTTGCGGATGCCGGGGGCTTCGCGCCAGCGGTCCCCGATGGCCTGGCGCACCTCGGGCGCGTTCAGGCTGGTGTCAACCACCTTGACGCCGTTCAGCCAGTGCTCGACGTGCTTGCCGCGCACGACGATGCGCGAGCTGTTCCACTCGCCCTGCGGGTGATCCTGGAAACTCGTCACCGGCGACATGCCGTACAGCGCGGCAGCGCGGTATCTGGCGCCGCGCAGGGCGTCGGGGTGCCGCGCGCTGTCGATCACCTGGTATTCGAAGGCCACCGGGTACTCTTCGTAGCGGCCGCCCGGGCGCACACTCCGGCGGTCGGAAGGATGGTTCTCATACTCGAACTCAACCTGTTGCTCGTACGGGACGCCGCGGCGGAGCTTGTCCGCGTCCATGAAGACCAGCGCCTGGATGCGGTACTTCACGCCGCTGTTGGCGCCGGGCGCGACCTTCCAGTCGAAGACCATTTCGAATTCGCGGAACTTGCGGGCGCTCATCAGGTCCTCGCGCGTGGCGGCATGGGGCACGGTCTTGAGGCAGCCGTCGGCGACCTCCCAGGCGTGGGCCGGCGGGTCTTTCAGATTGGGATCCACCCAGCCGTTGAAGGTGCGGCCGTCAAACAGCAGGATCCAGCCGTCGCGCTGCTCGGCGGGTGTGAGTGTGTTGAGCGATTGGGCGCCGGCGGCCGGGACGAGTGCGGCGGCGAGGAAGAGTGCGAGGTGCGTGGCGCGCATAAAAGTCATGCGGCGGAGCGGGAAGCGGCGCTCCGCCGGCGTGTGACCGACTGGATCCTAGCAGTCCTCAGTTGCGGCTTAGTGAACCATGAGCGGGACGCTGATGCCGGTGGTTTCCCAGACGATCTTCAGCGTGCCGTTCTGTCCGCTCCCCGGCTCGATGGAGATGGTCAACTGCTCGACGGGCGAGGAGAGCTTCTCCACGGCCACTTTGATCTGGCCCAGGTCCTGGGCCTTGTTCTTGTCGTAGTCGAACGCGCCCCAGGTCTTGGCCACTTTGTTTAGAATCACCGTCCATTCGTTTTCGCCGGGGATGGTGAACAGGGCGTAAGTGCCCGCCGGCACGTGCAGCGAACCGAACATCAGGTCGCTGGTGGTAGTGAACGTAGTGGCCTCGTCGGCACCGGTGCGCCAGACTTTGCCATAGGGCTCGTGGCCGCCGAGCATTTTGCGGCCCTTGAGGTACGGACGGCCGTATTCCACAGTGATGGTCGCGCCGCCGACGGTGGCGGAAGTTTTTTCATGCGGGCTCTGGCGCTGGGCGCAAGCGAGCTGCACGCTCGCGAGCAGCAGTGCCAGCGGAGCCAGGACGAGCACAAGCTTTCTCATTGGCTAACTACCCCCCTTCGTTAGGGTAGTGTAGCAGCCGGGCGGGCGGGGCGGGGCGGGAAAAGAGTGGAGTCCGGCCGGGTCACGGCTATAATCGATATGTGAAACTGACCCTTATCGTTTGTACTGTGCTGGCGGTGGTGTCGCTGGGCGGCTGCCGCAAGAATCTCCAAACCAATGACGCCGTGCGGCAAGGCGTTATGAATTACCTGTCGCAGAACAAGAACCTGTCGTTGAACATGATGGACATCGAGTTGAAGGAGGTTAAGTTCCACGACCAGGAGGCCGACGCGGTGGTGCTGTTCAAGCCCAAGGGCGGCGACCCGGCGAGCGGCATGAGCATGCGCTACACGCTGGAGCAGCAGAACGGAGCGTGGGTGGTGAAAAAGAAGGCCGACAGCGGGGCGCACGGGGCGGCGGCGATGCCGCGGCCGTCGATGCCGTTGCCGTCGCAGAGCGGAGCGCTGCCGCCGGGCCATCCAGGGACCGGCGGAGGGGCGGCGCCGCCGGAGACGAAGAAGTGAAAACAGTCGCCGTCCTGGGTGGCGGCCCGGCCGGAGCGATGGCGGCGGCGACGCTGGCCGCGGGCGGCATCGAGACGGTGCTGTTCGACGAGAAGCTGGCCTGGGAGAAGCCCTGTGGCGGCGGCTTGACGTGGAAGGCCTACGACCGCTATCCGTTCCTGCTGGAGAATTCGACTCCCAAGAAGCTGGTGTCGTTCACGGGCCTCGACGATCCGCGCTCGGGACCGGCGATGGTGCGCCTGGCGCGGCCGCTGGTGGTCTACTCCCGCCAGGAGCTGAATGCGCTGCTGCTGAATCGCGCCCAGGAGCTGGGCGCGCGGCTGGTGAAGGAGCACGTGCAGGGGATCGAGCGCGAGGGCGCGGGCTGGCGCGTTCAGACGGCTGCCGGGTCGCTGCGGGCGGAGTACGCGATTGTGGCGCTGGGGGCGCGCAATCCGCTCAAAAGTTACGGCAGCGCGTTCAAGCCCGCGGACACGATGATGGCGCTGGGCTATCGGGTGCAGGCGCCGCAGACGCACATCCTGCTGCAGTTCATTCCGCGGTTTGAAGGATACATGTGGATCTTTCCGCGCTGCGGCTGCGCGTCGGTGGGGATCGGCGGGAAGGGCGTTCCGGCGCGGACGATGCGGCGCCGGCTGGAGCAGTGGATGGACGAGCGCGGGCTGCGCTACGACAACGCGCCGTTTTATGCGCACACGCTTCCCGCGCTGGAGCCGGACTCGTGGGCGCACAACCGCATCAGCGGCGGGGGCTGGATGGCGGCGGGGGATTCGGCGGGGCTGGTGGACCCGGTGACCGGCGAAGGAATTTATTACGCCATGCGCTCGGGCGAAATGGCGGCCGAGACGCTGCTCGACGAAGGCGTGCCGGAGGCGCAGAATCACGTGGCGTACCGCGAGGCGGTGCGGCGCGAGATCATGGACGAACTGGAGGCCGGCTCGCGGCTGGCGCCGAAATTCTATCTGCGGCCGTTCCTGTTCTCGGGCATGACGGCGCGCATGATCCAGTTCATCCGCTACAGCCCGGCGGTGGCGGAGGTATTGCAGGACCTGTTCGCGGGTTCGCAGAGCTACCGCGGCCTGAAAGCGCGGCTGGTGGGGCGGGCGCGGCGGGCGCTGGTCGAGATCATGCAGAGCCTGGTGTTGCGGCGGCGGCTGGCGGAAGAGGTGGAATAGGAGTGAGCCGCCAGCGGAACCGTTGCTTTGCAGTCGCGGCACGGTAAGACCGCTCTTTGACAGTCGCGGCTCAGTCACGACAGTTGCGACTCAGTCAAAGCGCCGTCCATCCCCGAATTCTCGGGAGGCTTGAGAGCGGGGGTTTGTGGGGGAGGCCAAGGGCAAAATGGCGGAAATCGGCCATCCACGTCTGTAAGTCATTGATTCCATGTATAAAAGTATAAAAAATGACCAGCTTCGGCCATTTCGCTGGAATGAGGGTCAGCCGTGAACCATGAGAAATGTCGGCTCAGCGTTGAGACTGCGTAACCGTGGATACCGTATGACTTTCGAAGAACTCGATCAAGCGTCGCCGAACGGTTTTCACGATGCGGAGATATACAGCATCGCGATTGATTACGGGGCCGCTGCTGTAACCCTCGATATGAACTTCTGGATTGGAGACTTGGAGGGCTCTAACCGAGAAGAATGTAGGCGGGGGATCGTGAAGGTAACTGGGCTGATTTTCTGTTCCATTGATCCGCCAGACCCTGCGTATCCATTTTTGACTGATGGCTCTCCTGTGACAGTTTCTGGAGATTCCGCCAGGTCGGACACGTGCCCAGCGCTTGCAATGCTTTTGTCTGGTTTCCCCCTCGGTGTCTTTTGCTTCCGTTTCTTCGTAAACAACTGGAATGCGTTCATCCACATTGCTGCCAAGGATGTCCTGATTGCCTGGGTTGAAAAAGCAGCACCGGAGGCGAACGGGTCAGTTTGACAAGGAGGACAAGCGATGACGCTGGAACGGAGCGCCGCGCTGCTCAAGCGCGCCGAGCAGTTGATTCCCGGGGGCGTGAATTCGCCGGTGCGGGCGTTCCGCGGCGTGGGTGGGACGCCGCCGTTCATTCAGCGCGGGCAGGGCTGCCGGCTATATGACGTCGATGGCAATGAGTACATCGATTACGTGTGCTCGTGGGGGCCGCTGATCCTGGGGCACTGCTTCCCGCCGGTGATCGAGGCGATTCGGGGCGTTCTTGAAAGCGGCCTGAGTTTCGGCGCGCCGACCGAAGGCGAGGTCGAACTGGCGGAGGAGATCCGCGCGGCGGTGCCGTCGATGGAGCTGCTGCGGCTGGTGAATTCGGGCACCGAGGCGACGATGAGCGCGCTCCGGTTGGCGCGGGGATTCACGCGCCGCGAGCTGACCGTCAAGTTCGAAGGCTGCTACCACGGGCATGTGGATTCGCTGCTGGTGAAGGCCGGCAGCGGGATGGCGACGCTGGGCCTGGCCGACAGCGCGGGCGTGCCGGAGAGCTTCGCGCGGACCACGATCGCGCTGCCGTACAACTCGGTGGAGGCGATGGAAGCGGCGTTCCGTGCGCAGGGCGAACGCATCGCGGCGGTGATCGTCGAGCCGGTGGTGGGCAACATGGGCTGCGTTCCGCCGCAGCCGGGATTCCTGGCCGCGATCGCCAGGCTGTGCGGGCAGCACGGCGCGCTGTTCATCTGCGACGAGGTGATGACCGGGTTCCGGCTGGCGCTGGGTGGGGCGCAGAGCCTGTACCGGCTGCGGCCGGACCTATCCACGTTCGGCAAGGTGATCGGCGGAGGATTGCCGATCGCGGCCTACGGCGGACGCGCGGACGTGATGCGTCGCGTGGCGCCGGAGGGCGATGTGTACCAGGCGGGCACGCTGAGCGGCAACCCGGTGGCGGTGAGCGCCGGCCGCGCGATGCTGCGGTACCTGAAGGCGCATCCGGAGGTCTACACGCAGATCGACCGGGCGGCGGCGGCGATCTGCGCGGCGGCGCCGAAGGGCGTCACAGTGAACCGCGTGGGGTCGATGTTCACGTTCTTCTTCACCGCCGGGCCGGTGACCGATTGGGAGACGGCGAAGCGGGCCGACAGGGCGCGCTTCGCCGAGTTCTTCCACTTCCTGCTTGAGCGGGGGATCTACCTGCCGCCGTCGCAGTTCGAGGCGTGCTTCGTCTCGGCGGCGCACGACGAAGCGGCGGTCCAGGCGACCGTGGCGGCGCTGCGCGAGTGGGACGAGCGAGGGTAGGCGCGGGACGGCAGTGAGCCGGGCTGTGCGCGCGAGCGATTGGAGGATTGGATGAAACGGCGGACATTTCTAGGAACATCTCTGGCAACGTCGCTTGGAGCAGGGGCAGGTCTCGGGATGGCGGGATTGAGCGGCTGCCGGTCGATGAGGGAATCGCAAAAAGGCGCGGGAGGAGAGGCGGCGGCTTTCGAGCTGTATGAACTGAGCCTGGCGGATCTGGCGGCGGGACTGCAGGCGGGGAAGTGGACTTCGCGGCGGCTGGTGGAGCTGTACGCGGGGCGGATCGAGGCGATCGACCGGAGCGGGCCGCGCCTGCGCGCCGTCATCGAAATGAATCCGGAGGCCGAAGCGCTGGCGGCGAAACTGGACGAGGAGAGGAAAGCAGGGCGAGTGCGCGGTCCGCTGCACGGCATCCCGATTTTCGTCAAGGACAACATCGAAACGGGCGACCGTATGAGCACGAGCGCGGGATCGCTGGCGCTGGAGAGCTGGCACGCGCCGCAGGACGCATTCGTCGCGGCACGTTTGCGCGCGGCGGGCGCGCTGATCCTCGGCAAGACGAACCTGAGCGAGTGGGCCAATCTACGCTCCACGCACTCGATCAGCGGCTGGAGCGGGCGCGGCGGCCAGACGCGCAACCCGTATGCGCTGGACCGGAACCCTTCGGGGTCGAGCTCGGGCTCGGGCGCGGCGGTGGCTGCGTGTCTGTGCGCCGCGGCGGTCGGAACGGAGACCGATGGGTCGGTCACGAGTCCGTCGTCGATCAACGGGCTGGCGGGCATCAAGCCGACGGTGGGGCTGGTGAGCCGGACGGGCATCATCCCGATTTCAGCGAGCCAGGATACGGCGGGTCCGATGGCCCGGACGGTGCGCGACGTGGCGATCCTGCTGAGCGCGATGGCAGGCGTGGATTCGCAGGACGCGGCAACGCAGGTGGCGCACGAGAGCGTCGCCGACTACACGCGGTTCCTGGATGCGAACGGGTTGCGCGGCGCGCGGCTGGGCATCGCGAGGAAATTCTTCGAGAACAGCGCGCCGCTGGACCGCTTCCTGTCGCAGTGCGTGGAGACCCTCAAGAAAGCCGGCGCGGAGGTGATCGAGCCGGCCGATCTGCCGGCGCAGGCGCAGATTGCGGCGCCCGAACTGGAGGTGCTGCTGTACGAGTTCAAGGACGGGCTGAACCGCTACCTGACGCGGTTGCCGGCGGGAAGCCCGGCGAGGACGCTGGAAGAGCTGATTGCGTACAACGAGAAGAACCGGCAGCGCGAAATGCCGTTTTTCGAGCAGGAATTGTTCATCCAGGCCGAAGCGAAAGGGCCGCTGACGGAGAGCAAGTACACGAAGGCGAGGGCGGATTGCGTGCGGCTGGCGCGAAAAGAGGGCATCGATGCCGTGATGGAGAAGCACAAGCTGGACGCGATCGTGTGCCTGACCAGCGGGCCGGCGTGGTTGATCGACCCGATCAATGGCGATCAGGACACGGGCGGATGCACGACGCCGGCGGCGGTGGCCGGATATCCGCATATTACGGTGCCGGCGGGGTTTTATCGCGGGCTGCCGATCGGCCTGTCGTTCTACGGCCAGGCGTGGAGCGAAGGGACGCTGATCAAGCTGGCGTATGCGTGGGAGCAGGCGACCCATGCGCGGCGGAAGCCGGGCTTCGCGGCGAGCGCGCAGGCGTAGCTGCGTTTCTCACTCTGATTCGGCTGCGACGGGCGTCCTCCAACAAGTAAAGAGGCGCAGGCGGCCGGGCGACAAGCCGGCTCGGCCGCGTTTGAAACAGTTTCACTTGATCTCGTTTACGAGTCTACCGCCGAGAAATGTCATGCGCACGCGCGTTTGCGGAATCTCCACAACGGGCACGGACATAATGTCTCGATCGAGAACGATGAAATCGGCGAATTTGCCGGGTTCGAGCGAACCCTGGACGTGTTCCTCGAAAGCGGCGTAGGCGGCCCAGAGGGTAAAGCTCGCGAGGGCCTCGGCGCGGGTCATGCGCTGCTCCCTCATCCAGCCGCCGGGCGGATTACCGGCGACGTCCTGGCGGGTGATGGCGGCATAGATGCCGAGCATCGGGTTGGGCTCCTCGACGGGCGTGTCGCTGCCGCCGGCGATAGGCAGGCCGAGGTCGAGGAAACGGCGCCAGGCGTAAGCGCCGGCGAGGCGATCGGGGCCCAGGCGCGTCTCGGCCCAGCGCATGTCGGAGGTCGCGTGGGTGGGCTGCATCGAAGGCAGAATCGAGAAGTCCTTGAACTTCTGGAAGTCGGGCAGGGAGACGATCTGCGCGTGCTCGATACGGAAACGATGGTCGTTGGGGCCGCCGAGCGCGGCGGCGTAGGCGTCGAGAACGGTGCGCACGGCACGGTCGCCGATGGCGTGGGTGCAAACCTGGAAGCCGTGGGCCAGGGCGTCGCGGGCGACGTTTTCGATTTCGGCCTGCGACAGCATCAGCAGGCCGGTGTTGCCGGAATCGTCGGTATAGGGCTGCCACAGGGCGGCGCCGCGCGAGCCCAGTGCGCCGTCGGCGAAGAGCTTGATGGCGCGCACGGTGAGCGATTCGCCGATCTCCGGTCCGCGGCGCAGGTAGTCGTGCCACAGCGGGCCGGGTCCGCCGATCATGGCGTAGATGCGCAGCGGAAAATTGCCGGCGGCGATCAGATCGCGGTAGTCATCGAGTTCCAGAGAGGAAATGCCGGCGTCGTGGATCGTGGTCAAGCCCAGACGCGAACACTCGCGGGCGGCGAGGGTGAGCTGGCGCCGGACCTGTTCGGCGGTGGGCGGCGGGATCTTCGAACGAACCAGCCCCTGAGCGGCGTCGACGAGAACGCCGGTGGGCCGGCCGGCGGCGTCGTGGATGATTTTGCCGCCCGGAGGATCGGGCGTCTGCGGGGTGATGTGGGCCAGTTCAAGAGCTAGCGAGTTGACCCAGGCGGCGTGGCCGTCCACGCGCCCGAGAAACACCGGATCGCGCGGTGCGGCGGCGTCCAGATCGCGAGCCGTAGGGAACTGGCCGCCCCAGTTGGTCTGGTCCCAATTGCGGCCCACGATCCACTCGCCGGGCCGGCGCGTGGCGGCCAACTGGCGGACGTAGGCGGCGATCTCGGCGATGGTTTTCACGTGCCGCAAATCGCGCGTTTGGAGCAGCTCGCCGAGGGCGCGCAGATGGGCGTGGGCGTCGATGAGGCCGGGCAGAACCGTCGCGCCATGGAGGTCCAGGCGCGTGGTGCGCGGGCCGGCGCAGGAGGAGAGATCATCGCCGACGGCGAGGATGCGGCCGTTGGCGACGGCCAGGGCGCGGGCCGCGGGCTGAGCCGGGTTGAGCGTGTGGATGCGCGCGTTTTCAACGATCAATTCAGCCGACGGAGGCGCTGCCCAAGTGGCGAGGAGCAGCCCCGGCAAGGCTACAATAGGCAGCATGGATGAGAGTATGCCACATGCCGGAGCGAGCGCCGCAACGGCGCCTGTGGCCGGCGCGCCCCATGTGTGGCGAAGCGTGGCGTCCACGATTGCGGCATTTGCGCTGGCGGCGATCTTCCTGGTTTCCGGGCTGTGGAAGCTGACCGATCCGCTGGCCGCGGCGGAGCGGATGTCGCAGATGCTGGTGCCGCCTCAGTTGGCGCTGCTGGCGGCAATTGGCGTGGGCATGTGCGAGACGCTGGCGGGGGTGCTGGTGCTGGTCCCGCTGTGGCGCCGCTGGGGCGCGTGGCTGAGCGCGTTCCTGCTGATCGTCTTCATGATCTACATCGGGGCGAACTACGGCAGGCTGCACGGGTCGGACTGCAGCTGCTTCCCCTGGCTGAAGCGGTTCGTGGGGCCGAGCTTCTTCATCAGCGATGCGGCGATGCTGCTGCTCACTGTGCCGGCGTGGCTGTGGTCGAAGCCGTCGCGCCGATGGGGCTACGCGCTGGCGGCGCTGCTGGCAATCGGCGTATTCGCCGGATCGATCTACGGCTACGACGTTCAGCGCGGCGGCGGCGTGGTTGCGCCGGCCACGGTCATTGTGGAAGGCAAACCGTTCCCGCTGCGCGAAGGGCGGGTGTTCGTCTTCTTCTTCGACCCGGAGTGCATGCATTGCTACGCCGCGGCCAAGGAGTTCGCGACGTATCAATGGAAGGGCGGAGTGCAGTTGGTGGCGACGCCGACCACGCAGCCGCAATGGGGCGCGTTTTTTTTGAAGCGGACGGGATTCAATGCGCGGCTGACGCCGGATGCGAAGCCTCTGCGCGAGGCCATCCGGTTCACCGATCCGCCGTACGCGGTGGCGCTCGAGGAGGGCCGGCTGAAAAAGGCGTTGCCTTATTTCGACGACGTGGAGCCGCGCAAGAGCCTGAAAGCGCTGGGCTGGATCGAGTAGCGGCGCGCAGCGCCATGCGGCCCACGCTCCGCGCTGGCGGGGCGTAGAATCAGCGTCTAGGAAAGAGATATGGGTCAAATCAGTCCGGCCTGGCTGGCGATGGCGGAAGCATTGCTGATCGGCCTGCTGCTCGGCGTGGAGCGGGAAGCGGACCAGACCGAACGGCACGCCGGCCTGCGGGATTTCATCACCATCGCGTTGTCGGGCGGGGTGTGCGGGCTGCTGGGCCAGGCGTGGCTGACGGGCACGGCTCTGATTGCGCTGACGGGGTTGATCGCCGTGTTCCGCATCCAGACCCCGGAGCGCACGGGTATCACAACCGAGCTGGCGGCGGTGGCCACGTTCCTGCTGTGCGTGCTTACGACGACTCCAGGGCTGAGCTGGGGCGCGCCGCTGGGCATCGCGGTGGCGGTGATCTTCACGCTGCTTCTGGAGACGCGCAAGGTCCTGCGCAGATTCTTCCTGCAGATGATCACCGAGCAGGAGTTCCACGACACGCTGCGATTTCTGGCCGTGGTGTTCGTGATTCTGCCGCTGCTGCCGGACGTGAATTATGGGCCGTACGGGTTCTTCAACCCGCACAAGGTCTGGATTTTCGTGATCCTGATCTGTTCCATTTCATGGCTGGGCTACTTCCTGCAGAAATTCCTCGGGGCAGGACAGGGGCTGCGGATTGCAGCCCTGCTGGGCGGGCTGGCGTTGACCACCGCATCGACGGCCGAGTTGGCCAAGGAATGCGCCGCCGACCCCGAGCATCCCCTACCGTACGTGCAGGCGGCGCTGCTGTCGAACGCGGTGCAGGGCCCGCGAATTTTAGTGCTGCTGATGATATCGGCGCCGGCGCTGGCGAAGTTCTGCCTGCCGGCGCTGGCGGCGATGACGCTGACCGGCGTGGCGTGCGCGTTCCTGCTGGGCCGGGGCCATGTGGAAGACAAGGCGGCGCCGCCGCAGATGGCGCTCACGAATCCGCTGCGGCTGACGTCGGCGTTGAAATTTGGCGCGCTGTTCGCCGCGATCCGCTTTTTCGCGGCCTTCGGCGTGACCGAGTTCGGTGCCAGCGGCGTCTACCTGACGAGTGCGATTGCGGGGTCGGTGGATGCCGACTCGGTGGTCTTCTCCATGTCGGGCCTCATGCGGGAGAACAAGCTGGCCGAATGGCCCGCGGCGGTGGGCGTGATCATCTCCATCGCCGCCAACTTCGTGTTGAAAGCGGCAGTGGGATGGAGCACCGCGCACGGCGCATTTGGGAGACGCATCACGCTCGGCTTTGCGCTGATGACCGCCGCGGCCGTGGCGGGCATCTTCGTGCACTTTTGAGCCCTGCCCCCGGTTCCGGGCGCTGTCACTCGGCGGCGGCCAATCCGGCGGTGCGGCGGAAGAACTCCCGAGCGCGTCCGGCATCCCGCAGGATCTGATCCCGCAACGCGGCCGGGGAGGGGAACGCGCGTTCTTCCCGGATGCGCCATAGAAACTCGACGCGAATGCACTCCGGAGCCGCGCCGGCCAGAGGATCGAGGAGGAAGGTCTCGATGGTCAGGTGCCGGCCGCCGAAGGTGGGGCGGAATCCGACGTTGGTGACGGAGCGCCAGGATGGGGGGCCGGCCGCTGTCTCCGCGACGGCTGAAGTGCGCGTGATGTAGACGCCGTTCGCGGGCAGGGCCGCGCGTTCCAGGGCCAGCGAAGGGAGTTCGAGATTCAACGTCGGCACGGTTGCCGTGTGGCCGCGGCCCGCGCCGCTGACCACGCGGCCGGTGAGAGCGAAAGGCCGCTCGAGCAGCCGCCCGGCCTTGGCGACATCGCCGGCGGCCAGCAGGCGGCGGATCTCCGAGGAAGAGACGGTCACGCCGCGGCGCCGGATGGCGGGCACGATTTCGACGCGCACGCCGAATCTGCGGCCCAGTTCGCCGAGCGTTGAGGCGTCGCCGCTCTGATTGCGCCCAAACAGGAAATTGTGGCCGACGGCGACGGCGCGCGCGCCCAGCCGGTTGACCAGAATCTGGCGGAAAAAGGCCTCCGGCTCGAGCGCGCCGAGGCGCTCATCGAAGGGCAGGATCAGGACCTGCTCGATGCCGTCTTGCTCCATCAGGGCGCAGCGTTCGGCGGGAGAACTCAGCAGCAGCGGCGCGCGCTCGGGGGCCAGCACCTCGGCCGGATGGGGATAGAAGGTCAGCGCCGAGGGGTGCGCGCCGCACTCGCGCGCCAGCCGCACGACGTGACGCATCAGCTCGTGATGGGCGGCGTGGACGCCGTCGAAATTGCCGATGGTCAGCGCGCAGGGCGCGAAGGCGGGGCGTGCCTCATCGAGGCTGCGATAGATCCGCATGCCGTCCCGCTACAGATCGACGGCCACCTCGAGGCCGTCGTAACTCAGGCCCACGCCGGCGCTCAGCAGGCGCTCGGCGCGCTCGTGCGGCAGGTCGTGCGCAATGTGAGTGAACCACGTCTGGCGCGGCTTCAATCGTTCCACCAGCCGCAGGCTCTGCTCGATTGTGCTGTGCGTGGGATGGGGTTTATAACGCAACGCGTCCAGGAAAAGCACATCCAGGCCGCCCAGCAGGGCCACGGATTCTTCCGGGACGTCGCTGTGGTCGGTCAGGTAGGCCGCTTTGCCGAAACGGAAACCGTGGCAGGTCCCGCGTCCGTGAAACACGGGCACAGGCACGAAGCGCAATCCGGCGATCTCGATCGGCGAGCCGTCGAAGGCCTGGGGCCGGATGCGCGGCCGCGAGGACTCGGTCTCGCCAGTATGAAAGATGTAGGCGAATACGCGCCGGATGATGGTCAGCGTTTCCTCGGAGGCATAGACCGGAATGGCCTCGGACTGAAGAAAGTTGAACGGGCGCAAATCGTCGAGGCCCAGGATGTGGTCGGCGTGGCCGTGAGTAAACAGCACCGCGTCGATGCGCGGAAGGCCCGCGCGGAGGGCCTGCTGGCGGAAATCGGGCCCGGTGTCGATGACCACGCAATGGCCGTCCCAGCGCAGCGCGACCGAGGGCCGCAAACGCCGGTCGCGCGGGTCGTCCGAGTGGCACACCTGGCAAGGGCAGCCGATCGTCGGGACGCCCACACTCGTCCCCGAGCCCAGCACCGTGATGGTCAGCCGCTGGGGCGGCTCAGGCATCGCCCTGCTGGCCATCTTCCGTGGGCGCCGCTTCCTCGCCGGCGGGGGGCTGCGGCGCCGGCGCGGCATCGCCTTGCGCTCGCTGCTTGCGATCGTCTTCAAAGGCCGCGATGTAGCGGAAGCGCAGTTCGGTGACGGTATTGTCGAGCAGGCGCTGTTCCTCCAGCGACAGGTTGTCGCGGGTCTTCTCCTGCAGCATCACCAGCAGGTCGATGGAGTGCCGGGCCAGAGGCAGGTTGACCTCAGGTTGCTCCTGGCCCCAGCTCGTCGCGCCCAGCTGGGATTCGGTCTGAAAGCGCAAGCTCAGGACAAGGAACTCAAAGCTCGGCGCGGGCAGGTGAACTTCTTGATCGCTCATCAATGTGTATTGTAGCGGGAGGCCGGCGGCCTGGTGTACGCGCCTTCTCTTCTGCACGGGCGGACTGCCCGCCGCGGACGATTGTACCGAATTCGGGAATGGCCTCACCCGGACGGGATCAGGAGCGTCCGCCGACGGCGTGCAATTGCGCTCACGAGGCGGTGCGCCGGCGGACTTGGGGAATCTGAATGGATTTTCATCTCAAACCGGATCCCCCGAAAGAGAAAAGGACGCGAACTTGAGCACTTTAAAAAGTGAACGAACCAAGATAGCAATATAAGATCCGGCAAGTTGTTGGGCCTGATCAGTCCATTCGTCTTTTCCCTGGCTTTGCGATCGTTTTTGCGGGCGCGTGGAGGATTGAAAACACGGCTTACGTTGTCATGTCAAGAGAATAGGCTCTGGATCGGGGCCTGGGGGATAGCGGGATCGAAGTCTGTGCAGAGTGCCCAATGGAGAAGCTGCTTTGGGTCAACGAACGCACTATGTCATGACAGTGGGTGCTCAAGCTCTCATTTTACTGCGGTTGCTGTGTGCGCAGGGAATGTATATGCAGAAACTGGTTCAGATTCGGCTAATATGACGTCAAGAACAAGTGTGGACGGTCATATCAAGAGTCAGAGCCATTGTCACCGCCGATTGTCCTCGGCATCCGGGCCAGTTTCGATCGCAAATAACGATTGGTAGTGCGGGCCATTTGCCCCAATACTTGATTTGGAGGGGGCGTTCGCTCGCGAATCTGAGCCATGTTCGCGCAAATCTTAAGTTACCCGATTCCGATCACGCCGCCCCGCTTGGCGTGGCGCATCACCTATTTTATTGTGCATGCCCTGGTATTCATCCTGTCTGGGATCCTTGCCTTTGAATTACGGTTCGAATTCTCAATAGCACCCCGTTATCAGCTGCAGTTGCTAGCTGCCGTTCCCATTTGGATTACAGTCAAACTACTAATCTTCGGCTTAGGGCGGTTCGACCGGGAACAGTGGAGTCAAGTATCTGTCGCAGACGTCGCGAGGATTGTCGTCGCGAACGTATTTGCTTCAGGTGCCAGTACGGCGATTCTATTAACTTTCATTACAGGCTTTCCGCGGTCGGTCTATCTTCTTGACCTATTAATCTGTACGCAAGTCACGACAAGTCTGCGTGTTCTGGCCAGGACTGCACGCGAAATAATAACTGCGGCTGCCGGTCGGGGAGTGCGGAAACGAGTTTTGATTTATGGTGCTGGCGCCGGTGGAGTGTTGCTGCTGCGTGAATTGCGTTCCAATTCCACATTGATTTACGAAGTTTGTGGGTTCGTGGACGACGATCCCAGAAAGCGGGGCATGCTTGTCAACCGCGTCGCCGTGCTTGGCTCTGGCAAACAACTGGCTGCGCAAGTCCAAAGGATGAGGATCGACGAAGTTCTAATTGCCATCCCTTCTGCGCGTGGCCGCCAAATGGCCGAAATCCTTCACCACTGTCACTTGGCTGGTGTCCCGTGCAAGACAATGCCGGGCCTCGGCGACTTCATTGTGGGCGTCCACGCTGCAGCCCAAATTCGGGACGTCGCTGTGGAAGATCTTCTTGGCAGGAACCCTGTGCACCTGAATGAAGAAAACATCCGTCTCAAACTGCAGGCACGAACGATCGTCGTGACAGGGGCCGGCGGTTCCATTGGAAGTGAGCTTTGTCTGCAAATCGCGCGTTTCCGTCCCCGGGCGATCGTTGGATTCGATATTGCTGAAAGCGCTCTCTTCAACCTCCAGCAGGAGATCAGACGCCAATATCCTGCCATAACATTTAAGCCGGAGATTGGTAGTATTCAAAACACGAAGCGTCTGCATGAGATGTTTCAGCGGCATGCACCGTCAGTTCTTTTTCACGCGGCCGCCTACAAACACGTCCCATTGATGGAGGAGCATTTATTCGAGGCCATCGAAAACAATATATTCGGTACGTGGAGAGTTGCGGTCACAGCGGCGGCTCATCAGGTGGATGATTTTGTAATGATCTCTTCGGACAAAGCCGTACGGCCTACAAGTATTATGGGCGCCACAAAACGAATCGCAGAATTATTGATTTATGCGCTACAAAACGGCGGGACTAAGTTTGTCTCCGTCCGGTTTGGGAATGTGATGGGCAGCAATGGCAGCGTAATACCTACGTTTAAGAAGCAAATTGCCTCGGGAGGGCCGGTAATTGTGACTCACCCCGAAATGCGCCGCTATTTTATGACCATCCCCGAGGCGACCCAGCTTGTGTTGCAGGCGTCTACGATGGGCAGCGGTGGTGAGATCTTTGAACTCGATATGGGAAAACCTGTCAAAATCGTCAACCTGGCGCAAAATCTGATTTACCTATCCGGGCTTCGGCCAGATAAAGATATTAAGATTCAATTTAGTGAACCTAGGCCTGGAGAAAAACTTTATGAGGAACTGAATAGCCAAGACGAATTGACAATGCCGACTTGCCACGAAAAGATTCGGGTAGTTACAACAGTCGGAGTATTTGATAAAGTTCTAAGTCACCTTGAGGACCTAAAAATAGCCTGTGAAACGCGCAATGCGGGCAGCGTAGTTATGAAGTTGAAAGAGATGGTCCCTGACTATAACCCTGGGTCTTATTTACTTCGGCGTATTTTGTTAAATACCGAAGAAACAACTACGACCGTCGCCGAATTGGCAAGTTGATATAAGACGTTAATTGCTCAAAATGTTGGTGCTTATATAGTTGATTACCAAATACACCGAATGTAAATGGTTAATAAACATGTTCTACGATGTGAAGCGTTTATTTGACATCATTGTGTCATGTGCAGCATTAATTCTACTTGGGCCATTGCTGCTCCTCCTCGCGGCATGCGTTATTTTGTCTGCAGGGCGGCCTGCTCTATACAGAGGTTGGCGAACTGGGCGATGCGGCGTGCCATTCAAGATCCTCAAGCTACGCACAATGATGCAAGATGCAGAACGGTATGGCGGCGCTGAAACTCCCAGCGATGACCCTAGGATCCACACAATCGGGAAGATCTTGAGGCACTATAAACTGGACGAGCTTCCGCAGCTTCTAAATGTGGTCATGGGAGACATGAGCATAGTCGGACCAAGGCCGGAAGTGATGGAGGAAACAAGGCTGTATGGCTTCCGAGAGAAAGGTCTGGTATCCATGCGCCCAGGGCTTACTGATTGGGCCTCAGTCAGGTTTCGTCACGAGGCCGAAATATTGCGTGGCGCGCCGGATCCTCATGAGGCATACCACACCTTGATTCAACCGGAAAAAATCCGGCTTGGGTTGGAATATACGCGGAGTCATTCTATTTTTGTTGATCTGCGCATTATCTGCAGCACTTGTTTGGCAATCTGTCGAGGAACGTGTCAGGAACATGGTTAAGTACGCGGAGCGGCTTGCAATTGACGGTGGCAAACGAGTTCGCACTCGCCCCTTCGCGCCTTGGCCCGCATACGAAGAGGGTGAAATAGCGGCCGCAATGGGAGTGCTGAAATCGGGCAAAGTCAATTACCACACCGGGAGCGAGGGAAGGCGCTTCGAGGAGGAGTTTGCCGCGGCGACAGATAGTAAGTACGCCATCGCTGTCGCAAATGGCACAGTTGCGCTTGAGCTGGCGCTGCAGGCAATGGAAGTCGGGGCCGGCGACGAGGTCATAGTGCCAAGCCGAACGTTTATCGCGAGCGCGAGTTGTGTCGTAATGCGTGGGGCTACACCTGTTTTTGCTGATGTCAGCGAGCAAAGCGGGACGGTGACAGCGAATACAATCGAGCGAGCGATTGGAAAGAAGACGAAAGCAATTATTGTCGTCCATTTGGCGGGGTGGCCCTGCGAAATGGACGATATCTTAACGTTAGCGAACAAACACTGTCTGAAGGTGATTGAGGACTGCGCACAAGCCCAGGGCGCACGCTACCGCGGCCGGCCAGTAGGGTCCTTCGGCGATGCCGCCGCATATTCCTTTTGCCAAGACAAAATCATGAGTACAGGCGGTGAGGGCGGCATGCTCGTGACCAGCGACAGAAAAGTCTGGAACAAAGCGTGCTCGTATAGGGATCACGGCAGGAGATTCGAGCCACAGCCAGCTCAGCAGCGCGGTCAGAAATTCCAGTGGGTTCACAACTCAATCGGGACGAACTGGCGTATGACGGAAATGCAGTCTGCGATTGGGCGACATCTTTTGGCGAGGCTTCAAAAGCAAATTGCAAAACGTAGACAAAATGCCGCCTTGCTTAGCAATTTACTAAAAACAGTACAAGGAATTCGAATCACAATCCCGCCCTACCATGTTCATCACTCGTACTACAAATACTACGCCTTCATTCAATCCAACTTGCTTCGAAAAAATTGGAGCCGCAATACCGTTCTGACCGCAATTAAGGCTGAGGGAATACCATGCTTTTCAGGAAGTTGCAGCGAAGTGTATCTAGAAAAGGCGTTCCCGCGTTCCTTAAGACCGCCCCAATCCCTGCCGATATGCCGCAAACTTGGGGAAACAAGTCTAATGTTTCTAGTGCATCCCACATTAAATGCTGAAGAAATGACAGATACATACATCGCAATAAAAAAGGTACTAACGAAAGCCACAATTTCTGTTGACGGGCACGCTTGACAAGCATAGTGCAGGACATGTTGACAACAATCACAGTCATCATCCCAATGCGAAATGAAGAACGACGCATTGGACAGTGCCTGAAAAGCATAATCGAGGGTACATACCCGCTAGCCAATTGCGAGATCCTCGCGGTTGATGGAGCATCAAAGGACCACTCACGCGAAATTCTGCTGCGCAAAATAATGCACATTCCATATGCCCATCTCTTGTCCAACACAAAGCAACAAGTGTCGGCAGGACTAAACATAGCCATACGACAATCGCGCGCCGAGTTCGTGTTTCGCATGGACGCCCATTGCGAGTACTCGAGAGATTACTTCAAAATGTGTCTCCAGGAGCTGAAGCGGACCCGCGCTGCGAACGTGGGCGGCGGATTAGAGACGATGCCAGGCGGCACCAACTGGGTGTCTCGGTGCATTGCGTCGGTGTCTAAGCATCCTGTGGGCGTGGGCAATGCGGCCTTCAGGCTCGGGAAAAGCGGTCAGTATGTGGACACAGTCCCCTTCGGTGCGTATCGGCGAGAAATATTCGAAACTGTAGGTGTTTATCACGAAGATCTTCCGAGAAATCAAGACTACGAGTTGAACGCACGAATTCGAGCGGCGGGATTCCCAATATATCTCTCAGCTTATATACAAACGACGTACTATAATTCAACACATATAATTGATTTCATGCGACAGGCTAGCAAAAATGGTTGGTTCGCCATGCGCTGCTGGTTGCTGAATCCCCAAAGTTTCTGTTGGCGACACGCCGCACCAATGCTATTTGTTATATCCATGACATTTCTCATCGGTCTATCCACCCACTATGGTTATGCGCAGTTGGCCGGCATAATATGCGGATTGTCATATATTATTGCATTACTACGCGCCGGGATTCAAATAGCCCAGCACAATGACTGGCGACACGCCCTGCTAGCACCAACTCTGATTGCCGCCTATCACCTTACCTATGGAATAGCCACTTTGATCAGCAGCTTTTTTGCGATTATCATATTTCTGTCAAAACGTCTTAATGACGACGACAAGTGGGACTTGGACACTGCCTAATGATAACGAGGGTATTAAAGCGAAAGTCAATGCAAAACACAATATGTTTAAGCTGTTAATATTTGTAGCAATCACACTGCAGAGTTTCGCCCAGGCGACGCCGGATAAGACAAGAAGTGTGGCAATTGCTTCCAAGAATCAAAATCGTGACGAAGTTGATAAGAAGAGTGTTGCCGCATACGACGGACTGGCCGTGGGGGATGCAATTGAGATCAGCGTCGCCACAGCGCAGTCGGCCCAACCTGAATTTCAGCAAAAAGAGCGAATAGGAGCTACAGGCGAGGTTTACCTTCCGTTGCTAGGAGAAATTCGCGTTGCCGGCCTAAGCGCGGAGGATGGACAAGCATTAATCAAGAATCTTTATCAAGATCGAAAAATCTATAAACTAGTCAATGTGAACATCTATATCGTTGAATATGGTATTGCGCATTCAATCCTAATTAGGGGTGAGGTAGAAAAACCAGGATTGTACCCTGTCGCCGGTCTGATGCGTTTAAGTGACGCTCTGGCATTAGCAGGTGGGACGACGGCCCGCGCGGGGCGCCGAGTGGTTGTGCTGCATCAGGTTGCCTCTGAACACAGCGAGGAATCGGAAACCCTACGTGGGGGGGCAGATGGCTTTGGGAAGGTAATGATATCGCGCGGCGACGAGGTGGTAGTTGAGCGCTCGGGTGTAGTTTACGTAACGGGAGACGTTAACAAACCTGGGGGATTTGTGATGGACAATCAGGGCCGGCTTAGCGCTCTCCAGGCGTTGGCGCTAGCAGAAGGGACAAAGCCAACCGCCGCTCTCGATAGTACGCTGCTGATTCGCAATACTCCGAGCGGGCGCGAAACGACATTCATACCATTAAAGCAAATTATGCATAATAAACGAGCAGATATTGCACTAGAGCCAGAGGACATTGTTTATATTCCGAAAAGTGCTGCTAAAAACGCCATACAGCGAACACTGGACACCGTCATTCAAACCACTAGCGGCGTTATTATATATAGTCAACATTATTGAATAAGATCCCAAAACACGTAATGCATAATCGAAGTATTTGACGGTTGAATGATGAATGGGCCGCACTTACCAAACGACGCCTTGAACCCATACAAGCGAAGTGTCTCCGAAAACAAACTGAACGATTCTGTTTTAAGACATTCAATAAATTACAATTGTCACAATAAACCATCCAATTCATCGATCCGTAATGAATCCCTTTCGGCATTTCAAGAAGCAATAATAAGGCAGGTTGCTTTCATCGCTATTGTAGCAACACTTATCTATGTTGCAATGCTACTATTTGTATGGGCAGTGCCAGCGGTATTTGAATCAACGAGTAAAATCATTGTTAACCCGCCCGGATCAGAGACGTTTTCATTGGTGATGACGCCCCAAAAACCGAGCGAGCCTGATGACATCGAAACTCAAGCGGAGGTGCTAAGGAGCGACAACTTAGCCTTAAAGGTTGTCCGGACACTCCGTTTGGATCGCCACCCAATGATTCTAAACAAAAGCTATCTTGAAAGACTGATCGAAACGATGCATGTTGAGGCACTCTTTCGAGTATTGCAACACGGAAATGAGAGTTCCGGTTTTGAGCCTGACGCCATCCAAGTGAAGCCTGCGGAACTTCGCGCGGTGGAGTATATCAAAAAACACATGAATGTGTTGCCATTAAGGAACAGCAGAGTAATCGAGATTAATGTTCGATCGTCAGATCGCCGGCTTCCGGCAGCAATAGCGAACGAGTTCATAAGGGAATTCATTGCAGATTCTTACTTAGCGCGATACGCTGATTTAACAACATCTTCAAAATTGCTGCAAACCGAGCTTACCGAAATTGGGCAACGAGCTGCAAAGTCCCGAGCCGCGTTAACAAAGTTTCGGACGAGTCATGAAATCGTAGATCCGGATGACAAATTGGAGCTGTTTTCTGAAAACTTAAAAGAGTTAATTCATTACAAAGCGCTTTCAGAATCAGAAAGTGTTAACCTTAAAGCCATTCTTTCAGCCGCGAGTAATAGTGACATTACTTCTGTACCGCAGTTTTTAGAAAATAACACGACCCAAGAATTATTAAACAAAATAACAGACATTTCTACTCAATTAACACAGGCCTTGGTGTATTATGATGATAATCATCCAAACATTTTAAAATTAAAAAACGAGTTAAGTGATTTAAAATCAGAATTGAACCTACATAGAAAACGTTATGTGGAACAATTAAGCGCCTCCTATAAAGCGGCGGAAGCACGGTCCAAGGGTCTGGGTTTTGAAATTCAGCGAGAGAAATATCTTTTGGGTAACATCTCAGGTTATGCTGCTTTGCGCCATCAAGCTGAAGCTGATGAAAACTTGTATTACACCCTTTATGCAGGCTTTAGGGAGGCCCGAGTTTCGGCGGGATCAAAATCGGTTAATATGAGAATTGTGGATAGGGCAATTATACCGCTTAAGCCGGTGTGGCCGAATTTGTTGTTAGTGTTGCCCATAGGATTAGCGGCCGCGTGTGTAGGTGGAGTTGCGGCTGGCCTTGCGAGGAATGGCTTAGACAGCAGCGTGCGGAGTAAGAGTGACTTGAGAACTATGGTCAGGCCAGAAAGTGTAGTACTGGTGCCAATAAATACCACCTTAAGACATGCGAATACCCATAGCTCGTTTTATCAGCGCTACATAACAAAGGGACGTCCTGATTTATACAAGCTTAATAAGTTCATTTTGCAGCAACCGGCTTGCGTCGCAGCCGAGAGTATTCGATCTTTAATGAGTTTAATGTTGCTTAGTGAGCAGAAAGAACTGGCAACGGTTTTACTAGTTACGTCGTCATTTCCGCAGGAGGGTAAGACGACAATTGCGTTTAACCTTGCAGCGGCGTTGAGTCAAAAGGGTTCAACTTGCCTTATTAATGCTGACTTGCGCAAGGCTGAAGACGATGACGTAAGTGGAATATTCGCGTACTACAAAGACAAGGCAAGTGCAGAGGATATTCAAATGCAGTGCGAGGGGGCGTTAAACCTCACGTGTGTCAATTCTGGCAAAGGTGATGAAAGCCCGATTGAGGTGCTCGTGTCTGATAAGTTTCAGAACCTAGTCTCCACGATTCGTAAGGCGTATAGATTTGTGGTGATCGATTCACCTCCGCTGCTTGCATACGCTGACGCAAGAGTTTTGGCGGCGATGGCTGACGTCGCGATATTAGTATGTTTTGAGGGTCATACGCGGAGGAAATCAGTGGAAAGTGCAACGGCAGTACTGTCAGAGATGTCTGTGCCGATTGTTGGTGTTGCGCTAAATGGTGCCAGGCGGTGTGGTTCTGTAAACGGTTGTTATTAAGAACTAGGATGCATGTGCGAGCTGCTGAAGCCGTTGCAATGATGAAGCGTAATTGAAGGACTGAGAGCAGTGACAATTTGTTTTTTGTCAACTATTCCATTCGAAACATCGCGTTTGTATGCTCGCCAGTGCTGTGGCATTGCAAACGAGGGCGCTCACGTCATTTTAATCGCTCCGTGGGCTTTGCCCAGTAATTCATCTGGCGTTGAAGTGCGGCGTGTATCTTCTTGGCCTGGTGCGCTTGGAAGACTCCTTAGTGCACCGGTTGTGCTGTGGTCGGCCTTGCAGGTGAGAGCAGATATTTATCATATCCACAGCATACAGCTGGTGCTGTGCGGCGTATTGCTGAAAGTGATTTTTCGGAAGCGCGTTGTGTATGATATGTTTGAAGACTTTGGTTCAATGGTTTTGACGAGTCGCTCCCTTCCAGAGTGTTTCAAAAGGTTGAGCCGTCTCGTTATATATTTGCTGGAAAGACTCGCCTGCTCAACTGTTGACGGAATTGTCACAGCCGATCCTGCTGTCATGAGGATTTACTCCAGTAAGAACAAAGTGATTGGTAAGGCAAAACGAAGGGTGTTTTATAATTTCCCGGCGGAATGGTTTGTGAAAAGTTGTAGACTTGAGAGTCGGCGGCGCACTAAAAAGTATGATGTAGTGTTCTCTGGAGGGCTGTCGCAGCGAACGGGCCTTGTGGTGTTGTTGGAGGCGATTGAGTTAATAGCGCAAGCTGGTGTCAGGCCAAGGGTTTTGATGTTTGGTTATGCTGATGAAAGTACGTTTGTGCAAAAGTATATGGCAGAAGCGACAAGGAGGGGTGTAGGCGATTGTTTTGAAGTTTTAGGGCGTGTTTCGCCTTTTGAGGTGCCACTTTTGGTGAGCCAGGCACGCGTCGGTGTTGTTCCTTTGCAGCGTGTTCCGAAGTTTCTCAATAACATACCTACGAAGATGTTTGAGTATTGGGCGTGCGGTGTTCCTGTCGTAGCCAGCGATCTGCCGCCAATCCGACTGTTTTTTCGCGAAGGGGAATTGGGGCACCTTGTTGATCCCATGGATGCGCGTGGTTTTGCGCGATGTATAGGCGGCTTACTTGTAAATGCGAGGAAGGCTGAAGCGTTGGGCGCCAGGGCGAGGGAAGCAGTGCAACGGCGAATGCATGGGGAATACGAGCTTCGGAAACTGGCACGTTTGTACTTGACAGTCGTTGGTCGAGGGGAAGATGCAAGGTGCGCTGAGAGGGCGAATGTTGCAAGACTTGTCGAAATTGAGTGAATTTGAATGTGTTTTGTGTTAGGTGATCTGCCTGTTTCAGTTAGTTAGCAGCGAGACGGGGGTTCCATTGGGTCTCGAGAAATTGTTTAGATCCCGATTCGACGAATTTCGGGCCGTGTACGATCGTATGCCATTGTGTGTCCGGACGGGCTTAGTGGGATTACGAGGAATGTCGTTGGCAAGAGATCGCTACTCTGAGGGGACCTATAGAGTGTTGGATGAATTGATAGAACATGAGAAAGCGAGTCGAGATGAAATCGAACAACGCCAGATTGCCAAGCTGCAGCATATTTGTGATGTAGCACGTGCGCAGGCTGAATTTTACGGCAAGTATTCACCTATCAGGCTTACGGCGCTTTCGCAATTATCGCAATTACCAATACTATCGAGAGACGTGGTCAGAGGGCGGGGGATGAGCATGAGGAATAGGGCCGTTTCCAAAGGGGATCAGATATGGGTGTCAACCACAGGGACGACGGGGGCCAGTCTTAAGGTGTGCTACAGTCCTAGCGTTATGAGGAGGAATTGGGCATTCCGAATGCAGCAGTTTTTGTGGGCAGGTGTTGGGCCCCGAAGCCCTCGTATTACTGCGTTTGGCAGTCAGATCATTCCATCGAGTCAGAAGTCACCGCCTTTCTGGATGCATAATATCGTTGAAAATCAAATATTCGTAAGTATTTTCCATCTTTCGATTTCTTATGCAGCGGATTATGTCAAGTTTCTGAAGCGGCATGCAAACAGGGTCTTGGAGGGATTTCCATCTGCGGTTGGACTGCTTGCTGACTTTGTGCTCGCTAGGGGCGACCGAATTCCAATGCGGGCGGTGTTCACGGATGGAGAACCGCTTAGCGTGACTTTGAGGAGTCGTATTGAGTCAGCGTTTTGCACTCGAGTTTTCAATACTTACGGTAATACCGAGCTGTGT
The DNA here is from genome assembly GCA_963757265.1 of Terriglobia bacterium. Lineage (GTDB taxonomy): Bacteria > Acidobacteriota > Terriglobia > Bryobacterales > Bryobacteraceae > CAIVVT01. The sequence continues at coordinate 39,419 of CAVWRA010000011.1, forward strand.
GGTCTGATTCAACAGTGTGAGCATCAAAAGATGCATGTCAACCCGGAATATGGCTTTTTGGAAATTGTTGACGACGACGGCGCGCCAGTCAAATGTGGAGAGACGGGATACTTTGTTTGGACGGGTTTTATAAATGACAGCATGCCGCTATTGCGATACAAAATCGGGGACCGGGGGTGCTGGCTGGCGTCGCAAGACTGTTCGTGCGGTAGAAAATCAGCAGTCGTGGATCCGGGAGTGAGTAGGGAGAGCGAGCTACTTTATGCGGCTGATGGAAGAATTTTTTCGCCACGAGCGGTCAACCAAGTGCTGAAGCGCGCGACCGCATTCCGCTTTTGCCAGTTCGTTCAGCAGAGGGACAATCAGGTGTTGATACGTGCAGTCGGTTCGGGCGCCCGCGCAAAGCAGGAATTAGCTGAAGTTCGGCAAGGTATTCTGTCGCTGCTTGGGGACGGTACGACTGTAGAAGTCGAGTTAGCCTCCGAGCCAATAGTGACCAGCGGAGGGAAGACACCTCTCGTTATAAGAGAGCAAACCTTATGTCCAGGTCACTAATTATTAATGGCGACGATTTGGGTTTAACAGAGGCGGTCACAGACGGTATCTTCCAGGCACATGAGGATGGCGTGCTCACGAGTGCTTCACTCATCGTCAATCAGCCCGCGACCGAATATGCAGTGCGGCAGATTTCCAGGTACCCCGGCCTTGGCGTGGGCATTCACCTGAATCTCTCCCGGGGAAAGCCGGTGCTGCCCCGGCAGGTGGTCCCGAGCCTTGTCGGGAGCGGCGGTGATTTTCTGTCCCCCGATGAGATGCAATCAAGATTGATGCGATGGAATGTGTGCGGGAAAGAAGTCGAGGCGGAATACCGGGCTCAAATCAGGCTTGCGCGAGCATTGGGGGTAACTCTCACGCATGCAGATTCGCACCACCACATGCACTTGTTCTTCGCCGCAGTGACTCCGTTTCGAAAGGCGCTGGAGGTAGAAGGAATTCGCTCGATTCGAGCATGTCGCATCCGCCAATGGCCTTCTCCGAGAAGGATTGGCGGTCCCCACAGTGGGAATATGCTGCGTAGGCTGGGGGTCCTGGCTTATATGGAATTCCTGGCTGCCGGTCCACTACGACCATTTCACGCCCCTATTTGTCGCATCGAGACGCGGCGTGGCACTGTCTCATCAAGTCTCGATTCCATGGTCAAGGTCTGGACGGAGGCGTTCCAGAACCTGAATGTCGATGGAGTGTTCGAACTCGTCTGTCACCCGGGACTTGCGGATCCCAAAAGGCGACACACCGACCGTATTCACGACAAGCGTATCGATGACCTGACTTTGCTGACCGCGCCCCGATTCAAGGAGTTGTTCGCGAAGTTCAAAATTGGCTTAACTTCCTACGTTGGGCTCGTCTCGGGCATAGCTGCCACGTACGGCACATAGGGTATACAGGGCGAACATCGTGGATTCAGTACCCCTGATACACACTCCGGCAAAGGCTCAGAACTTACCGCAGACCACACGTCGCCTCTGCGTTTTTCCGCGCAGCAGGAGACTTCTCATTAGAGTCGCACTACCCGCCCCGGACGATTCACCCGCGCTTTCGGCGTTCGGCGATGAAAAGCCCGAGGGGAAAACTGGGATGTCTATCTCTTCTGCAAGTAGTTTATGTTTCTACAGTTAGACCGCTCACATTTTTCGGCTCCCGGCGAGAAATTGGAGTGTTTTATAACATGGATTGTCATTATTAGTATAATAATATCTTGTGTCGCTCTTACACTCATCATCCCATACTATGGTCTTAAATCCTTATTGGTTCTGTCAGGCGTCGCGTGTCTGTTCCTACTAACGAGATATCCGGAAATTGCACTAGGGAGCTTGATGGTTGTGGGGACGTTCAAAGGAGCGCCACAACTCGATAACGTGCCCATCGATCTGACCATCCTGCTACTGCTGGTCCTGTTTCTGTCGATGTGGCTCGAGTTTTGGAGAGGACGCGCGATTGCACCCCCCAAGGAGTTTGTATTCTACGCTCCCATCGTCCTGATGATGCTTTTTAGCCTCATTTATACACCGAATCTGGACGACGGAATCGAAAAAGCTGCGCGATTTTGTATCATTTGCGGGATGGCGATCATAGGCCCTTTTATAGTCCTGACGGATTCAGGCAAGCTCAAGAGATTTTTCTTGACATTGTTAGTGGCCGGTCTGGTCGCGAGCTTGCTGTCGATCCACATGCTCGGGGGGCGGGAGAGGCTCACGACGCCCGGAGGAGACACAATTCAACTCGGGCACTTGACCGCAGTTGGAATCGCCGTTGTGTGGTTTGGCTTAATGCCTGGCCAGAGACTGATCGTCAGAGCATTGCTGTACGCCTGCATCGGACTGTTGGCGGTCGCGATGATTGGATCAGGCAGCCGCGGGCCAATCGTCGGGCTTGGAACAGCCTTTCTGATCAGCGTATGGCAGCGCAGGCGTGTGGGATTCACCGTGGCGCAACTGATCTTCGACTTTGGCGCCCTGGTCCTGGCAGGTGTACTGCTTTTACCGTTTGTGCCATTTCCGGCAGAGTCGCTGAACTATTTAGCACGGTTGGCCTCCGTCGAGAGCACCAACGCGTTTCTTGGGCCAAGGGCAGGATTAATGCAGTTGGGCTGGCGACTTATGTGGGAACATCCCCTTCAGGGGATAGGGATAGGTGGGTTCCCAGTCTTATACAGGGGCGTCGGAAACTGGCCACATAATATTCCACTGGAGATTGGAGCCGAATTAGGGTTGCTTGCGGCCCTATCGTTCTGCTGCCTTCTGTCCCTCTCGGTGATGACTGCATTTAGAGAGTTCGTCACGACAAGCGAGGGTTCAAGAACAAATCGAAACCTGATGTTCTGCTTCATCGTAATTGTCACGATCAGCATGCTGAACACCGGCAACCTGAACGACAATCGCCAGCTTTGGACGGCTCTGAGTCTGCCGTACCTATTCAGAGCCTCGCGTCTTGAGGAGGCTCCAAGCTAGTCCACAATGCAGGGGGAATCAACGCACAGCGAAAGCCCGTGTGCGCTTCAGCCAACTCGTGAAGTCCGCAGGTTGGCGCCGGCCGACGGGCGGTGTCTGCCCGAGAGTGGCAGCGAGGTGATGCGCCTCTTTGGGCGGAACACGCTGTGGCTCCTGTTGGATCGCGCCGGCCTGAAGGTCGGGGCGATGCTGGCGGGGGTCGTCCTGCTGGGATACCTGGGCCCCGCCAACGTTGGAGTATACAGCACGGCGATTGCTGTCGGCTGTCTGCTCAACGCTCTGCTCGATCTTGGCCTGACCCGTTACGCCGCTCGCGCTGTCGCTGCCACGCCGGGAGAAGCGCCGTACATCCTGGCTCTCTCACTAACCAGTACTGTCATTGCGAGCCTCGTCGAACTGTCCGCTGTCGCGGCGGCGCACTGTACGGGGAACTGGTATTGGACCTGCCTCTGCATTGGGTTCATCTTCACGAACTTAGATGGCACTTCCTCCGCCTGCGCCGGCATACTGTCCGCGGATCTTCGATCCCGGGCCGTGCTGCCCGGCTCCATTTTGAACGCGTTGGGTGTGGTCGGCATCATTGCTTTGGTTGTAAGACTCCGCCTTTCGCTTCTCTCTCTATTGGTGGGCCTGACACTCAAGTCCTTGATCGTACTGCTGTACCGTCTCTGGCAACTGAGGGTTTATTGGCCAGCTTCGTGGAAGTACTTCACGCCCTGTCAGTTTAGGCGTGTCGCTATAGATTCGTGGTCCTTCTTCTCGTACTCTCTGACACAAATGGGCTATGAGAAGGTGGCGATTGTCTGCTTTGGTCTGGCCGCCGATCACGAACACGTGGGACTGTTCTCGACGGCCCTTCTGCTCGCAGGCATCTTCCCATCATTCACGTATGCGGCGTCCGATGCTCTGCTACCTGTGATGACGCGATTGTACGAAGCCGGGCGCACCGAGGACCTGCTGGAACTGCGGCGGCGCCTGATGAATTTGCTCCTACAGCTCTGCGTGCCGATTGGCGTCGGCATGGCGGTTCTCGCGCCGGAAATCTGTCACCTGCTGGGAAACAGGTTTATAGCTTGTGCCGCCATCCTGCGGATCGCGGCCAGTCGATCGCTCTTATCCGTGCTCGACAATTTCCTTGGGCAGGCGGGTCTGACTGCGGTGGCGAGAGTCCGCGAGAGGAGGAATGCACAAGCAATGGGACTGGCGCTCTGTGCCGCCCTGACCATCCTGATGGGAACCTATTGGGGCGCGCGGGGCGCGGCCGTCGCCGTACTCCTGGCTGACCTCTTCATTGTTTCCCAGTACTTGCGAATCTTCCGCCGAATCAGCCTGCCGGTAGAGTGTCCAGCGCTGTGGTCGACGCTGGTTGCGGGGTGCGGCATGGCGCTCGCGTGTCTCTTGCTGCCGAACTTAGGCTTGCTCGCGAGAGCTGCGATATCGCTGGCGGCCTATCTCGTTGTGCTCGCCGTCATCGCGCGGACACGACTCGCCGAGAGCGCGGGTACCTTCAGGCAGTGCTTCATCCCTTCGCCAGCGATTCCGCTTTGATCGGGGGTTTGATCCATGGCTCCAGATGTTGCACCAGGCTGTACTCGAAACAAGGTTCTTTACGGGGCTACAATCTTTCTTACCAGCGCTACTTTGTTGCTAACTACTTCCGCCTTAGCCGCTCAAGACGGTTCGAGCCGAGATCAGTCAGGCATGTTACGCGCTGACACTCTCGGCGCCGGCTGGACGGCGGAATCACTCGCCAATCTGGAGATCGGGATGACTCCGGGTAGAAGTGTAAGTTACCGATTCAGGGCCGATCATGACGGAGCGGCCAGCGCGGTGCTCGTCTACTTCATTTTCCGCAACATCTGCGACAAAGGCTGCTACGCGGCCGGCGATGGCGGCAGCATACGCGTTGAGATCCGCGACGACGACGGCACCGCGAGTCATCTGCCCGCCGGCAAGGTCCTGACGTCCGCGCTGGTCTCCGACCCGCTGAGGGAGTGGAACCGGCGCGTTGAATTCCCGCGCGCAGCGGCTCTGCATGCCGGCCAGCTTTATCACATCGTCTTTTCAAACGCGTCGGAGGATGAGACCAGGAACTTCGTCTCCATCGACGATCTATACACCTCGGAGGACGGAGCCGAGTTGCAGCCGGCGGCCGACGCAACCAGCCTGGGAGTCTTACTACGAAAGGCCGGTGCCGCAGCGTGGGAACTCAGGCCGCATCACCTCCCCATATTCTGCCTGTACTTCGAAGACGGGTTCCGGCAGGGGCAAGGCTACATGGATGTAAAGCAGTCCGGCGTGATGGTTTCGCCGGAAAGCAGCGTCAGGGAGGTATTCACTGTTGAAGACGCGACTTATCCAGTCGCCCTGGCGGGCGTTCGGATCAAGCCTCTATCCAGCGGTGGCAGGCTGCGAATTCTGCTCGCGACGGATTCCGGACAAACGATCGAGAATGCAACCGTTGTCACTCCGCCACCCGGCGGAGCCGTCTGGATATCGCATCCTTTTTCATCGCTTCGTGCTTTGACAAAAGGCGCTCGCTACGGTCTTGTTCTGGTCAGCGAGGACGGCGGCCAGTACCTGCTCCAGCCCCTTCAGAACGGGACGCAGTATGGTTTTGGATTCGAGAGTGCATTCACCGGGCAGCATTGCGAAGTCAATACCGGGCAGGGTTGGAAGGGCTGTCTGAATCGCGCCGACCTCGACATCCCGTTCTATCTCAGGTTCGCCGGTCAGCCAGCGTCGCGCGGCAAGAAGGCGGCTGGAGAATAGTAACCTGCTCTGCTCCCGGAGTTGTAAGATCCCACCCCTGGCTGTCCAAGCTTCAGGGAAGACACGGGAGCAACTGGCGGCACACGAGGCCGCGCGCGCCGGATCGATCCAGAGGCCAGGCGTCCAGCAGGGGCGTCCGACGCGAGTCCGTCTCAACCCGGATGTTTCACCAACAATCGGCTGCGGCGCGCGATAGGGCCGCATCTACTGCGTTGCGCTCGGTCGCCGTCCTCGACGTACCGCCAAGTACGCCTGCGGGTGGCTCCCGTCGCGCGCCTTGTATCTACAGCCCTCTCATCGCGCCTCGCTGCGATCGTGGTGCAACATCCGGGTTAACTCTTGGGCAGCTTCTTCTTGACGGCGTCGAGCTTCTTTTGCACGGCCTTGGTATCGGCCGAAGGCTTGGCAAAGGAGAGTGCCTTCTCCGCCTCGCCGCATAGCATCTTGATCTGCCCGGACTGGTCGAGCTTCTTGGAGCCGTAGAGATCGGTCAAGTCGACGTACTCGCGCGCGAGGGTCGTGAAGAAGAGGTCGTTGGGAATCTTGAAGTCCCCCTTGGCGAGCAGATCGCGGGCCTTGGCAACATCATCGCCGGCGCCCACAAACAGGGCGACGGTCTTGAGCACGCCGCGTTGCTGCATGTGCGCGAGGGCCACATCCTGCTCCCTCTCCTGCAGCGCCACGCCCTTCTTGACGCGCCCGGCCTCGACCGGCAAGTCCGTGTTCAGCGTCGGCAGCGTGAGGGGGAACGGGAGGTCGGAGCTTTTCAGCCGCTCCATCGACTTGTGCTGGATCTCAGCAGCCCGCATCACCATCTGGTGAGCGCTCGAGCGGCTTGCCGATGCCGTCCTTTTGAAATCCAAAAAACGCGTGCGCGCGAACTTCGAGCCATCTTCGAAGATATCGGCCCATTCCATCTCGCCGCGAGCGAGTCCAATGCTGAGGATCGTCTCCAGCACCTCGGCGCGATCCCTGAATTCCCCATCCTTGCCGGTCAGCCGGTCCAATTGATCCGCAGCCGCGGCGAAATTGCCCTTCGTGAACAGGTCCTGCGCCTGGTTCCAAGTGAAAGCCGGTGTGCCCGGCTGCGCCGTTTGCGGACCCGCCGGTCCGCAAGAGGTCAGCCCTAGCGACAAGACGACCACCAGCGCAAGAGAAACAAGTATCAGTACGCGCATCAACAACCTCCGGGCGCACTATTTCTCATTTTTACGCCGGTGTCAAGGGTGGCGGACCGGATCGGCAGTCGGCGCGTCAGCGTCGGGGGTGCGAAGTGATCCAAGAGAATGTGCTCGCGCGCGGCAGGATATGGAGGGCAGGCGGCGATGCGCGACGCGTCAATGACGTGTCAACGAGGACGAACGCACTCCTCCCTCACGATCGAGGCTCGGTGATAAATCCGCTGACGGTGGCGGCATCTCAGGCGCCGAGCCGGAGCTGGAGCTCCGGCTCAGACGTGGCCGTCTGCCCCACCACGCGCAACCGCTCCCTTACGGTCGCGGCTCAGAAACACACGGCTCAGGAACACGCGCAAAACGTCGGCACGAATGTCGACGCGGCAGACAGGAATGTCTGCGCCACCCACCTCCGCGACTCTCGTCGCTATGGCGGGCAAGCAAGGGGCGCCCGCTCCCTCGCGGTCGCGGCTCTGAAACACACGGCTCCATCACGCGCGGGCGCGGGTCGAAGAAGCTATGTCAAAAAACTGAAGATCCAACGGCCAGCCGTGGCTAGCAGCCGGACCCAACTTCCAAAACAATATACTCGCCCGATGGAGCGGGGCCGAAGCCGCCGCCCCATCGTACTTATCGAGCTGATCGGGAGAAGAAACGTCTCTATGCGCGCTGCCGAAGCAGCGGCCCGCTTTGGTTAAACACTCCGAAGAGTATCGCTCTACCTTTCGGCGAAGGGACGCGAAGACCGGCCGGCTCTTGTTCCCCGTACCACGGTACAACCGGGAGGCAAGAGATTTCGGGGTGAGGCGCTGCGCCGGCGGGCGAGGGCGGGGTGGAAGTTGTTTGAAAACAGGAGGTGACGGGCGGATGAAAAAAGCGGCTGAGGATGTGACCGGGGTTGCGACGGAGTACATAACCGTGCAGTCGCGGCTCCGTTCGGGCTAAGCGTTGACACGAGTGTCTGCGCCACGTCCGTGTCACGAGACGCAGCGCATCCGCTCCCTCACGGTCGCGGCTCTGAAACACGCGGCTCTGTCACGCACGGCTCCGTCCAGCAACCGCTCCGTCAATAACCCCTAATGACCTAGTGGCCTGCGGCCGATAGTTCGATTGGCGGGAGTGCGGGCGCGGCGGCGAGCATGCGCACGGAGTTGCTGCCGATGTCGATGGCGGCGTAGCGGGGCATCGCGGCTATTCTAGCAGTTGGCTTTCGAGGCTCGAATGCGGGCGGCGGACGCAGGGCGGGTGAGGGAGTTGGGGGCCGCGGGGCGGTGAGGGCGGATGGGAGGGGTTAGTTCATCGTGAAATGGCTAGTCGGCGCGCTTGGGGGTGCGTTTGGCGGGATGGGGCGGGGGTGTGGATTTAGTTTTTAGAGGATCAAAGCCAATTGTCGGGTTTGGCTTGTGGATGGATGGGGATGCGGGGGGTGTTTCAGGGCTAGTGGGGCCGGTTGGAGGTGCGGCGAGCGGGGCGTCGGGTGCTGACGAGCCGGCATCCGCGAAGGGCGCGGGAGCGAGTGGGGCGTCGGCAACAGGCGATGCGTCGGCAACAGGCGATGCGTCGACAGGATCTGACGGATCGGATGGGACGATGGGGGCGTCCAGGCCGGTCGAATCGGCGTTGGGAGAGGACGGATCGGGGGCGTCCGCGGAAGGCGCATCGGGGGCGTCGGAAGAAACGGGCGCAGGAGGAGCGTCAGGGGCGGCGAAGGTGTCGCAAAGGGCGGGGGGTTCGTCGGCGCGGTAGGCGAGGGACTCGGGCGGCAGGGTGGAGACTTCCATCCAGGGCTGGGAGGCGGCGTCGGGATCGGCGCGGCGCTCGGCCTGGAGGATGGTGAGGAGCCGGAGGGTGGAGTCGGCGGCGCGGCGGAGGCGGTGCTGGAGCAGCTCCACGCGCTCGAGTGGGGTTTCGCCTTTGTACTGGCGGAACTGGGCGTGCAGCGAAGTGCTGCAGGCGAAGAAGGCGCGCTGTTCGGGGAGCGGGCTGTCGAGGCGGCGCTCGGCCTGTTCGATGGTGTCGACGAGGAAGGCGCGTTCGAGGCGTTCAAGGCGGCGCAGCTTCCACAGGTCCTTGACGAGGCGGTGGACGAGCTCGATTTCGACGGCGCCGGCGGGGCGCAGGTCGGCGAGGTAGTCGGCCAGGGTGGCGCGGTAGTCGGCGGGGTCCTCGAAGTCGGACAGGGCGACGCGGCCGTAGAAGCCGTGGACGAGGGCGTTGGCGGTGACGGCGGCGCGGCCGCGGGGGGTGCGGGGGCCGGTGGAGAGTTGAGAATTGCGGCGGCTGGAGGCGCGCTGCAGTGGTGTTGACATGGTGAACTCCTTTCAAGATGGCGGACGCAGGGAGTGTACAGCAGGGGTGCAAGGGAGGGCCGGGGCGGAATTTGCAAGTTACTGAAAAAAGGGATGATTGCGGGGAGGGTGGGGGTGTTAACGGGGCGGGGCGCTATGCCCTCGGGTGCGTGACCGGCGGGTGAGCCCTCAACCGTCCTGCAATGAGTGTCTCAGCACCAATCCGCTGGAGCGGGTCCGGTATAAACGGCAACAAAATCCAGGAGGGATCAGGACGTCCCGCTTGCCGCTTGCTCGCTTGCCGGACGTTCAACACGAATGTCAACGCGGCAGACACGAATGTCTGCGCCACCCGCCTCCGCGACTCTCGTCGCTATGGCGGGCAAGCAAGGTGCGCCCGCTCCCTTGCAGTCGCGGCTCAGAAACACGACCGCTCCTTGCAGTCGCGGCTCAGAAACACGACCGCTCCTTCCAGTCGCGGCTGAAACGAACCGGACGTCAACACGAATGTCAACGCGGCAGACACGAATGTCTGCGCCACCCGCCTCCGCGACTCTTGTCGCTATGGCGGGCAAGCAAGGGACGCCCGCTCCCTTGCAGTCGCGGCTCAGAAACACGACCGCTCCTTGCAGTCGCGGCTCCGTTAGAGCGCGGCTTACACCGCAGACGGCTCGGGGTGGGTGTAGCCCTGGCGGTAGACGCGGCGCAGGAGCCGGTTGGCGTGCTCGTTGTCGGTGGCCAGCATCTTGGCGGGGTCCCAGGTGATGGAGCGCCCGGTGGCCAGGGCGACATTGGCGAGGATGCAGCAGGAGGTGGAAATGAATCCCTCCTCGATGTCCGCCACGGGCCGGGAGCGGTTGGCGATGGCGGCGAGGAAATCCAACATGTGATAACGGATGGCCGGCGCGACGTGCTTCTCGAGCCGCTCCTCGGTTTTGTCCTCGGGGTACTGCTCAAGCTCGTAGGTGACATCCTTATGGATGGTGGGCTTAGTCTGCCACAGCGGGGTAAACTCGTAGCGGTAAACGCTGGCCTTCAGGGTTCCCTTGTCGCCGTGGAAGGCTGCGCCCCAGGTGTCCTGCGGGTCGGGCGGATTGCCCCACGTGCGGTGCTGCCAGACGATGGTGAGGTCGTCGTATTCGAACGTCGCCGTCTGCGTGTCGGAGATGTTGGCGGCCGAGTTCTTCTGGACGAAAATGCCGCCCTCCGACGAAATGCGCTTGGGCCAGCCCAGGCCGAGCATCCAGCGCGCCATGTCGAACATGTGGATGCCCATGTCGCCCATGATGCCGTTGCAATACTCCATGTAGGCGCGCCATTGCTGGGGATGAATTGCCGCGGTGTAGGGCCGCAGGGGCGCGGGTCCGGTCCAGGCGTCCCAGTCGAGGTAATCGGGCGGCGGGATGGCCGGCGGATTCTCGTTCAGGCGCATCGGGATATAGCAGTAAATCTCGACCAGGCCGACCTTACCCAGTTTGCCCTGGCGAATGATCTGGTCCCGCGCCTCGACGAGGTGCGGCGTGGAGCGGCGCTGGGTGCCCACCTGGACGACGCGCCCGTACTTGCGCGCGGCGGCCAGCATGGCCTGGCCCTCGACGACGTCGACGCTGATCGGCTTCTGCTGGTAGACGTCGCAGCCCGCTTTCACCGCTTCGATCATGGGCAAGGCGTGCTGGTGGTCGGGCGTGGCGACGAGCACGATGTCGAGGTCCCGCTCGGCCAGCATCTTATGGTAGTCGGCGTAGGTACGCGGACGCTTTTTCGACGGCTGGCGCGCCTGGATGCGGTCGGCGGCCTGCTCCAGGATGTGTTTGTTGACGTCACACATCGAGACGACCTCAACCGGCGCCACCTGCAAGAGCCGAATCAGGTCGCATCTGCCGTACCAGCCGGGGCCGATGATGCCGACGCGCTTCGGTGGCGCGTCGAAGAGCGCCGCGTAGAGGTCGGGGATGGCCAGAGCGGCGGGAGCGGCCAGGGTTGCCTGGAGGAAGTGTCGTCGGTCCATGCGGCGGAGTCCTTTCTTCAGAAGGGAAGTGGAAGTGACCAGTATATGCGGCGCGCGGGCCGGCCGGCGGAGGCAGACTGGGGTCTGGCCCGCGCGCGGCGGCGGCGCGGATTTGCGGCAGCGCGCGCTGAGCGCGCCGCAGGCATGGTGAACGGGGTTTCAGGAAGCGTAGAGCAGGCTGCCGGCGTCCGGCGCTGCGCGGCCCGCCGTGGCGGCCCGGGCGCGGTGTGGAAGCACCTGTTCGACGATCAACCGATGGCAGGTCTGGCCGCAGCCGCAGAAACCGCGCATCTGGACGCCCTGCCAGCCCGCCGCGCGCAACTCGGCGAGCGTCAATTTCGGATTGCCGTCCTCGTGGCACGCCAGGTGCCAGCCGTCGCGCGCGTCGCATTCCCAGCCGAGCAGGGCCTCGTCGGTGCCGCGGATCTGTTCGAAGACGGGCAGCTCAAAGAGGTACCACAGGCGCTCGTGCTGCGCCGAGGTGAGCGGTCCCTCGGGCAGGGAAGACAGGACCACCAGGGGGAACCGCAGGTCCGGCAGAGTCAGGTAGCCCTGGCGCCGCAGCGCGCCCATGGCGAACAACTCCGAGCGCGGCCCGGCGAGCGCTTGCGGATTCCAGGCTTCCAGATCGGCCGTGCTCCAGTGGGGGAACGACCGGACGCCGGGCGCGGCCCGCAGGCGCGCGCCCACGACGGCAACCCGCTCCGCGGCCGGCAGAGGATACTCGAGCGCCGGCAAGCCGGACGACTCGCGCGTTCGGCCGAAAAGGCCGGTCCGAACAGTAGCGTTCAACATAATTGGCCCGTCCTTGATTGGAAGTGCCCCAGCGAGTGATCTTTTCTCTTACAGATTCGATCACAATCCGATGAAGCTGACTTCAACTGCGCTGCGGTTAAAGGTGTTACGTTGCGGGCCGCGCCCTTTCGGGCTCGCTCACGCGCCATGTGCCGTCCGCAATGCAGCTTCCATGGAGCCGCTCCGGCGGCGCGATAGGCCGTTGTCCCGGCCCAGACGGAGGTTCTTTCTTTACGAGCAAGAAGGACGTATGCTATCGTTACTTCACCGCCAGAAGCGAGACTTCACACTCATGAGCAACACCAAGCTATTCCTCAATCTGTTCCGCAACGCCGAAACGACGAGCTACCCCTCGGGGCAGACGATTTTTTCGGCCGAGGAGAAGGGCGCGACGATGCACATGTACGTCATCATCGAAGGCCAGGTGGAAATCCTGATCGGCTCGAAGACGCTCGAGTTGCTGGGCCCCGGCGAAATTTTCGGCGAGATGGCGCTCATTGATGATGGTCCGCGCAGCGCTGCGGCCGTGGCGAAGACCGATTGCCGTATGGCCGCGGTCAATCGCCGCCGTTTCGAATTCATGGTTCAGGAGACGCCGTTCTTCGCGCTGGCCGTGATGCAGATTCTGGCCGACCGGCTGCGCCGGACCGACGCCCGCGTCGCCGCTTCCTAGGTCGTCTTCCGCGCCATGGCCCGCCTGGCGGCGGCCACGATGTTGGCGCTGGTCAGCCCGTACTTGGCTGGAACTCAGCTGGCGTGCCGGACTCGGCGTACGTTTCCAGGCCGATGAATTCGATGGGCGCCGGCGCGTGCCGGGCCAGCGCCTGAGCCACGCGAACGCCCAGGCCGGAGTCGACCAGATGCTCCTCGGCCACCACCATCGCGCCGGTTTCGCGCGCGGCGTCGGCCAGGCGCTCCTCGTCCAGCGGCTTGAGCGTATGCACGTCCAGAACGCGCGCCGAAATGCCTTCGGCGTCCAGCCGGGCGGCGGCGCGAATGCTCTCGGCAACCATCAATCCGTGGGCCACCAGCGTGACGTCGCGGCCCGGCAACAGCTCGTACGCCCGGCCGATTTCGATCTTCGCGCCGGCGGGGTAAATCACCGGTACCTTGGCACGGCCGGTGCGGATGAAGACCGGGCCGACATGCGCGGCGGCCCACAGCACGGCGGCACGGGTGGCGACCTCGTCGGCCGGGCTGATGACGGTGAATCCGGGCAGCGCGCAGGCCAGCGCCAGGTCCTCGATCGACATCTGCGACGGCCCGTCTTCGCCGATCGAAATGCCGCTGTGCGTCCCGACGACTTTCAGGTTCACGTTCGGGTAGGCCACCGTGGTGCGCAGCTGCTCGAATCCCTTGTTCATCACGAAGCACGAGAACGAGCTCACGAACGGGATCTTGCCCGTCATCGCCAGTCCCGCGCCCAGCGCCACCATGTCCGCCTCGGCGATGCCGCATTCGAAAAAGCGGGCGGGGAACTCCTTGGCGAAGTAGGTCATCATGGTCAACTTCGACAGGTCGGCGTCGCAGCCCACCACGTTCGCGTTCTGGCGGGCCACTTCGACCAGCGCGCGTCCGAAGGCCTCGCGCGTCGCCGCGCCCAATTTCAGCTCGTAATTCGTCGCCAGTGGCATGTCAGGCAAGCTCCTTCAGCGCCAGTTCCACCTCTTGCGGCGTGGGGGCGACGCCATGGAACTTCGGGTTATTCTCCATGAAACTCACGCCCTTGCCCTTGATCGTGTTGGCCACGATGCAGGTGGGCTGCCCCTTGGTGGCCGCGGCCTCCGTGAATGCGGCCTTCACCGCTCCGAGGTCGTGGCCGTCGATCTCCAGCGTGTGCCAGCCGAACGCCCGCCACTTGTCCGCCAGCGGCGCGACGTCCAGAATGTCCTTGACGAAGCCGTCGAGCTGAATCTTGTTGTAATCGACGATGCAGCAGACGTTGTCAACCTTATGATACGAGCCGTACATCGCCGCTTCCCAGTTCTGGCCCTCCTGACTCTCCCCGTCGCCGAGCATCACGTACACGCGCGAATCGTACCCGTCCAGCTTCAGCCCCGAGCCCATGCCCAGCGCCAGCGACAGCCCCTGGCCGAGCGATCCGGTCGAGGCCTCGAGCACCGGCAGGAACCGGATGTCGGGATGGCCCTGGTAGATCGACCCCATCTTGCGCAGCGTCAGCAGTTGATCCACGGGGCAGTAGCCGCACTCGGCGAGCACCGAGTACAGCACCGGCGCCGCATGGCCCTTGCTGAGGATAAACCGGTCGCGCTGCGGCCATTTCGGCTGCGCCGGGTCGTGGCGCATCACGTCCCAATACAATGTCACCAGGATTTCGACCGCCGACAGCGACCCGCCCGGATGGCCGCTCCCCGCGGCCCCGATCATTTCCACGATATGCCGGCGAATTTTCTTCGCAATTTCCGCTAATTCCTGCGGATTACTCGTCTTTTGCATGCGTTTCCCTTCGCATTAGATGAGGCATAATGGCGTAATTCCGGCTCCTGCCCCGCCCGGCTAGCCCAGCAGCCGCGCCGCGGCGTGCGCGAAGTAGGTCAGGATGACATCCGCGCCCGCACGCCGGATCGAGGTCAGAGACTCCAGGATCGCCCGGTCCAGATCGATCCAACCGTTCCGCGCCGCCGCCATGATCATGCTGAACTCACCCGAAACCTGGTACGCGGCCAGCGGCTCGTCGAAGCTGTCGCGCGCCATGCGGATGATGTCCAGGTACGGCATCGCCGGTTTCACCATGATCATGTCCGCGCCTTCCTCGATGTCGAGCGCCATCTCGCGCATCGCTTCGCGCGCGTTGGCCGCATCCATCTGGTAGCTGCGCCGGTCGCCGAACTGCGGCGCGGACTCGGCCGCCTCGCGGAATGGTCCATAAAAGCAACTGGCGTATTTGGCCGCGTAGCTCAGGATCGGCGTGCGCACGAATCCGGCGCCGTCCAGCGCCTCGCGGATCGCGCCCACGCGCCCGTCCATCATGTCCGACGGCGCCACGATGTCCGCGCCGGCGCGGGCGTGCGACACCGCGGCGCGGGCCAGCCATTCCAGCGTCGCGTCGTTGTCAACGTCGCCGTCCACCACCTGGCCGCAATGCCCGTGGCTGGTGTATTCGCAGTTGCACACGTCGGTGATCACCACCAGCTTCGGCAGCGCGTGCTTCAGCGCCCGCACGGCCTGCTGCACGATGCCGTTGTCATCGTATGCGCCCGAGGCCATTTCGTCCTTGTGCGACGGAATGCCGAATAGCATCACGCCGCCGATGCCGAGCCGCCCGGTCGCTTCACATTCCTTCAGCAGCTGGTCGATCGAAAGCTGGTAGTTGCCGGGCATCGCGCCGATTTCGCGCCGCACGCCTTCGCCTTCCACCACGAACAGCGGAAAGATGAACTGCGACGGCTCCAGGTGCGTCTCGCGCACCAGTTTCCGCAACGGCTCGCTGGCGCGCAGCCGGCGCATACGGTGAACCGGGAAGGGCATACCCGCATTCTATCGCGCCCCGCGCCGTCGCCCGATTTTTGCGACGCTGGAATCAGAATTTCCAATGGGCGGGAACAGCACTCTCCGTTTGACGCGCCGCTACGTCGTCCGCGGCTGCGTCCAGGGCGTCGGTTTCCGCGAATTTGTCCGCCGCCGCGCGCAGGAGCTCGGCGTCACCGGCACCGTGCGCAACCTCGACGACGGCACGGTGGAAGTGATCGCCGGCGGATCAAAATCGCAGCTTGACGCTCTGGCCGGCCATCTGCATCGCGGCCCGCTGTACGGCGAAGTCCACGGCGTCGCCGAGTCCGAGTGCGCGCCCCTCAAGACGCGCGATTTCACCATCCGCTACTGAGCCCGGCGCGCCCTCCGGCATGGCTGGGCATGCAAGGCGGCTGGGCCGTGCCTCAATGCGCCGCGCCTGGGCCGCGGCCCTGGAGCGGAACGCTGACCGAGCCAACCTCGTTCAGATCGCGATCCATCACGATGCAGCGGATCTGCCGGACGCCGGGGCTCACCGGAATGTCGCGCGTCAGCGCGTACCCATCCTGCGCGCCGGCCTGATCCGGTTCCGCGGGGAGATTCATGTCCAACGGCGCCGGCGGAGACAGTTGTTTAAGCCCGCTCTCATCATATCCGGCAATGACCAGAAATAACTGGCTGTGGAGCCGTCCGTCGCTGCCCTGGCGCAGCAATACATCCCGCGGGTCGATGTGTATATCGACATGCCAGCCTGCCGGGCTGGCGCCCGCGGACGAAACCAGCGCCTGCACGCCGATTTCCTGACAGTCGAGCGTCGCCCGCGCCGCCGCCTCAATCGCCGCCAGTACCTCCTGGTCGGCCAGCGGCACATCCACGGCATCGACATCCCCCTGCCGCACCAGGATCTTCGTCCCTTTGCGTTCACAGCTCAGTTGCAGCTTATGATACTGAGGAGGCCGCTTCTCCGCCGGCCGTTCGTACGCCACAATGTAGGCGTTGCGGACGTCGCGAATCGCCTCGTTGATCGCTTGCTCCGTCAGTCCGCTCCCGTATTCACGGCCACCGGTCCAGTTCGAAATCTCCCGCAGCATGTCGGCGCTCTCATTGAAGCCCACCCCAACCCCCTGCGCCGATTCCGCCACCGTGTACACCGCGATATGCGCTCGCACCATCTGGCCCGCCAGGTTCCTTACCACGGGGGACAGGTCGATCGGCTCTCCCGAGAGATCGCGGGTATTGAGCGGCACGCCGTGCGTGACCCAGATCAGGTTCTTGCGGCCCGGGACCGCAGCCGTTCGCGCAGCCAGCGATCGGAGCGCCTGTATCGTCGGGTCGAATCGCAGGTCCGCGAAGCTGAGGTCTCCGACGCGCATGGCCACGTCCGAGCGCGTCGCCGCGTCCAGCAACGCCGCGGCCGTCCTGGTCCACGGTGGACGCGAATCGGCCACGTCGGTTTCCGCCTGCTGCATCGAATGCACCGCGTCGAGTTCAACGTGACGCGTCAGAATATATAGCGACAAGCGCTCGCTCGGTTCCAGCCGTTCCAGCGCCTTGCCGATCTCGAAGCTGCCGCTCGCACCGGTCGCAAACCTCGCGTTCAGCAGGTCCAGCAGGACCACCGTCGGCGGGGGCAGGACGGGCCTGGAATGGTTCGAGAACTCGTTCGGCCGCAGCAGCGCCCGCTGCGGCGCTCCACGCTGGAGTGGACGGAACAGCAGGATTTTCTGTTCCTTCTTGTCCTCGAAAACGTGGATTTCGGAAGCGCGCAAGTCGGGGAGACGTTCCCCTTGCGGCCCTGCAATCGCTACTTCCAGACAGACTACGGTGGCCGCGCGTTCGGCCGCCGGTTTCGCGCCGGCACCGTGCACCGCAATGCCGGCGCCACACCCCAGCGCCAGCAGCACCAGTGGCCGCCACGGGAACTTATTCCGCATCACTTTGCCCTCTTAGCCGATTCTCGCACCAGGCCCGCGCCTGCTGGCGGCCAGACCACACCCGCCCGCGCTCATTCGCACGCGTTACGGCCTGTGGGTCCAGGAGCCGGCGAAACCAGCGCCGCAGCCGCCAATGTGCTACAACGTCTTGCATGCATGACGACAACGGTCCCCGCATCAATGGCATGACCGAGCGCGACCCGCTCGACGACCATTCTCTCCAGCGCCGCGACTTCTTCAAAGGCGCCGGCACGCTGGCCGGCCTCATCGGCGCCTCCGGCCTGGCCCACGCCCAGCCGCCCGCCGCCGCTGACCCCGTCCCCGCGGCCGCGCCCGGCCCCCTGCTGCCCGTGGTCCCCTTCGGCAAATACAAAATCACGCGCCTCATCGCCGGCGCCAACACCATCTACGGCTATTCCCATTTCAACTACGTTTTCTCGGCCCACTTAACCGATTACCACACTACCCCGCGCGTGCTCTCGTTCCTGCGCGAGCTCGAACGCGCCGGCCTCAACACCTGGCAGGCCAGTTGGAGTGAGCGACTCGAAACCGACTGGTTGCGCTACAAAGACGAAGGCGGCAAGCTGCAGCTTCTCATGCTCTCGCGTCCCGGCTTCAACGATGAGCCCGAGATACTCAAGCGCGCCATGAAACTCCAACCTATAGGTATCGCCCAGCACGGCGTCAGCACCAATAAGTTCTGGGACGCCGGCCAATTCGATAAGTCACTCGACTATCTCAAGCGGATCCGCGACACCGGGGCCATGGTCGGTCTGTCGTGCCACAATCCGCTCGAAGTAGAGTACTCGGAGGAGAAAGGCTGGGACGTTGACTATTACATGACCGCCCTTTATTACATGATTCGCCCGCGCGCCGAGTTCGAGAAACTCCTCGGTGGTCAGTTACCGTTGGGTGAGGTCTATCTGCCGTCCGATCCGCCGCGCATGTTGGCGACCATTCGCAAGGCCAAGAAGCCTTGCCTCGCCTACAAAATCCTGGCCGCGGGCCGCACCGTCGATTCGCCCCAGCAGGTCAAGGAACGCATGGCTGTGGCGCTCCACGGCATCAAGCCCACCGACGCCATGATCATCGGCCTCTACCAGCGCTTCAACGACCAGATCGGCCAGACCGCGCAGTTCGTCCGCGAGATTCTGGCTTAGGCCGGATCTCCGCGCCCGGGCAGGCTAGCCCGGATGTTTCACCAACAATCGGCTGCGGCGCGCGATAGGGCCGCATCTACTGCGTTGCGCTCGGTCACCGTCCTCGACGTACTGCCAAGTACGCCTGCGGGCGGCTCCCGTCGCGCGCCTTGTATCTGCAGCCCTCTCGTCACGCCTCGCTACGATCGTGGTGAAACATCCGGGCTATCGGGTGGCGCGGCGTGTCGCAACTAACTGCCATCCAGCGCCAGCGAGTGATGCGTGCGCAACTTATAGTTATGAGATAGCCGGCAAGTCCCATGCCGGATCCCACACGATGCGCGTCTTCTTCTGAAACGCCTGGTTACCCATGAAACAGGCCAGGGCGGAGTAATAGCCGGTCTCCTCGTTCGAAACCGGCTTCCGGCGGGTGCGGATACAATCCACCCAGTTCCGCACCAGTTCCGTGGCCGCGTGCGGCGTCCCCGGGCTCCTGGCAGGTGCAGCTTTGCTGGACTGAGGATTGGGCTGGAACTCGTAGCCGAGCTCGGGGTCGTACCACAGCACAGTCAATATGCCGCCCGTGCCGCGCAGTTCCGTGCCCGCCGATCGCCGCGACGGCATGCCCACCGTCATAACTTCGGCTTCCCAAGTGACATTGACTTCCTGCGGGTATTCGAGGATCAGATTGACAACATCCCCGGTGTCACGCCCGTCCTTGTAGTAGTAAATCCCTCCGGCCGCCACTGCCGCGCTTGGTTTGCTGAGCTTCAATAACTGATGGACGGAATCAATCGAGTGAATCGCGATGCCCATGATCATTCCGCCGTCGTAGTGCAACCACTTATACGGGCTGAAATAGATCTCGGGATTCCACGGAACCTTCGGCCCGGGGCCGCACCAACGATCCCAGTCGAGGCCGTCCGGCTTCCGTTCCATGCCGGGAGGAGCCTTCTGGGTGTACCCCGAGTTGGAATCGACCCAGGCGCGCGCCAGGCCGATCTTACCCAGCGCACCGGAATCGACGAACTTCTCGCGCGCCTCCTGAATATGCGGAACGGCACGGCTCTGCAAGCCTACCGCAACCACGCGAGCGTGCTCCCGCGCGGCGCGCACCAGCGCCTGGCCGTCGCGCGGATAGTGGACCATGGGCTTCTCGACGTAGACGTCCTTTCCGGCCTGGCAGGCATCGATGGTAATCGGGGCATGCCAGTGGTCCGGGGTGGCGACGACGACCGCGTCAATGTCGGTGTGGTCCAGGACCTGACGATGGTCAACGTAGGACTTTACGGAACCGCCGGCGATCTCCGCCGCCTGGTCGCGACGGACGGAGTAGACGTCGCAAACGGCTACCCACTCCGTGCCACCGTGGTGGTTCAGTTCCTGCATCAGATATCTCCCGCGGCCGCCGGTGCCGATGACGCCCAGACGAAGCCGGTCGTTGGCGCCGAGTACCCGTCCGTAGGATGCGGCAGTCAAAGCCGCCGAAGATTGGAGAAACGTTCTGCGCGACGATTGTGCTGACATATGATTCCTTCTTAACTCCTATCTACGATGCTCTTGTCTCTTAGCCGGAATCTCTACTCGACGCTCTATCCCGGCTGTTCGCGGTCTCACTGGATGCGCTTGAGACACGCTTCCAGATAAGACTTGGATTGGGCCAGCGCGGCGGCTATCTGCTCCTCCGGCGGCTCGCCGTGCATGAAGGGGTTGACCCAGCCTCGGAAGCCGATCTTCTTCAGCGCGCCCAGCCACGGTGTGAAGTCGGTTGGCCCGAGGCCCGGCAGTTGTTTCATCTCCGGCGCATTCTGCCACGCATACACAAAAAGTAACTTGGGTGCGATCATCTCGATGACGCGCTCGACCGGCACGCCTTCCGCTTGCAGGTGGTAGGGAGCCAGCGCGATGCCCAATCGGGGATTCTGCGCCAGGTCGAGGAAGGCATGAAAGGAGTCCGCCGAATTCAATAGGGCGCTTCCGTGGTTTTCGATGGCAATGTAGGAATTGTTCTCTTCGGCCAGCTCCAACCATGGCTTTACCCGTTCCATCAGGCCGCGCATTTCCGAGGTCAGGTTGGCCGGTTCGACCTTGCCGAACTTCGATTCACGGATCACCAGCCCGCCCCCAGCCGCTCCCAGCAGCGCGGCGTACTTCTCATACGGCTGCTCGTACATGGTGAAGGCGCACAGGCGCACCTTGTTCCGTTCGAGGAGATCTCTCAATCCGGAGGGGCCGAGTCGCGTGGCGATTTCGTCCAGGTGCGGACATTTGAAGTTGGACGGCCAGAAGTTGACAGCCTCGAAACCCAGTCCGGCGATGCGGGCCACGGCTTGCTCGACGCTCAGCATCCGGAAGTGAACGCTCGAAGTCGATAACTTCATCCGCCAATCCGCGGGCGCTCCGGCGAGAGGGACCGCCAGGCAGGATCCCAGAAACGAGCGGCGCGTCGAGGTCACGTGAAAGCCTCCTGAGCGGAAGTTTCCTGAACCAGAACTTTCCTAAGATGTTCGAATCAGGATTTTCCTTCCGGCATCTTCGTCCGGCCGCATTCTACGCCCCGGCCGGCTGGATCGCAACCGCAGCCTGGCAGCAGTCTGGCAGCAGAGGCGCGCGGCGGGCATTTCTGGCGCCGGTCCGGCCCCAGGATGGCCATATTCAACGCCTGCGCCGCATTCAGCGTGAACAAGATCCGCTCCGGCTCGCGCGCGCCCGCCTTCCTCCACCACCCCTTGCGCGCGGGCCTTACAATGGAGATTCATGACCCCGCGGCGCGGCCCCCTCCGGCTGCGGCGGTTGCGGTGGAACCGCTTGATAAAAAGACACTTCTATGCACGATCTGAATCATTTTCGGAACCACCTGGAGGCCATTGCGGCGCGACTGGCCGAGCGTGGTTTCCAGCTCGCTGTCGAGGCTTTTCGCGCCGCCGACACTCGCCGCCGCGCGGCTCTCACAGAGATCGAGACGCTAAAGGCCAAGCGAAACGCCGAATCGCAAGCAATCGGGTTGAAGAGGAAAGCAGGCCTGGACACCGAAATGTTGCAAGCAAATGTTCGCTTGTTAAACGGCAGGATCAGCGTCTTGGAAGGGCTAGTTCAGTTCATGGACGGGGAGTTCCGTGGAATGCTCGCGGGGATTCCGAATGTGCCGCACGAGTCGGTGCCGGTGGGCCTTACGGAAGCCGACAATGTGGAGGTTTCGAGATGGGGCGCGCCGCCGCAGTTTGATTTCGAGCCGAAGGCCCATTGGGACCTCGGACCGGAGCTGCATATCCTTGATTTCGAACGCGCTGCGAAGATCACCGGGGCGCGTTTCGCGGTCTATTTCGGGCTGGGCGCGAAACTCGAGCGCGCGCTGATCAATTTCATGCTCGATCTGCACACGCAAGTCCATGGTTACACGGAGGTTCTGCCGCCGTTCATGGTGAATTCGGCGAGCCTGTTCGGCACCGGCCAATTGCCCAAATTCGCGGAGGATCTGTTCAAGTGCGAGGGCTTCGACCTGTGGCTTGCGCCGACGGCCGAGGTACCGGTGACTAACCTC
Organism: Terriglobia bacterium; assembly: GCA_963757265.1. GTDB lineage: Bacteria > Acidobacteriota > Terriglobia > Bryobacterales > Bryobacteraceae > CAIVVT01. Next base: position 61,550 of record CAVWRA010000011.1, read on the forward strand.
TTTCGGGACGAGACTTTAGACGGCGAACGGCTGCCCATCCGGCTGGCCGCCTACACGCCCTGTTTCCGCAGCGAAGCCGGCAGCCACGGCCGCGACGTGCGCGGCATCATCCGCCAGCACCAGTTTCAGAAGGTCGAACTGGTGGCTTTCGCGCGGCCGGAAGAGAGCTACGCGGAGCACGAACGGCTGACCCGCTGTGCCGAGGAAGTACTTGAAAAATTGGGACTTCCGTACCGCCGGATGCTGCTGTGCACGGGTGACACGGGCTTTGCCTCGGCCAAGACTTACGACCTCGAAGTGTGGCTGCCCGGGCAGAACGGCTACAAGGAAATTTCATCCTGCTCGAACTTCGAGAGTTTCCAGGCGCGGCGGGCGGCTATCCGCTTCAAAACAGGAAAGAAAACCGAATTCGTGCACACGCTGAATGGCAGCGGACTGGCGGTCGGGCGGACGTGGTTGGCGATCGTCGAAAACTACCAGCAGAAAGACGGCACGGTAGTGGTGCCGGCGGCGCTGCGGCCATACCTCGGCGCCGAGGTGATCACCCGCGACGGCGGGCTGAAATAGAAGCCCCGCGGCCCCGCGGAAACCGGCGATCAGAGCGGGACAATGGGCCCATTGGGGGCCTATTGGGGGGCCTTTTGGGCTCTGCGCGCGAGGGCGTTAACGTCCTCAAGCAAAAAATCAAGGTCATCGCAAGTTATTGAAAATTAGCCTCTCCCGCTCGCCGGGTGGAGGCACGGGAGCGAAATCCGCTTGCCTGCCGGTCGTAGCCTTGGACAGAGGACCAGGGGCGACGGAGGCCCGCAGTCCGCGGCAGGCGAAACGAGGCGAGGAGGGCAACAGGGCGATGCAGGAAACAGGGGCGAGAGCGGGCCGGGCGGCAGTGGTTTTGACGGCGCTGATGTGGGCCGCGGCGGGCACGGCCGAGGCGGCGCCGCCGCTGACGACGATCCAGGACCAGTTGTTCCGGGCGGACGGCACGCCGGTGAACGGGACGCTGATTATCTCGTGGAAAGCGTTTGTCGCGTCGGACAATTCGAACATTCCGACCAACTCAATCCGCGTGCCGGTGAGCGGCGGGACGCTGCGCGTGAGGCTGACGCCAACGACGACGGCGCAGACTCCGGCCACGTACCTGGTGCAGTACCTGATCGACGGGAAGCTCAACGACGTCAATATCTGGGCCGTGCCGCCGAGCAGCACGCCGCTGACGGTGTATGGGGTGACGGTACCGCCGGCCTCGGGTTCTGGATCGGGGTCAGGCTCGGGTTCCGGGGGCGGAGTGACGGTGCAAACGACGGTTCAAATGTCGGACGTGGTGGGGCTCACGGACGCCCTGTCGGAGCGGCCGACGATCGGGGCGGACTACCTGATAGGACGCGTGCTGGTGCCGGACATCAACGGCGCGCTGAGCGGACTGATGGGCACGCCGGACCAATGCGTGCACGGCGACGGCTCGCTGGGGCCGTGCGGCGCGAACCTGGTTTTCGTGGATCTGGAGACGCCGGTGGGCACTGTGAACGGCACGAACACGACATTCGCGCTGAGCAACACGCCGGCGCCCAGCGCGAGCCTGCTGCTGTTCCGCAACGGGCTGCTGCAGAAACAAGGCGTGGACTACACGCTGGCGGGAGCGACGGTGACGTTCCTGGCGGGCTCGGCGCCGCAGCCGGGGGACTCGGTGCTGGCGAGCTACCGGGTAGGGCAGTAGCGGCGGTGAGAGAGCACGGCCGAGCCGCACTGATTTCCGACCTTGCTAGTGGATTGGCGGAGGCGTTGCGGGCGTGGCCGAAAGGGTGCGGCGCTTGAATTCATAGCCGTGGAGGTAGGCGGTCAGGTCGGCCATGTCATCGCCGTCGAGGCGGGGCCAGGGGATGTTGTTCCGGCGCATGGTCTCGCGCATCGCCGGACCGTGCTTCCAAAGAGCGGCCGCCATGTCAAACGAAGTCATCCGGCCGGCCATCTCGGAAAGGCCGGGCGTCTGGCCGGAGGGGTTTTCATGACAGGCGACACAGCGCTTTTTCACGAATAACAGATGGCCGCGGCCCGCGTCTCCGCGCTCCGCGATGAACTGGATTGAGAGCAGATAGCCAGCCAAGAGGCGCATCTCCGCGGCATTGATGGGCACCCGTTGCAGCGGGGTGGGGCGGAGATGATTCCACATGGCGGCGGCGAAATCGTTGAGCGTGTAACGGGTAGGACGCCCTTCCAGGGCATCGCTGCCGTAATGGCAGGAGGAGCAGCCCTTGGTCCCGAAAAGCTGCCCGCCTTCGGCCGGCGACCCGGGCAGGAAGGTAACATCGCGGCGCAGTCTCTGGACCGAGCGCAAATAAACCAACAGGTCGGCGAGGTCCTGAGCGGTGAGATGCGGGAGCGGGGGCGCGGGCTGGCCGGAGGGGCTCTGCAACGAAGTGGGAGGGTGGTTCCACATGCGGAGCGCGAGCAGGAGAGGGTGATCGAGGCTCGGCCAGGTCCCGACGGGCGCGACGCCTGGCTCGAGCGGAGTGTTGACGGCGTGGCATTGGGCGCAATTCATCGATCGAAAAACCCGTTTGCCGCGGCGGGCATTGCCAGGCTGTTCAAACGAGCGCAGGGCGAAGAGATAAGCGAACAAATCCGCCGCCTGCTGGGGGGTCAACTCGGGCCGCGCAATGCCAATCCGGTCCAGTTTCCCGAACATGGCCGGGGCATGGTTCCACAGCAAGGCCGAAAAGCGATAGGGGGTAAAACCGCGCTCGACCATTTGCGCCAAGTCCGGGCCGACTCTTCCGCCACGGCCGTTGACGCTGTGGCAGGTGACGCAAGTGCGCGTTTCGAACACCTCCCGGCCGCGCCCGGCGTCGCCGAGCAGAAGCTTCCTGGTAGCACAAGTGCCGGTGCCGGCGAGCGCGAAGAGTCCGATCAGGCTGGCTGCGCGGAGCATGCGAATCCGACGGGGATTAACGCCGTCTGAAAACGAAAAGGCACCGCGGGAGCGATGCCCTCCGCAGTGCCTTACCACCAACCACACTATAGCGCGTTCAGATTAACCTGGATGTTTCACCAACAATCGGCTGCGGCGCGCGATCGGGCCGCATCTACTTCGTTGCCCTGGGCCCAGGGGGCACCCCCCGTCCTCGACGTAGGGGCCAAGTACGCATGCGGGCGTCCCGCAAGCGCGCCTTGTATCTGCAACCCTCTCATCGCGCCTCGCTGCGATCGTGGTGCAACATCCGGGTTAACGGCTTAGCGGGTGGCCACGAGTGTCACAGTCTCAACCTGACGGGATGATGCGATCTTGGCCGCTTCACGCTCGGCCTTGGACGAAGGGAGTTCCAGAACCGGAGCCTGGCCTTCCCCCGTCGAAAACTGCTCCAGGAAGTACTGGTCGCCGTAACGATGGAAGATCAGCGTCGGCTCCGCACCCGGGGCACCGGCGTCCGCATTGTGCGTCAGGGTGAACAGCGTCGAGTGGCCGTCGGCGGATTGGATTTCAACGAGCCCGTTGCGGTTGCTGCCGAGAACAACCTTGTAATCGCCGGCCGGCAGGGTCTTTGCGCCGACAGCGAATTCGAATGGGACGTTGAACCGGGTTGGCAACGACTGCGCGCCAAGCGAAGCAGTCATGATGCCGCACAGGCTCGAAATCACGAAAACCAGCAATGTTCTCAGTCGCATGTTTTTTCTCCTTGAAAGTTCTTTCCGATCGAAAAAGCTCCTGGAATGCTCCGCACGCCCGGCGGGGCAATTTCTGGACTCGTCCTGGAGCCCTCTCTCAGCTGGGAAAAAGTTTTCAGCACAGTGTCTGAGAACTTATTAAAAGAAATCCCAGTCGCTCCTTCTTCTAGTCTGAGTATGAGGGGATAGGAGGGCTTGCGGAAGGTAACGGCAGGCATCGTCAAAGAAACAAGAGAGTGTCACGTATAGATTACCCATTAATCGATGCGATCAATAAATTAAATAGGGGAACAATGGACGCGTCCTTATCGTCTGTTCAAGGTAAGCTAACTGTCATGGGGCCTGAATTCCGACTCCCAACTGTCCCCCAAGTGCCTCAGCCCCCCACTTGCACGGAGGTGCGGGCGCAACTGGCCAAAATCCTGAAAAGCAAGGGCTTCAGCCGTTCCGAGCGGATCTCCGAACTGTTGCGTTACCTGGTCGAGAGAGGCCTGCAGGAAGAAGCAGATCGACCCAAAGAGACGGTGCTGGGCGTGGAACTGTTTGGCCGGACACCGGGTTACGACACACAGGCGGATCCGGTGGTGCGGGTGACGGCGCGGCGCCTGCGAAGCAAGCTGAACCAGTTCTATCGGGAGGAAGGCCAGGACGACGCCGTGCGGATCGAACTTCCGGCGGGCGGGTATGGGCTTGAGTTTTCATACCGGCAACCGAGCGAGGGGCAGGCAGAGACCGGTGTTACAGAGCAGACCGTCGCGTTGGAAGCGGCGCTGCCACTGGGCGGGACGGGCAAGGCGCTGTTCCAGCACTTTCGCACCCCGCGGAGGGCCACGAAGGGTCTGGGGCGCAGCACGGGGCCGGATGCGCCCGCGCACCCGGTTTTCAGTCCCGACGGGCGTGCGATCGCGTTTGATTGGAGGGGCCCTGGAGACGCGGTGGAAGGGATCTACGTGCAGCGGCTGGACGCCGATGGGCCGGCGCGATTCAGCCGTTCCTCGGCGCGGGAGCTGCGGCCGGCCTGGTCGCCGGACGGGGGACGAATCGCGTTCCTGCGCACGAGCGGCGAAGGACGGTTCGAGATCTGCGCGGCGCCGGCGTTTGGAGTGGGAGACAGGCTGCTGACGGAGATCAGCACGCAACCCGGCGACGTGCCGCGAGTGGAGTGGAGCCGGGACGGGAAGGTGCTGGTCACGTCGGGCAAAGTGTATCCCGAATCAGAAGATGTCCTGCTGCTGATTCACCTGGAGGGCGGAGAGCGGCAGCAGATTACCGCGCCGCCGTTTGGGTGCTGGGGGGACGACGAAGCGATCTTCTCCCCGGCGGGCGACATGCTGGCCTTCCGGCGGAGAGCCGGGGAGCGGAACGGCGACGTTTATCTGCACCCCATGACGAGCGGCGTCGCGGAGCGCCGGTTGACGTGGGATGAGTGCGAGATATGCGGCATCGCATGGGGCCCGGGCGGGGACCACCTGATCGTGGCGTCGCGACGGGAAGGAGAGGCCCTTAGCCTGTGGCGGATCTCACTGTCCGATGCCGCTCCCGTGCGCCTGACCGACGCGCGCGAGGCGGTCACCTGGCCAGCGGCGTGCCGCCGGGGACCGCGCCTGGCCTACGTGCGACAGTCCAACGGCTCCGGGGCGGGGGAGCCGCGAGCGCTGACAAGCCAGATTATGGTGGTGGAAGACTTCCGCTAAGGCTATTCTCAGGGGCGTGATGGGCGGGGATAGATTGTCCCGCTCATAAGGTCCGGCGGTAGAATCGGCGAGCCGGCCAAACAACTCCAAACAGCATTTGAGAAGAGCTTCCGGTACTGTTATTCACAGTTTCTGTCTTCTCGTAACTTCCGAAATTCTTCGATAGCGGGCACAGCTCACAGCTGCGATCCGCTTGTGCGCGCCGGCGGCGGGCTGAGCGTCTCTGGCAGAAGTCCGACGGAGCGGACGGGGAGGGGAGGCAGAGGCGCGATCAGGCCGGCAGCGAATTGAGGGTGGTCCGAGGGGCGCGCTCAGTGGCCGACCGGGACGACGGAGGCGCGGGCGGCGCGCTCGAAGGCCCAGCCGCGAATATGTTCGATCTGCTCCTTCATGGTGCGCGAGAGCGGAACGGTCCGGGCGGCGAGGGTGACGAGATCCCGCTGGGTCACCTCGCGATCCTCGATCCGGACTTGAGTCAGGGCCGAGACGACGCACTGCTCGACCTCGGCGCCGGTCCAGCCTTTGGTGAATTCGATCAGTTGTGAAAGATCGAAGCGGGCCGGATCGACGCCGCGGCGGGCGAGGTGGATCTTGAAGATATCGATGCGCTCGTCGTCGTGCGGCAGGTCGACGAAGAAGACCTCGTCGAAGCGGCCCTTGCGGATCATCTCGGCGGGGAGCAGGTCGATGCGGTTGGCCGTGGCGGCCACGAAAAGCCCGCGCGTCTTCTCCTGCATCCAGGTGAGAAAGAAGGCGAAGATGCGGCCCTGCTCGCCGCTGGATTCGGTGGAGGTGATGCCCATCTCGATTTCGTCGAACCACAGCACGGCGGGCGCCATGTCCTCCATCATGTGGCACGCGGAGACGAATGCGCCTTCGGGTTTCCCGTGCCGCCCGGAGAAGATTTCGATCATATCGATGCGATACAGGGGCAGCTGGAAACAGTTGGCGATGGCCTTGACCGAGAGGCTTTTGCCGCAGCCCGGGATGCCCATCATGAGCAACCCCTTGGGGACGATCTCGGCCGACAGGCTATCGCGCATCTGGAACAGCTTGCGGCGCTCAAGGAGCCATTTCTTGAGGCCCTCGAGGCCCCCGACGTCGCCCAGGCTGGTGTCGATGGTAATGAATTCGATGAAGCCGGTGCGGTTGACCAGGAGGCGCTTCTCCTCGAGCAGAGCGGGCAGGGATTCGGGCCCCAGCTGCGGGTGCACGGCCAGAGCGCGGCGCAGCGCGTAGCGCGCCTCATCGAGCGTCAATCCCTGCAAGGCGGTGGCGATCTGGTGGATCAGCTCGTCGCCCAACTTGACTTCGCCGCGAGGGAAGAGATGGCGGGCCTCCTCGCGCAGAAACGCCGCCAGCTCGACCGGGTCGGGCGGCCGGAGATCGAGAAAGACGATGCTGCGATCGAGCTCTTCCGGAATGAACCGGACGGCGGACGAGATGACGACGAACTTACCCTGGTCGAGGCACTGCTCGTGGACGTCGCGCAGACGGCGCCGGATCTCCGCGGAGTCGCGCAGCGGCTCGTGGAAGTCTTTGAGGTGGAAGATGGCCGGGCCGTGGTAGGCGGCGATGAAATCGAGGGCTTCGCGGGCCGTCCGGGCGCCCGTGGAAGCGGCTTCGCCGTCGCAGTTCATTTTCTCGGTGAGGCTCCAGGTCCAGACGGGCATGGGGGCATGCGAGCGGCGGCTCACCTCGCGCAGCACGCGCGCGACGCGCTGTTCCTCGGTCGAACGGATGTAGGTGAGCGGCCGGCCGGATTCGAAGGTCTCGCGAATCATCCGGGCGGCGCGGCTCTCGGTGGATTGGGTTTGTGTAGAAACTTCCATAAAACTATCGCCACACTTAGCGTAGCCGCAGAGCAGCCGGCGCGGGCGTGAGCCGGCTTACGAGCCCATTATCGGCGAACGGGTGAAGGCTCGCTTTCTTAAGACGCTTTTGAGCGCGTGAAAGCCTTTTCCAGCGAAAAGAATTGGGGCGCGTGGTGGGGATCGAACCCACGACATCCAGAACCACAATCTGGCGCTACTACCAGCTGAGCTACACGCGCCGCGACACTCTCAAGATAACATAGGGACGCGTTGGAGAGGCCTCTGGAACGGCCCTGAATGGGCCTGCACGGGCATTCTCGAGATCCCCGGTCGGGCCCCCCGGAGCAGAAGGCGGCGGGGCGTCGAATCAGGCCGCGGGCACGAGCTGATAGAGGCGTCCGGAGCCGAGCAGCAGGCGGGCGGCGCGGGCCGGGGGTTCGGTTTCCAGGCGGCAGCGCTCGACGGTGGAGCGGCCCTCGACGCGAATTCCGTCCTGGCCATGGCGGAGCTGCCAACTCATGCGGGCGCCGCGGCTCCAGGTGAGGGAATCGAGGGGCGTATCGGAACCGGCGATCATTTCCAGGCCGCCCTCGGGCCCGATAAAGATGGTCCAGTCGGAGGAATCCAGGCCGTTGAGCCGGGCCTCGACGGCGGTGTCCAGGATGCGTTGCGCGTTTTCGATCAGAGCCTGCACAAAGGGCTTATCGTGCGCGCCGGGGGCGGGCTTGAGGGGAATGCGCCGGGAGGCGGGGGTTTATCAACGGGCGCCAATCAACGCAGACCCAGGCCGCCGTTGACCTGCAGGACCTGGCCGGTGACGAAATTCGAGGCGGTCAGGAAATACAGGACCGCGGCGGCGATGTCGTCGCCGGTGCCGGGATGGCCGGCGGGCGTGGAGCGCGCCATGGCCTGGATGCGCGGCTCGTTGATTTCGTCGAAGGGGATGACGCCGGGGGCGACGGAGTTGACCGTGATGGCCGGGGCGAGGGCCTTGGCGAGAGTGCGGGTTAAAGAAACGACGCCGGCTTTTGAGGCGCAGTAATGGACGTGCTCGGGCCAGGCGAGGAAGGCGCCCATTGAACTGATGTTGACGATGCGGCCCGCGCCGGCGGGGTTGCGGCGCATCAGCAACGCGGCCTGCTGGGAGCAGAAGAAGACGGCCTTGAGGTTGACGGAGTGGATCGAGTCCCAATGCGCTTCGGTCAGCGCGAGAGGATCGGCGGTGGTGAAGCGGGCGGCGTTGTTGACCAGCGCGTCGAGGCGGCCCTCGCGCGCGGCGATGGCGGCGAACAGCGCTTCAATTTCGGCGACGCTCTCGAGGTTGGCGCGATACAGAGGAGCGCCGCTGCACTCGGCCGCGGTCCGGGCGGCGTCGGTTGGGGAGGAGGAGTAATGGATCAACACGCGCGCGCCTTCGCGGTACAGCCGCAGGGCGATGGAGCGGCCGATGCGGCGGGCGGCGCCGGTGACGAGCACGACTTTTCCGGCGAGATCAAAGGCGGCGGATGGAGACGGCGCGTCAGACATGGACCTCGACCTCCTCTCCGCGCTCCGGCTCGTGGCCTTCGAGCGCCGGCTCGGGCAGGCGGCCGGTGAATTGCGCCCAGCCCCAGAAAACGGCGGTCAGCGAACTGAGAATGCCGGCCACGACGCCGATGGTGCGCGGCGAATGGGTTTGTGAAAAGTAGCTGGCCACGGAGAGCGATAACATCATGGTGGCCCAGACCATCGACTCCATAGTAGATGTCACGCGGCCGCGGTAGGCGTCGGGCGTGTGGCGCAGGACCTGGGTCATATTGAGGACGTTGTTGACGGCGATGGAAAGGCGCGAAAGGCCGATGAAGACGAGCGCCAGGGCGTAGATGGGGCTCAGGCTGAAGAGGATATAGCAGCCGCCGTGGATGGCGAAGCAGACCACGACGAGCCATTTGTAGCGCTCGAAGGTGAGCCGGCGGCCCCACGTGTTGGCCAGGATGCCGCCCAGAATCAGGCCCACGCCGGCGCAGCCCCAGACCTCGCCGATGCCGGCCGCGCCGCGGTTGAAGACGACCTCGCCGAAGAGGCTGAAGAGGATCTGAGCCGCGCCGCCGCCGGAGGCCCAACCGACGCCGACCAGGGCCAGCGCGAACAGCAGCGGGACGCCGCGGATATAGCGCAGACCGTCGATGTAATCCTGCAGCGGATGACGCGGGCCATGCTCGCTGGCGGCGCGCACCGCGGTGAAGCCGCTCGCGGCCGGCGCGCGCAGCCGGCCGATGAAGAAGGCCGAGAAGAGAAACGAGAGGGCGTTGAAGATGAACGCCACGTGGAAGCCGAACCAGGAGGCGATGGCGCCGCCGAGGAAGCTGCCCACAGCGACCGAAGTCCAGGCGGTGGTCTGGGTGAGGGAGTTGGCGGTGTGCAGCTCATCGCGGGTGGTGATCAGCGGCAGGATGGAGGCGCGGCCGCTGGTGAAAAAGGGCGAGGCGAACATCAGCAGGCCGCTGAGGAATAACAGCAGACCGACATTGCGTTCCTGGATGGTCAGCAGAAACGCGAGTGCGATGAGGAAGCGGACCAGGTCGCTGGCGACCATGATGCGGCGGCGGTCGAAGCGGTCGAGGGCGACGCCGGCGATGGGCCCGGCGAGGAGGATGCCGACGGCGCGGGCGAGCATGACGCCGCCGACGGCCAGGCCGGAGTGGGTCTGCTTCATGACCAGCGCGAAGACGGCGATGTTGTTGAAGTTATCGCCGACCTCACTGACCACCTGCGCGGTCCACAGTGCGCGGTAGTTGCGATTCGAGCGTAAGAGATGGAGGAATCCACTCAACGGATCGGGCCCTTGTTTTCAGTTTCGCGAAGTCAGCCAGACGCCCGCCAGGACCATGGCGCCGCCGAGGGCGACGGCCGCGGTCACGGGCTCGGCGAGGAGCCACCAGGCGGCCAGCGATGCGATCAGCGGCTGGGCATAGCTGAACGAAGCCACGCGCGAGGCGGGGAGATGGCCCAGCGCATAGCTGAAGATCATGTAGCACAACACCGAGGAGAGAGCGGCCATGTAGGCCAGCATCCACCAAGCGATGGCGGGGACCGAGGCGCAGTGGAAGCCGCGGCCCAGTATCCACACGGGCGTGATGAGCAGGAGGGTACTGACGGCGTAGCCCAGGGTGTTGATCGGCACGGAACCGTAACGCCGCAGCCGCTCCTTGGTGAAGACGGTGAAAACGGCGAACGAAAAGGCGCACACGAAGACCAGGAAGTCGCCCAGCAGGGAAGCGCCGCGGGCCGAGCGGCCGGGCGAGAGGTTGAGCACGGCCACGCCGGCGACGGCCAGGGCCATACCGGCGACCTTGAGGCGCGTGAGGTGCTCCTGGCCGCGCAGCCAGGCCAGGACCAGAACCTGAACGGGCGTGGTGGCGATGACGAGAGACGCGTGCGCCACCGAGGTCCGGCCGATGCCGACGACGAAGAAAACCTGGTTGCCGACCATGCCCAGGACGCCCACGCTCGAGACAATCAGGAGATCGCGCCAGGGCCATTTCTCGATTGCGGCGGCGGGGCGGCGGCGAATCCAGACGACATAGACGGCGGTCATCATTGCGCCGGCGATCATCATCCGCAGGCAGGCGAAGAAGACCGGCGGGAAGCTGCGCAGGGCGATCTTGGCCACAACGTAGTTGAGGCTCCAGATCAGCGTCATCAGGCAGACCAGGCCGTAAAGGCGGACGTGCGAGGGTCCCGCCTGACGCGCCCGGGGCATGCCTTCGAGGGAAATCACCGGGGCCGCAGCGTCTCCAGCGCGACACGCACCGAGGCCAGAAAGTCGAGGTCGAGACTGTAGCCGAAACCAGGCTGATCGCCCACCTCGATGGTGCCGCGCGGCGTGACCTCGACCCATGGAGCGATCACGTCACGGGTCCAATAGCGGCGGCTGGCCGAGACGTCGCCGGGCAGGATGAAACCGGGCAGCGTGGCGAGCGCGATGTTGTGCGCGCGGCCGACGCCGCTCTCGAGCATGCCGCCGCACCAGACGGGGATGCCATGGCTGAGGCAGACGTCGTGCACCCGGCGCGCCGCGGTGAAGCCGCCCACGCGCCCGAGCTTGATGTTGACGATGCGGCACGCGCCGACCCGGATGGCCTGCGCGGCGTGATGCGCGGTGCGGATGCATTCATCCAGACAGATGGGCGTGCGGAGGGCCTGCTGCAGCGTGGCGTGGTCGATGATCTCGTCGTGCGCCAGCGGCTGCTCGATCATCATCAGGTCGAACTCGTCCAGGCGCTTCAAATGCTCCAGGTCGGCCAGCGTGTAAGCCGAATTGGCGTCAGCCATCAGAAGGATGCGCGGGAACTCGCGGCGCACGGCGCGGATCACTTCGACATCCCAGCCGGGCTTGATCTTCATCTTGATGCGCTGATAGCCGGCCGCGAGTTCGGCGCCGATCTTGGCGATCAACTGCGGTACGCTGTCCTGGATGCCGATCGAGACGCCGCAGGGGATCTCGTGGCGCGCGCCGCCGCCGATCGCTTTCCACAGCGGCAGGCCGGCCATGCGCGCTTCCAGATCCCAGCAGGCGGCTTCGAAACCGCCGCGCGCCATGTTGTGGCCGCGAATTCGCTGGGAGAGCGCGCCGGCCTCGGCGGCGCCGGGGAGGGTGCGGCCCAGAGCAGCGGGCGCGATGTAGTGTTGCAACAACAACCAGGCGGCGTCAGTCCACTCCTCGTTATAAAAAGGATGTTCGCCGCAGGTGACTTCGCCCCAGCCCGAAATCCCGCTCGAAACAACTTCGACGAGAATGATCTGGCGGCTGAAAGTGCGGCCGAAGCTGGTCTCGAAGAAATGCACCAGCGGCATCTCGAGACGGTGCAAGCGGATTTCGTCTATTCGGAAGGACATTTTGCAAACAGGTAGACGGCCGCATCGGGCGTACGTTCCAGTCCCGTGACGGTGAGCCCGCGGCTGAAGTTTTCGATGAATCCAGCGCTGACGCCCTGTTGGATGGTTCGCGCGCGGGCGTGGTCAGTGCGGCGGATGTCGGCGATATCGTTCGGCACGCTGAGCCGCGCCGCGACTTCGCCGTGCGGCGCCGGCCCGCCCGCCACGACGCCGCACACGCGTTCGCTGGCGAGGTCCCACTCGGCCACGCAGCGGTCAGTGGGCAGGCCGCCGTGCAAGGGGCTGCTGGTGGCGCCGTACTGGTTGAGCACGAAGCGGCGCACGAGGGCGCCCAGGCGCTCGATGTTGAAATAGGCGTTCTTGATCTCCAGCGGATCGAAGGTCCACTCGACCAGAGCGATGCCGCGCTGCAACGCGTCGTCGCGCTGGGCCAGCTTCAGCCGGCGCCCGACGCCGAGATTGCGGTAACGCGGTTGCACGCCCATCATGTGGCTGTGGAGATACGCGCAGTCCTTTTTCAATCCGGGAATGGCCACCAAAAAGCCGATCATCGGGCCGCCCGCGGCCGATTCGTCGAACGCGCCGATGACCTGCCCGCCCACTTTCCGCGCCACGACGAACAGCCGCAGCGGCAGAAGCTCGATGTCCTCGAAGCCCCAAATCTCCTTCTGCAGCGTGAGCGCCGCGCGGAACTCGGGGAGAGTTTCCAGCGGCCTCAACGTGATTCGGGAAGCGTCTTGGCCTGTTGCCACAGCGTCTCCATCTCCTCGAGCGTCGATTGTTCGAGAGTGCGGCCGCGCTCGGCGAGGGTCTGTTCGAGGTGTGCGAAGCGGCGGCGGAATTTGGCGTTGGTCCGGCGCAGCGCCTGCTCCGGATCGACCTTCAGCCAGCGCGCGACGTTGACCAGAGTGAACAGCAGGTCGCCGATCTCGCCTGCGATTTCGTCCTGCGATCCGTGCGCGCGGGCGTGTTCGAGCTCGCCGAGTTCCTCGCGCAGTTTCTCCAACACCTGTTCGTAATCGGGCCATTCGAAGCCCGCCCGGGCGGCCTTTTTCGAAATTTCGTGGGCTTCCATCAACGCCGGCAGCGCGCGCTGGACGCCGTCCAGACGGCCCTTCGGCGTCTCGCCCTTCTCGCGCATCTCTTCGCCTTTGATCTCGTCCCAGCGCGCCAGCACCTGGTCCGGAGTCTTCGCGTCGCCCGCGGCGAAGACGTGCGGATGGCGGCGTATCAGCTTGGCATTGATGGCGTCGAGGGAATCGCCGATCGAGAAGCGGCCCTCCTCGCGCGCCATCTGCGCGTAGAAAACGGCCTGGAGCATGAAGTCGCCCAGCTCCTCGCGCAGACCGGCGTAGTCGCGCCGGTCGATGGCATCGAGCACCTCGTAGGTCTCCTCGAGGGTGTACGGTTTGATGGTGTCGAAGGTCTGCTCGCGGTCCCAGGGGCAGCCGCCGGGCGCGCGCAGCCGCGCCATGATCTCGACCAGGCGCTCGAATCTCTCTCCAACGCAGGCTTGAGCGGAGCGATCTGCAGTGGGCGAATCCATCTCGAGGGGGAACTTTGAGCCTAACATACGATGAATCTTCGCCATCGGAATCGCCATAGCTGCGGGCGGGCGCTACACTGGCGGACAAGATGACTCCGCGAGAAGTGGTTGAGTCACTGGAACAGGCCCGCCTGCAATTCGGCGCGGGCCAGGAGGCGCGGCTGCGACGGCTGCTCACGCGTGTGGCCGGTGCGCGGTTCGAGGAGTCGGCGCTCGTCGCGCGGCTGCACGAAGCGCTGCTGTTCGTGCGCGCCTACCCGGCGTCGGCGGAGATCCTCGAACGCGCGGAGGAGGCGCTGGCCGGCTTCGCGGGGCGCGTGGCCCTGGTGGATGCGTCGGAACTCGAAGAGCCGGAGATTTCCGGCATCGCCGGGACGGGATTGACGGCCGTATTCACCTGCGCCGTGGCACGGCATCTGGCCGCGCGGCACGCGCCGCATGCGTGCATCGAATGGGATGCTTGCGATCACGACACGCCATGGTTCACGCTGCTGCCGCACCTGATTCCGGCGCTGGAAGAGGACGCCGCGGTGGAGGCGAACGTGCCTTACCGGGAATGGGTGGCGGCCGCGGCCCGGGGCGCGCCGGAGCTGGTGTGGCTGATGCGAGCGCTGGAAAAGCGTTTTCCCGACGAGCGCGAGCGCGCCGACCGCTACGAGGCGCTGAACCTGCCGCTGCGCTGGGAATTGGGCGAGAGCGCGGCGTCGCGAACGCTGATGCGGCTTCCGTTTGAGTTTCCATTTGTGCACGCCACGCCGCTCATCCGGCGCGTGGAAGTGTCGCTCGCGGAGATCCCCGCAATGGCGCGTCTGCCGGAACGAAAGCTCGATCGCGAGGAGGGCGCCATGATGCTGCGGCTGGCGCTGGACACCTCGGCCGCGCGCTACCGGCAACTGCTGGGCTTCAGCTACGGAGATCCCCGCTCGGTGGTGGAAGTGGAGGCCGGGCGCGGGGTCGTATTTTACTTTTCGGGCGTCGTGGCCGCGCGGCGGCTGCCGCTGCGGGATTACCTGGCGGCGACGATCTGGAAAAACGGCGTGCCGATCGGATACTTCGAGGGCCTGCTGACGGCCGACCGGCTGGAGGCCGGTTTCAACACCTATTACAGCTTCCGCGACGGCGAGACGGCGTGGATTTATCGGCAGTTGCTGGCCGCCTGCTACCAGCGCACCGGGGCGCGGTACATCGTTGTCGATCCGTACCAGATCGGGCACGGAAACTCCGAGGCGATCGCTTCGGGCGCGTTCTGGTTCTACCGCAAACTGGGCTTCCGCTCGATGGACGAAGCGACCCGGCAGGTGACGGCGCGCGAGGAGCGGCGCATCGCCGCGCAGCCGGGCTACCGCTCGTCGGCGCGAGTGTTGCGGCGGCTGGTGCGGCATCCGATGGTCTACGAAATGCCGGGTGCGACGGCGGGCTTCTGGGACGGCTTCAGCGTGCGGAATCTGGGGCTGCACATCGTGCGCGGAGGCTCCGGGAAGCTTGAGCGGGCGCGCAAGCAACTGCAGCTTGGCCGGCGCGATCCGAACGCACTGCGGGCGTTCCGCGATGCCGGGCGCGGCGGCGTCTGAGCGGCTATGCGATTCTACGCCAGGCCCAACGCTCTGGCCGTTTTTCGCATGTCGGCCGGCTCGACGGCGATGAGCGCGCCGTAGCGGCCCTGGCCCGCGCCCAGGGCATGCACGGAGGTCACATTGATGCCCGCTTCGGCCAGTTTGCACATCAGTTCGGCCATCACCCCGGGACGGTCCGCGCCGGTCGCCAGGAACGCGCGGCGCTTCTGGCCCAGAGTGAGGCCGGCCTTCCTCGCCGCCGCGCCGACGCCGGGCGTCTTCTCGGCGAGGACGAAAATGATCTCGGCATTCCAGGCGGTCTTCCAATAGCCCAGGAATCCCAGCAGGTTCATGCCCGCGTCCTTGAAGGCCGCCAGGATGCGCGCGGCTTCTCCGGCCTTGTGCGGGATCGCCGCGACGTAATACTCAACGATGGAAATCTGGTCCGCCATTGCCGCTCTCCTTTCAATAGCCTATGCCAAACAGAGATGGGCGCAAGCGGTTGCGGCGTCGCAGGGTCCAAGCGTCGACACGAGTATCGACGCGGCAGGCACGAGTGCCTGCGCCACACGACGCAGCGCAACCGCTCCCTCACGGTCGCGGCTCTGAAACAACAGGACCGCTGCTTGAGAGTCGCGGCTCCGTCAGACGGTCGCGGCTCTGCAAGCAGCTGCGGCTGCGATGCGCCGGTTCTGAGCACGCGCCTCAACGACTGGTTTTGCGCATGCTAACGAAGTCACCGCGACACGCCACTAGCCCAGATACTCTTTCGCGTTGGCCGGCATTGAGAGCAGCACCTGGCGCTCGGGCAACGCCGCTTTCAGCATGTCGAGTTCATTGGCCGCCGCAGCCAGCGGCAGCGCGACCTGTCCGCCCGCGGCGGCCGAGCGGCACAAGGCCATCGTAATTTCGAAGCCTTTGTAAGCGCTTTCAAAATTGCACGGGTGGACCTTGTTCGGGTCGTCCAGCCAGTCGGCCATCTGCTGGATGTAGGGCGGCATGTCCAGCTCGTAATTCATGCAGCCCTCGCCGGAGGAAGCGCCGCTCCTGGTCACAGCGCGCCATCCGCCGCCGGTGAGCACCTCGGCGAAGCCGTCACTGCCCTGCGCGCCGATGCGGCACTTGCGCCACCAGTAATCGACCTCGGGCACGTCCGGCGCTCCGGCGCCGCATTCCACCACGCCGCGCACGCCGTTGGCGAAGTGGATGAAACCGCCGATGTAGTCGGGCGAGGGATGGGCGTCGGCCAGCTTGCCGCGGCCCGCGGCCTGCGCCATCACCCACTCGGCTTCGGCCTCGCCGTTGAACCAGCGCATGTAGTCCACCAGGTGGGAGAGCATGTGCATCATCCAGCCGGTCGCTGTGCCGTAGACCGTGTGGACGCGGCCTAGCGCGCCGCTGGCGATCACATCCTTCACCGCCCGGTAGTGCACGCCGTAGCGATGCTGATGGCTCACCACGGCCTTGACGCCGCTCGACTCCAGGAGCCGGCGGACCTCGAATCCCTCAACATTCGACAGCGCCACCGGCTTCTCCATGGCGATCAGCCGGGCGCCGCTCTCGATGCCAATGCGGATCATCGACGCGCGCACGGTGGGCATGGTGCAGAAGCAGAACACATCCGGCTGGACGGCCTGCGCGACCTGGCGCGCATCGGCCGACTTCAGCGCGACACCGAGCTTGGCGGAGGCGGCATCCAGGCGCGCCGGATCGATATCGCAGATGCCGGCGAGATCGAAGCGCGGGTTAGCCTGGAAAGTCGCGGCATGGTGCATGCCGCGCTTGCCCATGCCGACGACGACAACCTTATATTTCCTGTCCATCGTCTGCTCCCGGGGCCTAGCCTGCGCAGCGATCCCATTCGAGGACCTTCTCGATCGTGTAGTCCACTTCCTGCTCGGTCAGCTCAGGGAACATGGGCAGGGAAACGCAGCCGGCAGCATTGCGCTCGGAGTTGGGAATGGGGCCGGCGATGCGCGCCTGTTTGCCCCACGGGTAGCCTTCCTGCTGATGGATCGCGATGGGGTAGTGGCACTTGGCGTCGATGCCGCTGTGGTTGAGGAAATCCAACAGCGAGTCGCGCTGCGCCGCCTGAGGCGTTTCGATCACATACAGATGGAAAATATGGCGGTAACCGGGCACCTCATAAGGCAGCGCGAGGGTCTTGGCGCCCTGCAGGCCGGCGGTGTAGCGGGCGGCCCACTTGCGCCGCAGATCGTTCCATTCATCGATGTGCTTGAGCTTGGCGCTGAGCACCGCGGCCTGCAGATCGTCCAGCCGGCTGTTGAACCCGTAGCTGTGGCAGGAGCGCTTCTCCGAGCCGTGGTTGCGCATCCTGCGGATCGCGCGGTCCACTTTCTCGTGATTCGTGACCACCGCGCCACCGTCTCCGAAGCAGCCCAGATTCTTCTGGATAATGAAGCTGATACAAACGGCGTCGCTCAGCTCGCCGACTTTGAAGCCGTTGCCCGCGGAGCCAATCCCCTGCGCGTTGTCTTCGATCACCAGCAGGTTGTGCTGGTCGGCGATCTTGCGCAGGGCTGCCATGTCGGCGCACTGGCCGTACAGATGGACCGGCACCAGGGCCTTGGTGCGGGGCGTGATGGCGGCCTCAATCCTGGAAGGATCGATGCAGTTCGTCCGCGGATCCGAGTCCACGAAAACGGCCGTGGCGCCGGCGATCCAGATGGCCTCGGCGGTGGCGAAGAACGTGTTGGTCGTGGTAATGCACTCATCGCCCGGCCCGATTCCCAACGCCATGAAAGAGAGCCACAGCGCATCCGTGCCGTTGCCGACGCCGATGGCGTATTTCATGCCGTGGTAGTCGGCCAGTTCCTTCTCGAAGCGCTTCAACATCGGACCCATCACATATTGCCCGCTCTCCAGCACCTGGTGGATGTTGGCATCGATTTCGGACTTGATGTTGTGGTACTGGCGCACATGCCCGTAGAAAGACACTGTCATTGCGAATGATCTCCTTGTAATGGACCTCGGAATACTCCGGCGCATCGGCCCGGCATGCACTCCGGGGACCCGGCTGGCGCACATAATCCGCGCGCCATCTGTATTGCCTTTAAGATACCTCAGAAGCCGCGCCGGCGTGAACGCCGGCCTCGCGCCCGGGCTGCGCGGCGGCGCGGCTAGGCGCGCCGCGCGGAGACGGCATAGCCCAGCGGATCCTCGCCGGTGCCCGGTCCTAAGCGATTCGACAAATGAGCCGCGACGAGGAAGACGAGGCTCAGCGGCAGAGCGAGCAGACCGGCGGGAAGGGACCACAACGCCCGGCCGATCGAAGCCGGCCGCAGCAGCCGGATGGACAGGATCAGGAGCTTGTTGGCGATCACGGCGACATCGCTGCCGCGCTCCTCGATGCGCGCATCGACAAATCCGCTTTTTTCCAGAAGAACCGCCAGGCCCTCGCGCGTGAAGCGCTGGAAATCGTAGGGGATGTGGTGGCGGCGGGCCGACCAGGGGACGGTCAGAATCAGTGCGCCTCCGGGTTTGAGGACGCGCGCCAGCTCGGCCATGAACTCGGCCGGGGATGAGGTGTGCTCCAGCACCTCCACGCACAGGACATTGTCGAAACTGCGGTCGGGGAATGGCAGCCGCCGCCCGTCGTAGTAAACGACGGCCGCGTTGGGCTGCATTCCGAAATGGCCGGCCGTGGCGACGTCGGCCGCATAGTACGTCGTCCCGGGAGGCAGCCACGCCCGCCACGGCGATTCACCGGCTCCGACATCGAGCAGCGTGCCCTGAACCGACGAGAGCCTGCGGCGCAGAAAGCGCGCGATGGTGGCCAATTGCAAGTCGAAAAAGCAGCGCAGCGCAAAGCGCGCCGGATTGTCGGCCGGGGCCGTGACCGGAATGGGCTGGAAATGTCCCGTCATGCACTCTCGCCGGCGCTTCCGCTGATCCGCGATCCCATCGCAGGCTGCAGCTTAATTGATGTTATACCGCGTTGACCGCCGTGGCCCGGCGCTGTTTGGCCGGGCGTCCATGCGGCCATGGCGGCCTTTCAGCCGCCACCATTCAAACGCGTGGTGAGAGTAGGATGGCATAGGGGTTGCCGGCTTCCGGCCCCTTCCGGGTGAGACCGATGGATCTCTCCACCGAGCGCTTTTTCATCACCGGGGCCACGGGATTCGTCGGCGCGGCGCTGGCCCGCCGTCTGGCCGCGTTGGGCTGTGAGGTCCACGCGCTGGTGCGCCCCGGCGCGTCGAAGTGGAGGCTGGCCGGCGTAGAGGACCGGATCCAGTTTCACACGGGCGACCTGACCGACGCCGCGGCGTTGCGCGGGATGGTCAACGCCATCGAGCCCAGCGTCATCTACCATCTCGCCGTTCACGGAGCCTATCCGCACCAGACCGACGCCGACCAGGTGATTCTGACCAACGTCTTCGGCACCTGGAATCTGCTCAAGGCCTGCGCCGAGGTCGATTACCGGCTGTTCGTGAACACGGGCAGTTCTTCCGAATACGGGGCCAAACAATTTGCCATGCGGGAGACGGATCTGCCCGAGCCCAGCAGTTACTACGCCGTCGCGAAATGCGCCCAGACCCTGGTCTGCGCGCACACCGCCCGCGCGGAGCAGCGGCCCATCTGCACCTTCCGGCTGTTCTCGGCTTACGGCCCGTATGAAGCCCCGACGCGGCTGATTCCGACGCTGGTCACGCGCTGCCTGCGGGGCGAGGAATTGGACATGGTCACGCCCGACACGGCCCGCGATTTCATTTACGTCAACGACGTGGTCAACGCATTTTTACAAATCGGGCAGCTCAGCCTGCAGCGCGGGGAAACCTTCAACATCGGGACGGGCACGCAATCCACCATGCGCGATATCGTCCGCGCCGTGATGGAGGCCGCGGGGTCGCGGGCCAAGGTCAATTGGGGACGCCTGCCGCGCCGGCCGTGGGACACCGAGACCTGGGTCGCCGATCCCAGCAAGGCCCGGCAGATCCTGCGCTGGCACGCCGCCACGGGCCTCGGCGAGGGGATCCGCAGGACCGTCGAGTGGTGCAAGGAGAATCCGGGCGCGTGGGCTCCGCGATGAACATGGTGCACACGCTGTGCGCCATCTGCCACAGTGACCGCTGGGACCGGCAGCTGTATCCCGAATCTCTGGGCGAGCGGGCGGCCACCGCCGAGCGTTTTTCCGCGCGCCGCACGCCCGATCGGGTGCATTATCGCGTCGTCCGATGCGGCCGCTGCGGCCTGGTCCGGTCGGACCCGATTCTGAGCGAGGAGGTGCTGCTGAGCCTGTATCAAGGCAGTCATTGCGACCACCCCGTGGAATCCCGCTTTGCCGCGGAAAGCTACGCCCGCTACGTCGCCGAGCTGCTGCCGCTGCTGCCCGATCGGGACTTGCTCGTGGAGATCGGTTGCGGCGACGGCGCGTTCCTGGCCCGGGCGCTGGAGATGGGCTTCGCCGACGTGGCCGGAGTGGAGCCCAGCCGCAGCTCGATCGAGTGCGCGAGGCCGGACGTTCGCCAGCGGATCCTGAATGAGGGCTTCCGGGACGGCCTGTTTCTCCCGGGTTCGTGCTCGCTGGTGTGTGCCTTCCAGGTGCTCGACCACCTGACCCGTCCGGGCGAGGCGGTCGAGGCCTGCCGGAACGTTCTCAAGCCCGGCGGCGTGGCTTTTTTTCTGAATCACGACGCCGCCGCGTGGACCAACCGGCTGCTCGGCCGGCGCAGTCCGATCATCGATATTGAGCACATCTACCTGTTCGATCGAAAAACAATTTCGATGCTTTTTGAAGCGGCGGGATTCGACGTGCTGCGGACCTTCCGCGTCGTGGACCGCCATCCGCTGGCGTATTGGCTGCGGTTGGCGCCGTTGCCGCGCTGGTGCTCGGGGCCGCTGATCGGCGGCCTGGACCGCCTGGGCGCGGGCGAGCTCCCGGTGGCCTGGAAAGCGGGCAACCTGGCCATCGTCGCGCGCCGCAAACCGGAGGCCGGACACTGATGCCTGCCACTTACGCTGAAATCGCCGAGGCCGCGCGCCAGATCCGGATCCGCGTCCTCCAGATGGCTCACGCGGCCCGCACGCCGCACGTCGGCTCGGCTCTTTCCTGCGCCGACATCCTCGCCGCTCTGTACTTCCGCGTCCTGCGCATCGATCCCGCCGCTCCGGGCGACGAGCGCCGGGACCGCTTCCTGCTGAGCAAGGGGCATGGCTGCACGGCGCTGTACGCGACGCTGGCGCTGCGCGGTTTCTGCTCCCCCGATGCGCTGGCCCAGTACGCGCGCAACGGCGGCGGGTTGCCCGAACACCCCGCGCCGGGCTGCCTGCCGGGCATCGAATTCGCCTCCGGCTCGCTGGGACACGGCCTGGCCGTCGGCGCCGGCCTGGCTCTCTCGGCGCGGCTGCGCGGACTGGATTTCCGGGTCTTCGTGCTGTTGAGCGACGGGGAATGCTACGAGGGCAGCGTGTGGGAAGCCGCGATTCTGGCCGCGGCGCGGCGGTTGGGTTCGCTGACGGCCATCGTGGATTTCAATAAATGGTCGGCGGCCGGCCGCACCGAGCCGGCGCTGCAGCCCCTGGCGGCCAAATGGAAGAGCTTCGGATGGGCCGTCCGGGAGGTCGACGGACACGATCCGCAAGCGCTGGTGCGGGCCCTCGCGGCGCCGCCCGACGCCCGCCAAAGGCCCCGCGCCATCGTGGCTCGCACCGTGAAGGGCAAGGGCGTCTCGTTCATGGAAGATGAGCTAGAAT
Organism: Terriglobia bacterium; assembly: GCA_963757265.1. Classification (GTDB taxonomy): domain Bacteria; phylum Acidobacteriota; class Terriglobia; order Bryobacterales; family Bryobacteraceae; genus CAIVVT01. The sequence goes on from CAVWRA010000011.1 coordinate 83,409, forward strand.
GGCACTACCGCCCGCCGAGTGCGGATGATCTCGAGCGCGCCCTGGCCGAGTTAACGCCATGAGAAACGCCTTCGTCTCGGCGCTTACGGAACTGGCGCGAGCCGACAGCCGCGTCGTCTTCCTGAGCGCCGATCTCGGTTTCAAGATCTTCGATGAGTTCGCGCGGGAATTCGGCGGCCGGTTCATGGATGTAGGCGTGGCGGAAGCGGCGATGATCGGCACGGCGGCGGGCCTGGCCCTGGGCGGGATGCGGCCCTTCGTCTACTCCATCGCGACGTTTGCCACGCTGCGCTGCCTGGAACAGATCCGCGACGATTTGTGTTATCACTCCCTGCCCGTAACCGTCGTCGGAGTCGGCGGCGGCTACAGCTACGGCCACAACGGCGCGACCCACCATTCCCTGGAAGACATCGCCATCCTGCGCGCCCTGCCCGGCATGACGGTGGTGTGTCCCGGCGATCCGGTGGAAACCGCCGCCGCCGTGCGCGCGACACTCGGCCTGCACGGACCGATGTACCTGCGCCTGGGCCGCGCCGGCGAGCCGCGGATCCACGCCAACGCCGATGGCTTCCGGATCGGCGAGGCCATCCAGGTTGTTGACGGAGCGGATTGTTCCATCATTACTACCGGCGCGATTTTGAGTGTCGCGATGGATGCCGCCGCCCAACTGCGCGCCGCCGGCGTCGGTTGCCGCGTGCTCAGCATGCACACCGTGAAGCCGCTCGACACGCAGGCCCTGGAACGCTGCGCCGCCCAGACGCGTCTGCTCGTCACGCTCGAGGAACACAGCGCCATCGGCGGCCTGGCCGGGGCAGTGTCGGAGTGGCTGGCCGCCAGCGGCCTGCGCGCTCCCTTCCTGGCCTTGAACGCAGGCGACGCGTTCGCCCATTGCAGCGGCAGCCAGGACTACCTGCGGTCGGCCCGCGGCCTGTCCGCCCAACAGGTCAGCCGCGCCATCGGGGAAGCTCTGCGGAATCAGGTCCCATGCAGCAACACAGATCCATCTCAGTCGTAGTCGCCTGCTACCGCGACGGCGGCAATGTGCGCGAGATGCACCGCCGCCTCAGCGCCGTTCTGCCGGCGCTCGCCGCCAGCTACGAGATCATCTTCGTCAACGACGCCAGTCCCGACAACGCCGAGGAGCTGCTCAACGAAATCGCCGCCGCCGATCCGCGCGTCACCGTCATTTCGCACACCCGCAACTTCGGTTCGCAGATGGCCTTCACTTCCGGCATGCGGCAATCCATCGGCGACGGCGTGGTGCTGATGGATGGCGATCTGCAGGATCCTCCCGAAGTGATCCCCGCGCTGGTCGAGGAGTGGGCCAAGGGTTACGACGTCGTCTACGGCGTCCGCTCGCGGCGCGCGGAGAGCTGGCCGATGCAATTTGCCCGCAAATTGTTTTATCGGCTCTACCGCCGCCTGTCCTACATTGAGGTGCCGCTGGACTCCGGCGACTTTTCGTTGATGAGCCGGCGCGTGGTTGACTGCATCCTGCTGATGGGGGAGCGCGACCGCTTCCTGCGCGGCTTGCGCAGTTGGGTCGGGTTCCGGCAGACCGGCGTTGACTACGTCCGCGGCGCGCGCTTCGCCGGCGAGTCGACCAATTCGCTGCTCGACAATTTCCGTTGGGCCCGCCGCGGCATCGTCTCTTTCTCCTATAAGCCACTGGAGCTGATTTCAATCCTGGCGCTGATCTTCACCGGGCTGGCCTGTGTGGCCGTGGTGGCTTATGTCGTGATCTACTTCGTCAAGGCCGACGCGCCGCCCGGATACCTGACGATGCTGGTGGCGATTCTGGTACTCGGCGCGGTTCAACTGATCTGCCTCGGCGTGGTGGCCGATTACCTGGGCCGGATCTTCGAGGAAGTGAAGCGCCGCCCGCAATACCTGGTCCGCGCCGTGGTCAACGACCATCGGCCGGAGGCGCCCTCGCGGCCCTCTTCCGCGCCCGCGGAGAACTGATTTGAAGGCCAAGTGGTTTGCCGCCGCAATCGTTGTCTACCTGTTCGTCTTGAAATTCGTCTTTCCCGGCGCCATCCGGCCCCTCTCTCCTTATCACAGCGATTTTTATATTCCTCCCGGTCTGACCTTCTACTCCGTCTGGCAGGTGCTGCATTTTCCCCGCCCGGCCGGATTCCTCCTGGTGCAACTGGCCGGTCGTCTCGGCCTGCATGGCTGGATCCTCGTTTTCATCCTCATCGCCCTGCTGAACGTGGTGGCCGTGGTCCGCCTCTCGGAACGGCTCACGGGCAGGGAAGCGGCCCCGGCCTGGGCGCTGCTGTACATGTTCCTGGTTCTGGCGCACCCCAGCTTCTACATGGACTACGTCCACGACGCCCTCGCCACTGCCTCGTTGTTCTACATCCTGCTGGCCATGCACGCCTGGCTGTCCTTCAAGGAAACCGGCCGCCGCCTCTACCTCGGCCTGTGCCTCGTGCTGTTCCTTCTGGCCTGGACGACCAAGGAGACCTATTTCCTCTCGGCACTCGTATTCTGGGGCGTCGAGGCCATCCGGGCGAGTGATAAGAGGCGCCGCGCCGCGCTGCTGGCGCTGGCCGCTCTGGCCGCCACCTTTGTCGTTGGCATGCTGCTCCAGGCCTTCTCCATCAGCCCGTTTTTCAGCGCCCACGCGAGCCCCGGCAGCGCGTACTACATCAATCTCGCCCCGGCCTCGGTGGCGCACTGCTGGTCCCGGCTGCTCCACGCTCTGTTCACGCCGGTCAGCCTGGCCATCGTCCTGGCGGCCCTGTGTGCCCTGTGGCGCAACCGCACCGCGTTGCTCTATGGCGGAACGCTGTTCGCCGCCGGGCTGGTGGCCTTGCTGCCCAATTCGGTCCTCCCCAACCATTTCGACGTGATGTACGCCTGGACCGGCGCCTGTCTGGTTTTCTCGCCCGTGCTGTTCGTGGATTGGACTCCGCCTCTCGGCCGCCGCTGGCGTTTCGGCGCATCGTTGGCCGTCGCGCTGCTGCTCGGATGGGCCGCGGTGCGCGCCAATCGGCCCGGATATGAACACTGGAAGTGGAGTCTCGAGCAGGAGCGCAGCAACCGCAACATCGTGCAGTCTTTTCCGGTCCTGAAACGGGCCCAAGGGCGGCATTTCCTGGTGACCGGCGTCAGCGCGCCCTATCACCCCTGGGCCATCCCCACCTTCATCCGCGTGGAGTTCGGCCCGGACCGCGACTGGACCGTCATCCTGCCCCACGGCCACATCGCCTCCCAGCCGCCGGTGGTTTTCGTGGATGCCGCTCAAGTGGACATCACCCGTTTCGACCACGCCTTCGCTTACGCCGCCGACGGCCGCCTGCTCGGCGAGTGGAACGCGGCGGAGCTGCGCCGGCTGGCCGCGGACGGCGCCGCGGACCGCGTCCGCCTGCCGGCCTTGATCGGGCCGCTCGATGCGCTGGCCAAGGATCCGTCGAACTGGCTGTTGTCGATGAATGTGGGGAACGTTTATTCCGAATGGGGCCAGTTCGATCAGGCCGAGCGCTACCTGGCCCGCTCCTGCCAGGCCAATTCCGGCCGCAATCCCTATCCGCCGTATTATTACGGCGCCGTGGAAGCCGCGCTCGGCAAGACCGACGCTGCCATCCCGCTGTTCGAGCAGGCCATCGAGATGGATTCCAAGCCCGGAAATCCCGCCTTTGCCGAAGCCTTGCGTCAGGCCCGCGCCAGGCTCCATCCCTGAGTCCGGCGGCAGCGATCCGGCGTGCTCGGGATCAACTCCGCGCCGCAGCCGCACTTTGAATCGCGTTATTATCACGACGGATGCGTTTCCTCATAGCGCTCTTGTTGGCCGCCGCGGCTGCGGCCCAACCGCTGCAGTTCTCGCTGCTGAAAGAGAGTGTCCTTCAGGACCGTCTCCGCCTCGCCCAACCGGACAATCCGGAGCGCTATCGGCGCCTGAAGACGCTCTTCGCCAACGCCGGGTGCGTGGGCGACGCCTTTTCCGAGCAACATTTCCGCGGCTCGAAGGAGCCGAACATGATTTGCCGGGCCGGCGGAAATGCCGAGCATCTGCGGAAGATCATTGTGGGAGCCCATTTTGATGCGGTCGGTGGTGACGGCGTCATCGACAACTGGTCCGGCGCAGTGCTGCTGCCGACGCTGTTCGAGTGCCTGGGCCATGCCGACCGGCGACATCCCATTGAGTTCATCGCCTTTGCCGCCGAAGAGAAGGGACTCCTGGGCTCGCAGGCCTATTTGAAGTCGATCCCGAAAGAAGACCGCACACAGATCGCGGCGGTCATCGTGATGGATTCCCTGGGGCTAACGCCCACCAAGTGCTGGGTGAACGGCTCGACCAGGGAGCTGGTGGTCGCTGCCGCTGCCATAGCGCAGTCGCTGAAGCTGGACTTCGAAGGTGTGAACGTGGACAGGGTAGGCACAACAGACTCACAGCCATTCAAAGATGCGCACATCCCCGTCCTGTGTCTGCATTCTGTTACGCAGGCGACTTGGAAGCTGATCAACGGCCCTAAGGACGTCTGGGCGATTGTCTCCTGGAAGGATTACTACGACAGCTACCGGCTGGTCTCGGCGATTCTCGTCTACCTCGATCACAACCTGCCCTAGCATCGCCCGCGATTGGCAACCGCTCCGCGGCTAGCGGCCCGCCGCAGGACGCCTACCGCGGTAACCGCGTACTCTTTGTAGAATCTCCTCCGCCTTCAAGTACTTACGGAATCCGGCCGGACTCCTGGCGCGCCCGACATGCGCCCATCCGCCGTTCCGGCCGGGCCGCTGGGGCACAATGAGAGGGGGGTCCCGCATGCAGCCCTGGATTGACATCAGCCTGCCCGTCCGCTCCGGCATGGTCGTTTGGCCCGGCGACCGGCCCGTGGCCGTGGAGCAGACCAGCTTTATGGATCGGGGCTCCGAGTACAATCTGACCGAGTGCCATTTCTCGGCCCACACCGGCACGCACATGGATGCCCCGCGCCACTTCCTGGCGCGCGGCGCCGGCATCGATACCATGCCGCTCGAGGCCGTCCTCGGGCCTTGCCGCGTGGTCCGCATCCAGGATCCCGCCGCGATCCGCGTGGCCGAGCTGCCGGCCCGCTTGCAGGCCGGCGACAGGGTTCTTTTCCAAACAAATAACTCGTTTAATTACATTAACTTAAACAGATTCGTTGAGAACTTCGTTTACCTCTCCGAGGAAGCCGCCGTGGTGCTCGCCGCGGCCCGCGTCCGCACCGTCGGCATCGACTACCTCTCCGTCGGCGGCTTTCACCACGACATGATTGCGACACACCAGGTCCTGCTGGCGGCGGGCATCTGGATCATCGAAGGGCTGGACCTTTCGCGCGTCGAAGCGGGGGATTACGAGCTGGCGTGTCTGCCGTTGAAACTCGTCGGCGCCGACGGCGCCCCCGCCCGTGCGGCCCTGCGCCGGATCGAACGCGGCTCCCCAAAATAAACGGGCGCAACCGCCTGGCTGCGCCCGTAAGTTCTTGTTGCTGAGCGGGTTCTTAACGCGCGGAGTGCCCGCCGCTCGACCCAGTGCTGGCGTGCGCCGAGCTGGCCGACGTGCTAACCGAACTGTAGCTAGCCCTCGAAACGCTGCTGGCGGGGCGCGCTCCATAGCCGCTCGAGCCCGAACCGCCCGACCAGCCGCGATTCACCACCGCGCCCCGGGTCACTGAACCCGTGTGCATCGCGGCGGCCGATGTAAATGCGGGCGTCCGCATGACATTCCCGGCCGGAGTGACCACCTTCCCCGGCTTTCCCGGAACCGCCGGTTTGCCCGGCTGCACCACCGGCGCATTGGCATACACCGGCATCACCGTAATAGGGGTGTAGAAGGCGTAGCCGAACGGCGACCAGGCCGTCCCGGCGAACGGCAGGAACGTGTACATCCCGAAATACGGGTTGAACATCCAGTTTCCGCCAAAAGCGCCCATGCCGCCATAGCCCATGCCGCCAAAGCCAAATCCGCCGTAGCCCATGCCGCCATAGCCAAACCCGTTGTAGCCGTAGCCGCCATAGCCATAGCCCGCCGCCCCGTATATCGGGTCGGAATAACTGTCGAAGCTGTTGCCGCTCTGGCGCGCCGCCGAGACGTTAGCCACGGCCACGTCCTCGGCCCGCCGCTGGCTCCAGCGGTACAGCGCATCCGTCTCCTTGGCGTCGAATCCCGACTGGGTCCAGGCGTTCCCGGTGAAGGTCAACTGGCGGCCTTCCTTCACTCGCCCGTTCTTGTCGCCCGGCAGCACCGCGGTGGCTTCCCCTTTGTACACGCGCAGCCGCACGGCGTCGGCGTCAAAGGCGAAAAGCCCACCCCTGGTGAGCTCGAACTCGGCGTTGCCCAGCCGCACGTTGATAGCGTTATCACCGACAACTTCAGTGATTTCCACGAGCGCCTCGCCCTGCACCACCTCCAGCCGCACGTCGCTCAGGCGCGTCGAAACCATGCGTAATCTGCTGTTGTCGCCCATCCGCAGGAACGCTCCGGGCGTCAGCAGAAGCTCCGTCCGCCCCTCCCCTGTACGCAGCACGTCCCCGGCCTTCAGATCGGTAAATACGGCGATCTTGTTCTGGATGGGATTGTCGTTGACCAGAACTTCGCCGTCGGCGACCTGCACCAGGCCGGCCTTGGCCGAAATCGCGTTTTGCGCCGTTGCCGTCGCCCAGGAGCCGCAAATCACAGCTGCACCGAGCCAGCAGCTCAGTTTCGCCATATCACACCTCCAACTGCCCAGAATCGCCCAGATGTTTGACGCTTGCTAATTTTGTCCGGTTTCCCTGATTAGAGCTTACCCCTTTTTTCCACTTTGCATCATTAATTAAGCGCCACTAGCCCCAAATGGCCATTGCTTGCGCCTTGTCCTTGCAATCTGCTACCTAATGTAGGATATCTTGAAGCGCTCCCGCGCTTCCGAAATCGTTTGCCGGTTCGCATGAAGAAGTCAGCCAAGACCAACGAATCACAGCCCGCGGTGGCCCTGGAGCCGCTCACCGACGCGCGCCGCCACACCGAGTGCTTCGCCCAGGGCGCCAAGCTGTTCGCGCGCGGGGAGTTCGCCCAGGCGCGCGAGATCTTCGCCTGGGCCTCGCAGGGACCCGTGCTTTCGGTCAACGAGTCGGCGTTGATGTACCGCCGGATGTGCGACCAGCGCCTGAACCGCCAACGGCTGGAATTCGCGACTCCGGAGCAACAGTACGGCCACGCCGTCGGCTTGTTGAAGCAGCGGCTGTTCACTGAGGCCCTGCCGGTTCTCGAATCCATGCTGCGCTCCGAGGACTCGGCGCGCGTGCGCTACGCGCTCACCCTGGCCTGCGGCCACATCGGCGACGCCGGCGCCGCCTCCCGGCATTTCAAACGGGCCTGCGATCAGGATCCTGCGCTGCGCGTCAGGGCCCGCAACGACGCCGATTTCCAGCCTCTGCTGCAGTTCCCCGAGCTGCGCGAGGCGCTGGTGGAGAGAGCGTAGCGCGGGGCCGCGAGGCGCGCCGGTTCCCAGCAGTTCGCGTCTGCCCGCCGGGTGCTAAATTCGGATCAGGCCCTGGCGGAAGCGGCAAGCAGACCGGATTTCCGCCAGCGGAGAGGACCACCTTTGCCAGACCCAAACACTCCCGTACTGAGCGTGCGCCGCTCCCGGCCGGATCCGCTGCGCATCGTCTCCATCGGCGGGGGAACCGGCCTCTCCACGCTGCTCAAGGGTCTCAAGAAATTCGCCCTCCATCCGGCTTTCGGCCAGCCCCCAGGCTGGCCCGCGGTCGAAATCTCGGCGATCGTCACCGTCTCGGACGACGGCGGGAGCTCGGGCCGCTTGCGGCGCGAGTTGGACATGCTCCCGCCGGGCGATATCCGCAACTGCATGGTCGCCCTGGCCGAGGACGAATCGCTGCTCACGCGCCTCTTTCAATACCGCTTCGCCGCCGGCAAGGGGCTCAAGGGGCACAGCTTCGGCAACCTTTTCCTGGCCGTGATGAGCCAGGTGACGGGCGATTTCGCGCGGGCCGTGCAGCTCAGCTCCGAGGTGCTTGCCATCGCCGGCCGGATCTTCCCCGCCACGGGCGAAAAGGTGCGGCTGCGCGGCCACCTGGCCGGAGGCCGGATGGTGGAAGGCGAAACCCGCATCAGCCGCAGCAGCGCGCCGATCGAGCACATTGAGCTGCTGCCCGCCTCCTGCAAGCCCTTGCCAGAGGCGCTGGAGGCGATCCGCAACGCCGACCTGATCACCCTCGGGCCGGGTTCGCTGTATACCAGCATCGTGCCCAATCTGCTGGTCAAGGGCGTGGCCCGCGCGATCGAACAAAGCCCCGCGCTGAAGGCCTGCTTCATCAACCTGATGTGGCAGCCCGGCGAAACCACCGGGCTGACCGCGGCCGACCACATCGCGGCCATCGAACGCCACGCCGCCCGCCGCCTGGTCGAGGTCGCCGTGCTCAACACCGCGCCCATTCCCGAGCGGCGTCTGCGGCGCTACGAACGGAAAGCGGCCCGCCCGGTGGAGACCGACCTGGCGCGGCTGATGGCCTTGGGCGTGCAGGTGATCGCCCGGCCGCTGTTGGCCGAGGGCACCAAGGTGCGCCACGATTGCGATCTCACCGCCGCCGTGGCGCTCGACCTGGCGCGCCGCGGCCGCCGCCGCTCCCAGCGCGCGCTGGCCCTCACGCGCTGATTGCCGTCTGCGGCGGCCTGCCTGCGCCTCGTAGAATCGTTACTTCGGAGCGTGTATGTCTTCAACCCCCGTTTCCGTCGTCATTCTGGCCGCCGGCCTCGGCACGCGCATGCGTTCGCGGCTGGCCAAGGTGCTGCACCGCGCCGGCGGCGCCTGTCTGATCGAACACGTCATCGATGCGGCGCTTGAGATTGCGCCCGCCGAACGCATTGTGGCCGTGACCGGCCACCAGGCTGATCGCGTGCGCGCCGCTTTCGAGCACTCCGGCGTGCGCTTCGCTGTGCAGACCGAGCAGCTGGGCACCGGCCACGCCCTCGGCGTGTGCGCCGGACTGGAGGGGTTGGGCGAGGGGCGCGTCGTTGTCCTGATGGGCGACTGCCCGCTGCTGCGCCCCGAGACCTTGCGAGGCCTGCTCCAGCGTCACGAGGAGTCGGGCTGCGCCGCGACCCTGATCACGACGCTGCTCGACAATCCCACCGGCTACGGCCGCATCATTAGAGAGAAGGACGGGCCGGACGGGGCCGGCCAGGTCCTTGAAATCGTCGAGGAGAAGGCCGCAACCGCGGAGCAGAAGCAGATCCGCGAGATCAATTCGGGCCTTTATTGTTTCGAAGCGGCGCCGCTGTGGCAGCACCTCGCCGGCCTGGCGCCCAATCCGGCCTCAGGCGAAATCTACCTCACCGACATCGTCGCCGCCTTGCGCGCCTCAGGCCATGCCACGGCGGCCTGCCTGGTCGACGACCCGGCCGAGATCCTGGGTATCAACACGCGCGTCGAACTGGCTGAGGCCGACCGCATCCTGCGCCAGCGCAAGGCCTGCGAGCTGATGCTGGCCGGCGTGACCATCGAACGCCCCGAGACCGTCACCATCGACAAGCACGTCGCCATCGGCAACGACACGATCGTCGGTCCCTTTACCCAGCTCCTCGGGAAAACGCGCATCGGCTCCGACTGCCGCATCGGCGCGGGTGCGATCCTGCGCGACGCGCGGGTCGGCGACGAAGCCGAGGTTCTGCCGTATTCGCTGATCGACGACTCGACGCTGGAACCGGGCGCGCGCGTCGGACCGTTCTCGCGGATGCGGATGAATGCGCACGTCGAGGCCGGCGCGCACGCCGGCAACTTCGTGGAGCTGAAGAACACGCGCCTCGGCGCGGGCTCGAAGGCCATGCACCTGGCCTATCTGGGCGACAGCGTGATCGGTCCGGACGTGAATATCGGCGCCGGCACCATCACCTGCAACTACGACGGCGTGAAGAAGCATCAGACCCGGATCGGCGCGGGCGCCTTCGTGGGCAGCAATGCGACGCTCGTGGCGCCGGTCAACGTCGGCGCGGGGAGCTATGTCGCGGCGGGCAGCGTGATCACCGACGCCGTGCCCGAGAACGCGCTGGCGCTGGGGCGTTCGCGCCAGGTAGTGAAGGCAGGCTGGGCCAGGAAGCGCCGCGAGAAGGCGGGCAAGTAAGGTATTGATATCTTTGACAGACCACGCCTAACCTGGATCAGTAGCCATGCAACCCTTTGAGCAGTTCCTTACGGATGCAGCGAATAGAGGGGAAGCGGTAAACACCTTGTTCGAAGAACGCCTGTTTAACTTAGTCGGGATATTACATAAGATCACGGACACGTTGACTGCTGAGCACATTCCGTATGAGGTTGTTGGTGGTCTGGCGGTGTTCATCCATGTGGAAGAAGCAAGCCCGGAGCACTCCGCGCTGACGAGAGACGTTGACCTGATGGTGCGCCGTTCGGATCTGGCGCGCATTCAGGAAGCGGCTGCAAGGAACGGCTTTCGATTCCGGCACGCTGCGGGGGTCGATATGTTGGTATATGGAGATACGGCGTCCGCTAAGAATGCCATTCACCTGGTTTTCAGCGGAGAGAAGGTCCGTCTCACCTATCCGGTCCCAGCCCCTCCAATTGAGCCCGAACGAAAACACATCCACGGCAAAGAAGTAATGGTCATCCCGGTTGCAGATCTGGTCAGGATGAAGCTCACCTCGTATCGCGACAAGGATCGGGTTCACATTCGCAGCCTGGATGCCGCCGGCCTGGTCACACACGAGGTTGAGAGTCGGCTGACTCCCGAGTTACTGGCACGGCTGAAGCATATCCAGGAGACGGAGTAAGTCTGAACCGCTTTCAGTGGGCGATTCGACTCATTCCGAAGTCTGTTAGAGCACCAGCATGGGGTGATACACGTTCGGCATGACGGCCTCACCGATGGCGATCAGCTCGCCTGCACGCGACACCGCCTTCACCAGCTTCACGCCATCGCGCACGCGGAACGGGGAGACGCGAAAATCGCGTCCTTGGCGGATCTGGCTTTCGCTCAACTGGTCCACGATCTCGTTGGGAAACTCCGGCAATAGCTGCATCGCCGGGATCAGCGCCTCGCTGAGCCGCTCCTCGGCGGCGAGCTGCGCCAGCTCCTCCAGCGTCCGCGCCTGCTCGATCGTGAACTGGCCGGACTGCAGCCGGCGCAGTGATTTCAGGTGCGCCCCACAGCCCAGCGCCTGCCCGGCGTCGTGCGCGATCGAGCGCACATACGTCCCGGCGCCGCAATCCACCCTCACGCCCACCTCGGATCCCTGCACCCACAGCAGTTCCAGCGACCGCACGGTGATTTCCACCGGCTGCAGCTCGACGGCGATGTTCTTGCGCGCCAGCTCATACGCCGGCCGGCCCGCCACTTTCTTGGCCGAGACCGGCGGCGGCGTTTGCAGGATCAGCCCGCGGAAGGCGTCGAACAGCACCTCCAGACGCTCGCGCTCCAGCGCCGGCTCGGTCTGCGGCGAGGCCGGCTCGCCGTCGGCGTCGTAAGTGAGGGTTGACCAGCCGAAGCGGATCACACCCTCATAGACCTTGTCGTTGCGCGTGAAGAACTGCGCCAGCCGCGTGGCGCGATTCAGCAGCAGCGGCAGAACGCCGGTGGCCGACGGATCGAGCGTGCCCAAATGGCCGATCTTGCGCGTGCCCGCGATGCGCCGCATGCGGTTCACGACGTCGTGCGACGTCCACCCCGCCGGCTTGTCCACTACGATTGCGCCCGTCATTGGTCTGAACCGGTCTCAACCCAATCTAGTCAGCCGCGCCCGTGCCGGGGCGCGCCGCCACCCCCACGTTACACTGTAGGGAAGTGGAAGAGCGCGTCTCGACGAAAAGTTATGACCGGCGCCTGTTGGGGCGGCTGCTGGCGCTCGCGCTGCCGTGGTGGCGGCCGGTCGTGGTGGCGACACTGTGCCTGCTGCTGGGCTCATTCCTGCAGGTCGTCACGCCGCTGCTGACCGGGATCGCCATCGACCGCTACATCGTTCCCTCGGGCCAGCCCATCTCCTTCCGGCTGGAGCGCTATCTGGCGGCCGGCCGCGCCGCCGGCCTGGCTGAGATCGCGCTGCTGTACCTGCTGGCCCTGGTGGTCGGATTCGCCGCCGATTTTATCCAGCAGTTCCTGATGCAGCGCACCGGCCAGCACGCCATGTTCGAGCTGCGCCGCCGCGTCATGGCCCATTTGCAGGCGCTCGACATTACCTTCTACGACCGCAACCCCGTCGGGCGCCTGGTCACGCGCGTCACTACCGACGCCGACGCCCTGAACGAGCTCTTCACCTCCGGACTGATCACCGTGTTCGGCGACGTGCTGGTGCTCGTGTTCGTCTTCGGCGCGATGCTCCGATTGAGCCTCTCTCTGACCGTGTTGATGCTGGCCATGATGCCGCTGGTATTCGCCGTCACCATCGTTTTCCGCCGCGCCGTCACGGCCGGCAACCGCCGCATCCGCGTCGCCGTGGCGCGCATCAACGCCTTTCTGCAGGAGCACCTCACCGGCGTCACCGTGCTGCAGCTTTTCAACCGCGAGCGACGCGCCTGCTCGGACTTCGAGCAGGTGAACCGTGACCACATGGAGGCCTACAAGGAGACCATCATCGCCTACGGCTGGTTCTACCCGGCGGTGGAGTTCCTGTCGCTGGTGGCCATTGCCGGCATCCTCGCGCGCTCCGGCTGGCAGGTCCGCCAGGGCACGCTCTCGCTGGGCGTGATGGCCGCGTTTTTCCAATACGCCTCGCGCATCTTCCGGCCGATCCAGGACCTGAGCGAAAAATACAATATCCTGCAGGGCGCGCTGGCGGCCGCCGAGCGCATCTTCGGCCTGCTCGACGAGCCCGTCCTCGTGACGCCGCCCGCCGCGCCGCAGCCCTTTCCCAGCGCTCCCGCGGCCATTGAGTTCGACCACGTGTGGTTCGCTTACAAGGATGAGGACTGGGTGGTGCGCGACCTCAGCCTGCGCATCGAACCGGGTGAGACGCTGGCCGTGGTGGGCCACACCGGGGCGGGGAAGACCACGCTCACCAACCTGCTGCTCCGTTTCTACGATGTCCAGCGCGGGTCCATCCGCATTGGCGGCATCGACATCCGCGCCTTCGACCCGCGCGACCTGCGACGCCACTTCGGCATCGTGCTGCAGGATCCGCACCTGTTCACCGGCACGCTCGCAGCCAATATCCGCCTGGGCGACGAGATCGAGTCCCACGCCATCGAGGCGGCCGCCGGCCAGGTGAATCTGAGCGATTTCCTGGCCAGCCTGCCCGAGGGCCTGAACCATCCGGTCCGCGAGCGCGGCGCCGGCCTCTCCACCGGCCAGAAGCAGCTCATCAGCTTCGCCCGCGCGCTGGCCCGCCAGCCGCGCTACCTGATCCTCGACGAAGCCACGTCCAGCGTCGACACCGAGACCGAGTTCAAGGTCCGCGATGCGCTGGACCGCATGGTGGTGGGCCGCACGTCCATCGTCATCGCCCATCGCCTGTCAACCATCCAGCGCGCCAGCCGCATCGCCGTGATGCACAAAGGCCAGCTGCGCGAGACCGGCACGCACCAGGAGCTCCTGGCCGCCCGCGGCATCTATTGGAAGCTGTACCTGCTGCAGTACAAGGACCAGGAGGCGCGGCTGCGCGTTTCTTGACGGGTGCCGCGCTCTTCCGCGCGGTGTAGCGAAGCCGCGCGCGCGAGCGGGTTTCCGGGCGCCGCCGGCGCCATTGCACCGCGCCGGTCTGTAGAATAGGCGTGGCCAGGCAACGCCGCTACCGCAAAGGACCAACAACCATGCCATTCAAAATGACGATGAGCACCGACAACTGGCGCCCCGACTGGTGGGGCGCCGAGAAATGCTTTCAGCGGTTTCATGAACTGGGCGAGAAATACGTCGAGCTGACCACCGCCACGGGCTTCAACCTGCTCGAAGGGCTCGGCTTCTCGCCCTACGTGAGCGTCGACGACGACCCCTATGTGATCCGCGATCTGCTGCACAAGTACGAGCTGGAACTGGTCTCCATCGACTGTGACTACCCCATCTGGAGCCATCACTCCATCGACGTGCTGATCAAGTCGATCCTGTGGGGCGACATGATCGGCTGCAAGCTGTTCATCACCACCGACAGCGGCAGCTACCCGCCCGGCCGCACCGACGAGCAGTGGTTCAACGCCATCAAGTACCACTTCGAATGCGTCCTGCCGGTGGCCGAACGCCATGACGCCTTCGTGGCCATCGAGCCGCACGGCTATCTCACCACCAAGCCCGACGGCCTGTGGCGGCTGGCCACCCAGAACGGCAGCGACCGCGTGGGCATCAACTTCGATACCGGCAACTCCTTCATCGCCGGCCAGGACCCGGTGGCCTTTCTGGACCAGGTCAAGGAGCGCGTCGTGCATATGCACATCAAGGACGTCAGCCCCTCCCTGGCCCAGGCCATGCGCGGCGCGGAGACCGGCATCGCCAGCAGCGAGGAGTTCGTCGGCGGAGGCGCCAACGCGGACAACATCCGCCGCTGCCTGGACATCATGCAGGCCACCGGCCGCGAGATCCCGATCTCCCCGGAGGCCGCCGGCGACCGGCTGATGCTGCCCAGCATCGCCTGGATCAAGGCCTATCTGAACAGCAAAAGGTACGCCTGGCGCTGATACGCGGGATAAACAAGGAGGGTCCATATGCTAACGCGCACTGACGCCGCCCGCGGCGGCATCGGCCTCGGCTCGGCCATCGCCGTGACGATTTCGTGGTCGCTCCACAAATCCATCCTGTGGGCCATCTTTCACGGCTTCTGCGGCTGGCTGTACGTCATCTTCTACGCCTTAACGCGCCAGCACACGGTCTGAGCGGCGCCGGGTTCTTCGTCCGGCGCTGTTTTAGATTTGCTGGCTGGCGGCGCGCCCCGGGAAGCGCTATCGGGCGACGTTCCTGCCCCACTGGAAGCCCGGGCCGATCGCGAATCGCACCGTGTTGCGGCCGTCCTTCAGCAGGTCACTGAACAGGTGGTCGTGTACCAGGTCGGCCTGGATCCGCAGGCTGAAGTGCGGCGTGATATTCAGGTCCACGCCCCCGCCGAAGCCGTAGAATGCGACCCAATCCGTCTTCACGCCGCCGGGCGCGAGTTGGCTGATAATCGTCTGCGCCACCAGATCGCTGGTGGGGACGGTCGTCGCGGTTTCGTGCATCGCGCCCAGGTCCGGACGGACGAACAGCGTCACGGCCTTGAAATGGCGGTAGGAGATCTGCGGGCCGGCGGAGTAAGTTTCCGTCTTCGAATGGATCGGCACCGCCAGGGTATATGTCGGAGGGATCACGCCTTCCTGCACCAAACCGCCGAGTTCCGCGCCCAGTTCCTGCTGCAGCGCGGTGGTCAGCAAGTTCGGCGTAATCGTCGTGCTGCCCGTCCCGATGCTATAGTCGAAACCCAGCGAGAGCCAGTTCGTGGCCCGGTAGCCGACCTGGGTGTGGAACCCGTTTTCCCACAGGCTGATGTGCGGGCTATCCAGGAACATATAGCCCGCATAGGCATCAAATCGCCCGACATAGTCCTGCTGGGCATAGGCCGGCGCGGACATCAGCAGCACGGTTGCGGCGAGCAGGAAGCGGGTCGTGCACAGCCCACGCTTTGCGATACAGCCGTTGTCAGTTTGGTTTCGCATCGATTACTGGTGAGCAGTATATCGAGAGAAATGGATAAACGGATAGCGAACTGTACGATTATTGTGAAATTTTCACAACGCCGCGCTTATGGAGCCGCCGCCGGGCCCTGGCCCTGCTCCTTCGGCCCGGGGATGTCCCCAAACCAATACCCCTGCCGCGCCCGGACGCTGAGCCCGCCGCGGCTGACCACCCGCACCTCCAGCTGGTGAAACCCCGGCTCGACTCCGTTGGCCGGGAAGCTCAGCAGGTACTGGCTGTGCAGCTCCTCGCCCATCCGGGTCAGCGACTTCTCCAGGCCCCGGAGCGTCGCGAAGCTCAGCTTCTCGCCGCCGGTGGCCTTGACCAGCGTATTGGCCGAGTCCCGCTTGGCCAGCCGCCCGAGCTCCTGCAACCCCGCCAGCAGATCGACGCTGTCGCCGCCCGACTGCGGCATATCGGTCCCCTTGGTCGTAAAGGCGGTTTCGTAGGGTGACCATGTTGCGGCGTACACCAGCACCGCGTCATGCTCCAGCAGCCGGAGCGCCCCGGCCAGCTTGGTCCTGCTGCCGCGATCCTTGCTCTCCCCGATGAGAATCAGGATCTTGCGCTCGTTGGCCGGACGCGCGGCGAGCATCTGTGCGGCCTCTGCCACGGCGTCGATCTGCCGCGCTGCGTCGCCCCCCTGCGAGGCCGCGGTGCGCAGGAACGCGGCTTCGATCAGGTTGGGATCCCTGGTGAAATCGGCCAGCACCACCGGCGCATCGCCGTATCCGATCACCGCCGCGCGGCCGCGGTCGCCGGTGATCAGCGGCTGGATCAGGCTCCCGACCTTGCGCACCTTCAGATTGGCCGTGGCGGAGAGATCGTTGGTCTGCACCGCGATGACGATCGCCAGCGGCGCCACCACCGCATCCGCGGCGTCCATGCGGAACTCCTTCGGCCGCCCGTCCTCGAGCAGCGCGAAGTCGGCCGCTGTCAAGCCGTCCACAAAACGGCCCTTGCTGTCGGTGACGGTCACCGGCACCAGCACCACCGGGACAGTGGCGCGGAAGGTCGGCTCCTGGGCCGCCAGCATGGCCCACGCGAGGGCGCCAACGATAGGGATCCTCATGCTCACTGCAGTTTGCCGCGCCCCTCGACCTTCCAGCTCGTCACCACCTCCTCGCCGCGCACACCCCACACCCGTTCGTGCAGGTTCATGGCCGTGCAGACGTGGTTCATCAGCACCCGCACGCGGTCGCCGGGGCGGTAGCTTCGTTCCGCCCGCTCGAGATCGATGTAGCCGTGTTCTTCGTTCAGCTTGTGGAACCGCGCACCCGCGTCACCCTCGATCTCGCCGTACAGCGCGTCCCCGCCGGCCGAGGCTCGATCCGACGAAAACGTCTTCGAGCCGCCGTCGAGCATCATCCGCCCGTCCTGCACACTCACCACCGTACACACCACCGTGGCCGCGCAATCGGCGCGCCCGCAGGCGCCGCTCAGCAGCGTGTTGCGATCGTTGAAAATGTAGGTTCCCGGCCGGATCTCGTTGACACCGGCGATGGTGTGGGAGTCCCACAGCAGCGGCGTCGACCCGCCGCTGACAATCTCCGCCTCATGCCCCTCTTTCCTCAGCTCGCCCAGCATCTCCGCCACGGCCTCCCGCAGCCGCTCCAGCGCAGCCGCGCTCTCCGCGCCGTGATCCTTAATATGGCCGGGATAGAACGCCACCCCGCGCCAGCGCACTCCGGGCAGGCCCAGCACGCCGTGGACCAGCGCGCACAGCTCCGGCCCCGGCTTCCCGCCCACGCGCTGCATTCCCAGATCGACTTCGGTCAGAATGCCGATCTCGACCCCGGCGCGCGCCGCCGCGGCGCCGATCCTCCGGGCGACCTCCAGGTCGTCCAGCGCCACCGTCACCTGAACCCGCCGCGCCAGCTCCGTGAGCCGCGCCAGCTTGGCCTCGCCGACCACCGGATACGCGATCAGCAGGTCCGGCGTGCCCGAGGCCAGCATCACCTCGCCTTCGGTCGTCTTGGCGACCGTCAGCCCCGCCGCGCCCAGCTCCATCTGCCGCGCCGCGAGCGCCGGGATCTTGTGCGTCTTGGTGTGCGGCCGCAGGCGCAGCCGATGCCGCCGGCTGTACTCGGCCGCGCGCGCCAGGTTGCGCTCCATCGTGTCCACCTCAATGACCAGCGCCGGCGTGTCCAGATCCTGTATGCGGCTCACTTCTTGTTGGGATCCTTGAAGCGCACGCTGACCCGCGGCGGCGCCTTGCGGTACACCAGTTCGAGCTGCTTGGGCTTCACCTTGCCGTCGATCTGGAAATACAGCAGCCCGGTCACCGGCTTGTCGATCTCGCCGTCCTTCAGCTCTTTCGCCTTGAGCGCATCCAGCAGCGGGTTGGGCTTGCCGGCGCCCTTGTCCTCGATGGTGGCCGATGCGCCGGAAGTGTCGGCCGTGGCGCTGCCGCCCATCGGACCGCCCGCCTGTCCCGGATACGGGTACCCGCCCGGGTAGCCGCCTGGGTAGCCGCCCGGGTATCCGCCCGGATAGCCCCCGGGATAGTTGCCCGGCGATTGTCCGGCCATGCCTCGGCCCTGCTGGCCGCCCACCGACTTGACCACCATCACCGCGTTCCCGGCCACCTGGGACGCCGTCAGCGGCCGCGAGTGCTGCCCGTCCTTGTCGCTGCGCAGCAGGAAATCGTCCACATCCAGACTGAGCTTCTCATCGCCCTTTGGAGTGACAGTGACTTCTACGATCAGGTAACCCGTGCCGATGTCGCCGCCCAGCGCTTCCTTCCTCGATTCCCGGTCCAGAAACGCCCGCGCCGTGATTTCGATCTTGTCGTCGGAAGCCATCCCGGTGGCCACCGTTTTGGGCTCCGGCGCCTGTGCTTTCTCTTTCTTATCGGCCCGCGCCGCCATGCCCCCCGCCAGCGCCAGGACCACTACCAGGCCCGCCATCGCGATCCGCTTCATTCGTCGCCCTCCTTGGTTTGGATTGCCAACGCCATACGTCGCGCCCACGCCCATTAAGAAGTGTAACCGCCGGATTGCCCGGTCACATCCACTACTTCTCCGACGAAGAACAGCCCCGCC
This sequence comes from Terriglobia bacterium, assembly GCA_963757265.1. Taxonomy (GTDB): domain Bacteria; phylum Acidobacteriota; class Terriglobia; order Bryobacterales; family Bryobacteraceae; genus CAIVVT01. The sequence goes on from CAVWRA010000011.1 coordinate 102,065, forward strand.
AAGTTGCGCGTTTGCATTGTTTTCGAGCCAGCCCGTCCGAAGAGATGCCCCCGCCGTCTTCTCTTGGCGCGGAATGCGCTGCTTTTCGACCAGCGCCACGAACTCGCGCGGCGTGGAGCGCGCCGGCGCCGAGGAGGATGGCATCGCAGGTCACTCCCCACGCCACGGATCCCGTGCTCAGGCGGCGCTCCGGGGCAGCACTTCGCGCTCGATCTTCGCCCGCAGCGCGTCCTCGGCCGTCGCCAGGTCATAGCTGGCCTGCAGATTGATCCATAACTTCGGACTCGTGCCGAAGTAGCGCGCCAGGCGCAGGGCTGTGTCGCCGCTGATCCCGCGCTGGCCTTTCACGATCGCGCCCACGCGGTTCGCCGGCACTCGCAGGGCCAGCGCCAGCGCGTTCACGCTCAGTCCGGCTTCATTGAGCAGTTCCTGCAGGATATCCCCTGGGTGAATCGGCGGCAGTCGTTTTGGCTTTCTCTCGGGCATGCCCCTGCTCCTAGTGATAATCGACGATCTCCACTTCGTACGCGTCCCCGTCCCGCCATTCAAAACAGATCCGATAACGATCGTTGATGCGAATGCTGTACTGGCCCTTCCGGTCCCCTTCCAGCGTTTCCAGACGAAGTCCTGGCAGACGCAGGTCGTACAGGCTCGTTGCTCCGTCCAGCAGCGCTATGCGGATGCGCGCGGCCCGTTCAATCGACTGGAACTTGCGGCTGAATTGGCGGTCCAGGAGCTGTTGCGTCTCCTTGTCGCGGCAGGACCGGATCATACAACATCCATAATACGCGATCCGTACAAGCTGTGAATAGATGCGGCGCCACGCCCCAGGCGGCCAGCGCCGCGCGCGGGCCCGCTACGCGCTCAGGATGGCGTCGATCGCGTGCAGTTCCTCGGCGCTGAATGCCGCATTGGCGAGCGCCGCCACGGCGTCGTCGATGTGCGCCGGGCGGCTCGCGCCGATAATGGCCGAAGTTACGCCGGCGTGCCGCAACACCCACGCCACCGCCATTTGAGCCAGCGTCTGCCCGCGCCGTCCGGCCAGCTCGTTCAGCCCCCGGATGCGGCCCAGCATTTCCGTGGTGATGTTTTCGGGCTTCAGGAACTTCCCCTTCGACGCCCGCGAGCCTTCGGGAATCCCGCCGAGATACTTGTCCGTGAGCAGCCCCTGGGCCAGCGGCGAAAAGACGATGCAGCCGATGCCCTCGGTATCCAGCACCTCCAGCAACCCGTTCTCCACTTCGCGGTTGAACATGCTGTAGGAAGGCTGATGGATCAGGCACGGCGTCCCCAGCGCGCGCAGAATCTGCGCCGCCCGCCGCGTCAGTTCCGGCGGATAAGCCGAAATCCCGGCGTACAGCGCCCGCCCGCTGCGCACGATGTGGTCCAGTGCGCCCATCGTCTCTTCCAGCGGCGTGCCGGGATCGGGGCGGTGGTGGTAGAAAATGTCGACGTAGTCGAGGCCCATGCGCTTCAGACTCTGGTCCAGGCTGGCCATCAGGTATTTGCGCGAACCGAGGTCGCCGTACGGCCCGGGCCACATGTCCCAGCCGGCCTTCGACGAAATCACCAGTTCGTCGCGATACGGCCGCAGATCCTGGGCCAGGATGCGGCCGAAGCTCTCCTCGGCCGAGCCGTAGGGTGGGCCGTAGTTGTTCGCCAGGTCGAAATGCGTGATCCCCAGGTCGAAGGCCCGGCGCGCCATCGCCCGGCCGTTCTCATACACGTCGTCGCCGCCGAAGTTGTGCCACAACCCCAGCGCGACGGCGGGCAGCTTCAGCCCGCTGCGCCCGCAGCGGCTGTAGCGCATCGTTGCATAACGGTTCGGGGCGGCGGCGTAAGGCATGACGTTATCCTTTGAACAGGTTACACGAACGATTCCCCTGTCGCCGCCCGCCGCGCGGACTATCATTGATGGAAAGGAAATTCGATGTGCCAGATCAAGCGCCGCTCCTTCCTGGGCTCATCCGCCGCGCTGTGCGCAGGGGGTCTCCTCATGGCTGATGCGTCCCACGCTCAGGACCACCCCCCCGGCCACGCTCACGCCTCCCCGGGAGCCGTCAGCCATCTCCCGTCCGCGCTCTCCGTGATGACCGCAGCCGCCAACCGGTTCCTGGCCGCGCTCAGCCCTGAACAGCGCGCCCAGGCCACTTTCCCGCTGGACGACGACGAGCGCCTGAACTGGCACTACATCCCAAAGCCGCGCAAGGGGCTGCCGCTGCGCGAAATGCTGCCCCACCAGAAACACCTGGCCAGCGCGTTGCTGGCCTCCGGGCTGAGCCAATCCGGCTACATCAAGGCCGTCACCATCATGAGCCTGGAAGACGTGCTGCGCATCATCGAGCACGATGACGGCGAGCGCCGCAACCCCGAAAAGTATTACTTCTCCATCTTTGGAACACCCTCCGACGCGGGCACTTGGGGCTGGCGCGTCGAGGGCCATCACATCAGCCAGAACTACACCGTGGCGCACGGCCAAGTGGTGGACGCGCCCAGCTTTTTCGGCTCGAATCCCGCCGAGGTGCTCGAGGGTCCGCGCCACGGGCTGAGGGTGCTCGCCGCCGAGGACGATCTGGGCCGCGAGTTAATCCACATGCTCGAGGAGCCGCTGCGGAAAACGGCCATCGTCAACCCGACGGCCTACGACGACATCCTGACCGCGGCCAGCCGCAAGGCCGCGCTGGCCGGACAGCCCTCCGGACTCTCGGCCGCGAAGATGAATGCGCCACAGTACGAGGCGCTGCGCGTCCTGGCCGAGCTGTACGCACGCAATCTCCCGGACGAACTGGCCCGGCGCCGCCTGCAACAGATCGATGCGGCGGGCCGCAACGCCCATTTCGCCTGGGCCGGCGGCATCAACCCCCGCGACCCGCACTACTACCGCATCCAGACCTCCGCGTTTCTCATCGAGTTCGACGACACGCAGGACCACGCCAACCATATCCATTCGGTGTGGCGCGATTACGCCGACGACTTCGGCGCCGACCTGCTGCGGGCGCACTACGAAACAGGCCATCCCGGCAGCGCAGCGTAGCTCCGACTGCGACCCCTGCTGTTGGACACCTCAATTCCGATCCTGCGGAAGGCCGCGGGCGGGGTGAAATTAACCTGCATTTCTCACACCGTTCGCCAGCGAAACGCGTGAGAGGTCCCCGTTCACAAAGCGAAGACAGCGAGGCGCGCCTTGGGAGCTGCGCGGAGGCGTATTTGAACAATACGTTGAGCACGGCGGGTGCCCTCCGGGCCCAGCGCAACGAAGCAGACATGGGTCTATCGCGCGTTGCAGCCGAAGGAGTGTGAGAAATGCAGGTTAAGGCTGCGTGCCCGCTGAACCAGCGGCCGGTCAGTGCTGGACCGGCGCCGCTTGGGGTGGCGCCATGCGCTCCAGGATGCGCGTCTTCCAGGCCTGGAGACTGATGTCCCTCGGTTCTTCGGCGATCAAAGCGTTCACCAGCGCCAGGGCCTCGGTGTACTTCTTGGCCTCGAAGAGTTTCTCGAGTTCGTCCCGTCTGGCGCCCCCTCTGGCGGGCGCAGCCGGCGCAGAGACCGATCCCAGGTTCAGCCCGTTCCCCACGATCGTAGTCTGACCCATCAGCCCCGCGACCAGAGGGGCCAGGTCCTGCAACGTCCCGGGCGCGTGGCCGATGTTCAGGCCGTTCCCCATGAAGACCACCTTCCGCTCCTTGATGGCCTGCAGGATCTCTCGCGCCAGAGAAGGCCGCTCATCCGTTTCGGGAATGATCTCGGCCCGGATGTCATCTCCTTTGACGATCAGCACGCCCAGCGGGACGACCCTGGCGTTCAGGCCGCCGGCATATCCGATCACCACTCCGGCGCTGCCCATCTCGAACTCGATGGCAGCAAACGGAACCACAGTGGTATCGCCCGCCCGCATCGGTTCTCCCACCACGCTGCCGGATTTCAGTTGCGATACCAGCCGGTCGAATTCGTTCAGCGGCTGGTCCAGCGGGGCTTGAGCGGTGAGCACGGCGCCCGCCAACATCAGCGCCGCCGCCGGCAAAATCAGCCTGCGCATCGTGTTTCTCATGGCATCCTCACTTGGCCGGCGTCTTGGCGACGCTGATGAAACGCGTCCCTTGCTTGGTAATCACGACGAACCCCAGGGGCCGGGCCTCGCCGCTCATGAAGGACGCCTCGCCACTGACCGGCGGGCCTGGCGGCTGCGCCGCGGGTGTTTGCGGCGTCGCGGCAGGCGTTTGCGCTTTCGCGTTGGCCGCCTGCGGTCTCGCGGCCGGCGGGCCGCCTGGCAGCGCCAGCCCCGCACCGCCGAAGGTCAGCTCCACCATCAGAATCGGGATCAGCGTCACGGAGCCGATCGTCATGGGCTTGCCGACCACTGTTTTGACATGCATTTCATCGCTCAAACGCCGGGCCATGCTATCGGCCAGCTCGCCGGCGGGCTGAGCAGTATGCGAGGCCGGCTTCGGCTCCGGCGGATTCTCCCCTGCGGCGAGCGACCCTAGCGCCAACCCCGCCGCTGTGGCGATTGCCAACATCCGTCTCAATGCGCACCTCCTGATCCAAGCGCAGATTTCAGGTCTCAAACTCCACATCCATACCATATAACCCTGAGCTGGCAAGCGAAAGTATGGTTTCCGCGCCCCGCGCTACTTCGGCGCGGCGACAAAGCGGTAGCCGACGCCGCGCACGGTCAGCAGGTGCCGGGGCTGGGTGGGGTCGTCCTCGATATAGCGCCGCAGCCGCACGATGAAGTTGTCGATGGCGCGCGTGTCGGTGTCCTCGTTGAGGTCCCAGACGTCGGCCAGCATCGATTTGCGCGACACCGGCTTGCCCTCGTGTTCAATCAGGTAGCGCAGCAGATTGGCCTCCATCAGCGTCAGCGGGAAGGCCTTGCCGCGCACCCGCAGCTCGAGCAGGTCGAAATCGACCGACATCTCGCCGAACGCATAGCTGTCGGGCGGCCGCGTCGTGCCAACGCCCATCGCGGCGGCTGGGGCGGAGGAGGCGCGCAGCCATTCCGTGCGCCGCAGCAGGCTGCGCAGGCGGGCCAGCAGCATGGCCAGCTCGAAGGGCTTGGTGAGGTAGTCGTCGGCGCCGGCGGTGAAGCCGCGCAGCACGTCCTCGGGATGGCTGCGCGCGGTCAGCATCAGGGTCGGGATGAACTGCCCCTTCTGCCGCAGCTCGGAGATCACCGTGAAGCCGTCGATGCCCGGCAGCATAACGTCCAGCACGACCACGTCGAACGGCGGCGCTGGAGCCAGTAGCAGGTCGAGCGCCGCCTCGCCCGTCTCCACCACGACCACTTGATAGTTTTCGGCTTCCAGGTTGAAGCGCAGCCCGGCGGCCAGGTGCCGCTCGTCTTCGACAATCAGAACGCGGCTCATCGCTTCACCGCACCAGCGGAAGCTGCAGCACGAAGGTGCTGCCGCGTCCCGGACCCTCGCTCTCGGCCCACGCCCGGCCGCCGTGCCGCTTGGCGACCGCGCGCACGATGTACAGCCCCAGGCCGGTGCCCTTGACGCGCGCGGCGAGTTGGCCCGGCACGCGGTAGAAGCGCTTGAAGACGCGCTTCAGCTCGGTCTTTTCGAGGCCCGGGCCCTGATCGCGCACCCGCAGCGTGACGAATCTGTCGTCCACAACCGCCGTTTCCACCACGATCTTCGCCGTGTCGCCCGAGTACTTCACCGCGTTGTCGATCAGATTCTCGATCGCCGACCGCACCTCGTCCAGGTCGCCCACAATGTTGACCGGCGGCCCGGGCGAATACTCGAGCGTCTGCCCGGGGACGACGTGCAACTGCCGCGCCCGCTCCAGGCACTCCGCGACCAGAGCGTTGATTTCGATGTGTGTCAGATTGAGCTTGGGACCGGACTGGCCCATGCGCCCGGTCCGCAGCACCTGCTCGATGGTCGCCAGCAGGCGGTCGCTGTCGGCCAGCATGATGCGGTAGAACTCGGCCCGCTTGACCTCATCGACGGCCCGCGTCTGCAGGGTTTCGAGGTATAGGCGGATGGAGGCGACGGGGGTTTTCAACTCGTGCGTGACGGCGTTGATGAAGGCGTCGTGCTGCTCGTTGCGGCGGATCTCGCGAACCAGAAAAATCGTGTTCAGGACGACGCCGGTGATGATGAACGCCAGCATCAGCACGCCCAGGAACAGCAGCACGCCGGTGCGCCAGTTCAGCAGCACCCAGCCGATGTAGAGCACCAGGATGACCAGGATCAGGCCCGCGCCCAGCGCGATGAACAGCGCGATCGTCTTCCTGCGGCCCGCGATCACCATGACTTCAGCTTAACGCTCGCGGAGCGCCGCGCCCCGCCGTTGCGACGGAGCCGCGACGAACAGGAGCGGTCGTATGAGGGAGCCGCGCGTTACTGAACCGCGACCGCAAGCCAGCGCTGCTCAGGCCGCCCGGCGCGCGACGCCCGCGCCGGCCGCGTCCAGGCGTGCCACCTTCACCGACTTCGCCAGCCCGAGTTTCTCGCACAACCGGATGGTCCAATAGGTGATGTCGAGCTCGTACCACGCCAGGCCGTGGCGGGCCGAAACGGGATAGGCGTGGTGGTTGTTGTGCCAGCCCTCGCCGAAGCTGAGTAGCGCGACGAACCAGTTGTTGCGCGAATCGTCGCGCGTGGCGAAGCGGCGCGAGCCCCAGATGTGGGTAATCGAGTTGACCATCCAGGTCACGTGCTGGCCGATGGTGACGCGGAAGAAAATGCCCCACAGCACAAACGGGACGCCGCCGACCACCAGCAGCAGGAGCCCGACCATGGTCAGTGGAACCCAGTGAAACCGGTTCAGCCAGACGTAGAAGGGGTCCTTCATCAGGTCGGGCGCGTAACGGTGACAGGTCGGGGTATCGGCGTTGCTGGGATCGCCCACCAGCATCCACAGGACGTGCGCCCACCAGCGGCCGTCGCGCGGCGTATGCGGGTCTCCTTCGAGATCGGAAAACTGGTGATGGACGCGGTGCGTCGCCACCCAGGCGATCGGTCCGCCCTCCAGCGCCAGCGTGCCGCAAACCGCCAGGAAGTACTCGACGTAGCGTGGCACCTTGTAGCCGCGATGCGTCAGCAGGCGGTGGTAGCCCATGCCGATGCCCAGGCTGAGCGAGAGCCAGTATAAACCCACAGCCGTGAAGAACGCCGGCCAACTGAAAAAGAACAACGCGGCCACGGCGCCGATGTGAAATGCGCCGAAAGCGATCACGGTGATCCAGTTGACGCCGTCGCGCCTGACAATGGGAGCGGAAACCGCGGGCGCCGAAACGATGGGTGCGGAAGTAGTGGTCACGCCAGTCCTCGCCTGGAGAATTCGAGCGGGTGCCCCTCTGAGGACAACCTTCTACTTTGAAGTTAGCAATGGGTCCGGCGCGGCCACGTAAGAATTGTGTAATAGCTGCGGCGACGCCAGCGCGGCGGCTTGCTACAATCCAAAGTCGAAGGCGTCATGGCCACGGAAAAGTGCGCGCAGTGCGGCGGGAGCGGCTGGATGATCAGCGAGCGCGACGGCGTCAGCTCGGCCCGGCGCTGTGATTGCAGCCGCACCGGGCGCTCCGGCCTGGTCTGGGAGCAGGCCGGCATTCCGCCTAATTACCAGCACGATTCGTTCGACAATTTTCGCATCCCCGATGTGCGCGAGCACCCCGTGGCGCACCGCATCCTGCAGCAGGCCATGACGATCGCCGCCGGATACGCCGGCGAGTTTCCCGCCGCGGCCAAGCCCGGATTGCTGTTCGCCGGCGATGCCGGGTGCGGCAAGACGCACCTGGCCGTGGCGACGGTGCGCAAGCTCATCGAAAAGGGTTTCGACGCCGTGTTTTGGGATTTCCAGACGCTGCTCGAGCGGATCCGCGCGAGCTACGACCCGGAGACGCGCGGCGCCAACAAGGACGCCTACCAGTCGGCGCTGGACGCCGAAATCCTGCTGCTTGACGACCTGGGCGCGTACCGGTCGAGTGAGTGGGTCGAGGACATCGTGACGGGCATCATCACCCATCGCTGCAACCACCGCAAGCCGCTGATCGCCACCACCAATCTGCCCGACGAGGAGATGGGCGGTAAGGACGCCGTGCGACTCAGCGAAGGCTCCGCCCGCTACGATCTGCGCAAGACGCTGGCCGAACAGATCGGCGTGCGCGCGCGCTCGCGGCTGTTCGAGATGTGCACCATCGTGAAGATGTTCGGCGCGCCCGATTACCGCATGCAGCGGGTCGTGCGGTAACCGAGCGACCAGCAATTCAAAGGAAGACGCACCCGAACCCGCCTGGCTGCTCAGCCCGGCGGATGCGTAGGAGCGAGGCTCCGCTGGCCGCGCAGTCTAGCGATCCGAGACGCGCACCGTGTACCGCAGCGTCAACGGTTGGCCAGGTTCCAGCGTGACCGAATCCCGCTGCGGCGTCTTGCCCGGGTAAGAAACGCCCAGGAAGCCATAATGGCGCAGGGTCATTTCCGGCGTGCCGCCAGGGTTCGACGGGTCGTTGTCGATACGCAGCGCGGCCCTGCGGCCGTTGTAGAGCGCTTCCAGTTCGCCCCAGGAATGGGGATTCAGGTCCTGGTCGCCATCCGAAACGCCGGCCTCGGTGCGAATGACGGTCTCGTCGCGCGGGGCGAATCGGACGTCTAGGCCGCCGTAGCTCTTGCCGGCCTCGTGGGAGCCCTTGAGCGTGATGGGCCCATCGAGAGCAGTCAGAGTCAAGGCGACTTCCATGCTGCGGCGGCGGCCGTCAGAGGCGTGAATCACGTAGCGCTCGTGAGTAGACGCGATGCGTCTCCCTCCGGCGACCCAGACGTTGTCGACACTCAAGCTGGCGAGCTGTCCGGAGTCGGCGACATCGGTGTGGTGGTCGGTGTTCTCCACCTTCAGCCCCTGGATCGACCAACCGTCGAAGACCTGGCCGGCCGTCCCGACATAGGGCCAGGCCCAGAAAATGCCGCGGTGGTGCGGGTGATCCTTTGGAAAATCGTCCAGCAGCGAGACGCCGCCGGGCGTCCACAACGGGTAAACGTAACAGCAGCGCGCGAGATTGGCGGGCGCGCCGGGCGCAAGCAGCGTCGCATAGTTGTAACGCAGCACGGGCCGGTTCCCCTCGCGCAACTCGTCGTAGGCGGCGGGCGTGCCGGATTGAGTCCAGCTCAGGGGCTCGCCGGCGCGCAGGAGGCAGGCGAGAGAGAGGATCCAAAGAAGCTTAGCCACGGCTGGCGGCCCTCACTTTCGGTTCAGCTTTCACTCATCGATTCTCCGGGGAAAGGGAAAGGACGTCCCCTTCCCGCTTCCCATGTGCCAAGTAGTTCGGAGTTTCACTTCGTCTTCGCCGACGGCTTACATCTTCGAGAGCCGTTGTAACACATCCGCCCTCCGAGGGCCCACAATCCCACTGCAACTACCCACAACGGCCAATGGCTCCCCTGCCTGTGGACTGCGAGGAACATAAAACCAAAACCGATCGCAATAAAGGAGAGCCCGAAGAGCAAAGCGCCGATGCGCTGAACCGGCGTGGGGTTTGCTGAGCCCTTGAAAAGGAACTCATCTACTCCCTGGGTGTTCGCTATGTAATTCGGCCAAACAGTATTCTCCTGTTTGGCCCTCATTTCATCAATATACCTTTCCAATTCAGGCTTCCGGCGGTGACGTTTCATCGAATCACCCTGACCATACAACCGCTGCTCTCAGTCGCCATTCCGTCTCATGGCCGCGGCTCTGAAACGGATCGAGAGGCGACTCTCACTTTCTCTTCATCGACTTCCACGCCCAATCCGGGCCCCGTCGGCACCCGCAGCGCGCCGTCTTCCAGGACAAACGGTGTTTTCAGGAACGACCCGCGCAGGAACTGCAGCCCGTTCAACGCGGCCGGATACTTCAAGCCGTAAGCGCCGAACAGGATCAGCGACGCCGCCAGCGAAACGTCGGGATCGGTGATCCCGCTGCCGAGAAACAGCATGTGCTCCCGTTCGAGGATTTCGGTCTGCCAGCGCGCATCCCATAGTCCGGCGGTGCGCGCGGGCTTCATGGCCACGCCGTCGAGCAGCTTGAGCTTGATGTACTCCTCGAGCTCGACGTGGTTGACCACGCCCTCGTCCATGAGGATCGGCAGCGCGCCCTGGCGCTTGACCGCGGCAAAGCCGCTCAGGCGGTTAGCGGCGACGGGTTGCTCGAACACATCAACGCCCGCGTCCTTCAGTTTGGGCGCGACCTCGAGCGCGGTGGCCGTATCATAGCCTCCGTTCGCGTCCGCCCAGAGGAATGTCCCCGGGGCCAGGCGGCGCACCGTGCGGGCGAGGTCAACGTCGAACTTGGGGTCAGGCGAGACCTTGATATTGAAGTGGCCATAGCCGCGGCGGCGGCCTTCGGCGACAGACGCTTCGGCCTCGGCCAGCGTGTGTGTGTTGACGGTCCAGCTGAGCGGGATGCGGTCGAGCGCTTTGCGGCCCCACAGCTCAGGCAGGCTCTTGCCGGCGAGGCGGCCCGCGAGATCGTACAGCGCCAGGTCGATGCCGGCCTTGGTGATCGGCATGCCCGTGGAAAAGGACGGGGCGATGGCCTTATCCATGGCCGCGTGGGCCGCGGCGATGTCGGTGGGATTGGAGCCGATCAGCGCCGGCGCGAGGTAGTTGCGCAGAGTGTGGGCCGCGGCTTCGGGCGTCTCGTAGCTCCAGGTCTGAATGGGCACGCTCTGGCCCCAGCCGGCTAGGCCGCTTTCCAGCGTTACCTTGACAAAGACGGCGGGACGAAATGGGCGCGGGAGGAATTTGAAGAAGCTGGTGACGGCGTACTCGACCGGGAAGACCTCGATCTTCGTGATCGGCGGCGCCGGCCTCGCAGGCATCATCATGACGGGCGGCAGGGCGGCGTTGACGGCCATGAATTCCCGCCTTGTCATAGCATTTCGAGGCGTTGTGGATCGAAGCCCACGCGCCGCCCGCGTTCCAGCGCCGCGGCCGCCATGCAATCGGCCACGGCGTGCGAAAAGCCCGCCTGGATGTCGGCCCGTGGCGTGGCGCGGCTGCGCACGCACCGCAGGAAGTTCTCGAGGTGCGATTCGACGGGGATCTTCTCGATCTTCACCGGCTCGAGCAAACGGTCGGGCATCTTGCTGCCCGCGCCGGTGATGGTCATCGCCTCGCCATCGAAGGTGCCGCGTGTGCCGAACCACAGATTGCGGATGCCGGCGCTGTTGGTCAGCGACATCGCGAACGACACCAGGAACTGCTTGGGATACTCGAGCAGGGCGTGGAAGACGTCCGACGTGTTACGCCCGTCTTTCCATAGATAGACGCCGCCCAGCGCGACGGCGGCGTGCGGATAAGGATCGTCGAGGAACCACGGAACCAGGTCGATGAAGTGGCTCATCCACAGCCCCGGGATGCCGTTGGACGTCTCCTTATAGAGCTGCCACTGCCGCCAGATCTTCAGGTCGCGCGGCACGTTGCGGCCGAACGCGAACGCGTCCCAGTCGATCTGGCCGGCGTCTACTGCCGAGTAGTCGCGGCGCCAGCGCGGTTCCTGGAAGTTCATCGCAATGTCAACGCGCGTCACTTTGCCGAGGACCCCGGCGCGCATCAACTTGGCGACGGCTATCATGCCCGGGTCGCTGCGCCGTTGCGTGCCGATCTGCACCACCTGCCTCGAGTTCTTCACGGCCGTGTAGGCGGCCTTGGCCTCGGCGAAGTCGGTGGCCATGGGCTTCTCGCAGTAGACGTCCTTGCCGGCTTCCACCGCTTCTTTCAGGATGCGGGCGTGCGTGAAATCGGGCGTGGTGATGATCACCGCTTCGACGTTCTTGTCGGCCAGCACGTCCTGGTAGCGCGAGGTGAGCGCGGGCGCCTTGCCGGAGACCTTCTGAACGGCCGCCGAGGCTTTGTCGCGGGCCATCGACCACACGTCGCACACGGAGACCACCTGCACGACGGAAGGGATGGTGGCCATCTCGTTGAGATGGTCGGTGCCGCGGCCGCCCGCGCCGACCACGGCGATGCGGACCGGATCGTCCGCGCTGGCGCGCATCGACAACGACACGGGAGCCAACGCGGCGCCCGCGAGGAAATCACGCCGTGAGGCGCTGCTCATATTCAACCTCCCGTAAGCAGACTCATCAAAGATCGCGCGACATGGATCGAGCGGCTGTGCGGCGCTAGCCCGGATGTTGCACCACGATCGCAGCGAGGCGCGATGAGAGGGCTGCAGATACAAGGCGCGCGACGGGAGCCGCCCGCAGGCGTACTTGGCAGTACGTCGAGGACGGCGACCGAGCGCAACGCAGTAGATGCGGCCCTATCGCGCGCCGCAGCCGATTGTTGGTGCAACATCCGGGCTACCCCTTGTAGCCCATGCCGGCCAGCACGCCGCGCATGTAGGCGAAGCTCTTCACCATGCCCGGCAGCGGGGCGGTCTCCTCGTCCTGGTACTCGAGCATCACCTGGCCCTTGAAGCCGATCGCGATCAACGCCTTGAAGATCCCCGGGATCGGCATCTTCCCGTCGCCCACCGCGCACCCGCTGTTGTCCTTGGAGAAGTCGGTCAGGTCCTTGATGTGCATGTCGAACAGGCGCGGGCCGGCGGCCTTGATCGCGGCCGGGACGTCGGCGCCGGCGCGCACGGCATGGCCGCAGTCGATGCACAGGCCGACGCGCGGATCGAGGCTCCGGACTGCCTTCAGCACGTCGAAGGGAGACGGGAAGTTCTTATCCTCGGGGCCATGGTTGTGGATGGCGACCTTGATGTTGTATTCCTTGACGAACTTTTCGAGCCGCGGCAGGACCGCCGCGCTGGGCATGCCGATAATCAGCGGGATGCCGGCGGTCTTGACGTATTCGAACTTGGCGCGGATGTCGGCGTCGTCGTCCTTGTTAAATGCGATCACGCCCGCGCCGGTGATCGTCAGGCCGGCCTGGCGAAATTCGGCCGCGGCGCGGCGGGTCTCTTCGGGCGGACTGATCGGCAGGTGCATGTCCTTCAGGTTGATGAGCTGCGCATTCAGCGCTTTCATGAACTCGATGACATGGGCGCGATCGAACTTGCGGAAGGAGTAGCTGGCCACGCCGAGGCGAACCGGCGAAACGGGCATCTCCGCGGCGGCGACAGTCGCGGTGGGGAGCGCGGAGGCGGCCGCGAGAGCGGCGCCCTGGCTTAAGATACTGCGGCGGGTGGGGGTGAACATGCTCCGATCTTATAACTTCCAGCGCGTCACCCGGAGCCTTTCTCAGCCCTATGCGAAAGCGAAAGAGGGCTGGACTTCGACCTGGACTTCTGACCCGCGGGCTCACTCCGCACGGTTTTCCGCGCGAAACCGCGCGTCGACGATAACTCCTCTGGTAGCATAGAGTTAAGATGGCGCAGGTACTCGAAGGCAAGACCGTCAACCAGCAGATTCTGGAAGAGTTGAAGCCGCGCATCGCGGCGCTGGCGGCGCGCGGGCGTGTGCCCGGGCTGACGGTGCTTCTCGCCGGGGACCATCCGGCCAGCGAGATCTACGTGCGTAACAAGGTGAAAACCTGTCTCGAACTGGGCATGCTCAGCGAGGAGATCCGCCTGCCGGCCAGCGTCACCACGGCGGAGCTTGTGGCGCACATCGACGCGCTGAACCGGCGCCTGGAGATCGACGGAATCCTGGTGCAGATGCCCGTGCCGCCGCAGGTGGACAGCCGTGCCGTGCTGCTGGCCGTTGACCCGGCCAAGGACGTGGATGGCTTCCATCCCTTCAACGTCGGGCAATTGGTGGCCAACGCGCCCGCCCCGCGCTCGTGCACGCCGGCCGGAGTGATGGAGATTCTGCGGCGCTACGGCATCGACGTGAAGGGCATGAACGCCGTCGTGGTAGGCCGCAGCGACATCGTGGGCAAGCCGATGGCGCTCATGCTGCTGCATCAAAACGCCACGGTCACGATTTGCCATTCGCGCACGCGGGATCTAAAGTCGGTGTGCCGGAACGCCGATCTATTGGTTGCGGCCATCGGTAAGCCGGCCTACCTCACGCGGGAACATATCCGCCCGGGCGCCGTTGTAGTGGATGTGGGCATTAACCGGATCACGGACCGCCAGGAGGTGGAACGGATCTTTCGCGGAAGCGAGTCCCGGCTGGCGGCTTTTGCGCGCAAGGGCGAGGTGCTGGTGGGCGATGCGGACCCGGTCAACACGGCCGAACTGGCCTCGGCCTACACGCCCGTGCCGGGCGGCGTAGGGCTGCTGACCATCGCTATGCTGATGAAAAACACGGTGGAGGCGGCCGAGCGGCGGATGGCGTCGGGCATGTAGCCTCGAGCCGGTGAAAGGCGAGCGCAAGCGCAGCGGAGATAAGGGCGAGCGCAAGCGAAGCGGAAAGCAAGGGCGAGCGCAAGCGAAGCGGAGATAAAGGCGAGCGCAAGCGAAGCGGAGATAAGGGCGAGCGCAAGCGAAGCGGAGATAAGGGCGAGCGCAAGCGAAGCGGAGATAAAGGCGAGCGCAAGCGAAGCGGAGATAAGGGCGAGCGCAAGCGAAGCGGAGATAAGGGCGAGCGCAAGCGAAGCGGAGATAAAGGCGAGCGCAAGCGAAGCGGAGATAAGGGCGAGCGCAAGCGAAGCGGAGATAAGGGCGAGCGCAAGCGAAGCGGAGATAAAGGCGAGCGATAGCGAAGCGGAGATAAGGGCGAGCGATAGCGAAGCGGAGACAACGCCGAGCGATAGCGAAGCGGGGATAAAGGCGAGCGATAGCGAAGCGATAAAGATGTTACGAGTGGGACTGACCGGCGGCCTCGGCACCGGCAAGAGTTTCGTCAGCGCGGCGCTGGCCCATCTGGGTTGTCGCGTGCTGAAGGCCGATGAGCTGGGGCACGCCGTGCTCGAGCCGGGAGCGGAAGCCTTCGCGCCCGTGGTCGAGCGCTTCGGACCTGCAATTCTCGACGCCGATGGCCGCATAGATCGCCAGCGCCTGGCGGAGATCGCTTTCCACGATGCGGGGAAGCTGCGGGTATTGAATTCCCTGGTCCACCCGGCGGTGATCGCGCGCGAGGAAGAGTGGATGCGGCAGGTGGAAACGGCCGATCCGTCGGCCATCGCGGTGGTCGAGGCGGCCATTCTGTTGGAAACGGGCAGCTACCGGCGGTTTCACAAGCTGGTGCTGACCGTGTGCAGTGAAGCGCAGCAGATCGAGCGCGCCATGGCGCGCGACGCCTCGACGCTCGAGGCCGTGCTGGAGCGCATCCGGCGGCAGATGCCGCTGGAGGAGAAGAAAAAGTTTGCGGATTACCTGATTGACACGTCTGGAACGACGGATGACACCATCGAACAGGTGCAGCGTCTGTACAAGAGTCTGCGGAGTTTGAACGTATGAGCAAGAGAATCATTCTGCTGGCCATCCTGTTGGCGGGCGGTTTCATCGGCTGGACGACCTGGAGCAGATGGGGCCCGCGCGCCGTGCTGACCGCCGCCCGCGAGGCGCCGTTGTGGACCGCTCCGTCCACGGTGCAAAGCGCCGGGCTCAGCAACGACGAACTGAACAATATCGAGATCTACAAGCGGGCGCGCGAGGCGACGGTGAACATCGTGTCCACCGTGTTGCAGCGCAACTGGTTTCTCGAGGTTTTCCCGGAGAAGCAGACCGGCTCGGGGATGATCATCGACAAACAGGGCCGCATCCTGACCAATGCGCACGTCGTCAGCGGCAATGCGCAGGCGCTGGAAGTGACGCTCGCCGGCGGCCGGAAATTCAAGGCCGAGCGCATTTATGTTGACCGGTCGAGCGACATGGCGCTGATCAAGATCAACCCCAGCGAGGATCTGAAAGTGCTGCCGTTGGGCGACAGCGACAAGCTGCAGGTCGGCCAGAAGGTGCTGGCCATCGGCAACCCGTTCGGTTTCGACGGAACCCTGACGACGGGGATCGTCAGCGCGCTCAACCGCGACATCCATGGCGAGAACGGGGAGACGCTGGAGAAGATGATCCAGACCGACGCGGCGATCAATCCGGGCAATTCCGGAGGGCCGCTGCTGGACAGTTCCGGCAACGTCATTGGGATCAACACGGCCATCATCGGGCCCAGCGGGGCCAACGTGGGCATCGGCTTCGCGCTGCCCATCAATCGCGCCAAGGAGATGATTACGGCCTACCAGGAGGGCAAGCATTACGGGCCGGCGACGCTGGGCGTCGAAACGGTCTTCGTGCAGGGCGACCTGGCGGTCGAATTAAGCCTGCCGGAGACGGGCGGTCTGCTCATCCAGAGGGTGGTCCCGGGCTCAGCCGCCGACGAAGCGGGGCTGCGCGGGCCGCGGCGCACGGTCATCATGGGCGGCATTTATGAGGTCGGCATCGGCGGCGACCTGATCACAGCGGTGGATCGGCAGCCGATCCAATCCCGCGACGCCCTGACGCGTGTTCTGAGCCGCAAGCGGCCCGGCGATCGCATCAACCTGACCGTGGTCCGCAACGGCCATTCCATCGAGGTCAAAGTGACCCTCGGCGAGGGCAGCAACCGGTTGTAGAACAGGCCCCGCATCAGAGGTGAGGCGAACCGCGCGCGGGCCAGGGCGCCTGGCCGCCAGGCTAGCCCGGATGTTGCACCACGATCGCAGCGAGGCGCGATGAGAGGGCTGCAGATGCGAGGCGCACGACGGGAGCCGCCCGCAGGCGTACCTGGCGGTACGTCGAGGACGGCGACCGAGGGCAACGAAGTAGATGCGGCCCTATCGCGCGCCGCAGCCGATTGTTGGTGAAACATCCGGGCTAAAATGTGGAGACATGTCGAGACGCGTCAAGCAGCGAGCGGGGCAGCCGGCCGCCACTGCTCCAGCGGAGCGGCACGGGTCCGGCCCGATGGCCGCTCCCGCCGCCGGATGGCGCTCGCCGCTGATGCAGCGCAATCTGTCCATCGCCGCCCTGGTCCTGGCGGTGCTGATCTTCTATTGGATTCCACTGACGGACGCGAACACGACGCTGCAGTGGGATGCGATCGACTATCATCTGAGCGTCCAGCGCTACTTCGGGGATGAGATCCAGAGCGGGCGTGTTCCTTTCTGGACGGAATACGCGTACTCCGGATTTCCGTTCCTCGCCGACCCGCAAGTGGGCGCGTTTTATCCGCTGAACTGGCCGTTTTTCCTGTTTGGCGTCACGCCCGACGCGCTCAAATGGGAACTGGCCCTGCATTGCCTGCTGGCTTGCCTGGGAGTCTTCTTTCTGGCCCGGGAGTGGACCGCGAGCCCGCCGGCGGCGGCGATGGCCGCCATGATGTACGCATTCTCGGGCTTTTTTGCCGGTCACAGCGCGCATATCGGGATGTTTCAGAGCGCCGCGTGGTTGCCCTGGCTGCTGCTCGCCGCGCATCGTGCCCTGGCAGGCGGGCGCAATCTCGCTGTGCTTGGCGCCGGATTGGCGGGCGCCTGCCTGTTCCTGGCGGGGCACTTCCAGACCGCGCTGTACGCCTTCAGCGCATTGTTCCTGTATGTAGTCGGCGTGACGGCAACTGGTAAATCTTCGTGGCGGCGCGCCGCCGTGACGCTGGCCGGAATCGGCCTGACGACGGCTTTGCTGAGCGCCGTCCAGATCCTGCCGTCCTATGAGCTGGCGACCCAATCGATCCGCGCGTCCCAGAACTACGCGCAAAGGACCAACGGCCTGCTGCAGTGGCGCGCCTTCCGCACCCTGTTCCTGCCCAACATCTACGGTTCCGTGAGCGGGAAATACTCCGGACCCATCGACCGGACCCAGTATTACCTGTATGGCGGCATCCTGCTGGTCCCGCTGGCCGTTCTGGGCTGCCTCGCGAAACCTCTGCGCTGGGTTGGATTGCTGCTGGCCGTTCCCGTTGTGTGGTACCAATTCGGGCCCGCGGGCGGACTCTACAGGCTCGTCGCCGCGCTGCCCGGCTTCGCCCGGGTGCGCGCACCGGTCCATGCCTGGTTCGTCGTGGCGCTGGCCCTGGCGTTGCTCGCCGGCGTGGGCGCGGACGTAGCTGGCCGGCGCTGGCGCGCAGGCTGGCTGGGCGTGCTGTTGGCAGTGTTTTCGTTCGTCGATCTGGCGTATTGGAACTCCTGGCAGAATGAGCTGGCCTACGCCAGAAGCAGTTTTCAGAGCTTATACGGCCGGCGCGAGGCCCAGTCTGCGGCCGCAATTCAACAGGCCATGCCCGAGGGAACCCGTTTCCACGCGCCCGACAAATCGCCTGTGCTCGGCCCCATGAACGGCAGCTTCGACGTCCGCCTGGAAGTCACCTATGGGTATAACCCGCTCGAGCTGAAACGCTATTCAGAGTACTTTTCTGCGCTCGCCGGCAACCCCAGCTTGCTGGCCGCGCTGAACGCCTCGGAGCAGCTGCGCCTGGGCCGGCTGGCGGCGGTGCCGGGCACTTTGCCGCGGTTTTTCTTCGCCCGCACCGTCGCTCCCGTCTCCGGGCCCGCCGAGAGCCTGGCCCGGCTCCCCAGCGCCGACCCCGCCGCCGTAACGCTGGTGGAAGGCGCGCCGGCTGTTCCCGTCTCGCCCTCCGGTCGCATCACGATTGCTCGCGCCGAGCCGGGCTTGTACGTGCTGGAATTTCAGACTCCGCAACCGGGCCTGGTTCGAACCGCGCTGCCGTGGTTTCCAGGCTGGCAGGCCAGCGCCGGCGGCAAGCCGTTGGCGATCCGCATCGTGGATCACGCCTTGCTCGGATTCGACGTGCCGGCCGGGTCGGGCGAGGTGGCCCTGAAATTCCGCTCCACATTCTTCTCATTGGGCGCCTGGATCAGCCTGCTGGCGCTGGCGGCGGCCCTGTTCGGGCTGGTGAAGACGTACGCCGCCGGTTCCGCCGCCAAAGCCGGGGCCCCGCATACTTCCGCCGGGAAGCTCTGACGGCTGAGGGCGGGCGCAAGGTGGCCGGCTCAAAGCAGCGCCGAAGCCATGGTCCGCAGGATGCATGGAACAGCATGGCCGTGCGTATGCGTATTCCCAAGTGAGATGAACGGTGACTACGCCATACAGACGGACGGCCTCACGAAGGTTTATCGCTCGGCCTTTCGACGCCGCGAGGTCCGCGCGGTCAACGGGCTCTCGCTGCGCGTCCCGCGCGGCGCCACATTCGGTTTGCTGGGGCCTAACGGGGCGGGGAAGACGACGTTCATCAAGTTGCTGCTCTCCGCCGCCCGGCCGACAGCCGGCAGCGCCCTGATCTTCGGCCGTCCTTGCTCGGAGCCCGAGGCGCGGCGTCCCGTGGGGTACCTTCCCGAAAACCACCGCTTCCCGACCTACCAGACCGGCGCCGGCATGCTCGACTGTTACGCCGCGCTATCCGGCGTGGACAAGTTCGAGCGGCGCAAGCGCATTCCCGAGTTGTTGGAACTGGTGGGACTGAAGGAGTGGGGCGACGTGCGGCTGGGCAAGTATTCCAAGGGCATGCTGCAGCGCGTCGGCCTGGCGCAGGCGCTCATCCATCGCCCGCGGCTGCTGATGCTGGACGAGCCGTCGGACGGCGTGGACCCGGTCGGGCGCATTCAAATCCGGGAGATTCTGCACAACCTCGAGAGCGAGGGCGTGACCATCTTCATCAATTCGCATCTCCTGGCCGAGGTGGAGCTGTTCTGCCGCGATGTGGCGATCCTGCGCCAAGGTCGCCTGGCGTTGACTGGGTCGGTGAAAGATCTCACCGCGGGTCAGGGTTACCAGCTGATCGCGAAAAACGTCCCGGAATCTCTGCAAGCCGAATTGATGAAAACCGCGGTTTCATTGCCTGCGCCGGCCAACGGCACCTTCAAGGCGCGTTTTGGCACGCGCGAAGCGGCCAATCAGGCCATTGACCGGTTGCGGTTGGCACAGTGCGAGATCGAGACTCTGGTCGCGAGCAGTTCGACGCTGGAAGAGGTCTTTCTGGCGACCGTCGAGGGGCGCGACGGAAAGGCGGCCAAGCCATGAAGCAGAACGTCGCGGTGACTCTCGCCCTGGTGAAGGACACCTTCCGCGAAGCCTTCGCGCGCAAAGTGTTTTGGGGCTTCTATGGCCTCTCGACGCTGTGCATCATCTTCTTCCTCTTCATCCTCAAGATCGACCTGGTCGAGGGAGCGACGGCCACGGTGTCGCTGTTCGGCAAGACAGCCGATCAGGCCATCAATCCGGCGGAATTCGTGCGCGCAGTCTGCGGCGGAATCGCGGTCTTCCTTTACACCTGGGGGCTGGCGCTGGCCGTCTTCGCCTCCGGCTCGCTGGTGCCCGGTCTGCTGGAGCCGGGAAGGATCGAACTGCTGCTCTCCAAGCCCTTGTCGCGCACCCACCTGCTGCTCGGGCGCTACCTCGGGATCCTGCTGGTGGTCGCCGCCAACATCGTCTGGCTGGTGGTGGGATTGTGGGTGATCCTGGGCCTCAAGACGGGCATTTGGAATCCGGTCTTCCTGGTCGCCTGCGTCAGCGCGCTGTTCATTTTTGCCGTGCTGCTCGGTTTGATCACGCTGCTCGGCGTGTTGTGGGAAAGCGCGGCGTTGTCGGTAATGGTGCCGGTGGCATTGATGCTTATCAGCCCGATCCTCTCGCAGGGCAAGTTCGCCGACCGGCTGCTGAGTTCGGAATGGTCGCGGCAATTGTACCGCGGCATTTATCATGTGCTGCCGAAGGTCTACGACCTGGGCCACATGACACTCCAAATCGCGCGACGCCAGCCGCTGCCCGAGGGGGCGTGGCTCGCCGTTGCAACGACGGCCTTGTTCGGCTGCGCTACGCTGGCCGGGGGGCTGTGGGTTTTCTCCAGGCGGGACTTCTGATGCGACGAATACTACTGACTTTGTTTCTCACCGGGCTGGTCATCCTGCCGGCCTGCAAGCGAACACCTGAACACGCGCGCGTGGACGCCGCGCTGGCGCCGCTCATGCCGGGCGACACGGTCGCAGTCGCGTGCCTGCGCCTGGACAAGCTCAAGACCACGCCGTTCTACGCGAAATACGTCAACGGCAAGCAATTCCCGGCCCTGGATGAATTCACCAGGGCGACCGGCATCGACGTGAAAGAGAACCTCTGGGAGCTGTACTTCACGACGAACGGAACCACGAACTACGTGTTTATCCGTGGCAAGTTTGGGGGCGACTTCGGAGTCGAGCCGGATATCAAAGGGCCCGCTGTGCAGAAGAGCAGCTACAAGGGGCGCTACCTGTTCTCGATGGATGACCACGGGGTGCTCCTCATGAACACAGGCGCCGCCGTAGCCGGGAAAGTAGGCGACCTCAAGGCGCTCGTGGACGGTCTCGACAACCCGGCGCGCAAGCCGCCGCAGGCCCTTCTCGACATGGTCGATACGCTGCCCGGCACGGCGCAGTTCTGGGCCGTCAGCAGCCAGGTGGCGTCGCTCATCCCCGCGGGCCGCTCCACGCAGGAGGGGCAGGAGGGCGATGCGATGCAGAACAACTTGTGGCACGCCGCGCACAAGATCTCATCGCTGAAGCTCTGGGGCGACCTGTCGAAAGGTCTCGAATTGCACGTCCGGGCCGTCGCCTTGACCCCGGCCGATGCCGCCGCGCTGCGCGATGTCTTCAAGGCCGGCGTTGGCCTGGCGCGGCTCTCCACGAAGGAAAACCAGACCGACATGCTGAAGCTCTACGACGGCATGACGGGTTCATCCGACGGACCGATCGTGCGCATCGACGTCAACGAGCCGTTTGAATTGGTGGACCCGCTCCTGGCCAAGGTTCATGGCGCGCACGACACGGGTACGCACTGAGGCGCAGCTTCAGCGCTTGAAGGTTTTCAACTCTTAGCTGCCGGGATGGCGTCACCTAGATTCATGGAGCCGCCGCCCTCGCTGACGTAGTTGCGGTTCCAGGAGGGGATCTCCACAACCACCTCGCCGTCTTTCACAAATTGCACCTGGCAGCCCAGCCGGCTGTTCAACTGCAGGTCGGCGGCCATGTCGAGACGGTCGGCCTCATCGTCATCCATCTCCGATAGGAACTCCTGGCCGGATTTCACCACCACGTGGCACGTCGTACAAGCGCAATTGCCTCCGCAGGCGTGCTCCATCTGCACCCCGGCATTCAGCGCGACGTCGAGGAAGGACTTGGGCTTGCCGTGGTCGTGATAGGGCAGCGATTGGAGGTCGAACTCGTAGCTCACGTTTGCCGGCAGGAACGTTATTTTCGCCACGACCTCAATTATAGCTCAATCGCGGACCGTTTTAGTCGTAGATTGCGTGGAGATCCCGCAACGCCCGCATAGCTGATTGAAAGAACAGAACATATGAATCGTAGAGGACGGAAGTGCAACGGCTGTTGTAAGGCTGAGCGGGCGGGATGCCGCGGACCCCAGCGAGCCCTCGCCAACGGCTTGCCGCGCGATCGCCTGATACGATGAAGCTTGTGTTTGCCATCCTCGAACGTCGTATTCGCGAACAGATAACCGCCCACCTCGCGTCCAAAATCGCCGATCTCCCACCGGTCAGCGTGGAGCAGCCCAAGGAGCCGGCGTTCGGCGAATTCGCGCTGCCCATCGCCTTCCATCTGGCTCGCCAATTGAGGAAATCCCCGCGCGTCATCGCCCAAGAGATCGCAGCCGATTTCCCCCCCATTGCGGGCGTTTCAGCCGTCGAGATTGCGGGCGGCGGGTACCTGAATCTGCGGCTGGACCGCGGGGCGTATGCCGTCAGCCTGCTGCGCGGTGAGGATCTGCCGTCCAGCCCCGCCCCCGGCAAGGTGATCGTCGAGCACACCAATATCAACCCCAACAAAGCGGCCCACATCGGCCACTTGCGCAACGCGGTGCTGGGCGACACCTTCGTGCGCCTGCTGCGCGCCTGCGGCCGCGAGGTCGAGGTGCAGAATTACATCGACAACACCGGCGTGCAGGTGGCCGATGTCGTGGTCGGCTTCCACTATCTGGAAGGCAAATCGCCCGCCGAAGTGCGGGCCCTGTTGGGCCGGGAGCGCTTCGATTATTACTGTTGGGATCTGTACGCGCGCACTTCGCAATACTACGGCCAGCATCCCGAGGCGCTCGATTGGCGCCGCGAGACACTGCACGCCATTGAGCGCGGCGCAGGCGTGCTGGCGGAACTGGCGCACCTGATTGCCGACGCCATCGTCGAGCGCCACCTGGACACCATGCTCCGCCTGGGCGTCGAGTACGACGTGCTGCCGCGCGAAAGCGAGATCCTGCATCTGCAATTCTGGGCCACCGCCTTCGAGCAGCTCAAGCAGCGCAACGCCATCTACTTCGAAACCGAGGGCAAGAACGCCGGCTGCTGGGTGATGGCCGGGGCCCATTTCCGCGAGAACGCGGGTGAGCAGGACTCCAAGGTGATCGTGCGCTCGAACGGCACGGTGACCTACGTCGGCAAGGACATCGCCTACCAGTTGTGGAAGTTCGGGCTGCTGGGCCAGGATTTCCATTACCGGCCGTTGCGCACCTATCCCGACGGACACGTCGCCTGGGTCGCCACGGACGAGCCTTACGAGGGCGTTGCGCCCCGCTTCGGCGGCGGCTCCGAGGTCTACAATGTCATCGACTCGCGGCAATCGTATCTACAGGACGTGGTGGTGGCGGGCCTGCGGGCGCTGGGCTATGGCGGTCAGGCGGATCGCTCCGTGCACTTCAGTTATGAGATGGTCGCGTTGAGTCCCCGCACCTGCGCCGAGCTGGGGATCGAGCTGAGCGCCGAGGACCAGCGGCGGCCCTACGTCGAGGTCTCCGGACGCAAGGGTCTCGGCGTCAAGGCCGACGACCTGATCGACAAGCTCATCGAAAAAGCCCGGGCCGAGGTGGATTCGCGCCACGCCGGCCGGCCGGAAGACGAGCGCGCGCGGGTCGCGTCGGAGATTGCGATTGCCGCCCTGCGCTACTTTCTGCTGAAGTTCACGCGCAATACGGTCATCGCGTTCGACCTGCAAGAGGCGCTCAGCTTCGAAGGCGAGACGGGGCCGTATCTGCTCTACACCGCGGTCCGCGCGCGCAGCATCTTCCGGCAATTCACGGCGCGTGGAGAAACTCTGCCCGATTTTTCCCGCATTCTGGACGCGGAAGCGATGCGCCGGCAGCTGGCGGACGAAGGGTGCTGGCAGCTACTGCTGGCGGCGTCGAAGGCGAACAAGGCGTTGGAAAGCGCTCTGGCCAGCGGCGAGCCGGCACACGTGGCGAAATACGCCTTCACGCTCGCCCAATCGTTCAACGCGTTCTATCACAACTATCCGATCCTCTCCGAACAAAACGCGGAAAAGCGAGCGTTTTTGCTGTGGATGACGGACTATTTCAGGGCCCAATTAGACCGAACGCTGGCCATTCTCGGCATTCCCGCGCCGGAATACATGTGAGCCGATGCAGCCTGTGATGGTCAGATATGACGACCGTCGGGAGTCGCCGCCAGGCTCAACTGCGCGGTTGGATTCATGCTGAAAGTGACGATCTGCGGGCAGCGGAAGCAAGCCTGCCGGCCTTCCTGAACGAACCAACGGCAGGTGGGCCGGATGCGGCACGCGGGAAGGGAATCGTCAACAGCAGGGAGCAATTGGACCAATTTGGCGCCCAATCGGCAATCAGTTCCATCGAAATGGCAGCAGGCTTTCTCCTGGCAGGGGGCGGCAAAACGCATCACCTGGGCCGGTGGGACCGGGCCGGCGAGAGCGAGTAATTCCTCGCTCACCGGCACCGGTCTTTCAAGCCATGCAACGCGCGGCGCGCCCGCGGTCCCGCCCACTACGCCGAACACCATACTGCCGGCCATGCCGGGCTGGGCACTCGGGCAGAGGATCGGGCCTGAGCTTTTCGGTTCCACGATTTAGGACTTGCTCACCACACGCGGAGAGTACACCAGACCCAGAATGTGGCCTGGCAATTTGTGGGCCTCCTGAGCCCCCGCCGCGGCGCCTTGTGCGGCCAGCGTGCCCACCGAAGCCTGAACGGCCACCCCGCCTTCGCGGCCGATTGTATTGGCGATTTTGCTAGCATTTTCCGCTGTTGCAAGATTCTCCGGCGCGACAAAACCGACCCAGATTTTGTCAATCGGCACGGCGCCGTGTTTACCGAGTACCTGTTCGACCGCGCTTTGCACCGCGGACGCGAGTTCGTTCAATGGGAGATGTGGAGGCATTTTAGTGTACCTCGGTCAAATTAATTCAAAATGTACGATGTTGTCAAGAATTATTTTCGGCCTATGCGCGAGTTTTTTGCAGGTTTTCCGGTTAATTCCGGCGATAGCGTCCAGAACCAAGCTAAGGTGGCGGACAAAACAGGCGCCATGTTGTCAACAGCCGCCTTGCATTTAGCCATCAAATCTTCATGGAAGATCGGATACTTGTGGGGCCATTTCGGCCAAAAATTGAAGCGCGCGATGCGCCGGCGTGAGCGGATCCAGGCGGCCGATTGGCTTGGGAAGATGCTGCTCCCGCGCTGCGATGCTCCCGCACCACGCTACAATGAGGGCGAAAAACCATGCACTCACCAGACTCCTTCGGCACGCTCGCCACTTTGCGCGTGGCGGGCCGCGAATACCAGATGCATCGCCTCGGCGCACTGGAACAGGCCGGCTTCCATCTGCGGCGCGTTCCTTACTCCATCAAGGTCCTGCTCGAAAACCTGCTGCGGCATCAGGACGGCGTCCTGGTCAGGCCCAGCGACATCGAGTACGTCGCGCGCTGGGACGCCAATGGCGCGCAACAGGAAGTGCAGTTCATGCCCGCGCGCGTCCTGCTGCAGGATTTCACCGGAGTGCCGTGCGTCGTGGACCTGGCGGCGATGCGCCACGCGCTGGCGCAGTTGGGGCGCGACCCGAAGCGGGCCAACCCGCTGATCCCGGTGGACTTGGTCATCGACCACTCGGTCCAGGTGGACGAGTTTGGCACCAATCGTGCCTTCGAGCAGAACGTCCTGCTCGAGTACCACCGCAACTCCGAGCGCTACTCCCTGCTGCGCTGGGCGCAGAATGCGTTCCACAACTTCCGCGCCGTGCCGCCGGGCACGGGCATTGTTCATCAGGTGAACCTGGAGTACCTGGCCCAGGTTGTCTTCACGCAGGATGGGTTGGCCTACCCCGACACCGTCGTCGGTACAGACTCGCACACGACGATGATCAACGGCCTGGGTGTGGTCGGCTGGGGCGTCGGCGGCATCGAGGCCGAGGCCTGCATGCTCGGCCAGCCGGTTTCGATGCTGTTGCCGCGCGTGGTCGGCTTCAAACTCCACGGCAAGCTGAACGAAGGCGCGACGGCCACCGATCTGGTGCTCACCGTCACCGAGATGCTGCGCCGCAAGGGTGTCGTCGGCAAGTTCGTGGAATACTATGGCCCGGGCGTCGCGGCGCTCAGCCTGGCCGATCGCGCCACCATCGCCAACATGGCTCCCGAATACGGTGCCACCATCGGTGTGTTTCCGGTGGACGCGCAGACTCTGGCGTACCTGCGCATGACGAACCGTCCCAAGGACCTGATCGATCTGGTTGAGGCGTACTACCGCGAGCAGGGGATGTTCCTCGAAGCCGGTTCGCCCGAACCGGAGTTTTCCGATACGATCGAGCTCGACCTCGCCGGCGTGGTTCCTTCGCTGGCCGGGCCGAAGCGCCCCCAGGACCGCATCAATCTGCCCGATGTAAAGCGCAATTTCCTGGACGCTCTGGGCGTCGAACCAAAGTCGGTTGTGGCTTCCAATGGGGCTGACTTCACCGTTCAGGAGGGCGCGGTAGTCATCGCCGCCATTACTTCCTGCACCAATACCTCGAACCCTTCGGTACTCATTGGCGCAGGCCTGGTGGCGAAGAAAGCCGTCGAGAAGGGACTCTCCGTCAAGCCCTGGGTCAAGACCTCTCTCGCTCCGGGTTCAAAGGTGGTCACCGACTACCTGACTGACTCCGGCCTGATGACCTATCTCGATCAACTGAAGTTCAACCTCGTAGGTTACGGCTGTACTACTTGTATTGGTAACAGCGGACCATTGCCCGAACCCGTCTCCAGGGCTGTGTCGGACGGTAAGCTGAATGTCGCGGCCGTGCTGAGCGGAAACCGCAATTTCGAGGGTCGCGTAAACCCGCAGGTACGCTCCAACTATCTCGCCTCGCCGCCGCTCGTGGTGGCCTACGCTCTCGCCGGCCGCGTCGACATCGATCTCTCGACGGAGCCGCTGGGCGTGGGCCGGGACGGCGCGCCCGTCTACCTGCGGGATGTGTGGCCCACGACCGCGGAGATCAATGCCGTGATGGAAAAATTCGTCACGGCATCGCAGTTTGAGAAGGAGTATTCGAAAGTCTTCGAGGGCGATGCTTTGTGGCACTCGGTGAAGACGCCGGTGGGCGACACCTTTGCCTGGGATCGTGATTCGACCTATGTGAAGTACCCGCCTTACTTCGAGTCGATGCGCGACCCGTCGGCGCCGCTGGAAGATATTAAAGGTCTGCGCGTGCTGGCGATGCTCGCGGATTCGATCACGACGGATCACATCTCGCCGGCCGGCAACATCGCCAGGGACAGTCCGGCCGCGAAGTTCCTCATGGAGCGTGGAGTCAAGCCGGCGGACTTCAATAGCTACGGCTCGCGCCGCGGCAACGACGATGTGATGGTCCGCGGTACTCTGGCCAACATTCGCTTGAAGAATGAGCTGGTCCCCGGCGTCGAAGGCGGCTGGACGACGCGGGCGCCGGGCGGGGATCCTATTTCGATCTACGATGCGTCGGTGGCTTACAGGAGCGAGGGTACGCCGTTGCTGATCATCGCCGGCAAGGAGTACGGCTCCGGCTCTTCCCGCGATTGGGCCGCTAAGGGCGTCGCCTTGCTCGGAGTGAAGGCAGTCATCGCCGAGAGCTATGAGCGCATCCATCGCTCCAACCTCGTTGGGATGGGCGTACTGCCGCTGGAATTCCTCGCCGGCGCCACGCGGCGGTCGTTGGGATTGACGGGCTTCGAAACCTATTCTATCCAGGGCGTCGCGACCTCTATAGAGAGTGGTTCCAAGCACGCCACTGTAACTGCGATGGCAGCGGATGGCGCGGTGAGCACCTTCGAAGTGCAGGTGCGCATCGATACTCCGCGCGAGGTGGAATACTTCCGCTACGGCGGGATTCTGCCTTATGTCTTGCGGCAGATTGCCGGATAGTCCGGCCCGCTTACTCGAGACCGAGAGGCTTGGGTGGCGGCGTGGTGGGATCGTCCTGCTTTGCCTTTTTCAATAGCTCCTCGAACTTGCGGTCCAGGATACTTTTTGACGACTTCATGGCTTCCACCGATTTCTGAAAGGCTGCTTCGCGCGCCTTCTCCTCGCCTTTGAGACGCTGGACGCCCGCTTCGAGATCCTCAATCGTCTTAGGCCGCGGCTTCTCCTTAAACTCGAGCACTGCTCTAACCTGCGCATCTACCTTCAGCGTCGCCCCGCAGCAGGGGCATTCGATCTCGAAAGTCGGGATCCGGGGGGCATTGTGCGAGGGTGGCATACCGGCCCTATTGTGCCACAGGCGCAGTTCTTAAGTCGCGAGGATCTCGGTGTGGATGATGCGGTCGTTTTTCGATTCAAATGCGCCACACGGCCGGCCGCGGCCAGTACGCTACCATGGAATGAACCCCTCATGGATCACTGGGAAGAGCGTCAACAGGCCCTTCGGGAGGCATTGAACTCGCGCATCGTTGTTCTCGACGGTGCGATGGGCACAATGCTGCAACGGGCCGGCCTGGCG
Organism: Terriglobia bacterium; assembly: GCA_963757265.1. Lineage (GTDB taxonomy): Bacteria > Acidobacteriota > Terriglobia > Bryobacterales > Bryobacteraceae > CAIVVT01. The sequence goes on from CAVWRA010000011.1 coordinate 130,608, forward strand.
GCGGCGGATTTCGGCGGAATTGAGCTGGAAGGCTGCAATGAAAACCTGGTGCGCACCCGGCCTGACGTAGTGCTCGACGTGCACCGCGCTTACTTCGCGGCCGGCGCCGACATGGTCGAAACAAACTCGTTTGGCGGGACTCCTCTGGTGCTGGCCGAGTACGGGTTGCACGATGACGCCGCGTTGCTAAACCGGCGTGCGGCCGAACTGGCGCGCCAGGCGGCGGAGCAGTTCTCCACACCGGGCCGGCTACGCTTCGTTGCCGGCTCGATGGGTCCTACGACGAAGTCGATCACGGTCACCGGCGGCGTAACCTTCGAGGAATTGAAGCGCAGCTACTCCATTCAAGCCCGGGGTTTGATCGAGGGCGGCGCCGATGTGCTGCTGGTCGAAACCTGTCAGGACACGCGCAACGTCAAGGCCGCGCTGCTGGCGATCGATGCGCTGGCCCGGGCCTCAGCGCGCCCCATTCCCGTCATGGTCTCGGGCACCATTGAGCCGATGGGCACCATGCTCGCGGGCCAGACCGCCGAGGCGTTTTATGTCTCCGTTGAACACGCCGACCTTCTCTCCATCGGCTTGAATTGCGCCACCGGGCCGGAGTTCATGACCGACCACATCCGCTCCCTGCACCACATGGCTGCGACGCGCGTCTCGTGCTACCCCAACGCCGGTCTGCCCAATGAAGAAGGCAGATACCTTGAGACTCCGGCAAGTCTCGCGGCGCAGCTCGAGAAGTTCGTCGATCACGGCTGGCTGAACATTGTCGGCGGCTGTTGTGGCACCACGCCCGATCACATTCGCGCCATCGCCCGGATGGTCGAGGGCAAACAGCCGCGCACGGTACCGGCAAAGGAACTGCGAAGCTATTACTCCGGCATTGACTTCGTCGAAGCGGAGGAATCCAACCGGCCGCTGCTGGTCGGCGAGCGAACCAATGTCATCGGCTCGCGGCTTTTCAAGCAGATGATAGCCGAAGAGAAGTGGGAAGAAGCAAGCGAGATCGGACGCCGGCAGGTGCGCAACGGCGCTCACATCGTCGATGTCTGCCTGCAATCGAGCGATCGGGAAGAATTAAGGGACATCGCGCCCTTCTATGAGAAGCTCATTCGCAAGATAAAGGCGCCTATCATGATCGATACGACGGACCAGAAAGCCGTCGAACTTGCGCTGACTTACTCGCAGGGCAAGGCAATCATTAACTCTGTGAACCTGGAGGACGGCGAAGAGAAATTCGAAAGTATCTGTCCGCTCGCGCACGCCTATGGCGCGGCGCTGGTGGTGGGCACCATCGACGAAGATCCGCTCCAGGCGCAGGCCTTCACGCGCGAGCGCAAGCTCCAGGTCGCCCAGCGCTCGGTCGAGTTACTCACACAGAAGTACGGCATTCCGATTACCAACATCATTATCGACACGCTCGTCTTCCCCTGCGCCACGGGCGACGAAAATTACATCGGCGGCCCGGTGGAGACGATCGAAGCGATCGGTACGATCAGGCAGGCGCTGCCGGGCGTGAAGACGATTCTAGGTATCTCAAATGTCAGTTTCGGACTGCCCGCCGCGGCGCGGGAAGTCGTTAACTCGGTCTTCCTCTACTACGCGACGAAGGCCGGTCTGGACCTCGCCATCGTGAACACCGAGAAGCTGGAGCGCTTCGCCTCCATTCCTCTCGAACAACGGCGTCTGGCGGAGAATCTGCTTTTCAACACGCCGCCATCGGAAGTCTCAGCGGAATTTCCCCGGCGTGAGTTGCTCCTCGGCGCACCACAGGACTGGCGCGAACAGAGCAAGGAACAGCGCGTTGCGGTCAACCAGTTCAACATCGCTGCCCTGGCTGAGCATTTCCGCCGGAATGTCAAGCCCGCTAAAGCGCCGAAGGAGAGCATTCCGCTCGATCAACGGCTCGCGAATTACATCATTGAAGGCACCAAAGACGGGCTGATCGACGATCTCGAGCGCAAGCGCGCGGAAGGCGTCGAGCCGCTCGAGATCATCAACGGGCCGCTGATGGCCGGGATGAGCGAGGTCGGGCGGCTGTTCAACAACAATGAGCTGATCGTGGCCGAGGTGCTGCAGTCGGCCGAGGCCATGAAGGCCGCCGTCAGCCATCTGGAACAATTCATGCGCAAGGCCGACGCGGCCGCGCGTGGCAAGATCGTCCTTGCAACCGTGAAGGGCGACGTCCACGACATCGGCAAGAACCTGGTCGAGATCATCCTCAGCAACAACGGCTACACGGTCATCAATCTCGGCATCCGGGTGAGTTCCGAAGCGCTGATCCAGGCCTGGCGGGAGCACGCGCCCGATGCCCTGGGCCTGTCCGGGCTGCTGGTGAAAAGCGCCCAGCAGATGGTGAGTACCGCCGAGGATTTCCAGAACGCCGGCATCCAGGTCCCATTGCTGGTCGGCGGCGCGGCGCTCTCGGAGAAGTTCGCGACGACGAAAATCGCCCCGGCCTATGGCGCGCCGACCTTCTATGCCAAGGACGCCATGACCGGTCTGCGCCTGCTCAACGAAATCATGGACCCGCTCACGCGCGAGGAGCGGCTGCGGAGTCACGTTTTCGCCGCACCGGCTCCTGCCTCCACCGCTCCGGCCACTGCGCCGATGACGCCCGGCGACCAGCGCAGCTCGAAGGTACGCACCAATATCCCCATCCCGCAGATTCCTTACAAGGATCGCCGGGCCCGGCTCGTGCCGAACTTACAAGAGGTCTGGAGTTATATCAACCCTTACATGCTGTACGGCCGCCATCTTGGTTATAAGGGTAACTTCGAAAAGGATCTGCACGAACGGAACCCGCGGGCATTAGAGCTATTCCACGATGTGGAAGCCGTGAAGCAGCGCTCGGCCGGCTTTATGAAGGTCCGCGCCGTCTGGCGCTTCTTCGATGCGCAGCGGGAAGGCAACTCTATCCATCTCTTTGAGCCCGGAGCCGCGAGTCCGGCCCATACTTTCCACTTTTCACGGCAGGCCAGGGAGAATGGACTCTGCCTCAGCGACTACGTCCTCGATCCCGACGACAACGGAGAGCGCGACCATATCGCGATGTTCGTGGTAACTGCCGGCGAGGGAATCCGCGCCTACTCGGAACATGCCAAGGCCGCCGGCGATTTCTTCCTCGCACACTGTATCCAGGCTCTGGCCATTGAGACTGCGGAAGGCTGCGCCGAGTACCTGCACCGCCGCATGCGGGAGGATTGGGGCTTCCCCGACTCTCCGGCGATGACCATGAAGGACCGCTTCACCTCGCGCTACCGCGGCAAGCGCTATAGCTTCGGCTACCCGGCCTGCCCGCGTCTGGAAGACCAGGAAGCTCTATTCCAGCTGCTGCGCCCGGAGGAGATCGGCGTGGAGTTGACCGAAGGTTTCATGATGGATCCCGAAGCCTCGGTGAGCGCGCTCGTATTCCACCATCCGGACGCCGGCTACTTCAGCGTCAGCGAAGAGCCCGTGGCGCAGGCGCCGGCCTGACGCTGCGGCCTGTCTTCCCGTCGGGGGCTGCGTTCACTCCTCTGCGCCCGCGGCCTCGTCCCGGTCGGCTGGAGTTGTCGAGATACAACAATGCAGGTTGACGCCGATCTTGAATGAGGCCTGCGCATGCCGCGCGTTTGAGTCAGTCACCTTGACGACAAAGGAGCGGCTCCGCGAGCTGGTGATCGTTCCGCTGATCGCGCACGTGGTCGGATTCAATGTCAGGCCCGCAGGCAGCGCGCCCGAGCTAACCGCACACGTGAAGGGTGGCAATCCGCCGGTGAATGCGATCGTGGCGGAGTAGGGCTTGCCCAATGTGCCCGCCGCCAGCGCCGGCTGGGTGATCACCGGCTGTGTCGCGCCTGAATCCGGGTCCACCTGCAGAGCTGACTCATCCACGTAATCGAAATCGTCCAGACAGAAGCCTGGCCCGGCGCTGCAGGCTCGGTTGGGGGCGACAAAGTCGATCACGGTGCCGGCGGGAACGTCGGCCATCAGCGGCTGGCTCAGTGTGATCGAGTTCGCCCCCACCGCCTCCACGACCGGGTTCGCGCTCGTCGATCCCGCCACTCCAATGCCCGCGCAGGGCGATTGGCATTGCACCCACATCCCCGCCTTGATCCCCTTCGTGTTGGCGAACGGCAGCTGGCTCCCGCTCGCTGCGTCGGCCGATGTCGGCAGCGTCAACGCCACCGCCGCCGGCTTGTAAGCCTTCAGCATGCCCAGATCGTCGTCGTTCCAGCGGGCATCCGACGTCCCGGTAATGAAGCCGGAGCTGCCGTTGTCCGCAATGAAAGCCCCATACTGCTGCAGCGCGCGCGCGATCACCTGGTCGATGGTCGAGAGCGCCGCGATGCGCGCGTTGACGTTCGCGTCGTTGCGCAGCCGGATGCGCGCCCCCATCGGCGGCATCTGCGTCCCGCTGCCGCCCGCCTTGTGGCGGCCGGGCCAGATGTAGCTGCTCTGGGTAGTCTTCATCGTCATCCGCAGCGCGTGCGCGATCTGGCCGCTGGCCGCTTCGTCATAACTCACCAGGCCCGGCGTGATCGGCAGTCCCGCGGCGTCGGCCGATGTCCAGCCGGCCGGGCGGAGCGCATCGCTGTTCAGGTTGAACAAAGCGGAGGAATCGGCGGTCCAGGCCGGCAGCACGGCATAGTACATCTCGTACAGCATGCAGGCGGAGGTATCGATGGTCAGCACGTGCCGGTCGCCGTAGGATGTGTTGGTCTGTTCGATGGGCGCATCCGCGGGAATGGGCTCGGCCGTCGGGCCGGTCGTATTGATGCCGAAATCGCTCTCGCTGGGATAGCCGTTGACCGGGTCGATCGTGATCGTCGTCAGCGCCTGGCCGGCCTCCACCAGCGTGAACGGAATCCCGTACTGCGTGCCGAAATCGGGGTGCAGCATGGTGTTGTGATAGATGGAATTCCACACCGCGCTCTGCGCATTCACGGGCAAGCCGTCGATCCGCTGCCGCCACACGTTGTCGGCCGGAAAGTAGGTGCACGCGCCCAGATGCTGGTTCCCGTTGATGGGAATCGTGATCTGCGCCTGCGCCGTGTTGGACGCCGCATCCGTCACCTGAAACAGCACGATGTAATAGCCCGAGCCCGTCGGCGTCCCGCTGATCGCGCCCGTGGAGGCGTTCAACGTCGTGCCCTCCGGAATTGTCATCGGCGTACTCGCCGCCACAACGCTCCACGTGTAGGGCGACGTGCCGCCCGAGGCGGTCAGGGTCGCGGAATAGGACTCATACTGCGTGCCGGTGGTCAGGGTCGCCGGGCTGGTGACGGTGAGCGGGCTCCCGGCGGCGAGCACAGCCGCCCAGAGAACGAGAAATAGAATGCGCATGATTTTTTCCTCCGGAACAAATGAATTCATCTCGACCTGGTCTCGTACTGGCACTTCGCCCGACCCCTTGGCCGCCGGCGAGCGGACCGGTTTCCGAGCCGCTTTCTTCCCTGCCGGATTTCCGGCCTCGTTACTATTCGACAGGCGTTAGCACTCCCATCCTATTTCGGTTTCCCGCCGCGGGCAAGCGCGATTCAGGAAATTAAGGTTAAAAAAACCGCAATGCGACCGAAGAGAAAGGTATGCGTCTGGAATGTCCGTCCTGCGGCAGTGTTGACACGCGCCGGGCTCACCGGCATCCAGTCGAGAGACTGCTGAGCATCATCTGTTACTTCCCGTTCCTGTGCGATGACTGCGGCGCCAGGTTCCTGGCCCGGATGGGCTGGGACGAGCACAGAACACGGCGGTTGCTGCGCGACCTGGCGGCCGAAGCGGCGGCCGGGACGGAGGATCCATGGGCGCCCGGGCCGAACGTGCTCATCACCGTGCAGGCCGTCGGCCAGACGGGCGATCTGATGCGCCTGCGGGAACAGCTCGAGGCCTGCCGGACGGCGCCGGAATGGCCCTCCGGCGCTCGCGCCGCACCGCCGGCGTCACGGGTGCGAGCCTGGCCCGATTCCTCCGGCTGGCCGGATTCCACCAACGATTGAGCGGCAGGAGGAGCCGGCTGAGCGTCGGCTGCGAACCAGATTGCCCACCCCGCAGGAGGCGCGTGCCGGCGCTTCAATGGCGCGTCTGCGGCGGCGCGGTGCGGCTATCATGAAAGGGAAATGATTTCCTCCGAGGCGCCGGCGGCGCTGGCCGGGCGCATTGCGCGCGTGGAACAGTCGCTGGGGTCGGTGTTGCGCGGCAAGGACGAGGTGGTGCGGCTGTCGATCGTGTGCCTGCTGGCGCGCGGGCATCTGTTGATTGAGGACGTGCCGGGCGTCGGCAAAACCACGCTGGCGCAGGGGCTGGCGCGCATCGCCGCGTGCGGCTTCCAGCGCCTGCAATGCACTTCCGACATGCTGCCCGGCGACATCCTGGGCGTGACGGTCTACAGCGCCAAGACGGGCGAATTCGAGTTCCGGCGCGGGCCGATTTTCACCAATTTCCTGCTGGCCGACGAGATCAATCGCGCCACGCCGAAAACGCAGTCGGCGCTGCTGGAGGCGATGAACGAGCGGCAGATGACTGTCGACGGCGCGACCTACCACATGGCCGAGCCGTTCATGGTGGTGGCCACGCAGAACCCGGTGGAACACCACGGGACGTACCCGCTGCCCGAGTCGCAACTCGACCGGTTTCTGATGCGCCTGCGCATCGGCTACCCGGCCGCGGAGAGCGAGCGCGCAATCCTGCGCGACGGCTACACACCGCAAGTGAGGGTGAGCGAGCCGGTGCTGACGGGCGCGGAGCTGATCGAGATGCAGCGCGCGGTGGAGCGGATCGCGGTGGACGAGGCCCTGGTGGGATACATGCTCGAGATCGTGGGCCGCACGCGGGAGCACGAGGGGCTGGCACTGGGCGTGAGCCCGCGCGGCGCGCAGGGGTTATTTCGAGCCTCGCAGGCCCTGGCGCTGGTGGAAGGCCGCGGCTACGTGCTGCCCGACGACATCAAGCGCCTGACCGTGCCGGTGTTCGCGCACCGCGTGGTGCTCAACCAGCGCGCGAGCCTGGCCGCGAGCTCCACCGAAGCCGCCGAGCGGGTTCTGAACGAGATCCTGCGGCAGGTGGAAGTGCCCATCTGAGCGTTTCATCGAGACAGGAGACTAATGAGGACTGCCATCGTAGGTCTGCCGATGACCGGCAAGACGAGCCTGTTCACGATTCTGACCGGCGTGCAGGAAGCCACGCGCGTGGGCACGATGGAGGCGCGCATCGGCGTCACGAAAGTGCCGGACCCGCGGCTGGAGGCGCTGGGGCGCGTTTTCCAGCCGCCTAAAGTGGTCCACGCCACGGTCGAATTCCTCGATTTTCCATCCATCTCGAAGGAAGCCCTGCGCGACCCGAGTTACCTGGCCAGTCTGCGCGTGGTGGACGCCGTGGCGCACGTGGTGCGCGTGTTCCAGGACGACACGGTGCCGCATGAGAAGGGCGACGTGAATCCGCTCCGGGACATCGAGGACGTCGATGTCGAGCTGATCCTGAGCGACCTGGTGGTGGTGGAAAAGCGGCTGGAGCGGCTGGAGAAGGAACGCAGGAAGCTCCGCGACCCGGAGCTGGATCGCGAGTACGAGCTGTTGATTCAGGCCAAGGCGCGGCTGGAGGCCAATGAGCCGCTGCGGATCTGGGAGCTTTCCAAGGAGGATGAGAAGCGGCTGCGGGGCTTCCAGTTCCTGTCGCAGAAGCCGCTGCTGATCGTACTCAACCTGGGTGAGGCCGACGCGCCGCGGCTGGAACAGATCGAAGCAGAATACTCCGCGAAGCTCCTGACAGGAAAGCCGAAGACGGGCGTCACGGCGATCTGCGGCAAGATCGAGGCCGAACTGGCAGAGCTCGGTCCCGCTGAGGCGGCGGAATACCTGTCCAGTTACGGTCTGCCCGGCTCGAGCCTCGACCGGCTGATCTCCGCGGCGTACCGGCTGCTGGGATTGATGAGCTTTCTCACGGCGGGCGAGGACGAGTGCCGCGCCTGGACCATCCCCATCGGCTCCAACGCCGTCAAGGCGGCCGGCGCGATCCACTCCGACTTCGAGAAGAAGTTCATTCGCGCCGAGGTGGTCAACTGGAAGACGCTGGTGGATCAGAACGGCTACCACGGCTTGCGCGAGAAGGGCCAGTTGCGCCTCGAGGGCAAGGAGTACATCGTGCAGGACGGCGACGTGCTCGTGATCCGGCACGGGTAGGCAGGGGACACCCGCAGGGTGCACGACATAAGAGTGGAACTCTAATGCGCCGCGCATTCAGCTCCGAAGGAGCGACCGAGTTTAGCCCACGGCGTAAGCCGTGGGGAAAGGGCCGATTCCAGTGAAGCCCCGCCCGAGGGGCGAAAGACGCTCTTACGCCCCCAGGGGGGCTGCGACCCCTGCTGACAGGATGCCCAGGTCTCACGACCTGGGCTATCTTCTTCCGCCGTTGCGGGCTGGATACGCGGTCTGCTGTGCCTGTACGCTCAGATTCCCACGCGTTCTCAGGGGAACCTGATTTCGTCCACTTCTGTGTGGTACACCCGGACCCGCACCCGGGCTTGGAGCGTGGTGGTAGGATGCTCTAGTCCCGGATGATGGCATGGTGTGCGCCTGAGGAGGCAATATCTTGATGGAAAGCGTGGACAAACCGGAATCGAAACGCCTGCAATCGCTCGATGCATTGCGCGGCTTCGACATGTTCTGGATCATGGGCGGCGAGGGCATTTTCATCACGCTGGCCGCATTGACCGGCTGGCCGGTGCTGAAATGGTGGGCCGGGCAACTCGAACATGTCCCGTGGCATGGATTCCATGCCTACGACATGATCTTCCCGTTGTTCCTGTTCATTGCCGGGATCAGCTTCCCGTTTTCCATGGCCAAGCGGTATCACGGCGAGGCCAACCGGAAGGCACTGTACGCGCACGTGATCCAGCGCGGGTTGCTCCTGGTATTGCTGGGGATCCTGAACAACAATGCCATTCGTTTCGATTTTGCCAATCTGCGCTATGGCAGCGTGCTGGGGCGGATTGGTCTCGCCTGGATGTTTGCGGCGCTCATCTTCATGAACACGAACTTGAGATCGCGGATCATCTGGCTGTGGGGCATCCTGATCTTCTACTGGCTCCTGTTCCCGCTCTTCCCGGCGCACGATCTGGGCGCTACCGATCCTTATTCCATGCAGGGCAACCTGGCGGGCTTCATCGACCGGCACCTGCTCCCGGGTAAGTTCTGCTGTTACACCTACGGCGATAGCGAAGGGATACTGAGTACCATCCCCGCGATATCGACAGCCCTGCTGGGCATGTTGACCGGCCAGTTTGTCATGTCGCAGTACCTGAGCCGGAAGCCCCTTCGCAAGGTCCTCTACATGGCTGCGGCTGCCATCGGCCTGGTAGCCATTGGACTACTATGGAATCTCGCCTTTCCGATCAACAAGTACCTGTGGTCCAGCTCATTCGTCTGCTTTGTCGGCGGCTTGAGCCTGCTGCTGTTTACGCTGTTCTATCTCGTGATCGATATCTGGAAGATCAACTGGTGGACGAAGTTCTTTGTCGTCATCGGAATGAACTCGATCGCGATCTACCTGGCGCACTTGATCATCGATTTCGACTACGCCGCGAAGTTCTTCTTCGGCGGCGTGTACAACCTGCTTCAGCCTGAGTGGAAGCCGTTCGCAATGGCCGTGGGCTTCTTCACCACGGCCTGGCTGTTCCTGTATTTCCTGTATAGGAAGAAGTGGTTCCTGAAGGTTTGACAGCGTGTGCCGTGGCCGCACTGAGGAGCAATTGGCGCTCAGGACTTGAGTCTGGAGGTTGAGTGCACTGTTCCCGGACTCGCGGATTCCTGGATTAGGAGCGCCGCGCGCTGGAAACAGGATCGATCGTCGCACTCTATCAAATGGCGTGACGGCAAGGTGTTCGCGAAAGAGGATCTCAATGACAACCACGAAGTGGCTCTGTGTGATGAGGGCGGCCCTGGCCGTTGCTCTGGGCCTCTCGCTGGAGGCGCAGGTCCAGACCGAGGTGCCGGCGGTGGTTGCGGGCGCGAAGCCGGTAACCGTGGAGCAGATCAAGATTCACGGCGCCGCGTTGGAAGGCAATCTGGAGGGTAATGCCGTTGACCGGGACGTCTTTGTGTATCTGCCGCCGAGCTACGCCAGGGAGAAGAAGCGGCGCTACCCGGTCGTCTATGCCTTGCATGGCTTCTCGATCGGCGCCGAGCAGTGGACGCACGAGATCCATGTGCCGCAAACGATCGAGGGCGCCTTTGCGCTGGGCGCGCACGAGATGATCGTGGTGTTGCCCGACTCCAAGACCGTGCACAACGGATCGATGTATTCGAGTTCCGTGACGACCGGCGACTTCGAGCAGTACATCGCACACGACGTCGTGGCCTACATCGACGCCCACTACCGCACCATCCCCAAGCGGACGGCCCGTGGTCTGGCGGGCCATTCCATGGGCGGCTATGGCGCCGCGCGGATTGGTATGAAGCACGCGGATATCTTCGGCAGTCTGTACATCATGAGCCCGTGCTGTCTCGCGCCGATGGGCGGCGCACCGCCCAATCCCGCGTTGGCGAAAGCCGTGGAGGCGGTGAAGAAGCCCGCCGATTCGGCCAGCCTGCCGTTTTTCGCCCGGGCCCAACTTGCCTCCGCCGCCGCATGGTCGCCCAATCCGAAAAACCCACCCCTGTATCTCGATCTGCCCACGAAGGACGGGGTGTCGCAGCCGGATGTGCTCGCCAGGTGGACGGCGAACGCCCCGTTGGTTTTCGTCCACCAGTACATAGGCGGTCTGCGGCGGTATCAGGGCATTGCGCTCGACGTCGGCGACCAGGACGGCCTCAGGGCCGGCGCGGGCCAGTTGCATGAGATTCTCGACAACTATGGCATCGCCAACAGCTTCGAGATCTATCACGGCAACCACACCAGCGCCGTGGCGGACCGCGTTCAGAACCACGTTTTGCCGTTCTTCAGCAAGAACCTGTGCTTTGGCGGAGACTGCAAGTGAAGTTGAGCGGGAGCCAGCCCGGATATTTCACCAGCCATCGGCTGCGGCGCGCGATAGGGCCGCATCTACTGCGTTGCGCTGGGCCCAGAGGGCACCCCCCGTCCTCGACGTAGCAGTCCAGTACGCCTGCGGGCGGCTCCGGTCGCGCGCCTTGTATCTGCAGCCCTCTCATCGCGCCTCGCTGCGATCGTGGTGAAACATCCGGGCTAGTCCCTCGGGTTCGAAAATGAGGAAGGTGAAGCGGAAGAATAACCGCTGACCCGTTCGACGTTCGAGATATCCCTAACCGCTCATGTCAGGCTGATCCCTTCGCTCAGGTGCGGCTCGAGGGCAAGGAGTACATCGTGGAGGACGGCGACGTGCTGGTCATCCGGCATGGGTGGGCAGGCACACTACGGCTGAGGCAGAAGGGTTTATCAGGGGATGAAGATCGTGATCGGGCCGGATTGCCCGGCTTTTACGCCGGACTGATCCGGCGTGGATCTAATGATATGAACATCCGGCGCTCGGAGCGCCTGTCGAAAGACAATATACTCGCCCGATGGAGCGGGGCCGAAGCCGCCGCCCCATCGTACTTATCGAGCTGATCGGGAGAAGAAACGTCTCTAAGCGCGCTGCCGAAGCAGCGGCCCGCTTTGGTTAAACACTCCGAAGAGTATCGCTCTACCTTTCGGCGAAGGGACGCGAAGACCGGCCGGCTCTTGTTCCCCGTACCACGGTACAACCGGGAGGCAAGAGAATTCGGGGTGAGGCGCTGCGCCGGCGGGCGGGAGCGGGGTGGAAGTTCTTCGGAAACAAGAGATAACTGGCGGAAGAAAAAAGCCGCTGAGGATGTGACCGGGGTTGCGACGGAGTACATAACGTTGCAGTCGCGGCTCCGGCAGGCACGGCTCCGCCCAGCAACCGCTCCTTGCAGTCGCGGCTCCGTTCGGGCTAAGCGTTGACACGAGTGTCTGCGCCACGTCCGTGTCACGAGACGCAACGCATCCGCTCCCTCACGGTCGCGGCTCTGAAACACGCGGCTCCGTCACGCACGGCTCCGCCCAGCAACCGCTCCTTGCAGTCGCGGCTCCGTTCGGGCTAAGCGTCAACACGAGTGTCTGCGCCACGTCCGTGTCACGAGACGCAACGCATCCGCTCCCTCACGGTCGCGGCTCTGAAACACGCGGCTCCGTCACGCAAGGCTCCGTCCAGCAACCGCTCCGTCAATAACCCCTAATAACCTAGTGGCCTGCGGCCGATAGTTCGATTGGCGGGGAGTGTCACCGGGTTTGCGGCGGCGGCTTCGTGGAATCAGCGGTTGAGTCTACTCTGTCCGGACTCCAGATTTCAGGAACAGGGTGTAGCTTCGCCCCCGGAACTGGTACTCGGAGTGTTTCGTGTAGGACTTCTCGGGGACCACCAGTGCGGAACTCGCGGGCAGAATGATGAGGTCGCAGTTGCCGGCTTCCATGTCCCGTTTCGGTTGCGGGGACCACTGCGCATACAAGGTCGGAGCCGCGAAGAGCCGCAGCGCTTCCCAGTAGTCTCTTTCCAGGACGCAGGCATTCGGTTTTCCACTCTGGCCGGCGGACTGGACGAGCTGGGCGATCCGGTCAACGGAGGCCTCCGCCTGGCGATCGCGCTGGAAAGTCCATGCCTTGCTGTCCGTATTCACGCCCAATAGCAGAGCGGCGGCGAGAACGCACCGGGCCAGGATCTTGGCCGGCGTGGCGTAGGAATCCGTCCGGGCAAACAGCACAATGGCCCACACGAAGCCCTGAACCAGCAGCGGGATGGCAATCCTGCCGCTGCCGGAAGTGTGCTCCCAGGGGTTAAAGACAATCACCAGGAAGTAAATGATGCTCAGCGAGAGGAAGCTGAACGGCCGGAAGCGGGCCTCGAAGTCGTCACCCGGCGGCGCACTCCGTGGATTGGCCCGGCCCAGAAACCTGCCGATGATCCAGACAATCAACAGGCCGACCACGAGGTAAATCGATCTGCTGCGAACCAGCGATTGGAAACAGTCCGCGAGGGAAGCCGCCAGGTTCGAGATGGCGTGGTCGCCCGCTTTGTTGATCCCCAATGGCCATTCCGTGGGAATGATGGGGAGCCTGTGCCTGGCGCGGAGATTCAGCAGGAATGTCCCGAACAGCCACAGCGCGGGGACGGACCAGAGCAACAGGAAGCTGCGCCGGTATGGCTTTTGCGACCGGATCTGCCTGTAGTTGAGCAGGGTCATTGCGAACAGGTAGATCCAGAAGTCCTCGCGGGTCAGCAGAGCGCCGGCGGCGATGGGCAGCAGCCACCAATGGGGCTTGAGTTCGAGTGCGCCGGCCCACAGCAGAACGAAGAAGAACGCCAGCCCGATGGCCTCCTGATAGAGCTGTTCGCTGAGGCTCAGGATCTCCCACTGGCAGGCGAACGAGAACACGAGGAACAGGGTGAAGATCAGGCCGCCGGACAACTTCGCGGTGCGCCGCCAGGCGAAGAGGCCGAGGAATAGCGCGGCGACAAAGGAGTAGAAGCAGGGAATGAGCCTGAAAGCGTAGTACGGAAGATGCAGCAGATAGAACACCCAGATGTGGCCCTGGAGCATGGGCAGCCAGACCCGATTCCCCATCCGGATGAGGCACCCGTTGGCCATGTGCAGCCGCATTCCGGCGTCGCCCCCGAAGAAGGGGTTGTGGACTGCAATCGCCAACACGATTCCGAAGATGAGCGCGGCCAGCGCGAAGATGGACAGCGGTGCGATCAGCTCCTTGGGGCGGCCGGGGGAGGAAACCTCGCCGTGTGGGATTGTCTCGATTCCCATGGTGTTGCACTCCAGCTTATCGGATGGACGGACAGGGCGGTCCGAAGACTTGGGTCGAAGGGGTCTCGAAAGGGTCAGGCTGGGGCGTGCGCACGATCACACCCGTTCGCACGATCCTTTCGCACCAGCAAACGGCATGAATCGTGATGGGGAGTGCTACCGATTTTGGAGGAGCGGCTGCATGGGATCAGCGATTGCGTGTGAGTCTGTCGGAGATAGATTCTGGCGCGCATTGAAAACCTGGTGCTGGGCGGGTGCGGAATTCATCCAATCGGAGTGATGAAGAGATTCCGGACCTGTTCTCTGGATCAGCCGTTCTTGCTGCCGCCGGCGCTGCAGGACTGGTTGCCCGAGGGGCATCTGGCGCGGTTCATCGCGGATGTGGCGGACACGCTGGATCTCAGCGAGATCTACTCCGTCTACGAGCGCAACGACGGGCGCGGGCTGGCGGCCTATCATCCGCTGATGCTGACGCGCTTGCTGCTGTACGCCTATGCCACGGGCCGGCCGAGTTCGCGGCGCATCGAGCGGGCGACCTACGATGATCTGGCCTTCCGTTATCTGGCCGCCGACCAGCACCCCGATCACGACACCATCGCGGCCTTCCGGCAGCAGCATCTGGAGGCGCTGGCGAAGCTCTTTGCGCAGGCTTTGCGGCTGTGCCAGCGGGCGGGGCTGGTGAAGCTGGGCACGGTGGTGATCGACGGCACGAAGGTGCAGGCCAATGCCAGCCCGGCGCGTTCGCTGAGATATCGGGATCTGGATCAGCAGGAGCAGCGGTTGCGGGTGCTGGTGGATCGGCTGCTGGCCGAAGCCGCGCGCGTTGACGCCGCGGAGGACGTGCGCTTTGGCCAGGCACGACGGGGCGACGAATTGCCGCCCGAGTTGGCGGACGCGCAACAGCGGTTGGAAAAGTTGCGCCAGGCCAAACGCGAGCTGGAGCAGGAGGCGCAGCAGAAGCTGGCACAAGCCGAGCGGCAGCATCCAAAGCGCAAGAGTGGACGCCGGCGCAAGGACCATGAGCCGCCGCCAGAGAGCCTGGCGCAGCGCGAAAAGACCAAAGCGCGCCTGACCCGCGCGCGGCGGGAAGCGGAAATGCCGACGCGCCACTACAATTTCACGGACCCGGATTCGCGCATGGTGTACGACAACGGAATCAAGACCGTGGTGCAGGGCTACAACGCGCAATTGGCGGTGGATGGACACGCGCAAATCGTAGTGGCGGCCGAGATCACGCAGCAGGTCAACGACCGGCAGCAGCTGCTGCCCATGGCGGCGGCGGCCAGCGCCGCACTGGGCCAGGCGCCGCAAGTCCTGCTGGCCGACGCGGGCTATTGGGACACCGAGAGTCTGCTCGATCCCGCGCTGACGCCGATGACCGTGCTGGTTTCACCCGATGGGCGCGGCGGCACGGGCGGCTCACGGCTGCGGGCCGATCATCCGCTCGCCACGCGGATGCGGGCAGCGATCCGCAGCGCCGTGGGACAAGCGATCTACCGCACCCGAAAAACGATCGTCGAGCCGGTGATCGGACACATCAAACAACAGCGCGGATTCCGCCAATTCGCGCTGCGCGGCCTCCAAAAAGTGCAGGCCGAGTGGAAACTGATCTGCCTGACCCACAACCTGCTCAAGCTCCATCGCCACGCGCTGGCGGTGTGAAGGGATCGGACCTGCCCGAGCGCGTTGCCGGGACCCATGCGCGCTCCGCCAACTCACGCCGCTTGCCGCCCGCATGCGCTAACCGCACGCCAAACCGCCTGCGCCCGACGAGTGAGGCCTCGGCGATTACTTCTCTCCGACAGGCTCGTGTACCGTCCCCAGATCTTCGCCGGATCGGAGGGGTGGATTGCATTTTTGAAGGAACAAAGCCAATTTCTTGGTTTGGCTTGTGGATTGTTGGGGATGCGGAGGGTGTTTGGGGGCTATTTGGGGGTGTGGAAGGCGGGGTGTCGGGGGGAGCGGGAGGAACGCCGGCGGGCGGTTGAGGATCGGGAAGGCTCAGATCGTTTTCACGCAGATCGATGACAACGCTCCGCTCGAGGACAACGCTCCCTGAAGTTCGCGGGTCAGAAACGGGCGGGTCAGGAATGCGCAGGTCGATGACAACGCTCCACTCGAGGACAACGCTCCCTGAAGGTCGCGGGTCAGAATCGGGCGGGTCAGAATCGGGCGGGTCAGAAACAACGCACCCGCTCCCTTGCGGTCGCGGATCAGAAACAAGCGGGTCAGAAGCGCACGGGTCGGTGGAGGGTGGGGCGGCGGGGTGGTCAGGGACGTCGGCGGGGACGCGGAGATAGGCGAAGGGGTCGGGGGGCAGGGTGGCGAGTTCGGCGAAGGGGGTGTCGCCGGGGTCGGAGGCGAAGCGTTGGGCCTGGAGGTCGAGGAGCAGGCGCAGGGTGGAGTCGAGGCCGCGGCGGAGGCGCTGGCCGAGGAGGGCGACGCGCTCGAGGGGGGCGACGGTTTTGAACTGGTTGAATTGCGTTTCGAGGGCATCGAAGCAGGCGCGGGAGGCGCGCTGAGCGGGGTCGGTGATGTGGGAGGCGACGCGGGGCTCGAGGCGTTCCATGGCGTCGATGAAGAACAGGCGTTCCATCTGCTCGAGGCGGCGCAGTTTCCACAGGTCCTTGACATAGCGGTGGACGAGCTCGGCTTCGAGGGCGCCGGCGGGGCGGAGGTCGGCGATGTAGTCGGCGAGGACGGCGTGGTAGGCGGCGGGGTCCTCGAGATCGGCGATGGGGACGCGGGCGTAGAAGCCGTGGGTGAGGGGGTTGGAGGCGACGATGGCGCGGCCGCGGGGGGTGCGGGGGCCGGTGGAGAGTTGGGCGTTGCGGCGGTTGGCGGCGCGCTGGCAGGCGGTAGACATGGTGATGTTCCTTTCGCGGCGGCTCCCTGGGGAGGCCGACGGGGGAGTGTAGCGCGGGCAGGCAAGCGGGGAGCGGGGTTAGATTTTTAAGTTGTTGAAAAGGGGGTGGTTATTTATTGGGGATGCGAGGCAACGGGGTGGGGAATCGGCGATTGCGGGTTGTCCCCGGTTTCGGTTTCCGGTTTGAGCCCGAAGGGCGAAAGGGATTAGCCCATGGCGTGAGCCGTGGGAAATCAGCGGCGATACGTTGCAAGCCCCGGAACGGGGCGGAAAGGCGCATTCAGCCCCACAAGTCGCGCTCGTCGTGAGCCACGCCGTGTTTCCGCAGGAGTATCAGAAACTCGTCCTGAAACGAGATCCGGCGATGGTGGTCCTGCTGCGCCGCAATGTAGCGCAGCACTGCGGCCGCTCGGGAGCCGCTCACGCTGAACGCGGCGTATCCAGACTGCCAGCCGAACTTCCGCAAGGCCGGGAATTGCTCGTGCACCCAGCGCGAGGAGTTGGTCTTCACCACGCGCAGCAATTCGGCGAGCGATTCTGTGGGCGGGATCGCGACCAGCAGGTGCACATGATCGGCCGGACCGTTGATGATCAGCGGCACGCTCTTCCGCGCCCGCAGAATCCCACCCAGGTAGGGAAACAGACGGCTGGCGAGTTGGGGCGACAAGTCTGGCAGGCGGCTCTTCGTGGAGAAGATGATGTGGACCAGCAGAGAAGCGAAGCTGTGCGGCATGGGCTTACGCCCCGTTCCGGGGCTCGCGCCCGAATCTCATCGGATTCCCACGGCTTACGCCGTGGGCTAATCTCTTCCGCCCTTTCGGGCGGCGGACGGAGCCCTACCTCAAGGCGGTGGCACGCAGCTCACGAGATTCTCGCAACAATGTGGAAACTCCAGGCGCCGGGTGAAAGCCGGCTCGCAGGCCAGGACAGCCTGCCCCACCGAGCGCGCCGCGGCCGCCGCGCAGGCCCTGACGCTGGTGACGTATGATCGCAGGGCTGATTCCCACGGCTTACGCCGTGGGCTAATCTCTTCCGCCCTTTCGGGCGGCGGACGGAGCCCTACCTCAAGGCGGTGGCACGCAGCTCACGAGATTCTCGCAACAATGTGGAAACTCCAGGCGCCAGGTGAAAGCCGGCTCGCAGGGCAGGACAGCCTGCCCCACCGAGCGCGCCGCGGCCGCCGCGCAGGCCCTGACGCTGGTGACGTACGATCGCAGGACGGATTCCCACGGCTTACGCCGTGGGCTAATCTCTTCCGCCCTTTCGGGCGGCGGACGGACTTACGCCGTGGGCTAATCTCCGTTCGGGCGGCGGACGGATTCGCGATGGGACGGAGCGGGACGGCGGATTGCGGCGAAAGAGAATCGCCGCTATGGGCGCTTGGAGACCAGGTCGCCGAAGGCGGGGAGGAGTTTGTACTTGTTCTCCCAGGTGGTATACATGATGCCGACGGCGCCGGGGGTCTTGTCGAGAGATTCGAGCCAGCCCTCGACATTCTTCATGTCGTCGGCGTCGTAGTAGCCGGCGCCGAGGGTCTGGAAACCGAGTCCCGAGAAGAAGGGCAGGCTCTTCTCGCGGGTGTCGTAATTCCAGCAGGCGATGCGGATGCCCTTGGGCAGATACTTCCAGGAGCCGGTGTAGTCGCCGTCGGTGAGGTAGTAGTTGTTGACGGCGTTGTGGTTGGGATCGAACATATCAGACCAGACGAAGACCTCGACGCCGGGGCTGGCGGTGCGGGCGAGGTTGAACAGACGCGTGGCGGAGTCGCCGATCATGGCGGCCAGGCTCATGTGGCGGTTCCGGCAGGCTACGCAGGTGCCTCCCATGCGCTCCTCGTCGCAGGAGAGCAGGTAGGCCTTGGGGGCGAGGTACTTCTGGATGAGGGGGAACTGGCGGCTCCAGATTTCGAGCGTTTTGGGCTCGGACATGCAGGCGGGGGTCTGGTCCTTGTAGATGGTCATGCCGTGGTAGTAGTTGACGCGCAGGCGCTGGCCGGGCTTGATGCGCGAGCCTTTGAGCAGCGTGATGGCGACGCTGGGGCGGTCGAAGAGGAAGTCCAAGACGGGATCGGCGACGGGGGCGAAGTCGCGGCCCTCGGCGTAGACCGTGCCGCTTTTGTCGGCGCGGACGACGAGCGGCGTGCCGGGGCGGCGCACGACGTTGAGCAGGCCGACCTCCTCGATGCGCAGATCGGCGATCTCGAGCTTGCCGGCGAGGCCGTCCTCGATGGCGATGTTGAAATTCAGCTTATCGGACGCAACGCTGTTGAAGGCGGTGGTGTAGGACTGCCACTCACGGCCGGAGACGATGGGGCGCTCGAACCAGAGGTAGTTGCGCTTCTTGTCGAGGGTGTCGGCGCGGAACTCGAGAGTCGCGTTGGGGGCGACGCCGGAGCCGCGGACCTTGGCTGTGACGCGGTAACAGCGATAGGGGGTGACGGTCAGCGGTTTCTCGAAACGCGCCACCGGCTCGGGGCCGGAGGTGGCGACGACTAGCGGGTCGGTCTCGGCCTGGAAGGTCGCTTTGCCCTGGCCGGCGACGTACAGCGCGCCTTTGACGGGCAGGCCTTCGGCGAGATTCTTGTCGTGCGAGATCAGCGCGCCGCCGTAGCCGGTGCCGAAGCCGCTGGGGATGATGTTGACTCCGAGGCGCTCGGCGATCTGCTTGAGCTGCTGCAGGTGGGCGAGGTAGGCGGGGGATTGGAGGTCGATGCGGTCGAAACCGGCGGAGAGGACCATGCCGTTGACGCCGTGGGCGGCCGCGGTCTCGAGGATGGCGCGGAGCTTGGCCAGGTCGGCGTCCGTGGCCAGCTCGGATCCGCCATAGACCCAGCGTTTGGGATAGATCTTCTTCTCGGCTGGCTGGGCGAGGGCCAGCGAGCAGAGGAGGGCGGAGGCGAGGAGGCAGGTGCGGAGTTTCACGCAACCATCATATGCCGCTGGGCATATTCCCGTCGTATTGCACGCTGAAGAGGCGGCGCGCCATGGCCCAAACCGCGGCGGCGAGTCCGCAGATGAGGCAGCCCCAGGCGAACCAGTCGCCGGCGCGGGTGTAGGGCGTCTTGGTGCGCTCCCAGCCGAAGCGCAGCCGTCCAACCGTGCGCTTGAGGGCGGGGAAGCGGTCCCAGATGCGGCCGGCGGGGTCGATGGAAACCGTGATGCCGTCGTTGGTGGAGCGCAGCAGCCAGCGATGATTCTCGACCGCGCGCATGCGCGCCAGCAAGAGGTGCTGCTCGCGCGCCGCGCTGCGTCCGAAGTAGCCGTCGTTGCTGAGGTTCACCAGGACTTCCGCACCCTCATCGGCGACCTCGCGCACCAGGTGCGGGAAGGCCGCTTCGTAACAGATGAACGGTCCCAGCGAATGAGAGTTGGCGGTGAAAATCACCACGCGCGTGCCGCGCTCGAAGTCACCGGCCTCCTGGGAGACCTTGTTCACCCATCCAAAGTAAGGTGGCACGAACTCGCCGAACGGCACCAGGAAGCGCTTGTCGTAGCGGCCTTCGAGATGCCCGTCGGGGCCCAGGAAAAACGCCGAATTCAACGGCCTGCCCTCGGGCGTTCGGGCCACACCGCCGAAGATCAGCGGCAAACCCGCAAGGCGCGCCGTGGTGTTCATCTGGTCGCGGAAACGGGCGTCCTCATAGTAGTAGAAAGGCGCCGGCGCCTCGGGCCACAGGATCAACTGCGGGGCCGGCTGGCGCGGGTCCAGGGCCTCCTGCAGGGTGGCGAACGCAAGCTGGCGCACGGTGTGGTCGTTTTCTTCCTCAGACACCAGGGTGGTGTCCTTGAGGGCCGGCTGCAGACTGACCGCCTGGGCGTTGGGCGGCCGATCCAGACGCACGGCGGGCAGCAGCCACAGCGCGGCCAGGGGCACCAGGGCCAGAAGATGCCGTCGCGGTTTTCGCAGGAGCACGAAGGCCGCCGCGCCGGCAAGCATCATAAAGACGAAAGACAGGCCGTAGACGCCCGTCAGCGGCGCCAGCCGCAGCGGCAGTTGCATGTCGATGCCGGCATTGCCGAGCAGCAGCCAGGTGAATCCCAGCGGGCCATGCGTGCGCTCCAGGCCGGTCCATAACGCGGCCACCGCGGCCAGCGGGCCCCAGGGCTCGGCGAGCAGCGGTCCGGCGAGCACCGCGAACACGGCCAGGTGCAGCCCCTTGATGGCCGCGAACAGCGCGATGGCCAGCCAGCTCAGCGGGCCTTCCAGCCCGCCGTAGATGGCCAGCGTGTCGCGAATCCAATAACACATCAAGCCCCACTGGAGCGTGCCGGCAATCCAACCGGCCAGCGCGCGTTGCCACAGCGCCAATGCCCGTTTTCGTGAGCCGCCAGGGGCGGCCGGCTTTTCTTCCCAGGCCAGCGCGTACAACAGAGGAACCGGCGCCAGCGGCGCCAGGATGCGCAGATCCAGGGGCGGAAAGACGGCAAACAGCAGCAGGCCGCTGAGCAGCCCTCCCAACAACGCCACTGGAATCCGCTTCATCCTCAGTTTCCTGCCGTCCGCGCCACGGCGCAGCGGCTCGCGCCTGCGCTCGCGCACACCCGCCGCTGGCTCGCATCGACCGAACCCGGCGGCGTCCGCATTAGCCCTGCAGCACGCCCTCGCTGACCATTTCCGCCATGTAGCTGGAGCGCACGAACGGCCCCGCGAATACCATCTTGAATCCGATCGCCAGCCCGTACTCCTTCCAGTGCTGGTAGCGCTCCGGAGGGACGTATTCGACCACTTCCATGTTGCGCCGCGACGGCTGCAGGTACTGGCCGATGGTGGCCACTTCGACGGCCGACGCACGCAGGTCGTCGAGCAGCTTCCGAACTTCCTGTTCCGATTCGCCCAGGCCGGCCATCAGCCCCGACTTCGTCAGCACCTTCGGCCGATAGCGCTTCGCGAACTCGAGCACCGCCAGCGACTGGCGGTAGCCGGCTTGCGGCCGCACCTTGCGGTACAGCCGCTCGACGGTCTCGAGGTTGTGATTGAATACGTCCGGCCCGGAGTCCAGCACGCGCGCCACCGCATCCCGGTCGCCGCAAAAATCGGGCGTCAGCACCTCGACCCGGGCCTGCGGCAGCGCCTCCCGCACACGCCGCACCGTCTCCGCGAAATGACGCGAGCCGCCGTCGGCCAGGTCGTCGCGATTCACGCTGGTGATGACCACGTAACGCAGATTCATCTGCGCGGCCATGCGCGCCACGCTGGCCGGCTCATCCGCGTCCAGCGTGAGTGCGTGCTTGGCCGGCGAGCCCTTCGGTACCGCGCAAAAGGCGCAGCCGCGAGTGCACAGGTTGCCCAGAATCAGGAACGTGGCCGCGCCGCGGTGGAAGCATTCATGGATGTTGGGACAGCGCGCCGACTCGCAAACCGTGTGCAGATGGAGCCGCCGCAGGCCGTTCTTCAGCACCTGGACCGATTCGTGGTTGGTGAGGGGCTTGCGCAGGAACCCCGGCAGGCGCGGCCCCGCCGGGCCTGCGCTGCCGATGCGGATCAAGGGGGCGGATGTCACCGCTGAGCGCTCCTCGGGCACGGCCGGCATGCTCTGGTGTCCGTGCTTCCTCACTCTTTGACCGGATACCTCTTCGGGACCGGCTTATCGACGCCCAGTTCCTTCAGCTTTCCGCGCGCCTGGTTGCTGGCCTCGGCCGATACGAACGGTCCCACCAGCACGCGCACCAATTCCGGCTTCGCCGAGGGCGCCAGGGCCGTGGAGAGGTCGCTTTTCCTGAGCAGCGCCGCCATCGCGCGGGCCTCATTGAGCGTCGTCGCCGCCACCTGCAGGTAGAGCCCCGGCGCCGGCTCGCCCACTCGATCGGAGTTTCGCTCCGGCAGGGGATTCTTGGGCTCCGGGACCGGCTCGGGCGCCTTTTCGGCCGCACGTGGGAGGGGCTTCGGTTGTTCCGCCTGAGGCGGCGCCGCCGCTCCGGCGGGCGCGGATTCCTGCGGCGGGGCGGTGGCTGGCGCTGCAGTGGGCTGCGGGGCGGCCGCTTCCGGCGGCGTTTCCGGCTTGGCCGGGGATTCGAGCACAATGGGTGCATTGTCGGCCGGATGGCGCTGGCCCTCCTCGGCCTTGGCGGACGCCTGCCCGACGCTTCGGCCGGCGAAGAAACCCATCGCGAAAAAAACTCCCAGCAACAGAACGATAATGGCCAAAACGCTGAAAAGCTGGCGGTTGCCCAGCACAAATTCAAACTCGTTGTCCTTGCGGACTGGCATCTGATTGGTCCCTCGATTCAGGCGAATCTTCCCAAAGCTTAAACCGCCCTGGAACTCAACACAACCTGGCCTCGAACATACTCCACAGGTTATGCTCTGAAAAGATGGTATCGGGCCGCGTGCCGTCCTCTCGCTCTTTCACGTGCCAGCCCGGCTGCACGCGCTGCTGCGACGTGGCCGGCTACGTGTATCTCACAGCGGACGATATGCGCCGCGCCGCCGCCCACCTGGGCCTCACGGCGGCGTGCTTCGAGCGGCGCTTTGTTTACCGTACGGCCCATCTTCTGCGGCTGCGCAAGCCCCGCGGCCGGCAGTGCCACTTCCTGCTCTCGGGCGGCTGTTCGATCCACCCCGCCAAACCCACCCAGTGCCGCCTGTTTCCCTTCTGGCCCGAACTGGTTTTTAGCATCCACGCCTGGCGCCGCGCCGCCCGCTCCTGTCCGGGTATCGGAACGGGACCACTGGTTCAAATTGGAACAGCGCTTGAAACGGCATCCGGAATGGTGCGCGCCTACCCCTCCATCTACGGCTCCGGCTGATCCTGCAAGGCCATCAATATCAATCAGATACAATCCACTCCCTAGGAGGGTCCGGATGGCACTCGCCGTGCTTTGATGGGGGCGAGGTGTTCGATCCGATCACATCCCGGATGGAGCAGTACCTGGACCTCCTGAGCACGCGTCAGCAGCTCGTTGCCTCCAATGTGGCCAACCTCGCCACGCCCGGATATAAGACCCGCGACATCGATTTCCAGTTCGAGTTCGAGTCCCAGGTCGCGGGCGGCGTCCCCAACGTCTATGAACCGACCGGTCTGACCGTGAAGAACGACGGCAACAACGTCAGTCTGGACCGCGAATCGCGCTTGCTGGCCGAGAATGCCATGCGCTTCAACCTGGTCACCAACCTGATGAAAAACGAGCTGCGCATGGTCAAGTCGGCGATCGATGAAGGGAAGTCCACATGAGCCTCCTGGACCTCCTCTCGGTCAGCGCCTCGGGCATGCAGGCGCAACGCGTCCGGGCCCAGACCATCGTGACCAACCTGGCCAACTCCGAGACCACCCGCACCCCCGATGGCGGTCCCTACAAGCGGCAGGATGTCGTCCTGACCAGCAGCGACCAGCTCGATCAACCCTTTTCCGCGGTCTTTCAGTCCGCCCTCTCGGCCGGCGTGAGCGGAGTCTCGGTCTCCGAGATTGTAGAAGACACCCGCCCGCCCGACCTGCGCTACCAGCCCGGCCATCCCGACGCCAACGATCAGGGCTACGTCGCCTACCCGCACATCAGTCCGCCCGAGGAAATGGTGGACCTGATGGACGCCACGCGCAGCTTCGAGGCCAACACGGCGGCCATTGCGGCAGTGAAGGATATGGTCTCCAAATCCATCGACCTGTTGAAGATATGAGCGTCAACGCCATCTCGCCCGTCAGTGCGCCCATCCTGGCCCCCGCGAGCATCGGCGGAATCAGCTCCTCGCCGGCCGGCGGCGGCTTCGGCCAGGTTATGGCCGACGCTCTCAATAATGTCGAGGCCGCGCAGCAGACGGCGCACGCCTCGGCCGACAGCTTCATGCGCGGGGAAACCGAGGAGATTCATAAAGTCGCCCTGGACCAGCAGCGGGCCGCGATCACCTTCGATTTCTTCCTGCAGGTGCGGAACAAAGTAATTTCCGCTTACCAGGAAATCATGAAGATGCAGGTGTGAGACCGGGATGATGGATCAACTCTGGCGGCTTCTTCAGCAGCTCACGCTGCAGCAGAAAATCCTGATTGTCGTCGTCGCCTGTCTGGTCGCCGGCGGCATCTTCCTCGGGGTTCACTGGAACCGGGAGCGCGACCTGCGTCCGCTGTTCACCAGCCTGGCGCCCGAGGACGCTGGCGCGGTGGTCGAGAAACTCAAGACCACCAACGTGGACTACGAAGTCGCCGATAACGGCGCCGTCATGGTCCCCTCGGCGCGCGTGGCCGAGCTGCGGCTGGAGATGGCCGCGGCCGGTCTGCCGCGCAGCGGCCGCCTGGGCTTCGAACTCTTCGACAAGCAGAACCTGGGCTCGACCGAGTTCGACGATCGGATCCGGCTGCGCCGGGCGATCGAGGGGGAGCTAGAGCGCAGCGTCATGACGCTCACCGGGGTGGAAGCCGCCCGGGTGCATGTCACTTTCGCCAAGGACTCTGTTTTCAGCGACTTGCGTCAGCCCGCCAAGGCCAGCGTCCTGATCCGTCTGCGACCCGGCGCGCACCTGAGCGCGCAGAGCGTCGCGGCGATCCAGCATCTTGCGGCCAGTGCCGTCGAAGCGCTGCAGCCCGAATCGGTCACCGTGGTGGACATGAATGGCAATCTGCTCGGTAAACCACGCAGCCCGTTGGACACGGACGCCGGCTCCTCCTCCGCCATGCTCGATTACCGCCAGGCGGTGGAGCACGACCTGTTGGTCAAGATCCGTTCCACGCTCGATCCGCTCCTGGGCGCGGAGCGCTATCGCGCCGGCGTGACCGTGGAGTGCGACATGACCAGCGGCGACCAGAGTGAAGAGACGTTCGATCCGGACCACTCCGTCATGGTGAGCTCTCAGAAGACCGAGGAGTCCAATGGCTACTCCGCCGGCAGCGGCGGGGTGCCCGGAACCGCCTCCAACCTGCCGCGGCCGGTCCCGCCCTCGCCGGGCGGGCGCGGGGCCGTCACGCGCAAGACGGAGAACATCGCTTATCAGACCAGCCGCGTCGTCAAACACGTCAAGCTGCCGCAGGGGAGCGTGAAACGTCTCTCGGTTGCGGTTCTGGTCGATCAAGGCGTGCGCTGGGAAGGTGTGGGCCCGTCTGCCAAGAGGGTCCTGGACCCGCCCTCGGCCGACACGCTGAAGGTTGTCAAAGACGTGGTTTCCGGCGTGATTGGGTTCCAGCCCGCACGGGGCGACCAGGTCCTGGTGGAAACGCTGCCCTTCGACGCCACGCTGGCCCTCCCGGCTCCCGAGCCGCTCGCCCCGGCGGCGCCGTCGGACGGCCAGAAACCGTCCGGCGGTTGGGATCTGATGGCGCTGCGACTGCGCTCGCTATCGCCGCTCTGGCTGGGTGCCGGAGCGTGCCTGCTGGTCGTGCTGCTGGCAACCCTGGGCGTGCTGCTCAGGCGGCGCCCGGGGCGGAAGAATCAACCGGTGGGAGCAGCGTCCGCGGGCGTTCCGCTGCTGGCCCCGGGGGCCGCCCCCGCGGCCCCGCTAGGTCCCTCGAAGGGCGAATTCGAAGCCAAGGCCCTGGCCCAGCTCGCCGAGAACCGGCAGGTTCAGGAACAGGCCGAACTGGACGCGCTGGAGTCTCTGAAGTTGATTCCGACCACCCGCAAGGCCGAGGTATTCAAGCGCTTCATTCTCGAGGAGGCGAAGAAGGACCCGGGCAAGATAGCCCAGCTGATGCGCGCATGGCTCAGTGGAGAGGCGGTCTGAGCAGTGATTCTAAACGCAGCCAAGGAGGAGACTGCGCTGAAGCTGCAGATCAGCGGTCCGAAGAAGGCCGCGATCCTTACCGTGTGCATCGGCGACGCCGTCAGCGCGGAGGTTCTCAAGGAGCTGGATGAAGAGGAGGTGGCCCTGATCGGGCGTGAGATCGCCCGTCTGCAGAGCATCTCGGCGGAGGAAGGGGAGCTGGTTCTGGGCGAGTTCTATGAGCTCGCGATGGCTCAGGACTACGTCCTGAAAGGCGGCGTCGATTACGCCCGGAAAATCCTCACCAAGGCGTTCGGGCCGGATGCCGCCAGGAAGCTCCTGGATCGTCTGATCAAGCAGCTGGGCCACGACTCGGCCAGTTTTGATGCGCTGCAGAAAGCTGACCCGCAACAGCTGGCCAAGTTCATCCATAACGAGCATCCGCAGACCATCGCGCTGGTGCTCAGCCACCTCAATTCCTCGCAGGCCGCCGGGCTGCTCTACTCCCTGCCCAACGACTTGCGGGCCGACGTCGCCCTGCGCATGGCCAATCTCGACCAGATCTCTCCCGACATCATCACCAAGATCGCCTCCATCATCGGCCAGAAGCTCAGGGCGCTGGGAGAAATGAACCGCGAGTCCTCGGGTGGCGTGCGCGCCGTGGCGGAGATGTTCAATCGACTCGACTCCTCCTGCAGCAAGGAGATCATCGAGGCCATCGACAGCCGCGATCCGGCGCTGGCCGAAACCATCCGCCACTTGATGTTCGTCTTCGAAGACCTGTTGCTGATCGATCAAAACGGCATGAAGGAGATCCTGGGCCGTATCGACCGCAAGCTGCTGACGGTCGCCTTGAAGGGTACCAGCGACCAGCTCAAGGAACACTTCCTGGAATGCATGTCCTCGCGCGGCGCCGAAATGCTGCGCGAGGATATGGAGGCCCTCGGTCCGGTGAAGATCAAGGAAGTCGATGCGGCGCAGCAGCAGATCATCGCTGTGGTGCGGCAAATGGAGGCCGAGGGCGCCATCAGTCTGAAGGGCGCGGTGGGCGAACAGTATGTCGTCTAAAGTCGTGCGCGGCGGCCAGGCATCGATGCCGAGTCACTCGTGGCAACGCGTCGGGGCGCCGGAAGCCCTCTCGGCCGCTTCCTATCCTGCCGCCAGTCCGCCTTCGGGTCCCGAGGCCGAGCGCATTCGCGACCTGCTGCTCAAGGAGTTCCAGAGCCGCATCGAGCGGGAGCGCGCCCAGGCTTTCGAATCAGGCCGGGAGGCCGGCGGGAGCGCGGCCCGCCAGGAACTGCAGGCCCCGCTCGAGCGCGTCGCCCGCAGCCTGGCCGAGCTGGCCTCCTGCCGCACCCGTTACCGCCGGGAGGCCGAGCGCGAGGTCGTTCAACTCGCCTTGGAGATTGCGCGCCGGATTCTGCGGCGCGAGTTGACTATCGATCCGGAGGCGATCCTGGGGCTGGTCCGGGCGGGATTGGAATCGGTTTCGCTGCGCGAGGTGCTGGAGGTGCGCGTGCATCCGGCGCACGCCGAAACGGTTCGTCTGTGTCTCAACAAGCTGGGCGCCCCGGCGGCCCTGGCGGTCATCGCCGATCCCCACCTGGAGCCCGGGGCGCTCCTGGTCGAAACGCGCCGCGGGGGCTTTGATGCCTCGGCGGACGCACAATTGGAAGAAATTCAGCGCGGATTTGCCGATGTGTTAGAGCAAAGCGACGCGCATTGAGAATCGAGAGGAGCGAGACGCTTTGACATCCGTCGCGCCGGCCAGTGGTTTAGGGCGGTTTCTGGAGGCCCTCCGCGAGGTGGACCCGGTGCGCGCGACCGGCGTGGTCGAGCAGGTTGTGGGTCTGCTGATTGAATCCAAAGGGCCGCCCGCCGGCGTCGGCGATTTCTGTGAAATCCGGACCCGTGCCGGGCGCAGCATCCGCACCCAGGTGATCGGATTTCGCGAGGGCCGCATCCTGTCCATGCCACTCGAGGAAACCGGAGGACTGCAGCCCGGCGACACCCTGGTCTCGCGCCGGCGGGACGCCCGCGTGGCCGTCTCCGCGGGGCTACTGGGCCGGGTGGTCGACGGCTTTGGCGGGCCCATGGACGGCGGTCCGCCGATCCGGGCCGAGGCGTTTTATGATCTCTACGCCGCGCCCCCCGGGCCGCTCGAGCGGGAGCCGATCCGCGACCGCCTCACGACGGGGGTGAAAGCCATCGATGGCTTCTTGACCTGCGGCCGCGGCCAGCGGATTGGCATCTTCGGCGGCAGCGGCGTCGGCAAGAGCACGCTGCTGGGCTCGCTGCTGCGGCATCACGATGCCGATGTCGCCGTCGTGGCGCTGGTGGGCGAGCGCAACCGGGAAGTGCGCGATTTCATCGAGTGTGAGCTGGGAGCGGCAGGCCTGAAACGGAGCGTGCTGGTGGTGGCCACGTCGGACCGACCTTCGCCCCTGCGCGTACGCGCCTGCTTCGTCGCCCTGGCCATCGCCGAGTACTTCCGGGACCTGGGCGCCAACGTGCTTCTGGTCGCGGATTCGGTGACGCGACTGGCCATGGCGCAACGCGAAATCGGACTGGCGGCGGGCGAACCGCCCAGCCAGAAGGGCTACACTCCGTCGGTGTTCCAGATGCTGCCCAAGATCTTCGAGCGCGCCGGCAACTTCCACCGCGCTTCGATCACGGGCTTTTTCACGGTTCTGGTGGAGGGCGACGACATGAATGAGCCCATAACGGATGCCGTGCGGGGGATTCTGGACGGGCACATCGTGCTGGCGCGTCATCTGGGCCAGAAAGGTCATTACCCGGCGATCGATGTTCTGCAATCGATATCGCGTCTCGCCGCCCGCGTCGGCCGCCCAGAGCATGCGGCCGCAGCCACGCGGTTGCGCGAGTGCATGGCGCTGCTGCAGTCCACCGAGGACCTGATCCGCATTGGGGCCTACGTCTCGGGTTCCAACGCCGGGATCGATGCGGCGCTGCAGCTGCAGGAGGAAATCGCCCGCTTTCTCCGCCAGACGCCCGGGGAGAGAAGCTCCATGGACGAGACCGTGGGCCGAATGTGCGAGCTCGCGTCCCGGCTCGGGGGAGGGCCAGCGCGTTGAAGAAATTCAGCTTTCGGTTAGAACAACTGCGCCGTTGGCGGGAAACGGAGAGAGACCGGGAGGAGGCCCAACTGCAAGCGCTGCTGGCCGCGCTGAAGCAGCTCGAGCGGGCCCGCAGAGACCTCGAAAACGCCATGCAAAGGGCCGAGCAATCGGTCCGGCCGGCGCCGGGCGCTCCGCTGGCTCCGATCGAGGAATTACAGGCCCTCGATTCCTACCGCCGCCATATCAAGCGCGAGCAACTCCGGCTGGCGGGTCTGCGCGCCCAATTGGAGGTGCGCGTGACCGCCCAGCGGCGGATCTTGGTCGAGGCGGAGCGCAAGGTGGAAATGCTCGAGCATCTGCGCGAAGAACGGCTGGCCGAGTGGAAGAAAGAGCTCGACAAAGAGCAGGAGAATCTGGTGGCCGAACTGGTGGTGGCGCGCTGGGCTCGGGCGTGGTGACCGGCAGCCCTGCCGGGCGAATGCGCGGGCGACTGCCGAAAAACCGTGCACCCCCTGGCGATGGCCCCCCTCCGCATCTACAAGCCAATTAGGATTAATCAGTTACCTAGACCACTGCGCAAGAATCTCGCAAATTCCTGGGGATCTTCGGTCAGCCCGGCGAACGAGGCGATGGGCTTCTGGTCGGTGTCGAAAATCGCGTAGAAGGGGATGGCGACGGTGTGGAACAGCGTCTGTTGCCGTTGCTGATTTTTCTCACTGGCGGCGTCCGAGCCGTCGGTGTATAGATCCACAAGCACCAGGCGGCTCAACAGTCCGGCGATCTCAGGGCGAGGAAACATGTTTGCTTTCATCCACTTGCAATTGGTGCAGGCGTAGCCCGTGAACTCCACCAGAACACGCTTGTTCTGCTCCCGAGCCTGGCGGAACGCCGCGTCGTAATCGGTGGCGGGGGGTGGCAGACCGCTCGACGGCCCGGGCACCAACAGGGAGCTTTCGGACGGGGCCGGGAGGTAGGCATCCAGTTCCCCCAGCCGCGCGCCGAACATTCCCGGAATCAAACTGAGGGCGAGGGCCAGGAACAGGACGCCGAGCAGCACGCGCCCGGCCCCGGCCGGCTCGTCCGGTCGAATGCCCTCCATCCGCATCAAGCCGAGAAGGTACAGGCCCGGGCAGGCGATCAACACCACCGCCAGCGCCAGCAACCGCTCTCGGGTCAGCAGGTTCCAATGCAATACCTGATCAACATTCGAGATGTACTTGAGCATGACGGCCAGAACCAGGAAGCCCAGCACGGTCTTGACCCGCGCCATCCAGCCTCCGCTGCGGGGCAACTGGCGCAGAAAACCGGGGAATAAGGCCAGCACGAAAAAGGGCGACGAAAGACCCAGCGAAAACGCCAGCATCCCCAGCAGCGGCTGGAGTTTAGGGCCGCCCACCGAGGCCGCCAGGAGGGTGCCCATGAAGGGGCCGACACAGGCGAACGAGGTCAGGCAGAAGGTCAAGCCCATGATCAGTGTGCCGAGGTAGCCGCCGCGGTTCGAGTGGGCATTCAAGCGCGTCAGCAGGCTGCTCGGCAGGGTCAGCTCGAAGGCCCCCAACAAGCTCAAGCCAAAGGCAAGAAACACCAATGAGATCAGTCCGTTGACCCACGGATTCGAGCCCAGTTGGACCACCGCGAAGGGACCCAGCGCGGCACTCAGTCCTAGGCCGATGGCCGTGAACAGAAAGACGATGCCGAGGCAGAACACCACGGCCTGGCGGATCAATCGTCCCTTCGATGCTCCGGCCTGGCTCAGAAAGAACGAAATGGTGATCGGGATCATCGGGAAACAGCAGGGCGTGAAGATGGACGCCAACCCGAAGCCAAAGGCCAGGAGAAGGAACGACCAAAGCCCCTGATTCTGCGCCGGATTGCCCGCTGAGTCCGGGCCGGAAACAGCGGCTGGCGGCGAGGTGGCCGCAGTCTGGAAGAGCGTGTACCCAGGGGGCGTCGGAAGCGCAGAGCGGGTAGCCGAGGCGTCCAACGACACGGTGGTCGCGACGGTCACCGTTTTGGGCGGCAGGCATTGCTTAGCGGTGCACAGCTGGTAGCGCATCCGGGCCGACAGCCCGGT
The DNA here is from genome assembly GCA_963757265.1 of Terriglobia bacterium. Taxonomy (GTDB): domain Bacteria; phylum Acidobacteriota; class Terriglobia; order Bryobacterales; family Bryobacteraceae; genus CAIVVT01. The sequence continues at coordinate 161,991 of CAVWRA010000011.1, forward strand.
CGGGCCAGCCGACGCCCCGGGCGCCGTGCGGAGCTTCAGGTAAAACTTGAGAGATCCCTCGTAAGTCTCTGTTTCAATTTGAAAATTGGGATCGAATTTACGTTGCGGGTCGGGGTAATACAGCTCCCACGCGGCGACGGAGGGCGTCTCTACCAGACGGATGATGGTCTCGGTCGGGCCGCCCTCCGGACCCGGTTTGGGCGTCGTGACCGAGTACATGTGCCAGGGCGCGTCCAGGTCCAGTTTCAACTCCAGCAGCACGTCGGAGCCGGGAGCCACGCGATCCTGCGAGGGCGTCAATGTCCAATGGGCGGGGCTCAGGATCTGCGCGCCGGCGGGCACTGCCAGCGCGAGAAGCAGCAGGCCAACGCAGGCGCTCACGCGGCTATGCGGAGGCTGTGGCCAAGCCGTCCGCGGCGCGCGAGCGGACGATTTCGGCGGCAATGCGGCCATTGACATTCTCCGCCGCCGATTCGCAGGCGACGCGAATGGCGTTGCGTATGGCGTTGTCGTTCGAACGGCCATGGCAGATGATGACCACTCCTTTCACGCCCAGCAGCGGCGCGCCCCCGTATTCGGAATAGTCGACCCGCTTCTTGAAATCCTTGAAGGCCGGCCGCGCCATCAGGTAGCCGATCTTGCGGTTGAGGGAGGCTTCCAGCGATTCCTGGAGCATGTGCTTGATGACGTCCACCATGCCTTCGCTGACCTTGAGGGCGACATTGCCGATGAAGCCGTCGCAGACGATTACGTCGGCGCGGCCGGTGTACAGGTCGCGGCCCTCGACGTTGCCGATGAAGTTCAGCGGCAGGGTCTTCAGAATCTGCGCCGCGGCGCGGCTCAGCTCGTTGCCCTTGTGCTCCTCCTCGCCGATCGACAGCACTCCCACGCGCGGGTTCTCGGTATGAAACACCTGGCGCGAGTAAATCTCCCCCATGATGCCGAACTGCGCCAGCATCTGGGGAGTCGAATCGACGTTGGCGCCGACGTCCACCACCACCACCGGATGTCCCTTGACCGTCGGAAACGCAGAAGCCAGCGCCGGCCGCTCCACGCCCGGGATCATACCCAGCAGCGTCTTGGCGATCACCATGACGGCGCCGGTGTTCCCGGCGGAAACCAGGCCCTGGGCCGTTCCGTCCCGTACCAGGCGCGCCGCCACGCGCAGGCTGGAGTCGCGCTTGTGGCGCACCGACTTGGCCGCGTTGTCGTCCATGGTGACGACTTCGCTGGCGTGGACCACCTGAATCGGAAGCTGGCGCCAACGGGGAAACTTGGCCAGTTCCTGGCGGATCAGTTCCTCGCGTCCCACCAGGATGATTTTGACCGCCTGCGTCTCAGCCGCGCGGACCGCGCCGTGCACTTCCGGCGCCGGGGCGGAATCCCCGCCCATGGCGTCCACGGCAATGGTGATCATGGAAATTCGAGCGCTCCCGGATCGGACAGAATCAGGACAGCCTACTCCTGAACGACCTCGATGACCTCGCGGCCTTTATAATAACCGCAACTCGGGCAGGCGCGATGCGGCAATTTCATTTCGTGGCACTTCGGGCACTCGGAGACGCCGGCTAATTTGAGCCCGTCATGGGCCCGGCGCGTGGACGTGCGCCGCGCGGAGTGGCGTCGCTTTGGATTGGGCATCGGAAGTCCTTTCTAGGAATCTACCCGCGGGTTCCCAGAAGCCTCGCCGGCAGAGCTTGCAGAATTGAATGACCTTAAACGACTTCTCATTTTAGCGAACTGCGGGCTGCGCTGTCATCTGCCGTTCACGCTGCCGTTCACGCCGGCCTGTTTCTGGCGGTCAGCAGTCGCGCGCGCCACTTTCCCCGCGGCCGTTGGTTTCGACGCGCCGCGAACGTCGCCCGTTTCCCCTGGACGCCCGCCTGCGCGCCGGACTAATCTCTTTGTTTATGGCCTCGACGTCCAGGGCCCGCTCCACAACCTCCCGCCAGCGCACGCCCGCCGCGCTCGGCTTCGCCATGCCGGCCGAGTGGGAGCCGCACGCCGCCACCTGGCTTGCCTGGCCGCACAACCCCACCGATTGGCCCGACAAGCTAGACACCATCCGCTGGGTCTACGCCGAGATGGTGCGCCACATCGCTCCCGGCGAGAGGGTGCGCATGCTCGTGAATTCGCGCCGCGCGGAGCAGCAGGCGCGGCACACCCTGGCGCGCGCCGGCGCCGGCACGGATGGCGTGGAGTTCATCGTGCATCCCACCAATCGCGGCTGGATGCGCGACAGCGGCCCGCTGTTCGTGCGGCGGCGCACCGCCCGCGGCCTCGAAACGGCCATCGTCCATTTCCATTTCAACGCCTGGGCCAAATACCGCGACTGGCGCAAGGACCGGCGCGTGCCCGAAACCGCCGCGGCGCTGCTGGGGAAGAAGCTGTTCGACGCGCGGGCCGAGGGGCGCGAGTTCGTCCTGGAAGGCGGCGGCATCGAGGTCAACGGGCGCGGCACCTTGCTGACCACGGAAGAGTGCTACCTGAGCGAGCGGGTGCAGGTGCGCAACCCGGGTCTCACGAAAAGCGAATTTGAAGCGGCAGTGCGCGATTTCCTCGGCGTGACCAATGTCTTCTGGCTCGGCGGCGGGGTGGCCGGCGACGACACGCACGGCCATGTGGACGACATCTGCCGCTTTGTGAACGAGCGGACGGTGGTGCTGATCCGGGAAGCAAATCCCAAGGACGAGAACTACCGGCCGCTGGAGGAGAACTGGGAGCGCATGCAGGATCTGCGTCTGGAGGATGGCTCAAAGCCCGACGTGGTGGCGCTGCGCACGCCCGCACCGCTATGGTTCGATGGCGGCCGGCTGCCGGCCAGCTATGCCAACTTCTACATCTCGAACGCGGCCGTGCTGGCGCCGACCTTCAACGATCCCCACGACCGCGTGGCACTCGGGATCCTGGGCGAACTGTTCCGCGACCGGCCGGTAGTCGGCATCCACGCCGTCGACCTGGTGCTGGGCTTCGGCACGCTGCATTGCCTGACGCAGCAGCAACCGGTGGGGTGAGGTTGTCGGAACCCGCCCGCGCCCGCCGCATCCGTCACTTGGCGGAGGGTGAAAAGCCGGTTTCTTCCTTCCACGCCTCCAGGGTGTTGTAGACGATCGGGCAGTACGTGGCGCGGTCGATGAACTGCCACATGCGGGATGGAATCGAGCCCTCGCCCTTCACCGTGTGCGGGAACAGCTCGCAGTTGGAGGGGCGCGCCTCGTACACGCTGCACAGGTTGCCGGCCAGAAAGACGCAGCCCTGCTGCGGGTCGCGCCGCAGGATCAGGCCGTCGGCCGGGTCGTGGGTCGTGTACTGCTTCCGGAACTGGTCCAGCTTCATGCCGAGATGCTTGGCCAGGCGCTGGCAGTCGCGTGGCGTGACGGGCGTGTTGGCCACCCGACAGCAGTTGGCGCACTGGGTGCAGTCGATCTCCGCCTCTACCTCCGCGGCGATTTGTTTGAAGCGCCGCACGACGAAGTTATAGGTCTTGAGATGCTTGCGGAACTTCTCGTTCTCGGGACGCTTCTTCCCGCCGAGGCGTTGGATCTGCACGAGGTCGGTCAGCATGATTCTGTTCGACACACGCGCTCTGAAATGCAATGGCCGCCCGGACGCGCGTTGCCCGGACGGCCATTTCTATTGTCGCTCACTCGAAAGACGCGCTGAAGAGCCGGACCTGGAGGTCCGGGCAGACGTGGCCGCCTGCCCCACCAACGCGGGCGCGACTTTCATCTCCATCTGTGGCCCGCAGGGCCATGGCGACTCACTCGCTGACACCTCCGCTCCCTCACGGCGAGCGGCTCAGAAACGCGGCCGCGGGTTTACCAGGTGACGTTCACCTTCTTGAAGTCCCCGGCGCGGACAAAGCTGAGGCTGTCCAGGAGGATGTACTTGTCCATGACGGCCCGGATCTGGTCGGGTGTCAGGGCCTGGACCTTGGCTTCCAGCTCGGCGTCGAAAGCCATCGTGCGGTCGTAATGCAGGCCGCTGACGAGCCGCTGCACCAGTTCGGCGTCGTTGGCGCGCGAGACCTTGCGCGACTCAGCCCAGCTCTTCTTGGCCGCCTGCACTTCGTCGGCGGTGTAGCCCTTTTCGAGGATGTTCTTCATTTCATCCTTGAATGACGCCTCCACCTTGGGCGCGTTTTGCGGTGCGCAGATGGCGTAGGAGATGAACACCGTCTCCTCTTCCTTGGGCGTGGCCTGCACCACCGAACCAATTCCGTAGCTCAGCCCTTCTTTGCCGCGGATGCGGGCGAACAGCCGCGAATTGAAGCCGTTGCCCAGGATGTAGTTGCCCAGCACGAGCGCCGGATAGTCGGGGTCGGTGTCCTTCATCTTGATCGGCAGGCCCGCGATCCACATGCTGTTCTGTTTGTCCGGCGTTTCGATGGCCTTCAGTAGCGGGTCAACCTTCTGGTAGTCGCGCACGATCTTGCGATATGGCTGGGGGCTCTTCCAATCGCCGAACAGCGCTTTCACCTGGTTCTCGGTCCCCTCGGAATCGAAGTCGCCGATCACCGAAAACTCGCCGTTGGACGCGCCGTAGAACTGCTTGTAGAAGCCCTTCACCTGGTCCAGCGTGAGGGCCTTGATCTCCTCGATCTGCTCGTCGATGGACAGCGCGTAGCGCGGGTCGCCCTTGGGGTATGGCGAAAGGTGCTTGAGCAGCGCCGTTGGCCCCAGGCTCATCGGCTCGCTCCTGTTAGCCTCCAGCCCGGCCAGTTGCTCCTGCTTGAGCTTGTCGAACTCGTCGGGCGGGAACGTGGCCTCGCGAAACACCTCGGCCACCAGGTCGAGCACCGGCTTCAGGTTCTCGCGCGTGGTGGTGATGCGCGCGAAGGCGGTGTCCACGCCGCCCGCGACGGTCACCTGCGCCTTGAGCTGGTCGAAGGCGTCCTTCAACTGCTGGCGCGTGTGCTTCGCCGTGCCGCGCATCAGCATCGAGCCGGCCAGGCCGGCCCCGACTTCGCGATCCTTGAGCGAATTCACGTCGCCGAAGTGCAATTGCAGCATCGCCGTCACCTGGCCGCCGCGCGTCTTCTTCTCCAGCAGCGCGATCTTTATGCCGCCCAGCGCGCCGCGCGCGGTGCGCTGGTCGATGTTGGCCGGGCTGGGGTCGAAGGTCTCGCCCTGCGCCACGGCCTGCTGGCCCTTGTAGTCCTTCACCAGCGCCATGACGTCGGGCGGGTTGGGCACTTCGGCGCGGACCGGATTCTTGTCCGGTATGAAAATGCCGGAGGTGCGGTTGGATTGGATAAAGTACTTGTCCGCGGCCTTCTGCACCTGCTCCAACGTGACCGCCTTCATGCGGTCGCGGAACAGGAACATCAGCCGCCAGTCGCCCTGCGCCTGCCACTCGCTCAACTGCAGCGCGATGGACTGCGTGTTGTTCAGCGCCAGGTCGAAATCCTTGAGCCATTTTGTGCGCTCGCGCTCGAGCTCTTCACTGGTAAATGGATGCTTGGCGATCCCTTCGACTGTCGCCACCAGCGTGTCCCGCGCGTCCTCCACCGACTGGTCCAGCCGCACTTCCGCAATCGCTCCGAAAATGCCGGGGTCGTGCTCCAGGAGCGTCTCCGTGCTGACGGACGCGGCCTTCTTGGTATCCACCAGCGCCTTGTACAGCCGGCCGCTCGGCGCGTCGCCCAGAATCATGGAAGCCATTTCGACCGCCGGGAACTCCGCGTCCGGGCCGGAGGGAACGTGATAGGCGGCCATGGCGGCCTGGGAATCGCCGTTGCGCCGCAGCGTGACGCTGCGTTCGCCGTCCTGCGCCGGCTCGACTGTATACATCGGCGGGAGCTTGCGCGCGGGCCGTGGAATCGGCGAGTAATACTTGTCCACCAGCGCCAGCGTCTTGGCTTCGTCGATCTTGCCTGCGACCACCAACACCGCGTTGTCCGGCTGGTAATACTCGCGCCAGAAGGCCTGCAGCCGCTCAATCGGAACCTGCTCGATGTCGGAGCGCGCGCCGATGGTCGAGTGGCCGTAGTTGTGCCACAGGAACATGGTCGAAATGATCGCGCTCCTCCAGGATCTCCTGCGGGTTGTTCTCGCCCATCTCGTACTCGTTGCGCACGACCGTCATCTCGGTGTCGAGATCCTTCTTGGCGATGAACGAGTGGACCATGCGGTCGGCCTCCAGGCTGAGGGCCCAGTTCAGGTTCTCGTCGCGTCGCGGTGAAGGTCTCGAAGTAATTCGTCCGGTCCAGCCACGTGGTGCCGTTGGGCCGCGCGCCATGGTCCTGCAATTCCTTGGGAACGTTGGGGTGGTTGGTCGAGCCCTTGAACATCATGTGCTCGAGCAGGTGCGCCATGCCCGTCTCGCCGTAGTTTTCGAAGCGCGAACCGACCATGTAGGTGATGTTCACCGTGATATTCGTCTTGGTCGGGTCCGGGAACAGCAGCACGCGCAGGCCGTTGTTCAGATGGTATTCCGTAATGCCTTCAACACTCGTGGTTTTTTCGACGCCCGCGGGCAGCGCCTGGGCCGCTAATGGCAGGATGGAAACAACGGTAAACAGCGCGGCCGCGGCCGCCTGTAGGTTCGGGAAACGCCTGTTTAGAAGCATAAAGGGATGTTATCGATCGTAGCATCTCGCTTCTCCCGGCGGGATCACATTTCCGGCCTGCCGCGGCCCGCGAGCCGCCGCCGGCACAGCGTTGAAACTCAAGTACTATAGCCTTGCCTCCACTCCTCGGTTAGCCTGTGTCTCATGGACCTGGAGTGGATTCGCAGGAATTGCCTCGCCTTTCCTGGCGCCACCGAGCATATTCAATGGGGCAACGATCTGGTGTTCAAGGCTCACGGCAAGATTTTCGCGGTGGCCGCACTGGAGCCTGGCGGTCGCGCCCTCACCTTCAAATGCACGCCCGAGGAATTCGCCGACCTCAGCGAACGTCCGGGCTGTGTTCCGGCACGCTACGTCGCCCGTGCCAAGTGGATTACTCTGGAATCCATCGACGCCCTGCCGCCGCGGGAAATCCAGCGCCTGCTGCGTCAATCCTACGATCTGGTCACTAGGAGGGAGCACCGCAAGGCCCGCGCGGCCGGCTCGTCCATGTAGCCGCGAGGGAGCCCCGCGACAGGCCGGTAGCTTCCGTCACTTCCTGCACGGCCGGGTGGCGCCTGCTAATCTGATTCGTGGTATGCGCAACAAAACGATGCTAGGTGAGGGCGCGGCACGCCTGCCGGCGGCCGCGGTGCTGTTGGCGTTGGGAGCCGGCGCGGCTTGGGGCCAGGGGGTGATCGGGGGCTGCCAGGTCTTTCCGCCCAACAATATCTGGAACCACAGAATCGACAACCTGCGGGTGCACGTGCATTCGCGGGAGTACATCCTCGCGGGCGGGCTAGGCAAGCCGTTCGTGATCGATACCTCCTTGCCAATCAATGTGGTGGGCCCGGACCAGCCGATGGTGCCCATCCCCAAGGTCCTGTACGCCGTGGAGTCCGATCTCGGGCCGTTCCCGATCCCGGACCATCCGTTGATCGAGAGGGGAGGGCAGGGCGATGCCCATCTGCTCATCGTGCAGACCGGGCGTTGCGTGCTGTACGAGATGTACGCGGCCAGAATCTCGGGGGGCGTCTGGGCGGCCGACAGCACGGCGATCTTCGACCTATCTTCGAACGCGTTGCGGCCGGACGGCTGGACGTTGACCACCGCCGCCGGCACCCCGCTGGTGCCCGGTCTGCTGCGCTACGCCGAGGTGCAAAGCGGCGAGATCCGGCACGCCCTGGGGATGACAATGCCCAAGACACAGCACGCCTACGTGTGGCCGGCGCGGCACCAGGCTTCGAGGAGCAACGACCCTAATCTGCCGCCGATGGGGATCCGCTTCCGGTTGAAGCGCGATGTGGATCTGAGCGGGTTTTCTCACGAGGCCCAGGTGATCCTCGTGGGATTGAAACGCTACGGCCTGTTGGTGACCGATAACGGCCTGCCGTTCAACGTGTCGGCCGTTCCGGACGGGTGGCCGGAGCCGCTGCTGGAGGAGGTGAATCGCATCAAGAGCGACATGTTCGAGGCCGTGGATGAGTCGGATCTGGCGATGAGCGACAACTCCGCGCAGACCGGACCGTGGCCGCCTTTCGGCGAGGTCAAAGTGGATTATGCCGCGGATTTGAGCGTCGATCTGACGCAAGGGTCGGTGTTTGAAATCGCGTTGCAAGGCGATGCCAAGCTGACGTCGGTTCAAGGCGTGATGCCGGGTCTGCAGGCGGCCTTCCACATCTGTCAGGATGCGGCGGGCAATCACAAATTCGACTGGCCGGCCAGCGTCCACGGAGCGATGAGCGTGGGCGCGGCGCCGGGGAAGTGCTCGACGCAGTCCTTCGTCGCCGCGGCGGGCGGGCTCTACGCCACCGGCCCCGGCGTAGTGGACCAGTAGCCCGGAAGGAACGCGCGCCGCCGCTCGCGCGGCTCATGCGCCTGGGGAGGTCCCCAGGCGATTACGGAACCACCACGAATTCGCCGCTCACACCGCGGGCCGAATCCGGCGCGATCCACACCTGGAACCGGCCCGGTTCGGTCTGCCATTGCATCTGCTGGTTATAGGCCGCCAGGTCGCCGCTGCTCAGCCGGAACCGAACCGTCTGCCGCTCGCCGGCTTTGAGATGCACGCGCCGGAATCCTTTCAACTCCCGCACCGGCCGCGTGACGCTCCCGGCGTGTGAGCGAATGTACAACTGAACAATCTCGTCGCCCTCGCGCCGGCCCGTGTTGGTCACTTCGGCCGAGACCTCGACTTCTCCGCCCAGTTGCATCCGCGGCGCCGACACCCGCAGATCCGAGTACTCGAAGGATGTGTAGGAAAGTCCGTAGCCGAAGGGATATTCGGGCGTGAAATCGACGTCGAGGTATTTCGAAGTGAATCCCTTCGGGTCGATCGGGTTGCCGATGGGAATGCCCAGCTCGCTCTCGGCCGGCGGCCGGCCCGTATTCATGTGGGCGTAGTAAATCGGCACCTGGCCGACGGTGCGCGGGAAAGTGATGGTCAGCTTGCCCGAGGGATTCGCGTCGCCGAACAGCACATCGGCGATCGCCGGCCCGCCCATCGTCCCCGGATGCCAGGCGTACAGCACCGCGCCCGCCCTGGCCGCGACGTCGTGGAACGTCAGCGGGCGTCCGGCCATGATCACGACGACCAGCGGCTTGCCCGTTTTCGCGATCTCATCCACCAGCGCCTCCTGCGCGCCGGGCAGATTCAGGAAGGCCCGCGAATGGGCTTCGCCCGAGAGGATCTGCTCTTCGCCCAGGAACAGGACCACCGCCTCGGAGCCGCGCGCCGCCTCGAGCGCGGAGGCGAACCCGTCGTGACTCAGGTCGCGGCTCGATTGCAGGCCCGGCGTCCACGCCACGCGCGCCTCGCCCAGCCGCTGCCGCAGCGCCGCCAGCGGCGTCCGGACCTCCTGCGCGCGGCCGTCGACGGTCCACGCGCCCATCTGGTCCGCCGCAGCGTTGGCCAGCGGTCCGATCACCGCCAGGCGCCCTATGGCCGGCGCGAGCGGCAGCGCCGCGCCCTCGTTCTTCAGCAGTACGATGCTCTCCGTGGCCAGCTTCTGCGCCACCGCCAGTGCGTTCTCATCCGGCTGCGCCGGCAGTTCGCGCGGATTCGGATCGCCTTTGTCGAACAGCCCCAGCCGGAATTTCACCCGCAGAATGTTCTTGACGGCGGCATCGATCAGCGGCATGTCGATCTGTCCCGCATCGACCGCCTGTTTGAGATGGTCAAAGAAACTGGTGCTGACCATCTCCATGTCCACGCCGCCACGCAGGCCTTTCACCGCGGCCTCCCGTTCGTCGCCGGCGTAGCCGTGGTCGATCATTTCGATGATCGAATTCCAGTCGCTCACCACGAAGCCGTCGAAGCCCCACTCCTGCCTCAGCACATGGCGCAGCGTGAACGCGTTTCCGCTCGCCGGCACGCCGTTGATGTTGTTGAACGCGCTCATGTAGGTCGCCACGCCCGCCTCGCGCGCCGCTTTGAACGGCTTCAGGAACACCTCGCGCATCTGAATCTCGGGGATCCACGTCGTGTTGTAATCCCGGCCGCCCTCCGCCGCGCCGTAGCCCACGTAGTGCTTGGCGCAGGCCGCGATCGAGTCCGGCGCGTCCAGCGAATCGCCCTGGAATCCGCGCACCATCGCCGCGCCCAGCGTCGAGGTCACGAAGGGGTCCTCGCCCATGGTCTCCGCGATGCGGCCCCAGCGCGGATCGCGCGTGATGTCCAGCATCGGCGCGAAGGTCCAGTGCAGGCCCGTCGAGGCGGCCTCGCGGGCGGCGTTGCGCGCCCCTTCCCGGATCAGCTCCGGATCCCAGCTCGCGGCCTGGCCGAGCGGGATTGGCAGCATCGTCCGGTAGCCGTGGATGACGTCCCGCCCGAACAGCAGCGGAATCCCCAGGCGGCTCTCGTGCAGCGCAATCCGTTGCGCCGCCGCGCGGTCCGCCGCATTGCCGGCGTTCAAATACGAACCCCAGCGCCCCTGGCGGATCTCCTCTTTGTTGCGCTCCGACAGAGGCGTTTGCAGTCCCGTCGCCTGCGACATCTGGCCCAGCTTCTCCTCGATCGTCATCTTGGCCACCAGAGCGTCGATGCGGACTTCAAGATCGGTTGGCGGCGCGGCTTGCATGGGGTTGGTCATCGTCAGCAGCAGTGGAAGGACGGGTGCGAACAGAACCGGGAACTTCATGGCGTCCCGATTCTATCGAAATCCCGTAGTGGACCACTTCGTCCGCCGGGCCCCGCGAAGGTTTGAAAACGCAGACTTGCCGGCTAGCCATGTCCGATAACGTCACTTTACGGCCATAATCCTCGGACGCGCTCGTCAGGACCACATATATGGTTTGGGTGTTTCCCGTCAACTTGACCGCCCTGCCCAACTTCCGGTTGGCGCGTAATTCAGCACCAATCACGTTCGGCTGATACACTAGACCAAATCATCATGGCTCTGGTCGCTGGCGACAAGATTGGGCCGTATGAAGTCCTCTCGCCGCTCGGTGAAGGTGGAATGGGTCAGGTGTGGAAGGCCCGCGACACACGCCTGAACCGGTTCGTCGCCATCAAAACCACCCACGAGCGCTTCAGCGATCGTTTCGAACGCGAGGCGCAAGCCATCGCCGCCCTCAATCATCCCCACATCTGTTTGCTCTACGACGTCGGCCCCGACTACCTGGTGATGGAGTACATCGAGGGCGTTCCGCTCAAGGGCCCCATGCCCGTTGATCAAGCGCTGAAGTATGCGGGCCAGATTTGCGACGCGCTCGACGCAGCGCACCGGAAAGGAATCACCCATCGGGACCTGAAACCCGCGAACATTCTGGTCACCAAGAACGGCATCAAGCTGCTGGACTTCGGCCTCGCGAAGTTTGGCGCCACAGGGCAAGCTGCCGCGCAACCGAGTGACGCCACAGCAACCATGGCGATCACCGGCGAGAACCAAATTGTCGGCACGCTCCACTATATGTCGCCGGAGCAGCTCCAGGCGCAAGCCACCGGCCAGGAAATTGACAGCCGCAGCGATATCTTCTCGTTCGGCGTTGTGCTGTACGAAATGATCACCGGCAAGCGGGCTTTCGATGGCTCGTCTCCGGCGAGCGTGGTCGGGGCCATCATGGAACGTGCGGCGCCTTCGATCGCCGCGGTGGCGCCACCAGCGCTCGATCACCTCATCGCGGCGTGCCTAGCCAAGGACCGGGAGAAGCGCTGGCAAACTGCACACGACGTCGGCATCGAGTTGCGGTGGATTGCCCAAGGGGATTCCGTCGGAGGTGCGCGGGCTCAACAGAGTCCCTCTGGAAAAGGTCGCGAGCGCCTGGCATGGCCACTCGCGGCTGCGTTGAGTCTCTTATGCCTGGCGCTGGCGTTTGGCTTTTTTGCCCGCTCACCGCGACCCGTGCGTCTAGTGAGGTCTTCGGTGTTGCCCCCGGCGGGATCGTCGTTCTTGCCTTACAACTTTGCCATCGCGCCTGACGGCAGCCGGTTGGCATTCGTAGCGCTCGATCCAGACGGTAAGACTGCTCTATGGGTGCGAGCGCTTTCTTCGTCGAATGCGCAGCAACTCGCCGGCACGGAAGGTGCGATTCATCCGTTTTGGTCGCCTGACAGCCTTCACATCGGATTCTTTACGGAAGGCCGTCTCAAGTCCGTAGACCTTGTAAATTCTGCGGTGCAGACGATTTGCGACTCTGCCGGAGGCTTTGGCGGAACCTGGAATCGAGACAGCGTTATCGTATTTGCTCCTGCAATCGCAGGCCCTATTTATCGGGTGGCGGCCACGGGCGGAACTCCCGAAGCGGCGACCAAGATTCCACCGGGCAGCGGCGAATCCCAACACTGGCCATTCTTCCTTCCCGACGGCAAGCATTTCCTCTATGTTGTCAATTGGGGGAGTCCCGCAAATGAACGGCACAACGGCCTCTACGTTGGCTCGCTCGACCATAACGAGGCGCCCAAATTCATCTCGCCCGAGAATGACGGGAATGTTCTGTTCGCCTCATCTCATCTACTTTACGTGCGCGACCGGACCATCGTCGCGCAACCGTTTGACACTGCGGGACTTCGCGCCACAGGAGCCGCCATTCCGCTGACGCAACCGGAGGTCGACAAATTCTTTGATTTCTGGCAATCCGGATTCTCCGTTTCGCAGGATGGCAAGTTGATCTTCCAGTCGGCGGCTGACTCTCCCTCGCGGCTGGTTTGGTACGATCCGGCAGGGAAGGAACTCGGTCAGTTTCCGGAGATGGGTTATGAAGGCCCGCAATTTTCACCCGATGGCCAATCCATCGCGGTCTATGCCGATGACGAGCACAACGGCAAGCACTTTATTCGGCTCTACGACCTCAAACGCGGAATCAGCGCCCGCTTAACAGAAGGCGGACACGAAAGCAACCCAATATGGTCTCCCGACGGTAAGGCGATCGCGTTTCGAGACGCTTACCTGAATATCGACGAATTACCCATCGACGCCTCTGCCCCGCCCACGCAGCTTGTGAGCGGAGCCAACGTCATCCCTTGTGACTGGTCGCGAGATGGCCGTTTGATCTACATGCGCATCGGAACAGGAAACTCCTTCCCAAGTCTGGAGGTCTACTTCCTGCACGATCACAAGTCCAGCGAGTTTGCAACGGCCGGTGCGGAACCCCAGTTTTCTCCGGATGGCAAATGGGTCGCTTACATCAAGTTGCCGGCACGCCAAATTGTCGTTCAGCGGTTTCCCGGGCCGGGAATGCGCGTCCCGATTTCCAGCTTGAGCGGCTCGGCGCAGCCTCGTTGGAGCCACGACGGTCGGAATATTTATTTCGTTCAACCTGATCGTAAGATCATGGTTGTGGCCTTCGATGCTGCGAAGGGCATGGCGGGACCACCTCAGGTCTTTGCCCAGACCCGCATTGCGGTCACGATGTTTGGTTGGTTCCAATATGCCGTCTCGCCGGACAACCGCTTACTCGTAAACTCGTTGCCGGCCAACAACTCCGCTCCTCTCACGCTATTCTCGGGTTGGGAGACCGACCTCATTCATCACTAAAGCCAGACGCCATCCTCACGTCTTGTTCGTCGGCTACCCGGAAGTAATCCAAGTTGACGGATTGTCGGCATGTCGGACAGGTGGTCGGAACGAAAAACGGCGTTATCGGAAACGCGCTTGCTGCCGCCAAACCCAGACTGATCCGCTACTGCGTAATTAGAGTTGTCGCTCCGCAGCTACTTCTGCGACGCCGCCAGCGCCTGTTCCAGATCCCAGAGGATGTCTTCCTTGTCCTCCAGGCCGATCGACAGCCGCACCATATCGCCCGTCACGCCCGCGGCGGCCTGCTGCTCGGCGTTGAGCTGCTGGTGCGTCGTGGACGCCGGGTGAATCACCAGGCTGCGCGCGTCGCCGACGTTGGCCAGGTGCGAGAACAGCTTCAGCGCGTTGACGAACTTCACGCCCGGCGTCGTAGCCGCCTTTGATGCCGAAGCTGAAGATCGCGCCCGCGCCCTTCGGCAGGTATTTCTGTGCCAGCGCATGGTACGGGTTCGACTTCAGCCCCGGGTGCTTCACCCAGGTTACCTGCGGGTGGCTTTCCAGCCATTCCGCTACGGCCTGCGCGTTGGCGACGTGGCGGTCCATGCGCGGCCCCAGCGTCTCCACGCCCTGGATGAACAGGAACGAGTTGAACGGGCTCAGCGCCGGGCCCAGGTCGCGCAGCCCTTCCACCCGCGCGCGCAGGATGAATGCCAGATTGCCGAAAACTTCGGCGAAGTTCATCCCGTGATACGCCGGCGACGGCTGGTTCAGCAGCGGGTGCGCCGACTTCTTCCAGTCGAACTTGCCGCCGTCCACGATGATTCCGCCGATCGAGTTCCCATGCCCGCCCAGGAACTTCGTCAGCGAATGCACCACGATGTCCGCGCCGTGCTCGATCGGGCGGCACAGGTAGGGCGTGGCGAAGGTGTTGTCGATCACGAACGGCACATTGGCCTCGGCCGCGATCTTGGCCACCGCCTCGATGTCCAGCACGTTGCCGCGCGGATTCGAGATCGTCTCGCCGTAAATCGCCTTGGTGTTCGGCTTGAGCGCCTTGCGGAAGTTCTCGGGATCGTCGGGCTCGACGAACGTGACGTCCAGGCCGAAGCGCCGGAAGCTGACATCGAACTGTGTGTAGGTCCCGCCGTAGAGCGTCGACGACGAGACGAAATGGTCGCCCGCCTCGAGCAGACTCGTGATGGCCAGGAACTGCGCCGCCTGGCCAGACGCCACCGCCAGCGCCGCCACGCCGCTCTCCAGCGACGCCACGCGCTTCTCCAGCACGTCCGTGGTCGGATTCATGATGCGGGTGTAAATGTTGCCGAACTTCTGCAACGCGAACAGTGCCGCTGCGTCGGCCGAATCGTCGAAGACGAACGACGTGGTCTGGTAGATCGGCACGGCGCGCGACTTGGTGGTCGGATCCGGATCGTAGCCGGCGTGGAGCGAACGGGTGTTGAAGCCCAATTCCCGCTGGATGTCTTGTAGTTTGGACATATTCCCTAAATCCTACCAACGATCAGGTATTGAATCAACTGCCAATCGACTTCCGGATTGGCTTGACCTCGGGTGTAGCGTAGAACAGCGGCCGGACCCGCGCCGGATGCTGCTGCCCGAGGAGGCCGGGCCGAAGCGGACCCTATGCGTCAAGAATGGCACGATAGCTAATTGAATCTAAAAGCCAAACTCGACAATTGGCTTTGTTTCGCATTTTTTGTTTTTTCGATGTTGCCGGGCGGGCCCATCTCCCTCCGACCACGGCAGGGCCTAGTGTGGTGCTTCGTTAATTTAACACAGAAACCACTGCGGCTCGGGTGTCCACGTCCGGCTCTTGAAAGCAAACGAAAGGCCGACGTGGACGTCGGCCGCAGACCTGGCGGTCTGCCCCACCAGTGCGCATTTCTGTGGCGAATTAGTGACTCGGGACACTAGCTCGCTGCCGGCACTGGCTCGGCCGCCACTTCGTTGAAGCTGTAGCCGAATCCGCGCACCGAGCGGATGTAACCGGGGTTGGCCGGATCCTGTTCAATCTTCTGCCGCAGCCGCAGGATGTAAACGTCCACCGTGCGGTCCGTGACCGCGCGGTCGTGCCCCCACACGGCGTCCAGGAGTTGCTCACGACTGAACACCACGCCCGGCCGGCTCATCAGGAACTCCAGCAGCCGGAACTCGGTCGCCGTCAGCGACAGCGCCGCAGCGTTCAGCAACACCCGGCAGCTCGAGCGGTCCAGTTGCAGGCCACCGATCTGCAACGTCCGCGAGGGCTGTTGCTGGCCGCGGAACTGAATCTTGATGCGGGCGATCAGCTCGCGCACAAAGAACGGCTTGACGATGTAGTCGTTGGCTCCCAGTTCGAGGCCCACGATGCGATCCGTCTCCGAGGCCCGCGCCGTCAGGAAAATCACCGGGATGTGCGCCAGTTCGGGGTGATTGCGGATGCCCTTGCAGATGTCCAGCCCGTCGGAATCGGGCAGCATGATGTCCAGAATGATCAGATCCGGACGTTCGCGGCGGCAAAACTCCACCGCGCCTTTGCCGGTCTGCGCCCCGACCAGGTTAAATCCCTCCTTCTCAAGGTTGTACTTGAGCAGCGCGAACAGGTCAGAGTCGTCCTCGATGAGCAGGATTTTCTTCATTTCGATTACCCTACCCTACGATTGCCATGACAATCGTGACAATTCAATGACTAAATGGTTAACTGCTCTTGAACATCGAAATCTTTGTTGCCTCCGAGGTCGTGGACCGGGAGGGTGAAACGGAAGGTCGAGCCCTGGTTGGCCACGCTGTCCACGTGCACCTCTCCGCCCAGCGAACGCACCAGGTGCTTTACGATCGCCAGGCCCAGGCCCGTTCCGCCCAGCGCGCGCGAGCGCGCCTTGTCCACCCGGTAAAAGCGCTCGAACAGCCGCGGCAGCTCCTCGGCCGGAATTCCGATGCCGGTGTCGCGGACCCCGATTTCCACCATCTCTGCGCGCACGGGGTCGGTGAGCGGGCGTGTAAAGACCGCGATGTGCCCGCCTTCGGGCGTGTACTTGATGGCGTTGTCGAGCAGATTCATCATGATCTGGTGCATCGCCTCGGAGTCGCAGAAGGCCTCCGCGGCCTCCGGCGCCGGCTCGTAGCGGATCTCGATCCGCTTCTTGTCCGCCATCGGCCGCAGAGTGGCGATGCTGTCTTCCAGCAGCGGGTTGATGTAGTATTTGGCGGGCTGCAGCTTTTGCGTCTTCAGCTCCAGGCGGCCCAGCGTTAGCAGGTCGGCGGTCAGGCGCGCCAGCCGCTCGGCGTTCTGCTGGATGATGTTCAGGAACTTGACGTTGTTCTCCCGGTCTTCCAAGGCGCCGTCCAGCAGCGTCTCGGTGTAGCCCTGGATGGAGGCCAGCGGCGTGCGCAGCTCGTGGGAGACGTTGATCACGAAGTCCTTGCGGATGCGCTCCAGCTTCTCCAGTTCGACGTGCTCGCGCTGCAGCTCCTCGAACATCTTCTGCAGCTTCTCGCCGGTCTCGTTCAACTGCTTGCCCAGGATGCCCAGCTCGTCGTCGCCGGGATGCTGCAGCCGCGCTTTGAAGTTGCCCATCGCCAGCGTGGACGCGTAGTGGATCACCGCGCCCAGCCGCCGCGAGAAGTATCGCGCCAGGAAGGCCGCAATCAGGAAGCCCGGAATGAACGCCAGACCAGTGTAGAGAACCAGGCTGTTCCGCAGCTGGCGGACGTGCGCCTCCACTGCATCGAGCGGCACCGCGAGCCGGACCACGCCGTCTTCCAGCGGACCGGCCGCGTACAGGAACCGGACCCCCATGCTGGCGCTGGTCCGGACCGCAAATCCGACACGGCCGCGCAGCGCTTCCCGCACTTCGGGCCGGCTGGCGTGATTCTCCATCCGGCCGGGGTCAGCGTCTGAATCGAACACTACGCGGCCGTCGCGCGCGATGAAGGTCAGCCGCGCGCTGGTCGACTGCGCCAGCTCGCGGACCGTATCCGGCGTGAGCGGCAGCGGCTTCTGCCGGTGCATGAATTGGAGCAGCGCGATCTTCTGGCTGAGCTCGGTCTTGAGATCGCCGATGTAGGCCCGTTCCGCCAGCCGGGAGGAGAGCAATCCGATGGCGGTCAGCGCGACCACCATGATGATCAATACGGCACCCAGGAACTTGAAGAAGAGTCTGGCGGTCATGGCGGCGGAACCCGTGGAAAATCGCCCCGCTGCGGGATTCCGCGGCCGCACCCCAGCGCGCCGCTGCAGCCCCCGCGGCAGTTCGATTCATTGTCACATGCAGGGGCGGCTTTCAATATGACGTCTTGGCGTCAAAGAGAGATGTCCGCGCGTCAGGGGCGCAGTCGCGCCGCGCTGTCCAGGTGGTACAGGCCGTGCGCATGGATGTACTCGCTGACCGCCGGCGGCACTTCGTCGGAGCTCTCGCCCTGCTCCAGCGCGCGCCGGATCTCGGAGGAACTCACCGGCAGCGCCAGCGTCTCCAGCCGGTGGATGCGCGCCCCCGCGGGAATCGGATACACATAGCCCGGCCGCGAGACGACGATGAACTCCACCGCCGCCAGCACTTCGCGCGAGCGGTACCACGTGCCGATCTCCGCAAACGCATCGGCGCCGATCAGGAAGAACAGCCGGTCGCCCGGCTGCAGCATGGCGCGCACGCGTTCCAGGGTATGGATGGTGTAGCTCGCGCCAGCGGCTTGCTCCAGCCGCGGGGACTGGAAACGCGGGTCGCTCGCACAGGCCAGTTCTACCATCCGCTGGCGATGCTCGTACGGCGTCGTGCTGCCGGCCGGCTTGTGCGGCGGCTGGCCCGCGGTGATGAACCACACCGCGTCGAGGTGGAATTGCTCGGCCGCCTCGCCCGCCACCGTCAGGTGGGCGCGATGGATCGGATCGAAGGTGCCGCCGTAGAGCGCCAGGTTCACTCGGGAGTCCCTGCCTGTGTTGCCGACTTTATCGTGAGCGCGGCCTGGCGCGCCAGTTCGTCGCAGCGATTGTTGTCGGCATGCGCGGCATGGCCCTTGGTCCAGACCCACCTGGTCGTGTGGATCTCCAGCGCGCGGTCCAGCGCCTCCCACAGATCCTGGTTCTGCACCGGCTTCTTCGCGGCCGTCTTCCAGCCGTTCTTTTTCCAGCGCGCCATCCACGCTTCGACGCCGTTTTTCAGA
Source organism: Terriglobia bacterium (assembly GCA_963757265.1). Taxonomy (GTDB): domain Bacteria; phylum Acidobacteriota; class Terriglobia; order Bryobacterales; family Bryobacteraceae; genus CAIVVT01. The sequence goes on from CAVWRA010000011.1 coordinate 180,654, forward strand.
TACTCGGAGTCGGTCACGATTTCAACCTGGCAGGCCTGCTTCAAGGTTTCCAGCGCGCGGATCGCCGCCGTCAGCTCCATGCGGTTGTTGGTGGTGTGCGCCTCGCCGCCGCTCAGCTCCTTGATGCGCTTGCCGTAGCGCAGAATGCAGGCCCATCCCCCGGGACCCGGATTGCCCAGGCACGAGCCGTCGGTGATGGCTTGGACTTTCTTCAGCATCCGCGGCTCATCACTCAGGGGCCAACCAGCGCTTCCTGCATCCGTGGAACGCTCTCCGGCGGCGGCGCTTCGATGCCCCGTTCGGCGTCCCGCAGTTCGCCTTCGAAATGAGCGTCAACGTGCGCCAGGATCTCGGCCGACTCTTTCGACTGATAGATCAGAACGCGCAGCCTGGCGCCGTTGCGCACGCCGTGCGTGAAGTACGTCGCGAACTGTTTCATCTTGCCGACCACGTCATGCCCGCCGCCCGCGATCAGCATGGCGTAATAGCGATGCATGATGCGCCAGCGGTCCTGTTCCGACGGTTGGGCGTAGCTGCCGGTCTCGACGAATTCCTGGATCTGCCGGAAGATCCATGGGTTGGAAGAAGCCGCGCGCCCGATCATCACCGCGTCGCAGGCGGTCTCGCGCACCATGCGCAGCGCATCTTCCGGCGCGCTGATGTCGCCGTTGCCGATCACAGGGATCTTCACCGCGGCCTTGACTTGGGCGATGCGCGACCAATCCGAGCGTCCCGCGTAGCCCTGTTCGCGCGTGCGGGGGTGCAGCGCGATCGCGTTGACGCCATTGGCTTCCGCCATGCGCGCCAGTTCCACGTGCACCAGTTCCTTGTCGTTCCAGCCGGCGCGGAATTTCATTGTCAGCGGGATCCGGATGGCCGCGCGGCAGCGCTTCAACAGCTCTTCCACCAGGGGCAGATTGCGCAACAGGCCCGAGCCGCCGTTGCAGCGCACCACCTTCTTCACCGGGCAGCCGAAGTTGATGTTGACGGCGTCGAATCCGTGGTCTTCGCACACCTGCGCCGCCTGCGCCATGATCTCCGGATCGGAGCCGAACAACTGCGCCGAGATGGGGTGCTCCTCGGGTTCGAAGTACAGGTAGCGGAAGGTGCGCGACTGCCGGCCCGGCCGGCCGCGGGTGGTCGCCACCACCCCGTGCGAGCTGGTGAATTCGGTCATCATCAGTCCGCAGCCGCCCTGGGCGCGGATCAGCCGGCGGAACACCGTGTCGGTGACGCCGACCATCGGCGCCAGCACCGTGGCGGGCTGGACCCGCACCCCTCGCATGCTGTAGCCGGCCGGGAACTGAATCATTTCTTCCATTATTGTAACGGGTTGGTCGCGGGCCTCATCAAGCGCGCTGCGGCGCCGCCGTAACGCGCCGGCAATGGCGCGCGTAGTATTAGTTTGAGGCAGGAGAGATCCATGTTGCAGAAGTACCTGCTGGCGTTCATCTGCGGAGGATTGTTCATCGGGGGCCTGGTTTACTTTGCGGCCGGCCATCGATCCGCTCCCCCTGCGGCGCCCGCCGCGACTCAATCGGATTCCACCGCCGTCCCGCCCGAGACCCCCGCGGCGGCTCCCGAACCAGCGCCCGCGCTCGAGCAGCCGGCGCGCACGGTGCGGCGCCACGAATCCGCGCCGCCGGAGCCCGAGCCGCCGGCATCCGCCGCGCCCGAGCCGCCGTCCGAACAGCGCGTCGAGCAGGCGCAAGCGAATCCGCAGCCGGCGCAGCCAGTCGAGGAGGCGAATCCGCAGCCCCAACTCCCGCCTCCCTCGCCCAACGCGCAGCCGCAATTGCCGCCTCCGCCCGCTGCCGCATTGCAAACCCGGCCATCGAACGTCATGCGGCCCGACCCGCTGGCCGAAACCCGCGACCACACACCGCACACGGTGACGATTCCCGCCGGGACGACGCTGGCCGTGCGCCTGCGCGACAGTATCAGCAGCGAGAAGCAGTCGGAGGGGGATCCATTCACCGCGACGCTCGACAAGCCGATCGTGATCGACGGCTTCGTGATCGCCGACCGCGGTGCGCTCGTTCAAGGCAAAATCTCTGCGCTGAAGCGTGCCGGCCGCGGCGAGAGCCATGCCGCGATTGGCCTGGAATTAACCGCGCTGAGCACCACCGATGGCCAGAAGGTGAACATTCGCACGGACGCCTCGCGTAAGACCGCCGCGTCGGACACGAAAAGTGCGGTGACCAAGGTCGGCGTGGGCGCGGTCCTGGGCACGATCATCGGTGCGGCGGTCGGGGGCGGCAAAGGGGCCGCGATCGGCGCGGGCGCCGGCACCGCAGCGGGCGGTGGAGCTGCCCTGGGCTCGAAAGGCCAGGAAGTTCGCCTGCCCAGCGAGACCCTGCTGAGCTTCAAGCTCACCGAAGCGGTCAAGCTGACCGAGAAACTGAATTGAGCGCGTTGGCTCCCGGTTGATCACGTGGCGGGGCCGCAGCCCGCGCCATTGCGTCCGCCTCCCCGTTTTCCGATGAACAGAGGCTGCAATTCAGCGCCTCCACTGTGATTCCAACCGCGCCCGCGCCGCGGTTCCCGCTCTCCATCCACAGGTCACGCAGTGCTGAAGCGGGAACGGGCCCGCGCCCACATCATATTCAGGACGGACCAGCGGTAGGGCTGATGGTGCAGCGTCCGCAGCCGTCGCATCGTCCACCAGAATCCTTGATGCAGATTCCACCCCAGCCGCTCCGGACTCGAGATGCGGCGTGTGCGCCCTTCGGTCTCGTAACCCAGATTCTCGAGCAGATCCCCGGCCACCGATTCGAACACGACTCGGTCCCGCGGTGACATCTGCGTCTTCCACTTCCCGCAGTTGCCGGGGCGGATTTCCAGGCGCGTGCTCGTCCGCTCCAGCGCACCCGTGCGCGGATCCGGTTTGCGCCGGGAGAGGCCCAGGACCGCCTCGTCGAACGGCTCGCCGATGAACTCGCACACCCGCCGCATGGTCTCGCGCGGCTGTTCGAGCAGCTTTTCGTAACACACTTCCAGATACGTTTCGCGCGGCAGCGCCGCGCCCGCCCGGCGTCCGCTGCCGACGAAGCGCTTCCAGAGTCGCGCCGCCGTGTAGACGTTTTGGGGCTGGTAGCGAATCCGGATCCAGGACAGCGCCGCGTCCCTCCCATCGCGGTACATATGGATGATCCTGGCGCCGGGAAACAGCGTCACCAGAAGAGGAATGTCGGTCACGTAATTGGGCGTCTTGTCACCCCAGCGCGGCTTGGTCTCGCGGCGCGCCCAGGCTTCGTACAGCCGGCACAAAAACTCCCGGAACGAGCGGCAATCGGCAAACGATTGCGCTTCCAGCTCCAGCCCCCAGCGGCTCACCCACTGCAGGCTGAGCACCCGTTCAGCCAGCCTGCGCGCCTGCGCCTCGTCGCGCGGATTGCCGTAGCCCCGGTAGAACTCCGGGATGAAGTGCGACTCTTCCGGAAAGGTCAGATGCGGATGCGAACTGAGCATGTGGCGCAGCATCGTCGTGCCGCTTCTCGGGCAGCCGACGATGAAGATCGGAGCGTCACTGCTCACGCCAATCATCACGAACTCTCAGGTTAGCCTGATTGCCGCGCATATCGGATGCACAGCTCTGTTGAACCCCTTCAGGTCCTGACATCCTCCGTCGGCGCGCCGGGCTCAAGTCCTCAGTCAACCTGGATCGTCCGGAAGCGTCTGGAGATGCTCACATTGCTGGCGCTCGGCTCGGCCGGCCGCATTGATGAGCCCGCTCCCCCTGGTTCTACCGCGCCACCCTTCTGAACCGGGCATGGGTCTTCGCCCGCGTCAATTGCACAAACGTCGAAAAAAATGCGGTGCGATTCAACGCCGGCAGTCTGCTCACGCTCCACCAGAATCGCTGATGCAGAAACCACGCCAGCCGCTCAGGAAAGGAGATGCGGCGTGTGTGCCCTTCCGTTTCGTAACCCAGAGCCTCGAGGAGATCCCCGGCTACGGACTCGAACGTCACCCTATCCTTGGCCGCCATCCGGGTCTTCCATTTGCCGAAGTTGGTGGCCATGATTTCCGCTGGCGGGCGCTTCCGCGCAAACGGAGCGAAGCGCGGATCTCTTGCCCGCAGGCTGGGCCGCAGGACCGCATCGTCAAACGGCTCCCCGATGAACTCGCATACCCGTTGCATGGTCTCGCGCGGCCGTTCGAGCAACTCTTCGTAGCGCACTTCCAGGTAAGTCTCGCCAGGCAACGTTGCGCCGGCGCGTCGGCCCGAGGTGACGTAATGCTTCCACGCGCCCGCCGCAGTGTGCATGTTGCGAGGTCCAAACCCGACCCGGAGCCAGGACAGCGCCACGTCTCTCCCATCGCGGTATATGTGCAGGATCTTGGCCTTGGGGAATAGCGTCAGCAGGAGCGGAATCTCCGCGGCGTGCTGGGGCGTTTTGTCACCCCAGCGCGGCTTGTTCGCCCGGCGCGCCCACGCCTCGTAAATCCGGCACACAATCTCGCGAAAGGAACGGCAATCAGAAAAGGAATCGGGTTCGAGCTCTAACCTCCACCGGCGCACCCAGCGCGTCCTGAGGATCCGCGCCGCCAGCCGGCGCGCTTCGGCCGCATTCCCCGGATCTCCGTAACCCCGGTAGAAGGCCGGGATGAAGTGCGATTCGCCTGGAAACGTCAAGCGCGGATGCGAGCGCAGAAGATCCCGCAGCAGCGTCGTGCCGCTTCTCGGGCAGCCGACGATGAAGATCGGGCTGTCACTGTCGATGTCCATCCTCGCGCGCTGGCTGCTCCCATGCTAACGTCAATGCGTTCCCCCCGGAGACACCGCCACGTCATTCACTGGAGCTGCGGCCCGGTTGCGCTGAGAGGGGACGCCTATTCTTCTTTCAGTGACCGCTCCATCAGCTCGCGCAATGCCTCGCGCGGGTCGCGGCCGTCGCGCAGGATCGCGTGGACCTGGCGCGTAATCGGCAGGTTAACCGACAGCCGCTCGGACAGTTCCATGGCCGCGTAGGTGGTTTGAACCCCCTCGGCCACCATCCGCATCCCGCCCAGGATGTCCGCGAGCTTCCGTCCCTGGCCCAGTTGGAAGCCCACATGCCGGTTGCGGCTCAGCTCCCCGGTGCAGGTCAGCACCAGGTCGCCCAGTCCCGCCAGGCCGGCCAGGGTCTGGCTCTGGCCGCCCGCCGCGACGGCCATGCGCGTAATCTCCGCCAGGCCGCGCGTGATCAACGCGGCCAGCGTGTTGGCGCCCAATCCAAGTCCGGCGCACACCCCCGCCGCAATCGCCACGACATTTTTCAGCGATGCGCCCAGCTCCACGCCCACCGGGTCGGTACTCGTGTACAGCCGCAGCGTGGGGCCGGAAAAAGCCGTCTGGACCGTGCGCGCCAACCCTATATCGTGCGACGCGATCACCACCGCGGCCGGTTCGCCGCGCACCACTTCCCGGGCAAATGTCGGCCCGCTCAATATGCCCACGCGCGGCGGGAAGCGGTTGCCCACCACATCGTTGATCACCTGCGACATTCTCAGCAGCGTGCCGTTTTCCAGGCCCTTGGTCGCGCTCACAATGAGCATCTTCTCGTCGAGATGTGGCAGCAGGTCGTCGTACACCCGGCGGGCGTGATGGGACGGCATCACGCCCAGCACGATCTGCGCGTCCTCGACCGCCTCGGCCAGGCTCGTGGTCACCGCGATATTGTCCCTGAGACGCCCGCCCGGCAGGAAGACGTCGTTCTCCCGCGCGCTCTGCATGCGCTCGGCCAGGTCCTGCTCGTACACCCACAGCCGCACCCGCTCGAAGCGCGGCGCCAGGACGATCGACAGCGCCGTCCCCCACCCTCCTGCACCGATCACTGCCAGTCGCTTCACTGCTCTTTACCTCCGAACCGGAATACGTTCTCGGTGCCGGCCCGCAACCGCTGGATGTTGGATTTGTGCCGCCAGATCACCAGCGCGCTCGCCGCGACGAACGCCGCCAGCAGCGGCCAGCCCGGCCGGTACATCAGCCACACCACCAGCGGGAATACGGCCGAGGCGACGATGGAGCCCATCGAGATGTAGTGCCAAACCGTCACGACCAGCACAAACACCACGGCACACACCCCCACCGAGGCCGGGGCCAGGCATAGGCCCGCGCCGATGTAGCTGGCCATGGCCTTCCCACCCTTGAATCTCAAATAGACCGGGTACGCATGCCCGATCAAGACCGCCACCGTCGCCGCGCCGGCGAACAGCTGTGACCCGTGAGTGGAGCGCAGCACGATCCACACCGCCAGGTAGCCCTTGGCGACATCCAGCAGCAATGTGAGCACGCCCCAGCCGCGCCCCGTCGTACGCAATACGTTGGTGGCGCCGATGTTGCCGCTGCCCAGCGAGCGCACGTCTTTTCCGGTGGTCAGCCGCACCAGCAGGTAGCCGCACGGAATGCCGCCGATGAGGTAGGCCAGCACCAGAAGTCCGGCAATCAGCAGGGTGCTGGATGGGCCGGCGGCAGCTTGGGAATCGAGTAGCGTGGCGGGAATCATAGGGCTAATGGGAACGACGCCAGCCTGGTGTAGATGGACCCGCGGGGATCGAGCTGGCTGCGGTACAGATGGAAGTGGTCCGCCTGAAACGCGCCGAAGTCCGTGCCGGGCAACCCGGCGATGGCGTCTCTCAGCGTAGTGAGCGGCTCGGGATGGCGAATGCGCGCCAGCGTCAGGTGCGGCCGGAATGGCTTGTCTTCCCGCGGGATGCCGAGCGCCGCGCAGGCCGCGTCGGTGTCGCGCGCCAGCTGGGCCAGTTCCGGCGGCGCCTCGATCCCGGCGAAGAAGATGCGCGGCCGCTCAGGATTGGGAAACCATCCCAGAGCGCGGATGGCGATGCGCAGCGCGCCGGGGCGCGGCACCGCGGCCAGCGCGGATTTCAACTCCTCCAGCCGCGCCTCAGGGAAATCGCCGATAAACTTGGTGGTGAGATGGAGATTGGCCACGGGGCTCCACTGGATTCGGGCCAGCGGTTTCACGAGGTGCAGCAGCAGCTCCAGGTTGCGCCGCATTTCGTACGGCAGATCGAGTCCAACAAACAAACGCATCAACGTTTTGTACCTTGTTACGTCGCCTAATGGTAGCGCGAGATGACGGGCCCGTTACTAGATCGTGAATTCTACTCGAAACCGACCATCGAAGTGGCGCGAGCGCTGCTGGGGTGCGTGCTGGAGCTCGCCGCGCCGGACGGAACGGTGCGCGGCGGACGCATCGTCGAGGTGGAAGCCTACCCGCCGTATGTGGACCAGGCGGCGCATTCCTTCCGCGGGTTGACGCCGCGCACGCGTGTCATCTTCGGCCCGCCGGGCCATGCCTACGTCTACTTGTGCTACGGGATGTACTACTGCCTGAACATCGTCGCCGAGCCGGAGGGCACGCCCGGCTGCGTGTTGATTCGCGGTATCGAAGGCATCGGGGACGGGCCGGGCAAGCTGACCCGCGTGCTGGGCATCACGCTCGAACACTACGGCTGCGATTTGACGCGCGGCCCGATCACCGTCCGCCGCGGCCGCGCGCCGCGCACGATCGAGGCCACGCCGCGCATCGGCATCCGCAAAAACGCCGATCTGCCGCTGCGCTTCGTAGCCCGGGATTAGCCCGGATGTTTCACCAACAATCGGCTGCGGCGCGCGATAGGGCCGCAGCTACTGCGTTGCGCTGGGCCCAGGGGGCACCCCCCGTGCTCGACGTACCGATCCAGTACGCCTCCGCTCGGCTCCCTTCGCGCGCCTTGTATCTGCAGCCCTCTCATCGCGCCTCGCTGCGATCGTGGTGCAACATCCGGGCTGGGGGCCACATCCACGCCGGTCCAGTCCCGTCATGCCTGTGCCATGGCGTGCCGATATGACAGAGTGTTAGGGAGTGCAAACGACATGAGTATCTTCTTCCTCTTTTTCTTCCTGTCCGGATTCTGCAGCCTGCTCTACCAGGTAGTGTGGCTCAGGGTGGCGATGGCGAGCTTCGGGGTGACCACGCCAATGGTGTCGATCGTTCTATCGATCTTCATGGCCGGGTTGGCGTTGGGGAGCTGGGCCGGCGGCCGCGTGGTGCGCCGGCTCGAACACCGTCGTGCTGGCTTCTTCATTGCCTTGTATGGCGCCATTGAACTGGCAATCGGGATCTCTGGCCTGGCGGTGGCGCCGTTGCTGCGTGCCGGACGGACCGTTCTGGCGGGGCAGAACGCATCCTGGGACTCCCCGGGCTACTATCTTGTCTCCGCCGCCTGGGTAGGACTGGTGATGCTCCCGTTCTGCACGTGCATGGGGGCCACCTTTCCGCTGGCAATGGCCGGCATCCGCGCGGCGTTCCGTGCCCGGTCCTCCACTTCATTCAGTTACCTGTATCTGGCGAACGTGCTTGGGGCGATGGCAGGAGCCGTGGGGTCGGCTTTCGTGTTTATCGAGCTGCTGGGTTTCGCCAGGACGCTGTTGATTGCGGTGGCGCTCAACGCAGTGATTGCCGCAACGGCCTTTGCGGTCGCGTTTGCACGGCGGCGCTCAACCGGCGACAGCGCGTCGGAGGCCGTCCCGGTCGCCGGTTCGGACCAGTCCGCCGGAGAAGCCGCGGACTCCGCCCGGAGTAGCCCGGTCGCCCTGCCGCTGCTGTTTACGTCAGGCCTTGCCAGCCTGGGGATGGAGGTAGTCTGGACGCGCCAGTTCATTCCCATCATGGGGCCGGTGGTGTATTCGTTCGCGGCCATCCTGGCGGTCTACCTGGGCGCCACGGCGCTGGGCTCAAACCGCTACAGGAGGCGGGTACAAGAGGCCGGCTCCAAAGGAGCCGGTCCCTCCGTGGGAGCGGCGGCCACTCTGGCCGGAGCGTGCGCGTTTCTGCCGTTGCTCGCAACGGATCCGCGGCTGAGCGCTTTCGCCAAGTGGAACCCGGTGCTGTTACTGCTGTGCGGCATAGGGCCGTTTTGCGCCGTGGCGGGATTCATGACGCCGATGCTGGTGGATCGCTGGTCGTTGGGCAATCCGAACCGCGCCGGCAGGGCCTATGCGGTCAACGGAGTGGGCTGCATCCTGGGCCCATTGCTGGCCGGGTTCGTGTTGCTGCCGGCAGTCGGGGAACGCTGGACGCAGCTGCTTCTGGCGCTGCCGCTGTTCGGCTTCGGCGTCTGGTTTCTGGCGGCGAAAGGCCGGGAAGGTGAGCCGCGTCCCGCCCTGGCCCGGCTGCTGGCCGCCGCCGCAGTGGCTGCGGTGTTGCTGGTGACGCTGACGCGCGACTATGAATCTCTCCACCCTGGGGCGCGCGTGCGCCGCGACTACACAGCCACTTCGCTCGCCATCGGCCGTGGAATGGGCCGCAGGCTGCTCGTCAATGGCACCGGGATGACGATGCTGAGTCCGACCACCAAGATGATGTCCCACCTGACGCTGGCATCCCTGCCGGCGCCCCCCAACAACGTACTGGTGCTGTGCTTTGGCATGGGGACCTCCTTCCGCTCCGCTATGTCATGGGACGTGCCGGTGACGGTCGTGGAACTGGTGCCCAGCGTGCCCTCGCTGTTCAGTTATTTCCACGCCGATGCGGACCAAGTTCTACGTTCGCCGCACGCGAACGTAGTCATTGACGACGCCCGGCGATTCCTCGAGCGCACGCGCGATACGTTCGACGCGATCGTCATCGATCCGCCGCCGCCGGTGCCGTCAGCCGGATCGAGCCTCCTTTATTCCACTGAGTTTTACGCCCTCGCGCGCACCCGCCTGCGTCCCGGTGGCATCCTTCAACAGTGGTTGCCTTTGTCGGACGCCACCGTCAGGTCGTCGTTCGCCCAATCCTTGCAGCACAGTTTTCAGGATGTGCGCGTGTTCGGTTCGGTGGATGGCTGGGGCGATCATTTTCTGGCCAGCGACACCCCCATGGACAGGCTGTCGGCCGCGACGCTGGCCGCGCGTCTGCCGGCGGCGGCGGTGCGCGATCTGATCGAATGGGGTGACGGCGCGAGCGCGTACAGCTACTTCGCCACCGCTCTGAGCCGGGAGCGGCCAGTCCAGGATGTCATTCACGACGACCCCGCAGCGCCGCTACTCACGGACGACCGGCCGATCAACGAATACTACCTGCTGCGGACCATCGGGGCATCGAGAGCCCGCGGCGGGCGGCTCGCCGGTGGACACTAGCGGCGGCGGCCGCGATCCCGCGCCGCGCCGGCAGCCAAGCCTTACCTGGCGGCCTCTGGTTTGGCCGCGGCCGGCGGATAAGAACCAGGCTTCAGACGACTCAAGTCCGCGCGGAGCAAGGAACATGCATCGTGGATAAAAAGACCGTGCGTACTAGGGACAGAGGCGTCACTCCCCGGTTTTCGCGGGTGTTTTCCACATGTCCACTGCCCCGGACTCAATAAAATCGCCTATGCTCCCGCAAAGGAAGAAGACTAGCGGTTCAAAGTGAATTCCACGACAATCGATGAGATCACTTCGACCGGTTCGCCGTTGAGCAAAGTGGGCGCATAGCGCCAGTGGCGCACGGCCTCCAGCGCCGCCTGGATGAACAGCGGGTGTCCGGAGACGACCGTGAGGCTCTGGACCGTCCCATCGCGGGCGATCACGGCCGAGAACTGCACCTGGCCCTCGATTCTGGAGCGCAGCGCCAGCGGCGGGTAGGGCGGCTTGGGCCCGTAAATGAGCTTCCCCTGGAGAATGTTTCCGCCCACCCTCACCCGCGGAGGAACCGCCGGCGGCTCGGGTTTGGCGATCGACGGCTGGGGCGCGGGCGGCGCGATGATGTTATTGAAAATAGGGTTCATGGTAGTACCAGTGCCGCCGGGCACGCCGTTCGGAACGCCGCCTGGAACGCCATTGTCAACAACCGGCAATTCGGCATCGGTCAGAATGGCGACCTTATCCGGGACCTTTCTCGGTTCGAATAGGTTGGCGCTGTCAAATGGGCGCAGCATCGTTCGCTGCGAGTGGGCGGCCTGGGTCGCCGTCGGCGCGGGCGGCGGAGGCGGCGGCGTCGGCGGAAGCGCCAGCATGGTCCGCAGCAGCGTCTTCGGCAGCAACTCGGGGCGCATCAGCGGAACCACCAGCAACGCGCCGATCAGGGCGAGTTGCACGGAGGAAGAGACGAGCACGGTCCAGCCGCGACTGGTGCGGGCGGACGCTTCTGTGAATGTCTGTTGGAACATATGCGCCGCTCCTTTCCACTGCGGCCATCACACTGTCGATGAGCCGCTTCACTCTTGTCGAACACTCCTTTTGACACTAGTTTTCATGAGTAGTTCCCATAGTGTGCTGCATTATTTGTTTGCAGAGACAAGGCTAAAATGGGCACTGGCAGCGGGCAAATGGTGTCTAAGAAAGGCTGGTGCTTTCCAATGTTCGTGGGGCAGGGGCGTGTTTGAGGCTTAGAGGAAGCGGCCGACGATGCTGTGGCGGCGGATCGGAACCGACGGAGCGCGCGCGGCGATCAAGCATCGCCAGGCTGCGAGTGCCGGCTCGTCGGGGAAAAGCGCTTGGGGCGGATGGTTCGCTGAGACGGGTTGAGATACAGCAGAAACATACTCTTGCTTTCCCGAATCTCGCGCACGGAGGTCCAGTCCACGCGGTATCGCCACGCGGGCTGGACCCCTTCGTAGCCGATGGCGTCGAACGTGTAATGCACCGGGTCGCTCAGATCAGTGCCTGTGTACTGCTCCCGCGCGATTTCCACCACGCGCCTGCTAACCTGACAGACATGATCATTTCGATGAGGCGCCACGCGTCGAAGGCGGAAATCGACGAGGTGACGCAGCGCATTGAGGAGTTCGGCTACAAAATCCACACCATCGAAGGCGAGGAGCGCGTCGTCATCGGAGCCATCGGCGTGGGCGACACCAGCGCGTGTCTGGAAGCGCTGGAGGCGATGTCGCAGGTTGAAAAAGCGGTCCGGATTTCGGCGCCGTACAAGTTCGTCAGTCGCGAATTCAAACGCGAGAAGACGCTTGTTCACGCCGGGCGGGGCGTGGAGATCGGCGGCGCGGAGTTCGTTGTGATGGCCGGGCCGTGCTCGGTGGAGAGCGAAAAGCAGATTCTCGAATCGGCCGAATTGGCGGCGCGCGGCGGGGCGAAAGTGCTGCGCGGCGGAGCGTTCAAGCCGCGCACGTCGCCCTACGATTTTCAGGGCCTCGAGGAAGAGGGGCTGAAACTGCTGGCGCAGGCGCGGGAGAAGACCGGGCTGGCGATCGTCACCGAGGTGATGAGCGACGCCGACACGGCGCTGGTCGGCGACTACGCGGACATCCTGCAGGTGGGCGCGCGCAACATGCAGAACTTCGCGCTGCTGAAGGCGCTGGGGCGCTGCGGCAAACCGGTGCTGCTGAAGCGCGGCCTGAGTTCGACCATCAAGGAACTGCTGATGTCGGCCGAGTACATCGTGGCGCACGGCAACCCCGAAGTGATTTTGTGCGAGCGCGGCATCCGCACGTTCGAAACCGAAACGCGCAACACGTGCGACATCAGCGCAGTGCCGGTGCTGCGCGAGTTGACGCACCTGCCGGTGATCCTTGATCCGAGCCACGCCACCGGCAAGCGCAGTCTGGTGCCGGCGCTGTCGCGCGCGGGCGTCGCCATCGGCGCGGACGGCTTGATCGTCGAGATCCATCCCAATCCGGCCAAGGCGGTGAGCGACGGCGCGCAATCGCTCGACCCGACGATGTGGTTCGCCATGATGAAGGATCTCGAGCCGTACGTCGCGCTGTGGAAGCAAACGCGCAGTGCGGAACTGGCGGCGACGGCGTAGAAGCCACGCGACTGAGGGCGGGCGTGGGTCCGCTGGAGCGTCGGTACGCCTGCCATATGGGCGGCCATCCGGAAGCCGGTCGCATTCCCACGCGCGCGATGCGAATTGAGTAATCTGCAGAAGTGAACCACTCCACGCGGCGCAGGCGCATCGCGCTGGGCGCGGCATTTTTCGCAATCGTTCTGGGAAGCCTCTACATCTTCAGGCCGGGCGCGTCGCCGTCTGCCATGCTGGCGAGCCTGCCGCCAGGCGATGGTCCGGTGCTGTTCGTGGATGTGAGCACGTTGCGCAAGACCGGTCTGCTCGAACAGATTGCGGGCCGGCCGGGCGCGGAGGATCCCGAATACAAGTCGTTTGTCGAGGCCTCGGGGTTCGACTACCGGCGCGACCTGGACGCGGGCGTGGTGGAGTTGCGCGCGGGCGCGGTCTGGATGGTGCTGAAGGGCCGCTTCGACCGGTCGCGGCTGGCCCAGTACGCGGGGGCGCACGGCGGGCATTGCGCGGGCGAGTTGTGTTCGATGCCGGGGAGCCGGCCGCAACGCTACATCTCGTTCCAACCGATCGGCGGCGGGTTGCTGGCGCTCGCCGCCGCGCCCGATCCGATGGCCGCGGCGTCCATCCGGAAGAGCGCTTCCATGCCGCCGTTTGAAACCCCGTCGGCGCCGGCGTGGATGCATCTTCCGGCGTCGGCTTTTCACGCCCAGCCGGAGCTGAGTGTGGGGATCAGCGCATTTCTGGAAGCACTGGATGGGGCCGAGCAGGCGTTGCTGCGAGTCGAGATGAACGGCGGCGGATTCGAAATCGTACTGGCCGCGCCATGCGCCTCAGCCGATAAGGCCAGGACCATTGCGGACCGGCTGAGCCGCGCGACCGCGACGTTGAAGGAGCTGGTCGCGCGCTCCGGCAAGCAACCGGAACCGGCCAGTCCGGCGACGATCCTGCTAGCGGGAACGTTCAGCGCCGACCAGGCAGTGGTGCGGGGGCACTGGCCGCTGAGCAAGGCGGTGCTCGAAGGTTGGGCCAAGTGAAGCGGAGTCGAGCCGGCGCAAAGGACTCGCAGCCGGCGGCGTGAGCGGCGCCTTCGCGCGAAGACTACACCGCGCCGGCGTTGCATCAAAAATCGATCGAGGCGAGGATCTCGCTGGGCTGCTTGTCGAACGCGCGCGCGATCGCCAGCAGGCTTTCGAGGGAAGGCATGTTGGCGCCGCGCTCGATGGAACTGATCTGGCTGATGCTCAGGCGCGAGGCCTGGGCCAGGTCCTTGAGCGACCAATCGCGCTCGGCTCTCAGCAGGCGGATGCGATGGCCGAGCTTCTCCCTCAGCCGGTCCGGCAGCGCGCGGCCCAAGCTGAAAGTCTCGATCGCATGCGCCAGCGCCTGGCGGATCTGGGCCAGCGTAAAGGGCTTGGGGAGGTAGTCAAAGACTTTGAGCTTGAACGTCGCGCGCATGTCCTCGAGCGACGGGTAGCCGGTGACGACGATCACGCACAGGCCGGGGAAGCGCGCCAGAAGCTGCTCCAGGACGCTGTCGCCGCTCACGGCGCCCATTTTCATGTCCAGCAGGACGATGTCCGGGCGGCGTTCGGCGGCCGCTCGGAACAGTGCGTCGGGTTGGGCGAAGGTGCGGACGGTGTAGTGGCCCTCGTCGCGCAGGAAGTCCTCAACGTAACTGAGAAAATCCGGGTCGTCGTCGAGCACGGCGACGTCGATGAGTCCCCCGGGCGGCGGATCGGTCTCGGGGGCGGCGTCGGTGCGGTCGGTCATCGTTGTTTACTCCTGCACTCGCTCAATGGTCTTTGCCATGCAGATGCGCGGATTGGACGGTGGATGCAAACGCGTGAGCGCGGGGGCGTGGTTCGGCCGAGGCTTCCAAAATGCGTCATGGCTGCGGCTGTTCTGAAGAAGCGTCGGCCGGCAGCGTGACCACCAGGCAGGCTCCGCCGTCGGCGCGATTCGAGGCCGCGATGGAGCCGCCGTGCTGATCGACGATGCCTGCGGCGACCGCCAATCCCAGGCCCGTGCCGCGCGCGTCGAGGCGCGCCGTCACAAAAGCTTCGAAAATGTCAGGCAGGACCTCGGGCGGGATGCCCGGGCCGTTGTCCTCGACAGCAATGGCCTGAGCCGGCCGGCCGTCGATTGTCAACGCGCGGCTCGAGACACGGATCCAGCCGCCCGCCGCGACCGCATTCAGCGCGTTGCGCAGCAGGTTGACGAAAACCTGGATCAACTGGTCGGGGTTGCCGCAAACGCGCTGGCCCGCGAGAACACTGTTCTCGAAACATATGCCGGAAGATTTGTCGTCGATCGCCACGAGTTGCCAGGCCTCGTCCAGCAGCGACTTCAGTTCCACGGGCTCGAACACGCGGCGGCGCACGCGGGAAAAATCGAGCAGGCCGGCGCTGATGCGCCGCAGGCGCCCGGCGACGCGCAGCATGCGCTCCAGACGGCTGCGGGTGCGGGCGTCGGGGTTCGTTTCGAGTAGCTGTTCGATCGAGCCGTGGAGCACGGCCAGGGGCGTGTTGATTTCGTGGGCCACGCCCGCGCTCAGCAGGCCCAGGCTGACCAGGCGGTCCTGCGCCTCCAGGTGGCGTTTGGCCGCCTCGAGCAGTTCATTCTTGTTGCGCAGGTCGCGGGCCACCCGTTCGAGATCGTCCTCACGGGCCCGCAAGCTGGTCAGCGTCTGGTTGTGCGAGCGGATGATCTGGCCGATTTCGTCGCCCGGAATCAGCTCCGCGCCGACGATCTCGGCCGCGCGGTCGCCGGCCCGCGAGGCCGCGTCGGCCTCGAGCATCAGGCGCAGCGGCTGGTAGACGTAGCGCGGCAGGATCAGCAGCTCGAGCAGGAGGACGGCCAGGACGTAGACCACGATTAAAACAGATAAAACAGCCTTTTTAGCGGATAAAAGTAAATCCGAGTAAAAAGACAGAGGCAGGGTGATGCGATAAAAGCGTTCACTATCCGGAATTCTTTTGAAAACGTGCTCGCTCGTGGCTATTTGCCGCCATACTCCCTCGGGGTCTCGGATGAAGTAGGAATAGGCCGCGGGCGGCAGTCCGAAATCGGCGCCGGAGCCGGTCTGGAGGTCGTAGGGCCGCAGCGACTGCTCGCCGTGCTCGGCGCTCAGATGGCGGAAGGTGTCCAGGATCAGGTCCACCTCGCGCGCTTGCGCGGCCCGCAGCTGGTGCTCCGCGAATGGCGCTAACGTGAAGTAAATAAATACAGTTAATACCAAGAAAAAGAGATTGTGCAGGACCATCAGCTTGGGCCGCACGCGCAGGTCCGCGAAGTGCCGGCCAAGCCCCGTGAGCGGGCGGTGAAAATCCGTGCGGCCGACCAGCGAAAAGGGCGCATCGCGAGCCTCGCGCGGTGCATCACTACCTGATGTGGAATTGCGGCCGGACAAGAAATTTTCTCCCATTGCGGAAATTGTACCGCTATGCTAGAAATTCTCTAAGGAATCTTTCCATCCCATGAAGATTATTCTGCGCAAGGCTTTCCCGGGTCCAGGCCCTGGCAGGTTTGGAAAGAATTGAACGGATGAGCGCCATCTTTCCGAAGGGTTTCGATACTACTGTACGCCTGGCCGGCGGCATCGCGATCGTGGCCGTGGGAGCGGTGGCCTCCGTGGTGCTGTACCTGGCGCATCCGGAGCAGCTCCACACCGGCTACATGCCCGTCCAACCCGTTGCTTACAGCCATAAGCTGCACGCCGGCAACCTGGGGTTGGACTGCACCTACTGCCACTATACCGTGGATAAATCCAGCTTCGCGGCCGTGCCCCCGACCGAGGTGTGCATGAACTGCCATGCGCGGGTGAAAGAAAAAAGCCCGCAGCTGCAGATGGTGCGCGAGAGCTATGCGACGGGCCAGCCGGTGCCGTGGGTGAAGGTGCACCGTCTTCCCGACTACGTCTATTTCAATCACCAGGCGCACGTGACGGCGGGCGTTTCCTGCGTCAGTTGCCACGGCCGCGTCGACCAGATGGTGGAGGTGCGGATGGCCCAGCCGCTCTCCATGGCCTGGTGTCTCGACTGCCACCGCAACCCGGCGCCGAACATCCGGCCTGTCGAGTACGTGACCAAGCTGGACTGGAAGCCCGAAGGCGACCCGGCCGAGCTGGGGTGGAAACTGATTCAGGCCCGGCACATCAAGCCGCCGACGAATTGCTCGGGGTGCCACCGCTAGCCGGCAGGAGAACGGATCCGCACGTGATGAAGCCTTTCGCTCAAATCAATCCGGCCCGTCTGACGGGCAAGAAATATTGGCGCAGCCTGGACGAGGCCGCCGCGGCGCCGGAGTTCGAGGAGTGGGTGACGCGCGAATTTCCCAATGGCTACGCCACGGTGGACGGCACCAACCGGCGCACGCTGCTGAAGCTGATGGGCGCCAGCTTCGGCCTGGCCGGCCTGACCTCCTGCCGCCGTCCGGTCGAGCACATCCTGCCGTTCTCGCGCGCGTCGGAGGGCTACATCCACGGCAAGCCGCTGCACTACGCCAGCGTGGCCACGCGCAATGGAACGGCGACGGGCGTGATTGTGACGACCATCGACGGCCGTCCGATCAAGATCGAAGGCAACCCCAAGCACCCCTATTCGCTCGGCGCGACGGACGCGTTTTTGCAGGCTTCGGCGCTGAGCCTGTACGATCCCGAGCGCGCCAAGGAGGTCCAGCATCGGGGCGCGCGGAGCGATTGGGAAGAGTTCAGCGCGTGGGCCAAGGGCGAGTTCGACGTTGTCAAACAAGGCGACGGCTCGGGCCTGCGCATCGTCTCAGAGAAGAACGCGTCGCCGGCGCTCGAGTCCGTGCGCGCGGATCTCGTGAAGAAATTCCCCAAGGCGCAGTGGATCGAATATGAATCGGTGAACCTCGATGCGGTGCGCGAAGGCGCGGCGCTGGCCACGGGGCAGAGCGTCGAGCCGCACTTCCTGTTCGATAAGGCCGACATCGTCTTTTCGCTGGATTGCGACTTCCTGGGTCTCGACTCGGCCAGCATTTTGCCGGTGAAGCAGTTCTCGAAGCGCCGGCGCGTCGAGCAGCCGGGCGACAAGATGAACCGGCTGTATGTGGCCGAAGCGAACTACTCGCTCACCGGCGCGATGGCCGATCACCGCTTGCGGGTGAAGGTTGGCGACGCGGGAGCTTTGGCGCTGGCGCTGGCCAAGGAACTGAACGTCTCCGGGAGTGAGCTGAAAGTAGTCGGCAATCCCGCGGACAAGGCTCAAAAGTTCATCGCGGAACTGGCCAAGGACCTGGCCGCGCACAAGGGCGCCTCACTGGTCGTCGCCGGTCCGCGGCAGCCCGCTGCCGTGCACGCGCTGGCCTTCGCCATCAACGCCGCGCTGGGCAACCTCGGCCGAACGATCGTGTTCACCAAGCTCTCGTCCGCGCCGGCGAGCTCGCTGGAACAGCTGAATCAGCTCGTGGCTGATCTGAATGCCGGCCGCGTGAAGACGCTGGTCGTGCTCGGCGGCAACCCGGTCTACACGCTGCCCGCCGATCTCGATTTCGCCGCGGCCGTCAAGCAGGCGCCGGCGACCGTCGCGCTGACTGAAGACGAGAACGAAACCTGGGTGGCGAGCGAGTGGCGTCTGCCGCAGGCGCACCTGCTCGAATGCTGGGGCGATGCGCGCGCGCTCGACGGCACGGTCTCGATTCAGCAGCCGATGATCGAACCGCTCTACGGCGGCAAGAGCGTGTTGGAAGTGGCCGCAATGCTCGCGGGCAGGGAACCAGCCAGGGGCTACGACCTGGTCAGCACCTACTGGACCGTGCAGTGGCCGGCCGCGGAGCGCGAGAAGAAGTGGAAAGCATCGCTGTTCGACGGCAGCGTGGCGGACACCAGGGCCGCGACGGTGAATGCGGCGGTCGATGCAAAGAAACTGATGGCGGTCGCTGCGGCGCGGATCCAGCCCGCGGCAACGGGCCTCGAAGTTGCGTTCTACCCGAGCCACGGCGTGTACGACGGGCGTTTCGCCAACAACGCCTGGCTGCACGAAGCGCCGAATCCGATCACGAAAGTCGTCTGGGACAACGTCGCGCTGGTCAGTCCACAGACGGCCGGCTCGCTGGGCTTGCACGACGGCGACATGGTCGCGCTTTCCGACCTCCAGCGGAGTGTCGAAGTGCCGGTGATGATTCAGCCCGGCCATGCCGACGGTTCGATTTCGCTGTTCCTCGGTTATGGACGCGCGGCCTGCGGGCGCGTGGGCCAGGGCGTCGGGCATCGCGTCGAAGCTCTGCGCACGACGGAGCACTTCTTCTTCGCGCCTGCGGTTGATTTGAAGAAGACCGGCGAGACTTATCAGATCGTCACATCGCAGCAGCACGGTCGCATGGAAGGCCGGCCGATCGTGCGCGAGGCCACCAGCGAGGAGTACCTGAAGGAACCCGGCGCCATCAAGGAGATGGCCGAGTCGCCCCATGGCGCCACCATGTTCCCCTTCTTCGACTATTCGAAGGGCTACCAGTGGGGCATGTCGATCGACTTGAACGCCTGCATCGGCTGCAACGCCTGCCTGGTGGCGTGCCAGTCGGAGAACAACATCGCGGTCGTCGGCAAGGACCAGGTGCGGCGCGGACGCGTGATGCACTGGATCCGGCTGGACCGTTACTACTCGGGCTCGGATGAAGATCCGCAGATCGTGACGCAGCCCATGGCGTGCCAGCAGTGCGAAAACGCGCCGTGCGAGACAGTGTGCCCCGTGGCGGCCACCTCGCACAGCCCCGAAGGCCTCAACGAGATGGTCTACAACCGCTGCGTCGGCACGCGGTACTGCCTCAACAACTGCCCCTACAAGGTGCGCCGCTTCAATTTCCTGGCCTGGAACAAGGACGTCCCGGAGGTCCGCAAGCTGGTCTTCAACCCCGATGTGACGGTCCGCATGCGCGGCGTGATGGAGAAGTGCACCTACTGCGTGCAGCGCATCGAACATGGCAAGATCGCCGCCAATGCCGATGGGCGGCGCCAGCTCCGGGACGGCGAAGTGATCAGCGCCTGCCAGCAGGTTTGCCCCGCCGACGCGATTGTCTTTGGCAATATCAACGATCCCCACAGCCGCGTGTCGAAGCTGAAGAAACAGGCCCGCGATTACGAACTGCTGGGCGAGCTGAACATTCGTCCGCGCACCACTTACCTCGCCCGCCTGCGCAATCCCAATCCGGCGCTGGAACCCGCCGCGGAGAAGGAGAACTCCTAGCTCATGGCCGACCTGGCGCTCGATCCCCAAATGGAGCTGAACCCGCCACTGGTGCAAGGCGGCCTGACCTACGCCGACGTCAACCAGCAGATCAGCGTCATCACCGAGAAAAAGCCCCCCAAGCAGTGGTATTACGCCATCGCCGTCTCCAGCCTGTTGACGGTGTTGCTCATCGTCTGCTTGACGTACCTCGTCATGACCGGCATCGGCGTGTGGGGCGTCAACAACCCGGTGGGCTGGGGCTGGGCCATCACGAACTTCGTGTGGTGGATCGGAATCGGCCACGCCGGCACATTGATTTCAGCGATTCTGTTCCTCTTCCGCCAGAAGTGGCGGACGTCCATCAATCGCGCGGCCGAGGCCATGACGCTGTTCGCCGTGGCCTGCGCGGGCCTCTTCCCGCTGTTCCACACCGGCCGTCCGTGGCGCGCGATCTACTGGCTGTTCCCGGTACCGAACGCCTACCTCCACATCTGGCAGAACTTCCGCAGCCCGCTGATGTGGGACGTATTCGCGGTTTCCACTTACGGCACCGTGTCGTTGCTGTTCTGGTTCACGGGCCTCATTCCCGACCTCGCGACGCTGCGTGACCGCGCCACCAGCACGACCCGCAAAATGGTCTTTGGAATCCTGAGCCTCGGCTGGCGCGGCTCGGCCTCGCAGTGGCGCCACTATGAGCTGGCCTACCTCATCCTGGCCGGCCTGGCCACGCCGCTGGTGCTCTCGGTGCACTCGATCGTCTCCTTCGACTTCGCCGTGGCGCTGTTGCCCGGCTGGCACTCGACGATTTTCCCGCCCTACTTTGTCGCCGGCGCGATCTTCTCCGGCTTCGCCATGGTGGTGACGCTGCTGACCCTGGCCCGCTGGCTCTACAACCTCGAGAACCTGATCACGGTCAAGCACCTCGACAACATGTGCAAGGTGATTCTGGCGACCGGTTCGATCGTCGCCTTTTCCTACGCCACTGAGTTCTTCATCTCCTGGTACAGCGGCAATCTGTATGAGCGCTTCGCCTCCATGAACCGCTTCTTCGGCCCCTATGCCTGGGCCTCCTGGCCGATGCTCATCTGCAACGTGGCCGTGCCGCAGTTGTTCTGGTTCAGGAAGTTCCGCACTTCGCCCGTGCTGATGTTCATCCTGTCGATCCTGGTCAACGTCGGCATGTGGTTTGAGCGCTTCGTCATCATCGTCTCCTCGCTGCACCGCGATTTTCTGCCCGCTTCATGGGGTTACTTCAGGCCGACCTGGGTGGATATCTGCACCTTCGCCGGCACCCTTGGCCTGTTCCTCACGCTGTTTCTGTTGTTCCTGCGCTTCCTCCCTATGATCGCGATGAGCGAAATCAAGGGCGTGTTACATCAGCAGAATCAACAGGCGAAAGGAGCGAACGAATGAGCTTGAGCTTCCTCGACAAGTTGCCTTTGCCGGCGTTCCTGAAGCCCGCCGCGGGGGCCCGGCACTATGGCGTCGTCGGCGACTTCGATTCTCCGGAGGATCTGCTGCGCGCCATTCGCACTCTGCGCACGGCCGGCTTCACGCGGCTCGAAGCCTACTCGCCATTTCCGGTTCACGGCATTGATGAGGCGCTCGGCGAGCCGCGCTCGCCGCTGGGCTGGACCGTCTTCGTCGCGGCGATGCTGGGCCTCGTTAGTGCCATCGCGTTGCAATGGTGGACCGGCGCCGTGGACTACAAGCTCGTCATAGCCGGCAAACCGTTTTTTGCCTTCGAGCCTTCGGTGCCCATCATGTTCGAGCTGACCGTGCTGTTCGGCGCCTTCGGAGCGGTGCTGGGAATGTTACATCTCAACCGGCTGCCTACTTACTACCACTCATTCTTCAACTACTCGAAGTCCGAAGGCGCCACCAACGACCGCTTTCTGCTGGCCGTCGAAGCGGCCGATCCGAAATTCAGGGGCGAGGAAATCAAGACGCTGCTCGATTCGCTCGGCAGCCGCCACACGGAACTGGTCGAAGCTTGAGGAGTCGTTCTCATCCCATGGACTTGCGAATTGCCAACACGCGCACTGCAGCGGCCCTGGCCCTCCTGCTCCTCAGCCTGTTGAGCGCCGGCTGCGCCAATTTTCCCTCCCGCGAGCCGCCCTACAATCTCTTTCAGGATATGAAGCGGCAGGACAAAGTGAAGTACGAGACCACCAGCGCCTTCTTCGCCGACGGCCGCGGCAGCCGCCGCCCCGTGGCGCACACCGTCGCCCAGGAAACCTATATCCCGGATGTCGCCTACGCCACCGGCATCAATGCCGATGGCACCTACGTCGCGCGCAATCCGGAGACGATCGATGGCGCGCTGCTGGAGCGCGGGGAAGCGAAGTTCAACGTCTACTGCTCGCCCTGCCACGACCGCACGGGCTCGGGCCGCGGAATCGTTGCCGCCAAGAGCACCTGGATCCCCGGCAACCTGCACGACGCGCGCATCGTCGCTTTCGTCAACGGGGAGATCTTCCATGTCGCCACCAACGGGCGCCGCACCATGCCCAGCTACCGTTTTCAGATTCCCGAAAAGGACCGCTGGGCGATCGTGGCCTACGTGCGCGTGTTGCAGCGCGCCTGGCTGGGCAAGCTCGATGATGTCCCGGCCGACATTCAAGCGAGGTTGAGGTAAAGCCATGGCACACTCCCTCAGGGACGTCCACGCCGGCGCTCCGCACCCTCAGGCCAATGACGTGTATATCATGCCCGTCGACGCCTGGGCGCGCGTCCGCAACTCGCTGCTCTTCGTCGCCATCGCCGGCTGGATCGGCGCGCTCATCGGCCTGGCGAGTGAACCGGAAAGCTTTTTCGCGTCGTACCTGGTGGCGTTTCTGTTCTGCATCAGCATCGCCATCGGGGCGGCCTTCTTCGTGATGGTGGAGCATTCGACGGGCTCCGCCTGGAGCGTAACCGTGCGCCGGCTGATGGAGGCGCTGATGCGTACCATGCCGCTGTTCCTGCTGCTGTTCGCGCCGCTCCTGTTCGGCCTCCATTACCTCTACTCCTGGTCGCTCTCCGGCGCCGCTCGGGATCCGCTGCTCCGGCTGAAGCTCGGCTACCTCAATCCGCAATGGTTTGCCATCCGCGGCATCCTGGTCATTGGCTTGTTCAGCCTGTGGGCGCTGATTCTCTACAACAAGTCGCGTCGCCAGGACAGCTCCGGCGCCTTGCAGCTGACGATGAGCGCCGGGCGCTGGAGCGGGCCGGGGATCCTCCTGCTATTTATCGGCGGCTCCGTGGGCGCCTTCGACTGGATCATGTCTCTGGACGCGCGCTGGTACTCCACCATGTTCGGCGTGATCTTCCTCGCCGGCGGCGCCATGGGCTTCATGGCGCTCCTGATTATTCTCTGTCTGTGGCTTCGCGCCAACCTCTACCTGGTGAACGCAGTCAACACCGAGCACTACCACGATCTCGGCAAATGGCTGCTCACGCTGGTCGTGTTCTGGGCCTACGTTGCGTTTTCCCAGTACATGTTGATCTGGTACGGCAACATGCCCGAGGAGACGGCCTGGTTCCTTCGCCGTCTCGAGGGCTCGTGGCTCTACGTGGCATATCTGCTGATCTTCGGCCACTTCCTGGTCCCACTCTTCGCGCTGCTGCCGCGCGCCGTCAAGCGCAACCGCGGCTCGCTGGCCTTCTGGTCCGCCTGGCTGCTGCTGATGCACTACGTGGACGTCTATTGGCAGGTCATGCCGCGCTTCTATCCGCGCGGGTTTGGGATGCACTGGCTCAGCCCGGTGTGCCTGGTTGCCGTCGGCGCGACCATGGGCCTCGCCTTCTGGTCCAGCTTCCGCCAAACTCCGCTGGTTCCCGTCGGCGACCCGCGGCTGAAGCAGTCTCTGGCCTTTCATAACGCTTAGCGTCGTCAGGAGGAATCAATGGCGGACATCGAACAGAATCACGGTCAGGACGTCCGGTTCGCGCCCCGAGTGGATTTCGACCGCCGGGACCCCAAGCCCGGCCTGATTGCCTTGATTTCGATCACCACAGTCATCTTCCTGGCTGCTCTATGCGGCGGGGTTTTTTGGCTCTATACCGTCTATCTCGAACAGGTTGAGTTCACCCAGTACACCGGTGTCGCCAGTAAGGAACTAATTGCCATTCACGAACGTGAAGAGGAGCAACTTCACAAGTACGGCTACATCAATAGAGAGAGAGGGATCGTTCGCCTGCCCGTGGAACGTGCCATGGAAGTTGTCGAGATGGAAGCGCGGCAGGGCAAATATGGCTGGAATACCAAGACCTATCTGGCCCAGCCCGAACTGCCCGGCGGCGCCGCCGGCATGAGCTGGAAGCCGGATGGAACCGGCGTCGCGGCCGTAGTGGCCGCGCCCGTGGTTGGAGCGAAAGGATCGACGGCTGCTCACGATGCGTCTGCTGCGAAAAAGTAGTCTCCTGGCCGCGGCCCTGCTGGCATTCGGCGCGAGCCTGTGTGCCGACACGCCCGACGAGCGCACGCCGCGCGAACTGGAGCAGGTGGGAGTTACCGAGCATCTCAACGAGAAGGTGGATCTGAATCTCACCTTCATCGCCGAGGATGGCTATCCGCACGCATTGAAAGAGTACTTTCACGCCGGTCGGCCGGTGATCCTCAACCTGGTTTATTACACCTGCAAGATGCTGTGCAACGTCGTGCTGAACGCCCAGGTGCATTCCTTGCGCCAGCTCGACTGGACGCCCGGCGACCAGTATGAGATCGTGACCGTCAGCATTGATCCGGCGGAGAACTTCCAGCTGGCGCGCGATAAGAAGGCGGCCTATCTGGAGAGCTTCGGGCGGCCCGCGCCGGGCTGGCACTTTCTCACCGACAACGCGGACCATGCGCGCCGGCTCGCCTCCCAGGTGGGTTTCGGCTACAAGTTCGACGCCCAGACCGGCCAGTTCGCGCACGCCGCCGTGGTCTTCATCCTGAGCCCGGAGGGCCGCGTTTGCCGCTATCTCTACGGCGTCCAGTTCAAGCCGTTGGACATTCGCCTGGGTCTGACCGAAGCGGCGCGGGAGCGCTTCGGCGTCACCGACAGGATTCTGCTCTACTGCTACCACTACGACCCCGTGGCCAGGGGCTACGTGCCGTTCGCGGAAAACCTGATGCGCGCCGGCGGCGTGCTGACTGTCCTCATCCTGGCTCTTGTCTTGTATAGCCTGTGGCGCCGTGAGCGGATCACTGCGGCGGCGTCGCGGGGAATGGTGACTGCCAAATGAATTGGTTCGAGAGATTCCTGCTGCCCCACGCGGCCGCAACCCACGCCAGTGACGTAGATGGGCTCTTTATGTTCATCATCTACCTCACTATCTTTTTCTTTCTCTTTAACAGTGCCCTGGCCTTCTACGCGGCCCGCCGCTGGCGCCGGCGCTCGGCCGAAGACGTCACGCCGCACGTCACCCATAACACGCGGATGGAACTCATCTGGAGTATCATCCCGCTGCTCGTCGTGATGATGATCTTCTTCTGGGGCTTTAAGGGTTACATCAAGGCGTCCGTGGCTCCCAATGACGCTATGGAGATTGTCGTGACCGCGAAGAAATGGGTCTGGCAGTTCGAGTATCCCGACGGCACCCGCACGCTCAATGAGCTGCATGTGCCTTTGAACAAACCCGTAAAGCTGGTGATGCACTCCGAGGACGTCATTCATAGCTTTTTCGTCCCTAGTTTTCGTCTGAAGCGCGATGTCATTCCCGGCCGTTACACGCAACTCTGGTTCACGGCCACCGAGCCCGGCGTCCAGCAGGTCTTCTGCGCCGAGTATTGCGGCAAAGGCCACTCCGACATGCTCGCCAAGATTTTCGTCGACACCGACGAGCAGTATGAGACCTTCCTGCGCGAAGGCGACGAGCAGGTGCGCCAGATGCCGCTCAAGGATCTCGGCCGGCTGGTCTACGAGAACAAGGGCTGTGCTACCTGTCACTCCATCGACGGCACCCGAAGCCAGGGCCCTTCCTGGAAAGGCATCTATGGCCAGATGCAGATCGACGCCAGTGGCAAGACTCACCTGGTCGACGAAAACTACATTCGGCAGTGTATTCTCTTTCCGCTCTCGATCACCGTGCAGGGCTATCAGCCGATCATGCCGACCTTCCAGGGTCTATTGCGCGAGCGCGAGATCCTGGGCGCGATCGAGTACATCAAGTCGTTGAAGTAATCGGCCATTCTTACAAGGAGGAATTACACCCATGGCGGATGCACTCTCATCGATACCTACCGGCCACGCCGCTCTTCATCACGGCGACTATCTCGAGGATCCCGTCGGCCTGAAGAGCTGGCTGACCACCATCGATCACAAGCGCATCGGCCTGATGTACCTCTGGTCGGTCACCTTCTTCCTGATCGTCGGCGGCCTTTTCGCCATGCTGATTCGTCTCGAGCACCTGACGCCCGGCCGGACCATCATGGACGCCGAGACCTACAACCGCGTCTTCACCCTGCATGGCATCATCATGGTCTTCCTGGTGATCATTCCGGCCATCCCCGCCGCGCTCGGCAACTTCGCCATGCCGCTGCTGCTCGGCGCTCGCGACGTTGCCTTCCCGCGGCTCAATCTCCTGAGCCTGTACCTGTATTGGACCGGCGCCCTGATGGCTCTCAGTACGCTCTTCATGGGCGGCGTGGACACCGGCTGGACTTTCTACACCCCCTACTCCACCACCACCGGCGGCGGCGTCACCATGATCGTTCTCGCCGCCTTTGTTCTCGGCTTCTCGTCCATCTTCACGGGTGTCAATTTCATCGCCACCGTGCACAAGCTGCGCGCCCCCGGCATGGGCTGGTTCGACATGCCGCTGTTCTGCTGGGGAATGTATGCCACCGCGCTGATCCAGATCCTGGCCACGCCCGTGCTCGGAATCACCCTGCTCCTACTGGTCATGGAACGCGTGCTCCACGTCGGCATCTTCGATCCCCAGCTCGGCGGCGACCCGGTGCTGTTCCAGCACTTCTTCTGGTTCTACTCCCACCCCGCCGTCTACATCATGATCCTGCCCGCCATGGCCGTCATCTCCGAGGTGATTCCGACCTTCTCGCACAAGACGATCTTCGGCTACAAGGCCATCGCCTTCAGCTCCGTCGCCATCGCGCTGCTCGGCTTCCTGGTGTGGGCGCATCACATGTTCGTCGCCGGCATGAGCATTTACGCCGGCGCGATCTTCTCGTTCCTCACCTTTTTCATCGCCATCCCCTCCGCCATCAAGGTCTTCAACTGGATCGCCACCATGTGGCAGGGCTCCATCGAGCTGCGCGCGCCCATGCTCTACGCCATCTCCTTCATCCTGCTGTTCACCATCGGCGGCCTGACAGGCTTGTTTCTGGCCTCCCTGGCCACCGACGTCCACCTCCACGACACCTACTTCGTCGTGGCCCACTTCCATTTCGTGATGGCCAGCTCGAACCTCTTCGCGTTGCTCGCCGGTCTGCACTATTGGTGGCCCAAGATGTACGGCCGCATGTACAACGAGAAACTGGCGCGCATCGGCTGCGTCCTGACCTTCATCGGTTTCAATGCAACATTCCTGCCCCAGTTTGTTTTGGGCAGCCGCGGCATGCCGCGCCGCTATTTCAACTACCTGCCGCAGTTCCAGGGCCTGCACGTCGCCTCCACCATCGGCAGTTGGATCCTGGCCGCCGGCCTGTTCCTCGCCCTGGCCGTCCTGCTGGCCTCGTTCCGCCGGCCCAAGGGCATGGTCGACAATCCCTGGGGCGGCAAAACCCTGGAGTGGATGACCTCCTCTCCGCCCACCACGCACAACTTCGAGGGCCAGCCCCTGCCGCTGCATGGTCCTTACGACTACCGCCCGGTGCCGGTGCCGCTAGGCGTCGAAAGGCATGAGGGCTGAACGCACGCGGACCCACGCGACTTGATAGCTGAGAGAAATCCACCATGAGCGAAGCCACCACGACCCTCCCCGCCGCACCCGAAAATCCGCCGTTCCTGCAGCATCACTACCGCGCCATGGGCCAGCAGTTCGATGCCGGCAAGATCGGCATGTGGCTCTTCCTGGTCACCGAAGTGCTCCTCTTCGGCGGCCTCTTTGTCGGCTACGCGATCATGCACGCCAAGCACGCCGCGGCCTTCTTTGAGGCCCATCATCAGCTCAGCCGCACCCTCGGCACGGTGAACACGGTCGTGCTGCTGGTTTCGAGCTTCACCATGGTGCTGGCCGTCTGGTCGGCCCAGACCTCGAAACGCAAGCTTCTGATCCTGTTTTTAACCCTGACGCTCCTCTGCGCCGCCACATTCATGGTTGTCAAGGGCTTCGAGTACCACCACAAGTTCGCCGAAGGTCTGCTGCCCGGCAATTTCTACACCCATCGCGGCGACACCGTGCCCGGCCAGTTCATGTTCTTCAGCTTCTATTTCATGATGACCGGCCTGCACGGCATCCACGTCCTGTGCGGCATGGGGGCCATCTCGTGGCTGCTCCGGCGCGCGATTCGCGGCCACTTCTCGTCCGCTTACTACAATCCGGTCGATCTGGTCGGTCTCTACTGGCACCTGGTGGACATGGTCTGGATCTACCTCTTCCCACTCTTGTATCTGATCTCCTGAAGGAGCCCCGGCGTCATGGAACACATCACCGTTGGACAACCCGCCGCGGCCCACTCTCATCCCGTCACCGGGCCCCGCACCTACGCCCTCGTCCTGCTCGCCCTGCTCACGCTGACGGCCCTCACCGTCACCGCCGCGGGCATCAACTTCGGGCCTTACAACATGGTCATCGCGCTCGTCATCGCCACTGTCAAGGCCTCGCTCGTGGCGCTCTTCTTCATGCACCTGCGCCACGACAGGCTCAGCGCCGTGATCTTCCTCACCGGCCTCCTCTTCCTGGCCCTGTTTATGATCTTCACCCTGTTCGATATCAATACGCGCACCCCGCTGTTCCCCGACAACCTCAAGGAACCGGTCAAGGAATTTCCCGGCGCGCCCTTGAACAAGCCCGTCCAGCCCTCCACCGGCGCCGCGCCCGCCGGCTCCTGATCCGCACGGCGATCTTATTGTCCAGGATGTCTGATTGCCTTTTTGCGAGTGAGAGACGCTCAACCCTCCACAAACGCCTTCAGCCTCGCCAGCGCCAGATCCCACTCCTCGGAGACCAGATCCAGGTATTCCCGGGCATCTTCCATCGGCCGCGGGTCGAGTTGAAACCGGCTCTCGCGGCCCGCGCGGATGCTGTGCACGATCTTCACCTTCTCGAGCATCCGCAGATGTTTGGTGATCGCCTGCCGGCTCAGCCGCTCCCCCCTGGTGAGCTGCGCGATCGACCTCGGCTCCCCGCCGGCCAGCTTCGCCACCAGCCGCAGCCGCGTCTCGTCGCCCAGCGCCGCAAACACTGGCGCCTGCGCCCTGCGCCGCGCCGGCGTGCGGCTAAGGCTTCTCCGCGACATAGCCCTCGATGTTCTTCATCTGCTGCGCCCAGCCGCCGTCGTTCCTGCGGAATGCCTCCGCGCGCCGGCTCTCGGGGACGTTCTCGAAGCCCGACTCCGTCAGCGTCAGCAGCGTGCCGCCCGCGCTCTTCTCCAGCCTGAACTCGACCAGCGTCGGCGTCTCCTTCGAATAATCGATTTTTGGATCGACGGAATACGGGTGCCAGGTGAACGAAAACAGCCGCTGCGCCTCCATCTTCTGCACCGTGGCCTCCCATTTCACGTGCTCGTAGCCCGGCCAGGTGATCCTGCCGCGTGCCATCTGGCCCACCACGAACGGACCCTCCAGCTTCACCCGAAACCACTCGCCGAACTCCCGGTAATCCGTCAGCGCCCGCCACACCCGCTCAACCGGCGCCTTGAGTTCAATCCGCTTCTCAATCCGGTTTTCCATCCTTACGCAACCTCCAGGTTGCAGATTACACCAAGCCGGTACAAACAGGCAACCCTTTCATTGCCTGTTTGCGATGTGGCGGATCTGTTTACCTGCAGCGGGTCATGTGCTGGGTAGTCCCGCCACTCTCACTCGAAGCGGCGTGTAAGAAAGCCTGGGATGTCTCGCGACCCTTGAGTCACAGCGACGATCTCGACCGGCTTGCGCCTTTCTGCGCGATAGATGATCACGTAAGCGCCTTCTGTCCAAAACAACAGCGGGAAGCCGGTGAGATCCTCGCGGCGATGCCCGATGCCCGGTCTCCGCGCAATCGTCTCGAAGGCCTCGAAGAGTGTTGCGATCCAGCGATCAGCCGCGTCAACGCTATCTGCTGCGATGTACTCCCAGATCTCTTCCAGATCGAGAGTTGCATCGGCGCCGAGGACGTATCCGCTCACGCCCGGCGTTTCCGGCTCTGCTGGAACTTGCGCCTCAGTCTGGCGAGCGCTTCAGCCGAACCGACGCTCTCGCCTCTGTCCAGGGCCGCGAGACGCCGCCCGATTTCCGCATTGAAGTCCGCCAACCGCGCCTCGTACGTCCGGTCGCGCTCTTCCAACAGGCGCAGCGCCTCGCGGACAACTTCGCTGGCGGAGTTGTATCGGCCGGTCTGCACCTTGGCGTTGACGAACTTCTCGAGTTCTGGCGTCAGTGAGACGTTCATGGGGCCACCCCGCATCACGATCCTATCGATAATAACGAAGATTGTCAATCTTTGGTATTTCCCCGCCGGCCCGCGCGGCGCATTAGAGAGCATGTCACCAGCCGTAGGGCATAGGTCCTGGAGAAGGAACCTTCGTGAACGGTCGGCCGGCAGGCGGCCGGCGCAACATTCGAATGGGGTCCACTAGATGAAGAAGGAGCAACTGGAGGCGCAGATCGGTGGCAATCTGGGCCAATCACGCTGGAGCGGGACTCGGCGTCTCTCCGCGGAGAGCTGCGAGAGCCTCCTGCAGGCGCTCCTGCACAAATCGAAAGTCCGCGTCGGCTTCATCGAAGAACGCCTGGTCCAAAGCGATGTCCTTATCCCTGCAGACGAGCTTCGCTACCAGAGTCTGGCGGCCCTCGATTTGCTCAGGGAAGAAGGAAACCGGGTAGTGCGCGAACCGGTTTCGCAGATTTCGCAACTTCTCCAACCTGCCGATCAACTCGGCTTCGGTGGCCCCATCCAACCTCGCCAGCCTCTTTCGCAGGGACTTCAGCACCTGAATCTTGGAGGCAAAATTCAACCTATTCCCCTTTAGGAAAAGATCGTCAAAAACCTCGCGGAGCTCTCGGGCCCGGCTGTCCTGAAATGCGTGACTCCCCGGGGTATCCGTACCCGGAAAGAAGATCTCCGAGAGCATCCGATCCAGCTCAAATTCCACCGAAAAGCACTGCGCCAAGATGTTCCCTCGAACCTCGCGGTAAGCACGAGTCTTCTCGACGAATTCCCTCTGGGTGCTCCCGTCGAAGGTCAAGGATTGCCCGGGCAGGAGGGCTATCCATGAATCGCGGGGTGGCAACTTCCGGTCAGGAGCAGAGGCAGGTACCGCCTCGCCGGGTCGATCCTGTGAGTCCGCCATAGTGTTCTAAGGCTACCTCTGTCCGTCGCAGGGTTCCATCGTCCCGGACGGTGAGCGCAGGTCCCCGTTGTCAGCGGATGCCGGTTACGTCGGCCATGGGCAACCCAAAAAGGCCCAAGCCGACTCACCAATCGCGGCTGGAGAATCCTAGGTCATCCTCGCCGCGGTTTCCCTTCGGGCCCGTCGCCGCTCTTATAATATGTACGTCCAGCCCGAACCCCGGAACGTGGCCGTCCGCCGCCCGACCACAATCCCTGGTAGTTATTCGATTCCAGCCCCTGAATCATGGGGTGTAGTGCTTGACTTTGGCCTTTGCTCCGGTTACTGTGAAGTCACACTCCCCCGAGCGGCCGCGCGGCCGACAAGCAAGTCCGTGCGCGCCGAAGACAATGGCATCGCGTTGAAAGGAAAACGCCATTGCTGATACTCAAACGCATTGAAATCCAGGGGTTTAAGTCCTTCTGCGACCGCACCGAGATGCGCTTCTCGGGCAGCGGCGTAGCCGCCGTCGTGGGACCCAACGGCTGCGGCAAATCGAACCTCAGCGATGCCATTAGTTGGGTTCTCGGCGAACAGTCGGCGAAACTTCTGCGCGGCTCCCACATGGAGGACGTCATCTTCGCCGGTACCCGCGACCGCAAACCCCTCGGCCTCGCCGTCGTCACCATGACCCTGGTCGATCCGGAAGGCAAGACCGTGATCCCCGGCCAGCGCCTGGAGGCCCCCAAGACTGGCAACCCCGCCCCGTCCAATCCCTCCACGGGACAGAGCATCGAAGTCGCCGTCGCCGCCACAACCGCCATCGTCGCCGAGCAGCCTGCCGCGGTCGGGTTCCCCCCCGACGCCCTGAAAATCGAGCATCTCGACGCCAGTGGCCACAGCGCCGGAAATGGCCATGCCAATGGCAACGGCCACTCCAACGGCTCCGCCATCGCGCCGGCGCCCGGCCAGGCTGCCGCCGCGGCCCTGCTTCGCCGCGAGCAGGAGATCACCATCACGCGCCGCCTCTTCCGCTCCGGCGAAAGCGAGTACCTCATCAACGGCCGCATGGCCCGCCTGCGCGACATTCAGGAACTCTTCATGGGCACGGGCCTGGGCCCCGAGTCCTACGCCATCATCGAGCAGGGTCGCATCGGCCAGCTCCTCAGCTCCAAGCCGCTCGATCGCCGCGGCATCATCGAGGAAGCCGCCGGCATCAGCAAGTTCAAAACCAAGCGCCGCCTGGCGGAAGCGAAACTCGAAGGCGCCCGGCAGAATCTGACCCGCGTTTTCGACATCCTCGAGGAGGTTGGCCGCCAGGTCAACTCGCTCAAGCGCCAGGCCGGCAAGGCGCGGCGTTATGCAGAGCTGAAAAACGAGCTCGATGGCCAACTGCGCTCGGCGCTCATCGGCCGTTATTATCTGCTGGCACGCGAAACGGAGCGCGTGGGCGGCGAACTGCAACACGCCACGCTGGAGTGCCAGCGCCTCCAGGCCGCCGTCGAGAGCGGCGAAAAGGAACTCGCCGCGGCCCGCGAGCGCGGCTACCAGACCGAAGCGGATCTGGCCGAAGCTCGCAAGCGCCTCTCCGAAGTGCGCCTCGAAATTGAGCGCACGCGCGGCCTGATCGATTCCCAGGCCAAACAGGTCGCCGGTATCGAGCAGCGCCTGCAGAGCGGGGAAACCGAAATCGGCCAGCTCACCACGCGCCTGCAAACACTTGAGCAGGAACGCGGGAACTTCAGCTCTTCCTGCACGGAAATGCAGGCCGGCGCCGAAATCGCCCGCCAGCGCCTGCAGGCCAAGACCGCCGAGCGCGACGCGTTGCAGAGCCAGCTTCGCGAGCGTGAGCAGCACCTCGAATCCTCCCGCCAGCAGGTGGTCCGGCTGCTCGGCGAAGCCTCGGCTTTGCGCAATCAGCTCGGCCAGATCGATGCCTATGTCGCTTCCATCGACCGCGACACGGCCCGCGTGCGGAAGGACGAAGAAAGCTCCAGCGCCGAGCTGGCGCGCCTCGAGGCATCCAAGACGGAGTTCAGCCGGACGCTGGCCGCGCGCCAGCTGGAGCTCGAGTCTCTGGCCGCCCGCCGTTCCCGTGCCGAAGCCGGGCTGTTGGAAGAACGGCAGGCCATCCAGCACACCCGGCGCGACCTCGATGCGTTGAACTCCGAGACGCAGAGCCTGCGCGCCCGCCGCGATTCGCTGGACCAGATTCTGCAGCATCGCGCCTACGCCAACACTTCGGTCAAGCGCCTGTTCGCCGCCATCGAGCACAACCAGGTCCCGGGTTTGAAGCCCGTCGGCGTGCTGGCCGACTTTGTCGAGCTGAAGGACCCGCGCTTCGAGCGCGCCACCGAGGAATTCCTGCACGAGGAGCTCGAATACGTTGTGGTGCGCGACTGGGAAGAGGCCCAGCGCGGCGTTCAACCTGCTGCGCGCCGAATTGGACGGCCGCGCGACGTTCCTGGTCGAGCCCGATTTTTCGAATGACGGCTCCGTGGTGCATTCCGCGCCCGTGCCCGAGCCGCCCATCGGCCCGGAAACCGGCATCGTCGGCCGCTTGTGCGATGGAATTCGTTTCACCAACGGCTTGACCAACGCCCCGGCCGAGTTGGTGCCGCGCCTCGCGCGCTGCTATTTCGCCGAGTCCCGCTCCTGCGCCGAGCTGCTGGCCTTCGAGTATCCCGATCTCTTTTTCCTGCTCGACGACGGCGTCTGTTATCACGGCCACGCCGTCACCGGCGGCAACAAGACCGCCAGCGGCCCGCTGGCGATGAAGCGGGAGCTGCGCGAGCTCTCCGTCTCATATGAGAAAAAGCAGCGCGAGGCCGCCGCCGGGCGGGAGCGGCTGGACTCGCTCGAACAATCGAGCCAGCTTCTGGCCGACGAATTGGAGCTCGTCCGCACCGAGCTGCAGAAGCAGGAAAAGGAGACCTTGCTGCTCGATCAGGAGATGCGCAAGCTCTCCGAGGAGTCGCGCCGCGCCGCGCAGCGGCTCTCCGCTTCCCGGCTGGAGCTCGATCGCCTGGCCCGCGATTCCGCCCGCACGATCGAGGAGCGCGAACGCAAACAGGCTCTCGTCGCCGAAAAGGACGAGGCGCGGTCGGCCCTCGAGCGCGCGTTGGAAGACGGGCGCTCCGAGCTCGAGCAGCTGCGCATCGGCGTGGCTCAGCTCGCCGAGGAGCATTCCGTGCTGCGGGTCAACCTCGCCGGTCTCGAGGAACGCTGCCGTGGCGTGGAAGACGCCATGGCGCGTCTCGACCAGCAGCACCGCGAACTCTCCCATCGCCGCGCCAGTCTCGCGGATGAGATCGAGCGTCTTGCTATCGTCCGTACGCGCCTCCTGGACGACAATCTGGCGCTCGACCAGCGCGCTACTGCTTTGCAGGACGAGCTGCAGAACTTCGAGAACTCTGTCGCCGCTCTGGCCGCGCGCGAAGCCGCCGAGCGGGCCTCGCTCCTGGCCGACGAGGAGGATCTGAAACGCTTGCGCCAGAGCGCGTTGACCGCAGTCGAGCTCCGCGGCCAGATCGAAGTTGAGCTGGTGCGCCGCCAGGGCGACCTGAAGTACCTCGACGAGACCAGCCGCAAGGATCTGAATATTCCGATCGCCAGTCTGGCGGCGGAAATGGCCCAGGCGACCGCCGCGGCAGCTCCGGAGGGCGTGGTTGAGCAGGCTTCCGTGGATGCCTCCGGCCACACCGGCGCGGTTCAACAAATGGACGAATGCGCCGTCGCCGAGGCCGAGGAGCGCGTCGTCGAAATCCGCAAGCGAATCGAGGCCCTCGGCCCGGTCAACACTGAGGCCTGGCATGAGTACCAGGAGGCGCACCAGCGCTACGATTTCCTCAACACCCAGCGCCAGGACCTGCTCGACTCCATCCGCGACACCGAGAAGGCCATCAACGAAATCGACACGGAAAGCCGCAAACGTTTCAACCAGGCCTTCGCGATCATCAACCAGAACTTCAAGGAGATGTTCACGAAGCTGTTCGGCGGCGGAGTCGGGGAAATGCGCCTCACCGGCGAGGGCGACACATTAGAGCAGGGCATCGAAATCGTCGCCCAGCCCCCCGGCAAGCGCCTGCAGAATGTCCTGCTGCTGTCCGGAGGCGAGAAGGCGCTGACGGCCGTGGCCCTGCTGATGGGCATTTTCCGATACCAGCCCAGCCCGTTCTGCGTTCTGGACGAGGTCGACGCGCCGCTCGACGAGGCCAACGTCGGCCGCTTCACGCAATTGATCAAGGATATGGCGGCGCAGACCCAATTCATCGTCATCACGCATGCCAAGAAGACGATGGAAGCTGCCGAAGGCCTGTATGGCGTGACCATGCAGGAACAGGGCGTCTCCAAGCTCGTGAGCGTCCGGCTGTCTGCGCCGCCACCTCCCCCGGTCGCCGCCGGCGCGCCGCACATGGCGCCCCGCGCCTGACCTCGGGAGCCGACGCCATGGCCCCGCGCCCGCATCTCATCGGGATCGCGGGGCCTTCGTGCGCGGGCAAGACCGAGCTCGCGCGCTGGCTCGCCGTGCGGCTCGATGCGCCGGTGCTCAACCTCGATCACTACTATGTCGACATGGCCGGGCTGAGTCTCGAGGAACGCGCCGCGCGCAACTTCGATGAGCCCGAAGCTCTGGAATACCCGCTGATTCTCGAACACGTCCGCGCGCTCGCGGCCGGCCAGCCCATCCGTGCACCGCGCTATGATTTTTCGACGCACACCCGCGCTCCCGGCGAGGCCCTGGTCCAGCCCGGCGCCTACATGATCCTGGAAGGCCTGTTCGCTCTGTATTGGCCCGAAGTGCGGGCGCTGATGCGCACCAGGCTGTTCGTCACCGCGCCGGACGAGGTCTCGCTGGAGCGGCGCACGGCGCGCGACGTGCGCGAGCGCGGCCGCACGAGCGAAAGCGTGCGCCGGCAGTTCGAAACCACGGTCCGCCCGATGGCGCAGCTGCACATCCTGCCGACGAGAGGCCACGCCGACCTGGTGCTGTCAGGCACCGAGCCCATCGATTCGCTCGGCGCGCGCGTCCTGGCGATCCTCTGATCACCACATCCGTGACCCGGCATGGGCGCGGCGTGGCATCATGACAGGAACAGGCAGCTCGGAAGTGAAGCACACGGTTGCGTATCAGGAGAAGAATCAGGCGGCGGCGAGTTCCGTGCTCGCGGCCATCGGCCTGACCACTCTCAAGATCGTCGTCGGCGTGCTCACCGGCTCGCTGGGCATCCTGGCCGAGGCGGCGCACTCAGCGCTCGATCTGGCGGCGGCCCTGATGACCTGGTTCGCGGTCCGCATCTCGGGCAAGCCACCCGACCGCACCCATCCCTACGGCCACGGGAAGGCCGAGAACCTCTCGGCCCTGTTCGAGACGCTGCTCCTGCTGGCGACATGCGTGTGGGTGGTCTACAGCGCCATTGCGCGCCTGATTCACGGGCGCATCGAGATCGAAGTGACGGTGTGGTCCTTCGGCGTCATGGCGCTGTCGATCGTGGTCGACTACTCGCGCTCGCGCATGCTCTCGGCCGCCGCGAAAAAGCACGACAGCCGGGCGCTGGAAGCGGATGCGCTGCACTTCAGCACCGATATCTGGAGCTCCGCCGTGGTCATCGCCGGCCTGGCGTGCGTCAAGCTGAGCGAACTCTATCCCGCGCTCGCCGTTCTGAAGCGCGCCGACGCTATCGCCGCGCTGATCGTCGCGGGGATCGTGTTTTTCGTCAGCGGTCAGCTGGGCCTGCGAACCGTGCAGGGCCTGCTCGATGCCGCGCCGAAAGGACTCGAGGAACGGATCAAGACCGCGGCCGAAAGCGTGCGCGGCATCGTCGATTGCCACCAGGTGCGGGCGCGCTACTCCGGCGCGCAGTTCTTCGTTGACGCCCACGTGCTGGTTGACGGCGCCATGAGCCTGGCACAGGCCCACGCCCTGACCGAGGAGGTCGAAACGGCGATTCAGAGCATCGTGCCCGGCGCCGATGTCACCGTGCATGCCGAGCCGGCTCCTATCCCGGCGTCCTAGCCCGGATGTTGCACCAACAATCGGCTGCGGCGCGCGATAGGGCCGCATCTACTTCGTTGCGCTGGGCCCAGGGGGCACCCCCCGTCCTCAACGTACTGCCAAGTACGCCTGCGGGCGGCTCCGGTCGCGCGCCTCGTATCTGCAACCCTCTCATCGCGCCTCGCTCCGATCGTGGTGCAACATCCGGGCTAGCCACCTGCACAAGGTGGGAAGTGCGTGGCAGGGATGGAAGAGGCGGGGTGCGGCTGAACCGGCGAGGAGGGGCGGGGCAAGGCTGGAGCTGGGACATTGCAGGTGTGGCGGGGAAAAATGGTTGAACAAAGCCGAATTCGACACTAGTGTCGAAAAGTGTTGAGTTTTGTCGGATAAGGTATGTCGCTGCGGTGACGATGGACGTTGCTGGGACGGCGAGGGTTTCTTAGTCTATTTTATGAATCAAATAAAACAAATACAGGGATAGGGCGCCTGCGGGATCGGGGTCAGGAGGAGTAGGAAATGGCCGAGATTGTATGACAAAACACGACAGTCGCGGTGTCGTGTTGAAATGTCGAATTCGGCTGGCCGAAGTGCGGCAGGCGGAAGTGAGGACAGCGTTCCCAGAAGGGATGAAATGGTTGGCAGGAGGATGGCGCCGGCAAGGATGGAAATGCACACCGTGAGCGGGTGTAGGACGGGCGCGAATGGCGGCCGCAGACGTGGGTGGGCCGCACCGGCGGGAGAGTGAATGGTGGGGCGGAGAATGAACGGAGAAAAGGGCCGGTTGGAGAACGGCTCACCGGCGGGAAAGCCGGCATCCACTCGCCGTCGCGACTGTCGTCGCTAGGGCGGGCAAGCGAGAGGCGGCGGCGTGGACGCCGGTTCTCGAGGGTTGGCGGGGCGTGAGGATAGCTGGCGGGCGAGCTGGGCGCGATCGAGATCGCCGGTCCAGCGCGCGACCACGAGCGTAGCGACGCCGTTGCCGATGACGTTGGTCAGGGCGCGGGCTTCGGACATGAACATGTCGACTCCGAGGATCAGGGCGAGGCCGCCGACGGGGAGATTGCCCATGGCGGAGAGGGTGGCGGCGAGGACGATAAAGCCGCTGCCGGTGACGCCGGCGGCTCCCTTGGAGGTCAGCAGCAGGACGGCCAGGAGGGTCAGTTCCTGGGTCACGGAGAGGTGGGTGTTGGTGGCCTGGGCGATGAAGATGGCGGCCATGGTGAGGTAGATGGAAGTGCCGTCGAGATTGAAGGAGTAGCCGGTGGGGATGACCAGGCCGACGGTGGAACGGCCGGCGCCGAGGGCCTCGAGTTTGGCCATCATGCGCGGCAGGACGGCCTCGGAGGAGGAGGTCCCGAGCACGATCAGCAGCTCCTCGCCGATGTAGCGCAGGAAACGGAGAATGCTGAATCCGGTCAGGCGCGCGATGAGGCCGAGGACGCCGAAGATGAACAGCAGGCAGGTGAGGTAGAAGCAGCCCATGAGCCAGGCCAGCGAGGCCAGGCTGCGCAGGCCGTAGGAGCCGATGGTGAAGGCCATGGCGCCAAAAGCGCCGAGGGGCGCCAGGTACATGATCATTCGCACCATGGCGAAGAGGATCTCGGAGAGTTTATCGATGACCTGCAGGACGAGGTTGTGGCGCGCGCCGAGGCGCTGCAGAGCGATGCCGAACAGGACGGCGATGAGCAGCACCTGGAGGATTTCGCCGCGGGCGAAGGCGTCGACAAAGGTGGTGGGGATGAGGTTGAGGATGAAATCCTTGGTGGATTGCAGGCGGCCGGGCGCGGCGTAGGAGGAGACGGCGCGGAGGTCGAGGGTGCGGACGTTGACATTCATCCCGGCGCCGGGGCGGACCAGGTGGACGACGCACAGCCCGAGGATCAGCGCGAGCGTGCTGACCGCTTCGAAGTAGATCAGCGCCAGGCCGCCGGTGCGGCCGACTTTCTTGAGGTCCTCGGCGCCGGCGATGCCGAGCACGACGGTGCAGAAGATGACCGGCGCGATGATCATCTTGATGAGCTTGATGAAGCCTTCGCCGAAGGGCTTCATGGCGGCGGCGGCGGCGGGGGCGAAGACGCCGAGCAGGATGCCGGCCGTGATGGCCAGCAAGATGTAGAAGAACATCGAGCGCAGGATGGAACGAGGCGAGGGCAGCATCAGGGACGAAACACCTTCCCCATATCAGATCACTAAATGTGGCGCGAACTGTGGCCGGGGGCGGGCGGGACGGGCGAGAGCGGATGGGCGAGGCGATTACTGGAGGGCTTTCTCGATGGCGGCGATCACTTCAGGAGCGTCAGGCGGGACCTTAGGGCCGAAACGGGCGATCACGCGGCCGACCCGGCCGGCCAGGAACTTGGTGAAGTTCCAAGTGATGCCGCCGCCGGTGGAGGGGTTGGCTCGCTTGTCGGTGAGGAACTGGTAGAGCGGCGTCTGGGCGGAGCCTTTCACCGACACCTTGGCGAACATCGGGAAGGTGACGTGGTACTTGCTTGTGCAGAAGGACTTGATCTCGGCGTTGGTACCGGGCTCCTGCCACAGGAAGTTATTGGCGGGGAAACCGAGGACGACGAAGCCGCGGTCCTTGTACTTCTGGTAGAGCGCTTCGAGGGCGGCGTATTGGGGGGTGAAGCCGCAGCGGCTGGCCACGTTGACGATCAGCACTACCTGGCCTTTGAATTGCGCCAGGGGAACCGGCTGGCCGTCGATGGAATTGAGAGTGAACTCGTGGATCGACGAAGCCGTGGGAAGGGGCTTGGCGAAGAACAGCGCGCCGAGGAGCAGGGCGGGAAACCTCACATTCTTCCAGATGCCGGCGCGGACCGGAGGATGCACGGGAGCGGCGCGCGGCGGGGCCGGAGGCTGGCGTGGATTCAAGGCCTGGTTTCGGCCAGCCGCGCGGGTTTGAGCGTCCAGCCCTGGAGACGGCCCAATGCGAGCAGGCTGGGGGCGGAGAAGCCGGCGGGGTGGATGGGCCACTGGAAAGGCTGGACCGGATCAGTGGCGAAGTAGCGCCCGAACGCGACCTGGCCGCGAAGGACGCGGACGTCGCTCGCGGGCGTGAGGACGCTCCCGGCAAGAGTGGCCGTGAAGTCGGGCAGGGAGAGCGTTGCAGCGCCGATGAAGACCTCGCTGGGCAGACGGTGATTGCGGCGAATGAAATCGGCGGCGTCGCGGCGGGCGCGCTCGAACGCGGCGGCTGGAATGGAGGGTTGCGAGTAGGTCGTCACGCCGGGCGAAGTGGGACCGTCGACGACGGCGGGCTCGAGGCCGAGCAGCGCGAGAAGCATGTCGGCAGGCGACAGCACCTGGCCCTGCAGTTGGCCGAAGATAATCTGGCGGCTGAGATGCGCGGCGACGGCAGCGCGGTCCAAGGCGTGGGGGAGGGGCTGCTCGAACAGGCCGAGCAGTTCATCGGCGGCGGCGAAGCGGACGCCGGGTACGGTCTGCATGTGTTCGACAAATCGGCGCAGAACGCCGTAGCAGCGTTCGGATTCGGCGGCGGTGCGGCGATGGGGTCTGACCCAGGCGTCGCGCTCGGGGTTGGCACCGAGAGAGAAGTTGACGGCATCCCAGAATTCGGTGGTCACGAATTCGTTGGGGTGGTAGTAGATGCTGATGACGCCGCCGGCCGGGGCGAGGCGCTTCACGGCTTCGTCGAAACGGGCGTAGGCGGCGGGGTCCTCCGCGCCCGCGTCCAGATCCGCGCGGAACTGGTTGCGACCCATGTGGTAGACGTGCAGCAGCCCGCCGTACCAGAAGGGCTGCTCATCGAGGCCGACCTGGTCGCCTTCATCGAGGTAAATCGGGATGCCCATGCGGCGCAGCGCGGGATTGCTCTGCGGACCCCAGGAATTGCCGGGCTGGCCGTAGCAGACAGGCGGCTTGCCGAAGACGCGTCGCACGTCCGCGGCGCCGGACGCTTCGCGGCGCTCGAACTCGGCCGCGCCTTCCAGGAAGCCCATGCGCGAGAGGTATTCCGAAGGCGTGGGGGGCACGCTGTGCCAGTTGGAGTGATAGCCGATTGCATGGCGTGAGAGCGCGGCGATGACGTCGCGGCGGCCGCGGCTTTCAAGCACGCGGGCCTTCTCGCCGACCACCTTGAAGGTGGCGCGGACACCCAGGGCGGTGAGGTCGGTGGCGATGCGCAGCGCGGCGTCGTCGGAGGCGGGCTCGATGTAATCCTCGGTGTCGAACCAGAGAACGACGTACACGGGCGGCTTGGCGGAGAGGCAGGCGGCGAATATCAGCAGGGCGAGAAGGAGAGTGCGCAACATGAGGTTGCTATCATACCGCGGCAGAGGCGGGCGGGACGGATTCAGCGCGGGGAAGCCGGGGCGGGCTTGCGCAGGATCACCTGGTAGGCTTTGGAGACCAAATCATAGCGGCCGTGGAGGAATTCGAGAAAGAGATCGATGGCCAACTGCGGCCGCTGGGAGGGCGGCTTGCCGGTCTCCCACAGATAGTCATCGAAAATGAGCAGGCCGCCGGGCTTCAGGAGGAGCCAGGCGCTGACGGCGTCAAAGAGGACATTCAACGCCAGGTGGCAGCCGTCGATGTAGATGATGTCGAAGCTCTCGCGGGGCAGCGCAGAGAGAAGATCTTCCGAGCGACCCTTGAGTTTGGCGACCTTCCCGGCGAGGCCGGCAATGCGCAGGTTGTGGTCGAAGCGGAGTTCCCGTGCTGGCTGCACCCAAGGGTCGAGGCAGACGATTGTGGCCGTGGGATGGGTGAGAACGTGCTCCAGGAACCAGATGGCCGAGCGGCCCTCGAGTACTACCGATCTCGAGCATGCGCAGGTCCGGCCGGCCGCGATAGCTTTCCAGTGCGGCGGTCCAGTCGCCGGCGTGTTCGGAGACGTGGTCACGGGTGAAGGAATAATCCGATTTGGATTTGAGTTGCCGCGCGACGGAGGCGGCCTCAGCGCGCAGCTGGAGCCGGCCGACGATAGCGTACAAGCGCCGGAGGATGTTCAGGAGCACGGGTTGATTCCTGCCATGGAGAGTAGAACCTACGGCCGGGCCCGGTGGGCGAGGATGTAGTGGGCCACCTTTTCAACCGTGTCGAGCCAGACGCCGCTGGCGGGGTCCTGGGCGTAGACGAGGAACTGCTCGAGGGCCGGGACGAGCGTGGTCTGGCGGCCGCCCGTGCCGATCTCGTGGCCGGCGAAAACGAGCCAGCCGTCGGTTCGGGCCGCTTCGACGACGGCGGCCTTCATCTGGTCGAAGCTCAGGCCGTCGGATTCCACGCCGAGCACCTGGGAGAGGTCGCAGAAGCGGGGGTCATTGGCCGCTTCATCGCGAAAACCGCGGCCCACGAGGAAGCGCCCGGCGACGAGCGGGACATAGCTTTGCGTGGTGGTTCCGCGGCCGATGAACTTCTGACCGCAGGGGTAGGCGAAGGTCACGGCCTGGACGCCGAGCAGACGCTGGATCCCGGCGTTGGCGCCGTCCATCTGGGCCTCGATCATGGCGGGCGTGTAGTTTTCCAGAGCGTTGTTGCGCGACCAGGGGAAGTTGCCCGAGCAGGGGTGGGAAGTGGTGTGATTGCCGATTTCGTAGCCCTCCGCAGCGGCTTTCTTCCAGCCTGCGAGACGGTTCGTCATGTGGGGCGGATTGACGAAGAATGTGACGTGGGCGCCATAGCGGTCAAACAGCGGGAGGCCAACGTCGATCTGGCTCGAGCGGGCGTCGTCGAAAGAGAGGCTGACGGCGACGCGTTTGCCGCCGGGCCAGCGGAAGGGCGCCGGCGTATGCTGGGCCTGCAGTTCGGAGAGCGGAGTAAGGGGACCGGCACAGGCCAGCAGGACCAGGCATCTCAGAAATCGCGCTTGCTTCACGGGGTTACCTCGACGAAATGACGTTTGAG
This sequence comes from Terriglobia bacterium, assembly GCA_963757265.1. Lineage (GTDB taxonomy): Bacteria > Acidobacteriota > Terriglobia > Bryobacterales > Bryobacteraceae > CAIVVT01. The sequence goes on from CAVWRA010000011.1 coordinate 223,806, forward strand.
CGCATGAGCCGGATGGGACCGCTCCCGTTTCACCAATTTCACCGACGCGCGGCGCGGCGCCTCAGCGACCGCCCGCGAGGTGCACCGTCCCGGCGAGGGCAGTGCTGCGCGAAGATGCTCCCACATAGACCTGGTAATCGCCGGGCACAAGCTCCCAGGCGTCCTTGTCGACATTGAAGATGGACAAGTACAGCGGATCGACCGTAAGCGTCAGCGCTTTGCTCTCACCAGGGGCGAGCCGAAGTTTGTCCCAAGCCACCAGGCGCTTCGGGGGTTCGCCCGCGGCGGCCGGCAGTGCGACGTAAACCTGAGCGATCTCCGCGCCCGCCAGCGGGCCGCTGTTGCGGAGGTTGAAACTCACGGTGACGTTCTGACCGGATGCCGCGGCCTTCGGTTGAGAATACGAAAAGGCGGTGTAGGAAAGGCCGAAGCCGAAGGGGAACAGCGGCTCCTTTTTCTCCGCGTCGAACCACTTGTAGCCGGCCTTCAGGCCCTCCGTATAGTTGACGTCGAAGGGCGCCGGAGTCCCGGAATGAGGAGCACCGGGCGTTGTTCCGGGGAGCACCGGATGAGGCAGGTCGGCCTCGCTCCTGGGGAACGTGACGGGCAGCTTGCCGGACGGGTTGACGGTGCCGAACAGGAGGTTCGCCGTAGCCTCGCCGCCGCGAATGCCGGGATACCAGACCTCGAGGACGGCACTCACTTTGTCGATCCAAGGCATGGTCACCGGACCGCCGGTCTCCAGCACAACGATGGTGTGGGGATTGGCCGCGGCGACCTGGTGCACCAACTGGTCCTGGTTGCCGGCAGGGACAGATCCGGTACATCGGCGCCTTCGGTGGTGTGCTGATGGACGAAAACGATGGCGACATGGGAGCCGGCGGCCAATTTCGCGGCCGCGGCGAAATCCGTGCCGGGGTCGTACTGCACCTTGGCCTTGGGCGCTTGGGCGCGAATTGCCTGCAGCGGCGAGGACGGATGCCAGACGACATGGCCGGCGCCGGGCGACCGCGTTGCCGCCGGCCGCGGCCACCTGGTCGGAACCCGCGCCGGACAGCACGCCGACATCGGCGTGCGATCCGATGATCGCGATGGAAGAGAGAACGCCGGCCTGAAGGGGCAATTGGCGGTTGGCGTTTTTGAGCAGCACCGCGCTCTGCTCGGCCACGTATTGCGCCACTTCGGCGCCGGTGAAGGGGTTGACGGGATGAGTGGAGGGAGGATGGTCGTAGGTCCCCACGGCGAACTCGGTCCGCAGGATGCGGTGAACCATGTCGTTCAGGCGGGCCGTCGGGACTTCGTGCCTGTCGAGGGCCGTTCTCAGTGTGGCGCCGAAGTATTCGCCGCTGGGCATCTCCTGATCGAATCCGGCGCGGGCCGATGGAACCGTGCTGTGGACGGCGCCCCAATCCGACATGACCCAGCCCTTGTAGCCCCAGTCCTTCTTCAAGACGTCATCCAGCAGGTAAGGGTTCTCGCAGTCGTACACGCCGTTGAGTTTGCTGTAGGCGCACATGACCGTTCCGACGTCCGACTCCTGGATGGCGATCTGAAATGCCAGCAGGTCGGTTTCGCGCAGGGAGCGCTTGTCCAGGTTGGCGCTGTAAATGACGCGGCCGTTTTCCTGGTCGTTGACGGCGTAGCGGTTGATATCGCCTATGACCACCTGGTCCTGGGTGCCCTTCAGCGCGCGGCCGAGCATCCTGCCGGTGGCGATAGGGTCCTCGCTCCAGCACTCGAAATTGCGGCCGTTGCGCGGTTCGCGGATGAGATTGGCGGTTCCGCCCAGGGACACGTTGAAGCCCAGGTCGCGGACCTCTTTGCCCAGCAGCGCCCCATACTCATAAGCCAAATTCAGATCCCAACTGGCGCCGGCCGCGAGCGACGAGGGCATGGCCGTGGCGTAACGCCCGCGCGGGCCCGCGTCGTAGCCTACGCCGGAGCGCCCGTCGGTCATCTGGAAATCGGGGATTCCGAGCCGGGGAACACCCGGCACGAAGCCGGCGCCGCCCAGCGTCCGCGGGCTGTGCTCCTGGCCATGGACGAGACTCAGTTTCTCGTCCAGCGTCATCCGCGCCACGAGCAGATCGGCCCGCTTGTCCGGTGGCAGATTGCGGTCCAGCCAGGGACCTTCAATCGCTTTTTTCGCGGCCTGGTTCGGTTGTTGCACGCAGCCCGGCGAAAAGGCCAACGCCGCGAATACGACCGCGACTCCAAACAGCCTGCTCGAACTGAAAATCGGGCGGCTTCGATGACACGGATGCATGGCCGTTCTCCACTATGAATGTCGTCCACTCAGGCGCACCCCGGAGGCGGGTCCCGGCGGGGATTTCGTTGGGCCTTCCTGGATGTCGGGATTCTACACCAACCGAGTGCGCCCGCGCCGCATTTGTCTGAGTGCTCCATTGCGGGCGCCCGCGGAAGTCCAAAGATTGGATGCGCGCCGATTGGCCTTGCAACGACAAGCGAGCAGGCCCGGCACGGCGCGGGTTCGAGTAAGATCGTCACGAAGTGAGGAGTTTCCCTATGCAATGGCACGGCGTTATCCCGGCGATTACGACTCCGTTCAAGGAAGACCTGAGCGTGGATTACGAGTTCCTGGCGCGGCACGCGCGATGGCTGGTGGAGAACGGCTGCACGGGCGTAGTGGCGCTGGGCTCGCTGGGCGAGGGCGGGACGCTGAGCTTCGACGAGCGGCGCGAGGTTCTGGAGACGTGCGTGGCGGCAGTGGCGGGGCGCGCCAGAGTGATAGCGGGCGTGGCCGCGGTGTTGACGCGAGAAGCGGTGGCGCAGGCAGGGGCGGCGGAGGAGGCCGGCTGCGACGGCCTGATGGTGTTGCCGCCGTATGTTTACTGCGGGGACTGGAGGGAGATGCGGGCGCATGTGGGCGCGGTGATGGAGGCGACGGGGCTCCCGTGCATGCTGTACAACAACCCGATCGCGTACAAAGTGGATTTTCTGCCGGAGCAGGTGGTCGAATTGAGCGCGCGGCACGGAAATCTGAAGGCGGTGAAAGAGTCGAGCGCGGATGTGCGCCGGATCATGGCGATCCGGGCGCTGGCCGGGGACGCCCTGCAGATCCTGTGCGGCGTGGATGACCTGATTGTCGAGGCCGTGGCGGCGGGGGCGTGCGGATGGATCGCGGGACTGGCGAATGCGTTTCCAAAGGAATCGGTGGATCTGTTCGAGGCGGCGCGCGGGGGCGACATGGTGCGAGCGTTGGAGATCTATCGCTGGTTCCTGCCGCTGCTGCGGATGGACACGGTGCCGAAATTCGTGCAGCTGATCAAACAGGTGCAGGCGGAGGCGGGCATGGGCACGGCCCGAGTGCGGCCGCCGCGGCTGGAACTGGCGGAGGAGGAAATCCAAATGGTGCGCCAGGAAGTGGTGAAAGCGCTTTTGTTGCGTAAATGAGCCGATGGCTCAAGATTGGGCCGGCCGGACAGAAACAGAATATGAAGGACCGGTTAGGAGATGGGCAGGAATCTCCGCGCGGCGAGGGCAAACAGGTATAGCGTATAAGCTGACAGCCGCCCTATTTAGGAGCGGAGGTGAATTGTGTCGGCTATAGACACCAATGCCGCGCGAATCCTGGTGGTGGAGGACGAGCACACTGTCCGCGAACTCGTCCGGCTGATTCTCAATCACGAGGGCTGGGACATCGCCGAGGCCGACAGCCTGACCGAGGCCGCCGAATGCGTGCGGACGAAAAAACCACCTTTCGACCTTCTCATCCTGGATATCTGCCTACCGGACGGATTTGGGACCCAACTAGTGGAAAAGATGCGCCACAACGGGGCCAACCCGAAGGTCCTCTATATGACGGGCGATCCAGGCTGGCTGCGGCGACTGGGGGCGGAAGGGGCGGCGCTGCTACCGAAACCGTTCACGCCCCGGCAGATGATCGAGGCGGTCCAACAGGCGCTGGTTTGAGGGGGCGGGGGGAGCGAAAGAACCGGCACGTGCCTTAGCCCGGATATTTCACCAACAATCGGCTGCGGCGCGCGATAGGGCCGCATCTACTCAAGTTGCGCTGGGCCCAGGGGGCGCCCCGGGGTCCTCGACGTAGCGGCCAAGTACGCCTGCGGGCGGCTCCCGCGAGCGCGCCTTGTGGCATTGCTTGGTGTTGGGGCTTGATGCTGGGGCCCTCTCATCGCGCCTCGCTGCGATCGCAAGTGCAACATCCGGGCTAAGCCGGGGCAGACGGGAATGCGGCGGCCGCGATTGGCGCCGAGGGGGGGCAGGCGCGGCCGGGACGCGACAACGAGTCAACTAATCAATTAATTAATTAATCAATGGCCGCGGGCGGTGCGGATCATGGCGCGCAGGTTTTCCGGCGGCGTGGTGGCGGGCAGGGCGCAGCCGGCGTTGAGGATCAGGCGCGGCGAATCGGCGAAGATCGCCATCAGCGCGCGGCATTTTTCCGCGACTAATTCGGGAGTGCCCTGGGCCATGACGCCGGTGGGGTCGATGTTGCCAATGAGCGTGGCGCGGCCGGCGAGCGCGTCGTGGGCGGCCTGGGAGTCGGTCTTGAAATCGAGCTCGATGGCGTCGGCGACGGTGGCGACGAGGTCGGCCAGGATGGGGCGGGCGTTGCCACAGACGTGCTGGGCGTAGGGCAGGCCGAGAGCGTGGGAGAAGGCCGCCAAACGGATTTCGTAGGAGTGCGCGAATTTGCGGTGCAGACGCGGCGAGATGAGGCTGGAGCCGGCGGAACTGTCGCCGTTGGAGAGCATGTCGCAGCCGGTGGCGGCCATGAGGCGCAGAAACTGGGTGGTGGCCTGATGGCAGTAGTCGAGCAGGCGGAAGGCCGCGGCTTCATTGTCGGGCTCCATCAGATCGAGCATCCAGCCTTCGGCGGAACGCATTAGCAAGGCCAGGCTGAAGGGGGCCTGGTCGCAGTTGCCGCGAATGAAAACCTGGCCGGAGAACTCGCGCTTCAGCAGCCGCACGGCCTCCAGCCAGACCTGGATGCGCGGGTGACGGCCGACGTCGGGAGGGGGCAACTGGTCCACTTCGGAGAGGCTCGAGAGGCGGGCTCCGCGGCACACGGCGGGCTCGTCCTCGGGGAAAGCGACGGGGACGCCGACCGCATCGGCCAGCGTCGCGGTATCGACATCGACGAGGATGCCGTCGAAGCCGTAGCGCTCCACCGATTCGCGGAAGGCGCGGGCGATGTGGCGCGGGTCGGAGCGGAACTGGCGCATGGTGAGGCCGGCTTCGCGCGCGGCCATCATGAAGTTATGGAGCATGACGGGCGTCGAGTCGGTCGGTTCGCCGCGCAGTGCGGCGGCGATGCGCTGATAGCCATTCATGGGCATCTCCTGTCGTGCGCCATGGTATCACCCGAGCAGGTATGATGTCGGTGCGCTGCACGCGCCGCACGCGCCGTGCGCAGCCAGGGGAATTCGAGCTTGCATCTTCATCCGATCGATTGGGCGATTGTGGCGCTGTATGGAGTGCTGGTGGTGACCATCGGATTGCGGGCCGCGCGGCGGGCCGCGACGAGCGAAGGTTACTTCCTGGCCAACCGGCAACTGCGCTGGCCGTTTATCGGGGCGTCGCTGCTGGCGTCGAACATATCGGCCGAACATTTCGTGGGCCTGGCGGGGAGCGGCTTCGCCATCGGCATGTGCATCGGCGGCTTCGAATGGATCGCCGTTTTCTGTCTGGTTCCGCTGATCGTGCTGTTCCTGCCGTTTTACATGCGCAACCGCATTTACACGGTGCCGGAGTTTCTGGAGCGGCGCTTCAGCGCGCGGGTGCGGCTGCTGTTCTCGGCGCTGATGATCGTGCTCTCGATCCTGACCAAGATCTCGATCTCGCTGTGGGCGTCGTCGATTGTGTTTTCCGAAGTGTTGGGGTGGGACAAGGTCACGGTGATCTGGGTGCTGGGGCTGTTTACGGCGCTGTACACGATGAAGGGCGGGTTGAGCGCGGTGGTCTACACGGACGCCTTGCAGACGACGATCCTGCTGGCCGCGGCGGTGGTGCTGACCGCGATCGGGCTGGGCCGCGTGGGGGGCTGGCAGGGGCTGCATGCGCGGCTGCCGGCGGAGATGTTCAGCATGGTGAAACCGGCCACGCACGCGGACGTGCCGTGGCCAGGGATGTTCATCGGCGGCTTTCTGGTGGGCAGCTTCTACTGGTCGATGGACCAGGTGCTGGTGCAGCGCGTGTTCGCAGCGCGGGACCTCAACGAGGGCCGGCTGGGGGCGGTATTTTGCGGATACCTGAAGGTCCTGATGCCGTTTCTGCTGGTGTTGCCGGGATTGATCGCGCGGGCGCTGTTTCCGGCTCTGAGCTCGCCCGACAAGGCCTATCCGGCGCTGCTCGGCGCGCTGATGCCGGCGGGGCTGCTGGGATTGACGGTGGCGGGGATCGCGGCGGCGCTGATGGGCCATCTGAGCGCGACGTACAACTCGATCGCCACGCTGTTCACGCGCGACTTCTACCTGCGCTGGCGGCCGGAGGCGTCACAGCGCAGCCAGGTTTTCACGGGCCGCGCGGCGGTACTGGGGGTGTTCATATTGGGCGCGGTCTGGGCGCCGGTCATCGGGCGATTCGAATCGCTGTGGATCTACCTGCAGAGCGTCACCGCATACCTGGTGATGCCGTTTGTCGGCGTCTTTTTCTTGGGCGTGCTGTGGAAGCGCGTGAATACGCGCGGCGTGCTGGCGGCCGTGGCGACGGGCTTCATCGCGGGGCCCATCCTGATGGTGGACGGCCACCGCCCATTCCTGCCGTTCATGCAGGCGCCGGTGCTGCGGCCGTGGCTGCACGGGGCGATTATCGAGTGCCTGCTGTGCATCTGTGCGCTGGTCGGAGTGAGTCTGCTGACCCGGCCACAGCCGGAGGCCAGCCTGGCGGCGACGACCGTGGATTGGGGCAGGAGCGCGCCCGAGGCCGGTGCGCGGCGCGCGGTGCTGAAGGACTACCGGCTGTGGCTGAGCGTGTTGGTCACGTTAACGGCCTTTTTGTGGTGGCTGATGCGCTGACGGCGCTGACGCGCGACGGCGCGGGGAGAGATGATGGAGGCAAACCTATGTCCAAATTCCTGATGGCGGCAGTGCTGATGGTGGGCGGCGCAATGGCGCAAGCCGAAACAAAAAAGGTGGTTTTTGACTCCGACGGAACGGAACAGAGATTGGCGTTGAAGGATCTCAACCCCGATCTGCCGGCCGATTGGTCGGGCTACAGGTTCCTGGTGCTGGAAGTGCGGACAACGACAGCGCAGCGCTTCGAATTCAAGGTCCACACGGCGACGGGCGCGCCGGGGCTGAATATGCACCTGTTTCAAGGCCCGTGGATTCGCACGGTGCTGCCACTGGCACGGATCGAGCGGCCGGAGCAGAGCGGCACGGATCTGGCGGCGATGAGCAACAGGCCGCGGGCGCTGTCGTTCGTCAGCAGCGCGCGCGGGCAGGGTCCGCTGACGGCGGTACAGGGAATTGGCCTGCGCATGCCGGCGCCGGTGGGCGAGGCCGCCGTCGAGATCCGATCCATCACGCTGGCGAAGGATGATCCCGGTGACAAGCTGCTGGAGGATGGGCCGCTGGTGGATCAGTTCGGCCAGTGGATTGCGGCTACGTGGCCGGGGAAGGCGGCGAGTCTCGAAGATCTGCAGCGGGCGTGGGTTGAGGAGGCGAAGGGGCTGCAGCCGGGCGGGTACGACTACTGCAACTACGGCGGATACAAGAGCACGCACGCCAAGGCGACCGGGTTTTTCCGCGTCGAGCAGATCGACGGCAAATGGTGGTTCGTCGATCCCGACGGGCACCTGTTCCTCTCGGTGGGCGCGGACTGCATCCGCTCGGGGATTGAAACCCGTACGCGGGACCGTGCGGGCGTGTTCGCCGCGCTGCCTCCGGCCGGGTTGAGCCGCATGCCGCCGTGGGCGGAGGGCCGGGCGATGGTTTCGTTTTACACCTGGAATCTGCAGCGCCGCTTCGGCGACGAGTGGGAGCCGAAATGGATCGATTTCTCGCTGCAACGCCTGGCGGCGTGGGGTTTCAACACGATCGGCAACTGGTCGGCTCCGGCGTTGTTCGCCGCGCAGCGCACGCCCTACGTTGTGCCGCTAAACGGCTGGGGCATGGAGCAGTACATGGGCATGCCGGATGTGTACTCGCCCGATTGGCCGAGGAAAGTGGACGAAGCAGCGCGGCGGCAGTGTGCGCCGCGCAAGGACGATCCATGGCTGCTGGGCTACTTCATCGCCAACGAACCGGCCTGGCCGGGTCGCGAGTTGCTGGTGGCGGACCTGATCCTGAACGGCCCGGACACGGCCACCAAGCGGGTGTTTCAGTCCAAGCTGTCGCTGGGCGACTCGCCGATAATCCGCAAGCAATTTCTGTTGCAATGCTTCGGAAGGGAATTGGCGGTGATCAACGCGGCCGTCAAGAAGAACGACCCGAACCATCTCAATCTGGGCCTGCGTTTTGGCGGGCACGCGGACGACGAGGTGGTGAGCATGACGCGCGGCTTCGACGTCTTCAGCCTGAACATTTATGATGTGGCGCCCGACCGCGCGCGGATCGACAAGATTTATGAACTCACCGGCCGGCCGATCCTGATCGGCGAATTCCATATCGGCACGCCCGGGCGCGGGATGTCGGCGGGGCTGGTGCAGGCGCGCGACCAGGCCGAGCGCGGCGTGGCCTATCGCTACTACGTCGAGAATGCACTGGCCATGCCGGCGATGATCGGCACGCACTGGTTCCAATGGACCGACGAGGCCAACACCGGCCGCGGCGACGGAGAGAACTATAACATCGGCATGATCGATGTGACGGACCGGCCGTACGCGGAATTGGTGCAGGCCGCCGAGCAGACGCACAAGCGGCTGCTGGCGGTGCATTCAGGCACCGAGAGCCCGTCCAGTCAGAAGGCGCTACCGCGGTAGGGCCATGGGGAGACGAGGCGGCAGCTCCGTGCGGAGCCACGGGCCAGGCCAGGGAGCAGGACCTGGAAGTCCGGCGCGGACGCGGACGTCCGTCAAACGACACGGGTGTCCGAGCTAGGCGAACAGTTCCTGGGCGAGCGCGAGGCGCTCGCGGACGTGCACGCCGTTCACGCATTGCACCGCACATGCGGCGCAATCGGCGCAGCGCACGCTGCGCTGCTCGTCAGAAAGCGTAAGAAAACTCTCGCGCGCCATGGCGAACTGGCCGTAGCCTTCGGCGTAAGTCAGGAAGCGCAGCACGTCGGCCACGGGCAAGCCTTGCGGACAGGCGCCGGCGCAGGAGTTGCACAGGCGGCAGTAACGCGGACCCAGGAATTCGAGATGCGCCGCGAGCACCTGCTCGTCGGCCGCGGTGAAGGGGCTCGACATGGCGCGCATGTCCTCGTCGAGCTGATCGAGGTCGGTGATGCTGGGGACGGTGGTGTTGACGTGCTTGTTCTTGAGAGCCCATTTCAAGGCGGCGAACATCGCGCCCTGGCGATGCAGCCGTTCGATGACCTGCGGATCGTTCTTGACGGCGGGGATCGGGTGGTAGCCGCCGGCGAAGACCTTCATCGCGACCACGCCGATGCCGGCCTTGCGGGTCTGCTCCAGCAGGTCGTCGATGGTGGCGCCCATGGTGAAGTTGTAGCTCGCGAGCAGGACGTCGAAATGGTTGGCCTTGATCACGGCGGGGATCAGCTCGCGATGGCCGATGTGGGTGCTGATGCCGGCGAAGCGGATCTTGCCCTGCTGTTTGGCGATGCGCTGGGCTTCCATCAGATCGTCGGTAATGTGCTCGGGTTTACTCTTGGAGTGCAGGTACCAGATGTCGAGATAGTCGGTCTGCAGCTCCTTCAGACTCGTTTCCAGGTGCGCCAGCGCGCCGTCCTTGGTGGGAGCCAGCGTTTTCGAGGAGAGGACCAGGTTGTGGCGTTTGCCCTTCAGCGCCGCGCCGACCATGCGTTCGTTGTTGCCGCCCTGATAGACGCGCGCGGTGTCGAAGTAGTTGATGCCCCTCTCAACCGCCTGGGAGACGACCACGGGGTCGGAAGTGACCATGCAGCCGAAGCCCATGGAGGTGACCTTGAGCCCGGTCTTGCCGAGCTTGCGGTAGTGCAGCGCGGGCTGGGCAGAGCCCGCTTTGGGCGTGTCCGCCGGAGCGGCGGGGAGGGCGGTTGGCGCGCCGGTGGTGGCGGCGATCACCGACGCGGGCAGGACCAGCCCGGCGGCCAGGAAATTGCGGCGGGATGAATGGTCGGGCATACGAGTTTCGACTCCAGTAATCCGATTATGGCAGATGACACGGGACCGCTCCCCGGCGGCACACTTGCCCGGAGGTTCCAGGTGCGATAGGTTCCATATGGGTCTCTCAACATGCCTCAAAACACCACTCTTCCCACGCCCGCCTCCTGTTCCCCACTCGCGGCTTCCTCCACACCGGCATCCAGCGGCGCCGTGTCGACGCGGCGTGATTTCGTGAAACTATCCGCGCTGGCGCTGGCCGCGGTGCCGGCGTCGGCCTATGTGGCCGGCAGCGACGTCATCAAGGTCGGCGTCATCGGCTGCGGCAACCGCGGGCCGGACGCCGCGCGGAACGCCATGCGCGCCGGCAAGGACGTGCACATCGTCGCCATGGGCGACATGCTGCTCGACCGCATTCAGGAAAATCGGGCCTCGCTGAAGCTGAAATTCCCCGATCAGGTGGAGGTCCCCGACGAGCAGTGCTTCACCGGCTTCGACGCTTACAAGCACGTGATCGAGTGCTCCGACGTGGTCATCATCGCCAACGCGGCAAAGTTTCACTCGTTCCATGCCAAGGCGGCGATCGAGGCCGGCAAGCATGTTTTCGTCGAGAAGCCGCACGCCATCGATCCGGTGGGGATCCAGCGGCTGAAGGCGGCCTGCGAACTCGCCAAAGCGAAAAACCTATGTATTGTTTCGGGGCTGCAGAGCCGCTACCACCTGGGTTATCAGGACGTGATGCAGCGCGTGCACGACGGCGCCATCGGCGACATCGTGGCGATCCAGGAGACGTGGCTGCGGCCGCCGTACGTGATGTACCCGCGGCGGCCGGGGATGAAGGAGGTCGAATACCAGGCCAGCAACCAGTACCATTTCCACTGGCTCTCGGGCGACGACGTGCCGCAGACTCTGATCCACAATCTGGACCGCTCGAGCTGGGCGCTGCACAACGCCGCGCCGGTGCGCTGCTACGCCATGGGCGGCCGCTCGACGCTGCACAACGAGATTTACGGCGATACCTTCGATCACAACGCCGTGGTGTACGACTTCCCCAAGGGCGTGCGCGTCTACGCCTTCTGCCGCACCATCGACAATTGCTACGAGGAGAATTCGAGCCTGATCCTGGGCAGCAAGGGGCGCTGCGACCTGCTGGCGCTGCGCATCACGGGCGAGACCAACTACGAATCGCCGCAAGCCAAGTCCAAGGCCAGCGCCTATGACCTGGAGCACGTCGCGCTGTTCGACGGCGTCCGCACGGGCAAACCGGTCAACAACGGCGACTATATGGCGCGCAGCACGCAGATCGGCGTCATGGGGCAGTTTTCCTCCTACACCGGCAAGCAAGTGACGTGGGAACAGTTCGACAAATCGGATTTCTTCTACCCGCCGCTGCCGGAGGACGTGAACATGGACATCGAACCGCCGGTCAAGCCCGGGCCGGATGGAATTTATCCGACGTTCGTGCCGGGCGTGACGACGTTGCTGTAGGGACGCGAGAGTTCGCCTCTCAGCAGATCCGCGGCAGTTGCTCGCCCGACGGCAGGTCGAGCACGTGCGAGGAGCCGTAGCGGCTGCGGATGACCACGCCGAAGCGGGCTTCGTCCTTGACGCGGCCCGCGCACACGGCGCCGGCGCTGACCGCGCAGGCGCGCAAAACGGCCAGAGCTTTTTCGACCTGGGTCTCCGGGAGGAAGACGCAGAAGCGGCCTTCGCAGGCGATGTAGAGCGGGTCGAAGCCCAGCAGCTCGCAGGCCGCGAGAACTTCGTCGCGGACGGGAATCGAGGCTTCGTCGAGTTCGATGTCCAGGCCGCGCGTGGCGGCGAGTTCGTTGGCCGCCGCCGCCAGGCCGCCGCGGGTCAGGTCGCGCAGGCAGTGGATGTCCAGGCCGGCCTGGAACAGCGCCGCCACCGGTTCCCACAACGGCGCGGCGTCGCTGATGAGGTCGGTCTGAACACCCAGTTGCTCGCGTGCGGCCAGGATCGCGATGCCGTGCGCGCCGAGGTCGCCACTGACCAGAATCGCGTCGCCGGGCTCGATGTGCGACGGATCAATGGCCTGCCCATCGATCACGCCGATGCCCGAGGTATTGATGTAGACGCCGTCGCCCTTGCCGCGCTCCACGACCTTGGTGTCGCCGGTGACGATGCTGACGCCGGCTCGCGCCGCGGCCTCGCGCATGGCCGCCACCACGCGCTTCAGCGTTTCGATGTCGAGGCCCTCTTCGAGGATGAAGCCGGCGCTCAGCGCCATGGCCCGCGCGCCGCACATGGCGAGGTCGTTCACGGTGCCGTAGACCGCCAACTCGCCGATGGAACCGCCGGGGAAAAAGAGCGGCCGCACGACGTAGGAGTCGGTGGTGAAGGCCAGGCGGCCGGCCGCGACGCCGAGCGCCGCGCCGTCGTGCCGGAGTGCAAGGGCTGCATTGCCGAAGGCGGGGTAAAAGACCTCCTCCAGCAGCTTCGCGGTCAGACGCATACCGCCGCCGTGCGCCAACACGATGTGTCCGCCGCCCTCGGACGGGACGGGGCAGGCCAGGGCAGGGAGGGCCGATGTGTCGTCGCTCATCGCCGCTCGCTAGACCTTCCGCCCATAGTGATAGTAGGCTGCGCAGGCGCCCTCGCTCGACACCATCGGCGCACCCAGCGGCTGCTCGGGCGTGCATTGAGTAGCGAAGGCCGGGCACTCGTGCGGCTTCTTCAGGCCCTGGAGAATCAACCCGCTGATGCAGGCGGTGTGTTCTTCGACGGGCTGCAGGCCGGCCCCGAAGCGCGAAGCGGCATCGAAGCCGGCGTAGGCCGCCCGCAGGGCCAGCCCGCTCGCGGGAATCATGCCCAGACCGCGCCACGGCCGGTCGGTGACCTCGAATACGCGTTCCACCGCCGCGCGCGCCGCGACGTTGCCGGCCGCGCGCACGGCGCGACTGTATTGATTCTCGGGCCGCGCGTGGCCGGCTTCCAATTGGCGAACGGCGAGGAGGATCCCTTCCAGCAGATCGACCGGCTCGAAGCCGGTGACGACGATCGGAACTTTCCAACGCGCGCTCAGCCGCGCGTAGCTTTCCGAGCCTTCGACCGTGCAGACATGGCCCGGCGCCAGAAGGGCCTGCACGCGGCATTCGGGCGACTGGAGCAGCGCCTCGATGGCCGGCGGCACGAGCACGTGCGCCACGAGGAGGGAGAAGTTGTCGAGGCGCAGCGCCTCGGCCTGCAGGACGGCCAGAGCGTGGCCCGGGGCGGTGGTTTCGAAGCCCACGGCGAAGAAGACGACCTGGCGCTGGGGGTTGGCCGCGGCGATCTTCACCGCATCGAGAGCCGAGTAAACGACGCGCACGTCCGCCCCCGCCGCGCGGGCGTCCAGGAGTGCCGCGGGCGCCGGGGCGCGAGCGCGCGAGCCGGGCACGCGCAGCATGTCTCCGTAGCTCGTGAAAATTACCTCGGGCCGGGCGGCGATTTCGACTGCAGCGTCGATCAATTCGACGGGCGTCACGCACACCGGGCAGCCCGGGCCGTGGACCAGTTCGATGCCGGGCGGCAGCAGCGCCTCCAGCCCGTTCCTGACGATCGAATGGGTCTGGCCGCCGCAGATTTCCATCAACGTCCAGGGGCGCGTGGCAGTACGCCGGAGCTCGGCCGCGAGCCGGGCCACGACATCGGAGTCGCGATACTCGTCGACCAGCTTCATGGCGCCGGAGCCTTGCCCGGCGGCTCGGCCGCCTGGTCCTGCGGCTCGACCGCTTCACCCAGCCGCCGCAGCTCCTCGAGCGTCGCCAGGGCTTCTTCCTGATCGACGATGGTCAGCGCGAAGCCGGCGTGCACCAGGACGTAGTCGCCCGGTTGCGCCTCGGGCGTGAAGGCGAACGAAACCTCGCGGCGGACGCCGGAGAAATCGACCTGGCCGCGCAGGAACGCGGGATCGTCGCCCTCGATTTCAAGCACTTTGCCCGGCACTGCGAGGCACATCTGGTCAAGCTCCTTCCCGGGATGCGGACGCCAGGGCCTGCCGCGACAGGGCGATGTGCATCTCCAACCACTCGATCCAGGCGCCGAGGCCGTCGCCGGTGCGGCAGGAGACGGGGAAGATGGCGGCTTCGGGACTGACCGCGCGGACGCTCTCGATCAGCTCCTCCAAGCGCACGTCGGTGTAGGGCAGGAGGTCGATCTTGTTCAAGACGACGGCGTGGGAATTGTGAAACATTTTCGGGTATTTGCGTGGCTTGTCGGCGCCCTCGGGGACGCTGAACAGCGTGACGCGCCAGTGCTCGCCGAGATCGTAGGCGGCCGGACAGACCAGGTTGCCGATGTTCTCGATGAACAGCAGATCGGGGCCTTGAGCGAAGCCCGCGTCGAAGGCCTGGCGCACCATGCGCGCGTCCAGATGGCAGGTGCTCGTGTTGATCTGGTGCGCCACGGCGCCGGTTTTCCGGACGCGCTGGGCGTCGAGGTCGGTCTGGAGGTCGCCTTCGATCACGCCGCAGCGGAAACGCAACTGCAATGCGGGCAATGTCTTTTCGAGGAGCGTCGTTTTGCCCGCGCCGGGGGCCGACATGAGGTTCACTGCCACGACGCCGCGCGAGGCGAACAGAGCGCGGTTCTCGATTGCCAGTTCGTCGTTTTTCTTCAGCACGGGCGTGGCGAGAGCTATGCGCTGCGTCATCCGGTCTCCCATTCTGGACGCGGCGAAGCGGCGGCCGGAGGCGCGACTGCCGTGGCTTCGATTGGAGGCGCGACTGCCGTCGCGGGGGCCTGCACTTCGATCCAGGCGATCTCCATCTGCTCGCCGGAGACGATCCGCATCGGCGAGCCGCACTGGGGGCACCACAGAATCAAGTCACCCTCCGGCCGGGTGGTGGATCCGCACTGCGGGCACAGCGCCTCCACGCTCACGCGTTCAACCACGAGCTCGGCTCCGGCCGCGCCAGCTTCGGCCTTCAGCGCGTCGAAGGCAAACGACAGCGCTTCCTCGACGACGCCGGACATTTCGCCCAACCGCACGCCGACCGCGGAAAGCGGAGCGCCGGCGCGCGCGGCTTCGCGGTTGGCCATTTCGAGGATGCTCCAGGCGATGCCGGTTTCGTGCACTTCAACTTCCCTTCATCGCGGCAGGCCTTCGTCGTCGTGGGCGACCGTCGAGGCGGGGGCGCGGCAACCCTTATACACGACACAGGAGTGCAATTTCAATACAGCATGAAACCGCTACCCATTTCAATGAGTTGCGCCGCGCGTGGCGGCCGCGTCACGGCCGCCGAAAGGGGAATGTTATTGTCGTACTAGAGACACCGCCTCCCGCAATGGCCCAATCCTATCGTGCGCGATTCGCCGGCTCGCCGCTGATGTTCGGGATGACGCCCGCCGTCAAGTGGCTGCTGATCATCAACAGCGCGATCTTCGTCCTGTGCTTCCTGGTGCGATCGGCAGGCGAGCAACTGTTTGCCCTTTTCGGGCTGACGCCGGCCGCGGTGGTGCACTACTTTGCCGTGTGGCAGTTGTTCAGCTACATGTTCCTGCACAGCACGACCCAGTTCGCGCACATTCTGATGAATATGCTGACGCTGTGGATGTTCGGCGTGCCGCTGGAGAGCGTGTGGGGCAGCCGGCGTTTCCTGCGCTACTACTTTTTCTGCGGCGTGGGCGCGGGCCTCACGGTCGTGGTGCTGAACTACGGGCTGCTGTTCCTGTTCCACGCCGGCAATCCGGAGGCCGTCACGATTGGGGCGTCGGGCGCGATTTACGGCCTGCTGGTGGCCTTCGGAATGATTTTTCCCGACGCGCGAATCCTGTTCTTCTTCCTGTTCCCGATTCCCGCGCGGGTCTATGTGTGGATCATGGTGGCGATCGTGTTTTTGAGCACGCTGGGGGACACGGGCAGCGGCGTCAGCCACTTCGCGCACCTCGGCGGGATCGCTTTCGGGTATCTTTTTCTGCGGATGGGCCTGGACCGGGTGCGGCTGCCAGAGTTTCATCCGCTGGAATCGATCGGACGACAGTACCGTGACTGGAAGCGCCAGCGGGCCAAGCGGAAGTTTCAGGTTTACCTGCGGAAACACGGGCAGGGACCGCGGGACGACCGCTGGGTGAACTGAAATGGGCCGTGATTAGACGGGAGCGCCGGGCAACCTGGCGCGGGCTCGCGTCGTCAATAGAAGAAGGGTTCCGGATCACGATCCGGGCCGCGGATCGGAGTGGAGGCAAGTTGCCATGATGAGGACGAATCTTCAAATTCGCACCAGGGCCAACGGCGCCCGGGGGCAGCTGAGTGGGCTGCTGCTGGCGGCGCTGCTGCTGCCGGCCGGCACAGTGCTGGCGCAGGAAGGCCCGACGCGCGATTCAGGCGACACCGTAGCCCGGCCGAAGCCGAGTGTCGAGAGCACGCCGGACGTTACGGATCAGACCAAGATTCCTTCGAAGCTCAACAAGAAGGCCGACGCGCCGGGACCGGCCGAGCCGACTTTTCGAGCCAATATTACGACGGTCAACGTGGATGTGGGCGTGCTGGACAACAAGGGGCGCTTCATCCCCGGAATTCCGGCGGGCAACTTCCGCATCATGGAGGACGGCGTTCCGCAGAAGATCCTGCACGCTTCGACCGGCGAGACGCCGATCACCCTGAGCATGGTGGTCGAGTTTTCGGCGCGTTACCAGGCGTTCTATTCCTATGGCTGGTTCACGACGCTGCAGGCGGTCTACACCTTTCTTCAGACGTTGAAACCGGAGGACCAGGTGGCCGTGGTGGCGTTCGATTTGCGAACGACCATCCTCTCCGACTTCAGCACCAACCGCCAGGACACCCAGGAGGCGCTGGGGCGCTTGCGGATCCCCGGGTTCAGCGAGTCCAACATGTTCGACGCGCTCACCGAGGTCGCCGATCGCATGAGCTCGATCGAGGGCCGCAAGGCGATCCTTTACATCGGCAGCGGCCGGGACACCTTTTCGAAGATCACGCTGGACGAGTGCCGCCGCAAACTGCAGACCTCTGGAGTGCCGATCTACTCGCTGGACACATTCGAACTGCAGACCATGTACATGTCGGGGATGCGAGAGCTCGACTTTCTGCAGGCCGAGAATGAATTGAAAACGTTCTCCAAGGAGACCGGAGGCCAGGCCTGGTTCCCGCGCTTCCTGGGCGAGTATCCGGGCATCTTCCAGGCGCTCAGCCAGGCGTTGCGCAATACCTACATGCTGAGCTACGCGCCGACCAACGTGGCACGCGACGGCAAGTTCCGCAAGATCAAAGTGGACCTGGTGGCCCCCAGCGGCGAGCCGCTTCGCATCACCGACGAAAAAGGCAAGCCGATGAAGTACGTCGTGATCGCCAAGACGGGCTACACCGCTCCGCGCGAAGTCGAATAGTTTCGCCCGCGGGCCGCCCTTGCGCGGTTGGATCTGTTGTTCGCCCGGCCCGTGGCTGCCGACGGCGGAAACGGGTGAGCGCGGCGGGCGCAACCGCGCCGGGCAGTACGTATCACAGGCATCCCAACGACGCCTGAGCGGACCCGCTGTAGAGTGCACCGCGCGGCGTTTGCGGAGTAGGGTCTTCGCAGCGCTGATACAACGGGGTTCGGCGGAAGTCAAGAAATCGATATCACTTTGGATGAACACGATACGAGTTCGTTGACATCTTGGTTTCGGCTCTGTTACGTTCAGGCCTGTTCAACCATGCCAAGTCAGGCGAAGTTAACTCATCAACCCCACTCGAAGGTGCTGTTAGTCGATGGCCATCGCGCAGGGCTGCGCGCCCGCTGCATGGTCCTCGAAGAGGAGGGGCACGTGGCCACCGGCGTCGCATCGCCGGACGAAGCTCTGCAGCTGCTGACGGAGGAGAAGTTCGGTGTGATCGTGACCGAGTTCAAGCTCATCGGCACGACCGGACCGGAGTTCATCGCCAAGCTGCGGCAGGTGGCTCCTGGGACGCCGGTGCTTCTGCTTTCAGGCTACGTCAACGCCCTGGGCCTGAGCGAGCGCTCGACGGGCGCCGACGCCGTGCTGATGAAAAGCGCCTCGGAGCCGAAACAGCTCACCTACACAGTCAACCGTCTGCTGCGCATGAAGCCCGCCGCGGCCCGGGCCAAGAAGCCCGCGGCGAGCGACCGCACGGCGCCGCGCCGGGTGCTGCGTCCGACCGGAACGGGCCGCTGAGGATTCGCGCCACTGGAGTGAGTTGCGAATCCGCTGCCAACAAGCGGCCGGCTGTTAGCCTGCATTTCTCACACGCCTTCGGCTGCAGCGCGCGATAGGCGCATGTCTACTTCGTTGCGCTCGGTCGCCGTGCTCGACGTACCGTCCAAGTACGCCTCCGCGCGGCTCCCGTCGCACGCCTCGTATTCACGCGCCTCTCCCGCACTTCGCTTACGAAGTGTGTGAGGAAAGCAGGCTAGCCTGCTGGTAGCCTGAATTAAGATGCAAGTTCGAACTCCTGTCGCGGGTGCTCTCGCCGCGGCTTTTCTGCTGGTGACCGCGATCACGCCCGCCCGCCTCGCCGCCAGCGCCGTCAAGCCTCCACCCAAGCAGCAACCGAGCCGCTCGGCCGGGGCGAGCGCGGCCTCCATGGAGGCCAAGCGCGCCACGGCCCAGGCGCGCAAATGGATGGCCAAAATGAGCCTGCGCGAGCGCATCGCGCAACTCGTCATGGCGCCTGTTTACGGCGATTCGCCCAATGCGCGCTCGCGCGAATACCGCGACTCGGTGGCGCTGGTCAGCGGCCTTAAGGTGGGCGGACTGGTGGTGCTGAACCGCGTGCGCGACGGCGTGGCGCAACGCGCCGAGCCACATGCCGCGGCGGCGTTTCTCAACCGCATGCAGCGGCTGGCCAAGACGCCGCTGATCGTGGCCGCCGACTCCGAGCGCGGCGCCTCGATGCGTTTTCTGCACACGACCGCGTTCCCATACCTGATGGCTTTTGGAGCGGCCGGCGACCTGGGAGCCACGCGCGCGCTGGGCCAGGCCACGGCGCGCGAGGCCCGCGCGCTGGGCATTCACTGGATCCTCGCGCCCGACGCCGACGTCAACAACAATCCCGATAATCCGATCATCAACCTGCGCTCCTTCGGCGAGGACCCGCAGGCCGTGGCGGCGCACGTGCGGGCGTTCATCGCGGGCGCGCATTCCGATCCTCAAAATCCCGTACTGGCCACGGCGAAGCACTTCCCGGGCCACGGCGACACGGACATCGATTCGCATCTGGACCTGCCGCTGCTCAGTGCAACGCGGGAGCGCCTGGAGCAGGTGGAATTGGTTCCCTTCAAAGCGGCCATCGAGGCCGGCGTCGATGCCATCATGACGGCGCACATCGCCACGCCGGCGTTGGAATCGAAGGACGAGCCGGCGACGTTATCGAAGAGCATCCTCAGCGGAGTGCTGCGGGAGGAGTTGAGATTCAACGGCATCATCACCACCGACTCGCTGCAGATGCAGGGCGTGGCCAAGCTGCATGGGCCGGGCGAGACGTGCGTCCTGGCGCTCGAGGCCGGCGCGGACCTGCTGCTCGACCCCGCCGAGCCGAAGGAGTGCGTGCGCGCGGTGGCCGCGGCGGTGGGCGCGGGCCGCCTCAAAAAGGAACGCGTTGACGCGAGCGTCTTGAAGCTGCTGACGGCCAAAGCGCGGCTGGGGCTGCAGAAGAAGAAGCTGGTGGATCTGGAATCGATTCCCGACGCACTCGATACGCCCGAGGACCAGGAGCTTGCCACGCGGGTGGCGGAGAAGGCCCTGACGCTGGTGCGCAACGAAAGCACCGCGGGCGGGGCGGGGCTGCTGCCGCTCAGCCCGCCCGAGCACGCGTGCTGGTTCGTGTTGAGCAACGGGCGCTATTCGGCTACCGGCCGGGAGCTGGCGGATGCGGTGCGGCAACGCTCGCGCGGAGCGCAAATCACGGTGCTCGATCCGCAGCTTCCGCCGGCGGCTTTCGACGCGCTGGCGGCGCAAGCGCGCGCGAGCTGCGACGCGATTGTGGTCGCCGTTTATGCGAGCCACGCTCCTCTGCCGGGCAACTACCCGGCGTTCGCCGACCAGTTAATCGCTAGCGGCAAGCCGGTGGCCCTGATCGCGGTGGGCAGCCCGTACCTGCTGCGCGCATTCCCCAGCGTTCAGGCATCCCTCGCGGCGTTCGGCGCGGTACCGGCCAGCGAAGTGGCGGCGGTGCGGGCGGTACTGGGCGAGATCGGCGTGAGCGGGCGGATTCCGGTGTCGATTCCCGGCGTGGCGCACATCGGGGACGGACTGCGGATGGAGCCGCGCGGGGCGGGGAAGCAGCCCTGACAGGCTGCTAAAGAAGGCATTCTGCGAGCCGCCGCCACACTCGCGTGGTCCGGCAACCCATTGCGAACGAATGACCACGATTCAGAGCCGCCGTTCCAGAGCCGCGACCGCGAGGGAGCGGGCGTGCTGTTTCAGAGCCGCGACCGTAAGGGAGCGGGCGTGCTGTTTCAGAGCCGCGACCGTAAGGGAGCCGGCCAATCGGTTTTTCAGCAACCTGCTAAGCCTTCAGACGCGCGGCAATCTTGTCGCGGATGCCGGCCGTGTCGAACCCCGCCTCGGCGTACAGCTCATCCGGCCGTCCCGAGCGCAGGAAACGATCGATGCCGAAGCTGCGGCGGTCGTAATCGGAGCTCAGCAGGAAGGGATAGAGGAAACCCTTCCAGCCGTTGTGGAAGGCCAGCAGGCCGCGGCGCTCCTCGTCGCTGAGGATCTCGTCGGCGGCGCGCGGATCAGCGGCGCGCAGCTCCTCGAACAGTTCGGGCGAAGTGACAGCGATGATCTTGAGATCCGCCTGGCGTTCGAACTCCGGCGCCGCCGCCAGAACGTTAGCTAATACCTGCCCGCCTGCGACCGCGATGGCCAGCTTGGGCTTTCCGTTGCCGGCGTAAGGTTTGAAGACGTAGGCGCCTTTCACCGCCGCGCGGGCCGGCGGAACGCCGTTGCCGCGCCGGAACACCGGCACGCCCGGCCGGACGACGGAGAAGGCCACCGGCAGGCCGCGGCCAGCGGCGTGGAACAGCATCTCGATGGCTTCGTTGGCGTCGAGCGGCTTGTAGACCTGGATACCCGGATAGGCCGTGTAGAGCGACATCCAGAACAGGCCGTGGTGCGTAGGGCCGTCCTCGCCGGTCTCAGGGCCGTCGTGCGCCGCGAGCAGAATGAAAAACGCGCGCGCGGCCGGGTTGACGTCCGAGTTGATCAGCCCCATGCGCACGGCGTTGGCCATCATCACGGAGAAGACGCCGTAGCTGGCGAAGGCGGTCATGGGGCGGAAGCCGCCGGGGAGCGTGTCGCCGGCCATGGCGACGCACATCATGGCCATGTTCTGTTCGGCGATGCCGAAGCGGATGCCGCGGCCGAGCGGGTTGTCGGGGCTCATCAGCCCGCAGACCTGCTCGGCCTTGCCGGTGAGGATCGACTTGGCCAGGTCGCCAGCGCCGACGTAGAAAAACGGCGTCTGGCGCATGACCCACTCGAACCAGGCCTCGGTGGCCTTGCGCGTGGGCACGCTCGCGCCTTCCGCGAAGACGAGTTCGGGCGGCAGGACGTCCGGCCGGCGGAGGGAGGTGTAGTCGGCCAGCGGCCGGCCGCCGAGCGTGTGCCGCATCGCGTTGACCAGCGCCGGCTCGGGCCGGAGGCGCGCGCGGGCGGCCTCCAGGCGGGCGTTCAGATAATCCGTTTCGGCATCGCCCAGCCCGGCCAGCACGGCCTGGATGTCGGCTGGCGTGTGGCCTTCCTCGAGAGTGACGGCGAAGCCCAGGGCCTGCATGAGCTGCACGTATTCGGCGTGGGTCAGCGGTGTGCCATGCGAGTCGGCGGTGCCCTCCAGGCGGCCGTAATGGAGGCCCTTCGTAGCGTGGCACAGGATCACCGTGGGCCGCCCGTTGGAGAAGCCTTCCACGGCATGGGCGTAGGCCTGGACCAGTTCGCGGACGTTGTGCGCGCCGGCCTCGATCACGTTCCAGCCGAAAGCGCTCCAATGGCTCACGTAAGGGACCGGCAGGACCTCGGTGATCGGGCCGTCGATGCCGAAATGGTTGAAATCCAGGGCCACGATCAGGTTGGCCAGGCCGAGGCGTGAAGCCAGGTTGCGCGCTTCGTAACTCATGCCCTCTTCGGTTTCGGCGTCGCCGCCGAGCACGAACACGCGCCCGGGCAAACCGCAGGAGCGTGCCAGCGCCGCCAGGCCCAGCCCCATCGAAAACCCGTGTCCCGAGGATCCGGTGGAGACATCGGCCAGCGCGAGTTCCGATTCCACGTGGCCGCCGGGCCCTGGAAAGCGGCGGAAACGCGCCAGGTCCTCGGGATACTCAGCCGCGGCGCGCGCGGTCTCCGAAAGCACGACGCCGCGCCGGCGCAGGGCCTCGTAGACCAGCGCCACCAGGGCGTGGAACAGCGGCGAGCAGTGGCCCGCCGACCACACCACGCGGTCGCGGCCGGGATGTTTGGGATGAGTCGCGTCGAAGCCGAAAACGCCCGATGCGAGCAGCGCCAGCACCATCTCGGCCTTGGAGGAAGAGCCGCCGGGATGGCCCGATCTGGCGCCATCCACGGCCGTGAAGGCCAGCCCCCGAACGATGCGCGCCAGCGCCGCGATGTGCGCTTCGTCGATCCCTTCCAGCGCGGGCAGGTCGGCGCCGCGCAAATCCAGGTGCAGGCCGCCCTCCGGCGCCGGCGCCAGGCGCCCGCCGCGCTCCTGCTCCAACGTCGCGGTCGTGCCCGCAGGGGCGCAATCCGGTTTCCCGAGGGCCATGTTCGCCTCCTGAACCTGAGTCGGCTCCGACTGGACCTATTTGTTAATATTCACCTCTTTTTGCCTGAAGTCAAAGGACTCGCCGTTTCGGACTGGCCATTGGCATCGGATCCGAGGGCCGAGCCGCGAGCGTGCGTCGCGCCAGAGTGCGCCGTTGAACGCGTACCCGGGTCCGCACGTGCCTAGACCTGTTCCGGAATAAGTGTAGCCCGTCGCGTCCGGCCGCAATGAAGCCGCTCCCGGACGGGGACACCGCGGGCCGCGGCGCTTGATCGACAGCCTCTGAACGTCGTGCCGAGGGAACCCCAGCGTGCCGCCGCGGCACGCGCAGAGTGTCCCCTCCCCCCCACCCAACCCGCGCCGGCCGAGTTCACAGAAACTGTGAATCTGCTCTAGCAGGCTGCTGAAAAAGGCATTCTGCGAGCCGCCGCCACAGTCGCGTGGTTCGATAACCCATTGCGGTTGAATGACCGCGTTTCAGAGCCGCGACCGCAAGGGAGTCGGGCAATCGGCTTTTTCAGCAACCTGCTAGATCACTCGTTCCCTGCGCCGCGCCCTCAGGCCAGGGTTTGCAGCTCGTCTCCCGGCGGCGATGCTTCGACCGCCACGGTGTGCCCGGGACGGGAAAACCAGTTGTACAGCGCCTGTTCCAGGGCGCCCGGCCGGATGGGCTTGGCGATGTAGTCGTCCATGCCGGCGCGCAGGCAGCGCTCGCGGTCGCCGGCCATGGCATAGGCGGTCATGGCGACGATCGGCGTGCGGCGGCCGGAACCCTCGCGCCGGCGGATCTCGGCCGTGGCTTCAAAGCCATCCATCTCGGGCATCTGGCAGTCCATGAAGACCACGTCGTAGGCGTTGAGCGCACTCAGGCGGGCGGCTTCCAATCCATTCACCGCCACGTTGACGCGGCAACCCAGCCGTTCCAGCAGGCGCACGCCGAGCTTCTGATTGATCAGATTGTCTTCGGCCAGCAGCGCCAGGCAGCCGGCGAAGGGCTTGCTGTCGCCGGCCGGCTCCACTGCCAAGCCGTTGCGCAATTTGACCAGCGAGCCATCCGTAAGGAGCGGCTGCGGGATCCCGGCCGCGCGCGCGCCGAGCACGCGCGCCAGCGCCTCCTCGAGCAGGGCCGACTTGATGGGCTTGACCAGATAGCCGTCGCAGCCCGCGGCGCGGAAGCGCTCGGCCTCGCCGATCTGAGCGCTCGAGGTGGCCATCACGATGGCCGGCCCCGGAGCATCGAACGTGGCGCGCAGGCGCCGCGCCACGTCTTCGCCATCCATCTCCGGCATGTTGGAATCGAGCACAATGACGCGATAGGGATCGCCCGAGCGCACGGCCGCGGCGACCATCCGCAGCGCCTCCGCGCCGCCGCCGGCTTCGTCCGGCCGCATGAGCCAGCGGGTGCACAGATCGATGAACACGAATCGGTTGATGGCGCAGTCGTTGACGATCAGCACGCGCGTGCCCGCAAGCTGGGCCGGCGGCGGCGGCTCCGGCTCCGAGCCGGGGACGAGCGGCAGATTCAGGACCAGCGAAAAGGCCGAGCCTTCGCCCGGCTGGCTGGCGACCTCGATCGAGCCGTTCATGCGCCCCACCAGGCGCTTCACGATGGCCAGCCCGAGGCCCGTGCCGCCGTAGCGCCGCCGGGTGGAGGAGTCGGCCTGGGTGAACTTTCTGAAGACCTGGCCCAGCTTGTCCGGCGCAATCCCGATGCCGGTGTCGAAGACCGTGATGCGCAGCGCGGCCCGGCCGGGGCTGCTCGGCAGCGACGCCACCTCAATCCACACGCTGCCGCGCTCGGTGAACTTAATGGCGTTGCTGACCAGGTTGAGCACCATCTGGCGGATCCGGCTGGGATCGCCCAGCAGCCGCCGCGGCACGTCGCGGCTGTACAGCAGCGCCAGTTCCAGATGCTTGGCGTGGGCGCTGATCGCCAGCAGATCCTCGGCCTCCTCCAGGCAGGCCCGCAGGTCGAAGGGGATCGACTCCAGCTCGACCTTTCCGGCCTCGATCCTGGAGAAGTCCAGGACGTCGTTGAGCAGCGCCAGCAGCGCCTCGGAAGAGAACTTGAGCGCCTCCCCATAGCCCCTCTGCTCGGCGCTCAAGCCGGTGCCGAGCAGCAAGTCGGTCATACCGATGATGCCGTTCATCGGCGTCCGGATTTCGTGGCTGATGGTGGCCAGGAATTCGCTTTTGGCGCGGTCGGCCGCCTCGGCCGAAGTCTTGGCCGCGCGCAGCTCCTCCTCGGTGCGCTTGCGCTCGGTGATATCGCGCGTGATGCCGCGGTAGCCGGTGCAGCGCCCCGCGGCGTCGAGGATCGGCGTGGCGTTGGTCTCCAGCACGCGCGCCGTGCCGTCGGCGTGGCGCCGCACAGACTCCAGGCCGCGGAACGCGCGCGGGTCCTCAATCAGGCTCCGCCCCAGCGCCTGTTCCGAGGCCCGATCCTCGGGCGCGCTGGATTCGCTTGAGGTCTTGCCCAACAACTGCTTGGGGTCGTGGCCCAGCACCGCCGAGAATGCCGGGCTGCAGTAAACGAAGCGCCCCTCGGCGTCGGACTCCCAGATCAAATCGGAGGTGTTCTCCACCAGGTCGCGGAAGCGCGCTTCGCTCTGCCGGAGCGCCTCCTCGGCGCGGCGCCGCTCGGTGACGTCGCGCGTGACGCCGCGATAGCCGGTGAAGCGGCCCGAGACATCGTAGATCGGAACGCCGTTCGCCTCGAGCACTCGAACCGAACCATCCGCGTGGAGGTGCCGGAACTCCAGTCCGCGGAACGGGTGCGGATGAGCCAGGAGGTCCTTCACGACGGGCTCCTGGACTGCCTGTTCCCCGGGCGCGCTGAGGTTCAGCGTCTGCCGGCCGATCATCTGCTCCTGCCGGAAGCCGAGTATCTCCTCGACCGCCGGACTGCAGTACACGTAATGCCCTTGCTCGTCCGTTTCCCAGATCACGTCGGAGGTGTTCTCCACCAGGTCGCGGAAGCGCGCCTCGCTCTCCTTCAGCGCCTCCTCGGTGAGCTTGCGCTCGGTGATATCCTCGACCACGCCGTCGTAGTATTGAATCTCGCCGTCGGGGCCGCGGACGAGCTTGGCGCTCTCGCAGATGTGCAGGGACGAGCCGTCCCGGCGGGTCCAGCGTTCCTCGCGGCCGCGGATTTCGCCCTGTTCCTCGAGCAGTCGCTTGAAGCAGGCCCGGTCGTAGTCCGGCTCGTAGGTACTGCTCTCCAGGTCGCGCCGCATCAGCTCCTCGGCCGAGTCGAAGCCGAGCATGCGGACCAGGGCCGGATTCACCATCACAATCCGGCCGGCGGGCGTAGTGCGGTAGATCCCGATCGGCGCGTTCTCCACGAATTCGCGATGGCGCGCCTCGCTCTCCTTGAGCGCCTCCTCGGCCCGCCGGCGCGCGGTGATGTCGCGGCCCACGGAGATCCGGGCGATCGTACGGGCGTGGCCGTCGCGCACGGGCGCGGTGGTCAGCGCCATCGGGAACTCCCGCCCGTCTTTGGACCGCGCCCAGATTTCGCCATGCCAGCTCTCGGTCAAGATCCCCGGCAGGATCTGCGCCAGCACCTCCGGATCGTTCCGGCTGGCCCGCACCAGGCCGATGGGCCGACCGTGCAACTCGCTTTCCGGATAGCCCATGGCGTGGCAATACGCCTCATTCGCATACAGGAAATGGTCCTCGAAGTCGGTGATACAGACGCAATCGCTGGTGCTCGCCAGCGCGTGCGCCAGCAGGCGGATGCGCTCCTCCAGTTGGCGCGCCGCGGTGACGTCGCGGAACACGCCGACGCAGCGGATGGAGTGGCCGTCCTGGCCGTACTGTGGCGCCACGGTCACCAGCAGCGTGCGCGGCGCACCGTCGGGCCGGACGATCTGGAGTTCGTAGCTGGTTTTCTCGCCGCGGAGTCGGCGGGCGGCCTCGCTCTTCAGCCGGGGAATCTCCGGCGGCGGGACAAACCCGTTCAATGAGCGGCCGGCCAGGCCGCCGGGCGGCACGCCGAAGATCTGCTCCGCGGCCGGGTTGGCGACCAGGAAGCGCTCCCGATCGTCGGTAATGGCGACGCCTTCGCCCAGCGACTCGATCACCGTCCGGTGGCGTTGCTCGCTCTCCCGCAGGGCTGCGGCGTTGCGGCGCGACTCGGACAGGCTGCGGCGGAGGTGCTGGACCACCAGTCCGCCCGCCACGGCGGTCACGATGAGAATCACGTCGATATCGCACAGCACCGTGAAACTCGTGTGCGCCCGCATCGCGGCGGTCGCGCCGGTCAGCCCGCGCATCTCCGCCACGCCCGCCGCCGTCACGGCCAGCACTTCGACGACCGCAAACCAGGCAAAGAAGCGCCACTTGTGCAGGATCGAAGCCAGCGCCAGCAGCGCCGGGAACATCAATGTTGTGGCGATGTCGTGGAAACCCAGGTCGCTGACGAGCAGGATGTCGAGGGCGCACGCCAGCAGGCTCATGAAGAGCAGCGTGGCGGCGGACTGCAGCCAGCCGCGGCGTGCGAGCCAGAAGGCCAGGGCGGCGCACAGCCACTCGAGACACATTGCCCGGACGGCGTATCCATGGCCGACCATCCAACTGAGGATGGCGGGAATGACCAAGGCGGCCAGCACGACCAGGCACAGGGCTCCGACAAGCCGGCCGAAGACCGCCTGCTCCTCGTCCCCGCCGCCGGGCGGAGAGAGCCGGCGCCTCAAGTTGGCGAAAAGCCGCGGAATTGCCCGTTCCTGGCGTTCCATCCTTCAATTCCTCATCGTCACAATCCGCCCCCGCCGACAGCCCTTTCGCCGCCGCCGGGGAAACGAAACGGCGCCGCCTGCCGGAAGCCCCCCGATGGCTGCTCAGTGGAGATCGTAGGCGTGGGTTTCCCGCTTGAGCAGGTACTTGTCCATCCAGGCCGCGATGTGGCGCAGCCGCTCCACGCGGTGCAGCGGCTTGCCGGAGCGCGACAGGTCGTGCGTTTCGCCCGGGAAGCGCACCATCACCACCGGCCGCTTGAGGTATTTCAAGCGCGCGAAACATCTGCTCGCCGCCCGCGCCCGGCGGCGTCCGCAGGTCGGCCTCGCCTTCCATCAGCATGAGCGGCGTGTGGATGTCCTGGATATACGTGATCGGCGAGCGGGCCTTGAAATCGGCCTCCTGTTCCCACGGCGGACCGCGGAACCACATTGGCGTGAACAGCGTGAAATCGGTCATGTACCAGAGGTCGCGCCAGTCGGCGATGGAGCGCTGCGACACCGCCGCCTTGAAGCGGTTGGTGTGGCCGATCACCCAATTCGTAAGCAGGCCGCCGCCGCTGCCGCCGGTGACGCCCATTTTTTCGGGATCCACCCAGCCGCGGTCGATAAGCTCATCCACGCCCGCCATCAGGTCCTTGTAGTCATCGCCCGGATAGGCGTACTGAATCGAGTTGCCGAACGCCTGGCCGTAGCTCGTGCTGCCGCGCGGATTGGGGTACAGCACGACGTAACCGCGCGCGGCCAGCCACTGCATCTCATGGTCGAAGGTGTAGCCGTAGGCGGCGTGCGGCCCGCCGTGGATGTCGAGAATCAGAGGATACTTGCGGCCTTCCTGAAAATCCGGAGGCCGCTGCACCCAGGACTGGATCCGTTTGCCGTCGAAGCTCTTGTACCACACCATCTCGGGCTCAGTCAGGTTGAGCTGCGAAAACAGCTCGCCATTGATGTCGGTGATCTGTTCGCGCTTGCCGGTCTGGCCGTTGACCAGGTACAGATCGCCGATGCTGACGGGGGTCGAGATGAGAGCCACTACGCGTGAGGCGTCGGAGGTGGCGCTGTAGGCAAAGATGGCGTGGTCGCCCATAGTCAGCGACGACACCTGGCCCGCGGCTGCGCCGGGCTCGACCGAGACGCGCTTCAGGCTGGTGCGCCCCAGTTCGGCCGCGACGACGAAGAGAAAGCGTGAGTCCGCACTCCAGTACGGCTTGGATGGCGCGGCGCCGCGCGGCGGCTCCTGGTCGCCGCCGACGCTCCCGCCGATGTCGTAGTCGTAATCCGGGGTGAGACACTTGGGCGCCGCGCCGGGCTGCACGCCGGTCACCCACAGTTCGGGCCGGTTGTAGGACCGCTCGGCCCCGCCGGGAGCGCGCACCCGCTCCCCGATGAAGGCCAGTTGGCGGCCGTCGGGGCTGAGCGACAGGGCGTGGATCGGGCCGTCGATGGACGCCACCGCTGCCGGCTCGCCGCCGCTGGCACTGACCGCGTAGATGGTGTCGTGCGGGGGTTCGTAATACGGCTCGAGGACGCGCTCCGAGACGAAGTAAATCTGCGTGCCGTCGCGCGACCACACTGGATCAGCCTCGCTGAACTCGCCCTTCGTGATCTCGTTCGCCCGCGGCGGCGCATCGAGCGCCGCGGGGACTTGGACGCTCCAGATGTGGTCCGGCCGGCCGGGCTCGTAATAACCGCGGCCGTTCAAGCGGTACTCAGCCCGGGTGATGACGCGCACGTCGCTGGGCGGCTCCTCGCCGTCCTTCTGTTTCTCGAAATCCTGCTGCCTGGAGCTCGATGTAAAGGCGATGAACCGGCCGTCGGGCGACCACACTGGGGCGCTGGCGCCTTTCGGCATGGCGGTGAGCGGGCGGGCCTCGCCGCCGTCCATCGGCAGCACGTAGATCTGCCCGCTGGGCGGTTTATCGGGCGTCTCGGTCGAGCGCAGGAAGGCGATGCGCTTGCCGTCGGGCGACCAGCGCGGGTTGGTGTCATGGGGACCGGCGGTGAGTTGCCGCGGCACCCGGCCGTTGGCCGAAGCCGCAGCCGGAATAAGCCACAACGCGCTCTCGTAGCCGTCGTGCCTGGCGTTGACGACGACGCGCGTGTAGACGATCTGTGCCCCGTCGGGAGAGATGCGCGGATCGGCGATCCATTGGAAGGCGTACAGGTCGGTCTCGGTGATGAGTCGTTTGCCGTCGGCGGCGGGCGCCGCGGGCATAACCAGCACCACGGCCACCGTCGCGGCCGCAAGCCAGGCACAGCGCGTCATATTGCATCATTCTGTCAGAAATCGGGTTTTTGCCGGGCCGCCGCTGTGCGGCCGGCAGCGGATGGTACGCTCAATAGATCACCAAAATGCCACGCACCGCCGCACTGCCGTTGATCCTCGCCGCCGCGCTTCTGTCCGCGCAAACGCCCCTCCCGCCGCTGGCCGGCTTCACTCCGGCCGGTGCCGCGCAGGAACTTGACCTGGAGAGAAAATTCGACGCCTCGCTCAGCCGCCAGAATCCAGACCAATGGCTCAAGGACTTCTCTTCGAAGCCCCATCATCTCGGCTCGCCGGCCGACAAAGTGGTCGCCGGGAAGATCGCCGCTCTATTCAAGAGCTGGGGTTACGAAACTGCGATCGAGACCTTCTATCCGCTGTTCCCGACGCCGCGCACGCGTTTGCTCGAGATGATCGCGCCGGAACATTACACCGCGCGGCTCAGCGAGCCGGCCGTGGAAGGCGACGAGAGCACTGCCGACACCGCCGGCGGTCTGCCCGTCTACAATGCCTACTCCATCGACGGCGACGTCACGGGCGAGCTGGTCTACGTCAACTACGGCGTCCCGGCCGACTACGAGCGTCTGGCCGAGATGGGCATCGACGTGAAGGGCAAGATCGTCATCGCACGCTACGGCGGCTCGTGGCGCGGCATCAAACCCAAAGTAGCGGCCGAGCACGGCGCCATCGGCTGCATCATTTACACCGACCCGTGGAACGACGGCTACTATCGCGGCGACGTTTATCCGAAGGGCGGATACCGGCCGCCGTACAGCGCCCAGCGCGGCAGCGTGATGGACATGCCGACCTATCCCGGAGACCCGCTCACGCCCGGAGTGGGCGCGACGCTGGACGCCCAGCGCCCGCCCTACGATGCCGCCAGCCTGGCGGCCAACAAATCGCTGCCGCTCACGCGCATTCCCGTTCTGCCGATCTCCTACGGCGACGCCGAGCCGCTGCTGCGCAACCTCGGGGGCCCGGTCGCACCCGAGCCGTGGCGCGGCGCGCTGCCCATCACGTACCACGTCGGCCCCGGCACGGCCACGGTCCATCTCAAGCTCGAATTCGATTGGAAGCTGACGCCGGCCTACGACGTGATCGCGCGGATGCCCGGCGCCGAGCGGCCCGAGGAGTGGATCCTGCGTGGCAACCATCACGACGGCTGGGTCTTCGGCGCCTCCGATCCGCTTTCCGGCACGGTCAGCCTGCTCGAGGAGGCCCGCGGCATTGCCGAGCTGGCGCGCCAGGGCTGGCGTCCCAAGCGCACGCTGATCTACTGCGTCTGGGACGGCGAGGAGCCGATGCTGCTGGGATCCACCGAGTGGGCCGAACAGCATGAAGCTGAGCTGCGCCGCCATGCCGCGGTATACCTCAACACCGACGCCACCGGCCGCGGCTTCGTCGAGATCGGCGGCTCGCACACGCTCGAGGCGTTCGCCATCCAGAGTGCGCGCGACGTCACCGACCCGGCCCACAAGGTGTCCGCGCTGGCGCGCCGCGAAGCAGCCGAGAGCGCCGAAGCGGGCAAGAAAAAAGAGTTCGCCCTCGAGGCCCTCGGCTCCGGTTCCGACTTCACGCCGTTCCTGCAACATGTCGGCATCGCCACGCTCAACTTCGGCTTTGGCGGCGAAGAGCAGTACGGCGTCTACCACTCCAACTACGACACGTACGCGCACTATGTGCGGTTTGAGGATCCCGACTTCCAGTACATTCTGGCAACCGTGCAACTGGGCGGGCGCATGATGCTGCGCCTGGCCAATGCCGAGGTGCTGCCGCTGCGTTTTGAGAATCTGGCCAAGACCGTTGCCGGTTACGCCAAGGAAGTCGCCAAGCTGGCCGACGAGATGCGCCAGCAGACCGAGTTCCGCAATGAAGAGATCCGCTCAGGCGCGCTGAAGATCGCCGCGGATTCGCGCCAGACCTACGTTGTGCCGGCGCCGCGGGAGCCCGTGCCGTTCCTGAACTTCGCACCGCTGGATAACGCCGTCGCGCGCCTGCAGTCGAGCGTCGATGCCTGGTCGAAAGCCGATCCGACTAAGCTCGATGCCACGCGCGCCGCCGCTCTGGACGACATTCTGATGCACTCCGAACAGGCCCTGCTGAGTGACCAAGGCCTGCCCCGGCGCCCCTGGTACCGGCACATGTTGTACGCGCCCGGCTATTACACCGGCTACGACGTGAAGACGCTGCCCGGCATTCGCGAAGCCATCGAGCAGCGCGACTGGCGCGAAGCCGAGACCCAGATCAGCCGCGTCGCCGCCGCGCTCAACGCACTGTCGCGGGAGATCGACCGCGCCACCGCAGCCGCGCAGTAGGCTGCGGATCGGTAGCGGCGCAGCAGCGCGACGAGAATCTCGGAAGGGCGGTTTCAGCTTTGCGATCCAAGGGAGCCCGATGCGCGACTGCTCTCGCCGCGGGACTTCCGCGTGTTGAGGTGGCGCGCCGCTCGAGAGCGTTGTACCCTCAATAAATCCCATCTCAGGAGACAGTCGTGACACCACTCACCGTGCTTTGGCTGCCGATTCTGTTGTCGGCGGTTGCCGTTTTCGTTGTCAGCTCTCTGATCCACATGGTGCTGCCGTGGCACAAGAACGACTACCCCAGGCTGGCTAACCAGGACCAGATCATGGACGCCTTGCGCCCGCTGGCTATCCCGCACGGCGACTACCTCATCCCGCGGCCGTCATCCCGGCAGGAAATGCGCACACCCGAATTTGCCGAGAAGTTGAAAACGGGCCCGGTGGTGCTGCTGACCGTGATGGACGGCGGGCTCAATATGGCGCGGAACCTGGTGCTGTGGTTCGTGTATGTCCTGGTGGTGAGCCTCTTCGCCGCATACATAGCAGGGCGTGCTCTACCCCCCGGCGCCGCCTACCTGCACGTGTTCCGTTTCGCGGGCGCCACTGCGTTTATCGGATACGCCGCCGCGCTGTGGCAGATGTCGATCTGGTATCAACGGGCCTGGAGCCTTACGATCAAGGCGACAGTGGACGGGTTGATTTACGCCTGCCTGACCGCAGGTGTGTTCGGCTGGCTGTGGCCCCATTAACCCACGCGACACTGCAGCGACCGAAGTGGACGCCCGCAAAGTGCAAAGCGGGACGTCCCCTTCCGCACCTTCCGTGGAGGGGCGGATGCGGGAGCACGAACAAGCGTCGTGCAAGTAGGATCCCAAGGGGTCCGTCAAGTATGCGTCCGGCCGAGGCGGATGGGAGCGGGGCCACGCAGATGATCGCTGCTTCGGGTCGCTGACTCCGCAGCGAAATGGAGAATTCAATCCAGGCCCATGTAGAATTGGATGGGATGCTGACTCGGCTCTATCTCGACAATTTCAAGTGCTTCGTGAACTTCGAGCACAAACCGGTCCGTAAGGAACTCATCTTCGGCCGCAACGGGTCGGGCAAATCCTCCTTGCTCGATGCCCTTTTGTTTTTGCGCCAGTTCACAACGAAGGGCGATGTTTTTGACGATTTCCCCATATTGGCTCAACGGACACGTTGGCAGGATCAACCCCAGATGACCGGCGAACTGGAAGCGGAGTTAAGCGACGGGAAATACGTCTACCGCTTAGTCATTGAGCCCTCGCTAGCGATGACACCTTCGGGTGGACAGCCACGGCCGCGGGTCGTGTCGGAGACGGTTCATTTTGAAGGGAAGCCCATCTTTGAATTCACGAAGGGCGAAGTGCATCTGTTCAACGACCGATTTGAACACAAGGTTACGTACGAATTCGACTGGCACCGTTCTGCGCTGGCCACGATTGTGCCGAGGCGTGACAATCAGACGCTGACTAGATTTAGGTTCTGGCTTGGCAGTCTCTACTGCTTTCGCCTAAACCCTTTTGGGATGGGCGCGCGCGCGGAAGGGGAGAGCCTCTACCCGAACGTTGATCTTTCGAATATCGCCGCGTGGTACCGGCATCTGCTTCAGGCTGACCAGAAGCAGAATGCGGCCCTTCTAAACAGCTTGCGCGAATCTCTCGACGGCTTCACCTTCCTTGAGTTGGAGCCTGCGGGTGAGAATGTGCGCTTGCTAGTTGCCGAGTTCGGCCAGAACGGTGGCAAGGCCACCAAGTTCTATTTCAACGAACTGTCCGATGGCCAGCGGTGTCTGATCGCCCTATACACAATTCTGCATTTTGTACTGGCTAAGGGCGGCACAGTCATGATTGATGAGCCCGACAATTTCCTGTCTCTGCGCGAGATTCAGCCGTGGCTCCTGGCGGTAGATGACATCGTCGAGGAAAACCGGGGGCAGGTGCTCATGATCTCGCACCACCCGGAGATCATCAATCAATGGGCGCCGACGAGCGGCTTCCGCCTTTTCCGAGACGGGACTGGGCCCGTTCGCGTCGAGAAGTTTCCAGGAGATACCGCAAGCTGCCTGCCCCCCGCAGAAATGATCGCGCGCGGATGGGAACGTGAGTAAGCCCTCGCAGGTCATAGTCCTTGCAGAGGACGCGCGGCACCAGCGGTTCGTCCGCCATTTTCTTTACCGAAAGGGCTTCTCCACCCACGAAATCCGGCTGGAACCCTTGCCGAGCGGTAAAGGCTGCGGAGAGCAATGGGTTCGCGAACGGTATCCAACAGCGGTCCAGGCGTACCGCGAGAGATCGGCGCGGGCGAAAACCGCTCTCGTTGTCGTTATTGACGCGGATACCGACCCCGTGGACAGACGCAACCGACAGCTCCGAGAGGCTCTCACAAAACTCGAGCAATCCGATCGCGCGGACAACGAGGCGATCGCCCATTTCATTCCGAAGAGAAGCATCGAGACTTGGGTGCTGTTTCTTGACAGCAGACCGGTGGACGAAGATACGGATTACAGCCGAGATCCCGACGTGGATCAATTGATCAAAGGCGGCGCTGTCGCATTCTTTGGTATGAGTCGTGTGAATGCCGCGCCGCTGCCGAATTGTGTCGCTTCATTGTTAGCAGCGATCCCCGAAGCGAGGCGGCTTGAGTAGCCCATCCGGACCCTCAATGCCGCGTCTGCAGCACGTCTTAGTCGCCTAACCCCCAAACTGCCGAGATGATACGCGGCGAGAAGGCGCATACGGGAGATGGCTTGCGCCTTGCGAACCCATTGCGCGCAGGCAAGGTGTCGGTCCGCGCCTCTTGGCAGGCTGCTCCGCGCGGCGTCTCGCATTCCCGGATAATGAGGGTATCTCCGTGCCCGCGATACCCACCTTGCTTGAGCAATCCGTACGCCGCGCGCGCCGC
Organism: Terriglobia bacterium; assembly: GCA_963757265.1. GTDB lineage: Bacteria > Acidobacteriota > Terriglobia > Bryobacterales > Bryobacteraceae > CAIVVT01. The sequence goes on from CAVWRA010000011.1 coordinate 258,937, forward strand.
CGGGCCATTGCGTTTGCCGTGGCCGCCAGCGCGGTGAATGCCTTATTGCTGGCGCTTGCCGCCGCCGCCGTCATCCTGGTCGTGGGAACGGATCGCGTCCCTTGGGGTCTGCCCCTGATAGTTTTCGTACTGGCGCTGGGCGCGATCCTGTGGATGCGCCGCGCCGCCCTGCCGCGGGAGTACGACACCGCACAGCGCCTCGACTCCATCCTGGGGCTCGACGATCTGCTCTCCTCGGCCTGGCATGCCGCGCGCGCCGCTTCGCCCTCACGCCTCGCTCCGCCGCTGCTGGCCCAAGCCGAAGCCGAAGCCCGGCTGGCCCGGCCCGAGGAGGCGCTGCGCTGGCGGTGGCCGCGCTCGGCGCGCTGGACGTTACTGGCCGCGCTGGCCGTGCTGGCGCTGTTCGGGCTGCGGTTTGGCGTTCTGCGCACGCTGGACCTGCGGGCCTCCGTGGTGCCGGCTCTGTTCGATGTGTGGAGCACTCAGACGGCGTCGAATGAGAAGCCCAAGCCCAAGGACGCCAGGCTGCCGCAGCCCATCGAGATCGGTTTGGATGTGCCCGGCGACAGCACCGAAAAGCTCGCCGGCGACGACCTTCTCAAGAGCGAATCGCCGGGCGAGAGCGATTCGGGCAAGCCGGTCAACGCCAGGAGTCCCAATCAGCAGTCGGCGCACGCGCCCGGTGAGGCCGATGTGCCCGAGGACATGGAGGAGAACGTCAATCTGCCGGCCGGCGCTCACGGGGAAAGCAGCGGCGCCAACCAGCGCAAGTCTAACGATGCAAAAGGCTCGCGGAAGAACGCCTCGCGCGCGCCGGAGAAACAGAACAGCCTGCTCGACAAGATGCGCGACGCGCTGGCGAACCTGATGGAAAAGCTGAAGCTCAACGGGCAGGCCGGCCAAAGCCCGCAAAACGCCGCCGCGCTGGAGGGCCAGCCGCAGCCCGGCCAGCACAAGCCCGGCGACAAGAACAACCCTAACCCGGGCCAGCCGCGGCCGGGCGACCCGCGGGGCGAGCCATCCCAGGAGCAGGCCGACGCCTCCCAGGCGGGCCAGAATTCGCAGTCCGATTCCTCCCTCGAACCAGGCGCCGAGCAGCAGCGCAGCGGCATCGGCAGGCAGGACGGCAACAAGAATACCGAACTGGCCAAGGAAGCCGAGGCCATGGGCAAGCTGTCCGAGCTGATCGGCAAGCGCTCGTTGAGCCTGCAGGGCGAGATGACGGTCGAGGTCGAGACCAGCGCCAATCCCCAGCTCCACACGCCCTACTTGAATCGCAGCGCGACCCACGCCGAAGCCGGCGGCGACCTGAGCCGCGACGAGGTGCCGCTGCGCCACCGGGATTTCGTCCGCCGCTACTACGAGCAGATCCGCAGCCAGCCGGACAGCCTGCCGCCGGCAGCGCCAAAAACAACCCCGAATACAAAGTGAAAACGGCGTCCAGGAGGGCGCGATTTTCGCGTTTTTCGGGGTGCGACGTTAATGTTGATAAGTCCTTCGATTGCAATAGATCCACCGTGACGCACGGTGCGGCGTATTAATGTGGCCTGTTAATGTTTGTAAGTCCAATCATTGCAATAGATCCACCGTGACGCACGGTGCCGCGTGTTAATGTTGGTCGAAATGCACCCCAAATTCGCCTAAGTCCTTTGATTGCCATAGATCCACCGTGAAGCACGGTGCTGATCGCGTAAGTCATTTAAAATCAGGCGCTTGCGCGCACCGTGTCGGCGCATTTTGGGCCCATTCCGGCTAAGTCATAGATAAAACCATAGTTACGCGGAATGGCAAAAAACCGGTGTTTTCACGGTCAAGACACGGTGAAAACAGTGTTTTTCACGGTGAATCCGCGCTGCGGCGCGCGGTGCAAACGCCGTTTTCGGGGTGCGGACGATGCGCGCGGCCGGGTCGAAGGAGTCACGAAGATGCGGTGATCAATGTGTAAAATCCGGTGTATACTCGTGGGTCGAAAGGAAGAGGTGTTCCCCATGTTTGGCGACAAACCTCCCGAAGTTCTGATCGCCGGCGCCGGGCCGGTGGGCCTGTTCACGGCGCTCGAACTGGCGCGGCGCAGGGTGGCGGTGCGGATCGTCGATACGGGCGTGTGGGCCTGCACGCACAGCTATGCCCTGGCGCTGCAACCTCAATCTTTGCCGTTGTTTGAGGAGCTGGGCCTGCTGGATCGAGTGATGCACAACTGCTATCGCGTCAATACCGTGGCGCTGGCCGATTCGAGCGGCGCGCGAATGCGAATCGCGCTGGACACAGACGACCCCAAGGGCTGCCTGGCGGTGCTGCGCCAGGACGTTCTGGAGGGGCTGCTGGAGCGCGCGTTGGGCGAGCACGGCGTGCACGTCAACTGGCGCCGCGAAGTCTCGCGTCTTGAACCAGTTGCAGACGGCGTGCGGGCCGGCATCGACCACTTCGAGAAGGAGTCGCGGGGCTATATTATTGCCCATACCGAGTGGGTGGTGGCGGGCTCGGCGGCGGTGGAAGTGCCGTACGTGATCGGCGCGGATGGGTACAATTCGCGCGTGCGGCGGGCGCTGAATTACGACTTCCCGGAGGTCGGCGCGGCGCAATATTACGCCGTTTTCGAGTTCAGCAGCGATGTCGACCTGAAGCACGAGATGACCGTCGTGCTAGGCGACAACACGGCCGACGTGCTGTGGCCGCTCCCCGGGGGGGATTGCCGCTGGAGCTTCCAGCTGCCCGGCCATTCCGATCCGCAAACCGAAGATATTAAGGACGTTCTGGCCAGCTCCGGGTTCGGCCATTTCCCCACCGAACGACTGAAGGACCGGGTTTTCCGCGGCGAGGGCCACCGCGAGGCGCTGCTCAGTGAAGACAACCTGCAGCGGCTGATCAGCGAACGCGCCCCGTGGTTCAAGGCCAAAATCGAGGCCGTCAAGTGGCGCACCATCGTGCGCTTCGAGCGGCGGCTTTCGACCGGCTTCGGCGCGGGACGCCTGTGGCTGGCCGGCGACTCCGCGCACCTCACCGGTCCAGTGGGTATCCAGAGCATGAACGCCGGACTGGCCGAGGGCCACGACCTGGCTGTGGCGCTGGGGGCGGTGCTGCGCGATGGCGCGTCGCCGTCGCTTCTGGACGCGTATGGCCAGCGCTGGCTGGGCGTGTGGAAGGAGTTGCACGGCCAGACGCTGGAGCTGAAACCGGGCCCGGCCGCCCATCCGTGGATCCTCCCGCACGCGCCGCAGTTGCTCTCGTGCCTGCCGGCCTACGGAGCGCGCCTGAACGCCCTGGCGGGCCAGATCGGCCTGGCGCTGGCTCCAAAAGGAGAAAGTGTCAAAATTTGACGCTTTTTGAACGAAGAATCAACAACTTAGCCCTGAAAAGTGCCAAATTTTAGCACTTTGCCCGGGCTCAGCATGCCCGGTCCGCGGCTTCAAAAGGTGCGCGTCCGCAGCCAGCTAGGCGGTTCGGCGAGGTGACAACGAGAGCCAACCGCTCCCTTACGGTCGCGGCTCAGAAACGAGCGGCTCGGAAACGAGCCTCGGTGTCCCCTGCGCGGCGGGTCTCAAGCGCCGATGATTTTGAAGGTCACGCCCTCTTCGGGAAGGGCGAGTTTGTGCGACGGCAGGTCGATGTGCAGGCCGGTTTCGTCCTGCTTGAATTTCAGGCCGCCGTGGACGCCGAGCAGTTCGACGTGATGAACTTTGCCGGGGTTCTGCGGGCTCTTCGTGCCCAGCGGCTCGATCACGACCGCCTGGTCCGGGAGGCCCATGCAGAAAGCGTACAGGGTATCGCCCTTTTTGGTGAAGCGCACGTCCGCGGCGGAGAGATTCTTGCGCTGGTTCTCGTTGAAATGCAGGGTGCCGGCATGGGCTGAAACCGCCGTGGCGGGGCCGTAACCGAAGATCTTCCACGGGCGCGTGGCGTAGATGCCTTCGCTGTTCACTGCCATCCACCTGGTGACACCTTCCAGCACTTTCAGCTCGTCGGCGTCCAACTCGCCTTTCGAGTTCAGCGGGAAATTGAGCATCAAATTGCCGTTGCGGCTGACGATATCGACGAGCATGTCAATGACAAGCTTGGCGGACTTGTAATGCTGGCCTTTGTTGTAGTGCCACTGGCCGACGCAGGTGTCGGTCTGCCAGGGCCTGGGCCAGATGGTGTCCACCACGCCGCGCTCGAGATCCAGGACGCAGGTGCCGACCTCGGAGTCTTCACGGCGCTTGCTGGTGTAAACCGTTTGCGGCACGCCGCCGTGCTTTTTGGCGCTGAGGTTGTACTGATGAGCGACCAGCGAGAGGCCGATTTCCTCGAAGAAAATCGGACCGTCGATGTACATCAGGTCGGGCTCGTAGTGGTCGATCAGGTCCTTGATGCGGTCGAAGTAGCGGCGCTTCCAGGCCGTGGAGACGTTGACCGGGCTCCACAGATCCTCTTCCCCTTTGGCGTTGCGCGGCACTTCGTGGGTATCGTGATACAACGCCGAATTGGCCGGATCGGCACCGTCGTAAGGCACGCCTGCATAGGGGCCGGCGGCATCGGCGCGGTGAGAGGTCTGGAACCAGTGGTAGCTGACGGCGAGGTGCTCACTGACGGCGAATTTCAGACCGTGCTTGCGGGCCGCCCTGGCCCACAGGCCGACGATGTCCTTCCTGGGACCATTGGCGGCGGCATTCCAATACGGCTGGAACTTCGAGTTCCACAGGTCGAAGTTGTCGTGATGCACACCCATGCTGCAGAAGTATCTGGCGCCGGCCTGGCGGTACATCCGGATGAGGTGTTCGGGGTCGAAATTCTCGCCGCGCCAGGTGAGCGCGAGGTCCTTGTAGCCGAACTTCGACGGATGGCCATAAGTCGCGACGTGGTGCTTGTACTGGGGCGAGCCTTCGATGTACATGAGACGGGCGTACCAGTCGCCGAACTCGGCGTGGGACTGCGGACCCCAATGCGCCCAGATGCCGAACTTGGCGTCGCGATACCAGTCGGGGATGCGGTAGTCGCGGAGGGATTCGCGGGTGCCCTTGAACGGGCCGGGGGCGATTTCGAGGGTCTCGTCCGGAGATGGGGCCAGGGCGCGGGCGAGTCCTAGAGCGGGAGCAGCGGCGGCGAGAACGCCGAGGGCGGTGCGTCGGCTGATCATTGTGGTGCTGATCATGATGGAAAGATCTCCTGTGTGGGATGGATAAGGAGCGCCGGCGAGGAAGCAGGGAAGAGGATGGGCATGGCGCAGGTGGCGGCAGTAAGCGGCGACTCTATCGCGCGGGGCAGGAGGTGTCAAGCCACGGCCGTCCGTGATTGAATGGTGGTTCCGGCGCGCCGTATGCTGACCGGGACTCAAATGAACGTGGGTGGCGGGAGGCTGCGGCGGGGCGCGGAACGCGAAAGGGGAAGGGCAGAGTGAACAGTGTGAAATGGACGCCTGCGCCGGACGGCGTGGATCCGGAGCTGGTTCCGAAGCGACGGCTGGCCAGCGGGGCGCTGATGCCGGCGATCGGGCTGGGAACGTTCGGCTCGGACCACGTTTCAGCGGATGAGGTCGGCGCGGCCGTGAGGGGCGCGGCTGAGGTGGGCTACAGGCATTTCGACTGCGCCTCAGTGTACGGCAACGAACGCCAGGTGGGCGCGGCGCTGGCGGCGGTGATGCAGGGCGGAGTGCGGCGCGAGGAGCTGTGGGTCGTTTCCAAAGTCTGGAATGACAAGCACGGCGACGTGGAGGGCTCGTGCCGGCAAACGCTGGCCGACCTGGGGCTGGATACCCTGGACGCGTACCTGGTGCACTGGCCGTTCCCCAATTTCCATCCTCCGGGGTGCAGCGTGGAGTCGCGCAGCCCGGATGCGAAGCCATACATCCATGAGGACTTCATGCGGACGTGGCGGCAGATGGAAAAGCTGGTGGAGCTGGGGCTGACGCGGCACATCGGGACGTCGAACATGACCATCCCCAAGCTGAAGCTGCTGCTGCGGGACGCGCGAGTCAAGCCGGCCGTTAATGAGATGGAGCTGCATCCCCATTTCCAGCAGAAGGAGTTGTTCGAGTTCGTGAAGGCCCAGGGGATCGAGCCGGTGGGCTTTTGTCCCATCGGCTCGCCCGAGCGGCCGGAGCGCGACCGCAGCGCGCAGGATACGGTGGACATCCAGGACCCGGTGATCGTGAAGATCGCCGCGCGGCTGGGCGTGCACCCGGCGGTGGTGGCGGTGGAGTGGGCGGTGCAGCGCGGCCAGACGCCGATTCCGTTTTCCACGCGGCGCAATGAATACCTGTCCAATTTGCGCTGCACGGTGAGCGAACCATTGACGGACGAGGAGATGCGGGCCATCGCGGGCATCGACAGGAATTGCCGTCTGATCAAGGGCCAGGTGTTCCTGTGGAAGGACGGGCAGACGTGGGAAGACCTGTGGGACGTGAACGGAGAGATCACGCCGCCGTAGCGGACCGCGCAGAGAGAGGAAGGAAGCAATGAGCGAGACATCGATTGAGAGGGCGATGCAGGGCGCGTATTTGCCCGGGGACAGCACGACGGTGCTGAAGGAAGTCGCGGTGCCTGAGCCGGGGCACGGCGAGGTGCTGCTGCGGATGAAGGCGTCGACGATTTGCGGCTCCGACATCCGCTGCATCTACCACGAGCACCTGGGCAAGGGGCCGGAGGGCTACCAGGGCGTGATCGCGGGGCACGAGCCGTGCGGGCAGATCGTCAAGGCCGGGCCGGGATGTCGGCGCTTTGGCGTGGGCGACCGGGTGATTGTGTATCACATCTCGGGCTGCGGGGTGTGCAACGACTGCCGGCGCGGCTACATGATCTCGTGCACCAGCGAAAAGTACCGGCGGGCCTACGGCTGGCAGCGCGACGGCGGGATGGCGGCGTATCTGCTGGCCGAGGAGAAGGACCTGATTTACCTGCCGGATGCACTGAGTTACACCGACGGCGCGCAGGTGGCGTGCGGCTTCGGGACGGTGTACGAAGGCCTGATGAAGATCGGCATCAGCGGCAACGACAAGGTGCTGATCACGGGGCTGGGCCCGGTGGGCCTCGCCGTCGGCGCGCTGTGCCGCAAGCTGGGGGCGGGGCGGATTATCGGGATCGACGTGATCGCGGAGCGGCTGCAATTGGCGCTGGATCTGAAGCTGTGCGACGAGGTGCTGGAGTCGGGTCCGCACAATGTGATGGAGGTGCGGCGGCTGACGGGCGGCCAGGGGGTCGAGCGGGCGGTGGATTGCTCGGCCAACGATGGAGCGCGGGCGACGGCGATCCGGGCGACGCGGAAGTGGGGCAAGATCGTGTTCCTGGGCGAAGGCGGGCGCGTCGAGTTCAACCCGTCGCCGGACATTATTCACGATCAGAAGACGATTTATGGGTCGTGGGTGACGTCGACGTGGCTGATGGAAGAGCTGGTGGAACGGCTGGTGGGCTGGGAACTGCATCCGGAGGAGCTGGTGACGCACCGCTTCGCACTGGAACACGTGGACCAGGCTTACGCGCTGATGGCGGGGGGACGCTGCGGCAAGGTGGCGGTGTGTTTTGACGAGGAGTTGAAAGCGCTGTAGCGCCCGGCGTTGGAAATCCATGAACACGTCAAAGGCACCGCTCCCTTTGGTCGCGGCTCCGTAAGACGGCGCGAGCCGTCGCGGCGGCTTGAGATATGCTGCCAGTGGAATGAAAGTTCGCAAGAGCCAAGCATGGACGGGCGCCGTGGTGTGCACGCTGTTCGCGGCGCCGCTCGTGTTCGCACAGACAACGACAGCCACGTGGAAGGGGAGCCTGAAGGACGCGGCCGGCCAGGGGGTGAGCGGCGCGCGGGTGGCGGTGCGCTGCGGGGAGCAGAGCCGCGAAGCGCCGACGCAGGCCGATGGCGCATTCGAATTGCGCGAGATTCCGGCCAGACGGTGCACGGTGAACGTCCGTTGGAGCGGCGGATCGGCGGCATTGCCGGGAGAGATTGAGTTTACGGCGGGGAGCGAGCGCCAGGACGGGCTAAAGCTGACACCCGCGGAGGGCGTGCTGGTGCAGGCCGCGGCGCAGGCGACGGGCGGGGAACAGCTTTCGGCCAAGCAGGTTTCGGCGATGCCGCTGAACAAGCGCGACTTCAGCCAGTTGCTGCTGCTGGCGGCGGGGACGCAGACCGACACCAACGGGGCGGCCAATTTCACGCAGCAGTTCACGGTGAACGGCCAGCGCGGTACGGCGACCGTGTTCTCGATGGACGGCGTGGATACGACCGACCCGGAGATGGGCGGAGCGACGTTCTCCAACTTCAACGTGGATGCGATTCAGGAGATCAATTCGAGCTCGGGGGTGATGAGCGCCGACATCGGCCACGGCGCGGCGGGGTTCACGGCGGTGACGACGAAGTCGGGGACGAACGACCTGCACGGGAGCGTGTTCGAGTTCGCGCGCAACGCGGCTTTCGACGCGCGGAACTTTTTCGACCGGCGATCGGTGGCGCAGCCGGGGCGGATTCCGCAGTTCGTGCGCAACGAATTCGGGCTGACGACGGGCGGGCCGGTGCGGCTGCCGGGCGTTTACGACGGACGAAACAAGACGTTCTACTTTGCCCAATACCAGGGCTTCCGGCAGGTGCTGGGGACGACGCAGGTGCTGCCGGTGCCGACGCCGGAGGAGCGCAAGGGAATCGACACGACGGCGTACCCGGGGGACGCGCTGTACGTGCCGGTGAGCCCGAAGATGGCGGGCGTGCTAGCGAGCTATCCGCTGCCGAACGATCCGCAGGGACCCTACGGGGCGCGGACGTATGCGATTTCGTCGAAGGTGCGGACGGACACGAATCAGTTTTCGGCGCGGGCCGATCAGCGCGTCTCATCGAAGCTGCAGTTGTTCGCGCGCTTCAACATGAACAATGTCGAGGGCCCGCTGACGAACCCGAGCCAGACGGCGATCAACCCGTCGTTCGAAGTGCCGTTCTACGACCGGCAGCGCAACGCAGGGCTTTCCGCGACGTACACGCCCTCGGCGCGCTTCACCTTGGTGACAACGCTGGGGTTCATCCGTTCGACGCCGATTTTCAGGGCGCACAACCAGACACAGGCCGGGCTGACCTTCGCCGACGGATCGTACGAGCCGTTCAATAGCGCGGCGGGCTCGGTGATGGGCGCATACGGGAACCTGTTTCAGGCGCGGCAGGATTTCACGTTCGCGCGCGGCGCCCACACCTGGCAGGCGGGCGTGGAAGCGCGCTGGAACGTTGACACGACGATCTTCGGCATCAGCCCCGACGGGCTTTACACGTTCGGAGGCGGAGCGGCCTACTCACCTGTGCAGATCCTCTCGCGCAGCGGCGCACACAACATCGGAATAGGCGATCCGCTGCCGGACGCTCTGAGCGGTTTCCTCACCGCAACTCCGTTCTCCTACAGCGTGGCCGTAGCGCCTCCGATGTTCCCTCAAGGGGACATGATGGGCGAAGCGGCGGTGCGGCGCGAGGCGTATAACTTCTATTTCCGCGACACGTGGAAGATCACGCCGAAGCTCACGCTGAATTACGGGCTGCGGTACGAGGTGAATTCGCGAATCAAGGAAGCGCACCACCTCACTTCGGGCGTCTTCTTCAACCTGGACGGGGCGCCGTTCCTGGTCAACCCACAGCCGCACTACGCCATGGACTGGAATGGCTGGGGGCCGCGGCTGGCAATCGACTGGCGTTGGGACGACAAGACCGTTTTCCACGCGGGCGGCGCCATCACGACGCTGCTGCCGAATCTATGGCAGCAGAACATGGCCACCGGCGGCTTGCCGTTCGTGGCGTATCTGTATGAGTCGGCCGCGCCCGGGGCCGCGATCACGTTCAGCAACACGCCGCAGAAGATCACGCTGCCGGGCTTCTACACGCCGGGGGGCGAGTTGATCTACGCTTCGGGGAAGTCGATGGACGTGGCGCCGAATACGGTGCTGGACGTGCTGCGCTTCGAGCGCGAGTCGGCCGCTTTGAGCGTCGACAAGCTGATCCGCGGGGTCTCAGCGTTTGGCATGGATCCGAAGTTCGGCAATGGCTACGTCGCGAGTTACACCGCCGGCCTGGAGCGCAAGGTGGGTGATGTGACGGTGAACGCCGCTTACGTCGGAACGGCCGGCGTCAAGCTGGCGCGCATCGATTTCCCGAACGGGTATGGCGGCGCGGATCCCGCCTACGCGCCATACACCCAATTCAACGCCGCGGGACAAGTCACGGGTGGCTATGCGGTCGCGACCGTGATGGCGAACAGCTCGCATTCGACGTATCACTCGCTGCAGGTTTCGGCGTCGAAGACATCGCTGAGGCGCGGGCTGGGACTGCAGGCGAGCTACACGTTCTCCAAGTCGCTCGACGACACCAGTTCGGTGCTCGGCGGCTTCATTCCCAACGCATCCGGCACCGTGCTGCAAGCTTCTCCGCAGGATCCGTGGAATCTGCGAGCGGAAAAGGGGCCGTCGACGTTCGACACGCCGCACGTATTTTCGGTGAACGCGGTGCAGGAGTTCGGGCTGAGCCGTGTGCCGGCGCTGCGCGCGCTGGGGCAGCGATTCACGGGCGGGTGGCACGTGCTGGGCGTGGGCACGCTGACGTCGGGGTCGCCGTTCACGGTCTTTTCGGGCATCCAACAGACCGGAGTGGGGGCCAACGGGGCGGACAGACCGGACCAGGTGGGCGTACCGGTGCTGTCCACCAGCCGGACGGTGCGGGAGGACTACTTCGGGCTGGGCGCCAACAACGCGTCGTTGTTCTCAATTCCGATTAACGTGCCGGGCGGAACCGGGCCGAACCATGGGCGGTTCGGGACGCTGGGCCGCAACACGTTCCGCGGGCCGGGCTTCCACAACGTCGATCTGTCATTGATCAAGAACACGGCCGTAGGGCCGGCAGCGAACGCCGAGCGCGTGGTGCTGCAGTTCCGCGCCGAGTTGTTCAACGTCTTCAACCTGGTGAATTTCGGGTTGCCCGCGAATACGGTGCTGGGCCCTGGATTCGGGCTGATCAACCGGACTTCCGGGCCGTCGCGGCAGATCCAGTTCTCGCTGAAGATCCTGTACTAGATGCCGATGCTGCCGCGCATTTACCCGATCGTCAACACCGCGACCCTGGCAGGGTGCGGCCTGGACGTGGGGGAGTTTGCCGAGGCGCTGCTCGATGGCGGCGCGCGGCTGCTGCAATTCCGGCACAAGGGAACGTATAGCGCGGAGAGATTTGAACAGTTGCATCATGTCGCCGCGCTGTGCCGGGATGCGGGCGCACAGTTGATCGTGAACGATCGGGCCGACCTGGCGGTGTTGGTGGATGCGGGGTTGCACGTCGGCCAGGGCGACCTCGAGCCAGCGCAGGCGCGAAGCGTGATCGGCAGGGCGCTGTTAGGTTTGTCCACCGGCGGCGTTGAACAGATGCGGGCCGCGGCGGCGGAGCCTGTGGATTACGTTGCGTTGGGGCCGATCTTCGCGACCCGTTCCAAGGTGGACGCCGATGCGGCGGTTGGACTGGAAGTGCTGAGGGCCTGTCGCGCCTTGACATCCCGGCCGCTGGTGGCGATCGGGGGCATCACGCTGGACAGTGCCGCGCAGGTGCTGGAGGCGGGCGCGGATTCGGTGGCTGTGATCCGCGGTCTGCTGCCGGAGAACTGCGCCGCCGGCGCGGTGCGGCCCGAGGATGTGCGGGCGCGCATGGAGGAGTGGATCCGGCGCGTCAGTGCATGAGGGGGCGCATGCAGCGGCGCCTGAGGGCGGCGCAACGAGTGTATTCTCTTCGCGGTACTCTGTTGTATTCTGTCCAGAACGGGGCATTCCATGCGGCGCCATCCATCCTGGCGGGAGTTGTGATCGAGGTTTCCTGGCTGGCGCAGACGAAATGAGGATTGACGGATGAATCTGTTTGCCACGAAATCGCTCAAGACGATTCAGGCCGAGGCGGGCGAGGACGCGCACGGATTGAAGAAGGCGCTGGGGCCGATTCATTTAGTGGCCCTGGGCGTGGGCGCGATCATCGGCGCGGGGCTGTTCTCGCTGACGGGAATTGCGGCGGCCAACAATGCCGGGCCGGCGGTCACACTCTCGTTTGTCGTGGCGGCCATCGGGTGCGCGTTTGCGGGACTGTGCTACAGCGAGTTCTCGACGATGATCCCCATCGCCGGCAGCGCCTACACGTATTCCTACGCGACGATGGGCGAGCTTCTGGCGTGGGTGATCGGCTGGGACCTGGTGCTGGAATACGCGGTGGGCGCCTCGACGGTGGCCGTGAGCTGGTCGGGCTATCTGCGGTCGCTGCTGCTGGACTGGGGCATTCACCTCGATCCGCGGTGGATGAACTCGCCATTCGCCACCTTCAAGCTAGATAACGGCCAACAAGGGCATGGGATTGTCAACCTGCCGGCGATCTTCATCGTGGTCTGCGTTTCCATATTGCTGATCGTCGGCATTCAGGAGTCGGCGCGCACCAACGCGGTGATCGTGGCTTTGAAGGTTTCGGTGGTGATCCTCTTCATCCTGTTCGGCTGGGCTTACATCCAGACCAAGAACTACCATCCCTACATCCCGCCCAACACCGGCCAGTTCGGGCACTACGGATGGAGCGGAATCCTGCGCGGGGCGGGCATTGTCTTTTTCGCCTTCATCGGCTTTGATGCGGTCTCGACGGCGGCGCAGGAGGCGCGCAATCCGCAGAAGGACATGCCGATCGGCATTATCGGCTCGCTGGCGCTGTGCACGGTGCTGTATGTGCTGTTCGCGCACACGCTGACGGGCATCGTCCCGTTCATGGAGCTGAACACCGAGGCGCCGGTGGCCGTGGCGGTCAATCACACCGGCCTGTACTGGCTGATGACGGCCATCAAGCTGGCGATTCTGGCGGGCTACACGTCGGTGATTCTGGTGATGCTGCTGGGTCAGAGCCGGGTATTTTATTCGATGTCCAACGACGGGTTGCTGCCCAAGCTGTTTTCCGATATTCACCCGCGTTTCCGCACGCCCTGGCGCAGCAACCTGCTGTTCATGGGGTTCGTGGGACTGTTCGCGGCCTTCGCTCCGATCCAGATCGTGGGCGAAATGACCAGCATCGGCACGCTGTTTGCGTTCGTGCTGGTGTGCATCGGCATCCTGGTGATGCGCAAGACGCATCCCGACCTGCCGCGGCCGTTCCGCACGCCGCTGGTGCCGCTGGTCCCGATCCTGGGCATCCTGTCGTGCCTGGCTCTCATGCTTGGCTTGGGGTTAAGCAACTGGCTGCGGCTGTTCATTTGGATGGCGATTGGGATGATCGTGTACTTCACTTACAGCCGGCACCATAGCCATGTGAGCCGGCCCCGGGCGTAGGCTTTTCGGGTCAGTGAACGGGAGACCGCCGGGCCTGGCGCGCGCGCTTTCCGCACTCCGTGCTAGGCTGGACTCAAGTTCGTTCAACCGTTAGATCCCTGGAAAAGGAACTCCTTACTTATGACCCGACGCGCTGTGGCCTGCGTGTTCATTGGCCTGCTGATGTGCTCCCTCACCATGCTCGCCGCCGACAAACCGGATTTCAGCGGCAACTGGAAACTGAATCTCGACAAGAGCGATTTCGGTCCCATGCCCAAGCCGGACAAGGCCGATTACGTGATCGTTCACAAGGATCCTGAAATGAGCGTCAAATCGACCATCGTGAGCCAGATGGGCGAGATGACGAACGAGGTGAAAATCCTCAGCGACGGGACCGAATTCACCAATACAATGTTTGGCCAGGAAGTCAAGGGCACGGCGAAATGGGAGGGCAAGACGCTGGTCGTGACGCAGAAGATGGACATACAGGGCACCCCGGCCACGATCGTCCAGAAGTGGACCCTTTCCGACGATGGCAAGACCATCCAGCAGGACGTCACCTTTTCGGGGCCGCAGGGCGAGATGTCGCGCAAGGCCATCCTGGATAAGAATTGAACGGGCCGGCGTGATGCGGCGTGGCGCCGTGGCCGGCTGAAGTGAGTTTGTTCGAACGCCAGAGTCCCTGGGAAAGGAAGTCCGTTTTATGACCCGACGCGCTGTGGCCGCCGTATTCGCCGGCCTGCTCGTTTGCGCTCTGACCGCCTTCGCCGCCGACAAACCCAATTTCAGCGGCACCTGGAAGTTGAATGTTCGACAAGAGCGATTTCGGCCCGATGCCCAAGCCGGACAAGGCCGACTTCGTGATTGTCCACAAAGATCCCGAGTTGAACGTCAAACAGACTGCCGTGGGCTCGATGGGCGAGGTCACGAGCGATGTGAAAATCCTGACCGACGGCACCGAATTCACTAACAACACGCGCGGTCAGGAGGTCAAGGGCACGGCGAAGTGGGACGGGCAGACGCTAGTGGTCACGCAGCACCTCGACATGCAGGGCACGACCGTCACTTTCGTCCAGAAGTGGAGCCTGTCCGAGGATGGCAAGACGATCACACAGGACTTTAACATTTCGACGCCTCAAGGCGAGCTGACACAAAAGGCGGTCCTGGAAAAGATTTAGCCCGGATGTTGCACCAACAATCGGCTGCGGCGCGCGATAGGGCCGCATCTACTTCGTTGCACTGGGCCCAGGGGGCACCCCCCGTCCTCGACGTACCGTCCAGTACGCCTGCGGGCGGCTCCCGTCGCGCGCCTTGTATCTGCAGCCCTCTCATCGCGCCTCGCTGCGATCGTGGTGCAACATCCGGGCTAGACGGGCGGGCCGGACATATCCCGGCGCCGGGGAGCGGAATTGCCGGCATGGCCGCAGGCGCTGGAATCGCCTGCACCGGCGGGCGCGCGGGCCGAATCTGAACGAACAGTATGACCACGACTGTGCGAGCGTTGCAGCGCTTCGAGCGCGAATCTCACCAGTACCGCTTTCTCGAGACGTTCATCGTCATCTTCGTCGTCATTCTGCTGATCTCGAACCTGGTGGGCGCGAAGATCGTCGCCCTGGGCAGCATGCGCTTCGGCGGGGCGCAAATCCTGTTTCCCTTCACCTACATCTTCGGGGACATTTTCACCGAGGTGTATGGCTACGCGGGCTCGCGGCGGGCCATCTGGCTGGGCTTTTTCGCGTCGATTCTCATGGCGCTGATCTGCGCCGCCATTGTGGCCCTGCCGCCGGCGCCGGAGTTCTCCGAGCAGCATGCCTACGAGGTGGTGCTGGGCGTGGTGCCGCGCATGGTGGCGGCGAGCCTGATCGCTTACCTGTGCGGCGAATTCGTCAACTCGTTCACGCTGGCGAAGATGAAGATCCTGACGCGGGGCCGGCACCTGTGGACGCGCACCGTGGGCTCGACCGTGACCGGCCAGTTCGTCGACTCCATCGTGTTCATGTTCATCGCCTTCCTGGGCAAGGAAAGCCTGGCCACGATTTTCACGCTGATCTGGTCGGCATATGTGTTCAAGGTCCTGTATGAAGTGGCGATGACGCCGCTCACCTACTGGATCGTGAATACGCTGAAACGGCTGGAGGGCGTCAACGTCTTCGACGTGGAGACGAACTTCAGCCCATTTGCCTCCGGCAGCGCGGGCGCAGCATTTGTTCCATTGGGCGAAGATTTCACGAAAACAGTACTGAAGCCGGGCACCGAGTAAGGCTGGTGTAACGCAAGCTGGCCGTGACACATCTCACCGTCCGGGAATAGCCCAGTTAGAGGTAAACTGGAGTTGCGCGTCCGCAACGGGGAGAGCCAGATTGAAACGTATGCAATGGAAACGGGCCAAGTTCACCATTTTGGCCGGATCGCTGGTTCTGGGAATCGGCGGTGGTCTAGCTGCGTTTCAGGACCAGGTGAACGACAAGCCCAAGGAAAAGAAGGACAACGGGGCGAAGCGGGAGACACTGGCCAAGCCGATGACGGAGAAGGAAGCCAAGCGCAAGGCGGACAAGCTCAAGAAGGAGCTGATGACGCCTTACAAGAAGTGGCTGGACGAAGACGTCGTCTACATCATCACTGACGAGGAGCGCAAGGTCTTCAAGAACCTGAGCACGGACGAGGAGCGGGAGCAGTTCATCGAGCAGTTCTGGCTGCGCCGCGACCCGACCCCGGACACGGTGGAAAACGAATTCAAGGAAGAGCACTACCGGCGCATCGCTTACGCCAACGAACGCTACGCTTCCGGCGTTCCGGGCTGGAAAACGGACCGCGGGCGGATCTACATCGTCTATGGACCGCCGGATGAAATCGAGGAGCATCCCTCGGGCGGGTCGTACGAGCGGCCGATGGAAGAGGGCGGCGGCGAGACGGCCACCTACCCGTTTGAGCAGTGGCGCTATCGCTACCTTGAGGGCATCGGCACGAACGTGATCATCGAATTCGTTGACACGACGATGAGCGGCGAATACCACATGACGATGGACCCGTCGGAGAAGGACGCGTTGCTGTACGTGCCCGGCGCGGGTCTGACCATGAACGAGCAGTTGGGCCTGTCCACGAAGACCCAGCGCTTCACCCGCACCGACGGCACGCACCTCGGCACGGGGACCGATCCGCTGCCCGAGAGCATGGACGAGTTCACGCGTCTGGAGCGGTGGGCGGCGCTGCAGAAGCCGCCAGTAGTGAAGTTCAAGGACCTCGAGGCGGCGGTGGATACCAAAATCACCTACAACGTGCTGCCGATGGTGGCGCGCGCTGATTTCTTCCCGGTGACCTCGAGTTCGGTGATGACCAACATCACGCTGCAGTTCAACCGCAAGGACCTGCAATTCAAACAGACCGACAACGTCTCCAAGGCGGCCGTCAATATATTCGCGCGCATTACAACCATGTCGCGGCGCGTGGCCAACACGTTTGAGGACGTGGTCACCGTGGAGGCGCCGACGGCGCTGCTGGAGGAGGCCAGCAAGGGCGTCAACCTGTACCAGAAGTCCGTGCCGCTGGCTCCCGGCATGTACCGCATCAATATCGTCGCCAAGGATATCGTCGGCGGCAACATGACCAACTACGAGATGGCGCTGAACGTGCCCCGGCTCGAGGATGACCGGCTGTCGGCCAGTACGCTGGTTCTGGCCGACGTGCTGGAGAAAGTGCCGACGCGCAATATCGGCACGGGGCAATTCGTGATCGGCTCGTCGAAGGTCCGCCCGCGCGTGGGAGATGCATTCAAACGCGAAGAGAAGATGGGCATCTACATGAAGATTTACAATCTCGGCGCGGATGAAAAGACGCACAAGCCGCAGGGCGAGGTGACATACGAAATCGTGAAGGCGGGAGACAATTCGAAAGTGATCGATTTCACAGAGGATTTGCTCAGTCTGGAAGGTTCGGCGTCGCAGATGACGATTGAGAAATTGCTCCCGTTGCAGACACTGGCACCAGGGAAGTACATATTCCGGCTGAAGATAAACGACAAGGTCCGCAACCAGACCTTGACGCAGTCGGCGGACTTTTCTATAACGGCCTTGTAGGGACCGGAAGGAATGGGACCGGGGCCGTCCGCGACCAGGCTCCGGAGGAGAGGCATGCTCCGCATTGCCGGCATTGCCCTGATCGGCGTTCTGTGGGGGGGCGCCGCGAGTGTGCAGGGCGGGGGGATTCCGCTGCTCGGCGCGATCGAGGGGCGGGTGCGCAATCCGTCGGGGCTGCCGCAGCCGGGGGCCGTGGTTGTGCTGGAGACGCGCAACGAGCGCGTGATTGCGCGTACCCAGACCAACCTGGATGGCCGGTTCCGCTTCGCCGCCCTGAGCCCCGACAGTTATACCGTCCGGGTGTGGGCCTCCGCGTTCGTCCCGGCCAGCCGGCAGAACGTGCCCGTGAAGGCCGGGATGGAGAGCCTCCTGGCGGTGCAACTGGCAAACTTCTTCTCGAGCATTGAACTGGTTTCGACGCTGCCGGCGGGCGGCGGGCTGGTGAGCGACGACTGGAAATGGGTGTTGCGCAGCGACTCGGCGCTGCGGCCGGTGCTGCGGATGAGCTCGGGTCTGCCGGCACTGCCAAGCGTGGGCAATTCGCAGGGCGTTGAGCCTCTGCTGAGCGGCGTGGTGCAGCTTTCCGGAGGCGAGTCGGCGGCGGACCTCACGGGAGGGTGGAGCAGCCTGGGGACGTCGTTTGCACTGGCCACGTCCGTTTTCGGATCGCGCGAACTGCAAATCAGCGGGAACGTCGGCTTTGTCCCGGCCACGGGGGCCCCGTCGTCGGTCTTTCGGACGCGTTACTCCAGCCACAGCGGGAATGCGCCGGCCCCGGACATCGAATTCACGGTCCGCCAGCTTGGCCTGGGGGAACGGGCCGGCCAGGCGCTGATCTCCGGGCCGGGCGCAGCGCAGGAGATGCCCACGCTGCGCAGCTATTCGATGAACCTGCAGAACGGCGAGGCGATCGGCGACCGGATGCGGCTCGAATACGGCCTGATGCTGGAGGCGGTGGAGTTCATCGATCATGTGAATCTGCTCAGCCCCTACGCCAAGTTGGAGTACGATCTTTCGAAGACCGGAATGCTGGAGATGGCCTTCAGTTCCGGCGTGCCCGGGTCGGCGATGCACATGTCATCGACGGGCCTGCCACCGACGGATGCGCTCGCGGATCTGAACCAGTTTCCGCGCGTATCCCTGATGGGCGGGGAGGCCCGGTTGGAGGGTTCGAGAAGCTTCGAAACCGGCTACCGGTTGGGATTGGGTAAGACGACGCTGCGCGCTTCGGCTTACCGGGAGTTGCTGTCCAATCAGGCGTTCATGCTTTCCGGAGACACGTCGCAGCTGCCTTCGACCGACCTGTTGCCGGATATCGCGTCGAATGCCTCCATTTACAACCTCGGGGACTTCGCCACCGCGGGCTACCTGGTTTCGGCTACGCACCTGCTGAGCGACAAGTGGAGCGTGGGGGCCAGCTTCGGTCAGGGCAGCGCGCTGAGCATGGATAAGTCGCTGGGCTTGGCGGAGGCCGCGTTCTTGCGCGACGCGGCCCGGATGAATCAGACGCCCTGGTACTCGACGCGGCTCAAAGGCACCTTGCCCGGTAGCGGCACGCACATCTCGCTGGCTTACATCTGGACTCCGACCGGCCAGGTGATCCCGACGCATACCTTCGTCACGCAGGACTGGCAGCCCAGCATGGGCCTCAGTTTCCAACTGCGCCAACCGCTGCCGGCGATCACCGGGATGGCCGGACGCTTCGAGGTGACCGCCGAGGTGCGCAACCTGCTGGCCCAGGGCTACGTGCCGGTGCCGTCGGGCGACGGGCACAACATGCTGCTGGTCCCATTCCCGCGCGCGCTCCTGGGCGGCTTAAGTTTCATCTTCTGAGACTTTCCGGGACGCGGCATGGCCAGGCTCAGAGCGGCGGCCGGAATACGCCGCGCTACCTGATCCTGCTCTTCAAATCCTGCAGTTTCGTGCGGCAGGACTGGGCCTGAGGCGCGATCTCACAGGCCGCGGAGATATCTTCCAACGCCGCCTGGAACCGGCCCAGATGCTCCTCGGCTAGCCCCAACTGGAAGCGCGTCAGAAAGTCCCGCGGCGCGGTGGCGAGGACCTGTTGGAAGCATTTCCGCGCCTCAGCATAGTGGCCCAGCGCCAGGTGGCACAGGCCCAAATCGCGGCGCGCCAGCGTATTGTGCGGGTCGCGGGCCAACAAGCTTCGCAGCATGGAGCCGGCCTGGTCGAAACGCCGCTCCGCCAGCAGCAGGTTGGCATCTTCGTACAGCCGGATTTCGGAGATGCGATCCTTCGGATCCGGGCCCGCGCGGCCAGCGTCCGGCCGCACTGCTCCGGACAGGTAGCCCAGCGAGGAGAGCAGCGCGCGCGATCCCGGTGCAGCGCCGGAGGGCGGCTTTGACGACTCGGGCGATGCCTGCGCCAACAGCCTGGTCAGCTCGTCGCGCAGGCGCCTGGCTTCTTCCACACCTGGCTCCGCGCCTGGCCGCGCGCCCCGCTCCGCGCCCGGCGCCGGAGTGCGGCGCAGAAGGTTGTTCCGCTCGTGCGGGTCGGCCTGCAGGTTGTAGAGTTCCGGCGTGGGCGCGGCGATGTATTTGTCGGCGCCGAGGCGCAGAGCGCGGAGCGGCGCCCATCCAAAGGCGTCGTGGGTATAGAGAGTTTCGCTGTAAACCGCGCGCGGGGCGGGTTGCGCCGTTTCGATCTCCTTGAGCAGGCTCCGGCCTTGGAACGAAAGCGGCGCGGGGAGGTGCAGAAACTCCAGGATGCTCGGCGCCACGTCGATCAATCCGCAGTTCACCCGCGCATGCGCGGGGTGGTCCGGCGTTCCCGCGGGCCAGTGGACCAGCAACGGCACCGCCAGAGTGCTTTCGTAAACGAAATAACCGTGCGTGGCTTCACCGTGCTCGCCGAGGCCTTCGCCGTGGTCCGAAAGCAGCACAACCAGCGACCGGTCCCACCACCCGCCTTCGATCAGCGCGCGTTTCAACCAGCCCAGTTGCTGGTCGACGTATTGCAGTTCGGAATCGTAGCCCGACAGGCCCTTCGGCCGCTCGCCCGGCGGGATGGCATACGGCGTGTGCAGATCGAAGAGATGGACGAAGAGAAAAACAGGCTGGCCGCGCTCGTTGCGCAACCACTGCCCGGCCGCGTGCACCACCAGCGCCGCGGCGCGGCGGTCGCGCACGGCGTAGCGGTTCACGCTCGCGCCGGTGAAGAACATCGAACCCGAGAGCGGTGAAAACGCTTCAAAGCTGAACGGACTGTCGTACAGGTCGAAGCCCTGATCCAGGCCCATCTGCCGTTCCAGGAAGACGCTGCCGATGAACGCGGCGGTGTGATAGCCCTGCGAGCGGAGCGCGGAGGCCAGGGTCAAGGCGCCGGGCGGTACCGGCTGGGCGTTCTCCTCAATCCGGCTGTGGAAGGGATAGGTGGACGTGAACAGCGAGGCATGCGACGGCAGCGTCAGCGGGACCTGCGCATCCACGGCCGTGAACAGCGTGCCCGGCTGGGCGTACGAGTCGATTTCGGGCGTGTGAACGCGGGTGTAGCCATAGGCGCTCAGGTGGTCGCGGCGCAGGGTGTCGATCGAGATCAGGATCACCGGCGTTCGCGGCGGTTGGACTGCGGCGCCCGGCCATGCCAGGCAGAGGCCGGCGGCGACGCGGAGTAGTATTGGCGCGATCCGAGCTCGACTCAGCAGGCCCAATGGTTGCATCGGCGGCGTGGACTGAGTTGATTTTAACGCGGAGGGGCTGACGGCAGCGTTGCGCCGCGGCGCCGTGACAACTCTTGGGGAATTATATTCGCTTGTTTTTGAAAGGTTTGGGGAGGAGGCGCCGGGCTGGGGCTTGCGGGGGGCGTAGCGTGCGGGCGTCCGAGGGAGTCCGGCTTTCTATACGATCCTGCCAGGCACCCGCCTTCGTATCCCCGTTCGACCTACCCGCTCATAACCGAGCGTTCCTTCCCCCGAGCCGGACTCCCCTTCGGATAAACCCCTGACAATCACCAGACGCACCACGCCTGCGGCACTGTCACGCGATCGCTTGGGGAGAATTTGGAAAGAACGCCGGAGGCGCTACTTGCGCATACCGCGGTTGGGACTCTTCAGATTCTGCTGGCGCTGCTTGGTCCGCTTGCGCTTGGGCTTGTGGATGATAAACGTGCCGGAACCGATGTACTCGGCCTGGTAAACGTTGGCGTTGACTTTTTCGGCCACGGGAGTCTTTTCGGCTACGGGAGTCTTTTCGGCCACGGTTTAGGGAGACCTCCGACGAATGTGAGTAAACAACGATTGTAACTCAAGCGGGGCCGGGGGCGCAGTTCTGTACTCTGAAGAGAGCGCCGCGCGAAGCGGCGCACACCCGGCAACGGGCGGAGAAACCGTGAAAAACCGACTGAAAGTGCTTCTGTTCAGAACCGTCGCTGCGTTGTGCCTCCTGGCTGTGGGATTGGTCGCGCCCGCATGCGCCGCCGCGCAAGCCGCGGCCGCGCCCGCGGCGCAGTCCGCCGTGCCCACGGACGAGCAGATCCACAAGCTTCTGACGCAGATCTCGGAGATTACCGGGATGGCGCTGAAGCACCCGGTGCCGATCGCGGTACTGAACAAGGAGGAGTGGCGTCACTGGGTGGACGACCGCATGAAGGAGAGCGTGAAGCCGGAGGAGTTGAAGGTCGAGGAGACGGCGATGAAGATGTTCGGCTTCGTGCCGGCGGATTTCGACCTGCGCGCGGCGACGGTGGATCTGATGACCGAACAGGCGGCGGCCGTCTACGACCACAAGACCAAGCGCATGATCATCGTGCAGGGCGCGGCTCCGGACGAGATGCAGGAGGCCGTGCTGGTGCACGAGCTTTCGCATGCGCTGGCCGACCAGCATTTCGACATGCACCGGTTCCTCGACAAGGGACCGCGCTCGGACGAGAGCGACTCGGCGCGCCTGGCGGTGGTGGAAGGGCAGGCCATGTGGATCATGCTGGAGGCCATGCTGAACGGCCGCGGCGAGTCGTTGAGGAAGAACTCGGCGATCCTCGAACTGATGCTGCCGGCGATGCGCGATATGGCCGCGGCGCAATATCCGGTGTTCGGCAAGTCGCCGCTGTACCTGAAAGAGAGCCTACTGTTTCCCTATTCGGCCGGGCTGAGGTTCCAACAGGCGGTGGTGGACAAGATGGGCCGCGAGGCCTTCGCGGCCGTGCTGAGGGATCCGCCGAAAAACACGCACGAGATCATCCACCCAGAGCTGTATCTGGAGCACGAGACGCCGGCCAGCGTGGAGCTGTCGCAGTACGAACAACGGGACAAGACGAAAAAGCTCACCGACGGCGACATCGGCGAGATGGACGTCCACGTGCTGTTCGAGCAATACGCCTCGAAGGCTGACGCCGACGCGCTGGCGCCGGCCTGGCGCGCGGGCCGTTTCGAGCTGCTCGAGAATCGAGCCACGAAAAAGCCGCTGCTGCGGTGGGCCATTCTTTGGGATACGCCGGAGTCGGCACAGAAGGTGTTTGGGCTGTACCTGAAGGCAATGGAAGGCAAGTCTCAAGGCCTAAGCTGGAAGCCACGCGCGGACGGTGGGGCCGAAGGCAGCAACCAATACGGCGGGTTCCGTATCCGAGTCGAAGGAGCGCGGCTGGAGGGCGTGGAAGGTTTACCCTGAAAGGCCGATCGCGCTAACCTATAACAAAGCCATTGCTTGCGCGGACCGGTTGGACGAATTGAAGCTATGATCACCAGACGTCAATGGATGGGTTTGACTCTCGGCGCGGCCGCTGCGGGTCTGGATTTGAAAGCCGTCGCGCCGGTGCCGCGCAAAGCGCCGGAGCTGGCCGTGATGCTGAACAGCAGGGAGCAGCTGCTGCTGAGTCAATACCGCGGCAAGCTGGTGGCGCTCGAGTTCCTGCTGACCACCTGCCCGCATTGCCAGCACACTTCGGGCATTATCGAGAAGGTGTACGAGGAGTTCGGGCCGCGGGGCTTCCAGCCCATCGGCGCGGCGATCAATGACAACGCCGCCGTGCTGATCCCCGATTTCATTCACAAGCTTGGTCTGACCTACCCGGTCGGCGTTGCCCCGCGCGCAATGGCCTACGAATTCCTGGGCTACGATCCGAACGATCCTAACGCCGGTCCGATGCTCATGCCGCAACTCGTTTTCATCGACCGGAAGGGCATTGTCCGCGCCCAGTACCCGGGCGACGACAAGTTCTTTCAAAACGACCAGGAAACGAACATGCGCAACGAGATCGAGGCGCTGCTCAAGGACAACGGCATATCCAAGCGCGCCGCGTCGAAGAAGCCCGCGACGAAGTAGCGCCCCGGCCACAAGCCGATGGCGAGATTGAGCAGCAATCGCGGCTGAGTGTGTCGCTATGGCATTTCCGCGCGAGCGATGGCATCGGCCAAGCCTTCGGCGGTTGAGGGGTCGGCTTCGACATCGATCCGCAGACCGCACTGGCGCGCCACGGCCGTGGTCGCCGGACCGATCGAGGCGCAGCGCACCCCGGCCAGGCCCGCGGCTCCAATGGCCGCCAGCAGGCTCCGCACAGTCGAGCCGCTGGTGAAGGTGACCCAGTCAGGGCGGCGCTCAGCGAAGAGTGCGCGGGCCTGTGCGGGGAGACCTTCGGGGACGACCGTGCGGTAGACCGTGATCGCGTCCACAGCGGCACCGGCCTGGCGCAGCAATTCGCGCACCGTGTCGCGCGCTGCCTGGGCTTGCGCCAGCAACACGCGTTTGCCTGCAAGGTCTTGTTTCGACAGGGTTTGGGCAAGCGCCTCGCCGGTGAAATCGGGCGGCATGAGGTCCACCCTCAGGCCGTGCTGACGGGCTGAGTCGGCGGTCGCAGGCCCCACTACGCAGACCTTGGCGCGCGACTTGGCGAGCGTAACCCCTGTTTTTTCAATACGTTGAAAGAAAAACCTCACACCGTTCGCCGATGTGAAGACCAGCCAGTCGTAGACCTCCAGGCCGGCCAGAGCGGCGTCGAGGGCGTTCCAGTTCTCCGGCGGGACGAAGGCAATCGTAGGCAGATCAACGACTTCCGCACCCAACCGGCGCAGGTGCCCGGCCAGGCCGGCGGATTGCTCGCTGGCCCGCGTGAGCACAACGCGGCGTCCGGCGAGCGGCAGCGACGCGCCGTACACCGCGCGTAAGATGGTGCGACCACCGTGTTCGAGCAGCGATTTAGCGGTGTTTTTGGCACAAATGACCGCGTTTTGCACGGTGTCTTCGGCGGTTTCCACAACGGCCGCGCTGCCGTCGGGGTGGACCACGACGGCGCGCAAGCGAATGCGGCCGTCCGCTACCTCGCCATAGGCGCCGATGGGCACCTGGCAACCGCCGCCCAGGGCCTCCAGAAGGGCGCGCTCGGCTGTTACGGCGATCCGGGTGGGTTCATGATCGAGTTGCCGGCAAATGACGTAAGCCTCTGAATCAGAAAGAGTTTCGATGGCCAGAGCGCCTTGGCCGACGGCCGGGCAGAGCTGCTCGGGCGTGAGCAGTTCCGCGATGCGTTGGGCCCAGCCCAGCCGTCGCAAGCCGGCGGCGGCCAGTACGATGGCGTCGTAGAGACCTTCGTCGAGCTTGCGCAGGCGTGTGTCCAAGTTCCCTCGAATGTTCTCGATAGCGAGATCTGGACGCAACAGCCGCAGTTGCGCGGCGCGGCGCATGGAGCTCGTGCCGACGCGCGCGCCGGGCTTGAGATCGGCCAACTTGCAGCCCACCAGGGCGTCGAAGGCGAGCTCGCGTTCGGGGATGGCGGCTAGCGCCAAGCCGGCGGGCAGGACGGTGGGCAGATCCTTCAGGCTGTGCACCGCCAGGGCGATCCGCCGGTCCAGTAGAGCCTCCTCTATCTCCTTTGTAAACAATCCTTTAGAGACAACCTGGGCGAGTGAGACGTCAGTGATTCTGTCACCGGTGGTGCGGATGATTTCGAGGCGGGTCTCGACGCCGAGTTCGAGCAGGCGGCCGGCGATATGCCGCGCCTGCCAGAGCGCCAACTGGGAACCGCGGGAGCCGATGATCAGGGTCGTGGACATGCAGTGCGTTATCCCAGTGTCTCAAACATGGGTCCCCAGCTCAGTATGGCGCGATCGCAGGTGAAACATCCGGGCCAAGTCCAGATGCTTCCCCTGGCCGTTTGACACGCGGCCGGCAGAAGGTGACGGGCACTCGCCGGAATCATCACTTCGCATCATTATCGGAACGAGATCGGAACAACCGAAAGCGTAGTCGATGGTGTGCGAAAAACATTTTTGGAGGAACAAAGCCAATCTCGAACAACCCCTTTCCCATCTTGAGGATACACCCCATGTCAAGTGCGAACATGAGGCGAAAGCAGCGGTCGGAATAGGCGATTCGACAGAATTCGACAGTAGTGTCGAGAAGTGTCGAAAAGTGTCGAATTCTGTCGGGTGGGTGGAGGCCCCTCCCCGAGCGGTCGGGGTAGCTTCTATTGCATTTATTTGCAATGGGATAGCCGGAGGATCCGGGAGCCGCCAAGGGGCGCGCAGAGGGCACTGCAGGCGAAAACCGGAGTGTCGTGTCGAAATGTCGAATGCGAAACGGCGGCGGCGGGCCACGCGAGTGATGAAAAGTGATGGATCGCCTCGGCGAGACACCGGCCAGGAGTGCCGAACGAACGCGACCGGTGTCCCTGCGTCCCAGCCGGCATTTCTCACACTCCTCCGGCTGCAACGCGCGATAGACCCATGTCTACTTCGTTGCGCTGGGCCCGGTGGGCACCCCCCGTGCTCAACGTATGGTTCAAACACGCCTCCGCGCGCCTCCCAAGGCGCGCCTCGCTGTCTTCGCTTTGTGAACGGGGGCCTCTCACGCGTTTCGCTGGCGAACGGTGTGAGAAATGCAGGCTGGGCGGTCCGCGCACCGCTCATTGGCAAACGTCCCGTTTAACAAGAAGAAGATGTGAAGGCAATTCAGCGCGGTGAGGCGCTCGATTCGGCCAGGGCCGACCGCAGAGCCTCTCTCATGACCGGAGCCATCCCCTCGGCCATGCGCTGGAACCCAAGGTCGGTGGGGTGAGTGCCATCCACAGTGTCCTCTCCATCGGCGCCGAGGAGGCTGCCGGCGGGTACGTAGTAGAGGGCAGTATCTCCGTCCGCTCTCATCCGGTCGTAGAGCCGCTTCAGCATGGCGTTGACCGCAAACACCTTGTCCATGCGCTCCTGCCGGTACCGGATGTCGGCGTAGGCGACATTCTCAACCAGCACGATGGGCGTCCTGGGGTGGGCCGCGCGGATGGTCTTTACGAGGGGTTCAGTGCGCTGGGCCGCCTCGTCCGCGGACATATTGGGCAAGCTGTCGAGGACGTAAACCGCCGGGTCGAGGCCGGCGAGCAACTGGGCGACCTCGGGCTCACTCCTGGCGTTGCCCGAGAAGCCGAGGTTGATGAACGGCCAGTCCAACATGCGGCCGAGGATGGCGGAATGCGCCATGCCGGGACGCGAGGCGCAACCGCCCTGCATGATCGAGGTGCCGTAGAACAGGATTGGCTTGCGGCCGGCGTAGCGATCCGGCGCGGCTTCGAACAGGGCCCCGGCCGGCAATCCGATTTCCACGGATTCGACGCCATTGTAGAGCGGCAGATAGAGCAAGTACTCGCGTTTCCCGGGCTTGAGCCCGTCGACCAGCAGGGCCTCGTTCAAGTCGGGTTTCACAGGCCGACCGGCGCCCACCCAGTGCCAGCGGACACCGTCGCGGACGTAGAGGTCCAGCCCGCTCACCCCCGTGGCCGGCATGTGGGGCAGGGCGAGGTGATCCTGGAACCGGAGCTTCCAACGGCCGCGCAGGACGGTGGCGTCGGTGACGAAGCGGTAGCGCAAGCCGGTGGAATCGTGGGACAGGTCCCACACTTCGGCGCGCACCACGCCCTCAGCCTTCGCGGGCAAGCGATCGTAAGGGTGCTTGGTCGCGGTCCAACCCTGGCCCTCCAAGGGCAAAGCCGAGAGGTTGTGCCAGGTGATCACCGCAGCGGCGGACTGAGCCGCCGCAGGCAAGAGCGAAACCGGCGCGAGGGCAAGGAGAAGAGCCAGACGACGAGACCCGATGAGTCGAAGGAAGAAGCAGGGGAGCAGCATGTTGGACCAAGTATAGCGGCGGGCACAAATGGCCGGGGAGGCGCCGATTGGACGAGGCGACGTGGTCAGAGGCCACCGCTGCTCAGTTGTGGGCGCAGACCTCGGCCAGGGGGACACCGATGAGTTGGGAGAGCTTGCGGAATTCGACCAGGCGATGACCGAGGCCGAGGGCGCAGTGGTGGGTAGGGCCCTGCTCACACCAACGGTTGACGAATTGAGCGGGCGGGAGACTGAAACGAAGGCGCGAATTGGTGTTA
Organism: Terriglobia bacterium; assembly: GCA_963757265.1. Taxonomy (GTDB): domain Bacteria; phylum Acidobacteriota; class Terriglobia; order Bryobacterales; family Bryobacteraceae; genus CAIVVT01. The sequence goes on from CAVWRA010000011.1 coordinate 286,562, forward strand.
CCGATCTGGAGGATGGGGCCGGGCAGCGACTCGCCTTCGGCGCCGACCATTTTGAAACGGCCGTTGGCATCCTGCGTGACCCCGACGATCGTAACGGGGCCGAGGCGGACATTGAATTCGACGGAGACGCCGGCGCCGCGTTTGCCGTGGTAGAGCTCGAGGCGGCGAAGGATCGGCTTGCGGGCGCTGATGGCGACGTGGCCGGGCCCGTCGTGGCCCATGAGGACAAAGCCCTCTTTGAAGTCCATGGCATAGAACTCAGTGAAGGAACCGCCGGCATGGAAACGGTCCATCATCAGCATGGCCAGGCAGGTTTTCAGGTCGCCTTCGCCACTGGCCGGGATGCCGCGGGCCGTGAGCAGGGAATTGCCCAGGATGAGGCTGGCGCCGAGGCGCTCGAATTCGTTGCCGTCGAGGCCGCGGTAGTAGTAGGTGAGGCCGTCGAGGTCGAAATCGCGGCACAGATGATCGAGGGCGACGGCGACGCGGGCAGGAAATTCGAGATCGCCGGGGGTGACGTTGGGCGCGAGGTCGAATATGGAACGGGTCTCGACGAGTTTGGCTTCGATTTCGCCGGCTGAAACGGCTGTGGCGCGTAAAGCCAGGTCGTCCATTTCCAGGAGCTCGATGTGGCCGCCCAACTGGCCGTGGACGGCGGTGAAATCGGAGTACATGTCGAGCATGCCGGGGTAGGTGTGGCCGAGGAAGCCGATGCGCGCGGTGCGCAGGCCGCGGGCGACGGCGGCGGCGCGACACCACTGGCCGATCTCGCCCCAGGCGTTATCGTCTTCAAAGAGCATGCCCGAAACGACGTGGAAATCCACGCCGGCGCGGGTGAAGGCGTTGGAGATCTCGGGCGCACTGCAGGCGGAGCAATTGGCCAGCCATTCGCCGGTATCGGTGTGCTCATAGTCCAGAGCAGCGATGGGCTGAAGATTCAGGACGAGGACTGGAACGCGGGCCTGCTGGACGATGGGCAGGACCTGCGAGGAGGTGGCGTAGGTAGCGACGTAGCACAGAAGGAGGTCGGCGCCGGCGCGCGCCAGAAGCTCGCCGGCGGCGCGAGCGGCGGGGGCGGAGTCGACCAAGCCGGCGGATACGACCTGGGCGCCGAAAGCGGCGACGCGCGATTCGACTTCACGCTGATAACCCTCGAGGCGCTCTTTAAGGCCGGGGAACTGAGGCCAATAGGCGGCATGGCCGATGCCGAAAACACCGATTCGGGGCTGCAGATCGTGAGGGGCAGGCATAGGGGGTGAACCCATTCTATTCGAGATGGAAGACCTCTTCCATTTCGGCCCACCATTCGCCCAGCCGGCGGGTGGGCAGGGGGTCCTGGAGGGGTTTCATGATGGCCCACCACTCCTGGGTCTTAGGGTCGGCGGCCATGCGGTCCATGTCGGCCTGAAAATTGTGGCCGTGATATTCGAAATAGCTGAAAAGATAGCCGTCGTGGAAATAGATGGAGTAGTTGCGGATGTTGCAGGCGGTGATGGTGGCCAGCACCTCCGGCCAAACGGAAGCGTGATAGCGCTTGTACTCCGCAGTGGCTTCCGGCCGAAGCCGCAAAACCATTCCGTAGCGTTGCATGGTGATCCTCCCTGGCGGGCGCCAAGTGTCAATGAGACTGGACCATCGTATAGAGGCCGGAGACGCAAGGCAAGCGGAGGGCATGGCCGCTCGGCCGAATGCGATGTTAGAATCCGGTTGGCGAGCGGCCTTGAGCAGGCCAGGGCAGGGAACGAGCAGGCGCCGATGATGGAACCCTTGAGTGACGCGCGGGGCGAGGCCCACGGGAGCAGCGGGAATCTGTTGAACGGAGAGCGTGCGAGGAGCCCTGGCGATGGCGTGGAGAAAGCGCGGCGATGGGCAGGCGCGATGGAGCCTGTGGTTCGTGATCGGCCTGGCGCTGATCTGCGGGACGGCGGCGTTCACCGGCGTGGTTCCGACCGCGGTTCTGGGTCACGACAATTTCCTGTGGCTGGGCAACGGCTGGCGCGTGTTTTGCGGGCAGCGGCCGCACGTGGACTATTACAGCCCGTGGGGACCGGTAACATTCCTCATCATCGGTTTGGGAATGGTTCTTTCCAACGCGTCGCCGGACGCGCTGGGATACGGCAGCGCGATGTTCGGGCTGGTGGTGGGGCTGTGGGCGTACGGGCTGGGATGGAGGCGGCTGGAGGCCGCGCCGCGCCTGCTGTTGGGGCTGTACCTGGCGCTGCTGGTGACGGCGCCGTACGCACTCGGCATCCCGCCTACGTGGTCGACGCACGCGATGCTGGCCAACCGTTACGGCTTCGCAGTGGTCGCGTTGGTGCTGGTGGAATGCCTGCAGCCTGGGGCGGGCGAGGGCGAGGACGCGGGCGAGTTCTGGGGCGGGATTTCGACCGGGGCGGCGCTGGCGCTGGCGCTGTTCACGAAGGCCAGCTACTTCGTCGTGGGAGTGCCGATCATTGGAGTTTCGCTGCTTTTCCGGGGGCTGGGGAGGAGACGGCTGAGCGGGATGGCGATCGGCTTCGGCGTGGTGGCGCTGGCAATGCTCGCGTACCTGGGTTTCGACGTTCTCAAGATGGTGCAGGATCTGCGCATGGCGGCGGGGGCGCGGTCGAAGGCGATGCATGCGCTGGACCTGGCCAGGATTGTGGCGGGGCAGATGGCGGCGCTGGCGGTGGTGATTGTGCTGCCGTTGTACGGATCCGCGCCGCACAAGCAGAAGGGGCGCTGGCCGGCGGAGCACGAGCTGCTGATCTGGGGGCTGGCGGTCTTCGCGGCGGACGCGGCGCTGGTTTTCAGCAACATGCAGGATCATGGGATGCCGCTGCTGGGTGCGTTCGGGATTGTGGTTGCCAGCCGCATGATGGCGGAGCGACGCAGCGCGGGGGCGGCGAAGCCAAAGGCCGAAACAATGCGGTATATCGTCGTGTTGCTGTTGTGCGGGTTCCTCACAGTGCCGCAGTTGTGCTCGGATCTGGTGGGGCTGGGATACGGGGCGATGCAGAAAGCGCATCCAGCGGCGGAGAGGAGCCGGGTGCGGTTCAACATCGCGCGCCTGCGCCCGATGATTCTGTACGACGGGCCATTCGAGAAGCGGTCCAATGGAGGGGTCTACACGGCGCGCATCAATGAAGGAATCGAGCTGCTCGAGCGGAACTGCGGGCCACAGGACCGGGTGCTGAATATGGACATGGTGAATCCATTCCCATACGCGCTGGGATGGAGACCGCAGCGTGGGGGCATGGCGGCCGTAGCTTACAACTATCTGTTCAGCGATGCAGCACGGCCGTCGGATGAGGCGTTTTTCGGAGACGCGACGGTGGTGCTGGCGCCGAAGGAGCCGGCGCTGGATGCGCGTTACTGGGATGGGTTCTACCGGATCTATCGCCCAGGATTGCTGCAACGGTACCGGCTCGCGGCCGAGTCGGAGTCGTGGTGGCTGTACAAGCTGAAATAAACCCACAGCCGTTGCTTTTCGAACAGAGCGAGGCGGGCGCGCGGCCCCGGCGAGGGAATGGGATGTTAGAATGCTCTTGCCAGCGGCCCTGACCCGCGCAGCCCGAGCCAGGGGACGAGCAAGCGCGCAGCATGGGACATTTGAGTAGTCACGCGAGTCACGCGAGTCACGCGCCGGAGGGGCCGCAGGGAAGCGCGGAAAGCCCGCGGGGCGGGCGCTTGCGCGGGGGCCTGTTTTTCTTCGCCGCGCTGGCGCTGATCTGCGGCACCGCGGCGTATATCGGAATCGTCCCGACCCGCGTGTTCGGGCACGACAACTTCTTCTTTCTGGATAACGGGTGGCGCATCGTGAACGGGCTGCGGCCGCACCTGGACTTCTACAGTCCGTGGGGGCCGGTGACGTACCTGATCGTCGGTTTGGGCATGGTCCTTTCCAACGATTCGCCGAACGCGATCGGGTACGGGAGCGCGATGTTCGGGCTGCTGGCGGGGCTGTGGGCGTACGGGCTGGGGCGGAACCGGCTGGAGAACGGGCTGCGCATCCTGTTCGGGCTGTACCTGGCAGTGCTGGTGACGGCGCCGTATTCCATCGGCACGTGGTTCGTGTGGTCGACACATGCGATGGCCTACAACCGCTATGGCTACGCGCTTCTGGGGCTGGTGCTGATGGAATGCCTGCAGCGGGCGGAGGGTGCGGAGGAGAACGACGGCGAGTTATGGGGCGGGATTTCGACCGGGGCGGCGATGGGGGTGGCGCTGTTCCTGAAGGTCAGTTATTTCGTGATGGGAGCGCCTATCGTGGCGCTATCGCTGGTCTACCGGGGGCTGAGCCGGAGACGGCTGGGCGGGCTGGCGCTGGGCTTTGGCGTGGTGGCAGTGGCGCTGCTGGCGTACCTGAGTTTCGACATTCCCAGGATTGTGCAGGACATGCGGATCGCAGCCGGCGGGCGTTCCAAGATGATCGCGCACAATGCGTTGGGCTTGAAGATGAAGCTGGCGATGCAAGTGCCGACCCTGTTGATTCTGATCGGGCTGTGCTCGTATGGATCGGCAGCGAAGGAGAGGAAGGAACGATGGATCGCGGAGCATGAACTGGCCATCTGGGGGCTGGTTGTGTTCCTGGCGGATGTGGTGCTGCTGTGCAGCAACATGCAGATGCGCGGGATGCCGATTTTGTGCGCGTTCGCAATCATCGTTGCCAGCCGGATCGTGGCTGAGCGAGGCAGAGCAGGCGCGGCGGCACCGAAGACTGAAAGGCAGCGCTACATCTTCGTATTGCTGTTGTGCGGTCTGCTGAGTCTGCCGCAGTTGTGTTCGGATGTGGCGGGGCTGGCGTACGGAGCGAAGCAGAAAGCCGACCCGTCGGAGGCGGCGGGCCTGGTGCGGTTTACGAGCCCGCGCCTGGCGCCGGTGATTCTCTACGATTATCGATTCACGCCGCAAGCCAACGGAGGAGTGTACACGGCGCACATTAATGATGGGGTCGATCTGCTCAAGCGGTATTGCGGGCCGGAGGAGCGGGTGATCACGTTTGACATGGTGAATCCATTCCCTTACGCCCTGGGATGGCGGCCGGCGCGCGGCGGCATGGCCGCCTCGGCCTACAACAACCTATTCAGCGATGAACCGCGGCCTTCCGATGACGAGTATTTCGGAGATGCGACGGTAGTGATGGTGCCGAAAGAGCCAGCGATTGACCAGTACTATTACGATGGCTATTATCGAATTTACCATCCGGGCCTGGTGGAGCGATTCCGGCTGGTGGCAGAATCGGAATCGTGGTGGCTGTACAAACGTAAATGAGCACAGACGCCGAATCCCGACCCACGAAACGCAGCTGGCTCCCGGTATTTCCCGCTCTATTGGATGGCCTGTTGCTGAACGGGATAGGATTCACCGTCTATTTATTCTGCGTCCTGGTGTGGATGATCAGCCTGGTGCTGGATCCGCACGGGCATACCCTCGAGATCCTCCAAAGGATGATCTGGTACAGCGGGATCCTGATCGTGGCCGGGGTCATTCTGATCCTGTTTGACCTGTACGTGTTGCTGCCCATCCGACGCACGCGCGTGGAAGTGATGTGGGACCCGCCGCGGAACCTGAATCTGACGGTGGTTCTGACCGCATACAACGAAGAGATGAGCATCCGGGAGGCGGTGCAGGATTTCCTGCAGCACCCGAAGGTGAAGCGCGTGATCGTGGTGGATAACAACAGCCGGGACGGCACGGTGGAGATCGCGCGCGATGCGGGAGCGGAGGTGGTGAGCGAGCCGCGGGCGGGCTACGGCAGTTGTGTTTATCGGGCGCTGAGCGAAGGCGCGAGATGTTCGGACACGGAGCTGACCCTGTTGTGCGAAGGCGACATGACGTTCCGCGCCTATGACATCGACAAGTTCCTGGCTTATGCGCCGCACGCGGACATCGTCAATGGGACGCGGATCGTCGAACAGTTGCGGGCGTTGCGGACGCAGCTGACGACTTTCATGTATTACGGGAATTTCTTTGCCGGAAAGCTGCTGGAGGCCAAGCACATCGGGCGGGGCACATTCACCGACGTGGGCACGACCTACAAGCTATGCCGGAACAGCGCCCTGGCGCGCCTGCTGCCGCTGCTGAGTCCCGAGATCAACCACGAATTCAACGCCTATTTCCTCGATATCGCGCTGGAGAACGGCTTTGCGATTGTGGAATGTCCGGTGACTTTTCACCACCGGGTTGGGGTCAGCAAGGGCGGGAACGCGAACAACTGGCGGGCCTTGAAGGTGGGCACGAGCATGATCCTGTCGATCATCTTCGGATGGCCCAGGCGGCGGTGAACGGCAGGCCGGGCAGAGGAGCGGGCGGGGCCGGCGATTGATGGCGCCGCAGGAGTGTCAGCGGCCGCTCATCCCCCCGGGGAAGCCGGAACGAGCAATACGACCTGGACCTCCGCAGAAGCTCCGTCCCATTTGGCGGGACGGAACTGCCATTGCTCGATATAGGGAAGCAACTCGGCGCGGGTATCGTAGTCGGGCGCGGCGATCGGGCGCAAGTGGCGGAAGCGGCCGTCCGCGCCGAGGGTTCCATAGAACAAGGCCGGACGCGGGCCGCCGGCGATTTTGGGCGGGGGGAGCAAGGCGAGTTGAATGAACGGAGCCTCGAGCTTGGCTGGTGTACCGAGTGTCACGACCATGCCGGATTGTGAGGCCGGGGCGCCCGCCGCAGGGGGCAGGCAGTACTGCATCACCCAGTCCTTGGCCGTTCCGAGCGCGAGGAAGACCGTTTGGACGGGCCACCCGGTGAGGAACTGAGCGGCCTCGGGAATCATCGAACCCGCGGCATGCTGGACAATCACGACATCAAACGACCCCGTGGACGGAAAGCGCCACTGCTCGGAGCCGTCAGAAAGCTGACGCACTTCCACCGGCCCGGCGCGGGTATTGAGAATCCGTACCGGCGGCGTTGGGTCAGGGCGGGAGCCAGAGTTGCCGGCGGGCGCGGACCCGCCGGCCGGCGGCGCCACGGGGGCGGGGGCTGGCGCGACGGTTTGGGGCGCGCCGGCAGGAGCGTCGGGCGAGGCGTTGGGCTGAGCGGCTGGAGGCACGGACGGCTGGTTCAAAGGAGGGATCTCGACGTTTTCACTGCGGTAGGGCTGTGATATGGAGGAGGAACCGAGCGCCACGAGTTCGCCCTCGATTCGGTGGGCCAGCCCTCCCAGTTCCTGGGGGTTCGATCCGTGCGCGATGAGGGACCAGGGGCCGGCGGTGGCGGCGGGCGGCAGAGGCAGAGCCTGGGGGGAAGTCCGGGGGACGCTGGCGATCGAGATTGGAGCGCTGCGATGCTCCGCGTTGGGCGGGTTGACGACATTTTTTCGTTCAGCGGAGGCGCTCGATTTTTCCGCAGCAGCCGAACCGGGTTTGATGGGCCCGGGAGGGGGAGGAGTCCGGGGGGGCGACCAGTACAGGAACGACGGGAGCTGAAACGACCGGAGATCAGCCGCCACGGGCCGGTTGGGCTGGAGCAATACAGAGGGAACAGGAAGCAGATGCCGGTTTGCGATGTGCGGTGAAGGCGTGACCGAGGCCCGGCGCGGCGCGGGGTGCGGCCTGGCCGGAGCGGCCTTCGGCCGTGGTTCCGCCGGCGTGGCTACCGTAGCGACGACGTAGACGCGCTCGGGCAGATGCAGGATCAGGGCCGCCTGGGCCGGCGGAATGAGGCGCGCCCGCACACGGTTGGGGGTGCTGGACGGCCAGATGGAGGGCAAGTAGGGCAAACAGATGAAAATCACTAAATGGAGGCCCAAGGAGGCCGAGAATGAGCCGAGGGCCTGCGTCCGGCCAGCGGGCAAGGACAAGAATGCCGGGATGCAGTCGGCGTCCGCCAGCGCCATTTTCGGCTGAGGTTTCCGTGCACTCCAGAAAAGGATGATGAGAAACAGCGCCCAGAAAACGATGGCAAGCAGGGCCCACATGATGCGAGCGAATCCGCGGCCTGGCCTCAGCCCGCGCGGCGCACAGGCGCAGGCGCCGTGAGCACCAGAGACCCGAGGCCGGCGGGCAAACGGCGCGGCGGCGCGTCATGGATCTCCTCCGCCGACAAGCCGAGCAGCCCATCCCCTTCGTTCAACATGTTCTTGAGACCAAACAACGCCAGTTCCAGACGGTCCTTGGCGCCGACCTTTTGGAACAGCTTCGAAAGATAGACCTTCACGGTTCCCTCGGTGATGTCCAAGCAAGCCGCGATCTCTTTATTCTTGAGCCCTTGAGCCAGCAATGAGACCAGTTGCCCTTCACGGCGGGAGAGTCGGATGGCGCGCGGGGGCGCCGCGCCCAGGGGGAGCAGGGTTTCGAAGTAGCGCTCGCCCTGGGCCACGCGCTCCAGGCAGGCGAGGAGGCGCGGGGGCGGGCAGGTGGTGGAGAGCACAGCGCACACGCCCAGTTCCTGGGCGTGATAGGCCAATTCGGGGGAGAGCGTCCGGACCAGCAGGATCAGGCGGCATTGCGGGGCGGCCGAGAGCACGTCCACGAGAAACTGAAACGAGATCTCCGGACCCACGTCCAGCAAAACCAATTCCGCCGAGATGCGCGGGAGTTGCTCCAGGAATTCACCAGGTTGCGCGTAGACCGCCTGGAGCTGCAGGCTGGCCGATGCCGCCACGACGACGCGGATGCCTTCGCCGAGAATGGGCTGATCGGTGAGGAGAACCACTCTCATGCACACACCTCCGATGGACAGGAACTCCTCCTCCTCCGTTGAAAAACAGGGTACACCAATCTGATGCTGGTTTCCCCCTTCCTATCCTATCGAAAGCAAGGGACAAGTCAAGGCCAATATGTTCAAATGCTCTTTAGGTCGAGAGACACAACCGGCGCGTTTCCCGCCGCAATTACCGAGTTCCGGACGCCCCCCGCCGGGCGGAGTAGTGCTATTGGCTCAGGTGCAGAATCTGAGACGCGATCGCCATGAAAGCGGGCTGGAGCTGGCTCGTACTTGTGATGTAGTAATAGTTGCCCGCCGGCGCCTGATTGTTGTAACTCGTGCTGCCGGTCGTGTTCGCCAGACGGCTCATGTAGACCGAGTCGATCGGCGAGCCGTCGTTGAGGGCGATGGAATCGACGAGCGGCACGATGTTATTGATCACGCCCTGGCGCCATCTCTGGGATGCCGAGTCCCCCGCGTTGAACGCCGCCGCGAGGAGATTCGTGGCATTGAAGTTTTTCAAATTCACGCCCTTGTACTGGTTCGTGCACGACGGGCAATCAAGAGGCGGATTCGCCGCTGGGTTGGTCGCATTGCCGTAGTAGTCGTAAGCCGCAATCTGGGTAAAATCCGATGAGACGCTCGTGACACTTGACTCGTAGTTGCATCCGGTGTATGTCGTTTTTGTCGTTATGCCCGAGTCATTCGAATCGTAAGCGGTATTCACGTAGGCGGTACCTACGGTGCCGGGGGAGAGTGAGTCCCCGCCCCCGAAGGGCGGCATTAAGGTGGTGTTGGCGAAAAGTCCGCCCATGGTCGAGTTGTCGGAATAGACCAGGGCGTACCCGAGCAACTGGTTCCAGGGCGGACCACCGGTTTTGGGACCGTTGCCGCAAGTCGCGTGATTTACCAGGTACGACGACCAATCCGCGAAGATGGTGTTGGGCTCGCCGTCGGTGAAGAAGACGATCACATTCAAAGCAGCGGGCTCACCCAGTGCCGCCAAGGCTTTATACGTCTGCCACAGCGGCTGGGCATGATCGGTAGTTCCATACACATTGCCGGAGTTCAGCGTTCCGATCGCATTCGTCACGGAGGGCTTGAAGTTATTGCTCGGCTGGATCATGTAGTACGTCCCCCCGAACGTGGTCAGTCCCACTTCGTCGCGGCCCTGGGCGAACTGGTTTACAAACCAGGTGGAAGACGCGACCAATTCGGCGATGCCGGGCGACATCGAGCCGGAGCGGTCCAGAACAACCATCAAGTTGACATCACGGCGCTGCGCCGTGGCGGTGGACGACAGGCTCGCGGTGGTCAGGCCGAGAACGCGCAGGAAATACAGGGGGGTGGTGACGGATCCGGTGACCTGGACGTAGCGGACATTGACATTGGCCCCCGTGCCCAGGGTGACGGTAACCGTCGGAGCGGGTACGGTGCAGCCCCAGAAATGGCTGGGGAAATTGGCATAGTAGAAGTTCTGCGCGGTGGCCTGGGCGTTGGCCGTCTGGGCGGCGTCATTTATTCCTCGGGCCAGCGAGTTGGCGCCGGCCAGGGAGGCGGCGTCCATAGCCTGGGAGAGCCTGGCTTTCAGAAAGAAGGCGATGCCGCCATCGATGGCCAGGCCGATCAGGCCACCGATCATGAGGATGGCGAAAGTGGAGAGAATGAGCGCGACACCCTTTCTCCCCTCGTTGTTGTGCTCCGATTTGTTCTTCAGCATTTTATGGCGCTGCCTTTCTACGTGGCCCTAAAATATCGCCCGGGCGTACACACCCGACGCGTTCAAATATCCAGGAATGTCGAAATCCGTTGAATTATAAAACGTCTCGGAGACTTGCGCAGCCTGGCCATCGGCCAAAGTCAGAATGTTGCCGAAGGCGTCGGCCCGGACGGTGGTGTCGGTCGTGGGGTTTATCACCGTGCCGCTCCCGTCGGTCAGCATGCTGGATGCGGCGACCGTGCCGAAGTCGCTGGCGCGCAGGGCCGAATTCCCGAGCGTAATCTGCTGCAGGAAAACGTAGTGATTCAAATTAGCGCAACCCGTGCAGCTGGTTGAGCCGATATATTCAATGTTGGACAGAATCATGACCTCGAGCCCGCTCGAAGTTGTGATTTTGAGTTGGGGCGCCATCTGAAAAATGATGGAGCGGTCGATCAAGCCGTTGGTGTCGCTGGAAAAGTCCACGCCGCGCGCGTACATGTGCCCAGCGTCGCGGTTGATCTGGTTCACCTGGATGGAGCGAATCAGGTTGAAGCCGACGACCATGGTGCCCAGCAGCAACGGGACCATGACCAAAGCCATGACCAGGACGAACTCCACCAGCATGCTGCCTTTTTGCCGTTTGCGCGATGCGTACATGAGCGTGTTCATTTCGATCGGCTCTCTAAAGCGCCGGAGGAGTGCCCCCCGTGCCGGACGATTCGATCAAGTCGCTGGAACTGACGGTGATCGGGACGGCGGATGAACTGATGTACAGGGACACCAATGGTTTGAAGGGGTAGCTATTGATCGTGACCGTCACCAGGTTGAGGCCGGAATTGGCCGGGCCGGTGGGGCCTGCGACCGCGGTGGTCCCGCAGCCGAGCGACGCTGGCGGATTAGAAGTAGTTGAGAAGAAGCAGACGCTGACGATCGAGGTGGACTGCGCGGCGCTCAGAAAGCCCATCGACTGCTGCTGGACCTCCTGCTGAATCGAGGCCACCTGGCCGAGGGCGCCCGAGGTTTGGGATGTGACGGCATAACGCACACCGGCCCGAACCCCGTTCTGCAGCGCTTCCTTGGTGAGCACGCCCCAGGTGAGGTCCATTACCAGGAAAATCGTCGCGATAAAGGCCATCAGGACAAACGTCGCCTCAACCATCGACTGGCCCGATGTTGTTCGCCACGCACGTCTAGCACACATACCGGCGCCCACGACCGTTAAATCTTCTTGCACCTTCTCCCGCGTCCTAAATTAACACTCATAATGATCACTGTCAAGAACCACTCGGCCTGGAGGTACGGCAGTTGGGTTAGTACCACGTCATAGCACTGGTAGTACTAGGACAACACGTTCAGGACGCTTTGCGATTCGAAGCTCCAAATATTTAGAGGTTGTAATTGGCATTTATCCGAGTTTATGATGCCAAACCCCGTATTGAGGCGCGGCGGCGTGCGAATGGGATTCCGCACCAGAGGCCGCGGATGCTAACCAAACGGAGTATTGACGAAATCGAAATAGCTATCTAAACTTCAACTTAGCCTGATATTAGGAAGCAATGAAATGCTCTTCGAAGTGAGCTTGCCGTCGCGCATTCAGGGTGGCTCCCGGGCGGGCGCCGCGCTGCCGGCGTGGACGGAAAGCATCAGCCGCAACCTGGCGATTGTGCGAGCGCGAGGGGTAGAGTGGGCGGTGCGCGACATCAAGAAGAGCGAGGGGATCATCCTGGAAGTGGACTTGCCGAAACTGCATCCCTTCCAGCCGCGCTGCATCTATTGCCAAGGCCGCGTGAACAAGGCGACATCTCTGGGCGGAGACGTGGTGCGGATGGAAATATCGATCAGCCGGATGGAACTGCGCACGGCGCGTTTCGCGGCGCGGCGTGAAGCGTCGCAGTTCCCGCAGGCGCCGGCCAAGCGCGCCCTGAGGTCGGTCTCATGATGGCGGCGCCGACGGCCACGGTCCTCGAATCGCAGCCCGAGAGGGCGCCGGCGGCGCGGGTCAATCCGGTGATCCGCGTGCTGCCGGGGTTGACCGACATCACCTTTCTGCTGCCCTTCATTTTCGTGCTCAGGAGCAAGTACGGCCTTTCCTTTCTGCTTGGCGACAGCGACACGGGCTGGCACCTGCGCAGCGGCGAATGGATCCTGGCCCACGGCCGGGTGCCAACCACGGACCCTTTCTCCTACACCAAGGCGGGCCAGCCGTGGTTCGCCTGGGAATGGCTGTGGGACCTGTGTTTCGGGTGGATCCATGGGCACGCCGGGCTGGCGGGGGTGGTGCTGGTTTCCCTGCTGGTGATCAGCGCGGCCCTGGTGTTCGTGCTGCGCACGGCGTTGCGCCGGTGCGACAATGCGCTGCTGGTTTTCGGACTGGTGTGGCTGGGAGCGTACCTGTTAACCATTCACTGGCACGCCCGGCCGCATTTAGTCACGTTCCTGTTTGTGGCCGCGTTCTGCTCCATCCTTTACGGGGTGCACGATGGCAAAGCCGCGCTGTTGTGGTGGCTGCCGCCGCTCACGATTGTGTGGACCAATCTGCACGGCGCCTTTTTCGTGGGCCTGATTTTCCTGGGCGCATTTGCGGCCGGGGAGTTGTGCGGCTGGGTGGTGGAGAGGGATGCGGCCGGGGCGCGAGCGCACCTGCGGAAAGCAATCCCCTACGTTCTGAGCGCCGGGGGGTGCCTGATTTGCAGTCTTGTGAACCCCTACGGCTACCATTTGCACACTCACATATTCCGGTACCTTGTCCAGGAAAACCACGCCCAGACAATCAGTGAGTTTCAGTCGCTCAGCTTTCATCATGCGACGGGCTTGTCTTTTGGTATCCTTCTTGCGCTGAGTGCGGCGGCTGCATTGTGGCATCTGATGCGGAAAGAATTTGCTTTTTCGATTCTTATTTTCGGGTGGGGATGGATGGCCCTTTATTCAGGCCGGAACATTCCTATTTTCATAATTGCGGTCATACCGCTGGTGGCGCAGGCGTTGCAGGAAATGCTGAGGGCGGTACAGGCCGCGGAGGTCAGCGAGAGGGTGCAGCGGGCGGTGCGATCATTCCTGGAACTGGGCAGCGAAGTCGCTGTGATGGAGCGGCACTGGCGGGTGCACCTGGCGAGCGCGATACCGCTGGCGCTGATCGGCGCGGTGAGTCTCTCGGCGAACCCTCCCGCGGCGCTGCGCGCGCAGTTCATCAGCGACAGATTTCCCGCCGCGGCGGTGGACCGCTTTGTTTCGCACTGTTCGTCGGTGAGGATTTTCGCGCATGACCAGTGGGGTGGATACTTAATCTACCGGCTGTACCCGCGGCTGAGAGTTTTCGTTAACGGGCGCAGTGATTTTTATGGCCCGGCGTTTGGGGAAAACTGGCTCAGAATTGCGAACAACAAGTATGACTGGCAGCAGCAGTTGGATAAGTTCGGCGTCGACACGGTTGTTTTGCCGGGCGATTCGCCGCTGGCCAGCACGATGAAAGAAGCGCCGCGATGGCGCGTGGTGTACGATGACGGCACTGCGATTGTCTTTCAGCCGGCAAATGAAGTGTTATGCACAGTTCCCGTTGCGGCACCGCGCGGCGGGGACACTCGGGGTGGTGCGGCCCCATTACAACCGCTTCCGAGTCAGCGAGCGAATGTGAGCAAGTAAAGGAGCGACTTGGACAGTTTTTGGGCAGAGATGGCGGGCGGACAAGGATGGTCGGGGCCGGCAGGAATAAGCTGTTTGGCCGGCCGCCATAGCGGGCGGCGCGACCAGCGGCACGGCGTCAGCGGCGTTGGAAGCGTGGGGCGGACCGGCGGCACGAACGCCGCGGCGGCCGTAGAGTTAGGGTGATAAAGGAGAAACTGGATTGCGGCAAGGAGAAGCGACGCAGTTGCCGGGCCCCAAAGCAGATCGACTGGCCGGTGACGAGATTTGCCGCGCGCGCCAGGGTGGACGGACGATGAGGAAGTCAGGGGTGGTCAATGACATCCTGTTCGCGGCTATCCTCAGAGCAGCGGCCGCGGCCGGCGATTCGGCTGGCGGGCGCACCTTTAACTGCGGGGGGAAGGGCATGTGTGGCCAGGCCGACGCCGCGGCGAACGCTAATGATCGAAGCAACCAGGGCATGAGGGCCCGACCCGGTCTCGCTCTCGCGCTGGGGAAGAAACGGAGCCGGACATGGTGGACCGCTTAAAAAAGCTCAACTTACTCCATGACGAGGACGGCCAGGATATGGTGGAATACACTTTGCTGATGGCATTTTTCGTCCTGGCGTCTGCGGGGACTTTGATTGGCGTGAGCAATAGTATCAGCGAACTGTGGACGGGGATCAGCAACAGGCTGGCAAACTCGAATTGAGGAGCCGGGGAAGGGCGCGAAGCAATCATGAATCGACGATTTCTTGCCGTGGTGGTGTTCGCCCTCGTTGTTGCCTTGGGTGCAAGTTACCTTGTCTATCGGGTTCTTGAGAACAAGGTACTTCAGGGCCCGCCGAAAAGGGAGTCCAAAGTGATCGTTGCGGCAGCAGACTTGCCGATCGGCACTTTGATCAAGGACAGCGACATAAAGGTTGTAGACTGGCCGGGGACGCCGCCGCCGCATGCGGTGTTGAAGGCGGAGGACGCGGTCAAGCGTGGAGTGGTGGCGACGATCTATGCCGGTGAACCGGTGCTCACGACGCGGCTGGCCGCAACGGGCGCCGGAGCGGGACTGGCGGCCACGATTCCGACGGGGATGCGGGCGGTCGCGGTCCGAGTGAACGACGTGGTCGGTGTTTCGGGCTTCGTGCAGCCGGGGATGAGGGTGGATCTGCTGATCTCCGGATTGCCGCCGGGCGGCAACAATGCCGATCTGGGCACGCAGACGCGAACGCTGCTGCAGAACATCGAAGTTCTCTCCGCAGGGGCGAATCTCCAGAAGGATGCCGAAGGCAAACCGATCAGCGTCCCGGTGGTGAACCTGCTGGTGAGTCCGGAGCAGGCGGAGATCTTGAGTCTGGCCAGCAGCGACACGCGGATTCAACTCGTGCTGCGCAACCCCCTGGACACACAAGAGGCGAAACCACCGGGCACAGCGTTGGCTTACCTGTATGAAGGCACGCCGCAAGGCCGGAAGCTCGACAATAGAGGGAAAAGAGGGAACGAGTTGAGCAGCAGGGCGGGAGCCCGGGCAGCGGCGAAGAAAACCGCGCCCCAAGCTCCCGTGATGGAAAGAGTCGTGGTGCCGATCACGGTGGAGATGATCACTGGAACGAAGAAAGAGACCATTCAGGTCGGGCAAACCGTTATCACAAGGCCGAAGGTGGTGACAGCCAAATGAAACTGCGCAATTGTTTTGTAATCCTACCTTTCGCTGTGGCGGCACTGGCGCTGGCCCAAGAGCCGGCGGTTAAGGCGCCAGCCGCGGGCGGCAGCCCGAGAGATCTGGTGCTGAATGTCGGGAAGTCCTTGGTGCTGGAGAGTCCGGAGGACATTCAGCGCGTTTCGGTGGCCAGTGGGGAGATTCTCGAACTGGTGGCCGTCGGCCCGCGCGAAATCGTGATCAACGGAAAGAGCGCGGGCGAATCGAGTCTGATCCTGTGGCAGGCCAATGGCAACCGGCTGATGTTTGACGTCAGCGTCCGCAAGCCCGACCTGAAGCAGGACGCGATGAGGCGGGAGCTGGCCAAGGAATTGGGGGAACAGAACATATCGGCCAACCTGGAGGGGGACGCCGTGTATTTGCGCGGGACGGTGAGAGATCTGGTCAGCGCGCAGCGGGCTGAGGCGATCGTCGCACCGTTCGGCAAACCGGTCAACCTGTTGCGGGTGGCCACGCCGATGGGTGAGCCACAGATCCTGCTGAAGGTGAAGTTCGCGGAAGTGGACCGGACGATCACCTCGGACATGGGCCTTAACCTGTTCAGCACCGGCGCAACGAACACAATCGGCAGCATAGGAACGGAAGCCTACAGTCCGCCGCTCCTGACAGTGGTTCCCGGGACCGCGACTACGCCTGCGACCTCGACGCTGACGCTGGCCGATGCGCTGAACATCTTTCTGTTCCGGCCGGATCTCAACCTGGGAGCGACCATCAAGTTGCTGGTGGCCCGTAATCTGGCGACGATTCTGGCGGAGCCGAACATGCTGACGAGCAGCGGCAAGCCGGCCAGTTTCCTGAACGGCGGCGAATTCCCATTCCCGGTCGTTCAGCCTTCCAGCGGGGGCATCCCGACGGTCAGCATTCAATGGCGGGAATTCGGGGTCAAGTTGAACTTCACGCCGTTCGTCACGCCGCGCGGCACGATCCGGCTGGTGGTGGCGCCGGAAGTGAGTGCGCTGGACTACACCAACGACCTGGTTTATTCGGGCTTCACCATCCCCGCGTTATCCACGCGCAAGATGTTGACGGAAGTGGAACTGAAAGATGGTCAGAGCTTTGCGATCGCGGGCTTGCTGGACAACCGGACGATAGAAACTCTGGACAAGATTCCGGGTCTGGGCGACATTCCGTTTTTTGGCAAACTGTTCCAGTCGCGCCACCGGGAAAAGGAAAAGACGGAGTTGCTGGTGATTGTGACGCCGGAAATTGTGCGGCCCATTCCAGAAGGCCATCCCCTGCCGGAACTGACGATGCCGTTACCGCCCCTCAAGGAAGGCGGTACGACGATGCCGCGCACGCCGGGGATCGACGTCACCGGTCCGGTGCCTGTGACCCCGGTGAAGGACAGCCTGCCGGTGGAACAACTGCTGCATCCCGACACTGCCAGCCAGAGCGCCGCGACGCCGGCCCCGCCGATGTACCAACTGGTGCCGGTGCAGCCGGCGACGTCACCGGCGACGCCCCCGGCCGCGGAGCCTACGACCACACAGACTCCGCCGAAGCAATGAAGGACCGAATGCGCATGAAGGGAGCAGTGCGGGAAGCCAGGTCATGTATCCAATAACCGCCGTGCTTGCCATTTCGACCAGCGAGTTGTGGGAGGAGGTCCATTCCTGTCTCCAGCAACTGCCGGTGCGGGTGGTGCACGAACAGGCGGGCGTGGATGACCCGGCGGCGTTCCTGGATCGAATCGAGCGCACGGCTCCGGATGTGGTGTTGCTGGACCTGCTGAACTGCGCGGACGTGCTGCCGGAGATGGTGCGCGGCATTCGTGCCACTTCCAGCCAGCCCGATGTCGTGGCGCTGCACGTATCCTCCGATCCGGACGCGATCCTGAACGCGATCCGGGCGGGGGCGCGGGAATACATCTATCCGCCCTGCTCGCCGAGCCTGCAGAACGCCTTGGATCGATTGTCCACGGAGCGCCACAAGATGGCGGAGAAGATCCGCCCCGGCGGCCGGACCGTGGGCATGGTATCGGCCAAAGGAGGCTGCGGAGCCACCACGCTGGTGTGCCATGCCGCGGCCGAGATTCATCGCCGCACGAGCCAGGAGACGCTGGTCATCGACCTGGATCTTTCGGCCGGGCTGGTGCGGACGCTGTTCAAGACGAAATCGAGGTACTCGATCCTGGACGCGTGCAGCAACGTGAACCGTCTGGACAAGAGCTTCTGGAGAGCGCTGGTGGCCAACGGGAGTCATGGTCTGGAGGTGATGGGCGGCCCGCTCGAGGTGGCCGTGAAGGAGGCTCCCAGCGCCTCTCAGATCCGGCACGTGCTGCGCTTTGTGCGGTCGCAGTACGAATGGATTCTGGTCAACCTGGGGCGGGGCTTCTCGCCGACGCTGGCCGGCGCGCTGGACGAGCTGGACGAACTGCTGCTGGTCACGACCACGGAGGTGCCGGCGCTGCAGCAGGCCAAGCGCATGATTCAGTACCTGAGGGACCGCGGCGTGAGCCAGCGCTCGATCAAGCTGGTGCTGAACCGTGTGGTGCGGCGGCCCGAAGTGAGCATCCCGGAACTGGAGACGATGCTCGGCGTCGCGGTATTCGCGGTGATTGGGAACGATTATTGGGCATTGTACGAGGCTTACGCGGAGGGCAAACTGCTCTCGCCTGACACGCACCTGTGCGGACAGATCGGGGGCATGATGGCCAAACTGGCGGGCCTGGAGCAGCCCACAAAAAAGAGAGCGTTTTCCTTTTTTTCCTAATGGAGGTGGTGTGGCATGGGGAGCTTTGGAGGTCAATCGCGGTCGAGCCTAGCCAAGCGGGAGGCGGCGTGGGTGATGCGCCTGTTCAACCGCGAGGCTTATCCGCCGGAGTTCCAGGAGCTGAAGTTCACACTGCACAGGAACCTGCTGAACCGGATCAATCTGGAAGCCATGAGCATGCTGCCGGAAGAGCAGATGCGCAACGAGATCCGGACGGCGGTGGCGCGGCTGGTGGAGGAGGAGCAGACGCCGCTGAGCCTGGTGGAGAAAGACCAGGTGATCAACGAAGTCCTGGACGAGGTGTTCGGACTGGGGCCGTTGGAACCCTTGCTGCAGGATCCGACGATTTCGGACATTCTTGTCACCACGCCCAAGCTGGTGTACGTGGAGCGCGGCGGCAAGCTGTACCGGACGCCGGTGGAATTCAAGGACAATGCGCATCTGATCCGCATTATCGAAAAAGTGGTATCGCGGGTAGGGCGCCGGGTGGACGAGTCGTCGCCGATGGTGGACGCGCGCCTGCCGGACGGTTCGCGCGTGAACGCCGTGGTCCCGCCGGTGGCCGTGGATGGCCCGATCCTGTCGATCCGGCGGTTCGGCCGCACGCCGCTGACGGACAAGGACCTGGTGCGCAATCTGACCATGACCGAAGGGATGATGGAGCTGATCTGTGCGTGCGTGAAGGCGCGGCTGAATCTCATCATCAGTGGAGGCACGGGCTCCGGCAAGACGACCTTGCTGAACGTACTGTCGGCGGTGATTCCTGAATCAGAGCGTATCGTGACGATCGAGGACGCAGCGGAATTGCAGCTGCGGCAAGTCCACGTAGCGCGCATGGAGACCCGGCCGCCGAACGTGGAAGGGGTGGGGGCGATCAAGATCCGCCAGTTAGTGATCAACGCACTGCGCATGCGCCCCGACCGCATCATCGTCGGCGAGGTGCGCGGCGAGGAAGTGCTGGACATGATGCAGGCCATGAACACGGGCCACGACGGCTCGCTCACGACGATCCACTCCAACAGCCCGCGCGATGCGATATCGCGCATCGAGGTCATGATGGGCATGGCGAATGCGAACATGAGCGTCCGGTCGATCCGCCAGCAGGTCAGTTCCGCGGTGGACCTGTTTGTCCACGCGGCGCGCTTTAGCGACGGCAGCCGGCGCGTGACCCATATCACCGAGTGCGTGGGGATGGAAGGCGACATGACCACGACGCAAGACATCTTTCTGTTTGAAAAGACGGGGCTGACGCCGGATGGCAGGGTCACCGGGCGATTCCGGGCCACGGGCATCCGACCGAAGTTTTACGAGAAGTTGAAGGGCGCCGGTTACCAGTTGCCGGCGTCGCTGTTCCAGACCGTCGTAGAGATCTCCTAGGGGAGTGCCATGCCGGGACTACTGGTTTTACTCTTTGTGAGCCTCTTCGGGATCTGCCTGGTGGCTTTTGCCGTGGGCTTCAAGGTTTTGGAGACACAGCAGAGGCTCAAGGTCGAGAAAGTGCTGAAGACCGCACCGGCGGCGTCGGCCGTGGCCGAGACGAAGATCCTGTTGGACCAGGATCAGGGTGCGGATGCAGCGCCTTCGGCGCTGCTCAAGTTCCCTCCGGTGCGCAAGCTGGAAGAGGATCTGCGCGCCTCGGGCCTGCAATGGCGGGTCGAAGGGGTATTGGTCGCCATGCTGGTTCTGGCCGTGGTCGGAGGGCTGATCGGCAGCCAGTTTTATCTCCTCGTGTTCCAGGAAATCAGCATTATCGGGTTGGCGCTGCTGCTGGCGATGCTCCCGGTGGTTTACATTCGGAGGCGGCGGGCGGCGCGTCTGGCGGAATTCGAAAGGCAGTTTCCAGAGGCGCTGGATTTCATGGCGCGCTCGGTGCGGGCCGGACACGCCTTTTCGGTGAGCATGGAATTGCTGGCGAGTGAGACGCCGGACCCGCTGGGGTTCGAGTTTCGCAAAGTGGCCCACGAGATGAATCTGGGCTCACCGTTCAACGCGGCGATGAACAACCTCGTCATGCGGGTGCCGCTGATTGATGTGCGGTTCTTCGTTTCCACGGTTCTGCTGCAGCGGGAGACCGGCGGCAATCTGGCGGAAACTCTGACCAACCTGGCGCATTTGATTCGCGAGCGATTCCGTTTGAAAGGGGCGGTCAAGGCGGCGGCAGCCCACGGCAAGATCACGGCAACGGTGTTAACGCTTCTGCCCATTGTCCTGGTGCTGGGACTTTCGGCTGTGGCGCCCTCCTATCTGCCGACCATGGTGAAGGACCCGGCCGGCCGGTACCTGATTCTGGGAGCGATTATCGCCATGTTGCTAGGCTATCTTGTCATGAAGAAAATCGTGGACATCAAGGTTTAGCCACATGCCCCTACTTATCGCTTCTCTCTTATTTGTTTTCCTCCTGGTTTCCATCATCTGGTTCGGCTACCGCCGTTTCGCCAAGCCGGGGAGAATCTTCGAGCAACTCTCAGCATCGTCACAGCCAGGCTATACGGGCGACGACGCGGACTCGCGGCAGAGTGTGCTCGGACAGATGGTGACCACCATCCAGTGGATTGGTGAGAAGATACCGGTTTCCCCCGAGGAAGCGAGCGCCACACAAAAGGAACTGATCTCAGCGGGCTACCGCAGCGACAGGGCTCCGGCGGTCTTTTATGGGTTTAAGATCGTGGCCGCGGTCGGGCTGGCCCTGCTGATCTTCCTGGTGCGCGGGTATATCACTGACAATTCCATGCTCGGCATTGTCCTGGTGATCGCGGCAGCGGGCGGCGGCTACTTCCTGCCGAGTTTCATCCTGGATGTGCTGATCGACCGGCGCCGACAGCGCCTGCGCATTTCCCTGCCGGACGCGCTGGATCTGTTGGTGGTCTGCGTCGAGGCGGGGTTGGGTCTCGATCAGGCGCTGCGGGTCGTCAGCCGGGAGTTGCAGATCACGCACCGGGAGTTGAGCGAGGAGTTGTCGCTGTTGTCGCTGGAAATGCGGGCCGGCACGAAACGCGCCGACGCATTCGCACACCTGGCCAGCCGCACCGGCGAAGACGAGATTAAGAAACTCGTGGCGGTGCTGATCCAGACCGACCGGTTTGGCACCAGTGTTGCCGAAGCCTTGCGCACACACTCGGATTTCATGCGCGTGCGCCGCCGCCAGGAGGCCGAGGAAAAGGCCAACAAGATCGGCGTGAAGCTGATCTTCCCCATCTTCTTCTTGATCATGCCGGCGACGATGATCGTCGCGGCTGGTCCGGGTGTGCTCATGATCGCCCGACAACTGGTACCGATGATGAACGAAATATCAGTCAGATAGGAGAGATTATCAAGATACACATAGCTGATCCTTTCTTTATGCTCTGCCCGAAGATGCCAGTCAAGATGGTAATGGCGGCGGGCAATAGTGTGCTTGCGATCACGGACCGATGAGTCTTGGCAAACAGTCAGAAATGAAATAAGGAGAATTCGATGGATCAAAAAACTCTGCAGATCATTCTTTGGGTCGCAGCGGGCGTCGTCCTGATACTATTCCTCATGAGGCGCCGTAAGCGTAAGCATACTGGCGTGTAGCCGCTTCCGCAGCATGGCGGCCTCGCCTGCGCGTCAGGGGGGCCGCTATCTCATTTCGGAACGCGTCGTGGACATCGCTTGCCGAGAGCGGCGAGCGAATCTCCAAGGTCATGCAGTCTGGCTTGCAGTGAGTCCTGAGAGGGATGGTTTTCGTCTGACTGCGGGTCAAAACTGAATTGCGCAGCGGGGCAGGGCGTGGGTAGTGTCTACACGGCGCGCACCACCCGTCCGAAGCGCCGATTCATGGCCTGGGCCGATGAAGCGGCCGGGTTTTAGCAGGCTTGGATGGAGCCAGGCTAAGATGCGGGCAAGGCTCATGAGCGGTTTCAACGGGTGGCTTATCCAACTCTATTTCTATCGTTCGATCGGGCTGGAAACGAGGGTTCGTTCCGGCGCGCGGCGGCGGCAAGGTCGCCAATTCGGCTGGAAGGCCGTTCTGCATGCAAATGAACGAGAGGAGACGTGATGGAAGAAAAACCATTCATTGATTACTACGAACTGATGCAGATCAGCCCCAACGCGGAAATGGAAACCATTCAGCGAGTCTACCGGATGCTTGCGTCGCGTTATCACCCCGACAACCCGGAGACGGCTGATCCCGACCGGTTCATGCTGCTCAACGAAGCGTACGGAATCCTGTCCAACCAGGAGTCGCGCGGCGCCTACGACATGACATATCAGACTGGGCGCACGCAGCCGATGGAAGTCTTCAATCTGAAGGAATTCGCCATGGGCATCAGTGGCGAAAACCATCGGCGCATGGGGATCCTGTGTCTGCTGTACAACCGGCGCCGCACCGACCCGGACAAGCCCGGCATGTCGCTGTTGGACTTCGAGAAGGTCATGTCGTTCCCGCGCGAGCATCTGATTTTCACGATGTGGTACCTGCAATCGAAGGGTCTGCTGTTACAAGGTGAACAGAGCGATTTCGCCATCTCCGCGGAAGGAGTGGATTACATCGAACAACACCTGCCCAGCAACCAGATCCTGTACAAGTTGCTCAAAGCGGCGGAGACGGGCACGACGCATTCGGCTGACTACAAAGAGGAGTTGCGCGAGGATCGGAGCCGGTAAGACGCCCCAGAGGCGCTCTTCATAGCAGGCGGGCCAGCGCCAGACCAATCGCGGTGACTCCGATGATGACGCCGTGTGGCGTTCTGAGCGCGCCGGGATGGTGCATATCCACTTGCGGCTGATTCTTGTACGGCGCGCGCAACAAAACCAGTTCCTTCACGATCTGTCCGACGTTCCATAACGTCGAATACAGCCGTCCGTAGGCCAGCGAGAGGATCACGCCGACCGCGCCTCCGACCACGGCCGTGACCATGAACAGGACGAGCCAATTGAGTGGACCGGCGATGCTGCCCAGCGCGGCCATCAGTTTCACATCCCCGGCTCCCATCCCGCGTAACAGGTACAGCGGCATGTAGATCAGAAGGGCCAGGCCGAATCCTTCAGCCGCCGCCAGCAGCCCTACCGCGCCGCGGAGATAGAGTTGCGCGCCGAAGCCGGCAACCAACCCGGCGAGGGACAGCCAATTCGGGATCCGCCGGAATCGCCAGTCATAAATCGCCGCCACGATCGCCACGCTGAGGAGCAACACGCGAAGCAGCAAGGGCAGGGGGAGGATGGTGACAGGCATCATGGGCATTATATGCGCGCCAACACCATCCGCGGAGGTGTGCGGCGCCTGTCTGAGAGCCATCGCAGCGCCACAGAGGGCCAAGAACCCGCGCTGCCGCGGTGAGGACTCAGGCCACGGGCTCGAGAATGATCTGATCGCCGGCCAGCGTGCCGGTCAATTCGATGGTTCCCGCGGGCAACTCGATCACCGAGTTCGCCCGCAGGCACGCGGCCATGCGCCAGGGCCGCAAGGAGGGACGGCAGCGGACCACGCGCAAATGGCGATCCAGAAACAGCACGTCGATCGTGAAACGCATGAAGAAACAATGCACGGCTTCACAGGGCTCCAGCCAGATTGCCTCGCCCGGCGGCGCTGTGTCGAGCCCCAACCATCCCTGGCGGCGGGAGCGGCTGTCGTGGGCCAGAGTCACGGCCTGCGCCAGAACGGCTCCTGAGCGTGCGTTGATGATCCTGAACTGCTGCGCCATGGGCCTGCGCGCCTCCCTCAGAGCAGTCTACGTCTTCTCGGCAGCTTGCGGGCATGCGCGGTGCAGTCACTGCGCAGGGAAAGCTTGCTAGGATGGCGAGAGGTCCGATCCGCCCGGCTGCACGCTCATGCTCGAGAACATCAACCTGGGGAAAAAGCTCTCCCGCGAGGAATACAAGCAGATTCTTCCCGGCCTGCAACAACGCCTGTACGATTTGGAGAAAGCCTGCTGGGATCATGGCGCCCCCACCGTCGTCGTCTTCGAAGGCTGGGACGCGGCCGGCAAAGGCACCACGATCGCGACGCTGACTCAGCGGCTGGATCCGCGCGGCTTCAAGCTCTATCCAATCACTGCGCCGCGCACTTATGAAATGCAGCGGCCCTGGCTGTGGCGCTTCTGGCTGAAAGTGCCGAACCGCGGTGAGATGGTGATTTTCGATCACAGCTGGTACGGCCGGGTGCTTGAAGAGCGCGTCGAGCGGACGATTCCCGAAAAGGCCTGGCGGGACTCCTTTCGCGACATCGTGGAGTTCGAACGCATGCTGGCCGACGATGGGACGACGTTCGTGAAATTCTTCCTGCACATCAGCAAGAAGGAACAGAAGAGACGATTCAAGGCCATCGAGGCCGATCCCCTCGAAGCGTGGCGCGTGACCGAGGCGGACTGGGCGCGCCACAAGGGGTACGACCGCTACCTCGAGGCCGTGGAGGAGATGCTCGAGCTGACTGAATCCGAGTATGCTCCATGGACGATCGTCGAAGCGACCTCCAGATCGTATGCCCGGCGCAAGGTTTTCGATACGCTCATTGAGGCTCTGGAAGAGCGGCTGGGCCCGGATGCGCCGCCGCGCGCCGAGCTGACCGGGCACGACGCCAAGGACGCTGAACTCCGCGCCGCCATGGATTCCCTGACCGGAGGCACGCTCTGATGCTCGAAACCGTTGACCTCACCCTGGCTCTGGATCGTGAATCCTATGTTCGTGAGCTTACCCGGCGGCAGGTGCAACTGCGGCAGCTCGGCTATCAGGTCTACCTGCAAAAGCGTCCCGTCATAATCGCCTTCGAGGGCTGGGACGCCGCCGGCAAGGGCGGCGCCATCAAGCGCATCACGGAGAAACTCGATCCCCGCGGCTATATCGTCTACCCCATCAGCGTCCCGCAAGGCGAGGACAAGACGCGCCACTACCTGTACCGCTTCTGGCGGCGTCTGCCCGAGCGCGGCCAGATCGCGATCTTCGATCGCACCTGGTACGGCCGCGTGCTGGTCGAGCGCGTGGAGGGGTTTGCCAAGGAGGAGGAGTGGAAGCGCGCCTACAAGGAGATCAACTCCTTTGAGCGCCAGTTGCGCGATTTCGGCGTGATTCTGCTCAAATTCTGGATCCACATCTCGCGCGATGAGCAGCTGCGCCGCTTCGAGGAGCGCGAGAGGATCGGTTACAAGGCCTGGAAGCTCACCGATGAGGACTGGCGCAATCGGGACAAGTGGGGCGCCTACGAGCAAGCCGTCGACGAGATGCTGGTCCGCACCGGCACCCGCACCGCGCCCTGGTGCGTGGTGGAAGGCAACGACAAGAACTGGGCTCGCGTGAACGTCCTGTCGAAGCTGGTGGAGGTGCTCTGCGAGGAGCTTCACCACGAGCCCGTTGATCCGCTGAAGGGCAAGGAGCGGAAGAAGAAAAAGGCCAAGGTTAGTCCGCCGAAGGCCGAGGCCAGCCCGGCGAAGAACGAACCGCCCGCTCGGCCGGTCGCCGAGAAGGCGAAGAAAGTGCCGCCCGCTCAGCCGGCCGCCGGGAAGAAGACGGACAAGCCCGCCCGCAAGAATGCGCGGGCCTGATGGTTCCATCCGGCGCGGCCTAGGGCCTGTTCACACTACGCGGACGATGGCGACGTGAGCCCGTTTTTCCGAGTTCGAGGAGCGAGGAGCGACGCATGCCGGGCGTGCGGCGAGCGACGAGCGATGCGGAAATCGGGGAAACCGGCCCCGTCCCTGCGGGTTGCGGCGAAAAGCGCCTCAGCCTTCGTTGTCGTCCTCGCTTTGGAATGGCCAAAGTCATCGTCCTCCGCCTCGCCTGAGGCTGTTTTCGCGCGCAACGCCATCCGTTCGGGTAGTGTGAGCAGGCCCTAGGGGGCCCCTTCCGGGAAGGCCTCGGCTCCCGCACCGAGCGTTGCGTTGGACGGCCTTTCCGATGTAGACTGCGGCAAACCCTTGCACCGAGTAGGAGGATGGAAGGATGAAGCCGCCGCTGATCAGCATGGCCCGATTGGAGGAGTTCCTCATTACTTGGGTCATCTGTTTCGCCGTGATCGGAACCATCATTTACCTGCGCGATTCCGTGAAGGGGCCGAACAAGAAAAAAACCGGCGTCTGGGCCGCCAACATCCCTTCCCTCGTGCTGGCGATTATCATTTTCGCTTTTCGCTACGTAATTCCCTGAGCCCGTGGGTCCCGCGTCAGTGCTTCCATTTCCAGCATGCTCGCGACGTTCTGTCAGGCTCAAGTCAGGATAAGCTCTTGCTGACATGATCAACGGCCAGAAGATCGTCGTGGTGCTGCCGGCTTACAACGCCGAAAGAACTCTCGAAGCGACCGTTCGCGAACTCCCCGATGTTGTGGACCAGATCATTCTGGTGGACGATCACAGCACCGATGAGACGGCCGCTCTGGCCCACCGGCTGGGCCTCACGGTGGTCGTTCACGAAGTGAACCGTGGTTACGGCGCCAACCAGAAAACCTGTTACTCAATGGCCTTGGCCGCCGGGGCCGATGTGGTCGTCATGGTCCATCCGGACTACCAGTATTCCCCTCTGCTGGTGACGCCGATGGCCGGCATGGTGGCCTATGGCGTCTACGATCTGGTGCTCGGTTCGCGCATTCTCGGAGGCCAGGCGCGGCGCGGCGGGATGCCACTCTACAAGTACTTCGCCAATCGGGCCTTGACCTTTTTTCAGAACTTCCTGCTCGACGCCAAGCTCTCCGAGTACCACACCGGCTTTCGCGCCTACACACGAAGGCTGCTGCTGGCGCTGCCGCTCGAGCACAATTCCGACGATTTTGTTTTTGACAACCAGGTCATCGCCGAAGCGCTCCTCATGGGGGCCAACATCGGCGAAATCTCCTGTCCGACGCGTTACTTCGCCGAGGCTTCGTCGATCAATCTGCGCCGCAGCATTGTCTATGGCTTTGGCGTCGTTGGGACCACACTGCTGGCTTGGCTGGCGAAACACGGCTTGTTCCGCTCGCCGCTGTATGACCCCGCCAGGAGCCTTGGTTCCAGCTCGGCGTCCGCCGGGGATTCCGATTCAAGCCGCTGAAGCCGCGTTGGATTGCGCTCCTCCGCCCTGCTCCATCCTCACGCCGGCGGGAATGTCGAATCGGGACTCTGCACGTGCCGGATGAAGGCTTCCGCCTGTTCATGGCCGCTCTCCAGGCCGCGAAAGCGGGCCACCTGTTCCTGCCAGGCGTAGAATTTCTGCGGCGCCTGGCTGGCATGGGCAAAGCAAGCCGCCCGCTTGATTGCCGTCACGGCGCTGATGTCCACGTAGTGCTGAGGGAAGTAATGCTGCGTATCTTCACCATTGGTGACTTCGTAATAGTACAGCGCGCAGCGTTCGCGCATTCTCTGCCACGCCCCGTGCGCCAGCACCGCGGTGGCGCGGTGATCGGGATGGCCGTCAATGGGCCACTGCGTGAACAGGACGTCGGGGTTCTCCGCGGCCAGCAGCGCGTCAAAGCTGCGGTAGTGCGCCTCGTCCACAACGCTGCGCCCGTCCGTCTGGCCGGCGAAAACCGGCCGCGCCCTCAGCACTTCGCAAGCCTTTTGCGCCTCGGCCGTGCGGATCGCCTCGGCTTGTTCCACGCTTTTGCCCGCGATCCCTCCTCCGCCCCGATTCAGATACAACAGGACCACCTCGTGGCCCAGTGCCGTGTAGCGCGCGATCGTGCCGCCACAACCATATTCCGGGTCGCCGGGATGTCCTCCCGCCACAACCACGCGCAATTTCCGCGGCTCCGCCGTGCCGCTTTCCGCCGCCAGACTCACTCCCGGCAACCCGGCTGCCGCGATCACCGCCCCGGCCATCATGCTTCGTCGTGAAAGGGTATCCATGGAATCAGCTCCCCTCCGTAGCATACTCATGCACCACGCGCCTTTCGCGCGCCGCGCCCGCGCTCTTTCCCGCCACTCTCCGTCTTGGCATAGCATCAGGAGAAAGCTCCTCCGGCAATTCTCATGTCGCAACCCGCCAATCCCCCGCTGGAATCCAGCCCGGCCGCCGCTCCTGTGCCGCAGAGGCCCGTCTCGCTCGATGCATTCCGCGGCGCTGCCATGGCGCTCATGGTACTGGTGAACAACTCCGGTAATTGGAGTCACACTTACGGTCCTCTCCGCCATTCCGCCGCCGGGACAATTTCCTTGCAGTCCTGGCTGTTCGACCACTGTTTCACGCCGCTGGCCTCGCCCTATGACGCCGCGCTCGTATGGGCGCTGGCCTTCGGGGTGTTGATGTACGCGGCGGCTTATGCCCTGTACCGGCGAAAGTGGTTTATTCGGGTTTGAGCTCCTGGACGCCCGCTGGGTCCGCGAGATAGATTACTGTTGGAACCGCTATGTCACAAATTACTCGACGCTCTGTCCTCGGCGCCGCGCTGCCTCTGGCCGCGGCCGTCTCTTCCACCGCGCCGGCAACGGCCGTCGCGAAGAAGCCGTTCCGTCTGGGGCTCATCATTTCACCGGATGCAAGGCCCGAGCAGGAATTCGGCAAACTGCACGATCTCAAGCTGACCACGTGTTTCGTCTCGACCAACCGCTACGATGAGCGCTGGGCCGCGCAGGTCAAGCAACTATTGGAAAAGTTCGAGATCGAGCCCACGGCCGTCGAAACGCTCGGACCGGGCAAGATGGTCTGGGACTTCATGCAGGGACCGGCCACCATCGGCCTGGTGCCGCGCAACACCCGCCAGGCGCGGATTGACGCGCTGAAGCGCGGCTCCGATTTCGGCAAGCTCATCGGCGCGCCCCTGCTCCAGACCCACTGCGGCTTCATCCCCGAAGATCCCAATGACCCGCTATACCCCGAACTGGTCGCCGCCGTACACGAGGTGGCGGCGCACTGCAAAGGCAACGGCCAGATCTTCCTGTTTGAGACGGGCCAGGAGACGCCCACCACGCTCGTGCGCGCCATCACCGACGTGGGCCTCGACAATGTCGGCGTCGGTCTCGACACCGCCAACGTGATTCTCTACGGCAAGGCCAATCCGGTGGATGCCGCCACCATCCTCGGGAAGCACATCAAGGCCATGCACGCCAAGGATGGCCGCTGGCCGACCGATCCGCGCAAGCTGGGCGAGGAGACGCCCATTGGCAGGGGCCTGGTCGATTTCGCCCGCGTCTTTCGCATTCTGAAGCAGAACGGCTACACCGGCGCCACCACCATCGAGCGCGAGATTTCGGGCCCGAAGCAGATCGAGGACGTCCGCCGCGGCGCCGAATACCTGCAGAAGATCATCGACCAAATGGGAGTCTGAGGCGGAGCGGCGCAGTACGCCGGTGCGCGGAACGTTCTCGGTCGCCCGGCCGGGATGCTAGTCTCCCTGAAGGAGCTTCTTTCAAGGCATGCCCCGGTGGGACGCGAATCTTTATCTGCGCTTCGGCCAGGAACGGACGCAGGCGGCCGTCGATCTGGTTGCCCACATTGAACTGGAGCGGCCGCGCCGCATCGTCGATCTGGGTTGCGGGCCCGGCAACTCGACCGCGGTGCTGCGGGCCCGCTGGCCCGAGGCGGAGATCACCGGCGTGGACCAATCGGCCGAGATGCTGGCCGAGGCGCGCTGCGGCTGGCCCGACGGCCGCTGGATCGAAGGCGACATCGCCGATTGGAGCGCCGACGAACCCTGCGACCTGGTCTTTTCGAATGCGGCCCTGCAGTGGGTGCATGGCCACGCGCAACTGGTCCCGCATCTCGTGGCACAGGTCGCTCCCGGCGGCGCCCTGGCCATACAAGTGCCGATGCATTTCGATTCGCCGCTGCACCGCCGCATGCGCGAGTTGGCCCTGGACGCGCGCTGGCGCGAGCGCATGGGCCGCGCTCTCAACGCCCTGGTGCGGGAACGCCCGGAGTTCTACTACGATCTGCTGGCGCCGCGCTGCTCGCGCCTGCGGCTGTGGGAGACCGAGTACATCCAGCCGATGGAGTCCCCGGGAGCGATTCTCGAGTTCATCCGCGGCACCGGCCTGCGACCGTATCTGGAGGCGCTGGCTGACGATACGGAGCGCGATCTGTACCTCGGCCTGCTCGCCGACGCCGTGGCGCACGACTATCCGCCCCGTCCGGACGGCAAGGTCCTATTTCCGTTCCGACGGCTGTTCTTCATCGCCTACCGGTGAGGCGCACTGCGCTTACGGCGTGCATCCACCGCCAGGAAACCGGCAAGACACCGCGAAGACGCGGTGATCTGAAGGCTCGCGAATGGCGTGTTGACGGCAGGTCGTAGATCGATGCACGGCGCGGCCAGGCGCCGCGCTGCGGCGCATGAATCGGCATTCATGAATGCTCGCGGTGACGGGCCGGGCGGATTGTGGACCAATGGCGGTTGAGTCCAGCTAAGGCCTTTTACATCAGTTCGTTGCAGTCCAATGCAATGGCCGCCCGCCGGGTCCGGACCGCTGCCAGAGCGCCATTCTGCCGCAAACTCGCGGTTGATGAGCCGCAAACGTTCCATCCCCAAGACAAAGCGCCGCCCGGCGCCGGAGCCGGCCGCGGCCGACGCGCTCGACGCTGCCGTGCACCAGATCCTGCAGAAGCTGAAAGCGGGCAAGCCGGTGCGTCTGCCGGGGCTGGGGACGCTGCGTCCGGGGCCGGAACGGTCCGTGCTGTTCGACGAATTGCATTGGCCGGGACAGAAAGGGGCCGCGCATGGCGGCAAGAAGCCGGGCCGGGGGTGAGACGGGCGTGGCGCCGCGAAGTGTCTCGTCGGCGCGGCGGGTGGCGGCCGTGATCCGCGATTGTCTGCGGGAGGGGCGCCGGGTGGAGATCGAGCGGCTGGGCGAGTTCCGGCCGGTGCGCGGCGGCGGCTTCCGATTCGTGCCGGAGCAGCGGCCGAGCGTGTTCCTGGCGTACGTCGGCGAGGACGCGGACAAAGTGGAGCGGTTGAGCGTGGTTCTCGAGCGGGCGGGTTACGACGCGTGGATGGACCGGCGCAAGCTGCTGCCAGGGCAGAACTGGCCGCGGGCGATCGAGCGCGCCATCGAAAGCTCGGATTTTTTCGTGGCATGCCTCTCACGGCATGCGGTGAACAAGCGGAGCTGCTTTCAGGGCGAGATGCGGTTCGCGCTGGACTGCGCGCGGCGGGTGCCGTTCGACCAGGTGTACTTCGTGCCGGCGCGGCTGGAGAATTGCACCGTGCCGCTGCGCATCGAGCAGCAGTTGGAAGTGATTGACCTGTTTCCCGACCTGGAGCGCTCGGCCAAAAGGCTGATCCAGCTCATCGGCACGGAGATGCGGCGGCGGCGCGCGGCGTGAGGGGCTGGAACCTCTGTTCAGACGAGGTTTGACACTGGCCCGGAGCGCGCGCACGCTCAGAACCTAAGGCACTGCCCAGTGAATCCCAGCAGCAGGCGCAAGCCTCGATAGGCCTTACGGCCTGACGAAGAACGGTATATTGGCTGTCGCCGCATTGCCCTGGCCGTCCAGGGCAAAGACGAAGACGCGGTATGCGCCTTCCTGTTGCGGGGCCGCGAACACGATCTCGCGTTGGCCCGTCTTCCGGATCAGCCCGGGCATCGGCTGTGAGCGTTTTTCGCCCATGCCGGCGTAGCCCGCGCGCGCCACTTCGGGCACGATCTCCCAGCGGAGGGTGACAGGATCGCCGTCCGGGTCGCTTACCTTCAGGGTCGCGGTGTGCCGATCTCCAGGCTTCAGATAGATATTGGCGGCGGCGAGCTTGCCGTCAATGGCCAGTTGCTCGATGCGCGGGGCCCGGTTCGCGGGCCAATGGCCCGTCCAGACGTATTGCATCACGTTGACGGCCTCGGTGCGCTCGCCCGATTCGAGGAACATGCCGTACCAGGTGTGGGTCCTTTCAAAGCGCCACAGCCAGATGAAAACGTAAGACCCCAGGCATCGCTCGGAGTCTTTCAGCATGACGTTCTGGTAGTTCTCCAAAACGAGCTGGGCCTTCTCGGTGCTGGTCTCTTCGATGGCCGCCTTCCAATCGGTCCGCGGGACCGCCCAGTCTGCGGTCGGTCCCCATTCCGTCACCACGTAGGGCTTGTTCCAAGCGTTGGCGCGAATGTTGGCGGGGACTTTTTGCATTTCGTTGTAGTTGTTGACGCCGAGCAGGTCGAGGTCCGGGGCGCGCCGTTCGATCTCCTGGATGTTGCCATAGTCGACCCAATCATCGCCGACCACGGTGAGGGCGGGATGGTTGGGATCCACCTCGTGGATCATTTTCGCGACATCGTTTACGGCGTTCCAGACGTTGCGGTCTTTGTAGCCGACCTCGAGTTCGTTGCCGATGGCCCACATCAGCACGGCGGGGTGGTCCTTAACCTGCATGACCAGTTTCTTGATCTGGTCGAACTGCCGGCGCACGGCCACCGGGTCGCTGTAGTCAAACTTGCTGGCCAGTTCCATGCGCATGGGGAGATTGAACAGAACGGTCATGCCGAGGCGCTGGGCTTCGTCCAAAAGGCGCGTGCCGCTGGCGCGAATGGAGTTGGCGCCGCGGGCCTTGAGTTCCTTGAGCGGAAACTGGCCGTTCGGGTCGCCCCCATAAACGGAGCCCTTGATGAAATACGGCTGGCCGCCGCGGTACAGGCGGAAGGAGCCGTTTTCCTTGCGGATCTCGACTTTCACCGGGCCCGCGGTCGCCGCCGGCGCGCTTTCCTGCGCGCCCGGCGATTGCGCGGTTGCGCCTGCCAGGCACGCGAACAGCAGCAGGATCGCACCCGATCCGCAGTTACGATTCCGGCCTACGCGTTTTCTCATGGTGCAACTCTACCACCCGGCGCAGCGGCATCTCTGGCGCGCTGGCAGGGAATCGGCCCCGGCAAAGATCAACCCAGTTTTTCGATGCGCTTCTTAATTTCGGCGGCGTTCTTGGCGTCGGGCGCGAGCTGGAGGTATTTCTGATAGGCGGCTTTGGCGCCCTTCTTGTCCCTCAACCGCTCGCGGACTTCACCCAAGCCGAGAAAGGCCTCGGCCGATTGGGGGTTGTATTTTGAGGCGTCGTCGAAGCGATTGAGCGCGGCCTTCAGGCTCCCCTTTTTGAGGTAGTAGTTGCCGACCTTGACTTCCTTCTCGGCCTGGATCGGATTGAAGTCGTAGACCTTGGGCTTGGAGGAGGCGTTCTCCTCTTCGGGTTCGACGACCGGCTCCTCAGCGGCCGGTTTTTCGGGCGGAGGCGGCGGCACCTCCGACGGTTTCTGCGCGAAGGCGAACAACGAGGCCAGAAGAGCGGCCAGAAACACACGTGTCACAATCAAATTATAGGGCGCGTGAGCGCAGGCAAATTAGAAGGCGCGAGGGCGTGCGCGAATCGGCAGTCGAACAGCTCCGCAACAAGGCTTCGCAACTACCCATCGGGCCGGGCGTGTATCTCTACAAAGACGCCGCCGGCACGGTGCTGTACGTTGGCAAGGCCAAAAGCCTGCGGGCGCGCGTGCGCAGCTATTTCAATGAAGACCGGCTGGCCGAGGCCAAGACCGGCGGGCTGATCCGCGAGGCCGCCGATCTGGACTACATCCTGCTGGACAACGAGAAGGAAGCGCTGGCGCTCGAGAACAACCTGATCAAACAGTACCGGCCGCGTTTTAACGTGCTGCTCAGAGACGACAAGACGTATCCGTACGTCAAGCTGACGGGGGAGCGCTGGCCGCGGGTGTACGTAACGCGGCGGCTGAAGAAAGACGGGGCGACGTATTACGGTCCGTACTTCCCCGGCAACCTGGCTTACCGGCTGGTGCATTTCATCCATCGGCACTTCAAAATCCCGTCGTGCCAGGTGGACCTGACGCGCACACATCCGCAGCCGTGCCTGGAGTACCACATCCACCGCTGTCTGGGGCCTTGCGTCCAGGGACTGACAACGCAGGGCGCGTACGACGAGCAGGTGCACAATGTGCGGCTGTTTCTGGAGGGACGGGTGCACGATCTGGCGGACGAGCTGCGCCAGCGCATGGAGGACGCTTCGGAGAAGACGCGGTTTGAAGAGGCGGCAGCACTGCGGGACCTGCTGCACACGGTGGAGGAGTTGGATGAGAAGCAGAAGATGGCCGCGGCGTCGGGCGACGACACCGACATTTACGGCTATTACGCCGAGCCGCCGCAGATCGCGGTGAACCTGTTCCATCTGCGCAATGGGCGGATTGTTGACCGGCGCGAGTTCTTCTGGGAGGATCTGGAGCCGTTCGAGCCGGACGAGTTTTTCACCACGCTGCTGATGCAGGTGTACGCCGAAGGGCAGCCGGCGCCGGCGATTATCCATGTGCCGGTGGAACTGGAGGACGGCGCGCTGCTGGAGGAATTGCTGACTGAGAAGCGCGGCCGGAAGGTGGAGATCCACACGCCGCAGCGCGGGCAGAAGAAGGCGCTGCTGGAGCTGGTGGGGGCGAATGCGCGGCAGAGCTTCGAACAGCGGTTCCGCGTTCTCAAGCCCAGCTCACAGGCGATCGCGGGGGCACTGGAGGAAGCGCTGGGGCTGCCCGATCCGCCGCGGCGAATCGAGTGTTTCGATATTTCGCACATCCAGGGGACGGACAAAGTGGCCAGCCTGGTGGTGTGGGAACAGGGGCGGATGAAGAAGTCCGAGTACCGCAAGTACATCATCCGCACGGTGGAGGGGAGCGACGATTTCGCCTCGATGCGCGAGGTGGTCACGCGGCGCTACGCGCGGCTGAAGCAAGAGGGCCGGCCGATGCCGGGGCTGGTGCTGATCGACGGCGGGATCGGGCAACTGCACGCCGCCGCGGCTGCTCTGGAGGAGCTGGGCATTCTCAACCAGCCGCTGGCATCGATCGCGAAAAAAGAGGAGCTGCTGTACGTGGCCGGGCAGGAGGACGAGCCGGTGGTGCTGGACCGGCGCTCGCCGGTGCTGCACCTGATCCAGACGATCCGCGACGAGGCGCACCGGTTCGCGGTGACGTTCCATCGCAGCCGACGTGACGCGCAGCGGCTGACGACGGAGCTGACCGAAATCCGCGGCGTGGGGCCGAGGACGGCGCAGAAGCTGCTGACGGCGCTGGGGAGCGTGGCGGCGGTACGGACGGCAAGTGAAGACGCGCTGGCGGCACAGGTCGGCAAAGCGGCCGCGGCGAAGATCCGTGCGGCGCTGGAAGCAGCGGATGCGGAGCGCGCGTCCAAGTAGATCGGTCAGGGTTGCAGCGGCGGCGGTGCGGGAGCGATCTCCGGAGCAGGGTGGAAGGCGGGGCGGCGTTTGATCAGCAACCAAATGAGGACCGCGCTGAACGGCACTCCGACGAGGCTGCCGATCATTGAGGGGAACTGCGAGACGGAGCTGTAGCGCAATTCAGGCGAGAGGACAGCCAGGGAGGCGGCGACGCGTGACGCGGCGCCGGGCAGCAGGGCGAACAGCAGGCTGTTCAGGGCGCCGAGGGCGAAAAAGGCGATCGAGAGCACGCGGCTGAGCGGCCGCAGCCGCAACAGTCCCCAGCCCAGCCATAATTCGAAAATGCAGATGCCGGCGTAGATAAGACGGGCCGCCCATCCCGACACGATCCAGCCGGCCAGCGCGACTGGAAGGGGCAGGAAGGCGAAGACGCCGCACAGCGCGCTTCCGGCCAGCATGAACCCGGCGATCATGGTGACGCTGAAGGGCCGGCCGCCGGGTGGTTGGGCGGGGCCGGAGCCGGAGCCGGAGAACTGTGCCTTCACGCCGGAGGTATTGAAAAAGTAGAGCCAGAAGCCGCCGATGAGAGCCAACAAGGCATAGAAGCCGGCAATGCCCACCTGGACTCCCCGCATGAGATCCGGAGAGACGCCAGGCGTCTGCGGCAGTGGAACGAACATCACCCCCAGCGCCGACGTGGCGCCGACGAAGGTCAGGAGCACGCTGAAAGCGAGGATGGACCAACGGGCCCAGGCGCCTAAGCGGAGCAGGCCCACGGCCGTGGCGATGCCCCAGGCGGAGAGCGCGAACAGCACGATCCCGCCGATGAATATGCTGACGCGCACGAGCCCGGTCATCCCGGCCGCGTTGGGGCGCAGAAGGAGGGTCACGGTCAGCAACAGGACCATCAGCAGCAGAATGATGCTGCCGAGGATGGTAGCGATGGCCGTGAGGGTTACACCGATCGAACGCTGCATGCAGGCACCGTGAATTGCGAATGATTGTACCAGAAGGCCAGACTCATCACGCGCCGGCTCAGCGGCCGATAGCGAGGCGATGGGCCAGTGAGTGGGGCAGGCCGGCGGCCACAATGCGGCGCTGGGCGGAGTCGATGTCATAGGCGACGCGGCGGTAGGTCAGAGAGGCCGCAGCGGCGTCCCAGATGGCGTAGGCGGCGCGCGGGTCGTAGTCGCGGGGCTGGCCGACGGAGCCGGGATTGATCAAAAAGAGCGAGTCCGGGTCGAGTTCCACGACACACTCCTGTTCTTCCGGCGCAGGAACAGGCAGGAGCCGGATACTGCCCGGCTGCCACTGCCATCCGCCCTGGACGTGGGTGTGGCCGAGGAAGCACAGGCGGCGCTGCAGCAGTTGATCGATTCCGCGCAGGTCGGTGGCGTATTCCAGGTAGGCGTCCTCATCGTCGGGTGAACCGTGGACCAGGCCGAAGTCGTCGCGCCAGAGGGGCCCGGGAGGCAGCGCGCGCAGCCAGGCGAGGTCATCCTCGCCCAGCGCCTGGGCGCACCAGGCGGCTGCGGCCCGGGCCGACGGCGTGAAGGACGCCCTTACGCCCGGCTCCCAGGCGGCGCGGTCATGATTGCCGCGGACAATGCTGGCGCTCGAGCGCTGCATCCAGACGATCACCTCGTGCGGGCTGGCGCCATAGCCCACGATGTCGCCGCAACAAACGACCTCGTCATAGCGGCCGCGGGCGTCGTTTGAGACGGCCTCGAGCGCTTCGAGGTTGCCGTGGATGTCGCTCAGGATCAGGCGGCGCATAGGCGGATCAGTGTGACCTCCGGCGGCGCGCCCAGGCGCACGGGCGCGCCCACGGTTCCCAGGCCGCAGCTGACGTAGAGCTGGCTGCCGTTCTTCCGGTAATGCCCCTGAATGTATGGCGTGTAGAGGCGCACGAAGGTCAGGTTGTCGAAACCGAGCGGCATATCGACCTGGCCGCCGTGGGTGTGGCCGGAGACCATCAGGTCAAAACCCAGCTCAGCGGCACGATCGAAGACCAGGGGCGTGTGGCACAACAGCAGATTCGGTGCGTCCGGAGCGAGCAGTTCCTCGGCCCCGGCCAGCGGCTCATCCCCCATGTTCTGGTAATCCACGCCCGCCAGATTCAATCTGGCCGCGCCGAAACGCAGGTATTCGCTTGCGCCGCGCAGCACGTGAAACCCACGCCGGCGGGCCATTCGCGTGGCGGCAGTTTCAAGTCCGGCATATCTTTCGTGATTGCCGTGGCAGGCCCAGACGCCGGCCTCTCCGCGCAGGCTTTGGAGGATGTTCAGACAGCCCTCCAGGTCGTCGCCGCGGCGCGTGATCAGGTCGCCGGTGACCAGTGCGATGTGCGGGCGGGTCGAATTCGCCATCGCAACCGCGTATTCAAGATCGCGCCGGCCGAAGAACGGGCCGTAGTGGATGTCGGTGATCTGTGCCAGGCGGAGGCCGTTCAGGTCCGGATGCAGGCCGCGGATGGGGATGTCCACGTGTTTCAACGTGGGTTTCGAGCGCGCGATCAGCAGGCCCGCCCCGACCGCCACGGTAGGCGTCGCGGCGACGGCGGGGAGTGCCGTTTGCAGAAAAGCGCGACGGCTCACGCCCGCACCGGAGGGCGGTGCTGCGCGGGCCGCGGCCACCCCGCGCAGCCATAGCCAGAGGCCGCCGCTGAGCAGCAGCACCACCCACAGCAACGTGGCGGCGAGCATCCTGGAAAGGGTCGCGGAAGCGAGCAGCGCACGCGGTCCGAGAAACAGCAGCGGCGCGATCAGCAGCATGTAGAAGGTCAACGTGTAATAGAGCACCTGAAGTGCGCGCACGCGCAGCCGGCGCGCCTGGATGTAGGCCGTGCCGAGCAAGTGCCGGTACAGACGAAACTGCAGCGTTACAGCGGTCAGGACGATCAACGACGGCAGCAGATACTGGCGCAGCGCTTCCATGCGTTCCCTCTCCAGCATCTCAGACTCCGCACGCGGCGCCGGGCGGGGCGCGCGAGCGTGGGTCCACTACACGCCGCCCGGAGCGTCTACGCCCTGCCGCCTCGTACAATGGCAGCATGTCCCTCGTTGTCGTCGGTTCTCTCGCCTACGACGGCGTCGCCACGCCTGCGGGCCGGCACGACCGCATTCTGGGCGGCGCCTGCACCTACATCTCGCTGGCGGCGAGCTTCTTCACCGAGGTCCACATCGTCGGCATCGTGGGCGAGGATTTCGAGCAGGCGGATCTCGATTTCCTGGGCTCGCGCGGCATCGATCTCGAGGGTGTGGAGCGCGCCCCGGGCAAGACCTTCTACTGGCGCGGCGTCTACAGCGAAGACATGAACGACCGCGAGACGCTGCAGACCGACCTGAACGTTTTCGCCGGCTTCGATCCGCAGCTGCCGGCGTCGTACCGCGACCAGCCATACCTGATGCTGGGCAACATCCAGCCGGCGCTGCAGCGCAGCGTGCGAGCGCAGATGAGGGCGCCGCGGCTGGCCGGCGGCGACACCATGAACTACTGGATCAACGACTATCGCGACGAGCTGCTGGCGACGCTGAAGCAGTGGGACTTTCTGTTGATCAATGACTCCGAGGCACGCCTGCTCTCGGGTCACAAGGAGCTGAAGCGCGCCGCCGCGGCCATCCGCGCAATGGGACCGCGGATCCTGGTGATCAAGCGCGGCGAGTATGGCGCGACGCTGTTTTACGACGGCGGCTACGCGAACATCCCCGGCGTTCTGCTCGACACGCTGAAGGATCCGACCGGCGCCGGCGACGCTTTCGCGGGCGGCTTTATCGGCTATCTCGCCCGCCGCGGGGTAAGCCTCGCGGACGGCACGGCGGAGCCGCAGGAGCTAGCCCGGGCGGCCGTCTATGGTTGCATAATGGGTAGCTTCTGTTGCGAGGAGTTTGGCCCGGACCGTTTCCGGACGCTGACCCGTGATGACATCGAGGCGCGATTCAGCCACTACCGCCAGATCACCGCGTTTTGAGGCCCGGGCCGCGCTGCTGCTCGTCTCCGCCAGCGCCGCCGCGCTGGCGCTGACGGCCCGGCAGGGTTGGACGCTGTGGTACGGCGACGCCGAGGCGCACCTCAACATCGCGCGCCGCATTTTTGACAGTCGCACGCCGGGCTATGAGCAGTTCGGCACGGTCTGGCTCCCGCTGCCGCACCTGCTGATGCTGCCGTTCGTGCAGTCCGACTCGCTGTGGCGCAGCGGCGTGGGCGGGGCCATCGCCGCGGCGCTGTGCTTTATCTGCGGCGGGCTGTTTCTGTTCTATGCTCTGCGGCGGTTGTTCGGGGCGCCGGCGGCGTGGGCCGGGTTGCTCGTGTGGACGCTGAACCCCAATCTGCTTTACCTGCAGAGCATCCCCATGACAGAGCCGGCGGCGCTGGCTTGCGCTTTGGGCCTGGTGTGGGCCATCGCCCGGATAGACGACACCAGGGCGTGGGGCGACGCTGCGCTGGCCGGGCTCTTCGCGGCTCTGGGCACGCTGGCGCGCTATGAGGACTGGAGCCTCCTGCCGGTGGCCGCTGTGTGCGTCGTCTTCCTGGCCGGCCGGGGGCGCTGGGCCAGGACGCTGCTGTTCTGTTTCATTGCCGCGCTGGGACCGCTTTACTGGCTGGCGCATAACCGCGTGTTGTATTCCAACGCCCTTGAGTTTTACAACGGCGCATGGTCGGCGCACGCGATCTACCAGCGCGCGCTCGATGCCGGCGGCTTCCGTTATCCCGGCGATCACGACTGGAGCACGGCGCTGGTGTACTATCGCACGGCCGTCGCGCTGTGTCTGGGCCGGCCGCTGCTCTACCTCGGCGCGGCTGGAGTGGCGGCGGCTCTGTTCAGCCGCGCGCGCTGGGCCGCGCTGCTGCTGTGCACCACGGCCGCTTTCTACGTATTCAGCCTGCACTCGGGCGGCACGCCGATCTTCGTGCCGGGGCTGTGGCCGAACACGTACTACAACACGCGCTATGGCCTGAGCGCCCTGCCTGCCGCGTGCCTCGGCATCGCCGCGCTGGCCTCGCTGGCGGGGCGCGCGCGCTGGATTCCAGCGCCGCATCGCGGCGCGTGGGCAGCAGGCGTGCTGGTGCTCGTGGCCGTTTCGCCGTGGTTCCTCCGGCCAGGCATCGACAATTGGATCTGCTGGAAAGAATCCGACGTGAACTCGCGCGACCGCCGCGCCTGGGCGCGTGCGGCGGCCGAGTGCCTGGCGCCGCGCTATCACACCGGCGACGGCATTCTGATGAGCTTCGGCGATCTCACCGGCATCGTCCGCACGGCCGGCATCCCGCTCAAGGAGACGCTGCACGAAGGAAACGGTCTCGCCTGGCCCGCGGCGGTTCTCCGGCCTGACATCGCGCTGCATGAGGAGTGGGCGCTGGCGTTCGCCGGGGACGCGGTCTCGCAGGCACTGGCGCGCTTGCGCACCGGCGCTCCGCAATACGAATGTGTAAGCAGCTTCCCAATCCCTGACGGGCGGGCGGTCGAAATCTGGAGAAGGATCCACGGCTATGAAAATCCATTTCGTCAAAGCCCATGGGGCGCTGAACGACTTCCTGCTGAGCTGGGCGGGCGAGGCGCCGCCGGAGGAGTTGCTGGAACGGGCCGCGATCGCCATTTGCCATCGTCACTCGGGGATCGGCGCTGACGGTTGGATCCTGGTGACGCCGCCGTCGGGCGACGAGCCGGCCGCCATTCGCCTGTTCAACTCCGATGGCAGCGCAGCTGAGATTTCGGGCAACGGCACGCGCTGTGCCGCGGCCTTGCTCGTGGAGGCGGGCCTGGCGGAGACTGAGATCGCGATCCGCACCGGCGCGGGCTTGAAGCATTTGCGGCTGATCGCGCGTCGCGAGACGCAGTTCGAGTTCGAGATGAACATGGGCGTGCCGCGGATCGAGCCCGGCCATCTGCGTTTCCAACTGCCACTGGCAGGCGGCGCGCGTGAGTGCACGCTGCTGGACGTCGGCAATCCGCAATGCGCCTTCTTCGTCCGGGATTTCGACTTCGACTGGCAAACGCTGGGGGCGGAGGTCGAACGCCATCCGCAATTCCCGAAGCGCACGAACGTCAGTTTCGTGCAGGTGCTCGACCGGCACACTCTCGACGTGCGCTTCTACGAGCGCGGCGCGGGCTGCACCATGAGCTCGGGCACGGGCTCGACCGGCGCGTTCTGTGCTGCCCTGACGCGTGGCCTGGTGGACAGCCCGGTCAACGTGCGCACGCTCGCCGGTCCACTGTCGTTCCGCTCAGATCAAGACACAGGCGAGGTTTTGATGCAGGGGCCGGCCGAAATTGTCGGCGGCGGGGAATTCTACTTCCATAAGAACGAAGGAGAATAGTATGTCCGATGAACAGTCAGACGTGGAATACCATCTTGGAAACCCACTTTATCCCATGCCAAAGAGGACGTCGTGGAAATGCGCATGCGGCTGCGATGTGAAGGCTCAGTGCGAGGTCTGCCCTTACTGCGGGAAAAGTAGGAAGGAGGCCCCGCCACCTCAGCCAACTGGTGAATCCGAAAGCACAAGCCAGCCTCTCCCATTTGATCCCCGCACAGAAATCTCAGCAGATGCCAGGCACATTGCCAGCAAGATCGTCATGCATTTGTGGATACTTTTCGTCTTGCTGCCCGTCATTATCGGCGTGCTGTTGGCTTTAGTTGGGGTTATTAAATAGGGGCAATCCTCGTTATCAAAGCCCACCAGCTAATCGCAGGCATCGAAGAAGGCTCTCGGCAAGAGCTGGCGGACGTCAGGGTACGTCGATATGGCATTGGTGGATCAAACATACCAGCACCCCAGAAAAAAGCCCAGGCCTTGCGGCCCGGGCGAAGGGTGCAATGGAATGTGCCGTAGAGT
The DNA here is from genome assembly GCA_963757265.1 of Terriglobia bacterium. Taxonomy (GTDB): domain Bacteria; phylum Acidobacteriota; class Terriglobia; order Bryobacterales; family Bryobacteraceae; genus CAIVVT01. The sequence goes on from CAVWRA010000011.1 coordinate 328,784, forward strand.
CTTACTTCTGGGCCGCGGGCGCGGCTGCCGTCGTCTTCTTGGCAGCGGTCTTCTTGCCCTTGGTGACTTTCTTGGTTGTCTTTTTGGTCGTCTTGGTGGGCGCCGTGGCCGGTTGGTCCGAATTCGCCGGAGCCTGCGCGAACGCAAACACCGTGCTCAGCAAGAACGCCATCGTAGCGAGCGTAGCAGTCCTCTTCATGGTCGAGCCTCCTGATTCAAGTTTTCTGCCGGGCGTCAATCTTTTCTTTGAACTGGCGCCTTCACTAGGGTCAGACGGGCCTCCGCACGTACCGTTCCACAATCCATCGCACCCCCCGTGAAATGGGGTGGTCCGATCCCCGGTTGGCGGGGGGTGACGCGTGAAATCGCGCCCGATTGCGGCTCACACGTCGCGTTCCGCGCCCGCGAGGCGATCGGATCGCGCACGTCTCGCGCGCACCTCTTCGATTGCGGCGGCGCGTGCGAGGGCGCTACTGTGGTGGCCGTCGGCCTTTTCTGGCGGGCGTTCATTTGTATGCACGACGCAATCACCATTCATCCCAAGTTCAGACCGAGTCTGGATCCGGAGTTCCTTCCAGCCGCGCTGTGGAACGCCGAGTACCGCGCGGCCGTGGCCGCGGCCGGCGGAGGCGAGAAGCTGGCCATCGCCCTGGAACGGCCGGATGGTTCCATCTCGGTCTATCGCACCGCCGTACTACCGCACTCCGGCGCAGCCGTGGCGCTGAATGAACGCTATGTCGAGCGCCTGGTGAAATTCCTGTTGTGGCAGCGCGGTGGCTGCCGGCTCACCATCGCCGGAGAGCGCGCCATTGCCGCACACATCCGCAATGTTTATTCGCCTTCCGGAGCGCGCGCTTTCGATTTCGACTTTATGGGCGACCGCGTGTATATCCATCCGATGGAGATCCGCGGTGCGACGTATGCGGATGCGCCGGAAGAGAAGGAAGCCGGTCTGGCGCTGGGGCGCCATCTGGACGGCTGCCGCATCGGATTCGATCTTGGCGGCAGCGACCGCAAGTGCGCGGCGTTGATCGACGGCGAACTGGTCTATAGCGAGGAGCTGGGCTGGGACCCCTACTTCAAGACCGATCCGCAGTACCACTACGACGAAATCAATGACAGCCTGCGGCGCGCCGCCGCCAAACTGCCGCGCGTGGACGCCATCGGCGGCAGCGCCGCCGGCGTTTACGTCAACAACGAGATCCGCGTCGCCTCGCTGTTCCGCGGCGTGCCGCGCGAGCTCTTCGACAGCCGTGTGCGCAGGTTGTTTTTCGAACTGCAGCGGGCCTGGGGCGGGATTCCTTTCGTGGTGGTGAACGACGGCGAGGTGACCGCGCTGGCCGGATCCATAGCGCTGGAGGACGGCGCGGTACTGGGCGTCTCGATGGGCACCAGCCAGGCGGGCGGCTACGTCACGCCGCAAGGCAACATCACCGGCTGGCTCAACGAACTGGCCTTCGTGCCGATCGACTACCGCCCGAGGGGGCCGCTGGACGAGTGGTCGCGTGATCATGGCGTGGGCGCGCAGTATTTTTCGCAACAGGCCGTCAACCGCCTGCTGCCCGCGGCGGGCATCGCGTTGGCGCCGGAGATGCCGCTGGCCGAAAAGCTGGTGGAGACTCAGAAGCTGATGGCCGCCGGCGACCCGCGCGCCCGGGCGGTCTACGAGTCGATCGGCGTCTACCTGGGCTACGCCATCGCCCAGTACGCAGACTTCTACACGCTGCGGCATGTGCTGGTGCTGGGCCGCGTGCTGACCGGCGAGGGCGGTGATGTGATTATTTCCACCGCCCGACAGGTCCTGAAAGAACAGTTCCCCGAGGTTGCGGAAGCCCTGCGGCTACATGTTCCCGGCGAGAAAGAGAAACGCCACGGACAGGCGGTCGCCGCGGCCAGCCTGCCCTCAATTCGATAAGCCTAGAGAGTGGAGTAGATGAAGATGCAGTTTCACAATCCCGACGCAGACGTGTTCGTCCCCGATGGGATCGCGCCCGACGCCGCACTCGCGCGCAGCACGCACCTGTGCGTCAGCGCCCATCAGGACGACATCGAGATCATGGCCTACCATGGCATCGCCGAGTGTTTCGGCCTGCCGGACCGCTGGTTCAGCGGCGTCGTCGTGACCAACGGCGCGGGCAGCCCGCGTTCGGGCATCTACGGTCATTACACCGACGAGCAGATGCAGAGCGTCCGCCGCCAGGAGCAGCGCACCGCGGCCTATGTGGGCGGCTACGCCTGCATGGTCCAATTGGGCTACCCCAGCTCCGCGGTGAAGGACCCGCACAGCGACACGGTGGTCGCGGATCTGTCGGCCATCTTCGCGGCCGCGAAGCCAGGGGTGGTCTACCTGCACAACCTCGCCGACAAGCACGAGACCCACGTCGCCGTGAGCCTGCGCGCCATCGCCGCGCTGCGCCGCCTGAGGCCGGCCGACCGTCCGCACAAGGTTTACGGCTGCGAGGTGTGGCGTGATCTGGACTGGCTGTCGGATGACGTCAAGCAGTGTCTTCCCGCGTCGAAGTACCCCAATATCGCCGCCTCGCTGGTGGGTGTTTTTGATTCGCAGGTCAGCGGCGGCAAGCGCTACGACCTGGCCACCGCCGGGCGCCGCTTGGCCCACGCCACCTACTACGCCTCGCATGCCACCGACACCGAGACGGCGCTGAACTTCGCCATGGACCTGACGCCATTGGTCGCGGATCCAACCCTTGCCATCGCGCCCTACGTGACGGGCTTCATCGACAACTTCAAGGCGGATGTCGAGAAGTACCTGTCGCGGCTCATGGGATAATTCGCCGCGCCGTTTCAGAGCCGCGACCGCAAGGGAGCGGTCCCGCCAAGCCGTGCCGTTCCGTCGCCGGCCCTGATCGCGCCCGCCGCCGCTTCGCTATCCTGGGGAGAACGAAGGCCCTGGCGGACGCGAGTGGCCAACGCGTGTTTCAGGGGCGGAAATCAGCGGTTCCAGCCATGCCGGAAGAGGCAATCAGCAGTAACGAAGGCAGTGCCGGAGAAGCCCTGCCGGAGCGGCCTTCGGCGGTCGGACTCCTGCTGCGCGCCGGCTTTTTCATTCTGCTGATCTGGATCGGCATGAACCTGTTCGGCTTGTTCCTCTATGAGACCTTCGGCTACTTTCCGGCAGCCACGCTGAGCCCGTTCGCGGCAGCGGCGCTGGCCAGCGCCATGGTGGTCCGGATTTACGAGCGTGGCCGGCTCGCGGATATCGGAATGGGCTGGAGCCACGCCTCGGCCCGGCAGTTCCGGCACGGGCTGGCGGCGGGCGCGGCCGCCGCGGCGCTCGTGACCGGCGCGGCGTTGATGTTGGGACTCGCCACGTGGGTGAAGAACCCCGACCCGGCAGCCGCCTTCGGGTTCGAGAAGCTGCTCTTCGTCGCCACCCTGCTGCTGTTCGGCGCGGTGGGCGAGGAGCTGATGTTCCGCGGCTACGCCTTCCAGTTGCTGGCCGGGGCCTTCGGCTTCTGGCGCGTGACGATTCCCTTTGGCGTCCTGTTCGCTCTGATGCACCTGGGCAACCTGGATATCGGCTCGCCGGCTTCGCCGGGCCACTCCGCGCTGTTCAGCGTGAATTGGGCGAAGCTCGGCCTGGAATGGCTGGGTATCGCCAACACCGGCCTGTGGGGCGTCCTGTTCTGTGCCGCCATGTGGCGCAGCGGGGCGCTGTGGCTGCCCATTGGTCTGCACTTCGGCTGGAACATCGTCCTGCCTCTGGCCGGGGCGCGGTTGAGCGGGTTTACACTGGTGTTGACGGGCTACGAGCTGAAGTGGACCTCGAGCGTCTGGCTGAGCGGAGGCGAGTATGGCCCGGAAGGCAGCGTCCTGACCACCCTGGCCTGCGGTGTGCTGCTGATCTGGCTGTGGCGCAGCCGCCTCGAGCGCCAGCCCTCCCTGCTGCTGGATGCCCGCCAGGAGCCTCCGGGATGAAGCCGGCCAGCGCCGCCCTGCTGCTTGCTCTCGTGCTTCCACCGTGCGCGCCGGCTCAGGCGCCGGTCGATCAGAAAGGCAAGGAGGACCAGGTCCGCCGGCTGACCGACGAGGAGAAGCTGACGCTGATTCGCGGTCTGGCCGCCGAATACGCCAAAGTGAAGACCTTTCTGCCTCATTCCACGAAACCCCTTAGGTACAACGCCGACGGTACCTACGACAAGGCCGGCTGGCGCGCGGCAGGGACTGAATTCGGCCCCGTGGCGCGCATCGACGAGCTGGTCCAGGTGACTCGCGTGGACATCGAGGACGACCAGATCGTCCTGACCATCAACGGCGGCTTCAAACCCAAGGGCAAGTGGTATCAGCACGTGGAGATGGGCGGCGGCGTCGGCGGGACCGCCACGCAGCCCGTCACTAACAAGGACACGCGCCGTTTCGGCACGACCATCGCGCTCGAATGGAAGGGCCGCATCCCGCCCTCGATCACGCCTTCCGATGTAAAGAAAATCCTGAAGCCCGTTCTCGACTTCGAGCAGCGCAGCGCCTCTGAGGACTACTTCGCCGCGCTGCCCAAGGAGGTCCAGGAGGCCATCAAGGCCAAGCGTGCCGCCGTGGGCATGAGCCGCGACCAGGTTCTGCTGGCCATGGGCGTGCCCCGCGACAAAGTGCGTGAGTCCAAGGACGGCCTCGAGACCGAGGACTGGATCTATGGCCTGCCGCCCGGCCGCATCACTTTCGTCACCTTCGCCAACAGCAAGGTCATCCGCGTAGAGGACGCCTACGCCGGGCTGGGCGGCTCGACGGCCCCGCCGTTGAAGCCTCCGCAGTAACGCGTTCGTCACCTACCAGAGCCGAAACTCTGCTGGAAATGGCCGCGCCGCGGCGGGCTTTGATATCCTGAGTCTTGGGACTTCTAATTCACTAGAGAGGATCATTCTGCATGGCCATTAAAGTAGCGATCAACGGCTTCGGGCGCATCGGGCGCAACGTGTTGCGTGCCGCTCTGAGCATGCCCGAGGCGGGCGTCGAAATCGTCGCCACCAACGACCTGACCGACACCAAGACGCTTGCGCACCTGCTCAAGTACGACTCCGTCCTGGGTCCTTTGCACGCTGATGTAAAGGCCGGCGACGGCGAAATCATCGTCAACGGAAAGGGCATCAAAGTTCACAGCATCAAGGTCCCGGCCGAGCTCGACTGGTCGAGCCACGGCGCGCAGATCGTGATCGAGTCCACCGGCCGCTTCACCGACGCCAACGCCGCCAAGGCGCACCTCAAGGGTTCGGTCAAGAAGGTGATCATCTCCGCCCCGGCGACCAACGAAGATCTGACCATGGTCCTGGGCGTGAATGAAGACAAGTACGACCCCGCCAGGCACAACATCATTTCCAACGCCTCCTGCACCACCAACTGCCTGGCGCCCGTGGCCAAGGTGCTGCATGATACGTTCGGCATCGTCCTCGGCTCGATGGTGACCATCCACAGCTACACCAACGACCAGGTCGTGCTCGACTTCCCGCACAAGGACCTGCGCCGCGCCCGCGCCGCCGCCATCAACATGATCCCCACCAAGACCGGCGCCGCCAAGGCCATCGGCCTGGTTATGCCCGAGCTGAAGGGCAAGCTGGACGGCTATGCCATGCGCGTGCCCACGCCCGACGTCTCCGTGGTCGACCTGACGGCCATTCTGAAGACCCCGACCACCGCCGAGGCCGTCAACGCCGCCTTCAAGGCCGCCGCCGAAGGCAAGCTCAAGGGCATCCTGAGATACACCGAAGATCCGGTCGTTTCCACCGACATGCTGCACGACCCCAACTCGAGCATCGTCGACGGCGGCATGACCAAGGTGCTCGACGGCACGCTGCTGAAGATGATCTCCTGGTACGACAACGAGTGGGGCTATAGCTGCCGCTTGGTCGACCTGTGCAAGTTCCTCCACGACAAGGGCCTCTAAGCTCCGTCGCGCCATCCGCCGGCTTACTCGCCGGCTCGTCTGACTATCTGAACGGCCCCGCCCGCCGGCGCGTGTGGGGCCGTTTGTGCATCCGCACGCGTCGCTTTAGGCCAACCGCATAACGTCCCGCTGCCCTGTAATCCGTTGACAACCCGTTCCGCGGTCTGACCGGAGTTGGATAGACTCGATAAGCATGCACCTGGCCCGGATGTTCCACCAACAATCGGCTACGGCGCGCGATAGGGCCGCATCTACTTCGTTGCGCTCGGTCGCCGTCCTCGACGTACCGCCAAGTACGCCTGCGGGCGGCTCCCGTCGCGCGCCTTGTATCTGCAGCCCTCTCATCGCGCCTCGCTCTGATCGTGGCGCAACATCCGGGCCAGCGGTTGGGAAACGGTTAGAAGCCTCTGAAGTCCTTGCCAACGGTCAGTGTCCGGCAATCGCCTCGAAGAGACTGAGCTGGAAAGCCAGTCGAGGGACCGCCCGATGATGCGCCTCGGCACAAAACAGGCCGGCGTTCTCGTCTGCATCGTGATTGGAGTCGCTGGGTTACTGATCAACCTGAAGATCGTGGGCGCCAACCCCGTCTATGAAGGTGTGGATTACAACCAGTTTTATTCCGCCAGCCGTCTGGCCGGAACCCACCATCTTTACGAGTGGGATGCTCTCAAGAAACTCGAAGCGGAAAATGGTTACCTGGTCCCGACGGGCCGCCTGCCCGTGGTGCTCTACGGTCACAAGATTCTGAGCGTCTTCCCATTCCCGGTGGCGCGTCTTCTATGGATGGCGCTGAGCCTGGCGGCACTTGTGGTGACCGTTCTCACCTGGCCGGGCGCGAACAGACCGCTGCTCGCGGCCGCATTCGCTTGTGCAACCCCCATCACTCTGGCGGTTTTTTTCGGCCAGGATATCCCGTTCTGGTTGATGTTCTTCTCGCTGGGCCTGCTGTTGCTGGAGCGGGAGCGTCCGCGCGCGGCGGGTGCGGCGCTGGCGCTTTGCATCTGCAAGTTTCACCTGGCTTTGGGGATTCCAATTCTATTGATCGCCCAAAAGCGCTGGAAGGCGCTGATCGCGGGCGCTGTTGCCGTCGCCGCGCTGATTGGGTTTTCTTTCCTGATCGAAGGACCGGACTGGCCGCTGCGCTACCGAACAATGGCGACCATGCCGATTTTTTCCACGGGTCCGAAGCGGATGCCCAGTTTGCGCGGCGCGGCTGAGTTCCTTCCATGGCCCGTGGCCGCGGAAATTGGAAGCGCGGCAGCGGTGGCCGCACTCCTATGGTTGGCCAGCCGTAGGACATCCGAGGTCGGGCGGGCCGGAGCGGCGGTGGCGGCCTGCGGCTTGCTGCTGGGCCATCACACGTACGTTGCGGATTGTTCCTTGTTGATCCCGCTGGCGGCGATGACCATCCAGGACGGCCGCGCGCCCCTGTGGCGGAAGGCTTGGGCGGCGGTGCTGCTCACGCCGGTACCAGCCTTAATGCTGGGGGCAGTGAACCCGTCGCCGCTCACGCAATTGCTGATCGACGGATTCGTGGTTGCTGCGCTGATCTCAGCAGTGCATGGTTTCGGCGCCCTCAAGCTGGAAGGGCACGCTGCGGCCGCATGAAAGCTCAGCGTGAGTCATTTCCGAACGCAGTACCGATAAGACATAGCAAGCAACGTCTCAATTGAGGGATTTGCCCCTCGCCCTGTTGGACTTCGGGCACCTAGATCGCCCCGCAATCATTGCGCCGGCGCGATCCGGATTGCTGCTCCGCCGCCGGGAGCGAGCTTCAGTTTCAGCACCGTGCCCGCATCCACGCTGCGCTTTTCCAGCACGCTTTCCTTGGGCTGTTGCGCGGCGTCAGGACCATCCGCGTAGATCTCCGCCAAGTACCTGCCGCCGCCCAGGAAGGTAAGCGGAAGCTCGACCTCGCGGGGATCCCAATTTGTGATGGTGCCGACGTACCATTCACGCCCTTTCCGCCGCGCGATCGTGATGAAACGCGCCGGCCGCCCGTTCAACACTCGCGTCTCGTCCCACGTCGTCGGCACGGCTTGCAGAAATGCGGTCTCTTTCTGGCCATCGTACGCCGCCGGATGGTCCGCCACCATCATGAACGGGCTCTCGAACACCACGAACAGCGCGAGTTGATGGCAGCGCGTGGTCATCACCATGGGCTCGATGTTGCGCGGCACGAACTCGGCCTTGGTTACGTTGTTGAAGCCGCCGGGCGTGTAATCCATCGGCCCGGCCAGCATACGCGTGAAAGGCAACGTGGTATTGTGCACGGGCGTCTCGCGGGCGCTCCACTTGTTGTACTCGGCGCCCATCACGCCCTCCCGCGTGATCACGTTGGGATAAGTCCGGCGCATTCCATCCGGCTTGTAGGCGCCGTGATAATCCACCATCAAATGGTGCGCGGCGGCCTTCTGGGCGATGCCGCGGTACCAATTCACCATCCACTGGTCGGCGCGGTCCATGAAGTCGATCTTGACCCCCGCCACGCCCCATTTTTCGAACTGCGCGAACGCGTCCGCGGCCTGCGCATCGACATCTGTCCAGTAGGCCCACAGCCAGATCTTGACGCCCTTCGACTTCGCGTACTCGACCAGCTCCGGGATGTTGACCTGCGGCTTGAACTTCGTCAGATCGGATTCCCGCCGCCCGGCCCCGTAGGCCGCGCCCGCGCTAGGCGCCCAGCCCGCGTCCACCAGCATGTAGGGGAATCCGTTCCGCGCCGAAAAGTCGATATAGTATTTCATCGTTTCCGTGTTCATCCCGCCCCGGAACGGAACGTTTTTCACCACCTGGCCCGACCACCAGTCCCAGGCGGTTTTGCCGGGCACGATCCACGACGTGTCCGCGATGGCGCTGGGCGGATTCAGGTTCACCACGATGTTCGATTCCACCAGCCGCCCGGGATCGTCCGCGATCATCAACACGCGCCACGGCGACTGCGCCGGCGTCTGCCGGATCACGGAAACCGTAGTCGCCTCGGCCTTCGCGTCCATCGGCCACGGCAGGTGCGGCGCGTTGCGATCCTCCACCTGCGGCGCCAGGCGCGCGCTGAGAACGTACTGCCCGTTGAAGCCGTTTTCCGCCGACCGGGCATGCACGAACAGCCCGGCCCAGTCGTCGATGTAGGCTTCGGTCAGCCCCACCCACGCGACGCCCGGAACTTCCAGCAACTGCGGCAGTCCGATCAGATACTCCGGGTGCAATGCGGTGATGGTCAGTTCGTGATAATCGTCCTCGTTCGACGTCTGAAAATCACGCAGGATCAGGCTCCACGTTGTCGCGTCCTTGCTGAAGCGGAATTCGGTCGCTTCATTGGTGATGCGCAGTTCTTTCAGCGACGGCTGCTCGGGGATGGAGTAGCGGAATGCGACTCCATCATCATAGGCTCGCGCCTCGATCGTCAGGCGCCGCCCGGCCGCCGTCGTTTCGATTGTCTTCACGCTCAACGCGTTGTAGTGGTCGCGAATCGGATTCGCTTTCCCGGCGACGGAGTTCCAGGTTTCGTCACCCGCCGAATTGCTCGATGACTCGATCCGCATGGCCGGCCCCAGCGCCGGCGCCCCGTCGAACGCCAGCCCGAGGTTCGACCATTCCACAACCGGTTTGCCTCGAAACACGACCCGGTAGGCCAGTTGCCCGCCCGCCGGCTCGATCGTTGATCCGCGCACCGTCGCGATCGAGAGTTCCAGGGTGCCGTTGGGTGATTGGACTGCCACGGGCGCCTGGGCCGCGGCGGCGACACCGGGGCCGAGGATGAGTGAGAAGAGAGCAGCCAGCCTGAGAAGGGAACACATATCAGCTACAGCCTATTACACCAGCGCGGCCGGGCGTGAAATCAGCGTATTCGTAGCGCGTTCTGAGTACACAACAGCCCAATCTCGACACCCACCGCGGCGCGATGTTTCATGGAGTATCTGGTGCGCACAGACAGCTGGCAGGAACTTGTGGCAGACCGCGTTGCTCACGCCAATTTGGCACGGTCTTGGTTCATTCGACGCGCGCCGGGAGGACCGGACGGAGGACCCGGGTGCGGCGCTGCTGCCAGCGGTCACGGTCGCGTATTCCCGCCGGGCCCCAGAAATCAAAAAAGTCTTGACAGCCTGTACTTTTCAACATAAAGTACTTGTTATGGTGAAACAGGAATCATATGAGACTCTCTGACCTTTTCTTTCTGGCGTCGGTCTTAATGGTGTTGATTCTGATTACGTGCATTGCGGTTGCGGCGGCGCAAGGCCGGAAGGACAAGGCACGCCGGTTGGCCCGCTCGCTGGGCCTCTTTGTTGCCGGTTATGCGCTAGTTCTCATCGCGGTGGCATTGATCCTTCCGCGCCGGTTCCACGCTCCGGGCGAACGCCGGTGCTATGACGACTGGTGCGTGGCGGCGGTGAGCGCGCGAGTCGCGGAGAGCTCGACGAATCAGCCCTGCCAGGCGGCGCCGGAAAGCCGGAACTGGGTGGCGGTCGTGGAGGTCTCGAGCGATGCGAAGCGCGTACGGCAACGGGCGCGTGACGCGCGCGTCGAGCTAGAAGACCGCGAAGGACGGCGCTACCGGCCGTGCGGCGGGCCGCTGGGGCCCGGGCCGCTGGGGCAGAGCCGGGAAGCGCCGCGATCGCTCACAGATGAGCTGGGACCGGGCGAGTCGTTCCGCGTGGCGCTGCGGTTCCTGCTGCCGGAAACAGCGGAGCCCGCGGGGCTGGTGGTGCACCACGGCGCGTTCCCGGGCAACGTGATTATTGGAGACGACCAGAGCTTTCTGCACCCGCCGGCGTTGCTGAGAATCGCGCTTGAGAAGCAGTGATCGAAGTGGCTGCAGGACCGGCAGCGCCGCGGCCTCGCGAGGACATCGCATCGCGGGCGCCTCAGTTCAGGGGCTGAAGGCGAACGGCGCCAGTGGGCACGTCCGGGCCGATCTGAACCTGGGCGGGGCTCAGGGAGGGATCTGCGCCGAGGATTCGGATGTCACGGCTGCGCGGGCCGGCGACCTTCAAAAAGACAGAATCGCCGGCCTGCGGGTGGGCGTTGCGCAGTGTGATGCGGCCGGCGTTCACCAGCCGCAGCGCAGGTTGACCAGGCGCCGCGCCGCGCAGTGAGAGATTGTCGAAATCGGCATCCTGAACATCTTCGGCGGAGAGGGCGCTGGTCCACTTCCGCGAGGCAGGCTCGGCCCATTGAACCTCGACATCGTGCAGGCGCACATTCCTGGCCCAACGCAGCTTCAGGGCGTCGGTGGCTTTCTCGAGCGCATTCGAGGGGTCGTGGGTCAGCGTGAGACGCAGGTTGTCGATGGTGATGTTTTCGAGCCAGCTTTCGGGGTGGCCGTTGATGGAAGAAGTCCCTTGGCCCCGGGCGATGATGTCGCGCAGGATCACGTTGCGGATCCGGCCGGCCGGCGGTTCGTTGGCCACCTTCTGACCGTCGACCTCGCTGCGGCGCTTGATGTTGAAGTGAATCGGATCGCCATCGCCCCACCAGAACCAGGCGTGGCGGCGGCAGTCGATGGTCAGATTGGAGATGACCACGTCCTCCACCGTTCCGCCATCGAAAACCATGAAAGCCAGGCCGCGGTTGCTGTCGGTGATGACGGTATTGGAGATGGCCACCCGTCGGACGGCGTTCTTATTGCCGTCGCAGAACTTGATGGCGCTGGAGGCCGAGGAAAGGCGGCAGTTTGTAAGGGTAATGTTCTGGCAGGGCAGGGCGGGGCCGAACCAGTCCATCGAGTAGAAGACCACCGCGTCGTCGCCGGTTTCGATGGTCGAGTTAGCGATTCGGACGTCGGTACAGCCGTCGGGGTCGATGCCGTCGGCCCACACGGCGTCTTTCAAGTCCGAATGGATGTAGACGCCGTTGACCACCACGCGTTCGCAGTTTACGGGATTGATGGTCCAACTACGGGAGCGAATGAGGGAAATACCGCTGATACGCACGTCGCGGCAGTGCAGCAGCAGGACCAGCTTGGGATAAAGGGCATCGGGGAAACCATGCGGGAAGGAGCGCAGGAGGGGGCGGCCGAGCCCTTTCCAGAGCAGCATGTTCTCGCGGATGAAGGCGTCGTCGAACTCAAGGACGCGCCAGTCGTAGGAGGCTTGGCCGTCGATCGTACCGCGGCCCTCCAAGGAGATGTTGTCGAGGTTTTCGCCGAGGATGAGGGCGGTGCGGGGGCCGCGTTCGAAGTCCTTGTCGTCGAGTGAGGCGTACAGCACCGCGCCGGCCTCGAGGAACAGGCGGATATGGCTCTTCAGGCGGATGGTCCCGCTGGTGTAGTCACCGGGCGGGAAGTAAACCGTGCCCCCGCCGGATGCCGCACAGGCGTCGATGGCCGACTGAATGGCGGAAGTGGCGAGGTCGGCCTTACGGCCGGTGGCGCCATAGGCCGTGACGACGCAGGCGCGCGGCGCGGCTTCCTGCGGGTTCACGGCGGGCAGGCAGGAAGCAGCCGCGAGGATCAGGAGCAGCGCGCTGAACGGCAGGCGCGAGCTCAAATCTCGGGAAGTCATTACGGGACGTGGCATCGAGGCGATTCTACTCCAGCCTAATGTGGGCTCAGTTGACGTGATAGCCGGGCCGGCCCGGTACAATGAAGCACAGGAACGGGAGGCAGCGGATGGCCGGATATTATCATCAGGAAGATCTCGCGCGTTTTGGCGAAATAGGCGAGAACGCGCCGGAGCTGTGGCGGAGGTTCTTGGAATGGTACGGCGCTGTGTTCGCAGAAGGCGCGCTCAGCGAGCGGGAGAAGAGCCTGATCGCGTTGGCGGTGGCTCACGCAGTGCAGTGCCCGTACTGCATCGACGCTTACACCGAGGCGTGCCTGCAAAAGGGCTCGAACCTCGAACAGATGACCGAGGCCGTGCACGTGGCGAGCGCGATTCGCGGCGGAGCGTCGCTGGTCCACGGGCTGCAAATGCGCAACGCGGCGGCCAAGGTCAGCATGTGAGCAACGCATTCCCATTGTTTGAGGAATCACTGCGGGCGTCGGGATTGTTCCCGCTGACGGCGACCGGCATCTCCGTCTTCCAGATCAACGTCGGCAAGCTGTGCAACCAGGCGTGCCGCCATTGCCACGTCGAGGCCGGCCCGAACCGCAAGGAGATGATGAGCCGGGAAACGGCCGAGTTGTGCATTCGCGCGCTGGAGCGAGCCACGATTCCGACCGTCGACATCACCGGCGGCGCGCCTGAGCTGAACCCGAATTTCCGCTGGTTGGTGGAGCGGTCGCGCGGGCTGGGGCGGCACGTGATGGATCGCTGCAACCTGACGGTGCTGCTGTTGCCGTCGCAACTTGGACTGGCGGAGTTCCTCGCTGCGCACGGGGTGGAGATCATTGCGAGCCTGCCGTATTTTCAAGAGCAGCAGACCGACGCACAGCGCGGGGCGGGCGTGTTCGCCAAGTCGATCGAGGCGCTGCGCCTGTTGAACGCGCTGGGCTACAGCGCGGCGGGGAGCGGGCTCACGCTGAACTTGGTGTACAACCCGGCGGGGGCGTTCCTGCCGCCGGCGCAGCACGCTATCGAGGGCGATTTCCGGCGCGAATTGCAGCGGCGGTACGAGGTGACCTTCAACGCGCTGTACGCGCTGACCAACGTGCCGATCGGACGATTCCGGGAGTTCCTCGAGGCCAGCGGAAATTACGAGCGGTACATGACGAAGCTGGCGGGGGTGTACAATCCCAATGCGGCCGCCGGAGTGATGTGCCGCTACACGCTGTCGGTGGGTTGGGACGGGACGCTGTACGATTGTGACTTCAACCAGATGCTGAATGCCATGCTGGACCACGGCGCGCCGGCGCACATTCGCGATTTCTCAGTGGAGGTGCTGAACCGAAGGCGCATCGTGACCGGGCAGCACTGCTACGCTTGCACGGCGGGCGCTGGTTCGAGCTGCACGGGGGCGAGCGTCAAATAGCGACAAGCCCGGATGTTGCACCAACAATCGGCTGCGGCGCGCGATAGGGCCGCATCTACTTCGTTGCGCTTGGTCGCCGTCCTCGACGTACTGCCAAGTACGCCTGCGGGCGGCTCCCGTCGCGCGTCTTGTATCTGCAACCCTCTCATCGCGCCTCGCTGCGATCGTGGTGCAACATCCGGGCTAGCCGGAACAGGGTTCAGGCGTCGAGATGGTGCACGACGGCGGAGGTGAACTGGCGCGTCGTGGCCGTGCCGCCGAGGTCGCGGGTGAGGGCAGTTCCGGCGCGGAAAGTAGCCATGATGGCGCGCTGCAGTCGGTCGGCGGCGGCGCCTTCGCCGAGATGGCGCAGCATCAGAATCGCCGATGACATCAGGGCCGTGGGGTTGGCGACGCCCTGGCCGGCGATGTCGGGCGCGGAGCCGTGGACAGCCTCGAAGACAGCGCACTTCTCGCCCATGTTGGCGCCGGGGACCACACCGAGTCCGCCGACCAGGCCGGCGGAGAGGTCGGAGACGATGTCGCCGTAGAGGTTGGTCGTGAGCAGGACGTCAAAGGTCTCGGGGCGCATGACGAGCTGCATCGCGGCGTTGTCGACGATCAGCTCGTTGTAGGCGATGTCGGGGTAGTCCGCGGCCACTTCGCGGCAGCAGCGGATGAACAGGCCGTCGGAGAGCTTCATGATATTGGCCTTGTGCACGGCCGTGACCTTGCGGCGGAGGTTCTTGCGGGCGTACGCGAAGGCGTAGTTGGCGATCCGCATGGAGGCCAAGCGAGTGATGATCTTGAGACTCTCGACGACGTCCTTCACGACTTCGTGCTCCAGGCCGGAATAGAGGTCCTCCGTGTTTTCGCGGAAGATCACCATGTCGATGTTGACGTCCTGAAAGCGGGTCCTCAGGCCGGGCAGCGTGAAGACCGGCCGGACATTGGCAAACAGGTCGAGTTGCTTGCGCAAGGCCACGTTGACGCTCTTGAAGCCGCCGGCGACGGGCGTGGTCACGGGTCCTTTGAGGGCCACGCCGGTGCGGCCGATTGATTCCAGAACATGATGCGGGAGCGAGATGCCGGCCTGCTCGATGATTGAGGCCGTCAGTTCCGTACGTTCCCATTCGATCGGCACTCCGAGCGCCGACAACACCTCAACCGTTGCGTCGGCCACCTCGGGCCCGATGCCGTCGCCGGGGATGAGAGTTATCTGATAGGCCACGGATTCATAGTAGCGCGAGGCCGCCCGGCTGCTTGTAAGGGACACGCGTAGACACCCCACGCGCCCCGGGTTTAGGGTAGTACCCCGGGAGTCAGTAATACTCACTCAACGGCTGGCAAGCCGAGCCGTAGGGCCACTGAAGCGGTCCAAGAAGTTATTGGGCGGAAGCTGCTTCGGCCGCAGGCGGAGGAGTTGGAGCCGCTTTCTTCCGTACAACCTTTCGGGCCTTCTTGGGTAGAGCCTTTACTGCAGCTTTCCGGGCAGCTTTCTTCGGCGCCGACTTAGCCGCGGCCACTGGCGCCGCAGGCTGCTGCGCGGCCTTGACTTTGGCCCATCTCTTCTTCGCGGCTTCCGCTATAGCCCGACGGCCAGCTGCGCTGAGCTTACGCTTCTTCTTGGGGACAGCCGGAATCACCTTCTTTGAGGGTGACTCAGAGTGGCCTTTCAGCGCCGCCCAGCGCTTCTTCTGCGCATCACTGATAAGTTTGCGGGCGGCGGCGCTCATGGTCCGGCCGCGCTTCGGGGGCGCAGTGGTTCCGGCCGGCTTTGCACTACCGCCGGATAGAATAGCCTTGAGTTCAGCTATCTGGGCATCCAGGCGCATCCTTTGAGCTTCAAATCCTTCCAGCGCCGCGGTAAGGATTTCTTTCGTGACTTGTGGTTTGGGCATGAGTTATGTCTTCAGGCAGGTCTTAAACGTTCCTGTCATCCCAGTGTCCGCCACAATCGAGCCACTGTCAAATAGACCTTTGTTTTTACCTTCGCCGCGGGTCGCACGATCGTCTTGGCCGACGAGAGCGGACTGAGTCAGCGGCCGCACCGCTGCTGCACCTGGGCGCCGCGCGGGCAGACGCCGGAGCGGGACTACAACTTCAACTGGAAGTCACTGCCGGCGGTGAAGGGCTCACGGCGTGGAGTTTCTACTTCCGCCTGTACGCCGGCGCGGTGAGGAGTCCGCTGGTGGTGGATTTTCTCACGGCCCTGGCCCGGCACATCCGCCGGCCGACGATCCTGGTGTGGGACCGCCTGGCGGCCTATCGCAGCCGCAGGGTGCGGGACCACATCGCCGCGCTGAAGGGCCAGATGCATGTGGAATACCGGCCGGCCTACGCGCCCGCAGCCAACCCGGTCGAGTACATCCGGGCGCATTGGAAACAGCACGAGTTACCCAACGTCAGTCCGAAAGACTAGTGGCGGCTGAGCCAGGCGCCCCGTAGGACGCTGCAGCCGATGCGCCGCTTTCGCCGTCTGATCACGTCCTTCCGGAAACAGGCTTCTGTGTGGCCAATGTGACTCCGTATGATGCGGGAGTCGATAGTAACCGAGGCAGACCAGATCTGAGATAGAGTGTTAATAATCCTGGTCCGGCTGCCGCGCAGGCTGCTGGCCGCGCGCGAGGGGCTCTTGGAGGGGATTCGAGCTATGAAGGCACGCGTTTGTCGCGCATTCGTCTGGGCGCTGATCCTCCTCACGCCGATCATTGCCGCCGCTCCCGCTCAACTCTTCCAGTGGAATAACGTGAACATCCAAGGCATGGGGTATGTCACGGGTTTGATCGCGACGGCGCGCGCGGACGGGAGTTCCGATGTCTATATCCGGACCGACGTGGGCGGGGCGTACTTGTATCAACCAAGCCAGCCCGCGACGCGCAGCGCGCAGGACGCCGGCGCGCGGTCTGCGGCGATCCGGCCCTCTCGTGGGGCATCGGCTTCGGGCGACCGCTGGATTCCCTTGCTGGAAGGAGTCTCCCGGCTGCAGGTCATGGGTGTGGAGTCGATCGCCGCGGAAGCCGCGACTCCCGGGCGCGTCTATGCCGCGGTGAATTGGCCGACGACCACGTTCGTCGGCTCCAACGGCTACACGCAATACAACTACGCCGGTGAGGTGCTGGTCTCCGACACTTACGGCGGCTCGTGGCAGGCGACGGGCCTGGCCGCGCAGGGCGTGCTGGTGAGTCCCAACGGCAACTACCGGATAGAGACTGGCGAGCGCCTGGCCAGCGATCCCAACGCCGCCGGCGTGGTGTACTTCGCGACGCGCACGAATGGCTTGTGGAAGGGCGTCCGCATTTCGCCGGGCACGCCGGCTTACACCTGGACCGAAGTGCAGGGCGGCCTGCCCAATCCGGCTTCCCTGAACGAGCCGGCCGCGGGCGGCGCCGGCGACCAGCCGGGATTCACCTTTGTGCTGTTTGATAAGTCTACGATCGCCCATAACCCGGTGAGCGGCGCGCCATACACGCAGACGATCTATGTGGGCGTGCATTCCAGCGGAGTGTGGCGGAGCAAGGACGGCGGCAACAGTTGGAGCCTGCTGAGCGGGGGACCTGCGGACCCCGTGCGCGCCGCCATCGCGGCGAATGGAACGATATACGTCAGCTGCGGCACGCAGAAGGTCTCAGGCACGGTCTGGAGCTATGCCAATAGCGCATGGACGAACATCACGCCGGCGCCGCAATCCAACCCTTACACCGGCATTACCAGCGATCCCACGAATGCACAGATCGTCATGGCGGGCAACAGCAGCACCAGCACGGTTTGGCGGTCCACAAACGGCGGATCCGCGTGGAGTTCGCAGCAGAT
Organism: Terriglobia bacterium; assembly: GCA_963757265.1. GTDB lineage: Bacteria > Acidobacteriota > Terriglobia > Bryobacterales > Bryobacteraceae > CAIVVT01. The sequence goes on from CAVWRA010000011.1 coordinate 346,380, forward strand.
GTTGATGCAGGGCGACGACCCGCTCACGCCTGGCACCAATCCCAGCGCCCCGCTCTACTACATCAACGCCACCGCCGGGTGCAACGGCGGGATGGCGGCGCTGATGATCGACCCGGCCAACCCGAAACAGGTGTGGTGGACCAACGGCTGGGGCGTGGCGCGCACCGACGACGTCACGGCGTCCTCTCCGTACTGGGCCTGGCACATGCAAAACCTGGAGGAGTTAGTGGCGGTTGAAGTGCGGGTTCCTCCCAAACCCAAGTCCGCGGGCGGTGCGGATCTGCTGTCGATGGCGATGGACATGATCGGCTTCCGGCACGCAGATCGAGATCAGGTTCCGACGATGAAGATCAGTCCGGCGGGGGTTCCTTTGGATCCAGTTGATGCTAGCTGGGAGGTGAACGAGTTCGGGGGGAGTACTTATCCGGTGCCGTGGCCGAATGTTTCCATGGGCAACAGTCTCGATTACTGCTACACGCAGCCGGACAATCTGGCCTATGTGGGTTGGGGCGAATGGGAGTATTGGTCGAATTACGGGTTTTCGAGTGACAATGGTCAGACCTGGGCCGCCTTTCCCTCGGTACCCTCCGAAATGCTGTGGTCCAACGGTACGCAGATGCTCGCGCAGCCGATCGCCGGGCAGATTGCGATGTCGGCGACCAACCCGCAGAACATGTTGTGGGTGCCCGCGTGGGGCACTTTTGGCGGGACCGCCGCGACGGCTTCGGCCGCCAACGCGCCCTGGCCGCACTACACCACCGACGGTGGCAAGACGTGGCAGCTGTGCCTGCTGGCCAATCCTCCGGCCAAGCCCGACCCTTACAATCCGCAAAACAACAACGACGTGCATTACAATGCCCTGCCGCAGGCCTGGACCAACGCCCCGTCGCCGTGGGTCGTAAACAACATCCTCGCGGCGGACCGCGCCGATCCAGCTGGCAAGACGTTTTACTATCTCTACTCAGCGAACTATTCGAGCAACAGCCCCAGCGTCTTTTATACGTCCACTGATGGCGGCGCCACATGGAATGCGGGAGCGACGGACGTTTTCCCCGGTGGCCTGGTACAGCCGGCCGTGGTGCCGAATCCGCTCACGCAGGGGGACGTGTGGGTGACCTTTGCGCGCAACTCTGGGGATGTCACGACGCACCCGCTGTATCGCTCGCAGGATGGCGGGGCCATGTTCCAGACAGTTGCCAGCGTCGATTCTGCCCAATACGTCGGTTTCGGCGCTGGCACGTCGCCGAGCACTCCGTTTGTTTACCTGCTGGGCCGCGTGGGCGGCGCGACGGTGGACACGATGTACAAGTCCGAGGACCTGGGGCAGACCTGGACCGCGATCAGCAACCCGGCTCTCCAGGCGATGGACGGCGCCACTTGGGTGGAGGGCGATATGCGCACGCAGAACCTCGTCTATGTCGCGCGCGGCGGGCGCGGCGTGATGTACGGCGTGCTCACGGAGGGGACTAAAAAGCCCACGGCTCCAGCCGATGCCGTCGCAAAAGCGACTAGCCGGACGGCTCAGGCTAGCCCGGATATCTCACCAGCGATCGGCTGCGGCGCGCGATAGGGCCGCATCTACTTCGTTGCGCTGGGCCCAGGGGGCACCCCCCGTCCTCGACGTAGCAGCCAAGTACGCCTGCGGGCGGCGACGGTCGCGCGCCTCGTAGCTGCAGCCCTCTCATCGCGCCTCGCTACGATCGTGGTGCAACATCCGGGCTAATTCCCCCACTCCCGTCGGCCGCAGTGCCGATGGTGCTGATGGACCTTGATATTCCAGTCGCTCCTCGTCAATGGACGGTCAGCGCCGAGCGCGGGAAAGCGAATTTCTGGCCGCCGAAATCGATCATGTTCAGTTGCGCGATGTAGCGGCCGGGGGCCAGCGACTTGAGCGGCGTCTCGAACAGCAGGCGGCCCGAGGCCGGCTGGGCCGGCGCCGATTCGAACACCTTCTGGCCCTCCGAGTTGAAGAGGCTGAGAGTCGCGGCGACCGCTGGCGGCTGTTGTAAATCGTAGACTTCGACCAGCGTCGAAAGGGTCTGCGCCCGCCGGAACACATGCGTGACCGATGGCACGAGGCGCTGGCCGCCGACGATCAGCGGATGGCTCTGAACGCCCTTGGACGCTTTCTTGCCGGCGGCGGCGATGACCGCGGCGGAGGCCGCTTCACGCTGCGCGGTGAGCACGATGCTCGACCGCGGCAGGTCCTTGGGCCCGAACTGCGGAATCTGAAATAGCTTCTCGTAAGTGCCCATCTTGCCGGTCTCGTTTTCGCGCACCAACATCTTCAGGTGGTAGGAGCCGGGTGCGAGCTGGAATCCGGTCTCGTAGAGCAGGTTTCTCGACTTGAGCGCGCCCGCCTGCTCGTCTCTCAAGCGGATCTTGATGTTATCGCGCAACATGGCCACCTGTGCGTCTTTCGCGTTGCGGACCTCGCCCAGGAAGTCGAAGCTGGTCATCTCCTCGGCCGAGCCCTTCTTGCGCAGCGGGATTTCCGTGCCAGGGATCTTCACGGCCACGGGGACGAACCAGTTATTGCCGCCCTGGCGGAACCAGTCGATCTCCACCGCCAGCGGCAGATCGGTGACCGGGTCGCCGAGCAGCATGGCGTCCTGCAACTGCTTCTCGCGACCCTCCGAGCCCATCGCCTTGAACTCGGCTTGCGCATAGTAGCCCGAGCGGTAGTCCAGGCTGGCGGCAATCTTCGGATTCAATTTCACGTCAACCTTGCGATACTTGCCGTCGCGGCGGTCGTCGCTGGAATAGTAGCCCAGCACGTAGTAACTGCGCAGGTCGCGCTTGGCCAGCGTGATGCCTTCGCCCAGGTCGTTGTTGTCGATGGACGCCTTACCGCCGGTCTCTTCCGCCACCGTGACCAGAGTGTCTTGTGAGCCGGTGAATCGGTCGCGCTCGGTATTCTGCTGACGGCCCGAGAACATGCCGGAGCCGCGCACCGTGGCCGTCGAGGCGTCGCCGCCCGGTATGGTGGCCTGCAATCCGCGCACGTCCACCGGATAAATCGAGACGTTGGAGCGAACGGCCATGTTCGTAGCCGATCGGATCCACGCCAGGTTGTCCTGGCCCGAAGCGCCCGCGTCGGCGGTGAACCAGATCAGCGCCTTCTTCTCGGGCAGAGCGCCATAGCGCCGGGCGGCCTCTTCCAGCGCAGCCATGCGGCGGTCGGTCGTGAAGAGGTTGAACTCCGAGTTGTCGGCCGTGAACTGGGCGTTGTCCGCGTTCGAGTCGTCATTGTCGTCGTTGATCTGCGTCATGTCGGGCGACAGGCCGGGCGTATGACGGGCCAGCGCGGCGAACAGAAGATCCTTGTCGCTCGTCAGATCCTGGTCCACCACCACCGCGTTGCCGAAACTGAGCAGCGCCATCAGGTCGCCCGGACCGAGTTGTTCGCGGATCGCCTTCTCCGCGGCCTCTTTGGCGCGCAACTGCTGCGAGGGATCCATCGAGGTCCAGTCGATGTACAGCACCAGCAGCCGCTTGTCCTTGAAACGCGCGCTGGTTTCGGGCTGTACGGCCGGCAGGTCCGGCGCCGGTTCCGGGGTTTTGCGCACTTCCAGCGTCTTGGCCGTTGCCGCGGGCGGCGTTTCGGCATCCGTCAGGCGCTGGAAATCGAATACCGAGAGGGCCTGCTGCTTGCCGTTTTCAAGAATGGTGAAATCTTCGGGTTTGAGATTCTCGACCGGCTTGCCGTCCTTGCCGCGCACGTAAACAGAGACCAGGACCAGGTTCGAGGAGGTCTTGAAGACCGGGATATCACCGGCGGGCGCGGCCGGCTTCTGGGCCGCAGGTAAGGGCACAACGCTCCACGAACTGGCAAACAACACGCACAGAAACAGGGCGGCAATGCGGCGCATGGCGGATTAGAACCTCATTCTCACAATCAGGGAAAGCGTTCTCATGGCGCCGGCGGCGACCGGCAGGCCGTAGCTGGCGGAGTTCACCACCGTGCCCCACGAAGTGATATTGACGTGGTTCAAAACGTTATTCGCCGATAGGCGGAAATCGAGCGTGCGGCGCGCGGATTCACCGAAATAGAGGGTCCGGCCGACAGTTGCGTTCAGCGAGATCATTCCTGGGCCGGGGATCGTGCCGCGCCCCGCGGTGCCGTATTGACCCGGCGCCGGAACCGTGAACGCCAGCAGATTGAACGGCCCCGGGCCCGCGTTGATGGGCATTCCGGTGGCATCGGCGCGCGTGGATCCGACGGCGCCCGTGCCGGAAATGTCGGCCGACGTGCCGAGCACTGTGGCGGTCAACGGAGCGCCGGTCTGCAACGTCAGGTTCGCCGTCGCGCTGTAGTCGCTCAGAAGTTTGGCCAGGAATGTGTCGCCCCGTTTCATGTACAGCCCGCGCGGGCCGAAGGGCGACGTGGCCAGGGTGCTGAACGTGAACGTTTGCCGGTGGTCGAAAGAAGAGAGCCCGCGGTCGGCTTCGATATCGTTGGGATTCTGAATCAGCGTGTTACCCGCGCCGCCGATCGTGGTCGCGTCGTCGATGGCCTTCGCCCACTGGTAGTAGGCCGTGTACTGCAGATCTCTCCGCAGGCGGCGGTTCAGGCGCAGTTGCAGGGCGTTGAAGATCGAATTGCCCACCCCCTCGTAATAAGTGAAGCCCGAAGCATTGCCGATCAACGAACTGCGGCCCGCGGCGCCCGAAGAGAGAACATTCGGCCAGATCCCGTCCAGCAGATGGGTTCCTTTTGTGCCCAGATAGGTCACACTGCTGACCAGCGAGCCGGGGAGTTCGTGTTCGAAGCTGAAGTTCCAGGTGGTCGCGTAGGGTGTTCGCAGGTACTTGGCCACGGCGTAGCTGTTCGTGATGGTCACGTTCGCCGGGCCCGTGAAAGGATCGCTCAAGGTAAGGACATTGCCCGCCCCGCTGGAGAAGGTCGAGGACTCGGCAAACGGCGGCTGCGCGGTCAGCCATCCTGGAATGCGGTTGTAGACCGTGTTGTCGTAAAACAACGAAAAGCCCGCCCGGATCACCGTGCGGCGCTTGAAGCCCGGCCGGTAGGCCAGCCCCAACCGCGGCGAGAACTTATTGAAGTCCGAATTGATCAAACCGGCCGGGAACTGGCCGCTGTACGGGCCCGTCTGTCCGGGCTGCACCGGCGCCACGGCCGTAAAGCCCGGGGCGATGTCCAGGTTCGCCATGCGGCCATACTTCTCGGTGAACGGCGCCGCATAATCGTAGCGCACGCCCAGGTTCAAGCTCAGGTTCTTGCGCACGTTCCATGCATCCTGAAAATATCCGTCCATCGTGTTCGAACGCGGATACGTGTCGTAGCCTCCGGAGCGCAGCGTGGACTGCTGCACCGCGCCCAGCAGGAAGTCGGCGAAATCGAAACCGGTACCGGCCACGGCGTAGCCGTTGGCCCCGATTTCGGCCGTGGCCTCGCCGCCGAAAAACAAGGTTCCGCGCGCATTCTGCTCGAGCAGCAGATCCCAGATGTTGCGCGTGTAATCGAAGCCCATGTAAAAGGCGTGCGCGCCGCGCGTGTAGCGCAACCCGCCGGATTCAGTCAGCGTCTCCACGCGGCGCAGCGTCGGATTCGCATCCGAGAGTCCCATGAAGTTGGTAAAGCTGAGATTGGGCGGTCCGTAATTCAGCGGGTTTGTCGATGCGCCTTCAATGCCCAGTTCGCCTGAAATGTCGGCGCCGTTGGCGAAGTAGGGTGTGGTGTCGCTGCGGTTTATGTTGTAGCGCGAGGTGAGGGTCAGCACCAGGTGCGGCGTGAAGGTCCGGTTATACGCCAGGCTCGAGTTGATGCCATAGCCGGAAGTGGGGTCCTTGAAATCGAATGGCTGCAGGTTGTAGCCGGACCGCCGCTGGTAGTTGAGCATGAAGTCGAAGCGGTTGTTGTGCGCGGATTTATTGATGCGCGTGTTGAGCGCATCGGTATCCCGGGGCGTCGTGGAGAGCAGCCGGTAGTTCTGCGTGTCGCCGGGCTGGTTGGGCAGCGGGATGAACGGCAGCAGGCCGGTGGCGATGGAACTGATCTCTGCGGGGGGCAGGATGTTGCCGGCGATCGGCGCCTTAGTGGTGGGGTCGAACAGCGCCACGGGCTGCTGCGTTTGCGGAACCAGGGTGGATGAGAAGTCGCCGTTGCGCTGCGCCTCGGTCGGGACGATGCCGAACGAGGAGTAAGGGTTGGCGCCGCGGTTGCCGGTGTAGTTAATAAAGAAGAAACTTCCGCTGCCCAGTTTGCCAGGCAGTGGCAGCGGCCCGCCGATGGAGGCTCCGTAGCCCGAGTTGGTGTAATGCGGATTGGGCACCGCAGTGCCATTCAGCGCGAACGGCGAGGCGTCCATCCCGGAATCGCTGAAACTGAAGAAAGCGCTGCCGCGGTATTGCTGGGCGCGGTTGGTCGTATTGTTGCCGAACACCGCCGGTCCGCCCGCGCCACGCTGCGCGCGCATCTGTGCGATGAGCTTCTGGCGGTCTTCAGGCGACATGTTCGCAAAATCGGGACGGCCGCCTCCGCCGCCAAATCCGCCGCCGCCATAACCGCCCCCGCCTCCTCCGCGGCCTCCACCACCGCCGCCACCGAAGCCCCCGCCTCCGCCACCCGGTCCTCCGCCACCCGGTCCGCCGCCACCCGGTCCGCCGCCAAACCCCGGCCCGCCACCTGGGCCTTGAGCTCCCATGCCCGGTCCGAAGCCGCCTGGACCGCCCGGGAATCCACTCATGTCCGCGGCCGCCTGCTGCATGCTGCCTTGGACGAGAACGGAATCGGCAGTCTCCGCACCCTCGGGAGCGGCGCTCGCCGGGGCCGCAACCGTCGTATTTAGAGATTCGGTACCCTGGCCGTTCAGCGATTGCAGCCAATCCGGCGTCTGAGTTCCCGCTGCGGCGCGGTTCTGATTCCGGGGAGCGGTCAACTCCATATTCAGCTGTAGAGGCTTAGCCGCGTCCGGCGTGCTGAGGGTCTGTCTCAACGGACGAAAACCGAACAGCGTGACCTCGATTTGCACCGCGCCGGCCGCCGCCCCTGGCGGCGTTCCTGCTTGCGGCGAGCCCAGTTGCAAAGAGAAACTCCCGTCCTCGCCGGTGGATGTGGATTGGCTCACCGTGCCACTACGGGCGGTGACCACCGCCCCAGGTAGCGGACGCCCCCCCGACGTGACACGGCCGCTGAGGTCGATCGCCGGGACAACGGCGCTCACAAGACACAATCCAAGAATTGCGCGTTGCAGAATCAACCAGTTGCCTCCAATCGAAGAATAAGGCGACTTTGCGGCCGTCCGGATTACACCCCCGGCCGAAGTTGTCGTACGGTGCTGCCTCCAGGCCCGGCACCCAGGTGTTCCCACGGGTTCAGCGCATGGATTTACGCATTAAACTCAGCGCTTGCGAGGGTTTGTTCCCCATTTGCCCGGCGATTCCAGCCGAAAGTACACAAGGGTCATAAAGTTGTCGCGCGTTGGGCCGATAGTGTGGTCAGTGAGATCTTTCGCACTGGCGATTCTGGTAACGGCCAGCGTCGCGGCGCAGTCGCCCGACAGCCTGGCGCGGCAGTTGGCCGCGGCCGCCCGGCAGAGGGGGGGCTCCCAGCAGTCTTCGCAGCGGCAGGAGGCGGCGGTGGCGCGGCAGCGTGCGGCCTCAGATCGTCTGACCCACGATGAGCCCTGGACGACGGCCGCCGCTGAACCTGGCGCATGGGCTGGGCCGGGCGGCGATCCGGCCTGCCGGAGTCTCGAGGTCGAGGAAGCCAGAACGCACTTCCAGGCGGAGGAGCAGCAGAACAGCCTGCCGTCGGGGCTCCTGGAGGCCGTCGCCCGGCAGGAATCCGCCCTGTACCCCTGCGCCGTCAGCCGTGCCGGGGCTGTTGGTCTGATGCAGTTGATGCCGGCCACCGCGGCTGAATTCGGCGTGGGCAATCCGTTCGACCCCTGGCAAAGTCTGCAGGCCGGTGGTCAGTTCCTGAAACTGCTGCTCGACCACTACGGGGGCGACCTCTCGCTCGCCCTGGGGGCTTACAACGCCGGGCCTTCCCGAGTCGACTCTTACGGAGGGATTCCGCCCATCGTGGAAACGCAGAACTACGTCGATAGCGTGCTGACTCGAATGCAGAAGACTTCCGCCGCGGAAAGTCAGCCTAAGCCTTGATTCCCGGGGGAGAAGCGCGACCATTCGTTTCATGGCATGTAGTGGAGCGGCGCAACTCAAAAGAAGGAATAGAAACCCTGCGCGCTGCCGATGAAATAAGTATGAGTGGATTCGGCGGTCCAGGTCCGCTGGAGGCGTGGCCTGCATTGTCGTTGCGCGAGGCGGTGCCGGCTGGTGCTCCGCCAGCTCTGCTGGTCGTTGACAGTGATCCTGTCGGAAGGCAGATCTTCCGCGGCGTTCTTAAGGCCGCCCACTATCGAATTCTGGAAGCCCCGGACGCTGCTGAGGCAGTGGCGGTTCTGCGCGACACGCCGGTTAACCTGGTGATCACGGACCTCGTCCTGCGCGATCTTTCGGGTCTCGATCTGTGCCGCAAGCTGAAGTCGGATAAGGCCACGCGCCTGATTCCAATCCTGGTCGTCACGAGCGTGCATGCCATCGAAAGCGAGATCGCCGGTCTGGAGTCCGGCGCCGACGAATTCCTGGTGAAGCCGGTCTCGCCGATGGCGCTCCGGACCCGGATCCGCGCCATGCTCCGAACCAAGCACGTCATCGACTCGCTGGAGGAGGCGGAATCCATTCTGTTTGCTCTGGCCCGCATCGTTGACACCCGCGACAACGACACCGGGGACCACTGCCAGCGGCTCGCGGAACTGAGTGTGCTGGTGGGTGCGACCCTGGGCCTGCCGGCCGAGGACCTGTCCGCGTTGCGCCATGGTGGATTTCTTCACGACATCGGCAAGATCGCGATTTCAGACACGATCCTGCGCAAGAATGGCCCTTTGACGAGCGAGGAATGGGTCCAGATGCGGCAGCACACTATCGTCGGCGAATCGCTGTGCCGGCCGATGCGCAGCCTGCTCCCGGTCTTGCCGATCATCCGCTCCCACCATGAGCGCTGGGACGGCACCGGCTACCCCGACGGATTGGGGGGTGAGGAGATCCCTCTGCTGGCGCGCATTGTTCAATTGGGCGACATCTACGACGCCGTAACGAGCCGCCGGGCTTACAAGGCCTCTTTCACCTCCGACCACGCCCTCGGCCTGCTGCAGGAGGAGGTCGATCGGGGCTGGCGCGATCCCGCCCTGTTCAGCGTCTTCCGCAGCGTTGTCTTGAGGTCAGACCGGATCGAGAAAGCCGTCGCGCCCGAAACCGTTTAGACGAATCCGATGAATCCGATGAGCTGATTCGGAAGCCTGCCACTGGCCCGGACCACGCGCCTGATTGGCGGGATCGAAAGCCGGCCAATCGGAGTAGAATTGACCCATTGCAGGATGCGGGGCCCCAGCCCCGGACGCTCGCGCTGTGCTGCATTGCGGAACTTCCGCCGCCGCGAACGCGTTTCTAAGTAGAGAACAGCGAGGATGCTGATGCGATTAAAGACGATTGGAACGGGGATCGCCATGGGGCTGCTGGTGACGCTGGCCGGGTGCAAAGACCTGAAAATCAGCACCGACGACCGCGAGGTCACCGGCGTTGGCGAGACGATCCGGGAATCGCGCAGTGTCGATCTGGCCAAGGCCCAGGGCTCCGAGCGTGTCCGCGTGGAGTTGGAACTCAATGCCGGCGAGCTGAGGGTCGAGGGCGGAGCGAAGGAATTGATGGACGCCGATTTCATCTACAATGTCGCCTCGTGGAAGCCGGAGATTCAATTTGATAAGAGCGGCTTCCGCGGCACACTGCGTGTACACCAAGGCGGCCACACGGCCACGATCGGAAACACAAAAAACGAATGGCGGTTGCGGCTCAACGACACCATTCCACTCGATTTCTCACTCCATTGCGGCGCCGGAGAGAACCGGCTGAATCTGGGCGAGCTCGACCTGCGCGGCGTGGAGGTGCACATCGGCGCCGGGCGCGTCGAGCTCGACCTGCGCGGCAAAACGCCCCAGCACGATTACTCTGTGGAGGTGCATGGCGGGGTCGGAGAGGCCGACCTGCTGCTCCCGGCCGATGCCGGGATCGAGGCGCAGGCCAGCGGCGGCTTGGGTGAAATCGACGTTCGCGGCTTGCAGAAGCAGGGCGACCATTGGCGCAACGCCGCCGCCGGCAAGGGCAAGTCCACCATCCGCGTCGAGGTGCACGGGGGCATCGGCAGAATCTCCATCGACGCCCGCTGAGTGCCGCAGTCCCGCGCATCCCGGCCTCCTCTGCTGAGGCGCCGCTGATCTCCGATAGTGGGGATTCCGCTCGGGGTTCGTTTTAGCCGACGATAAAAGCGTGGGCTCAAGGGTGAACCGGTTTGTCAGAAGCTGGCTGAGGAGGCGCAGGAAACTCAGCCTGTGGGGTGCGACCGCCGAGCGTGCGATTACCGGCGGGTTCATCGTTCGCGTCCTGCTGGCCGGATTCGGCCTCGTGATCCTGCTCTTGCTGGCGGCCGGACTGCTGGGCGTCCGTAACATCGGTTCCATTCGTGCCACGGCCACCGACCTGCTCGAGGAGCAGGTGCGCTCCTTCGACCTGCTGAACGCGGTGCTGCGCGAGCAGCGCACCATCAACGCCATCTACTCGGCCATTGCGCGCCGTCCCGAGGAGCTGGATCGGGATCAGCTGCTCAAGCAACTGGTCGATTCCGACAAGGACCTGTCGGAGATCGTCGAGGCGGCCTCCGATGAACCCGACCAGGGCCTATGGAAGCGGCTTTTCGCGGACGCGTCCAGCTTTTCGGATGAGGCGCGCAAGCTTCTGGCGACGGAAGGACCCGTCGCCGGACCGTCGCTGCGGCTGCTGGAGACGCATCAACTGGTGCTCACGCTGGTGGATCAGTTAGTGGAGGTCGAGTCCCGCCGCAGCCAGGATTTGAAGCGCCAGCTCGAGGAGCTGAGCGGCAGCCTGTTAAAGGAATCCTCCGTTCTGTTGGGCGGCGGCCTGATCCTGGCGCTGCTGTTCGCCTTCGTCACTGTGCGCCTGACCGGCAGCCTGGTCCGCCAGTTGGAGTGGCAGACCGGTGAACTGAGCCGCGTCTCCTGGCAACTGCTGGAAAAGCAGGAAACCACCGCCCGCCGGTTTTCACATGAATTGCATGACGAGCTGGGGCAATCCCTCAGCGCGCTCAAAGCCAATCTGACGCCGCTGGCGCAAGCCACCGGGGAAGGGAAGGCCCGGGCCGAGGATTGCATACAGCTCGTCGATGAAGCCATACGCAATGTGCGCGAGCTCTCGCAACTCCTGCGGCCGACGATTCTCGACGACTTTGGCCTGGCGGCGAGTTTGCGCTGGCTGTGCGACCGGTTCCAGCAGCGAACCGGCCTGGACGTGAAATTTGACTCGGATTTTGAGGCGCGCATGGCCGACGAGACCGAAACGCATCTCTTCCGGATCGCCCAGGAGGCGCTGACCAACGTGGCGCGCCACGCCGAAGCGACCGAGGTGAATATCCATTTGCAGCGCGTGGACGGAGAGGTGAGGCTGGAGATCCGCGACAACGGTCGCGGGGTCCTGCCTGCCGCCCTGGCAGGCGCGAACCCTGAGCAGCCGCGCGGACTGGGCATTGTCGGGATGCGCGCGCGGGCCCGCAGCGCCGGCGGAGAATTGGCCGTCGGATCTGCGGCCGGAACCGGCACGGTCGTGCAGGCGAGTTTCCCGTATCGCAAGCGCGAGGAGGCCTGAAGAGGAATCATGAAGAAGATACGCATCATCCTGGCGGATGACCACAGCGTGGTGCGGCAGGGATTCCGCCGCATTCTGGAGGCCCAGCCGGACATGGATATCGTCGGCGAAGCCTCGAATGGCCGCGAGGCGCTGGAGCAGGCGGCCAAGCTGACTCCGGACGTCGTCGTGATGGACGTGGCTATGCCGGAGTTGAACGGCATCGAGGCTACGCGCCGCCTGAGCGAGGCCACCCCGCACAGCCGCGTGCTGGCCCTCAGCATGCACAAGGACTCGGTCTACGTCCGCGAGATTCTGCGGGCCGGTGCGCGCGGCTACCTGTTAAAGGACGCGGTGGATGAGGATCTGATCGCGGCAGTGCGGGCGGTGTCGCGCGGGGACGGTTATCTGAGTCCCGGCGTTGCCGACGCGGTGCTGACCGACTACCGCCAGCACGTCTCCGATCCCATCGACTTGCTGACCACCCGCGAACGCGAGGTGCTGCAGTTGATCGCCGAAGGTAAGACCAACAAGGACATCGCTACATTGCTAAAGCTCAGCGTCTATACCGTCGACGCCCACCGCGGTCGCGTCATGGAGAAGCTGAACCTGCACTCCACCGGCGAGCTGGTGCGCTTCGCCGTCCGCAAGGGGCTGGTGGATTAGCCGCGACCGTCTGCCAGCCGGCCTTTCTGGTCCCTGTCCGCCACCCTGCTATTTCAGTCCGGAGACGTCCTGGAAGGAGTACGACATCCCGCTTCTGATCGGACCCGCGTTCGTACTGGTCTTCACGCGCTGGCCCTTCCCGTTGCCGTCAAATGTCACTTCCAGCCGCACTTCGTCTTTGGCGTCATTCTTGTAAAGCCAGGTCTCGCCGCCACCTGCCTGAGTCCGAATTTCGTCCGGCGGTCCGTACTTGATATAGGCCTTGCCTTTGTCGGAGTTGGCCCCTCCCTGGTTGGCCCATTTTTCGTTGGCGTATTTCAACCGCCGGTCCCGCTCGCCCGTGGGGAGACCGCTAACCGTGTGGGTCAACAGCTTCCCGTGCCCGTCGAAGTGGAAGTCCATCACGGCGCGGCCGGCGCCGCGGCTTTCGTAGCGCCAGTCCTCGCCCTGGCTGCCGTGGATCTCCAGCTGGTCCGGCATGCCGTATTGCATTACGGTGCGCCCGCGGTCGGTGTCTTCCCCGCCGAAATGATCCTTGGCGAACTGCTCCATCCGCCGGTGGAGCTCATCCATCTTCTCCTGAACCATTGCACTGACCGTGGATTGAAGCTTATCGGCCTGTTCCTTGAGCTTGAGCCTCGCCTGGACCTGCGCCTCGATGGCTGCCTTCGTTTGCGCCTCGACGGCTGCCTGCGTTGGCGCCTCGACGGCTACCTTCGTTTGCGCCTCGACGGCTGCCTGCGTACGTGCATCGATGGCCTGCCGCTGGGCCAGGTCTGCCGACCGGGCCGCGAGCGTCGCCTCCTGCCGGGCCAAATCCGCCTCCTTCGTGGCGAGGCCTGACTCCTGGCGCGCCTGCGCCGACTCCCGCAGGGCTTTGTGCGATTCCTTCCTGGCGAGCTCGTCCATCTGCCGGTGCAGCTCATCCATCTTCTTCCGGATTTCGGGAGAGACCGCGGATTGGAGCCTATCGGCCTGTTCCTTCAGCGTCTTTTCGAGCAACTGGCGAACCTTCTCCAGCTCCTGACGGTCGGCTTCGAATGCCTGGCGGGATTTCTCCAAATTCGCGCGCTGGGATTCGAGGGTTTGGCGCGCTCTCTCCATGGCGGCGCGTTGCTCTTCCAGCTTCCGGCGATCGGCCTCGCTCATCAGGCGGCTGTCCGGGCGAGGCGGCTTGGGCGGGCGCGGAGCGGCGGCAGGTTCCGCCGGCGCGGCCGGAGCGGGCAACGCCGGCGCGGCGTCCCCTGAGGGCGGTGCAGCGGCTTCCGGCGGAGCGGGAGCCGCAGCCGCAGCGGGCTCGGCGGCAGGCGCCGGGGGCGCCGGCGGCGCCGGAGCGGGCGGTGGAGTTTGAGCCAGCAACGCCACAGAGACGCCGATCAGCAGCGCCAGAGCCACCACCGGGGCGGCCGAAATGCGACTCGTTTCAGGGGCGTTTAAGAGACGCCGGATGCGGTCTCTCAGACGGCCGCCGGTGGCGGCGAGGGCGGGTTCCATACGGAGTTCCTCCAGTCGCAATAAGGCGCTTGAATACAGGACTTCGTCGCGGCACACGGCCACGGCGATGTCGTCGCAACAGAGTTCGCGCTCGTGGCGCATCCGGGCGCTCACCCACCATACGCAGGGGTGATAAAATAGCGCGCATTCGACGAATGTTTGCAATAGGTTAACCAGAAAATCCTGACGCATTACATGAGCCAGTTCATGCGCCAGCAGGGCCTCGATTTCGGCTTCGCTGAGCCGGCCCACGGCTGCCGCCGGCAACACGATCACCGGTTTCAGCCATCCGAAAACCAGCGCCGAAGGCACTTGCGCCGAAGTGTGGAAATGGACTCTTTTGACACCCAGCGAGCCGGCCAGACGTCCAGCCGCGCGCTCCAGGCCGGCCGGCAGCGGCGTCAGTTCGATGCTGACCAGCCGCCGCGCCCGCAGCCAGGCCGCCAGGGAGCGGATCAGCAGCAGACAAGCCCCTGCCAGCCAAACAGTTAGCAGCCAACTCGCATGTCCTTCAAGCCAGTTGGTTCGCGCCGTGCTAAGGGCCGTTAAGTCGGCTGTGTCCAGCACCAACTCGCGCGTCCCGGCGAGCTGAGTGGTGTGCGGCGCGAGCCAGAGGAACGTCGCTACGGGAGCCAGCGCCATCAGCGCCAAAGCCCCGGCGCAGGCCTGGTAGCGCATCTCCGCCGTGCGCAGCAACTGCAATGCAATCAGCAGGATTCCGGCAATAGCTAATCCTTGCCACAGGAAGTGGACGAGTGCCCAGGCGAGTTGGACGTTCATGCCAGACCTCCCTCGGAACGCGCCTTGATGAGACGCCGAATCTCGTCCAGTTCCTCGGCCGTCGCCGGCCGCTCCTCCAGCGCCTGCAGGACCAGTTGCGTCGAACTGCCGCCGAACAGCCGGTCCACAAGCTCGCGAACCATCTGGCGTTGCGCCGCATCCCGTTGAATTACAGGGATATAGACGTGCGCGCGGCCTTCGCCTTCGATGCGCCCGAGCAGCCCCTTTTCGGCCATGATCTGCATCAGCTTCAGAATCGTCGTGTAGCCCGACGGACGCGGCTCCTCAGCGCGCTGTTCCACCAGCCGGGCTTGCACCTGTTTCACGGTACATGGTCCCAAGTCCCACAAAACGTTGAGGATTTCTGTCTCGGCGGGAGTTGGTTTCGGAAGCTTTGCGTTCACGATTTGAATTTACTACGAATTAATTCGTAGTGTCAACGAAAATCTTCGTAGTTGCTTCGAAGGGACGCCCTAACAGCGGCCCTAAGCACACAAGATCCCAGCCGGCCAGGATGTGCCGGGCGCGATTTCACCGTGAATTCACCGCCCACAAGCGGTGTTTTTGCCCCCAAAAACCGCTCTTGCATCCTTCACCGCAGATCGGCTGCAGCGGCGTTGTCGGCGAACAGATCGACGTCCGTCCGGTCGCGAAACAACAATTGTGCCGGGAATTGCTTCGGATTGTGAGCCTCGTGAATCGCCTGGCGTAGCGGTTGGGCCTTCTCCGGCCCGCTTGCGAGGACAACCAATGTCTTTGCATTCAAAAGGATGCGAGGTAGCATTGTGATCCGAGCCTGGTGCAGCTTGGTGACTTCGACGGCCGCCACCAGTCCCTCCCGGTCATCGATCAATGGCTCGCCGGGGAACAGGCTGGCAGTGTGGCAGTCCGGTCCGATCCCGCATTGGACGATTGTAAAACACGGCTTCTCGTCGCTCATTTGGTCGAAAAACACTTTGATTTCATCGGAGTAGAGGGCTGCCGAAGTGGCCGGGCCGCGCTCGGTGAGGATGCGGTGGACGCTGCTTGTGCGGACGCAGGCGGGCCTCAGAAGATGGGTTTCGCACAGCGTATAGTTGCTCTGCGGATCACCCGGCGGCACGGGGCGTTCGTCAACGAAGAAGATGTGGATGCGGAACCAGTCCAGTGGTTCATTGACCAGGGCATCGAACATCAGGCCAGGGGTCGCGCCTCCGCTCACGGCGAGCGTGGCGACCTCATGATCCGCAATCTCCTGGCGCAGCACCGCCGCGATGTAGGCGGCGCACGCGCCGGCGGCCTCCCGGGCATCGGCGAGTATGTTCAGATTCAATTTCATACGGCGCGCGCGGCGGCCAGAGCCGACTCGAAGATGCGGTCGCGGGAGGCGATGCCGAGCTCCTCGGCCAGCAGGGCCGATTCGTCCAGGCTGGGAAACACGAGGCCGCTCGCCAAGCCGTTCGTGAAGACCGTGACGGAGGAGCCGCCGGCGGGGCGTTCGAGGCGCATGTCGAGGCCCGGTCCCGTGAGTTGGACCACGCGGATGCGGCCGACGCGGGCCGGCGGCAGGACGGGGTCGCACGAGGAGAGTTCGAGCGCCAGTCCGGAGAACGTGGCGCGCAGCCAGGCGGCGAGGTAGCAGGCGGGCATGGACATCTTCTCGCCGGCCCACTGCAGGCGGCCGGAGCGCGGCGCGGGCAGCGCCGCGAGCATCCCGGCCAAGGCCTTGCGCCAGCGCGTGATGCGGCCCCAAGCCAGATCGGCGATCCGCCACGGGCCGTGGGTGAGGGATTCGACGGCGGCCAGGGCCGGCGCGGCGTCAAGGGCCTCCGACGTATCGACGATGACGCGCGTGGCCAGCGGCAGGACCGGGCGCAGCGAGTCGACCAAGCCCAGCGCGGTGTGGCGCAGCCATAGCACCACGGGCAGGTCCGGGACGGTGAGGCCCAGGAGCAGCGGGACCACTTCGGCCAGCCGGGCGCTGCCGGCGTAGATCTCGATCCACTCGCCGCAGATCTGCTGATGGCGGCCGAAGGGCATCCAGCATTGGACCGAAGTCCGGGCCTCGATCTCGTCGCGCTTGGGGCAGGCGCGCAGGACAATGGTGCGCGAGGGGTGCAGCCGCATCAGCGAGGAGAGGATGGAGCCCAGATCCTGGGGGTCGTCGCTTTCAGCCGCGGCGACGATCAGCGTCATGGCGCAGGCACGCAGCAGGCCGCTGGACTCATCGCGGCCAAAGGAGCGCCAGGTTTCGCTGAGCTCGCGCAGCAGGGCGGGGGCTTCTACGGACATGGGACCTTCCCGCGAGCAGTGTCGATGCCACCGTTGGAGGAGGCTGGAAAGCCGCCTCGCAGGCTGAAACCCTTGCCCCACACGCGCGCGGGCCGCGGCGCAGACCGCCCGTTTCCGGTTGAAGCCGACCAAGCGTCAACACGAGTGTCGACGCGGCAGGCACGAGTGCCTGCGCCACCGTCGAAGGCTACGGCTGCGGGGATCATGGGATCCTCCAGGCGTGGCCGCGGCGGGCCAGCATAGCATCGGATTCGGTCGGGCCCCAGGTTCCGGCGGCGTAGTTGGGAAACGCGAACGGCGGGTTGGCCCAGACATCGAGAATCGGCTGGACGACGGCCCAACTGGCCTCCACCATGTCCTGGCGGGTGTAGAGCGTGGGGTCGCCCTGAAGCGCATCGAGGAGCAGCGTCTCGTAGGCCGAGGGCGAGCGTTCGCCGAAGCTGGTGCCGTAATTGAAATCCATGCTGACGGGCCGCAGAGTCATTCCGGCGCCGGGGCGCTTGGAGGAGAAGCGCATCGAGATGCCCTCCTCGGGCTGGATGCGCAGGACCAGCAGGTTGGGCCAGCGGCCTGGCTCGCCGTCGTTAAACAGGCTAAGCGGCGCGGAGTGGAATTGGATGGCGATGTCGGTGACACGCTTGGGCAGGCGCTTGCCGGTGCGGATGTAGAACGGCACGCCGGCCCACCGCCAGTTCTCGACGAACAACGTCACGGCGGCGTAGGTCTCGGTGCGGGAGCCCGGGTTAACCCCTGGTTCCTCGCGGAAGCCCACCACGTGGGCGCCACCGACGTCGGCCGGACCGTACTGGCCGGCGACAGCATGCGTCGGGACCTCGTCGTGCGTCGGGATGCGGATGGAGCGCAGCAGCTTGGCGCGCTCATCGCGCGCGGCGCTGGCATCGAACACCGCCGGCGGCTCCATGGCGATCGTGGCCGTGACCTGAAGCAGGTGGTTCTGGATCATGTCGCGCAGCGCGCCGGCTTCCTGGTAATAAGCGCCGCGCCCCTCGACGCCGATGGATTCGGCCGTCGTGATCTGAACATGGTTGACGTAGCGGCGATTCCACAGCGGCTCGAAAATGCCGTTGCCGAAGCGGAAGGCGAGAATGTTCTGGACGGTCTCCTTGCCGAGGTAGTGGTCGATACGGTAAATGTCGCGCTCGGCGAAGACGCCCTGCAGGCGCGTGTTGAGTTCGCGGGCGCTGGCGGTGTCGTGGCCGAATGGTTTTTCGATCACGATACGGCGCCAGGCGCCGGGTTCGGTGGCGCGGTGCAGGCCGGCAGCGCCCAGGCCCTCGGCGACGCGGGCGTAGTAGCTGGGCTGCGTCGATAGATAGAAGAGCACGTTGCCGGCGGTGCGGTGTTCGGCGGCGACGGCGTCCAGCCGGGTGTGCAGGGCGGTGTACAAAGCGGCGTCTTCGAGATCGCCGGCGAGGTAGGTCAGGCCGCGCTCGAAGTCCTCCCACAGCGCGGCGTCGAAAGGCGAATCCTCGAGGTACTTCTCGACGCCGGCGCGCATGCGGATGCGGAAGTCGGCGTCGGAGAGCGGCGTACGCGAGATGCCGACGACCGCGAAACCCTGGGCCAGGCGGCGCTCAAACGCCAGCCGGTACAGCGCCGGCATGAGCTTGCGGCGGGTCAGGTCGCCATTGGCTCCAAAGATCACTACCGCGGCCGGTGGCGTGGAGCGGTCGAAGCGCAGGGGGTCGTCCAGAAGGTTAGGAACGGCCATAGGACGACGTTAGCATAGGCACTGCGCGAGGGGACTTTTGCGGAGGGCGAGGTCCGATTGGCCGGGCGTATGATGGATGCAGCGCTTGTCGGCGCTCAGAACAAGAGAGTCCGCCGATGTTCTTTGCACTCACCGAACTCGAACACCACCCGATCCTCTTCGATCTTTCCTATGCGCCCGGCGAGATCGATTTCGGCGAAGGTCTGCGCCAGCAGGGCGCGCTGCGGACCTCGGGGCAGGCCGAACTGCTACGCAACACGCTGGGCGAGATCCGCATCCGCGGTACGGTCCAGGCCGATTTCGAGACCGACTGCGACCGTTGCCTGGAGCGTGCCGAGCAGCACATCGACACCCCTTACGACTTGTTCTTCCGCCCGCTGCCCAAGCTGGACAATCATGCCGAAGTGCGGTTGGAGGAGGGCGAGATCGATCTGTCGTTCTACGAGGGCGACGGCGTGGCGCTGCGCGACGGACTGCGCGATTTCATCATTGTCAATCAGCCCATGCAGCACCTGTGCGTGCCCGAGTGCAAGGGCCTGTGCCCGCACTGCGGCGTCAACCGCAACACGACCGAGTGCGGGTGCGCCGAGCAGCACGCGAACCTGAAACTGGCGGCGCTGAAGAAGCTGTAGCGCGCGTCTCCAATCGACAGTCCAAGGAGGCCGGCAGCGGCGAGGGCGAGAGGGAATCCGGGGTATCGAGGCGCCTAAGCGCTAGTCGCTGGAGTCCCGGAGGGCGCGCCCTGCTAGTGTGAGAGCGGTCGCTCGGAGACCTGGTTCATGCAGGGATGTCTTGGAGTAGTCTGGCAAGAGTATGCAAAACGAAACGAAGAGTTCCCGGATCGTTATCAGGGTGTGTGCATCTTTGGTGATCGCCGCCGTGGCGCTGTCCGCCGTTGTTCAACTCTACCCCGAGGCGCTCCTTCTGATTATGCCCAGCCTGCATTCCCGCAGCCAATACTGCTCGCGATGGCAGGCCATGCGCGACGCCAGGGTTGAGCAGCGGCAGCAGGCGGACGCTGAAGAAATCGCTCGTGCGAGCCATTTCGTCCGGCGTGAGTCCGGGTTGGCGCTTTGGGCGACGCCCCAAGGCGAGTATTGGGTTCCGGCCAGCGACGCCAAGGTTCTGCCGATATTGCTCGCTCAGGAAAAGCGCAATATTTACGGAGGTAAGGATTGGGGGGTCCGGGCCGGCGATATTGTGCTCGATTGCGGAGCCTATGTCGGAACGTGGGCTCGCCAGGCGCTCGATCGCGGCGCAAAGCTCGTGGTCGAAATAGAGCCCACCCCGGAATCGGTCGAGTGCATCCGCAGAAACCTGGCGAAGGAGATCGCCGATGGCAGGGCCGTCATTGTCGCGAAGGGCATTTGGGACAGCGAAGGGGCATTGAAATTTTTCGCGAATCCCCACAACACGGCGGGAAACAGCTTTCTTGCGAACTACGACGATGGCCAGGCGGTTTCCGTTCCCGTGACCACGGTCAACAGGCTGGTTTCCGAATTGCGCCTGCCGCGAGTGGACTTTATTAAGGCCGATATCAAGGGGGCGACGGGGCGCCTGCTGCGAGGCGGCAGGGGAGTGATCGCCCGCGACCGGCCACGGCTTGCTTTTTCCATGGAAGAGCCGGTGGATGACGCAGGCGGAACTGCGGCTCTGGTAAAGGAGATCCTGCCCGGCTATGAAATGAAATGCGGCCCGTGTTTCGTTTCCTCGGGGGAAATCTTCACAGACGTACTCTTTTTCCGATAGATGAGACGTCAGGCAGTGCCTGGCCTGGAACGTGCGTGGGACCGAAGTTAGCCTGTGCACCGGCGGGCACATCCGGTGTGATCACCCGATATTCCCGCCGCGAAGCAATGAGGTCTGAACGGGCTTCAGCAAACTGCGTTTCAGAAGATGGTAGCGTTCGGCGCCGACCCTCGAGACGGTCCTTCGTTATAGAACCAAAGGGTTGCCGGCGGAAAGGGTTCAGCTACCGAAATCGCCGCGGCCGGCGAGCACCCCGACGCGGGTGACCACGGTGGGCAAACCATGGTGAGGTAATAAGTGTACGGGGAGCCCTCGGCGGAAAGGAGTTCTCCCACGCCTTCAATCGCAGCGACGCCGATGAGGGGAACCGCCGTGTAATTCGCCAGATTCGCGAGTGCGCCGTTGACCGAGGGCCGTTCCACGATCCATTCGACACTATCGCCGGCGAAGCTCGTGCCCGGCGGGGGGTTGATGCCGAAGGCCACGGAACTTTCAGTAGTGAGATTCACGAGATAGACGTTCCCGTGCGGCGATGTGGTCGTGTACCATACCTCCACCCCCACTACATCGCCCGGACTGATCTGGAAATTGGCTATCCGGAGCTCCGCATTGGGGTACCATTCAAGCCATGCCCAGTAAGTGGCGTAGGGGTGAACTTGACCGCTGTAATGGGAGCACACAGCAGCCTCATTCGCGCCCGCCTGCAGGACGTCGTTCGAAGTGACGCCGTCGAAACCGACCCATTGCGAAGAGTACCACCACGAACTATTGCAAGTACCGACGGCTTGCTGGACAACCGGCACAACGAACTCCTCAACTGCATAAGTTAGATTCGCCTTGAACGTGCCACTGGGCAACACTTCCGCTATGCCGCTCCAGTTCGAGGAGTAGTAACTGCCACCGCCGGCCGGGCTCAAGGACAGATTGAGGGGTGGACCATGGTGGATTTCCATCTGCTGTACCAGCGGATTTGCGAGCCGCGTTTGTGGCGCCGATGCCAACCGCTGCCAACGTGCGTAGGTCTTGGGCGCCGCGACCGGATCCGGCGCCGGGGGGAAGCCGTAGGTCGCCAACGCGGCGGGGGACGCCACCAGCGGATTGAAACCCGCCGGTGGCGCGGGGTAGACGACCAGATTGCGGACCTGGCTCTGATCGGCCGAAACGGGGGGCGCGGTCTGAGCCAAAGTCAGCGCGGACAGACAGAAAAGCGCAAGCGCGAGGATTGGCCAGGAGAATGCGCCGGAATTCTTTCTCATGATGTGGAACCACCTCCAGTCCACGATTTCCGTTATGGCCTTGCAGCCACCATCGATTATACGGACAGTCGGGCACTTTGCGGAGTTTTTTATCTCATCGTCATAAGGAGAGCGGCTGCGGCGGCGCGCCTCAAGCTGCACTCGACCCAACGAAAAGGAATGCGGCTAAACTGAGAAGAGCCAACTCGAAAAAACCATGGCAAAGAAGACGCCCGCTCCGACCCGCGGCTATCGCGAAGACATGTCTGAGATGCCGGAGTGGCTCAAGAAAAAGAAGTGCCCGAACAGGGACAAGTACCTCGCCGGGGCGCGCATCCTGCCCAAGAACATCAAGGGCAAGGAGAAGCTCGCCGACCTGATCGACGAGACGTTTCTGGCTTACAACGGGGCGCGTCTGCGCGAGGGCTGCCAGTTGTTCACGACCAAGATGCTGGAGCCGGACGTGACCATCGGGATGAGCCTGTCAGGGGCGCTGACGCCGGCCGGACTGGGTTGCTCGGCGATCGTGCCGCTGATCAAGGCGGGGTTCGTGGACTGGATCGTCGCCACGGGCGCGAACCTGTATCACGACCTGCATTTCGCGCTGAATTATCCGGTGCGCGCGGGCAGCTTCAAGATGGACGACACGGAGCTGCGCGACAACGACATCGTGCGCGTCTACGACGTGCTGCTGGGCTACAGCGACTGCCTCATGGCGACCGACGAGATCCTGCGCGGGATCCTGGTGCAGCCCGAATTCCAAAAGGAGATGGGCACGGCCGAACTGCATTATCTGCTGGGGCGCTACGCCGCCGAGTGGGAGCGCAAGGCCGGGGTAAAGGACGTCTCGGTGCTGGCCGCGGCGTACCGGGCGGGCGTGCCGTGCTACACGTCGTCGCCGGGCGACTCGACCATCGGCATGAACGTGGCGGGCGTGGAGCTGCGCGGCAACAAGCTGCGCATCAATCCATCGATCGACGTGAACGAGACGACGGCCTACGTGCTGGCGGCGAAGCGCTCGGGCGGGCGCAGCGGCGTGGTGCTGTGGGGCGGCGGGAGCCCGAAGAATTTCATGCTGCAGACCGAGCCGCAGATCCAGGAAGTGCTGCGCATCAAGGAATATCGGGCAGGATTTCTTCCTGCAGGTGACCGACGCGCGGCCCGACACCGGGCGGCCTGAGCGGGGCCACGCCGAGCGAGGCCGTGAGCTGGGGCAAGGTGGATCCCGACCGGCTGCCGGACGCGGTGGTGTGCTACACCGACACGACCATCGCCATGCCGCTGCTGACGCACTACGCCCTCTCGCGGCACAAGCGGCGCGGCCGCAGCGGCGGCTGTACGACCAGCGCGGGGCGATGATGAAGGCGCTGACCAAGGAGTACTTCGCGCACAACAAGGTGAAGATGCTCGACGGGTCAACGCCGCAATTCGATTAGCCAGCCAGGCGACGAACGGCGCATCCCAGCATGACGAAGAAACAACTGCTCGCCATCGCGAAGGAGCACGGCACGCCGGTGGTGGTGATCGACCACGACGTGATCCGGCGCAACTACGCCACTTTCCGCAAGCACCTGCCCAAGGTGCAGGCCTACTACGCGGTGAAGGCCAATCCGGCGCCGGAGATCGTCCGCACGCTGTACAAGGCCGGCGCCAGCTTCGACGTGGCGTCGCTGCCGGAGTTCATGCTGGTCTACGAGAACATCAAGCACCTGCCGGCCAAGGAGCGGCAGGACTTCATCTGGGACAAGATCATCTACGCCAACCCGATCAAGCCGCAGGAGACGCTGCAGGCGCTGGACAAATACAAGCCGCTGGTCACCTACGACAACCTCGACGAACTGCGCAAGATCAAGCGCTACGCGCCGCACGCCGGCCTGGTGCTGCGGCTGCGGGTGCCCAATACCGGCTCGATGGTGGAGCTGTCGTCGAAGTTCGGCTGCGACGCGGGCGAAGCGGTGGACCTGATTCAGGCGGCGTTCCGCGGCGGGCTGGTGGTGGAAGGGCTGAGCTTTCACGTGGGCAGCCAGTGCACGAATTTCGAGAACTTCGTGCAGGCGCTGAACATCGCGGCGGCGGTGCATGGCCGGAGGCGCGCTCGCGCGGCCACGAGATCAAGATCCTGGATATCGGCGGCGGCTTTCCGGTGCCGTATTACGACGCGCAGTGAAGCCCTTCAGCCTGCTGGCCCGCAAGATCAACGCCGAGATCGACCGGCTCTTCGCCACCGACATCGAGATTCTGGCCGAGCCGGGGCGGTTCCTGGTGGCCACGGCGGCGACGGTGGTGGCGCGCGTCATCGGCAAGGCGTTCCGCGACGGCAAGCCCTGCTATTACATCGACGACAGCGTGTACCACACGTTTTCCGGGATCGTCTTCGACCACTGCCAGTACCGCATTGAAGCGTTCAAGAAGCGGCGCAACCGAGATCTGCACGGTCTTCGGGCAAACGTGCGACGGGATGGACACGATCACCCAATCGGAAGAGCTGCCGAAGCTGGAGATCGACGATCTGGTCTACTCCGAGGACATCGGCGCGTACAGCAATGCGTCGTCGACGCGGTTCAACGGTTTCGCGCCGGCGCAGGTGGTGCACGTGAACCGCTAGTCGCGGCACGTGATACCATTCGGCCTTCGGCATCGCTTACTCGTTTCACTCGAATTGCGTCATGCACGCGCGGCTCCGCATCCTGCTGACGGGCGCGGTCCAGGGGACCGGTTTCCGGCCGTTTGTCTATCGCCTGGCGCGTGAGTTGGGGCTCACCGGGTTCGTCCGCAACACGGCTGGCGGAGTGTGGATCGAGGTCGAGGGCGCGCGGCTCAAGGAGTTTCGCCAACGGTTGAGCGCGGAGCGGCCGCCCGCGTCGGTGATTCTCAGCCGCGAGGAGTCGTGGCTTGAGCCGGCGGGCGCGGCGGCGTTCGAGATTGTGGAGAGCGCCGGCGAGGGCGAGATCGAAGCCGCGGTGCTGCCCGACCTGGCGACGTGCCCCGAATGCCGGGCTGAGATCCGCGACCCGGCCCAGCGCCGCTGCGGCTACGCGTTCACCAACTGCACGCGCTGCGGGCCGCGCTTCACCATCGTCCTCGACCTGCCCTACGACCGGCCGTGCACGGTGATGGAGCGCTTCGCGCTGTGCCCGGAGTGCCGGCGTGAATATACCGATCCGGGCGACCGGCGCTTTCACGCCCAACCGATCGCCTGTCCGGCCTGCGGGCCGAAGCTGTCCATGCCGATCGCCGAAGCGGCCGGTGCGCTGGGCCGCGGGTCGATCGTCGCATTGAAGGGCATCGGCGGATATCAGCTGCTCTGCGACGCGCGCGACCAGCAGACAGTGATGCGGTTGCGGGAGCGCAAGGCGCGCGAGTGGAAACCGCTGGCGGTGATGGTGCCCTCGCTCGAGGCTCTGCGGCGCTACGCCGAGGTGAGTGAGGATGAGCGGCGCGTGCTGGAGTCGGCGGCCGCGCCGATCGTGCTGCTGCGCGCGCGCGCCGGCGCGGGCCTGGCCGAGTCGGTCACCAATGGCAGCCCGTGGCTGGGGGCGATGCTGCCGTACTCGCCGCTGCACCACTTGTTGATGGATCAACTCGACGCGCCCGTGGTGGCGACCAGCGGCAACCTGAGCGACGAGCCGATCGCCACGTCAGTGGAAGAAGCGCACGAGCGGCTGGCCGGCGTAGCCGATCTGTTCGTCAACCACGACCGGCCCATCGCGCGGCCGTGTGACGACTCCGTTTCGCGCGTGGCGCTGGGGCGCGAATCCCTGCTGCGCCGCGCCCGCGGCTATGCGCCGATGCCCGTGCCGCTGGGGCGAAGAATGTCCGGCGGCCCGAAGATTCTGGCCGTGGGCGGGCATTTGAAAAGCAGCATCGCGCTGTTGTTCGGATCGCAGGTCGTGGTCAGCCAGCACATCGGAGACCTGGATACGCCACAGTCGCGGGCGTGTTTCGAGCGTGTCGTGGCGGACCTGTGCCGGCTGTACCGTTTCGCGCCCGACGTGCTGGCCTGCGACCTGCATCCGGACTACTGGTCCACACGCTGGGCCCACGCACAGGGCAAGCCGGTGATCTCAGTGCAGCATCACGAAGCGCACGCCGCGTCCTGCGCCGCCGAGAACGATATCGACGGGCCGTTTCTGGGTGTGGGCTGGGACGGCACGGGATACGGCCACGACGGCACCATCTGGGGCGGCGAGATCTTTTTGTTTGAAGACGGGCTTTCGGCGGGCGCGACGGTCCCGCGCATCCTGCGCGTCGCCTCGCTGCGGCCGTTTCTGCTGCCCGGTGGCGAGGCGGCCGTGAAGGACACCTGGCGCTGCGCCGCCAGCCTGATGATCGAATCGGGATTGCGGGTGGGCGGCAAGCTGGCCACCGTTGAGCCGTTGATTACGCGGCGGATCAACTGCGTCGAGACCTCGAGCATGGGCCGCTTGTTCGACGCCGTGGCCGCGATGACCGGCGTCTGTGAGCGCAACCGGTACGAAGGCGAGGCGGGCCTGCGGCTGGAAGCGGAAGCGATGCGGCACGGCCCGGCCGAGCCCTACCCGCTGCCCTGTTCCGGTCTGCACGCCGACTGGCGGCCGATGGTGCGCGAGATCGATGCCCAGATGAAGCGCGGCGTCGCGGCCGCCGTCCTCAGTGCGCGCTTCCACGAAACGCTGGCGGCATGGGTGGTCCAGGTGGCGCTTGGTGTGGGCGTGCGGCGCGTGGCTGTGAGCGGAGGGTGCTTTCAGAACGCCTGGCTGACCGGGCGTTGCGCCGAGCGGCTGCAGGCCGCCGGCCTGAGCCTATTCGTCCATCAACGCGTGCCCGCCAACGATGGCGGCATCGCGCTCGGCCAGGCGGTGCTGGCCGCGTTGCGACTCGCGCGTTCCTGACCACAGCGCCTCGCGCCCGGCCGCCGGCCTCGTCCGGCGCAGGCTTCAGTTCTTCGCTGCCGGCTCGCCCGTCGGCGCCGGCTGAACCGGGCTCTGTTGCGCCGCGGGCCGGTCGGAGGGCCGCTCGTACTCGAAAATATTCCTCTTCCGGGCGGGCGGCAGGAGTTGTTGGTGCGAGGGCAGCTGGGAGGCGTCCCAGCCTCCGCCCAGCGCCTGGATGAGCTGCACGCTGGCCACGATCCGGCGCGTCTGGATGGAGAAAAATGTCCGGCGGTCGCCCAGTTCGGCGGCCTGCGCGGTGATCACCTGGAGATAGTTGGTAATGCCTCCCCTGTACTGGTCCAGCGACAATTGCGTGGCCAGCGCCGAGGAGTTCACCGCCTGCTGCTGTTCCTTTTCTTCTCGCTCCAGGATGCGCAGCGCGGCCAGGTTGTCTTCCACCTGTTGAAAAGCGGTCAGCACGGTCTGCCGATAACCCGCGACGGTAGCGTCGTAGTCGGCGATCATCTCCTGCTTGAACGCCCTGCGGCCGCCCATTTCAAACAGGGTTTGCGCCAGCGTCGGTCCCACCGACCAGACGCGGCTGGGCCAGGTGAACCAGTTGAGGATGCTGTTGCCTTCCAGTCCGGCGGAGATGTTGAAGCCGATGGTGGGATAGTAAGCCGACTGCGCCACTCCGATCTGCGCATTCGCGGCCGCCACCTGCCGCTCAGCGGCGGCGATATCGGGCCGCCGCTCCAGCAGCGCGCCGGGCAGCACGGCCGGAATGACCGGCGGCGGAATGTCGAGCGGTTTGACAGGAATCGTAAGATCCGCCGGCGCCTTGCCCAGCAGCACGGCGATGGCGTGTTCATATTGCGTACGCAGCACTTCAGTGTCGGTGCCATCCGCCCGCGTCGTGTCGATCTGGTTCTGTGCCTGGGTCACGTCGAGCTTCGAGGCGACGCCCTGCCGATAGCGGTTGACGGTGAGCTCCAACGCTTTTTCATAGGCCACAACGGTGTCGTCCAACAGGCGCTTCTGGGTGTCCTGGCCACGCAATTGAAAATAATCCGCGGCCAGCAGCGCCTGGGCGCTCAGCCGCGCGGCCGCCAGGTCGGCGGCGCTGGCCTGGGCCGTGGCGACATTGGCTTCCAGGGTGCTATGGATGCGGCCCCAAACGTCCGCCTCATAGGTCAACTGGAACGGCAGACCCAATGTGGCGTACGGAACCGGCGCCGGCCCGCCCTTGATCTGAACCCCGACGTTCGCCGAGGACTGCGATCCGGTGACCGATGGCCCGGCCGTCACCGTGGGATAGAGGCCGGCTCGCGTGACGCCGATGGCGGCGGCCGCGGCGCGGTACTGCGCCTCGAACTGCTTGAGGTTCTGGTTGGAGATTTCGACCTGCTCCTCCAGCGAGTTCAGCAGCGCATCGTTGAAGATCGTCCACCACTTGCCGCGGTTGGCAGTGTCGTTGGGCTGCGCTTCCTTCCACGCGCCCGCCTCGGTCATATTCGACGGCGGCGCCTCTTTGTACGCGGCCGGTGCGGGCGGCGCGTCCGGCCGCTTATATTTCGGTCCGACCATACAGCCTGCGCTGGTCAACCCGAGAACGGCCAGCACGACCCAAGACAGCGCGCTGCCAGGCCAGGCCGGCGCGCGTCGCGGAGCGGCGGCGATGGCGCGGATCAAACGTCGGGGCATGGATGTTTCTCCCAAAACTAAGGAAAACGCTGCGGCGGTCGCGGTGCTCCGGCGGATGCGCGGCACGGCCGGGGCGGCGGACTCGGTTCGCGGTTGACACGCAATCATGCCGGCGCCACCTCGCCCGTTGTCGCTGCGCTGCCACGCCGCAGCCCGCTCAAGCGCAGCCGCAGCCGGTCCATGTAGAGGTAGATCACCGGCGTCGTGTACAGCGTGAGCATCTGGCTGAAGATCAGCCCGCCTACGATCGTGATGCCCAGCGGCCGGCGCAACTCCGCTCCGTTGCCGAAGCCCAGCGCCAGCGGCATTCCACCGAGCATGGCGGCCATGGTCGTCATTATGATCGGCCGGAAGCGCAGCAGGCAGGCCTGGTAGATCGATTGCTCGGGCGTCTTGTTCTGCTTGCGCTCTGCCTCCAGCGCGAAGTCGATCATCATGATCGCGTTCTTCTTCACGATGCCGATCAGCAGGATGATCCCGATCAGCGCAATCACGCTAAGATCCGTATTGGTGAACTTGAGTGCCAGCAGCGCCCCGACGCCGGCCGAAGGCAGCGTCGAGAGGATCGTGATCGGGTGGATCAGGCTCTCGTACAGAATTCCGAGCACGATATAGACGGTCAGCAACGCGGCCAGAATGAGAATCGGCTCGTTGGCCAGCGAGGCCTGGTAGGCCTGGGCGGTCCCCGAGAACATGCCGTGAATGCTCGCCGGCAGCCCCATCAGACGCTGCGCGTCCTCAATCTCATCCACCGCCGTGCCCAGCGGAAAACCGGGAGTCATGTTGAACGAGATGGTCACCGAGGGGAACTGCCCCGAATGGTTGACCGAGAGCGGCGTGTTGGCCGACTGAAAGTGCGTCACGGCGTCCAGCGGGGCCTGGGTGCCCTTGTTGGTAGCGAGGTAAATCTCCTTCAGCCCGTCGGGGTTCTGCCAGAAGCGGGGGGCTATCGCCAGGACGACGTGGTACTGGTTGATCTGGGTGTACATGGTCGACACCTGGCTTTGGCCAAACGCGTCGTACAGCGTGTTGTCGATCTGCTTGGCGGACACGCCCAGCCTGGCGGCGGTCGCGCGGTCGATCACAAGATCGGCTTCCAGTCCCTTGTCCTGTTGGTCGCTCACCACGTCGGTCAATCCTCTCAACGTGCGCAGCTTAGCGGCCACGCGCGGCGCCCAGCGCACCAGGTCGGCAAAATCGTCGCCCTGTAATGTGTATTGATACTGTGCGGCGCTCATGCGGCCGCCGATGCGCACGTCCTGCACGGCCTGCAGGAACAGCGTGGCGCCGGGCACGCGGCCCAGCTTGGGACGCAGCCGCGCGATCACGTGGTCGATGTCCAGCGTGCGCCGGCTCAGCGGCTTCAGCGTGACGAACATGCGGCCCACGTTGGTCGTGCCCTGGCCGCCGTAGAATGACACCGCGCCGTCGACGGCATCATCCGCCATAACGATCTTGACAATCTGTCCCATCTTCTGGTCCATGGATTGGAAGGAGATCGACTGGTCGGCCATGACCTGCCCCATCAGGCGCCCCACATCCTGCTGCGGGAAGAATCCCTTGGGGATCGTGATGTAGAGATAAACCGAGACGGCGACGGTCGCCAGCGTCACGGCGAGCGTTAACGGCTGGTGCCGCAGGACCCAGGAAAGGGACCTGTCGTAACCGCCGAGGATCCGCTTGAAGCCGCCTTCGCTGAGCCTGAAGAACCAGTTGTGGTGCTCTTCCTGCTTGGACTTCAACATGTGCGCGCACATCATCGGCGTCGTCGTCAGCGAAACCATCAGCGATACCCCGATGGCCACCGAAAGCGCTACCGCAAACTCGCGGAACAGGCGGCCCACGATGCCGCCCATCAACAGAATAGGGATGAACACCGCCACCAGCGACAGGCTCATCGACAGCACGGTGAAGCCGATCTCCTTGGCCCCCAGCAATGCCGCCTGCAAAGGCTGCATGCCCGGCCTCGAGGTGGCGCGTGATGTTTTCGATCACCACGATCGCATCGTCCACCACGAAGCCGGTGGCGATGGTCAGCGCCATCAGCGACAGGTTGTCGAGGCTGTAGTCGCACAGATACATCACCCCGAAGGTGCCGATGAGCGAAATCGGGACGGCGATGCTGGGGATGAGCGTGCTGCGCGCGCTGCGCAGAAAAATGAAGACCACCAGAATTACCAGGGAGATGGAGATCAGGAGTGTGAGCTGCACGTCATGGACCGAGGCGCGGATGGTGGTGGTGCGGTCCAGCGCGACGCCCATTTTGATGCTCTGCGGGATCTGCGCCTGGAAGGTGCGGCATCAGGGCCAGCACGCGGTCCACCGTGTCGATGATATTGGCCCCGGGCTGGCGGAAGATGACCAGGACGATGGCAGGCTTGCCGTTGACCGAGCCGCCCGTTCGCACATCCTCCACCGAGTCCCTCACATCGGCGATGTCGGACAGCCGCACGGAGCCGCCTTTGGCCGTGTTGTAGGCGATGATCAGCGGCTTGTATTCGCTGGCTTTCAGCAGTTGGTCCGTCGTGCTGATGGAGAACGTCCGCTGGAGGCCGGACAAACTGCCCCTTGGGCCGGTTCGCGTTCATTGCCGCCAGCGCGGTGCGAACGTCCTCCAGATTCAGCTCGAAGCTGTTGAGCATCGTCGGATTGACTTCAATCCGCACCGCGGGCAGCGAGCTGCCGCCGACGAAAACCTGCCCGACGCCTTCGCACCTGCGCCAGTTTCTGGGCCAGGATCGACGAAGCCACGTCGTACATTTTGCCCTTGGTGGACAGTTTGGAGGACAGGCTCAGGATCAGGATCGGCGCGTCCGCCGGATTGACCTTGCGGTAGGTGGGGTTGTTCGGCAGGTTGGCCGGCAATTGGCCGCGCGCGGCGTTGATCGCCGCCTGGACATCGCGCGCCGCGGCGTCGATATTGCGGTTGAGATCGAACTGCAGCGTGACGCCGGTTGAGCCCAGCGTCGAGCTGGAGGTCATCTCCGTGACCGCCGGCGATGCGCCCGAACTGCCGTTCCAGCGGCGTGGCTACCGCCGACGCCATCGTCTCGGGACTCGCGCCCGGCAGGCCCGCCGCCGACCGAGATGGTCGGAAACTCCACCTGGGGCAGCGGGGAAACGGGCAGAAACTTGTACGCCACTCCGCCGGCGAGCCCCAGCGCGATGGTCAGCAACGCCGTTCCGACTGGCCGGTAGATGAAAGGCGTCGACAGGCTCATTCCGCCTCCGCCGTCATACAACGGCGCTTCCGGGCCGCCCGCGGCCGAATATCCAAAACGCCGCGCCAGACGGTCGAACCACAGGTAAATCACCGGCGTCGTGTACAGCGTCAGCAACTGGCTCAACAGCAGTCCGCCCACGATCGCGATCCCCAGCGGCTGGCGCAACTCGGACCCGGTCCCCTTGCCCAGCGCCAGCGGGATGCCGCCCAGCAGCGCCGCCATCGTGGTCATCATGATCGGCCGGAAACGCAGCAGGCAGGCCTGGTAGATCGCCTCCCGCGGTGGCAGGTGCCTCCTTGCGCTCCGCCTCCAGCGCGAAGTCGATCATCATGATCGCGTTCTTTTTCACGATGCCGATCAGCAGGATGATCCCGATCAGGGCGATCACACTGAAGTCCTGCCGGCAGATCATCAGCGCCAGCAGTGCGCCGACGCCCGCCGACGGCAGCGTCGAGAGGATCGTGATGGGGTGGATGTAGCTCTCGTACAGCACGCCCAGCACGATGTAGACCGTGACGATCGCCGCCAGGATCAGCAGCGGCTTCGTTGGCCAGCGAGGTCTGGAACGCCTGCCGCCGTGCCCTGGAAGGCCGTCTGCACGCTGCGCGGCATCCCGATCGCTTTCTGGGCCGCATCGACGGCCGTGACCGCTTCTCCCAGGCTCGCTCCGGGCGCCAGGTTGAACGACACCGTCGCGATCGGGAATTGGCCCTGGTGGTTGACCGTCAGCGGCGTCGTGCGCGTCTCATAATGCGTGAACGCGCTCAACGGCACCTGGCCGCCTCCGGCCGAGCGGATGTACAAATTCTTCAGATCCCCGGGCCGTTGCTGCAACTCCGGCCTGACCTCCAGCACCACGTGGTACTGGTTCAGTTGCGTGAACATGGTCGAAATCTGGCGCTGGCCGAAGGCGTCGTACAGCGTGTTGTCGATCATCTGCGGAGTGATGCCAAGCCGCGACGCGGTCTCGCGGTCGATCACCAGGTGGGCCTGCAATCCCAGGTTCTGCTGGTCGCTGGCCACGTCGCGCAGGTCGGGCAGCCGCCTGCAGCTGATCCACCAGCCGTGTGGTCCACTCGGCCAGCTCCTTCGGATCCGGGTCTTCCAGAGTGTACTGGAACTGCGTCCGGCTGACCCGGTCCTCGACCGTCAGGTCCTGCACCGGCTGCATGAACAGCGTAATGCCGTCCACCTTGTCGAGCTGCGGTTGCAGCCTGCGGATCACGTCGCTCGACGCTCATCTTGCGCAGCTCCAGCGGCTTCAGGTTGATCTGGATGCGCCCGCTGTTGATCGTCGTGTTCATGCCGTCCACGCCGATGAACGAGGACAGGCTTTCGACCGCCTGATCCTGCAGAATCACCTTGGCCAGTGCCTGCTGGCGCTCGGCCATGGCCGGGAAGGAAGTCGGTTGCGGCGCCTCCGAGATGCCCAGGATCACGCCCGTGTCCTGTACCGGGAAAAAGCCCTTGGGAATGATCCATGTACAGATAGCCCGTCAGGACCAGCGTGCCGACGGCGACCATCAGCGTCGCCGTCTGACGTTCGCAGAACCCATTCGAGCGTGCGGCCGTAAAACGATGATCACGGCGTTGAATGCCCTCTCCGAGGCGCGGTACATCCGGCCCTGCTCGGCGGCCGGTGTGTGCCGCAGCAGCCGGGCGCACATCATCGGCGTCAGCGTCAGCGAGACCACGGCCGAGACCAGGATCGTCACGCTCAGCGTGACCGCGAATTCGCGGAACAGCCGGCCCACGATGTCGCCCATGAACAGCAGCGGGATCAGCACCGCGATCAGCGAGATGGTCAGCGACACGATGGTGAATCCGATCTGCTCCGCGCCCTTCAGCGCGGCCTGCAGCGGCGCCTCTCCCTGCTCGATGTAGCGCGCGATGTTCTCGATCATCACGATCGCGTCGTCCACCACGAAACCGGTCGAGATCGTCAGCGCCATCAGCGTCAGGTTGTTCAGGCTGTAGCCCAGCAGGTACATCGCCCCGAACGTGCCGACCAGCGACAGCGGCACGGCCACGCTCGGGATGATCGTGGCCGCGACGCTCCGCAGGAACAGGAAGATGACCATCACCACCAGCGCGATGGTCAGCACCAGCTCGAACTGCACGTCCGCCACGGAGGCCCGGATCGTGGTCGTCCGGTCGGTCAGGATCTGGACGTCGATCGCCGCCGGCAGCGTGGCCTTGAGCGTGCGGCAGCAGCTTCTTCACGCGATCCACCACCTCGATGATGTTGGCGCCCGGCTGCCGCTGGATGTTCACGATCACCGCCGGCGTCTGGTTCATCCAGGCCGCCTGTTGCACGTTCTCGGCGTCGTCGATGACATTGGCCACGTCGGACAGACACCACCGGCGCGCCGTTGCGGTAGGCAATGACCAGTGGCCGGTAGTCCGGGCTGGTGAGAAGCTGATCGTTGGCCTCGATCGTGTACGACTGCAGGCGGCCGTCGAAGACTGCCCTTGGCCTGGTTCACGTTCGCTGGCGCTGATGGCCGTGCGCACGTCCTCCAGCGTCAAGCCCGTAGGAAGACAGCGCGGTCGGGTTCAACTGGATCCGGATCGCGGGCTTCTGGCCCCCGCTGATGGTCACCAGACCGACGCCCGGCAACTGCGAGATCTTCTGCGCCAGCCGCGTGTCGGCCAGGTCCTCCACCTTGGACAGCGGCAGCGACTTCGACGTCAGCGCCAGCGTGAGGATCGGCGCGTCGGCCGGGTTGGTCTTGCTGTAGATCGGCGGATTCGGCAGATCGGCCGGCAGGTAGGTGCCCGCCGCGTTGATCGCCGCCTGAACCTCCTGCTCCGCCACGTCGATGTTCAGCTCCAGCATGAACTGCAGCGTGATGATCGAGCTGCCCTGCGAGCTGGTCGACGTCATCTGGTTCAGGCCCGGCACCTGGCCGAACTGCCGCTCCAGCGGCGCCGTGATCGAGGAGGCCATCACGTCCGGGCTTGCGCCGGGATAAAACGTAACCACCTGGATCGTCGGGTAATCCACCTGCGGCAGCGCTGACACCGGCAGTTGCTTGTACGCCACCAGTCCCACCAGCAGGATCGCCGCCATGAACAGCGAAGTCGCCACCGGCCGCAGAATGAATTGCCGCGAGGGGCTCATTCGCCCTTCCCCTGCTTCCCATCCGGGCGCGCGCCCTGCTTGGCCGCCGCGCCCTTGCCTTGCGCCGCGCCCTTGCTTTGCGCCGCGCCGCTGCCGCCCGCTGCCCCGGCCTTCGGAGGAATCACCTTCGAACCGTCTTGCAGCTTGTCCACGCCCTCGATCACCACCGTCTCGCCCGGTTCCACGCCCTTGTCGATCGACGCTTCATCGCCCGACACCGGTCCCAGCGTGACCTCCCGCACCTCCGCCGTGTTGTCCGCCTTCACCACGTACACATACGTCCCCTGCGGGCTGCGCTGTACCGCCGCTGTGGGAATCAGCACCGTTCCGCGTTTCGTATCGATCAGCAGCTTGGCGTTGACAAACTGCATGGGAAACAGCGCGTTGTCCTCGTTGGGAAAGATCGCCTTGAAGCGCAACGTGCCCGAGTTCTGGTCGATCTGGTTGTCGATGGTCAGCAGCTCGCCCGTGGCCAGTTTCTGCTTCATGTCATGGTCGTAGGCGTCAACGCGCAGTTTCGCGCCGCCGTGCATCTTCTGAAGAACCTGTGGAATGCTGTCCTCCGCAATGCTGAACAGCAGCGCAATCGGCTGCAATTGCGTGATCACCAGCAGGCCCGTCGTGTCCGTGGCGTGCACCATGTTTCCCTGGTCGATCAGACGCAGGCCGATTCTCCCCGTCAGCGGCGCAGTGATCCTGCAGTAAACCAGTTGCAGTTTGGCGGTGTCGATCGCCGCCTGGTCGGATTTGATCGTTCCAACATACTGATTCACCAACGCCACCTGCGTGTCTAACTGCTGCTTCGGGATGGCGTCCTGGGCGGACAGGATCTTGTAGCGGTCGAGGTCGATGTTGGCGTTTGCGAGCAGCGCCTCGTCGTGCGCCAATTGGCCCTCGGCCTGTTCCAGTTGCACCTGGTACGGGCGCGGGTCGATCTCCACCAGCAGATCTCCCTGTTTCACCGTCTGGCCCTCCGTGAACGCCACCTTCACCAGCTCGCCGTCCACTCGCGTATGGACCGTCACCGTGTTCAAGGCCACAACTGACCCCAGCCCATCCAGAAAAATGCCCATCTCGCCCCGCCGCGCCACTGCCGTCACCACCGGCACCGCGCGCGACCCCGCCTTGGCCGCGTCGGCCTTGGCCTTGGCCTGCTGGGCCTGTTGCGCCGGACCGCGCGACAGGTAGTACGCTCCCCCGCCCAGAACGCACAGCACGAGCAGCCACAACCACACCCGGCTCTTGCCTTTTTTTTCGCCCTGCGCCGGCGGCCCGGCATCGATGTCAGCTTGCTGATTCTCAGTCGCTTGGGAATTCATGGAGTCCTTCGTTTTCGCCTGAAACAATGGCCCGCGCGGTCCGCCCCGGCATCGCAATGCGGCACGCCTGACAGCGTACACATTATGTCATCCGCTGCGCGCACCGTCTGCCTTCGCCCGCCTCCCCGGCCAGCGTCAGATTGAGAAGACGCGACATTGCCGTTCCCGGTAACGTGCCCATACGCTCCGTCGGCGGACCGGCCGCGGCCTCCGCGCCGCAATCGCCACACTTCACCAATTACGATTTTCCTATGACTGGCGCCGCTGGCGGAATAGCTCAATGGGGCCATGCGGACCTGGCCCTTCGAGGCTCCTTCTCGCCCGCCATTGCCCCCGCCGGCCCTCCACGCCGGTCCTTCCCGCTTGCATTCATGCCTGGGGATGCGTACAATGAAACTGCCTCCCCTGCAGGAAATCCCCCGAACGGTCTGAACCAAAGGAAGCTTCCTGCGGTGTGCGTCGCACGCTTGAAACAAAAAGACAGGATTATGGTGTATGGCCCAGTCTCCGCGAAAGATCCTCGCGGTCGTTGACGACTTGTTTTTCATCGTGAAAATTAACGACGCGGCTAAGCGCGCCGGCATGCTGGCCGAGTTTCTGAAGTCGGAGCAGGACCTGCTGAACAAGGCCTTGGCCGAGCCCCCGGCGCTGGTCATCGTCGATCTGAACTCCGTCTCGGCCCGCCCGCTCGAGCTGATTGCCAGACTGAAGCGCGAGCCGGCGCTGCGCGGCGTCAGCGTCATCGCCTTCGTCTCGCACGTGCACGGCGAGCTGAAAATGCAGGCCCACAACGCCGGCGCCGACATGGTGCTGGCGCGCTCCGCGTTTTCGCTCAACCTCCCGCAGATCCTGCGGCGCCACGCGGCCTGAATCCTTCCCGCCCGCGCCCCGCCCCGCTCACGAGACCTCCCACCCCGCATCGACGCCCAGCACCTGGCCGGTGATGAAGCGCGCCGCGTCGCTCAACAGAAACAGCGCCGCGCGGGCCACGTCGTCGGGATCGAGCAGCGTTCCGGCCAGCGGCTGCTTCCACTTCATCTGCGCCACAATCGCCTCGTCCGCCTGCGCCCGCAGGCTCATCGGCGTGCGCGTCAGCCCCGGCGCAATCGCATTGACCCGGATGCCGTGTGGCGCGTAGTAGGCCGCCATCGTTTTCGTCAGCGCGATCAGCGCCCCTTTTGCCGCCGCGTAGGCGTGCGTCGCGAAGTGCTTCGGCTCCGGCGAATAAGCGCTCACCGACGTCACGTTCACCACCGCGCCGTGCCCGCGCGGGATCATGCGCCGCAGCACCGCGCGCGTTACGTAAAACATCGGCAACAGGTTCATCTCCAGCGTCTTGTCCCATCCCTCGTCGCTGATCAGGTGCAACGGGCCGTCGCCGAATCGCCGTCCGCTCCCGCCGGCCACGTTGAACAGCCCGTCCGGCGGACCGAATTCGGTGATGCACTGCGCCACCGCGCGCTCGGCATGGTGCACGTCGCTCAGGTCGCCCGCGTACGCGCTTCCGCCCGTCTCCTCGGCCAGGCTCGCGCACTGCGTCGGGTCCAGGCCGCAAATAAAAACTCGCGCCCCGTACACCGCCGCCAGCCGCGCCGTCGCGGCGCCGATACCTGACGACCCCGTGATCACAACCACTTTGCCGTCGAGTTCCACCTCAGTAATGCTTCCTCACCCGGCGCTTCCGGCTCATCGCGCAGCGCCCATCGTTGCGCGGATTCCCTGAGCCGCGCCAGTCTCCTTATAGGGATCCCGCGCCGCCGTATCTTTCCTCCGCGTCCCGCCGCGTCATGGAATAGTAAATCACATGCGGCGCGCCGCGTCGCGCCCGTGCATTGTGCCGCCGCATTGTCGATAATCCGAGCATGCGCCCGCGCTTGTCGTCTTGTGTCTTCATACTTGCTATGTCCATGTCCCCGCTGTTTGCCCAGGCCAGCCCGGCCACGACCCGGACCACCATCTCGCTCGATGGATCCTGGGACGTGGCCGAAAGCGTCGCGCCTGCGCCGCTCCCCGCTCAGTTTCCTCACACCGCGCCCGTGCCCGGCCTGGCCAATCTCGCCACTCCGCCCTTCACCGATGTCAACCGCTTCGACAGCCGCGAGTTGATCGACGTCGAGATCCGCGACAAACTGCGGCCCGCATCCGAGCGCACCACCGCCGTGGGCGTCCCGCGCCAGGCCCGCAATTACTTCTGGTATCGCCGCACTTTCAAGCTCAAGCCCGAGCTCGCCGCCCGGCCCGGCGCCGCCATTTTGCGCATCAATAAGGCTCAGTTCGGCGCCGCCGTCTGGCTCAACGGCGCCAGTGTGGGCGAGCACCTGGGCTGCTTTACCGCGGCCGTCTTCGACGTGACGAAAGCGCTTAAGTGGAAGGGCGACAACGAGCTGGTCGTGCGCATCGGCGCACACCCCGCGGTCCTGCCGGCTTGGGCCTTTGCCGGGACTGATAAGGAGAAACTTAAGTGGACGCCGGGTATCTACGACACCGTCTCGCTCGATCTGAGCGCTGACCCGGTGATCGAATCCGTCCAGGTCGCCCCGCATCTCGCCACTTCGGAAATCCAGGTGCAGACCGTTGTTCGCAATGCTGGCGCCCAGGAGGTCTCACTCGCATTCAAACAGTCGGTCCACGCCTGGAAGGAAACCGCCGTCGTCGCCGCATTCGAGCAGCCAGCCGCGCGCCTGGCTCCCGGCGAGCGTCGCACCATCAACTGCACACTCAAGCTCCCTAACCCGCGTCTGTGGACGCCTGAAACGCCCAATCTCTACGTGCTGGATACCGCCACCGGCGGCGATACTGCCTCTACCCGCTTCGGCATGCGCGAATTCCGCTACGACACGGCCACCCGCCGCGCGTATTTGAACGGGCAGCTCTACTTCCTGCGCGGCTCCAACATCGCCCTGCACCGCTTCTTCGAGGACCCCGAGTGCAAGAACCATCCCTGGGACGAGGCCTGGGTGCGCCGCCTGCTCATCGATATTCCCAGGCGGATGCACTGGAACAGCTTCCGCTTCACGCTCGGCCCGGCGCCGCAATTCTGGTACGACGTCGCCGACGAAGCCGGCCTCCTCATCCAGAACGAATTCCCCATCTGGCAGGGCCACTGGGATGAGTGGAAGCCCGACGAGCTCGTCACCCAGTTCGGCGAGTGGATGCGCGACCACTGGAACCACCCCAGCCTCGCCGTCTGGGACGCCTCCAACGAGGCCCACGCCGAATTTCTGGCCGAAAAAGTGCTCCCCGCCGTACGCCCGCTCGACCTCTCCGGCCGCCCCTGGGACAACGGCTACACGATCCCCAGCGGCCCCGACGATCCCGTCGAGGACCACCCCTATCTCTTCATCGGCCTGTGGAAGCCGGTCTACAAGCCCTTCGACATGGCCGACCTCGAACACATGACCGGCGCCAAGACCGATTGGAATTCGCCCCACCCCACCACCCACGCCGTCATGATCAATGAATACGGCTGGCTATGGCTCAACCGCGATGGCAGCCCCACGCTGCTCACCGGGAACGTCTACGACAAGCTCCTCGGCCCGAAGGCCACGCCCGCCGAGCGCTTCGAAACCTACGCCTACCTGCTCGCCGGCCTGACCGAGTTCTGGCGCGCCCACCGCCAGGCCGCCGGCGTGCAGTACTTTGTCTACCTGACTTGCAGTTACCCGGGCGTCCGAACCTCGGACAATTTCGCCGACATCGGCCGCCTCGAGCTCGAATCGCACTTCGCCGATTATGTTCGGGAATCCTTCAAGCCCCTCGGCGTCTATATCAACTTCTGGCAACCTCAACTGCATCCCGGGGAAACGCGCGACTACGCCCTGATGCTGATCAACGACGAGCCCACGCCCGCCGATGGCCAGCTCGCGCTCGCCTTTGAAAAGGACGGCGTCTCGACCATCAAGGCCGAGTTGCATTTCGCCATCCCGCCCTACGGCCAGCAGACCTACTCCATCCCCCTGCAGGCCCCCCAAGCGCCCGGCAAATATCTCCTCAAGGCCATCGCCACCCACGCCGGCGAGCCGACCGTCTCCCGGCGCAAGGTGGAAGTGAAATAGCCGCATCCCCCCGAACAGCAAACCGGCAATTCACAACCCCCAGCCTCTCCGGGATAGACTGGTGCGTCACCCCGCCGCAAGGAATCTCTCAACTCGGACCGGAACTTCTATCTGGATCTCGACGCTCGCGGTTTTCGCTGGCCCATCGGCGCCGACCTTGTTCTGCATGAGCAGCGCGACCCCGATGCGGTCGTTCTCGACGGCCGCCGCCTCGGCCAGGTCGTGGCCCTGGCCGTGCGCCGCAGCCGATGGTTGGTGAAAGTTCCGGGCGAGGCCCATTTCAACCTGCCAGGACCAGGCTGCTCACAAGCGCCATAAGCTTGGGCGCAAGGACACCGGTCGCATTCTTTCGGCACTCCTGGCCGGTGTCTCGCCGGGGCGATTCATCACTTTTCATCACTCGCGCGGCCCGCCGCGGCCGCCTCGCATCCGACATTTCGACACGACACTCCGGTTTTCGCCTGAGGGGCCCTCTGCGCGCCCCTTGGCGGCTCCCGGATCCTCCGGCTATCCCATTGCAAATAAATGCAATAGGAGCTACTCCGACCGCTCGGGGAGGAGCCTTCACCCACCCGACAGAATCCGACACTTCTCGACACTTTTCGACACTGCTGTCGAATTCTGTCGAATCGCCCATTCCGGCCTCTGTTTTCGCCTCATGTTCGCACTTGACATGGGGTGTATCCTCAAGATGAGAAAGGGGTTGTTCGAGATTGGCTTTGTTTCGCAAAAATGTTTTTCGCACGCCATCGACTACGCTTTCGGTTGTTCCGATAATGATGAGCAGTGATGATTCCGCCGAGTGCCCGTCACCGGCTGCCGGCCGCGTGTCAAACGGCGAGGGGACCAATCCGTACGTAGCCCGGATGCTTCACTTGCGATCGCAGCGAGGCGCGATGAGAGGGCCGCAGCCGATTTCTAGTGAAACATCCCGGCTAGATCGAGACGCCGCCGCCCGGAGCACGCCGCGCCAGCGCCAGCGGGTCCAGCAGGTGGCGCGGCCGGTATTTGCGCATATTCCAGCGCGAGCCCCCGCAAAACTCGATCCCCGCAATGTAGCCGAAATCCGGCTCCTGCCGGCAATAACTGACGATGCCGGTGAACTCGCCCCGCAGACAACGGATCTGCACCGCCGAACCCACGCTCAATGCGCTATCGAGGGTGACCGAAGCGCCCTGCGTCGAGATGTCTTCGATATTTGCGATGGCGGCGTGCGGCTGTCCACTCCGATCCAGCCAGCACACCTCGACCAAATCGGCGCAGAGCATGCGCCGCTCCAACCGGCGATCCTTCATGTTGTTTTCTAACCCTCATATCGGACGGAGCGGGGCGGAAATGAAGGACAATCTGAGCCGCAAGCCGTCGTCATGCCCCGCCCATCCGCACGCGATTTTCCGAGACTGGAGACTATTCGGAGTGGTAGCGCCTGAGCCACTCCTCGCGTGTGCACAAGCTGTCGCGGTCCAGCGCCCGGTCCACCGCCAGCACGCCCGCGAGATGATCCACTTCGTGTTGGATCAGCTCGGACAGAGCGCCAAACGCTTCCAATTCGCGCTCGGCGCCCGCCATCGACTGGTAGCGCAAACGGACGGCGCGCCGGCGTTCCAGTCGCACCAGCAGGTTGGGAAACGAAAAACAGTCGTCCCACAGCGTGAAGCTGTCGGGGCCGAACCAGGTGATCTCGGGATTGATCAGCTCGTAGCGCAATCCGCCCACCTGCATGAAAATCACCCGTACGGCCAGGCCGATCTGGATGGCGCTGATGGCGCGGCCGAACCCGTACGTACGGCGGAACTCGGCCAGCGTCTCCTCCAGGTCCTGAATCGTCGCCCCCGCATCCTCCGGCGGAATGGACTTCGAAACTGCGCGCAACAGCGGATCGCCGAGCTGCAGGATGTGCCGTACCGCCACGACGCCATAGTAGCAGCACCGCGCCGCGACGCCCAAAAGAAAACGGGTCCGGCGCCTGTTAAAAGGCCACCGGACCCGTTTGCCGCGCCGCGCCACGGCTGCTCCACGACTGGCGTTGCCGAGCCGCTCAGTCGTTTCCTCCGAGTGAGAACCCCGGCGCGGCGCGGACCCGAATCGCGCTTACTTGTGCTTGTTGTTGTAAATGCGGCGCGATGCGACGTTCTGTTCCTTGTTGACCTGCTTCTTTTCCCCCGGCGTGAGCTTGCCGCCGTTGGCCGCGCGGTCGGTCCGGACCTGCTTGTTGATTTTCGCTTCCTGGCCCTCGAGTCTGGCCGTCTGGCTGGCCTTCAAGGAACCGCTGCGGACGCCCTGGGCGATGCGATCCTGCTGATTTTCGCGCCGCTGGTCCACCTTGTTGTTGCCGTACACCGGATGGGCGGCATTGTGGCGGTCCTTGTAGATTTCGCCGCTGGTCTTGTTCAATTCCCCGTTGACCTGCTTCCTTTCGCCCGCCGTCAGCTTTCCGCCGTTGAGATACCGGTCTCCGGCAACCTGTTGATTAATGGCCTTTTCCTGCCTCTCGATCTTGGCCGTCTCCCCCGGCGTGAGCTGATTCTGCTGGATGCCGTTGGCGACCCGGTCCTGCTGGTTTTCCCGGCGCTGGTTGACGGTCTGGGCGGACGCGCCGGCGACGCTCAGCGC
The DNA here is from genome assembly GCA_963757265.1 of Terriglobia bacterium. Taxonomy (GTDB): domain Bacteria; phylum Acidobacteriota; class Terriglobia; order Bryobacterales; family Bryobacteraceae; genus CAIVVT01. The sequence continues at coordinate 388,914 of CAVWRA010000011.1, forward strand.
CGCCGCCGCTGCCACAGCGATGATCATTCTCTTCATGGCCTTGGACTCCTCTTTTCGGCTTTCGATTCCGCTGCGCCCTCGCGCTGCCTACACCCTTAAGAACGGCAGATTCCGGCTTTTGTTTAGCCCCGGCTGAAGTCTTTTTCTCGATCCCCTGGATTCGGGTCGATTCCTCCCCTGAATCGGTTAGCGGCGGATTCGCGCCCGGCGCCGCACATCGCCCCCGCACCCGCGGCCGGAATGCCAATCGCAGAGCGGCGGCCCTGGAATGTTCTAATCAAGAAGAAGATGACACGCGAGAAACGGCCCACCGGGATTCTCCTGATCGACTGCGCCGACCGCAAGGGGCTGGTGGCGGCCATCGCCAATTTCCTGTACGCCCACAATGCCAATATCCTGCACGCCGACCAGCACCAGGACCAGGAGCACGGCTTGTTCCTGATGCGCGTCGAGTGGGACCTGGAAGGCTTCGACCTCGACGCGGCGCGCTTTCCCGCCGAGTTTGAGCCCGTGGCGCAAAAGTACGGTATGCGCTGGCGGTTGGAATACTCGGCGCGCCCGGCGCGCATGGCGATCCTGGTATCGCAATACACGCATTGCCTGGCCGACCTGCTGCATCTGTGGCAGACGGGCGACCTCGCCTGCACTATCCCCCTGGTGATCAGCAACCACGACGACGGCCGCAAGCTGACCGAGTTCTACGGCATTCCGTTCCACCACATCGCGGTCGAACCGGATCACAAGGCGCAGGCCGAGCGCGAGCAACTGGAGCTGCTGGCGTTGAACGGCGTGGATCTGGTGGTGCTGGCGCGTTACATGCAGGTGCTGTCGCCGGAGTTCGTGAGCCGCTACCCCGGGCGGATCATCAACGTGCACCATTCGTTTCTGCCGGCGTTCCGCGGCGCGCGACCGTACCAGGCGGCGTTCCAGCGCGGCGTGAAACTGATCGGCGCGACCAGCCACTACGTGACCGACGTGTTGGACGAGGGCCCGATCATCGAGCAGGACGTGACCCGCGTCTCGCATCGCGACCAATTGGAGGACCTGATCCAGAAGGGCAGGGAACTGGAGCGCGTCGTGCTCGCCCGGGCCGTGCGCTGGCACCTGGAGCACCGCATCCTGCGCTACGCCAACAAGACCGTGGTGTTCGACTGAGGCGGACGGGCCGGACGTGCCGGATTGTGGCGTGTGCTAATGTGGCGGGGTTGCGGGTTGCGATGGGTGTGACAGCCGGCTTGCTGCCGGATGGCGGGTCGCGGCGCCCATAGAAGAGATGCGCACATTGGAGGTGGCAGCCGGCGCATGAAAGAAGTCGAGTTGCTGATGGCAGGCGTACTCGTCGGGCTGATGATTGCGATGCCCGTGGGACCGGTGAATATTTTGTGTATTCACCGGACGATCGAGGGCGGGTGGAAGTCGGGCGTAATCTCCGGCCTTGGAGCGGCGGCGGCCGATATGTTCTACGGCGCCGTGGCGGGGTTCAGCATCACACTCGTCGTCCAGTTTCTGCTGCGGGAGCAGTTCTGGATCCGCTTTTTGGGCGGAATTCTGTTGGTGGTCATCGGCATCGCATACTTCTTCAAGCGTCCCGAGTCGCTGAGCGCACAAACGCAAGACCGCTCGAACGCGTACTCGGATTTGAGGTCAACATTTCTCCTGACGCTCACGAATCCGACGACGGTGCTGTCGTTTATCGCCATTCTGGCGGCGCTGGGCGTCGGGCATCAAGGGCACTGGTGGCTGACCGCGTTTCTCGTCGTCGGGATCTTCTGCGGTTCGATGGCCTGGTGGATTGTGCTGAGCAGCATCGTGAACCTGTTCCGCGACCGGTTCAATGACCGCGTCCTCTTAGTGATGAATCGCCTCGCCGGGGTGCTGATCGGGGGGTTCGGCATCGCCGCGATCGTGCTCAGTCGAACCTGGCTGTGACCCGGGTCATTATGGCCTTCGACTCATATTGCGCAGGGAGGAACGTCCGTTTTCCCGACTGCCTGGGCGGGGACCGGTCAGCGCGCGGGACGTGACGCGGGTGGTGCTGGCCCGGACCGTGCGCTGGCACCTGGAATACCGGAAATTGCGATAAGCGAACCAGACGGTCGTGTTCGACTGAGCGTCGGCCGGCCGGGCTTGCGGGCGCGGAGATTTGTGTACATCGTCCCGGCTTCCCGGCATTCCGGAACGCCATAGATTTCGTGGTCGCCCCCGAATCCCTCGCATCCACACAACTCGTGCCGGCCCTCGTTGCCTGACAAGCGATGGAGCGATGGGTGGGTGGCACAAGTTTGTCAGCCATCGGAGTTGTACTCCCAGCCACGCGGGTGGAAAAATCGGTCAGGCCCCAACAGGCTTTCCGAGAGCAATAAGGACTTCATCAATGCGCGATGTCTGGCGACGAGATCTCTTGAGAGCCTTCGGCTTGGGCGCACTGGCCACTGGAATCCCGCAGAGGGATGGAGGCTTGCTAACGGCCTTCAACCCGATTTCGGATTTGGGAGCGGCCCCCACGGCGTCGGCGCCCAGACAATTCGGGCTCCTGGAATGCAACAGCCCAAACTTGTTGGCCGCGTGCTCCAGGTCCCGTGCGGGAATTCTGGCCTGTACCGTCAATGACCAGACGCACTGTGGAGACGCTGGGCAAAAATGGGGAACCGGAACCTGGTTGAACGACCTGTACTTTGGTCTTCACGGCGGGCTTTACATCGGCGCAGCCGACCAGCATGATGTCTTCCGCCGCGAACTGAGGAAGATCGCTCGGCACGTTCAGGTAATCTCCGACCGGTCTCCGGTCCCTTACGGCGTATCGGCTGACGGCCTCAGTGCAGAGTTCAATCCAGAGGGCATGGACTTGGATCGCTGTGCGCAATTCGTGTTGGAAATTGTTCGCCTTTATGAAGTGACAGGAGACCGGGAGTTCTTTCTTGACCTTTATCCGAAGTGCGTCGAGGTTCTCAAATATTTAACGGCGCGAGATCTGGATGGAGACTTCCTGCCGGAGGGCAGGACGGAGTCGTTTACGGATCCGCCCGGCAAAGGAGTGGGTGCATGTGCGAGTGTGTCCTACATCGGCGACACGGTAGCGAACACCTGGAAAGATTTCGGCGCCGCCATGTTTTACTACGAAGCCCTCGAACGACTGGCATTAATTGAAAGCCTCCTCGGAAGGGCGCCTGAAGCTGAGCGCCGTCGCAAGCATGCGGCAGAGGTACGGAAGTCCATCAGAAAACTGCTTTGGAACGACAGGACTGACGGGTTCCTCGCCTGGGTGGAAAGAGACGGCACTGCGCATGACGACTGGATCACTGGCAACAACCTGCATGCCATTCTCCTGGGCTTGACTGACCCCAGACAGCGCGCGCGTATCCTCTCAAAGCTGGAACACCACCGCCAGGAGCTCGAGGACGTGGTCCCGTGTCGTGTAAGGCTTGGCGTCTATGCGGACGGACTATGCAGCAACCGGCCGGACTATTACTGGAACGGCGGCATCTGGCCGTTGGTTTCAATGCCGGATATGCGGGCGCGAGCCATAGCGAATGACCTTGGCGGTGCTTTGCGAGTGGCCGAGTTGCTTGCCTCTCATCCTAGAATCACCGAATACGGGTTCTACGAAGCCTACGACGGAAAGACGGGTAAACCCAATGATTGTCGAGGTCTTCTCATGAACAACGGGGGCTTTCTCTGGGGTGTGTCTGCCGGCGTCCTGGGAGTGGAGATTTGGGGGGACGAACTTCGGTTTCGAGCGCTTGTTCCGAAACAGGTCCTTCCCGCAAGAGCGCGTATTCGCTATCGCGGCGCTGACCTTGAGATTTCCTGGAGGGCTGGGCGGAAGCGTTCAGCTGGCTTGGACGGCCAGGTGATCCCACAGGGAGAGAGAGGCTATTACACCCTGAGATTGGCGCCAGAGCTCGGCCGAGCCTACAACCTGGAACTGGTTCAGAAGGAAGCCTGAGGACAGCCTCGCAGTACCGGGAACTGGAGCGCGTGGCGCTGCCGAGCGCGGTGCGCCGGCGCCTGGAACACCGCGTCCTGCGCTACGCCAACAAGACGGTCGTGTTCGACTGAGGCGTGGTCACTTCATCTTCGACCGCAGCTTGATCGTCTCGCCCGCAACCATGAACGCGCCCTTGCCGAGGTGATGAATCGTGCGCGGGTTCTTCTGTGCTGGATCGATCCAGGCTTTCACTACCTCGAGCACGAACAGGCAGTAGCGGTTGACGGCGCGGGTATCGACCACCCTGCATTCCAGGTTGGCGTAGCACTCGGCGATCAGCGGCGCGCGGACGCGCGAGGCGGCGAGCGGCCCGAGCCCGATGGTTGCGAACTTGTCGACGTCGCGGCCGGAACAGTTGCCCACGGCGACGACTTTGGGCGCGAGTTCGACCGTCGGGATGTTGATCACGCATTCCCTGGTCTTCTTCAGAATGTTGAAAGTAAAGTTGCGGTTGCTGACGACGCACGCCACCAGCGGCGGCTCGAAGTCCAGCATGGTATGCCATGACTGCGTCATGACGTTGGCCCGCCCATGGACGGCGGTGGTGAGCAGCACCACTGGCCCCGGCTCGAGCAGACCGTAGACCTTCGAGAGTGGGAAGTTTCGCCGCGCCATGAAGACACTCCGTGATTGCAGTGTAATCCTGGCGGCAGCAGGAGAATTACACCTGATCCACCGCCCGCGAGAACAGCCGGCCACTCCTCGCACTAGTCCGGTTGTTTCACCACAATCGCAGCGAGGCGCGATGAGAGGGCTGCAGATACAAGGCGCGCGACCGGAGCCGCCCGCAGGCGTACTTGACAGTACGTCGAGGACGGCGACCGAGCGCAACGCAGTAGATGCGGCCCTATCGCGCGCCGCAGCCGATGGTTGGTGAAACATCCGGGCTAGGTTGCGCGGGTTTCGGGTTGTCTATCCGTGCTGCTGCTGCTTGAGCGTGTCGAGTGTGACGACCTGTTTCGTGTAGACGGCCTCGCGCATGAGCAGCGAACACAGCACGGCGTCGCGCCCGTTTTCGACCGTCGCGATCGGCTTGCTGCGGGTGCGCACCGAATTGAGGAACGCCTCCATGGCAAGAAAGCTGGCATCCGTCTTGTCTTGCATGCTACTGCTCTGCCGGTCGGGCAACTTCGTGGCGGGCCGGTAGGAGAACGTGCCGGAGTTGAAGTCAACGCCGCCGCGGAGCCCGATCAGTTTGGTGTACTCCTCGTCGAACTTGTTGGGTGCCACCCAGCTGTGAATGATGTTGACGATCACTCCGTTCTCGAATTCGACGACCCCGGCGTAATAGTCGTAGACATCGCGATCGGGTTCCATCCCCATCGTGTTCGTCACATTATCGACGACAATCGGGATGTCACGGAACAGTCCGGTGGTGCCGAAACCAGTGGCCCGCACGGGCCGGCATTGATTCGCCCAGACGATCACGTCCCAGTTGTGGCAGGCCTGTTCCACCATCCAGTCGCCGGAGAGCTTACGGTGTCCGAGCCAGCCGCCGAGCGGACCCCACGCATTGGACCACAACACGCGGCCCTCAATCAGCTTTCCAAGGTCGCCCTTATGCACCTGCGCGATGGCCTCCAGAAAGTGCGGGTCGGCGCGCCGCTGGAAGCCGACCTGGAAGATGATCCTGCTGCCGGACACGGCCGCCACGACCTTCTCGCACTCGGCCCAGGTCATAGAAAGCGGCTTCTCAGCGTAGATGTCCTTGCCGGCGGCGATGGTATCCAAATAGCAGGGCGCGTGCAGGTAGACCGGCAGCGCGCTCACGACGGCGCCCACATCCCTGCTTGCGAGCAGTTCTTTCCAGTCGGAATAGCCTGCCGGCTTGGGCTGGCCCTCCTCGACCACCAGCTTCTGGGCAGCTTCCAGATGCCCCGGGTTGATGTCGCAGATCGCCTTCACCGCGACGTTTTTCATCTTGAGCAAGTGCTTCAAGTGATACGTGCCGCGCAGACCGACTCCGATGCATCCGATCGGCACAGTTTCATTCGGCGAAGCGTAGGACAGGGTTGCGCTCGCGACCGCCGCACCGGTGGTCCCGAGAAATTCTCGACGATTCATGCGATTTCTCTCCCTAGCCGGAACTCCCAACTGGACTGGCGGCTCCTGTCTAGCATATGCCTGGCCGCCTTCCTTTTGTGAGATTTCGATTGCGAAGTTGCGCGGCGGGTGCTCAAAACGTGCGGACGCCCATGCTGACGACGTCGTCGACGCGCAGGGTTTCCTTGACGACGAACGGTTCGCCATACTTGACGCCGATCAGGTTGCCGTAGAAGCGGGCCATGGAGCGATGGCGGTCCAGGATCTCGTCGCGCTTGGGGAACAGGCCGGCCGCGGTTTCGCTTTCGCCATATTGCGAGGCGTAAGCCAACAGCGACTCCATGCGGCGGTCGAAGTACGGCGTGATGTCGACCACGAACGACGGCGTCACGTTGGCGTAAAGCGAGGCGTACAGCAGCTTGTGCGGACGGTGCGGCGGGACGGACTCCTCCATCTTGGCCAGGCCGGCCAGGAAGCAGGCCTCGAAGCCCAACTGCGAAGCCGCCGAATGGTCGGGATGCCGGGCCTCCCAATACGGCAGGATGACGACTTTCGGCTTCAAGCGGCGGATGACGCTCATCAGCGTCATGCGCAGCGCAAGGTTGTTCTCGAGGCGCGCGTCGGGCAGGCGTAGATTCTCACGAAACGACAGGCCCAGGATCGTTCCGGCGTGGCGCGCCTCCTCCAGGCGCAACTCGGGCGTGCCGCGGGAACCCATCTCGCCGGCCGTCAGGTCCAGCGCTCCCGTCAGGTAGCCGGCCTCGCCCATCTTCAGAAGAGTGCCGCCGCAGGTCTGCTCGATGTCGTCGGGATGGGCGGCAATCGCCAGCACGTCCAGTGCCGGGGCCGCGGAGAGGTCGAGATCCGGTGGATAGAACATGGTCCAGGGAGCACTACCAGCTTAGATCGCGGCGCCCGACGGTACGGTCGCGCGTCTTCATTATGAGGATCAGCAGCATGCCGGCGAAAAAGCCGCCGATGTGCGCGAAGTACGCCACCCCGCCGCGCTGCGTCTGCACGTCGGCGATGGAGCCGACGCCGCTCATGAACTGCAGCCCCAGGAACCAGATCAGCAGCAGCCAGGCCGGCAGCTCAAAGCTGAACAGGAGGATGAACCACGCCACAATGCGGATGCGCGACGTGGGGAACTTGATCAGGTACGCGCCCAGAATGCCGAAGATGGCGCCGCTGGCGCCGATCTGCGGAATGCGGCTGTCAGGGCTGACGGCGCATTGCGCCAACGCGGCCGCGGCGCCGCACAGCAGGTAGAAAATCAGGAATTTGCCGTGGCCCAGAAGGTCTTCGATGTTGGGGCCGAACACCCACAGGTAGACCATGTTGCCGATAATGTGCAGCCACCCGGCGTGAATGAACAGCGACGTGAAGATCGGCAGCCAGCTGGAGACAACGTGCCAATGGAAGCGGCTGGGCACGAAGCCGTAGGCGTAAACAAAATCGTTGGCCGAGAAAGCATCGAGTGAGAACTGATGCAGGAAGACGTAAACGTTGAGCGCGATCAGGGCGCCGGTGCACAGCGGGAACGAAGCGGGTCGCCGGGAATCGTCGTGAATAGGAAGCATTCGCTGAGTTCCGTCCTCACCCTCGGAAGGCGGAGAATTCGCCCTGCACGCGGCGCTCGCCGCGGCCCATCAGCACGCGCGCTTCCGCTTCGGCCGCAATGCCGCCGCGCGCCCCGAAAGCGGTGCAGTTGAGCGCGGCCATGGCATTGGAAAACTCCAGCGATTCCACAAGAGAAAAGCCCCGCACCACAGAGTAGCAGAAGGCGCCGTGAAATATGTCGCCCGCGCCGGTGGTGTCGCGGCACGAGACAACAAAGCCGGGCGAATAATAGAAGCGGCCGTCCAGGCGCGCCAGGGCCCCGTGGGCGCCGAGCGTCATGGCGGCGCAGCGCATGCCGTATTCGTTCTGGATGCGGCTCAGGGCCTGCAGCGGGTCGGCATCGCCGGTCCAACGCTCGGGGAATTCGCTGCTGGTGAGGAGGTAGTCGACGTTCGGCAGCACGGCCTCGAAGCCCTTGTAAATGGTGTCGACATCCACCGTAACGGGGATGCCGTGGCGCCGCGCGATGGCCGCGGCGCGGGCCACCAGCGCCGTGTCGTGGCCGTCGATATGCAGCAGGCCCGCGCAGCAGATCATCTCGTCGGTCAGGTCGCTGGGATCGATGCGCAGGCACTCCGCGCGGTGCCAGATCACCGTGCGCTCGCCGCTGCGCTGGTCGATCAGAATGTACGCCGTCTGGTTGGGGCAATTCGCGCGCCGCTGGACGTGATCCAGGTTCAGGCCCGCGCTGGCCAGGCTCTCCCACTGAATGCGGCCCCGCTCGTCGTCGCCGATCGCGCCGATATAACAGGCGCGCAGGCCCAGGCGGGCGCAGCACACCATGGCGCTGGCCACCTGGCCGCCGGGACTGAGCAGTTCCGTGGTGAATGGGACTTTGCCGCCGTAGGGCGGGAAGTGCGGGACGAGGATCAGCGTGTCGGTGGCATTCAGACCGACTCCCACGACATCGAACCGGGCCAAGGACGAACCTCCGCGGCGCACGCTGTTTTTAGCATGACACGCGCGCCTCGCCGGCCGGAATGGGAGCTTCTGTGCGGACCGTGAGACGCGCGCGCTCAGTGCTGCGGCATCTCGTAAACGTAGATCATGTAGGCGTGGTTGTGCAGGTCGACTTTCTCGACGTGCGAGGGCTTCCAGCCGCGCATCTTGAACTCCAGCGAAACCACGCGCGCGCCCGGCTTCAGTTCGCGCTCCAGCTTGGGGCGCAGCTTGTCGTTGGCCTCGGTCATCAGATACAGCGACACCACGTTGGCCGGGCTCAGGTCAACGTCGCGCATGTCGCCGGTGATGATCTTCACCTCGTCCTGCAGGCCCTGGCTGCTCGCCGACTCGCGGGCCAGCCGGGCCAGATTCTCGGAGATCTCGACGCCCACGGCGCGCGCGCCGAAGTTCTTTGCGGCGGCAACCACGATGCGCCCGTCGCCGCAGCCCAGGTCGTACAGCGTTTCCCCGCGGCGCAGGTTGGCGGCCGAGAGCATCTTATCGACAACCGAAATGGGCGACACGACGTACGGCGCCAGCTTGCGCGGCTCGCCCGCCGAGCGCGGAGGCTGAATCCACTGCCCGTCTGAAACCGCGGCCGCCATGGTCAGGCATGCCGCCAGTCCGGCCAATCGGCTGAGAGTTTTCGTCATGACCCTTGTCGCACCGCTGCGCGCGCGGCTCCCTGCTTTTCTGCCTTCGACCTTACTACCTTGCCCACCAGTTCGGTAACCGCAAACCACAGATCCCGCGGCTTGGAGATGGTGTACTCCTGCCCCTTGAAAAATCGCACTGCCGCGCCGAGGGCGTCGCGCCACGGCGTCACCGTCGGCGTCAAATTGTAGTTCAGGTAAAACACCGGGAAATCGGGTTCCTGCGAAGTCTTCAGCTTTTCGACCGGGATCGGTTCCTCGACCAGCGTTTTGGGCGCGATGATGACCAGGGCGTCGGGCTTTCCCGGGGCCCCGATCTCCTGCACCAGCAGATTCGCCAGGAACTCCACGTCGCTGTTCTTTTGCGCCAGGCGGGCGATGTCCACGCGTCCCAGATGGAGGCTGCGCACCGCCTCCCCGATGGCCGGAAAATCGATCTGCGCGGCGTCCTCCTGGCGGTACAGAATCTTCTGCTCCCCGCTGTTGAATGCGACCACCGAGAACGTGCCCACGCGCGGGTCGCGCTGCATCAGGCGCAGCAGCGATATCAGGGCGCTGAGGTCGCTGTCCTGCAGCGTCGCGGCCTGGGCGTTCTGCGGAGCGAAATTCACCAGCACCTTGAGATTCAAGCCGTTGCCGGACCCTCTGCGGGGGGAAAACGGCTCGGCCTCAAACGGTTCCTCGTCCGTGGGCGCAATCTCGTCGGGTTCCAGCGCCACCGACACGCCCTTGTCCTTGGGGCCTAGCTCGGCTTCCGAATCCCAGAACGAGGAACAGACTCGTTCCCCCCGGTCTTTCATCAGCCAGTCCACGTGGTATTTCCCTTCGCCCAGGTCGAAGCGCCCCTCTAGCAGTGCGTCCCCCCGGGCATCGTCCTCAATAAGTGGGACGTGGATCTGCTTCACAAAGTAAACAGGAGAATCGAGTTCCGGGGCCGGGGCAACACGAAAAAGGATGGTCAGGGTGTTTTCCGGGCCCGCCAGTTCCTTCATGTGGATGTTGACGTCGAACCCGGAATGGAAGCGTAAGTCGAAGCCCAGACTGGGCTTCTGCGGCGTCACCACGCACGGCAGGTCGTGCCGGGACTCCCGCGCTTCGAGCACCGCCAGATCCGTCGCGGGAAGATTGGGCGCGCCACCGGGACCGTTAAGCAGGGTTTGTGCGGCCAGGCCGCCGAGCGTGACCAGCACACCCAGCCAGGCGCAAATCGGGCGGCGCAGGGGGCGCAGCGCGGAGGCGCGTGAAATACGCTTTATCATGCCCGAATACCCTCCATGAGAGGGTGCGCTCTCCGCTGCCACGTTCTCCTCCGGAGAACTGCGCACTCCCAGCTTATATGTAATCATGACGCGAAGATATCCCCGCGGCAAGGATATTAACCAGGAGTTCATCCCCGCCGCCGGCGCCCCCGCCCAGGTGTGCGCTTTGTGCTACGCTTCCGAAGTATGGCAGGCCGTAGCGTTAACAAAGTAATCCTCCTGGGCCACCTGGGCCGGGATGCCGAAACCCGGTACACGGCGAGCGGAGTTCCGGTCTCGCGTTTCACCTTGGCTACCAACCGGCGCGTCAAGGACTCGCAAACCGGCGATTGGAAAGACGAGACCGACTGGCACAATATCACCCTGTGGCGCAATGAGAACCTGGCCCCGTATCTGACCAAGGGCAAGCAGGTCTACATCGAAGGCAGCCTGAGGACCCGCAGTTGGGACGACAAGGATGGCCAGAAGAGATACACCACGGAAGTCGTTGTGGATGATATCATCCTGACCAGCAGCCAGGGCGGCCCGGGCCGTGAGCCGGCGCGTTCCGAAGAGGGGCCGGAGAGCCGCCCCCGCGGACCCGCCGCCGGGCCTCGCCCCGAGCCTCGCCCCGAGCGCGCCGCGCCCCCCAGCGCCCCGCCGGCCGACGATTTCGGCCCCGGCATCACGGACGACGACGTGCCCTTCTAGCCTCTGGCGGGCATCCTAAGTCGTGGATTCACGGCCAGAGTTTCCGGCGCGCCTCGAGCTGGGCGGCGGCTTGGCGTTGCGCGCCATTCACCCCCACGACGCCGCGGCGGTCTACGCGCTCGTGGACACGTCGCGGGACCATCTGCGCGCCTGGCTGCCCTGGGTAGATGCCTCCCGGAGCGCCGAATACACCCGCGAATTCTTCGAACACGTCGTCGAGCAGCGCGCCCACGGGACCACCGCCGCCTACCTGATTCTGGAACGCGGCCGCATCGCCGGCATGATCGGGCTGCACGACATCGATTGGACCAACCGCAGCTTCCTGATCGGCTACTGGGTGGCGGCGCGCGCGGAAGGGCGGGGCTTGATCACGCGCGCCTGCCGGGCGCTTGTGGAGGTCGCCTTCGACCAGTGGGACATGGAGCGCGCCGCCATCCACTGTGGCGTCGGCAACAGGCGCAGCTCGGCCGTGGCGCGCCGGCTCGGATTCACGCTGGAAGGCGTTGCCCGCCACGCGCAACTGCTGCACGGAGAGTTCATCAATCTTGAGGTCTGGAGTCTGCTGCGGACTGAGGCCAGGACTTAGCCCCAACCATCCCGGAACGCTCTCGCCACCCTCATCGCACCAGCAGCGCGTATTCCCGGAGCAGTTGTCCATCCGGCGCCGAAAGGCGAATCCAATACCGTGCCGGCTCCAGCTTCCGCTCGACCGGGAAGCTCACGCTCCCGCCCGCTGCCGCGACCGTCCTCTTCTCCACCACGTGTCCGATCGCATCCACCAGGACCGCGCTGTAATTGCTGGATGGGGCCACGTCCGAAACGTCGATGCGCAGGCGCAGATGCCCGCCTGCGGCACGTTCCACGGTAGCCGGCGTGGCCACCCCACGCTCGCTGTGCAGCTCTACTTCGGTGCCGCCGGCACCCGCCTCGCGCCATGGAATGGTAATGCCCAATACCAGCAGCGCGCAGGCCGAGGCCGCCACCACCGCCCATCGGGTCGCGAACGGAGCACCGAACCACTCCGCCAGGCGTTGCCGCCAGCCCCCCGCGGCACCCCCATCGCGAGCAGCTAACCTCTCTTGCTCCAGTGATTTAGCCGCTGACCTGGTCGCTTGGGCAAACTCCCGTTCTTCCTCCACCCTTTTCTGACATTCGCCACACCAGAGAAGATGAGCCAGACAGCGCTGCTCATCATCCCGAGGGAGCCGGCCGAAGATCAGGTCGTCAATCTGCCTGTCCTTGAGGCACTCCAAACCACGCTCCCGCACATCCCTCCGGGTCTCCGAAAAATGAACCAGTGAGCACACTAAATTCCGTCCCATCCGATCCCTCACCATGCCAGTCTCTAGCGGAGGTTCAATCGACCTCCGTCATATTACCACTCATTAAGTAAGTGTCACGCTCCTGCCATTTTTCTCAGCCCAAATTCAGGTTCCGCCACCGCCAGGCGCTTCCGCCCGAGTTCCCCGAAACGCGCCTTGGCCCGCGATTTCAGCAGCCGGAACTGCGTTTCCGACAACTTCATCTCGTGGCAGATCTTTTCCTGAGGCTGGCCGCGCAAGTAAAAGCGCGTGAGGATCTCCTTGTCCCGTGCCGAAATCTCTTCCAGCACCTGAACCATCAGTTGGGTTTTCTGGCGGCTGATCGCCTCCTGTTCCGGATTTTGGCGAACGTCCGCGATCAGCGTTCCGACCTCCAGTTCGGCGCGCTCCCGCCGCGACTGCACGGCGGCGTCGATGCCCGCTGCCACCTGCCGCCGGATGATCGTCCTGACAAAGCCCATCAGCGCCTCCGGCTCGCGCAGCGATCCTGCGCGAATCGCCTGCACCACCGTCAGGTACGCGTCGTGTACGCGGTCATCCAGGTCAGCCGGCCCCAGGTGTTTGCAAAAGTAATAGCGGATGCCCCGGCTGAAGTTGGTGTACAACTCCTCCATCGCCGCCCGCTCACCGGCCTGGACGCCTTCCACCAACTCGCTCCAACTGCGAATTGCGCTGTCGGGCGGCCCTTGGACGCCCGCCTGGACCCCATTCGGATCCTGATTCGTCGGAGGTTCGTCCGGCCCCTCCCCGTGCGTGTGTCTGCCGAGTTTCCGCTGTTGTGCCATTTTAGTTTAGTGCCGTCCAACTGAAATCCACGCGCCCCAAAATGCGGGCCGCGATTGCCAGCCTCCCTTTGCCAGGAGTGCCAGTTGTGCTTCCCGCAGCGCGGCCGATGGTTCGAGCCCCCGCCGGAAGCACCCATAGAAAACGTCGAACAACTCCGAAGCGTCGTCCGGAATCGACCACAATGTCCCGATCGCCGCGGAGGCCCCCGCCGCAATCCAGGACTTGAAAAACCCCGCCAGCCCCGCGCCCGGCTGGTGCGTGCCCAGCCCGGTGCCGCAGCCGCTCATCACCACCAGGCTGCCCGGCAGCCTGAAGGCGCCCACGCTGCGCGCCGTCAGCCCGTCGGCCCGCCCGTCCGGCCGCAGCGACAGCATCAGGAACATCTCCGCTGGCCGCCGCACCACGGCCGCCGGCTGGTCCGCCGGCGCGCCCGGCGTCAATATGAAACCGCGCGTGTCGGTCGCTTCCTGGATCACGTGGGCCGCGATATGGATCACTTTCGGCCGCTCAGCCATGCCCGCCGCAAAGCGCTCCGGCGTCGCCTCGCCGCCCGTCAGAAGCCGCGCCTCCGTCCCCGCGCCGCTCCATTGCCTGCCGATGGCTTCCAGTTCCGCCCGGCTGCCCGGCAGGCGCGGCAGTTCCAGACGGAGTTCCGCTCCCGGCACTCCTTGCCGCTGCTCCCAGCGCGCGTCGGCACGGTTGTAAATCGGATCGCCCACGCCCAGAAACAGGTTGGCGGCCCGTTCCCGGCCCTGCCCGCCCAATGCCAGGAAAACGGACGCCACCGGCTCCAGGATGTGATCCTCTATCAGGTAGCGCCGCACGCCGCCCTCGCTGTGGCACAGCGCGGCCAGCGGCGCTTCCAGCAGCGCGTCATCCATCGACAACAGCCATCGCTCCCGCGATCGGACTTTCGCCGAGAGTCCGCCAAACAATCCCTGGTACAGCTCCTCGCCTTGCTTGTCCGCCCCCGGGAGCCCGCGCCGCACCGCCTCGCCGAACGTGCCCAGCGCCCGCGTCAGTCCCGTCCGCCCGGCGAGCGGCGCCTGCTCGAATGAATTGCGCGTTACCGCCCACCGCCACGAGCGCTCTTCCCCGATGCTGAACGACATGAGCGCATCGCCCGGCCCCAGCTCCGCCTGCAGCCTCCGCCGCCCCGCCTCGCCCTCCAGCCGCGGACTCGCGCTGGCCGCTCTCCCCGCGCGGTTTTCCAGCGTCCTCAGTTTCCTTTGCACTGCCAGCGCCGCCGCATCGCCCGGCGCGCCGCTCCGTTGGTCGTTCGTGAATCGCCAGAACTCTTGGGAACGCCACTGCGCCAGCGCCTCGCGGTACTCGGCGTCTTCGGCCAGCTTCGCCTGACCCTGCTCCCGCAGCGCCGCGTTGCGCGTTTGCTCCACCACCAGGAACGCCTCCCACATCAGCGCCTGGCTGCCCTCGCGTGCGCCCAGCTCCGCCGCTAGCGAGGCGTAGGCGCTCGCCACCTGGTTCAGCCCGATGCTGGCCAGCAGTTGAATCTCTTGCGACGGAACGATCTCCTGCCGCCACTCGTTGGCAATCTCGAGCGCCTTGCGGTACACGGTCAGAGCTTCGTGTTCGCGCCCCGCCCCGGCCAGGCTTTGCGCCAGCACGAACGCGCTTTGCCACGGCGACACGCCCGAAGCGGAGTATTTCCGGGATTCTCCCGCCAGCTTCGCCAGCCACACCGCCCGCTCCGCCTGCCCCTGTTGCAGCGACAGGCGCGAGAGCGCTATCAACACCCGTTCGACCTCCGGCAGTCGGTGCAGACGCCGCAGCCGGTAGGCCTCCAACAGGGCTGCCTCCGCCCGGTCGAACTCGCGCCGTTCCATCCACAACAAGCCCAGGTCCACGGCCAGGGCGGCCCGCGCCTCGGCATCGCCCTGTGCGTCCGCGGCGTCCATCCCGCGCTCCGCCGCGCTCACCAACACCTCGCCGTCGCGCAG
Source organism: Terriglobia bacterium (assembly GCA_963757265.1). Lineage (GTDB taxonomy): Bacteria > Acidobacteriota > Terriglobia > Bryobacterales > Bryobacteraceae > CAIVVT01. The sequence continues at coordinate 404,178 of CAVWRA010000011.1, forward strand.
TCGCAGTGCCAGTTGCGACTGGCAGGCATAGTACAGGGCCCAGTATTTGGAGTTGCCCGGCAGCAGACCCTTCGCCTCCTGCAACTCCTCGCTGGCCGCGTCCGCGTCGCCCAGCAGCGAATACAGCGCTGCCAGGTTCAGGCCCACCACTGCCTCTCTCTCGGCGTTGCCGCATTGGCGCGCCAGCCCGCGTGCCTCCTCGTACACTTCCAGCGCTTTGCGGTACTCGTGTAATGTCAGGTAGGTGCCGGCCAGCGCATTCAGGAATAGCTGGGCACGGCTCAGCTTGCCCGCGCTTTTCGCCGCTTGGGTGCCCTCGGCAAAGCTGCGGATCGCCTGCCGGTACGCCAGGCTTCCCAACGCGTGCATGCCCCGCGCGCTGAACTGATCCAACTGCGCATCACTGGGGAGGGCTGAAGTCGGGGGTATCCTGGCGTTGGCGGCAATCGCCAGACCGGCGAGCCAGAAGACGGCCATCACTCCAACCGGCTTCACAATAAGACCTGTATATCAAAGATAGGACTAAAGGTCTAGTACTTTTTTTAGTACTGACGGTACTCCCAGTGTAGTACTTCAGTTTGAAGTGCTACCGGGGAGCCTCTCTCGCATCGTTCTTGATGCGATTCGTCAGAATCGTTGCTTGGGTAAACGTGCGCTGCGCTCGCACGATCAGGGAATCGACCTTCCCCTGCCAGTTCGTTTTGTAACGCGCCCGGCTTACAGCCTAGATTCTGTCGTCACGAGATGAAGATTTCAAACAAATAGCACATGGATTGTTCTAATTTCGTGTCATGATGGGGCATGAAGTTGGCCCATCGGCGGCATGACATTACGGATCGCGTGTGGTCCATTCTGGAGCCACATCTCCCTGGCAGAAAAGGCACTTGGGGCGGTATCGGGCGAGACAACCGCCGCTTCATCAATGCCGTTTTCTGGATCCTCCGCACGGGGGCCCCGTGGCGCGATTTGCCGCCCGACTACGGGGACTGGAAGAACACCCATCGCCGCTTCTGCCGCTGGCGCGACAAGGGCACGTGGGAAGCTCTGCTGGAGCGCTTGATCGATCAGCCGGATTTTGAGTGGCTGATGATCGACGCCAGCCACATCAAGGTCCACCCGCATGGCACCGGAGCGCGGGGCGGCAACCAGGAAATGGGCCGCACAAAAGGGGGCTCAACACAAAGCTACACTTGGCCGTGGATGCGCATGGTCTGCCGGTCCGAGTTGTTATTACGCCAGGTCCCACTGCGGATTGTACGCAAGCTAGTCTTCTAATTGAAGGACTTACAGCCCAGAACCTGTTGGCTGACCGGGGTTACGACACGGACGCCATCCTGGCCCAGGCACGCCGGCAGGGCATGGAGCCCGTCATACCGCCCCAAGGCCGCCGCAAGCTACAACACACCTATGATCGGGACCTGTACAAGCTGAGGCATCTGGTGGAGAATGCCTTCCTGCACCTGAAACGATGGCGTGGAATTGCTACGCGGTACGCCAAAAACAGTGCTTCCTTCCTCGCTGCCGTCTATATCCGGTGTATCGCAATCTGGGCGAGCATCTCGTGACGACAGAATCTAGGCGGAATGATGATAATAATGGGGTCGAACGCCATTTCAATCTCCTCATCCGAAACCCGATCTATGACCGGGTTCGGCTACCAGCTAGCCTCACCATCGGCACTGGCAAGCCCGCACTTTAGGCATGTCGATGAAAAGATTGCAGAAATTTAGCGCGCTCCAGCGTCATCGTCCCGCCGGCACTCGCCCCTGGGTGGTGCTGCCGTTTCGCTCTCGCCGCCGCCGGGGTGGCCCGCTGCTGGCGCCGTGCCGTGAGCTGCGTGGTCCCCGCCGGACCGCGCGCTCCCCCCGCGTAACTTAGTTTCGGAGCACCCCTTCGAAGGGCGCCCGGCGCTCGCCGCCAGGCGCGGACTTGCTTGACACCGGTTGTAAGCTCAAAATGGCCGAACGTCCCCGCGGCGCCTCGTTTCGCGGTCATCGACCTGGGATATTAAATCTTTCAAATGAATACACTCCGGTGTACAATGCCCCGAGGCCTTGCCCCCCGCTGCGGAAGGCCTGCCTCGGACGCCGGCTGCAATTGTCGGTGCCGCCTGCCGATGAACCGTTGAGATCGGAGTCCCCCGCCTGGCGGGGCCTTCATATAAGGAGGGAACCAAAATGCCATCTCCCAAATCACAGAAGCGCCTGCCGCTTCCCGCCAGCCACAAGAAAGTTATGAAGGGCGCCACCCTGGTCGGCGCCGTTCATGCCGACGAACCTATTGAAGTCACCATCCGCGTGCGGCGCCGTCCGTCCACCCCCGCTTCTGAGAAGGCGCGCGCCTCCGGCAAGCGGCTGACTCAGGCTCAGTTTGAGCAGTTCTTCGGCGCCGCTCCCGCCGATATCACCCGCCTGGAGGAGTTCGCCCACCGCCACGGCCTGACGGTGCTCGAAGCCAGCCCCGCCGAGCGCAAACTGCGCCTCGCCGGGCCCGCCTCGGCCATGAAGGAAGCTTTCGGCACGACCCTCAAGCACTATTCCATCGGCAACACGGGATTCCGCGGCCGCACCGGGACCATCTCCGTAACGGAAGATGTTCACCCCCTGATCGAGGCTGTGTTCGGCTTGGACAACCGGCCCCAGGTCCGGCCCCACTTTCGCTTTCACCCGCACCAGCACGGATACGGCAAAGCCGCCCGGGCGGCACTGAGGCAGCACTCCGCCGCCGCCACTTCTTTCACCCCTGTCCAGGTCGCCCATCTGTACGATTTTCCGGCCCACCTGAATGGCGCCGGCCAGACCATCGGCATCCTCGAACTCGGCGGCGGCTACACCAATGCCGACCTCAAGAAGTACTTCTCGTCCCTCAAGGTGACCCCTCCCCAGGTGGTCGCCGTATCCGTTGACGGTGGCAAAAACGCTCCCGATGGCAATCCCAACGGCAGCGACGGCGAGGTCATGCTGGATATCGAGGTCGCGGGCGCCGTCGCTCCGGGCGCGCGCATCGTCGTCTACTTCACCCCCAACACCGACGCCGGTTTCATCGACGCCGTCACCACCGCCGTGCATGACACCGCTCGTCATCCCAACGTCATTTCGATCAGTTGGGGTTCGGCCGAGAACCAGTGGACCGCCCAGTCGCTGCAGGATCTCGATTCGCACTGCGCCGATGCCGCCCTGCTCGGCATCACCATCTGTGTCGCCGCCGGGGATAACGGCTATACCGATTCCACCGACGCCTCTGTGACAACCGCCAGCGTCGATTTCCCGGCCTCCAGCCCCAACGTGCTCGCCTGCGGCGGGACCCTGCTTCTGCCCGACGGCACCGAATCCGTGTGGAATGACTTGAGCCAGGGCGGCGGCGCCACTGGCGGCGGTATCAGCGCCGTCTTCCCCGTTCCGGCTTTCCAGCAGAACATTCAACTCCCGCCGTCGCTCAATTCCGGCGCTGGGCCCGGGCGCGGCGTGCCCGATATCGCCGGCGACGCCGACCCGCAGTCCGGCTATCAGACGCTCGTCAACGGTCAGCAGGGCGTCGTCGGTGGAACCAGCGCCGTCGCCCCGCTGTGGGCTGCGCTGATCGCCGTCCTGAACCAGGGGCTGGGCCAATCCGTCGGCTTCCTGACGCCGCGGCTCTATCAGCTCCCGGCCGGCTCCAGTGCGTTGACGGACATCACCGTCGGCAACAACGGCGGCTACCAAGCCGGCCCCGGCTGGGACGCCTGCACGGGCCTCGGCTCGCCCAATGGCGCAGCCCTCCTGGCCGCACTGGCTCCCCAGGCTAACGTCAGCAAGCCTCCTGCTAAGCGGCCCGCCGGGAAACCCAAGGCGGTAAAAAAGAAGACTGCCGCGCGTCGTCGGTAACGCCATCCTGCCGCCACGCTCGCGCGCTTTTAAACGCCGTTCGTCAAACTCGCCCCTGGCGGCTCATCCGTCCATGAGCCGGCCAGGCCGCGGCGCCCGGCGGCCTTCTGCTATCCACTCCTCGCGGCGCGCCGTGGATCGAACCCGTCGCCGCCTGCTCGCGGGGCCGGTGCTACAATCGGCACGAACGCCGCGCCGCATCGCCGCACCCGCGCGCCGCACTGCCCGCGGACTCGCCTTTCGCTTCGCTGTGGCCATGGAACGTCCTTGATTTATGCAACAGCAGAACGACATAGGGGGTCTCTGGCTTTTTCCTGACAAAGACTACGTATTGAGATGGGCCCGAATTCTCTCCACTTATGCCGGAATTCAAGTGGTCGTACAGCTTGTCGGCTTCCTGTCCGGCATTCTCGTGGTCCGCAGCCTGTCCAAGGCCGAGTATGCGGTTTATACGGTGGCGCTCAGCTCGCTCGTCATTCTGTTTACCCTCTCTGATCTCGGCATTGGAAATGCGCTGCTGGCCTTGGGCGGCAAAGTCTGGAATGATAATCTGCGCCTCGGGCAGCTGATTCGCACCGCGTTCCAGTTGCGCTTGGCTTACTTCTCGCTGGGCATGCTGGCCTTTACCGCCGTGCTCTTCTCGCTCAGTCTTCGCGCCGGCGCCTCGCTTCGGGCCACGATCGGCATTTGGGTCATACTCTCCCTCAGCGCCCTGCTGCAGATGAACTACACCATCTCGTCCACCGTGCCCCGCCTGCGCGCCGAAATCACTCGCCTGCAGGCGCTCGATCTGTCGGCTGCGCTCCTCCGCCTGGGCTTCATCGCCGCCGCCTCTCTGACCTTCATCAGCACGGCCATCGTGCTCGTCATCAACGGACTGGGCTATGCCCTGCAGGCGCTCTTCGGATGGCGTTGGGCCAATGCCGTGATTGCGCCCCAGGCCCGCCCCACCCCCGCTGACCGAAAAGCGATTTTGGATCTTTCCCGCAATGAGATCCCCAACGCTCTCTTCTACTGTGTCTATGGGCAGGCCAGCGTGATTGTCATCTCCATATTCGGGCACACCAGGGAGATTGCCGAAGTCGGCGCCCTGGGCCGCTTGGGTGCGATATTCACGATTCTCGGCTCCATCCTGACCACCGTCGTATTGCCGCGCTTCGCCCGCCTGCAATTGCGCGACGAATTGATCAGAAAGTATATCCAGGTCGTTTGTTGCTATCTGGCCGGCGGCGGCGCGCTTTTGTTTCTGGCCTTTCTGTTTCCCGACCAGCTCGTCTGGGTCTTGGGCGGAAAATACAAAGGCCTTCAATCCGACGTCCGCTACATCGTGGCGGCCAGTCTTCTGGTTTCATTCATCGGCCTGGTGTTTTCACTGAATGCCTCCAAAGGCTGGGTCGGCGGCCTGTATTACAGCATTCCCGTCATTGTTGTGTGCCAGTTCCTGGCCGCGGCCTGCCTGAATCTCGCCACCGTCCGCGGGGCCGTGCTGTTTGGGGCGCTGCCGCTCACCGGCGGCCTGCTGGTGATGCTGCCCCTCGCCTGGCGCGGCATCCGGCGCGCTCCGGAAAGCGTCGCCCCATGAGCGCCTCCGCTTGTCCCGCCTGTGGCCATGGCGCTGCCGCGCTGATCGAACGCTTGGACGTGGCCGCTCAGCATGCCTTCTACGCCCCCGCGGACCCGGCTCTGCAGCAGCGGCTCACCGCCGCCGCAGCCCTATCGGCCTTGCAATACGAGATGCTCCGCTGCCCACACTGCGGCCTGGAGTTCAGCTCTCCGCTGCGCGCTCCCTCCGCCGACTGGTACCGGCTGGTCTACGAGACCTTGGATCTCTATCCCGCCGCCCGCTGGGAGTTCGATGCCGTCCTGCCCGCCGTTCAGCCTGGCCAGCGCCTGCTGGAGATCGGCTGTGGCTCAGGCGCGTTCCTGGAGCACTGCCGCCGGCGCGGCCTGGAGGCCTCGGGTGTCGATTTCTCCGCCCACGCCATCGAACTCTGTCTGGCCCGCGGATTGCGCGCCCGCCCGCTCGATCTGGCCGCTCCCCCCGCTGCCGATCTTCCTGAGCGCGTCTCCCATCTCGCCGGTTTCCATGTCCTCGAGCATCTCGACCGCCCTCAAGCTCTCTTTGAGTACGCGCGCTGCCTGGCCCTCCCCCTCTCGCACCTCTGGCTCTCCATGCCTGCGGACCGCCGTCCCAGCCGCCGCTTCGGCCAGTCCGAATTCCTCGACCAGCCTCCGCACCACATGACGCGCTGGACGCCGGCTGCCCTGGCCGCGATCGGCGCGCGCCACCTCTGGCGGCTCGCCGAGGTTCGCTATGAGCCGCTGACCATGCCCTTGGCGCTTCGCTGGATTACCATCTTGTCGCCTTCCTATCGACGCTGGAACGCCGCGGGTCGCTTGCGCAACCGCTGGGTCGAGCGCGGCTTTCGGGCGCTTCTCATCCCCTTCGCCTGTCTCCGCTGGCTGGCCATCCGGCCCCCTCTCAGCGGGCACTCCATGTTGGCCCATTTTATATTGGAGGCCGGGCCGTCGGGCGCCGATGGCGCCGGGAGTTTCTGATGGACTCTGTTATCTGCACCCTCTTCGAACGCGATTACCACTACGGTGTGGGCGCGCTGGTCAACTCGCTCTACCACCACGGATTCAGGGGCACTGTTTACGCCGGCTATCGTGGGGCTTTGCCGCCTTGGGCCTCCGCGGCCCGGCGCCAGGATCGCTACACCGAACTGACCGTAGCCCCACAGTTGCTCCTGCGCTTCATGCCGCTGTCCACAACCTCGCATCTCACCAACTACAAGCCCGACTTCATGCTCTCCCTGTGGGACGATTACTGTCCCGAGGCCGGCGCGATGTTCTATTTCGATCCCGACATCCTCCTCCAATGTCGTTGGTCGTTCTTCGAGGAGTGGGTCCGCTTCGGCGTCGCCGTGTGCGCCGACCTCAATCCCCTTCTTCCTGACGGCCACCCGCGCCGCCTCGCTTGGCGTGAGTATTTCGAGCCCCACGGCGTCCGCTTCATCCGTCCGCAGTCCACCGCTTTCAACGCCGGCTTCGTCGGTCTCTCCAAACAACACCGCAACTTCCTCACCACCTGGCAGCGCCTGCTGCAGCTCATGGAACCAGCCATCGGCGGCATGCAGCATTGGGACATCGGGGACCGCTCCTTCCTCTTTCACTCCACCGACCAGGACGTCTTCGATGCGGCCACCATGGTCTGCGAGGAGCCGCTGAGTCCCGCCGGCTTGGAAGGCATGGATTACAACCACGGCGGCGGATTCTGTTTCATGACCCACGCCGCCGGAGGCAATGTAAAACCTTGGGCCAAAAAGATGTTGCTGAGCGCGCTGCGGGCCATGCCTCCGCGCCGCACCGACAAGGCGTTCTTCAGGTACGCCGATGCCCCCATCCGGCTCTACTCACCGCTGCGGTTGGGTCTGAAGAAACTGGATCTGCTCGCCGGCTCGGCGCTCGGCCGCTACATCCATGTCTGAACGGGCCCCGGCCCGCCCTACATCTCCCGGCGATTCTCCAGCGACTTCGACATCGTGACTTCGTCGGCGTATTCGAGGTCGCTGCCCACCGGGATCCCCATCGCGATGCGCGTTGCCCGCACGCCCAGCGGCTTGAGCAGACGCGCCAGGTACACCGCCGTCGCCTCGCCCTCCACCGTGGGATTGGTGGCCAGGATGATCTCCTGCACCGCGCCGTCCTGTAGCCGCGTGAGCAGCTCTTTGATATGCAGCTGCTCCGGCCCCACCCCGCGCAGCGGGCTGATGGATCCGTGCAGCACGTGGTACACGCCGTCGAACGCCCGTGTCGTCTCGATCGCCAGGATGTTGGGCGCCTCTTCGACCACGCAGATCTTGCTCCGGTCGCGATGCGGATCGGTGCAGTAGGGGCACAGCTCGGCTTCGCTGATGTTGCCGCACACCGTGCACAGGCCGAGCTTCTCCTTAACATCCACCAGCGCCGTCACCAGGCGCTCCACGTCCTCCCGCGGCGTGCGCAGCACGTGGAAGGCGATCCTCTGCGCCGACTTCTGCCCGATGCCGGGCAGGCGTTTCACTTCGGCGATCAATCGGGCCAGCGGTTCGGCAAAATCAGGCATCGGCGTGCTCGCCTCGTCCGTCGGCCGGTCGCTTTGGCTGCGCCCATCCCGGCCGCTTCCTTCTCACTTTAACCCGGATGTTGCACCACGATCGCAGCGAGGCGCGATGAGAGGGCTGCAGATACAAGCCGCGCGACGGGAGCCGCCCGCAGGCGTACTTGACAGTACGTCGAGGACGGCGACCGAGCGCAACGAAGTAGATGCGGCCCTATCGCGCGCCGCAGCCGATTGTTGGTGAAACATCCGGGTTGATCAGTCCCGGCGGCAGCCCCATCCCGCCCAGCATTCCGGCCGTCTTCTTTTGCGCCTCTTCGTCCACCATGCGCGCCGCTTCGTTGAACGCCGCCTGCACGATGTCCTGCAGCATCTCCGCATCGCCCGCCGCTTCCGGGTCGATCTTCACGCCCAGGCAATTCTTATGGCCGTCCAACTGCACCGTCACCATCCCGCCGCCGGCCGACGCTTCCACGCGGATGGCCGCGATCTCTTCCTGCAGCCGCGCCTGCATCTGCTGGGCCTGCTTCATCATGCCCTGGATATTCATTCCGCCTGGCATCTTCATGGCATCTACTCCTTCAGGTCGCGCACCCCGCGCACCTTGCTGTCCGGGAACAATTCTTGAAACCGCCGCACCTCGGGGTTGGCCAGCGCTCGCTGCGCCGCCGCATTCATTTCTTCCGCCGGCGACTCCCCATCCGGCTCGGCCTTGGCCGGCGTTCCGCTCTGGCCGGCGCCGGTCTCCGCCTTCGCTTCGTCCCCCGGCGCGGCGTCGCGCAGCGTCAGTTTCACCTTCACGCTCCGCTCCGCCGCTGCGGCCACGTAGCGTTCGAAGTCCGCCCCGCGCAGTCCCATGGCCTGCGTCCTCGACGTGATGAACTCCACCACGCCCGGTCCTTCCACGATCTCCGCGTTGCGCACCCCATCCAGCGCCAGCCGTGCGTTCTTCTGTTCCAGTACCGACGTCAATCGGTCCCTTAAGCTCACGTCCGCGCTTCCCGCTGCCTTCTCCTTACTCGCGCTCGCCTGAGTGCTGCGCGCCGTCAGCGGCGCGGCCGGCGTGCTCCTCGGCTTTTCCGTTGCCGCCAGGTCCCGCAGCGCCTCCTCGATCGGCTTCATGCGCCCGGCATGCACCAGCCGCAGCAGTCCGAGTTCCAGGTGCAATCGCGGCTGCAGCGAGTACTGCAGTTGACCGTAGATCTCGATCGCCAGTTGCAGCCACCGCGTCAGGTCTTCCTCGCTGAACTTCGCCGCCGTTTCCCTCAGCCGTTGCTGTTCCGCTTCCCCGGCCGCGATCAGCCGCGTCGGCTCCCCCGTGGCGCCGGCGATCTTGGCCACCGTCAGGTTTCGGAAATAGCGCGCCAGCTCGCGGCAGAAATGCTGGAAATTCTTGCCTGCCCGCTCCAGTTCACCCACAATCTCGAGCATCTCCGCTGTCGAACTCGTCTCCAGCGCGTGCGCCACCCGCGACAGCGACTCGATCGAATACATCCCCAGCAGATCCCGCACCGCCTCGCCGCTCAGCTTCGATCCATAGCACGCAATCGCCTGGTCCAGCGCCGAAAGCGAGTCGCGCACGCTCCCCTCCCCGCACTGCGCCAGCACCGCCAGCGCCTCCGGCTCCGCCTCGATGCCCTCCTCCCGGCAGATGAACTCCATGCGCCCCACCACGTCGGCGAACTCCACGCTCCGGAAATTGAACTGCTGGCAGCGCGAGGCGATCGTCGTCGGGATCTTGTGCGACTCCGTCGTGCACAGAATGAACACCGCCCACTCCGGCGGCTCCTCCAGCGTCTTCAGCAGCGCGTTGAACGCTTCGCTGGTGATCTGGTGCGCCTCGTCGATGATGAACACTTTGTAGCGGTCGCGCGCCGGTTGGTAGCGCACGTTTTCCCTCAGCTCACGCATCTCATTGATGCCGCGATTGGAGGCCGCGTCAATCTCGATCACGTCCGGCGCGTTGCCCTGCGCCACTTCCAGGCACGAGGAGCATTTGCCGCACGGCGTCGCCGTCGGTCCCTCCACGCAGTTCAGGCACCGCGCCACGATCCGCGCAATCGTCGTCTTGCCCGTTCCCCTCTGGCCCGCGAATATGTAGCCGTGCGCGATGCGCTGCCGCGCAATGGCGTTTTCCAGCGTCGTCCGCACGTGCTCCTGGCCGATCAGCTCGTGGAAGCTCTGCGGGCGGTACTTGCGGGCGATCACCTGGTACATGCGGGCGGGGAAGCGCTTGCCAGACCCCGGGGAATCCGCGGCACACAGGGTGAACTGCTACCGTTGCTTCCTTCCGGACCTGGCGGGGTTCGCAGCCTCCTGTTGCACGGAGCCCGGAGCCTGACTCTACCCATGCTAGCATGCGCTGTCGCCGCCGCTCCTCCTCACGCCCGGCTCCGCCGCGCTCCACCCCGCGGCGTCTGCGCGCCGCTTCCATCTAAAATCGGAGCAATGATCAAGGCGCTCATCTTCGACCTTGGCCGCGTGCTCCAGAACTTCAACTTTGAAATCGGTTACGCCCGCATGAGCGCAGTCTGCGGCCTGAGCAGGGATGAAATCGAGCGCCGGCTCCGCGCCTCGGGTCTCGCCATCGCCTTCGAGAGCGGCCGGATCGCCGCGCCTGATTTCGCGCGCCAGGTCTGCCAGTTGCTGGGCGCGGCCATTTCCTACGCCGACTTCTGCGAGATCTGGTACTCCATCGTCAACCAGGGAGCCATCCTCCCGGAGCCCTTCATCGCCTCGCTCCACCAGCGCTACCGCATGCTGTTGCTCTCCAATACGAATGAGATTCACTTCGACATGTTGCTCCCGCGCTGCCCCATGCTGCGCCATTTCGACGGCTTTTCATTGAGCTACAGGATCGGCGTGTTGAAGCCCGCCGAAGCCATTTATCGGCATGCCGTGGCCCAGGCCGGCTGTGAGCCGCGCGAGTGTTTCTACACCGACGATATTCAGGCCTACGTCGACGCCGCCCGGCGCATCGGCATCCACGCCGCGCTGTTCCGCGGGCTGGAGCAACTGCAGAACGATTTGCGCGCCGCGGGCGTCGAGATTTGATCACGGACTTGAGCCGCTACAGCAGCACAGCGTCAATATCGGAATTGTCGCCTTCGTGAGCTTCTGCTCCCGCGCCGGCCGCCGGCGCCGCCACGGCCAGGGCGGCCGCTCTGGCCTCGCCGCTCGGCAGGTTCAGAAAGCCCAACAGCTCCTCCCGCGAGCCGTCGAACAGCGAGTCCAGAAGTTGCCGCACCGCGCGCTGCCGCACCGTGTCCCGGCCCACCCCGGCCGTGTAGACAAAATGCCGGCCGCTCTTGCGCCGCGTGACCAGTTGTTTTCGCGCCAGCCGTTCCAGCATCGTCATCACCGTCGTGTAGGCCAGCGGACGCCGCCCCGCCAGCGCCTCCTGCACCGTGTGCACGTTCGACTCGCCCAGCCGCCACAGCACGTCCAGGCACTCCAGTTCCAGTGGCGGCGGAATTTCGCGCGACCCTCGCCGGGGCATCGTTTCAGCGGCCTCCCGCGGGTTGTTCTGTCAGCGCCGCTTGCAATGCCGAACCGAGTGCCGTCGCCGTCTTCGGACGCGCGCCCGTTTCCGGCGCCGCTTTCGGATCCCCTCCGTTGCCGCTCTCGCCGGCCGGCCGTTCCTTCAGATAGGAAACCCGGTCCAGCACCTGCCGTTCCAGCGCCGGATTGTAGCGCGTCCAATCGGCGTCCGCGTCCCGGTCCTTCTCGATGCTGGCCAGCATCGTCGCCATTCTGGCGTCCAGCGCGTCGATCTGGCTCAGCAGCATCGCTTCTAGAAACAGCGGAACTTTCGGCGAACCGAACTCCAACTGTCCATGATGGCTGAGAATCATGTGCTCCAGCAGCAGCTTCAGTTTGGGAGGAAACTCGGGCAGCCCGCGCAGCTTCTCCTCCACCATCCGCAGCCCCAGCACAATGTGCCCCAGCAACTGCCCCGGCGTGGAGTAGGCGAAGCTGCGTTCGTATTTCAGCTCCTCGATCTTTCCGATGTCGTGCAGCATCACGCCCGCCAGCAGCAGATCGGGATCCACCGGGTAGCCGCGCGCAATGTAGTGTGCCCCAATCTCCCGCGCCAGCCCGCACAGCGAGACAATGTGCTCCAGCAAACCGCCCAGCCAGGCGTGATGGATCGATTTCGCGGCCGGCGCCGTCCGGTAGGCCGCGGCAATCGCTTCATCCGCGAACAACGCTTCCAGCAGCGCCTTCAGGTGCCTGTTCTCCATCCCCGCGATGATCGCATTCAACTCCGCGAACATCGCCCCCGCGTCGCGTTGCGATGCCGGCAGGAAGTCCCGCGCATCCACCTCTTCCTCGGACGTCCGCTTGAGCTTGTGGACAATCAACTGGCGCTTGCCCTGGTACTCCTGCGCCTCCCCTTCCACCCGCACGAAATCGTCGCGCTCGAACGTCAGCGCCGCCGTCTCCACGTTGTCCCACATCCGCGCGTCGATCTCGCCCGTGCGGTCCATCAGCGTCAGGCTCATGTACTTTCGGCCCGTCTTGCCCTCGCGCACGTCCTTCGACTGCACCAGGAACAGGCCGCTGAACAGGCCTCCGTTCGACTTCCCGGCCTTCAAGTCGGCCACGGTTGGAGATTTCATGCCAGTTGGAGATCCTTCTCCGCCGACTCTAGCTGCGGCTCGACGACGTGTGGGTAATGCTGGTCTGCGTGCCCGGCAGTGGCACGAACCACAGCAGCTTCTTATGCTTCTTGCGCGTGGACACCTCTTCCTTCGAAATCATCTCCGGCTTCAGCAGCGCCGCCTCCATCCACCGCGTGTCCTTGCCCGGCGCCGCGCCCGTGTCCGCAAAGCCGTCGCGGATCTCCAGGAACGCGTTCCGCCGCAGCTCGGTCAGATAGTCGCGCATCTTGGGCTGGAACAGCGGCATGTAGAGCTGTTCTTTGATATCGTTCTCCACCTCGGCCAGACTCGCCTGGCCCTCCTTGAAATGATCTTCCACCCGCAGGATCAGGAAGCCCGACGCCACCCGGATCGGGTCCGTGATATACGCCTTGGCCTTGTCCCACACCGCCGCCACCAGTTCCGGCGACAGGTCGCTCTTGGCGTATCCCGGCAGCTCGCCTCCCTGTTTGGCCGTCAGCGCATCCGAGTTGTCCCTCACCAATTCTCCGAAGCGCTCGCCCTTGCGTGCCCGCGCCACCACGTCCTTGGCCTTCTTCTCGGCCGCGCTGAGCGCCGCCGGACTATCCCCCTCCACCGCGATCAGAATCTCGCGCAAGAAGATCTGCTCCTTGCGGATGAACGAGCTCTTGTGCTTCTCGTAATAGTCGACCACCTGCTCGTGCGGGATGTTGATCTTGCCGCTCACCTCCTGCGCCACCACCTTCTGCGTCATGATCTGGTTCTTCATATCCTGCTTGAAGTCCTCGTAGCTCCGCCCCGTGTTTTCCTTGATCCATTGCTGGAACTTGTCCGGGTCGGCGATCTTGGACTCGTTCTGCACTTCGGCCATGCGCTTGGAGACCTCGTTGTCCACTTTGATGTCCAGGTCCTTGGCGCGCTGTACCAGCAGCAGCGAGTCGATCTTCTCGCGCAACAGGTCTTTCTCCCGCTCCTTCAGCGCATCGCGGATCTGGGCCGGCGTGCCCCCATGCTGCTGCATCTCAGCCGCCATGTCCTTCCGCATCTGGTCCAGCTCGCTCAGGGTGACGATGTCGCCGTTCACTTTGGCGACGATCTGCTCCACCACGATGGCGTCTCCTGCCCATAGGGCCGGAGCGATCGCCAGCACAACGGTGCAGGCGTTCAAGGCGCGAATGCTCATACCGCCATTATCGTCAACTCTCGCCTCCTGCGGCCACTCGCCTCCTCTTCCCCCCCCGCGCTCCACCCGCCCATCGCCCCGCCGCCCGGCGCCCCGCCCCGCCGCTCGCGCCCGGCGCGCCCGCTGCTACACTAATTGGATAGCGCTTCCTGCGCTTGATTCGGTAACGCGCGGGAAGATCCATTCGTCAAAAGGGTGATCAGGAGGCCTGTGTCTTTGTTTAAGTTCTTTTCAGTTGCGGCCCTGCTCTGCTTTTTTCTTAGCCCCGCTCCGATCTACGCCCAGGAAGGCGCTCGCTTGTCCGTCGTCGTTCTTGACCCCTCTGGCGCCGCCGTCCCCACCGCCAAGGTGACTCTCATTCAGAGGAGCCGCGGCTCGGCCCGCAGCGCCGACACCGAAGTCTCTGGCGACTGCTACTTCGCTTCCCTCAATCCCGGCGCCTACCGGCTCGAAGTCGAAAAGCAGGGCTTCGACAAGTACGTCATTGAGGACCTCGAGCTCCATGCCCGCGACTTTCAGACCCTGCGCATCAATGTCAAAGTCTCGGCCGCGGAAAAGGCCGAGATCACGGTCAAGGGCACTGTCGAGGGCGTCCAGATCGACACCTCCACCGGCGCCACCGTCAGCGGCCGCTACTCCACTGACCTCCCGTCCAACGACCGCAGCATCGGGTCCCTCGTGCTCATGGCTCCCGGCATCGTCAACGCCGGCGGGGCCCTGGCCGGCAGCGGCGACGTCAATGCCAATGGTCTACGTTCCAACACCAACTACTACACCGTCGATGGCCTCAGCGCCAACGCCGGTACCGCTCCCAGCGCCGGCGGCGGCAGTTTCTTTGGCGGCGGCTTCGGCGGTGTCGGCACCACCGGTTCCACCCTGTTGACCACCGCCGCCGGCAACACCTTCAACATGATCTCCCTCGACGCCATGCAGGAGTTTCGTGTTCAGACTTCAACCTTCGCGCCCGAGTTCGGCCGTTCCCCCGGCGCGCAGGTCAACGTCACCAGCCGCAGCGGATCGAATTATATCCACGGTTCGGCTTACGGCTACTACCGTAACAACCGCTTCGACGCCAACGATTGGTTCGGCAACAGCTACAGCCTGGCGCGCGGTCAGCTGCTGTCGGAGGACTATGGCGGCACGGTCGGCGGTCCCATCCAGGAGAATAAGACGTTTTTCTTCGCCTCCTTCGAAGGCCTGCATCTCACCCAGCCGCGCACCGACATCGAGAGCGTCCCCGATCTCGCCAGCCGCAGCAAAGCTGGACCCGCCCTGCAGCCCTATTTGTTCGCCTTTCCCGTTCCCAACGGCCAGGAACTCGGCAACGGCGCCGCGCAGTTTCTGAGCGTCTACTCGACGCCCTCCTCCACCGACGCCACCAGCCTGCGCGTCGACCGCATCCTCTCCAGCCGCACCACCGGGTTCCTGCGTTACAGCTACACCCCCTCCAACAACACCACCCGCGGCGGTTTCGATTCCAGCGCCGATAGCGTGCACCACTACACCTCCAACTCCCAGTCGCTGACCGCCGCCATCACGGTGATCTCCAAGGACGATTTCGTCAACGACATCCGCCTCAACGTCTCCCGCAATGTCTCGGTCATGAATTCAATCATGGATACCTTCGGCGGAGCGGTTGTGCTGCCCGATACGCTGATTTACCCCACCGGCATTGACTCCACCACCGGGACCTACTCCTTGAACGTCATGGGTGTCGGCGGCTACTCCAAGGGTCAAAGCAGCGACAGCGCCCAGAACGCCGCCAATCTCGTCTTCACCCAGTCGGTCTCCGACGGCGGCCACCAGTACAAGGCCGGCGCCGACGTTCGCGCCCTGATGCCCACCTACCGTTACCTGCCCTATAGCGAGGAGGTGAGTTTCGACGGTCTGACCGGCAACGAGGGCGGCCTGTTGACCGGCTCGGCCACCAATTATGTCGTCAGCTCCAACGTCACCGGGCGCTACCCCCTGTACCTGAACTACGCCTTCTACATGCAGGACACCTGGAAGAAGACCAGCCGCTTGACCTTGACCTACGGTTTCCGCTGGGACGTCAACCCCCCGCCTTTTGCCCGCAGCGGCCCGTCCTTGCTGGGACTCGATGACAGCGGCAATCTGGACTCCTCCAATCCGCTCTATAAGACCCGTTGGTTCAATTTCGCGCCGCGGCTCGGCTTCGCCTACCAGCTCCGCGGCAGCGGCAACCACCTCACGCTCCTGCGCGGCGGCTTCGGCATCTTCTACGACACCGGCTACGGCTCCAGCGCCAATGCCTTCAACAGCGCCCCCTACGTCAATAGCATCATCACCAATTCACCGGCCTTTCCGATTACGGAAGCCCTGCAGGAGCCGCCCGGTCTGCCCCCGGCCGAGCCTTACACCCAGGTCTTCGCCGCCAACGCCGACTTGGTGTCGCCCCGGGTTTTTCAGTACAACATGATCCTCGAGCGCTGGCTCGGCGCCGGCCAGGTCCTCAGCGTCGGCTACGTCGGCACGCTGGGCCACGACCTCCTCTTGCAGACCAGCGCCCCCACTTTCTTCACCTCCGCCTACGACCTCGCCATCATCACCACCAACGGCGGTTCCTCCTCATATAACGCCCTCCAGGCGCAGTACCGTCGCACCCTCAGCCACGGCCTCCAGGCCCAGGCCTCTTACACCTGGAGCCACTCCCTCGACACCTCGTCCAGCGACTACGGCGGAGGCGGTTTTGCCCTGGTGGCTTCTTCCCATGGTGATTCCAACTTCGACGTCCGGCAGAATTTCATCGGAACCTTGAGCTACATGATCCCCAGTCCCAAGCCCACCGCTCTGCGCTGGGTCCTGGGCGACTGGGCTCTCGACGGCGTCTTCACCGCCCGCACCGGCTTGCCCTTCGACGTCACCGGCCTCCTGACCCAGGCAACGGGCAGCACCTCCACCACCACGACCACCACCCAGTTCTACTTCGCTGAGGTCCGCCCGGATGTGACCGGCGCGCCGCTCTGGATCAGCGACCCCCACGCCCCCGGCGGGCAGCGCCTCAATCCGGCCGCCTTCTCCGCTCCGGCCGTCGACACCCAGGGCAATCTGGGTCGCAACGTGCTGCGCGGTTTCAACGCCTACCAGGCGGATCTCTCATTCCGCCGCGTTTTCCCCATCGGCGATCGCTACCGGCTCCAGGCCCGCGTCGACGCCTTCAACGCCTTGAACCATCCCAACTTCGCTAACCCGACCGAGAATGCGGGCGCCAACCTGGCCAGCCCCCTGTTCGGAGTCGCCACCCAGATGCTGTATTCCGCTGTCGGCAGCGGCATGAACCCGTCCCAAACCAACGGCGGCCCGCGGACCATTCAGTTCTCCCTGCGGCTCCAGTTCTAGCCCGGATGTTGCACCGCGATCGCAGCGAGGCGCGATGAGAGGGCTGCAGATACAAGGCGCGCGACCGGAGCCGCCCGCAGGCGTACTTGACAGTACGTCGAGGACGGCGACCGAGCGCAACGCAGTAGATGCGGCCCTATCGCGCGCCGCAGCCGATTGTCGGTGAAACATCCGGGCTGGCCCCGGTCCACGCTACCCGAACGGATGGCGTTGCGCGCGGAAATGCCCTGGGCCATCCCGACACGCCCCCTGTCCCGGATTGACACGCAGGCCCATCCTTGATAGCGTAGGGTTTTCGTAGGCGATTGCCGTTATCCTCTGCACGGCGCCGGCTGCGGTCACACGTCGCTGTGGCCCCTCCCGGCCCGTCGGACGAGTGGAATGACCGGCCGACGATGAATCAGCCCTATTTCATAGTCGTACTCGCGCACTCTCTCCACGGACGCATCCGCCGTTTCCATATCGATCAGAAGATCGTCTTTGCTGTCTTGGGTTTAGCCCTCCTGGGCTGCTTCACGCTGTTCGGTATGGTCTCCAGTTACATGCGCATGGCGTGGAAGGTCTCGCAGTACAATCGCCTGCAGGCGCAGACCGACGCCCTGCGCGCCCGCTACCAGAATCTGCTCGCCGAATCCAGCCAGAAATCGAGCCAGGTGGCGCAGCTCCAATTGCTCGCCAGCGAAGTCACCATGGCCTATGGAATCAAGCAGATTCCCGCCTCCCATAACGCTCCGGCGCAATCCGCGCAGTTCAGCGAAGCCGGCCTGGCCGGTCCCGTCCAGCCGCCCAGTTTCACCGAGAGCCTGGAGCAGTACAACCTGCTCAAGTCGGCCAACCTCAACGTTTTCGGCAACAGCTACATGCGCCGCTATCTCGCCCATGCCAAGCCCTCGCTGTGGCCCGTCATGGGGCGCCTGCTGAGCCCCTTCGGCAAGCGCGAAGATCCTTTCAACGGCATGCAGGCCACGCACACCGGCGTCGATATCTCCGCCGCCATGGGCACGCCCGTGCGCGTGACCGCCGATGGGATCGTGGTCTCCACCGATTACTCCGGCGGTTACGGCCGGCTGATCGTCGTCGATCATGGCGGCGGTCTCGAAACTTATTACGCCCACCTGTCGCGCATCGACGTGCTCCCCGGCCAGGAAGTCCGCATGGGCCAGTTCATCGGTGCTTCGGGGGCCTCCGGCCGGGTCACCACCCCGCACCTCCACTATGAAGTCCGGATGGGCGGCATTCCCATCAACCCGCATAGCTTCCTCGACCACAGCTTCGCCTCGCCGGTCCCGCAACGCGAGTTCGGCTTCTAGTTCTTTTCTCTCTTTTCTATTCACCTGGCCCGCTCGCCATCCCCGCGCCATTTCACCGCATTCACTCGCTCCTCACCCCTCGCTGCCGCGCCCGCCCTCCCGCTCGGACCCCCTCCCACCCTCAGCCGCGCCCCGCCTCATACCCGCGCTCAGCCCTCGTTCCCACGCCGGTTTCAGCCTGGATCTGTTGGCCGGTCAACATCTTCTGGCAGTCGCGCGCCGCCGTCGCGACGCGCCTCCTACGCGCCCCCGGGACTTCTCCGGGGCTCTCCGGACCAGGATGCTAAGATGACTGCCATGGACCAGTGGCATCCCGGCGCGACTCGACTCTCGCGGCGGGCGCTGTTGCTGGCTTTGGCCGGCCCGTCCGCTGCCGTCGGCGCCTCCGGGGGCAGCGTCGTTCTGCCCCCTGACTGGACCGTGTATCCCGACTCCTCCACCGAATTCGATGTCCGGCGCCTCACCTCGCCCCTCTATTCGAGCTTCCTGCCGGCCTGGCCGGGCCGTGCTGTCTCCAGCCGTTCGGATTTTGTCGTTCTGGCCAGCGACCGGACCGCAACCACCGCGCTCCACCGCCTGGACCTGAAATCGGGGCAGAGCCGCGTCCTCTGTCCGCTCAGCGATCCGCGCGCTTTTACCCTCACCAGCAATGACCGCACGGTCTGCTTCCGCAATCGGGAATCCGTTTTTGCCATATCTTCGACGGGCGCCTCCCACCCGGTCCAGCTGTGGCAATCCGCGCCTTCGGACGACCGCGCTCCCTTGTGCCTCGTCGAGGACGCTGCGACGCTCTGGTTCACCACCTCCACAGCCGACGGCGCCGCTCTGATGCGGATTCGTCTAGCCTCCCGGCCCGAGCCTCTTCTGGTGCTCACCCACGACGCCATTCTGGAGCCGCTGCCCAATCCGCGTCGCGCGCTCGTTCTGTGGCGTTCCGCCGGCGACTCGCTGTGGCTGTGCGAACACGACGGCGCCAACCTGCGCCGCCTCGACACGCCCTCCGGCCGCGTCCTCCAGGCCCTGTGGAGCCCCGACGGCCAGAGCGTCCTGTACCTTCACGATCTCCGCTCTGTCCCCGGCTCCGTCGCCATCCGCGAACAGGACGTGGACAGCCGTACCGACCGCCTGGTGGCGCCCACCAGCCAGTACGCCTGCTTCGCCCGCAACGCCAATGCCTCGGTCTTTCTCGGCGCCAGCCGCAGCAAGGCCGGCCCCTACGTGTTCCTGCTGCTCCGCATCACGCGCCGCGAGCTCCCCCTGTGCGAGCACCGTTCGCGCGACGCCTCCGCCTCCGGCCTGACTTTTGCTCCCGACAGCCAGCGCATCTTCTTTCAGGGCGACGCCGAAGGCCAGCCCGTGGTCTACTCCATGAAGCTCGACAAGTTCGTCGAAAAGACTGATTCCTAGTGCCTGTTCACGCTACGCGGACGGCGGGCTGAGCGGAATTAAAATTTGTTAGTAAACAGTCCCGAGCGACCGCTTTGGATGTAGGCTTACGGGGAACCAGCGGCCAAGTATGACCCTGCCTGAGTTCACTTACACCGTTCTGCTAAAACCACGGCCGCTGCGCGCCGCGGCCAATGCGGTGTTGCTCGCGTTGACGCCCGCAGTCGTTGAGCGCTACGGCGCACGCATCCATCTGAACCCGCACGATCCGGTGGTCTCCGGCGCGCTAGCTCTGCACGTCTACGAGAAGCCCGGGACGCGCTTCTTCCTCCGGGCCATCCAGCCGGGCATGACGTTTCTCGACATCGGGGCCAACGTCGGCTACTACAGTGCGCTGGCGCTGGCGCGCCTCGGGCCGCATGGACGGGTGGTGGCGGTAGAGCCCGACCCGGAGTCGTTTGCCTATCTGCGGCGCACCATCGCGGCTAACGGCGAGAATCGCGTCACGCTGGTGAACAAGGGCCTGGCAGCCGCACCCGGCACATTGCGGCTGTATCGCAATTTATCGAATCGCGGTGACAACCGGTTTTACGCCAACGATCTCGCGGGCGACTCTATCGAAGCGGAAGTCGCCCGTGCCGACGATCTGCTGGCCGGCCTGGGCATCGATCGCGTGGATTGCATCAAAATGGATGTGCAGGGCTTCGAGGGCCAGGTGCTGGCCGGCCTGGAGCGCACCATCCGCAACTCCGGCTCCCTGGTGATGCTCAGCGAATTCTGGCCCTGGGGACTGGGCCAGGCGGGCAGCGATCCGCTGGAAGTGCTGGCGCGGCTCCGGCAACTCGGCTGCGAGCTGTACGAGTTGAGCGCCGATGGCTCGACCGTGCCGCTGGCCGATCCCGGCGCATTCATCGGCCGCTACCAGGGCCGTAAATACGCCAACATCGTGGCCCTACGCCGGCCGGAACCACGGCCACAGTAATAGAGAATGAAAAGTCACTTCGCGTCACCGTTCATCCATCCCCAACACTGAGTCTGTTCCTGCGTCATACCCCTGTCGGCCGGGCTGGCTTCTTCTTGGCTGTCCGTTGAGCGCACGCTGCGGAGTTGGCCGCCACCGCGGCGCGGATGAGTCGCTGGAAGGCCGCTTCGTTGATCTTTTCTCCTTGGCGCAGGTCGATCGCACGCCGCACGTTCCCTTCCAGGCTGGAATTAAAAAGCCTCTCCGGGTCTTCGAGGGAGGCTCCGCGAAAGAAGGTGAGCTTCACCACCTGCTTGTACGATTCTCCCGTGCACACGCCGCCGTCATGCGACCACACCGGGGTCCCCATCCATTTCAACTCCTCCTGGATGCCGGGGTCGGCCTCGTGGATCAGCTGACGGACATGCGCCAGGGTCTCGCCTCTCCAATCCCCCAGCTTTTCAATCCGCTTCGTGATTTTCGCTGCCGCGGCCTCGCTCTCCGGACGGCCTTTCAGCTTCATGTTCCCTCCGCTCCTTCTTCTTCACCAGCCGGCCGCCGCTGCGGCCGCCCTCCTGGCCCTCCCGCGGCGGCCAGTTGCCGCGGAACAGGACGGCGGGGACGCAAAAGTGGTACCCCTGCGCTTCGAAATTCGAAAGCAGTATTACCTGTGTGCCGGATTGCACATCCAATCCTGTCGCTCTGCGTCCCACCCCTCTGCGCCGGGCGAACCTCAGCCCACTTCTCCCCGTTCCCAATAACACCAACGGCGCGGAGGACCTCTCCGCGCCGTCGATCCGCTGCCCTGAGCGGCAATCAGTTCTGGGGTTGATCTCTGCGCTTCAGCGTCGGCCGCTCGTCGTCGCCTTCCTTGGTCGGCTGGTTCGATGTGTCGTCCCCGTCGATCGTCCCCGTTGAACCTGCGCCCGGCGCCCGCCGCAGCTGCGGCTTGTTGGGGTTGCTGGCGGTCGTCTTGCGGCGGTTTTCCAGCGTAATCAGCCGGTCGCGCACTTCGTCGAACTCCGACGTCGTCACCACGTACTCCGGCTTCTCCTTGAGATACTTGGCCGTCAGCTCCTGCACCTTCACAATCCGGTCGCCCGTCGGCGGATGCGACGTGAACATCTTCGAAAGCGTGCCCGGCTTGCGCTTTTCCATCGACTCCAGGCGCTCGAATATGTCCACGAATCCGTTGGGGTCGTACCCCGCCTTGTACATGTACTGCAGGCCCAGCATGTCGGCCTCGGACTCGAACTCCCGCGAGAACTTCAGGAACGTCACCGGGATCAGCAGGTTCGTCGCCTGGTAAATGCCGTACATCGCCCAGCCCCCGCCGAAGATCATCATCGGGATCGTCGCCAGGTTCACAATGCCCGCCCGCGTCATCTGCCGCGTGGCGTGCCGCGCCGCAATGTGCGCCAGCTCGTGCCCCATCACGCCCGCAATCTCGCTCTCGTTCTGCGCGAGCTTCAGCAGCCCGGTGTTGACGAAGAAGAACCCGCCCGGCAGCGCCATCGCGTTCGGCTCGTCGGTCTCCAGCACCTTGATGCTCACCGGCACCTTGACGTCCGAGTTGCGCACCAGATTCTGGCCCACCCGGTTCACGTATTCCGCGATAATCGGGTCGTCCACAATCTTGGCCTGGCGCTCGATCTCCATGGCGTACTGCTTGCCCATGGCGATCTCTTTTTCCATCGAATACCAGTTCACCCCGCCGTCCACTTTGCGGTTTCCGATCTGGTCCGGATCTTTTTCCTTGTCGTCGGCGCACAGCGGCAGCGCTGTCAATGCCCCGACGGCCAGAATCGCGACAGAGGATCGAATCCCTCGGATGGTCATGGCTGCTCCAGTCAAGTGCGGGAATCTGGCCTCAGTATAGACTATTCACCCCGCGGCCGTACCCGTGCCCTATGCTCTCTAACGTACATTCATAGAGATGGGTTACGACAATCAACCGATGCATCCGGCTGCGCCCGCCGCAATTCCCCTGTGGCACGCCTGGCGCCACGAATTCCCGGTCACCGAGCGCTACGTCTACCTCAACCACGCCGCCGTGGCCCCGCTCCCCCGCCGCACCGCCCGCGCCATGCAGGATCTGGCCGAAGACGCCTGCCTCAACGGCTCGTTCCATTATTCCGATTGGCTCGCCACCTACGCCGCCACGCGCGCCGCCGCCGCCCGCCTCGTCAACGCCTCTCCGGCCGAGATCGCCTTTGTCAAGAACACTTCCGAGGGCATCGCCACCGTCGCCCTCGGCTTCCCCTGGCAGCCCGGCGACCGGATCGTCGCCTTCCGCGAGGAATTCCCCGCTAACTACTACATCTGGAAGAAGATCGAGGAGTCCCGCGCCGTCCACGTCAACTGGCTCTCCTGCTTCGACTCCCTCGAAACCATCGCCGCCTCCGCCCGTGGTGCGCGACTGCTGGCCATCAGCTTCGTCCAGTACCTCAGCGGGCTTAGGGCCGACCTCGCCGCCATTGGCGAAATCTGCCGCCGCGAAGGCGTTTTCTTCTTCCTCGACGCCATTCAGGGCCTCGGCGCTTTCCCCCTCGACGTCCGCTCCATGAACATCCAGGCCTTCGCCGCCGACGGCCACAAATGGCTCCTCGGCCCCGAAGGCCAGGGCCTGCTCTACATCCAACAGGACTGGCAGGACCGCATCCCGCCGGTGGAGTTCGGCTGGACCACCGTCGCCGGCTTCAACGACTATTCCTCGCGCGACATGACCCTCCGCTCCGACGCCGGCCGCTACGAGTGCGGCACCCTCAATACCATCAGCCTCTACGGCCTCCGCGCCTCCCTCGACCTGATCCTGGCCATTGGCGTGGACCACATCGCCCCCGCCCTCCTGTCCCTCACCGCCCAGTTGGCCGAGGGGGCAGGGAAGCTGGGCTACGAACTCCTTGGGCCCCCGCGCACGCCCGACAATTCCTCCGCCATCATCAGCATCCGCCATCCGCAACTCGACTCGCGCCTGGTCCATGCCCGCCTGCGCGACCACGGCTTCATCACTTCGCCGCGCCAGGGCTATGTGCGCGTCTCCCCGCACTTCTACATCAGCCCCGCCGATATAGACGCCCTCCTCGCCGCCCTGCCTCGGCCGTGATAACGTGACCGTCCGTCTAAGGTGTCGGGCAGGCGACCTTTTGTAGGCCGTATAGCGTTCGGCAGTCGTCCGACGTGTTATTCAGGGCGTTTTGTGCAAGTCGCCTGACCGGTTCCGGCCGGTCGGAGTCCACGGCAAGCTTCGAAAGCATACCCCTGCATCTTTCAACAGCAACTGGCCCCATTCTGGCTATTGACTGGATCGCCGTCAACGAGATGTCCTCGTTCGAGTCGCCCAAGGATTGTGCCACGGCGTCGATGATTTTCTCACTCTTGATTGTGCTCCTACCAACCGCATTGATTAAACGTGTTCTAGGCTCCGTGTCCAGGGGCAGTCCGAGGAGGTATAGCAAGGACTGTTCCGTTTCCGCGGCGGTCGGGGCTATGTCAATCAGCGCGCCAGCCGGAGCGATTTTGTCCGCCGGTGCGGCGGCGCCTCTGAGTATAAAACTAGACAGGATCGGAACAACCTTTTCCTTGGGCACAGGTTTCATGCGCATGAAGACTAGTGCCGCGAATGTCTTGAATCGGGGATCCTTTCGATTGAGCATCGTTGCGATTTCCGGAATACGATCGCTGAGCAGGTCACCCGAGTCCTTGCGTTCCGCAACTATGGTGAGGGCAAATGCCGCCTGTATGCCGGCAACTCCATCGACCTTCATCGCTTCGAAGATGGCCGGTAACGCATTCTTGAGCTCGCTCTGGCTCATATTCGCGATTTGGTCCACCGCGTTGAGCAATTCTTGGTCGGACGGCACCGCTGCGGCGCTTTCCCTCAAATTCTGGAAGTATTCCTGAACGGTTGGGTTTTGTGCGATGGAATTAGCGGTCATGCCAAGCATCAAAGAAACCGTCAGGATAATGTTATATCCCATTTAGGTCACCCTCCTAATTGCAGGGCACATGCGTCGCTTGCGTTTGGCTGCCGGTTACTTTTTTCCCAAATCCCGCAAGACAGCACGTGATGTAGGTTGTGTCAGTCCGCGGAGGCACATATTGATATACTATCCAGTCGGGCGAGGGTCGCCATTGTTTTCACCGTACCCGCCACGCCAGTGGCGCTATGCCAGGCACTCGCTCGGCTAGCATCAGGCTGTAGCGGGATTCCTGGCTGCCCAGGGTGATTCGCGAACCGTCCGGCGAAATGCCGAAGGATTCGGTTGGCGCTTCCGGATCAAAGCCAGCCAGGGCCCTGCGAGTCCGGGTCGTGTCTTGCCCCGGAACGAAATCCTGCGCAAAGACACCCGGCTCCCCCTTCTCGTCAGGACCTACGAAAGCGATGGTCCGCCCGTCCAGCATCCAGCGGGGCCTAAATGCATTCCGAATACTAAAGGCGACAACCGCCCCGTCGTCGATCCGCACCACCTGCAACGGACTGTTCGCGGCGCCGATATACACCGCATAACGGCCATCGGGAGAAACTTCGGGAATCACATCGTCCCCCGTCACCAGCCGCGTCGCCGCACTGCCGTCCGGATGTATCTTCCAGATG
This sequence comes from Terriglobia bacterium, assembly GCA_963757265.1. GTDB lineage: Bacteria > Acidobacteriota > Terriglobia > Bryobacterales > Bryobacteraceae > CAIVVT01. The sequence goes on from CAVWRA010000011.1 coordinate 429,565, forward strand.
CCCTTTTTGTCTGGGTTTGCCGACGCATAAATAATCCAGCGCCCGTCGCGCGTCATGGTCGGGTTCTCCGCGTCCAGCCCGTCGTGCGTGACTTGTCTGGCATTGCTCCCGTCGGCCTCGGCCATCCAGATCTCCAGATGGCCCCCGCGCCGCGAGCTCCAGAGGATGTTCCTGCCGTCCGGCGTGAAGGCCGGATCCCAGTCGTCGGCGGGATCGTCGGTGATGCGGCGCAGCGCGCCAGTGATCGTCGACACTTCCCAGAGGTCCAGGTTGCCGCTGCGATTGGAAGAAAAAAGGACCCACTCCCCGTTCGGAGAATAAACCGGCTGGCGGTCCCGGCTGTTGCCGCGTGTCAACCAGCGGGATTTTGTCTTCTCCTTCAGGGAGAATTCCCTAAGGCTCTCCGGCGACGACGTGGGATCAATGTCGAAAACGATTCGGCCCGGACCCGCGATATCCAGCACGGCATTGCTTTGGGGACTTGTCGAGTAGCGTCTGCCAATCACCCGAACGGAGGTTGTGACGTACGATGCGGCCCGTGCCGCCGTTTGCGGACTCTGCCTGGGAGTAAACCACCATGTCGGGCGACAGCCACGCCAGGGAGGAGATTGCCGTTCCCCGGGCGGCGTAGCGACCGCGCGAATCTCTTTTCCATCGGCGCTGACCAGGAAGATGGAGGAAGGGATTCCGGTTCGGCCAATCAGAACTGCTCTCTCCGTTGCACCCAGGTAGCTAAAAGCCGCATTCAGAGGCGCAGTCAAATCCACCGCCCCGATGTAATGACCATCCGGGGACCAGCGCGGGAAGTTCAGCGTGTAGTTCGGCACGCGCGCCACCTCACGCCCGCCCTCCCCGCTGACGCTGACCATTCCGATGGCTGTGCTGGTGAGCCCATCCTTGAACTTCCAACGCACGAACGCGATCTCGCGCGCATCCGGAGACCAGTCGCCGGCCACCGCGTCCTCGATCAGTTTCCTTGCCTCGCCGCCCACAATCGACATCCTGTAGAGCGAGTTCGCCCGCGTGAAGAGGATCGTTGAGCCATCTTTGGAGAAGCGGGGAAGATCGTCGGGCCCCCCTGTCGTAAGCGGAACTTCGCTTCCAGTTAGCACTTCTTTCAGCCAGATCCGCCGCTGGCCGTCCCGATCGGAACTGAACGCGATCAGGCGGCCGTCGGGCGAAGCGGCGGGGGCATGATCGTGATTCGAGTAAGTGAGGTACCGAATGGCGCTGGTCTGCGGCACGCGGGTCTCGCCGGAGAGCTGCCACCACACCAGGGCAGCGCCGGCGGCGGCAGCCAGCGTAAGACCCGCCGCCACGAAAAAGATCTTGAGCGCGGATGTCTTCGCGGGCGCAAGAGCCGGGAGAATTCCTCTGGCGGCGCCCATCTCGGACATGTGTTTGTAGATTCCCTCCAGATCGCGCGCCAGATCGCGTGTGCTGTCGAATCGCCCTTCCGCGTCCTTCGCCAGACAGCGCTCGATGAACCAGCGAAATAACGTCGGAGTCTGCTGGCTCAGTGCCGCGACGGGTTCCGGTTCTTCGCGGATGATGGCGGTGAGAGTCTCAGCCGCGGTGTTCCGCTGAAACGGCCTTTTGCCCGTAGCCATCTCATAGGCAACCGACCCGAGAGAGAACTGATCGGAGCGGAAATCGGTGGGCCTCCCACTGGCCTGCTCCGGGGACATGTAGGACAACGTTCCGACTATGGCGCCCGCTTCCGTGATCCCGGTTTCGGTGGAGACCTGCGTTTGGTCCCCGACCCCCTCCGCCGGATGCGCGAGTTTGGCCAGCCCGAAGTCGAGGATCTTCACGCGGCCATCCTTAGTGACGAAAATGTTCCCCGGCTTCAGATCGCGGTGGACGATGCCTTTCCCGTGCGCCGCGGCCAGGCCGCGGCTGACCTCCAGTGCATATTCGATCGCCTTGGCCGTTGGAATCGGCCCGGCCCGCATCCGATCGAGAAGCGTCAACCCTTCCAGGAGCTCGGAAACGATATAGGGTGAGCCATCCCCCTGGCCCACATCGAAAATGGTGAGAATATTCGGATGATTCAGCGCTCCCGAGGCGCGCACTTCCTGCTCGAAGCGGCGGAGACGATCCGCATCCTGCGCGAAAGATGGCGGCAAGACCTTGATGGCAACGTCACGGCCTATTCGGGGATCGCGGGCGCGATACACCTCTCCCATTCCCCCGGCGCCAATGGGCGCAAGGATCACATACGGCCCGAGCTTGGTCCCGGCGGAAAGCGGCATACCTGCGCTTCGGACCAGTTTACTCAATCAGAGGGCAGCTAGGTTCTGAATCACGGCCCATCCGGAATTTGTCTTTGCAACCGGCTCGTCTGGGACCAGATCTGGGTTATGATAGCTTGTCAAATGCCGGCGAAGCTGGTAGCTGAGGGTACCGCCAAGCGCTTGCAGGAATAAGGGAGAGCAAATGACGCGTGTTCTGCTGCTAGGCCTCGATCCAGAGACTGTGGATTTTTCTGACCCTGCTTTGCCACCAGGTATGACTGCTGAGAAGGTTCACGCCGGCATCGCGGTGGCGCAAAGGCAATTTGCGGAACGCGGATGGGAGGGCGACGTTGGTATGATCCGGCCTGACGAAACCGCTGGGCCGGCAGTGGAGCGTCTGTTAGCTTCGAAGAGCTACGATTGTGTGGTAATCGGAGCCGGCGTGCGCTTGCCACCCCGCTGCCTCGCATTATTCGAAGTCGTCATCAATTCGATTCGTAAGGCCGCCCCAGGCGCGGCGATTGCCTTCAATACACGACCCGACGATAGCGCCGATGCCGCCGCCCGATGGTTGGCGGCTGGAAGCCGGGTTGTATAGTCCGGCATCCAAAAAACCAGGGTGGTCAGGCTCAAGCTAGCCGCCATCAAGTAGTGGATAGCGCCTGCATCACGCGCTGTCCGGAAATGGCCCCAATGCCCTCCGTTCCGCGCTTGACACCGGGCCTATGCTCAAAGTGGGAGGACCCTTTTTTTACGCCTCAAATTGTGCCTGACCGGATGGCCGCCCATCCCAGCCCGCCGCCAATTCCGAAAAACTGAAAAAACACCGAAATCTATCCGACGATAGCCTTTTAAGTGATTGATTCAATTCAGCAAAGTCGATATTTGGCTTTGTTCCTTCAAAAAGGTGATTTTGTACCGTGGCGCAGACATTTTGTCTGCCGCGTCGGCATTCGTGCCGACGTTTGGTCCGGCCAGCCCGGTTCCATCTTCAGTGCCTGGGCTTTCGACCTGCCGACGCCCCGGTCAAGCCTTCTTGACACGCAGGTGTAGCATCAATCAGGGAGTCCGCATTTGCGCGCCGGAAAAAGCGCTCTTTGAAAACCGAATAACGGGCGAATACCTGCCCGAAAGATAGCCTCTTAAGTCTTTGGTTCTAAAAAGCAAAGTCGATATCCTAGCTTTGTTCCTCCAAAAATGTGTTTTTGCATCGTGGCGCAGGCATTCTTGTCTGCCAAGTCGGCACTCGTGCCAACGTTTGGTCCCCCCAGCCCGGTCCCATCTTCAGCGCCCGTTCTTTCGACCTGCCGACGCACCCCGGCGGGCGCCCAATCCGTCAATTCGGGTTGTACACTTGTCCCATGACCGAACCGCCGAACTTGGCTGCTTTCTTTGACCGCGACCGCTTCGCCACGGGCAACGGAATGCGCGTCGTCGAGGTGCGCACCGGCTACGCCCGCGCGGAGATGGTCGTCGAACCCCGGCATCTGAACACGGTCGGCATCCTGCAAGGCGGCGCCCTGTTCACACTCGCCGATCTGGCCTTTGCCGCAGCCTGCAACTCGCACGGAGTGGTCGCCCTGGGATGCCAGGCCGACATGACCTATTTCAAGGCCATCACGGAGGGCCGAATTACGGCCGTCGCCGAGGAGATTTCGCGCACGCGCCGGCTTTCCACGTGCCTGGTGCACGTGCGCGACGAGCGCGCTGAATTGGTGGCCCTGTTCAAGGGCCTGGCCTACATCAAAGGCACTCCCTTGCCGCTGCACGCGTCCGGCCCGTCGCCCGGAGAACCTGAGTAGCGCAACAAAACTGGGATCTGCGCGCGCGCCGCCATCGCACCTCGGCTCAATGCCCCTGCTGCCCACCCCTCCGCGCCCTCCCGCGCCCGCACTCCCCCGCCAATCGAACTATCGGCCGCGGGCCACTAGGTTATTAGGGGTTATTGACGGTTATTTCCTCCGCCGCAGCCCCGGTCACAGCTTCAGCCACTTTTTTCTCGCCGCCCGTTACTATCCTCCTTCCAGGAACTTGCGACGCCGCGCAACCCCGCTGGCGCAGCGCCTCACCCCCAAATCTCTTGCCTCCCGGTTGTACCGTGGTACGGGGAACAAGAGCCGGCCGGTCTTCGCGTCCCTTCGCCGAAAGGTAGAGCGGCATTCTTGGCTTGTTTGTTTCACCGCGCCCGTAGCGCGGCGTAGCGTGGGGTTTGTGGCAACAAGGTGTGCTTGGGCGATGCGCACAGGCGTGCTGGGGGGTACGTCGAACGCGCCGACCCGGCGCAACCAAGTGGACACAGGCCTATCGCGAGCCGTAGCCGGGTGCGATGGAGCGAGGCAGGCAGAGGATGCTTAACCAAAGCGGGCCGCTGCTTCGGCAGCGCGCTTAGAGACGTTTCTTCTCCCGATCAGCTCGATAAGTACGATGGGGCGGCGGCTTCGGCCCCGCTCCATCGGGCGACTAAATTGTTTTGGTGTGTTGGGCCTTCTGCTGGTAGCGGCTGGCAGCTGGATCTTCAGTTTTTTGACATAGGTTGTTCGACACGCGCCCGCGCGTGATGGAGCCGTGTGTTTCAGAGCCGCGACCGCGAGGGAGCGGGCGCCCCTTGCTTGCCCGCCATAGCGACGAGAGTCGCGGAGGTGGGTGGCGCAGACATTCCTGTCTGCCGCGTCGGCATTCGTGCCGACGTTTTGCGCGTGTTTCTGAGCCGCGACCGTAAGGGAGCGGTTGCGCGTGGTGGGGCAGACGGCCACGTCCGCGCCGAGCCTCCACGTCCGGCCCCTCCACGGGCCTCATCTCATCCACTCGTTCCTTCGCCTCAGCAGTGGTGTGCCCACTCACCGGCGTAAGCGCAAAGTGCAGATTCGTTTTCTGAAACGGAAAAACCGCCGGAGCGGCATTCGCCCCGGCGGTCTGTGCATCCTTCAGCCTGGCTTATCGTGTGTTGCCCTGCACCTTCGGCGTGGAAAGGTAGCCAACGATCTGGTTCTTCTTCACCGTGTTGACCACGATCTCGTACGGCTGCCGCGCCTTGGACGTGTAAAACTGGACCGGCTCGTTCACGCCCTTGTCCTTCTTCTCCACCACCTTGTCGTCGGCCGACACGTCCACCGTAAACTTGTTCTTCTTCGGATCGGCGTTCTTGAGCTGCAACATGATGTCGCCCACCCGTTGCGGCTGCTTCGTCTTGCCCAGGGTGAATTCGAAGTAATTGCGGTCGTTGAGCGCCCTCAGCGCGGCCAGTTCCTTGCCGTTCGTCGCGATCAGCCCGCTCTGCACGCCCAGGTCGCCCTGCGTCGTGTGCAAAGTGGCGATCGTCTTGTCCAGTTCGCTCTTGGTGGCCGAAACCTCGCTCCGCACGTTCGATACGTCGGATGAAACCGCGCCGATCTTGGAAGTCGCCGACTCGTCCACCTTGCTGATCTGGCTCTGCAGCTCCTGCTTCTGCTGCTGCTCCTGCACCGCCAGCCGCGCCGCCAGCTCATCGGCGTGTTTCTGGGCGTTAACCTTGGCCTGGCCCGCCGACTGGCTGGCCTGCCGCTTCGCTTCGGCCAACTGGCCCTTCAGGTCTTCCATGTTCTTCTTCGCCGCGGCGCTGGTCACGCTCTCGGTCTCCCGCACGCGCCCGACTTCGTTCAACATCGATTCCTGCGTCTTGGCCATCTGCTGCTTCAGGCCGTCGATCTGCAGATACAGGAAAATGTTCGCGGCGATCAACGCAATGACCGCGCCAAACAAAATCGCGAACTTCATCCCCGAGCTATCATTCTGCGGCGGGGTATAGCCGGGCTGGGGGCTGTACGGTGATCCGGACATCTACGGTCGCTCCTTCTGCATCCACGGGTTAATGACTCATCCGCCCGGCCTCGCTCCAATCCCGATAGCGGATCTTCATCATCGTAACATCCCAGACGCAACCCCGAACCTCTCCGTTTCCCGTCTCTTCCCGGCGCCCCGCTCTGCTTTACCGCTGATCCCCCGTTTTGGGTCCCGCGGTTTTGCGCGCCGGCCGCGCAAATTCCAGGTATTCCTGCTTCGGCACGCCCGGCTCGAAACACTGCCGGCAGCGCGCCTCGTACATGCCGGCCGCGCCCACCAGGATCAGGTCGTCGCTCTCGAACAGCCGTTGCGTGTGCTTGGCCGGGTTGCCGCAACGCATGCACACCGCCAGCGTCTTGGTGATCGACTCTGCGCGGCACAGCAGCTCCGGCAGCGGTGCGAATGGCCGTCCCATATAGTCCGTGTCCAGCCCGGCGATGATCACCTGCTTGCCCCCGTCGGCCAGCCGCTCCGCTACTTCCACCAGCCCGGGCCCCAGAAAATTGGCTTCGTCGATGCCCACCACCTGCGTCCGCGCATCCGTGCGCTCCAGGATCTGGCCCGCCCCCTCGACCACCTCGGAGCTCATCCGCACCTCGGCGTGGCTCACGATCTCGTTGGGCGAATAGCGCACGTCGATCGCCGGCTTGAACACCTGCACCCGCCGCCGCGCGATCATCGCCCGCCGCAGGCGCCGCATCAGCTCCTCGCTCTTGCCCGAGAACATCGGCCCGCAGATGACTTCGATCCACCCGCTATGCCCCGTGACGAAATCCATACTGGTCAGAATATCTCCCCCGCCGCAAATGGGCGCGCGCCGCGGCCCGGCACCTGATACTCTGTCCGTTGTGAAACGACTCGCTTTTCTCCTGCTCTTCCTCGCGCTCGTCGCGCTGCTGCTGTGGATCCCCATGACCCGCGACGCCTTTCTGGTTCTGGCCGGACACGGCCACGGCTGCACGGTCGCCCGGGCCTTCGATATCGAACGCCACGATAAGGAACTGGCCCGCGTCAAGGACGATGTTCTCAGCCGCTCCCGGCTCATCGAAAAGGAGCCCAATGGCCTGGAGCACTATTCGACGCCCGACGGCGATTACTGGTCGCCCGCCAAACAGCAGTACAACCTGCCTTTCAACATCGCCGAGCAGTGGACCCACATCTACGGCACCGGCGCCCGCGCCGTGCAGAAAGGCGACATCGTCCTCGATTGCGGCGCTAACGTCGGCGTCTTCGTCCGCACTTCGCTGCGCGCCGGCGCGGACAAGATCATCGCCATCGAGCCCGCGCCCGATAACCTCGAGTGTCTGCGCCGCAATTTCCAGGCGGAGATCGCCTCCGGCCGCGTCGTCGTCATCCCCAAAGGCGTCTGGGACAAGGAGGATTCCCTCGACCTCATGGTCGACCCCCAGAATCAGCCCGCCAACAGCTTCATCATCCACCGTCCTGGCGCCGTTGCCGTCCACAGCGTGCCGCTGACCACCATCGACCATCTCGTCGCCGAGTTGAAGCTGCCGCGCGTCGATTTCATCAAGATGGACATCGAAGGCGCCGAAGTGCGCGCCGTGCACGGCGCCAAGGATACGCTCGGGCGGTTCCATCCGCGCATGGCGTTGTGCACCTATCACGTCGACGATCATCCGCGTGAAGTGCCGCGCGCCGTCCTCGAGGCCTGGAACGGCTACACCGTCGAATGCGGCACCTGCCTCTATGCCGACTGGAAAGTGCGGCCCGAGGTCCTGTTCTTCCACTAACGCTGGTTTCAGCCCGCGCCGCAGCCTATCATCCGGCCCGCTGCCCGGCCTCCCGGCGGTCTCCGGACGCCCGGGCCGCGCACTGTCCAATCGCGGCAGATATCTATCGAAAGATATCTATTGAATCGGCTCTCGAAAGGTCCCGAAGGGTTGTCCGGATCGCCGCGGAGTGCAGTTCAGGCCGTGCCTGGACCCGCCGCCGTGGCCGCCTCCGCCTCTCGAACCGGCCGCTCCCTCGCCCCGTCGCGATCGCGTGAGCACTCTGAAAACAAGAAGCCGGCGTGGACTCGGAGGAAGATCCACGCCGGATGATTGCCAGCTTGAATCGGAGGAATGCTGGCTAGCTCGTACCAGATGTACGCTCTGGAGGGGATATTATCACAGCATCGGCCCCTAGGGAACAGGACTTCGTACTACGCGTGCCGGTACTCTGCCGCCCGTCGCCGTCCCTCGATCCCGTTAGACCATGAAGAACAGGCTCAAACGCGGTAGTCCTGTCTTTTCAAATACTTTTCGGTCAAGAAAATTCTTCTCCAACTGCGCCAGTTGATCCGCCGTCATCTTGCTGCGATACGGCCGTAACTGCAAATCCAGTTCGCGCCGCATCTCGAACAGCTCCTCGTCCGTCAGCCGCGTCCGCGCCAGCGCCGCCATCTTCTCCTCAATCGCGGTCAGGCGCTGATCCAGCTCCTGCGGATCCCGGAGATGCTCCTCCAGCGCGCCGCTAATCCGTTCCACCGCCAGCGCGATCTCTTCATACCCGGCCAGCGCCGCCAGCGCCGCGCGCCCCTTCTCCAGATGCGCCCGAACCGTCTCCACCGGAAACGCGTCCTCGGCCGGGTGCGCGCCCGGCGAGGGCAGGTTTTTCGCCATCGCCTCCGCTTCGCGCATCACCGCCTGGGTGCAATAGGCCAGCGAATTCACCAGGCTGGTCCGGTTTTTCCTGTGACGCCATTTGTCGAATGCCGCGTCAATCCCGCGCAGCACCGCCTCCAGCGGCACGCCGCCGTTCTTCCACGTTTCCACCAGCGCCCAGTCCAGCGGGGACATCAGGAACAGGCCGGTCCCGCGCGCCCGTTGGAATTGCTCTTCCACTTCCGTGAAGTAGTTGAAGTAATTCAGCCGCCACTCGTGCGCGTCTTCGCTCATGCCTGCACTCTCTGCTAGCGCCGGTTCCGCTCCCAGATTCTCTGCAATCCCTCCAGCGTCAGGTTCTCGTCCAGTTGCTTGATGTAGCGCGAACTCGGCGCGATCAGCGCCGCCTGCCCGCCCGTGGCCACGGTCATGGTGCGCGGCCCCAGTTGTGCCACCACGCGTTCCAGCAGCCCGTCGATCAGCCCCACGAAGCCGAAAAACAGCCCCGACTGGATGCTCCCCACCGTGTTCGTTCCGATCACCTTCTCCGGTTCCCGGAACTCCACCATCGGCAGCTTGGCCGCCTTGGAGAACAATCCGCTGATGGCCATGCCGATGCCCGGCGCGATCATGCCGCCGACAAACTCGCCGTGTTCCGACACCACGTCGAAGTTGATCGACGTGCCCAGATCCACCACCACGCAGGGTCCGCCGTACTTGAAAAACGCCGCGCTGGCGTTCACCAGCCGGTCCGCGCCCACCTCACCGGGGTTATCGTACAGATTCGCCAGGCCCGTGTCGGTCGCCGCGCCGACCATCAGCGCCTCGGTCCGGAAGTAGCGCCGCGCCATCTGCTTCAGCGGTTCGTCGATAATCGGCACCACGCTCGAAACGATGAAGCCGTCCACGTGCGCCAGGTCCAGCCCCTCCAGGGTGAACAGGTTGCGCATCAGAATGCCCCATTCGTCGGCCGTCTGGTCGCGGTCGGTGCGCAAACGCCAGCGCGTCACGATCCGCTCGCCGTCGAACACTCCGATGGTCACATTCGTGTTGCCCGCGTCCAGTGCCAGCAGCATTCCGCGCTCCCTCCCTTCAATCCTCCAACGGCCGCACGCCGCCGGCCGTGATCACCCGCTCGCCGCCGCCCTCCAGCCGCAGCCGCAGGAACCCGTCCGCGCTCAGCCCGCCCGTGGTTCCGCGCGCCATTCCCTCCGGCAGCTCCACTTCCACTCGCTTGCCCTCGGCGTAGCTCGACATCGTCGCAAACAGCGTCAGGATCGGCGCCGCGCCGCCCGTGGCCAATATTCTCACATTGCTGTCGATCGACCGCAGCAGCGCGGCCAGCAGCGCCTCGCGCTCGTACTCGTCACCGCTCTCAATGCGCAGCGATGTGGCAATCCTCCCCAGCCCGGCCGGAAACTCCGTCTGGTTGACGTTCAGTCCCACTCCCGCCAGGATCGCTCCGTTGTGCAGCTCGGTGAGAATGCCGCACACCTTGCGCCCCCTGATCAGAACGTCGTTCGGCCAGCGCAGGTCGCACTCCAGGCCGGTGCGCAGTTGAATCACGTCCGCCACGGCCACGCCCAGCGCCAGCGTCACCACCGGCACGCGTTGCGGCGGCAGATCCAGCCGCAGAATTGTGGTGAAATACAGCCCCTCGCCGGGCGGCGAATACCACGGCCGCCCCTGCCGTCCCTGGCCCGCGCGCTGCATCTCGGCCCCCACCACGGTGCCGGCCACCGCGCCCGCTGCGGCCAGCCGCTCCGCCTCGCGCATCGTGGTGTCGAGCTCAGCGTGCCACTCGATGCGCCGCCGCGGGAGCCGCCGCCGCACCTGTTCCACGTCCAGAGCCATGCCTAGAGGTTATCAATGATTGCGCCGGCGCCCGCACTCACCCCTGTGCGCGACTAGCTGGACGGTTTTCTATTGTAAGCACGGGATGGGCGGGTTAAAATTCACTACTGATCGATTTCCGGCCGCCCGCGGCTCAAACTGGGTTCGGATTCGACAACACAAGGAGGCTCCCAAACCATGCGGACACTGCCCTGCGTCCGCGGCTGGTCCCCCGGGCTGGGCTGGTTGGCCTTGGCTGTGACCGCCGCCGCGCTGCTCACGGGATGTCAGAGCAGCCCGCGCCAACAATCGGCCCAGGCCCCAACGGGCGAGAGCCCATCCACCAGCGCCTCGAGCGCACACAGCAACCCGCCGCCGCCTCCGCCTCCGTCCGACCAGTCGCTCGTGATTCCGCCCGAGTCTCCTACGGAGACCAAATCGGAGCTGGCTCCCCGGCAGCGCGCGGCTCCCGCCAAGCCGCAGGCCAGGCCTATGAGGGGCGGCCTGGGAGGCAGTTCCGGCCGCAGCGACGCAACCCAGCACGGGACCGCGAAGGAGGCTCCTGATCTTTCCCCGACCGCCTCGGCGCGCGCTTGGGAAAAACAGAGGGAACAATACACCGGCGACCAATACATCGCCGAGTATCGGCCCCAGGCCCCGCGCCAGGGGCGGGCGGCTGATATCGCACACGGGCGCATCTCCATATCCACTGCCGGCAGCGGCTCCACGGCCACGGCCCTCATGCCGCAATTCGAGTGGCCGCCGCCGCAACCTTCCGAGGAGTACGTCCTGCCCGCCGGCCTGTTCGACGCTGCAGCGGCTGCCTTGCTGTTCGCCGATGTGGACCGCGTCCTGGTTTCCGCGCTCGACTCGGCCGGATATTCCGAGCGCAATTACTACGCCGTGCCGGACGGCTTCGCGCTGGCGACCCGCATTGAGCAGATCAACGACGATGGGACCCCGAAGACTCCGCCCGGGCGCTTCGCCCTGCAGCCGCAGCCGGTCTCCATGTTGCGGCCCATGGCCTATCTGAAGGCCCTGCTCAAGGGCGTTCCGGGCTATTACCGGGTGCTGGTCTTCGTTGTGACCGACGCTTCCTTCAGCGCCACCGGCCAGCGGCCCACTGAGGGGCAGGCCGTGGCCTGGGTGAGTGCGGGCAACAACGTCCTGCCGCGTCCGGTCGCGGAGACGCCTTACACCAGCGACTTCCACTGCACGGTGTTGATTTACGAGTTCACACGCCAGCCCGGGGCGGACCCCGACGCCACCCAGTTTGCCCAGCCCGGCCGCCTCGACGCCATGACGCACCTGAGGAAGTCGGGCATTTGGAGCGGCTTGCACGGCCGCTAGCCGATCGAGAGGAGGTTGGCACGCGATGGCGAGCGACGCTCATGGGAAACCGCCCGATCCGCCCGGCGGCGATCTGAAACCGCTCGACTGGGTCCGCACCCGGCTGACGGCGATGTGGTTCATCGGCGCCTGTCTGATCGTGTTGCTGATGGCGTTGCAGACCCTCAACGGGCGTTACGCCGACCACGATAAGGAGGCCTGGAGCTGGCTGCTGCCGAACGTGATGCCGGCCCTGGGCACCATCATGGCCGGCATGACCTACACCGCTCTGGACCCGCACCGCTCCCAGGTCGTCGTGCGGTCGGCCTTCTTCAAGCTCTCCTACTGGCTCTCGTTGTTCTACCTGACGCTGGTCCTGCTGACCATTCTGATTGCGCCCACGCGCCCGGAGGGCGTCACCGGCAAAGGCGCCGTGGAATTGATGCACAACGCCAACCTGTGGCTGGGCCCGCTGCAAGGCCTGGTGGCCGCCGCGCTGGGCCTGCTGTTTGGCTCGAAGAAGAAGCAGGATTAGCGCGCTGTTGCAGCGGCTGAGGAGGCGCGCCGCGCGGAGTGCGACAGGCGCGACAATTCGTGGAACGTCCGCTCTTGCGGCGCGCCGCAGCGCCCGCTCCGGCGAGCCGGACGCCGCTGAGCGAGCCAGCTCACTCCATCGACAGCCGGAAATTGATATCCATCGACCGCGCCGAATGCGTGATCGCGCCCGCGCTCACGAAATCGGCGCCCGCTTCGGCGAAGGCGCGCAGGGTTTCCAGCGTGACCCCGCCCGAAACCTCGACCGTGGCGCGGCCCTTCACCCGCGCAATCCACGTTCGTGCCTGCTCCGGCGTCAGGTTGTCCAGCAGCAGGTGCGTCGCGCCGCAGTCCAGCGCATCGTCCATCTCTTCCCGCGTCCGCACCTCGATCTCCACCGGCGCCGTCTGCCCTTTCACGGCCTCCATCGCCGCGCGCACGCTGCCCGCCGCCGCGATGTGATTGTTCTTGATCAGAATCGCATCATATAGCCCCATGCGGTGGTTCTGCACGCCGCCCGCCGCCGCGGCCAGCTTCTCCAGCCGCCGCAGCCCAGGCGTCGTTTTGCGCGTGTCCTGCACCTTGCACTTCGTGCCGTCCACTTCCTGCACGAAGCGGTTGGCCAGCGTCGCCACCGCCGACAGCCGCTGGATGAAATTCAGCGCCGTGCGCTCGCACGTCAGCAGCGTCCGCGCCGGCCCGTGCACGCGCGCCAGGCAGTCGCCGCCCCACACCCGCTCGCCGCTCTGCTTGCGCAGCTGCACCGTGACCCCGCCGCCCTGCAGCTCGTAAATCAGATCGAGCAGCTCGACGCCCGCCACCACCAACCGTTCCCGGGCGTAAAACGCGCCCGCCCCCTGGCGCTGGGCCGGCACGATCAGGTTGGTCGTCAGGTCGCCGCTGCCGATATCCTCCTCGAGCGCCCGCCGGACCGCCTCGCGGATCTCTGGATGCTTAATGTCGAACATGGCCGATGACTCTCTTTCCAATGGGCTTCGTTGCCAGGCCCAGCCAATTGCGGACTCGCCAGTCCCGCCGCCGCCGTTTTTCGGCCCGATTATCCGTTGGCCGGCCGATTCCGCCTCCTGGCAGCGGCCGTAGTGGATTCCACGCCCGCCTCGCTGGTTCGTGGGACAGGCAACTGGGCCTGCCGGCGGCTTTCAGCCGGCCGTCGAGGCAGGGCTTCAACCCGCCTCGCCCAAAGCCGCCCGGCTGCGTTCGATCTGCGCCTCGTAGTCCGCGAGCTTGGTCTTCATCTCTTCTATCACGTGCGGCGGCGCATGGGTGGTGAATTTTTCGTTGCCCAGTTGACGCCGCGTGTTCTCGACTACCCTGGTCAGCTGCTCGATCTCCTTCTCCAGCCGCTGCCGCATGGCCTCGGCCTGCGCTCCAGAGAGCTTCAGCACGAGGTCGAACTCGGGCGTCGAACGCGAGGCCCCGCCGGCCCGCTCACCCGATTCCCCGCCGATCGAGAACGCCGTGTTGGTCAGCGCCTCCAGCGCCGCGCGCTCTGAAAATGCCAGCTCCGCCGTCAACTCGTCATGCGGATACAGCACGCCCTCCAACCGCAGTTTCGGATCCAGCTTCTGATCGGCCCGCAGCGCGCGCGTCGAGCTCACCAGCTCCTTGAACAGCTCCATCCGCCGCACCGCGGCCGGATTTGCGGCCGCCATGTTGGCCTGCGGATAGGCCGCCACGCACAGCGATTCCGGCACGCCCGCGCCCTTCTGCACCAGCCGCTGCCATAGCTCCTCGCTCAGGAACGGCATCACCGGGTGCAGCAGCCGGAGCGCGCATTCGAACACTCTCAGGAGATTGGCCAGGTGCGCCCGCGCGTGCTCACCGGTCTGAATCCGCAGCTTTTTCAGCTCCACGTACCAGTCGCAGAATTCGTCCCAGAAGAAGCCGTACAGCAGGTCCGCCACTTCGTGATAGCGGAACGTGGCCTGCGCGCGTTCCATCCGGGCCGCCACAGCGCTCAGCCGGTCGTGGATCCAGGCGTCCTCCAGCGCCGTTTCGCCGCCGGCTTCGAGCGGCGCCGGCGCGAGCGCCGGGACGCTGGCCATCTCCAGTTGCGCCACGCCCAGCTTCTCCATCTGCAGGAAGATGAACCGCGCCGCGTTCCAGATCTTATTGGCGAACGCGCGCGAGCTGGTGAGGCGCTCCTCGCTGAAGACGATATCGGTGCCGGGCGCGGCGCCGCGCAGCAAAGCGAAGCGGACGGCATCGGTTCCGTACTGCTCGGTCACCACCAGCGGGTCCACCACGTTGCCCTTGGTCTTGGACATCTTCTGGCGCTCGGCGTCGCGCACCAGGCCGTGGATGTAGACCGTGCGGAACGGCACGTCGCCCATGCATTCGAGGCCCAGCATGATCATCCGCGCCACCCAGAAGAAGAGGATGTCGAAGCCCGTGATCATCAGCGTCGTCGGGTAGTAGGTCTTCAGGTCGTCGGTCGCGTCGGGCCAGCCCAGCGTCGAGAAAGGCCACAGCCCGGAGCTGAACCACGTGTCCAGCACGTCCGGATCCTGCTCGATGTGTTTCGACCCGCAATGGGCGCAGGCCTGCGGCGCCTCGCGCGCCACCGTGATGCCGCCGCAGTCGGCGCAATGCCAGGCGGGGATGCGGTGCCCCCACCACAGCTGGCGCGAGATGCACCAGTCGCGGATGTTGTACATCCACTCGAAGTAGGTCTTGGACCAGTTGTCCGGGACGAAGACGATGCGCCCCTCCTCGACCGCCTTGATGGCGGGCGCGGCGAGCGGCTTCATGGAGCAGAACCACTGCGTCGATACCAGCGGCTCAACCACCGTGCGGCAGCGCTGGCAGTGGCCCACGCTGAGCGCGTAATCCTCGGTTTTGACGAGTGCGCCCTCCGCTTCCAGGTGCGCCAGCACGGCCTTGCGCGCCGCGTAGCGGTCCAGCCCCGCGAACGGGCCTGCCGCGGCCGTCATGCAGCCGTCTTTGTCGATGACTACCACCTGCGGCAGGTTGTGCCGCTTGCCCGCTTCGAAGTCATTGGGGTCGTGGGCCGGCGTCACCTTCACCACGCCCGTGCCGAACTGCGGATCGGCCAGCGTGTCGCAAATCACCGGGATCTCACGGTTCATCAGCGGCAGCAGCACCGTGCGGCCGTGCAGGTCCGCGTAACGCTCGTCGTTCGGATTTACCGCCACGGCGGTGTCGCCCAGCATCGTCTCAGGGCGCGTTGTGGCAACGACCACGGAGCGCCCTTCGAGGCCCACCACCGGGTAGCGGATGTGCCACAGCTTGCCCTGCGACTCTTCGTGCACCACCTCCAGGTCGGACAGCGCCGTGTGACAGCGCGGGCACCAGTTCACAATGTACGCGCCGCGGTAGATCAGTCCCTTCTCGTACAGCCGCACGAAGGTCTCCCGCACCGCCCGGGACAGCCCCTGGTCCATGGTGAAGCGGTTGCGCGACCAGTCGCACGAGTCGCCGATGCGCTGCATCTGCTTGAGGATCGTCTGGCCGTACTGCTCCTTCCACTGCCACACGCGGCGCAGGAACTCTTCGCGCCCCAGCTCCTCCCGCGTGACCTTCTCCGTCTCCTTCAAGTTCCGCTCCACCATCATCTGCGTGGCGATGCCGGCGTGGTCGGTCCCCGGCAGCCACAGCGTCTGGTGGCCTTTCATCCGGTGCCAGCGCGTCGTCACGTCGATCTCGCTGTGCTCCAGCATGTGGCCGATGTGCAGCATCCCGGTCACGTTGGGCGGCGGGATGACCAGCGAAAACACTTCGCGGTCGGGGGCGGTCTTCTTCGACGGCGCCGTGAAGAAACCGCGCTCGATCCACCACTCGGCCCAGTGCTGCTCAAAGCGCTGCGGTTCGTATACTTTGGCCAACTGATTTGACTCTAACTGCATGGGAAATCACCAGCTTAGCATGAGCAACCTCGATCGCCCAAAGGCCTCGAAGTGATACGAAACCGCTGCTTTGCGAAACGATTGATGGGGGCGGGTCCGCCGCCGGCTCATCGCCGCCTCACCGCAGGCTTGACATGCGCCACGTGGCGCCTTACAGTGTGCAGGTGATACGGAGCTTCTGCTGAGAGGGGCACTCCCATGACGATGAAGAACCCGCCCCATCCGGGGACGGTCGTGTTGCAGGAGTGCATCGCGCCACTGGGACTGACGATTACTCAGGCGGCCGCGGCGCTGGGCGTGACTCGCAATACGCTTTCGGAGCTGGTGAACGGCAAGCGCGGGATCTCTCCGGAGATGGCCGTGCGGCTTGCGACGGTGTTCGGCGGGGCCGAACAGGGATGGATCGTGCAACAGGCGCAGTATGATCTGGCTCAGGTGCGGCGCGACCGGATGAGGAAGCTCAAGCGGCTGAAAGTGGCCTAATTTAGTGTCTCAGTCGAGGATTGACAACGCCGGCCAAGCGTTGACACGAATGTCGACGCGGCAGACACGAGTGTCTGCGCCACCCGCCTCCGCGACTCTCGTCGCTATGGCGGGCAAGCAAGGGGCGCCCGGTCCCGCGGCTCTGAAACAGCACGACCGCTCCTTTCAGTAGCGGCCCCGGAAGACAGTCGCGGCTGTGCAAGTAACTGCGGCCGCAATGCGCGTACTCTGGGCGCCGCCATCCGTTTTCGCCCCTCTTTCCATCGCCCTTTTCGCGGCCATGAAACCTGCCGCTCGCGGGAGGCATCTTAAGTGTTGCAAAGGCATGGGATGTCGGGGCGACGCCGCTCCCGGGCGCAGTGCTTCCTCCCGTGTCCGGCTACGGTCCCGGCGGCACTGGGCGCGCCTTGCGGATCGTCAGACAACCAGGTTGAGGAGATTCTCGATGATGAAGCGTATTTTCTGCCTTTCCCCCCTTGTCGCGCTGTTTTTGTTTGCCTCCGTGGCCAGCGCGCAGTATTCGGTCGATGCCCACGTTGGTGTCGGCTACGCGTGGGACAAAACGAACAACCAGGGCATCGACAACGCCAATTCCCCCACCAATGCATTCGGCGCCTGCACGCCCGGCAGCGGTGACACCTACTGCCAGACGACCCCCGCTCTGAACAACGTGTTGATGGGAATCGGCGGCGACGTCATGTTCATGAAGCAGTTTGGCTTCGGCGCGAACATCGACTTCATGCCCGCGAAGAAAGACTACGGCCCGTTCCAATTCCGGCAGACGTTCTATGACTTCAACGGAATTTGGGCGCCGCTGCGGACCAAGCGCGCAGTGCTGCATATTGAAGGCGGTGTCGGCGGCGCCAAAACGGGCTTCTCCTACACCCAGTCCGGCTGCGTGGGGACCTCGATTTGCTCCACCAGCAGCTCGCCCGTGGCCTCCGAGAACCATTTCGACCTGCACGTCGGAGCGGGCATCATGCTGTTCGTGACCCCCCACATTTTCATCAAGCCGCAGATCGACCTGCACTACGCGCCGGGGCTCGACAACCAGTTCAACAGCAACATGGCGCCCGCGGCCATGGTCTCGGTCGGCTACAGCTCCGGCGACCACTAATCCACTCGCCGGGGAGTTTCCGTCCGGCGCCGACGCCGGCCTCTCCGGCCGCGTGTCGGAGCCCAAGTGCGGGCGGGATTTCCGCCTCGGGATTCCGGCCCGCATCGATCGTTCACTCTTCGTTCCGGGCGGAAGCCAAAGACTTCACGTTCCGCAATGGCTGCCGCCCCCAAGCCTATGCGCCCGCCCCAGCCGCGCTCTCCGGCGCCCCGCCATCGAACGACTGCAGCGCCAGGTAGCTCAGCCCGAACCGCTGGACATTGTCATGCTGCTTCTTGAACCGGTCGTAGTGACCTTCTTCGGCGCCGACCAGTCGCTCGAACAGCTGCCTCGAAGCGGCGTCGGCATTGGCCGCGCATTCGATCGCCGATCGATTGTAGGAACGCGCGCACTCCTCTTCCAGCTCCATCACTCTCACCAGCATCGCTTCCGGCTCCGTGATGTTCTCCACCGGCGCCGCCTCCACCATCACCGCGTCGCCCTTCAGGAACAGGATCCGCTCGGCCAGCATTTCCAGGTGCCCCATCTCCTGAATCGCAATCTGCTTAAAAAGCCGCGCCAGCGGATGGAAGCCCTGATCGTCCAGGTGAAAGTGGAAATACATGTATTGGTGGATCGCCCGCAATTCGCCGGCCACCCCTTCGTTTAATAGATGAATGCTCTTTGTGTTGTCCATATTCAGGCCTCTAACTCATCTTATTGCGTTTCCCCCATGCCCCGGCCACGTTATATCGGGAAGCGCCACGCCTTCTTTGCCCGGCACCCGACGCCACGCCATCCGGGCCTGCATCGGGACTCCATCCAGCCTCCGCGGAGCGCTGCCTCTGCGCCCCCAACGGCCCGCGTCCGGTCCTGATTCGCCAATGCGTTGGGTGATCCGCGGCCCCGCTCCTCTCGGGAGGTGTACAGTGAATCCATGGCCCTCATCGAGGAGATTCAAGCCGCCTTGCGGGCCGAAGGACTGGGCGGCTGGCTATTCTTCGATCATCACCGCCGCGACCCGCTGGCCTACCGCGTGCTGCATTTCGAGCCGGCGCAATCGGTGACGCGGCGGTGGTACTACCTCGTGCCGGCCAGCGGCGCGCCCCGGAAGCTGGTGCACCGCATCGAGTCCCACGTTCTGGACCCGCTCCCCGGCGAGGCCACGCTGTACTCCGGCTGGCGCGACCAGCAGCGGCAATTGGCGCACCTCCTCGAGAACTGCCGCCGGGTCGCGATGCAGTATTCGCCGCGCTGCGGCGTGCCGTATGTTTCGCTGGTTGACGCCGGCACCGTGGAGCTGGTTCGCGCCTGCGGCGTCGAGGTTGTCACCTCGGCCAACCTGATTCAGCTCTTCGAGGCCGTGTGGACGCCGGCTCAGTACGAGTCCCACAAGAGGGCGGCGGCGCTGGTGGACGAGATCCGCGGCGCCGCTTTCGCCCGTGCCGCCGCGGCCCTGCGCGCCGGCGCGCGCAGCACGGAATACGACGTCCAACAGTTCATCCGCGACCGTTTCGCCCAGGCCGGCCTGATCGCCGACCACGGGCCGATCGTGGCCGTCAACGCCAACGCCTCCAACCCGCATTACGAGCCCGAGCGCGACTGCCACTCCGAGATCCGGTCCGGCGACCTGCTGCTGATTGACCTATGGGCCAAGCTCGACCAGCCCGACGCCGTGTACTATGACATCACCTGGACGGCGTATTGCGGCGCGACCCCGCCCGAGGAGATGGTCAACGTCTTCGAGTCCGTCGCCGGAGCGCGCGATGCGGCCGTGCGGACGGTGCAGAACGCCGCCGCGGCCGGCGTCCCCCTGGCCGGATTCCAGGTGGACGACGCCTGCCGCGACTACCTGCGGGAGCGCGGCTTCGACGAGTTCTTCTTCCACCGCACCGGGCACTCCATCGGCACCGAGGTGCATGGCACCGGCGCCAACATGGACAATTACGAGACGCACGACCAGCGCCGAATCGTGCCCGGCACCTGCTTTTCGGTCGAGCCCGGTGTGTACCTGCCCGACTTCGGCATCCGCAGCGAGGTCAACGTCTACCGGGCCGAATCCTGGGCCGAAGTCACGGGCGAAATCCAGACCGAACTGCTGCGGCTGCTCTGACAAACGCCGCTGGATAGGGCGCAGCGCTGCCGGCGGACACGCGGCCCGGAACCGAACCTGCGCCTCGGCCGCCCGATCCGGCGCTGCTCATTTCAGAGCCGCTCAACGGTGAGGAAGCGGACCCGGAGGGAGCCTTTCCTCAGCGTTGCATCAAGTAATGATACCGAATTTCCGCGAATTGCCGGAAAAGTGCGATGCGCCGGGTTGAAAATCAGCCACCTGGTGTATACTGTACCTCGCGATAAAGTAGACAAAAATCGCACTTTCGGCCCGATCGACCAAGAAGACTTGAGCCTAACTTGTCCAAAAATCGGAGGAATAGCCATGAAAATAACCACTTTTCCAGCCCCGCCCAAGGGCTTCAACCCAGTGACCGGTTCCGACGTCAACCTGGCGCGCTACGGCTATCCGCGCCGCCCCGACCCAGTCAAGGAGCCCCAGCTGCGAGCGCTGTGGGACCGGTTTTTCACCGTCCCCCATACGCTGGTGACGGCCGAACTGGTGGAAGACAAGGTCTGGCACACGCGCCCGCTCTTTGAGTGGAAGAAGAAGCCCTTCGGCCTGGTGGGCGATTGGGGCGGGGCCATCGTCCAGGTCTCCTCGCTCGGCTTCTCCCCGCCCGAACCCGCCAACACCGTCTTCGCCGAGTGGGTGGTTCCCAAGATCAAACCCAAGCCCACCGAGCCCGGCTCGCAGACCGTCGGTTTCTGGGTCGGGCTGGGCGGCGTCAACACGGGCGAGCTGTTACAGGCCGGGACCGCCGCCACGCTGACCGGGACCAGCGTCACCTATTGGGCCTGGACGGAGTGGTTTCCCGCCGGATACGTGGTCAATAACCTGTCCATCCAGGCCGGCGATACCGTCAGCGTCCTGGTATGCGCCCCGGAACCGACTCACGGTTACGTCAGCATGATGAACCACCGCACCGGCATCGCCATCAGCATCGGCGTGAGCGATCCGAGTGGAAGCACCCCCTATGACGGCTCGACCGTGGAATGGATCATCGAGGCCATCGGCACCGAAGTGCCCAATTTTGGCAGCGTGACGTTCACCAATATCACCGCCGGCACGAAAGACCACACCATCAATCTCTCGAAAGCCTATACGGTCAATACGACCAACGGCAGCAAGACGTTGGCGACGGGCAAGGTCCTGGCGTCGAAAGACGAGGTCGAAGTGATCTGGGACGCGGCCATCTGAAGCCGACCGGGGGGCCTGGCGTGAATAAGGGGCAGCTGAGCCCTTCGAGCGGCTGGCCGCGAAGCCCGCGCGCCCCCCTGTGAGCTATGCGGCTAGCCGCGGCGAGCGCCGCAGTGCGGGCAAAACGGGGTCGGGTCGCGGAATTGCGCGCCGCACTGGGCGCAGAATCCGCCCGCTCCAGCCGCGCCCGGGCCGGGCCGGCCCTGATAGCCGCCGGAGCCGCCATCGCTGAACAGGTGGCGGAAGATCAGGCCCAGCAGCAGGGCGAAGATCAGCAGCCCGAACAACCCGTGAAAGAAGAGGAATCCTGGAAAGAACCCTGGGACGCAAAAGACGTGCACGGCGACCTCCCCTGGCGCTCCGGCCCCTGGCGGGGTATTCGAAGCTCATTTCAAGAGACGAAAGCAGCGCGCCATTGGTTCGGTCAAGAGCGTGAAAAAGAAAAGGCTTCGCAGCGGAGATTGGAGGAGGATTCGGAGGAGGAATCCGCTGCGAAGCCCTCAAACAGGCTCATCAGGTGGCGCGTTCGCTTGACCCGCCTCGCCTTAGGCCACATCGTATCAGAGTTTTGGATGAAATTGTCCTGATTTTAAGGTCAGGAATTACAATAAAACCAAAAGATAGGCTGAACGGGAGCGACGGTTCATCGCAGATTCACCAATTCTGTTGGGCTTTTCTGCAAGTAGCCCACTCGCTCGGCCATGGGCGCGCTGATTTTGCGGTCATTTTGCGGCCGGTTTGGTGCTGTGAAGATCTGCCGCGATGAGGTCCAGTTGCGCCTGCGGGATCACCGTTGCCGGCCCGTAGGCCGCCAGATCCTTTGAGAATGCCTGGGCATTGCCGACGGCCACGATGGACAACCTGGCGGGATCGATCAAGCGTCGCACGGCATCCCGGACCTGGCCGATGGTCAGCGCATCGAGGCGCTCCCGGTAGCCGGACCAGTAATCGTCGCCCAAGCCGTAAAGAGCAGCCGTAAGGACCCGGTCGGCGACCTGCCCGGAAGTCTCGGTGGCCAGGGCGAAGCTGCCGGAAAGAAAGGCTTTGGCCTCGTCGAACTCGGTCTGTTCGGCGGGGTTGAGGTGGAATTGCTGGAGCAGGTTGACGATCATGCGCACGGCGGCGCCGGTTTTTTCGGTGCGGGTGAAGGTGCTGACCGCGAAGACGCCCGCCTGGCGCTCACAATCGAAGCTCGAGCTGGCATCGTAGGTGAGCCCTTCCTGGGCGCGGATCTTGATATTCAGGCGGGAGTTGAAGCTGCCGCCGAAGATCTGGTTGCCGACATTCAGGGCCAGGAAATCGGGATGGTTGCGGGGGATGCCGGTGTGGCCGATGGAGATCTGGGTCTGCACGGCCGAAGGCATGTTGACGATGACCACGCGCGCGGCGCGCGGCGGGGGCGGCGGCAGTGCGGCGGGCGGCGAGGCGGCATCGTCTTTCCATGCGCCAAAGGCCTGTTCGGCCAGGCGGAAACCCTCCTCGGGCGTTACATCGCCGGAGACGGCGAACCACGACCGATGGGGCACATAGGTGCGTTTCCAGAATTCGACGAGGTCGTCGCGGCGCAGGGCGCTGATGGTGGCGGGGGTGCCGTCGCCGGGATAAGCGTAGGGGTGCTGGCCCAGGACCACGCGCGAGGCGACCAGCGAGATGAGGTAGGAGGGGTCGTCGAGGTTGACCGCCAGGGCGGAGAGGATCTGCTCGGTGCGGCGGGCGATCTCATCCGGTGCGAAGCGCGGGCGCAGGACGATGTCGGCCAGCAGCTCCAGGCCGAGTGTCGAGTAGCTCTTCATGAACGTGCCGCCGGCGGTGGTGGCGTCGTCGGTGGCGCTGGCGCCCATGCTGCCGCCGCAGCCGTCGATCAGGGCCGAAATTTCGGGCGAGGTGCGGTCGCCGGCGCCTTCGCGCAACAGTCCGGCGACGAGGCTGGGCAGGCCGGATTTGGCGGGCGCCACGTCGCAGTTGCCGGCGAGGATCTGCAGGGCGTAAGTCACGACCGGCAGGCGATGATCCTCAATCACGTACACGGTGAGGCCGTTGGGCAGTTGCCGGCGCACGGGCTTGGGAAAGGCGTAGGGACGGGGCGCGGAGGGGGGCGGTGGGGACATCTTGCTGGGTTTCTCGGTGGGGCTCATGGAGGCTGGGGTATCGGAATTCGGGGTCTGCGGTTGGGTCTGGCCGTGGGCCAGGGCGGTGGCGGCGCCGGCCGCCAGCAGCTCGCGCCGGGTCATTGTCCACCCTCCGGCTCGGCGCTTTTTCCACCCTCGGGGTGCGCGCCCTCGGGTTTATCCCCGGGCTTATCCCCGTGGGGCTTCTCACTCCCTGGTTGCGTCTCGGCGGGGGCGGAAGGCTGGGCGGAAGCGGGGAAGACGAGCCGGGTTACGCTTTGTGGGGCGAGATATTGAGCGGTGACGCGGCGGACGTCCTCGGCCGAGACCTGGCGGTAGCTTTCGAGTTCGGTGTTGTAGCGCGCAGGGTCGCCGAGCAGGACGGCGCAGCGGCCGAGCGCATCGGCCTTGGATTGGACGCCCTCGCGGCCGGTGATGAAGCCGGCGATGATCTGGTTTTTGGCCTTGGTCAGCTCATCGGCGCCGGGCGGCGTTTTTCCGAGTTCCTGGATGACGCTCTGGAGGCCGGCGGAGAGCTTTTCGATGTCCTTGCCCTGATTCACGACGGCCGCGCCGAAGAAGAACGACGGCCCCTCGAGCGACTGGGCCTGGCCGAAGGCGTACTGGGCGAGCTGTTCCTCGTAGACCAGTTTGCGGTAAATGCGCGAGCTCTGGCCGGAGCTGAGCAAGATGCCGGCGACGTCGAGGGCGTAGGTGTCGGGACTGCTCATCGGCGGCAGGATCCAGGACAGCGTCACGGCGGGAAGAGGAATGTTGGCCAGCTTGACGGCGCCGCCATTGGGTGCGGTGTGGGGCGGTTCGACGGCGGTCACGCACGGGACTTCGCGGCCGCGCGGGACGGGGCCGAGGTGAAGGCGGGCCAGCCGGAAGGCTTCGGCGGCGCTGAAGTCGCCGACCAGAACGAGGGTCGCGTTGTTGGGGACGTAGAAGGTGGAGTGGAAATCCTGGACGTCCTTGAGGACAGCGCGTTCGACATCCTCGACCGAGCCGATGGGCAGGTGTTTATAAGGATAGACCTTATAGGTTGCCGCGAGGACGGCCTCGGAGACCAGTCCATAGGGCTGGTTCTCGAAGCGCATGCGGCGCTCTTCCTCGACCACCTGGCGTTCTTTGGTGAAATTCTCCTGGCTGACGTCGAGCGAGGCCATGCGGTCGGCCTCGAGCCACAACATGCGTTCCAGGTAGTTGGAGGGAAAGGTCTCCCAATAGACGGTCTGGTCGAAGCTGGTGTAGGCGTTGACCTGGCCGCCAGCCTGGCGGACCAGCCGCATGTGCTGCTCGGGGGCGACGTTTTTGGAGCCGCGGAACATGAGGTGCTCGAACAGATGGGCGAAGCCGGTGCGGCCGATCTGCTCGTCCTTGGAGCCAACGTGATACCAGACCTGGAGGTTGGTGACGGGGCGGGTGCGGTCCTCCGCGAGGACGATGTTGAGGCCGTTGGGGAGGGTTTCGCGCAGGAGCTTGAGATCGGGCGGAGAGTCGGAGGCGGGCTCGGCGCCGGCCAGGAGGGTACCGCGCAGGGCGGGGGATGTGTTTCCCAGTAGCGAACTCATGAGGTATCTGATTTGAGGGTAGCATCGCCGCGCCCGGTCTTTGCCGGGACACCCCGGTTCGCCCGTTCCGATGGGGCCACGAAGGCGTGATTCAATGAGGCCAACGGGGACGGCAAAATACTGCTTTAAACCATATGAAATCAACGCATTAATAATGTTGACAGCAGGCTCGTTCGGGCGCCAAGATCCTGCAGGAGAGGAGTCAAGTCATGTTTTCCCGCACAGCCATATTTCGCGTGGCGCTAGTTTTGGCTCTCGGTTTCTTGAGCGTTGCGCCGTCTCGCGCCGGAACCGTTACGACCTACTCCGACTATGCCAGTTGGAGCGCCGCCATGGCGGATATCACCAATGTGACCATCCCGGATCCGGGCGCGGGCACATCTGGCCTGGGCTACACTTTGATCGGATTGGGCAACGCGTCGGTGACTTACTCCGGCGTCATCTTCTCTGAAAGCGGGGGGCCCTTACAGGTGGAGTTCTTTAATATCGGCGTCGCCTGGAGTGGATATCCGGCGGTCGTGTCATCCGAGGTTCTGACCTCTGGGCTGGCCAACATTCTTATCACGTTGCCGGGAGACGTGACCGGATTGGCTTTGTATTACGGCACATGGGATCGGGCTGGACGTGACCTTCGGGCTCTCGAACGGCGACAGCGTAGTTCTGGGCAGCACAGTGGGCGCTTTTTCGGTGCCCGACTTCCTGGGGATCACCGATACGACTCCCTTCGACTCGGTATTGGCCACTACTCCCGACTCGATTGGACTGAATCTGAATGATGTGTCGTATGGCACAATGATTCCGGAACCGGCGACGTGGCTGCTGCTGGCAGGCGGACTGGCTGTAGCCGGACTGCTGCGGCGCAGGCGCGTGAACTAACCCCAAGTAGCACTGATCGGCTTTCATGGGCGGGCTCCGGAAGGGGCCGCCCGTGTTGTTTCTGTGCGGGTCGCGACCAGCCCGGATGTTTCACCAACAATCGGCTGCGGCGCGCGATAGGGCCGCATCTACTTCGTTGCCCTTGGTCGCCGTCCTCGACGTACTGTCAAGTACGCCTGCGGGCGGCTCCCGTCGGGCGCCTTGTATCTGCAGCCCTCTCATCGCGCCTCGCTGCGATCGTGGTGCAACATCCGGGCTAGCCTGGGGCGGGGCGTATGCGGCATGGGTATCCAATGGCTTGGTCCGGAAGGCCGGAAACTGCAACAGCTCAATTTCAGGGGGGCCGCTACCGGCAGCGGTTTGGCGCGGCGGGGGCCGGGTCAGGAGTGCGGCGGGTCAGCGAATTCCGCGATCCGATCCTCGATCCTGCGGCGCAGGCCGCCGATGGTAATCAGCGCCTGCTGGAAGAGGCCCGGCGCAGTGGAGCGCGGGTAATCAGGAGGGGCGTCGCGGTCGAAACGGGAATAGCGCAGGCAGTGATAGAGGCAGAACGAGTCGTCGCAGGGCCGGTCCGCGGCCAGCAGATCGAGCCGCCGCTCAAAGATGTTGCCGAGAAGCGTTTTACCCCCGCAGCGAAAGATGTTGCCGTCATAACCGATGGAGACGAGCAGCCGGCCGGCGGAGCATGAGATGCCCGTGAAGTCGGGGAATCCGTCGAGAAAATTGCGATCGAGGAGCGGATTGATGGTGGGGTGATGACGAAAAGGCTGGCCGGGGCAGGTCAGTGCGATTTGCTCGGCCTGCGCGGAGAAGTCGCGGAACTGTGCGCGCTCGGTAGGGGTGTAGGCCTGGGGATACCAGCGGCCCTGGTAGCGGCCTTTGAGGGCCTTGGGGATGAGTGGAACGCCCAGGGCCGTAAACGGTTGTGCCACGCGCGGGTATTCGGAGAAAGCAGACGGGGTCATGACGAGCGAGGCGAAGAGCGGGAAACCGCGCTCGAGCAAGGAAGAAAGATTGGCCTGCAGATTGCGCCAGCCTTTGAGGCGATCGCGTTCCGCGACATGCACGCCACAGTGAACGGATTGGACGCGCGATACGTCGATGCTGGCCGCAAAATCGCGCACCCGGTTTGAGGAGAGGTTGGAATTGAGGGAGATGTAATGCCGCGAGGTGAGTGTCTGGCACAGGCGGACAAAGCCGGGGTAGAAGAACGGCTCGCCGCCGGTGATATGCAGCATTCATGTTTTTCCCGTTGAATTGAAGAAGTCCAGGTACTGGTCCGGGGAGATTCGTCCGACCAGGCGGTGCTCTTTGGAAGCGCGTGCATCGCAGTAGGCGCAGACATAGTTGCACAGCAGGTTGATCGACCAGTCGGCTTCGATGTCGTACGTCATAACGGGCAAACCGTTGATTATGGCGGTGGCCGGCGTTTGCGGCAGCGGGGCGAAGGTCCATTGTCCCAGAAGCGGATGAAAAAGGTCAGATGGCGGGGTGGAGAACTGCGGCGCGGCCGAGAGGCCCATCAGGCGCTCTATTGGAGAACGGCGGAAGCCGAGTGGTAATCGGGGGACGGG
This sequence comes from Terriglobia bacterium, assembly GCA_963757265.1. Classification (GTDB taxonomy): domain Bacteria; phylum Acidobacteriota; class Terriglobia; order Bryobacterales; family Bryobacteraceae; genus CAIVVT01. The sequence continues at coordinate 456,834 of CAVWRA010000011.1, forward strand.
GCGGCTCCGAGCAGGCCGACTGGGGCCTGAGCGGCTTAGGGATGGCGGTGCAGCACGTGGGTGGCGAGGTCTGGCCAGAACTCGCGAAAGACGTTGATGCCTGTATCGCGGCCCACAGCCCATCCATACTTGACTGCCAGGTCGCCGAGGCTGCGGTTGCCGGGCGGGTAGTAGGCCGCCGAAACGGCCTGGGCCATGCCGCGGCCGAAGACCTCGGAGGCATTGAAACTGGGATGGCCATGGTAGTCGGGCGTAATGACGGTGCGGGAAGCGGAGTAAACGAGCCGTTTCCAGAACCCGCCTTCCCCCATGGCGTAGTAGCGCTCATCCTGGTGGAAGACGGTGGGCAGGGCGAAGATGACCAGGTAGTTGCCGTCCACCTTATCGACGAAGCCGCGCCAGTAATACTTGCCGTAGCCCGAGATGCCGGTGCCGAGTGCCGGGTGGGCGCCGGAGACCTCGGCCTCGAGCGTGGTCAGGCCGGTGAAGACGAACGACGAGTAGTCGAAGCTGTTCTGGGTGGCGATTTTCAAGGCTTCGAACGGAGTGGGCGGCGGCGGGAGCGCGCCGGCGCTGACGGCGCGGTAGTTGGGCATCACACCGAGAATGCGCGTGGGTTGCGCCTTGGAGGCGTCGGGGGCCTGATGGGCGTCGCGCTTGGGGGGCGCGACGGCACCGGAGGCGGCTGGAGTGCCGGGCTGGATGGGGGCCGCGGCCAGGGCGGAAGGGTCGGAAACAGAGGGCGCGGGCGCTGGGGGCGCGCTTTGGGCCAACGCGGCGTTGGCCAGAAGAGCGGCCAGGAACAGAGATCCACAGCAACGGCTCAACACGCTGGGTCTTTCCATGGCAAAGATGGCAGCAGCCCCAATTTGGAATGCGGCTCCTTTCTGCAACAGACGATCTCCCGTGCCGATGAATGAACGCAAGCAACTGGAAATCACTATTGATTGGATGCGGAGTGCCGCTGCGCGGGTTGCATATTCGCTGGCAATTGAGACCATCTCAGGCGGTTGATGGCGTTAGAGGTTCAGCGCCAGTTCGGACGAGTGCTTGGAAGCGGCGCGCAAGTCAGGCCGCAGGCCAGGGCAGCGTGCGGCGGCGGGTTTATTCGTCAAGACCGCTTGACGTGGTATGGTTTCGCGGTTACCCTCACAAGACAGGAGGTAGCAAGTGCCAAAGTATTTGATTCAGGGCAGTTATACTGCCGAGGGGCTGCAGGGGCTGAAGAAAGACACGGCTTCGGGGCGGCGGGCGGTGGTGCAGGCGGCGGTGAAGGCGCTGGGCGGGAAGGTGGAGAGCTTCCATTTCTCGTTCGGGAAAGATGACGTGGTGCTGATTGTCAACCTGCCGGACAACGCGGCGGCGATGACGATAGCGGCCGCGGCGAGCGGGAGCGGGGCGGTGCGTCTGCACACGACGCCGCTGCTCACGGTGGAGGAAGCCGACAAGGCGCTGGCGGCCGAAACCAAGTACCGCGCGCCGGGCGCGGGCAAGTAGAGGCTGCTGAGCGTCCAAGACAACTTCTTCCAGGTCAGCAGATTCGGATCGACAGGGCCAGCGGCGGACGCTGGCCTTTTTTGCGCCGCGGGGCGCTGCGCTCAAACGCCCACAAGGCGGTCGGACTCGGTGTGCGTGCCGATCCAGACCCAGACGATCGTGTTTCCGCTTTGGCGGCCGAGCGCGCAGCGGCACTACTTGGATTCGGGTGGACAAACGAACAAGTTGTAAAGCCAAGCCACCAGCAAGCCTGCAATTGCTCCGTCGACGAATCCGTAGATGCCGCCGAGGAGGGCATTGACGACACCACCGGAGGCGTGAAACCCGTAATAGATGGAGCTGATGGTCTTCAGAAACTCGACTCCATAGCTGGGGACCGCCAGGTTGACCAGGCCGGTGACCAGGAGCCCACAGCCCCACAGCAGGCCGCAGGCCAGAGCGAGAGATTTTGGAGAGAGACGCATGTTGACCTCCTTGCGGCTACGATTCGCACACAACGAACGACACAATATGACCGCATCCGATGCGACCGAGCCAGGATTTCGGCTGGGCTTCCCGGCCACAGGCGATTGTACTCCAAACTCGCGTTTATCAGGTCCGTTGATCTGGTTTTTCGATGACGACGACTACAGCAGCCCTGCCGCCGCGCTGCGGATGGGCCTCGCGCTGGGTACGGGCCCTCCGAAATGGCTGCTGCCCCGCGTTGCGACTTAAGCGGCCAGGAAAAGGGCCGGAGGCCGGGGCTAGCGCTTGAGGAACAGTGAAATGGCCATGCCGAAGCCGATGGCGACGACGATGCGGCGGACGGCGGTGCGGCCGGCCTTGCGGGCCAGGCCGGAGCCGAAGATGCCGCCGGCGATGGCGGCCACGGCCATGAGCAGGGCGTAGGGCCAGTAGACCATCCGGTAAACGATGAAATAGATGGCGGCGATGCCGTTGATGGAGAGGGCGAAGAGGTTCTTGAGGCCGTTCATCTGATGGATGTCGGTCAGGCCGATGATGGCCAGGGCGGCGAGCATGAGGATGCCGATGCCGGCGCCGAAGTAGCCGCCGTAGAGGCCGACGAAGAGCTGGAAGACGAGCGCGCCAGCGAGCCATTTCCAGGAGCGGTGGTGGGCGGCATCGGCGGTGTTGAGCAGGCGCTGGACGGCCTCCTGGAGCATGAAAAGGAGCGTGGCGAAGAGGATCAGGAAGGGAACGAGGCGGTCGAAGATGGCGGGCGGGGTGAAGCGCAGGAGCCAGGCGCCAGCGAGGCCGCCGATGAGGCTGGGGACGAGCAGCGCGAGCATGCGCGGGCGGGCGGTGCGGAGCTCGCGGCGGAAGCCCCACATGCCGCCGAGCGAGCCGGGCCAGATGGCGACGGTGTTGGTGGCGTTGGCGGTGACCGAGTTCAGGCCCAGCCAGATGAGAGTAGGGAAAGAGACGAGCGTGCCGCCACCGGCGACGGAGTTAATGGCGCCGGCGGCGAAGGCGGCGACGAAGGCGAGAGCGGCGTGGAGGAGGTCGAGGTGGGGCATCTACGGAAGGATCCAGGGCCGGGCAGGGGCAGGGCGGGAGGCTCCCGGACGGGAGTTCGTTGGAATTAGGGAAGCTACTTTCATCCTGGTTTTTGAAGCAATGAAACTAAATTGTGAGGAACAAAGCCAATTTTCCAGTTTGCTTTTTGCATTTAATAACTTACAAATAGTATTGTCATACTACTGATCACTTTTTCCAGCAGTGTCCAATTCCAAATCCAGCGCAAGAGCCGAGGCCGCCGCGCAGGAGGCGCATGAGAGTCCTTCCGCAGGCGCATGGAAGGCCCCACTGCTACTACTCTAAGCCGGGTGTCAAGCGCGACGGGAAGTGGGTAGCGGGGGGCCGGGTGGCCCACGACCCAGGAGGTGAACTTCACCGCACAATCGTAGTGGCAAGGCGCGGATTGGGGGCTGCGAGCCTCAGCGTGCGGATTGACGCGCGGCAACGCAGGCACCGCGGCACGCCACCAGGGGCTTGTGGCAAAGAAATTGTCGGAGCAGCCGTCTGCCTTGCGGTCGCGGCCCTGAAACGAACCCGGACGTTGACACGAATGTCGACGCGGCAGGCACGAATGCCTGCGCCACAGGACGCAGCACGACCGCTCCCTTACGGTCACGGCTCAGTAACACAACCGCTGTCTCGAATGTCGCCCCCTGACATTCATCTCCATGAGTGGCCCGCAGGGCCATGGCAACTCCTTAGCAATCGCGGCCCTGAAACGAACCCGGACGTTGACACGATCGTCGACGCGGCAGGCAAGAGTGCCTGTGCCACCCGCCTCCGCGACTCTCGTCGCTATGGCGGGCAAGCACAACCGCTCCTTGCAGTCGCGGCTCCGTCAGACGGTCGCCGTAACAGCGGCTTGCAACCCGGTCGCGGCAATGGTGTCGCCGCGCCGAGCTAGTGGAGCAGGGGGCCTCCGATTGGCGCGGACGGCACGACGAAGCGCGGGATGGGGGCGGTCTGCACCGTCGGAGCAGGGGTCCAGGGGGCGAAGCCGGCCATGGTGATGGTCACCTGAGCGGTCGGATCGTCGGGCGGAGGATAAATGGTCGGAGGGGCGACGATCTCGCCCCGGACGACCACTTCGAGAGTGGTTGTGACGGCCGGCAAAGCGGCCGGCACGGCCGCGATCTCATAGACAATCAGCGTGGTCCCGGTGATGTTCACCCATTGGGGGGAGGAATATGCGCCGGCGGCGGCGTTGGCGCCCAGGAAGGTGGTGTTGGGAGAGTAGGTACCGGTCTGGATGGGCATGACGGTGCCGCCGGAGCCATCGGCGTTGGGAGACTGGACATAGTTCGCCACGACGACGGTGCCGAGGACGGGGTCGCGGACCTCGATGGTGGCCGGGACGAAGAGGTCTATGAAGCTGGGCCAGGCGTCGTTGGGGTCGATGGAACCATTCGAGAAGACGAAGGCGAGACGGGTGCCCCCGTCTTTAGTGGGAGATTCCCAACCGTTGACGGGAGGCGCAAAGGCATAGCTGTAAAGTTCCGCGAAATCCACGCCGAAGTACTGATAATTGGGGGGAGGAGGGGTGTGCCCGCCGCGGTTATGGGGGTGGCTGGGCGGCGGCGGGGGGGGACTGCAGACGATAGACACCTGCAGACTGGGCGCGGCATAGCCCAGGCCGACGGTGACGGTCGGCTGCTGGACGCCATTGAGGAGCGGCAGGAAGATGTTGCCGGGGTTGGCCTGGTTGGCCGCATTCCTGGTCTGGCTGGCGGAGGCCCAAAGCGTGAGAACGAGCGGACCGCCGAAGTAGGGCGGGTTGCTGGCCAGGCCGAGGGCGCTGACGCGCAGATTTTCGATGGTGATATAGACGGTATCGGGAGCGGCGGCGGTGCTGTGGTCGCCGGCGGGATTCATATTGACGTGAGAGAAGATCACCGCGCCGCCGGAGGCGCCATTGGCAGCGTAAATCCCGGATTTGGCGGCGTAGAAGGTGTAGGTGCCCTCGCTGGTGCTGATGCCATGGGGGACGACCTCAACCGTCAGCTGTGGTTCGCTGGCGCCGCCGATCATCGCCGGGGATACGGTCAGCGGAGCATTGCCGGGGAAGGTGACTTCCCAGTCATAGAGGGTGCCCGACGTCCGGGGCGTGCCGATGTTGGGCAACTGATTGTAAACGGTGCAGGACAAAGTGATGGCCGGCAGCAACTCAGTCTGGCTTTCCTGACGCAGCCGGGCGGTCTGCTGGTTATAGAAGCCGCACGAGACGACGGGCGCGCCCGCGGGCGAAGCAGCCAGAGCGATGGCGGAAACGAGTGCGAGCAGTGCGATGATCGGGGCTAACCGGCGAAATCTGATCATTTTCCTCTCCTCGCGAAGCGCATTGGGGCCCAAGGGGGATGCGTGTTTCGTCTTAACCAAGGATACTGTACCAGGATTTCCGCTTGCGATCGTGGACAGGAACGATTGTACATCCAACTGAGGCTGCGGGAGCAGTTTTTCATCTCCGGCGGATTGGCGCGCGGCAGCGCAGTCAGTGCTGCACGCCACTAGAGTCCACTTCAGCGTGGTGGTATGCTCGGGGCAGCCGTGGCCGGGCGAGGCCCGGCCGAGGTCATCATCTACCGCTTTGACGCATGAAGGACCAGTGCGCATGAAATACACCAGAATTTTTGTACTAGTCATGGGCCCGATGCTGCTCGCATGCGGGCTGTGGGCCGAAGAAGGCATGTGGATGCCGCAACAGATTCCGGCACTTTCAGCCAAGCTGAAGGCGCTGGGATTCAAGGGCGACCCGAGGGCGTTCGCCGACCTGACCGGACAGCCGATGGGCGCCGTGGTGTCGCTGGGAGGCTGCACGGCGTCGTTCGTGTCACCGGACGGGCTGATCGTCACCAACCATCACTGCGTGGCGGGCGGACTGCAGTTCAACTCCACGCCGAAACGCAACCTGCTGAAGGACGGCTATCTGGCCAAGACGCGGGAAGAAGAACTGTCGAACGGTCCGGGGTCGCGCGTGTTCGTCACGACGTCAGTCACCGAGGTGACGCCGTTCGATCACGGGCAAGATCGAGGCCAAGGCGACGGACCGCGAGCGCTACGACGTGATCGACCGGAGAGTGAAGGAGCGCGTGGCGGCGTGTGAGAAGGGCGGGCAACGGTGCAGCGTGGCGTCGTTTTTCGATGGGTTGAAGTACTTCGAAATCGCGCAGATGGAGATCAAGGACGTGCGGCTGGTGTACGCGCCGGCCGAGGGGATCGGCGTATTCGGCGGCGAGACCGACAACTGGCGCTGGCCGCGGCACACGGGCGACTGGAGTTTTCTGCGCGCGTATGTCGGGCAAGGACGGGAAGCCGGCCACATTTTCCAAGGATAACGTTCCCTACAAGCCGAAGCACTGGCTGAAGGTGGCGACGGAAGGAATCAAGCCGGGGGATCTGGTGTTCGTGGCGGGATACCCAGGGCGCACGCAGCGCCATCAGACTTATGCGCAGGTGAAGGAAACGACCGAGTGGGCGATGCCGCGCTCGATCCGCCTGGCGCAGGAACAATTGGCGATCCTGGACCAGCTATCGAAACAGGACAAGGCGCATCGCGCTGAAGGTTGCCGGGCGGGTGCAGGGCTTGAACAACAACCTAACGAATCAGAAGGGCATGCTGGAGGGACTGGTGAAGGGCGGGAGCCTCGGCCAAGAAACAGGCGCAGGAAAAAGAGCTCGAGGCGTGGATCGCGGCCGACCCGGCGCGCCAGAAGAAATATGGCGACGTGCTGCCCGCGCTGCGCGCGCTGCAGGCGGAAGAGCGAGAAGACGCGGGAGCAGAGCGACGCGCTGATGAGCCTGGCGGGCTCGTCCAGCTACCTGGGCGCGGCCGAGAGCCTCTATCGCCTGTCGGTGGAGCGGCCGAAGGCGGACATCGATCGGGAGTCGGGATTCCAGGAGCGCAACTGGCCCAGGATTCGCGACGGCCAGGAGCGGATGCAGCGCACGATGGATAGCACGGTCGACCGGGCACTGCTCGGTTGGGCGCTGGGACTGGCGGCCGGGCTGCCGGCCGACCAGCGGATCGCGGCGGTGGATCAGGCTGCCGGGCTGAGGCCCGGAATGGCCAAGGCGGAGGCGGACAAGGCGATCGACGCGTATGTTCAGCGGTTTGCTGGCGGGCACCGAAGCTGGGCGATCGCGATTTCCGCGCTCGGACTGATCGAGAAGAGCACGGCGGAACTGGTGGCGACCAAGGACCCGTTCATTCTGCTGGCGGCGGCGATGGAGCCGCTGGCGGAAGCGAATCGCGAGGCGGCTAAGAATCGCGGCCGGCGCGCAGGAGCGCCTGGTGCCGCGTTATATGGAAGCCCTGCTGGCCAAGACGGGCGGCCTGGTGGCTCCGGACGCGAACAGCACCCTGCGAGTGACCTATCGGCCAGGTGAAGGGCGTGGACGCGAAGGACGGTCTGTATTACAAGCCGCAGACTACGCTGGCGGGCATTCTCCAGAAGAACACTGGAGAGGGGGATTTCAACGCTCCGGAGAATCAGCTGGACGCCATCAAGGCGCTGCGATCGGGCAAGAAGACGCCGTATGTAGGATGCTGTCGCTGGGAGACGTTCCGGTCAACTTCCTGTCGACGGTGGATACCACCGGGGGCAATTCCGGATCCCCGACGCTGAACGCGCAAGGGCGAGCTGGTGGGCCTGCTGTTCGATGGCACGTACGAGTCGGTGGCCTCCAACTTCCTGTTCGATCCGATCGACGACGCGCTCGATTCATGTGGACACGCCGGTACATGCTGTGGAACATGGCGGAGGTGGATGGGGCCATGAATCTGCTTGCGGGAGATGTCGCTCACGCCCAAAGCACAGGCGGCTTCCAAATCTGCGGCCGGGGGCGGAAGCAAATAGAGCCGGATGCCGGGCGCCTAGCCCGGATGTCTCACCAACAATCGGCTGCGGCGCGCGATAGGGCCGTATCTACTGCGTTGCGCTCGGTCGCCGTCCTCGACGTACTGTCAAGTACGCCTGCGGGCGGCTCCCGTCGCGCGCCTTGTATCTGCAGCCCTCTCATCGCGCCTCGCTGCGATCGTGGCGCAACATCCGGGCTAGTGAAATTCGACGATCGCGGTCTCCCGGGCCGGGACCAGGAGCCGTCCGTCCACAATCTGCGCCGAGCGGCGAAGATCCAGCATCCCGCGACAGGCGAAGGCAGGCTTCAGGACCAGATGCGCGTCCCGATCCGAGTTGTTGTAGACGTAAGCCAGACGGCGGCCTTGAAGCGCGGTGATGCGGTACTCGGCCTGCTCCGCCGAGCTGCCGGGTTCGGCCGCTAGCTGCAGCTCGGGCTGGAGCCCGGATTGGCGTGCCACCATGGACAGGAGACGGCGCCAGCTGGCCGGATCCAGCTCCGCGGCCAGCCAGTAGAGATTACCGCGCCCGCGCTGCTGGCGCAGGAGCGCGGGGACACCGTCTGGGAAGCGGGCTTGCACCTGGGCCGCGGGGCCCTCCAGCACCTGACGCGGGCCCAGTGCTTCGAACCGCAATCCATCCACAGTGAATGGCAGGCGCGGCAATTCAGCCAGGTTGTATTCGGTGACGACCTGCTCGCCATGCTGCAGCGGCGCAGGCTCGCGCCGGAGCATGCGGAGCCCCAGCCGGGCGAGCGTGCCGGCCGGCCGGGCGTACTCGTCGGCCAACAGCGAATCGGGAGACACAATCAGCGTGCCGCCGCCTGCCACCCAGTCGAGAATGGCATCCGTCACCGGTTGCGGAACGAACTGTGCGCCGGGCAGAACCAGGATCCTGCGCTGGGCGAGGTCGCCGGCGAGGATCTTCTTCTCGGTCGTCAATCCGACGTACAACCCGGCGGCCTGCGAGGCATTGTAGAGGCGGCGCAGCGAGGACAGATAAGGGAAAGTCCCGATCACCGCGGATTCGTTGGGCGGCTGCTGCAGCATGGAGGTCTTCGAATAGAGCAGCGCCACCGGACGCGGCGCGCTGCCCAAAGCGGCGATTTCGCGGCTCAAGCGGCGCACGTCCAGCGCGTCGCGCATGGCTTTGGCCAGATCGCTCAGCGGGATCGTGTAGCTCTGCGGAAAACTCGTCGTCCATTCGTTGATCGGCTCGTTGGGAGTCCATTTCATGTCGTTGTTCCACCACCACATCGAGATGGCGGCATCGCCGTGGAGGAAGCTCGGCAAAATCTGGTGCAGAACGCCGTGATATTCGAAATCCTCGACTGGCTGAGCGCCCGCCAGGGTGTGCAGGTACTCGGGCATCAGAGTATCGAGGGCGTAATTTTCCTCGAGCACCACGCTGGTCAGGCCGGAGTCGGTCAATTCCTCTTCGTCCACGCCGGTCCAGAAGGCGGGATCGAAGGAGTAATACGGCGAGCCGACCGTCAGGGGCTGGCGCGGTTCCCAGCGGCGGACCTGTTCGCCGGTCCAGCGGAGCTGTTCGATGAAGCGGTAGAGGTTGAAGCTGGTCCAATCGAACCACAGCGCGCGGTTGGTTGCGGCCTGCTCGGGACGCGGCATGGGGACGCTCGAGAAGCCCTCGAAGCCGGCGCCCCAGATGGCGTTGGCCTTGCGCACGTCGCCGTATTTGCGCTCCAGCCAGCGCGCCCACATCTGGCGGGTGCGCTCGCAGTAGCACACGTAGGCGTATTCAAAATCCATGTTCTGCACGAGATGGCCGCGGTCGCCGGCGTGCTCGCGTTCGTATTGAGCGATCATTTTTGCGATGGCATCGCGGGTGTGGGGGCTCTCCAGGCAGATGATGACCGGGGGCCCGAGAACTTCCCATGAGCCCTCGTCGCGGATGAAGGCGTTGGCGTGATCCCAACCCACGCGATGCGTATCGGGGTACTGCTGGTAAGCCTGCCAGATGGGCTGCTTCTCGACGTTGAAGCGGTCCCCGCCGGCTACCAGCGACGCGCCGTAATCGGTTTCGTTGCTGGCGAACCAGCGCTGCAGCGCGCTGTGATGGTTGTAGAGCATGGCGAAGATCAGCGACGGATCGGCGCCCAGACGGAAATACCCGTCGCGGATATCCAGTTTGCCGTAATCCGGCAGGGGCGGCTCTGGGCGGGCCGCGGCCCGCCCCTGCCCGACGGCGACCAAGTCCCGCTGGGCTTCGCGCGCACCTTCCAGCAGAAGGTTCAGCACTGTGCGCTGTTCGGCAGCCCGATCCTGCCAGAACGCCACCAGCCGCTTTTGAAATGCCACCTGAGCAAGGTAGGGATAGATCTCGGCGTAGGCGGTCTCCAGGCCGCGCGCGTGGGCGCGTTCGATCTCGGCGCCCAAGTCAGCCACGGCCTTTTCGGTTTCAGCGCGCAGCGCTCGCAGGGCGGGCTCCGTTTCCCGGAACAGCAGCTCTCCGTAAGGCTGCTTCTGCAGGCGGGCCGGCTCCGAACTGAGACGCGGATTGGAAACCAGCAGGGTCCGGTCTTGGGGAAACATCAGCTCCAATCCGTCGCGCAGAAACAGGGGCTGGAAGAACACGCCGAGCCAGGCGATGCGCCGAGCATCGATGGGGTGCTGGCGCGGGGATTGCATTTTGTCGAGGCTGATCTCGACGGTGCTGCGGCCGGGCCCGATCACGAATCCATCGAAGGTGCCGCCGGTGTAGGTATCCGCAGGGGGATGTCCGGCCTGATTGGAAAGGCGCACGAAGACGGAGAGCGGCTCGCTCGAGGGGTTCTGCACTTCGAAGCGCAGCGACGAGAAGGGGCTGAAGTCGCGCACGGGCAGCTGGAGGGTTTCAACGCCCGTGGTTTCATAGCCGCGCCAAAGGGTGACCCGGACGGCGTTGCCGGAGGCGGGCTTGAGATCGCAATGCGCACACGACTCCGTGCCCGGCGCGAACAAGCCTTCCAGGCTCCGCTCGGGGCCGGCCGCCCAGGCCGCCGCGGTGAGACAAAGCACCAATGAGAAGCTGGGTCGCATTTCGTTTCTCCATTCCAGAGGGCTGTCGCAGTGACTGTATCAATTCCCGCTGTGCGGTTCGATGGGCGAGTGGAGGTTGGCCGGGCGGCGGCGACGGGTACACCTGTCAGCGATATACTCTCAAGCGAACTCGTTTGAAAGGTTGGCCATACGACATGCACATTCCCCGTTGGTCCTGCGCGCATCTCCTGCTCGCCTTATGCGGCGCACTCACATTGATTCCCGGCGCCGGCGCTCAACCCGCCGCGGACCCGCTGCGCGCGGGATTCGAGGCGCCGCCGCCGGAGGCGCGCCCGCGCGTGTGGTGGCACTGGATGAACGGCAACATCACCCAGGAAGGGATCCGGCTGGACCTGGAGTGGATGCATCGCACGGGCCTGGGCGGGGTCCAGATTTTCGACGCCGCGCTGAACACGCCGCAGGTGGTGGAGAAGCGCCTGGTATACATGACCCCGGAGTGGAAGGACGCCTTCAAGTACGCCGTGACGCTGGCCAGTTCGCTGGGTCTCGAGGTGGCCATCGCCAGCTCGCCCGGCTGGAGCGAGACCGGCGGCCCGTGGGTTCCACCGGCCGAGGGCATGAAGAAATACGTGTGGAGTGAGACGCCCGTCCCGGGCGGCCAGCCATTCCACGGCGTGCTGCCGAGTCCGCCCGCGGTGACGGGGCCGTTCCAGAACCTGCCGCTGGAGTGGCGCTACGAGGACGCCGGCGCAGCGCGTCCGAGGCCGCATTACTACGCGGACTCGGCGGTGGTCGCGTTCCGGCGCAGCGCCTCGGACCTGCCGGCCGCGGCGCTGCATCCGGTGATCACGTCGTCGGGCGGTCCGGTGGACGCCGCCGCGCTGACGGCGGGCGCCAATCGGAAGCCCGTCGAGCTGCCGGTGCCGGGGGTTGGCGAGTCGGCCTGGATTCAGTTTGAGTTTCCCGCGCCGCAGACCATCCGCGCCGTCAGCCTGGCGGTGCGCGAGGCGGCCGACTGGCAACTTGCCATGTACGGAGCCTCCAATCCCGAGAAGTCGCTGGAGGCGAGCGACGACGGCAAGAGCTTCCGCCTGGTGGCGGCGCTGCCCGACGGCGAGACCGCCGAACGCACGACCTCGTTCGCGCCGGTCACGGCGCGCTACTTCCGCATCTTATTCAAGCGCGTGCCGCGCCGAGGCAGAGTCTCCGACATCGCAGTCGGGCGGGCCGGGGGCGGCGGCACCAATTACGAGATCTTCGAGGCGGCGCTGATCGCCGGCGCGCGCGTCAACCGCTTCGAGGACAAGGCGGCGTTCGGAAACGTCCTCGACCTGTACCCGGTCGTCACGCCGGACTTCGAGCCCAAGGACGCCATTGCGCGCGGCGATGTGGTCGATCTCACTTCCAAAATGCGTCCCGACGGCACGCTGGATTGGACCCCGCCGGCGGGCGACTGGGTGGTGCTGCGGATCGGCTATTCGCTGCTGGGCATTACCAACCACCCGGCCACGGCCGAAGCCACGGGACTGGAGGTGGACAAGCTCAATGGCCGCTACGTGCGCCGCTACATGGAGAACTACCTGGACAGCTACAAGGAGGCCGTGGGCGCGGAGTGGATGGGCAAACGCGGCATCCAGTACGTGGTCACGGACAGTTGGGAGGCGGGCTCGCTGAACTGGACCGATGACATGCTGGACCAGTTCCGTAAACGCCGGGGCTACAATCCCGTGCCCTGGCTGCCGGTGCTGACGGGGCGCATTGTCGGCTCCGCCGCGGCGAGCGAAGGCTTCCTGTGGGACTTCCGCAAGACCATCGCCGACCTGATCGCCGACGAGCATTACGGGCAGGTCCAGGCAGCGGTGGTGGCGCGCTCGATGGGCCACTACGGCGAGTCGCACGAGGGCGGGCGGGCGTTTGTGGGCGACGGCATGGAAGTGAAAAAGCTGGACGACGTTCCGATGAGCGCGATGTGGACCCAGCGGCCGGGCGTGAACCACGAGCAGTTCGGCTACAACGCGGACGACCGCGAGTCGTCGTCGGTGGCGCACATCTATGGGCAAAACCTGGCCGCGGCGGAGTCCCTCACCGCGTCGGAGGCGCCGTGGGCGTGGTCGCCGGCCACACTGAAGCCGACCGCCGACCAGGAGCTGATCAACGGCATCAACCGCTTCGTCATTCACGAGAGCGCGCACCAGCCGCTGGTGGACAAGGCGCCCGGCCTGACGCTGGGACCCTTCGGCCAGTGGTTCAACCGCCACGAGACGTGGGCCGAATTCGCGGCTCCGTGGATCGACTACCTGGCCCGCTCGGCCTACATGCTGCAGCAGGGCCGCTTTGCGGCCGACGTGCTTTACTTTTACGGCGAGGACTCCAATCTGACCGCGCTATTCGACCGCAAGGGGCCCGACGTGCCGGCCGGCTATAACTTCGATTACCTCAACGCCGACGGACTGATCCACGCCCTGAGAGTGGAGGGCGACGCGATTGCGACGCGCTCGGGCATGCGCTACCGCGTGCTGGCGCTGGATCCGTATAGCCGACACATGTCGCTGCCGGTGCTGCGGGCGCTGCACGCGCTGGTGCGCGGCGGCGCGGTGGTGTGCGGCGCCAAGCCCGTGGGAACGCCGAGCCTGGCCGACAACGCGGCCGAGTTTCGCCGGCTCAACGACCAGCTTTTCGGAGACGGTTCGGGCGTTCACACGGTGGGCCGGGGCCGGGTCTACGCGGGCTCCGACGCCGCCGCCGCGCTGCAGGCCCTGGCCGTGGGGCCGGACTTCGACCCGCAGCCTGCATCGGCTGCCACAGTCCCGGGGGGACAAGTGCGGTTTGTGCACCGCATCCTGGGCCACGGCGACCTGTACTTCGTGGATAATCGCAGCGAGAGCGAAGTCTCTCTCAACGCCAGCTTCCGCGTCTCCGGCTACGCGCCCGAACTGTGGTACGCCGAGACGGGCGCGACCAAGCCGGCCGCGTACAGCATGCAGAAGGGCCGCACCACGGTGCCGCTGCACCTGGAGCCCTATGGGACGGTGTTCGTCGTCTTCCGCAAGCCGACCAAGAGCCCCGAGCGCAAGCTGCCCAGCGCGCGCGAAACCCAGCTGATCACGCTCGACACCAGCTGGGACGTCAGCTTCCAGCCGGGCCGCGGCGCGCCCGCCACGGCGACGTTCGACAGGCTCAGGCCGTGGAACGAGAGCGCCGACCCCGGCATCCGCTACTTCTCCGGCACAGCCACGTACCGCGTTTCCTTCCAGACGCCGGCCGGCTGGGCCGCCATGCGGGGCCGGCTGTGGCTGGACCTGGGAGACGTGAAGAACCTGGCGTCGGTCACGTTGAACGGCCACAGGCTGGGTGTGGTGTGGCACGCGCCGTTCCGCGTGGACCTGACCGACACGCTGAAGGAGGGCGAGAACAAGCTCGAGGTTCAGGTGGTCAACTCGTGGGTGAATCGCATGATAGGCGATGAGCAGCCGGGGGCCACGAAGTACACCTTCGCCGACGTGAAACCGTACAACGCCAACTCGCCGCTGTGGCCCTCGGGGCTGCTCGGGCCGGTGCGGCTGGTGGTGGTTGAATCCGATTAGCGCAGAGCACGCGAACCACGGATCTGAGTGGAACCGCCGCGGACGCGGCGATCAGCGATAGGCGGGCGGGGCAAGAGCAGGGGCAGGGGCCGTACCGAGGTCAGGCCGAGCGCCGGATGGGCACGAAACGGACTTCGACACGCCGGTTCAGCGCGGCGCCGATGCGGCGCAGCATGGCCAGTGAGTGCCCCTGGTAGTCGGCGTCTTCCAGGCGACAGACGACGGAAGCTGTCGTGCCGACGAGCTCTGCCAGTTGGGCCTGTGTGAGGCCGGCGGCGGTTCTCAGCTCGAAGATCCGGCGCGCGATCTCGTCGCTCGCGCGCGCCTCTTCGAGGTTCTTCAGCCGGTCAGGCTTGCCGGCGAAGAAGCGGCGGTGAAGGATCTCCACTGCATCCGTGGTGGGTTTGCGTTTCGTGGCCATGTCAGACCTCCTTCAGCGTGTGCTGGTCCGGATTCGTCTCGAAGCGCCGCATGCGCTCGATTGCGCGGTCGATGTCGCGCGGCGGAACCTGTTGCTCCTTCACGAGCCCGTGGGAAACCACTGCGGCGACATTACCGTGAAAGAAGTACAGGATGCGATGGTTCACTCCGCGCAGGGTGGCACGCAGTTCGTAGATCCCGTCTCGGAGGTAGTCGGCCTCGGGCCGCCGCAGTTCGTGTCCCATTTCTCTCAACCGCTCGAGCCGGGAGAGGCACTTGGCCTGCACCTTTGGCGGCAAGTTGCCGATCCAGTCGAGGAACGGGCATGATCCATCCTGTTCGCGGAAGAGGACCACGCGCGTCTTCGGCACTGGATCTTAGTTTATTCGCAATCTTGCGAAAAGACAAGTTGCCCGCGAGACGGGAGCAGGGACTGCCGGTTGATGTGGATTCCTCGCTGAACGCGCAAGGCAACCGGCGGCCTGGCACGCGAAGCACGCGTTCAGAAGACGCGGCGCTTGAGGCGCTCGAGGGTGAACTTGGCGGTGTCGGCGATGGCCATGACGGCCATGACGCCGGCCTGGACGGGGTCGGTGACGACGAGATCGGCGGCGTCGGGAACGGAACCGGCCATGTTGAGACTGATGACCAGCAGGCCCTGGGCGCGGACCTCGCGGACGGCGTCGACGATGGAGCCGCCCATGAGCGAGCCGGCCAGGACGAGGGCGCGGGCACGGGGCAGACGGGCGACGGCGCGGACGGCGTCGGCGAGGTTCTCTTCACCGACCAGGGGCATGGTGTCAACCGAGATGTGCTCGCCGCGGATGTTGTGGCGGTCGGCCTCGCTGATGGCGCCGAGGGCGACCTGGCCGACCTGGGCACCGCCGCCAACGATGATGATGCGCTTGCCGTAGATCTTCTGAAGGCTCTTCTCGACAGTGGCGGAGTGGACGACGTCGAGGGCGTTGAGGTCGGCGAGGAGCGAGGCGGGGTCGCCGGGAACTTCGATTTCAAAGTACGTGCGGGCGAGAGCGGAGTCGCGCGTTTCGAACGACTCGACGGAGAGGATGTTGCCGGAATGGGCGGCGATGGTGGCAGTGAGGTCGCGCAGGGTGCCGGGCTGGTTGGCGGCCGAGACGAAGATGCCGATGCGGTCCGGAGGGCTCACAGCGCGGCTCCCTCGGGGGGCAAATCGACCTGGTAATGGGCCAGGATTTCGGGCCACAGGCCGCGCGCGTCGAGGAGAATCTCGGCCACTTCGCGCAGGGCGCCGGAGCCGCCGCGGGCGGTGGTGACGTAGTGGGCCAGGGCCTTGACCTCGGGCACGGCGTTGGCGACGGCGACGGCGAGGCCGACGCGGCGCATGAGGATGGCGTCGGTGAGGTCGTCACCGAGATAGGCGACCTGGCCGGCCGAGAAGCCCGATTGGGCCAGGATCTCATTAAAAATCGGCAGCTTTTCGGTGTCACCCATGTAGACGTAATCGAACTTGCCTTGGCGGCCGCGCTCGGCGGTGGCCTCGGCGCGGCGGCCGCTGATAATGCCGGTGGAGTAGCCGTGGCGCTTGAGCCAGTGCATGGCGATGCCGTCCTGGGAATCGAAGCCCTTGGTTTCGAAGATACCGCCGCCGGGCGCGGGCAGGAACCAGATGCGGCCGTCGGTGAGGACGCCGTCAACGTCCATCAGGACGAGGCGGATCTTGGCGGCGCGGGCGGCGAGTTCAGGAGAAACGGCAGGAGGCATGGAGTAAGAGTGCTCCTTCTAGCGTAGTGCATGGGGGGATTGAGTTCCGGACTACAGCCCGCGCTTCAGCACGCCGTTTTGTTTTCCGGCGATGGGAATCGAGGATTCGCCAGATCCTGTTCCCAGATTCACGATACTGCCGGTGTCAAGCGAATTCAGGGGCAGGGATGACGGGGAGGCAAGGAAGGTGTTGGCAAGGAAGAGGCGAAAGAGAGATCACCGTTGTGACCGGCCGAGGTCGCCTTGGCCACGTGCGTGAATTCATACCCTGGCGGGCGCGCCTTGTGGCATTGCTTGATGTTGGGGCTTGATGTTGGGGCCCTCTCATCGCGCCTCGCTACGATCGCAAGTGAAACATCAGGGCTAGGAACTCGACCAGCGCTGGGGGTGGCGCGGGCGGCGGGAGTGCGATTGGCGGAGCGTGGGAGGGGCGTTCGCGGGGAATTGGAGGATCAAAGCCGAGTGCGACACTTATGTCGAAAAGTGTCGGATTTCGTCATACGGCGTGTGACGAAAAAGTGATCCGGGAAAGGTCGGTCCGGGAGGCCAGCAATGGTATGTAAGGATTGTTGAATCAGATTGATACATGGAAGAAGATAGTTCCGATTGGATCGTGAGCCGGGTGATTAAGTATGACAATTCGACAGTGTGTGGTGTCGTGTCGAAATGTCGGATTGGCGGGTTCGCAGGGCTGGGGTGAGCGGTCGAGGCGGGGCGGGTTGATGGGGACTGCCTGATCGTGTCCACAAGGGAAAGGTCAGGCCGTCGCCGGGTCCAGGGCCATGGCGATTCGACAGAACCTCAAGATCAAGGGATGGGGGCATGGGGCTCGGCTAGACTGGGATTGAAACCAGGTTCGCGAGTGATCGAGCAGGTACTCAAGACGATCCGCCGGCACGGGATGTTCGATGGAGTCATTCGGGCAGGCGTGGCGGTGTCGGGTGGCGCGGACTCGGTGGCGCTGCTGCACGTGCTGGCGCGGCTAGCGCGGCGGCGGGGGTGGAAGCTGGAGGTGCTGCACTTCGATCACGGGTTGAGGGGCGAGGAATCGGATGGCGACCGGCGATTCGTGGAGGAACTGGCGGCGGGGATGGGGCTGGTGTGTCACGTGGAATGCGCGGACGTGCGGGCGGCGGCGCAGGGCGCGAATGTGGAACAAACGGCGCGGCAGATGCGGTACCGGTTCTTTGCTGAAGTGCGGGCGCGGCAGAGTCTAGACGTTGTGGCCACGGGGCACACGGCATCGGACCAGGCGGAGACGGTGCTGCTCAGGGTGCTGAGGGGAGCGGCGGCGGAGTCGCTGGCCGGGATCCGGCCGGTGAACGATGGTTGGGTGGTGCGGCCGCTGATCGAGATGACGCGCGGGCAGGTGCGCGAGTGGCTGCGGGCGGAGGGCATCGAGTGGCGCGAAGATGCGTCGAATGTGGACACAAGTTACGACCGTAACCGGATGCGACACGAATTGTTGCCATTGTTACGGCGGGAGTGGAACCCGGGGGTGGAGGAGGCGCTGGCGCGGCTGGCGGGGGCATTGGCGCGGGACGAAGAGTGGTGGGCGGAGCAAGTGGAAGCGGTGTGGAGGGAGGCGGCCAGACGGTGGCGGCGCGGGGTGGTGCTGGACACGAGGGCGCTGGGCCGGGTGCATGCGGCGCTGCAGGTGCGGGTGTTGAAAAGAGCGTGCGCGGAAGCGGCGGGGACGGCGCCGCGAATGGAGGGCGAGCATCTGGAGGCGCTGCTCGCGCTAGTGGCGCAGCGCGCCGGGGCAGGGAAGGCGAGTTTGCCGGGAGTGCGGGCCTGGCGGTCGTTCGGCGAAGTGCTGGTTTATCCGGCGAATCAGGTGTTTGAGCGGCCGGCGGAGATGAAATTGCGCGTGCCCGGCGTGGCGGAGCTGGAGGCGTGGGGTACGCGAGTCCGATTGAGCCTTGACCAGCCGGGCAGCGAAGGCGGGCAGGGGCCCTGTGAGCGGCTGGACGGCGCACGGGCGGGGGGTCCGTTCGTGTTGCGGGCGTGGCGGGAGGGCGACAGGTACAGGCCCAAGGGGAGCGCGCGGGCGCAGACGTTACAGTCATTGTTACAAAGGCGACGCGTGGCGGCGTGGGAACGGAGCGCGTGGCCGGTACTGGAGTGGCGGGGCGAGATGGTGTGGGCGCGGGGATTTGGAGTGGCGGCGGAATACGCGGCGGATAGCGGCGGCGGGCGGGTGATCGTGATTCAAGAGGAGGCGGCGAGCAGGAGCGAATGAATCAAATATTGGCCAGAATGCGTCTGAGCAGTTAGAGATACAATTGAAATATACGGAGCGGCGCGAGTTAAGTAAATGAATGCCAATTTAAGGACCGCCATTGTCTGGGCAGTGTTGGGCTGCCTGGGTCTTCTGCTGTACGTGGTCTGGAAGTCCAGCAGCGTCCGCCCGACGCAAGAGCTGAGCTTCACCCGGTTCGTCAACATGGTGAACGCGGACCGCGTGAAGAGTGTGGTGGTGACGGGCAACGACGTCACGGGCCAATTCAAGGACGACAAGTCGGACCTGCGCACGACGATACCGATCAATTACCCGCGGATCTACGACGTGTTGAGTGAGCACAACGTCGATGTGAAGGTGAAGGAATCGAGCAGCGGCAACTGGATGGGGTTGCTGCTGAACGCGATTCCGTTCGTGCTGGTGATTGCGTTCTGGATTTTCATGATGCGGCAGATGCAGAGCGGCGGCAACAAGGCGCTGAGCTTTGGCAAGAGCCGGGCGCGGATGCACAGCTCGCAGCAGAAGAAGGTCACGTTCAAGGACGTGGCGGGGGTGGAGGAAGCCAAGGAAGAGCTGCAGGAGATTATCGAGTTCCTGAGGGAGCCGCAGAAGTTCCAGAAGCTGGGCGGGCGGATACCGAAGGGCGTGCTGCTGATCGGTCCTCCGGGTACGGGCAAGACGCTGCTGGCGCGGGCGATTGCGGGCGAAGGGAACGTGCCGTTCTTCTCGATTTCGGGCTCGGACTTCGTGGAGATGTTCGTGGGCGTGGGCGCGAGCCGGGTGCGCGACCTGTTCGAGCAGGGCAAGAAGAACGCGCCGTGCATCATTTTCATCGACGAGATTGACGCGGTGGGGCGGCATCGCGGGGCGGGACTGGGCGGCGGGCACGACGAGCGCGAGCAGACGCTGAACCAGCTGCTGGTGGAGATGGACGGTTTCGAATCGAATGAGGGCGTGATTCTGGTGGCGGCGACGAACCGGCCGGACGTGCTGGACCCGGCGCTGCTGCGGCCGGGGCGATTCGACCGGCGGGTGGTGGTGAGCCTGCCGGACGTGCGGGGGCGCGAACAGATTCTGAAAGTGCACACGAAGAAGATCCCGCTGGCGGACGACGTGGACCTGTCGATCATCGGCCGCGGAACGCCGGGATTCGCCGGAGCGGACCTGGCCAACCTGGTGAACGAATCGGCGCTGCTGGCGGCGCGGCAGAACCGCAAAGTGGTCACGATGTGGGACTTCGAGGTGGCCAAGGACAAGGTGCTGATGGGCGCCGAGCGGCGGTCGATGATCCTGACCGAGGAAGACAAGAAGATCACGGCGTTCCACGAGGCGGGGCACGCACTGGTGGCGGCGCTGCTGCCGGAGTCGGACCCGCTGCACAAGGTGAGCATCATTCCGCGCGGGCGGGCGCTGGGCGTGACGATGCAGTTGCCTGAAGGCGACGTGCTGAACCGGACCGAGAAGCAGTTGAACGCGCGGCTGTGCGTGCTGATGGGCGGACGGATCGGCGAGATGCGCTATACCAACCAGCTCTCCACGGGAGCGCGCAACGACATCGAGCAGGCGACGGAAGTGGCGCGCGCGATGGTGTGCGACTACGGCATGAGCGAGCTGGGGCCGATGAGCTACGGCAAGAAGGACGAGCAGATTTTTCTGGGGCGCGAAATCGCGCAGCACCGGGACTACTCCGAGGCGACGGCGATCAAGATCGACGAAGCGGTGCGCCGGGTGGTCGAGGGCGCCTGCCAGCAGGCGGACCAGCTGATCCAGGAGTACGGCTGGGCGCTGGATAAGATCGCCGCGGCGCTGCTGGAGCGCGAGACGATGGACGGGGAGGAGATTCACGCGATCATCGAAAAGCGCGCAGCGAATCACGGCCCCGATTCGGGCTCGGCGGTGGCGGCGGCCGAGACGCAGGCGGTGATCGAGCCGGAACAGGAGCAGAGGCGGCGACGCGGATTCGTGGAAGGGGAGAGCGCCGCGCCGGCGTGAGGATTCCGCGCTTCAAGCTGTACCTGTTCGACATCGACGGAACGCTGCTGGATTCGGCCGAGGACATCTGCAGCGCCGTGCGGCAGACGCTGGAGAACGCCGGCGCCAGGGGACTGACGGAGGCGTACCTGAGGTCCTTCATCGGGCGTCACCTGCGCGAGCTTTTCAGCGAGGTTTTCCCGGGCATCAGCGAGGAACGGTCGATGGAGCTGCTGGCGATTTACCGCGCGGCGTACCTAGAGCGCGGACATGCAGGGACGCGGGTTTACGAGGGCGTGCCGCAGATGCTCCAGCGGCTGGGCGGATGGAAGTCAACGGCGACGACGAAGGGCAGCGAGACTTCCCGAAACGTTTTGGCGCAATTTGGTTTAGCCGGATATTTCGACCACGTGCAGGGCACGGACGGGTTCCCCTCGAAGCCGGAACCGGACGTGATCCTGTGTTCGCTGGAGAGGTTCGGCGTAGCGCCGGGGGAGTGCCTGATGATCGGCGATGCGGCGCCGGACATGGAGGCGGGGCGGCGCGCCGGCGTGCGCACGTGCGGCGTGACGTGGGGTTACGGCGACGCGGCGAAGATGCGGGCGTTCGAACCGGATTTCTGGATTGCGCATCCGCTCGAGCTGGCCGCGCGGACGGACGGCGGGTTGTTATGATGACGGTGCGGAGATAATCGAATGCCTGTGGTCAACCGGCGCGATATGTTGCGGGCGCTCAGCATGGCGGCGCCGGCATTCGCCCTGGGCGAGAGCGGCAAGCCGCTGCGCATCGCGCTCGAGGAGACGTCGGTGCACCGCGCCATCACGGGCCTGAAGATGACGCATCTTGATTTCCCGCGCTACGCCCGCGAGGCGGGCATCGAAGGGCTGGAGTTCGCCAACACGTTGTGGGGCGCGCCGACGCAAGGCTACATGGCGCGTCTGAAGACGGCGATGAAGCAGACCGGGACGCGGTGCGTGCTGATCCTGTGCGACGACGAAGGGCCGATGGGGCACTCATCGAAGGAAGTGCGGCGCAAGGCCGTCAACAATCACAAGAAGTGGGTCGATTATTGCGCCGAGCTGGGCGGGCAGTCGATCCGCGCGAACATGCATTCAGATGTCACGCCGAAGACGCCGGGGGAGCGGGAAGCGGTGCTCGATTACTGCGCCGAGAGCTTTGCGGCGCTGTCGGATTACGCCCGGGGCGCGGGGCTGAACGTGCTTGTCGAGAACGACTGGGGGCTGTCGTCGGACCCGGACGCGATTGTCGCGTTGATCAAGAAAGTGAACCAGCCGAACTTCGGCACGCTGCCGGATTTCGGGAATTTTCCGGGGGATCTGCGCTACGAGGCGGTGCGGAAGATGATGCCGTATGCCAAGGGCGTCAGCTTCAAGTGTTACGATTTCTCGCCCGAAGGCAAAGAGACGACGATCGACATGGAGCGCATGATGAAGATCGTCGTGGATGCCGCGTACCGCGGATTCGTGGGTATCGAATACGCGGGGCAGCGGCTGAGCGAGCACGAGGGCGTGAAGGCCGGCAAGAAGTTCCTCGACCAGTACGCGGTGTAACAAGCATCGCTGCCGCAGGTTCCGTCAGATCCATAAGCAACTTGAACGCGCTTGCGCGTTGCGCGTGCCGGCAGCGCGCCGACTGCATCCGGCGGCGCTAGAATCTCGGGCATGGAGATCAACCGCAGGACATTCCTCGGGGCCGGCACCGCGCTGGCCGGCCGTTTCGCGTTCGCCGAGCCGAACGAGCGCAAGGTGAGGATCGGCATCGTCGGCGGCAGCTTCGGCGCGACGTTCTTTTTCCACGAGCATCCGAATTGCATCGTCGAAGCGGTGAGCGACCTGCGTCCGGAGCGGCGCGACTACCTCATGAAGACGTACGGCTGCGCGAAGTCGTATGAGTCGCTGGAGAAGCTGCTGCTCGACAAAAACGTGGACGCGGTGTTCTGCGCGACGCCTGCCCCGGATCACCTGGCGCACGTCACGCAGACGCTGAAGGCGGGCAAGCACGCGCTGAGCGCGGTACCGGCGGTGCTGGGATCGCTGGAGGACTGCGAAAAGCTGATCGACGCGGTGAAGGGCTCGGGACTGAACTACATGATGGCCGAGACGAGCTACTACCACCAGACCGTCATGTCGGCGCGCGATTACTACAAGGCCGGGCGCTTCGGGCGCATCTTCTCGGCCGAGGCGGAGTACCATCACCCGGGCGTCGAGGAGCTTTTCTTTGAGAATGGCGAACGCACGTGGCGGTACGGGCTGGCGCCGATGCACTACCCGACGCACTGCACGGCGATGCTGATCGGCGTGACGGGCGAGCGCCTCACCGAGGTGAGCTCGATCGGCTACGGGGACGACAACCCGATATTGAAGGACAACCCGTACAGGAACCCGTTCTGGTGCGAGACGGCGCTGTTCAACACCAATCGCGAAACAGCCTTTCGCGTCCACGTTTACTGGCGCGGCGCGGAGCGCGGCACCGAGCGCGGACAGTGGTACGGCACGCGGATGAGCCTGTTCTGCCCTAATCCGAACGGGCTTCCGGCGCAGATGGTGGAAGAACGCGAGACGACGGAAAAGGACAGCGGAGGCTTCCCGCGCAAGCAGAATGCGATCGCCGATTACGAGCAACCGATGTGGTGGAAGGGCGAGACGCTGCCCGCGGCGCTGCGCCACGTCAGCGGGCACGACGGCTCGCACACGTTCCTGACGCACGAGTTCATCCAGTCGATCGTGGAGAATCGCAGGCCGGCGGTGGATGTATACGAGGCGGTGGCATACACTGCGCCGGGGATCGTCGCGCACGAGTCGTCGCTGCGGGGCGGGGAGAGGTTGAAGATTCCGCAATTCGATCCCGCCCGGTCCTGACCTGGCTCGGCCGGGACAGGCTACTCTAGGAATATGGAACTGATCTTCGAGGTCAGGAGCGCGGAAGAGGGCGGCTACTGGGCCCGCGCATTGGGCCACTCCATCTTCACCGAAGGCGAGACGTGGGAAGAGCTTCGGACGAATGTGCTGGAGGCCGTGTCGCTGCACTTCGAGGACAGTGAAGAACGCCCGCGGCTGATTCAACTGCACTACGTCAAGGACGAATTGATTCCGGTTGAAGCGGCATGAAGTTGCCGCGCGCGGTTCCAGCCGACCGCCTCATCAAGTGCTTGGAGAACCTTGGTTACACCGTTGTCCGTCAAAAGGGCAGCCACATTCGAATGCGGCATGCCGGACCTCCCGAGCACTCCATCACCGTCCCGCTGCACGATGCGCTCAAGACAGGCATGCTGCACGCCATCCTCACCCAGGTCGCGCAAGCGCAGGGGTTGAGGGTCGAAGATCTCGCAAGATCGCTTTGATCACCGCGCGTGCGAATCGTGCTGGCCGAATGGCATCCATCACAGCGATGCATTGATCTCGGCCAACTGTCCGAGATCCAAGCGGCCCGTGTAGATGGCCATGCCGAGCGCGGCGTGGATGCCGAGCGTGGTCAATTCACGGATTTCATCCATGGTTGTGATGCCGCCGGCGGCGGTCAGTTCCTTGGAAGTGGCCGCGCGCAGGCTGCGGAACCAGTTCAGGTCGGTGCCTTGCAGCAGGCCTTCTTTGTTGACATAGGTGCACAGGAAGCCGGAACAATAGGGCTCGAGTTCGTTCAGGATCTGTTCGGCACTGAGGTTGAGCGATTCGGTCCAGCCTTTCACGACGATGCGCCCGCCCCTGGAGTCGAGCGCGACCAGCACGCGCGCGGGGTCCGCGGCGGATGAGATTGCGCCCAACAGAGTGTGATTCACGCCGTCGCGGGTAAAGGCGGAAGTGCCGACGATCACTTTTTCCGCGCCGCAATGGATCAGGGCCCGGGCGCGCTCGGGCGTGCGGACGCCGCCGCCGGCACGAATGCGGGCGCGCGAGGCCAGCAGTTCGACGATGGCGTTGTTCTCGCCGCGGCCCAGCGCGGCGTCGAGGTCGATCACCTGGATTACGGGAAAACCGCTGAAGCGGGCCAGCGTTTCCAGGGGCGGCGCGGCTTCGAGGACCTTTTCACGGCCCTGGACGAGCTGCACGACTTTGCCGTCCATCAGGTCGATGCAGGGGATGATCATGCGTTTGCCCGAGGCGCGCAGCGGGCGCTGGTCACGCCATCCTCCGGACGGGGATGCCTGCACGCTGCAGGGTCTCCTTCAACTGCCCGACGGTATAAGTTCCGTAGTGGAAAATGGACGCCGCGAGGGCGGCATCGGCCTGGCCTTCAGTCAGTACCTGAATGAAATGCTCGGGCTTGCCGGCGCCGCCGGAGGCGATGATGGGGATCCGCGTGGCGCGCGAGACGGCGCGCGTGAGTTCACAATCAAAGCCGTCCTGCACGCCGTCGGTATTCATCGAAGTCAGCAGAATCTCGCCCGCGCCGAGTGCTTCGCCGCGGGCGGCCCACGCGACGGCGTCGATCCCTTCGTCGACACGTCCGCCGCGGGTGAAGACGTTCCAGCGATTCGGGCCGGCGCGGCGCGCGTCGATCGCCAGGACCACGGCCTGCGCGCCAAACTCGTTGCTGAGCTCGGTGATCAGAACGGGGCGATGGACAGCCGAGGTGTTGACGCTGATCTTGTCGGCGCCGGAGTGGATGATACGCCGCGCGTCCCCGACGGTGCGGATGCCGCCGCCGACGGTGAGCGGGATGAAGACCTCGCGGGCGGTGCGGTCCACGACGCCGACCATGGTGTCGCGGTTGTCGCTGGAGGCCGTGATGTCGAGGAAGACGAGCTCGTCGGCGCCCTGCTCGTTATAGCGCGCGG
Source organism: Terriglobia bacterium (assembly GCA_963757265.1). GTDB lineage: Bacteria > Acidobacteriota > Terriglobia > Bryobacterales > Bryobacteraceae > CAIVVT01. The sequence goes on from CAVWRA010000011.1 coordinate 482,456, forward strand.
CGAGCTCGACGGGATCGCCGGCGTCGCGCAGGCCGACGAAGTTGACGCCCTTGACGACGCGGCCGGCGGTGACGTCGAGGCAGGGGATGATGCGTTTGGCGAGCACGGATCAGATCCTCACGAAGTTGGCGATAATCTGGAGTCCCAGGGGGCCCGATTTCTCGGGATGGAACTGGACGCCGAAGAGGTTGGACGACTCGAGCACGGCGGTGTAGGCGATGCCGGTGTAGTCGCAGGTGGCGGCCGTGGCGTTCATCAAAGGGCAGTAGAAGCTGTGCGCGAAGTAGACGTAAGGCTTCGGTGCGAGGCCGCTCAGAAGGCGCGATGAAGTGACGGGGACGATCTCATTCCAGCCCATGTGCGGCACGCGCGCGGTCAGAGGAAAGCGCTCCACGCAGCCGGGGAAAAGCGCCAGGCCGTGTTCGCCGGGCGCCTCGGCGCTGGTCTCGAACATGGCTTGCAGGCCGAGGCAGATGCCGAGGAAGGGCACGCCGGAGCGGGCTTTATCAATCAGGGCCTGGCGCAGGTCCAGCTCATCGAGGGCGCGCATCATCTGGCCGAAGTGGCCGACGCCGGGGAGGATGATCTTGCCGGCCGCGCGCACGTCGGCGGGGTGGCGCGTGATGCGATAGGCCGCGCCAGTCCGGGCCAGCGTGTTCTCGACGGAGCGCAAGTTGCCGGCGCCGTAATCGACGATGGTGATCATAGGAGGCCCTTGGTGCTCGGCAACTGATTCTTCAGCCGAGCGTCCTTGGAACAGGCGTAGCGCATGGCGCGGGCGAAGCACTTGAAGATCGCTTCGACCTTGTGGTGATTGGAGCGCCCGGCGAGGATCCGGGCATGGAGATTCGCGCCGGCGTGCGTGACGAAGCCGTGGAAGAAATCCTCCAGCAGTTCGCTTTGCAGGTCGCCCACGAGGCGCGTGCGCACCTTGTCGTCGTAAACGAGATAGGGCCGGCCACCGAGATCGACCGCGACCACGGCCAGCGATTCGTCCATCGGCAGCACGAAGTAACCGGCGCGGTTGATGCCGAGGCGGTCGCCGAGAGCCGTGGCGAAAAGCTGGCCGAGCACGATGCCCACATCCTCGACGGTGTGATGCTGATCCACGTCGAGATCGCCGTGCGCGTGCAGAGTGAGGTCAAAGGCGCCGTGTTTGGCGAAGAGCTCCAGCATGTGGTCGAGGAAGCGCACGCCGGTGGAGATTTCGTAGCGGCCTTGCCCTTCGAGCTTCAGCGAGCCGCGGACGTCGGTCTCTTTGGTCAGGCGTTCGATTGTGGCGCGGCGCATGCGGCCAGAGCTCCTTCTATCTGATTGACATCATCGAGCACGGCCACGGCGCCCTCGGCGCGCAGCAGCGCGGCCAGCTGAGAGTGAAGAGGATTGGAAGGCGCGGCGATGCCGATAAACGGCACGCCGGCGGCGCGAGAGCAACGCGCGTCGTCGACTGTGTCGCCGACGTAGATCATCTCCCGGCAACGGGTGCGAGCGCGAATCAACACAAGACCCTCGGGCGCCGGTTTGCCGTCGCGCACGTCCTCGACCGCGATGATCGGCGAGAAGCCGATGCCGGAGGCATAGCGGCGCAGCGTGATGGCGGCCTCGTGCTGCAGACGGCCGGTGAAAATGGCCAAATTATAGTTGGCGGCCAAGGATTCCAGCAGGCCCGGCCGCGGCAGCCAGACCTCGCGCGCGATCAGGCCATCGTCGCCGTTGGGCCCGAAAAAGATCGCGCAGAAGTAATCGACCACCGCGCCGTAAGGAACCTCGACGCCGAAATCGCGGCAGATCTGTTGCGAGAGCAGCCAGTCGTTGTTGAAACCGCCGCGATTCTTGTACTCCTGAATGCGTTCGGGTGCGACAGCCTTTGCGGTGAAGTGACGCACAGTTTGCACGATTGCTTCGCGATAGCTTTCCGAGACCTCCGCCAGTACGCCGTCCATGTCGAAGACCAGATATGGAAGGCTCATGCGCGCGCCTCTCCCCAGGCTTCATCGAGAGCCGCGAAAAAGCGCTCGACCTGCTGCGGCGTTCCGGCGGTGACTCGCACGCAGCCGGGGATTTCGTAACTTCTGTCGCGCACCAGGACGCCGCGATGGCGCAGTGCATCGCGGATGAAAATGGACTTCTCTGCGGCGCGAAACAGAACGAAGTTGCCCTGGCTCCTGTAATAGCCGATGCCGCGCTGGTCGAAGCCGGCGTACAGCAGATGGCGTGCGGCCAGCGCCTGGCGCACGAAATCTGCGACATAGGCGCTGTCGTTGACCGCGGCGCGGGCCGCGATGGCCGCCAGGATGTTGACGCTGTAGGGCGACTGCGCCTTGTGCAGGTATTGCACGTTGGCCGCTTGTGAGAACAGGCAGCCGATGCGCAGCGCGGCGAGGCCGTAGGCCTTGGAGAAGGTCCGGCTGACGAACAGGTTCGGATAGCGGGCGAGCAGCGGCAGCGCGGTCACGCCGCAGAACTCGTAGTAGGCTTCGTCGATCAGCACGGCGGCTTGAGGGGCGCGCTCGAGGAGGGATTCGAGGCCGTCGATCCCGATGGCGGTGCCGGTCGGATTATTGGGGTTGGCGAGGAGGATGGCGCGCGTCGAAGGCGTGACGAGCGCGAGCAGCTCTTCCAGGGGGAAGGCGAGATCGGCGGGTTTGTAGCGCAGATTGATTACGCGCGCTCCGGCCAGTTCGGCGTAGAAGCGGTACATCGCGTAGGAGGGATGGAGAACAATCACTTCCTGGTTGTCGTCGACGAAGGTGTTGATGAACACCTGGATGGCCTCGTCGGTACCGTTGGTCAGCAGGAATTGCTGTTCGGGGACAGCGAAGAACCGCGACAGGGCGGCGCGCGTGGCTTCATATTCGGGATAAATGGACAGGCGCTCGGCGGTGAGAGCGGCGGTGAGCGCGTGGACGACTGCCGGCGAGCAGCCGACCGTATTCTCGTTGAAATCGAGACGCAGCTTGCCCTCGCGGCCGGCGGTGGGCGGCGAGTACGGAGCCATATTGACGACCGCGTCGCGCGGCTTCAGGAGCTCAGCCACGGCGCACCTCCACGGAACGCGCGTGGGCTTCCAGGCCCTCAGCGCGGGCCAGCGTCGTGATGGCGGGCGCCAATCGCTGGAGCGCAGCGGGGCTCAGTTGCTGGACCGAGATGAGCTTCACGTAGTCGGCCGCGCTGAGGCCTCCGCGCAGGCGGGCCGCGCCGGAGGTGGGCAGCACGTGGTTCGGTCCGGAGGCGTAGTCGCCCGCGGCCTCCGGACTTGACGGTCCCAGGAAAACACTGCCGGCGTGGCGGATGGCGGGCAGAAGTCCGGCATCGTGCAGGCTGAGGTGTTCGGGCGCGAAACGGTTCGAGAGTTCGACGGCCTCGGCATCGGAACGGACGAGGATAATGGCGCTGTTGCGGTCGATGGCCGCGCGCGCCGTCGGCGCGGTGGGCAGAGTTTTCAGTTGCTTTTCAATTTCCGCTGCGACGGCCTTCGCGAGCCCCTTCGAACGCGTCAGCAGAATCGCCGAGGCCGCGACGTCGTGCTCGGCCTGGGCCAGCATGTCGGCGGCCAGCCAGCGCGGATCGGCGTCGGAGGCGATGATCAGGATCTCGGTCGGGCCGGCGACGAAGTCGATGCCGACCTCGCCGGCGAGCAGCTTCTTCGCCGCGGCGACGTAGATGTTGCCGGGGCCGACAATGCGGTCGGCGCGCGGGACGGTGCGCGTGCCGTAGGCGAAAGCGGCGATTGCCTGCGCGCCGCCCATCTCGAAGACGCACGTCGCCTGGAGCATGGATGCGACGCCCAGAATCTCATCCACGGGGCGGGGCGTGGCCAGCATGATGTTGGGGACGCCGGCCACCTGCGCCGGCACGACGGTCATGATCACGGTGGAGGGCAGCGGGTAGCGGCCGGCCGGAATGTAGGCCGCGACGCTTTCCAGCGGCCGCACGATTTGCGATAGCTTCAGGCCCGGGCGCGGGCTCGATGCTTCTTAGCTGCGGGCAACTGCAGCCGGGCGAAGGCGCGAACGTTTTTGACCGATGTCCGCACGGCGCGCCGGAACTGCGGCGACAGGCGGCCGGCAGCGGCATCCAACTCCGTTTGCGGGATGGCAACGCTCGTTCGCGTCAGATGGTCGAAGCGGCGGGCGTATTCCATCAGCGCCTTGTCGCCGCGCTTGCGGACGTCTTCGAGAATCGGGCGCACGATCTGTTCGGCCTCGTTAAGGCGCGCGGCGCGGCGGCGCAACAGGCCGGCGGCGGCGGTGCTTTCCACGATGCGTATCATCAGTTAAGCCTCAGGCGATTGGGCCTCATAGCACGATCTTGTTGAGCGGGTATTCGACAATGCCCTGCGCACCCGCCTCCTTCAGGCGCGGGATGATGTTGCGCACGGTGGCTTCATCGAGAATCGTGTTGACCGCGAGCCACTCGCCGTCGCTCAACGGCGAGATGGTCGGATTCTTCAGCGCCGGCAGCACGCCCAGCACCTTGGCGAGGTCGCTTTTGTTGCACGTTCAGCATCAGTCCGACCTTGCCGAGCGCGTTGATGGCGCCCTCGAGGAGCATTTTGATGTCCTCGATTTTGCGGCGCTTCCAAGGCGTCGTCCCACGACGCTTTGTTGGCGATGAATTGGGTGTTGGACTCCATCACGGTGTCAATGATGCGCAGCTTGTTGGCGCGCAGCGACGAGCCGGTTTCGGTGACTTCGACGATCGCGTCGGCCAGCACCGGCGGCTTGACCTCGGTCGCGCCCCAGGAGAACTCGACCTTGGCCGTGACGCCGAATTTCGCGAGATAGCGCTTGGTCGCGCCGACCAGCTCCGTGGCGATGATCTTGCCCTGGAGGTCCGTCACGCTGCGGAACGGCGAGGCTTCGGGCACGGCCAGCACCCAGCGCACCTTGCCGAAGCTCTGCTTGGCGTAGATCAGGTCGGCCACGGTTACGACGTGCGGCGTCGTTCTCGACCACCCAGTCGTAGCCGGTCAGGCCGGCGTCGAGAACGCCGTCCTCGACGTAGCGCGCCATCTCCTGCGCGCGGATCAGCATGCACTCGATTTCGGGGTCGTCGACGGCGGGGAAGTAGCTGCGGCTCGAAACCTGGATGTTGAATCCGGCGCGGCGGAACAGATCGACCGTCGCGTTCTCGAGACTGCCCTTGGGAATGCCCAGCTTGAGTATCATTGCTTCCCTCCGTAGACGCTCTTCGGATCGAAGGTCCGCTCTTCTGTGACCTTCCACTCGCCGAGCTCGAGCGTGCGGAAGAAGCAGCTCGCGTAGCCTTCGTGACACACGCCCGGGCCGAGCGCCTCCACTTGCAGCAGCAGGCAATCCTGGTCGCAATCGGTCTGGATGGACTTGACGGCGAGGCGATGGCCGGAGCTCTCGCCCTTCATCCACAGCTTGTCGCGGGAGCGCGAGTAGAAGACCGCGTAGCCGCTCTCCACCGTCTTCGTGAAGGCCTCGCCGTTCATGGAGCCGACCATCAGCACGCGGCCGCTACGCTGGTCCTGAATCACGGCCGGAATCAACCCGCCGGTTTTTGCGAAATCGAGATCCATCTCTGTAGGTTCCTCAAAAAGTTACGATGCAAACAAAACGGCCCGCTCCCTTTCGGGGCGGGCCGCTGCGCTTGAAGTCCTTCTGCTCTCGCTCAGGACACGGCTGGCCCGCCCATCCCATGATGGTGATGATGGCGGCCGGTGCTCAGAGCGATCCGCATGAAATTTAAGATTAGCACGAAGGGCGTGCCTGGATGCAAGCGCCCAGCCGGTTGGGCGCGGCTACTGTTCGATGACACGGACGGGCGATCGACCAAGCGCCCGATAGCGCCACCTCTCAATCACAATCTCCAGAAAGGCGGGCTGGGACGTGTACGGTTAGGGCTTTACACGACCGAGTGGTCAAACGTTCCGCCGCCTTACGCTCAGTAATACGGTTTTGGGGCCGCTCTAAGCCGAATAGCGGCCCGGTCAGCTATGACGATTTGCTGGCCGACTCGGCTGATGACGTTTCGATGGCCGCAAGGGCATTCCGGAAGCTCTCATACCACGCCTGGACGCGCGCGGGCGACGTGATGAACCACTCGTTTCCAGGACTGTCGGGGACCTCCGCGCCGACTAGCCTAAGCGATGAGTGCAACGCGCTCTCAAGAGCTGCAGAATCCTCAACCCGAAGAACAAGCCCGACCGTTGGCAGACGCGAGAGGGCTGTTCTAATGCCCTGCCCCAGAATTCGCTGGCTCGCATCTCGGCTGCTCGTGCGACCAATCTTGCACTCCCAGACATCGCGACCTTCGAGTTCCGCTAGCCGACGGTCGTTCGGATTGAAGTACAAATATACGCATTCGGACCCGGCCCCAATTTCCTTATCAGGCTGGATGATGGGATTAAGACCATCAATCACATCGTCAACCGCTGTCGTGTCAGTCGCCTGTTCCTCCGGGATTGGTCCATCCAGCGAGGAGCCGGTCCAGCGCCACCATCCGTGCCCGGGCGAATCCACCGAACCATCGCGCTCGAGATCCTCTAGTGCCCGACGAATAGTGGGTGTGGGGTTAGTTTCGAGGGGGGCACCGCCACGCTCTAGATGCGATTTAACGACCCGCTCGACTAGATCACGGGTCTTCCACTGAGGTTGATCGCGGAACAACCCCTCAATGATCTGCCGGGCGACGGTCCTAACGAATGGTGATCCCGCCGACTCAGCCACATTTCATAGATATCACGCAATTGCCCCTGACGGCGCAGCACTCCTGCGATGCAGCTGACTGTGTTGTCGCCATCTCGTACGAGTGGCCGGGTCGGTGAACGGCGCTACGGGAAACTACTCCGGATGAGCCGTTACCCCAACGCCTGCGCGAAGTCGGCGATGATGTCGTCGAGATCCTCGATGCCCACCGACACGCGCAGCAGCATCTGTACCGCCCGTTTCCACAGAATTCGTGAGCACCAGGTTTGGCTCGACGATGACCTGGAAGACTGCAAGCTGAATGCAGTTTTGGTCATCGATTTCCCAGCCACTGAGCCTTGATTATTGGGGAATGCCCGTCCGATGGATTGACCCGCGCTTCACAAAGCCCGGAGGGCGCAAGAGATTAGCCCAGCGCGCGAGCGCTGGGGACCCATCGCGTTCAAACCAGCCCCGCAAGGGGCGTAAGAGACCGGTCGAAGCACGGTGTGATGGACGACGGAGCCCCAAGAGCCCGCGGTACCGCTCTTTCGCCCCGTTCCGGGGCTGACTGGAGTCGGCCCGGGTCCCATGGCTTACGCCATGGGCTATCTTCTTTCGGCCTACGGGCTCGCGATTTCGCATGACTTGCGCCCCGTTCCGGGGCTGACTGGAGTCGGCCCGGGTCCCATGGCTTACGCCATGGGCTATCTTCTTTCGGCCTACGGGCTCGCGATTTCGCATGACTTGCGCCCCGTTCCGGGGCTGACTGGAGTCGGCCCGGGTCCCATGGCTTACGCCATGGGCTATCTTCTTTCGCCCTACGGGCTCGCGATTTCGCATGACTTGCGCCCCGTTCCGGGGCTGACTGGAGTCGGCCCGGGTCCCATGGCTTACGCCATGGGCTATCTTCTTTCGCCCTACGGGCTCGCGATTTCGCATGACTTGCGCCCCGTTCCGGGGCTGACTGGAGTCGGCCCGGGTCCCATGGCTTACGCCATGGGCTATCTTCTTTCGCCTACGGGCTCGCGATTTCGCATGACTTGCGCCCCGTTCCGGGGCTGAATGGATTCGGCGCGGGTCCCATGGCTTACGCCATGGGCTATCTTCTTTCGCCCTGCGGGCTCGCGATTTCGCATGACTTGCGCCTCGTTCCGGGGCTGCACCGCGGCTCTGCCCGGGTCCCAACGGCTTGCGCCATGGGCTATCTTCTTTCGCCCTACGGGCTCGCGATTTCGCATGACTTGCGCCCCGTTCCGGGGCTGAATGGATTCGGCGCGGGTCCCATGGCTTACGCCATGGGCTATCTTCTTTCGCCCTGCGGGCTCGCGATTTCGCATGACGTGGGCTGCTTTCCGGGGCTGCTCCGCGGCTCTACCCGTTCCCCAACGGCTTGCGCCGTGGGCTATTCTCATTCGCCCTCCGGGCTAACACTTTTTCTCCCGCAATTGCCTGGACTCCGGGCTAACACGCCGCCGGTTCCGGACGGTAGACGCGGTTTCCGGAAACTGTTTCCGATGAGCTGCTACACCAGCGCCTGCGCGAAGTCGGCGATGATGTCGTCGAGATCCTCGATGCCCACTGAGATGCGCAGCAGGGACTCCGTGACGCCCATCTCGGATTTCATTGGCTGAGGCACCTCGCGATGCGAGGAGATCCAGGGGTAGAGCACCATGGTGTGGACGTCGCCGAGCGAAGACGCGTTGACCGCCAGCTTCAGCCGTCTCACCAGCGCGAAGATCTCCGGCTTGCCGGCGCCCGAGAGTTCGAAACTCACCATCGCGCCGTACAGCCCAGCAGGCAGCAGACGCTCGATTACGCGTGCGTCGGGATGCGCCGGGTCGTCGCAGTAGTAGACCTTGGAAACCGCCGGATGGCGGCGCAGCCAGGCGGCGAAGGCTTGCGCGTTGGCGCAGTGGCGCTCCATGCGCAGCGGGAATGTTTTTGCGCCGCGCATGGCGAGGTAGCTCTCGAAGGGGCCGAGCACGGGGCCGTAGATGCGCGACATGCGGCGCATCGTTTCGTAGTGCTCCTCGTCGCTCACCACCAGCCCGCCGAGCACGTCGCCGTGACCCGAAAGGAACTTGGTCAGGCTGTGGATGGACATATGCGCGCCGTGGTCCAGCGGGCGGATGAGCAGCGGCGTGGCGAAGGTGTTATCCACGAGCAGTGCCGCGTTGACGCGGCGGCAGCGCGTCGCGAGGGCGTCGATGTCGGCGACGCGCAGCACGGGATTGGAGATGGACTCAACCACGACTGCGCCCGGCGCTTCTTCCGCGATCGCCGCGTCCAGCGCCGCCAAGTCGTTCGTATCGACATAGCGCACGCGCAGACCGAAGGGCTCCATGACGTTGCTGAGCAGCTTGATGGTGGCGCCGTAGATGTCGCGGGCGCAGATGACGCTTTTCGGACGGTTCAGCAGGACCGAGGTCAGCGCGATCTGCAACGCCGACATGCCCGAGGCTGTGGCGAGCGAGCCGAAACCGTTTTCGAACGCGGTCATCTGCTCTTCCAGGGCGACGTTGGTGGGGTTCATGTAGCGCTGGTAGGCGTAGCCGCGCTCGTCGCCGCCGAAGATGCGGTCCTGCTCCTCGAGGCCGTCGGTGACGAAGCTGGCGGCCGTGTAGATGGGCGTCGAAACGCCGATTTGCGGCGGAGCCGGCTTGCGGTCGCCGGCATGAATGGCTTGGGTATGAATCTTCACTGCGTCTCTCCGGGGGATATTTGACGGACGCTACTTGCGCTTCCAGCGGGTGAGGTCGCGCGTGTCTTCCAGAATGATGCCCTGTTCGAGCAGCTCGTTGCGAATGGAATCGGCGAGGGCGAAATTGCGGGCCTTCTTGGCGCGGTTGCGTTCGGCGACGCGCTCGTCGATCTGCGCATCGCTGAGGCCGCCGGGCGCGGCGGTGGGTTCGAGAACCGCGAAAATCGCGTCGAAGCGGTGTAGCACGTCGAGGGCCGCGTCGCGGTTGGAGGCGCGGAATTGGCCCGCGTCCATGGCCGTGTTGGCGTCGCGGACGAATTCGAAGACCGCGGCCAACGCATCAGCCGTGTTGAGGTCGTCGTCGAGGCCTGCATCGAAAGCAGCTATGGCCCGGAACGTGCGCTCGTCCAAGGCTGGATTCCGGCCTTCGCCAAATCTTTCGTTGCGCAGACGCCACTCGAAGCTGCGGAGGCGCTCGATGGCGGCTCGCGCTGCGTCGAGGCCCTCGAAGGTGAAGTTCAATTGCTTGCGATAGGGCGTCGCGGTGAGCAGAAAGCGGACCGCCTCGGGCGAGTAGCCACGGTCGAGGATGTCGCGCAGGGTGTAGAAATTGCCGAGCGACTTCGCCATTTTTTTGCCTTCGACCATGAGGTGTTCGGCGTGCAGCCAGAAGCGCACGAACGGCTTGCCGGTGAGCGACTCCGACTGTGCGATCTCGTTTTCGTGATGCGGAAAGATCAGGTCGACGCCGCCGGAGTGAATGTCCAGCGTGTCGCCGAGGTATTTCATGGCCATCACGGAGCACTCGATGTGCCAGCCCGGGCGGCCCTCGCCCATGGGGGCTTCCCAGGCCGGCTCGCCGGGTTTGCGGCCCTTCCACAGGACAAAGTCGCGGGCATCGTCCTTGTCGTATTCGTCAACCTCGACACGTGCGCCGGCGACGTTGCCGCCGAAGTTGGTGTGGCTGAGTTTGCCGTACTGGGGAAAGGTTGCGATACGGAAGTAGGTGGAGCCTTCGGTCGAGTAGGTGTGGCCGGTGGCGGCCAGTTTTGAAATCGCCGCGACCATGTCGGGGATGTGCGCGGTGGCGTAGACCAGGCGTTCGGGCGTTTCGATGCGCAGCGCCGCCGCGTCCTGAAAAAAGGCGTCGCTGTAAGGCCGCGTGTACTCCTGGATGGAGACGCCGCGCTCGATGGCGCTGCGGATGATTTTGTCCTCCACGTCGGTGACGTTCATGACGTGGTCCAGCGCGTAACCGCGCGCGCGGAGCGTGCGGCGCAGGATGTCCTGGAAGGCGAAGGTGCGGAAATTGCCGATGTGAACGAAGGAGTAAACGGTGGGGCCGCAGGTGTACATGCGGACCGTCTTGCCGTCGGCGGGAACGAACTCCTCGAGCCGCTGCGTGAGCGTGTTGTGGAAGCGCAATGCCATGATCCGAGAGAGAACCGTTAAACTAAGCAGTTTACACTTTGCGCTCCGTCGAGTTCGAATTACAGGCCGTTTGCCCAGTGACCGGGGCCCGCGCCGGCGTGCTGAAGACCGTGCACGGCGACGTTCCAACCCCCGTATTCATGCCGGTGGGAACGCAGGCGACGGTCAAGGCCGTGGCGCAGCGCGACCTGATGGATGAACTGGACGCGCGGATGATCCTGGCCAACACGTACCACCTGTTTCTGCGTCCGGGCCACGAGGTGATCGAGCGGCTGGGCGGGCTGCATGGATTCATGAGCTGGCCGCGCGCGATCCTAACCGACTCGGGCGGCTTCCAGGTGTGGAGCCTGAGCCAGTTGCGAAAAGTGAAAGAAGAAGGCGTCCAATTCCAATCGCACCTGGACGGCGATCGCCATCTGTTCACCCCCGAGTCGGTGGTGGACGTGCAACTGGCGTTCAACAGCGACATCCTGATGATGCTCGATGAGTGCACCGAATACCCGGCGACGCGGGAACAGGCGCGCCAGTCGATGGAACTGACGCTTGGGTGGGCCCGGCGCGGCTACGCGCATTACCTGGAGCGGATGCAAATCGCGGCCGCCGGGCAATGCCCTGTTTCCGATCGTGCAAGGCTCGATGTTTGCCGACCTGCGGCAGGAGTGCGCGCGCGAGCTGGCCGGGCTGGACGCGGACGGCTACGCCATCGGCGGCCTGAGCGTGGGCGAGCCGCGCCTGCTGAGCCTGGAGATGACCGAGGCCACCGCGCCGCTGCTGCCGGCGGACCGCCCGCGCTACATGATGGGCGTCGGAACGCCCGAGGAACTGCCCGAATACGTGGCCCGCGGCGTGGACATGATGGATTGCGTGATGCCCTCGCGCAACGCGCGCAACGGGTGCCTGTTCACGAGCCGCGGCAAGCTGCTGATCAAGCAGGCGCGGTTCCGCGACGATGCCCGTCCGGTGGATGAGAGCTGCGGCTGCTCCACCTGCCGCACCTACTCGCGGGCCTATCTGCGGCACCTTTACACGAGCGGGGAGATCCTATTCAGCACCCTGGCGACGGTGCACAACCTGTGGCATTACCTTGACATCATGCGCCGGATGCGACAGGCTATTCTATTTGGGACTTTCCCCGAGTTCCTGAAGACGGCGCGCTCGCTACCGGCTGAGGCCTGAGACTTCTGAATGGGCTTTCCGAATCCCCCACAAGAGGCTGCAGGGTAGATGCGGGCGTAATCCGGCGGATCGGCTCGGGAAGCCCGATTTAAGCTATGAGCCTCATCCTTTTGCAAGCCACTGCAGCGTCCAACCCGCTGCTCCAATTCGGTCCGATCCTGCTGATCTTCGCGATCTTTTACTTCCTGCTGTTCATGCCGATGCAGCGGCAGAAGAAGAAGCAGCAGCAGATGCTGGCCGGGCTCAAGACGGGCGACATCGTGCTCACTAACGGTGGCATCATGGGAACGATCGTGGTGATCAACGACGATGACACGATCGTGGTGCGGGTCAAGCCCGACGGGGTAAAGCTGCAGATGGCGCGGGGCTCGGTGGCCAGCATGGTGAACCCCGAGGCCAAGTCCTGATCCGGGCTGGCGGCGAGCGAAGAACCGGCGTCGGAGCAGGAATCAGAAACAGGAACTCGAGAAGCGGAATTCAGGAATAAGGACTCGCGATGTCCAAAGTGCCCAAGTGGAAAGCGATATTGATTGTGGCCGTGATTGTGCTATGCGTGTACGCCACGATCGGGATTCCAAAGTCCAGGGCGGAGCTGGTGGCCAATTGGAACCAGAACCTGCGGCTGGGCCTGGACCTGAGGGGCGGCACGCTGCTGGTGCTGGAAATCAAGCTGCAGGACGCGTTCAAGTCCGAGGCCACGACGACCATCGATCGCCTCAAGGAGTCGATGGGGAAGAATGGCATCGGCGGGGACGCGATGCTGGGCTTTGAACCACAGACTCTGCAGGACGCCGACAAGGTCGAAATCCTGGTGAAGGGCGTGCCGGTTGACAAGACGCAGGCCTTTCGCAGCCTGGTTGCCGAGGACTACGCCTCGTGGGTGCTGACGCCGACCAGCTCCTCGGATTACCGCCTGACGATGAAGCCCACCGAGGCGCTGGGGCTGAAGAAGGAGACCATGACGCGGACCATGAGCACCATGGAAAACCGCATCAACGGCATGGGCCTGTCGGAGTCCAGCGTGCAGGAGCGGCAGGGCGTCGGCAACGAGGCCGAGGTGCTGGTCTCGCTGCCCGGCCTGGACGATCCCGACCGCGTGAAGTCGATTCTATCGACGGCGGCGTTGCTGGAACTTTACGAGGTCAAGGGCGGACCGTACCGCAGCCAGCAGGAGCTGCTGGCGGCCAACAACGGGGTGCTCCCGCTGGGCACCAAGATGATGCCGACGATGAAGCGCGCCGCCGAGCAGGAGGCGGGCTGGTACCTGGTGAGCCGCGTGCCGGTGATTACGGGCCGCGACCTGCGCGACGCCCGTCAGCAGCAGGACCAATTCGGCAAGTGGGAGACGCACTTCGTCATCGCCCAGGATGCCAAGAACCGTTTCGGCCGCTTTACTGAAGCCAATATCGGCCAGCGGCTGGCGATCGCGCTGGACGGCCAGATCAAGAGCGCGCCGGTGATCAACGCGCGCATCGAGGACCAGGGTGTCATCGAGGGCCTGTCGGGCCAGCAGGAGGCCGAGGACCTGGCGCTGGTGCTGAAAGCGGGCTCGCTGCCGGCGGGCATCCGCCAGTTGCAGGAGACCACGGTCGGCCCGTCGCTGGGCGCCGACTCGATCCGCTCGGGCGTCATGTCGGGGCTGGTGGGCCTGATTGTGGTGATCTTCCTGATGCTGCTGTACTATGCGCGCAGCGGGATCAACGCCACCGTAGCGCTGGTGATGAACGCCATCATCCTGCTGGGCGTGCTGGCCAGCTTCAAGGCCGTGCTGACGCTGCCGGGCATCGCCGGCATCATCCTGCTGATCGGCATGGCGGTGGATTCGAACGTGCTGATCTTCGAGCGCATCCGCGAAGAAGTGCGGGCGGGCAAGGCGCTGTTCGCGGCCGTGGACGCCGGATTCAACAAGGCCTTCCTGACGATCATCGACACGCACGTGACGACGATTGTCAGCTGCGCCTTCCTGTTTATGTTCGGGACGCCGGCGGTGCGCGGCTTCGCCGTGACGCTGGTGATCGGCCTGGTGGCCAACGTATTTACCTCGGTGTTCGTCTCGCGCTACCTGTTCGACATCGAGTACAGCGGCTCGGCGCGGCCCACATTGAGCATTGGAATGAGAGTGTGATAGGGTACGGGCGTCCGACCGGCGGGGCCCCGGAATGAAGCGATAGCGCGGAAAGCGGCCACTCGCGCCGCGGCCCGGCAAGGTTGCAGTGCATGGAACTGTTTCGACAAACAAATATCGATTTTCTCGGCAAGAAGTGGATCTTCATCAGCCTCTCGCTGGCCCTGACGGCGGCCGGTTTCGCCAGTTGGATCATCAAGGGCGGGTTGAAGTGGGGCATCGACTTCACCGGCGGCGCCGACGTGACGGTGCAGTTCGCCATGAAGCCGCCGATCGACAAGATCCGCTCGGCGGTCTCGGCCCGCATCCCGGGTGAGATCTCGGTGCAGGAGATCACCGGACACAACGCGGTCGTGATCGGCACCGGGTTGAAGAGCGATGAGGAGCTGCTGACGGTGCGCCGCGAGATCGGCGAGACGCTGGCGGCGACCTTCGCCGAGCACTCCGGCAAGCTGGACTTCAACAACTCCGGCGCGCAGACGATCTTCGAACGGCTGCGCGATCCGTTCCCCGCGGCGGGCATTTCGATGTCCGATCAGGAACTGCAGGATCTGATCAAGGCCATGACGACGCTGCGCGATACGCCGCCGCATTCGGGCGTGCTCAGCGGCCTCAACGAGCTCACGGGCGTGCCGGGCTTGACGCCGGCGATGATCAAGGTGATCGGCAACGAGTGTTCTTTCTCCCCGTACGCCATCACGGCCGTGGAGAGCATCGGGCCGAAGGTCGGCGCCGAGCTGCGCAACAAGGCGCTGTATGCGACGCTGTACGCCCTGGGCGGAATGCTGGTTTACATCTGGTTCCGGTTCGATCTGGTCTACGGCGCAGGCGCGGTGGTGGCGACGTTCCATGACGTGATCATCACGCTGGGGCTGTTTTCGCTGTTCAACAAGGAGATTACGCTGAACGTGGTGGCCGCGCTGCTGACTTTGGTAGGCTACTCGATGAACGATACCATCGTGGTCTTCGATCGAATCCGGGAGACTGTGAAGCAGGGCCGGCGCGGCTCCTTCGAGGCGATCGTGAATGAGAGCGTGAACCGCACCCTGAGCCGCACCGTGCTGACCTCCGGACTGACTTTTATATCGGCCATCGCGCTGCTCCTGTTCGGGGGGCCGGTGTTGCACGGCTTCTCATTCGCGCTGGTTTGCGGCATTATCGTGGGGACTTATTCCTCGATTTTCGTGGCCAGCCCGATATTGATCTTCTGGCGCAATTTCGCCGAGAAGCGGGCCAAGGCCCGGCCGGCGGCTTGACGGGAGTGGCCAGTTTGGCTCGAATGTAGTATGCTGCTGGCGGAAGTTGAAATCAACGCGGGCTGGGGCGCAGGGGCGCGGGCGCGTGTTTGGGTGTTGGATGGTGAGGTGGACTTCCGTGATTTAGTCCGCAAATCGAGCCGCGTGGCCCGCGCCGCGGGAACCGGACTCGCAGGGTGGTGTCTAAAGAGTTAGAGAGCGGTCTCCGCGTGACGAAGACCGGCCCAAAGGGGAAAAGAAAACGATGTTCGAACAGGTTTTTGTGGAAGGGAGAGGGAAGACCAACACCGGTTGGACGGTGTTCCTTTCCTTCGGACTCCAGATCGGACTGATCGTAGCGCTGATCATCATCCCGCTACTGAATCCCGAACTGCTCCCGCAAACGACTTTGAAGTCGATGCTGACCGCTCCGCCTCCGCCTCCTCCGCCGCCACCGCCACCGCCACCGCCCGCTGCCGTGGTGCACATCAAAGTGATCCCGAAGCAGTTCGACGGCTCCAAGCTGATGGCGCCCAAGACGATTCCGAAAGAAATCGCCATGATCAAGGAAGACGAACTGCCGCCCTCCAACGCGGTCGGCGTCCAGGGCGGTATTCCGGGCGGCATGCCGGGCGGGAGCCCGGGCGGCGTCATTGGCGGCCTGCTGGCTTCGGCCGGCTCGGCGGCTCCTCCGCCTCCGCCTCCGCCCCCGCCGCCCAAGGCGGCGGCGCCCAAGCGCATTACGGTGGGCGGAAACGTTCAGCAGGCCATGTTATTGTTCCAACCGCGACCGGTTTACCCGCCGCTGGCCAAACAGGCCCGCATATCGGGGACGGTCCGGTTCACGGCCATCATCGGGCGGGACGGCACGATTCAGAATCTGACCCTCGTGTCGGGCCACCCGCTGCTGGTTGCGGCGGCTCAGTCGGCCGTTGTGCAGTGGAGGTACAAACCGACATTGCTGAACGGCGAGCCGGTTGAAGTGGTAACGCAGATCGACGTGAATTTCACGTTGAATCAGTGATGAGTGTGTGTTCGAGAGTCTAGACTCTAATCAACTCGCAGGAGAATGATCGCAAATGTTGCTTCAGTTCCAGATTTGGTCGTTCCTGTTGCTGCAGGAAGCCGCAGTGAGCTTTGACCTCCGATCCATGTGGGCGCAGATGGGCTGGATGGCCAAGGCCGTCGTTTTTGTGCTGTTCATCATGTCCGCCTGGTCCATCGGCGTCATGATCGACCGGCTCATCGTATTCAACGCTGCCCGCAAGCAGTCCCGGCTGTTCGCACCCGCGGTAGCCGGCGCTCTGCGCGAAGGCAAACTCGAAGAGGCGGTGAAAATCGCCGATCGTTACAAAAAGAGCCACCTGGCCAAGGTCGTCGTGGCCGGGCTGCAGGAGTTCCGCGCGCACCTGGTGAGCAATGACATTCCAGGTGAAACCATCGAGGCCTCACGCCGCGCCCTGGAGCGCGCCGAAGCCATCGTGCACAGCGAACTGGACCGCGGGTTGAGCGGCCTGGCGACGATCGGCTCGACGGCTCCGTTCGTCGGGCTGTTCGGCACGGTGGTCGGCATCATCAACGCATTCAAGGGCATTTCGAACGAGAAATCGACCGGTCTCGGCGCCGTCGCCGGCGGTATTTCGGAAGCCCTGGTGACCACCGCGATCGGTCTGTTCGTGGCCATCCCCGCGGTGTGGTTGTTCAACTATTTCAACAATCGCGTCAAGAATTTTGACGTGGAGATGACAAACTCCAGCTCCGAGCTGGTGGATTATTTCCTGAAGCACTCCGCCAAGACCGGCGCGGGCCGCTAGGGCTGGCGGCCGCCAGAAGCGGACCATTTTCAGGTCCAGTCCGGCGAGTTGATGGATGGTCCGCTTCCCGGCCCCTCAAGGGCCGGGAAGCGGGCGGTTCAGGCCCGCCATAAGGAGAATAAGGGATGGCGAAGAAAATAATGAGTGGGGCGTCGATATCGGACATTAACGTCACCCCGATGGTGGACGTGATGCTCGTGCTGCTGATCATCTTCATGGTCATCACGCCGATGCTTTCGAAGGGCGTCAGCGTGGACAAAGTGAGGACGATGAACGCCATCGCGATGCAGGCCGCGGACAAGGAAGACGCCGTACTGGTGGCGATCACCCGCAACGGCGACGTTTTTCTAGGCAGCGCGAAGGTTCCGCCAGCGGAGCTTCCCGGCAAGGTCAAGGATCTCCTTACCGGGCGGCTCGACAAGACCGTTTACATGAGTTGCGATAGCCGCGCCCGCTATGAAAAAGTAGTCGAACGTCGTCGATAACCTCCGTGCGGCCGGCGTGGATAATATCGGACTGCTGACGGAACTCGATCCCAAGGCCAAGGCGCGCGCGGATGCCATGGCCGCAGCCGCAGCCTCCGTCGGGGGCGAGACGAAGTAGCATTCCGCGGTTTTTTGAGGACCCCCGGGGGGGCGATCCGGCTGCCTGACCGTGGGTCCAGTGGCCGTGGAGAGAAGTTCGAGAGTTAAGGAGATTTCTTATGTCAATGGCAGTTGGCGGCGGCGGGGGCGGCCCCAAATCCGACATCAACATGACTCCGATGATTGACGTGCTGCTCGTCCTGATTATTATTTTCATGGTCATCACACCGCTGACGCCGCACGGCCTGGAGGCGCTGATTCCTCAGCCGCCGCCGCCTGGCACGCCGCCGGCCGATGTCGACCGCACCGTGGTCATCATCATCAACCGCGACCACTCGATGCAGCTCAACACCGAACCGATCACGGCGGACCGGCTCACCGCGCGGTTGATCGATGTTTTCAAGACCCGTAACGAGCGCGTGTGCTTCGTCAAGGGCGATCCCGACCTCGAGTTCCAGGAAGTGGCCCGGGCCATCGATCTCGCCAAGGGGGCGCAGATGGACAAGGTCGGCCTGATGACGACTAAGATGGAGCAGGGGCAGTAAGGAAGGCGGCATGAAGATGCGCAACCGAATCCTCGTCGCGGCCGCCGCGCTTGCGGCCGTGGTCCTCAGCGGCTGTCTCACGGGCTGCAAGAAGCTCGAGGCGCGAGACAACCTCAACAAGGGGGTGGCGGCATTCAAGAACGCCAAATACCCCGATGCGGTGCAGTACTTCACCAAGGCCGTGGAACTCGATCCCAAGTTCGCCACGGCGCGGCTGTATCTTGCCACGGCATACATGAACCAGTACATTCCGGGCGCCGAATCTCCCGAGAACGTCGAAATGGCCAAGAATGCGCTGGCCAACTTCCAGAAGGTGCTGGATGCGGATCCCAAGAACGCCACGGCCATCGAATCGATCGCTTCGCTCTATTATCTGGAGTCGCAGGGCACCTCGAAGCTGGAAGACAAACTGGCGCGCCTGGACAACGCGGGCCAGTGGTACCGAAAGCTCACCGAAGTGGACCCCAACCGCAAGGAGGCGTTTTACAGCCTGGGCGTCATCGCCTGGGCCAAGTGGTATCCCGACTGGAACTCGGCCCGCTCCAAGGCGGGGATGAAGCCCGACGCGCCCGGACCACTGAAGGATAAGAAGGCCCGGGAAGAGCTGAAGGCCAAGCACGGCCAGATGCTGGAGGATGGCATCGCCAGCCTGAAGCGGGCGCTGGAGATCGACAATGAATACGACGATGCGATGGCCTATCTGAATCTGCTGTACCGCGAGCGCGCCGACCTGGCGGACACGTCCGATGGTTACAAGAAGGACACCGAGGTGGCCGACGATTGGATGCAGAAGGCTCTCGACACGCGCAAGATAAAGGCCGACCGGCAGCCCAAGGCGATGGGCATCACCAACGAACCGGCGAAGTGAAGCTCCGGCCCGGCGCCGGGTATCCAATAGAATAGGGGGCGAGGGTGAGTGGCCTCACCATCGCCCTTTTTTCTTAAATGGACGTCGCACCCAGTAGCGAAAGCCTGCCGGCGCCGCTGCCGCCCGGCGTCAGCCCGGCGCTGGAGCTGCGCTTCCGGGCGCTGGAGGAGTTCGTCCGCTCGCGCCGTCCCAAGGATGACCCGGCCGTCCTGCGCCAGGCCTTCGAGTTCGCCGCCGCCCGCCACTCGGCCCAATGGCGGCTGTCCGGCGAGCCGTACATGGCGCACCCGCTCGAGGTGACCTGGATCCTGGCCGAGATGCAGATGGACCAGGTGTGCCTGGTCACGGCCTTGCTGCACGACGTTCTGGAGGACACCCAGACGAGCTACGAGGAACTGGCGCGGACCTTTGGCGAGGAGGTCGCGCGGTGCGTCAACGGAGTCACCAAGCTCAGCAAAATCAACCTCGCCAACCGCGAGGACCGGCAGGCCGAGAGCGTCCGCAAGATGCTGCTGGCGATGGTCGAGGACATCCGCGTCATCCTGGTCAAGCTGGCCGACCGGCTGCACAACATGCGCACCCTGGCGAGCCTGCCGCGCGAGCGCCAGGAGCGCATCGCCTCGGAGACCCTGGAACTCTACGCCCCCATCGCCCACCGCATGGGCATGGGCAAACTGCGCAATGAGCTGGAGGACCTGTCCTTCCGCTACCTGCATCCCGAGGAGTCCCAGGAGTTGATCTCGGTCATCGAAACGCGGCGCAAGGCCAGCGTGCAGGTGCTGGAGGAGATTCGCGCCACCGTCGAGCAGAAACTCAGCCGGGACGAGATTCCGGCGCGCGTCGAGGCGCGCGTGAAGCGGCCCTGGTCGGTGTACCAGAAGCTGCGCAAGCAGAAGATCGGCATTGATGAGGTCTACGATCTGATGGGCGTACGCATCATCACCGACTCGGTGCGCAACTGCTACGCCGCCCTGGGCGTGATTCACAACGAATGGCACCCCATTCCGGGCCGCATCAAGGACTTTATCGCCATCCCCCGGCCCAACCTGTACCAGTCGCTGCACACCTCCGTGATCGGCCCCGGCGGCGTGGCCTTCGAGGTCCAGATCCGCACCGAGGAGATGCACCGCGTCGCCGAGGAGGGCATCGCCGCGCATTGGAAATATAAAGAAGGCCGGCGCGGCGCGGCCGAGGACGACCAGAGAGTGAACTGGCTGCGCCAACTGGTGGAGTGGCAGCGCGAGACCCGCGATCCCACGGACTTCATGTCGAGCCTTAAGGTCGACCTGTATCCCGAAGAGGTGTATTGCTTTACGCCCAAGGGCAAGGTGGTCGTCCTGCCCCGCGAGGCGACCCCGGTCGACTTTGCCTACGCCATCCACACCGACGTCGGCCACCGCTGCACGGGCGCCAAGGTGAATAACCGAATGGTGCCGCTGAAGCACCAGTTGCGCAACGGCGACATCGTCGAGATCATCACCCAGAAGGGCTCCGAGCCCAGCCGCGACTGGCTGTCGTTCGTCCGCACGGCGCGCGCGCGCAACAAGATCCGGCACGTTATCAACGCCACGGAGCGCGAGAAGGCCGTGGATCTGGGCCAGAAGCTGGTGGAGCGCGAGGCCCGCCGCCTGGGCGTCTCGCTGAGCCGCATCACCCGCGCCAGGATGGAACAGGTGGCCGCGGGCTACGGCGTCAGCAAGATCGAGGATCTCTACGCCGCGCTGGGCTGGGGCAAGTATTCGGCGAAACAGGTGCTCGAGAAGCTGGCTCCCGAGATCGTGCCGCCCGAGGCCACCGTGGCGGCGGCCGCCGCCGTTTCCGAGCCCCGTCCGGAGGGCGCGCCGGGAGGCGCCGTCATCCAGGTCAAGGGGATGGACGATCTGCTCACCTATTGCGCCCGCTGCTGCAATCCCATCCGCGGCGAGGCCATCGTGGGCTACATCACCCGCGGCAAGGGCGTGGCGGTGCATTCGCGCACCTGCCCCAACGTCCAGAACCTGATGTACGAGGCCGAGCGCCGCATCGAGGTGGAATGGGCCCGCCCGGCCGGCGAGTCGTTCAACGTCCGCCTGGTGGTCCACGCCGACGATCGCACCGGCATTCTGAACCAGCTGACCCAGATTCTGTTCGACGACGAGGTCAATATCCGCAGCGTCGAGGCGCGCAGCGACGACCGCGCGATCGAGGCCGCCATTATGGAGATGACCATCGAGGTGCGCGACAAGAAGCAGCTCGAGCGCATCGTCTCCGCCATGCGCCGCGTGTCCGGCGTGCGCGACATCGAACGCGTCCACTGACTCGCAACATGCCTAATCCCACGCCTTGTTCCGATCCGCTGCACATCGCCGTTTCGAAATCCAAAGGCCTGGCCATCGACTGGGCGGACGGCCACCGCAGCGAGTATCTGAACGCTTACCTGCGCGACGCCTGCCCGTGCGCCTCCTGCACCGGCGCGCACGGCAGCGAGCCGCAAAAATCGTCGTATTCGCAGCCTGCCGCGGGCGCCTTCCCGCTTTACAAACCGCGGCTGCGCATGGATTCCATCGAGGAGGTCGGAACGTACGCCCTCCGCATCCGCTGGAATGACGGCCACAATACCGGCATTTATTCCTACGACCATTTGCGCGCCATCTGCCCCTGCGCGGCCTGCGCAGCGCAGCGGCAGGAGCATTCGATAGAATCCTGAGCGGCCGCCGGCCCGACGCGGCCGGAGGTGCATACATGTCCATCCGCCGACGCACGTTCTTGCTGACTGCCGGGGCCGCGTTCGCCCCGCGCCTGGCCGTGGCGCGAATCGATCGGCCCGCCAAAGCGTGGGACGCGCACTGGATCCACGTCCCCGGAATGGCCCCAGCCGATTACGGCGTGTGCCATTTCCGGCGGGTGTTCGAGCTGCAGGCGGTCCCGGCGAAATTCGAAGTCTGGGTTTCCGGCGACAGCCGCTACGAGCTGTACTCGAACGGCGAGCTGGCGAGTTGGGGCCCCGCGCGGGGCGACCCCGATCATTGGCACTACGAGACCGTGGACCTGGCGCCGAAGCTCAAGGCCGGCCGCAACGTCCTGGCCGCCGTGGTGTGGAACGACGGAGAGCGCGCCGCCCTGGCCCAGTTCTCGCTGCGCACGGGCTTTATCCTGCGGTCGGCCGAGGCGGCCCATTCCGCGGTCAATAGCGGCCCGCAGTGGCACAGCGTGCGCAACGAGGCCTACCAGCCCGCGCCGCGCACCGAACTGGGTGATTACCAGGCCGTGGGCCCGATGGAGCACTTCGAGGCGGCGCGTTACCCCTGGGGCTGGCAGCTCCCGGCGTTCGACGATTCGGCCTGGAGCGCGGCCGAGAGCGGCGACCCGGGCTGCCCGCGCGGCATGCAGGATTCGCCCAGCCGCTGGATGCTCGTCCCGCGAACCATCCCCATGGAGGAGCGGACGCCGCAGCCGATCCCCGCGCTGCGCCGCGTCGAGGGGCTGCCCGACGTCGCGTCCGGCGATCTTCATTTCCCCATAACAATCCCCGCCGCGACCCGCGCCACGCTGCTGCTGGACCGCATGAGCCTCACCACCGCCTACCCGGTTCTGGAGGTCCGGGGCGGGCGCGGGGCCGCGGTCGCGCTGCGTTACGCCGAGGCGCTGGTGGATGAGAAAACCCACTCCAAGGGCAATCGCGACCTGATCGATGGCCGAGTCCTCGGCGGCTACGCCGATATCTACCTGGCCGACGGCGAGCGCCGCACCTACCGGCCGCTGTTCTGGCGCACCTACCGCTATCTGCAGCTCGAGATCCAGACGCAGAGCGAGGAGCTGGTCATCGAGGACCTGCACGGCTTATACACCGGTTATCCGTTCCAGGTGCGCGCGGCCTTCGACAGCGGCGATCCGCTGCATCAGCGGATCCTCGAGACCGGCTGGCGCACCGCCCGCCTGTGCGCCCACGAAACCTACATGGACTGCCCTTACTGGGAGCAACTCGAGTACGCCGGCGACACGCGCATCCAGGCCCTGGTTTCGCTCTACATGACGGGCGACGCGCGCCTGATGCGCAACGCCATCGAGCTCCTGGACTCCTCCCGCACCGCCGAGGGCATCACCTTCTCGCGCGCTCCCAGCACGCTGCCACAGTACATCCCGCCGTTCTCGCTGTGGTGGATCGGCATGCTGCACGACTACTTCCGCTACGCCGACAATCCCGAGTTCGTTCGCGAAATGCTGCACGGCGCGCGGGCGGTGCTGGATTTCTTCGGTCAATACCAGGGCCGCGACGCGCTGCTGCGAGACCTGCCGTGGTGGAACTTCGTCGACTGGGTGGAGGCCTGGAGCGAGGGCGTGCCGCCGGTCGGAAGCGACCTTATGCCGGCCACCATCCAGATTCAACTGGTGCTGGCGCTGCAGCAGACGGCGGAGCTGGAGCAGCACCTCGGCGACGCCAGCCGCGCGCCGTTGTGGCGCCAACGCGCGGATGATCTGTGGACGGCGATCCGCGCCACTTTCTGGCATCCCAAGCGGCGCGTCTTCATGGAAGACGCCGCGCACAAGCTCGGCTCGCAGCACGTGAATGCGCTGGCGGTGCTCACGGGGCGGCTGCCGGCGCCGGTGGCGCGCGAGCTGATGGATCGCGTGTCGAATGATCCCACGCTGGCCAAGTGCACCGTTTACTTCCGCTACTATCTGGACCGCGCCATGACGGAGGCCGGGCTGGGCGACCGCTATCTGGAGCGCCTGACCCCCTGGAAATGGATGCTCGACGAGGGCCTGACGACGTGGGCCGAAGTCGACAGCCCGGCGGCGCGTTCGGACTGCCACGGCTGGGGCGCGAGTCCCAACATCGAGTTCTTCCGCACGGTGCTGGGCGTCGATTCGGCCGGGCCGGGCTTCAGCCAGGTGAGGATCCGCCCGAACCTCGGGCCGCTGCTCGCGGCGCACGGGGTGGTGCCGCATCCCAAGGGCCTGATCCGGATCGAGGTCACGCGCGAGGATGGCGTGGTGAAACACAAAGTCACGCTGCCGCCTGGGGTCACGGAGGTGGCCTGAGAGGCCCGCGGAGGGCGATTTGCGGTAGCTCGGTCATCGGGACGCGAAGGGGGGCCGGCGCCGGCTACGAAGATCCGGGGCATGGATCGGCGTGGCGTTCTGCAATAATGCCCGTTAGTACGAGCTGAATATCGAACCCAAGGAGTCATATATGTCTGCACTTTCGCGACGAGAGTTTTTCCAGGGCGCCGCGTCCGCCGCGCTGCTGGCCGCCGGCGCGCCGGGGCTCAAAGCCAATCCCCTGGGCCTGCCCATCGGATGCCAGACCTGGACGGTGCAAAAGATGATCGCCCGCGACTTTCCCGGCACGCTCAAGATGCTGGCGGATGCGGGCTTCCAGGCGATCGAGCTGTGCTCGCCCGTGGGCTACGCGGAGTACGGCTTCGGCGGCCTTGGAAAGTACAAGGGAGCCGAGCTGCGCAAGATCATCGAGGACCACGGCCTGAAGTGCATCAGCTCGCACTTCGGCATGAAGGAGCTGCGCGACGACCTGGCCGGCCGTATCGCTTGGGCCAAGGAGGTCGGGCTGACGCAGATCCTCGTGGCGAGCCTCGGGGGCCCGAGCAAGCCGACGATGGACGACGTGAAGCGCGCCGCCGACGAATACAACAAGTTCGGCGAGCAGTCGGCCAAGGCCGGCATCACGCAAGGGCTGCACGATGAGAACTTCGAAATCGCGATGGTGGGCGGGAAGCGCGTGTACGACGTGCTGTTCGGCCTGCTGGACCCGAAGCTCGTCAAGTTCCAGTTCCAGGTCTCGGAGATCCAGCACGGCTTGGATGCCGCCGAGTACTTCACGCGCTATCCCGGCCGCTTCATTTCGATGCATGTGCAGGGCTGGTTGGCCAAGGACAAGAAGATCGCCGCGGTCGGGCAGGACAGCCTCGACTGGAAGAAGATCTTCACTGCGGCGAAGACCGGCGGGATCAAGAATTACTTCGTGGAGATGGAGCTTCCGCTGATGAAGGCCAGCGTCCCGTATCTGCGCAGCCTGAAGGTCTGAAGACGTCCGGCATACAACTCATCCAGGGCCTGTTCACACTACCCGAACGGATGGCGTTGCGCGCAGAAAGCGCTGGCCCAACGGCGCACTCGGAAGTCATTCCGAGTCAGCGCCGGCACGAGTGTCAACTCGTCAGGCAAAAGTGCCTGCGCCACGAATCAGCGGCGTCTGGATCGCATTTGGACGGCCGGGAGTCCAAGGCTGGCGGTGGCGAGGTCTGGAAAATATTTGGAACGAGCGCTATAGCAGCCGGAAATTGACTTCGACGTTGGCTTTGACGGGGACCGGCTTGCCGTCCTTATAGCCGGGCTTGAAGCGCCACTTGGCCACGGCTTCGACGGCCTTCTCATCCAGCCCCATGCCGAGCGAGCGGACCACCTGGATGTTCTTGGCCTTACCGTCGGTGTCGACGACGATGGCCAGCATCACGGTGCCCTGGAACTTGGCCTTACGGGCCTCCTCGGAGTATTCGGGCTCCGGCTTGTAGATCGGAATCGGCGCACTGACGCCGCCGCCGATGCGGAATGCGCCGCCGCCGAAGCCGCCGCCGGAGCCGGGCCCCACGCCGGGCCCGTTGCCGGAGCCCACGCCGCCGCCGGAGCCGCTGCCGATGCCGCCGCCGGAACCGGGTCCGTTGGACGGTGGGCCGATTTTAGCGAACGGGTCGCCGTATTGGGCCATGTTGACGTTGGGCAGGGCCACGTCGGGTGGAGCGATGATGGTCGGCTCGACCGCCAGCTTGGGATGCAGGTTGTTCAACACCGCCTCGGGCGGCGTGAACTGCTTCAGTGAAGCCTTGGGCAGACGCCCCTTGCTGGCCGGCAGGGGCGAATTGTCACCGCCGCCACCGCCGCCGCCGGAGGGCTTGGTATTGGCCGGCGTGTACGGCGCCAGGTCAACCGGCGTGAAGATCAGCCCGTTGTCCGCCATTTTCTTCTGGACGGTCTTGTTGGTTCCGATGGCGAACAAGAGAGCAATGAGACCCACCTGGAGCAGGACCGACGTGGCGAACGAGCCGCCGCGGTAGGGATCCCTCTGGAACAGCTCCCGGACCTGCACCGGCCGCGAGGTGAGCTCGAGCGGCGGCAGCTTGGGGGGGAACAGCGCATCCCTCAAACCGCTGAAAACCGTGCGGTACCAAGGCAGGGCGGTCTTCTCGATGGCGCCCAGCGACATCGTGGCCGCCAGTTCTTCTTCGGTCAGCGGACGGGAGGTGAGTTGCAGCGGCGGGAGCTTCTGGGGGTGGAATAGCTCGCCCAGGTTCTCCTTCAGCGATCTAAAGAACGACTTCTGCTCGTTGAAAACCGCCAACTGCCGCAGGGCCGGCTCGTCGCTGTCTTTCAGCTCTTCCTCGGTCATCGGACGGAACGAAACCTGCAGCGGGGGCTGGCGCTTCAGGGCCGCTAATTCCTTCAGATTCTCGAAGATCGAGAGAAACCAAGGTTTCGCCTCCTGCTGGTAGCTGAGGATCCGGTCGGCGGAATAATCCACCTGCGGCGGCGTTTGTGGTGGCGGCGGTGCAGCCGCGCGATACGGATCGTAAGCCTGCATACGTTCATTGACCGGAGGGACAACCGACATCCCTAAACCGGGCTGCGTTTGCTGCGGGGGCACGTTTTACTAGACGTTTTTTATTCGTGAAGGTTGCACGAAAGCCCGCACCGGGAACCGATCTCTCCCTAAAATCGTAACACAAGCTCCAGGCGGACCTTATTGCTCCATTTTTTCATAAGCGGCCGGGCTGGGGCCGTGGGCCGGAGGCATGCGGGCGGGCTGCGGGGTCCGGCCGGCGAGGGCGAGCCCAGCCTGTTCCCAGATTGGAGAGCATGGTCCTTGAACGCTGCCAGCGCGGACGCGGCGGCCCGCTTTACTGCCCCAGCGCCTCATTCAGGACCCGGCCCAGCCGCTCGCCCGCGCGCAGCAACTGCAGCCGCATGACGGGGATCGCCTGGTCGAGGTAGGCCTGGTCGAGGGTGGCGCAACGGCAGCGGTCCAGCGGCGCATAGACGTTGTCGCGGGAGAGCGCCTGCGACTGCCAGATCCAGTCGTCCAAGCTGCCGGCGCTGAGCTCCGCGCGGTCCTCCGGAGGGGCGCCCTGGCGCAGCTTCTGTTCGGCTTCCGGGTCCTGTTTGAACCAGGCCTCCAGGAGCTTCCCGTCCCAGGCGGCGTGCAGGTTCAGGGGGTGGCCCTCGAAGGTGACTTTGACGTCGTTGCCGCCCTTGTCGTGGCGCTCGCCGGCGTGCAGCGGCTGGTGCATATCGCCGATGAAATGGACCACGAAGCGCAGCGCCTCGTCGCGCTTTTCGCGCGGCGCGGCGGTGTCGCGGAGGGTCGCGATGAGCTGCGGGAGGATGCGCATGAGGCAGCCCTCGGCGGGGCAATAAGGGGCCCAGTCGCCGCGCGGCGCGTCGGTGGGAATGTCGATATAGTGCCAGGGGCCGGTGTCGCGACGATCCTTGCGGATCTCGTCGGCCCACACCGCGACCGACTCCAGCGTCTGGCCCGGCGGCAGAATCGCGGCCACCGCCGCCTGGGCCTGGGGATTCAAGCGCTGTGCGGCGATGGCGGCGACAATCTGGTGACCCTCCGCCCACCAGCCGGCCAGCGGCTGGACGGCCAGAAGATAAGACATCGCAAGAGCGGCGAAGGCGGAGCGGGCGCGCATGTGCTCCAGTATCGCAAGACAGGCCTGCCCCGCGGCGCGGCGGGACAGCGCTGGCGGGGTGGCCCGCACGGCGTCCGAACGGCGGCCGGCGCGGCGGGCCCGAGACGAAAGGGGCCCGATGCTGGCATGATGGGGGGGGCAGGGCGGGGCGCGGAGAACTCCGACAGGGAAGGTCGGCGGCGGAAGCGTCCGGAATTTCGGAGTATCCAGTCCGCGTTGCAAATGATGTCTCTTCCCGATAGAATCTGAGCTTTGTAGTCGCAATTGGAGGTGACATGTCCGCTGTCGCAGATAAAGTGAAGCAGATCATCGTCGAGCAGCTTGGCGTCGACGAAGCGCAGGTGGATCCGACCGCGTCGTTCGTGGACGATCTGGGGGCCGATTCGCTCGACATCGTCGAGCTGGTCATGAAGTTCGAAGAGGACTTCGAATTGGACATTCCCGACGAGGATGCCGAGAACATCAAGACGGTGAAGGACGCCATCGATTACATCGAGAAGAAGAAGGGCAAGGAGTAATCCAGCCCGGTCGTCCCGCCCCGTGGCTCAATTCACCAACATTGTCATTGCAGGAGTATCGATTGCCGCGACGAGTGGTTGTAACCGGTGTCGGCCTGATTTCGGCGCTGGGCCTGAATACGGAAGAGACGTGGGCCGGCGTCCGCGCGGGGCGTTCAGGCATGCGGCCGATCACGCAGTTCGACGCCAAAAGGTTTTCCTGCCGCATCGCCGCGGAGGTGGAGGGCTTCGACCCGCTGCGCTTCATCGAGCGCAAGGAATTGAAGAAGGTCGGGCGCTTCATCCAGTTCGCGATTGCGGCGTCGGAGGAGGCGCTGCGGGTCTCCGGCCTGAAGGTCACGCCCGAGAATGAGGAACTGGTGGGCGTCTACATCGGCAGCGGCATCGGCGCGTTCGAGGTGATTGAACGCGAGCACCGCACGCTGCTCGAAAAGGGCCCCGACCGGATGTCGCCGTTCTTTATTCCGTCGACGATCATCAACCTGGCCTCGGGCAATGTCTCCATCCGCACCGGCGCCAAGGGACCGAATTCGGCCACGGCGACGGCCTGCACCACCAGCGCCCACTGCATCGGCGACTCGTTCCGCCTGATCCAGCACGGTTACGCCGAGGCCATGATCTGCGGCGGCGCCGAGGCCTGCATCACGCCGCTGAGCGTCGGCGGATTCGCCGCCATGCGGGCGCTGTCGACGCGCAACGACGAGCCGCAGCGCGCCTGCCGCCCGTGGGACCGCGACCGCGACGGCTTCGTCATCGGCGAGGGGTCGGGCATCCTCATCCTGGAAGAACTGGAAGGCGCCAGGCGCCGCGGCGCGCCGATCCTGGCCGAGATTGTCGGCTACGCGATGGGCGGCGACGCGTATCACATCAGCGCTCCTTCGCCCGACGGCGCGGGCGCCTACCGCGTGATGCGTAACGCCGTGCGCGACGCGGGCCTCAGGCCCGAGGAAATCGACTACATCAACGCTCACGGCACCTCGACTCCGGTGGGCGACCAGATCGAGGCGGCGGCCGTGAAACGGGCCTTCGGCGAGCACGCTTACAAGTTGTGCGTCAGCTCGACCAAGTCGATGACCGGCCACCTGCTGGGCGGCGCCGGCGGGATGGAGGCGGGCCTGACGGTGCTGGCCATCCGCGACCAGATCGCTCCTCCGACCATCAACCTCGACCATCCGAGCGAGGATTGCGATCTCGATTTTGTGGCGCACGTGGCGCGGCCGATCGAGATCGAGTGCGCGCTGTCGAATTCGTTCGGCTTCGGCGGCACCAACGGCAGCCTGGTCTTCAAGCGTTACAGGGAGTAGCCGGCGGCGGAAGCGAGCGTCAAATTCCGCGGTTGGCTGGAGCAGGTCGTGTCCACCGCATAGCATTGAGCCCCCCGATGAAGATTCTCGTCGCCATCAAGCAAGTCCCCATGCGCGACTCGCAATTATTCGTTGAGCCCGACGGGTCGTGGATCGAAGAAAACGATCTCGGCTGGGAGATCAACGAGCCCGATGCCTATGCGCTCGAGGCCGCGTTGCAATTGAAGGAAATCCACGGCGGCGAGGTGATCGTGCTGTGCGCCGGTCCGGAGCGCGTCGTGCCGGTGATCCGCGAGGCCCTGGCCAAGGGCGCGGACCGCGCCGTGCACGTTGTGGAAGACAATCCGCGGGCCTGGGACACGCTGAGCTGGGCGCGGCTGCTGGCCAAAGCCGCCGAAACGGAAAAGCCTGATCTTGTTTTGACGGGATTGCAGTCGGACGACCTGGGCTGGGGCCAGACCGGCGTGGTCATGGCCGAACTGCTGGACTTGCCCCACGCCACACTGGTCATGCAGGTGGCAATTGAAAACGCCCAAGTGCGGGTGAAGCGCGAGCTCGAGGGCGGCTGGTTCCAGCACGTTTCGATGCCGCTGCCGGCGCTCGTGACCGTCCAGAGCGGCATCAGCCGGCTGCGCTACGCCACGCTGATGGGCATCAAGAAAGCCAAAACCAAGCCGGTGCTCCGGTTCACTGCGGCGGAGCTGGGCGTGGCCGCGGAGTGCCGCGCGCGGCTGCGGCGCGTCCACCCTCCGCAACACAACAAACAAACCGAAATGCTGGCCGGATCGCCGGCCGAGCAGGCCGCGCAACTGGTGGAGAAGCTGCGGCATGAGGTGCGGGTGCTATGAGCGGCGTGCTGGTGATTGGCGAGCAAACCGGCGGCGGCTGGAACCGCATGTCGTTCGAGACGCTGGCCGCCGGACAACGGATTGCGCGGGCGCTCGCGGTGCCGGCCGCGGCCG
Source organism: Terriglobia bacterium (assembly GCA_963757265.1). Taxonomy (GTDB): domain Bacteria; phylum Acidobacteriota; class Terriglobia; order Bryobacterales; family Bryobacteraceae; genus CAIVVT01. The sequence goes on from CAVWRA010000011.1 coordinate 513,068, forward strand.
CGGTGTTCGGGCCCGGCAGTGTGGAGCTGTCGCACGAACTGGCCGCCTGCGCGCTGGAGCGCGTTTATTGGCTCGAGCACGAGCGCCTGGCCAGCTACACCGCCGACGGCGCCACTGCCGCGCTGGCCTGGCTGGTGGCCGAGGTGCGGCCGGACGTGGTACTGCTGCCGCACACGTATCGCGTGCGGGACTTTGCCCCGCGCCTGGCGACGCGCGCCGGACGGCCGCTGATCAGCGACGTGACCGGCTTCCGCGTGGAACAGGGCGAGCTGATTTTCGAGCGGCAGCTGTTCCAAGGCCGGCTGGCGGCCGATTATTCGGTGGAGGGCGCGGGGCCGGTGTTCGCCTCGCTGCAGGCGGGAGCCTTCCGCGCCGACGAGTTGGAGCGGGGTTCGGCGCCGGTCGAAAACCTGCGGCCGCCGCTGGACGAAATTGCGATTCGCGAGCGCCCCGAGGAGCCGTTCCGCGAGTCGGCGCGCGAGGTCGATCTGAGCGCGGCCGAGCGGATTGTGGCGGTCGGGCGCGGCATTCGCGAGCTGGGCAATATCGGACTGGTGCGCGAGCTCGCCACCGCACTGGGCGCGGAGCTGGCCGCCTCGCGTCCTATCTGCGACAACGGCTGGCTGCCCATGGAGCGCCAGGTGGGCAGCTCCGGCCAGACCGTCGCTCCCAAGCTCTACATCGCCGTCGGCATCTCCGGGGCGATTCAGCACCTGGTCGGCATGAAGGGCGCGCGGACCATCGTCGCGATCAATAAAGACGCGGGCGCGCCGATTTTCGAATGCGCCGACTACGGCATCGTCGGCGACCTGTTCGAGGTAGTGCCGGCGCTGACCGAGCAGCTCCGCGAGGCGAAGGCCTGAGGCGTGGCCCGAACGGAGCCGCGACCACAGGGAGCGGTCGCGCGTGGTGTTTCAGAGCCGCGACCGTAAGGGAGCCGGTCCCGCGAAGACCTTCTATGAGACACGCCGCCCGCTAGAGTGTGGAAACGCGCGCGGCGGTCCCGGTAAAATGCGAGCACTTATGCAACGCATCGCGCTCGCGCTCCCATTCATCCTAATGATGATGTCCGCCCAGGCGCAGACGCGCTCCACCGACCTGGCGCCCGAGCGCCTCGAGTATCCGCCCGTCGCGCATAGCGACGCCGAGAAGCAGATTCTGGCCACCATCAGCGAGGTGGTCCAGAAGGGCGAGTTGTACGCCAACGTGCCGGCCATCGACGGGCGCATGCTGCGCCTGCTGACCGAATCCACCGGCGCCAAACAGGTGCTCGAGATCGGCACTTCGACGGGACTCTCCGGCTTATGGTTTCTTATGGCGCTCGGCACCACCGGTGGCCACCTGACCACGCTGGAGCTCGATCCGCGACGCGCCGCACTGGCGCGCGCCCATTTCAAGAGGGCGGGCGTGGACTCTCTGGTCACTCTCATCGAAGGCGACGCGCACCGCAACATCGCCCAGGTGAAAGGCCCCCTCGACATCGTCTTCATCGACGCCGAAAAGCCGGGCTACGTGGACTATCTGCGCAAGACGCTGCCGCTGGTGCGGCCGGGCGGCCTGATTCTGGCGCACAACGTCGACATGGTTCCCGATTATGTGAGAGCCGTGACGGGCAATCCGGCGCTCGATACCGTTTTCTACATGCAGGGCAACCAGCTCGCGGTCACGTTGAAGAAGCGCTGAGGCGCCGCCGCCGCGGGCGATTTTGACCCGAGGGCGCGGGCGACGCGATACTGAAGCGATGCCCGCTGGCGCAGCGCCTGCCGCGCTTCACATTCGCGGCCTGCGCAAGACTTACGAGGACGTCGTCGCCGTGGACGGCCTGGACCTCGACGTTCCGGCCGGAGAATGTTTTGGCCTGCTGGGCCCCAACGGCGCCGGCAAGACCACGACCATCGAAATCTGCGAGGGTCTGACCGCGGCTGACTCGGGTACGGTCGAATTGCTTGGCCTGCGCTGGAACACCGATGCCGCTGAGCTGCGCCAGCGCCTGGGCATTCAACTCCAGGAGACTCAGCTTTCCGAAAAGCTGACGGTGCACGAGACCCTGCGCCTGTTCCGCAGCTTCTACCGCCAGGGGCCCGATCCGCGCGAGGTGATCGCCCTGGTGCAACTGGAGGAGAAGCGGGACGCGCGCGTGGGCGGCCTTTCGGGCGGCCAGAAGCAGCGGCTGGCACTGGCCTGCGCGCTGGTGGGCGAACCCGATTTCCTGTTTCTCGACGAGCCCACGACGGGACTCGATCCGCAGGCCAGGCGCCAGCTCTGGGAGCTCATCGAACAGTTCAAGCTGGCCGGGCGGACGATCCTTCTGACGACGCATTACATGGACGAAGCGGAGCGATTGTGCGAGCGTGTGGGCATCATGGACCACGGCAAGGTGATCGCGCTGGGCACGCCGCGCGAGCTGGTGGCGTCGCTGGGCGCGGAGCATGTGGTCGAGTTCTCGGCTGGAGAGGCCGCGCCGCTGGACCTCGTGGCGCTGGCCCGGCTGGAGGGCGTGCGCGGCGTGAGCCCCGAAAACGGCAGCGTGCTGCTGCGCGTCGGCGAGCTGCACCAGGCCGTGCCGGCGCTGCTCGACGAGCTGAGCCGCCAGGGCGTCGCGCTGACCGAGCTGCGAACGCACTCGGCCACGCTGGAGGACGTCTTCGTGGGGCTGACTGGAAGGCATTTGCGCGATGAGTGAAGCCCCGCTGAAACCCAGCCCGGTGCGCGCCCGAATGGGAGTTGTCGCCCCGTCCGGTCCGCGCGGCCCGCGCCTGGCGCGCCATGCGCTGGCTCAACTGACGCTGGTCCGGTTCCTCGAATTCGTGCGCGAACCGGAGGCGCTGTTCTGGGTGTTCGTCTTCCCGCTGCTGCTGGCCGCGGGCCTGGGTCTGGCGTTCCGCAACCGTCCGCCGGACGTGCTGAAAATCGCCGCCGTGGGGCCGCATCTTGTGGCGTCGCTGAGGCAGGAGAAGCTGCTCGACGTGCAACCGCTCTCCGTCCCGGCCGCCGAACGGGCTCTGCGCGAGGGCAAGGTGGCGCTGGTGATCATGCCGGACCCGCGAATCCATATCGCTCGCGGCTATGGCATGAGCAAGGACATGCTGGGCGTGGTCTACGAGTACGACGACACCAACCCCGAGGGCCGCACGGCGCGCATGCTGGCCGACCGCGCCATCCAGCGCGCCGCCGGGCGCCTGGACGTCGTCGAATCGGACGATCGCATGCTGCGCGAGCCCGGCTCGCGCTACATCGATTTCCTGATCCCCGGCCTGCTGGGCATGAACCTGATGGGCAGCGCCATCTGGGGCATGGGCTTCACCATCGTCGATGCGCGCCGCAAGAAGCTCATGAAGCGGCTGGTGGCCACGCCCATGCCGCGCCACGATTACCTGCTCTCGTTCGCGCTGTCGCGCCTGCTGCTGCTGGTGGCGGAAGTGGGCGTGCTCGTCGGCTTCGGCGCGCTGGTCTTCCATGTCCCGCTGCGCGGCTCGCTCTTCGACCTGGCCGTGCTGTGCGTCCTGGGCTCGATGTCGTTCGGCGCCATCGGATTGCTGATCGCCTCGCGCGTCCAGACCATCGAAGCCGCCTCCGGCATCATGAACCTGGTGATGATGCCGATGTGGATCCTCTCCGGCGTCTTTTTCTCGGCGCAGCGCTTCCCCGACCTGCTGCAGCCGGTCATCAAGATCCTGCCGCTGACGGCCATCATCGACGCGCTGCGGGCCAACATGCTGCAGGGCGCGGGCTGCGTGCAACTGTGGCCGCAGCTGGCTATCTTAAGCGCGTGGATGGTGGTCTGCTTCACCGTGGCCCTGCGCATCTTCCGCTGGCGGTAGAGACCTGTGCTGCTACTGGGTAGTCACGCGATCCTTTTTCTTCAATTGAACCAATAAACTAGAAAGCTGAGATGGCTATTCGTAGTGACTTGGGCAGGTGCTAACCTCGGCTCGCGCGCCTGATTGCCCGGCTGTCTAGTCAACGTCTTCAGCAGGTAGTATGGTTGCCAACTCGTCCTCCACATCAATTCCGTACTGGACGGCCAGCGGGGCAATGACCGCGCCGAACGAAGAGCGCAACTCCCCAAGGGCGGTGTCGAGTTTGTGAGGGCTGCTGAATCGATGTCGGCCTCGCGGCCCGGTCTCATGGGCTAGGTCGTCCAAGAACTTCCGGCACGCGGCACGCATTGACCTTATTTGCGCAACCAACCCACTGCCTTCCTTGAGATTCCCCAACTCAGTGGTCAGGAACCTGCGAATCTCCAGTACCGACTGAATGCAGTGTTCAGGGACCTCCCACTCGTAGTCGTTGTAAAGCACTCGACGGTCCTCGAGAAAGCGGATGATCCGCCTCGCGACTTGGACGTCTGATGCCGTTGGGGTCCAGGAAACCCCAAAGACCGGGCAACTGACCCCATTGAGACGGTGAACGATTTCAGAGAACTTCATTGCAACGAGAGTATACCTTTCAGCGGCCTGATGGCGACCATTTATAAACCGAGCGTTTGGGTGCGATTGTTAGCGCGTTTGACCGCTCAGGCGCGGCCACAGGGTCTCCGGATGCAGGTCGAAGACGATGCTCTCGGTCGGCGTCGCGACGGTCCAATAGCCGAGCTTCAACTCATTGCGCAACTGTTCATCCGACCAGCCGGTGTAGCCGGCGTAGACGCGGAAGACGTCGGGCCGCGCCCCGGTGAGCGCCAGCTTTTCGAGCGCGGTCGAATCGGTGATGACGGAGACGCCGCCGAAGACGGGCAATGCGCCATCCCGGTTCCGCGGGCTGGACTTTGGCGGATTCGTCTTCTCCGGAGCAGCCTTTCCGGGGTTGTGCTCCAAGGAACGCACCAGGCCGCGCGCGCCCAGCGCCACCAGCCCGCCCAGGTACACCGGCGCCTGGCCCGCCGGCGCATCCTTCAGCGCGGGGAAGAGATGGGACAGCCGCACCTCGGTAGGCCGGTTGACGATCAGTCCGACCACGCCCTGAGAGTCGGAATGCAGCAGCAGAACCACCGCCTGGGCGAAGTCGGCATCGGGCATTTTGCGCGTAGCCACCAGCAACTTGCCGGCGGCCGGCAGCGGCGGCTCCGCGGCATCTAGCGGCGGTACGACCGCCAGGCAAGCCGCCGCCAGGAAGCGTAAGCCGATCCTGGGCTTGGGCATTCGCAACCATTGTCGCGCCACGCGCGGAACACCGTACGGGGATCATTCCGGATGCGGCTGAGGGAGGTTTTTGAGCGCTCAGCGCATGGGACCGTTGGCGGAATGCAGCACGCCGTTGACCCGCGGGCCGGGCGGAGCCACGACGGTCTGGGAGTGCATGACCGTCCACAGCAGCAGGCAGACGGCTCCGGCGAAGGTCGCCAGAAAGAGCGCCACGATGCGGCGGCCGGTGCGGTCGCGCCAGGTGTCGATCGAGTCAACTTCCTGGATCAGACGCCAGATCGCGCGCGTCTCCTGGTCGGCCGGCATGGCGGTTTCCGATGCCCCTTTTCCAGTCGGACTTCTGCCTTGAGTTGATGCGCCGGACGCGGCAGCGGATGCGCCCGAGTGGGGCGAATGAGGGGCGAACAAAAGAGCATTTTTCCGCGCCATCGGCGCAATAGGGTGAATTACGATAAGTCCTTATATTGCAACAGATTCACGGTGAAGCATGGAAAGGTGCAAAATTGCGCGTGTTAATGTTTGTAAGCCCTTTGTTTGCCACAGATCCACCGTGACACACGGTGAACCGTATTAATGTGGCGCCTTAATGTTTGTAAGTCCAATCATTTCAATAGATCCACCGTGACGCACGGTGCCGCGTGTTAATGTTCGCCAAAATGCCCGTTAAATTGACCTAAGTCATTTGTTTGCCCCAGATCCACCGTGACGCGCGGTGACGATCACGGAAGTCACCTAAAATCATGTACTTGCACACCTCGCGTGCACGCGTTTTTCGCCCAATTCCGCTAAGTCCTTTAGAAATCCATGATTACGCGGAATGGCAAAACCCCGGTGTTTTCACGGTCAGGACGCGGTGAAAACCGTGTTTTTTTCGTATCCCACACCGCGCACGGCGCGGCATTACGCAGCCGGCGCCGACCGGCGGCGGCGTCCGCTGATCAGGTAGACCGCGGCACGCAATTCGAGCAACGGATCGTCGGACGGCTCGATTCCGTCCACCCGCGGGATGGGATCGAAGATAATCGTCCGCTGTTCGTGCGCGCTATCCGGCGCCGGGGCGGTGAGCAGCAGCGTGCCGAACTCGACCACCGGCCGATCCTCCGGCCAATGCGCGGTGGCGTCGTCCACGATGTCGCCCGCCGCGGCCAATTGAACGCGGATGCGGAAGCGGATCGGTCCGGCCGCCAGGCGCTGACTGAGTTCGTCGTATAAGTAGTTGGCCGACATGGCTTTGGCGGTGGCGTCGTCGAGATGCTCGGGACCCGCCTCGGGCTCGATCCGATAGCGTCCATAGCGGCCAGGGCCGCCTCCGTTGAGGAAGCGCATCGCGGTCACGCCGAAGTAGGCTTCGCGGGCAAAGCTCGAGGGGAACGGCTTGGGAGTCTGCACAAAGGCAAGCGCCCGGGGATGCGCGGCGAGGAAAAGCTCGATCGGCGACGGGCTGGATGTGCCGCTCGCAGAGGCCGCTTTCAGGAATTCCAGAAACTCCTGGCCGGTCCGGGTGGGGAAGCCGTTAACCGAATGGGCGATGATGTCGGTATGAACGTGCGGGGCGAGATGGAAGCGGATGGCGCAGCCGCGCGGATTGGCGTTGGGGTCGTTGTCGGGGATCTCGGGAAGACCCGTCGAACTGGAGAAACGCACCGTCACCGGAGTCGACGGGCGGGCGACGTGAGGCGCGCGGGTGAGGGCCGCGGCGCCGGGGGCGGGAGTAAAGCTTCCCGTCAGTAGCGCGCCTTTGGCATGGGCCGGCCGAAAGCCCGGGTGCGCTCCAAAGATCGCCTGGATCTGTTGCAGTAGATCCTCGCTCAAAGCGAGGAGTTTCTCGTCCGAGGGTAGTGGCATGGGACCTCCTTCCCAAGATTAACTTATCTTGATTGTCCGTTTAGGCGTTCGGCCGTTCGGCGGGTGGAAATTAACCTCCGCAACGGATGGTGTATTGCGTGGCGGACTCACTGCCGCCGTGCGGCGCGCGGACCCTCCGCAGCTCCGCTCAGACCAGTTTCACTTCCTGCAGGCACATGCCATAGCGGCCGCCCGGCGGGTTCGATTTGTAGCCGGTCTTGAGAAACCCGTTGGTGAAATTGGCGGCGTACAGCAGCCACGCCGACCGCCCGTCCGAGCTGATGAACTTGCTGGGGAAATTGACGAAATAGGCCTGCTCGCCGAAGTGCCGCATGAAGGTCACCAGGCGCCACGGGCCGGTGATCGCGTCGGCTTCCAGGACGTAGGTGTTGAAGCGGCTGATGGTCGTGCCGCCGTCGGTGACGCACATCAGGTATTTCTTGAGGGGAGCGTTGTAAGTAACTGTCACACAACCAGTTCGGTTGTTCCATTCGAACAACGGCCGGATCTTGGTGAAGTCCCGCGTCCACACCGCCTGGCCAGATTTCGAGTGTCCGCCGAAGTACGCCCAACTGGCCCGGTCGTTCATCGTCTTGAGCGACGGGCGGACCCGCGCGAGATAGATCTGGTCGCCAGTGATCCAGCTCAGGTTGGCAGGCCGGGGGAGGGGGTCGTCAGCCACCGCGCCCTGGCCCACGATGTAGGCGAAGCCGTCGGGCGAATGTTCCATGTTGCGGCCGAAGTCGGCAAAATGCGGCGCGCCGAGCTTCACCGGTCCGCCCACGTGATGGGGCTCAGGGAACAGCGGATCCGATGGTGTATGAGGCGTTTCGGTCCACGTCTTTCCAAAATCGGTTGAAGTGCGGAAGCCGACCAGTGGTCCCAGGATGTCCCAATTCAGCCCCAGCTTGGGCGTTTCGATCAGGCAGTAGGTGCCGTAATACCACACGCCGTTATAGACCAGGCTGCCGCAGGGGTATCGGCCGCCATAGGGCTCGGGCGAACTGGCGAAGGTGCTGACGTCGGTAATTCTCAGATTCAGCGGCGAGTCGCCGACGATCTTGGCCTGGCCTGTGGTGGCCTTCGCTCCGCCGGAACCCGAGTTCACGCCGGCCACGTTGCCGTCGGTCCAGGGCGAATAAAGATTGCCGTCGGAGGCCCAGGATGGGTACCAGGTGTCGGCGTTCTCGTAGGAGACCTGGCGGCCGGTGAAGGCGATACCCTTTAGGGTCTTGGACGGCGGAAAGGGACAGCCGGCGGGCGGCTGGGAGGGCCACACGCCGTCCGGCCCCAGCACGACCGGAGCGTCTTCGTCCTTCGCGGATGCGGCGCTTTTCTGAGCCGCAGATTGGCCAAACGACGGCACGCTCAGCCCGGAAGCGGCGCAAAACATCCATTCTCTACGGTTTAGCAATGTAGACCTCCAGCAATGATTGAATCGCCAGCGATCATATCGCAGGCTGGAGGCGGTGTCGAATCCGGCCGGCGGGTCACGGGCTATTACGCCGGCGCGGCTGGATCAGACGCGCAATTCGGTCTCATCGAACGCGACGGCGAGGGCGCCGAAGTAGAGGCAGTAGAGCTCGTGGCTGTCGTCCAGATAGAGCTTCTGGCGTTCGTGGGCGGGAAGTGGATCGAGCTCGGCCAGATCCAGGCGCGGCGGCAGAATGAGGGCCACGTTCGGGGTTGCGCGGAGCGCCCGTTCGAGCAACGCGTCGGCGGGCGGCCGGGTGGTGGAAGGCGCGAAGTGGTGGACATGGTCAGGCCCGGTCACAGCCCAGTCCGGATCCAGAAACGCCGCGTCCAACGGCGGCAGTTCATCCCAGGTCCGCTCATCCAGGACATCCGCGAGCACGAGCGTCACGCGCTCGAGCATGCCGGCCGCGGCGAGATTGTGCCGGGCCTGAGCATGATGGTCCGGATCCATCTCGATGGTGGTCACATGCGCTGCCACGCGCGCCAGTGCGATGGTCGTGAAACCGCCGCCGGTACAGGTTTCGAGGACCCGGCGGTTGCGAAAGCGCTCGGCGATGCGCGTCGTGAAGCGCTGGTCGATGCCCATGCGGAAGGTGCGTTCGGTGGCGGCATAAGCCGCGCCGAACTTGGCGCGGATCGCGTCAGGGTGCATAGCTCAACGCCATGGTCGCGGGTTCTCGCTTGATGATATAGCGCGCACTTCCCACAGGGTGGAAAGGGGCATCCTCGACGGGGGGCGCAAACATGGGTGACACACGGCTCTGTCCACGCGGCGCAGAGGCAGCAGAGCGCGGATCGAGAGACTTGTGAGCGCCTGGCAAGTTGCTGAAAAAGCCGATTGACCGCTCCCTCACGGTCGCGGCTCTGAAACGAGCGGCTCAGTAACAACACATCCGCTCATTGCAGTCGCGGCTCCGTTAGATTCGCGAGTCCGTCAGAATCGCGGACCGGTCACAAGGCGGTCAGGCCCACTGCTTGCCCAACGACTCGAGATTGGCATGCGCCAGGTCGTCGGGCGTCATGGCAACCCGAAACTCTACCTGGGCGTTAAAGGTGAGAAACCACGGCTCGGCCAGCCGCGGCACATCGGAGGGGTCGTTGAGGTTGACAACCAGAGTGCCGCCACGCTGGCCGTTGTGCTCGCAGAAGTAGGCGGCCTCGGGCTTGATGGCCTCGAGGATTTTATGCATTTTCTGACCAATGGAGCCATCTCGGACGGCGCTGTTAAACGGTTCGAGTGGAAAATGAACGTGCATCAGCATGCGCATGACGGGTCCTCCCAATGTGCGCACTCGCTTCCCAGTCGCGAGCGGCACATGGCCGTTGAGGATAGCACAAGCCAGAGTCCGCGCGTTTCGATTCGCTACCGGGTCGAGGGCACGCGACTTCGCCCGCCGGTGCGAGGCAAGGAATCAGCGCTGATGCGGTGATCCGAACCTGCCACACTGAACCGCGCATGACTTTAGATACTGGCCGCGCGATACAATCGGGGAGGTTTGTCCCTGATTCCCTGATATGGCCGACCTAAAATCCCTGATCCGCGAAGTGCCCGATTTTCCCAAGCCGGGCATCAATTTTTACGACATTACTACGCTGCTGAAGGACGCCGCTGGTTGGCGTGCGGTGATCGACGCGCTGAAGGAGCACTACGCCGCGACGCCGGTGGACGTGGTGGTGGGGATCGAGGCGCGCGGGTTCATCTTCGCGCCGGCCATCGCCTACGCGCTGGGCGCGGGCTTCGTGCCAGTGCGCAAGCCGGGCAAGCTGCCGGCCGCGACCGAGAGCGTCGAATATGCGCTGGAGTACGGCACGGACCGGCTGGAGGTGCACCGGGATGCCATCGCGCCCGGCGCGCGGGTATTGATATTGGACGACGTGCTGGCCACCGGCGGCACAGCGGCGGGCGTGGCGACGCTGGTGGAGCGGCTGGGCGGCACGGTGGTAGGGCTGGGGTTCGTGATCGAGCTGGATTTCCTGCACGGGCGGGACAAGCTGGCCGGCCGCGAAGTGTTTTCGTTGCTGCACTACTGACCGGCCCGCGCCGGAGTTGAGACGGTGAATTATGGATGCGCGCAGGGCCACACTTCCGGCGTTCGCCAAAATCAACCTGAGCCTGAAGGTGCTGGGGCGGCGCGCGGACGGATATCACGAGCTGCGGACCGTGTTTCAAACCATCGGATTGCACGACCGGCTGGAGTTCGAGTTCACGCCGGGCGGGCGGACGAGCATTGAATTCGAAGATGAGCTGGGGATCGACGACAATCTGGTGCTGCGGGCGGCGCGGATGTTCTGCGAGGCGAAGAAAGTCCGCGGGCGGCTGCGGATGAAGCTCGTCAAGCGCATCCCGATGGGCGGCGGGTTGGGCGGCGGATCGTCGGACGCGGCGTCGGTGCTGCTGGCGCTGGGGGCGCTCACGGGGCGCGAGGCGACGCTGGGGGAGCTGAGCGCGATGGCGGCGCAACTGGGCTCGGACGTGCCGTTCTTCCTGCTGGGCGGCGCGGCGCTGGGCTTGGGCCGGGGCGAAGAGTTGTATCCACTACCGGAGCCCAAACCGTTGCCCGTGGTGGTGCTGGCGCCGCGGATCCACGTTTCCACGGCGGAAGCCTACCGGGCGCTCGGGCGGCCCGCGTTGACTGAGGTTGACGTACCTGCTAAATTGAATTGTTTCCAGTCGTTTGTGTGGCAGGCGTACAGTGCGCAGGCCGCCGAGAACGACTTCGAGGATGCTGTCTTCCGGCTTCACCCGGAGTTGGCAAGATGGCGGAGAAAACTCGAGCGGCACGGGGCCCATATTGCCAGGCTCTCCGGCAGTGGGGCAGCACTCTTCGGGGTGTTTCCGGACCGGGCCAATCTGCAGGGAGCCCTTCCGCGTTTTCGAACGGAACCTCTCCAGGTTTTCTCGACCACGATGGTCACGCGCGCGCGCTACAGGGGCGCGATTCAGCGTGGCTTGCGGGGGCACGCCAGGCCCGGAACCTGGCCGCCCGGGAGTGTGTACGCGTAAGGAGCCGGGGATTCCCGGCACGAGGTACTGAATCTGGTGGTGCGCAGAGCAGCTAGGTCGGACCGGCTGAAAATCCTATCGGGCAACGCCAATATGCCGCTGGCCCGCTCCATCTGCAAGGAGCTGGGCGTGCCGCTGGCCGGGGCGACGGTGAAGAGCTTTTCCGACGGTGAAATCTGGGTCCAGATCGAGGAAAACGTACGCGGCAGCGACGTCTTTCTGATCCAGCCGACGTGCACGCCGGTGGAGCGTCATCTGATGGAGCTGATCCTGATGATCGACGCGCTGAAACGCGCCTCGGCCGACCGCATCACGGCGGTGGTTCCCTACTACGGCTACGCGCGGCAGGACCGCAAGGACCGTTCGCGGGTGCCGATCTCGGCCAAGGTGGTGGCCACGATGCTCGAGACCGCGGGAGCCGACCGGCTGCTGGCGCTGGACCTGCACGCGGCCCAGATTCAGGGTTTCTTCAACGTCCCGGTGGACCACCTGTTTGCCTCGCCGGTGATGATCGAGTATTTCCGCTCCATCGACCAGGGCCGGACGATCGTGGTGTCGCCCGACGCCGGCGGCGTGGAGCGCGCGCGGGCCTTCGCCAAACGGCTGGAAGTCCCGCTGGCGATCATCGACAAGCGCCGCGATTCGCCCAACGTGGCCGAGATCATGCACATCATCGGCGACGTCGAGGGCGGCGACTGTCTGATTGTGGACGACCTGATCGACACCGCCGGGACGCTGGTGAAGGGCTGCGAAGCCCTGACCGGCGCGGGCGCGCGTTCGGTGACGGCCTGCGCCACGCACGCGGTTTTATCGGGTCCGGCGGTGGAGCGCATCTCCGCTTCGGGCCTCAAGGAAGTGATTTTTTCGGACTCCATCCCGTTGCGCGCCGAGGCCCAGGCCTGCGGCAAAATCCGGGTGCTGTCGGTGGCCCGCCTGCTGGCGCGCGCCATCCAGAGCATCCACGAGGAGACGTCCGTGAGCACATTGTTCGTTTGACCTGACAGGAGCACGATATGCGTAAGGATCTCACCATCGCCGCCGAGCCGCGTTCGAGCCGCGGCAAGAACGAAGCGCGGCGGCTGCGGGTGCGGCAGTTGATTCCGGCCGTGGTCTACGGCGCCGGGAAGGACCCGGTGGCGGTCACCGTGAGCCCCAAGGATATTCACAAGATTCTGGGCTCGGGCGCGGGCGGCAACACGATTTTCAACCTGGACGTCGCGGGCGTGGAGACCACGGCCGTGATGCTGGAGGACTGGCAGAAGGACCCGTTGAAGGAGAACCTGCTGCACGTCGATTTCCGGCGCATCGATCTGACGAAGCGGCTGAAGATCCGGGTGCGCGTGCTGACCAACGGCGAGCCGCGGGGCGTGAAGGAGCAGGGCGGCGTCTACCAGGTGGTGACGCGCGACATCGAGATCGAGTGCCTGCCGGAAGAGATTCCCGACAGCTTCCAGATCGACGTGAGCGAGTTCATGCTGGGCAGCAGCCTGAGAGCGGGCGACGTGCCGCTGAGCGGGTCGATGAAGCTGGTCAGTTCGGCCGACCAGGTGATCTCGCACGTCATCACGCCGGCGCGCGTGGTGGAGGAAGAAGCCGCCGCCGCGGTCCCGGCCGAGGGCGCCGCCGCCGAGACGGCCGCCGCCGAGCCCGAAGTGATCAAGAAGGGCAAGAAGGAAGAAGAAGAAGGCAAGGAAGCCGAAAAGGGCGAGAAGAAGAAGAAGTAATCGGGCTTGGAAACGGCGATGCCGGAACCTGGGTTTCTGGTGGTGGGGCTCGGCAACCCCGGGTCCAAATATGAGCACACGTATCACAACCTCGGCTTTCTGGCGCTGGACCGGCTGGCGGAGCGGAATCACATCCGAATCTCGCGGCCGGAGTGCCAGGCCCGGGTGGGCCAGGGGTTGATGGGGACGGAGACGGTAATGCTAGCCCAGCCGCAGACGTTCATGAATCTGAGCGGGCAGGCGGTGAAAGGGCTGGCGGAGAAGTATCAGTTGCCCGCGGCGCGGATTGTGGTGGTTTACGACGAGCTCGATCTGCCGTGGGGCAGCCTGCGCATCCGGCCGAAAGGCTCCGCTGCCGGGCATAACGGGATGAAGGACATCCTGCGCTGCCTGGGGACGGAGGAGATCGCGCGGGTGCGGATGGGGATCCATCCCGGGCATGCGGTGGAGGATGCGGCGAAGTTCGTGCTCGCTCCGATGAAGGGCGAGCAAAGGAAGCAACTGGACGAGCTGCTGGACAATGCCAGTCAGGCGGTCGAGTCCATCATCGCCTGGGGCGCCGAAAAGGCCATGGCGGAACACAACCGTCGCGCCCCGGGTCCGAATCGAGAGGAAGAATGAGAATCTACGAAGAGCTGTTCATCCTTCGTCCCGACGCTCCGGAAGAGGAGGTCGACGCCTACATTGAGCAACTCAAGGCGCTGATCACGTCCTCCAAGGGCAGCGTGGACAAGGTCGAGAAGATGGGCGTGCGCCGGTTGGCGTACCGGGTGGAGAAGCGCAATGAAGGCTTCTACGTCCTGATCCAGTTCTCGACCGACACCACGACACTGGTGAAGGAAATCGAGCGCCGCATGCGGGTCACCGACCAGGTGATGAAGTGGATCACGGTGCGCATCGACGAGGATCTCAAACGGCTGGAGAAGCGCAAGGCGCAGCGCGAAAAGCGTGCCCGGCGCAAGCCGCAGCCGCAGGCCGCACCCGCCGCTCCGGCGGTGCTGCCGGCGCCGGCCATGCCGGCCGATCCGGCCGCCGGGCCAGGCCATCCGCCGGCTCACGCGCCGGCCCGTCCCGCGCCGGCGGCGCCGCGCGAACCCGCGGGTGAGCCGAACACGGCCGAAGTAGTCGGAAAGGAGACCCAGCATGGCTGAGCAACAGCGGGGCGGACGCCCCATCGCCGCGAGCCAGCGGCCGACCGGCGGCGACAAGACCATCGCCACCGGCAAGCGCCAGTATTTCCGCCGCAAAAAGGTCGATCGCATCTGTCTCGAGAAGATCGACTACATCGATTACAAGGACGTCCGGCTGCTCACGCAGTTCATCACCGAGCGCGGAAAGATCATCCCGCGGCGCATCTCCGGCCTGAACGCGCAGAACCAGCGGCGCATCACCGCGGCCATCAAGCTGGCCCGCAACATCGCCCTGCTGCCGTTCGCGGGTAAGTAGGGAGCGAGCGCACTCTGGAGGCCCCGACATGGACGTAATACTGCGTGAAGACATCGACAGCCTGGGACGGCGCGGGCAGGTGGTGAAGGTCGCCCCGGGCTACGCCCGCAACTTTTTGCTGCCCAAGCGGCTGGCCGTGGCGGCCACCGAAGCCAACAAGAAGATCGTGGAGCAGGAGCGCCAGGCGGCGCTGCGCCGCGAGGCTAAGGAGAAGGGCTCGGCCGAGGAGCTGGCCAAGATTCTCGCCACGGTCACGCTCACCACGGTCCAGAAGGCCGGCGAGCAGGACACGTTGTTCGGCAGCGTCACGGCCAAAGACATCGGAGAGATGCTCGAAAAGGCCGGCTACACAATCGACCGCCGCAAGATCGTGCTCGAAGCGCCGATCAAGACGCTGGGCGAGCACAAGGTGGCCATTCGCCTGTTCCGGGACGTCACCGCGACAGTGACCGTGCAGGTGAACAAAGAGGAAGAGCCGGCGTAGCAGGCGGCTGAAAAAGCCGATTGGCCGACTCCCTTACGGTCGCGGCTCTGAAACAGAACAACCGACTCCCGTACGGCGAGCGGCTCTGAAACAGAACAACCGACTCCCGTGTGTTTTCACGGCGGGAGCCAATGGAGCCCGCGCGCAGCTTTCACACAGCTGAAACGCGGCTGAATGCCGCGCGTCGCGGCGCGTGTGGAACACTCAATATGTGCCCCTTCTTCCTCCGCAATTCGACACTCATTCTCCGTTTGAACTGCTGACCGAGGTCGAGGCCGGCCGCATCGGCTTCGACCAGCGCCTGCTGCATTCGCTCACGGCGCGCCGGACGGAAGCGCTGCCCGCGCTGGCCCGTTTCGCGGCCGAAAAACGCGAGTACGCGCTGCTCGACCTGGACGAGCAGGTGTTCGACCTGTTCCGCCATTTCCACGCGCCCGAGGCGATCCCGTTTTATCTGCGGCGTCTCAAGCAGGCCGAGGACGGCATCCCCGACGAACTGGTGGAGGCTTTCGCCGCTATCGGTGCGCCGGCGGTGGATCCGCTGCTCGAGGCCATCGCGCAGGCCGGCGAGGACGACCGGGGCGACCTGCTATTCCTGCTGGCCGCGCTGGGCGTGCGCGACGCGCGCATCCCGCCGCTGCTCGAAGGCGTGCTCAACCATGATCCTTACGAAGGCGCGCTGTGTGCCGGCCTGTATGGCGACCGGGCGTTGAAGCCGGCGCTCGAGCGGACGCTGGCCGCGTTGCCCGCAGGCGAGGAATCGCGATCTGAACGCAAGGCGTTGGAGGATTGCCTGGCGCAGCTCGAGGCCGGCGAAAGCGTGCGCGATCTGCCGGCTTTCGACATCTTCAAGCTGTACCCCGAAGCCTCGGAGCCGCTGTTCGAGTCGCTGCCCGAGGACCAGGTGGAAGAGTATCTGACCTGCGATTTCCCCGAGTATCGCCAGGCGGCCGCGTTGAGCCTGTGCGACGAGGAGTACAACGAGGACACGCGCGACGCGCTGCTCAAGCAGGCCCGCGAGGATCCCGAGTGGCAAGTGCGCGCTGCCTGCCTGCGCGCCCTGGGCAGCGTTTGCGAGGCCGACAGCCAGGTGCGCGATTTCCTCAGCGCGAGGCTGGACCGCGCCGATCTCACGCCGGGCGAGCGCGCCGCAGCAGTCGTCGCGCTGGCCAATGCGCCCGCCACGGGCGCGCTGCACGATGCCATTCACGCACTGTATGAGATCCCGGAGACGCGCGCCGACGCGGTGGAAGCCATGTGGCGCACCCACGATGCGCGCTACCGGCGCTACATCTCGGAGAACCTCACCCACGCCGATGCGGAGGTGCGCTCGAGCGCCGCCACCGCGGTGGGCGCGTTCCCGATTCCCGAGCTGGCCATCGAACTGGTGCCGCTGTTCGACGATGAGCTGGCGCGCGAGCAGGCGCTGTTCTCCTATGCCCTCGCCGTGCCGGGCAAGAGCTCGGCCAAGAGCGTCGAAAAGCTGTTTGAAAAAATCGATGAGCTGGCCGGCGGCCTGTCGCGCGCGGAGACTCAAGCCGTGGCCTCGGCCCTGGACGTGCGTCTGGAACGCGAGGGACTGCCGCCGCACTTCTTCACGGAGGAACCGGAGGAGCCTGGCGAGGACGGGGCGGCGCACGTCCACGGCCCGGAGTGCCAGCATGAGCCGGCGAGCCAATCCGCCCCGTCGGCAGGTTCCAGGCCCGGGCGCAATGAGCCCTGCCCGTGCGGCAGCGGCAGGAAATACAAGCACTGCCACGGCGCGCCGCAGTGAGGCGCCGTCGCGCGCGTCTTTCGTCACGCGCCTGTTACAAACAATTCTTTAAATTCATGTTTGACGCAATATTGACACTCCTTCCATCGGAATCTAACGCAAGCCGTTCACGCTGGGGTCGATGGAAACCAGCGCTTCCGTACAATTTGCCTGGCGTGGCACCCCGTGGCAGCGGGCCCGCGCCGGCGTTTCCCTCCACAGCCACACGTCGCACTCGAAAGAGACCCTCGATTTCATCCCGCGTTTCGCGGCCCACGTGCCGGTCGTGCGGGATATGGTGCGCGCGCAGGAAGCGACATACCGCGGCCTGCACGGCAAGGATCTGAACTATTTCCACGCCTGGTGGACCCCTCCATTGGGCCCGCGCGAGGCGCTGGAGGTGGAGCGCAAACAGATCGAGGACCTCGGTCTGCGCTCGTTGGTATCGATTTCGGACCACGATAACATCGAGGCGCCGCTGCTGCTGCGTGTTCTGCCGGAAGGCCGCAACACCCCGGTTTCGGTCGAATGGACCGTGCCGTTTCGCGGCATCATCCTGCACCTGGGCGTGCACAACCTGCCGCCGCGGCGCGGGGCGCAGTGCATGGAGTCGCTGGCCGCTTTCACCGCCGATCCGCGCGAAGACGACGTCGAGAGCATGCTGGCCTGGCTCAACGAGGAACCCGACACGCTGGTGGTCCTCAACCATCCTTATTGGGACGAAAAGGGCGTCGGCAAGCCGCTTCACAATTGCATCGCGGAAGAGTTTATACGCCGTTACAGGCCGTTCCTGCACGCTCTCGAGCTGAATGGAATCCGCCCCTGGAGCGAGAACCGGTGGGTTATCGCGCTGGCCGAGTCGATGGAGCGCCCGGTCGTCTCCGGCGGCGACCGCCACTGCTCGGAACCCAACGCGCTGATCAATCTCACCAATTCCGACACGTTCAGCGAATTCGTCGAGGAGGTCCGCGACTACGGCCGCTCGCACGTGCTCCTCATGCCGCAGTACCGTGAGCCGATCGTGGCGCGCATCATGAAAATGGTGGCCGACGTGATGCGGGACAACGAGGCGCACACCCACGGCTGGGTTCGCTGGAGCGATCGCGTTTTCTACCGCGATTCAAGAACGGGGGCCGTCGAATCCCTCTCCAGCATCTGGCCCGATAACCACCAGCCGCTGATCGTCCGCGCTTTCGCCGGGGCTTGTCTGCTGCTCGAGAGCCGCGGCCTGCACGCTGCCCTGCGGCAGTTGACGCCTCCGGTCCAGGAACTGGCATAATGCGGTAACGCTGTGCCGCGGGTCGCCTTTTTCGCCGACAGCTTCCACGAAGTCAACGGTGTCGCTCTCACCAGCCGCATGCTGGAGAGCTTCGCCCAGCGCCGCGGCCTGCCCTTGCTCAGCGTCCACACGGGTCCCGAGACGCAGTGCGCGGACCTGGGCGCGGTGCGCCGCGTCGAGCTGGCCGTGAGCCGCTATTCGTTCTGGCTCGAAGCCGATATGCGCTTCGACCTGCGCTTTCTGCGCCACCGGCCGCTGCTGATGGCCGAGCTCGATCGTTTCCAACCCGAGGTGGTCCATGTCACCGGCCCGAGCCATCTCGGCATCCTGGGCGTTTGGGCCGCGCGCCGCTACCACGTTCCGCTGGTGGCTTCATGGCATACCAATATTCATGAGTACGGCGGACGGCGGCTGCGTCAGAAGCTGGGCTGGCTGCCGTCCGGCGTCGCCGCGGCCGCCGGCCAGGCGGCCGAGAACCTGTCGCTGCGGACGACGATGCAGTTTTACAAATTCGCCCGGCGGACCCTGGCCCCGAACCCCGAGCTGACTGCGCTGCTGGAGCGCTTCACCAGGCGGCCCAGCGCGCTGATGAAACGCGGCGTCAACATCGAGCTGTATCACCCTTCCCGCCGCAACCGCCAGGACGACACGGTGCGCATCGGGTTCGCCGGGCGGCTGTCGCCCGAGAAAGGCGTGCGCTGGCTCAAGACGGTGGAGGACGAGCTGCAGCGCCAGGCTGTCGCGAATTACGAAATCTGGATCGCCGGTCACGGCCAGGAGGAGCCCTGGCTGCGCCAGAACCTGCGCCGCCTGCAGATTCCGGGAGTTCTCAAAGGCGTGGCCCTGGCCGAGTTTTACGCCAACCTGGACGTGTTCGCTTTCCCCAGCGAGACCGATACCTACGGCAACGTCATCCAGGAGGCCATGGCCTCAGGCGTGCCGTGCGTGGTGACCGCCGGGGGCGGGCCGAAGTTCCTGGTGCGGGAGGGCGTGGACGGTTTGGTCGGGGCCACGCCGGAGGCTTTTGCCGCGCACTGCGCCCGCCTGGCGCGCGAGCCCGACACGCGCCGGGCCATGGCTGTGCAGGCGCGCGCGGCGGCCGAGGCCGCCACCTGGGACAAGGTCTTCGAAGGAGTGTGGGCAGTTTACGCCGCCTGCGGCGCGCCGGGATGTGCTTCCGCCGCCGGATAGGCACGCTGCGCCGCAGCCGGCAGGGAACTGCGCCGCGAGCCCGTTTCCCGATTGGCCGCTGGGATCTCAGTGCTGATTCGACCCCGGCATGCGGTCTACAATCGGTACGTGAGATTCGCCTCGCTGGTGCTCGCTGGCGCTGCTGTGTGCGCCGCTTTTTCCCCCGTTCGGGCCGCCGCCCCGGCGCCCGCTGAGGACCCCGCCACCAAGGGCAAGGAAGTGGTGATGCAGAGCCTGGCCGCGCTGGGCGGCGACCGCTTCCTGGCGATGCGCGACCGCATTGAGGACGGCCGCGCCTATAGCTTCTTCAACGAGAAACTATCCGGCCTGTCGCTGGCGCGCATCTACACGCGCTACTTGACGCCGCCCGACCCGCCGGTGGCCGCGTTCATCGGCCAGCGCGAGCGCCAAGTCTTCGGCAAGGACGAAACCGCCTACGTGCTGCTGGACGAAAACCGCGGCTTCAACGTCACCTACCGCGGCGCCAAGCCGGTCCAGGATGCCGACTACGCGCGCTATCGGGAGAGCCTGCTGCACAACATTTTTTACATCCTGCGGATGCGCCTGAAGGAGCCCGGCATGGGCTTCGAGTCGCGCGGCATCGATCTGTACAACAACGTGCCTGTCAACGTGGTCAACATCTACGACAATGACAACCGCACGGTGACGGTGTTTTTCGACGAAACGACGCACTATCCCGTGCGCCAGTTGTGGTTCCAGCGCAACCAGATCACGCACGATCGGGACGAGGAAGTGACCGTCTTCTCCAAGTTCCGCGACACCAAGGGCGTGCAATGGCCGTGGGTGACGCTGCGCGAGCGCAACGGCGAGCGCATCTACGAGATCTTCTGCGAATCGGTGCAGATCGACACAGGCGTGACCGACGAAAAATTCACCCTGCCGGCGAATATGAAGATCATCCAGGGGCCCGAGGCCACGCCGGGGCGCAGTAGCAAGAAATAGCGGTCCGAGCGTCCCGAACGCGTCAGCCTGCTCCTTTCGCCAGCTCGCCGTTCGTTCGCGATTCGCTGTTTGCCCCGTTTGCCGCCAGTGTGGTGAGTCGTTGATTCATTGCAGAAACCACTCCGGCTCGGGTGTCCACGTCCGGCTCCTGAAAGCAAACGAGAGGCCGACGTGGACGTCGGCCGCAGACCGGGCGGTCTGCCCCACCAGCGCGCATTTCCGCGGCGAATCAGTGACTCGGGACTAGCGCCGGCCAGCCGAAGTGGTGAAGTCGCACATCCTGGCCTTGCTGTACCCCAATGCAATCAACTCGGCTGCCCGGTCGAACTCCAACGTCCGACACGCGTTCCTGGGGATTTCTATGACCGTGTCGGGTGGATACGCGGCCAGCTTCAGGCGGCCAATGGTGCCCTGCATGGCCTCGAACGCCTGACTTGCAATGTCGTACGCTCCCCAATCCCGGCTGCCGCCGCTTGTCGCGGATGGTTGGAGGCGGCCGATGAAGCGATTGATCCTCTCACGGAACGGGGACGAAGGGGAGTCCGGGGCGGCACTCACGCCAACCGGCTCTGCCGGACTCCCAGCGGGCCCGTTCACATCCACGGCGATCGTCATCTCGGTTGCATCGCCAAACGTCGGCGCGATGGGTACGGGATTCAGAACCCCTCCATCGACAAGATCGGCCCCCTTGTACTTGAACGGAGTGAAGAAGAGAGGGATCGCGAAAGAGGCGCGCATGGCATCGAAGAGACTGCCCGATCGTATCCAGACCTCCTTCTGGCTTCCCAGGTCAGTGGCGACGGCCGTAAATGAAATCGGGAGGTCTTCGATCTATTTCTCCCCCACCAGGCCGATCAGGGTGTTGACGAGTTTCTCACCTCTCACCAATCCCCCCTTCTCCCACGAAAGATCGAGCAGCGTGACGATGTCGACTTTCGTCAAGGAACGCACCCATTGCTCATACACATCCAGTTTCCCGGCAGCGTAGATGCCCCCGATGACTGCGCCGATCGAGCAGCCGACGATCGACTTGATCTTGAGATCATTTTCTTCGAGCCAATGGATGACGCCAATGTGCGC
>CAVWRA010000012.1:0-823054 GCA_963757265.1 Terriglobia bacterium
GCGATCTCATAGCGCCCGTGCTCGGAGTGTCCTTGACGGCCTTGTCGAAGAGCACCTTGTCCGGTTGCTGGGTGTCCTTGGTGATCGGGTTTTCGTACTTCTTATGAACGCAGCCGCCGCTCACAACCAGAGCCAGCAGCGACACAGCCGCCAAAAATGGTTTTGCCTTAGTCCAACACACCAGAGCATGCCTCATGCGGAAGAGTGCCCTCTTTCGTGTTTATAAAACAGGTCCTCACGCTCAGCCAGCAAGACCTTAGCTGGAGCTTTGAACCGCCAGCGGACTGGACCGTTCCGAGGCTGCGCGCGCCGGGCCGTGCGACCCAGCGGCAGCTCAACCAATGACTCCCGGCACCACGCGCACCCTCGGCCAGACGCCTCACCGCGAGGGCCGGGTCGGGCTCGCCGAAGACGCTCGAGCCCACCACAGAGAACCATCCACACCAGCTTCCGCCGCTACTCCTCCATTATCCAACGTAATGCCACCGTCGATCTCGATGGCGAAGCTAACTACTGCGGGCGCGCAATTCCCGCAGCCGGCCAACCTTGTGAGGGACATACGGGACGAAATGCTGGCCGCCGAAGCCGGGGTTGACGCTCATCAACAACACGTAGTCGCAGAAACCCACAACGTGCTCCAGCATGGAAAGCGGCGTGGCTGGGTCCAGCACCGCGCCGGCCCTGGCGCCCTCCGCCTGGATCATGGGGCGTCAATGAAGGTGCGGGCAGGCCTCTGCTGGACGGAGACGCAGTCTGCACAGGCTTCGATGAATACCGGGGCGAAACGGTCGGCGTTCGGTGATGATCAGGTGGACGTCCAGCCTCGGCCCGGGTGAACTTGCGCAGGGAAGCGACCACCGGCACACCGATGCTCAGATTGGGCACGAAATTGCCGTCCATGATGTCGCAATGGAGGGTCGTGATCCCGGCCGACTCGACAGCGCGAACCTGTTCGCCAAGTCGCGTGAAGTCCGCCGCCAGAATCGAAGGGGAACTTAGGCCATCGGGGAAAGCCTCTTCAGGTTAACACCGCCGCGTCGAGGCCGATCTCCAGGGTGGCCGCCGCAGACGCAGCCAGCCGCTCGGCGCGGACGCGGTCGGGGGCCACGGTGCGGACACGTCCTCATTCTCTTCCCGCTCCAGGGAGCAGGTGGAATACACCAGTCGCCCGCCCGGCTTCAGGCAGTTCAAAGCGTGACCGAGGATGCGGCGCTGGCGCGGGGCATGGGCGGCGAGGTCCCTTCCTTCAGGCGCCAGCGGATCTCCGGGTGCGCGGGCCAGGGTGCCCGTCCCGGAGCAGGGCGCGTCGACGGATGCGATCGAAGACCGCAGGGAAAGGCAGAGGTTTGGCGGCGTCGAGACGCACCAGATGCGCGCCGGCGGCGTGGAACTCGCGCAGCCGGGCGGCGCTGGAGTCGCAGGCGACGGCAGCAGGCCGGGCGTTCTCGAGAGCCTGGGCGGTCTTGTTACCCGGCGCGGCGCAGAGGTCGAGGAACAGCTGGCTGGGCTCGAGTTCCAACAGCGGGCGACGGTCTGCGAACCGATGTCCTGGCGGCGGGCGCGGACGGGCGGCGGCCATGCAGACGCCAGCAGCCGGCCAGAGCGGTCGAACTCACAGCCGGGCGGACGCTCGGGGACGGCCAGGCGAAATGAGTCTGTGGTGGGCGCAGGCCGGCTTCTCCCAGACGGCGCGCCGATTCGAGGCCGAAGCGGCTGACCAGCGCCGCCACAGCCAGGCCGGGAGCGAGTATTCCAACGCCTCATCGCCCCATTTTGAGGGCAGCGGCGGCAGGCGCCGCAGGATGGCGTTGACCAGCGCGGCCGCCGGGAGCTTGCGGGCGCGCTTGATGAGATCGACGCTCTCGCTCACGGCGGCATGATCGGGCACGCGGTCGAGAAAGCGCATCTGGTACACGCCCATTTCAATCGCGATCAGGACGCGCGGATCCATCTGGTCGGGGCGGCGGCTGGCCACGCGCGCGATGAGCGCGTGCAGTTGAGCGCGGCGGCGCAACACGCCGTAGACGATTTCCGTGGCCAGGCCGGCTTCACGCGAATCGACACCGGCCAATGCGCGGTCGAGGGTTTCACCGGACTGGGCGCCGTCGGCGACTGCCAGCAGGACGTCGAAGGCGATCTGGCGGGCTTTAGCCTGCATTTCTCACCATCACCCGGCTGCGGCTTGCGGGAGGCCAGCGTCTACTTCGTTGCGCTGGGCCCAGGGGGCACCCCCCGTACTCGACGTACAGTTGAAGTACGCCTCCGTGCGGCTCCCGTCGCACGCCTCGTAGCCGCAGACCCCGCGCCGCGCCTCGCTGCGGGCGTGGTGAGAAATGCAGGCTGGGCACCCCCTTATAATAGGGACTTGGAGCTCAAGAAAGTCATTCTGCACCGGGTGGGCGAGGCCGTCGCGCGTTACAAGATGATCCGCGCGGGCGACCGCGTGGCGGTCGGTTTCTCGGGCGGCAAGGATTCTTTCACGCTGCTGGCGGCGCTGCTGGCGCTCCGCGAGCGGGCGCCGATCGAATTCACGGTGCGCGCCTTCACGATCGACCAGGGAAAGTTCTTGAGTCCCATCGAGCCGTGGGGGGAGCTTCTGCGGGCGAGGGGAGTGGATTGGACCTACCGCATGGACCAGCCGTCGCTGCGGCTGCTGAGCGAGCAACCGGAGCATGGCTGCGACCGCTGCAGCCGCTTCCGGCGGCGGGCGGTCTACGAGCTATGCCGGGAGCTCGGGGCCAACGTCATTGCGCTGGGGCACACGGCCGACGACTTCTGTGAAGCGTTCCTGCGCAACGCCATGTTCACCGGCCAGGTGGCGGCGCTGCCGCCGGTCACGTGGTCGCGGAAGAAAGAGTTCCGGCTGATCCGCCCATTGGTCTTCGTCACGGAGGATCTGACCAGGGAGTACGCCGATTCCTGCGGCGCGCCCCTCGTTCCATGTGGCTGTTCGCACAAGACGGGGACGGTGCGGCGGTCGATCCGCGACCTTTTCGCCGAATTGGAGAAAGACCATCCACACCTCAAGCAGACGCTGCTGACGGCGATGAGCAACCTCGCGCCGTCGCGACTGCTGGATCTGCGTTACCTGTCCCTCGAACCGGGCGGGGCAGCAGAATCGCCCCAGACTCCCTTCCCGCTTCTGGACGAAGGCGCATTGACTGAACCGTAGCGGCTGAGAAGCGTTCTGAGCCATCCTCAAGCCTGGCGGCGAGGCCGGGAGAAAACGCTCGCGCATCCGCTCCCTGGCCGTTGTGGCTCAGAAACGGCGGCTCTGCAAGGGCCTCGGCGGTGCCGCACTTCTCATTGCGCTAGCGGGGTCGCGTCAACAGCATCCACCTTCCGCGCACAGTTATCCTGGTGGAAGAACATGCGCCTGGGAATTGATTTCGGCACTTCGCGTATCGTCGTGGCGGTGGCCGACCGGGGGAACTACCCGGTGGTTTCTTTCGAAGCCGCGGAGGACCAGGCAGTCGAGTGGATTCCCCCGGTCATCGGTGTGCACGGGGACGAGATGGCGTACGGTTGGGAGGCGTGGCGGCAGTATGGCAAGCCGGGTTGGAGCCATCTGCGATCGATCAAGAGCGTGCTGGCCAGGGCCGGTCCGCATTCGCTGGTGCAGTTCGGTTCCACGGCGCTGACGGTGCAGGAGCTGTTGACCGGGCTGGCGCAACAGGTGCGCGTGGAGCTGTGCCGGCATTCCAATACCCGACCGGCGGCGGACGAGCCGCTGGAGGCGGTGCTGGGCGTGCCCGCGCTGGCGAATTCCAATCAACGCTACCTGACCGTCGAGGCGTTCACGCGGGCCGGCTTCCAGGTGCGGGCCCTGGTGAACGAGCCGTCGGCGGCGGCGGTCGAATTCGGCCACCGGAAAGCGGGCGTGCCGGAGCCGGAGTCGGTGCTGGTCTACGATTTCGGCGGCGGCACGTTCGACGTCTCACTGGTGCGGCGCGAGGAGAACGCGTTTCAGGTGCTGGCCAGCGAGAGCCTGCCGTCGCTGGGCGGCGACGATTTCGACGATGTGCTGGCCGAACTCGCATTGCGCCAGGCAGGACGGCTGGAGGAACGGCACGGCCTGAGCCAGGAGCAGGAGTTTGTGCTGATCGAGGAATGCCGTCAGAAGAAAGAAGCGATCCATCCCAACTCGCGCAAGATCACGTTGGAACTGGACGCAGTGGGCGCGGCGTGGGGCGAGGTGGCGGTGCCGGTGGCGGAGTATTACGAGGCCTGCCTGCCGATGGTCGAGGAGACGCTGGCGCTGACCGAGCAGGTGTTGGAGAAATGCGGCAGCCCGGCCAAGCCGCCGGTGCTGTACCTGACGGGCGGCGCGAGCGAGTTGCCGCTGGTGGGCCGGATGGTACGGGAGCGGTTCGGGCGGCGGGTGCACCGCAGCGCGTATATGCGCTCGGCCACGGCGATCGGGCTGGCGATTCACGCCGAAGGCGCGTTGCCGGCGCCGCTGCAGGAGCGCTTTACGCGGCACTTCGGCCTGTGGAGAGAGGCCGAGGGCGGGGACCGGATCGTGTTCGATCCGCTGATCCTCCGAGGCGCGCCGCTGCCTCAGCCGGGCGCGCCGCCGATTCGCTTCGGGTGTGGATACTCGCCGGCGCACAACATCGGACATTACCGCTTCCTGGAATGCACGGCCCTGGACGAGGCCGGCGCGCCGACGGGCGATCTGACGCCCTGGGACGAGATCCGCTTCCCGTTCGATCCGCGCCTGGCCGGACTGGCCGACCTGTCGGGCATCCCCGTGGAGCGCCACGAGATCAACGCCGGGCAGCGCATCGAGGAAGAATACGAGGTCAGCAGCTCGGGAACCGTCACGGTGCGGCTGCGAAACGTCACGGCGGCGTATCAGCGCGAATATCTCCTGGGCCGCTGGGCCGCCAAAAAGGCCCCGGCGGCCACGGCGCGGCGCCGGCATAGGGCGCGGCCGGGCAGCTGAGAGGAGGGTCGTGGGGGTCCGTCGACTGCTGGAGCCGAGCGGGAAGGGAAGAGCAAAAGCAGTGGTTACGAGGGGGCCGTTGGCGGTACAATCGACCCTGGCCCAGCTTGCAATCTGGGGTTGGATCGTAGGGAAGCGGCGTCGAATCGAACCCAATCGAAATCAGAAACCAGCATCGCCGTTCGGGCTATGGTCATGATCATCAGGCTCCCGAATACAAGAGTGAAATTACCGAAGGAGTGAAACGGCGCATGTCTGCAACATCTGATCATGAGGCTGCCCCTCGCGAAGCCTCGCGCCTGGAGGGCTTCGATTGGTATCCTTGGGCGCTCGCGGCCGTCGTACTGCTGACCAGAGTGCTGACCAGGTCGCAGTTGTATTCCTTGGATGGCCCGAAACACCTGAAGGCCATTCTGAATCACACCTATCTGATCCAACCGCCCGGGTATTGGCTCTTCAACCGGCTGATGGGTCTGTTCAGTGATCCGGTGCTCGCCATATCCATCTTCAACATTTCATGTTCGGTGCTGGGTGTCGTTGTCTTCTACTACTGTGCACGTTGTTTTTTCGCCCGTAGGTCATTTGCCATGTGGGGCGCCGCTATTTACGCCGGGATCTTCTACGCGTGGTTCTCCGCCGAGATTCACTGTACCTACGCACCGCAGTTGTTATTTCCCGTTTTGGTCCTCTACGGTTTCTTACAACACGAACGAACAGGCCGGGCCTGGTATCTCTATCTGGCGGCCGTGGCGTTCGGAATTGGCGCCGGAATGAGGCCGTCCGACGGCGCATTTCTCCTGCCCTACGTGTGCTGGCGCCTGATCCGGCTCCGTCCCCGCCACCGCGCGGTGATTGCATGCGCCGTGATCACCGTTGTCTGTCTGGCCTGGCTAGTGCCCACCGCACTGGCCTATCAGCGCCTTCATTGGTCTTCCCTGTCGACACAGTATCCCGGATCGGTCGGCAATTACTTTGTCCTCCAGACCAGCCAGGAATCGATCGTCGCAAAGGGCTTCGACCCTCAGGCGCTGGCCAATGTCACCCGCGTGGTTGTGGCCCTGTCATTCGCGTTCTGGCCCTTCCTGCTGCCTCTCGTGATCCGCCGCGGCAAAGGACTCGATTCACGCGCCGTTGAGCTGGCGATCTGGATCGTTCCAGGGCTCATCTTTTTTCTGGTCGTCTATATGGCACAAGCCCCGTACCTCAACTTCATGACGGCCCCGCTCATCCTGATGGGTCTCTTATTACTGGAGAATTGCACTCAGCGGCTCACAATCACGACAGCGGTGCTGTGCCTCGCGTGGAACGTTGGATTCTTTCTGTTCTTCCGGCCGATCGTTACCCCGAGTTTGCCCCCGAACGTCATCAATGTTTATGCCGGACGGTTTACGTGGTTCAGCTTGCGGCA
The DNA here is from genome assembly GCA_963757265.1 of Terriglobia bacterium. Taxonomy (GTDB): domain Bacteria; phylum Acidobacteriota; class Terriglobia; order Bryobacterales; family Bryobacteraceae; genus CAIVVT01. The sequence goes on from CAVWRA010000012.1 coordinate 6,357, forward strand.
TCAAGCCCAACCGGACCTGCACGAGGTACTCAGGAACCCTACCTGGATACTGGGCGACAAACCTTAATCACCTAATCCGGCGTATCCATGCTGCCTGGAGAATGAGTGCATAGGATTTGGTGCACAACCGCACCACGCTCCCGCCATCGATAGCGGCTGAGAGGGCGGAGCGGATGTCAGAGTGGAAGCAGGCCAGGGAATTGCCCCAATCACCCTGAATATAGAGGCTGACGGATTGCAGGCTGGAAGGTGAATATGGGAACAGCGGATTCTGGTTGTTAGCCCCACTTACAATGAACGGGACAATCTCCCCGAATTTGTCTTCCGGGTCTGGCAGGCTGTGCCCGGCGCGCATATCCTCGTGGTTGACGACAACTCACCCCGTGGCACGGGCGAATTAGCGGACCAGCTCGCCGAGCATCACCCGGATCGTCTGTTCGTGCTGCATCGCGAGCGCAAGGCCGGGCTCGGACGCGCCTACGTGGCTGGTTTTCAATGGGCGCTGCGGGAAGGCTACGACGCCATCGTGCAATTGGACGCCGCCCTGTCCCATGACCCGGCCGAGATTCCGCTGCTGCTTTCGGGACTCGGCGACGCCTGGCTGATTCTGGGCTCCAGATACGTCAATGGGGTGCGGGTGCTGAACTGGGATTTCAAGCGGCTCCTGCTGAGCTGGAGCGCGTCCCTTTACGTGCGCATCTTCACCGGCATGCCTTTCACGGACTCCACGGGCGGATTCAAATGCTGGCGCCGTGAAGCGTTGCTGGCCATTGACCTGGACAACCTTTTCGCCAACGGTTACATATTCCAGGTTGAAACCACATTTGAGCTGTGGCATCGCGGATTCGAAATCCGCGAAGCGCCGATCGTCTTCACCGAGCGCCAGATTGGGGAGTCGAAGATGGACCTCGCGATCATCCGCGAGGCCGCCTTCGGCGTGCTGCGCATTGCCGCGCGCCGCCTGAGGCGGCCTCCGCAGGCGCGTTCAAGCTAGCGGTCTCCCTGAACCACCACGATCCGATGGCGCCCCCGCGCACCGGCGGACGCCTATTCCCCGGCGCGCTTGAGATCCTCAGCGATCCAGCGGTAAAGACGGCCTTCGGAATGTGGCCGGGACCAGATTCGATAAAATCCGCGCGGCGTCATGAATTGGTGTAAGGCCACGCGATACTTGAGCAGCACCAGCATGTAGTGCAGTGGCGGATCCATGAGGACTGCGCCGCCGCCGCGGTGCGTATCGAGGGCCTCCGACATGCCGGATGCCATGGCGGCCGCGGCCGTGCAGCGGGAGAGAATCTCGAGGTCCAAAACCCAATTGCGGCCCTTACCCTGCAGATAAGTGCAACGTTCAGGCGGCAGATCCAGGCCGAAGGCCGCATACTTCGGGTCCACGCAGTGCCGGTCCGCCTCATCCGGGACCGGGTTCATCCCGGTGACGAGAACATGGCAGTCAAAGTCGTTGATCAAGCGCCGAAAGACGCGCGAGTACTTCTCCACCAACGCTTCGCACGAAGGCTGGCCGACGGGCTTGATGGCCGAGTTCCAGCCGCGGTATCGCCAGACGAAGGCGACGGTCTTGCGCTTGCGAAACAGATCCTCCGGGACGCCGTACTGCTCCATCGCCGCGGGAACCTGCCGGCGCCCCTCGGCGCTCAATTGCAGACGCTGGGAGGGTTGGAGTGGCAGGGAACCCCTCAGGTCCGACCAGAAAATCCGGTTCCTGGTGCGATCGATCTTGGCCAGTACATCAGCGGGTAAATGGGCGAGAACCTCCTGTTGCAGTTCGAGGTCAAAAACCTGGTATTGCAGGAATTCGTCAAGCGGTGTTGAAAGCAGTTCCTCCCACGGCGAGAAGCACTCGGCGAAGGACAGATCCATTTTCTCAAACCCCAAACGGCGGTCCGGCTCCGAGGCGAACAAATAAAACTGGGCGCCCGGATGGCGCTCCGCAAACAGTCGCAGGCTCGTCGCCTGCCAGTAGTAGTCGCCGTAAGCGCCGTGGAGGATACTGCCGATCTTACGTGCCATGCTTGCCGCTTACGCGCGCCCGTTGGCGGCCCGGCCATCGATATAGGATCGAAGCGCGTCCCGCCAGTGGGGCAGATCCTGAAAGCCGAGTGAACGGTAGCGGCGATTGTCGAGGACGGAGTAGCCGGGCCGCTTGGCCGGGGTGGGAAACTCCGCGGACGGGACCGGGCTGACGGACGGGTGAAGGTCCATCATTTCGAAAATCGCGGCGGCGAATTCATACCACGAGCACTCGCCGGCGCAGGTCAGGTGGTATAGTCCGTAGTCCTCGCGCGCCAGCAGGTTGCGGACGGCGCGGGCCACCTGCATGGTCGGCGTTGGCGTGCACACCTGGTCGCACACAATCCGCAGCGGCTTGCCCTGGCGCGCCCAGCCGATCATGGACTCGACGAAATTCGTCTTCTTCTCGCGGCTGCCGGCGTATCCATACAGCCCGCACGTCCGGATGAGGTAATGGCGCTCGTGGAGCGCCTGCACCATCATCTCGCCGGCCGCCTTCGATACGCCGTAAATGGACTTCGGCGTGGGAAGGTCTTCCTCCGCGTAGGGTGTACGGCGGGCGCCGTCGAAGACGTAGTCCGTGGAGAAGGAAACCAGCAGCGCACCGCACTCCCGGGCCGCCAGAGCCAGGTTCCGCAGGCCGTAGACGTTGACCTGGAAAGCCCGTTCCACCTGCGTTTCGCAGTCGTCCACGCGGTGGAAGGCGGAGCAGTTGATGATGATGCCAGGGCGGTGCTCGAGCACACAGGCGTTCACCCGCGCGGCATCTTCCACGGGCATGATTTCCTGAGTCGCCGGCAGGATCTCATAATCGCCGGAGAGCACGGCCGCGAGATCAACACCCAACTGGCCGCGGGCGCCGATCAGCAGAACTCGCGGCATCAACCATTCGCCCCCGGCTTGGGGGAGTCGAAGATGCCACCCGTGATGCCGATAATGCTCTGCGCCTCCTCCAGCAGCTTCATCCAGCGGATGTTGTAGTAGCGGTCGTGATCGAAGTTGGTGTATCCGAAAGCGCGGACGTTCTGCACGATGTGACGAACCGAATCCTCGATACCGACTTCGAGGCGGAAGTTCAGAACCCGAGTAATTTTCCGGCCGGAGACGCGATAATTGCGGACGGCGGCGTACTTGAAATCGGTGCGGATATCGGTGTGAATATCGAGCACGGCCAGCGCGTCCCGGACGCGCAAGGCGAGTTCCGAAATCCGGTAGTTGTCGTGGACCAGATTGAATATCTCTCCGCGAACGGCCTCGTCGGGAGCCTCCAGCAGGGCCACATAGGCCCGCGCCGCATCCCTCACTTCGGCCATGGGCCGCCACATCTGGCCGCCATAGTGCAGCGTGACATACCCTTTTGAAAGCGCGTCCTTGACAAACGTATTCACCACCAGGTCATAGCGCATTCGCGGCGAGAAGCCGTACAGCGTCCCCATGCGCAGGATGACCGGGCAGAAGGAATCGTCGATCATGGCGAACAGCGCCCGCTCGCCGTCGTACTTGGATTTCGAGTACGCCGCGCGCGGGTTAACCGGCGACGTCTCGTCCATCAGGACATCGCGTTCGGCCTCCACAATCCCGAAGTCATACAGCGAGCAACTGGAAGCGTAAATGTACCGCTGGACACCGCACTGCCTGGCCAGTTGCGCCAGAGTGGCCGTGGCCACCGTGTTCATCTGGTAATTGGCCTCCGGATTATACTCCGCGGTGGGATCGTTCGAGAGTCCGCTCAGGTTGATGATCGCCGAGACGCCTTGCAGGCAATCCGCGCTCAGATGCCGGATGTCTGCCGGCAGCAGGCGGATCCGATCGCGATGCGGCTCAATGCCGACCCGGCCGAAGAACAACCGGTCGAGAATCGTCACTGCATAGCCTCTGGCGAGCAATTCACCGGTCAGGACCGAGCCCAGATAACCAGCGCCTCCAACGAGGAGAACAGAACGGGGAGTAGCCACGCAACAATGTTAACAAAGTCCCGGAATCAGCGCGTTTCGCCCGCAATTGCATGAGTCAAAGGGGGAATGGCACGGGATGGATGGAGGCGCGGAAATGATACTCGAGTTTGGACACGTTTCGATCTATTGCGGGCCAAGTGGCACCGTGAACGAGCCTGTCAACGCCTAATATTTTCAGAATGATCGGTGTGGACCGCCGCCACCCGTCCATGGCGGGCACCCACCTTGGACACGTCTCGAACTCATCTGGAACCAGACTTCTCTCGCTCCTCGGAGCCGATCCCTGCGGGATTAGTACCGCCCCGTGGGGAGCATGTGAACCGAACTGCCCCAATAGCCAATAGCGATCCAAGAGGATATACGAAGAGGCGCGCCTTGTGACCCTGGGCGGCGCCTCCTTCTTGTGTTCGAGGTACGAATCGATATGACCCCTCTCGATGCTGCGATCACATGGATTCAAAAGGGCTTTTCGCCAGTGCCCGTTCCGCACCGGTCAAAGCGACCCGTTTTCAAGGAGTGGCACCAGCTTGAAATAACGACGGAGGGGGCATCCCAATACTTCAACGGCGCGTCGCAGAACATAGGCGTGCTTCTGGGGGACAAGTTCGGCAGCAGCGACGTGGACTGCGATTGCCCAGAAGCAATCACGGCCTTCCGCGATTCGATTCGACCCGAAGTAGGACGATTAAGTGCAGGGTATATCAATTATTTACTCGTCGCGACGGACCGCTTATGGTAGCCTCGGCTCAGACAATATGCGCAACGATGACCAGGGCATCAGGGCGCAGAAAGGAAGCCCTACTCAAGCCACGGCCGCCTGGTTCCGTGAGGAGTTCGAGAAGGATCTCGGCTTTTTCCAACTATTCCTGCTGTTGATCAATAACTCCTGCCCCATCAAGCGAATAGATCTTGTCTGGGCAGAGCACGGCCCGGCCGAACGGGTCGGCCTGCGGCAGAAGCTCGTCTGCACCGAGGAGGCGCTTGTGGGGCCGTGCGCGAGCCTGCTCAGCGCGAAGCCGATTCTCGAACCTCTATTCTACAATCGCATGGCGGCTTGCGCCGCGTCCGACAAGGATGCGGAGCGCCGGGTTCGCGAGAGCGGCAAAGGCGAGGCCTACCTTTGTCCTGCGGGGCTCATCGACATCGCCATTCCCGTCTTCGCCGACGGCCAGCACATTGCAACCCTGCTCAGCGGCCAGGTGCGTCGCGAACCTCCGACGGAGTCCCAACTGGAACAACTGAGACTCAAGCTGGATGCGGACCAGGGCCTGAACTGGAGCGCCGTTCAGGAGTCGTACTGGCAGGTGCCGATCGTCACTGACGCGGACATTCAACGCGCCGTCGAGGTCCTCGGGTTGTTCGCCGAATACTTGGGCAACACCTGGAGCCGTCTCTCCAACGCCATCAAAGGCGAGCAGCGGAGGAGCCGGGAGCTGCACCTGGCTCGGAAGGAGTTTGCGCATCTGGCCCTGGAAGGTGGCAGCGCCGATCAGGCGCTGCACGATCTGATGGACACCCTGGGGCTGAAGCGCTATCCAAACCGCGTGCTGGTGGTGCAACTGCAGAACGAAGTCGGCCACGCCGCCCCGACCAGCTCCTTTGATCTCCGGGTGACCCGGGCCGTGCAGTGCGTCGAGGAGCTCTGCGAGGCCGTGCCGAATACGGTGTGCGCCTGCCTCAGGAACGGCGAGATCTGCGTGCTTTATCGTGATCGCCCGAGATCTGAAGTGAATTCAAGTCTGCAGTCTCAGAACCTGGCCGGGACGCTTCTCCAAGCCGTATCACGGGCGGCCGATCTCCGGGCGCGGGTGGGTATCGGCAGCGTCAAAGCCGGCTGGCATCGCCTGGTCGATTCCTACCACGAGGCCGCGATCGCGCTCGCCGCTTCCGGATCCCCCATCGTCTGCTACAACGCGTCACTGCGGAGCGGCGATGGACTGGCTACTTTGGTCGGGGAGATCTGCCGCGAATTGTCCGAGGGGCGCCTGCAGGAGGCCCGCGCCGTGTTGGCCGCTCTGCCGTTGCGGGTGGAACACACGCTCCGCGATCTGCAGGCGCAGCGTCACTTCTACGCCTACGCGCTGGAATCGCTCACCTACGCCAGTCGTGCGCTCCTGCCGGACGAGACTGCGAGGGGAGATCGAGTCCCCAGCCGAATGGACCAAATTGGCAGCGCCGCATCTGCGTTTGCGTTGCATGAGGAGTTCTCGCAGCAGGCGGAAGTGATCCTGGACGCGGTGCGGAGGGTGTTCTCAGGCAAACGCGAGAAGATGGCGGAGCGTGCCTCCCGTCTGATCCACAAGGAACTCTCCGACCCAGTCACCGCGGGCAAAGTCTCGATCTCTCGCGTCGCTTCCGCACTCGGCATATCGAATGGCTATTTCAGCCGCATTTTCAAGCGCGAGATGGGGATGACTTTTGAGCGGTATCTCATGGCCGCGCGGGTCGAGGCCTCCAAGCGCGGATTGCTGGAGCCTCTGAACTCGGTGTCGGCGGTGGCCGAACAGATCGGTTTTGTGGACCCTGCCTACTACGCGAGGGTCTTTCGCAAGATCGCGGGCTGCTCACCGACCCAGTACCGGACGAATCCAGCGCTTTACCCGTTTCGAAGAAGCGCGCAGCGGGCCTCATGACCCCTGAGCAAAGGACCCGCATGCGCTCGCATGTTTCGCCGCAAGGAGCAAATCACCGTGAGACTGAGAAACAGGTCCCTGATCATACCCCTGGCCCTGCTGCTGGGCTCTAGCTGCGCCATAGCTCAATGCAAGGCCGGCTTCGCCAAGACCGACATCACCCCCGGGGGGCCGGTGAACCTGGGCGGATATGAGCTGCGGAAATCGGCTTCCGATGGCGTGTATCCCGGCGAGAAGCTCTATCTGCGCGCCTTGGTGTTCGAATGCGGCGACGCCCGGCTGGTGTTCCTCGAAGCCGACATCATCGGCTTCCGCGACCATGATTCCTGGCGTGGCCGAATCGCTCAGGAGACAGCAATCCCCGCGGATCACATTCTCATCGGCGACGTTCACAATCATGCCGCCCCCGCTCCCGATCCGGTGGGCAACGCGGCGTGGACCCGGCAACTGGAGCAGGCGATGGTGCCGACCGTGAAGCAGGCCATCGGAGCGCTGCGGCCGGTCAAGATCGCTACGGGACAAGGGAGTTCGCACATCGCGGTGAACCGCCGCGCAATCCGGCCCGCCGATCGGGATTCCTTCGTCACCTATGACGAGAACAATCGGAGCCAGTCCTTCGGCGAGTTCAAGACCGATCAGCCGGTGATGATCCACGAATTCGCCGGCGAAGCGCGGCTCGGCGCCAACCCGGGCGGCCCCATCGACGAGGCGGTCCAGCTCGTGCGCCTCGACGACGAGAAAGGGCAACCCTACGCGCTCATGATTCATTATGCCTGTCATGGCACTTCGCTGGGCGGCCGGAACAGCAAGGTCTCAGCGGAGTGGATGGGACGCATGGAGTCCTATGTCGAGTCGCAATTCCCAGGGCTGAATACGATCTACCTGCAAGGCGCGGCGGGTGACATCAACCCGCGCGTCGTGGGCGGGCTGGACGGCAATGTCGACAGCATCGAAACGACCCACGCGCTGGGCGAGGAAATTGGACGCGAGGTCGTCCGCGTCTACCGATCGCTGGCGCCGGAGCGGGCGTTTGCTCCTCGCATCGAGGTCGTCAGCCGCGAGATCCTGCTCCCGCGGACCTATCGCGAGCTCGCCGCCCATTTCCAGGACCCGGCCGTCCGCGCACCCACCACGGCGGTGCGGATCGGCGACCTCATGTGGGTGACCTTTCCGGGCGAGTTGTTCAACACGATTGGCAAACGCGTAAAGGCGGCCTGCCCCGCCACGGCCTGCTTCTTCATGGGCTACACCAACGGCTACATCGGGTATTTTCCCGAGCAGGCCGCGTTCGCGGAGGGCGGTTACGAACCGGCCACCAGTCACCTCGCGCCCAATGCCGAGCAGATCTACTTGCGGGAGATCAGGCAACTCATGATGGCGTTCAAGTGAACAACCGCCCGAAACGCCGCAGTCTTACCCAACGCGAGGGCACAGCTGATTGAAACAAGGAGGGGTAGTGTGTTTCTGATGGGCTTCATTACGTTGCGTAATTAGGGCCTGTTCACACTACGCGGACGGTGGCGACGGGAGCCGGTTTTTTCGAGTTCCAGGAGCGAGGAGCGATGCATACCGGGCGTGCGGCGAGCGACGAGCGACGCGGAAATCGGGGAAACCGGCCCCGTCCCTCCGGGTTGCGGCGAAAAGCGCCTCAGCCTTCGTTGTCGTCCTCGCCTTGGAATGGCCAAAGTCATCGTCCTCCGCCTCGTCTGAGACGCTTTTCGCGCGCAACGCCATCCGTTCGGGTAGCGTGAACAGGCCCTAACGAGTGCCGCGCGCAGCAGGGGCCTTCGGGTAAGTGTGTCGCTCGGTGAACTTTCGGCATGTCCTGCAACGCAAGTCCCCCTACTCCATCACCGCTTCAATCAGAAGCGGGCCACGTTGCCGCATGGCCGCATGGAACCCGGAAACGAATTCGTCCACAGTCGCAACCCGCACTGCCTCCACGCCCATCCCTTCCGCGAGTTTGCCCCAATCGAGATCCGGCCGTCTGAGGTCCAGCATATCGTTCGCGCGGGGACCGATCTCTCCGGCGCCGGTCCGCCGCATCTCGATATCGAGAATGTGGTATCGACGGTTCGCCAGGATCACCACCACGACTTCCAACCGTTCCCTCGCCATGGTCCACAGCGCTTGGAGCGTGTACATGCCGCTGCCATCGGACTCAAGCGCAATCACCTTACGATCCGGACATGCGACCGCCGCGCCTGCAGCCACGGGCAGACCCTGTCCAATGGAACCGCCGGCGACAGGCAGCAGGTCATGTGCAGCCGCCGACATGAGGTGGCGCAAGATCGGTTCGCCAGACGAAACCGATTCGTCGGAGACAATCGCGCCTTCCGGAAGCAGGTGCGCCAGCAAGCGGCCAATCGAATCGGGCGTCAGGGCTGTGTTCGCCGGCCATTCCGGCTTCGGGACCGATAGGATTGGAGGCATCGCCGGCTCAAAACCCAACTGCCATTCGAGTGCCCTCAAGGCTGCGGTGCCATCTTCCCCAACCGAGGCCAGCGAGTGGACCGCGCACTCCCGGGGCGCCAGCTCGCTGCGGCGACCGGGATATCCAAAGAAGGAAATCGGCGCCGCGCTCTCCACCAGAATCAAGTTTTTCAGCCCGGCCAGCGCAGCCTCCGCAGCTTCCGGGAAATACGGCAGCCGCAACGGCGCCATGCGGCCGCCCCCCTGCTGATAGCGCGCTCCATACCGATTGCCGAACACTCGGACGCCGGTCGCCGCAGCAAGCCGTGCTGCCGGTTCGAACCCCGGCACCAGCAGCGTGCTGCCTCCGAGTAACAGTCCCGTGGCCTCGCCCGACCTCAGAACCGCGGCCGCCTCCCGGACGCGCTCCGCCTGCGGGCCGGGCGCGGGAAGACGCGGCAGCACGGACCCCGGCTCGCCCGCTTCGCTCCAGGAGAAGTCTGCCGGCACAATCAGCGTGGCTACCTGGCCAGTTGCGGCACTCGCAGCCTGCACGGCGGCGGAGGTCTCCTTGCCCATCTCCTCCAAGCGCTCCACGGTGCGGACATAGCTCGAAACCGGGCGCGCCAACGCCTCGATGTCGGCCGTGAGGGGCGCGTCGTGGCGCAGATGCTGAGTGCTGTGCTGGCCCACAATGTTGACCACCGGCGACCGCGCCTTGCGCGCATTGTGAAGATTCGAAAGAGCGTTGGCGAGGCCCGGCCCCAGGTGCAGCAAAGTGGCCGCCGGCCGCCGCGTCATGCGCGCATAGCCGTCCGCGGCGCCCGAACAGACACCTTCAAAGAGACACAAGATCGCACGCATCCCCGCCACGCGATCCAGCGCGGACACGAAATGCATTTCGGACGTGCCCGGGTTCATGAAACACGTGTTCACGCCGTTGGCCAGCAGGGTCCGCAACAGACATTCAGCGCCGTTCATGGTGGCACTCACCATGAAATCACACTGCCTGTCGCATGTGATTCCTAACCAAACACGTTTGAGGATTTCCGATCAGCCCCCTTCCGCAAAGCGGCGGGTGGATGCCAAAGCGCCAATCGCTTTGTTCAACACGCTTCGAGGCCAGGAGCCTGCGCCGTGATTGTGACGCCGCCCGGCGAAGCGGCGTGCTGGAGCTTTACCATCTCGGAAGCCGGGCGCCGAAGCTCGCGGATATCGGCTCGGTGGCCGGTCCTCGCGCGGCGGCGTCAGCGGGCACGAGCGTCTCCCAGGAGTTCATCTTCAAGCTCAGTTAACCGCTGAAGCAGGACGAGCGGCAGCGCTGAGATTTGGTTGTTTGAGTCCCACAGAAAGCAATTAAGTCTTTCCAACGCGACGTATACCAAGAGTAGATTAGGTCTGGAGGGAACCTTCCCCAGGAGTATCTCTATGGACCAGACGAATTCTGACACTAAAGCGCGCTGCGAAAAGCCAATTCGCGCCACTCCACTGCCGCTCGAATTCCCCGGCGTGCACCACATGGACAGAGCCGAGGTCGATGCCGCCGTGCGGGTTCTGGAGTCGAAATCACTCTTCCGCTACTACGGCCTGGACCTGCAGCGAGAGGCCGAGAACCTGGAGGCCGAGATGGCGCGCTACACGGGCGCCAAATACGCTCTCGCGGTCAGCAGTGGCACCGCGGCACTCAGCGTAGCGCTGGCCGCGCTCGGCGTGGGCCCCGGACAGGAAGTCATCATCCCTGCCTACCTTTGGGTGGCTGTGGCGGCGGCGGTCGTGAATCAAGGCGCAATCCCGGTCCTGGCCGACATTGACGACACATTCTGCCTTGATCCCGAAGACGTGAAGCGCCGGATCACGCCGCGCACGAGCGGCGTCATCCTGGTCCACATGAGTGGCGCGCCCGGCGACGCGCCAGCCATCCGGTCCGTGGCCCGCGAGCGCGGCCTCTTCCTCCTCGAAGACTGCGCTCAATGCGCCGGGGGCAGCGTGGAGGGCCAGAGCGTCGGCACCTTTGGCGACATGGGTATCTTCAGTTTTCAGATGAACAAGAACATGACCTCCGGCGAGGGCGGCTGCATCCTCACGAGCGATGAGCGCCTCTACGCTCGCGCCTTCGCCTGCCACGACCTGGGCTATGCGCGCGACGAATCCGGCCGGCTGCGCTTCGATGACCCGGACACTTGCCTCTGGGGCAAGGGCTGCCGCATGGACGAACTCCGCGCCGCGGTCTTGCGGGTGCAGTTGCGAAAACTGCCGTCCATCACCGGCGCGATGCACCACAGCAAGTATCGAATCCGGCAGGCGCTGGCGCAGTTCCCGGAAGTGAAGCTGCGGCGCATTCCGGACCCGGGCGGAGACACCGGGTGCTTTCTCATCACGACCTATGCCGACGCTGAGATGGCGCAGCAGGTCAACCGGATGCTTCGAGCCGAGGGCATCGTGACCGCGCCTCAGGGCGTCTCGAACGTTGTCATGACCGAATGGGGACTGCACCTTTATTACAACATCGTGAGCCTCGTGCAGCGCAGATCGGTGGACCGGCATGGCTTCCCATGGTCGCTGGCCGAGAACCGGGAGTTGATACACAGCTATGAAAAGGGAACGTGCCCGGCGGCCGACAGCCTGTTTGAGCGGAGTATTCTGCTGCCGATTCCTTCCTGTCTCACCAGCACGGACGAAGACGACATCATTATGGCCTTCGAGCGGGTGTTACGTTCGTGCCTGTGACCTCTGACGGTGCCGGTCCTAGACCGGCCCGGTTGCGTCGTGTACTGGGCCTGCATGACCTGATCCTCTACGGCATCGTTGTGATCATGCCGATCGCCCCGATCCCGCTGTTCGGGATCGCCCAGAAGCTCTCCAACGGGCATGCCGTAACCACCATTTTGATCGCGATGTTTGCGATGCTCCTGACAGCGCTGAGCTATGGGCGCATGGCCGTCCTCTACCCGGTGGCGGGCTCTGCCTACACCTACGTCGGACGCGGCCTCAATGCGCACCTCGGCTTTCTGGCCGGCTGGGCCATGTTCCTGGACTACCTGATCATTCCGCTGCTATGTACGATTTACGGCTCGTTAACGGTGCAACGCCTGCTCCCCGGCGTGCCATATGCCGCGTTGGCCTTCTGCTTCGCGGGAGGGATGACCGCCTTGAACCTGCGCGGCATCAGATCCACCGCGCGGGCCAATATCGTGCTGCTCTTCGTCATGTGCGCGGTGGTCGGGGTGTTCCTCGTAATGGCGATCCGCTTGCTGTTCCACACCGCCGGCTGGAGCGGCGTATTCTCGATCCAGCCGTTCTATGATCCCGCAACCTTCCGCTGGCCTTCGATCCTCACCGGCTCGTCGCTGGCCGCGCTGACTTACATCGGCTTTGACGGGGTTACCACGCTCGCGGAAGAGGTGAAGAATCCACGGCGCAATGTACTGCTGGCGGCGATCTTGGTTTGCGTCATCACCGGCCTGTTTGGCGGCCTGCAGGTCTATGTAGGCCAACTCGTATGGCCCGACTACCATACCTTCCCCTCGCTGGAAACCGCATACATGGACATCAGCCGCAAGGTTGGCGGAGCACTGATGTTTCAGGCCATGGCGGTGGTTCTTCTGCTGGCCAACTTCGGCAGTGGTCTGGGCGGCCAGGTGGGCGCTGCCCGGCTGCTGTTTGGCATGGGGCGCGACAATGTGCTGCCGGCCCGCTGGTTCGCTCATATCAATCCGGCAAGCTCCAATCCCACTTACAACCTCTGGTTGATTGGAGCTGTCGCTTTCGCGGGCGCTCTGGTATTCGACTACGAGCGGGCGGCTGAGACTCTGAATTTCGGAGCCTTCCTGGCTTTCATGGGAGTCAACCTAGCCGCGCTCCGGCAGTTTTTTTTCCTAAAGCCCCCGGGACAGCGCCGCCTCTGGGAGGCGATCCTCCCCGCCGCCGGGTTCCTCTTCTGCTTGATCATCTGGCTCGGCCTCGGCACGCCGGCCAAGGTCATTGGCGGTTGCTGGTTGATGGCTGGGATTATCTACTGTGGCATCCGGACGCGCGGATTCCGAATCCCGCCGCCTGCGATTCGATTCGAGTCGGAGCAGGACGATTAAGTGCAGGGGATATCGTTGATATTCCCCCGTCCGTCCTGACCTCGCGTCGGCCATACGTCTCCCTTCGCCCGAGGCGCGGTCTTCGCGCTCCCGGCTGATGTGTATTCTCAGTCGCAAACGCGGGCCTGCGCAAGCACCCGCCTGCGGCCGAAGCCCGCGGCGCGCGACGCAATGGAAACCCGGTGCCGGCCGCGGAGGACGCGGGCGGGCGGCGGGAGGCCGATAGCGCTTACTGGGCCGGGTTCCTGATGCCGGCCAGCTGAACCTGGGCCTCCAGGTGATTCACGTTCAGGTTGACGGCTTCCTGCATCTGGGCCAGGGCTTCCTGACGCTGGCCCGTGCCAAGGTAGCCCAGGCCAAGCACGTAATGGCCCTGGGCGAGACGGTCGGCCTCGGTTTCCCGCTCGCCGAACTTGGCAAAGAAGTCGGGCCGGCCGCCGGGTGCGGCATGCAGGGCCTCCTCGCCCGAAGCGACGAGAGCGGCGAAGATCCGGTCGGCCGCGGGCCCGCGTCCGAGCTTGCGCAGGGCCTGGGCGCGGTAGTACTGAATCTCGGGCCGGAACTCCTCGGCGATGTAGCTGGGGCGGTACTTCGGGGAGGGCGGCGCGGCGGCCTTCTCGAGGAAGGCGCGGGCGTTGCCCGAGTCGCTCAACGCTTCGTAGGCGGTGGCGATGAAGTAGTAGACGACGGGCGCCCGGCCGCCGTCCACGGGCCGTCCTTCGGAGAAGTTGTCGGGGTACTCCAGGGCGGCCTGGTAGCGTTTCAGCGCTTCCCTGTAGTTCCCGGCGCGAGCCGATTCGTGACCGCTGAGCAGCATTGCGCTCTGGTAGGAGGAGTGCGCGGGGTACTGGCGTCCGCCCTCCCAGATGGTGTAGTGATGGCCGTTCAGCAGCAGAGCGAGGGCTTTGTCGTATTGGCCCAGCTGGACGTAGAGCCGGATCTCGCGCGTGAGGGCATCGTCGCGCTCGAGCACGGCCTGCTGATGCTGGAGCAGCGCCTGCAGCCGCTGGGCGGGAGGAACGAGGGCGCGCTCGGAGAACTCGTCCAGCTCGGCCATGAACTTGGGGAGCGGATCGAGGGCGACTGCGGTCTGCAGCGAGCGGACGGCTTTGGGATAGTCCTGCTCGGTCCAGGCGTAGGCGTCGGCGAGGTTGCGGTGCACCATGGGGAATTTGGGGTCAAGGTCGCGGGCCAGTTCCCAGGCCTTGATGGCCTCGCGCGGCTGGCGGTCATCCAACAGGTCGCCGAGGTAGAAGGGAGCGCGGGCGTCCTTGGGGTTGCGCTCCATGGCGCGCCGGAGGACGGCGATCGATTCGACGCGGAAGGGGAAGCAGTAGTCGGCGGGCATGCGGCGGGCCAGGTCGTAGCAGCGCGCGGCCTCCTGATCGTGGCCCGCTTTCTCGTGCATGGACGCGAGCCAGTAGTACACCATGGGGTGGACGCGCATCTTGTCCGGATAGGCGGAAACAAGCTCGTTCAGGGCCGCGATGCCCTCGTCCCACAGGCCCGCGCCGGCCAGGTTCACCGCCATCTCGAGGTACGGCTGAACGTCGTCGTTCCACTGTCCCGGGGACAGGAAAATGGGGCGCTTCTGCTCGTGCATGAGGCTCAGCTCGCGCTGCGCCCAGACATCCAGCGGGTCGACGGCCAGGGCGGCGGCTGAAACGGCGCCGGCGTCCTTCTCCCGTCCGAGCTTGCGCAGAATGGAGGCCTTCAGGTTCAGCGCCTTGGCGTTGGACGTGTTGGCCGCAAGCGAGCGGTCGAGGAAATCGAGGGCGTGGGCGTAGTCGTGCTTCATGCACGCCAGTTCGGCCAGGCCGTAGTAGCTGGGCGCGGCCCAGGCGAAGCTCCAGGTGGCGTCGAACAGAGTCTTGTAGGCGGCATCGAACTCGCCGCGGGCCTTCTGGGCGAGACCGAGGTAGTAGAGCGGCTCGCCGTCCTTCGGCCGCGTGTAGTTGGAGGTCACACGCGCCGCCGCGGCGGAGAGCCTCTGTTCCGCCTCCTCGAACATGCCGCGCTTGTAGAAGAGGATGCCGAGCTCGGTGTTGGCTCTGTCATCGCCCGGGTCGCGCTTGAGCACCGCGTCGAACCATGGATAGGGCTCGGCCGCCGGGTTGAAGAACTGCTGCAGGCGCAAGCCGGTGAGATAGGTCTGCTCATTGGTCGCAATGCTGGCCGGATCGGCCGGGGGCAGGGTGGGCTTGGGCAAGGGCAGGTTCTTGCGCTGATAGGGCTGGTAGGAGATCAACTCCTCCGAACCGTCCAGGAGACGGACCTTCAGCTCCTTTTCCTGCGTCCCCTGGGGCAATGGCACCTGGGCCAGAAAAGGCGTGGCGGGGTCAATCGAGATCGTCTTCTCGAACAGCACCTTGCCGGAGGCCTCGAGCAGCACTTTGGCGGCGCGGTGCGCCGAGGTCGTGTACAGGCCGATCGAGGCGGCGCCGCCGGGCGTCACTGCGAGGCTGACGGCGGCCTGGAGGTTGGCGTTCCTGACGATGCCGATCTTCTGGAAGGGATACCAGAACTGCTTGACCGTCTTGACTTCCGAGGGCTGGATCCAGCTGTAGTCGGGCTCGTTGTCCGAGTACGAGCCGGCCATCAGCTCCATCACGGGGCCGTCGGCCGGTTCGGTGAGCAGCTTGTCCCACATCTGGCCCTCTTCGCCGGCGCCCCAGGTCCAGAACTTCTTGCCGGGGGAGACGTGATGGTCGGCGAAGTAAAGCACGCCGGCCTGTTTCGCGTGGTCGTAGCCGCCGAACCAGTCCTCGATGCAGTCGTAGGCGAAGATCGAGTTCATTTCGATGTGGGTCTTCCACAGCGAGACGTCCTCGCCCGTGAAGTCGATGCCCTGGTAGTGCCCGTCGGCGATGGGCCAGCGGATGAAATCCGTCTTCGCGTGGTAGGTCCCGACCTCGGTGCTGGGCGGAAACAGGATGCGGTAATCCTGGCTTGCAGGGACGCCGAAGTTGGCGAAGTAGAGGAAGCTGTTCGCCGCCGCGGACTCGTTCATCAGCTTGAAGGTGCCCTCGAGGTAGGACGTGTCGGGGTGCAGCGTGAGGCCGATGAGCCAGCGCATGCGATGGTTGATCTCCAGCTCGCCGACCCAGATGGTGGCGCTGCCATCGGCGTTCTTTTCAAGCTTGTACTGCACCGGCAGGTAGACCGACGGCCGATGGTGGTGCGGCACGTTCCACTCGATGCCGCCGTCCAGCCATGCGCCCAGCATCCCGACCAGGCCCGGCTTCACCGCACTGGCGCTGTAGAGAAACTTGTAGTTGTCGGTCTTGTCCAGGGCGTAGAAGACGCGGCCGCCAATCTCCGGCAGGACGCCGATTTTGACATATCGATTTTCCAGATAGAGCATCTTGTGGCTCTGGTTCTTGCGGACGTAAGTCAGCTTGTCCTGGACCGGATAGGGGTAGAAGTGCCCCTGCGCGCCCTGGTAGGCCCGGCCGTGGTAGAACATCGGAGTCGTGAGGGGCTCTCCGATCAGGTAGGTGGGCAGCGTGACCTGCTCTTCCCAGACCTTGACGGGAATCTGCTGCGCGCGGAGTCCCGAGCCGAAGACTGCGACCACCGACAGCGTGAAGAGAAGAAGTCTCGAAACCTGGAATCTATTAAACATGATGGGCTCCATGAATGCTGCAATTGCCCGGGCGTGCGGCCCCCGGGCCTCGTCGGATCGAATTCGCGCCGCGGCAGGACAGGTCCCGGCGTTCCAATTCGCGTGATGCGGGCACACCCACCCCGCAAATCTCCCTCGCGTGGAGAGGGCGGCGGAGAACCGCCGCCCTCTTATTCCAGTGTCGCGTATCGGCCGGCTAGAATAGTAACTTCAAGCCGAACTCAAGCTGACGGCCTGCCACGCTGGTCGGGCTGGGAAGTCCGCCGCCATTCCCCGCCTGGCCGAAGATACCACCAGGGGCGCCCTGATAAAGCGCCTGGCCGAATCCCGGACCGATATTCACAGACGGATCGCTACGGTTTAGGTTGTTGAGTGTGTTGTAAACGTTCATGCGCATCTCGAGGCGGAACTTCTCTGTGATCCTGAAGAACTTCGAGATGGTCGAATCGAGGTTCAGGAAGTGCGGGCCATTCAGGCAGTCGAAGGTGTAAGGATTGGTCCGAGGCGTAAAGGCAACGTTGGACGGGATCGACTGAAACACCGAGATGTTGAACCAGCCGGATGGCGTGGGGTTGGCGACACACGGGCTTTGGCCGTTCCAAATCATGTTGCCACCCTGCGGGTTGTTCAACTCGCCGCTACCGCCGTTAAACGTCACGTAGTCGCCCGACATCATAGTCAGTAGCCCCGTGATTTTCCAGCCGCCGATCACGGCGTCGCCCACCCGGTTGATGTTGCTCAGATAGGTCCGGCCTTTGCCGAACGGAAGTTCGTATGTGCCAGCGGCATTGAACCGGTGGTGCGGCTGGTCGCTGTCCAGCCATTGAAACTCGTTGGCGTATTCGGCGTAATCGGTGAGACTATTCCACGCCTGCCTCTCGCGGATGTAGACGTACGTGATAAGGAAGTTGTAGCCCTTGCTGAACACCTTTTGGGCCTTCAGCTCCAGCGAATTGTATCGCTCCGGGGCGCAGCATCCTCCCATTGAAACCAGCGCCCCATACTGCGGGTACGGGACCAGCAGTTGGGAAAGAGTAACGTCCGGCTGGTTCCACAGAGGACCAGGAACCAGTGTGTTGCTCAGATAGTGGTAGAAGGGGTTTGTGACAGTCGTAGTCAGGGCGCTCTCGTTTGCCGTCAGGTACTGAGGATTGGGTTGGTTCAGCGCCTGCGAGTACCACTTGTCCCCGATATTCAAGAAATACGTCGCAGAGACGACATACTGGCCGCGGAATTCGTGCTGGAGATTGATATTGAAGCGTTGGTTGTAGGCTTTCGTCAAGTTCTTCGGGTAAAATTCGAGCGATTCCCCGCCGGTGCCGAGCTGCGGTCCCGAAGCCCTGCCGAGAAGAGGGGCGAGCGGGTTGCTGGCGGCTGGAAATGGGTCCGCGAAGTACTCTTGGGGGACGCCTTGCAGGGGATTCAGCGTATACTGAGTGCCAAACACTCCGTAGTACGGCGGACCGATAGCATTCACGTCGCCCTGCCCCGCGATGCCATTCAGGTACATCCCTGCGTAGGGGGTCATGTATATGGAATAGCCCGCACGGAGTGCCGTTCTGTCGTTGACCCGGTATGCGATGCCGATACGCGGCTGAAGCGCAAGTTTCTGCGGGTTCCACATGCCCCCATGATTGGACTGACCCACGAACCACCATTGCCCGTTCCACTGGTAATAGTTGTTGCCTACGATGTTGAGAGCGGCGGCCGGCATGGCGGGCGCGTCCCCTCCGCCGTAAGCGGGGTTGGGAGCGGACAGATCGAGGCCCCCTAGGATGTGAGCCGCATCGTGGTAAGCGGTCTCGTATTCGTCGCGCAGGCCGAGATTGAGGGTAATCTTACGGCTCAGTTTCCAGTCATCCTGGAAGTACATGCCATAAAACTCGGTTATCGGAATCTCGGCCGCCCCGCCGGTCATAAACGAACTATTGTCGAGCCCGCCGAGCAGGAATGTGGCGTATCCGTCGCCGGACGTGTTCGCCGACGCCCCATTGACGTAGGATTGCGCCGTGAGGGCCGTGTTGAAATTGAAAGTTGGCAGGGGGTAGAACGCGTTCGAGTTCTTTTCGCGCCGGACTTCGATGCCTGTTTTCAGGTAATGCGCACCGGCCTGATGGGAGATCTTCGCGTCCCAGGCCTGGGCACCCAGGCCCTGATTCCAGAAGTACCCATATTCGCCGCCGCCGAATGCGACGCCGTTGCCGATATTGACCTGCGGCGTGTAAATCGGAAGGCCGGTCTCGTTATTCAGGTAGGTCTGAAACCAATTGTTGTTGGGCCAAAACGTAGAATAAATCGTCGGGGGGTTTACCGGCGGACTCAGAGAGTCCTGGACGGTGTGGTAGTCGCCGTGGAAACTCACGACGGTGCGTGCGCTGACCGTCCAGACCACATCGCCGCCCACCGACCAGCCGGCTCGCAGGGTCCCGCTCACCGGAAAGAGCGGGGAACTCGTGGGATTGCCTATCTCGTTGTTCGTGTAATACTTGGCGAAGCGGCCGAAGACCTTCCACTTGTCGCCGATGTTGTAATCCGCGCGCTCGGAGTAATCGTAATACTGGAACGAATTGGGTATATCGGTGGAGAAATTATTTGTGTGGGTGATGCCGATGCCGGGATTGTTGGCCTTCCAGATCTGCGCCATCATCGCCTTTGTGTCGGGGTCCATGCGGCTGCCTGGAATCACATTATTTGCGAAGGGCACCCTGGTGGGTTGGCCGGTGACCGGATCGGTCACGGAGGGGATGGCTGGGTCGTAGATCGTGCGTATGCCAGTGTTCCCGCCGCCGAGGTCGTAGTACGACTGCGAGAAATCACCGTTCCTTTCCAGGTCAGTCGGGGTCGTGTCTGCAATTAACCTACTTGGAGAAGCGACGTCCCAACGTTCCAGCGAGAAGAAATTAAACAGTTTGTTCTTGAGGATCGGGTTGCCGAGCGTTCCACCGTACATGTTCTGGCGCGTGGAAGTCAATGTGTTGGTGGTCCGGTCGAATTCGGCGCTAGCCCAGGGGTAGCGGCCCAGGTAGAAGCCGCTGCCGTGCCACTCGTTGGTTCCCGACTTGGTCGTCATCGTGATCGCGCCGCCGCTGCTATGGCCGGTTTCGGCGTCCACGCTGTTTGTGGAAACGACAATTTCCTGTACCTCGTCCATGTTCGGGAGGACGGTGGTCTTGTAGCCGGTGCCGATCGGGCTGCCATCGACCCGCAGTTCGTTGCTCATGTTCGTGCCGCCGCCCAGGTCGACGCTATTGGCGGACCAGGAGTTGTAGGGATCTATCTCGCCGCGCGTGTTGAACGCGGAGGGCGCGATCAGACTCAGCTTGAACGTGTTGCGGTCGAGACGAGGCACTTCCGCCACCATGGTCGAATCGAGCGTGATGTCCCTGTTGGCGGAGTTGAATTCCACCGCCCCGGGCGTTTCCGTGACGGTGACGGTCGTTTGAACGGAGCCGGTTTTCAAGCCCACATTCACGGTGACGTCGCCGCCGGTCTGAACCACGACGTTCTCCTGGACGAATTTGCTGAACCCGGCCATTTCGACCGTGACGGAATAGTTCCCCGGATCGACGTCGTCGAATACATACAGGCCTGTACCACCCGTTTTCTGGACCACCTTCCATTGGGTGTTGACGTTGAGCAAGGTGACCGTCGCGTTGACGACGACCGCTTTACTTTCATCGGTTACGATGCCCTCGACTCGGCCACGAGTGGTTTGCGCCTGCGCAATTGGCACCACTGCCAGCAGCACCAGCGCGAATACGATGAAGAAGCGAACTTCTTTCATGATGTTGTTGATGACCTCCTGAAGCCGGGGACCCCCGTCCCTGCCTCTTTCCGGACATTCTCGACCTACACCGTCCGGCGGGCCGGACGCGCCTGGTGCCCCTGACATGGAACCATCGCGCCGCCGCGCGCTCGGATGCGTATTCCCGGGCGCTCCGCCTCCTGAACCGATGTCGCTGACTCACCCCTTGGCGGAGCCCGGTTTCCTGCCGGCTATTCGTTCCCTCGAATCCGAAACACTGCAACCTGAACCCGGCCGGCCGGAAATTCGGCATTACATTCTCGGGAGCCTCTCGCGACCCGGCCGCCGATGCGGGCCCGGGCCCCCACCGGACAACAATACCCCTTCCATGCGGCATACACGCCGCACCTCCGGCGCCGAGGCAAGCCCGACGCTGTTAGTTGGAATCATATCCTCTTCTTCCCGGCGTGAATACGCTATCGCGGTTATTGCGTGTGTTATCCACTCCGCCGGGGCGCGCCCGCCCATGCTCCCGCCGGCAGACTTCCCGGTCTTCTTCCCCCAAGTGCAAGCCAACAGGTCAATTTTTCAATGACTTGGCCGCTTCTCCGCTCCCCAGTTGAATCAGCACGCGATTGTCAGGTTACGCGCAATAATCGGGCTCATAACCGTTAATTCTGGGATAAAATGTTGCAGTCGGCCGGTTCATCATGTCCAGGCAGACCCGGGTTTTGCATGGCGGCGTTTCGCGTAACGAGGTGCGCGAGCAGCTCAATCGCATCCTCACCAGCCGGCATTTCGTCAAGGCCAGGAAGAAGAGCCGCTTCCTGGAATTCATGTGCGAGCAGGCTGTCTCCGGCGTCGCCGAGGGCGTGAACGAGTACTCGATCGGGGTCGATATCTACGAGCGCGGCGCCGATTTCGATCCGCAGCACGACTCCATCGTCCGCGTTCAGGCCCACGAGATTCGCAAATCCCTCCAGGCCTACTACGCCGAGGAGGGACACGACGATCGCCTGCGCATCGATCTCCCCGCCGGCGGCTACTTCCCCGTCTTCACCCGTGTCGGCGTGGAACTGCCCGCCCTGCCCGATGAGGCCAGGGCGACGGCTGAGGCGCTGCATCAACCTCCGTCTGCACGCCGTGCTCCGTACTGGACCGTCGTGCTGGCGGTCTGCCTGGCGCTGCCCGCCGGATGGGCCCTGCGTTCGCTCACACTCCAGTCCGCTCCCGTCTCCGCCGTGCCCAAGCTCTCAGCGGACGCCGCCTGGTTCTGGCGCCCATTCCTGCCGCCCGCCCAACCGCCCCTGGTCGTCTTGCCCGTGCATCCGCTGCTACGCGCCGCGCACGCCGGCGACAGCACGGAATTGCGGAAGCGGGGCGTGCTGATTCCGAAGGACAGATTCCCGGAATTCAGAGATACGATCCACTTCAGGGAGCTGCCCGAATTCCGGTTCGTCCCGGCCACGACCGACTTTACCGGAATCGGCGAAGCGCTGGGGCTCGGCAACCTTTATGACCTGTTCGGCAACGCGGGACAGAAGATGCACATCAACGCCGCGCGACTGGTGGATACCGAGTCCTTGAAGCGGACGAATGTGATCGTCCTGGGTGGCAACCAATCCTGGTCCGGCCGGGTGTTCGTCTACCGTGAAGGATTTGAAATGCACGACGGCATCTTCGCCGCCAAGAAGCCCCTGCCGGGGGAACAGGCCTTCTACAAGCCGGAGTTCGACGCCGTGACGGGCAACCTGAGCCGCGACTACGGCGTTATCCTGATGCTCCCCAACGAGCGCCAGGATCAGCGCGTCCTGGTGCTCTACGGCATCTACACGCAGGGCACTCAGGCAGCGATCGAATTCGTCACGAATCCGGAACGGCTGCGTGAACTCGAGCGCGCCCTGTGTCAGCGCACGCCCGACAAGCGGCCGCCGAAGTTCTTCCAGGCCCTGCTCACCACCACCGTCGAGAACTACGTCCCCGGCAAGGTGTCGCTCGTCACCACGCGCGTCATTCCCGAGTGATCCCGTTCGCGCTCGCGGCCCGCCGCGTGGCGGCCAGCGTGACTCTATGCTGATTGCCGCCGCTGCCTTCCGTCGCGGTTCCTCTCGGAGCATTGCGGGACTTGTGGATATACTGATTCACAAGGATTTTCTCCGGCCGCGATGGACGCTCTGAGCCGCCGCGTATTCTTCAACCTCCTGGCCTCCTCGGCTGCCTGCTTCGGCCAGGGCATGGCCTCGCGCGGGGTGCGCCCGGCGCCCCGCGGCAAGCCCTCCGGCCTTCCGTTCCGCGCGCATTTCACCGACGTGGCGAAGCAGGCCGGCCTCGAAGGGATTATCATCGCCGGCCACCCCCTGCGCGCCGACTACATTTTCGAGACCATGAGCTGCGGCGTGGCCTTCTTCGACTACGACAACGACGGCTGGCTCGACATCTTCGTGCTGTCCGGCTCGCGTTTCGGCGATCCGCCGCCCGACGCCTCCAACCGCCTGTACAGGAACAATCGCGACGGCACTTTCACGGACGTGACGAAGCAGGCCGGCCTGTTCCGCACCGGCTTCGGGCAGGGCGTCACCGTCGGCGATTACAACAACGACGGCTTCGAGGACCTCTTCGTCACCTACTACGGTCAGAACGTCCTGTACCGCAACAACGGCGACGGCAGCTTCACCGATGTCACCCGCGAGGCCGGCCTGCTCAACCCCGCGCCGCGCTTCAGCACCGGCTGCACATTCGTCGACTACGACCGCGACGGCCGCCTCGACCTGTTCTTCTCCAACTACGCCGACTTCGACATCAACGTCGTGCCGCGCGCCGGCGACGTCAGCTGCAACCACGCCGACGTCTTCTGCGGCCCGTTCGGCCTGCCTTACGGGAAGCACTCGCTGTTCCACAACAACGGCGACGGAACTTTCACCGACGTCACCGAGTCCGCGGGCATCTCCAAGGTCCCCGGTGGCTACGGCCTCACGGCCGTGGCGGCCGACTTCCACAACGACGGCTGGCAGGACATCCTCCTCGCCTGCGACTCCACGCCCAGCCGCCTGTTCCGCTACAACCATGACGGTACCTTCCGCGAGGAAGGCTTCGAGAGCGGCATCGCGCTCAGCGACGACGGGCAGGTGCAGGCCGGCATGGGCCTCGGCATTGGGGATCTCCGGCTGGACGGAAGCCTGGACGTGATCAAGACCCACTACGCTGGGGACACGCCGGCTCTCCTGATGAACAACGGCAAGGGCAGCTTCGAGGATGCGACGATCCGCTCCGGTCTGGCGGTGGAGACGCGCTACATCAATTGGGGCGTGGGGATTCAGGATCTCGACAACGACGGCAACCCCGACATCTTCATCGTGACCGGAGGTATCTACCCCGAGATGGACGCCCGGCCCGGCAATCCGCCGAATAGAATGCCGCGGGTCGTATTTCGCAATCTGGGGCATGGGCATTTTGAAGAGTTGATCGAGGAGGCCGGTCCCGGCGTCTCCGCCACCCACATCAGCCGCGGCTGCGCGTTTGGCGATTTCGACAACGACGGCGACGTCAACATCGTGGTGGTCAACCACCAGGAGCCCCCTTCGCTGCTGCGCAACGACGTCAGCGGCTCCAACCACTGGATCAAGGTGAAGCTCGAAGGCGTGAAGTCGAACCGCAGCGCCATCGGCGCCCGCGTCCTGGTGCGCTACGGCGACAAAGTGCAGGCCCAGGCCGTGCTCGCCCAGTCCGCGTATCTCTCCTGCAGCGACAAGCGGCTGCACTTCGGCCTGGGTAGCGCCGAAACGGTCGAGATCGAGATCCACTGGCCGCTCGGCATGGTGGAGAAACTCACGAAGGTGGCAGCGGATCAGTTGATCTACGTCACGGAAGGCGCAGGCATCACGCGCTCTCAGAAGTTTCCACTCAAGCCGGCGGCACAGGCCCGGCGTGACATGATGATGTCGAATAAGGAGCTGGCCGGTTGAGACTCGTGTTCGTACTCGTGGCGCTGTCGGCGATGCTGGTGGCGCAGCGTTCCTCTCTCGACACCGCTTGGGAACTCGCCGCTAAAGGCCAACCGGACAAGGCGATCGCCGTACTCCAGGATCTGACTCGCAAGGAACCGGCCAACGGCGACGCGTGGCTGCTCCTGGGCGCTCTGCTGGCCGGGAATGGGCGCCAGGACGAGGCGCTCGCAGAGCTGAAGGAAGCGGTTCGCCTGCTTCCCAATTCCGCCGAAGCGCACAACACGCTGGGCGAGGCGCTCCGCGCCGCGAAGGAAACCAAGCAGGCGCGGCACGAATTCGAGAAGGCCGTACAGATCAACGCGAGGTTCGCCCAGGCGCAGTGCAACCTGGGGATGACTCTGGGAGAACTCGAGGATTACGCAGGCTCCGCACAGCACCTCGACCTGGCCATCAAACTGATGGGGCAGACCGAGGACGCAGCACTGGCGCACTTCTACCGGGCCAAGGTTTACTCCAGCGAGGGCCGCACCGCGGAGGCCGCGGCGGAGTTGCACACGGCGATCCGCCTGAAGCCGGATCTCGCCGCCGCGTGGTCCGACCTGGGCCAGGCGCTCAAGGGGCAGCAGGACGACGCGGGCGCATTCGCGGCGTTCGAACGGGCGGCGAAGCTCGATCCCCATGACGCCTCCGCGCAAGCCCGCCTGGGCGCTGAATATTTGCATCGCCATCAGCCGCGCGAGGCCGTGATCCACCTGCAGAAGGCGCTGGAAGTGAATCCCACGGACCAGACGGCGCTGTTCAACCTCCAGATGGCGTTGCGCGAGGACGGCCGCGAGGAAGAGGCCCTATCCGTCAAGGCCCGCCTCGCCGCCATCATTCGCAACAAGGACCAGGCCATGCAGATCGACCTCGACGCCAACCGCCTCAACAACGAGGGTGTGAAGCGCCAGCAGGCCGGCGACGTGCCTGGGGCCATCGAGAAATACCGCGCCGCCCACGAGCTGAAGCCCGACAACAACCTCTTCCGCTTCAATTTCGCCGTCATGCTCCTGCGCGCCGGCCGCTGGAAGCAGGGCCTCGCCGAGCTGCACGAGTGCCTGGTGCGCGAGCCGGACAACCCCAAGGTCAAGGCAGTCTGGGAAGACGCCCTGCGCCAGGCGCCTCGTGGATCGTGGGACGAGCAAGCCCCGCAACCCGCGCCGGAACACTGACCGTCAACCCTCCGCGGGCGCCCCCGTGTTGGCGAATGGTCTATCTCGCTGCGAAACACTCAATGGTTCAAGGCAGACTTTATATAAATTGGAAATAGTCTTGATTCCGAGCAGACTTGTGATTTGGATTATCGGCTGCAAAAAATCCTATTTTGCCATAAGCCGAAACCAGGCTTGCAATCTTCCCTTCGCAACGCGCTTCTGCCAACACCGCCCTGCCGTTGGCCGCGGCCCTGCCGGAGTGGGCTCCCGACTCGGGCGGGGGCAAAAACAGGGTGTCTTGTTGCTTACGCCACGCCCTCCCGGCCCCGAATTCATCACTTTTCATCACTCTGTAGATTTCCTCCCGCCCGTCGCCATCATCCCTTGGCCCTCGCCACCCGGCCTTGCCCGGCCGCGGTCACACGCCTTTCGCATCACGCAACCAATTGATTTCATTCGGAATCGCCCTCCAAACCGCCCAAAACCCTTGCTCCGCCCTGGTACCGTCAAGGCGGAAGGAGCTCCTCTCGTGCTCGCTTTGCCGATCATCCAGCCCGCCGTCGCTTCATCACAACTGTTGAAATTGGCTTTGTTCCTCCAAGTTCGTTTTCCCGCGCCCACGTGGAGCTAAGACCTACGCCGAAACTCTTCCCGGCTTGTTAACAGCGCCAGATGCGCAGCCCATCATTCCCGGCGGAACCCACTGAAACGAAGCGGTTTGAATCGTCTTCCACATCTTGCCAGCGGCTCCGCTGTTGGGCGTCTTCTTCGCGGCTGGCCGCATCTTCGCATCTTGATCGAACGCGGCAAGGCGCCGGCGCCAAATGGTTGACAGGCGGAGTTAACCTCCGGGTAAGGACGCCGGCCGGCTGGGCTTTCCGACAAGTGATCCCTCGCGCGCGCCTGACGCGCGCCGAACCGTTGAGCGCACTAAGCCCATACTCGTGGCGCATGCTTAAGTTCAGTAGATATCTGCACGGGTGTCCGTGCAGACATTAACTGATCAAGATATGAAACCTGAGTGTCGGCTTCGCAAAGCCTGCGGCGAGTGCCAGCTTCCCAAGCTGGACGTCGCGGGTTCGAGCCCCGTCTCCCACTCCAGAACTCATTGAAAATCAGTGAGTTCCAGGATTCGCTGCAGACTCCAAGAAACGAACACGCTTTTCCGCTATATTAACGACCCTCATGAAGCCTTCCCGTCTGGCATCCGTACGACTTTCCGTCCCAGCACGGATTCCGCCGGCTTCCTGGCGGCGACTGCCTTCTGTTTGATGTTGCTCTTTGTGTACCACGTGCAGCGATACGCCGACGCCGTGGCCCCGCTGATCCGCGCCGTCTAGAGTTCAGCCAGCACCCCATGAACCATGTGGACGCTGATCGCGCCCTCACCGACTGCCGATGCCACCCGCTTGACGTTGCCCGCCCGCGCATCTCCAACTGCGAATACTCCCGGCAGGCTGGTCTCCAGCATCTGCGGGGTACGAGCCAGCGGCCAGCGCGGACTCTTATCCAGTGCGCCGGTGGCAGCAAGATCGGGCCCCGTCAGGATGAAGCCCTTTTCGTCTAACGCCAGGCAGCTGCGCAGCCACTCCGTTCGCGGCGATGCTCCGGTCATGACGAATACATGTGGGATGGCGTGCGTCGAAACTTCTCCCGTTTTCTTATTCAGCCATGACACGCGCTCCAGCCGAACATCGCCCTCCAGCCCGACGATCTCTGTATTGAAACGTAAAACGATCTGAGGGTTTTCCTCAAGCCTTTGGATCAGGTACCGCGACATCGTGCTCGACAACTCGCCTTTGCGCACAATCATGTGCACTTTGCGCGCGGTCTGAGACAGGTACACTGCGGCCTGCCCCGCCGAATTGCCCCCGCCCACCACCGCAATCTCGTCGTTCTCGCAGATCTGGGACTCGATGTACGTGGCGCCGTAGTAGATCCCGGCGCTCTCGAACCTATCCAGATTCGCCAACTGTGGTTTGTTGTATTGCGCCCCGGTTGCAATGACGATGGCCTTCGCTGCCAGCGCTTCCCCCGTATCAATCACCACCTTATAGGGACGTTGAGCGCAGTCGAGCCTTACGACGCTGCGCGCGATCATCATGGTGGCGCCGAACTTCTGTGCCTGGGTAGTTGCGCGCGCCGCCAGTTCCTGCCCCGAAACTCCGGTTGGGAATCCAAGGTAGTTCTCGATCCGCGAGCTCGACCCCGCCTGACCTCCCGGAGCCTGCGCCTCGATCATCAGAACATCCAGCCCTTCCGACGCCGCGTAAACCGCCGCGGCCAGCCCCGCCGGACCCGCGCCCACAATGATCAGGTCGCGCACGTGCGTATTGTCGATGCTCGCATTAAGACCCAGACAGTTCGATAACTGCTGAATCGACGGGCTTCGCATCACGTGCGTTGCGTGACAGATCACCACGGGAATCTCATCCGGTTTGACGTTGAAACGGTCCAGCAGTTCCTGCGATGTCTTGTCCGTATCAAGATCGACATAAGTATAGGGATGTCCGTTGCGATTCAAGAACCCGCGCAGGTGCAGGGTCTGTGCCGAATGCCGCGACCCCATCAGAATGACGTTTCCAAACCCGTGGCGGATCAGTTCAAGCCTCCGCAGAATAAACGCACGCATCAGGATCTCGCTCAGCTCCGCGTCCCTGCCCACCAGCGTTCGGAGCCCGTCACTGCTGACCTCCAGAAACTCGCCCGGTTCGGTAACCCGCCCCCGCACCAGGCATCGCTGCCCGGAAATCATGGTCATCTCCCCCGTGAATTCGCCTGGACCGTGTCCTGCAACCGGCCGCTCCCCCTCCAGATCCGGCTGTACTATTTCCATGCTTCCTGACAACAGCACGAAAAACGGGACAGCCGTATCGTCGGGCTCAAAAAGAATGTCGCCCCGCTGGACTTTGCGAATGTGTCCCAACGCACGAATGCGATCGATCTGGGCGTCGGTGAGCTTGGGAAACGCCTGCGTACTGGCGTCAAGGGCGCTCGGCACGAGTGGAGAGGACATGCTCCATTCTCGCACCGGCGCAGCGGGCGCCCGGATACGCCGGCGCATCCTCGGTTGTTGCACACGCGCCCCGGGATATGGTTCACTGGTCGCAAGTTGGGCTGTTGGATAGAGGGCAAATATGGGAATATGCGAGCACGTGAAAGATGCCAAGGATCTGCAACCTTCAAGCCATGTCTGCGAAGACTGCGTCAAGACGGGTGATCGCTGGCTGCATTTGAGAATCTGCCTGACCTGCGGACACGTCGGCTGCTGCGATTCGTCCAAGAACAAACACGCCACAAAACATTTCCACTCGACGCGCCATCCCATGATGCGCTCAATTGAGCCGGGCGAGGACTGGGGCTGGTGCTTTGTCGATGAGATTACCTACGACCTGTCGCGCGGTTCGAAACACGCGCGGGTGATGCAATAGCCGCGCCGCAATCCCGACCCGCGATGGACGCGTACGACGCAATCATCATCGGCACCGGCCAGGCTGGTCCCCCGCTCGCCGGACGCCTGACCGCGGCCGGCATGAAGGTCGCCATCATCGAGCGCGGTCGTTTCGGAGGAACCTGCGTCAATACCGGCTGCATCCCAACCAAAGCCATGGTCGCCAGCGCCTATGTGGCCCACACCGTGCGGCGTGCCGCCGAATACGGCCTCCACTGTGACGGCCGCGTTACCGTCGACATGCGGGAGATCAAGGCGCGCAAGGATCGCATCTCCGGCCGTTCGCGCGAGAGTGTCGAAAAATGGCTGAAGAGCATGCGGAACTGCACTGTTTATGAAGGTCATGCCCGCTTCGAGTCCGCGCGGGTAATCCGCGTCGGCGAAGCGCGGCTCACCGCGGAGCGGATCTTCGTCAATGTCGGCGGACGCGCCGCTGTGCCTGCGATTCCCGGAATCGAAAACGTATCCTATTTGTCCAACAGCTCCATCCTGAATCTCGATACCTTGCCCTCGCATCTCATCGTCGTGGGCGGCAGCTATGTGGGCCTCGAGTTCGCGCAAATGTTCCGCCGCTTCGGGAGCCAGGTCACCATCATCGAGATGTCGCCGCGCCTCGTATCTCGCGAAGACGAAGATGTCTCGGCGGCAGTAGAGGAGATCCTCGGGAACGAAGGCATCGCCATCCGGCTCAACGCCAGGTGCATCCGATTCGCCAGGCAAAGTGAGGGGATTGCAATCGGTGTTGACTGTGCCGACGGCCCGACGGAGATTGCCGGGTCCCATGCGTTGCTGGCGGTTGGCCGCCGTCCCAACACCGACGATCTCGCGTTGGAGAACGCCGGCGTCGCCACCGACCAGCACGGATACATCACTGTGGACGATCAGCTGCTCACCAGCGTCCCGGGCATTTGGGCTCTGGGCGATTGCAACGGCAAGGGCGGCTTCACGCACACGTCTTATAACGACTTCGAAATCGTCGCGGCCAACCTGCTCGATCGTGATCCGCGAAAGGCGAGCGACCGCATCACCGCTTACGCGCTGTACATCGATCCGCCCCTGGGCCGGGCCGGGCTGACCGAAGCCGAAGTGCGCCGTTCCGGGAAGAGGGCCTTGCTCGGCAAGCGGCCCATGACCAGGGTCGGACGCGCGATCGAGAAGGGCGAAACTCAGGGCTTCATGAAAGTCGTCATTGATCAGGAATCGAGGCAGATCCTAGGCGCGGCCATCCTCGGCGTCCGAGGCGACGAGGTGATTCATACCATCCTCGACGTCATGTACGCCAAAGCGCCCTACACCGTGATGCAGCGCGCCGTGCACATTCACCCTACCGTCTCCGAACTGGTTCCCACCATGCTCGGCGAGTTGACGCCTCTGAATTGAGTATGACCATGGATCCACTCACCCAGTGGGCCGGCGCAAGGAATCAGACCGACAAGCTGTTTGACTTGGTCCGTCCGGAGTCGCTCTACGAACGCCCCATTCCGGAACGCCACCGGATCATCTTTTACGTGGGCCACCTGGAGGCGTTCGACTGGAACCTGCTGCGGCCGCACATGCACAAGGTAGAACCCTTCCAACCGCACTTCGACCGGCTCTTCGCCTTCGGCATCGACCCCGTGGATGGCGGCCTCCCTTCGGATACTCCGTCGGATTGGCCCTCCCTGGCCGACGTCCACCGGTATGTGAACCGCGTACGGCAAATCCTCGATGATGCTCCGCACGATGACTTCCTGCTCCACATGGCGCTGGAACATCGCCTGATGCACGCTGAAACCCTGGCCTACATGCTCCATCGGCTGCCCTTTGAAGCGAAACTCCCGGAAGCCCAGCAGCCCGTCCCGCAGAACGAACCCGCGCGGCACGGAACCATCGAAATCCCCGCGGGCTCCGCGACACTGGGTCTCCCACGCAACGGCGCCTTCGCCTGGGACAACGAATTCGAAGCCCACCCGGTCGAGGTCCCTGCTTTCGCCATCGATCGCCACAAGGTGACCAATGACGACTACCTCCGATTTATCGAAGCCGGGGGCTACCAGGACCCCGCCTTGTGGACCGACGCCGCGTGGGAGTGGAAGGCCACGCACCACATCGCCCATCCGGCGACCTGGAGGTCCGTCCGCGGCGAGTGGCGCTATCGCACCATGTTCGAGGAAATCTCACTTCCTGCCGATTGGCCGGTGTATGTCAGTCACGCCGAGGCCGCGGCGTATGCCCAGTGGGCCGGTGGCAGGCTGCCGGAGGAAGCCGAATGGCACCGCGCCGTTTACGGCACACCGCAAGGCCCGGAACGCGCGTATCCGTGGGGCGCTGAGTTGCCCGCGCCCCAGCACGGCTACTTCGACTTCGCCCGATGGGACCCGGTGCCGGTGAATGCCTTCCCCTGCGGCCGGAGCGCGTTTGGACTCGAGGGTCCGGTCGCCAATGGATGGGAGTGGACAGCCAGCCGGTTTGCCCCGTTCCGCGGCTTCGAGACCCACCCATCCTATCCCGGCTACTCCGCCGATTTCTTCGACGGCCGACACTACGTTCTCAAGGGCGGCTCGCCACGCACCGCCGCGTGCATGCTGCGCCGCTCCTTCCGCAATTGGTTCCAACCACATTACCAGTACGTTTACGCCGGGTTCCGGTGTGCGAGAGGAGTTTGACAGTTGGCCACCAGTGCGCCCGCTTTCGATAGGGCATCTGGCTTCGCGGCGGACGTCCGCAACGGCCTGACCAAACCAGGCCAAAAGGAGCTCCCTTCGAAGTATCTCTATGACGAGGTGGGCTCGAAGCTTTTCGAAGTCATCAGCCTCTTGCCGGAATATGGTCTCACACGCGCCGACCAACGCTTGCTGCAAAGGTCCGCCCGCGAAATCGTGGACCGGCTACCCGGAGATACCGTCGTCGCGGAACTCGGAAGCGGCAATGGGATGAAGACCCGATCGATCCTGGAGGCCTTCTGCCGCCGTCGCCACACCTCTTATTTCCCAATCGAGATTTCTCCCTCCGCCCTCGCCATCTGCCGCCGGGACCTGGCCGATCTCGATTCCATCAGCATCGTCGGTTTCGAACGCGAGTATCTCGACGGTCTCCTCGAAGTCGCTGCTCGCCGCCGCGCCGATCAGCGCGTCCTGGTGCTCTTTCTGGGGAGTACTATCGGTAATTTCGACCACCCGGCCGATATCGCGTTTCTGCGGAA
Source organism: Terriglobia bacterium (assembly GCA_963757265.1). GTDB lineage: Bacteria > Acidobacteriota > Terriglobia > Bryobacterales > Bryobacteraceae > CAIVVT01. The sequence continues at coordinate 38,612 of CAVWRA010000012.1, forward strand.
GATTCGCAACACCCTCAAATGCGGAGATGTGCTGCTTCTTGGCACCGATCTGGAGAAACCGGCGGATCGCCTGATTCGCGCCTATGACGATTCGCTGGGGGTCACCGCTGCTTTCAACCTGAATCTGCTGGCGAGGGTCAATCGGGAACTCGACGCCGATTTTCCGCTCGAGCACTTCGAGCACGTCGCTCGCTTCAATACCGAAACCCGCAGCATCGAAATGCACCTGCGGTCGCTCAGGGTGCAGCGCGTCACCGTAGCCCGGGCCGGATTCTCCGTCACTCTCAACAGAGGCGAGACCATCTGGACAGAGACCAGCCACAAGTATTCCCTCGCTGAAGTGGAAGCCCTCGCGCAGGGGGCCGGTTTTCGCCGCGAAACCCAATGGGTGGACGCCGAGTGGCCCTTCGCCGAAACCCTCCTCGTCGCAACTTGAAATCCTCTGGGCCGGTTTCACCCCCGCAAACCCGGACTTCTGCCGTACAATGCTTCTGCATGCCCCTGGTGGAGTTTCGCGAAGTCGGTTATCAGCTTGCCGGCCGGGAGATCCTCTCCCACCTCAGCTTTGCCGTTGAAGCAGGCGAAACGCTCGTGCTCTTGGGCCGCAGCGGCTCCGGTAAGACCACCGCTCTCAAAATGACCAATGGCCTGCTCTTCCCCACCTCCGGCCAAGTGCTCGTGGAAGGCCGCTCGACAGTGGAGTGGGACCCCATCCGGCTGAAGAGGCGCATCGGCTACGTCATCCAGGAGGTCGGACTCTTCCCGCACTTCACCGTTGCTCGCAATGTCGGCCTCGTGCCAACCCTGGAAGCCTGGAGCCCGCCCGACATTGAGCGTCGCGTGGATGATCTCCTGCAGAAGGTCGGCCTGCCGCCCACCGAATTCCGCGGCCGCTACCCCGGGGCGCTTTCCGGTGGCCAGAGACAGCGCGTGGGCGTCGCACGCGCTCTCGCCGGTGGTCCCTCCCTGTTGCTCTTCGATGAGCCCTTCGGCGCCCTCGATCCCATCACTCGCCGCGAACTCCAACAGCAGTTTCTCGCGTTGAACCGCGAGTTTCAAACGACCTCCATCTTCGTCACCCACGACGTCCGCGAAGCCTTGCGGCTCGGTACCCGCATCGCCCTGCTGGCCGGTGGACTGCTCGAGACGCTGGTGCCTTCATCGGAATTCGGGCGCACGCAAAACCCGGAAGCACGCGCCTTCCTGAAGGGTCTGGAGGATTAGCATCATTATGCGCGCCGATCTGGCAAACGACATCCTCCGCCTCACCGCCCAGCACCTGGTGCTCGTCCTGAGCGCAATGACGGCGGCTATTCTGCTCGGCGTGCCCGCCGGCATCCTCCTCACCCGCCGGCCGGCTTTTCGAAAATGGCTCCTCGGATTCGCCAGCGTCGTGCAGACCATTCCCAGCCTGGCCCTGTTCGGTTTGCTGATTCCCATCCCGTTGATCGGAGGCATCGGCTCCAGAACCGTTATCGTGTCGCTCGTGCTCTACGCGCTCCTGCCCATTATGCGCAACACCTTCGTAGGGATCGCCAGCGTCGATGCCGCCGTCTGTGAATCGGCAGTCGCCATGGGCATGACCGATGTTCAGGTTCTCCGCCAGGTGCAATTGCCGTTGGCCGCGCGGACCATTCTCGCCGGCATTCGTGTCGCCACTGTGACCACCATCGGTACCGCCACCATCGCGGCGGCCATTGGTGGCGGTGGACTGGGGGTCTTCATTTTTCGTGGTGTGGCGTCCGTCGATTCCACGCAAATTCTTGCCGGTGCGGTGCCTGCCGCTCTTTTGGCCCTGCTGGCAGACGGAGGTTTAGGATGGATCGAACGAAGAGTCTCGCCGGCTTGATCGCGGTGGCCGCATTATGCGGCTGCTCGCATGCGGATCGTGCCCTCCGGATCGGCTCGAAGAACTTCACCGAACAGGTCTTGCTCGGAGAAATCATCGCGCAGCACCTGGAACATCGCTTGCACAAGCAGGTCGACCGGCGTTTCAATCTGGGCGGCACCCTGCTCGCGCATCAGGCCCTCATCGGCGGCGAGATCGATCTCTATCCCGAATACACGGGCACCGCTCTGACGGCGATTCTCAAGGATCCTCCCGGCACCACGGATGCGATTCCCGTGCTGGAGCGCGTCCGCTCGGAATATCGCTGCCGTTTCCAGGTTGAGTGGCTCCCTCCACTCGGCATCGACAACGGTTTCGCCATAGTCATCCGCGGCCCCGATGCCCGCCGCCGCCACCTGGAATCCCTGAGCGACGCCGCCGGCGTCACGGACGGCGGGAAACTCGGCGCGGGTTATGAATTTGAGCAGCGCGCTGACGGCCTGGCCGCGCTCAAGAACACATACCGCCTGCGTTTCCCGACGGCCCCGGTAAGTATGGATCTGGGACTTCTTTACCGGGCTCTCGAACAGGGGCGAGTTGACATGATCGCCGCCAATGCCACCGATGGCCTCCTCTCGAAGTTGGACCTCAAGGTCCTTGCCGATGATCGCCATGCCTTTCCGCCCTACCAGGTCTGCATCGCCATCCGTCAGGACAGCCTGCGCAGGATCCCAAGTCTTGGGCCCGCGCTCCAGGAACTGTCCAACAAATTCACGAACCAGACCATGCAGCAGCTCAATTACAAAGTAGATGCCGGGCATAGCCCCGTCTCCCAGGTCGCTGCCGATTTTCTCAAACAATCCGGCCTGTGAACTCGTGGGTCTGTGGTAGATCTCGAACTCGTTAAACGATTGTGGCCGGGGTGTGCCTGGATGACAACCAGCGCCGCCGACCAAAGAATCAATGTGCTCGGGTCGTGACTCCGTTGTGACTCCATTCGAACATTTGAGCGGCGAAAAAGTGGAAACACCGTGCGCTTCAGGACGCGTCAGGAAACGCCATACTCCTCAATGCACGATCTAAGATCGTTTTCGCAAGCTGGACGTCGCAGGTTCGATTCCCGTCTCCCGATCAGGTGTTTCTGGGGTTTCATCCAACGCGCCGCGCGGCCGCGCGTCGTCCGGCATCATCCACGCGGAGGAGCTCCACTCGAACCAGCATCCCGCCTGTCGGCTTCCTCTCCCTCTGCTCCCATCGAGCCAGGGTGCCGGGGTTGACGCCGAGCTCTAACGCCACCTCTTTCTGCGACAGGCCCAGCGTGGTCCGATTCCGACCAGGTGCTCGCCCAAGCCGTTCGCCTCCGACACCGCTGATCAAATGGGCCGCAGGAACAAACCTGCGGAAGTAGAATTTGCGCGCAGCGGTTCTCCATCAAGATGACGCCGATCGTACCCGCCTGATGTTGTGATCTCGTAAGACTACTTCCCAGCTCTCCAAGCACGTGAGAGCCCTCAGATCGAGGAAGCATCCTTCCCGCGCGGGCGCACGGAAAGCAGAGAATCGCTTTGCAGTGAGATACCTTAGACAGGAGGCGCATGCGCTAATGAGCGCGCGTACGGATCTGTTCGGGGCTGCTGACCGATTGGCATTCCTACCAAGACCGGACGCCAGCGACCCAACAGGAGTTTAGTTTGATGAAGCGGAGATCCCTGCTCGCCACCCTCGGCGCCCTGCCTGCCGCGCCGGCCCTGCTCCACGGAGCCGGTCCGGCTGCCCTGCCGGGAGTTTTGCGCCCGCCGGACCACGTCCACGCCTTCGATGAGAGCCGGAGCATCCGACTTGAGCGCCACGGTTCCCGTTGGTCCGCTGGCGACATTGAAGTCACCACCGAACCCTACCTCAGCACGCTGCCCATCCAGGTGGCCGCGCCGCGCACCGGCCTGACCCGCGTGCGGCTGCGGTGGAATGGCGAGGTGCGGGCTGATGGGCGATTCCTGGGGGACCACTGGGAGCGATCCTATGGCGACCTCGAATGGCGCGGCCACGTGGCCGACCGCAGGATGCCGTGGTACTTTCTGGCGCACGCCGGCGGAGCCACCAAGGGTGTGGGAGTCAGGACCGGCGCCTCGTCCGTTGCCTTCTGGGAAGTAGACGTCGCCGGCCTCACCCTGTGGCTTGACGTGCAGAACGGCGGCTCCAATGTCCAACTCGGCGAGCGCCGTCTCGCGGCCGCGACCGTAGTCGCCGTCGACGGCCAGGCTGGCGAGAACGCCCTGCAGGTTGCCCGCCGCCTCTGCCGCGCCATGTGCGACAAGCCTCGAATGCCCTCTCAGCCGGTCTACGGCAGCAACAACTGGTATTACACTTACGGGCGCGACCTCACCGCCGACGCCCTCCTCCGCGACACGGACCTGGTGGTGGAGCTGTCACCGCCCACCAGCCTCAACCGCCCCTTTATGGTCCTCGACATGGGTTGGGAAGAGGCTGGCGAGGGCGCCGGTCCCACCAACCGCACCAATCGCGGGTTCCCCGACATGGCTGCTCTGGCCGCCGGGATGAAACAGCGCGGGGCGCGGCCCGGCATCTGGGTCCGCCCCTTGCTCACCGTCGAAAAACTGCCTGACGCCTGGCTGCTTCACGGCAAACAGGCCGGCGGAGGCATTCAGCCCCCGTTCAAGGTCATCGATCCAAGCGTCCCGGAAGCCCTCGCTCACGTGGGCCAGTCCATCCGCGGCCTCCAGCAGTGGGGCTTTGAGCTCATCAAGCATGATTTCTCCACTTTTGACCTCACCGGCCGCTGGGGCTTTCAGATGGTCAACGAACTGACCGATCGCGGATGGTCTTTCACCGACCGCGGCCGCACCACCGCCGAAATCGTCCGCGCGCTGTATGAGGCGATCCGTGCGAGCGCTGGCCCCGCCGAGTTGATCGGCTGCAACACCATCGGGCATCTCGGCGCGGGCCTCTTCGAACTGCAGCGCATCGGCGATGACACCAGCGGCAACGAATGGAGCCGCACCCGCAAGATGGGCGTCAACACGCTGGCCTTCCGCCTCGCCCAGCACGGCACGTTTTTCGCCGCCGATGCCGACTGCGTCCCCGTCACCAAAGAGATCCCCTGGGACCTCACGCGCCAATGGCTGGACGTAGTCGCCCGCAGCGCCACGCCGCTGTTCGTCTCGGCCGATCCGGCCGCCATCGGCGAGAGGGAAAAGAAGGCGCTCAAGGCGGCACTCGCCGTCGCCGCGGCCCCGCCTCAAGGCGCCGAGCCGTTGGACTGGATGGAAACTACAGTCCCGGCCCGCTGGCGCGGACCCGACGGAGTGTCTGAATACAAGTGGTATGCCGACGAGGCCTGAGCCGGCGCTGGGGGAGTCGGCTCTGGTTGGTGAGGATGGTGGACAACAGTTGCTGCAGGTTCTTGTCGCTTACAGTCGTTTGAGACGAGCCAAGAACGCGCGACAGCAGGTCCTGGAGTCCATTGTTAGTAGGCATCTGGCAGGGCCCTTTGCTTCCGGCAGCGGGTTGTCGCCCAGAAACCGGATGATCGAGGAGGGTACACGGGCTTCGCTTCGCCTGGGCGCTGCACGCCACTACGTTAGAGTCCGCCGTGGTCCAGGAACCCCGAGGATGGGCGATGGAATGGGGCACATCTGCGGAACGCCGAATACGCGACCATGTGGAATGCGGATCACCGCGCACAGAACGCCGATTCCGACCTCTGATGGATTTGGGAATTGCTCGGGTGATGCGCCCAAAAGAACGGCCTCCGGCCGGGGGGAGGCATCATGGGCAAAACAGTCGGCCACGTATGGAAGTGCCCGCAATCGAACGCCGAGGAGACGGCGTTTGAGGAAGTTGGCCAGATTACGAACGGGAGGTCGGCTTCGGTCTGCTGATGCACGTCACATCTGCCACTCGCTCGTGTCACGCCCTACTCACAGAAGTGCATGGTTGACGGAACCCCGGAACTCGCTCAATTCCGGGATCGTCGGCCCGGCTCGAGAGCTGGCTTCGGCCTAACCTGCATGTCGTGCGTTTGATGCCTCTCCATTCCGGCGGGGTCGCTCCAGACAGGCCTGCGGGGCCGGACGCGACTTGGAAATTTGGTACCCCCGGCTGGAATCGAACCAGCGACCCACGGCTTAGAAGGCCGTTGCTCTATCCCCTGAGCTACGGGGGCGCCCAGGATCAGCTTAGCAAACGTCACGTTTTACCGGATTTGGACCAATGCTGTGGCGTGCGCGGCGGCCCGCCCAGGCAGGTGCGTCCACCTCGGCTCTTCCCTGGTTCGAAGCACGCTGAAGACGTGATCGCGATCCCGGCTTATGACCTGTGGCCTTGAGGATGCTTCGCGTTGTGGCGGCCTTGCTTGTGTCCCGAAGGATGCTTGCCCTGCTTGTACCGCTTATGGCGTTTCGCCACCTGAGTGATCCGCGCCGCAGAGTCTTTTCCGGATACGCGCTGCAGCCGCTCCTGCGCCCACGCGCCGAAGCCGCAGCCGCATATCAACGGAATCGAAATGAGGAAGGCGCAAACTCTGGACATCCTACTCTAGTGTGGCCCGATTCGCGTTCAGGAATCAAGTGGTTGGCGTGCCCTCGGCCCGGTCACTACCTTGGACCCGGCAGGCCGGCCTCCGCTCAGTCGTCGCTGACTCCGGCTACGAATCCCGCGATGCGCTGGGCCATTTGATCCCGGATGCGGCGGAAGGCGGCTCGGCGCTCCTCCGGCGTGCCTTCGACCGCCGCGGGGTCCTCAAAGCTCCAGTGCATGCGCTCCGTCTGCGCCGGGAAAACCGGGCAGCTCTCGCGCGCGTTGTCACACACGGTGATGACGTATCGAAACGGTCGCCCCATAAACTCGTCAACGGACTTGGAGCGCTGGCCTGAAATGTCGGTCCCGATTTCGGCCATCACGGCGATAGCTTCCGGCCGGACAAAGGAAGGCTTCGTGCCCGCGCTGAAGATATCGAATCGATCCCCAATGCTCTTCCGCAGCAGCCCTTCGGCCATTTGGCTGCGGGCCGAATTGCCCGTGCACAGAACCAGGATGGCGTCCTGCGTCATTGGTGCTCCATTGACTTTTCGCCCGCTCTTCGTGCGCCTCATCTGCGGCCTGAAAGTGCCACGGGTGAGCCCACCCTGAATCAGCCGCGTTCCGCCGGCTTTGTGGCCCGAATGAAAGCGCTCATGAACTTGCCCTCGACCTGCGTGGCGATCGCTTCCACGTCGAGGCCTTGACCGGAGAGGAACGTCCGGGCCTCGTCCAGTTGGTAAATTCGCGTCGGCTCGATCCCCACTTTCTCGAAGCCGGCCGCTGTCAATTTGGCCTGGTACTCGTCTTCGTCGAGCGCGCCCGCAATACAGCCTGCCCACAGCAGCATGTTCTCGCGGATCTCCGGCGGGATCGCTCCGCGTGTCACCACGTCGGAAACGGCGAATCGTCCACCCGGTTTCAGCACCCGATAGGCCTCCGCCAGCACTCTGTCCTTGTCGGCTGAGAGGTTGATCACGCAGTTGGAGATGATCACATCGACCGAACCATCTCGCAGCGGGATCCGCTCGATCTCGCCCTTCAGGAATTCGACGTTCCCGACGCCCGCCTTGCGCCTGTTCTCATTGGCCAGCGCCAGCATTTCGTCGGTCATGTCCAGGCCGTAGGCCTTGCCGCCGGGCGCAACCCGGCGCGCGGACAAAAGTACGTCGATCCCGCCTCCACTGCCCAGATCCAGAACCACCTCGCCGGGCTTCAGCTCCGCCAGCGCCGTCGGATTGCCGCAGCCCAAGCTCGCCAGCACGGCTGCTTCGGGCAGTTCATTCTTCTGCAGTTCATCGTACAGCTCCGAGGTGATCGGGTCCGCGCCCTGCGAACAAGACGAGGGGCTGCTGCCGCAGCACGCATTGCCCTGTCCGGACACCACTCTCAACGCCGCCTGGCCGTATTTCTCTTGAACGATTTCCTTGATATTGGCGCTCATTGTTTGTTCTCCCATCAGCTTCGATTTCTCAGATCCTGGCAGCAGGCCGCGATCTCGCCCGGCGCGATCGCCTTGTTCCGCGTGCAGCATTCGGCATACAAGAAGCCCAACAGCTCCTGCAGCGCCTCGGTGTTCGCGCTGTACCAGAGAAACGTCCCCTCCCGCCGCACGTGCACGAGGTCCTCGTTCTTCAGCTTCTCCAGATGGTGCGACAGCGTCGAACCCGGAATGTCCAGTTCTGCCTGTACATCGCCCACCACCAACCCTCGCGGATGGGCCGCCAGCAGGAGTTGCATGATGCGCAGACGCGGCTCGGTTCCCATCGCGGAGAACATGTCCGCATACCGGACGACTTCCTCTCCCGATCCTGCCTGGCCTCTCCCGGTAGCCATATTTCGATTATCGCAGAATTATGCAAGTAGTCAAGCGGCAGTTCCGCTCGCGGTGTAACAATTGCACGCCGGCCTCAAGCGCCGCCCGCGCCCCTGACTCACCGCGAGAAGCCTGCCAGTCGCACGATCTCCGGATAATAATACAGATGCTTGCCGGGCTCGCCGCGCTCTCCCGCCGCCGCCATCGATGCCGCCAGTACTGCCGCCGGCATCGGCCGGTACCTGGCCAGCGAGCCGGTCATGGCGAACTCGAATGCGCGCGAAAACGCCGCCGCCACGCGCTCCCGGGGACGGTCCTCGTTCCGCTGGCCCATCAACACGCCCGGCCGGAAGATGTGCAGCGCCTCGAATTCCAGTGCCGACACCGCCTGTTCCGTCTCGCCCTTCGTCCGCAAATAGAAGATCGAGGAGTGGGGGTTGGCGCCGCCGCTGGAGAGCAGCATCATCCGCGTCGCGCCGGCCTTGCGGCCCAGGCGCGCAAAGCGCTCGCAGTATTCGTAGTCCACCCGCCGGAAGGCCTCGCGGCTTCCGGCCTGCTTCATCGTTGTGCCCAGGCAGCAGAATAGATGCGTCGCGCCCGCCAGGTCGTCGGCCGTCAAACGATCGAAGTCGACGAACCGTTGTTCGATCTTCTTCGCCTCTAACTCCAGCGGGCGCCGCGTCAGCGTGATGATCGCGTCGTAAAACGGATCTTCCAGCAGCGTTCGAATGAGGTATCCGCCGATCATTCCGGTTGCCCCGGCGACCACCGCCGCGTTGAACTGCATATGAATCTATTGTCTCGCAGGCCCGCGCCGCGGACGCCCGCTCTCTCGCCGGCAAAAACACTCCGCCATAGGAATGTTTGAACTCACCAGCCTCTGACAGCCTGTTTGGATCCGCCGCCCGTACGCTATCATGGCCGTGGAGTGGTTCGCGGCATGCTTTACGCGCGCATGCAGTGAACCGCAGTCTGGCGCGAGGCGGTTTGTTGGCCCAGTTCAAAGCTGCGCCGTTGGCGTCGCCGGGCTCTGGCTGCGGATCCGCCCGGCAGGCCAGATCCGCCGGCCTGCCATTGAAACGGAGTGCTTAGGCGAGCGCATGGCGATCATTACGGTTTCGGGAGAGCCCGGCTGCCGCACCGGCGAACTGGCGCGTCTGGCGGCGCAGAACCTGGGCTACGAACATGTCAGCGCGGCGCGCCTCGACGCTCTGTTGATCGAGGAGTTCGGCCAGCCCGGCGACACTCCATGGCCGCACAAAGCCTGGCCCGCGATGGCCGCATCGGTGCTGGTCCGGCTCGCTGCGCAGGCGCACCTGGTCATTGGCGTCAACGGCGCGGAGCTGTTGTTCCCCGGCTTCCCCGCCTTGCTGAGAGTGCGCCTTGTCGCCTCGGCCAGCCGGCGCATCGGCAACGTGATGCTCGACAATCAGCTCGACCGAGCCGCCGCCCGCCATCAACTCAAGGCGCGCGAAACCGAAGCCCGCAAGCTGCGCCGCCTGCGCTTCCGCCGCGCCAACCCCGCCCCCGACAGCTTCGATCTGATTCTCAACGCCGGCGCCTTCGATGGCGAAGTGATGGCTGGTTTGATCGTCGCCGCGGTTCAGGCGCGCTCGCTCGCGAGCTTCGGCTTCCTGGCGCCGGCCGCCGCGGCGCAGCGCGAATTCCAGCTTCGCCTGCAGCTCGCTCGCTATGGTATGAGCTCGCGGGCTCGCGCCAGCTTGAAGAAAGCGCAGTTCTCGCACCCCAGTGAGGAGACCTTCGCCAACCTGCTCGACTTCTACCGTATCGCCTGGGAGTACGAGCCCAAGAGCTTCCCCATCGCCTGGGACGCCACGGGCCGCGTGCTGGAGTCATTTACACCGGACTTTTTTCTCCCCGAGTCCGATATGTACGTCGAGCTGACGACGATGAAGCAATCGCTGGTGACCAAGAAAAACCGCAAGATCCGGCTGCTGCGCGAGATCTATCCCGGAGTGAACATCCAGGTCTTCTACCAGAAGGATCTGCAGGATCTCGTCCTGAAGTATGGCCTCGCCCCGGCGGCGGTGCAATCGTGAGACGCCGATGAAAACGCCTGCCTTGCCGATGATCGAGCGCGTGCTGTTCACGCCCGGCCAGATCGCCACGCGCATCAAGCAGGTCGCCGCCGAGATCTCGGAACGTTACTGGAACGGCAACCTGAAGATGATCGGCGTGCTCAAGGGCTCGGTCTTTTTTCTGACCGCGCTGGCGCGCGAGCTGACGATTCCCGTCAAAGTCGATTTCCTGGCTATATCGAGCTTTTCGAACCACAGCGGCTCGCCCGGCGTGGTGCGCATTGCCAAGGACCTCGACGAGCCGATCGAAGGCGAGGACGTGCTGCTGGTCGAGGATATCGTCGATACCGGCTTCACGGCCCGCTACCTGATGCAGACGCTGGCCGGCCGCGCGCCGAATTCCATCTCCCTGTGCACGATGCTCGACCGCACGCCGCGCCGCATCGTCCCGCTGCGGGTGGACTTCTGCTGCTTCGAGATTCCCGACCGGTTTGTCATCGGCTGCGGTCTGGACTACAAACAGCTCTACCGCAACCTGGACTTCATCGCCGTGCTGAAGGCCGACAAGGCTTAGCAATCCGCCCGCCGTCGCCCCCCTGACCCGCCTCAACCCAGCAGGCCCCAGCGCGCGGCCCACAGCGCCAGCACGCCCTGGCACAGTACGGCCAGCGTATGTGCGATGCGGCCTCCCAATCCCCCGAAGCGCCGCGCCCACATAATCGCGGCCGACGCCGTCGAAATCACCGCCAGCGCCAAGCCCACCCGGCCGAACCACTCCACCACGGCCAATGAGTCCGGCAGTCCGAAGGCGAGCTGCTGTACATCCTGAAGGAAGACGGCGAAGGCGACGATGGCGATGCTGAACGCCGCCGCCGCGGCCCAGGACACCGTGTGCGCCGCCCGGACCTGAATGTCCACATGACGGTGCAGCGTCCGGCTGCGCAGCAGCGCCACCGGGTAGCCGAATAGCGCGAAGAGAATCCCCAGGCTCGCCAGCCCGCCGATCGCGAGCTGAACGGGCGGACTCGACACCAGCGGGATGCGTTCGTACGCCGCACCGGGATTGGCCGATAGAAAGGCGAGTTGCGGCTTGGCATGGCCCTCGCTGCGGAACACCAACAGGTCCGCGGCGCGCGCTTCCCGGTAGACCCAGGGCTCGACCTCGACGAAGTGGACCGGGTCCGGAAATGCGGATCCGGCGACCACCAGGCGGCCTGGTCCCTCCTCGCGGATTGAAATCGCACTCCTCAGCGCGACGATCCGCGCCTGTGTGCGTCTGGGCAACCGTGTCGTGTTGAACCACCCCGTACCGGCCGCCGTGCGCTCCGCGGCGCCGGGCAGCACGGTGGGTGTCTCCGCGTCCGGCTGCGGGTAATACCTTGCCAGGAAGGCTTTGTAGATTTCGTCGCGCGCCAGCCTGCCGGTGTCCGAGTTGAAGCTCAAGAAAAGGCCCGTATTCGTCTCCGGAAACAGCGCCATCAGGGAATGGAACCACAGGGTGTCGCCCCCGTGCCCGTAAACGCGGGGTCCCGTGGGCCGCAGCTCGTAAAAACCGTGCAGCCAGGCGCCCAATTGCGGCGCCGCCCTGTACAGCGGCTCGTGCATTTGACGCGCGGCCCACTCCGCCAGGATGCGCTCTTCGCCATACCGGCCGTTCTGCAGGTGGGCGATCATGAATCGCGCCATCGCGGCCGCGGACGCCGATCCCGCGCCCGCCGGCGCCAGCGGCACATACTCGAAGCCCTGCGGCTGGAATGCCCCATTCAACCAGCGATAGCCCGTCGCCATGTGCGGCGCCAGCTCCGGCGGAGGCGGCTGGGCCACCGTGGCGTCGTCCATCCCCAGCGGCTTCAGAATCTGGCTTCCCACGTAGTTTTCCCAGCTCACTCCGGATACGCGCTCGACGATATATCCGGCCTGGGCACTGCCGTAATTCGAATACGAGACCAGGGAGCCGGGCTTGCGCACGATCACCGGCTGTATCTCCAGCAGCGCGTCCCTCAGCGTACCCGGATAGGGCGCATGCCGGAACAGGCCAATCACCGGGACATCTTCATAACCCGGCGTGTGTGTCATCAGGTCGCGCAATGTCGGAGACACCCCCCAGGGCGAGCGGATGTCGAGTTCATCGGGCATCAACTGGTCGATCGGCGCGTTGACATCCAGCCGCCCTTCGCCCACCAGCTCCATCACCGCGGTCCAGGTGAACGTTTTGGTGATGGAGCCGATGCGGAACAGAGTATGCGCGGGATCCACCGGCGAGCGCCTCGCTACGTCGGCGCAGCCATAGCCGCGCAACAGGATCACGTCGCCGTCGCGCACCACGGCCACACTCATTCCGCTGAGATGGTCCGCCCGTTCCAGGCCGGCGTAGAGCCCGTCGAAAAAGGTGGCTAGCTCCGCCCGGTCGCGCGGCCCGGCCTGCTGCGGCGTTTGGGCGGCAGCCGGAAACCCCGCCAGCATTGCCACGGCCAGCAGCATCGAACCGGCCTGCACAACAATCCCTTGGCGGACCTGTGCCGCGCGCCGCGTACTGATTTTCTCGAGCCGCCGGCGAATCTGTTCGGAACGCATGCAGTTATTGTTTCTGTGCCGTGCTCCGCGGTCAAGTCCAGGCCAGCGGCGCTACTCCAGCCAGTCGATCGACGCCGCAACCAGTTGCGGCCCCAGATGCGCGGCCGCCACCCGCTCGCACGACTCCAGCACCTTGGCCGCGTTCTCGCGCGATCCCGACACCGTGACCGCCGCCACGGTCGAGGCGTTCCACAGTTCCTGGTCCTCCACCTCGGCCACCGCCACGTTGTGCCCGGCCCGCAAACGGTCCTTCAGCCCCTTCACCCATCGCCGCTTGTCCTTCAGCGAGTGGGCCTCGTTGAGCCGGATTTCGAGAATGAGAATGCCCACGGCGGCCATGGCGGCGGGACCGCGCCCCGGATTAGTTGAAGATCTCTTGAGCGACCTTTTCCTTGGCGAAAGCCTCGATCACGTCGCCCTGCTTGAGATCGTTGAAATTCGCGATGCTGGCGCCGCACTCGAAGCCCGCCTTGACCTCTGCGGCGTCGTTCTTGAAGCGCTTGAGCGAATTCAGGCGGCCCGTGAAGACGACCACGTTGTCTCGTAGCAGCCGCACTTCGCAGTCCCGCACCAGCGTGCCGTCCTGGACGTACAGCCCGGCGACGGTTCCCACCTTGGAGATGCGGAAGGTCTCCCGCACGTCGGCCCGTCCGAGGTAGACCTCTTTGAAAACCGGCTCGAGCATGCCCGACATGGCCCGTTTCATCTCGTCGGTCAGCTCGTAGATGATCGTGTGCAGGCGGATATCCACGCCCTCGTGCTCGGCCAGTTCCGCGGCCTTGCGGTCGGGCCGCACGTTGAACCCGATAATGATCGCCTCCGAAGCCGACGCCAGCGTGACATCCGTCTCCGTGATCGCGCCCACCCCCGCGTGCAGCACGCGGATCGATACCTTGTCGTTGGAGAGCTTTTGCAGCGTGTCCGACAGCACCTCCGCCGTGCCGCCGACGTCCGCCTTGAGAATGATGTTGAGCTCCTTCTTCTCGCCCTCTTTGAGTTGGGCGTGCACCATCTCCAGCGTGATGCGCGTCTTGGCCATCGCCACTTCGCGCGCCTTCACCTCGCGGAACTCGGCGATCTGCCGCGCCTTGGCCAGGTCCGTCACCACCTGCAGCGTGTCGCCGACTTCCGGCATGGACTCCAGGCCGAGCAGTTCCACCGGCATCGAAGGGCCGGCTTCCTTGATCTGTTCGCCGCGGTCGTCATACAGCGCCCGGACCTTGCCGAAGACCGAGCCGCAAATGTAGAAATCGCCGATCCTCAGCGTGCCATTGCGCACAATGCACGTCGCCACTGGGCCGCGTCCGCGGTCCAATTCGGCTTCCAGCACCGTCGCCACCGCCGGACGCCCGGGGTTGCCCTTCAGCTCCTGCATGTCGGCCACCAGCAGAATCATTTCCAGCAGCAGTTCGATGTTTTGCCGTTTCTTGGCCGAAACGGGCACGAACGGCGTGTCGCCGCCCCATTCCTCGGGCATCAGGCCGAGGTCGGTCAATTGCTGCTTCACCCGCTCGGGTTGCGCGTCGGGCTTGTCGATTTTGTTTAACGCCACGATGATCGGCACCTTGGCCGCCCGCGCGTGGTCGATCGCTTCCCGCGTCTGCGGCATCACGCCGTCGTCGGCCGCGATCACCAGGACCACGATGTCGGTGACGCTGGCCCCGCGCGAGCGCATTCGCGTGAATGCCTCGTGGCCCGGCGTATCGATAAACACGATCTTCCGCCCGTTGATTTCGACGTGGTAAGCGCCGATGTGCTGCGTGATGCCGCCTGCCTCGCGGGCCGCCACGTTCGCCTCCCGAATCGCGTCCAGCAGCGACGTCTTCCCGTGATCGACGTGTCCCATCACGGTGACCACCGGCGGACGGGTCGCGCGGTCGCCCTCGACTTCGGTCCCTTCAATCGCCTGGACCGACTCCTCCTCGTAGCTCATGCGTGAGGTCTTCGCCCCGAACTCACGGGCGATCTCAACGGCCATTTTCACGTCCAGCGTCTGGTTGATCGTGGCAAAGATCTTGCGCTCGACTAGGGTCTTGATCACCAGGCTGGCCTTGACCCCCAGCTTGTCCGCGAACTCCTTCACCGTAATGCCCTCGGAGATGGTAATCTCCCGGTCGATCACCGGCAGCGGAGTGGGCTCCAGTTTGCGCGGCCCGAAGGTCCTGAGTTTCCCCTCGCGGTCGATTTCCCGGTCGCGCTGCAACGGCCGCTTCTTGGCGGCATCGCGCCGGCCGGCCTCGGTGGCCGGAGCCGGCGGCTCCAGCACGGGCGTGGTCGGATGCAACCCCCGGCCGCGCATCCCCGGCCGCGCCGGACCCATGGGTGCGCCTGGACCGGCGGGGCGCGGGCCGGGCTGGCCCGGACGCGGCCCTTGATACAGCGGACGTCCCGGCGTCGGGATGCCCGGCCGCGGCGCTGGCGGTTGGCCGGGAGCTGGCTTGGTCTGAGTTTGCGAAAGACGCGCCACCAGATCCGGCCGCGGCGGCACCACCGGTCGGGCGGCGGGTTGGCCCGACAGTGTCGGACGCAGCGGCTGCCCGCCGCCCGCCGGCTGCCCGGCGGTAATCGTGGGCGGCTGCGGCACCGGCCGTGTCGGCTGCATCACATGGGCTCTCGGAGCGCCCGGTAAGATCGGACTACGGGGCGCTTCACCGCCCGGCATGGGCTGCCGCGGACCCGACAGGATCGTGCCCGGACGCGGCCCCGCAGGGGCGCCGGCCCGAACTCCGAGCGGCACGTTCCGTGGCGCCGGCGCCGCCGCTGGCCGTGGCATGGCCGGCGTGGCTGCGGCTGTCGGCGCTGCCGCAGCCGCTTGCGCAGGTGTTGGCTGAACCGGAATCGACGGGCGCGGCGCCGCCTCGCCCGGCATCGGCTGCAGCTCCGTTTCCACCACCTTCGCCGGCCGCTCCCTGAACCTCTGCGGCGCGGCGGGCGGCCCTGGCGCGGCCGGACGAGGCGTCCCCGGAATGGCCG
The DNA here is from genome assembly GCA_963757265.1 of Terriglobia bacterium. Classification (GTDB taxonomy): domain Bacteria; phylum Acidobacteriota; class Terriglobia; order Bryobacterales; family Bryobacteraceae; genus CAIVVT01. Next base: position 54,378 of record CAVWRA010000012.1, read on the forward strand.
GGCGGGCGGGCGCCAGGCCCGGTGTCTGCACTTTCGTCGGCGGACTTGCGGGCAGCGGAGGCATCGACGGCCGCACCGGCGGCAGGGGCAGCGGCTGCGCCGCGCTCTGCGCCGGTGGTGCCGCCGGCACAGCCGGAGCATGCGGCGGCACGTGCGTAAGCGGATGTGGCGGAATGGGAATCGAGGGAACGGCGGGAGCCGGCTGCCGCAGCCCGGCGGGCATGGCCAGCGGCGGTCGGATCGGGTGCGGACGCGGCGCCGGATGGAGCGCCGCAATCTCGGGCAGCGGGACAACCGGCGCTTCCTGCACGATCGCCTCGGCCGGTGTCTTCTGCGCGGCCGGCCCAGCGTCCGCGGGGGCGGTCAAACGGTGGCCGTCCTCCTCGGTTTGCCCCTGCGCCGCCGCCAGCGCTGCGGCGGCTCCTTCCGCGCGCCGTTCGTCCTGAGCGGCCTGCCGGTGTTCTTCACCCGCCGGGCCCGCCAGGCGATTGCGCAGCAGTTCCGCGATATCCTCGTCAACCGAACTGGAGTGGGTCTTCTTCTCCGTGACGCCGAGTTCCGGCAGCAGATCCAGAATCGCGCCCGGTTTTACCTCGAGCTCCCTCGCCAGTTCATTGATCCGGACTTTCTTCATACTTACGGACAAACCCTCAGGCACGTTCTTCCCGCCCTCTGCCCGCACGCCGCCCCATTCGCCCCTGCAAGCATCACCGCTCGTCAGTTTTCAGTGGAGCCGTCGGGAGGAAAACCCTGATGTTCAATCGTATCAGATTCCTCCGCCGGCGATTCCGCAGCCGCGGCCATGGGCTCTTCCACTGCCGTTTCCACTGCTTCTCCAGCGCTCGCGGCGGGCGTGGATCCGGCCTCTTCCGCAACCCCGATGGTCTCACTGCCCGGCCTTTCGCCGGCCGATTGCGCGCCCTCGGCCGCAGCCTGCTCCGGCTCGCTGACCGGCGCTTCGGGCGCCGCTTCGCTCGCCACGTGCCCGTAAAAGCTGTTCACTGCCGCGCCCAACTGGGCCACGGATTCGGACGTGATTTCCGGAACCAGCTCGAGCTCCTCGGGCGTCATCGAAGCCACCTTCTCCACCGTTCCGATGCCTCCCGCCACCAGCGAGCTGTAAACCTCCTCGCTCAACCCGTGGTCGATCAGCGTCAACAGCGGCGAGCCCGCGCCTAGCTGCACCATCGTCGCTTCCACCTCCTGCCGCTTCTCTTCTTCCGTCTTGATATCCACACGCCAGCCCAGCAGCTTCGCCGCCAGCCGCACATTCTGACCCTTCTTGCCGATCGCCAGTGAAAGCTGCGCGTCCTCGACGATCACCTCCATGTGCTTGCCCTCTGCGTCGATGATCGCCACCCGGGAAATCCGCGCCGGACTCAGCGCCTTCTCGATAAACTTCTGCGCGTCCTCGTTGTACTCGATAATGTCGATCTTCTCGCCCTTCAGCTCGCGGATGATCGACTGCACCCGCATGCCCTTCATCCCCACGCACGCTCCTACGCAGTCCACGTCGCGGTCCTTGCTCAGCACCGCGATCTTGGTCCGCTCGCCGGCCTCGCGGGCGCACGCCCGGATCACCACCGTGCCGTCGTAAATCTCCGGTACTTCCTGCTCGAACAGCCGCATCACCAGTTCCGGCGCGGCCCGCGAGACGAGCACTCCCGCATTCTTGCCCGCCTTCTCGACGCTCTTGATCACGCACCGCGCGCGGTCGCCGACCGTGAAATTCTCCAGCCGCGACTGTTCCTTTTTCGGCAGCCGGGCTTCGGTCTTGCCCAGATCCACCATCAGGTCCAGACCCTCCACCCGCTTCACCGTCGTGTTCACCAGTTCGCCCACGCGGTGCGAGTACTCGGCGAAAATATTTTCGCGCTCCGCCTCGCGGACCTTTTGCAGAATCACCTGCCGTGCCGTCTGCGCCGAGATCCGCCCCAGCACGTCGGTCGGCCGTTGGAAGCGCACCAGCGAGCCGATCTCCGCCGCCGGGTCGGTCTTCTGCGCCTCTTCGACGGTGAGTTCCTTCGCCGGATCGGTCACCGTCTCCACGACGTTTTTCACCGCGAACAGCAGCAGCGCGCCCGTCTTCTCGTCGAATTCGACCACCAGCTCCTCGTTGTCCTTGAACTGCTTGCGCGCCGCGACGACGATCGCGTCCTTCACCGCATCGACGACAATCTGCGCGTCAATGCCCTTCTCTCTGCTGAGAATCTCGATGGACTGATATATGGATGCCACGCTGGTCCCTCTCTGGTCTCTTCTCTTGGATGCGTCGCGCGCGCCGCGCTACCACTCAAACTTGAGATGCGCCTTCTCGATCTGCTCCATGCGCAGACACAGCGGCATGCCGCCGTCCGTATCGACGAGGATGGCGCCATCCTCCACTCCGCGCACGGTCCCTTCCCAGCGCCGCCGGTTCTCGATCGGTTCGCGCAGCGCCAGGCGGACCTTCTCGCCCTGGAACCGCGCGAAGTGCTCCGGCTTGAACAGCCGCCGCTCGACACCCGGGCTGCTGACCTCCAGGCTGTAATGCTGGTCCGGAACCACATCCTCCACGTCCAGCACCGTGCCCACCTGCTGCGAAACCAGTTCGCAATCGTCCAGCGTCACGCCTCCCGGCTTGTCCAGATAAATCCGCACGATCCGGCCGCGCCCCGCGCCCGCCACCTCCACGTCCCACACCTCCAGCCCCTCGCGCCTGGCGGCGCGTTCGGCGATGGCGGTGATGCGCTCCAGCATCGTCGTTTGTGGCGTTTCGGGCATCTCTCTCGTCCGCTTCCGGGTAACTCGGACCGGGCAACAAAAAAGTGGGCTCACGCCCACTTCCATGTCTCGGCCTATACACAAATTATACACAAATACTGCCGCCCACTGCAGGATTCGGCCTGCCGCCCCCGCCTGGCCCCCGGGAATCTCCCGTCAACGCCCCGCGCACTCAGCCGTTACCGCGCTCCCGCTGCGCCGCAGCGCAGGCCGCCGGCGGTGAACCATTGGGCGGCCGAACCGGGCCTCAGGATGACACAGCCTGGCGCCAAAACAGCGTGAAGTCACGATTTGGCGGAAACTGCTGAATTATCGGCTAAGTCCTTTAGAACACCATAGATGCACGGTGAACACGTTTTTTCGCACAAAACTGGGTCTGTTAATGTTTGTAAGCCCAATCATTGCAACAGATTCACCGTGACGCACGGTGCAGCGTGTTAATGTGGCCCGTTAATGTTTGTAAGCCCAATCATTGCACTAGATCCTCCGTGACGCACGGTGCGACGCCTTAATGTGAGCTAAAATGAGCCTGAAATTCAACTAAGTTCTTTATTTGCAGTAGATCCACCGTGAAGCACGGTGGGAAGTCCATAACTCACTCAAAACAAGGCACTTGCTCGCATGGTCTGGGCTCGCTTTGCACGAAATTCAGCTAAGTCCTTTAGAAAACCGTGATTACGCGGAATGGCAAAAACCGTTGTTTTCACGGTCAAGACACGGTGTTTTCACGGTGAAATCGTGCACCGCATTCGGTGAAACGCACGCTAAATCGCCCGCCGCCCCCGCCCTCGGCTAGTGGCTTCGCATAGCCCAATCCATCTCCCGGATGCACCTTTCCACTGGCTACCGCCTCGGCGGTTTGGGCGTGTTACGATCGATTGGCCCTCACGGCGAGGCCTGAGCGACCCACGTCCCGGGCCCCCAAATGGCGACTCGACCTGTTGCTATGCAAAACAGTTTGCGCCGGGAATGTTTGGCTGCCGTAGAATTAATTCGTGGTGCGCCCAAAGCGCTTGCTGCGGTCCGACGAGCGCCGGAAGCGGAGAAGGCGACGGAAGATGATTAACGCCGACAAGCCGCACTTGTGGAAAGACGATGTTGCTGCCTCTGTGGACCTCTACAACAGCTGGTTCATGAAGTTCGCACCGAAAACGTACCGGGACAAGCGGGCCGAGGTGACCAAGCAGGTTGAAACGGGGCTGCTCAAGACTGGTGACCTGGAAAACATTGCGCCAGCCGTGCTGCAAGCCAACCCCGCGATCTTGCCGATGCTGCGGATGGCAACTTGCCCACCGCTGGCGAGGGACCGGCTCGTCGGACTGGCTTACGCTGACAGGAACGTCGTGCTCTGCATGGAAGAAGGGGCTTGTCCGCCCCGGATGTCGGCTGCTGACCTTGCGCGCAACCTGGAGCGTATCGTCGCAACGCTGACCAAGCTGTTGGACCGTGATGTCTTTCCGTGGCTGGCAACAAAAAAGAGGCCCACTAAGGAAGAACGTGCTCGGGCTTCGACAATCATTGCCGATAGGATGTGTGGAGCGCAGTCGGACCCGATCATTCGAAATGCTCAGGAAGCTCGGCAACTGAAGCTGATCTCGGAGTACCTGACGGCAAGAAGCTACGTGCAGAGGAACCACCCGTCGTCCAAGCTAATCAGGGACATGCCGCCGGGCACATTCGGCCTCAGGATGGGCGTGGTCGGGATTCAGGTTGATCGCAGCGCAAAGGAGAAGAAGGTCAACATCCCCATTGACGTCGTGATTCAGCCACACAAACCTCGGCGCCATCGTGTGCCAATTCTGATTGAGTGCAAGTCTGCGGGTGATTTCACGAACGTCAATAAGCGACGGAAGGAAGAGGCAGCAAAGATAGGGCAGATTCACAAGGCGCCGGATACTGGGGAAGCCGAGTTCATTCTGTTTCTCTGCGGTTACTTCAACGGCCAGTACCTCGGCTATGAGGCGTTTGAAGGGATCGACTGGATTTGGGAACATCGAATCGAGGACATGGATCAGTTGGGGCTGTAGCGGACTATGACCGATCTGCGTTCAATCGAAGGACGGCGCCTTTCCGAGCAGGAACGGTTGGACAGCCTGAAGTCTGCGGATGAGCGGAACGAGTGGGGCCAGTTTGCGACCCCCCCTTCGCTGGCTGCTGATATTCTTCGGCTTGCACAGAGCCTCTGGAGAGGTAACGAGAAAGTCCGGTTCCTGGACCCCGCGATCGGAACAGGTTCGTTTTACTCTGCTTTGTTGAAGGTTTTCGGTCCGGGGCGAGTTGCAGCTTCCCACGGCATCGAACTCGACCCTCTTTTTGCGAAGATGGCGACTTCGCTCTGGCACGAGACAGGCCTTTCCATAGCCAACGCCGACTTTACGACGCAGTGTTCGCCGCAGAACGCCAAGTACAATCTGCTCGTATCGAATCCGCCCTACGTGCGCCATCATCACATGACGGCCGAGTACAAAGCCGCTCTGAAGATGAGAGTTCTTCAAAGAGTCGGCATCAGGACCAGCGGACTCGCTGGCCTATACACCTCGTTTTTACTGCTGTGTGACTCCTGGCTTGCACCAGGCGCATTAAGCATTTGGCTGATTCCGTCGGAGTTCATGGATGTGAACTACGGTGAAGCAGTTCGAGACTATCTGACCTCCAAGGTTGAACTCCTTCGCATTCATCGCTTCTGCCCTTCGGATGTCCAGTTCTCCGATGCCCTCGTTTCTTCGGCGGTGGTAGTTTTCCGCAAGAACCCTCCCAGGAGCGATTCCGTAGTGCAGATGTCGTTCGGTGGTCTCCTCCTCGCGGCAAGAGATTCAGCCGACGTTCCTGTCCGGGCGTTGAGGGAATCAAAGAAGTGGAGTGGGTTCCCCAACCGACGCCCTCGGCTGAGCAACTGTCACCCGGGTGCGCGTCTCGGCGATCTCTTCAGCATCAAACGAGGACTAGCGACGGGATCAAACAACTTCTTCATCTTGGAACAGCAGGAAGCAAAACGAGCGGGTATCCCAAAGGAATTTCAGCGCCCGATTTTACCTGGTCCGAGGCACGTGCGAATGGATATTGTTGAAGGGGACTTGGACGGTTCTCCGTTGATCCTGCCACGGCTTGCCCTTATCGACTGCTCTTTGACTGAGGACGAGATCAAGCTGCGATACCCATTGTTCTGGAAGTACCTCGAGGCTGGGAAGACTACAGGAATCCATGAGACCTACCTCGCCAGCAAGCGACGACCTTGGTACTCCCAGGAAAAACGACCGCCGGCCCCGTTCGTTTGCACCTACATGGGTCGTACCAGAAACGGCAAGAAGCCGTTCCGGGTCATCTGGAACAAATCGAACGCCACCGCCGCCAACGTCTATCTTCTTCTCTACCCTAAACCCGCTCTCGCAGCAGCCCTGAGAGAGACGCCAGAGCTTTACTCCGCCGTGTTCGATCAACTGCGAAGTATCGAAACGGATACCTTCGTGGATGAAGGCAGAGTCTACGGCGGCGGTCTTCACAAGATGGAGCCAAAGGAACTAGAAAGAGTGCCACTTCAAGGTCTTGCCGATCTCCTCAACGCATCTGGCTCTTACGGAGGTCAGATGGGCCTGCTGTTCGATACGAATTAGCTGACGCGCATTCGAGGGCGCAATGCCGCCGGGCGGCTCTCGCTCCAGTAGGGGACCCGCTCAGGCTGAGCGGACTCGGTACTGAAAACAAACGACTTACAGTCCAAAACCCGCTCAGCCTGAGCGGGTCTGCCCCGCGCCCGGCTTAGATTCTGTCGTCACGAGATGCTCGCCCAGATTGCGATACACCGGATATAGACGGCAGCGAGGAAGGAAGCACTGTTTTTGGCGTACCGCGTAGCAATTCCACGCCATCGTTTCAGGTGCAGGAAGGCATTCTCCACCAGATGCCTCAGCTTGTACAGGTCCCGATCATAGGTGTGTTGTAGCTTGCGGCGGCCTTGGGGCGGTATGACGGGCTCCATGCCCTGCCGGCGTGCCTGGGCCAGGATGGCGTCCGTGTCGTAACCCCGGTCAGCCAACAGGTTCTGGGCTGTAAGTCCTTCAATTAGAAGACTAGCTTGCGTACAATCCGCAGTGGGACCTGGCGTAATAACAACTCGGACCGGCAGACCATGCGCATCCACGGCCAAGTGTAGCTTTGTGTTGAGCCCCCTTTTGTGCGGCCCATTTCCTGGTTGCCGCCCCGCGCTCCGGTGCCATGCGGGTGGACCTTGATGTGGCTGGCGTCGATCATCAGCCACTCAAAATCCGGCTGATCGATCAAGCGCTCCAGCAGAGCTTCCCACGTGCCCTTGTCGCGCCAGCGGCAGAAGCGGCGATGGGTGTTCTTCCAGTCCCCGTAGTCGGGCGGCAAATCGCGCCACGGGGCCCCCGTGCGGAGGATCCAGAAAACGGCATTGATGAAGCGGCGGTTGTCTCGCCCGATACCGCCCCAAGTGCCTTTTCTGCCAGGGAGATGTGGCTCCAGAATGGACCACACGCGATCCGTAATGTCATGCCGCCGATGGGCCAACTTCATGCCCCATCATGACACGAAATTAGAACAATCCATGTGCTATTTGTTTGAAATCTTCATCTCGTGACGACAGAATCTAATCCGCGTCGCCAGACTCGCCCACATTCGCTGCGCCGGACGCGGCCAGAATCACTGCCTCACAATCGCCCGCAATCACCGCGCCGGCACGATCCGCCCGCCAACGCGTGCGGGGCCGTTTGTGCATCCGCACGCATCGCTTGAGGCCCTAGTGGATTGTCGGTAACTGATCGGCTAAGAGGCGGCGCGGGTCTGCCGGCGCATGCGCCGGGCCACCAGGCGCGTGGCGCGGCGGCTGATCAACGTGGCGACTTCGCCCAGCAGTTCGGGCACGCCCTGCGGTTCCACCAGCACCTTGGCCACCGGCATGCTCGCCGTCTCGGCCGCCGACTCCGCCTCGTTGCGCCACGCCGCCACCAGCGCGGTGGCTGGTTGATAGTCCTTAATCCGCGCGTGCGCCAGGACCCGCAACCCGGCTTCCGGCGACTCCATCGCCAGGTCCGTCAGCACCAGCGCGTACTCTTTCTCATCCATCAACCCCACTGCCTCGGCCGCCGTCGCCGCTGAGTCAACTCTGTAACCGCCTGCTTCCAGGACAGTTTTCAGTGTCAGCCGCGATGTCGGATTGTGGTCGGCCACCAGCACCCGGGCCATTCTCGGGATCTTTCGTCTCGTGCTGGTTCTCGCCGCGTTCTGGCAGATCATCGTCCCTACTCGCAATCGCCCTACTAACAGGACGTCATCGGTCCTGGGATCGTTGCTTGAGAGTAGTCTATCCCAAAGCTGGGAGATTTCATCCCGAAGATTGAATTATTGCACTTGTAGAGAAATTTACAAGGCTTCGGAGCCGAAAACGCGGGCGAATACGGCCTCGACATTCCTCAACTGTCGTTCGACGGAAAAGGTGTGCGCAATCTGCTCCCGGCTCAGATGGGCGCGGACCTCCGGATGGGCCTCGATCGCCGCCCGGAAGTCGTCCTCTTCGTTCCACGCCTTCATCGCCTCGCTCTGCACGATCCGGTACGCCTGCTCGCGCAGCATCCCGGCCGCGGCTAGGTCCAGCAGCAGTTGGCCGGAAAAAACCAGTCCTTTGGTGAGGTCCAGGTTGCGCCGCATCCGCTCGGTGTTGACCCGCATATTGCCGATGAGCCAATCCGTCTTGGCCAGCAGGTAGTCGGTCAGAATGAACGAGTCGGGCAGGATCACGCGCTCGACCGACGAGTGGGAGATGTCCCTCTCGTGCCACAGTGCGATGTTCTCGAACGCGGCCTGGACGTTCGCCCGCACCACGCGCGCCAGACCGCAGATCTGCTCGCAAACTACCGGGTTACGCTTGTGCGGCATGGACGAGGAGCCCTTCTGTCCGGTGGCGAACGGCTCTTCCGCCTCGCGCACCTCGGTGCGCTGCAAATGCCGGATTTCGAGCGCGCACTTCTCGCACAGCGCCGCGGCCAGGGCTAGCGCGGAAACCATGGCCGCATGGCGGTCGCGCGAGATCACCTGGCTGGCGATCGGCGCCACCTTCAACCCCAGCCTCCGGCAGATCGCCTCCTCAGCCTCAGGGCTCAAGTGCGCCAGGTTGCCCACCGCCCCGGAAAGTTTGCCGTAACCCAGCTCCTCGGCGGCGGCCTCGACCCGCCGCCGGGCCCGGCGCGCCTCGTCGTACCACAACGCCAGCTTCAGGCCGAAGGTGATCGGCTCGGCGTGGACTCCGTGGGTGCGTCCGATGCACACGGCGTGCTGGAATTCCAGCGCCCGCCGCCGCAGCGTCGCGGCCAGCTGATCAAGCCCGGCCAGTATCAGGCGCGCCGATTCCAGAATCTGTAGAGCCTGGGCGGTATCTACTACGTCATTTGACGTCAATCCATAGTGCAGCCAGCGCGATGCGTCGCCGCATCCAGCCGCTTTCATAGTTTCCGATACGGCACTTGTAAAAGCTATGACGTCATGCCGGACTTCTTTTTCGATCTCGTCGATCCGCTCGACCGCGAATCCAGCGTGTTCCCGCAGCAACCGGGCCGCTTCCAGCGGAACCTCGCCTCTTTCCGCGAGCGCATCGCTGGCCGCCAGTTCGACCGCAAGCCATTGAGCGAACTTGTTTTCCTCGCTCCAGATGCGGCCCATTTCGGGTCTGGTATAACGTGCGATCATACATTCCTACAATTGAAACAATTCGCTCTGTTTCCGCGGTTCGGCAATCACCAGGCGCACCTTCTTGCCGCACCTCTCCAGCGCCTGCTGGGCCGCAATCCTGGCGTGCCAGGGTGAGTTGTTGGTCTCGCTCAAATGGCCCAGCACCAGCGTTTCGGTCTCCTTAGGCAGGCCTTCTGCGGCCGCGATGTACTCCGAGGCGGCATCATTCGAAAGGTGGCCTTTGCGCGACAGGATGCGCTGTTTGAGGTGCCATGGGTACGGTCCCACGCGCAGCATTTCAGGGCAGTGGTTGGACTCCAGGAGAATAAACTGGCTGTCGCGCAGGTACCACGTTACGTTTTCGGGCAGGTAGCCCAGATCGGTAACGATGGAGAGTTTCGTCTTTCCGGCCGTCACGGCGTAGCCGACCGGGTCGGCGGCATCGTGCGGGATCGTGAAGCTCTGGATCAGCAAGTCGCCGACCTCCAGTCCCGCCCCGGCCTGGAAAATGACCAGTTCCGGCTCCGAGCCGTCCCAGTCGATGCCCTGGGCCGTGCCTCGTGTCGCGAAGACCGGCGCCCGCATCCCCCTCGTGCGGGTCAGCACCGGCAGGCCGGCGACGTGGTCGATATGCTCGTGGGTAAGGAAGATCGCGTCCAGGCGCCGGGCATCCTCGCCGATGACTTCCAGGCGGGCGAGAATCTCCTTGCGGTTCAACCCGGCGTCGATCAGGATGCGGGTGGACGGGCTGGCGATGAAAATCGAATTGCCCGCGCTGGAGGAGGCGAGCACGCAAACCCTGACGATGGCGACCCTCCTGACCCTTCCATCGTAATCCAGGCGCCTATGGCGATCCCAAACATTTTCGCGGCCATTGTTTGGGAAGGCCGGGCGCCGACCGGTCTTCCAAATGGACGCGCGCGGCGCACGAGCCGCACAGCATATACTGGCAGGCGAATTGGAGGATGGACTTTTGACGCCGCACTGTATTCATCCGATGGAAATGAACAGGTGGCTGGCGTGGTTGTGGCCCGCCCTGTTGCAAGCTGCCGCGCCGATGCTGGCGGCCGTGCCGCCGGCGGGTGCCAGACCGGTGGAAAGGGTCGTCGCGCGCCCGGCCACTTATATCAGCTATCGCGCCACGGGCCCCATCCGGATTGACGGGCAGCTCGACGAGCCGGATTGGCGGCACGCGCCGCAGTCGTCCGCCTTCGTCAACATCGTGACCGGCCGGCCGGCATGGTACGACACCCGGGTGTCGATCCTGTGGGATGACAAGTACCTTTATTTCGGTGTCCGCGCCGAGGAACGCGACGTACGGGCGACGCTGACCGAGCACGACTCGGCGATTTACAACGACAACGACCTGGAGATCTTCATCGGCGGCCAGAACGCCTACTACGAATTCGAGATCAATGCGCTGAATACGGTCTACGACGTATTTTGGATCTGGCACGACATGTACTTCGAGGGCAGTCCCTACAAGGTTCCGGAATGGGATTTGAAAGGCCGCCGGATCATGGTTCTGGACGGCGTCGGAGGCCACGTTCATCCGCGCGGCAAGCGCAACGGCTACATCGACTACGACTTTCCGGGCCTTCTGCACGCCGTGCATGTCAACGGCACTCTCAATCACAGCGCCGACGTCAACCGCGGCTGGACGGCCGAGGTCGCGTTCCCGTGGGAAGGCCTGAAATGGCTGGCCGACGGACGCTCGCTGCCGCCCAACGACGGCGACGTGTGGCGCATCGACTGCAGCCGGTTCGAACAGTTCGCCCGCGACGGCCAGCCGCTGAACCCGCCCGCGGGCTGGACCTGGAATCGCCACGGGCATTACGACTCGCACATCCCCGAAACGTTCACCTACGTGCGCTTTGCCAAACGCAGCGCGCCCAGGTGAATTGGCCGCCGCGCTGCCGCGGTCATCTATGCTGGTAAGTGAAGCCATGAAAATTCACGTCTACGTCACTCTGAAGAAAACCGTGCTGGACCCCCAGGGGCAGGCCATCTGCCGGGCGCTGAACGGCATGGGCCACGCGGAGATCACGGATGTCCGTCAGGGAAAGTTCTTCGAGGTGGAACTGGCGGACGGCGCCTCGGGAGCCGAGGCGCTGAAGCGCATGGAACAACTGGCCGAGGACGTGCTCGCCAACCCGGTGATCGAGCAGTATCGCGTCGAAATCGCGGGCTAGCGGGCGCGCGGCATCGGGCGCTGAGCGTGCAGCCCGAGGGAGAATCCTATGTGCGGAATCATCGGCTACGTGGGGCGCCGCAAACCGGTGCCGATCATCCTGGACGGCCTGCGCCGGCTGGAGTACCGGGGCTACGATTCGGCCGGACTGGCCGTGGTCGACGACGACAACGTCCTGAGCGTGCGCCGGGCCGGAGGCAAGCTCCACAACCTCGAGGAAGCCGTGCGGCTGAACCCGGTGGACGGCTGGTACGGCATCGGCCATACCCGCTGGGCCACGCATGGCCGTCCAACCGAGGAGAACGCGCATCCCCACCGCGACTGCAAGGGCGATACCGTGGTGATCCACAACGGCATCGTCGAGAACTACCTTTCGCTGAAGCACGAGCTGACCCAGACCGGTCACACTTTCGTCACCGAGACCGACACCGAGGTCATCGCGCATCTCGTGGAACAGCATTTCCACGGCAATCTCGAGGACGCTGTGCGCTCCGCCGTAGAGCACATGCAGGGCGTATTCGCGCTGGTCGTGATTTCGCGGCTCGATCCCGGCAAAGTGGTGGCCGCGCGCAACGGCCCGCCCATCGTGGTCGGCTTGGGCGAGGGCGAGTACTTCGTGGCCAGCGACATTCCGGCCATCCTGAGCCATACGCGAGACGTCTTTTTCCTGCAGGATGGCGACGTGGCGATCCTCACCAAGGACGGCGTCCAGCTCACGGACCTGGTGGGCCGGCCGGTGAAGCGCCAGGTGTCGCACATTCTGTGGGACCCCATCATGGCCGAAAAGGGCGGCTACAAGCATTTCATGCTCAAGGAAATCTTTGAGCAGCCGCGGGCCGTGCGGGACACTCTACTGGGGCGCGTGGGGCAGGAGACGGGGCGCGTCTTCCTGGATGAGATGCAGATCCACACGCGCGATTTCGCGGCCTTCCGCGCCGTGCGCATCGTGGCTTGCGGCACCAGCTGGCACGCCGCGCTCGCCGGGAAGTTCATGATCGAGCGGCTGGCCCGCCTGCCGGTCGAGGTCGACTACGGCAGCGAGTTCCGCTATCGCGACCCGATCATCGGTCCGGAGACGCTCACCGTGCTGATCTCCCAATCGGGTGAGACCGCGGACACCATTGCTGCCCAGCGCGAGGCCAAGCAGAAGGGCTCGCGCACGCTGGCCATCGTCAACGTGATGGGTTCGATGATCTCGCGCGAGGCCGCGGGCACGTTGCTGACCCACGCCGGGCCGGAGATCGGCGTGGCCTCGACCAAAGCCTTCACGTCGCAGCTCACGGCGCTATTCATTCTGGCCATGGCTCTGGGCCAGGCGCGCGCCGCGCTCACCGCCGGGCAATCGGCCGACCTGGCGCAGGAGCTGATGCTGATTCCCGGCAAACTCGAGACCGTGCTCTCCTCGAACACACCCTACGAGGAACTGGCCAAAGTGCTCTTCAAGTCGTCGGACTTTCTGTACCTGGGCCGCGGCATCCATTACCCGATCGCGCTGGAAGGCGCATTGAAGCTGAAGGAGATCAGCTACATCCACGCCGAAGGCTATCCCGCTGGCGAGATGAAGCACGGCCCCAACGCGCTGATCGACGAGACGCTGCCGACCGTGGTGCTGGCGACCATGGATCCTGCCGACGAGGGCAGCCGCTTGCGTTATGAGAAGACGCTCTCGAACATCCAGGAGGTCAAGGCGCGTGGCGGCAAAGTCGCGGTCGTGGCGACCGAAGGCAGCGAAGAGGCTGGCAAGACCGCCGATTGGATCATCTGGATTCCGCCCACCCGCGAGCTGCTGCTGCCGATTCTGGAGGTCGTGCCGCTGCAGTTGCTGGCCTATCACATCGCCGTCCGGCGCGGCTGCGACGTGGATCAGCCGCGCAACTTGGCCAAGAGCGTTACGGTGGAGTAACGCCCGTGCGGCAGGCGCAGCGCGAGTTCGTCATCGAGACGCACGGCCCGGGCCTGTACGAGTTCACCCCCGAGGTCGAGCGCTGGCTGCGGGAGGTGGGTCTCAAGCAGGGCCTGCTGACCCTGTTCTGCCGCCACACCTCGGCCTCGCTGCTGATCCAGGAGAACGCCGACCCCGACGTGGTGCATGACCTGGCGGCGTTTTTCTCGCGTCTGGCGCCGCCGGATGAGCGTTTGTACAGCCATACCATCGAAGGCCCGGACGACATGCCGGCGCACATCCGCGCCGCCCTCACGCCGGTGTCGCTGTCCATCCCTGTTGTCAACGGGCGCGCCGCGCTCGGCGCCTGGCAGGGCATCTACCTGTTCGAACACCGCCAGCGGCCGCACCGGCGGCATTTGCTGGGCCACGTTGTGGGCGAATAGCGGCCTGCGGGCCAGTTTCCTGCAACCGGCCAATTCAACACCCTCCTGCCCTCTGACAAACCGGAACCCGGCACGCTTCCGCAAGCGCCGATCGTCGGTTACAATCGTAGAACTTCTCAAAATCAGGAGGTGTGCCGTGTACAGCATGAGTAATCTGGGAAGACTCAAGACTCTGGACGCGAACGCCTCGGCCGCAATGCAGGCTTTCTGGGCGTTTGACAAAGCCGCGATGGCCGACGGTGCGATTCCGGTCAAGTACAAAGAACTGATGGCACTGGCCGTTGCGTTTACGACACAATGCCCGTACTGCATCCAAATCCACGCCGGGAAAGCGCGGCAGGCCGGGGCAACTGATCCGGAGATCGCCGAAGTGGTGGCCGTCGCTGCAGCCCTTCGGGCTGGCGCCGCCGTCACGCACGGCACCCATGCGTTCTCGGGAGCGTAACAGGCCACGCGCCTGGCGGAAATCCTGGGCCTGACCGGTACGTCCGGCGCCTCTTCTCTGCCGCGGCCGATCAGTCTGCGAACCCTCCCGAGCCACCTCGAACGTCCGGGTTTCGCTGACCTGCATCGCTCACGACCGGCTCGGAAACTGACCACGACACAACCTCGGGCCTGCTTGACATCGGGTCTACGCTGGGGTGAAAGGCCATCTGTTTGACCGGCCAGGGGTAGGCCCGGGAAACACGAATGCTTAGCGAATAGCAAATCGAAAGATGGTCTTCTAATTCATTGATTATAAAAAGAAAAGTCAACAATTGGCTTTGTTCCTCAAATTTTGATTTTGTGCCCCGTGCCGCACTCCGCGGCGGAGGGGCTACAGTGGATGAAGGCGGCGTCGGCCGCGTTGACCCGAGCTCATGGGCCGCATCCGCGTTCTCTCCGACCAGGTCGCTAACAAGATCGCCGCCGGCGAAGTCGTCGAGCGCCCCGCCTCCGTCATCAAGGAGCTGCTCGAGAACTCCCTCGACGCCGGCGCCACCGACATCCGCATCGAGGCCGAGGCCGGCGGCCGGCGCCTGCTGCGAATTGCCGACGACGGCTGCGGCATGATGCGCGACGACGCCTTGCTGGCCTTCGAGCGCCACGCCACATCGAAGCTCTCCTCGGTCGATGACCTGAACGCCATCGCCACCCTCGGCTTCCGCGGCGAGGCCCTGCCCGCCATCGGCTCCGTCTCGCGCCTCGTCCTGGAAACGCGCGCCCGGGACGAGCGCATCGGCACGCGTGTCGAGATTGCCGGCGCCCGCCTGCTCGATTGCGCCGAGCTGGCTTTCCCCGGCGGAACCACCGTCACCGTCCGCGACCTCTTCTACAACGTCCCCGCGCGCAAGAAGTTTCTGCGGAGCGAACAGACCGAGCTGGCGCACATCGCCTCGCTGGTCACGCACTACAGCTTGGCGCACTGCGACAAGTCCTTCACGCTGACCCACGCCGGCAAGGAGCTGATTCGCGTGACCCCCGTCGCCGAATTGCGCGACCGCGTCTTCCAGATCTTCGGCGCCGAGACCCTGGAGGACCTCATCGATCTGGGCGCCCGCGAAACCACGCTGACGGCGGAAACCGAGCCGGCCCGCTTCGTGCTCCGCGGATTCATCTCGCGGCCGCAGGTGCAGAAGAACAACCGCAACTCGGTCTTCCTGTTCGTCAACCGGCGGCTGATCCGCGACCGCCTGCTGCTGCACGCCATCTCGGCGGCCTACCACAACCTGATGCCGCCGGCCTGTTATCCCTTCGCGCTGCTGTTCCTCGAGTGCGACGCGGGCGAAGTGGACGTCAACGTCCACCCCTCCAAAACCGAGGTCCGCTTCCGCCACTCCAGCTTTGTCCACGACTTCGTTCGCGACCTGCTGCGCGCGACCCTCATCGACGCCCGGCCCGCGCCCAGCGCGCCCCTCCCGGTTAGCCCGCTGCTGTCTGATCCGTCCTCGCAGCCCCAGCCCGGCGCGCGTTTGCCTTACTCGGAGTTCACCCAGTCGATCGAGAATATGCGCTTCGACGAGGCTCGCAACGTGCTGCCCGGCGAACCCTCGGTGCCGGCCTCCGCCTTCGAACGCCAGACCTTCCCCGACGCCTCCGGCTCGTTCCTGCAACCGCCGCCGGGCCCCGCGACGCGCTTCGACTTTCAACTCGACATTCCCGTGAACCTGCCCGCCGCGGCCACCGACCCGTTGCGCCTGAAGGTCCCCGAGACCCACGCCGGCCTGCCCGTTGGCCTCGATCTCGACGTGCCCCAGTCGATGGTCCAGCTCGCCGATTTGCGCGTGATCGGCCAGATCTACGACAGCTTCATCCTGGCCGCCGGCTCCGACGGGCTTTGGATCATCGACCAGCACGTCGCCCACGAGCGCATCCTGTTCGAGCGCAACCTGGCGCGCCAGTCGGCGGGCAGGGTCGAGCAGCAACGCCTGCTGATGCCCATCGTGCTGCCGCTCACGCCCGCGCAGCAGGTGGAATACGACCGCATCGCCGCCGATCTGGCCACCGCCGGTTTTGAGACCGAGCCCTTTGGCAACCGCACCATCGCTGTCAAGGCTGTGCCCGCGGACCTCGAACCCGGCGGCGTGGAGAGCGCCATCTACGAGATCTTCGAGATCGCCGAGAGCGAATTGCGCCGCGTGTCGGTCGACGATCTGCGCCGCGCCATCGCCGCCTCGCTGGCCTGCCGCGCGGCCATCAAGGTCAACACGCCGCTCGACCGCGCGAAGATCGAGTACCTGCTGCGGGAACTGGCGCGAACGGCCTGCCCGATGTCGTGCCCCCACGGCCGTCCCGTCGCGCTGCGCTACTCCACGCGCGACATCCTGCGCAGCTTCCACCGAATCTAGCCGGCTCCTGAAGGAGCGTGACACCACCGCTCCCGGCCGCCGCTCCGAAACCAGCGGGCGCGGATAGAATGGAACTGGTCTTCCGGACAGAACCATGATCAGCAAGGCTCTCCTGCTCCAATCCCTGACCGCGATCTGCGTCCTGCTGGGCGCAGCCTCCGCGCAGACCCCCCAGCACACGTTCGCCGTGGACGGCGAACGATTCCTGCTCGACGGCAAACCCTTCCAGATCCGCTCCGGCGAGATGCACTACCCGCGCGTCCCGCGCGAGTACTGGCACGACCGCATGAAGAAGATGCGCGCGCTCGGGCTGAACACTCTGACCACCTACGTCTTCTGGGACCTGCACGAGCCGCGACCCGGCGTCTTCGACTTCAGGGGCAATCTCGATCTCGGCGCGTACCTGAAGGCAGCGCAGGAGGAGGGCCTGTTCGTGCTGTTGCGCCCGGGCCCGTACGTCTGCTCGGAGTGGGACCTGGGCGGGTTGCCGTCCTGGCTCCTGGCGAATGAGGAGATGAAGATCCGATCCAAGGACCCGCAGTTTCTGGCCGCGGCCGCGCGCTACATGAAGCAGGTCGGCGAGATCGCCACGCCGCTGCAGATCACCCGGGGCGGGCCTGTGCTGATGGTGCAGGTCGAGAACGAGTACGGCTCGTTCGGCAGTGACCACGAGTACATGGGCGCCATCCGGCAGATGATTCGCGACGCCGGTTTCGACGTCCTGCTCTACACCTCGGACGGCTCTGACGAAGGCAATTTGAAGGGCGGCACATTGCCCGGCGTCCTCTCCGTCATCAACTTCAGCGCCAGCGACAACCCCGAGCGGGAGTTTGCCAATTTCGCCAGGTTCCGCACCGGCGTTCCGAGAATGAACGGTGAGTTCTGGACCGGCTGGTTCGACCATTGGGGCGAGCTGCATCACCGGACCAATCCCGCGAAGGAGGCCGCGAACCTGGATTGGCTCCTCTCCCGCGGCATCAGCGTAAACCTCTACATGGTCCACGGCGGATCGACTTTCGGACCCATGGCCGGGGCGAACTTCTCGGACCGCTATGAGCCCGACATCTCGAGCTATGACTACGACGCCCCGATCGACGAAGCCGGCCGGCCCACGCCCAAGTTCAACGCGCTGCGCGAGGTGATTCAGAAGCACCTGGCTCCGGGCGAGGTACTGCCCGAACTGCCGGAGCCTCTGCCTGTCACCGCGACGGAGCTCATCCGCTTCAAAGCCAGTGCGCCGCTGGCGCGCTTGCTCCGCACCCCGGCGCGCGGCGACTCGCCCCAGCCGATGGAGCTGCTAGGCCAGTCGTATGGCATGCTGCTCTACCGGCACGCAGTGGCCAAGGCCGCCAGTGGCAAGCTCGAAGTGAATGAGGCCCGCGACTATGCGTTGATCTCACAGCGCGGCAAGACCCTGGGGATCCTCGACCGGCGCAAGAAGGAGACCAGCCTCGACGTCTCGCTGGCCGCGGGCGCTCCGCTGGAGATCCTCGTCGACGCCATGGGGCGCGTCAATTTCGGCGCGCGTCTGGTGGATGACCGCAAGGGCATCGTCGGAGGCGTGAAGCTGAACGGCGAGGAGTTGAAGGGCTGGGAGATGTTCCCGCTGCCGCTCGACAATCTCCACCGGCTGAAGTTCAATTCGCGGCCGGCGCTGGCCGGCCCGGCCTTCTACCGCGCGACGTTCGACCTGAAGCCCGTCGGCGACACGTTCCTCGACATGCGCGGCTGGGGCAAGGGTTACGTGTGGATCAACGGGCACAACCTGGGCCGCTATTGGGGTGTGGGTCCCCAGCAGTCGCTGTACTGTCCGGCGGTCTGGCTGAAGTTCGCCGCCAACGAGATCATCGTGCTCGATCTGGACTCGAGCGGCGCCCGGACGTTGCAGGGACGCGTGAATCCGGTGTGGGAAACGCCGGGCAACTGACGCACTACACAGAAGGGGGAATTGTTATGACGCGCAGAGACGTGATGAAGACGCTGGCGGCATCGGCGGCGCTGCCGGCCTCCGCCGCCCAGACCGACGGACTCAAGATCCGGCACGTGGACATCATCCACCATACGCACACCGATTTCGGCTACACCGATATGCCTTCGGTGGTGCGGGATCTGCAGGTGCGGTATCTGGACGCCGCCCTCCAGACCTGCCTTGACGACCGGCGCTTCCGCTGGACCCTCGAGGGCACGGTCGCCTTGGACGACTGGTGGCGCGGCGCGCCGGCCGCACGCCGCAGCGACCTGCTGCGCATGGTCCGCTCCGGCCAGATGGACGTGATGGCGATGGGCTTCAACCAGACGCCCTTCCAAAATGCCTTGCAGTGGCGCCAGGCGCTGGACTGGCTGCCTCCGGATCTGTTGCGCGCGGTGAATCCGCAGGCCGCGATGCAAAACGACGTCAATGGATTCCCCCGCGCCGGCGCCATGCTGCTGCTCGACCGCGGCATCCGGCGGCTGCTGATGGGCATCAACCCCGACAGCGGCGGTCCGCCGTTCCAGCGCCCCTCGGCCTTCTGGTGGAAGATGCCCGACGGGCGGCGCATGTTCGTCTGGCTGGGCGATCAGTACGGCACCGGCTACGGCTACTTCGAACCGGGAGGGTGGCAGCGCGGGCAGGCCAGGGCGGCCGATGCCACGCTCGGTCCGCCGCGCGCCGGCGACATCCTGCGCACCGACGAGGCTTCGCTGCGCGCTGACCAGGCATATCTGCGCGAGCGTCTGCGGAAGCTCGAAGCGAGCGGCTACGCGCATGACCGGCTGATCATTTCGTGCACCAACCAGTGGCGCTGGGACAACGATGTGCCATTCCCGCCGCTGGCGGACTTTGTGGCCGCCTGGAACGCGCTGGGCCTCACGCCGGAGCTGCGCCTCGTCACCGCCACCCAGGCCGTGCTCGACATGGAGCGCGCCGCCGGCGACGCCAGCCCCACCCTCGAAGGCGAATGGACTGACTGGTGGGCCAACGGCGACGCCTCCGGTCCGCGCGAACTCGCGGCCAGCCGCGTCGCCAAGCGCAACATCGCCGCCGCCCTCGCTCCGGTGTGGGGCGCGCCCACGCCGCATGTCACCGCCAGGACATCGCAGATGCTGAAGGATCTGTGCCTCTACGACGAACACACGTTTGGCGCCAATATCTCGGTCTCGGAGCCGGACTCGCTCTTCACCATCGCGCAATACACAGAGAAAAGCCTGACTGCCTATCGCCCCATGGGCCACAGCGAATGGCTGCTGGGGCAGCGGGCGCGCGTGCGGCTGGCTGCCGAGCCGGCCGGCCTGTACGTGGTCAACACCGCGCGCGAGCCGTACAGCGGGTGGGTCACGCTTCAGGCCGCGGCCATTCGCGATGGGACGAAGGTTCCGAAGGTCGTCAACATGGCCCGCTTCTGGGTCGAGGATCTCGCTCCGAACAGCATTCGCCACATGCAGCGTGAGGAGCTCGAAGCCCCGGACGCCGGATCGCCGGCCCGCCCCGACCTGCAGACCGACTCCACCGGCTGGCCCGTCTCGGCCGCATGGCCCGGAATGCCGCAATCCCTGTTTGCCGCCGGCCTCGGCGATTTTCTCGCTGTCACCGTCGTCCCGCCGGCCGATCGCCAGACCATCTGGAAGATGCACGCTACTGCCGATCCGGCCGAGCGCGAGAAGCTGCGCGCCACTTCGTTCCGCCAGGTTCCCGCGACGTATGGTTCCACCACACTGGAGGAAACCCCGCACACATTGGTGTACACGCAGCCCGTCAACCACCCGCGCTTGGAGAAAGCGACCCGCCGTCTGGAGCTGTGGCGGCGCGAGCCGCGCGCCCGCCTGACGGTGTGCTTCGACCGCATCTCCTCCCGCGCGCCGGAGGTCTTCTACCTCAACTTCGCCTTCCCGGTGGAGCGCGTCATGCCGGTGTTCTCCAATGGCGGCGTGCCCTTCACGCCTTACGAAGACCAGTTGAAGGGCTCCTGCCGCGATTACTACTCTATCGACGGGTGGGCGCGCTACAGGACCCCGCGCGGCGAGTGGCTGTGGGTGACGCGCGACGCCGCGCTGGTCACAGTTGGCGGGCCCCACACGGTCATGTACCGCACCGCCGCGCCGGCCGACACGCACCGCATCCTGGCCATGATCTTCGACAACTTCTGGCACACCAACTTCGTCGCCGACTCGAGCGGCACGATGGAGTTTCAGTTCGACATGGCGTGGCGCAGCGAGATCCCGGACCCCGATGTCGTGGCCGAGGCCCTGATATCGACGCCCGTAGTGGCGATCAATCCTGCCAACCCGGTCTCGCCCGAGCTGATGAAGAGCCTGTTCACGCCCTGAAGCAGCGCGCTCGACAGATCCCTCGGCCTGTGCAAGGACCGCTCGCGGACCGTTCCCGCACCGCCCCGCCGCAGCCTGCGGCGGCGCAGTGCCTTGCCGTTTCGCGAATACCTGGGATAATGTGTGGAACACGACTCCATGAAGAAAGCGCTGATCACCGGAATCACCGGCCAGGACGGGTCGTATCTCGCCGAACTGCTGTTGTCCAAGGGTTACGAAGTGCACGGCATCGTGCGGCGCGCTTCGACGTTCAACACCGATCGTCTGGACGGCATTTACATGGACCCGCACGAAACCGGAGCGCGCCTGTACCTGCACTACGGCGACCTGGCGGATGGCACGGGCCTGCGACGCATCCTGGAGCGCACCAAGCCCGACGAAATCTACAACCTGGCCTCTCAATCGCATGTTCGCGTCAGCTTCGACCAGGCCGAGTACACCGCCGATGTGGTTGCCACCGGCACGTTGCGGTTGCTCGAGGCGGTCCGCGATTCCGTCGAAGCAACCGGCAAGGATGTGCGCATCTACCAGGCGGGTTCGTCGGAGATGTTCGGAGCCGCGCCGCCGCCCCAGAACGAGGCCACCCCGTTTTACCCGCGCAGCCCGTACGGGGTCAGCAAAGTGGCGGCGCATTGGTACGCGGTCAATTATCGCGAGGCTTACGGGCTGTTCATCACCAACGGAATTCTGTTCAACCATGAGTCTCCGCGGCGTGGCGAGACGTTCGTCACGCGCAAAATCACGCGCGCTCTCACGCGCATCCAACTGGGACTGCAGCACAAGCTGTTCCTGGGCAACCTCGAGGCGCGGCGCGATTGGGGCTACGCCGGCGACTACGTCGAGGCGATGTGGATGATGTTGCAGCAGCCGGCTCCCTCCGATTACGTCATCGCCACCGGGCAATCGCATTCCATCCGCGATTTCCTCGACCTCGCGGCGGCCCAATGCAGCCTGGATTGGAAGCAGTGCGTCGAAACCGATGCGCGCTACCTCCGCCCCACCGAGGTGCATCACCTCGCCGGCGACTCCTCCAAGGCGTGCCGCGAACTCGGCTGGGCGCCGAAGGTCGATTTCCAGGGCTTGGTGCGGATGATGGTCGAGCACGACGCCGAATTGGCGCGCCAAGAACAGACCCTGACCGAAGCCGGACATCGTGTCGTGGTGCGAGGCTCGGTGCATGGATAGGAAGGCCAAAGTCGTCGTGGCCGGACATCGCGGCCTGGTCGGATCGGCGATCTGCCGCGCGCTGGAACAGGCCGGCTTCACCAACATCATCGTGCGTTCGCGGCATGAGACCGACTTGCGTGACCGGCGCGCCGTCAACCGGTTCTTCGAGGAGACCCAACCGGAGTACGTGTTTCTGGCCGCGGCCAAGGTGGGCGGCATCCTGGCCAACTCCACCCGCCCGGCCGAGTTCATCTTCGACAATCTGGCGATCGAGTTGAACGTGATCGACGCGGCATACCGTCATGGCGTCAGGAAGCTCCAGTTTCTGGGCTCGTCGTGCATCTATCCCAAATTCGCCCAGCAGCCGATCCGCGAGGAGAGCTTGTTGGAGGGCCCGCTGGAGCCGACCAACGAATGGTACGCGGTGGCCAAGATCGCGGGCATCAAGTTGTGCCAGGCCTACCGGCTGCAGCATGGCTTTCGCGCCATCAGCCTGATGCCCACGAACCTGTACGGCCCGGGCGATAACTTCGACCTGGAATCATCGCACGTGGTGCCGGCGCTGATCCGCAAGTTTCACGAAGCCAGGCAGGACGGCAGGCCTGAAGTTGTCATTTGGGGGACCGGCACGCCGCGCCGCGAATTCCTGCATGTGGACGATTTGGCCTCGGCCGCCCTGCTACTCATGGAGATCTATGACGATCCTCAGATCTTGAACGTCGGGACCGGCGAAGATGTCACCATCCGCGAACTGGCCGAAATTGTGCGCGACGTCGTCGGATATGAGGGGCAGTTCGTGTTCGACGCTTCCAAGCCCGATGGAACGCCGCGCAAGCAGTTGGACGTCTCGCGTCTGCGGGCGCTGGGTTGGGCTCCGAAGATCCAGTTGCAGGAGGGCATCCGCGAGACTTATCGCTGGTATCTGCAGCACGCCGCGAGCGCCTCGCGTTCCGCCTGAGTCTTGCGGCCTGGAGCGCCGCCGAGCCCGCGCTCCAACCAGGCGCAATCGGCTCACGGCGCTCCGGCCGGCGCGGCCTCACGGAGCGCGCTGTCCTGCACGGCGGGATTCGCGCCGCCGCACTGGCCGGTGATGAGCCGCGCCCGGCGATTGAAGGTGAAGTACTGGAAGGCCCATTGGATGAAGACCAGCAGCCGGTTCTGGAAGCCCACCAGGTACATCAGGTGCACGAACAGCCACGCTGCCCAGGCAAACCAACCGCTCAGCTTCAGGCCCCCGATCAGCGCCACGGCGGAGGCGCGTCCAATGGTGGCCATACTGCCGTGATCGTGGTACTGGAACGGCCGCATGGATCGGCCCTTGAGCCGCGCTTTGATCAGACGTCCGATGTATTCGCCCTGCTGCATCGCGACCGGCGCGAGCGCGGGCAGCGCGGCCGCCCCGGCCGTGGTTGAGCCGGCCAGATCGCCGATGACGTAGATCTCGGGATGGCCCGGTACTGCCAGGTACGGTCCGACCGTGACGCGGCCCGCACGGTCCAGCGCCGCTCCGGCCTTGGCGGCGAGGATCGCGCCTAGTCCGGACGCCTGCACGCCCGCCGCCCACAGGACGGTGCGCGATTCGATTCTGCGGCGCTGGCCGCTGCTTTCGATTTCGACGCCCTGGGCATCGACCGCCACGACGCGCGCGTCGGTCAGCGGCAGAACCCCCAGCTTGCGCAGCGACGCAGCCGCTTTCTCCGACAACTCGTCCGGGTAAGCGCCCAGAACGCGGGGCGAGGCCTCGACCAGGAAGATGCGCGCCTCTTCCGGACGAATCGTGCGGAACTCGCCGCGCAGGGTATCGTTCGCGATTTCGCCCAGCGCGCCGGCCAGTTCGACTCCGGTGGGTCCGCCTCCGGCGATGACGAATGTGAGCCACGCGTGGCGGCGCTCCGGGTCGGTCTCCTGTTCGCCGGCCTCGAACGCGGAGAGAATCCGCCGGCGGATCTCCTGCGCGTCCTCCAGGGTTTTCAGCCCCGGCGCAACGTGTTCCCACTCGTCGTGGCCGAAGTAGTAGTGCCGCGAACCGGTTGCCACAATCAGCGAATCATAGGGGATCTCCCGGATGGGAAAGCTCTCCCCGCCGGCCAGGCGCACGATCCGCCGCTCGGCGTCCATGTCCACAACTTCGCCCAGCAGCGTGTTCACGTTCCTGGCAGGCCCGAAGATGACCCGCAGCGGGTAAGCAATGTCGATGGCCGACAGTCCGCCCGTCGCGACCTGATAGAGCAGCGGCTGGAAGAGGTGGAAATTGCGGCGATCGATGAGCGTCACTTCGACCGCTGAGTGAGCGGCTGAACTGGAAGCCAAGGCCTTGACGGCATACAGCCCTCCGAACCCGCCTCCGACCACCACCACTCGATGAGACACGCCTCACTCCTCCCGTTTTACCGCCCGCAGTGGGACTCCAGTTTGTTGGATGAAAGCAATGCCCGGCCGGCTTCGGCGCCGGTCCCGCCCCGCCGCCCGGCGGCAATCGGCTCTGTGGTGCCCGGGGTGGGACTTGTACCCACGACCGCCTGGTCGGCTCTGTAAGTTACAGATTCTACGTTGCATAGAATGCCACGGTTGTCATGAATGCCATCGACGATTGCACGCTATTGCACGCGGGACCCTTGTTGGGCCTGACCAGTCGTGCCGCAGGGCACTGCCAACGGGCACAGCCGCGCATCCCTGAGAGCTACCGTCAACACATGCGGGTCAACGGCTGCAGTTGCCACCCTACTCAAGGTCGAAGCCCATCATGGGACCACGCTTCGGCGGCCTAGCTCTGCCCCACCTTCCGCCCGTCTCCTGATCGCCTCGCCACTTTCCGCAATCACGAACTTCCCCATCGTCTCCGCTAGTGGTGCGAGCGCCGGCCGGGCTGGCGGCCTCTTCGCAGGTAGGAGCAACCACGCCAACAGTTGGCTGCGAATCGAGCCGAACGACGCTGGATCAACGATCCGCTTGAGGGCCTGCCCCAGTCAATGGGTGAGTGGGTCGAGCAACTCCTGATTTCCCGTCATGCCGTCTTGAGACAACATGCCGCTGGTTGAACGGGAATCCGGGTCCTCTGAACAGCCCAATTTGAAAGACAAGCCGTCTGTTCTAAATCCTTAAAGTGAAGGTCGTCCCTTGCCCATCGTAGTGTATACTATTCCGTACGGTTTGCATGAGATGGCATTCGCACGGGTGCCAGCGCGCCGTTGCCGGGCCAGACCCGACTCACGCGGAAGCGCCATCGAGGAGGACCGACATGTCGAGCTCAATCGTGAACTACGACGGTAGCATCACAACCACTCCGCAACAGCTGGTCTATCCGGAAACCGTGGCCGACATCCAGGCTGTGCTGCGCGACCCCTCGCGCTATCCCAGTCCGGTCCGCGCGATGGGAAGCTACCACTCGCTGACCCCATGCGCATCTTCCGACGGCACCGTCCTGAGGATGTCGAAGATGAACCAGGTGATCGAGATCGACAAGTCGAAGATGACGTTCACCGCGCAGGCCGGAATGCAGATTATTGAAGCGTCCCAAGCTTTGCGCGCGCAGGGCGTGCAGTTCATGCTCAACATCGAGATTGGCAACATGACGCTCGGTTCGGCCGCGTGTTGCCATAGCAAGGACGCGCTCGACGGCATCGAATTCGGCCAGGTGAACTCCTACGTCACCGGGATCAAGTGGGTAACCCCTGCGGGCGACCTGGCGGAAGCCTCGGAAGACGCCAATCCCGAGTTGCTGCGCATGGTGCGCTCCAGCTATGGCCTGGCAGGCGTGGTTTACGAAGTGACATTTCGCATCAAGCCGATCGAAGCGTTGCACTTCACCTACGAACCGCGAAAGGTTGACGAACTGACGCAAGCCGACGTCAACAATTATCTCGACAACTCTGAAGGCCTGATCGGCTGGACGGTAGGCCGAACCACCATCTTCCAGCGGCGCCAGCGCATCGACCATCCGGGCATATTGGCTTCCCTGCTTGCGGCGGCCCGCCGCGGTCTTTGGAACAACACCGTGGCCCACGCGGCGCACTTCATCGACCAGTTCGCGGCGAACCAGCAGCTTCGCGATTCCCTCGAGTCGGGCGGTTTCGACGTCGAGCTGTTCCTCTACGGCACGCTGAAGGCGTTCGGCGGCATCACCTTGCTCGCGCCCGACAAGACCATCGACTATCACGAGACGCCCCCGTCCTCGCGTTACGCGTTCACTTTCTGGGCATTCCCACGCGCGAAGTGGCTCGATACCCTGAAGGCCTATCTCGACTTCGCCGACCAGCACTTCAAGACGACGGGGTTCCGCTGCAACATGCCGTGCGGCGCCTATCATATCCGCCAGGACACGCATTCGATCCTGTCCTACTCCAATGACGGAGAGATTTTCTCGATCGATCCGATTCACGCTCCCACGGACGAGACGAAATGGCATTACTTCCTGCAACAGTTCAACGAATTCGCCTCTCAGCGCGGCGGCATTCCGCTGCTCAACCAGAGCCCGTTTGTTGAACGCAAGCACGTCGAAGCGGCTTTCGGAGACCGCTGGTTCCAGTTCTCGGATTGGGTCAAGAGCGCCGATCCGAACCGGCGGATGCTGAGTCCCTTCTTCGCCGATCTCCTATCGGCGCGCGCCCAGACAGCATCCGCGGGGGAGAGCTGAAGGCCGTACAGCAGGCTGCGCAATATAGTCGCGGAAAAGGAAGGCGCCGGTTCAGGATGCCGCCAGGATCACGTCGGCGGCCTTCTCGCCGATCATGTAGATCGCGCTGACAATGAAGAATCCAGGGATCCTGGGGAATACCGAAGCGTCCACGACACGCAATCCCTCGGTGCCGAGGACCTTGAAATCACTGCTCAGAACGGACCCGATCGGGCAGGTGCAGGAGGCGTGATGACCCCAGGCGTTATCGCGGACGAACTGCCGCAGGTCGGCATCCGACTGCACCGCGTCGCCGGGAAGCTCCTCCGCGGCGATCAGCTTCTGTTGTTTGAGCTTCGCGGTCATCGTGCGGACAAACTTGATGCCGTCCACCACCGCATCGAGGTCCGCGCCGGCGTGGTCGGTGCCTTCCTCGAAGTAATGAAAGTTGACGTCCGGCGGTTCGAGGGGATCGGGTGAGCGCAGCGTGATTTCTCCGCCCCGATTCACGGTGTGCGCTTTCAGAATGGCCCATGTGAGATAGTTCAGGTGCTCCGGGAAGAGCTTTGAATAACCCGGATAATACCCTCGGAATTGGCCCAACAGAGCGAAACAGAACAGGTCCGGAATCGGCTGGCTGGCGAGGGAGCGCTTGATTACGGCGAGCACAGCCCCGTTGGTCGCGTACACGCCATCGCGCCGGCTGGCCCACTGCTGGTACTGCGGATCGGCCTTCGCAAACCTGGCCCCCGCGAGCACCTCCCAATGGTCGAAGTTCATGCGGTTTACGACACCCACTTCGTAGCGATCCTGCAGGTTCCGCCCGACTGGTAGATCGAGGCGGACATCGATCCCCTTGCTGCGCAAGTGGTCCGCGGGTCCTAACCCAGAGAGCATCAGCAACTGCGGCGTGTTGAACGCGCCGCCGGCGAGGATCACCTCGCGCGAGGCCATGACCTGCCGCGGCTCGCCGGGCTGGTTTCCGGCCGGTGAAAAGGCGCGATAGAGGCGCGCGCCCTTGCGATATTCGACACCGATGGCACGCCGTCCGTTTGTGTCAAACAGGACCCGCGTGGCCAGTGCGTCCATCTCGATCTTCAGGTTGTATTTCTGTTGGGCCGCGAGGACGCGCTCGCGCGTGCCAGTGCGCTGGTGGTTGCGCGTCGTGAGCGGGGCGTAGCGCAGACCGACGGCGTTGGCCTGAACCAGCCGCCAGTCGTTGGGATCGAGCTGGCCTTCGAGCAGCCAGTCGGCTTGTTGCAAGGGCTCGCCGATCCGGTCGAACGCATCTCTCGCCGACTCGAGAATGGCGTCCACCAGACTGCGATCGCCCAGAGCGGACTCAGGAATCGCCTTCTCGGTTTGAAGCCAGCCGTTCCAGCCGTGCCGGGTGCGGTTGAATCCAATCCGGCTCAAGAGGCGATCGAGGGGCCGATGTTGACAGTTCTCCAGGCGCTCGAAATACGTCCGCATGTTGTCCGGGCTCCAGGAACGGTCGCCCGTCAGGGAGGCGATGTGATCCCAATCGGCATTGTGCGGGTACACCAGGATCATGGCGTTGTGGGCCGTGCAGCCGCCCAGCGTCCCGGCCCGAGGATAGAGCACGCCGTCGCGCTCAGGGACAAATTTGTCGTCGCGCTGCTGCTGCGCCAGGTTGGTGTAGTGGCGCACGAAGAAGTCCCATTTCAGCGCCACGTTCTCAGTCGAGATGGCGTGGAAACAGGGCACCTGGTAGTCGTCGGGCAAGCGGTTGGCGGCATCGACCGCGTCGCCACCGGAGAGTTGCCCGGGGTCGCCGCCGGCCTCCAGCAACAGCACTTTCCGGCCGGCTTCCGCCAGCCGCGCGGCTACGGTCCCTCCACCCGCGCCGGAGCCCACTACGACGTATTCGAAATCGGCTTGCATATCTCGAGTCTGCCGGGACGTGGGTCAGAACGTCTTCAGATACTCGATCAGCGCCAGCTTGTCGGCATCGCTCAACCCGGGTTCTCCGCTGGCGTAGCTGGTGCCGAAGTAGTGGCCGCGGTTCACGATGAGGTCCGGGCACTTGCTGAGCGCGAGCATCTTATTAACCAGATCGTGCTTCGGATCGGTGAAAACTTTCGCGGCTTGCTCGTCACTGGCATTGGCCGGCAGAGCTTTCAGATCGTGCTTGATGGTCAGGAGCAGATCGAGCACGTCGGCGTCATGCTTCAATTTCTTCTCCCCCATTTTCTCCTCGCCGAGAAGGTCCAAATTAGCCAGCAGGTTCACCGGTGTGCCCTGCGGGATCGGTCCGATCTCGACTCCACCGTTGCTGCCGAGGAATGGGATGAGCCTCTCGAGCGTGTTCAAAAGGCCCCTCAGGCTGTCGGGAACGTAGCCGCGTGGAACTCGCAGGTAGCTTCTGGCGGTGGTGCGGGCGATCTCGCTCGGCAGCGGCAGCCCGTTTTGAGCGAGCGGCATCAGATTGCCGATCACGGGATCATGGACGCGCTTTTCCGGCCATAGCATCTGGGTGATGGAGTCCTGGAAAGCCTTCATTCGCGCCTCCACCGATGGCTGCTCTTCGAACTTGCCGACGCTGTTATTTAGCAGGAACGGCGCCGTTGACCATAGGCTGACCAGCGAAGGCGGGCGCGTGTAGCCCCGCCCGCCCGCGGGCATCGTAAACTGTTTCGCCTCGCCCGTCACGGGATGGTAATAGGTAATCGTCCCGACCGAAGGCAGCTGTTTGTATGTCTCGGACGAAAAGTTATCCCAGATGTTATCGCGGATGGCGTTGGTCGCCAGCGGGCTGCAGGCATTGGTCCCGAGCAGGGTCACTGGGACTCGAAACTCGGTGGACAGGAAATTGTCGTCCAGGAAATCCTTGCGGAGCACAAGGGCGCGCATCTTGGATTTGAATTCGTCGGTCTTGGTCCATTCCCAGTAGCGGTCCCAGCACGTCATGTAATTTGGGCCGGAGCAGGAACCTGGATCGCGGTCCGCCGGGATCTCGGGCAGCTTGCTGGAATGACAGCGCGCGCAGCGGTCGGCGAAGACTTCGCGTCCGCGCTGGAGCTTCGAATCATCCGCCAGATAGGACCTGGAGTTCGGCGCATCCTTCAGCTTGTGCGCATCGGTGCTTTTCAGGAAGAACAACGCCATGTTCACAGTCTGCTGTTCGGTCGCCAGCCAGTAGGTGGAGTTCTTCCGCGCCACGGCGATCTCGATCGGGCTCGTGCGTTTGCCGCCGATCAACGGATTGAAGTGCAGCGTCCACTCCTCGCTGAACAGGCCGATGTTGATGTAGACCCGGTTCAGAGCGCCCAAGCCGCCGACAGAGTCGGAGCCATCCTTGAGCACTCGCGGGGACCACACCGTATCCGGCGCTTTGAAAAACTGGGTCAGCCATCCGAGTTGGGGGTTGTCCGGCTTGACGAATTCGTTGAATTGCTTGTTATTCAAATCTCCGCCGGCGAGCGTCTCCTTGCCGGCCAGCAGGGCGCGTTCCAGGCGCGGCCGCAGCAGGTAAATGGCGTTCATCGCGCGGGGATTGTCGATGTTGTCGGTCGAGACCAGAGAAGTATCGAGCGTGCCGGGCTTCGAGGCGTGAAACAACTGGAAGGCGAAACTGCTTTGATCGCCGCTCCAGTCGAAAATGCGATCAATCCAGAAGTACTGCGCGCCGACGTTTGAGCTGAGGTTCTCCCATTTGGGATTCTCGGAGTCGGCGGGCGGCTTCACCGGGTTCGGCCCAATGTGACAAAAACCGCACGACATGCCCACGCGATATGGCTTGACAAGGTCCTTCGACTCATAATAGTTCGGGTCCTTGTAGTAACGTTCGGGATCCCACTTGCTCGCCGCCTTTTCGTCGAAGTCGGGATTGGGAAACAGCCGCAGCCCGACGATGCCCGTACCCCAACCGTAGTACGAGCCAACCGGCACGTTCTTGCCTCGCGCACCGATGCGCACGCCGGGGTACTTCTGCTCGTCCTCGAAGGGATCGGCCGGACAGCCTGGGCCGGTCACGCGCCGGTCGAGCCACAGGCCAAAACGCTTCGGATCGGGGCCGGTGGCCTTTTCAAAACACGGCTCGTTGATCAGGCCCAGGTACGTCCAGCGGTTATCCCGGCTCGCCTTCAGACCGGGGTACGAAGAGAGGGTCTTTAGGAAATCGAGCGTGCCGACGCTGTTCACTGAGATCTTGTCCCAGAAGCGATCGTTGCCGCCGGTCCATACGATCCACGTGTTGCGGCCCATGATCTCGCCGGGGGTCAGGGCGATGCCGCCGTCCATGTCGTGGAAATAGTCCTCGCCGGCCGCCGGGAAGGAACTGGCTTGCCGGTCTGCCCGCAGGGCCTCATCCTGAACGTGTCCCGGCTGTGGCGTTTCGGGGCCACAACTGGCTAGAGCGAAGAGACAGAGCGCCGCAAATGCGACGGCGGCGCAGCGGCCGATCCGATTCATGGTTGGTCCTCCTAAGGCGCTTGCATCACCCGCCTCGAGTGGAGCGTGGGAAGAATAATAACACAGAAACTCGCGCATGGATCCCCTCAAAGCCATGTGTTCGCCGTTAACCTCACAAATTTGTATTGTATCCTCCGCAATCTCGGCTATTATCAGTTGAGCTGCGGGTTCGAACCCCGGGCCTAATCGCACTTCTGCTGTGCACTGCCACAGAAGGTTGGGGGTTGCTCCGCAGCCGGCATGCCGTGAGTTTACCCAGGAGGGGATGCAATGGCCGACCATAACGATCCAAACGCCGTAAACTCAATTTTTTCCGACATCGACCATAGCCCGGCAGACTTATACGACCTGTTCGGGTATCCCAGCCCGGACAAGGCTGGCGGCGAAAAGGTCGTAATCGCACTGACATTCGCCGCTGTTCCGGAAGCCAACGTCCTGGACAGTGACCTGCTCTACCGGATAAAGATCGCAGCCCATCCCCGGGCGTTGTGGCCGTCACACAACGAATTCACGCTGGAAACGCTGGGCCAATACTTCGATGCGGTGAAGACCAAATACCTCGGCGAGTTGAAAACGTCGGAAATTCGTGTCACCATCGATCCGACTCAAAAAGCGACCGTGCGGTTCATCAATTTTCCCGGCGGCTCTTTCTCCGCCGTGGCGGACGTGGGCCAGATCGTGGCCATCCAAACGCCCGACGGCCACTCCATCCAGGGGTTCGTCGGCGGCCGCGACGATGCCTTTTTCAATGACCTGACGGGGTTCTTCCGCTCCATCAATTACGCACCGCAGTTCTATCACGTCCCGCACACGATGACCGAGGCGCGTGAACTGCCCATTCCGAAAACTCTGCTCGAGCTGGAGGGCAACGACCTGTTCAATTACGATCCCAACAATCCCCAGTTGGGATACGGCGTGAAGAAGGATCTGCCGCCGGGCCCGTGGACCTGGAAGGGCGACAAGTTCAAGCAGGACGCCGACGGCAATTTCCGCTTCGTGTACACCGGGCAGGATCTGCAGGCCGGCAAAAATGTCAACGCCATCATTCTGGAGATCCCGATGGCGTTCATCACACAGTCGCCGGAGGCTGACAGAGTGGTGAATACCTGGGGCGAAAGTTGGGTCAGGAAGGCGGCGCACAAGGTCGAGTCGATCCCCGATCATCCGGTGTGGTTTGAGCATCCGCTGGCTTTGCTGGAAGCATTTCGGCTGGACGAAGAGTTGCAGAAGTACAAGCTGGTGGATACCGACGGTCAGCCATTCGCCGACGCGGCGTTGAGCGAGCGCGAGGACAACCGGCAGCTCGGCGCCAACAACTTCTGGCTCGGGCCGCATTTCATCAAGCGCTTGGCGCATCTAGGCTGGGGTTTCGGGCCATCCATCAGCGCGCTGGGCCTGAAGTCTTCCTTCGACCACGGAAACTCACCCGTGTCGGTGTACCGAACGTACTCGTCGGTTGTGGAAGCATTTCCGAAAGTCAGGAAGACGCTGTTCCAGCCACTCCGCATGCCTGACGATTCATGGAACCCGGAGGGTCTCGACATTCCGCTGCGCCGTCCGTTCGAAATCTTCATTCCAAATGTCTGTGCCATCGACATGGACACCACCGGGACATGGCCTTTCGGACGCCGCCTGGAGGACCAGGTGGCCACCCGGTTTCTGGCCATGTTTCTGGACATGGACGCGGAGTTCAATGGCAGAAAGTACCACGTCGATCTGCTGAACGACCAGTCTCTATGGGATCACGCGCCGATCGTACCCAAGACCCCGCCCAACCCGCTAAAGAACGACGTCGAATTCCTCGACCACTTCCCTTATCTCGCGGAACCACATCAGCAACAATGAGCCAGGCGACGGATTACGCGGTCGAACTGGAGCGCACTGGGAAAGATATTGCCGGCCTGCGCGCCCGCCTGGCAGAATTCCCGGCCGACCCGGAGAGAGTGACGCGACTGGCATATCGGCACTATCATCGCGCCACGCTCACGGCGAACTTCTCCGACTTCGAAGCCGCCGCAGCGGCCATTGGTGACGGGATTCGGCAATTCGGTCCGCAAGAAGATCTCTGTCTCCTCAAGGCGACGCTAGATTTCCGCTTTCATCGCCTGGCCGCGGTAAGACGCGATCTGGAAATGGCCCCGGCACTTCTCAGTCGTCCGGAAGGCCGGTCCATGCTGGCGGATCTCGATTTTCAGCTGGGCCGATACGAGGCAGCGAGAACGGCGTTGGAGAATCTCGTCGAGGAGAATCGCACCTGGGACAACCTGGCTCGCCTGGCTTACTACAAAAGCAAGATGGGCGACATCGACGGAGCTGACCAGTTGTACGTCGAGGCCGAAGACGAACTGACGGCGAAGGAGATGCGCTCGTACGCCTGGGTGGAACTGCAGCGCGGAGTACTGCAGTTGACACGCGGGCACCATGAAGCCGCGCTGACCCATTACCAGCGAGCCGCCAGCGCCTACACCGGACACTGGCACACTGACGAGCACATCGCCGAAGTGCTCGCGGCGCAGGGCCGTTTCGACGAAGCGATCGCGCTTTACGAGGGCGTGATCGAGCGCGCGCCGAGACCCGAACTGCTGCAGACGCTCGGCGAACTTTATGCATTCATCGGCCGCCCCGATGACGCTGCGCCGTGGTTTGACCGGGCCCTCGCCGGATACCTCGAATCGGCCGGGCGCGGCGACGTGCCCTACTTTCACCACCTCACGGACTTCTACACCGACGTGCGCGAAGACCCCGGTGAGGCGCTGAAATGGGCGCGCATGGACGTGGAACTGCGGCCGAACTTCGCCACGCAGGCGGCGCTGGCCTTGGCGCTGTACAAAGACGGTCAGTTCGAGGCTGCCCAGGTCGCTATCGACCACGCTTTGTCATCGGGTGTCTGCGATGCCGGGTTGTTTTCCCAGGCGGCCGCGATCGAGCGTGCGACCGGTCGTGATGGCGCCAGCACCCGCCACCGGCACATGGCGCAGCAGATCAATCCGCGCCATCAGAACTTTCACGTCCACCGCTGAGCGTGGCCGGGCGCCCTCGTCCCTTGCGTCCCGCTATGTCGCCGCGACCGCCGAAGCGAAGGCGTAGGTCACGTTGTCGTTCGTGACGTCCCCATGGCTTGTAATCAGCCCACCCGAACCGTCCAGGTTCGTGACGACGCCCGTTTTGAACGTGTACGGCGTGCCCGGCTTGTGCAGTTGGTCGAAGACCGACTCGGGCGTCTTCTGGCTCCCGTTCCGTCCAATCCCGCCGTAAGGATCGGTTGCGTCGCCGATGGCTTTGGTATCGTCCATGGCCAGACGCGACACGATCGCATAGACGCGGCCCACCACGTCGTCCTGCGCCGAAAATGTCTCCAGCAACGGTCCCTTGACCACGTTCTTAGCGATCACGTCGCGGAAAAAGCCCTGCTGGCCCTGTCCGTTGTTAGGGCTGAATCCGTAATGCGAGAACGCCGCCTCGAGCAATGTCATCGAGTCCGGCTGCACCATCGGCGCCTGCGTCAATGCGCGCCCGCACGCCGCCATCAATCGCCCTCCCAGGCTGTGGCCGACCAGGTGGACTTTGAGGTTCGCACTGCCACCCTTCAGCGCCCGCACCGTGCGCGCCACGCCCGTCTCGCCCACAACGCCGCAACGGCTCTTCATCACATACCACAAGCTCGAATTTGCGACCTTGGCCGCGCCGCCGAGAATCGAGCCGAAGATCGAACCGATCGACTCCACCTGGCCGCCGGAGGAAGAGCCTCCCAACGAATCCACGTCCGTGACCCCGCCGCCGAAATCGCCGCCACCCGCCGCGGCGGCCTGCCCCAGCGGAACGATGACCGGTTGCGCCAGCTTCGCCAGCAGCTCCGAGCCCGTGAATGAGCGGATGATCTCCAATCCTTCCGTCGCGTCGGCATCGTCCGGCGGGACAACCGAGAGCACCAGGCTGACGAATCGATCCTGCGCTGCCTGCTCGTTCTCCAACTGCGGCAGCAGCCCGATCGCCTCGTCGATGGCGGCACTCTGGTCTGGAGCCAGGGCGCTCCCCAGGTTCTCGAGCTGCGCCCGCACCGCCGCCTGTTGGGCCAGCGAATCGTCGACGCTCTGCACCGTTCCTCCATCCACGGGATCGACCTCTTTGAAGGGCTTCGACGGCCAGTAAACGCCCCCGACGATGAATTTGCGTTGGGCCACGGACGCAAACTCGGCGCGCCCCAGCTGGCCCCGGAACGTCGTCAGAAAATTCGTGTACAGCGTCGTCGCATCGTTCTCGTCGTTGCGGAATCCGTGCGAAATGACGATCGCGTCTCCCGCCGCGCCGGCCGCCGTCTGCAGATCGCTCATCTCGCTTTGAACTTGCGGGTTTCCGTCGCTGTCGAAATGCAGCGGGAAAAAATCGAAGCCTTGTATCGTCTGCATGGTCTCTCCTCGTTCAATCAACCTCGCTCAGACCGCCTGGAGCACTTTCATCAGGTCCAATAATCCGGCGCCTTGAAAAGTCCGCTCGCGCCGCAAGTCAATCGCGTTGTCCTGGAAGATCTGCTTCACTCTTTCCGGCTCGCCGATGAACTCCCCGCGCACTGAGAGGAACGCGGCCACCGCGCCGGATACGTGCGGCGCTGCCATGCTCGTGCCGCTCAACTCGCAGTACCTCACCGGGCCGGCCTCCTTCCCTTCCTCGTCCTTCGACCCATATTTGGCGGCCTCCAGGCCCGCCGCGCAGGAGATAATGCGCTCACCCGGCGCCAACAGGTCGGGCTTTAACCGGCCGTCGCCAGTGGGTCCGCGCGACGAGAAATAGGACACGCCATAGGTGTGCGGCATCTCGCGGTGCGTCGCTCCCACCGTGATCGCCAGCTCCGCATTGCCCGGGTCCGTGATGCTGAGATCGGTGTACATCGTTTGCGCCGTCCCGCTCGCGGTGACCAGCGTCGAGTAGCCGCCGTTCCCGGCGGATACCACCACGGCCACTCCACTGCGCACCAGCCGGTTGATTTCCACGCAGATCGGACTTTGACCGCATCCAAACCAGCGCGGATCGAAGTCGTAGCCCAGACTCATGTTCACGCCATGGATCAGGTGCCGCCTGCCGTTCTGATTCCAGGTCTGGATATGATCGATCGCCATCAGCACCCAACTCACCTTGCCCTGCCCGATCGTCTGTCGCGCCGCGTCGGTTCGCGTCACATCGGCGATCACCTTCAGGCTCAGCAGCTTCGCCTTTGGCGCCACGCCCGATATGAACTTCAGCGACTCCCGCGTCGGAATCGAGTTGTCCGTGCTTTCATCGCGCAGCTCAACTCCGATCACCTTCTCCCCATCCGGGTTCTGCGCTTCCCAGCAGCCGGCGATGATTCCGGACACGTGCGTCCCGTGTCCTAACCGGTCCTGCAGCGCCGTCGCGTCGGATGCCGCCGTACCGCCCGCTCCATTCGCCGCGCCGTCGGGAGTAAAGTCGCGATGCATCAGCGGCGCCGGCACATCCAATGTCCGGATCGGCCCTAAGCGGACCGTATCGCCCGTGAAGTGAGCGTGGTCGCCTTGAATCCCGGAATCGAGCACCGCCCACACGATTCCATCCCCCAACGCCTGAAAGGCGCGCTGCGCCGCGTCGGCCTTCACCGTTACCAGCGAGTGGGTCAAGGTCGTACTGAAATCGGCGTCCTCCCAGATCCGATAAATCAGGCTCTCCGTGCGGCGGTCCACCTTCATCTGAGCGTGCGCTTCCGACGCCAGATCGAGTATCTGCCAGGCCGTCATCCGCGCGAAAACGTACTGCGGCACGGAAGTCGTCGCAACTCCCCATTGCGTGGCGCGCTTCTCCACTGCTTCCCTTGCGGCGTCTATGCCCAACCGGTATGTCTCGTTCAGCGCAATGATGACGTCGAATGTCGGCAGTTCCTTCGCCTTCGCGCCTGCCTTCGACTCGGCGCGAACGGCATCCGTGACTTCGCCCAGCAGCGGCTCGGTCACGATCGACCGCATCATCGCCAGCCGGATGTCGCCCGACCGCTCTCTCTGCCGCC
This sequence comes from Terriglobia bacterium, assembly GCA_963757265.1. Taxonomy (GTDB): domain Bacteria; phylum Acidobacteriota; class Terriglobia; order Bryobacterales; family Bryobacteraceae; genus CAIVVT01. Next base: position 91,700 of record CAVWRA010000012.1, read on the forward strand.
GCGCCGCGGCGCCGCTCTTCGGTCCCGCCGCGCGCGCAGGCCCTGACGGCTGCTCCTCTCCCGGCTGGTCCGGCGACTCCGGATCCTCTGGTTTGTCGGTTGAATCCATGTTGGATTGCGCTCCTTTCCGGGGAGGCTCGCCTCCCCTGCTCATCCACTCGCCTCGCCCGGTCCGCTATCGGGCCGTGGCCGCAAGCGCCAGCGGCTCTTCGCACGCCAGCGTGTACTGCGCGCTCGTCACCATGAATCGGCCCCGTCCGCTCTCCGCCGCATGCCGCATCGCCAGCAACCCCCACGGCCCTCCGAAATGCGCCTCCGCGTCTTGTGCCACCGTGGCCAGATGTCCGGCTAGGTCGTGTTTCATCTGCACGAACTCCGGATCGTCCCGGCTCACGTTGGCCTGGTTGAGGAATTGCCGCATCTTGAGCAGCCGTTGCCCCGACTGCCGCATCGCATCCCCCCACCAGACGATGTTGATGTAGTCCGTCCCGATGGCCCTCACCGCAACATCCGGCAGCCCTGGGAGAAGCTGCTTGAACTCAGCCGACGCCGGATTGCCGTTGGCGCGCATCTGCTGCCACAGTCCATCGTCGTTGACCACGCGCAATCGGTACTCGTCGTCGTCGCCCGGCTGCACCAGGTACTTGATCGCGTCTCTGCCTGCCCGGTCGTACTCCGCCTCGCCGCGCAGCCCGTTCTCGCCGAAGAACAGCGCCGTGAACGCCGCATCGTCGTATTGCACTTCGCCCAGCACCAGGGTTCGCCCAAAGTCCCCCGCCTGCGCCGGCAGATTCGCTCTCGCCGTTGCGGCATCCGCGAATCCGAGCCCCTCGCCCAGCAGCAGGTTGTGCCGCATCTGGTCCAGGTTCGTCTTTTCGTCCAGCTCCGAGTGTGAGTGAACCGCCTGGCCCGTGGGCGGCCCGCTAACCACGGCCCCGGCGCGATACACCGCCGTGATCAGCAGGCTCTCGGACAGAAAATGGCGCAGCTTATCCGAATTGGCGCCGTAGTTTTTGCTGTCGATGTCGATCCGCGACGCGCTTACGGAATCGGTCAGCACGTACTCGCCCGTCGTGGCGTCCCACGCTGTCGAACCGCTCTTGACCAGCTCCGAAACGCTCATCACGTTGTAGATTCCCAGCAGATTCACCTTCAGCGAATGCCGCAGCGTCTTGCTCGATGCGATCAGCGTCTTCAGGATCTTGATGCCCGGGCCGGGATCGTGGTCTTTGGCCACCAGCGCCGTCAGGTCTCCGTGCAGCGCGCTCTCGATCGTCGCCCGCCCCTCGTCCGTGATCGCGCTCAGATCCACCTCGTACTGGAACATCGCGTCGTTCTCGTCCAGCGCCTGCAGCTCCACGCTGACGCCGATCGACAGCGTCCGGTCCACGGCGTGCTTCAGTGCCAGCTCAATCGCCGCAATCCGGTCGGCCGAGACGCCGCCCGCGAGCAGCTCGTTCTCGTCCACCTTTGGCTGCGCGCTGATCGCCGGCAGGAGATTCTTGAACAGCGTGCTCGTGTCGAGCGAAGTCGGAGTCGACGCGCTGGCGCTCGCCGAAACCGAAAAGTCCTCCCTCCGTTTCCGGTAAAACCCCAGCCGGAACGCCGTCCCGAGCAGTCTCTGCACGCGTATCTGGTACTCCCCGAAGAAACTGAATCCCGCTCCGACGGTCACCGATCCGCCGCCGCTCACCTTCAGATCGCCCACCACCGGCAGCGTCGCCGAGGCCAGCGGGTTGGTGTACGCGAGCAGGTTCACCGTGCCCGAGAACTTCAGCTCGCCCGTGCTGTCCACCGTCGCGATGCTGCCCTCGATCATCCCTTCGACGTCCTTCAGGTCGCCGGGAATGGCGAACGCCGCCAGCGTCTGCTCGATCGACCCCAGCACCGGCAGCGTCACCGGATCGAGCAGGAACGGATGGTAATACGTCAGGTTGACCGCCGATTTGCCGTCAAACCCGAATCCCAGGTCCCCCGCTGTCGTCGCCACGCCCGTCCGCAGCCTCGCCTGCAGGCTGGCCGAAATGTAGCGCTCGTCCAGCCGCACCGGGATGTTGTCGCCGAACAGGTCGGGGTCGAACAGCGGCGCGTTGTCGGTTTGTGGAACGAAAATTGACAGCGCCCCGCTCAATCCCGCATCGATCGTCAGCGTCGCCGCCTGGCTCCCCAGGTCCACCGGCGAGCTGAACATAAGCTGGTTGTGCGAGGCCAGCGCCATCGGGTCGTCCCATGACGTATCTCTGAACGCATTGAGATTGATCGCCAGCGCCACCAGTTCGGGCGCGCTCTTAAAGTACCTCGCAATGGCCCCCGGACCCGACTCGATGTCCGTGCTGAAACCGAATTTGTCCGACAGTATGAACGTCGCCACGCATCCTCCTTTCGCGGCCGGAATCGCCGCGCGCCCCGCGTCGGAGTCCGAGACTCCCAGTGCCCGGGAAACGCTCCCGGCCCTCGCTCCCGTCGCGAAGCGATCAGTCCATTCTGCGCGCATTCGTGCAAACTGGAAAGAAAAAAGAAGATTGTGGCTTAATTGACCCCGGCCGCGGCTCCCGCAATGGTCCACTTTCGAGATTCGGGTCGCTTGGCCTGGATCCGATCTTTGGTTCTGACGGAGAGGGAGGGATTCGTTCTCTTGACCGCTCTGGATACTGTGCAAGTTACAGATTCTAAGTTGCTTAGAATGCCACAGTTGCCATCGATGCCATCGACCATTGCATGCTATTGCACGCTAAACACATGCTTTCGCTTTAGTATGGTGGTTTTATTATGGTGCCCAGGGTGGGACTTGAACCCACACGACCCTTACGGGTCAACGGATTTTAAGTCCTTCAAATATGCTTGTAAGTAATTGTTTCAATGCGACTTACTTTATAGGAAATGTGAAAGTGTGTAAGGGACCGTGTAAATATTTGCTGTTTTGAAATCTCTCTCCGCACCCGCAGAAATGCTGCGACCGGAAATTTGGTTAACCGGTTCAAAAAACCTTGTGAATGTTCTGCAATTTCTCGGACGCTTGGCCTACGAATGCGACACACCGCGGATTTGGCGGTCTCCCGCTTCCGCTCACCAAATAACGCTAATCGACTCGCAGCCCACGCCTGTTCTGAAATGGAGCGTGAGGGTCTGTATGGTTTGCGGGTTCGGCCGCTGATCGGCCGGCCGGCCGGCTGCGGGGAACGACCAGACTAGGTCAGTGTTGTCGATATCCCACAATGATTCCCGTGCTCCTGGGGGGCCAAGCAGGGCGACGGCTGCCGACTCGCTCTTTCCAAGCAAAGCCAACAAAGGATCAGTGCCGCGCGAGCCCCTGCTGTATACTTTCACGGAAGTGACGACGTTGTTATCGTAGTTGACCCTTATCGATAAGCCATCATCCCGTCTGTAAGGATAGCCCCCGAAGCCCGAAGAATCTTGCTCAGGGTCCGAAGTCGGTGGTCCAAGAATATAAGAAACGTACTCACGCGTGTCGCCCCACAGCAATCCAGCGAGCTGCGATACATCGACCTTGCCGACCATGATCGGAGCTACGCGCGGCCGTGGCGGAATGCGAGTGGCGCTCGGCGGGGGCGGAGGAGGAGGCAGACCATTTCCAGGTCGCGGTGGCGGGGGAGGCAGATTGCCACTGACGCCGGTGGTCGTTCCGGGACTTGTGGGTGAAACGCCAACATCGCGGCTTTGATACGAGAATTCGACGTTGCCCGCGTCCAGACAGTCTCCCGTCTTGCCGTAGGTTTGCCGGACGAAAAACGCCCCCCCTCGTTCAGTGACTAGGAATCTTAGGGTCCCCTCCCTGTGGGATGAGATGAAGTTTCTAAGGGCTTGCGCGAGGGCTCTGGCCCTTACCGTTTGCAGGTTGGCCAAGGACTCTTCGTAGATGACAGACGGTTCGGCACAGGGAAAGACAAACCTGTATCCCGGCTTCAACTGAACTCGGCCGTCCGGACCAAGGGTTTCCTCCGAATCAGGGAGAGTGTTCAATACACTCTTCAAAACGGTTTTGAATCCTTCCCTGTTCTCCGGGTTTTGCGTCGCCCCGCCGCTCGAAATTTGCGGCCCCAGCGGAATCGCCCGATCACTTGAGTCAAGCTCGACGTGAAGTTCGTTGTTCGCATCGTAACCGAGCCTGGCTAAACCCAAAGGGCCACCGTATTCGAACGAGGCGGGAATCATCTGATAGCCCGCCTGCGCCCCGTCGCACGCTCGCGGGAGGTCGCCCCCCGGCCCATCCCGGGTATACCCAAATCCATCATGTTTGACGCAAAACTGCTGGTTGGATGGAGACCATGAGCGTTTGGGACCGCCCTGAATCTTTATGGCTCCCCACGTGCCGGTAGAGTCGGTGAACACGAAAGCGAGAAGCATAACGGAGTCTTTTTTAATGCCTCCGTTATGGTAGGACTCTGCGCCGCCGATCCACTCGCATTTCCCCGGATCAACGTTATACCATCCCGCAACACGCCACCTGTAGCCAGTAAAAAGACCCACATCCCTGTAGGCTCGGGCCACGCTGAACGTGATCCTGCCGTCGTTGCACGCCACAACCCGGGCGTCCCAGTTCTCCCCTTGCGCGGGTGTTTGTCCGGGAAGGCGGGAAGCCAGCATCAACAACAACGTCGTCAATGACAAGATTCGGAGTTGGTTCACGTTTCGGTCCTCCTCAGCTCTAGGCGACGGGAGTGCGCGATCCGAGCGGCGCGGATACTTGGCAGTCTATCAAATCCGATACCAAAGATTGGTGTTGAGCAATGCGCCGAGCGGGATCATGGTGACCCGCAGTCTTTCGGCTTCGAAGCGAGGGCAGAGGGGAGTTGGTGCGGGCGGAGGGACTTGAACCCTCACGGACCTTGCGGTCCAACGGATTTTCGTACCCAGCTACGGCTTTCGCCGCCCCTGCTGTTTTGCCGCAGGGTTTGGGGTCTGGACTATCCCTTCACCATGTCCCGGACGGTTCCGGGATGTTAGGTGCTGCCCGTCTAGTCTCTACACCTTCCCGGCCTGACTCGGGCCGGGCTTGGCTCGGGATCGCCATTTCACAGGGTTCCCCGAATTTGAGCAGTTCTGCACCGCCGGTTTCCCGACGGGCACTCAAGTTCTTTCGCTTAAGTCCGGTGCGTCTGCCGATTCCGCCACGCCCGCATGATATCAGCCAAGGTAGCACGAAACGCTTAAACCGATCGGAATTTTAAGTCCGTTGCGTCTGCCGGTTTCGCCACCCGGGCACGTCGATTGTCCTATCAGTTTCATGATAGTGGGTTCATCAACCGCGGGATCGCCCGGATGTGCAGCGGGATGCGCCAGCCTACTGCCGGTCGATCGTCGCCTCCAGCGCCGTTTCGTCGAAAGTCCCGTCCTTGCCCTGGGGTCCGCTGAAGACGACGAATCGCACCACCTGCCCGCGCCGCAGCGCCGCGCGCAAGGCGAACGGTTGCTTCGCCATCTGATCGGGAGCGATGTGCGCCGCCCACAGCGGATGTGCGTCGTCTATGCCCAAGATCACCGCCACGTCCACGCCGTCGCCTGCAAGAGGGAAGTCGTACGCCCGTTGAAATGCCCCGTGGATGGTGTAGTCCCCCTCCGCGGCGGCGTTGTACGCCAGCGCGGCCCCCCACTGCGAGGTCTCGAATTGCCCCGGGTGCAGCAGAACCCTCTGCTTGTTCCGGTCAAATAGGATCCACGGAAAGCCGCCGTTGGGCATCGCGTAGGTGGGGCCCGAGCTCTTCTTGTAGTTGATGGTGACGGTCGTGATCCCGGCGCTTTCCAACTCGCCGATCGCCGCCGGGCCTAGCTGGCCATAGTCGTTCCAACCCCACGTCCACAACGTGCCGTCGCTCCTCCGCGCCAGGCCATGCTGGCCTCCGGAGGCGATCGCGACAACCCCGGAGAGTCCGATCACCCGGGCCGGCGTGGGCCGGTCCTTCCGAGTCCCGTCCCCCAGCACCCCATAGGTATTCTGGCCCCACGCCCAGACCGTTCCGTCGCGCTTCAGGGCAAAGGTGTGCTGCGCGCCCGCCGCGATCGCGACCACGCCGGACAGTCCCACAACCTGAACCGGCACGTGGCGCTCGTTCGTAGTCCCGTCCCCGAGTTCCCCATAAGCGTTCCGGCCCCAGCTCCAGACCGTGCCGTCGCGCTTCAACGCCACGCCGTGGTGCGGACCCTCCGCGATGGCCGTTACGCCACTGAGATTCATAACCGGCGCCGCTGTCGTGCGCCCGGCCGTCGTGCCATCGCCCAGCCGGCCGTCTTCGTTCGCACCCCAGGTCCAGACATGGCCATCCCTCCTCAGGGCGAGGCCGAAGCCTTCACCCATGCCCGTGGCCGTGACTTCCGTTAGCCCCTTCACCGGAACCGGCTCGTGGCGTTCCATTGTGGTGCCATCTCCAAGCCGGCCGTCGTCGTTATTGCCCCACCCCCACACGGTTCCGTCCTTCCTTAACGCCAGGATGGAGAGGCTGTACGTGGCAAGCGCGACCACATCGGACAGACCGCCGACTCGAAGCGGCGGGCGGTAGCGAATCGTTGCTCCGTCGCCTGCTGAACCGTAGTCACTCCTGCCCCAGCTCCAGACGCTGCCAGTTGCAGTCGCAACTAGGGTGCGATCGGATCCGGCCGCCACGGCGCTCAGGCGATCCGCGGTAGGGATTCTCAACTGCATGGGTGCCGGGCGATCCGTCTTGTTACCGTCGCCAAATTCGCCCAAGGAGCCTTTGCCCCAGCTCCAGAGAGTGCCGTCGGCCTCCAGCACCGCAGTGTGGCCCCATCCACCCGCCATGGCCGCCACGTCCGAAAGCCCCCGGACCTGCGCAGGTATGTTCCGCCATGCCTTGAGGCCTTCGTCGCGATGCGGATTTGTCGGCCGGTCGTCCAGATAGGCTTCCGTGCGCAGGCCCAGCCGCTCGAAGTCCTGATGCAACACCGCGTGGCGCGTATCCAGCGGCGCCCGCGCCCTGGCTGGCGCCGCCGCACGCACCGCCATCCAGGAAACCATCACCTTCCCACCGAGCACGCCCAGCACCAGCGCCAGCGCCACCGCCGCCGCCACCCAGTGCCACCGCACCCGGCGCCCGATCCTCCTGCCCTGTCCGGCCTCCGTCCCGCCCTGGGCCCCGCCGCCATTCTCCTCCGCGGGATCTGCGAAAATCGCTTTTCTTCCTGCTTCGTCCAACTGCTCCTCCGGCGCCTCGCGCAGCGCCTCTTCCAGCGCCGAAATGAACTCCCCGCAGCTCGCGTACCGCCCCGCGCTCTCCCTGGCCAGGGCGCGCCCGAACACCTCGTCCACTGCGGCCGGCAGTTCCGGCCGTTCGACACGTGCCGACGGCCGCTCCCCATCCACGACGTGCTTCATCAGGGCGAAATCCGAGTCGCCGTGGAATGGCTTCGACCCCGTCACCATCTCGTACGCCACCACCGCCAGTGAAAACTGATCCGAACGCCCGTCCACCGGCTGATTGCGGATCTGCTCCGGCGACATATAGCTTGGCGTGCCCGCGGTGATCGTCGTGCGGGTCAGCTTGCTGCCCGTGATCTTGGCGATGCCGAAGTCGGTGATCATCACTGTAGTCCCGTGCTGCAGCATGATGTTTACCGGCTTGATGTCGCGGTGCACCACGCCAGAGGCGTGCGCGTAATCCAGCGCCTCCGCCGCCTCTCGCAGGATTTGCAGCGCCATCCCCAGGCTCAGGTCGCCCCCCGCCATCCGCCGCTCCAGCGTCGGCCCCGTCACCAACTCCATCGCGATGTAGGCCAGTTCCCCCTGCATCCCCGAGTCGTAGATATCGACGATGTGCGGATGCGCCAGCGAGGCCGCCGTCCGCGCCTCCCGCAGCAGACGCGCCCGCAGCCACTCCTTGCCCGCCTGCGTCCCGTAGTTGTCCAGCCGGATCGTTTTCAGCGCGATGTTGCGTCTTAGCACGGGGTCGGAGGCCTCGAAGACGATCCCCATGCCCCCGCGCCCCAGCTCCCGCCCCACCTCGTACCGGCCGATCTGCTGGATCTGCGGGACCGCTTGGCCCGCTTGGGCGGCAGCACCCGTTGCGGGGTCGTGCGTGTCCCCGCGCCGCTCGTACTCCGCCACCAGCGAGCTGACCTCTTCCCACAACTGGTCGTCGTTCCCGCACGCCTCAGCCAGAAATTCCGGCCGCTCGGCGGGCTGTTTCTGCAGCGCGGTTTCGAACAGCTCCAGGATCCGTTGTCGGGTCTCCTGCGAGATCATTTCTCCTGCCTGAGATCACCGCTGAGCCAGGCCTTGGCGAACTTCCAGTCCCGCTTCACCGTTTCCGCCGAGACTCCGAGAATCCCGGCGATCTCTTCCTCGGTGTACCCGCCGAAGAATCGCAGCTCGACCGTTTTCGCCTGGCGAGGGTAGACGCGCGCCAGCCGCTCCAGCGCGTCGTCGATCGCCACCAGCTCATTTGGCTTCTCGCGGACGGTGGCCAGAACGTCTTGAAAAGAGACCAGTTCGTCCAAGCCTACCCGCCTGCACGCCCGGCGCTTGCGGGCGTGATCCACCAGAATCCGCCGCATTTGCCGGGCGGCGACGCCGAAAAACTGGGAACGATTCTGCCACTCGCAGCGCTGATCCACCAATTTCAGGTAGGCTTCGTGGACCAAAGCGGTCGCCTGCAGCGTGTGATCGGGCCGCTCGGCCCGCAAATAACCCGCGGCGCGCCGCCGCAACTCGCTGTAAACAAGCGAAATCAGCTCGGCTTCGGCAGCTCGGTCCCCATCGCCCGATGCGCGCAGAAGTCGAGTGATTTGCCCAGCCATGGATTTACCGCCCACGTCTCTGAACTTCGTCATTCTAGCGTTTAAGACATGAATACTCAATAACTCGGCTGCTCGCTCGGGAAATCCCGAATCCCGATGACACTTTTCACCGCTATTTTGCGCGTTCATCTATGCCGGCGGAGTTCAAAAGTAAATCCGATGCTTGCGAAGTTGGAGCAGGAACCTGTTGCCGCGGCGCAGTCCCGGCAGCGCGGCGACAGGTGGCTCGCACGTGCGGCGGGCCCGTCGGTCGCAGGACTCCGCCGGTTCGAGCTTCTGCTGTGGGTGATTGCGGGCACGACTGCTGTCGTCGGATTGTGCTCTATCGCGCTGGGCCTGAAGTGAGGCGCGTGGCTGCGGCGGGAACGGCCCTTGGACCGCCCCCGACGCGGAAAGTGATCTCGGGGGAATGGAAGAGGGTGAGGCGAGCAGTCGGATCCCTTGCCCTCTGCCCATCCCGGAACGCCCGCGGGGTACACGCGCGGGACCCTGGCGCCGATGCGGTCGACGCCGGCCGGGCGAACCATCGCGCATTCCTGTTTGCTGTGCGGGGAGCTCGGCTTTGCGCCGGCTTCCCGCCTGCCAGCCCGGCCAAGCAGTTAGTTCAGCGCTTCCAGCGGCTCTTTTTCGTGGCCGCTCTCTTCCGCCGCCGGGCCCGATTCCAGGATCTTGATGCCGTAAGCGAAGCCTTTGTCGAAAGCGTTCAGGTTGAGTTCGCGGAAACGGCCGGGCACCGACTCGGCCACGGCCTTGCGGCAGGAATCCGCTGAGACAACCTTCGTGATGGCGCACAGAAACCCGACCATGACGACGTTCAACACCATCTTCTTGCCCAGTTCCTCGGCCAGGCGCGTGGCCGGAATGCCATACACCCGGATGTGCTGCGGCAGATTCTCCAGCCGCACCAGATCCTCTTCCACCAGCAGGATCCCGTTCTCCTTAAGCTCCGGTGTGAAGCGCGCGTAGGCTTCCTGCGACAGCACCACGAGGATGTCCGGGCTGGTCAGATACGGGTACAGGATCGGCTCGTCGCTCACGATCAGCGCCGCGCTCGCCGCGCCGCCGCGCGCCTCCGGCCCGTAGTTCTGGGTCATCGTGGCGTAACCCTTCTCATGCAGCGCCGCGGCGCGGCCCAGGATGTGCGCCGACAGAATCACGCCCTGCCCGCCGAAGCCCGCGATGCGCAGCTCTTTCAACATACGTCGCAGTTCTCCTTGCCTTCGTCCTCTTCTTCGTGCTGCGGCGGCGCATCGATCCACTCGTGGTAATGCTCGCCCAGCCGCTGCCGCATCAGCGTCAGGTAGTCGAGCCGTTCGCGGTCGACGAATTTGCCGACGATAATCTCCTGGCCCGGAATCATCGCCACTTCGTTCGTCGCAGCGCCGTGGCGGATCTTGCTGCGCTCTTTGTAGTCCTTCATCGCCGCCAGCCCGTCGCCCATGTTGTTGCGGCGCTGGAACAAGGTCGGGCAGGGCGTGATGATTTCGATGAAGCGGAAGCCCCTCTTCTTGAGGGCCTCGGTCATTGCTGTCTCGAGTTGCTTGACGTGGAACGCCGTCCAGCGCGCCACGTAGCACGCGCCCGCCGCATCCACCAGTTGCGGCAGGTTGATCTCGGGCTCGTAGCTGCCATAGGGCGTGGTCGACGACGTCGCCGCCGGCGGCGTGGTCGCAGCCGCCTGGCCGCCGGTCATGGCGTAGATCATGTTGTTGACGCACACCACCAGCAGGTTGACGTTGCGCCGGGCGGCGTGGATCAGATGGTTGCCGCCGATGGAGGCCAGGTCGCCGTCTCCCGAGTAGACCACCACAGTCAGCTCCGGGTTCGCCAGCGCCAGCCCCGTGGCAAACGGGATGGCCCGTCCATGGGTGGTGTGAAAACTGTCCGTGGCCATGTAGCCGCTGACGCGTCCCGAGCAGCCGATGCCGCTCACCATGGCCACCTTCTGTAGATCCACCCCCGATTTCATCAGGGCGTACACGAAGCTGTTGACGGTGGTGCCAATCCCGCAGCCCGGACACCAGATGGTCGGAATGCGATCCTGGCGCAGCAGGTCCTCGACCGGATTGTGGATGTTGGTTTCGGTGGTTGTGCTCATCCCCGCACCCCCTTCTCGATCGCCGCCAGGATGTCGGCCGGTTTATGCACCGTGCCTCCGGGATGCGGCACGCCGATGGTCCTGCATGCGCCGCCCGCGCACCGCTCCACCTCCAGCACCACCTGCCCCATGTTCAGCTCCGGCACCACGAAGGCTTTCACCTTGGGGGCCAGTTCGCGGATGCGCTTCTCGGGGAACGGCCACACGATCTTCAGCCGCATCCGCCCGACCTTCAGCCCCTTGGCCCGCGCCATCTGGATGCTGCGCTCGGCCACGCGCGACGTGATGCCGTAGCTCACCACCACGACGTCAGCGCCTTCGATCCGGTCTTCATCGATCATCACCAGCTCGTCCGCCGCCCGGCGGATCTTCTCCATCAGGCGGACCACCAGCTCGCGCTGTGTTACGGCGTTCATCATCGGGTACCCGCGCTGGTCGTGCGTCAGGCCCGTAACGAAGACCTTGTAACCCTCGCCCGCGTGCGCCATTTCGGGCACCAGGTCCTCGCCCGTGGCGTACAAATTGAAATCGTCCGGCGGTTTCGAGGCGTGCCGCCGCGGATAGATTTCGATCTCTTCCGCCTTGGGAATCACCACGCGCTCGCTCATGTGGCCCACGCACTCGTCCATCATCAGCATGACCGGCACGCGGAACTGCTCGGCCAGGTTGAACGACTTGACCGCCAGTTCGAAACACTCCTGCGGCGAATTCGGCACTAGCGCAATGATCGAATAATCGCCGTGCGACCCGAACCGCGCCTGCATCATGTCGCCCTGCGCGGGCAGCGTCGGGAGCCCGGTCGAACGGCCCACCGCGCTGCACGTTCATAAAGACGCATGGCGTCTCGGTCATCGCCGCGTAGCCAATGTGCTCCATCATCAGCGAGAATCCGGGACCCGAGGTCACCGTGAACGACTTCTGTCCGGCCCACACCATGCCTTGCAGCGTGATCGACGCCGCTAATTCGTCTTCCATTTGGATGAACAGCCCGCCCACCTGCGGTGCCCGCGCCGCGAAGCGCTCTACGATCTCCGTGCTCGGAGTGATGGGATACCCGGCCGCGAAACGCGCCCCCGCCGCCAGCGCGCCCTCGCACGCCGCGGCGTCGCCATTGATGAAATGCGTCCCGGTCAGCACCGCCCGCGGATCGGCGTGCTCCCGCTTCCTTGCCCCCGTCGCCGCCTCAACGCTGACCGGCATTGGTCGCCTCCTGCTGCGCTTCCTTCCGCGCCCCGGCCGGCGCGGCGCTCTTCAGCGTTGGTTCGCGGTAGCCGTAAATCGCGAAATCGGGGCAATACAAACCGCACAGATTGCAGCCGGAGCACTTGTCGGCGTTCAACAGGTGGGGCGGGTGGTATCCCTTGGCGTTAAACGCCGACGACAGCTCCAAAACGTGCGTCGGGCAGAACTCCACGCAGAACCCGCATCCCTTACACCGCTCGGTGACGACAACAACGGAGCCTCGTATCAAAGAGTGCCCCTCCTTCCTTAACGATACTCCTTTGCAATTCTGGGTCCGCACCACGATCCATGCCCAGTGTAGAAAATTTCCACACAATCAATAAAATACTTAGGGGTATATTTAGCCTGTGCGCGATTCCACCCAATTTGATTTCGACCCGGGATCAGCCCAGTCGGACCTGGCAACCCTCCTGCGGGTTTACACTCATTCCGGTCTGGCGATTCAGGACCACTTCGCGGCGCTGTCGTCCAGGTAGATATAGGTCCCGTGCCTGGTCGCCACCACGCGCCCGTGGCTGTCGCGCACCACCGCTTCGCCGAAGGCCAGTGTCTTGCCCGCCTTTAAGATCCGCGAGCGGCAGCGGAACTTGCCCTCCATGGCGGGCCGCAGGTAGTTCACCTTCATCTCGACCGTGCTGACCGGTTGCCCGCCGGCCAGCGCGATCACCCCCATGCCGATCGCCGCGTCGATGAGCGTGGCCGTCACTCCGCCGTGCAGCGTGCCCAGTCCATTGACCATCTCCGGCCGGGGCGTACACTCGATTGTGAGCCCGTCCTTGAACATTCGTGCTACATGGAACCCCAGATGGTGATTGAATGGCATCTGGGGTATCAGGGCGCGGACCTCGGCGAGGGTGAGCGGATGCCGCTTCAAGATGCCAGTATGCCACGGCGTAACGGTGGGCCAGATCGCCTCGTTGAGGCGCGCCGCCCGGCCGCGGCTCTCTGCCCGCCGGATGAACCTGCCTCGCGTGCGTCCGCGGACCCCATCCGCAGCCCGGATTTCGTCAGGAGGGCTCAGCCGTGAGCGATCTTGTTCGCACCCATCGCCAGGAACGTGTTCTCGTCGTCACCATCGATAACCCGCCCGTCAACGCGCTTTCGCCGGGCGTCGTCGAAGCGATCGTCGCCTCCATTCGTGCCGCTCAGGCCGAAGCCGAGGTAGACGCGATCGTCGTGCTGGGCGAGGGCCGCACCTTCGCCGCCGGGGCGGACATCAAGGAGTTCGGGCGCATCGTCTCCGGCGAGCGCCCGATGGTTGACTTAAATCCGCTTTACAACGAGATCGAGGACTGCGCCAAGCCCGTCATCATGGCGCTCCACGGCAGCGCTCTCGGCGGCGGGCTCGAGCTGGCCATGGCCGGCCACTATCGCATCGCCTATGCCGACACGCGCCTGGGCCAGCCCGAAGTGAAGCTTGGCCTGATCCCCGGCGCCGGCGGCACGCAGCGCCTGCCGCGGCTGGTGGGCCTCGCGGCGGCGCTCGAAATGTGCGTCCTCGGCGAGCCCGTCGACGCGCGCCGCGCCCTCCAGCTCGGTCTTGTGGACGCCGTGGTGACGGACCTGCTCGCCGCCGCGCTGGCCTTCGCCCGCGCCCGCCCCAGGACGCGCCGCACGCGCGAGAGACGCGTGAACATCACTAACGTCGGGCAGGCGCGCGCCCTCGCCGACAAGGCCGCCGACGAGGCGCGCCGCCGGATGCGCCACCAGACCGCGCCGCTCGCGGCCGCGGAGGCCGTCTGCGCCGCGGCTTCGCTGTCCTTCGAAGAGGGTCTGCAGTGCGAGGCCCAGTTGTTCGCCCAATGCCTGCACGGCGAGCAGTCGCGCGCCTTGATCCACGCCTTTTTCGGCGAACGCGCGGTCGCCCGCATCCCCGATCTGACCAAGGACGTTCGTCCGCTCGAGATCCGCCAGGCCGCCGTGCTGGGCGCCGGCACCATGGGCGTTGGCATCGCCCAGTGTTATGCCAACGCCGGCATTCCGGTACTTTTGACGGACTCCGATCCCGGCGTTCTGGAACGCGCCATCGGCGCCATCCGCGCCACCTATGAAGCGCAGGCCGACAAAGGCCGCCTCATCCCCAAAGAGGCGCAGGCCCGCATCGCCCTGATCACGCCGGCCCCGAATTGGGAGGGCTTCGAGCAGTGCGACATCATTGTCGAAGCCGTCTTCGAGGACCTTGACCTTAAGAAGCGTGTCTTCGCCCAGCTCGATGCCGCCGCCAAGCCCGGCGCCATCCTTGCATCCAACACCTCAACCCTCGACATCGACGCTCTGGCGGCTTGCACCAGGCGTCCGGAGTGCGTCGTCGGCCATCATTTCTTCAGCCCCGCGCCGGTCATGAAGCTGCTCGAAATCGTGCGCGGCTCCTCCACCAGCGCGGAGGTGCTGGCCACGTCCATGGAGCTCGCCCGGCGGCTCAACAAGACCGCCGTCGTGTCGCGCAACGTTTTCGGCTTCATCGGCAACCGCATGTTCCTGCCCTACCGCAGCCAGGCCGTGGCGATCGCCGAGGAGGGCGTGGAGCCGTGGGCCGTGGATAAGGCGCTGGTCGAGTGGGGCATGGCGATGGGCCCGCTGGCCGTCGGCGACCTCTCCGGTCTCGACGTCTTCCAGTGCATGAAGCAGATCGGCCAGCGGCTGGGGCGCTTCCAGCTGCAGGCCGAATCGTTCGAGGATCGCTTGGTCGGACAGGGCCGGCTGGGCCAGAAGTCGGGCGCCGGATGGTACGTCTACTGCGCCGACCGCAAGCCCATCCCCGATCCCGACGTGGAGCGGGAATTGCGCCTCTACGCCGCCGAGATGGCGATTCCGCAGCGCGATTTCACCCCCGAACAGATTGCGGAGCGCTGCCTCGATGCGCTGATCAACGAGGGCGCGCGCCTGCTCGAGGAGGGCGTCGCCCTGCGCGACGTCAACATCGACATCGTCTATCTGTACGGCTATGGCTTCCCGGCCTGGCGCGGCGGACCCATGTTCTATGCCGCCCGCTATGGCAAGAGGAAAATCCACGAGCGCCTGCTCCGCCGCTACGAACTGCAGGGCCCCTTCTGGAAGCCCTCCGAGTGGCTCCTCGCCTAGCTGAGTGTTGATCCTGTCGACAACCCCGCGCCGGGACGTCCCGCTGCGTTCCGGCGTGTTGGATAAATCGTGTTGATATGGGAACCAGACAATCGTCCGGCCCACGCCCTGCTCAGTCTGCGCCCCCGCGCGCCGCCGTCTCCCCCGCCTGACACCCAGCCGGATTCACGTCGTCGTTCAGGTAGTACGCGCGCCCGTACGCCGTGTAGCGTTGGAACTCAGCGTCGCCGTTCAGCCCCTCCAGGTAAGCGGCGATCGCCGGGTTCGAAAACAGCTTGTAGCACACGTCGCAAGTGCTGTCGCGCACATACGACCGTGGCAGTTCCGCCGCCACCGGGCTCGCGCGCAGCTTCTCCACCAGCTTGCGCGGGCCCCACACCCGGATCGCGTGCAGCACCGCGTTGTTTTCGGCGCGGTCCAGAATCGCCGCCAGCCCCTCCTCGCGCAGATTCCCCAGCACCAGCGAATGGTTGGCCCGCAATCCCAGCAGCGGCCCGATGCACGCGATCACTCGCCCGTCGGGAAATACCACCGGCGCGCCCACCGCCGTGCACGCGCACGGGTCCGGCGCCTCGCTCCATTGGTAGCGCCGCGCGTCGATCTTCACCAGCGCCCGCCCCACGTGAAACGTGATCACGCTCACAATCGTGTCCTCGGCCGTGTAGCGCCTCAGGCGCTCCATGTAGGGCTGAAACACCGGGTCGCTCTCGTTCTCGCTCGTCACCAGCACCCGGTGCCGGATCCCGCGCCGTTGCGCCGCCGCAATCGCGTTCACCACCCGCTCGAACGGAATCACGCTCTGGTGATACGGATCGGCGCTGATCCCGATGATGCAGATCCCGGGCAGCCGGCCCAGCATCTCCGCCGCCGTCTCCTCGTCGCTGGCCCAGTGCGCGTTCGTCACCACGCCCGTCACTAGTCCCAGCTTCATCGCGCAGCTCGAGATCTCGGCCAGCTTCTCAAACACGCAAAACGGCTCGCCGCCCGTCAGCGAGAGCATCTGAACCAGCCCCTCGCGGTAGCCGGCCATCTGCGCCACCCAATCCTTCGCTTCGGCCAGATCCACTTCCTCCGTGCGATGCGGTCCCGCCTCCACCACGCAGTGCGGACACGCCACCTGGCACCGGTACGTCATCATGAGCCCGACCGTCAACAGGAAGCCAATGTCATTGTTTGGAGGAGAATCTTGGGACTTCATAGATTTCTCGCTGGGACTTCTGCTGCCGGACGCTCGGCCGCCCGGCGTCCGGCAGCGCCATCGGACTCAATGCTTGCGCGGCTTGCGGTCTACTCCGAAACTTCCGACTTATTGACAATCAGAACAGCGAGATTCGCTCCTAGTTTGGCCCGGAGTTCGCCGAGTAACTCCGGTGGAACCATAATTAAGCCGGCGACGATAGGACCGTGGACGATCCTCATGTCCGTCTTAAACGATTGCAGCAATGCGATTGGGATGTCGGCCTCCCTGGGACCAACTACGGGAGGCAGGGGTTGCGGGTTGAGACGATTTTCCATCTCTGACGGTTCTCCTATCCGATCCACCCTCGGCCTTTTTGGGGTGAATCTGCTAAAGCGTAATCTTTATTTTGTGATATTGCAATCCAAATCTCCGTAAATCGACGGTCATATTTTCGGCATTGAAAATCAGCGCCGCGGACATGAATTCCGGCCTTTCCGTTGATAATTCTCCTTCACATTTTCAATAAACCACGGTAATTCGTTGCGGAAACCCACAATCTCGGCAAATCCCCATCGAGTTTCACAACTTCCGCACCCGCGCTCCCTCCCCGCTCCGCCATTCACACCTCAACCTCGCCAATAATCCTCCTCTTTTCAACCATGTAGGAATACGACGCCGCTCTCCGCTTGCTTCCCCGCGCTACACTCTCCCATCGGCCCCCCCGGAGGCCGCTTGAAAGAAGTTCACCATGTCTACTGCGAGCCAGCGTGCCCCAGGACGTCCTCTCATGCCCCGGCGATCACCGCGATCCCCGCGGCGAGGGCCGGCCGCAAGCGGATCGCGGCCGCGCCGCCTCCGACCCGGATCCACACTGAGGCGTTGCGCGCGCCCGGCTCTACCGTGATGGCCACGCCCGGTTTCAGGCCCAGACGTGTCATCTCGCGTAATGCCGCGGCATCGCGGTCGGAGACACTGCTGATCACCGCCGGGACACCGCACGCCCACTTCGATAGCGGCACCTCCTGCCTGGCCGGAACCGCGCCGTTGCGCTCGGGGATCGGGTGCCCGTGCGGATCGAGCGCCGGGTCCCCCAATTTAGCGGCGATCCGGTCCTCCAGCCGTTCCGAAATGAAGTGCTCCAGCCGCTCCGCCTCATCGTGAACCTCGTCCCAGGAGTAGTCCAGGAAATCATGCAGGAAGCGTTCCAGCAGGCGGTGGTGGCGCAGCACCTCCAGCGCACGCATCCGCCCCGCGGCTGTCAGCCGGGCGCCGTGGTGCTTCTCGTATTTCACGAATGGCGGCTTTTGCGCCGCCAGCTTTTGGAGCATTCCCGTGACCGAAGCCGCTCGGACGCCGAGCTGCTGAGCCAGCGCGTTGCCGGTGACGCGTTCCTGTTGCGATCCGCCTAGCTCCAGGATCGCTTTCAGGTAGTTGTCCACGGCTTCCGTGCTGGCCGGAGCATGGACTCTAGGTTTCATTAAATCCCAGACTACACTCGCCGCGCTCGCCCCGCAATTAGCGCGATCGGCGAAAGAAATCAGCACCCCTTGACGCGCGCGAGGCGCGAGAAGCATCATTTAGGTATGCCTAAATCTCGGATCCGAAATCTGCTTTTCCGGGCGCAGATTCTGGCCTGCCTGGG
Source organism: Terriglobia bacterium (assembly GCA_963757265.1). GTDB lineage: Bacteria > Acidobacteriota > Terriglobia > Bryobacterales > Bryobacteraceae > CAIVVT01. Next base: position 109,712 of record CAVWRA010000012.1, read on the forward strand.
CGCCGCGGCCTCGCCGGTTGCGTTGCGGGCCCAGAGCGAGACGACCAGTGCGATCGTCGGGTCGGTGGCCGATCCGGCGGGCGCCGCCATCCGCGGCGCGACGGTGACCGTCACGAGCGCCGACAACGGCCTCTCAAGATCCATGCAGACAGACGATTCCGGGCGCTTCAGCTTTCCGCAACTCAAGCCCGGCTTGTACTCGGTGCAAGCCGCGGCGGACCGCTTTGAAACGCAGCGCCATGAGGCCATCCTGGCGGCGCTCGGCCAGAAGCAGACGGTCGATTTCCAGCTCAGCATCGCAGCCACGAACGAAACGGTTATCGTTCACGAACAAGCGCCGCTCATCAACCCGGAGAATCCTAATCTCTCCACGACCCTGAATGCCCGGACCCTCGAGGACCTCCCGAATCCCGGCGGCGACCTGACCTATCCGTTGCAGTTCGCCGCCGGCGCCCTGATCAACACCGCCGGTAGTGGCAACGACTTTGTCGGCGGGACGAACGGTTATGGCAACGTGGAATTCAATGGCCTGCCTTCACTTTCCAACGGTTACATCGTCAACGGCCTGGAGTCCAACGATCCGCTGACCAACCTGAACAGCGGCCTCTCAACCAATCTTGTGCTCGGAATGAATTCCATCGCCGAAGTGACAGTCAATACCCTCTCCTACGCCGTCGATCAGGGCCGGTACGGAGCTTCTCAGGTCAACTATGTCACCAAGTCCGGGACCAATCTCTTTCACGGAAACCTGTACGAGCTGTGGAACGGCTCAAGGTTCAATGCGGCGGATTTCTTTACCAATGCCACGCCCGGAAACCATCAGCCGCGCTCAACCCTGAATCACTTCGGAGGAAGCCTCGGCGGCCCGATTCTCCACGACAAACTGTTCTTCTTCTTCGATTCCGAATGGGTTCGCATCGCGCTTCCGATCGTCACCGCCACAACGGTCCCGACGCCCGCGTTTGAGAACTACGTCCTGCAACAGTTGCCGCGCGGTGGCGTGGACTCCATCACCGGATCGACTTATCAGCCGGCGCCCCAGCTCGTGCCGTTTTACCAGAAACTGTTTTCGCTTTACGGCAATACCGCGGGGACTCCACTGGCAGTTCTCGGCTGTCCATTCAACAGCGATGGGACGGTTGCCGGGGGGAATCCGCCCAACGGAAACGGTTGCGCGAACCGCCAGAGCGTTTCGCACTCGAGCGACGATCGCGAACAGGTGCAAACCGCTCGCATCGACTACAACATCGACGCGCGGAACATCACCTGGTTCCGGTTTCAGGCCGACACCGGACTTCAGGCCGCTTACACCGATCCGATCAATCCGCTGTTCAACGCCGTTTCCTCGCAGCCGCTGTACTCTTTCGCCGCCGGCTACACGCACGTCTTCTCCGCGCGTCTGGTGAACTACTTCAATCCCGCCTTTTCGTGGTACGCGAGCCTGTTCGGGCCAGCCGACTTTCAGAAAACGCTCGCGGCGTTTCCCATCGTCCTCCAGGGGAGTGGCGCGAATGCGCCCTTCACCACGCTCGGCGGGCTCGACACTACCTGGGTGCAGGGCCGCCGCGCCGCGCGCTTCTTCATCAACGACAACCTCGCCTGGACAGTCGGCTCGCACGAACTCCGATTCGGAACCAACAGCCGGATCTTCCGCCTGAACGACTACGATTTCGGCGAGGGCGTGGTCCCGCTGGTCACCTACACGACCCTGCCGCAATTCATCTACGGAGTTGCATCGACAGCCTCGGAAACCTTCCCGCTGGCGGATTCGCAGCCCTACAACTTTCTCAACCTGGATTTCTATGCCCAGGACACGTGGAGGCTCAACCGCGTCTGGACCTGGACCTTCGGCATACGCGATACCTACAATTCAAATCCCCTGAATCCGCATGACGCCGTGGCGCGCCTCGCCGGCTCATTCGATTCCATCTCCCACGATGTCAATCAGCCGCTCAACCAGGTGATTCAGACCGGGAAGGGAACGATTTTCGCCGCCACGCCTGCGGCCATCCTGCAACCCCGAACCGCCCTCGCCTGGCAGATCGCGCCGCGCACGGTGCTGCGCAGCGGGTTTGGCCTGTTCAGCGACCTCCTGCCGGGCAGCGTCGTCGATCTGGTGGGCGTGAATCCGCCCTACTCCACGACGTTTCAAGGGGGGCTGCTGGGCAACGTCGGCGGAACGGCCATCGCGCCCGGCGTGCCGAACAGCGCCGTGGACGCGACTCGCGCTGCAAATCAATTGTTCAGTTCCGGTTTCGCTCAGGGCGAACTTTCCTGCGCCTCGGCGCTGGCCAATGCGAACGCGTGCCTGCCGCCGATCGCGATGACCGCCGTTCCGGATGGCAAGCTCCATGCGCCTTACTTCATGCAGTGGAGCTTTGCCTTGGAACACCAGGTTGGCGACGCTCTCAATCTGCGCGCCCAGTACGTCGGCACGCGCGCGGTGAACCAGCCCTATGAAACGCAGGTCAACGGTTATCAGACGGTCTGTCAGGGTTGCTTCGCGCCGTTCCCTTACGCCCAGCCGGTTGATCCCCGCTTCGGGCCGGTGACGCAATTAAGCACCGGCGCCAACAGCCACTACAACGCTCTCCAACTCACCGCCGACAAGCGCCTCTCCCACGGCTTGCAGCTTCAGGCCAACTACACCTGGAGCCGTTGCATGGACACGGTCTCGAACGGCGGATTCCTGCCCTTCGCGGCCGGCGCCGTTCTTTCGCCGCTGCCGAATGATCTGGGCCGTCAATACGGCCCCTGCGATTACGACGTGCGCGATAATCTTACGCTTCAATACGTTTATCAATTGCCGCTCCATTTGCGGCGCCGCCTGCTGGCCGTGGCACTGAACGGTTGGCAGCTCTCCGGCACCGCATTCTGGCACAGCGGCCTGCCGTTCTCCGTCCTCAGCGCGCCCTATTCGGCCAACGGCAACGGCATCGTTCAGGGCGCTGGACCGCAGTACGCCAGCGTCGTCCCCGGGGTGCCGCTGTACGACCACAATCCGATTCCAGGAGTGACTCAGCCGGGTACCATCCAATGGCTCAACCCGAATGCCTTCGTCTCGGCCGTCGATCCCGGCACCGGCGCCTGCTCCGGCGGCGACAGCGTGGCCAATTGCCAATTCGGCGATCTCGGCCGCAACGCCCTGCGCGGTCCCGATTTCTTCTGGAGCGACTTCTATCTGACGAAGTGGTTCGCACTCGCGGAACGCCTGAAGCTGCGCATCGACGCGCAGTTCTTCAACGTCCTCAATCATCCGGATTTTGGTCTCCCGGTCCTGGTCTACGCCGGGATTCCAGGCAATCCCGCCACCCAGACCGGCTTCGGCGCGCTCAGCTATCCCACCTCGCCGCCGACCGGGCTGCTGGGCGTCGGACTGGGCGGCGACAGCTCGCCGCGGATGATCGCATTTCAGGCCCGCCTGGAGTTCTGAAGCGGCGCCGTTGTTGCGGTTCGTGAGACCGAGACCGGCGCCGTCCGGCTCGTCGGGGACGAGCTACGGGACCAGCGCCGCGTGGATCGGCGCGACCCAATCGTCCTTCGCCATGTCGTAGGCAATGAAGTCGCCGTCGAATTGCCAGTAGGTCCAGGCCCAGCCGAGCGCCTCGGCCGCGCGGGCCACGTAAGAGATGTAGCGGCAGCGCGAACCCATGTCGCCCTTGTCGTAGGCGCCGAACTCGCCCAGCAGGATCGGGCGATGGGCCGCCTCGGCCCACTTCTGCACGCCCGCGAAATCACTATCCACGCGGCGCTTTTCCTCGTCCGTGCCCCACCTCACGCCGCTAAGTTTCGTGTACTCCTTGGCCCACGCCGCTCCCTGGTGCGTAAACGACATCGGCAGATAATAGTGCACGGTCACGATGACGTGCCGGTCATCCTGCGGCAGTTCCAGCTTGTCCAGCGAGCCGATGCTGTTCCAATTCGCGGGTCCGATGATCACGTTGCGCGTGGGATTCGTCTTGCGGATGATCGCCAGCATCGCGCCGGCCAGGCTGTTCCACAGTTCGGGCGTAAGCTGCTTGTTGGGCTCGTTCAGGATCTCGAAGGTGACCTTGGCCGGCGCCTCCCGATAGTGTTCCGATACCTGCGTCCAGAACGCCGCCAGCTTGAGGATGCACGGCACCGCATCCGCTCCGCACTCGTTGTAATTGTGCTGGTCCAGAATCACGTTCAGATCGTTGGCCAACGCGGTATTCACCGCCCAATCCAGCGTCTTGAACCACTCCGGGCTGAGCTGGTTGTCGGCATTCATGTGCGCGAAGGCCTGCAGGTTCATCCGCACCGTCTGGAAACCACCCTCGTGGATCCGGCGGAAGTGGCGGTCCTGAAAGCGCGCCTTGGAAAAATCGTGCCACAGCGGGTCGTAGCCGATGATGTTCATGCTGCGGCCCATCTGCTTCACCTGGTCGATGGCGTCGAGCGCTGCGAAGCCTCCGCCGCTCTGTGCCTGCGCCGCCGCCGCGTCGGCCATCGCGGCGGCCAGCGTGAGCGATCTCAGCATGATTCGGGAAAGACGGAGTGCGTTCATGCCAAACAGTAAACCACCTCGCCGTGGCGCGCACAACGCATCGGCGCCCGCGCCGGCCGCGTGCCAGCGAGCGTTCAACGAGTCACCCAGCCTCGCCGCTCCGGGCGCGCGCCGTGCGCCTTCCGCCTCAGGCGAATTTCCAGCCCTTGCGGAACTTCGGTTTGAGGTACTCGTTGGCGGCGTTGTTGTTCAGGATGCGGCTCTTCTCGGCATCCCATTCGAGCTTGCCCTCGAACTTCATGGCGATCACGCCCAGCAGCATCCACTGCACGAACGGGCCGGCCACGCCGAAGTTGGAGCACGCCGGGTCGCCGCCCTTGCAGGCGCGAATCCAATCCTGATGGTGCCCCGGCGAGCGCGTCAGCAGCTTGGGCGGGAACTTGTAGTCCTTCATCTTGGACGCCGGCACCAGCCGCGTCCCGTCGCCGTAGCAGCCGGTGGTGATCATGCCCTTGTCGCCCATGAACAGGCTGCCGTTCACATCTTCGTCGCCCAGCTTTTCGCCCGCCGGCACGCCTTCAATCTTGGGCACTTCCGTCAGCCCGTCGTGCCAGAACACCTGCACCGGCGGCATGCTGCCGCGCGCCGGGAAGTCGAAGCGGATGGTCGCTTTCTTGGGGAAGGTGTATTTGCCCTTGCCCTCCTGCAGGATGCATTCGACGCTCGTGGGCGCCGTCAGCCGCAGCGCCATGTTGGGCGTGCCCAGAATGTGGCACGCCATGTCGCCGATCGCCCCGCAGCCGAACTCCGGGAAGGCGCGCCAGTTGTGCGGCACATACGCCGGGCTGTAGGGCCGCGGCTCGCAATCGGCCAGCCACGCGTCCCAATCGAGCGTCGGCGGAACCGGCCCTTCCTTGGGCACCACCTCCGGCCCCTGCGGCCAGTAGGCCCACGGGCGATTGGTCCAGGCGTGGACTTCGGTCACGCCGCCGATCTCGTTCGCCCAGATCATCTCGCAGCACTGCCGCGCGCCTTCGCTCGAGTAGCCCTGGTTGCCCATCTGCGTGGCCACGCCGTATTTGGCCGCGGCGCGGGTCAACTGCTGCGCCTCCCACACGGTGCGCGTCAGCGGCTTCTCGCAGTACACGTGCTTGCCGCGGCTCATGGCCCACATCGCGGCGCTGGCGTGGACGTGGTCCGGGCAGGCCACGATGACCGCGTCGATGTCCTTGGTGTGGGCATCGAACATGCGCCGGAAGTCCTTGTACTTGGGCACATTCGGGTACAGCTTGAAGGTCTTCTCGGCGCGCTCGTCGTCCGGATCGCTCAGCGCGACGATGTTCTCCGCGGAGCAGCCGTGTATGTCCTCGCCGGCCCGCCCTCCGGCGCCGACCGACGCAATGTTCAGCTTCTCATTGGGCGACTTGAAGCCCAGGCGTTTTAGCGATGGGGAGCTGCCGAAACCGGCGCTCGGAAGCGCGCCCGCAAGCAGCGTGCCGTAGAAAAAATGGCGTCTGGAAAAAGTGAAATTGGCCATGCGACGGAATCCTTTTTGACTGGCAATCATAGCCTACACCAGCGCGGCCGCGCGCGGGGCAGGCCGGACGCGGTACTCATCCCGCGTGTTGTTCACAACCTTGAGACGCCGCTCATGAGGCCGGAAGCGGCGGCTGGAACTCCGCCATGTCGTATTCGCCCAGCTGCAGCGGATACGTTCCGTACTGCCGCACCAGCCGCACGACGTAGTCATAGCGCTCTCCCGAGACGTCGCCCGGTACCGAGTGATCGGACTGGAAGATGAACCCGCCGCCCTTGGCCGCGTTCAGCTTGGTGAGCACGGCGGCCTTGATTTCGCCGAACGTCCCGTTGGCCCACAGCTGCACGTCCATGTTGCCGCAGAAGCCGATGCGGTGCCCGAATTTGCGGCGCAGGTCGAGGACGTCCAGGCCGGCCTTGGCTTCCAGCGGATTGTAGGCGTCCACGCCCAGCTCGACGAAGTCCGCGAAGATGCGGTTCACATTGCCGCAGCCGTGGTAGATCACCGGCAGGCCGTGCGCGTGGCATTCGTCCACCAGCGCCTGCACGCCGGGCTTGAAGTGCGCCCGCCAGAAGGCCGGAGAAAACAGCAGCCCCTTCTTGCAGGCCACGTCGCCCCAGATCACAACTCCGTCCAGCGCCCCGTCCGCGGCCTTGATCTGAGCCTTCAGGAGCGCTAGGGAATACTCGTGGAGGCGTTGGACGAATCTCGCGATCTGGTCCGGATACAGGCCCATCCACAGCATCGCGTTCTCCGAGCCGATGATGCGCCACAGCATCTCGTGCGCTTCGCAGATGCCGCCGAAGATGGGGAACTCGGGCCACGCCGCTTGGACCCGCTCGATGTACGGCGCCAGGTTGCGGGCGAACCCGTCGCCCACTCCGTTGATCTGGTCGTCGCCCGCGGCGAAGAAGCGGCGCCCGTCCCACGGATCGTCAAACTGGAACGCATCCATTTTCTCGACCGTGTCGGTCTCGAAGCGCACGAAAGCGGGCATCGGATAGGCCAGCTTCTTCCTTAGGACGGCGTCGAATCCCGTCCTCACGACCACCTCGTCGGCGTTCTCGGACAGGATCTCGAAGGGCCGGATATGCGGATCGAGGTTGGGGTTGAACTGCATCCAATCCAGGTCGTAGAAGCGATAGATGTCGGTGTCGGCCGCCAGGCCCAGCTCCTCGCGCCAGCGGCGCAGGAAGCTGCCCCAGAAGAAGTCGCTGACCGGGACGCGGTCGGCCTCCTGGTGGCGCAGAGTCTTGTTCATGCGTTCGAGCTTGACCAGGCAGTTGGCAGTTCGCGTCATATCCGCCGCTCCCCATTCAGGCGCCGGCGCAGCCCGCTCCATTCCAGGTCCATGCCGTGCGGCGCCGGGTGCCTCATTATCCTATCGCCCGAGGCGCGCCGCCGTGCCGCCCGGGACGGCCGTCTATCTCCACTGGCATTCTCGGGAGGTCATTCCCGATATAATCCTCCTCAACGGGACCATCATGAACGACTCCACAAGACGCACATTCATCAAGACTGCAGCGGCTGTGACGGCGGCCTCGCAAGCGCGTATTCTGGGCGCCAACGACCGCATCCGCGTCGCCGGCATCGGCACCGGCGGGCGCGGCCAGTACCTGCTGGGCATCGTGAGCAAGACGCCCGGCACAGAGATCGTGGCCCTGTGCGACGTCTACGAGCCGAACCGCGCGCGGGCGCGGAAGAACTCCGCGCCGGAAGCGCGCGAGGTGCTGGATTACCGCGAGATCCTGGACGACAAGACGGTGGACGCGGTGGTCATCGGCGCTCCCAATCACTGGCACGTGCCGCTGACCGTGGCCGCCGTGGGCGCGGGCAAGGACGTGTATTGCGAAAAGCCGATCACGCATACGATCGAGGAATCGGAGATCCTGCAAAAAGCCGTGGACCAGAGCGGGCGCGTGGTGCAGGTGGGGATGCAGCAGCGCAGTTGGCCGCACTTCGCCGAAGCCAAGTCGCTGGTCGAAGCGGGCGAGCTGGGCCAGGTCACCTACATTCGCACGTACTGGTATCAAAACCACTTCCGGGACGAGAACGCTCCTCGCCCCATGGACCCGGCCAAGCTGGACTGGAAACGCTGGCTGGGCAGCGCGCCGGAGCGTCCGTTTGAAGCGATTCGCTTCCAGCAGTGGCGCTGGTTCTGGGACTATGGCGAAGGCGCGCTGACCGATCTGTTCTCGCATTGGGTGGACGTGGTGCACTGGAGCATGGGCAGAGACACGCCCAACGCCGCCGCGGCCCTGGGCAGCGCGTGGGCGATGCCGCATCGGGAGTGCCCGGACACGGTCTCGGCGTCGTTCGAGTATCCGGCCAAGTTCACGGTGGGCTACGACGGCAGCCTGATCGGCAACCGCGAGGGCGGCGGCCTGATTTTTCACGGCACCAAGGCCATGATGACCCTGCACCGCAGCGGCTACGGTATCTATCCCGAGCTGAAGGGTGCCTACACCGACGCACATGAGTTCGAGACGCCTTCCAAGTCGGCCAGGTCGCAGCGCGACGGCAGCTACTACCACATCGAGAACTTCCTCGACTGCGTGCGCTCGCGGCATACGCCCAATGCGCCGGTGGCGGTGGGCATCGCCGCGGCGCGGGCCGGGCACCTGGGCAATATCGCGATGCGCGAGAAGCGCGTGGTCGCCTATCCTGGGTGAGGGCCGGCTGGCCGGTTGTGACGTTCACCGCGTCGGCGGTGTTCAGCCGATGGCCGCGGCGATGTCTTTCTTCGAGATCAACCCGAAGACCACCTTTCCGCCGGTTTCAATGGCCGGGACGGAGCGCACGCCCTTCGCCAGCAGGAGATCAGGGCGCAGCGTGACGTCGATCTTGTGCAGCGTGAAGCCCATCTCCTTTTGCAGTTCGGTCAGCCGCTGTTCCATCAGCGGGCAGAAAGGGCAGCCCAGGGCAGTGTAAAAGGTCACGTCGGCTTTCGACGGAGCGACGGCCGGGGCCGGGTCGTCGAACGATGGGTCCGTAGCCCATCAGTTGGGAGAGGCCGCGAAACTGGCGGATGTAGAGCCATTCGAAGAGCGGGACCGAGATCAGCCAGGCGATGGCGATGGGCCACATCGAGCGCCAGGCCAGGTACGCTAGACCACCAAGGTACAACACCCAGGTGAAGTAGATCATCGCCATGTGGCACTGCTGTTTCATGGGACACCTGGCAGCGATTATATGCGACCGCCGCATACACTGCGCGCACGGTTCCGCCGGGCGGGCCGCGGCCTGGGGCCGGGCTGAAGCGCGGAGCGTCGCGCCGGACCGGCGTCGCCGCTGCGCCCAGTGACGCGGTTGTGGCGGCCGCGCCGGGCGCGTTAGAGTGAGCCTTCGTGCCTGAAACTCGACCGGCCCTCGAGCATCCCTGGCGCCTGCTGGCGCTGCTGGTGCTCTCGATCTTCATCAACTTCCTGGACCGCAGCAATCTCTCCGTGGCCGCGGACGACCTGCATCGGGAACTGCTGCTGGGCCCCGCGCAACTGGGCCAGTTGCTGTCGGCATTCTTCTGCACCTACGCCGCCTTCCAGTTGGTCGCCGGGTGGCTGGTGGACCGCTACAACGTCTTCTGGGTGTACGGGCTGGGGTTCCTGGTGTGGTCGGTGGCGACGGGCATGACGGGCCTCGTGACAAGCTTCGCGCAACTTTTCGCGCTGCGCCTGCTGTTGGGGATGGGCGAATCGGTGGCCTACCCGTCCTATTCGCGCATTCTGGCCTCGGGATACCCCGAGCAGCGCCGCGGGTTCTGCAACGCCGCCATCGACGCCGGCTCCAAGCTCGGCCCGGCGCTGGGCACGCTGATCGGCGGATTGATCGTCGCCAGCGTAGGCTGGCGGGCGCTGTTTTTCATCCTCGGCGGAGGCGCGCTGCTCTGGCTCGTGCCATGGTTCCTGTCGATTCCACGGCACGCGCCGGCGCGCGCCCCGGAAGCGGTCGGCGGCCCGGGATTCCTGGACATTTTGAAACGCCGCCAGACCTGGGGCACGTTCATGGGCCTGTTCGCCACCAATTGGGCGTGGTACATCCTGGTCACCTGGCTGCCCTACTACCTGCGCACGGCGCGCGGGTTTTCTATGAATTCCATGGCCGTGTTCGGTTCGCTGCCCTTCTGGTGCATCGCCGCCTCCTCCATCACCTTCGGCTGGCTTTCCGACCGGCTGATCGTGCGCGGATTCTCCGTCTCCGCCGTGCGGCGCTCCTTTTGCGCCGGCGGACTGCTGCTGGCGGGGGCCTTCATGCTGCCCGTGGCCTTGGTGGCGAACGGCCGTACGGCGGTCTACCTGCTGGCCGTCGCCACGTCTCTCTTCGGGCTCGCCACGTCCAATATCTGGGCGGTCACGCAGCGTCTGGCCGGCCCGGCGGCGGCCGGCAAATGGACTGGTTTGCAAAACGCCTTCGGCAACATGGCCGGCGTTTTCGGCCCCTGGCTGACCGGGATTCTGGTCCAGCGGACGGGCTCCTACGTGCCCGCCTTCGCGCTCATGTCGGCCGTGCTCGGCCTGGGCGCGGTCTCGTTTCTGATCCTGATCCCGCGCCTGGATCCGGTCGAGTGGCGCAGCGGCGCTGCACCGGGGTCGAATTCGAGATACGCTGTTCCGTAATGCAACGCCTGGCCCTGATCTCCCTGCTCCTCGCCGCGGCTGCTGTGGCCCATCCGCCGGTGGTCCCGAAAAATAGTGCGAAACCCATCGGACCGTATAGCCCGGGCATGGAGGCGGGCGGGTACCTGTACGCCTCCGGACAAAGCGGCCGCGACGCCGACGGCAGGCTCCCCGCCACTCCCGCCGACCAGGCCCGCCAGTGTCTGAACAACGTGAAGGACATTCTCGAAGCGGGCGGCCTGACCATGCGCCACGTGGTGGCGCTGCAGATGTACCTCACCGACCTGGACACGCTGCCCGAGGTGGACCAGGTTTACAAGGATTTCTTCCCCGAGCAGGCCCCGGCGCGGGCGGTCGTAGGCGCGGTCAGGATGCCGTTCAGCTCGCCCATCGAGATCACGGTGGTGGCCGTGAAGGACCTGTCGCTGAAGCGCGTGACGGCCGACGGAGTGTGGGCCGGCGGCCGGCTGTACGTCAACGCCATCGCCGCGCCTTCCTTTCTGGCCGCTTATCGCGAACTGGAGGGTGCCTTGCAGCGCGCCGGCCTGAGCCGCCGGTCAGTGATCTTCGAGAACACCTACACCACCGTCAAGCCCTCGCCCGCCGAGATTCGCGTGGCCGCGCTGCCCGGTGGAGCGAAGTCGGCGCTGTTCGTCGTGGCCGACAAGAATCCCGGCGAAGTGCTGCACGACGGCTGCCGCGAGGCGCGTGGAACGCTGTTTTGCGAGGTGCGCGCGTCCTCCGGTCAAGGCACCATCGAGGAGCAGACCAAGGATCTGTTCGCGCAGCTCGAGACGCGAATCGAGGCCCATGGCTACAAGTTGAACGAGATCGCGGCGGCTAACGTGTGGATGAATGACCTGGATGAGTTTCAGCGCATGAATGCCGTCTACGCGACCTATTTTCCCGCCACGCCGCCGCCCACGCGCACCACGCTGCAGCCGGCCGCCGCGGCTACGGGGCCCGCGCTGCGGATGTCGATCGTGGCGGTGCACTGAGCGCCGGCTGGACGCGCGTATGCCAGGCCTGCCACGCGGCGCCGGCTAGCACGCAGGCCGCGCTGGCCAGCGCCCACTCGCTCATGCGCTCGCCATGGATGAGCCATGACCACAGCGGATTCGAAACCGGCTCGAGGAGCAATATCAGCGAGGCCTCGAAGGCCGGCACGCGGCGGATCGCGCGGGTCAGAAACCAATACGCCAGGCCGACTTGCGCGCAGCCCAGGTACAGGATCACAGCGATATCCTTCCCCGCCGGGACCCCCATCGGCAGCGCGCCGGGCAGCGCGAGGAGAAAGACGATCAAGTTGCCCGCGACGACCACTGGCAGCGCCGTGCCGCCGGCAGCGCGCGCCAGGCGCCGCATGCCCGCCAAAGTCAGGGCCCATGTCAGGCCGGATGCCGCGGCTAGGACGTTCCCGGTGGCCGGATCGGGCGCCGTCGCCTGCGGCGCCACGGTTCCAAACAGGAACAGGCCCATGCCCGCCGCTACCAGCAGACCCATCCAGGCGTCCGCGCGCCGCAGCTTTTCCTTGAGATACAGGGGGCCGATCGCGAGCAGGTACAGTGGCGCCGCCGCCTGCAGGAATACGGCGTTGGCCGACGTGGTGAGCTTGTTGGCGTGGACGAACAGCGCCAGCGTCGCCGCATACGCCAGCGCCACCAGCAGGGTCCCTTTGCTCCACTGCCGCCGGGCCTCTGGAATCAACAGCCACAGCGCCGCCGCCGCGAGGCCGCTCCGCAGCGCCGCCGTCTGCCACGCCGTCAGCGTGGTGGCCTTGATGGCCGCGCCCCCGGTGGAGAACAACAGCGCCGTCGCAACCAACATCAGCGCTGGCATGGCGCGGCGCGGATTGGCTCCGGTTTCACCCATTCCGACCATCTTCGCCCAACGCCCGCTGCCACGTGCGCGAACGGCCGCCCGCGGCTCTTCCTGGTATCCTGAGTCCTGGTGTCCTCCCCTTTGACATTCCAGCTGGAGCACTATGAGGGGCCGCTGGACCTGTTGCTGGATCTGATCCGCAAGCAGCAGATCAACATCTACGACATACCGATCGCCCAGATCACCCGGCAGTACCTCGAACTCATCCAGCGCGCGATGGAACTCGACATCGAGGTCTCGGCCGAGTTCGTCTACATGGCGGCGACGCTGATCCACATCAAGAGCCGGATGCTGCTGCCGCGCGATCCGGAGTTGGACAAGCTGAACCCCGAGGAGGACCCGCGCCAGGAGCTGGTTGACCGGCTGATCGAGCATGAGCGCTTCCGCTCGGCCGCGGCCATGCTGCAGGAGAAGCGCGTGGTCGAGGAGGCCATCTGGACCAACCCGCGGATCGAGAGCTTCCTCGAAGCCGATGAAGAGCCGGGCCTGGCCGTCAGCCTGATCGACCTGGTGCGGACGTTCCAGCAAGTCATCGAACGCGCCAAGAGCCGGCCGGCCTATGAAGTGAGCACCGAGGACGTCAGCATACCGGAGATGATCGTGTTCCTGAAGCGCAGGCTGGCCGCCATTCCGAAGCGGCAGTCGCTGGCGCTGGTGCCGCTGTTCGAACAGCAGAGCTCGCGGCGCGCCATGATCAGCCTGCTGCTGGCAATTCTGGAGATGGTGAAGCAGCAGGCCATCCGGCTCACGCAGAAGGAAAGCTTCGGGGAGATTCTCATCCAGCGCGACGAGGGCTTCGACCGGCTGCTGGCCGGGGAACAGGATGCGGCGCGGATTGAACAAGATTATAAGAACTGACAACGGCTGAAAAAGAGATGGAAGAAGAGCAGCAGCACGACCCTGTCGTGGAACAGCCCGCGGGTGAGTCACCGGCGCCAGGCGCGGCGGCCGGCTCCGCGGCAACGCCGGCGGAGGATGCCGCGGCGCAGAGATTCGACGACGACGGCGGCGCAGCGGCCGCGGCGGCGGACGCAACGGCTGACGGCGAGGCTCCGGCGTCGGAAGGCGCCGTGGATGCCGGCCAGTTTCTGCTCACCGCCGAGCAGCCCGCGACCGAAGCGCAGGCCGGCGCGGCGGCCTTGAAGGCGCTGATCGAAGCCGTGGTGTACGTGCTCCCGGAGCCGCTGCCGGCGGCGCAGATTGCGGCCGCGCTGAACCAGCCGCTGGAGCGCGTCGAGGCCAGTCTGAAGGAGCTGATGGAGGAGACCGCGCGGCCCGATCGCGGGGTCTTCGTCCGCGAAGTCGCGGGCGGCTACCAGACCGCCACGAAGCCCGAGCACCACGAAGCGATCAGGAACTTCGTCAGGAATCTCAAGCAACCGCTGAAGCTCTCCACGGCCGCGCTGGAGACGCTGGCCGTGATCGCCTACAAGCAGCCGGTCACCGCGCCCGAGATCCTCGAGATCCGCGGTGTGCAGGGCGTGGGCGTGTTAAAGACGCTGCTGGACCGCAAGCTGATCACGACGGCCGGGCGCAAGAACGTCATCGGCAAACCGATTCTCTACAAGACCACCAAGGACTTCCTCACGCAGTTCGGGCTGAAGGAACTGGCGGAGCTGCCGACCCTGAAGGAGTTCGAGGAGATCCGCCGCCAGTCGTTCGCCGAGGACGATGAGGTGCTGCCGCAGGCCGCGCCTTCGCCCGCGCCGCTGCTGGAGGATGCCATGGAGGATCAGCTGGAGCCGCTGGGCGCAACGGCGCCGGCCGAGGCCCAGGCCGATCCCGAAGCGGCGCCCGAACCAGCGGCCGGGACTGCGGCCACAGCGGAGCCCGCGTCCGCGGCGGAGGAGAGCGGCGGCGAAAACGATGGCTGAGGAACGTCTGCAAAAGATCCTGGCGCAGGCGGGCATCGCCAGCCGGCGCAAGGCCGAGCAGTTGATGGTCGAGGGCCGGGTGTCGGTGAACGGCGAGATCATCACCGCGCTGGGCACCAAGGCCGACGCCGGGCGCGACGAGATCAAGGTCAACGGCACACCGATCCGCATGCCCAGGCGGCACGTCTACATCGCGTTGAACAAGCCGCGCGAGGTCGTCACGACACTCAGCGACCCGCAGGGGCGCACCACGGTGATGCACCTTCTGAAGGGCGTGCGCGAGCGCGTGTTTCCCGTAGGCCGCCTCGACTACAGCTCCGAGGGCCTGCTGTTGCTGACCACCGACGGCGAGTTCGCCAACCGCATCACCTCGCCCGCGGGCCACGTCGAGAAGGTCTATGTGGTGAAGGCCAACGGCCATCTCACCGAGCAGCAGATGGAGGACTTCCGCCAGGGCATCCCGCTGCACGGCCGCCGCACCGCGCCGGCGCACATCAATCTGATCCGCCAGGGTGACAACCCGTGGTATGAGGTGCGGCTGACTGAGGGCCGCCAGAACCAGATCCGCATCATGTTCCAGCATTTTCACCGGCTTGTGGAGAAACTGCGCCGCGTGAAAATCGGCTTCCTCACGCTGAGCGGCCTCGAGCCGGGCATGTGGCGCTATCTGGAGGCGCGGGAGACGGAGCGGATGCTTCGGATGGTCCGGCTTGAACCGCCCGCGCGGCGCCCCGGCGAGCATGCGGCCGGGCATCGGCAGCCGCGGGAACCGCAACCACTGCGGGCGTCGCAGCCCGCACCGCCGCCCGCGCCCGAGCCCGAGCGGCGGCAGCAATCCGGCGAATCCGCCTCCCGCGGCCCGGCATCCACGAACAAGCGTCCTCCGAAGCCCGCATGGCGCCCGCGGCCCGGCAAATTCACGCCCCGCGGCCCAGCATCGCAGAACAAGCCACCGCAGGGGCCGCCTCGACGCGCACCAGCCGGCGACTCGGTTTCCCGCGGCGCGGGATTCGAGAACAAGAGGACGCAGGGACCGTCTCAGCGCCCGCCATCGGGCGACTCTGCCTCCCGCGGCCCCGCACCCAGGGACAATAGGCCTCCGAGGCCCGCACAGCGCCCGCCATCGGGCGACTCCGCCTCCCGCGGCCCCGCACCCAGGGACAATAGGCCTCCGAGGCCCGCACAGCGGCCGCCGTCCGGCGAATCCCGCCGCCGTGGCCCAGCATCTCAGGACAAGAGGGCGTCGGGCCCGCCTTCGCCCAAGTCCTCGTCGCGCAGGCCTGGACGTAATAAAGACCGTCGATGACCCCCGAACAGCGGCTGGAGCCGCTTCCCACGCTGCGAAAGCTCGTACGGCGCGTCCATCGAGGCGCCTGCGCTGAAAACTGAGCGAGGGCCACTCCAATTCGCAGGTTCAGTGCGAATGGCAGTGTTATTCTGGAGTCGCCATGTCACTGAAATGGCAGACCTGGTTGGCGGCCTCAACGCTATTCGTCATCGGCGCTCAAATCCATGGCTGGAGTGCGACATTGGCGCTCCTCGGCGGCTTGATAGTGATGTATTGGCCGCTGCTGGCAAAATGGTCCGGGCGCAAAAGCCCGCTCGACAATTGGAGCTCTGGACGAGCCGACTGGCTGGCCTGGAGATTGGGGATCGTCCTCGTTCTAGGTGCCGCGTGGCTATTCTTTTTCGTTCCGCCGGAACAAAATAAACGGGCCCACAATCTGGCCTGGGCGTTGCAGATGTCAGGGCTCAGCCTTAGCTTGTTTTGGGCCAGGCTGGGGAAGCGGCAAGAAAGTTAGAGCGGCGACCTCTGCTTACAGGTGCAGCGAATGCTGCATCTAGTCAGTGTCATTTCCAATCACCTTCTATAGAGCCGGAAATCCTCCACAGTGGTTCCGACCAAGGATTGGATGAGCATCGAAAAGCAGATTCTTGAGCAGTGCCGGACCATCGCCGTGGTCGGCCTGTCGTCCAATCCCGCGCGTCCCAGCTACGGTGTCGCGGAGTACATGCAGCGCCACGGCTACCGCATCATCCCCGTCAATCCGCAGGAGACGGAAGTGCTGGGCGAGAAGTGCTACCCGCGTCTGGAGGACATCCCCGACAAGATCGATTGCGTGGACGTCTTCCGCCGGCCCGGGTTCATCCCCGCCATCACGGATTCAGCCATAGCGATCGGCGCCCGGGCGCTGTGGCTGCAACTCGGCATCGTCAACGACGCATCGCTCGAGCGCGCCCGCGCGGCCGGCCTGCTCGCCGTGCAGGACCGCTGCCTGCTGATCGAGCACCGGCGCTACTTCCGCTGAGCCACTGCCGTGTTTCAGAGCCGCGACCGTGAGGGAGCGGATGCGCCAGCACGTCGGCCATGCGTCGACATTCGTGTCGAACGTTTGGCAATAGTGCCCGCGCAACCACACCGCCGGACGCGACTTGCTACTGCTTCTGCAACAACCGCAGCGCCGTCTCCGCACCGCCCACCAGTTGAATGTGCGGCACGTAAAACTGCTGCACCAGTTCCTCATCGCTCACCTGGAACTCCTCGGGGCGCGCCTCGTATTTCACCGTCGCACGGCTCAGTGCCGCGGCGAATAGCCCCCACCACCGTGCCTGGCCCTCGGCCACTATCTCCACCGTGCCCGGCGCCTTCTTCTCCAGCCACGCGAGCGCCGTCACCACGTCCTGCACGCGCGCCGCATCATCGCTCACGTTGTAACCCAGGAAGAGCCCTGGCGTACGGTCGCGCGGCTCGCGCGCCGAGCCCGTCTGAAAAGCGTCGATCAGCAGCACTGGCCGCTTGGCCTTCAGCCAGCCCTGGACCTTTTCCGACTTCAGCGCGTTTTCCATGCCGTCGGGATCGACGTACAGCGCCGGTGCGCCCTGGCCGTCGAAGAAGCGGAACGGCACGTGGTCGCCCACGCCGGGGCGCGACAGCGCGCCGCCCGCCTCCGTCACACTCGCCGGCCACTCCACGCCCAGCGTGCGCAGCAGCCATTCCCGCATCTGCGCTGGCGTAGCGCTGCGCACCGCCCGCCGCGAGTCTTCCTGCCACCACGCGAACAGCGTCTCCCGGTTCTTCGCGCCGTCCGGCATCTTGCGCCCGGCCCACGCCAGCATCTTCTCGTCCGGCTCGACTTTCACGTCTACCTCGGAAACTGCGCCGGTGCGGTGCAGGAAGACCCTGTTGAAGAACGCGTAGACGGCCTCGCGGCTCTGGCGGTTGTAATTGTGCGGAGCGTCCATCTGCACCACCTCGACGTTTTCCTTGCGCCCGAACAGGCCATAGATCCATTGAATGGCCGGAAACTCCTCGCGCGGCACGTTCTTGGTCCAATCGCCCGTGGCCGAAACCAGCAGCATCGGCTTGGGCGCGAATAGCGACGCGATCTCAACGTTGTTGGTCCCCACTCTCAGGCCCGGCGCGTTCTCACACACGCAGCCGCCCTGCATGATGAAGCTCACCATGTTGACCGGTGCCGCGGCCTGGATGCGGTCGTCCACCGCCGTCAGCAGAAACGTCTGCGTGCCGCCCCCGGAGGCCCCCGTCGCGCCGATGCGGCTGGCGTCCACGTCCGGCAGGTTCTGTAAAAAGTTGACCACGCGGATCGAGTCCCAGGTCTGCACCGCCAGCGGGTTGAATCCCCACAACTGTTCGCGCTCCGAGCCGAACTCGTGCGGCAGTTGGCGCGTGTCGTTGTAGCCCACCATGTCGTAGGCAAACACCACGAAACCCTGCCGGGCCAGGTTCCCGCCCAGCCGCTGCTGCGAGCACAGCTCCGACTCCTCCAGCCGGCCATGCTTCCAATGCCCGTGCGGATGCGCGATCGCCGGGTGCCTGGTCTGGCTGTTCGTGGGGCGGTACAGGTTGCCGCCCAGCCAGAAGCCGGGCATCGTCTCGATCGCCACCGCCTCGATGGTGTAGCCGTCCTCAATCAGCTTGCCGCCATAACGCGGGTTCAGCGGCGTGCGGGTGCGCGGCGGATACAGCGACTCCGCGGCCATGATCTGCGACCGCAGCTCCTCGCGCCGCGCCTGCCAGCCGGCGAGCGTCTTGTAAGCCGGCATCTGCATTTTCGTATTGACTCCCAACACAACGTCGTTGCGCCGGTCGGCCGCGCCGGCGGGCGCGCCCGCCAAACAGGCCGCCAGCGCGAGGAGTAGAATGTTGGTCGGTCCCCCGCGGGGATACATCCGACCACGGAGTCTTTTCATGCCGCTCACCACACGCCAGCAGGAACTCGCCTTCAAGGCTCTAGACGCGTTTGCCATAGAACTCCCTTCCTGGGGTTTCGCCAATACGGGGACCCGGTTTGGCAAGTTTATCCAGGCCTCCGCGGCCACCACAACTGCCGAAAAGATAGCAGATGCCGCTCAGGTCCATAAGGTCACCGGCTGCTGCCCCTCCATCGCCGTCCACGTTTTGTGGGACTATCCCAACGGCGTGGCCGACGTCGAGAGCGTCGACGCCTGCGCCAAACAGCACGGCATCCGCATCGGCGCCATCAACCCCAACGTGTTCCAGGATCAATGCTACGCCAACGGCTCGCTGGGCAACCCCGACCCCGAAGTGCGCCGCCACGCCATGTCGCACATTCTGGACAGCGTCGAGATCCAGAAAAAGAGCGGCTCCCGCGACCTCTCGCTGTGGTTCGCCGATGGGACCAGCTACCCCGGCACCGGCTCCATCCGCGCCCGCAAGCAGTGGTTTGACGAGGGGCTGCGCATGGTCCACTCCGAGATGACCGGCAACATGCGCATGCTGGTCGAATACAAGCCCTTCGAACCCGCCTTTTACGCCACCGACATCGCCGATTGGGGGATGTCCTACGTGCTGTGCAAGAGCGCCGGCCCGCACGCCAAGGTGCTGGTCGACACCGGCCACCACTACCAGGGCCAGAACGTCGAGCAGATCGTGGCCTGGCTGCTCAGCGAGAACATGCTGGGCGGCTTCCACTTCAACGACCGCCGCTACGCCGACGACGACCTCACGCTGGGCTGCATCGACCCCTACGCCGTCTTCCGCATCTTCCACGAGATCTGCTTCTTCGAGTGGGAGAAGGGCGAAAAGGCCGACATCGCCTACATGGTGGACCAGAGCCACAACCTGAAGAACAAGGTCGAGGAGACCATCCAGACCGCCAACACGGCGCAGGAGCTGTACGTCAAGGCGGCGCTGGTCGATCACGCCCGGCTGGTCGCGCACCAGGCCAAGGCCGAATTGGTCGATGCCGAGGAGTGCCTGCGCGCGGCCTTCTTCGCCGACGTGCGCCCCGTGCTTCAGGAATGGCGCAAGTCCAAGGGCCTGGCCGCCGACCCCCTGGCCGCGCACCGCGAGAGCGGCTACACCGCCCACGCCGAAGCCGAGCGCGGCGCGCGCAACCGCGGCGCCGTCGCCAGCTACGCCTGATTCACGATCTCGTTTGGTGGGGATTTCAAAGGGCCGCTCCACATGGAGCGGCCTTATTTTGTTGGGGGAGGCGCGGGCGCGGCGGCGTCTTGTTTCCCCGCCGGCTTTTCCACGCGGAAGTCCCACACCTGCGTATTGCCCTTGCCTTCGGTGAATTCGATGACCGCGTATTCTCCCGGCTCGAGCGGCTTCTGCGGCCAAATCTTATAAAGATCCTCGCCCACCTGCTGCTGGAAGATGTCAACGTCGTCGTGCTCGGTCGCCATTTCCTTGGTCACAGGTTCGGTGTACCACTTCTCGACGACGCGCGAGGCGGGCTTGGCCTGGCAGCGCACGATGCCGAAGCGCTCGTCCTCAGAGGGCCGGAACCACAGCGTCGGGCGATCCTCGGCGATCACGAAGGCCGAGTGCAGCCCATTCAGTTCGATGGTCGCCTGGCCGATCACCGGCAACGGCGAAAGGTACCTGAGCACGGTGCGCTTCTTGTTTGTGACGATCGTCGATTCGGCCTGCTTCACCGTTTCGGCCTTGCCTTCGCGCAGGTAGTAAGCGCCCGCGCCCTTCGGGATCAGCGAGACCTCGTGCGCCTGCTGGCGCTCGAACTGTTCCTCGGCCGCGTCGGCGGCGGCGTCCTTCTTGACGCGCTCCTGCACACGCGCGCGCTCGGCCTCGGTCTTTTTCAGGTCCACCAGATTGAGCGGGATCTCCTCCCATTCGCTGCGCTCGGTGGAGTAGTAGCGCACGCGCTCGTCCTCCACCTTGTACTCGCGTACCTGCTGGTAGGTGCCGTCGTGGAGATACAGGCGGAAGGAATCGGCGGCCAGCCGCGGCGGTGCGAGCAGCAGCGCGGCGAACAGAGCGAGCATCAGTCGGCAACGCATAACCCGACGCTCTCATCTTCGCGCATTGTCCGCCGCGCTCAGGCGTGTCCCCGCGCTAGTGTCATGTCTCGCAAGTTGCTTTACCGCTCCCTCACGGTCGCGGCTCTGAAACCAAGGGCCGCGCATCATGAGCAAACGGTCAGGACACTTTAGAGACGCTACACTAGCGATTCGCCGCCAGGCTTCCGATTCTGGGCAGCGCCCTCGCCGTGAAGCGATCGCAGGCGCGTCAGGCCGATCCAACCCAGCGGACACACGGCCCAAAACCTCGTTCACGCGCCCTCGAAATATTCCCAATTCAATCGCCACATGGAGTTGCCGCGAGTGCGCTCCGGCGGCGCGGGCGGAATGCTTGACAGCGCCAATAGAGTTGGAGTAGCAGGGGCACCGAGCGCGGGCTGAGAAGTGGAAACCCGCTCAGCGTGAGCGGGTTTTGGGCTGTAAGTTATTTGTTTTCAATAAACAGTCCGCTCAGCCTGAGCGGATCGCCCCGAGCTGGAGGAGACAAAATGATCGAAACCAAGGCCGATGGGGCCTATCAATTAGGCGCCTGGGCCGGCCGCAAACAAGCCTTCGCCGAGGTGGCCGGGCGCTGTTCGGCCGCCGATGCCGAATGCATGCGCCAAGCCCGGGAAAGCAAGCACTACCGCACGTTGGGCATGAACTGGGAGGAGTTCTGCAAGCAGCGCATGGGCATGAGCCGCGCCAGCGCGGACCGGATCATCGGCCTGCTCCAGGAGTTCGGTCCCCAGTATTTCGTTCTGGCGCAGGCCACCGGGATCAACGCAGTGGAGTACCGGCGCATCAGCGGCGCCGTGCGCGGGCAGGCGCTGTTGCACGCGGGGGAGGAGATCCCTATTCAGGCCGAGAATGCGCCGCGGCTGGCGGCGGCGGTCGAGGAGTTGCGGCGGGGTCAGAAGGCTGGTCACAAAGACGCTACGGAGCAGGCCGGAACGAAGGGTGAGGATCTGAATCGCACGCTGGACAAACTCGAACGCACGCTCACCGCCGTGGTGAGCGAGGCCGGGCGGGTGCACGGGCTGCGGCTGGATGTGGCGCAAATTGAGAGACTGCAGAACATAGTGTTAGAGCAGATGCGGCGGATGCCGATGGTGCAGGTGATGCGAATCGTAGTGCGGCCGTGAGGCGGGCGGGGAGGATGGGTCCGCGCGGAGGGTCACTCTTACGAGTCGCCGACTTATCCGGCCAAGTGCCCCCGAACTTCCCAGAAGCGGACTTCGGACCAACTTCCGAGTGGCCCGTCACCTGGGAACAGCCGCCAGCATTGGGTCACATGCACGGGCTGGCGGCGCAACGACCGGGACCTCGGAGGAGGGGTCGCAAGGCGCGATGCTACGGGTTGGGCGTCGTGTTTCGAGTGCCGTAACTAAACACCCACTCCAGCACCGGATCACGCCCGGACCTGTAGTCGTCCCACGAAGGAATGATCTCCTGATCCGGACGGATGAGGTTCTCGCCGCTCTCCACGAATTTGTAGAACTTTACCGAGTAACGAACTGTCCAGTGTGAGTTGGGGAGCTTCATCTCGCGGGCTTCTTGGTAGCTGTTGGGCTTCTCGCCGATCTGCTGTCCGACCAGGATGGCGTTTGTCTGATAACGGAAATGCGCGGAGTTCGACATGGCCGCCGAGAACGTATTGGGGCCGACGAGAACGAAGAGGTGTCCTTTGCGGTTGATATCTGAGAGGTTACGAATGGGATGCACCAGGTACCTGAGTCCCTCATTGTAATCGCCGCCTCCATTCAGGCGCATATCGATGACCAGCTTGTCGGGGGCTTGCTGCTTAACTAAGTCGAAAAGCCCTTTCGAATGTTGGCCCAGGTCCTTGTATCCGCGGAAGCTGCAATAGATGGTGCGGGAGTCGGGCAGATAGGTGTACCAGAAATTCTCGTCCGGTCTTTGCCTGAACAACGGGCGCTCTTTGAATGGGTAAATCCAGTTGAGCTTAGAACTGTCTGCCGGATCGGCTGCGTGGACGTCGATGCTGAATTCTCTGCCGGTGTCATCGGCCAGGGTGTAGCGGGCCGCGTTTCGTTCTCGGATGATTCCCATTCCGTGAAGAAAAATCCCGGTGGTGAGGAAGCCGAGGACGCGCGAGTCGCGCAGGACTTGGGTTTCATCGGCCGGTGTCAGAGAAGAGAGCAGTTCATGGGCCCGGGCGATGGGCGTGTCCTGGATCTTGACCACTCGCGCGCCGAGGGCCTGTTCGCTCCCAGATGCCGTCGCCACCAGACGATACTCATCCCCAAAACGCTGGAGATCGATGGGGAAGTTGGCATCGTCGGCAGGGACTTTTACGTAGGTGTGACCGTCACCGATCAAATTGGCGATGTGGTCCATGCCGACGTAGATTTCGTCGCTGTTCAGTTGGTGGAGTTTGCGATCGAGTTCGGCCACTTCGGCCTCGAAGCGTTCTCGTGAAATGAAGTGGAAGGCGTCGGCGTGGCGCTTCGGCAGCTCGCGCGCCATAAACTGAAGGTCTTCGTGCCACTGCTCTTTGGTGAGGCCAAGCCCCGCTGCGGCAACCGGACCTTTGGCATCGCCCACGCGGCGCAATTCCAAGGAGCCGGTGTCGGCGGCGGCGACGAACTTTCCATGAATGACTCCGGCATCGAAGGCGGCCTCAACGGTCACCGCGTCCGTGCCAGCCTCCAGCTTTAAATACAGTTTGCCGGCGCCGAAACGACCTTCCCTGACGGAATAGGCGCCAGCCGAGGTGACCAACTCGCCCGCATAGCGCCCTTTGTCGCAACGAAGGTTGAGCGAAATATCGAGCTTGCCTGCTTGCTGGCTGGTGGCAGTGCCTTCAAAATAGCCGGCTGGGCCATTCGGCTCGCAGCCGTTCTGAGTATGGCCGCAAACAGACCACCCTGCGAGCGCCAATACGACAGACGCGAAGCGGAATGCGCTCATCCTTTTGCGCTCCGTTTTCACTGGGTTTGGCGACAGCCGATTGCCAGGCCTTAATACGGGCGTGACTGCACTTCGTCACTATCCGGCCCCAATTCGGAATCTCAATCCAGGATACCGCGCCGGGCCAAGCGACGCCGGTACCGACCCACTTGGACCGCAAGGATCCGCTCTCCCACCCTTGGGAGCCTCTGCGCTACCGCAAATTGCCGGCGGATTGCCGGCTACTCGGAAACTGGCCCGAAACGGCGTTCGGGGAAGTTGTGCGGCCACTTGGCCGGGGAGCGCCCAACCCGCCAAGGTGATTCGCGGCGAGCGAATGCGTCTGGGAGATAGCTTCGGCATCGCAGATCCGTCACCCGCAGGTGGGGCGACGGCGGGCGATTCACCGTGGCGCCGAACACGAATTCACCGTGAAACCACCGTGTTCTGACCGTGAAAATGCGGGTTTTTGAGGGCACGGTGCGTCACGGTGGATCTATTGCAATATAAAGACTTATTGAAATTTCACCGGGCATTTTGGCGCACATTAACAGGCGGCACCGTGCGTCACGGTGGATGTATTGCAATGATTGGAGTTACAAACATTAAGGGGGCCACATTAACATGATGCACCGTGCGTCACGGTGGATGTGTGGCAAACACAGGGGTTAGCAACATTAACAGGCGAGTTTTTGGGCGCGAAACGTGCTTCACCGTGTATCTATGGTGATCTAAAGGACTTATCGGAAATCGCGCGGATGGCCGCAGGCGCGAGTTCAGGGCCGCGCCAGAGCACCGCGCGGGGTGCCTTGCTCCCGCCATGAGAGGCGAGTATAAGGAGGATGGACGCCGGCTTCGCCATGGCGCACAAACGACAGCACGGCCCGCGCTCCCGCAAGGCCCGGGTTCTCGCCAGGGCGCCGGAGGAACTGACGCGCGGGCCGTTGCTGCGGCTGGGCGAAGGCATCGGCAAGGTGGTTTACGCTTCGCCCCACTGGGTGGTGAAGCGCGAGCGGCACCCCTCTGAAATCATGGCTCTCATTTTCATGTGGAGAGTCGTCCGCAGGTTGCAGCGCTTTCTGCCGCCGCGCGTGGGGCAGCGCCTGCTGGAGAAGCCGGGCCGGCCGGCGCGGCTGCTGCGCGTGCTGCTGCAGGGCGTGGTGCTGGCGGTGCCCAGAGGCATCTGGTTCGCGACGATTTTGGGCCAGCTATGGCGCTGGTACGCCCGCAGCGAAGCGCGCGGGGCGATGCTGGCCGACGAGTACCTGGCGGGGACGGCGCTGGTTCCCCAATGCGTGCACTTCCCCCCGACGCGCGTGCTTGTGAACCGCTGGCCGGGATGGCTGCTGGTGGAGGAGGCGACCGAGCGGGTCGAGATGACGCTGGACGAGCGGATCAACGAATTGGCGCGGGCGCGGCGCTTCGACGAGATCGGGGAGTGGCTGGAGCGGTTTCTGGAATTGCGCCAGGCGGGATGGCGCAGAGGCGTTTTCTCGCTGGATCCGCATCTGAAGAACTACGGCGTGATGGACCAGCGCGTGGTGCTGCTGGATACGGGCGGGCTGACCAATCGCTGGAGCGACATCGAAGAGCGGCTGGGGTTGGAACACGAGTTCCTGAGCCCGCACGCGGGCCTGGGATTGGAGATGACGCTGCGCGACCGGCCCGATATCGCCGAATGGTTTGACGCGCGCTGGCGGGCGACGGTCAATCCGGCCGCGGTGCGCAGAATCTGGCCGGCCGCGCCGCGCGCGTAGCGCCAGTTGGCGGCTCAGGTTACAATCCGGGGATGCGCATCGGCATCCACACATCGACCTCCGGAGCGCTGGTGAACGCCGCGCGCAAGGCCGTCGAGCTGGGCGCCAACTGTTTCCAGATCTTCTCGGCCAGCCCGCGCATGTGGCGCGCCGCGCCAGTCGAGGCCGGGCAGGCGGCGGCGATGAAAGCGGTCCGCGCCCAGCACGACTTGCGGCCGCTGGTGATCCACGACAGCTACCTGATCAGCCTGGCCGCGGCGGACGCGGGAATCCGCGCTAAATCGATCGCGGCGTTCCGCGGCGAGCTGACGCGCGCCATCGCGATCGGTGCCGAATACCTGGTGATGCATCCCGGCAGCGCCAAAGGCCACGAGACGCTGGAGCAGGCGCTGGAGACGCTCACGGCTTCGCTGGAGCAGGCGGCGCGGGGGCTGAAGGCGCCGGGATTGACACTGCTGTTTGAGGACACGGCGGGCGGCGGAGCGAGCATAGGCCGGACACTGGAGGAGCTGAAAACGCTGGCTGATATGACCGCGTCGCGGTTGCCGTTTCCGGTCGGCTACTGCCTCGACACGTGTCACTTATACGCCTCGGGCTACGACGTGGCCACCCAAAAGGGCCTGGCGTTGACAGTGCAACAGGCCGCGAATGTCCTGGGCCTGGAGCGCATTCCGGTGATCCACGTGAACGACTCCCGGGGCGCGCTCAACTCGCACCTGGACCGGCATGCGAACATTGGGGAAGGACACATTGGCCGGGCAGGCTTCCGCCGCATTTTGAACCATCCCAAACTGCGCGGCAAGGCCTTCATCCTGGAGACGCCCATCGACAACGAGGGCGACGACCAGCGCAATGTGGACACCCTGAAATCGCTATGCCGGAAACCGCGTACAACCACGAACAAGTCGAAGTGAAATGGAGCCGGCGCTGGGCCGCCAGCCCGGAGCTGTACCAGGCCGCGGACGACGGCGCACGGCCGCGCTACTACGTCCTGGAGATGCTGCCCTACCCCAGCGGCGTGCTGCACATGGGGCACGTGCGCAACTACTCCATCGGCGACACGCTGGCGCGCTACATGTGGATGCGCGGCTACGACGTGATGCACGCCATGGGCTGGGACGCCTTCGGGCTGCCGGCGGAGAATGCAGCCATCCAACGCGGCCTGCATCCGGCGCGGTGGACCATGTCCAACGTGGCCCACATGAAGCAGCAGCTCCTGCGGATGGGCTTCGCCTACGACTGGGCGCGCGAAATCAACACCTGCACGCCCGAGTATTACCGCTGGAACCAGTGGTTCTTCCTGCGGATGCTCGAAAAGGGTCTGGCCTACCGCAAGAACTCGCTGGTGAACTGGTGCCCGGAGTGCGCCACGGTGCTGGCCAATGAGCAGGTGGTGGAGGGCTGCTGCTGGCGGCACGAGTCGACGCCCGTGGAGCAGCGCGAGCTGGAGCAGTGGTTCCTGCGCATCACTGATTATGCCGATCAGCTGCTGGACGACATGACGCAGCTCGAGGCCGGGTGGCCGCCGCAGGTGCTGGCCATGCAGCGCAACTGGATCGGGCGCAGCGAAGGGGCCGAGATCGATTTCCGGCTGAAGACGACGGGCGAAAAGCTGCGCGTCTTCACCACGCGCGTGGACACCATTTACGGCGCGACGTGCGTCATCCTCGCGCCGGAGCATCCCGTGGCCCGGGCGCTGTGCACGGGCGAACTCGCCGCCACGCTGCGGACGATGATCGACGATCCCAATCGCAAGGATCCGGAGCTGCTGGAGAAGGTTGGCTTCGATACCGGCCACACCGCAATCAACCCGTACAACGGCCAGGAGATTTCCATCTGGGTGGGCAACTTCGTGCTGTGGGGCTACGGTACCGGCGCCATCATGGCCGTGCCCGCGCACGATGAGCGCGACTTCGAGTTCTGCCGCAAATACGGGCTGCCGGTGGTGCCGGTGATCCGGCCCGCCGGCGCCGCGCTGGCGGTCGAAGCGGAAATGACCACGGCGTTCTGCGATTACGGTGTGGTGGAAAACTCGGGGCCCTGGTCGGGTCTCACGTCAGAGGAGGCGCGTCGGCGGATGGCCGATTACGCCACGGAGCAGGACTTCGGCAAAGCGTCCATCACCTACCGCCTGAAGGACTGGGGCATCTCGCGCCAACGCTACTGGGGCACGCCGATCCCGGTGGTGCACTGCCCGGCGTGCGGCATCGTCGCCGTGCCGGACGACCAGTTGCCCGTGCTGCTGCCCCAGGACGTGCAATTCACCGGCAAGGGCCGCTCGCCGCTGGCGCAGCACGAGGCGTTCCTGCGGACCACGTGCCCGAAGTGCGGCGGTCCGGCGGAGCGCGAAACCGACACCATGGACACGTTCGTCGATTCGTCGTGGTACTTCTTCCGCTATGTCGACCCGCGCAACACGGCGCTGCCCTTCGACCCCGCGGTGGTGAAGTCCTGGTTCCCGGTGGACCAGTACATCGGCGGCGTGACGCACGCCATCCTGCACCTGCTGTACGCGCGCTTCTGGTGCAAGATGATGCGCGACCTGGGCCTGGTGGAAACCGACGAGCCGTTCCGCAACCTCTTCACGCAGGGCATGGTGCAGCTCGAAGGCCGGACCATGTCGAAGTCCAAGGGCAACATCGTCGACCCCGACGAAATGGTCATCCGCTATGGCGCCGACACCTGCCGGCTGTTCACCTTGTTCGCCGGACCGCCGGAGAAGAACATCGACTGGAACGAGTCCAGCGTGGAGGGTCAATACCGTTTCCTGAGCCGGCTCTTCCGTTGGGTGACGCGCAACTTCGACCACCCGGAGGGCGGCGGCGAGACCGACTCAGCCGCGCTGCGCAAGCTGCATCAGACCATCCGCAAGGTGACGCACGACTTCGACAACCGCTGGCACTTCAACACCTCCATCGCGGCACTGATGGAGCTCATGAATGAACTCCAGGCGGCCGAATCCGGGCTGTCTCCCCAGGTGCGCCGGGAGTGCGCCGAGACCCTCACGCTGCTGATCGCGCCCTTCGCGCCGTACGCCGCCGAAGAGCTGTGGGCGCTGATGGGCCGGCAGGGGCCGGTGTTCAAGCAATCCTGGCCGGGCTACAGCGAGGATCTGGCGCGTGAGGAAATGCTCGATATCCCGGTGCAGGTCAACGGCAAGCTGCGCGGGCGCGTGATAGTGCCGCACGGCACGCCGGAAGAGGAACTGAAGCGCGTCGCGCTGGCAGACGAAAAGGTCCAGCCGCACATCGCAGGCAAGACGGTGGTCAAGGTCATCGTCGTCCCGGCGAAACTGCTGAATATCGTCGTGAAATAGCGCCGGAAGAGACGGCGCGGGGCGCGCCCATGGAACTGGGCGACCTTATTCATTTCTGGCGAAACGGGGCCAGCCGGGGCGATCGACCGAGTCTCCGGAAACGTCAATTACCGGCCACGATCTCCTCTCTCCGGGTGGCCGACCACCCGTTTCCAAACGAGCTTCGGCAGTGCCGGCGGCGTGTGAGCGGGAGCGCGTGGTGATCGCAATAGAAGAGACCCCAAAGCCCTACATGGTCTGCGCCACGGCGATGATGTGAGCCCGATGAGGCGGAGCGGATTTGGAGCGCACAGCGAATTGAGGTCTGACGCATGTACTATTGGTTGGGTGTTGCGGTGATTCCGGTGAGCCTGCTGTACGGAAGAGAACTCAAATGGCTCGGCGAGTGTTCTTCAGTTTCCATTACGACGACGACATCTGGCGAGCAAACCAGGTTCGGAACGCGAATGTGGTTGCTGGATCTGAGGTTGCTGGTTTTTTAGACAGCTCAGAGTACGAAAAAGCCAAAAAGAAGGGCAAAGATGGCATCCAGCGGATGATCCGCAGACATCTTGACGGTACGACGGTCACAGTGGTGTTGATTGGCACAAAAACGGCAAACCGCCGGTGGGTGAAATACGAAATCAAGCAGTCATTGGCGCGCAAGAACGGGCTGTTGGGTATTTACATCCATCACCTCAAAGACCCCAACAAACCGCCAGACTCTCGTGGGGCCAAACCGTCGGTGCCAGAAGGCGTGGAGTTTCCCGCTTACGACTGGGATGGGGACCTGGATCGGTTTCGGAAAGAGATAGAGGCCGCGGGCAAGCGGGCCGACGCGTGGCGAGCGGCGAGATAGCGCCCACCATACTCAATTCTTCTCGATTCGGAGTATCCTGCCCATTCCACGCTCCCCTTCGTGAAGTTACTTTCCCTATCGACGTTCGCCCGGAATTCGATAGCGTCCTGGTAATGGAAAGCAAAGGAGACACTGTTAGCCCTGGTCAGGGTTCCTGCAACACATTACATGACGATGCCGCTTTGTGGCTGGTTGAGCAGACGCCGGAATAATGACGAGTAGCGAAGATCACTCATCAATTCAAGGCGGTCGGGACTGTATTTATCAAACAGAATCCGCGCCGCGGCTCCGGTAGAGGCGATGGCATAAGCCGGTTTGCCAGGGTGGAATCGCCGGAAGATGTCGTACTCAATCTCTACGCCTTCCATGCCGCCAAGGAATACCGCTGCGTCAAAGTCGTGAGAACTGATCATGACCTCGCGCATTTTGGTCAAACTCGCCTCAAGATCGCTATCCACCGCATCAATGAAACGAACGCTCTCGAATTCGGGCACTTCGGGACGTAACTGGGTCTTGAAGAAGAGGCTTTGGTACAGGATGACGTGCCTTCGCATGTGCTGTGCCGTTCGACCAACGAGCAGGTGCATGAGTGGGGTTATTGCAGGATGACCACCAAACACAATCTGGCCGCTCGGCGTAACGACGCTGACCAGCGCGCTGATACTATCGAGGATCGCTGCAACGTCCGCTGTCTCGGGGTACCTCGGATGGCGATGCGGCAGGGAGATGCTTGCAGACAGGAAAATGCAGGCCATCAGCGCAGGCCTCCCGACCAAGACTGCGCCTGCGCTACTCGCAGACTCTTGACTGCCATCCGCTGGCGATCAAGCCATGCAATGTGATTCATCCATTTGTCGCGGATGCCGCTCGCATCGTAAAGGAAGATTATGTCGCTCTGCCGCTTCGGATGGCGGATGATCTCGTCCTCGATCTCTTGATAACCGATGACGCCAAAACAAACACCGACGGTCGGTGCTTTTGGATCACACCTGGCGACCGTTGTGTCATCGAAGTATGCAAGAAGGCCAAGGGGAATGCCAAGGTCGTCGAAGTCGCGGCGTACGGCATTGCGTAGCGTCTCCGCGTGGGATTCGGCCCCGTCAGCGAAGAGCGCGATTTCATACGGACTCATCGGTCCTCCGGCTTCCTAGGTGAACCAGCAAGGACCCCCTTGGTGATTTATAGCGCGCTCCCATTGTACGTGCAACCGGCGAGGTATGCCACGGTGGGCGCATCGGTGGCCCGTAAACGGCGTTTCCGGAAACCGGGTCACCACCGCCGAATGTGAGATACGCAAGGCCCTCGCCGAGCTCGTTCGCTGCTGCCAGACAGCAGGAGAAAGCGCGGCGCGGGCTCACATCAAATAGTCTTTAAGCTTGTCGAGCAGCGTTTTCTCGGCCGGGCGTCCGCCCTCGGGCAGCGTGGCGCGCAGTTGATCGAACAACGCGCGCTGTTCCTTGTTGAGCTTGACCGGTGTGCGCACGTCGATGTGCACGATCAGGTCGCCCGAGCCGCTTGAATTCAGGCGCGGCGCGCCCTTGCCGCGCAGCCGCAGAGTCTCGCCCGGCTGGATGCCCTCGGGCACCCTGAGGCGCTGCTCGCCGTCCAGGCTCTGGATGACGATGTCGACGCCCAGCGCGGCCTCGGCGATGTTGATCACCACCGTGCAGTGCAGGTCGTCGTCGCGGCGCTCGAAGATCGGGTGCGCCTTGACACTCAGGAAGACATACAGATCGCCCTGCGGACCGCCGTTGGAGCCTGGCTGGCCTTCCCCGGGGACGCGCATCTTCATGCCGTTGTCCACGCCCGCCGGGATCTTCACCTTGAGCTTCTTGACAGTCTGGACGTAAGCTTCCCCCTTGCAGGTGTGGCACGCCTTGCGCAGCAGCTTGCCGCTGCCGTGGCACTGGCCGCAGGAGCGGCGGATGGTGAGAAAGCCCTGCTGGTAAAAGACCTCGCCGCGGCCGCGGCAGACTGAGCAGGTGGTCCAGCCGTCCTCGCCCTCGGCGCCGGAGCCTTTGCAGGCGGGGCAGGCTTCCGTGCGCGGCACCCTCAGCTCGACGTCCAGGCCGCGCATCGCGTCCTCGAAGGAAAGCTCGAGGTCGTAGCGCGTGTCGTCGCCGCGCTGGGCCCGGTTGCGGCGCCGGCCGCCGCCGCCGAACAGATCGCCGAAGCCGAAGAAGTCGCCGAAAATGTCAGAGAAATCGGCGAAGGCGTCGGGGTTGAAACCGCCCGCCCCGCCGGTCGAGCTGAGGCCCTCGTGGCCGTAGGCGTCGTACACCCGGCGCTTGTCGGAATCGGACAGGATGGCGTAAGCCTCCGCGGCTTCCTTGAAACGCTCCTCGGCCTCGGGGTTGTGGGGATTGCGATCCGGGTGGTACTTGAGCGCCAGCTTGCGATAAGCGCTCTTGAGCTCCTGATCCGACGCGCTCTTGCCGATGCCCAGTATTTCGTAGTAGTCGCGCTTCACCAAAGCAGAACTCCCGCGCGCCGGCCGTTACTCCCGCCCCGCAACCCGCACCATCGCCGGGCGCAGGAGCCGGCCCTTGAGGGTGTAGCCGCGTTGCAGTTCGTCCACCACCGTGGGCGCCTCGTAGCGCTCGTCGCGGACCATTTCGATGGCGTGATGCAGATTGGGGTCGAAGGGCTGGCCCAGGGCCGCGATGGGCTGCAGCCCGAGCTTGGTCAGGACATCCACCATGTGCTGGTGGATCAACTCGATGCCCTTCACGAGTTCGGCGGTCTTGCCATGCCCGCCGGGGTGCGCCTGGAGCGCGCGTTCGAAATCATCGAGCACCGGCAGCAGCGCCTTGATGGCGTCCGCGGCGGCGAATTCGTAAAGCTCGGCGCGCTCGCGCTCTACCCTCTTGCGGGAGTTGTCGAACTCGGCGGCCAGGCGCAGCAGGGCGTTCTGCAGCTCGGTCTTCTCGAGCGCCAGGCGGTCGCGTTCGAGCGCAATCGATTCGGGTGTTTCGACAATTTCACCGCCAGGCTCGTAGGCGTCCTCGGCTTGCGTCGCGCCGTTGCCTCCGCCCTGGGGCGTCTCCGGATCGTTCATGGTTGTTCTCACTTTTAGGTTAACAAACCGCGCTCATAAGGCTCGCACGCGACGGCCGGCTTTGGGCCACATGGCTCGCGCGGGGCCCTATTGGGGCAGGCTGCGCAGAGCCTGTCCGACGTGCAGAACGGCGGACATCACGCGGGCGTAGTCCATGCGCATCGGACCCAGGACGGCGAGCTTGGCGTCGAGCCCGCCCGGCATGGCCACGGAAAGGCCGACCAGCGAAAGATCCTGCATCGCCGGATGGACGTCGGCCAGGCCGATCTGTACCTGAATCTCTCCGCCGCCCTCAAGGAACTGATCGAGCAGGGCGATGAGCCGCTTTTTCTCCTCCAGCGCGCGCATCAGGTCGCGCAGATGTTCCTTGGTGAGATGCAGGTCCAGGGCCACCAGGTTGGAGGCGCCCTCCATGTAGACCAGGGGCGCGAAACCGATGTCCAGCAGGCCTTGGTCATACAGCACGGTGAGGCGCCGCAGCAGGGCGTCGTAGGCCGAGGACTCGAGATGCAGCAGCCGCTCGAGCTCCCGCCGGATGCCGCCCAGCGTCCATCCGGCGAAGTTGCGGTTCATGTAGTTGCGGATGGACGCCAGCTCATCCTGCGTGGCGGGCTCGTTGAGCTGCGCCACCTGGCTGCGCACCATGCGGTCGCGCGTAACAACCACCATCAGCACGCGCGACGGCGGCAGCAGAACGAACTCGATCTGATCGAGCACCTGCGCCTGGCCGGGAATGGCCGCCGAGATGCCGATGTTCCGCGTGAGCTCGGTCAGCAGATGCGAGGCGTGCTCGGCGCGGGCGTCCAGGCTGCCCTTATTCGCCAGCTCCTGCCGCAGACGGGCCAGCTCGGCGGCCAGAATCCGGCTGGCCAGATAGGGGCGGGCGAACTCGCGGAAGGCCTTGGGCGTAGGGACCCGGCCGGCGGAAGTGTGCGGCTGATCGAGGTAGCCGTGATCGGCCAGCTCGGCCATGATGTTGCGGATCGTGGCCGCACTCAGGCCGTCCTTGCGGCGCCGGGCGATGGTACGCGAAGGCACGGGCTCGCCCGTCTCGATGTAAATTTGCACCAGCGAGTGCAGCACCTCGAGGGCCCGCGGGGGCAATGTGGCATCTGAATCCAAAGGCGCGCGGGACATTGTTCCTTGAGACCTCATGGTATGGCACCGCGAGGCCCCGCGCAAGGGCCGCGGCGCGCAGCGGGCAGCTGCCGTTCAGACGCGGCGAAAGAGGGCTTCGGTTTCGGGCTGCAGCAGCACCCAGAACGTATAAATCCCCAGCGCCGTTCCGAACGGCACGTGCAACAAGGCAATCGCTCCGAAGACCAGTCCCACAATGCGCGCCCAGGGGCGCAAGTTGAGCAGCCCGTAACCGGCCAGCAGGGCGGGCAGGCTGATCAGCACAGTGAAGACGGTGAGCGCGCCGCCGATCAGGGCCACGATGTGCATCGGCAGCATCGCCTCGTCTCCGCTGAGGCCGACAATCGAGGAGACCGCCGCGCTGCCGGCCAATATCGCCAGGGCGCCGAGCAGCCCCAGGACACCGAAGCAGACGTTCAGCCAACCGAGGACGCGGACGTGCGTTTCCATCGCTTTCCCCCTTGTCCGGCCATCACGCCGATTCTACGCCAGGCCCAGGCCGCGAAAACCGGGACGTAAATCCACCACCGCCGCGCGGTGGATCCATTCCACACGCCGCTGGCGCGATAATCGGCCAGGACGGCGTAGGCCAGCGGCATCAGCGCCACCCACACGAAGCCCGCCGCGGAGGGCTCGAGGGCCAGCAGCGGCAGCAGCCAGGCCAGATACCAGGGGTGGACGTTGGCGGCGATGAGCAGCAGGGCGGCGACAAACTCCATCGTGACACGCTCCAGAGCGCCGGGGCGCCACACGGCCACCACGGCGAGGGCGGCGATGAGCGCCATGGAGAGGTGCTTGGCGATCGTGCCATCGTGGCCGCTGAACCACCAGATCACGCCAAAAAGACTGTCATTGTTGCGCCATCCGCCCAGGTAGCCGCTGGCGAAGGAGGCGTTGCGGCCGACCAGATCAGGCAGGGCAGCGCGGTACGGCCAGAAAATAAGAATCACCAGGGGAATTCCGGCCAACACAACGCGCCAGCGCGGACGCCACCACGGGCGCAGGCCGTGCGTGGCGAACAAAGGCAGAAGAAGAAAAGGCCAATACTTGATCAGCCCGCCCGCCGTGAGCAGCAGGCCGGCCAGCGCCCAGCGCTCCCTCCGCGCGGCCAATAGGGCTGCCAGGAGCGTGGCGGCGAGGCAGGAGT
The DNA here is from genome assembly GCA_963757265.1 of Terriglobia bacterium. Lineage (GTDB taxonomy): Bacteria > Acidobacteriota > Terriglobia > Bryobacterales > Bryobacteraceae > CAIVVT01. Next base: position 144,539 of record CAVWRA010000012.1, read on the forward strand.
CCATGTGGCCCTGGCCCCAGAATTCCACCCAGGTCAAAGGGCACCAGGCCCAGATGAGGACTCGGGCCAGCGGCAGCCCGAGGGCCTGGAGAAGCAGCAAAAGCACACCGATCGTTGCTATATCTCCTAGTAAAGAAGGGAGTTTCATCCACACCAGTTGTTGTGGGACGCGGTCGGGCGCAGCCCAACGCGCCCACCGGTACGTCCACAGCTGCACCTGCTCCCACAGCGGCCCATAAACGGCTCGAATGGCCGGGCCGGAAACGCGCGGATAAGTCTCGTCGCGGAGATATGCCAGGGTGGGATCGCCGGGGGTGGTCAGGTACGGGTTGCGGCCGGCGTCCTGCGCCTGGCCTTCCCAGCGATAGCGGTACAGATCATCGGATAGGGAAGGCATCTGTGTCAAAAAGATGACACGCGGAGCCACGGCTACTGTGGCAATCCAAACACACGCCAAAAGACCGATCGATCTAGTCCCATTTTGGAGAACAACGTGGACGCTGATCAGATAAAATAGAGATGCAATAAGAAGCAGGCCGATGGTTCGCCCGGCGTGCGACGCCGGCTCGCCGGCGCAGCTCAGGGCGAACGCGGCCGCCAGCAGGCCCGTTCCCCCGAGAGCCAGTTGGATCCAGCGCGGCGACATGAATTTCTGTTTCTCCAACCTGGCGTTCCTCGCTCCATCGCAGATGGATCGCTGGAGCCGTGCGATGTCGGATGACTCCTTTGCGGGCATCCACCGCCTGGCGCTGTTCGACTGGCTGCTCCTGGTACCCTACTTTACCCTGCTGACGATTCTGGCGATTTATGGCGCGCATCGTTTCGTGATGGTCTACCGCTACCTGAGGTCGCGCCAACGCGTGCCCAAGGTCCCGCCGCAGCGCTTTGCCGAGCTGCCGCGAGTGACCATTCAATTGGCCCTGTTCAACGAACGCAACGTGGTGGACCAGTTGATCGGAGCCGTGCTGAAGGTCCGCTACCCGCGCGAGCTGCTTGAAATTCAGGTTCTGGACGATTCCACCGACGACACGCACCCCTACACCGAAGCGCTGGTGGCGCGGCTGAAGGCCCAAGGTCAGCCGATCGAGTACATCCACCGCGCCAACCGCAACGGTTACAAGGCGGGCGCGCTGCAGGAGGGGATGGCGCGGGCCAAGGGCGAATTCCTGGCGCTGTTCGACGCCGATTTCATCCCCCCTGAAGATTTTCTGGAGAAGGCCATCGACTTCTTCGCCGACCCCAAGGTCGGCGTGGTGCAGACCCGCTGGACGTACATGAATCGCGATCACAGCCTGCTGACCGAAGTGCAGGCGCTGATGCTGGACGGACACTTTGCCTTGGAGCACGTGGCGCGTTCCGGCCAGGGGCTGTATTTCAATTTCAACGGCACGGCGGGCATCCTGCGGCGGACGATGATCGAGGACGCGGGCGGATGGCAGCACGACACGCTGACCGAGGATTCGGACCTCAGCTACCGCGCGCAGATGAAGGGCTGGCGGTTCGTGTACCTGCCGTCGATCGAGTGTCCCAGCGAGCTGCCGGTGGATACGTACGGCTTCCAGGTGCAGCAGCAGCGCTGGGCCAAGGGGCTGACGCAGTGCGCGCTGAAACTGCTGCCACAGATCTTCCGTTCCAAACAAATCCCGTTGCGCGAGAAGATCGAGGCCTGGTTCCATATGACGCCCAACATCAGCTACCCGCTGATGGTGATCGTGTCGGCGATGATGCTGCCGGTAATGATCGTGCGCTTCTACATCGGCTGGCTGGATATGCTGCTGGTGGACGCGCCGCTGATCGTGTGCAGCTTCTGGTCGGTCGTGACGTTTTATCTGCTGGCGGAACACGAGCTGTATCCCAAAACGTGGAAGCGGGCGGTGCTGATTCTGCCGTTCCTGCTGGCGATGGGCGTGGCGCTGACTATCTCCAACACGAAAGGCGTGATCGAGGCCCTGCTGCACAGGCAGTCGGGTTTTGTGCGCACGCCAAAGTACGCCCCGCGGGCCGCGGGCGCGCCGCTCGAAGTGGCCTACCGCCGCAAGAGCGGCTGGCTGCCCTTCGCCGAGATCGCCATGGGCATTGGTTTTCTGGCCATCGTCTACTACTGTATCGACGTGATGAATTTCCTGGCGCTGCCGTTCCTGCTGATCTTCGTGTGCGGCTACTTCTGGGCCGGTTTCAGCACGCTGTGGCAGGAACAGAAGGCCCGCTTGCGCTTCGCGCGTGAAACCCGGCGCGTCGAAGTCGAAGCAGTCAGTTAGCAAGCATTCCCCCAATCGAATCCGCGCCGGCTCGCGGGAAACTGTTAGAACTGTAGTTCGAGCAGTTCATCCATGAGCAACACCAACCCCACTTCGGCAACACGGCGCGACGTATTGAAAGGCGCGGGCGCGGCGGCTTTTACGACACTGATTTTCCCGAGAATGGCGCGCGGCGCCAATGATCGGATCACCGCCGGCTTCATCGGCACGGGCACGATGGGGCAGGGCGACGTCGATTTCGCCATCCAGACCGGCGCGGTGCAGGCCGTGGCGATCTGCGACGTCTACCAGCCCAACCTCGAAAAAGGCATCGCCGTCGCCAACAAGCGCGGGCAGAGCCCCAAGGCCGTAAAGGATTTCCGCGAAGTCCTGGCCGAGCGCTCGATCGACGTGGTGTGCATCGCGACGCCGGACCACTGGCATGCCTACATCACGGTAGAGGCCTGCAAGGCGGGCAAGGACGTGTTCGTGGAGAAGCCGGCCTGCACCTACGTCGAGGAGGGCCGGATGATGGTGCAGGCCGCGCGCAAGTACGGCCGCGTGGTGCAGGGCGGGACGATGCAGCGCTCGGGCGGGTTCTTCAGGAAGGCGGCCGAGCTGATCCAGGCTGGAGAAATAGGCGAGATCACTTACTGCCACGAATGGCAAGCGGGCACGACTAAGAAAGAGGGCTGGGGCAGGCGCAGCGGTGAAGTCCCGCCGGCGGGTCTCGATTGGGACCTGTGGCAAGGGCCGGCCGCCGAGCGGCCTTACAGCCTCAACCGCTTCGGCGTATCGCCCGACCGCTGGTCCACCTTCCGCTACTTCTGGGATTATGCCGGCGGCGCCATGACCGACTGGGGCGTGCACCTCATCGACCCGATTCATCAGGCCCTGGGCGAGCCGATGCCGCGCTCGATTGTCGCGCTCGGCTCGAAGTTCTACGTCAACGACGACACCGAAACGCCGGACACGATGCAGGCTACGTTCCAGTACGAGAAGTTCCTCTCCGGCTATGAAAACCGCACCTGCAACCCGATGCCGCTGTTCGAGCACGGGTATGGCACCTCGTTCCACGGGACCAAAGGCACGCTGGTGCTGAACCGCGGCGGGGTGTGGGTCTACGACCTGCAGTCCAAGGAGCCGGTGAAGAGCTGGGGTCGCGAGCAGGAGCCGGAAATGGGTCCGATGAATGTTCCGCACTGGAACAACTTCGTCGATTGCATCCACTCCCGCGCGACGCCAATCAGCGACATCGAGCGCTGCGTCCGCTCCAGCGTCACCTGCATTCTGGCCAACCTTTCCATGCGCTTCGAATCGCGCCTGGACTGGGACGAGAAGGCCTGGACGGTGAAGCAGGAAGAGGTGCGGCCGCGGCTCAAGCCGAATTACCGCGCGCCCTGGAAGCTGGAAGTCTAGCCGGCGCGCGGCCGCCACAGGGGTCATTCGCGGACGGTAAGGCGCGCGCTGTAAACCGAACTGCGCGCGGCGATGTACAGCGTCCGGTGATCGTCACCCCCGAACACCAAACTGGCGGGCTTCTCGGGCGTCTCGATTTTGCCGGCCGGCCGGCCATCGGGCGTGAAGATCAGAACGTGCCGCGCGGCGACGTACACTCGTCCGTGCTCATCGGTGCATAATCCGTTGGGCACGCCGTCGATGCCGCTGATGAAAACGCGCTCGCCCGAGGCGTTTCCCTGGTGGTCGAGGTCGAACACACGCACCGCGCGCTCGTCGCTGCTTGCGGCGTAGAGCAACTTGCCGTCGGGCGAGAGCGACAGCCCGTTAGGCCGCTTGTCCCAACGCGCCAGCACCGACACGACGCCCCTCCCCCGACCCGGAAAATGCCGTAAAAGGAGAGCTCCCGGGAGTCGTCGGCGGAGCCGAAGGCCGGGTCTGAAAAGAAGACCTCGCCGTCCTTGCGCACCACGACTTCGTTCGGCGAATTCAGTTTGTGGCCCTCGAACGTGGCGGCCACGGTTTCTGCAGCGTCGCCTTCCCGCAGGCGGACCAGACGGCGCGCGCCGCTCTCACACACCAGGATGCGGCCGCGATCGTCCACCCCCAGCCCGGCTGGACCGTTGAGCTTCGCTTTCACGAGCGCCGTGCCGTGGCCCGGCGTGTAGCGCACGAGCTGGCCCGCCGGGCCGTCCGCGATATAGAGATGGCCGTCGCGCGACCATGTGAGCCCATCGGCGTAACGAAACCCGGTGGCGACTTTCTCGAGCTGCCATTCCGGAGTCTGCGCCGGCGCGCTAACCAGTCCGGCCGTCAGGATGAGAAGCGCCGCGAGCCGCATGCCGACCACTATTGTATGCAGTGCGCCGCGGCGGGCGGGGCTAGCCCGGATGTTTCACCAACAATCGGCTGCGGCGCGCGATAGGGCCGCATCTACTGCGTTGCCCTCGGTCGCCGTCCTCGACGTACTGTTCAAGCACGCCTGCGGGCGGCTCCCGCGAGCGCGCCTTGTGGCGTTGCTTGATATTGGGGCCCTCTCATCGCGCCTCGCTGCGATCGTGGTGCAACATCCGGGCTACTTCTTCGATTTCAGCCTGTGCTCGATTTCCTGCAGTTCCTTCTGACCCTCGCCGCTGGCCCAGGCCTGCTTCAGTTCCTGGCCCTCCATGCCGGCCAGGCGTCCGAGCAGCAGATAGGCGGGCAGGGCGTGCTCCAGGTGGCGCCAATGCGCCATCTCTTCGAGCGCCGGCAGGCCGCGCTCTCGGATGTGCGTGGCGGTTGACGCAGACAGCCCCTGGTCGGTCAGCATCAACAACGTGCGCACGGCCTCGAGCCGGTCCTTCAGGACGGTCGAATTCAGCATCTCGACGAACCAGGTGGTTTCGACTTTAATGCCCAACGACGGGTCCTTTTGAGCCAGGGCCGCGATCGGCCGCAGCGCCCGCAGCGCGTTGGCGCGCACGTCGGGGTCGGGGTCGCGCAGCCCGAGCTGCAGATCGTCGGTGACGTCGCTCTTGCGCGGCGCGTAGCCCAGGACGTAGGCCGCAATGGCGCGCTGCTCGTCGTCGTCCGATTCGCGCAGCACCGCCCGCAGCGCCGCAAGGTGGATTTCGGCCAGCCCCAGGAAGCGTTCCTCCAGCACGCGGCAGGCGATGTTGTTCATCAGCGAGTGGCCCTTCGAAATGTCCTCCACCATGTCGCCTTCGCGCATCGCATTGGCCAGCGCGATGGTGTAGTCGTGGTACACCTCGACGATCTCCGGCGGCAGCTCGAGGTCGCCCTCGGGCCAGTCGCGCAGGGGGAACGCGGAGGCGCTGCGCTCTTCGATTCCGACGTACAGGATGGCCTGGCCGCCTTCGCAGCAGAAGGCCTCGACCGACGCCCGCGCCACGCCGTCGACCGCCAACAGCGTGTCCTCCAGCTTGGACTTGGACGGCGGCAGAGGGTCGCCGGGCTTGACGCCGATCGCTTTCAGGATCCGCTCCTGCGGGATCTTGCGAGCGCCGAAGATCTCAACCTGCCCGACGATCGGCGTCTGGGACGCCAGCATCGCCATCATTACGGCCGCAACCAGCATACTCCCACTGTCGCACGGCCGCGCGACGCGGGCGGCGTCAGGACTTGCGTTCCAGCAGCCAGGCGCAATCCTCGAGCCGGCTCTCGCCGCCGGTATTGACGGCGAACTTCGGCGCAGCCATGGCGCCGTTGCGCTGGCGGCTGTTCCACAACGACGCGCCGGCGTATGCGCCGTCGGCGCGCAGCGCGTAGAAGAAGATATCGAAGCGCGCCAGCCGGGCGTGGTCGTTGTTGAAGTTGCGGGCAACCCGCTGGAGCGCGTCCAGGCACGCGTCCTTGGGGCTCATCGCATGACGCATGTTCTCGACCACGGTGTGCCCGCCGGCGATGCGGATATTCTCCTCGCCCAGGCCCGTCGAGCCGGAGCCGCCGACCTCCTGATCGACGAACAGGCCCGCGCCGATCAGCGGCGAATCGCCCACCCGGCCGGGGATCTTCCAGGCCAGTCCGGAAGTGGTCGTCGTGCCCGACATCTCCCCTTTTCGTTCAACGCCAGGCAGTTGATGGTGCCCGTGGGGGGATGTTTGGCCGCGTCGAACGCCCAGGCGATCCACTCCGGGCTGGCCTGGGGAAACATCCGGCGCAGCGAATCCTGAGCCTGCTTCGGGGCCGCGGCATCGGGCGCATCCAGCCAGTCGGTCCAGTTGTTGCGACCCGCGGCGTCGCGCAGTGTCTGCTTCCAGGCCACATACGCCAGCCGCGACTTCTCCGTCAATAGATTCATCTCCGGAATGCCCCAGGCGCGGGCGAAGCTCGTCGCGCCTTCGCCCACCAGGAGAACATGGGCCGTCTGTTCCATCACCAGCTTGGCCAGCCGCGCGACGTTCTTGATGTTGTGCACTGCGGCCACCGCGCCGCAGCGCCGCGTCGGACCGTGCATCACGCTGGCGTCGAGTTCCACCACGCCGTCTTCATTCGGCAGGCCGCCGTAGCCCACGCTGGTATCCTCGGGATCGTCCTCGAGGATGCTGACGCCCGAGACGACGGCCTCCAGCGTGTCCCCGCCGGCCTGCAATATCTCGTTGGCGCGCTTGCAGGCCGCCCGGCCGTTGGCGCTCGATATCACGATGTTGTCCGGCCGGCCCGAGTCGCCGGCCTGAAACGAAGCTGCCGCGGCGGGCAACGCCGCCGTGGCAAGGAGCATGTCGCGTCTGAGCATAAAAAGTCTCCTGTGCGGCGTCCGGTAAACTGAAGGGATCGATGAAGTCGAGACTGACCCCTTTGCCGGCGCTTGCCACACCATTCTTCTGCGCGGCGCGGGGTGAGCGCAAGCGGCCCGAGTGGAGGCGGCGCGGTTTCTTCAGGGGCGCTGCCCGCGGGGCAGACGGCGGGAGTCGCGCCGTTCGCCGCGGATCGAGGTCCGGTGGGCAATGAGCGAGACACAGGTGAGCGCTGAGACAATCCGCCCCGCGCCGGGGCCACTGAGCGGGCGCATCCGCCTGCCGGGCGACAAATCGATTTCGCACCGCTACGCCATGCTGGCGGCAATCGCCGAAGGCGCGAGCGTGATCCACAATTACTCTTCCGGCGCGGACTGCCATTCCACGCTGGGTTGCCTGCGCTCGCTGGGCGTCGAGATCATTGAAGACGGGCGCGATGTCACGCTGCGCGGGCGCGGCCTCGCCGGTTTGCAACCCTATGCGGGGCAGCTCGACGCCGGCAACTCGGGCTCCACGATGCGCATGCTTTCGGGGATTCTGGCCGGGCATCCGTTTGTCAGCCGGATGGGCGGCGACGAGTCGTTGTCCAGGCGCCCGATGCAGCGCATCATGACGCCGCTCACGCAAATGGGCGCACAGATTTCGGCGCGCGACGGGCGCTTCCCGCCGATCGAGATTCACGGCGGCGATCTGCAGCCCATCGAATACGCAATGCCCGTGGCCAGCGCGCAGGTGAAGAGCTGCGTTCTGCTGGCCGGGCTGTACGCCGCCGGAACGACCCTGGTGCGCGAGCCCGCCCGCACGCGCGACCACACCGAAGTGGCGTTGCGCGAGTTCGGCGCGGAGGTCGGGACGGGCCGCGGCTGGGCCAGCGTCACAGGCCCCGCCAGGCTCCAGGGACGCGAGTTGAGCGTGCCGGGCGATCTCTCCTCGGCGGCGTTCTTTCTCGTCGCGGCGGCGATCGTGCCGGGCTCGAGCGTCGTTGTGCAAGGCGTCGGCTTGAATCCCACGCGCGCCACGCTGATCGACTTTCTGGTCTCGGCAGGCGCGGAGATCCGCATCCTCGAAATGAGCATGCGGAACGGCGAGCCAGTGGGCGATCTGCTGGTGCGCGGCACTCATCTCAAGGGCGGTGTCATCGAAAAGCAGTGGGCCGCGGCGCTGATCGATGAGATTCCCGTGCTGGCGATTCTCGGCGCGGTGAGCGAGGAAGGCCTGACGGTGCGCGACGCCGCGGAGCTGCGCATCAAGGAGACCGACCGGATCGAGACGCTCGCCGCTAACCTGCGCCGCATGGGCGTCGAGATCGAAACGACGCCCGATGGCTTTCATCTCCCGGGTCAGCAGAAATTCAAAGCCGCCGAAGTTGACTCCTTCGGCGATCACCGCATTGCGATGGCCTTCGGCGTGGCGGCGCTACGCGCCGACGGCCCGTGCGTGATCGACAATGCGGACGCCGCGTCGGTCTCGTTCCCCGAATTCTGGCAGAGCCTGCGCGGGTTGACGGGCTGAACGCGGCGGGCCGGACGGGCGCCGCACCGCGTCACCGCCGGGCCAGCTTCCAGCCGATCCACACCGCGGGAATCCAGACCACCAGCCAGGCGACCGAATACCAATGCGGCACTTTGCCCCAGTTGGCATACGTCGTTCCCAGGCCCATGATTTCGCCGATGGCGAAAAACCACAGCACGTGCGCCGCGACCCTGCCCGGCGCGGTGCGCGCGCACAGCCAGGCGCAGAAGATGGAGGCGACGAAGAAGATCGCCGTGCTGAGCCAAAGCAGAGTATCCGGGGTCGGTGTTCCGTGGACGTAATCCTTGGGAAACAGGGCATGCAGCAGCGGATCGCTCAGCACGACCAGCAGGATCGTCAGGATATAACTGCCGAGGATGGAAGCGATCGACTTAAGCCACTGCATCACATCTCCATATACGGCATCGGCGGCACGCGGCCGACCAGCCGGGTGTAAACGGTCAGCGCGCCGCGGTGATGCGCCGTGTGATCGGTAAGCGCGTTGACGATGGCGTGGCGGGGCAAACCGCCCATGATCGGACCCGCCGGCAGCAAAGCGGCCCATTCGGCTTCAGAGTGCGCTTCGGCCGCAGCCTTGGCGCGATCGCACGCCGCATTGAACCAGGTGCGGGCGGCATCCAGCGAGGCGCAGGCGCGTACTTCCTTGTCCATGCGTTCGAAATCCATGTCGAATCCGGCCGGGGCAAATGCTCCGGCGAAGAACCAGTTGACCGTCTGGGCAACGTGCGCCACCTGCGCGGCGGCGGTGTACGTACCCGGGACGGGCGCGAAGCTCGAGTTCTCTTCTTTCAATTCGCGCGTGGAACGGTTGAAAAACTCGCGGCTCACGTTGACGGAGAGGGCGATTTCGGCAGGCGTCATGTTTTTCCTCCTTGGGGAACCACTGCAGAATACCCGAGCCGGGGGCGAAAGAAAAGCAAATTAATCTTCCGGGAACCCATCTTTCGGCAGGGTGGATCGACCACAGTTGATTGCCAGTTCACCAGCAGCCCGTGACAGACGACGGTTGCGTCCGCACCGCATGGACGGGGCCCTCGAGGAACCTCCCACGGAACCTGCCCGCATCCAATGCGCCACGGGGAGGGTCGTCCCCAGTGAATAAGCGCCCCGCCTCTTGCTTTGCCCGCGCCAGCCCCCGGGCCGCCCATTTCTTCCACACTTCCGGGTCACGGAGCAGTGGGATGAATAACCCGCCGACGACCGAGCGCGCCTGGAACCCGACCTGTTTCCCGTCCGTCGTTTCATACCAGTCCGTGAGCGGAACCCTGGTCGGCGTTTCATTCATCCAGCGGTACGCCGGCGCGATCAGCCGCCGGAAATCCGCGTCCTTCTCGGCCAGGCACGACGTCCACACTTCCCAATCGAGCTTGGTGTAAGTCTTGCGGTTGTCGAGCGGCAGTCCGTACTTCTGTACCTTGGACTCATAGAAGGCCACCTCCTTGCGCGCCACCTCCGGCGGGAATAAGTTGTACCCCAGCAGCCGGTCCCACACGAGGTTGTACTTCTGGCTCCACGTGCCCGGCTTGTCGAACGCGAGTTTGTAATGATCCCCGTCGTCCGCCATGCGCGGCCACTGCGCCGCCATCTCTTTCGCGATCCCCTCGTAGCGCGCCGCCACGTCAGCGCGCCCGCCCAGCCTGGCGATCTCGGCAAACGCGCGCAATCCCAGAATCGCTTTGATGGACAAGTTCGTGTTGTGCGCCAGGTGTCCGGCGAAGTCGTCGGTGGAGAGCTGGTTCTCGGGATCCATGCCCTTCTCGCGCAGGTACTCGGCCCAGCGGACCAGTTGCGGCCAGTAGCGCAGCGCAAAATCGGCGTTGCCTTCGACGTGCGCCAGCGCGCCGAGCAGGATCAGCATATTGCCGCTCTCTTCAACCGGCATCTGGTCCTCTTCCGTGCGCTCGCCACCGCCATAGACCTGCCCGTTGGCCAGCGGATACTGCCCCAGATCGTGCGGCGCGAACGGCCAGCGCCAGCGCGGCAGTGCCGCGTAATCCAGCACCGGCCGCAGCATGCCCTTCAGCAGTTCCGGGTTGAGCAACAGAAACAGCGGCGCGCTGGGGTAGATGACATCCACGGTCGAGATGCAGCCGTTCGAGAAATTCTCTTTGGGAAAAAACAGCGGCGTTCCGTCGACATCGGCCACCAGCTTGTGCGCGGCGATGGCCTGGCGATACGCGACCGTGGCCAGGGCCGCGTATTCCGGGCCGCCGCTTTGCACGAGGTCGGCCGTGAGCTCCTCATCGAATGCCCGAGCGCGTTGCGCGAACGACGAATAGTCTTTCGCCCCCTGTTCCAGCAAACCGCCAATGTCGGCTCCCCGCTGCCGCCACAGCGGACGCAGTCTGCGGTTGAGATACTCGATCGACCACACATCGTCGTAGGCCAGCATCAGCAGCCGCTCCTCGGTCGTCTTTCCCACCTGCCCCAAGTCGAACGTCGCCGCCAGCAACGGCAGTTCCGCATGAGGCAATTCGCCCTGGTCCGTAAGGTCGGTTGGTGGAAACAGTTTGCCGGTGCGGATGAACGCGAGGCGGGCCGAGCGCCCCATCAGTCGCGAGTCGGTTCCCGCCTGAGCGTGCGGTATGCCCAGATAAAGCGATCCCCACTCGATGCGCAGATCGTCGCCCGACCGCGCCAGCACCTTCTGTTCCGCCGCCGACGCGCGCAGCGCCGTCACATTTCCGAACTCGTAGCGGCCGATGTTCACTCTCTGCTCCCGCGTGTTCACGGCCCACTGCGACGAGACGTCCAACTCGAGCTGCACCTCGTGCTCGCGCCCGTCAACGCTGCTCACGTCAAAGTGAATGAAGGTGACCGGCCGCGACAGCAGATCCAGGTCATCGGGCAGAGCCGGCGTCAGAAACGTCAGCCCCAATCGCACCCCCGCCGCGGTGAACTCATAGCGCGTCGAGGTCAGCGTGATCTTCAGGCTGGTCTGCTCCATCGGCGGCACCTTCTCCGATTCGATACCGGCGTACCGATAGGCCTTGCCGTCAATGCGGATTAGCCCGTTCAGCGGCTGCGGCGCGCCGGTCCAATGGCGTGTAAAGCTGCCGGTGAGCCGGTCGTCGAACGACCACACGCTGAAGTAAGGATCGTGCGTGACCAGCGGGACGGCCGGCGCGCGCAGCGGGGCCACCTGAGCCGGCAGACAGGCCAGCGCAGGGTAGAGGAACGTGAGCAGAATTCGGGACCGCATGACGCAACCATCATAAGCGCGCCGCGGGCAGGGCTGAATTAGCACGGATGTTACAGTGGGGTTTATGGCCAAGCTCAAGCCGGCGCGGACCAAGAAGACAATGTCCAGCCATCTGGCCAAACCCGGCGTCACCGGAGGCCTGGGCTGCATTCTGCTGGTCGTCTCCGCCATCCTTCTGGTCTCCCTGCTTTTTTACGTTTCGATTGCTTCGCACAGTTGAGCTGTGCACGGAGGTCCACATCGCATGCTGCGCAACGATGGCCGGGCGCCGGACGCCCTGCGTCCGGTCAAAATCACGACCGGGTATCTGATGACGGCCGAAGGATCGGTGCTGATCGAGGTCGGCAACACGCGCGTGCTGTGTGCGGCCAGCGTCGAGGAGATGGTGCCGAATTTCCTCCGCAACTCCGGCCGCGGATGGGTCACCGCGGAATACTCCATGCTGCCGCGCGCCACGGCCCAACGCAGCCCGCGCGAGGTGATCAAAGGCCGGCCGTCCGGGCGCACGATGGAGATCCAACGGCTGATCGGCCGTTCGCTGCGCGCGGTGGTTAACATGGAGGCGCTCGGCGAGCGCACGTTGATCGTCGATTGCGACGTGCTGCAGGCCGACGGCGGCACGCGCACGGCGTCCATTACGGGCGGTTACGTGGCCCTCGCCCTGGCCGCGAAAAAGCTGCTCGAATTCGGCCGCCTGAAGCGCAACCCGCTGCGCGACCAGGTGGCGGCCACCAGCGTCGGCATTGTGGAGCGGACCGCGCTGCTCGATCTGTGTTACGAGGAAGACTCGCAGGCCGAGGTGGACGTGAATGTCGTCATGACCGGCGCGGGCGAGTTCGTCGAACTGCAGGCCACGGGCGAGAAGGCGACGTTTCGCGAGGAGCGCCTCATCGAAATGATCGGTTTCGCGCGCGCGGGGCTGCGGGAGCTGTTCGCCGCGCAGCGCGCGTCGCTGGGAGTCAGGTGAGCCTGCCCATGGCGATCCTGCGTTGCGCCACCACCAATCCCGGCAAGCTGAACGAGTTCCGCATGGCGGCCGCGCACTTCGGTTTCACCGAAGTGGGGATCCAGCTGCTCGCCGATCTCAAGAAAATCGTGCCGCCCGAGGAAGAAGGCGACAGCTTCGAGGAGAACGCGATCGAAAAGGCGCTGTACTACAGCGTCTTCTGCGAGGAGCCGCTGTTCGCGGACGACTCCGGCCTGGAGGTCGACTCCCTCGACGGCGCGCCCGGCATCTGCTCGGCGCGCTATGCCGGGCCGGGCGCGACCGACAGGGACAACAACCGGCTGCTGCTCACCCGCCTGCGGGATATGACGGACCGCACGGCGCGCTTCGTGTCCGTGATCGCGCTGGCGCAGCAGGGCAAATTGCTGGGCACGTTCCGCGGCGTTGTCGAAGGCCGCATCCTCGATGAGGAACGCGGGCCCCGCGGCTTCGGCTACGACCCGCTGTTTTACTACGAACCGTTCGGCTGCACTTTCGGCGAAGTGGAAGCGGCCCGCAAGATGGAAGTCAGCCACCGCGGCCAGGCGCTCGCCCGGATGCTGGCGGCATTCGCGACTTCGCTCTGAGTTGCGCTGGGGCGCCGCGACGCCTAGATTATCTTCCGGCGCGTGCGCGCCGAGTGGCTGGCAATCAGGGCGATCGGAAGACCCACCAGAACCGCGTGACCGATCAGTCCATTCAGCAGCAGAGCGACAGAGAACCGGCTTCTGGGGACCGCCGACAAGGGCAGCACCACGTAGTTCATGACCATGTAAACGGCCATGCCGAAGATCGGTCCCCAGACCATGGGCCGCCGGTAGAGCGTCGACAGGATCCGGCTGGTCTCGTAAAAGAACGCGGCCGTCACGAATGCGATCAGGAAGTGGAAGGCCGTGCCGAGCGCGGCCGTCCCATAGCCGCCCGCGAAGGCCTCCTTCCCGATCGCCCCGCTGGCGATGAACTGCAGAAACTCGATCGGATTGCGGCCCTGCAGGCTGTAGACCACCACGTCGTCCAGCACGCCCAGCAGGCCGGCTGCCAGGCCGCCGTAAAGGATCGTCTCGATGGCGCGCGGATGATCGAACTTAGGGGACGCATCCCCGCGGGTCAGGGTAGTCTGCCGGGCAGACAGGGGGCGGTTGGTTTGCTCGTTGTCCTCCAGGCCTTCAGGTGGCGTGCCGGAGTCTTGATAAAGGGGCATGGGGTCAACGCTCCTTCCACTCATTCTGCCCTGAAAACTGGCGTTTTGTACGCCGTGCGTCGCTTTTTCCCGAAACGGCGCACTGCGGCGGGCGGGTTCAGCTCTCCTGGCCGCTTTGCGTGACCTTCAGCACGGCCAGGAAGGCCTCCTGCGGGATGTCAACTTTGCCGACACGCTTCATCCGCCGCTTGCCCTCTTTCTGCTTCTCGAGCAGCTTGCGCTTGCGCGTGATGTCGCCGCCGTAGCACTTCGCCAGCACGTTCTTACGCAGCGCCGCGATGCTTTCGCGGGCGATGATTTTGGACCCGATCGCCGCCTGCAGCGCGACTTCGAACTGCTGCCGCGGGATCAGCCGGCGCAACCGTTCAATCAGCGCCCGGCCGCGCTCGTAAGCGAACTCCTTGTGGACGATGATCGACAGCGCGTCGATCGGATCCCCGGCCACCAGCACGTCCATCTTGACCAGCGACGAGGCGCGGTACCCGCACAGGTGGTAATCCAGCGAGGCGTAGCCGCGCGACGCCGACTTGAGCCGGTCGTAGAAGTCCAGCACGATCTCGTTCAGCGGCATCTCATAGACCAGCATCACGCGCGCGCCGCCCAGGTGCTCGAACTTCTTCTGGTCGCCGCGCTTCTCCTCGAGCAGCTTTAGAATCTCGCCCAGGGAATCCTCGCGCGTGATCACCGTGGCCTCGATCATCGGTTCCTCGACCTGTTTGATCTCGCTGGGGTTCGGCCACTTGGTGGGGTTGTCGACCTCGATCACCTCGCCGTCGCCCAGCGTCACGCGGTAGCGCACGCTGGGCGCCGTGGTGATCAGGTCGATGGCGAATTCGCGCTCCAGCCGCTCCTGCACGATCTCCAGGTGCAGCAGCCCCAGGAAGCCGCAGCGGAAGCCGAAGCCCAGCGCCACGGAGTTCTCGGGCTCGAAATTGAACGCCGAGTCGTTCAACCGCAGCTTCTCCAGTGCGTCGCGCAGCAGGCCGTGCTCGTGGCTCTCCACCGGATAGAGCCCGGCGAAGACCATCGGCTTCATCTCCTCGAAGCCGGGCAGCGGTTCGGAGTACATGTCGTCGGCGCTCATGATCGTGTCGCCGATCTTGGCTTCGCTGACGGTCTTGATATTGGCGAACAGGAAACCGACCTCGCCGGCCGAAAGCGAGTCGGCCGGAATGGCTTTGGGCGACTGGTAGCCCAGCCCTTCCACCTCGTGCACCGTGCCGTTGGACCACAGCCGGATCCGCTGTCCGATTTTCACCACGCCGTCCAGCACACGGGTCAGAATGATCACGCCGCGGTAGGGGTCGAACCACGAATCGAAGATCAGCGCCCGCAGCGGAGAGTTGGGATCGCCCTTGGGCGGCGGGACCTTGGCCACGACGGCTTCCAGAATCTCGTGGATCCCGAGGCCCTGTTTGGCGCTCGCCAGCACCGCTTCGGAGGCGTCCAGGCCGATGATCTGCTCAATCTGTTCGCGGATGCGTTCCGGCTCGGCCGAGGGCAGGTCGATCTTATTAATGACCGGGATCAGCTCCAGGTTGTGGTGAATCGCCAGGTAGGTATTGGCCAGCGTCTGCGCTTCCACGCCCTGGCTCGCGTCGACCACCAGCAGCGCGCCCTCGCAGGCCTGCAGGCTGCGCGAAACTTCATATGTGAAATCGACGTGGCCGGGGGTGTCGATCAGGTTGAGCTGATACATCTGACCGTCGTCGGCCTTGTAGTTCAGCCGCACCGCATGGGCCTTGATGGTGATACCGCGCTCGCGCTCCAGGTCCATCGTGTCCAGAACCTGGTCCATCATTTCCCGCTGCGACAGCGCGCCGGTGGATTCGAGCAGCCGGTCGGCCAGGGTCGACTTGCCGTGGTCGATATGCGCGATGATCGAGAAGTTGCGGATGAACGCGGGGTCCATGTTGTAGACTATAGGTGGCTTAGTAATTATCCCATATGTCTCTGAAGACCTTTGAAGGGAACCTCGACGCCAAAGGATTGCGCGTCGCGCTCATCGCCAGCCGCTTCAACAGCTTCATCACCGACCGGCTGGTGGACGGCGCCATGGACGCTTTGCGCCGTTCCGGCGCGTCCGAGGACGACATCGAACTGGTGCGCGTGCCCGGTTCGTGGGAGATGCCGCTCACGGTGGCGGCGCTGCTGGCCCAGAAGCGCCACGACGCCATCATCTGCCTGGGCGCCGTCATCCGCGGCGAGACCCCGCATTTCGACTACATCGCCGGGGAGACCGCCAAGGGGCTGGCCCAGGCCTCGCTGCAGGCCGGCGTGCCGGTCTCGTTCGGTGTTCTCACCACCAATACGCTGGAGCAGGCCATCGACCGCGCCGGCGCCAAGGGCGGCAATAGGGGCTTCGACGCCGCCATGTCGGCCGTCGAGATGGCCAACTTGCTGCGCCGGATTCGCAGCCAGGCGAAATAAGGCACGCACTCCGAATGCCGGCGCGCCGAAAATCCCGCCAGCGCGCGCTCCAGGTCCTGTTCCTTTGGGACCTGCGCAAGGTGCACATCGAAGAGGCCCTCCAGATTTTCTACAGTTCTCTGTATTGCGTTGAAATGGAGGAGGATACGGGCGAGGACAACGTCTTGCCGATCGAGCCGGATCCGTTTCTGGAGTCGCTCGCCCGCGGCACCGCCGCGCACTCCGCCGAGCTCGACGCCCTGATTGAAGAACGCGCCGAAAACTGGCGGCTCGAGCGCATGCCCAATGTCAACCGCAACATCCTGCGCATGGCGATCTACGAGATGAAAATGCTGGACACGCCCCCCGCCGTGGTAATCGACGAAGCGCTCGAGCTCGCGCGCCGTTATTCCGATGTGGACGCGGTCCCCTTCGTTAACGGCGTTCTGGATGCGGTCCGCAAGCTGATTTTCCCGAATGCTAGCGCGGATTCAGCGCCGGGTTGACACTCCCAGGGCGTCATTTCCCGATGCAGAACATCGAGAAGATGCGGTTCAGGATGTCGTCCGCCGTCGTCGCTCCGGTCAGTTGGTCGAGCGCGCGCAGGGCGGCATAGCAATCCAGCAGCAACATCTCGTGGGGGATGCGGTTGTGCACCGCTTCGGCCGCCCGCGAGAGCGCCTCGCGGCTCTCTTTCAGCAACCCCGCATGGCGCAGATTGGTGATGAATCCGGCCTCCAGACCGGTCCCGCCCGCGGGCGCCACGGCATCCAGGATCCTGCGCCGCAGCTCGTCGATTCCCGTGCCTTCGGTGGCTGAAACGGCTATCAGGCCAGTCAATTCCTCCATTTGTCGTTCAAGATCCGCCTTGTTGCCCACCAACAGGTGTGGCCCCGCGCATTCGACGTGTTCCAGGAGGCGCTCGTCGTGGTCCGTCAGAGGCTGCGATAGATCTAATACTACAAGAGTGAGATCTGCATCCGCCATGGCCTGGTAACTGCGTTCGATCCCCAGCCGCTCGACCAGATCAGCGCTTTGCCGGATGCCCGCCGTATCTACCAGCCGGACCGGAATCCCGCCTATCGCGGCGATTTCCGATACGGCGTCGCGCGTGGTCCCGGGCTGGGGCGTCACAATGGCCCGGTCAAACTGGAGCAATGCATTGAAAAGAGAACTTTTACCGACGTTTGGCCGGCCCACGATCGCGAGCGTCAGGCCGTCGTGGACCAAGCGGCCGTAGCGGAAGCTGTGGATCAGCTGGTCAGTTTTATCTATAATTGACGAAATTCTGAAGAGGAGCTCCTCGCCGGCCGCCACCGAGACATCGTCCTCAGCAAAGTCAATGCCCGCTTCGAGCAGCGCAATCAGCTCGAGAAGCTCAGTTTTGGCCGGCCTGATGAGCCGCGACAAGCCGCCTTCCATTTGCCGGGCGGCGACTTTCGCCTGATGTAGAGTCGTAGCCTGAATCAGATCATTCACTGCTTCGGCCTGCGACAGATCGATGCGCCCATTCATGAACGCGCGCAGTGTGAACTCGCCCGGCCCGGCCGGTCGCGCCCCGGCCGCTGATGCCCGCTCGATACAAAGCCGCAGCACGACCAGCGAGCCGTGGCAGGAGACTTCGACCACGTCCTCGGCCGTGTAGGAACGTGGGGCCGCGAACCAGGTCAAGACCACCTGGTCAACGATTTCTCCTTGCTCATCTAAAAGATCCGCAAGCTCGGCAGTCCATGTCCGCCACTCAAATCCGGCCCGAAAGCGGAGCATTGTCGTGGCGATCCGGCGCGCATCCGGCCCCGAAATACGCACGATGCCCAAGCCCCCCGAGCTGGGCGGGGTAGCAAGGGCAACAATCGTGTCGCGAAGATTCACTACACTTGGCGCAAATCAGCGCCTACCACGGCGTGGCGGACCACCGGAGCGTGGTCCGGAGGGGCGCCCGCGCGGCGGACCATGCCCCGGCCCGTGATCCGGGCCATCGCGGTGATAAGCCGGCTGCGGCGGCAGCTCGGGCAGCGACGGCATGCCCGCGGGGTAGACGACCACGTGCCGCCCCGGGCCGACGCCGGAGCTCTCCGTGCGCAGGTCGGTTTCGCCGCGCAGCGCCAGGTGCACCACGCGCCGCTCGCGGCTGTTCATGGGGTTGAAGCGGTAGGGCGTGTTGCTCTCGCGCACGCGCTGCGCCACGGTCAGCGCGCTGAGCCGCAACTCTTCCTGCCGCAGCAGGCGGAAGTCGTTGGCGTCGAAACAGATGAGCGCATGCTCGTCGGAGTTCATCCGCAGCGCTTCCTGGGTCAACTGCTCCAGCGCCAGCAGCGCCTCGCCCTTGTTGGCCATCAGGTAGCCGACCTCTGGACCGTCGAACTTGACCACCAGGGTCGGACCCTCGAAATAGGCTTGCGTCTCGTCGCCATCGTACAGGTCGAAGTCAACGTCCAGATCGGCGGCGTCCAGGACGCGGTCCAGAAAGTCCTCGACCTGGTCGCCAACGGTGGTGATGTTGTATTCGCGTCTACTCATGGAATCAACGCCGCCGGCTATCTTTCTTAGCGGTCACTACGGCCGGGGCGGGCGCCGGGGCGGCTTTGTTAAAGAAATACTGCTGAAAGACGCCGACCACGTTGCCAGTGAGCCAGTATAACACCAGCCCGCTGGGCGCACTCCAGAACATGACGCTGAAGACCACCGGCATCACCATCATCATGGTCTTCTGAGACGAGTCCGTGGTGGTCGAAGGCGTCATCTTCTGCACCAGCACCTGCGAGACCAGCATGCCCAGCGGCAGAATGCGGATCGGGATCGTCTCCGGCTGCGACAGGTCGGTAACCCACAGCCAGTTGGCCCCGCGCAGTTCGATCACGGTCTTGAGCACCTGGTAAAACGCGAAGAAAAACGGCATCTGCAGCAGGATTGGGACGCAGCCGCCCATGGGGTTGATGCCGTGCTTCTGGTACAGCGCCATCAATTCTTCGTTCTGCTTCTGCTTCTTCGGATCTCGCATCCCCACGCCCTTGTACTTGTCGTTCAGCGCGTCGATCTGCGGCTTCAGGGCCGCCATCTTGGTCATGGACCGCATGCTCGAGTAGCGCAGCGGCAGCATCAGGAAATTGATGATGACGGTCACTCCGATAATCGCCCAGCCCCAGTTGCTGACCAGGTTGTCGTACACCCAGTGCAGCCCCAGGAACAGCGGTTTGGCGATAAACCAGAACCATCCCCAGTCGATGATCTGGTCCAGTTTCGGGTCCGTGGCGCGCAGCACGTCGAGATCCTTGGGACCCACGAAAAACTTCAGTTTCATGTCCGCCTGGCCGC
Organism: Terriglobia bacterium; assembly: GCA_963757265.1. Lineage (GTDB taxonomy): Bacteria > Acidobacteriota > Terriglobia > Bryobacterales > Bryobacteraceae > CAIVVT01. The sequence continues at coordinate 164,115 of CAVWRA010000012.1, forward strand.
CCACGGCCGCGCCGACATGCGGGATTTCGTCCCCTTCGGGCTTGAGCCGGTAGGAATCCTGCCAGACCTGGAAATCGAGCGTAGTTCCGGGCTCGGGCAGCAGCACGCCCGCGAAATAGGCGTCCTCCAGACCCGCAAATTGAAAACTACCCACGTGCAGGACCGGCCCGTTCTTGGCCACCTTGGCGTCTTCCACCACCAGCTTGTTATTGGCGCTGTCGAAGTACACGGCGTGCTGCTGCGCGGCCTCGTTGTGGGCCGTCCGGTCGCCGAAGCCGGCGCGCCAGGCCAGCAGGTGCGGCAGCCCGTGTGCGCCCTGCACCACATCCGAGGTGACCAGCAGCCGGTAGGCCTTCTGTTCGAAGTGGAACGTCTTGCGGGCCAGCAGGTTCCCGTCGCTGTATTCGAATTCGATGGTCAGCGGATCGGGCTGTTTGACGGTGAACAGGGCCTTGTTCAAATCGCCGGCCGGGCGGGTGTGCGGGAACACGTACGAGAATGGCCAGCCGGCCTTCGTATTGCCCTCCACACTGGTCAGCTCCAGCGGCTGGCCGTTTGAATCCTTGTAGCGGTAATCCCGGCCCCGCTTTTGCGTCAGCTTCCAGCTCCGGACGGTCGCCCCTTCGTTGGAAAACTCCACGCGGTACACGTCCGTCTCGATGACCCTGGTCTCACTGGCTGCGGCCTGCACGACGGGGATCGACGGGAGGGTCTTGGCATGCGCCAGCGCCGCTTTCGCCGCCGCCGGCTGGCTTTCAGTTTGCGCCGGCGCCTGGGTCTGCGCGCCGACCTGGGTTTGCGCCTGGCCCTGGGCCTGCTTCGCGCCCGGCTTGGGCTGCGGATGGAGGGTGGGCATGAAATACTGTGTCGCCACCAGCACCAGCCCCATCAGCGCGAAGGCCAGAAGCATGCGCCGCTCCATCGACATCTCTTCGGGCTTGGGCGGGGAATTTGGATTCGGTTCGGCCATGGCAGATGTGCAATCCTATGGGGCGGGGTCAAGACCGCCGGAGGCGAACGGATGGCATCGGGCTAAGCGCTTCAAGCCCAACCAGATGCCTGGCAGCGCACCGTGCCGGCGCACGGCCTCCGCCATATAGTCGGAGCAACTGGGGTAATAGCGGCAGGCCGCGGGCAGCAGCGGCGAGACCCAGCGTTTGTATGCGGCCAGGATGATCAGCACTACCCGTTGCATCGTTCCATCACCCGCTCCACTTCGCTGTCCAGCAGCGCTTGCGGAGCCTCCAGCGCCGGCCGCCGCAGATTCCACACGATGCGCCACTCCGGCCCCAGTCGCGCGATCCTGCGCCGCACCGTCTCCCTCAACCGCCGCCGCATCCGGTTCCTCTGGACTGCCTTGCCCAACGTCCGCGGCGCAGTGAAGCCGATCTTGGGCCCGTCGGCCACTCCCGACTTCCAGCAGAAGGCCACGAACGTCCGGCATACCACCTTGAATCCAAGCTCGTAAGCCTGGCGAAAATCGGCCGGGCGGAGCAGGCGCCGCGTTTTGGGGAAAGCCTGGGCCCGCGCCAGAAACCCGGGAGTGCTATTGGTTGGCGTAACGAACAGCCCGCTCGTCGCTGATGGTCAGCTTGTGGCGGCCGGCGGCGCGGCGGCGCGCCAGCACGGCCCGGCCGTTCTTGGTCTTCATCCGCGCGCGGAATCCATGCGTCTTGGCGCGGTGGCGATTGTTCGGCTGATATGTTCTCTTCGTCGGCATCTCTGGTCCTTTGAATGGCCCTCGCGCCCTGCAGGACAGAGTGCGGGCATAGCACGTGTGCAGCCCCGCCTGCACGCAAGCAGGGCAAACTCCAATATAGCGACGACCTCAGGCCGCCGTCAAACCCGCCGCCAAGATCCATCCGTACTCCAATTCCTTGATTCCTCACATAGGAATACGCATCTATTGGCTCGTATGGCACTAAAAGAAGGCTCCAAAGCGCCGGAATTCACTCTGGCCACCGACTCCGGCGCGCAGCTCAAGTTCTCCTCGCTGCACGGCAGAATCGTCGTTCTGTACTTCTATCCCAAGGCCGACACGCCCGGCTGCACCAGGGAAGCGTGCAGTTTTCGCGACAATTTACCGCGCTTCGATACCGCCTCGGCGGTGGTGCTCGGCGTTTCTCCCGACCAACCGCCGGCCTTGGCGAAATTCAAGACCAAGTACGCCCTGCCGTTCACGCTGCTGGCCGACCCCGAGCACGCCGTCGCCGTAAAGTACGGCGTGTGGGTAGAGAAGTCCATGTACGGAAGAAAGTACATGGGTATCGAGCGGACCACATTCATCGTCGGCAAGGATGGCAAGATCGCCAAGATCTTCCCCAAGGTGAAGGTTGACGGCCACAGCGCCGAGGTGCTGGCCGTCGTGGCCGCTCTGTGAGGCGAACGGTCACCACGACGGCCGGGGGGGGAATGCGCCTGCGAGCGCCTGTCCGACAGGAGTCCGCGCCTCAACCGGCTGCTGGTCCGCCGGATACTTTCGGCGCCGGATTTCTGGCGGTCGCCCGCAACATCACAAACATGGTGAGAAAGGCCGACATCCCCAGCCCCGCGAAAAGACTGAGCAGCCGTACGGTCAGCCACGCGTCACCCATCGTATGCTGTCGTAAGATGAGAAACCAGCCTGGAATGAACATTCCGGCCAGCAAAAACGCCGAAAGAGTGCTGAACGAGAGTTTTTTCCTTTCAAACAGGAGCCAGCAAACTGGTAAGAGGAGAATCCAGCCGATAAATCCAAGCGCATAAAAAAGGTCTGTCGCGCCTGGGCTCAGGATCCCGTAAAAGGGATCGGCTCTGTGGTTCTTTAGCACAATTGCTATGTGCACGAGGCTCGCGGCCGATGTTTGACTGTTGACGGCTCGGCCTAAATACCCAGTCATGCGATACGTCAAATCGTGTGTCCATTCCAGTAGGGTATTGGACAGGCTCCTGCCGCTGACAAAAGAATAGCCAATCAGTCTGACAACAACGGCAAAACACGCCCCGGCGCCGACAAGCGACAGATTTGCGAGGAGGCCCAGAATGCGCCTGGCAGAGCGAAAGCTCTGGGGCGGTTGCGCCAGCGCCGACGCGATCCACTGGCAGCATAGAATGGTGGCGACCAACACGGCGACCCCGCTTAACAAGTCCAGATAGACACAAACCGCGCCCAAAAAACTGTAACACGCCGCTCGCCAGCGCAGGCTCCGGCGCTCAATGTGCAGCACGTTATACGCCGCCAGAATCAGCAACCCGAGGACTTCTTCCGGAGCGAAGCCGATGCTTTGTCCCAAACTCAGAAGGCTGAACCCGCAACAGATGCTGAACAAGTAGGGAGTAAAGAAGATGGAGGCAGGCCGGAAATACAGCCAAAAAGTTAAGGTGAACAGGCCGAGCGACAGAATCAGCGAAAAGAAAACAGCATCTCTGTATTGCGCAATGGACAGGCCTGTTTCGCCCAGCGCAATGCTCGCCAGCGTGGCTGAGCCGAACCAGTAGCGGCTGTAACTCATGATCGCGGAACGGGCCGCCGATTTGTCGCCAGTGTAAAATCGGGTCAGTGCATCGCAGGCATGTACTCTGTGAGCTCCGGCATATTGAACGAAAGCGTCTTGAAATATGCGTGCGTCGAATAAACTGGGGGAAAATCCATTGGGGCTTAACTGGAGCGCCTGCAGAACAAGACAGTCCGTGAAGGTAGCTATGCCGCGCCGGTCGGTGATGTCCCAGCGCCCGGGGATCTGAATGCTCCCGTCGCGGATGGCTGAACTGATTTTCTGGCCGATCAGGCGCCGATCCGCGTGATAGGAGATTGCGCCGGCAACCAGCACCAAGGCCACAAAGGCGATCGCGCCCAGGACGCCTCCCTGCACTAAGGCTTGGCAGGCGCTAATGAGGCGCGCCTGATTCGGTCGAGTGCTGGACATGGGGTTCGAGTCGATCCATTCTCCCGGCTTCCCGGACGGGCCGATTCGTGGCTTTTCTCCGCCTCTCGATCGGGGTTCTCTTTGCGGGCTCGCGGGTCGCTAACAGAATACATCCAGCCGCAAGGGGGCGGTCTCCCGGATGCCATTTGGGTTCCAGAAGGGCGTGTGATGAACTCGCGAATCCGCCGATTCGCCGAATCTTCCGAAAGAGGTGTAAGATCGAATCCATGAGCATCACCCGTAGAGGTTTCCTTGAATCCGCGGCCCTGGCGCCGCTGGCTATGCAGGCCGTCGCGGCGGAGCCGGATGCCGTCACCGGCATGCCGATGCGAAAACTCGGAAAGACCGGCGAAAAGGTGTCGCTGCTGGCGTTCGGGGGCGGCAGCCGCTTCCTGGCGTATAAGGACCGCGAAAAGGGGCTGGAAGCGTTGGATATGGCGCTGAAGGGCGGCATTAATTACGTCGATTCCGCGTCCGGCTACGGCGACGGCGAAAGCGAGCGATGGATCGGCGAATACATCCGCACGCACAAGAAGAGCTTCTTCGTCGTCACCAAGATCGATGCCCGCAAGGGGGACGACGCCAAGCGCGAAATCGAGCGCTCACTCAAGAATTTCGGGTTGGCGCAGATCGACCTGATCCACATACACGGTCTGGGCAATGAGGACGACCTGGCGGCCATCGAGGCTCCCGACGGCGTGCTGAAAGTGTTTCACCAGATGCGCGACCAGAAGGTGGCGCGCTTCATCGGCGTGACCTGCCATCAGAATCCGCAGGTTTTGAAGACGGCGCTCGAGCGCAATGACTTCGACAGCGTGCAGATGGCGCTCAACATCGCGCAGATGGGCAATGCGGCGCCGTCGGATCACCCCGGCCGGGGCATGACCGGCGCTTCCGGTTTCGAGGCCGTGGCCATGCCGGTGGCGCTCCGGAAGGGCATGGGGCTGACGGCGATGAAGCTGTTCGGCCAGGACAAGCTGGTCGGCCAGGCGCCGCCGGAGAAACTGATTCGCTACTCGATGTCGCTGCCCATCTCGGCGGCCGTGGTGGGCATGCCGAAGCTCGAATTCCTGCAGGCCAACATCGCCGTGGCGAAGAGCTTCCGACCGCTCTCGCCGCAGGAGATGAAGTCGCTGCCGCAGAGCGTTTCGGCGCAGATGCGCGCCTCGCTCGACCGCTTCTTCAGCTCCCATGTGGATTGCTGAAGAACGGGCCGCGGAACTGGCCTCCGCCGGCGCGCAGGCCGAACTGGCGGCCGAGGCCACACGAGAGCTGCGGCTGAGGCAAATGCCGCGGAGCCTGGCCGGCGAAGGCCTCGAGATCGTTTACGAAGACGGGCTGTGGATGCACCGCGCGGGCGGGTTGTGGTTCCCCGATGGCCCCACGTTCGCTTACGTCGAAGGCTGCTGGGCGCAGTGGCCGGAGCGCGCGGCCAAGTACCGCCGCGACGCCGCCGATTACTGGTTCCATGTGTACCAGCCGCGGCCGGGCGACGTGATTGTCGACATCGGCGCCGGGCGCGGGGAGGACGTGCTGGCGTTTTCCGAGGCGGTTGGAGAGGCGGGCACGGTGTGGGCCGTCGAGGCGCATCCCGACAGCTTCCGGCTGCTGGATCGGTTCTGCCGCAAGAACGGATTGACGAACGTGCGGCTCCTGAATTGCGCGGCCATGGACCGGCGCGGGCGGCTGAGGGTGGAGACGCTGCCGGTATGGGAGTCGAACTACGTGCACGATGGGCCGGCCACGGCGACGAGCCGCGACGTGGAGGCATTCCCGTTCGACGAGATTCGCGCGCGCGAGGGCGTCGAGCGCATCGACTTCCTCAAGATGAACATCGAGGGCGCGGAGCGCTTCGCGCTGCGTGGCATGGCGGAGACGTTAGCCCATGTGCGGTTTGCCTGTATCGCGGCCCACGATTTCCGCGCCGCGCGCGGCGAGGGCGAGGAGTTCCGCACGCACGATTTCGTGGTCCAGACGCTGCGCGCCGCGGGCTTCCAGCTAACCATCCGCGCGGACGATCCGCGCTATTACGTGAAGGAACACATCCACGCCTGGCGCTAGGCGTGGATTTTCTTGAGCAGCCAGGCCATGTTGCGGCCGAGCGTCTGCATGGTGCGGATGCCCTCGGCGTCGTGTTCCACTTCACCGATCTCGCGGCCGATCCCGATGTTCCAATAGCTCGACCCGGGGATGATCATCTCGGTGATCAGGAAGAAGTGGTTCAACGTGTCGAAACCGTGGATCGCGCCAGCGCGCCGCACGGCCAGCACCGCCGCGCCAGCTTTGCGCCGGAACAGCCCGCCGTTGGCGCCCGAGACCATGCAGGCGCGGTCGATCAGCGCCTTGATCTCGGACGAGACGTCGGCCACGTAAGTGGGCGAGCCGAGCAGAATGCCGTCCGCGTCGATCATCTTTTCGATGAGCATATTGCCGTCATCATGAGTCTGGCCGCAGCGGCGGTCCTTGTTGGCTGCGCACTGGCGGCAGGCGACGCAGCCGTGGACGGCGAGGCCGTGCAGCTCGACGAGTTCCGTTTCGATGCCCTCGGCGGCGAGTTCGGCCAGAACGTATTTGAGAAGGATGGCGGTGTTGCCGCTCTTGCGGGCGCTGCCGTTGATGGCGATAACTTTCATGGCGCTGAATCCGAGAAAGAGAGTGGAAAGACCCATTCTCGCATTCGTGAAGGCGCCGGCGCAGGCGGCGCATGCGAGCGACACGGAGTCGAACTGGCGCGTGCGGCAGTTTGTTCCTGCGGGCCGCAAGAAGAGGCGCTCCGGCCGACTGTCGCACTTGCGACTATCGGGGTGGAACGGGCAAGCGCAGCAGGGCGGGGGAGAGGTTCTAGTGGGCTGTGCCAGCCATTTGTAGAGCATCGTGGCACCGTGACGCAATGTTGAGGCCGCAGGACCGGCTTCGGCCGACGTGGCGGGGACGACTGTAAGGGCCAACGCCGCAGACTCATCGCTCGGCGCCCACCGCTTTCGAAATCGCCGGGACGGCCCACTGGCATGTCGGGGGCGGAGTAGAATCATTCTGTTCGCGAACTGGCGATGCCAGAAAGTTGTGAGAGGGGACCCTGATGCGGAATTCCCACTTGAATCACTGGCGGGTGCGGGGTCGTTCGGCGCTCTCAGCAGCGCCGGCGGCCGTACTCGCCTCGATCTTCGTATGCGCCATGGCGGCGGCCGCGCAGGACCTACCGAAGGCCAGCCCCGAATCGCTCGGGCTCTCTTCGGAGCGCCTGAACCTGATCGGCACCACGGTGCAGCGCGAAATCGACCAGAAGCACATCGCGGGCGCGGTGACGCTGATCATGCGCCACGGCAAAGTGGCTTGGCTGAAGGCCCAGGGGGCCAGCGACCGCGAGGCGGGCAAACCGATGCAGCCCGACTCCATCTTCCGCATCTGCTCGATGTCCAAGGCGATCACCAGCACGGCCGTGATGATGCTGTACGAGGAAGGGCGCTTCCTGCTGGACGACCCGGTGTCGAAGTACATCCCCGAATTCAGGCACCCCAAGGTGCTGGTCAAGCCGGCCAACGGCGCGCCGTACACCATTCCGGCCACGCGCGAGATCACCATCCGCCACCTGCTGACGCACACCTCCGGCCTGACCTACACTTGGAACCCCGATCTCGGCCAGATGTACAAAGACGCGCACGTGGCCGACGGCCTGTCACCCTACGACGGCACCATCGGCGACAACGTGAAGCGGCTCGCCCCGCTGCCGCTGCTGTTCAACCCCGGCGAGCGCTTTGAATACAGTCTGGGCGTGGACGTGCTCGGGTACCTGGTGGAGGTGATCTCGGGCATGCCCTTCGACCGGTTCCTGAGGACGCGCATTTTCGAGCCGCTGGGCATGAAGGACACGTTCTTCTACGTGCCGGACGACAAGCTCGACCGCCTGGCCACGGCCTATGTGTGGGACGACAAGGAAGGGCTGAAGCGCTTCCCCGAGAAGCCGATCGTCGAAGGCACGTTTTCCTACACCGCTGACTACCCCTACCACGGCCCGCGCAAGCTCTTCTCGGGCGGTGGGGGCATGTCGTCGACCGCGCCAGACTACGCGCGTTTCTGCCAGATGATGCTAAACGGCGGCAAGGCGGGCAGCGTGCGGCTGCTGAGCCGCAAGACGGTCGAGCTGATGACCCACGACCAGCTGGGCAAGATCGGGCCCGACCAGGGCTTCGGGCTGGGCTTCGGCATCAACGGCGTGAAGACGCCGCTGGCCGAACTGGGCTCGCCCGGCGAGTACAGCTGGGGCGGGTTCTTCTATACCGAGTTCAACATCGACCCCAAAGAGGACATGATCACGGTCTTCATGGCGCAGTTGCACCCGACGGGCGGCCTGACCCTGGCTAACGTGTTTCAGGTGCTGGCGTACCAGGCGATCATCGACTAGCGGGCTGTCCCAGCCATTTGCAGAGCATCGTGGCGCCGTGGCGCAGCGTTGGGGCCGCAGGGCCGGCTTCGGCCGCCGTGGCGGGGACGACTGTAAGCGCCAACGCCGAAGACTCATCCCTCGGCGCCCACCGCTTTCGAAATCACCGGGACGGCCCACTAGCAGCAACGGGGAGCGGCGGAAATCAAGATCGCAGGATAACGTCCGCGGGCTGCGTGCGAGCACTCATGCGTCCAGCATTTCGACCAGTGTCAGCACCGTTCTCCAATTGCGGAATGTGCTGACGGTGGCGAGCTTCGAGTCAAAGTAGTTCGTATTCAGCTTCGTTAGCCCAAGGCCGTTCGGACAGCGCAGGTAGATCTCCCGCCCATGGACCACGAAGGCGTCGGGCGGCGAACAATGAGGATCCAAGGAGGCTAAGCGCTTAGGGTCGGGCGGGTCTGCAAGAAAGCCGACGGCCAGCCAACCGAGATTCTCGCAGGCATCAAGGAATGGATTCCGAACCGAGACCTCTCGCATCTCATCCGCTGAGCGGAGAACCACCGGGACTTCCAGGCCAAACCGGCGGGCGATGCTGGCTGCGATCAGGCCCGGCACCTTGGTCGCGAGCGCCGGTTTGGCCTTGAAAACGATGTTGCCGCTCTGAATGTAGTTCCTGACGTCGGCGCATCCGGCCGCGGCGAACATGGCGCAGAGGTCTTTCATCGGCAGCTTGTTCTTCCCGCCCACATTGATCCCCCGCAGCAGCGCGACATAGGCGCGCGGCGAGCTCTTGCCTTGGACTGCGGATGGGCGGCTGACTGGCATCTCTCCCCGTGCCCGTCAGAGATTGTACGACACTTGCGAGGGTCTCATTCGGCTTCGACGACCTCCGCGCCGAGGGCGTGGAGCTTGGGGATGATGTTCTCGTAGCCGCGCTGAATGAGGCTGGTATTGGTGAGCGTGGACGTGCCTTCGGCGACCAGCGCCGCAATCACGTAGGAGAAGCCGGCGCGCAGGTCGGGAATGAAAATCTCGGCGCCATGCAGCGGCGTGGGACCGACGATGACGGCGCTGTGCAGGTAGTTGCGCTGGCCGAAGCGGCAGTGCAGCCCGCCCAGGCATTCGCGGTACAGCTGGATCTGGGCGCCCATGCGGTTCAGCGCCTCGACGTAGCCGAAACGCTCCTCGTAGACGGTCTCGTGGACGATCGACACGCCCGCGGCCTGGGTCAGGGAAATCACGAACGGTTGCTGCCAGTCGGTCATGAATCCCGGGTGAACGTCGGTTTCGAGCACGGTGGAGCGCAGGCCGAAGTCGCGCCGCCAAAAAGCGATGCCCTCGCCGGTCACGTCAAAATCGCCGCCGATTTTGCGGAACTGATTGAGGAACGTCATCATGTCCACCTGGCGCGCGTTGCGAACGAAGATGCGCCCGCCGGTGGCCGCGGCGGCGCTGGCCCAGGAGGCGGCTTCGAGGCGGTCGGGCATGGCGGCGTGATCGTAGCCGCGCAGTTCGCGCACGCCCTCGATGGTGATGACGCGGTCCACATCGACCGAGATGATGGAGCCCATCTTTTGCAGCGCCATGATCAGGTCCATGATCTCGGGCTCGATGGCCGCATTGGAGAGTTCGGTCTTGCCATGCGCCAGCACTGCCGCCAGAATCACCTGCTCGGTGGCGCCGACGCTTGGATATTCGAGGTGCAGCTTATTGCCGGTCAGATGCTCGCAGGTCAGGTGCGCATTGCCGGTCTCGTCGTGCAGCGTCGCGCCCAGGTCCTGCAACCCGCGGATGTGAAAATCGACCGGCCGGGATCCGATCCGGCAGCCGCCCAGGCTGGGCACCGGCGAGGCGCCGAAACGGGCCAGCATCGGCCCGCAGGCCAGAATCGGAATGCGGCTCTTGCCGGAGAAGGATTTCAGGACGCGGCGCTCCATGGGGCGCAAATTGGCCGCGCAGATCTCCAGTACGTCCGGTTGGGGCGCGTTCACCTCGCCGCCCAGCGCGCGGATCAGTTCGGAGACGATGGCCACGTCGGCGATCCCGGCGACGTTGCGCAAGGTGCACTTCTCGCCGGTGAGCAGCGCCGCCACCATGATCTTCGGCAGCGAGTTCTTGGCGCCGCGCAGCGCCACCTCTCCGGCCAGCGGGCGTCCGCCGCGGAGGATCATGCGTCCGGCCGAGATGGCTGTGGCGGTGCTCATCAGGTGAGTCTTCGATCCAGGCGCAGAATGGGCGGCGTGTCGATGTCGTCCAGCGCGAAATCGTCGTCGCCGTCACTGATCGGCACGGGTTCCGGAAGGGCGTGCTCAGCCTCTTCCGAGGCCGGCTCCCCGACCAGCGCCTCCGGCTCGCGCGGCGCTTCGTCGGGAACAAAGTCCAACTCGAGCGGGGCCTGCGGATCGCCGGCGTACTCCTCCTCGGCCTCGAAATCCAGCTCCGGCACGGTCTCCGGTTCCGGCGCGGCTTGCGGTTCCAGCGCGGCTTTCGCTTGCGGGACAGCTTTCGCTTCCGAGGCAACCGCGGGCGGCGCGGCCGGGAGTTGCTCCACGGCGACGCCCGCCGCGGGCGCCGACGCCGCGGCCGCGACCTGGACCTGAGCCTGTGGCACGGCGCTGTCCGGGCTGGTATGCGCCTTCACCAGCGGCGCCTGAGCCTGGGGCAACCCGGCTCTCTCGAATCCGGTGGCGATGACGGTGACCTTGACCTCATCGCCGAGCGACTCATCGGGCACGATTCCGAAGTTGATCTGCACATCCTCGATGCCCGCGGCGTCGCGGATCAGCTGGCACGCGTCGTACATGCCGTGGAGCGAGAGATTGCCCGAGGCGGTGATGTTGATCAGGATGGCGCGCGCGCCCTGCAGGCCCGACTCGTCGATCAGAGGGCAGCGGATGGCCGCGCGGGCCGCCTCGACGGCCGCATTCTCGCCCCGCGCCGAAGCCGTGCCCATGATGGCGAAGCCCATGCCGGTCATGATGGAGCGCACGTCGGCGAAGTCGCGGTTAATCAGCCCGGGCGTCGTAATAATGTCGCTGATGCCCTGCACGCCCTGCCGCAGCACGTCGTCGGCGAGGCGAAAAGCCTCGAAGAAGCTGGTGCCCTTGGGGACCATTTCCACCAGCCGGTCGTTGGGGATGGAGATCACCGTGTCGACGGTGGCATGCAGTTCGGCCAGGCCCATGTCGGCCTGGCGCATGCGGCGCGGTCCCTCGAAGCTGAAGGGGCGGGTGACCACGGCCACGGTGAGCGCGTTCAACTCCTTGGCCAGCGCGGCCACCACCGGCGCGGCGCCCGAGCCGGTGCCGCCGCCCAGCCCGGCGGCGACGAAGACCATGTCCGCGTCCTCGAGCACCTGCACGATGCGGTCGGTGTCCTCCAGCGCGGCCTGGCGGCCGATTTCCGGATCGGAGCCCGCGCCGAGACCGTGCGTGATGCGCTCGCCGATGGCGATGCGGTTTGGACACCTCGAGGCGCGCAACGCTTGAGCGTCGGTGTTCATCACGTAGAATTCGACGCCCCCCAGGCCGGCCTCGATCATGCGGTTGACTGCGTTCGAGCCTCCGCCACCGATGCCGATCACTTTGATGCGCGTCCCGCCCAGCGCCTCGTCCTGAATTTCGAACTTCAGCGGATCCGGCTCTGCCATGATTTACCCTTTCGCCCGCGGCCTGACATCAGCCAGTCTTAATTCTGGCCTGTTTTCACCGGCTCGTAAACAGGTCCCAGAAATGAGGCCCCCGGCGCCGGGTTTCCCGCCGCTGGCCCAACCGGGCGGCATACATGGCGAGGCCCGCCGCGACAGTCCACTCGGGCGTCAGCAATTCGTCCGGCCATTGCCCGATGCCGCGCGGCAGGCCCAGCCGGGCGGGACAGTTCAGGACCTTCTCGGCCACTTCGACCATCCCTTCCAGTTTCGAACCTCCGCCGCACAGCACGGCGCCCTCGCTGAGCGTCATGTCGCGCGCGTAACGCACGCGGAATTCCTCGACGTAGTTGAACAACTGCACCGCCCGCGCCTCGAGAATCGCGACCAGTTCCCGGCGCGCAATCTCGCGCGACGTGCGCCCGCTCTCACCTGGAATCCCGATCACGATGTTGTCGGCCGACAGGCCCGCCAGTGCGCAGCCGTAGTTGAGCTTCAGCCACTCCGACTCCTCGAAGGAGAGGGCCCGGACTTTGCCCACGTCCATCGTGAAATGGTCGCCCGAAATGGGGATGCCCACGGCGAACAGCATCGAGTCGCCGAAGTAATAGCTCAGATTGGTGGAGTGCGCGCCGATGTCGATCAGCACCACGCCGCCCTGGCGCTCTCCCGGGAGGATGCAGGCGTAGGCCGCGGCCATGGCTTCGAAGACCGTCTCCTCGACCTTGAGCGAGGCCTGGTGCACGGCGCTGACCAGGGCCTGGTGTTCCTGTTCCGAGCAGGTCACGAGCAGGGCATGCGCTTCCAGGCGCAGCGCCTCGATATTCAGCGGATGGGCTAGCGGAGCCTGGCCATCCACGGTGAAGTCCTGGGGCAGCACCTGAAGCAGCGCGCGGTCGGCCTCGAACTTGGCGCGGGCGGCCATTTCCACCGCGTAGACCATGTCGCCGCGCTCGATCGGCCTGCGGTGGCCGAATTCGTACAACCCGCGCCCCTGCTGGCAGCGCACGCGCGGTCCGCCCACGCCCACGACAGCCGAACTGATGGGCTCGCCAGCGCGTCCTTCGGCCTCGTGGATGGCCTGTTTCACGGTGTCGGCGAGGGCCGTCTGGTCCGTGATCTGGCCGCGGTGCCAGCCCCGGGACGAGACCGCAGAGTGCGCGCGATAGTAGAGCTTGTCGTCTTCCAGGCCCAGCGCCACGACGCGCACCCGCGCGCCCCCGGCATCCAAACCGACCGCCAATGGTGATTTCTTGGCCACTTCCGCTCCTACTTGCGCGCCGTGCCGGCCGATGGCTCCAGATCGATGGCGACTATGCGGCCCTCGTTGGTCAGATCGTATTCCTTACGCGGGTCCAACTGGTCCCGCATGCTCTCATATTGTTTCAGGAACAGTTCCAGCCGTTCGAGGAACTGCTCTCCGCCGAGGTTCAGGATGAACGTCTGGCCGCCCACCACGCAGCCGACACGGATCTCCTGCGGGCGGCTCACGTCCAACTCGACGATCTGCGACTTGTGCTGCCGCAGCACGCGCAGCACCCGGAGCATCAGATCCACCTGCTGGTGCCGCGTCTCGACATCGCTGTCCTCCCGCACGCCGGTCAACAGCGGCAGGCCCGGTGGCGCGGTGCCGCGCACGGGCAGAATCACCCCCTCGTCGTCGATCAGCATGGGCTTGAATTTGACCGGGTTGTTGAAATCCCCACTGGCGCCTTCGGCCACGCGGATAAAGGCCACCGGGGTGCGCTCGATGATCTGCACGTCAACGCGATTCGGCCATACGCGGCGCACCACCGCATCGCGCACCCATTCGACGCCTTTCAACTGCAGGCGGCGCTTCGCCGGGTCCAGTTCATACAGGCTGCGCCCGCGGTCGGGTTCGAACACCGCCAGCACGGCCGACTTGGAGGCGCGCCGGATGCCGCTGACCTGGATGGCGTCGCTGGCTGCATCGAAGTCGTGCTGCGCGATGCGGAAACGCTGATCGTGGATCAGGAAGGCCTCGCTCTGCCAGGAGAGCCAGGCCAGGCCCAGCAACACCAACGCGGCCGCGAAGGTCCAGCCCGAGATGACCAGCGCGGTGCGCCAGGGCGGGCGCGCCGCGGGCGTCCCGTCCAGGGAGTCCTGCGGATCGTCCTCAGTTTCCCGTGCCTTGAGTCTGGCCACTGTGCTCTCCCTTTTTCAATCCTCGCAAGACCAGCCCGGCCGCCTCGGTGATGCTGCCCGCTCCCAGGGTCAATATGGTGTCGCCGGGCCGCGCTTCGGCCGCCGCGCCGGCCGCGGCAGCGGCCACTGAACCCGCGTACGTGGCGTCCGGATGGCCCGCCGCGCGAATCCGCGCCACCAGCGTGGGCGCGGAAACGCCCTCGATGGGCGGTTCGGAAGCCGCGTACAGATCGACCACGCGGACCACGTCGGCGTCCCGGAAGCAGTCCGCGAACTCGTTCATCAAGGCCCGCGTGCGCGTGTAGCGGTGGGGCTGAAAAAGGACAATGAGCCGGCCCCGCTCCACCGACGGCCGCAGCGCGCGCAGCGTGGCGCGGATCTCCGCGGGGTGATGGCCGTAGTCGTCAACCACCGTCACGCCGCGCTCTACGCCCTTGCGCTCCATCCGGCGGCCGGGCCCGCGGAACGCGGCCAGCGCCGAGCGCACGGTCTCGATCCCGGCGCCCAGTTCCAGCGCCAGAGCCGCCGCCGCGGCGGCGTTGAGGATGTTGTGCTGGCCGAGAACCGGCGCGTCGAAGCCGCCGAGCGAGGTTCCGTCGAGCTCGAGTTCGAACGAAATCCCTGCGGCGCCGGCGACCGGCCGCACGATCCTCAGGCGGGCCTGGCTCGATGTCCCATAGGTGATGACGCGCCGGCGGATTTGCGGCAGCGCCCGCGCCAGCTCCGGGTCATCGATGCAGGCGGCCACGGCGCCTTGCCAGGAAACGCGGTTGGCAAAAGCGACGAACGCCTGGCGCAGGCCATCAAACCCGCCGTAGTGCTCCAGATGCTCGTGGTCGATATTGGTAATGGCCGCGAATTGCGGCGCCAGCAACAGGAAAGACCCGTCGCTCTCATCGCTCTCGCAGATCAGCAGGTCGCCTGTTCCCAGCTTCGCGTTGGCGCCGTCGAGGGCCGGCACGCTGCCGCCCACGACGATGGTAGGCCCCAGCCCGGCGCGCAGGCAGATGCCGGCGAGCATCGTGGTGGTCGTGGTCTTGCCGTGGCTGCCCGCGATCGCCACGCCGCGCCGCGCGCGCATCAGTTCCGCCAGCAGTTCGCCGCGCAGCACCACCGGCAGGCCGCGGCGGCGCGCTTCCGCCAGTTCCGGATTGCCGGAATCGACGGCCGAGGTGATGACCAGGGCGGCGGCGTCCGGGGCGAGGTTCTGGGCCGCGTGGCCCTGCAGGACGGGGATGCCGAGGCCGGCCAGCCGCCCGGTCACGCTCGTGAGCCGCAGATCGGAGCCGCGCACGGCGTAGCCCAGTTGGTGCATCAGCTCGGCCAGGCCGCTCATGCCCGATCCGCCGATCCCCGTGAAATGCAGCGCCTGAGGCTTATCCAACATCCCGTACCCTTATTGTTTCGGCCAATCGGCGCTCGCGTCAACGCGCGGCGGCGATCTGCTCCAATACATCCGCGGCCCGTTCCGCCCCGCCGGCCCAGGCTCTGCTGCGCCCGCTGCGGCCCATCCGCTGTCTGCGCCCAGGGTCACGCGCCAGCGCCACGACCGTCTCGCCCAGCCGATCGCCCGTCAGCCCATCCTCCGGCACCACGATGGCCGCTCCGGCGCGCGCCAGCGCTTCGGCGTTGTGGCGCTGATGATAGTCGGCCGCGAAGGGGAAGGGAACCAGGATCGCCGGGCGGCCCGAGGCCGCAATCTCAGCCACCGCTCCCGCGCCGGCACGGCTGACGATCAAATGGGCGCCGGCGTAGGCGGCCGCCATGTCCTCGATGAAAGGCGTCACGAGACCGTCCAGGCCGGACGCGGCGAAGGCCTGCCGCAGCGAGTCGAACTCGGCCGGCCCGCTCTGGTGGATCCAGCGCATCCCGGGCAGCATGGTCTTCAACATCGGCCAAGACTCGCGCGCGACGCGGTTCAGGGCGCGCGAGCCCTGGCTGCCGCCCGTCAGCAACACCGTAAAAGGGGCGTTGGGGTCGCACTCGCCCAGTGCAAAAAACTCGCGCCGCACGGGCAGCCCGCAGATCTCGCTGCGCCCTTCCGGAAAATAGCGCCGCGCCTCCTCGAACGCTACCAGCGCCCGCCGGACGTAGCGCGCCATCAAGCGCGCCACCAGGCCCGGCATCGCGTTGGGCTCCATGACCACCATCGGCGTGCCACCGAGCGCGGCCGCCGCCATGACCGGCGCGGCCACGTAGCCGCCCATCGAAAACACCGCCGAGACGCCGCGCCGGCGCAGGATGGCGCGCGAGCGCAGGACGCTGGGCGGCATCTGCCATGCGGTGCGCAGCGCGCGCCCGAGACCCACACCCTTCCAGGCGCCGATCTCGATCCACTCGATGGGGAAGCCGGCGCGCGGCGCCAGTTGCGCCTCCATGCCGCGCCGCGTGCCGATGAACAGCGCGTCGTGGCCGCGGCGCCTCAATTCGCCGGCCACGGCCAGCAAGGGCATCACGTGCCCGCCCGTGCCACCTCCCGCGAAAACGAACAGAATGGGAAGACCCTCCTCGGCGTTATCTCGTCGTCGCCCGGTCGCTGACGCTCAACAGCAGGCCGAACGTAATCAACGTGCACAGCACGGCGCTGCCTCCGTAACTGATCAGCGGCAGCGGAATGCCCTTGTTGGGAAACAATCCCAGCACCACGCTCATGTTGAAGAACGCCTGCGCCGTGACCAGCGTCACGCAACCCAATGCCAGGTAGCGGCCGAAAGCGTCGGGAGTCAGCCAGTACAGCCGCAGCCCGCGCCAGAAAATGAAAAAGTAGGCGCCCAGCAGGGCCAGCGAGGCCACCAGCCCCGTCTCCTCGCCGATCACGCCGAAGATGAAATCCGTGTGCGCCTCGGGCAGAAAGCCCAGCTTCTGGGTCGAAGCCCCGAGTCCCACGCCCCTCACGCCGCCGCCACCGATGGCCAGCTTGGCCTGGCGCTGCTGATGCTCGGCGTCGCGCGTGACGCTGGTTTCCTCCAGCCGCCGAGCCAGCCAGTGCAGCCGCGGGTCGCTTTGGATCTTCTGTTCCGTGAGGCCGAAATAGCTGGTGATGCGGATAATGCGCGCCGGTTTCTGCCAGATGAAACCCACGGCCAGAACCGCCGCCAGCGCGAGGGTGAGGTAGAAATACCGGCGCTCGATGCCGGCCACGAAGAAAACCGCCACGGCGGGCGTGAGCAGAACCAACGCCGTGCCCAGGTCGCCGTAGCCGATCAGCCCCGCCAGTCCGCCCACCACCAGCGCCGCCGGGAGCAGCGTGTAACGGTCGTTGATCTTGTTCTCCCGGCGCGCCACGAACCACGCCAGAAACACGACCAGCACCGGCTTGGCCAGTTCGGAAGGCTGGAACTGCAGCCCGGCCAGGCGGAACCAGCGGTGCGCGACCGGATCGGCGAAGATGACGCCGATCAGCAGGATGAACAGCAGGTTGATGGGCAGGAAGACGTACAGCGGGTGCTGCAGCTTCTGGTAGTCCATCCGGCGCAGCGCAAACAGACACAACAGGCCGGCGACGGCCGCGGCGAACTGCTTTTCCAGGAAGTCCCAGGCTCTTTCGGGCTGCCAGTTCTCGCCCTGGTTCAAAATGCGCGGCGCGGTGCTCGAGGCGCTGAACACCATCACCAGTCCGAAGGCCAGGATGAGGAGGATGGCGATGAACATCGGCCAGTCGGTATGGATGCGCGCTGGCATGCTCGCGCTAGCTCCTCTCCTCGAGCGCCCGGACCAGGCTCTTGAAATGCCGCCCGCGCTCGTTGTAGCCCGAATATTGATCGAAGCTGGCGCAGGCCGGCGAAAGCAGGACCACGTCGCCGGGCACGGCGCGGGCGGCGGCGCGCGCCAGCGCGGCCGCCAGGTCGCCGCACGCCGTCACTGGAACCGGCAGGCCGTCGAGATACGGCGCGATCTTGGCCGCCGCCTCGCCGATCAGCAGCACGCCGCGGGCGCGCGCCGCGATCAGCGGGCGCAGCGGCGTATAGTCGCTGTTCTTGTCGCGTCCTCCGAGAATCAGCCAGATGCCCGACTCGAAGCTCTCCAGCGCCTTGATGGTGGCGTCCACGTTGGTTCCCTTGGAGTCGTTGAAGTACCGCACTCCGTTGAGAGTGCGCACGAATTCGATGCGATGCTCCACGCCCGGGAAAGAAGCCACGGCGCGCCGCAGTGCTTCCAGCGGCGCACCGGCGAGATGCGTGCAGCAGCCCGCCGCCAGCACGTTTTCAATGTTGTGGCGGCCTTGCAACTGCACTTCGCTGCGCGGCATCCAAAATTGCCCGTTGGCCACCAGGTCCGCGCCATCCATCCAGAAACCGCGCTGCACCGGCCCGCCGGCCGAGAATTCGAACACCGTGCCGGCCGTTTCCACAGCCGACTGCCAGGACAGCGCGTTTTCGGCGTTGAGCACCGCGAAGTCGTCCGGCGTCTGATGGTGCAGGATGCGCCGCTTGGCCGCTGTGTAGTTTTCGAGCGTGCCGTGGCGGTCGAGATGATCAGGAGTGATGTTGAGAATGGCCGCGATTCGCACGTGCAACGTGTCGGCCAGCTCCAGCATAAAGCTCGACAGTTCCAGGACGTTCCACTGGTCATCGCGCGAGCTGTCGAGCATGGCCGCCAGCGGCGTGCCGATGTTGGCGCCCACTTGAACCGCAATGCCGCTCTCCCTGAGCAGGTGGCCGCACAGCGCCGTGGTGGTCGTCTTGCCATTGGACCCGGTAATTCCCAGCACGGGACCGCGCAGGAAGCGCGAACAGAACTCGAGCTCGCCGGTGACCGCGATGCCGCGCCGCCGCGCCTCCGCAATCAGCGGCAGTTGGGGCGGCACGCCGGGCGAAAGAAGGATCGTCTCGACGCCCTCCAGCGCGGCCTCGTTCTGGCCGGCGAGCGCAATCCGCGACTCCTCCAGCCGGCGCGCATGTTCGGGCTTCAATTCGTTCAGCGGCTTGCGGTCCACGGCCCGCACCTGCGCGCCGCGCCGCGCCAGGAACTCGGCCGTCGCCACGCCCGATTCGCCCATTCCGAAGATCGCGAATTGTCGATTCCCCAAGTCCATGGGTGCAGCAACCCTTAACGCAGTTTCAGGCTGGTCAGCGCGAACAGCGCCAGCACCAGCCCTGCGATCCAGAAACGAATGATAATCTTCGATTCAGTCCAGCCCAGCTTTTCGAAGTGATGGTGAATCGGCGTCATCAGGAACACGCGCTTGCCGCGGCTCTTGAAGCAGGCCACCTGAATGATGACGCTGAGCGTTTCGATCACGAACACCCCGCCGATGAAGGGCAGCAGCAGTTCCTGCTTGATCAGGACCGCCACCACGCCCAGCCCTCCGCCGAGCGCCAGCGAACCCACATCGCCCATGAAAACCTCGGCCGGATGGGCGTTGTACCACAGGAAGCCGATGCACGCCCCGGTCATGGCGGCGCAGAACACGGTCAGCTCCGCGGCGCCCGGCAAGCGCGCGATGTCGAGGTAGTTCGCAAACCGCGCGTGGCCGCTGATGTAACACAGCACGGTCATCGCGCCCGCGGCGATGATCATCAGGCCCGTGGCGAGCCCGTCCAGGCCATCGGTCAGGTTGACCGAGTTCGAGCAGCCGACGACTACCAGCCACAGGAATGCGAAGAAGGGCAGAAAGGCCAGCGGCCAAGTCCAGATGTTCCGCATCAGCGGTCCGATCAGCAGACCCGGACGAAAGCTCTTGAAGAACGGCACGTTCATGGCCGTGGAGTATAGCTGCAGCCGCTCCATGGTCATCAGGATGCCGCCTAGCAGCAGCACCAGCAGGATCTGCAACAGCATCTTCTGCCGCGCCGTCAGGCCCAGGTTGCGACCGCGCCGGATTTTGGCGTAGTCGTCCAGAAAGCCGATGGCGCCGAAGCCCAGCAGCCCCAGCATCGCCACCCAAACGTAGAGGTTGGCCAGGTTGGCGAACAGCAGCGTCGGCACTACGATGGCCGTGATGATCAGCAGCCCGCCCATGGTCGGCGTGCCGGCTTTCTTGAAATGAGTTTCCGGACCGTCCTCGCGAATCGGCTGGCCGATCTGCATCTCGCGCAGACGCCGGATCATCCACGGGCCCGCCAGGATCGCCACCAGCAGCGCCGTGATGCTCACCAGGAAGGTGCGGACCGTCACGTACCCGAAGACGCGGAACGGCGGCAGGATCCGGAATAGCTTTTCGTACAGCAGCCAGTACAGCATGGCTAACGCAGGAACTCCTCCAGTGCAACTTCAACGTGCGTCCCGCGTGAGCCCTTGAACAGGATGCAGTCGCCGGGCCGGGCGATGGTCTTCAGGAATTGGCCGGCCGCCGCGGGCTCGTCGAAAAAGTACGCGGCGCCGGCCGAGAGGCCAGCGCCCCTGGCTTCATCCACCAGGTGGCGAGCCGCGCCGCGTATCCCAACGAGCACAGATACCTCACATTGTACGGCGTGCCGCCCCACGCTGCGGTGCAGCTCCTCGGAGCGCTTTCCCAGCTCCAACATCTCCCCCAGCACGGCGATGCGCCGCGCGGCCGGCGTCGCCCCCAGCAGGTCGAGCATCATGCACGCCGCTTCGGGATTCGAGTTGTAGGAGTCGTCCCAGATCACCACGCCGCCGCGTTCCATCCGCTGCAGCCGCATCTTGGGCGGCTCGAGCCGGGCGACGGCCTCCTTGAGCGGCGCCAGGTCCAGGTCCAGCGCGCGCGCCGTGGCCAGTGCCGCCAGCGCGGCCATCAACCCGCCGCGCGCCGGCAGCGGGCAATGGAATTGCCCCGCGCCTTGAAGCGTGAAATCGCAGCCTTCGGCCCGCCACTCCACGCCGTCGGCCATCACGTCGCCGCTGGCCGCAGCGTGCGCCATCGACGTTCCGAAAAAAATGGTTCGCCCGGGGTGAATCTCCGCGAACCGCCGCACGCGCGCATCGTCGGCGTTCAGCACGGCGATGCCGCCCGTCGGCAGCGTCTCGATCAGCTCGCGCTTGGCCAGCGCGATCCCTTCGACGGAGTCGAAGCTCTCGATGTGCGCCGTGCCCACGTTGGTCACCACGCCGATCTCCGGCTGGGCGATCGAGGCGAGTTCGCGGATCTCTCCGGCATGGTTCATCCCAATTTCGATCACGGCGCAGCGCGCGTCGTCGTCCAGGTTGAGCACGCTCAGCGGCACGCCGATATGGTTGTTGAAATTGCCCGTTGTCTTGGATGTGGGATAAGCCGTCGTCAGCACGGCGGCGATGGCGTCCTTGGTGATGGTCTTGCCCGCGCTGCCAGTCACACCGACGACGCGCCGCGGACTCTCGCGGCCCCACCTGACGCGGGCCGCCGCGGCGAGCCGCTGCAGGGCCGCCAGCGTGTCGTCCACCAGCAGT
Source organism: Terriglobia bacterium (assembly GCA_963757265.1). Lineage (GTDB taxonomy): Bacteria > Acidobacteriota > Terriglobia > Bryobacterales > Bryobacteraceae > CAIVVT01. The sequence continues at coordinate 185,545 of CAVWRA010000012.1, forward strand.
TGCAGGCCGTCAATCTCCAGCGGGCGGGAAACCACCGCTGCCACCGCGCCGCGTTGAAAGGCTTCGACGGCATGTTCGTGGCCGTCGTGGGTGGGTCCTTTCAAGGCAAAAAAAAGGGCGCCCGGTCTCAGGCTTCGCGAGTCTGTGCTGCACTGCAGCACCTCGATTTCCGAGCCCGGGGAGGAGTTCATCCGAGCGCCCGTCGCGGCAAAGCAAAATTCCAAATCCAATTTCACGAATGGCCGCCCCCGTCCTCCGCCGGCCCCTTTTTCTGATAGCCGAATTCGCGCAGTGCGGCGCGGGCCTCGGTGCGGTCGTCAAATTCGATCACGCGGTTCTGCAACACCTGGTAAGTCTCGTGGCCCTTGCCGGCGAGGATCACGATGTCGCCGGGCGCGGCCTCGCGCAGGGCGCGGCGGATGGCGGCCCGGCGGTCCGGCTCGACGATGGCCCGCGTCGAATGACGCTGCACGCCGACCATCGTGTCGTTGATGATGGCGAGCGGATCTTCCGTGCGCGGATTGTCGCTGGTCACCACGATCAGGTCGCTGAGTTCGGCCGCCGCGCTGCCCATCAAGGGGCGCTTGGCCCGGTCGCGGTCGCCGCCGCAGCCGAACAGCGTGACGACGTGGCGCGGCTTCAGCGTCCGCGCCGTCAGAATCACGTTGCGCAGCGCATCATCGGTATGCGCGTAGTCCACGATCACCAGGAACGGCTGCCCTTCCTCGATGGCCTCGAAACGTCCCGGCACGGCCGTGAGCGAGGCCAGCCCCTCCGAGGCCTGCTGTGCGTCCAGCCCCAACGTCACACCGGCGCCAAATGCCGCGAGCAGGTTGTAAGCGTTAATCAGCCCGCACAGCGGGGAGTGGATCCGCGTTTTTTTCCCGCCGTACAACACCTTGAAGCTGACGCCTTTGAAGCTGCTCTCCACCTGCATCGCGCGCAGGTCGGCGGCGGGCGTTTCGGCGGCCGATTTCAGGCTGTAAGTGAGCCGCCGCGTCTGGTCGCGGGTCCGGATCCGGGCGCACCAGGAGTTGTCGGCGTTGAGCACGGCCGCGCGCGGCGGCGCGCCGCCCGCCCCTTCGAACAGCAGCCGCTTGGCCTCGAAGTAGGCGTCCATCGTGCCGTGATAATCCAGGTGATCGCGCGTCAGGTTGGTGAACACGGCGGTATGGAACGACAGTCCGAACACGCGCCGCAGCGCCAGCGCGTGCGACGACACTTCGAAGTTGAAATGGCTGCCGCCGCGGTCGCGCGTCGCGGCCATCAGGCGCATCAGGTCCAGCGACTCCGGCGTCGTGTTGACCGCCGGCCGCTGTTCGCCCGCCACGTGGTACAGCACCGTGCCCACCATGCCCGTGGTCGCGCCGCAGGCGCGCAGCATGGCGTCGATCAGGTACACCGTAGTCGTCTTGCCATTCGTTCCCGTGACGCCCGTCAGCTTCAAGGCTTCGTCCGGCCGCCCATAGAATTCCCGGCTCATGCGCGCCAGCGCCTCGCGCCCGTGGCGCACCTGGATCCACGGTGCGGCGACGTCTTCCGGCTGGGGCGATTCGCAAACCACGGCGATGGCGCCGTGGGCCAGCGCCTGGGTGGAGAAGTGCCGGCCGTCGGTCTTCGCCCCCGGGAAGGCGAAAAAGACGAAGCCCGCCTCCACACGGCGCGAGTCATACTCCAGTCCCCGCACCTCCATCTCCGCCTGATCGCCGCTCAGCCCGCGGACCAGTGGAACGCCCTCCAGCAATTGGGCCAACTTCATTGCGGCCTCGCGAATTCGACGTGGATTCTCTCTCCGGCGGGCAGGATCGCACCGGGCGCGGGCGTCTGCTCCCGTGCCACGCCCGCGCCCACCATCTCCAGGTCCAGGCCCAGGGCCGCTGACTGGCGTAGCACGGCGATCATCGGCTGGCCGCGGAAATCGGGGACGCGCGGCCCGGCCAGGCAGACCCGGGCCGGGCTCCGCAGCAGTTCCAGTCGCGGGTTTTCCGGCGGCGCGGCTGGCGCATCCGCGGCGACGCGGCTGGGCGGGGCCGGCGTCTCCTGGTCCACTTCCTTGGGCGACGGCGGATGGGAATGGATGTCGTTGTCGGGATCGTCCTTGGGCACCTGCAGGACGCGCAAGGCCGTCTCGGCGATCTTCTCGAAGACCGGCGCCGCGGCGATGCCGCCCTGCTGCGGCGTGTCGTTGAGCGTCACCACCACGACGATGCGCGGATTACTCACCGGACCGAAGCCGATGAAAGATGAATTGTGCCGGCTCACCCAGCCCTGGCCCGGAATGAACATCTCGGCCGAGCCGGTTTTGCCGCCGATCGTATAGCCCGGCACGTGCGCCCGCCGCCCCGTGCCTTCGAGCACCACGCGCTCCATAATGCGCCGCATGGTGACCGCGGTCTCGGCCTTCACCGCGCGCACCGGCGGGGGCAGATTCAGCGGCAGCGTTTCCATTATTCCGTCAGCCCGCGGCCGTTCGCTGCGCAGCACGACGTGCGGCGCCACGAGCAGGCCGCCGTTGGCGATCACAGCTACCGCGCGCGCCAGTTGCACGGCGGTCGCTTCCACTTCGTGGCCGAAGGCGATGTACTCGTGCGACGATGCCGACCAGCACGGCAGCGGCCGGCCCTCGCTATTGGTCGCGCCGCATTCCAGCGGCCACAGAATTCCGCCCGTTTCTCCCGGCAACTCGATGTGCGTCTTGTCGCCGATGCCGAACTTCTTCAGGTACTCATAGAGCAGTTGCGGGCCGGAGGCGATCGAGATTTTGGCGATGCCGATGTTGGACGACTTGATCAGCACGTGCGCCGCGTCCAGCGTCCCGTAGTGGTGCACGTCGTGGATCGGTTTGCGCCCCGGCCGGCGAAACAGGCCATTCTCGCAGAAGATCGGCGTGTCGGGCGTGACTCGTCCGCTCTCCAGCGCCATGGTCAGGGTGATCATCTTCATCACCGAACCCGGTTCGCACGGCGCCTGCACGGCCGTATTGAGCCGCGCCTCGACGTCCTGCTCGGTGGGATTGGCCTGGGATGGATCGAAGTTGGGGTAATTGGCCAGCGCCAGGATCTCGCCGTTGTTGGGGTCCATCACCACGACACTGCCCTTATGCGCATGCGCCTCGGCCATACCTTCCTCGAGCGCGCGCTCGGCCACGTGCTGGATCACGTTGTGGATGGTCAAGGTGACGTTGACGCCTTGCTCGCCGGGGTCGCTGACGTAGGTGATGTAGGGGTCCTGCAGCGAGTCCGTCAGCACGCGCATCTTCCCGGGCCGTCCGCGCAGATCGGCGTTCAGCTTCTGTTCGATGCCCGAATTCCCGTTGCCTTCCGCGTCCACGCTGCCGATCACGTGGGCGCCGATGCGGCCGTTGGGATACTCGCGCCGCGCGTCGCGCAAGAACTCGACCGCTTTGAACGGCAGGCGCTTCAGCCCCTCTTCCTCCTGGGGCGTGATGTGCCGCTTCAGCAGCAGGAATCCCCGGCCGGCGCCTTTGCGGCTGCGCAGTTCCTCGATTCTCCCGCGCACCTCCTGGGCGTTGAGACCGAGCGTGGCGGCGACGTTGCCGGCGAAGAACTCGGGCGAGGCCACCTTTTGAGGATTGATGGCCACCGACTCGGTTGGAATGCTGACCGCGAACAGGTGACCGGTGCGGTCGCTGATCTCGCCGCGCAACACCGGGATCTCCAGCATGCGCTGCTGCTGCTGCTCGAGGGCCTGCTTCAGTTCCTTGTGCTCGACGATCTGCAGCATGCACAAGCGGCCGGCGATGACCATCGTCCACACCAGGGCGATGCCGGCCACATTGCGCAGACGGCGCTCATTCAGCCTTTCGACAGGGAATCGCATGCCGCGCCCCAGGCGCCTCCCTTACTTAGATGGGGCCAAACGTCCAAAACTGCCGAATCCGGCGGTGCTTGCTCGTAAGTGGCTGATTCCCAATTCATTCCTGAATGGACGACCGCCAGATATCGGCGATTTTTCCTCTCGCTGCGGGCTGGCCCGGAGTGGCGCCGCGAAGCCCTTGACGGGGTTCCAGAATCCGGTCCCAGGTCCATTCCGGCCGCTTCCGCCCCTGGTCCCTAATGCGCTTCGTTCGACGCTGAGCCCAATCGTGCGACCGTTTCCTTCGACGGCGGCGGGTAGATCACCTGCTCGGCCGTCGGCGCGACGAACCTCTTTCCAGCCCAGGCTTCGACATTGCTGGGATTCAGCAGACGCGACTCCTGCGCTCGCAGCTCGAGCACCTGGGCCTGCAGACGAGCATGCTCCTGGCGCAGGTATTCCACATGCCGGCTGGCCAGCATTCCGTAGCACGCCGGCCCGGCCAGCGCGCTGACGATCAGACTGCATAGCAGCGCCGAGCTCGCCACCCAGATGTTGGCCATCCAGTCCTTTTTGTCCACTACGCGCACCACATTCGTGTTGTCGATGGGTTTCACGTACAGATGGATGTCTTCGCGGGGCAATGCCCGCAGACGATAATCGGGTGGTTCCGGCCGCTGGTGCTGCTCTTCTTCCCGCCGGCCAGCGCCCAACCAGTCGTATACTGCCGCCAGGCTTCTCATGGCGTCTCATCCTTCTCGCGATCCGCTTTCATCCTGTCATTGTCGGTTGCGCCCCGGCCCATCTCCAGCGCCCTCAGTACAGCGCTGCGAGCGGCGGGGTTGCGCCGGATCTCCTCCGAGCCCGGCCGTATTACATGCTTCGTCAAAACCTTCGCTTCACCCGCGCGTCCCAACTCGCGGAATGCGTTCTTTATTCTCCGGTCATCCAAGGATTGGAATGCGATCGTCACCCATCGGCCGCCCGGATTGAGGAACCGTGGCGCCAGCCCCAGCAGGGCATCCAGTTCGCCCGGTTCGTCGTTGACGGCCATCCGCAGGGCCTGGAAAACCCGCGTCGCCGGATGCAGCTTTCCGGTCCGCGGCACGACCGAAGCCACGATGTCCGCCAATTGGCGGGTATCGCGGATCGGCCGTGCGCGCACCAGTGCTCTAGCTGTCTTCTCTGCCAGTTTCCCCCTTTCTTCACCAAGCTCGATGAAGAGCCCGGCGAGTTCCTGTTCGGAAGCCCGGTTCACGATATCGGCGGCGGTCCGTTCTGTCCGGCGGTCCATTCTCATATCCAGAGGTCCTGCATTCATCAACGAAAACCCACGCTCCGCGCTCGTTAATTGCAAGCGGCTCACGCCCAGATCGGCCACAATCCCGTCCGCCTTTTCCCAACCCACCCAACGCATCGACTCAGCCAGCTCCGAGAAGGCCGCCTGCCGGAATCGTATGCGGTCGTGCAGGCCGGCTGTGTTTTCTCGGGCTCGCTCCAGCGACTCGCCGTCTCGGTCGAGGGCCAGCACAGCTCCTCCGATGAGGCGCTCGGCGATAGCGTGCGTATGGCCCGCCAACCCGCAGGTACAGTCCACATATCTGCCATCCGCTCGGATGGCAAGGTATTCAAGGGTCTCGGTGAGTAGGACAGGGACATGGTCCATTTCTCAATCGACGTCGAATCCCAACTCCGCCGCCCGCTCCAGGTCGGTCGGATTTGCGGCCACGTTGGCGATGAATTCCGCATCGAACTGCTGCTGGAGATAGAGCGTGATAATGTCCTCGAAAAAACGAAGCTGCACCGCCTGGTTTTCCAACTGCAACGCCTCGCGCAACTTCTGCGGCAGTGTCACCCGGCCCTGCGGGTCCAAGTCCACATCGCCGCCAAACGCTTCGGCCGTGCGTGCGATCCGCTTTCGCAAAGCTGGCTCGCCGGCCAGTTTGTTCAACTCGCGCTCCCAGGCGCCGTTCACGTAAATCCGCGCGACGTCTTTGACTTTGGTCGCAAATAGTGTTTGCTCAGGCAGTTGGCGGATGTAATCTGAGAAGCGTGAGGGCAGTTTCAGACGTCCGGTCGAGTTGACACGCGTGGCATGGTAGCCCCGCGGATTGCGCGGGGGCGCAGGAGCCGTCTGTGGAGTAGCATCCGGCATGATCGTCCGAAACGGGCCGAATCGGGCCAATTTGACCCGTAGATCCTATTAGGACTGTAGCTCATCGAATGTGCGCTTTCAAGCGCTATCTAGCCGTTTTCGCCTTTTGTTTGCAATGAAATGCGAACTTCGCGGCGAATCGTGCGCGGAATCGGCTCAAGCCTGGCCCCACCGCGCGGCGCCTCCATCGGGAAAAACACCGCGAAAACACCGTCGCACGGGGAATCAACCCTTAATTCCGGTAGTGGTAAGTTTGAAATCGGCGGCAGTGAGCTACTTTCCGGTAACGCCGTTTATCGGCCGCTGGCGCACTTCCCGCTTGCGCCGTTATCCGACCGGAGCTGCGCGAGGCCACTTCGATGCGGACTTCTTGGGCGTTCAGTGGCGAGGGGGGCTCAACAGGAATGGAGCCTGTAATGGACGCTGCGGCGTCACCGAGGATCTATCCGCCGGGGGCCCGGAATCTCTCGCAACTCCCGCAAGGCATTGGGAACCGGAATGCTTCAACGACGGGCGACCGTCATTCTCGAAGAAGCCGAGCCTACAAACCGGCTGGCAAGCCATACTGCATAATACGGCAGATCGCTGAGGCCGCGCCTGGTTCCGTCCCGGGCGGCTCCGCCTTCCGAACGCGAAGCTGTGCCCTAGACAGCCGTTGCGGGCGGTACCTCACGGCGTCCGTTCAGGCCGCTCGATTCGAAACTTCAAAGCTGGAGTGGCCTGAATCCGAGACCCAGCGGGCGCCGCCCCACTCACTTTCCCATATCTCCCAATGTCCCTCCTCCCAGAGGAACTCGACCAGAATTTCGGACTCGCTGCGAGGACCGTGGCGGAGGATAGATGACCGTTTTGACAGATCTTCGCACTGCGCAACGAGTGCGTTCTTGAGCATAGCTTCTGCCCGGAACCAGTCTTCCTGATCCGATCCAGCGGGACAGCCGTTGTTCAGCCACAATTGATACGCAACCGTGGCGATTGCGCTTTCTGTTGGGCTAACGGTCGAGGCGGCATTCACGGATTCACTGACGGTGCTACTTTCCGGCGCCATCTTCACCGCGGTACTTGGCATGGCTCACCTCCCTCGAAGCCCTGTCGCTCGCGCGACTCAGGGCCAGCTCAAGGCCGGCTGCATCCAGCCTCACGCTGCACGTATCAATTCGGGGGGTGGTTCACGACCGCACAACGGCGGACTTGCACGCCACGGCTAAATAGCCCCAGAGAGAAAAGGCCAAGAGCGTTGGAATGATTATGCAGCGACTGTTTAACAAATGCAAGCGGAGCGAGGCTTCCAAAACCGGGCTGAGAAGTTGAATGAATCAGCGAGTACAACTGCTGCGTTTTCAACAAATCAGGTTCAAATTACCCATGGTGCGCGTAACGATTGGGAACATCGGGCAATCCGGACCATCCAGGACAAACTGGCACTGAATCCCGAGGAGGAGGCCATCGAACTCAAGCGCGAGTTCATCGCTGGCCAAGATCCGGATCATCGCGTCGGCACGCTCCGATAATCTCGCGGTGGTCGAACGCGAGAACTACTTCTTTTCAGACGAAGAGTTTGGTCCCTCGGTCCAGCGCTACGACTTCGCCACGCGAAAGGCCGAGACGGTTGGAAAGGTCGAGGGGAAGCTGGCGTGGGGCTTGACCGTGTCCCCCGACAGCCGGTGGCTGCTGTACTCGGTGTATGGAAGTGAACTACAGCAGAGCAACCTGATGATGGTAGAGAAGTCCCGCTGAGGGGCGAGTGACACGCTGGTGCCCGATTCCGGGCCACCCTCGCGGAATGGCCCTCCCGGCCCCCAAACCAGAGTCCAACTCGTGTGTAGTTGCGCTTTCGGCAGAGTCGTGCCCGCAAAGTGATTTGATGACGAGGTCGGCTCCAGGCGAGTAGATTGGTGATCGCTGAACCAGACCAAGGCTCGGGATAGGAGCCGACATGTTGATTATAGGCTGTGATTATCACCCGCGCTTTCAGCAGGTCGCGATGCTGGACACGGACGGAGGCGACTACACACAGCTTCGCTTGGAGCACATCCAGGAAGCGGAGGAGTTTTACCGCTCCGTGGCGGGCAGGCAGGTGCGCGTGGGGATGGAAGCCAGCGGACATGCACGCTGGTTCCAACGATTGCTGGCCGGACTGGGGATCGAGTTGTGGATCGGGGACCCGTCGGCGATCCGGGCGGCGGCGCCGCGCAAGCAGAAGACCGACAAGCGCGATGCCGAGCACCTGCTCCAACTGCTCTGCGATGGGCGGTTTGAACAGATGCGGATTTGGGTGCCGACGGTGGAGGCACGGGACGTGCGGCAGTTGGTGATGCACCGGCACCGGTTGGTGCAGATGCGCACGCGAGTGCAGAACCAACTCCAGGCGGTGGCATTGAACGAGGGGGTTGGGCGCAAGCCGGGTCTGTGGAGTCGTCGCGGACGAGAGCAGTTCGAGCAGCTGCCATTGCTGGCCTGGACGGCACGGCGCCGGCAGGAGAATTTAGAGCTGTTGGACGAACTGCAGCGCCGCATTGAACCGCTGGACCAGGCCGTGGAGCAAGAAGCCCGGCGGCGGCCGGAGGTGGTGCAGCTGATGACGCATCCGGGCGTAGGTCCGGTCACCGGGCTGGCGTTCGTGCTGACCCTCGGCGATCCCAGGCGGTTCGCCAGTGGCAAGCACGTGGCCAGCTACCTGGGCTTGATCCCGGCCGAGAGCAGCTCGGGCGGGCGGCAACGGTTGGGACACCTGACCAAACAAGGCAACGCTCTGGTGCGTTGGTTGCTGGTCGAAGCGGCCCACCGGGCGGTGCAGAGAGAGCCGGAACTCGGCCGCTGGTACCGGCGCGTGGCGATGAAGAAGCACCGTTCCATTGCGGCCGTGGCCGTCGCCCGGAAGTTAGCCGTGCGGTTGTGGTGGATGTGGAGTCGCGGACTGAGTTACGAACAACTCCGCGAATCCGGTTCGTATGCAGGGGAAACCCGGTAACGCCACTGGGGTGCAGTTGATCCTCGAGAAAGTGAATAGGCCCCCTGCCTCCCTTGCGTGCAAGGGAGTTTGAAGCAGAAATCATGGTTCCGCATAGCGGAATCGAATATATGGCTGGTGGGACCGGTTCCCACCGAATGATTGGAACCGCGAGCCTTGGTCGGCAACAGCGAACGGCAGCAGAAAAACAAAAACTCTGGGAAGGGCAAAAGCACAAAGCCATCCCTGCCCCGACGTGTGCTCTTTTTCCATTGACGGACGCCGATCTCGTCATATATGGCGTTTCCGGACACTTAGCAGGCCGCCCGGACCGCACTTTCGAACCGTGATCGAGTCGGCTGACCAATTAACCCACTGCATTAATTCGCGAACTTCTTGCGGTGAAACAGGTGCTTCATGGCAGAACGGGCAGCAGCGATTCGGCCGCCGGATCGTGGCTTCGGTAGCGCGCCAATGCGGCACGGCGGTGGCGCACGGCGTAGCAATAAACGCAGCCGTGCGGGCAGGTGTCGTAATCGCCGATGTCGCGCGACTCGTGGCAGGCGCAGTCCGGCCGCGTGCCTTTTTGTGCCGCCGCGATGCGGAATCCGCCCATCCGTTCCAGCCGCCGCGTATCGACACAGCGCGACTCCAGGGCCCCGCCACCGACGAATTCCGGCTGCGAGCAAAGCGTGAGCTGCAGCCCGAATTCCCTGGCGATCCGGGTCAGTTGCGCGGCCAGGGCCAGCTTTTGCGCGGGCTCCGGGTCGATCCATTGGAAGCCGTTGCGCGCGGCCGCGGCAGCGAGATTGCGCCGCGTTTTGGCGTACATCTGGGCAAAGGAGATCACGACCTCATCGGTCGCGCCTTTCATTCGGGCGGCGAGGTCGCGGAAGTTCTGCAGGTGATACTCAGGCGGCGTGAGCGAGGTGCAGAGGATGGGATCATAGCGCCAGACCGGGCAGGCGGGGTGCACGCGGGCGGCGAGTTCGGCGATCTGATCGATGGCGCGCTGCGGCTCGATGACTGCGGCTTCGATGGCCCGCGGATAGCCCGTCACGGTGTACTGCACGCTGAACGGCCGGCCGAAGGCCGTCAGTTCATCGAGACGCCGCAGCAGGGGGCCGAAGTTGCGCGTCCAGAAAACGAAACCGCCCACCTGCTCGCGGCGCAGATCCACGTGGTAGCTGTGGCCGGAATAGGGGTTACGGACAGTGCAGAAACCGGCCTGCAGGCGGCGGAAGAACCACTCGCTGTAGAAAGCGGGAATGTCGGTGCGGCAACTGGCGGAGACGATCAAGGCATTCCTCAGCCGGGCGCAGCGCCCGGCTGAGCCGGGGAAATCTCCTCCGGGCCCGATTCGTGAAACGCCGCCGACAACTTGCGCCAGGTTGTGCCGAGGTCCTCGGGCAACACGCGGGTCTCGCCGATGGTACTGAGGAAATTTGCGTCGCCGGTCCAGCGCGGCAGCACGTGCATGTGCAGATGATCGGCGATGCCGGCCCCGGCGCATTGGCCCAGGTTCAGGCCCACGTTCAGCCCTTCCGGCCGGTACACCCGCTTGAGGCACACGACGGCGCGCCGGGCCAGCGCGAGCATCTCGACGGCCGTCTCCTGGGGCAGGTCCTCCAGATTGGCGAGGTGCGCGTAGGGGGCCACCATCAGGTGGCCGGTGGTGTAAGGGAACAGGTTGAGCAGCACGAAATTGTGGCGGCCTCGAAATAGAATCAGGCCCTGCTCATCGGCTTCACGCGTCTTGGCGCAGAAAACACACTCCCCGGGCGGCAGGCCGCCGGAAACGTACCTGTAGCGCCAGGGACTCCATAAGCGGTCCATGCTCCCGCGACCGGGCTCAGTCCCCGAGCAGACTGCTCGTCTCGCCGGCGGGAGCGGAGGACTGCTCGTTGACCAGGTCCTTGAGCTCCTTGCTCGGCTTGAAATACGGAACGCGCTTGGCCGGCACATCGACGCGCGCTCCCGTCTTGGGGTTACGTCCGATGCGCGACTGACGCTGCCGTGTCCGGAAGCTGCCGAAGCCGCGAATCTCGATCTTGTCGTCCCCCCGCAGTGCGTTAACGACTGAATCGAAGATCGCCTCAACGATGATCTCCGACTCCTTGCGCGTGAATTCAACGACGCGCGAAACTTCTTCAATCAGGTCCGCTTTTGTCATGGGCCGGGATTCCGTTCCTCTTGAAATGCCTCGATCAGGCCAGTTCGTCACTCGTGATTTGCTTCCGTATGAGCCGCCTCGCCGATTCCATGGCCGGCCTGTTCGGCCTGCCGCTGGTATTCGCCGAGGCGTTGCCGTTCCTGCTCCGCGGAGGCAGTGGAGAGCGTCAAACCGATGCGCTTCTCCAGCTCATTCAACTTGATGATCTTGAAGCTTGTCTCCACGCCCAGGGGCAGTGGAGGACTCTGTTCCCGCAACTCGGGGGGAATTTCAGAATTATGGCACAGCCCCTCGACTCCGGGGAGCAGTTCCACGAAAACGCCAAAAGTGGCCGTCCGGCTGGGCCGGCCCTGGACGATGTCCCCGACCAGGTGGGAGCGGAAAAAAGTCTCCCAGGCATCGGGCTGAAGCTGCTTGACGCCGAGGGACAAGCGGCGGTCGCGGGCGTCGATCTGCAGGACTACGGCCTGCACGACCTGGCCCTTCTTGAGCACTTCCGAGGGATGCTGGACGCGTTTGGTCCAGCTCAGATCCGAGACGTGCACCAGGCCGTCGATGCCCTCCTCAATTTCGATGAAGGCGCCAAAGTCGGTCAATTTGCGAACGCGGCCCTCGACCACGCTGCCCACGGAGTAGCGTTGATCAACGGTAGTCCAAGGGTCGGCCTCGAGCTGTTTGATGCCCAGCGAGATGCGCCGTTCGGAGGGCTTTACCTCGAGCACCACGCATTCGACGTTGTCGCCGACCTTGACCACCTTGGAAGGGTGCTTCATGCGCCGCGACCAGGTCATTTCGGAGATGTGGATCAGGCCCTCGACGCCGGGCTCGAGTTCCAGGAACGCGCCGTAGTCCTTGATGCTGACCACGCGGCCCACGACCCGCATGCCGTTGGAGTAGCGGTCATGAATGGTCTCCCAGGGGTCGGGAACGACCTGCTTCAGACCGAGCGAGATGCGTTCCTTCTCGCGGTCGAATTTGAGCACTTTGACGGTGAGCTCCTGGCCCACCTGCAACACATCTGAAGGATGGGCCACGCGGCCGTAGGAGATGTCGGAGACGTGCAGCAGGCCATCGATGCCGCCGAGATCGATGAAGGCGCCGTATTCGGTCAGATTCTTGACCACCCCCTGGACCAGGTCGCCCTCGTGCAGGTTGCCCAGCAAGGTGGATTTGCGCGCGCCCAGGTCCTCTTCCATGGCCGATTTGCGGGAGACGACGACGTTGTCGCGGCGGCGGTTCAGTTTGATGATCTTAACTTCGATGTCCTGGCCGATGAAGGAGTCGACGTTGTGGATCTGGCGGGTGTCGACCTGCGTGCTGGGCATGAAGGCGATGACGCCGACGTCGACCGACAGACCGCCCTTGACGCGGCCCAGGACGTGGCCCAGCACGCGCAGGTTGGAGCGGTAGGCGTGTTCCAGAGTTTCCCAGGCGCGCATGCTGGCGGCGCGCTCATGGGTCAGGGAAATGTAGCCGTCGATGGCGGGCGGATGGCGGCGATCGATCAGCACGTCGATCGGATCGCCGGGCTGAAAGGTGAGCTGGCCATCGGCGGTGGAGACTTGGGACAGGGGGACGACTCCCTCGAGTTTCTGGCCGACATCCACGATCAGGCCCTGCGGCGCCACCTGCACCACATGACCCTGGATCAGCTCGCCTTCAGCAGGCAGACCGACGTGGCTATAGTCGTCGAGGAGCTGTTCGTAGCTCTCCTCACTCCCCGGCAGGTTGACCGGATGGTCGTCCTGGTTGGTGTTCATCTCGAGGTCTCCCAAGTACATCTCGACTGACGGTTTACGCACGGGCGAGGTTCTGCAGTGGGAATCGGACAGGCAGATCGCGCACGACTCTCCACCGTTCCGGCTGGATGTTCAGCATGGCGGGCCACTCCCCCCACTCAGAAGCCTCGCACCCTCCCGACAAACCGTTGAAAGTGCGACACTTCAGAACTATAGCCGAGGCTCTGGGCCTTGTCAACCAGGGCTCCAGGTTGGCCACCCATTCCGGCGCAAGTGCTTGATGGGGGCATGGGTTGGCGCGAGGGGTGTGCTGTTGCGTAGCGGGCCTCTTGCGGCAGAGGCGTGCAGAGGGGACCGTGGAGGCATCGAAATTCCGGGCGTTCCGCAGGGGCATCCGTCCCCGTGGTCCTCAGACGGCGACCGGCTCGGCGACGCGCGAGCTGGGCCGGGCGAAGACGTACGGACCTTCCGGCAGCACGGCCACGCGGGCGTTGGCGGGTACGCTCGCGAGGAGCCCGTCGACGGCCTGGGGAGCGCTCGCGAAGACCGGGCCCCACAGTTTGGCACGGAACTCCGCGGGCAGGCCCGGAACGTAAAACAGGACGCGATGGCTTTGAAAAACCAGGGCCAGCTTTTCGAGCTGCCACTGATCGACTTGGACCGGCGCGCGTTCTATTTTTTCAAGAAATGCCGCCGGGCTGGGCGACTCCAAGAGCAGGCGCGAAAACTCCGCCGCGCCCGCGCCTTCGGCGCACTCGGCCAGCAGCAGGATCGCCCCGCCGGGATGGACGATGTGCGCCGCCGCGGTCACGCCTTTCACGGACTGGTAATAAGTCAGGTCGAGGGGGTGCCCGGCAGCGCTGGTGATGGCGGCGTCGAACAGGCCGGGGATCCAGGCGGTGGTGTGCTGGCGGACGAATTCGATGCCCGCGGCATGGGAAGGCTGGGGCTCACCAGCGAAAACACCGCAGATCCGGCGCCCGGGGGCCAGAGCGACGTCCAGGGCGAAGTCGTGGTGGGCCAGGGCGGCGATTTCCAGCAACTCGGCGTGCAACGGATTGTGCTCGATGGAGCCCTCCACGGCGCTCGAGTCGCGCATGAAGCTCGGGCAGTGCAGGGCGCGAATTGTGTCCTGATAGGCCAGGCCCGGGACGACCAGCTTGCGTCCGCCGGAGAACCCGGCCATGAGGTGCTGCTCGATGAAGCCCAGTGTGATGCGCAGGCCGGCATCGGTGAAACGGCGGTCGATCCAGACGGGCGTGCCGCGGGCCGTCTCCCCGAGGTGGCGGTGGTCGGCCTGGCGGCGCGCGAAGTGGTTCTCGACGCGGTAGAGGCGGGAAACTTCAGGGCCTACGATGGCGGCGATTTCCTCGCCCGTGGCGGGACGGTGCAAGCCGGTAGCGATGAGGATGGTGATATTGTCGCGGGCGATGCCGGCGCGCTCGAGCCGCTCCAGAACCGGCGGCAGGGTCACATGGTTGGGCGCGGGCCGCGTGATGTCACAGACCGAAATGGCCGCGCTGGAGCGTCCGCGCGCCAATTCCTCCAGGGCCGGCCCGGCGACGGGATGATCGAGCGCCTGGCGGATGGCCGCGCCGGCGTCGTCGACCGGGGTGGCCCAACGGGGTGTCAGGACGCTCCATTGGGCGCTGTGAGGCAGTGAGCCCGCGGGCAACTCCAAACGCAGGCCGCACCTGCCGAATGCCATTTCCACGTCCATGCCCCGAAGCTAACACACCCATCGGGCCAGAGGACGGCGGCGTTTGGACATTAAATTGCAAGTTTTTCAAGTATTAAATAAACGAAACTGTCTTCATCCGCGTAAGAGGAAGTAGAGAGTTTGCCGATAAGCAGTACGGGGAATGTTGGCTCCGGCGAAATCCTGTAGGAGGCGAAAGATGTTAATCGGAGGAGTAGTAACGGGGCTGCTCGTCGTGGGGCTGTTCTTCACGATGCTTTCCTCCTCGCCAGGGGGAGAGGAGCCAGCGGCCCAAGACCTTCAAAACGAAGGGAAAGCCACGTAACGGCGTACAATAGCCTGCATGCGCAGGCCAGCGTCCGCGGTCGCCCCGGGGGCCCCGTCGAGTACGGCCCGGGCGGTTGTTCTTGGGTGCGGCGCCAGCCGGCGGCCGGACCATCCCACATCGAGAATCAGAGCGAGGGCGGGTGAGCGTCGAGGGGCTCGCGGGCGCAGGCCGACACGCATTGTGCGCCGATTTCAGGACGGTTGCCGCAGCCGTCCGTTGTCCGCCAACTGGACACGTCGCCGTGGCCGATTTACACACGTGGCCGCGGTCCCGGGCCTTGGCGGGCGGTGGCCCGACCGGCACTTTTTGCATGGTCAGTGCAAGAAGGGGCGGCGATGACCGAGGCCGAGCGGGAGCGGACCTTTTACGAGCGTCAGTACGGGCCGCTGCTGGCTGCGCCGGCCGAGGCGCAGAGGGTCAACCGGCGGGTTCTACTGGGCAATTGCAACGATCCACGGCATCCGTTTTACGAACGCCGCGAATTGTACCGCGCCACGATCCAGGCGTTGCTGGAAGAGCCGCTGAGCGGAGGGCGGGTGCTCGACTACGGCTGCGGGCCGGCTGATTTCGGCGTGTGGATGGCGACCGAGGGCGCCGAGGTGACGCTGCTGGATCTTTCTCCCACGGCCATCGAACTGGGTCTCGTGCGGGCGCGGGCCAGCGGCGTGGGAGAGCGGGTGCGGGGCGTGGCGGCCGACGCCAGCCGCTTGGCGCAGTTGGAGACAGCATCCTTCGACCTCGTTTTCGCTTGCGCGGCGCTGCACCACACGCTCAAGTATGCCGGGGCGGCGGAGGAACTGGCGCGCGTGGTCCGTCCCGGCGGGCGGCTGATCCTGTGCGAAACGTGGGGTGAGAATCCGGTTCTGCAGGCCGCCCGGCGGCTGCGCGCCCTGGCGGCCCGGGAGCACGAGGATCAGGGGGAAGAGATCGTCATGACGCGCGCACAGTTGCGGCGGCTGGAGCCGTGGTTCGGCGAATGGCGCATCGAGACTTTCCACCTCCTGGCTATGGCCAAGCGAATGCTGCGTGGAAGATTCGGCCAGAGGTGGGCGCGAGGGACGATGCGGGTGTTGCAGAAAGCGGACCGGGCGATTCTGGGCGCGCTCCCCGGGTTGCGCTGGTGGTGCGGCGAAGCGCTGATCGTGGCCCGGCGTTCGGGGGCGGCGTGGGCCGGCGAGAGCGCCGGCGTCAGACCTGCATGATCTCTTTTTCTTTGCCCTTGGCGAGCTGGTCGATCTTGGCGATGTAGGAGTCGGTCAGCTTCTGCGTTTCGTCGATGGCGCGGCGCTCATCGTCCTCGCTGATGGTCTTGTCCTTCAACAGTTTCTTGACCGCTTCGTTGGCATCGCGGCGCACGTTGCGCACGAGGATGCGGTGATCTTCGGCGGCATGGTGCAGATGCTTGACCAGTTCCTTGCGGCGCTCCTCGGTGAGCACCGGGATGGGCACACGGATCAGCTTGCCGTCGTTGCTGGGGTTCAAGCCGAGGTCCGAGGCGCGGATGGCCTTCTCGATGTGGCCGATCTGCGAAACGTCGTACGGCTGGATGGTAATCAGGGAAGGCTCGGGCACGTGCAGGGTAGCCACGTGGTTGACCGGCATCAGGGAGCCGTAGGCCTCCACCTGAATCCCGTCAAACAGGTTGATGGATGCGCGTCCGGTGCGCAGGGTGGACATCTCGTGCTGCAAGGCGGCGATGACCTTGTCCATGCGTTGCCGGGCCGTATTCTCAATGTCCTTCAGGGATTGGGGATGGCCGGCGGGCGCCGCGCCGTGCTGTTCAGGTTTCATCCGTTTATCCTTCCGTCATCTGAAGTCAATCAGTGAATCACAGTGCCGACGGGTTCGCCCATCGACAATCGCATTATATTGCCACGGCAGGTCAGGTTGAAGACGCGGATGGGCAGCTTGTTGTCCCGGCAAAGGGCGACCGCCGAGGCGTCCATGACTGCCAGATTGCGCGCCAGAACCTCACTGTAACTGATTTCTTCGTAGCGGATTGCGTCGGCGTGCTGCTTGGGGTCGCGGTCATAGACGCCGTCCACGCTGGTGGCCTTGGCGAGCAGGTCGGCCTGGATCTCGAGGGCCCGCAGGCTGCCCGCCGAATCGGTGGAGAAATAGGGATTGGAGGTGCCGCCGCCGAAGACGACGATGCGGCCTTTTTCGAGATGCCGGATGGCGCGGCGGCGGATGTAGGGCTCGGCCACCTGGTTCATCTGGATGGCGGTCATGACGCGTGTGGGGATGCCCTGCTTTTCCAGAGCGTCCTGCAGCGCCAGGCAGTTGATGATGGTGGCCAGCATGCCCATGTTGTCGGCGGTGACACGGTCCATCTGGCCGGCGGCGGCGGCGACGCCGCGGAAGAAGTTCCCGGCGCCGACCACCAGGCCCAGCTGCACGCCTAACCGGGCCACCTCGGCGATCTCCCCGGCCAGGGCGCGCACGCGCCCGGCGTCGATGCCGAAGCCCGCTCCTCCAGCCAGCACCTCGCCACTCAGTTTCAGCAGGATGCGCTTGTAGTGCGGCGCCGCGGCAGGCTCAAGTTCGGGCATGGGCAGGTCTCCTCACCAGGCGGCGGCTTCCTCGGCGGCGGCGATTTCACCCACTTTGAAGCGTAGGAACCCGGCTACCGTCAGCTTGTCGCCCAGATCCCTGGCACGGGCCGCGACGTACTGGGTGATACTGATCGCGTTGTCCTTGATGAAGGGCTGATCGAGCAGGCAAACCTCTTCGTAGAACTTCGACATGCGGCCTTCGATCACCTTGTCGACGATCTTCTCGGGCTTGCCTTCGGCCAGCGCCCGGGCGCGCTGAATCTCGCGCTCCCTGGCCAGGAATTCGGCGGTGACATCCTCACGCCGCAGGAACTTCGGATCGGCCGCCGCGACCTGCATGGCGATGTCGTGCAGGACTTCCTTAAAACCATCCCTGGCGGCCGTTTCCGGCTGGCCGGATTGCAGATCCACCAGTACCGCCAGCTGGGAGCCGGGGTGAACGTAGCTGCCGAGCACGCCCGCGGCGGCGTGGCGCGCGAAACGGGCGATGTTCATGTTTTCGCCGACCTTGGCGATTTTGGCCTTGAGCAGCGCCTCGACCGTGAAGCTCGGGTCGGCGGCGTAGAGGGAGGCCTTCAGCGCGGCGACCGAAGCGGGCGGATCGGCCAGGACCTGTTTACCCAGGTTGGCGACCATCTGCTGAAACTCCTCGGTGCGGGCCACGAAGTCGGACTCGCAATTCACTTCGATCAGCACGCCGGCCTTGCCGTCGGCGGCGATCTGCACGCCGATCAGGCCCTGCCGGGTGCTGCGGGTGGCCTTCTTGGCGGCGCTGGCCAGGCCGCGCTTGCGCAGCACCACCTCCGCTTCGCCCAGGTCGCCTTTGGCTTCCACGAGAGCGCTTTTGCACTCCATCATTCCAGCTCCGGTCTTCTCCCGGAGCTGCTTGACAAGCTGCGCACTGATCTCTGCCATGGATAATTCCTTTACGTGACGAAACTCTGTTCTATGAAGACGGTCGTGCACCGCGAAGCACGCGGCGCGGCCGGAGGTCCCGGCCGCCGCTGCAAAGAGGGACGCCGCGGAGGGCGTCCTTCGTTGCGGCCATCAGCTTTCGGCCGGGGCCTCGGCATCCTTGAGGCCTTTCGGCAGCGACATGGAAGGCAAGTCGATGTCGGAGATGCCCTCGGTGAGCACATCCTCGTTGAGCCGCGGGTCAACGTAGTGCGCGAACTGCGACATGTCCTCCACGGGACCCTCTTCGGTGACCACCACTTCCTTTGCCACGAAGTCCTGTTCGCTGGCCAGCGCGCGTCCTTCCACCACCGCGTCGGCGATCTTGTTGGTGAACAGACGGATGGCGCGCAGGGCGTCGTCGTTGCCCGGAATCGGCCATGTGACCTCGTCCGGATCGCAATTGGTGTCCACGACGGCGACCACCGGGATGCCGAGCTTGCCGGCTTCCTTCACGGCGATCGATTCCTTGTTGGAGTCGATGACGAAGATCAGGTCGGGCGGCTCGGTCATGTTCTTGATACCGGCCAGGTTCTGCATCAGCTTGCCGCGCTCGCGCTCGAGGCCGATCAGCTCTTTCTTGGTACGGCGCTCGCGGCCGCCCGACTCGTCGGCGAACAGCTCATCGAGTTCCTTGAGCCGCTTGAGCGATTGCTTCACGGTGACGAAATTCGTCAACAGCCCGCCCAGCCAGCGGTTGTTGACATAGAACTGGCCGCAGCGCGTGGCCTCTTCGGCGATCGCCTCCTGGGCCTGGCGCTTGGTGCCGACGAACATCACGGTTTTGCCCTGGGCGGCCTGTTCGCCAACGAAGCGCATGGCGTCCTTGAACAGTTTCAGAGTCTTCTGTAAATCGATGATATAGATTCCGTTGCGTTCTCCGAAGATGTATTCCTTCATCTTGGGATTCCAGCGCTTGGTCTGGTGCCCAAAGTGAACGCCGGCTTCGAGCAGTTCTTTCATTGAAATGGACGGCAAGTTGTCTCCTTAAACATTTGATTTAGGGGCGCTTTCGCTAACCCGAGGTGGACACGAGACCAGCCGCCCCAGGAGGTCCGCCGGCGGTCCCCAACGGGATCCTTCGGCGAGAAAGGGCGGCTGGCCCAAAACATGGAGAAACCGGAGCGCCTAGCGCTTGGAGAACTGGAAGCGGGCGCGCGCGCCAGCCTGGCCGTACTTCTTGCGCTCGTGCTCGCGCGGATCGCGCGTCAGATAGCCGAGGGCCTTCAGCTTCCCGCGCAGTTCCGGGTTGAACTCAGTCAGCGCGCGGCTGATGCCGAGGCGCACCGCGCCGGCCTGGCCGGTGAGCCCGCCGCCGTGGGTATTGACCATGACGTCAAACTTGTCGGCGTTTTCGGTGGCCAGCAAGGCCTGGCGGACGATGCTCTTCGACGTGTAGGTGGTGAAGTGCTCCTCCATGGGCTTGCCGTTGACCGTGATTTTGCCCGTGCCGGGCCGCAAAAAAACCCGCGCCGTCGCCTGTTTGCGTCGGCCGGTCGCGAGATATTGAATCAAAGCCATTCTTAATCCTCAGTACTCTTCATGGCGCCGTCAGCGGGCCGATGTCGCGGCCAGGGTTTGGGGCTGCTGGGCGTCGTGCGGGTGCTTGTCGCCGGCATACACCTTCAGCTTGCGGTACATCTGCTTGCCGAGCTTAGTTTTGGGCAGCATGCCGCGGATGGCCTCTTCCACCAGGCGCACGGGACGGACGGCGCGAACTTCCGCCGCCTTGTCCTCGCGCAGCCCGCCGGGATAACCGGAGTGCCGGTGGTACACCTTCTGGTTTTCCTTGTTGCCGGTCAGGACGGCCCGATCGGCGTTAATCACAATCACGTGGTCACCGGTATCCAGGAAAGGCGTGAAAATAGGCTTAGTCTTGCCCATCAGGATCCGGGCCGCTTGAGTAGCTAGCCGTCCAAGGGGAGCTGTGCTGGCGTCGAGGATAAACCAGGAACGCTTGATTTCGCTCTTGGACGGAAATACGGTCTTCATAGACAGACGATCTCCGTGCGTATTCTCCGAAACTACCATGCTACGAACGGCGCGCGACAGGAGTCAAACCGCGGGGATTCCGCGAGAGACGCGCGCCCAAGGCGCGGCCGTCAGGAAACGAACAACTTTCAGTATGCCATAGAACTGCGACCCAGCGGCAAGTCGGGGCGGGGATCGGTGATGGGTCAGCTTGAAATCGGTGGCGGCAAACCATTTTCCGATGACGCCGTTTGCCGTTCCGACCACGCGTCCGACGCGCCAATTGCACGGTCTCGTGGGAGGCAAAATGATGGGCCGGGGCGATCCTTCCGTGCTTCTTCCGCTGCACCTGAGGTGCCCCTGCCACGATAGCCGGACAAGGACCTTCTGCACGTTAAGGCGTTGGGGGGAAGAGTTCTGGTTTCTTTCTTCTCACAAGTGCCTCTATTGTGATAGCACCGCTGGCCAGATCTATCACTTCGGGCGCAAAAATAGCAATACCACCCTCCGGGCTGTCTAATTCTGGAATGGCTCGCAGTTGCTGCTCAGCGGCAACAACATACATCATTCTTCCGTTCGCCGCCATATACGACGGCAATAGTCCATACTGTCCCTTCACGATTTCCAAAGCTCCACTGATCGTCATTGTTACCTCCGTAGTAATCGCGACGTGAGGAGTGCATCGCCCGATAGAGCGTCACCTTTGACCCTCTGGTTTTGGTTTCCAATCCCGCGCCAGGCGCTGTGCCTCGGCGATCTGTTGAGCGGTCATCTTCCCTGCGAGCGAATCCCTGTGGTCGGCGTACTTCTTTTGGTCGTCACCACTGGCGTGCGAGGCGGCGAGGTTCAGCCACTTATGCGCTTGCACATAGTCCTGCGGCACCCCTTGCCCGTGGGAATACATCAGCCCAAGGTTGTGCTGTGCCTGCGCGAGCCCCTGTTCGGCGGCTTTGCGGAACCAGCGGGCGGCCTCGGCGTAGTCCTGCGTGACTCCTTTGCCGTCGTAGCATGCGTCACCAAGGTCGAACTGAGCCATCGCGTCTCCCTGATCGGCGGCTTTGCGGAACCAGCGGGCGGCTTCAGCGTAGTCCTGCGGGACTCCGTGCCCTTCGCCACACATGAGGCCGAGCTCGACCTGGCCGGTTGCGTCTCCCTGTTCGGCAGCTTTGCGAAACCAACGAACAGCCTCGGTGTAGTCCTGCGGCGCGCCTAGGCCATCGGCATACGCCATGCCGAGCTTCGCCTGAGCGAGCGCGAATCCCTGTTCGGCGGCTTTGCGGAGCCAGCGAACGGCCTCGGCGTCGTCCTGCGGCACGCCCTCGCCGTTGACATACATGACACCGAGGCTGGTCTGAGCGAGCGCGGATCCTTGTTCGGCGGCTTTGCGATTCCAGCGGGCGGCCTCGGCGAAGTCCTGAGGCACTCCTTGGCCTCTTTCGTACACGAAGCCCAGCATGGCCTGCGCGCTAGCGTCTCCCTTTTCGGCGGCTTTGCGGCTCCAGCGGGCGGCCTCGGCGAAATCCTGAGGCACTCCTTGGCCCAGGAAATACATCATGCCGAGCTTCGCCTGAGCGTCCGCGTCTCCCTGTTCGGCGGCTTTGCGTAGCGCATCGAGGAACTCCGAAGGCTTCTGGTCAGCCGCCGTCTTCTCCTGCCCAAAGGACGGCGAAGGAATCAGCGCGCCTTTAGATCCGGTCAGCAGGATCGCCGCGCAAGCTGTCAGCCGTGTGGTTCTCCAGAGCGAGTTCATTCCATCGGCCTCCCGACGTTAAGGTCCGCCTGCCGTGATTGTAACGCCACTTTCGGGTTTTAGGCGCCGTCAACCGGCGAGTGCCCGAACATAAGAGTAGCGCGGTAGGTGGCTATTTTTCGACGTGTGGCAGAATCGAGATAGGAGGGGTTTACTGATATGAAGGTTCGATTACTTGAAAATGGCGAGAAGCTGATCGAAATGCCACTGGAGACAGTTTCGAAAAGCGAGTTCGCGGATTTGAAGAATGGCGATTACAGGGCCAGTTTCACAGACCCGAATGGACATCGGGCCCACATCATCGTATTGGTCTCCGGGTCGCGAGCCAAGCTGCGCCAGGTCTCCTTTGATCTGCATGTATGTAGCTGGAATCTTCTGCCTGAACCGGTTGAGGCGTTCAAAGACCAGATCCTAGTGCATCTCCGTTCGCAGCCGGGAAGATTCAAATGGGCGGATGTGAACATTCCAAGCGGTGGCGGTGGGCCAAGTGGCACCTGCCACTTGTGGTTTTCCATCATTCGCGGAGAAGAGGGCGAGTGGCTGTATAAGGCTGCGCAATTGCTGGCGGATCCAAAGAATCTCAAGGCTGTGACCTTCCCTTGAGGGTATCGATTACCCGTTTTCGGGCGGCTTCTACTGGTGGGGAATAGAGTCTAGCGTGCCTCACCCATCTCCAGACACGCCGGTGACCATTCCGGTAGGGTGACGGCGCGCACGGGAGTTCGGCAGACGGACGTCACTTTGACGTGTCACGCCCTGACCGTGCATGTGGTCCCGGTCAGCGCGTCTGAGGATTGTGGTCGAGAAGTGGCGATATCGGACACTTGTTTGATCGCCCCGTCCGCATCTTCGAACTGCAGCCGCGCCCGACAGACGACCCACTACCCGGGGATCGGACTCCTCCGCGCGTCAAAGAAGCTTCGAAAGGATCTCGGCGAAACGGTCGAGGTCGGCCTCGTTGTTATAGAAATGCGTCGAAACCCGCAGCAGGCCGTGGCGCGCCGAGACCAGCACGCGCTGCTGTTTCAAGCGCGCCGCCAGTTCCGAGGCGTCGTGGCCCGGAAAACGCGCGGCCACGATGGCCGTGTTGTCGTAGGGCAGGGGCTCGCCGCCGAGCTCGCGAATGCGGGCGCGAACCTCGCGGGCGAGGCCCAGCACGCGCTCCTCGATGCGCTCGGGCCCCAGTTCGAACATCAGCTCGAGGCTGGCCGCGAGGGCGTATAGCGACAGCGAGGAGAGCATCCCCGCTTCGTACTTCTCGGCGCCGTCCATGAGCTCGGGCGCGCCTTCGTGCAGCCAGTCCACGCGGCGCCAGTCATGATGGCTGCGCCAGCCGATGGCCAGCGGCTCCAGCCGCTGGCGTAACGCGGGCGCAACGGCCATGAACGCGGCGCCGTTCGGGGCGAGCATCCACTTGTAGCAATTCACAGCCAGCAGGTCGGGCTGGATCTCCTGGAAGTTGAGCCGCAGCGCGCCCAGGCTTTGGGTGGCATCGAGATAAAACAGAATGCCGCGTTCGCGTAACTCCGCCGCCAGCTCCGCGACCGGGGCACGGTAGCCGGTGCTGTAATTCACGGTGCTGAGCAGGACCAGTCGCGTGCGCGGCGTGAGCGCTGTCAGCAGTTCGTCGTAGCCGCAGCGCACGGCGCGCACGCCGCGCCGCGCCAGGTATTCGACGGCGTAAAGATGATTAGGGAACTCGCCCTCGGCCGTGACCGCCTCGTCGCCCGGGCGCCAGTCCAGCCCGGTGAGCAGATGGCCCAGCGCCCAGGAGGAGTTCGGCAGGAAGGCGATCTCGGCCGGAGTCGCGGAGATGAACTGTGCCAGCCGGGCGCGCAATTGGTCGTGATCGGCAAACCAGGAGAGGAAGTCGGAGCACGCGTTTTCGCGGCGGCGGGCCAGATGACGCGCGATGGCCTCCTCCGCACGCCTGGGCAATTGGCCGAAGGTCGCGGTGTTGAGAAACGTCCAACCGGCCAGAGACGGGAACTCCTCGCGGATGGATGCCCAACTGGGCTGCGCTTGCTCTGAGTCCGGCCGCGGCGTCGTAGTGCGATCTGCCGTCATGATCTTGCGCAGTTTTTGGCCGCGCGAACCTGCTCCGCAATCCAGGCGGGCGCCTCGGCGATGGGCACTTCGGTGACCTGGTGTGTGCGCCGATCCACGACTTCCACCAGACCCACGGGCAGCTTCTTGCCCACGTTGATGCGGTACGGGATGCCGGTCAGGTCGGCGTCCTTGAACTTGATGCCGGGGCTTAGATCGCGGTCGTCGAAGAGGACGTCAACGCCGGCCGCTTGCAGAGCGGTGTAGAGCTGTTCGGCGCCGGCCCGCAAGCTCAGGTCGCTGTACTTGATCGGCGTCACGACGACTTCGAAGGGCGCAATGGCAGCGGGCAGCGACATACCGTCCTTATCGGCGTAAAGCTCGATGGCGGCGCACAGGATGCGCTCGATGCCGATCCCGTAGCTGCCCATGATGACGGGCGTTTCGACGCCGTCCTGGTTCAGCACATTCAGGCCCATGGAGTGGGAATACTTGTATCCGAGCTTGAAGATGTGGCCGATCTCGACCATCTTCCTGATCTCCAGCGGCAGACCGGTGTTGATTTCAGTGTCGCCGGGAGCCACCTGGCGCAGATCGTGCCAGGCGCACTGGAAATCCTCGCCGGGCGTGACGTTGCGCAGGTGGTAATCGTTCTTATTGGCGCCGCAGATCATGTTCACGCGGCCCTGGAGGGATTTGTCGGCGAGGATGGGCAGATCCGTCAGGCCCACCGGTCCGAGCGAGCCCGCGTCGGCGCCGAACCACTCGTGGATCTCCTCGGGATGCGCGGGACGGAACTCCAGGCAGCCGGTCGCGGTCTGGAACTTGGTCTCGCTGAGTTGATGATCGCCGCGCAGGAGGACCACGCAGGGTTTGGCGTCACCGACCACGACCAGGGTCTTGATCAACGAGGTCGCCGGCACGCCGAGAAAGGCCGCGACTTCCTCGATGGTCTTCTGGCCGGGCGTGTGAACTTGTTCCGGCGCCAGGTCGCCCGCAGGATCGGGCGCCGCAGGGGGTTGAGGACGCGAGACGGCCTTTTCGAGGTTCGCCGCATAGCCGGTTTCGCGGCAGAAAGCCACGTAGTCCTCGCCGGCATCCGTCGCCGCCATGAACTCCTGCGACTGGCTGCCGCCCATTGCGCCCGAGTGAGCCTCGACGGTCAGATAGTCCAGGCCGCAACGGTCGAAGATGCGGCAATAGGCCAGGCGGTGCTTCTCATAGCTGACGTCGAGCCCGGCCGGCGCGAGATCGAAGGAGTAGCTGTCCTTCATAAGGAACTGGCGCACGCGCAGCAGGCCCGACTTGGGGCGCACCTCGTCGCGGAACTTGGTCTGAATCTGGTACCAGATCTGGGGCAGTTGCTTGTAGCTGCGCAGTTCGCCGCGGGCGATCGAGGTCATCACCTCTTCATGGGTCATCGCCAGGCACAACGCGCGGCCGAAGCGATCCTTGAGCTTGAACAGGTTGTCGCCCATCACGTCGTAGCGGCCTGACTCCTGCCACAGTTCGGCCGGGTTCAGCGCCGGCAGGTGGAACTCCTGCGCGCCGATGGCGTCCATCTCCTCACGGACAATTTGGGTGATCTTCAGCAGCGCGCGCTGCGCCAGGTACAGGTAGCTGTAGACGCCGGCAGCGAGCTGGCGAACATAACCCGCACGTAACAGAAGTTGATGGCTGACGACCTCGGCTTCCGCCGGGGCCTCTCGTAAAGTAGGAATGAAAAGACGGCTCCAGAGCATGCTAAGTCCTGATTTTCTGTGATGTTAAACTCACTAGTTTAGCATGCGGTCCGGGTCCGGCCTGCATGCTAAACTTGAATATCCTATGAGAATCGCAATTGGCGCCGACCACGCTGGCTTCGAGCTGAAGGAGCATCTCAAAGGCGTGCTGGCCGCCGACGGCCACTCCGTCGAGGATCTGGGAACCCACGACATGGTCTCGACGGATTACCCTGATTACGCCGCCGCAGTGTCGCACGAGGTGGTGCAGGGCAAGGCCGACCGCGGCATTCTGGTGTGCATGACCGGCATGGGCATGGCCATGGCGGCGAACAAGGTGAAGGGCATCCGCGCTGCGTTGGCGACCAATCCGGAGGAGGTCGGTCTGACGCGCAAGCACAACGACGCCAACGTGCTGGCCCTGAGTGAACGCTACACCAAACCGGAAGAGGCCGACGAAATGGTGCGGATCTTCCTGAATACGCAGTTTGAAAGCGACGGGCGTCATGAGCGCCGGGTCAACAAGATGATGGCCCTGGAGCGCGAGGATCCCGCGGGGGCTGGCGCGGCGGAAGGTACAAAAGACAGCGCGCAGAAGGGGGCACAGGCATGAGCGAGCAGGAGCGCATGAGCCGGAGCTTGGAGCAGGTGGATCCGGAGATCGCCGCCGCCATTCGCAACGAAACGCAGCGCCAGCACTCGCGCATCGAACTCATCGCCAGCGAGAACTTCACCTCCGAGGCGGTGCTCGAGGCCACCGGCAGCGTGTGCACGAACAAGTACGCCGAAGGCTACCCCGGCAAGCGCTATTACGGCGGCTGCGAGTTCACCGACGTCATCGAGAACCTGGCCCGCGAGCGCGCCAAACAGCTGTTCCACGCCGAGCACGCCAACGTCCAGCCGCATGCCGGCTCGCAGGCCAACCAGGCGGCCTACGCCGCCGTGCTGCAGCCGGGCGACACGATCATGGGCATGAACCTGGCGCATGGCGGACACCTCACGCACGGCCATCCGCTGAATTTCTCGGGCAAGACGTACAAGATCGTCGCCTACGGCGTGCGCCGGGACAATGAAGTGATCGACTACGAGGAACTGGCGCGGCTGGCGGACGAGCACAAGCCGAAGCTGATTATCGCCGGCGCCAGCGCTTACTCGCGGATCATCGATTTCGCCCGCTTTCGCGAAGCCGCCGACGCCTGCGGCGCGCTGCTGTTGGTGGACATGGCGCACTTCTCCGGGCTGGTCGCGGCCGGGCTCTATCCGAACCCCTGCGAGTGGGCCGACATCGTCACCTCGACCACTCACAAGACGCTGCGCGGGCCGCGCGCGGGCCTCATTCTGTGCAAGGAGAAATACGCCGCGGCGGTCGACAAAGTGGTCTTCCCGGGCACCCAGGGCGGTCCGCTGGTGCATGTCATCGCCGCTAAGGCGGTGTGCTTCCTGGAAGCGATGCAGCCCGAGTTCGCCGAGTATCAGAAACGGATCGTCGCCAATGCCAAAGCCCTGGCCGAGGCGCTGACCCAGGCCGGTTACCGGATCGTGTCGGGCGGCACAGACACGCACCTGGCGATGCTCGACGTATTCTGCCGCGGGTTGCGCGGCAAGGAGGCGGAAAAGGCTCTCGACGAGGCCTGGATCACGGTCAACAAGAATGCGATCCCGTTCGACGTCAATCCGCCGATGAATCCCAGCGGAATCCGCCTGGGCAGCCCGGCGGTGACCACGCGCGGCTTCGGCGAGGCCGAAATGCGCGAAGTGGGAGCGCTGATTGCGCAGGTTCTTTCGGCGCCCGCCGACAAAGATAACCTGGCCGCGGTGCGCCGCCGCGTGCAGGCTCTCACGAAACGCTTTCCGCTGTACGGCTGGAAGCTGGCGCCGGCGGCCGTCTGAAGCTCCGACAGGGGCGCAGTATGCCGTTGCGGATTGCCTTCGACGCGCGCCACATCCGGGACTTTGGCTTTGGGACCTACATCCGGAATCTGCTCCGCGCCTTAGCCGCCATCGGCGTGCCGCACCGATTTCTGCTGATCGCCCATTCCGAAGACCGGCACGAATTCGACGGCCTGCCGCCTAACTTCGAGCGCGTGCCCTACGACAGGAGCGACGCGGAGCGGACAGATCAACTCAGATTCCCGCTGCTGATCCGCAGGTTGGCAGTGGATCTGAGCCACATTCCCCTGACTCAGGTGCCGCTGTTGATGCCACGCCCGTACGTGGTGACGGTCCACGACCTCAGCGCCCTGGTCTTTGGGGCGCCGTCCGGATGGCGGCATGAACTGCGTACCATGGGCATTCGTCGCGCCCTGGAGCGGGCAGAGCGCGTGATGGCGGCTTCGGAATCCACACGCCACGACGTAGTCAATATCCTGGGCATTGCGAATGAAAAGGTGGTCAGAATTTATGGCGCCACCGATCCACGCTTCTCCCATCGCCAGCCCGGCGAGGATGCCCGCGCCGCCGGGCCTGAGGCCTGGGACCTCGAACGGCGGCGCATTCTGGAGCGCTACCAGGTCAATTACCCGTTCCTGCTGTACGCCGGCACGATCCGCCCGCAAAAGAACATCCCGCGGCTGATCGAGGCCTTCGCGCTGGTGAAACGCGAATTGGCCAATCATCCGCAATACGCGGACCTGCGGCTGATCATCATCGGCGATGAGATTTCGCGTTATCCGCTGGTCCGGCAGACGGTGCTGCACTCCCGCGTGCAGGGCGCGGTGCGGTTCCTGGGCTTCGTTCCGCTCAGTGCGCTGCGGGTCTTCTTCGAGGCGGCCGAGGCGTTTGTGTTCCCGTCGCTGTATGAGGGCTTTGGCCTCCCGCCTCTGGAGGCGATGGCGTCCGGCACGCCGGTGGTTTGCTCGAAGTCCACGTCGCTGCCTGAGGTGGTCGGCGAGGCCGCCGTGATCGTGAGCCCGGATAACGTCTTCGACATCGCGCGGGGCATCCGCGAGGTGCTGCTCTCGCCGGCGCTGCGCGAGGAAATGATCGCGCGCGGCCACGCTCAGGTGGCCCGCTTCACGTGGGAAGAGACCGCGCGCCAGGTGAACGCCCTTTACGAATCTGCCGCGGGCGGCGGGATCAGGTAGCCCGACTGGGCCAGGGGATTGGTGTGCCGCGGATCGCCGCCCAGCCACACCACAAGTCCGCGGATGTGCACGTCCGGGGTGGTTCCGCGCAACTCGATCCAGCCCGGCCCGATGGCGGGCCGCAAGCCTTCCTGGCCGAGGATGACCAGGCGCCCGGCCTCGTGCCGCAACCGCCGGATCCAGCCCCCGCCCGACCAGCGGATGGCGTACCAGGCGTCGATCCTGACCCGGAGCCGGGCCGGCAAGGCTGTTTCCAGCAGGACGAAGCTGGCTCCCGGGAACTCTTTCGCCAGTTCCGGGTCCGCTCCCAGCTCGGCGAACTCGGGCTGGCGCAACTGGCTGGCGGCATCGGCGGGAAGGGCCACCCAACCCGAATTCTCTCCTGGTTCGGGGAACGGATGCGCCGGTCCCACGAGCCCGGCCAGCAGCGGAACGTGGCGGATCAGCTCCGGCGAGGAAGCAACGCGCTCCAGAGCGCTGCCCAGTTCCACCCCCGTCGCCAGATTCAACGGCGAAATGCCGAGAAACTCCAGCAACCGGTCCGCCATCTCCACGTTCATGGCCCGCTTCCCGCTGATCAGGTTGTGCATGTGCGGCTGTGAGATCCCGATCTGCCTGGCCAGGCGGCGCACAGTCAGGGAACCGGCCGCGATCTGGAACCGGAGGCGCTCCAGAAGCCGTTGATAAAGCGAATCAAACGAGGGTGGCACCGTCGATGACTGCATATAGCTATTAGAAATAGGTACGTACTGGATGATACTGGTGATTCGTTCCAAAAGGAATTAAGATAAAATAATTCTAAACTCCAAAATTCAGCTAGCTCATTGAAAATAAGCACCTAATTCGTGCATTTAGTACTTCAGGTACTGATAGTACCCAAGAACGTCTTCCTCGTCAGTTGACGGAATTGGACCGTAGACCCACACTGCCCCACAGAGCCATCCTCCGGTCGTGTGAGGCGACCGGGAGAAGCCGACGAAAGGACCGAACAATGGAGTGGACCCGATCCGAGACGCTGGCCTTAGCCGTTCCGAACTGTTCCCATTGCTTTGGGACAGGCATCCGTAGTTTGAAGCGGGGCGAACCGCACGCATGCAATTGCGTGTTGCGCGCCATCTTTCGGGCTTGCTACGCCCGATTCCGCCACTGTGTGACCAAAGAAAAGTACCTGAGCAAGGTATCGCTGGACTGCACTGCTCGTGGCGGCCACCGCATCTGGGGCCGCAAGGACGAAGAGTACGTTGCCGATTTCACGCTGGTATCGCGCCGGTCTCTGACGCCGGAAGAGTACAAGCTCTTCAGCTATCATTTCCTCCTCGGCGCCGATTGGCGTCTGTGTTGCCGCCGTCTGGGCATGGACCGCGGCACATTCTTCCATTTGGTCTACCGGATCGAACAGAAACTGGGCAAGATCTTTCGCGAGCTGACGCCCTACGCCTTATTCCCTTTGGAGGAGTACTTTCACAGCCGTCTGGAAAACGACTGGACGCCCGGGCCGGAACCTGGGCCGAAGGTGCTGGCGCTGCGGCCGCGCTATCAGCCGATTTGGGCGTTGCGGCCGGCGGCCTGACGATCTGACCACAGCAGCAGGCGCCCGTCCGCGGAGGCCGAGAGGGGCGGGCGCCTGGCCGTGCGTCGCGCCCGCGTTGCTGAGGGCGACCGTCAGCGAGCGCGCTGTTACTGAAGCCAGTTCGCAGTGAACGCAGGCCGCGATCGCATCTCCACAGCCGGGCGGATCAGCGTTTCAGTTTGAAGAATCCTTCCAGCAGCGCGACACAATCGGCCGCCAGAACGCCCTCTTCGATGCCGATGTGGTGATTCAATAGCTCGCTGTCGGCCAGGCGGAACTTGCTCCGTACTGCGCCGAAGCGCAGGTCGCGGCTACCGAACACCAGCCGTTTGACGCGAGCCTGGACCAGCGCCCCGGCGCACATCACGCATGGCTCCAGCGTCACGAACACCTCGGCCTCGCCGAGCCGGTAGTTGCTCAACCGCTGAGCCGCCTCCCTGAGCGCCAGCATCTCCGCGTGAGCCGTCGGGTCATGCAACCCGATCGGACGATTAAATCCACTGCCGACGATCTGTTCGCCGACCACCACCACCGCGCCCACCGGTACTTCGCCCGCCGCTGCGGCCTCGCGCGCCAGGCGCAAGGCCTCCCGCATGAAAGTTTCGTCGCGCGTTGGCGTCATTTCATCCATCTAAAGAGGCGGCTGATCATGCCGGGGAGGGCGAAGCCAGCTGCCACCCTTAGAATAGAACTGTGGGGCACACGCACTGATGCGTTACATCGGGCTGATCTTGAAGAACGCGCTGCGCAACAAGCGCCGCAGCCTGCTGACCATCTCTTCGCTAGCGATGTCGCTGTGCGTGCTGGGCGTGTTGCTGGCGCTCTACTACGCGCTCTTCTATGGAGATCCGCCCAAGACTCAGATGAGCCGCCTGGTCACGCGCCACAAGGTCTCGTTGGCCCTCACCATGCCGTTGTACTTCCGCGAGAAGATCAGCCGCGTGCCGCACGTCAAGCAGGTCTGCACGTGGCAGTGGTTCGGCGGCATCTACAAGGACGAGGACCGCGACCGCTCCAAGTTCTTCCCGCGCTTCGGAGTCGAGGCCGACCGCTTCTTCGGCGTCTACCCCGACTACCGCGTGCCCGAAGAGCAGAAGCTGGCCTTCGTGCGCGACGTCTCGGGCGCGCTGGTGGGCAAGTCGGTCGCCGCCCAGCAGGGCATCAAACTGGGCGACAAGGTCCGCATCAAGGGCAACATCTTTCCCTTCGATCTCGACCTCACCGTGCGCGGCATCTACGACTCCGACATCGAGTCCGACTACATCTATTTCCCGCTGGCCTACATCGAAGAGGGTCTGAAAGCGCGCGGCTCGACGCGGAGCTTTGCCGGCATGTTTGCCATGCTGGTGGACGCGCCCGAAAACGTCAATGCGACCGCGCGTGCCATCGACGAGATGTTCGCCAACTCCGAGGCGCCGACCAAGACCGAGAGTGAGTACGCCTTCGGCCTCGGCTTCCTGTCCATGCTGGGCAACGTGAAGCTGGCCTTGATCTCCATCTGCAGCGCGGTCACGTTCACCATCCTCCTCATCGCCGGCAACACCATGGCGATGTCGGTGCGCGAGCGCACGCGCGAGGTCGGAATCCTCAAAACGCTCGGCTTTTCACCCAACACCGTCATCGGCCTGCTGGTTGCAGAGTCGGGCGTCATCTCGATGCTCGGCGGCGGCATCGGGCTGCTGCTCGCCAACGGCCTGATCGGCGTGATCCGGCAAGGTCCGGCGATTGTGCAGCAGACCAAGACGCTGAGGCTGCAGCCGCCGGTCCTGGGGGCATTGCTTGGGTTCTCGATCCTGTTGGGCGTGACCAGCGTGGTGGCGCCCGCCTGGCGCGCCGCGCATACCCCGATTCTGGAGGCGCTCAAGGACACCGATTGAATCGGCGCCGCGCTCGCTGTATGCGCATCCCTCTGGCCTACAACCTCCGCAATCTCGCCGTGCGCAAGACCACCACCGTGATGACCGCGCCAGGCATCGGGCTCACCGTGGCCGTGCTGTGCGCCGTGCTCGCGCTGGCCGAGGGCCTCAACACGACCTTCAGCAGCTCGGGCCACCCGCTCAACCTGCTGCTGCTGCGCAAGGGGGGCAACGCCGAGCTGACCTCGCTCATCTACCGGCCCGATTTCAACGAGGTGATCCGCCACCGGCCCGGCATCGCGCTCGACGCGCACGGCGCGCCGCTCGCTTCGCTCGAGTTGGTCACCATCGTGAGCCTGGACAACGGTGACCCGACCAGCAGCGCCAACCTCAATTTACGCGGCCTCTCCAAGGCCGGCCTGGCGATTCGCGAGGAGACGCGCCTGGTGCGCGGCCGCTGGTTCCAAGCGGGGCGCCGCGAGGTGGTCATCGCCGATTCGCTGGCGCGCAAGTATCCCGGCGCCGACGTCGGCCACACGATCCAATTCGGGCGCGGCACATGGGACGTGGTCGGCGCCTTCGAGAGCACTTACCCGGCGCGCAACAGCGAGATCTGGGGTCCTCTCGATCAGGTCGGCGCGGACTTGAACCGCTACGACGCCTGCTCTAGCGTGCTGATCCGCGCCACCGACCCGGTCGCGCTGCGCGCGCTGGCCAGCGAGTTCGAGGTCGAGCCGCGCCTGCAGGTCGGCGCGCAGTCCGAGTCGGCGTACATGATGTCGCAGACCGACTCGGGCGATGTGCTGCGCTACCTCGGCTCCTTCGTGGCCGTCATCATGGCCGTGGGCTCGTGCTTCGCCGCAATGAACACCATGTACGCCGCCGTGGCGCGCCGCTCGGCCGAGATCGGCACGCTGCGCGTGCTCGGCTTCTCGCGCTCCAGCATCCTGGTCAGTTTCGTCCTCGAGTCGCTGCTGCTTTCGCTGCTGGGCGGCGTGCTCGGATTGTTGCTGGTGTGGCCGCTGAACGGCTTCTCCACCGAGGTCGGCAACATGCAGCAGTTTTCTGAGATCTCGTTTCAGCTTCGCATCACGCCCAAGGTCGTTATCGGCGGCCTGGGCTTTTCGTTGCTCATGGGCGCGCTGGGCGGTTTTCTGCCCGCCTTCAGCGCCGCCCGGAAACAGATCCTCGTCGCGCTGAGACAAATATAGGAGCATCCAGTGCAACCCGAATTGAAGACTCTGAGAATCCAGCGCGGCGCGGAGGCTGGCTTTGAGGCCGAGCCCCGTTCTCCACGCTGGGCCGCGCGCTGGATCGTGACCGGCGTGGTCATCCTTCTCGTGCTGGGCGCGGCGTCGATGATTTGGAAGCGCTTGAACGCCGCGCCCGTCGTGGATACTGTCAAGGTCGTGTCCTCACAGGCTACCGGAGGACGCGAAGTCGTTCTCAATGCCACCGGCTACATCGTGGCGGCGCACAAGATTGAGGTCGCGGCCAAGGTGGTCGGCAAAGTCGCCTGGATCGGCGTGGAGAAAGGCGATCGCGTGCGCGAGGGCCAGGTGCTGGTGCGGCTGGAGGACGACGAGTATCGCGCCCAGCTCAAGCAGTACACGGGTCAACTGGCAAACCTCAAGGCGCGCCTGGCTGAGCTCGAGCACGGCTCGCGGCCCGAGGAGGTCGCCACCGCGCAGGCCAATCTCGATCAGGCCAAGTCCGATCTCGAAAACGCGCGCGTGACGCTCGACCGCACCCGCCCGCTAGCGCGTGAAGGCGTTCTCTCCAAGCAGGCGCTCGATGACGCCGAGGCGCGGCTTCGATCCGCGGAGGCGCGCGTCAACTCGCTGCAGAAGACATTCGACCTGGTGAAGATCGGCCCGCGTCAGGAGCAGATCGACGCCGCGCGCGGGGCCGTCACACAGGCCGAGGGGGCGGTTGCCTACGCCGAGACGCAGCTCGCCAACACCATCATCCGCGCTCCGGTCACCGGCACCATCCTCGAACGCGCCGTGGAACGGGGCGAATTCGTCACCACCAGCTTCGTGGGCGAGCGCGGTGCCAAGGGCTACGTCGTGTCGCTGGCCGACCTCAACGACCTCGAGGTCGAACTCGACATTTCGCAAAACGATTTCGGGAAGCTCTTCATGAAGCAGGACGGCGTCATCACGGTCGATGCCTATCCCGACAAGAAATGGCAGGGCTGGATCAAGGAGATGTCGCCCGAAGCCAATCGCCAGAAGGCGACCGTCCAGGTGAAGGTCAAGGTCGCAAATCCGGATGAGTTCCTGCGCCCTGAAATGAACGCCATTGTGGCATTCCTCGGGAAGGACCAGTCGGGCCTGCCGGGTCGTCCGTCCGTGCACATCCTGCCGGCGACGCTGGCCGATGGCCGCGTGTGGGTTGTGGAGAACGGCGTCGCCACGCCGCGCGACGTTAAGACCGGCGGAAACACGCCGGCCGGAATCCGCGTGGATGAGGGGTTGAAGGGCGGCGAGGAGCTGATCATCAATCCGCCCAAGGATCTCAAACCCGGCGCGAAGGTTGCCGTGCGCGGAGCGCAGCAGCCGTGAGCGAGGTCGTCGTTTGTGCGCGCGGTTTGACCAAGAGCTTCGTGCGCGACTCCTACGAGGTGCTGGCGCTCGACGGAGCGGACATTGACGTCTATCGCGGCGAGTTCATTGCTCTGATGGGGCCCTCTGGTTCGGGCAAGTCCACGCTGCTGCACCTGACCGCGGCGATGGATCGGCCCACCTCGGGCAGCATCACCGTGCTGGGCCACGATCTGGCCTCGCTCAGCGAGCGTCAGATCGCGCATTGGCGTAACGTCCACATCGGATTTGTGTTCCAGACTTTCAACCTGATCCCGGTGCTGACGGCGCTCGAGAATGTCGAACTGCCGTTGAAGCTCACTCACCTGAAGAGAGGCGAGCGCTTCCAGCACGCCACCACCGCGCTGCGCCTGGTGGGGCTCGGCGACCGCTTGCGCCACTATCCGCGCCAGTTGTCGGGCGGCCAGGAACAGCGCGTCGCCATCGCTCGCGCCCTGGTCACCGACCCCGACCTGGTGCTGTGCGACGAGCCGACCGGCAATCTCGACGCCCGCTCCGCTAAGGACGTCCTTGACCTGCTTGGCATGTTGAATAAGGAATACGGCAAGACCATCGTGATGGTGACCCACGATCCCCACGCCGCACACTACGCCTCCAAGGTCCGGCACCTGGAGAAAGGCAAACTCCTGCCCGAGGGCCAGGTGCCCGAGGACTGGAAGGTCTGAGCCGAAAACAAGGGGACTGACGTCTCTGTCCTAGGCGCTCACTACTCTCTCGATCTACGCGCCACATCCGCCGCGCCGTGTGGATAGAGCCGTCTGTCCCCTTGTTTTCGTACCGCTCGAAGACGCCCGCTTCCTTCCCCTGAGCAATGTCTGGCCTGCCGGCCTGAACCAATGATGCCGCCCACACCGCCATGTAAAACGGCACAATGGAACTTGCACCCGTGAAGCCGCGTCTCGCCATTCTGTACGAACACCCGCGCTGGTTCGAGGGCCTGTTTGCGGAGCTGCGCGCGCGCGGCATTCCTTTCGAGGAGTGGAAGGCTGAGTCGCTGGCGCTGGACCCGGAGCGCGCCGAGTGGCCCGATCTCGTGCTCAACCGCATGAGCGCGTCGGCGCGCTGGCGCGGCCACGGCTGTGGTCAGTTTGCGGTGTTGGAGATGCTGCGGCTGCTGGAGGCCCGTCGCGTGGCGGTCATCAACGGCTGTGCCGCTTACGAGGTCGAGATCTCCAAGCTGCGCCAGTTGGAGATCTTCTCGCGCTGCGGGCTGAGCAGTCCCCGAACCCGCGCCGCCAATAGCGCTGCCGTGCTAGTCCAGGCCGCCGCGGACTTGAAATGCCCCGTCGTCGTGAAACCTAATTGCGGCGGCGCGGGCAGCGGCATGTTGCGCTGCGAGACGCCGCGCGACCTGGAACAACAGCTGGCCCAAATCGACTTCGGCGCCGACAACGTCGTGCTGGTGCAGGAGTACCACGCGCCGCGCGACGGCTTCATCCAACGCGTGGAAGTGCTCGGCGGCGAGGTCCTCTACGGCCTGCGCATCGAGGCGACGTCGTTCAATCTCTGTCCGGCCGACGCGTGCGCGCCCGGCCAGCGGCGCGTCCTGCGCTTCGAGCCGCCACAGCACATCGCCGCCTCCGTGCTGGCGGTGGCCCGCGCCGCGCGGCTGGACGTCGGGGGCGTGGAATATCTCGAGGATGCCACTGCCGCGCAGCCCATCTTCTATGACATCAACGCGCTGTCCAACTTTGTCGCCTATGCGGAATCGGTGGTCGGCTTCAACCCGACTTCGAAGTTCGTCGATTACGTGCAGCGCCGCCTTGACGCGCTGTGTTGGGCCCGCGTCTGAGGCTGCTCAGCGCCCGATGCTCCGGGCCGGGTTAGTGCCGGAAATGCCGCACGCCGGTAAAGACCATCGCCACGCCCAGCCGGTCCGCCGCTGCAATGACGTCCGCGTCTCTGACTGACCCGCCGGGCTGGATGATGGCCCGCGCCCCATTGGCCACCGCGGCCTCCAGTCCATCGGCGAACGGGAAAAACGCATCGCTCGCCACAACGCACCCACCCAGCGGCAGCACCGATTTCTTCGCGCCGATCTCAACCGAGAAGACCCGGCTCATCTGGCCCGCGCCGGAACTCAGCAACTGCCCGGAGCGCGCATAGACGATCGCATTCGACTTCACGTGCTTGCACACCTTCCAGCCGAACTCGAGCGCGCGCCACTGCTCGTCGGTGGGCTGCACTGAGGTCACCACGCACGCCGCCTCCCGGCGGAACGTCTCGTTGTCGGGCGTTTGCGCCAGCGCGCCGCCGCTGATCGACTTGATCACCAACTCGCCCGCGCTCAGGCCGCCCGTCACCCGCACCAGCCGCAAGTTTTTCTTCGCCTTCAACACCGCCAGCGCCGGTGCAGAATAGGACGGCGCCGCGATGGCCTCGACGAACAGCTTCGCCACCTCCTCCGCCGTCGCCCCGTCCAGTTCACGATTGAACGCCAGCACGCCGCCATAGGCCGAAACCGGGTCGGCCTCGTATGCCCTGACGTACGCCTCCGCCAGCGTCTCCTGCTCGGCGCAGCCGCAGGGATTGGTGTGCTTTATGATCGCCGCCGCGGGCGCGCTGAACTCCTGGATCAACTGCCAGGCCCCGTCCAGGTCCACCAGGTTGTTGTACGAAAGCTCTTTGCCGTGCAGTTGCACGGCGCCGGCGATGCCCGTCGCGCCGGCGGCGTAAAGTGCCGCCTTCTGGTGCGGGTTCTCGCCGTAGCGCAAGGTCTGCCGCCGCGGCAATACGATGCTCAGGCTGGCCGGCAACTCAGCCGGCTGTTCCACAAAACGCCCGCCCTCGCACTCCAGCCGCGCCAGCCGCGTCGTGATCGCGGCATCGTAGGCGGCAGTCAGCTCGAAGGCCTTACGCGCCAGGTCCCACAGCGTCTTCTTCGACAGCGACCCGCCGCTGGCCTTCAGTTCCTCCAGCACCGGCGCGTAGTCGGCCACCGAGGTCACCACGGCGACGTCCTGGAAGTTTTTGGCGGCCGCGCGGATCATCGTCGGCCCGCCAATGTCGATGTTCTCGATCAGCTCGTCGATGGTCGCGTCCGTCTTCGCCGCGGAAGCAGCGAAGTCGTACAGGTTCACTACCACCATGTCGATTGTCGGGATGGCGTGCGCCGCGAGGGCTTGCATGTGCCCGGCCACATCGCGCCGCGCCAGAATCCCGCCCGCCACGCGCGGGTGAATTGTCTTGACGCGTCCGTCCAGCATCTCCGGGAAGCCCGTCACTTCGCTGACGTCCCGAACCAGCAGCCCGGCGCCGCGCAGCAGCTTCGCCGTTCCGCCGGTGGAAATCAGCTCCACGCCGAGGCCCGCCAGAGCTTGCGCGAACTCAACCAGTCCGCTTTTGTCGGTTACACTCACAAGCGCACGCTGGATAGATGACATAAACACCCCATTCTCTCACGGCATCATGCGGCCATCGACGGGAGTGCTGCGCCCCCACCCCTTGCAACTCCCAGCCTTTCCTGTAGAATGGAATCCGAAAAACAGTTTTGCAAAGGAGGCCGGGTTCATGCCCAGCAATTTTAAGAGTGTTCGGCTGCTCGCCGTGATGGCGGCGCTGGTGGTTCTCTGTCTGCCCGTGGCGTGGGGCCAGGCAGGCTCCGGGCTGCCTGCGGGCGGAACCTATAACGTCACTGGCGCTCAAGTGGGCGTTGAAGCGGACGGTTCCGTGTGGCAGACGATCCTATGGTTCGTCAATGTGTCCGCCGGCACTCAGGATGCCGCTGTCGTGGCGGTGCTCAACCCGGACGGGACTCCCGCCGACGTCACCTGCACGCTCGCTGACGGCACTTTCTCAACGTATTGCGTGTGGGCTGGAAATTCCATTCTGACGGATGGCGACGAGCGCATCGTTTTGACCGGCCTGAGCCCAACTTCAGCCGCCAGCCCGATCACAATTCAACTCCTCTCCGCGGGCGGCTTCGCGATCACTGCCGTCGTCCAGCACTTGGATGCCAAAGGCAATGTGCTTTCCTCCGCGGGATTGACCGACCCGGGGCTCTTGGTACCGGGAGTTACCGCTTCTTACGCTGGCGCGATCGACGAGGAGCAGTTCGTGGACGAGTCCATCATCCTCAGCAACCCCTCCGCCAACGCGTCGATCGCCGTCACCTTGAACGCTTATGACGGCCAGGCCGGCGCAGGCGCGCGTCCGCCCATCGGAACGAAGCAGTTCGTGATCCCGCCGCTGGGACGCGTTTCGGGCTTGTTCACCGAGATCTTCTCCGGCGTGAACTTCCTGAGCTACTCGAACAGTGTGGGCACGAAGGGCTTGCTCCAAGGTTTCTTCTCGGCCACTGCCAGCGAGAATTTCGGCATCGCCGTGGCGCGGCAGGACATTGCCCCGAATGGCGCGATTGTCACGACTCCCTGGTCGGCTTTCCCGGCCGCAACGCCCCCCGCCGGCGCGGTAGCTTACCTGTCGGTGGCCCCCCCGACGTCCTGCCAGGGCGATTACACGGGAACAATCACCGCCAGCGCCAGCGTCCCGTGGGTCGTCTATGTTCACATCGGCGCGGCGAAGTACGAGCCCATGACTAGCGGACCGATTGTTGATGCCAGTGGTTCTGTTACCAGCACGACGGTCAACTGGCTCGCGCCGGGAGAGTTTTTCACGCTCGAGGCCCAGAGCGGCGGAATTCTCCAGACGGTCGCGCTGACGCCGCCATCCCAGTGCAAGATTCAGTGACGGATGATCGAATCCTGTTCCCGATACCGGATGTGAGGAGAACCGCATCTGTGCGTGGCCGCCGGGGCTATTCCCGGGCGTCTGTGTCGTAGTCAATCGAAAGTCGCTCCAAGGCGGCGGCAGCGATTGTGTAGAATGTCAACTGCTGCGGGTATCGGCGCTGGACTTCCAGCCCATCCCGGCCGCGGGTCAGCCGTGGCCGGTGCATGAATCGATGCCCTTGTCCGGGGGAATCCATCACGATCCGGTCCTGTTCCGGCTACGGCCGAGGTGAATTGTGCTGAAGGGCCTGTTTGACCGCACTCCAGCGTTCCGGGCGCCCCGCCGAAGGGAATGCGGTGCGCGCGTTTCCATCTTCGAGGTGCTCTTCGCCGCCCTCGCGCTGATCCCGATCCTCAGCGCCCAACAGTACAGCTTTTATGACTACGGCGGCGAGCAAGGGCTGACCAACCTCGTGGTCCGGGGCCTGTTCCAGGACCGCGCCGGATTCCTGTGGGTCACTACGGAGAA
The DNA here is from genome assembly GCA_963757265.1 of Terriglobia bacterium. GTDB lineage: Bacteria > Acidobacteriota > Terriglobia > Bryobacterales > Bryobacteraceae > CAIVVT01. The sequence goes on from CAVWRA010000012.1 coordinate 225,716, forward strand.
TGGCGTATTCCGTTTTGACGGCGAGCAATTCCAACGCTTTGGACCGGAAGAGGGGCTGCCTCGAACGCCGGGCGCCTCGATCGGGGAAGCTCCGGACGGGGGTATCCTGGTCGGATCCTCCGCCGGGCTGTTCCGGAACCGGGGAAATCGCTTCGTGGCAGTCAAAATGCCCGGCGCAAGCGGCGTCAGCCCCTTGCAGGGAGTGGTTTCCGATGGCGCCGGGCACACCTTCATCGCCACCGATAAGGGCTTGGCCGTGGCCACTCTCGAAGCCGGTGGGGATTTCCGGTTGCGCATTCTCCCTGTGCCCGCCGGGGTTCAGGATCCTCAATTTGGCGCCCTGTTCGCCGACCACGATGCAGTCTGGTTCCGCTGCGACCAGGCTGTGTGCCGGCTGGAACACGACACCGTGACCCGGTTCGGCCAAGCCGAGGGCCTGCCGCCGTCAGACTGGGTCAGCATCGTTCGCGATGGGCAAGGCGATCTGTGGGCCGCCAGCGGCCGCGAGCTGGCGGAGCTGCATCAGGGTTCCGAGCGCTTCGAACGGGCCACCTCCGCGCTGAACGGGCCTTCCATCGGCCGCAACCTGGCTGTGGACCGGCAGGGGCGGCTTCTGGTTCCCACGACCGCCGGCCTGGCCATCCAGGATGCCGGCCGGTTCCGGATGGCAGGGCCACAGGCCGGCCTGAATCCGCCCATCGAGGCGGTGCTTCAGGACCGGGAAGGTTCGGTCTGGCTGGGCTACACGGGACACGGCCTGGCCCGCTGGCTGGGCTACGGGGAGTGGGAAGCCTTTCAGGCCGGGAGCGGGCTGACGAGTGATCGGGTCTACGAGATTCTGCCGCTCAGCGGAAGCCTGGTGTGGGTGGGAACCGAAGGCGGGCTGTTCCGCGGCCGCAAGAGCGGCGACAACTGGCAGTGGGAGCGAATTCAGCGCCTGGGTGCCGTGCCCGCGCATTCGGTCCGGCGCGCGCCTGACGGCAAGTTGTGGGTTGGCACCGCAGGCCGTGGCGCGGCGGTGTTCGATCCTGAGAGTGGCCGCGTGCAGTGGTTTGGCGACGTGCTCGGCCTGCTCGCCGACTCGCCTGAGACATTGGAGATCGATCACACTGGGCGCGTCTGGGCAGGCACGGAAAGAGGCCTGTTCGTAACCAGCCCGGCGCGTGGCCGTTTCGCGCGGGTCGCGGAGATTCCCGCCATTCGCGTGTGGTCGGTGGCCGAAGCACCCGAGGGGGACCTGTGGATCGGAACCGTCGAGGGGCTCTTTCATCTCGCCGCAAACCAGTGCCGCCGCCTGAGCGCGGCCGACGGCCTGGCCCAGGACAGTATTATCTCCACGGCCGTTTCGCGCTCCGGGGATGTTTGGGTCGGCTACCCGTCTTCCAGCACCATTACGCGTATCCAAGGCCCGGAACTGCGCATGACGCATTTCGGCCCCGCTCAGGGGTTCAAGGCCGGCATGTCATATGCTCTTGCGACGGATGCGCTGGGCCGCCTGTGGGCGGGCACGGAACAGGGCGCGTTCTTTTGGGATGGCGATACCTGGATCCACTACGACCACGGCGACGGACTGGTGTGGGACGACTGCGGCCTGCACGCCCTGAGTCCCGCGCCCGACGGCTCAGTGTGGATCGGCACGCGCGCGGGGCTGTCCCGTTTCAGCCCATCCGGCAGGCCGAACAGCGCCGCGCCTCCGGAGGTCGTTTTCACGGCGCTTCAGCTCGGCCGCACTGAGTTCGCCCCGTCCACCGGCGCCTCCGTCGATGCCCGCTCCAACACGCTGACGGCCCGCTACTCGATTCTCGCTTTCACACACCCCGGCGGCGTCCTGTTCCGCTACCGGCTCGCTCCACTCTCCGCGGAGTGGCGCGAAACCGGCCTGCGGGAGATCCAGTTTCCCGGGCTTCCTCCGGGCTCCTACCGCCTGGAGGTCGCGGCCCGCCTCGCCGCGGGCCAGTGGAGCGCGCTACCTGTCACTTTCGGATTCGAGATTCTGCCCCTGTGGTGGCAGACGTGGTGGTTCCGGATCCCGGTCATCCTGCTGCCCATCGGGCTGAGCATCCTGCTGCTGCTAAGACGCGAGCGTGAGGAGGACGCCGTGCGCGAGTCGCTGGAGAGCGCCGTGGAACAGCGCACCGTCGAACTGCGCGAACAGGCCGCCGAACTGCAGCGCCAGACCGCCCTCGCCGCACAGGGAATGGCCCGTGCCGAGGCCGCCGACTACGCCCGGGGCGAGTTCCTGGCGCGGGTCAGTGACGCGGTCCGCCACGCCATGAGTGGCATCGTCGACGCCACCGGCCGGCTACTGGCCGCGCCCTCGAACCCCCAGCAGCAGGAACTCCTCGGCAGCATCAGATCCTCTTCCGAGGCCCTGCGCACGCTGCTCAATAATCTCCTCGAGTTCACCGAAATCGAGGCCGGCCGCCTGGAGATCCACGCCGCATCGTTCGCCGTCGTCCACGCCGTGGGCGGCGCCTGCCGCCACTTCCTTCCAGAGGCCGCCCGGAAAGGCCTCTCGCTGACCTGGGAATTCGCTGCCCACACGCCGGAGTTCGTCATCGGCGACGCCAACCGCTTCCGCCAGGTCCTGCTCAACCTGATCGCCAATGGCGTGAGTTTCACCGAGCGCGGGGGCGTCCGGGTGGAGGTTTCCTGGCGTCAACTGGAGGACGATGCACTGGAGTTGTGCTGCGCTGTTGTTGACACCGGCATTGGCATCACCGCCGAGCGCCGCGACGCGATCAGCGAGTGCTTTTCGCGCGGCGACGCGCCCACCATGCTGGTTCTCGGCACCACCGGCCTGGGACTGGCCATCTCCTCGCGGCTGGTGGGCCTGATGGGCGGCCGAATATCGGTCGAGAGCGAACCGGGGGCGGGCAGCGCGTTTCGCTTTACAATCCCGGTGCGCCGTATCGCGCCGGCCGCGGGCTCGTCAGAGCAGCCTCCCACACCCGGCGCCTCCCTCTCCGCCGGGCGCGGCCTGAGCGTCCTGCTGGTGGAGCACAACGCCCTCAATCAGAGGGTGGCCACGGCCCTGCTCGGGCAGCGAGGCCATCGGGTCAGCATCGCCGAGGATGGCTTGTCGGCCGTGATGAGGGCTGCCGAAGAGAGTTTCGACGCCATTCTGATCGACGTCCAGATACCGCAGATGAACGGCTTCGAGGTGGCGCGGCGGATTCGCGCCGTCGAGGCCGACTCCGGCCGCCATACGCCGATGTTCGCCCTGGCCGCGCACGCCTTGCAGGCCATGCGCGAGGAGTGCCTGGCCGCGGGGATGGATGGCATGGTTGGCAAGCCATTCGAACCGGGCGAACTGTTCGCCGCCGTCGAATCCAGCGGCCGGCCGCTGGAAGCAGTGGATGCGCCCCAAGCGGCGAGTCCGCCTGGTGGCTCCAGCGGCTGAGGTCCGCCACCCCGTCCGCGCTGGCGTCGAGGGTCCGCGTGCGCTGAGGCGGCCGAAGTCTCCTGAGGGCTCCGGAGCCAAGCGTTCGTTAATTAGAAAATCTACTGCCGCAATGACACTTGGATCAGTATCACTGAATTGTGAGGAACAAAGCCAATTTTCGACTTTTTCATTTTAGAATGAATGGTTTAAAATGGCTATCTCTCGATTCTTAGTCGCTAATTCTTCGATTCTAAAGAGCGGACACCCCAGGTTGCCCGGCCATAGCTCTCACCCTGAGCTTAGACCTCGTGTCAAGCTGCTGCCGCTGACAGTTGCGCATTGCAACAAGATCAGTTCACGGTCCGGCTGCCGCTGATCTTCAAAGGATTCTTGCCTGGAATTGTCAACGAAGTGGTAATCTGTTTACAACAATGTGGACAGTTCCAGAAAGATAACCACATTCAATAAGGGACTGGCAAGTGCGAAGCGCGGGGAGAGGAAACGGGCTTGGAAGCAGTAACTCCTTTAACTGGTTTACATTGCGATGAATCACGTCGCGCATCGAGGGGCCTGCGAGACGTCGAAGGGCGATTGGCATAGTGCTTGCATGCTAATGCCGCGATAGCAGATTCTTCCTGGATCTGGGTCAGCGGGTCGAGTTTGATGGTTCTTCCGTGGCCCCTTCTGAATCGAATCCTGGAAGAGCAGGGCGCGGCGGTGGCTGCAGCCTGAGGCTGGAGTGTTCGAGAGGGAGTGCAAGTGAGTCGAAGTCCGCACAAGGAGATCATGATGAACGACTTAATGAACTGGGTAGTCAAGAATAGCCCAGAAAGCAATGCTGACGGCGAACTGAGCGACGCCGAGGCCGATGAGATTTCCGGCGGGGTTCTGCTCCAATAGGTTTTTTCGAATCGGCCGGCCGGTGACGGGTGGGCGATGGCGCACCCTCGCGCGCTGGCTTGGCCAATCGACTTTCTCCGGTGTGGAGAGATTCCGTTGTCCCGTGATCAACGGGCAGCGAAACCCTGAAATTGCGTGCAACCGCCAGGCATGGCGCGACCAAAGAAAGGAAAACCGCAAATGAGCAACTACGATCCCGAGATCAAGCATGAGGACGAACTCACGGACGAGCAGGCCAGCACAGTGTCGGGCGGCAACCACCATGTTCCTCCGCCCCCGAACCCCTAATCTGCTTTTCCTCAACCAATGAATGGACCGCCCGGGGTTGCGGGGAGGACGAAAACCTTGGCGGTATGGGCCTCGAGAACTCGTGGAGGAGTTGAGCGAGGCGGGAGCGTTGAACACGGCGGGCCGGGTGAGCGGTCGATTGCCCGCTTCCCCGGCCGAGCCGATCTCATTCCCCCGCTGCGAGCCAAGCGCAGCCGGGGCGTGCGTAGCGGGCGGTGGAATGTCGTCGGAGCGTGGCGCCGCCAAGCGTAGCGAGGTGAGAGAAAAGAGCACCAAAGATGAGGAACCACCAGGATCCCGGCGCCAAGCCGGCGGACGAGCTCACGGAAGAGCAATCGGATGACGTATCGGGCGGTCACTTTGAACCGCCTGACCCCTGCTAAGCCGTTCTCCCCGTACCGAGGATCGAGCGCAACCGCAGAAGTTGATGACAAGCGGAGAGAAACACAAAATGAGCAACCATCAGGACCCCGGCGCCAAGCCGGCGGACGAACTCACGGAAGAGCAATCGGACGACGTATCGGGCGGGCACTTTACACCGCCTGACCCCTGCTAAGTCGTTCTCCCCGTACCAAGGATCGAGCGCAACCGCGGAGGTTGAAGACAAGCGAAGAGAAACACGATATCAGCAACCATCAAGATCCCGTGACGAAGCCCGAGAGCGGATTGACGGGGAGCAGACGGCTGAGCGAGCGCGTGAAGGCAATTATTACACATTAGGTTCCTAAACCTCGGGCGCGGGTGCAGGCAGGTAGTCCGCGTCGGTCCGGTCCCCTTTCACATTTTCGGAACCGGCGATGGCTTGGAATGAGCCGAAGCCGGAGCGACAGAATTACCGCCGGGGCGGCTGTGCGGGAGCGCAGCGCCCCGGCTTTTCATTGCACGGCGCCCCTGAGTGGGGCATGAGGGCGGGGCTCAGGTCCCGCCTTTTTCAATCGCCAGAGGGCGGGGGCGCGGCGGTTTGCCGAGCGCGGGAACCCGAATCTCCCATTACTGAACGGGCATCCAGTAAAATGACCGAAAAGTCATCGCCCGATCCCCGGTATACAGCTTGTCGAGAACCAAACAAGAAGTGGTGACGGAATTCCGCTGCACTGAGATCCTCGACGCGGCGCGCAAGGTCTTTGCCGAAAAAGGATTTAGCGAGACGACGATGGATCAGGTAGCGGAGCAGGCGGGGATTGCCAAAGGCACCCTGTACCTGTATTTCCGGTCCAAGCGCGACATCTACATGGCCGCGCTGGCGCAAGGCATCCGGTCGCTGAACGAGGATTCGCGCCTTAAGGTGGAGGCGGCGACCGGCGTTCGCGAGAAGTTGCGTGCGTTCATCGCGACGCGGGTGGGATATTTCGAGCAGCACCGCGATTTCTTCCTCATTTACCACGCGGAAATCGGCAACCTGCGGATTCAGCCGGCGCCGAACGAAGGCGAGATCAGCGAGCTGTATCTGGAGCAGGCCCAGATGCTGGAGGAGGTTCTGAGAACGGCCGTGGCGGCCGGAGAAATCCGCGATCTGCGGCCCGATGCGACGGCTTTCACGGTGTGCGACATGACGCGCGGAGTGATTGTCCAACGCTTGCTGGGCTGGTCGCAGTCGGACCTGGAAGACGACACCCGGGACTTGATCGAGCTGATCTGGAGAGGAATTGCCGCATGAGAGCAATCAGTCTGGCGGCGCTGGGGACGGCGCTGGCATTGGCGACGGGCGGAACGGCGAGCGCCCAGGCGGGAGCCGGAGGGGGGCCGCAAACGATGGCGGTTCCCGGCGCCCCGCGCCCGGCGGGCACGGTTTCGACGCAAGGTTATGAGCAATACCTGGGCGGCGTGACGCAGGGACAGGCGAGCTCAGAGGAACTGGCTCTTTCGCTGGAGGATGCGATCCAGCGCGGCCTCAGGAACAACCTCGGCACGCTGGAGAGCAGCGAGAGCCGGCGTTACAGCCAGGGCGCGCGGCTGCGTTCGATGGCCGATCTGCTGCCGAACCTCACCGTTCGGACCGCGGGGACAGAAATGCAGGAGAATCTGGCGGCGCTGGGATTCAGCGGCTTTCCGGGCATCCCGCAGATCCTCGGTCCGTTCGGCGTGTTTGACCTGCGCGGCTACATCACGCAACGGGTGATGGATTTCAGCGCCATCCGCAGCGCACAGGCCGACCGCCAGAGGATCCAGGCCGCCGAGCACAGCTACCAGGACAGCCGCGACATGGTGGCGCTGGTGGTGGGCGGGCTGTATCTGCAGACGGTGGCGGGCGAGAGCCGGGTGGAGTCGGCGCAAGCCCAGGTGAAGACGGCACAGGCGGTCTACGACCAGGCGCTGGATTACAAGAAATCGGGGCTGCTGCCGGCGATCGACGTATTGCGCGCCCAGGTGGAACTCGAAGCCGAGCGGCAGCGTCTGATCGCCGCCGAGAACGACGTCGAGAAGATGAAACTGAGTCTGGCGCAGGCCATCGGCCTGCCGCTGGCGCAGCGCTTCCGGCTGACCGACCGGCTCTCGGCCGAGTCGCTGCCGCCGTTCACGGTCGAGCAGGCGTTGGAAAAAGCGTACGAAAACCGTTCCGACTACCACGCCGCACAGGCGCTGGTGAAGGCGGCGGAATTTGCGAGGCGGTCGGCGGTGGCCGAGCGTTACCCGTCGGCCGACGCCAGCTTCGACTACGGGCTGCTGGGGCAGAGCATCGTGCAGAATCACGGAACGTTCACAGCGGCGATCGGCCTGACCATCCCGGTGTTCGAAGGCCGGCGCATCGACGGCAAGGTTTTGGAAGCCGATGCGACGCTGAAGCAGCGCACGGCCGAGCGGGACGCGTTGCGCGGCCGGATCGAGTTTGAAGTGCGATCGGTGTTCCTCGATCTGCGCTCCTCGCTGGACCAGGTGAACCTGGCGCGAAACGCGTTGAAACTGGCCGAAACGCAGGTCGCGCAATCGCAGGACCGGTTCGCGGCCGGAGTGGCCAACAACCTGGAGGTTGTCCAGGCGCAGCAGGCGCTGGCCGCGGCCAGCGACAACTACATTTTCAGCCTGTTTGCCTACAACCTGGCGAAAGGCACGCTGGCGCGGGCGGCGGGCGCGGCCGAGAAGCTGTTTCGCGTCTTCGTCCTGGGTAGCGCGGGAGCGGCGGCCCTGGAGCGTTGAAAGAGAACTTGAGCAAACGGAGCAAACAGAGATGAGCGAGGCTGTTGATCTGCAGAACGGCGATTTGGCGGACCGGACGGCGAGCGAACCCGAGGTGCCGCCGCCGCCCTCGCGCCTGCGCACGGTTCTGATCGTGCTTGTGTTGCTCGCGGCGGTGGGCGGGTTTTTCGCCTGGCGCTATTACTCGGTGCGCGAGACCACCGACGACGCGCAAATCGACGGACACGTGAGTCCGGTGGCCGCGCGGGTCGGAGGGACTGTCATCACCATTGCGGTGCAGGATAACCAGTATGTGGAGTCGGGCGCCGTGCTGGCGCAACTCGATCCCAAGGATTATCAGGTGGCGGTGGAGCGGGCGCGCGCCGACCTGGCGGAGGCCGAAGCGGCGCTGGCCGGAAGCCAGACCGACGTGCCGATTACGATGACCAACACCGTGACCCGTCTGACCGAATCGAGCGCCGGCGTGGGCGTGGCTCAGGCCTCAATGACGGTGACGGACCGGATGGTCGCGATGGCCAAGGCAGGACTCGAATCCGCGCGCGCGACGGTGCTGCAAGTGCAGGCCAACTACGATCAGGCAGCGAAAGATGTCGAGCGTTTCCGGCCGCTGGTGGCGAAGGAGGAGGTCTCACGGCAGCAGTTCGACGCGGCGGTGGCGCAAGCCGACGCGCTGAAGGCGGGCCTGGCCGCGGCTCAGGCGCAGGTCGGCGAGGCCGAGGCGAACGTGCGCACGCAGGAGAGCGCGCTGAACCGCGACCGGGAACGCGTGAAGGAAGCCCAGGCCAGCGAGGAGCGGGCGCGCACGGGACCGCAACAGGTGGCGGTGACCAAGGCGCGGGCGAAATCGGCGGCGGCGCGCGTGGAACAGGCCGAGGCCGCGCTGGAGCAGGCGGAGCTGAACCTGGCCTACACCACAGTGAAAGCGCCGGTGGCGGGGATCGTGAGCAACCGCACGATCGAGCTGGGCCAGATCGTCCAGCCGGCGCAGCCCTTGCTGGCCGTGATTCCGACCGAGGATATCTGGGTGACCGCGAATTACAAGGAAACGCAATTGCGAGCCATGAAGCCGGGACAGAAGGTCAGCATCCGGGTGGACGTTGACGGGCGCGACTACGAGGGGCACGTGGACAGCATCGCCGGTGCGACGGGCGCGCGTTTCAGCCTGCTGCCGCCGGAAAATGCGACCGGCAACTACGTCAAGGTTGTGCAACGCCTGCCGGTGAAGATCCTGATCGAGCCCGGGCAGGACAAGGAGCACCGGTTGAGGCCGGGCATGTCGGTCGAAGCGACCGTTCACACCCGGTAAAGTCGGCCGGACAGGAGCAGCGTCATGTATCGTGTGCTGACGATTTCCCGGCAATACGGCAGCGGCGGCATCCACTCCGCCCGCGTGCTCGCCAACCAGCTGGGCTGGCGGCTGCTGGATTATGAGTTGATCGAAACGATCGTCGAGCGTGCGAATGTCGATTCGAAAGTGGCCCAGCGGTTCGATGAGCGGGTGGATCCCTGGCTGCACCGCATCAGCCGCATGGCGCTGTGGCAGGGTGCGTTTGAAGGAATGGCCACGCTGGAGGAAACCGCGGTCTTCGACGCCCACACGATGGCCATTCTCACCCGGCGCATCATCCTGGAGGCCGCGGAAATCGGGGGGTGCGTCATCGTAGGGCGGGGATCGCAGTGCCTGCTGGCGGAGCGGGCCGACACGTTGCACATTTTCGCCTACGCGCCGCGCGCGGTGCGGCTGGAGAACCTGCGCAAGCGCCTGCCGGAGATCGAGGACCTGGAGCGCGCCATGGACGCGGTGGACCGCCGGCGGGCGGACTATGTGCGGATGAACTACAACCGCGACATGTACGATCATCAGCTCTACGACCTGATGGTCAACACCCGCGTGGGCATCGAAGCGGCGCTGCGCATCATTCTGTTCGCGATGGGCCGTGGAGCGTAGCGAGTGAGCGCCGACACCGCCCCGCACGCCCATCATCCGCATGTGAACCCGTGGATCGTCGCCATGTCGGTCATGCTCAGCACGTTCATGGAAGTGCTGGACACGACGGTGGTGAACGTGTCGCTGCCGCACATTGCGGGCAGCGTTTCGGCGACGGTGGACGAGGCGACGTGGGTACTAACCTCGTACCTGGTCGCGAACGCGATTATCCTGCCGATGGCGGGTTGGCTGGCGCGGCAGTTCGGGCGCAAACGGCTGCTGCTGGCCTCAACCATCGGATTTACGCTGGCGTCGGCGCTGTGCGGCTTCGCGCCGAACCTGCCGACGTTGATCTTGTTCCGCATCCTGCAGGGGCTGTGCGGCGGCGCTCTGCAGCCGCTGTCGCAAGCCATTCTGCTGGAGTCCTTCAAGCCGGAGGATCGCGGCAAGGCGATGGCCTTCTGGGGCCTCGGCATCGTGGTGGCGCCGGTGCTCGGGCCGGTCCTCGGCGGCTGGTTGACCGACAGTTATAGCTGGCGCTGGGTGTTTTACATCAACATCCCGATCGGCATCCTGTCGGTGATCATGGCGCAGCTTTACGTCTTCGACCCGCCGTATATGAAGCGCCGCGCGGGCGGAGGGATCGACGGCTGGGGTATCGGCATGCTGGCCGTGGGAATCGGCGCGCTGCAGATCATGCTCGACAAGGGCCAGCAGGACGATTGGTTCGAATCGCATTTCATCGTCTGGCTGGCGGTGATCACGGTGGTGGGGCTGAGCGTGTTCCTCTTCCGCGAGCTGCGCATCGGGCACCCGATCGTAAACCTGCGAGTCTTTAGGGAACGGACCTACGCCACGGGCGTCTTCCTGATGACCGTGCTGGGCTTCGTGCTGTACGGCGCCATGGTGCTGCTGCCCATCTGGCTGCAAACGCTGCTGGGCTATTCGGCGCTGCAGGCGGGCTTCGCTCTGGCGCCGCGGGGTCTCGGCTCCATGCTCGCCATGCCGTTCATCGGCGCATTCATCGGCCGCTTCGACGCCCGAAAGATCCTGGCGATGGGTTTTTTCTTCGCGGCGCTGACGATGTGGCGCTTCTCTCAATTGAGCGCCGATGTCGGCTACTGGGACCTGTTTTGGCCGCAGCTTGTCCAAGGCATGGCCTTTGCGATGCTCTTCGTTCCGCTATCCACGATCACGATGAACCGCATCGCGAAGGAGAACATGGGCAATGCGACCAGCCTGTTCAATCTGCTGCGCAACATCGGCGGCAGCATGGGCATCGCCGGCGTTACCACCATGTTCGCGCGGCGGCAGCAGACCTTCACCAACACACTGAGCGCCCACGTGACGCCATACAGTCTGGGGACTCAGCTCATGTCGCGCGGGATGCAGTCGATCTTCCGGGCCCAGGGCGCGGATTCGACGACGGCCTACCACAAAGCCTACGTGGGACTATTTGGGATGGTGGAGCGGCAGGCCGTGATGCTGGCCTTTATCGACGTGTTCCGACTCCTGGCGGTGATGTTCCTGGTGATTATCCCGCTGGTCCTGCTGATGAAGCGGCCAGGCAAGGGCGGGCCGGGCGAGATGTCAGTCCACTAGGGCAGAGCGCCAGCCCATTCCGGACCACGCTCGCGCCGCACGCCGCCGGCATGGATGAGATCCGCACGCAGCCCGGCGATGGTCCGGCCCAGCAGCGGATGGCGAACCGCCGCGGCGATTTCGGCGAGCGGCTCCAGCACGAACAGCCGCTCGTGCAGGCGCGGATGCGGAATCACCAGGCCGGGCTCGTCGATCACCAGGTCTTCCCACAGCAGGATGTCGATGTCGATCAGGCGCGGACCGTTGGGCACGCTGCGCACGCGCCCCAGCCGGCGCTCGATCGCCAGCGCCGTTTGAAGGATCTGCCGCACGCCGAACTCCGTCTCGACGCGGATCGCCGCGTTATAGAACCAATCCTGGTCCAGGCAGCCGACCGGCGCGGTGCGGTACAGGGAGGATGCCGCCACCAGGCGTGCAGGTGCGGGGAAGGCCTCATCGGAAGAGGCGCCGGAATCGGCCGTGGTGAGGCACTCCACGGCGCGGCGCAGGTTGCCTTCCTTGTCGCCGAGGTTCGAGCCCAGCCCCAGCAGCACGTCAGCCATGGCGCTCGCGCACAATCTCGACCGCGGCCGCGCCGACGCCGCGCTGGCGCAGAGCCGCGGGCTTCTTCAGCAGGATGCGGACCCGCACGACCGGGAACCGCTCCAGGATCCGCGCGGCCATCGCTTCCACGAGCGTCTCGAGGAGCACATACTCCTTAGCGCCGGCGATTTCCTGCAGCAGGTCGAGGATCTGCGCGTAGTCAATCGTTGCCTCTAGGTCGCCGGAAGCGGCCGCCGGGCGGATGTCGGTATCGACGGACACGTTGACGAGAAGCTGCTGCGGATCCCGGCGCTCTTCCGCCGAAACGCCGATGCGGCACCCGAGTGTGACATCGAAGAGATGGATGCGGTCGTTCATGTATTCCTGATCGCGTCGGCGAGTTGAAGCGCGCGGCGGCACGCGAGAACATCGTGCACCCGGACCACGCGAGCGCCCTTCAGCGCCGCGACGACCGCCGCGGCGAGCGTGCCCTCCAGGCGCCGGCTGGTGGTCTCCTGGCCTGGAAACGCGCCCAGAAAGGACTTGCGCGACGGTCCCACCAGCACCGGCGGGCCAAGGGAGGTGAGTTCATCCAGGCGTCGCAACAGCTCGAAGTTGTGCGCCGCGGTCTTGCCGAAGCCGAGGCCGGGATCGACAGCCAGATCCTCGATACCGGCCGCCCGCGCGGCGGCGGCGCGTTCGGCCAGAAACAGGCGCACCTCGGCCACGACGTCGTCATAGACGGGCTCGAGCTGCATGGTCTTCGGCACGCCGCGCATGTGCATGATGACCGCGGCGGCCTGGCGCCGCGCCGTCACGGCGATCATCTCCGAATCGTGCAGTCCGCCGATGTCGTTGACGATACGCGCGCCCGCGCGCAGGCACTCGTCGGCCACCTCGGGCTTGGTGGTGTCGATCGACAGCAGCACGGCGGCCTGAGCGGCCAGCGCCCGCACCACCGGCAGGACGCGGCGCAGCTCCTCCTCGAGCGGGACGGAATCGGAGCCCGGGCGGCTGCTTTCACCGCCGATATCGACGATGTCGGCCCCGTCGTCAATCAACGTGCGGGCGCGGGCCAGCGCCTTGTCGGGATCGAAGTACAAACCGCCGTCGGAAAATGAGTCCGGCGTCACGTTGAGGATGCCCATGACGAGCGTTCTTCCGACGCCGCTGAAAACAGAACTGGCCACAACTGACCATCGTAGCCCGCGACCAGGCCGGGCGTGGCCTTTTCCGGCCGCGGGCTGGGCGTCGCGCAGGAGCAAAGCGGCTGACCGCTACTTCCGCGACAGCAGTCCCGACGCGAAACCCAGCAGGCACATGCAGGCCGCATAGACCGTCGCCCCGGCGACGTCGTGCTGGGGATCCAATTCGACCAGGTCGGCGATGAGCACCTTGGGATTGGCTCCGCACAGCCGGGCGGCGGCCCGCAACTCGGCCGGAGTGATGCCGCCGGGCCGCGAACCGGGCGCCGCGGGTGCGAATGCCCGGTCCAGCACGTCGATATCGAAATCGACGTAGATCGCATCGGCGGACCGGGCGAGCTGGTCCAGCGCGGCCGCGATGACCGGGACGACGCCGCGCCGGCGGAAGTCCTCGTCGGTAATCACCGTGATGCCGGCGCCGGCCGCCACCTGGTGATAGAAGCGCGAATTGGCGAAGGGCTGCAGACCGGCCTGCACGATGTTGCGGCCCGGCAGGCCGGCGCCCAGCAGCGCGCGGATGGGGTTGCCGTTGGTGAGCCCGGCGTCGAGGTCGCGCAGGTCGAAATGCGAATCCAAGGTGAGCAGGCCGCAGCGCTCCAGGGAAACGCCCAGGCCGTGCACGCCGGGATAAGTGATGCTGTTGTCGCCTCCCAGCAGCATCAGCGCGTCGGCCCCGACCAGCGCGTTGAAGACGCCTTCCTTGACGGCCTGAAACGCCTCGGAGGCGCTCGAGCCCGCCACTGCGAGGTCGCCATGATCAGTGGCCGCGATGCGCTCTACGTCGCCGCCGGTTTCGATGTCATAGGTGGTGAAGCGTTGGAGCGCGGCGCGGATCGCCGCCGGCGCCAGGTCGCAGCGTCCGGGCGTGATCGAGCCGCGCGCGACCGGCGCACCGAGAATCGAAAGGCGGCGCGCCGCATCCGCGGCGTGCGTCCCGGCGAGCCAGGCACTCGCCCGGGGCCAGAACGGATCGCTAATCATGTTTGGCGGCACCGGCAGGAACCTCTCCTTCTGCGCCCGGCATTCGACCCTCCTCGTGGATCACCCGGCCGCGTTTCATCGTCAGCGCCACCGGGTTGAAACCGAACCAGTAGGCCAGCTCGCGATAGTCCTCCGCGTTCAGGATGATCAGGTCGGCGTCGCTGCCCGGCTCGAGCATGCCCACGCGCGAACTCCGCCGCAAGGCGGCCGCTGGGTTCACTGTAGCAGCCGTGACGGCTTCCGCAATCGTCATCTTCATCATGCGGCAAGCCAAGGCGATCACCATGGGCATACTGCAGGTTGGACTGGTCCCGGGGTTGAAATCCGTCGCCAGCGCGACCGCCGCCCCGCGGTCGATCAGCGCTCGCGCCGGGCCGTAGCGCTGCAGCCCGAAGTGAAACACGGAGCCGGGCAGCAGCGTGGCGATGGTCTCCGACCGGGCCAGCGCGTCGGCGTCCTCGACCGTCGCCTGTTCCAGATGATCGGCGCTGACCGCTCCCAGCTCGCAAGCCAGGCGGGCCGCGCCGGTATGGGCGAATTGCTCGGCGTGCACGCGCAGCCCGAAGCCGAGGTCGCGCGCCGCGGCGAGGTAGCGCCACGCCTGTTCGCAGGTGAACGCACCGCGGTCGATGTAGGCGTCCACGAAGTCGGCCAGCCGCTGCTGGCGCACCAGGGGCAGCATGTGCCGGATTACCCACTCGATGTAGTCGTCGGGGCGGCCATCGTATTCCGAGGGAGTGATGTGCGCCCCCAGGTACGTCGAAACGATGTCCAGCGGATGAGAGGCCAGATCGCGCATCAGCCGCAGCGTTTTCCGCTCTGCCTCCTCGTCCAGACCGTAGCCCGACTTGGCCTCCAGAGTCGTCGTCCCGCAACGCGCGAAGCTCTCCAGATGGCGCCGCGCCTGAGCGGCCAACTCCCCCGCGGTTGCAACCCGCACGGCCCGCACCGTCGAGCGGATGCCGCCGCCGGCGGCGGCGATGGCGTGATAATCAGCGCCACCCAGCCGCATCTCGAAATCGTTCAACCGCGGCGGGCCGAATATCAGGTGCGTGTGGCAATCGACGAAACCCGGCATCACCACGCGCCCGCGGGCGTCGATCTCGTGCACCGTCCGCCCCCGCGCGAGCCTTTCGACCGCGGCCTGCGGGCCGGCGGCGACAATGCGGCCCGCGTCCACGAGAACCGCGCCATTCGGGACGATCCCCAGATCGCGCAGCGCCGCGCCCCGGCGCGCTTCCGCTGGACCGGCGAGGGTCAACAACTGGCCGGCGCGGCGGATGAGGACCGGCGCTGTCATCGCCCGCCTGCCGGCTTCGCCGGCTCCCGGCGCATCGGCGCGCGCAGGCCGGCCTTTTCAGCGAATTCAATCGCCGGTTCATAGCCCGCGTCCACATGGCGCAGCACGCCGATGCCCGGATCGCAGGTGAGCACGCGTTCCACCGCGCGTCCTCCGGATTCGGTCCCGTCGGCCACCGTCACTTGGCCCGCGTGCAGCGCATAGCCGATGCCCACGCCGCCGCCGTTGTGAACCGATACCCAGCTGGCGCCCGCGGCCGTGTTCAACAGAGCATTCAAAATCGGCCAGTCGGCCACAGCGTCGCTGCCGTCCGGCATCGCCTCGGTCTCGCGATACGGCGAGGCCACCGAGCCGCAGTCCAGGTGATCCCGGCCGATCACGATCGGCGCCTTCAGACGCCCATCGGCCACCATCCGGTTCATCTCCACGCCGAAGCGCGCCCGCTCGCCATAGCCCAGCCAGCAGATGCGCGCCGGCAGTCCCTGGAAATGCACGCGTTCGCGCGCCAGCCGGATCCATCGCGCCAGCGCCTCGTTTTCGGGAAACAGCCGGCACACCGTCTCATCGGTGGCGGCGATGTCGGCCGAATCGCCGGACAGCGCCACCCAGCGGAACGGCCCCTTGCCCTCGGCAAACAGCGGCCGGATGTACATCGGGACGAAGCCCGGAATCTCAAACGCGCCGCCGACGCCGCGATCCGCGGCCATACGGCGGATGTTGTTGCCGTAGTCGAACGCCACCGCGCCGGCGCGCTTCAGCGCCAGCATCGCGCGTAGGTGCGTCGCGATCGAATCCATCGCCCGATCCACATATGCGGTGGGATCGGACCCGCGCAGCGCCCGCGCCTGCTCCAGCGTCAGGCCGGCTGGAACATAACCATTCAACGGATCGTGGGCGCTGGTCTGGTCCGTCAGCAAATCGGGCGTCGCGCCCATCTCGACCAGCTTCGGCAGCACCTCCGCGCAGTTGCCGACCAGCCCTACCGACAGCGGCCGCTTCTCCCGCCGCGCCTCTTCGATCCACCGCAGCGCTTCGTCCAGGTCGCGGCTCATGCGGTCGCAATACCCCGTGTCCAATCTCCTCTGGATGCGCGCCGCGTCCACCTCAACGCACAGTATCGCCGCACCGTTCATCGTGCCGGCGAGCGGCTGCGCGCCGCCCATCCCGCCCATGCCGCCGGTCAGGACGAACCGCCCGGCCAGGCTCCCGCCGAAGTGCTGCCGCCCCGCCGCCGCGAACGTCTCGAACGTGCCTTGCAGAATCCCCTGCGTGCCGATGTAGATCCAGCTTCCCGCGGTCATCTGCCCGTACATCATCAGCCCCGCGCGCTCCAGCTCGCGGAACTTCTCCCAGTTCGACCAGTGGCCGACGAGGTTCGCGTTCGCGATCAGCACCCGCGGCGCTTCCTCGTGTGTCCGGAACACGCCCACCGGCCGGCCCGACTGCACCAGCAGCGTCTCGTCGTTGCCTAGCGCTTCCAGTTCGCGCACAATGGCGTGGAACGACGGCCAGTCCCGCGCCGCCTTTCCCGCTCCGCCGTAGACCACCAGTTCCTGCGGCTTTTCGGCCACCTCCGGGTCGAGGTTGTTCATCAGCATCCGCAGCGCCGCTTCCTGCTTCCACCCCTTGCAGCGCAGCACCGTGCCACGCGGCGCGCGTACTGTTTCGGCCACCGAATTCAGGATCGCCATAACCCGCTTCGCTTCCAACTTATGTTCGCCGCCGCGCGCCCGCCAGCTCCCCTGCGTATCACTTCCCGGCCCTGTGCAGCGTGCCCTCCACGTGCGTCGTGTACTTCTCCATCCCCGGCGGCGCGATTTCGAAACGGATCTTCAAGTCGTCGGCGCCCGTGAACTCGTACGTCAGCCGGAACTGCGGCATCCCCGCCACGGCGCTCAGGCACTCGATCTTCTGCCCGTCCGCCGTTGCCGTCAGGTTGTATTCAATGCTGTGGCTCTCGTCGTCGAAGTACACCGCGCGCGGCGCCGCGCCGCCCATCCCCGGGCAGATCACCGTCAGATCGTCGTGCTGGAACGCCGGCCGCCCCGCATTCGCCTTGAAAGCCGTGAAGCTCCTCCGCACCAGCACGTGCTCCTTCAGTTCGTACCGGAAGCTCGCCCCGCTCGCGCTCACCTCGCCCGGCTCGCCGCCTCCGCCCGTGCCTTTCCACTCGCCCTCCAGCTTCCGCAGCGCCTGCCACGTCCGCTCGCTCTCGCCCGCCGGATTTTGGCCAAATGCCAGCCCGCCAAAAGAAATCGCCCCCAACATCATCCAAGGCAGTAAGCGTCGCATAGCCCCATTATGCGTTCTTGCGACAATAAATTCGTCTCTATTTCCACCCCTGGGAGCGCTGATTATGGACCAGCCCGCCGCCGTCGAATTCCTCCGCCACTCTCTCGCCACGCTTGCCTACCGCGGCGCCAAGACCCTGCGCGACGCGCCCGCGGACTTCGCCGCCTTCCGCGCCGCCGAAACCACGCGCACGCCCGCACAGATCCTGGCCCACATCGGCGATCTCTTCGACTGGGCCATCTCGATCGCCGACGGCCAGATGAAATGGCACGACTCCAAGCCCCTCCCCTGGCCCGAGGAGATCGATCGCTTCTTCCGCACCTTGAAGCAGTTCGACGACCGCCTCGCCTCCGGCGTCCCTCTCGCCATGAGCGTCGGAAAGCTCTTCCAGGCTCCCGTCGCCGACGCCCTCACGCACGTCGGCCAGTTGGCCATGCTGCGCCGCATGGCCGGCGCCCCCGTCCGCGGCGAAAGCTACTTCATGTCCCGCATCGCCATCGGCCAGGTCGGCCCCGACCAGCCCGCCCCCCGCCGCGAGTTCGACTGAGTGCCTGCGCGTTCGTGGGTCAGCTTCCGGTTAGGGTGGCCCAGTCGAATCGATTGCCATAGGCCGGCTTTTCAAGACTGCGGCTTGCGGAGCACAAGGCCTTGCGTCACGGATACTGCTGGCCCTGTTTCCGACGAGCTGAACTTCCTTCCGAGCATATCCAGGATTCCCCGCTGGAACCGAAGTTGTACGACCCTTTGGGATTTATTGAACTGCTAGGTTGACCATGTACCGCGGCTCACATAACGAAAGCAGACTCCGCCCAACAACTTCGAGAGGTTCCCCACCTCGCAGTAACAATCCCGCGCACCAACTGCGTAACGCTCCTCACTTCACGACGCTAATCGGAAGTCGGAGATGGTCGTCCAGGTTAAACGGAACTAGGGGATAGATCTTTCCGTCGTCCAACTCGATAGAAGTCTTGGTGAGGTCGTTGAATGTGTTCAACCTGCCGGCAGACATCAACCAGCCAAGAACGTGCCCGTGATACCGCATCGCCGCGGTCGCGATCAAAGCATGGGGCTGGTCGGGTGACGTGTTCTGGAGGCCGAGGGCGGAGAATGTAATGTGGAGCTTCTGCTTCCCGAAATCGAACCAGAGCGGTGGACTTAGAGCGGTCGCTCCAGGCAACTGGATCGCGGCTTGGGCAACACCTCCAGCCACCCTTTCGTCATCCTTGTACTTGAAGCCCGCCTTGCATTCCTTGCTGGCGATGAACTCGAACAGCAACAGCGTTGCGGCGCTCGTGCCCGGCGCCTCGTTCCCCTGCGGCGACCCGTCGGTGAGCTCCGCCAACAGGATTGGTTTCATGCAGCGGCTCGCAAGCTCATGCTCCTTTGCTTCATTCTGCATGGAGCCGAACACGGCGACATGGCCCTCGTCGATGGCCTTCTGCGCATCCCGTACCACAAGTTCGACGGGGTAGCGCATCGTCAGCCCGGTAACAGTCTCATGGAAGACTCCCGGCTGCTCCGTCTGAGCCCCGACGGGTCGCCCGCATGCGGCCACCAGGCAAAGTACCGCGGCGAATCGCACGAGCATAAGATTATCACTATTCTCGCCGCAGTCCTGCGGAGCGGATTCATAGCGGATTCATAGCGGATTCATAGCCGGGTAGCGGCGAACGTCATGCGGTGTCTAAGAATTGGTACGGATGAAGGCGCCTCTCGTCAGTCGCGGGTGGATCGTCAGCCAACCGGAAACTGTCTCACCACCGCCTGCCCGCGCCCGCCTGTGGTATCTTCGGATCACCATGTCCAGTTCCCATTTCTCTCGCCGCTCGTTCCTGACGACGGGCGCCAGCACCGCCCTCGCGGTTTCGGGAGCCGCCTCGCTCGCCGCGAAGGGCAAGAAGATCCCGCTCGGCCTCGAACTCTACTCCGTCCGCGACGTCCTGGAAAAGGACCTCATGGGCACCCTCCGCACCGTCGCCAAGCAGGGCTGGCAGACCTTCGAGTTCTACAGCTCCTACTACAACTGGACTCCCGAAAAGGCCAAGGATGTCCGCAAGCTGCTCGACGAGGTCGGCGTGAAGTGCCTCTCCACGCACAATGGCCACGAGTCGTTCTCGCCGGACGGCATGCAGAAGGCCATCGACCTCAACTCCATCCTCGGCTCCAAGCTCATCGTCCTGGCCCACCCCGGCAAGGAGATCAAGACCATCGACGGCTGGAAGGAAGTCGCCACCTGGCTCAACACCGCCGCCGAGAAATTCAAGCCCGCCGGCATCCGCGCCGGCTATCACAACCACGACGCCGAGTGGCGCCCCATCGACGGCGTCCGCCCGATGGAAGTCCTTGCCAAGAACACGCGCAAGGAAGTGACGTTGCAGCTCGACGTCGGCACTTGCGTCGCCATGGGCGCGGACCCCGTCGCCTGGATCAAGGCCAACCCCGGACGCATCCGCTCCATGCACTGCAAGGATTGGTCGCCCGAACATCAGTACGAGGTCCTGTTCGGCGACGGCAAAGCCCCCTGGAAGGGCATCTTCGAAGCAGCCAAAAGAGTCGGCGGCATCGAGAACTACCTCATCGAGCAGGAGAGCTACAACCTGCCTTCCATCGAAACCGTCGCCCTGTGCATGGCTAACTTCAAGAAGATCCACGGCTGATCGTTCGGGCTGCGCGCGGACGATCGGCAGCGGAATGATTCCTCAGGGCCGCGAGCGGTGGCCGGGTATTCGTCGGGAATGCCCGGTCCCACTCGCGGTTCTTGTCAATTGCAACACGCGCCTCCGCGCCCGCCGCGCGTTCCCGGCCATTCCATTTCCCCGCTCCATGGCATATGCTGTCCATCGGAACCACAACCCCATGACTCGCAGACATCTCCTCCTCGGCGCCGGCGCCGCCGCTCTCGCGCCGTCCCTTTCCGCGTTCGCGCCGGATTGGATAGCCAAGGCCAAGCGCAACCTGAAACTCGGCGTATTCACCCACACCTATTCGCGATTCCCCGTTGCCGAAGCGGCCCAACGCATGCGCGCCGACGGCTTCCACTCGGCCGTCATGGAATACGCGTTTTTCGACGTGCGCTTCGATCCCCTGAAGCCGGACTGGAACGCCGCCGCGAAGATCCTTGCCGCCTTCGAGAAGGCCGGGCTACGCGTGGCCGCGCTGGCTGCCTATTACAACGTCGTCAACCCAGACTCCTCGCGCCGCAAGAACGGCGAGGACCGCATCCGCGCCGTCATGACCGACTGGAAGCGCCTCGGCAGCCCCATCGTCTGCACCGAAACCGGCACTCTCAACGCCAAAGCGGAGTGGGTCGAGTCGCCCGACAACTACACCGAAGCGGCCTACGCCCAGTGTCGCGACGTCATCGCCAGCCTGGCCAAGCACGCCGCCGGCTCGGACTGCACACTGGCCATCGAGGTTTACTGGCGTAATGTCATCGACTCCGCCGCGCGCGCCGAGCGCCTCTTCAAGGACGTCTCCTCGCCTTCTCTTCAGTTGGTGATGGACCCCTGCAACTACTACCGCAACGAGGACCTGTCCAAGGTGGCCCCGATCCTGCGCGACATCTTCCGTCGCGTCGGCTCCCACACCGTCATCGCCCACGCCAAGGACGTCAAGGCCACTCCCACGGGCCAGGACCTCCCCGCCGCCGGCCTCGGCGTCATGGACTACCCTGTCTTCCTCGGACTCCTCGCACGCCTCAACAAGCCGCTCGACCTGATCATCGAGCACCTGGAGCTCGACGACGTTCCGCGCGCCCGCGACTACGTCCTGGCGCAGTTCGACAAAATCGTCTGACGCCGCATATCCGGCCACTACCCCGCTGGCCCGGTAAGACGGCCTCCTACCCGATCACGGTTGCCGCCGCGGCAGCCTGCGTTTGATATCCGGCCAGAACTCGCGACCGAGATTCGCGAGGAAATCGAACCCGATCCAGAGCGAGCCTCCGATCACACCCAGGCGCACGGTATTGAGCCGCTCGGGATACCATTCGTTCGAAAGAAAGGTAGCGCCGTAAGCGCCCCCCAGACGCCACACGGAGAGGGTCTCGCTTCCACGGTCGGTGCGAGTCAGTATTGTCGCGCGAACCGCATGGCCCGTTCTGCGCCAGAATCCGGTGCCGGTGCATGGATAAAAGCGCGGGTCCTGGTGGAGAGCCGAATCCAGGCCGAAAGCCAGACCGGCGTAGACCGTATCGGTGGCGACGGTCGAGCCGAACCGCTCGCCATAGGCTCCGGCCTCCTGGCCCCATTCCCTCGGGGCGTTCTCTAACTGCAGAAATCCTGCGTAGGCGCCGGACCCCAATAACGCCTCGGGGCCGTATACGGTCTTGGCATGAAAGATCAGTTTTTCGGTCACAGTCATCGAATCGACGGACTGCGCCACAACTCCCAGCGGCAATGCAGCCAGCAGCAGCAAACTGAGTTTCGGCACGCGAATGCCAAGCATAGCTCATCGGCTCGGAATTTGAATGAATCGCCGGTTACCGTGCCCCGCAATCCGAACGCTTGCGGGACCCCAACACAGACCGCAAGGACAACCGCACATCCGGAATTCTCCTCATGCCGCGGGCCACCCCGCAGATCTTCTTTTCAGCCGCCTGCCAAAGGCGCGCACAACTCTCCCTCTTCGTGTCTGGTGCGTGGTGTGGACCTCAGCCGCCTGTCCACCTGTTTTCAACGCTGATCGAGGCCGTCCGCCCGCAAGGGTCGCCCGCTACACGTTCAAGTACGGCAGCGCCCACGGCTCCCTGTACTGCCGGCTCACCAGCTTCTGCGCGGCCTCGTTGCCCACCACGCTGCCGCTGGCCGCGTCCCATTCCACGCGGCCGCTGGTCCTCAACGCCAGGTTGCCCAGGTGCGCCACGGCCGAAACGTGGTGCCCGATCTCTAAGTTCTCCACCGTCGGCTTGCGCGTGCGCATGCACTCCAGGAAATTGCCGGCGTGGTTCACCCGCGCCTGGTCGTCCTGCGGGGCGACATGTTTCTCCGCCGGCGCATACTTCTTGGACCGCTCCGGGATCACCTCCCAGCCGCCTTGGTCGAGAATCAGCGTTGCGTCGGTGCCGGTGAACGCCACGCCGTGCTCACGCCGGTCCGGCCCCAGGTTATTGCCCACCTGGTACTCGAAGATCATCCGGTAGCTCGGGAACTCGTACACCGCGATCTGCGAATCGGGGGTCTCGGTGTTGTCCGTCAGCACATATCTCCCGCCCGAGCTGATCACTGACTTCGGCCACTCCGGCCCCATGCCCCACAGCGCCAGGTTGATCAAGTGCACGCCCCAGTCCGTCATCAGCCCGCCGGCGTAATCCCACCACCAGCGGAAGTTGAAGTGGAACCGGTTCGGATTGAACGGCCGCTTCGGCGCCGGCCCCAGCCAGAAATCGTAATCCACTCCCGCCGGCGCCGGTCCGTCGGGCGGATTGCCGCAGTCCTTCACCCAGTCCAGGTACGCCCACACCCGCACCTGCCGCACCTTCCCCAACAGCCCCGAGCGCACGAACCGGATCGCCGCGGCATAATGGTCCCCGCTGCGCCAATGCGTGCCCATCTGCGTCACGCGCTCGTTGCGGTGCGCCGCCGCCAGCATCGCGCGGCCCTCCCCGATGCTCGTCGCCAGCGGCTTCTCGCAATACACGTCCTTGCCCGCCTCGCACGCCATCACGGTCGGCAGCGCGTGCCAGTGGTCCGGCGTGCACACCAGGCACGCGTCGATATCCTTGCGGTCCAGAATGCGCCGGAAGTCTTTCACCGTTTCCGGCGTCCCCCACTTCTCTTTTTGGAAACGCTCCACCGTCTTTGCGATCTGCGCATCGTCCACGTCGCACACCACCGGGATTTCGACCTCCGGATGCGCGCAGAACGCATTCGTGTCAGCGACCGAAATGCCGCCGCACCCGATCAACCCCACCCGTACCCGGTCGTTTGCTCCCAGGATCCGTCCCTGCGCGCCGGCAACCGCTGCGGAAGCGGCGATGAATGTCCGTCTGCTGATGCCTGCCATGGCTCTGCGCCTCCCTGCCTGGGCTTTGCTCGAATCCGCCCGGCTGCTTCGCAGTCTACACCCACTCGCCCCCGGCCGACGCCGCCGCGGCTCGCGCTTCGGATTCTGATACGATTTCAACCGGACACCGCCATCCGGCTTGATCCTCAGGAGGCTCTCCCATGCCCCGCATCACGCGCCGCGGCTGCCTGCAAACGGGCCTGCAAGCTCTAGGTGCGGCTGGCCTCGCCGCGTCAACCACCGGCAACGCGCTGGCCGGTCCCGATCGCCAGCCGCCGGTCGGCAAGCCCGGCATTCACTTCGCCCACATGGTGGCCCCCGGCCAGCCCGCGCGCCTGCGCCTCCTCAAGCAGACCGGCGTCAACTACGCCATCGCCAGCGTCGGCGGCGAGCTGGGCAAGGTCCCCCGCGACCAGTACCTCCCCACGCTGCGCCGCCTCAAGGCCGACTTCCTGGAACAGGGCATCCTCATCACCGGCGTCGAAAGCCATCCCGTGCCCGCCGAGAAGATCAAGCTCGGCCTGCCCGGCCGCGACGAGGAGATCGAAAACTACAAGGCCGCCATCGACGCCCTGGGCCGCGCCGAAATCCCCGTCCTGTGCTACAACTGGATGGCCGGCCTGGGCTGGTATCGCACCCGGACCGACGTGCCCGAGCGCGGCGGCGCCCTCACCTCCGAATTCGACTACGCCACCGCCCAGGCCCAGGGCCTGACCCAGTGGGGCGAGATCTCCGAGGAGAAGCTCTGGGCCAATCTCCAGTACTTCCTGAAGCAGGTCATCCCCATCGCCGAGACCGCCGGCGTCAAAATGGCCCTGCACCCCGACGATCCGCCCATCTCGCCGCTGCGCGGCATCGGCCGCATCCTGACCAGCGCCAAAAACTACCGCCGCGTCCTCGAAATCGTCCCCAGCCCGGTCAACGGCATCACCTTCTGCCAGGCCAATTTCAAGGCCATGGGCGAGGACATCGAAGCGCTGGCGCGTGAATGGTGCCGCCAGAAGAAGATCTTCTTCATCCACTTCCGCGACATCCGCGGCAACCGCGAGCACTTCGTCGAAACCTTCCACGACAACGGCCCCACCGACATGGCCCGCATGCTGCAGGTCTACCACGTCAACGGCTTCGTCGGCCCCCTGCGCCCCGACCACGCCCCGACCCTCGAGGGCGAGTCCAATGATCACCCCGGCTACGCCTGGATGGGCCAGATGCTGGCCTTCGGCTATATGAAGGGCATCCTCGACGGCCTCAAGATCCCTTACGCCTGACCCCCGCCGTCGTTTCACGCCGCCCCTCGCCGGCTCCCCATCCTCTTGACGACCGCCTGCACCGCCGCGGTCGCCCGCGATGCTGAATAACTCGGAGAATCAGACCCCTATACCCGTCTTTCGGGCGCACTACTCCAGAATTCCGATTCATCGCTCCGAACCGGAGTTATACTCTCAATCGGTCGCATTCAAGACGTTACTCAAGCCGCACGTCAAAGTGAAGTTCATGCGGTCCAGCGTCGAATCGGGCACAACGTCGTTGAGTCTTCGCTTCGATGCAAAGCGTGTCATCCCCCGGGCGCACGCAGCCCCATGCCGCGCGCTCTCAACTTAAGCCGGATTGGCTCCGAGGAGGGAAGATGCCGGTTTTCGACGGGACCACCAAGGTAGGCCGCGCGGTCAAGGACCCGGCTACCGACAAGAACCTACCCGATGGGAAGGCGCTTTCCTATAGCGCCATGCCCACCACCACCGCCCTGGCTGGAACCACGGGCGTCAACTGCAAACTGGTCCATGGCGACCGCTGGCAGGAGATCCTCGGCAATATGACCGAGCACTACACGCTGAGTGTCACCAGCACGATCGACCAGAACTGGACCATCACGGTCAATGGCACCATGAACCTGACCGTGGTTCAGGGTTACAACGAGGTCCAGGAGGGCCCCGTGAATGAAACCTACTATCAGGTGGTCACCATCAACAATCTCGATGACCAATATCAATCGATTGCCGACAGCTTCGCATTCACGGTAGCCATGGCTTCCAACACCGTCACGATCGTCGAACAGGTCAGCGTCGTTATCGGCGGCCAGCTCAACGTCGTCGAGGGCGTCCAGGTGAACGTAGTTGGGCTCCTCTGCGCCTCAATCGTGGTGGACTTCGACTTGGAATGGAAGACCCTCCACGCCGAATACCATTTGCTCCACGGGGATGGGAAGTTTATGGAGCTATACAACGTTGAGGCGAAATGCAAACTCTTCGGGGCCAAGTCTGAAGTCGGCGGAGGCGAGGCGGATGTCAAGCCCAAGGTAAATGCTGCCCCCTCGGTCGGGGTTGGCACCCCGTTACGGTAAGTTCGAGGCTCCCTCATGTCCACTACCCGCATGCGACTCACCCCGGCCGGGGAGAACATCCGGCCCTTCCGACGCGCTCGCGAGGAAGCTGGTTGCGAGCTTTATTGGATTGGCGTTCCCGCGTTCCCTAACCTGCTGAACACGCCGCCTGGCTGTGCCATTTTCTGACCCTTTTTACAGCCGCCGTCGAAAAACAGTATGAGTTGCGCGGTGAGTTCTTCCTGCAGTTCAAGTCCATTGCACCCATCGAAAGGCGCTTCCGCAGGCTGGCGCTGGACATCAACCCCTGGCCCGGTTTGTCGCGTAAGCCAGGAGAATCGGTAGTGTTTCCCGATCCGCCCCCAAGGGAGGAGACGCAAGCTGCCATCCAGGGCGCGCCTTTCGACGTCACGAAGTACTTCCCGGATTCCTGCTTCTGGCTTCGCGCGCCGTTGCCCCAACTCCTGCCGGAGTTTTTCGGCTTTGGCGGAACGTCGATGTTCTACCTGCCTCCTGATCCCGACTCCACGCCGCCCCAAATCCCCTTTCTCGATGAGATCAAGATCCTCTTCCCCAACCTGTGTCTCGACAAACTCAACCAGATGACGAAGGCGACTTTCTCGCTGCGCGAGAAGTTCCTCAAACAAAGCAAGGAGCTCTTCGGCGTGGGCCTGGAGAATGAGCCGGCCTACCGCGGAGTTTCCTACATTCTCCCGCTGCTCGAGACCCGCGATTTCTTCACCACCCCCCCGCAGGAGAAGGAGAAATGGTTTCAGCTCTTCGGCCTCTTCTGGCGCGAGAGCCCGCCCGACCAGGGCATCTACATCGCTTCCAAGCTCCCCTTGGAGGAGCACATCGCCGCGATTCTCGAATCCATGCAGGAGGAGGGTAAGATCTACCCGCTACGCTGATGGTGCCGATTCACATTGAGATGATCGAAGTGGCCCCGCCGCATTCCGCCGCCGTGGTCAAGGTCAGCCACTTCCCCGTGGCGGCGGACGATGGAGCTAAGCTCCACGCCTTCCTGACGGCCCTGCTCCGGATCGCCGGCGCCGGCCTGAACCTCGAAGTCTTGTTCCAGAACGAGTACTTCGCCAAGGGCCGCGACCTGGTGAATCCCCACCTGCCCGAATGGCGCCCCGAGGTCGGTCTCGGCGTCTGGCCCAACCGGCCGCCGCCCGAACTCTGGAAAAAGTCGGACATGTTCCGCATGGCGCGCGGTGAGCGCGTTCCGCTCATGTACCAGGTGTCCTGGATCGCGGCCGGGCCCAAGGCGGCCTCCCGGGCGTTGGACCTGCTCCTGGGCCGGGGCATGATCGTGGCCATCTTTCACGCCGGACCTGCATCGGAGCTGATGGCCGACTACAAGCAGACCTTCCTGCCCGCCATCCAGGTGCCGAACCTTCGGATCCTGCCTTTTTACGTCCCGCTGCTCGATCTCCAGTCGCTCCACCAGGCCCAACCCGGCGACCTGCGCTGCTGGCTGGGTAAGGCGCGCTTCTATTTGCGCGAGAGTCCTCAGGACAACGCCATTCTGCTCATCGCCGACACCGACTTGAACGTCATCCTCGAGCGCTCCAGCGCCCGCCGCGACGGCCCCCACAGCTGGCTGGTTTTCTGATAGCCGCGACCGCGCCGGCCATCCGGGCCCGCACCTTTGTCGCCCGAAGCATCATCCTCTCTGAGAATCGATACAATCCCTGAGGAGACCACTTCTATGACCCTGCGCCCCTTCCTTCTCGTCTGCGCCATCACTGCCGCCGCCTTCGCCCAGCAACCGCGCCCGCCCGCGGGTGCTCGTGAACAGGGTCTCGTGCTGGTAGAACAGTATCCCTCGCCGGTACTTACAGCGAAGTCGCCCGGAGCCGAAGGTAATAAGTACGGGTTCGAAGGCGGCAACGTCGTCAAATCGCGGGGGACCTACCACCTCGTCACCACTGAGATGACCGGCGATCCGCTATGGGTGAAAACAAAGCTTGCACATTGGAGCAGCAACGACCGCGTTCATTGGAAGAGGATCTCGACCCTATACGAATCCAGCGGCGAGTTCGCCGGCCAGGACCCCCGCGCAGCCCTGTGGGGCCCCATGTTCGTTTACGATAATCAGTCGCAAGTGTGGGATCTGGTTTATGTCGCCTATCGTTGCGCCCCCAATACCAAGACCGAGTGGCGCAACAACTACGAAGGCGCCATCTGGCTGGCGGTCTCAAAGGTGAAAGGTCCCACCGGGATCGATGGTCCTTATGCCGACGCCGGCGTGATTCTGCGGCCCGATGCCGGCTCCCAGCCGTGGGAGGGTCTGCAAGGCACCGACTCTTTCTTCCCTTATCAGGTTGGAAAGCGCTGGCTGGGTTTCTATGGCAGCGCCAATACCGAACATCTGCCGTTAGAGCACTGGCGCGTAGGGCTGGCCGAAGCGACCCGGCTGGCGGGTCCATGGAAGCGCGCGGGCGCCAATCCCGTGAACATCGAGAAGCGCTTCGCCGAGAACCCTATCGTCACCCGACTGGACGATGGCAGCTACATTGCCGTGTACGACAACGACTATCCGAATGCGATTGGATCCACGTGGTCAGCCGACGGTCTGCACTGGATGCCCGGCCGCAGTCTCGTCGTCCAGCCCAAGGGCAAAGGCTTCTGGGCGGATGAGGTGCGCACGCCGCTGGGCCTCGTTGCCGAAGGCGGCGGCCGTTTCACGCTGTTCTACACCGGATACCAGGGGGCCGGTTCCGATCTGAATCCGAAACACCCCGGGTTCTCGCCCATCGGTTTTGTCAGCGTGAAGCTCCAGCCGCAGAATTGAGCGACGAAATCCGGCCCCGGCCCGCGGCGGGTACGTTTTCTCGCTTCGCGCCTTCGCAGCAGCCCTGATATCACCGTCAATACACCGCCAAGTCACCGTGCATTCACCGCAATATCACTGCAATTTTATGGTGAAAACACGCTAAATCACGGTGCTATTGGCGGTGAAACCACGGTGGAATCCCGACTATTTGGCGAGTGCGGAGCGAAGACGCGGACCCTCCGCAGCGCCCGATTCGCCCACCGCCGCGCCGCCCGCCGTGCCCTTTCGGGCCCTCTCAAACCTCCCCGACGGGGCCCAATGCTAGGCTGAAGTTCTGCCGCCCTGGAGTGGCAGGGAGAGGTTTCCAATGCCCGGTCCTGCCGCCACGCGCAGCGTTCCGCTCCTCGATCTGCGCCCCATCCACGAGCCGTTGCGCGACGAGATCCTGGCTGCGATCACGCGCGTGGTCAACTCCCAGCGCTTCATCCTGGGCGAGGACGTCGCGCTACTCGAACAGGAACTGGCCGCCTATTGCGGCGCCGTCCACGCCGTCGTCTGCAACTCCGGCTCCGATGCGCTGTTCCTGGCTTTGCTGGCCGCCGACATCGGCCCCGGCGACCGCGTCGCCACCACACCGTTCACTTTCTTCGCCACCGCCGGCGCCATCGTCCGCGCCGGCGCCACGCCGGTCTTCGTGGACATCGATTTCATCACTTACAACATGGATCCGGCGCGCCTGGAGGATGTGGCCCGCCTCAACCCGGGCATCAAGGCCGTCATTCCGGTCCACCTGTTCGGCGGCGCGGCGGACATGGACCCGATCACCGAAATCGCACGGCGCCACGGCTGGCGCATCATCGGCGACGCGGCCCAGGCCATCGGCGCGCAATATAAGGGCCGCGACGCCGCCACGCTGGGCGACATCGACTGCCTCAGCTTTTTCCCGACCAAGAACCTCGGCGCGCTGGGCGAGGGCGGCGCAATCCTCACCGCCGACGGCCCCGTGGCGCGGCGCGTGGCGGCGCTGCGGGTCCACGGCAGCACGGTGCGCTACTACCACGATGAAGTGGGCATCAATTCGCGCCTGGACTCGCTCCAGGCGGCGGTACTGCGAGTCAAGCTGCGCCACCTGGACGAATGGACCGCGGCCCGCCAGGCCAACGCCGCCGAGTACGCGCGCCTGCTCGGCGCGGGCACGAAGCTGGTCTCGCTGCCGGCGGTCGCCCCGTACCAGACGCGGCACGTCTTCAACCAATTCGTCGTGCGCTCGCCGTACCGCAACCACCTGCGCGATTACCTGAAGGCGCGCGGCGTGGCCAGCGAGATTTACTACCCGCTGCCGCTGCACACGCAGGTCTGTTTCGGCGGCCTGGGCTATGAACTGGGCGATTTCCCGGTTAGCGAGCAGGCCGCGCGCGAGGTGCTGGCGCTGCCGGTCTATCCCGGCCTGAGCGCCGCCGACATCGGCTACGTCGCCGGTCTGCTGAAGGGATACCGCGCCTAGCCCGGATGTTGCACCACGATCGCAGCGAGGCGCGATGAGAGGGTTGCAGCTACAAGGCGCACGACGGGAGCCGCCCGCAGGCGTACTTGGCGGTACGTCGAGGACGGCGACCGAGGGCAACGAAGTAGATGCGGCCCTATCGCGCGCCGCAGCCGATTGTTGGTGAAACATCCGAGCTAGCGCCGCGCCGGCCGGGGCAGGCTGGCGTGACCGATGAGCTGGATGTTGCGCTGCTTCACCACCGCCAGCACCAGCGGGCTGGTCCAGGCCTCGACCACCGCGGCGCGCTCGGCGCCGGCGTTTTCGGAGCCCGCGCGCCCCAGGGCCTGCATCTCCGCTTCGTCCGTGCCGCAGTGGTCCACCATGATGTAGGTGGCTCCCGGCTGCAGCTTTTCCAGCTTCGCGGCCAGCTTGGCGGCGCGCGCCGCGCCGTTGTCGGATTTCGCGCCCACGCCGGAGTTCCACACCGCGAACAGGTAGTTCAGGCCTTTCTCGTTTTCCATCAGCGAAATGCCCGTATCGTCGGCGATGCGCTGCAACATCGTGCGCCACTCGGGCTTCAACGACGGAAAGCCCATGTGCGACGACAGATAGGAGATGCGCGGGATGTGCCGGCGCGCGACCTCGATCTGGCGCCTTAGCTCGCGCTCCACCTCCTCGGTCTTCGGGTCGGCCTCTTTGAGACTCGTGTTGGGCGGGAGACCTTTCGCCGGCCAGACCAGCGGGAAGAAGTAGCCATCCGCGTCCACCAGGCTCGGCGCATTGGTCAAGGGCCGCCATTTGAGATGATCCCACTCGCTGGTCAGGCACAGGTGCACGCCGACGTCCAGACCCGGGTTCTGCTGCAGCAACTCGACCGCCTCCATGAACCACGGTCCCGGCACGATGACGTTGGTCGAGCGCAGGATGCCTTCCTTGTAGGCCTTGATCGTGCCGGCGTTCATCCCGTGCGCCGCGCCCATATCGTCGCCCTGAATCAGCAGCCGGATGGGCTTCACCCGCGGCGGCGCGGGGCGCGTCTGTGCCGGGGCCGCAGACACGGCGATGAGAACCAGAAGCGGAATCAGGCAGGGGTAGCGCATGTAAAAACGCTACCAGGATCGGGGCCGGGGCGGAGGTGTGCCGCCGTGCGGGCGGCACACGCTCCGGCGTTCCTATTTCGCCTGCGCCATCCCCACGGCCTTGCGCGGGTTGATCAGATTGCGCCGCCCGTCCGCGGTGCGGTCGGCGGTCGAGGTGATGATGGCAATGACCTCCGGCGGCTTGAGTTTCGGATTCACCGCGATGATCTTGGCCGCCAGGTTGGCGGTATTCGGCGACGCCATTGACGTGCCCGAAAGCTTCATCTTCTCGCCACCGGGCACATAGCTCTCCACTTCGTAGCCGTTGGCGTGGACCACGACCGTGGGCCCATAGCTGGTGAAGCCCGCCTCGTCGCCCGCCAGGTCCACCGCACCGACCGTCAGCAGGTTTGGCAGCCGCAGACTCGAGGGGACGAACTCCTCGAAGCTCGCGTCGCTGTTGGAATTGCCCGCCGCGGCGACGAACAGGACCTCCGGCGCCGAGTTGAAGGCTTTTTCCAGTGCTCGCTTAAAGTCCTCGAAGTAGCCGCGCGCGATCTGCCGGCGCTCGTCGGCCGTTTTGCCGATGCCGCACATCTCCAGGCCGTTCTCGTACTCCTTCACCGACCCGCCCCAACTCATGTTGACGACGCGGACACCGTTGCGCTTGAAGAAGTCCACGTACGCGCCGATCGCCGCCACTTCCCGCTGCGACAACTCCGGCGAAGGGCAGGGATCGGGAACGATCTTGTAGTCGAACGAAATCCGTCCCAGGGCCAGGCGCGCATAAGGATTGCCATCCATCAGGATGCCGGCCACGTGCGTGCCGTGCATGTAGATCGCGGCGAGATCGATGTCCTCGATAAACGGCTTTACCTGATCGGGCTTCATAGCCGACATCTTCTTCTTCAGCGCCGCCGCATCGGGCGTGTCGAGGTTGGCTTGCATGTCGCTGAAGCCCTTTACCTCGCTCTTCAGCGTGGGGACTTTCTTCTGCTGTTCGGGCGTGAGCGGGAAGAGTTCAGTGGTTGAGGGCCGCGATTCCAGATCGAATGCGATCAGCTCGAACTTCCCGGACTTGTCCTTCACCAGCCGGTCGCTGAAGATCTTCGAATCCACGCCCGAATCCCACACCGCCACGTTCACCGGCGCGTAGGGCTCGCCCGCGGGCAACTGGGCCGACCGCGCCGCCCAGATGTCCTGCTTGGCGACCTGGTGCGCCGCCAGGTAGCTGCCGTAGGCTTCAATCAGCGTGTCCTTGAGCGGGATTGTCTCGTCCAGCGTGAGCCGCATGTTGGGCAGCCCGTACACCATATCCGAACTCAGCACCCCGCCGTTCTTCTTCAGCGCGGGGTCGAATTCGGCCTGCATACTGCCGATAACGAGCGACTTGCTAATGATCTCCATGTTGGACTTGCGCTGTTTCAGGTCGTTCTCGATGACCGTGAAGGGCATGCCATCCAGCGCCGCGCGAATGCTCTTGTAAACCGCACGGCGGTACTCCGCCGAGTTGCGATCCTTGAATTGCGCCCGCGCCTGCAGAATGGCCCTGGAACTCAGGCCACTGAGCAGCTTCGCGGCCGGCTTCTCCTCCAGGTCCTTCATTTGATCGAGCAGCTTCAGGGCGTCTGCGTCGCGGTGCTCCAACAAATCCAAATTCATGAGCGTGCTGAGCATCCCGCGCAATGCGGCTTTGTCTTCGATCTCATACTTGGCCAGGACGGATTCCACGTTCTTGCGGATTTCGACCGCCAGTTGATGGAACTTCTCATCCGACAGCAGAACGTCTTCCACGGTCGGTGCGAGTTTGTAAGTGAAAACGGGCAGATCCGCGGCCCGCGTGATTTTTTGTTTGGGCGCTTGCGCCACCAGCAGCGGTACAGCAACCAGGCACAGAAGGAGCCGTTTCAGCATCATCGCCTCCAGGTGATTACTTAGGGAGCGCAGCCGTCTCAGAGCTGCGCCACGCCGACCCTCTCCACGCGCACAACCAGTGTATTATGGCACCGTTTGGGCGAAGCGGATCACGCTACCCTCCGCTGGATTCAGGAATTATCGGGTGGCGTGAGAATCGCGGAAAGCCGGTGTGATTCTCATCTCAGCGCCTGAGACGAACGCCCGGGGACCAGCACAAATCAGCAGTGACGGGCGCCGCTTGCGGAGTGCCTCGGGAAGCGTGTCGCCTGCGCCGGGGGACCGGCGCGGTCCGCCCGATATACTTGAAAAGGACATTTTTCGCCCTCCAGGGCAACCAACGAAGCGGAGATTCAAAGGATGCAACAGGACACCGCAGCGGCCAGCCAGGCCCCGCAGGGAAACGCCATCGCCGAGGCATTGGCGCAGAAGATCCGCGCGAAAACGGCGCGGGTGGGCGTGGTCGGGCTGGGTTACGTCGGTTTGCCGCTGGCGGTCGAATTCGCCAGGGCGGGCTTTCACGTGACGGGCATCGACGTCACCGCCGCGAAGGTGGCGAAGATCAACCAGGGCGAGAGCTACGTCCAGGACGTGCCCACGGCGGAGCTGGCTCCGCTGGTTTCGCAGGGCCTGTTGAAGGCGACTACCGATTTCGCCGCCGTACTCGAACTCGACACGATCAATATCGCGGTGCCGACGCCGCTGCGCAAGACCAAGGACCCCGACATGAGCTACGTCGTTTCGGCGGCGCAGGAAGTCGCGCGGTACGCTCATCCGGGCCTGCTGGTGATCCTCGAATCCACCACCTACCCGGGCACCACCGACGAGCTGCTCCTGCCCATGTTCGAATCATCGAAACTCGAAGTCGGGCGCCAATTCTTCCTCTGTTTTTCGCCCGAGCGCGTCGATCCCGGCAACCCGAAATACAACACCAGGAACATTCCCAAGGTGGTCGGCGGCATCACGCCGGAGTGCACGCGCATGGGCGCGCTGTTCTACTCGCAGGCGCTGGAGCACGTCGTGGCGGTCAGCTCGACCAAGGTCGCGGAGATGGTGAAGCTGCTGGAAAACACCTTCCGCATGATCAATATCGGCCTGGTAAACGAGCTGGCGGTGCTGTGCGACCGCATGGACATCAACGTCTGGGAGATCATCGACGCGGCGGCCACGAAACCGTTCGGCTTCATGCCGTTTTACCCCGGGCCGGGCCTGGGCGGGCACTGCATCCCCATCGACCCGTTCTACCTCTCGTGGAAGACCAAGCAGTCGGGCATGGAGGCGCGCTTCATCGAGCTCGCCGGCTACATCAACTCCAACATGCCGCACTTCGTCGTGGACAAGATCCAGAACGCGCTGAACGAGGTGCGCAAGCCGCTCAAGGGCTCGCACGTGCACGTGCTGGGCGTGGCGTACAAACGCGATATCGACGACGTGCGCGAATCGCCGGCGCTGGATATCATGCACCTGCTCTCACGCCGCGGCGTGAAGGTCACTTATAGCGATCCCTATATCCCTTCAATCCAGGTGGAGCAGCGCACTTACACCTCCGAGCAGGATCCGGATGTGGTCGCCAAGGCCGATTGCGTGGTGATCATCACCGACCACAAAGCGACCGACTACGCATCGCTCGTGGAGCAGGCGCAACTCATCGTCAACACGCGCAACGCGCTGAAGGCGTTCCGGTCGGAGAAGATATTCCGGCTGTGAGGAGCGATGACCGGCGCGATGGCTGGGATGCACAACTTAGAAAGGCCGGCCAACCGGCGGGTGCGCCGCGCCGGCGGCCGGCCAATTCACAGCCCAAGGTTTAGTGTTCTTCGGCTGTTCGATGCTGCATGTCCGGTGCCTGGTGGAGCGGCCGTCAACGGCGTGCGGCGAAGGCTGGGCTCACCCGGGACTGCGAACTAACGCGCGGATTCCTGCATTGGCCTGGAACCCTTCTTGTCCAGGGACTGGGAGAATCCATCCACCAGGACACGTGTCCATACCTTTCGGCCGTTGCTCGTCACCATGACGGGAGGTGGCGCCACGACCGCGGTCCGTACCTCGTTGCCATTGTCAACAACCACGATGCTCAGGGTGAGCGTCGGCGCGCCTGGATTGGAGATCGTCATCGTACCCGTGCAGTCGGGGTTGACCGTATACGTTCCCGTTCCTTGCCGATCCGGAGCGGTGTAACCGCTGATCGATCCGTGGATGTTGTCGATCTGCATCAGATTGCCGTTGCCGTCGAATTGCGTCATGGCGACGCCAACCACCGTCTCGATCGGCGCGCCCGGAGCTGGGGCCGACGGCCTCGTCCCGGTCACAACGAATCCATATGAGCCCATAAGTGAGCCGTTCCCGCAGCTTGGCTCATAGGGGTAGTCTTGCGCCCAACAGGCACCTGCCGCCAGCAGCAGGATCGTCATTGTCATCGTCAACTTCATTGTTCTTGCCTCCTGTGTCCATAATGCCCATCCGCATCAACTCCGCCAATGGAGCAGACCCGTACAAGTTCTGGAGGTTTTCTGTAGGACTATCTCATTGATTTTGTGGTGTTTTCCAGCGCCTGACTCATAGTAGAATTGGCCTGTTGTGGTAGTGCGGTTCGGCCACTACGAGCTCGATCCGGCGGCCTGCGAGCTGCGCCGGCGCGGCAGGCCGGTCCGGCTGGAGCGGCTGCCCATGGAATTGTTGCTGCTGCTGGTGGAGCGGCGCGGTTCGATGGTGGCGCGGGAGGAGATCGCCGCGCGCCTCTGGGACCCGGGCATCTTCCACGACATCGACAACGGGATCCACACCGCGATTCGAAAAGTCCGCCAGGCCCTCGATGACTCCCCTGGGCGGCCGGTGTTCGTGCAGACAGTTCCGGGCCGGGGTTACCGCTTCATCGCGCCCGTCACGATTGCAGACCGCGCGCCGGGCGCGCCTGCGGGCCAGCGCATCTGCGTGGCAGTCCTGCCGTTTGAGAATCTGACAGGCGACCCGGATCAGGAGTACCTGAGCGATGGTCTGACTGAAGAGACGATCGCGGCGTTGGGCAACCTGGCGCCTGAGCGGTTGACGGTGATCGCCCGGAGTTCCGTGATGCGTTACAAACGCACGCGAAAAACGGCCCGGGAAATTGCTGGCGAACTGGCGGCCGATTACCTCCTCGAAAGCACCTTCCGGCGCGATGCGCTCTCCGTTCGAGTCACCTCCAGATTGGTTCGCGCCCGTGATCAGGCTCAGGTCTGGAGCGGGAACTACGACCGCGATTGGCGCTCTGTTCTGCAACTCCAGGAAGAGCTGGGGAAGGCCATTGCGCTGCACATCCAGATCGGGGTGACAGCAGAATCCGCTGCCGCTCACCCGCGCCAGACCACCGGCGATCCCGACGCCTATGACCTGTACCTGCGTGGAAAGCACTACTGGAGCCAGATCCGGCCGACAGCCCTCCGGCGTGCCATCGAGTTCTTCGAAGCGGCGGTATCGAAGGATCCCGGCTTTGCGCTCGCCTGGTCGGGCCTGGCCGACACGTACTCGCTGCTGCCCGTCACCAGCGATGGTGATCCGGCCGAGCTATGGCCGAAGGCCCGCTACGCGGCCGATGAAGCGGTGCGGCTGCAACCCGCGGCAGCCGAATCCCGCACTTCCTCGGGCTTGGTTGGCTTCTGGCTGGATTGGGATTGGCGCCGCGCCGAGCAGGATTTGAGGCTCGCGATCGCGCTGAATCCGAGTTACGCCACGGGACACCGTTATCTGGCCCATGTCCTGTCCAATCTGGGCCGCCGCACCGAAGCGCTCGCGATTATGGGCAATGCCCGTCGGCTCGATCCATTGTCACCGGCCTTGCATGCGGTCTCGGGGCAGTTGTCCTTCCAGGCCAGGCAGTTCGAGCAGGCCGAGGACCAGGCCCGGCATGCCCTCGCGCTTCATTCCGAGTTCTGGCTCGGACATCTCATCCTGGGGAAAGTCTACGAGCGGACGCATCGCGCCGCGGCGGCCCTGACGGAATTCGATGCGGCTTTTCAGCTCTCGGAAGGGAATACCGAGGCGTTGTCGCTCAAGGGCTACACGCTGGCCGCAATGGGCAGGCGCAGGGAAGCCGAGCAGGTGCTTCGTACCTTGCTCCAATCCTCCCAAGCCCGATTCGTGCCGCCGTACAATTTCGCATTACTCTGCGCTGGTTTGGGTGACTCAGACGCCGCCTATGAATGGCTCGAAAAGGCGCGTCTCGTCCGGGATGTGCACATGGTGTTCCTCACGGTCGAGCCAAAGTGGGACCCGCTTCGCGCGCAGCCACAGTACCAGACGCTGTTGCAACGTTGCGGCCTCCCAGTGCTGGAGCCCGGCAATATTCTGCCATTCCCGGCGCGGAAGCGCCGCGCCTCCGGCGCTGTCCATGGTTGAGGCGCCTGCGAGAACAGAATGCTGAATCAGCCAGATTCTGGCCAGGCGCATTGTTGAATCGATCTCGAATGCGAAGCGATCGAAACTGGTCCTGTGACGGGCGCACGTCGTAGGTCGTTCAAGGGTGAAGCGGGCTCAGGCGAGCAGGACCTGGACGTCGCGGGCGCGCAGCATGTCCTGATACTCGGGCGAAAGGCCGGCGTCGGAGACGACAGTGTCGGCGACGTCGAGCGGGGCCAGCGGCATCACGGCCCGCCGGCCGAACTTGGTATGGTCGGCGACGATGATCACCTTGTGCGAGACTTCGATCATCTTGCGCTGCGGGCTGACCACCAGGGTGTTGGTATTGCTGAAGCCGTCCTCCGTCGCCCCGCCGATGCCCATGACCAGCACGTCGGCGTTGACGCCCCCTAGCATCTGTTCGCACAACGGCCCCAGCGTCACCCGCAGGCGCGGAAAGAGGTAGCCGCCGCTGAGGGTCACTTCGATCTGGCGCGATTCATTGAAGATCTCGGCTATCGGCAGCGAATTGGTGATGACGTGCAGCGAACCTCTGGTGAGCAGCCGGGCCACGGCCGCAACGGTCGAGCCGCCGTCCAGGATCACCGTCTGGCCGTTCTCGATCAAACCCGCGGCCAGCGCGCCGATGCGCCGCTTTTCCTCGGCCATGCGCGTGCTCTGCCAGTCGAAATCGAGCACATGGCTGCCCGCCTGCATGGCCATGGCGCCGCCGTAGACGCGCTTGAGGACCCCTTCCTGTTCGAGACGGATCAGGTCCCGGCGAACGGAGGACTCGGAGGCTTCCAGCTCGCGGCACAGCGTCTCCAGATCGACAAACTCCTGTCCCTCGAGAAGCTGGCGGATGCGGAGCTGGCGGCCAGTGGCCTTCATCTTTGCGCGGATTTATCGTCCAGAGCCTTGAGCACGGCGGCGGTGACGTCGCGCACCAGCGCCTCCGTCTCGCTGGGCGGCGCGGCGGCGGGGGCGCGGGCGGCGGGGGGTTTCACGACGATGGGCGATCCGGCCTCGGGCAGGTCGCAGATCGGACATCCAGGCGATTGCAGGCGTGCGTCGGGCAGGCCCAGGCGCTGCTTGACGGCCAGCAGATCGACGGCCTTCTCAGCCGAGATCGTCGTGATCGGCGCGCCCAGCTGGCTGGCGATCAACAGCGTCCAGCAATAGGTGTCGAGCACCTCGGCAAACCATTCGGCATGCGTCACGGTATCGGCCCAGCAGATAATGCCGTGATTGCCGAGCAGGACGCTGTTGTGGTCCTTGACGAGAGGCAGCACGGTTTCGGCGAACTTCTGCGTGCCGGGCGTTTCGTATTGCGTCAGACCGACCTTGCCGATGAAGACCTCGAATTCGGGGATGATGCAGGTCGGCGGCACGCGGCCAACTATGGCGTAGGCCGTGGCGTGGGGCGGATGGCAGTGCACGGCGGCCTTGGCCTCGGGCACGGCCTTGTAAATCTCCAGGTGCAGCAGGATTTCGCTGGTGCGGGGCTTGCCGCCGGCCAGTTGGTTGCCCTGGTAATCGACCAGGCACAGATCCTCGGGCCGCAGGTCGGCCTTGCTGACCAGCGTCGGGGTGCACAGCACGGCCTCGGGCGTGAGGCGGTAGCTGATGTTGCCGCCGTTGCCGTCGACGTACATGCGCTGCCACAGCTTGCGTCCGACCTCGACGATCTCGGCCTTGATCACTTCGGCTTCCGGCGAATGAAACAGCGCGTCCCAATGCGCGGACTCCGGGGCGCCGGCAGCGGTGGCCGCGCCGCTGTGAATCGTCAGTCCGTGGGCCGAGATGGCGTCACTGGCCGATGGAGTGAGGATCGCGCCGTCGCGCACCAGCAGTTCCTTCGCGCCGGCCTGGATGGCGGCTTCGATATCCCCGGCCACGATGACTTTGTGTTGCGTCAGATCGAGACTGCTCATGAACGCCTCTCAAATGATGCGCATCGCGCCGCCGCCCAGCGCAATCTGCCGCTCGCGCGTGAAGGTCAACGGCGTGGTCACGCCTTCGCCGGTGGGCGTGGCAATGCTGTAACTCATGTAACTGGGGTTGTCCGCGCCCAGCGCGGCCACGCAGGCGGCGTTGTGCACGAACAGCGTGGTGTTCATGGCGCGCGCCATTTTCGTGACGTTGTGGATGTTGCGCGAATGCATCAGCGCGGTATGCCGGTACCCGTGCTCGGCCTTGAGTGCGGCGGCGATCCCCGCGTCCACATCGGGCACGCGCACGATGGGGATGAAGGGCATCATCTGCTCCTCCTGGACGAAGGGATGATCCTCGGCCGTCTGTCCGAACAGCAGCGGCGTGGAGGGCGGAACCTCGACTCCGGCGGCCGCCGCGAGCAGCGCCACATCCTTGCCGATCAGCTCTTTTTTCAGATGCGCGTGCGCGCAGCCCTTGCCCTCGCCGTCGAAGCGGAACGCGGCCGCGGTGAGACGGTCGATAGCGGCCAGGTTCAGCTCCACCGCGCCGGCGCGCTTCATCGCCGCCAGAAAGGCGTCGAACACCTGGGCTACGACGAAGACTTCCTTTTCGCCGATGCACAGCAGGTTGTTGTCGAACGAGGCGCCGAGCACAATCGAACGCGCGGCGTTGTCCAGATCGGCCGTCTCGTCCACCACCACTGGCGGGTTGCCAGGCCCGGCGGCAATCACGCGCTTGCCCGATTTCGCGGCCGCCCGCACAACCGCCGGCCCTCCGGTCACGCACAGCAGCGCCACGCGCGGGTGATGAAACACCTCCTCGGCCGAGCGGATACTGGGCGCGGACACCGTAGTGAAGACGTTGGCCACGCCCAGCTCGCGCACGATCTCGCGATTGAAGACGCGCAGTGCATGGCAGGCGATCTTCGACGCCGCCGGGTGCGGGCTGAATACGGCCGTGTTTCCCGCCGCGACGACGTTGATCATGTTGCTGGCCATCGTCGGCACGGAATGGGTCGCCGGCAAAATCATGCCGATCACGCCCCACGGCGCGTGCTCGATGATGCACAGCCCGCTGCGGTCGCTGCGCAGTTCGCTGTGCATGGCCTCGACGCCGAGGACGAAGCGGACATTGTTCAACTTGTCGATCTTATGATCGAGCCGGCCCAGGCCTGACTCCTCGAGTTCCTTCTGCGCCCACTCCCGGGCGTTGTCGGCGCACAGTTTCCGCACGATGGCGACAATGCGGCCGCGCTGGTCCAGCGTCATCTCCGCGATGCGCGGCTGGGCCTCGGCGGCGGCCGCAACGGCCTCGTCCACGGTCGCGAAAACGCCGTCGCCCACTGCCACGTCCGCCGCCGCTGCGGCCGGAGCCGTCGCGCCTTGCAGGCGCGCGATCACCTCTCGCGCGATCCCGGCGATCAACTCTTCCCTGTTCACCGCCATGGCCTCTCCATGATTATTCCATCCACCTCCGCCCGCCCCGGATCACGCGCCTTACTTTGGCAGAATGCCGCGGATCTCGTCGTGCGGCCGGGCGATCACGTCCACGCTGATCAGCTCCCCGGCGGAGCGCGCTGCGGCCGCGCCGGCGTCCACCGCCGCTTTCACCGAGGCGACGTCTCCCGTGACGAAGGCCGAACAATAACCGCTGCCGACGTTTTTATAGCCCTTGAACTCGACCTTGGCCGCCTTCAGCATGGCGTCCGTGGCGCAGACCAGCGCGGCGAGGCCCTTGGTTTCGATGATTCCGATGCTTGCGAATTCCATTCTGCGTCTCCTTGCCGCCGCTAGCGCAGCATCCCCTCGATCAGCCCTTCGTGCGGCCGTGGGATGATGTGCGAGCTCACCAGTTCGCCCACCCTCCGCGCCGCGGCCGCGCCGGCGTCCACCGCCGCGCGCACGCTGCCCACGTCGCCGCGCACCACCACCGTCACGTAGCCGCCGCCGATCTGAATGCTGCGGATCAGCTGCACGCTGGCTGCCTTGCACATCGCGTCGCTCGCTTCAATCAGGCCGGTGAAGCCGCGCGTCTCGATCAGGCCGACCGCCGTGCCTGCGTCGGGCTCCGCGGCGGCCTCCTTCTTATTGGCCTTCTTGTAGTACGGCGCCAGGTCCTCGTGCGGACGCGGGATCACCTGGACCGTCGTCAGCTCGCCCACGCGGCGCGCCGCGGCCGCGCCCACGTCGGTGGCCGCTTTCACTGCCGCGACATCTCCTTCGACAAACGCGGTCACCAGGCCGCTGCCGACTTTTTCCCAACAGCTGAAGGTCACGTTGGCCGCCTTCAGCATGGCGTCCGAGGCTTCGAACAGCGCCACCAGACCCCTGGTCTCGATCATCCCGAGTGCTTGGTTCATCTATTGCATTCTCCTACTTTGAGGAACTCGCCTGGTGAATCCGCTCACCCTGCGACCCGCAATGCCCGGCTACTAAAGCCCGAGCGCGGCGGCCCGAGCCACTTCTCATCATCGCGGACAGACGTGGTTTGGCGCAAACCAACCCATTCAGTTCCAATTATCCGCCAAATTCCTTCACATTCAATCATCTTCATTCAGACTCAGCCACGGGTGGCGTCGGTGCTTCGCCCGGCCCCGCGCACAGCACGTTGTCGATCAACCGCACCGCGCCCAGCCAGATCGCCGCGGCAACCCTCACTGGGCCGTCGATGCGTTCCACCGGATGCATCGATTCGGGATCGACGATCTCCAGGTACTCGACGCGGATCCGCCGCTCCTCCAGCGCCGCCACGGCTTCCTGGCGCAGCGCGGCGGCGTCGCTCGCGCCAGCCTCGATCCGCTCGCGCACGCGTTCCAGCGCCTGGTAAAGCGCCGGCGCCTGCCGCCGTTCTTCGCCGTTCAACAGCCCGTTGCGCGAGCTCAGTGCCACGCCGTCGGGCTCGCGCACCGTCGGCACGCTCACAATCCGAACGGGCACATTCAGGTCGCGCACCATGCGCCGGATCACGGCCAGTTGCTGGGCATCCTTCTCGCCGAAGTACGCCACGTCGGGCTGGACAATTTGAAACAGCTTCAGCACCACCGTGGCAACGCCGCGAAAATGGCCCGGCCGGAACGGCCCGCACAGGAATTGAGTGACGCCCTGCACCTCGACGAAGCTCTGTTGCGGCTGCGCATACATCTCCTCGGCCGAAGGCGCGAACACGATCCGTACGCCCAGCTTCCCGCACAGCTCCGCGTCCTCGGCCAGCGTGCGCGGGTATTGGCCGTAGTCCCGCGGATCGTTGAATTGGATCGGATTGACGAAGATGCTGACGACGGCGTAATCGGTCTCCTCCACCGCCTGTTCGATCAGCCGCGCGTGGCCGGCGTGCAGCGCGCCCATCGTTGGCACCAGCCCGATCGTGCGCCCCGCGCGCCGCGGCCCGGCCAGCGCCGCCCGCAGCTCGGCGATCGAGCCGATCACTTGCCAGCTCATGCCTGCTTCATCCTGCCCGGCCCGGCGCTGGAGACCGCCTTCAGCTCTGGAAACCGGCCCTCCTTCACTTCGTGAATATAGGCCTTCGCGCCTTCCGTCACCAGCGCCCCGAGATGCGCGAATTGCTTCACGAACGACGGCGCCGCGTCGGCCGTCAATCCCAGCGCATCGTGGCTCACCAGCACCTGGCCGTCGCAATACGGACCCGCGCCGATGCCGATCGTGGGGATGCCCAGCTCCGCCGTCACGCCGCGCGCCACCTCGGCCGGAATGCACTCCAGCACGATCGCGAAAACGCCCGCGCGCTCCAGCGCCC
The DNA here is from genome assembly GCA_963757265.1 of Terriglobia bacterium. GTDB lineage: Bacteria > Acidobacteriota > Terriglobia > Bryobacterales > Bryobacteraceae > CAIVVT01. The sequence goes on from CAVWRA010000012.1 coordinate 268,902, forward strand.
GCGCATCTTCCAGCAGCCGCTCGGCGTCGCCTTTCGACCGCGCCTGGAGCCGGTATCCCCCCAGCTGGTTCACCGACTGCGGAATCAGGCCCAGGTGTCCCATCACCGGGATGCCCGCCTCCACCAGCCGCGCCGCCGTCCCGGCCACCGCGCGTCCGCCCTCGATTTTTACGCCCTGCGCCCCGCCTTCCTGGATCAGGCGCCCGGCGTTGCGCAGCGCCTCGTCGGCGTTCACCTGGTAGGTCAGGAACGGCATGTCGGCGATCACCAGGGCGCGCTCCGCGCCGCGGCTCACCGCCCGCGCGTGGTGCACCATCGCCTCGAGCGTCACCCTCAGCGTGGTTTCGTAACCCAGCAGCACCATCCCCACCGAGTCGCCGACCAGCAGCACGTCGATGCCCGCGCGCTCCAGCAGCCGCGCCATCAGCGCATCGTAAGCCGTCAGCATGGCGATCTTCTCGCCGCGCTGCTTCATCGCCTTCAAGTCGGGCACGCGGACCCGCTTCACCCGTTCACTCACTGTGATTCAATCCTCCGCGCACGCTCTGCCCGCCGGGTGCATCGCCCTCGACCTCCGTTTGCCGCGCACGCCCGGCGCCGCCATCCCGCTCGTTCCCGGCTTGAGATTCATGCGCCCGGCCTCGCCTGGCACACGATCACACTCCGGGCTTCCCGGCCATCGTCGATTCTACATCCCGCGGCCCGCGCGCGCCGCCGCCACACTCGCGAGGTCCGGCAACCCATTGCGAATCGATGACCACGTTTCAGAGCCGCGACTGCAAGGAGCGGTTGTGTTACTGAGCCGCGACCGCGAGGGAGCGGGCGCCCCTTGCTTGCCCGCCATAGCGACAAGAGTCGCGGAGATGGGTGGCGCGGTATGAACCGGGCACATGGGTGACAGTTTGATCCAGGCACATAGGTAACACTCGAAGCTCAGGAGGCTGGTGACGGCGCGATGAGCTGGAAAGTGGAGACTGCGATGGAGCAGCGGGTGCGGATGATGGCCGAATGGGAGAGCGGCGAAGAGAGCGTGGCGGAGTTGTGCCGGCGCTACGGGATCAGCCGCAAGACGGCTTACAGGTGGTGGGCGCGGTGGCGCGAGCAGGGTCTGGAGGGGCTGGAGGAGCGCTCGCGGGCGCCGCACCGGCAGCCGCAGCGGATTGCGCCGGCGTGGGAGCGGGCGGTGGTGGAGGCGCGGGGCGCACATCCGACGTGGGGTCCGAAGAAGCTGCGGGTGGAGTTGGAAAAGTTGACGGCGCAGCTGGGCGAGGAACTGCCGGCGCGCGGCCGCTGGCGCGGCTGGCGCGCGCCGATCCGCAGTTGCTGCATCCGATCCGCCATCGCAGCGCGAAAGCGCAGCGGGACCTGATGACGATCCGGGTCCGGGCGACGCTCGTGGAGGCGCGCACGGCGCTGATCAACGCGGCGCGCGGACTGGCCAAGGCGCTGGGCGAGCGGCTGCCGGCCTGCGACGCCGATAATCTGGGAACGGCGCGGCTGGAGGCGCTGCCCGGCGACTTGCAGGCGGCGCTAAAACCGCTGCTGGAGCAAGTGGAATCGATGACGGTGAAGATCCACGCGTTGGACCAGCAACTGGAGCAGATCGCCCGGAACGAGTATCCGGAAACCCAACTCCTCAAGCCAGTGAGCGGAGTCGGGACTTTGATCGCTCTGACATTTATCTTGACGGTGGAACACCGCGAGCGCTTTCAAAACAGCCGCGACGTGGGCTGCTATGTCGGCCTGCGGCCCAGGCGCAGCGAGTCGGGCCAGAGCCAGCCGCAGCTGCGCATCACCAAGGAAGGCGACATCTATCTGCGGACCATGCTGGTGCAGGGCGCGCATTACATTCTGGGCTGGCGCGGGCCGGACACGGACCTGCGGCGCTGGGGGCTGAAACTGGCCGTGCGCGGCGGCAAGAATGCGAAGAAACGGGCCATCGTCGCGGTGGCGCGGAAACTGGCCGTGCTGCTGCATCGATTGTGGACCACGGGCGAAGTCTATGAGCCGCTCCGCAACAGCAACGCCCGCTCGCGTTTGAAACGAGCGGCAGCTTAAATGGATTGGAGTGTGATGCAGATCGCCGGGTTCGGGTGACTGCGAGGTCGCGGCGGAAGAGCGTTCCTGGAAACGGGGGCGCCACTTCGGCACAGAGATGGCAGCACCCGTTCGAAATTGAGGACCCCAACTGGCACCGGAGCAAACCGCTCCATCAAGAGTGCGAATGGAAGCAGGGCGATCCGGCGGTGGCAGAACAGACAACAGAGCATTGCCGGGAACAGGCGGCAGAACAGAGCAGTGCTGAGAACAGGCGGCAGAACAGAGCAGTGCTGAGAATAGGAAGACGCGAGGACGCCGCGGCGCCTCCCGTCGGTCGGCCAACAGCGGCAGGAAAGAATTTGAGAAAAAACCCTTGACCGGGGCAGCCTTCTCATGGAAGCCGCGACCGTCAGGGAGCCGGCCAACCGGCTCTCTCAGCAACCTCTCAGGCCTGCTGCTTCCGGAGTTGCTGTTCCGCCTGCAACCAGTCCACCTCCGGCGATCCCTCCGGGCAACCGCGCTCGGCCCACAGGATCTTGGCCAGCGCCGCGATCTGCTCGTGGGTGGGCGGAGTCGCGGACGCTTCGGCCGGTGTTTCAGGAGTCTCGATTTCAAAAACGGCTTGCTCCGTCATCGGCACCCCCTTTCTGATTTGGATTATGACGCGGATATCGCCGAATGCAAGGCCCGGCGGGCTGCTATGAAGCTCCCGCCAGCCGCATTGCGATCGCCTCTCTCGCCCGGACGCGACTTCTTCAGCAGCCTGCGATGCAAGCGACTCTCAACGCGCCAGCGGCTGCGATTTCACAGTCGTGCCGCTCCGTTCGAACTGGAATTGCAGCAGCCACTCGCTGGCCGCCTGCGCCTCGCCCGTCCCCGCCGGCCGGAACTTCCAGCGCTTGGCGGCGGCGAGGGCTTCCTTGGCGAAGTATTTGCTCGGCCCGGCGGGAGCCAGTTGCGCCTCCACCACCTTGCCGCTGGCATCGACGTGCACCTTCACGGCGACCTTCACCGAGCCTTGAATGCTCGCGCGCGCCTTCGGCAGCACGTCTGGAAGAACCTGCTCGACCACCTCGCCGCTCTCGCTCCCCGCCGCGCTCCGGGTCTCCGCGGCCGGCGCTGCCTCGGGCGCCGCGGCCGTGGCGCTGGGAGCGGCCGGCGCGGCCGCGCTCTCCACGCTCGCAACCGGCTCGGGCTGCGGCGTTGTCTTCGGCTTCGGCTGTGGCGGCGCCTGCTCCACTGCGGCGGGCGTGGACGGCGGCGGCTGCGCCGGACGCGGGCCGAACACCCATAGCCCAACCAGCATCACAGCCAGCGCCGCCAGCACCAGCGCGGCCAGCCGTCCATAGCGCCGCCGCGTCCCCGCCGGCCGGCCCCGCTCAACCGCCGGCGCAACCGAGCTGGGCGCAGTCTCCAGCAGCCGCGCTTGGATCTGCTGCACATTCCAGCGCCACGCCGGGTCGCGTTGCAGCGCCTGGCGCACGATCTCTCGAAACGGCTCCGGAATCCCCGGCGGCAGCACCGGATCGGCCGACGAGGGAAAATCCCACACCGGCGGGCGCTGCGTCAGGGCCTCGACCAGCGTCACCCCCAGCGACCACACATCCGCGGCCGGCGAGATCCCGTCCCGCGGCAGCTCGGGTGCGTCGTACGGGCCCAGCTCGAAACCGTGCTCCCACGGCTCGCCCGCACGCCGGATATGTTCGCTCGCCAGCCGCAGCTGATCGCCCACCGCCAGGATGTTGGCCGGCCGCAGACTGGTCAGCACGTAGCCCCGCGAGTGCAGGAACGCCAGCGCTTCCAGCGCCGGATCCAGCGCCTCGCGCGCCTCCTCCGCCGACAACGCCCGCCGCGGCAGAACCTGCCCCAGGTCCTCGTCGGCGCATTCCATCACCAGGTAGATCAGCCACTCGCCGTCCAGCTCGCAGCGCCCCGTGTGGAACAGCCGCACCAGGTGATCGTGTCGCAGCGTGGACGCCGCTTCCCATCGCGCCAGTTGCTGTTCCTGCGACCCGGGATCGGTTTGCAGCACCTTGATGGCGGCTTTCTGGACCGCCGGCTCGTCGCTGGCCGTCAGAAAAACGGCGCTGCGCGGCCCGCCGCCCAGGTACTGCAGCAACGGGAAGCGTCCGTCAACAACCTGACCCTCCCACTGTTTCCAGCTCTCGCTCATGCCGTGCCTATGCCTCGAACCTGCCAGTCCAAGTCAGTACCATACTACTCCGACTGGCCCAAATCCGATGCATCGAGCTGCATCCGTCGAGCACACCAGCCGGCCCGCCCGGCGTGCATCATCGTCATCAAAACGCCGCCGCGCATCTGGCCCGGTGCCTCCGCCGGTCCCTCACCCTCCTCGGGTCGCAACCGTACCTGTTTTTCGGGATTGAAATCGGAGTTTGAGGTAATGATATACTGCCGCTAGCGATCTGTCGCGGAGGCTTGCGTTACTGAGCCGCGACCGCAAGGGAGCGGGCTGCGTTGTTTCAGAAGCCGCGACTGTTAAGGAGCGGTCGTCACGCCGCCTCCCCCACAGCTGCTTAGATGCGCCCGGCAGCAATCGGCTTGGCGCTCGGTTACGTTTTCTCCGCGACAGGCCGCTAGCCATCATTGGCGATCCACATCCAGGAGGCCGCATGAAGAGACTGATTCGTCTGGTTCTGCCCGTGGCAACGCTGCTGGTTGCCTTCTTCGCTACCAATGCCCTTGTTTTCGCCACCAAGGAAATGGCCAAGAAAGAGAAGAAAGCCTGCACCACCTGCCATCAGAAGGGCACGCCCGGCAAAGACAACCTGAACGAGGTAGGCAAGTACTATAAAGCCAAGAAGACCTTGGAAGGCGCGCCTGCGCCGGCCAAATAACCCCCACCCTTCCTTTCGCTTGATCCGGGGCGGGGCCGTTATTTCCCGCCCCTTCGATTCCTCCTCATCCCTCCGTATGAACCGCCGGTTCCGCCCGTTGGGGAGAAAAACACCCGTTGGCCCGCACTGATTCCTGAGCCCATGTGGCAATCAGGCGCTGGCCAGGGCGAATTGGCGGGCGCGGCGGCCCGGCTGACCGGCTGGCTGCTCGCTCCGCTCGGTCTGTACATCCTCTTCTCCGCGCTGGATGATCTGGTCCTCGACGCGCTCTGGCTGCTGCGTCTGCTGCGCGAACGGATGCGCCGCGGGAAGCTCTCCCGCCGCCCCGCCGTTGCGGCCCCGGCCGCGCCGCCCGAGCGCCCCTTCGCCATCCTGATCCCCTGCTGGCGCGAGGCTGAGGTCATCGCCTCGATGCTCGACCACAACCTGGCCGCCCTGCGCTACTCCAAATACCGCGTCTTCGTCGGCGTCTATCCCAATGACCCGGCCACCGTGGCCGCCGTCGGACAGGCCGCCGCGCGCCACGCCAAGCTCCACCTGGTCTGCCTGCCCCACGACGGTCCCACCTCCAAGGCCGATTGCCTGAATTGGATCTGCCGCGCGGTCGAAGAGGAAGAGCAGTCCATGGGCCAGCAGTTCGCCTGCGTCGTCCTGCACGATGCCGAGGATCTGATCCATCCCGACGCGCTCGGTTTGCTTAACGCCCGCCTGGATGAGGCCCATTTCCTGCAACTGCCGGTCCTGGCTCTGCCCACGCCGGCCTGGGAACTGACCCACGGCGTCTACTGCGACGACTTCGCCGAAAGCCAGTCCAAGGATCTCCATACCCGCCAGCTCGCCGGCGCCTTCGTGCCCGGTTGCGGCGTCGGCACCGCGCTGCGCGGCGACGCCCTGCGCCAGCTGGCCCTGCGCTATGGCCAGGTCTTCGATCCGCGCTGCCTCACCGAGGACTATGACCTCGGTCTGCGCGTCTTCAAGCTGGGCCTGAACCAGCTCTTCCTGCCTCTGTTGTACGACCGCGGCGAGCCGCTGGCGACGCGCGAGTATTTCCCCCGCCGCTGGGCCCAGGCCGTCCGCCAGCGCTCGCGCTGGATCGCCGGCAATTCGTTGCAGGGCTGGGAACGCCACGGCTGGCACGGCCCCTGGCAGCAGCTCTGGTTCCTGTGGCGCGACCGCAAGGGCTTGTGGGGCAGCCCCCTCAGCCTGCTCTGCAATCTGCTCTTCGTCGCCGGCCTCGTCACCTGGGGCCTGCACCTCGCCCTGGGCGGACCCTGGGTCATCTCCTCCGTCCTGCGCGTGCGCCCCTGGCTGGCCTGGATCCTGGCCTTCAACTTCATCCTGGTCGGCTTCCGGCTGCCCGTCCGCATGGCCGTCTCCGGCCGCATCTACGGCCTCTCCTTCGCCCTCTGGGCCCCCGTCCGCCTGTTCTGGGCCAATCTGATTAACGCTTGCGCCACCGTCCGCGCCCTGGGCCTCTTCGCCGAGTCCAAGCTCCGCGGCCGGCGCCTCGCCTGGACCAAGACCAGCCACGCCTATCCCACCCCCGGCAGCCTGCTGGCCCACAAGCGCAGCCTGCCCGAGATTTTCGAGTTCCTCGGCTTCGGCCCGGCTCACTTTTATGAACAGGCGCTCGCCGCGCGTCCCGCTTCCACCCCCGTGGAGGATTTCTTCCTCGACCAGGGCCTCGTCACCGAGGAGCAGTTCATGGACGCGCTGTGCCTCCAGCAGAGCCTGCCCCGCGCCCGCCTCTCGCCCGGCAGCATCTCTCCGCGCACTCGCCGCACGATTCCCCAGGAGGCCATCCGCTCCTGGCGCGTTTTGCCCTTCCGCGTCGAGGACGGCACGCTGCACGTCGCCAGCGCCGGCGTCCCCACGGACGAGCTGATCTCCCACCTCCGCCTCTTCACCCGGCTGGAGATCCGTTTTCACCTCATCTCGCCGCGCGAGTTCGAGGAACTGCAGCAGGAAGACGTCCATGTCGCCTGATTTGGCCGCTGCATCTCGCCGCGCGAGTTTGAGGAATTGCAGCACGAGGACGTGCATGTGGCGTGATGCGCTCTCTCGAACGCCGCCGCCAGAAGCCATGGTTCGACGTGGGGCAGACCGCCGAGGTGGGGCAGACCGCCGAGGTGCGGCAGACAGCCGAGGTGGGGCAGACCGCCGGTCTGCGGCCGGCGGCCACGCCGGCCTCTGCCACCATCCGCAGCCGCACCCGGCCGCCCCCGCGCGCCGCTTCTCCTGCTTTTGCTCTTGGCCGCCTGAGCCTGACGTTCCCCTACCTTGTGGAGCGGCCAATCCCGGCCGTGGCCGCCCCGCCGGCGGCTGCGGCCGGGTGTTCTGAATTCCGCAAAAACCCCTCGATCCGCCCCGCTGCCTCCATCAAATTCTCCATCGAATTGGCATAGCTGAAGCGCACGTACCCCTCGCCGTACGCCCCGAATGCCGTGCCGCTCAAGGCTGCCACGCCGGCCTGCTCCAGCAGCGCATCGGCCAGCGCCTTGGACTTCCAGCCCGTCCCTTCGATGTTGGGGAACGCATAAAATGCCCCCTCGGGCATCTGGCAGCGGAACCCGGGCAACCGATTCAACGCCGCCACAAACGCATCCCGCCGCCGCCGGAACTCGGCCACCATCGCCAGCGCCGGTTCCTGCGGCCCCTTGAGCGCCGCGATCCCGGCCCTCTGCGTGAAGCTCGCCGTGCACGAGTTCGAGTTCACCATCAGCTTGTCCACCGCCTCCACCAGGAACTCCGGCAGCACGCCGTACCCCAGCCGCCAGCCCGTCATGGCGTAGGTTTTCGAAAACCCGTCCAGGATGATCGTCTTCTCCAGCATGCCCGGCATCGAGGCGATCGAAACCGGCGCCACACCGTACGTCGTCCGTGAATAGATCTCGTCCGACAGCACGATCACGTCCCGCTCCCGGAGCATCCCCGCAATGGCCTCGATATCCGCGGCCGGCATCACCCCGCCGGTCGGATTGGCCGGCGAATTGAGGATGATCATCTTGGTGTGCGCGCTCAAGCTGTCGCGGAACAGGTTCAGGTCGAAGCTGAAGCCCCGCTCTTCGATCAGCGGCATCGGCACCGGCGTGGCCCCGCAATACTTGATCATCGACTCGTAGATCGGGAACGACGGATTGGGGTAAATCACCTCGTCGCCCGGCTCCAGCAGCGCCAGCATCGGGTAGAAAATAATCGGTTTGGCGCCCGGCGTCACGCACACCCGCGCCGCGCTGACCTCGATCCCGCGGGTCCGTGAAACCGTCTCCGCGATCGCCTCTCTCGAGCTCCGCAGATCCCTGCGTCGGCCCGTAGTGCGTCCAGCCCTCGTCCAGCGCCTGTTTGGCCGCTTCCACGATGTGCCCCGGCGTCGGGAAATCGGGCTCGCCGATCTCCAGGTGGATCACGCTCCGGCCCTGCGCCTCCAGCGCCTGGGCCCGCACCAGCACCTCGAACGCCGTTTCCGTGCCTATCCGCGACATGGCGCTGGCGAGTTTCATATCCATTCATCCTTTCAACGCGCGGCCGCCCTGCTTTCAATAGCTTAAATCAAGCCCCACCCGCTCGTGGTGGAAATCCTTCGAGAGGTCCCGCCACAGCCCGCCAGACCCTACAATTTGACCATAACGCCGCTCCGCCCGCCTTGCACGTTTTGGACGAAGAGGGGGGGGGGGGGAGAGGGGTGGGATGGGGGAGTTGTGGAGATAGATGATGAAGATAAGAAAGAAGAAGAAAAAATTGTTGTATGGTAGTAGGGGATTATGAAGATGGGTTGTGGTAGACGCAGATGTGAGGGTATGGTGGGGAGTAGGAGTGGCGCGAAGGAGTGGGAAGACGAAGAAAGGGATTAATAGGTGGGAACACTAGCAGGGTAACGTGCGTGCGTGGGAAAAGAGATAGGGGCGCGGGGGAGGGTGGGCGCAAAAGTGCACGCTGCACAGCGGTAGAAGCAAATGCGGAGCAGTAGAGGCATGAATGAACCAACGTGGTAGGAAGCAGGACGCATAGAGAGGGCTGTGTGTGTGGGGTGGTGAAGGACTGGGTGGAAAGGAAAAATGGAGCGTACGCGCAGCGCGCGGTGCGGAGATGGTGTAGCGGACTGAACATAAAATGTGAATAAGTACAGCACGGCGAAGCGAGGAATGTGAGAAATAAAACTGGATAATTCTGAGTGCGTGGATAAGACACAGTATGAAGCACGCGTGCTAGCGGATAAAAGCGACAACTGGGTGCTGTGTGAATCAAGGTGATAATAGTAGACTAGCGACCGGGAGCAACAGAGGGGAGAGACACTGCGGACAAAGGCAGCGGCTGCTGGGGAGAGCAAAGTCACAGCAACAGAGTATGAGCGCGGATAACGAGGTAGGTAGGAGAGGAAACAAAGGAGTAATAAGAATGAGCGTTGGTGGTGGCAGAGAAGGGCAACTGAGGAGATTGGCTACACTCATTCTGCTAACAAAAGGAGGATGGACTGGGGTATCAATGATTAGTAGATCATAGTGTACAATTGAAGAGGCTGGCGCGCACGCGCAACGAGCGCGATGATACCAGAGGCAGTTGTGGTTGTCCGCATCAGAATGATAGGCAGGGAGCAGAGTTTCGTAGAGTGAGAACGCAAGTGAGAGGAAGTAATGGGAGGGTAGTGCGCGCTCCAACTGCAAGCAGAACTAGTTGATCTCAGTGCTAGGGAGCATAGAGGTTATTCTGAAGCGCATCCAAGTAGGCTGGACATCTCAGGTGTTCATCGAGTGGGCTCCATTGCCAGTTGGCCTACTATATCGCAGCAGAAGGTTGTCCATCGCGAAGTCAATTAAGCACTGCGATCGTTCACTGGGCGATGTGGAGAGTGGAAGTGATAGATGCGAGGAGCGCGGCGCGGAGGGAGAAGGTGGGAGTCAGAGTGCACAGAGTGTCACGTGGGAGGGTGTAGAAGGGTTTGAAAATGTGTAAGGGGAAAAGGGAAAGGGAAGGAGAAGAAAAGAGAGGAAAGGGTAAGCGTCTGAATGTATGAAAGATCATGTCCAGTCGCGTCACAATGGTATTAGCAATCGACGCCATGGACGAGCCGCTTGAAATCCAGGCCGGCGGTTCCGCCCCCGTCTGGGGCGCGGCCGAGGAGGAGTTCCTGCGCCTGCACCTCAAGCGCATCTTCCTGCTGATCTACCACATCGTCGGCAGCGTCGAGGATGCCCAGGACCTGGCCCAGGAAACGTGCATCAAGGCGCTGCAGCGCCGCGACCAGCTCCGCGACCTCACCAAGGCCGGCCACTGGCTCTCGCGCATCGCCTCCAACACCGCCATCGACTTCCTGCGGCGCCACGGCCGCGCGGCCTCCATTTCGCTCGACGACCTCGCCCAGCCCCTGCGCGCTCCGGCCGAGCTCGACCCCGAGCAGCAGCTCCTGCGCGCCGAGCGCGCCCGCGGCCTCGAGGCTGGGCTCAACCGCCTGACCGAACGCGAGCGCCTGGCCCTGTTGCTGCGCGATGTCGAGGATCTGCCCGCCGAGGAAGTCGCCGCCGTGCTGAACTGCGGCAAGGCCACGGTGCGTTCCCACATCGCCAACGCCCGCGTCAAATTCCGCCGCTACTTGGAAACCCGCCCCCAAACCGCGCATCCCCGCCGCGCGGCTGGCGATCTGCCGGCTGAGGAGGATGTGGATTAACATGTCCCTCCTGCACACCCATCCCGACGCGCCCCTGCTGGCCCTGCTGGCCGGCGGCGAACTCCCCTTCTGGCCCCGCTGCCAGGCCCGCTGGCATGTCCGCCTCTGCCCCCATTGCCAGGCCGCGCTGGAACAGTTCCTCGCTGTGCGCGCCGCTCTCCGCGCGGAAGCTCTCAACCAGACCCCGGCGGCCCTCTCCGCCCTCGACTGGAGCGCCTTCGAAGCCGAGATGCGCGCCAATATCCGCCTCGGCCTGACCGCCGGCGCTCTGGCTGGCGAACCGGATGGCGCTTCCGAGCCCCTCCCTCCGCCGTCCCTTCCGCTGTGGCGCTGGGCCACGGTTTGCGCTGCTTTGATCTTTGTGTTCGGAGCCGGCTGGTGGCTCAGCGTTCCGCGCCATACCCCCACGCCCGTCGTCTCCTCGGTGCTGAAAGATTTTGCTGCAGGCGAGCCTGCCCCCGCCGCCCCGGCGCCCCGTTTCGAACTCCTGGCCCCGGCCTCCGCCGCCGTGCGCACCGAGGCCGATTTTAATGGTGGAACGCACGCCCGCCTGATCGATGGCGACACCGGCCAGGTCACTTTGCAGCAGGTCTATGCGGAATAAGCGCTCCATCGCCGCCCGGTTGTGCCTGGCCCTGTGGGCCGCCGCGGCTCTCTCCGCCCAGCCCCAGCCCGGCGCCTACCGTGTCGATCTGCCCTCCGACGCCCCGCTGGCGTTGGTCTCCGCCGACTGGGGCCCCTCGCGCGCCACCCCCCGCGGCGGCGCCATGCTGCTGGAGTTGCATTCGACTCTGCAATTGAAGAACAGTGGCGCGCGCCGCATTCGCGCCGTTTCGCTGCTGGTCACCGCCCAGGATGCCACCCCCGGCGGCCGCGCCTCCGTCACCGTGCCCAGCCTCGACATCAGCCCGGCGAGAGCTTCCCCGTGCGCATCGACTTGCGCCTGGTGCGTCCCTTGCAGACCGCGCCCGGCGCCATTGTGGACGTGCAACTCGATGGAGTTTTGTTTGACGACCTGGGCTTTTACGGCGCCAACCGCATGAACGCCCGCCGCGCCATGCTGGCCTGGGAACTCGAGGCCCGCCGCGACCGCAGCGCCCTGCTGGCGGCGCTCGAACGCGGCGGCGCCGAATCGCTGCGCGCCGAAATGCTGGGCGCCATGGCCCGTCTGGCCTCGCAGCCCCGGCTCGAAGTCCAGGCCGCGCGTCCCGGCCGCGCTACGGCTTTGGAGCCCGAACACGAGGTCGCCCTGGCCGCGCTCGCGCTGCCCGCCTCGCCGGTGGAATTGCTCAGCGGCTCCATCCGCCTGGCCGGCGACGAGGCCCGCGCCCCGCACCTGGTGCTGCGCAACGTCGGCTCCAGGCCCGTCCGCTCAGTGGAAGTCTCATGGTTGGTTAGAGACACCCAGGGCCGCGAATACGCCGCCGGGACGCTGCCCGCCGACGTCTCGCTGGCGCCCGGCGAAACCCGCCCCGCCGCCCGCGACGGCGCGCTGCGTTTCTCCCTGCCCGGTGGCGCGCCGGCCAGCGTCATGGGCCTGACCGGCTTTGTCAGCTCGGTCGAATTCGCCGACGGCGGCCTGTGGCTGCCCACCCGCCAGGCGCTCGAAAATCCACGCCTGCGCGCCGTGCTGCCGCTCTCCGGCGAGCAGGAGCGGCTGGTCGAACTGTACCGCCGCAAGGGCCTTGAATCGGTCGTCCAGCAGCTCCAAAAACTGCGTTAGCACGTCTCGTGTTTTCTGCGCGGCCCACCTCCGTCGTCCGCTTTGACTTGTTCAGGCAAGGCGCCCTCTTTGCGCGGCGCAGGAATCGTCTACTGTTGTAGTCCGCCCCAGGAGACGCTGCCGTTCCCTTTGGAGTTTCCACCATGTACCGTGCCGGTTCCCGCCGGTTCAAATCTGCTCGAATCATCACTCTTTTACACTTCCGGCGACCTCCGTTCCCCGCAGCTGTCTCGTGCCCAAATCCGACACGATGTACCCCCCATCTCTGCGGCTTGAAATCCCGTGTAAGCCACTTGGAATCAATTTTTTACTCACCCAGCTCCCCCGCCGCTGATTCGACAAATCCGACACTTTTCGACATCCATCCGACACTCCTGTCGAATTATGTCGAACCGCCCCTTTCCCCCGGCTCTCGCCTTCGCTTCGTATTCGCTCTTGACTTTGCGTGGTATCGTTAAGCAGGGGCAGGGGTTATCTGGGAATTGGCTTTGATCCTTCAAATTTGTTTTTCGCATCTTCGACGGTCCATCTTCCCCACCCGGGCCCGCGCGGACTACAATCCAAGCAGCATGCTCATTCCTCGGTGGTTCCTCGTGGCGGCGTGCGCCGCCCTGCTGGGCTCGCCCCTTGGCCCGCTTTGCCTCTGCTCAGCCTGCGCCCCAGACGCCCGCCCCGCAGGTCTTTCGCATCCAGCCCGTGCACCCGGTGGACGAGCTGCGGCGCCTCGCAGCCGAGCAGCAGCCGCCCTCCGAACCAGGTTCCTTCCTGCCCTTCGATCTCATTGATTTGACGGGACTTGATCCCCTCATCAAGCTCGATATCCGCTACGCTACGGCGAACAATTTCCTGGGCACGCCGCTGTACACCGAGGCGCGCGCGTCGATGCAGCGCTCGGCTGCGGAGGCCCTCGAGCGGGCCCATAAGCAGTTGCAAAAGCAGGGCTTCGGGCTGCTCATCCACGACGGCTACCGGCCTTGGTCGGTGACCTGGATCTTCTGGGAAGCCACGCCGCCGGACAAGCACAAATTCGTCGCCAACCCCGCCACCGGCTCCCGCCATAATCGCGGATGTGCCGTGGATCTAACACTTTACGACCTCAAAACGGGCCAGCCCGTCGTGATGCCCAGCGGCTACGACGAGATGACCGAACGCGCCTCGCCCACCTATCAGGGCGGCACGGCGGAGCAGCGCCGCCTGCGCGACCTGCTGCGCGCCGCCATGGAGGCCGAGGGCTTCACCGTGGACAGCAACGAGTGGTGGCACTTCGACTATAAGGAGTGGCGCCGCTATCAGATCGGCAACGTCAATATTGATTCGGTCCGCGGCCCCAAGCCATAGTAATGGAGCGTCCCAAATCCCGCCAGGAACTCGAAAAGTCTTTCAAGGACTTCCGTCGGCGGAGCCTCTGTTAACCTCCGCATCGTGCCGCCGGTTGCTTGGAGAAGCGGCTTCGTGTGCCCGCGGTGCTTCAGAGAGGGGTCCTTTATCGGGCTACGCCGCGCTGCGAATTGAGCACCTGTCCGGTAACGCCGTTTCAACTGTTTGTATCGATCGTCAAACATAAAGCACGTTATGTTATAATGTTCTTGCGGAAAGCTGGTAAACTCTTCTCATGCACCCAGACATTCACACCGTTTATGATATAACGGATCATTTTTGCGAGAGGCTGGAAGAGCTACGCCGCAACAACGAACCTTCTTCCGAAACAGAGCGGCGCTATAACGCCGAGCCAGCGTTGAGGAAAGCGGGTGGCGAAGCTGATCTACCGGCTGCAGTTATCAAGAAGCGCTGACTTGGCGGTCATTGTCATGCCGCCAAAGCTCTGCGGCATCAGCCATCTCGAAAAGATCGTGAAAGTACTTCGCGAATCTATGGAAATCATGCAGGCCGAAATGCAGGGGGGCAGGCGCACGAATGAGAATACAACCTGCACACTGGAATAAACTCGTGGATGGTTACTATTTTGAAAGACTTCTTCCAGACGCAGTCCCCTGCAACTTGTGTAGCCGAACACACGACGTCGGGGAGTTCGTTTGCGCAGAGCTGAAGCTTTCGCCGCCGCCCGAGGTGGTTTGGATTCGACCAGTAGCGACGAACACCACAACCGAAATATTGAATCGCCGGGAGTAGACTTATGAAAACGGGATCATCCGACGGCGGAGCCCGGGAATCCTTCTTCACGACGTTAAACTGAAATTCTTTAGAATCGAAAACTGGCGGATCACGGGATCTGGGTTTCTTCCCTGCGCGTGTATCCCAAGCGTTGCATGAACATCTCTTGGATTATCCCTATCTTCGGAGCAAGAATTGGACCGAAAATCATAACGGCGACCGGCCAGAGCAACGCCAAGACCGCAACGCCTATTTGTCCTCGTCGGTACAAGAAGAAGGCCGCGAGCGGGCAAGCGATCCACTTCAGTCGGAGGAACAACGCTCCCCAATAGGCAAGAGGCACTATAACGATCCGATAGCGGATGAATAACACCCAAAGGATGTTCAGAACGGCCGTTGTGATAACGACGGACTTCCAAGGCCAGAAAAGGAGGGCGACTGGCACAATTGGTTGAGATACGAACACGGGCCAGTTACCCCACTCCACTGCTCGCAACCAGCAAAACCTCAGATTCTCGTCATCGGTGTTCGCCCATCGGTTCCACATGCTCATTTACCTTTTCGAGAATAGCTTGATGCCTACTGGAACGGCAGAGTCTTAACCCGTTTTGGCCGCTTGGTAAACGAGTGATAAACTGCGCACCATATTCTCCCGGATTCGAGCCACCCCTCAACGTTCTGATTCTGCTCTACGATCGCAACCCAATGCGATCCAACTTCTAACCTGCATGGCAGTTCTACTTCCTGTGGAAGGCTGAGGACAGCAGGATGTTCTACGGATTTCCTCCGGACACGGTTCCACCAGGAAGCGTGCGTCTGGAAGCATACCTTTGTTATCGTCGTTGGAGCGGTTCCGTTATTCTCAACCTCTATCCTGACCTGCAGTGGACCGCCGGAAGATCCTATGGAGCTGAGTTGGTTGCACTGTGCCTTTACCGCTAGACTCGGCCCAGAACTGATCTTCAGATAGATGTTCCAGCCGAGGCTCAACAGGCCGGTTGACGCGCCGACCCACGCCGCCAATCCTGTCGCGCTCATGCTTCAATCGTATCCCCAAAACACGACAGAGGCGAAATGTTCGTGCGCCGGCCTGTACCGGATTTTGTACGATAAAACCGTCAAACCTGCGGCTTGTGCCAATCGAGCACAACGAAAAATAATAAGTTGCGTGTTTTCAACATTTTACGTACGTCCGAATCCCACCCTCACCACTGGAGCCCTGGAACGAAAAGCGTTACCGGCAGACACTGCCCCTGTTCCACGCCGGGTAAGTTTCGAGTTACGTCGCGGCGGCGTAGCGCAGGGCCTGTTGGAGATCCTCGGGTTCGAGAAAGGGATACTCGGCGAGGACCGTGGCCTGGTCGGGATAGGTCGCTAGGATTTCGAGGACGCGGCGCACGGTGATCCGCAGCCCGCGGATGCAGGGCTTGCCAGCGCATTTCTCTGGTTCGACCGTGATCCGGTCAAACCCATCCACTGTCGCCATGTGCCCAGTTTAGATCATGCCGGGCGCTTCGTGAACGGCCATCGCGCCTGTGCCAGGCGGGTCAGTTGCGCGTTGCGGCGGAGGCGGCAGAAGCGCCGGGAGGGCGCGAAGGCGTGCGGTTTGGAGCCGATGATCGGCACGGCCGAGCGAAGCAAAATTGTCAATTCTGACGGTTTCTTGTCTGTAACCCATTGATTCCCCGTAAAAACAGTATGCCCCCTGCCGTCTTGTTGACTTGGAAGGAGTGGCGGGGCTGCGGTCAGGCCGGGTGGCGGGCGCGATTGGCGGCGACGGCTTGGGCCAGGAGCGTCTCCAATTCGGTCTGGTCCACGTCGGAGAGCTTCTTGATGTAGAGGCAGCCTTGCCGGTGGTGTGTTTGCCGAGCCGTGCCAGCAGCGCGTCGGCGCCGCTGAAGCCGATCAGGCCATACAGCACAGTGGCCGCCTTGCGCGGGGAGAAAGCGGCGATGGGCGCGTCGCCCTCGCGGCCGCTTTCATAGGTGTAGTGGTAGCTGCCGAAGCCGATGATGGATGGTCCCCACAGCTTCGGCTTTTCACCGGTCGCGGTTTGCATCAGTTTGACCAGCGCCTGGGCGTCCGCGCGCCGGGCCGGATCGGGGAGTGCGGCGATAAACGCGGCCACGCTCATCGGGGTGGGTTTGGTCTTGTTTTCAGCCATCCGGGGGCCCTCCTGTATCCCAACAGGATTACCCGATTACGAGGGAAAATCCACCGTTTTGTTTCGAGGCCGGCCGCACGGTGATTTCGACGTCCTGGCCGAGGGCGGTCAGAAAGTCCATCAGCCGCTCGACGGAAAAGTTGCCGGAATGCCCGCGCATCAGAGCGGAAACATGCGGCTGGCGGATGCCCAGAATCGCACCGGCCTGGGCCTGGGTGAGTCCGCGATCCTTGATCAGACGGTAGATCTGGAGCGTGAGGCGGGCCTTGAGGCGCTCGCGTTCGGGGTTGGGAAAGCCGAGGTCGGCAAAGACATTGCCGCTGCCCTCCGTGACCCGAATTGTGTCCTGCTTCTCCATCTGAATCGTGCCTTGGCCGACAATTTCATTCTGGCACGCCGCCTCAATTGTCCAGGATGCGGCCGTCGCGCATGTGGGCGATGCGGTGGGCGTAGGCGGCGGCCTCGGGGTTGTGGGTGATCATCAGGATGGTCTGGCCGAGGCGTTCGTTCAGGTCACGCAGGACGTCGAGCACGGCGGTGGCGTTTTCGGTGTCGAGATTGCCGGTGGGCTCGTCGGCCAGCAGGATGGCGGGTGGTTCACCAGGGCGCGGGCGATGGCCACCCGCTGTTGCTCGCCGCCGGACAGCGCGCGCGGCTTGTGATGCGAGGCGGCGCATCGATGCTTCAGCAGCTTCAGCAGCTCCAGGAAGCTCGGGTCCAGCGGCCCCGTGTGGCGGGCGATGGCGCGCGCGATCTCGATATTGCCCATGGCAGTCAGCGTCGGGCAGCAGATTGTAGCGCTGGAAAACGAAGCCGACTTTGTTGCGGCGCAGGAGGGTGCGGCCGGAGTCGCCGAGTTGGGCCAGGTCCTCCCCATCGACGACCACGGACCCGGAAGTGGGCTGGGTGAGGCCGCCGAGGATGTGAAACAGCGTGGATTTTCCGGAGCCGGAGGGACCGACGACGGCCAGGAACTCGCCCTTCGGGACCTCGAGGCTGACGCCGCGCAGTGCATGGACGTCAACTTCGCCGAGATGGTAGGTTTTGCGAAGATCGCGGGTGCGGATGATGGGTTCAGCCATGGCGGGTCCTCACTCGTAAGACAGCGCCTCGATGGCGTCCTGGCGGGCGGCGCGCAGGCCGGGATAGATCGCGCCCAGCAGCGACGCCACGAGCGCGATGGCGGCCACTCTTGGCCACCAGTCGGGCGTGATGACCGATTGCAGGCTGGCGCGGACGAAATGGTTGATCGCCCAGTTAGCCAAAAACGAAAGCAGGATGCCGGCGATCCAGCCGCCGGCGGCCAGCACGATGGTCTCGCGGGCCAGCATGCCCAAGATGTCGAGGGGCGCGGCGCCAAGGGCCTTCAAAATGCCGATCTCGCGGGTGCGCTCCAGCACCGCGGTGTACATGGTCAGTGAGACGACCAGGAAGCCAACGACGATGGAGAGGCCGGTGATGACATAAATGAACGACTGCAGCATGGGCAGGTTTTCGGGCGCGAACTGGCGGAGGAGTTCCTCGAGGGGGAAAATCTTGTACTCGGGCTGATCGGCTTTCAGGGCGGCGATGACGGCCTGGGTATTGCGATGGTCGTCGAGCCTCAGGAAGGCCTGGGTGACCTTGCCGGTATTGTGGGTGAGTGTCTGAAGGGTGGCCAGGGGGACGAAGACGCGGGCGAGCTTGCCGGGACGGACGATGCCGCAGACGCGCCAGTCGCGGTTCAGGATGCTGGACCGTGTCGCCGACGCGTTTCTTGTTCTGCTCGGCCCACTCGCTGTCGACCATGAGGCTGTCAGGGCCGCGGAAGGGGCCGCCGGAGAGGAACTGGAAAGGGCCGCTGAGGGCCGTGAACTGGTCGTAGTCGATGCCGGAGATGGTGCTAATGCCGCCGATCACCGCCACGAGTGAGCCGGCGGCTGCAACGACGTGGGGTCGATGGGCGTAGTAGGGGATCAGATTCTCGGGCATGCCGCCCGAGGTGAGGCCCAGCATGCTGGAGTCGGGCGACTTGACCCAGATGTCGGCGCCGACGCCGCGAGCGCGGTTGGCCGAATCCTGCAACATGCCGCGGCTGAGGCCGACGATGGTGAGGATCATGACGACCTGGAAGCCGATGGACAAGGCGGTGAGGCCGGTGCGCAGCTTACGGTGGCGCAGGTTTTCGAGGACGAGTCGATTGATCAAGAGAAGGCGAATCCTTGGCAGGCATTGCGGCAGAGAGCCGGGCCCGCGGACGAACCCTTATTCTACCGCGCGGCGGTGGCCAGACCTCAGGCAGAGGCGGGGGATGGATCGGCAGCGCCGGCGTCAGCGTCCACAGGGACCGGCGCGAGGAGGCGCGCCAGGTTGAGGATGCTGGAGACGAGGTTCAGCGCCAGGACAGCGTGAAAGCCGGCGCCTTCAGAGGCCTCGAACTGCAGCAGCGGGGAGACGCCCAGGGTTTCCAGGGCGATCAGCCAGGCGGGGTCGTTGGAGCACCCAGGAAAGAGCACTGCGTCGAGCGCGTCGGGGGCGACGGAGCGTGCGACGAGGGCGGCCACGGCGCCGCAGAAGCCGTCGGCGAAGACGGGCAGACGCGCATTGGCGGCGGAAAGCAGAAAGCCGGCCATGACGGCCAGATCGAGGCCACCGAAGCAGCGCACGGCGGCTAGCGGCGAGACGGCGTCCATCTGGTGGCGAACGGAGCCCTGGCTGACGGCGTTGCGGCGCGGGGCGATGGAGTCGGGGTCGAGGATGTCGTCGAGATAAGTGGTTTCGATGGCCGGCCGGCCGGTGAGAGCGCCCAGGACGGCCGAAGCGGCGACGCTCGAGCCGGAGCCGAGCTGGGCGATGGCCACGCAGTCGAAGCGGCGGGCGGCGTCGTCGGCGAGCGATGCGCCGAGGTCGAGCGCGGTGTTGAGCTGCTCCTCAGTCAGCGCGGCGCCGAGGACGAAGTCCAGCGCGCCATCGCAGACGCGATAGACGTGGGTGCCCTGCTCGGCCTCACCGGCCAGGCCGCAGTCAATGACCAGGCGTTCGATGCCGAAGTCGCGAGCGAGGATCGAGGCGGGCGAGGCGCCGCGCAGGAAATTGGCCAGGTCGCGGCGCGTGCCGGCGGGGCCCTCGGCGCCGACGGGCTCGGCGGCGACGGCGTGTTCGGCACAGATGAGATACAGGCCCAGGCGGGAGCAGGCGGGCAGCGTCTCATTGCGTACCATGGCGATGTGCTTGGCGAAGTCCTCGAGACGGCCGAAGCCGCCGGGGAGGGTAGGGATGGAGGCCCAGAAATCGTTCAGCGCGCGGGCGGCCTGGTCATTGAAGAGCGGCTGGATGTCAGCGGCCAGCTCACGGATGCGAGGGGAAATCATGGGTTGTCCGGTCCTTCGGCGAAGGGTTAACTCTTGATTGTCTCAGAGCCACAGGCTGCGGCGGCGGCTGCGCAGCAGGGCGATGAAGCAGGGACCGCCGACCAGGGCGGTGAGGACGCTGACCGGGAGCTCGACGGCGAAGAGGCTGCGGGCGGCGGTGTCGCAGACGGCCAGGAAAGCGGCGCCGAAAAGGAACGAAGCAGGCATCAACAGACGATGGTCGGAGCCGAGCTTGAGGCGCAGAGCGTGGGGCACGACCAGACCGACGAAACCGATGGGGCCGGTGACGGCAGTGACGGCGGCAGTCAGAAAAGAACCGGCGATGTAGCCGGCCAGCAGCAGGCGGGCGGGAGAGACGCCGCGGGCGGCGGCCCATTCCTCTCCCACGGCCATGAGGTTCCAGCGGCGGGCGGCGAGGCACAGCGCCAGCGAGAGCGGCACAACGGCGATGGCGAGATAGACGAGAGTGCGCGTTTCGGGGGGATCGATGTTGCCCATGAGCCAGTGGACGATGGCGAAGGACTCGCGCAGGCTGGCGAGGTTGTGCAGCAGCATGATGAGCGAGGTGACGATGCCGTTCACCATGACGCCGCCGAGCAGCAGAGTGAACGAAGAGAGGCGGCGGCCCTCGCTGGCGACGGCGAGCACGATGAGCAGAGTGACGGCCGCGCCGGCCATGGATGCGGCCCACAGGCCGGGCAGGCCGGCGACGGATTGGAGGCCGAAGCAGATGGCGACGACCGCGCCAAGCGAAGCGCCGCCGGAGACGCCGAGGGTGTAGGGCGTGGCCAGAGGATCGCGCAGCAAGGACTGGAAGAGACAGCCGGCGATGGAGAGCGCGCCGCCGCACAGCAGCGAGAGCAGCAGGCGCGGCAGGCGGACGCCGAAGAAGACGCGGCTGTCGGGCCACTCGCCGGCGAAGGCGCGGCTGAGGCTGACGTGGGAAGGGCCGACGAGCGGGCACAGCAGGGCGCACAGCAGGACTGCGCAGAGGCCCAGCGCCAGGACCAGGGCCAGGCGGCGGGGGGTGACGGGATGGGCCTCGGCGGGATGCATGGGTCAGACCGGCAAAGCTCGTGGGGTGGATATCGCGAGCAATGCACTGGTTCGTGGTTGCACGGTTAGCGGCGCCGGCTCCCTTACGGTCGCGGCTCTGAAACAACGCAAACAGCACAACCGCTCCCTTGCGGTCGCGGCACTGAAACAACGCAAACAGCACAACCGCTCCCTTGCGGTCGCGGCACTGAAACAACGCAAACAGCACAACCGCTCCCTTGCGGTCGCGGCTCTGAAACAACGCAAACAGCACAACCGCTCCCTTGCGGTCGCGGCTCTGAAACAAGGCAAACAGCACAACCGCTCCCTTGCGGTCGCGGCTCTGAAACAAGGCAAACAGCACAACCGCTCCCTTACGGTCGCGGCTCTGAAACAAGGCAAACAGCACAACCGCTCCCTTACGGTCGCGGCTCTGAAACGAGCGGCTCGGAAACGACGCAACCGCTCCCTGCGGTCGCGGCTCAGAAACGCGCGGCTCGTCACAGCGGCCGTTCTCAGGAGACTGCTAGGCATCATAGGCGATAAAGGGGCGGCCGCCGGGGCGCTGCACCCACTCGGCGCGGACGTGGAAGACGGCCTGGATGCGGTCGGTCGAGAGGGCATCGCAGGGGCCGGCATCGGCGACAACGCGGCCTTTCTGGAGCACGACGACGCGGTCGGAGTAGGCGGCGGCGAGGTTGAGATCGTGGGTGGCGGCGATGACCAGTATGCCGTCCTGGCTGAGGCGCCGCAGGAGCGAGTAGATGGCAAATTGATGGGACAGGTCGAGGAATGTGGTGGGCTCGTCGAGCAGCAGGACCCGAGGTTCCTGGGCCAGGGCCGAAGCGAGAACGACGCGCTGGCGTTCACCGCCGCTGAGGGCGCGGAAATCGCGGTGGGCGAACTCGCCCATATCGGTGAGCTCCATGGCGTGGAGGGCGGCGTCGCGATCGCGGCCGGATTCGAAGAAGCCGCCGGCGTGGGGCGTGCGGCCCATGTAGACGACCTCGCGGGCGGTGAAGGGGAAATCGAGGCGCAGGCTCTGGGGCACGAAAGCGACGCGGCGGGCGAAGTCGCGGCGGCGCCAGCGCGGCGACTCGATGCCGAAGAGGCGGCAGGAACCGGTGTAGCCGGGGCGCAGGCCGGCCATGATGCCGAGCAGGGTGGATTTGCCGGCGCCGTTGGGACCGGCCAGGGCGACCATCTGCGGAGCCTCGAAGCTCAGGTCAATATCGGCGAGCACGGGCGTGGTGCCATAGGTCATGCCGACGGAGACGGTCTCGAGAATGGGGTTCATTGCGGCTGGCTGGGAGGCGGGGCCTCAGGATGAATCAAGCCGAAAAGCTGGCGGGCAGCCTCGGCCATACGCGGGCCGGGGCGCACGAAAACGTCGGAAGCGATGACCTGGACGTGATGGCCGCTGACGGCGCGCAGTCGCGGGTAAGCTGCCCAGAGGGCCAGAATCTGCTCGGGCGGCTGGCCGGGACGGCCCTCGGCGTGAGCGAAATCGCCCATGTCGAGGATCACTTCGGGATCGCGGGTGAGAATCTGCTCGAGCGAGACATTGGGATACTGCATGGGCGAGCTGGCGAGGATGTTGGAGGCACCGGCGATGTGCAGGAGCTCGTCGATAAAAGTGCCGGGACCCGCGCCGACCATACCCTGGAGCGTGCCGGGGGCGCGTCCCACCAGGAAAAGCACGCTGCGGCGCGGAAGCGGGGCGGCGAGGCGGCGGACGGAGTCGAACTGGGCGCGCAAGCTGGCGGTGAGGCGGGCGGCGGCAGCGTCGCGGCCGGTCAACTGGCCGATGCGCGAGAGCGAGGAGAGAATATCGGAGACGGAGTCCTGGTCGAGCTCTTCGGCGCGCAAGCCCGAGCGAGCGCAGTTTCGAGGTGATGCCGATCGGGTTCTTGATGACGAGCACGAGATCGGGGCGCAAGGCGAGGATGCGTTCGAGATCGGGCTCGAGGAATGTGCCGATCTTGGGCTTGGTGCGGGCGTCGTCGGGATAAGTGCAGAAGATGGTGTCGCCGACGACGTTGGGGCCGAGGCCGAGGGCGTAAAGCATCTCGGTGATGCTGGGCGCGGTGGAGACGATGCGGACGGGCAACGGGGCCGCGGAGAGGGCGGCGGTGGAGAAGAGGAGAGACGCCAGCAGAAGGTTGAAGAGGGTGATGGAGCGCACGCTCGGCTGTCGTATCGAAGAGCCGGACCTGGCGGTCTGCCCCACCACGCCCAATGCAACCGCTCCCTCACGGTCGCGGCTCAGAAACAACGCAACCGCTCCCTCACGGTCGCGGCTCAGAAACAACGCAACCGCTCCCTCACGGTCGCGGCTCAGAAAACAGCGCCGCAGACGTGGCCGTCTGCGCCACCACGCGCCCCCGCTCCCGGCGGTCGCGGCTCCATCTAGGGGGCGCAAAAGTACTCCCTAGCGGCGGCGACGAAGCGCTCGTTTTCGGGGCGCGTGCGGATGGCGAAGCGGATCGCCTGGCCCGGGATGCCAGGCTGGCCGGTGCAGTTGTGCAGGAGAATCTGGCGATCGAGGAACCAGTTGACGACCTGCTGGGCGGGCCGGGCGGTGGAGGCGAATAAGAAATTCGCGGCGCCGGGCGTGAGTTGCAAACCGTCGAGGGCGCCAAGCTGCTCGAGCAGCCAGCCGCGTTCAGCGGCGATGAGAACGCGGGACTGGGCGGGGTATTCCGCGTCGGCCAGCGCGGCGAGGGCGGCAGCCTCGGCGAGAACGCCGACGGTGAAGGGCTCGCGGCGGCGGCGCAGGCGTGCAATCGAGGGGGGCGAGCCCACCAGGGCGCCGACGCGCAGGCCGGGCAGGGCGTAGAAACCGGACAGCGAACGGAGCACGAGGAGGTTGGGATGGTCGGCGCACCAGGCGACGGCGGAGTCGAGGGGAGTGAACTCGATGAACGACTCATCGACCAGAACGGGACCTTCGCGCGCGGCGATGGCGCGGCGGAGGATGTTGGCGGGGATCTCCTCGCCGGTCGGATTGACGGGCTGGCCGAGGGCCAGCAGACCGCGCTGCGGCCAGCGTTCGGGATCGTCCAGCGGAAGATGGAGGGCGTGGGGGAAGGCGTGATAAAAGGCCGGCCAGACGGGCGTGACCAGCGCCGTGGGGCCGTGCCAGCCGACGCGCGCGAAGAAGTGCAGCAACTCCGTGGCGCCGGCGCCGGCGAGGACCATTTCGGGCGCCACGCGCCAGGCCGCGGCGAGGGCCGACTCCAGCTCCAGAGGCATGGGGGCGGGGTAACAGGCGATGCGGTCGAGAGCGGCCTCGATGGCCGGGCGCACGCCGGGCGGGGGCCCCAGGGGGTTGATACTGGCGCTCAAATCGAGGACCGCGCGCCAATCCCAGCCACGCGCGCGCGAGATGGCGAAGAGACTTTCACCATGCATGATCGTCAATCGGGTTCCTCCCGGAGGGCCGCAGGCGGCCACCGCAGCGGGGTCCTGGCAATGCGCGGCGACCCCAGTCAAACCGGCAGCAGAGTCCGGAAACTCCTACTGTACTACGAGCCGAGGCAGCGCTCGCGCAAACGTGCGGCACCGGCGTGCCTCTCGATCCAGGCGGCGAGCGCATCGAACTCGGTTTCTTCCGGATCGGGCGGCGGCAGCCGGCGGCCCAGAGCGAGCGAAGCGGCGCGGAAATCGCGCAGCGCGCCTGCGGCGACTATGTCACCGGCGCAGATGCGGCTGCCGGTGTTGAGGATGGAACAACCCTGTTCGCGCTGGTGTTCCAACCAGGCGTCCAGACCGGTTTCGACGAGCCACTGACAGTCGAAGTCCTCGTCGGCCGAAGCGGGCACGATGAGCAGACTGAAGAGGCCGTGCGGCGGCGACGAGATCCACTCGGCGCCGCGGAAGAGGCGGAAATCGGCGAAGTTGCGCAGATGGGGCAGCGAGAGGATGCCGACGCGCGGGGCGTTCTGATAGGTCCACTCGGGCAGATGGGCGAGCGCGGGCGGAGGCTCGGGAAACAGAGCGGAGGCGTCGTACCAAGGGGCCAGCCAGGTGTCCCCCGAAACAGTGTCCAGCAACTCAAGCGGGGCGGCGGGCGCGTTGAGGAGATCGAAACGCGGGCCGGGGAGCGGAGCGGTGGCGGGCGCGCACTCAACGACGATGTAGTCCCATTGCCCGGCCAAGGCGGCCAGAGAGTCCGGGCCGCCGAACGGAGCCATCGATTCCAACAGGCCTGCGGCGCAGGCCAGGAGATGCAGCGAGCGAGGGTCGGGCGCGGGGAGCTGGCACAGCACGAAGGGACAAACAGGATGATGGTCGCGTCGCAACCAGCAGCACAGGGCGGAGGCGAGGAGGGTCTTGCCGGCGCGGGGCGAACGGCTGGTGACGGAGACGATGTGAGCGGGCATTCGATTTCCAGTATCGAACGATCCGGTATCGAGGCTCACGCTATTGAATCGCGCGGATGTGTGCGGCCAGCCGGGCGGCACCGCAAGGAGAGAGGGAGCTCGGGTGTGGCAGGGAGTCGCACGACGGCCGGGGGAGGGAAATCACGGAAAAGGGGGGAGTTGAGTCACGCCGAGAGACACTACGAATGCTGGCGGTGCTGGTCGGCAGATGGAGACAAATTAATCCTTAATGAAGGTCGTCCCGGCTCAAAAGCGACAGCGGGCGCGGGCGCGACTCAGTGGCCGTTGACGTGGGCCTCGGCCAAAGCGGTGGCCTCGGCCTGGAACGGCAGGGTCTTCAAGAACTCCTCCATGTCGGGTTCCGACCGCAGCAGATCCCGCAGGGTGGTCTTCTCGAGGATGCCGTCGAGGGTATTCTGCACGGTTCTCCACAACAGGCGAACCGTGCAATCGCCGCTGTGCATGCAGGCGCGTTCGAGGCCGGCGTGGCGGCCGCAGAAGTGGTCGTTGTAGAAGCTACCCCCCAGCAACGCAAGCACTTCGGCAACGGAAACGCGATCCGAAGGACGGGACAAAGTGTAGCCTCCGGCCTGGCCGCGGACACTGGCGACGAGCCCTCCGAGGCGGAGAATCCGCATCAGTTTGGCGACATTGGGGACCGACAATCCCTCGGCGCGGCTGATTTCGGGAATGCTGTGGCTACGTGTCTCGCCGTGGCGAGCCATGTACAAGAGGCACCGAAGGCCATACTCTTCCTGGGCGCTGAGTTTCATGTACAGTATTGTAAGTCTTTTCTAATCAGATGAATAGAGAAAAATGAATAGTATGTAAATATTAGTAATATCGGACTATATACTCTTAAATCAGGTTAACGCCTACCCACAAGGCGCGGCGATCCGGCAGAATAGGACGATAGACCCAAGATTGGGAGCGCTGCGCGACGACAATCCGAGGAGGCGCGCGCGGTGGGAGAACAGATGTCCTTTGAGATTCACCCGGTCAGGGAATTCGTTGTCAGTCCGGCGCTGCCGCCGCCATTGGCGCGGCTGGGCGAGCTGAGCATGAACCTGCTGTGGACGTGGAATCACACCATCCGCGCTGCGTTCCGGCGGCTCGATCCGGCGCTGTGGCGCAATTGCGGCTACAATCCGGTGGCGATGTTGAGCCGGCTGCCGCAGGCGGCGCTGGACAAGGCGGCGGGGGACCGGGTGTACCTGTCGGTGTACCGCAGGGCCTGCGGGGCGTTCGACGATTACATGGCGCAGAAGCCCGAGAGCCTGGGCGGGAACGCGATGCAGGTGGCGTATTTCTCGATGGAGTACGGGCTGATCGAATCGCTGACGATCTATTCCGGCGGGCTGGGGATTCTCTCGGGCGACCATCTGAAAGCGGCGGGCGATGCGGGTCTGAACCTGGTGGGCGTGGGGCTGCTGTATCAGACAGGGTACTTTCAGCAATACCTGAGCCCGGACGGATGGCAGACCGAGCGCTATCCGGTGAACGATTTCTACACCTGGCCGGTGGAGCCGGCGCGGGATGCAGCGGGCGCGGAGATCCGCGTCGAGGTGCAGATGCCGCGCGGCCCGGTGCGCATCAAAGTGTGGCGGCTGAAGGTGGGGCGGGTGAGCCTGCTGCTGCTGGATACGAACGTGGCGGAAAATGCCGCGATCCCGGAGTATCGCGACATCACGGACCAGCTGTACGGCGGCGACACGCACGTGCGGATGCGGCAAGAGATCGTGCTGGGCATCGGCGGGCTGCGGGCGCTGAAGGCGCTGGGGCTGCATCCGACGGTGTTCCACATGAACGAGGGCCATTCGGCGTTCCTGGCGCTGGAGCGGAGCCGGCTGTTGATGAGCGAACAGGGAATGAGTTTCGACGAGGCGCTGGAGGCGACGCGCACGAACAACGTTTTCACGACGCACACGCCGGTGCCGGCGGGCATCGACATGTTCGACCCGAGCCTGGTGTACGAGTACTTCGGCCAATACTGCCGCGAGTACGGGATCCCGTTCGACCGCTTCCTGGAGCTGGGCCGCAATGGGAACCGCGAACAGGGCGACCGCTTTTCAATGGCGGTGTTCGCGCTGTCGGCCTCGAGCTACCGCAACGCAGTGAGCAAACTGCATGCGGAAGTGGCGCAGGAGATGTTCCAGAACCTGTGGCCGAATCTGCCGGTGCGGGAGGTGCCAGTGACGCCGATCACCAATGGCGTGCACCTGCCGACGTGGCTGAACGGCGACCTGGCCCAAGTGTACGACACGTACCTGCAGCCGGATTGGCGCGAGCGCTACATGGAGCCGGGGGTGTGGGATCAAGTGCGGGAGATCCCCAACAACGAAATGTGGGAGGCGCACCGGCGGCGCAAGCGCAAGCTGGTGGCCTTCGTGCGCGAGCGGCTGCTGCAGCGCGGCGAGCAGCGGCGCGCCTCAAAGACCGAGCTGAAGCGCATCTTCGAGATGTTCGATCCGGACGTGTTCACGATCGGATTCGCGCGCCGTTTCGCGACCTACAAGCGGGCCACGCTGCTGTTCCGCGATCGCGAGCGGCTGAAACGGCTGGTGGCGAACGAGAAGATGCCGGTGCAGATTATCATCGCGGGCAAGGCGCATCCGCAGGACAATCCGGGCAAGCAGTTCATCCGCGAGGTGGTGCAGTTCACGCGCGATCCCGAACTGGCGCGCTACATCACGTTCATCGAGGACTACGACATCCAGGTGGGGCGCGAGCTGGTGCAGGGCGTGGACCTGTGGCTGAACAACCCGCGGCGCGGGGAGGAGGCGTGCGGGACGTCGGGCATGAAGGCGGCGATCAACGGGGTGCTGAACTTCTCGATTCTGGACGGGTGGTTCGATGAAGCCTTCGAGAGCTCGGGCGGATGGGCGATCGGGGACCGCTCGCCGTACACGCCGGACCAGGACGAGCTGCACGCGTCGTACATTTATTCAGTGCTGGAGAACGAGATCGTTCCGATGTACTACCAGCAGCGCGAGGAGGGGGTGCCGAACGCCTGGATGCAGCGGGTAAAACAGTCGCTGATGAACCTCAGCCCGCAGTTCAACTGCCAGCGCATGATCCACGAATACACGGCGCTGCTGTACGCTCCGGCGCATGACGGCTATGCGGCGGTGCGGCGAGACGGCTTCCAGGCGGCGCGGGAGAAGGTGACGTGGATGAGGGGGGTGGACCGGGTGTGGGACGGCGTACGGATCGAGGACGCGACACCCGACACGGGGAATTCGCTGCTGACCGGGCAGACGGTGCTGTTGCGGGCGGGGGTGTATCTCAACGGGCTGCAGCCGGGCGACGTGCGGGTGGAAGCGGTGGTGGGGCCGGTCAGCCCGGATGGTCTGCTGGAGGAGACGATGGTGGTCTCCCTGCCGCCGACAGCCGAGCAGGGCGTAGCGCACGTATTCGAGCGGGAATTCGAGCCTCACCGGACGGGACGGTTGGGCTACACGCTGCGGATCGCTCCCAATCACGCCGAGGACCCGCTGTCGCGGCCGTGCCGGTCGCCGATGAAGTGGGCGCGGTAGCGGGGCGCGGGGGCCGGCCGGCGGCAGGGCCAGGGGCGGCGGCAGGAGAGAATCGGGCGTTAAAGCGCGAGACTATGGATTCCTGGCGCGAACCGTGGTAAGAAGGAATTGAGCCGCTGGAGATGCGCGGGACGACCCTGGGCCCGCGAGAGGTTCCCGCGGAAGGCCTGCTTCGCAAATCCGCACTCACCGAGGACGGCGGCTGAGTACTCAGCCCACCGGATCAGCGCGAAGCGGCGTGTAACGATTCGATTCATCCCCCGGCGAAGGAGCGCATGCCCCATGGATGGCGACCGCAAGTACAGGCAACGCGGCTACATGGATTCCAATGGCGCGCAGGACGCTCAGTCCTCGCGGGATGGGAAGCCAAAGCCTAAAGGGCCCAAGCCGCCGATCGACATTACCGGCCCGCGGCTGCCGCGCCTGGTGGAGAGCGTGACGGCCTCGCGCTGTTACAATTGCGCGACCGCGCTGCCGGCGGACATCGAGTTCAGCGGCAATTGCCCCAAATGCCACGCCGCGCTGCACTGCTGCAAACAGTGCAGCTGGTTTGAGCCGTTCGACGCGTTTCCAGTGCACGAAACCGATTAAAGAGCGCATTGCGGTGAAGGACGGGGCCAACCAGTGCGAGTTCTTCCGCGCCCGCGTGACGGTGGCGCGGGACGGCGCGGCAGGAATGACCATGGCCCGGCCGCCGATGGGCGACCGGCCGCCGGTGGCTGCGCCCAAGACGGAAAGCGACGCGCGCATCGCGTTCGATAATCTGTTTAAGAAGTAAGGCTCGGGACGGGGCACCGGCGGTGCGGCCGGGGCACGGCTTGAAGCCTCCGATTGAGCTATGGCGATTGCAGAACTTTCCGCGCCGCGGCGCTTCAGTTTCCGCGAGAATGACCTGCCGGACCCGCCGCCGGGCCAGGTGCAGGTGCGGGTGGAGGCGGTCGGCATCTGCGGCAGCGACCTGCACTATTTCTCCGAGGGACACACGGGCGACACGCCGGCGATTTATCCGATGGTGCTGGGCCACGAGCCCGCCGGGACCGTGCTCAGCCCGGGCGCGGGCGTCTCCGGCTGGACGGCCGGCGACCGGGTGGCGCTGGAAGCGCCGATTTATTGTTACCACTGCGAATTCTGCATGAGCGGACGGCACAACCTGTGCGACCACGTGCGCTTCATGAGTTCTCCCACGGAGCCGGGCTTCTTCCGCGAGAGGGTGAATCTGCCGGCCGAGAACCTGCTGCGGCTGCCCGCCAACCTGGACTACGCGGAGGCCTCACTGTGGGAGCCGCTGGGCATCATTCTGCACTCGTTCCACTTCGCCGAGCCGAAGGTGGGCGACACGGCGGCCGTTTTCGGCGCGGGACCGATCGGGCTGACCACGATCGCGGCGCTGAAACTGGCCGGCGTGCGGCGCATGTGGTGCGTGGAGCCGGTGGCGCACCGCCGCGAAATGGCGCTGCGGCTGGGAGCCGATGAAGCGATCGATCCCGGGCAAGCCGATCCGGTGCGCGAGGTGCTGGCGGCGACGGGGCAGCGGGGCGTCGATGTGGCGATCGACTGCGCGGGCAAGGGCGGCAGCATCAACCAGGCGATCGGCATGACGCGCAGCGCCGGCCGGGTGGTGGTGACGGCTGTTCCATCCGAGCAACTGGTGGCCATCGAGTTTCACACGCTGCGGCGCAAGGAACTGAGTTTTCACACGCTGCGGCGGGCCAACCGCACGGGCCACGCGGCCCTGGAACTGCTGTCGCAATACCCGCAGCGGTTCACGCCGATGGTGACGCACCGCATGGCGCTCGGGGACGTGCAGCGGGCCTTCGAAACGCTGGAGAGCTACTCCGACGGCGTGGGCAAGATCGTGCTGCTGCCGGCGCGGTAATCGGCTCAGCAGCCGCAGGAACCCTCGGTGTCCATGAAGTAGTAGCACAGCATGTGGGCGATGATCATGTGGGCGTCCTCGATGCGGCCCATGTGCGGCTCGGCGACGTTGATCTCAAGTTGCACCAGGCGCCCGAGCTGGCCGCCATCGCGGCCGGTCAGGCCGATGGTTTTCAAACCGGCGGCGTTGGCGTATTCGACCGCGCGCAGCACGTTGGGCGAGTTGCCGGAGCCGCTGATGGCCAGCAGCACGTCGCCCGGCCGGGCGAAATTCTTCAACTGCTCGACGAAGACGCAATCGTAGGAGACGTCGTTGGAGTAGGCCGTGATGGTGGCGAGGCTGTCGGTGAGCGCCTGGATGCGGAAGCGCGCCGGGCGGTTGTAGCTGGCGCCCTTGACCATGTCGCAGACGAAATGCGAGGCGGTGGAGGCGCTGCCGCCGTTGCCACAGGTGAAGATGGCGTGATCCAGCGCGCGGGCCTCCTTCAGCCACTCGATGGCCTGTTCCACGCGCGCCAATGGAATGGCTTCGATGGTTTGGGAAAGCCGCGTCTTGTAATCGCTCACAAATCCAGTCATTGCCCGGTTCCTTTCAACCCTCATCCAACGCCAGCGCCAGCGCGCCCCACAGCACGCTGTCGTCGCCCAGTGCGGCCGGCACGACGTCGATCCGGGCGCGCGACCAGGCCGTGATCTGGCGGCCCAACTCTTCCCGCAGCGGCACGAACAGCGCGTCGCCGGCCTTGGAAATGCCGCCTCCGATCACCAGTTTCGCAGGATTGAGGATCATGATTGAGGCCTTGAGACCGAGGGCCAGATCGACGACGTAGTGGCGCACGAAGGCCGGGTCCCGCAGCAGCTCGACGGCCGGACGGCCGTGGTCGCGCTCGAGCCCCATGCCGCCGCAAATCCGTTCAAAGCAGCCGAAAGCGCCGCACAGGCACTCCGGTCCGCCGGGGCGGATGGTCATGTGGCCGATTTCGCCGGCATAGGAGTCGGCGCCCCGCAACACGCCGGCGGCGGTGAGAATGCCGCCGCCGATGCCGGTGGAAAGGGTCATGTAAAACAGCGGGCGGCAGCCGCGCCCGGCGCCATAGAGCCCCTCGCCGAGGGATCCCGTATTGGCGTCGTTGTCCATGCGGACCGGCACCTGGAAATGGGTGCGCAGCCACTCGACCAGATCGAAACCGGGCCAGCCGGGGACATGGGTCGAAAGAACGATTTTCTGGGTGGCGAAGTGCACCGGCCCGCCAAAGCCCACGCCGATCCTTTCCAACTCTGTGTCCTTTTGCCAGGTCGCGGCGATCTCAGCGATGCGTGCCGTCATCCACTCCGGCCCGCCCGTGCGGTCGGTGGAGCGGGATTCGCGCCGCGTCATGAGCCACGCCGGGCCGCGGTCGGCGCCCCGGACGGCGTCCGCGGATTGAGCCGCGCCGGGCGCCGCGCGTTCGAACAGGGCGATGGTGAACTTCGTGCCGCCAATGTCGATGGCAAGAATGGACATGGAACAACAACTCCCTCTCCGCGCGGGCCCGGTAGCGCAGCCGGAGGCAGGGTTCCGGCCCACAACCACGAATTGTATAAGGGTTCGGCCTCCCACTGCCGGGGCCGCGGCGGCATTGCGTCCCCGGGCGGGGAAAGAGGGCCCGGCGCACCGTCAGGCGGTCACATCCAGTATTCCCAGTGCCGCGTCGCTATGACGAACACCGCCAGCAGGGCATTGGTCACGGCGTGGGCCAGAACCACGTCGCCGAGGCTGCGCGTGCGCACGGCCCACCAGTTGTAGAGCAGGCCGGCGGCCAAGCCGACCTCCCAGTAGGAGCCGTGTTCGAGGGCGAACAGGACGGCTGTGAGAAGGAACGCCCGGAGTTGCCAGGCGCCCACCGGGAGCGAGGAGAAATCCTCGCGGATCAGCCAGCGCATGAACCATCCACGCCAGAACAGCTCCTCGGCCAGCGCCACCACCGTGCAGGCCCGCAGAGTGCGCAGCGCCAGATCGAAGGGAGCCTGCAGGCTATAGCGCGAGCCGGCGATGCTCAGCCGGCCCATGAGGGAGTTCTGCAGCAGCCAATGGCCGCGCCAGCCGGGAATGAGTGCATCCGGCGCGATCCAGACGGCGCAAACTCCGACGCCGACGAGGATGCTGGAGAGGGGCCACCGCACCCGGATGGGCGGCAGGGCGCGCCAGGCCCAGGCCAACGCGGCGGCAGGCAGCAGCAGCCGGACAAGCAACTCGGCGCGCGCGCTGAGACCCACGGCGGGACACAGCGGGATCAGCGCCACGAGCACCGCGAAGGGGACGACAAACGGCAGAGCTGAACGGTTCAGACGCCCGTCTCCAGTCTAACCCGGATATTTCACCAACCATCGGCTGCGGCGCGCGATAGGGCCGCATCTACTGCGTTGCGCTGGGCCCAGGGGGCACCCCCCGTCCTCGACGTAGCAGTCCAGTACGCCTGCGTGCGTCCCGCAAGCGCGCCTTGTAGCTGCAACCCTCTCATCGCGCCTCGCTACGATCGCAAGTGAAACATCCGGGTTGTAAACCGAACCGCGAAGCGTGGCGAAAAGAGCGCGGCCACTCAGGGGGTTTTCGCCAGCCACGTGCGGATTTCCGCTTCCTCTTCCTTGTCAGGCTTCAGCGACAGCGCCATCTGCAGGCTCTGCCTGGCGCCCGCCACATCGCGTTTATTGTAGAGCGCCACCCCCAGGTGGTAGCGGAACAGAGCCTTTTGGGGGTTGCGCTTGACCAGATCCTTGAAGATCGGCAGCGCATCGTCGTACAGCGCCTTCTTCAAGAAGATCCAGCCCATGGTGTCCGCGATGTTCGGATCGTCGGGGAACTGCTGCTTGGCCTTTTGGATATAAGTCAAGGCGGTATCCAGATCGCGCCCATCCTCGGCCATGAGAAAGGCCAGATTGTTCAGCGCTACGGCGTTGGCCGGCTCCAGGGACAAGACCGTCTTGTAGTACGGCAGCGCTTCGTGCCGCATGCCGAGCGATTCCATGGCCAACGCAATATCCAGATTGAGCCGCGGGTGCTTGGGCTGGAGCGCCTCCGCCTGGCGGTACATATCCAGCGCCTGCTGGGCTTGACCCCTGAAATAGATGACTTCCCCCAAGCGCAGGAACAGATTGAAGTTCTTGGGGTCCACTTCCAACAGCTTGCGGTACTCGCGTTCGGCGAGATCGAATTGCCTCACAACCACCGCGGCGTTCGCCATGACCATCCCCATGACCTCGTTCTGGGGATTGCGGTTCAGCTGCTCCTGCAGCAGTTTGAGCGCATCCGGCCCGCGATTGCTCCTGATCAGCACGTCGGCCATGGCGTAGACCAGCCGCATGTCGGTTGGATACTTATCGAACAGGCCCTTGAAGATCGCCAGGGCCGCGGGGTATTTTTTCTCGGCGTAATCCGCCAGGGCCAGCTGGAACTGCAGATCGGGTGCATCGGGAAAGCGCTTGATCGCCTCCTGCAACTCGCTGCGCGCCTCGGTGACGTTGCCCAAATTGATCTGCGAGTTGGCCTTAATCGACATGGCCAGAATGTTGGCGGGGTCGATCCTGAGGGCGTCATCGGCGCTCATGATCGCGTGCTGGAGATCGTTCATCTGGAGGTTCACCTGGGCCAGACCAAGCTGCGCCGCCAGAAAGCCCGGGCGCTTGGCCGCTTCCTGATACTGAAGCTTGGCGGCGGGCCAAAACTCCTGGCCGCGCGACTGGTAGGCGCGGGCCAGGTTGTAATGAACCACCGGGTTGTTGGGCTCGCGGCTGAGCAACATCTGCAAATCGTTGATGGCGGACTGGGTCTGTTTATCATCGCCCGAGTCGAGCCTCAGCCCGGCGCGCAGGGACAGGGCATTGTAGTTTTTCGGATCAGCCTTCAGCACGGTATCGACGGTCTGGAACGCATCGCTCCTTTGGCCCATGGCGACTTGGATCAGGGCGATCTTCAATCGATATTCGTTGGTGCGGTCGCCGCCCTGTTTGACGCCTTCCTGGAACACCGCGAGGGCCCGGTCGAAGTTGCGCGTGCGCCCGTAAAAATCGCCCACCAGCATGCGGGCGTCGGGCAATTCCTTCTCGCGCGCCAGCAGCGATTGCAGGACCGATTCGGTCCGATCCTTGCGCTGGGTGGCGTAGTAAAAGCCGGCCTGCTGAACAACCACGGCGGCGTTTTTGGGATCGTTCTGCACCTTGAGCGTCATGATCTGCTCGGCCTTGTCCGGCTGCTTGTGGCGCAGATATTGCAGGATCAGATAGTCATAGGCCAGCCAGGATTTCGGGTACTTTTCGATAACGCGCCGGACGATGGGCTCGGCCTGATCCCATTGATTGTTCCGGTTGAGCGTCTGCGCCAGGGCGAACAGCAGATCCGGCTGGTTGGGACGGGCCTCGTCGGCCTTGCGGAAAGCGGCGATGCCGGCGTCCATGTGCGCCTGCTTGTGCGCGCTATCGGTATCCGACCGGGCTACTTCCAGAAAACCCGTTAGCCGCTGGCCGTTGTAAGAGTTCGGATTGCGTTTCAGCAACAGCTTGGCAAGGCTTTCCACCTGCGCCAGCGTTTTTTGGTTGTGTCCGTGCGGGGTTCCGTAGTAGACCAGCCAGATGTCCGCCAGGCGGCCGGGAGGGTTTTCGTCGTTGGGCAGCAGTTCCATCGCCCGCGTGAAAGCCTGCAGCGCGGTCTGAATCTCACCGCGGCGCAGCTCGGACTCACCCAGCTTGTTGTAAGCCTCGCCATACCTCATGTCCTTGCGCAGCGCGCTGCGGTACATAAGCGACGCTTCCCTGTACTTGCCCTGGGCGAAGTACCTATCGCCGTTCGCCACGTACCGCCGTTTCACCGTAGCGGGATCGCGCCAGCAGCCCTGCAGCACAACCAGGAGGGACACGAGCGCCCACAAGCAACGGAATTTTCGGCAGTTCATCCTTTCTACACTCCCGTCTATCAGTCCTCGTCCTCGACTATCAATCAGTTACAGGATACACGGCATGCCGCAAGCATGCACCACTTTTAGTACTGGGGGTGGCGCGCGGCCGCCGGCGCGCCGGATGGCACGCCGGATGCGGGGCCGCGGGGAAATCCGCGCACGAACCCGGGCGCGGCCGCGCTCAGCGCAGCGCGGCCACCAGCATCCTGGTCTGCCGCAGCAATTGAAACTGGGCATGCTCCAGTGCGGTGCGGGCGTCGTAGAGCTGCATCCAGCGCTCGTGCTCGGCATAACGGCCCTCCTCAACGTCCTTCAGCGTCGCCTTCCCGGCCTCGAGCTGCGCCAGCAGCAGATTCACCTGCTCGCGGGCCAGGTCGAGGTCCAGGCGCGCCACTTCGGCGGCCGTTCCGGCCTGGTGGATTTCCTCCCAGGCCGCACGCGTATCGGCTTCGACGCGCCCGCGCAGCCGGTCCAGTTCGGTCTTGATCCGCTGGGTGTCGACACTGGCCTGCGCGGCCTGGGCGAGGTCCTGCGAGTTGGCGAAAATCGGAACGCTGACGGCCACGCCGATCTCGCCGTTGTTCCGCTGGAAAGCCCGGAAGAACTCGGTGTAGTTATTGAACTTGGCGAACAGGCCGTATTCCGCGACCAGGTTGACCTTGGGGTAGCGCATGGCCTTGAAGCTTCGCATTTGCAGGTTCTTGGCGGCCAGCTCGGACTCCAGCTTGCGGATCTCGGGATTGTCCTGCAAGGCCTCCCGCACGCTGGCTTCCTCGCTGGAGGGCAGCTCCGGACGGGCCCGCTCCTCGCCCGCCGGAATGATCCGATCGGCCACGTTCAGACCCAGCACCGCCGACAGCGAGGCGGAGAGCCGGCGGCGCTGGCTGCTCAGCAGCTCAACTTTCTGCCGTGCCCGCGCCACGTTCAGCGCGGCGCGCCGGGCCTCGATCTGTTCCTCTTTCCCTTCGGCCACGCGCAGCCGGACCAACGCCTCCACGCGGTCCATTTCTTCCGCCTGTTTAGAGGCCAGATCGATGGCCCGCGCAGCTTTTTCCAGGTCGAGGAACAAAGTGGCCGTTCGCAGCGCCACCTCCTCGCGCGTGGCGGAGGTCGAGTAGCTCGCGCTCACGGCCGTTTCCCGGGCCTCGGCCACCAGATAGCCCTGCGGGCGGGAGTACATGGTGCGTTCCGCCCGGGCCTGGAGGACGGACGGCGCCGAGCCCTCGATGCTCATCGGGAAGCCGCTGGAGTAGGCCAGCCCGCTGCCGGCGTAGACCCGCGGCAGCAGCGGCTCCCGCACCACCTGGACGCCCAGCGCGGCGCGCTGTTCCTCCAGGCGGGCCAGCGCGATGTCGGGATTCTGGCGCAAGGCCATATCCACGGCCTGTTTCAAGCTCAGAGTTACATCCTCCGCCGCCAGCGAGCCGGCGGCGAGGGTGAAGCAAAGGACGAGAATGGGTCTGTTCATGGCGCTACTCGTAGCGTAGCGCCTCCGTGGGATTCAGCCGCGCGGCGCGCCGGGCGGGCAAGATTCCGAAGACGATGCCCACCGCGAAGCTAACCAGAAAGGCCACCGCGATGGAGAGCGTCGAAATCGGGATCTGCACCTGGTCCTGCAGCAGGTTCGCCGCCAGCGGCAGGGTCAGGCCGGCTACGATCCCCAGCACGCCCCCGCCCACACTGAGCAGCACGGCTTCCAACAGAAACTGCAGCAGCACATCCTGCTGTGAGGCTCCCAGCGACATCCGCAGGCCGATCTCGCGGGTGCGCTCGGTGACCGTCACCAGCATGATGTTCATGATGCCGATGCCGCTGATGACCAGGGCGATCGCCGACACCAGGATCAGCACCACCGTCAGCACGTTGGCGATGGCGCCGGCCGCATCCAGCAGCGCGCCCAGGTTCTGCACCATGTATCGCGCGCCCGGCCGGTGGCGCGAGGCGATCACCTGGGCCACGACCTGGGTGACGGCGGGCACGTCGCCGGCCAACCGCGCCTGGATGTAAAGCGGGTCCACGCGCTCGAGCCGGTCGAACATGCGGTACACCGAGATCGGGATCATCGCGGCTCCGCCTTCGCCCAGTTCCGAGAGGCCGAAGGTCGAAGTGCGTTCCTTGAAGACGCCCACCACGGTGAACTGCAACTGATGCAGCTTGAGGATCTGACCCACGGAGGCCTGCGGCGAGCCGAACAGCTTGCCGGCCAGCTTGTCGTCGAGCAGGGCCACCTTCTGGCGCAGCGTGACGTCGGAGGGATCGATGAAGCGCCCGGCGAGCAACTGCAGATTGCGCACCGCCGCGTAGTCCTCGTCCGAGCCGATGACGTGCACGTCGCGCTCCTTGCCGGCGATCGTCAAACGGTCATTGGAGGCGATCACGGGTGAGGCGGCGATGATCCGCGAGCCGAGGTTGCGCCGCACCGCGTCCACGTCGGCCAGCTTGATGAAGTCGGCGTCGAACTTGGTGGCATCGACCGGGCCGGAGTCGTACTGGGCGTAGATCAGGTTCGACCCGACGCCGCGGATCTTATCCAGAATCAGATCGCGGCTGGTGATGGAAATGGTGACCACGAGGATCACCGAGGCGTTGCCGATCAACAGCCCCAGGGCCGTCAACGCCGAGCGGATCTTGTTGGCCCGCAGCGCCTGGAAGCTGAAATTCAGCGCCTCGCCGAGGAGTGGAAGACCAAAATGCATTCCGCCTAGTCGCTTCCGCCGGAGGCGCGCCGCAGAAGTTTGCGCACCTCTTCGCGGGACGGATCGTCGGGGGTCAGCGGGGCGCGCAGGTAAGCTTCGAGGAGCTGCCTGGCCGTGTCCAGGTTGCGGCCGCTTTTCACGTACGTCTCGGCGCGTCCGAACAGCAGCTTCTTGTCGCCGGGATCGATGCGCGCCGCCTGATCGAATGCCGCCTCGCTTTCCCCGATGCGGCCCTGGCCGGCCAGGAACCTGGCCAGTTCCACGAGCCGGCTGACCTGCCGCGGCGCCAGGTCAACCGCTTTTTTCAACTGCCCCTCGGCCAGATCGTACTGGCGGCGTTGGATCGCGATCTGAGCCAGCGCCCAGTGGTATTCGACGGGATCGTTTCTCTGGATGACATTCGACAGCCGAATCGCGCGGTCGATGCCGCCGCCGAGGAATCCCGGCGCACTCAGGTAAAAGGAGAACAGATCGTCCACGGCGTCCTTGTTGCCGGGATCGAGCTGTACCGCCTTCTCAAAGTTCTGGCGCGCGTTGGCGGCGTACTTAATCGCCATGAAGAAGACGCTGGTCTCGGCGCGGCGGCCCCAGGCGCGTCCCAGCCACAAATAGTGGTCCGATGCGGCGGGCTCCAGGCGGACGGCTTTTTCGAACAGATCGGTGGCCGGCTTGAAATCGCCCAGCATGTAACGGCAGCGCCCCTCGAGCTCCCAATCCGCGGCGCTCTTCGGCGCGACTTTCTTCAGGATCGCCAGCGCTGCGCGGTACTCGGTCCGGTCATACAGCCGTTGCGCCGCGGCGGAGTCGTCTGGCACCACGGCCGCCGGGGCCACGGCCGCGGCCAGGAACACAACCGCAACGACAATTCCGAATCTCATTACAAGAGGGGCAAATCTCATTGTAACGGACCGTCCGAAATCCCTCGCGGCCGGTCTACCTTTATGGATGCAGTTGGGGGCCGGAGAGGTACAAATCCAGCGCCGCGAAGGCACTCCTCCCAGTTGCCGATGGACCCGCGCAAGCCGAGCGCGAAGTTCAACCCAGCGGCCGGAACTGGCAACTGAAATGCCGCAGGAACTCGGGCTGCCAGGTGATCTCATAGCCCCGCAGCTCCTTCCTGCGGCTGTTGACCTCCAGGATCGCCTCCACCACGTAGTCGATGTGGCTCTGCGTGTAGACCCGTCGCGGGATGGCCAGGCGCAGCAGCTCATGTTGGGCGTGGGAGCCGAACATCACCGAGCCGATCTCCACGCTGCGGATGCCGGCGTGGCGATACAACTCCACGGCCAGCGACTGCGCCGGGAACTGCTCCCGCGGAATGTGGGCGAGCATGCGCCCGGCGTCGATGTAAATGGCGTGGCCGCCCGGCGGCTCCACGATCGGCACGCCGTGGTCCGCGATGTGCCGTCCGAGATAGGCCGTGGAGGCGATGCGGTATTGCAGATAATACGGGTCCAGCACTTCCACCAGCCCCACGGCGATGGCGTCGAGGTCGCGTCCGGCGAGGCCGCCGTAGGTTGGGAAGCCCTCCGTCAGGATCAGCAGGTCTTTCTCCTGCTGCGCCAGCCGGTCGTCGTTGGTGCACAGCAGCCCGCCGATATTGGCGAAGGCGTCCTTCTTGGCGGAGAACGTGCACCCGTCGGCCAGGGAGAACATCTGGCGCGCAATGTCGCGCGCGCTCCAGTGGGCATAGCCGGCTTCGCGCTGGTGGATCAGCCAGGCGTTTTCCGCGAAGCGGCAGGCGTCGAGGTAGAGCGGGATGCCGTGGCGCCGCGTGAGGGCGCGTACCTGCTCCAGATTCGCCATCGACACCGGCTGGCCGCCGCCGGAGTTGTTGGTCACCGTGACCATGACGAGTGGGATCCGCTCGCGGCCGTGCTCCGCGATTAGCCGCTCCAGCGCCGCGGTGTCCATGTCACCCTTGAAGGGCAGTTGCGCCTGCGTGTCGTGCGCCTCGGGCCGGATCAGGTCCACCGCCCGGGCGCCGGTGAACTCAATGTTGGCGCGGGTGGTGTCGAAGTGCGTGTTGTTCGGCACCACGCAACCGGGCTTGCATAGCACGCTGAACAGGATGCGCTCCGCGGCGCGACCCTGGTGCGTTGGGATCACGTGCCGGAAGCCCATCAGATCCTCGGCCGCGCTCTTCAGCCGGAAGTAACTCGCGCTGCCGGCGTAACTTTCATCGCCGCGCATCATCGCCGCCCATTGCTCAGTGGACATGGCGCTGGTCCCCGAATCGGTGAGCAGGTCGATCAGGATGTCGGCGGCGCGCAGCCGGAACAGGTTGTAGCCCGCCTCGGCCAGCAGTCCCGCGCGCTCGTCGGCGCAAGTCTGCCGCAACGGCTCGACACTCTTAATGCGGAACGGCTCGATGATGGTTTTCACGCGCAGGCGCCTCCGAGCGGAGGATAGCATTTCACGCCTGGAACGGACCGGGCCGCCGGTCAGTCGTTAAGGGCGGCCACGGGAGGAGGAGGAAGTCGCGGCCGCCCCTGGTAAGTACGAAGCTTCTGAGGACTGCCCCGTACAACCGATTCCATTGTAAAGCATGCCGGCCGCGCCGAGCGTTCCCTCACGCGGCCCCGTAAACTGTCTTTAGATGGTCCCGCGACGCGTGTTATATGTCCTGCTCCTGGTTTCCAGCTCGCTGCCCGGCCAAGGCTTCGAATGGATCCGGGCCAATTACGCCAGGCAGGAGTTCCGCATCCCGATGCGCGACGGCGTGCGATTGTACACGCTGGTCTACACGCCTAAGGCCACTGCGCAGGCAGTTCCGATTCTGCTGGAACGCACGCCCTACGGCGCCGGCCCGCGCGGCGAGAACAGCTATCGTTCCTCCCTGGGACCTTGCGCGGCGCTGGCCCGCGCCGGCTACATCTTCGTGTACCAGGACGTGCGGGGCCGCTACCGCAGCGAAGGCACGTTCGTCGAGATGCGGCCGCAGCTCAACGGCCGGCATGGGCCGCGGGATATCGACGAGAGCACCGACACCTACGACAGCATCGATTGGCTGCTCAAGAACATCCCCGGCCACAACGGCCGCGTGGGCCTGTACGGCACCTCCTACCCCGGCTTCTACGCCGCGGCGGGGCTGCTCGCGGGGCATCCGGCGTTGAAGGCGGTCTCTCCGCAGGCGCCGATGGTCAACCTGTTCCGGGGCGATGACTATGCCCACAACGGCGCGTTCTTCCTGGCCGCCAACTTCGGCTTCTACTGGTTCTTCAACGTGACTAGCGCCGCGCATCCCGACGAGCGAGGGGCGCGCTTCGATTACGGGACCCGCGACGGCTATGCGTTCTATCTGGCCATGGGTCCGCTCTCCAATGCCGAGGAGCGCTACTACCAGCACCGCAATCCGTATTTCAGCGACATGCTGGAGCACACCTCCTACGACGAGTACTGGCGCTCGCGCAGCCTGGAGCCGCACCTGCACGACATCCAGCCCGCCGTGCTGGACGTGGGCGGATGGTTCGACGCCGAGGATCTGCAGGGGCCGCTGCGGCTGTACCGCGACGCCTCCACGCGCAGCCCCCGCTCGCCGGTCGTCCTGGTGATGGGCCCCTGGATGCATGGCGGCTGGCACGACGAGGGGGTCGACCACCTGGGTGCCGTTCAGTTCGGCCAATTTCCCGCGGAGTACTTTGAAGACTCCATCGAGACGCGGTTCTTTGAGAAGTGGCTGCGCGACGGCGAAGACCCGAAGCTCCCCGCCGCGTGGGTGTTCGAGACCGGCGCCAACCGCTGGCGTCAATTCGCCGCCTGGCCGCCGCCGGCCGCGCATCGCCGGACCCTTTATTTACGCTCCGGCGGCGCGCTGGCCTTCGATCCGCCCCGCGAGTCCGCGGGATTCGACGAGTACGTCAGCGACCCCGCCCGGCCGGTCCCGTTCACGTCTTTCATAGCCCTCGGAATGGTCCCGGAGTACAT
Organism: Terriglobia bacterium; assembly: GCA_963757265.1. Lineage (GTDB taxonomy): Bacteria > Acidobacteriota > Terriglobia > Bryobacterales > Bryobacteraceae > CAIVVT01. The sequence goes on from CAVWRA010000012.1 coordinate 311,193, forward strand.
GGTGGACGACCAGCGCTTCGCCGCCCGCCGGCCTGACGTTCTGGTTTACCAGACCGCGCCGCTGGACAGCGCCCTCACGCTGGCCGGTCCGCTCGGCGTGCGTCTGCAGGCCTCCACCTCCGGAACCGACTCGGACTGGGTGGTGAAGCTGATCGACGTCTATCCCGGCGATACGCCCAACCCGTCGCCGAACCCGTCCCGGGTTCAGATGGGCGGCTACCAGCAACTGGTGCGCGGCGAGCCCTTCCGCGGCCGCTTCTGGAAGAGCTTCGAGCAGCCCCAGCCGCTGCCTGCCAACCAGTTCGTCGAGATCGACTACGACATGCCGGACGTCTTCCACACATTCCGGCCGGGCCATCGCATCATGGTCCAGGTGCAGAGCTCCTGGTTCCCGCTGGTGGACCGCAATCCGCAGAAGTTCGTCCCCAGCATCCCGTTCGCCAAACCTGAGGATTTCGTGCCCGCCACCGAGCGGATCTCCCGTTCGGCCAACGCCCCCAGCCGGCTGGAAGTGTTGGTTCTCGAGTAAATCGGCTGCCGCTGTGCTACTAGCCGCGATCGCGCCACGAGCCGGGACTAACCCGGATGTTTCACCAACCATCGGCTGCGGCGCGCGATAGGGCCGCATCTACTGCGTTGCGCTGGGCCCAGGGGGCACCCCCCGTCCTCGACGTACTGCCGAGTACGCCTGCGGGCGCCTCCCGCAAGCGCGCCTTGTGGCATTCCTTGATGTTGGGGCCCTCTCATCGCGCCTCGCTGCGATCGTGGTGCAACATCCGGGCTAAATGGAGCGGCGTCTGATGCCGGGGCTGCAACGAGCGGCAGATTTGAGTTCCGAACCGATCCCCTGCCAAAGTGAGCAGTATTGAACAGACGCGAAGCCGTCGGCAGCGCATTAATTAGGTGGCGGTTATCCACAGTGGAAGCCCAGGGTGTACCCTGTGCCACTCGGAGATCCACAATGGAAAGCCCGACCTAAGTTCATCTGGGAGGAACTACTGGAGCCGAAATGAAGAAAATCGTGCTGTTGTTCTTTGCAGTTATGCTTGTGGCCGCGCCGGCATTCGCCGGCCACCACCGCAGACACCACAGATACCACGAAGGTCACTACCGCGGAGATCACGCTCTGATAGTGATCCGGTGATCCCCTCCCAAGTTGCCTTCTCGTCAGGCGACATGCGGGTCCCGGGCCGGGTGTTGGCACATGGGGCAAACTCTTGACCTCAGAGACGCGCTTGAAGCTATGTGTACCCAAGCGACTGCGATATTCGCAGGTTTTGATGGTTTCTCTTCCGCAATTCCCCTTCTAGCCCCCGGGAGGTGGGCAGAAATGAAGAAATGGCATTGTTTCCTCGCCGGATTGTGCCTTGCACTGGCAGGCTCCCTGGCCGCAGACGCACAAGCTCCGGCAGTTCCGCCACCCAACATCCTCGACGTCGAGACGATCAACATAAAGCCTTATGAGGATGGAGCCTTCGACCGAATTGCTTCAGAATACCCCGGCTTGTCGCAGCAACTGAAAGACCCGACGCACGTCCTGGCGATGGAGGCTCTGTCGGGGACGCCTCGAGCGATTTACCTGTCCGGCTTCGATTCGCTGGAGGCGCTACAAAAGAACGAGGAATGGCTCCCCGGCGACCCGGAGGCCGATTCTAGGCTGGAGGCGCTGGATGCGCGCCAGGCCGCTCACATCTCCGAGGTCCACCACACCATCTGGGTTTACCGCCCCGACCTCAGCAACAACGTCGCCGCGGCCGACATACCGCACGCCCATTACTGGGATGTGGTCATCTTCCATATGCGCCCCGGCCACGGCGCAAAGTTCGCGGAAATGACGAAGCTTTATCGCGACGCCAAACTCAAGATCGGGCAGAACATCCCCTGGGCGACTTACAGCGCACTGATGGGTGTGACCAACACCTACCTTGTCCTGGTACCGATGGCGTCCCTCAAGGATCTGGACGCTGCCCTGGCGCACATGAAGGATTTCGGCGCTGCGCTGGGCGACGACGGAATGGCTCAGATGAGCAAACTCGAGGAGCAGGGCGTGGCCAGCATCGAGGAAAACCTGTGGATGGTGAATCCGGAATGGAGCTACGTCGAGAAATCCTGGATCGAGGCCGATCCGCAATACTGGGCGCCGCCTGAGCCCCAGCCGAAAAAGCGGGCACCAAAACCCGCCGCCGCAGCGCCGCCCGCGCACTAAACAAGTCTGATCGGAACACGAAGGACGTCGTCACTCGAGGACGTCCTTCGTATTTGCAATCACACAAGTGATTCGACATGGAAAGGGGAGGTCCTGCGGGCCTGTCCCCGTTCTGCCTTTCATCGAATCGTACCCAAAGTATTTTGCCGGCGTTACGCTCGCACAGGAACCGCTCGGATCCGTCACCACAGTGACTTGGTGCAGCGCGTCGTAAGCATTACAGGCGACGTTGCCCACCGTGTCGCTCCGCTTCACCCGGTCACCGTTGGAAGTGCCGCAGGTGGAGCCGGTGTCAAACGCATACGAGCAGGCAGAGCCGCTGGTTTCCGGATTTGGCTCCGGGGTCATCCGACTCCGGTCGATGGGCATGATCCCCAGATCATGCGGTGCCCACGCGTTCCAGGCCCGTTCGGGGACGGCGCCGGCCGCCGTTGTCGCTTCAATAGCCGCGGATCAGGGAGCGTTGCGACGTGGCCTTGCGCAGAGTCGAATCGTCGTTGCTCCACCAGCGGCCATTGTCCATCCAGCCGGCGCGTTTGCGCTTGTAATCAGGGTCGCGCGCCGGGTTGACGGTATACAGGATCAGATCGGCCGGCCCGCCGGTCTTCAGCGGCTGTTCGAGGCTCGAGGGGAAGACGAACTTGCCGCGGCCGTCGATTTGCTGCGCGTTGCGCGGAATGGCGACCTCGGAGGCCGGCCCCATGGCCGTGATCTTGCCGTCATCCACCACCACCGTCGCGTTCTCGATGGGCGGCTGTACCTCGCCATCGATCAGCGTCGCCCCGGTGATCGCGTAGACCAGGCGCTGGTGATACAGCCGGTCGCAGCCGGCCAGGCTCAACAGCAGCACCGCCAGCGCGCCGGCGCGATTTATCGTCCTTCGCACAGCAGCGCCTCCAGATCGAGCCCGCGGAGGTCCTCGAGCAGAATGTCGGGGGCGTGCGGGCGCAACTCCTCCAATGGTACGACGCCCGTGGCCACGGCCACGCTGAGCATGCCGTTGGCGCGCGCCGCGGCGATGTCGTTGGGATGGTCGCCGATCAGCGCCACGCGCGCGCCGGCGCGAACCAATCCCCGCCGCCGCGCCTCGGCCCAGGCCCGCCCGGCGAGCTCGGCGCGCGTGCAGCCCTGCTCGGAGAAGGCGCCCACCCGGAAGTAGCCACGCAGTCCCGCGCGCTCCATCTTGCGCCATCCGATTCGGCTGAGGTTGCCGGTCACCAGTCCAGCCGGCACGCCGCCGCGGCGCAGAGTCCGGAGCAGCCGCCGCACGCCCGGACAGACCCGCGCCCGCAGATCGGGGCAGGTTTTGAGGTACAGCCGCTGCGCCTCGCGCACAATCGCGGCCATCTGGCCCTGCATCACGCGCCGCGACGCGCCCGCCGCGGTGAGCATCGCGCGCAGAATGTCGCGATCGAGCATCCCCTGCACGGGGATGCCCTCCGTCGTGGCTCGCAGTCCCGTTACGCGCAGCAGCGCGCCCTCCAGCGCGGCGCGATGCTGCGGCCCGGCGCGGCGGATCAGCGTGCCGTCGATATCGAACAGGATCAGCACCGTGCCAGGCGGGACCAGGGCGTCCATTCATCGCTCATCATAAGCCGTCCGTGGCCCGGCACGGCACAGTCTCTGTCTCAATGTCGTTTGGAACGCATTCCGCACCCTGGCCGAGCGTCGAGCCCGGACGTTTCACCAACAATCGGCTGCGGCGCCCGATAGGGCCGCAGCTACTTCGTTGCCCTGGGCCCAGGGGGCGCCCCCCGTCCTCGACGTAGCGGCCAAGTACGCCTGCGGGCGGCTCCCGCGAGCGCGCCTTGTGGCATTGCTTGATGTTGGGACCCTCTCATCGCGCCTCGCTACGATCGTGGTGCAACATCCGGGCTAGACTGGAATTACACGATGCAGCTCATCCAGGCCGGGAAGCACCAGTATGTGGCCCTCGAGTTCGACCAGGATCTCCTGCGCCAGGGGGCGCACGAGAGCGGTTTCGAGATCGAAATCGACGACCAGCCGCGGGTGCTCAATGTGCTGCTGAAGGCGCCCGACCGCGAGGGTCCGCTGCTGGTGTTCGACGCCGCCGACACGGCCAACACCGGCTGGTTCTCGCGCTGCACCTTCTACATCGATGGCCGCACCGGCGCCGTTCTTCAGACACCCTTTTTCGTGGCCAACCGCTTTGATCCGCCCGGCCGGCTCAACCCCAAGGCGCTGTCGATCCAACTGTTGAAGGAACTCCCGGCTCATTTCCGCCTGCCGGGCCGCCAGCCGGTGGCGGAAAAGACAATCTACGCCGTGTTCTTCAACTTCCTCACGGCGCTACAGAAGGTCGGCGTCGGGCTGTGCGGGCCCGGTGCGGTGCGGCCGCTGGCCGGGCGCGTGGACGCTCCGGTGCGCTGAGGGTAGGGCGGTCAAGAGCGCGCTTAGCAGGTTGCTGAAAAAGCCGATTGGCCGACTCCCTTACGGTCGCGGCTCTGAAACGTGGTCATTCATTCGCAATGGGTTGCCGGACCACGCGAATGTGGCGACGGCTCGCAGAATGCCTTTATCAGCAGCCTGTCAAGCCGCCGCGACGGCCTTGGCGACCACGGCTTCGACCTCCTGGCGATAGGCGTCGCGCAGCTGCGGCGTGGTGGCCTCGAACCGCAGCACCAGCACGGGCTGGGTATTCGACGCGCGCACCAGGCCCCAGCCGTGCGGGAACAGCATGCGCACGCCGTCCACGTCAATCACTTCCTGGCGCGACTGGAAGTACGCCTTCACGCGTTCCACCACTGCGAACTTCTTGTCGTCGGGGCAGTCAACGCGCAGCTCCGGCGTCGCGAAGAGCTGGGGCAGCATCTCGGTCTGCGCCGAGAGCGGACGGCCGCTGGCGGCGACGATCTCGATCAGCCGGCAGGCCGCGTAGAGCGCGTCGTCGTAGCCGTAGTAGCGGTCGGCGAAGAACAAGTGGCCCGACATCTCGCCGGCCAGCGCGGCGTGCAGTTCCTTCATCTTTGCTTTGATCAGCGAGTGGCCGGTCTTGTACATCACCGCGTTGCCGCCCAGGCGGCGCAGCTCGTCGTACATCACCTGGGAGCACTTGACCTCGCCGATGAAGGTCGCGCCGGGGTGGCGCGTGAGGATCTCGCGGCCGAAGATCAGCAGCAGCGTGTCGCCCCAGATGACGTTGCCGTGCTCGTCCACCGCGCCCAGCCGGTCGCCGTCGCCGTCGAAGGCCAGCCCCAGCTCGGCGCCCGTCGCGGCCACTGCGCGCTGGAGGGCTTCGAGGTTCGGCTCGAGGGTCGGATCAGGATGATGGTTGGGGAAGCGGCCGTCGGGTTCGAAGAAGAGCTCGACGGACTCGACGTTGAGCAGCGGCAGGAGCTTGCGCAGAGCCGGTCCGGCCACGCCGTTGCCGGTGTCGAAGACCGCCTTGACACGCCGCGGGTAGGCGAATTGCGCCGCGATCTCGGCGACGTACGGGGTGAGCGCGTCGAACTCGGCGTAGCTGCCCGCACCGCTTTCGAAATCGTTCTGGCGAATGATCCGCGCGACCTCCTGAATCTCGGCGCCGTAGATGGTCCCGGCGCCGAGCACGGTCTTAAAGCCATTGTACTCGGGCGGATTGTGGCTGCCGGTGATCATCACGCCACCGTCGGCAGCGAGGTGCTGGACAGAGTAATAAAGCAGCGGGGTCGGCGCGGCGCCGATCGAGGTCACATCGCACCCGGCAGCGCGCAGCCCGTGCACGAGGGACTCATGGAGTCGCGGCGAACTGAGGCGCACATCGCGCCCGACGTTGAGGCGCGGGCCTTTATGCCGGCGCAGGAATGTCCCGAGCCCGCGCCCCAGTTGCTCGACGCCCGCCGCGGGTAGTTCGAGGTCGGCCAAGCCGCGGATGTCGTATTCGCGAAAGATAGAGGGCTGCAGCATAGAGAGAGTACGAGATTCGATTCTTCCATGATGCCGCAGGCAAGGGCCTGGCGAGGCGGGCGACTGAGCGTCAGCGATGGGAAAGGGCGGGACAAAGTGCAACCCATGTGGCCAGCAAACTCTGTTTGCGATATACCGGATCGGACAGGCGGCCAGCTTCAGGCTTGCAGTACCAGTGCCTCCCGGGAGATCTCCGCAGACGCCATCTGACACATCCAACCCATTCAAAATCAATTACTTTATCGCAGTCAGGCCAATCATCGCCAGAGCTGCGAAAGCGCGGTTCGCGGTGGACGGGCGCTATGTGGGGTGTACTGGGGGGCTGGTACCGCGACGGATTTTGTGTTCCGCAGATTATGCCTTTTCTGCTATTTCGCGCTGAATATGCAGGCATTACTATGCAGGGGTAGCCAGTTCTCCCCCGGGAGGAAAACACACGTGCGTGGCGCTGAATTCTATAGTGTGGTGAATTTCAGCCTGGTCCTAGGAGCAATTCTGGGGAGCCTTTTTTCCATCTGCTTGCAGAGCATCTGGAACAGGCTGTCGCCTGCCGAGCCGGCCCTGCGGGCCTGCCGGGGGCTGCGGGCGAAGCTCACCAGGCTGCAGCAGACCCTCAGTTCCGGGACGTCTGGCATCCGCTCCACGGCCCGGAGGGAGACCACGGTCAAAGTGGCCGGCACGGCGTCCCGCGGCTTGGAGGCGTTGTGGGCCGTGGTCACCGATGAACCGGTGGCGTCGGTGAAGGATGCCCCCAACCTGGAAGCGTGGCGGCGCATCGACAAGCCGGCGTTCCAATCCATCAGCATGGCCCGCCGCCAACGGAGTTCGGAGACGGGATTGGTCGTGCTGGCGAGTCATCGCGCCGAGGCGACGGAGGGCCCGAGGGCATTCAATGTGCGAATGGCCGAAGAGATCGTCCGGCGGCACTTTGGCGTGTCCCTGAGTCCCAAGCCGGACGGCGCGGGGAGTCCGATACCATTGCCGTTGCGCCAGGATAGGCCCGACGTTGAGACCGGAGAGGACCGGGGGTTGGCTTGGGATCTTCGACTTGTTCATGGAATGTTGCGGCATGCCCACCATTCATCCAATCACAGGCCGATCGCCCGGCCAGCGAGCTCCGGCGCGGCCGTGCATTTAGATTCCCGGTATCGCTGGGCATAGGCCTGGGTTGACGCGCTTTGCGCAGGGCTTGGCGCGGCACGTGGAATTCCTGGCCTAACAGCAGACACGCGACCCGGAAAAGGGGCAAGGATGTTCCCTTTCCCTTCTCCGAGGCTTGCGGCGGGTGTGCCGGGGCGACTGGCTAGTCTGGACTCGTGCCTGGATGCCTGAGAGTTCTTATTCCGCTTTTCGTGTGTCTGTTTGCCTTCGCGAGTACAAGCGGTTCGCCGTCGCCGGGAGCCGTCACCGAGGAGGCCTTGCGGGAGGCTGCATTGCACGCCGTGTTTCCCGGATTGCAGATCTCAGTCGAACCTGGGATCAGAGTTGACGACTCAGGACCACAGGAGCGCTTGAAATCCGTCGGCCCCTACTACCCGGACGCTCTGGCCGATGAGTGGGTCTACCGGGTGAGTGGGCCCGCAGCCAACGCGGCGGAACGGTGCGCTTCAGAGGATTTTGGAACGCCGAAGTTCTCGCAAACCCGCCAGGTGCGCTTCGAGCTTTTCCGATGGCCCGGAGAGGCAGAAGCCGGGCTGCTTGCCGTCTTGCAGTACAAGTTTCTCGACGCGAATCCGTCGCCCGCCTGTTGGTCGCTCGGCTTACTCGTGCACCTTGTCTCGGACTCCGGCAACTGGCAGCGTCATGACGAGTACCTTCTCGAAACGCAGCACCATGGATCAGTGCAACGAATCGAGCTAATCGACCTGGCAGGAAGCCGCACACCCCAACTTGTCATCGAATCCGGCTTGGGAGGTGGCGCGGCACTCGCGAGCACGCTCCAGGTCTTCGAATTGGGTAAAGGCGGTTTTGAAGAACTGGTCAACGAGTTCTCCCGATTGGAAGACTTCGTGCCCGGCACCGAGGCTGTCTACACGCAGGTGCTTGATGTACCTACAACACTCAAGCTACGCGCGCAGCGCTTTTGTGTGGTAAAGACTACCTTCATGGAAGACGACACTTGGCTCCGTACTCCGCTCGCTTCGCACCCCTGCTATCAGCGCGGTGAAGGCATTGATCCGGAAGACGTGAAGCGGCGTCAGCAAATGCTGTCGCGCGTCAAGTGAATTGTACCCACCAAAAGGCAGCTGCGTGGCGGCGCTTTCACGCGTGCTCCCCCAGCATGTCGTCGCCGGTCATCCGTGTGCCGTTGACGAACGCCGCCGCGCTCACCCTCCGCCGCCCCTCCACCTGCACTTCCAGCAAATCCAGCACGCCCGCGCCCGTCCCGGCCAGCAGCCGTTTATCCACCGCCCGCACCAGTCCCGGCGCCAGCGCCTCCCCGGCGATCCATTCGCTCGCCGCCACCGGCCGGCACCTCCACACATTGAACCGCTCGCCGCGGAACCACGTCCACGCCCCCGGCCACGGCACAAATCCACGCGCCCGGTTGAAAATCTCGCGCGCCGTCCGCCGCCAGTCAATCAGGCCTTCTTCCCTCTTGAGCATCCGCGCCTGCGTCGCCGCGGCGTTGTCCTGCGGCACGCGCGGGCACTCGCCGCGCTCCAGGAGGCGCAGCGTCTCGATGAGCAGCTCCGCCCCCATCGGCGCCAGCCGCCGGCTCAGCTCCAGCGCGTTCTCTTCCCCGCCGATCGCCGTCTCGGCCCGCAGCAGAATATCGCCCGTATCCAGGCCCGCGTCGATCATCATTGTCGTGACGCCCGTCACGGTATCCCCCGCCGCGATGGCCCATTGGATCGGCGCCGCCCCGCGCCAGCGCGGCAGCAGCGACGCATGCACGTTCACCACGCCCAGCCGCGGCAGGTCGATGATCGCCTGCGGCAGAATCTGCCCGTACCCCACCACCACAATCACGTCGGCGTGCAACGCGCCCAGCTCCGCCACCGGCTCTGGCCTCCGGATCCGCTCCGGCTGCCGCACCTCCAGCCCCAGCCGCAGCGAGGCTTCCTTCACCGGCGAAAACGCCGGCTCCTGCCCGCGCCCTTTCGGCCGGTCGGGTTGCGTATACACGGCCGCCACCGCGTGCCCCGCCCCAATAATGGCTTCTAGTGTTGGAACCGCGAATTGTGGAGTGCCCAGAAAGGCAACAATCATCGCCTACCGCAGATTACCACTCGCCGGCCTTGGCCAGCTTGCGAATCTTGCGTTTGATGAGGTCGCGTTTCAACAGGCTGATGTGACTCAGGAACAGGATCCCGTCCAGGTGGTCGATTTCGTGCTGAAAAGCCCGCGCCAGCAGCTGCTCGGCCCCGGTCTCGAACCATTCGCCTTCCACAGTCTGCGCCCGCAGCCGCACCTTCAGCGCCCGCTTGACCTCCTCGCGGAAGCCGGGAATCGACAGGCACCCCTCCTCGCCCACCTGCTTGCCTTCCCGGGCCACAATCTCCGGATTGATCATCACCAGCCGCGCCGCCGGATCCTGCCCGGCCGAGGTGTCGATCACGGCCACGCGTTGGGAGATGCCGATCTGCGGCGCCGCCAGGCCCAGCCCCTTGGCCGCGTACATCGTCTCGAACATGCTCTCCACCAGCTCCCGCAGCTCGTTCGTGCCGAATTCGCGCACCGCCTCGGCCGGCGTTTCCAATACCGGATCGCCGTACTTGACGATCGTGTGAATTATGGTTTGCGGCCCCACCTCGTCAGTACTCCTTAATTTGTTCGATGTAGCCGTCGAAGTTCCGTCGCGTCTCTTTCAGGCTATCCCCTCCAAATTTATCAAGAAAGGCCTGCGCCAGCACCAACCCCACCATCGCCTCGCCGATCACCCCCGCCGCCGGCACCACGCACACGTCGCTGCGCTCGTACGCCGCGAGCGCCCGCTCTTTGGTCTGCAAATCCACGCTCTCCAGCGGCTTGCGCAGCGTCGAAATCGGCTTCAGCAGGCCCCGCACCACGATCTCCTGACCGTTAGTGATGCCCCCCTCCAGCCCGCCCGCCTTGTTGGCCCCGCGCGTGAATGCGCGCCGCGCGCGGTGGTAGCCAATCGTGTCCTGCACTTTCGAGCCGAAATCCGCCGCCGCCTCGTCGGCGCTGCCGATGAACACCCCCTTCACCGCCTGGATCGACACAATCGCCTGCGCCAGCCGCCCGTCCAGCCGCGTGTCCCACGCGATGTGCGACCCCAGTCCCACCGGCACGTTGCACGCCCGCACCTCGAAAATCCCGCCCACGGTATCGGCCGTCCGATAGGCCTCATCGACCATCGCCTTCATCTGCGCCTCGGCCCCCGCGTCCACACACCCCAGCAGCACCTCGTCCCGGCGCGTCAGCTCCGCAATCTCCTCCCACGCCGCCTCGCGCTCCAGCCGCGCCGAACCCACCTGTACCACGTGGCTCGCAATCTCAATGCCGAATTGCGCCAGGAATTGCCGCGCCACCGCCCCCGCGGCCACCCGCGCCGTCGTCTCCCGCGCGCTGGCCCGCTCCAGGATCGGCCGCGCGTCGTGGAAATCGTACTTGAGCGCCCCCGCCAGGTCGGCATGCCCCGGCCGCGGCCGCGTCAGCGGCTTCTTCTTCGCCTCGCTCTCCGGCCCCGCTTCCACCGGCAGCGCCTCGCTCCAGTTCTGCCAGTCCTGGTTGCGGATCATCAGCGCCACCGGCGCGCCCGTGGTCTTGGAATGCCGCACGCCGGAGACGATTTCGACCTCGTCGTGCTCGATCTTCATCCGCCCGCCGCGCCCGTAGCCCTGCTGCCGCCGCCACAATTCGCGGTTCACCGCCGCCACCTGAATCGGCACGCCTGCCGGCAGCCCCGTCAAGGTGGCGATCAGGCATTCTCCATGGCTCTCTCCGGCGGTTTCGAAACGCAGCATAAGGGTACACCCCATCTTAATGCAAGACGTTGAGAAACAGCAATTTATGGGTTGAAAAGAGGCTCGCGCCGGAGCTCTAGAAGAGCTGCCGCACGGCCAGCCCCAGCATCCACCCCAGCACGCTGCCCGCGACCACGTCGCTCAGGAAGTGCATGCCCAGGATGATGCGCGAGGCCGCAATGCTCACGGCGCAGAACAGGATGCCCGGCGCGGCGGCCGGATACTGCAGCACCAGCGGCGTGCAGATCGCAAACGCTGTGATGCTATGGCCCGAGGGGAACGAAAACCGGTCCGGCGGCAGCAGCGTGGACCAGCAATGCGGTTCCAGCGCGCACGGCCGGCGCCGGCCCGCGGCACGCTTCAAACCCAGGAAAACGATGATTCCGATGCCCGCCGCGAAGCCGCACTCGGCCACCACCAGCTGCCCTTGCGGTCCTCCGAAGGTGAGCAGGAACGCGCCCAGCACGTACCACAGCCAGCCGTCTCCGCCGCGCGTCGCGCAAATCATCCACATCCGGAACCATTTTGGCGCGGACCACTTATGCACCTTGCGCATGATCACGTGATCGCGTCGCGAGATGGAATTCAGAACAACTTGCGCTAGACCGGACATCGTCCCAGCTCCAGTGTGGGCGGGTTATGTCAAGAAGCCGTGAAAAAAACCACAATTCTCATTGAATGGCTTGAAATTTCAATCTAGCAGAAATCGATCCGCCCCGTTGGGCGGCGGGCGGGCGGCGCGGACCCGGCGTGGCTGCACTGCGGAAATGACAAGAGGCCGCCCAGCCCTTGCGAGCCGCGCGGCCTCTAAATAAAGATGACTGAATCCGGGCCCGAAAACTACTTCGGCGCTTCGGTGGTCTTCTTCGCCTTGGTCGTCTTGGCCTTGGTCGTCTTGGCCTTGGTCGCCTTCTTGGTCGTCTTGGTGGTGTCCGTCGCAGCCGGGGCCTGCGCGAAGCACAGCGTCGAGAAGACGGCGAACATCACAACAGCAACTAACTTCTTCATGGGTATTGAGTCTCCTAGGATTCTTTCTGGGGATGGTCCACCCTGCGGGATGGTTGGCCCGTCCTCACTTTCCACTATGCGCGTCCGGACCGCCCCAGCCACTCCCCCCGGCAGGCTACGAAAGCCCCCGAATTTCGGGGATACGGGTCCGGTTTTCCAGCCCCTGGCGCCCCGCCCGGACGTCCCGCCGAATCCGCCGGCCGGGAGCAAGCCCATGCAAAAAGAGTCACTTAGGGCCTGTTCACACTACCCGATCGGATGGCGTTGCGCGCGAAAAGCGTCTCAGGCGAGGCGGAGGACGCTGGCTTTGGCCATTCCAAGTCGAGGACGACAACGAAGGCTGAGGCGGTTTTCGCCGCAACCCGAAGGGACGGGGACGGTTTCCCCGATTTCCGCGTCGTTCGTCGCTCGCAGACGCCCGGTATGCGTCGCTCCTTGCTCCTCGAACTCGGGGAAACCGGCTCCCGTCGCCACCGATTGCGTAGCGTGAGCAGGCCCTAGATGATTGCGTCAGCGGCGGGGCGGCCGCCCGCCCGGATACAATAGGTGAGAAGGCCACGGATGGCCACCATCGATCTCATCTACTTCGACGCCGGGGGCGGGCACCGGGCCGCGGCGACCGCTCTTAAGTCGATCATCGAGAAGGATTTCCCGTCCCTCGAAGCGCGCCTGCTGCACCTCGGCGAGGTGCTCGACCCGGTGGACGTCTTCCGCAAGGTTCTGAGAGTCGATCTGCAGGAGCTCTATAACCGCATGCTGCGCCGCGGCTGGACCCTGGGCTCCAAGCGCAGCCTGCGGCTGATGCAGCGGCTGATCCGCCTGTACCACCGCTCCGAGGTGCGGCTGCTGAGCAACTGCTGGCAGGACCGGCTGCCGGACATGGCCGTGAGCCTGGTGCCGAACTTCAACCGGGCGCTCTACGACGCCTGGTGCCGGGTGGCCCCGGGACGCCCGTATGTGACTGTCCTGACGGATCTTGCGGATTTTCCGCCGCATTTCTGGATGGAGCGCCAGCCGCAGTATTTCATCTGCGGGACGCCGCGCGCCGTCGAGCAGGCGCGGGCCATGGGTCATCCGGAGGAACGGGTCTTCCTGGCTTCGGGTATGATCCTGCAGCCCGGGTTCTACGATCTCCCCGTCCTGGACCGCACCGCCGAACGCCTCAACCTGGGCCTGGGTCCCAATGTGGTGACAGGACTTGTGCTGTTTGGCGGGTACGGCTCCAAGGCCATGGCCCGAATCGCGCACCGGCTGGAACCGCTCTCCGCCGGCCTGCAGTTGATCCTCATCGCCGGGCGCAGCGCCAAGCTAGAAAAGACGCTCCGCACGGCGCCCGGCAACCTGCGCCGCCACGTGGTCGGCTTCACCTCGCAAGTACCTTATTACATGCGACTTGCTGATTTTTTCATCGGCAAACCGGGGCCCGGGAGCCTGAGCGAGGCGGTGCACATGGGGCTGCCCTGCATCACCGTCCGCAATGCCCTCACGCTGCCCCAGGAGCGCTACAACGCCGAGTGGCTCACCGAAAACGGCTACGGAATCGTGCTGAAAAGCTTCCGCCATATCGCGCGGACGGTCGAGGAGCAGATCCTCGCGGGCGACGGACTGAATAAAATGCGCCTGCGCGCGGCGGCCGCTAGCAACCGCGCGGTGTTCGAAATTCCCGCGATTTTCATGGAAATCCTCCGTCGCGGAGCGTGAAAAGTACCGCTTTTTCAGTCGCGCGATTGCGGTGCGGCACAAACTGTGTAATTATTCATATATCTGAATAAGTATTCATGAACGACGAATCGAGCTCCTCTATGACACACCCTTTGCCGCTCCACGGCACAGCGCGCATCGCGGCTGGAAACGTCGCCAGCGACTTCGATCTGACGCAGGAAGAACTCCTTCAGGCGCTTGATCTTGCAGCGGACGTGAAGCGCCGTCCGGGGGCCTATCGCGGGTTTCTCAAAGGGCGCATCCTGAGCCTGTTGTTCGAGAAGCCGTCGCTGCGGACGCGCATCACTTTCGAGGTCGCGGCCAAGCAACTGGGCGGCGACACGATCCAGAGCATCGGCCCGGTGGGCGGGCGCGAGCCGGTGAAGGACGTGGCGCGGAATCTGGAGCGCTGGACCGACCTGATTGTGGCCCGGACGTTCGCCCAAACGACAATCGATGAACTGGCCACGTGGGCCGACGTGCCGGTGGTGAATGCATTGAGCGACTTGTACCATCCGTGCCAGGCGCTGGCCGACATGCTGACGCTGAAGGAGCATTGGGGCGGCTGGCAGGGGCACAAGCTGGCCTTCATCGGCGACGGCAACAACGTGGCGCACTCGCTGCTGCTGGATTGCGCGCGACTGGGGATGGATCTGACCGTGATCACGCCGCCGGGCTACGAGCCCGACGCGGGCATTTTCCGCCAGGCCGAGGGATTCGCGCGGCGCAACGCCTGCCACGTGCATATAAGTAATGATCTGGAAGAGGGACTGCTCAAGGCCGAGGCGGTGTACACGGACGTGTGGGCCTCGATGGGCCAGGAGCACGAAGCGTTCGAGCGGGCGCGCGTGTTCGCGCCCTACCAGGTGAACATCGACCTGATGCACATGGCCGCGCCGGGGGCGCTGTTCCTGCACTGCCTGCCGGCGCATCGCGATGAAGAGGTCACCGACGCAGTGATGGAGTTGACCTCGGCGGTGGTCTTCGACCAGGCGGAGAACCGGCTGCACGCGCAGAAGGCGCTGATTGTCATGCTGCTGCGAGAGTGAGGCCAGGCGTGGCGCGGCGGCCAGGGATGGGCCGGAGCGCGCCGAACAGGTAAGATCTTGTTGGGAGTGGACTCATGAAGAAGCCGAAGAAAGTAGCGCTGGCGTACTCGGGCGGGCTGGACACGTCGATCATCATTCCGTGGCTGAAGGAGAACTACGGCTGCGAGGTGGTGGCGGTGTGCGGCGACATCGGGCAGGGCGGCGAGGAGCTGACCGGACTGGAGGCCAAGGCGCTGACCACCGGCGCGAGCGAAGTGCACGTGGCCGACATGAAGGAGGAGTTCGTCCGCGACTACGTCTGGAAAATCGTGCGCGCCGGGAGCGTGTACGAGGAGAAATACCTGCTGGGCACGTCCATTGCGCGGCCGCTGCTGGCGAAAAAACAGGTGGAAGTGGCGCTCGCGACGGGCTGCGACGCCCTGGCCCACGGCTGCACCGGCAAGGGCAACGACCAGGTGCGGTTCGAGCTGGCCTACAAGGCGCTGGCGCCGCACCTTCAGGTCATTGCGCCGTGGCGCGAATGGTCGATCATTTCGCGCGAGGACGGGATTGCCTATGCGCGGCAGCACAACGTGCCGATCGCTCAGAGCGTGGAAAAGATCTACTCGCGCGACCGCAACCTGTGGCACATTTCGCACGAGGGCGGCGCGCTGGAGGATCCGGGCAACCCGGCGCCGGCAGACATGTGGATGCTCACCAGGTCGCCGCAGGAGGCGCCGGACGAGCCGGCCCAGGTGTCGATCCGCTTCGAGCACGGCGTGCCGGTGTCGCTCAACGGGAAGCGCGCCACCAGCGCGGCGGGCCTGGTGGAGAAGCTGAACCGGGTGGGCGGAGAGCACGGCATCGGGCGCGTTCGACCTGGTGGAAAACCGCTTTGTGGGGATGAAGTCGCGAGGCTGTTACGAGACCCCGGGCGGGACGCTGATCTATGCGGCGCACCGCGAGCTGGAGGCGCTGGCGCTGGACAAGAGCACGCTGCATTACAAGCAGAAGCTGGCGCTGGATTACGCCGAACTGGTTTACAACGGGCTGTGGTTTACGCCCTTAAGGGAAGCTCTGGACGCGTTCTTCGCCGAAGTTAGCAAGCCGGTGAGTGGCGAGGTACGGCTGCGGCTGTACAAGGGCAATATCGAGGTGCTGGAGCGCCACTCGCCGAATTCGCTGTACTCGCTGGACATGGCGAGCTTCACGATGGGCGCAGGCTACGACCAGAAGGACGCGCTGGGATTCATCAACCTGGTGGGATTGCCGGTGAAGGTGAAGGCGCTGCTGGAGGGCAAAGGCAAGTGAGCGGGGACGCGCGGAATGCGTCGAAGCTGTGGGGCGGGCGCTTCGAAAGCGAGCCGTCGGAGGTCTTCGAGCGCTTCAGCGGGTCACTGCATATCGACCGCAAATTGTTTCAGGCCGACATCCTGGGCTCGCAGGCTTACGCGCGGGCGCTGGCGCGCGTCGGGATCCTGACCGAAGACGAGGCGCGCGCGATCTGCAGCGCGCTGGCGCGCATCCCGGAAGACGACACGGCCACCGCGGAGGACGAGGACATCCACACCTACGTCATCCGCCGGCTGAAGGAACTGACGGGCGAGCTGGCGGACAAGATCCACACCGGGCGCAGCCGCAATGAGCAGGTATCGCTGGACACGCGGCTGTGGCTCAGGGGCGAGATCGACGGCGCGCAGGAGGAGCTGGAACGGCTGCTGGAGGCGCTGCTGGATGCGGCCGAGGCGCATCCCGACTCGGTGATTCCGGGCTACACCCACCTGCGGCCGGCACAGCCGGTGACGTGGGCCCACTACCTGCTGGCGTATTTCGAGATGTTCACGCGCGACCGGGAGCGGCTGCAGCAGACGCGCCGGCGGGTGAACGTGATGCCGCTGGGCTCGGGTGCGCTGGCCGGGAGCGGATTCCCGGTGGACCGCGAGGCGCTCGCCCGCGAGCTGGGCTTCGACCTCATCACGGCCAATTCGATGGACGTGGCGGCGGACCGCGACTGGGCGTTGGATTTTCTGTACGCGGCGGCCGTGACGATGCTGCACCTGAGCCGGCTGGCGGAGGACTGGATCCTTTACAGTTCCGAGGAATTCGGGTGGCTCGAACTGGGCGACGGGGTGACCAGCGGGTCGAGCCTGATGCCGCAAAAGAAGAACCCGGATTCCCTCGAGCTGATCCGCGGCAAGTGCGGGCGCGTATTCGGCGACCTGACGTCGCTGTTCGTCACGCTCAAGGGCCTGCCGATGACCTACAATCGCGACCTGCAGGAAGACAAGCAGCCGCTGTTCGACGCGGTGGCGCAGCTCCGTGGGTCGCTGGAGATGGCGGCGCTGGTGGTGCGGACGGCGCGGCTGAAACCGGCCTCGCCGCGGGCGGCGGCGGAGGATGGATGGCTGGTGGCGACGGACCTGGCCGAGGAGCTGGCGCGGCGCGGGGTGCCGTTCCACCAGGCGCACCAACTGGTGGGGCGGCTGGTGCTGGAGAGCGTGAAAACCGGCAAGAAGCCGGGCGATTGGACGGGCGAGGCGCTCGCCGGCTTTGACCAGCGGTTTCAGCCGGAGATGGTCCGGCTGATGAATCCAAGCGAAGGAATGAAGACCCGCACGGCGGCGGGCGGCACGGCGCCGGAGACGGTACGGCAGGCCCTGGAGGCCGCGCGGAAGAGGCTCAAGTCATGGCATTGACGAAAAACTACAGGCAGGGGCAGATCCTGAAGCTGGTCCGCTCCAGGAAGATCACCACGCAGGAAGAGCTCGCCCGAGAGCTGCGCGCGATGGGCGCCGAGACGACGCAGGTGACGCTGTCGCGCGACATACGCGAGCTAGGCCTCGCCAAGACCGCTGACGGGTACCGCGAGATTCTGCCCGACCCCGTCGGCCGCGAGCTCCACACCGTGCTCGAGGAGTTCCTCCTCGACGTGCGCCTCGCCCAGAACCTCCTCGTCCTGAAGACTTCCCCCGGCAACGCCAACGCCCTCGCCGTCGCCCTGGATCAGGAGGATTGGCCCGAGGTCGCCGGCACCGTCGCCGGCGACGACACCATCTTCGTGGCGTGCTGGGACGAGCAGCGGGCCAAGGCGGTGAAGGAGCGGCTGCTGGAGTTCGTGAACAACTAGTGGCCTGTCGCGGAGAAAACGTAACCAAGCGCCAATCCGATTGCTGCCGGGCGCATCCGAGCAGCGGTGGGGCAGCGGCGCGGCAACACAACCGCTCCTTTCAGTCGCGGCTCCGACACAACACGCCCGCTCCCTGGCGGTCGCGGCTCAGAAACAACACGACCGCTCCTTTCAGTCGCGGCTCCGACACAACACGTCCGCTCCCTCATGGTCGCGGCTCAGGAACGTTGACTCCGCGACAGGCCACTAGGCCCCTCAGGGGTGCCTGGGAACTGTACCGCGCGCCGCCCAGGCCCGCGCGGTCAAAGAGAACGGCGCGTTCTCCGACTTGACGTCCAGCCGCCGCTTCAACTCGCCGTGCAAGGCCTCGCGACGCTCGCCGGCCATGCCCCGCAAATACGCCCCGGCCGGCCCCTGGCCGTGAACGAAGGGCTCCCAGTAGTCGGCGAAGGAGGCGAAGCGCATCGTGATCTCCAGCGCCCGCTCCGCCACGTCCGTCAGCCCGCCCTGTCTCCACAACTCTCCCAGCTCTCCGGCATGGCATAGCGGCATGTCGGACTCGTCGTGCTTCGCGGCGCCCGGATCGACCGCGACCGCGGCGTCCCAAAACACCCGCAGCATTCGCATCCCCGCGCTGTAGTCCCAGACCGCCGCCGCGACGCGGCCCCCGGGCTTGGTCACGCGGCTCGTCTCGCGCAGCGCCCGCTTCGGGTCGGGAATGAAGTTGAACACCAGCAGCGAGAGGCTGTGGTCGAACGTCGCGTCGGCAAAGCGCAACTGCTGGGCGTCGCCGACCTCGAAGCTCACGCGGCCCGGAAACGGGTTCTTGCTTCGGGCGTAGGCGACATACTCCTGCGAGGGATCGATGCCCACCACTTGGGCCTGCGCCCGGAGCTTCGCGATCGAGAACGCCAGCGCTCCCGTGCCGCTGCCCACATCCAGCACACGCCCGCCGTCGCCCGACGCGGCGAACTCCACCAGCAGCGGAGCCAGTTGACGGCTCCAGCGCCCCATGAATCGCTCGTAGGCTTCGGCGTCGGCGAACATCCCCGGCTTCCCTCCCTGTCCGCCCAGCGCCGGCCCGGCGAGCGACGCGAGCATCGCCCTGCGCGACAACATCCTTCGAGTGTAACCTGCCCTGAATCCGGGGACGATCTACTCAAACCCCAGCCCCGTTACCAACGCCGCCCGTTGCTCGCGCGGCAGGCCGATAAGTGTTCAGCTACAGGCTACAGGCGGAACCGTGAACATCCGCAGCTTCGCGCCCGCGACATTTCCCGCACGGGGAATCAGGTTCGAAGGGAGCAGATTCTGTCGGCCCAGTCCCAGGATTGAGCTTCCCTGGCCAGCCGCGCCAACGCCCCAACCAACCCTCCGATATCTGCCGGGGAGATGGTCTTTTCGTTGACGAAGATAACGCCCGCGTGGTGGCGCCCCTTTTCCGCCCAAACCTTCACGAGCGGCGGGACCGTCCTGCGATCGTACGTCACCAGAGTCAGTGCCTGCGCGGCGGCCGCGGCGCGCTCGGTGGGGCAGGCTGTCCTGGCCTGCGAGCCGGCTTTCACCCGGCGCCTGGAGTTTCCACATTGTTGCGAGAATCTCGTGAGCTGCGTGCCACCGCCTTGAGGTAGGGCTCCGTCCGCCGCCCGAAAGGGCGGAAGAGATTAGCCCACGGCGTAAGCCGTGGGAATCTCGGTGGGGCAGGCTGTCCTGCCCTGCGAGCCCGCTTTCACCCGGCGCCTGGAGTTTCCACATGGTTGCGAGAATCTCGTGAGCTGCGTGCCACCGCCTTGAGGTAGGGCTCCGTCCGCCGCCCGAAAGGGCGGAAGAGATTAGCCCACGGCGTCAGCCGTGGGAATCTCGGTGGGGCAGGCTGTCCTGCCCTGCGAGCCCGGCTTTCACCCGGCGCCTGGAGTTTCCACATTGTTGCGAGAATCTCGTGAGCTGCGTGCCACCGCCTTCAGGTAGGGCTCCGTCCGCCGCCCGAAAGGGCGGAAGAGATTAGCCCACGGCGTAAGCCGTGGGAATCTCGGTGGGGCAGGCTGTCCTGCCCTGCGAGCCGGCTTTCACCCGGCGCCTGGAGTTTCCACATTGTTGCGAGAATCTCGTGAGCTGCGTGCCACCGCCTTGAGGTAGGGCTCCGTCCGCCGCCCGAAAGGGCGGAAGAGATTAGCCCACGGCGTAAGCCGTGGGGATCTCGGTGGGGCAGGCTGTCCTGGCCTGCGAGCCGGCTTTCACCCGGCGCCTGGAGTTTCCACATTGTTGCGAGAATCTCGTGAGCTGCGTGCCACCGCCTTGAGGTAGGGCTCCGTCCGCCGCCCGAAAGGGCGGAAGAGATTAGCCCACGGCGTAAGCCGTGGGAATCCGATGAGATTCGGGCGCGAGCCCCGGAACGGGGCGTAAGCCCATGCCGCACAGCTTCGCTTCTCTGCTGGTCCACATCATCTTCTCCACGAAGAGCCGCCTGCCAGACTTGTCGCCCCAACTCGCCAGCCGTCTGTTTCCCTACCTGGGTGGGATTCTGCGGGCGCGGAAGAGCGTGCCGCTGATCATCAACGGTCCGGCCGATCATGTGCACCTGCTGGTCGCGATCCCGCCCACAGAATCGCTCGCCGAATTGCTGCGCGTGGTGAAGACCAACTCCTCGCGCTGGGTGCACGAGCAATTCCCGGCCTTGCGGGAGTTCGGCTGGCAGTCTGGATACGCCGCGTTCAGCGTGAGCGGCTCCCGAGCGGCCGCAGTGCTGCGCTACATTGCGGCGCAGCAGGACCACCATCGCCGGATCTCGTTTCAGGACGAGTTTCTGATACTCCTGCGGAAACACGGCGTGGCTCACGACGAGCGCGACTTGTGGGGCTGAATGCGCCCTTCCGCCCCGTCCCGGGGCTTGCAACGTATCGCCGCTGATTTCCCACGGCTCACGCCATGGGCTAATCCCTTTCGCCCTTCGGGCTCGGCGGCAAGGACATTACAATCCGAGGACAAGTCCCGGAAGAGTCGTGGACTCAATCCCCAGCCCCGTTGCCAACGCCTGGCCGTTCACAATCGCCGATTCATCACTTTTCTACACTTCTGCCGGTTTTTCCCGCCCCTCGCTCCCTGTTCCGCCTCCGCCCATCCCTGGGCCTCGCCACCATGTGCCGCATTATCAGCAACTTGCCGCTTCGGCCGAAAACTCCGCCCCTCCGTCTCGTCCAGACCGAATTCATCACTTTTCATCACTTTTCTACACTCCCGCTACACTAGTGATGAATCGCCCTTTGTTCGCCTACTCTACTTCGCCGCTTATTCGCTCTTGACACAGGGCGTATCTTATAGTTGGGGCAGGGGTTGCGCGAGATTGGCTTTGTTCCTCATTTTTTGTTTTCGCGCTCTTGTGGGGCCGGCTTTAGCCTGCCAGCCGACTTCGGCCGGCTCTCTCCGCCGCGGCTGCAGGGACGCAAAAAAACGGCTTCGAGCGCGAGGCTCGAAGCCGTAAAGCGGTCTGAATCCAAGGCCCTCTCTCGACCATCCCGCCGCCTCTCCTCAGGGCGACGGCTGGGAAAGAGGCCGCGACTCAGACCGTAAAACCGTTCCGGCCTGCGGCGCGGAATCCGCATCTCTCGATGGACACCGCGGCCAGGCCTTTGCGCGCCCGGACCACGGTGCCACGCGCGAACAGATTCCCGGCGCCGAGGTGGCCCAACTGAGACGGCCATTTGATGCCGATTTCGAGTTGCTGGCCGACCAGCAGCTCCCCCTCCGTGCGAAACAGCAGGCCGCGGCTGCTCATGTTGACCGTGCGGCCGGACTCGATCGGCGCAGGCTGCGTGTCGGCCAGCCGAAAGCACATGTCGCAGGCCAGCGGGAAGCGCCCCGAACTGCGCCAGGCCTGGTTGCGCTGGCGGGTTTTCCAATCCGCGCCGAAGCTGCTGGGTGGCGACATGGCCACGCCTCCAGGGACTCACCTATCTCGACGATTCGAGCATGCCACCATGCTGGCGGAACAACAATGAACCGGAATTCACAATTTCAGGAGGTACCGGCGCGGAGGCGTAAGGGGGTACGAGTTGCCGGATTCTTCGATTGGGCTTAGGCCTTTCACACCAGGACTACTGGAGGGCGCGCTATGCTGGTGCGGGCCGAAGCCGGGCCGGGCACGGCGTTGAAAAAGGAGCCGGACGTGGAGGTCCGCGGCAGGGCCTTGAGGTGGGCAAGCGGTTTGCCTTGACTAAACACCTCGAGAATGCGCTGGTGGGCATTCTCGTACCCGGCGGGCGGGCCTGACGGCCGTTCGAACCAACTGATCATATCCCTGCCGGTTAGCTCTTCCGGCGGGCACCCGGGCCGTGGTTGCCGACCGGCTGCAGGACGTCGCGGGGGCGGGTTCCGGCGGCTGGCACAGGAGCCCAGCGTGTCGAGCGACTATCCCATACGGACACGTGAACTAAAGAAGTGGGCCGAGATTGAGGCGCACTCGGAGAACACTAAGCCGTGCGGGCCGTTTGGGTCTTGTCGTCGGCCGAAGCGGGCTTCAGGCCGGGGACAATCATCGGGACCTGGGCGCGGTAACGGAGGTAGGTCTCGCCGTGGTAGGAGACCAGGTCGCGCTCCTCCAACGCGATGCCGACGAAGATGTAGCCGGTGGTGGCGACGGAGAACAGCAGGTGGCCGGCGGACATCGAGGGGGTGGACCAGAAGGCCAGCAGGAAGCCGAAGTAGATGGGGTGGCGGACGAACTTGTAAAAGAGGGGCATGCGGAAGCCGGGGGGCGTGTAGGCCTGGCCGACGAGGTTGGCGTAGACCTGTTTCAGGCCGAACAGGTCGAAGTGGCTGATCAGGAAGGTGCTGAGCAGCACGATCAACCAACCGGCGAGGGAGAGGCCGGTGAGGAGCCAGACCAGGGCTGGGGCGGTGGCTTGCCAGACCGGATCCGGGATCGGGATCCACTGCCAGTACAGGAGGTCGAGCACCAGGCTGGCGAGCAGGACATAGGTGCTGCGCTCGATCGCTCTGGGGATGATGCGGGTCCAGGCGCGCTTGAAGCTGGGGCGCGCCATGACGCTGTGCTGGACGGCAAACAGAGTCAGAAGCAGGGCATCCACGAGAAGCGCCTGGGCGAGGGGTTGGGGCGTGCCGGAGTCGATCGATTTGGGAACGAGGACGCCGCCGACAAATCCGATCGCGTAGAGAAAGGTGACGAAGAAGATGGCGTAAGCGATTACGCCATAAAGGAAAGCCAAAGCCTTGCCCATAATTGACCTCCTAGTTCAGATTGACGAAATAGTATGCATCCTCGGACGGCTGAATGCAAGCACGCTGGTGCGACACGGTTGTTGGGGAACGGGGAAAGTCAGCAGAAGTCCACAGGGCGCAGAAGAGGCGGAGCTTTCAGCAAGAGATGCGCGGGCGCCTGAAGCAGTCCCCGCCGTCCCTCCGTCCAGGGCGAGACCGTGGCCATTGGGCTGGATCTCGAGGCGCGGGGACGTCGAGCATCACGCCTCTTAACGTAACGACGCCGGCGGGCGAGGATCTTCCATCCGGCGTGGGCTGGTTTGCGATGGGGGAGCAGGAACCAAGAGCAGGAGTCTTGACTAAATGTCATATTAGATATAATCTAAATTGGCCATGAACGCCGAGGCGATTAAGCGGTGCCTGGAGAGCGGCCGGTTGAGGTGCACTCCGCAGCGCTACGGCGTAATGGCATTGCTGATGAAACACAAGGGGCATCCCACGGCGGCGGAGATCTTCGAAGCCGTGAACCGGCTGGATCCACGCTCTTCACGGGCCACGACTTATAACAATCTGCGGGACCTGGTGCAGGCGGGATTGGTGCGTGAGGTGGCGGTCGAGGGCCGCGCGGCGCGATTCGACGCGCGAGGCGTGCGGCACCACCACTTCATTTGCGACCGCTGCGGTGAGGTGGAGGACATGGAGTGGTACGACGTGCCCAAGCCCAGGGCGGGCGCGCTGGGCCAGCGGATGGTGCGCGAATGCGAACTCATCGTCCGGGGGCTGTGCGCGAAGTGCGCGGCGCGTCAGGTGAGGCCGGCACGCGGAGAGCGAGCGCGGCCGGAGGCGAGGGCGTGAATGGGGCAACCAGGATGCGCTGGCAGTGCAACGCAGTTGTCCCGGGACGAATTTGAAGGCGGATGAATACACGGAGAGAGAATTAACCATAGCAGCGGGGGCGAGAAGTCCCCGGTAATAAGGAGCAATACATGTCAAATGAAACCAAATGCCCGGTGACGGGCGGCGCTCACAGAAACATGGCGGCTGGGGCCCGGACGAATGCGGACTGGTGGCCCGATCAGCTGAACCTGAAGATCCTGCACCAGCACTCCCCGCTGTCCGATCCGATGGACAAGGAGTTCGATTATCGCAAGGAATTCAAAAGCCTCGACCTGGATGCCGTGATCAAGGACCTGCAGGCCCTGATGACGGACTCGCAGCCCTGGTGGCCGGCGGACTTTGGCCACTACGGGGGGCTGTTCATTCGTATGGCGTGGCACAGCGCGGGGACGTACCGCATCGGCGACGGCCGCGGCGGGGCCGGTTCGGGCGCGCAACGGTTTGCGCCGCTCAACAGCTGGCCGGACAACGTGAACCTGGATAAGGCGCGGCGGCTGCTGTGGCCGATCAAGCAGAAGTACGGGCGGAAGATCTCGTGGGGCGACCTGATGATTCTGGCGGGCAACGTGGCGCTGGAGTCGATGGGGTTCAAGACGTTCGGTTTCGGCGGCGGGCGCGAGGACGTGTGGGAACCCGAAGAGGACATTTATTGGGGACCGGAGGGGAAGTGGCTCGGGGACGAGCGCTACCGCGGCGAACGCGAGCTGGACAATCCTCTGGCCGCGGTGCAAATGGGCCTGATTTACGTGAATCCGGAAGGGCCCAATGGGAAGCCGGATCCATTGGCCGCGGCGATCGACATCCGGGAGACATTCGCCCGCATGGCGATGGATGACGAGGAGACGGTGGCGCTGATTGCCGGCGGGCACACCTTCGGCAAGACCCACGGCGCGGCCGATCCGTCCAAGTATGTCGGTCCCGTACCCGAAAGCGCCCCCATCGAGGAGATGGGCCTGGGCTGGAAGAACTCCTACGGCACTGGCAGCGGCGACGACGCCATCGGCAGCGGCCTGGAGGTCACCTGGTCCACTACCCCGGCGAAGTGGAGCAACGACTTCCTGGAGAACCTGTTCCGCTACGAGTGGGTGCTCACAAAGAGCCCGGCCGGCGCGTACCAGTGGACTCCGAAGGACGCGTCCGCCCAGGGCACCGTCCCCTACGCCCAGAATCCGACCAAGCGGCGCGCGCCCGGGATGCTTACGACCGACCTTGCGCTGAGGATGGATCCGATCTATGCGCCGATCGCCAGGCGCTTCCTCAAGAATCCGCGGGAGCTCGCGAAGGCATTCGCCAAGGCGTGGTTCAAGTTGACGCACCGCGATATGGGGCCGCACTCGCGCTACCTGGGCCCGCTGGTTCCCAAGGAGCCGCAACTGTGGCAAGACCCTGTTCCGGCGGTGGATCATAAATTAATCGGGGAGCGGGACATTGCGGCTCTGAAGGCCGAGATCCTCAAATCCGGACTGTCGATCTCCCAACTGGTCACGACGGCCTGGGCGTCGGCGGCGACGTTCCGCGGCTCCGACAAGCGCGGCGGGGCCAACGGGGCGCGCATTCGCCTGGCGCCGCAAAAGGACTGGGAAGTGAACCAGCCGGCCGCACTGGCGAAGGTTCTCAAAAAGCTGGCGGCGATCCAGAAGGAGTTCAACAGCGCGCCGACGAGCGGGAAGAAGAAGGTCTCGCTGGCCGACCTGATCGTGCTGGGCGGGTGCGCAGCGGTGGAGGAAGCGGCGAAAAAGGCCGGACATAAGGTAAAGGTTCCGTTTTCGCCGGGGCGCACGGATGCCACGCAGAAGCAGACCGACGTGCACTCCTTCGCGGTGCTGGAGCCGACCGCGGACGGGTTCCGCAACTACCTGCGGAGCGGACACCCGGGCAAAGCGGAAGAGCTGCTGGTGGACCGGGCTCAGCTGCTGACGCTGACGGCCCCAGAAATGACGGTTCTGGTGGGCGGCATGAGGGTGCTGAATGCGAATTTCGGGCAGTCCCAGCACGGCGTGTTCACCCAACGGCCGGAGACGCTGACGAATGATTTCTTCGTCAACCTGCTGGACATGAACAAGAAGTGGGCGCCCAGCGGCACAGCGGAAGGCGTGTACGAGGGGCGCGACCGCGCGACGGGCGAGATCAAGTGGACCGGCACGCGGGTGGACCTGATCTTCGGTTCCAACTCGCAACTGCGGGCCATCGCGGAAGTGCTTGCCTGCGACGACGCGAAGGAGACGTTCGTGAAGGACTTCGTAGCGGCGTGGAACAAGGTGATGAACCTGGACCGCTACGACCTGGCCTGAGCCGGGCAGAAAAGAGAGCGGCCGACTTCGTGCCTGAAGCCCGGTCCCGTTATAGGGATCGGCAGAGGCGGAGTGGGCCGCTTTTTTTGTGCGCAAGGGACGGAGCGGGGGCGGCGCACCGGGCAGGTTCGTTTCTGGAGCCGGCCCGAAGGGCGATCGCACAACGGGGAGGCTCAATCGCGGGCCGGATTGCGGGCCCCTGGCAGAGCCGGCGGCAAGGCGCGGCCTGATATCATGATGGGCACCTAGCCCGGATGTTGCACCGACAATCGGCTGCGGCGCGCGATAGGGCCGCATCTACTGCGTTGCGCTCGGTCGCCGTCCTCGACGTACCGCCAAGTACGCCTGCGGGCGGCTCCCGTCGCGCGCCTTGTATCTGCAGCCCTCTCATCGCGCCTCGCTCCGATCGTGGTGCAACATCCGGGCCAAAGAGGCTTCCTCATGAAAGCAAATCGTCGTGAATTCTTCGGGGTAATGGCTTCCACTGCGGCCGCGTCGGCGGCCTCGAATGCGTTGCCGGCCGAGCACACGCAGGCGGAGCCGAGTGCGAGTGAGATCCACGAACTACTGGGCTTCAACACGATGAGCGGCGAGGATCCGTTGAAGCTATGGGCGCGGCTGCGCAACACTCGCGAGTGGCTGGCCGGGCCACTGGCGCCCGATGCGTGGGCGGGGCAGGTTTTCATCGCCGATCACGCTGACATCTTCGCATTCCGCTTCCTGCCGGTTCCGGCGGAGTGGCTGAAAGGCGCCGGCGCGAACCGCGCGGCGTACTGCGCGGCGCATTTCGAGAAGTGGCTGGGGGTGGGCAACTGGGGCGGCGCGTGGAGCCATTGGTGGAGGAAGGTGGGCCCGAAGGCGCCGGACGATTCCTACGCCCGGCTGGTGTGGCAGATGCCCGACGGCGGCCCGGAGGTGACCTACGAATGGGCGCGGACGGCGCGCAACGAGATCGTCGGCCGGATTCGGAATTCCCAGGCGTCGGACTGCGCCATCCAGGCGTATGTGCCGTGGACCGTGGATGCTCCGAAGTACGCCGTGCTGTACGCGCTGGGCCCGGAGGGCCGGTACATCCGAGGGCGCTCGTGGGTGCCGGGCACGCGCGACGGGATGCGCTGGTTGATGGCGTGCTCGGCTCAACCGGCGGAAACGGCGGGCGACGGCAGCACGCGCTGGATCGGCTTTTACCCGCAGTTGGAGACGCTGTACTTCTGCGCCCGGCAAGGGCAGGCGTATGGGCCGCTCGAAAAAGCGACCGCGGCATGGCTGGCCGAGGGGCGCATCGACGAATTGCTGGAACGCAACCGGGCGCGCTACCTGGCGGCGCGCCCCAATGCGACGGGCTGGCTGGCTGACACGACGGCGGCGATCAACGATCAGCTGGAATGGAGCGAAGTGTACACGCCGAGCCGCCGGCGGACTTACATCACGGTATCGCGCGGATGGAGCTTTTTTCCCAACAATTCGGCGCCGGACTTTTTGTGGGACAGCTTCTGCAATGCGGTGCTGGTGGCGCAGGAGGACGGGGCCAAAGCGCACGGCATGGTGCGGGACATCCTGGCATGGCAGACCGACGAGGGGATGCTGCCGCAGTTCGGCGAGTTCTCGAACATGCCGCAACCGACCACGCCGCCGGTGGCGCGCGGGCACTCGCAGTATCCGATTGGCGCGCTGACCGTGGCCAAGCTGCACATGCGGCGGCCGGATCGAGCGTTCCTGAATGAGGTTTACCCGCGCCTGCTGGCCAGCCACCGGTGGTGGTTCGCGGATCGCGGGGATGGCCAACCGTGGCGCGACGGAAACCGCAACGGGCTGCTGGAACTGGGCTCCAACTACCCGGAAGAGATCCCAGCGAAGGCGCGGCGCCAGATGGCGTGCAACGAGTCCTATGACGACAGCCCGCAATGGGAGGCGGCGGCGTATAACGAGCGCACCGGCACGCTGGAGCTAGACACGGTGGAGCGGAACTGCCTGTACGCGATGGATTGCTGGGTGCTGGCCTGGCTGGCGCGGCAACTAGGCCGTCAAAACGAGGCGTTGGCGCTGGAAGCCGAGCACCGAAAAATGGCGGGCACGATCAACCGTCTGTTGTGGGACGAGCGGCGCCAGTGCTACTACAACCGCCGCTGGAAGCCAGCGGACGGGGAGTGGTTCACGCCCCAGGTTTCAGCGGATGTGTTCCTCTCCCTGGTGGGCAAAGTGGCCCAGCCGGGGCAAGCGGCGGCGCTGGTCAAACTGTTCCACGATCCGCGCAAATTCGCCGGCGAATGGATATTGCCGACCATCAGCCGCGACGATCCCGAGTACCCCAAGCAGGACTATTGGAAGGGCAAGGCGTGGGCGCCGGTGAACTGGCTGGTGTACCAGGGCCTGAAGATCTACGAATGGGATCGCGAGGCCCGGCTGCTGGCGGAATCGAGCGCCAAGATGTTCCTGAAGGCGTGGCGCGAAAAGGGCGAATGCCACGAGAACTTCCTTTCGACCACGGGCGCGGCAACGGGAGATCCGCATTACACCTGGGGGGCGCTGATGGCGCTGATGGCGATCGAAGAGTATATCGACATCAACCCCTGGCAGGGGCTGCGGTTCGGGAATCTGCAGCCGGCGGGCGAGGGCGCGATCGAACGATATTACGTGGCCGGGTCGCTGTATGACGTAGCCATGACGGCCCGCTCGACGGAGGTGCGCCGCGACGGGAAGCTCCTGTTCCAGGCCGATGCCGCGGTGGAGATCCGGCAGGTGCGCTTCAACGCCGGGGTGCAGGGCGAGGTCCGCGCGGCCGCGCCGTGCCGGCTGAGAGTGGGCGACCGCGCGCCGCGCGAGATTGCGGCGGGTGTCACCAAGCTGGCGTGAGAGGGGCGCAAGGGCGAAGCTGCGCGGATTTGAGGGGCCCGAAGGTGATTCCGCAGCGCCGGTGGTTGAGCCGCGGATGACTGAGGAGAGAAGCTTGCTGGAACACTCATTGCATCGCCCGGTCCCGGCCCGGGTGTCGACGCTGGTTCGAGTGGCGCTGGTGGTGGCCTGCGGCCCAGTGTTCGCGCAGTACGACAAGGTGGCCGCGCTGGGCTCCGATTCGGTACTCACGCCGATGGGCGGGCCGGCGGCTACGCCTCCCATTTCCAATGAACCTTACGACCTGCCCGACCTGCGGCCGACCGGCATGCTGAACGACCAGCTTCCGAAGTGGCTGCAATTCGGGCTGGATGAGCGCCTGCGATGGGAAGGGTACAGTGGCGGCGGATTCAAGCCTAACAACAACGCTTCCTATTTTCTCAACCGCTTCCGGTTTGGCATGCTCGTGAAGCCGACGGATTGGTTCAAGGTGGTGGCACAGGTCCAGGATGCCCGCTCGTTTCTACAGAGCCCGCCGCTGGGGCCGCCCAACAACGTAAGGTGGGACCTGAAGCTGGCGTATGCCCAGTTCGGAGACGAGGAGAAGCAGCCGGTTTCGGTCAGCGTCGGCCGCCAACTGATCGACTACAACAACACCATCATTGCCAACTCGGAATGGCGCAACCAGGCACGCTCGTACGACGGCGTCGTGACCAAGTTTCACGTGGACCGCTTCCGCGCGGCCGTCTTTGCGGCCTCAGTGGTGGTCCCGCAGCTGTATGGAATCTCTCATCACCAGGAAGGCAACAACATTTACGGCGCTTACGGCTGGATCACGCGCGTGCTTCCCAAGTCGTCGATCGAACCGTTCACGTTGTGGCGAGTCGAGCCGAGCGTGGCGGTGGAAGCGAGCGCGGCAAAGACCGGGCACCTGAACGAGACGGCGTATGGGTTTCGGGTCAGAGGAACGGGCATCTCGAATTTCGACTACCGGTATGAGCTGGTGGGTGAAAGCGGCTCGGCGGGAACGAACGGCATCGACGCCTGGGCGACGACCACCGGTGCGGGTTACACGGTTGCCCGGCTGGGCTGGAAGCCGCGCTTGTTCACGGGATACGACTACGCCTCCGGCGACAGCAATCCGAAAGACGGCATCCGCGGCACCTTCGACAGCATGTACCCGACGGCCCATGACAGGTTCGGGATCATCGACCAGTTCGGATGGCAGAACATCTTGGCCGGGCGCGCCGGGGCGACGGTGAACCCGCACCGGCGCTGGTCGGTGACCGCGCAGTACCTCGATTACTGGCTCGCTTCGGCGACCGATGCGGCCTACAACACGTCCGGCGGAGTGATCCTGCGCGATCCCACGGGCAAGTCGGGCCGGCACCTGGGCGACGAGGTCGATGTGTACACGTGGTACGAAATCAACCGTGAGGTACACGTCGGAGTGGGCGTCGGACACCTGCTGCCGGGCGAGTTCATCGCCAGGGCAGGCATGGGCGCGGCGTACACTTACCCGTACTTCGCGATCGAAATGTTCGACGGAAAACGAGTCCACTAGCGGCGTGTCGCGAAGGAAGCGCGGCAGGCCCACTGGCTGACGGCGAGCGGCGGCGGCGGGGTGCGGCAGGCGGGTTGATCGCGACCGCCGGTTGCGCGCCGGCACGAAGCCGCGACAGCCCGCCGCGCAGAGCGGGGTTCTATCGAAATGGATAGAACGGGTTCTATCCGAACGGTCACCCGAACGCGGCATGTTAGCCGTAACCAATTGATTCGATTAGCGAAGGCATTTGGCACGCGGCTTGCCTATGTAATGGCGTGTTCGCTGCACAGCAGGGAACAACATCAGAGGGGAAAAAGGAGCAATAAGATGAAGACCACCAAGAGTTTGCTGGGTGCCGCTTTCGTTATCGCAGCGTTGGGCGTGATCCCGGCGTTGGCACAGACTTCCGCAAAGTACGATGTCCCGTTCGCCTTCAGCGTCGGCGGCAAGACGCTGCCTTCGGGGGAGTATAAGATTGGCGTCAACAACAACCGGACAGGGCTGGTGCAGATCCAATCAGCCGACGGCCGGGCCATCTTCACGATGACGCACAGTGCGGGCGCCGGCGCCCCGAGTGCGGAGCCGAAGCTGGTGTTCCATCGTTACCGCGACCAGTACTTCCTGTCGCAGGTTTCGACGGGGGAAGTCAGAACGCCGATTCTGGAACTCCCTTCGTCCAAGGCCGAGCGCGAGGCGGTCACGATTGCAGCGTCCCGTCAGGTCGAGACTGTGACGCTCGTGGCCATGCGGTAGTCGGTTCACCAGAGCGCCATCGCGGGGTTTGGCGAAAGGCGCCACGGAGGGCACGGCCTCCGTGGCGCCTTTTTCGTTGGCAGAGGCGCTTCCCGGGTGAGAGGGGCTGATCGGGGCACGAACTTGCCTGGCTGGGCGTGCTCAACGAAAGCCGGCTTGGCGCGCTGACCATGGGAAGGCAGATGGTCCAACAAGTGGCGTGTCGCGAAGGAAGCGGAGCAGGCCCCCTCACTGACGGCGGCCGGCAGCGGGCGGTTGGGCGCGGGTAGCGCCGCCAGCGCGACACGCCACTCGTCGGCGCTGCTTTCCTGGCTCAATTCACGGGCTTTAATCTACCTTTTGTTGATAGGGATTGCGTCATTGAGCTACACTAAACCGTACGGCTATTCATGCCCACAATCCTCATTTCTCATCTGAAGTCTCTGGAGGCGGAGGCGATACACATTCTGCGCGAGACGGCCGCGCAGTTCCGCAGGCCGGTGCTGTTGTACTCCATCGGCAAGGACAGCAGCACGCTGGTGCATCTGGCCCGCAAGGCCTTCTACCCGGGGAAGATTCCGTTCCCACTGCTGCACATCGACACGACCTACGAGTATCCTGAACTGATCGAGTTCCGGGACCGCTTCACACGGGAAATCGGCGCTGACCTGCGGGTGTACACGAATCGGGCGGCGATTGAGGCGGGCGCGAATCCGTACGATCTGGGAACGGCGAAATGCTGCCACCTGCTGCGCACGCGGGCGCTGGTGGAAGGGCTGAAGGAAGGTGGGTACGACGCGGCGATTGGCGGAGGACGGCGCGACGAAGAGCGTTCGCGCGCCAAAGAGCGCGTGTTCAGCTTTCGCGACCGGGAGGGGCGCTGGGAGCCACGCAACCAGAGGCCCGAATTGTGGAATCTGTACAACGGCCGGGTGGACGCCGGCGAGAGCATCCGCGTTTTTCCGCTTTCCAACTGGACCGAGACGGACGTGTGGCGGTACATCGACGCGGAATCGATCCCGCTGCCGCCGCTGTATTTCGCGCAGGCGCGCGAGGTGGTGGTGCGCGGCGAGACGCTGATTCCGATGGAAGAGAACGTGAAGCTGCGGCCGGGAGAAACGCCGGTGACGCAGGTGTGCCGGATGCGAACGCTAGGCTGCACGCCGTGCAGCGGGGCGATCCCGTCGGCGGCCGCGACAGCGGCCGAGATCCTGGTGGAACTGTCAGTATTCCGGCGTTCGGAGCGTGAAAACCGCGTCATCGACCACGACCAGGAAGGTTCCATGGAGCTGAAGAAGCGCGAGGGCTATTTCTGATGCACACGATTGTGGAGAAGCCCCTGCTGCGCATTTCGACGGCGGGCAGCGTCGACGACGGCAAATCGACGCTGATCGGCCGGCTGCTGTACGACAGCAAGTCGGTGTGGGAAGATCACATCGAGGAAGTCAGCCGCAATGGCGTGAACCGGGCCGCGCACGGCCCGGACCTGTCACTGCTCACGGACGGCCTGAGAGCCGAGCGCGAGCAAGGCATCACCATCGACGTGGCGTACCGCTACTTCGCGACGCCGCGCCGCAAGTTCATCGTCGCCGATACGCCGGGCCACGAACAGTACACGCGCAACATGGCCACCGGAGCCTCTACGGCCGAGGTGGCGCTGCTGCTGGTGGATGCCCGCAAAGGCGTACTGCCCCAGACCGTCCGTCACGCCACCATCGCCTGGCTATTGGGCATTCACGAGCTGGCTTTCGTGATCAACAAGATGGACTTGGAAGGATTCCGCCGCGAGGTCTACGAGGAGGTCCAGAGGCAGGCGCGCGCGCTGCTCGGCAGCCTGCCGGGGGCGAACGCGGCGTTCTTTCCCATCAGCGCGCTGGACGGCGACAACGTGGTGACAGTCTCCCCTCGGACGCCATGGTACGACGGGCCGAGCCTCATGGACTGGCTCGAGAACGTGGATGTGCCACGGGCCGCCGAGGCCCCGTTCCGCCTGCCCGTTCAGCTGGTGATCCGGCCGCACCTGGATTTCCGCGGTTATGCCGGTCAGGTGGCGAGCGGCTGCATACGGCCGGGTGATGCCGTGCGTATCGAGCCATCCGGCACGGAAGCGCGGGTGAAGCGCATCGTCACCTTCGACGGGGACCTCGATGAGGCGAGCGCGGGCATGTCCGTGACACTCGAACTGGATCGCGAAGTGGATGTCTCGCGCGGCGACTGGATCAGCTCCGCCGACGAGCGCCCGGCGAGGGCGCAGCGGTTACGGGCGACCGTGGTGTGGATGAGCGATCAGCCGGGGCGCAGCGGCGCCTCCTATCTGCTGCAGCACGGCACGAGGGTTACGCCCGTCCGCCTGTCGCGAGTGAGCGAGCGGCTGGACGTGGTGCGGCAGTCGAATGACGCCGCGAGCGAGTTGCAATTGAATGACATCGGCAAGGCCGAACTGGAAACGGCCGAACCCCTGGCCTTCGACCGCTACACTGACAACCGTGCCACGGGCGGCTTCATCCTCATCGACCGGCTCAGCAACCTGACGGTGGCGGCGGGTCTGATCCTGTCCGCGCTGGGGGACGGAATCGAGGCCCATCCGCTCAGCGCCGACGAGCGGGCGGAGCTGTTCGGACACAAAGCCTGCCTGATCGATCTCTCCGCGCGGCCGGAACTGGCGCCCGCCCTGGAGCGCCAGTTGCTGCTGCGGCACTTCCACGCGGTCACGGTGGAGAATTCCTGCATCGACGAACAGTTCCTGCTACAGGCTGGACTGCTGGTCCTGAGCACAACATACCGGCCCGGCGCGCCGCTCGACGCCCGCGGCCTGGCGTCCGATGAGCCGCGAGCCGTCGCGGCGCTGATCGAGCGACTGCGCCAGGCGCGCATATTGGGCGCCGGCAACTTCATTCAAGGAGACGGAATCTAACCATGCGCGATCCTATTCACAGCGCCCGGCAAGTCATCGCCACCGCACTGGACGGCGCGGCCCGGCCGTGCGTGACCTGCAGCTTTCAGTCGGAAGACGTGGCCCTGGTACACCTGCTGCGGCAGTACGAGCCCGGCCTGCCCGTGCTGTTCCTAGAGACGGGCTATCATTTCGCCGAGGTTTACGCCTATCGCGACCAACTGGCCGAGGCCTGGGGCCTGAATCTCGTCAACCTGCTGCCGGCCGAAACGGTGGAAGAGCAGGAGGCCGCGCTCGGATTGCTCTACGAGAGCGATCCGGGCGCCTGCTGCCACCGCCGCAAGGTGGAGCCGCTGATGGCGGGCCTCACGGGATTCGACGTCTGGTTCACGGGCCTGCGGCGCGAGCAATCGCCGACCCGCGCCGGTCTCCAGCCCTCCGAAATGCACACCTTTCCGACGGGTCTCAGCCTGCGCAAACTGAGTCCGCTGTTCGACTGGAACTGGGCCGAAGTCAGCAGCTACCTGAGTGTTCACGAAATCCCCGAACTGCCGCTGTATGCGCAGGGTTACACGAGCATCGGCTGTGAGCCCTGCACGGCCAAACCGGCCGGCGATGCCCACGCGCGGAGCGGCCGTTGGGGCGGGCGAAAACTCGAATGTGGCCTGCACACGGTCAGTATCAAGGCACCTGCATAAGACGTTCTTTTCTCAAGCAAGGCCAGCGCGACGGAGTGTCGCCGGTTCACGCGGGGTGCGACCAAGGCACCCGAGAACCGCCCCACAGCCGGGCTGCGGCGCGGGAAGCTGCGCCCCACCGGCGGGGCGCAAGCGTGATGGCGAGCAGGCGCCAATCCAACCGGAGCTCCGGAACGACGTCCGGGCGGAGAGCCTTACTGCGCCGGGAGGGCGTCGGGGTGGCGCTGCAGCGCCGCGTCGAACCCAGGCCGGCGCACCCCCGGGAGGGCATTTCGGATCTCGGCATTCAAGTTCAGCCCGGTGTCGCGCAGCACGATGAGGGCAAAGGCGGCGAGGATGTCACCGGCGGTAAAGTTGCAATGGCCGTAAGCCGACACCGGAAGGTTGATGCGGTCGAGAAAAGTCCCGGCGCGCAGCGTCTTCAAGGTGTAGAGAGGCTCCTGCCAATAGGGGATGATGGGGTCCAGGGTAGTGTGAATGGTGACGATCGGAATCTTCAATCGGCCGGAGGTCTCATAACTCGCAGCGACCGCCGCCAGCGCGACCGGCGAGGCAGTGTAGCGCTCGACCTGGTGGTTCAACAGAACATCGTTCGACGAACCGATATAGATCCGGGCGTGATTGTCGAACGGCTGGCCGCCCAGCGTGGCAGCGGCGTCAACGGTTCCAAAAACGTTGTACCAAAGCGCGCCCAGGACGGTTTCGCCGACGGTTGCGGGATCAGATGTCACCGCGGCGTTCATCACTTTGATGAGCTGCGCCGCGGCGGCAGGGTTGGCCGCCAGCGCCTGCTCGATGAGCGGAACATAGATGCTATCCCAATCGATCATCACCTCAGCGGGGATACTGATGGCGTTGCCCGGAATAACGTTGCGAAAGAAGTAATCGAAAATCACCCGGAAATCGCCAAAGTAATTGATCTGGCTTTGGAAGTTGCCGATGGGTCCGCAGGCGGCGCCGGCGGAATCATAGACGGCGGGCAGCCGTTCAGCCGAAAGGGCAGCGACCAATCCACCCTCGGAAGCGCCGATCAAATAGACACGTTGCGGCTTGAGCTGGGGATTGAGGATATTCGCGACCAGGTCCTCGGTGTCCTGAACGCCCTGCACGATGGCCAGCCCGTTCTTGTTGAAACTCGAGGCCGCGAAGCCGTATCCGAGCTGGTTAAACGTGGCCGGCAAGGAGACGCCGTCAATGGAAAGCTGGTCCTGGGGCACCCCGATAGGAAGCCCCGGAGCCACGTAGCCGTGCGCGAAAACCACCAAGCCGCCGTTCCAGCAACTGGCCTCCGGCATGTAAAGGACGTACACCGACCCGTCGGATTGTGAACCAGTGGTCAGGTTGCTCTGCTGGCAAGCACCAAAAAGCGGAGCAATCAACAGGGAAGTCAAAGCGACGATGGGGAAAAACAGACGCATACTCAGCCTCTCTTTTCTTCGATTTTTGAACCCAGATTTTGAATATTTTCACCTGGATGGACAGGCGGAGGCAAGTGAATTCTGACGCGCATCGGGGCAGTGGCGGAATTGTAAATCGAGTTGTCGCGCGGGGCGAAGGTGGAGTATCAGAAAGGGAGTATGCGGAGAGGAGCGGCGCGGGGATGCTCTATTCAATGTAACGTATGCGGGTCCCGGTGCCCATGTGCTCTCGGTATTGAGCAGCCCCAGCAGGCTGAATATTGAACTTTAGGTAAACGCCCTAGTAGCATGATTCGTATGAAGAAAGCCACCCTAATTCCGCAGAGTGTGGACGAGTACCTGGCGGGGGTGCCGGAGCCCGCCAAGACGACCCTGGAGAAGCTGCGGGCGGCGATCCGGGCGGCGGCGCCGAAGGAGGCGGAGGAAGCGATCAGCTACGGCATGCCCGCCTTCCGCTACAACGGGCCGCTGGTGTACTACGCCGCGTTCGCCGGGCACTGCAGCTTGTTCCCCGGGAGCAAGGCCGTGATCGCGCAGTTCAAGGACGAACTGGCCGGCTACTCCCTGGCCAAGGGCACGATCCGCTTCCCGCTGGACAAACCACTGCCGGCCGCGCTGGTGAAGAAGATGGTGAAGGCGCGGGTGGCGCAGAACGAACTCAAGAGAAAGCGTTGAGCGAGACGGGGCGCTGACTCCAAGTTCGAAGCCCAATCATCTGTAACGCGACAGACGGCGCATCGGCGCAGGCGTTGGGGAACGGCGCACGCGGCCCGGGAGCGCGTTTGGCACGTAACTTGACTGTTGTGCATTGTTTTTCATCCGCTAAACTTGCAAAGGGAGATTGGATTCGATGGCGATGCCTGCGCGGGGTGTGGCGACGGCCGGAAAAACGGCGCGGGACTACCTGGGATGGAACCGCGAGACGCTGGTTCAGGCCTTTCGCATCATGCAGATGGCGCGGCGGCTGGACGACCGCGAGATGCTGCTGAAGCGGCAGAACCGGATCTGGTTCCAGATTTCGGGCGCGGGGCATGAGTGCGTGCAGGCGGCGGCGGGGCTGCTGCTGAAGCCGGGCGAGGACTGGTTTTTCACGTACTACCGGGACCGGGCGCTGGCGCTGGCGCTGGGGGTGAGCCCGGAGCAGATGCTGCTGGCGAGCGTGGGGGCGGCGGCGGACCCGTTTTCGGGCGGGCGGCAGATGCCGTCGCACTGGTCGGACCCGGAGCTGCACATGTTCACGGGCTCGTCGCCGACGGGGACGCAGTTCTTGCAGGCGGTGGGGGCGGCGGAGGCGCAGCGGCTGGCGAATCCGGGATCGCGCGAGCTGACGCTGTGCACGAGCGGCGAGGGGGCGACGAGCGAGGGCGAATTCTGGGAGTCGCTGAACGCGGCGTGCCTGGGACGGCTGCCGCTACTGTACCTGGTGGAGGACAACGGATACGCGATATCGGTGCCGGTGGAGCAGCAGACGGCGGGGGGGAGCATTGCACGGCTGGTGAGCGGATTCCCGAACCTGCTGGCGGTGGAGTGCGACGGCAAGGACTTCCTGGATTCGGCCGGGGCGCTGCAACAGGCGATCGACTGGGTGCGGACGGGGCACGGGCCGGCGCTGGTACACGCGCACGTGATCCGGCCGTATTCGCATTCGCTGTCGGACGACGAGCGGCTGTACAAGACGGCAGCGGAGCGCGAGGCGGAGGCGGCGGCGGACCCGATTGTGACGTATCCGCGCTGGCTGATCGGAGAGGGACTGCTGGACGAGCAGGGCTATAAGCGGATGTGCCACGAGGTAGACGCGGAGATCCAGGAGATCACGGCGCGGGTACTCAACGAGGCGGGGCCGGCGGGGACGAGCGCGCGCGAGTTTCTGTATTCGCCGGACGTGGATCCGTGCGGGGCCCAGTGGGAGGCCGAACCGGAGTTCCAGGGCGAGCCGCGGACGATGGTGGATGAGATCAACCGCACGCTGAGCGAGGAGATGGCGCGCAACGAGAGGATGGTGGTGTTCGGCCAGGACGTGGCGGACTGCGGGCGGATCGAGAATTTGAAAGAAGTGAAGGGCAAGGGCGGCGTATTCAAGGCCACGCTGGGGCTGCAGACGCGCTACGGGGTGGAGCGCTGCTTCAACACGCCGCTGGCCGAGGCGAGCATCATCGGGCGGGCGATCGGGATGGCGGCGCGGGGGCTGATGCCGGTGCCGGAGATCCAGTTTTTCGACTACATCTGGCCGGCGATGATGCAGATCCGCGACGAGCTGGCGACGATCCGCTGGCGGTCGGCCAACGGGTGGAAGGCGCCGATGGTGGTGCGGGCGCCGATCGGGGGGTATTTGAACGGCGGGGCGATGTACCACAGCCAGTGCGGGGAGGTGACGTTCACGCACATTCCGGGACTGAGGGTGGTGTTTCCGTCCAATGCGCTGGATGCGTGTGGGCTGCTGCGGACGGCGCTCAGGGCGGACGATCCAGTGCTGTTCCTGGAGCACAAGCGGCTGTACAGGGAGCCGTACAACCGGTCGCCGCATCCGGGGCCGCAGTACACGATCCCGTTCGGGAAGGCCCGCATCGCGAAACCGGGACGGGACCTGGCGATTGTCACTTATGGGGCGACGGTGCAGAAGTCGCTGCAGGCGGCGACGCAGATCGAGGGGCGGCGGCCGGAGGTGTCGATTGAAGTCATCGACCTGCGGACGCTGGCGCCGTATGACTGGGAGGCGATTGCGGCGGCGGTGAAGAAGACGTCGCGGGCGCTGATTGTGCACGAGGACACGCTGAGCTTCGGGTTCGGGGCGGAGATTGCGGCGCGGATTTCCGACGAGCTGTTCGAACACCTGGATGCGCCGGTGCGGAGGGTGGCGGCGGCGGACACCTGGGTGGGGTATCACCCGCAGCTGGAGAGCGCGGTGCTGCCGCAGACGGAGGACATTGTGAGGGCGGCCGAAGCGCTGCTGGGGTGGTAAGTGCGCCGGGCGCGCCGGAGCGCGAACTACAAAAATACGAAACAAAGCCAAATTGGAATAACTCCTCTGCCAACTTGAGGATACAACCGATGTCAAGAACGAATATAAGGCGAAAACAGACGCGAGGTAGGGCGATTCGTCAGGCGTTCGACGCGGGTGTTGAAAAGAGATGAAAGTGATGAAAAGTGATGAAAAGCACGGCACGTTGGCGAATCGGGGCCGGGGCTGCGAGCGGGGGGAGAACGGGGTCTGAGGATACCTCCCCGCGTTCAAACTCCAGCTGCCGATAGAATCAGCCATTGCGTCTCCCTGAATTCCCGAGTTCTCTACCTGATTGAGCAATTTGGAACAGACTCCGAAGCGCTGCTCCTGTATCCTACTTGCGGTGTATGGACATCTTCGAGCGGAGCGGAGCTTCGAGCGGAGTGGACCAGAACGGCAGCTCGGCTCGCGGGTTGTCATTTCCGGCCACGCGAGTGAGCGAGGCCGGCCGCGCATGGGCGTGAATTCCCGGTTTTCCCCGCCAGGGATGCCAAGCACGCCCATGCCCCGAAGTGAAGGCGCTATGCGGGTGGAGGCGTGATGAGTGCAGAGGAGCGACTGGGCCAGCAGGGCGACGGGGCTAAGCACGCTGTGGATCTCGCGGAGATCCACTTTGCAGAAGCGCGCCAGCCCGTCATTCTGGTCGCGGATGACGACGCCCTGATCCGCAATCTGGTCACGCTGCTGCTGCAGCAGGATGGCTACGTCGTGCTCTCCGCCGCCGATGGCCACGAGGGGCTGGAATTGTCTCGCCGCTATCCGGGAACCATCGACCTGGTGATTACGGACATGATGATGCCCCGGATGAACGGCGCCGACCTGTGCGCTCACCTGCTCGAGGAGCGGCCCGGGATCAAGGTGCTGGTGTTGTCCGGTGCGGACATGAGCGAAATCGTCAGACAGAATGCCAATCTGCCATTCCTGCCCAAGCCATTCGACGGACAGAGTCTGAAGTCGAGAGTCCGGGTGATTCTGGGGGCGTGGAGACCCACTCTGCCCGACCGCCTGGAGTCCGCGGCGGGCGCGGCCGGGACCGAGAAGGCGG
Source organism: Terriglobia bacterium (assembly GCA_963757265.1). Classification (GTDB taxonomy): domain Bacteria; phylum Acidobacteriota; class Terriglobia; order Bryobacterales; family Bryobacteraceae; genus CAIVVT01. The sequence goes on from CAVWRA010000012.1 coordinate 351,667, forward strand.
AGCGGAAGGGCGACACCGCCAGCCGTGCCGCGGGCGCCTAGGGCTCCTGAAAAAGGCGCAGACCGCGGTCTCGAATGTCGCCCCCTGACATTCGTATCCATGGGTGGCCCGCAGGGCCATGGCGACTCCCTGCGGTCGCGGCTCCGTGCGGTGGCCGTTGCTCGGCACGGAGTTGCCGAATGCCGTAGGGGGTCCGGAGTCCGAAACGGGCCTTTTTCGGCACCCTCCCAGCCGGAATCCCCGCCCCAATCCGATCACCTGGGAGGAGAGCAAAGACGCCGACTGCGCGGCCGGGTGGATGGCGCTGTTCACTGACGCGCCTGGCATTCGCCGGGGATGACTTATTCAACGACTTTCCGCCGTGCGAGATTACTCGCGCAGAACCACATTCAGCAAGGAACTGTGGATCTGCAAGCCGCCGTTATAGTGGATGAATCCCAGCTTGCGGAAGCGGTTCATGAAGAAGCTGACCCGGGAACGCGTCGTGCCGATGATCCCGGCCAGAGTTTCCTGGCTGATCTTGGGAATCACCGTTTGCGGGGTGCCTTCCTTGCCGAAATTCGCAAGCAGAAGCAGCACCCGCGCCAGCCGCTTCTCGCTGGAGTTGAAGAGCTGGTCCACAAGATCCTCTTCAATCCGAATGTTGCGCGACAGCAGATGGGCCACGAAGGCCTCGGCGAACACCGGGTGTTCATGCAGCGCCCGGACCACCCCCGCCTTGTCCATTTTCATGATCGAGCCGGCGGACATGGCCGCGGCGGATCCCATGCGAATCGGCTGTCCGGCGAGACATCCTTCGCCAAAGAACTCACCCGGCCCGAGAATGGCGACGACGGCTTCCTTGCCCTGCTTGGAAACGACGGAGAGCTTGACTTTGCCTTTCTGGATATAGAAAATGGCGTCCGCCGGATCGCCTTGCGAGAAGATGAGCCGGCCTTCGTCGTACTCCGCTACCGTTCTTCCGCCGTTGGTCTTGCTTAAGAAAACCCTCAGATCAAAAGCCGCTTTCGGCTTTCCTTTCGGCTTCATACGAACCTCTCATCCCGTCAATCGCCCGGAGGGCGACTGGCGCCCACCGCCGGACGATTCTCCCGGCAACAGCCCGGATCATGCCTGCAACCGGCCGCTTCGAAAGGCGGCGGCTCATGGCCGCGCATTCGCACCGCGCGCCCATGCGCATTGTCCATGCCGGCCAGCGGTGCGCTTTCTCTTGAAAGGACCAATTCGAAGCGGCTCGCCGGGTAGTCCGGGCTCGCGTTGGGAGTCAATTCCCGAAGCCATCCAATCCGGGCCGTCGATCTTGCCTTTTTTAGCATTTTCCTGGAATGAAATCAAGCGCATCCGGAGTAATGGGTCTGATGCGGGGTTGGCGCTTTGCTTTACGGCTTCCAGATGCGGCCTGAACATGCCGTTGTGCCGCGGTTCGGAGTGCGGCGGTGCTGTCACGGGCACCGGGCTGGGATGGCAGGAGGAGCAGCAGGGCTAGTCTTCGGCCGCAGCGGTCTTGACGCAGTCCGTGAGGAGGCCGGCGGAGCGCAGCCAAGCCAGGAGCGGGCGGAGGTTCAGGCGCAGGTCGATCAGAGTCGCGTGGGAGGAGCGGGGCGTGGCGATGAGCAGGGTGAGGCGGCCGGGGGAGGCTGAGACCAAGACGCCGAGAGCGCGAGCGGGCCGGGCGGAGGTGATGAGCAGCAAGGGCCGCCCAGAGCCGGCCGGCGGGGGCGCGAGACGCCCGGCCGCGGACGTCCAGGGAAGGGGCGCGGGGTAGACTTCGATCTGCATGTCGAGGCCGCCGGCGAAGGCCTCAAAGCCGGCCGGGACGGCGCGCGCGGGCTGCCCGGCGGCCTGCAACAGCAGAATGGCAAGGGCACGAGTTATGAGCTTCATGATCGCCTCCATGGCCAGTGCGAGTGGCATGTTGCGGAGAGAACATCAGCGCCTCCGCTCCCGCACGGGGAGCGGCTCAGAAACACGTGGCAGACGGTGGCGCGAGTGGGGCTGCGGCAGCCAAGAGTGGCTGCGGCACAGAGCTTGGTTCGCGGCGAGGCGGCTGTGGAGCCGGGGTCAGGGCTTATTGGTGAAACTCATGTCGGCCACGTGGAACTCTTTCTCCACTGCGCCGATCTGGCTGAGGTCGCCGGTGCCGACGATGTTGACGATGGTGAGTTCCTTGGGCTCGGCGGCGACGACGGCGAGGCCGTCGGGCTTGCCGTCCGTGGCGTGGAAACAGACCTGCGCGGATTCGCCGGTCTTGTTGTTGCGGACGTTGACGATGCAGGCCCAGCCGGGCTGGCGGAGCTGGCTGCGGACGGCGTCGACGTCGGAAAGGTCGTATTCACCCTCGTGGGCGAATTTGTAGCTGCGGACGAAGCCGCCCTTGATTTTGTCGAAGGGCCCATGGTGGGCGGATGAGGCATCCTGGTCCGGTTTGGGGGCCGGCTTGGAGCCGTTGGCCAGGGCCAGCACGGCGGGGTCGAGGTTGACGTCGGCGACCTCCTGGGCCTTGGCGGCCAGCTTGTCGAGGGAGGCGGGGAGTTTCAATGACTGTGCCTGGGCGGCGCAGGCTGCCAGCACGAATAAGAACAAAGGCGCTGCGAATCTGATCATGGTGATATCTCCTTTACTGGTACTAGGCGGAACGGGCGGCCTCACTCGCCGGGATTGTCCTGCTTCTTAGGCTTGGAATCGTGATCGATCCTGGGTATGCCGAACTGGCCCTCCAGCGCGCCGAGATGTTCGGCGTCGATAGGGCCCGCGATGGTGACGATGGTCAATTCCTTGGGCTTGGCGGTCACGATGGCCATGCCGCCGGGCTGGCCCTTCTGGGCGAAGAAACAGACCTGGGTATTCTCGCCGGTCTTTTTGCTGCGGACGTTGACGATGCAGGTCCAGCCGGGGGCACGAAGCTGGGCGCGGAGCAGCTCGACGTCGGCATCGGAATACTCGCCCTCCTTGGCAAACTTGTAGCTGCGCACGAAGATGCCCTTGACGCCGCCGACGGCCTGCTTGGCGGCCTTTTCGTCGGGGTTCTTATCGGACAGGAAGGCAGCCGCCATGCCGAGCATGTCGGGGCCGAGCGAGACGTCGGCGACCTCGTCGGCCTTGGCGGCGAGCTGGTCGAACGACGGCGGAATCTTCAGCAGCTGGGCCTGCGCCGTGCAGGCCGCGAGTACGAACAATGGCACTAACAGTTTCATAAAACCATCTCCTTCACTCACCCAGTGGGCGCTTAAGCCCGGCTGGCCCATCGCCCAATTCCTTACTGCGCGTTGGAGTAGTCCGCGCTGACCTGGCGCAGGCTCTCCTGCACTCCCCGCAGAGAGCTGCCCGTAACTCTCAGGGCCAGCAAAAGTTGCTGCTTAGCGGCCTCGCCGCGAACGCGCTCCACCCGCTGATGCTCATAATTGACGCCGCACACGACGAGCAGGCAGAGTGCGCCGGCCAGCGCGGCTCGGGCGAAAACTGGCGCCCGCAACCACGCCGAAATCGTTTCCCACGCCCGTGCCCACGCCGATTGAGGCTCCGGCTCGGCCGCCAGGCGCGCCATGAGCCGGGCCTCGAAGCCCACGGGCGGCGGCTCACGGCGCAAGGCGTTGCGCAGGTCTTCTTCGAGACGTTCCGGACGATCAGGACGGTTCATACGGCCTCCATTCCGCGGGCGCGGCCTAACTTGTCACGCAACAGCGCCAGCGAGCGCTGCAAATGGCTCTTCACGGTGCGCACGGGCATCTCCAGTGTGCGGGCGATATCGGCCGGATCGAGATCCTCCTGGTAGCGCAGGATCACGACCGCGCGCGCTTTCGCGGGCAGCGACTGCACCAGCTTGCGCAGGCGGTCGCGCAGCAGCGGGTCGTTCGCTGAGTCGTCCGTCGGCGCGGGGGCGGACGGCTCGGGGAAATCGGTCAGGCTGGTTTGCGGCTCCAGCCGGCGGGCGCGGGCGTAGTCGATGGCGCGATGGCAGGCCACGCGGCGCAGCCACGGCGCGACATGTTCCGGGCCGGCCAGCCGGTCCCGCCAGCGGTACAACTGCAGGAAGACCTCCTGAGCGACCTCCTCGGCGGACTCGCGGTTGCGCAGAACATGCAGCGCGATAGAGAAGACCATCGACTGGTGCTGACGCACCAGCGCGGCGAACTCGGCCTGGGCTTCGGCTCTCTCCATCGGTTGTGATTCGCGCCGGGCCTCGATCGGGATTGCCAGCGCTGGACTGTTCACTGCTGTTCGTCGCCCTTCACCAGCTAATACGATGGCAGCGGGCACAGGGGACGCAAAAACCGCGGCTGTTTCCCGGAGGGGCGAAACGGCCGCCGCACTTTCCTTCAGTGTTAGCCTATTGAGGATGAGAGATGGGGGAGGGGATGGCGCGGGGGACGGGCGATGGAAGCCGCGCTGAGACGATGAGCGGGGTATACCTTCAAACCGTGGTGCAGGGCCAAAGGCGGGAGTTCCCGCTGGAGGAGCTGGCGGTGTGCCGGATCGGGCGGGCGGAACAGAGCACGATCGTGCTGAGCGGCGACGTGAAGGTGTCGCGCAACCACGCCGTGGTGCAGCGCATGGACAACGGCGAGTACTTCCTGACCGACCTGGGCAGCCGCAACGGGACGATCCTGAACGGGCGGATGGTGGCGGGGCCGACGGCGCTGCACAACGGCGACAGTATCCGCATGGGCGGCTACGAGTTCGTATTTGTGCAGGAAAGGGACTCGACGCCGGGCGCGCCGCCGCCGACGCTGGTGGAGGAAAAGACCACGATTGCGGTGTCGATGCGGCTGATGACCGTGCTGGTGGCGGACATCCGCAATTTCACGGGTCTGACGATGGAGCTGGGCGAGTCGAAAATGTCGGAGATGATGGGCTCGGTGTTCCATGCGGCGGGGATGGTGCTGGAGCGCAATGGCAGCTACGCGCAGAAGTACATCGGCGACGCGGTGATGGCGGTGTGGGTGCACGAGGGCGAGCGGCCGGTGCAGCGCGACCTGCTGGGGATCTTCCACGCGCTGTGCGGGCTGGCGGACATCATCGGAGGACTGCAGGAGCAGTTCGAGCTGCGGGCGCCGGTGTATTTCGGGGTGGGGATCAACAGCGGCGTGGCGGCGCTGGGCAACCTGGGCAGCGCGGGACTGGCCGACCACACGGCGATGGGGGAATGCGTGAACAAGGCATTCCGGCTGGAGACGGCCTCGAAGGAACTGGGCGCGGACGTGGTGGTGGGGCGCGACACGTACGGGTTCCTGGATGCGGCGCCGGACATCCGCGAAATCCTCGAGCCGGCGACGGCGAACCTGAAGGGCTACGAGTGGCCGGAGGCGGTGCACGTGACCAGCCTGGAGAGGATCCGGCGGGCGCTGGCGAAGACGCTGACCATATCCTAGGATAGGTATCCGGCGGAGTGCGAGGGCGGGGGCGTCGCTCTTTCGGGCACGCGGGGCGCGGGTGGGCGCGGCGTTGTGATACAACATAAGCATGCTTGAAGATCTGTTTAGGCCACAGCACCTGCTGCTGATTCTTATCGTTGCGCTGCTGTTCTTCGGGCCCTCGAAACTCCCGGCATTGGGCAAGGGTCTGGCTGAGGGCATCAAGAACTTCAAGGATGCGATCAAAGGCACGCCCGAGCCGCCGCCCGCCGACAAGAGCCAGCAGTCTCAGCAGCCGCCCGACAAAACGGTGTAGTGCGGCAGGGACTCCAATTCGCGCACGCGCAGCCGGGCTGGCGCCCGTAGGGGCGCTGTCGATTCCCTCATTCCGCTCCTAATCCAGTTTGATTTCCCTTCCCCGCCGGGGCCTGAGCCGCGCCGCGCCGGCAATCCGTGACGCCACAACAGGATGCCGGGGGTGGCCCGGCGGGCGGCAGGGCGGGTGCATGGCGTGAGGGCCGAACTTGGGGCCGGACGGGCGCGTACAACAGAGGTGTAAGGAGGCGAGGGTGAGCCATCGCGTATGTCCGTGGTGGATGGGTTATCTGCTGGTCAGCCCGCTGCGGCGCTGGCGGCATGATCCGTCCAAGATATTGCCGCCGTACGTGCGCGCGGGGATGACGGTACTGGAGCCGGGGCCGGGGATGGGCTTTTTCACGCTCGAACTGGCGCGGCTGGCGGGGCCGGCCGGCCGAGTTGTGGCGGTTGACATACAGGCGCGGATGCTGGCCAGCCTGAAACGGCGGCTGGTGAGCGCAGGCCTGGAGGAGCGCGTGGACATGCGCCTGGCAAGCAAGGAATCGCTGGAGCTGGGAGACCTGGCCGGAGGGGTTGATTTCGCGCTGGCGTTCTACATGGTGCACGAGGCGCCGGCCGCGGATCGCTTCTTCGCCGAAGTGGCCGCGACGCTGAAGCCGGGAGGGTGCGTGTTGCTGGCGGAGCCGGCGGGACACGTCAAGCCGATCGATTTCGAAAACGAACTTCGAATGGCGGCGCAGGCGGGGCTGGAAGCGGTGGAGCGGCCGGTGATCCGGTACAGCATCGCGGCGGTGCTGCGAAAGCGGGGCTAGGGCGAGGGCGAGCGTCACTGGGGCTTGGTACGGGTCGGGCGGCCAGGCGCAGGGCAGGCGCGCCGGGGCTCAGAAGCCCATGGTGACGGAGGCCTGGTAGGAGCGCGGGGCGATAAAGTGGGTGCCGCTGAAGGTGGACAGGAAGTTGTACAGCGAAACGGTGTTGGTCAGGTTGAGCACGTCGAAGCGGAAGCCCAGCTTGTAGCGCTCGTGGTGCAGCACGTTGTCGATGCCGGCGCCGGTGTCGAATAAGTTGCGGGGGGCGATGCGGGGCGGGTTGTGATCGTCGTTTTCTGTGCCGGGCGCGGGAATGACGACGCGCGTCGCGCCCCAGTTGGACGATGAGCACGAAGTAATGGGAGCGGTCAGCGTGGCGACCTGGCTGCCGCAATAAAAGCCGATGGCGGCCTGTTCGTCGCCGGTCAGCGCCAGAGCATCGGCGAGGGTTCCCACCGAGCCGGCCACCATGCCGCTGTCGTAACGCCAGGTGAAGGCCAGCCAGGGTCCTTTTTTCTTGAACTGATAGCGGGCGTGAGTGGTCTGCTCGAGGGCCTGGTCGTGGTCGATGCGGAAGACGCCGGTGGCGAGCGGCGAGTTGAACAGCAGGCCGCCGTTTTCGGGGCCGAAAAAGCGCGCGCGCGTGTGTCCGAGCACGGTGTAGACGGTGAAGCCGTGGATGTCGGTGGTGCTGACGCGCATCGAGACGCCGTCTATTTTGGATTGGTGCCAGGAGATGGGAAAGACGATCGGGGTGTTGAAAAGAGTGTCGAAGTCGTAGGCGTTGGTGGTGAACTTCCAGGAATAATCGCCGTCGATCAGCAGCCGCTTGCCGAGGGCCTGTTCGAGGCCGGTATTAAATTCGTTGCGGGTGCCGACCTTGAGGGTGTCGGTGCCGTAGGAGCCGAAGGCGGTGGAACCGAGGCCGCCCGAGCCGGTCTGGCTGGAGAGCAGGAGGTTCTCGTTGTAGGGGGTTTCCATGGTGCGCGAATAGGAGCCGCGCAGTACGGTGGCGGTGGGCTTGAGGTGATAGGAGAAGCCGGTGCGGGGCTGCAGCGAGCGGGCGTGGGTGAGACCGTCGTAGAGGTCGAAGCGCAGGCCGAGGCTGAGGGTGAGATTGCCGAGGGTGATCTGGTCCTGGGCATACAGGGCGCCGGCGTTGAGCGTGTCGCGGCCACGGAAAGCGAGCATCTGGCCGCCGCGCGTGAGGTCATAGGGGAGCAGGCCGGGCAGGAAACTGGCGTTGGGCAGGTAGCCGGCGGCGGCGCAACCGGAAGGCGAGGTGACGGCGTCGCCGGGGACGGCGTTCCCGCTCAGGTCGAGGCAGACGGGGTTGAGCGCGGGCGAGGTTATGCCGAAGCGCGTGTCCTCGGAGAGGCCGGTCTGGTTGAACTGCGTCCCGAGCTTGATATTGTGACGCGACTTGACGATGGCCAGGTCGGTCTTGAAGCCCGAGCTGCGCAGCTTGCGGGTCTGGGCGATGGTGCCGGGGGTGTCGGCGATGACGTCGGCGCTGGGGACATAGTTGACGAAGTCCTGGCGATACCAACCGTTGAAGGTGAACAAGAGGCTGGCGCTGATGGTGCGCTGATAGCCCGGCGCGAAGCTGAAAGTGCGGACCTGCTGGCGCTGGTCCTGGGAGAGCGCCTGCTGGTCGTAAGTATTGGGGATCTGGAACCAATTGCGCGCGGCGAACAGGTTCAAGTGAATGATGTCTTGAGGAGTGGGCTGAAAATCGAGGCGCTCGAAGATGTTTTCGTTGTTGCCGGCGGCGTGGAGCGGCTCGAACTCGGGCGTATCGAGGAAGCGGCCCGAGCGGAGGCCGTTGGCGGCGGTGAAGCTGCCCCAGTTGGTGCCCCCGACGGCCAGCGACAACTCCTCGCTGACGGTGCCGAAGCTGCCGTATTCGCTGGTGAGAGTGCCGGTGGGCGTATTCTGCCCGAGGCCGGAGTGCGTCGAGGCGTTGACCACCAGGCTGGTCTTATCGCCGAACTCGGCGGGCGGAGCGCCGGTGATGATCGACATCGACTGGATGGCATTGGGCGGCATCTGGGTCGAAAACTGTTTGCTCTGCTGGTCGCTGACGGGCATGCCATCCACCGAAAACGTGACCTGCGCGTGGTCGCCGAGCGGGTGGAAGAAGCCGTTGGAGTCGGCCACCACGCCGGGCGTACCGAAGGTGATGGCGTCGCTCAAGCCCGAGCCGGGCGTGGCAGAGGGCAGGCTCTCAATCAGCGATTGGTCCATGTCGTTGTGGGCGTAGGCCGCGGAATCGAGGATGTTCAGACCGGTGGCCTCGACAGTGACCTCGGTGGTGCCGCCGGAGAGCAACAGATGGATGGTCAGCTCCTGCGGGACGGCGGAGTGGAGGGCGACGTCCTCATCATGGGTGTGGAAACCGGTGGCCGTGACTTGCACGTGGTAGGAATTCTGGGGGATGTTATAAAAGCGGAAGGCGCCGTTCTGGTCGGTTTTGGTTTTCTTCTCGAAACCGGTGCGCGGATTATTCACTTGGACCGTCGCTCCGAGCACCGCGGCGTCGGTCTGGTCCAGGACAGTGCCGGTCAGGGTCGCGGCATTGCCCAGGGATTGGGCACAGAGCTGGGCCGGCAGGCATACAGCGACGCCCAGCAGCATCAGATCCAGTTTTCGCATCCTACAGGTCAATGTGCGATACGGATGCGAGGCCGGGTGAGGATGGATTGGCAGGCGAGCCATTCAGGCGGGCAAACGGGCCATAATTCGGCGCGAGCGGTCATAGAGCGGGGCCTGGAGTGGACGTCCGCCCCACCCGGCGACCGCTCGGTTGAAAGTCGTCAGCGAGGGGGTGTGGAGGCGAGAGCAGCCAGACGTTGACACGAATGTTGACGCGGCAGGCAGGAATGCCGGCGCCACCAGGCCGCGGCTTTCATCCGCATCGGTGGCCCGCAGGGCCGTGGAGACTCCTTTCAGTCGCGGATCCGCCACGCGGGACGTGGATGGCCACCCTACGACCAGCTAGGCCTGTTTCTTGCCCTGGCGGGCGACGGCTTCCATGGCCGCCTTCACTTTTTCAGGATCACCGAGATAGTAGGACTTGATGGGCTTCAAATCGGCGCCCAGTTCGTAGACCAGGGGCATGCCGGTGGGGATGTTCAGCTCGACGATATCGGGTTCGCTGATATTGTCGAGGTACTTCACGAGCGCGCGCAGGCTGTTGCCGTGGGCGGCGATGACGACGCGCTTGCCAGACTTGACGTCGGGCGCGATGGCGTCGTGCCACAAGGGCAGGAATCGGACGACGGTGTCCTTGAGGCACTCCGTCAGCGGCAATTCCTCTTTGGTGAGGGAGGCATAGCGCGGGTCTTTGCCGGGGAAGCGCTCATCGTCGGGTTCCAGTGCGGGCGGCGGGACGTCGTAGCTGCGGCGCCAGATTTTGACCTGATGCTCGCCGTATTTGGCGGCGGTTTCGGCCTTATTGAGACCCTGCAGCGCGCCGTAGTGGCGCTCGTTCAGGCGCCAGGAGCGGATGACGGGGATCCACATCTGGTCGAGCTGCTCGGTGACCATGTCGTAGGTCTTGATGGCGCGCTTGAGCAGCGAGGTATAGCCGAGGTCGAAGACGTAACCTTCGCGCTTGAGAACCTGGCCGGCTTCGAGCGCCTCGGCGACGCCTTTTTCACTGAGGTCGACGTCGGTCCAGCCGGTGAAGCGATTCTCTTTGTTCCACGTGCTCTCGCCGTGGCGGATGAGGACGAGTTTATACATCGATCACTCCTTCAATGAACTCACGGCCCGGGCGGGGGCGGAGATTGCTCAAGCCCCCCGCGGCGAACCTGCCAGCGCAGCCTCGGCGTCCGTCATTTGGGTCGTAACCGACACCGTCCGGTTGATCGCATAGATCACCGCGAAGGGAGCGCCGATCTCGCTGATGCACGGCTGCCAGAAAACCAGCCAATCGCCTTTGAACTCGTGGCGCGTCACGCTTGGCATGAGACCGCTCCTCCCATTCGTTACTAAATGGCTGCCAGCGCCGGTGAACGAATCCGGGAACGGGCGCCATCGCGACACCGCGTTCCCGGCTGATTATTGCTTGAACGCCTTCCGTCCGGCGAAGATCGCGCTCTTGCCGAGCTCCTGTTCGATGCGGATCAACTGGTTGTACTTGCAGAGGCGGTCGGTGCGGCTGGCCGAGCCGGTCTTGAGCTGGCCGCAGCCGGTGGCGACGGCCAGGTCGGCGATGAAGGTGTCCTCGGTTTCGCCCGAGCGGTGGGAGATCACGTTGGTGTAACCCACGGTGGTGGCCAGACGCATCGTGTCCAGCGTTTCGGTGAGCGTGCCGATCTGGTTGAGCTTGATCAAAATCGAATTGGCGATGCCGCGCTCGATGCCGCGGGCGAAGATCACGGGGTTGGTGACGAAGATGTCGTCGCCGACGAGCTGGATCTTCTTGCCCAGCGCGTCGGTCATCTTCTTCCAGCCGTCCCAGTCGAACTCGGCCATGCCGTCCTCGATCGAGATGATCGGGTATTTGTCCACCCAGGCGCTCCAGAACTCGATGATCTGTTCAGAGCTCAGCTCGCGATGGTCGGACTTCTTGAAGACGTACTTCTTCTTGTCCTGGTCGTAGAATTCGCTGGCCGCGGGGTCGAGCGCGATGGAGACCTGCTCGCCAGGCTTGTAGCCGGCCTTCTGGATCGCTTCGACGATCACTTCCACCGCTTCCTCGTTCGACTTCAAGTTCGGCGCAAAGCCGCCCTCGTCGCCCACCGACGTCGCGTAGCCGCGCTTCTTCAGCACGCTCTTGAGGTTGTGGAACACTTCCGATCCGGCGCGGATGGCTTCGGCGAAACTCGGCACACCGTGCGGCACGATCATGAACTCCTGCGGATCGACGCAGTTGTCGGCGTGGGCGCCGCCGTTGATGATGTTCATCATCGGCACGGGGAGGATGTTGGCGTGGACGCCGCCCAGGTAGCGGTACAGCCGCGTCATCAGGCACTCGGCGGCGGCGCGCGCGGTGGCCAGCGACACGGCCAGGATGGCGTTGGCGCCGAGGCGACCCTTGGTCGGCGTGCCGTCGAGCTCGATCATCTTGTGGTCGATGGCAGCCTGGTCGGTCGCGTCCATGCCCAGCAGCGCTGGCTCGATCTCGGTGGTGATGTTGCCGACCGCCTTGAGCGTGCCCTTGCCCTGGTAGCGGCTCTTGTCGCCATCGCGCAGCTCGACGGCTTCGTGCTCGCCGGTGGATGCGCCCGAGGGCACGGCGGCGCGGCCCATCACGCCGTCGGCCAGGAATACGTCGGCTTCCACGGTCGGATTGCCGCGCGAATCGAGGATCTCGCGCGCTTTGATTTCTACGATTTCAGTCATATGTGGTATTTCTCCGGGGGCTGGTATCAGAGGACGAAGTATTATTCTCTCACAGCCGCCCGGGGCCGGCTCCGGCGATCGCGGGCCTCGCTATACTGCAATCGGAAGCGGCTCCGCCGCTCCAGGTATTTTCCATGTCGAATCCTCTGGCCTATCTCACCGAACAGCTCGACGAACTGAAGCGCACGGGCGGGTATTTTCGCCTGCGGGAACTCGAAAGCGGGTGCGACCCGGTGAGCCGCGTGGACGGCCAGGAGGTGATCAACCTGGCGTCCAACAACTATCTGGGCCTGGCGGACCATCCGAAGTTGAAGGAAGCCGCGAGCGAGGCGGCGCGGCGATACGGCGCGGGGACGGGCGCGGTGCGCACGATCACCGGGACGATGGCGATGCACATGGAGCTGGAGCGGCGCATCGCGGCGTTCAAACACGCCGAGGCGTGCGTGGTTTTTCAGAGCGGCTTCACGGCCAACGCGGGCACGGTCAGTTCGATTCTGACGCCCGAGGACCATATTGTTTCGGACGAGCTGAACCATGCCTCGATCATCGACGGCTGCCGGCTGTCGCGGGCCAAGATCCACGTGTTCCGGCATCGCGACGTGGCGCACGCCGAGGAGCTGCTGGAAGGGTTGAAAGATACACCGGGCCACAAACTGCTGATCACGGACGGCGTGTTTTCGATGGACGGCGACATCGGTCCGCTGGATCAGTTGACGACGCTGGCGGAGCGCTACGGGGCGATCATGATGGTTGACGACGCGCACGCCTCGGGGGTGCTGGGATCGCACGGACGCGGGACGGTGGACCACTTCGGATTGCATGGGCGCGTGCAGGTGCAGGTGGGGACATTGTCGAAGGCGGTGGGCGTGCTGGGCGGGTACGTGTGCGGGAGCCGCGACCTGATCGAGTATCTGTACCATCGCGCCCGGCCGTTCCTGTTTTCGACGTCGCATCCGCCGGCGGTGACGGCGGCGTGCATGGCGGCGTTCGAGATTATGGAGCAGGAGCCGGAGCGCGTGGCGCGGCTGTGGGAGAATACGCGCTATTACCAGGCTGCGCTGAAGGCAGCGGGCTTCGACATCGGCTTCACCCAGACGCCGATTACGCCGCTGATTGTGGGCGAGGCGCGGACGGCGCACGAGTTCTCGGCCGAGCTGTTCCAGGAGGGGCTGTGGGCCACCGGCATCGGATTCCCGACGGTGCCAAAAGGCAAGGCGCGGATCCGCACCATCGTCACCGCGGCGCACACGAGGGAGCACCTGGACCGCGCTGTGGAGACGCTGACGCGGGTCGCGCGGCGGATGGGGATTCTGAGTTAGGTCGTTGCTTCGGCGGGGGCAACCACCCATTCGCCGACCGGATGCCTGGCGCCGCAGAGGAGGCAGGAAGCTGTCACGATCCCGGTCATGCAATGGCACCGCGATTGCGCGCTGAAGGGGTCGAAGGGCTGTCCGCAGTGCGGGCAACGCCAGAAGTCGCCATAGGGCGGCGCGGCGTGGCAACCGGGGCAGGCGAAGCCCTGGCGGCGCGGCAGCTTGGCGATCTGCAGCATCAGGCGAGCGGTTTGCAGCCCGCGCCAGCAGTTGGCCAAGAGGAAGTAGGCCATAATCGCATACCACAGGGACCAAGACCAGAGAGCCAGGCCGAGAGCGGCCACCAGCACCACGAGGCCGAAAACCGCGGCCACCATCAGACTGCGGGCGCGCCCCAGGAGGAACCAGAGCAGGGAGCGCAGGATTTGGCCACCATCCAGGGGGTAGATGGGCAGCAGGTTGAAGGCCAAGATGACGAGGTTGATGGCAAACAGGGAGCGCAACAGCATTGAGACGTCAGCCGATGCGGGCGCCCATTGGGAGGCCCTAACGGCCGTTGCCGCCAGATAGAGGACTGGAACAAGAGCGACGTTGACCAGCGGGCCGGCGGCGATGCTCCATAACGTCGCGCCAGGGCGCTGCGGCGGGTCAACAAAAGCGACTCCTCCGAGCGGCCACAGGACAATCGTGTTGGCCGTGCCGCCGACCTGACGGCAGGCCAGCGAGTGCCCGAACTCATGCAGCAATACGATCAGGAAGAGCGCAAGATACTCGGCTAAGTTCCAGAGGGGCGAGCTGTAGTTGCGATTGCGAGCCTGGATCTCGAAGAGCGCGACGAGAAACCAGGACCAGTGCAGAAAGACATCGATCCCGGCGAACCGAAACAGATGGATCGACCCTTTGCCTTGGCGGAACATGTCAGCAGTCTACTCGCCACAGCGCAGTGCCGCAATGCTCGGATGCAGGCGTCGGGAAGTGGCGCGGCGCTACCAGGGCAGCTTCTTGCCCAGATGGATATACGCGCCGTTCGGGCCGTCCGCGTCAATCAGAGCCAGTTCCACGCTGGTTTTCGCTCCGTCCACGATCTCCATCGGCGCGCCCGTGCCGCCCATGTCGGTTTTCACCCAGCCCGGATGCGCGCTGTTGACCTTGATCGGCGTGTCCTTCAGAGCCGCGGCGAGGTGGATTGTGAAGGCGTTTAGCGCGGTCTTGGACGCGTTGTAGGCCAGCGCCTTGCTGCCCGCGATGGGTGATGTCGGATCGGCGTGCAGCGTCAGCGAGCCGAGGATGCTCGTCAGGTTGACGATGCGCCCGGCCGGGCTGTTCCTCAGCAGCGGCAGCAGCGCCTGGGTCAGCTCGATGACACCAAAGAAGTTGGTGTCGAATGTCTGGCGCAGCTCGGCCTGGGTCACCGTTCAACGCGTTGTTGCCCGTGAACGTGCCCTCGGCGTTGATGCCCGCATTGTTGATCAGGATGTCCAGGCGCCCGAAACGGCTCTCCAGCATGGACACTGCGGCGTGGATATCGGCCGACGAAGTGACATCCAACTTGAGCGGCAGCGCGTCGATGCCCTCGGCCTTCAGGGTCGCAGCGGCTTTGTCGGCTTTGGCCTGGTCGCGGGCGGCGACCACTACGGTGACGCCTTGCCGGCCCAACTGGCGGGCGGTTTCCAGGCCAATTCCTTTGTTTGCGCCGGTAATCAGTGCGATTTTTCCGGGATGATTGCCAGGGTGTGTACTCATACTCTCTTAGATGTGCGCAGGCGCGGCGCGGAGGCATTAGCGATGCATGAGATGGGCGCGGCGATAAGCCGGTTCCTGGTCCCGGCGTTGCGGCCGGGCGGCAGTCATTCCTCTAGGCCGGCCATTACTGACCGGCTCAAGCGACCTACCCGGGAGTCGAGCGGCTCGGGCCAAGCCATCCTCCCCTATTTGGTCTTGCTCCGCGTGGGGTTTTCCCTGCCATTGCGGTTACCCGCAACGCGGTGCGCTCTTACCGCACCTTTTCACCCTTACCTGCGAGCCCGAGAGCCCGCCGGCGGTATATTTTCTGTGGCACTGATCCGTGGAACGGGCTTTGAGCCCGCCCCCCCGGCCGTTAACCGGCACGCTGCCCTATGGAGACCGGACTTTGCCTCGCACGCGCAGAGCGCCTCCTTCAGAAACGCTCCAACGCCCGCGCGACTGCCTGCCGGCGCCCATCTCAACTTCGATTGTCCCACGGAAACCAGATTGAAACGCGCGGACTACTGTCCCCGCATCCTCCGCCCCAGGGGTAGTGGCCAATACTTGAAAAGCTCAAGCCATCTCGCCGGATGCACCCGCGCGCCGAGTATCACCGCGGCGGTTGGGGTGTTCTTCGTCCAAGTGCACTTAAGGTCTTCAGTAACCGTTTGGCGACGAGGCACGGTCTATCCCTAAGAGGGCCGTTTCGGGAACTGCAACGCGGTGAAGACGTCACCTCGGAACGATGTTCTGAGCAACCTGCTGGACTTCGTTGAGATAAAACTCCATATAGGAAATAGGCGGGCTTGAATTGGGCTTAGTCGTCATCAGGAAGCCGCCAACCGTAGTATTCAGCGGGAGTGCTTGAAGTTCATTTCGAACGAGAGCCTCAAACTTGCCGCGGGCCGCCGAGGACTCATGAGCGATTGCGTTTCGAATCGTGATCAGTTGGTCCAATCGGGATTGCTGTCCTTTGAGGGCGGGAGTGAATGGTTCGCCACGTCGAAACCAGCGATCCGCTTTCCTCCGAACGTCGTGCACATTCCACTTGGCATATTCTCTGCCTTCAGCGCACCACTCAGAAGCCGACTCCCTATCTGGCGGAAAGCCATAGCGATGAGGCGGCCGACCCTTGGGGGGGCGATGGCCCAAGAGGTAGAGGAGGAACGTCTCCTCCAGGAACATTTCCCAACCTGTGAATGCGCGAAGAAAAGCCACTTCGGTTAGGGTATCGCGCCGCTGAGGCGAGATTTGTGCGCGTGCACCCGGTTGCACTGGAATCGACCAGATATGAGCATCGGCCGCAAGTTCACGCGCCTCCTTCAGAGAGCGCGAAAACGCCGTAAGCACCCAGACAAGCCTGCGAGCCGCCATAGCATCAGTCCAGAGCCTTACCTAGTTTCCTGCAGAGGTAATCCGTCGCGATTATCCGCTTATCCGCGTGGACCCAATGGACGCTATAAGCGTCGTAAAACTTCCTGTCGTCGGCAGATAGGTCTAGGGCGACTGGCTTTTTTCTGGACTCTTCGGCCTTCTTTAGAAGGTCGTCGACATACTCCAGCCCGTTCTTCAATTTTGGGTAGTCAGCGGCCCTGAAGGCTGTGCGCTCGCTCTTAAGCTTGGGCAACCCGAATTTGAGATGATGGATCGCGCAGAAGAGAGGATAAAAGAGACGTTTCGCCCGAAATTCTGACTGCGCCAGATCAGCGCCGAAGATGGCCTTGATGATGTCCATCGTCTCGCGGAACCGCTTTTCGTGTGTCTTGCGAGACGGAAACTCGTCATCGTACTTTTTGTAGGCTTTGTCCAGAGTCGCTTTGGCGCCGCCCTGAATGCCATCCTGCATTGCGACCAAGAGGTCAGAGATAAACTCAGCCTCCTCCATGCGCATAATAGATTTTGCTGTCAGGATATTGTTCAGGCTGAAGAATGTCGTAAATTCTTCAGCAAGAAGATAGACGCACGACTTAAAGTCGCCATACCATTGCGAATTCCGCAGCTCCTGTGCTTTCAGATTTGCTGAGTATGTATTGATTCGCGCGAACACGTTGTAGACTTCGTTGTCCGGCATGTCTTGCAGCAAATCCACGGAGAACTCGTACTTTAAGATGTCGCCTTGTGTGGTCAGGTCAAGTTGGCTGAAGGTCTTGCCGCCAAGTGTCTCATGATGAGACTTGCTCATTCTGAAACCATCTTTTAGGAAGCTAAGGACGGTGTTAAGGCGCTGCTGGCCATCAACTATCTCGCGCTGGGTCCGCCTCGTTTTCGGATTGACGTCCTGACGCATGTAGATCTTCGGGATGGGCTTGCCGCGGATAATCGTGTCCATCAAGTAGGAGCGCGCTTTATCGCTCCACACTTCGCGGCGCTGAAACTTGGGTTGGAGCACGAGCTCCCCGCGCTCATTCCATTCCTCAAAATCGCGGATGCTGTAGTTCCTCGTGTTGAAGAGTTGCTGCACGTGTCCTCCCGATCTCCCGTTGGCTACGCGGACAATTGACCTCGTGACGCGTTGTTGCGGAGTACGACAATAGTTTCCGAGGTGCTGCCGGTCAAACCGCGGCGAACGCGCCGTTCATTCGGAATCGCTTCGGTGTGGTCGTAAACATGAGCATATCCGCCAACTTCATCTGTCGCGATGCGTGAGATGATCTCGGGCAAATTGGCGTTCCGAACTTCGCTGCTGCCGTCTCCAACCACGAGAATGCAGTACCTCCGAGGCTTCAGCACGGTCTTCCACCTCCTGAAACACTGGCGCATCAGCTTTAGAAAGGCGTCTTTGCTCGGCGAAATGCTTTGGTCGAGTGTGTCCGAATCGTCAACTCCAAGGAACCAAAGGCGCAGACGATTGTCTCGGCCGTAGTCAAGCTGGCGCATATAGGGCGGGCTCGTGACGATGGTGTCGACCATCGTTGTCGGCGCCAAAAGGTGCGCGGATTGTGAAAAACACTGGCGCTTAAGGCCGTAGTCCAATTGGGGCACACGGCGGTAGGCGCGCGTGACCTTAGCCTCCAGTCGGTCGGGCACGGAGCGATATTCGTAAAGCTTCGGGAATTCCGCCCGTGGGAATGCCTTCAGTCGGAGATACGGAACCGTGTGGCTGCTGGGGAACGACAGGAAGCCGGGTCGTTGATGGTGCAGGATTCCAAGAAGAGACGCCAGCAAGAACCAGCGGCGGCGGCGTCTCAAAACGTGCGTCCACGCGAGTGCTTCGCGAAGCGTCTCGCGATGAAAGAACTGCCTCACCCACGCTGGAACGCTCGCGAGGTCGATCCTTCTGCGCTCTGTCTCGGCATCCTTGCTGAGCTTTTCAATATCTTCCAGTGCGGCTTCGAGGGAGGGATAAGGGAAAAGCTTCGCTCGGGTAAGGAGGGCCGCGTAGGGGCTGAGATCGTTGGCGACGACGCTGCGCCCGGCCGCCCAAGCCTCCAGCGCCACGGTGCCCGACCCGGCGAACGGGTCATATACTAAATCGCCAATTTGGGTGAACTGCGCGATGAGGGAGCCGGCGATGGAGGACTTTAGTTTCCCAATATAGGGCGACAGCTGATGGAGTGTGCTCTCTGCCTTGAGGGCGCTCCCTGCCCAGCTGCACTTCAAAGTGGCCGACGGGGGCGCTTGCAGGCCGAGTGTCGCCGGGCTGGAGGCCGTTGCCATTCGATATTCCCGCCGAAATCGCCCTTCGCGGCATCTGCGACGCAGGTTCAGCGCCGCGCTACTCCAATATAAGTGAAGCGCCTAGACTCGACATTCTAGCGCCGATCTGTCTTTGCAGTCACGTTGAAGCCCGGGATAGCGTCCGCAGATCCCTGTGCCCGCGCGCCCGGCTGAGCCGGGCGCGATTGCCTTTCCGCGGGCGCCTCAGTAACGGAAGCGGTAGCGCAACTGGACATAGAGCTGGCGCGGGTCGGCGTAGTGGGTACCGCCGAAAGTCTGGCTGTTATCGAGAAGATAGCGGCGATTGGCGACGTTGAGGGCGTTGAGCGAGAGCGAGAGGCGCTCGCTGAGCGCTTTGCCGAGGGAGGCGTCGAAGGTGGTGTGGGGCTGCAGATGGGCCGCGACGGGGCTGGAGCCGTCGGTGAAGCCCGAGCCGTAATAGGCGCTGAGCGAAAGCAAGGCGCGGGCGGGCAGCGAGGCGCTGAGGTTGGCGTGCAAGGTCTGGCGCTGGTCATGGTCCAACAAGAACCAGCCGGAGGCGGGGGGCGAGAAATCGGTCAGGCCGCCGGTGATGGCGCCCTGGCCCTCGGCATGTTGATAGGAGTAGGCGATGGAGGCCTGGGCGCGGCGGCGCAGGCGCGGGGAGCGGAGCGTGAATTCATTGCCCCAGATGCGCGCGCCGGCGATGGAAAGGGGGAAGAAGATGTTGGAGTTGCCGATGGCGTTGTGATCGAAGAAGTTCACGGCGCGCTGGCGGAAGCTGTTGAAGTCGAGGGTCCAGCCGTGGAGCGGGATGGCGAGGCCGGCCTGGTTCTCCTGGTCGCGCTCGCCCTGGAGCGGGATGACGCCGAAGCCCTGCGTGGCGGCGTAGTCGAGCACCGGGCCTGCGACGGTGGAGAGCGGCGGGGCCTGGTAATAGGTGCCGAAGAAGCCGCGCACGATCCAGCCGAGGCGCGGGATGCGGATGGCGGCGCCGGTGCGCGGGTTGGCAGCGTTCTCGGCCACGGCGCCATTGAAATGGGTCAGGCGCAGGCCGAGGGTCAGGGTCAGCCAGGGGCGGGGCTTCCATTGATCTTCCAGAAACACGGCCGCGAGACCGCCATCGGCGGACCAGGTATTCCTGACGCTCACGGGGACGGTGGTGTCCGTGATGCCGACGAAATCGTCATCGTGCTGAGCGAAGCCGTAGACGCCGGCCGCGGCGTTGTGCTGAGAGGTGACGAGATTCCAGGCGATCTGCGCGCCGGCATAGGTTGAATCGAGGTGCTGGACGGTGGCGACGGGCGTATCGTTGGGATCGCCGTCGTAGTCGGCGCGGTTGAAATGCATGAACGGCGAGACGGTGAGGAGAGCGCCGCCGGAAAGCTGATGCGCCCAGGTGAAGGTCGCGGCGACATCGCGTTCGCGCTCGACGTCGCGCATGCCGGCCTCCAACTGTGCCTCCGTATTGGGGATCTGATAATCGTCGCCGCGCGAGGAGACGACGGCGCGGAGCTGGTCGGCGGGGGTCGCGTTGTAAATCAACGAGGCGAAACCGCCCAAGCCCCAGACGCGGTCGTGGTTGACCAGCGGCCCGGGCGTTTCCAGACCGTAGTCGGAGCGATTGCCGTCGAGGCTGGCGTACCAGGCCAGCTTTTCCGTGTGGTCGCCGATGCTCAGCTGGTCGTTGGTCTGGTCAAAGGAGCCGAAGGTCGTGCTCAGTTCGATCTCGCGGTCGCGCTCGAAGCCGGTGCGCGGCACGACGTTAAAGACGCCGTAGGTGCGGTCGCCGGTGTCCGCCGCATAGCCGCCGCGCTGGACCTCGAGATAATCGATGTCCTTGGGGTCGACCTGAGGGCCGACGCTGCTGGCGATGTTGGTGTTGGGGATGGGCACGCCGTCGATCTCCCAGGTGACCTGATGGCCGCCGCGGATGTGCAACTGGTCGTGGGTCATGTAGGAGCCGGGGACGAAATTGGTAATCATCGCCAGGCTGTTGCTGAGATCGGCTCCGGGGGTGGAGTCGATATCCTGGCGGCTGACCAGAGTCAGCGGAGATGCGGCCGTTTCGAGGGCGGGACCCGGGGTTTCGGTCACCTCGACTGACTGGCGCTGGCCGGCGAGCTGCAGTTGCAGGTGCAAATAGCCGGATTGACCGGAGGTGACGGTGACTTCCTGGAGGACGTCCTCGAAGCCCGATTGGGCGGCGCGGACGGTGTATTCGCCGACCGGAACGGCCTGGAATTCAAACTCGCCCATGGCGCCACTGGACGCCGTGCGGGCATACCTGGAATTAGCCGCGCTCAAGGTCACCTGGGCTCCGGCGACGGGGCGATGGGTGGGGTCGTGGACCATGCCGCGGACCGTTCCAAAGATGGTCGCGGGCACGGCTTGCGGCGCGATCATACCGGCCAGCAGACAGATGAATAAAAATCGAGTCCGGAATGAAAACGCTGAATGCATCAGTCTCCCTTTCCCGTGCACTCATGGAGTGCCGCGGTAACTTCGAACACCGGCGCACAACCGCTCGCTTTCGTTCGCGGCCTTCTCATTCCATCTCTGAGTCGGCGCGATGGCGCGCCACAGGCCGCGGGCCTGAAGAACGCGGTGGAATTCAGATTGAATTGGGTTCTAGAGCGAGGGGAAAGGCGGCGGGCGCTGGCAGAGCGAGGGAGGGCGCCAGGCGGAGGTGCGGTTGGACCCGCGGATGGGCAACGGCGCGGCCGCGGCCACGGAGAACGGGGATGCCGATTCCGCTGGTTTGAACAGACCGGGGCCGGAGGACAGCGGTTGAACCGCTGCTGCGCATCCGGCGGGGCAGCGGGGGCCCGACCATGCCGGTCCCTGGGATGCGGGCTGAGACTTGCGGCAGCAACAGTGGCCACTGCGTTTGCAGCAGGCCATGCGGCAGGTGTCGCCGCCCGTTGCGGCGGCGATTCGTCGCGCCGCGAGCGGCGCGACAGGCGTGAGCAGGCACAGGAGCGCCAACAGTGCGGTCAGCGCGCGACGAGCACCAGCTTGCAGAATTGTCCGCGTGTGCGGGGCCATCCCTTAGGGAGTTAGAATCGCGCAGCCCGGCATTGGATGCTTTGATTCTGAAGATGGGCGCTGCACCGGCTCAGGTGGCGATCAGATGGAGCTTCGTTTCGCCCGTGGGCAGGCGGTAGCGCACATGGCCGGAGGGAGCCGGGGCGGCGAGCGTTGGGAGAGCGAGTTTCTCCGCGCTGCTCACGACCAGCTCGCCGGCGCAACCGGCGGGGAGGTTGAGGGCGAGATCGCGCGCGCCCAGCTTGCCGCGCGAGGCAAAAAGCAGCGGGCCCAGCGGGGTGTGGGTGGTCACTTCGAGCAGCTCCAAGCTGGCCGGCTGAGGGCGGATCTCGCAGCGCCGGAAGCCGGGCTCGAGCGGGCGCACGCCGGCGAGGCTCATGTGGGTGACGAAAAGCGGCGAGACCGGATCGTGGCTCCACTCGGAATTGGTGTCGGGTTGGACGGCCCAGTCCTCCTGCAGCGTGTTGTTCAGGCGCACAGAGTCCATCCGGGCCCAGCGCTCGCGGAACTCCTTCACCACGACGTCGGCGCGGCCGCCCTGGGCGAGTGCCCAGAGCCGCCAGCAGGCGTTGGCGGGGTAGGAGATGCCCATCTCCTGTGGACACTCCACGAGTGCGCGGAGCGCGTTGGCGGCGCGGCCTCCGGGGCATTGGTCGAACAGGATCGCCATGGCGAGGGACTGGTCGCACTGGCGCGGCCGCTTCTCCTCGTCGAGCCAGGGCAGATTGTTGATGAACGCCTCGCGCTGAGGGCTCCAGAAGCGGCGGACGGCGGCCGCCTGCAGCTGCCTGCCGAAGTTCAACGAGGCCTCTTCGTTGGCACGGTCGCCGAAGGCGCGGCAAATGGGCGCGAGGGCCTGGCGCAGCATTCCCGAGGCGTAGAGGTTGAAGGCGCACTGCTTGTGGCGCTGGCGCTGGTAGGCGATGTGATCGATCCACACGGACGGGATGCCCAGGTTCTCGACCGGCAGCAGGCCGTCGGCGCGAACCAGGCTCTCCAGGTAGCGCGCGAAGCGCAGCAGACGCGGATAGGACTCGCGCAGATCGTCGAGCCGGCCGCTGTAGAGGTAGTGGTAGTAGTTGTCGAAGTTGAAACCGACGCCGTGGTCGAGCAGGGGGCCCCATTGGGTGAAATCCAATTGGCGTTCCATGAGACGAGCCAGGCGGTCGTAGGCGGGCCAGCAGTCGAGGAAGTAACCGTCCTTGGTCATGCCCTGGCTGTAGGTGGCTAGAAAGCGCGCGGGCAGGCGGGATTCGCCAAGCGTCATGTGGAGCGCGTGCAGCGGGTGGCCGCCGTCGCCGCTGTACTGCTGGCGTTCACGGGCCACGCCGTCCATGATCGTCTCCAGAGCGCAGTTGTTGAGCGTGTTCACGCTGGCGGCGACGAGCTTGTCGAGGGCGGGCTCGCCGAAGCGAATGTGCGGCTGCTGCGGCCAGGGGAAGACGCGCCGGCGAAGACCGACCTCGCTCACCGTCACCGGGCCCTTGGCGTTTCGGATGTGCAGTTGGATCCAGCGGCAGGATTCGTAGTCGAAGGTCTCGAAACGGTTTGGGCCGGGGTGGCAGACGAAGCGCGTCCAACTGTCGAAATGGGTATTGAGGAGGGCCGGGCCGCCGACGGTATGGCCCTCCTGGACCATCAGCTCGACAGTCGTGCCAGACGGCGCGTCGATGGTGAAGTAGGGCCAGCCGACCATCTGTTCCTGCAGTTCGAAAGTGAGCGCCGCGGCGCGCGAGCCGTCGAGATCGACGCGCCATTGGCCTGCCGCGATTGGCTGAGCCGCGCTTTCGCGGATGGCCTCGAAGGCGTCGGGCGGACGGCACTCGAAGAACTCCTCGGGGGGACGTTTCCAGACGATCCACAGGGACTCGGCGAGACGGGCGGGCTCCTGCGTTTCCTCCATTTGCGGGATGCGGCGTGGGCGCAGGGCGCAGGACTCGGGCACGCCAGCAGTATCAAAAAGGTAGTCGGGGTAGCTGGAGCAGATCGGCGGTTTGGAGGGCGGACAATCGAGCGGCATGGCGGGGAGCCAGTCGTGGTTGGGGGCGAAGGCGGGGCTGGTCCAGCCGTGGGGATAGAGCCGCGCGTCGAAGACCTCCTGGAGCGCGCGGAGGTACCAGCGCTTGTAGTGGCCAGGGGTCCAGGCGCGGGCGAGGTGAGCCTGCCAGGCGGGGTCGGAGACGACGGTGTGGCGCGAGCCGTCGGCGCATTCCATTTCCAGATGGAAGAGAAAACCGGGCTTGCCGAGGGGCGAGGTGCCGTCGCCCTGGCCGTAGAAGAGCACTGTCGCGCCAATCGCGTTAGAACCTTTCGCCAGCGCCTTCGTCAGATCGATCGGGTCGGCCTCGAGCCAGCGCGGGTCGCAGGGCGAGGGGCCCCATTGGATGCGCTCGCCGTTGACCTCGAGCAGGTAGCGGCTGTCGGCGGAGATCCAGCCGGTGGCACGGACGCAGGCGGCCGGGAGATCGAGCGCGCGTCGGAACAGGACGAAGGTGTTCTGGAGACAGCGGCCGGAGGGGTACCAGATCCAGCGCGCGGGGGCGAGATCGGGGAGGCGGTCGGCGGCGAGCGGCGGCGTTTCCAGGAGGGATTGGGGCGGGAAGATACGGCTGCCTGCGGATTGCGGAGCGGGGCCGCAGGCGAGGGCGCCGCCGACGGTCAATGCGCTGCCGGCGGCGGTTGATTCCTTGATGAAGTCGCGTCGTTTCATGGTGAGTCACCTGGTGAGCCGGTCAGTTTGCGGCCGGGCGGCAGGATGCGGGCCGTGGCGCAGGCCGCCGGGCCGCCGATCCCGCTCGTGAGTATATGTCAGCCGGGGGCGGCGCCGGGTTGGCAGGGAGGCAACCTGCGGTCAAGGAAGCAGAGCCGGACCGGGAAGTGCGGCGCGGAAATGGACGTCCGCTCCACCCAGCAACCGCTCCCTCTGGTCGCGGCTGGGTCACACGAAGCGCGGCTCAGCAACGGGATTCGCGGCTTCAAAGCGACGATGAGGCCTGTCTAGGAAGCGACCGCGGGGCGGAGGGCGGCGGGGAGTTGGGTCAAGGAATCCAGGAGCAGGTCGGGGGGATTGGTGGCGAGCGACTCGGGCTTGATGCCGTAGGTCACGCCGACGCAGTGCACGCCGGCGTTGCGAGCGGTCAGCACGTCAACGGAGGAGTCGCCGATCATCCAGGTGCGTTCGGGCGAGACGCCGGCCTCTTCCATCAGTTTGAAAAGGCCGAAGGGGTTGGGCTTTTTCTCGGGAAAACTGTTGCCGCCGTAGACGCGGAAGAAGTATTTGTCCATGTTGAGGCCGGTGAGAAGGGTTTGGGAGAAGCGCACGGGCTTATTGGTAAGGACGGCCATTTTGCGGTCCTCGCGATGGCACAGGTCCAGGCCCTCGATGACACCTGGATAGGGGCGGGTGTGCTCGAGCATGTGGTCGCGATACCAGGCCATGAAGTAGATGATGGCGTCGTCAACCTGCTGATCGCTGGCCTGGGCGCCGAGGGACTTGCGGACCAGTACAGGCACGCCGTTGCCGACATAGGAGGCGACGAGCGGAACGGGCAGCGGAGCGAGCCCGAGGTAGAGGCGAGTGGCGTTGACCGAGTTGGCGAGATCGAGCGTGGTGTCCAGGAGGGTACCGTCGAGATCGAAGACCAGGAGTTCCATAGGAGGGATCAGACTCCAGTTTAACCGGGCGCGTGGACAGGAGGCGAATTCGCGCCATTTCCGGCTGGTTATTTTGCGGATTGGAGGTAATGAAGGCGCGACCTTCCGGACTTAGACAGGCCGCCGCAGTGCGGATGTTGTGGCGAGCTGCAGCAGGATGCGCCACCCGGATTGGGCCTGGAGATTTCTCTTGACGTGATTATTTGGTTACGTTACCATCAGGTAACGTTTAAGGTTTAGGAGGGACTTGAAAGACCATGACACTCGACGATCTGACTCTGGATATCACCCAGGACATCGACGTGAAGGCTGACATTGGGGACGTCTTCCGCAGCGTGCTGCACCGGCTGGGCAAAGGCTTCACGATGCCGGAGGGCGAATCGCCGCAAATGACGCTGGAGGAGTGGCCGGGCGGCCGCTGGTTCCGCGACCGCGGCAATGGCATTGGCCACCTGTGGGGACACTTGCAGGTGATCAAACCGCCGGTGCTGCTGGAGTTGAGCGGCCCGATGTTCATGTCCTACCCGGCGCTCAACCATCTCGAAGTGAAACTCGAACAGCGGGCCGGCGGAACGCATGTGGTGCTCCGACACCGCGCCATCGGCATCATCGACCCGGCGCACCGTCAGGGCGTGGCTGCCGGCTGGCGGCACGTCCTGGAGGGCATTGCTGAGGGCTGCTACCAGCACGCCGCCCCACAGCCCGCCAACGCCCAAACCACGTAAATGCCTGACAGCGACCTCGACGGCGTGTGGAAGGCTCTGTCCGATAGCACCCGCCGTTCGATTCTGGATCTCTTGCGCCAGGGCCCCCGCACCACGACCGAGATTGTGGAGGCGTTCCCGCAGCTGACTCGATTCGGCGTCATGAAGCACATTGAAGTGCTGCGCGAGGCCGGCCTGATTCACACGCGTGAGGAGGGCCGGCAACGCATCAACTCTTTGAACGTAGTGCCCATCCGGCAAATTTACGAGCGCTGGGTGGGCCGATTCGAGGAGCTGTGGTCGAGCCATCTGTTGCGCATCAAAGAGGACGCCGAGGCCAAAGCCTCCAGGAAGCGATCGCGTCAAAGCTAACCGCTAACCCCGGTGGGCGTGACGAGCGGATTGAGGTGCCCGCGGGAACCACTTGCAGGGCCTTGGCCGGGCTCTAGTGGCGGGGCGCTGTGAGATGGCGGACGCTGGCGGAGCGCAGTCGATCCAGGCTACTTCGCTTGCGGCGGTAGGTCGTAGAAGTCGTAGGTGTAGGTCCATTTGACTTCGCGGCCGGGGGCGACGTCGAGGTCAACGTAGGCCTCGGGGCAGAAGGTGGTGCGGATGGACCAGTAGATGAGCTTGGTGATGGGGCGGCTGCCGGTGATGTGGACGCCGGCGCCGGCGGCGCGGTTTTCTAGGCGGATGCTGTAGTCCTTGGCGGAGTTGCCGAAGCTCTTGTATTCGCCGAACACGTATTGATCGCCGACGAGTTCCTTGAGGTAGACGATTTCGCGGCCGCGGGCCTCGGCGAGACCGCCCTCGAAGGGGTGGACGGGAACGAGTGCAAAGAGGAACTTGACGCTGGAGGCGGGGCCGGAGGGTTGGCCGTCCATGACGAAGAAATTGTGGTCATATTGCGCGGTGCGAATGGGTTTGGCGCCGGTGTTTTTGAGGGCGTGCTCGATGCGCATGACGGATTTGCCCTTCTCGAGGAGGATGATCTTGGTGTAGAGGTAAGCGTAGCCGCCGACGGGGCCGGAGGGGCCTTGCAGTTGATGTATGAATTGGATGCGGTCGCGGCCCAGGTGGACCGTCCACTTGCCTGGATCGACGATCTCGTAGGCTTTGAAGCGCTCGAATTTGGTCTCCCCGGCGGGCTTGCGGAGGACGCCGACGCCGATTTTGATGAAGGTATTGCCGGTGGGGTCCTCGTCGTAGCCGAGGGGGAGTTCGTTATAAAGGAACTCCTCGACCGGTCCCATGATGGAGTCGTGGAGCAGGGGGTCGTAGCGCGCGAACCACTGGCCGAAATACTCGTGGTTTTTGGTGCGCAGGCTGGAGATGACGCCGGACCAGTCGAAGCGGGTGGCGCGGTAGTAGCCGCGATCGGGGTCGGGCAGATAGAGCTTGGCGGTGATTTTGCCGTTGGAGATCTGGGCCGCGGGGAATTGGGCCTGGAGGCGCGAGCCGGCGGCCAATAGAACGAGCAAACCAAAGACGGTCAGAGCCTTTTCCAGCATGGGACCTCTCGAAGGGTCACGATATCACGATGGGCGGCGGGAGTTGCGGAGGGCGCCTGGCGGCCGGATTGGGGTGAGGCGGCGGGAAGGCGGCATACGCCGTGTATAATCAGACAATCTCTATTGTGCCGGACACGATACTCAGTTGCTCAAGGTTGGGCTTTGTTTACCCGGATCACGGCCATTCGGTGCGCGCGCTGAAGGACGTCAGTTTCGAGGTGCGGCGAGGCGAATTCGTGGCGGTGGTCGGGCCGAGCGGCTGCGGCAAAACGACGCTGCTGCACGTGCTGGCGGGGCTGCTGCGCCCGACGGAGGGCAGTGCGGAACTGTTCGGGAAGGCACCGGGGCAAGCGCTGAGCACGGCGCTGGTGTTTCAGGAAAACAGCCTGTTTCCGTGGATGAGAGTGGTGGAGAATGCGGCGTTCGGGCTGGAGATGCAGAAGGTGGGGCGGGCCGAACGGGAGCGGCGGGCGGCGGGCATGCTGGAGCGACACGGCCTGGCGGGACGGGAGCGCGCTTACCCGCGCCAGCTTTCAGCGGGAATGAAACAAAGGGTGGCGGTGATCCGCGCTTTCCTGAGCGGAGCGCCGGTGCTGTTGATGGACGAGCCGTTCGGTGCGCTGGACCGCCAGTCGAGGCTGTGGGCGCAACAGGAATTGATGGAACTGTGGGGGGCGGAGCGGAAGACGGTGGTGTTCGTGACACACGACGTCGATGAAGCGCTGGTGTTGAGCGACCGGATCGTGGCGCTGGGGCCCGCACCGGGGACAGTCGCGGGCGAATTCGACGTGGCGCTGGAGCGGCCGCGCGGTCCGCTCCTGGAGCCGGATGCGGAGGTGTTCGAGCTGAAGCGCCGGATCTTCGCCTGCCTGGACCTGCCGGCCGGTTCGAGCCGCTACTCGTACGCCCCATGAAGACGGTCGTGACGCTGGCAAGAAGCGGGTGGCTGGTGGCGCTGCTGCTGGCGGGGTGGGAGGCGCTGACCAGGTTCCACGTGCTCGATCCGCTGTTTTTCCCCGCGCCGTCCACGCTGTTGGTCACGCTGGGAAGGCTGATCGCCAGCGGGGAAGCGGGCCGCCAGGTGATGCGCACGCTGGAGCGGACGGCGGCGGGCTTCGGGTTGGGCGTGGCGGCCGGCGCGGTCGTCTCGGCGCTGCTCTCCGTTTCGGCCACCGTGCGGCGGGCCTTCGAGCCGCTGATCGCCGCCCTGTACGCGACCCCGCGGCTGACCCTGCTGCCGATGGTGATGTTGCTCGTCGGCGTCAACGACCTCGCCCGGGTCCTGCTGGTGGCGCTGGGCACGGCGCTGCTGATCATGATTCAGATTTCCGACGCCGTGCGGGCCATCAACAGGAACTACGTGGACATGGCGGTCAACTATGGCGCCGGCCGGGCCATGGTGATCCGCAAGGTGTACCTGCCGGCCTGCCTGCCGCAGATCTTCACCGCGCTGAGGCTGGCCTTCAGCCGCGCGCTGGTGATGACCATTTCGGTCGAGCTGCTGAACTGCCAGGACGGGGTGGGCGCGATGATCTGGAACGCCTGGGAGATGTTCTCCATCGAGAAGCTGTACGTGGGCATCGCGCTGGCCGGCGCGCTGGGGCTGGCGTTCCAGCAGCTGTTTCTCAAGCTGGAGCACAGGCTGGCGCCGTGGCAGGAGCCGGCGGCATGATTCCAGAGATCTCCTACTACGCCAACATGACGCTGGGCATCTACCGGCTGCTGCGCAGCCCGTACCAGGGCGGCCTGGAGAAGCTGCGCGAGCAGTTGGAGCGGCGCGAAGAGCGGTTCCTGGAAAACGCGCAGCGGCGCGTGTTCGCGAATCCGGCGAACCCGTATTACGAACTGTTCCGGATGGCGGGCTGCGGCTATGGCGACCTGGCGGCGGCGGTGAAGGGGCGCGGTCTGGAGGCGACGCTGAGCCAACTGGCGGCGGAGGGCGTGTACCTGACGCACGACGAGTTCAAAGGAAAGGCGCTGCTGGTGCGCGGCGGACGGCATATTCCTTTCACTCCGAACGTGCTGCTGAACCCGGCGAGCCGGGGCTACGTCGAAGGCATCAGCAGCGGCAGCCGGAGCCCGGGGACTCCGACGCGGAAGAGCATCGAGTCGGAGCTGTACCGCGACATCTACGACGCGCTGCAGCGGCGCGAATTCGGCCTCGACGAACGCGTGCGCGTGATGGTGGCGCCGCTGC
This sequence comes from Terriglobia bacterium, assembly GCA_963757265.1. GTDB lineage: Bacteria > Acidobacteriota > Terriglobia > Bryobacterales > Bryobacteraceae > CAIVVT01. Next base: position 381,285 of record CAVWRA010000012.1, read on the forward strand.
TCCCGTCGTCCGGAGGGCTGAACAACACGCTGCGGCAATCGCGCGCGGGCGGCGGATTCGAGCGCTGGTTCGCGGTGAGCGGCAGCGTGCGGGACAGCGGGCACTATCGCGCCGCGACGTACTTCCTGGCCGCCTTTGGACGCGCGATGGGCGCGCGAATTCCATGGCCGCGGGCGCTGCCGCCGGACGACTTCCGCCCCGTTGCCGAATACATCGCCCGGCGGAAACGCGAGGGCCGCGCGTGCATGCTGCGCGCCTTCGTCAGCCCCGCGGTGCGCGTGGCGGCAGCTGCGCTTGACGCCGGCCTGGACATATCGGGGACGCTCGTGCTGGTGGGCGGCGAAGCGCTGACCGACGCCAAGCGGGCCCTCATCGAGGCCGCGGGCTGCGAGGTGTACCCCTCCTACGTGATCAGCGAAGTGGGCGGCGTGGGCATGGCCTGCCGGCAGATGAAGACCGGCAACTGCGTCCACATCCGCCGCGACAGCCTGGCCGTGGTCAGCCGCCTGCGGCGCGCCCCGCTTTCCGACATGGAGGTGAATTCCCTGCTGTTCACGAACCTGCTGCCGTTCTCCTCGCGATTCCTGATCAACGCCGAAATGGACGACAGCGGCGTGATCGAACCCGCCACCTGCAGGTGCGAATATTCGGCCGCGGGCATGACCACGCAGGTGCGCGACATCTTCAGCTACGGCAAGCTGACCGGCCAGGGCATGACTCTGTTCGGCTCCGACGTCGTGTTGATCCTCGAGACGGCGCTGCCGCGCCGCTTCGGCGGGGCGCCGGGCGACTATCAGATGGTGGAGCGCGAAGGCGGGCTGCAGACGGAACTGGTGCTGCGCGTCAGCCCGCGCATCCGGCCCGCGCCGGCCGCCGACGTGCGCGAGTTCTTCCTGGGCGAGTTGCGAAAGTGTTACGGCGGCACGCTGGCGGCGCGTCTGTGGAGCCACTCGCAAGGGCTCACCGTGGCCTTCGAGGAGCCGTGGAGGACGCGCACGGGCAAGGTGCTGCCGCTGCACGTCCTGGGCATGGAGGTCCGCCGGCCCGATGCTGCGTAGAAGATTCCTGATCTCGTCCGCCGGGGCGGCCTGCGCGCTGCTCTCCTGCTCCCGCCGCGGCGCTCCGGCCGGCCGGACGTGGTTGCGGGTGGGGGTATCCCACAACCTCACCATGAGCCCGTTCTATACGGGTTACGAATCCGGGTATTTTACCGACGCAGGCTTCGACATCGAGCTGACGCGGGAATTGCCGAGCGCGCAGGCCATCCCGTTGCTGGCCGGCGGCAAGCAGGACGTGAGTCTGGTCGGCCTGAGCGCCGGCCTGATGAACGCCGTGGAACGCGGCGCCCGGGCGCGCGTCGTGGCCGGCCGGGAAGTGCTCTCGCCCGGGTGCAACATGCACGGCATCGTGTACGCGCGCCGCAGCCGCTTCCCGAACGGCGTGAAGAGCATGCGGCAGTTGCGGCACTGTCGCATCGTCGTCTCCTCCACCACGCCGGCCGAGCTGTTCTCGCTGTCCGTGCTGCTGGAGCACGAGGGCATGACGCGCGCCGACGTCGAGCTCGTCACCGTCGGCGCCCATGAGCGGCTGGCGGTGCTGCGCGCGGGCGGCGCGGACGCGGCGATGTCGGCCGACGCGGACCTGCTGCCCGTGCTGGCCGATCTCGACCTGGTGCGCGGGCCGAGCCTGGCCGACGTGCTGCCGCATTTTCAGTACTCGTTCATCGTCTTCGGCGCGCGGCTGCTGGACGGCGACGTGCGCACCGGCGCGCGGTTCCTGAAGGCTTATTTCCGGGGAGCTCGGGCGTTCCTGGCTGGCAAGACGCCCAAGTACATGGATGAGTTCGCGAAGGCCAACGGCCTGGACCCGAAAGTGGTGATCGGGGCGTGCCGCGACACATTCGAGCACGAAGGCGAGCTCCACATGAAGGATTTGCAGACGAGAATCGACTGGACGTACCACGAAGGCTACATTCCACACCGCGTGAATGCCGAGAGCGTGGTCGACACGCGATTCCTCGATGAACTCAGGAGGTTGCCCTGACTAGCGTGCCCGGCGCGATCAACACCCCACGGCTCAGACCGGTTGCCATTCGGGCGGGAGCGATCTCATTCGCGGTGGCGACGCTCCTGCTCGGGCCCGCAGTCGCGCGCGCGCAGCTGACCGGCGCCATCGAGGGTGCCGTCACCGATCCTGCTGGCGGCGCGGTGAACGCCGCCGAAATGCGCGTGGTGGAGGTGAATACCAACGCCGAGCGGCGGCTCGCCACGGACGCGCGCGGGCGCTATCGGGCGGCGCAACTCGTCCCCGGACAGTACAGGCTCCATGTGCGCGCCCCCGGCTTCGAGCCCGCCGAGACGGACGTCCTCGAACTCACGGCCGGCGTGACGGTGCAGGCCGACATCGAGCTGAAAGTAGGCTCCATGCGCCAATCCCTGGAGGTGACGGCGGAAACGTCCAAGGTCGACAGCGAGGCGGTCGACTGGGGCAGCGCCATCGACACTCGCCAGCTCGAGTCACTCCCCCTGAAGGGGCGCGACATCTTCGATCTGGCGGCCCAGCAGCCGGGCGTGGCGGTCCCGGCCACGGCGACGCAGGCCTCCGACGTGGGGCTGGGACTCAAGGTGATCATCAACGGCAACCGGCCCAGCGAGAACGCCTTCCGCCTGGATGGCATTTACATCAACGACGCGACGGGCTCCGCCCCGAGCAGCGCCGCCGGTAACCTGCTGGGCATCGACACCCTAGCGGAGCTGCGGATTATCGCCAGCCCCTTCAGCGCCGAATACGGCCGCACGGACGGCGGCGTGATCACGGCGGTGTCGAAATCGGGCGCCAACGACTTCCATGGCGCCGCCTGGGAATACCTGCGCAACAGCGCCATGAACGCCAAGAACTTCTTCGATCCGCCAGGCAAGATCCCGGAGCTCAGGCTGAACCAGTTCGGCGGGTTGCTGAGCGGGCCCGTGGTCAAGAACAAGCTTTTCTTCCTCGCCGACTTCGAGGGCATCCGCAGCGCCACCGATCAGACCCAGATCCTGTCCGTCCCGGATGCGCAGGCGCGGCAGGGCCTGCTCCCGGTCAAAGGCGTGCTGACGCCCGTGAAGGTGTCTCCGGCCATCCTCCCCTACCTGGCCCTGTACCCGCTGCCGAACGGCCCCGACCTGGGCAATGGGACCGGCGAATACATCGGCTCGCAGCCCGGCACGCTCGGCGAAAACTACGTCGTCGGCAAGGTCGATTACGTCCCCTCCGACCGCTGGCGCTTTGGCACGCGCTACACCTTCGACACCTCGAACACAACTTCGCTCGACGGCTACCAGTTCTGGACTTTCGACAATCAATCCCATTACAACCTCGTACAGACCACCGCCCAGTTCGTGCAGTCGCCTCAGTTGGTTCACGATTTTCGCGCCGCCTTCAGCCAGATCTTCAACGGCGCCACCTCCTCCGTACCCGGCTCGTCCTCCGATATTTCGTTCGTCCCCGGCTCGGAAATGGGCGCGATCCAGGTCGTCGGGCTGACGGACTTCGGAAGCACGCCGGCGCGCACCGCCCCGCGCCACTTCAACGATGTCAACGCCCAGGCGTCTTACTCCGCCGAGAAGATCGCCGGCCGCCATTCCATCTCCTTCGGCGCCAGCTACGACCGCATTCTGCTCGGTGAGAACGCCGACCTGGACCGTAACGGCTACTATCAGTTCTCTTCGTTGCAGAGCTTCCTCGCGGCGCAACCGAACAAGCTGGGGATCATGGCTGTCACCTCGGATACCCTGCGCCACTGGAGCTACAACGAGTTCGCCGCGTTCGTGCAGGACAGCTGGCGCATCAGCCGGCGGCTTTCCGTTAGCGTGGGGTTGCGCTACGAAACCGCCACCACGCCCCAGGAGCGCGATCACAAGACCGCGGCCCTCCCGGATCCGCTGACCGACACCCAGGTGCTTCTGGGCGGCCCGATCTGGCTCAATCCGTCCAAGCTCAACTTCGCGCCGCGAGCATCCATCGCCTGGAGCCCCTTGCGGAACGGCCGCACGGTGGTGCGCGCGGGCGCGGGCATCTTCAACGATCTGCTGGGGACGCGGGAGCTGACCACGTCGGGAGTCCTGATGCCCCCGTTTTACGAGCATTACAACATCAGCAAGCCGCTTTTCCCCGGCGCGCTGGAAGCCGTCTCCAGCTCCTCCAACCCCACATTCTCGGCGAATTTCGTCTCCTACAATGCCTCTCAGCCCTACTCGGCGCAATACCAGCTCGCGGTCCAGCACGATCTGGGGCGGAAAACGCTCCTTGAGGCAAGCTATGCGGGGGCGCGGGGCATCCACCTGGTGGGCGACATGAACAATATCAACACTACGGTTCCGGAGTACCTTCCCGACGGCACGATCTACTTCCCGGCGACAAACCCTCCCATCAACCCCGCTTTCGGCAACCTCGAGCCCCACTTGACGGCCTTCGATTCGTACTACAACAGCCTGCTCACCAGCCTGCGCACTCAGCCGCTGAAAGGGCTCTACATCCAGGGCAAGTTCGTCTGGAGCCATTCGATCGACAACGACTCGGTGACGATCCACGACGATTCCTACAACTACGAAAGGGTGCCGACGGTATTCGACCTAGCGGCCAACCGCGGCTCCTCCGATTTCGACAGCCGGCTTAACTTTTTCGCCAATTTCATCTGGAGGCTGCCGGGCGTTCGTTCCCGCGCCGCCAACGCGGTGTTGGGCGGATGGGAGCTGGACGGCATCGCGCAGGTTCAATCGGGCAATCCTTTCAACCCGACCGTGGGGTTCGACGACGCGCACCTGCTCGGTTCCGGCGACCAGGGACAGCGCTCGAACTTCGTCTCCGGCGTGCCAGTCATCACCGGGAATCCAAGCCAGTATTTCAATCCGCTCGCCTTTTCGCTGCCGCCGTCGGGCTATTTAGGCAACCTCGGCCGCAACGTCTTCACCGGTCCGGGGCTGCAGATGTACACGCTGGCGCTGGAGCGGGATTTCCTGAAGGTGGAAAAACGGGCTCTGCGCCTCCGCGTGGAGGGGTTCAACGTGGCCAATCATCCCAATTTTCAGATCCCGTCGGGGTTGGGACTGTTCGACAGCACGGGCGCGCGGCTGGGGACGGCGGGACGGATCACGGCCACGACCACCTCATCGCGGCAACTGCAGCTAGCGGCGCGCTACACATTTTGAGCACGGGGGGGGCGCGAACGCGCGCAGCGAGCAGGCGCCCGAAAGAGGCTGTAGCGGTTGCACATCCCGGCGCGGCTTGAGGGAGCGGCAGCGCACGCCGCACTGCGTCCCCGTGGCAGCCGGCACGGGGTATTATCGAGCTTGGATCAGAAACCTACACCCGCCTGGGACCAGGTGGCCGGGCACGCCCAGCCGTCGTGGTACCTGGATCCGCTGGTGGCGCGGCAGAAGAGGGAGCTGCATCTCAAGCTGTTCCGGGAGTGGATGCCGGCCGGCGCGGGACGGGCGCTGAAAACCGACCTGTTCGAGGAGGCGTTCGGCGGGGATGCGCTGTTAGAAGACCTCGCGCCGCTCAGCGAAACCTGGATCGCGATGGACGTGGCGGCGAGAACGGTGTGCGAGGCGCGCGCACGCGTGGGGTTCGGGACGGCGCTGTATCTGGTGTGCGACGTGCGGCGGCTGCCGCTGCGCTCGAAATCGCTGGATGCCGTGGTTTCCAATTCGACGCTGGATCATTTCAACACGCGGCGGGAGTTCGAGGCGGCGATTGCGGAGCTGGCGCGGGTGCTGAAGCCCGGCGGACGGCTGCTCATCACGGTCAACAATCCTTACAACGTGCTGTATTTCCCGCTGCTGTGGCTGAGTAAATTGCGGCCCTTCCCGTTTGCGCTGGGCTACACGCCAACGCCCGCGGGATTGAGGCGGACGCTGGAGCGGGCCGGGCTGCGGGTGACGGCCACGAGTTCGCTGATCCACAATCCGCGGGTGCTGTCAACGGCGTTGTTTCTGGCGCTGCGGCGCATCCGGGGAGCGTGTGCGGACGGGATCATTCAATGGCTGCTGGAGGCATTCGCCAAGCTGGAGCGGTGGCCGACGCGGCAGTTTACGGCGTGTTTCGTGGGAGCGTGTGCGATGCGGCCGGGGGCGGGGGCGATTGGAGAGGGGTCGGGGTCAGAGCCGGAGATGGGGAGCACATCCTGAGGGTGCGGCAACGGCGGATCCGGGACGAAACAGTTTGGGCCGGCCACCGGGGTTTGAGTCCCGGCAACCGGCCCAGATGGAACGCAGAACGGACGTGCTTCAGGTCAGATAGCGATTAGCGGTGCCCACCGCCACCGTGGAAGCCGCCACCGCCACCGCGGAAGCCGCCACCGCCACCGCGGAAGCCGCCACCGCCCCAACCACCGCGGAGGCCGCCACCCCCCCAGCCCCAGCCTCCGCCCCAATACAGGCCGAGGCCACCATAGTAGGGCCAGTAGTAGGGGTAGTAGTAGCTGTAGGGATAGGCATAGGGGTAAGCGTAGGGCGACGGAGGCGGCGTCGAGCCCTGGAAATTCAGACTCGAGCGATAGCCCGGGCGGGGCTGATAGTCGCTGGGCTGCACCGGCGCGAAGGCGCGCAGTGAAGCCTCATTGTTGATGCCGATGTTGAGCGGCGCTTCCAGGCGGAAGGTCAACTGGCTTTCCGGGTAGAGGATGGTCGGCCGGCCGTGGGTGAGCATGACGCCCACGGTGGAAGCCACGACGCCGGCGGCCGCGCCGATGCCCGCTCCGGGGCCACCGGCGACCGCGCCGCCAATGGCCGCGCCGACTCCGATGGTGGTGCCGACGGCGGCGGCCTCACGGCCCTTGTTGGTGGGCGGCTCACGGAATTCGATCAGACGGCTCTGGATGTGCGCCTGGCGGCCGTCGGCCAGGGTGAGCAGATTCAGATCCAGGCCCAGGCGGGAGGGCTTCCCGTGGCGGGACTTCTGGGCGTCGGCGACGGTGCCGCCGACGGTCTGGCCGCGGTGGGCAAGGACGCGCCCGTCGACGATCAGGGGTTGTGTCAAAGTGCCCGTCCAGACGTCGCCGGGATTGTTATGGTCGCTCGACAGGCCCTGGTCAATGCGAATGTTGAGCCAGGCGCCGGCGGGTAAATTCAGGTGCACGGGGAGGGCCGGATGCTGGACGGCGTCGGGCTCGTCAAAACGATGCCAGCCATTGCGCGCCGGGGGCGCGGGTTGCGCCTGGGGCAGCGGCTGTGGGGCGCCATATTGTGGCGCGGGTGCGGATGGTTGCTCCGAAGGCAGGGGTTGCAGGTCTGAAGGCTGGTTTTGCTCCGCGGGCGGGGCGGGCTCCTGCGCCAGCAGTGGCAGCACAGGGGCCACGGGGAAGGCGAGCATGAGGGTCAGGATCAACTGTTGTCGGATGTTCATAGGTCTCCGATCCTTTCTCGTTTTCTCAGCTACCAGTCAAGCACTTTTGATGCCATGATATAAGTCATTTATATTCAATAAATTGAGATACCATGGATGGCCCAGTGCCACCAGCGCGGTGCTTTTCAACCACCAGGCTGAGGGCGCGGCGGAAGGGCGGCTATCGGAGGGGCGCGCGGCGCGTCTGACAATCATTGGGTTGCCGCGGCCGTACGGTGCGATCCGGCCGCGGATGCGCCAGCCGAGGCCGCGCCGGCGCCGCGCCCCCAGGGCGCGCCACAGGACACCACACGGCTGGGCGGGGCAAGCGGGGCAGGCCCCCTCGCCCCGCACCCCACTCCCCCCGACACCCCCGCAAAGTGAAAGGAGGCCCCCCGATGCACTGAGCTTTCAGGCTCCTCTTGCATTGGAAACAGGTCGCACGTTCAGGCGCATTCTTAAATTGGAAAATGCTGCGAAACTCAGGCTTTGCGACGCGAACGGGAGGGTGCGACGAGCGCCGGCTGGAAATCGAGACACGGTTGCGACTGGCCGCCCCACGAGACTGCCGCAGCTGAAGATGGGCTGGATCGGGGTGGTTGGAGCTGAGCCAGCCCGGGCCAGAATACCCCGAAGCCGAAGCTGGGTCTTCCAAAGCAGAAAGGCCACCTCAGGGGGTGGCCTTCGTTGTCCGAATGCACAAGAGAAGCTAGGCGCGGCGGCGCCGACGAAGGGCCCACACACCGACCAGGCCGGCGCCTATCAGCCCCATCGTGGATGGCTCGGGATTGTCGCCGAAGATGAACGAACCCGCCATGTAGCGGTCGTCCGGGCCGCCGTCCACCGAGATCGGAAAATCAAACGTCGGCGTGCACCCCGGCGTGAAAGGACAACCTCCCGTAGGATCGAAGCGCCCGCTGCCATCAAATGTGATCACGCCGCCACCGTCGTTCAGAGTCGTGTACGGGTTACCGCCACCGTTGGAGTTCCAGTTCCAATCGTTCCACGTCACGATGCTGTAGTAGTCCGGCTGCAATACCACCGGGCTCGACAGGTAGAGGAAGTCCTCGGCGTCAACTTGCTGGGCGCCGGGATAATTGGTGTCGCCGGCGACGAATTGACTGGGGTCAAAATGGACGCTGGTCACTAATGTGGGGTCGCAGGCCGCGAGCGAGGCGCATGCGGGAGCAGCGATCTGATAGATCAGGACAGTAACGCCGGATGATCCGTCCACTCCGGCAAAGATGGACTGGGATGAGTCATTTCCGCCGTCATACATGCCCAGCGCCAGAACGTCAGTCTGCGAATTGACCTCAAAGTCCAGGCCGAGCGAGTTGCCGAAGTTCTGGTTTGGTGCGCACGACGCATTCGGGCAGGTGTTGTCATAGGCGATCGTACCCGCCGTCGCCGCGGCGCCTAAAATAGTCAGGACCACCGCTCCCCGAAGTATCAATTCCCTCACCGGCCTTCTCCTCTGCCGCAGCACAGCCGCTGTCCAGGTACTCCTTACTCCCTCGTAGTGTACTGCCCCAATCGCAGCTACACCATGCCCCTAAGGTACCAGTACGCTTCGAATAGGATAATACCAGGCGAACGGAATTACAAGCCGGCAAGCCACTTCTAGTCCGACTGTTCGCCAGTTTTGGGCGGCTGAGTGCTCTGCGCGCGGCCTACTGACCGGGTTACGATGGGATTCAATGGGAATTCTCGCATGCCAAGACCAGACCGCCTCGCGGTCGTGACCGGCGCCTCCAGCGGGTTGGGCGCGGAGTTCGCCCGCCAGTTGGCCACCCGGGGCTATCATCTGTTGCTGGTGGCGCGACGACTACAGCGGCTGGAGCAACTCCGATCCGAGCTCGAGCGCGCCCACGGCATCCGCTTCGAGCCCTGGCGCGCGGATCTGGCCGACGAACCCCAGACCGAGGAGCTGGCCCGCCGCTTGGAGACCAGTCCGCCCGTCGATGTTCTGGTCAACAACGCCGGATTCGGCACCCGCGGTTGGTTCCACTCGACCGACTATGCACGCCAGGTGGAGATGCACAAGTTGCACGTGCTGGCCACGCTGCGGCTGACTCGGGCAGTGCTGCCGGCCATGATTGCGCGCTCGAGCGGGGCCATTATCAACGTGAGCAGCGTCGGTTCTTTCTTCCGGAGCCCCGGTTCGGTCTCGTACTGTGCCACCAAGGGGTGGATGAGAGATTTCACCGAGGGCCTGCGCCTCGAACTCGACGAGCTGCATTCTCCGGTCGTGGTCCAGGCGCTGTGCCCAGGCTTCACGTACACCGAGTTCCACGACGTGCTGGGCTCGGGCCGCGACCAGGTGGCGAAGCAGCTGTGGATGCCGGCCGACTTCGTGGTTCGCGAATCGCTCCGTGCGCTGGAGTCGGGCAAGCTGATCGTGATCCCCGGCTGGCGCTACAAGCTGATCGTTGCCATCGGGACGCGCTTGCCGCTGTCGTGGCGCCTGTGGATGGAGCGTCAATCGCCCCACGCCAAGACGCGCGGTGAACGCGCCGGCTAATCCGGCCGATTGGGCGCAGGCCACCGCGGGCCAGCAAAGGGGTCGTGTATCCGTGCGCTGCACGCGTGACGGCTGGGCGCAGGGCAGCCCACGGCGGTTCAACGAACGGCGGCGGATACGTTAAACTGGAGGGGTCGCCCGCCTCTTTCCCCGGTCGTCTAATGGCAGGACAGCGGCCTTTGGAGCCGTGAATCGTGGTTCGAATCCATGCCGGGGAGCCAACCTTCGCCTACCCCAACTTTCAGCGCAGTTTTCGTTGACAGCCGCACGTTTTCTAGCCGCCCGTATCCCAAACATTCTCGGGGTCTTGGGTCTACCGGTCTCTCCGTTTCAAAGCGCGCATCGTTTGGGGAGCAACCCGAACCCCAGGGGTCCGCGTCGAAGGCCACCGATTTTCCTGCCAACTCTCCGTTTTCTCCGGTTGACAGGTTGCATTTGTTGACAGTCCTCCGGAGGTTGGAGCCCAACCTGGCAGCTTCGAACTCGGACGGTGCCCCAGTGACCGTCCGTTGATTCACTGAAATTGCGGTGGGGCGTGAGACGAAAAATCAACGCAGTTGGGAAACTGACTTGTCGGTACTGATTCGACACCTGATCGAAGGAAGGCGATTGACGTGGGCTGCGCTACTTCATATAGTTGAACGCACTATATGTATTTGGCGCATATTGAGGTCGAAAACTTCCGGATCTTCGGAAGCCGCGAGCAGGGCAGGTACTGCGCTGTCGATCTGGAGCCCGGCCTGAATGTTGTTGTCGGAGAGAATGACTCGGGAAAGACATGCCTGATTGATGCGATCCGGTATCTGGTCGGAACCGTGACCGATGACTTCTGGCCCATCACCGAAGAGGATTTTCATTGCGAGGCCGGCGTCCGAACGACGCATCTGAGGATCACCGGCGAGTTTCGCGGCCTCGATACCGTAGAATGCGGTGCCCTCCTTGAGTATCTGAGCGCTACAAAAGCGGCTGAGGGTAACGAGTTCTTCCTGAAGATGTGGATGGACGCCACGCTTAGCGACAATGCTGCCCTGCCAGCCCGCCGCAGCCGGGTGCAGTGCGAGTTTCGGGCAGGTACCGACGAGGAAGGCAAGGAGTTTCGTGGAGTGTCGAGGCAGCTGCTTCGAGCGACATACTTGAAACCCTTGCGGGATGCGATCGCTGAACTGACGGCCAAAAGGGGCTCACGGCTGTCCCGCGTGCTGCGCGCCTATCCCCAGATCGAGGGTCATGAGAAGGCCGATTGGAAAGCCGACAACCCCGACACGACGCCCGCAACACTTGTAGGGATCATGCGAAAGACGGAGCACACCCTTCGGACAACCGACGTCGTGCAAAGCGCCGAGAAGGATCTCAACAACAAATACCTCGCGCCCCTGAGCCTCAAGGATAGCCTCATCGAGAGCAGCATCCGGTTTCGGGCGCATGATCTTCAACAGATCCTTGAACGCATGGAGTTGTCCATTGCCGGCGCTGACGGGCCGATGACCAGGGGCCTCGGCGTCCACAATATCCTCTTCATCGCCGCCGAACTGCTCGCACTTGGCCCCGGAACGGAACCGGATCTCCCGCTCGTCCTGATCGAGGAACCAGAAGCACACCTCCATCCACAGCTACAACTGCGGCTCGTCGAATACATCCGCTCGCAGTCAAAGACAGAGCCGTCCTCCCCCGCCACGCAGATCCAGGCGGTTCTGACGACCCACAGTCCGAACCTAGCGTCGAAGGTCGGCCTCAACAGCATCGTTTTCATGAACAAGGGCCGCGCGTACCGCATGGGCCCGGCACACACAAAGCTCGCAGCGTCGGACTACGCGTTCCTGGAGCGTTTCCTCGATGTCACCAAGGCCAATCTGCTTTTCGCATCAGGTGTCCTCGTTGTGGAAGGCGACGCCGAGGCCCTCCTTCTGCCGGCCATTGCGGAAAAACTCAAAAGGCCGCTGACAGAATATGGCGTCTCCATCGTCAATGTCGGACACATAGGGCTGTTCCGATATTCCCGGATCTTCCAGCGCGCCGACGCCGAAGTCATTCCGGTTAAGGTGGCGTGCTTGGCTGATCGCGACATCCCGCCGAAAGAGGCAAAGCCGTTACTCCCCGCTGGGCGCAAGACGGAGGACATGTACACGAAGGAGCAGATCGAGAAGAAGGTTGCCGCCCTCAAGAACAACGATGGCGGCTCGGTACAAACTTTCGTGTCGCCCACCTGGACGCTCGAATATGACTTGGCGCGTACCCCCCTTGCGCCGCACATCCACGGCGCGATCAATCTGGCCGAGGAAGCCAAGCAGAAAGGATCCCCGCCCAACGAGAAGGACAGGACCGACATCCTTAAGAAGGCCTCGGCCCAACATGATGCGTGGGTGGCTGAAGGAAAGTCCGTCGATGAAATCGCCTGTCTCATTTACGAGCCGCTCCTCAACCGCCGGGCCTCCAAATCCGAAACCGCCCAGTGCCTCGCCCAGATCCTCCCATCGGTCGCGGGGCCCGACGTTGGCGCAAGCCTCCCTCAGTATCTCGTGGACGCTATCAAGTTCGTGACCGGCGGCGAGACCGGCCAAGCAGCCCCTGCGGCACCAGCCGCCGGAATCTGACGATATGACCGCACCCCGCATCACTGACCCGGACATAAGTGCCATTGAAGCGCTCTTCGGATTGTCATTCGATGACGAGCGCCGTGCGATACTGCGCTGCACGCAGACGAAGGACATTCGCGCGTGCCCCGGCAGCGGCAAGACCACTCTCCTTGTTGCAAAACTCGCGCTCCTCACCGCACGCTGGAATGACGGGCATTGCGGCATCTGCGTCATGTCGCACACGAACGTCGCCCGGCGCGAGATCCAGAAACGTTTCTCCAAGGCTCCGAGCCTCCAGAGCCTGAACGCGTATCCTCATTTCGTGGGAACTATGCAGTCGTTCGTGAACACATTCCTGGGCATCCCTGGAGCCATCGCGAAATTCGGAGCCCGTCCCTCGGTTCTCGATGACGAGCGGTACACATTTGAGGCGAAGCGGGAGTTGTACAGAGGCCTGGGAACCAAGTACAAGGGCGCGGCCTACGCGCTCGGCAAGAGCCAGGGTGCGACATGTGCTGCGGAGTATGCCGAGGTGTTTGCCCAAATCGAGTACAGAAACCGCCACTTGGCGCTGGGCTGGGAGGGCAAGCCTCTGCCTCTCAAGGAATCCGCCAAGACATACCCCGCGATATGCGAGTTCAAGGAGGCCCTCTCAAAGCGCGGCTACTTCCGCTATCGTGATATGGATGCTCTCGGCGCCTGGTATCTCCATGAATTCAATGAGATAGCAGGTTTCTTGAGGCAAAGGTTCCCGTTTGTCTTCATCGACGAAGCGCAGGACAGCATTCCCGAGGAGTCCGATGTCATAACAGGCATCTTCCAATACGGCAGTGTCGTCCAACGGTTCGGCGATGACCGCCAAGCGATATTCCGGGATCCGATAACACAGGGGGCAACGACGGAGACTCGCTTCCCGTCGCAGCAGGTGCTCCCGATGCGCCGCTCTCACCGCCTCAGCCAATCGATCGCCGGGCTGGTGAAACACGTATGCTGTGACGAGCCCGAGGAGATGAACGGGAACCCGGATACGCCTAACTGCCGCCACACGGTACTGCTCTTCCCGAAAGAGCGGGTCGGAGACGTGCTCCCGGCCTACGCAACGATCGTGGCGGAGGAGGTTGGCGTCGGGCTTCCGGCGTCTGACGTCCGGGCAGTCGGAGCAACCTCCGCACGCCGAGCAGAGGAGAAGAAGTTCCCGAGCGCGATCGGCGATTACTGGCCACCGTTTATTCTCCCCACACGCCTGGGAAACGGCCGGCTCCTCTCGTTCCACCATTGCCTCACCCGCGCCGGCTCTTCCCTTTGCACATCGCACTCGGCCGCAGACGCCAGAGACTTCCTCCTGGAGGGAATGGCCCGCGTCCTAAACCTTCAAGGGGAACTCTTTGAGGATCGCCCGTATAAGGGAGGCTCTGTCGTTCGCGCAGTTCGCGAAGCCAGCGCGTGCAAAGCTTCCGCGCTCGACAGCTTCCTTGGCGGTCTCTGCTTCGAGTTATTGAAACACCCAGACCATACAGACGAAGAAGCCTGCAAAAGGGAATTTCTCAATCTCCTATCCGTGCTTCACGTTGGAGCCTGGAACGAAGGTGTCTCCGGGTTTATGGAGTCAACTGCTGTAGCACCCGCGGCTGATCAAAACGCTGTCGGCCCCAGCGCTGACGACATATTCCACTACACGGTCAACGCAGGCGACATGGCAATTCAGGTCGGTACGATCCACTCCGTCAAGGGCGAGACGGTAAAGGCGATGCTCGTCCTCGAGACCTTCATCTACACGCACGATCTGAAAGACCTTATCACGGTCGGGTACCTGAAGGGTTGTCGTCCTAAGAAATATGGCGTTCGCCTGGCGAACCACGTTAAGCGAGTATTCGTTGCGATGAGCCGCCCAACACACCTGCTTTGTCTTGCGATAGCCAGTAATCATGTCGATGTTGAGTGTCGGAAAGCCATGGAGAGCATCGGCTGGCGAATACTTGAAATGTAGCTCCACACGCGTCCGTGGATTCTTAGCAATTGCTGCCCTTTGGGCGCAGTGCACTGAACTGCATTTCCATGCGCAGATTAGGAACGATGAACGCGCTTCTGTTCGGGGAGCAGGGTAGGTAGTCCACCTGGCGAAATGCGCTCTTGAAGTCGGTTGACGGCAGGGGCGAAAGATCGTCTCTTCGCCACCCAATCGATGGCCGGCCTTTCCAAATTCGAACCTCCGCGAGTATAGATAAGTAGGGGCGCACGCGCGTCCCGATCACCAGACAGCGGGCGTGCCGAAACGCGGGACTCGTTGTGGGTGCCGGAACTCCGATTCGGGCAACCACAGGACCGCAGAGGCGCCCGCTTCCCTTCCCGCACCCACTCTCTGCATCCGGCGCCGACCCGCGGGAAGAGGCGTCGATGCGAGTCGAAGATCCAATCACAGAAGAAGCTGTGCGCGATGTGGCGATGTTGCTCGCCCTCGCATACGAACGCCACGCGGCCACCCTGCCGGCGCGGTTGGAAATCGCCGCGGACTCGAACGCGGATCCAGTTGATAAGTCAGGCACTTCGAGCCGTCATGGTCAGTAGTTGACGGACGGAGAAGACGCATGCCCGAAACACGAAAAGAAAATCGAGACGTCGATGTAGGCCAGCTTGTCGGGATGGACACGCACGGACTGCTGGAGATCCACCGCGAGTTGTTCGGAGAAGAGCGAGCGGTCGCCAACGCAGGCCACCTGCGCCGGAAGATCGCCTGGCACGTGCAGGCGCGGAAAGAGGGCGGATTGCCGGACTCCGCGCGGCAGTATGCGCTGTCCATCGCTCGCGGCGCGGCGCTGCGAGTCCAGATTGGCGATAATGCCGTGCGCCGGAAGAGGGCGATCCCGCTCGATCGCACGAAGACGACTGCGGTTGCGTCGGAGCACGACTCGCGACTGCCGCTGCCGGGGAGCCTGCTCATGAAGGACTACAAAGGCAGGACCATCCTCGTGCGAGTGCTCGATCACGGATTCGAATACGACGGCCGCAGGTTCACATCGCTCAGTGCCATCGCGCAGGACATCACCGGCACCAAGTGGAATGGCTGGACGTTCTTTGGGATTGCGAAGAGGGAGGACCGCCTTGCCAGTTGAGAGTCGCGGGAGAGAGGCGCGCGGAGCGGCCGTGACCTGTACGGCGGTGCGCTGCGCGATTTATACGAGGAAGTCTACCGAGGAAGGGCTGGAGCAGCCCTTCAACACGCTCGATGCGCAGCGGGAAGCGGCCGAGGCGTTCATCGCGAGTCAACGTCACGAAGGCTGGACGGCGTTGCCGCAGAAGTACGATGACGGTGGCTACACCGGCGCCAACATGGACCGGCCAGCGCTGAAGCGACTGCTCGCCGACATTGAAGCCGGCACGGTGAATTGTGTCGTGGTGTACAAGGTTGACCGGCTGACACGGTCCTTGCTCGACTTCGCGCGGATCATGGAGGTGCTGGATCAGCGGGGCGCGACGTTCGTGTCGGTCACCCAGCAGTTCAACACAACGGCGTCACTGGGCCGACTGACCCTCAACATCCTGCTCTCCTTTGCCCAGTTCGAGCGCGAGATGATCTCGGAGCGCACGCGCGATAAGATGCGGGCGGCGCGCCGCAAAGGCAAGTTTGTCGGTGGCAATCTGATCCTCGGCTACGATGTGGCGGCGCAAGGCGGCGTGCTCGTCGTCAACGAAGCGGAAGCCCGGCGCGTGCGCGAGATCTTCCAGTTGTACCTGGACTACGGCGCGCTGATCCCGGTGGTCCAAGAACTCGACCGGCGCGGATGGACGCTCAAGGCCTGGACGACGCGCGAGGGGCGCGCGACCGGCGGCAGTGTGTTCACGAAGACGAAGCTGCACAATTTGCTGACCAACGTCGGCTACACCGGCAAGGTCGAACTTCGATGGCCACATCTATGAGGGCGAGCACGGCCGGATCGTTGAGGATGCCACCTTCGTCCGCGTTCAGGAACTGCTGAAGCGGAACGGCCGGCGCGGCGGGCGCAACCTGCGCAACAAGTACGTGGCGTTACTCAAAGGCCTGGTCCGGTGTGCTTCCTGCGACGCGGGGATGATCCACACGTACACGAAGAAGGACAATCGGCTGTACCGCTACTACGTCTGCGTGAAGGCGCACCAGCGTGGCTGGAACAACTGTCCTACGCGATCTGTGTCGGCGCCGGCGCTCGAAAGTGCCGTGGTCGAGCAGATTCGCTGGATCGGCCGCAATCCAACCATGCTCGGTGAGGTCATGCGCCAACTCGTGGAGCGGACCAATGCCAAGTCGTTTGAACTTGCGCGAGAGAAGGAACTGGTTGGAAGCGCTTTGGAGAAGCTGTCACGGGAGATGAGCGGCCTGGCCAGGACGGTCGGTTCGCCCGGACCCGAAGCCAAGGCCGCGACGGATCGCCTCGCAGAGATCCATCAGCGCGCCGCGGAACTCGAGGGGCAGCTCGCTGAGTTGCAACAAGCGGAAGCAGCCGCCGATTTGCAGGGAGTCAACGCGGATGACCTGCAGCGGGCCTTGGCGCAGTTCAGCCCTTTGTGGGAGCAGATGACGACGTGGGAGCAGGAGAAGCTAATCCACGCACTGGTCGAGGAAGTCCGCTATGACGGCGCTGCCGGTGTAGTCACACTTGGCTTTCGTTCGACCGGCATCAAGGAGCTCTGTCAACATGACGCAGGACAGCCCGCTTAACATCCAGTTCGCATTTCGGCCCAAGCGCCGCGCGGCGGGACGGCCGCCCCAGGAAAACAACGTCGCCGCACCCGTAAACCCACCGCCGCCTGGACGCGCCCCTCGAATCAGCCAGGTGCTAGCGCTGGCGATCCAGTTTCAGGAGATGCTGAGACTGGGCGAGGCCCGGGACTGTGCCGATCTGGCTCGGCTTGGAGCTTTGACGCGTGAGCGGATCAGCCAGATCATGAAATTCAATTGGCTGGCCTCGGACCTCCAGTTGGAGATTCTCTACCTGAACCAGGCGCCGGGCGAGCGGTTCCCGGTTTCCGAGGTTGCAGTGCGGCGGATCGCGCAGCGTCTATCCTGGACGGAGCAGCGCGCTCTGTGGCGTAAGCTGAAGAACGATAAGGCATTAGCGTAAGCTTTGATTTCCACACAATCCCCACAGCCTGAGTCTGTCAAGGCCTCAATTGCCCGCGTTTTCAAGCGGATACGTTGTGAGATTATTCGCCATGTATTCGCTGTGTTATGATCCGGACAGCCAGATCCTAAATCAAATCGTCACATTGGGCTCTGATGCCAGGTTCCCCTTGGCGGAATCGTGAGGGGAGTCCTATAGCTGGCCGCCGAAAAGTATCGCATTGAGCCCTCAATCAGAAGGGAACGTGTGCCGTGCAGTACAACCCGAGATCGTTCTTGCGTCAGGTTCCCAACTCGCTCCTGGCGCGTTTCTTTTCCCGTTTCGGAGGGTTTACGAACTTCGATTGGCGACAATTGAAAGAGGCGCAGATTGAAGGCGCGTTCGAACAGTGGCAAGAACTGCCGGAAGCTGAACGGCGGCAGATTGGTGGTACGTTCCGCCAGATTCACTCGATGGCGACGCCACGTGGCACGCGGGTGCTGATCGAAGCCGCGCGGGACCGGGGACTCGAGATTGCGCAGGACATGGGTGCCAGGCAGAACGCCCACGAGCGCGCCTTTTTCTGCTTCCTGGATCATCCCGATGTTTTCGAGAATGCGAGAACGCTGGATCACATCGAAGGGCTGCCCCGGCGGTCATGGGAGAAACGGAACGGGTTACCCAAGCAGCAGATCGAGGTCACGGCTGGGTGCATTAAGGAACTGGGCAGCCGGATCTCGGACTACTACTGCTCCCGCGAGGGGCGTGGGGAAAGGTGCAAGGTGGAGCATCGCCGGCGCGCGAGTGGGATCGATTCCTTCTTTGCCTATCCCGCGGATTACGCCGACGAGATTGTCGGTTATGGCGATGACGGTGAACTTTCGCGGCAACCGTGGAACGGCGCATTCGAAGTCGCGTTCGCGCACGACGGGTCGGCCGGGACCGTCAACTTGTACGCGGAAGGCGGCAAGCGGGTGCGAGACGAGTTGTCGGAGATCTTCGCCGAGGTCGTGTTGGGCCAAGACCAGAAGCCGCAGCCGTGCCAAACCCAGCCCTACGACCTGGAGCTGTTCAAGAATCCAGGATTGACGTTTCCGACTGATCCGATACACCGGATCATCACCGTTAGCGTCACTGCCCTTCGAGTGCGCACTCACGGTCACGCCGGCGGCACAATCATGATCGATGCCGGAGTGCGCGGCTCGCAGGCTTCAGTTTACGAAGTGATCCGGGCGACCTTCGCGGAGGACAAAGGCGATCTCGCGCACGATACCATCCTGGAGGTCACGTTGCGCGCTGTCATCGAGAGGCCAGGAAAGAGACACCGCAGCATCACGTTCAAGATCTCGGAGACGCGCTGTGACCTCGGCGATGATGCTGAGGAGCAAACGCTCCGCCGCTACCTCAAGGTCTGGGGGATCGAGCGTGAGCTGTGACCTGTGGCGGCAGGTCCTGCTGAGAGCGGAATGCGACGAATCGTCTTTCTGCTTCGATGAGATTCAGTCCTGGTCGCCAGGCGAACTGGAGCATCTCACGCGGTTGGGCCTTATCCGGGAGGGTGACCGAGCCCGCTTCGTCGCGTGCGACGCCTGCGGCGATTGGCATGCCGAAGAGGTGATCTGGCTGCCGAGCGTGCGGGATGATTCGGGGATGCGGGCCTACATTCCATGTCCGGCCGAGGGTGGCGTGCACGTCCCCGACGAGAGGCTGCGCCAGTGGACCGTCAACATCGGTGCGCTGGCGCAGCAACTTGCCGCAGCCATGGAACTGGCGGGCACAGTGGAAGACGTCTTGGTTGGGCATCTGTGGAAACTCGGCCGCCGGCGCCTGGCTGGCCGTTTCCGCGACGTGTTCTTCGCCGTTGCGAGATCCCGCGATGATGGCGGCATTCCCGAGGCTGCCACGCGGCACCTGAATGCCACGCACGGAGTCTTGTTGGCGCTGGGTAACTTGAAGCGGATGGATGGGTGGGGCCTGCCCCATTTCACCGTGTTGGACGTCAAGACCATCACCGTGCTGACGGGAGGCGGATTGGAGGTCGCTCTCGACTACATCGAAGACGCCTTACCGAGAGAACGCGGACCGGAGAAGCTAAACTGCATCCGCAGCGTCGCCTTGCCTGAGGGGACGGCTTGGTCTGACGTGGCAATCGAGGTTGCGGACATTGCGTTATTGGTCAGCGCCGGTGCGTTTGAGAAGGAGATGAGTCTGGAAGAGGCTGGGTTCTTGGACGGCAGACAAGGGGAGACTGCCAGTGACCGGCCCCTGCAGTTCCTTCGGCTGTTCGCCGCCCGGCGTGGTCTGATTGCCTTGGCCGACCTGCCGACTGGTGAGCGGACGAAGTCGCGCGTCCAGAAGCAGATCAGCGTTTTGCGGTCCCGGCTGCGGAGTCTGTTCTCAATCGACGAAGAACCGATTATCTTCGACAAGGCGAGCGGGGAGTATCGCTGCGCGTTCGAAGTACGGCCGCGTGCCGACGACGGCTTTCCGACGCCTGCAGGCGCATCGTGGCTCGACTTCCGCTTGGAGGAATTGGCGGGCGGCCGCCTGGCCGTCGGCGTCAAGTCGAAAGAAGCGTTTCGCGCTCGTCAAATCCGAAGTGCCGATGGACACAGCAGCGTCGAGACTGCCGAGCGGGAAGCTCGCACGTGGCGCGAGTACACGCTCGTTGACCTCGGACTCGCCAAGGATTCAGGAATCACGACGCCCGAAGGCCGGGCGTTGCTGGAGTGTTTGCGATCCGAGGGGAAACTCCAGCGGTCGCCGGAGGATATGGCGGTTCTGAAGCTCGGCCGCTGGCTCCGCCATTGGACCGGCCTCGAGGATGATCCGGTTAACTACAGCGACATCAAGAAAGCGTGGATGGCGCACTTTGAGTGCGGCGTCGCGCGAATGGGATAGCGGAAGAGGAATCGCGGGGACACCGTGCTCACGGCTAATCCACTCGAAACGCTTGGGTAGCGTAAGGAATCTTGGGCTTCCTAATGGCAGCGACCGTGGACGTCGAACTGCTTCACCCCATGGGCGCAAAGCCGCCATCGCAGAACCAGTTGCAGGCGGCCCACGCCTCATATGCCGCAGTTCGCCAGCCGTTGCGTCGGGCGCGAGCGCAGCTCGACGCGCTGCCCTCCAGTTCCAGCCGAACGGACTCCATGCCGGCCGCAGCGTGCAGGTCAACAAGCTGGTGACGAATATTCAGGAGTTCCTCCGCCGCTACTGATGCATATAGCTCAGCCAACCCCAGCTTTCTGAAGTGATTGAGGACTCGCTGTCGGAGAACTTCCCCCCACTCAATAGGTGCATCGACGCAGAACCGCAGTGCAGCGGGTCGCGTCTCGATTACTTCCGCTCTAAGCCAGCGCTCACCGTCAATATTGTCGAAATACGGGTGAAGTGAGACTTCGGCGGCCTCCCGGGGAATGACGTCGAGCTTGGCCTTGTTGCAGTCGCCGCACGATGGGACCAGGTTCAGCGGCGCGACTGCGAGCGCTGGGTAGTGAGCTTTAGGCAAGTGATGGTCAAGCGTCGTGACCAATCTGTGACCGCAAAGCGGGCATCGACCGTGCGCTGGTGCGGCGATCAATTCGTCGTAGATGTTCCGCCCCGGCGCGCCCTTCTTCGCCATGCGCTGCGTGTAGACCTTCTCCATCTCATCCCTACTCACGTCGCCACCGACCAATGCTTCGCGGGCAATGCCATGAGTGGCTTGGGCCGCGGCTGCCTCATCGAACTCCGCCGACGCATCCTCCACCGCCTGCGCCACGGCGTCCAGGCGCGCCTTCAACACTGGATCACGCACACTACTAATGCAGGTCGTGAAAGTCCGGCGCGCCGAGTGCATGGGACGATCAAGTGTCCACATTAGAGATCGCCCTTCAGCGGCGCGCGGCGATGAGCGCACGAATGATCGCCTTCGCCTCGCCACCGAGTTCACCGCCAAACCGCCTTACCACCTCGTCGAAGTCTGTATCCTCCGCAACAGCTTCACGCAACATCTTGTGAAACCCTGACTGAGTGACTTCAAGGCCAAACACCTCGCGCGTAAGGATGCCGACGTTCTCTCCGAAAGTCTCGATCTCCGGTCGCTCGGTTACGACTTTGGTGCCATTGCGCCGGATCTTCCACGCGCAGCTCTTGGGAACTTCCTGCAATACAACGGGCGAATGCGTGGCGATGATTGCGACGCCGTTTCGGTTAGTCAGAAGGTCCGACAAAGCCCTGACAAATGCCGAGAGTAGAGGCGGATGCAGGTGCGCCTCTGGTTCGTCGATGAGTACCAGCGTCCGTTCCTCTACAGTCTCGACCAACCGGGTGACCGTCAGCAAGACGATCTTGTGGCCTGAACTCAGCCCCCCGAACAGCTTGCGAGCTTGCGTCTTCAGCTCCTCCTCTTCGGCGTCCTCAGTCGCCAGAGCAGCCACCCCGGCGTCCCGGAAAATCGGGTCGGCCTCCAGCATCTCGAGCGCGCGGCGCCATCGACTGGCTCGCGCGCCGTGCCGGCATAGCGAGGTGCTGCTTGCGAACTCCGTCGTCAACCGATCAGGAGATTTGGGGGCTAGCGGTTTGTCGTCCTTGGTCCTGCCACCCCGCTTCAACCCGATGTAGGCGTATTGAACGCCTTTCGACTTGTCCTGTCGGATCGGCAACGGCTCCAACGGATCGAAGGCACTGAACGTAACGGAGACGAGGTTGGCGAACAAGGGACTTTCGCCAATCGCGTCGGTCTCAGCCGCAAATGCTCCGACTTCAGCGGCGTTGGCGCCTTCCTCGACCAGTGCCCTTGTCATGTGGTGCAGCAGGTGCGTTTTGCCAACACCATTTCGTCCAATGAGCACGTGGATATTGGTAGGCGGCTGAGACTCGGGCTCAACCGTGAAGGAGAGCGTGACCGGCGCGGCGCGCGAACCGGGGCGTTTCGGTGCCATGTAATTGAATCTGTAACGTGACAAGCGGGCCCCGCCCCTAGCGAGCCTATAGAATTGCCCTGAGACCGTTGCCGGCGAAACCGAGCGGAGGAGCGAGACCCCTGTGACCTTCTCCGCGAGCGCCCGTTGGAATAGATCTTGGTCGAGCGCCACGTCTCGGATACCTCGCAGTACCTGGTCCCTGATGTGCGCTCCAAGCTCGTTGAGATCCTCGTAGTAGCTGTCGTCTTGGCCGAGCGAGAAAAAGCGTTCGTCCAGCTCATCAAATTCCTCTGGGATGGCGGCTCGCCGTTGTTCGTCACCCATGGCGAACTGACCGATCTTCACTCCGCCGATGACGTGCCGTGTACCCGCTGCATCGAAGACCACCAACGTATATAAGGTCTCGTACTTAAACCAGTCGTCCCAGTTGTCGGTGATCAGGTAGGCGTGGGATCTTGCGGCAGCCGGAGTTCGGATGCCATGGGCCAAAACTCTGAAATACATGACGTGACTCTAAAACACTATTCCGTTGGAGCGATCCCGCGGGCCGCTTCTCTATTCTGTGTCAAACATCACGATGGCGCCTGCACATTCTCAAGTCCTTGCGGTCGATCGTAGGACGGTGACGTCCACACGCATCAACCGACCGTCGCCACTCGCCCGTCTTGGCGACACAGAATCGATCCCGATGGAATATTCCACGACGCCCGTCGAGGCCCACGAAAATATCTTCGAACTCGATTTCACCTGTTATCAATGACTTGACTCTGCGGCATCTTCTGCAAACCCGCCCAGATGGAATATTCCACCAACCGGTAGCAGGAGAAACCGATGAGCACGACCTCTTCTGCTACTCATCCTGGCGGGCCCCCGGCGGCCGCACAGCCAGAATCTACGCTTTCCAATCCGGAAAGTCTCGTACGCGAAGCGTTTGACGACATCGCCATTCTGATCGGCGGCGCCGCCTCTTCCTATCACCTCGAGGACGATCTTCTCTGGACGATGATGACCCGGCTGGACCGGATCCGCGTCCGAGTGTTGCGCGATCTCAAGGGCCAACTGCGTGGCGGCGACGTGAAAGCACGTTCCGCGAAGCTGCCGCGCGTCCACCCGGCGATCGACGAATTCCTGCTTCGTAACCGCGAGCGGATGGGGGAGTGAGCACGCCAATGCCCCGAACCACCCATTTCCTACAACTGTCAGCGCCAAAACAGGCGCTGGTCCGGCTGTGCCAGAGGATCAACTACGGCCGGATTGAAGATCTGGAGCTCCGGCGTGGAGAACCGGTTTTCAATCCCGCGCCGCAGGTGTTTCTCGACGTGCGGCTCGATACCGAAGACGCCGCCCGGCCCGAACAGAGATTGTCGGACTTCGCATTGCCCGAGGAGATCTGCCGCCTCATGGTGCGCCTGGATGAGATCGGCGACGGCACAATCGCGCGAATCGAAGTGCGCGCTGGAATCGCGCGCCGCCTGATCTTCGAAGCGGCCAATCCGGAGGTGCGCCGGTGATCCCTCCAGTCGCACTCGATCCACAAGCCTCTGCTCCCTACATGTTGGAGCAGGCTACCTGTCGGGCCCACTTCCTCGTGAACCGTACCGGACTCCCACAGGACGACTGGGAGGATCTGCGCCAGGAATTCGTCCTCGACTGTCTGCAGCGCGCCCCCGGATTCGATCCAGCACGCGGCGAGTGGCGGGCCTTCATTCGCGGCGTGATTCGAAACAGGTCGGCGGTCGCAGCGCATCGGGAATCGAAGCGCGTCCAATGTGAAGCGCTGTCGCCAATCTGTGACGGTTTCGGTCCGGATCAGAACAAGCGTGTCGACTCCGCCCGCGCGAAAAGGGAGCCAGCGTCAGCGGACCCAACGGCTAGCCTGGTTCTCAGCGCGGACGTGCAGCGCGTGATCGCCAAGCTACCCGACAACCTTCGCAAGCTGGCACTCGACCTGACATACCTGTCGCCCGTGGAGGTGGCCACAAAGCGCAATCGGACGCGGCAGCGGATTCACCAGTTGATCGGAGAACTCCGGACCGCGTTCTTGCGTGCCGGCATTCTGCCGGAGTGCTACTGCGACGGAGTTGCACGATGACAGTCCTCCCGATGGTCTCCACATATTCGATGTGGAGTCTGTTCCGAAACTGCCGCAAAGCGGTGGAGTGGCGCTTCATCGAACAGCTCCTGCCGCTGTTGCGCGATCACAACCTGCATTTCGGCTCGCTCATCCACGACTGCCTGGAGCTGTGGCACGGCGAGCGGAATCTCGCCAAGGTGCTCGACCGGATCGACCGGTTGTGCCCGAGCCGGGCGCAGGACGAAGACCAAAAGCGGGACTGGTTCAACGCCGCGGCAATGATGACGGCCTATGCCGAGCACTATCCCACGGAGGAGTTTGAGATCGTCGCGCTGGAAAAAACCTTCCAAGGCCCGATCGTCAATCCGGCGACTGGCGCGGCGTCACGCAGTTTTCTCCTGGCCGGCAAGATCGACGGCATCGTGCGCATCGGCGGCGATTACTTCGTGCTGGAACACAAGACGGCATCGCAGCTCGATGCAGACTACCTTGAGAAACTCTGGACCGACTTCCAGATCACGCTGTACGCGCACTACATCGAGCAGACGCTCGGCATCCCGATCACCGGGATTCTCTACAACATCCTGGTGAAGGCCCGCCTGCAGCAGGGCAAGGGCGAGACCGTCGAAGAGTTCGAACTTCGCCGGGCCGAGCTGCTGGCCAAGTCGAAGTCGGGCAAGACCACGGCGAAGCGCAAGCTGCCTGAGACCGATGAGGAGTTTCAGCAGCGTCTCGCGGAGAAGTACGCCGAGTCAACGATGTTCCACCGGGAGATGCTCTACCTGTCGAGGGACCGATTCGACATCCTGCGCAGCGAACTGTGGGAGCTCACGCAGGCCTTCCTCGACGCCCGGCGCCGCGGAGTTTTCTACCAGAACACGGCGTTCTGCTTCAACTATCAGCGGCCTTGCGCGTACTTTGCGCTGTGCCGCTCCAACGGCAATCCCAACGTCATTGACAACTTCTACCAGTGCGTGGCGCCCAACGAGGAGCTCCGCGCGTTACCCCAAACAACAACCGAACCGGCCTTCTGAAGGAGATTCATCGAAATGGCATTACTACCCGGCGCGAAAACCGCGCCCAAGCCGAACTTGGCAGACCTGACCGTGCTCACCTACGGGCAGACGAAGATCGGCAAGTTGACCTTCTGCTCGAACTCAGAGAGTGCAGTGTTCCTGGCCACCGAGCCGGGATTGAACGCGCTCGACGTCTTCCAGGTGCCGATCCAATCCTGGGACGATCTGCTGGCCACTTGCGCCGAAATCATCGACGGGAAGCACCCCTTTAAGACGGTGATCATCGACACCGTTGACAACGCCTACAAATTCTGCACGGACTCCATCCTCAAGAAGTTCAAGATCGAGCACGAATCCGATCTCGGTTACGGCAAGGGCTACGCGATCGTCAACAACGAATTCCAGCGCGTCCTGACTAAGCTGGCGTTTCTGCCCTATGGACTCTTCCTGGTCTCACATGCCAAGGAGATCGAAGTTGAGACGCGCACCGGCAAATACACGCGGATCGTACCGACACTGCCCGACAAGGCCCGCAAGATCGTGCTCGGCATGGTTGACATGGTTCTGTACTGCGATCTGGAAGTAACCGTTGGCGAAAACGGGGAGCAGAGGATGCGGCGGGTGATTCGCACCAAGCCGAGCCTCTACTTCGAGGCCGGCGACCGGACCGGGCGGCTGCCGGAGACGCTCGATCTCGACTTCTCCAAGTTCTATGAGGCCTTCAACACGGCGGTGGCGCCGTTGAAGCCGCAAACTGCCAAAGCATCCGCAACGAGGTGAATTCTCAACAGGAGCAAACACGATGAGTAACAAACCGATTGATCTGTCTCAATTTGACGCCGGCTTCCGCTCGGAGCAGGCCGCCGAGCGCGGTGATTTCGAGAGCGTGCCCGACGGGAAGTACCAGGTGAACGTCGAGAAGGCCGAACTGACCGAAGCGCACACCTCTGGCAACCCGATGCTGAGGTGGACGCTGCGTGTGATCGCGCCGCAATGCGTGAACCGCCTGATCTGGCGCAACAGCGTCATCACGCAGAAGACGCTCAAGTATTTGAAGGCCGACCTGCACCTGTGCGGGCTCGATCTCGAGCGGCTGTCTGACCTGCCGAATCATCTCCGGCGCCTGCTGGACGTGAAGCTCGAAGTCACGAAGAAGACCAAGGGCGACAACGAGAACATCTTTTTCAACCGCCGCATCGACAACGACCGCGCGCCCGGCAACTTCCGGCAGGAGGCGGGCGACGCCCTTGTCCCGTTCTAATCCGGGACTGCCCACGATCCTCACCGACACGCGAGAGCAGGAGCCTTATTCCTTCGATCCCCGGCTGGCGGCCACCGAGCGTTGCGCGCTGCCGGCTGGGGATTACTCCGTGGCGGGCCTCGAAGGTGTGGTGGCGGTGGAGCGGAAGAGCCTCGACGATTTCGTCTCCACCGTCATTCATGCCCGCGAGCGCTTCCACCGGGAGTTGCGGAAACTGGCCGAGTACCGGGCGGCGTGCGTGGTGGTTGAGGCGGGCGTCCTCGATGTCCTGCAGAGGCGCTATCGCGGCGCGGCGCACCCGAGTGCCGTGCTTGGCAGCGCGCTGTCGATCATCCTCGACTTCCGTGTCCCGGTGTTCTTCTGTTCAAGCCGCCAGGCGGCCTGCCATTTCGTGCAGGCGTACTTGCTCAGCGCACACAAGAGGTGGAGCGTATGACGAATGCCTTAGCCGCGGAGGTTCAAACGAGCCTCCGCGGCATCGTGGAAATCGTGTTCTATTCAGGCGCGACGTTCAGCGCCGGGCGGTTGCGCACTCCGGACGGCGATCTTGCCACCTTCGCCGGCAAGATCTTCGTCCGCGAAGGCGATTCCGTCCGGCTGGAAGGACACTGGGCCAAACATCCGAAATACGGCCGGCAGTTTGCCGCGGAGAGCCTGGGCTATGACCTGGAG
The DNA here is from genome assembly GCA_963757265.1 of Terriglobia bacterium. GTDB lineage: Bacteria > Acidobacteriota > Terriglobia > Bryobacterales > Bryobacteraceae > CAIVVT01. Next base: position 408,749 of record CAVWRA010000012.1, read on the forward strand.
ATGGATGCGGATGGTCTGGCCAACTTCCTGGCGAACCATCCAGATGTGAAGGGTATCGGCCCGGCGAAGGCGCGCGCGATCGCCGATGAGTTCGGACGCGGCTTCGATGTGGCGATTCGGGTTTCACCGGCGCGCGTCGCCGCTATCGCCAGGATTCCCATCGAGGCCGCTCTCGCGCTGCAGCGTCTCTGGGTAGCGAACACCGACTTCAACGCCGCGATGACGTACCTTTCACGCTTTGGCTTGACCCATCACCAGGTGACGACGCTGGTAGATCGGTTCGGCAGCCAGGTGGTGTCCATCCTGCAGCGCGACCCGTATGTGCTCGTGCGCGAGATCCGCGGCTTTGGCTTCAAGCGGGTCGACAAGATCGCCCGCAAGATGGGCACGCCGAAGGATCTGCCGTCGCGCATCCGTGCCGGGCTGGCGTTTTGCGTTGCGGAGGCTCTCGACGACGGCCACTGCTGGGTGGAATGCGAAGATCTGCTCGATCGCGCCAACGCGCTGCTGGTGATGGACAGCCTCGACTGCCGCGAAGTGATTGAAGGGCATATGGAAGCGCTTATTGCCGAGGCACAGCTGGTTTGCCTGCCTTTCGCACAGCTCGTCGTCGCCGATCCGGAGATCCATCGGATGGAGGCGGAGCTCGCCGGGATCTTGCGCGACGCGGGTCAGGCTAACCCGCACGCTGTCACCAATGTCGAGGGGCTGCTCGACGCCGAGGCCGGCGAGCTGAACCCCGACCAACGGGCCGCCGTGCGTAATGCATTCTGCTACTCCCTCTCGCTGATGACCGGCGGCGCCGGCAGCGGAAAAACGTATGCCGTTTCGGCGATCACCTCCATCGCGGAGCGTTTGGAGCTGAATGTCGTGCTCGCCGCACCCACGGGCAAGGCGGCGAAGCGGCTGGAAGAAGTGGTCGGCCACGAGGCGAGCACGATCCATCGCCTGCTCGGCTACAACGGGCGCACGTACTCGCGCGACGCGCTCAATCCGATCGAGGCAGACATCCTGGTGATCGACGAAGTTTCGATGGTGGACATCCCGCTGGCCTGGCGGCTCCTTCAGGCTGTCGACCGCAGCCGCACGGCCGTGATCCTGGTTGGCGACCACAACCAGTTGCCGCCCGTGGGCCCGGGCAATCTGCTTCGCGATCTGGTGCAGTCTCGCGCAATCCCCACTACCGTCCTCACCAAGATCATCCGCCAGGCCGGCGTGCTTAAAGAAAACTCCACGGCGATCCTCGATGGCGAAGTGCGGCCGACTGCGGATGTGCGTCTAGGCGCGCGCCGGCCCTGGTACGTGATCGACAAGTTCACCGACAGCCTCGATGTCCGCCGCATGCTGCTGCTCCTGTTTGATGAAGTCCTGAAGGAGCGCCTCGGCTACGATCTGCTGCGGGACGTGCAGGTCTTGACGCCCATGCATAAGGGACCGCTCGGGACAGTCGAGCTAAACATCGAGCTACAGCGGCTTCTGCAGTTGAAGCTCAGCGGGGTTGCGGTCGCCGATCTAGAGCCTGGGCGGTGGCCGCGCCTGTACGCCGGCGACAAGGTGATCCAGACAAAGAACGACTACGAACTGGACGTGATGAACGGCGCCATGGGTGTCGTGCTCGAGGCGGGCAAGGATGGAAGCCTGGCCATCGAGTTCGACGGGCGTGCGGTGCAGATCGAAGCCGACTCGGAAGGTGTGAACAACATCCAGTTGGCCTACGCGACGTCGATCCACAAGGTGCAGGGCTCGGAGTTTCCCTGCGCCGTTGTCATCGCCCACAAGTCGCACTCCTTTATGCATCACCGCAATCTGCTCTACACCGCTGTGACGCGTGCCAAGGATTCGGTGATCATTCTGGGCGATCGCTGGGGCATCGCCAACTGCGCCACAAAGCGCCAAGTGGACCGCCGCAACACTTTTCTCTCTTTCCTGCTTCCGGAGGCCTGCGCTTGAGTACACCCGTGGACGTCAAAACGTACTACCGGCAGATCACCGACGTGGATATCGGCGGCTTGGCCCGAGAAATGCTCGGCGCGCGCTTAACGCAAGAGTCGGGCGCCACGCTGTTTTGCGACTGTCCAAACCACCGCAGCCAGTCGCACCGCTCGCTGCATATCATGCTCGACAAGCAGGGCTGGTACTGCTTCGGCTGTGGCGTCGGAGGCGACGCGCTGCAGCTTGTCGAGTTTGTGCAGGCCGGCACCGTGACGCGCGGCCAATCGGGCGTCATGCCGGAAACGCATCGCCGGGCACGCGATTTCTTGGCTGGCCGCGCCGGCTTGCCGCTCTTGTCGCAGATTGGTCGCTCGCCGGAAGAGATCGCCGAAGCGGAGGAGGAGCACCGGCTCTCCTGGCGCGTGCGCGGAGCGCTCGCTGCACTGGCAGAGATCTACCACCAGCGGCTGGTCGCCAACACCGAAGTCCTCGCCTGGTTCAAGTCGAAGTACGGCATTGGCGACGAGACCATCGCGAGATTGAAGATCGGCTTTGCTGATAACGAACCTGGCGCGGTGCGGGCACTGACAGAGGGCGCCGGCGCTTTCACGCTGCGGGAATTGGCGGCGACCTCCGCATTCCGGCCGACCGCGCAAGATGGGCTCTTTCCGTTCTTCGAATCCCGGATCATCTTCCCGTACTGGAGCCGCGGCAACGTCGTTTTCATGATCGGCCGCCGCACGCCATGGACTCCGGATCAGGAATGGGAGAAGTCGAAGTACAAGAAGCTGGCTGTCCGCAACGACCGCAACAACGATCATGTGGCGCAGTGCGTCCAAAACGACGTCTTGTACAACGAAGACGTCCTACTGACGCGCCCCGAGCGGGTGATCATCACCGAGGGCGTCACGGATTGCATCTCACTGATGGAGCGCGGATTCCCGGTGGTCTCGCCGGTGACCGTGCAGATCCGGGAGGCCGATTGGGAGCGGCTGCTACCGCGCCTCGCCGGCGTCAAGACGGTCTTCATCTGCCAGGACAACGAGGTCTCCGAGGCCGGCATGAACGGCGCGCTGAAGACGGCGCGCATCCTTTCCGCCAACGGGATCACCACGCGCGTGGCTGTGCTGCCGCTGGGTGAGAAACAACGCGTCGCGCGGGAGAAACTGGCGGAAACGCCGGAGGGAACACCCGAGGCGGACGCGCAGCTGGCCGACGCCAAAATCGACGTTAACGAATACTTCGCCACAGGCAAGACGGCGACGGATTTCGAACAAATCCTCGCCGTGGCGCAGACGCCGCTCGAGATGGCGATTGCGGCTCTCTCGGTGGATACGCCGGACGCCGATCTGGCGCGCGTCCTTGGCCCGCTCCTGGCGGAGGTCGGGCAGCTTGATCCCATCGTGCAGCCGCGCCTATTGAAGCAAATCCAAGAGAAGTGCGGCAAGGATCGTCTGCCCATCGCTGCACTTCGCCAACAGATGAAAGTTGTGCGGATTGACAGCAAGAAAAAGCCAGGCAGCAAGCGACCTGGCGCCGCGCGATCGCCCGGCCCGCAACTCGCGGTGGCCGTGCAAACGTCAACGGATTGGCGTGACCGGCTCCTGCTCAATCTGAACGGCAGTGTGAAGTCCCTGCTGGCGAACGCCATCACGGCTCTGCGCGCCGCGCCGCAGTGGGGCGGCGTGCTGGCTTACGACGAGTTCGCTCACGTCACCGTTCTTCAAAAACCTGCGCCGTGGATGCAGCCCGACACGGAACTTTCGGTAGAGTGGTCTCCAAACGATGACCTCCTTGCCACCGAATGGCTGCATCACCAGGACATTTCTGTCTCTTCGGATGTGACCGGCCAAGCCGTCGAAGCCGTTGGCCACGAGCGTCCGTTTCATCCGGTCAGAATCTATCTGAAGGATCTCGTGTGGGACGGTACGCACCGCCTGGAATCCTGGCTGGCCGACTATCTCGGCGCCGATCCGTCGCCGTACGTGGCCGCCGTCGGCTCGCGGTGGATGATCTCGGCGGTGGCGCGCGTGTTCGAGCCCGGGTGCAAGGCGGATTGCTGCCTGATCTTCGAGGGCGAACAGGGCATCAAGAAGTCAACCGCTCTGCGGGTGTTGGCGCAGCCGTGGTTCACAGACGAGATCGCCGACCTTGGATCGAAAGACGCGGCGCTGCAAACGCGCGGCGTCTGGGTCATCGAGATAGCAGAGCTCGAATCCCTCTCGCGCTCCGACGTCGGCAAGATCAAAGCCTTCATGAGCCGGGCGACGGACCGCTTTCGGCCGCCGTACGGAAAGCGGCTGATCGACTCCCCTCGGCAGTGCGTCTTCGCCGGCAGCGTCAACCACGGGACGTACTTGCGGGACGAAACCGGCGGACGCCGCTTCTGGCCAGTGGCGTGTCGGGCGCCGGTGATCGACGTCGACGGGCTGGCGGCGTGCCGGGACCAGCTTTGGGCCGAGGCCACGGCGCTCTACTTCGATGGGAAGCCGTGGTGGCTGGACTCGGTTGCTCTAAACCGTCAGGCCGCGGAAGAGCAGGCTGACCGATATGAGGGCGATCCCTGGGACGAACTGATTCTCGCGTGGGCTGCTGGCCGGGAGTCCGTCACCATCGCCGACGTGCTCAACTTCTGCCTGGAGAAGAAGAAAGACCTGTGGACGCACATGGACAAGATGCGTATCGCGCGAACTCTCCGTGCAAATGGGTGGCTGCGCTTCAACGCCGGGCCGCGCGGCGGGCGGGAGTGGCGATACCGGCGCCCGGAGTAGATCGGTGTTCCAGTCTCGGCGGTGTTCCAGCCGGTGTTCCAGTCCGTGTTCCAGTCTAACCCATTGATTTCGCAGGCGTGTTCCAGGTGTTCCAGCTAATTCCTTACATACGCGAGGAGCGAAAGAAATACACACCATGAGCGCACATACACACTCACGTGATTGTTATAGGGAATTTGGCGAAAACACTGGAACACCTGGAACACTGGAACACGGGCCAGTAAGCCTTACAACCTCAGGAGCTTACGGTGTTCCAGTCTCCTTTTCGCCGGGCTGTTCGACTGGAACACCACTGGAACACGCGCAGCCACAGCCGCCGAATTCACCCGCTCTGTTCGTCTCTACGGCACTGAGCTGCTGGGAAACGGATCAGCCGAACGCCTTCAACCGCGACGTCCAGATTAACGACACCGCTTACCGGCGGCTCGATCCTGAGTATTACGCTTGGCTGCGCAGCAAGATGCACATGGCGAAACTGGCCGTTCTCGCCGGGCAACTCGCCCAGGAGTCGTTTGACAGGCTTCGCGACAGCTTCAACAGAATCCACGAGTGGGCGATGGTGCACTTGGGAGAAGCCACCCTGGAAGAGGCCTTGCGTACGCTGCATGCGAAAGATTACCGGCCGCCCGCGGCGGAGCAGTGGGACCGTCACGGAGCGCCGCCGGCGGCTGGCAACTCATCCACACTCCCACAGACACTCGCCATCGTCGATGCCATGCGGGAGCAGGCGATTAGTCTTGGCTGGAAGCAAGAACGGCTCTATGCAGTGGGCAAGCCACAAAGCCCGCTCCGCGGGCTGGCATCGTATCTGAATTCTGGCGATCGCATTGGCGAGATCACGCGCGAAGCCATTGAGATCATGCTGCCGAGCGGCGTGCGCCAGCACTTCTACAATCCCGACGTCGAGCAGCCCTGGATCAGACGGGCTCGCGCCGCCAAATAGGCGCTCGCAGAAAAAATGAGTTCAGGTCTTTAAAAAACGCGTGGTCGCCGAGTATAGATAAGTAGGGGCACAGTTTGGAAGCCCGGCGCACAACGCAGCTTCCCAAGGCGCCCTGACCCACACGAGAGACGGGACTCTCGTAAAACTCCCTCCCTTCCTTCCCGTACCCGAATTGTGCCCCGATGAACTCTGAACGGCAGATCCCTTACTACGCACCAGACGGCACGTCGCTCGGCTTCCGTACGCCTGATGCCGCCAAGCGGTTGATCGCAGGCGGATACGTGAAGCCGTCGTGGGGCCGAAAAGGGCATCTGCGAGCCATCTGGCTGCTGAGCACCGATGGTGGTAACCCCATCCAAGTGCGGGTGCCGCACGGCACCAAGTACAGCGTCGTCGAGAAACTGGAGCACGGACACTGCTGGAAGCTGCGCAGGCTGGATGGCCGCGACGAGGACGGCGTGCCGTTCTCTGCTCGCAATGTGTTCCTGCAGGTGGTGTCCGATTGCCTGGTCGGCTGAGAAGAAAGGGCCAAGTGGGCGCCCGGCACGTCGCGCGGATGCGTGGCGCGTTCAATCGCCCGCGTTTGGCTGTGTCCGGTGCGGGCCAGCCCGGCAAGCCCGAGGCCAAGCCTGGCGCGGCGGACGCGACACGGGCCAACGAGGCGCAACGGAGGCCAACGGCTGGCCAAATCCTGGGGTCCTCCCAGGGCTTTTTCGGCGGCCGGTAAACCGATTGCAGATTCTCGCTAGTTAGACGGTGACGACCGGGTCGTCACTCACCTAAACCATTGGAAACAATCAAACTGCCAACCAGCATCGAGCTGCGGCCGATTGGGAATTTGCTGCCGTTTACCCGCAATTCGCGCACGCACTCGGAGGCCCAGGTGGCTCAGGTCGCGGCATCGATCATGGAGTTCGGCTGGACAAACCCGGTCCTGGTCGGGGCCGACGGCGTCATCATTGCCGGCCACGCCCGGGTGCTCGCGGCGCGCAAGCTGGGCTTGGCCGAGGTGCCGGTCATCGTGCTCGGACATTTGTCGGAGACGCAGCGCCGGGCTCTGGTGATCGCCGACAACAAGCTGGCGCTGAACGCCGGGTGGGACGAGGAGATTCTCCGCCAGGAGATGCAGGCGGTCGAAGCAGCGGGCTTCGATCTCGACCTCGTGGGCTTCAGTGACGAAGAGATCCGCGCGTTGATGACCGCTGCGGCGGGCGAGACAGATGCAGTTACGGCAGAGACAATTGCCGATGAGGCGCCGGAGCCGCCGGTGGATCCGGTCACCCGCGCCGGCGACATCTGGACGATCGGCCGGCACAGGCTTATCTGCGGCGACTGCCGCGACCTGGCGGTGGTGAAGGCGGTGCTCGGCGGCGTGGCCGTCAACCTGGCGATCACGTCGCCGCCCTACGCCACGCAGCGCGAGTACGATCCGTCGAGCGGCTTTAAGCCGATCCCACCGGACGAGTACGTGGACTGGTTTTGCGCGGTGGCCGACAACGTCGAGGCGGTGCTGGCCGCGGACGGCTCCTGGCTGGTAAACATCAAGGCTCACGCCGAGGATGGCGAGCGCCATCTATACACGCTGGACCTTGTCATCGCGCACAAGCGGCAGTGGGGCTGGCGGTATGTGGATGATCTGCTGTGGCGCAAGACCGACAATGGCGTGCCGGGCGGATGGCCCAACCGCTTCAAGAATGCACACGAGCCCGTATATCACTTCACGCGCCAGACCGACATCAAGTTCCATCCGAAGGAGGTCGGGCACGTCTCCGAGGATTGCTTCGACTACTCGCCCGACAATCCGAAGTCGACCTCGGGCAGTGGGCTGCTGGGCACAGGCGCGCGCGGCGACGCCGCGGGCCAGTCCGGCGCGGAGGACAACGATGGCCGCTTCATCGGCATCGCCCGTCCGAGCAACGTGATTGAGGTCAAGAGCGAGAGCGGGCAGGGATCGCACTCGGCGCCGTACCCACGAGCGCTGGTGGAGTTCTTCCTGAAGGCGTACTCCGACGAGGGCGACATCGTTTTCGATCCGTTCATGGGCAGCGGCACAACGATGGCCGCCGCCCAGGTCCTGAACCGCGCCGGGTATGGCTGTGAGATCAGCCCTGCGTATTGCGATGTGATCCTACGCCGCATCGCGGAGCTGGCTGGCGTCGAGCCGGTCCTCGCAGCTACCGGCCAGGCTATCGCCCAGGTCGCCGCCGAGCGCGGTGTTCCGATCGAGCAGGTTGACAATCCGCGGCTGCGGGACGCGCGCCGCATCCAGCATCACGGCGCCGCGCCGTTTTATGGAAGCCGCAAGGCCGACTGAGTCTGTTCGCATTTCACTCCTGATGCAACTCCAAATCGAGCAGTGGCCGATAGATCGGCTGATCCCCTATATCCGAAACGCGAGGACGCACTCCGATGCGCAGGTGGCGCAGGTCGCGGGTTCCATCGCCGAGTTCGGGTTTGTGAACCCGATCCTCGTCGGGCCGGATGGGGTCATCGTTGCCGGCCATGCTCGCCTGGCCGCCGCGCGCATGCTGAAGCTGACCGAGGTGCCGGTGATTGTGCTGGCGCATCTCTCGGAGACGCAGCGCCGCGCACTCGTTCTCGCCGACAACAAGCTGGCGGAGAACGCCGGGTGGGATGAGGAGATGCTGCGCGTCGAGTTGGAGTCGCTTCAGGAGGACGGCTTCTCGCTCGAGCTGGTCGGCTTCTCGGACGAAGAGCTGGAAGCATTGCTGCGTGATCCCGAGCAGGTTGCCGCGGGCCTCACCGACGAAGACGCCGCGCCCGAAGTGCCGGAGACGGCCGTGACCGTGCCGGGCGACGTCTGGCTGCTGGGCCCACACCGGTTGCTGTGCGGGGACTCGACCCAGATGGCCGATGTGGAAAAGGTCATGGCCGGCGGGCTCGCCGACATGGTTTTTTGCGATCCTCCGTACAACGTAAATTACGGCGCGACGATGAAGGATAAGCTCCGCGGCAAGAACCGCAAAATCGCCAATGACAACCTTGGCGATGCATTCGAGAAGTTCCTCTACGACGCCTGCGTGAATCTCCTGACCGTCGCCAAGGGCGCGGTCTACATCTGCATGTCGTCGTCAGAGTTGCACACGCTCGAGAACGCGTTCCGCGAAGCCGGTGGGCACTGGTTGACGTTCGTGATCTGGGCCAAGAACACGTTCACGATGGGCCGGTCGGATTACCAGCGCCAGTACGAACCCATCCTCTACGGATGGAAAGAGGGCACGGACCATTTCTGGTGCGGCGCGCGGGACCAGGGCGACGTGTGGTTCATCAAGAAGCCCGTCTCCAACGACCTGCATCCGACTATGAAACCGGTCGAACTGGTCGAGCGCGCGCTCCGCAACTCCAGCAAGACGCGGGACACGGTGTTTGATCCCTTCGGCGGGTCGGGCACGACGCTGATCGCTTGTGAGCGCAGCGGGCGCCAGGCGCGGCTCATCGAAATGGAGCCGGGGTACTGCGACGTGATTGTCCGCAGGTGGCAAGAGCACGCGGGCCAACTGGCCACGCTCGAAGCCGACGGGCGGCTGTTCAAAGAGCTGGCCACCGAGCGGCTGGGCACCGCCGCTTGAATCGATCGTTGCCACCGTGAGTTGGCACACGTCGAAGCTGAGTTGCGCGCGGGAAACCCTGAGGTGCAGGGATTGTGCCTCGCGCTGTCCGATTGGTCCGCTGAACTGAAGATTATCGAGGCGCTGCCATGGAAGACACGCTTGTCCGACTTCTCGTCCCCGCCATCGGGCTTATCTCGGGGCTGATCGGCACTTACGTGGGGTTGCAGAATCGCGCGCTGCTGGCGGAGGTCCGCAAGGAGCTCGCGGAGCTTGAAAACCGAATCTTCCTCAGGATCAATGGCACGTATGTCCGGAGCCAAGAATGTGCCTTGCGCGAAGCGAATGTCCAACAGCGGTTTGAAGCGCTGGTATTGGAGATCCGGCGCGGCGAAGGGTGACGCGCCGTTTGTCTGCCTGTTTGGCGCACAATATGGATGCAGACCGCGCCATGACCTCGCAGAAGCTGAAGCACTGCATCAGTGTGTACGTCACGGAACGTGACCTGACGGCAATCAGACGAGCGTCTGAGAAACTCGGCGTCGCCATCAGTGAATTCATAAGAGTGAGTGCTGTAAAACGCGCCCGGCGCGAATCGCGTGCAATCGGGCATCTTGATCTGACACCTGATGAGTGGCGAGCGTTCGCGACCGTGCTTGACCGCCCGGCTAAGCGAGTGCCCCAGTTGCGCCGGCTCTTTCGCGAAGCATCAATCCTCGAACGTCCATGAACCCACTCGGATTATGGCGATTGCGCCCGTTATTGTTTTGCGCTTTACGTGGCCTATACAGCGGGTCGGGTCCGGACGCGGTGCGCAATCTCTTTGCCGTGTTGACGCCGCGCGACGCGCAAGTCGTATTCAAGCTGCAACCCAAGCCACGTCTCGGGTGAGACGCCGAAGTAAATCCCCAAACGCAGTGCGGAGTCGGCGGTGATGGCGCGCGTGCCGTTGACGATGGCACTGATCCGGTTTGGTGGCACGTCGAGATCGCGCGCGAGTTGATTGGTGCTAAGGTTCATCGGACGCATGAAATCCTCCAACAGGATTTCGCCGGGGTGGATCGGGTCAATCGACCGTTTCGTCATCGTCGAGTTCGGCATGGCGCTGCACTCAAGCCTCGTCGGCCGGTACGGCCGAATCGAGGCTAGAGAACCACCTCAATGCCCTTGGTACGAATCACGTTGAGCAAGGCCAGAGCTGGACCCGTGGGCCGCTTGGCGCCGCGCTCCAACTGTGAGACATAGCCCGAAGTGAGATTAAGATAGCGGGCAAATGCGGCCTGACTCAGATTGGCGCGCTCACGCAGCGCGCGAATCTCTTCCGGCGTGATCGGACTGGCAGTGCGAAGCGGAGCCTCTCCGAGATGGCGAACGGTGATTTTTTGGAATTCGTCATCGCCCATCACCCCGACGCGGTGCATCCCCTTCGCTGTTTCAAGCAGTGCATGTGTAAAACGGCTAGGCTTCTTCGTCATTGGGAACCTCCTGTAACTCACCCTCTGCGAGTGCATGGGCGATCTGCTTGGCATCGGCCGCAAGCCAACACGAAGCGATCTCCCGAGCCGTGAGCAGTTCATCGGAGCTGATGTTGTCCCGCTCGTTCTTGGCAAAGCCGTATAGGAACACCGCTCGCTCCTTCAGCCGGTAGGCGATCAGCATTCGATAACCGCCCGAGCGTCCCTTGCCGCGCCGAGCGACACGTTGTTTGATCAACCCGCCGCCCAGATCGGCATCAACCAAGCCACGCTTGGCCCGCGCTATGGCCTCGTGCAGCCTCGCGTCGGCGATGCCTTCGTGCTTGACAAACCGTGCGAGCCACTTGGTCTTGAAAACCTGCATTCGTATCCTAGCACTATGAACTATAGCACAGAGACACACAGAGACGAATTTACGTAAGCCTCGCCTGGGGATGAACGCCGTTCGCGTCGCGGACGTTGCGGTTGCAGAGAGATCAGATTCGCACGCCGCTAGCTGGGGTGTGGAGCAAAGAAGCCGCCAGCTGATGCTGGCGGCGGTTGGCGGGGCGGGCGCGCGGCTTAGGCCACGTGGTAGCAGCGTTCGCCGTCGGCGCGCTTGGTGCTCTCGACCGTGAGGCCCATCTTCTTGCCGAGGCTGCCGGAGATGAACCCGCGCACGCTGTGGGCCTGCCAGTCGGTGGCAGCCATGATCTCTTTCAGCGTGGCGCCTTCGGCGCGCTTGAGCAGGTCGAGGACGATGGCCTTCTTGCTCCCCTCGCGCGGGCCTTTGGCCGCCGTCTGGGCATTGGGCGCATGGTCCTTGGGCTTGGCCCCTTTGGTCGCCTTGGCCTTCTTGGGCGCGGCAGGCGCCGCGTGTTGCGCGGGGGCGGGCGTCAGGACCTGGATGGCCTTCCAGATCCGGCTCAACGCCGTCTGGCGGTCAGTGAATTTCTTGATCGGCTTCAGGGAGTCGAAGGGCACCACGCCGGCGAAGCTGTTCCAGACTTCGGCGAAGCGGGCGATCGGCCAGGCGGCCGAGAGTTTGGTGAGTTCCTTCTCCGTGGAGAAGGTTCCTTCGGTGGTTCCGATGTTGTGGTTAAGAGCATCTTCAAGGGCGGTAAAGGCCGTGATGCTGTTGTCGGTATCGATGGTGAAGGTAGTCATGTTTGGTCTCCTGGTTGAGTTAATGGCGCGCTAGCACTCCAGGCCTTTGGCATCCACCGCGCTGCGGTCGCCCAGGCTGGCGAGCACGTAGGCGAGTTCCTCGCTGACGTGGCCGAGGTCCCCCGGGAAGCCCCAGTTGGCGGGCTCGGCAGCCTGCTCCTTCCGGTGCTGGGCAAGCTGCTGCGCGATGCGCTTCAGCAGGTCCTGGCATTCGGCATGGCGCTCTGCGTAGCAGGCGGCGGCGGTTTGCTTGGTGGTCTGTTTGGTGCGTGCCATCGACCCTATCAATCACTTCAGTCCCGGCGAATAGCAAGGCGATTCATTCCGATTCGCAAACAAATATGGGCATCTCACTGCGGGGGTACGCGAGACACCGCGGCGTCACGCTGAAAGCGGTCCAAAAGGCGATTGCGCGCAAGCGGATCAAGCTGGAGCCGGACGGCACGGTCGATGCTGCGCGGGCGGATCGCGATTGGGCGGCGAACAGCGACGTAGCCGGGGTCTTGCCCAACATCATCGGCGGCCAGCAGCAGGCCTACCGGACTGCCCGGAGCATGGCCGCCGATCCGGAGGTCATGCCGGCGGCGGCCACGGTCGCCGGCGATCCACTCCACGCTTACCTGAGAGCGCGCGCGGTGAAGGAGACCTTCCTCGCCAAACGGGCTCAGGCCGAGTACGAGCTGATGATGGGCAAGCTGATTGAGAAGACCAAGTCGCACGAATACGCCGCAACCTTCTCCCAGATGGTCAAGGAAGGCATGCTGGCGTTGCCCGACCGGTTGGCGCCCATTCTCGCGGCGCTCGATGACGTCCCTTCGATCCACAAAGTCCTTCTGAACGAGATCAAGGTCCTGCTGCAGAAGCTCAGCAAGGCCATCGCCAGCAGCGGATTCTGATGCAGCCATTTTCTATTGGCGAAGTCGGCGCGTCGCTCCTTCTCCCGGCGCGCGACATGACGGTATCCCAGTGGGCAGACGAAAACCGTGTGCTCACTGGGGCCGCATCGGCGGAGCGGGGCCAGTGGCGTACGCGCCCGTTCCAGCGAGAGCCGATGGATGTGTTGAGCCCGGCGCATCCGTCCAAGATGGTCGTCCTGCTCGCCTCAGCCCAGACGCTCAACACAGAGTGTCTGCTCAACTTCCTGGGCTTCATCGCCGATGTGGACCCGGGCCCGGCGCTGGTCGTAGAGCCCCGGATTGAAGACGCCAAGGCGCTGTCGAAGGATCGCGTGGCGCCGATGTTTCGCGCGACTCCGGTGCTGCGCGGCAAGCTGGCCACGGTCAAGAGCCGGGACTCTGACAACACCGTTCTTCACAAAGCGTTTACCAACGGCTCGGGCCACGTCACGTTTACGGGCGCGATCAGCCCGAGCGGCCTGGCCATGCGGCCGATCCGGTACGCGCTGCTCGACGAGGTGGACCGGTACCCGGCGTCGGCTGGTACGGAGGGCGATCCGGTTTCCCTCGCCATCCAGCGTACGGCAGAGTTCGAGCACAACAAGAAAATCCTGCTGTGCTCGACGCCCACCATAAAAGGATGCAGCCGGATCGAACTGGCCTGGCTGCAAAGCGACCAGCGGGAGTATTTCGTGCCCTGCCCGCACTGCGGTGAGTTCCAGGTGTTGGAGCTGGGCGACGGCGCGGAGGGTGGGCTGGCCTGGCCGGAAGGGCATCCCGAGGACGCGCAGTACCGCTGCCAGCATTGTAAGTCGCTGATTCCGGAATACAAGAAAGCCTCGATGGTCGAGCAAGGCGGCTATCGGGCCCAGAACCCTGGCTCGCTCATCCCCGGCTTCCGCGTCAACCAGCTCATCTCGCCGAAACGAAGCTGGGGCACCATCGCCACGGAGTTCCTGGCGGCGAAGCGTTCGCCGGAGACGCTCAAAGCGTTCATGAACACGGTCCTCGCCACGCTGTGGGAGGAGAAACACGAAGTCGTCGCCGACGCGCACGCGCTGTGGAGTCGCTGCGAGCCGTTCGCCTCCGAGGTGCCGGAGGGCGCCTGTCTGCTCACTGCCGGAGTCAACGTCCAGGCCGACCGCCTCGAGCTGGAGATCGTGGGCTGGGGTCGCGATGAGGAGTCGTGGTCGGTCGCCTACCACGTGATCCCCGGCGACATCCTGCGCAACGAGGTGTGGGCGGCACTCGACGAGATCCTGCTGTCGATTTACACGCATGAGAACGGGCAGCAGCTGAGGGTCCAAGCGGCGTGCATCGATTCGGGCTACAAGGACGCCACCGTTCTGCGCTTCACCCGCGACCGGTACAACCGGCGCGTCTTTGCCACGAAGGGCCGATCGGGAGACGGGACGATCTGGCCGCACAAACCCAGTCGCAAGAATCAGACGCCGTTCTTCATGATCGGCGTCAACGCGGCGAAGGATGCGATCCACGATCGCTTGAAGGTAAAAGAGACCGGCGCCAGCTTCTGTCATTTCCCGCTGGGGCGGGACCTCGAGTACTTCGAGCAGCTGACCGCGGAGAAGAAGTTCATCAGGTATCACAACGGCTTCGCGAAGCACGAGTGGCGCAAGACGGATGGGGCCCGCAATGAAGCGCTGGATTGCCGGGTTTACGCCTATGCGGCGTTGAAGTCCCTGGGGCTTTCCGGAGCGCAGTTGAATCTGTTTTGCGACCGCTTCGCAAAGCATGGCCGGAGAAGTAACCGCCGCGCCACAGCGAGAGGCCCCGAAAGAGCAAAGCGCGGAGCAGCCGCAGCCGGCGCCTCGGAGGGAGGCCGGCGCCAACGCGCGGAATCCATTTCTCAACGGGCGCGGGCGGTAGCTTCCTGGGCGGCCGCCCAACTGGTTCGGGCGGTAAACCACATGGCCATCGCACTCGCAGACCTGCAGGCACAGCGCGACCAGCTGACGTGGATGATCGGTCGCGGCGTGCTGAAGATGACCGTCGATGGACAGCATGTCGAGTACGCCTCCACGGACGCGCTCCTCAAGGCGCGGGCGGCGATTGATATAGAGATTGCGAATCTGACGCCGAACCCCACCCCCACCTTCTCCCTTGGCCAGTACTCGAAAGATGGCCGCGGCAACGGGCCGCGCGACTAAGCGCATGAATTTCATCGACCGGGCAATCGGGTGGGTGTCGCCGGCAACAGCGTTGCGGCGCGTGCAATACCGGCGCGCGCTCCAGGTCGCCGAGAGATTCTCCTATGACGGCGCGATGCGGGGGCGCCGCACCGGCGGCTGGATCACATCCAATTCGGATGCCAACCGGGAGACCTTCGGCTCCATGGTCTGGCTGCGCGATCGTGCCCGCGACCTGGCCCGCAACAACCCCTACGCCACCAAGGCGCTGTCGGAGCTCGTGGGCGCCCAGATCGGGACGGGCATCATTCCGCGCGCCAACACGGGCGACGATAAGCTCAACGTCCTGATCGATCAGAAGTTCGAGCGATGGGGCACAGATTGCGATGCCGATGGGCAGTTCGATTTCTTTGGGATCCAGTGGCAGGTGGCGCGCGCCGTCGCCGAGAGCGGCGAGTGCATCGTCCGATTCCGCCAGCGGCGCCCTGGCGATGGAATCGACGTCCCGTTCCAGCTTCAGGTGTTGGAGCCGGACTACCTCGATCACAACAAGACGCTGTCTCTAGACACCGGCACGATCATCGAGGGCGTCCAGTTTGACAAGATTGGGCGGCGGGTCGCGTATTGGCTGTTCGGCAATCACCCAGGCTGCCTGACGCTGACGAATTGGCAGGCCGGTTTCATCTCGAAACCCATTCCTGCCGAGTCCGTGCTCCACGTTTATAAGAAGGATCGGCCCGGCCAGGTCCGCGGCGTGACGTGGCTGGCGCCGGTGATCCTGAAGCTCCGCGACCTCGACGAATACGAGGACGCCGAGTTGGTCCGCAAGAAGATCGAGGCCTGTTTCGCCGCGTTTGTCATCTCGCCGGACGGCTCGATGATGAACCTGACCGAAACCAGTACGGACCCAGTCACCAATCTGCCGACGGAGTTTCTGGAGCCGGGCGTCATCAAACGGCTGCGGCCCGGCGAGGACGTGAAGTTCGGGGCGCCGGCCAACAGCGCGGGCTACCGGGATTATCGGGCGACGCAGTTGGGCTCGGTGGCGGCCGGCCTGACCCTGCCCTACGAGCTGCTGACCGGCGACATGAGCGCCGTGAACTATTCCTCGTTCCGCGGCGGCATGCTGGGCTTCCGCAACACCATCGAGGCTTATCGCTGGCTGTGCCTGGTTCCGCAGCTGCTGCTGCCGGTCTGGAAAAGGTTTATCGACATTGCTTTCATTGCCGGCGAGATCCCCGAGCAGAACTATGGCGTGCGATTCACGCCGCCCAAGTTTGAATCGGTGGATCCGCTCAAAGATGCGATGGCCGAGAAGGTATCCCTGCGCACCGGGGCGATCACCTGGCCGGAAATGGTGGCGAGTCATGGCCAGGATCCCGACGGCCAGTTGAGAGAGCTCATCGCCTGGAACAAGAAGTTCGACGACGGCGGCGTGATCCTGGACGGCGACCCGCGGCGGACCAGCGATCGCGGCCAGATCAATGTGCCGACCAAAACGCAAAGCCCAGAACTGGAGAAAGACGGTGGCAAGTGAAGGGTAATCCAGAGGTTATCGCGGTGCTTCAGAGCGCCCTCGCGCTCGAAGCGACGATCCACCTGCAATACGGCACCGACGCGCGCTGCTTGCGCGAGGTCGGCTTGAAAAAGAACGCGAAAAAGGCCGCCGACTTTGCCGCGGACAGCGGCAAGTTCCTGGGCAGGGTCGAGGACCGCGTTCTGTTCCTGGAGGGCAGCGTCGCCTATGCCCCGGCGCCGGTGCTGGACTCTGCCAGCGTCACTGCCATGCTGCAGCGGGAGCTGGGTCTCGAAATTGGGATCGTTGAGCCCTATGAGGGCGCGGTGGGCGTGGCGCAGAAAGCGCTGGACGACACGACCCGCAACCTCTTCGAGCACCTGCTCAAGTGGCACCAGGAACACGTGGACCATTTGGAGCGTGAGCTCGGTTTGATCGCAAAACTCGGCGAGGCCGGGTACTTCGCGGCCCGCATGCAGTAGCCACCACACAAAACGTCCCGGGGCGCACCGGCGGGCGGCTTCGGCCGCCTGCCCTGCTGTTGGACCGGTGTGCGAATTCAACCACGCGATTAGGAGGCTTCATGTTGAGGGAAAACATCCATGCTGCGGCCGGACCGCCTGGCGTCGTTCCAGGGCCTCCGGCACACACTCAGGTCGAGACATTTTCTGCTTCCTTCGCTCCCGACACCTGGGACGACGGGGACTCCACGGTTGACTGCATCTTCTACAGCGGCGCGACTGTGCCGCGCGTCGATTTCTGGACCGGAGAGCCCTACGACCTGGTGCTCAGCCTCGATCCCGGCGCGATCCGGATGGACCGGCTGAACAACGGCGCGCCGGTGGTCGACAACCACAATACCTTCGGCAGCATTCGCGATCAGTTGGGCGTCGTGAAGCCCGGCACCGCGCGGGTTGAGAAGGGCAAGGCGGTCGCGACCCTGCAATTCAGCCAGCGCGATGAGCTGGCCCCGCTGCGCGCCGATATCAAGGCGGGCATCGTCCGCAACGTCTCGGTCGGGGCGCGGATTGTGACCAAGAACGAAACGACGCCGAAGGGCCAGGACCGTAAACAATTCACGGCGATCGATTGGGAGCCGTACGAGATCTCGCTCACGATGGTGCCCGCCGACGCGGGCGCCGTTTTGATGAGCGCCGCGGCCGCAGGGCCGCAGAACGGAGTCGTTGAAGCCACGGCATCGGCTGCGGCAGCGACGCGGGCAATCAGCCCAAAGGAGCAAGAAGCGATGGAGAATGCAACCATCACTGCGGGCGCCGGTGCCCGCTCGGAAGAGTCCGCGGCTGTTGTGCAGGCGGTGGCCCAGCCGGCCGTGGATGAACAGAAACTGCGGGACGAAGCCGTTCAGGCGGAGCGCTTGCGGGTCGCAAAGATCCGTGAAATGACGCTCCCGTTCCAAACCCAGCTTGGCGAGCGGTTCAGTTTTGAACTGATCGACAGTGGCGCTTCCAGCGCCGACGCTGGCGTTCGCGTCCTCGAGCGCCTTGCGGCCCTCGGGAAGGCCGAGCCGCCGACGGATCCGAATCAGCCCGGCAGCGCCACCGTCACCCGGGACGCGGCCGAGACCATGCGCGAGAGCATGGCGGCGTACCTGCTGTATCGCGACAATCCCTCCTCGGTGAAGCTCGAAGAGGGCCGGGGCCGTGAGTATGTGGGCATGCGGCTCAGCGAGTTGGCGCGCGAGTGCTTGGAGGTAAAGGGCGTCCGGACTCGGGGCATGAATCCCGACCGGATCGCACTGAGCGCGCTGACCACGACCGACTTTCCGGCGATTCTCGCCAACGTCGCCAACAAGACCCTCCGCGAAGGGTATCTCGCGGCGCCTCGAACGTTCATGCAGTTCTGCCGCCAGGTCTCGGCGGTGGACTTCAAGCCGGTCAACCGCGTTCAAATGTCCGACCTGCAGGCTCTGCAGCCGCTCAACGAGACGGGTGAATACCACCGGGCTCCGCTGAGCGATTCCGTGCAGACCTATGCGCTCGCCACCTTCGGCGAAGTCGTGGCCATCGACCGCAAGGTGATCATCAACGACGATCTGCAGGCCATGACCCGGATCCCGTTTCAGCTTGGCGTAGCCGCGGCGCGCCTCGAGTCCGACACCGTATGGGCCGTGATCACCGGCAACCAGGTCATGATCGAGGACGGCAACGTCCTGTTCTTCGCCGCCCACAACAACCTGTTCACCGGCGCCGGCTCCGCCCTCGCGCTCACGTCTTTAGCCACGGCGCGGTCCAAGTTCCGGCTGCAGAAGGGCCCCAAAGGTACCTACCTCAACCTGGAGCCCACCTTCCTCATCGTTCCGACGGCGCTCGAAACGGCCGCCCTGCAGTTGATCGCGCCGATCAACCTGGTGGCGACCACCTCGGTTGCCAACGTGATTCCGGAGTGGATCCGCACCTTGAATCCGATCGTGGAACCGCGTCTTGACGCCGCCTCGAGGACGGCCTGGTATCTGGCCGCCAAGCCCACAATGATCGACACCATCGAGTTCTGCTACCTCGAGGGCCAGGACGGCGTGTACATCGAAACCCGGCAGGGCTTCGATGTGGACGGCTTCGAAATCAAGGCTCGTTTGGACTTCGCATCCGCCGCGATCGATTTCCGCGGCCTGCAGAAGAACGCCGGCGTTTAAGGGCGGGCGAACAAGCAACCGGGCCGCCCCTCGCGGAGCGGCCCACAGACATTTCATGGGAGACAGAGGATGAACAATTACATTCACAAGGGGCGGTCCCTGACCCTCGTCCCGCCCTATTCCGGTGTTGGCGGGGGCGGAATGAAATCCGGAAACCTGTTCGGCGTCGCGGCCGGCACATTCACGGTCGGCGTGGCCGCGCAATTCGATGTCGTCGGCGTGTTCGCGCTGGTCAAGGACGCGAGCGCGTTCTCGCAGGGCGACCTGGTCTACTGGGACGACGTGAACAAGGTCGCCACCAGCACGGTCGGGAGCAATCTGCTGATTGGCGCCACCGAGCTCGCTGCGCTCACCGGCGATGCCACCGTCCAGGTGCGCCTGTTCGGCGTGCCCGGCTTCAGTGGCCAGGTGAACGGCGTCAAGGTCGCGCACATGCTCTACAACTTCGCCGTCGATGGCGGCGCGAGTTGCACCCCTCAGAACAGCGACACCATCCCGGCCAACGCCGTCGTCTTCGGCGGTGTCGTCAACCCGACCACGGCTGTGGCCGCAGCCGGCGCCGCGACGCTGTCCATTGGCACCACGGCCGGATCGGGCGCGGCGTCGATCCTCGCCGTCACGGCCAAGGGCTCCCTGGGGGCAGATGCCGTGTTGGCGTCCGCAGCCGCGGCTGCTCCGTTCAAAATGAGCGCCGCCGGTCAGCTCGCCATTGCTGTCGCGACGGGCCCGCTCACCGCTGGCGTCGTCGAGGCTTGGGTGTTGTACGCCATCGCGGCCAACTCCTAATCCTCAACCAACTCAAACGTGAGGGGCCGCGCCCGCGCCGGCCCCCATCGGAGCAACCATGGCTGGCTACAAATACCCGGATCTCGTCCCCGACATGGAACTGGCGTCCGTTCTGGACGCCGCGGCGATTACACCCGACGACAATAACGACTTGGCCTATGCCACCCGGTCGCTCTGGGTCGGCGGCGCCGGCAATGTGACCGTCATGCTGGCCAAGGCCTCCACTCCGGTCACCTACTACAACGTCCCGGCCGGCACCCGCCTCATGGTCAGTACCACCCGCGTGTATGCGACCGGCACGACCGCCACCAATCTTCTCGCCGAGTACTGACCGATGAGCAGCTTCGTCACGCCTCAGGACACGCTCGCCCAATCATGGCTGCAGGCACTGCGCAATCAGATCGCAGCTTTGGGGCAGCCGGTGCAATATCAACCGGGCGGCCCGGCGGCGGTGCCGCAGACCGTGCTGGGCATCTGGCGCGACAGCACCGAGATTCAAGGGTCGATGAACGGCATGTTTGGCACTTTCATGGTCTGCCTGCCGGACTTGAGCTTCGATCCGGCCAAGGGCGATCTGATCACCAAGGACGGCCACGTTTACCAGGTGGCCGACGCCTCCGTCGATGGTCGCGGCCGCGCGCGGCTTTATTTCAGGTCCATCGAATGATTCAGACGCGGATTACGTTCAACGGCTCCAAGGTGCGTCTCGGCCCCGGAATCGGCTTCCAGAAGTACCAGATGCTCACGCTCGGCCAGTACGCCCTGGACACCATCAAGGCGCGCGTGACGAGGGGCATAGGCTCCGACGACGCGCCGATGAAGCCCCTGACGGAACGCTACCGGAACTTCAAGGAACTAATCGGCCTTGAGCCGATTCGGGATCTTCACGGTCCCGGCAAGACCTCTTACATGGCTCGGACCTACGTCAAGGATGCGGCGCAGCATTTTGGCGGCAAGGTCAGGGGCTGGAGGAATGGCCTGGTCAATCCTTTTGCATTTAACGCCCGGAACAGACTGCCGCATGCCGGTGGCCGCCCCTACATCACGACCCAGAAGGACATACGCTTCCGGAGCGTCGGCGGCGGGTCGCACATGCTCGACAACTTCACTGTGCGCTATGCCGATGAGCTGGTCGTCCGCATGGACATCACGGCGCAGTGGGCGCGCGACCGCGCTCGCGGCAACGAGATGCGTGCTCCTTGGTTTGGCATGTCGCCGAACGACGTCCGTGCCATTGCGCTTTTTGCGCAAAGTCTTTTTCACGCCAACGTGACCGATCTGGCTGTGCGGCTCAAGGTCCAGAGCGGGCCGGCGGTCTGGATGAGCCCACTGGGGTCCCAGGACGAGATGTTGCGAAAGGTCGCCTGATGCCTTCAACGAGAAAACTCGCGCGCGAGACGCTCCTGGCCGTGCTCGCGGACCCAGACACCGGCTTCAATGCGAACCTGGCCAACGTCGGGGCGGCCTATGCGATCGACAGCATCTTTGAGATTGACTGGACGACCGGCTCTCCCAACTTCTTCCAGGGCAACATCGCGCCAGACCAGATCGTCTCGGCCGACCTCATCCCGGATGAGGCCGGCGTGTGCGTGGCTCTCTACACAAGCGTCTCCCAGACCAACTCGGGCGATGAGCGCCAGAAGCCCTCGATCTTCTCCGGGAAGATCCTCCTCCACGTCGACTTCTATCTTCGGCGGCGCAAGCTGCACATACTGCGCCAGGGCGACTCATTGCCGCCCGACGTGACCGGCGACATGGAGATCCTTCCGGACGCGATCGAGGATGCGTTCTTGAGCACGGTGATGGCTCCCGCCGTGAATTGGTCTCCGGTGAGTTTCAACGGCGACTTTCAGTGCTCGCGCGAGCCGTTCCTGTTCATGGGCGACGGCTGGCAAGCTCGAATTCCCTTTCAACTGATGTGCGAGGTGCACGTATGATGCTTCGATTTCTGGGCTCCGAGTCACTGGTCGGTGATTCGATCCGGCTCAATCGTTTCGGCCAGTCTGTCGAACTCACTGAGTTGCAGGCGGCTAACGCCATCCTGGGCGGCTGCGCGCTGCTCGATGTGGAGACGTTCGACGCGCTCGGGTTCGAGAAGCAGGATCTCGACAAGTTCGCGGGCGTCGCCTCGCATGGACGGGCGTCGGCCGAGTTCCTGGAGAAGAAGAGGGCGGCGCTCGTCGCGGCGCATGCGTTGCGCGAACGCCTGGAGAGCGGCGGAACCATCACGCCGCCAGTGCCGCAGCAGGAGTAGCCAATGGCCAATTATTCCAACACTCGAATCCAGCGGCTCTACGTGCAGCCCGAGGCCACGTGGGGCACCATCCCGAACACCGCCGGCGTGGCAACGTTGGCCGGCTCGAACTGCTGCCGCATGTCCGCGCTGGCGATCAACCAGACGCAGCAGGAGGTCGTTCGCTCCGACAAGACGGGGTCCCTCGGCATCACGATGGGCATCCTGGGCCGGCGCCAGGTGACCTGGAGCACGAAGATGTCCATGGCTCCCAACGGGGCGGTCGGCGTCAAGCCCGACATGGACCCCTTCCTGCAGGCCATCTTCGGCCAAGCGGCCGTGGCCACGGCCGGGACTTCCGTGGCGTATTCCCTGGCGGACAACAGCCCGAGCAACACGATCTGGGACTTCAACACTCCGTCCACCATGACCGAGCGATTGGCGCTCGGCTGTATCTGTAGCAAGGCGAAGTTCGACATCGGCGTCGACGAGCCCGCGGCGGAGTTCAGTGGGCCCGGTGAAGCCATCCTCGACACGGACATTTTCGCGACGGCGGATACGATTAGCAAGGGCGGTCTGACGGCGTATCCGGCAGAGCCCAGCACGCCGGTCACGAATGGCACTCCGCCTCCGGGATTCACCGGCGTAATTACGCTGGGCGCGAGCGCGTTTTCGACGTTCCGCTCTGGCTCCATCAGCGTGGACGTGGACCGCGAGCTGCCGATGGACGGCTTCAACTCGTACTATGGCCTGGCGCCGGCGGCCGGCTTGCGCAACATCACCGCGGACTGGTCGATGTACGACGACGATTCGGCCGTCCTCTCCGCGCTCAAGGTGAGCGCCTACAACGGAACCGGAATCACGCTGGTCTTCCAGATTGGCACCGTCGCCGGTTCGATTTGGACCTTCACGCTGAAGAACGTCCTGCTCTCCAAGCCGACGTATGACTACAGCGGGAAGCGCCGTGTGATCGCCTTCAGTGCTTGCCGCGCGCACGATACGACCATTGGCGCGAAGGATGCGTTCGGCCTCGTTCTCACCTAACCATGAACATCAAATCCACCTTCACTCAGGACTCAAAGGCCTGCCCCGGAGTCCGTTTCACAATGCGCGTACTAAACCAGATTACGCGCGCCGGGCGCGACGCCGAACTGGTCGAGGCCCGCTCGCAGATCGCGGAGCTGGCCGCGCAAATGCAGCGGCTGCCCGATCCCGACGATGAGATCCGGCGTATTGCTGCCGCCGCAAGGGCGGAGGTGCGTGAGCTGACCGCCGAAGAGCAGGCGCAGATTCGAGCCATCGAAGCGAAACCGGAAACCAGCTCGCAGCGCGTTGCGCGCAACACGGTGGACCATCGTATCGGGCTGATCATCAATCGCGAACTGAAGCCCGCCTATATCTGCGCCAGCCTGATCTCGATCGAGGGCTTCGAAGTGGAAGGCAAGCTGCCGGCGAAGCCCTGGGACACATTGATTCGCCACGCGCCGGACGAACTGATCGATGAGCTCTACATCGCCGCCAATCTGAACTCCGGCCTGACATCGGAGCAGGAAAAAAACTCACAGTCGCCCTCGCCTTCACCCGAAGCGGAGGATGGGGGCAAGAGCAGTACGACTGCCAGCTCTGCCGCGAGCGCGGCAACCACGTAGGGAAGAACTGCCCGAAGCACTTTCCGGCCGACGTGGACCGCGATGCGCAGGGGCGCTACGCGCCGCGCCGGGAGTGGTGGTATCCCGAGTACCGCTGGGGCGACCTCCAGTTCCGGCTGGACGATATCTCCTCAGCGGAGTGCCCCGTCTCGCTCATCACGCCGCAGAGCATGTGGCTCGTGCAACTGCTCGGCTCTCAAGGGCGTGTGAAAGAAGCCACCGGCGCCGCGCTGTTCGGCCCGCACTCTGGCCGCTGGCCCGCCTGGTGGTTCGATGCTGTGGATGTCTTCCAGCGCATCGCTGTCATGGAGAAAGAAGCAGCAGATCGAGAAAGCGACAGGCGACGGCGGTAAGGCGCCCTCAAGATCCCAACCCTCACTGCGATGACTACGCGAGAACTCCCGATATCTCATCGCTGCATTTTTGTTCGCTGTTCGTCGCCCTCGCTCGATAGATCACTTTCCGGATCGGAGCAGTCTAAACCGTGGCGATAACCGCTCCCACTCAGTTTGCGCATTCGGATCATCGGGGTGTTCTTTGAACCAATAGTCGAATGTGGTCTGCAGTATCGACCGGTCATTGAGCTTTGCTGCAGTGATGACGATAGCCCGATAGATCTGGCGGTTAGTGTCGCGCTCTTGGGGTGAGCCGCCATCTGGCAAGTCTTTTGCCCTTTCTAGGTGGCGCAGCGCTTTGACGAGTTCGTCTTGTGCTGAAATTGTTTGCATGCGCGTTTCCATTTCCTGACCGTGCCTGCTGCGAGCGTAGCCGGCAAGGAAATGGAGTTGTTTGGCTGTTGGGTTCTTTTCGATCCCTCGTTCCGCCGCCTCAACCGCTCTGGGCCAATCGTGGAGATCAATCTCCATCCGTGACCAGTGTTGGTACATCTCGGCGTTGCGGTTGTTAAGTTGGTAGCTGCGTAGGAAACAGTTCTTCGCGTCGGTATAGCGAGGCGGATTCCACTTTCTGTAAATCCAGCCGAGAACGCCGAGGAGGTCGGGGTCATTGGGGAACTGGACAAGGGCTCTATTGAGGAATTGTTCGGCTGGCTCGTCGTCACCGGATTTCATCATAAAGACCGCCTGACGGATGATGGCACCGACGTCTGCTCTCCTCGCCCTGGGGAGTTCGCCAGCGATGGCCTTGTGTGCGGCGATCGCCCGATTGAGGAGTTCAGACTTTGCGTTGGTTTCGAGAACGAGCGATCTGACATTCACATTGATTTCGAAGCGCGATTCGCCTTCTATGAGCCGTGGTTTTGATACCAGAAAGAGCCCTTGGAGCTGCCGAAGTGCGTCAGTGACAATATCTTGAGAGAGCCCAGTCACGGCTTGCAGTTCGGCGAATGAGACGGGGCCCGTGGAAACGCAGGCCGCAACGAGCACGAATCGGGCTTCGTGACTGAGCTTGTCCATCTCGCGGCTCAGCGCGTACGATCGAGCTTCATGCCCTCCCTTTTCCATCCATGTTCGGATGGCCTCATGTGTGGGGAGAACGGTCATGAGGCGCATCAAATCTTCGATATAAAGCGGGGAGCCCTCCGTCGCTTCAACGATTTTCTTTGTCGTTTGCTTCGTGAAAGGTGCCGGGTCAAGTTCCATCAGACGCAAACGTGAGTCGATAAAGCGGGCCGCATCTGCTTCTCCGAATCCTCCGATCTGCGTGGTTGTGTTTCCCATGCCCCAGAGAACGCGTCGGGATGTGAAAAGAACTTTGGACTGGGTTTGTGGCACGGTGAGACTGAAAAACTCGATAGCATCCTCCGCGCTCTGTTCCACGCTGTCAATGTCATCAACGACGATCAGCGCAGGAAATTTATCGAGAAGTTGTAGCGCCCGTGCTCGTTTGCTTTCGATCGACCCAGTCGCATCTTCTGTCCAACCGTATTGAATGAGGAGTTGGGTGAGGGCCGTGTCGAGATCGGTGAAGTCGGGGGTAGGGATGGGCTTCGTGGTGCCTTCCTCGAAGCGGCGTTTCTTGGCGCTGAGCCACAAAACTACTTGGAGTGGTTCCGGTGCCTTCGCTCTCACATCACAGGCGAATTGGTACGCGACGGCCGTCTTTCCCTTTCCTCCCGCGCCGCTGAGCGCCCAGCGCCGTGACAGAGGGTTCGAGAGCCAATCCCAGAGAGCGCGCAATTCTGTTTCTCGGCCAACGAAATCGATGACGATAGTTTCATGTGGGGGTAGGTTTGCTTCGAGTGGTTCGTCAGCGGCGACTTGTGCGAGTGGACGGCCCGAAAGAGCGCCCATTAGCTCGTGGATGCGCCCAGCGGCGTCGGAGGAACTAAGGCGCAAGAGCGTTCGTCGTGCGCAATCGAGCAAAACAAAACTATCTTCGTAGCTGAGATCTTGCTCAGGTGGGTGGGAGGTCGGGTCCCGAAGCTCCTTGATTGTCCTGATCCATTCGAGGAGCTTCCTTCTCTCAGCCGCCTTATCAGCCTGTTCCGTCTTCTTGGGGTTCGGACACAGGATGTCGTAATGGCACTCGAAGAGATTGAAGAAGTGGTTGACGCTGAGCAGGTCAAAATCGTCAGGCATCGCGCCATCGAGAACGCCCGTGTTCCTTGGGGTAGATGCGTTTCTCGTAATGGTGTCCCACTCTTCTTGTTTAAATGGCCGGTGAAGTTGTTCTTGCGCTCTTTCGTTGAACGCCAGAACAAGCGCAGCTCTTATGTGGCCGACTAGCGCATTTCGGTACGTGCGCTGGATTCCCTCGTAGCAAATCGTGAAATTACTGTAGGTCACGCGTCACTTCCGGGTAGCTGTCCGCAACGTTGGTAATCTTACTCCAACCGCAACACTGCAGCTTGTCGCCTGACCTTCCGCAGGTACCACGATTCCGTCCTTTATGGTGCGCGTTTAAAGCTCGCCGGACCTTCGGCGTGACCGTCCAGTGGTCCCATGGCAGTCGCAGATCTTTCCCTTGCCCTCAACGTCCAGTCCTCGGGCACTGCCGAGATCGACAAGCTCGTCTCGGCTCTGAACAAGTACGTCTGACAAGGTTGAGGAGACGAAAAAGAAGACCGGCGAAGCTCCATCTTCCGCCGGTTTCGAGAAGTTCGGCGCAGGAAGTCAAGAACGCGATTCAGAACCCGCTCCAGGCCGCTGGCAACGCGGCCAAGAGGCTGCTGAAGACCCTCGGGCCCGTCGGTACGGGGATGGCCCTATTCGGCGGAGCGGCTATCGCGGCGGGCGTCGCGGCTGTCAACGTCGCGCGCCAGATGGGGGATCTCGGGCTCTCGATCCAGAACACGGCGTTGCGGATGGGGCTCAGCACGAAGGAGGTGGGCCAGTTTACATTCGCGGCGAAGGTCGCAGGGGCGGACATTGGCTCGCTCGAAGGCGCCATGCGCAGGCTCTCGCTGGGCCTGGCGGACTCAGGCGCAGATGGCGAGAAGGCGCGGCGCGGGCTGGCCGCCTTGGCGTATCTGCCCGGGATGCCAACGGGGAGATCCGGTCCATCAACGACATCTTCTTCGATATCTCGCGGGGCTTAACTGCGATGGGCAACGCAGCGGAGCGCAACTCCGCCGCCGTGAAGGTTTTCGGGCGCGCCGGCATCGAACTGATCCCGATGCTGACCGGGTTACGGAGAACGTGGCCAAGGCGAAAGAGATGGGCCTCGGGCTGGACGAAAACACGGTCAAAGGGCTCGATGAAGTCACAAGCTGCTTTCTGGGATTGAGGCGCAGTGGGCGGAGCTGGCCCGTAAGCCGAAAATCACACTGACGCTCGAGCTGGGCGCCGTCATGAAGTGGTTTCAGGGCAAAGACCACACCGGGATTACGGCTGTCAAAGAGTGGTTCTTGGGTGAAGATCGGGACCTCAACGATCCCAGGTCGCCGTACGCCCGGGCCAGGGATGCTTTCCGGACGAAAGACAACACGGTGGGGCCCGCGACCCCGCAGGAAAGAGAGACCGAGCGCTATTGGAACGAGCGCTTTTCCAGTCCCGAATGGCAGGCTAAGGAGCTGACCGGGCAGCTTGCTCTTTATGAGGGTCGGACCGATCCCGACTCCATGGCGCATGCGGCCAGCCTGCGCAAGGCGATTGCAGAACAGCAGGACCTGGCGTCGGGCGCCGGAAGGCGCATTCTCGACCAGGCGCTTGCAAGCGGCGGACCCAATGTGAATGAGCAGTTGAAGGCTGCCAGGAAGAATCTGGAGTCCGTTGAGGGCGAGGCGCGCGGGATGGCCGAGAACAAGGGCGGCGCGACTTCGCAGGCCGCCCAAGACATGGCCGCACGGCTTGCCGACGCGAAGAGCCAAATCGCCCGGTTTGAGGCTCAGAAGAAAACTGCGGAGGAAGCGGCGGCAGCAGAGAAGAGGCGCCAGGCAGCCATCGACGCGCTTACCAAGCGCGGGGCGGAGTTCGGGATGGGACCGATAGAACGGGCTGTGGCTGACGCGCAGGCCTTGGGCGCCGGCGCGCAGGCTCCGCTCGATGCTCTGCTTTTCGGGCGCGGCTGGACGGGCGGCCGCCCGAGTGGCGGCATGGTCGGCGCCGAGCTGAACAAGCCGGTGGATCTCATCGACACCGGATGGGATGAGCGTTTGAAAACCACTTCCGAGCAATTCGTCAAGGACCTCAAGGAGGCTACCAAGCCCGACGAAGAAGAACTCCGCAAATCGATGGGCGTCTACGACGTGATGGTCGGGCTTCAGAAGACGCTGATCGAGAGCGGCCTGTCGAAAACGCTGGCCGGCACGAGCGGCAAATTTCTCGGCAAGGCCGAGGATCCAATCGATGCGCTGGCGTCGCGGAAGCAGGCTGCGAACGACATCTACAAGATAGAAGTCGATCGAGCCATGCTGGCCCAGACCTCCGGCGAGCGCGAGCTCGACCTGGCGCGTGCGCTCGCCGAATTGAAGCGCAGCCTGTGGAGCGCGGAGGACCAGCACATCGCCGACGTCGAGAAGGCCGCGCAGGATGCGCAGCAGCGCGCGGAGCAGATGGCTGGCGGCCTGTTTGCCGGTCTCACCAACAAGAAGGGGCCGGGCTTCGGCCTGCAGCAGTATGGCCTCGGGCAGCTCAACCAGCTCGAGGGTCAGATGTTTACGAACCTCCTGACGTCGAGCATGAGCGATGCCAATGGGAATGCTACAGGGCCGCTGGAGATGTTGCAGAGGGGCCTCGGGAAGATGGGCGGCGCCGCATCGGGTGGTTCCGACCTTCTCACGTCGCTGTTCAAGGGCACGATGTTCGACAAGGACCGCGGCAAGGACGTGGTCAAGCTGTCCGTCGATGCGGCGACGAAATCCGTCATCGCACTGACCAGCTCCGTCGATACGCTTACAGGCACGCTCGGTGGAACGGCGCCGGACCATTCGATGGAGCTGGGCAGTCTACTTCCCCTGGTTGCTGGCGGTGGCTTCGGTGGCGGCGCTGGCGGCGCCACGGGCGCATTGGGGGCGGCGCTGAAGGGGTTTACTGGGTCGGGCGCCGGCGGCGGCTCCAGCCCTCCGCTCAGCACGCTACTCAGTGGCATCTTCGGCCCAAGCGTTTCTGGGAATCTTCCAGCGGGATATCAGGCGCCCGCCACGGATTGGGGTTCGGTCCTCGGCATCGTTCCGAATGGTTTTTCGGGTGGTCTCAACCCGATCGAGCAACTCGGCGCGATGGCGGATGCGGCCGGTCTGCCGGGCCCGACGAACCTGAACGGCGCGGCGAGCGTCAACGTCGGCGCCATCGCGAAGTCCGCGCAGTCGCTCTGGGATCCGATCAAGCGGCTGCTCAATCCATCGGCGGCTGACAATCAGACGACCAGCCAGAAGGCCATCGGGGACATCGCCAAAGGCGTGGCGGCCGGATTCGAGATTTACAACGGTGTCAAGACCGGCGGCGCCAAGGGCGGTGTGGAGGACGCGGCCGGCGCGCTCATGGCGGGTGCGATGATCCCTGGCCCGGTCGGGATGGCGCTGGGTGCGGCCGGCGCGGTCCTGTCGCTGGTCTCGTCGATGTTCGGCGATCCAAAGGTCGCGCGCCAGAACCAGATCAACAACGAGCTGACCGACTGGCACTATTTCCAGCCGCAGGCGCTATCGAGCATGATGGACGGCTCCGGCGACCTGGTTAATTATGATGCGCGCGGCAACGTGCGCGGCACGCCGTACTCCGGCTGGCGTTTCGATACCACGCAGTCGCATTACGGTGCGCCCCTCAACGGGCAACCGACGCCGATTCCCGGCAGCGTGCAGCCGGTCTACGTCCAGGTCAGCACGATGGATTCCAAGAGCTTCAACGACAACGCGAATCTGATCGCCGGAGCCATGCAGACGGCGATTCAGAACGGCCATCCGGTGACGAGTTCCATTCGAGCCACGGTCGGCGTGCAATAGTCGATGTCCCAATTTCCGGCCCTATCGAGCGGCGTCATGACGATGACGCCGGCGACGCTCGGCTCGGGCTTTGCGACCCGCGTCGTCCGGTTCTGCGACGACAGTGAGCAGCGCTGGGTCACGCGCTCTCCATACAGCACCTTCGTGCTGCTGCTGAAGGACATCAACGGCTACGACCTGTCCCAGGTCCTGGCCTTCTTTCGGACGGTGCAAGGGCGGTACAACGCCACCTGGACTCTCACCATCAACGGCACGACGTTCCCGACGATGATGCTCGATTCGGACGACTTACTGGCCGTCGAGAATCGGCAGAACCTTTACACACTCCAAATCAAGTGCCGCAACGTCGTTAACGTGATCCCCACCGGCGGCGGCTCCGGTCAGGGGACAAGCTGATGAATGTTTTCCCCACTCTCAACCCGCTCGGGATGACGGTCCAGCTCCCCTTCACGCCGACCTTTTCATGCCTCTCGTCGGTGAGCGAACTGCAGGCCGGCGCGCGCCAGAGCTACACGTGGCGCCCGAACCCGCTCATGAGCTGGGACCTGTCCTATCCGGCTCTGACGGTGGCGGAGTACAACACGCTGCTGGCGTTCCAGCAGGCGCAGCAGGGGCGGTACGGCGAGTTCGTTTTCCTGGACCCGGGCGGCAATCTGATCCCGGCGTCGCAGAATTTCTCGGATGCCTCCTGGCAGACGAGCGGCATCACTGTGGGCTCCGCGGTCGCTGATCCTTTCGGCGGGACTGCTGCTACTACTGTGACCGGCGCCACGAACGGCCAGATGGCCGCACAGGTGCTTCCGAGTATCGGTGGGACGGGCTTTGCCGGCTTCTTCGTCTGCATTTCGCTGTACGTGAAGGCGCCGACGAACTCGAGCCTGGTGCTGGGGTTTCTCTCCGGCACATCGGGTTTCTCGTCGGTGATCGCGTCCCAGAGCTTCGCGCTCCCTGCGAACGTCTGGACCCGGCTCAGCTTCGCCACGCAGCTCGCCAGCAACGTCGCGGTGCGCGCCATGATCGGCGGATCCGACACCTGGACCGGCGCGCTCGCGATCTTCGGCGCCCAGGTCGTTCCGCTGGGCGGGGCGGGCGCCTATCAGGCGACGCCGGGTAATTACGGCTATCACTCCAAGGTGCGATTCGACACCGACCTGCTGGAGCCGCAGTACGTCGGGCCGAACCAGGTGTCTCTCAAGTGTCGCCTGGTGGAGCACTCCTAAATGGGAACCCTCGGAACCATCGTCACGATCAAGGAGCAGCCGCAGACCTCTCAGCCGCTCATGCTGGCCGAGATCGCCATGCCCGATGGCGTGACTGTAATACGTCTCTCGACGCACGACCTGACCGCGCCCGCGTTTCGGTATGGCGGCAACTCCTACCTGCCGCGCATCCTGACCCAGGACATGGCGGCGTTTCAGATCGTGAGCCAGCAGGGCATCTCCATACCTCCGACCGTGTCGCTGAAGCTCGCGGACGCCGACAAACTGCTGTGGGGTTATGAGCAGAGCATCGGGTTCCGCGGCGCCACTCTGCGGATTCGTTTTGTCTTTTTCCAGGCGGGCACGCTCACTCCTGCGTTCTCTACCGATTGGATTCTCTATGGCCCGTTCCTTTGCTCCGCCGCTTCGAACGTGGACGACACTTCGCTGACTCTCCCGGCCGGTTCGAAGCTGAACATGGAGCAGATCTTCGCTCCGTTCATCCACATTCAGCAGACCTGTCCCTGGAGCTTCCCGGCGACGGCGGCGCAGCGCGCCTCAGGCGCCAGCAATCAGCAGAGCGACTATTACCAGTGCGGGTACTCGCCGGACGTGGCGACGGGCTCGGGCGGCTGCGGGAACTTCCAAAGCGGATCGACGCCGTACACCTCATGCGGCTATTCCAAGGGCGACTGCGTCAACCGCGGGATGTACACGTCCGACAGCAGCAACCGCAAGAGTGGACGCTTCGGCGGGATGCAGTTCCAGCCGCCGACCGCGCTGAAATCGCGGTCCTACGTCACAGGCAACTGGCAGGAAGTCTACAACAACCTGAACGAGTCGAAGTATGGCGACTTCGTCCCGATGCTGTACGGCCCGCAGTGGGTCGATTGCCCTGTCATCGTCTCGACCGGCGACGCCAACATGGCGAAGTTCGAGGCGCTGGTTTGCTACGGCCAGGTGCAGAACATCAGCATGGTCGTCCTGAACGACACGCTGATCCCCTGCGCGGTCGGGACCGATGGGACCAACTATCCCGTCTCGGATGTCTCCTTCTGCTGGCGGACGATCAACAACGGAAAGCGCAGCGGCGCGCCGAATATGGACACCTTGTTCAACGGGCTGGGCGATCCCTATGGCTCCTATTGCGTGATCGAGGTGGTGGTCCCGAATGCGCTGGCGACGTCCTCCGCCGCGCCACGGATCCGCGCACTCACTCAGGGACCGCTGGTGCAGATATTCTCGGGCGTCACCGGCGTGAGCTTCGATGGCACTTATGCCTATGTGACCATCACGGGCAGCGTTCCGCCGTTGACGGTCAATCAGCCAATCCAGTTCACAATCAGCGGCACCGGCGTTTCCGGCCTGGACACGACCTGGAATGCCCCGCTGCTGGATTGGAATTACGTGGGCGGAGCGTGGATCCTGCGCTTCCCGTGCACGCTCAGCGGCGGACCCTATAGCGGCTTGAGTGGGTTGATCCAGTACCCCGCCAATACGACGCGGCCGCCGTGGATCCTGCTGGACCTGCTGTTATGGGCGGGCTGGAACGTCTCCGACATCAACATAGCGTCGTTCATCGCCGCCGATGCGGTCTGTGGCGTGCAAGTTAGCTACCAGGATCAAAACGGCAACACGCTCACCAAGGACCGCTATAAATATCAGAACGTCCTGCGGCAGCGGCGCAGCATGGCCCAGGTGACGCACGGCGTTCTGGGCTCCATGAACGCCATCGCCGTCCCGAACGCCGGCGGCGCGCTCACGCTCATCGTGAAGCAGACGCTGGCCGACCAGCAGCCGACGCTCCCTCTGGGCTCGAACTACCCTACGCCGATCGCGAGCGTGCATGGCGCCGGCGGCGCCGGCACCGGCTACGCGGCGTATTCCTTCAACGAGTCGGACATCATCCGCGATGACGAAGGGCGCGGCAAGCCCAAGTTCACGATCACGCAGCGGCCGAACCCGGACCTGCCCGCGCTGGCGAGTGTGAACTGGCAGGACGAGGACAATACCTACGTCGTCGATTCCCTGACCCTGGCCGACTTGCCGGCGCTGCAGCGGGTGAGCCAGAATACGACGGCCGCGGCGCCGGCGGACGGCTTCGCCAACTATGACCAGGTGCGCCGCATCATCAATACCTGGTTTGCGGAAAACGCCTGGGGCAACCCGCGCGGCGATCCGGGCGGCACGCTGCAGGTTCAGATGACGACGACCTTCAAGAGCGTCGACCTGCAGGTGGGCCAGATTGTGCTGTTGAGCTGGCGGCAGGACAACCTCAGCCTGCAGCCGTTCCGGATCCTGCAACTCAAGCCGAGCACGAACTTTGAGACCTGCGATCTCCTGCTGCAGTGGCATAACGACGCCTGGTATCAGGACTCCTACGGCCAGCAGATCACGCCGGGTGCCAACGGCGCGTCGGCCATGTTGCCGGCCCGCGCGCCGTATCCGGTCTTCACCGGTGGGTCCCATTACGGGGCGACGGCGGATCCGTTGCATCCCTATTCCAAGCCGAATTACAGCCTGATCTCGGACACAAACTGGCAGGGGCAGGCGACCCAGATCAAGGTGTTCCGGATTGCCGGCGTCCCCCCAATCAATACGTTCTCCCAACTGACCCGCGCGCCGTACGTCCCGCTGCAGGGGACGCCGGCGTCCACGGGCGGCGCGATCGCGGGCGGGACGCCGATCTGGATCGGGTTCGCGGCGGAGGACTCCGCGGGCCAGTTGACCCCTTTGAGCAATCTGGTTTCGGTGTACGTCCCGGCGGGGACGAACACCAACACGGCAACGGTCGCCGGTATCCAGTGGGCGACGGGCACGGTGGCCTATCATGCCTGGACCGGGACGGACCCGCAGCGGCTGTATTACGTCGGTCGTACGGCCAGCACGCCCTCCAGCGTCACCTTCGCGCTGGCGCTGAACCAACAGGTCAACGGTGACACGTCGGCTCCGGATCAGTGTCTCGCCGGCCTGGAGGTGGATTTCAAGCGGGTCATGATCCCCGGCGTATGGACGGGGCTGGCGACGGCGTGCACCTCCACCACCATCCAATTCACCGGCGCGGCCTGGACGACCAACCAGTGGGCCGGTCGGGTTGTCTCCCTGGTCGGATTGAAGTCGGGATCGACGGGCGCGGAAAATCCGCCGGGAACGTCCTGGCTGATCGCGTCCAACACGTCGAACACGTTGACGCTGAGCGCGTCGTATGGGCCCGCGCCGACGTCGATCTTCAACCCATCGAACGGTGATCTGGCGCAATTGGTCATCCGCGCCCAGGCGACCTCTGCCACGTCGTCCAGCATCACGGATACCGGCCTCGCGCTCACCGCCGGCGCGGAAGTCGGGCGCGTGGTCCGGATTATCGCGGGGACGGGCGCGGGCCAGTTCGCGATGATCCAGGCGAGCACTGCCACTGCGTTGACCATACAGGGCGCGTGGGGCCTCACGCCGGACACGACTTCCGTGTTTTGGATTGAAGAGGCGGCGTGGCTGGGGACGCAGGACATTGACCTCGGCTCGATCAGCAACCCCTTCGCGGCGGCGACGCAGTACGCGATCCAACTGGGATACCCGGAGCAGTATCTACTGATCTGCCCGTATGGCCTCAAGTCGGACGGGACAACGTCGCTGGACACGCCGCAGAGCATGGCGATCCGCGATTTCTACCTGTTCGATCAGACCCAGACCGATACCAACGCGGGCACCGGGACGGTCGGGGCGGCCTCGCAGGTGTCGGGGTTGGCCGCGTTGAACTCCGGGGCCTATACGAACGGCATCGCCTACAGCATGGGGGCGGGTGGCGTACTGTGTGTTTCTGTCGGCGTGACGTGGACGGCGTCGACGGATCCGAATTGGGCGTCGGAGGAGATTCTCTTCAACAACGGCTCTGTGCTGATGCCCCTCGGGAGTGCGGGCGGGAACACGTTCACGTCCACGCCGTTCCCCGCGCCCGCGAATGGCAACTATACGGTCGAGGCGGTCTCGGTCAACAAGGCGGGCGTGATGAACCTGACCTCGCCGCCGACCGTCACCGTCACGGTCAACTCGGCGCTGGACGTCCCGCTGGCCCCGACCGCGATGGCGCTGGCCCGCACGATTGAGGGGATCACCACCTTCCCCGTCGTTACGAATGCACTCACGGCGTCCGGAAGTGCGGTGCTCAATTTCGCCTCCACGATCGGCATCGCGCAAGGGCAGATAGTCTCCGGAGCCGGGGTTGCGACCGGCTCCGTCGTAGTGTCGGTCACCTCCACGACGGTGACGCTGAATCAGAACACGGCCGGCGTCGCCAATGGCGCGACGGTCACATTCACGGCTCCCGGCATCGGCGCCTTCAACGTCCTCCAGCAGACGGTTTATTATCAGGCCCTGGCGACGTTTGCGACCGATCCGATGCGCAACGACGCATCCCTGCTGTTCTCGAATTGGGATTATAAGTTCCAGACATTCACGCCGGGACCGGTGAGCCAGGGCTACATCGCCAGCGGCACGTGGGCGGGCTGGGGCGTGTTCGGTCTGGCGGGAGCGGCGGGCGTCAATAACCTGACCATCATCCCCCCTCCGCAGCCGCTGGGCGTGGCGCAGATATTCCTGGCGTTCGCGGTAGTTCCGTCCAACTGCGCGGGCGCCTATGTCACCACCGAGTCGATGCCGTCCTCCACGGCGGCGTTCGGCGCGTCGAGCTTCAGCTATGCCATCGTCGGGGTGAGCTTGTTCGACCGGCGTGGTGGTGGCGTCCTACGGCGCACCGTTCGCGACCGGATCGAGCATGGTGGGGAAGACCTATCTTCTCAATGGATTTCCGGTGGTGGTCGCCTCGGTCCAGAGCGCGACGCAATTGACCCTGGCGGCGGTCCCCACAAGCGCCGAACTCAGCGCTCTGAGCGGCAACATCCCGTTCCAGGACATCGGCCTGATTACTCTGCTGGCCTATCCGACGCCGTCCCGGATCGTCAAGGCAAACTCGATTGTCGCTGGGTCGATTACCAACAATGAAATTGCTCCCCAGACGATCCTGGGCTCCAATATCGCCCCGTCATTCGCGGACAACTCGACGACTCAGATCGTCAATAACATCCTGAGCGTCAAGACCGTTCCGGTGTCACAGATCACCGGCTCGGGGTATGCGGAATTCACCGGCGTCGCGGGACTGGCGGGGACGGACGGATCGTATGTATCCTTTCCCGGCGCGGGTATCGCCGTAAGCGGTCCCGGCGGAACTCAACAGGTCATCGTCACATCCAGCTCCGTTATCATGCGGAGCAATGGGACGACGGGCCCGACGGCCTATCTGTCCACGTCGGGGCTCATGCTGGCCCAGGCGTGGAATTACGTCAACGCCTGCCCCAACGGCCCCGCGATGGTCCTGACCGCCACGTCGCTGATTCTCGCCGATAGCTGGAACAGCAGTGGGACGCCGACCAGTTGTTACCTGCAGGCGTCATCGTCGGGGATTCTGATCACCGACACGGCAGGCAATCAGCTGGCCGTCAGTTCGGGCCAAGTCAAGATGGTCGATTCGACCGGGGTGACGTCGCTCACCTTGGTGACGGACGGCCTGGTTTTACAAAGCGCGGGCTCGACGGGTCCGACGGTTGCGCTGCTGGCGATCGGTCTTTATATTGCGTCGGGCTGGAACACGACTGGATCTGGCTATCCGGTCGGGCCGGCGGCGAGTCTGACGGCCAGCGCGTTGACGCTAGCGGCGTCCTGGAACTCGTCCGGAGCTGCCACCGGACCTTATACGCAAGTCAACGCCTCCGGCGTCACGATTGCCAGCAGCTCCACTGGGCCTTCCACGTCCATTACCTCCGCGGGCGTGACGATCGCTTTTGGTACAGCGACGGGCAACCCGACCATCACGGTCGGAGCGACCGCGTTGTCTATCTCGACATACAATGACAGCCTCGCTCGGACCATCGCGCTCTCTACGACCGGCATCAGTATTGCTTCATCGTCTGTGTCCGGCAGTCCTTGGGCCATCACTCTGTTAGAACCAAGCAGTGATGTCTATGGCATGTACTGGGTGCGTGGAAGTGTGGGAGGGCGCGCGTCAATTTTCTTTGAAGAATCAGGCGTCGGCGCGCCAGATATGACTGTTGGTTATTCCCCAATAGGTAGCTTCTCAAGGGGAGTTCTGCTGCAGGGAAGCGTTTTATGGGGCAACAGCGGAACAGCGGCGAGCGGTGCGGGGACATTGACGAATTTGCCAACCGGCAAGAGCGGTAATCCGGTTTGGCTGCCCGTCTACGATTCAGCTGGGACGCTGCGGTACCTCCCGGCTTGGTAGGAAAAAATGCTTAGCTTCATTCTCTATCTTCTCTTCAGTTTTCACGGGGCGCTCATCGGCCCCTCAATGAATCTGTCTGAGCGGCCGATGCAACAGCCGAGCGTGCGATCGCCGCGCATCCCACAGCCGGTGAATCATCGCGCGCCGCGCGCAGCGCAATAAGAAAGGAAACATGACAGTCACAGTCAAACTACATCCGGCAGACGCATCGGCCCTGGCGATGAAACAGAAACAAATCGAGCAACTGCAACACCAGAGCGCGGGCATCTTGGAGAGCACGATCCGCCGCGCTGGCTATGAGGTCGCGGCCGTCGTGGGCCAGACGGCAAACTCGATCGAGCTCGAGGTGCCGGATCCGCCAGCACCGCCAGCGCCGCCGGCTCCAGTGCCGGAAGTTCCGCCAGCACCGTCGTCTGGGCCAGCAGCGGAAGGGCCGGCAGCTTCACCAGCCCCGACCCCGGCCCCAGCTCCGGAAGTTCCACCAGCACCGCCGGCGCCAGACACTTCCGCTGAGTAAGTCCCATGCTGACACCATCACAGAATCAGCGGCTCTCTGCCGCAACGCAGGCCGCGTGCGCTAACGAGAAGACCACCAAGTTCCCGGCCGAGGTCACGGTGGCGCAATGGGCCACCGAGAGCGGCTGGGGCTCCAGCGCGCCCGGTAACAACTGTTTCGGCCTGAAGCTCTACGAAGGCGCACAGGGCAAGCAGCTCCTACCTACTACGGAGTGGCTCACCGACGCCGAACTGGAGCGTTTTCTATCGCTGGGGGATGGACGCACCGCCGTCTTGAAGAATCCCACCAACCCGCCGCGGCATGATGGGCGGCGGGAGTACTCGGCGAAGGACTGCTTCGCCGCCTTTCACGCCCTCGCCGATTGCTTCGAGCGCCATGCGCAACTGATCACGGGCGGCAAGCCCTATGCCGCGGCCTGGGCGCAGTATCAAGCCAGCCACGACCTGCCGGCGTTCATCACTCAAATGGCGCCGGTGTACGCCACAGACCCGCACTATGCCGACAAGCTGCGGTCCATCCTCTCGATGGCCCAGGTCCAAACAGCCTTGGCGCTGGCGCGAGGAAACAAGCATGGGTAAGGGATTCTCGCCGTGGGGGCTCCTGGCGCTGGTGCTGATATGGCCGGCGCTCGAGCTCGGCATCCTGCTGCACAACGTGCGCCCAGGGCTGGAGCAATCCGCCTGGACGCTGCGCTATCTCAACGACTGCAAGGCCAACCGGGCCTGCCTGGCGTCGCAACTCCTCGCCACGACGGGCAGCATCAAAGCGGCCGCTGCGCAGAGCTACCAGACCAGCCGCTCGGTTGAGGCGACAGCGCGAGAGTCGCTCGAGCTGGTTCGCGAGATCCGGACGGACACGCACGACCTGTTGACCGAAGCGCGAGGCTCCTTGCACGAGGCGACGGAGCTGGAGCGGGCGCTCCGGCAGGACTTGGACCGAATCACGGGCACCGCTGATGCCACGGTGGCAGCGGCGCAGGCGCCTCTGCAGCAGCTCGACCACCTCCTGACCACCGCCGACGCGCAGCTCGCCGCCAACGGCCAGGTCACACAGAAGACGCTCCAGGACATCGCCGGCGCCGCGCGCGACCTCGATGTACTGTTCGCGGATCCGGACGTCTCAACGACGCTGGCGCACGTCGCCGGCACATCGGAACACCTTGAGGAGTCTGCAAAATCGATCGATATTGCCATGCGCCCCTGGCGCGAGAAGGCAAGCCTGCTCAAGACCGTCATCAGCAAAGCGCTGGACCTGCTGAAGTTCACCATCCCGATCCCGCTTCCCTGAAACCTGAAGTCCAACAACCGCGCGCCCGGCGTCACTGGGCGAGAAAGCCAAACCATGTCTCTCATCACTACTCTTAGCCACGCCTATGCCGTGGCCATCGGCGACATCAAGAAAGTCGCCAACTTCGTGGAAACCAAGGCCCTCCCGGTGCTGCAGACCGCCAAGGCCGACGCACCCACCGTCGAGGCCATCACGGCCCTCGTGTGCCCGCAGCTCGCCAACGTGGAACGCGTGGGTGAGGCGGTGCTCGGCGTCGTGATCCAGGCCATCGAAGATGCGGGCGCGGCTGCCGGAGCCGGGGGAATGAGCGTCAGTCTCGACGCTGCTCTCGTGGCCGACATCAAGGCCATCCTGCCGGCTATCAAGGCCGCGGCCAAGCCGGTCCCTCCAGTGGTCGCGGCTCCCGCAGCGGCCTAAGCAGCGAGGAGGAGACTGTGGATCCCATCACGCTGCTCCACAATCCACTGGTCCAGGTATGGGCGGCGGTGGCCATTTTCGCCGCCGCCGTCCATGCCCTCCCCGAACCGACGAGGACCAGTAGTGTCTTCTATCGGTGGCTGTACGGCTTTGCCCACGCGCTGCCGGCGAATTGGGCCGAGGTCTTGAAGGCGATCACACCGACTGCCCAACCGCCAAAATCCGCCCAGTAAGTCATTTCTTTTCACCTTTTACCACCAGACGGCGGCGCTTCCGGGCGCCGCCTTTTTCATAGGAAGAAATGTGCCTAATGAAACGTCTTTTGATCTTGTCCGCTTGTGCGCTGTGCCTGGCTGCCGTGCTTTCGGCGCAGACGCCGGTCAACGTGACTGGGCCCATCAATACACCGGAAGGATTGCCCTGGACAGGAACCCTCCAGATCAGCAACCCGCCGGTTATCTGCGGCTCCATCAAGGTCGCCAAGTCCACGATCCACGTGACCGTCACCGCCGGCGTTTTTGACAGGACGCTGAACCTCTATCCGATCGCCGATTGCGGCTCGGGCGGCTATGGCTACACGGTGCAGTCCATCGGTACGGATGGGAATAGGCCGGCGAGCTACTGGGTGATTCACGCGAGCGCCGCCCCCGTCACGGTGGCGCAGATTGAGCAGAGTACGCCTCCATCGCCCAGCGCCACCGTGCCACTCAGCATCTTGCAGCTCAGCACGGGCAACGACGGCGACTGCCTGACCAAGCTCGGCGGCGGTGCGATCACCAACCCCTGCGCGGGAGGCCTGGGCTACTACCTGGTGAGCCAGTCCGCCAACGCGCCGCAGAACGCCATCGACCTGGCTCTGCTGTCCAGCGGTTTGCTCAAGATCATAGTCTCCGGCGGCGTGGCCTCCATCTCAACCGCAGCAGCTGGGACCGACTACCAGGCGCCCATCTCCGGCGCGCCCGAGGCGTGGCCCACGTTCGCCGCGGTTGCCACGTCGGGCAGTTATGCCGACCTGTCGAATCGGCCGACGATCCCCAGCACTACGGCACAGATCACGGAGTCGGGGAATCTGTACTTTACGCCGGCGCGGGTGGTGGCGGCGATGGCGGGTTTGTACCAGGCGCCGATCACAGGGGCTCCCGGCTCCTGGCCGGCAACGTGGCCGTGGGCCTCCCTCTCTGGCGTGCCAGCGAGCTTCACCCCCAGCGCGCACGCCAGCACGCACGCCGCGGCGGGCAGCGACCCGCTGAGCCTGTCTGCATCGCAGATCGGATCCGGATATCCCTACGCGTCCCTCTCCGGCGCTCCATCGATCCCTTCGGCCTCGAGCGCCACGCCCGCGATGGATGGGACAGGCGCGGCTGGCAGCTCTGCCAATTATGCCCGGGCGGACCACATCCATCCGACCGACACCAGCCGGCAGGCGGCAATTGCGCCGGGGACGCAGGCCCAATACCTCCGGGGTGATTTCTCGCTGGCGACCTTCCCGACCACCTGGCCATGGGGTAGCCTGAGCAGCGTCCCTTCGACGTTCACGCCGAGCGCGCATGCTTCGACGCATGCGGCGGCGGGCAGCGATCCGATCAGCGTCTCGGCATCGCAGGTCGGCAACGGCTATCCCTACCTCGAGTCTGGCCAGTCCGCCCACCATCCCCTCGACCGCATCCCAGGTGGGCGCCATCGCCGACTGGGGCGCCAACGGCATCCCTTACCGAACCGCTCTCGGGACGGCCCGCGCCGCGACGATCAGCGACCTTACCGCGCTGGGAAGCTGGCCGTGGGCTTCGCTCTCGGGCGCACCTACAACGTGGGCCTGGAACAACCTGACGGGCATCCCATCGCTCGTGAACAGCCTGAACTCGCAGTCCGGAGCGATCACCCTCGGGATCGGCACGTCCGGCGCTTCGCCGAACTGGAGCGCAAGCACGCTGAACATTCCCATGGCATCGGCCGCGAGTGTCACTGCTGGCCTGTTGTCGAACAGCGACTATACGAGCCGCTGGATGGCGACCTTCACCTGGCCGGCGAACGGCTCCATCGTGAAGATGGTATCCGGCGCGCCTGCGCCGGCGGCGCTGGCTGATCTGACGGGCCTGGGAGCGGCAGCGGCGGCTTCGCCCGCCTTCACGGGCACCATCTCCGACGCGGGCACGTCGGCCACCGACTCGGCCGGCATAGGTTCGGAAGCAACCAACTCAACCGGCTGGACAACGGCGGGCTGGACGGGCTCCTATGACTCCTTCAGCCACACCGCCGGCGCCATCCTGACGGGACCGACCTACTCCTCCGGTGCGAGCGGTTGCACGAACGGGACGCAGGCAGTCACGTTCACGAACGGCGGCGGCTCGGGCGCGGCGGGCACGATCACCGTCTCGGGCGGGGTGCCGACGGGCGCCATCACGATGACGGCGGAAGGCAGCGGGTACGCCAGCATCCCGACCGCAGCGACCATCGCGACATGCACGGGGACGGCCGCGCTCACGGGTGGCGCTTACGACACGCAGGCGTTGATCTATTCAGTGTCCGGCATGGCTGCCAACACGTTCTGGCAGACCGTCATGACCATCTCGGGCCGGACGGCGGGCTCGATCGCCTGGACGGTAGGAGGCAGCGCGGCCAGCCCGGTGACGACCGCCACCGCGACGTTCTCTCCGATGGCAACCGGAACGGGCGCTCTGACCATCACCCCGACACAGGATTTCAATGGGACGGTCGCTGTGAGTGTGAAGCAGATCACTGCCATCTCGGCTCCTGCTGTGAACTTGAAAGATTCAACTGGCACGACAAGTGTGGCAGTCTCGCAACAATTGGCGAGCAATCACAACGTGTTTATCGGCGGCGGCGGCACATACAACACAACGGGCGCTCAAAATATTGGGATCGGGATCGGCGCCTTGGCTGACAATACGATAGGCATTAACAATGTCGCACAGGGCTATAATGCCCTCACCAAGAACACAACTGGAACTAACAATGACGCATTTGGCACTAATACTCTTAGTTCCAACACAACGGGGGGCTATAATGTCGCGCTTGGAACCAATTCCCTCGCCACCAATACAACGGGCGGCAACAACATGGCGATGGGGTATGATTCCATGGTTTATAACACGACCGGTGCTCAGGACACTGGGATAGGTTACGAGGCGCTCTACAACAATTCGACGGGGGCGTATAACTCGGCCCTGGGATTTGCCAGTTTATTTAACCTCACGACGGGTGGTTACAATAGCGCCTTGGGTGCGCTCGCGGGCGAGTACATAGCAGATGGTGCCACGGCCAATCAGACCTCAACAGACTCGACGTATGTTGGCTACAACACAAAAGCCCAGGCCAACGGGGACACATACGAAACAGTAATCGGATACACAGCGATTGGAGCGGGCAGTTACACGGTCGTAATCGGCAGTGGCAGTGTGACGGACGTGTGGTTGGGGAATGGGTCGGCGACCACGGTGACGAACGCCAGGTTGCATACGACGGCCGTGGTGAGCGGCGGGACGCAGAACGTCTCGGGCTGTTCCCTCACGTCTGCGGCGGGCGGCGCCACGGCCGGCAAGTTCGCGAGTGGGACGGCGGGCGTGTGCACGGTGACGATCACGCCGGGAAGCACGGCGCCGAACGGCTGGTCCTGCTGGGCGTCGGACGTAACCACGACAACGGACCATCTCTACCAGACGGCGTTCAACGCTACGACCGCCACCATAGCGGGAACGACGTCCAGCGGTGACGCAATTGTCTGGGGCTGTATCGGATTCTAAGGAGCACTAATGAATCGGCTTGTACTTCTGTTCTTCCTCGCGGCTGCGCTTGCGTTCGCGCAAACGACGCCCGTGAGTGTGACCGTAACATTCCAGAACGCGGACATCGCGGATATCTATACCTGGGCGCACCAGCAGTGGTCAGATCCGGCAACCAGCGCCGCGGCGCTGAGCGCGGCGATGGCGGCCGGCGACACAAGCCTCACGCTGGCGTCCACCGCCGGCTATCCGGCGTCCGGCGCGGTCTTCATCGACTCCGAGGTGATCCTGTACTCGGCGATCAGCGGGAACCAGTTGACGGGGCTCACGCGCGGGCAGCAGCAGACCACCGCCGCGGCGCACCTCTCGGGCGCCCTGGTGCATGTCCTCAGCATCGCCACCCCGAACCAGTTCGTGGGGTTCTGTGTGGCCAGGCAGATCCAGTCGATCCGGCTTCAACTGGGTGCGTCTGGCGCCGCCGTGGGCGCGGCGGTGACGTCGCTCAATGCTGCCACTGCAACTGTAAACTCCAAGCCCACGGTGACGACGAACTAACATCCATGAGAGTCATCATCTCTTATAAGAACTTTGCGGCAAACCGCAATATCAGCCACATCGGGCTCGGCGTCGCCGCTCTGAACAACAGCAAATGCCTCAACCGTGCGGGGATCATAACCGACGTTTGGTCAACCATGGATGCCGCCGACCTGACGCGGCAATTGAAGGCGAACACGGACGTTTCGCATGTCGCGATTTCGGCGCCGTGGATTCCCACCGTCGAATTGCAGAGGATAACGATGGAGTTTCCGCGGATCAAGTTCGCCATGAACTGCCACAGCAACGTGGGGTTTCTGCAGGCGGACGCCAATGGAGTGGGCCTCATCGGCGCGGCCATGGAGGTCCAGCGCG
This sequence comes from Terriglobia bacterium, assembly GCA_963757265.1. GTDB lineage: Bacteria > Acidobacteriota > Terriglobia > Bryobacterales > Bryobacteraceae > CAIVVT01. The sequence continues at coordinate 453,160 of CAVWRA010000012.1, forward strand.
GGGCGGCAAACTTCCACGTCGCCGGCAATAGCCGCAAGTTTGTGGACTGGGCCAGCGTGACGTTTGGAACCCCGTTTACTTATCTGCCGAATCTGTATTTCCTGGAGGGTCCGCTGGATCCCCCCAGGCCGCCATTCCACGGGGGGCTGCTGCGGGTCGGAGCGTTCGGTGCGACCCGGCCACTGAAGAACCTGATGTCGGCCGCGGGGGCGGCCCTGACCATCTCACGGTTCTTCGGAGGGGACCTGGAGTTGTGGATCAACAGCGGGCGGGACGAAGGCGCTGGCTGCATCGTGCGGGCCATCGAGGAGATGTTCCGGATTACGCGACAAGCCCAACTGGTCAGGGCCGGGTGGGCGTCCTGGCACGACCACCTTAAGACAGTCGCGCGGATGAACCTGCTGATCAATTGCAGTTACACCGAGAGCTTCAACATGGTGACGGCGGACGGGGTCGCTGAGGGGATCCCCTCGGTCGTCTCCGACGCCATCTGTTGGGCGCCGGCTTACTGGCGCGCGCCGGTTGATGACGTGCTGGAGATTGCGCGCGTGGGGCGGCATCTACTCTGCGACCCGCTCGCTCCAGGCGATGGCTACCGCGCACTGCTGACGCACAACGCCGACGCACTGGTGGCGTGGAAGGCGTTTCTGGCTCCATAGGCCGAAATGCGCGCTCATGTTCACCGCAAGAGGATCGTTCCGCTGGGCACCGTGTCGAGTGCATTCGCCAGTTTGAAAAGCCCAAGTCATTCCCCGGGTGCACTATTCTGCTGGATATCACCTTGCCGGTTTGATGCGTCAATGTGCTGTCCGCCTATCCAGCTTCTTAGTGCGCCGTAATCCGCTTGCAGCGCACCCACTGCGTCACAGCCAGCCAGCGTTGGCTTGAATCGTTGCTGAAAGCCACAGTGTTGCGGGAGCCGTCGAAGCCAAGTCGGAAGTGCCGGTCCCTGAGGTTTCACCCCACATCGAACCAGGGTAGGTCAGGCCGAACCGCTTGCGGCGTTCCTCCGATGTGTTCAATTTGGTGGGGCTCGAAGAACTCCGGCCATGTGCGGCGCGGCCGACCGCATTACTGACACGTATTGGTGGCACATCATGGCGCTGGGTGCGGACCTCGCCCGGCGAGGTGAAATGAGCCAGCAGGAGATCGAACGATTCCTCCTGCGCGCCACGGACTCCGGCAATGCCGGGGACAAACCAGCCCTCGCCGCCTGCGGCGCCACACGCGCGCCCGACGCGCCCGGGACGACCAACAGCGCTACCTGACGCAGTCGTGCGCCGTGTGGCCAACGTGGGGTTACCACTCCGAGTACGGCGTGCCGTCCGGCGTTTTTTCATTCGTCTTTGAATAGACGTCGAAAACGTTTTGCCCGCCGAAGCCCTGCGACTTCGGATCGTCCTGGTTACTCCTCACGCCCCAATCTGTCGAATGGGTGAAAGGATCGCGAGGGATTCTGCGCAAGAAGCGGATCTTGTTGCCCTTGGGGTCATTGGCGATCTTGACCCCTTCCACCAGCGCATCCAGGCTGTCGGGATAACAAAGGGCATCGATCTTGGTTGTGGCGATCTTCCCCCCATCGCAGGCATCCTTGTACTTGTCGATGGCAGTCCTCAACTCATTCAGCGCAAGCCGCAGGTCGTGTTCGTGCTCGCGCCGTAAGCGGAAGCGTGCTATGGGTATGGCCATCATGGTCAGCACCATCAGGATGGTGAACGCCACGATCAGTTCCATCAGGGTCAATCCGCGCTGGGACTTGCGTTTTGCTATCCCTGTTCCCGCTGCGTGAAGCATCGCGTATCTCGGTGAGGCGCCGGGGAATCAACTGATTCTTGACAAGGTCTGCACTCATGCCGACGTCTCGAACTGTCTGCAGTATAGCCCGACAACGAATGATAGCGATATCGGAAATGTGATCTCTTTGTAAATCTTGAATCTAGAGTCTGCAATGTAAAGGCTTTTGCATCAAATGCGTTCGGTTGAGCAAGTTCATTTCTCTGCTCCGTTCAACAGATGGCCATACCCCTCACCGTAAAACCCGTAGTACCCCTAGCTCATATTCTTCAATTAATGTCTGCATGTGTTCACGTCCACCTCACCTTCTGTGTCATGCTATGCGCTTCATTTGCTTGCATTTATTCTGTAGCCCACTGAGCCGTTCCTAGAGTTTTCCTATGGTGATTCATTTTGTGACTTGACACCGTGGAAAAACAGGAGCATAGATTTTAAGCAGATTATTCTGGTATCGCAAAAGCATTAATTCACTCAAGCGTAGTGAAAGTATTAGTCAATTCGTTCGCGGAGGAAAACAGTAGAATCATGTATCTGACACGTCTGTTTAGCGCAGTGCTTCTGTTGTGGATTGCACTTACTTTCAATGGTTTGCATGCGCAGACCCAGAGCACCCAGCCGAATCCCCAGCTGGTGCTCCAGTCGTCGCTGCGGGTGCTCGCCGGAACGGTGTCCGTCACCGACACGAAGCTGCTTGCGGCGGTGAATTACACTGCCGGTTCCGATGTTGAAACGGGCACGGCCGAGCTGGAGGCGAGCGGCTTTGACGAGCTCTTGTCGGTACTGACCCTGCCGAGCGGCACGCAGACGCTGGTGCGGCAAGGCATGGCCGAAGCCCTAACGGGCGCGGACGGCCAGGTGCAGATAGCCGCGCTTCACAACTCGTTGTATCCGGCGCCCTGGTTTATGCCCGCGCTGCTGGTGCAAGGGTGGCTCCTGCCTGCGAACAACGTCACCCTCGGCTCCGCGACAAACGAGGTCCGAAACGGGCAGAATGTGATCCACATCGACGCCTATCGGCTTCCGGTTGGACAGCTTGATGCGCTGACAGGCAGCTATTTGGTCCAAGCGAGCACGGCGGACCTGTACCTAGACGCGACCACGCTGCTTCCTCTCTACCTGGATTTCACATTGCATCCGGACAACGACGAACTGATCAATTTCCCGGTGACCATCGCTTTCCTGTCTTACAGTTCCGTGAATGGCGTGCAAGTACCCTTCCACATCCAAAGGTTTCTGCAGCGCAGTCTGCTCCTGGATCTGACTCTGAGCAGTGCCGCGATCAACGTAGGCGTTCCGCAATCGGATTTCACCATCCCGCAGCCGACCATCCAGTGAGGAAAAAGTCATGCGACCTCTTCGAGCACTTCTATTTGTTGGAGTGTGGGCGATGGCCCACACCATGCAGGCTCAGCCCGCCACCGGGTTTCCGCCGTTCAGCAGCTCCGGCGGGGGCACGTTCGATGCGGTGAATAACGCCAATCTAAACGTGCACTTTCAGATTCCGGTCATACAGAAAGCGGGCCGAGGCTTACCATTTAGCTACAGCTTGGCTTACGATAGCTCTGTTTGGTATCCCAATTCCAACGTTTGGACGCCAGCGAGCGCTGGCTGGGGATGGACCGCCAGCACGCAAGCGGCAACGGGCTACGTATCATACAGTGCAGTGCTGGAGGGCTGTAGCATCCCTGGTTACGGGTACAATTTTTGGGAATGGCGCAATTGGCAATACCACGACGCCGCAGGCGCGACGCACAACTTCCCGGGCCTGGTTATTTCGAACATCAACACAACGCCCTGCAACCCGAGCGGTTATCCTCCATCGTCGCAGCAGGTAACGGCAACCGACGGCTCCGGGCTCACTCTTTCCGCGGCGGTTAATGGCACAACTCTGACCGCCTCCGCAATCACGCCCGGTGGGGTCGTGATCGGTGCCCCGCTGGCGCCACAGGGCAACGGTACTGTCACCGACACGAACGGCAACCAACTGACGGTCACCTACAGCGGCGGCACAACCACGTTCTATGACACCCTGAGCTCCGCAAACGCAGCCCTCACGGTCACGGGAGCCGGGACCCCATCCAGTCCGACAGTCTACACGTACACGAATCCGCAAGGCACATCGAGCTCCTTCCAGATGAAATACACGGCGTACACGGTGCAGACGAACTTTGGCTGCAGCGGCATCACCGAATACGGCGCGCAACCCCAAAATCTCGTCTCGAGCATCGTGCTACCGGACGGGACCTCGTACACAATCACCTACGAAGCCACCCCCAATCACTCGCCCAACGTGACTGGGCGCATCTCCTCCATCACCTTGCCAACCGGCGGAACCATTCAGTATGCCTATTCGGGTGGGAGCGAGGGGATCACGTGTGCCGACGGCACAACCGCCACGCTGACGCGGACGACTCCCGACGGCGCATGGACCTATGCGCATACAGAGAGTGGCACGCTGTGGACAACTGACATCACCGACCCGCAGAGCAACCTGACTGTAATGAGTTTTCAGACCATCTATGAGACGCAGCGGCAGGTGAACCAGGGCAGCTCGACGCTTCTCAAGACGGTGGATACCTGCTACAACGGCACCGGACCGACTGGTTGTACTAGAAATGCCGTCAGCTCGCCGATCAGCACTGTGAGCGTGACCACAACTCTTCCCGGCACCAAGAACCTGCTGGCCGAAAGGCTAAGTACGTACGACAGAACCTACGGGATGCTCAAGGAGGTGGACGAGTACGATTGGGGGCAAAATGCGGTTGGGGCGCTGACGAGGAAGACAATAACCGATTACGCCGTCGGAGGACTTGGAAATGGCATCATGGACCGGCCTCTCGACGTACAAGTGCAAACGGGCGCTGGCGTGCTTGTAGCAAAGACGACGTATGCTTATGACACTCAGAACGGCGGCGTCGTCACTACATCTGGTACTCCACAGCACATAAGCGTCTCCGGCGCGCGCGGAAACGTTACGGGTATCAACTGGATCACCAACATGTCGAGCGGGACCTATCTCGACCGAGCATTCACGTATTTCGATACCGGCAACGTGCAGACGGCGACGGACAGTAACAACGCTTCGGCCACGAACACGTATTCCAGCGCCACGGCCAGTTGCGGCAACTCTTTCCCCACCGGCTTGAACGAGCCACTTTCGCTGACCCGCTCCTTCGTCTGGAACTGCAGCGGGGCGGTGCAAACTTCAGTGACAGATGAGAACGGACAGACTTCGACGACGACGTACAACGACGCGAACTTCTGGCGCGCCACGGCGACAACGGATCCGACGTCCGCCCAGACCACGATTGCCTACTCGACCGTCGCCCCGGCCTGGGCGGCCGAAAGTACGCTGAACTTCAACGGCAGCACATCGACTGTGGACAAGCGCACCACGCTCGACAGCCTGGGCCGGCCCCACATTGCCCAGACCATGCGGAGCCAGGGGTCGGCCAATTACGATTCCGTGGAGACCGACTACGATTCCCTCGGCCGGCCTGCGAATGTTTCAATTCCCTACACCGGAACTGCCGGGCAGACCACCAGCGGCAACGGAACAACGACGGCCTATGACGCCCTGAGCCGCCCCACGAAGGTGACCGATGCCGGAGGCGGTTGGACGAAGTACACCTATACCCAAAACGATGTCTTGATTGAGACGGGGCCGCTGGCCACCGGGGATACAAATAATAAGAAGCGGCAGCTCGAATACGACGGGCTTGGGCGGCTGACGTCGGTTTGCGAAGTGAACGAGTCGGGCGGAGCCTACTGCGGGCAAACCAATGGCCAGCAGACAGGCCTTCTGACCCAGTACACTTACGACCTCCTGGGGAATTTGATTGGGGTGGCGCAGAATGCGAACGGCCAATCACAGCCGCGCACATACCAATACGATGCCGTAGGACGCCTTATCTCGGAGGCGAACCCGGAAACGAACGGGGGCGCCTACACCTACACATACGACACGGACGCCACGTGCGGCACTTCTAAAGGCGATATGGTGAATCGAACCGACCCGATGGGTAACGTCACCTGCCATACCTACGACGCCCTGCATCGCGTCAAGTTGATCAAGTACCCGAGCGGCACGTACGCGAACGTCACCCCGGCGAAGCACTTCGTCTACGATTCTGGAACCTTGACCATCAACGGGAACAACGTGCCCTTGAACAACACCGCGAGCCGCCTGGTCGAAGCCTACACCGGCACGTCGACCGCCAAGATCACCGACATCTTCTACAGCTATTCCGCCCGCGGCGAAGTGACCGACGTCTACCAGTCCTCGCCGAACTCCGGCGGCTATTATCATGTGAACGCCACGTATTGGGCCCACGGGCTGCAGAACACGTTCAGCACCAATTTGGCCAACATGCCCACGTGGACGTACAGCGTGGACGGGGAAGGCCGCTGGAACGCAGTGGCTGATTCCTCCGGCACGAACCCCGTCACGTCAACGGCGTACAATGTGTACAGTGAGCCCACGGCCGTGAACTTCGGATCGCTGGACAGCGACGCATTCAACTTCGACCCCAACACTGGCCGTATGACCCAGTACCAGGCCAACGTGGGCAGCTCCACTATCAGCGGTGCGCTCACCTGGAACAAGAACGGCAGCCTGTACACGCTGGGCATCACGGACACCTACAACGCGAACAACAACCAGACGTGCGCATATGCCTACGATGATTTCGCGCGCCTGAGCAGCGTCAACTGCGGAAGCGGCAATTGGGGACAGAGCTTCACCTACGACCCCTTTGGCAACATCACCAAGGCCGGACAAAACGGCGCCGTATCGTTCTCGGTGTCTTACTCCTGGGCCACCAACCAAATCACCAGCTCCCCCTACGTCTACGACGCCAACGGCAATCTGACGGCCGACGGTAATCACACCTACACCTGGGATGCCGAAGGCAAGCTGGCTTCGCTCGACGGCAACAGCGAAACCTACGATGCCAAGGGTCGCCGAGTCGAGCAGCTCAAGTCCGGCGCCTACACGGAGATCCTCTACGCTCCCAACGGCGCCAAGCTGGCGCTCCTGAATGGCAGTACCGTGGTGAAGATGTTTGTGTCCTTGCCCGGCGGCGCCACGGCGGTATACGCTGGCACCAGCTTGAGCTACTACCGGCATCCCGACTGGCTCGGCTCCTCGCGCGTGGCTTCCACGACGACCCAGACGGTCTACTACGACGGCTCGTACGCTCCGTTTGGGGAGTCCTACAACGAAAGCGGCACCACGGACCGCAACTTCACCGGCCAGAACCAGGACCTCGGGGCCGTCCAGTATTACGACTTCCCGAATCGCGAGCATAATGTGATCCAAGGCCGCTGGATCAACCCCGATCCGGCAGGGCTGACAGCGGTGAACCCGCGCCGGCCGCAGAGCTGGAACCGGTATGCGTACGTGATGAACGATCCGATCAAAATGACCGATCCGTCGGGGCTGAACGCCGATAATCCAGATGATTATGACCCCTGTGAAGACCCTTTGGTCGATTGCTTCGTTGGGGGTGGCGAAGCTGGAGGCGGTAGAGGCGATAGTGCCACCTACCAAACCCATTCTGAGGTGGTGATCACCCAGGCCGGGGATACCATCGTGGTGGAGGTCGCGAACGATCCCAGCGACACGCCGACGTTCACGACAACCGGGACGCCGAACAACACTTCGGGCGCCTCGGACAACGAGGTCGTCACGATCACGGGGTATGTGCCGTTTGTATATGGGGTTGCTGGTCTGTCCGTCACTTATATTCAAGACATGTCCACCGGTCAGATGTGCGGTAACCTATCTGCCACTGGCGGTGTAGGTCGAAGCCTGGGCGGGGGAACACTTCACAACCTGAAGGGGAATATCATTGGCGCTTTACGCGGCTGGGGATGGTCCGGTGGTTTCACGAACGGTCCGATAGGAATTCAAGGTGGCGGCGGTCCGAGCGATATAGCACCAGCAGTGGTCGGACCTCTTTTCGGGACACCTGGTGGGAGTGTCAGCTACGGTTACACCGCGTGCCCTTCATGGGCGCAGTGGCCCTTCGGAGCTCCGCTGAAGACAATTCAGCCAGTTCGGCCCAAAAAATTACCTTCCGCATCCGAGTAATGATTGTGCGCTTAGGTGAGGACGCCGACGAAAAGAAATGGAACTAACACACTTGCTCTTCATCGGGGCGATTACCGCGGTTGGCTTGTTTTTGTCGGTCTATGGGCCCATTCTGCTTTTCCGTCCCCACTTGGTCCAAAAACCAACGCGCTGGCTTCCTTCCGCCTGGACCAGACACAACGCAGCCCTCAGCAAGTCGCTCCTGCGCATCATAGGATTATTCGCCACGCTGTTTGGACTAGACATCCTTGGCACCGGCCTGGTCCTTTTGGTCCCCACCGGACCCATTGCGGCCTGTGCCGAGGCCCTCAGGTTCCCACTTTACTTCCTGTGGAGGAATCTGCCCCACTTCAACCCGGCGGCCCTAACCTTGCCGCCGATCTTCGGCAGCCAGCCAGTCTTCCTGCCGATGGTGCTGGGAGGCATCGGTTTTGTAGGATGTGCGCTGGTTATGATTTTCAGCCCGGGGCGAGCAGCCAGAATGTTCAAGTTGGACACCTATGCTGTCGGCGCGGCGCGCTCGCCGGAGGTTCAGAAGATCCAGTTGCGTGCATTGGGGTGCTTTTTCTTGATCATCGGGACATCCGCACTCATGTCGGGTTTGGGCATCCTGAATCATTGAAACCGTGTACGATCTGTGCGAACGGGTCAGCCTGAAGTGGAACCGGGGACACGCAATCGCTGATTTCGTGAGACTGGTGAAGGGGGACGTCCTGGGAAAGGGACGTCCTGATGTGTCCCTCCTGGATTCTGTTGCCGTTTATACCGCTCCTGGTCCAGCGGATTGGTTCTGAAACGCTGATTGCAGGACGGTTGCGGGTTCGCCCGCCGGTCACGCGTCTGAGGGCACAGCAATTCGAGCGTGAACGCGCAAGACGGACTGGAAGCTCCGGAACGACTCTCTCGTACTGGAACAGCAAGCTGGTCAATCATTTAACGGCAGGTAGGCGTGAAATCAGGTTGCCGAGGACCAGATTCAGCGCGGAGAAACTGTACGATCCGGCACATGGGTAACAGCTGTTGCTAACCACATGGGTTACACTTCTTCCTGATCTTGGCTAATCACTGGCTGCCGTGCAAGGAGCCCGGAGGGCGACTGCAGCGGCGGCCAGTGACTGTAGCCTTTCTTGCGGGCGTCGCTATAGCCTGGGGATTCTCCTCGTAACCGATCACCGTTCTCGTGCTGACTTCGATCACCATTCTCCTCGGAAAACGATCAGCGTTCTCCTGCGAAAGCGATCAGTGTTCTCCTGGCAAAGCGATCACTGTTTGGCGCTCGCGGCCAGAGGTGATCGACGCGGGAGAGTACTGATCGGCGGGTGAGGAGAACGAGCGGGAAGAGCGCGAGGGGCACTGGACAAATCGCAAGGGCTACCATGAGCCGCCCGGGAGGGCGTAATCAGGTTGCCCAGAAAGAGGAAGTCCATGCGTAAGATCAGAGAAATCCTTCGGCTCCATTTCGAGCAGAAGCTCGGCCAGCGGCAAATTGCTCGCAGCGCCAACGTCAGTCAGAGCACCGTGCACGAGTACCTGGCGCGGATGCAATCGGCCGGCCTGGAGTGGCCACTCGGGGAAGGCTGGGACGAACAGCGACTGGAGGCGGCATTGTTTCCGCCCAACCCGCCGGCCGAAAAGGCGTCCCCGCGTCCGCTGCCGGACTTTGCAGAGTTGGAGCGGCAGCGTCAGCAACACCGCGAGCTGACGCTGGAGTTGCTGTGGGAAGAGTACCGGCAGCAGCAGCCGGACGGCTTTTCCTACAGCCAGTTCTGCAAGCTGTACCGGCGCTGGCGCAAGCAGCGGGACGTGGTGCTGCGGCAGGAGCACCGGCCGGGTGAGAAGCTGTTTGTGGACTGGGCGGGCGCTACCATTGCGCTGCATTTGCGCGACGGCTCGGTGCGCCCGGCGCCGCTGTTTGTGTGTGCGTTGGGCGTCTCCAGCTACACCTACGCCGAGGTCGCCCCGAACCAGCAGATGGAGAGCTGGCTGAAGGTCCAGATGCACGCCTTCGAGTTTTACGGCGGGTGCCCGGCGCTACTGATTCCCGACAACACCAGGACCGGGGTAACCAAGGCCTGCCGCTACGAGCCGGAGCTCAATCCCACCTATCAGGAATTCGCTGCCCACTATGGCGTAGCCGTGATGCCGGCGCGGCCCTACAAGCCGCGGGACAAAGCCAAGGCCGAGTGCGCGGTGCAGATTGTGCAGCGCTGGATCGTGATGCGGCTGCGCCAGCGGCGCTTCTTCTCTATCACGGAGGCCAATGAAGCCGTGCACGAACTACTGGCCGCGCTGAATCAGCGGCCCTTTCGCAAGCGCCGCGAGGACAGTCGCGCCAGTCTGTTTGCCCGCATTGACCGGCCCGCGCTGCGACCGTTGCCGGCCGAGCGCTACGATTTGAGCCATTGGTCGCAGGCGCGCGTCAACATCGATTATCACGTCGCCTTCGATGCCAACTGGTACAGCGTGCCCTACACGCTGGCCGGCCAGCTGGTCGAAGTGCGTGCCACGCCGGCCACTGTGGAGATCTTCCATCGCGGCCGGCGGGTGGCCTCTCATCTGCGCAGCCGCGGACGTTACCAGAGCGTGGCGCAGGCCGAGCACCGGCCCAAGAGCCACCAGGCGCATCTTGAATGGACGCCCTCGCGGATTGTCAATTGGGCGGCCAAGATCGGCCGCCACACGGCGCAACTGGTCGAGCGCATTCTCGAAGACAAGCCGCATCCGGAGATGGGTTACCGCGCCTGCCTCGGGCTGATCCGCTTGGCCGAGGAGTACACGCCGCAGCGCATGGAGGCCGCCGCCGAACGCGCGCTGCTGACCGGCGCCATCGGTTACCAGCGCGTGAAATCGATGCTGCGCCGGGGGCTCGACGCCGAGGCCGTCAGCACGCCGCCGCCGGGCCGGCCCGGTCCGGAGCATGAAAACCTGCGGGGCTCGGAGTACTTCCAGTAAGGAACCCCACATGCTCAAACAACCCACACTCGAGAAACTCGAAGCCATGCGGCTGCACGGCATGGCGCAAGCCCTGCGAGAGCTGGACGGCTCCGAGCAGGCACGCGAACTCAGTTTTGAGGAGCGGCTCGCTCTGCTGGTTGACCGGCAGATGACCTGGCGGCAGAACGAGGCGCTGCAGGCCCGCCTGCGCCGCGCCAAACTGAAGGCCAACGCCTGCGTGGAGGAGATCGACTATCGCGCTGCGCGCGGATTGGACAAGTCGCTGGTGCGCTCGCTCATCCAGGAGTCGGCCTGGGTCGCACAACACGAAAACATCTTCGTGTGCGGCCCCACCGGCGTCGGCAAGAGCTTCCTCGCTTGTGCCCTGGCGCACAAGGCCTGCCGCGACGGCTACTCGGTCTTCTACACGCGCGCCTCCGCGCTGTTTCGCGATCTGGCACTGGCCCGCGCCGACGGCAGCCTGCGCAGTCTCCTGCTGCGTCTTGGCAAGATCGACGTGCTGGTGGTCGACGACTGGGCCATGAGCCCGCTGAACGAAACCGAGGCGCGCGACTTCTGGGAGATCTGCGAGGATCGCTGCCAGGCACGGAGCCTGGTTCTGACCTCGCAGGTGCCGGTGGCCAAATGGCACAGCCAGATCGGCGACTCCACGATCGCCGACGGAATCCTCGACCGCATCATCCATCGCGCCCATCGCCTCGAACTGAAAGGCGAGTCAATGCGCAAGCGCCAGGGCGCACAGCCGTCGAGCTGACGCTCGCCGGGGCTTCGAAGTGCTGGGGCGGGGACAAAGGCTGCCGCCTCTTTCCCCGCACCTCTTTCTCTGCTCGCAGGGCCATGCCTCCGCTGCGCTCCGGAAAACGGCGAATTCTCTTGCCAAATCGATCACCCTTCCGCAACAATGAACTTGCCAGCGTCGCTGCGCTCCGATCACCCTGATCGCGCCGTGGAGAACACTGATCGCTTTCAGATGAGAACGGTGATCGTTTTCAGGAGAATCCCCAAGTGTTACTAGATCAATGCGTCCACGGAGGCCTTTCGGGGGCGTTTACGGCGCCGTCGCTGCAGCGGCGCGCGATGTTCGTAACTATTTGTCCTTGCAAGAGTTGCGATTCCAGCCCGCGCCGGATCGGCGTGCAAACCAGGCGCCGGAGTCTGGATTCCTTGCCTCCAAAACCCGGTGGGGACACATCAATCGGCTCTTGAAACATTTCGCCCTGTCCCTGTTTGGTGGCTCGCTTCGGCAACCTATTGCAGCAGAATGGTACTGGCGGTCCGGCGAACATGACTCTCACCGTCGATCCCGCGACCATTCGCATCTCGACCCCAAGGGCCGTCTGCGCCGGCAACATCGCCGCGATGGGTGCCTCCACATTCGTCTACGACGGCGAGAACCGGATGGTCAGCAGCACTCTGAACGGCACCACCACGGCGTACAGCTACGAAGGCGAAGGGCGGCACGCGCAGAAGACGACGGACCTCGCGACCGCCTCGGGTTGGGTGGCGATCATGTTGGTCCGCGCGCCCTTCCGTGCAAGACTCGTGCAAGACTCCCAGGAAGAAGCGCCGGTACGGCATGGACAACGGCCTCCGGCGCACACTGAAAACACAACCAGTTAGCACACGGCGCTACTCCTTGGAACCGCCCTTTTCAGGTTTGAGTCCTGTCGTCCCCGCCATTCAAATCGATAAGCTACGGACCGGGCGGGCGCGGCGCGAAAGCGCGTGACGCGCGTCGTCTTGAAACTGCTCAATTGGCCCCGCCGGCAACGCGGTAGTAGTAGTTCCACATGGCGCCCAGGCGCTGGCGCCGCTGGACCACGCCGCAATTACCAAGATGGCTCGCCTCTAGGCTGACGATTCGGTGGTCGTAGCTTGAAGCAAAGTGTTCGATCAGCGCGACGCCGAAAGGGTCGTCACCATTCCGAGTACGGCGTGCCATCCGGCGCTTTCTCGGTGGTCTTTGAGTAGACGTCGAACACGTTCTGCCCGCCGAAGCCCTGCGACTTCGGATCGTCCTGGTTACTCCTCACGCCCCAATCTGTCGAATGGGTGAAAGGATCGCGAGGGATTCTGCGCAAGAAGCGGATCTTGTTGCCCTTGGGGTCATTGGCGATCTTGACCCCTTCCACCAGCGCATCCAGGCTGTCGGGATAACAAAGGGCATCGATCTTGGTTGTGGCGATCTTCCCCCCATCGCAGGCATCCTTGTACTTGTCGATGGCAGTCCTCAACTCATTCAGCGCAAGCCGCAGGTCGTGTTCGTGCTCGCGCCGTAAGCGGAAGCGTGCTATGGGTATGGCCATCATGGTCAGCACCATCAGGATGGTGAACGCCACGATCAGTTCCATCAGGGTCAATCCGCGCTGGGACTTGCGTTTTGCTATCCCTGTTCCCGCTGCGTGAAGCATCGCGTATCTCGGTGAGGCGCCGGGGAATCAACTGATTCTTGACAAGGTCTGCACTCATGCCGACGTCTCGAACTGTCTGCAGTATAGCCCGACAACGAATGATAGCGATATCGGAAATGTGATCTCTTTGTAAATCTTGAATCTAGAGTCTGCAATGTAAAGGCTTTTGCATCAAATGCGTTCGGTTGAGCAAGTTCATTTCTCTGCTCCGTTCAACAGATGGCCATACCCCTCACCGTAAAACCCGTAGTACCCCTAGCTCATATTCTTCAATTAATGTCTGCATGTGTTCACGTCCACCTCACCTTCTGTGTCATGCTATGCGCTTCATTTGCTTGCATTTATTCTGTAGCCCACTGAGCCGTTCCTAGAGTTTTCCTATGGTGATTCATTTTGTGACTTGACACCGTGGAAAAACAGGAGCATAGATTTTAAGCAGATTATTCTGGTATCGCAAAAGCATTAATTCACTCAAGCGTAGTGAAAGTATTAGTCAATTCGTTCGCGGAGGAAAACAGTAGAATCATGTATCTGACACGTCTGTTTAGCGCAGTGCTTCTGTTGTGGATTGCACTTACTTTCAATGGTTTGCATGCGCAGACCCAGAGCACCCAGCCGAATCCCCAGCTGGTGCTCCAGTCGTCGCTGCGGGTGCTCGCCGGAACGGTGTCCGTCACCGACACGAAGCTGCTTGCGGCGGTGAATTACACTGCCGGTTCCGATGTTGAAACGGGCACGGCCGAGCTGGAGGCGAGCGGCTTTGACGAGCTCTTGTCGGTACTGACCCTGCCGAGCGGCACGCAGACGCTGGTGCGGCAAGGCATGGCCGAAGCCCTAACGGGCGCGGACGGCCAGGTGCAGATAGCCGCGCTTCACAACTCGTTGTATCCGGCGCCCTGGTTTATGCCCGCGCTGCTGGTGCAAGGGTGGCTCCTGCCTGCGAACAACGTCACCCTCGGCTCCGCGACAAACGAGGTCCGAAACGGGCAGAATGTGATCCACATCGACGCCTATCGGCTTCCGGTTGGACAGCTTGATGCGCTGACAGGCAGCTATTTGGTCCAAGCGAGCACGGCGGACCTGTACCTAGACGCGACCACGCTGCTTCCTCTCTACCTGGATTTCACATTGCATCCGGACAACGACGAACTGATCAATTTCCCGGTGACCATCGCTTTCCTGTCTTACAGTTCCGTGAATGGCGTGCAAGTACCCTTCCACATCCAAAGGTTTCTGCAGCGCAGTCTGCTCCTGGATCTGACTCTGAGCAGTGCCGCGATCAACGTAGGCGTTCCGCAATCGGATTTCACCATCCCGCAGCCGACCATCCAGTGAGGAAAAAGTCATGCGACCTCTTCGAGCACTTCTATTTGTTGGAGTGTGGGCGATGGCCCACACCATGCAGGCTCAGCCCGCCACCGGGTTTCCGCCGTTCAGCAGCTCCGGCGGGGGCGCGTTCGATACGGTGAATAACGCCAATTTGAACGTGCACTTTCAGATTCCGATCATCCAGAAAGCGGGCAGAGGCTTACCATTTAGCTACAGCTTGGCTTACGATAGCTCTGTTTGGTATCCCAATTCCAACGTCTGGACGCCAGCGAGCGCTGGCTGGGGATGGACCGCCAGCACGCAAGCGGCAACGGGCTACGTATCATACAGTGCAGTGCTGGAGGGCTGTAGCATCCCTGGTTACGGGTACAATTTTTGGGAATGGCGCAATTGGCAATACCACGACGCCGCAGGCGCGACGCACAACTTCCCGGGCCTGGTTATTTCGAACATCAACACAACGCCCTGCAACCCGAGCGGTTATCCTCCATCGTCGCAGCAGGTAACGGCAACCGACGGCTCCGGGCTCACTCTTTCCGCGGCGGTTAATGGCACAACTCTGACCGCCTCCGCAATCACGCCCGGTGGGGTCGTGATCGGTGCCCCGCTGGCGCCACAGGGCAACGGTACTGTCACCGACACGAACGGCAACCAACTGACGGTCACCTACAGCGGCGGCACAACCACGTTCTATGACACCCTGAGCTCCGCAAACGCAGCCCTCACGGTCACGGGAGCCGGGACCCCATCCAGTCCGACAGTCTACACGTACACGAATCCGCAAGGCACATCGAGCTCCTTCCAGATGAAATACACGGCGTACACGGTGCAGACGAACTTTGGCTGCAGCGGCATCACCGAATACGGCGCGCAACCCCAAAATCTCGTCTCGAGCATCGTGCTACCGGACGGGACCTCGTACACAATCACCTACGAAGCCACCCCCAATCACTCGCCCAACGTGACTGGGCGCATCTCCTCCATCACCTTGCCAACCGGCGGAACCATTCAGTATGCCTATTCGGGTGGGAGCGAGGGGATCACGTGTGCCGACGGCACAACCGCCACGCTGACGCGGACGACTCCCGACGGCGCATGGACCTATGCGCATACAGAGAGTGGCACGCTGTGGACAACTGACATCACCGACCCGCAGAGCAACCTGACTGTAATGAGTTTTCAGACCATCTATGAGACGCAGCGGCAGGTGAACCAGGGCAGCTCGACGCTTCTCAAGACGGTGGATACCTGCTACAACGGCACCGGACCGACTGGTTGTACTAGAAATGCCGTCAGCTCGCCGATCAGCACTGTGAGCGTGACCACAACTCTTCCCGGCACCAAGAACCTGCTGGCCGAAAGGCTAAGTACGTACGACAGAACCTACGGGATGCTCAAGGAGGTGGACGAGTACGATTGGGGGCAAAATACGGTCGGGGCGCTGACGAGGAAGACAATAGCCGATTACGGCGTCGGAGGACTTGGCAACGGCATCATGGACCGGCCTCTCGACCTACAAGTGCAAACCGGCGCTGGCGTGCTTGTAGCAAGGACGACGTATGCTTATGACATTCAGAACAACGGCGTCGTCGTTACATCCGGTACTCCACAGCACATAAGCGTCTCGGGCGCGCGCGGAAACGTTACGGGTATCAACCGTTTCACCAACCTCTCGAGCGGGGCCTCTCTCGGCCGAGGATTCACGTATTTCGATACCGGCAACGTGCAGACGGTGACGGACAGTAACAACGCTTCGGCCACGTACACGTATTCCAGCGCCACGGCCAGTTGCGGCAACTCATTCCCCACGGGCGTGACTGAGCCACTCTCGCTGACACGCTCTTTCGTCTGGAACTGTAGCGGCGCCGTGCAAACTTCAGTGACAGATGAGAACGGACAGACTTCGACGACGACGTACAACGATGCGAATTTCTGGCGCGCCACGGCGACAACGGATCCGACGTCCGCCCAGACCACGATTGCCTACTCGACCGTCGCCCCGGCCTGGGCGGCCGAAAGTACGCTGAACTTCAACGGCAGCACATCGACTGTGGACAAGCGCACCACGCTCGACAGCCTGGGTCGGCCCCACATTGCCCAGACCATGCAGAGCCAGGGATCGGCCAATTACGATTCCGTGGAGACCGACTACGATTCCCTCGGCCGGCCTGCGAATGTTTCAATTCCCTACACCGGAACTGCCGGGCAGACCACCAGCGGCAGCGGAACAACGACGGCCTATGACGCTCTGAGCCGCCCCACAGAGGTGAAGGACGCCGCGGGCGGCTGGACGAAGTACACCTATACCCAAAACGATGTCTTGATTGAGACGGGGCCGCTGGGAACCGGGGATGCACATAATAAGAAACGGCAGCTCGAATACGACGGGCTTGGGCGGCTGACGTCGGTTTGCGAAGTGAACGGTTCGGGCGGAGCCTACTGCGGGCAAACCAATAGCCAGACAGGCCTTCTGACCCAGTACACTTACGACCTCCTGGGGAATTTGACTGGGGTGGCGCAGAATGCCAACGGCCAATCACAGCCGCGCACATACCAATACGATGCCGTAGGCCGCCTCATCTCGGAGGCGAACCCGGAAACGAACGGGGGCGCCTACACCTACACATACGACACGGACGCCACGTGCGGCACTTCTAAAGGCGATATGGTGAATCGAACCGACCCGATGGGTAATGTCACCTGCCATACCTACGACGCCCTGCATCGCGTCAAGTTGATCAAGTACCCGAGCGGCACGTACGCGAACGTCACCCCGGCGAAGCACTTCGTCTACGATTCTGGAACCTTGACCATCAACGGGAACAACGTGCCCTTGAACAACACCGCGAGCCGCCTGGTCGAAGCCTATACCGGCCCGGCGACCGCCAAGATCACCGACATCTTCTACAGCTATTCCGCCCGCGGCGAAGTGACCGACGTCTACCAGTCCTCGCCGAACTCCGGCGGGTTCTACCACGTCAACGCCAGCTACTGGCCCAATGGCGTTCAGAACACGCTCAACGCCAATCTGAGCGGCCTGCCGAGCTGGACGTATAGCGTGGACGGGGAGGGGCGCTGGACCGCGGTGGCCGATTCCAACGGCGGGAACCCCGTCACCTCGACGACGTATAATGTTTTTAGCAAGCCCACGGCCGTGAACTTCGGATCGCTGGACAGCGACGCGTTTACTTTCGACCCCAACACCGGCCGCATGACCCTGTACCAGGCCAACGTGGGCAGCGCCACTATCAGCGGCGCGCTCACCTGGAACAAGAACGGCAGCCTGTACAGCCTGGGCATCACGGACAGCTACAACGCGAACAACAACCAGACGTGCACATACGCCTACGATGATTTCGCGCGCCTGAGCAGCGTCAACTGCGGAAGCAGCAATTGGGGACAGAGCTTCACCTACGACCCCTTTGGGAACATCACCAAGTCGGGGTCCAACGGCGGCACGTCATTCTCGGTGTCTTACTCCTGGGCCACCAACCAAATCACCAGCTCCCCCTACCTCTACGACGCCAACGGCAATCTGACGGCCGACGGTAATCACGCCTACACCTGGGATGCCGAAGGCAAGCTGGCCTCGCTCGACGGCAACAGCGAGACCTACGATGCCAAGGGTCGCCGGGTCGAGCAGCTCAACTCCGGAGCCTATACGGAGATCCTCTACGCTCCCAGCGGCGCCAAGCTGGCGCTTCTGAATGGCAGTACCGTGGTGAAGATGTTTGTGCCGTTGCCTGCCGGGGCAACCGCAGTGTACGCCGGCACCAGCTTGAGCTACTACCGGCATCCCGACTGGCTTGGATCGTCGCGCATCGCTTCCACCCCTTCGCAGACGGTGTACTACGACGGCGCCTACGCGCCCTTTGGCGAATCGTACAACGAGAGCGGCACGACCGACCGGAGCTTCACGGGACAGAACCAGGATCTGGGGGCCACGGATCTGTACGATTTCCTGTACCGCGAGCATAGTGCGATCGCAGGCCGCTGGATCAGCCCTGACCCGTCGGGGCTGGCCGCGGTCAACCCGAGCCGGCCGCAGAGCTGGAACCGTTATGCATTTGTGATGGGCGATCCGATCAGAATGACCGATCCGCAGGGGCTGGCCCCATGCCTAGAAGAGATGAGTGCAGGCAGAGGCGGAGGCCGCGGACATGCAACTATGGCGGCACTCGGAATTCACGCCAACGATGACGATGGCGGCACAGGTTGCTCCAGCGACGGAGGAAGTGGCGATGGTGGGGACAGCGGCGACGGGAACGACTCAGGGGTCACGCCTCCGGATACTGCACCTGATGATCCATGCGCGGATGATGGCGAGGATCCCATTACTGCCGATTCATTCGGACATCCCGGACGCACCATGACTGAAGAAGTATTTAGATTTCGCATGAGCGGCACGCGGACAATGCATCCTAACTGCGACGACAAGCAAAAGCAGCAGCCGAGCAACATGGCCCCCATTATCGCTGGACAAAATGCGCAGTTCAACCAGTGTGTTGCAAAAGCAGGCACAATCGCAGCGGGCTCGGGTGTGCTGGACAGCTTAGGCGAGACTTCCAGCATCAAAATTATCTCAAATGTTCTCTCAGCGATGGTGGACGCACAAAAGGTGTGCTTGGCACTTTATCCTCTCGCAGCCCTCAGTACAAACTATGGTGGGATAGTGTCCCCTGGGGATCTTATCGATTGGCCTTAGTCGAATTCAAGGTAAGGCACTTTACGTCGCTCTAAGATGTGGGATGGATCTTGTAATGCAAATGATACAAGAGATGAAATGGGCGCTTTTGCTAGATTCCATTAGGCCAGTAATCCTCCTATCCTATGGAATCTTCGTGGTTTGGACCGTTGTGAGATGGATCATGGAGATCCGGTCGTCCGGACGAAAGTTGCGTTACTGGCTTGGATCGTTCGGGCTCGCAGCGGGAATCTGCTCCGCGATACTCCTTGAGTTGTTCTACATTCATATCTTGGTAGAGGGCAAGCTCATTGCTCATGGTGCTGCACTCTGGATTTATTACTTTACTGGGATTTGCTTCGCCATCGTCGGCCTGTCCCTTGGGCTGACAGGGTACGGATGGGTGCGGCGATCAAGTACGGTTGTTTCTTTGGTTGTGGTTTTCCAGTGGCCTGGGCTAATGGCCGCCAGCGCACGACAGGACTTCGTGCTCACAGCTGCAATGTTCGTCTCGCTCGCAGTAGTTGGAATTATTTTTGTGAGAAAGGGACAGACTCCCAATGCGTCCCGCGCCTAACAGACTGACTTCATCGAACTTAGCCAAACAACACGGCGATGGTGCTGGGTAACGATTGGTTCGGCAAACGGGACGTCCTGATGTGTCCCTCCTGGGTTTTGTCGCCGTTTATACCGGGCCCGCTCCAGCGGATTAGTGCTAAGACACTGATTACAGGACGGTTGAGGGTTCACCCGCCGGTCACGCACCCGAGGGCACAGCGAATCCACCGTGAACGCGCACAACGCACTGGACGCTCCGGAACAATTCTCTCATACTGAATCAGCATGCTGGTCAATCACTTAGCGTCAGGTGCGCATGGAGTCCATTTGCCGCAGACCGAATTCAGTGAGGGGAAAATCCCACTGGGACACATCAGGACGTCCCCTGTACCGAGCGGCACGTACGCGAACGTCACCCCGGCGAAGCACTTCGTCTACGATTCTGGAACCTTGACCATCAACGGGAACAACGTGCCCTTGAACAACACCGCGAGCCGCCTGGTCGAAGCCTATACCGGCCCGGCGACCGCCAAGATCACCGACATCTTCTACAGCTATTCCGCCCGCGGCGAAGTGACCGACGTCTACCAGTCCTCGCCGAACTCCGGCGGGTTCTACCACGTTAACGCCAGCTACTGGCCCAATGGCGTTCAGAACACGCTCAACGCCAATCTGAGCGGCCTGCCGAGCTGGACGTATAGCGTGGACGGGGAGGGGCGCTGGACCGCGGTGGCCGATTCCAACGGCGGGAACCCCGTTACCTCGACGTCGTATAATGTTTTCAGCAAGCCCACGGCCGTGAACTTCGGATCGCTGGACAGCGACGCATTCAACTTCGACCCCAACACGGGCCGCATGACCCTGTACCAGGCCAACGTGGGCAGCGCCACTATCAGCGGCGCGCTCACCTGGAACAAGAACGGCAGCCTGTACAGCCTGGGCATCACGGACAGCTACAACGCGAACAACAACCAGACGTGCACATACGCCTACGATGATTTCGCGCGCCTGAGCAGCGTCAACTGCGGAAGCAGCAATTGGGGACAGAGCTTCACCTACGACCCCTTTGGGAACATCACCAAGTCGGGGTCCAACGGCGGCACGTCATTCTCGGTGTCTTACTCCTGGGCCACCAACCAAATCACCAGCTCCCCCTACCTCTACGACGCCAACGGCAATCTGACGGCCGACGGTAATCACGCCTACACCTGGGATGCCGAAGGCAAGCTGGCCTCGCTCGACGGCAACAGCGAGACCTACGATGCCAAGGGTCGCCGGGTCGAGCAGCTCAACTCCGGAGCCTATACGGAGATCCTCTACGCTCCCAGCGGCGCCAAGCTCGCGCTAATGAATGGCACGACCGTGGTGAAGATGTTTGTGCCGTTGCCTGCGGGAGCGGTGGCCGTCTACACCGGAACCAGCTTGAGCTACTACCGTCATCCGGACTGGCTCGGATCGTCGCGCATCGCCTCCACGCCCTCGCAGACGGTGTACTATGACGGCGCCTATGCGCCCTTTGGCGAATCGTACAATGAGAGCGGCACGACCGACCGGAGCTTCACGGGACAGAACCAGGACCTGGGGGCCACGGATTTGTACGATTTTCTGTACCGCGAGCACAGCGCGATCGCAGGCCGCTGGATCAACCCGGACCCGTCGGGGAAAGCAGCAGTAGACCCGACCCTGCCGCAGACCTGGAACGGGTATGCATACGTCTCGGGAGACCCGCTTAGGCACATAGACCAAAAAGGCCTTTTCTTAAGCGCCGAGGACTGCATCCAAAACCCGGATGCCTGCTTAGCCGAAGATTGGCCGGCGCCTGGCGGCATGACTCTCGGAAGCCCTTTCGGCGGCGCTGAAGCTGCCATCGGCGACGACGTAGACAAATCCTCCGGGTCGGCTAAACAGCCGGTCAAATGTACATACACAGGCCACGACACAGCGAAGCCTAGTGTCGGTAAAAATGGGAACTACGGTTCCCTGATATGGTTCAACTTTAGCGCAACAGGGGGCGACGGACAGTACGTTTGGGGAGATACACAGGAGAAAAAAATATTTGGCAGTGTCATTTACCGGGGTTCCACTACAAGAGTTTACATAAGTGACCAGGGCTATGAAAGCCTACAGAATGTGGGCACTTCAGGTTCGCTTGTAGAGTTCTTCGGCAACTCGCCAAATGCCAGTTTCTTTGATGCCCCAGGTTTTCAGATGTCGAGTAAGGTGAAAAGTGGCGAAATCTTCTATCAGTTCACATTGAATGTTGAGGTCGATGGCGCTGCCTGCCCGACAGTCAACTGGTCAATATCTTTGACCTGGCCCCCCCGAGTTTTTACTCTGCCTGTTGTGAAGCGAAAACTACCACCTGCGGAGGCCCAGTGATAGATCCTGTTTGCTAGGATTATGCCGTCAGACGCACATGCTTGTCACTAGAGTTCTCAAGAATACGGTAGGATTGGCTGCCGTCGCATGCAGCCTCTTTGTCTTCATCAACAACGCCGAATGCCAAAAGGCGGGCAGCACTCCCGAAGAGTTGATCAGGTATTTGACACATCAGACCGAAGAGCGCCGGAAGCCTAGCGTTACCGGATGTGGGCAGGACACCGAGGATCGGCTCGTCACGCAATCCCTTACTGAGATGGGGGAGCGTGCTGTCGGACCTCTTGAGGAGGCTCTGGACTCCATCGAAAAATACGGTGGGAAGTCGCCGTTCGGAGGCCAGGGCTCAATATGGGTGTTGGTTGCATACGCCAAGGTCAAGGGCCCGGCCGCCGATGCACGCTTAAGAAGCATGAGCCGCCGGCGAAAGCTACGTGCGCTGAGTTTCGGTCTGGACTCCGCAATTGCGCTTGAGCAGTCGATCACTTCACATGTCACTTCATCTCAATATCTGGGCGAGTCTTCGGACTGCTTCCGCCCGTTCGAGCCGCGCTGGGCCTTGGATCGCCTGGTGCTGGCATGGATGCGAGGCGATCGCCGATGGTTTGAAGCGACACTGGGCCCGCAAGCCAAACGCAGCCTCAACGCGCTCCTGCGTGAATACACGTGGGAGGAATTGTGTGCCGCGTATTGGAAACGTGCCCCTGGCCGCCACAGTGCAATAGGCTACAAGTTCACCAACGCGACACGATGGGGCGAGCCCTGGGTCACGCTGGAAGCCGAGCGGCCCCACGAAGCGCGAGAAGTGAACGCAGGTGATCCAGGCCTGGAGACTCTATTCAAGACAAGCAGTGGCAGGGACTGCGGAACTATCAGAATCAAGTTCGCGGCTGCAAAAGCCACAAATGAGGGGCTCTCGCTTCCCGGTCTTCTTGTCGATAGCCCGGAGCTATCGAACCTCCTGCGTGTGGTTTCTGCGTGCGCCGGTGAATAATGGTGGGTTCTACTAAGACTCTTCGAATTGCACAGAGTAGGTGATTGATTCTGGTGTCGATGCAAGGTGGCTAAGGGGTCAGCCTGACACAAGCAGTTGCAGAGCGAAAGGGGCCGTCGTAGCAACCACTGGAGGTGGCTGCACTTCAAACTCTGGAAGTCGAGTTGTTGCGCCGCGAGCCTGCGAGCAATTCTCGCGAAGGGGGATTCACAATCCTGGATATTGGGTACACATCCGCCTCGGACATCTGGTGGCGACGGACGTCACTCGAGATCCATGCACCACATTACCTGCTCAGACGGCAACGCGGTGGTTGTTCAGCATACCGCCCAGGCGCTGGCGCCGCTGGACTACCCCAGCATTACCAGTATGGCCCGCCTCTGGGCTGATGATTCGGCGGCCCAAAGCAATCGGATGCGCTGTAGATGGGGATTCTCCTGAAAACGATCACCGTTCTCATCTGAAAGCGATCAGTGTTCTCCACGGCGCGATCAGGGTGATCGGAGCGCAGCGACGCTGGCAAGTTCATTGTTGCGGAAGGGTGATCGATTTGGCAAGAGAATTCGCCGTTTTCCGGAGCGCAGCGGAGGCATGGCCCTGCGAGCAGAGAAAGAGGTGCGGGGAAAGAGGCGGCAGCCTTTGTCCCCGCCCCAGCACTTCGAAGCCCCGGCGAGCGTCAGCTCGACGGCTGTGCGCCCTGGCGCTTGCGCATTGACTCGCCTTTCAGTTCGAGGCGATGGGCGCGATGGATGATGCGGTCGAGGATTCCGTCGGCGATCGTGGAGTCGCCGATCTGGCTGTGCCATTTGGCCACCGGCACCTGCGAGGTCAGAACCAGGCTCCGTGCCTGGCAGCGATCCTCGCAGATCTCCCAGAAGTCGCGCGCCTCGGTTTCGTTCAGCGGGCTCATGGCCCAGTCGTCAACCACCAGCACGTCGATCTTGCCAAGACGCAGCAGGAGACTGCGCAGGCTGCCGTCGGCGCGGGCCAGTGCCAGATCGCGAAACAGCGCGGAGGCGCGCGTGTAGAAGACCGAGTAGCCGTCGCGGCAGGCCTTGTGCGCCAGGGCACAAGCGAGGAAGCTCTTGCCGACGCCGGTGGGGCCGCACACGAAGATGTTTTCGTGTTGTGCGACCCAGGCCGACTCCTGGATGAGCGAGCGCACCAGCGACTTGTCCAATCCGCGCGCAGCGCGATAGTCGATCTCCTCCACGCAGGCGTTGGCCTTCAGTTTGGCGCGGCGCAGGCGGGCCTGCAGCGCCTCGTTCTGCCGCCAGGTCATCTGCCGGTCGACCAGCAGAGCGAGCCGCTCCTCAAAACTGAGTTCGCGTGCCTGCTCGGAGCCGTCCAGCTCTCGCAGGGCTTGCGCCATGCCGTGCAGCCGCATGGCTTCGAGTTTCTCGAGTGTGGGTTGTTTGAGCATGTGGGGTTCCTTACTGGAAGTACTCCGAGCCCCGCAGGTTTTCATGCTCCGGACCGGGCCGGCCCGGCGGCGGCGTGCTGACGGCCTCGGCGTCGAGCCCCCGGCGCAGCATCGATTTCACGCGCTGGTAACCGATGGCGCCGGTCAGCAGCGCGCGTTCGGCGGCGGCCTCCATGCGCTGCGGCGTGTACTCCTCGGCCAAGCGGATCAGCCCGAGGCAGGCGCGGTAACCCATCTCCGGATGCGGCTTGTCTTCGAGAATGCGCTCGACCAGTTGCGCCGTGTGGCGGCCGATCTTGGCCGCCCAATTGACAATCCGCGAGGGCGTCCATTCAAGATGCGCCTGGTGGCTCTTGGGCCGGTGCTCGGCCTGCGCCACGCTCTGGTAACGTCCGCGGCTGCGCAGATGAGAGGCCACCCGCCGGCCGCGATGGAAGATCTCCACAGTGGCCGGCGTGGCACGCACTTCGACCAGCTGGCCGGCCAGCGTGTAGGGCACGCTGTACCAGTTGGCATCGAAGGCGACGTGATAATCGATGTTGACGCGCGCCTGCGACCAATGGCTCAAATCGTAGCGCTCGGCCGGCAACGGTCGCAGCGCGGGCCGGTCAATGCGGGCAAACAGACTGGCGCGACTGTCCTCGCGGCGCTTGCGAAAGGGCCGCTGATTCAGCGCGGCCAGTAGTTCGTGCACGGCTTCATTGGCCTCCGTGATAGAGAAGAAGCGCCGCTGGCGCAGCCGCATCACGATCCAGCGCTGCACAATCTGCACCGCGCACTCGGCCTTGGCTTTGTCCCGCGGCTTGTAGGGCCGCGCCGGCATCACGGCTACGCCATAGTGGGCAGCGAATTCCTGATAGGTGGGATTGAGCTCCGGCTCGTAGCGGCAGGCCTTGGTTACCCCGGTCCTGGTGTTGTCGGGAATCAGTAGCGCCGGGCACCCGCCGTAAAACTCGAAGGCGTGCATCTGGACCTTCAGCCAGCTCTCCATCTGCTGGTTCGGGGCGACCTCGGCGTAGGTGTAGCTGGAGACGCCCAACGCACACACAAACAGCGGCGCCGGGCGCACCGAGCCGTCGCGCAAATGCAGCGCAATGGTAGCGCCCGCCCAGTCCACAAACAGCTTCTCACCCGGCCGGTGCTCCTGCCGCAGCACCACGTCCCGCTGCTTGCGCCAGCGCCGGTACAGCTTGCAGAACTGGCTGTAGGAAAAGCCGTCCGGCTGCTGCTGCCGGTACTCTTCCCACAGCAACTCCAGCGTCAGCTCGCGGTGTTGCTGACGCTGCCGCTCCAACTCTGCAAAGTCCGGCAGCGGACGCGGGGACGCCTTTTCGGCCGGCGGGTTGGGCGGAAACAATGCCGCCTCCAGTCGCTGTTCGTCCCAGCCTTCCCCGAGTGGCCACTCCAGGCCGGCCGATTGCATCCGCGCCAGGTACTCGTGCACGGTGCTCTGACTGACGTTGGCGCTGCGAGCAATTTGCCGCTGGCCGAGCTTCTGCTCGAAATGGAGCCGAAGGATTTCTCTGATCTTACGCATGGACTTCCTCTTTCTGGGCAACCTGATTACGCCCTCCCGGGCGGCTCATGGTAGCCCTTGCGATTTGTCCAGTGCCCCTCGCGCTCTTCCCGCTCGTTCTCCTCACCCGCCGATCAGTACTCTCCCGCGTCGATCACCTCTGGCCGCGAGCGCCAAACAGTGATCGCTTTGCCAGGAGAACACTGATCGCTTTCGCAGGAGAACGCTGATCGTTTTCCGAGGAGAATGGTGATCGAAGTCAGCACGAGAACGGTGATCGGTTACGAGGAGAATCCCCAGAATGGGTGAAGGGATCGCGGGGGATCCGGCGCAGGAAGCGGATTTTGTTGCCCTTGGGGTCATTAGCGATCTTGACCCCTTCCACCAGCGCATCCAGGCTGTCGGGATAACAAAGGGTATCGATCTTGGTTGTGGCGATCTTCCCTCCATCGCAGGCGTCCTTGTACTTGTCGATGGCGGTCCTCAACCCATTCAGCGCAAGCCGCAGGTCGCGTTCGTGCTCGCGCCGTATGCGGAAGCGTGCTATGGGTATGGCCATCATGGTCAGCACCATCAGGATGGTGAACGCCACGATCAGTTCCATCAGGGTCAATCCGCGCTGGGACTTGCGTTTGCTTTCACTTCCCTCGCTGCCTGGATCATCGAACCCTTCAGGGAGGCTCCGGGCAATCAACTGATTCTTGACAAGGTCTGCACTCATGCCGACGTCTCGAACTGTCTGCTGTATAGCCCGACAACGAATGATAGTGATATCGGAATTTTGATCTCTCAAATAATCTTGAAGCTGAGGTCTGTGATGACCTGCGCCAAGCTTCCTGCCTTCACCTCAGCCAGTTGAAACTCCTCGCCGCACTTTGCTTTCTGTGCGGCACGTCCTGCCTGATGGTCATAGAAGACGTGCGCCATCTGGGCGAGAGTTGCGAAATCCCCGTGCGCAACCGAGTAGCAAGCGTCGCAGCAGCGCAGACAACAGAGTGAACCGGAGGGGACTTACTCTGTCGCACGGCCTCGATGGCCGACAGCCCAAACAATCACGAACAGTCTGTCTTCTTCGCCGGTCCAATGTAAAGGCCTTTGAATCAGGTGCTTTCCATTGGGGCCAGTTCATTTCTCTGCTCCGTTCAACAGATGGCCCTGCCACTCACCGTAGAACCCATAGTACGCCTAGCTCATATTCTTCAATTACTATCCATGCATGTCCATGTCAACATAACTTTTCGACACCATGCTATGCGCTTCATCTGCTTATACTTATGCTGCAGCCCGCTGAGCCTTTCCTAGAGTTTTCCTAGGGTGATTCATTTTGTGACTTGACACCGTGGAAAAACAGGAGCATAGATTTTAAGCAGATTTTAGTTCAGTTCGGGGCCCATCGCGACCTCCGAGGGAGTCGTATCGGAGGTCATATTGTTTGTTTCTATAATGTTTAGGTGACGGGGGTGAGCCCGCCGCGGCGAATGTTAGGAGGGAAGCGATGAGGCAAGCGGGATAGGCGGTTGACGCTGATGTCGGGGGGCGTCGGCTCGAAAGCGCTGGAAAGACTGCCCGGTGTGCCGCCTGCATTTGCGCGAGCGGACGACCATCTCGCCCGACTGGGCGTGGGAGGAATCAGCCGCGCGAACATTGCATAGCCCGAATTCCAAGCGCGCTGGTCCTACCTATGTTTGGAGCCGCGTCCTGATGGCAAAGGACTGCCGGGAGCGAGCACCTTCGTCGAGAGCGCCGCTTGCGGAAAATCGCGCGGATTGAGTGTCACCAGAAAGTCGGCCCCACCTTCCTCGGCGCACGCGCAAAACGGGTCATCCGCAGGATCCGGAGAGACCTTCGTGTTTGCGCGCGGGACGGCCAACTCCGCTTCCTCGCGCAGCAGGTTGATGAGCAGCCCGATGGTTTCACGCCGGACTTTCAACCGCCGCAGGACGGCCTTGTACTCGGTGAGAATCTCCTCGGAGACAATCCACGTAAAGCTGCCGCGATCAAGCCAATCCCGGAGCAAACGGGCGCTGGGGTTCGGTGATAAGACAACACCGCGGCGGAATCCGGAAATCCCGGGCACGAGAACCGACGTATCGACAACGCCCCTAGGCCGTCTTGAGCGCGCGGTTGGCAACGACCGTTACCTCTGGAAGCGTTCTGCGGCCGTTCCGGTGAGCCTTCACCGCTTCAAGAATCTCGCCAGTCTGAACATCGCCGAGTTGCTTCGCCGCTTGTCCGAACGCTCGACTCATCTCTGCCTGCCATCCGGCACGCCGACGGCCACGCGGAAGGTCTGCTTCAGCCTGTGCCCGCGGCAGTTGGTCCTCGACCTCACGCGCCAAACTACCCAAGGGAATCCGGATCTCGATGGGTTGCTGCCCGCGCGGAGGCAGCGACCGCAACGAGATGAATCGCCGGCTTTTCAAATCCCCGCTCCCAAGGCTGCGCGAGAGCGTTTCAGTAAAGAGCGAAAGCAGCTCGCTTGACGAGCCGAGCGATTCCTTCAGATAGAAGGCAACCTTGGCTTCGAGCAGGAGGCGTCCGTCGAACCAGTGAAGATTGTCCCTGCACGGAGGGCGAATTACCTTCAGCTGCACCAGATTCTGGAGCTCTTTGGCAGAGACTCCGAGAATGGCGCTGGCTTGCTTGAGCTTGAATTCAATGGTCGGCACGGGTTTTCCTGACTAAAGTTTAGACGGGATAACGGCAGAAGGCAATCCGCAAGGTGCTTGCGAGCCATGCGGGCCCAACTCCCGACGAGGCTCAGTGGAAGCAGAAAGATGCAGAGCGCCGCACAGAGTGGCGCTTGACGCGAACCGGATTCCGGCGTATGTGGCTTGGCTTCCACGATTCGACGCCGTCTCTGCAGCGCGACTGCAGACCTGCGGGTCGAGCGAACGGAGGTCTGTCCACCGATGGTCTGTGTGCAAAACGTGCGGTGCCAGGGCACGCTTTGCTCAACAACCACGATCAGTGCGCCGGGGAATGTTCGAGGAGTTATGCCGAGCCCCGAATTATGCCGAGCAGTCGCCCGGACTTATGTTTTCAATCGTTTAGGCCGAACGCTCGACGCTTGGGGAACTCGGCATAACAGTGGAGATAGTTAGAGGAGTAATGCCGAGTACCGGATAACCCCGAGTAGGCGAGATCGGCACGTTTTCGGATAACGCCAGTGCTTCTTCGACGCTTGCAGCACTCTGCATTATCCTGAGACCCTTTCCTGTCGGCCAACCGGGCCGGCAGGAGAGGAATTTGATCGAAACCTATTTCACCGCACCTCGCGTTCTGGATCGGATGCGTTCCGGTCCGATGGCGCCCTACCTCGACGAGTTGGCCGCCGAACTTCAGTCGCATAGCTACTCACGGAAGAGCGTCAGGCGGCAACTGCGCAATGCCGATGCATTCGGGCGATGGCTAATCAAGACAGGCGTTCGGTTGGCCGAGATCACCCATTCGACCCTGGACAGCTACGTCGGCAAAATGCACCGCACACCCTGTGCCACTCGGCCTAGAGGTTGGCGTCCGCATAATGCCCGCGGTCTGCCTCGGCTGCTTGTTCTGTTGCGGGCACGCGGCATTATTGCCCCGCCGGCGCCGCCGGCACCATTGGCGCCGGACTCCGCCGACGGAGTCCTGGCGGCCTTCGACCGCTACCTGGAACATGATCGAGGGGTCGTCAAATCGGTCCGGATCAACTATCTGGGCCACGCCCGCTCGTTGTTGAAAGCCGTGTTCGGAGATGAGGCGCCGGATTGGAAAAGGATTGGTCCTCAACACGTAGCGGAATTCGTTCTGAAACGCGCTGCCGGGTTGGCGCTCACCTGCCGAAAGGAGCCGGGGCGATCTCTGGCCGCATTCCTTCGCTATCTCGTGGGTCAGGGGTTGGTGCAAGCTGGGCTGAACTATGCGATTCCCAGGATTCGCCAGTCGAAACATGCAGCGCTACCACGGTCTCTTTCCGTCGAGGATTTGAATCGAGTTCTCGCTACGAGCTGCGATAAGACGCTCCCAGGTCTCCGCGACAGGGCAATGTTGGTGTTGCTGGCGCGTCTCGGTCTTCGGGCCGGGGAAGTCCTCCGTTTGTCTCTTGACGACATCGATTGGCGGAACGGGAGCCTTCTTGTCCAAGCAGGCAAGACGCGGCGCGAACGCGTTTTGCCCCTCCTGCCGGAAGTCGGCGACGCACTTGTCGCGTATCTCAAAAAAGGACGACCCTCCAGTTCTCATCGCACGATCTTCCTGAATCAATGCGCCCCACATAATCCGCTGACAGCCGCTAAGACGTTGACGGATCTGGCCAAGAGAGCCTTGCGATCCGCAGGCATCGACGCTCACCGTCCCGGCGCTTACGTTTTTCGTCACACCGTCGCCACGCACATGGTGCGCGGTGGCGCCAGTTTCAAAGACGTGGCCGACGTGCTTGGGCATCGCACGCTCGCCGTCACGGGGATCTATGCCAAACTCGATTTGGTCGCGCTGGCGCAAGTGGCGCTGCCGTGGCCGGGAGGCGCTCAGTGACGAACCACTTGTTGCAAGCGCGCCTGGATTTTTACCTCGAACTTCGCCGGTCGCTGGGGTTCAAAACTTACTGGTCGGAGCGTGTGTTGCGGAGTTTTGTCTCCTACCTGGCAAGCCAGGACCAGGAGGGCCCGATCTGCGCCGAAACCGCCCTGGACTGGGCACGGCAGGCCTCGGCCCGATGCTACAGCACCGGTGCTGCGATCCGTCTTTGCATGCTCCGGGGCTTTCTTACTCACTTGAAAGCGTTCGAGCCGGAAACGGAGATCCCGCCGCCGGGACTGGTGGCCGAGCCACGCCGGCCCAAGGTCCAGATCTACTCGCCAGAAGAAATTGCGCGCCTGATGCGGGCTGATGGTTGGTACTGGGAAGAGGGTTCCTTCCGGCAGAAGACCTACTCCACCATCGTGGGACTACTTGCTAGCACGGGATTGCGCGTCGGCGAAGCCCTGCGGCTGAAATTGGCCGAGGTCTATCTGGATGAAGATCCGCCGTACCTCGAGATCCGAAACACTAAGTTCCACAAGACCCGCTTGGTGCCGCTCCATCCGACCACCGCTGCCAAGTTGCTGGAGTATCGCAATGAACGGAAAGGGCACGTTCACGGGCAAGTCGCCGAAACGCTCTTCATCAACGATCGAGGACGGCCGTTGCTCTACGGCAGAGTCCGAAACGCTGTTCTTCAAGCTCAGCGGCACGCCGGCATTGTCAAGGAGGAAGGTCCGGGGCGGCAGGGACCGGCTTTACATGCGCTGCGCCATTCATTCGCCGTTCAGCGTTTACTCGCCTGGTATCGCGCCGGAGCGGACGTGCGCACGCAGGTGCCGCACTTATCGGTTTACCTGGGGCACCTCGGGATGGTAGAAAGCTACCGCTATCTGTCGGCGACGCCGGAGTTGCTGGCGATCGCGGGTGAGATTTTCGGGCGCTATGCAGGTGCGGGAGGCCAAGAATGAGCGGCACAGTTGACTCGGCTACGTTGGTTGGTCCTTTGCTTCAATCCTTCTTCACCGAACACATGGTGTCGCATCGCCGCGCCAGCCAACAGACGATCGACAGCTATCGAGACACCTTCCGGCTGCTACTTCGCTTCATCCGGCACGCCTCTGGCAAGGAGCCCGCCAGTCTGCGGGTTAGGGACCTCGATGCGCCTGCGATTCTGAGTTTTCTCAACCACATCGAGGAACAGCGCAAGAATCAGGCCCAGTCGCGTAACGTGCGGCTGGCAGCAATTCGTTCATTCTTCCGGCTGGTTGCGTTGCGAGATCCGGCCAGCGTCCACCTGGTGACCAGGGTGCTGGCGATTCCGGTGAAGCGCGCCAACAAACGGCTGGTCGGTTACCTGACTCGCGAGGAAGTTGACGCGATTCTGGACATCCCTGACCGCAAGACATTGAGCGGCCAACGCGACTACGCATTGTTGGTCACCTTCTACAACAGTGGCGCCCGCGTGTCCGAGATCACTTCCTTGAAACGGGACCAGATCCATTTCGGTGCCATTTCATTCCTGGAACTGCACGGAAAGGGGCGCAAGCAGCGAGAAGTTCCGCTGTGGCCAAACACGGCCCGCAGTTTGAAGGTCTGGCTCACAACGCAACCGGGCGCTCTCGACAGCCCAGCCTTTCCGAATTCCCACGGCACGCATTTGTCGCGGGACGGCGTCAACTATATCTTGCAGGACGCGGTGCAGAAGGCAGCGAGGGCTTGCCCGAGTTTGGCGACCAAGCGCGTCACGCCGCATGTTCTCCGCCACACCACGGCGATGCACCTTCTGCAGTCAGGGGTTGACATTACCGTAATCGCGCTTTGGCTTGGTCATGAGAGTCCGGAGACCACGCATATGTACCTTGAGGCGGACTTGAAAACGAAGGAACGAGCTCTCAGCAACATCGTCCCTGCAGGCAAGGGCTTGAAGCGGTTCCAGGCCGGCGACGCGTTGCTGACCTTCCTCGACACCCTCTGATAATGCCGAGACGACGCATCATCAAGCCCGCGCCCGCGTGCCGTTCGCCGAATTCACTCGGGGTTATCCGGTACTCGGCATTACGTTTCTAACCCCTCTCCGAGGGTTAGAGGAGGGTTGAGAATGGGGAGCCAATACCTGTTTTGGTAACTTTCTTCCGCTGTTGTAGTTGACTCCATCGCCCGTTCCGGCCGTCGCCGTATCCCAAACATTCCGTAGTATTTGCGTTGGGGCTGGTTTCTCCGGTTCGAAGTATGGCCGACCGGGGTGCGCTCTCAACCATGCTGGTTCAGCGCGTAGGCCTCTCTCAACCACTCGAATTCTCCAGTTTCTCCGTTGACGCCTCTGCTGAAGTTGACAGCCCTGTTGAGAGAGGCGGCCCAGATTGGACACTTTCGAACCCTCGTGAGTATCTATTGACAGGAATCGCCGCACGGCGATTTCAAGACCACCAGACAGCGGGCAGGCCGCCAAGCGGAAACCGTTGTGGGTGTCGGACCTTTGGGGCCGGCAAACGCAACGTCGCACCTGCCCGCGGGCCCGCCACCCACCGCGCCGTAGACGGTCTCCCAAGGGGAGAAACCGAATGGAGACCCAAGACGGCCAGACCGGTGACGCTGTCGCCGAGATCGCGAGCCTCCTCGCCACCGCGTACCAGCGCAGCCGCCACGCGCGGCGCGTCGAAATCACGGCCGAAGCGGCGCCTGACGCCGTCAACGGAGAACTTGCTAACTCGCACGCGGAGAGCCTTCATGTTCATGAGGTTGACGCGTGAAGAAACCCATTCGAGACCAGATTAACGAGCTCGCCGCGATGAGCGTCCGCGAGCTGCAGCAACAGTACCGTGAGACGTTTGACGCCGAGCCGGAGAGTTCGCATCGCCAGTTCTTGTTCCGCAAGATCGCCTGGCATCTTCAGGCAGAGGCGGACGGCGGCTTGCCGGAGCCGGTCCGCCAACTTGCCCGCGAGATCGCGCGCGATGTCGCGCTCCGCAATCGCGTGGTCACCAACGCGGCGAAGCGGCGAGCCGGCCTGCCGATCGAGCAGACGGCTACGACGACGGTTACGCCAGATCACGACTCGCGCCTGCCGATGCCAGGCGGGGTGATCGTCAAACAGTTCCGCGGCGAAACGCTCGTGGTCAAGGTGACCGATCAAGGCTTCGAGTTTCGCGACCGCAGGTACATGTCGCTGAGTGCCATCGCCCAGGAGATCACGGGCACGAAGTGGAATGGCTTCGCGTTTTTCGGCTTGATGAAGGAGGGCACGCATGGCCGTCGCTGAATTCGCGATTCCGACCGGACTGAAACGTAGGACGCTGCGCTGTGCGATCTACACCCGCAAGTCCACCGAGGAGGGGCTGGAACAGACGTTCAACACGCTCGACGCACAACGCGACGCGGCCGAGGCATTCATACGCAGCCAGCGCGAGGAGGGCTGGGTAGTCCTGCCGGACAAGTACGACGACGGCGGATTCACCGGCGCCAACATGGATCGGCCCGCGCTGAAGAAGCTACTCCAGGATGTAGGCGATGGACTCGTGGACTGCGTGATGGTCTACAAAGTGGACCGGCTGACCAGGTCGCTGCTCGACTTCGCGCGGATCATGGATGTGCTGGACAAGCATGGCGTGAACTTCGTGTCGGTCACGCAGCAGTTCAACACGACGGGCTCGCTCGGCCGGTTGACGCTCAACATCCTCTTGTCGTTCGCCCAGTTCGAGCGCGAGATGATCGCTGAGCGCACGAAGGACAAGATGTCGGCGGCGCGCCGGAAAGGCCGATGGGTCGGCGGCATTCCGATGCTCGGGTACGACCTGAGCGACAAGGGCGCGGCGTTGGTGGTGAACGAGGACGAGGCCGCGCGCGTGCGTGGCATCTTCGAACTCTATCTAGAACACGGCTCGCTGATCCCGGTTGTGCGAGAGCTCGGCCGGCGCGGTTGGCGACTGAAGGAATGGACCACACGCAAGGGCACGCCCGCCGGCGGACACGAGTTCACGAAGAACCGGCTCTACAACCTGCTCACGAACATGGTGTACGTCGGCAAAGTCGACTATGGCGGGCATGTCTATGAAGGAGAGCACGCAGCGATCGTCGACGCCGCGATCTGGCAACGGGTTCAGGACCGGCTGCGGTTCAACTCCAAGACCGGAGGCCGGCAGATCCGCAACAAGTATGGCGCGGTGCTCAAGGGCATTCTCCGCTGCGGCAGTTGCGATGTGGGGATGGTCCACACGTACACGCAGAAGGCGCCCAACAAGCTCTACCGCTACTACGTTTGCGTGAACGCCCATCAGAAGGGGTACAACCAGTGCCAGACGCGATCGGTCTCCGCGCCGGTGATCGAACAGGCGGTGGTGGACCAGATCCGCGGGATTGCCGGGAACCCGGAGGTGGTCGGCGAAGTAGTCCGGCAACTCGATGAGCAGCGGTTCGCGAGCCGCGAGGGGCTGGAGCGCGAGAAGCGTGTCATCGAGAAGGACCTGCAACGCCTGAGCGAGGAGATGTCCAGCCTGGTCCGCATGACCGGGAAGCTCGCCACGGACCGGCTGGCCGACCTGCAGGACCGCGTGGGCGTGCTCGAACGCCAACTTCGCGACGTGCGCGACCAGTTGGCCGAGGCGGTCAGCCAGACGGTGGACGCGGCAAGCGTGCGGAAAACGCTCAAGGAGTTTGATGGCGCCTGGGCCGAGATGACTCCGCGCGAACAGGAGAAGTTCGTGAAGACGCTTGTAGATCGCGTCACCTACGATGGATCGACTTGCACCGTGACGGTCGGCTTCCGCACGGCGGGAATCCAGCAGCTTTGCGTAGAGGTGGAGAACAGATGACGGTTCAGAACAGCAGGTTTGAAGTAAAGGTCCGGTTGCAGCCGACGGTTCGCCAGATCAACAGGGCGCCGAAGAAGATCGCGCCAGAGGCCGCGCTCGTTGCGGAGCGGGACCGGCTACCGCGAATCACGCAAGTCCTCGCGCTGGCGCTTCAGTTTCAGGAGATGATCGACCGGGGCGAGATCCGCAGGTGCGCTGACCTCGCGCGGCTGGGCTGCGTCAGCCGGGAACGGATCAGCCAGATGATGGTGCTTACCTGGCTCGCGCCGGATATCCAGGCGGAGATTTTCGGACTGCCTCAGATGCCGGGTGGGCGGTTCCCCGTGAGCGAAGGCACTCTTCGAAAGATCGCTCGAATGCCGTTGTGGGAGGATCAGCGGCGAAGGTGGCGGCCTGTGCCGACTGAGGTCTGAGATCCTCACCCACAGATCTGGCACCTTCCGGCGCGCAGGCGACTGAGGGCCAATCTCGTGGCGCGGCTGGGGGCCATCTGTCCGGAAACGTCACTTTTTGTCCAGTGGGCGGCGGGAACTGGTAAACGCTGCGGCGTCAGCGTCAACCTATCCTTCGCCGGGCCACTTCTCATCGTCGGACGTTTTTCGGGCAGACACCTCAAGGTTGGGCCTGCACCCGAAAGTTCGGTCGTCCTCCCATCAGCCAGTATTATACTTGGGGCTGAAGGAAGCTCGGGACAGATGCGGCTGCTGCGTCACATCTTGATTGGCGTTGCTCTGGTGGGAAGTGCCTTCGCACCAAGCGCCACGTTTGCACAGTCGGAGCGAGTTCGCAGCCTGATGGACCGATATTTACTGGCAGCGCAGAAGCGTGACTATCCTACGTTGGCGAAGATGATACCGGAATTCAAGCTCGAAGAATCCTCGATCAAAGAGAGCAACCCGCGATCGCTCTGGAACCCTCTGCTAGCGGAATTTTGGAAACAAAGAACCTACGACTTGGAGCATAAGCAAGTGAACGACCCGTTCGGCCAGGACGGAGACATTCACGACACGCGCGAAGTAATCACCCTGATGACGTCGGGAGCGAAATGGCGCGTCGAGGAGATCCGCCCCCGACCCAGGCGGCCACTATCCCAAATCTACTATCTCGACGTGTTTGTGGCGGTCTCGTATATGTCGATCGACAAATCCCCTCGGATTGAGGGTGGGCCTCTCAAGAAAATGATACTTACATGTGTCTTGGACGGCCCGATCCTTGAATGGGTTCGCGGATGCAGCAGGATTGAGAAAGGCGACGTCTTCTGGCCCGAGTCCCCGTAGTTAAGGGCCCTAGCCACGATTCCCCTGCGCGCGGCTTCGCTGAGAGAGCGATGGAAGCATTGAGATCTGGCTTGATTTGCTGCGGAAAGGCGACTCGTCTGACATGACCGAAATGAGCGAGGAAGCCCGTGCTGCCGCGAACATTCTGCTTGCACACCACAGGGAGGTTTGCCGACCTGTCAAGAAATCAGCGGAAGAGATCAGCGATGACCTCGTGAACGAGTGCACGTTAACATACGGTATCGTGTGCGAGCGGGCGAAAATGCCGGACCTTACGCATATCGTAGGGCGGTTCATGGGGGAGATAGCTCAGTGGTGTTCGGTTGAAGGCTGGCCTCCCTTGAACTCCTTAGCGGTGAACTCGGAGAGTTGGATGCCCGGGGGAGGCTACGATGGAGCCGGCGGCATCTGCGAGCTGAGCCTCTGGCCCCAACAGGTACGGGAGTGCATCAAATTCAGAGGATACCCTCGTGCGGTCCCTCCAGCGGCGAAGAGGAAGAGATAACCGATCCCGTGCTGCGCAATGAACCCTTCCTGAGACAGGAACTAGGCGGTCAATTCCGCACACCGCGACAGATCGCAATTTGTCGCCTAGCGTTTACCAACGCGAGCCAGCGGGCACGGCGATGGATCGGGGGCAGAAAACGGCGTTTACGTGAAAACGAACGGCCACTGAACCATCAGCGGGTTTCAGCCTGTGGCTCTGGGCTGGCCGCCTCCCGGCGGCGGTTGGCGCCTGCTCGGTCTGAATCAGGCGTGAAATCAACATGTTGCGATTTTGTTTGACTTCGCTGTTTATTCAGGTGCTAAGCTTAGGGCTTCTGCGATCAGAACTGATGGCAGAATTCAGGAGTTACAGGCTCTAACATCCTGGTCAACCGTGTCAACGCGACCAGATTAAGCGGTGCCGCCGACGCACTGCCGAGCATGGAACCCGCGACGACCATCGGAGGACCAGTATGCCAACTGTCTTTAGCCTGCCATCCTTTCTCCGGCGGGCACCAAATGATCTGCTCAAGAGCTTCTTCGCCACGTACCCAGCGTTCGCCGACTTTGATTGGGAGACCGTAAGCGAGCGGCGGGTCGATCCCGTCTTGGAACGGTGCATGGAAATGTCGGCGGCGGACCGCGAGCGAGTTCTCAGGATCTTTCGGCGGGTCGAGATGCTGGCCAATTCGGCAGGCAGCCAGGTGCTGATCGAGGCTGCGCGCGATGGCAACGAAGACATCGCGCTAAAACTAGGCGCCATGGGGAGCTCGCGGGAACGTGCCCTATGGACCTTCATGAACCATCCGAAGGTGTTCGAAAGTGCTCGCACGCTTTCGCACATCGACATGCTGCCGAAGCGGTCCTGGGAGACGCGGAAGGTTCAGGCAGTGCCGGCCTTCCAGGCAACGGACGAGATGAAGGTGGAATTGGGTCTGCGGATTGCTTCGTTCTTTCAGGCCATTCAGGGTCGCGGGGAGCGGTGCGTCGTGGATCACGGGTCGCGCGATGGGGAGATGGAGTACTTCTTCGCCTATCCGGCTGACTACGCTGATGAACTCATCGGCTACGACGACGACGGCCAGTTCGAGCGGAAGAGCTACCACCCAGCCTTCGAGATCGTCTTCGGCTACTACCCGGCCGACGGGACTCTCGACATATACGCGCAGGGCGGCGGCGCCATCCGCGATCATCTGTCCCGAGTGTTCTGCAGTGCCGTCTTGGGCGTTGACCAGGATCCCGAGCCCTGGCCGGCTCCATGCTTTGACCTCGAACTGTTCAAGAACAGGAGTCTCACCTTCCCCACGAAGCCCGCTGATCAGATCTCTCAGGTGCGCGTAAAGGCGATGCGCGTGCAGTACCACACCGGCTACGGTGGCAAGATCACGTTCGAGATCGACGGCCGGCGGAAAGAAGGGTCCGTGCACGACGTCATCGCCGACAAGCTCAACGAGAAACACGCGCGGCTGGCGGATGCGACGGTCCTGAGCGTCGTGATGCAGGCCTTTCTCCGGACGCCGACGGGCAAGGATCGCAGCGTGACGTTTCGTCTTGCCGTGCCGTCCTTCTGCGACTTGGAAGACAGTCCTGAAGAACTGACCCTGCGCCGATATCTTCGCGAATGGAAGGTCGAGAAGGATGCAGTCAGCCTGGAAAACGCTGCTGTCGCGGTTGGCGTCTAGTGAAGCCGTAATTGACACCGACGAGGCCCGCCAGTGGGGCCACGGTGAGTGGCAGCAGGTGGTGAAGCTCGGGCTGTTGCGGGAAACAACTGCCGCAACGGCGCTGCTTTGCCAAGAGTGCGAGGAGCATTGCTGGTGCGATGTCGTATGGTCCGCCGATGGCCGTTTCTCATTTCTCCCCTGCCCGCGGGGATACACCATCGATGTCGCACCGGAACGGCTTCAAAGATGGCTCGTGGATCCCGATGCGTTGGCGCGACTGCTGGCGGCCGCGCTTGAACTGACCGGCCCTGTCGAACAGCGCGGGAAGTCGGTCTGGTCGCTCGGCCGGCGTGTTTTGGCCGGACGATTCCGCGACTTCCTATTCGCGCCCGACGACTCCGGCGAGGCAGTGCGCCAACTCGCAGCCGGCTACGCGGCGCCTGTTGTGCTGGTGCCGGACAGCTACCGGGCCGTGAGACTGAACGGGTTGCCTGTCTTCTCGTTGGAGGACGTCACGTCTTGGGACGCCGGCCGACTTGTCCTCGACCTCAACTACATCGAAGACGCGTTGCCCAGGGAGACCACCATCGAGAAGACGAAGAGGGTCCGGAGCATTCCGGTGCCAGAGGACGCGACCTGGCAGGACGTCCGTATCGAGGTTGGGGATTTGGCGCTTCGCATTTCTGTTCGCGGCGTCTGGCACGAGCGCAGCCTGGAGGATTGTGGCCTGTCGGACGGGCGCAAGCAGCACGACGCCGGAGACCGCGGGCTACAACTGCTGTGGATGTTCGCCAGGCGGCGCGGGCGGTTCAATCCCCGCAACATCGCGCCGGCGGATGAGGAAAAGACACCGTTCAAGAAACAGGTGAGCCAGCTCCGCGGGCGCCTTCACGGCATTCTTGCAATCACCGGTGATCCGATCCCTATTGTGAAGGCCACAGGCGAATACCAGTGTACCTTCGGTGTCTCGCTCGAATCGGACCGTGGCTTCCCCACGCCAGCCGGGGTCACTTGGGCCGATTTCCACTTCCAGGAACTTCTCGGTGGCCGCTTGCGCGTTGGCGTTCGCGCGAAAGAGACCTTCCAGGCACGAGTCCGCACGAGCGGCTCAGAACAGACTTCCTCCGAGGTCGCAGAGCGTGAAACGCTGCTTCAGCAGGAATATGCGCTGGATCAACTCGGTCTCACCAACAGCCAGGGCTTGCCCGGCACCGAAGGGAAAGCGTTGCTCGAACTGCTCCGCAGTAGCGGCAAGTTGCGTCGCCCGGCCGATGATCTCGCAGTACTGCGGCTCGGTGCTCGGCTGAAGGGGTGGATCGGCCTGTCCGGCGAGCCGCTGCAGTTCAGCGAACGCGCCAGGGTCTGGGTCACGTACTTCGGGTGCGGCAGCAACGTGGGATGAGTGCATTGCCACGGCATGACATGGTTGGCGTCGAAACCTCCCTCTACGTCCGATCTGCGGGATGGGCGTGATCCGCCCGACGTCAGGCGCATGCTTCCCCGAACGCCGTTCGTGGGGCCTCAAGACATGCCGCCTCGGAACTAGCAGGCATCCGGCGAGTTGGACTATTGGCCGCCGCTGCCCCCGAGGCGATTTTGAGAAGGACTGGAATTGCATCACTGACATCCCTGGGCGCACCGAACGGGGTGCGCTACTGATATGGATCTGCGTACGTCCCCGTCTGGCACTCACCCGGTAGGCCAAGGGCGTTGCTCGACGTCCCGCCAAATTGACGAAAACCTACGGATATTTCCATGCCCCCCGGCCCGGCACTGCCGTCTCAAACAGGCCAATGCCCGCAAGTGCAAGCTTTATCTGCCGTTGGCTCCACGTCGTCGCAAATTAGCCACATTCTTTTCATTACCTTGACGAAACCGAAGTGGCGCTTCGCTGGGCTGCCGCAGTCGTCTCAGCCCGAAA
Source organism: Terriglobia bacterium (assembly GCA_963757265.1). Classification (GTDB taxonomy): domain Bacteria; phylum Acidobacteriota; class Terriglobia; order Bryobacterales; family Bryobacteraceae; genus CAIVVT01. The sequence goes on from CAVWRA010000012.1 coordinate 493,953, forward strand.
GAACAACAGATAAACAGGTACCAAGTTAGAATAATCGACGTACAATTGCTTGCGATCAGGAGGCCAACATCGAAATCCTGATTTAAATCGTGCCGGAAGATGTGGAGCCGGATACGATATCGCCCGCCACGCCCTCCGCGCCGAAGTAGAAATGCGTCATAGGAGGTCCCCAAGTGAATCGCCGACAATTCTCAGAGGTGCTCGCGCTCGGTCTGGGCGCCACCGCTCTCCGGCCACTTTCGGCTGTCACTTCGCGACAGGAGCAGCCCGGAGGTGCCAAAAAAATGGAAAAAGTTCGAATTCAGGTTGTGCCCACCTCGGTTCCGGAGTGGGATCAGGAAGACAAAGCCTCCGCTGTGTTGGGCGGCCCGGAGGTTCTCACAGCCGGCGACTCGCAGGCCAAGGCAATGCTCGACCAGATTACCCTGGAACTTCCTGCGGCTCTGGACTGGACCGAGCTCGTCCATTATGCAGCGCAGCACCACGCGCTAGGCGGATTGCAGATTCCGCCGGACAGTAAGCGCTTTGCGTTCTATGTCATCGAAACTCCGCTAAGCATCATCCTGCCCGGCGATCAGCGCCTAGTGCGGTTACGGCTGATGCTCGATTTGCATGCCAAAGCGGCGAAGCCCGAGGAAGTGCTGGCGTACGATGTCTTCCCGCCAAGCCAGGTGGACGTGAATAAACTGGCGACCGGCGAAGTCAACCTGGATATATCCAAAGCGTTGCAGTTCGTTCTGACCGCGGCCGGGGCTGCGACGGTTGCTCCGGCGGCCCAATGCCTTGGATTCAAACTCAGTTTACCGTTCCAGTGGACCACGACCTCCGTGAAACTGCAGAGTTCGGGCAAGATGTCGAGCCGGGTGGAGTGGTATGTCACCGACAACTCGATTCAAAAGGGTTTCGCGCCAGCCGCCATTCTGCGAGCGCCCAAAGGCGCGACCGTCACTGTGGACGCAACACTCGGTGGCGAACTGCGCTTCCCGGGACCGAAGGGATGGTTCAAGACTCAGTTCGCGCCGGTACAGGCGCACCAATATGTACTCAAATGAGCAGGCCCAACGGATTACGTCGCCACCCAGCCTCGACCTGTTAACGGCCTCGCAAGCCAGAACCGTGGCTGACGTGCTGGATGATCTGACGAAGAGCAACTTCGATTCGCTTCAGATCCGTCCGCAGCTTCCTGCGCTCACCGCCCGAATAGGCTCCGTGTGCGTTTCAAACGATGACCAAGGCCGCATGGCCGATGAACTCGGCCGATGGGTCCGATGGCGCCGCTTGCGCGGCTATTGGCTCGCGTTCCTGTTCCAACAGGCCATGGCGCAGCAAGAGTCCAGTTACTTTGTAGTCGGCTGCGTCCTATACGCGCAGGCGCAAATCAATGCGAACGCGGATCTGTCGCTGCCGTCTCTTGAGAACGCCTACAACGCCTTGGAGCAGTACCCTGAACCGTACTTCCGCGAAACCGCCGCACAGCTCGAAGCGCTGATGCGTGTGGTCTTCGCTTACTACCGCGGCCTCTATGCGCCAACCGCATACGACCAAATCAACCCGTTGACCGTGCACCTCTACAGCCGGATGACGTGGAACGATCTTGTTTTGGCTCATCCGGAGTTGCAAAAGCGTCGGCGCGAACTGACGCCTAAGGATTACCAGGCAGTGATCGATCAGTGCACCCACTCTCATGACACCTACGGTTGTGTGCAGACCCGCCGCTTCCTCGGTAGCGTTTTCGAAGAGCTTAACCAGTTGGATAACGCAGCGGATCAGTTCCGGCTGGCCTTGGAGGCGGCAAAAGAAGCCACCATCGATACCGAAATCGGCCATCTCCACCGTCTCTACGGTTATGTGCTGCGGAACTCCGGCCATCTAGACGAAGCGTCGAACCAATTCCAACAAGCCTACAATCACGAATCGCATCCGCTGTTCGGCTATTGGCAAGCCCTATCGGCGCGGGAATTGGGCGATGTCTGGCTTCGCCGCCTGCCGCGGAAGAATGATCAGTCCAATCTGCCCAAGGAAACGCTGGCAGAGGCCATCCGATGGTACAAGACCGGCCGTCAGTTATTCGATGCCCATGTCGCGCAGTGCGTGCTACCTGCCGCCCGCGCCGTCGAGCAGCAACTGTTTCGTTCATACGTGGACAACGGCATCGAGGTCGCTGTGCTGGCGAATCATCGCGACTGCATAGCCGAAGTCGAGACTTCCGGTCCCCGTTACGCCACTGACGTGGTGGCCGAAGCCAAAGCCGCCACCTCGCTCGGCGCCGATGCTTCTTCCAGATTTCTCCAGTCCCGCGCCGTCTTCCATGAACACCTGGCCACCTTCAACCAGGGGAATTTTGACCAGGACTTTCGCGACTATCTTGCTTACCTGAAAGCCAACCGGGAAGCGCGCCAGTTCTACATGAAGACGCGGATACAACTCACTGCCCGGATTACCCATGCTCAGTTGAGCGATGAAATCACGGCGAAAATATTTGACCTGCGTCTGCCGAACGTGACGTTTCTTCTGTTTCACATCTCCTCCCAGGAGACCTACACGTGGCTCTTTTTTCCCGGCGTGGCGATGCCGGTCGGAAAGGCAAGAAGGCAGGCTATAACCTGGCAGGAGTGCGATCGCGTATATCAAAATGTCCTGCAGCAGGCGCAGTCCCCGCCTTCGCCCGATCCGGCCTCGGCAATGCGCCAGGCGATCGATACGCTGCTGGCTCTTTACGGAGAGTGCTTCAGTCCTTTCCTGGAGCCCGGCCTGGCTGCGCTCCAGGGTAGGCAGTTGAAGATCTTCCCACGGTTTTCCATGACGTGGTTCCCTTTCATGCCTTGAAAGTAAGGGGCAAGCCCTTGATCGAATACTGCGATGTCAGTTATGGGCAGACGCTGGGCATGTTTTTCCAGAATCACCGCGATACCCCTTCGCTCGGTCTGGGAACTCTCGCGGCTGTATACGACGAACCCAACACCAGGTATGGGGGCACATTCGGGATGCTGGACGCCGCGGGCAATGGCGGGGTCTCGATGTTGCCCACGTCTTCCTGGGAAGACCTGCGAGCGGCGCTCGCCTCCCGGCCGCCTTCGGATCTGTTCTTCGCTTGTCACGGAGAGTACAAACGAGATGATCCGGCCAAGAGTCTCTTGTACCTTCGCGAAGGGGGACCGGAAGTGCAGTTTTCCGAGATCTTCTCCAGGCTGGATCTGACCGGCTGCCGCTCGGTGACGCTGGGCGCTTGCGAGAGCGGGATCGCGCGCACCCTGGTGGCGGCGGAGTATATCGGCCTGCCGGTGGCATTTTTCGCGGCGGGCGCTCAGTACGTGATCGCCACTCTGTGGCAAACCCCCCAGATCTCGGCGGCGATTCTGTTGGGCCATCATTACCGGTTTCTGAGGGACGGCAAGCACACCGTAGTGGCCGCGCTCAACGAAGCCCAGCGCGTCACCATGAAGATGTCGCAAGCCGAAGTGATGAACTGGCTGACCAAGTTCCTCCCGCAATCCGCTCAGGATCTGGAAACTTATATCCGGTCAATGGAGGACCCGCCGTTCGCTCATCCCTACTATTGGGCAGGATTCTACGTCGCAGGAGATGTGTAGCGGCCAACTCGTTGCTGCTCGGATGGTGAGTTGATAAGGCTGCTGTGGATTGGGTCGATAGGGAGCGAAGAACCGCTTGACAGCACAAACTCCCGAGAAGTTGGCTTGTGGTCAATTGGGGCCCCGGCTTCAGAGTGCCGGCCCCAATTTCCGCGAACGCCGTTTATGTGCGAGTGACCCCGAACATGTCCCCTTAGGAATCAAGTTGCTGCTAAACCAACCTAGGCGGGTAGGTCACACAAAAGGAGTCGAGTAATCCAGATGGCTACTGCTGACACAACACCTATTGTCCCCGCCGATCCGGGATTGGTTGCACTCCAACGGCAATTGGCTCAACTTGAGGCCCGGGTCAAGATCCAGCAAGACCAGCAGGCGCTTGTCAGCGGACTGCTCCCGACTTCCACAACCCTTCCCAACCAGGGAACAGTCGCGGTCTCCGGAAGCAGTCCATTCGATAGTCAGAAGCTAGCCTACAACGGGCTGGTGGAGGTCGCCAAGGAAATTGCTAAGAGGATTCCGGCGACGGGACCCGTTGTGATCTACGATCAGACCGAGATCAACAACCTAGTCAACTTTAGAGCCGTTTCTGAAGTCTTGAATGTGCTCGATCAACAAGCGGCCTGCTTGGATAATGAATTTCGAAGGAAGCTCCACCCCGAAGCCAGCCGGTTGCTAGCCGCTGCGCCAAAGGATGTGGAAACAGCAGGGTCCAAGGCCTTCGCAATCGCACCTATCGGCACACCAGCGCTGGTCCTCGGCGGGCTGAAGGCGGCTACTGACTTGATCGGGATGTTCCGCACTAACACGACGACCGCCTACAGCAGCTTCTCCGCAGATGACGCGTCTCTCATCGCGGCGGTAGCGGGAGTGTTGTCTGCGGCCAACAGGCAATTCTACGAGCCGGGTGTGATGCCCCTCCGGTGGTCAAAGTCCCATTTTCTGGAGGTTCTATCCGATGTAGAGACCACGCAAACGAAATTGCATCAGGACGTGTCCATTGACCAGGGCATCGTCCAGATGGCCGTTAATGGTCTGGCGGCTTATTTGCAAGCCGAACAGGCTTTACAGGCCAACCAGGATGCAACAAAACAAGCAATCCTGACAGCGGCTCGTGATCAGGCGGAGCGTTATGCCTTGGCCGCCCTGGGTGGCAGTGCGCCAAGTAATCTGAGTCCTCAGCCGGCGGCCCAAATAAAGTCACACTGGGAGCAGTTTCAGAAGGTGATGAACGGCTTCCTGACGTCCGCCTCGGCGGCGGAGACTTTGTTCGGTACTTTCCAAACGTCACTCATGGCAGTGACCAACACAGAATCCGCGGCTCTGACCTCGGTGTTACGGGCGGAGAGCCTGAAAACGATCGTCGAAACGAAAGACGCGGTGATACTCCAAGTGAAAACGTCGGTCCTGGGAGGCAGTGTTGTGACGCGGCAAAATCTTTTCACCGGGGGACACCTTCTATTCACGGGCGGAGCGATAGCGAACTATACGGTGTTCGATGCAGACGGCGTTGTGAAGTCCAGTGGCGTGGTGGTTGGAGAAACGGACAGCAAGAGCGCCAGATTTTAGTTAGCCGCAAGGAGGCTTGAAATGCAATTCGACGGAACATTGACAATTGATGACAATCGCAAGGAATCCAGCTTAGATGGCACGCTTCTGGCGACGCAAGGCGCTGCCGATCCGTTGGGAGACGCGACGGCAACCATTGAGAACCAGGGGTTCGGTAACAACCAATTTGTACGGGTCACGGGCAGCAGGGGGCAGCTCGGAAATGTGAATGTGATCTTCATGACAAGTATTCGGCAGAGTACTGCGGCAGCGGCTGCCGCGGCGGCACCGACACCGCCTGCCAGCAAGCTGCGGCCAAGCGGGGGGAAAGTAAGATGACCGTACGAATCTTCGCATCGTGTGTCTGTATTGTGGCTAGTTCTTTAGTTGTCTGGGGTGCGGCAGACGACGCTGCGAGAGAGATTCAGCGACAACAAGAGAGAACAATCGATCAACGAAACCATAGCGCCAATGGGATTACCGTCTCAGAGCCAAAAGTCTTCGACGATTCGTTGTTACAGCAAATGCTGAACGCGGCCGAAGCCAAGTTGGCGTCGATGCAAGTTTTGGACGCATCCGGCCTGAGCAGCAAATTGGGTGCAATGGTTGGAGCGCAGCAGACCATCAATAGTCTGGCGGTGAGTGCGCAGAGTCCTTCGTTGCCCGGCGTCTCAACTGTAGCCAATGGCGCTACAGGCAGCGCTGTGAACACAACTGCAGTAGCCCCGACAGGTACAACAACCACCACCCAAACAACTTCCGGACTTCCGGCAACAAATGTTACAACGACTGTCCCTTCCTTCAGTCCGCCAACTGCTACCGCGCCGGCTGCCTCCACGTCACTGCCTACGGCGTTCGGAGTTAGCTCGTCCAACATTTTGGGCGAGCAGATGCAGCTGACCTACGAAATCGCCAACCTGCGGCTGCTGCTTGAGGGTTCGCTGTCAGATCGCCTGCTGAAGAGCAACACGATCCGAATGGTCAAGCCCCGGACTACTGTGGGCTTCACTGTGACGCTGACTCCGCGCTACAAAGACGCGGTCGCCGTGGTCGAAGTGGAAGTCGAGAAGATAGCGGATCTCGGCGATGGAGAGCCGCCGGTGATTACGGCTTTGCTGCCTCGGGAGAAGACTTACAACGTCGCTTCGATCAAGGAAAGCAGCATCTCGGTTGGCGCCGGTGCCGTCACCCAGGTGTTCGGTATAGCTGGCTCCTTCCTTCATGGAAGCAAGTCCTATTACCTCGTCCAGGATCAAGATACGCTGGCCCTGCCGGTGGCCATCGACAAAGAGGAACGTCTAAAAAAGACAGTATTTCTGTGGCAATTCCGGCCCGTCTTAGGGCAGCGGTACGTTTCCGCGGCTATGAAGCAGACCTTCGTCCAGGTCGCGTTTCCCTCGCCCTGGACCGACGCATCTTTTGGCAAAGTGCTCGTTACGACGTACTGGTGCCACTACGATCGCAAAACAGGCCGAGTGGGGAACGTCATTTCCGGCTCCCTTGAGAAATGGCCGGCAGCCGTCGAAATTCCCAACCTCAAGTTGGAACTGCCGCCCAAAGGACTCGCCTTCACGGACCTAGAAGATCTGGGGAATAGCCAGATGTTGGTCCGGCTTCACGGGCGGTTCCTTACGGATACCGTTGTGCGCATCGGTTCCACTTTCCTGACAACCTCCAGCGGCCTTTCGTTTACGCAGGATGGAATGGAGTTCGTTGCATCGATCTCAGACCTGGCAACAAAGCGGGTGCGGCTGGTGGCCAGGGATGGTTCGGAGATTCCCTTGGAAATTCGCCACAAGTCGGCGGGGGATACGACCAAGGACCAGTGTCCGCCGTCGATCAAAGACGTCACCGTTTCCACCGTTGACGAAACCAACAGCCTGGTGACCGTCACCTTTAAGGATCCGGTCTACTTGACGGATAATCTGGTATTCTTGATCGGAACCAAGGTGTTTGGCTATCGCGACGCAGCGTTTCTTCCCTCTGACGGCGCAGCACTGCGGGCAATCGTACCAACCGCGCTCATCGCGGCGAATCCTACGCTCATCGTGAAGCCACTATTCGCCCCAGCTTTTTCATCCCCAGACAAAGCATACGAGGCAAGGCGCGATTTCGGACTGACGCTTTATGGCCAGCCCGAGCGAATTGTACCACTTGAAACCGGGGCCGACAACTCCACCTACCTTATGTACGGAAGCCGGCTCGGCGGGGCTAAGGTCCTATCACCAGAGGTTCAATTCAACGTCGATCCCGCTGGCGCTTCTCTCAAGTGCCCAACCCTTGCCGCCGAGACACAGAATACCTTGCGATGCCTGAACCTCACGGCAGCCCAAATCAAGGCTCATAAGCAGATACTCCTTCAAAGGGGTCCTGAGCGCCCAATCTTCGTCTCACTCCCGAGTGCCGATTCGAGCGGCTCCGGATCGACGACACCGGGCGCGGCGCAGCAGATCAGCGTCAATGCAACAGTGGGCGTGCAGCGCGACAACCCGATGGATGCATTGGAGCAAGCGCCGGCCATGGTCAACGCCGACAACGTGGTATTTGTAGGTAACGGGCTGAAGGATCTGAAGACGGTGATGTTTGGGGAAAAATCCATCTCTTTTGAGTTGGCCAAAGACGGCAAATCGGTCCAGTTGAAGAATCTCAAGGCGAATCAAGTAACTGGTACAGCCGGCGTGCAACTGCTCCAATTTATCTACAAGGCTGCGGTTGTACCAGTGAAGCTCGACGTCGTCGGCAAGTAGGTGTTCTCTCCTGAGACATGCTCCTAGGAGGCCTAAGCCCATGGGAGCCAATCTCCTATGTGGCAAGCCGGTGGCGTGCGCAAGGACGAAACAAGCCCGCCCGTGAAAGGGCCTGCAGCATCGTATCGATAAGTCTTACGGACCGCAGCCGGAGCCTCAGGAACGACAGTCAGTTTGTGGTCGCCGACCCGACAAAAAGACTTACCATGGGCATTTTTCAGAAGATCAGTCGTCACGATCATTGTCCAGAACTCCGGTTCTGGGAAGTTGTGAGACTCACCTGGGCGAGAAGTCGCTGACTCGGACAACTGGCACTGTCGGGCCGCCGATGGCCGCGAGGTCACCAGAGTACGTGAGCGTGCTTCGGAGACGATTAACTAAGGAATCGTTGTCGTGCTGGAGGTGCCCTCCCAACAGCCCAAAACGCCTCCTCGTTGGTCCACCATCGTTTCACGGTGATTTTTCACCCAGCGATTCCCCGCCTGCTGAAAGAATCTGAAAACTAAATTCTGCTTGTTTTCAATGATGTAGTCCGGAACGCATGTCCGAGAAGCCGCTCAGGGTGATTTTTCACCCGATCAAGGCCGGAGGACCACATGACTTCGGCATCACCTGAAAAACAAGCCGATCAACCCCGCCCGCCAACGCCGGGTCGACCGCTGCCGGCGGCGGACGCTCTCGTGCGGGACGCATTCGATGACATTGCGCTCGTCGTTGGCGGCGTCGCTGTGCTGCACAACCTGGACGATGGCCGCGGCCCAGGTTCTCGACCGCGCCGGGTATGGCTGCGAGATCAGCCCGGCATATTGCGACGTGATCCTACGCCGCATCGCGGAGCTGGCCGGCGTCGAGCCGGTCCTCGCGACCACGGGCCAGACCATCGCAGCGGTCGCTGCAGAGCGCGCCGTCCCGATCGAGCAGGTCAACAATCCGCGGCTGCGGGACGCGCGCCGCATCCGGCATCACGGCGCCGCGCCGTTTTATGGAAGCCGCAAGGCCAACTGAGTCCGTTCGCAACTCAATCCTGATGCAACTTCAAATTGAGCAGTGGCCGGTAGATCGGCTGATCCCCTACATCCGAAACGCGAGGACGCACTCTGATGCCCAAGTGGCACAGGTCGCGGGTTCCATCGCCGAGTTCGGGTTTGTGAACCCGATCCTCGTCGGGCCGGACGGGGTCATCGTGGCCGGCCACGCTCGCTTGGCAGCCGCACGCATTCTGAAGCTGACCGAGGTGCCAGTTATTGTCCTGGCACACCTCTCCGAGACGCAGCGCCGCGCACTCGTCCTCGCCGACAACAAGCTGGCGGAGAACGCCGGGTGGGATGAGGAGATGTTGCGCGTCGAGCTGGAGGCGCTCCAGGAGGACGGCTTCTCGCTCGAGCTGGTCGGCTTCTCTGACGAAGAGTTGGAAGCATTGCTGCGTGATCCCGAGCAGGTTGCGGCGGGCCTCACCGACGAAGACGCCGCGCCCGAAGTACCGGAGACGGCGGTGACCGTGCCGGGTGACATCTGGCTGCTGGGCCCGCACCGACTGCTGTGCGGAGACTCGACACAGATTGAGGCGGTGGAGAAGGTGCTCGCCGGCGGCCTGGCCGACATGGTTTTTTGCGATCCACCGTACAACGTGAATTACGGCGCGACGATGAAGGACAAGCTCCGCGGCAAGTCGAATCGCAAGATCATCAACGACAATCTCGGCGATGGCTTTGAGAAGTTCCTGTACGACGCCTGCTTGAATCTTCTGACCGTCGCCAAGGGCGCGGTCTACATCTGCATGTCGTCGTCGGAGCTGCATACCCAACTCGGCGAGGTCTTCCAAGATGCCAGAACCATTGCCGCAGGTATGAAAGAACACTGCTTTGCCGGCATCGTGGACCTCCTTGATCAGTAGTTCGTAGCGTGGCTTGAAGAACCGCCGCCAGACCTTCGGCGAGATCATCATTCCAGTGGTGATTCCGAAGTCGTCCCCGAACTGGATAGCATCCACGCCACGCGCCAATAGGTAGTGGATTTCCCGGAGTTGATAGTCAACGATCATGTCGGCCAAAACGTGGACCTCCGGCGCATCGCTCGACAGATCCATCAGACAATCCTCGTAATTGCGAACCGCGTGCATGATTTCAAACATGCCCACCCAGCCGCTCTTCAGATAGTAATGCTCCATGTGAGCGAGCGCCCTGGTTCGTTCCGCGTTAAATTCCTCCCCATGGATCGCAGGTACAGGCGGAGTGCTGAATCGCTCCAGATTCGCCCAGTCGTCGAGTGGCCTCTCGATCGGGTGCCCCCACACGCCGAAGATCAGATATTGCCAAAGAACGCCCCACTCGTCGCGGCGAATTTCCTCGTAACGGCCATTTTGATCGATAAACTGGGGGTCGGGCCGGCATTCGGGAAAGTCCCGCGGGTCACCAAAGTCTTGAGGGTACTGCTCCCAGAGTTTTCGCAGTGCGGCGCCGTGCTCCCAGATTCCGGCTGGAGACGGGTGATACTCGAGAGGCGGTACGTCAACGGGCTGGAACTTAAGCGCCGCAAGAACTCTTTCGCGAGGCAACACGATCGTCAATTCCTTTCAGCCAATCCGGCATCTACTTCACGTCGCGCAGCTTTACCTTCTTCCTACCAAGTTAGAAGGACGGAATTCGATCTCAATTGACGTGTCCGAAGATTCCAACTGGCGCAACAGAAGACGAGTATCATTGCTGGCCCATACATCCTGCGTTGCGGGGGGCAAGCCGAACGCTTTCCGCGCTGCCCACCGTGCCGATCAACACGTGATCGGGGTCGTTCCAGTGGCCGGGGCCCGCGTAACTCGAAAGCTTCATATTCGTAACCCCACACTGTAGAAACCCGTCAGCCCCCGCGTATCCTTCGCCACGCCGATATCGTCGGCTATCCGCCAGGAGTTCCCGCCCGTATCCCATACAACCAGCGGCCGCTGAGTTCCTGAGTTGCCTTGAAGACGAGGGCATCTCCCTGGCGCTGACAGGGAATGGGCGCCCCACGGCTGCCCGGTTTCGGCCCCTCGACGAACAGTCTGAGGTTCGTGAACAGCCCCGCAGCGGGAATGCGCACAATACCCGTCCCCGAGACTTGCAATTGGATCAACGCACCGTCCTCGACACGCCTCTCCGGAGCGACAGGAGCCCATCCGATCTCATCCATATCGACGTCGGCAAAAACCGTCTTGCGCCCATCGACGGTAATCTCACGGCATTTCCGGCCGGCGAAGGCGGTCAGGTTCCCCTGGCCATCGACGCGAAAAGCCAGTGCGCGTGCGCCGGCATAACTTACGGTGTGGCCGTTGACTCGAAATTCCTGCAAATGAATGGATTCTGAGGGCGGCGGGTTTAGCCCCAAATACTTGCGGTCTTGTTCGGGATCCCGGGAAAAGCCTCCCGACCAGCCTTCCTCGATTTCACGCAAGTGCGGCGCCAGTGCCACCGTGCCGTTCGGAAACCGGCAGGCGAGGTATGGGCCAGTGCGCGAAAGGTAGTCCGTATTATCTTCAAGGGCCCCGAGCCTGCCCGTGCGGGGATAGGCGCCGAGCGCTGCCAGTATCTCAAACCAAGTGCGAGCGTCGTAGCCGAGACTGCGCGACTGGTCATCCCGCGGGCGGAATCCCAGAAATGTAGCGCTACCACGTTGCGTGCCGACAACCTGTTCCTTCATGCGCGCGACGACGCGCGTCCCTGCCCGCGGCTGCACAGGGTAGACGCGGTCAACCAGAAAATCGGTCAAGATCACCTGTGGCTGGACTCCCACCAACGTACCCTCGAAGCCCAGCAGCCTGCCGGGAGCGACGATCCCATCTCCCGGTCGTGGTTGGTAGTCCACACCAAAGAGATCCTGCCAGGTTTCGCGCGCCGGCTCACCCTCAAGTGTCACGAGCGGCGGCGGACCAGACCATATTAGTCGGCCCCCGCCGGCGACGAATTCCTGCATTAACGCCAGCAGCTTTTTCGAGGGGAAGGGCTCGAAGAGCGTCACCAAGGTCGTGAATCGTCTCCCGGCCATCTCAATCGCATTTCCAGAGACTTTCCCGCGCTCGAGGAGCTTGGTTGCCGTGACATAGTTGGTGTAGCCATACTGTGTCATCCAACTCCCGAATCGCTCTTCTACCGCAACCAAGTCGAGAGGATACAGCATGAGGACGTCGGTGTCCCGATGCTGCATGTCTTCCACCGCCCCGTAGAGCGGCGTTCCGCTCACGCCGTAGGTGCTTTCCAGGGCCGTGCGGCGCTCACTGACCTCATCCGGAACTCCCCAGTGCGCAGCGTACGAGTAAGGGACGTCATTCAGAATTCCAGTCGATGCCGCAAGGGCCAGGGCAAAATAGTCGCGATCGAGCCAGCCACCTTCGGCATGATCATTGCCATTGCCTGTGAGAAAGTCTCCCCATTTGAAGTAGTCATAGCAAGCAGCAGCCGCCTGTTGTACGGTGTTCGACCAAAGGAAATTAGAGGTGTACTCGTATTGTGGCCGCGAAGCGCCCCAGGAGTCGACAGTGGGGCTTTCCGCCCAGGTGGCATGCGCCCTGGCTTCCAGTCGATGCCCCATCTTGCTTTCGGCGTAATGCTTCGCCTGCACAAACAGATCGACCACGCCGTCTTGCAGCAGGTGGTAGTAGCGGGCGCGGAATAATGCGGTCCTCTGGATCGCTTCGGGAGTTGCTCCGAATGTGTGCATGATGCCTTGTTTTGCACTCAAGTCGACGGCAAAGTCCTCCTGGCCGTGCACGAAGTAAACCAGGTATTTGGCGAAGTCCGCGTACTCCGCGCCATAGCGCGCGGCGAACTCGCGCGCCAACGCCGGGCTAACATAACGCAGTGTGAACTCGCCGTGATCGTGGTGGCCGAAGTAGACCCAATCCTGCTGAATGTGCATCTCGTCGGAATAGAGCCCGTTCAGGTGAATACCCGCCGCGGCATACTTATCAACAAGGTTCGTCAAGAAGGAGCAGTGCTTTGGGACTGAAGTAGTCCATCTCCGGCGTACGGTAGATTTGGACCACCAGCACATGATCCAAACCCGCGCGGGCAATCGGACCCGTACCGTGTACCCGGATGCGCACGGCGTGGAAATCGCCAGGGGGCGCAGTCACGTTTTCCATCCGTTCGACCTCAATACCCTCTTTGATCTCGACAATCTCCGCCGGATCGACAACTCGGTAGGGAGTACCCCGCACAGGAGTTTCACGGAAGGCAAACGCCCGCACACCCCCGTCTTGGACCTCGATCGGCCCTTTGTTGTTTACCCATTGCTGGTGCTGCCAAAGTTGCACGCTGAACGCCCCGGTCTTGGGATCGCGCAACCCCTCGCGGTAGTGCATCCAGAGGCCCGACTCGCCGGAGCGGGCCGCATAACCCTTGCCGAGTTCGAGAGGCGTCAACAGGCTCAACTCGAGGCCGAGTCCGTATTCGGAGGCGAACCGGCCGATCGCGGCAATCTTGGTAATATACTCATCCGTATCCGGCATCAACTGCCGAGGAGTGTCCTGGCCGGGACGATACTGCGCGAAGAAGTGATCGAAGGACAGGGTGAGTGTCCGCTCGCCCCGCGCCTGGGCGCGCTCACACACCCGCCGCAGGCTTTCGTTAAGGGGTGTGCGGCCCAGAGATAGGTTCAGGACTTTGTCCGGATCGGAGGCGAGCGCCGCAAGTTCGTCGTCACGGACCAGGATAATGACCGAATGGGGGATTTGAAACGCCCAGGGTCCTGGGTACGCGACCAGTTCGCCGCGGTAAACGTCCTCCGGCGCCTGTGAGTTCACCGTCGTCTGGGCCGCCATTGCCATCCCGAGCGCCAGAAGCAGCGTCGTCATCCCAATCAAGGTCAGACCTTTTCGCATACACGATCTCCTCTTCCCTGAGCACTGGCAGCCGAATTCATCGCGCGGCGCGACGGAAGCTGGATCGTTCCGCCGCCCTCGCGGACTCCCCGGGACGTCGCCGTATAAGTCCCTGGCCCTCAATGGCCCGATGACGTTGATTTCGCGGCGACGTCGTGGCATAGCAGCTAGCCGTTTTCGGCCGCGCACGCTCAGCATGGCATATTATTCTGAGCGTAGCGAAGAATCTGCTCCTGTTGCGACCGACGACCGCGCTGTTTCAACTATCTTGCGCACGCGAGCAGGATTTTGGCTTCCTGAGTTCGCTGAAGTACAGGAGTACTGGGGACGTCCATCCTGGCGGGCGCGGCTCAGGGTGGCACCGAGCGTGTCCTCGCAGTTGAAGGAAAGCGGAATCACGGCTGGCTCCCTAAAGCAGGATGTGACTGCGCGGGCGCTTCCGCAACAGCCTGCTCGTGACGAATCTCGAACGCCGCCATCTCCCCCGGCTGCAGGAGATCCGTTATCCCAAGCCAGGACGTGCCCTCGACAGGGCGGTCCCGAAGCAATTTGCCGCCCTGGTGATAGTATTTCGCTCTGTAACCTTGAGACGTGCGGCGGGATCAAAGCATGGCGGCTGGGTGTAGACTGAGCAGGACTCGGGAGTCCAAAGTGGAAACCCGAGCTTTCTGATCAACTGGCACGAGGCACAGAGGAGGCCAGCAATGATACATCGTTCAACAGTTTCTGACGGGTGTTGGGAGCGCTGTGGGAGCGGCCGACGTGGATTCCAAGGCCACGACTCTCGAGCGCCAATCAGCGCATTTGGTACCTCGTGGAGAGAACGCTTTGGAAGATGAAGGAGTTAGAACGTGACGAGATTTGTGATCGATATCAGCAGGCGGGACATCCTGAATTCAATTGCGCTTGGCGCAGCAGCTATTGGCATCCCACAAGAAATTCTAAGTATGAAATCCGCCGAGCCGGACAAGACGATCAGGGATTTCATTCAGCCTCCGGAAGATGCGCGCCCGTGGGTCTACTGGTACTTCATGGACGGTCATCTGACGCGCGAGGGCATGGACGCAGACCTCGAAGCGATGAAGCAAGCTGGTCTCGGCGGTGCGATCTATCTCGAGGTGGGAATCGGTATCGAACCAGGCCCCGTCCAATTCATGAGCGAAACATGGCAGGAGCTTCTCAGCCATGCCTTCTCAGAGGCCGATCGCCTGGGCCTGCAGATGGCTCTGGCGGCGGGGCCCGGCTGGTGCGGCACGGGTGGTCCTTGGGTTAAGCCGGATCAATCGATGCAACACCTCGTGGCGAGCAAGACCCTCGTGCAGGGGCCGGCTGCGCTTGACGCCCACTTACCCCAACCGCAGCCGCGTACGCCATTCTTCGGTGTATCTACGCTGTCTCCGGATCTGCACCAAGCGTGGAAGGAATTTTACTGCGACGAGGTTGTGCTCGCCTTCCCCACTCCGGCCGGAAATGCTTCCATTCCCGATGTCGATGAGAAAGCGCTCTACACTCGCGGCTCCTATTCATCCCAGATCCCCGGACCATTTACGTTGCGCGCATGGGTGCGTCCTTTTTTGCCGAGCGAAGCCAGCTACAAGGCCGTGCCTGCGGAACGCTGCGTCGCATCGCGCGAGGTCTTGAACCTTACTGACAAGCTTTCGCCTGATGGCCGGCTGAGGTGGAGTGTACCCCCAGGAAGTTGGACGATCATGCGTTTCGGCCGCACGCTGACCGGTCAAACCACGCGTCCCGCTCCTAAACCGGGACTCGGCCTCGAGTCCGACAAGTTCGATGCCGCGGCGCTGGACGCGCACTTCGATGCATACATCGCTTTCCTTCTAAAGAAGACAGGTGCGCCTCGGCATTCCGGCCGTGGATTGGTAGCTCTGCACTTCGACAGTTGGGAGATGAGCTCGCAGAACTGGTCCGTCCATTTTCGTGAAGAGTTCACGCGCCGCCGCGGATACGATCCGGTCGCGTTCCTGCCCACATTTGCCGGCTTCGTGGTGGACGCTCCTGAAGTTTCGGAGCGTTTCCTCTGGGACGTTCGACAGACTGCAGAGGAATTGGTCTGCGAAAACCAGGCGCAGCGATTGCGCGAGCGCGGCAAACACTATGGACTCTCTTTGTCGCTCGAACCATACGACCTGAATCCCTGCGCTGACCTGGCACTTGGTAGCACGGCCGATACCCCAATGGGCGAATTCTGGTCGAAAGTCCCGGGCACGCCGACTCCGCCGACGGATTTCAGCCTGGCAGAAGCAGCTTCGGTTGGCCACACGCAAGGGCACAAAGTTATTGGCGCGGAGTCATTCACAGGAGTCTATGAGGAGCGAGGCCACCAGCATCCCGCCTCCATGAAGGCGCAGGGTGATTGGGCTTTCTGCCAGGGGATAAATCGCTTTGTGATTCACCGTTACCAGGCGCAGCCCTGGCTTGACCGTTTTCCGGGAATGTCCATGGGGCCCAATGGCGGCTACGGCGTGCATTGGGAACGCACTCAAACCTGGTGGGATTTCGTGCCCGACTATCATGTCTACCTTAGCCGTTGCTCGCACACGCTGCGCCGCGGACTCTTTGTCGCCGATATCCTATATCTCACGCCGGAAGGCGCTCCGCATGTATTCTTCCCGCCACGTTCCGCATTTCGACCTGGTGTGTTCGCCGATCGTCGCGGCTACAACTTTGACGGATGCGCTCCGGAGACGCTCATAGCACGTGCCTCTGTAAAAGACGGCCGCATTATTTTTCCCGATGGCATGTCGTATCGGCTGCTGGTGCTTCCGCAATGCCAGACTATGACGCCGCGCCTGCTCGAGAAAGTCGTGAGGTTAGTCGAAGAAGGCGCTACCATTCTGGGAGCACCTCCGGAGAAATCTCCCAGCCTGTCGAACTACCCCGAGTGCGACAATCGAGTCCGCGAACTCGCCGTGAAACTTTGGCCGCACGACAAGATACTCCCGGAACGTCAGGTTGGCAAAGGCCGCGTGATCTATGATGCGGAGGCGCCACGCAGGAACAACTCGAATCCCCTGACGCAAGCAAAGTGGATCTCGTCCGCACAAGGCGAATTGGTATCAGCCACCTCGGACGGGCATCTCTATTTCACGCGCGAATTCTCCATCGCAGAGGCTCGAAGCGTTCGATCCGCGTTGCTGACGATCACCGCGGACAAGAGCTACGAATTATCTCTGAACGGCCATTTCGTCCTAAGTGGCAACGCGGTACAACGGGCAGCTTGCGTTGACGTCAGCACCCTGCTCCGCTCCGGTGCGAATGTACTTACAGCCTGTGTTAAGAAGAACGCGGGCACGTCGGGCCACTCTGGCCTGATCGGCTCACTTCTTGTTCGACCTTCGGGATGGTAGCAATGTCAGCATCCGCACGGATCGTGAATGGACTTGTTCCTCCAATGAGCAAGTATCTCAAGTGCCCGCCACTGAACTGGGTCCCTATGAGATGTCACCGTGGAATCTCGATGATTCTGCAATCGAACAGCCCGATATCTATCCCAGCTATGCCGTGACGGCCGAACTTCTATCGCAGATGGGCGTCAGGAGCGACTTCGAGGCCGACGTGTTTTTACGCTATATCCATCGCTGTGACGGCGCCGAGGACTTCTATTTCGTTGCCAATGGTGAAGGTCAATCTCAGAGGACGACCTGTCGTTTTCGAGTAACGGGCCGCCAGCCGGAGTGGTGGGATGCCATCACGGGGGAACGCCGTGATCTACCGGAGTTCTCGGAAAACGGTGGCCGGACAGAGATTCCTATCTACCTGGAAGCCTTCGAGAGTGGCTTCGTGGTATTTCGCAAACCGGTAGCGCAGCCGTCATCCGGGCGCGACACGAACTTCCCCAGGTTTGAGACCATCAGTACTCTGGCTACGCCCTGGGAGGTCGCTTTCGACCCGAGGTGGGGCGGACCTGTGCGAGTCACCTTTTCTCAACTGGAAGACTGGAGCAAACGGCCCGAGCCGGGAATTCGGTACTATTCTGGCAAGGCCGTTTATAAGACGACTTTGGATTGCAACCCGGTGGATTCCAAACTGCGCTACTATCTCTCGCTGGGAAGAGTCAGGAATATCGCCGCGGTGAAGGTCAATGCTCGCGACCTGGGCGTGGTGTGGTGCGAGCCGTGGCGTTTAGCGATTCCCGCAGGCGTGTTGCAGCGGCGGGGCAACACGCTGGAGATCGTCGTGGCGAACCTGTGGATCAATCGTCTCGTCGGCGACTGCAATTTGCCTCCGCAGGAGCGGCTCACCTGGACTACAGGCAACCCGCACCATCCAGGGGATCCATTACTCGCGTCGGGCCTGCTGGGGCCAGTCACCATCCAGACTTTGCATCTGAGCGAGGCCTAGCACGCGTATGGTGATGTCCTGAATTGCACACAAGTTGAGCGCCAAGGACGAAGCGCGCATACTTCGGCTAAGGAGGTCAGTAATGGTACATTGTCGGCGGCAACGGAAGATTAGTGAGGGAGGCTGGAATGTCTAACAGAGCCTTGTCCGCAGGCCGCAACAGATTTCTTGTTCTACTGCTCGCGCCGTTGTCCTTGGCAGCAGGCGTCAGGGAAAACAATCTGACTAATCCGTTCTACATCCATCCGCGCACCGGCCAGCAGCACATTGCACTCGACGGGGATTGGGATCTTTCCTACCGTGATTCCGCCATTGCCCGCCCGGCTGATTTGAGCCTGCAATCGAAATGGATCCACGCGCAAGTGCCAGGCTCGGTGCAGGTGGCGCTGTTTCGCGCTGGAGAACTCCCTAATCCATACGTTCGAATGAATGCGAAGAAGTATGCATGGGTCCTCGGTAAGACCTGGTATTACCGCAAGAGCTTCACTGTTCCCGCTGCCGTCAAGAACCAGTATGTGTTTCTCTGTTTCGACGGCATCGATTACTACGCGAGAATCTGGCTGAATGGTCATGAACTGGGACGGCACGAAGGACTGCACGGCGGCCCCATGCTGGAGGTAAGTTCGCTGCTACAAACCGACGGCTCCAATGAACTTATCGTGGAAGTGCGCGCCGCCAATTACGGCATGGGCGATAGATTCATGGCACGCGAGGGCACACTTACTCCCACCCCGCCTGGGGATAAGGTGGTGGTGCCGTGGGGCTTGACCGGAGGCCTGGACGTGATGACGGGAGGCGGCTGGTCGAAGAAAAAAATACTGCCTGGCAGGGAAGTCAGTATCGAGGATTATTTCCCTATGGGCATCTGGCGTCCTGTGCGTCTCGAAATCGTCCCTCGCACTCACCTTGCGCGACCCTTCCTTGTTACGGAGGAGGCGAACAACGCGACGGCCCGGCTGCTTCTCAATGTCGAAGTTCAAGTTGGCACTACCGGGTTCGATGCTAAGTTGAACGAGTCCTGGATATGACCCCGCCTGGACCAATGGGAGGTACCGCAATGCGTTCACAAGCAAGGCGGTCGATTCCCCGCCGGTGCTGCGCTTCCAATTGCTCGACAGGCTTACTTCGCGCCTGTCCTCACGCGCGACATTCCTCTCCAAATCTATGAAGGCCGAAATTGGGTCAGGCAGGAGATCGATGTTGCGTCGCCCAAAGCTGTGGTGGCCGAACGGCTTGGGCGATCCCTACCTATATCGCGCCAGCCTGAGCCTGATCCAGCAGGGCAAACCCATCGACACCATCGAGTTCGACTATGGAATTCGAACCATCCGCAGGCTTCCTTCGGCGGGACCCCAAACTCAGGACCGCTGGGCCGATTGGCAGTTCGTCGTCAACGATCGCAAATTCTTCGTCAAGGGGATGGACTGGTGGACGAACGATATCTTCCTGGATCTTCCGCGCGAGCCGCTACCGGTGGGCCCTGCGATCGGCGCAGGCGGCCGGCATCCAAATGATGGCGCACATGGGGCGGAGGGATTATCGAGACGGACGACTTCTACGAGCTGTGCGATCAGCTCGGCATCCTGGTTTGGGAAGATTTCCCCATCGGCAATAGGGACACTTCCGACTGGCCGCAGGACATTTGGGAGGAGCAGGTGCTGCACAACGTCTTCCGCATCAGGAACCATCCATCGCTGGCCGCTATACTGCGGCGGCAATGAATTCAACCCTTATACGGTCGGCAACACGGCGACCATCGGAATTCTCGAACGTTCGGTGAACGATTTTGACGGGACGCGGTTCGTTCTTCGGGCGACGCCGGATCGGGGCGATATCCATGCATATCCCGGATATGGACCCAACCTGGTTCAGGCGCATCTATTCCGCTCGTGCCCTATATCAGCGAGTTCGGTCCTCATACCGTGCCCGAAGCTCGCGCCATACGAGAGTTCGTAGATCCGCGGGAACTTGAGGGGCCTCTGCGCAACATCGAACAGCCAGGAATTCATGGACTCTCACCCCGAGTTCGTCTACCACAACATGGAGTACGGTTCCGCATCGACACCGATGCTGTTGCTGGCGCGTGCGTCGCAGATCGACGATATGAAGGCTCCGTCACTGGAAGAGTACTCGGTCGCGGGCCAGGTGGCCATCCGGCGAGTTTCATCCAAATTGTTTCCGATGTAGTTCAGTCCAACTACCCCGTCAGCACGGGCCTATCGCCATGGGTATACAACACGCCGTGGCCGCTTTCCACCTTCTGCATGTTTGTCGATTACGACGGCCAGCCAGTAGCTTCGTACTACTTTCTGAAACGAACCTACGAACCCACCCACATCATCGATGAACATCCCGGAACTGATCTGGGGCAAAGGCGAGAAGGTACCGCTTTCGCTCAGCGTCATGAACAGCGGCGGTGCGGCCCTGAAGGACGTGACCGCCTCATTGCAGGTGTTGGATACCAGCTTCCATACCTTGTGGCGGGCGGAAAAGAAGATGGACGTCAAGGCGGGACTTTCGGTTGGCTCTGTCGGGATGGGATCGTTCACCATTCCCGCCGATCTCGAGGACCATTTCTTTTTCCTGGTCGCGGAGCTGAAGCAAGCCGACCATAAATTGATTTCGCGCTCCGTTTATTGGCCGCGTTGCCTCAAAGCGATGGCGGACGACGCCTTCCGTTCAAAGTACCGGTCTTCGCCCCAACCTTCACTGACCTTTGAAAAGGTCCATGGTTAAGAAGAGAGGTTCAGACGAACCAGGACGAAGCTTGCACTTCAACTTGTTTCTCTCCGCGATGAGGGTGAGAACGAAAGCGCGATTCAGGTGCGGGTCCGCAACGTTGGATCGCAGCCTGCTTTTTATACAGAGGTGAATATCGACGGGACCAAGCGGACGTTTTACGCATCTGACAACGGTTTCTGGCTGGCGCCGCAGGAAGAGCGGCTGCTCGATCATCCATGTAATGTGGCGCGATCCGGAGACTCGTTCGAAGGCCGTGTTGACTTTTGGAGCGTGGAATGCCGCGCCGCGGCAGGTGGCGCTCGGGGAAGCCCGGTAGGTATGATTATGGCCTCTGCTCCACGCGCCGCTGAGGAGTGCATAATCCGTCTTGAAAACCGCGTGGCCTGGACGATCGAGGGCCGTGCCCAGCTACGTTCCACGCCTCAAAGCGCTTTTAGGAGCTGCTGCATGAAGTAGCAATAGTTCCGGTACGGAATGTCGGGCGGGGCGCTGTGATCCAACATGGGGACGAAGCCGCCATCATCGATGATCCGTTTGTGCCGTGCGATCTCGGCATCGATCTCCGCTTTGCCGTGGGTCAATGCGCGTTTGTCGAGACCGCCCCACAGCCGCAAGTCGCGGCCGTATTTCTTACGGATGGCGTTCACATCCATGCCCGCCTGCACTTCCCACGGGTACAGGATGTCGATCCCCGCGTCCATCCACGGACGGATCAGCAGGTTCACATCGCCATCGCTGTCCAAGGCGAACCATCTCACGCCGCGGCTGCGCGCGAAGTCGATCACCTTGCGGTAGCGCGGCAGCATGAACTTGCGCATGAGGTTGGGCCCGATGAGCGGACCGGCTTTGTAGGCCATGTCCTCCCAAAAGCCGAACACGTCGATAGTCGTACACTCGAGCATCTGCGACAGCATAGCGATGAGAAAGCCGGCGTCGGCTTCCATCATCTCTTCCACAAACGCCGGGTCGTCATAGAACAAAGTACACAGGCGCTCCACGCCCACCAGATTCCGTAAGGAGCCGAAAAAACCGCCCCATCGGTCGGCCAGCAGCACCAGAACATAATCGCGATCCCGATGCGCGCCGAGGCGTTCGCGCCAGTCCGGGCCGATGCGCGCAGTCAGGTCCGGCTGCATCCGTTCCGCCCAGAACTTGCGGAAGTCGGCGCGAGTCTCTACGGGGAATCGGAGGAAGGTCGGCATCGAACTCTGCGGGTTCTTCTTGAACTCGCGCATGATGATGCCTTGCGGGTCCACATACGTGATGGTGGTCTCGTCTTGATCCAAAATCTCGTGCTCAAAGGGCGGGGTCGGAAAGAACCATTGGGTTTCAACCACCCATCGATCGCAGCCGAAGTCGTTCTTTTGCGGGTCGTAGCCGCCCTCCGTGGCCCATTGGTCCGCGGTTTCAGACCATGTGGGCCATGGAAACTCGTGAAACGGCGCACGATCTCGTGAGCAGTAATTCATCGTTGCGTGGAAGCGTTCCAGGTCGGTCATCATAGGTAGCTCAGCCGGCATTCCAATTCTAGACTCTCACCTCCTATGCAGCACATACCCAGCCGCCATCGTTTCATCCTGCGAGCTGCATTCTTCCTCCGGGGGCCTTCAGCCACCGCGTCACCAGAATGCCAGGCGGCCCGCGCCCTAGCTGGTATGACCCGTAATGAACGGTCCAGTGGGGAGTTGCACCCCGAACGGGAATGCCTGTCCAGGCGCCACCTTCGTTGCGGAGGATCGGGTCGTCCTGCTCGCGAAACGGCGCATCAGCAGGCCGGAAAGGGTTCGGACGGCGCTGGCTCAAAAGGGGAACCGGTAAGAGGTTACTGAGGTGGTCGACGGAACGGTCCTGAGTTCGACGCCTTCCGCTGCCGACACCAGCAGTGGCACGGTCGCGGCCACGTTCAACCCGCAGACCAAGAATACTGCGTTGATGGGGCCGGCGTCGGGTTCAGCAGCCAACCCCACGTTCCGGAGCATCGTGGCGGCGGATTTGCCGACGCAGACGCTCAATTACTGGTTCCCTGGCACCGTCCTTCCGCCGACCAACGGCAGCAATCAGCCCCTAGGAGGAACGGGGCTCGCCAATACGGTGCGGTTCATCATTTTCACGCTGCCTTTCAACGCCACGGTCAGTAAAACCTCCATCGAGATTTCAACCTCTGATGCCAGCCAGACTGCCGATTTCGGTCTTTATAATGCGGCCGGAACTTCCAAGCTGTGGTCGATTGGCTTTGGCAGCGGGGTCAGCCTCGGGAGCACCAGCATGTGATGTCATCGACGAACACGACGGTGGCCCTTGCAGCAGGTTCGTACCTATTCGCCTGGACCGAAAGCGGCACCTCTGGCCAGATCTACACCTGGAACATGAACACCGGGCTGTACCAGTTGCTCTCCTCAGGGTCGAGCTATAAGTACGGCACCTGCACGAACACGGCGACGGCCGGTGCGCTACCCGCCTCCTGCGGAACCCTGATCGCCGCGACTTCCGCTTTCAACGTGCCCGCGATCATGCTGGAGCCCTAAATGAAAAAAGCGCTTCTCGCATTGCTGCTTTCCACTTCCGTCCGCCAGGCAGCGACTTACTACGTGGACAACTGCGTCGTCACAGGCAGCGATTCCAACAACGGCACGAGCACGTCAACGCCCTGGTTGACGATCGCCCACGTCAACACGCGGACGTTCAGTCCTGGAGACTCGATCCTATTCCAGCGCGGCTGCATCTGGCACGAAAAGCTCCTGCCGCCGTCCTCCGGCTCGAGCGCTGGCCAGATCACCTTCGCCGACTACGGCAGCGGCAACAAACCGATCCTGGACGGGGCGCCGGTGCCGGCGGTCCCAACACCGCCCGGATCCTTCCGGCGAGCTCTTCCGGCGTGAAAGGCTTCTCGATGAAGTCAGTGCCCGCGTCCAGCACTCCATGCTGCAATATGGCGTTGTCGGCGTATCCGGACATGTATAGAACCTTGATCTCAGGCCGCAGTTTTCTCAGTCGGGTAACCAGTTCGCGGCCGTTCATGTGCGGCATCACCACGTCCGTCAAGACCAGGTGGATACGCGCGCTTTCCTGCTCGCAGATCAGCAGCGCCGCCCCTGCGTCGGCCGCTTCGATTACACGGTATCCATATGCTTTCAACGCCGCGACCACCAACCTGCGGACTTCCTCCTGGTCCTCCACCACCAGGATCGTCTCTTTCCCCCCCGGCTCCGCCACGGCCGCCGGCTGCTCGACGTCAGTTGTCGCCTCGGCCAGTGCGGGCAGGTAGATCTTGAACGTCGTACCTCGGCCTGGCTCGCTGTAGACATTGATGTGGCCGCCGCTCTGTGCCACGATGCCCTGGACCATCGACAGCCCCAGCCCTGTGCCCTTCCCGACTTCCTTAGTGGTGTAGAAGGGCTCGAAGATCCGCTGCTGCGTCGCTTCATCCATTCCCAATCCGGTATCGCTCACTGCCAGCAGGGCATAGCGGCCCAGGCGAGCCTCCGGATGCAGCTTCTGATAACTCTCGTCGCGCTCCACAAGGCTTGTCTCGATGAGCAGCCGGCCGCCTCCGGGCATGGCATCCCTGGAATTCACCGCCAGATTCATGATGACCTGCTCCAGTTGGTGCGGATCCGCGTGCACCGTGAGGTCCTCCGTTGCGAACGAAAGCAATACCTCCACGTCTTCGCCCAGCAGGCGTTGCAGAAACGACTGCATGTCCCTCACCAGGCAGTTGAGACTTAGTATGCGGGGCTGTAGGAGTTGCTTGCGGCTGAATGCCAGCAATTGCCGGGTAAGTCCCGCGGCCCGCTCTCCTGCCTGACGAATCTCCTCCATCTGGACCCTAAGCGGATCGTCAGCTCTCAGTCGGGCTAGCGCTAAATTGGCGTAGCCACTGATGACCGTTAACAGATTGTTGAAATCGTGAGCCACTCCGCCTGCCAGACGCGCGATAGATTCCATCTTCTGAGCGTGAGCGAGCTGCACGCGAAGCTTTTCTCGCTCAGTCTCGGCCTCTTTCCGCTCCGTAATGTCTCGCGTCACGCCAGTGCAGCCGATCGGCGTCCCATCGTCCGACCAAATGAAACTGGCGTTGACCTCAGCCCAGGAGGTAGTGCCGTCCTTGCGGAGCAGCTCCCATTCAATGGTGCGAACGGCGTGGCGGTCAAACTGTGGTAATGCCGCCCTCTCCAACTCTTCTTCCAAGACGAGCCCAATTCTGACTGCATTCTCGGGCCCGACGAAGTCCCGCCAGTTGAGTTCCATGCACTCCGCGGCCGTCCAGCCGAAGGCACGTTCCACTCTAGGGCTGACATAGGTGAACCGGCCGGACAAGTCGGTTGACCAAAGCGTGTCCGGGATGCATTTGGCGATCGTGAGAAGCCTCTCGTTGGCCTCCCGAGCAGCCTGCTCGGATTGTCTGAGATCGACTAATCTCCACACACCGTCCATTAGGAGGGTGAGTTGCAATACGTCGGTGTCGTCATAGGCATTGGCTTTGTTGGCTACGCAGACAACGGCCACGATGCTGTTTCCCTTGAAGACTGGCAAGGTCATAAAACGACTGATGGAAACGTGACCCTCCGGATACCCTTTTTTCGAGGGATGATCTGCCTGAAAGTCGTTTAAGACGACAGCCTTGCGTTGGCGTACAGCCTCGCCCCAAGCGCCAGTTTCTTCCAGCTTGCAACAGGTCCGCGGGTTAGCGATCGCACACTCTGGCAAAGTCTCTTTCGACCAGGTGTTCAGGATGAATTCATGGCGACTCTCGTCATAGATGTGAATGTGCCCAATCTTACTCTCGGTCAGGCCTATAGCTTCGCTTAGCGCATTATCCAGAAGATCCCGCACGTTCTGCGTTTGGCGCTGTGAGAGTTGGAGGAGCACCCGCAATATTCTTTCGGCGCGCTGGGCCGCGGTGATGTCCCGGATTGCTCCGGCGGTGTGCTGCTTGCCGTCAACCATTAACATAACCATGGAGAGCGAACCGACAAACGAGTCCCCGCATTTCTTTCGCAGCTTCGTCACGAAGCCCGAGACCCGGCCTCTTGCCTTGAGCTCGGCTACCAGCCTGGCTTGGTCGGCCACATCGGAATAGAGGCCAAGCTCAAGCGCCGTCTTGCCAATGACCTCCTCTTTCGAATAGCCGAAGAGCTCCTCGCAAAGAGAGTTGCAGTTGACAATGATGCCTTCTTCCAGTGTGGCCAGAAACAGTGCGTCTGGGCCATTCATTTAAGTAATCTGGAACCTCCCCTCGGACTCCCGCAGCCGTCTCTCGGTGTACCGGCGCTCGGTGACGTCGCGGAAGATCGCCAGCAGCAGGGTGCTTCCCGCTTCGCCCGCTCGAGCCAGCGTCACATCCATGTCAAAGAGGGCGCCGCCGACCCGCCGAGACACCCACTCGAAGTGCTGCCCTTCCCCGGCCAACGCAGCCGCCGCTCTCATGGCGAACGCTTCGGCGGACGGCTGCCCGTCGGGCTGAAACTCGGGACTGAAATCAGTTGGAGAGCGTCCAATCAGATCCTCTTTGGCGAGCCCGTAAATGTGCGCGGCCGACTGGTTGCAGTCCACCAAACCTGTCGTATCGAGGAGGAGGATCCCATCCACGGCCGTTTCGAGCAGGGGGCAGCACCTGAGTTCACTGCGTCTGAACGCCTCCGCCGTCGGGTTCCGTCGGACGCGGCCATCGTCGTTTCCACCGGATTCGGCTTCCGGATGAGAAGGCTGGCAGGCGTCGCCGGCCACGAGGGACGACGTCGCGAAGGCGCCCAGACGGCGTTCGAGCTCGGCAATCCGCACCAGAAGGCGTTCGTTTTTCCGCCGCAGCCCGGGTTCGGCGTCACCGATAGTGCTCATCTCCGCGCCAAACAGAATTGGTTTGATGTCCTCACGCATTCGATCCTTGCCTCTTCCGGACGTTTCATCAGCCGCGGGTAGGCATTGGCGCCGTCACGCGGTGTTCGACCTCGGCCCTGCTTCCATTTTGTCCGCTTAAGCGTTGCTCAGTTCCCGGAGTTCCTCGGAACGGGACTTGGCACGCCATTTCACCCGCCGGAACTGTGTCTCGGTGATGCCCAGAGCCCGCTGAATTCCTTCCGGTTGCTCCTGGTACACGTAAAACCGTGATAGAACCTCCCGGTCTCGGGCCGGCATCTCCTTGAGGACGCGCAATGCGATCTGTACCAGTTGGTCGCCGGAGCCCTGGGCGCTTACGCCGCCACGGGACACTCGCGTTGGACCAGCACTGGAGTTGCGGGCGCGAATTCCGGCATCCACCGCCGGTTGGCGCTTCGCCAATTCGAACACTGACCGTTGAAGACCGTCGATTGCCCGGGACAAGGCGCTCATTGATTTTGTAAGCCCGGCCCTCAAATCCTCTGGAATCACGGCTCGACCTCTCTGCGAACTCCTGGCGCGTTCCGTGAACCCGCGAGACTCCCTAGAAGGGATTCGACCACCAGCGTGCTACAATCGAAATCGTGGATATTCCCAAGCCTTTAGGAACGACGGCTACCACCTCTGATTGGAGTATCGGGGAGTCTGGATGATGGGTCTTTTCGTTTCTTCCTGAGGATTACGGAATCCTAGGAAATTCCAGATGACGGTGTAAAACAGTCATGGCGGCACGGGAAGACATGCGCCTCGTTCTCGCGGGGGCTGACGACGCTCTATCAGCGCAGTCTTTCTGGTTTGAGGGCGATGGTTACTGGATCTACGCGGCTGAACAACCACGCAACACGTGGCGCGAACACACCCATGACTGTGCGCAGGTCACCATTGGACTGGAGGTCCGCGGTCGCCTGGATTGGCGGGCGAGTTCCGGCTCTCTCGAACGCCAGGAAGTGATCGGAAACGCAATTGCCGTCATCCCGCCTGGCGTGCCCCATAGCTGCCTGTGGCTGCGAAGCGCGAGTATTGTCACTGTCTATCTCAGCAAGCGATTCCTGTCAACTCAGGCGGGCCAGGTCTTGCAAGGGGTCCGCGTTGACCTGCAACCCGTGCACGTGGGGCGTGATGCATTGCTTGAGGAATTGGGACGCGCTCTGTACTTCGAATGCGAAATGCATGAGCTTAGCAGGTTCTTCGCCGATTCAGTGGTCACGGTGCTGGCGAGGCATCTGTGGCGCCACTACAATGCCGGTGCGGAGTTGTTGTCGGGCCTTGGCACTGGACTCGGACCGGCACGCACCCGTCGGGTTCGCAAGTACATTGATGAGTCTCTCGAAAGCGACCTTTCTCTCGGTGCGCTTGCCAAAGTCGCCGGATTGAGCCCCAACTATTTCGTCAAGATGTTCCGGCAGACGACGGGCTTTACCCCACATCAGTACGTCTGTCACCGAAGAGTGGACCGGGCACGGCAATTGCTCGCGTATGCGGACCTACCGCTCGTCGAGGTGGCGCATCGCTGCGGCTTCACTAGCCAGAGTCAATTCACCACGGTCTTCCTCCGGTTCACAGGCGTTACGCCTGGCAGATTTCGCTCCGAGAATGAGTGCAAGTTCCGGACAAGTTCTGCTGGCTAGATTCTGTCGTCACGAGATGAAGATTTCAAACAAATAGCACATGGATTGTTCTAATTTCGTGTCATGATGGGGCATGAAGTTGGCCCATCGGCGGCATGACATTACGGATCGCGTGTGGTCCATTCTGGAGCCACATCTCCCTGGCAGAAAAGGCACTTGGGGCGGTATCGGGCGAGACAACCGCCGCTTCATCAATGCCGTTTTCTGGATCCTCCGCACGGGGGCCCCGTGGCGCGATTTGCCGCCCGACTACGGGGACTGGAAGAACACCCATCGCCGCTTCTGCCGCTGGCGCGACAAGGGCACGTGGGAAGCTCTGCTGGAGCGCTTGATCGATCAGCCGGATTTTGAGTGGCTGATGATCGACGCCAGCCACATCAAGGTCCACCCGCATGGCACCGGAGCGCGGGGCGGCAACCAGGAAATGGGCCGCACAAAAGGGGGCTCAACACAAAGCTACACTTGGCCGTGGATGCGCATGGTCTGCCGGTCCGAGTTGTTATTACGCCAGGTCCCACTGCGGATTGTACGCAAGCTAGTCTTCTAATTGAAGGACTTACAGCCCAGAACCTGTTGGCTGACCGGGGTTACGACACGGACGCCATCCTGGCCCAGGCACGCCGGCAGGGCATGGAGCCCGTCATACCGCCCCAAGGCCGCCGCAAGCTACAACACACCTATGATCGGGACCTGTACAAGCTGAGGCATCTGGTGGAGAATGCCTTCCTGCACCTGAAACGATGGCGTGGAATTGCTACGCGGTACGCCAAAAACAGTGCTTCCTTCCTCGCTGCCGTCTATATCCGGTGTATCGCAATCTGGGCGAGCATCTCGTGACGACAGAATCTAGACAACGGCCGTTTCAGGCGCGTGAAACATCTTGCTCGCGAAAAGAGAATAGCGCCGAGCCATCCCACGGAGTAATCAACCACTTGGCCTTCGCGGCCAATCTTCGGCGCTGGTCATCATTGAGCCGTAGCCGCTTGTCGCCGAGTTGCTCGCGAAGCACCCGGTTCTCCTCGCGAAGATAATCGATGATCTGCAGTTGGCGCTGGTTCATCCACCCGGCGACGGCGATCACCACGAACCGAAACGGATCCAGCACTCTGGGCATATCGTTAGACCATTATCCCGAGCCTCCCTGCGCAGGGACAAACCTGCGCCATTTCAAGCAGATCCAGTTTCCGGACCATACCGGATGTAGCCAAGCGAATCAGGATCGTTAAGTGAACAGTATTGGGGCTAGCGCAGGGCGATCTGCTTTTTCAGCTCCGCCACGGCGAGGCGCCAGGCGGCTTCGGCGCGAAACAGATCGGCGGCCGAGGCAGCGGTCGCGGCCTGGGTTTCGGCGTAGGCCGATTTGAGAGCTAGGCCGAGCTCGAACTGATCCTTGGTCAAGCGCTCGCTTTCGCGCCGCAGCTCGAGGCTCTCGCGGGCAACGTTAACCATTTGGAGCGAGCGCTCGACGTCGCGAAAGCTCTTGCGAACGCGCTGCTCGACATCGTCCTGGACGCGGCGCAGGTTCTCCTCGGCCTGCTCGAGCAGGGTGTGGCGCTCGCGCAGGATGTCGCGGCGTTTGCCGAAGTCGAAGAGGTTGTAGGTCAGGGCGCCGCCCAGGGCGCCGAAGTCGCCGGGCAGCGTGGGGATGCCGTCCTGATGAAAGTACTGGACCAGCGCGGTGACTTCAGGGATGTAGTCGGCGCGGGCGGCGCGGACGCCGGCGCGGGCCTGGTCCACGCTGGCGCGGGCGGCGCGGACGTCGGAGCTGCGTTCGAGGGCATCGCAGACGACCTGGTCGGCGGAGGGAAGTTGGAAGTCGGGGCGCGGCGGCTCGGCGGGGGCCAGCTCGGTGGTGGAAGGCAGGCCGATGCAGAGGTTCAGCGCCTCGGCGTAGTCGGCTTCCTGATCGCGCGCGGCGAGGAGGTTCTGGCGGGCTTCGAGCAGGCCGGCGCGGCGACCGATGGAGGCCACCTTGAGAGCGTTGCCGGTATCGACGGCATTCTGGGCGTCGGCCAGAAGCTGCTCGGCGGCGGCGAGCTTCGACTCGGCGGCCTGGCGCTGGCGCTGGGCGACGAGCAGGGCGTAGTAGAGCTGCTCGACGGCGTAGTGGACCTCGTCCGCGCCGGCATCGGAGTGCGCGGCGGCGATCTCCTGCTCGCTGGTGGCGGCGCGGACACCCTGCTGGATCTTGAAGAGCTGGGTGAGCGGCTGGCCGACGGTGACGCCGCCCAGGAACAGGTTCTGCTTGACGAGGTTGATCGGCACCGGGATGGCGGGCAGAGGCGGCGGCAGGAAGCCCAGGCCGAGTTCGCCGGCGGTGACGGTAGTGCCCAGCTTCTGGCTGAAGTAGAGGTCGGTGGCGGTGGCCGTGGCGCGGGGGAAGTAGTCGGAGCGGGCGGCCTCGCGCCTATGCATTGCTTCCTTGACTTTGAGCCGGGCCAGCTGGAGATTGCGATTATTCTTTGCGGCGAGCTGTTGCGCCTCCTCGAGAGTCAGGGGCCTAGCGGCGAACAACGGCCCGGCGAGCAGGGCCAGCGCGAGCGCACAGGCGAATTTCATTGCGTCCCTCCTTCCGCGCGCGCCTGTTCGCCGGCGGCGAGCACGTACAACGCCGGCACGGCCAGCAGCGTGAAAAACATGGAAAACAGCAGTCCGAAGGCGATGACGGAGGCCATCGGCGCCCACATCAGCGAGCCCGAGAGGATCATCGGCAGCACGCCGACGGCGGCGGCGAGCGTGGTGAGGAAGATGGGCCGCATGCGGCGGGCGCCGGCGGCGCGCGCGGCGTCGATGAACGGCACGCCCGCAGCGCGGCGCTCGCGGATGTAGTCGATCAGCAGGATCGAGTTGCGCACGACGACGCCGCCGGCGCCGATGAAGCCGACCTCGGCGACGAAGCTGAGCGGCATGTGGACGATCAGCAGTCCCACGGCGCCGCCGAAGATCGCCAGCGGGATGGAGGACATCACGACCAGCGTGTCAATGACCGAGTGGAACTGGAAGAGGAGGATCAGGAAGATCAGCAGGACACTGATGGCCGCGGCCTTGAAGACTCCGCCGCCCATCTCGGCCTGCGATTCGTCCTCTCCGCCGTAGGCGATGCGGTAGCCGGGCGGCAGCGGCAGCGCGTCGATGTGCGGACGCGCCTGGGCCAGGATCCGCGAGGCGTATACGCCCTGCTGGTAGAAGCTGCGGACGGTGAGCGTGCGCACGCCGTTGCGGCGCACGATGCGGCCGGTCTCCCAGGCGGGCGAGAGCGTGGCGATCTGGCGCAGCGGGACCTTGGCGCCAGTGACGGGCGAGGTGAGATAGACGTTGCGCACGTCGTCGAAACTCTGGCGGCTGGATTCGTCGAGGCGCAGCAGGATGTTGACGGCTCGTGAGCCTTCCCAAAAAGCGGAAACGACGACGCCGTTGAAGCCGGCGGCGAGCGACTGGCTGACGGAGGCGTTGGAAAAGCCGAGCCGGTTGGCGACCTCGTTGTCGAGGTTCACCTTCAACTCATAGGGATCCTCGCGCCAGTCGGCGTGGACGTAGTCCGAGCCGGGGATTTCGCGCAGGATCTGCTGCACCTGTGCGGATAGCGATTTGAGCCCGGTCAGATCGTCGCCCGAAATGCGCACTTCGATGGGCGCGGAGTAGCGGGTGCCTTGCTGCAATTCCTTGACGAGGCACATCGCCTCGGGAACATCCTCGCGCAGGCGCTTGCGCAGACGGAAAACGAAATCGGGGGTCTTCCCGACGTCGCGCGTGTTGACGAGAATCTGGCCGTAGTTGCCGGCGGGCTGCTGCGGGTCGACGTTGTAGTAGAAGCGCGGTGCGCTGGAGCCGGCGAAGGTGCCGTAGCTCGCGACGAGCGGATCGGCGGCGAGGACGCGCTCCACTTTGCGGAGAAGCGCGTCGGTAAATTCGATCTTCGAGCCTTCGGGCAGCCACAGGTCGATGACGAACTGGGTGCGCTCGGCGGGCGGGAAGAAGCGCTGCGGCAGGAACAGCAGCAGCGCCAAGCCGGCGGCCACGGCGAGTCCGCCGACGACCACGGTCAAGACGGGCGCGCGCAGCGTGAAGGCGGAGACCTTTTCATATTGCGCCTCCATGCGGTCCAGCAGACTGATGCGGCTGGCCTTTTGTTGATCGGGCGAATGGAGCCCGTGATGGATGAAGTGGCGGCACAGGAGCGGAGTGAGCAAGAACGCCACGGCGAAGGAGACGCTGAGAGAAATGGCGACCACGATGGGCATGCTGTGGACGAACTCGCCGACGCTGCCGGTGAGGGTGAACAGCTCAGGCAGGAACGAGGCGATGATGGTCAGCGTCGCCACGAGCAGCGGCACGACGATGTCCTTGGCGCAGTGGTCGGCGGCGTAGGCGAGCGGATGACCCTGATCGAGCAACTCGACGTAGTTGTCGGCCACGACGATGGCGTCGTCCACCAGGATGCCCAGCATGACGACGAGCATGGAGATGGAGACCTGCTGCAGGTCGATTCCGATGAAGTTGAGCAAGGCGAAGGTGACCGAGACCGTCACCGGGATGGCGATGGAGGCCACCAGCGCGACGCGGAAGGGCAGCAGCAGCATGGTGACGGCGACGACGGCGAGGATGGCGATGCCGAATTCACGCATGAAGCTGGAGATGCGCTCGTCGACCATGTGCGGCTGGTTGGCGACCATGTCGATCTGCAGGTCGGGCGGGAGGAGGCGGCGCACCTCGGTGAGCTTGCCCGCGATCTGCCGGCCGAACTCGACGATATTGTGGCCCTCCTGCATCTCCACCGAAAGCATCAGCGCGGGTTGGCCGTTGTAGCGCGTGAGGAACTGCGGCTCCTGGTAGCGGCGCTCGGTGCGCGCGACGTCGCCGAGGTACAGCGGCTGGCCCTCGGGGCTGACGTCGATCATCAGGTGTTTGAGATCCTCGGCGCTTTCCAGCAGCCCGTTGGCCTGCAGTGGGAGCTTGTCCGCGTCGGTGTCGAAGCGGCCGCCGAATTGGACGCTGTTGCGCGCCTGCAGGGCCTGGATGACGCGCGGCAGGGGCACGCGGTACTGGGCCAGGCGCTGGGGTGTACTGGTGACGTAGATCTGCTCTTTCTGCTCGCCGTAGCGTTTGATCTTGGAGGTGGAGGGGAGCGTGCGCAGCGCGTCCTCGATGTGCCCGGAGTAGTCCTTCAACTGGCGGTAGTCGTAATGCCCTCCGTGCACGGCGAGCAGCACGGCGACCGTGTCGCCGAAGTCGGTGTCGACGATCGGGCCCATCACGCCGGCGGGCAGGCCGGTCTGGCGCAGCTCGAGCAGGTCGTGGCGCAGCTTGGACCAGAACATGTCGGGGCGCTGGACCCACTCCTCTAATTCGATGTTGATGAAGGCGACCCCGGGGCGGCTGGTGGAATAGGTCTTCGCTTTGCGCACCTCCTCGTAGCGGAACAGGCGTTCCTCCAGAACTTTCGTCACCTGCTGCTCAACCTGCTCGGAGGTGGCGCCGGGATAGAGCACGGCCATCAGGCCGACGCGCACGTTGATCTTGGGATCCTCGCGGCGTGGCATGGTGATCAGCGAGTAGATGCCGGCGGCGAAGAGCAGCGCCGTGCAGACGACGGTGACCTGCGGATGGCGCAGCCAGGAGGATTCTTGCTTCATTGTCCCTGCGCCTCTTCCGCCAGCACTTTTGAACCATCGTGCACCAGTTGCTGCCCGCCAACAACGACGCGCTCGTCGCCAGCCAGGCCGCTGAGAATCTCCACCTCGCGGCCGTACACCGAGCCCGTCTCCACGCGGCGGGAGTAGACACGATTCTTATCCGCGAAAAAGGTGTAGACGATGGTGGTGCCGTTGGAGTCGCGCACGATGGCCTGACCGGGGAGCGTCATCGCCGTGACCCTCTCACCGGTCTCGATGCGCGACTCGGCTACCATGCCGGCGCGCAATACGAGCGCGGGGTTGGGGACCGAGATCCTCACGGCGAAGGTGCGAGCGGCGGGGTCGGCGGCGTAGCCGATGGTCTCGACGCCGCCCTCGAAGCTCTGGTCGCCGAGCGAGGGGATGCGGAGCGTCGCGCGTTGTCCGATGCGAATCTTGCCGATCTCGGCCTCGGGCACGCCCACTCGCACCTTAGCCGGGTTCAGGTTCATCAGCACGAAGACCGGGCGCGAGGAGCCGGCCAGCATTCCATTGTCAACGTCGCGTTTCACAATCACGCCCGCGAAGGGGGCCAGCAGGTGGGTGTCGGCGAGCGCCTTTCGCGCGATGTCGGTTTGCGCCTCGGCCGCTTGGAAGGTGTCCTTAGCGGCAGTCTTGTCTTCTTTTCGGGAACCCTCCTCGGCCAGGCTGTAGCGCTCGAGCGCAGCCAGCCAAGCCGCCTCGATTTTCTTGTAGTCGTTGGGCGCAAGGCTGCCGCGCTCGTACAACGCCTTGAGGCGCTTGTACTCGTCCTCGGTGCGGTCCAGATCCACGCGCGCCTGGGCCAGCTCCTGTTTGCGCGCGCCCGCATTCACTTTCTGCAGCGTCGCCTCAGCCGCGCCCGCCTGCGCCGAGGCGGCGTTGACGCGATACTCATAGTCGCGCAGGTCGAGTTCGGCCAGAATCTGGCCGGCGCGCACGGCCTGGCCCTCCTCCACATAAACCTTCTTCACCTGCCCGGAGACCTGAAACGACAGATAGGCCGTCTCCGCCGCCTCGACGTTGCCGCTGGC
Organism: Terriglobia bacterium; assembly: GCA_963757265.1. Classification (GTDB taxonomy): domain Bacteria; phylum Acidobacteriota; class Terriglobia; order Bryobacterales; family Bryobacteraceae; genus CAIVVT01. The sequence goes on from CAVWRA010000012.1 coordinate 528,980, forward strand.
GCTGATGGCGAGCGGGCGCTCGAAGCGGCTGGGCCGGCGGACCAGCACCTTCTGCGCGGTCTCGGTAGCGCGCTCCGGAGCGCCGGCGCCGCATCCGGCGAGACCGAGAGTCAGGAGAACCAGCACCCCCGTTCGGACGGCCGGCACAGAGCGCTGTCTCAAGCCAGCTCCGCAGCCCGCTTCAAGCGATATGAGTTGATTCACCATGCTTACTCCTGCGAACAACCTGATCCGGCGCACCGGCTGCATTCCTCAGTCCGCCAGTCCCTCCAGAAGTCTCCTCAACGAGCGTCCGCATAGATCCAGGAAACCCGCTTCACTCAGCGCGAAGCGGCCCGCCCGGTACAACGCCACGTAGCCGTGGGCCAGCGCCCACAGCTGCAGCGCGATCTCCCAAACGTCGTCTTTCCTCAGCGCGCCGCATTCCATCGCCTCGGCCACGCAATCGGCGATGGGGGTCAGGGTGGGCGAACGCCGCGCGCGGAAATCTTGCGGGAATTGGCGGGCATCCTTGTACGGCTTGGAGAAGACGTAGTCGTAGAGTCGGGGATGCGCCAAGGCGTACAGAAAGTAGCCCTCCATCATCCGGACCAGACGCTCAAAAGGCGCTGCCAACTGGCGCCATCCGGTCTCATCGATGGCCTCCCGCAATTTTAGAAATTCGTTTTCAGTCAATGACTTAAGGAGGGCATCGCGACTGGGAAAGTGGTAGTAGATCGCCATCGGCGTGATGCCTGCCGCAACGGCCACGCGGCGCATGGTGACAGCTTCGGGCCCCTCCTTCTCCAGCAGATCGAGCGCGGCCTGGCCGATGCGCTTGACGGTCGGCTTTTCTGGAGCTGGCATTTCTTTTATACAGTGTACAGCTTCTCTCTATACGCTGTACAGTCAAATCGGCCGGCACCCAACAGATGGCGTCGGAGACGACCGGGGGGATCCCCTCAGCGATTCCGTCCGCGGTCACTATGTTGAAGCTTCGACAGCGCGTGCGCGCGAAGAGTCACCGATGAAGGGCCATCGCCAGGCGTTCGCCGCATACATCCTCATCCGGGAGGCGGACTTTTTTGCCTTGCGTTTCCCGGTGCACGGAGTGATGAATCGTCATGCGCCGAACGAGCGCAGAGAGGATCACCAAACATGACAAACGCAGAAGCCACGACCGCCGCAGACGGCGCCGCTGTTGCGCAACAGGGCGCCACAGTGGCGCCGGAGAAGGCCCCCTCGAAGAAGGGTGCCAGCCAGAAGAAGGCCGTGCCCCAGGGCCAGAAGACCGTCAAGGGCAAGCCCCTGGCAGCCAAGCCGAAGAAGGAGTCCAAGGCCAACAAGAGGGCGGCGAAGCCCGTAGAGGCCAAGAAAACCGCCACGCCGCGCGCCGACAGCAAGGGGTCGAAGATCCTGGTGCTGATCGGACGGCCCAAGGGCGCGACCCTGGCCGAGATCATGGAGGTCACGGATTGGCAGGCGCACAGCGTGCGCGGCTTTCTCTCGACCGCCTCTAAGAAGCGCGGGCTGAAGATCGAGTCCACCAGAACCGAAGCAGGCGAGCGGACCTACCGTATCGCGAAGTAAGCGCGTCACGCTCCATGCCGCCACCTGTGAGGGTGGCGGCATTTCTTTAAGGTCACGTGCATCGCCTTTGCATCGCTCATAGGGATTACTTGCAGATGTTGGCAGAGAGACATCGGGCTTGTCTCCTCGCGTGGGACACGAGTTTAGACACAGTCGGCTGGGCTGACCTCGAGGGAGGCCTTCAACGACAGCTGAGAGGGCCGCTCCCGTTGGTCACCCATTGTTAGGGGCCGACGCCAGAGAGCAGCCGCCGGGCTCAGCCGCGCGCCTCAGGGGATGATTCCTTGCTGGCGGAGGCAGCGGCAGCAGATCCGGGGCTGGCGCTACCGTCCAGCGCCTGTTTCACGTCAGTACCGGTCACCGTCTCCTGTTTCAGCAATTGCTGGGCCAACGCGTGGAGGGCGGAGCGGTGGCCCCGGAGCAGGGCCTGAGCACGCTCATATTGTTCGGTCACGAGACGCTGGACTTCGGCGTCGATCACCTGACGAGTCTCGGGACTGATCCGGCTATTGTCCTCGACCGATTCGCCCAGGTATTGGAGCTGCTGGCCGGCGTAGCGCACCGAGCCGAGCTTTTCACTCATGCCATATTCGGTGACCATCTGGCGGGCCAGCTGAGTGGCGCGCATGATGTCATCACTGGCGCCGGTGCTGATGATGGCGAACTGCACCAGTTCGGCGGCGCGCCCGCCGAGCATGACGGCGATGCGGTCCTTGAGTTCGTCGACCGAGAGCAGAAAGCGGTCCTCGGTGGGCATCTGCATGGTGTAGCCCAAGGCGCCACGGCTGTGAGGAACGATGCTGATCTTGCTGACCGGCTCGCCATTGGGGACCAGCGCGGCCACAAGCGCGTGGCCGGACTCGTGGTAGGCAACTGTGGTTCGTTCGTGCTCGTTCATGACCCGGCTCTTCTTTTCGGAACCGGCGATGACGCGTTCGATGGCGGCCTCGAAATCATCCAACGTGACGGATGCAGCCTTGCGCCGGGCGGCCTGCAAAGCAGCCTCATTCATGGCATTGGCCAGATCGGCGCCGCTGAAGCCGGCGGTGATGCGGGCGGCCTGCTGGATGTCGAAGACCGCCGCCAACTTTACATTCTTGCTGTGAATCTTCAGGATTTGCACGCGGCCAATCAGATCCGGATTGCCGATGGCGATCTGGCGATCGAAGCGGCCGGCGCGCAGAAGCGCCGGGTCGAGCACCTCCGGACGATTGGTGGCCGCCATGATAATGACTGGGGCGCTGGCGTCGGTCTTGAAACCGTCAATCTCAGCCAGCAACTGGTTGAGAGTCTGCTCGCGCTCGTCATTGGTACCCATGCGCGCCACGCCTCCGCGGCTCTGACCGATGGCGTCAATCTCGTCGATGAAAACGATCGCCGGAGCGGCCTTGCGGGCCTGCTCGAAGAGGTCGCGCACGCGGGCGGCGCCTACGCCGACGAACATCTCGACAAACTCGGAGCCACTGGTCTCGAAGAAAGAGACGTGGGCCTCGCCGGCGGTGGCTTTGGCCAGTAGGGTCTTGCCAGTGCCGGGGGGCCCGACGAGCAACACTCCCTTGGGAATATGGCCGCCGAGTTGAGCGAATTGCTCCGGTGCCTTCAAAAACTCGATGATCTCCTGGAGCTCGCCAATGGCTTCATCGGCGCCGCCGACATCTTTGAAGGTGGCAGTAACATCCTCGGGCTTGACCTCGACCGCTTTGCTCTTGCCAACCCCAAAGATGCCGCCCATACCGCCGGCGGCCGCGCCCGCCCGCTGGTAGGCGAAGTACCAGAAAGCGCCGAGCAGCACGAGCGGGAGAAGGTACTCGAGCAGAATGCCGCCCAGGGGGTTGGGCGGGTGCTCGAAACTGAAAGTGACATTCGCGTTTTGCAAGTCTTCGATCAGCTTGGGGTCGGGGGAAGGCGAAGGCACGGTATTGAATGGGACAGTGGGTGGAGTTGCACCCGGTTTGGGATTCTTCAACTCACCCTCGATGCCGCGTTGGCCAATGGTTACCCGCGTGATTTGACCGCCAGCCAGTTTCTTCTTGAACTCGCTGTAGGGGATTTCCGCGTTGCGGGTGAGAGGAGTGATGACGAATACCTGAAACAGCCACAAGAGAACGAGGCTCGTGATCACGTAGCTGATACCGAAATGAAACTGACGCCGAGCATCTTCCTGGCGCTTCTTTTCATCGTCGCGGCCGGGTTTTCGTGGTGACAATTCCGGTTGGTCCATAATCCCCCCCTAAGTGTTGAAATTCATGCGCAAAGGGTCCCCCTTTGCAATCACCCAAGATTCGCGTCTTGCCATACTGCCGGCGCCGAGGGCCGCGCAGTTGCTCCTTGGTCCTCGCGGGCAGTGCGGCCGAGGAGCAATCGCTTGCCGAATTCCACGAGCAACAGATAAACGATCGTCGCTATCGCGAGATAAGCGAAGTAGATTCCCGGCAGCGGCGTGAAGCCGAGCGGACCAGCCAGCGGGCTGAACGGCAGCAAAATGCCGACCGCCACGATGATCAGCGTGGTTATCGTCAGAGGTAGGCTGGGCCGGCTGCGCAAAGGATTCTGCACAGTGCGAATGACAAAAATCACCAGCGTTTGCGTCGCCAGCGACTCGACGAACCAACCCGTGTGGAAAAGCACTTGGTCGGCATGGAAGAAGTGCAGCAGCACGTAGAAGGTCAGGAAATCGAAAATCGAGCTGATCGGCCCGATGAACACCATGAACTTGCGGATCAGGCTGATATCCCACTGCTTGGTTTTTGGAGAAAGTCGTGCATCGACATTGTCGGTAGGGATGGTGAGCTGCGACAGGTCGTACATGAAGTTGTTGAGCAGGATTTGCGTGGGCAGCATGGGGAGAAACGGCAGGAAGACCGAAGCGCCCGCCATGCTGAACATGTTGCCGAAGTTCGAACTGGTGCCCATCAACAGGTACTTCATGACGTTTCCGAAGGCCTTGCGCCCTTCCACGAATGCCGCTGGCGAGAACATCGAGGCCGGGCTCGACGAGAATAATGTCGGCGGCTTCGCGGGCGACGTCTACGGCCGACGAGACGGAGATGCCCACGTCGGCGGCGTGCAGCGAAGGGGCATCATTGATTCCATCGCCCATGAATCCGACGACATGGCCGCGATGTTTCAGCGCCAGGAGGATGCGATTCTTCTGTGCCGGCGACACTCGCGCGAAAACCGTGGTCTCCTCGGCGACGTGCCCGAGCGCGGCATCCGTCATCTTCTCGAGTTCATCGCCCAGCACGATCTTGCCTGGTTCGAGTCCCACCTGGCTGCAGACATGGGCCGTAACGAGGTCCCCGTCGCCGGTAATGATCTTCACTTGTACGCCGTTGCCGCGCAGCGTGGCCAGCGCCTCGGCGGCATCCGGCAAGGGCGGGTCGGAGAAAGCCAGAAAACCAGCCAGCGTGAGGTTTCTTTCGTCCTCCGCTGAGTAGTCGGAGCGCGCTTCGACCTCCAAGTAAGCAACCGCAAGCACCCGAAAGCCCTGCTGGCTCAATCCTTCGCAAGTCTTCTGGCAGTGCGCCAGGCTGGCCGCATCCAAGGGAACCGTGCGGCCGTCCGATTCATAATTGACCGAGCGGGCCAGGATTCCCTCGGGCGCGCCCTTTGTAATCAAGAGCCGCCGTGATTGCCGCTCCACCACGATCGAGAGCCGGCGGCGCTCGAAATCGTAGGGGATCTCGTCCCGTTTTTCGTAGCCCGCCGCGTCCTCCGGTTCATGGCCTTGCAGAATGGCCATGTCGAGCGGACTTCGAATTCCCGTCTCGAACTTGCTGTTGAGCCAAGCCAGCGTAAAGACCCGCTGCGAGGGATCCCCAAACGGATCCAGCGACCGGTCCAGCGCCATATTGCCGCTGGTGAGCGTCCCGGTCTTGTCACTGCACAGAACGTCGATGCTGCCGAAGTTCTGTATCGCGGAGAGGTGTTTGACGATCACTTTCTTCCGAGCCATGGCCCGCGCGCCCTTGGACAGGGTCACGGAGACAATCATGGGGAGGAATTCGGGGGTCAGGCCGACCGCCAGAGCAACGGCAAACAGGAGCGATTGAAGAGGATCCCGATGTCTGATCGTACCGACCACGATCAGGAAGACGACCAGGAACAGTACGGTGCGGGTGAGGAGCAGACTGAAATCCTTCAGCCCCCGGTCGAACGAGGTCGGCTCGGAGCGCGAGGCGAGACGGGCGGCGATGTCGCCGAAAGAGGTCCTGGCGCCGGTGGCGACGACCAGCGCGCTGGCGGTTCCGCTGACGACGGAGGTACCCAGGAAGACCATGTTCTCCGCCTCGGGCCTGGTGGAGACTTCCTCGCCGCGCGCCTGCTTTTCGACCGGCAGCGACTCGCCCGTCAACGCCGCTTGTTGAATATATAGATCGCGGGATTCCAGGAGGCGCGCATCCGCCGGGACCAGGTCTCCAGCGGAGAGCCGAACGACGTCACCCGGAACCACATTGGTGCGCCGGGTCTCCTGCCACTTTCCGTCTCGCAAGACCGTGGCGGTGGGCGCCACGCGCTGCTGCAACTGCTCGACGGCACGCTGTGACTTGTGGGTTTGGGTGAAGTCGAGCGTATTGCTGAGCAGAACGATCACAATGATGATCCCCGCATCCGTGGCGTCGCCGAGGAAGGCGGAACTGACGGCGGCGATCAGCAGGATCAATACCAGCGGGTTCAGGAAGAGGCGGATGAAGTCGAGAACCGCGGAGTGGCGTTTGGGAGGAGCTGGGTCATTGGGGCCAAACTGGTTGAGCCGCGATTCGGCTTCCTGGGATGTCAGCCCCCCGGCGGCCGCCGAAGAGCCTGCCGCCCGGACCGCGGGTTGGTCGAGGTTCTGAGAGCTCATCCTGGCACCTGTCACTTAGCGGCAAGTTGCTGGTCCAGGCTCGCCACAATCCTGTTGATGCTCTTTTGGACAGCCTGACTCATTGCCGCGACCACCGAGTTTACATTCCGGGTGTCGACTGGCAGGGTCTCCTCCGCATCCCCAGTCCACACGGTGGTACCGGCTCGCAGATTCACCAGTTCGGCCGATAGTTTCGCTGCTACCCGGACGCCGCCGCCGTAATCGATCTCTTCCAGCCGTTCGAGCCGGCCCAGCAGGAGATAATCCTGCTGGTTCTGGCCGTCGTAGCGCTTCACAAACGAAAACAGCCGCGCGGCGCGGAGTGAATCGATGACTGCCGCCGTGACCGTCTCGGCGGGATCGGCAGCCCAGCGGCGATACTCATAAAAACCAACTTCTTCCGGAGCTTGGCGGTATACAATCCGGCCCTGGCGCAGGTAAGTTGGCGTTTCGAACCGGCGCACCGCCAAGGTGGCGGGAAGGCGCGCCGCACTCGCAGCCGGAGGTGGCGCTGGAGGAAGCTCCAGCGTATAGTAGCTCGGATACCGAACCCTGGCTCCGCAACCGCTTGTCAGCAGCAGGACCGCGCAGGCGCTCATGCTCATCAGACTGTTCTTGCTCATAGGGTCCTCGTCATTGGGGAACCTTTCGGTCTTTGGGCTGCTTGATCCGGATCAGACTCCACGGACGCTCCTTCACAGACTCCGTCAGATCGTTCAGGTTCTCGGTCGCCGAACGAACGTTCTCGAGCGTGTAGGTCATGTCCTGGTCTTTGGCCCGGATCGCCGCCTGCAGATCGGCCAGCAGGCCGCGCAACTGATCGAGCGACTTATGCACCTCAGCGAGGTCCGTCTGAATCGGCTCGCGGAGCGACGTGATCGTCTCATTGGCATTGGACACCGTTGCGTTCGCATTGTCCACGGCCGGCCCCACTTTCGCCATTGCGCCGTTGGCCTCGTTGGTCAGCTTGAGCGTCTGGTCGCTGATCTGGTCGATCTTGGGCGACAATCGCGCAACCATCGCATCCGCGTTGGCCAGAATCTGCGCCAGGTGCTGCTGATTCGGCCGGCCCGCAACCTGGTTCAGATTCGCGATCAGAACCCGGGCGTCAGCGGTGAGATTGTTCACGTCCGTCCGCACCGATTCGAGCAGGCTCTGCGCCGAATCGGCGAGGGCCACGATCTTGCGCTGGGTGTCGTCCAGGCTGATCGTCTCCTCCGACGCAATCACGGCGCCCGCCGCCAGCCGGGGCGCGTCATTCGATCCCATGCTGATGGAGATGACCGGGCTGGTCACCACTGTGACCGATCCGAGTTTGGCCACAGACTTGGCGTTCACCGGAGTGCCCAATTTCATATCCATCAGGATTTCGATCCGGGTGGGGTCCTGTGCGTCGGGGCGCACGGCTGTCACGTTGCCCACTTTGATGCCTCCAAACAGGACGTCGGCCCCCGGCTCCAACCCTCCCGCATACCGCAGGTAGGTTCTGTAGGAAACGCGCGCCCCCCGGATCTCAGCGCTGCTGACGTGATAGATCGTTGCAAGCAAAATCGCCGCGCAGACCAGGACGAAGGCGCCGACTTTGGCTTCCGTGTTCATTTTTTCGCCTCCCCCATTCCCGCCAATTTCCGAAAGCGGTCCTCGACGGCCTGGCTTCCAGTAATTGGATCGGGCACTCGATCAAGAAACTGCCGTATGCGTGGATGGGTACTAGCACGGAACGAATCCTTGCTATCTACCGCGATCAGTGAGCCATGGTATAGCATGGCCATACGGTCGGCGATGCGGAATGCGCTCGCCAGTTCGTGCGTCACGACCAGTATGGTCATGTGAAAAGCGCGCTTCAAGAATAGGATCAGCTCATCCAATTCCGCCGCGACAATCGGATCAAGGCCGGCGGATGGTTCATCGAAGACCAGAATCTCGGGGTCGAGCGCGGTGGCCCGCGCCACGGCCGCGCGCTTCTTCATGCCCCCCGACAATTCCTGGGGCAGCCGCTTGCCGGCGTCGCTCAGACCCACGGCGGCGAGTTTCATAAACGTCATGATCTCGATGACGGGCTCGGCCAGCGTCGTCAATTCGCGCAGCGGCAGTTGGACATTCTCTTCGACAGACATCGAATTGAATAATGCCGACTCCTGGAAAGCCACGCCCATGGTGCGCCGGACCGCCTTCAGCTCCTCGGCCGAGCAACGATTGATATCGACTCCTTGCACTCGAATAGTGCCAGAGTCCGGCCGCTCGAGTCCGATGATGTGCCGGAGCACGGTGGTCTTGCCGGAGCCGCTGCCGCCGAGCAGCACCATCACTTCCCCGCGCTCGATGTCCAGGTTCACGCCATCCAGGACGCGCCTCCCATCATAGAAGACGGTCAGGCCAGCGACTGAGATCATCGGGTCGGCCATAGCTATGACTTATGCACTAGATAGAAAATCGCCGTGAAGAACACATCCGCGAGGATCACGAGGTAGGTCGACCTGACCACGGCGGCAGTCGCGGACCGCCCCACCGCGTCCGGCCCCCCTCGCGTCCTGAATCCTTCCATGCACCCGACGTTCACGATGATAATCGCGAACACGAGACTCTTCAGCACCCCGGTGAAGACGTCGTGCAGATCAATCGAGTTGAAGACATATCGCAGATACATTGCGAGGGTGATCTTCGTGCTGATGTACATGAACCCGGCGCCGGCCAGTATGCCGAACGCGCAACTCATAATGGTGAGGCAGGGAATCGTGATCATCGCCGCGACGAACTTCGGCGCCAGCACAAATTCGATCGGGTCGAGAGCCATGGTCCGGAGCGCATCGATCTCGCTGGTCACGACCATGGTTCCGATTTCGGCCGAAAAAGCCGAACCGGACCGGCCGCTGACGATGAGGGCAGTCAAGAGCGGGCCCAGTTCGCGCGTGAAACCGACCGCCAAAACGTCCATCACGTACTGCAGCGCCCCGAATCTCCGCAGCTCGGCCCCGGTTTGCATCGCCAGGATGAATCCCGTGCACACCGACATCAATCCGACCATGGGAAGCGCATCCACTCCGATAGCCGCCATCTGGCGCATCGCCGTTCGCCAGCGCCCGCGCTTGCCCACCAGCGGCATCACGCGGGGTGAGGCGCGCAGGCCCCGCCAGAACTGGGTGGTGAGACCGCCGACGTAGGCGAGTTGATGAATCACGTTCCTTCCGATGGCTTCCAGAACATTCATTCGCCCGCCTCCTGCTCACCCATTTCGAACATCCGATCGAGATGAGTGATCTCGAAGAGGTAGCGCGGCTGATCGTGGACACCACACATGATCAGCCGCGTACCTTGCCGGCGCGCGCTTCGGGCCGCCTCCACCAGCGTGGCCAACCCAGAAGTATCAATGTAGGTGACTTTGGACAAATCAACGGACACCTTCGCCGGCTTCGTGCGCAAGGCGTTGCTCAAAGCGCGGCGCATCTCACCCGAGTTCTCGATGGTGATCCGGCCATGAAACGCGACGTTGTCACCCACCTCGGGGCCTCCAATGACAGCACGGATTCCGCCAGCGACCGTGGTACCCTCATCCCGCAGAGACCTATGCCGAGCCGACGGCCCTTGGGGCGCCGACCAGATGCCCGGCAAAGACCCACACCTATAGGTCGTTCGTACGCATCACCTGGCATAGAAACGGTTAACCTTTGCAGTCGTCTCCTGATGCGCTTTCATAATAATAACCTCTCCGTCCGTAGTTGCGTGCATCCATTCCGTCTCGGAAAAGTCGATCTCAGCGGGAGGCTCCTTCAGGCGCATTTCGCTTCCGCCATGCGGCTCCCGGCCTGCCACGCTTTGATCCACCAGGGCTCGACGCCGGCCTTCTCGAACACGGCCAGCACGCGCTCGGGACGCCCCAGATCGCTCCAATCCGTGCAGCCCAACTGCAGAGCGATCAGCCGCCTAGCCTGGGCCGACAAGACCGCCTGTGAAAAGTTGACTGAGGGAATACTCTCGTAAGCCGAATCCTGGATCTGCAGCTCCTTGCCGACCCACAACGGAGTCCGGCCAAACATCTCCAGAGAGCCATCTGGCGCCGCTTCCATCATTTTCAGAAAGCCGCGCACGTGTCCCACCATCACGAATGTATTCCAGAGAGATCCTCGCTCCAGCAGTTCCCTGGCCACTTGGAATGATGGCTTTTCACAAAAACCACGGACATGAAACGCAGTCCGGCCGGCGCCACCCGTGGACTGTCCCAGCTCGATCCAGCCATATTCGACTTCCGGAGCGCTAGGACGAGCGCCCAGGAGCACCACCGAAGCGACATGCTCCCTAGCAAGATCAAAAGCAGACTCCAAAGCAGCGGTGAATGCCCGCTCATCCGAATAGTGGTGGTCGCACGGCAGAATAGCCACGATCGCTTCTTTGTCGATCTGTTCGATGCTCAGAAGACAGAGCGCGATCGGCGGCGCAGTGCCTTTGTTGGCCGGCTGCACAATTCGCTGCGACGGGCGCAGCCCCGCCTCCTGAAGATAGTAGGCGCGATGGCTCCTTGTCAGGGGGAACAAGGTCTGTCTCCAGGGGATACTTCGCTCCACCCGTCTTCGCGTGTGCTCGAGCAGAGTATCACCGTAGATCAAGGGGCAGAACTGTTTCGGACGATCATCGCCGCAAATGAGCCGGGTCAACGGGCGGAGACGCGTTCCGTCTCCACCCGCGAGGACGACCCCCCAGCGACGGTCTCGCTGCGCGGCGGAGCCTTCATAAATCGAAGCGGGCAGCATGGGCATCACCCCTGAGTCCCGCCCCAACAGGACCGCAGTTGCCGATCGTTCTTCTCTGAGACTTGCCGCCGCGGTGTGTTCCAAGGCATGCGTAATCCTCTTTGCTACGAATCTTTCCGACATTGTCGCTGTGCCTGATACGCCTTTGTCGGCCTGCGGCACCGGCCTCGAGGCTGGACCGATTTTTCGTAATCAGCAGGCCGCAAAATCATTGATCGATCGTGCCCGGCTAGGCGTGGGCCGCCAACAACTTTGGGGCCGCCTTCGGTGCCGTGACTTCGAGGACGCCCTCATGCACCGACGCCGTCACCTTGTTGACATCGATGGGCGTGGGCAGCGGGATACGGCGGAACACTTCGTTGCTTGAAAACTCGCAGAAGCATACGTTGCCGTGCTCCCCATTGTGGGTATGAGTAGTGTCCGCCTGTATGACCAGCGCATCCGGCAGCGCCGAGACTTCAATGTCTTTCGCATCGAATCCAGGCAACGCCACGCGAGCGCGAAAGGCCTTGTCATCTTCTACCATCTCGGAGGCAGGCGACCAGACCAGGTCCCGCTCCGCCTGCACCCAGTCATCCAGATCGGAACCGGTTCCGGCCTTACGATTTTGGGACAGTTTGAAAGCTCGCTCCCGGATTGACTTCGTAATCGCCTCCATGCGTTCGAGAAGTGTTAAGGGAGTTGTTTCCGGATCCTTGCACTTATGAATAGTCACCTGTGGCATTCTTGATCTCCTTGTAAATCTTTTCTCATGCGGGGATCGCCGCCTTGGCGATCCGTGCAAACGGTTAAGTCTCTTGTCCGCTTGAGGAGCGGGAAGGCTCCTGGGAAGGGGACACGTAAGTTCCATCGAGTGCGCCGCCGGCGCCATGAACAACCCGCACATGGCGCCGTTGGCAATTTCGCCTGCGACGTAGGACGGGCGTTCTTACTTCTCCAGGTGCGCGGCCGCTTCCTTCAGTTGCCCGGCCAGCAAGTGCTTCAGCCTGGCCTGGGACTGTTCGCACTCTCCGCGGATCTGCTTCACGCGCGCATCGAAGGTGGCTTTGATTTCACCCTGGGTTTTTGCCGCCTTCTCTTGCAGGGCCAGCACCTTGGCATCGGTCTCGCTCTGGATTTGCTCGGACCTCTGTTTAGCCTGATCCAATTTGGCCTGCAGCTTGGCGTTGATCACGTCGATCTTGGCCTGGAGCTTGGCCTTACGTTCGCCGTGGGCACGAGCATGCTCGGCCTTCAATTGGTCGATCTCTTCGCGCAGCCGGGCCACATCCCTGGCCTCTTGGTCGTGTTCGACAATCTTCTTGGCGGTGCGCAGCACGATTCCACCCAGTGCTCCCATTCTGGTGTCCACCGGCGTAACCCACTCCTCGCTGACGTCCGCGATCAGCGCACACTTATTGGGCGTCAGTTTGGCAGCAGCGTCGTCGAGGAACTCCGCATCGACTCCGGCCACGCTTAAGTCGGCGATACTGCCAGCCAGGAAGCCTGCCGTGGCGCCGACGCCCAGGCCGACAGGTCCCTCGAGCAGCCCGATGAGGCTGCCGATCGCGGTACCGCCAACGGTGCGGATTGGGAACTCGTCTTCCGACTGCTTGACCGTCACCGTGCCGTCGGCGTTCTTTTTGATTATCGATTCAGCGTGAATCGCGATGCTTCCCTCGGCATCGAGCTGCTTAAGGGCATGCGATCCTTCATAGGTCTTTGCTTCGTCATCAAAAACAATAACCAGCATTCGTTCCATTGAGATCTCTCCTTGTGTTGATGTTGATGCGGCTTCGGAAGCCACGCGTTAGGGCAAATGGCGAATTGCAGTGGCGAATCCAGCCACCGCCATACCGTCCACGATGAGGTCCACACCGATGGCGAAGCCGATGAACCAGACGCTGGTAACCGGCATCTGCCAAAGCAGCAAGATCCCGAGGACGAGCGAGACGATCCCAGAGAAAACAGACCAGCCCCAGCGCGGGAACTGAATCATGCCGGCGCCGATTGCCCGGAACAGTCCGCCCACGATGAAGAACGTAGCGAGCACCAGGGTGAGCCCCACGGCTCCGGACAGGGGGTAGCGAATGAGTAGAAAGCCAACCAGGCCCCGGAATAGCGCACTGAGCAGATGGAGGAAGAATCCGCTCCAGGTCCGGGTACGGAAGGCCTGAATCAATGAGACGACGCCGCTGATCAGAAGGATCCAGCCGAAGACCAGCACGGTGGCGAAGGTTGCGGTTACGTTGAAAACAATGCAGGCTATGCCGAGAAGAGTCAGCAGGATTCCGAGGGCCAGGTACCAGCCCCAGGATTCACGAATCTCGTCCATGCCGGCAATGAAAGGGTTGCTTCTGTATTCTGACATTAGGGTAGTTTCCTTTCCTGAATTCAGGTTGCGGGATTTCAGGATCTAAGTCGTGAGTTTGCGGTCAGGTTTCGGTGGAAAGAACGCTAAAACGGCGTTTGGCGTTATCCTGAGAAACTGAAAGAGCTGTTGTCCAGGATCCCGAGGCCGACCACTTGAAGGAGTTTCTCCCATTCCGGCTGGACACCGCGAATCAGTGCCTGTGGCGCCGCCGCGATTCGCAGGACGAGCGTATCCTATTGACTCCAAAAGCGTTTGCCGTGCTGCGCCACCTGGTGGAGCATGCCGGATGCCTGGTTACGCAGGATGAACTTCTGCAAGCGGTGTGGCCCGATACGTTCGTCCAACCCGAGGTTCTCAAGTATCAGATCGCCGACATTCGGGGCACGCTCGGGGACCACCCCAAGAATCCTCTTTTTATTGAGACGTTGCCCCGGCGAGGGTATCGGTTCGTCGCCGCGGTGAAGGAGTGGGGGCTTGCGGATCCCTCGGCGGCGTTGGCGAGTCTGACCCGAGGCAGGCTGGTAGGAAGGGACCGCGCGCTCGATGTGTTGCGAGCTTGCCTGCGAAAGGCGTTGATAGGCCAGCGCCAGATTGTCTTCATCACGGGCGAGCCGGGGATTGGAAAGACCGCTCTGGTCGATGAATTCCAACGCCGGGCCGCCGCCGAGGAACCATCCCTGCGCATCGCCCGCGGACAATGCGTGGAAGGCTTCGGAGGCTTGGAAGCCTATTACCCGATGCTCGAAGCGCTAGGTCAGTTGTGCCATGGCCCGGGGGGCAAGCGAGTTGTGGAGATTCTGGCCGCGCAAGCACCCACCTGGCTGGCGCAGTTTCCCGCACTGCTGCAGCGCGAGCAGCGCCAGGCGCTCCAGCAGGAGATCCTGGGAGCGACCCGGGAGCGCATGCTGCGCGAAATCCGGGAGGCGCTGGGCACGCTCAACGTGGAAGCGCCCCTGCTGTTCTTAATCGAGGATCTGCAATGGGTGGATCCCTCGACTCTAGACCTCCTCTCTGCTTTTGCCCGTCAGCGGCAAGCAGCGAAGACTATGGTGATCATCACGAAGCGTCCGGTGGGTATGACAGCTCCAGAACATCCGCTGAGGCGGCTCAAACAGGACCTGCTGATTCATCAACTGTGCCAGGAAATCACTCTCACGCCGCTTTCGCAAGCGGAGGTGGCGGAGTACCTGCGCGCGGAATCCTCGGGAGGCAGCTTGCCGGAGGGTTTTGCAGATCTGATCCATCGGCACTCGGAGGGCAATCCTCTACTGATGATTGCCGCCCTGGATCACTTGACCTCGAACGGCCTGATCTCGCGTGAGAGCGGAGAGTGGCGCATCAAAGTTCCTATCGGACAAATCGATGTCGGAGTGCCAGAGACGCTACGTCAGATCATTGAGGCTCAGATTGAGCGCCTTCCGGGCGAACAGCAACGGGCGCTGGAGGTGGCCAGCATTAACGGCGTCATGTTTTCGGCGAGCGTCAATGCCATCCCCGCGGGCCTGGACGAGGAGAAGTTTGAAGCACTTTGCGACGAGGTGTCGCGCCGTCATGAGATGGTGCGCTGGGCGGGATCGCGCGAATTTCCGGACGGGACCGTCTCGGTGCGCTATGAGTTCGTTCACGCATTCTACCGGGAGGTCCTCTACCGCCGCCAGACGCCCGGGCGCCGGGCCAAGCTCCACGTGCGGGTCGGGGAGCGGCTAGCAGAGCTTTTCGCTGGGCATGAAAGCGAAGTAGCCGCCGAACTGGCGGGCCACTTCGAACAGGGTGGTGATTGGCGCCGTGCCGTCAAATACCTGCGGCTGGCGGCGGATACCGCGGGGCGCCGGTTTGCGCCCCGGCTAGTCACAGAGATTCTCGAGTACGCTCTCGAACTGGTGAAAAAACTCCCCGAGTCCGAGAGAACGGCAAGCGAAATCGAGATCGTGGAAAAGCTGGCCGCAATTCACGCGGTGCTCGGCGACAGCGTGCGTGCCATTGAAACCTACGAAGCTCTGGCCGACCGCGCGGCTCACGATGGCCTGCTCGACGTGGAAGTGCGCACTCTCATCGACATGGCATGGCCGTTGTCCTGGATCAGTCCTCAGCGTTCGCTGACTGTCCTGGAGCAGGCGCTTCAGCTCAGCTCCCGGCTGGAAGATCCGCTCTTGCGGGCCAGGATGCGTGCGCGCTGTCTTGCCTGGCGCCTGTGGCAAGGGTGGAATGCTGAGGATGCGCAGGAGTTCCGCGCTGCATCCGCGGAGATTCTCAACGCAGAGGACCGCCGCATCCTCGCCGCTTATTTAGTTGACTGTGGATTCATAAGCTGCCTCTCCTCCGAGTACCGCGAGGCGCACCGCAGCCTGATCGCGAGCCGCGATATCAATTTGGAGGCGGCAGGGGAGAACCCCTATCTGAGCACTGCTTATGTAAGAGCTCAGTTGCCCCTGACGTTGAGCCTTCTGTTTCTGGGCGAGTGGGGCGAGGGCCTTTGCGAGACCAGAGCCGCAATCGCCCTATTGGACAAGAATGCCGACTATAACTGGGGGCAGGGAGTGCGCCCCCACTTGGCTTGGATTCATCTCCAGGCCATGGACTTTGCTGGCGTGCTGGCGCTTTGTAACTCGGCAGTGCCAGCGGTCACGGATTCCGAGCTTCGCTCCGCGCATGACGATCCAGCTCATTACCGATTTGGGCTCTGGAAGCGCCTTTTCCTGATGGGCTCAGCGGAGACGGCGTTAGGAGATTATGTAAGTGCGCAGGAGCACTTGTTGGCGGCGCGGGCTGACATGGACCGTCCGGGACCTACGTGCACCTGGTACTGGCGCTTGCCGCTCGAGCATGCTCTCACGGAACTCTGGCTGGCGAAGGGCGACCTGGTTCAAGCGCGGCCGCAGGCAGATCGGTGTCTGGCGATTACGTTGGCGACTGCGGAACATATGTGGCAGGCGCTGGCTTGGGAAGTGAATGCGCGCGTAGCTAGGGCGGAACTTGACCGGACAAGAGCACGAGACTGCATCGCCAAGGCGTTGTCCGCGATGGAGGGTTTTGAGGTGCCGCTGGCTGCCTGGCGCGTTCACGCGACGGCCTCCGAACTTTATCGGAACTCAGGTGAGCGAGACTTAGCGGAGCGCCACCTGGCACTCAGCCGCGAGACGATCATGAAGCTGGCGAATTCCCTGCCCGCGGAAGAACCACTGCGACAGATCTTCCTCTCGGCAGCGATCATTCGAAAAATCCTGGGTCACGCGGGAACTGCAAGGCCGCAGCCAAAATCGTTCGACAGAGCGCACTAGGATTGCGGTTGTGATGGCCACTCGCGTCCGCGGCGCCAGCTTCACACTGTGCCCTTCACTGCGTCCGTGAGCTTGCCGGCGTCAACTCCCTGGCCATGGTTCAGCGAAGTGCCGAAAGCAAGGACGTAGATTCGCTCCACGGTGCGCGCCGGGCCGCGAGATATCCCACAGCACCAGATCTTCCCGCCCGCCAATCCGCTCCCGCCCTCAGTGGAACGCGAGCATCGTCGCCGTCTGGTTGATGTGTCCCACGTATGCTTCACCGTACGTGCTGAAGCCCACTGATGGAGTATTCGCGAATAGCGCGCCGTAGGCCTCGCACTGGCCCTCCTCCCGAAGCGCCAGTGTGCGCAGAATGCAGTTGAACACAATCAGAGCGCGATGGGATCCATGCAGTGCCTTGCGCGTGTCGGCGATGATATCCGTGGATTCGAGCAGTTCCAGCTCCGCGCCTTCATGAATCCGGCAGTAGAACACGATGCTGCCGTCTTTCAGAACGCGCTGCGGGCTGCGCACGAACAGCTCTTCGTTCACCATCAGGCCCACCGGGTTGGTCATGAAGCGGCCGGGCACGCTGGCGGTCTCAATGTCGAGCGCTCGCGCGTACGCCTCCACGGCGGAGACGCCGTCGAAGCGGCGTACGGTTCGAGCCGCCTCATCCACTTCCGTGGCGGTGAGCACTTTCCCCAGCGAGCGAAAGCTCTGGGTCTTGATAATGCCGTAACCGGCCGGCACTCGCAACAGCGCGATAACGGCGGCATGTTCGAAGGTATGGCCATCCGCGGCCACCAGCGTCGCGGTATAGGCCAAGTCGTCACCGGCCGAACCGCCGACGAAGGGAATGGCCGTCAAATTCTGAATCCGTTCCATGACCGCCTCCTCCGCGCTCGAGAGGCCGTCAACCAGGATCAGCCCCACATGCGTGGCTGCGTCGAGTTCACGAAGCGGAGCGCCCATCTGATGAGACAGGCGGTCCAGAGCGGAGGAGACGGCCGACGGACTGTGGAGGTCCTGCACCACCGCGGTAGCTGCGACGCTGACAATCTCGGGAGGAAGCGCCATGGCGACCATGGAGCACGTCGCCATCTTGCCTGACGAAATCTCGCCCGCCGTACTGCACCCGATGCTGGCCGCGCGAGGGAAGGCCGCTCTGATTGAGATGCTCAGCGCGGCGAGAGAATAGCAGGTTGAGGCAAAATACACGACAACCGCCGGCTCCACGGTCCCGCGCAGCCCGGAGATGAGCGCCTCAGGCTCGGTGGAGCTTGAGATCTGAATAGCCATTTTCGTCGTCACACCTTCCAAGACGGTCGCGTTCAGCGGCGCAGCAATTGCCCGAGTGCATCAGACTATCGCTCTCCTTACCAAAAGCGCTGAGATTGAGCAGGCGCGTGGCCCGTTCCGGCAGGTTGTTGATGGCTCCTTTCATTCCTATGGAGAAACGCGATGCACAGGGAGTGCCAAATAGACTCTTCGACCCCCGCATAGAACCCACGTTATCATCTTATTGGATCTATTGTCGCCGTCAGCGCGATGAGCACCAATGCGCCACGGGTGTGCGGGCGTCGATCCAAATGTGCCGGCAAGCGCCGCTCCCACGGCAGGTGTCCACTTTGTCGAGTGCAAGCATGGCACCGGGATCACTTGCCACGCACCGGCGTCAGGCGTAATCTACCGAACTACTGGCCGTTCAACGAGGAGATGAAATGTTGGACACCGTGTCCAGAAGTAGGCACGCCCGGTGTGTGCCATACTAATCACGGCTTGGATATTCAACCAGCCCGCCACGCTGCACGAGGCTTACGTGCCTTACGGCCCGTCAAGCGTTTTGGCAATTGAACTGGTGCTTGTGCTCATGTACTTGGCAAGCACGGGATATCGCACGCTTGCCGCCCAGACCGTCGTCACTGCCTTCGAGGCAGTGCAGAATCTTGCCGCGATCGGTGTTCTTATTTTGGGACAGCTCGTCATGGCGCCCGTCAGCCGCCAGCGCCTCCTGGCCGGTATCGTTTGTTTCCTCATCGCGAAGGGTAGCTACGTGGCCTCGATCCTGCTCGCTCGCAAGGGAGGGCAACGAAACTCGTTGGTTTATGCAATTCTCGGTCTGACTTTGCAGATAGCCGCGATCCTCATGGTGGTTCCGCCGGAAGCTCGGCTTTTTGCGTGGTCCATCCTTGGCGCGGGTGCGGCCTGGCTGGGAAGTCGCGAGCGCCAGGTGAGCTTGCAGTTGCAGACCCCTGTCTACCTCTTCGCAGCGGCGCTGGCCTCAGGTTTGGTACGAATATCGAGTCAATCACTTTCCAGCGTCATCGTGCCTCCTGCCAGTTATGTGATCGCGATGGTCATAAACACGGCTGCCACCGTGCTCGCATACAGGTCGGCCGGCTCAGACACCGCGGGCAAAGCGCGTTTTTCGCGGTTCCTCTGCGCGGTGTTGATCATGTTCGACATCCTGGGATTGGGTGCAGTCGCCATCAAAGGGGCGTTTGGCGGTCTGTTGTTTGCGACCAGCTTACGGGTTGCCTTGATCTGCCTAGCGGCAATTGCGTCCGGCCGATGGGGCATATTGAGCCGGGCAACCGCAGATCGACCAGAGTGGGTGTGGCTTTCATACCCTTTGATGCTGTATGGATCCTGGCGAATCCTCGTTGAGGATTTGTTGAGTGGAACGCCGGCTGCGACGGCCCTCTCACTGTTGTTCTACGGTTGCGCACTTTTGCTGTTAACGCGCATCTTGGGGTCGCGCCATCGTACCCGTCTTGCCAGTCATTCATCGCCGCTGAGCGGTTCGGCTTTGCGCGCTAATCAGATGGTGCGGCAACCCCGCTAAATCCGGAGGGACAACATGACTAACGCAGTCCGCGCAATAGGTGTCCCGAACAAGGCAAGTAAACAATAAAGCTGCACTGTGTTCTTGCGACACCGGAGAAGTGCTCAAGGTGAAAGTGTAGGCACGGTCCGCCGGGCGGCGGGGGTGAACGAGATGGCTCCTCGGCGGGCCTTAGCCATTCAGAACTCACGTAGAGGTCGATCGGTGCTACTGAACAATACTTGAACATTGCGGGGCAGAGCCAGCCCTGCTTGGCGGCCGTTCCTCTGCTCCAGATTCATCTCCGAGATGCCGCTCTTGCCTTGCGTTTCTGGGGACCTTTCATTGCGTCTGCTGTTCTGGGTTGAGGACAGGTGCCTGAGGTTCGCCGGCACATGCGGCCCGACATGCCCGCCACGCCGGATCCGATTGGTCGACGTGCGGACAGAACAGTGGCGGTCTGCAATGATGGCAGCGCCTTGGTTCAGCGCTTTCTCTGAATTGTCTAGGCCAGTGACACCAGAACTCGCCGGCGTCGCGTTCTTCCAGTCCGCAAGGGATGTGCAGAAGCGCGCATTTCGGCCTATGCGGCCAGTAACGCCTTCCACGCCACCAGCCCGTCGGCGTTGTGCGCCAGCAGTGCGCGGTAGCCATCGCCCGGAGCGAGCGGATCGCGATGAGTTACCGATGGAAAGCCATCGCCAGCCGTTCACCTCTTGCACATTCCTCGCGGAGGCGGCCTCTTTCGCCTTGCGTTTCTGGGCAACACGAGTGATTGATCGTCATGCGCCGAACGAGCGCAGAGAGGATCACCAAACATGACAAACGCAGAAGCCACGACCGCCGCAGACGCCGCTGCTGTTGCGCAACAGGGCGCCACAGTGGCGCTGGAGAAGGCCCCCTCGAAGAAGGGTGCCAGCCAGAAGAAAGTCGCGCCCAAGAGCCAGAAGGGCGCCAAGGGCAAGCCCCCGGTAGCCACGCCGAAGAGGGAGCCCAAACCCAATAAGAAGGCCGCTAAGCCCGCACATGCCAAGAAGACCGCCACGCCGCGCGCCGACAGCAAGGGGTCGAAGATCCTGGTGCTGATCGGACGGCCCAAGGGCGCGACCCTGGCCGAGATCATGGAGGCCACGGATTGGCAGGCGCACAGCGTGCGCGGCTTTCTCTCGACCGCCTCTAAGAAGCGCGGGCTGAAGATCGAGTCCACCAGAACCGAAGCAGGCGAGCGGACCTACCGTATCGCGAAGTAAGCGCGTCACGCTCCATGCCGCCACCTGTGAGGGTGGCGGCTTTTCTATATGGTCAGGTGCATCGCCTTTCCATCGCTGGTAGAAATCGCAGCTCTGCCGACCATTCCGAACTCCTAAGTGCGCCGGCGTCAGTCCCGAGACCAAGGCGCATTGCACGACTCCGTGGCGGACGGCATCAGATCCGGCTGCGCTGCTCCAGGAACCTACCGACCAGATCATCTAATTCGCTATGCAATGTCCGCTCCTCTACGCCGAGCTTCGCGGCTAGGTCCGGCACGATCTGCGCCGGCCAGTTCAGCAGCGCGTCGCGCTCAATTCGGAAGCGCTCAAATGTGGCCTGTCGCACCTCGGCGGCGTGGACGAGCGTCTTTTTTCGCTCTTCCAAATCGAGCCGGTCGTTCTCGGCCCTGATCCAGGCACGGATCCGCTCGGCGTCGGCCTTGCTCTTGCCGCCAGCTGCCGACTGCTCCGTGTGCGGCGCCGGCCGCTTCCACGCCTTCGACGAATTCTCGGCCTGTGTCGGGCTCGACAGCAGCAACCGCTTCGACTCCACATCGGCCCGGCTTACGCTGCGGCCGTAGCGCCTGACTCCCCAACGGCGGAGGCTGGCGTTGACATTTCGAGTCGTGCAACCCCACTCCGCTGCGAGCTGAGGGGCTGATACAAGATCCTGCGGTGCGACTGTCATGCGCACGCTCCAATCCGCTCCGCTGTGATCTCGGCGAACGTGCGCCCGTCGCCGGCAAGCACCGCCTGCTGACCCGTAAAGTCCATGAATCGATGGCAGATGACGTCGGCGTATTGCGGGTCGATCTCCATCAGCCGAGCATCGCGGCCCGTCTTCTCACAAGCAATCAGCGTTGAACCCGACCCGCCGAACAGATCCGCGACGACGTCTCCGGTCCTGCTGCTGTTGATGAGCGCGCGCACGACCAGTTCCACCGGCTTCGCCGTCGGATGCAGCCGATTGGCCGCCGGTTTCTTTTCTTCCCACAGCGTCGATTGCGACTTGTCACCATACCAGGCGTCCTTCTGGTCGGCGACGTGAGCATAGAAGATCGGTTCGTGCTGGAACTTGTAGCGGCCGAACCCCCACGCGAAGGTGTTCTTCGCCCAGACAATCTGGCAGCGCACCTCGAAGCCAGCGTTCTCAAGTGCGTTCTGGAATTCCCGCTCCTAGGAAGAAGAATGGCAGATGTACATGGAGGCGCCGGGCTGGACGACCTGGCGGTAGTTTCCAAAGGTGGCTGCCAGGAACTGGCAGAATTGCTCGGCAGTCATGCGGTCGCCCTTGATCTTCAGGCGCTCTTCCGTGTAGCCCTCGTAATCGACGTTGTATGGCGGATCCTTAAAGACCATGGATGCCTTCTCGCCGGCCATCAACCGCTCCACGTCAGCCCGGTTTGTCGAGTCGCCGCACAGCAGTCGATGCTGGATGCCGGCGGGCCTGAACTCTTTCCCGCAGCATTTGCAGATCATGGTTTCCTCAGTTCACGGCGCCGCAGTGCGGGCACTTGGGCGCCTCGCCCAGCAGCCATAGGTCGCCAGGCTTCGTCACCGGATCCGGCCGTACCTCGGGCACTGCGTCGTCGTCGGTCAGGCCATCCCCCGTGTCGCCGTAACCATCCAGATCCTTCAGGAGAACCGGAACGGACTGGTAGTGGACACACGCCTGACACTGGCCACCGGAACCGCTGAACGCGAGGCCGCCCATGCGATCGCCGCCGTCATGGCAGAGCGGAAGCAGCGCGCCACGCTGGGGGCGGAGCGGGCCAAGACACGCGGGATTTCGTCGACCGGATACGCGAGTTGCAGATCACTCCCCACGTGGCGCAGAACACGGCCGGCCGGCGCAGTGCAATCGATGGGCGGACTACCCGGCACGAGGGCTACGCGATCAGTCAGAAGAAGCGCAAACGAGTGGAGGAAGTATTCGGCTGGATGAAGACCATCGCGCTGTAGCGCAAGACGCGCTTCCGGGGCCCGGATCGGGTCGGATGGATGTTCACCTTCGCGGCTGCGGCTTACAACCTGGTTCGGATGCGAAACCTGATGGTGCAGACCGCCTTAATGCGGCCGGAGAGGCCGCGGAACGCCGCCGCAGCGGCGTTGTCAATCCCATGGCGGCCCTTAAGCGTTCTACAGCACCGCAGACGACAGCGATCTTCGTGTTGTCGTACAAGATCGTCCGCGGCACGCCGCCGAAATAGGCAAACGCCTGGTCTTGCCCCTCGCAGAACGACTCCGTATTCTCGGCCGGAAACGCCACCACGAAGGCATCGTCGGAATGCGGCAGGTTGAACACACAGAAAGTGCGCCTTCTGCTCTGTCCCTTCGACCTCCACCAGCGCCTCTCCAAAGTCGGCCTGCGCGTCGCCCGGCGGGTGGATGAGCGGCACGAACACTTCTTTGTGCCGCAACCGCGCCTCCCGCACATATTCCCTCACGATCGTGTAGCCGCCTGTGAAACCGTGCTCTGCCTTTAGCCGGTCGAAGATCCGACGTGCCATGTGCCGCTGTTTCTTCGGTCGCGCTTCGGCATCTTCCAGAATCTGGTCCACCACGCCCAGCCACGGCCCCAGCTTCGGCCGCGCCACTGGCTTCTTGCGTCGGTACCCTGGCGGTGCCGCATAAGCCAGCATCTTGCGGATCGTCTTACGCGACAGCCCAAACTCGCGGGCCGCCTGCCGCTCACTCATCCCGTCCACCTGCACCGCGCGGCGGACCCGCGCATACACTTCCACCCTGTGCACCTCACAGGTGTCGCAAAACACACTGCGCTTGGATCGCGGGCCGGCTCACCCGACCCAAAGGTGGTCTACTTTTCGACCGCCACAATCCGCCGCTCACGCGGCGTTTCGTGGTCTATTATTGCTCCGCCCTTTATAGCAGGATACGTGGATGCCGCCGACTTACTCGCGCATTAAGAAGAGGCGGCTGGGTGTATCATGTTCAAGAGCTGGGAGTCCGGAAATGAGAGTGCTTTCGCGGCGCTTTCTCTTACCATGAGCGCAAGTATTTTCGCCTAGGTCGCGAATGTGGCCGTCTGCCAGACAGCTTCATTACCTGCAACACGCCACAACGCTTCGCTTATGAGCAGATTCGTCGCTCGGTTCGGTGACGCCACTGCGCTCGCATCCCTGAAAGCAATTCGCTACTCAACGGCGACCACGGCAGGTGCCGACGCCAATCCAGTCAAGGGCGACTTGACGCGTACGCATCGTCACCTACAATTCCGCCAAAAAAGGCTATGCGGCCTGCGCCGACGCCTACCCTCTTCGAGCGACCCCAGTTCGAACAACGCCGCGGCGTAGCCAGGGCAGATCTCGTCCGCACAACTGAAGCACCTTCGCGACGTCGCGGCGCGACAGCGTCGAGCACCCGGCGCCCCCGTCCGGCCGGTACCGTAGCAGTAAGGCGGTGGGCCTCGTCAACCCAGAGGTAGAACTCCTTTCCCGTCGTTCCGGGACGGCCTGCTCGCCCAGTTCAAAGGGCAGGCAAAACAGCGATTTTCCGAATTCGCTGGCCTTCCTTGATCATATAAATGGCATCTGCGGGAACGTTTGCGAATTCCTGTTTTAGGCCGCTCGGCCATTCAACTTGCACTTTGCTCAGGATGGCGTCGCGCCCGAGACCGAAATGCAGGCGTGTGTCATCGGTAGAAATGTAGCTACCCCCTCCGTGCACCTCATCGATCTGTGTCATTCTCGCGGTAACGACACGCACATGCGCGCCGATTGCCCCGGCGTTACTTTTCGTACCAATCAGCCGGAACAGGACGCGATGATTCTCATTCGCCGCCTCATTCAGAAAAACGGAGGGTGGGGCGCGTTTAAGGCTCGGGTGCTCAAAGGACGGCCGATCAAGATCTCGGCGGCAGATGAAATGAGTACGTGGAACTCCGCCCTGGAGTGGAAATATGGGCTACGTTTCCAAGCAACTCTGGGGCAAACTGGAACAAGGGCAATGATGGTGCGTTGGTTGCTGATTTTCGCAATGTCCGGGTTTACCACCGTGGCGCAGGACTGGCTCTCCGTCGCCCAACAGGCCCAACGTTCGCACGACTTCGACCGCGCCGCCGCGGCGTACTCCAAACTGCTTGACGCGGACCCGGACAACGCGAAATTACTTAGCAATCTGGGCATGATGCTGCAACTGGCCGGCAAGCCCGAGCAGGCGCTGCCCCCTCTGCTGAAGGCCCTCAAACTCAGGCCGGATATGGTTGCGGCCAATCTCTTCGCCGGTCTCTCGTTGTTGAGTCTCGGGCGGGCACAAGATGCGCTGCCGTATCTGACCCGGGCGCGAGATGGAGATGCCAAAGGGGCATTGCCATTACTCGGTCTGGCTAAAGCCTATGTGGCTCTGGGAAGGATTCGTGAGGCCAACGAGTATTTCGCGTCGGCCTCGCTGCGGGATCCGTCCAACGCCGAGATCTGGGCCGGCCTGGGAGCGACCTACGGCGATCTGGCCAAAGCCGTAGATGCAAAGCTATGGAGAACGAACCCGGCGTCCGCGGTGATTGATCGGGCGCGGGCAGCAGCCGGCGATCCCACCACGCGGGCCGAGATGATCGCGACCGAGCGCGCTCTCGAAAAGCAGCCTGGCGATCCGGCTCTGCTGGTGCGCCTGAAACGCGCCTGTCTGGCGCTCTCGCTATCCGCGCTGCGTCGCGCCATCGAGTTGGCCCCGGGTTCTTTCGAGAACCACTCCTACCTGGCCGCCACTCTGGCCTGGGCCAACCGGCAGGGAGAGGCCGTGGCCGAGTATGAGAAGGCGATCCTCATCCGCCCGGATTCGGCACAAACTCATCTCGATCTCGCCATCGCTTTCTTGAAGGATGGCAACGAGGAACAGGCTCTGCCCGCGCTGAAGAAGTCGCTGGAGCTTGACCCGGATCTTGCGTTGGCCAATGCGGTCATGGGCGACTTCCTGGTCGTCAACGGGGAGGCGGAGAAAGCCCTGCCCTATCTCCAGCGGGCCTTGCGTTTAGATCCCGGCCTCGCTCCCGCGCATGTGGCGCTGGCCAAAGCATACCAGGCGCGAGACCGCCTGGAGCCGGCCGTCGAAGAGATCACCAAAGCGCTGCCCTATGACCGCGACGGATCCTACTATTACCTCGCCAGCCAGCTCTATCGCGGCCTGGGTCGCACCGACGAAGCAGCGGCTGCACTCGACCACTTCCTCGCCCGCAAGGCTCTGCAAAAGGACGGGTCGGCCCATTAGCGGAAGATTCCTGGTTACAGCGCGTGGTGGGCCTTGATCCAATCCGCATGGGCCTGCGCTTCCGCGCTGCGTCCCAGCATCCCGTATATCTTCACCAATAGAAAATGTGCCGAACGCTGCAGCTCGGGATCCTCCGCATTCCGCGCCACCAGGCTGGCGTCCTCGAGTCCCTTCTGGGGCTGCTCCCGGGCCACATAGTCCTTGGCTCGCTCCAGCAGCGTGGGCGGGAACAGCGGCTCCCAGCGCAGGATCTCGTCCAGTAGAGCGTGCCGCTCGTCGTCGCGCTCCCGCAGCACCAGGAACTGGTAGTACAGGAAAGCGCTTTCGGGGATATGGTGCTCCAACTTCCGATTGAGCTCCAGAGATTGCCGGAAAGCTGCGTCGGCGGCGTCGAAGTGGCCAAAATGCGTCTCGGTGTAACCAATCTGGCCCAGGATCAGCACCCGCAATTCGTCGTCGCGGACGCACGCCAACGCCTTCCTGTACGCAGTGTCGGACTCTTCCGCCTTCAGCTGGGCCGCCAGACAACGCCCGTAGAAATACCAGGCGGAGGCATTTTCGGGTTCGAGTTCGGCCGCACGCGCCAGCAGCGCCCGGGCCAGTTCCAGAGACGATTTGCGCTTGCCCTTGTCCGCGGCTACGATAATCCTGCCCACGGCGATCATCTCGTCCACGTCTCTCAGATGGGTCTTGAGCCGCTCAATACGCTGGGACGTATGCTCGATCAGCGCCGCCTCGGGAAACGAAACGGCCAGTGCGTCCAGCCGTTCTGAATTCGGATAGACTTTCGTCCCGCGCGCGCAGATCTCAAACGCCTTCGGAAGTTCGTGATTCTCACTCGCCGCCCTGGCGGCCAGGACGTACGTCTGCAGCGGACTGTGCGGGTTGGCGGCCAGTATCCCGTCCAGAATCTTGTCCGCGGCCGCCGCGTCGCCGCCGCTCAGCAGCGCGCTCGCCAGAATGGTGCGGGTTTCATCGTCGGCCGCGCGCGATGCCGCCAGCGGGCGCAGAAGCGCGATGGCCTTGGCGGGCTCGCCCTCGAGGTTGTAGATTCGCCCCAGAGTCTTGAGCGCTTCGATCTGCGTGCCATCCAGCCGCAGCGCTTCGATGAGTTCCGGCCGGGCCTCGGCCAGGCGCCCGTCGTTGAATAACAGGATGCCCAGAACCGCGTGCCCATCCGGGGAATCCGGCTCCAGCTTCAGGTAAGAGCGCAGCGCCGTGGCCGCCTCCGCGGGTTTGCCCAGTTGGACGTCGGCGACGCCGAGCGCGAAATACGCTTCGGCGAACCCCGGGCGCAGGCGGGTGATTTGCGCGAACGCCCGAGCCGCTTCGGCCACCTTGCCGGCCTTCATCAACTCCTCCGCCGCGGCGAAGCTGCGCTGCGGGTCGGTACGCGATGCGGCAGGCGTGCCTTGCGCCGCACAAGTGGAGGCCGCAAGGAACAACAGCACAGCAAACACGCGCATGGACATCCGCTGAGTTGAGTTTACACTGCGCACAAAGAGGAGATTCGGGAGGGAACTGCTCAAAAGGAAAGGGGGAGCGGCGCGGGCCGCTCCCCCTTGGTTGGTTGAAGTGATCTTAGAAGAAGATACGGCCCGAGATCTGCATCTGTCTCGGGTCCTGTGCCGAATGTTCGATCAGGCCGAAGCCCGGATCGCCAATCGACGTATCGTAACCGCCCAATCCACGGATATTGAGCACGTTCTGCGCCTCGACCCGGAGCTGCAGGTAGATCTTGCCTTCCCGGGCGATGGAGAAGTTCTTCATCAGTGATGCGTCGTAGCTGTTCGAGTGTGGTTCGCGAATATAGGGATAAATATTCGGAACATTGCCTGGAGTCAGCGGCACCGGGGCCGAGAACAGAGACTCGTTGAAAGCCCGGACCGGCGCGTTGCCGAGGCTGCCCCAGGTGCCGATGTTGGTTAGGTTCGTCGCCGTCAACAGCGTGTTGGGATTGCCGTTGTAGTTCGACGGCTCGATATGCGCTATGTTCCCGCTGATGCTGCCATAAAGGCCTCCGACACCGTCGCCGGAAGCCGCGGGGTCGGTGAGCTCATTCCCGAACGCGAACGGCGTGCCGGTGTGGAATATCCAGATGCCCGCATACTCCCAACCGCCGACGATTCCGTCGAGGATCTTGCCGCCCGCGCCATTCGGCCTGCCGAGGAATTTCCGGCCTCGTCCGAACGGGAACTGGTAGTCGTGGTAGAAGGTGAACCGGTGCGTCATGTCGAAAGTGCTGTAGCCATACAGATCGTTGATGTTCTGGAAGCATTGGGAGGGCTTCTGGCCGTAGCCCACGTTCGCCACGGTGCCGACATCCTCGAGCGACTTGCTGTAGGTGTAGGTCGCCAGGAACGTGACGCCTTGTGCCAGCCGCTTCTGCACTTTCACGGTGCCCGCGTTGTAGTTGGCCCGGCCGATGTTCTGACCGAACACATCCAGGCCGCCGAAGGCTGGGTTGGGGAGCAACAGGTCGCCCAGCGGTACGGTCGCCCCCGTATTGACCCCGGGGCCGGTGTTCGCTATCTCGTTCGCCAACGGGTTGGCCACCTGGGTCTTGAACAGTTGGTCCATCGTTGAGCTCCCGGTCAGAGCGCTCTTCGGGTAAATCGCCGTCGTAAAATTCGCGAGCAGGTCGCCGCTATGGTTGCCGTTGTAGCCGACCTCCAGCAGGATGTTCCAGGGGAGCTGCCGCTGAATGGTGAAGTTCCAGTTTTGCTCCAGCGGAGCATGCGCGTTGATGTCCCAGCCTGCCGACTCGTATTGACTGCCGAGTGTATAGTTTAGCCCGGTGTTGGTCTTAGTGAAAGTGACATACTCGTTGGGCTGGAAAACGTTCTGGTCGGTCGCAATCATCTGACCGTTGATGGCGCCACCAAGGCGGTCCGGAACACCCGGCATATTCGCGGCGCCCACGTCCTCGGTCCAATCGTCCCAATAGTCGCCCGTGGCGGTGAGATACATCATGCCCCAGGAGGCCCGGATCACGGTCTTGTTGTTGAGCGAGTAAGCGGCCCCCAGGCGCGGAGCGAACTGCCAGGGATGGTACTTGATCGCGGTGCGGCCGGGACATGCCGGGGTCTCGACGTAACACCCCGCGCCGCTGGGCATTGCCCCCGCCGTTACCCAACTGGGAGTCGGGACTGATGCGATCTGGGCTGCGGTCAGGCCTGCTGCCTGCAGCGAGCCCGTCCAGCTATAGCCGGCGGGGAGGGGCCAGGCGCTGGGAGCGTTCGGATTCCAGGCGTAGCTGTTGTTGTAGCGCTCGCTGATGGGCGACTCCACGTCCCAGCGAAGGCCCAGGTTCAGGGTCAACCTCTTGCTCACCTTGAAGTCGTCCTGGATGTAGGAGGCATAGTAGTTCTGCTCGTTGGTCAGTTCCAGTAGCGATTTCTGACCTCCGCTGTTCGGAATGCCGAGCAGCCAATCGCCCCACGTATTCGCAAAGCTGCCGGGAGTGCTCCACAGGGTGCTGCCGTCACGGTTGTCGTCGGTCTGGTCGGTGGCCCAGCCCTGGTACATGAGGTCGGAGTAGAGCAATTCCCAGTGATTATCGAACATTTTTCTGACATCGACGCCCATCTTGAACGTGTGCCGACCCCAGATTTTCGTCACGGAGGATACGAAATCGTAAGTGGTTTGGGTGTCCAGACTCTGGACATCCTGACCTCCGCTCTGCTGGTTGCCGACGGGATCGCCCCAGCCGTCCATATTCGACGACCAGACGCGGAAGTCAACTCCCAACGGGACGCCTTGAGTCAGTTGGTTGAAGAGCGGGTCGAGCGGAGTGCTCGACTCGTTGGCCGGGAAGTTATATATGCTGCGATTGGGATTGTGCATCACCGAGGCGTGCGCTTCCACAATCGTGGTCGGCGTCGCCGTCCAGGTCCAGCCCAGCGATCCAGTGAAGCCTGCCCCCCTGAGCTGCTGGTTGCCCGGACTGATCGCGGAATAATAGTTTGAATTCGCCATATCGTAGTGATCGTGATAAAAGCGCAGAGTGAGGCGCTGATTGTCGGTGAGGTTGTGGTCCATCCGGACATCCCAACGGTTTTCGTTCGTGGGAGCGCTCTGGAACCCGAGCCACGCGTCCTGCTGGGAATTGCCCGGAGCCGAGGGGTTGTTCGGCGCGGGCTGATAGTTGTCTATCAGCGTGGCCAGCGGGTTGATCCGCGCCGCCGGTATCACCTGGCCGTTGTCGGGGAACAGCGTAGCCTTGAGCAGGATGCCGCCTGAGAGCGTAGTGTCGCCCAGCGGATCGTACATCTGCGGGCCGGCCCCTTGGGAGACCAGCGTCGTCAGGTTGCCGACGCGATCGTTCGCCGACGCCGACATGGCAAATACGGGATTCCCGGCCGAGCGCGTCTTTACTCCGTCAAAGTTGAAGTAGAAGAACGTCTTGTTCTTCCCATTGTAAAGTTTCGGCAGAATGACCGGACCGCCGATCGCCCCGCCGTAATCGTTATTGTGGAACCCCAGCCGCGGGGCCTTCTTGCCCGGCACGTAGGGCGATTCGTTGTTCGCTTCCCAGGTGTTGGCGTCGAGCAACTGATTCTTGAAATACTCGAATCCCTGCCCGTGCAACCCGTTCGTGCCGCCCCTCGTGGCCAGTGTGACGAGCCCGCCGGAAACGCGGCCGTACTCGGCCGGGATGCCGTTGGTGATCACCTTGAACTCGTCCACCTGCTCCATCGTGGGCGTGCCAGCGGCGTATACCGCATGGAACTTGCCCCCATCCATCGAGTTGCCGTCCACCAGCACGTCCATGCCCTGCATGCGGCCGCCGTTGATACGAACGTCGCTGCCCGGCCCGCCCACCGGGTTACTCGAATTGGCGCTCCCGGAGATGTCACCCGTCAGGCGCAGCAGGTTGAGCGGGTCGCGATCGAGCTGCGGTACGTTGTTGACCGCCAGCGCGTTGATGACTTCGCCCATCTGCGCGTCCTGTGTGCGCAGCAGCGGCGCTTCGCCCGTGACCGAGACGCTTTCGGTGATCGAGCCCACCTCCAACGCCAAATCCAAAGTGACCTTGCCGGCCACCTCCAGGACGAGGCCCTTGCGCGACAAGGTCTTGAACCCCTTGACCGCGACGTCAACCTCATAATTGCCCGGCGGCACCTGAACGATGATGAAATCGCCGGTGCCTGATGTGACTGCCTTGAACTTCTGACCGGTATCGATATTCAGCGCCGTAACGTCCGCCTGGGCGATTCGCCCGCCAGTGGCGTCCGAAACCGTTCCGGCAAAAGTACCTGTTGTTGACTGCCCCAGTATTGTGGCGAAGCTGCCAATCAATACGATAAGAAATAGTAGCGTGACTAACCTGCGCACTCAGAACTCCTTTCGTGGTCGGCACCCTGTCAAGGTGCACACCTACCCTCTAAAGCGGCTACATGCTCTAGTCGTAGATAGCCTATTGCGGCCTTCCAGCGGTGTCAAGCTTCTTCTTAATCCTGAGCAATTGCTCATTCTTTTGTTGTGAGATCGTCCTAAACTTGACCAATTGATGAATAATCTGATCTCAGAAACCGGGCGCAATGGGCGGTGGCTTTAAGGCCTCAGCAAGTACTGCGCCGTGATGTGATCGGTGATCAGAACGTTGACCAGTTTGCCCGACAGCGCGGCTCGAATCGCCTCGCGCTTGCTAAATCCGCCGGCGACTCCCGCAACGCGGCGGATTGCCTTGATCTCATCCAATGTGAGGCCGATAATTCGCTCGTCGAATTCTGAAAGGAACGCCCGTCCATCCGCGTCGAAGTATCGCAGATTGATCGAGCCGATCGCACCGTGTGCCTGCAGTTCGTCCAGCGCGGAGGGCTGCATAACCCTCCAGAAATCCTGCACCACGACCGAGGCGGAGCGACTCGGTCCAATGCCCACGAAAATCATGTCCGCCGTGCGCGCCATGTCCAGGGTTCGCGCGACATGAGGATCACGCAAGAAGGAGTCACGGGCTGCCCGCGTGCCGGCGACGGCGGGTGCCGCGAGGAGAACCGGTTCGGCGTTGAGGGCCTGGGAAAGTCGGGTAACTAGTTGCAAGGCATACGTTTCTTGTCTCGGATCCCCCAGCCCACCTACACCCTGAATCACTTTCAAATCGTTCGCATCCAAGTGCGAAGCATGCGGCAATGCGTTGACCATCCCCAGCAGCGAATTGCCCACACTGATGACGATCTTGTCATGCGGCCGGATTGCACGCCTCAGATATTCGGCTGCGCCGGCGCCCAGCTCGCGCGCAATCGTTCCCTGTGACTCATGGTTGACACTCGTCGTCGTTTCGACCACGATGGCCTCGGCGAGTCCAAACCGCTCCTCGAGGCCCCGCTCCAAGTCAGAGAAAATCCCAATGATCGGGTGGACCAGGATCTGCACGACTGCCTGGTCACGCGCTTCCCGCAGAATCCGCTGAACTGTCTGCCTGGATAGACTCAGCCGCTGCGCGATCACCCTCTGGTTGAGTCCGTTCTCGTAATAGAGCCGGGCCGCCTTCACTAGCAGTCGTCTTTGGTCTAAGGATCTTAACATTTGAGCATTTGCTCAGCAATGACCATAGACTCACTGATCGCAGACTGACTTCTATCACGCCTATGCGCTCTGTTGCAAGCTAAATCCTGCTCACAGAGGGGGCTCGCCGGATGCGCCGTCCTCCCCATCGGCACACGCCACTAATGCTTCGGGAGGATCGTCAACATCCGCGCTCAGGATTGATGGGGCGCTGTGCCACCTTTCACCTGGAGAGCGAATTGGCTGGCCTCGCTTGCACGGTTATCCGCTTCGAACTGCTGCGCGAGGGCATCGAGGACTACGAGTACCTGTGGCTGCTGACCTTACTCGGCGACGGGGCGTTTGCCGACGAAGCCGCGAAGAGCATGGTGGTCAACGTGCGGGCCTTCTCGCGAAACGTGGAGCAGCTTTTCGCGCGGCGCGGAAAGATGACGCGGCGCATCGAGGAGCTGATGGCTAAGCAGGGCCCGGCCCCCGCACATCCTTGAGGGACTCCCCGGCGAGTCTTCTTCCGCCTGGAGGGAAACACGCGGGCCCCGCGGTTTGTTCAACTGAGAGAAGAGTCCTCAATCGGAGCAGATATGAAACACAGAAAACTTGGACGGAACGGCCCGGAAGTGTCGGCGCTCGGGCTCGGCTGCATGGGCATGTCGGAGTTTTACGGGCAGGCCGACGAAGCGGAGTCGGTTGCCACGATCCAGCAGGCGCTCGCGCTGGGGGTGAACTTCCTCGATACCGCGGACATGTACGGCGTCGGGAAAAATGAGCAACTGGTCGGGCGCGCATTGCGCGGCTGCCGCGACGGCGTGATCCTGGCGACGAAGTTCGGCAACGTGCGCGGACCCAACGCCGAATTCCTGAGCGTGAACGGGCGGCCCGAGTACGTGAAGCAGGCCTGCGACGCGAGCCTCGCGCGGTTGGGCGTCGATTACATCGACCTCTATTATCAACACCGCGTCGATCCGCAGACGCCGATCGAGGAGACCATCGGCGCCATGGCGGAGCTGGTGCGCGAGGGAAAGGTGAGGCACCTCGGAATGTCGGAGGCCGCGCCGGCCACGATCCGGCGCGCGAGCAAGGTCCATCCCATCGCCGCGCTGCAGACCGAGTATTCGCTTTGGGCGCGCGAGCCCGAGGCCGAGATTCTCGCAACCTGCCGCGAATTGGGCATCGGCTTCGTCCCCTACAGCCCGCTGGGGCGCGGCTTCCTCACCGGGCGCTTCAAGACCCAGGACGACATCCCGCAGGGCGACTGGCGGAACCGGCATCCGCGTTTCATGGGCGAGAACTTCACGCGTAACTTCCGTCTCGCCGAAGCCGTGCGGCAGATGGCGGCGGAGATTGGTTGTACGCCGGCGCAGCTGGCGCTGGCCTGGGTGCTCGCGCAGGGCGAGGACATCGTCCCGATCCCTGGCACCAAGCACACGCGCTATCTGGAAGACAATCTCGGCGCGCTGCAGGTTCATTTAACCGGCGAGCATTTGCGCCGCCTGAACGAGGCTTTTCCTGTCGGCGTGACGGCGGGCGAGCGCTACCACGAGCAGGGCATGCGGGCCATCAATCTCTAGCGCGAGATTGACCCCATTGCGCGGCGGCTACCGGCCGTCGATCGCCGCCCGCATCCTGCGCCAATATGGGCTCACCAATCTCATCGCGATGGCCGGCGGCCTCGCTGCGTGGGCTGCCGCCAGGCTGCCTGTAATCGTAGAGGTCTAGACGCGGCAGACCGGATATCAGGGCCGAGTCGCTCGCCCACGCGGAATCCGTCCGCTGCGTCGCGATTCGCCCGATTCAGGCCAGAGCTTTTCCGTAAAGTGCGAGCAGGCGGCTCCAGGCCTTCTCAGCCTGCGGCTCGTTGTACACATGCGAATCCGGGGGACACCAGCCGTGCGCGGCGCCGGCGTACACTTCGATTTCCGCCGCCAGGTTCGCCTTGGCAAACGTCTCTTTGAGAATCGTCTTGTCGTTGGGCGAGCGCGCGTCGTCATTTTCGGCGATCGCGATGAGGAACTGTGCTTTGCTCTGCGCGGCCTGCAGGTGCGGGCTGTTGGGCGCATCGGTCACTAATCCGCCGCCGTGGAACGAGGCGACCGCTCCCACGCGATCGGGCACGGCGGCCGCGGTGCGAAACGCAATCGGGCCGCCCATGCAATAACCCTGGGTGCCGATCTTCCGGTCCCTGGCCACGGACTCCTGGCTATCCAGCCACCCGATGAACGCCTTCGCGTCCGTCATCTGCGTTGTCTCGTTCAACGCGCGCGCCAGCGGAATGAGCTGCGGAATCGGAGTTGCGGCGCCCGCCTCGGCGGTCGGGGCCTTTTTCACGCGGTAGAAGGGATTCACCACCAGTACCGCATACCCCGATTCGGCCAGCCGTTTGCCCATCTGGTGGAATGCCGGCCGAAGCCCGAAGATGTCCGGCCAAACGAGAACGCCCGGAGCTGTGCCGCTCGCCGGATGCACGAAGTAGCAATCCGCGGTGCCGTCCGGCGTCGCTGCGTTTACGTCCGCCTCCCTCACTTCGGCCGCGTTGGCCACTCGCGGCAGCAGCATGGCGACGCCCGCGCCCAGCAGGACGCCGAATTGCTTGCGCGTCACCAATCCCCGGGCCTCGTAATGTCGCCGGTCGTTCTCAAAATGATCCTGATCGCACATGCTCTCTCCTTGTCGCCCTCTGGGTGCGAAGCGCATCAGTATTAGCTGATTATTCTCACCCCTCGATGGTTTCAACGGGCGCCGGCTTTGGCATCGGGTTGGCGTGTTTCCTGAATGGGGGACCTCCGCAATTCGCCCGCAATCGACGTGGCCGGAAACCGCGCCAATCGGGGCGAATAGTTGGCAAACCGTACCAGGCCGAACTCCACCCTCCAAGTCGGTTGCTCGCGGAAAGGGATCCGCTGGGCCGCGCCCTGACAGTTATTAACCGCATCACGTGCCACGGGTTCGTGGCGTGGTCCCGGTGGCGGCGCTGGCGCGGCGATCTTATTCTAAGACGATGCCGATTCGATTCATTGATGACGAGGAGGTCGCCCGCCGCCTCACCTATGACGTGTGCATTCCGATCGTTCGTGATGCCATGGTGGCCCTCTCTCTCGGCCAGACCAAGCAGCTTTTGCGATCGATTCTGGAACTGTCCGCGGGCCGCTTGTTCGGCATCATGCCCGGCGCACTCGGCGCCCATGCGGCGTTCGGTGCCAAGCTGATCGCGGTCTTTCAGGCGGATTCTGCGCCCGACCGACCGTCCCACCAGGGCGTGGTCGTTCTGTTCGACCCGCACAGTGGTGCGCCGGTCTGTATAGTCGACGCCGCTGCAATCACCGCCATCCGGACGGCAGCCGCCAGCGCCGTGGCCACCGCCGCTCTGGCGCGGCCTGACGCCAGCCGTCTGGCCATCATAGGCTGCGGCCTGCAGGCCGCCACTCACGCCCGCGCCATCGCCCAGGTCCGCCGCCTGGAATCCATCGTAGTGTGGGGCCGCTCGCTCCAGCGGGCACGCGCCTTCCTCCAGCGCATGCACGCTGAATTCGCCTTCCCGTTGAGCGCCGCCGCTAGCGCCGAGGAGGCCGCTGGCCAGGCCGATATCGTCTGCACCGTGACCTCGGCCCAGGAGCCGGTCGTAAAGGGCGCATGGATCGCGCCGGGTACGCACCTGAATCTGGTCGGTTCCAGCTATGCCGGCCCGGCGGAAGTTGACAATGACCTGGTGGTCCGCTCGCGGTTTATCGCCGACAGTCGCGAAGGCATCCTCCGGCAGGGGGCCGAGTTCCTGCGTGCCAAACAAGCCGGGCTGGTCGGCGATGACCATATCGTTGCCGAAATCGGACAGGTGCTCGCGGGCCAGATCGAAGGCCGGCGTTCGGCCGGCGAAATTACCGTTTATAAGTCCATCGGCCACGTGGTCCAAGATCTGGCCGCCGCCTGGACCCTCTACTCGCAACCCGAGTAGCTCCCCTCCTTGCAGAGCCGCGACTGCAAGGAGCGGCGCGTGACGGAGCCGCGACCGGGAGACGGTTGCGCTAACGATTTCTTTGCGAGAAGCCCCTAGGATTGACGTTCCGGTGCACAGGGTTCACGCGGCCGGATCGTGCTCCAGAATCTTGCGCTGCCCCGGCGCCATGCGGATCGAAAGCTGCCGGCCACTGAATGGGGAAACCAGGCGCAGCGTTCCTCCCTTTTCCGCGACGATCTCCAGCCGATTCACCGCGCCGCCGCGGCGCTCGGCCGAAATCAGAAAGGCGCCCTGGGCGCGCAGCGACGTGAAGGAGCAGTCCTTCCAACCCTCCGGGACGGCGGGGAAGATTTCGACGACGCCGGTGTGGCTCTGCAAGAGCATTTCCTGCACCGCCGAGGCGGCGGCGAAGTTGCCCTCGAGCGTAAAGGGGCGATAGGTGAACTTCGAGTACCCTTTGCCGGACTGGTCGCCGTTGCAATGGAAGCTGTTGCGCAGAGTGAAAGCCGTGGAGAAGATCTCCAGCGCCTTCTCCGCCTCCGCGCCGTCGCGCGCACGGGCGGCGAGGCTGCCGAGCCAGGAGAAGCTGTAGCCGCACCACGCGTCGCTGCCCTTGGCGCGCAACTCGGCCAGTGAAGCGCGGATCGTGCGCCGCGCCGGCTCGCCGCCGCTCCAGTCGATCAGGCCCAGCGGGTGAATCGCCATCAGGTGCGAGAAGTGGCGATGGGAGGCGGGCAAAGGATAGTTCTTTGCGACCAGCAAACGCCCGTCTTCCCCAACTTCGAACTCCGGCATCTCGGCCAGCACCTTGCGCCAGCGGCCGGCATCGGCGGGCAGCTTCAATTCGTCGGCCAATTCAGCGGATGAGGCCAGCAGCCAACGGATCAGCGCGAGGTCGAAATTCGTGATGCTGTCGAACCAGGCGCTGGGCGTGTTGTCGTTGATTTCGGGTGAGGCGCTGAGCGGCAGGCCGCGGAATCCGCCGATCCGCTTCAACGCGGTGACGGCCTCGATGAACACCGCGGCGTCACGCAGGTAGGGATAGGCGCGCTCCTCGAGGAAGCCTCGGTCGGCGCTGTACTTCCAGTGCAGGTAGAAGTGCTGCGCCAGCCAGGCGGAGGTGGTGGCGGAATGCGTGTACTGGCGCCAGCCGCCGATCTGCTCGCCGGCCAGGTCGGAGGTCATGGGGACGTTCAGCCCGGGCAGACCGAAGAAGCGTTTCGTCCAGGCGAAGCAGGCGGGACGGATCTTCCATAGCCAATCGAGGTAGCTGAGGCCTTCCTCGAGATGATTACCCGTGTAGCAGGGCCAGTAGCTGAGCTGCGTGTTCAAGTCGTGGTGGTAGTCGCCCTTCCAGGGCGGCAGCTTGCCGTTGTCGGCGGTCCAGACGGCCTGCAGGGTGATGGGCGGCGCCCCGCGGCGGCTCGCGGAGCCGAACTTGTACTGCTCCAGATACCATTGGCGCTCGATGATCGCATTGGGGAGCCGGAGGGCCGATTGTTGCCAGTAGCGGGTCCACCACTCGGCGTGCGTGTTCTGCATGGCGTCGAATCCACGATCGAGGGCGCTCGCGACGCGTTCGCGGGCCAGGGCTAGAGGATCGGCTCCTTCGAAGCTGGAGGCAACGGACCACGCGGCCAGCCACTCGCCGCCGCGCGAACGCCAGGCGAGATAAACGGCGAAATGGAAACCCTCGGCGCCCTTCTGCGCGTAGGACTGCCAGCCGTCGCCCGAGAATTGCTCGGGTGGGGGATAGCCCAGCAGCCCCACGGACGCCGTGTCCACCTGGTTGCTCGGAGCAGTCGAGGTCGCGCCGCCGAACTCCGGGGCAATCAGCCTGGGGAGGACGGCCCCCGCGCCCGTGAGGCGCAGCATGCCGACGGGCTCGATCGCGTGGACGATCGCATCGAGGGCCGCTCCGCCTTGGAAGCGCATGGACGCCGTCGCGCCGGCGAGAGACAGGGAACACTCTTGGAAACCCGGCACGGGTTTCAGCGCCAGTTCGATGCGGCCGGCGGGGATCTTCGTGGGAGCCGGGCGGTCGTAAGGATCCTCGTAGAGGCGCACGAGGTCCTTCACGCGGCCCTCGCGATGCCACTGCTGCATGGTCGCGTAGTGGTACTCGGGCGAGTGGAACTCGGGCACCGGGCGCAGGTCCCACAGGTCGGCGCGATCGAGGGAGATGCGGACCGGCGCGCCGTCGCCCCAAACCATCGCGCCCATGGAGCCGTTGCCCAGCGGCAGAGCCTCGTCCCACACCGTGACGGGGGTGCGGAAATGCAAGCCGTGCGCGGGCCTGGGCAGCGCCGGCAGGATGCCGGGCGCTTCAGCCGGCGAGGGGAAGGCCGGCAGCGCGGCACCGAGGCTGACCGCGAGGGCCTCGCGGCGGGAGATGCTGGCTGCGGGCGTGTCTGGTGGTTTGCGGATCACTGTATGTCCTTGGATGCTCCGGCAATCATTCTATTTCCGCCGGACAGGGAGTAGGTGATTCGGCGAGAGTGAACTGCGATTCGAGCCGCGATCACCCAGGCGCTGGCGCCCCTGACACTCGGGGCGTGATAAGAGAATGGGAGCATGACCGGCGTACGGATCGACAAGTGGTTGTGGGCCGCGCGTTTTTTCAAGACGCGCTCGCTCGCCGGCAAGGCCTGCGACCTGGGGCGGATTCTGTCCAGCGGTAAGCCGGCCAAGGCGGCGCGCGAGGTTCGCATGGGTGACGTGCTGCAGATCAAGAACGCCGGCGGGGATTACGAGATCGAGGTCCTGCTGCTCAGCGAGACGCGCGGCCCGGCAGCGGTGGCGCAGACGCTATACCGCGAGACGGAACAGAGCCGGGAGCTGCGGCTGCAAGCGGTTCAGGAGCGCAAGGCGGCTCCGCGATGGGATGCCTGGGCCGAGGGCAGACCATCGAAACGGGACCGCCGGGATCTGGACCGGCTGCGCGGCAGAGGATAGTCTCAGGACCAGCGAAGCGCGAGAGGAGAGTTGCATGGCAATGATGTCGCGCAGGGAGATGTTGGAAGCCGCCGGAGCGGGATTGGCGGCGGCTCCGCTTGCTTGGGGGCAGCAGAAATCCGGTGGGGCCGGCGCGGGAAAGACGCCGATCTCGCTGA
Organism: Terriglobia bacterium; assembly: GCA_963757265.1. Classification (GTDB taxonomy): domain Bacteria; phylum Acidobacteriota; class Terriglobia; order Bryobacterales; family Bryobacteraceae; genus CAIVVT01. The sequence continues at coordinate 568,625 of CAVWRA010000012.1, forward strand.
TCATCGACGACGGCGGGCCGGTGGATGCAATGTTTTACATGCACCCCGGATACGAAACGCCGTGGATCGTCCCGAACTCGTTCACTGAGCGCGTGGCCGCGACCGTCGAACGCTTCGACCTGCACGGGAAGTTCACCGTGCTGCCGATGCCGAGCTGCCTGGGACGGATCGACAAGCGCCTGGACATGGTGCCGCAGGAGCACCTCGAAGGATTCCTGAAGATCGTCCGCGAGCGCATCGCGCCGCGCTTCGACATCACGCCCGAGTTCCTCACGCACTTATTGGCCTACGACCTGAAGACCGGCCGGTACCAGCACATTTACGAGGACGCCTCGATCACGCGCGCGCCGCTGGAGGAGATCGTTGAGTACTTCGCGCTGGCATTCCAGATTCTGAAGAACGTGGGGCTGCCCGCGCAGGGCATCACGTCGCCCTGGATGTCGGGCATCGACGTGGAAAAGAAGTATGCGCAGGCGGTCGGCGACGCGCACTGGAAGGTCTACGCCAGGAAGCTCAGCTACTACTTCCTGTACGTCAGCGAGTGGGACCAGCCCCCGCGCCGCTGCACCGTTGAATACACTGTGCCGGAGCGCGGGCAGGCGGTGGTGAGCGTTCCGGCCAACGCCCCCGACATCTTCTGGTGCATGGAGCTCCCGACGCGTGCCGACAAGCTCGATTTCATCAACCGGAACATCGACCGGCTGGCGCCGGCGGACGGACGGCCGGGGCGGATCCAAGAGTTGATCGATGGCGGATACCCGGTGGTCCTGCTGACGCATTGGCAGTCGCTGTATCACCGCGGCAGCGGGTTGGGTCTGGAGGGGCTGGCGGCGCTGGCGGAACGGATTCAGAAGGTCTTCGGCGACAGCCTGCGCTGGGCGCCGCTGACGGAGATCGCCCGCACGGCGCTGCCCGCCGGCAGCGCATCGGGACCGGATCACGGATGAGCAGCGTCTGGCGCTGCCGCTAACCTCTTTCGGGCCCCGATCCAGCCCGGATGTTTCACCACGATCGCAGCGAGACGCGATGAGAGGGTTGCAGATACAAGGCGCGCGACGGGAGCCGCCCGTAGGCGTACTTGGCAGTACGTCGAGGACGGCGACCGAGGGCAACGAAGTAGATGCGGCCCTATCGCGCGCCGCAGCCGATTGTTGGTGAAAGATCCGGGCTAACGGCTGTATCCGATGAAGAAAAGCGAGATCACGGTAATGGCGATACCCATGTTCATTCGCCGGCTCACCGCCGCGTTGACCCCGCGCCACTCGCCCGTGAATCGCCCCACCAGGTACGCGCAGACCACCATCAACGACATGAATACGGGCCAGCCGATAATGGGGCCCAGGCTGCCCATGAAAAACGCGCCGGCGCCATACATCAGGACTCCGACGATCCACGCGGCGCCCATCGCAAACGAACCGAGCCACTCCCGCACGCCGCCGCAGAGATATAGCCGGCCCGAGCCGGTCCTGATCAACAACCAGACGCAGTAGGTTGCGTTCGCCAGAAACCCGCCGAATAGCAGCATCGGCCAGACGGCGTTTCCTGACGCCCAGGCCGGCGCCGACCCTCGTCGGGCTAGTTCCTGAATGGGGTTGGCGGCAACCATTCCGACGTTGAGTAGCGACGACAATGTACCCGCTACGATGCAGATCGCCACTCCCGACGCGTAGCGCCGCTTCGGTGCCTCGGGTTTCGTCGAGGTGCTGCGTTCCCGCTCGCTGCCCGCCCACCCGCAGATCGCAATACCTCCCAAGAGCATGATCAGGCCCGCGATGAAAGGCAGCCACTTGAGTGACACGCTGCCGGCCATGAAAATCGGCAGAATCGTCCCCACCAATGTGGAGATACCGAGCACGAATGCCGAGCCGAGACCAATGCCCAACCGGTCCATGCCCACCCCGTACGTGACAGCGCCGAGTCCCCACAGGTATCCCAGCCCGACCACGAGCATCACGTGCGCCATTGGCACCTGGCAGTAAATACCCCATAGATTGGGCACCGCCGACCCGACGACGGCCGCCGGGATCAGCACGAAGCCGAAAAAGGAAAATGCCAGCCACGTGTTCTCCCACTTCCAGCGGGTCACGAACTTCATCGGCAGGGCGAACGCGCCGGTCAGAAGACCTCCCAGCGTGGCCAGGACAAATGCGAGTGCAATCGAGCCGTTCATCGGACCCCCGTATTGTCGCGCTCAGTGCGCAAACTCCTCCGCCACTTCCATCGCCAGCGCCGCCCACTCCCACAACCGCTTGGGTTGGTATCTCACCGTCGAGATGTCCTTCATGATCAGCTCCACGTGGCACTTGCTGCCGGCCCGCTCGAGGAAGTTCCGCAGCTCCTTGCGCGCCATCTCGGGATGCCAGTCGTCGCGCGCGAATAGCGCCGGCGTCGGCTTGTGGCTCAGCACCAGATCGCTCCCGACCTGTTCCACCAGGCGGTCGGTCTTGTTCCAGTAGCTGGCCGAGATCTTGCGCAGGTTGGGAATCCGCCGCAGGATTTCGATCTTCTTATCCAGTGGTTCGCAGCACCCGTAGTAAACCATCCCCCATCGTGATAGCCACCGTAAATCGTGCTGCACCGCGAATTCCCAGTGCATCTCCGGCGACACGTCGGAGAAGATTTGAGCGTTCGAACAGCCCCACATGTTGTGGGGTCTGACGTGGGAAGGATCGAAGTTGTCGCCCGGCAGCGCGCGCGTATAGCCGTATCCGCCCGACCCGATCCGCGTGTTGTTGCAGTCCAGCTCCAGCAGATTCATCCGTTCGAACTGGTCGAGTTCGACCAGCCACGCATCCACCATGCGTTCCACGGCGGCGTGCACCAGGTCCGGCCGCTCCACCAGGTCGATCATCGCCTCCTCGACACCCCACCAGCGGATCAGATAGTCCCAAGGCGTGAACCAGATGTGCGTCTGGCCGACTTTTCTGACCGGCAGGATGCCGCCGTAAACGTCGCACATCGCCTGGTAATAAAGCTCTGTCGCCAGTTCGTTGTGCGTCACCACCGGCATCTGAATCTTTTCGAGGTCGGCGAAGTCGCGGATCTGGATGTGGAACCGCCGCGAAACGATGTCCGTCGCGGGATCGGTGCTCCGGATATCGACGTCCTCAATGATGCCGAAGTCCGTCGAGTGAATCGCCAGCGGACAGGTCAGGAAATCGCTGACGATCATGTCGCCGGCGAGATGCCGCCACTGGTACAGCATCCGCCGCAGTTCACGCTCCTGCTCCTGCGCCCAGGCCTGCTCTGTGCGCAGCGTCAGCTCGTCGTCCACGTTCATCTCGTGCCAGCAGATTTCGTTGATCCAGACCATCGGCCGCTCGGACTCGAGGTCGTTCAGCTTGCGCCACAGCCGCGCCTTTTCTTGATGCACCGGCAGCGCGGCGATTTCAGCCACTTCGCCGGCCAGGCGGCGCAAGATATCCCGATCGTTTGGGCCGAGCCTCACCTCCTCCGCGATGGGCAAAGGTGTGCGATGACTTGGGTCGTGTAACATGGCGTCAGTCTTTTCGTGGCACGACGGTCCCGATCTCCAACCCGCGGTAGAACCGCGCCAGGACGGCAGTGTTCCGGTCGTTCACGTCGAATCGCTTCATGCCGGCGAACGCTTCAACGGGTTTGGAGAGGTAATCTTCGACCGCCAGCGGCAGCGAGCTGTCGCGCGGCTCCGCGAATCCATAGCAGTCCAGGGTGCGGTTCGCCGGGTCGGCGAGAAACGCCTTGGCATCGTGTTCCACCCAGCCTACGAGATTCTGGATCAGGCGCGTCTTCGGACCGACCACGTGCCGGACCGACTCGAGCAGGTCCCGCGTGGGCGCTTCGTTCATAACCCAATCGCATTCCCGCAACAGCTTCGAATCGGCCACCGTCGGGTCGGTCAGGCTGTAGCAGGATAACCAGATCACGCACTGCCGGTTAGCCCGGTCCCGCGCCTCGCGGATGCGCTCCCAACAGCGGTCGATCGCCCGCCTCTCGTAGGCCAATTTGTCATCCGGCGATGGCACGCCCTTGGCCGGGAATGGCTTTCCCATCAGTTGCGCGAACAGCTTCTTCTCGGCCTCAATCCAGCCGTTGGCGCGGCTGCTGCCGGGAGGATTCCACACCCAGTCGATCATGTAGCCGTCGAGACCGGTCCTCTTGATCGCATCGTGCATCGCGGTCGACAAAAAGCCGAGGTATGCATCCGTGAGCGGAAGGTGGTAAGTGTTGCCTGGAGTGCCATAGCTGAGCTCGGGATGCGCTTGGGCCCATCTGGTGTTGGCGCCGACACAGAAATACCCCATGACGAGCATTCCGCGTTTGTGTCCCAGCCGCACCACATCGGTCAGGAAGTTGTGTCTGAGACCCGGCTGGGGCGGAACGAATCCGCCTTTGTACCAGGCGTAGCCATTGCAGGAGACACAGAATGTCTGAATCGTGTTCGCGCCCAGCGCCTCATACCAACGCACGTGCTCCTCGGGCGAAGCGTCGCCCCAGTGGCCTGGCGGCGCGAACACGCCTTTGTACCAGTTGAAATCGACGCAGAATGCCTTGATCTGTTTCGGAATCGCCGGACTGGTTTGGGCCGGCGCGGCCGCGTACAGTGTGGCGCCGCCGCCGGCGCCCACCGCAAGAAATCCCCGGCGCGAAATCTCCATCACTCTCTCCCTATGCTTGCGCTGTGACTTTGAGCACGAATGCGTGATCGCACGGCCTGGTCTCCGGCAGGTGAACCGCGAGTGCCTGGGCCTCGCGCTTGAATTGCAGCGGGGTGGGATGACCGAGCAGGCGCACCTCCGCGATCTCTCGCTCGTACAGCCCCGCTCCCGTACCGAGAGTCCGAATCGTCAGCTTGCCATCCGCCGGCCACGCCAGCGCAATCGCGTACAACGTGGCGCCCTTCGTAGTGAAGCGGATGTCATCCGCGGTGTAAGGCGTCTGGCTGCCCTCGTTAAAGTAACCGCCGCCCACGCGGGCCGGCCCCTCGCCGAACGCCTTCCACGGCCGCGTTCCGAAAATGCATTCGGCATTGATCTCCATCCAGGCCGCCATCTGCCGCACCACCGTGAGTTCGTTGTCGTCCAGCGTGCCGTCGGCGCGCGGAGGAATGTTCAGCAGCAGATTCCCGTTCTTACTGACAATGTCGGCCAGCATCGTGATGACTGTCGTAGCTGTCTTGTACTGGATTTCGCGCTTGTAGTACCAGTCGCCGATGCACGTATCCGTCTGCCACGGCAGCTCGTGGATAGTCTCCATGACGCCGCGCTCGACGTCCTGCACGCAGGTGCCTTCCTGGAAATACTCCGAGTCCATGGATTTGCAGTTGTAAACGGCTTCCAGTTTGCCCGCGTGCCATTTCATGTTGGCGTTGTAGAAGTGCGCCACCAGGCTCCGGCCGACTTCAAAGAACGGAATGCCTCCGTCGCTGTATAGAAGATCGGGCTGATAGCTGTCCACCAGGTCCTGAATCCGGTCAAACCAGCGCCTCTGCCACCACGCCGGGGCGTTGGCCGGATACCATCTCCCGCTGCGCTCGTGCGGCGGGTAATAAAGATCTTCGTACCTCGTGTCGGCGCCGTCATAAGGCACGCCGGCGTACGGACCTTTCTTGTCTGCTCCCTTGTTGACCAGAAACCAGTCCCAGGATGCGCCCAGGTGCTCGGTGACGCCCAACCGCAGCCCCAGGCGCCGCGCCGCCTTGGCCCAGATTCCGGTAATGTCCTTCTTCGGCCCCATATTCACCGCATTCCAGCGGTGGAATTTCGAGTTCCAGCAATCGAAATTGTCGTGGTGCTGCGCGATGACGCAAAAGTACTTCGCGCCCGCGGACTTGTAAAGCGCCATGAGACGGTCGGGGTCCCACTGTTCGGCCGTCCACAGAGGAATGATGTCCTTATAGCCGAACCTGGAGGGATGCCCGTAAGTTTTCAGGTGATGTTCGTATTGGGGGTGCCCTTCGATGTACATGTTGCGGGCGTACCAATCGCCTTGCTGCGGCACACATTCCGGGCCCCAGACGGCCCAGAACCCTAACTTTGCATCGCGGAACCACTCCGGGCACCGGTACTGCTTCAGCGAGTCCCAATCAGCGTGAAATGGGCCGCTGGCGATGGGTAATTGGCCCTCTGCGCGTGCTGCTGACGCGGCCAGGAAGCCAGTGCCGGTGGCGACAAAGCCTCGGCGGCTTACATTCATTGCGCCTCTCCTCATCGTGACCCCGCGTTGGGCCCGAGCTCTGCGGGCATTCTACTCTGCGCTGACGCGCCCAGTCTGGGTGAGTTGTCCGAGAAACGCAGCGGCGGCGTCAGGGCAGCCCTCCGGCGTTCCTGGTTTCCCCACCTAGGACCTGTCGGGCCGGCCGCCCCCGCTGCATTGCGCCACCACTTACGTCCGCGCGCTACGGCGTCACCTTCAGAACTCCTTGCACAGGTATATCCGCCGAAGACCTGCCCAGCATGATGTCGAAATCGCCCGGCACGACGCGCCAGCGCATGTCGATATCGAGTAACTGCAGATCCTCGGGCGTGACATTCATAGTGACGGTCTTGGTCTCACCCGGCTGCAGCGCGACGCGCTCGAAGCCGCGCAGTTGCTTGACCGGCGTGGAGATCGGCGCGTACTGCTCGTGCAGGTAAAGCTGCACAGTTTCCACGCCCGCGCGGCCGCCGGTGTTCTTCACGTCCACGCTGACCCGCGCTTCGCCGCCGGGATGAATCTGCGACGGTTCGATGCGTAGATTGCTGTAGGCGAAATCGGTGTAGCTCAGCCCGTAGCCGAACGGATAGAGCGGCGTGCCGGGCATGTCCACGTAGCCTTTGGCCCCCCAGCCATGGCCGATCCAATAGCTCTTGGAGGGCTTGAAGTTGTAATAGACGGGCAACTGGCCGGAGTGGCGCGGCACGGAAATGGCCAGCCGTCCGGTGGAATTGTAATTGCCGAACAGCACGTCGGCCACGGCTTCGCCGCCGCGCTCGCCGGGCTCCCACGCCTCAACCAGCGCGGGCACGTGTTCTGAGGTCCAGCGCGTGGAAAGCGGCCGGCCGTTGATCAGCACCACGACGGTGGGCGTGCCGGTCGCGAAGACGGCCTGGATCAGCTCCTCCTGCACACCCGAGAGATCCAGACTGGCCACATCGTGGGCTTCGCCGTCGGTGGGGCCGCCGAGGCCCTCGGCGTCGTGCTGGCGCTCGCCCACCACGACAATCGCGACGTCCGCTGCTTTCGCGGCCCGCACGGCTTCGGCGAAGCCGCTGCGATCCGTGCCGGTGATTTCGCAACCGCGCACGGCGGCGACTTTGGTTTGTGGTGAGACTGCGCCTTTGATGCCCTCGATCACCGTAGTAACGTGCTGCGGAATCTCGCGCGGCGAATAGTCGCCCAACTGGTTGCGCGCGTCGTCCGAGTTGGGGCCGATCACGGCAATCGAGCGCAGATCCTTGCGTAGAGGGAGAACGTTGCGATCGTTTTTCAGCAGCACAATGCCCTCGCGGCCGGCGCGCAGCGCCAGTTCGCGATGTGCCGGCGAGTGCACTACGCGGACGGCGCGCTCCACATCGACGTATGGATGCTCGAACAGGCCCAGACGGAACTTCAGCTCGAGCACGCGGCGCACGGCGCGATCGACCAGCGCCATCGGGACCCGGCCCTCCTCCACACTCTCAACCAACGGCCCCATGTAGGCCGGCTCGTAGGTGATGTTCAGATCGACGCCCGCCTTCAGGGCCAGCGCGCCGGCTTCCTTTTGGGTGGGCACGATGTGCTCGTACAGCAGCGTGGAGAAGCCGCCGCCTTCGCTCTGGACGACGCCCTGGAACCCGATCTCCTGACGCAGGACATCGTTCATCCACTTCACCGAGGCGTGCGCCGGCACATCCTCGACCTCGGGGTAGCCGGCCATGACGCCCAGCCCGCCGGCCTTGGTAATGGCGCCGATCCAGGGCGGGAGGAAGTTCTCTCTCAGCGAGCGCTCGGAGACCTCAATCGCGCCGCGTTCGAGGCCGCTGGCCGGTTCGCTCTGCGTCGGGAAATCGGTGAGCACGGCGATGACCTTGTCCGGGGCGGAGATGTCCGCGCCCTGGACCGCGCGCACGATGGTCTCGCCCAGGCGCATGTAGAGGTAGGGATCTTCGGTGTAGGCCTCCTCGTTGCGGCCCATCCGCGGATCGCGCAGCGTCTCCATCACCAGCGTCGAGAGCATGTGGATCCCGACCGCGCGCGCCTCCTCGGCCGCCGCCGCATAGATGGCGCGGACCAGATCGAGATCGAAGGAACTGCCCACGGCCAGCCCCTCCGGGAAAACCGTTGCGCCCGAGAACATGGCGCCGTGCGTCCCTTCCTCGTCCTGCATGAGCGGTATTTTCAGGCGCGTCTGCGTGAGGGCGATTTTTTGCAGGGCGTTGAAATACTCCGCCTGCTGGCGCGGGCCACCGTGCAGAATCTCGTTGGCCAGCGTGAAGAATCCGCTGCCCGGACCGATTTCGGAAGTGTAGGTTCCGGCCGTGAACTTTCTGCAGGCCTCGGTCTTCGCGGGGATGTCCTTCCCCAGCTCATTCACGTACACACACGGCAGATTGAGCTGACCGACTTTTTCCTTGAGTGTCATGCGGCTCAGCAGGTCGTCAACGCGCTCCCCGATGGGCCGTTTCGGATCCAGGTACAGCGGCGTCTGGGCCCGGGCCTGCGCGCGCAGCGCGGGCATCGCCACGAGCGCCGCAGCGACCGCTATAACCAACCACCAACATGTCTTCTTCGCCGTCATCTTTGACCTCCCGGCCGCGATCTCCGTACTCGCTCCCGATCGCCAATGAGTATATTCCCAACTGCCGCGCCGCCAGATTCCTGTCATGGTGGGCTGGTGATTGCGAAGCGCTCGGCAGCGGGTCATGCCTGAAAGCGCTGCGGCAGCTAAGCTCTTTTTCATGGCGCCATTGCGTTTGACCGCAGGTGCAAATACACTACACATGGCCGGAGCGGAGGATAGGGCTCCGCCTGGAGGCGACCCGAGCGCCGACTCCGGGGCCAAGACCAGGCTGCCCCCGTTCCCGTCATTTCCACTGCCATGAGCCCCAGGACAAAACTCAGAATAGAGAGGCTCACTTACGTCGTGGGACTGGTGCTCATGACACACGTGGAGACTGCAAAATGCCAGAATCCAGTCTGGAGCACAGAGATCGTGACAAAACTCGATACTGTTCATGCTGGCATAACCGAGTTTACCGATACAAGTCATGCGGGCATCGTATTTGTGCAGAACAGCAAGTTAATCGTCTATGAAGTGCACCGCGATGAAGGTCAACTGTCTTCGGGAACCCCCGAAGAGACTTTAAGACCGTTCCGTTTGCGTCTTTCGCTCCTTGATTCTACCACTGGAAAAGTGGTTGCCGGAAGAATTGAGAAAACAAGAGTTCAGGACGCAACGGTCTTGACAACTGTTGCCGGGCTGCTGGTTAAAACTGGCGCTCAGCTAGAACTCCAGTCGCCCGACTTGGCACAATCCCGAGATATTTCTTTTCTTCTCAATCGCGACCGCAACTCTCGCATAAATGTGTCCTCTACGGGAATGACAATCGTGCTAAACGAGGTGATCCAGGACTCCTTGAACCACCTTCACAGCCACTTCGATGTACTCGACGCTCAAACGCTCAGGGTGAGACATTCTTGGGACCAGTCCCCGCCTTTGTACCATAGCTATTCAGTCTCGGATCAAGGAATTGCGGCCATAAGCTTTTGGGACGACTCCATCGTTGTAGCCAACTTTGGAGCCAGCAGATGGCCGAAAGTTGGTGAACCTACCGGGCGTTGTGCAAATCAGAACATGCCGACCCTATGCAACGATCGGCAATTGATTTACGGTTGCGATAAGCTCATCGGAACGTCAACGGATGGCAGTATATTCATGACTGATTCGTTTCCGAGCGGCAACTCTCCATCGGAAAAAACCGCCGTCGCCCAAAATGGTCGGTTCGTAGCTATCGGTCTAAACACTATCGAGATAAAGAACCGATTTTTTCGCGAGTCGAGCCGTCGGATTACGGCGGCTCACATAGTCGTGTACGACTTGGCACTAAAGAAACAAATCCTGATTCTGAATGTCCAGCCTTTGCCGACGAGCCACTACGATTTTGCACTTTCCCCGGATGGTTCTGAGCTTGCGGTCTTGAATGACCGCACCGTTGCGGCCTACTCTGTGCCTATCCCTCGAAGAAGCCGAACTATTACAGACACAGAATCAACACCTTAGAGCTCTGACGCCCTGTCAGTCCTCGTGGCTGAGCCAGGAGCCGCGGATCGGCTTGTTCATCCTTCGTTGTGCCGACCCCGCAGGGGCGGCATGAGGCATTCACGCCCGATCGAGAATTATATTTCGCCTACTATCAATGCGTTCCAGTCAACCCCCGCTTGCCCCTTGCCCCGCCATGATCTCCTATCTGTGGGTAGAGCAATTGCTGGCCAGCATCTCCATCCCCACTCGCAGGCGGCGAAAGGCCTCGAGTAGCAGCCTTCCGGCTTTCTGGACTTCGGTCCGATCCCCCAGGATGGGATCCGGGTGGCTAGCGATTACCCTGAACGCCATCCTCTAGGGCGGAACGGGCGATGATCGGTCTAGTGATCGCGTGAATCAATTCGCTATCTTCCACCCCACAGGAAAGCGGGGTTGTGGCGGGCCTCCAGGCCATTGCGAGCTGGGACCAGCCGTCGTGCAAAGCGGAGCATCCAGGGTCAGCGCTGGGAAGACGCCCTCGGGTCACTGCTCCGCCCTGCGAATCTGATCTTTTGAAATCCCTCTGAAATTGCCCACCATTTACGGCACAACTGCGCCCGAAATCTATTCGAATCACCCTCCATGTACGGCCTAAGTGCGCCCGCGCAATCCACGCCCCGCGCCGGAAAAGCGGGCTATCCCCTGTCCCTTTTCAACCACTTCCGGCCGACAGCGCGCCAACCGCTCCTTGACCCTCGCGGCTCCGGGATGGACCAGACCGCTTGCATCTCGATGCGCCGGCCGCCCGAGTGCCGGCGAACGTCAGCGAAGCCGCTTCTCTTCTTGGGTAGTTATTTTGAATTAGTATCTTCAGCCGATTGAACTGTACTTTTGTTTCCGGTTACTATCGATGCCAATACTGGGTTCCAAAAAAAATGAAAACACTGGGGTTTGTCTCTCTGCTTCTCGTGTGCCCTTTGGTGCACGCACAAGATCCAACCGGCATTCTGGAGGGCCAGGTGCTGGATCCATCCAATGCGGTCGTGACACAAGCTGTGGTTACGGCGAAGAACGCCCAGACGGGCTTCTCCGCAACCCAACTTGCCGGGAAGGACGGCTCCTTCCATTTCTCGTCGCTGCCGGTCGGGGACTACGAGCTGCGGGTCGCCGCCCAGGGCTTCGCGCCGTTCACCGCGGCGCCGATTCACATCGACATCAACCGCACCGTGCGTTTCCCCGTCAAACTGGAGATCCCCGGCAGCCGCAGCGAGGTCAACGTGACGGCCAGCGGTGCATCCGCCGATCTGAGCACGGCGCTCGGCAACGTGGTCACTTCGCAGATGGCCACGGATCTGCCGCTGAATGGCCGCAACTTCACACAGCTCGGTCTGCTGCAACCCGGCGTCGCGCCGATGACCTCGGGGCTTTCCGAGGCGGGCGGCCTGTTGCGCAGCGGACAGGCCTATGCGGTCAACGGCCAGCGGCCTGAATCGAACGACTACGTCCTGGACGGAGCGGCGAACGTGAACAGCGTGGACGGCGGCTTCGCGATCCGCACGCCCGTCGATGCGATTGCCGAATTCCGGATCCTGACTTCGAACGCGCCGGCGGAATACGGCGCCACCAGCGGCGCGACGACCAGCGTCGTCACGCGCTCCGGCGGCAACGCATTCCATGGCACGGCTTATGATTTCTTGCGCAATAATGCCCTGGATGCGCGCAACGTTTTCGCATCGGCGGTAGAGCCGCTGCACCAGAATCAATACGGCGCGACACTGGGTGGTCCGATCCGGCGGGATCGCGACTTCTTCTTCGCCTACTTCGAGGGCCTGCGCGACCGGCAGGGCGAGACCGAAACCGCCACCGTCCCCACGCCGGCGCAGCGGACGGGCGACTTCAGCGGCGATGCGGCTCCCTTGATCAACTACTTCGCCGGAGCGCCCGTGCCCGGCGGCGTCCTGCCTTCCTACATGCTGAATTCGATCGCGCTGAATGCCCTGCAATTCTATCCCTTGGGCAACACGTCGCCCTCGCTGTTCACCTCGACGCAGCTCCTGACCAACAACTACGACCAGGGCGGGGCGCGGCTCGACCACTACTTCGGCAATGGCGACTCGCTGTTTGTCCGCTATGCCATTTCGAACGCCCATTATGTCGATCCGCTGCCCATTGACGGCGCCAACGTGCCCGGCTTTCCGACCGCCGACGACACGCTCACTCACTCGGTCGTCGTCTCCAGCACGCACCTCTTCTCGCCGCGCACCATCCAGACCGCGCGCGTGGCCTTCTTTCGCAACAATTTCGAGTTCGATCAGCGCCTCAACCACGCTCTGCCCGGCACGCTCGGCTTCACCTACCAGCCAACGCTCGGCATCGCCGCCGGGCCGCCCTACCTGATTGTCAGCGGATACGCCAGCATCGGGGATCCGATCACCGGGCCGCGCAACACGCACCAGAACACCTACGAGGCCAACTACTCTCTGGCGCACATCGCGGGCAAACACAGCTTCAAGGCCGGCGCCGAGTTCACTCGCACGCAGATGAATCTGGTCTACGGCATCGCCACCAACGGCTTCTTCGTCTTCGCGCCGTTTCCCTTCAGCGACTCCTTCGCCAGCTTCCTGACCGGCCAATCCGTCGAGTTTTTCCAGGGCGGCGGGCAGTTCGATCGCGGGTTGCGCAACTACGTCGCTGCCGGATACGCCCAGGACGAGTGGCGCATCGCCCGGCGCTTCACCCTGAACTATGGCCTGCGTTATGAAATCAATTCGCCCTACACCGAGATCCGCAACCGGCTCAATGAGTGGGCGCCCGGCCAACATTCCACCGTCTATCCCAATGCGCCTCCCGCACTGCTTTTCCCCAGTGATCCTGGGGTCGCCGCGGGCATCATCCCGAACTATTACAAGGGCCTGATGCCGCGCCTCGGCATCGCCTGGGATCCGCGCGGCGACGGCAAAACCACCGTTCGCGCCGGGTACGGTATCTTCTACGACTCCTTCACCAACGGCGTTGGCGGCCCGCTGCAGGCGCCGGTCAGCGCGCTGCCCTGGACTCAGGCCGTCCAGGTCGCCGGCCCCGGCTTCGACATCGCCAACCCCTGGGGCAGCCAGCCGCCGCCGTTCGCCAATCTCTCCTTCGCCGCGCCGGCCACCGTCCTGACGGTCGATCAGGCCTCGCGCCCGCCCTATGCCCAGGACTGGAACTTCTCCATTCAACGCGTGCTCGGGCACGACTATCTGCTCGACCTGCGCTATGTCGGCAACAAGGGCACGCGCCTGCCGCGCATGGTGGAAGCCGATCCGTCGGTCTACCAGCCCGGCGAAACGACCGAGCAGATCGATCAGAATCGCATCTACGCCGGCTGCCCCGCAGGGGGCGGGCCTTGCAACTTCGCCTCGGTCGGCCTGATCAGCAACGAGGCCAATTCGACCTACCACTCCCTGCAGGCCGCCGTGTCGCGCCATTTCTCCAACGGCCTCGGCTTTCTCGTGTCCTATTGGTTCTCCAAGAGCCTCGACGACGTCTCTTCGTTCAACCTCTCCGGCTCGGCGCCGATGCTGGTCGCGGGCGAGAATGATCTGGCGCAGAATCCCTTCGATCTCGCCGCCGAGCATGGGCCGTCCCTGTTCGACGCCCGCAGCCGGCTATCGATCAGCGCCAACTATCGGTTGCCGCGCTGGAGGCAAGCACCCCATGCGGCCGCGCTTGTGCTGAATGGCTGGCAACTCAACGGCATCGGTAGTTTCTCCACCGGAACGCCGTTCACGGTCTACGACAGCGCCAACGTCTCAATGCAAGGCTCCGCGCCGGAGATCTCCGGCTTCTATTCCAGCCGGCCCGATCTGATCAGCGATCCCAACGCCGGCCCGCATACCGCCAATCAGTGGGTCAACCCGGCTGACTTCCAACGCCTCAACCCGGTCACGCAGGCCGGTCAATTCGGCAATGAGGGACGCAACGTCGTACGCGCACCCGGCATTGCCGATGCCGATCTTTCGCTACTGAAAGATTTCAATTTAGGCGAGGCGAAGCGCCTGCAGGTGCGCATCGAGAGCTTCAACATCGCCAATCATGCGAATTTCTATATTCCCGATGACGACATGGCGTCGCCGACGTTCGGCCGGATTCTGCAGGCCGGCTCGCCGCGCCTCTTGCAATTTGCGCTGAAGCTGTTCTATTAAGAGGATCCGAGAAGCCATGTCCAACGAAAAACCGCTGCCGGACCAGCCGAAAATGGAACCCATGTTTCTGCCGGGCGTCGAGCACAACCCCAAGCCCGGCTCCTTCACCGCCAGCATCCGCATGCTGCAGCAGCAGGGCGCGGAATACCCGCAGATCTGGCACATGTTCGCCTATCTGCCCCAGGCCACGGCCCATCTGGCCCAATTCACGCACGAAATCCTGCGCGGCCCCGGCCCGTTCAGCCCGGGCATCCGCGAGCTGATCGCCGCCTACACCTCCTATCGCAACGATTGCCCGTTTTGACTGAAGTCTCACGCCGCAGTTGCGGCGGAACTGTTGGGTAGCGAGGAACTGGTCTGGTCGGTGTTGAAGGATCTGGAGACTTCGGCGTTGGACGAGAAGCACAAGGCCCTGTTCCGGTTTGTCAACAAGGTGAATCGCGACTCGCCGCGGATCACCGCCGCGGATATGCAGCCGCTTTATGCCGCCGGGTGGGATGACGATGCAATCTATTTCGCGATCACGGTCTGTGCGCTGTTCAATTTCTACAACCGCTGGATCGACGCCAGTGGCGTTCACGCTTTATCGGATGAGGCTCACCGTCAGGGAGGAAAACGGACTGCGTTGCACGGCTATGCCCGCGACTAGTGGCCTGTCGCGGAGATTTGCGTTACTGAGCCGCGACTGTTAAGGAGCGGTCGTGTTGTGACGGAGCCGCGACTGTTAAGGAGCGGTCGTCGCGCCGCTTCCCCACTGCTGCTTAGATGCGCCCGGCAATCGGCTTGGCGCTTGGCTACGTTCTCTCCGCGACAGGCCACTAGCGTTGGTTTCAGTTCGACGTTGCAGGAACTTCAAATATGCGGGCTGATCACACCCCCACTGCTCGCCCCGGGCGGCGTTCTCAATTCCTTTCTTACGCCGCCCTGGCTTGTTTGTGCCTCATCGCCTGCGCCGCCATCGCCGTCCCGCTGTACGTGATTCGGCCCTTTCGCGCGCAGGGCGCGACAGAGCTGGCCCTCGCTCTGAGCGTTCGCCGCTGGGGACCATGGCTCGCCCCGCTGTGCGCCGTCGCAAGCGTGCCGGCCGCGGTTTGGGCGTGGCGCCTCGCCCGGCGCCGGACTGGCCGCGCGTGGGCCGCCGGCCTGTGCGCGTTGACCTTCCTCTTTGCGGGGTTGGTCCAGGTCAACATCTACGAGATCATGTTCCACCCTGTCGAGGGCCTGTACTTCGTCCCCGCCGGTCAATCGAAGGTGTCCGGCGACGACATGGTGCTCGCCATTTCGATCGCCGGCCAGTCCCGGGCCTACCCGATCCGCACCATCGGCTACCACCACATCGTCAATGACTGGGTTGGCGGCGTGGCGGTCGCGGCCACCTACTGCACGCTCTGCCACACCGGTCTGGTGTGGCGTCGTGACGTGGCCGGGCGGATTCTGACCTTCCGCCTGGGCGGGATCAACAACCAGAACGCTCTGCTGCGCGACCAGGAAACCGGTTCGTTCTGGCAGCAATCCACCGGCCAGGCGCTCAGCGGTCCGCTCGCCGGCACTCAGTTGCAGCTTGTGCCCGGCGATGAGTTGACGTTCGCCCTCTGGCGCCGGGAGTTTCCCCAGGGCACGGTGATGGCGCCCGTTGCGCGCTTTGAAAAGGAATACGAGCCCCGCGACTGGGAGCAGCGCATCGGCCGCTATCCGACGATGGTCGACACGAGCAAAACGGGAATCGCGGCCCGCGAGTTGATGCTGGGCGTCGTGGTGGACGGCGTGAGCCGGGCTTGGCGGCTCAAGCGCGTGCTCGACGAGCGGCTCGTGAACGACAGCGTGGGCGGCCGGCCGGTCGTCCTGGTGGTCGGGCCGGATGGCAAGTCGGTCCGCTGTTTTTCGGCAGCGGTTCCCGGTCTGGCCGTCGTCCCGGCGTTCTACCGGAAGCCGGATCCCGGGCCGGAAGGGGCCGCCTCAGCGGCCGGCGGGTCCGCCGCGCTAGTCATGGAGGCCCAGACCGGCAGCGAATGGAACTTCCGCGGCTGCGCGGTCTCCGGCCCCAACATGGGCCTTTGCCTGAGCTCCATTCCACTCACCAGGAGCTTCTGGTTCAACTGGCATCTGGATCACCCCCGGACCACGGTTTATGCGCGCTAGCGGCCCGCCTCAGAGTTGGCTGGACCACCGCGCGTCTCGCGGCCCGGTTCCTCAAACAATGGATTTCATGGCTGATTTCAAGCCGCTGCCACGCAGCCCCACTCGGCCCTGCCGGTGATTCCAATGCCCGTGAACGATGAGCCGTCCCGCATGAGCAGTCCACTCACCAACCCCGGCTGGCGCGTCGTCCTGGCCGCCTACTTCGGCGTCATGGTGAGTTTCGGCTCGCTGCTGGTTTTTACCTTCAGCATTTTCCTCAAACCGCTGAGCTCCGAGTTCGGCTGGAGCCGCGAATCCATTTCCGCCGCGTTCGGTTTCGCCGCCCTCACCGTCGCCATCTGCTCGCCGCCGCTTGGGTCTCTGTTGGACCGCTTCGGGCCGCGCCGGCTCATTCTTCCGTGCATGGCCGTGTTCGGAGTTGCCTTCGCCTCGCTCGGCCTCCTCACGCCCCACCTGTTTCACCTTTACGCCGTCTTCGTTCTGCTCGGCGTCGTCGGAAACGGCACAACGCAGATGGGCTACTCGCGCGCCGTTTCAACCTGGTTCGACCACCGTCGCGGCTTGGCGCTGGCGCTGGTGATGGCCGGCGTCGGCACGGGCGCCATGCTCTTTCCACCGTTGGCGCAGGCGCTGATCGGCAGTTACGGCTGGCGCGCCGCCTACGGCCTGCTCGGAGCGCTGGTGCTGCTGCTCGGCCTTCCGTTGACTGCCCTGTTCGTCCGCGAACGCCCGCGCGCGCTCAACCGCGCCGCCCTCCACCTGGAGGGCTCCACCGTCCGGCAAGGTCTCCGTTCCCGTTCATTCTGGATTCTCATCGCCACCTTGTTTCTCGGCTCGATGAGCGTGAACGGCGCCATCACGCATCTCTCGCCTCTCCTCACCGACCGTGGCGTCTCGGCTTCAACCGCCGCGCTGGCCGCCTCGGCGCTGGGCCTGGCCAGCTTCTGCGGCCGCCTGTTGACCGGCTTCCTTCTGGACCGCTTCTTCGGGCCGCGCGTCGGTCTGTGCCTGCTGCTGACCACCGCGCTTGGCATCTTCCTGCTCTCCGTGGCCCATTCGGCGCCGTCGGGCATCGCCGCTTCCATGTTGATCGGGCTCGGCCTCGGCGCCGAAGCTGACATCACTCCCTATCTCCTCTCCCGCTATTTCGGCCTCCGCTCGTTTTCGACACTGTATGGATTCACCTGGTCGGCTTACGCGCTCGCCGGCGCCATCGGTCCAGTGGTGATGGGCCGGGCTTTTGATGCAACAGGCTCGTATGCCGCACTCCTGGGGCTGCTGTCGGCGGTCACATTCCTCTCCGCTGGCCTGTATGTCCTCCTTCCCAAATACCCGGTGATCGCCCGCCGCTCGCCCGACAGGAACGCGTCAATTGTGATCGCCACGTAATGTCGTGTCTCGCAGATTCTTTGACAATCGCCGGTCATTCACCGTGGCGCAGCCACTCGTGCCTGCCGCGTCGACCTCGTGTTGACGCTTGGCCGGCGTTGTCAATCCTTGACTTCAGACACTACAGTAGCCGCGCCGCGCCGGTTCCTTATCCGCCCGGTCGGCCATCGCAGTTCAGGGCCGCACTCGAGCGAATCGTTCAGGAGCCCGGGCTGAGCAGCTTCTCATCGTCGCGAAGCGTGGCCAGCCGGCTCTGCAGCGTGCGCAGGCTGATCCCCAACATCTTGGCGGCGAGTTTGCGATTGCCGTGCACGTGCTCGAGGGTGAGTTTGATGTAAGTCTCCTCGATGCTCATGAGCGGCTGGCCAGGCTGAAGCACACTCGGACCCTCGTGGCCGGGCGATGGCCGGGTATACTGTCCGGAGTTTGCGCCGAGCGCAGGAAACGAAAGGTCCTTCAGCCGGATCGGGCCCTCGGTTTCCAGGATGGCCGCCCGCTCCAGAATATTGCGCAGCTCCCGCACATTACCGGGCCAATCGTACCGCTGAAGCATATCCAGCGCTTCGGCATCGAGTCCTGTGATGCGCGTGCCATGCTTCTGGTTCAGATTCTGCAGCATGACGTCGGCGATAAGCGGGATATCTTCCTTATGTTCACGCAGCGGCGGAGCCACGATTTGAAACACGCTCAACCGGTAGTAGAGTTCTTCCCTTAGATGCGATCCCGCGGCTTGGCTGGTGGCGGCGAGCACGCGCACATCCACCGGAATCTCGCTCTTTCCGCCGATTCTTCGCACCCGCAACTCTTCGATCACCCTCAGCAGCTTGGGCTGCGTCGAGAGCGGCATCTCGCCGATCTCATCCAGAAACAGCGTGCCGCCATGGGCCTGCTCAAAGACACCGGCCGAACGCTCCATGGCCCCGGTAAACGAGCCCTTCTCGTGACCGAACAACTCGCTCTCAACCAGAGCCTCGGGCAACGCGGCGGCGTTGATCGCGATGAACGGTCCATTGGCGCGCGGGCTGCACTTATGGATCTCCCGCGCCACCAGCTCCTTCCCGGCTCCAGTTTCTCCACTGATCAGGACGGGAGCCGTCGTGGGCGCCACTTGTCTGATGAGCGAGAAAACCTCCTGCATTACCGGGGAGGTCCCAACCAGGTCTCCGAGCACTCCGTGAAGGCTCAGATCTCGCTTCAGCTCGTCTGCTCTCTGCAGACTTCGTTTGTATTGAATCGCGCGTTCCAAGAGGGTCTTGAACGCCCGCGGCTCCACTGGTTTCTCCAGGTACCAGAATGCCTTGAGGTCGTGAACGGCCGACAGCGCCTTCTCCATGCTGCCGAAGCCGGTGAGCACGATCGCCGGAGTGAGGTCGCCACGCGCCTTCAAATGCTGCAGCAGTTCAAAGCCGTCCATGCGCGGCATGACCAGATCCGAGATGATGACGTCTGCGTTGAAGCTAGCCAGCCGTTCCAGCGCTTCCAGCCCGTTGGTCGCCAGTTGCGTGTCGAATCCACCACCGGACAGCATGGCAGCCAGGGCGTCACGCTGGCGCTCGTCATCGTCGACGATGAGGATCCGGCCGGAAACCACAGGCGGTTGGGACACTTCTGATTATTCTAGCTCCCTGCGATGGCGGACGGCGTGTTGCACATCGGGGAATTGTTGCGGCAGCGCGGAATCGACGATGTCAAAATGTTTGAGCATTCGATCCGCAGTGCACCTCCTCGCCGTTTTCCCGTCGCTCGGCTTGCCGGCGGATGCGCAACCTTCTGTGGTGCGGATCAGGGAAACACGCGCGCATGCCGGATCAGGATTGGAAACAACGCCCGTCGGCCGCCCCTGATTCCCCCCTCGATCATGGAGTTGAATCCGGACTTGGCCCGCGGTGCCGATTGTCTAAATGCATGCGGGAAAGTAATGAATGCGGCCCGCCGTAGACAAACTCCAGAGCGATGTTCCCGCCCATATACGCCAGCATGCTGTAGTTGCCCAGGCGCAGCGCATCCTTGGCGCCGTAGCGGCTGGGATACCAGCCATAGACGGCCGTCATCGTGCCCACATACGGCGCCACCAGCGCCGGGATCGAGAAGACCGTGTGGCCGTCCACGCCGCGCCGGGCCGTCCAGGTCGAAATCACGGCATGTTTCAGGCGCGGAAAAACGCCGCTGCACTCGCAACGGTAGTACATCGAGTCTTCCTTGAGAGCTTCCGACAGTCCATAGCGGGTGGTCAGCGTTATCGCTGCAATTCCGAGGTTGGACCCGAACCGCTTGCCGTAACCCGCAGCGCCTTGTCCCCAATCCGGAACCGAATTGCTGGCCTGGCCAATCGCCGCCGTAAACGCCGCGCCGACGAGGGGATACGGGCCGAAGGCGTCGAAGAGGTAGTTGTAGATCTTGATTTTCTGCGTCGGACGTGTGTACGCCACGTCCGGCTGCACCGGGGTTGTGCTCGCAACAGTTCGAGATGCATCCGTTGCGCTGGGAACAGTTCGAGTGGAATCTCCGGAATCAGGCAGCGGCTGCGCCTGTGCCAGCACAGGCAGGGCTGCGAGGCCCGTGACCACCAGCATCCAGAGCATAATTCGGTGCGTCAGTGCTCGTTCCGAACGCGAGCTTGTCGCTACTTGATCCCCGTTTTCGGCATGCCCGACAGCCGTACGATAGGCTTGTGCGGCGTCTTCGCGCCGCCCGGCGGCTTCCTGGTGTGCCTCGTGCATGTGTGTGTCCCTCTGTGAAAGGGCAGTTTCCTTTCGTCTCTCTTCCCAGCACGATAAGGACCGAACGTCTCTGGACGGCCCTCGCATCGCGACTAAGTAAGCAACCACCCAAACCCCGCGTAGGCCGCGGTTCCCCATAACATCTGCGGGCTGAAAACAGTCTCGGCTGGAAAGAGCACCTTGTCCGTCATCCCATCCAATCGACGGGCGGAGCCATTCCTGCAACCGAAGCCGCACAAAGCCGGACTCAGCTGAGTACTGTCGTCCAGGGGCCGGCCAACTTCGGCGCCTTAATTCGGAAATCTATAACTGGTCAGCTGCCCCCACAATCCGAAGACGTGCAGGAGCCAAACGCCGACCGCAATGACAACCACAACGTTCAGGATGCCCCTGATGGTGGATTGCATGGGGATCCGATTGATCAGCCACAACGCGAAGCCGACCACAACCAGCGCAATAACAATGTTAATCAACGGCATGTCTTTTTACTCTCCTATTTCTCTCGTGCAACTTCACACAACAATCCGCCGCCAGGCCGCCGGCCGCCGGCCTGGCGCCCGGCTGAGCGATGGATCCAATGGACCCGCTAACTGAGAATCCGGCGTCCCTGAATCAGGTTGAACACCAGCACGATCAACGCAATGACCAACAGGATGTGGATCAGCGAACCGCCGACCGAAGTCAGCATTCCGAGAGCCCACAAAACCAACAGCACTACAAACAGTGTCCAGAGCATCTTTTTGTTCCTTCGCAATAGATAACTGCAAGCGCGGGGCCAAAGCGGAAGTAGAGCTCTACGGGAGAGCGGGTCAACCGGTGCATCGCCGGAACCGCGGCACTTCGCCCTGGCAGGGTGCAGGATCTGCACACCACACGGCAGTTGCTGCATGGCGAGTTGACGATTGGGGGCCGAGGCCTGTCCGGGTTCCACGCGGGCTGCCAGGGCCGGCGCGCCCTCAAGCCCCCGCTGCGACGGTTCCGACGAGCGCCCCGACGCCGGCGGTGACCGCCATCGCGAGAGCGCCCCAGAATGTGACCCTCACCGCGCCGATCATCACGCCCGCTCCGCCCGCTCGCGCGGCCAACCCTCCCAGCAGCGCCAGAAACAACAGGGAACCCCCCGCGACAAACGGGATCAGACCCCCCTCCGGAACCACGGCTGCGATCAGCAGTGGCATGGCCGCTCCTACCGCGAAGCTGCCTGCCGACGCCAATGCGGCCTGAATCGGACGCGCGCTGAGAGCCTCGGTGATGCCTAGTTCGTCGCGGGCATGAGATCCCAAGCCGTCGTGGGCCATCAGCTGCTCGGCGACCTTCTTGGCCAGCGCGGGTTCGAGCCCGCGTCCAACGTAGATTGCGGCCAATTCCTGGTGCTCGCCTTTGTTGTCGTTCTTCAGTTCCGTGCGCTCCAGTGCGAGGTCGGCTTTTTCGGTGTCTGCCTGTGAGTGCACCGACACGTATTCGCCCGCGGCCATCGACATCGCACCGGCAACCAGCCCGGCGACCCCGGCGATCAATACGTTGCTGTGGGTTCCATGCGCCGCCGCCACTCCGAGCACCAGACTCGCCGTCGAAAGGATTCCGTCGTCCGCACCCATAACCGCCGCGCGCAGCCAGCCGACATGTCCGGTGCGGTGCCGTTCTATTTGACGCAAGTGCACTCCGGGCCTCCTCGATCCTCGGTCCAGGATAGCTCTCCAGAAGCCGTTCTCCGGTCGACGGCTCGTCTTCTTCCCGTCATCGGCAAGCGATCAGTTCTTCGCCACCGGCTTGCCGGCGGGCGCCGGCGCGGGCGCTTTGGCATACACCAGGATCTGGATGCTGCCGTCCGGGCTTTCAGTGGAGCTCTTGCCCAAACCGAGAGTCTTCACACGTGTGTCATCCATGGGGAACTTGTCCACCAGGTACTTGCGAATCAGATAGCCGCGCGCGTCACTGAGCGCCAGCTGCTTGTCGGTGTCGCCGGTTGAGCCGGTGCTGGACGTAATGACGGCATACCCGAACTTCTGAGACTGCAGGTATTGTCCCGCGGCATCCAGGTGATTCTGATTCTTCATCTTGGTGGAATCCGCTTTTTCAAACAAGTCTTTCGGGTCGAACTGGAAACTCTTGACCGGCTGCTCTTTGGGCAACTGAGCTACGGCGTGCTCCTGAACTTCCGTGGGATCGGCGAAGCCACGGTTCTTGAAAAACCCGCGCAGCAGGAAGTTATGCTTCATTGCGTCCGCGTCATCATGAATGGACGTCACGCTGGCCGCGGCCTGATTATAGAGTGCCGTATCGTTGATCAGCTTGCCTATGGTTCCGTGTCCCGTATTAATCTTGGCGGTGATCAGGTTGACGTTGTCGGACGCTCCCGCGATGCTCTCGAGAGCCCCCTGGCTGGTGTCCAGAATCTGATTAGCCTTGCTCAACAGATCCGAAATATCGAAGGGCGGCGCGCTGTCGATGGTCTCGCCACCCTTGAGCCGCGCCGCGTCCATCGAACCGAAAGAGATCTCAACGTACTTGTCTCCCAGCAGCCCCGCGGACTGGATGGAGGCAATTGAGTCCTGCTTGAGGATGGACTGCGTTTCTTTGGCGAGATCCATCACGACCACCACTTTGCCGTCGGACCGCTTGGGGAGCAGGATGGACCGGACGGACCCCATGCGGATGCCTCCGACACGAACATCGCCGTCCACACCCAGACCCGAGACGTTGTCGAAATCGCTCCGGATTTGATAGTGCGCCCCGAACTTCGACTCCTGGCTGCCGACCAGAAACACACACACGATAATCATTGCCAGCGCGGCCAACAGGAACAGTCCTAAACGAAAATTCTGGGACATAACTTTCACCTCATGCCGCATCTTTCACGAATTCGGCGATCAATGGACTGTCGCAGCGATGGAAGCCATCGAATGTGCCGTCAAACAAAGTCTTTCCCTGATCCAGCACGATCAAACGGTCGGCCACGCTCTTGGCCGTCCGAAGATCGTGCGTGACCACGATCGATGTGACGTGTCGCTTCTCCCGCAGCTCGACAATCAGCTCCGCGATCTCGGCCGCGGTGATGGGATCGAGTCCCGCCGTAGGCTCATCGAACATGACGACCACGGGGTCGAGTGCGAGCGCGCGCGCCAGACCCACGCGTTTGCGCATGCCGCCGGAAAGGTCCGCCGGCATCTTGTCGAGATCGCGGTCCATGCCGACGCTCGCCAGCAGCTCGTGGACCCGGGCGAGACGTTCGTCGGCCGAAAGCGTGGTGTGCCGGCGCAGCGGGAAGGCGACGTTTTCTTCAATGGACATGGAGTCATACAGCGCGGCCTGCTGAAACAGGAAGCCGACTTTCTTCCTTGCTTCGTTCAACTCTTTCGTGGATGCGCTCGCCATATCCTGGCCGGCCAGGCGAATCGAGCCCGCGTCCGCCTTCTCGAGGCCGATCAGCAGCTTCAGCAAAACGCTCTTGCCGGTGCCGCTCCGCCCCAGGACGCACGTCACCTTGCCAGGCTCGAGCTCGAAGGTGATTCCAGCCAGAACCGTTTGCTCGCCAAATGACTTCCGCAGTCCTGCCACGGCCACCGGCGACTCGGAGTTGGTTTGTTGTTCCATTAGAAGAACTCGACGATCACTTTAACTAGCAGTACGTCGGTCACGACGATCAACAGGGACGAGATCACGACCGAACTGGTGGCGGCACGGCCCACTCCTTCAGTCCCGCCGCGGGTGCGCATGCCTTGAAAGCAGGAGACGACTCCGATGATCAAGCCAAAAACGGCGGTCTTCAGAGTGGGGGGAATCACGTCGTTGAAATTGATGTGGTGCAGGCCGTTTGAAAGAAACAGTCTCAAGGACGTGGGCTCGGCCAGCGTGGTGGCGATCCAGCCCACGAAAATGCCCGCGAAATCGGCCGCCAGCGTGAGCAAAGGTAGCGCCACCATGCAGGCCAGGATCCGCGTAGCCGCAAGGTATTTGTTCGGATCGACCGCGGAGGCCTCCATGGCGTCGATTTGTTCGGTGACGCGCATGGACCCCAGCTCAGCCCCGATTCCAGCGCCCACGCGGCCGCTGGCCACCAGACCGGTGATGACCGGGCCGGTCTCCTTGATGAGCGAGAACACGATCACGGCTGGCAGCAGAGACTTGGCGCCGAAGCGCGAAAGACTATCGCGAGTCTGTAGAGAAAGAACGGCGCCCGTGGCGGCGCCCGCCAGCGCGATCAGCGGCAGAGACTTGGCCCCAATCGCATCCAACTGGCGTAGAAACTCAGCGCCCTCGAAGGGACGCGAGAACAGCGCCTTGGCCACGTGCCAGCAAAATAGGCCTAAGTCGCCAACCCATTCGACCATGACCTGCAAGGGTTGACCGAACGAGCGCGCAAGATCCCCCATGGCCGGGCGCGGAGCGACGGTAGTAGCCATATCGCAGATTTACCCGCAGGTTGAATGCCAAACTCTGAGTCGCCCATCCTACAGGGCAGAAACGGAGCTGGCCTTGCCTTCTGCCGCATTTTGCGCACAGGCGAGAATTGTCAGTCACGCATCCGGCAACATCGCTATGTGATTGATTTGTAATCACCGATTGACGCTGCTATTGCCTATCACGCCCCGATTCCTTGACTCTCATTGCTAGACTGTGGTCGAGGAACCTCCTCTTACCAAAGCGGCTCCCGCTCCTGGCGGCGAGCCGCTTTTCTATTGTTCGGATGAAAGGAATTACCACCATGTCCACCTCGGCCCAGGTCGCCGCCAATCGCGCTAACTCGCAGCTTTCCACCGGTCCCCGCTCCGCCGAGGGCAAGACCGCCGCTTCTCACAACGCCGCTACTCACGGGCTCTACTCTCACAACCCCGAACTGCAGGGCGACGCCGCGGAATTCGAACGCCTCCACGCCGATTACCGCGCCGAGTTCCATCCTGAAGGCGCCGTCAACTCAGAACTCGTCCGCGCACTCGCCGTCTCGTCTATCCAACTTCGCCGCATCGATGAACTCCTCAACCTGGCCCTCATCGAAATCGACCCCTCTTCCATCGCCGAATCGATGCGCACCTATGAGCGGCTTCTTTCCATCCACCGTTACTGGGACCGCCTCTACTTCCGCGCGCTCCTCGAACTCGAGCGCATCGCCCGCATGCGCGCCGGCGAATTCGTCCCTCCACCCAAGCTCACCGAGATCGTTCACGTCTCCGCTCGGCGCCCCCAGAGTTCTTCGGACTTGTCTCCAACTCACACTGAACAAATGGGAAACGACCCAATTGGCTTCGTTTCTGCGAACCCCGTCCCCGAGCCTTCAGACGTCCTGTCCAAAGGCTCCGATCTCCTCTCGGGAAAGCCCCGATAACCTCGTTCTTGGAAGCAGAAGATTCCGACCGGCACCGAACCAAGCTAGGAGCAAGGCCCCGCCTCGCTTCCCTTCAAACCCTCTCGCTACAGCTTTGTCCTGCCTCGGACAGGAATCGCCAGAAGCCTCACATCGACTCCTGGCGTCACTGCGGAACTCATCGATAGGGCCCTTATGTCAGCTACAGCGCGACAGAAATCGCCAGTCCGACGCCCGGATAGTTGCGGTCGTAAAGGTAGTACCCGTTGTCGTAGACGACGTAAAGGTCATCGCTGTCGTACCAGTCCTCGCCCCACGAGTCGGGCCAGGGATCCAGGAGCATGAACGAAAAGCCGCCGTAGGCGAAGCGCGGATATCCCATGTACATCGAGGGAAGGCCGTGCATACGGAAGTAGTGGTCACGCCCGAAGGAGAGATTGAAGGTTGCCTGCGGAATGTAGTAGCCGCCATAGCCTCCACGCTGCGCCCAATTACGATGGTCGCCGCCCCAGTTATGATCCCGACCCTGCTGAAAACTGGTATGTGCCTGCCAGGCGCCATTCCCGGCCCATCCGCGCTTCTGTTGCCACGAACTTGCCTGTTCGCGGGTCCGCTGCGGTTGCTGCTGTTGCTGGGCCTGCTGAGTCGGTTGAGCGGCGCGCTGCTGCGAT
This sequence comes from Terriglobia bacterium, assembly GCA_963757265.1. Lineage (GTDB taxonomy): Bacteria > Acidobacteriota > Terriglobia > Bryobacterales > Bryobacteraceae > CAIVVT01. Next base: position 595,210 of record CAVWRA010000012.1, read on the forward strand.
TGCTGGGCCTGCTGAGCCGGTTGAGCGGCGCGCTGCTGCGATTGCCGGGCCTGCTGAGCCGGTTGGGCTCGCTGCTGCGATTGCCGGGCCTGTTGAGCCGGTTGGGCGCGCTGCTGCGATTGCCGGGCCTGCTGAGCCGGTTGGGCTCGCTGCTGCGGTTTCTGTTGTGCTTGAGTGCGTTCCTGAGGTTTCTGCTGCGCTTGAGTGCGCACCTGTTGTTTCGGCTCTGCCTGAGTGCGCACCTGCTGTTTCGGTTCGGCCTGGGCACGCTGCTGTTGCTGCGGTTTAGGCTGAGCCTGGGCGCGCTGCTGTTGCTGCGGCTTAGGCTGGGCTTGGGCGCGCTGCTGTTGCTGCGGTTTCGGCTGAGCCTGCGCGCGCTCTTGCTGTTGCGGTTTTGGTTGAGCCTGGGCGCGTTGCTGTTGCTGCGGTTTCGGTTGGGCTTGAGCCCGCTGTTGCTGCTGCGGTCTCGGCTGCGCTTGCGCATGCTGCTGTTGCGCGGGTTTCGGCGCAGCTTGCCTGGCCTCTGGTTTGGCTTGCGGTTCCTTCTGCTCTTCGTGCTGCGCGTACGCAGGAATCATCGCTCCGAAGAACATGCACAGGGCCGCTGTCGTGGTTGCTCGAATGAGTTGCATCCTGATCCTTTCCTTTCACGTCGCCATGAGATGTGCACACGGAGGGCCAGTCCGTCTTCGCGATGTTCAGCTGCCCCCGCCCCGGCCCTGGTCTTTGGAAGCCTTGGGGGGAATCTTGGATTGGCTTTACAGTGACCGATCAGCGCGCGCTGACACGGCGAATCCTGCACTTCCACCGGCAATTCTTGCGCCGGTCGGATTGGACCCTTCCTCGCCCGCGGACGCTCGCGCCCGCTCGCGCGCATGGCATCGCTGTGCCACTCTTGGCAGCACGCTGGTTCGTCATTCGGTCTGGATGGATTGGGGGAGTGGGTAGGGCCAGTCCATTGGAACTGAGCTGGTCAATGGCCAACATCGGGGACTGCCCCACCCACGGCACGGGGATCGGACATTCACGCTCTTTTCAACTGGCGCTGTTGCGCTCAGTTCGACGAAGTGGCCCTCTGCCCCGCAACCTGCAGTTCGTTCACCACCTGCAACACGTTAGGAACCGCCGCCGCGACCTGATCGGCCTGCGCACGCTTCTCTTCAGAGTTGACATTGCCAGTCAGCGTGACAACGTTATTCTTAACAGAGAAACTCACGCTCTTGCGGAGGCTCGCTGTAATGAGAGCCGCATCCAGGTTGCTCTCAATGCCGTTGTCCAGGTCCGAGTTCACCTCTTTAGATTGTCGCTCGGCTCCCAGCGGGAGCACGGCGATCTGGTTCGCCACAACTTGCTGCCCCGCGAAAGACCTTGCAATGGTCTCGGCTTGTGACTTGTCAGCGCCTGTTGTGACGTGCCCGCCCAGGGTCACGACCCCCTTGTCACGATCCTGACTGACCGTGACATCCTTGAAGTTAGCCTGATCCAGCGAGGTGCGGATGCTGGCAGAAACGTCGGCTGACTTGTTGGACGTCGTTGAGCACCCTATCGTCGTTCCGGCGACCACTACCGCCAGCGACAACAAACATAGTCTGAGAGTTTTCATAGTTTTCCTTTGACGCGTCATCGTTCAATCTCCTCTGAGGGCATGTGGAGGACCAAACGGCCCTGGACTACTCACGCCCGCCCGGCTGCCGGGAAAACGCCCAAACGGGCGGACGCCGTGCTTCGGGAGTCCAGGGAGCGGCAACCGTATGTGGCTCAGCAGCAGCCGGCACGCCGGGAGTCATCGGGAACGAAGCATCGTCGCTCCGGGAATCTGCGCGCTGCTTTACCGGCGGCGCGGAGCGCCCACTCCCTCCTGTCGGTGGCAATTCCTGCATTCCGCGTGGCAATAACTGCATGAGCCGTTAGCCCGGGCGTCAGGGCCGGTACGGAGTGATTCTCGGCTTTGGCGCTGCCCCCCATGTCTCCCAGAGTGCGGCAAACATAGTCATGAATCGGGAAGGCAGCTGCGTTCTTCACCGAGTAGAGCGCCGATGGACCTCCAAATGCTCCTCCTTCGATCGTGTGCGAACGGGTGACCTGTTACCCCTTCTATTACGTCGGACCGGCGCCCAAGCGTTTTGTCGTAACGGCCAGACAGGTGATAAAATGATGATACCGGCTCTTCAGGGAGCGCTTTTGCGGAGATCGGCGTCAGGGACCAGGGCGGCCGGGATCGGGAGTCGAAAGTGAGCTTGAAACACGCTTCGGTCGCCCCTGCGGCCCGGATCCTCGTCGTGGAAGACAATGCCTCCGATGTCTTCCTTCTCGATCGGGCTCTGAAGCGGCAGGATCTCCAGTTCGAGTTGATCCATCTGCTGAACGGAACCGATGCCCTGGCTTTCATCCACCGGCAGGGCGCCTACGCGGACGCGCCAATCCCAAACCTGATCCTGCTGGACTTGAACCTGTCCAAGTACACCGGCGAAGACATACTGCGCGAGATCCGGGGCGCCAATCACCTCGGCGGCATTCCGGTGTGCGTCTGGAGTTCTTCCCGGTCCGGGCGGGACCAGGCTACGCTCAGGGAGCTCGGAGTCTGCCAGTTTATCACCAAGCCTTCCGGCCTGGATCAGTTCATGGAGATCGGCAAGACGATCAAGGATCTGCTTGCGGCTCCCCAAGCCGGCTGAGAGCGGTTGGATGCCCGCCCGGCCATCTGGCGCGATCGGGACGGCGCTACAATTCAGTCAGTTGACTGGCCGCCAGCCGTGAAGACCAGGCACCGGCGCGGAGACGAGGGCTCGAATGGCACTCCGCGTGCAACCCTGGCCGCAGTCCCGGTCCATTGGGGGTGCCCATTCGTTCCGGCGAGAAGGGAATGGTCGCTTGTGGCAAAGAAGACCGGCAGTCGTCGGCCTGGCAAGGCTGTGCGTTCCCCACGTGCGCCTGACTCGCATCGTCCACAGCGGCGGGCGCCGTCTCGCAAGGCCCCCGCGGCACTCGCAAGTCCCGTCCCCATGGCGCCAGGCGTACTGCCTGCCGCCGGGGAAAGCGATGCAGGCAGGCCACTCCCCATTGTTGTTGGCATTGGAGCCTCCGCCGGCGGGCTGGAAGCATTCACCGAGTTGCTCAGCCACGTGCCGGGCGATACCGGCATGGCGTTCGTGCTGATCCAGCACCTCGATCCAAAGCACGCCAGCCATCTGGCCGGGTTGCTTGCCAAAGCTAGCAAAATGCCTGTCTCTGAATTAGCAGGCGAGACTCGGCCCCAGGCGAATCATGTCTACGTAATCCCGCCACGCTGCAATCTGGGTATCTCCGGCGGGATCCTTCTTACCCCACCCCGGCCGGCCAGTGGCCGCAACATGCCGATCGACACATTCTTCCGCGCCCTGGCGGCAGACCGCCGTAGCCATGCGATCGGCGTGGTGCTGTCGGGAACCGCGTCCGATGGGACGCTCGGCCTGCAGGCGATCAAGGCCGCTGGCGGCGTCACCTTCGCTCAGGAAAAGCGGACCGCGAAGTTCGACGGCATGCCGGCCAGCGCCGTCGCTGCCGGGGTCGTGGATTTTGTCCTGTCGCCGGCCGGAATCGCGCGGAAACTGACGGCCCTCGCTCGCAGTCTTCGTATCGAGGCCGAACGCCGCGAGTCGGCTGAGCCGCAGTTGGATCTGGGGCTGGCCAAGATTCTCCGCATCGTGCGAAACGCCACCGGAGTGGACTTCACCTACTACAAGCACGGCACCATTGCGCGGCGCATCAAGCGGCGCATGGGCCTCCGCGGATTCGAGAAGCTCGAGGACTACAGCCGCTACCTCGAGCAGAACCGCGAGGAAGCCGCCACGTTGTGCGAGGACTGCCTGATCACCGTTACCGCCTTCTTTCGGGAATTGGGGCTCTTTGAGGAGCTGAAGAAGCGGGTCTTCCCGGCCCTGATCGAGAATCGAGCGCCCTCCGATCCCATCCGCATCTGGGTGCCTGGGTGCGCCACCGGCGAGGAGGCCTATTCCATCGCCATTTGCTTGACGGAATTCCTGGAAGACTCGAATGAAAAGATCCCGTTCGAGATTTTCGCCACCGATATCAGCGCCACGGCAATCTCAGCAGCCCGCGCCGGCACTTACAAAGACTCCGCACTGGCTCATGTCTCGCCCCAGCAATTGAAGCGCTTCTTCACCAAAACGGAACGTGGGTACCGGATCACGAAGAGTATCCGTGACGTATGCGTTTTTGCCAAACACGACGTGGCGCAGGACCCGCCTTTCTCCAAGCTGGACCTGATCAGTTGTTGTAATGTGCTGATCTATCTCGGGGCCGTGTTGCAGCGCAAAGTGTTGTCGATCCTGCATTACTCCCTCAAGCCCACGGGCTTCCTGGTGCTGGGTCCGTCAGAAAACATCGGCGCCCTTTCCGAGTCGTTCCTTCAGGTGGAGAAGACGCACAGGATCTATTGCATGCGGCCGGCCGCGGGCGCGCCGGCGCCACGCCTCAGCGAGGGCCGCCACGCTCCAGGCCGCGTCAATCTCCAGGAGAGCATCGCCGAAGGCCGGGCGGGGCCGGAAGTGCTGAGAGAAGCCGACCGGTTGGTGCTTGCCGAATATGCCGCCGCCGGAGCCGTCGTTGACGATGAAATGAACATCGTTCAGGTCCGGGGCCGCACAGCTCCATACCTCGAGCTCTCTCCGGGCGAGCCGACCCAGAATCTCCTGAAACTGGCACGCGAAGGCATGATCGCGGGCTTGGATAGGGCCACCCGAACTGCCAGACAGAAGAACGCCACAGCCATAGAAAGCGGCTTCCGGATCGAAGACAACGGCCAGCTGAGAGACGTCAGAATCAAGGTAACCCCGTTCAAGGGCTCGCCTTCTTCAAAAGAACGCTATTTCCTGGTCCTGTACGAAGACGCTGAGCCGAAGGGTGGCCCGGCGGTGGTGGCAAAGTCCGCAATACAGAGCGGCGTGGGAACTGACCGGCTGCAGCGCGAGCTTGCGGCAACCAAGGAGTATTTGCGCTCCGTCATCGAGCAAAACGCGACCAACCTTGAAGAGCTCAGGGCGGCAAACGAAGAAGCGCAGGCCAGCAACGAGGAGCTGGAAACCGCGCAAGAGGAGCTGGAATCGGCCAACGAAGAACTGAACACACTGAACGAAGAGCTGAAAATCAGCAACGACGAATTCGTCAAGGTCAATCGGGATTTGACCAATCTCCTTGAAAGCATCAGCATACCCCTGGTGATGGTGGGGCGGGATCTGCGGATCCGCCGCTTTACGCGCGCCATTCAACCCATGTTGAATCTGATCGCCTCCGATGTCGGGCGGTCGATCACTGATCTTCAGCCAAAGATGGAATTGCCCGACCTGCGCTCGTTGCTGTTGGATGCGATGGAGCGCGGCGATCGGAAACCGCGTGATATCCGCGACTCGCACGGCCGCTGGTATTCGCTGCGCATCCTCCCCTCCGTGGGACCCGACGGCAGAGCCGATGGCGCGGTGCTGATGCTCATCGACATTGACGCTGCAAAGCGTGGTCAGGACTTCGCCGAAGCGATCGTGGAGACCGTGCGCGAGCCTCTGGTGATCCTGAATCAGAACCTGCAGGTGATGAAGGCGAACAGGACGTTCTACGAGACGTTTCAGGTCGTGCCCGAAGAGACGGAGCAGCGGCTGATTTACGACCTCGGGGACGGACAATGGAATATCCCGAAATTGCGTGAGCTGTTGGAGAACGTTCTCCCCGCGCATTCCACGTTCCGGGACTTTGAGGTGACACACGACTTCCAGCGTGTCGGACGGAAAGTGATGCTGCTCAACGCCAGCGAGATCTTCAATCCGAATGCGCAGGCGCGCACGATCCTTCTGGCGATTGAGGATATAACGGACCGCAAGCAAGCTGAGGAAGCGCTCACGACGACCAATGCCGAGCTCCAGAATTTCGCCTATGCCCTCACGCACGACTTGCAGGAGCCTCTTCGGATGGTAGTAAACTTCACCGAGCTCCTGGGGCGGGAGTATGCAGGAAAGCTGGGCGAAGAAGCGGACAAGTTCATCGCCTATTCCGTGGATGGCGCCCTTAGGATAGAGGAGCTGCTGAAGGCCTTGCTCGCCTATTGGGAAATTGCCGAGCGGCAGCAGAGCAGTTTTGCCACGATCGATTGCGGCGCTGTTCTCGCCAGGACGCTCTCGCATCTCCAGGCGGCTATCTCGGAGAGTGGGGCCATCGTGACCTCCGATCCGCTGCCAACTCTGGTCGCCGAAGAGGTCATGCTGATCCAGGTTTTCCAGAACCTCATTTCCAATTCGATTAAGTACCGAGGCGAGGAAACCCCGAGAATCCATGTCTCGGCGGAGAGAGACGGGGAAGGGTGGCGGTTTGCGGTGCAGGACAACGGCATCGGGATCGATCCGAAAGACACCGAGCGGGTGTTCGGTATGTTCAAACGCCTGCATGGAAGCGAAACGCCCGGAACCGGCATCGGGCTGGCGATTTGCAAGAAGGTCGTCGAGCGCCAGGGCGGCCGGATCTGGGTCGAATCGGAACCAGGCCGGGGCGCTACCTTCAAGTTCACGATCCCCCCCCGGGGGGGGGGGGGGGGGCGGGGCAGAACAACAACCTTCGTGCAATGACTGAAAATGGGTGAATCCAACTCGAACCACGCGCAGGTTGAGATCGAGCGTCTACGCCAGGCCCTCGACGCGGAGAAGCGGCGCTCGGTCGGCCTCCAGGCTCAGTTGGACCAGGCCAACGCGGAGTTTGAAGAGTTCGTCTCGATGGCCGCCCACAACCTGCGCGAGTCTCTGCGGGACGTCGCCTCGTACTGCCAACTGCTGGCTGAAACGTATGGCGGCCGCCTCGACCCCGAAGCCGCCGTGCACCTTCAGCGCATCCAGGAAGGCGCCGCGAAAATGCAGCCACTCCTGGCCGACATGGTGGACTACTGGGCCACGGGCGCCGGCGGCCTGCAATCCTCCCGGACGGACATGGAAGCGGTCCTTCGCCAGGCGCACCTGTGCGCAGAGCGGCAGATCGCAGAACGCGGTGCAGTTATAACCCATGACCCTCTGCCCGCCGTGAAGGGAGACTTCGGAGTATTGACCAAGGTCCTGCACCATTTGATTCGCAATGCCATCGCGTACTGCGACACGCCTGCTCCGATCGTTCACATTTCATCGCGGCGTGAAGGCCCCGAATGGGTCCTTTCCGTGCGCGACAACGGTGCCGGCATAGAACCCGCATTCCAAGCACGAATCTTCCAGGCCTTTAAGCGTCTGCACGGAAGAGAACACCCGGGAAGCGGACTTGGACTCGCATTCTGCAAGAAGGCCATCGAGTCGCATGGCGGTCGCATATGGGCGGAGTCGGCACCGGGTGCTGGATCGACGTTCTATTTCACTCTGCCTCCGGCGGATTAGCAGGCCGCCGGTGCAGCCTGCCTTGTCGCCGCTTCCACACTGAATTCGTGCCGGCAAGGCGGGCAACGGATTCAGCCCCAGACCCCCAGCGCCGCGCGGCAACTCTTGCTTTCAGCACGACAGGAACTGCACCGAACAACGGGCGCATCGCGCTTCAAGTGCCTGTTCACACACATTCTGCTTTGGCCCCTAACCTGCCTGTTCAGTCTCCAGTGACCGGCTCGGAGTCGAGCGCGAATGCTGGTTTCTCAACCTGCAGATTCGTCGGGGCGGGCGTCGGAAAACCCTGCCGTGGCGATGAGTCAAACTTCACGAATCGGGAGAGCACAGATGAAACAGGGTACTAAGAATGAGATTGAGGGCACGGTTCACGAGGTGAAAGGCGCGGTCAAGGAGAAGGCCGGACAGATCACCAACCAGCCCGATTTAGAGGCTAAGGGCAAGACGGAAAAGCTGGTTGGAAAGGTCCAAAAGAAGGTTGGTCAAATTCAACGGGTTGTTGAGAAGTAGAAGAGATTCACGATGTTGATACTACTGATTATCCTGTTGCTGGTTCTGGGTGCCGGTGGAGGGTACTACGGGCACAGCCGTTGGGGCTACAGCGGCGGCGCAGGAATCGGACTTGGCACCATCCTGCTGGTTCTTCTCGTAGCCTGGTTGGTTGGGGTTATTTAGATCAAACCCCGGCACATGAGACGTCGTGCAATGCCTGTCGGCCGGGCAAGAGTTGGTCCTTGCTTAGCCACGGCGTGTCCAATCATCGCGCTGCGATTCGGGTCTTGGGAACCCGTCATTCAGAGCCCTGCCCGGCGGGTGGTCAGCTAGTCCTTGCTGGCATGAATGCGCGCAGTCTTACCTCGGCTGTCCTGCGGCGCAGGCAGGCCTGGGCCTGAGCCTGAACTTTGCTTGACCCGGGTTCATGATCGGGCGTTGCCAGACAAGGGATTGCACTTGCGTGCAGCAAGTCGCCCAGGTTCCTGCATATCCGCATAGTGGTTTCCCGGGTGTTCGCATACGGCCACGTACGTGCACTGTTGAAGTTCAGGAAGTCGTGAAACGAAGAACAGGAGACGGTGTTATGGTCTTGAAGCGATTGCTCGGATTGGTCTTTGTCGGCGCGTTGGCGTTAACGCCCTTGATGGCCGAGGTTTACGTCAGCGTCGCACCTCCGCGCGTATTGGTTGAGCGTCGGGGCCCGCGCCCGAGCCGTGACCATGTGTGGGTGTCGGGATATCACAATTGGGACGGCCAGCGTTATGTCTGGGTCGGAGGCCGTTGGGAACAGCCACCGCGGCATCATGCCCACTGGGTAGCGCATCACTGGACTCACCAAAGGGGCGGCTGGGTCCTGGTTGAAGGGCACTGGCGTTAATTGCCGGGTCCGTTGCGGGAATGAACTCCACATGCCGCAGCCGCAGCTGCAGCTGAAGGCATGTGGCCTTCCGGCCTCCGACGCTCTGCCGCGACGGCCTTGCGCGGCGGAAATGGTGAGAATGTCATCCGCAGCGCCGGTGACCAATCTGCCGAAGGGATAATCTCCCATCCTGGCGGGCGTTCCAGAAACCCTCGGTCATTTTGTCCGGTCATTATTGCCGGCTTGCGCCGGCCTCAGGGGCTGGATGAGGGCTTGGATTCCTCACGGGAGGCTGCTCCATTCGTAGCCGCGACACTCGTGAAAGTGGCTGTCATCGCGGGTTTCTTGCTAGCGGGTGGCTCGGGTGCGAGTGCCTGCGGACGCGGAGGGCGGGTCTGCCCCGGCAAAAGGCGAACCGGAAGAGGATGGCTAATCGCCGTCAGCAACCGATAGGCATCCATCGAGTCCACGCGCGGCAATATCGAGCCCAACTGGAACTCCGTCCGCCCACCATCGGCGGCTCCGAATAGAGCGCCGCGAATGGGCTCGCGGCTGAGGCTGATTTCCATCCAGCCGTCCAACGACGCATGTCGAGTCGATACCCAACTGCTGCCGAGTTTCTGCCGCATTTCTCTGACTGGCGGATTTGTCTGTGAAGGATAGAGCGCAGAGACTGCTATCATAAGAACAAGCAATATGGTTTGCCGCAAGGCGCCCTCCCGCGGAAATGGCAGCACGTTTTTTGCCAACCTCGCGAAGAGGCCCTCTCGTGGCATAAGGTGTGCATGAACCTCGGCAGATTCAGCACTCCTGGTGCAAGTCTTGCATCTGGGCTCCGATGAGATTCAGCCAGGCCAACGCGGTCTCAACCGCCTAGGCATCCGACCCTCGGTGTTCTGTTCTGGACCCTCTCGTGCAGGTGAGGACCTGACGGCGAAGGGGATGGCCATGAAGAAAGCACGTGCCCAAAATAACGGATTCCAGGAAATCCTCCGACACAAAGAGGCCGAACTGGCTCGGGTATTGCGAGCGCGGGACGGCATCGTCATAGAGACCAGCGCGGATCAGATGGATGAAGTCCAATATGCGTCGGAACGCGAACTGGCGATTCGAACCGCGGACCGGGATTCCACACTGCTGCGACAGGTGAAAGTCGCGTTGCAGCGGATTCGCGACGGCAGTTTTGGGACCTGCATTGAGTGCGAGCGGGCGATCAACCCGAAACGTCTCGCGGCCGTGCCATGGGCATCACGCTGTATCGAGTGCCAGAGCGCTGCCGAGGTGGATCAGCAGGGGACAACGGAATCGTTCGGCGATCCGCTCGTCGAAGCCGCTTAGATGGGCTGCCCGGCCCGGCCGTCGCTCGCGCTCGTAGGATGAACCACCCGCAACTGTTGCGGACAGAACAGAAACAAGGTGAGCAGTCGTGAATACACAATCCAGTCATCGAACTATCGCCTTCCTCGGCAACTACCTGCCACGCAAATGCGGAATTGCCACATTCACATCCGACCTGCTGGGGGCTGTTGCAGCGCGACACCCCGCAAGCCGGTGTTTCGCGGTGGCGGTCAATGATACCGAAGCGCGCTATCAGTATCCGGAGGTTGTTCGCTTCGAGATAGAGGAGCAGGACCTGGATTCTTACCGGCGCGCCGCCGACCTCCTCAACTCCAGCGACGTGGACATTGTCTCGGTCCAACACGAGTTCGGGATATTCGGTGGACCCGCCGGCAGCCATCTGATGACCCTGCTGCGCGAATTGAAAGCGCCGGTGGTCACCACGCTCCATACAGTTCTCCTGAAGCCGGACGCCGCCCAGCGCCAGGTGATGTTGGAGTTGGTCGCCCGCTCAACCCGGCTGGTGGTCATGGCGGAGCGGGGACGGGCGGTCTTGCAGGATGTTTACGAGGCCCCTCCGGCCAAGATCGACCTCATCCCGCATGGGATTCCCGACGTGCCATTCGGCGCCCCGGATGGTTACAAGGACCAGTTTGGCGTGGCCGGCAGGAAGGTGTTGCTGACGTTCGGGCTGCTCTCGCCGAACAAAGGCATCGAACACGTGCTCAATGCTCTGTCCGAGATCGTGGCGGAGTTTCCCGACGCCGTCTACATCGTACTTGGCGCCACGCACCCAAACGAGTTGCGCACACGAGGCGAAGCGTACCGCCTCAGCCTCGAGAGTATCGTGGCGCAGCACAAACTCGAGGACCATGTTATCTTCCACAATCGCTTTGTTGATCTGAAGGAGCTGACGGAGTTCATAGGAGCGGCGGATCTTTACGTTACGCCCTATCTGGACGAAGCACAGAGTACCTCCGGAACCCTGGCCTATGCGTTTGGCGCGGGGAAAGCCGTGATTTCGACGCCTTATTGGCACGCCGCCGAATTACTGAAGGACGAGCGTGGCGTGTTGGTGCCCTTCGCCGACCCAAAGGCGATTGCGTGCGAGGTGAATGGGCTGTTGCGCGATGAAGAGCGCCGGAACGCCATGAGCGACAACGCTTACAAGCTTGGCCGCAAGATGGTATGGGGCAGCACGGCGGGGTTGTATATGCGCTCGTTCGAGCTCGCTCGCATGCACCAGGCCCCCACGCCGCTGAAGTCCATCGCCACGGCTGGGCTCGGACGTCCCATTGATAGCTCGGTACGCTTGAATCTCGACCACCTCCGCCGCATGACCGATGCAACCGGCATTCTCCAGCACGCCACGTTCGCCTCGCCGAATCTCGCCGAAGGGTACTGCACCGACGACAATGCCCGCGCCCTCATCCTGACCGTCCTGCTGGGGCAGTTGGGCGAAGCTCCAACCCACCTCCGGGCATTGACCGCCACCTACGCCGCGTTTCTCGACGATGCCTTCGATCGCACGACGAAACGCTTTCGCAATTTCCTCAGCATAGGCCGCGATTGGCTCTTTGCCCAGGGCTCTGAGGACTCGCATGGCCGGGCTATCTGGGCTCTCGGCATGGCAGCGGGGCGCCCGGCAAGGTGGGGTTCCCAGGCGCTGGCCGCGCAACTGTTCACGGATGCCCTGCCGGTTGTGTCGCAGTTCACTTCGCCGCGCGCCTGGGCCTTCAGCCTGATCGGCATTCACGAGTATCTGCGCCGTTTGAGCGGCGACCATCAGGCCGTGCGGGTTCGCGCCGAGCTGACCAGACGGTTGGTGGCCCTTTTCGACAAGGTCGCCGGACCGGGCTGGGTCTGGTTTGAAGATGGCCTGAGCTATGACAATGCCAAGCTCGCTCACGCTTTGATTGTCAGCGGCCACGCCACGGGGCAGAAGAGCGTGTACGATCGCGGCATCGCGGCGTTGCGCTGGCTGGTGGGCGTGCAGACCACGCATCAAGGGCACTTGAGTCCCATCGGCAGCAATGGGTTTTACCGGCGCGACGGCCCGCGCGCGGAGTTCGACCAGCAGCCCATCGAGGCGCAGAGCACGATCTCAGCCTGCCTTGAAACCTACCGGGCGACATCCGATCCGTGGTGGCATGACCAGGCCAAGCGCGCCTTCAACTGGTTCTTGGGCGGGAACCATCTCGGGCTGAGCCTCTATTGTCCGCAGACCGGCGGCTGTCGCGACGGATTGCACATCGACCGCGGCAACGAGAACCAGGGCGCGGAGTCCACGCTGGCTTATCTCCTGTCACTCGCCGAGATGCGGCTGACACAGGAATCCGAGGCCGCCGTCCGAGGGACCGGCATGGCCGCCGCAACCGCCTAATGAAACACATCGACGTAACGCGCAGTACTGTCACTCTGGATCCGGACCGCACCCACGTGTTGGCCCGGCCTTTTCGTCTCATGAACCGCAGGCGCTCTTTGAAGATCGCGAACCGTGTTCTCGCGCTTCCCGAAGGCGAAGTGCATAGCCTTCTCGATGCCCTGCGCGCCGAATTCGGCGACCGCCAGCTGAAGATCGACGACTTTCTCCGCCGGCGCTTCAACGAGGTCGGCCCCCATCTGCTGAATAGCCAGCCGCTCTCCGAAGAGCGAAAACTGCTGTTAGGCGGGTATTTCACTCATGAGTACTCGCTTGAATCGGCTGCCTTGTTCAACCCTTCGATGGTCCCGCACATGGATCAGTCTGGCCTGCCCCCCGGCTCGCTGCGGTTCATTCTGAGCCTGCGCGCCACGGCCGAGGGCCACGTCTCCTCGATCGCCTTTCGCAGCGGAGTGTTGGACGCGAACAGCGTGATCAAAATGGACGTTCCCTCCCGCTACAGCCTCGAGCCGGCGCAGGTGCCCAATGCGGCCTTTGAAAAACCGTTGTTCGAACGGAAACTCGAGGAACTTCACCTGTTGGGCGACTTCAACCGCGAGGTGCTGCGTGGGTTGCCGGATGCCTTCACGATGGAAGAGCTGCGGGCCAGCATTACCCGCACTGCCGAACATCTTCCCGAAGTGGAGCGCGAGACCACCAAGGGCATCGCCCGCGAGACCCTGATGCTCGCCAGTTCCAACTACGAGGTTCAGTTCCAGCCCGAGTCGGAGCTCTCCGAACGAGTTCTTTTCCCGGTTACCCCTTCTCAGAGTAATGGCTTAGAAGACGCTCGTTTTGTCCGTTTCCAGAAGGAAGACGGGACTCATATCTACTATGCGACCTACACAGCGTACGATGGCAAGCTCATCCTGCCGCAGTTTCTCATCACGCACGATTTTCTGAGCTTTCAGTTCATCACGCTGAACGGCCCCGCCGTCGAAAACAAAGGCATGGCCCTCTTCCCTCGCAAGATCGGCGGACGCTATGTGATGCTCGGCCGCCAGGACGCCGAAAACATCTACGTAATGTTCTCAGATCATCTCCATTTCTGGAATACGATGCAGCTCATTCTGGAGCCGGCGTTCCCCTGGGAGTTCATCCAGATGGGCAATTGCGGCTCGCCGATCGAAACCGACGCCGGCTGGCTCGTCATCAGCCACGGTGTGGGCCCCATGCGCAAGTACTGCATCGGCGCCTTCCTGCTCGACCGGGACGATCCTACCAAGGTCATTGGCCGTCTGCCGGAACCGTTGATCAAACCCAACGCCAGCGAGCGCGACGGGTACGTGCCGAATGTTGTCTATTCATGCGGCAGCCTCGTTCACGGCGATCAACTTGTGATTCCCTATGGAATCTCCGACTATGCCACAACGTTCGCCACACTCCCGCTCGATCAGGTACTGGCCGCGATGGAGTAAGCCGCGGCCAGACGCTCGATTTTCAGATCGCATTACACCAGCGGACAGGGGAAACTGGCCCGCACCATACGCACCCCGGCAAGTCCGGCTCAGCGTAATTGGCCCGCCCGCCACCTCCCACGCAAGTTCGGAATGAACTTCGTCGTTCGGCTTGTCGAGCAGGCGGATGCAGCGTTGCACCCGCATGGCCATTCGGTTAGTGACTTAGGCTCGCTCACTTCAAACTATTGTCGAACCGCACTTTGTAAAGAGCGGTTTGGCTCTATAGTTTCCGGTTGCGGCGCTCTCCGACGTCACGCGGCAAGCAAGACCTGCACTTTACGCAACAGGACCTGCACCCGCCACAGGCGGCTTTCACTCTCACGTCGTCGCCCACGACTCTGCGTGCTGTCGTACTTTCCTCCCAACAACCTGAGCCTTAACGTGCGCCGAACCTGGTTAGCCGCCGCAGGCGACACCAACCTTAGATGGTGCCCGCCGTGCACTAGCTAAGTGGTCGCAGCCGGTGCGTGCGATAGAAAGTAGCACAGACTGATGAAACTAGTCATTGTGGCCGCATTGGCCTTCTCAACTTCACTCTTGGCGGTCGATCCCGGGCCCGATAAGCGCATGGGCGAGGCTGCGACTGTCTTCTCCGAGGTCATGGCGACGCCCGACAAGGGGATTCCGCAGGATCTGCTCGAGCGCGCGCATTGCATCGTCATCGTGCCCGGTCTCAAGACCGCGGCATTCATCGTCGGAGGCAAGTACGGCAAGGGTTATCTGACCTGCCGCAACGCCAACGGCACGGGCTGGTCGGCGCCCGGCGCCATCCGCATCGAAGGTGGCAGCTTCGGCTTCCAGATCGGTGGCGAGGAAACCGACTTGATCATGCTCGTCATGAACGCCGGTGGGCAGGAGAAGCTCCTCTCCAGTAAGTTCACCTTGGGCGGAGAAGCCTCCGTCGCCGCAGGCCCCGTAGGCCGCACCACGACCGCGCAGACCGATGCGCAAATGCATGCCGAGATCCTCTCCTGGTCGCGCTCGCAGGGCCTTTTTGCCGGCGTCGCTCTGGAAGGCGCAACCCTGCGCGAGGACCTCGACGACAACGCTGCACTCTATGGCAGCAAGCTGGACAATCGCGACATCGTGACCCATGGGCGCGCTGCCCCCCAGTCTGCCGATCGCCTGATACTGCTCCTCAATGAACACTCGGCGCATCTTCGCGCCAGTATCGATAACTAGTCCGCGCGAAAGAAAGGAATAGGTTACTCAATGAAACTACTCTGCGCATTCCTGGCGCTCTGTGGGCTTGCGGCAGCGGACCCGCCACAGGCTCTCGATCAGCCTCAGTCGCCGTCCGCAACTGCCGGCCAGATGAGCGCGGGCACAACGCCCATCTACCGCATCACCGTGGTCGCCCGCACCACGAAAGCGATCAACTACAACCACCGCAGCGGCGCCACCGAGATCGGTTTTCGCGGCACCGCACTGATGCCCGAAGCCCGCGGCCAGGCCAAAGTCGAGAGCAAACAGGGCGTCATTAAGATCGACGCCCGCATGGAGAAGCTTGATCCCGCCACCAGATTCGGTCCCGAGTACCTGACCTATGTGATGTGGGCCATCACGCCCGAGGGCCGCGCCACCAATGTCGGCGAGGTGCTCTTGAACGGTGATAGGACGAAGCTCGATGCAACCACCGAACTGCAGTCGTTCGGCCTGATCGTAACCGCCGAACCCTATTTCGCGGTAACTCAACCCAGTGACGTCGTCGTCATGGAGAACTTCGTCCGGGACGATACTGTCGGCACCATTGAACAGGTTGACGCAAAGTACGAACTCCTACAGCGCGGCCAGTACACCCTCAACGTGAACCCGGACGAGCTGAAGCCGCTGCGCCGCGACTCGAAGACCCCGTTGGAACTGGATGAGGCTCGCAATGCCGTCCAGATCGCACGCTGGACCGGCGCTGCCACGTATGCCCCCGAGACCTATCAGAAGGCCGTCTTGGATCTCGAAAACGCCGAAGGCTATCTGCAGGGCAAAGCCGGCAACAAGCCCATCGGCACGGTCGCGCGCGAAGCCGTCCAGATGGCCGAGGACGCCCGCATCATCACCGTAAAGAAGATCGAGGCAGAGCGCCTGGCCAGCGAGCGGCAGGCCGGCGCGGATCGTGAGGCGCGTTCGGAGAACGAGCGTGTCGCCGCGCAGTCCGAAGCCGATCGCGTCCAGCGGGAAGCCGACGCAGCGGCCTTGCAGGCACGCACCGAAGCGGCGCGCCTGACAGCGGAAAAGGACGCCCAGCAGGCGGCGTCGCTCGCGGATGCCGATCGCCTGAAGCTCGAACATGAGGCCCAGGCCCTGGCCGCCAGGACTGAGGCCGACCGCCTCAAGGCCGATAACGACGCGCGTAGCGCCGCCGCAGCCGCCGAGGCCAGCCGCCTCAAGGCGGACAATGACGCACAACGCGCCGCCAGCCTCGCCGATCTCGACCGCGCCGCCAAGGACAAGGCGCAGGCTGAATTGGAGAAGACCCAACTCCGCGCCCAGCTCCTGGCGCAGTTCAATGCCATCCTTCAAACGCGCGATACGGCCCGCGGCCTGATCGTGAACATGTCGGACGTGCTCTTCGACACCGGCAAATTCTCATTGCGCCCGCTGGCGCGCGAGAAGCTCGCCAAGGTAGCCGGCATCGTCTCCGGCCATCCCAGTCTGACGCTCGCGGTAGAAGGCTACACCGACAGCGTCGGCGGCGATGACTACAATCAACTGCTGTCCGAACATCGCGGCGAAGCGGTGCGCGACTTCTTGACGCAACAAGGCATGGCGGCGGCATCGGTCACCTCCAAGGGCTTCGGCAAAACCCAGCCCGTCGCGAGCAACGACACCGCGGCCGGGCGCCAGCTCAACCGGCGTGTCGAACTCGTCATCTCCGGCGATGTCATCGGCACCGGAACCGGCGTACCGATCGCCTCGATCCAATAACCGAAGTAAGAGGTGCGCTTAGGGGTGTGCTGCCTTCGGCGGCGCGCCCTCAAGCGCCCTCACTGTGTGAATTCAGATCGTCCGGCCATCGAACGGCCTTACAACTTGGCGCCTGGGAACCCGATTGTAAGAAAAGAAGGAATGCATGTCTGATAAGAACTCGGTTGTGGCGGTCTTTGAGACCCACACGCAGGCCGAAGAGGCGTTGAAGGAACTCCAGCGGACTGGCTAAGACATGAAGCGTCTCTCCATCCTTGGTAAGGACTATCACACCGAGGAAAACGTCGTCGGCTACTACAACGCCGGAGACCGCATGATGCGCTGGGGCAAGACCGGCGCATTCTGGGGCGGCTTCTGGGGCCTGCTCTTCGGCTCGGCCTTCTTCGCCATCCCCGGCATCGGGCCGGTGCTCGTGGCCGGACCGCTGGTGGCCTGGATCATCGGCGCGCTCGAGGGCGCTGTCCTCGTTGGCGGACTCAGCGCCGTGGGCGCGGGCCTCTACTCGATCGGCATCCCCAGGGACAGCGTCGTCGAATACGAGTCGGCCCTCAAGTCCGACAAGTTCCTGCTCCTCGCGCACGGCACACCGGAAGAGGTGGAAAAGGCCCGCCGCGTCATGCACGCGTCGCACCCGTTCTCGGTCGCCGTCCATCCCGTCGAGCAACAGGCAGCGGCGGCCGCTTAGCCCGGATGTTTCACTTGCGATCGCAGCGAGGCGCGACGAGAGGGTCCCAACATCAAGCAATGCCACGAGGCGCGCGCACTGAGCCGCCCGCAGGCGTACCGGATGGTACGTCGAGGACGGGGGGGGCCCCTGGGCCCAGTGCAACGCAGTATATGTGGCCTATCGCGCGCCGCTTGAGACGGCAGCGCCGTGCGGCCGGGAGGCATCTCCGTCCCCCTCCTCGCCTCGCCGCCCGGAGACGGATCGATATTACAAAAGGAGCCTCTCCGCTGCACCGGGAATCGTGGATCGGTACGCTTGAATCGGGGGACGAGTGAACCACACTTCGCCGGGCGAGAAGGCTGTCAGACGCGCGTTCGTGCTGCAGGGCCGTTTCCGTAGGTTTTTCTCAAACCTCGGCCCGGGTCTGATTACCGGCGCCGCCGACGATGACCCCTCCGGCATCTCGACCTACTCGATCACCGGCGCGACTTTCGGCTACGCGCCCCTTTGGACCGCGCTCTTCTCTTTCCCACTGATGGCTGCCGTGCAGATCATGTGCGCCCGCCTGGGGCTGGTCACCGGCCTCGGCCTTGCCGGCGTCATTCGCCTCCACTATGCGCGCTGGATTCTATGGAGCGCTTGCGCTCTGCTGGTCATTGCCAATATCGTCAACATCGCCGCCGACCTCGGCGGCATGGCCGACGTCACCGCGCTGCTCACCGGCGTCCGCTCCCTCTATTGGACCCCCGTCTACGCGCTGCTCCTCGTCGGCCTGCTCTTCTGGACCAGCTACCGTCTCATCGCCCGCATCTTCAAATGGCTCACCCTCGCCCTGTTCGCCTACATCGCCGCTGCCTTCTTTGCTCACCCCGACTGGCGCGCCGTCCTGGGAGCAACCCTGATTCCGCGGGTCCAGTGGACGGGCTACTTATTGGGCCACGCTCGTCGGCATCCTCGGCACCACCATCTCTCCCTACCTCTTCTTCTGGCAGGCCGCGCAGGAGGTTGAAGAAGACATTGCGCAGGGAAAGTCGACCGTCGCACTGCGCGAGGGCGCATCCCTCCGCGAACTGCGCCGCTCTCGCAACGACGTCCTGACCGGCATGTTCTTCTCGAACCTGGTGATGTACTTCATCATCCTCACGGCGGCCGCCACGCTCCACGCCCATGGCAAGACCTCCATCGCCAGTGCCCGCGACGCCGCCGAAGCTCTGCGCCCGCTCGCCGGTCGCGGCGCCTACTGGCTCTTCAGCCTGGGCCTGCTCGGCGCCGGCATGCTCGGCGTTCCCGTGCTCGCCGGATCCTGCGCCTACGCCATCGCCGAAGCCTCCAATTGGGTCGGCTCGCTCGATGTCCACCCGCCCCTCGCGCACGGCTTCTATGCCGTCATCGGCGTCGCCATGGCCCTCGGCCTCGGTCTGGATTACGCCGGGTTCAATGCAGTCAAAATGCTCTTCTGGTCGGCCGTGCTCAATGGCGCGCTCGCCCCGCCTCTGCTCGTCCTTGTCGTCCTGCTCACCAGTCGCGCCGATGTCATGGGCGAACACCGCAACGGTCCGCTGCTGCGCTCTCTGGGCTGGGTCTGCGCCGCTGTGATGTTCTTGGCCACCGTCATCATGTTCGCCACTGCCTGAACGGCTGGACGAGCCCGGCCCCTCACGCCGCCTCGGCGCTCCGGTGTGTTGGGCCTCCGCGCAGACCCAACCCAACCGCAAGGAAGTTCACCAACTCGTGATTCACCTCATTATGTAATCCACTCTCAGCCACTCTTCGCTCGCGACGCAGTAGCGCCAGCCTGGGCATAACGGAACTTCGATTACCGGCGCCCGCCGCCGCCGCCGCGAGCTCCTCCGCCGCCAGTTGACTGTCTCTGCTGCATCTGCTGCATCTGTTGCGTGTGCGCTTGATGCATGTTCTGCGTCTGTTGCTGGTGCTTCTGCTCCACTTGCTGCGTTCTTTCTGGAGTAGCCTTTTGTCTTGCCAGCTGCTGATGTTCCTTCTCCTGGCTCTGCTGGAGCTTCTGCCGTTCCTGATTCTGTGTCGCTACCAGTTTGTCCTGCTGCTTCTGGTATCTTTGGTCCTGCCTTGCGTTCCCCGTCTTAGCAACAGCGGGACGCTCGACAGGCGGCAGTTCCTTAGGATGGGACGCCAGGTTGGCGCGGGGAGTCGCAGTGACTGGCGGCGCGCCGTGGTTCGTCGAAAACTTTTGCTGGGGGTTATTGCGGGCCGAGTAGGCGTGTTGAGTCTGAGCGGAGACAGGCCCGGCATGTCTGCCACGAGCAGCCGCCTCTTCTTCAGAACTGGCGCGCGCGTTGATCCCGCCGTTGCCGCCGTTGAAGCTGACGCGGTTACCACTCTCGTTCACCCTGCTGTTGTAAACGTTGTGGAAGTTGTTGGTGTCCACCCGATTCACTGCGGTGTTGTAGAAAAAATGCCCGTTTTCCCAGCGGCCGCCTTCATAGCCATGACCGAAGTATCCAAAGCCATAGTTGATCCCGCCGTAGAAACCTACTGACAGGCCCCAGTAGCCTTGATTGAAAAAGAATCCGCTGCCGCCCCAGCCCCAATAGCCGGGAGTCCAGAGGTACCCGACTTCGGGAGGCATCACCCATGTGCCCGGTACCCAGTAATACTCACTGCCATCCCAGGCCCAATACCCTGGCGTCCAGATATAGCCGTCGCCGGGGCACATAGGCTGCTCGTAGACGGGCAGCTCAGGGGGAGCGACTGAAACGGATACGCCGACTTGCGCGAAAGACGCCGTCGCCAGGCACAGCGCTCCTACTGCCAACAACAGTGTACGAACGAAGCGGCCACCGAGAGCCGCTGGAGCAACGTTATAGAGTCTCATTTTCTCCTTCTATTCTGAGGCGTTGGCCGAACGGAAAGCCGTCTCGGCGCCATTTCCATGTGAGCGATAATGTGCGTCTTCCTCCGCCGGGCAAAGCCAACAACAACGCGGCGTTTACCATCGGCGAGAGGCTTTTCACGGCACTGCCTCCAGTCCTTCACTTGCAAGACTCAGGCCAAAACGGAAATGTGGGTCGATATGGCGTTTCGTGCGGGCTTGGCGCGTCATCCAACCCCGCGCCGGTTGCGATTTCCTCGCAATGCAGGCCTCATCACTATCACCTATACGGCAAAAATTGCACACCCAGTGGTAGATTCTGCAGCCCATTTGGGCTGGCAAGCCGCTTGGGCACGGCGCTCTCCAATCGCGGCATGATTCCCTCTTTTTCCGTGCGCCGCCGCCGCGAGGGCTGAAAACCCTCATAAGATGAACGACCTGCTGGATTGAAGACGCCGGGACGTGAGCTTTGACCTTGCGACTGAGCCGGGAAGAGAGGTCCATACGATTTGACTGCCAGCAGATTGGAAGCCGCCGTGCAGTAGATAAAAGCCGCAAAGGAGTATGTGGATGCGTAAATCAATCGTAACCATGTTGGCGATTACCGGTTTCATGAGTGCCGCCGCTTTCGCGGCGGATAGAGAAGCCAAAGTCGACGACAGGCTGGACGCTTCGGCCGAAACGCTGACCGATTTGATGAGGGCTTCCGATCATGGGATCCCCCAGGATCTGCTGAATAAGGCGCGCTGCATCATTGTCGTGCCGGGCATGAAAAAGGCCGGATTCATCTTCGGCGCGAAGTATGGCCGCGGATTCGCGGTATGCCGCAAACACGGTGGCGTGGGCTGGACCGCCCCGGCCGGGATGCGGGTTGAAGGTGGAAGTGTCGGGTTTCAGATCGGCGGTTCGGACACCGATGTTGTGTTGCTGGTGATGAACGAGGGCGGAATGAGGCGGCTCGACTCCGATAAATTCACGCTCGGCGGCGAGGCAACCGTGGCGGCGGGCCCGGTGGGCCGGGACGCGGCCGCGGAAACGGACGCCATGATGAAAGCGGAGATGCTGTCGTATTCCCGCTCGCAAGGGCTGTTCGCAGGCATCTCGCTGGAGGGCGCGACGCTTCGTCCGGATGGGGACACCAACAAAGAACTCTACGGTCGCGACACAACGAATCGTGAGATTCTGCACGGCAATTTCAGGACTCCGGCGGCCGCCCGAAGGTTCGAAAGGGCGCTGAATCGCGAATCGCCCGAACGCAAGCGATAGTCGCGATTTCGGTGTAGGCGCGAGTTTTCCTGTTCCTGCCCGGCGGCCGGACCGGCCCCGGGCAGGTGAGGTATCGGGGAACGGATACGCTGGTAGTTCGTCCGCACCCTCACTTTCGCGAAATGCGCGGAGTGATGCTGCTCGTGGTTCGTGATTCGCTCTAAATCGCCCGCGGCTGAAACGGGTTTCTCAACATCTCGGTGAATCACGAAACGATGCGGCGGCATGGCTTCTCTCCGCATGTCTATCGAAAGCTGTCCTTGAATCCGAAACGATCATCTGGGGCCGGGGTTGCGCCGGAGCGGGCGTGTCAGAGTCAATGCCCTGCTTCTTGGTGGCGCGAGTCTCGCGGGTAGGATCACCTCTTTCGACGCCTCACGCCGCGCGCTGGACGCGGTTCGCCCTGTCGCCCGTCCGGTTCCCGGCATTGGCCCGGAACGTGCACTTCTAATTTCAGAACTATGCAGCGCAAAACAATCATCCTCGCCGCCGCCGGCGCCTGCGTTCTCGTAGGGTTGGTGGCCTGGTACGTCGTCCACAGCCGCAATGCGGTCCAATACCGCACGGCCACCGTATCGCACGGTGACGTCAACGTGAACATCTCGGCCACCGGCAATCCCAACGCCGTCGTCACCGTGAACGTCGGCTCGCAGGTCTCCGGCATTATCCTGTCTCTGTCTGCCGACTTCAACACCAAGGTGACCAAAGGCGAGCTGATCGCGCGCATCGATCCCGCGCCCTTCCAGACCAAGGTCGATCAGGCCCAGGCCAACATCGACTCCGCGCTCGCCGCAGTCGCCAACAGCCAGGCCGGCGTCCAGCAGGCTCTGGCCGGCATCCAGGCCGCAAACTCCGCGCTCGCCGCGGCGCAGTCCAATGTCGTGAAAGCCGAGGCCATCACCTTGGACGCCAAGGTGAAGGTCGACCGTCGCGTCATTATGGTCAGTCAGGGCGCGGACGCCAAGGAGGACCTGGAAACCGCTCAGACCACCCACGCCTCCGCCATCGCCGACCACGACGCCCTGGTTGCGCAGCAGCACGCCGTCGAAGACGCCGTCAAGGTCGCCAAGGCCCAGTTGAAAGTGGCGAATGCCTTGCTGACCGCCAACCTCGCGCAGGTCAAACAGTTCGCCGCGGCCCGCCAGTCCGCCCAGATCGACCTCGACCATACCAGCATCAAAGCGCCCCTCGATGGTGTCGTCGTCTCCCGCAACGTCGACGTCGGTCAGACCGTCGCCGCCAGCCTCGCCGCCCCGACGCTCTTCCTCATAGCCCAGGACCTGACCAAAATGCAGGTCGACACCAACGTCTCCGAAGCCGATGTCGGACGCGTCCGCGTCGACCAACCCGCCGCCTTCACTGTCGATGCCTACCCCGGCCGCATCTTCACCGGTACTGTGACCTCCATCCGCAAGGCGCCCATCAACGTGCAGAATGTCATCACCTACGACGCCGTCGTCGGCATCTCCAACCTCGACTTGAGCCTGTTTCCCGGCATGACCGCGGATGTCAAGATCCTCGTCAACCATCGGCCCAATGTGCTGAAGGTCTCCAACGCCGCGCTGCGTTATCATCCCGCCTCCGATGCCGCTGCGCCCTCTGCCGCCAAGCCCGCGCCCCATGGCGCCGCGCTCCAGAAAGCCGTCTGGATTCTCGACTCGGACAACAACCCGCAGCGCGTCCCCATCACCACCGGCGAAACCGACGGCGCCTTCACTGAGGTCACCACCGGCAACCTGAAGGACGGCGACCGCACCATCATCGCCGCCATCTCCTCGGGCTCCGCGTCTGCCTCGGGCGGCTCGCCCGGCGCGCAGTCCGGCAGCAAAAAAGGACCGGGCTTCTAAGTGGGCTCTCCCGACTCCGTCATCGAGATCAAGGACCTGGTCAAGGACTACCGGCTGGGCCAAATCCCCGTGCACGTGTTGAAGGGCATCTCCTTCGACATCCAGCGCGGCGAATTCGTATCCATCATGGGACCCTCCGGCTCGGGCAAGTCCACCTTGATGAACATCCTCGGCTGCCTCGATAAGCCCACCTCCGGCACTTACTCGCTCGACGGCATCAGCGTCGGCAAGCTCAGCCGCGACGAGCTCGCCGAGATTCGCAATAAGAAAATCGGCTTCGTCTTTCAGCAGTTCAATCTGCTCGCCCGCACCTCCGCCATCGAAAACGTCGAGCTGCCCCTCATGTACACCGAGGTCTCTTCCACCGAGCGCCACGACCGCGCCATGAAGGCCCTCCTCGCCGTCGGCCTCGCCGGACGCGAGCTTCACCAGCCCAGCCAGCTCTCCGGCGGTCAGCAGCAGCGCGTCGCCATCGCCCGCTCGCTCGTCAACGATCCCGCCATCATCCTCGCCGACGAGCCCACCGGCGCCCTCGACTCCCGCACCAGCGTCGAGATCATGGCCATCTTCCAGCGCCTCAACCGCGACGACGGCATCACCATGATTGTCGTGACGCACGATCCCGACGTCGCCACCTACGCCAACCGCAGCATCCATTTCAAGGACGGCAGGCTCCAGTTGGACGAGCGCATCGAGCATCCCCGCGACGCCAAGTACGACCTCGAACAACTGCCCGTCGAAGCGCCCGAGGAGGTCGCCGCATGAACAAGCTCCTCGCCAGCATGCGCATTGCCTTGCGCGCCCTGAAGCGTGAATCGCACGCGCTCGGCGCTCACCATGCTCGGCATCATCATCGGCGTCGCCGCCGTCATCGCCATGGTCGGCGTCGGCGCCGGCGCCACCGACCGCATCCAGCAGCAGATTCAGAGCATGGGCACCAATCTCATCATCGTCCTGCCCGGCAGCGTCAGCTCGAACGGCGTCCGCCTCGGCTCCGGCGCTGTCAGCTCCCTCACCCAGGACGACGCCAAGGCCATCGCCGCCGATTGCCCGTCGGTCGCCCTCGCCGCCCCCGCCGTCCGCGGCAACGTACAGATCGTCAACGGCAACTCGAATTGGGCCACCACCGTCCAGGGCGTCACTCCCGACTACATGACCATCCGCGACTACACCATGCTCTCCGGCCAGTTTTTTACCACGCAGGACGTCGACGCCGCCGCCAAGACCGCCGTCCTCGGTGAGACCGTCGCGCAGAATCTCTTCGGCAACTCCGACCCCACTGGCCAGGTCGTCATCATCAAGAACGTCCCCTTCACCGTCGCCGGCGTCCTCACCCCCAAGGGTCAGTCCCCCACCGGCCAGGATCAGGACGACGTCATTCTGCTGCCCATCTCCACCGCCACGCAGAAGGTGCTCGGCGCCAATAAAGTGAACGCCAGGGCTGTCGGCTCCCTCATGGTTCAGGCCAGCTCCGCCAGCACCATGGACTCGGCCCAACAGGAGCTCACCGCCCTCCTGCGCGAGCGCCATCGCATCCTGCCCGGCGAAGACGACGACTTCAGCGTCCGCAACCTCACCGAGGTCTACGCCGCGCAGGAGTCCTCCGCCCAGGTCATGTCCGTCCTGCTCGGCGCCATCGCCTCGGTCTCGCTCATCGTCGGCGGCATCGGCATCATGAACATCATGCTCGTCTCGGTCACCGAGCGCACCCGCGAGATCGGCCTGCGCCAGGCCGTCGGCGCCAAGACCCGCGACATCCTCTCCCAGTTCCTCGTCGAAGCCGTAACGCTTTCCTTGCTCGGCGGGATCATCGGCATCGTCGTCGGTCTCACCGCCTCGCTGCTCATCTCGCACTTCGCGCAGTGGTCCACCAAGGTCAGTCTGATGTCCATCCTCATGGCCTTCGTCTTCTCCGCGCTCGTCGGCGTCTTCTTCGGCTTCTATCCGGCTCGCAAGGCGGCCTTTATGGATCCGATTGAGGCCCTGCGCTATGAATAGCCCGTTCCGCCTCGCGCTCTTCGCCGCGGCGGTTCCATTGCTGCTTGTTTCGAGCGCCTGCATGATCGGCCCCCGCTACCGCCGTCCCGACGCGCCCGCGCCGCCCGCCTTTAAGGAAGCGCCGCCGGCCGTCGCCTGCCCGGACATCCCGCCCGCCGCCGCGCCCCTCCCCGGCGCGCCTGCCGGTTGGAAAGCCGCCGAGCCCAAGGACGGCGCACCGCGCGGCGCCTGGTGGATCGTCTTCGCCGATCCGCATCTCGACGCCCTCGAAGCCCAGGTCGCCATCTCCAACCAGAACGTGCTCGCCGCCGCCGCCCAGTACCGCGCCGCTCAGGCCGCCGTGCGCATCGCGCGCTCCGGCCTTTACCCCTTCGTCTCCACCGCGCCCTCGTACACGCGTTCCGGCGGCGGCGCCTCCGCCGGCCGCGCCCGCGACTATTCCATCCCCATCGATGCCACCTATCAGGTCGATATCTGGGGCGCCATCCGGCGCGGCGTCGCGGCCAACTCCGCCCTCGCCCAGGCCTCGGCCGCCGACCTCGAGAATGTCCGCTTGCTCTTTCAATCCGAGCTCGCCTCGGATTACTTCGAGATCCAGGGCGTTGACGCCGCGCGCCTGTTGTTCGACTCCACCGTGACCTCCTACGAGCGCTATCTGCAGCTCACCCGGGACCGCTTCACCGGCGGCGTCGTCTCCGAGGGCGATGTCGCCCTCGCCCAGACTCAGTTGGAAACCGCGCGCGCCCAGGCCGCCGACCTCGGCGTGCAGCGCGCCCAGTTCGAGCACGCCATCGCCGTCCTCATCGGCCGGCCTCCCTCCGAACTTACTCTGCCCGCCATGCCTCCTCAGTCGCCGCCGCCGGCTCTTCCCGCCGGCGTCCCTTCCGCCTTGCTCGAACGCCGCCCCGATGTCGCCTCCGCCGAGCGCCAGGTCGCTGCCGCCAACGAACAGATCGGCATCGCCCAGGCCGCCTTCTACCCCTCCCTGACCATCGGCGGCAGCGCCGGTCTGAATTCCACTTCGATCCTCGACCTGTTCATCTGGCCCAGCCGCTTCTGGTCTGTCGGCCCGCAACTGGCTGAGACCCTCTTCGATGCCGGCAAGCGCCGTGCGCAGGTCCAACTCACCCAGGCCGCCTATGATGCCACCGTGGCCAACTACCGCCAGACCGTCCTGACCAGCCTGCAACAGGTCGAGGACAGCCTCGCCCAGTTGCGCATCCTCGCTGCCGAAGGTGTGATCGTCGACCGCGCGGTCGCCGCCGCACAGCGCTCGCTGGAGATCTCCACCGACCAATATCGCGGCGGACTCGCCAACTACCTGCTGGTCATCACCGCCCAGAACTTCGCCCTTCAGAACCAGCAAGCCGCCGTCGAGATCCTCACGCGCCGCAAGGTCGCCAGCGTCTCCCTCATTCAGGCCCTCGGCGGCGGTTGGGACGCCTCGCAACTGCCTTCCGCCCGGGACCTGCGGCGGTAACCTGGCCGCGCCGCCATTACCGGGACGCGCTTGTGAGTCCCCACGGCCACCCCTGTCGATGAAAGTCGCGACCATGTGTGGTGGGGCGGACCGCCAGGTCTGCGCCGGGTCGCCAGACCCGGCTCTAAAGCTTGACTTTCGAGAGAGCGGACTATGTTGGGGAGGCGGATACCCTCGTCCGCGTGCACCGGCGTCGGCCCTCCTCCCGGCGAACCATCCCGCGCCCCGTTCCCGCTCAGGGCGCCGCGCACGGGAACCCGACAGCCCTGCGCGCGCCCAACTCGACTCGACACTCTTCCCCGCCCCTTTGCTCCTGCGCCGCAAACCAGCCCCTGCCCGCAACCCGGTAACGGCCTTCCGAGGCATATAACTAGTCTATAAACAATAACTTAATGACAAACAACAGCTGAGTTTAATTGACACGCCGCTATCCTCGCGGTCGGAAGGAGTCTCTTTTATGAGCACCGCAACTCGACACTTTTCGACACCATTGTCGAATTTGGCTTTGTTCCACAAATCGGCCGAACCGCTCTCCGAGCGCCAGCGCCGCGCCCTCGCCGGACTCGCCGCCGGCCAGCCCATCACCGCCGCCGCCGCCGCGGCCGGCGTCCACCGCTCCAGCCTCCACAGCTGGCTCGCCCGCGACCCCGCCTTCCGCGCCGCGCATGCCGCCCTCTCCCGCCTCCAGGCCGACTCCGCCGCCGATCTCGCCTCCATCCTCCGCGCCGGCCTCCAGGCCCTCATCACCGACCCCGCGGCCCCCTTCGACATCCGCCTCCGCGCCATCCAAACCGCCCTTAAGGCCGTCCAGGCGCTGCCCGTCGCTGACCTGCTTCCGGACCTCGGCCCCGCCCCCGCCGCTCCTCTTCCAGACTCCGTCGAACCCCTCCAACCGCCGGCTCCGCAGCCACCTGCGCCCGATTTCGATCCCGAGCCCGGCGCGGCCTCGCATGCGACCGCCAGGAATCCGGATAACATCTTTTCTGACAGTGTGTTAGCCACCCCGCCCGGCGCCCGGCGTCCCTCATGCGGGCTACGGCGCTACGCCGCGCTTCCGCTCCACCCCGCGCAACGCGGCCTGCCCGTGCGGCTCCAAACTCAAGTTCAAACGCTGCTGCGGGAAGGAGGCTCCGCCGGTGGTGGGAGGGTGAGCGCCGCTACTGTGCGGGGTGCGCGGGCCGCAAATGCGTGACCCCTGCGGCGGCGGGCGCGGCGGATGCCCCGGCGCAGCCTGATTCGCGACTAGCCGCGCGTCCGCGCGGCCCGGCTGAAGGCCGACCCAACCAGGAAACCGAGTGATGCCGCAAGCAGGAAGGTGCCGGCCGGATGACGGCGGCCAAACCGCTGAAGATCCGTCCACACGGCTCGAACGTCGTGATCCTCGATGTAGTTGGCCGTGGCGTCCAGCCGGTCTGCCGTCCCGCCCGCCAGATCGTCGATCGCCTTGGTCCCCTGGCGTCCCGTATTGCGCACCGACGAGGCCGCAGTGTGCAGCGCGTCGCCGGTCTCCTCGCGCAGCTCATCCAGGCGCTGGCCCGCGGACTCGCCCAGCTGCTGCGCCGTGTCCGTCATTGTCTTTAACATGGTCAAAATGCACCTCCAAGAACCAAGATGAATCGCCTCTACGCGCACCCGCCGGACCGGCTGCAGGAGTTGCCGCGCTGCCCCGCGCGCGGGCGCGCTGCGGCCGAGGCAAAAAACCGGGTGCGGAAGTGCGGGTCGCCGCCGCACCCTGTTCATGCTTTGCGCCCGCCGAAGCGGGCACACTGCCGTCGCCTGGGTCCGCGGCGACCGCGCGTCTGCGCGCCCGAATCGCCGGATCCATCAAGTCGGCTGGCACGGCTAGAGCGAGAGCGATCGCGCTAGTGGATGTCGATCTTCAACACCGCGTCGGAATGTTGGTGGCGCCAGTTCCAGTAGGCCTGTTGATCTTTCGCCTTGTAAGTGGAGAACTCCTTATGCTGGCGGTGGTTCTCCTGTTCCCACATGCGATGCGCCTTGTCTTCGTTGGCGTTCCACGTGTGATCGTCGTTGTGCTTCTTGTCGTGGTACTTGACGTCGTCGGCGCGCAGCGCGCTGGGCGCAATCGCGATCGGGACCAAAAGGGCGGTACTCAAGAGGACCGCATTCCAGAAACGAGGCATGATAGTTCTCCTGTCTCCTGTGAATGCAATTGCCGGGCCATGCGTGCCGGTCCGCGGCGACGCGTTGGAAACAAAGCCCGCCGGGGTCGTGACAGGCCTCGGCCAACCCGGCAGGCTCCGTTCGCCATGCAACGAGTGCAGAAACTGCATGCGGATGCGCGAGAACTGCCGTCGGGCGCGCACCGGAACGCGCGCGGCGGGCGCGCTCCGCTATACCTGCGTGCGGGGTTCCACCCGACGCGAGAATTGGCGCGTCAAATGCGGTACAGAGCGCATGAAACAATCAGACGGGGACGCCATCCGGACGGACAGCAGTGTGACGCGGGAACCGCTGCGCCCGGGCCCCGGCTCAGCCGGGCAGTCCGGCGACAGCCAGGGCTTGAACGACGTTGCCGAAGCCGGCCCGGAGAGCGTGAAGGAGCTGGTCGAGGAGGGGCAGTCCTTCGAGGCGGAGGTGATCAGCGGCGTCGAAGAGGCGCCCGAGCCGGATGTCGCCGAAGTGCATACGCGGCAGTTCCCCGAGGACGATGTGCCGTCCGAGTATCGGGATACGGAGTAAGCGCGCCCGGTAGCAGGCCCCGGATCCCCAAGCGCACGTTCGCTGCAACCAACCGCATCTGGGCGCTCACGGGCCTAGACAGCGGCCGCGGGCACGCGCCAGCGGATGAGGGCGACCTTCAGGGCATCATTCACCAGCAGGCAACACAGCGCGGCATAGCCGAACAGCGCGAGGGTCTGCGGCCAGGGCAATGGCGTGAGGTCCGGAAGCCCGACGAAGGTCAGAGCGGTGGCGGCGATGGTCTCCGCGGCGAGCGCCGCGAGGAAGATCTTGTTGGGCATGGTCGCCCAGAACCAGCGGCGCTCGCGCACGGACAGGATGGAGCAGACGGCAAAGTAGAACAGCAACAGGAAGCTGAAGGTGAACAGCGCCTTGTCATTGGCCGCCAGACCGAAGCGCCGCCAGCCGAACCACAGCAGCAGCAGGGTTTCGGCGACCATGGCGAGACCGAGCACCACCGAGACCGCGACGAAGCCGCCGATCTTCCATGTCTCCGGCTTCCGGGACGGGCGCACGCGGTCCACGGCGATCGAGATCACGGCGAAATCGGTGATGAAGACCAGAAGCAGCATGGCAAAGGCGGAGATCACGAACTTGCCGGTACATACGAAGGCGACGGAGACGAAGGCGGCCTTCAGGATAGTGCGGCTGATCTTATTGACGATCCACGTGAGGATGCGTTGGTAGATGCTGCGCCCCTGCTCAATCAGCGCGAGGATGTCGATCAGGCCGGGCGTGGTGAGGACCACGCTCGCGGCGAGGCGGGCCACGTCGGTGGCGGTCGAGACGGCGATGCCGACCTCGGCCTGGCGCAGCGCCGGCGCGTCGTTGACGCCGTCGCCGGTCATGCCGGTGATGTGGCCGGCGTCCTGCAGGCTCTTCACGACGATGTACTTGTCTTCGGGAAAGACCTCGGCCAGACCATCGGCGCCGGCAAGCAGATCGGTCGCGGCGCCGCCGGCCGGCGCGCGGGCAGCCTTCAGATCGGCCATCGGGCGGATGCTCGCCAGGCCGACGCCGCAGCCGATTTCGGAGGCCACCGCGAGGGCGTCACCGGTGAGCATCTTCACCGCGATGCCGCGGTCGCGGAGCGCGTCGATGAGCTGTTTG
Source organism: Terriglobia bacterium (assembly GCA_963757265.1). Classification (GTDB taxonomy): domain Bacteria; phylum Acidobacteriota; class Terriglobia; order Bryobacterales; family Bryobacteraceae; genus CAIVVT01. The sequence continues at coordinate 626,019 of CAVWRA010000012.1, forward strand.
GCGTCGGGACGCGGCGGGTCGAACAGCGCCACCAGTCCAACCAGGACCACAGGGCCCGCTTCGGGGCCGCGCGCGACCGCCAGCGTCCGATAGCCTTTCGCGGCCGACGCGCCGGCCCGCGCTTCCAGCGCGTCGATCGCGGGAGGCTGCAGACCGCAGGCCGCGGCGATGGTACGCAGCGCGCCTTTCATCACGCGGATGCGCTGACCGTTCTGCTCCACCAGGGCTTCGGTGCGGCGGTTCCCGGCATCGAACGGCGCGAAGGAGACGGGCGTGACCTTGGGCAGATTGTCGAACACGTGCCGCTGCTTGGCCGCGGCCAGGAACGCGAGGTCGATGGGGTCTTGATTGGCCTCCTGCGACGCCAGGGCGCCGGCGAACAGGACGTCCGCTTCAGTGGCGTGCTCCAGCGGGATCACGCCGGTGACGGCCAGTTGGTTCAGCGTGATGGTCCCGGTCTTGTCCACGCACAGCACGTCCATGGTCGCGGCGTCCTCGGTAGCGCTGAGGCGCGTGACGAGCACCCCGCTGCGGGCGAGCAGCTTCGCTCCGGCGGCCATGCTGACGGTGAACATCACCGGAAGGGCGACGGGCACGGCACTCACCAGCATGATCAGCAGCAGGGGCGTCACCTCGAGCATCGGGGTGCCGCGGAGGAGGGCCAGCGCGACGACCACCCCCAGCATGGCGCCGACAATGACGAACAGCCAGCGGACGACTCTGCTGATCACGGCTTCGATATGCAGTTTCGGGCGCGCTTCCTGCACCAGTTGAGTGGTGCGGCCAAAGTAGGTCTTGGCCCCGGTCAGGATGACGACGCCGTTGCCTTCGCCGCGCCGTACGACGGAGCCGGACGAGAGCACCGCGCCCGGCGCCTTGTCCACGTCCTTCGATTCGCCCGTAAGCGCGGACTGGTCCACCGTCAGCGCGCCGGTGAGGAGCTTCACGTCGGCCGGAACGATGTCGCCGGGCCGGACGCGAACGATGTCGCCGGGGACCAGCTCGCGCGCCGGAACGACCTGCCAATTCGAATCGCGCAGGACGCGGGCACTGATCTGCAGCCGCTTCCGCAGCGCCTCCACGACGCCGGCGGCGCGGCTCTCCTGCAGGAAGCTCAAGACCGCGTTGATCACCAGTAGCGCGCCCACCAGAATGAGGTCCGCATACTTGCCCAGCACGGCCGACAGAACCATGATCAGCTCGAGCATCCAGGCCGAGATGCCCCAGAACTTCCGCAGGAATCTGAGAACCGGGTGCCCCTTCTCGACGGCGACTTCGTTGTAACCGTGCTCCTTGCGGCGGCCGTCCACATCAGTCGCAGCGAGGCCGTTCGCGGGGTTGACATGCAACGCCGCGAGCGTGTCGGGCGCCGAAGCGGTGGCGATATCGGGGGGCTTGGCGTCCACTGGTTTCGAGGGCGCCTGGTCCACAGCGGATTTGTCCGGAGTCGATTGCATGGTGGATCTCCTATACGGCATCAGCCGGCCTGCAATGGTGCCGGGTCACAACCAATTGCGGCACGGCGGCCGGAATGAGCCTCCGCGATCCGTCCCCTAGCCGCCGTTTCACCTCTTCAGATGCTTGCGGATGGTGCGAAGATCGGCGCGGCGTGCGCGCGTGAGCCTGGGGTAGCTCATCTTGAGCGACTGCAAGGCCTCGATGACGATGCGTGAAACGATCAGCCGGGCATTGAATTTGTCGTCGGCGGGCACCACATGCCAGGGCGCGGTCTTCGTGCTGGTGGCGCTCAGGCAGTCGGCATAGGCGCTCATGTACTGAGCCCAGAATCCACGCTCGACCAGATCGGCGGGACTGAATTTCCAGTTCTTTTCGGGTTCGTCGAGGCGTGCCAGGAAGCGCCGGCGCTGCTCGCCCTTTGACAGGTGGAGGAAGAACTTGAGGATGCGCGTGCCGTTGCGGTGCAGATGCTTCTCCAGGTCCACAATCGAGCGATAGCGCTCGTCCCAGATGGACTTGTCCTTGCTCTCTTCGGGCGGAAGCCCCTGGGCGGCGAGGACCTCCGGATGCACCTTCACGATCAGCACCTCCTCGTAGTAGGAACGGTTGAAGACGCCGATGCGTCCGCGCGCGGGCAGACAGCGCGTTGTGCGCCACAGGAAGTCGTGCTCCAGCTCTTCGGCGCTGGGGTGCTTGAAGCTGAAGACCTCGCAGCCCTGCGGATTGACGCCGGTCAGGACGTGCTTGATCGCGCCGTCCTTGCCGGCGGCGTCCATGGCTTGAAAGACCAGCAGCAGCGACCAGGTATTGGACGCATACAGCAGGTTCTGGAGCGCACTCAACTCATGGACATCGGCGGCGAGGAGTTGCTTGTAGTGTTTCTCCGACCGGTAGAGCGGCTTGACGCGGGTCGGCCATTTGTCAAGGCGGACTGTTGTCCCGGCCGGGACAGCAAAGGTTTTAGTGGTGCTTTTCATAATAGGACCCCTTTCCATTCACGCGTTCGCGTCTGTTGACACCTTCGCAACGCCCACGCTTCCACGATCGAGACCCGGCAAGACCGGCAGCGACGGATCACGATCCAGACAGGCGATGATTGCCGCGGTTACGGGCTTGGTCTCAACCGGACCGCGTACGGAGATGCAGACGACGCCTGCCTGTTTGACTGGATAGTCGTTGCCGCCGGCGAACAGAGCGTCGCCGACGTAGAGCATGTCGTCCAATGAAATCTGCAACAGTTGCCTGAGTTTCCCGATTCCATAGGCCTTGTCGATGCCTTGTTTCGTGATGTCGATGGACGTGGCGCCGCCCATGCGGACGGAGAACTCGGGAATGTAGGTATCGAGGATCGCCTTGATCTTCTTCCGCTTCGAGAAGTCCGGATCCCAGCCTGCCTTCTCCAGCAACGGGGCTTGCTGACCCAAGGCGGAGAACGTAATCTGACTGCCGCGGTCTTCCACTGCGTCGCCCCAGGTTTTCCGCTCCTGAAAACCGGCTTCGCCGACCGCCTTGATCAAGGAAGCGATGATGCGCTCTTTCTCGCTCCCGGTGAAGTCTTCGGAATACAGTTTCTGCCAGCCCGTGGTGTATTGATAGAACTTGGTTCCACACGTGGGAAGAAGGTACAAACGGGCCAGACGCGCGTCCTGGGGGAGATGGGCCAGCAGCTGGGTTTCAAACTGAGGCCAATCGCCTCCGGAGATCACGGCGACCCGGACGACGCCCAGCAGGCTATGGAGGAGTGCCGCCATAGCGGCGTCGAGAGGTGCCTTGCTTTCCGCCAGCGTGCCGTCGAGATCGAAAACGACCAGCCGTATCACTATCCCTCCAGTTCAATCGTGGCCTGCGCGCTACGTTGCGAGATGCGGATACAGGCGCGCCCCGATGAGGACCAGGATGATTGTGGTTGCCAGCATCACGGCGTAGTCGCGAGCGAGACCGAATGAGCCGGCCGAATCTCTTGAATTGATTTCCATCTTCATCCCTACGGAGTTATGAGTTGCGTCCCGCATCACCTTTTCGAATCTCGCGCTCCGCCTGAAGCCAGTCTTGATCCGCCTGGCCATCGTGCCGGCCTCGCTCCTCATAGATTTCATAGGCCCGCGCGGCAATCTTGGGTGTACGATCGAGTCGCTTCTGAAGCAGCAACGGGGCCGCAGAAGGATCAAAGGTCCGATACGCAAGCAGTTTCACGCGATCATTCACGAGGAACCAAGCCAGAGCGTAGCCCCAAACGAACGCTGCCCAGCCCCAGCCGAGGGGTGTCATGAACAGTCCATAAACCGCAATCAGAGTTGCCAGTATCTGCGTGCCGAGCACCGCCATCCATAGAATCTTCGCGGGGCGTATGGACCAGAACGGACCGCGAGTGCGGGTCAGGAAAACCGTGAGATGGCCGGCCACGGATAGCTTCAAGTACATCAGCGTCTGGATGTGCGCACGGTCCAGATGAAAGACGCGCTCGCCAAGATAAAACAGACCAAACGCGGCGACGACGCCGATGACGCCCAGCACCGTGGAAATCCCCAGTACCAGGCGCATGTCCCAGGCCTCGGGCTTGTTCTTGTAATGAACGTTGTCATAGGCGATGGAGAGGATGGCTCCGTCGTTGAGCAACGCCAGCATCACGATCATCACCGCCGTCAGCGGATAAAAGTTAAACACCAGGATCGCCAGCGTCATGAAGAACAGCACGCGCAGCGTCTCGGCGATGCGGTAGATCGCATAGCTGTTCATGCGCTGGAAAATCTTCCGGCTCTCCTTGATCGCGTCGATAATCACGGAAAGGCCGGGCGCTAGCAGAACGATGGACGCTGCTGCGCGCGCTGCGTCCGTCGCGCCCGAAACGGCGATGCCGCAGTCAGCTTTCTTCAGCGCGGGGGCGTCGTTCACCCCGTCGCCGGTCATGCCGACGATGTGGCCGCGCTGCTGCAGGACGTCCACAATGTGGAACTTATGTTCGGGGAATACCTGGGCGAAACCGTCCGCTTTTTCGATGGCCTCCGCCGACTGCGCCGACTCGTGATGCTTCGTGTCTCCCAATCCGCTGGCATCCAGGATGTGCGTGCCCATGCCCAATTGCCGGGCAGTCTCGCGGGCGATCGCCGCTTGGTCGCCCGTGACCATTTTGACGCTCACGCCCATCTGTCGGGCGGTCGCGATGGTTGCCTTGGCTTGCTCGCGAGGCGGATCGAACAGCGGCAACACGCCAACGAACTGCCATTGGCCCTCCTGATCTGCCCGGGCCACGCCTAGAGAACGGAAACCGCGTCCAGCGAATTCGTTGACGGCTTTCTCGACGGCGGGCTTGACCTCACCGGCGTTGGTTGACATCGCCAGAATCACCTGGGGTGCACCCTTGGCCACAAAAAACTGTTTTCCGTCCCCGCCTTTGACGGTGGCTTCAGTGCGCTTATGCACCGGGTCGAAGGGCTGGAAATGAACCACCTGGTAGTTCTTCAGTGCCTTGTCGTCTTTCACGCCTCCGATCACCGCGAGGTCGATGGTGTCTTTGTCCTCTGCGCGTGAGGCGAGTGCGGCCCAAAGGATGACCTGGTCGGCAGGGATCCCGTTGACGCTGAACGGGTCGCCCAGCGTCAGCTTGTTCTGGGTCAGGGTGCCGGTCTTGTCCGAGCACAGCACGTCCACCCCGGCTAGTTCCTCGATGGCCGATAGCCGGGTCACAATCGCTTCTTTTTTCGCTAGCAGACGGGCGCCGACCGCCATGGTCACCGACAGCACCGTGGGCATCGCCACGGGAATCGCAGCCACGGTCAGCACCAAGGCGAACTGCAATGTGGAAAGGATCGGGTCGCCACGGAAAAGCGCTACGGTAATAATCACCGCCACTAGAGCTACCGCAAGGACGATCAGGTAATCGCCAATCTTCAGCACGGCACGTTGGAAATGGCTGACGGTGTGCGCCTCCTGCACCAGTTCCGCGGTTTTGCCGAAATAGGTCTTGGCACCGGTGGCGTACACCATCGCGTCGATTTCGCCCCGCCGGATGATCGAACCCGAAAAGACAGCCTCACCGGGTTTACGCTCGGCGGGCAACGATTCCCCTGTCAACGCGGACTGATCCACCTCCACTGGGTCGCCCGCGAGCAAGCGCGCATCCGCCGGCACAATGTCGCCCAGGCGCAGGCGGATGACGTCGCCCGGCACTAGCTCCCGCGCCGCCGGGTCGGTCCACTTCCCATCACGTTTCACCTTGGCGTTGATCGCCAGCTTGGCCTTCAGGGCAGCGATGGCGTTGCCCGCCTGGCGTTCTTCCCAAAAGCCGACCACGGCGTTGGAAACCAGCAAAAGGAGAATGATGAAGAAATCCGGCCAGTGCCCGACCACGCCCGACAGAATCACAGCCACTTCGATCATCCACGGGATGGGACCCCAGAAATAGGTGAGGAATTTCAGGAACGGATTGGTTTTCTTTTCTTCAATCTCGTTAGGTCCATATTGGGTCAGCCGTTTCTGCGCCTCGGCTTGAGTGAGGCCATCCGGCGATGACCCCAGTTTCTTCTCCACTTCCGGCATGGGGAGGGATTTCAGATCGTCCTTCGCTTCGGGCTTGGACTCCGGCTTTGATTCGGGCTGATCTGTATTCCGTTTCATGCTCACTTACCTCGTTCTATACCTGAAATCAGGTGCGTTACACCTTTGCCTTAGGTGGGTCGGCGACAGCTCCGGGCGGAGTGGATGCGCCGACGTGTCGGGCACAGAGTTTGGGCCGAACTGCTCCAGCCGCCGGCGGGCTTCCTCGCTCGTGAGACCGGCCCGCGCCCGGGCATCTTTATCGGCAGAGGGTGCAGTCACGCGGTAATCCAGTTCGCTTCGAGTGCGACTGGGCGTTGGTCAAACGGCAACTCAGCGCTCCGACGCTACTTCGCCAGCAGCTTGCGGATCGATTCCAATTCCCGCCGTCGTATCATGGTAATCTTCGGATAGGCCATCTTCAGTTCTTAAATTACCGACGCCGCAACTAACTTTGCCTCATGCAACGACATCTGGATAGGCCGAGTGTTTTCAAGGGCCGAATTCGCCTGAGCGATTTGTAGGGCCGTTCCCTGCACCATTAACAGAAACTTGTCCGCCTTCAGCGCAGTTTCATACTCCAGAACACTATCCTTGGGAATCCCCATGCCATACAGCGCGGCGCCGATGGCACTCAAACCGCCAACTACCGCCGCGCCTTCCAAGGCGCCGATGATCCAGGCGACCAGCGGGCCGGCCACGAGCACCGGGCCAATACCGGGGATGGCGAAGAACGCCGACCCGAATAGTAGTCCCCAGAGACCGCCCCAAAAAGCGCCGGTCTTACCCCAATACTTCATGCGGTCATCGCTGTTGTAGTACCCCACCACGTGTTCGTCGGTGTCGTAGTCCCTGCCGACGATGGAGAGGGTGTGCATGTCGATGCCGGCGTGCTGGAGCTTCTTGACCGATTCTTCCGCTTCAACGTGCGTGCCATAGATGGCGACTACCGCGTTCAACTCAGCCATTTTCGGTCTCCTTTCGCATGCGCTCGGCTGCGTGAACCCTGCGACGACTGCCCCTATGCGGCCGCGGCATAGTAAACACTGCACGCGCAGCGCCATCTTCGCCGTCTGAGGAGTGGTCCCCTGTGCCGGCAGTTCAAAGGAATTCGCTGCCGTGATCGAGGCGCCGAGCAGTGCAGGCGCGTGCGAGATTTGCCATTAAGAGTGCAAAGTTCGCACCGCAAGCGGCCGTCCTTGTGGCATCCAACGCGTCATCCACCGACGCCGGCGCTACAGGAACTGAAGCAAGCCGGCTGGGCGGCGGCACTTTCCAGCCGGGCGGCGATTTCGTCTGCTGGGCCTTGAGCGCGCGATCTGATGCCGCCGCGCTGACGACTCGTTGACCCGCCGCGGATCGGCGTGCCGATTAGCCGCGAGAGTCGGGGTGGCGAGCGAGGGCCATTTCAGTGAAGATCGCCGATCCAGATGAGAGTGGTCCGCCTCGTGCAGGTAATAGAGAGCCGACTGCGCTTCCGCAAGAGGGAACACTATGCACGAAGACCATCGGAGAGCGGCCGAACTGCACGAACTTGCGGCGAAGGCTCATCGCACCGCCGCGGAACACAACCAAAAAGGGGACTACCCGGCGGCAATCAGGCATTCGGAACGAGCGCTGGAATACTCGGACCAGGCTTATAAGCTGGCGCGGGAAGCGCACAACAAGTCAGGGCAGATAGAAGCAGGGAGTCTTTAATGTCCACTCGCTATAACAGCGGATCCCATTACGAGAATCATCAACGCGCCGCTGAGTTGCACGACAGTGCTGCGCATGCTCATCGGACTGCCGCGGCATCCCACGAGAAGCAGGATCACGAAACCGGGCAAGAGCATTCCCGGCAGGCTCTGGAACATTCCCAACTGGCTTACCAGCAGACGGAACAGGCGCACCGGGAGACAGTGAATGAGCACGGGTTCGCGACCTTCGGGCATGAAGACATTGCACAGCGGGCTTATGCGCTGTGGCAAGCCCGCGGCTGCCCGGTGGGATCGCCGGAAGAAGACTGGCTGAATGCGGCGCAGGAGTTGCGGGGCCGCACAGAAGATTCGCAGAAATAAATGCACGCCGGAGAGGATCGGAATCTATGACTTACTTTCGTTTATCGTCCTTCCCAATGGGGGCGGTGTTATGTGCGGCGCTGCTGGTTGCGCCGGCGGGCGGGCTCATGTTTGCCCAAGACAATCCACCACCTCCACAGCCTCCTCCTCCCAGCCAGGCTCAGCCGCCCGAGCAGCCCCCTCCGAGCCAGGCGCTGTCGCCCGATCAACTCGACGATCTGGTAGCGCCGATCGCGCTGTACCCGGATCCGCTGATCGGCCAGATCCTGGTGGCGGCGACGTATCCGCTGGAACTCGTTCAAGCCCAGCAGTGGCTGCAGCGCAACCCGGGGCTCACCGGCGCCGACCTGACCCAAGGCGCACAGCAGCAGAACTGGGACCCGAGCATACAGGCTATGGTGGTTTTTCCAGACCTGGTCAAACGGTTGAACCAGGACATCACGTGGACGACAAACCTCGGAAACGCGTTTCTGGCTCAGCAAGGCGACGTGATGGACGCCGTACAACGAATGCGGCTTAAGGCGCAGCAGGCGGGGAAATTACCCTCCACGAGCCAGCAGAGAGTGACCACGACGAACGAGGGCGGACAGCCGATCATCGACATTGAGCCGGCCAATCCGCAGGTGATCTACCTGCCGAATTACGATCCGTCCTACTTCTGGGGCCCGCCCCTGTATTATCCGTATGCGGATTGGTTTTACCCTCCGTTTATAGGGGGCAACTTCTTCGGATTTGGATTTGGGATCGGGATGGGGCCCTATTTTGGAATGGGCTGGGGCGGCTGGGGCGGCTGGGGATGGCGTCCTGGCTGGGGCAACCGCAGCATGTATGTCAACAACAGCTTCATTCACCGCAACGGTTTCAACGTGGGCCGCGGCGGCAGCCTGAGTGGCAGGAGTACATGGTCACACGATGCCTCACATCGCGGGGGCGTCCCGTATGCGAATCGTGCCTTGGCTAACCGTTACGGTGGCACCGCGCGCCAGAATCTGCAATCCCGCGCATCCGCGGGAGTGGCACGATCTCGAGGGACCATGTCCCAATCTCGAGGGACCACGTCCCAATCGCGAGGGGCCGCGTCCCCATCCGGCGCCCAGCGAATGGGCAATCGGCAAATTGCGCCGAGTTCGTCCAACGGGAACCGGAGCGCTTTCGGCGGTGTGCGCGATGGCGCCGCGGCGCGGTCGCATAGCGACCACGGATATTCCAGCCTCGGCCCGGCGCGGAGCGGTGGCAGCGTCTCGCACGCCAGCAGCGGTGGCGGCAGCAGAGGTGGTGGCGGTGGCGGCAGTAGGGGTGGAGGAGGCGGCGGTGGCGGCAGCCGCGGTGGTGGCGGACGCCGATAGCAGCGAAAGGGAAGCCATGGCAAGAATGAAGACGATCTATTTCAAAGACCTCCCGCTAGGGCGGATCCTATTCGTGGCCGCCGGCGTAGTGATCGCGGCAGCACTGCTGGAAGCGGCTCCGCCGCCGGGCCAGCGGACCTTCGCGACACCGCGGGAAGCCATTCAGGCAACCATCGATGCAGCCGAGCAGAATGACACGGCGGCGCTGCTGCAGATTTTTGGACCCGCGGGCAAGGACATCGTCGAATCCGGCGATCCGGCACAGGACAAGGAGCACCGCGCCGAGTTTGCGAGTTCGGCTCACGAGAAGCTGCAGATTGAAGAAGACCTCTACACCCCCGACCAGGTGACCTTTGCGGTGGGCGTGGAGGAATGGCCGTTTCCGGTCCCGCTAATCAAGAAGGACGGGAAATGGCACTTCGATTCGGCCAGCGGGAAGATCGAAGTTCTGGCGCGCAGGATTGGCCGGAACGAGTTGAACGCAATGGAAGTGTGCCGGGGCTACGCCGAGGCGCAAATGGACTACGCCGCGGAGGCGCGCGACGGAGATGGTCTCCTGAAATATGCGCAGCGGATCGTCAGCACACCGGGCAAGCAGGATGGGCTGTATTCGGAAGGCGTGGCCGATAATCTGGTTTCGAAGGCCTTCACCGAAGCCGCAGCCGCACGGCAGGCAACACAGGGAAAGGCGCCCGAACCGTACCACGGCTACTACTTCCGAATGCTGAAATCACAGGGGCCGGACGCCCCCGGAGGGGCCTTCGACTATGTAGTGAACGGCAAGATGATTGGCGGCTTCGCTTTGGTCGCCTGGCCCGCGGAGTATGGCGTGTCCGGAATCGGAACTTTCATCATCAATCACGATGGAGTGGTTTACGAAAAGGACCTGGGTCCTGGGACAGCCGTACAAGCCCGGCAGATGACTCGGTTCAACCCCGACAAGTCCTGGCATCCGGTGGTCGGCGAGTAGATGCGCGCTTGCTCGGGAGAGATGGCAACACTGCGCTTCCGGCGATCCGGATGGCGCAGTCGTAACTCGCCGTAGCAACCGCCGTTCTTGCTGCAAGCTCTGTCTTCGCGTTAGTCCTACCTGAAGGATTCACGGCCAAGCGGGCCGCTCAGTGACGTGCGGCCGGACCGGCATCGATGCCCTTTTCGGGTGCAATGGTTTATCTCGAGGTGAGAATGCCGCCCGGCGTGACGCTCCGCCCAGAAGAGTGCCGGGGCCGGTCGGCAGATAGACGAAATGGGATTCGATATCGGATTAGGCTGGCACCTGGCTGTGCGCACCCGCAACATGCGCATCCCGCTGCGCGAGCCGTCGGCCGTCGAGGTGGCCTGGGCGCGAAAGTTCCTGACCAGAGTGAGCAGATCAGCGGCCACAGCGAAGAGGTCGGCGAGCGTCAGAAGCTTCTGAACACGGTACGCCTGAATCCGCCTCAACATGCGGCGCTATTCCGCGTGGACGAGAAGACGGCCATGCAGGCCTTGGACCGGCTCGACCCGGTGTTGCCGCGCTCGCCCGGCCGGGCGGAACGACATGGTTTTGAGTATTACCGTCACGGCACACTCTCGCTGCATGCGGCGCTGAACGTGAAGACGGGACAGGTGGCGGGCAAGACGGCGCAGCGCCACGCCAGCGCCGATTTCATCGCGTTTCTCAGCCAGTTGATCGGCCAGACCAAGTGGGCCCGCGAAATCCACATTGTGCTGGACAATCTCTCCGCTCACAAGACCGCGGCGGTCGAGGAGTTCCTGGCGCAGCACCCCAAGGTGCGCTTTCATGTCACCCCGACCTACTCGTCCTGGCTGAATCGGGTGGAAATCTGGTTTGCCAAAATCGAACGCGATGTCATTGCCCGTGGCGTGTTCACTTCGGTCGCCGAACTACGCCGCAAACTGATGAGCTACATCCGCGCTTATGCCAAGCGCGCGCAGCCCATCCGCTGGACCTACACCAATCTCAAACACCGAATTGCTGCTAAATCAATCACTGGGACAGGCCACTAGCTGAAAATACGCTGGTTAAATTGGTGAGCCGGGCGGGTCTCGAACCCGCGACCCTCTGATTAAAAGTCAGATGCTCTACCACTGAGCTACCGGCCCGACACGTTGCAGCCAGACACAAACGCTTGCCTCTACTTTAGCATGCGCCGCGCGCCTTTCCCCCTGCCAATAGGGCCGCGCCTCGCCGCCCCGCCGCAACTGGCGAACTCATGAGGGCAGGCTGCAATTCCGGCGCGCCGTGTGATGGAATGGTCGCATGCCAGAGTCAGTCGTTTTGATCGCCAGCGGGGACCTCCGCCTCTCCGCCAACCAGGAGTGCTGGCCCGCCCAGCGCGAAGTCGAACAGAAGGTGATGGAGACCGTGCGCGGGCTGGGCTTCGCCATCGAGCGCGGCCATCCCTACGATGAGTCGCAGCGCCACGGCTTCATCCATTCGCAGAAGCACGGCATGGAGGTTTTCCGGCGCATTCCCCCCGCCGCGCCCCTGATCGTCGTCGAGGCCGTATGGCAATACACGCACCACGTCCTGCCCGGCCTGTCCACCCACCAGGGTCCCATTCTCACCGTCGCCAACTGGAGCGGCCAGTGGCCCGGACTGGTGGGCATGCTCAACCTCAATGGCTCGCTGACCAAGGCCGGCGTCGCTTACTCCACGCTGTGGTCGGAGCATTTCGACGACCCCTTTTTCCTCGACGGCCTGAAGCGTTGGCTGAGCGGCCGCAAGCTGGTCCACGACACCTCCCACGTGCGCCCGCTCGGCTCCTCCAAGCTCTCGCGCCAGGCCGAAGAGATCGGCTCCTCGCTGGCCCGCAAGCTGCGCCGCGACAAGGCCATCATGGGCATCTTCGACGAGGGCTGCATGGGCATGTACAACGCCATCCTTCCGGACGAGCTTCTGCACTCCACCGGCGTCTTCAAGGAGCGTCTCAGCCAGTCCGCCCTGTATGCCGAGATGCTCGCCACTCCCGATAAAGAAGCCCGCGCCGTCCGCTCCTGGCTCGACGCCAAAGGCCTCCACTTCGTCACCGGCCCCGATCCCGCGGTTGATCTCACCGACGAGCAGATCCTCGGCCAGTGCAAGATGTACATCGCCGCGCTGCGTATCGCCGACGACTTTGGCTGCTCCACCATCGGCATCCAGTACCAGCAGGGCCTCAAGGACCTCGCGCCGGCCTCCGACCTCGTCGAAGGCCTCTTGAACAACGTCGATCGCCCGCCTGTGACCGCGCGCGGTAACGGCCGCGTCCTCTATGCAGGCAAGGCGCTGCCGCACTTCAACGAAGTCGACGAGTGCGCCGGCCTCGATGCCCTGGTCACCAACCAGGTGTGGACGCAGCTGGGCTACGATCCCGAAACCACGCTTCACGACGTGCGCTACGGCGCGCCCTTCGGCGACGACTTCGTGTGGGTCTTCCAAATCTCCGGCGCCGTCCCGCCGGCCCATATCGCCGGCGGCTACGCCGGCGCCACCAGCCTGCGCCAGCCCGGCATGTACTTCCCCTTCGGCGGCGGTACGTTGAAGGGCGTCTGCAAGCCCGGTGAAATCGTCTGGAGCCGCGTCTTCGTCGATGCCGGCATTCTGCGCGCCGACGTCGGCCGCGCCCGCTCGGTCGAACTCCCCGCCGAGGAAGTCGCCAGCCGCTGGGCCCAGACCACCCCGCAGTGGCCCATGATGAACGCCGTCCTGTACGGCGTCACGCGCGACCAGTTCATGGCGCGCCACAAGGCCAACCATATCCAGGTGGCCTACGCGCCGTCGGCCGAAGCAGCCAATAAGGCGCTGGCGGCCAAGGCGGCGATGTTCCGCGAGCTGGGCATCGACGTGTCGATCTGCGGCGCGAGCCACGGGCTGGAATAGACGTTCGTGGACGCTGGGATGACACTCGCACGGCAGGAACCCAACCCTGCCGGAACACATCGACTGGGTGGTCCCGCGGGCCGCGGGCAGGGTAGCTGAGCGAAGGAGGAGTTGTGCTCTGTTATTACAAGCTGTTGGCCGTCTTCAGCGCATTCCTGCCGGTCTCCGGCGCGAGCGCGGAACCGGCGCTACGGATCAGCGTGGATGCCGCGCAAGTGACGGGCAAGCTCAAGGCGGTCAACGACGTCGAGAATGGGCCACTGTGCGAGCGGGGAATCGTCAACCTATCCAGTTATTACCAGCAGTTGGGCATCCGCAACGTCCGCCTGCACGATGTCCCCTGGAATTACGACAACGTGCTCGACATCAACTACGTGTTCCCGAATTGGGAGGCGGATCCCGAGCTTGCAGCGAGCTACGATTTCAAGCAGACCGATTTCTACCTGAAAACGATCACGGCGCTGAATATCAATATCATCTTCCGCCTTGGCTATAGCGCTGAGTATAAGACCGCCGTGCGGCATTCGGCGCCGCCGGTGCCGTTGGAGAAATGGGTCAACATCGTGGTCCATGTTATCCGGCACTATAACCAGGGCTGGGCGAATGGCCACCACATGAACATCCGGTACTGGGAAGTGTGGAACGAACCCGACGGGGATAGCCTGGTTTTCTGGTCGGGCAGCCGGGGCGAGTTCTACCGGCTTTACGAAATGACTGCGCGGGCGATCAAGGCTCTGGACCCGGCACTGAAGGTTGGCGGTCCCGGGCTGGCGGGCGATCTGAGTTTCCTGGAGGGGATGCTCAAATACTGCCGCGACCGGCAGGCGCCGCTGGACTTCGCTTCCTGGCATGTCTATACACAGGATCCTCACTGGGTTGCACGGCAAGCGCAGAGTGTTCACGATTTGCTGGCGCAGTACGGCTTCGGCAAAGCGGAGAGCATTCTGGACGAGTGGAACTACGGACCCAACGACTGGAAGAAGTTGTTCGTGAATGCGCGGGCGAGCCGGGAGTACTTCGACGCGACTCAGGATGAGTTTGGAGCGGCGTTCGACACGACGGTATTCACCGAGTTGCAGGACGTCCCCATCGATATCGCGACTTACTACTCCGGCACGACATTCATGTGGGGATTGTTCACGTCATCCGGAGCGCCGCAAAAGGCGTATTACGCCTTCCTGGCGTTTCACCAGCTTTTGGATTCGCCACACCGGGTGGCGGTGGAACGCACCCCGACGAAATCCGATATCTCAGCCGTGGCGGGATTGTCGGAAGACAAACACGTCCTTCGCATACTAATGAGTAACCTGAGCCGGGAAAAGAAGACAGTGACACTGGATGTGAAGAATCTGCCGTGGAACGGCGCGGGACACTACCAAACACAGGTCATCAACCGATCGCGCGATCTGGATGTCGTCTCCCGAAGTTCGATCACAGGCCCGGCCGTCGCCGTGACCGAGGAACTGGATGGGCCTTCGGTCGCTCTGATCACGGTCCAGGCAGGAAAGTAGCAGCGGCATAGGTTCGCGGCAGCGACGCGCGGATCTTCTTCCGGCGCAACGTCCGCGCCGCTCAGCGCGAACCGCGCCCGGCCTGAGACAATGGCGGGAGACACCACCATGCGAGTCGGCATCATCGGCACCGGCGCCATCTCCAATATGCACGCCCGCGCGTACCGCAATATCGGCTACCGCGTCACGGCCTGCAACGATATTTCCCGCGAGGCCGGCGAGCGCTTCGCCGCGCAATGGGGCTGCGAATTCGTCCCTTCCTACGAGGATCTATGCGCCCGTACGGACGTCGATTTCGTTGACGTCTGCACCTTCCCCGACTTCCGTCTGCAGGCTGTCGAGGCCGCGGCCCGCAACCACAAAGACATCCAGCTGCAGAAGCCCATCGCGACCAATCTCGCCACGGCGCGGGAGATCGTCAGGACCGCGCACGCGGCGAGCATCGTGCTCGGAGTGGCCAGCCAACACCGCTTCGACGACTCCACGCGCTTCGTGAAAAAGGCCATCGCCGATGGCCGCCTGGGCCGCATTCTCCAGGCCGACGCTTACGTGAAATGGTGGCGCAACGAGCAGTACTATTCGCGGCCCATCAAGGGCAGCTGGGCCGTCGAGGGCGGCGGCGCGCTGATCAATCAGGCCATCCATCAGGTTGACGTCCTGCGCTACCTCGCCGGCGACGTCGACGAACTATTCGGCTACTGGCAACTCGGCGCGCGCCACAAGATCGAGAGCGAGGACGTCGTTTGCGCGCTCGTGAAATATGTTTGCGGCGCGACCGGCGTCATCCAGGCTTCGACTGCCTTCTGGCCGGGCTACAGCGAGCGCGTCGAAATCCACGGCACGCGCGGCACGGCGATTTTCACTGGCGACAAGCTGACCTCATGGGATGTAGTCAACGACGCCGGCGACCCCGCGCCCGTCGAGAAGGAAGTCATGAGCGGATCTTCCGATCCGATGGCCATCCCGCTCGTGCCCTTCGAGCGCCAGTTCCTCGATTTCGGCGCCGCCTGCCGCGAGCGGCGCCCGCCGCTGCTCTCAGGCGAGGAGGGCGTGAAGGCGCTGGAGATCGTGCTCGGCGTCTACGAGTCGTGCCGCTCCGGCAAGCCGGTGAAACTCGGGGCCTGAACCGGAATCGACCATGAGCTGGACGGAAATTCGCGTCCCCGCCACCAGCGCCAACCTCGGCCCGGGCTTCGACGCCCTGGGCATGGCGCTCAGCCTGTACCTCGACGTGCGCTTCCGCCCCGCCGCAAAGCTCATCATCCGCACCGCTGGACGCGACGTCGATCTGATGCCGCTCACGGCCGACAATCTCATCTGGCAGACCGCCCTGGCCGTGGCCGAGCACACCGGCCGGCCGATGCCCGGCGTGGAGATCGACGTCCATAACGACATCCCCATCGGCAAGGGGCTGGGCTCGAGCGCCGCGGCGCTTCTGGCCGGCGTCATTCTGGCCGACGAAATCCTGGGCCTGGAGTGGAGCCGCGACCGCATCCTGGACGAGGCGGCGCGCATCGAGGGCCATCCCGACAACGTTTCGGCCGCCGTGCTCGGCTCCATCGTCGCCAGCGCCATCGACAGCGACGGCGTCACGCGCGCGGTGCGCATGCAGCTTCCGGCACGCTACGGCGTCGCCATCGTCGTCCCGGACTTCGTCCTGCCGACCGCCGAGGCCCGCGCCGTCCTGCCGGCCACTTACTCGCGCGCCGACGTGGTGTTCAACATCCAACGCTCTGCGCTGCTCATCGCCGCCATGCTCACTCAGACTACCGACGCCTTCCACGCCGCGCTCGAGGACCGTCTGCATCAGCCCTATCGCGAACACCTGGTGCCGGGTCTGAGCGAGATGCTGCGCCTGCGCATGCCCGGTCTTTTGGGCGCCGCGCTGTCCGGCGCCGGCCCGTCGGTGCTGGTCTTTTATGAACGCGGATCCGAGGGCGTCGTCGAGCGCTTCCGCGCACTCTTCGCGCAACACGGCCACGCCAGCGAGATCCTTACTTCCCACATTCCCGACCACGGTTACGACATCCTGCGCGGGCTATAGCCGCGAGTGTTAGTGTGGGGAACACGCCGGCGGCGCGCCGGACATCCGGATAACTCAAGTCAGGATTCGAGGCCAATCATGAGGGGTTCTTTGATGAATCGGTTCTTGGCGGCGCCGCTGGCGCTCATTCTTACCTGCTTCTGTCTTCCTGCCGCCAACGCGCCGGGGTATAAGAATTTCGGCGTCGCGGTCTACGTCCGCGCCTACGAAGTGCGCGAGATGAAGGACCTGAAGCTGCTCGAGGCCCGCTGGAGCGCGATTGAAAAGCAGATCAAGGTCTCCAAGGTTTATCTCGAGGTCCATCGCGACGGCATCATTCCGGACGAGGAAGCGCTCGCCACGGCCAAGAAGTTTTTCGCCGATCGCGGTATCCAGACCTCGGGCGGCATCGCCACCGTGGCCGCCGAGCGCAACCGTTTCCAGACCTTCTGCTACATCGATCCGGCGGAGCGCGCGAAATTCAAACAGATCGTGGAATACGCCGCCAGGCATTTCGACGAGGTCATCCTCGACGATTTCTTCTTCACGAGCTGCAAGTCGGAGGCCGCCATCCAGGCCAAGGGCGACAAGAGCTGGACGCGGTACCGCCTGGACCTGATGGAAGACGTTGCGAAGAACCTGGTCGTGGCCCCGGCGCGGGCCGTCAATCCCAAAGTCAAGCTGATCATCAAGTACCCCAACTGGTACGAGCATTATCAATACCTCGGCTACAACGTCGAGGCCGAGCCCAAGCTGTTCGACAAGGTCTACACCGGTACCGAGACGCGCGACGCCGTCTACTCCAACCAGCACCTGCAGCCCTACCTGGGCTACGACCTGGTGCGCTGGCTCGACAACGTCAAGCCCGGCGCCAACGGCGGCGGCTGGGTCGATCCCGGTGGCGCGCGCACGCTCAACCGCTACGCCGAGCAACTTGCCATCACGCTTTTCGCCAAGGCGCCTGAGATCACGCTTTTCGACTACCGCTCGCTGCTTGAGCCGATCCGCCAGGAGGACGGCAGCGTCGTGCCGGCGACCGAGATCGGCCGCGTGGCGGGCTACACCTTCGAACAAGTGGATGGATTCATCGGCAAGCTGGGGCATCCGGTGGGCGTGAAAAGCTACAAGCCGTTTCACTCCTCGGGCGAGGATTTCCTGCACGACTACCTCGGCATGGCGGGCATACCGATCGACATGGTCTCCGAGTACCCGGCCGACGCCAAGGTGATCCTGCTCACCGAGACCGCCAAGTTCGATCCCGGCATCGTGGCCAAGATCAAGCAGAGCGTGTCCTCGGGCAAGGTCGTCGTCATCACCTCGGGCCTGCTGCGCGCGCTGCAAGGCAAGGGCATCGAGGACATCGCCGAGGTCGAGTGCACCGACCGCAAAGCCGCCGTCCACGACTTCCTGAGCTTCTTCACGCCGCTCAAAGGCAACGCCGACATCCTGGTGCCGCAGATCCGCTATCCCACCAACGACGCCTGGGAGGTGGTCTCCGGCCTCTCGCAGGGCAACGGCTACCCGATCCTGCTGCAGGCGGGCTACGGCGCCGGCTCGCTCTATGTCTTGACGATTCCCGACAACACAGCCGACCTCTACAACCTGCCGGCGGAGGCGCTGAACCCGATCCGCGAAGCGCTCTCACGCGAGCTGCCGGTGCGGCTGGAGGGTCCGCCGCAGGTGAGCCTGTATGTCTACGACAACAACACGTTCATCGTGCAGTCGTTTCTCGACCACTTCGCCGCGCTGCGCATCGTCGCCGACAGGAAGTTCGCGAAGCTGAACGACCTCAAGTCCGGCGGCGGCGGTTTCTTCCCGCAACAGCCCCCGCAGATCCGTGGCAACAGCGCGGTGTTCGACATCTTCGTCGGCCCGAACAACTATCGCGTCTTCCAACTGGAAGAAGTGAAGAAATAGCCGCGTGAGTAATTCCAGGCCTGACTGTCAGCTCACTTACGGTTCAGCTGCTGCACGAAGAAGTCCGCCATGAGGTGGTTGGCCTCGATGGCTTCGGGCATCGTCGGATCGTACCAAAAGGCGTGCAACAGGGCGTCGTAAACGATCAGCCGCGCGTCGACGCCAGCGAGCAGGTAGGCGCGGTGCAAATTGACGGTCCCGGAGAGCAGCAGGTCGCGCCCGCTGGTGACGAACAGCGTCGGCGGCAGGCCGTGCAGGTCGGAGTAGATCGGTGACAGCACCGGGTCGCGCGGGTCGGTCGCGCCGGCGTATTCCGAATCGCGAGGTCCCGGCGCGGGGGGATCCAGATGCCCCGAGAGGCCGCGCAGGCCATACATCGCCAGCGAGTCGCCGTTGCGGGCGAAGTCGCCAAAGCCGCTGAAGATGCCCAGCGCGGCGGGCATCGGAACTCCAAGCTGCTTCAGCCGCGCGGCCACCTGCCCGGTCAGGATGGCGCCGGCCGAAGTGCCGTAGATCACGACGTGGCGCGGCTGGTGGGTCTTCAGCAGTTCCTTGTAAACGGCGACGGCGTCGTCCACCGCGGCAGGGAATTTGTGCTCCGGCGCGAGGCGGTAGAGCACGGCGACCACCTTGATCTTGCTGTAGCAGGCGATCGGGATCGACTCGGTGAATGAGCCCGAATCGGCGTTGAAGCCGCCGCCGTGCAGGTTCATCAGCACCTTGTCGTTATTGGCCGCGGGCATGCCTTCCGGAGTGACGATGCGCACCGGGACGCCGGCGATCTGGTCCTCGACCAGCGTGTTGGGGCAGATCCTAGTCCATTCGACGCGCGCCCGCGCGGTGTATGCGTCGGTGCTCCTGCGGCGCTCCTCCAGCGACTGCGGCGGGCCCTGGTCGGGCTGCTGGCGGGCCAGCACTTTCTGCGCCTCGGGGCTGATCGTCGGGGGGAGAGGAACCACGCGCGTGACGTGCGCCGTGCCGTCGGCGTCGATGTAACTTGTGTCGCGCATGGGCGCTTCGGCGGCGGTGGTCGGCTTGGGCTGCTGCGCGAAAATGAGCGCGGAAGCAAACAACGACGCGGCGAGAAGGACGCTGAGTCTCATGGAATCGATCCTTCGATGGCGAGCGATTTCCGGCGCACAAGGGCACGGCCGGAGGAAGAACCTCTTCACGATATCAGAGCGCCGCCGGCGCTCCCGGCGGCGAATCCCGCGAATCCGCGCCAGGCTTCGGGCACAATAGGAACTATGGTCGTGGAGATCAGCGGCGTCAACCTGCACCTGGCTCATCCGGACGAGATGCCCGTGGAGTGGGTCGGCCAGGACGAGGTGATGCGCCAACTGCTGGCGGCGTGGCTGGTGGTGGACGAGCGCGACATGCCGATGAACCCGCGGCTGATCGGCAAGCCGGGCGTCGGCAAGACCACGCTCGCCTACGCCGCGGGCCGCCGGCTGGGGCGCGAGGTCTACGTGATGCAGGCGACGGTGGACACGCGGCCCGAGGACCTGATCGTCCAGCCGGTGATCGACGGTCCGCGCTCGCTGCGCTACGTGGCTTCGCCGGTGGTGTCGGCGATGCTGAGGGGCGGCGTGGCGATCCTGGACGAGGGCAACCGCATGTCCGAAAAAAGCTGGGCCAGCCTGGCCCCGCTGCTGGACGCGCGGCGCTATGTTGAATCGCTCGTCGCGGGTATCAAGATCAAGGCCCACCCGGAGTTCCGGCTGGTGGCGACGATGAACGACGACGCCTCGACCTTCGACCTGCCCGAATATATCCACTCGCGGCTGCAGCCGCAGATTCTGATCGACTTCCCGGAACGCGAGGAGGAGCTCGCCATCCTGCGCGAGAACCTGCCCTTCGCCGACAACGAATTGCTGGAATACGTGACCGATTTTCTACAGCTGGCCCACGGCGCCGACGAGCGCTACACCGTGCGCGACGGCATCAACGTGGCGCGCTACTCCATCAAGCTGATGTCCGGCATGCCGGAGGCGCGCGAGCGCGCGGGCTGGAAGCCGCCGGTGGAGTTCGCCGTGCGGCAGACGCTGGGCGAGGAAGCGCTGCGCTACTTGCGGCTGGTGTAAGCCTTGAGGCGCGGGGGTGCGGAGGATGAGATCGGAAGGGCGCCGCGATGAGTGAACTCAGGCGCGGCAAAATCTCGTTTCTCCCGGTGGTCCCCGGCAGCCTGGAGTTCGCCGCCGCGGCGCGGCAGGCGATCCTCGCCGCCCGGCCGGCCACCGTTGCCGTCGGCCTGTGGCGCGGCCTCGAAACCGAGTTCCTCAGCGCGGTGGCGCGGCTGCCCGAGATGTCGGCGATTTCATGGTGCTGGACCGATCCGCTCTCGGGCGAGGACACGGACGACAGTTACCATATCGTCGAGCCCTGCGATCCGTTCGTCGAGGCGATCCGCTCGGCGCGCCAGGTCGGCGCCGAAGTCGTTTTCCTGCTGGACCAGCCGCCCGGGCCGGCCGGCGAGACGCCGGCGGGTTCCTGGGAGCCCTTCGCCGATCCGCTGCCCGACCCTTACGCCGCCGCCCGCCTGGGCCTGCCGGCGTATCTTCGCACCGCGCTCGAGGAGTTGCCGCCGGCCGGCGCCGGTCTACAAGTTGTCAAGCACATGGCCAGCGCTTTGCAGGGCGTGGACCCGGCCGGTGAGACGCTGGTGGTGGTGGCGCTGCCGGCGCTGGCGCCGCTCATGAAGGCGCTGAAGCAGCCGGGCCCCGGCCAGACCGGGGCAGAGGTTTTCCCGAAATCCGGCGATGAGCCCGCGCTGAGGCTGGCGGCCAATGTCCTCAACCTTCATCCGGAATGCCTGGCCGAGGTCTGCAATCTGCCGCCGTATTACGTTGAGCGCTACGAGCGGTGGCGCGAAACGCCCGAAGCAAAGCCGCCCGATCGCCTGCAATTGCAACGCGAGCTGCTGCGCGAGGCGGAGTTCAACTACCACGCCCAGACCACCGAAACGCTGTCCGTGTGGCAGCGACGTCAGATGGCGCGCTACTCGCGCAAGCTGGCGCTCAGCGCGCGTCTGCTGCTGCCCGATCTGTTCGACCTGCTGACCGCCGCGCGCGGCGTGGCCGACGACAATTTCGCCTGGGAGGTCTGGCACGCCGCCGGGCAGTGGCCGTGGCAGCTGGAGGAATCCGACCGCGAAACGGTCAAGCTGTCGAGCGAGGACCTCTCGCCGCGCACCCGCCGTATGCGGCTCCGGCGCATGCCGCTGCGCGAGAAACGGATGCGCCTGCCGCGCGGGCTGAAGGACCGTCCCAAGGAGCGTTTCCCCGGTGAATGGGCCCGCCAGATCGACGGCGACGCCATCTGCAGCTACCCGCCCGAGGATCTGGTGATCGAGGATTACGGCCGCGTGTTGCGGCAGAAGGCGCGCTCCATGCTGACCGAGGAGCGCAGCCATGTCGAGCCCTTCGTCACCTCGCTGCTGGACGGTATCGACGTGCGCGAAACGATCCGCAATTGGCACCGCGGCGAGATCTGGGTGCGGTGCGCCGAGCGGGCGGCGGGCGACGTCGGCGCCGTAGTGGTTATTTTCAACGAGGATGCCAAGGATCAATACGGCTATTGCACCACCTGGCTGGGCGAGCACCAGAACGAGTCCGACATGGCGTTTTATTCGACTTTCCCCTTCGATCACATGGTCGGGCCGGGGATCGGCCGCGCCGAGTACGGCGGCTTTCTGATGGTGCTGCCGTCGCGGCGCATGTTCGACGTGTGGAGCGATCCGGATTACGACATGGCCGAGAATAAGCCCGAGCGGCTGCTGCTGGCGGCGCTCGATTACTCGATGGAACGGCACGTGCTGTACGTTGCGGCCAAGCCGCCGCGCTCGATCTTCCGCACGGTCGCGGCCCGTTTCGGCCGCAATATCCTGTACCTGCCGATGGGCCAGCTCTCTCCTTCCAAGTTGAACAAAATCAGGGTGGTTCACGTTCTGGACGGCTATCGCCGGCGGCGCGTCGCCAAGGATTATCTATGGTAGGAGCGGCGGCGGCGCGGCCGAAAGCGCCGAAACGCCCTCCTCCAGGCGCGCGTCTCATTTCGAAGTGCGGGCCGCGACCGGCTCCGCGGGTCAGCGCGGGCCGGCCTGATATACTGTGAGTTTGCCTGACCCTGCAAGAGTTGTATTCATGAAACTGAGCGTTTTCCCGTTGCTGGCCGGAGCCCTCGTTGTGACCTGGCCCCTGCTCGCCACCCCACCAATTGCCGCGGCCCAGCCGGGATCTTCTGTCCAGAATTCGGACACTGGAGGCCAGCCGGTCGGCCGGGCCGGGAATGCCGCCACGGCCGGTTCCCTCCTGGCCAGCCCGGCGGCGCTCTCCAGCCCGCAGGCGCCAGGCGTTCCGCCGCCCAATGTTCCTGCGCCCCGCTCCGTCACCGCGCGGGCCGCCGCCGCGTCGATGCGGCGCAGCATTGTCAACCGGCGGCCGCGCGCCGCCGCCCTCTCGGACGCCGCGCCCGCGTCCACGGCCCCGCTTCAGTACACCACCGGCCAGGCCGCCCGCCTGGTGATCGGGCAGCCGCGGTTCTCGGCTCAAAGAGGCGTGGACGTGACGGTCACGGGCACGTCCCCCAATACCACGACCACCGTCACCTACGAAACGCTCCAGACGCTGATCGGCTCGGCCCAGGGCGTGGCCTATGCCAACGGAACGCTGATTGTGGCCGACGCCAACCGCATGGGCGCCACTCCCGACAATAACCGGGTCCTCATTTACAACAACATCGGATCCTGGCTGCCCGGCCCGCACGACGATATTTTGCAGAACGGCACGCCCTGCCCGCTGTGCTTCGGGGCCGGTTCCGCAACTCCGTCTCCCACGACTGGTCCGGCCTGGCCCGGCGCGTCCCTGGTGCTGGGCCAGCCCGATTTTGTCAGCAACAATCCCAATCAGCAGGCCACCGCGACCTATCCGCCGCCGCCCATCACAGCCGGCCAGATGAGCAATCCGGTCGGCGTGGCCTACAACGGCCAGATGCTGGCGGTCGCCGATTCGGTCAATAACCGCGTGCTGGTCTGGAAATCGCTGCCGACATCCAACGATCAGCAGGCGGATTTCGTCGTCGGACAGCCGAATTTCACCACTTTCACGCCCGGCCAGTCCGGCCAATACGGGTATCCCGTCGGCCACTGTTCGGCGACCGCCTTGCGCTCGCCCACGGCTGTGTTTCTCGATTCCGCCAACGGTCTGTGGGTGGCCGATACGGGCAACGACCGGGTGCTGTATTACGGCCCCATCACCGGCAATGGCCAGGCCGCCACGCTGGTTCTCGGGCAGGCGAATTTCGACATCGACGCGCAGAGCATTTACACACCCAATACGACCGCCAGTTCCCTGCTGGCACCGGCGTCCGTTTCAAGCGACGGCATTCATCTGTTCGTCGCCGACAATTTCCAGAACCGGGTGCTGATCTGGAATACGATTCCGACCTCCAGCAATCAGGCCGCCGACGTCGTCCTCGGCCAGGCCGATTTCGTCTCCAATCTGGCGAACACTTTCTCGACCACGGTCAACGCCAAGGGCACGTACATCGCGCACTCCGTGCTGTGCGCCACGAACGGCAACGACATCACCGACGAGCCCGGCACCACCATCCCCTTGTATCCCGCGATGTGCGCCGCCACGCTCAGCTCGCCCACGGGGGTTCTCAGCGACGGAACGCGGCTGTATGTCGCCGACGGGGGCAATGATCGCGTGCTGGTCTGGAACACGATTCCCACTGCCAACGCCGTTCCGGCCGATGTCGTTCTCGGACAGCTCACGGACCAGGTCGAACTTGAGCTCCGATTCGGCCTACCCCGAGAAAGTCGGCGGGACCGATACCTTCAAGACCCCCGGCGGACTGGCCTGGGACGGGACCAATCTCTACGTGGCCGACATTTTCAACCGGCGCGTCGTGGTTTACACGCCGGGCGAATTCACCTTGCCCCAAAACGCCGTGCTCAGCGCCGCCAGCGCGCACACCTACGCCACCGCCTCGGTCACGGTCGCCGGCACCATCGAAGCCGACGAGATTCTCACCGTGACCATCGGCAACCAGAATAACGTCGATAGCAGCGGCACCGAGATCACGGTCAACTATAACTACACCGTGCTCTCCACCGACACCCTGAGCAGCGTGGCCGTAGGCATCGCGGCGGCGATCAACAGCTCCAACAGCGGCGCCGGCGATCCGTATGTTTACGCCACGCCCGATCCGGCCGCCGATCTCGTGATTCTGAGTGCCCGCGCCCCGGATCTGGACGGCAATAACGTCACCCTGGCTGAATCCGTCAGCCCGACCAGCGATACCGTCACCCTCACGGTCTCCGGCGCCAATCTCACCGGCGGATCGGACGCCACCCTTCTGGCGCCGTATGAGTTGGTCCGGATCAAGGGCATTACGGGCCAGATCCTGGTTCCGGGACTCGTCTCGAACAACCCGCCGCCGGTGCAGCCTCTGAACCAGCCGCTGCCGCAGAAACTGGCCGGCGTTGAAGTGTACGTGGACGGCCTCCGCTGCCCGCTCGTCGTGGTGGACGGCTACTACGTGGTGGCGCAGCTTCCGATCGAGCTGTCCGAGGCCCTGGAGCCCGACACCACCCCGCCCTCGCCCAATTCGACCATCAACGTCACCGATACCCTGCGCTTCCCGCGCACCGGTTCCGCCGTCCTGCGCGTCGCCAACCCCGACGGCACGGTGCTGACCAGCACCGCCGTGGCGCTCCCCGTGATCCAGCAGAGCCCGACGCTGTTCTACGACCCGACCATGGAGCCCAATCCCGGTCTGGCCTACCACTTCTCGAGCCAGGCCACGGCGACGGTCTCCGTGGACGGCACTATCACCGGCGGTGATCAGGCGACCGTCAGCATCCGCGACCGGCCCTACACCTACATCGTTTCGGAGACCGACACTACGTCCAGCGTGCGCGACGCGCTGATTGCGCTGATCGACTCCGCCGATCCCGAGGTGCACGCCTACCCCGCCGGCGCTTTCCAGCGCATCCGGCTGCAGGCCAAAGTTCCCGGACCGGCGGGCGACGGAATACCCATCAGTACCACTGTCAGTACGAACGCGACCGTCATCATCACCGCGTTCAACACCACGCTGTGTTGCGCCAACGTCGCCGGCGCCCCCATCACTTTGGACAATCCGGCGCTGCCCGGCGAGACCATTACCGTCTACGGCACGGGCCTGGGCATATTGACCGCCGGCGACCAGCAACTGATGCTCGACGGGCAGCCATTCGAGGGCTCCCAGTACAACAATGTGACTTTCGACGGCTTCGTCGCCGGCATGATCGGCGGCCTGACGGCCAACGTGCTCTTCTCGGGACTGAAGCCCGGCTATGTCGGTCTGTACGAGCTGGATCTGGAACTCAATACCAGCACGCCCACCGACCCGCAGACCCCGATGACCATCTCGCAGATCTATCAGGTCTCCAACATCGTCACCATCCCCGTGGCCAATCCGACGCCCAAGGATTAGGGCCTGCTCACGCTACCCGAACGGATGGCGTTGCGCGCGAAAAGCGTCTCAGACGCGGGTGAGGACGCTGACTTTGGCCATTCCGAGGCGAGGACGCCAACGAAGGCTGAGACGGTTTTCGCCCGCAAGCGCGGAGGGACGGGGCCGGTTTCCCCGATTTCCGCGTAGCGTGAGCAGGCCCTAGCTGTTCCTTCCGCCTTCGCGCCTTCTTCTCACCCCTCCCAGGGCCCGGACCGGCCCGCCGCGCGCCCAGCGGAGGGCCGCCCTTCCGGGATATAATATAGAAGAGTCTGGGTAAGTCAGATGGACGCGCGTTTCGATCCAGCCGCGGCACTCGAGGAACTTCGTGACGACGCCGTTCTTCCCAACCCCGTTCGGGTCCGCGACATGATTCTGCGCACCGGCCACACGCCGGAGCAGGCGCTCGATCTGAACCGCAAATTCACGGCGTATCAGCAGGCCTTTGCCGAGGCGCAAGGTCTGGCCGCCGGGCTCCTGGCAGAGCTGACGCAGTCTCCCACTAAGATGTGATGCCGGCCCCTCAGCGGGGCCCGGCTATCCGCCGCGCCCGCTGGCCGGGGTCTCCCCGGGAACTGAAAAATTTTGTCACGGAACAGTTTAGAACAATTCAAGCTGCCGATGCACAAAGGGACGAATCGACCGAAAGAAAGGGAAAACCAGATGGCAACTCGAAAAAAGACCGCTCCCGAATCGGAGCCGCTGCAGCCCGCCGAAGGCGTCAAGACAGCCCGACCGGCCGCCCCGGCCGTGCGCTCCAGGAAAGCAGCCCCGGGGACCGAGCCCGGAGCCGAGAAGCTCTCCGCGAAGACCACCGCGCCCGCCGCCACGCACAAGGCGCCGGCCCGCAAGCCGGCCGTGGAAGAGAGCCTGGAGACCGCGGCCTTCGATACCGCGCCGCATCATCAGGAGATCTCCCGCGAGGCCTATTTCAACTGGCTCCGGCGGGGCTGCCCGCATGGCTCCGCGCAGGTGGACTGGCTGGCCGCCGTCGCGCTCGTCCGCGCGCGGATGCATACCCGCTGATCTTCACCGCCCGGGCGCGCCTCGATTTCCGTACACCGGCCGCCTGGCTCGGGCGTCCAATCTCCGTGCGCGACGCGACTGCGGGCGCGAATGAGAGATAATAGTGGATCATCCGCTCGAGATCCTGCGCAGGGAGGCTGAGTCACAGGTGTTACGGAGTCTGGTGCAATTGAACGAAAGCGGCCCGCGCGGCTGGCGGCGCCGGCGCGTGGCCGGGCTGGCCGGGGCTGTGCTGCTCCTCCTGTCGGCGCTGGCCCTGGCACAGCTCGTGCCCACATACATCATCACGACCGTGGCGGGCACCGGCACGGCAGGCTATTCCGGCGACGCCGGCGCGGCCACCAGCGCCGAGCTCGACTATCCGTCCGGTATTTTCCTCGATAGCTCCGGCAACCTGTACATCGCCGATCAGGTCAACCACCGCGTGCGCGAGGTCAGCACCAGCGGCACCATTACCACGATCGCCGGCAACGGCACCGCCGGCTATCTCGGCGACAAGGCCGCCGCCACCAGCGCCGAGCTCAAGTACCCCTGCGCCGTGGCCGTCGATTCCAAGGGTGACGTCTTCATCGCCGACACCGGCAACAGCGTGATCCGCGAGGTGAGCGGCGGCAACATTACCACCTTCGCCGGCGATAACTCTCTCGGCGCCGGCTACGCCGGCGACGGCGCGGCCGCCACTTCCGCCCAGCTCAACGCGCCCGTGGGCCTGGCAGTGGATTCGGCCGGAAACCTCTGGATCGCCGATTCGAACAATAACGTGATCCGCGAGGTCACCACCGACGGCAATATCAACACCGTCATCGGCAACAGTTATGGGGATTACGGCGGCGATGGCGGCACCGCGATCGCCAGTTCGATCAACCATCCGCTCGGGATCGCGCTGGACGCCGCCGGCAACCTCTACATCGCGGATCAGCTCAACCAGCGCATCCGCAAGGTGACGGCGACCAACAATAGCATCACGACCACGAGTATCATCACCACCGTGGCCGGCAGCGGAGTTATCGGTTACTCCGGCGACGGCGGCCCGGCTGTCAACGCCCGGTTCCAGGATCCCTCCTGGGTGGCCGTTGACAGCTCCGGGAACCTGTTCATTACCGATCTCGTCAACAACGTCGTCCGCCGCGTGTCAGCCGCCGACGGGACCGTCGCGACCATCGCCGGCAACGGTCATTATGGCTATTACGGCGACGGCGGCCCGGCCTTACAGGCCGCCGTCGAATTCCCGCTCAGCGTGGTTGTGAACGCCGCCGGCAACATTTACATCGCGCAGGGTGAGAACAACGTCGTTCGCATGCTGAGCGCGGTCCAGACCTCCGCCACCAGCGTTGCGAAATTCGGCGCTCCCGCCATCCAGGTGCTGCCGCGGCAAAGTTCTGTTCTCGCCGACAAGGCGCAGAGACAATAAGTGTTGGCTGCGGCCGGGAACGGGCGCCGTGCGTTCTATTTGTACTTTCGCAGGACGGCCAGAACGCGACCCTGCACCTCGACCTGTCCCGCCGGGACCCGGATGGGCTGCATGGTCGCATTGGCCGGTTGCAGCCGGATCTGGTCGCCCTCGCGGTAGATCCGCTTGAGCGTCGTTTCGGTGCCGTCCACCAGCGCCACCACGATCTCTCCGTCGCGCGGGCTCGCCGTTCGTTCCACCAGCACGAAATCGCCGGCGCAGATGTGATCCTCGATCATGGAATCGCCGCGCACGCGCAGTGCGAACAGGTCCGGCGAGCCCGCAAAGTCGGCGAAATCCAGCGTCTCGGGACTCTCCGGCGCTTCCACCGGCACGCCCGCGGCGATGGTGCCCATGAGAGGAACCGTCAGCGGCGCGGACGCCGCCGGCCGACCGGCCGTCTGCTTTTCCAGCCGCTCCTGTTCGCTGTGCAGGTACTCCGCCGACACTTCCAGCGAACGGCTTTCGTTGTACCGCCGCTTCAGGTAACCCTTCTGTTGGAGCGCCGTCACGTGCTTGTGCACGGTGGCCAGCGACCCCAGGCCTACGCCCCGCGCAATCTCCTCGAAGCTGGGGCAGAAGCCGTTCCGTTCGATGAACGAGACGACGAAATCCAGGACCGTCTTTTGCTTGGGTGTCAGGGCCATACCAGCAGTATTGGCGAATACATAGCGAAAGTCAAGCCTGACTTTCAGGGGTTGTTTTCGCTGCTCAAGGGCCCGCTGCTCCAAGGCCAACTGTCCAAAGGAAAGAGGACGTCAGTTCAGCCCGCAGGCGCCGGGCGTCGGGCACATCCCACCCGAGGGGCAGCGCGGCGCGGTTTGCGCGCCGGGGGCGTGGCTGTGCGCGGCAAACACGGATAGCTCGCGGCGCGGATGCGCCTTCCCGCACTCCGGACAGGCCAGGGTGGCCTCGTCCGACTGGCGGTAGATCAGCTTCTCGAATTTCGTTCCGCACTCTTCGCAACTGTATTCGAAAATCGGCATCCGTCGCTCCGTCGCTCTCGCAGTCTCTCGTTTCATTATATCAGTGGCCCTTCGAAGCACGACGCGCGGCGGGGCCGATGTGCGACCCCGAGCCGGGCCTCGCTCCCGCCCGAACAACTGGCCTTGTGATGCGGGTTGAATCCGATTCCTGATGGGGAGGGGGCTCCGCGCCCCCTCCCCGCCTCACGCCCTCAGGACTGTTGCGTCTTCTTGCAGCATGTCCCGTTCTTGCAGCATTTGCCATTGGGCAGCAATCGGACCTCTTGCTGTCGCCTGCGAAACTCAGCGTCGCGCACAAGGCCAGCCTGGCCAACAAACTCAGAACGGATTTCATTCCGAATCCGCGGATAGCCTCCTCTGACGCGGCAGAATTGCTCGAAGTTAGCAAGACTCGAACCTGAATTCAATCGCAAGCCGCAGCGGTCAGATAGATGCCGCTGGTCCGTGGCGCTGAGGCGCTTGCAGCCAACACAGAGAGAAGGAGAGGGGCCAAAATGAATTTCATCGCATCACTTTGGACCTAACGACCCAGGCCTCACACGTCCTTCTGCTCCAGACCGGCGAGACGGCTTGATGATGTCTCCCTACGTAGATTCTCCTGCTTGAGGATCCGACCATCTTCCAGTGTGATGGCGCGGTCCGTCTCGTAGCCGAATACTGTGTTGTGCGTCGTGATGAGGATTGCCAGGCCCTTCTCGGCCGCGAGCCGCTTAAACAGCGCGATGATGGATTCCCCGGTAGCTTTGTCGAGATTCCCAGTCGGCTCGTCAGCTACCAGGATCTTCGGATCGACGATGAGGGCGCGGGCGATCGCCACTCGCTGCATCTGACCACCCGACAGCTCACGTGGCAAATGGTTGGCGCGATCGCTCAAGCCGATCATCTTCAGGACCTCAGCGGTCCTTTGCGGATTGGTGCGACGCCCGAGAAACATCAGAGGGAGCTCCACATTCTCCGTGACCGTCAACGTTGGCAACAGGGAGAACTGCTGGAACACGAACCCCAGAATGCCGCGTCTGACCTCGACCAGCTCATCTTCGGAGAGCCCGGCCACAGATTTTCCCGCCACCGTGAGCGTCCCCTCCGTCGGCGCGTCGAGGCAGGAGAGCAGGTTGATCAGCGTCGTCTTACCCGAGCCGGAAGGGCCGAGGATCGAGACGATCTCGCCGGTCCGGATGGAGATGTCCACGCCGTCCACGGCCTTGACCGTCTCGCTTCCCCGCTTGTAATACCGCTTGAGTCCGCGCGCTTCAATGATGATCTCGCTCATATTCACACCCCCCTGCTGATCGCTTCAACCGGTCGCATCGAAGAGGCGCGCCACGCCGGGTAGAGGCCTCCGAAGAATCCCAGGATCACGGCGCCAAGCACGGCATAGCCGATAAGCGCCGGGGTGATCTGCACAATCGAACCTTGCACTCCCAGGTCGGCCAGCGATTTGATGGCCTTCTCCACGAGGCCTGCGCAGACGACAGCCAGCACCGAACCAATCGCCGCACCGCCAAGGCAGATCCCCAGTGTTTCCAGCCAAATGAGCTCAAAGATGCCGCTGCGCCGAGCGCCGAGCGCCTTCATGATCCCGATCTCCGCCGTGCGCTCATAGACGCTCATGAGGATGGTGTTGATGACCCCGATAAGGGCCACGATCACGGCGATGATCGTCACTGCGGCCATCATGGTTTGGGCCGTGGCGACGAGGTTGAGCAAGGTGCTCTTGACCTGCTGCAAGCCGACTACCTGGACTTCGGGCAGTGCCAGCCAGCGGTTCTCGAATTCGCCCACCTTTGCAGAACTGAACTCCTTCAGCTTGATGCCTAGAATCGTCAACTGGTTTGGCCGGTTGAAGTAGCTGCGGGCCACATCGAGCGGCATGAAGACTGTCCCATCGTCCTGCGTGCCGGTCCGCTCCAGAACGCCAACAACCTTGAACTGATGCATTACAGGATCGGGCTGGCCCTTCGGAGTGATCGAGGCGTAAAAGGTGTCGCCGACTCTGCGCTGCTCGTACTCGGCGGCTTCGAAGCCGATCACGACTTCATCCTTACTTCCAGGCGAGAACCACTGGCCACCGGCGTAGCCCGGGCCTTTCTTGAATGCGAGCCACGGCTTCATCACCTGGTAACTCGGCGCATCGATGCCATTGATGATCACGAAGTTGCTCGCCGATCCTTCGTCGCGAATGCTGCTTCCTTGTTTTTCCGCCACGCCAACGAAAATCGGTGTGATGCTTTCGATATCGGTGTCGCTCTTCACCTTCTCGTACGTGTCTGCCGGCAAGTAGAGCAGTCCGGTGCCGCCCTTGAGCATCATAGTTGCGGCCTCGTAAGGGCAGCCCTTAGCCATGATCATCACCTGGAAGCCCAGCATATTGATGCTCTTTTCCATCGCACCGCGATAGCCGAGCATGAAACCTCCCAGGGACACGGCCACCCCCACCGCGAGAGCCACACCGGCGACAGTCAGGGCGGTGCGCCCCGGCCGCCGGCGCAAATTCTTGTTCGCCAGCACGACATATCGGCGTAGAACAAACGGATCGTTCCTTGTGTCTCTAACCATAACTCCTCCCTACTCGAATTCCACAGCGCTGGCGACAAGCTCATACCCGTCACCATAGGGCACAATCTGACCCTCAACGCGCGCCGTGTGGCCGTTCCTTTGAGGCGCATTCATAGCGACCTGATTCAATTCCACCCGCAGCATCTTCTTTCCCGACAGAAAAAAGAAATAGCAGCCCATCGTTGCGCATTGCTGCCGAACCGTTCCTTCGATGGTCACGGTTTTGTGCAGAAAATCCTGCGGCCGGTCGATGAGGTCGGCGACTTCGGCATGTGGTGATCCGCTGAACGCACCGTAATGGGTCGGCAGGCGCACTGCTTTCCAGATAAGCACCGCCCCTACTACCAGGGTCAGCACGCAAATTGCCAGAATCGTTCGCATAAGCTATTCCTTTCGGGACTTCGCCTTCCCGGCGGCTTGCTTGGCTCTCACGTAATACGGCTCGAATCTTCTGTCATAGACGAAGAAGTCGAGTAGGATTAGATTCTTTCGAATTCCGCGGAGGGTCGCATCGTAGTCCGGCCGGCCGCTGGCATCGAGTGTTGGCGGTTTAATGGCCCCCACTTTATCCGCCTTGGCGCCGGGGTCGACGGCCGCGTAGTAGTCGTGCTTGTAAAAATCGCCCAGTGTGAGACCTTCGAATTGAACGCGGAACTCTTTAGCCCGAAGCTGCCTCGCCGCCGGGCTCTCCAGCCTCTGGAAGAAGAAACTCCGAATCTCGGCGGTCTTCTGGTCCATCGAGAGAAACACCTGGATCACTCCGCCCTTGCCCGGGACGTTCACGCCGTGGACAATTCCTATCTTGTTCGGCCCGTTGAAGATGGTATACACCGTGTAAGGAGTTTCGTAAGTCTCGTAGATCGGATCCAGGTCGCTGCCGAGACGCTCCCGCAGCGCCTTGAACAGCTCCGCGCCGTCTTTGAGCCTTGGAAACTCGTTAAAGTCCTCTTTGTATGTCGTCATCTCGGGGTACAGATATTTCAGGTCCTGAGCTGGATTGGTCAGCGTGCAACCGATGGCGGCAAGGATGGGTTGCGGCGCGGCCGCGACCCCAATCGTCAAAAGCAAAAGTAAGCGCTTCATCTACACCTCCTAGCGGTAGAAGTAATATTGGAGCGTGATGACCAGGCGCGGCGACCCTTGCATTCGCTCCACGTGTCGCTCGACATTGAGCTTGATCCAATGCAAGTTTGAGTTACCCACATCGTTCCGGAAGTACCACGAGATTTCGCCGATGAGGGATGCGTCTGCTCCGAGACCGTCTTGCTGGAACCGCCGGTACTGCGTGGCCAACCCCCACCGGCGTGAAGCGCGCAGATATTCGGCTTGGTAAAGCTGCATGAACACGGCTTCGCCAACGTCGCGTCCGCCACTCACCTCAGAAGTGAACGTCAGCAGACCGGTCGGCACCGCGCGTCTGTAGCGGCCATCAAGGCCGATTCGCTCGGTTTTCACGCGGTTCGGCGATCCTGTTGCAACTGCGGCGTTAGGGCTGCTCTCCACCTGGAATACATAGGGGTTGCCAAGGATTGCTTCAGAGGAAAGCCGCTCCCCGCCGAGAATCGAGAGGCCGCCCTCCACCCCGTATTGGGAGCTGTACTTGTTTGAAAGGCTTAGCCTGATCGCGCCGAGTCCGGTCTGGCCTTTGAACTTGAGGTCGTAACCCGACCCGGTCAAGTAATAGGCGTCATAATTCAAATCTTTGTTGAGCGCGCCCCAGAATCCGGCGTACCAGTCTTGCTCGAAGCCGAAATTGCGCTCGTTGGAAAGCTGAAGCACCGTGCCGTGAGTATCGGTCTGGAGGTTGATCCCAAACGGGACGTAGAAATGGCCTGCTCGAAGGTTGAAACGCCCGACGTTCTCCCTGCGTTTGTGAGCGCTCAAAACAGGATTGAAGACGTTGTAAAGGTCAAGGTAGAGGTTGGCGTACTCGAACGCCCAGCCGCGCTGGTTCTGGCCTTCCATATCGTTGAGCACGGGATTGAATCCGTCCCGGCGGACCAGCCGCACCTGGAAATCGAAGCTCGCGATCGTTGCCGTTGCATTCGAGAACTTTTTGAGCACCTCAAATCCAATGGACTGGCGGCTGGCAGGCTGGCCATCCTCAGTGGTATCGAACTGCGACATGATCTCTTCTCTGAAGCCGAAATTCTCGGTAAACAGCTTCTGCATCCAGGTGCGCGTGGACCCTTCAGGCGTTGCCTGTGGCTTCGAGGTTTCGGCGAGGTCTGCGAAGGGGTCTGGTTTGGCCTCCTTATCTTTTTGATCTTCTTGAGGCGAATCGGCTGACTTTTGGCTATCGGGAGCACCCGGTTGCGCGGCTTGGCAAAGCTCCGACGATTCCGCGCAATTCTCGCGACAAGTAACGTCTTGGAAGAATCTGCCACTCGCCAGAGGAGAACAGATTCCCCCGGCCAAGAGAGCGAGCGAGACTATTGAGGCCAAGTGTCCCATATTGATTTCGTGATCGTTCTCCTATGCACTCATAATCCGGTGAACCAGTAGGCGTGTTCGCGCGGAGACACGCCGGGCCCTGACAAGATTGGCAGGCTGGATTCGGAATCAGATGCGGAGAACGCGGACCCGCAGATAGAGTCCGCTGGAATCAAAGAACTGATCGGCGGGAGCGAAGCTTGAGGAATCCGAGATGGATCCCTGCAGAGCGGCAACCGTGGCCGGAGCATCGGCGGCTGGACCCGGCTGCGGCGGCACTTGCACTTTTGCCAGCACGCCCACGGAACTCGAGCAGTGCAGAACGCAGGCCGTCGAAGGCGTTTTGGACGGTACCGGCTGCCGGTGGCAGCAGGAGTGCGCGTCCGAGCTGGCGTTCATCATCGGGCATATGGCCAGCGCCCACAACGGCAGGGCCGCCGAACCCGTCAGTCCGAAAATCGCCACCACGATAAGCGCGCGCTTCAACATTCGCCTAACTGCATCATAACGTCTGAAATACCCTGCAGGCAAGGTCAATCTCGCCTGCCCAACGGCTGGGCCGGTCGTCGTAGGATAACGAATGTCTGGAAGCAGCCCTGTTGCCGCCGGGGATTTGGGCGCTGCATCCTATTCGTGAGGGGAACACCTATGGAAGTGATTGCCGATTATCAGGACCTGTGCGGCGAGTGCCCGGTCTGGGATCCGCACACCGGAAGCCTCTATTGGACCGACAACACCGGGAACCGCTTCCATCGTTACCAGGCGGCCAGCGGGGCGCACGAGATCGTCAAGGAATCGTTCCAGATCTGCGGCTTCCGCATGAACGCCGGCGGCGGCTTCACGCTCATCAACCACGCCGGCGTCTGGCGCTGGGATGGCGCCGGGGAACCCCGCCTGATCGCCTCCGAGGCCGACGGCTTCAAGCTGCGGCTGAACGACTGCTGCGCCGATGCCGCGGGGCGCCTGCTGACCGGCTCGAACTTCTACTCGTCCGAAGGCAACTACGAGCGCGCCAAGCTGTTCAGCGTCGCCACCGACGGCCGCATTACGATCCTCGACGAAGGCTTCGAGCTCTCCAACGGCATCGCCTTCTCGCTCGATTCGAAAACGATGTACTTCACCGACTCTACCGCCCGCCGCATTTACGCCTACGACTACGATCTTTCGACCGGCGCCGCGCGCAACCGCCGCGTGCTGGTCGCAGTGCCCCGCGACGAGGGTCTCCCCGATGGATTGACCGTCGATGCCGAGGGGTACCTGTGGTCCGCGCAGTGGTACGGCTCCTCGGTCGTGCGCTACGATCCCAACGGCAAAGTGGAACGCCGCATCCAGACGCCCGCGAAGCAAACGTCGTGCGCCTGCTTCGGCGGGGACGATCTGGGCGATCTCTACATCACGACGGCCGCCCGCTCCGTGCCCATGCCGGTGATGCCCCCGGGCTATGACCCTGTGAATGGCCCATTCGGCGGAGCGCTGTACCGCACCCGCCCGGGCGTCAAGGGTCTGCCAGCCTACGAAACGCGGCTGGCGTGACCCGCTGTTCGGGGCACGCGGCGACACGGTCTCGCCGGGGTTCCGGATGGTGTCCACAGCGCGAAAAACAAATTTGAAGGAACAAAGCCAAATCTCGACTTTTGTTTTTAAAATCTATAACTTAAAAAGCTATCTTTCGATAGATTTTGGCAGGCGGACAGCATTTCGGCAACGGCCGCACGCCCGGCCATCGGAACACCCCCTCCGCAATCACCTTACACCCGCAGTCAAGGGCAGCAAATCCGGCGCGGGCAGCCCGTCGGAGCGGCGGGCGATAGACGCAGAAAACAAATTTGAAGGAACAAAGCCAATTTCGAATATCCCCTCTACCTGCTTGAGGTTACACCCTGTGTCAAGCGAGAAGACAGGGCGAATATCGAATCCCACGGTGGTCGATTCCACAGGGGTGTAGCGCGAGTGTAGCGGAGTGTAGAAAAGTGATGATTTGATCTAGACCAAATGGCACCGTGGCGCACGCCGGGTGGGAATGACAACTCGTTGAAAACGATGATCATGGGCGCAGAATCGGGCGGACAGGATTCCTGGAGGAACTGCGGGAAACGGGCCGGGAAACTCAATCAACGCGGAGAGTGATGAAAAGTGATGAATCGCGCGGCGGACGTGGCAGGCATCGGCCACCCAACCCGCGCCGGCGGAGTTTACAGAAACTGTTTAGCGGTATGTTTTTTCGTTGCGCAGCAGGATGCCCAACACGTACAAGGTGTGGTTCGCATGGACCAGTTCAAAGATGATCCGGTAGCGCCCCGAGACCTTTCGGTAGAGTCCTTTGTGCGCCTTCCCCTTGAGCGGCTTGACGAGGCCGCGCAGGGGATCTTCGGTGAATTCCTCCAGATCGCTCAGGATGCGCTTCCGCCGGTCGGGCGGCACCGCATCAAGCTGTTTTGCGGCGTCGCGGTGAACGTTGATGACCCAGGTCATGCTTCAGTTGATCCAGCGTGACGAAGTTTCCCGCTGCGACCTCCCGCCGTGCCTTCGCGATCAGAGCGCTCTCTTCGCTCGTGAGGACGTCGTCCGGATCGACCATCCGTTTCGGTTTCATGAGAACGCCGCTCGGGTGCTTGGTGAACGCCACGAAATCCCCTTCCCGGAGGTTGAGCGTTTCCGCCAATTCGCGCGGGATCACTACCTGGCGGCGTTGTCCCACGCGCCCGATCCGTTCTTCGGTTGTGGGTGCTTTGCCGGTCATATCATCAGAGTATCTGATTGTCAGAACGTGTCAAGGCCGCTCACACGAAAGTCAAGCTGAGGAGCCGGGTCTGGCGACCCGGCGCAGGCGTGGCCGCCTGCCCCACCAACACGGGCGCGGCTTTCATCTTCATGGGTGGCCCGCAGGGCCATGGCGACTCTCTCCTGGATGCTCATCGCACAGGCAGGACACAGCGTTGGTTTCTCGGCATCCTGTCGCATGAGTGGCCGCAGAACACCCAAAATCTCCAAAGTGGCAGAGCAGGCTGACTCCTTCGTCCTTCGCCCCTCCGCAGTCACCTTACACACGCAGTCAAGAGCAGCAATTCCGGCGCGGGCAGCCCGTCGGAGCGGCGGGCGTCAGACGCAGAAAACAAATTTGGAGGAACAAAGCCAATTGCGAATATCCCCTATCCCTGCTTGAGGTTACACCCGGTGTCAAGAGCGAATACAGGGCGAATCTTGAATTCCACGGTGACCGATTCTACAGGGGTGTAGCGCGAGTGTAGCGGAGTGTAGAAAAGTGATGATTTGATCTAGACCAATTGGCGCCGTGGCGCACGCCGGGTGGGAACGACAACTCGTTGAAAACGAAGATCATGGGCGCAGAATCGGGCGGACAAGATTCCTGGAGGAACTGCGGGAATCGGGCCCGGGAGCCCAAAAAACGCGGAGAGTGATGAAAAGTGATCATTCGGGCGGCGGACGTGGCAGCCGCCAGGCTCAGCGCCGACCCGTTCGCCCTGGGCCGAGTGACCAACTGCTCGTGTCAGGCTGACGCCTTCGCTGGTTGTGGTCGGAGCACATCAGGGCGTCCCGGTTTCGGGCTTGCGGCGGCTTCGCGGCGTGAGGGTGGTCACATCTGCTGCTCGACGCATTGGATATCTTCCTCCGTCAGCCCGTACAGGTCGTAGACGAGGCGGTCAATTTGGCGGTCGAGGGCGGCACACTTATTTTCGTAGTAGGTCTTGTCCTTGTCGGTCTTCGCTTTTGTCAACTGCTTCTTCGCCTCCAGCATCGCGCCCACCTTCTGCACAATTTGGTCGTGCCGCACTTTGCCCGCGCCGGCGGAGAGGTCCAGTGACGGCAACGGTAATTGCTCGACTTGGCGAGCTTGGATCTCAGAGAAAACCTTTTTGGATGACTTCAAGAAGTTCACGTAATAGAAGTTCAGAAGCTTTGAATTGAACAATGCGAGCAGGTACCGCAGACTGTAGGGACACCCAGGCCTAGGAGTCATTACCACGAGCGTGTTAAGTGCGAATTTCTGCTGGCTGTCGATGCTCGCAATGAGGCTGTCGCCGACCCTTCGGAAAAATATTTTCTCCGGCAGCAGGAAAATGTCCTCACGTTTGCAGCTATGAATCTTCGAGACATCGAATTTGAAATAGTTCGGGGAAGCGCCTGTGAGGTAGCGGCTGATGTGTCGCCCGTCCAGAACCTCTCGGTGCAAGGCCGTCTCCTTGCGGTCGGTCAGACACGCTGCCCTGTCGTGCTTGAGCGCAATCGCCTGATTTACATTTAGCCAACTTCCGAAATTCGCCCGATTCTTCTCAAGCTTGTCCTTTATGGTTCGTATTTCCGGATTGAAAGGCGTGATAAAGGATGCGTTGTAGTTGTCGGCCAGATGGCTCTGCATGACAGACGCGTGCTCCGGTCCCGGCCCCTCTTCGTACAGCGTCTCAAATCTGACTTCGCCTCCGGGTTGCCCATTTGGCCCTGGCGCTTGCTTCGTCAACACCAAGACGACTGTCTCCACGACAGCGTTTTTGAAGATTTGGCCCTCGGGAATGGCGACTGCGTTGATTTGTGTATGCTGAAGCAGTCTCTGCCGTAGCTCTGTATAGTATTCCTGGCTCAGAATGGTATTTGGGACGATGTAAGAGAACTTTCCGCCCTCCCGAGTCTTCTGTCGCGCTCGCTCGATGAAGAAGGCAAAAGTGTTTAAACGACCGCCGGAGAACTTGTATGTGTCTCTAAGGTAGCGGTTCGCTTCTTCGTCTCGGAATGCTTCCATCGACAACTGAATGTACGGTGGGTTGCCGACAATCGCATCGAAGCCACCGCGCTTCACCACTTCAGGGAAGGCATCCTCGAAGTCCATTGGGTTGAGCTTGCGCTCCTCATCAGTGCCGAAAAGCTGGCCATCCAAGATATCGCTGCCGATAAGTGAGTTACCGTAGACGATGTTCTTGCTCAGGTCGGGGAGCAGCTTCTTCATCTGTGCGGTGTGCGCGAACTCTAACTGGTACTGGTGAGTGCTGCCGGTGGTTTCTTCCTTGAGCAGCCTGAGGTACAGAGAGAGCTGGCAGACCTCGACGGCTTGGGCGTCGATGTCCACTCCGTAGATGTTGTTGAGCAGGATTTCGCGTTTCTTGCGGAGTGAGAGGTAAAGCTTGCCGTCCTGGGTGATGCAGTCTCCTTTGCGGGCTTTCTTGGGGTTGTCATTATAGTACTGGCCGTGATAGCTCAGCAGCAGGTCGAAGATGCCTAGGAGAAACGAGCCGCTACCGCACGCGATATCAGCAAAGCGCATCTCCGCGATTTGGTCGGGGGTCCTGCCCTCGATCAGTGTGCCGATGGTGTTTTCGACGATGTAGCGGACGATGTACTTGGGCGTGTAGTAGACGCCGCCCGCCTTGCGAACCTCGGGCTTGGGCTCGACCGTAACGCGTTTGTCCGTGGCGACAATGACATTGCCGAGGAAGCGTTCATAGATCGAGCCCAGGATATGGATAGGGATGGCGTCGAAGTCGTATGGCGAATTGACGTGCGCGAGGCTCTCGCAGATGTCAGCAAAGATAGTCTCGTCCACGCGGAACTTGTCACCGTCGAGGAGCGTGTGGTGCTTGAAGACGATGCCGTTGTAGATACCGTCGAGCCGTCGGCTGGCGGCGACAAAGTCTTCCCACGCTGTGCCCTTATCCCCGAATCGGTCCACGATGCGCTGGGGTTCGATGCCTTTGTCTTCAAGAAATCGGAGAAAGACGAGGCGGTCAAGAGTACGTTGGACTAGTTCGGTAAGCGTCTCGCTGTCGAGCGCCGGGTTTTTGCCCTTGAAAGTGCGGGCCAGAGCGGTGCGGTGTTCGTCGAGTTCCCTGAGGAAAGACTCGTCAATGCTCTGGTAGCCGCCGGGGAACAAGCCGCGCTGGACAGCCTTGCCGCGCGGCTTCAGCAATTCCTTGGCGCGTTTCCCCAGCGAGCCGTCAGCGACGGCCTCATGCGAGAAGAGCCAATAAATCTCAGCGAACTTCTTGCGGTCGAAGTACTCGCTGTAATGGTACCTGGCGACGCGGCGGTGCAGCGCCGTGGCGATGTCTGGCTTGTAACGGCAGTCGAGAACATGGAATTGATTAAAGTCGGTAAGCACAGCCAGAGGCGTCTCGGTGTTCCAGCCGTAGCGGATGGTCTGGAAGTAATTGTCGGCGGTGGCGATGTCACCGTGCGGCTTCTTGGCTTCGACAAAGAAGCTGACGTCGCGGAAGTTCGGGGCGAGATGGAAGGCGTAGTCGGCGCG
The DNA here is from genome assembly GCA_963757265.1 of Terriglobia bacterium. Classification (GTDB taxonomy): domain Bacteria; phylum Acidobacteriota; class Terriglobia; order Bryobacterales; family Bryobacteraceae; genus CAIVVT01. Next base: position 666,939 of record CAVWRA010000012.1, read on the forward strand.
GCGTTGACCGCCAGCCTGGACGGACGGCTCCACCTTGACTTCCTGTTCGTAAGGATTGGTCTGCTCGTCGTGGTTCACATCCCAGCCCAGCGCGATGAAGAGCTTGTCGATGAAGTCCTTGCGCGCCTCGGCCTCTTGGTAGCTGGGCGAGAGATAGCGGGCTTCATTGGCTTGAAACGTCGTGGCAAGTTTGCTGATCTTCTCGTAGGCGTCCTCGAACGGGGATACAGACACGAGTACAATCCCTTCTGAGTCTTCGCGCGAGCTACATCCCATTTGCTTGGGATTGCCCTTTGGATCCCGAGTCCCAGTCAGCATACACCAATATCAGGGGAAGATGTCCTCCGCTGTATAAAAGGGGAAAAGGGGACGTCCTGACACGAGCGGCCGGCGATTCTGGCCAAAGCACCGGTCGTCTCTGCCACTCTCGCTTGAACCCCTATCCGTACCTGATTTCAATGCTGCTCCGCCGGGCCCGGCCACCGGCGGCTATCGCACCGGGATGTTCTCTTCGATGATCGCCACGCCCCAAGGCTCGAGCGCGATCTTCGCGCCGGTGTCGACGGGGGTCTCTTTGAGCCGCTCCTTGCCTCCCGGATAAGCGTAGGCAAACTCCTGCCGCGAGCCCGAGTAATTCAGGTAGTAATGCACGGCGCGGCCGTGCGCGTTCACGCCGTGGCGCACTTGCATCGGCGCGGGCAGCGACCAGTCGGAGCTCTCCAGGCCGGCCATCTGCAGCACCTCGCGCAGCACGCCGGTCTGCACTTCGTGCGTCAGCACGGTGCCTTCGTAAGTGAATGTGCCGCGGCCGAAGTGGTGGCGCGTCAGCGCCGGCCAGCGGCCGAAGAACGGATGGTCGTACGTCAGCAGCGTCTCGGCGCCCTCCGGCAGCAGGAACTCGGCCCACGTCGAGGCCTGGTTCTTGGCGCCCACACCGTAGCGGTCGGGCTTCAGCGTCACGGGCTGGGCGAGGTTCGAGAATTCCTGATACGAGAAGCCGGCGGCCTTGCGCAGCGGACCCGGCGCGCGCTCCCAGCGCACGGTGGAGTACTCGTTGGTGAAGCCGGTCTTGAAGGCCACGATGGCGTGGCCGCCGTTCTCGACAAACGCCGCGATGCGGTTCAGCACTTCGTCGGACGCCGAATACAGCGGCGGGACGATCAGCACGCGGTACTTCGACAGGTCCTTCGTCTCGGGCGTGACGAAATCGACCTCGGTCTTCAACGCATACGCCGCGGCGTACATCTGCCGCAGCAGCGCCATGTAATCCACGTGGTCGCTGAAGGGCATGTAGCTGATGGTGTCGTCGGCGTCCGTGCTGAACAGGATCGCCACCTTCGGGCTCTTCTTGAGGTTGCCGATGTCTCTTCCCAGACGCTTGAAATCCCGGCCGATGGTGGTGACTTCGGCGTAGGCGCGATTGGGCTCCAGCTCCTGGCCCAGCACGCCGCGCCAGTACGTCTCCTGCCCGTAGTGCAGCGAGTGCCAATGCCAATACTCCACCAGGTTCGCCCCGCTGGCGGCGTGCGCGAACGCCTCCAGCCGCAACTGCCCGTCGTAGGGCGGATACTGCGCGCGCGAGTCCCAGCCGATGGTCTGGGCGTTGGTCTCGGTGACCAGGTATGGCGCGTTTTTCACCGAGCGGAAGAAGTCGCCGCCGATGGCGATGTCCATGCCGTCGAGCTGGTTCTGCGCAGTGAAGTAGATGTTGGTCGCGGTGATGTCCATGCTGCGGCCGATGGCCCAGTGGTCCACTTCCGTGCTGAATCCCCCGAAATCCGTCGTGACGAACTGGCTCGCCGGGATATATTCGCGCAGCAGCTTCGCCTGCCACGCCAGGAACTCGGTGACGATGCCGCGCTGGAAGCGCGCCCATTCGAGTTTATAGCCCGGATTGAGGATGCCCTCGCGCGAGGGGAAGTCGTCCCAGCTATCCACCAGTTGCCCCCAATAGGTCAGGCCCCACAACTGGTTCAACTTCTGCGGCGCGCCGTAATTTTCTTTGAGCTGCTCGACGAATGCGGCCTGCACGTTCGGCAGTGCAATCTGGTTCGGCCCGGTCTCGTTGTCCACCTGCCAGCCGATGATGGCCGGATTGTGGGCGTAGTGCTCGGCCAGCTTGCGGATGATGCGTTCGCAATAGCGCCGGTAGTCGGGATTGGTCAGGTCCATGTTCTGCCGCGGACCGTAGGCGCCGGGGCGCATCGGTCCGGGGTAGGTCCCGGACCAGGGGTCCCACTGCGGCCCGGCCGTGCCATAGTGCAGCACCAGGATTTCCGGATGTTCCTTGAACATCCAGGGTGGAATCGAATACGTCGGCGTGCCCATGATGACGCTGATGCCGGCCTTGTGCATGGCATCCACGATGCGGTCCATCCAGGCGAACTCGAATTGGCCGTCGCGCGGCTCCCACGAACTCCAGGTCGATTCGCCCATGCGCACGCAGGTGAAGCCGGCGGCCTTCATCAGCTCGACATCCTTGTCCAGGCGGTCGTAGGGCATGTACTCGTGGTAGTAAGCCGCGCCGTAGAGGATCGTCTTCGGGGTGTCGGCGGCGCGCACGCCGGTTGGAGACAGGCTCAGTAAAAGGCCCGCGATCAGGGCCGGTAACAGGCTATTCAGAGGACGCATCCGGGACCTCCAGGGGTCAATGGCCATTGCGGGACGGCGACGCGCCAACGCCGACCGCTACTTTTCTCGTCGGCGCCAGGGCGCGAATTTGAGCACGTAGAACGCGCCGGCCAGCGTCATGAAGCCGCCCATCCACAGATCGGTCCGCAACTCCACCAGCACGATCGGGCGGCCGGTGGCGGCGTGGCCGCCGCTGACGAGGCCCCAGCCGAAGATGATGAGGCCGTAGACGAGCACCAGCAATCCGATGAAAAACCAGATCGAGATCATGTTTCTTCCGTGGATCATGGGGGGCTCCTTACCACACCAGCAGGTTCAAAACGAAGAACACGACGATCACGATCGCCGCCCAGAAGATGGGGCGCTTCCACAGCACCACGGGCTCCTCATGCGGCATCACCCCGACGCCGTAGACCAGCCCCACCAGCTCGGACGCGGGCTTGGGCTGGGTGAGGTAGCTGACCACGATGGTCACGATGACGCAAATGCACCATGACCACAGCGCGCGGTACATGTTCTCGGCCATGTCCTTGGCGTGTGGCGACAGCGCGATGATGCTCAGCGCGGCGGGGTCAACTTTGACCCAAACGTACATCGCGATCGACGACACGGTGCCGGCCAGCAGGCCCCAGAACCCCGCCGCCGGCGTGGTACGCTTCCACAACATGCCGAAGAGAACCGTCCCGAACAGCGGCGCGATGAAGAAGCTGAACAGCGCCTGGACGTAGTCCATGATGCTCTGGAACTGCATCGCGAAATAGGCCGCGCCGATGGAGATCAGCACGCCGATGATGGTGGCCCAGCGCCCCACCTTCACCAAATGGTCGTCCGACATTTCCTTCTTGCGGAAGGCCTTGTAGATGTCGTACGTCCACACCGTGGAAAACGCCGTGACGTTGCCGGCCATGCCGCTCATGAAGCCGGCGATCAGCGCCGTGACGCCCAGGCCGAGCAGGCCCGGGCCCAGGTAGCGGGCCAGCATCAGCGGGAGCACGTCGTTATAGGTGTACAGCCCGGGCGCGCGCTGCGTCTCCGGCACCAGCAGTTGCGGCAGCACCGCGAGTCCCAGCAGGCCGGGGAGAATCACGATGAACGGCACGAACATTTTGAAGGCCGCGCCGATGATCGGCGCCAGCTTGGCCGAGCGCAGGTCCTTGGCCGACATGACGCGCTGGACGACGAGGAAGTCGGTGGTCCAGTAGCCGAAGCTGATTACCCAGCCGAGGCCGAAGACGATGCCGGTCCAGTGGATGCCCATGGGGTTGGCGGTGAAGGAGCCCATGGTGGACCAGAGGTGCGTGAAGTCCTGCCCGTGGATGTGCGGCTGCACGATCGGATTGGAGTGAATGCGGGCCACCATCCCGCTCCAACCGCCGGTTTCGATCAGGCCGACGATGGGGATCAGCATCGCGCCCAGCCAGATCAGCACGAACTGCAGCACCTCGTTGAAGATCGCCGAGAGCAGGCCGCCGAGCACGACGTAGGCGCCGACGGTGAGCGAGGAGATCCAGATGCTGAAGTGCAGGTCCCAGCCGAGCACCACCTGCATCACCTTGGCCATGGCGAACATGTTGATGCCCGACATGAGCACGGTCATCAGGCCGAAGCTGACCGCGGCCAGCGTGCGGCTGCCTTCGCCGTAGCGCAGCTGCAGGTAGCCGGGCACGGAGTGGGTCTTGCAGATGTAATAGAACGGCATCATCACCAGGCCGAGGAAGAGCATGGCCGGGATGGCGCCGATCCAATACCAGTGCGTGGCGAGGATGCCGTACTGATAGGCCGCGCCGGCCCAGCCCATCAGCTCGAGCGATCCGAGGTTGGCGGCGAGGAAGCTCAGGCCGGCGATCCAGGCCGTCATTTCGCGGCCCGCCATGAAGAAGTCTTCGCCGGTCTTGGTGTGGTGCCTGAGGTACAGACCGATGCCGATGACGGTGACGAAGTACAGCACGATCACCAGCAGGTCAACGGGGTCGAGGGAGAGGATCGAGCCGCCAGAGGCGAGCAGGAAGCCGGGGACAATACTGCTGAGCATAGGTAAACCTGGATTCTACCCGAACTGGCGCAGACCCGCAGGGAAAGGGGACGTCCTGCGTGACTGTCCCCGGCCCCTCGTCCTGGTTGAGGTCCTGAGTGCCGCGGACACGGAGTCGCCCCGCTTGTCGGTGCCGGCCGTGCTCTTTTCCCAACCCTCGACGGCAGTATTCGCCTGTTTGATGGCGCCCAGCACGCTGCGCGGATCGATTTCTAGGACGATGGATTCCTGGTCCACTTTAGTCCAGGTCTTAACAAGAGCAGCGCGTGCGCCGATATGCTACGCTAACGCACATTGCCATGTCAGAGCGGTTCATCCCACTAACGTGCCAGAACTGCGGAGGCAAGCTTGACGTTTACGATGACATGGAGCGCTTCGCTTGCGGCTACTGCGGCGCGGAGATGATCGTCCAGCGTCGTGGCGGGACCGTCGCGCTCAAGAAGGTGACCGAAGCCATCAAGCAGGTCCAGGTCGATACTGAAAAGACGGCTGCCGAGTTGGCACTTGTCCGGCTGGGTAAGGAGCTGACCGAGCTAACTGCCCGTCAGGCCACAATCGAGGCCCAAATTAGAGAGAGGAACAAGGGATTCATTGAGGAACAGTTTGATGAAGGAGACGGCGAGGGTTGCCTAGCTCTAATCATTGGAGGGCCGTTTATAGCGGCATTTTGGGCATTGCACCTGATGTGGAGTGCCATTTGTCGCTATATCTTCGGGGACCGGGACGCTTGGGACTGGCTCGATGGGGAACGTCCAACCGAGCCCGAGGCGAGGGAGCTTGAGGAGCTCCGCAGCGCGATTGAAAGGATCCGAAGTCAGATCGGCGAAAACAAACGAATCGTCGGTTCCGGAAGTTGACCTCACCGCACAGAACTACGCCTCCCTCGCCACCCGCACTACCCGCGCCTGCCGAAGCACAGCCAGGACTGCTGAGTTGAGCGCATTCCGGTCTTTGGGCGAAATCCGGGCACACCAAATCCCGAAGCCAGCCGCTCCGGGTTTCCCCGAGCCCATTCAAACATTTCCCTCTGTCCCTGTTTGCAAGGCCCACCCCGCCGTGCATCAGCAGCACCCACCCGCCGCCCATTCCGCCCTCCGCCGCACCCCGGTGCCGCCCGACCGAGGAATATATTTCGCTTATTATCAACGCCTTCCGCAACACCCCCCGCCCCGCCGCTTGCCCCGCCATGCTCTCCTGTCTGTGGGTAGAGCAATTGCTGGCCAGCATCTCAGCCCAACTCGCAGGCGGCGAAAGGCCTCGAGTAACAGCCTTCCGGCTTTCTGGATCGAGCAATCGGTCCGATCCCCCAGGATGGGATCCGGTGGGCTCGACGATTACCCTGAACGCCATCCTCTTTGGGCGGAACGGGCGAAGATCGGTCTAGTGATCGCGTGAATCAATTCGCTATCTTCCACCCCACAGGAAAGCGGGGTCGTGGCGGGCCCCCAGGCCGCTGCGAGCTGGGGCAAGCCGTCGTGCAAAGCGGAGCATCCAGGGTTCAGCGCTGGGAAGACGCCCTCTGGGCACTGCTCCGCCCTGCGAATCTGATCTTTTGAATTCCCTCCGATTCACCCTCCACGTGAGGCATTCGTGTGCCCGCCTGAGGCACAACTGCGCCCGAAATCCCTCCGAATCCCCATCTATTTACAGCCTAAGTGCGCCCGTAATCCCTTCGAATCATCCTCCATGTACGGCCCACGTGCGCCCGCCCGCCTCCCCATGAGATGCGCAGCTCGATGCTACGCCGCGCGCCGGATGTTGGTTTCTCACGCCGGGATCTCGATCTCGGTGCGCGTCCCCGAGCCGGGCTTGGAGACGATCTCCAGCCGATAGGCGTTGCCGAACAGGACCTGCAAGCGCTCGTTGACGTTGGAGACGCCGATGCCAGCCTGTTCGAGGATCGTGTCGAGCTTTTCCTCCTCGATGCCCACGCCGTCGTCTTCCACCACCAGCAGGAGGCGCCGCTGGTTGTCCTGGCCGCGCAGCCGGCCGCTGAGCCGGATCGAGCCGCCATCGAGCTTGCCGGCGAGCCCGTGGCGGATGCTGTTCTCGATCAGCGGCTGCAGAATCATGGTGGGCACGGGGCGGTCCATGGCGCCGTCGTCGATTTCCTTGGAGAAGCGCAGCTTGTCGCCGAAGCGCGCGATCTCGATGGAGAGGTAGTCGTCGATGAAGGCCAGCTCGTCGCGCAACGGGGCGAAGTTGTCGCTCTTGCTGAGCAGCCGGCGCAGGATGCTGGAGAGCCGGTAGACGACCTGGCGCGCCTGCTCCGGGTTGGTGCGGATCAGGGAGGAGACGGTGTTGAGGGTGTTGAAGAGGAAATGGGGGTTGATCTGAGTGGACAGCGCCGCCAGGCGGGCCTGCACCAGCAGCCGCTCTTTGGCCTCGAGCAGATGCTCGTTGCGGGCGCTATTCCAGATCTTCAGCGGTACCGAGACGGTGAAGATGGTGGTGATGCCCACAGCCGCCAGCGTGCCCAGGGGAGACTGCTTGGTATACAGCGTGAAGATCAGCTTGCTGCCGAAGACCTGGAGGCCGAGGTAGCGCATGATTTCGGCGGCGACCAGGGCCAGCAGCATGGCGACGTGGTAGATGCTGCGCGGGCGGTCGTCCTTGTGGCGCGCCAGGCGCCACAGGCTGAGATCGAAGAACGGCGAGAAGCGCCACACATCCTCGGAATCCGGCGCCAGGTCGCGCAGCAGGCCGCCGAGCACGCCGGCGGCGGCGTAAAGCGGCATGGAGAGGAACTCGCCGCTGAGGGTGGCCGGGAGCGAGCAGACGACGCCGCCCACCAGCCCCGACACGTACCCGCCGACGATGCCGCAGATCAGCGCGGCCTCGAAGCAGATGTCGGCGGCGGAATAAGCGCTGTGCAGCCGCACCAGCGAGCCGGCGGCGCACAGCAGCGACACCGACAGGCACAGCTCGAGGTTCTCCGCGATGGTGCGCGTGTCGCGCAGCAGCAGGTTGAGGAATTTACCGGAGCGGGACAGGATGCTGGCGATGGAGGCCGCGGCGGCGACCTTGATGAGCAGATTGATGAGCAGCCATTCCATATCCGGGCCCGGGAGACGCGCCGGCGCGGCGGGCGCGGGCGTCGCAAATTGACGGTACGTCTTCCGGGCCGCGGGTGTCAACGCGGCCCGCATTGTAAGATGAAAATTAAGACCTCCCCGCAACATGGCAGAGCACACGTGTTGGGAAGTGCGGAAAGTCGCCGAAGCCGATTTTCCAACCGAGTACGGTCACTTCCGGATCTACGGTTTCGAAGCCCACAAGAACGGCGACGCCGAGGAGGCGGTCGCGCTGGTGATGGGGGACCTGCGCGCGCCGGGCGCGCCGCTGGTGCGGATCCATTCGCAGTGCCTGACGGGCGACGTTTTCCACAGCCTGAGGTGCGATTGCCGGGCGCAACTGGAGCTGTCGCTGGAGATGATCGCCGCCGAAGGGCGCGGCATCGTGATCTACGAAAACCAGGAGGGGCGGGGCATCGGATTGCTCAACAAGCTGCGCGCCTACGAGCTGCAGGACGCCGGCGCGGACACGGTGGAGGCCAATGAGCGGCTGGGGTTTGAAGTCGATTTGCGGCTGTACGAAGCGCCGGCGGAGATTTTGCGCCACCTGGGGGTGAAAGCGGTGCGGCTGCTGACCAATAACCCCGAAAAGATCGCCGCGCTGGAGGCCTGCGGGGTCCAAGTGGCGGAGCGGATTCCGTGCCAGGCCGAACCGCGCGGCCAGCAGAGCGAAGATTACCTGCGCACCAAAAAAGAGCGCATGGGGCACATCCTCGACCTGTAAAATCGCCGCCTGCGCAGCGCCCGACGCCACGCGGGCCTGGGACGAACGCACAGCGAACGCGGAGGGCTCCGGCACGGACGGGCCAGGCGCAACTCCCCCGTCGCGCCGCGCCGGGGCGTTTTGAGACAATGCCCGTTCTGCGGCGCGGCGGCGATGGTGACCGAACGGCGGCGCTATTGCTTGAAGACCTTCGCCAGGACGGCGCCGGCTTCGGCGTCCTCAAGGACCGGCACGGTATGGATCTCCAGGACGTCCGCCCACACCGCCGCCGACTCGTAGAACGCGGCCGGATTGCTGGTTTCGAAGAGCACGAACCCGCCGCTGCAATCGGCCTTGTGCCAACGCCCCAGCAGGGTCACGCCCGCCGGCGGTTCTCCCAGCCCGCCGAGGAATCGAGCCACGGTCTCTTTCAAAGTTCCGGGCAGCACGGTCCACGTGGACATGAATTTCATCGTATCCTCCCCAATCGACAGCCGTTCCGGCACTCCCTCAGGGATTGCCAGACAAACAAGTATAGATTAAACCCCGGCCTTGCCGGGGCTTTTTTGCGGGTGCATTGACCTGTGCCGGGCAGGGCAGGCGGGCTGTGCAGCGCGGCGCATCCGCAACCCGCCGCGGAAGCGGCAGTCCGCGGCGCCGGCGCAGGGACAGGCCAGCGGAAGCGGCAAATCCGCTAACACCCTGAGCCCGCAGGGCGATGAGCAAAGTGCAGGGCCTGATGGAACGGACACTCCAGACACTGACTGAGACCTTCGCGCGCTCACCCATGGTGGCCGCGCGGGAGTTGCGGCGGCTGCTCGACGCGGACTACAAGGCTTTCCTGGAATCAGCTCTCAAGGTGATGAAAGGGAAGGAATTACAGCCAGCACATCAGTACATGCTGACGCTCCTGGCGACGCGCAACCTGATTGTCACGAGGCTGGCCGACCCGGCCGGCCTGGAGACCGCCGAGGCGGTGGAGATCGCGCGCCACCTGCAGTCGGCGAACGACTCGTCGCTGGCGACCAAGCTGCTGGCCTGCATCGTGCCCGCGCGCGGAGCCGTCGCGGCGGTGGCCGACAAGGCGAGTCTGCTGCGGGTGCTCGAAATCGTGGGCGCCATCGCGAGCGACGCGCGCGTGGTGCCGCAGTTGAGCCAACTGCTGGAGCACGCCGACGTGGAAGTGCGCTCCAAGGTGGCGCTGGCGCTGGGACGCATCAACAAGAGTCCGGCGTGGGTGCAGGCGCGCCTGACCGAGCCCGACGCGCGGGTCCGCGCCAACGCCGTCGAATCAGTCTGGGGCCTGGGCTCGGCCGAAGCGCGGCAGATTTTCGAGACGGCGCTACGCGACCCCGACAACCGCGTGGCCGGCAACGGCGCGCTGGGCCTGTACCGCTGTGGCGATCTGAACTCGGCCGAAGAGCTGGCCGGCATGTTGGTCCGTCCCGAGCCTTTATTCCGCGCCACGGCGGCGTGGGCGATGGGGGCGACGGGCGACCCGCGGTTTCTGGGCCAGCTGGCCTCCGGCACAAACGACCGGGACGCCCGCGTGCGCCAGAACGTGCTGCGCGCGATGTGCCGGATCCGACGGCGGGCCAAGGAGATCGAGGACCGGGGCCGGCTGCAGGTGGTAATCACGCGTTCGGAAATCGGCGCCGGCACGCGGCGGCTGAGTGTGGCGGTGCTGGGGCCGGGCGGGCAGAGCGTGCGCGATCTTCGTCCGCCCGCGGTGGTGCTCGTCGAGGGCGGCGCGGTGGTCCATCAGATCGAAGTCCAGCAGGGCAAGGAAGCCGAGTACGCCGGGGCGGCCTTCGCGCTGCCGCGTATGGCCGATCTGCAGGATCCGTTCCGCCAGGCGCTGGCGGCGGCGCTGGAGGTCTTCCCGCGCTACAAACGCAAGCTCGACAGTTGGAGTGCGATCCAGTACGCCCCCCCCGCCCCGCCCGCCGCGCCGGTGCTGGAGTTCCGGCTGGCCTCGGCGCTGCTGCGCTCCGGCTCCGGAACGGCCCGCGAAGCCGCGGCGGGGGCGGCCGAGGCCAAGGCCGCGGCCGCGAGCCACCTGGAACCGGTCCGGTTCTCGACCGACGCGCGCGTGCTGGCGCAGGGTTTCGAGCCCCTGGCCGCGAACGCGGCCGTCTGCCCGGGCGCGTGCGAAGCGGCGCGCCGCCTGATCGACGCCCTGGCCGGCGTCCGCGGCGCGCGCACGCTGTTCGTGTTCAGCCCGCGCTGCGGCGCCGGCGACTGGGCCGAAGTGCGGGAGCGGGCCCGAATCGCCCGCGTGGCGGTGTATGTCATTGCCATGGGCTACGAGGTCGCGGAGGATGTCGCCGCCGCGTGCCGGGACACCGGCGGCGGCGCCGTGACGGCCGCTGCGCCCGCAGAGCTCAAGGCGGTGTGCGAACGCGCCGCCGCCACGCAGGCCGGCCCGTACAGCATCGAATACCCCTGGCCCACGCCCTGCTCCGGCGCGGTGAAGGTGCAGATCTATTGCGATCTCGGCTGTGGCGAGGACGTCTGGTCCACGCCGCAGACGGCAGATGGGCGGCCCGCGCCGGGCGGCGAGAGTTCGGCCGTCGCGTGAGCCGGCGGCGCGGATGCAGGACGCCTCCACCGGAGTTGTCGCGCCGCCGAGAAACAAGCCGAGGGCTTTACGGCCAATCCTGCGCACCGTGAAAGACGCGCGAGATTTCAACCGCGTCCTCCGTCACCTGATAGACGACGATGTAGGGCCAGGGAGAAAACACCAGTTCCCGCCGTCCGGTCATGCGGCTGCTGGCGCGTCCAACATAGGGATAGTCCTTCAATCTCCCGCAAGCTTCATAGATGGCTCGGGCAACACGGCGGGCGGCTTCAGGATTGTCGTGCTCGATGTGTTCGCAAATGCGCTCCAAGTCTTCAGCCGCGGGCAAAGACCAGCGGATCTCCATCAGGGCCGCAAGAAGCGCTGGAGCCGCCGGCCGACTTGCTGGTGGGTGAGGGACTCCCCGCGCTGCAAGGCCTCCTCGCCGCGCTTCACGGCCTCGGCAAAGCGAGCTTCTTCCTCGAAATAACGCGTGAGAACGTCTTGCACCAGGTCGTCAGGCTGACGGCCCTGCTGGGCGGCGGTGTGCGCCAGTTTGGCTTCCAGTTCCCCGGTGACGCGCACTTCCATTTACTTGGCTCCTGCTTTGAGCATACCCTAACGTCATTGCCGCGCCGGGGCGGTGTTCCGGCGCGGGCATCGACTTTCGCCGCCGGAGTGCGGGGCAAGAGCGCGAGTTTCTTGCCCTCTTCCTCCGTCGGGAGGAGCACCGCCCGCTGGTCGCACAGAGTCCGTTCGGGGGTTCGAAAGCTGGGCTGAGCAACGCGCGCATCGGACCTGTGGCGCGCTCATGCCGGCTCTCTCTACGCTTTCTGCGCAAGCGCGGGGGGTCAAACCGCCCAGGAGGAGTCGATGGCCGGTTCGGGGAGGATCTCCTGGGCTTCGAGCAGGCGCAGGAGTTCGAGGCGGATGCCGTTGACCAGGGCTTCCCAACTGGCTTCCAGGAGATTGCGCGAGAGCCCGGCGGTGCGCCAGGTGGAGTTGCCGTCGGTCCACTCGATCAGCACGCGCCCGAGGGCGGCCGAGCCGCGGCGGGGTTGCAGGACGCGGACGCGATAATCGGCCAAGCGAATGCGGCCGAGCGCCGGGTAGAGGGGCATCAGGCAGTCGCGCAAGGCCAGGTCGAGGGCGTTGATCGGACCGTCGCCACCGGCCGAACCGGAGTAGACCGCGTCGCGGACCTTCACGGTGGCGGTGGCGGAGCTCTGGGACGGGCCGGCGGCCGAACAGCGCGTGGAGACCTCCCAGCTCAGAACCTCGAAACCGCGGAAGTCGGGCTGCTGGGCCTGGCGGCGCTTCAACTCCTGAGAGCCGTCGGCCATGTTCAGCTCACCCCCCCCGTCCTCGTGCCAGGAGGAAGTGGTGGGGTCGGAGGCGTCCGCGGGCGCGGCGGCGGCCACGTGGCCGACCGTCTCGGGATCGACCTGGGGCACGCTGGCCAGCGAATCGAGCACCGCTCCGGCGCTGGCGGGAAGGGCGTGGCCGAAGGCCAGCGAGCCGGTGAAAGGAGTGTTTTCGGGCAGCGGCTGATTGGCCGCCTCGGCCAGAGTGTGGGCGACGGCGCAGAGGCGTTTGAGCTTCTCATGGCCGACCGTTTCGAGGCCCAATTTCAGCTCGAGATCGGGCAGCACCGAGCACAGGTCGGCGGCGCCGCAACGCTCGCCATAGCCGTTGACCGCGCCGGCCACCCAGGTAAAACCGCACTCGACGGCGGCCAGAGTATTGGCCACGGCCAGGCCGCAGTCATTGCGGGCGCGAATGCCCAGCGGCGCGTCCAGGCGCTGGCGGGCGCTGCGGCAGACGGCGGCCAGGCGCGAGGTCAACGTGCCACCGCGGGTATCGTCGAGAATCAGCGCCGTGGCGCCGGCTTCGCGCGCGGCCGCGAGTCCGTCCAGAGCGTGATGAGCGTTGGAGAAAAAGGCATCGAAAAAGTTCTCGGCGATGAGCAGAACGACGCGGCCCTCCGAGACCAGGCGGCGCACCTGCTCGAGCATCGGCTCCTTGTGGGCGGGGATGAAGTCGGCGGCGAAGCTGACCACGCGGGCGTGGGCGGGGAGATCCTCGAGGCGCCGGATGAGAACGCTGAGGCGGGACTCGCGCGGCTCATAGCCGCCCAGGGCAACGTAAGTCGCGGGGTCCACTTCGAGGAAATCCGGGCCCAGCTCATCGAGCTGGCGCAGAACCCGCGGACGGTCACCGGGGGCGAGGCGCGTATTCAGCGAAAGCGCCAGCTCCGAGAGCGTCGTATCGAGCACATGAACTCTCACGGGCAATCTCCTCTCAGGCGTGGATCGCGGCGGGCAGGCTCACGCGCTGGATCCAATTCTCGAATTGCGGGATGCGCCCGCGCGTGGCCTCAGTATAAAGCCGGCGCAGCTCGGAGGCCACCGGGCCGATGGCGCCCGTGCCGACGCTACGGTGGTCGACCCGCGTGACGGGAGCCACTTCCACCGCGGTGCCGGTGAAGAACAGCTCGTCGCAGACGTAGAGTTCGCTGCGGTCGATGCTGCGCTCGACCACCTCCAGCTGCAGACATTCGCGCGCCAGTTCGATGATGCAGGCGCGGGTGATGCCTTCCAGAATGTTGTCGGCGGGGCCGGGCGTGATCAGACGGCCATGGCGGACCATGAAGATGTTGCAGGTGGCGCCCTCGGCGACGTGGCCGTTTTCACAGAGGAAGATGGCTTCGTCGAAGCCGGCGCGGCGGACGTCATCGGTGGCCAGGGCGCTGTTGACGTAGGCGCCGCAGATCTTGGCGCGGCCGGGAATGGCGTTGTCCTCGAGGCGGCGCCAGGAGGTGACGCCGGCGTGCAGACCCGTGGTGCTGTCCATGTAGACGCCGAAGGGGACGGCGACGATGGTGAAGCTGTCGCGCGACGTCGGCGTGGACGCCGATCCGCTGGGCGGATTTCCAGACCAGCGGGCGGACGTAGATGTCGGAGTGGAAGGCGTTGCGGCGCAGCAGCTCGGCGGTGATCTCCATGAGCTCGTCGGGCGAGGGCGGGATGTCGAGGTGCAGGATGCCGGCGTTGCGCTTCCAGCGCAGATAGTGGTCAACGGGGCGGACGATGAGGATCTCGTGGCGCTGGGCGTCCCAGTAGCCGCGGATGCCTTCGAAGACGCCGGTGCCGTAGTTCAGCGCGTGGGTGAGGACGCCGACATGCGCTTCAGCCAGGGGGACGTAACGACTGTCGAAATAAACAATTGTCGAAGGATCCGGTTCATTGGATGACATGAGCAACCTCCTGCCGGGCGACGGCGCGGCCGGCGATGAGCGCTTTTCGGTCGAGCTCCAGCCAGCGCGCCGATTTGACGGCGCGGACCAGCGCGGCGTCGATCTGCTCATCGCCGACCACGTGGGTCGATTCGAGCAAAGCGCCGAGCGTGACGATATTGCCGACGCGGGCGTCGCCCAGCTCGTCGGCGATTTTAGTGAACGGCGCGACGAGGAAATGCACGTCGTCGCGGCGGCAATCGTCGGGCAGCGAGGCGGCGTTGTAGAGCACCCAGCCGCCGGGCTGGACGGCGTGGACGAACTTGCGCAGAGAGGGTTCGTTGAGGGCCAGCAGGACGTTGGGCTGCGAGATGAAGGGCGAATCGACGGCGTGGGTGGAGAGGCGCACGTGGCAGTTGGAGGTGCCGCTGCGCATCTCGGGGCCGTAGGAGGGCAGCCAGGAGACATGGAGGCCGGCGGCGAGACCGGCCTCGGCGATGACCTCGCCGAGCATGAGCACGCCCTGGCCGCCGAAGCCGGCCACTCTGATGCGCCAATCGACGGGCTGGGAGGGCTGGCTGGCGGGCGGCTCGCAGGTGTGGGCGGCGTCGATCTCGAGCAGCCGCGGAAAGTCGCTGAGGGCGGGCGCCGGGGCGGGCGCGGGACGGGGTTCACGCTCCTTTGTCTGGTCGCGGAAGACGCCGACGGGATAGATCTTGGATAGCTCCTCGCGGACGCGTTTCTGGGCGTCGAGCGCGTTCAATTTCCAGATGGTCGGGCAGGGGGAGAGCACTTCGATCAGCGAGAAGCCGAGGCCGCGGACCTGGTTTTCGAGGCCGCGCCTGATGGCTTTGCCGGCCGCCATGATGCCCTTGACGTTGCCCAGGGCAACACGCTCGAGATAGACGGGGGCCTCGAGCGAAGCCAGCGTTTCGCAAACGTGCAGCGGGTAGCCCTCATTGAAAATGCTGCGGCCGTAAGGGCTGGTGGTGGTCTTGCCGCCGATGGGCGTGGTGGGGGCGAGCTGGCCGCCGGTCATGCCGTAAATGGCGTTGTTGATGAAGATGACGGTAATCGGCTCGCCGCGGTTGGCGGCGTGGAGGATCTCGGCGGTGCCGATGGCGGCGAGGTCGCCGTCGCCCTGGTAGCTGACGACGATGGAGCCGGGGCGGCCGCGTTTAACGGCGGTGGCGACGGCGGGGGCGCGGCCGTGGGCCACCTGGATGTTGCCAATATCGAAGTAGTAATAAGCGAAGACGCCGCAGCCGACGGGGCTGATGAGGACCATGCGGTCCTGGACGCCGAGCTCGTCGATGGCCCGCGCGAGCAGCTTGTGCACCATGCCGTGGCCGCAGCCGGGGCAGTAGTGGGTCTGGTGCTGGAGCTCGCCCTTGCGGTCGAAGTTGCTGTAGAAGGAGCGGGGGCGCTTGTGGACGACGGTGAAGCCGGGCATGGGCAGTTCAGACATGGGCAACCTCCAACGGCGCGGCGCTGGACGCAGCGACGGCGTATTGCGCGGCGATCTTGCGGACGACGCCCGCGACCTCCTCGGCGGAGGGGACGTTGCCGCCGGCGCGGCCGTAGAACTCGACCGGCCGGATACCGTTGAGCGCGAGCTTCACGTCGTCGACCATCTGGCCGGTGCTGAGCTCGACGACTCCGAAAACCTTGGCCTGCGCGGCGAGGCGGCGGAGGCCCGCGACCGGGAAGGGATAGAGCGTGATGGGGCGGAGCAGGCCGACGGGCAGGCCCGCGGCGCGCAACTGCTCGACCACGGCCTTGAGGATGCGGGCGGTGATGCCGTAGCCGACCAGGATGATTTCGGCGCCGGCGGTCTGGTACTCCTCGAAACGCACGGCCTCGCGTTCGCAGCGCTTGTACTTGGCTTCGAGCTTGCGAACGTGCTGTTCCATCAGGTCGGGCTCGAGGTAGATGGAGGTGACCATGTTGGCGCGCGTGGCGGCGGTGCCCTCGACGGCCCAGCTCATGCTCCGCGGCTCGACCGGGGTGGCCATGAATTCGACCGGCTCCATCATCTGTCCGATAGCGCCGTCGGCGAGGACGAAGACGGGGTTGCGGTACTCGTCGGCGAGATCGAAGGCCAGGGCGGTGAGGTCGGCCATTTCCTGGACGCAGTCGGGCGCCAGGACGATGACCTTGTAGCAGCCGTGGCCGCCGCCCTTGACGACCTGGTTGTAGTCGCCCTGCTCGGGCGCGATGTTGCCCAGGCCGGGGCCGGCGCGCATGATGTCGGCGACGACGCAGGGCAGCTCGGAACCGGCGAGATAGCTGAGGCCCTCCTGCATCAGGCTGATGCCTGGGCCGGAGCTGGCGGTCATAGCGCGCAGACCGGCGGAAGCGGCGCCGTAGAGCATGTTAATGGAGGCGACTTCACTCTCGGCTTGAAGAAACGTGCCGCCGACCAGCGGCATGTATTTTGCGGCGGCTTCGGCGATTTCGCTGGCCGGGGTGATGGGGTAACCGTAGAAGGCGCGGCAGCCGGCCAGGATGGCGCTCTTGACGATGGCTTCGTTGCCCTTGATGAGTTGTTTCGGCATGGCGGGAGCCTCAAGCGGCGGCCTGGTCCTCGGTGGTGCGCTTGTAGACGGTGACGGCGCCGGGCTCGGGGCAGGCGTAGAAACAGAGCCCGCAGCCGTTGCAGCCATGGCCGATGTATTCGGCCGGATGGTAGCCGTAGCGGTTCAGCCCTTCGGAGAGGCGCAGGCCCTTGAGCACGCAGGCCTCCACGCACAAGCCGCAGCCCTTGCATTCCTCAAGGTTGACGACGACGTAGCCCTTGTCGGGCCTGGGGGTGGGTTGCATGGCGGGTGGCTGGTTCCTTTCTCGATGCGACGATCGGTGAACTTCTAGGCTACCAATGCGGGCAAGGGTTCCAGGTAATGGTTCCGGCAGGCGAACTCATAGAGATCGTCGCGGAATCTGGGGTCGGCGATGGAGATGAGCGCTTCGGCCCGCTGGCGAATGCTCTTGCCGTGGAGATAGGCGACGCCATGTTCGGTGACTACGTAGTGGACGTCGGCGCGGGAGGTGACGACGCCGGCGCCGGGGTCGAGCACGGGCGCGATGCGCGAAATGGTGCCGTGCCTGGCCGTCGAGGGCAGCGCGATGATCGGCTTGCCGCCATGGGATCGGGCCGCGCCGCGGATGAAATCAGGTTGCCCGCCGACGCCGGAATAGGGGCGCGTGCCGATGGAGTCTGCGCAGACCTGTCCGGTCACATCGATTTGCAGGGCGGAATTGATGGCCACCATGCGATCGTTCTGGGCGATGACAAACGGATCGTTGGTATAGCGGGTGGGATGGAACTCGAAGAAGGGGTTGTCGCGGAGGAATTCGAAGAGCTGCCGCGTGCCGAGGACGAAGCCGACAATGGCCTTGCCGGGGTGAAGGGTCTTACGGGCGCCGTTGATGACGCCCTTCTCGATGAGCGGAATCACGCCGTCAGAGACGAGTTCGCTGTGAATGCCAAGGTCGCGGTGGTTTTCGAGAGCGAGCAGCACGGCGTCGGGGATGCCGCCGATGCCGAGCTGCAAGGTGGCGCCGTCGGGCACCAGGCCGGCGACGTGGGCGGCGATGCGGTGATGGACGTCGTCGGCGCAGGATTCGTGGGGCAACTCGAGCAGCGGCCGGGAAGTTTCCACCAGAGAGTCGATCTCACTCACGTGCAGGAAACAATCGCCGTAGGTGCGCGGCATGTGGTCGTTCACTTCGGCGATGACCAGCTTGGCGGTGCGGGCGGCGGTGAGGGTGCAATCGACGCACGTGCCCATGCTGAGGTAACCGTGGTCGTCGGGCGGGGCAACCTGGAGCAGCACGACGTCGAGCGGCATTTCGCCCGAGAGGAAAAGGTCTTCGATCTGGCTGAGGAAGATGGGAGTGTAGTCGGCGCGGCCTTCCTGCACGGCCTGGCGGACGTTGCCGCCGAGGAACAGGCCGCCATGGCGGAAGGCGCCTTCGAACTCGGGACGGGTGTAGGGGGCGTCGCCGAGGGTCAACATCGAAATCACCTGAACGTCCTTGAGCACGGGCGCGCGCCGGATCATGGCGTCGATGAGGGGTTGCGGGGTGGAGTTGCCTTGTTGAACCCACACGCGTTGGGCAGAGCGCAGCAGGCTGAGCGCCTCGTCCGCGGTCTTGAGCTTGCGCCGGTATTCCTCTCTCCAAGACATGGCTGAGTCACCTCCGTGCCGGAGCCACCACCTTGATGTGGTGCCTTATAATTCCGGCTAATCAGAGGATAAACTCTCCTGTTTGTGGTGTCAACCGTATTTAATCTAAAATGGACGAGAAAGTCAATGGCACACTGGTTGGTGTCTTAACAAATTGATTCTATTGGACTTTTTCATCACATGCTGGCCTCAGCAGGCGGGGCCGAGGGGCGACAAGAAAGAAGGGCGGTGCGAGCCACGCGGGAAGCGCGGAATGGGGGCTGCGAAGCGGGGCAGCGGGCTTGGTTCGGATCACGCGGTTTCCCGTTCCCAGTGCTTGTGGCCGGAGTGCCAATGGGGCGTAGCAAAGGCCGGTAAGAGATGGGTTCCTCGGTTATCCCAATCGTGGCCTTGCGAGTAGAGAGGTTTGCGGCCTGCCAGGTTTGTAGTGGATCAGGACCTCCTTCCCGCGGTAATCATCTTCGAATGATGCTGCCTTTTGATCTCGCAGGAATTTGAACGAGTCGCGGCCGACGTAGCGCTCGCCATCGACCTTATACGTATAGGCCAGAGTGATCGTCAGGAAACCTTTATCGTCCCGGCTCTGCTCGATCAGTTCCACGTGGCCGTGCGCGATCGGCCAGTGCTCTGCGAGCCGCAGCATTCTTTTCCTCCACAAGACTGGCGCCCATGCGGCTATCGCCGACAAGGCGAAGAATCCCACCAACTCATATAGTGACCGGAACGAGCCATGCATATCGTGCAGGAACCCTGCTTGCATCGATCATAGTGCATGATGCAGCGCCATTTCCTTGACGGGTTTGGCGGGCGTTGTTAGAGTGAGGACAGCTTTCGACACGACCCCATGGAGACACGGCGCATGACCGGAATCCAGTTTGTGACCGATGAAAAAGGCCGCAGGGTGGCCGTTCAAATCGATCTGAAAAAGCACGGCGAGAGAGTAGAGGAGTTTTGCGACGGGCTGATTGCGGAGTCGCGGCGCAACGAAAAGGGGGTCCCGCTTGAAAAGATCAAAGCGGACCTCGTGAGGCGCGGCCGGATCCGTGGATAGTTATTCCGTTGAAGTCAAGCCGTCCGCGCTCAAGGAACTCGAAGCGTTGCCGGACAACGTGCTGGCCCGCATTGTGAAGAAAATCGAGTCACTGGGGCAGGCACCACGGCCCGCGGGATGCAAGAAGCTGAAGCACTTCAAAGATCAGTGGCGCGTCCGGGCCGGTGACTGGCGGGTGCTGTACATTATCGACGACGCGGCGAAGCTGATCAGTGTCACCCGCATCGCACACCGGCGCGAGGTATACGATCGATGACCGCGGGGACTGCTTCGTTCCAACAGACAATGACGCTGGCGGGCCTGTGCGGCCGGCGCTGACCGGCGCGCGCGGCAGCTTGGCGCATTCACGCCCGACTGACGAATGACGCACCACCGAGCCCGGACTTCAGTTGGTGATGTCGTCGGTGCTGCTGCGGCCGCGCAGGGGAATATAGATCGCTTCGAAGGCCTTGTGCGCGGGATGATTGGTGTATTTGTCGAAGGCCGCCTGGTCCTCGAATTCGATCACGAAGGCGTCGGTGAAGGGGTGCGGTTTGAAGGAGCCGTCGGGCTGCTTTTCACTGTATACGCCCTGCACTTTGGCGCTCTTCAACCAGACGTTCCTGATGCCCGGCACCTCGGAGGCCATCTTTTCGACGGCGTCGAGGACACTCTTCTTCTGCGCTTCGGCGGTGCCGTCCTTGTAGTAAAGGGTCACCACGTGGATCACCGATTTCGGTTTCGCATAGCGGTTGGCGGCGAGGCCGGCAGCAGCGCCGAGGGCGACCAGCAGCGAGCCGGCGACGAGGGCCTTGCTGAGATTCAGAGAGAGAGGCATGGGAATCACTCCTCGATAGGTTCGAACTGGAGAGCAAAGGCGCGGGCTGGCAAGCCGGACCAGTCCTCGCAGAGGATGATCGAGTTGGCAGGGTTACTGCGGAGGTATTTGACGCTTACGGAGCCGACCAGGCGGGCCGGATTGCCATCCAGCGATTCGAGCATTGCCGAAATGTCCTGGCTCGCGGCATAGCCCACGCCGTGCACGTTGTAGGTGTAAAAGAGGGTGTGCGAGTCGGCTTCGACGATGACGCCTTCAATGCTGCGGCCGAGGCGGCTGACGAGCAGGCGGCGGCGTTGCTCGAGCTGCTCGGGGGTGGGGCGCCGGCGGGCCAACCAGACAATCGCCACGCCGGCGGCCATCACGACAACGCCCGACGCCGCCAGAGCAGCGACCGGGTGTTCGGTCAAAATGGAGAGACTTCGTGTCATTTTCTTACGGTTCCAGCGCTCCTGCGGGCCCCACCGGCGCGGGATCAGAGCGGGCCGCCTGGATTATGGAACACCTTGTTATAGTCTTTCAAGAACTGGTCGAGACCGCGATCGGTCAACGGGTGGTTGAACAACTGGTCTAACACTTTGAAGGGCATGGTGGCGATGTGCGCGCCGGCCTGAGCGGCCTGCACGACGTGCAGCGGCGAGCGCAGGGAGGCGGCGAGGACTTCGGTCTTGAAGCCGTAGTTGTGATAGATGCTGCAAATGGTGTCGACGAGGGCCATGCCCTCTTCCGCGATGTCGTCAAAGCGGCCGACGAAGGGGCTGACAAACGTGGCGCCGGCCTTGGCCGCCAGCAGGGCCTGGGCGGCGCTGAAGCACAGGGTCACGTTGAAGCGGATGCCTTCCTTGCCGAGCGTGGCGCAGGTGCGGATGCCGTCGCGCGTGAGCGGCACCTTGACGATGATGTTGGGATGAATGGCGCTGAGCTCCCGCGCCTGCTTGACCATGCCGTCGAAGTCGGTGGCGACGACCTCAGCGCTGATCGGGCCGTTGACGATGTCGCAGATGCGGCGGACCTGTTCCTCGATCGGGTTGCCTTCCTTAGCGATCAGCGTGGGGTTGGTGGTGACGCCGTCAACGATGCCCCAGGCCGCGCCCTTCTTCAGTTCATCGAGATTTGCGGTATCCAGAAAAAACTTCATTGGTCCCTCCGTCCAAGTAGTTGGCGATCACAATCGTTGGATGGAATTCGCGAGAATTCCCAGTCCCGGGATTTCCACCTCGACGTTGTCGCCGGGATTCACCGGACCGACGCCGGGCGGAGTGCCGGTGGCGATCAGATCACCCGGTTCGAGCGTCATGAACTGCGAAACAAATTCAAGAATAACACCCAGGGAAAAGAGCATTTGCGAGACGGGAGCGTCCTGGCGAACCTCGCCGTTGACGCGGGTAAGGATGCGCAAGGAGTCGAACTCGATCTCTTCCTTCAATACCAGCCAGGGCCCGACGGGACAGAAGGTATCGAAGCCCTTGGCGCGGGTCCACTGGCCATCCTTTTTCTGCAGATCGCGGGCCGTGAAGTCGTTCACGATGGTGTAGCCGGCGATGTGACGCAGGTAGTCGGCGGCGCGGATGCGGCGCGCGCGGCGGCCGATGACGACGCCCAATTCGCCTTCGAAATCGAGGCGCTGGGAGATGTCGGGGTAAATGACCGGGGCGGCGTGGGCGTTGAGGGACGAGGGCGGCTTGAGGAAGATCAGCGGCTCGGCGGGCGCTTCGTTGCCCAATTCGCGAGCGTGTTCGGCGTAGTTGCGGCCGACGCAGACGATCTTCGACGGCGAGACGGGCGGCAACAGGCGGACGCGCTGGAGCGGGTAGGAGTTGCCGTCGGAGGCGCGGATCGAGTCGAGGTCAACGACGCCCTTGAGGACGCGACGATCGGCGTCCGAGGCGGCGATGGGGACCAGGGAGTCGCGGGTGAATCTTACGTAGCGGTGCATGGCTCTCCAATGCGCGCCGGAGGAGAAGTGGATCTATGGGGCCACGAACTCGATCGGCGCGCCGGGCTTACTGGTGTTGCCTTTGGTGTCGCTGGCCGAGACGGCGTAGCGATAACGCTTGCCCGAGACAATCTGGTGGTCGCTGTAGGTGACATCTCGCAGACACATCGGCCACTTTGACCAGCGGGCCGGGACCCTCGGCGCGCCATACCTGGTAAGCCTTGAGGTCGGACTCGCGACAGGGCTCCCACGCCAGCTCGATGCTGTGGAGGCCGGCGATGGCGGACAGGCCCGAGGGCGGCTCGGGCGGGAAAACATCCTTGTAGGTGAGGCTGGCCAGCCTCGACAGGTCGCCTTCGGCGAAGCCTTTGCCGGCGGGAACGACAGCCTGGACCTGGTAGCTGTATTGAACATCCTCACCGGTGGCGTCCGTATCGAGCCAGTCGGGCGCGGTGGAGAGAGCGACGGCCTGGAGACTTTTCCTCGCCCTGCTTCTGGCGGAAGACGCGCCATTTCGTTGCTGGGGGCGCAGCGGCGGCAGGCCAGCGCAGCGTGATGCCGGCCGGACCGGGAATGAGTTGCACGACGGGCACGGGCGGGACGGGAACGACATGCAGGGTCAAGGGCTCGCTCCAGGCCCCAATGCGGCCGGTGGGCCCGACCACGCGGAGGGCGAAGGCGAGTATTGCGATTCTCCAAGCCGGCGACGGGAGATGCGAAGCTCGTAGCCGCGGTTTGCGCATGGATTTCGACGGGGATGCGTTTGGCGCCGGCGGCCCATTTATCGATGGATGGGTCGGGCGGGCCGTAGCGCAAATCGATCTCGCGCAGCTGCTTGAGGACGAGTTCATCGGTGGATTTGCCGGTCACCACAAAGCCGATGACGATCTGGCCGGCGCGCTGATGCGCATTGAGGATGGTCACGCGCTCGGGGATGTGCAGGGTGGGGGGCAGCGGCGCGCCCACATAGCCGCATCCGCAAGCGGCCAGAGCCAGGACAACGAAAAAAGTACGCATCAGAGGATGTAGCGGCTGAGGTCCTGGTCCTTCACCACGTCAGCGAGTTGCTCGCGCACGTAGGCGGTGTCGACCGTGACCTTCTTCTTCTTCAAGTCGGGACCTTCAAAACTGATCTGTTCGAGCACTTTTTCGAGGATGGTATGCAGGCGGCGCGCGCCGATGTCCTCGGTGGCGGAATTGACGTGCCAGGCCATGCGGGCGACCTCGCGCACGGCATCGTCAGTGAACTTGAGCTGGATTCCTTCGGTTTCCAACAGAGCCACGTACTGCCGGATGAGGGCGTTCCTGGGTTCGGTCAGGATGCGCACGAAATCGTTCTCGGTGAGCGATTTCAACTCGACGCGGATGGGGAAGCGGCCCTGCAGCTCGGGGATCATGTCGGAGGGCTTGGAGACGTGGAAAGCGCCGGCGGCGATGAAGAGAACGTGTTCAGTGCGGACGAAGCCGTAGCGGGTGTTCACGGTGGTGCCTTCGACGATGGGCAGGATGTCGCGCTGCACGCCCTCGCGGCTGACGTCGGGACCGTGGCCGGACTCGCGGCCGGCGATCTTATCCATCTCATCGAGGAAGATGATGCCGTTTTTCTCCACGCGCTCGATGGCCAGCCGCGTCACCTGGTCGGGGTCGACGAGCTTGTGCTCTTCCTCCTGCACCAGGTATTCATAAGCCTCGGCCACGCGCATCCGGCGTTTCCTGGTGCGGCCGCCGAACAGCGTGGGCAGGACCTCGCGCAGGTTCATGTCGAGCTCTTCGTTGCCGGTGTTGGTGAAGATGTCGAGGGAGGGCGCGCGGTCCTTGACGTCGAGTTCGACGATGCGGTCGTCGAGGCGTCCGGCGCGCAGCTTCTCGCGCAGCTTCTCGCGGGTCCGCTCGGCCGATTCATTAGGCTCGGGCGAGGGCGGCATGAGGACGTCGAGCAGGCGCTCCTCGGCGTTGGACTCGGCACGCTCGGCGATCTCGTCGAGTTTCTCCCCGCGCACCATGTCGATGGCGATTTCGACGAGGTCGCGGACCATCGATTCCACGTCGCGGCCGACGTAGCCGACCTCGGTGAACTTGCTGGCCTCGACCTTCAGGAAGGGCGAATTGGCCAGCCGGGCCAGGCGCCGGGCCAGCTCCGTCTTTCCGACGCCGGTGGGGCCGATCATGAGGATGTTCTTGGGAACCACTTCGTCGGCCATTTCGGAGTCGAGCTTCTGGCGGCGGATGCGGTTGCGCAAGGCGACGGCGATGGCACGCTTGGCGTCGGCCTGACCGACGACATACTTATCCAGCTCGGCGACGATCTGGCGGGGCGTCAGCTCGTCCAGCAGGGGCTCATCGCGATTGGAGTCGCCGGGCAAGTAAATGACCATGCCTCAGCCGAGCTCCTGGTAGACGATATTGCGGTTGGTGTAGATGCAGGTGTCGGCGGCGATGTTCATGGCCCGTTCGACGATTTCGCGGGCGGAGAGCTTGGTGTTTTCGAGCAGTGCCTTGGCGGCCGCTTTAGCGTATCCGCCGCCGGAACCGATGGCGGCGCAGGGCTCGTCGGGCTCGATCACGTCGCCGTCGCCACTGAGGATGTAGGTGTTGTTCAGATCGGCGACCAGCAGCAGGGCTTCGAGGTGCCGCAGCACTTTGTCGGTGCGCCAGTCCTTGGCCATCTCCACCGCACTGCGGGCCAGGTTGCCGTTAAATTCCTCGAGCTTGGATTCAAAACGGGAGAACAGACTGAAGGCATCGGCGGTGGAGCCGGCGAAGCCGGCGAGGATGGCGTCCTTGTGCAGGCGGCGGAGCTTGTTGGCGCCAGCCTTGAGCACCTCGCTACCGATGGTGACCTGGCCGTCGCCGGCGATCACAACCTTGCCGTTGCGGCGCACGACCAGAATTGTGGTGCCGTGGATTCCAGGATTCATAACAACGCCAACGATTCCAGTGTAACCAAAGGGGCTTCCGGGCTGGCGGAATAGCGCGCGCGGCAACGCGCCCGCGAGCCGGCCGGGACAGGGAGATGAGCGAGGGGTTGTCACGGGCGGGCGATCGGTGGGAATCTAAAGCGTTGCCGATCAGGAGCCGGGCATGAGCCGCGTACGCCTCGCTCTCGTTACCCACCTCTGGCCGGTGCCGGGCGCGCCGCACGCCGGCAAGCCGATCTACGAAACGGCTCTGCGGCTGCGCGATGACGCGGAAGTTGAAGTCTTCTGCCCCGCGCCCCGCTATCCGCAAGCGCGATGGCTCCAACCGGCGCGTTACGTCTACCATCGCGCGGACCCCGAAGTGGCTCCGCCGGGGCTGAAAACGCATTACATAGAGTACGGCACGCTGCCCTGGATCGGCCGCGTGTTCAATGGGATGTGGAGCGAAAAGGCGCTTGAGCCGGCGCTACGCGCCTGGGGCCCGGACGTGATCCTGGCCTATTGGCTGTACCCGACGGCGTGGGCGGCGCTGCGGATTGGACGGCGGCTGGGCGTCCCGGTGGTCGTGGGATCGCGCGGCTCGGACCTGCATCGGATCCCGGATCGGATGGTCCGCCGGATGACGCGGGCCACGTTGAAGAGCGCGGACGCGGTCATCACGGTTACTGAAGATTTGCGACGGGCCGCGATCCGCCTGGGAGCCAATCCGGCGAAGACCCGATCGATCCCCAATGGCTGCGATGCAAACGTCTTTCATCCGATGGAGCAGACAGCGGCACGGCGCGCGTTGGGGTTGGCGGAGGATGGGAGCCTGCTGCTCCAGGTGGGGCACTTGATTCCGAGCAAGGGCGTTTTCGACCTGTGGAGTGCATTTGAGATGATCGCGGAGAGCCGGCCGGACCTGCAACTCGCCATGGTGGGCGAAGGGCCCGCCGAAGCCGGGCTTCGGGAGCGGGCCAAACGGTCGGGGCTGGTCCACCGTCTCGTGCTGCCGGGCGCGCGCCCGGCTGGGGAGATCCCTTTGTGGATCAACGCCGCCGACCTGGTCTGCCTGGCCAGCCACGGCGAAGGATGCCCCAACGTAGTCATTGAAGCGCTGTCGTGCGGGCGGGCCGTCGTGGGCACGGACGTCGGAGGGATTCCGGAGCTGGTCGAGCCGGGGTGCGGCGTGCTGGCTCCGGCGCGGAACCCCGCGGCGTTTGCGAAGGCCGTCGAACGCGCCTTGGAAAGCAGCTGGGATGCGCACACCATCGCCGCCCACTCCAGCAGGAGTTGGGAAGTGGTGGGGCGGGAGACGCTGGCCATTTGTCTGGCTTGTCTGACACCAACCGCGGTGAGATGAGTTCATCGACGTTGGCTGTCCGGCGCTCTCGTATGATTGAGAGGGGGTGAACGGGCCCGCTTGGATCTCCGAATCGCTCACGTGAATTATTCGCTCCAGGTCGGGGGAGCGGAGGTGTTGATCGCGCAGCTTTGCCGGATTTATCGCGAGCGTGGGCATCACGTGGAAGTGCATGGTCTGCAAGACGGAGGCCCGATCGGCGATCAATTGAGCCAGGAGGGCTTCCCGGTGTTCGTCCATGGCCCCCAGTCGCGCTGGCAGGCGACCCGGAGCCTGATTCGCGCGTTCCGGCGCAGTCGGCCGACGGTGGTTCATTGTCATAATGCGCTGGTTACCAATTGGGTTGTGCCAGCCGCGCGCTGGGCCGGCGTTCCCGTGATTATCAGTACGCGGCACGGATTGGTTCCGCCGCCTTTCCGGCTGGTCCGCGAGCTGCAGTTCGCGCTGATGTCCCGCTGGCTGAAGGCCGTGGTCGGCGTGTGCCAAGCCACGACGAACAATCTGGCGCTGATCCCGTGGGTGGCCCGGGATCGGCTGATCACGATTTACAATGGGGCCGCGCCGGCCCCTCAACCGGCGACACCCTTGGATTTGCCGAAGCGCGGTTTCACCCTCTTGTACGTCGGACGGCTGGCCGATCCCAAGGATTTCCCGACGCTGCTCAGGGCTCTGGCCATGGTCAGAGCCAGCCGGCAGGATGTTTTTCTGTGGGTGGTCGGCGAAGGCGAGCTACGGCCGGCGGTCGAGAAGCTGCGCGATGAGCTGGGCTTGATGGATGTGGTCACTATGTGGGGGGAAAGAGCGGACACGGGCGCATTTTTCGATAGCGCCGACGTTTGTGTGCTCTCTTCGACGAGTGAAGGCTTGCCAATTTCTCTATTGGAGGCCATGGCCGCTGGCCGGCCTGTCGTGGCCGCCGCGCCGGGCGCCGTTCCAGAGATCGTCGAGGGTGGGCAGTGCGGCTTCGTCGTTCCGATCGGTTCGGCCGAGGGGATCGCCGAGGCGATTCTGCGCCTGGCACGCGATCCCGCATTGTGCGCGGCCAAGGGGCAGGCGGCGCAGGCCCACTATCTCCGGCACTTTACGGCTGAGCGGATGGCGGATCGATATCTTGAGCTTTATGGGACTGGCAAGTGAACGCTGCTGCCTGGATCTTCTGCTTGTGCCTCGCCTGGGTGATCTGGGTGATCGCCGGCTATCCGCTGTGGCTTGCGCTGCGGGCCCGGCTGTGGGGCCGCCCGCCCCTTTCAGGCTCGTATGAGCCCACAATCACGGTCATTCTTCCAGTTCACAATGGGGACCGATTCCTGGCAGCCAAGCTGGAAAGCATCCTGAATTCGGAGTACGCGCCGGAAAAGCTCGACATTCTCATTCTGTCGGACGGTTCCACTGATGGAACGGATGCTTTGGCCGGGGAGTTCAGCGGCCGATTCTCCGCCAGAGTGCGGCTCATCCGCCTTCCTCGCGGGGGCAAAGCTGCGACTCTCAACGTCGCACTCACTGAAGTAACTTCCGAGGTTCTGGTTCTCACCGATGTCCGCCAATGCCTGGACCCGGGCTGCATTCGTTTTTTGGCGGAAACAATGCATGACCCGCAGGTCGGGGTAGTCAGCGGCGATCTCCTGATCCTGGCTGGTGCGTCCACCGAGGAGGCTAACGTGAGCCTTTATCGGCGGTACGAGAGCTGGATCCGCAAGAATCTTAGTCTGACCGACTCTTTGTTGGGCGCGACCGGCGCAGTATACGCGATCCGCCGCAGATTAGTTCGACGTTTGCCGGACGACTGTATTCTGGACGATGTCTGGTTGCCCATGCAGGCGGTTCTTGCCGGCTATCGCTCCGTTTGGAACGAGCACGCAGTTGCCTGGGATTACCCCACAGGATTGAAGGAAGAGTTTGTCCGCAAGGTGAGGACACAAGCAGGTGTTTTTCAGTTGCTCTGGCAATTGCCAGGCCTGTTTTCCTCGCGCAATCGATTACGCTGGCCCTTCTTTGTCCTGAAGTTTGGCCGCTTGCTGATGCCTGAATTTCTGCTGATCTGCTTCTTGATCAGTTTTTGGCTGCCGCCACCACTTTGCCTGTTCACCGTGGCAGGTCAGTTACTCTTCTATGCCTTGGCCATGTTGGATACATTTGTGCCCGAAGCCAGCCCTATCAAACGAGCGACGGCTCCGATGCGCGCATTCGTCGTGCTGTTGGCGGCCGCCCTGGTCGCGGTATCCATCTTCTTCTCGAACCCCGCGAACATCTGGAAGCGAACGAATGTGCGCCCACCGCGGCACGACCAGCCTTCTTCGTGATGGAAGTTCTGTCGAAGTAGCTATTGCTATCTCACAGTGATTTTGCCGCCGAAATCGACACTCCCCGACAACAAGGACCCAGGGCCGTTTGGTAGATAGATGAAAGCCCCGATATCCTTCTTGCCTAGAATGTTACGGTTCAATAACGCGGGAGGAAATGCAAGCGGTGCTATTGGATTCCAACCATACTGAACGATGGACGACAAGTCAGTCCCTGCATTATGTGCCGGGGATGAACTTGTGAGTGTTGCATTGTTGCCCGCCAAAGTTGAAAACAGAGGATCGGCGGTCGCATCCTGTGCGCCCGCGCGCCCCCAGGCTGCGAGTGTACTGTAGTAGCTTCCCTCTGAATAGATAGAATTTGCCTGTTGAATGCCATATATATTATAATTTGAACTAAACCCTGTTCCTCCCGAAGTGAATATGACCTGGGCCCCAGGGGTTGTTGTCCAGAATATGTTGTTCTCCAGGGTCCCGAATGAACCACTGTTGTTGGCAAAACCTCGGTAAGAAAAACCGGCACAAGTATTGTAGTAAAAATAGTTGGCGGCCGCGCTGGTGGCGATCAGGCACTGATACTCATTGATACTGGCATTGTCGTAGATGTAATTTCCAGTCGAACCGCCCACCAGATCGGTCGTTAAGCTTAACAGGCCCTGCTCGCCGATCGATCGGCTGTAGCGGTATGTATTGTAGTTGGAAGCGTCCTGCAGCTGCGCGCAATAATTGCCATTGTATTGGCAGTCGGAGTACTCGATGAGGCTATTTGTACACATTGTACAATATACTCCGTGGCCGCTGCCTCCCTGGTAAACAGTGCTCTGAGTGTGCAGGTAGTTTCGATAAAATGTGTTGTGGCTTAAAGTATATGCATTGACGCCGTACAAAGTTCCGTCCTTGTTTACATAAAAGCCACTCCCATTGTTATCCCAGAAGTCGCAATAGAGAATCTGGTTGTTTGTGGGTTGCGCGTTCGTACCCGAATTCATTCCGCGCACCAGGGCCCGCATGAACATCAGGTTCTGAAAAACCAGATAGCTCTGCCCGTAGATCCGGACGCAGTAATCGATCGTTGGCCACTCCACGTTGGCGATATTGCCCGATGTGCCCACCCAAACGATCGAGGAAGGGCCGGCGTTGGCGGTTGTGATATCCCACTGGCTTGTGGCGACGGCCGAGCCCGCGCCGGGGTTCTGCGGGTACTCCACAATGCTCGCGATGTTGGTGCCGTACCAGACCCGGCTCAAATTGATCGGCGCGGAGGTAAGCGGGTTGGTGGTCAGAGTGCCGAAGAGGTGAGTCGTCGCCGGCAGCGAGGGGTCGGTCTTGGCGATCTGAAAGTAGTCGAAATAGGAGGTCTGAGATGCTACGCCGTACCCCATGCTGACGCGCGTGATGTTCGACGAGCCGGTATTGACGCCGCTCTGGGCGAACTCCAGTGACCAGCCGGAGCCCGAGTTCATCCACACGTCGATCTCGCCCGCAGTGGTGCTGGCGACCAGCCGCACTTTGACCTTGTACCAGGTGGATGAAGCGATGGACGTCGTCCCGTAGAACTCCTGTGAGCCCGAAGCGGCCGCATAGTTGTAAATCCTCAGCTTATTCGGAGTCGGATCGGTGCTCGATGAGAACATGAAGGCCACGATTGCGCTGCCCCCGTTTCCGAATTGGCCGATGTAGGTCCGCGCCGCGGCCGATGCGCCCGACATGACCCAGGTCTCGAACCAGTACTCCGTGCCGTTGGCGTTGTTCCAGTTGCATTGTTGGGCGCTCGCCAGCGCTGCGCCGTAGGTGCCGCCGCCGGAAGGCCCAGTGATTCCAAGGCCGGACCAGGTGTTCACAGTACCCTGCGTGGAACTCCACGAGTTGCTGTATGCCCCGCTCTCGAAAGGGTCCTGTAAGAGATAGGAGCCGCCGCCGCTGCCCCAATGCGCCGGCGCGGTCGCGCCGTCCAGGATCGGCTTGTTCCCGGGCCCATAGTCCGCAAAGGTAATGGGACTCGCACTCGTGCCCGAACTCGGAGGCAGCAGCTTCTCATGCCAGATGCAGCCCCGCCGGAACAGCACCGCGTCACCCGGGTTCAGTGTTTGCGTGTTCACATGCGCGATGGTTAGCCAAGGCGTCGATTGGCTTATGCCATTGTTCGCATCATTGCCCGGGACCACGCAATTGTCTACGTAATATGTTGCCGCCCGGCCGGAGCATGCTGACAGCAACAGAATGATTAGGGCTCTTTGCATGGCAAGATTCTTCCGTTTGTAACAGTCCGCGAAAAGTAAAAACATCCCCGCCGGCCTGCCGCACGTTTTAAATTGTTTTCTCTGCAGAAGCACCTTTGGGTGCGCCGCACCACGGCGAGGCAGATAATCTTGGGCCGCTACTGAATTAAGGCTCCAGCATGACAACGGGGACGTTGAATGCCGATGTCCCCGCGTTCAGGGTTCCGCAAGTCGCCGGTAAGACGCCGGTCGTCGCTGAATTGGAACATGTCCCAAATTTATAGTTTGAGCCCGAGATCAGTAGGTTGTACAGGTTCGTGTTCATGTTATATGTGTAGACCTGTGCGACCGTGCCGCTTTCAGTCCAGGCGAACAGATACGATCCAGGCAGAAGATTGACAGTCGCATTGGTGGCAGACTGGGCGTTGGCGTTCCCTGTGGATATGCCGTTGCCGGCCCCAATCGACCAGTACTTCGTTCCACCGTTCGCACTGTAAATCCCAAAGTCTGCCATATTTGAAGCATCAATTGTCGTCACGAAAATCGTCGCCTTGCTGATCGAAGTGGGGAATGGAAGGGTGAAGATCAGGAACCGTACCAAGTTCGCGTTACCGGTGCCCGTCAGGACCGCGTTGGCCCCATTTTGGGGAGGCCCGATCCAGACCGGGAACCAGTAGTTGAGTGTCTGAACTGGAAGATCCGCAGCTGAGATGTTCCTGAAAGTCGGAATCGCGGCCGAGCCGGACGTCGGTCCCGCCAGAAACGCGTTCTTCGATTGAGTGTTGAGGCTTGCCGACAATGTGCCGCTGCTTGTCACCGCGCCCGAGGGCGTGGAGCTGAGCACAGTACCATCTCCCGTAAAGGTCGCGCTCGTGACGGTACCCGTATGAGCTGCCGTGCAGCCCGTCGCGTTTCCGCTGGCCGTGATGCCCGTGGCGTAGTTGCCCGTCGCACAAGTCGTCGGCGTGCCGGCCAGCGCCGAAGCCGTTGCGGCGTTGCCCGTGATGCTGCCTGAGGGAACGACGTAGTCAGTTCCTGCCGTCGCCGCGACAAGTTGTCCGGCGCTGTTGGTCTTCGCGATGGAACCTGCCGTCGGCAGGGCGGCGCCACCAATCTGTGCAACAGTCGGATTTGGATACGAACCGGCGAGGTCTCCTGACGCCGGTCCGCTCGGCGCCAAACTTGTGGGCGGCGCCGTCCATGAAGCATTGCCGTATCCGTCGGTCGTCAGCAAGTAGCCGTTGGTTCCAGGCGAGTTTGGCAGTGTGAGCGTCCACGTTCCTGCTGCCGCCTGTGATGTGACCGTGACTGTCCCCGAGGTTGCGCCCCCGAGTTGCACGAATCCGCTGCCCGCTCCGCCGCTCTTGAACCCCGCCGGATTGTTGAGGATGTTCGAACTATCTAGATATACGGCCGATACCGCCACGTCCGCGCCGCTGTTCCCCATCAGGACGTAATTGCTCGTCAATGCCCCCGCCGTATGTGTGACTGTCCCGGTGCTGGCTGCTGTGCAGCCGGTTGCACTGCCATTGGCTGTAATCCCAAGCGCATAGTTGCCGGCCGGGCAGGTGGTCGGCGTTGCGGCAAGCGCGGTCGCGGTTGCCGCGTTCCCGGTTGTGTTGGCGGCGTTGTTTGGGATGTCGCCCGCGACCAACTGCCTGAAGCTGGGCGCGCCGCTGCCGCCGCTCGCGGGTCCTGCGTACACGCTGTTCTGATTCTGAGCGCTAGCCGGATTCAGCGGACTGTAGCCCAGCAGTCCCACGACATCCGCCGCGGTGGCGGCTGCCACCGTGTTCGAACTGACCCGCTTTAGGATCGTCGTTCCACTTCCCGGATCGGCCAGTGCCCCGACCTGAGCTGCGGTGCTGGGGATCGTCGGCGCGCCGCTCAGATTGGAATATGCATAGCCGGCCGGGAGGTCGGCCGTCAGCAGCGATCGGTACACTGGCGGCGCTGGCGCGCCGCTTGCTGGACCGGCCAGGAATGTGTGCGCGCTCTGGCTGTTCCGTGTAATCGTCAGTGTGCCGCTGGTTGGGATAGTCGGCGAAGACGCGCTCAGGTCCGCTGGCAGGCTCAGGCCCACGCTGGCGGTCGAGACCCCGTTCCCGTTACAGGCGCTCGATTGGCTTGCCAGATTCCCGTTCGCATCGAAGCACGCGTTGTTCAAACCGCTAGCCGATGCCAGCGCCGGCAGCTTCAGGCCTTGCAGAGTCAATGCCGGATTGAACACTCGCGCGTCGGTGATATTCAGAATACTGCCGGCGCCGTCCACCGACGCCGTCGCCAGAGCCAATCCACCCGTCGGCAGCCCGCTCACCGACGAATGGATCCGGTCGCCTGGATACGACGACGTCGTCTGATCCGCAAAGATCGTCTCACTGTGTGGACCGTAAGTGTACGAGATTGTGACCTGTGCCCCGCTGTCGCTTGCGGAAAAGGTGTAGACTCCGGCGCTGACCGAGTATTGTCCTCTCGTCGGACTGCTCGCCACTTTCGCTAGAGGACTACCAGTGTTTGAGTATGTTACGCCTGAATCTCCGCTGACGATTCCAACATTCTGGACCGTGATTTTGTACGGCGATCCAGGAATCAGGTCCGATTCGCTCCCCGACGGGATGGAACTGGCCACCCAGAGTGTCGCGCCCTGCCACTCCAATCTGTAGCCGTTATAAAGCACGCAGGGCGGTGGAAGAACATACTGAACACTACTGTTTACGATAATTTGACACCCCGTCAGCACAAACGAGGGAGACAAGTCTGAGGCTAACAGCGGCGTCTGACCGTTCACGCCAAAAAACGAATACCGTCCTAACTGCAGGCCTCCAATGTAAGCGCCGGGAGGGCCGTTCGTATTGCTCCAGGGGTTATACCCAGCCGGAGGCACGACGAGAAACGGCGCAGCTCCGCCGACCTGACCCCACGACGCGGGGAAATTGGAGGCGCATCCTTCGCAGCCGGAATACAGGATGGTCAGGCCCTGCGGGGGATTGCCTTTAAACATCACCGTACTGGCCGCGCCGGCGGTGAAATAACTGTTTCGGATGACCCCGCCCTGGCTCATTAGTGTTCCAGTCGTGTCGAAGATTGCCACCCCTGCGCCCAACTGGAAGTCCGTGAATGCCTGAAAACTCGCGTTCCCATCGATCGTCACCCACCGGATGGCTGTACCCAGTGGGCCCGTTCCATAAAACTTTTCGTAAGTGTTGAAGAAGTCCGACTTCTGGTAATTCCCAGGAGTCCTGTCGGATATGTTGATTCCAATCTGTGACGTGTTGCTTGTGCCATTGATGCCGATATGGCTGAACAGGCTGTTTCGCATTCCGGACGTGTCCAGAATTGGCACATTGCTGGAGCTGTTCAAAGTCAACTGGCATCCCGTCATGCTCGTGATCACGAAGTAGCTGGCGTTGTTATCGTCGCGACTGTACGCCTTGATCATGGCGCTGGTAAAACTGCCCGTGCCGACGATTGAGGATCGATCGCACTCGACATCAACTTTGTCTTTCAACTGGATCGTCGCCGCTCCTGTCGTGCCCGCGCCAGTGCTGACGTCGCTGATCATCGTCGTCCGTTCGGAGACGAGGTACTGGCCTTTGGGGATGACCACCCTGCCGCCGGGCACGTTGCCCACGACCGTGCTGGCCGCAAAGTTGATGGCCGCCTGGATCGCCGCTGTCGAGTCGTTGGTCCCTGTGGGATCAGCCCCGAAATCCAGCACCGAGACCGCCTCGGCTAGCTTGGAGGCCACCGTCCGCTGAACGCTGCCTGTGCCTCCCTGGACGTAATTGACATTTTGGGCCTGCGTCGCGTCGCTTGTGGCCGAGGCCGCTAACCCCGATATCTGGGACGCCGAGAGCGAGACGGGATCCGAGCCCGATGCGCCATGCGTCGCGGCGTGATGCGCCGGCGTCATGGATGTCGGGAAGGTCGCCAAACTCCCGTCACCCCGCAGGTATTGTGCTTGGGTCCCCGTCGTCATGAGTGGTTGCTTGCCCTGCAGCGCATTCCACAGGTCGGCTTGGGCCGTAATCGGGCCACCGATCGTGCCCCAGGTGCCTCCATTGCCCAGCGCCGTGAACGCGCCGTTGACGCACTGGTACACGCCCACATTCGTCAGGAAAAATAGCTCGCCCGCTGTGCACGTTCCCGGCAATGTTGTGCCGATGCGTAGCGGCTTTGTGGTAGCCGCGCCGCTGAAGTCCACTGCTCCGGTGGGCGTGATGCCCTGCCGGATGACAGGGTTCTGTGCCAACATCGGCAATGCCAGGAACAGGGTTGGAAGAAGCCTCTTCATGCTGATCTCCTACATCACGTTGACTTGGTAGCTTGCCGGGGCTGGGGTGATCGTTGCTCCACTCCAGTTGCAAGCCATGATTAGAACGCTGTTGGCTCCTCCCGGAGCCGCGGTTACGATCAGACCCGGTTCGAGCACCGCAGGTAACCCGAGTGCGACCGCAGATGCGGCCGTCACACCCGGGACCGCGACGGATTGGGTTGTGCATCCTCCGTCCGTGATTGCCGGGAAGCTGATACCGACCGTCGTGCTGCCGCCGCCGTACGGCACGAGATTGTAGTTAGCGGCAGGAAGCGCCTGGCTCGTCCCGCTGAGGTTGCAGACCCTCACTGTCGCCACACCGAGGCTGCTGACCCTCGCGATCGCTTCCAGCCCCGACAGGGCGTAACAGGTGCCACCGCTAGCGTCGCAGTACTGTGTCGGCGTGGTCACCCTGATCGTGCTTCCGGCCGGCCACGGAAACTCGAGCGTCGCGGACTGTTCGGCGCAACTCCCATCCGCGATGACGGAGTAGGTCAGCGACACGTTCAGGCCCGCGCTGGATTCGGCTTGCCAGGATCCTCCCGTCCAAGCCAACATTTGTCCTGGCATGTTCGCGGCAGGCAGGGAGCCGACGCCTGAACCCAATGGGCTCCACGAATTCGCCGCCGCGCAGCCGTACAGGTTCCCCCCCGCCGGAGCGGTGGTGAGGAAAAACGTCTCGCCCACTCCGCACGTCGCTGGCAGCGCCGCTCCGCTCTTGTTCGGCTTCGTCGTCGAGGCCTGGCTGAAGTCGACATTCTTGGCCTGCGTGCGCAGGTCGATAGTCGTCTGAGCGCACAGCAGCAGCTGGCCGATCAGCCCGGCGCACACAGCGGCTTTCCAGGGTATCCGGGTCACAATCTTGAACCTCCAGGGAATTGAACGGCGACCACCAGACCACTGGCCGTTCTGCAAGGACTGTACCACCCTAGGTCAACTTGAGTTTCGCCAAGTCCTTTGTTTTCAACTGAAGATTTGTGTGACCCGCTTTCGCGCGGTCCCCATGTAGGTGTCCGCGACCTGGTCGCACATGTTTGCCAGGCCCGCGATAGGATTCCAAGCCGCGCGCGTTGCGGGGACCGCGAGCGGCCTCTGGCACCTTCGGGAATCTTAATTCGAAAATGCTGAACTCAAGACTTCGGGCGGAAGGAGACTTCGTGAATCGTGAAACTGCCGGAAATCTTGTTGTCGAACTTCTCCGAGGCGCGGCGCTCCAACTGAATCACCACGCCGCACACCGGTGCTTTGACGGTAAATTCAACCTCCACCTCGTGACGGGGTGTGGTGCCCAGCACCATGGGCGTAGCGACGTCCAGGCGCGTGGCCGATAGGGCATCGTAAATATGAAAGCTAAGGCCTTGATTCGTAGTGAGTTCCTTGCTTTCTACGACGGCCGAGAATCGGTACGTGCCGGGAGCGACGGCCGCCCTTTGCCGAATGTTCTTGTAGACCAGATTCTCACTCCCACTAAAGGTCAGTTGCAGGCCATGCTTCATTGACAGTTCCACCGCCGGATTCGGTTCGATCGTCCAATCGAACGGGCTCGGCCGGGGAGCGGCGCTGAACCGGCGATTGGTGAGCAATTCCGGGTGCAGGTAGTCGCCGCGCTCAGGGCCTAACCAGTCGCCCCATAATTCTGCCGCGTTGCGGCAGGAATGTCGTTTCCAAAGCTCCTCGGCGAGACTGCCAGAGATCCCATCGTCAGCACAGCCATGCGCGCGAAGCCAGCTCCAGGTCTCTATCAGATCGGACTCTGGCGCGCGTGGGATCAGCCAATACAGCCACGCGGTGGCCGGGCGCTTTTCCACCGGGATGGCAGTCCCCAGGAAGTCGCGGAGCGGGCGGCCCAATTGCCCGTAGGTTGCAAACAGCAGTTCGTCGAACTCGGCTGTGAGCGACAGAACTCGCTTGCTCAATTCGAGTGCGCGATCAGGTCGAACTGTCCAGCAGGTAATGGTTGGCGGCGACCATCAAAACCGGTGGCGTGTTCGACCCCAATTCCGCCGCGCGGTCAAAGAACTTATGGGCAGCGAGCCGGGCGCCTCGCTCATCGAGGGCAATTCCATACTCGGCCCAGCGGTACGGATTGGCCGAATCCAGCCGTAGGGCGCCTCGTAGGACACCGAGCGAGTGTTCCTTTGATTTGTATGACCCCTCAGTCTGAAGCTGATCCGGCCGGCACATACCAATTAAGCAGCAGGCCCAGTCGGACGCAGGTGTTACGAAGTTCAAACCAAGCGACAACCCCGCTGAAATCATTAGGATAATCGAAAGGCAAAGCTTCACCGCCAGCGCCCCAGCAAGCATTCTAGCAAGAACGCTAAATTTGCACTCCCAGGTACTCTTACTGATTGACATTTGCTATACGGAGGCGTAACTTAGCACAGACGGTCTGCCCCGCGAACAGAGTGTAGTTAAAGGCGGCTCCCAATCTGCCGAATGGCCTCCAAGTGCGTCCCAATGACGATTGGCAGGAGCTGAGCGCTTCCTGAAGGATGAATTGGCGTGGCGCTGGGCATGTTGTTTGATGAGCGCACGCTCGTCTAAGGCGTGCGGGATTGGCCCGTACGGGACCAGTTGGTGAGCTGATACAGGCGCGAGATGAATTGCTATCCTTGGTACGCCGTGCAAACCAAGGCGCGGCATGAAAGAGCCGTCGCCCGGTACCTCCGGTCACAAGGGTTGGAAGAGTATCTGCCTTTGCATACCGTCCAGCGGCAGTGGAGCGACCGGCTGAAAAGCGTGGAGCTGCCGCTCTTGAAGGGGTACCTTTTTTGTCGGGTGGACCCGCCGCAATTCAAATCGGTACTGCGCGCACCGGGCGTGGTGCACCTCTTGGGCTATGGGTCGGGACCAGAGCCCGTGCCGGAAAGCGAAGTGCTCGCGATTTGGCGTTTACAACAGAGCAAGCTGGCCGCGTGGCCTTGTCCGTATCTGAGGGCCGGGATGGAAGTGCGAATTCGGAGCGGCGCTTTGGCTGGTGTAGTGGGCCGTCTGGAGCGAATCAAGAACCAATCCCGCCTGGTGTTGTCGGTGAATCTCCTGCAGCGCAGTGTCGCGCTGGAGGTGGACCCGGAGATTGTCGAGGCTTTGTAACTGATGACGCTGCTGACCAAGCGAAGCAGGATGGTGAGCATCCGGCTGTCGGACGAGGAGTTCCGGCGGCTACGGGAGTTGTGCACTTCGACGGGCGCGCGGAGTCTGAGCGACTTGGCGCGGGACGCCATGCACCGTCTGATGGCTGGTGCTGGGCCCGGCAATGGAGCCTCTGACGAGCGACTGACGGAGCGCGTGGCGGAACTGGATCAGCGGCTGAATCACTTG
Organism: Terriglobia bacterium; assembly: GCA_963757265.1. Classification (GTDB taxonomy): domain Bacteria; phylum Acidobacteriota; class Terriglobia; order Bryobacterales; family Bryobacteraceae; genus CAIVVT01. Next base: position 705,586 of record CAVWRA010000012.1, read on the forward strand.
CAGGAAAGGGTGTCTCGCTTGGCTTTGTTGGTCGGGGAGGGAGAACGATGAAGGCGCCGCTGGTCGAGCAGGACCGGCCAGCACTCGGGGCGTGCTGCGTGGCATTAGCCTTGATCGTGCTGGCCACGGCAGGCCAGGCCGGCCCGCCGGCAGGCAAGGAGGGCCCGCCTTCGGCGTTAGAACATGCTCGTTCAACCTACGTCTTGGGGCCGGGAGACCAGATTCTGGTGCGTGTGTTGGACCTCGAGGAGATGGGGAAAGAGCCCTACCAGATTGACATGCGGGGCAACGTGAATCTGCCGATGGCGGGACGGATCCATGCCAGCGGGCTGACCGTGGAGGAGTTGGAGCAAGAGATCGGCGGACGTCTGAAAAAATTCCTGAAAACACCTGAGGTGTCAGTGGGCCTCAGCGAAATGCGCAGCCAGCCCGTGAGCGTGTTGGGAGAGGTGAAGAATCCGGGTGTGCTCCAATTGCAAGGCGAGAAGACGTTGCTGGAAGTCGTTAGCATGGCGGGCGGGCTGAATCCGGCGGCCGGGCACTCGATCCGCATCACCCGGAAAAAGGAGTGGGGCGAGATCCCGTTGCCCGGGGCGCGGGAAGACGAGACCGGCCAATATTTTGTAGCCGAGGTGGGGGTGAAGGAGATTTTGGAGGCGCGCGCGCCCGAGAAGAACATCCTGGTGAAACCGAACGACGTGATTACGGTCCCCAAGGGGGAACTGGTCTATGTCATGGGGGCGGTGAAGAAGAGCGGGGGATTCGTTCTGGGCGACCGGGAAAATGTCACCGTGCTCCAAGCGCTTTCCATGGCGGAGGGGATGGACAGTTATGCCGAGGTCGGGCACGCGAAGATTCTGCGCCGGACCAGCAATCCCGAAAGGAGGCAGGAAATCGCCTTGAATTTGAAGCGCATTCTGGAGGGTAAGGACCACGACGTCGAGATGCAAAGTGACGACATTCTGTTCGTGCCGGTCAGTGGAGGCAAGAAGGCCTTAGCCCGGACCGCGGAGGCAGGCCTGGCGATCGGGACAGGGCTGGCGATTTATACGCGTTAGCAGGAGGTTGACGTTGCAGGACAGGCATCATCCCGGCGGTGACGGCAGAAATCTGCCGGTGAAAGCCACAGTCTTTAAGACGCCGGGAACGTACTTGCCAGGCGGCTATCTGCCGCCCGCGGGAAGCGCCTATGCCCAGGATCTCGTGGAGGAGCCGGATGCGGGCAGCTTGGTCGAATACTGGCGCACGCTGCGGCGGCGGCGCGGCCTCCTGATCCTACTGACGTGCATCGGGTTCTTGTCGGCGCTCCTGATCACGCTCCCGCAGGCACCTGTGTACCAGGCGCGAACCACGCTGGAGATCTTCGAGCTGAACGAGAACTTCATGAATATGAAGGATGTGAGCCAGGTGGCTCAGTCCGGCCTGAATGCCAACACTGACATTCCGACGCAGATCCAGATTTTGCAGAGCGAAAGCCTGATGGACTCTACGCTGGCGCAGCTGGCCAAAGAGCGTCAGCAAGCGGGAGTCGTGAGAAACTCCGCTGAGCCGCAATCGGCATGGAGGCGGATCCTGAATCTCCCGGAACCCATCCAGCGGGACGGCCCCGACCAGGCTCTGCTGATGGCGGCCCGGACTTTGAAAGTGCGCATCGAGCGGGCCAACGCGGATTATCGAATTGCTGGTCGACTCGGTCGACGGCCGGGTCGCTGCGGATTTCGCCAATCGGCTGGCGCAGAATTATGTGGAACAAAACATGGAGGCGCGCTGGCAGCTGACCCAGCGCACTGGCGAGTTCCTGGGCCGTCAACTGGACGAAATGCGAATCAAACTGGAGCACAGTGAGGATGCTCTGCAGGAATATGCCCGCCGCGCGGGACTGATTTTCACCAGCGAAAAATCCAGCGTCAGTGAAGACAAGTTGAAGCAGTTGCAGGACGAGCTGGTCAAGGCGCAGGGGGACCGCGTGTCCAAGCAGAGCCGCTGGGAAATGGCCCGCAGCGCGCCTCCTGAGTCGCTGCCGAACATACTCAACGACAGGAGCTTGCAGGATTACCTGGGGCGCTTGACCGAGCTCCAACGGCAATTGGCTGAGCTCCAGGAGACCTACACGGCGGACCACCCCAAGGTGCGGCGCGTGCAGGCCCAGATCAAGGCCGTGGAGCAAAGCGTCGCGCGGCAGCGAGCCGACATTTTACAGGGGATCCGAAACGAGTACGAAGAGGCCGCGCGCCGAGAGAAGTTGCTCCTGGCCGATTACAATCATCAGACCGGGGTCGTGACGGACCAGGGCGAGAAGGCGATCCAGTACAACATCCTGAAGCGTGAAGTCGATTCCAACCGGCAGATCTACGACAGCATGTTGCAACGCGTGAAGGAAGCCAGCGTGGCGAGCGCCATCCGGGCCAGCAACGTGCGCGTTGTGGATCCTGCCAGAGTGCCCGCCCAGCCTTACAAACCGAAAACTGTGCTGAACGCGCTGATGGGCCTCGTCTGCGGGCTGTTTGTCGGGATTGCGTTTATCCTAATCACCGACAAGGCGGATCGGACGCTCCAGGAGCCTTCCGACATTGCGTTTTACCTCGGCGTGCCGGAGCTGGGGATGATCCCTGCGGAATCGTCGATCAGTCGCAAGCGTCGTCCTCTGTTGTACGGGAAACGGGATCCGGATCTGATTGGCAATGGCGCAGAGGGTGAGCCCCCGTTGGGGATGGTAACGTATCGCCGCAAACCAAGCCTGATGGCGGAGAGTTTCCGCTCCGCCTTGACGTCGATTCTGTTTACGGGTCAGAACGGGACTCGGCCGAAGACTTTGGTGGTGACGAGTCCGAGCCCGGCAGAGGGCAAGACGACCGTGGCTTGCAACCTGGCAATCGCCATGGCCGAAACGGGCCAAAGGGTGCTGCTGGTTGACGCCGACACGCGCAAACCGCGGGTGCACGAAGTATTTGATCTGCCCAACGATATCGGACTGACCACCCTGCTGCAAAACACAATCCCATTGGGGCTGGCTGGGGTCCACTCAAAGGCCGCTCCAAACTCCGCGCCGTCGGAAAGTGAGTTGCCGCTGTGGGCTGCGGCGGGTGGTACAGGCGAGCCGGTCCAGGCGGACACTGCTGGAACGATCGACGCTTCCGCGACGTCCCCCAATGGGATTCTGCACGGAACAGAAGTGCCCAATCTATTCGTGCTTCCTGCCGGACCGCCGGTGGCCGGAGCGACCAACCTGCTGTATGCGCCTCGGCTGAAGGAGTGTCTGGGACAATTCATCGCTGAGTTTGACATGATCCTGATCGACACGCCGCCGATGCTCACCATCCCTGACGCGCGCGTGTTGGGCCGTCTGGCCGACGGCGTCGTGTTGGTGGTGCGTGCTGCCAAGACGACCCGCGACGCGGCGCTGGCGTCACGGGCCCGGCTGCGGGAGGACGGCGTGCGCGTGATTGGGACGATCATGAACGACTGGAATCCGAGGCGGTCTCCGAGTGGCTACTACGGCTATTACGACGGCTATCACCGTTATTACAAGAAGTATTACGGCAGTCAGGGCAATGGCGTACAGGGTTGACGATTGGGGATGACATTCTCGCCTGAGTGGAAACGGGCGGCGTCCTGATGGATTGGGCGTGAATTAACGCGTCTGATAGGTGCAAAGGATTCGAAATTTGTTCGAAAAGGGAAGGAAATTGCCCAGACTCCTGAAAAATTTGGTGATTCTCGTTCGCCAGACCAGTTTGGATTTGGTATAAATTCGGCTGAAGTCGAAGTGAATGCGGACCACGGCCGGCGTGGGATCGTCCGGCCACACCTCTGAGGTTGAGTGGCAACGCTGTGTTGGGCCGGCCTCGAATCTGCGCTCGGGAGCCGGTGCGGGGTGGTCGGGAGGAAAGCTCGCCACAAGACGAGGGCGGGCAACTTGATTCCTCCGGACCGGTCAGGGGAAAAGGAATGTACTCATTGCTGCTGCTCGCCGGCACGGCGTTTCTCACCGCCTTGCTGTTGACTCCCCTGTTGCGCAACCTGTTTCTCCGCCGTGGTCTTGTGGATACGCCGGACGGGAAGCGCAAGGTCCACGCCAAAGCGATTCCGCGCGTTGGCGGCATCGCGATCATGATGGCCTATCTCGTCGCGTTTGGCGCTTTGCTGCTGGCCGGACTCCATGGCGGCAGTTTCGTGCGCGCGGACCTGTCACTCATATGGCGGCTCTTGCCAGTGGTCGGTCTGGTTTTCTTCGTCGGTCTGCTGGACGATCTCTTCGTTCTCAAGCCCTACCAGAAGTTCGCGGTGCAGTTCCTGGCGGCGGGGCTGGTCGTGCTGGCGGGTCTGCGAATCCACTTCGTTCACTATCATCCACTGCAGCCCTGGCTCGAGGTGCCAGTCACCCTCTTCTGGCTGGTCTTCTGCACGAATGCCTTTAATCTGATCGATGGCATGGATGGCCTGGCAGCCGGAGTAGGCTTGTTTGCGACGCTGACCGCCTTGGCGGCCGGTCTGATGGGCGAAAACGTGCCGCTGGCTCTGGCCACCATGCCCTTGGCCGGTGCGCTGCTAGGGTTCCTGCGGTACAACTTCAACCCTGCCTCTGTCTTCCTCGGAGATAGTGGCAGCTATTCGATTGGCTTTATGCTTGGGTGCTTCGGCGTCCTGTGGAGCCAGAAATCCGCGACCTTGTTGGGCATGACCGCGCCCTTGCTCGCCCTGGCGCTCCCCGCCTTGGACGTCTGTATCTCGATTGTCCGGCGCTTCCTGAGAATGCAGCCGCTCTTTGGCGCCGACCGCGGTCATATTCACCATAAGCTGCTCGATCGGGGACTTACGCCGCGGCGTGTCGTGCTGCTCTTATACGCCGTCTCCTGTTTGTACGCCGTCCTTTCGTTGATTGGGAGTGCCGGCGGCAACCAGTTTGCCGGTGCCGTGCTGGTGCTCTTTTGCATCGTCTCCTGGGTCGGGATTCAGGGCTTGGGATACACGGAGTTTCACGCCGCCGGCAGAATGCTCCTCCAGGGATCCTTCCGCCGTACGCTGAACAATGAACTGGCGTTGCTTGGCGCGCGGACGCGTCTGGCGCAGGCGCGCAGCCTGCAGGAGCACTGGGAGGCGCTGTGTGTGCTCTGCGGGGAACTCGGATTTTGCCGCATTCGGATGGAGATTCGTGGAATGTCCATGGAGGCGTGTGTTGCCGCGGAGTGCACCAGGGAGGCCGGCGGCGCAGGAACTTGCACGGCATGCCGCAAGGCGTGGACGGTCGCCGTGCCTCTGGATGGGGTTGGACGCGTCGAATTGAGTCGCGCGTTCGGAGCGGACCGGGGACAGTTGACTTTCATGGCGCCATTGGCGGAGCTGTTGAGAGAAGCGCTTGCTGATGTGCCGGCTGCCCGCGGCCCGGCGGCTGAGGAAACGGGTGTGCAGACCGCCGGGAGCCCCTAGACGGGTCTCCGCGCGATGCTCGGCGGGACCCTCATGCCGCCAGGGCGAATGTAATCCCGCTTTATCCATTAGCCCGGATGTTTCACCACGATCGCAGTGAGGCGCGATGAGAGGCTGCAGATACAAGGCGCGCGACGGGAGCCGCCCGCAGGCGTACTGGGTGGTACGTCGAGGACGGCGACGGAGCGCAACGCAGTAGATGCGGCGCTATCGCGCGCCGCGGCCGATGGTTGGTGAAATATCCGGGTTATGCCTGACGCAATCTGCGCCCTGGCCTATTCGCGCAGACGTTTTATCGCCCCGTCGGCTCGTCGATCTTCAAGAATTGGTCTGCCTTGACGTTCTTCAGTACTTGTTGTATTCCGCTCGGCCAGCGAATCTCGATCGAGCTGATCTCGGTCTCCTGACCCAACCCGAAATGGACTCGCTTATCAGTTGAGGACATGAACCCCACGCTGATCGCGACGTGGTTGTACAGCGTGCGGCCGGAAGCTGTCGTCAGCTTCACCTTGGCTCCAATCGCATCGCGCGCGCTCTTGTGTCCGGTCAGCGCGAGGACGATCCAGTGGTTGCCGCTGTCGGCCGTATTCATGAGGATGTGCGGCGGTTCGTTGAGCGACGTCACAACGATGTCCAGAGCACCGTCGTTATTGAGGTCGCCGAAGGCCGAGCCGCGCTGGAACCCCTTTTTCTGGAACTCCGGCCCTAGCTGGTCCGAGACATCGATGAATGTCTTGCCATCGACGTTTTCAAACATCGTGTCGTGCTGGCGCGACGACTCGTTGACGTCGTCAACATCTCCGTTGGCCGAGTAAATATCCTTCCAGCCGTCATTGTCATAGTCGATGAAGCCCGGGCTCCACCCCGAAAACGGGGCGCTCAACCTCTTGATCTTCGACTCATACGAGTAGTACTCGAACAGGTCGCCTCGGTTTCGCAGCAGCGCCCAGATCTGGCCCATCAGGTTGTTGTAAAAGATGTCAACCTTGCCGTCGTTATTAAAATCCTTGGCGTCGCATCCCATCGAAGATCCCGTCTGCGCGTTGTCGTTGTAAGCGACGCCCATCTGCAGCCCCACCTCTTCGAAGGTGCCGTTCTTCTGGTTGATAAACAGGGAATTGGGCTCGGTGTCGTTCGCGATGAAGACGTCCGGCCAGCCGTCGTCGTTGAAGTCGGCGATCGAAATGCCCATGCCCTTTCCCGGCGCCTTGGCGAACCCCGACTTTTCCGTCACATCCTCGAACCTGCCATTTCCCAGGTTGTGGTACAGCCGGTGCGGAACGCTCGGGTAGCGGCGCGGATCGCAATAATACACTTTGCTGCCCATGGAACAGTGGATGTCCAGTTGCGGCGTCCAATACGTATAGTTCGAGACAATCAGGTCCAGCAGGCCGTCGTTGTCGTAATCAAACCACGCCGCGTCCACGCTCAGCGTCTTGTCGGGCTTGCCGCCGATGCCCGAACTCGCCGTGACGTCTGTGAACGTCCCGTCCCCGTTGTTGTGGTACAGGACATTTCGTCCCGCGCTGCAGATGAACAGGTCCTCGTAGCCGTCGTTGTCGTAGTCTCCCACCGCGACGCCGAAGTTGAAGTCGAGATCCTTTCCGGCGAGGCCGGCTTTTTCTGTGACGTCCTCAAATGTTCCGTCGGGCTTCTGATGCAGCAGGCAGTTGTAATACGAGGGGTCCACCTTCTTCATCTCCGGGATCTTCGCGCCGTTCGTGAAGAAGATGTCCAGCCTGCCATCGTTGTCGTAATCGAAGACCGCCACCCCGCCGCACATCGGCTGTGGAAAGTACTTTCCGCTCGTCAGGCTGTTGTTCGATATGTAGGAGAATTTTGAGCGCGGAGCGACATTGACGAACCGCGGGCGCTTAGTCTTCTCCGCGGTCTTGGCGGCTTGGAGAGCTACGAACAGAAGTGCGGAAACTGCCGCGAGTACAAGGAAAACTGCGCGTGTCAAACGGATCCCCTACCAGCAGAATAGCCCATGCGACGGCCCGTCGCCCTGCCTGGCGTTTCTGGCTCATGTCCTGATCTGCACCGAGAGATTCTGGCCTGAGGAAGTGTTCGCGCCCTGGGGCACGGCCGCGATGTCGTAGTTCAATTTCGCCCCTTCCACAAGCCTGAGCGTGGCGGCCGGAATGAAAGGTGTCGCTTGCACACTGCCGTCCGCGAAGATTAATGTCGCGACCGGTTGCCCATCGGCATTGAGAACGATCGTCGCGCTGCCTCCGGAGGGAGCCGCATCGACAAACGCCTGCACGTCGCGTACGACCCTCGTGCGGTCCAGGACAATCGAGTTCGACGCGTCTCGCTCAATCGAAAGATCCCCTGCGGTCTGCAACACGATCGTGCCGCCGTCGAATGTGTGCAGCCCATTCTGCCCGTTCTGCAGGTAGCTGCTATCATCGCCCGGGCCGGTTCCTAGCGCGTTCTCGAGATAAAACTCCGACCCCGCGATTCGCTGGTCGGGGAACAGCATCCGGTACTGAAAGTTCGTGTTGGTCTGATTGGAGAAGAACCCCGTTCCGAGTGGTACCACCTGCAGGTTCCTTTCGAGAACAGTGGCCAAAGCCCCGTTCGCATGGGTTGCTGCTGTAGTTCCGGCGATGCCTCGGTCAACTTCATAGGCGGATCCGTCCGTGGTCGGCGCGCCGACTCGGATGATCTCCGTGTTAACTTGGAGGTAAGTGTTCTGCCCTAACGTGACACCCTGCACAACCGCCAGCGTCAGGTCGCCAGGCTCCAGCGCTGCCGCTAGCGCGAACGTTACCGGGATTTCCGTTTCGTCGACAGAATAGGTGACCAGAATCGCCGACGCCACTGTTACCGTGCCGCTCAGGGTCTGCGTCGTGATGTTCTGCAAGAGCAATGAACCGTCCGCCGGCGCCTGGATGTCCAGCGCCGCGATTGGCGGCAACTGGCTGTCCAGAAGGCTCCCCGCTCCCCCCGTGATCGTGTAGCGGTACAGGTAAGATTGCTCGACCGGAGCCTCCAGTCCGCTAGCCGTGCTCGACCTGCCGGTAATCTCAATCGGCAGGCCCGCTCGGTTCGGGACTTCCCAGGTGATCTGGTCGGAGTAGCTCCTGCCCGCCAGCCGCCAACTGGAGTCCGCGATGACCACAAAGTCTCCCGCCGCCAGTCCATCCGGAATCGGATCGTTGACCGTGATCTCCGTACTTGTATTCGTGGCGACCGTTGTCTGCCAGCCTGTCGCGTTCCCCGATACAGCGGCCAGCGCATTGCCCGTGAATTGGCCGTTCGTGAAGCTCGCGTTGGCAATCGACAGCGTGGAGCCGGCGATACTCGCCACCGTCAGCTCACCCGTCAACTCAGTCCGCCAATAGAAATCCGCGTGATCGTACCTCGGATCCGGCGGCCGCATCGGCGAGACGCTTCCGCCCGTGTCCGTCCACGTCGTTAGGTTTGCATCGAGGTCACTGAGATACAGCAGATCGTACGCGCTGTCCCCTCGATACACGCGCATCCCTGCCGCCCCATTGGGCGCTGCCAGTCCTTTCAAGGTCACCCCGAAGGCCGTCTCGACCGCTCCCGTCACCACTTGAATCACCTGTGAAACAGTGGACTCCTCTCCGTTGCCATCCACCGCCGTTACGGCGTAGTACAGCGCCTTCTCGCCCGGTTGGAGTTGCCCGCTGCCCGCAATCACTGCCGTCGGTTCGATCCCCGGGGCAGGCAATGACGCAACTTGCTGGCGCGGCGGTCGGAATTGCACGAACAGCACCTCGCTGGCCCCGCCGTCCGCTTCCGGTTCGGATTGTTCCTGGATGAACAGGGCCGGTCCGGAGCCTGCGTCGTAGGTGTATCCGGCGATCGGGAAGGGCGTGCCCGCCGCGGCCGTGGACGGCCACCCGGACGAAGTGCCGCTTGTCGCCGATCCTGGTCCATACCAACTGTCATCGTGCGTCTGCGCCACCACCGCGATCGTTTCGAAGTTCAGCCCCAGGCTCAGCCGTAGCACGCGAAATGGCGCGCGCGTCAGGTTGTAATCGGTGCTCGTGATGGCGATGATGTCGCCCGGCTGCATCCCCAGCCCTTTGACCGTCGTGGAGAATTCCGCGAACAGATTGCCGTCGATGCCCCGCGCCAGTTCCTTTGATAAGACCCGCTCGGCCTGTGTAAGGCTGGGGATGCCCAGCCCTCTGAAGATGCCCGGCACTTCGCTTCCTGCGCGCGCCACGTCGTCTGAGTCCACCAGCGACAGACTCCCGTTCAGGTAACCGTTGCGCGAATCTTGCAGCTCCACGGTCAGGCGGTTGGGCGTCGTGCTGGTTGGTTCGCACGACAGGCTCAGCGCGATGTCGCCGTCTTTCCCGGCCAGGATTGTGCACGCGTCGGTGGACCCATCGTTCGCCTCGAACGAAGGCCAGCCGCCGTTCAACGAAGCTGTCGCATTCGAACATGCGAGCTGCGCTGGCTGCTGTTCCGCGATCGTCCCCTCCACCATTAAGCTGATCTGCCCATTCTGATTCAGCCGCACCAGCAGTTCCGCGCCCTGCCGCAACCCGCGCACTAAGTCGATCGCCGGCTTGCGGTCCAGCAGTGCGTAGTTGAATGCTGCCACCGGCTCCTGAATCGCGTTCCCATTCCCGTCCGTCACCGCTACCAGCTGATCCAGGTACGCCGCCGCGTTCCCGAAACTGCCGAGGTCGATTTCGGCGTCCTGCCACCCGCATCGCCTCAGCAGATCGAGTAGCGCCCACGCCGGGTCGTTGGTGAAAAACTGGTCCAGGGAATTCCCCAGCGCGTCGTAACGGTCCAGCAATAATCCTTGAGCCAGCACCTCAATCGTCGGCAGCCTGTTCGATGAGACCAGGCCCGACGGCACGTGCACGCTCAGCACGGCCAGGCTGCCATGCGGATCACTGATTGGATTCCCCTGGCTGTCCATGAAATTTGGATCGAACGCCCCGTTCCGGCCGCCCGTCGTCAGCACGTCGTACCACCCCGTCGCGGACATGTCGACGCCCGCCACGCCCAACGGCAGTTGGATCCCTTCGACCCACAGGCTTTGTACGCCTTGGATCGGCCCCGATCCGACCAGCACCTCGCAGATCAGGTAGTTCCCGTCGTTCCATGCCCAGATCACCGGCGCCGGGAACCGCACCGTGCCATACACCAGCGGCACGGCGTCATTCGACCTTGCTCGGCCGTCGATCGCCTGCGACCAGTATCTCTGCGCCGACCCATAGCTCCTTACCAGCGAAGTGGCGGGCAGGTACTCGAACCCTCCATATCGCATCGTCGGGTTGCCGCTCGCGTCCGCGCTCCACATCCCGCGCGCCACGCATTGTGTCTTGCTTCCGTCGCAACTCGTGTACGCTGTCCCATCGCTCTGCAGGTTCCCGCACCCGCCCGCTTGGTCCGCCGAATACCCGCACGGGTAAAAGCGGCTGTATAAGCCTGCACTCCCTCCGCTGACCGCTTCGGCTCTCTGCGCCGCGTTCTGCGGGAAGCTCCACGGGCAATTCTCCTGGATTCGGACCTGCGGCACGGCCAGCCGCTGCAGGCTGAACCGGCTGCTGAAATTCAGCTTCGCCTTGGTGGTCGTGATCTGCTCCGGAGCATCGCCGATCCCCGTGAATACGGCTTGCGGCGTCGCCATGACCTGCCCGCTCTCCGGATCTAGAAACGCGAACTGCACCAGCAGTTGGCAACCTTTCAGGTTCTGGTTCTGATGCAACTGCGTCACGTACGCGTCGGTATTGGCCAGCACCAGCGAAATTCGGTTGCCCCAGTCGGCCCCGTCGTCGGCCAGGAGTCCGATTTCGAAGCCCGTATTCTCTAGGATCCGTGGGCTGTATGTCACGCCCTCGTACGTCGCACTGTGCGTGCTCCAGTATTCGATCTGCCCGTTTGCCAGCGTGCATTCGTACAACAGCACTGGAGTCAGCATCTCTTCGACGTACTTGAGCTGATCATTCGGGACCATCGCTTACTCCTCCGCGCTTGCGATCACCGTGATCTCGGCCGAGAAGACACCCCCCTCGCCGCCGCTCACCACCAGTGCATCGTCCTTGAATTTCGCCTGCGTGAACAATCCCTGTCGCCCTTGGGACTGCCTGTATTCGGGCGAATCCGCCCCGAAATCAGCCTCCACGCCGGCCAGTTCTACCTCGCCGCCCGCCGGAATGGCAATCGCGAACGTGACCTGATCGATGCTCCCTCCCGGGATCGCGCTGAATTGAAACGTCTGCCACTGTCCGCTCGCTGCGACGTCCATTCGTTGCCCCCCGATCAGCAGTCCCATCGTGCTTCCAACGCTGCTCCGCGCCGTCGTTGCGAGACTGTAAGGGAATGTCGGCGCGCACCCTACCGTCTGGCTCGCTTGGCCCTCGGCCGCGCCTGAATTCACGATCTGCACCCCTTGTGCCACGCCCGCAATCGGACTCGCGAACAGTGTAACGGCCAGTCCCTCGGATAATGTCCACGCCGCCTGCGTCAGGTCCTCGCTCCACGCCAGCAGGTTCCTCAGCGGGTCGCAGAATCGGAAGCAATGGTAGGCCCCGCACATCTCGGCATGGAAATCCCGCAGCGTTTGCGCTTCGGCCCACAGCAGCCCGCTGAACTTCAGGTTCCATTCGTAGAACTCGCCCGTCGGCAGCGTGCGCAGGTACCATCTCCCTCCTGGCGTCATCTCCAGTTCCTGCGCCGGTTTCCATATTCTCTGAACAGGCAGTTGGACGCTCACCGTCGTCGCCACCAGCGGGAAACTCGGACTACTCATTGCGGCGCCTCCGCAATCAGGAATTGGAGCCCCGTCCGCGCCACCCCGTCGATCCGGTCAGGGATGGGCACCACGACGATCCGGCATGTCGGGTAGACCGTCCCATCCTGCGGGTCCGTGTAGGCGAATGCCGTTTGGTCTCTCAGCGCCGCCTGCGCGAACGCCAGGAATGCGGCCCTCTCCTCGTCCTGGAGAAGTCGCAGATGAATCGACCACATCTTTCTCGGCGGCGTCAGCAAGTACCGTTGCTCCGTGCCGTCGGCGAATTGGAACGAACGCGTCCTGCCTGTGATCGCACACTCGTACGGGTATTGCTGTACCGCGCCTGTCGAAAGTAAAGGCAGTGTACTCATAGGCCATCCTGAAACTCGTTCAGCACATCCGAGAATCCTCGCGAATCGTTCAAACTCCGGCGCACCGCCGATACCAGCCCCTGCCGGTCGTTCATCAGCGACCGCGCCTCGCAGCCCGTCGGCGGAACGACGCCGTTTGCCCATGTCTCGGAGTTCTTGACGGCCCGCCCGGCCGAACCGGCGCTTCCCGTCAATCTGCGCACCCATTTCGTGCTTGTCGCCGTGCCCTCGCCGCTCGCACGTGTCTCCACACGGGCGTTTGAGGGCGTTATTGACTCGGAGCTGCTCGCGCTCTCCTCGGCTTTGGCCGCTGGCGCCCCAGTTGAGATGGCGCCACCCGTCAGCCTGCGCATCCAATTCACGCCTTGCGGTCTACTGTCCGCGATGGTCCGGTTCGCGACTTGCGCGGAAAGTCGGGCTGGGGCCGGGACGCCGCTGCCTTTCGCTGCGACGTTGGAGGTTGACAACGCTGTTGGACTGTTGCCATTCGTTACGCCGGACAATCCGCTTGCGCTCTCATCGATCGTCTGAACTCCTGCCCCTGTCTCCGGCGATATCTCCTGCACGACTTCGAATGGTTGCCGGGTCTCCGCTCTGTATCGCGTCACCTGTGACGTCGAGCTCCCGATCCCGAACAACCCCAGGACCGAATTCAGAACTCCTGCGATCGGAGGTAGCAGCCAGTTGTTGCCAAGACTGATACTGCCTGAGCTGCCCGAGTTGCTCTTCGACGGCCTCGTGATGGCCTCCGCCTGCAATTGCCGGGGGCTCCCGTTCGCCCTCTCGCCGTTCGTGAGCGCCTCTTGGCCAGTGGTCCCGCTCTGTGTGATCGGCAGTTTGACGCTCGGCGCGCCAGCCGCGCTGCTGCTGAGACTGGAGGGGCCCAGCATCTTGCGGACATAGGCCAGCAGCTCTCGCGACGCCTGTGTGCTCTCTTGCGGATTGTTAGCGCCCACCGACCACCGCCCTCTCTTCGCCTCTCAGAATGGCCATTGCCTCCAGGTCTTTGGCCCACCATTCCGCGGAACTCGTCACTGCTCCGCTGCGCCATATCGCGTACAATTCCACCCACGCTGCCGAGTGGCTGCTGATCGTGCTCACCGGACATTGCTCGGCGATGACGCCGCCCCGGTTCCACACGATCGGCTGCTTCGGCGTCGCTTCGACGCCCGCCCATCTGCAATTCCGTCTTGTCTCCAGCCGTCGTCCTCTGCACGTCTCGCAATCCCATCCGGCCGGAGACTCCTGTTGGAAATGGAACGCGAGTATCAGTTTTTTCGTTCTTCTTCGCTTAGAAAGCTCTCCTCGGCGATCGCTTCCGCGATCTCGTAAGCCAGCTCCTCCGGCCCGTCTTCCAGCAGGCTCTCCACCGTCGCCCGTTTCCCGCCGATGCGCAGTCCTTCGATCTGCACCAGTGCCGCCCGGATCACCTTTTCGTCGATGCGCCCGCGCAGCTCCGCGGCGGCGATCTCGCTTTCCATCCCCTCCTGCGCCGCGTGAAACCTTTGTTCGGCCGCCAGTCCTTTCAGTTCCTGGAGTAGCCGGTGCCTCCGCAGGAGCGACATCCTCAGCACCTGGTACCGGATCCCCGGCCTCGTTCGTGACTCGCGCCACACCGCGCTTTCGTACTGCTCCGGCGGCATCGCGTTCCCGCCCGCCGCCGAGCCCTCAGCCAAACGCGAAGAAGATTTCGTCATTGCCCGCCCCCTGCGCCCTGGAGCTGGAGAAATTCCACAGCAACCGCGTTTCAGCGTCGTTGAACTGCGGTACCTGCGGCACGAACGTCTTGATATAAACCGCCGCCATCGCCCCCGCCTGATCTCCCAGCTGGATCGTCAACGGGATCGGTGTCTCGGTCTGCGCGGCCTGATACATCTGCGTGAACACGCTCTGGTCCGTGCTGTACACCTCGAACTGCACCTCGACGTCGCGATCGCCCGGCGACAGCGCCAGCGGCTGCGTCGCGCCGAATTCGAAACTCCTCGTCACCAGGTTGTTCTTCACTCTCACCAGCGCTCGCGTCAGCGTCAGCACCTGGCTCGGCGGACTCCCCAGCCACGCCTGCCCCAGGTTGCCCGGCACCGGCGCCCACGTCTCGGCCCGCACCGCCGGTTCTGTCGGAAACACGCTCAGCCCGCCATCGGATGCTTGGAACGAGGAAGAGTCCACGTTTGCGGCCGCTGGCCCGCGGAACACCAGTCTGTGCTCTGTTCCGTCCACCACCATTTCCATTTCATCGACGCCCGCTCCGCGCACGATTCGCTGCACCGTGCTGCTCGGGTCCCAATAGTCGAACAGGCTCACGCTCGGCAGCACGTTGGCCGGTGAATACGCCGCCGCCGGCAGCACCTGCGCCGAGCCGCTCACCACGCTTGTCAGCGGCGCGCTCAGCTCCACGCTCGTCGGACTCGGCACGCTCGCCACGATTCGAATCTCGCCGCCCACCGTCACCGCATTGCCCACCGCCAGGTTGTGCGGCGCCGGAAAATCCAGCTCCGCGCCGCCGCCGTTCACCGTCACCGTCTGTTGCGTGCTCGAGCCGGTCGACGCGCCCAGCGCGGCTTGCACCATCTGTCCCACCGCCGGCGGCAACGCGCCAGTCCCTGCCATCAGGCTCGTCTCGAACTCGTAGCCCGTGATCCTCCGCGGCATTCCCGGTATGCCCAGGAACGTTCGCGTCCCCGTCTTGTCCGGCCGCGGCACCGTAACCTTCTCCGTCGTCACCGCCAGCCGCACGCCGGGAACACGATTCGTGGCCGACACCGTCGGTACCACTCCATAACTGCTCTCCAGCGCCACGTAGTAGCGGTTATTCTTGGATAGAACGTAATTTGCCATCTCTCCCCGTCTCCTTCTAGCGTTCCCAGCTGAACTGGCTCACTACCCGGGCCGTCTCGATGTAGTGCAACCCGCCCTTCTTTACCGCCTCGACCTGCACCTCATAGCCCGGCTCCAATACCATCCCGTTGCCCAGGTTCCCCTGGTTCCTGTCAAACACGTCCCCGACCGCATCTGCCACCGCCTGGAGCGTCTCAGTCAACCCCTCCAGCCGATCCTGCGAATGCGTCACCGCCACCACTACTCGGTAGCTGCCCGAGAACTCGCGGAACTTCACCTTGCCGTTGTTGCGGATCTGGTCGCAATACACCCTACACACCGGGTACGCAATTTTCTGCTGCTGTTCCTCCAGCTCCTGTGGCACGTAGCAGGCTTCGGCCGTCGGCGCATCGGGCAGCGGCCCGCCGCTCAGCGGAATGCCCGCCATTTGCAGGGTCACCGAATAGTCCGCCAGGCTCTCCGCCAACCCGTCGGACGCATTCAACAGATCCAGCGCCGTCTGCATGACTATCGCGGTTGGTGTTGGCATCGTTACCCCCGCGGCAGAATCCTGCGCTCTTTCACGCGCCCATCCGGCTCTTGTCCGCTCGTCGCCGCCGCTCCGGCCGCCAACCCTGTGTCCGGCAGCGTCCACACCGCATTCCCGTCCAGCGGCGTTGCGTTCTGCTTGCGCATCACCCCGTTGCTGTCCGCCGCGTACACGTTCCATCCATTCCCCGCCGCCAGCCCGTTGGCCGTCACTCTCAGTCCATTCCCATCCGCTGCCTGGACCGACACCACGCGCGACCGCGCGCTTTCTTCTCCGCTTGGATCCACCTGCGTCGCCGTGATAAAGTACGCCGCCGCCGCCTGGCTCCCCGCCGTCACCGTCACCGTGGGCGCCGCCGGCCTGCGCAGCGGATCGTGTACGAAAGGCACCCCGCTCTCGAAATACTCCGCCTTCGCCTGCGCGGCGTCCTGCTCGTACGCCTCGTACTTCTTCTCAAACCGGTCGTTCACCTGGCTGAACGCTGCGTCCCGGTACAACAGCGCCAGCGTGTGCGCCAGGTGCCACCACTTCAGCCGTCCATCCACTACCGCGTTCTTCACCGTCAACCCGCTTTGCGGATAGACCCCCCGACCACAATTCGTCTCCCATCTCAGGAAATCGTCCACTCTCTCGGTAATCCAACCCTCCGAGAGCCTCATCTTCGCAGCAAGGTCGATCCCTTCCTCGGCCGCCACCGTCGTGGCACTGTCGTCGTACGCCTGCAGCTCTTCCGCCTCGCACCACGCGCCATCCACTAGCAGAGCCACTCCGCGCCTCCTTAATTCCCTGTCTTCGCCGGCCCTTGCCGGATCACATCGGCCGGCACCAGCTGGTACTGGATCTTGCCCGCCGCCTGCTCGCGCTGGAACTCCTCGCGCTTCGCCTCCTCGCACTGCCGGTACGCCGCCGCTTCGGCCTCGCTCGCCAGCCGCGCGCGCCCCTCCAGCACCAGCTGGCACGCGTTCCTCCGCGGCACCTCGGTCATCACGCCGGCCTTGCCGCCGTCCGGCGTTTCCGCGCTCACCACGATCACATCCGTCTGCGGGATCGTCGCCTCCAGCTCGCGCAGTTTCTTGAAATACTGCTTCACATCCATCGCTGTGCTTCCTTCCTTTCGCTAAACTTCCGTCGTCCCGGCTGGGCCGGTCTGCGCGTTCTTCTGAACACACCCGTGGCGGCTTATAACTCTCTTCTGTCGCCGCCGCTTTTGCCCTTTCGGAAAAACAGGGAGACAGTGCTCAAATCCGCCTCCCTCTTCATCCGCGGGCCGTCCGGTCGCTTCGCGCTGCGCTTAGCTCCGCACCTGGATTCCGTGCTCGTTGCGCAACACGGCGCAGCCGTACAGGATGTCCACCGTGAACTGTTGCGCCAGCGTGTTCGGCTGGTAGCTCATCACCACCCGCATCCCGAAGTTGCCCAGTTCGGCATACTCCGCGATCGCACCCGTGCCCGGCAGCGGCTTTGGCAGCCGGCGGATCGCCAGTGCCATCGCATCCCGCGCAAACGCCAGGTTGTTCGTCGTCACCGTACCCGTCCCGATGCCCGTCTGCACCACGAACTGCGACCGGTACACGAAGAAGTCCTTGATGCGTCCCAGCACGCCCGTGTCGATCGCCTGCGACAGCGGACCAACCTTGTCCGCTTCGGTGAAACGGTCGATCATGCGCAGTTCCGAGTACGCCGCAGGATGCACCACCAGGTACTTCGGTTCGCTCGTCGGGACCTTCTTGGAGAACAGCTCCGTCTCGGCCTGGTCAACCACGTTTTCGGTTAGCGCCGTGCCCCCCACGCCCAGCTGCGGATTGGTCGAGAACTGGCTGTACAGCGTCAGCAGGTCCGTCTCCACCCGCTCGGCCAGCGCCACCATCGCCGGTTGCATGTACATCTTCAACAGCGTCGGCACCGCGATCGCTTTTGTGACGTCCGGAATCTGGAACGTCGCCTCAATGTGTGAGTCCAGGATGATCGGTGCATTGCCCAGGTCCGGGTTCTGCGTCTGAACGCTCCCCCCTCGAGAATGTTGTTCGCAATCAGCGTCGGCGGAATCGGCACGTTCACCGTGTCGCCCGCTTTGGCCAGCGTAGTATCGTAGTCCCTCGTTACCAGGTTGCCCATCACCAGGTTGCCCATCAGCGTGGGCAGGGCATCGGCGGCAACCAGTTTCACAATCGCACTCGCCAGATTGGCGGAAGTTATAATCGGCATCTTTCTCTCCCTTGTCTTTTCCCTTCTTGGTCTCTGCGGGACTTCACTCGTCCCGCCCTACTCGCTCCGGAAGGTCTGCATCGCGACCCGGGCGATCTGCTCACGCACCCTCTGCAACTCCTCCTCGCTCATCCCCGGCCGGATCGACTCCAGATCGATGCTCGGGCCCGCGTTGCTGCGTGGCGGTGTCAGCATTCCCGACCCCCCGGCCATCCGCGCCGGCAGAATCTCCGGATTCTCCTGAACGAATTGGTTCAGGTAATCCTTCACCGGAATCTCGCCC
This sequence comes from Terriglobia bacterium, assembly GCA_963757265.1. Taxonomy (GTDB): domain Bacteria; phylum Acidobacteriota; class Terriglobia; order Bryobacterales; family Bryobacteraceae; genus CAIVVT01. Next base: position 723,972 of record CAVWRA010000012.1, read on the forward strand.
TCCGGCGTCTTCGCCACCAGGCTGCCGTCAGGCGCCCGCTGGATCTCGTCCTTCACCGCCTTGAACGCCAGGTCCAGCTTCGTCACGCCCAGCCGCTGTAGTTCGCCGCGAATGCGCGTCACCCTGTCGTTCTCCTCCACCTCCCGCTTCGTCCTGCGGTTCTCTTCCACCAGTTGGTTGACCTGCCGCTCGAGTTGCTCTCGCCGGTGGCGCTCCTCGACCAGCTCGGCCTGATACGCCGGCTCGGCCCTGCGCCGTTCGGAGTTCAGGTACTCCTCGATCACGCTGCGCATCATCCCGCGCACGTCGTTCCCACCCGGCGAGAGCGCGTCGCTGTCCTGCCCCATGGGTCTCTCCTTCGTCTCGTGTTGTTGGTTGATACCACCGGCCAAAAGAAAATGGGGACAGCCGCGCTGTCCCCATCCCTCACCCCGGCAAATCCTGTTCGCGCCGCGCCCGGCTTTGTCAGCCGCCCGCGTCGTGCTTTCCTGACTCCAAAAAATCCAAAAAATCGGGACAGCCTCGCCGGCCCTGCTGCTTTCCACTCAGCCTGGCCGCCAGGCTGTCCCGCTCCACCCCGGCCGCTTCCACCCGGCCGGCTCCACAAGGTCCTATTGATTCCGCTCCCGTATCCGCATCAACTCTTGGCCAGCCCCGCGTCGATCTCCCGTGCGATCTTCTCCTTCAGCTCCTGCCGTACGTCGCACAGGTACTTCATCGCCAGCTTCTTGAACACCTGCGCCCGGAACGTCTCCGAATCGATCCCCAGGCTCAGCAGCGTCTGCGCGTCCTGCAATTCGCTGGAAAAGTCCCCGATGTCGAACTCGTCCAGCCCCGTCACGTCGATCCCGATCTCGTCCCCCCGCGCCGTCGCAATCAGCCGCATCACCTTCTTCAACGTGTCCTTCACCCGGTCGCCGAACCCCCTCAGCACCTCTTGCGTGATCAGGTAGTCCCGCTGCTTGCTCACCCCCGTGATCTGCGTGTTGTTCGGCCCCGGGTTGATCGCCTGGTTCAGCGCGTAGCACACCCGGTAAATCTCCTGCTTCAGCCAGTCGATATTCTGTAGCGCCACCTGGTAGACGTGCCCCTCCGGCTCCGTCCACCCGAACTTGTCCTGCGGTCCCAGTTGCAGGTAGTAGCTCTCCCCCACGCACTCCTTCCACTCGCGGTCGCTGTACACCACCGGCATTGCGAACAACCCCATCGTCAGCGCCCACCCCAGCGCATTCGATTTGTTGAAATGCTCCAGTTGCAGCGACGCCGCCTTGTTCATCAGCCACATCCCCTCCCCGAAGCTGAACTCCACCAGCGGCACCACCTTCTGCCCCGCCAGTCCGTGCACCCCCTCTTTCACCTGCTCCACCGGCCCCGCCTGTCCCTTGCGCTCCCACTGCTGGTACACCTGGTATTCTTCCCGCCCGTAGTACACCCACCGCCGCTCTGTCTCCCCTTCGCCCGCCCCCGGCTCGTCCACCCTTCGCTCCGTCCTCAGCACCACCCAATCGAACTCGCCCCGCTCGTTGCGCTGCCAGTTCACCAGGCTCTCCGCCGGGTACTCACACAAATACGCCCGGCTCAGCCCCAGCCGGTCCTCCTCCGCCCGGTTCTTCGCCTTCGTCCCCGGGTCGGGAAAGTCGATCACGATGCACGACCGCCCCGCCACCAGCGCCTCGATCATCTGCCGCCGGAAGAAATCGCTCAGCGTCGATCCCTTCATGTCGCAGTCCTCCGCGAACTGGCTGAAAAACTGCCGCGCCCGCTCGTCCTGCCCCTCCAGTGTCAGCGCCGGCTCCCGCCGGAATAGCGTCGCGCTGTACCAGTCGATGATCGACCCGATGTAGTTCTCGTAAAACGCCCGGCTCGTGCGCTCCAGAAACACATCCCCCGGCTCCCGCAGTCGCGGGATCAGGTATTGCCCCGCCCGCCGGATGAATTGTTCGCCCCCCACGTACAGGTCGCGGTATTTCGGCCACACCTCCCGCTGCGCGACGTATTCGGGATGTTCTTTGCGGACATCGATCATCTCTTTCACCTCATGGATTCAAATCAGCCTGTGCGCCTTTTCGCCGATCGTCTTCGAGCTCGCCGCGAACTCCTGCCATATCAGGTACCCCAGCGCATCCGACAGGTGGCTGCGTTGCGAATCCCTCTCCTTGTCGATCTCATTCGAGTTCTCCACATACCCCACCTGGTCGAAATCCGCCATCAGCTCCTTGCACCGCGGATCGATCAGCAGTGTCGTCGAGCCGTCGGCCGCCTTCAGCTTTCCGTTCACCTGCCGCACCCGCAGCGCCACGCTCGGGTTCGCCTTCGGAATCCTGTACGTCATCGACAGCTTCCCGTAGTTCGCGAAATAATCCCGGATAATGTCCTCGTCGTTCGTCCCCGCCGTCTGCATGTGGCTCGCCGACGCATCGCCGTACACCACCACCCCCGCCGCCCACTTCGGGTACCGCTTCGTGAACTCCTCGCACGCGTCCAGCGTGCTCGCCCGGCTCAGCGCGATCTCGTCCAGCACCCGCACCGTATCTTCGTCCCGTTGCGCCACAATCGAGCACATCGGGCTCACGTTGAAGTCCAGCGCCCACAACAGCGGCAGCTTCCGGTTCGCCTGCTGCTCCTCCACGCACGCGCTCCGGTCGAAGGCGTGATACACCAGTCCGCCCTTCGGATTCAGATACTCGCCCAGGACCTCCTGCTTGTAGAACGATTCGTCGTAGCTCGCCTTCAGCCGCGCGTAGAAGTCCGGCACCTTCTCCAGCAAATGCCGGTTCTCGTTCGCCTTCGCCAGCGCGCACGCATACCCTTCCGTGCCCTTGATGAACCGCCGGTACACCCAGTCGAAGCCCTTCGGCGTCCACACCCCAAACCCGCACAACCGCGTCGCATCCGGATCCCTCAGCCGCGCCTCCAGCCGGATCCACGCCTCCTCGCGCGTGTACGTCAGCTCGTCCAACTCCGAACCACGCCAGGTTCGTGCCCCTCAGCCGCTCGTAGTCATCCATCGACCGGAATAGGATCCTCGACCCCGTGTCCGAGATCGTCAGCGTGTTCTCCGCCTTGTTCGCCTCGAACGGAATCTCGTTCGCCTCCAGCACCTGCAGCATCGTGATCTGCGTCGAGTCCCGCAGCATCGGATACGTCGGCGCTCCGATCAGCCCCATGCACCCCGAATTCACGTACGCCAGCTTGATCGCCTCCTGGCACAACGCCTGGCTCTTGCCCGACCCCACCGGCCCCGAGAATCCTTTGAAACGCGTCCCCAGTTTGTGAAACCGCGCCTGCGACGGCAGCGGGTTGTACCGGATCTCGCGCTTCATTCCTTCTCGTCCTCCACCCACTGCACCGTCACCTTGCGCGGCTTCGCCGTCATCTCCTTTTGGAATTGGATCAGCCGGATCAGGTCCGCCGCGCTCAACTTGAAATCCTTGCTCCCCGCCATCTCGTTCGCCCGGCCCAACAATCTGTTCACCAGCTTCCTCTGGTCCGCTTCCGTCATCGTGGCCGTCTCGCCGCCCTTGCTCCTCGTGTCGTTCCCTGTTTCCGACTCCTGCGCCTCATCCGCCTCCGGCTCCGTCTGGCCGGGAACAACCCGCCCGGCCGCGTCGCGCTCCACTTCTCCCGCCTCACTGCCGCCGGTCTTCTCTTCCTCCGCCACGCTCGTCAACCCATCCTTCGCCTTCTTGCCGCTGCTCCTTTTCACCGCCACCCGTCTTGAACTCGCTCTCGGACGCGCGCCTTCGCTCCCCTCTTCCCCCTCTTCTGACGCCCTGTCGGCTTTCACTTCCCCGCCGCTCTCTGCTTTCTCCCTCCCGCTTGCCTTCTGCGCCGCGTCCAGCTCCCCGCTCGTTTTCTTTCCTTCACCGCCGTTCGTCTGGTCGTGCTTTTCGCTCATCTCCTCACTGCCCCCCGCACCAGGAGACTATCCCCACCGGTCAACCCTGGCGCTCTCCCGTTATGCGCAAACTGCTGATCCTGAAAGGATTTTTCTTTACGTCCGCGTGTCACCGCCCCTCCGTCCGGCCTCCGTGAGCCGCTCCGTGCACCCGGAATGGATATACTGTAATTCGCACTTATTTCCGCGACCTCTCCAGGAGTATCCATGGCCAAACGAATTGCTATCCTCACTGGCGGCGGCGACGTCCCGGGTCTCAACTCGGTGATCAAGGAAGTCACCTACCGCGCTACCGAAGTCGATTGCGAAGTCGTCGGCATCCGCCGCGGCTGGGAGGGTTTGACCCACCTCAACCTCGACGACCATGAGAGTAAGAGCCGCTACGTCCTGCCCCTCGACCGCCTCGTCACCCGCACCATCGACCGCACCGGCGGCACCTTCCTCCACTCCAGCCGCACCAACCCGGCCAAGATGAAAGCGATCCCCGACCATCTCAAGGGCCAGGAATTTCCCTCTAAGGAATCCATCGGCAAGGACGGTAAGCCCGTCGTCACCTACGACGTCACCAAGTCCGTCCTCTCCAACCTTTCCCGGCTCAATGTGGACTACGTTGTCGCCATCGGTGGCGACGACACCCTTTCCTACGCCGCCCGCCTGGACAAGGAAGGCGTCAAGGTCATCGCCATCCCCAAAACCATGGACAACGACGTCCGCAACACCGAATACTGCATCGGATTCTCAACCGCCATCACCCGCGCCGAGGGCGCCATCAACCGCCAGCGCACCACCGTCGGCTCCCACGAGCGCATCGGCGTCTTCCGTGTCTTCGGCCGCGACGCCGGTTTCACCGCCCTCTATACCGCCTACGTGACCAACATCCGCTGCGCGATCCCTGAGCACAAGGTCGATCTCGACAAGCTCATCTCCCTGCTCGTCGACGACAAGAAGCACAATCCCTCCAACTATTCCCTCGTCATCCTTTCCGAGGGCGCCGAGTGGGAGGGCCATTCGGTGCGCAGTGTCGGCGAAGCCGACGCCTACGGCCATCAGAAGAAGGCCAACGTCGGTGAGGAACTGGCCGAAGAGATCAAGCGCCGCGCCAAGGAGGAGACCATCGTCTCCGACCTGACCTACGACCTCCGCTCCGGCGATCCCGATTTCATCGATAAGCTCGTCGCCGCCACCTTCGGCAACATCGCCATGGACGCCATCGCCGCCGGCAAGAGCGGCGTCATGACGGCCATCGTCAACGGCTGCTTCGATCTCGTCTCGATCCCCGATCCCAAGCTCGGCCCCCGCAAGATCGACGTCGCCACGGCCTACAACACCGAGCGCTATCGCCCCAACTACTCCAATAAGCTCGGCCTGCCGATTTTTCTGACCAAGGCCAACTGATCTCGGCAGGTTGTTTCTGATCGAGACGGGTTAACTCGCATCAGACCGCACGCATCGCCCCCTCCTGCGGTCGCGTTTTCTGCACCCGGCGCACTGCATGAGCAACGCACCACTCCGCTGCCGCACCGCTCAGCCCAAGCCCTATTGCCCCCCAAACTCCAGTGACGGTTCGGTAACCCGCACGCCCCTGTCGCATCCAATCCAGTAGGAGGTACTGGGATGCGCAAGCTCTTTGGACTGCTGAGCCTGGCTCTCTTTTTCGCGACTTTAGGACCGGCCCAGCAAAAAAAGTCGCACGATGATGTCTTCACGTCGGGCCCGCCGGATGAGGTGCAAATGGCCCTGAAGATCCGCCATAACCTCTTGATGCTGCCGTACTTCTCAATCTTCGACGACCTCACCTTCGAGATCGACGGCAGCGTCGTGACGTTGCGCGGTGCCTGTCCCCCCGAGCCTCCCTGGGATATTCACTCCGACGCCGAAAACGTGGTGAAGCAAGTCCCGGGCGTCACGAAAGTAATCAATGAAATCAAGGTCTTGCCGCTCTCTCCCATGGATTGGCAGATCCGCCACGCCGTTGCGCGCGCGATCTACGGGGATGTGAATATCGGCATGCGTTACGGCCACCAGGCCTTGCCGACCATCCACATCATCGTCGAAAACGGCAACGTGACTCTGGACGGCGTCGTGGACAACACCTTTGATGACACCATCGTCCGCACCCGCGCCAACGAGGTGCCCAACGTCTTCTCCGTCACCGACCATCTGGTCGTCCTGCATCCGGAAAAGAAGCCCCTTAAGTGACTGGCCGGGGCACGCTACCCATACCCGCTCGTTTCTGACGACCTGCCGCCGTCAAGCGCCGCTCCTGCCGAGCCCTCCTCGGCGCGGGTTATCGTCCGCCGCGGTTTTGCACCCTCATAGCTCGTGCCTCTGATCGGCTTCCGCGGCACGCCCTTCAGCACCGCCAGCCGCGACCAGAGGGAGCGATTCTCCGCGTCGTTCGTGCCGTTGTTACCACCGGCGACGGCACGGAGCGCCTCCTCGCGCCGCTTGATGCCTGCCGCTCCCCGTGGCCCCGGCGAGGGCATAGTAGCGTATTCACGACGACAGGCCAAGCGTGGGTTATGGTGCGTCCGGCCGGGTTCTCTCAGTCGTTGAGACTGCCGGCTGCCCGATATAACGCCAGCACGTTTTCAATCGGTGTGTCGGGCTGTATGTTGTGGCATGGAGCCACGATCAAACCGCCTTGCGCCCCGAACGACTCGATGCGGTCGCGCACCTCCCTGGCGACATCCGACGGTGTGCCGAAGGGCAAAGTGCTCTGAGTGTCAATCGTCCCATGCATGCATATGTATCGGCCGAATTCGGCAGCCAGTTCGTTCGGCGCCATCCCCGCCGCCTTTGGCTGCACAGTGTCGTAGATATCCAGTCCCATATCGGCAAAATCCGGCCACAGTTGCCGCGTGGACCCGCAGGAATGCAGCATCAGCCGCGCCCCGTGTTTGTGGGCCAGGTCTATCATTGCCTGTAACTTCGCCCGGAACAACTTGCGCCACTTGGCGGGACTCATAAGCAACCCGCGCTGAGTGCCGTAGTCGTCTCCTATCCACACGATGTCCACCTTGCCGCCGCAAGCCTCTAGCGCGCGTCTCGTATGTTCGTACCCATACTCGAACCGTTTCTCCATGATCGCCAGGCCCACCGGGTTATCGAGAGCGATATCCATGATGGTTAGCTCAAACCCCCGGCCGAAAGCCGTCCCATTAATCAAGTCGACACTCCCCATCCAGCCGTAAACCACCGCGTAATCCTTCCACTGTTCACACTGGGGGATAAGCGCTGAATAATCAAACCAGCCCGGATCTGGCCAACGGTACGCTTCGACGTCCGAGAGAGTTTCAAACGCGGCGTAGGGAAGAGTGCAGCTCTCAAGATACGTGCCGACTTCGTTGCGCACTGGACGGTATATCACGCCGAACAGATCCTGAGCCCGTCCGTCATCGAACGTCGGAATTTCTGGGCCCCGGTACGGCAACCTGAGCACCCGCAGATCGGCGCCCAGACAGCCGAGAATGTCCCAATCGTATTCCATGGATTCGCCCGGCGGTACCTGCGGAACGTTTAGGTCAACACCGAAGTGCACCCGCAGCTTAGCATCTGCTTCCGGCGTTCCCAGGTAGTTCACCGGGATCCTGTCCATTGCTTTGTGCTCGATCGCTGCCAAAACCCGTTCTTTAGAATTCATTGGAATTTCCGTCTGTGAATCCAGGCTCTTGCTCAGTCTACACTCAGCCGCCTTTGCCCGCGTCAGATGCAGTTGCCGCCCCAAACGGAAAAGGGACGTCCGGGTATCTCCCGCCCATACGCAGCGAGTACACCGGCCGCCTGGCGCTCTTCGACGGGTTGCACCGGGCATTCATGCAGCCGGACCACCTATTACCACCTGCCGCGTGTCAGCAGGTAAATCGCCCCGAATGTGGGAATGGCTGTCAGCACCGAGACTACTTGATGAACCGTCAGGATTGCGTCGTTTCTCGGCTTGCCGACGCTCAGCAAGCCGCCCGTAATAAGCATCAGCAGAAACAGCGCTCCGGCGACGACAACGGCAGCGAGTTCGATGCCTGTGAACTCTATTCCTCGATACAGTCTGCGAATCGTCACCATCGCGGTAATCACTGTCGCCAGCGCGATGAATTTATGGACACCGTACATCGCACCCGCGACCGCCTTTCCCACTGGTCGCGGGTCGTATAGCCTGAGATTCCAACTCACCCCAAGACCGGAAATGAGGCTGACGAGAAACAGGAATCCGGTGACCGCGATGATGGACGCATGGGCTCTCACTTGAACAGGGATCTCCTTTTTTCAGCACTGACTCCCTCGAATTCTACCGCTCGTGAACTGGTTTCGAACGATTGGCCCGGCTCCATAGCCGAATACCGAACGATTCCTTATGGGATCCACTTTTTCCTGACCTCGCAGGGCCGCCGGCCGCCGACACCAGATCACGCCATTTTTCCTTGACACTCGGGTGTAGGATGAGTCGGTCGTCCGAGTTCGTCTAAGAGTTGTGGGGAATCTCGATCAATGTGCTATAGTATCAGTTCACAAACCACTGATTCCAAAATGGATAACAGCGAATTGGCTTTGTTCCTCAAATTCTTGTTTTGCGGTCCCCCGCCGCCCTCAGCCCCTACGCGGATCCGTCCCGACGTCCGCCGGCGCCGCCCGGTCACACCGATTCATGCAGCTTGACATCAGGTCGATGATCGATTGGCCCCCGGCTCCTTCGGGCGCCTGTCACTGCTCTTTGAAAATCTAATGCGTAACGCGGAATAGACCGGGCGATAGCCATTTAATTCGCTGATTCTAAAAAGAAAAGTAGATAATTGGCTTTGTTCCTCACTTCTTGTTTTCTGCGCCTTCCGGACTGCAGTAGGCAGCCCGCCGGGGATCCCGTTCCCATCACAATTCCGCTGACCGGTAGCGGCTTCGTGCTATGCTCCCACCCATGGGCTTTGTGCAGGAATTCAAGGAATTCGCCGTCAAAGGCAATGCCATCGACCTCGCCGTCGGCGTGGTGATCGGCGCCGCCTTCGGCAAAATTGTCAACTCCCTGGTCGAGGACATCATCAACCCGCTCGTCGGTATCATCACCGGCGGCGTCAACCTGGCCAACCAGTTCGTGGTTCTGAGCAATCCCAAGCACGCGGTCTTCGCCAACCTCGCGGAAGCCAAGAAGGGGGGCGTGGTCGTGCTGGGCTACGGCAACTTGATCAACAACGCGGTTCAGTTCCTGATTGTCGCTTTCGCCATCTTCATCGTCATCAAGCAGGTCAATCGCTTTACCAGGCTGGAAGGCGACAACCTGCCCAAACCGGCGGCCTAGCTAGCGCCAAGTATCACTGTAAAAAAGGGGTACTCCTCAACCGCTCGTGGCTCGCATTCTCCCGGAGCTTCATTGGTATGGTGATTCGCTGTGTTTCTGAGCCGACCGGCGACAAACTGGGGGTATCACGGATACACATCCTGGGCGCCATCGGGAGCGCACCCCTGGTTCAGCTCCGCAATGTCGTGCCTGAGCATGGTGCGCGGGTCTGCGTGAAGATCGAGTGGGAGAACGCCACGGGCAGCATGAAGGACCGCATGGCGCGGGCCGTGATCTCGCGCGCCGTGCGGGATTTCAAGATGCGGTAAACGGACTCCGGGACACCCCGCACCGCGACCATCTTGCCCATGCGCTGAGCATGCAGCCAAGTCCGGCACATGTCAATTCGAGAGGCCAGGCAGCAGTGCTCCGCAGGCCAGGAGGTGGAGCGCCCCACACGCCGGAGCCGGGGCGGCGGGTCAACGGGACGGGGACGACCGGCGACGGCAGGGCCTGATTCCGGCCCCCGTTGCCCGGGCGGGGGCGAAGCGGGCACACTAGGAGAATCGATGAGCCAAGTGAAATTGCCCCACGGGTTTCGATATTCGGCGCTGTATGCCGGGATTCGCAAAGTGGCCAAACCGGACCTGGCGCTGATTGTTTCGGACAACGAGGCCGCGGCGGCGGCGGTGTTCACGACCAACCTGGTGCAGGCGGCGCCGGTGCGGATGGCGCGGCGCAACCTGGAAGCGACGGGCGGGCGGGCGCGGGCGGTGCTGGTGAACGCGGGCAACGCCAACTGCGCGACGCGCACGGGCGGCCGCGTGGCGCGCGAGACCAGCCGCGCGGTGGCGCGGATGCTGCAGGCGCCGGCCGCGCAGGTGCTGCCGTCGTCGACGGGCGTGATCGGAGTGGAGTTGAACGCGGCGCTGATTCTCAATGCGCTGCCGGCGTTGGTGGGAGGGCTTTCAGCGGAACGGTTCAACGATGCGGCGGACGCGATTCTGACCACCGACAGGGTGCGCAAGACGGCCTGCGTGGAAGAGGCGGGATTTCGCGTGGCGGGGATGACCAAGGGCTCGGGGATGATTCATCCGCACATGGCGACGACGCTGGCGTTCGTGGTGACGGATGCCGCGGTGGCGCCGGCGGCATTGCAGCGCGCGCTGAAGGAAGCCGTGGCGGTGAGCTACAACCGGGTGAGCGTGGATGGCGACATGAGCACCAACGACACGCTGCTGGTGCTGGCCAACGGGGCGTCGGGCGTCAGAATCACAGCGGCGAACCAGGAGCGGTTTCAGGGCGCGTTGACGGAGGTGTGCCAGAACCTGGCGCGGCAGATTGCGCGCGACGGCGAGGGCGCGAAGAAGTTCATCGAGATCCGCGTGGAGGGGGCGCGGAGCGAGCAGGACGCGGTGCGGATGGCGCGCGCGATCGGGAATTCGAACCTGACCAAGACGGCGATCGCCGGCTCGGACCCCAACTGGGGGCGCATCCTGTGCGCGGCGGGGTACGCGGGCGCGGCGTTCGATCCATCGAAGACCGACATCTGGCTGCAGGGCGTGAAGGTGTGCCGGCAGGGGCTGGCGGCGCAGTACGACGAGGCGGCGCTGTCGAAGAAACTGGACGCGGCGGAGTGCGCGATCCGGGTGCGGCTGGGCGAGCATGGGCCGGGGACGGCGACGTTCTGGACGTGCGACCTGACGCACGACTACATTACGATCAACGCGAGCTACCGGACGTAGGGGCTTGCGTTATTTTCGCGCCTCCAATCACAGTTGAGCCACAGCTCGAATAGAGCCGCGAGCGGTGAGGGAGCAGATGTGCCGGCCGGTCCGCCATACGTCGAACAGGAATGTCAACGCGGCTGACACGAGTGTCGGCGCCACATCAGCTTGCGAATGCCTGCGCCACGGCGGGCTGCTACCGCCCGCCCTGCACGCGTTCGCCGTTCCTGCGAGTTGCTACAGTGTGGGTGTGATGACGAGAAGACTGCTGGCGGTGCTGGGTTGCGCCGGCGCGCTGGCGGCCGCGCAGGGGCAGCAACCGGGCATTCGTTTCGAGGCGCACACCATCGCCACCGGGTTGACGGGCGGGTACCACGTGGCGATCGCCGATCTGAACGGCGACGGAAAGCCGGACATCCTTGCGCTGGCGGCGGGGCTGCCGGAGCTGGTGTGGTACGAGAATCCAAACTGGGAGCGGCACATCATCGCAAGCGGGCGCAAGGAGATGATCAACGCCGCAGTGGGACAGATCCACGGCGTGCCGCGCATCATCCTGGCCGAGGGGTTTTCGATGAACCCGGCAGAGAGCGAAGGCTCGATCTGGGTGCTGCGCCCGAAAGGCGACCCGCGCGAGCCGTGGGAGATGCGGCAGATCGACCGGCTGCCGACGTCGCACCGGTTGCGGGCGGGCGTGTTCGGGGCGGGCGGCACGATCGGCTTCGTGAATGCGCCGCTGGCCGGGCCGCATTCGACGGCGCCGGATTACCGAGACGCGATTCCGCTGGCGCTGTACCAATACCGCGGGGGGAACTGGCAGCGGGAGATCATCACTACGGGGTTGCACGGCGTGCTGCACGGGATTTTCATCACCGACTGGGACGGCGACGGGCGGGACGACATTCTGACGGCGAGCTTCGAGGGGATTCATCTGTTTCTCAACACGCCGGGCGGGTGGGTGAAGCGGCAGATCAGCGCGGGCGACCCGGCGCCGTGGCCGAAGTGCGGCTCGAGCGACGTGACGGTGGTGCAATCGAGGCGCGGGCGCGAGCTGGCGGCGATCGAGCCGTGGCACGGCAACCAGGTGGTGATTTACCACGAGGAGCATGGCGCGTGGCCGCGGCAGGTGATCGATGCGAGCCTCGAGGACGGCCACACGATTGTCGCGGCGGATTTCGACGGCGACGGCGATGAGGAGGTGGTGGCCGGGTTCCGCAAGAGCCACAGCCTGGTGCTGTACCACGCCGACGGGCAGGGGGGATGGAGGCGGCAGGTCATCGACGACCACATCAGCGCCACGGGGTGCGCGCTGGCCAACCTGAACGGGAGCCCGCATCCTGGCCTGGTGTGCATCGGGTCGGCGACGGCGGACCTGGTGTGGTATGAGAATGTGACCGGGCGGAAGTAGGCTGCGCCGCGCGGGACGCTGCTAGAATCGTTGGCGAGTCTCATGCGCATTCCTTCCAATAAAGAGAGCCTGTCCGGAGCGTCCGAACAGGGCAAGGCCAGGCCCGCTGATTCCAACCAGCAGAGCATGTTCGTCATGCCCGACGGGACCAACGTGCTGTTCACGTTCATGCTGGTCAGCTCGCTGTTCCTCCTGTGGGGCTTCTGCAACGGGATGATCGACGTGATGGACAAGCATTTCCAGGAGGAGCTGCACCTGAACAAGGCGCAGTCGGCCTGGGTGCAGTTCGCGCACTACCTGGGCTATTTCCTGATGTCGATTCCGGCGGGGTGGCTGGCGAGCAAGCTGGGGTACAAAGGCGGGATCATCGCCGGGCTGCTGCTGGTGGCGTGCGGCGGCTTCTGGTTCATCCCGGCGACGCACATCAATGAGCTGGTGCACACGGGGGCCGTTTCGCCGACGATGGCGTTCGTGGCGTTTCTGGCCGGGGTGTGCCTCATCGCGACAGGGCTGACGTTTCTGGAGACCATCGCCAATCCCTACACGACGGTGCTGGGCGATCCGCGCTATGCGGCGACGCGCATCAACCTGGCGCAATCATGCAACGGCGTCGGCTGGATCTGCGGGCCGATCGTCGGCAGCCTGTACTTTTACTCGAAGGACGCGCAGGGCGTCAGCACGGGCAGCCAGACGCTGTACATCCCGTACATGGGCGTGGGCTTCGTGGTGCTGCTGCTGGCGGTGATGTTCTTCTTCTCGCCGATCCCGGACATCAAGACCGAGGACGATTATCACCTGGACGACGCGGCGCCGGGAGTCTCGCGGTCCATCTGGTCGCATCCGCATTTCGTGCTGGCCGTGGCGGCGCAGTTTTTCTACGTCGCCGCGCAGGCCGGCATTTTCAGCTTCTTCATCAACTACATGACGTCCGAGCCGCCGCCGATCCCGGCCTCCTGGGCGGCGAATATGACGAGCCTGGCGGGACACTCCGGGTTCCTGCAGGGCTGGCTGGAGGGCTGGTTCGAGACGGGCAAGGCGGGCGCGCTGGCGTGCAGCAACAAGGGCGCCTCGAATCTGGCGTCGCTGGGCCTGGTGTGCTTCCTGGTGGGGCGGTTCACGGGCGCCGGGCTGCTGCAAGAGATTCTCGGCGCACAAGATGCTGGGCCTCTACGGGGTGATGAACGTGCTGATGACGTTCCTGGTGTTCCTGAAGCTGGGCTGGGTGTCGGTGGCGTGCGTGTTCCTGAGCTACTTCTTCATGTCGATCATGTTCCCGACGATCTTCGCGCTGGGGATCTTCGGGCTGGGCGCGCGGGCCAAGAAGGCCTCGGCGTTCATCGTCATGGCGATCATGGGCGGGGCGATTCTGCCCAAGCTGATGGGCTACGTGGCCGACCAGTACGACATGTCGCCGGGGCTTCATCGTGCCCATGGTCTGCTTCGCGTTCGTGGCGTTCTACGGCTTCCACTGGTCGAAATTCAGCCAGGCCGATTCGCTGAACGGGGTGCGCTCCGCGGGCGTTCACGCCTGAAGCAGCCGCGGGCGGGTGCCGCGCTCAGGGCATCTTGTGAGAATCGTCGAAGGGCAGCTCGATCGTCACGGTCTGGCCGGATTCGATCTTGATCGGTTCAGGCGTGCCGGGGGTCTTGTTGTACATGCCCATGGAGGAGCCGGAGGGCGGCGGGCCGGACTGGCCGTCGTAGGCGCCCTGAGGGTCGTAGGCGGCGACCGCGTAAACGGTCTCAGCTGCCACGCCGGAGATCGTCACGGTCTGGTCCTTCGCCGTGGCGGAGGCGTCTCCGATGGGCATGCCGGCGCCCTTGACGAAGTCGGGACTGTCGAAGAGGAAGACGTAGATCGGATGCCTGGCATCCACCACGCCGCTGCCGCTGTAGTCGAGCTTGACCTTGAGCACGCGGGGTGCGGCCTTCTGTTCCTTTTCGGCGGGCTTGTCCTGCGGCGCCGCCAGCGCGACGGCGATCATTCCGAGCAAGAGAAAACGGGCGGTTTTCATGAAGCTGCTCCTTTCGGGAATAGGCCGGCGCCCGGGCGCGGGACCGGCGCGCATTTCCTACAGTACGACGCGCGCGGGCGGGATGTTCAAGCGGGCCGGCCAGGCTCGGGGCCCGGCGTGGCGGCGGTTCCGAGTTGATGAGCCAGGTAGCTGGCGGAGCCTTCCTTGCCGAAGTAGCGCTCCAGCCAGCGGCGGTCGGTGTTCTGCAGATCGACGACGACCAGGCCGTCCAACGACTCGCCGAAGCTGCGGTCAACGTGGAAGTTGACGATGCGGCCGCCCATTTTCAGATACTGGCGCACGAGCACGGGGAGGGCCTCGCCGGTGGGCTCGAGGTCGGCGACCCAGGAGTTGAGCTCGTCGATCGACTCGGGGTGCGGCAGGCCGCTTACGGGCAAGTGGATGAAGGGGCGGCGGGGCTTGGCCAGGGCGGCCAGCTCGGGCGCGCCGGTCAGGCGCAGCAGGGTGTTGGCCATGAGGACGCGGCTGGCCTTCTGATAGCTGTTGCTGATGCTTACCGGGCCGAACAGATAACGATAGTGGGGATGGCGGACGACGAACTCGCCAAGGCCCTTCCACAACAGCAGGAGCGGCTGGAAGGAGCGCTGATGGTCGTAGCGGATGAAGCTGCGGCCGAGCTCGACGGCCGGGGCCACGCGGTGGAAGAACTGCGGATGGATGCGGAACAGAGTGCGGGTATAGAGGCGGCGCGGCACGCGGTCGGCGCCGCACAGCCGGTAGGAGCCGATGATTTCGCGGCGGTCCTGGCGCCACAACACCAGGTGCTCGTAAAAATCGTCGAAGTGGTCGAGGTCGACGGGCTTGCCGGTGCCCTCGCCGGCGAGGCGGAAGGTCTGCTCGCGCAGGCGGCCGATCTCGCGGATGGTGAACGGGCACTCGTCGCGGGTGCAAAGCCAGACCTGCCAGGGGCCGGATTCGACCAGCAGCCGGCCGGGCGGCAGGGCATGCAGCTCGGCGCGCAGCCAGTCGGCGGGGATGGGCTCGAAGAGGGGATCGTCCTCGCGCAGGCGGCGGTGCGCGGCGGCCGGGCGGGGCTTGCGGTGGGCCAGCCAATAGGTCCGCCGGCGGAGAACCTCGGTGGCCTGCGTGTCGTCCAGCGATTTCAGTTCGGCGGCGGCGATGGGATGGCCGATGCGCAGCCGCAGGACGTGGCCCTGCTTGTTAAGCAATTCGCGCGGCAGCAGCGCCGTGCGGAGGCTGGGATGAACGATGCCGGCGAGCTGGAACAAGGCGCTGTTGGAGCCGTCGAAATACATCGGCAGCGCGGCGGCGCCAGTGCGCTTGACCAGCGCGGCGGCGGTGCGGTTCCAATCGCAGTCGTGGATGCCGGGATGGCGGAAGTGGATGTGCGAGACTTCGCCGGCCGGAAAGATCACCAGGATGCCGCCGCGCTCGATCCATTCGAGGGCCTCGCGCAGGCCGCGACGGTTGACGCGGTGGGCCGATTCGCCGCCGAAGGGATTGACCAGGATCAGCCAGGGGAGGATCTCGGGCAGAGAGGCCAGCATCTCGTTGGCCAGCAGGCGGACGTCGGGGCGCACCTGGGCCAGCCGCCAGATCACAGCGGCGCCCTCCACCATGCCGAAGGGATGATTGGCGACGGCGACCAGGGGGCCCTTTTTCGGAATGCGGTCCAAGTCCTCGCCGGAGACGTCGAGGCTGAGGCGCAGGCGGTGGAAGAAAGCGCCGATGAACTCGAGCCCGGCGGCGGAGCGGCGAGCTTCGTCGCAGAAGCGGTCGAGGTGCTCCAGCTTGAGCAATTTGTTCAACGCGCCGGTCATGGGCGCCAGCAGCGGTTTGTTCGCCATACGCCGCAAAGCGCCGGAAAACATGCGCGGATCGCTTGGCGGGGAGAGGTCGGGAACTGGCATGGTCCTTCTTAGAATTACAGCAATAGCTTAACGATCGTGTGAATTCCGCGTAAATCGGCTGATCGGACCATTTCAATCACATCCGGGCGCCCGAGACACCGCCACTCGCCGCACCGGAACCCGCGCCGGCGGCGTGCCGGTTTTCCGGCCGCCTGATAAGCTGGCAGCATGAGGCTTTTCTTATCCGTTCTGAGTCTATCTCTTTTGGGTATCTCGGTGGGAGCGCAGACGCCCGCCCAGAGCCCGGCAACCGCCGCCAAGAAGGCGCCGGCCAAACAGGCTGCGCCGGCCGTGCCGAAGACGCCGCGGCCGGACGGGCTGTACACCACCATGTTGACGTCGCTGGGCGACATCACGCTGATCCTGTATGAGCAGCAGGAGCCGGTGACGGTCCAGAATTTTCTGGGGCTGGCCACGGGGCGCAAGTCGTGGATGGATCCGAAGACCCACGTGCGGGTGCACCGGCCGCTGTACAACGGGCTGACGTTCCACCGCGTGATCCCGGGCTTCATGATCCAGGGCGGCGACCCGACGGGGACGGGCATGGGCGGGACCGACGTCATCAAGGACGAGTTCGACCCCTCGCTGAGCTTCGACCAGCCGGGGCGTCTGGCCATGGCTAACGCCGGCCCGCACACCGGAAGCTGCCAGTTCTTCATCACCGACTCGGGACCGCGCCTGCCGACGCACCTGAACGGGAAGCACCCCATCTTCGGGCAGGTGGTGGAGCACCAGGACGTGGTGGCGAGGATCGCGCGCGTGCCGCGCGATAGCAACGACAAGCCGGACGTGCCGGTGGTGATCAAGAAAGTCACCTTCGAGCGTTGGAAGGACGGCAAGGAAGTGCCGGTGTTCCCGCCGGCGGCCCAGGCCGGCACGGCGAAGAAAGCCGCCACGGCCAAGAAGGCGACCACGGCGCCGGCCAAGTAGAAGCGGCAGGCGCGCCGGGGCGGGTGCGGGTCAGTGACGAAAAGCACCGCTCCGTTGTGGTCGCGGCGGCGTGAACCGCGGCGCGGCCGATCAGCGTGGGGCAGTATTAAGGTCAGCGCAGCGCGGGCGCTGGGGCGGCGGGCGGCTGGGCGTCACCGGGGCTGTCCATGGGTACCTCGGCGAAGAAGACCTCCTTCTGCGTACGGGCCTCGCGAATGCCCGAGATGGTGATGTAGGCGCTGCGCCGCCATTCGGTCTGAAAGTAGAAGAAACCGTGGGTCGATTCGCCGGGCATGAGACTTTTTGCGCCCCAGGCGCGGGTTTCGATCTCAATCTGCGACAGCGCGTTGCCCTTCTTGTGGGGCAGCGGGATGGGCGAAGGAAGATTGGGCCGGGTCATGGGGTTTTTAGGCGCGATCAGGTAGGGCAGGTCGGCCGGCGAGGTGGGATTCAGGCGGATGCCGCCGGCGGCGTCGAATTCGACGTGCATCAGGTCGAGCAGCAGGTTCTGGTCGCTCCTGTTTTCGATGATCAGCAGTACCGGCAGGACGCCGTACTGGTTGAGATTCACCTTGTTGAAGAGCGGCCGCGCGTCGGCGTCGCTTTCATAACGCACGGCGGCGAAAGTGATGGCGCCGATGGTCAGATGGGAGGGCCAGGCGGAAGCGGGCGCGGGGTGGAAGGGCGGCGCAGATTTGTCATCCGCGGCGCCGCTCCAGGCGCCCAGCGCGAAGAGCGAGAGTAAAAGGGCGGGGATGGGGAAACGGGCTCTCATCGAGATCGGCTACCGGACGCTGACGGTCCTGGCGTCTCCTCTGCTCCTACTGTATCTGGCCCTGCGGGTGGCGCGGGACCGGCGCTACGCGCGCGGCCTGGGGGAGCGGCTGGGCCGTTTGCCGCGCTCCTTTCGCGAGACGCCGCCGGGCGCCATCTGGTTGCATGCCGTCTCCGTGGGGGAAGTGCTGACCGCGGTGCCGCTGCTGAACCGCCTGGCCGAAGCGATGCCCTGGGCGCCGGTGTACGTCTCCGTGACAACGCTGGCCGGGCGCGCCATGGCCGAACAGAAGCTTCTCCGGCTGGCGGCGGGCGTCTTCTATACGCCGTTCGACCTGAGCTTCGCGCTGCGGGGCGTGCTGCGCACGCTGCGGCCGTCGCTGGTGGTGGTGCTGGAGACCGAGATCTGGCCGAACCTGTATCGCGAATGCAAGCGCAGCGGCGCGCAACTGGTGGTGCTGAACGCGCGCATCTCCGACCACGCGATGCCCGCCTACAGGCGCTGGCGCTGGCTGTTCCAGGCGCCGCTCACGCGGCCGGACCGCATCCTGGCGCAGGACGAGCGGGCCGCGCGGCGCTACCGCGAGCTGGGCGCGCCAGTGGTGGAAGTCGCGGGCAACCTGAAGTACGATTTCGATCCGGACTCGACCGCGCTGGCGCCGGAAGTGGCGGCCTGGCTGGAGCGGCTGAACGCCGGTCCGGTGTGGATTGCGGCCAGCACCATGCCGCCGCAGCGCGACGGCGATCCGGACGAGGACGATCTGGCAGTCGAGACGTTTCTGCGCCTGAAGGACGAGTTCCCGCGGCTGCTGCTGATCTGGGCGCCGCGCAAGCCGGAACGCTTCGACGCCGCGGCGGAGCGGCTGCGGAGAGCGGGTGTGGAGTTCGTGAGACGCTCACGATGGCAGGCGGAGGGCAGGGATGGCGGAGGGCTGGAGTTGCCGGGCGTGCTGCTCATGGATACGATCGGCGAGCTGGCAGCAATGTATCGCGCCGGCGACGCGGTCTTCCTGGGCGGGACGTTCCCGCATCGCGGCGGGCACAATCCGCTGGAACCGGCGGCTTTCGGAGTACCGGTGGCGGCCGGGCCGCACATGGAGAATTTCGCCGAAATCGCGGCCGAATTCGATCGGGAGGCGGCCTGGATCCGCGTGGAAAGGCCGGAACAACTGGCTGCGGCCGTGGGGGAGCTGCTGCGCGACGCGGGCCGGCGCGGGGTGATCGGAGAAAGCGCGCGGGCGCTGGCCCGGGCGCGGCGCGGGGCCACCGAGCGCGCGGTGGAAACGCTGCGGGAGTGCTACGAAGAGGCGCTGAGCCGGCCGCTGCCGGTGCTATGGAAGCGGCTGCTGCTGGGGCCGCTGACGCTGGTTTGGCGCGCGGGAGTGAGCGTCGACCGGGAATTGAAGTCGGCGCGCGCGCGGACGCCGGCCTGCCCGGTGGCCAGCGTGGGCAACCTGAGCCTGGGCGGCACGGGCAAGACGCCGTTCGTGGTGTGGTTGTGCAAGCGGCTGGAGCAGCGCGGATGGCGGCCGGGCGTGCTGCTGCGGGGCTACCGGCGAAGCGTCGGGCCGGCGATCCTGACGGCCGCGGCAGGCGCCGAAGCGGCGGTGGAAGACACGGGCGAGGAGGCGCTCATTCATCTGCGGGCCGGGCATGCGGCGGTGGGCGTGGGCGCGGATCGCGCGCGCGTGCTGGCCGAGTTGAGCGCGGGCCAGGGCGTTGATTGCGCGGTGCTGGACGACGGTTTCCAGCACTGGGGCCTGCGGCGCGATTGCGACATCGTGCTGATCGATGCGCTGGACCCGCTGGGCGGGGGCGTGCTGCCGCTGGGGCGCTTGCGGGAACCGTTTTCGGCGTTGCGGCGGGCCGATGCCGTGGTGCTGACGCGAACCGTCGAGGGCCGCAGCTACGCCGGTCTGGTGCGCGAGATCCGGCGCTGGAACGCGAGCGTGCCGGTGTTCTTCGCGCGCATGGTGGCCGGGGCATTGGCGCCGCTGCCGGCGGGCGCGGGGGCCTTCTGCGGGGTGGGCAATCCGGGCGCATTCCGGTCGAACTCTGAAACAGGCCGGCGTCGAGCCCGCGTGGTTCGAGGTGTTTCGCGATCATCATCGCTACAGCCAGCGCGAGGTGGAGAAGATGCTCGCGCGGGCGCCGGCGCTGGTGACGACGGAGAAGGACTGGCTGAATCTGCCGGCGGAGTATCAGAGCGACGCCCGCATCCGCGTGCTGCGAATTGGCATGGAAGTCGATCGCGCAGAGGAGCTGCTCAACCTGGCAGCAGCACGCCTTCGAGCTGCAGCAACGCCCGCTTGACCTCCAGGCCGCCACCGTAGCCGGTGAGGCTGCCGTTGGAGCCGATGACGCGGTGGCAGGGCAGGAAAATCGGCAGCGGGTTGCGCCCGTTGGCCGCGCCCACGGCGCGCACCGCCGCCGGTACCCCAAGCGCGCGGGCGAGGTCGAGGTAGGTGCGGGTGTGGCCGTAGGGGATCTCGTCGAGGGCGTGCCAGACGCGGAGCTGGAACGGCGTTCCCAGCGGCCGCAGCGGCACCGTGAAGGCTTCGCGCTGGCGGGCGAAGTACTCATTGAGTTGTTTCAAGGCTGCGGCCAGCACGGGGTCGGAGGGGTCGCGCGACCACTCCCGCGGCCAGTCCGCCGGCGGCATCCCGGGAGCAGCCGCGAACGACACGCGCACCAGCGCGTCACCGTCCGAGGCAAGGAACAGCGCGATGTCAGGAGCAAAAGCCGCTGAGGTCCAGACTGGCATGGAGCTCTCAAGCCAGTGTAGCGCCCGGGGCCGGCCTTCTTATTCCATGTCAGTCACACAGGCGCGCTGAGCGCGCGGAATACGCGTGCTGAGCGGCGGACGGAGATGTCTTAGCCGATGATGCTTTCGCCGGCTCCCAGGGCGGAGAGGAATTGTTCGCGTTCCCTGTCGGCCGATTCGACGGCCAGTTCGAAGGTCACAACGTAAGTCAATGCGGCGACGAACAGGGCCGCGGCCTGCACGGCGAAGAACGCGAGTTCGTTCTGGAAAGCATACCTCGCCAGGTGGGCGAAAACGACTGATGGCATGGCGGCGATGTACACGAGCATCAGCCAGCCCCCGGCGCGCCCGCTGCCTTTGCCGCGCCAGGGATTCGTCGGGTCGACGCTCTTGGCAAAGCGCACCGAAGTCAGGTTGCCCACGGCGAACAGGAACGCCGCAAAAACGAACACCGTGGCCAGGCTCTCGGCCAGGCGCTGCGCCGTCATGGGCGCGCGGAAGAGCGCGGCGAGGAGGCAGACGACGATGATCTCGAGCGTGACGAAGAGCAGCGCGGTAGCGTTCTTGGCGATCAGCACGCTGGAGAAGCGCATCGGCAAGACGTAGTAGGCTTGCGCGGCCTTGCGGTCGTAGGCGAAGACGTTGGCGAACAGCGGCTCGGTGAGCAGCAGCATCGAGTACAGCACGACGATGGTGAGGAAGTTGTTCGGCATGAAGCCGGTGGTGGCGCCGGCGCCGCCGGGCTTGGACAGATAGGGCAGCCAGATGATGAGGCTGAAGAACGCGCCCATCAAGAACAGGGTGCGGAAGCGCGGCACGCGGGGCAGCGTGAGCAGTTCCTTCTGAACCAGCGTGGCCAGGGGTTCGGGCAGGAAGCGAAGCGGCAGACCGGCGACGCGCTCGCCGAAGGAGAGGCGCCCGGGCGGGCCGGCGGGCTTGCGATCGGCGCTCTCGGCTGCCGCGGCGTCGAAATGCAGGCCGCGGCGGAATTGGGAATAGCCGAACCAGGCGCCCAGGAAGAGCCACAGGGCGAGGCCGAAAAAGGCGGAGGCGGACAACTGGCCCGCGGCCAGGCGGGCGGTCCACTGCCAGGGCAGAGGAAGCACGGCGCTGAAGGCCGAGTATTTCCTCAGGTATTCGGCCAGCTTCTCGGCCGGGATGGTGCGCACCAGGAGGTTGGGCAACTGGGTGAGCAGCAACAGGCCCAGCACGGCCACCTCGCGCACGCCGCGGCGGCGCAGCAGACGGGTGAGCAGATCGCGCACGCCGGCCGAGAGGCACAGATTGAACGCCGTGAAGGGGACAAACCACAGCGGTCCCCACCAGGGCACGATCGGGTTGCGCCACAGGCCCACGGCGGCGCCAGTCATCACCAGCAGGACCTCGAGGCCCGTGCTGGCGCGCAGCAGGACCTCGATCCCGAACATGCGGCGCTCGGGGATGGGATAGACGAGCAGCCGCTTCAGATCGAGCGACAGGCCGCTGGTGGCCATCATCAGCGGCATCAGTTGCCAGTACAGCAGAGCGGCGAGCAGGCCGTAGTCGAGGGTCCGGATCAGCAGGGCACGAGCGGTAACCTCGGGCAGCGCGAAGGCGGCGACCACGGCCAGCAGGGCGAAGATCGCATACCAGACCAGGGAGAAGAGCCAGGCCAGGGCGGCGCCGCCGCGATTGCGCGGGAAGCGGTTGAAGATGGTACGATATTGCGCCCAGACGATGGCGCGGGTCTGCTGGTCGAGAAGCATGCGAGGCGTCCTACAGCCAGTCCAGCGTCTCGTTGGCGCGCCCCTCGGCGCCCACCACGCGGACGAACAGGTCCTCGAGGGTCTCCTCGCCGGAGCGCAAGCCGTCAATGGTGCCCTCGGCGACCAGCCGCCCCTCGTTGATGATCGCCACGCGCTCGCACAGCCGCTCGACGACTTCGAGCACGTGCGAGGTGAGGAAGATGGTGCTGCCGCGGCGCGCCTGCTCGATCAGGAGCTCCTTCATCAGGCGCGCCCCGACGGCATCGACTCCCTCGAAGGGCTCGTCGAGCAGAAACAGGTCGGGCTTATGGATCAGCGCGGCGGCCATGGCGACGCGCTTGCGCATGCCCTTGGAGTAGTCGACGATCAGCTTGCGGCCGGCGGTGTCGAGCTCGAACAGCTCCATCAACTCGCGCGTGCGCTGGCGCACCGTGGCCATGTCGAGGCCGTACATGCGGCCGACGAAGTGCACGAACTCGGGACCGCTCAGGTGGTCGAACAGCAGCGAATCGTCGGGCACGAGACCGATGCGGCGCTTGATGGCGACGGCGTCCTGGGGCATGCGCAGGCCCAGCAGGGCCATCGAGCCCGAGGTCGGCGGAGCGAGGCCCATGAGCATGCGGATGGTGGTGGTCTTGCCCGCGCCGTTGGGACCGAGAAAGCCGTAGAAGCAGCCGCGCGGGACCGTCAGATTGAGGCCGTCCACGGCGGCCTTTTCGCCGTAGACCTTGCGCAAATCGTGGATATCGATGGCCGGGGCGGAGTCGATCATCAGAGTGATTCGTATTGCAGCCGGACGGTGGCCGGCCTCATGACGCAGAGGTAGGGGGCGGGGATCAGGAGCCGCAGGCGCCCTTCGACGATGTCGTAGCTGGCGGCGCCGAAGCCGGCATGCTCGCCATCCACCTGCAGGTCGAGGGGCGCGCCGTCGAGCGGTTCCACCTCCACGCCGGCGGCCTCGAGAATGCGCACGCCCTCCATCCCATCCAGCGTATTGAAAACGACGCCCAGGAGGTAGCGCAGGTAGGGGAAGGTATTGTTGCCGGAGAACAGAACGATGGCGAAACGTTCTCCCAGCAGGTTGGCGCGGCGGGCGATTTCGAGATCGCCGCCGTAGTTGCGAACGCGGCTGATCAAGGCGAAGCTGGACAGGTATTCGCGCCCGGAAACGCGCACGCGAAAGACCGGCAGGCGGGAGCCGAGTTCCAGGAAGGCGTGGACCCAGTAAGAGAATTTGCCCATGCGCCGCTTCAGCCGGGGGTTCGACAATGCGCACGGCCCGGGCGTCGAAGCCGGCCCCGGCCATGCAGATGAAAAGCCGCGCGCCGGCGCTGGTCCTCATGCGGCCGAGAGCGACGGGAACGGGCGCGCAGGCCTGCAGCAGCGCGGCTGCGCGCAGTGGATTGTTGCCCAGGCCAAGTTCATTGGCCAGGACGTTGGCATTGCCGAAGGGGAGGATGCCAAGTGGGACCTCCGATCCGGCCACACCGGAGAGTGCTTCATTGATGGTGCCGTCGCCGCCGGCGACGAGGATCAGGCCGCTGCCCTGCTCGATACAGCGCGCGGCGATGGGCCCGGCGGTCTGCGGCGCGGGCGTGGCGATCGCTTCGAGTTCGGGCCACTTCCGGCGCAGGAGGTCAAGAGTGCGCTGGAAGCGCCCGTGGCGGCGGCGAAGCCCCCCGGCCTCGGGGTTGAAAATGACATGAATCGGCCGTTGGCGCGCGATAACGAAGTGCCCCCTTCAGTTACGATTATAGGGACCCGATGAGGAAGCCCGATTCAACGGACCCGAGTTTGCGTGAGATCGAGCTCCTGCGCGCCGCCCTGCGGCGGCACGAACATCTATATTACGTCCTCGACCGGCCGGAGATCAGCGACGCCGAGTACGACGGCATGATGCGCCGGCTCAAAGAGATCGAAACCGCGCATCCCGAATTTGACTCGCCCGACTCGCCGACCCGCCGCGTGGGCGGCGCGGTGCGCGAGGGCTTCGTCAAGGTGCGGCACTCGTCGCCCATGCTCAGCCTGGACAACGCGCTCAACGAGCAGGAACTGGCGGAGTTCGACACTCGCGTGCGCGAACTGCTGGCGGGCGAGGCCTACCAGTATGTGGCCGAGCTGAAACTCGACGGGCTATCGCTGGCGGCGCAGTATGAAGACCGGCGGCTGAGGCTGGCCCTGACGCGCGGCGACGGCCAGGAGGGCGAGGACGTCACGGAGAACGCGCGCACCATCCGCACACTGCCGTTGCAGGCCGAGGCATCCGTTTCGGCCTGGCCGCGGTTCGAAGTGCGCGGCGAAGTGCTGATGCCGCGCGCCGAGTTCCAGCGGCTGAACGCGGAGCGCGCCGTGGAGGGCCTGCCGCCGTACGCCAATCCGCGCAACTCGGCGGCGGGATCGTTGCGCGTGCTGGACACCGCGCTGACGGCCTCGCGCAAGCTCGAATTCCAGGCCTATTTCCTGCTCGTGGAGGGCCAGCCGGCGCTGCCGGCGCATTGGGAGAATCTGGAACGCCTGCGCGCGCTGGGCTTCAAGGTGAATCCGATGGCGCGCCGCGTGGCGGGGCTGGATGAGTTGCTGGCGTTATGCCGCGAATGGGGCCAGCTTCGGGATACGCTGCCCTACGAGATCGACGGGGTGGTGGCCAAGATCGACTCGATTGAGCAGCAGCGGCGTTTGGGCTGGACGGCCCGCTCGCCGCGCTGGGCCATCGCCTTCAAGTTCAGCGCGCGGCAGGCCGAAACGGTGCTGGAGAACATCGACGTGCAGGTGGGGCGCACGGGCGTGCTCACGCCGGTGGCGCGGCTGCGGCCGGTGGTGGTGAGCGGCGTGACCGTGTCCAACGCCACGCTGCACAACGAGGACGAGATCGCACGGCTCGACCTGGCCATCGGCGACACGGTGCTGATCGAGCGCAGCGGCGACGTGATTCCGAAAGTCGTCGAGGTGCGGAAAAGGTCCGCCGATCGCAAGCCGTTCCGCATGCCCGATGCCTGCCCGGTGTGCGGCAGCGCGGTCGTGCGGAGCCAGGGCGAGGTGGCGCGGCGGTGCCTGAACTCGAGCTGCCCGGCGCGGCTGAAGGAGTCGCTGGCGCACTACGCTTCGCGGACCGTCATGGACATCGACGGGTTGGGCGACGCGCTGGTGGATCAACTGGTCGGCACGGGACTGGTGAAGAGCATCGCGGACCTGTATCAACTGCGGCTCGATCAATTGCTGAAGCTGGAGCGGATGGGTGAAAAATCGGCGTCCAGGATTGTGGCCAATATCGAGGCCACGCGGCAGCGGCCCGTGGAACGGCTGATCGCCGGCCTGGGCATTCCATTCGTGGGCCAGCGCACGGCGCAGATTCTGAGCCGCACGTTCGGCGGGATGGACGCGCTCATGCAGGCCGATGAGGAGACGCTGCAGAGCGCGCCGGAAGTCGGGGCGAAGGTGGCGCAGTCGATCCGCGGGTTCTTCCTCGAGCCGCACAATCGCGAACTGGTGGAGCGGCTGCGCGCCGCCGGGCTGGAGTTTCAAGGCGCGATCCAGGAACAGCCCGCCGGCGGCGCCCTGGCGGGGCTGACGTTCGTGCTCACCGGCACGCTCCCCACGCTGCCGCGCGAACAAGCCAAGGCGCGGATCGAAGCGGCCGGGGGCAAAGTGACGGGCTCGGTCAGCAAGAAAACGTCGGTTGTCGTGGCCGGCGACGAGGCCGGATCCAAGCTGGAGAAAGCCCGCGAATTGGGCATCGAAATCTGGACCGAAGAGCAACTGCTCGCGCGCCTGGGCGGTGCGGACGACGAGAAGTCCGCCGGAGACCTTGGATGAAGAGAATTCTCGCCGTGCTGGCCGCCTGGGGCCTGCCGGGCGTTTTCCTGCTGACGATTGCGGACGGAGCGGGTATTCCGAATCCTTCGGGACCGGACGTGATGCTGCTGCTATACACGTCGCAGCGCCCCGACCACTGGCTGCTGGCGGCGCTCACGGGCGTGGCCGGCTCGCTGATCGGGTCGTTGTTCCTGTTTGAGATTGCGCGCAAGGGCGGCGAAAGATACCTGGAAGGCAAGCTGCACTCGGGGCGCGGGAAGAAGTTCCGGGAATCGTTCCGGCGCTACGGGTTGGTCACGGTGTTCATTCCGGCGCTGGTGCCGATTCCGATGCCGCTGAAGGCCTTCGAAATCTGCGCCGGGGCGCTGGGGGTGAGGCGGGCGGCGTTCATTGCCGTGTTCGTGACGGCGCGTGTGCCGCGTTACGTGGCGCTGTGCTGGCTGGGGCGCAACCTGCACGAGTCGCCGCTCAAGTTCCTCAAGGTCCACACGCTGGATTTCGTGTGGATTGCGCTGGGCACGCTGGTGCTGTGCCTGGCGCTGGTGAAGCTGGCCGACCGATACCGCAAGCCGCCGGAATTAGGGCCTGTTCACACTACCCGAACGGATGGCGTTGCGCGCGAAAACCGTCTCGGGCGAGGCGGAGGACGATGACTTTGGCATTCCAAGGCGAGGACGACAACGAAGGCTGAGGCGGTTTTCGCCGCAACCCGGAGGGCCGCGCGCCGGTTTTCCCGATTCCTGCGTCGCTCGTCGCTCGCAGACGCCGGGTATGCATCGCTCCTCGCTCCTGGAACTCGGAAAAACCGGCTCCCGTCGCCACCGTCCGCGTAGTGTGAACAGGCCCTAACACCTGCATCGAACCTCCCGGCATAGGATAGGGGAGATTGGGAGATCACGTCTGGAGGCCGCCTTCATGCCATTTTTGACCCTCGTTGCGAGTCTGGGCGCGCTGTGCGCGCTGGCCGGCGCCGAGAGCCGGCCGGGATACTACCGCTACCCGGCGTTGAGCGGCGGGACGATTGTTTTCACGGCTGAAGGCGACCTGTGGAGCGTGAGCGTGGCGGGCGGGTCGGCGCGGCGCCTGACCACGTCTCCGGGCCAGGAGCGCGCGGCGGCGATTTCGCCCGATGGACGGACCATCGCCTTCGTCGCGGAATACGAAGGGCCGGACGAGGTCTACACCATGTCGATTGAGGGTGGTCTGCCCACGCGCTGGACTTGGGATGGATCCGCGGCGATCGTGGCGGGCTGGACCCCGGACGGGCGGCTGCTGTACCGCACGCGGCGCTATTCGACGCTGCCCAGCACGCAACTGGTGGCGCTGGACCTGAAGGGCGGGCGCGAGGTGATCGAGCTCGCCCAGGCGGCCGAGGCGGCGTTCCTGGCCGATGGGAAAACGATCGTCTTCACGCGGCTGCCGTTTCAGGGCAGCTGGACCAAGCGCTACAAGGGCGGCGAAGTGCAGAGCCTGTGGCGATGGACGCCCGGCGCGGAGGCCGTGCCGCTGACCCGGGACTACCCCGGCACCTCGAAGAATCCGATGTTCTGGAAGGGGCGCGTATACTTCCTGAGCGACCGCGACGGCGTGATGAACGTCTGGTCGATGACGCCCGATGGCAAGGATCTGCGCCAGCACACCCGGCACAAGGACTTCGATGCGCAGACGGCGTCGCTCGCCGACGGCCGCATCGCATACCAGTGTGGCGCGGATATCTGGCTGCTGGACCTGAAGTCTGGTAAGGATGCCGTGGTCCCGATCACGCTGGTCTCGGATTTTGATCAACTGCGCGAGCGCTGGGTGAAGAAGCCGGCCCAATACCTGAGTTCCGGGCACCTGGCTCCGGATGGTTCGGGGATGGTCTTCACGGTGCGCGGCGAAGTGTTCGTGGCGCCGGCCAAACCGGGGCGGCTGGTGCGGGTGGCGCGCCAGCCGGGGGTGAGGTTCCGCGACGCGCGCTATTCGGCCGATGGCAAGAGCATCCTCGTGATGAGCACCGCCAGCGGTGAGACCGAATTCTGGCGTTATCCGGCCAACGGCGTGGGCCGCGGCGAACAGCTCACCAATGACGCCAAGGTGCTGCGCTGGGACGGCGTGAGCTCGCCCGACGGCCAGTGGCTGGCGCATACCAACAAGGACCAGCAACTGTGGCTGCTCAACCTGAAGACGCAGGAAAACAAAAAGATCGCCGAGACCCGCCACGACGATTTCGACGACCTGAAGTGGTCGCCGGACAGCAAGTGGCTGGCCTACGTGGAGACCGCGGCGAACCAGTTCCGCGAGATCAAGGTCTACAACGTGGAGACGGGCGCGCAGACGGCGCTGACCTCGGACCGTTTCAACAGCGGGAGCCCAGCCTGGAGCAGCGACGGGCAATGGCTGTACTTCCTCTCGGACCGCAACCTGAAGACGACCGTTCACGGGCCGTGGGGCACGCGGCAGCCGGACCCGCATTTCGACCGCACGATAAAGATCTACGAACTGGCCCTCAAGAAGGGCCTGCGGTCGCCGTTCGAGCCGGCCGACGAATTGCATCCCGAGGCCAAGCCCGAGGAGAAGCCGGCCGAGACCAAGCCGGGCGAGACCAAGCCCGCCACCGAAACGAAGCCGGCCGACGCGAAAGATATGCCGGCGGACAAAGCGGCGGATAAAGACAAGGACAAGCCCGAGGAGAAGCCGGCCGAGACCAAGCCGGGCGAGACCAAGCCCGCCACCGAAACGAAGCCGGCCGACGCGAAAGATATGCCGGCGGACAAAGCGGCGGATAAAGACAAGGACAAGCCCGTGGAGAAGGGCAAGGAAGCGATCAAAGTCAAAGTGCAGATCGAGCTGGACGGCATCATGGCGCGCATCAGCGAGGTACCGGCGCCGCCGGGCAACTACGAGGATCTGTCGGCCAGTGCCAAGCGGCTGTGCTGGATGGCCGAAGTGGAAACAGTGCCGCCGCAGCGGGCGCTGACATGCATGGACATCGACAACAAGGGCGAGAAGCCGGAGACGGTTGCGGCCGATGTGCGCGGCTACGAGTTGTCACAGGACGGCAAGAAGCTGGCCGTTCGCAAGGAGCAGGATTTCTACATCTTCGACGCCGGGGTGAAGACGGCGGCGCTGGGCACGCCCAAGGCGCTGAGCGACGCCAAGGTGGATCTGAGCGGGTGGAGCTTCGAGCTGGACCCGAAGGCTGACTTCAAGCAGATGTTCGCCGATGCATGGCGGCTGGAGCGCGACTACTTCTACGACCGCAACATGCACGGCCTGGATTGGAAGGCGGTGCGGGCGAAGTACGAGCCGCTGGCGGAGCGCGTCACCGAGCGCGACGAACTGAACGACCTGCTGGCGCAGATGGTGGGCGAGCTGAGCGCGCTGCACATCTTCGTTTTTGGCGGCGACATCAGGGAGACGCCCGACCCGGTGAGTATGGGCGCTCTGGGTGGGCTCCTGGTACGCGACGACAAGGCGGGCGGGGCGGTGGTGAAACATATTTACCGCCACGATCCGGACCTGCCGAACGAGGCCTCGCCGCTGGCGCGGCCGGGCGTCGACGTGCGGGAGGGCGACGTGATCACGATGATCGACGGCGCGGACGTGCTGGCGGCGCCGGATATCGGCGCGCTGCTGAGGGAGAAGGCGAACCGGCAGATGCTGGTGCGGGTGAAACAAGCCCAGGACGGCAAGACCAGGGACGTGCTGGTGAAGCCGATGACGGCCGGCGAGGAGACGTCGCTGCGCTATGGGGAGTGGGAGCTCGAGCGGCGGCACAGGGTGGAGCAGGCCGGCGGCGGGAAGATCGGCTACCTGCATCTGCGGGCCATGGGATCGGGCGACATGGAGCGCTGGGAGCGCGACTATTACCCGGTGTTCAACCGCCAGGGGCTGATTATCGACGTGCGCCACAACAACGGCGGCAACATCGACTCGTGGCTGCTGGGCAAGCTGCTCAGAAAGGCGTGGTTTTACTGGCAGCCGCGGGTCGGGGAGCCGACCTGGAATATGCAGTACGCTTTCCGCGGGCACATGGTGGTGCTGGTGGACGAGGCCACGGCCAGCGATGGCGAGGCCTTCGCGGAAGGGTTCCGGCGGCTGGGCCTGGGCAAGGTGATCGGCACGCGGAGCTGGGGCGGCGAGATCTGGCTGAGCGCGTCCAACGTGCTCGTGGACCGGGGCATCGCCACGGCGGCGGAAACGGGCGTCTACGAACCGGAGCGGAAGTGGCTGATCGAGGGTCACGGCGTGGAGCCGGACATTGTCGTGGACAACCTGCCGCACGAGACGTTCGGTGGACGCGACGCGCAACTGGAGGCCGCGTTGAAGCACCTGGAGGAGCTGATCCAGAAGGATCCACGGCCGGTGCCCGCGGCGCCGCCGTATCCCGTCAAAGCGGTCCAGTAGGACGGCGGCGGCACTCGTGACAGCCGGGGGGAAGGCCAGGCGGCCGCAGCTCCATCCGGCTGATGGGTCAGTGCTGCAAGAACAGGGAGCTTGCGGCGATCAGGATGCCGCCGGCGCCGGAAGTGACGGCCACGTATAGGAACAACGAGCGCCGGGTGAGGATCGCCAGCGAACACAGAACAACGGCCAGTTCGAGGAACACCTCGCCGAAATGGAGGCGCAGGGCGCGACGGCCGTTGACGGCGCTTTCGGCCTCGAACTCCCGGGCCTGCGTCATGATCTCCTCGCCTTCCTTCTGGTAACGCTCCTGGTTGCCTTTGAATTTTTCGGCTGCCGTGGCGGCTGCGGCGCCGGGCATGAGGCTCACGATCTCCTTGGCCACTTCGGACTGGTAGCGGCGCAGGGACTTGGCCTGGTAAAAGGCCCACTGGTCGGAAGCCTTCTGCTGGGCCAGCAGCTCCTCGGTGGTGGCGATGTGGCCGGCGACAGCCACGACGGCCAGAAAAGCGGCAATGAGGGCGATGAGTGCGCCGGCGGTGCGGGTAAACGAGTCGTGGGCGTGCTCGGCGTGTTCCTGCATTTCTTCATTAATAGACACGGGTGCGGTCTCCTTGGCGGTGCAATTCGATCATTCCAGCCCTCGCCCGCCGAACCAGATCTCGGGCCAGGTATCAGACATGTTAGCGCAGGCCGGCGGGCGGCGCGCACAGTGGCTCAGGAATATCCCGCCAGGCCTAGTGACCGGCGGAGACGGATGATTGAGCGGCGAGGGGGCCACAAATGCCCTGGGGAGTACCAGTACCAAAGTTCTTGAAGGCCGTCTTGCCGCTGCGGAGAGGATGCCCTCCAAATCACGATTCGCGCCTCGATTCAATACCACAATATCCAGATATCCAAAAGCATCCCATACGACGGTGCTGGGTGCCTCCTTCTATTTGATATAAGTCATTTATTTACAATAACGTAATTTGCGAGTAACAGGTCCGAAAACGGCTTGCTAAGCCAGCGGGGCAAGTTTCCGAAGAGGTGAGGGAAGGAAGTTCGATTGGTCTTTTTTGCCCTATCTAAAGATAGTACAAACAGTACTATGCTTCATCTGGTGTTTTTTGGCATACTACCTCTGTCCCCAAAAGCGGGGGTGAGTGGTGTCGCCGGTTTCGGGCAGAGGAGCCTGGAGCACCTCTCAATACAATTTGGGAAGAGGAGGGAAAGCAACGATGAAGTCTCTAGCGGCGGTCGCTTCAAAAATAGTGTTGGTTTTAGGGGTCCTGGCCATTGGGACCAGTGCCGTGTGGGCCGGATCCATCACGCAGTGCTCGGCCACGCCCACGGTGGGGGCCTTGGAGAACCCCGTTAGCAACCCCGGCCTGGCTTGTATCGATGGAACCGACAAGATTTACACGTTCACCGGTAACGGGACTGGCACGGCAATTCCCGGGACTTGGCTGCTCAACGTCGTTGACGTGCCGGGGAGTCCGTCAAGTCACACTATCACGCTGTCAGCGCCTGCCGGGACTTTCATAGGGCCGGGGACGTACACTTTCGACTACAGCATCACGGTGAATCCGGGCGATCCCAGTTTGGATACGAGCTGGATCGATTCCGCCCAGGTTTCGTTTAACGGCGGCGATTCGAGTGGCTCGCCGGACAACACGGATACCAAGTATTTGTACGACTCCCAAGGCCAGCCGATTGGCATTGTAGAGTCTGTCAATGGCACGACGGAGAGCATCAGTCTTCCGGACGAGAAAACAGTCTACGTCGACGAGACGATCGTTATCGACTCGACCGGATATCTGTATAGCTTTTCAGACTCGTTCCAGGAGATCAGTACGCCGGAACCGGCTTCGATGGCTCTGATTGGCGCCGGCCTGCTGGGCTTAGGCGCGCTGCTGCGCCGCAGGAAGCTCGCGAAATAACGGCATAGCCCCTCTTCTTCAAACACAAGCCCGGCGCGAGGTTCGGACCTCACGCCGGGTTTTCATTTTCGGCGGGCCGATCATCCCGGTCCGCTAGGGGACGCAAAGAGGCGCGACGCCTTTCCCAGGCCTGCCATATTGACCCGCGGCTGCAACTGCGCGATGGTGGGTTCATGAACCGTCGGAGATTCTTCCAAGGCTTTTCCGCATCGGCGGCCGGAGCGCTGGCCGCGGCCGCGTTTCAGACCGACGCGCTGGCGCGGGCGCAGAGCGCGGCGTCGGAGGTCTCGGGACGCGCGGCGGACACGGTGGCGCGCGACGAAGATTTCTGGATGAACATCCGCCACGCCTTCACGGTGGACCGCAACATGGTCAATCTCAACAACGGCGGCGTGTCGCCCGCGCCGAAGATTGTCATGGATACCGAGGTGCGCTACCTGGAGGTCGAGAACCTGAGCCCGTCGTATTACATGTGGAGCGTGCTGGACCCGGGCATTGAGACCGTGCGGCGGCGGCTGGCGCGGACGTTCGGCTGCGACCCCGAGGAGATCGCCATCACGCGCAACGCCAGCGAGGGGCTGGAGATTGTGCAGCTCGGCAT
This sequence comes from Terriglobia bacterium, assembly GCA_963757265.1. GTDB lineage: Bacteria > Acidobacteriota > Terriglobia > Bryobacterales > Bryobacteraceae > CAIVVT01. The sequence continues at coordinate 757,110 of CAVWRA010000012.1, forward strand.
GGAGCTCAAACGCGGCGACGAAGTTCTGACCACCAACCAGGACTACCCGCGCATGATCACCACCTGGCAGCAGAGGGAGCGGCGGGACGGGATTGTGCTGAAGCAACTCAAATTCCCAGTACCGCCGCCGAGCATGGAATCCCTGGTGAGGAAGTTCGAAGAGGCGATCACGCCGCGCACGAAGGTGATCCACATCTGCCACATGACCAACCGCACGGGGCAGATCTTCCCGGTGCGCAGGATCTGCGAACTGGGGCGCGCTCAGGGCATTGAAGTGATCGTGGACGGCGCGCACGCCTTCGCGCAGTTCCCGTTCCAACAGGCCGATCTGGAGTGCGACTACTACGGCACATCGCTGCACAAATGGGTGCTGGCGCCGATCGGAACCGGCATGCTGTACGTGAAGCGGTCGAAGATCGAAAAGATCTGGCCGCTGATGGCCGCGCCGCCGGAGATGAACGCCAACATCCGCAAATTCGAGGAGATCGGCACGCACCCGGCGTCGCAGCGCAACGCCATTACCGAGGCGCTGAACTTCCACGAGAGCATCGGGGCCGAACGAAAGGCCGAGCGCTTCCGGTACCTTCGCAAGCGCTGGTCGAACCAGTTGCGGGATTTGCCGGGCGTGAAGATTTTGAACAGCGAGGACCCGGAACAGTCGTGCGCCATCGGGTTCGTGAGCGTGGACGGGTACGATGCGGGGAAGCTGCAGAACTACCTGTGGACGAAGCACCGCATCTGGACGGTGGCGATCGTGACCGAGGGCGAATATCAGGGGCTGCGGATTACGCCCAACGTGTACACGACGCTGGAAGAGATCGACACCTTCGCCGAGGTGATGACGAAGGTCATCAAGGCGGGGTCGATTCCGGCGTGAGGCCGGGTTATTTCTGAGGCGGAGCGGGCAAAGCGACCGTGGGCAGAGTGACGTTGCCGGTGGCGGCCCACTCGGCGCCGCGCGTGAACGTCGCGATGAAGGCGGGCGTCTGGACGGCGGGGCCGTCGTGGCCGAGGACGTTGACAAAGACGCGGCCTTTGCCGTAGTCAACGGTCCACAACACCGGCTCGGCCTTGCCCGGGCCATACACGGGCTGTTGCGGATTCTTATACAAGGAGTGGTCGTCCCAGGCGGTAGCCAGGATGTGGCAGCAGCCCTCGGGCTGCCACTTCAGGTTGGCGTAAAGCTCATCTTTCGTCTGCATGAACGTTGCCGGAATGCCGCGCGTGATGGGATGGCTGGAGTCGACAACCTGAACGACGAAGTCGTGCGGCGCGGAGTGCTGGCCGTTGCCGGGGCGCCAGTTGGCGCCGGAGAGCTTTTCAAATTCGGTCCAGCCGTCGAACGCCGCGGCGGAGAAGTGATACACGACCAGGCCCTTGCCGGAGCGCACGAAATCGAGCAGCGCGTTTTCGGCGCGGTCGCCCCAGCGCAGGCCGGTCTTGCGCCAGTCGGCGTAGTTGAGGATCACGACGTCGTAGGGCGCGAGCGTTTCCGGGCCGGCGCCGCGGAACTCCTCGTCGATGCGGACTTCGAAGCGGCCGGTGTCCTCGAGGTCCTTGCGCAACAGCGGGCACACGGTGCGCCAGTCGTGACCGTTCTGGCCGGTGATGATGAGCGCCTGAATTCTGGGCGGCACGGGCGCGGTGGGCGTCTGTCCAAGGAGCAGGGCAGAGAACGCGAGCAGGGTGGCAAGGAATCGCATGCCAATATCCTATGCCAGCGCGTGCGTGCAGCGCTGCGGGCAACGGGACAGCGTGGGCATACACTGCCGACGCGGCGGAACGGAAGAACCGGGGTGCGCCCTCAGCCGCGGGGCATGAAGACAAGCGCGGCCGAGTTCATGCAGTAGCGCTTGCCGGTGGGCCTGGGGCCGTCGTCGAAGACGTGGCCGAGATGGCCGTCGCAGCGCGCGCAAGAGACCTCGTCGCGCTCCATGCCCAGGCTGAGGTCAGTGCCGATGGAGACGTTCTCCTTCGCGATCGGCGCCCAGAAGCTGGGCCAGCCGGTGCCGGATTCGAACTTGGTCTTCGAATCGTACAGCATGGTGCCGCAACAGACGCAGCTATAGAGCCCGTCGCGGTGATTGTTGTACAGGCTGTTCATGAAGGCGCGCTCGGTACCCTTGTGGCGCGTGACCTGGTAGGCCTCGGGCGGGAGCAGCTTGCGCCATTCGGCGTCGGGTTTGACGATCCTGTCGACTTCGACGATGCCGGTGAAATGGCCGGCCTTATCGAATTGGGCGATTTTGACGGTCTTTTTTGAATTCGCGGCGGCCTGCATAACGAGGAGCCCTCCTGCTCCGAACAGTCCCAGCACGCTACGCCGGGTTGGGATTGCATTTGAGTTGTTCATATCGCGATCCTCACTTTCCGCCGCCGGGCGGACCCTGATAGCTGACGCGCCAGATTGAGTTCGACCCGTCGTCGGAGACCATCAGCGCGCCGTTCGGCGCCACGGCCACGCCGACAGGCCGCCCCCAGACGTTGCCATCGGGGGTCACAAAACCGTTCAGAAAATCGAGGTACTCACCGGTCGCTTTACCGTCGCGCAGGGGCACGCGGATGACCTCATAACCGGTGCGAATGGAGCGGTTCCACGAGCCATGCTCGGCGGCGAAGATGTCGCCGGAATAATCGCTGGGGAACTGTTTTCCATCATAAAAAGTCATTTCGAGAGAGGCGTTGTGCGGCTGCAGGATCACATCGGGAGTGATCACCTTGTCCTTCAACTCGGGGTGCTTGCCGGCGTGGCGCGGATCCTGGTGCGGACCCATGTACCACCACGGCCAGCCGTAGAACCCGCCCTCCTGGACATGCGTGATGTAATCCGGCACCAGGTTGTCGCCCAGGGCGTCGCGCTCATTCACCGAGGCCCACAGCTCGCCGGTGCGCGGATGCACGGCCAGGCCCACCGCGTTGCGGATGCCGTAGGCGTAGACGCGCCGGGCGCTGCCGTCGGGATTGAATTCGAGGATGTCGGCGCGCTGGAACTCGCGCTTGTTGAGGTCGGGGTCGTCAACGTTGCTGCCGGATCCGACCGAAACGAACATCTTATTCCCGTCCAGCGTGAAGGCCACGTCGCGCGTCCAGTGTCCGCCATGGGCGGGCAGTTCGGGCACGATCACTTCGGCCGGACCGCGCGCCTGCAGATCGCCGTTGCGGTAGGGGAAGCGCACCACCGAGTCGGTGTTGCCGATGTAGACCCATTGCGGGTCCGCGCCCAGCGGATAAAACGCCAGGCCGAAGGGTTGTTTCAAGCCGGTGGCGAAGGTGGCCACGGTCAGAGCCTTGCCGTCGGGCGTGAGACCGCGCATCACCTTGACGTCCTGGGCGCCGCTTTCGACGACGAACAGGTCGCCATTGGGTGCGCTGCGGATGAGGCGCGGATTGTTGAGTCCATCGGCATACAGTTCCACCTTGAAGCCCGGAGGCGCGATGGGCCAGGCGCCGGCGGGCCGGGCGACCACCTCGGGCCCGTTGGCGGCGGATTCGGTGGCGTACGGCGGGGGCAGGTCGGCCAGCGTGATGTGGTGCACCACGCCGGGGCGCTGCTCGCGATAGTCGGAGAAAACCACGTGGTCGCCGGAGGCCTGCGCCGCGGCGCCGGGCATGACGGCGCCACTCAGGGCACAGAAAACGAGCGCCGGAACCAGGTGCGGGGTCAACGATCGAGGCATAGCCGTTTGGATGCTTGAGGAGGCGCCGCGGTCACTTCTTCAACAGTTCCGGGTAGGCCTTTTTCAGCTTCTGGATCTTGGGGATCGAATTGGCCACGACGTACGGCTCCAGCGGATGGTTCTGGACGTAGTGCTGGTGATAATCCTCGGCCGGGTAGAAGACCTTCAGAGGCGAGATTTCGGTCACGATCGGCGCGTTGAACACGTTGGCGGCGGTGAGCTGCTGGACATACGCCCGGGAGATCTTTTCCTGCTCCGCGTCGGCGTACCAGATGGCCGAGCGGTACTGGTGGCCCCAGTCGGGCCCTTGCCGGTCCTTGGTGGTAGGGTCGTTGGCGACGCTCATGAAGACCTTGAGCAGCGTGCCGTAGGTGATCTTCGACGGATCGTAGACAATGCGGACCGACTCGGCGTGGTTGGTCCCGCCCGCGCCGACGGTGTGATAGTGGGCCTCCGCCGCCGTGCCGCCGGTGTAGCCCGAAGTCACGTTGACGACGCCCGCGAGCTGGTCGAAGACCGCCTCCGCGCACCAGAAACAACCGGCCGAAAGCACCGCGGTGCGCCGTCCCTTCGTGGCGCTCCTGACCTCATCGACGGCCGGGTTGGGAAAATGCGCGAGATCGACTGCGCCGGCGCCGGAACAAGCTCCGGCCGCTAAAAAGAAGAGGGCCGCGCCGGCCGGGAGCAGGCCGTGGTTGTAAGGTTTCTGGATCATGGTCGTTCTATATGAATAGATGCCGCGCGGGCCAGGATTTATGCCCGATTGAGGCAAAAACATCCGGGACGATCCGGAGAACGGTGCGCCAGCCGGCCAGCGAGACGCCCGGACGAGACTCAAAACCGATGCCGATTCGCAGGCCGGAGCGGCAGGGGCGGTGCGTTCAGCGGTAGTCGGCTTCGAGCTTCAACTGCTCACCGGCAGCCAGGCTCCGCTTTTTTGACCATACGGAAAAGGTGACGCGCGAGCCGGCCTTGGAGGTCCAGTCCAGCGTTACCCGGTCCACCAGTTCCTTGGGGAAGCGGTTGACGATATCGCCCAGGCCGGGCCGGATGAGCCGCCATTCTCCATCCGGCAGATCCGACGCCGCGTAGGTCTGGGAGCCTTCCGGCGGTTCACCGGGCAGGAGGAGGAGCTGGTCTACCTGCGCACCGCCCACGGTCCGGAAGCGCACGCGCGCCGTTTCGATGTCGCCGGGTTCCAGCTCCGCCCGCATCAGCAGGACGGCCTCCAGCGGAGCGCGGGTGGAGTTGCGCGCCATGACCGCCGTGTGGACCCACTCCTGGTCGAGCCGGATGCGGCGTTCCAGGACGAGCCCGTTGGGGCACCGGCCGGCGAGCAGCGCCTCCTGGGGTCCGGCCGAGGCGGCTTTCCAGGTGGCGGGCCAGGCGTAGACCGGATAATCCGAAGCGGCTTGCGCCACCTGGCCGGCCAGGTTCGGATAGTGCTCCCAGGAAGGGTAAGCGCCCGCCCAGAGCTGTGTCAGCAGCGGCGACTGGCGGCCAGCGCGCCGGGCGGCCAGACGCACGATGCGGCCGCCGAGTTCCGGCACGAGGGTGAGATTCCAGCTCTCGTTATCGAGATGGACGGCGCCGTAGCCCGTTGTGGCGGCGGCGTCCTCCTCATCGCGCTTCAAATCACGCCCTTCGCTGATGCTGGTGATCCCGAAGCCGCGCAGCCGGGCCGCGAAATCGTGAAAGCGCTGCTGATAGCCGGCCAGGTCGGGCGGGCTGTAGACGGAGCCGTCGAAGGAGTATTCACGGGAACGCAGCAGCTCGACATATTCAATCGGCAGCCGGGCCTTCTCCACGCGCCGCCGCACGGCGTCGTCGGGGGCCGCGGCCAAGGCCTGGTCGAACAGGCGCTCGGCCTGCGGCAGGAAGTCCGGCGAGAAGGTGAGGATATTGTAAATCCACATGTGCTGGCCGAGGCCGCCGGGCGGCAGCCGGACTTCGTGCTGCAGCAGGTCGAAGTAGGCGCGCATGGGCTTGGCCGCCGGGCCGTAGACGCCTGCGAAGAAATCGTCCAGATCCCGTTCCACGTCGGTGTGCGGATTCCACAACAGGCGGGCCGCGATGTAGGAGCGCAGCTCGGCATTCTCCCCGCCGCCGCCGGGGGCGTAGGAACCCTCGAGGAAGATGCCCACGACGCCGCTGCGGTGGTACAGCGGGATGTCGGCGGCGAGCTCATCAAAATCAGGGAATGGCGCCAGGTAGTGGGAGAAATTCGTGTTGTAGTGCCAGATGTAAAGCTGGCTGGTGATGTCCGCCCAGGCCTTGAGATTGCGCAGAAAGTAAGCGCTGCGAGGGCACTGCTCAAAGGGGTGGGCCACGCAGACGCCGATGGGGCAGAGGCGGATGCGCACGTTGGGTCGCGGGCGGACATGCGCCGGCGGGTTCTCGCTGTAGGCGTAGGCCAGAGTGTCGATCAGCTTGTCGCGATTGGTCTTCTCGATTTCGGCCGCCAGAGAGTTGACAAACCGCAGAATCGCTCCGGAGTGCTGGCCGCCCTCTTCCTCCTCGACGCGGCGGCAGCGGTCGCACTCGCACCAGCCGGAATAGTCGTTCTGGGAAACGGAGATGATGGCGGCGCCGGGATGGTCGCGGATCCACTCGCGGACGCGCGCCACGGCCAGTTGCAGCACCTCCGGATTGGTGAGGCAGAGTTGGGCCTGGGCGCCGCGCCGCGCGCCGTCCACCAGCGCGAAGTACTCGGGGTGCGACGCGAAATACTTCTGCGGGGGCACCAGGCTGTAGAAGCTGTGAACGAATGGGAAGTACTCGACCTTGCCGCCCGTGGACGCATCCAGGGCGGTGAAATTGCCATTGGTTTTGTTGCGCGCCGCCCAGTCCTTGTCGAGGGCTTCGCGGATGTAAACCTCGCGATATTCGAAGGCCGGTTTCTGGCGTTCATCGAGCGCCGGGATCTCGATGGTGCGCAATTTCGGAATGCGGCTGACATCGGGCGTGAACCAGCGGCAGCCCAAACGCTCCAGGAACGTGTAGACGCCGTACATGGTGCCGCGCTCGTGTCCGCCGGCGATGATGATGTGTTTGCCGGCGGTCTTCAGGAGGAACTCTTCGGGACCGAAAGAGGCCGCGTCGAAGCCCGGCGCTACGCGCCGCAACGCCGCACTGTCGCCGATGAATATGAGCGGCCGCGACGTCCGGCAATCGGCGCCAATGCTGAGCCGCGCGCCGGACATCTCCCCGACGAAGCGCTGCAGTTCGTTTGCACCGCGTTGCTCAGACGGAGAGGCCTGGGGCGACAGGCAGATCGAGTACGGCGAGCGGCCGTCCTTAACCAGTGTGAGCGCAGACAGCGGCAGGACGAGCGTGAGCAGACACAGTAGCGGCTTCACGGAGAATCATTCTACTCCGCGCCATCGCAAAGCGTCGCGGCGCCTGCATTCGGCCAGGCCGGTCTACGCGCCCGTGGAGCGGATGCGCGGGAAATACATCCACACGTGGCCGCCGTTGTCGTCCTCGCCGAAGATGATCTCGCCATCACGGCCCGTGACCGCGTCGCCGAAGACATAGCCGTAGCGCCGCCGCTCGAGGACCGAAACGGCGACGCCCAGGTTCGTGACCTTGCGTGTGGCCGGCTCGTAGCAAAACATCTTGGCCATCTCGTCGCCGCAGAACCCGAACAGCCGCCCGTCGAACGTGACCGCCATCGGGCCGACCGGCGTCAGGGGCGTGGGTGCCAGAGGCTGGCTGAATCCATGGCTTGCGTCGAACGAATACAGATTGCCCCGCGCATCAGCGGTGTAAAGCACGCCGCTATGGCGGTGTGCGGCCCACTGAAGCGGGTAATCGCCGAAGTCTTCCGGCAGCTTCACGGCGCGACGCTCGAACTGCTGCGACGCGGGGTCGAAACGCCACAGCGAGTCGGCCTCGTCGCGGCCGAAAATGGCGCCGCGCGTTGCCAGCGCAATCTGCCCGATACCGGGCGCCTGGCCCGCCTGGCGCACCTGATGCGTAGCAACGTCCAGCGTGAAGATGTGGCGCGAGGTGAGGCCTACGATGGTCTGCCGCGATGCGTCCATGACGGCGTGGACGACCGGCTCGCCGGGGACACATTCGCCGTAGTCGGTCATCGCGGGGCGCTCGAAGCTCCACTCCTGGATGAGATCCTCGGGTGCGAGGTCCAGCTGGGGAATGGCGATGGCGCGGCCGCCGCGCGGACCGTTGACGAATGCAAAAACGCTCGAGTCGCCGCAGCACACTGCGGCGGCCTGGGTCGCGCCCTCGGGGATTCCGAGGTCGAAGACGATGCCGTTGAGCCAATGCAGCGACGCGATGAAGATGTGGCTGCAGCGGCCGCTGGTAGCGCCATAGACGGTCCCGTCCGGCGCCGCGGCGAGCGCCGTGATGTGGCTCTCATCAAGCGGAATCTGGACCGTCATGCCGGGCAGACACGTGGGGAAGGCGACCATGGTCCCTTCCCCCATGAACGTGTGGTGATGGACCTGGTCGAGGTAGGCCTTGATCTGGGGCGAATCAGGATCGAATCTCAACTTGGATTTGGTTTGCATGGCCGTTACCTCCTTCAGCCCCACATACGAATGGGCAGATGCGCGTTTTCGCGTTTACGGCCGGCCGGCATCGACACCTTGAAAATCCCGCACGGGCGCGAGCCGACGTGGCCGAAGAAGAGGTCGCCATTGTGATCCACGGCGCCGCGCGAGACGTAGTGCGCGAAGCCGTTGGGGTGCTCGAGCCGCGTCACCTCTTCGCGTTTCAGCGTGCGCGGGTCGAGGCGCCAGACGACGCCCTCGCGTTCTTTGTGCGGCGGGGGCAGGGGATTGTGAACCGGATCGCGCCAGCGCGAGGCCACATAGTAGAGCTGGCCGTCGCCGGCGAAGACGAGTCCTCCGCAGTGGTCGCGGAACATGTCGAACGGGGAAAGTGAGGTCGCGATCCTGCGTCGCGGGGCCGAGGTCTTCCACCCGCGGCCACTGGCCTTCGTTCAGCCAGATACGCATCAGATGCGGATTGGGGCACCACGTCGAGGCGTAGACGCACTCCCGGTCGGGAGCCGGCGCGACATCGTAGAAGACGCTGTGCCAGCCGGTCTGGTAAACGGCGTGGGGCAGGGGTTCGGGCGAGATCTCCAGCCGGTCCGTTTCGGGCGTATAACGCACCAAATGGCCGTAATCATTGGTGGTCCAGACACGGTGGCGTTTATCGAGGATGATGGTCTGCGAATTAATCGAGCCGATGCGGCCCAGGTCGCGCCGCTGGCGCGTCTTCAGGTCGTAGATGAAGAAGTGATCGCGCGGATAGGAGATGGCGTACAGCAGCCCGCGCTCCTCGTCGTGCAGCAGACAGCGGCAGCCCTCCTTGGGAATCATCGTGTCCCACCACAACACGCGGTCGTGTTGCGTATCCCAGGCCAGCAGCGCGGCTCCGCGGAACAGGCGCTGCTTGTCGTGCCACGAATACCACGGGTTGTAAACGGGCAGGTCGATGGGCGGTCCCGACAGATGCGTGGCCATGTACATGACCTGGTCGTGCATCGAGGGGGCGAAACTATAGTGGATCTTGCACTGCGTCGCGTGGCCGGAGTCGCCGGGATCGTCGACCATCTCAGCGAGGTTGAAGAGATAGTCGAGCCCGTCCTTCTGCTCGTTGTAGCGCACCGGCTTCACGACCCCGCCGGGCACGCCCTCGGCGCAGGCCGCGGCGTAGATCCGGCCGTCGGGACCCACGGAGAGCGACCAGCAGGTATCCGAATCGGGGTGCTCAGTGAAGGGGTACCAGTGAACTTTGTATTGTTCGTCTGGAGGCGAGGCCGCCTCCGCAGCGGAGTCCCGAGCCAGCCCCAAGCCGGCCGAGACAACTCCCGCGCCGCGCAGGAAATCGCGGCGATCCATCCCTTTCGGCTGCATCATAAGTGGAGTCCTTCCGGGCGCTATTCTATCCGCTCGCGGGGCCGGAGCGCTCATTTCCAGCCAGGTGATAAAATTGAACATCTGCGAGAGTTGAATCACCTCTCTGCGAACGAGGGATTGTGCCGAAAGGCATGGTCATGAAACCGTCCCCATGCGGAGGGCGTCCTTCAGCCATTCACCTGGGAAACCCTGACCAGCGGGCGACAGATGATGCGCATTAGCCACATCGCGGCGACGATGATTTTGTGTCTGTGCGCGGGGCGCGCGGCGTGGGCGCGACAGCCGGAGGGGGCGAAGATCAGCGTCACGCTCCTCGACCCGTCGCATCTGGGCATCCCGGCGGCGCAACTCGAGCTCAAGCTGGACGGCGCCGTCGTGGCCGCGGCGACGACCGACGAGAACGGCCATGCGGCCTTCGGTGGGTTGAAGCCCGGGCGTTATGCGATCAGCGCCGCGAAGGAGGGATTCGAACCGCTGATCCGGCCGGACCTGGCGCTGGAGGCGGGGGCCTCGCTGGCTGTCGAGCTGACCCTGGCGCCGCGGGCGCGCAAAGAAAGCATCGAGGTGCGCGACACGGCGACTGCGGTGGAGGCCGGTTCGGCGCCGCCCAGCACGGTCCAGGCGCAGACGGCCAGGGACCTGCCCAGCCGGCCGGCCACGGTGAGCGACGCCCTGCCGTTGATCCCCGGCGTCGTTCGCACGCCGGGCGGCGGACTGCAACTCTCCGGCAGCGGCGAGAATCGCAGCGCCTTGGTCGTCAACTCGGCCGACGTTACCGACCCGGCGACGGGCGGGTTCGGCCTGACCGTGCCCATCGACAGCGTCGAGAGCCTGAACTTCTATCAGACGTCGTTTCTGGCCGAGTACGGACGCTTCTCGGCGGGACTGGTTTCGGTGGAAACGCGGCGCGGCGGCGAGAAATGGAAATGGGAACTGAACGATCCCTTGCCCGACTTCAGCATTCGCAGCTGGCACCTGCGCGGCCTGCGCGATGCGACTCCGCGTCTGAACCTCGAAGGCCCGCTGATCCCGGGCAAGCTGTATCTCTCGGAAGGCTTCGAATACGAGGTTCGCAAGATTCTCATTTACACTTTGCCATATCCCTGGAACCAGAAAACAACCGAAGGCTTCAACTCGTTCCTGCAGCTCGATTGGATCGTTTCGGACAGGAATCTGCTCACGGCCACGTTTCACCTCGCCCCGCAGCGCCTGGGCTACGTGAACATGGATTATTTCAATCCGCAGCCGACCACCTCCGATGCCCGTACGCACAATTACACCGCGACTCTCTCGGACAAGCTGACCATCTTCGGCGGCCTGTGGGACAACACGATCTCGATGACCAGGTTCGACGCCAGCGTATGGGCCAAGGGGCCGCTCGATCTGGTGCTCCAGCCGCAGGGCGACTCGGGCAACTACTTCGCCCAGCAGGCCCGCGACGCCGAGCGCTACGGCTGGCTGTCAACATTCTCGTTCGCGCCCTGGAGCCGCTTCGGCACGCACAATTTCAAAGCCGGCGCGTACGTGGCCGAGAGCTACGACGACGGCCAGATGAATGAGCATCCAGTTGACATCGCCAATGCGAGCGGCGGGCTGCTGGAGAGCATCGCCTTCACCGGCGGCTCACCGTTCTCGAATGCCGACACCGAATATGCCCTCTTCGTGCAGGACCATTGGACCCTTTCGCCGCACCTGGCGATCGATCTGGGCCTGCGCACCGAGTCGCAGGAGATCTCCGAGGCGATCCGTTTCGCGCCCCGCGCCGGCCTGGCCTGGAACCCCTTCACGCACCTGGGCACGGTGGTGCGCGCGGGCGTCGGCGTCTATTACGACCGCGTTCCGCTGGGCGTCTACTCCTTCAGCGATTACCCCAACGAGGTGGTGACTGATTACAACGGGAACGGCCAGATCACGGCCGGCCCGTATCTTTTTCAGAACGGGCTGGGCGAGATCATCTCGCGCCAGAAGCTCGTCGTCAAAAGTCAGACAGCGGGCAACTTCTCGCCCGGCAGCACCAACGGCGTGCTGCAGGTGGAGCAGCCCATCACGCGTTACGTCCGCCTGAGGACGGGCTACATGCAGAGCGTATCCGGGGACCTGTTGATTCTCGATTCCACGCTCCCGAACCCCGTGACCAACACCGGGATGGTGCTGCTCTCGGGCACTGGGACGGCGCGCTATCGGCAGTACGAAGCCACCGCCCGCGTGCGTCCGGGCGAAAAGCGGGAGTTGAACTTCTCTTACGTGCGCAGCCATGCCACGGGCGACCTGAACGACTTCGCCAGCTACATTGGCAGCTTCCCCTCGCCCATCCTGCGGCCCGACCAGGTGGCGACATCACCCACCGATCTTCCCAATCGTTTCCTCGTCTGGGGCCGGCTCCAGCTCCCGCGCGGCTTCGGCATCGCGCCGGTGTTCGAATATCGCAGCGGCTTCCCCTACATTCTGACCAATGCCGCCCAGGGCTATGTCGGCATCCCCAACGCGACCCGCTTTCCCAACTTCCTCTCGGCGGACGCGCGGGTGTGGAGGGATTTCAAGGTCAGTCCGAAGTATTCTCTGCGGTTTTCGATCAGCGGCTTCAATCTGAGCAACCACTTCAACCCCGAAGCGGTGCACTGGAACGTCGACGATCCGGCCGCAGGCCTGTTTTTCGGCGAGCGCCATCGCCGCTTCACCGCCGACTTCGACGTGCTGTTCTGAAGACGCACTACGCCGCTTCTCCCAGAACCTGGATGAAAACCGTTCTGGCCAGCGGTCCGTCGTACTCGACGAAGTAGACCTTCTGACGGCTGCCGCGAACGACCTTGCCGTTTTCGACGGGGAAGAAGCAATTCACTCCGCCCAGGATGCTCTTCAGGTGGTCCCCGGCGTTGAACCCCAGCCGCCCATCGTAGTCCAGGTAGCGGTTGTGCCAGTAGCCGTAACGTGCCTGCGGGCGGCTCCTTCGGCGCCAGGCGCTCCAGGTGCGCCAGCACGTCGCGCTCCAGGCACTCGATGCCCTCGGTCACCAGCAGCCCGGAGGAAGTGTGCGCGGTCATCGCCAGCACCAACCCATCGCGCACGCCGCTGGCGGCTACGGGCGCTCCACCTGGGGCGTGATATCGATCATCTCCATGTCCTGGCGGGACTGCACTTCGATGCGTTCCAGCTTGACGATCATCGCCTCGCCTCCGAGCAGCCGCTCCGCGTTTTCCCGGAATACGAGATCCAGGCAGGCCTCAGAAAAACCGAGCCCGCGCACGGCCGCGGCCATGTTCTTGATCTCCACGCGCGGGTAATTCGAGCCGAACACGATCTGCTTGCGCAGGCTGCGCTCGAAGACCGTCAGCGGCACCGTGCTGGGTCATCGCATAACGCAGAAAATCGCGCGGGTTGTCGAAATACAGCGCCGAGGTGTCGAGATGCAGGTTGGGATACTTCAGCGCCAGCGCGACCGCCTCGGTGACCCACGGCCACGCCAGGTGGGCCAGCACGATCGGCAGATCGGGGAAGTCCGCGGCCACATTTTCGAACTGCATCGGCTGGCCGTACTGCAGCCGGCTGCCCGGCTCCCAGCTCATGCCGGCGTGAAACAGGATCGGAATGCCCAGCTCGCGCGCCGTCTCGTAGAGCGGATAGAGCCAGCGGTCGTCCGGCATAAAACTGCTGCATCGCCGGCGCCAGCTTGAGCCCGCGCAGGCCCAGATTCATCACCGCCTCGCGCAGCTTAGCGGGGGCATCCGGATCGTGCGGATCCACGCTGGCAAAGCCGACCAGGCGGGGGCATCATGGCGCACAGCTCGGCGATCTGTTCATTCGTGTAGACCGTGGTGTTGCGGCTGCTGGTGGCGTCGATCGGCAGCAGGACCGCCTTTTCGAGACCGGCGATATCCAACTCCAGCAGGAACGATTCGAGCGGCTGAAAATTGTTGCCGATATAAAACGTCTCGCGCGCCGCCCGTTCCAGTTCCGGATGCCGCGCGATCATCTCGCGCACCAGCAGCGGATGGGTGTGAAAATCAATTCCCCGTTGTAACATGCAACATGCTCCTCCGCTTCGGATTCCGTGGCCTGGCTGCCCGTGCCGCCCATCGCCCGCGTGGACAACGCGCCGCAGGCCGCGGCGAAGCGCATCGCCTCTTTCAACGGACGCCGGCGCAGCCACGCGTGCAGAAAACCGGCGTTGAACGAATCGCCCGCGCCCGTGGTGTCGACGGCCCGCACCGGGAACGCGGGTACGTGCACCGGCGCTCCATCGTCGAACGCCATGCAGCCCTCGCGCCCCAGCTTGGCCACTACCAGCGTGCGGCCGTTATGGAGCCGCCGCAAGCACTCGACTGGTTCAGAGGAGCCGCCGGCGCCGCGCAGCTCCACCTCGTTGGGGAAGAAGATGTCGACTTGCTGGAGCGCTTCGCGCAAGCCGCTCTGCCAGCGTTCTGTCGGGTCGAAGCCCGGGTCCAGCGAGGTCGTCATGCCGTGCCGGTGCGCCTCGGCGAACAACGCGCTGCAGTCCTGGCGCAGGCCCTGCTGCAGGAAATAGCTCGAGATGTGCAGGTGGCCGCAGCCGTCCATCACCGCGCTGTCCATATGCGCCGCCCGGAATGCGGCGATGGCGCCCAAATAGGTGACGAACGCCCGGTCCGCGGCCGAAGTGATTGAAATCGTGATGCCCGTCTTCACGCTGGCCTCGCGCCGCACGCCGCTGATGTCGATCCCCGCCTGCTCCAGCGCCCGGACGCAGAAATCGCCCCACTGGTCCTGGCCCACCAGCGTGGCGAAGCGCACCGCATTGCCGAGCTTGGCCATGCCCACCGCGCAGATCGCGGTGGCGCTGCCCAGCGTCAGCGTGCAGTCGTCCACCAGCACCTCCTGGCCCAGGGTAGGGAAGGCGTGGTAGTCGCGCAGGATCAGATCGGGATTAAGTTCCCCGGCAAACAGGATCTTCACGGCTTCGGTTGCTCCTTGCGGGCGTGGATCCTGAACGGGTTCACCACGCGGCTGATGGCGCCCTCGGATGGCATGTCCGGCCGCAGTCCTTCCGCCCGGCAGCGGAAGAATGCCAGCAACTGGCCGACCATGACGTCCAGCACGGGCACGTTGTCGTCGCCCAGTTCCGCCATCGCCGGAACCTCCAGCGCCACGTCGCCATCTGCCAGCAGCGCAGGGTTGACGCCCGCGCCGACGATCAGTTTCCGTGCGCCGAGCTGCTTGCGGTTGATCTCCGTGATGACGTCTTCCTCATACGCCCGCGCCAGCGGATCGGAAGCCAGGAAGCACACCAGCAGAGTTTCCCGATCCAGGAAACACATCGGGCCGTGGCGGAACGCGAGGTACGTTTCGGCCATGGTGGGAATCCGCCCGGCGTTCATTTCGAGCATCTTCAGGCCCGCCTCCCGCGCCGCGCCGTAGCGGCAGCCGCTGGCCAGAAAGACCGCGCGATGAAATGGCGTGCGCGCCGTCTCCGCCAGCACGTCGGTGTGCCGCAGCAGCAACTGCCGGCCCGCGCCGGCCAACGTCTCCGCGATCTTCGCATAGGCGGCCGGATCAGCCAGGAATCCCAGGCCGAGCCCGGCCAAGGCCATGTTGGTGAAGCTCGAGGTCATCACCAGGCTGCGGTCGTTGGTTTTCTCGTCCAGGCTGAGGACCAGGACCCCCGGATCGCCACGGAAGCGCGTCGCCAGCTGGCCGCGCGCATTGCACGTAATGACCAGGTGCTTTACCAGCGGCTCGGTCTCCAAGAGCCACTCCACCACGCCGCCGCTCTCCGGGCTGTCGCCCGAACGCGCCAGCGAGATCAGCGTCAGCGGCCGCTCGGCTGGCAGCGCCCGCCGGCCTTGCGCCAGCAGCCATCCGCCGCCCAGCGTGCAGGCCGAAATACCCGACGCCGCCTGCAGCGCCGGGTGCACGCACTCGCCGGCATATTGCGAACTCCCTGACCCCGTCAGCACGAGCGACCGGCAGTCCGCCAGGAAGCTCCGCAAGCTGGGGTGCATCAGGACCAGCGTCTGCGCGGTCTGAATCCACGTGGCCGGCTGCTGGCAGATCTCGCGCAGGGTGTGGCCGAATCCGGCCGCCTCCTGGGCCTCCGCCGATAGCTCCAGCAAAGCCCGCAATTCGGGCTGCTCCGCAGCCAGCTCCTTCATCCATCCGGATGGGTCCTCATCGGCTCGGAATTTCACAATGGGTGTCAAACCGGCATCCTCGCTGAACACGCAGTGTATCACCAACGCCACACCGTCTTCCTTCCACCTCGAACGCTCGCCGCACAGCGCGCGACAGCCCCAAGTTACAATGGCTATGGGTTTCCGTCTCGTGCTTTCCAGCAGTGGCGGGACTTGCCTTCGGCCGGCTTTCATGAACGGAGTCACGGTGGCGCGCGCCCGGCGGAAGGAACCCGATCATGCCCCACACCGCTCTGTTACGCCAGGCCATCACAGGCTATTTGAACGATCCCAACCGGGCCGCGGATGCCGCGCTCGTCGCGGCCGGCGGGCTCGGCAGTCTGCCGAGCCTGGTCGAGTTGCTGAGGGAGGACGCCCCGATCGAGCACACGGAACGGCTCGAGGCGCTGTATAAACAGGTCCTGCGCGCGCTCCTGACGCGGGCGATCTGCGGGCCGGATGCGCGCGAGGTGGCGCGCTATCAGCGCCAACTGGGCTTCGTGCTGAAGTACAAGTCTTACGCCATCAAGGC
Source organism: Terriglobia bacterium (assembly GCA_963757265.1). Classification (GTDB taxonomy): domain Bacteria; phylum Acidobacteriota; class Terriglobia; order Bryobacterales; family Bryobacteraceae; genus CAIVVT01. Next base: position 773,356 of record CAVWRA010000012.1, read on the forward strand.
GGCGACGCCATTGGGCTATTCGATCTTTCTGCAGAGTCCGGGGCAGGGCTTCAGCTTTCAGCATCATCTGGTCCACAAGCTCGAAGTGTTCCACATTCTCGCAGTCCAGCCCGGCGGATTCGTCTTCCTGTGCGACTACAAGGACTGGCAGCAGGTCTACGAACGGCGCGCCTTCGAGCGCTGGCTGGCCGGCGAAGCGAACCCGGATTACGACCTCTTCAAATTCGTGCCCGACCCCGGCGACGTCTTCGTGATCTCCGAACTGGGCGTCGTGCACACCGTCTTCGGCTGCGTTTTGGAGGAATACGCGACCGTCTCCACCGACATGGTCAAGCGGCTGCACGACCAGAACGAAGGCCGGGCAATTCCGGCCGAATTCACCCGCGGCAATGCGGAGCGCACGTTGCGCGCTATCGGGCTGCCGCCGCGCAATCGTCTGGTGCGCGGATTCGGGAGCCACGAAATCGAGCCCATCGAGCCGGTATCCATTCCCGGCGGCGAACAGGTTCTGCTGTGCGATTCGTTTGTCAAGGCCGCGTGTTACCGGATCGGGCCGCGCAGCGAGACCGCGCTGGCGTGCGAGGCAACCCGCGCGGTGATCCTGCGCCTGGCCAGCGGGCACGGCAGCGTCGTGCTGGCCGACAGCTCCGAGCTGGGCGATGCCGCGCCGGGCGTCGAATTCGAGCGCGGCGACCTGATCCTGATTCCGCCCGGCATCCATTACGCCGTGCGCAACGAGAGCGCGGAGGAGTGCGGGTTTTCCGAGCAGTGCATCGCGCCCGAAGTGGCCCTCGTTTGAACGGCAGTTGCCGTTAGCGGCCACACTCGAGATGGGCCATTGCACCGTTCAGCGGCTCAGTGGTACTGCAGCAGCGTCAGCAGTTCGCGGTCGAGCTGATGGCCGTGCCAATCCTCGTACTTCACATCGGCACGGCCCGAATCGAGCACGCCGAACGAACCGCGGAATTCCCACAATGCCCAGCCGATGTTATAGATCTTCAGGATGTCCAAAACGTCGCAGATCCAGCGCAAAAAGATGTCGTGGGGCGTGCGGTTGAAGGCGCCCAGTTCGCCGCAGTGCACGCCGATCCCCTGTTGCACCAGCCAGCCCCACGGCTCATAGTGTTTCTCCAACGTGTCACGGCTGATGAGGCCGCTCCCGTCGCGCTTCACGGCCGGCCACCAGGGCGTCGGGAAGTCGCTGCGCTTGTCCACCCAGCCGGCGTGGTAGTGGCTGATTTCCGCGGGCGTGTAGCCATGGACACTCTGCGCGACGCCGGTGGGCAGCATCTCATAGACGACCGTGTTGCCGACGTCGAGCCCGTCGATGAGGATGGTGCGATCGGGCGTGGTCTCGCGGATCTTCCCGGCGGCGCGCGTCATCACGCGGCGGTAGTCCTCCCTCGTCATGTAGCCGTGACGCGGCGTTGGGGCTTCGTTCACCAGGTTGAAGCTCAGCTCATTGGGGCCGATGTCCTTGTAGCGGCGCGCGAAATAGTCCCAATGGAACACGAATGCGTCCTCCGCCGGCTGGTCGCGCCACAGCACGAACGGCTCGAGTTCAGCCCCGTTGATGCAGTAGCCGGGAGCGCGGTGAAAGTTCAAGTTGACGTGCAGGCCGTGGTTGCGGCCGAGCTCGACGATCCGATCAATCCCGGCGAACGCGCTTTCCTTGATCTTCAATACGTCCTTCGGGTCGGGGCGTCCCGTGGCGCGCCAGTCCGAATCGACCCAGTGCCAGTAGTCCATCGGGATGCGCACGAAATCGAAGCCCAGGTCGGCGATCATCTTGAAGTCGTCCTCGGGGATCTGCACCGGCTCTTTCTGGTTTCGGGCCACGAAGTAATACAGCAGGTTGAAACCGCGCCAGCGCGGGAGCGCGTTTTTCGGGGCGGCGTGGAGCGCGGCGGGCGCCAGCGCTGCCGCGCCCAGGGCCGCGCCCATGAAATCTCTGCGGGAAAAATGTCGGTCCATGGCTGAATCTCCGGCCACGAGCATATCGCAGTGACCGGAAAGCAGGTGCCGGCTGCTGGCGGCGGCGATCTGGGCGGCCCGCGCGGATACGCCGGTCACTGGAACCAGCGTGTTGATCGGCGACTCACCGGTTCTACTGAAGGTGGCGCCGAGAGGACCAAAGGCGGCGATGTAGCGGGTGATCCTTCCAGCCGCCTGCAAACCGTACAATCAAGTAGTGGCCCGCGGCACGGTCATTGAGCTGTGGCTGATCTTCTCGGCCGTGACGTTCGCCGGCGCTCCCGGCCTGACGATCGACTATCCGGCCGAGGGCGCTCTGTTCCCGCCCGATTTCGCGCCCCCCACTCTCCTGTGGCACGACGCTAGTGCGGCGACGGCGTGGCGCATCGAAGTCTCCTTTGCTTCCGGCCCGCCGCTGCGGATCGTCTCCAGCGGCCCGCTTCTGCAGCCCGGCGAGATCGACACCGACTGCATCTCCAGCACCAACAAACTGCCAACGGTGGATCCGCGACAAAGAAGCTGGAAGCCCACGGCGGCGGTTTGGGAACTGATCCAGGGCCGGTCCAAGACGGCGCCCGCCACAATCACGTGGACCGGGCTCGAGCAAGGCCACGCCGTCTCGCACTCGGCCGTCCGCATCGCGACCTCACCCGATCCGGTGGGAGCGCCGATCTTCTACCGCGATGTCCCGCTGATGCCCAGCGAAACCGAGAAAGGCGTGATCAAGCCGCTGGCGCCGTACGCCGTGCGGCTGGTCCAGTGGCGGCTGCGCGACGTCAGCCAGACGCACAGCCGGATTGTCCTGCAGGGGCTTCCGGTGTGCGCCAACTGCCACTCCTTTTCGCGCGACGGCAAGTTCATGGGCATGGACCTGGACGGATTGAAGAACAACAAGGGCCGCTATTTCCTGGCCCCAGTGCAGCCCGACCTGACAGTGCGGCGCGAGGACGTGATTCAATGGAGCTCGGCCCAGGGCCGCCTGGAAAACCCCGTCCGCGTGGGCTTCATGAGCCAGCTCTCGCCGCGCGGCGATAAAGTGGTCACGACCATCGATACGCCGGGCCAGCGCGCCAGCAACTACTACGTCGCCAACTTCACCGACTACCGCTTCCTGCAGGTCTTCTTTCCGACGCGCGGCATTCTGGCCTGGTACAGCCGCGGCAGCGGCATCCTGCAACCCCTGCCCGGGGCCGATGATCCGGCCTACGTGCAATTCGGCGCCGTATGGAGTCCCGACGGCGAGAGCCTGGTCTTCGCCCGCGCCCGGGCCCAGGATCCCAACCCGCCGGGCCTCGTGCTGGCGAAGTTCGCCAACGATCCCAACGAACTGCAGATCCACTACGATCTGTGCCGGATCCCCTTCAATAACGGCCTGGGCGGACGCGCGGAGTCGATAGCGGGCGCCTCGGGCAACGGCCTGAGCAACACGTTTCCCAAGCTCTCTCCCGACGGGCGCTGGCTGGTCTTCGTCCAGTCACGCAACGGCCAGCTGATGCGGCCCGACAGCCGGCTGTACATCGTCCCCGCGGCCGGCGGCGTGGCGCGCCGCATGAATTGCAATACGCCGCTGATGAACTCCTGGCACAGCTTCTCGCCCAACGGCCGGTGGCTGGTTTTCTCGTCCAAGGCGCGTTCCCCTTACACGCAGATGTATCTCACGCACATCGATGCCGATGGCAAGGACACGCCGCCGATCCTGATCGAGAATTCGACCGCCGCCAACCGCGCTGTCAACCTCCCGGAGTTCGTCAACGTCCCGCCGGGGGGCCTGCAGAGTATCGGCGGGCCGGCGCTGGAGTACTACCGCCTGTACGACCGCGGGATGTATCTGGAGAAGCAAAAGCGCTATGCCGAAGCCGCGGCGACGTGGAAGGAGCTGCTCGATATCGCGCCCGAAGACAGCGCCACGCGGCGCAGCCTGGGCATGAGCCTGCTGCTCGCCGGCCGAGGCGACGCGGCGCTGCCATATCTCGAAAAAGACCGGGAGGAGACCCTCCGCCAGTCGCCGCTGGCGTGGGCCATCCATCAACTCGAAACCGGGCACGACGCCGATCCGGTCGCAATTTCAGCCCACCCCACGGCCCAGGAGCATTACTACCTGGCCCTGGCGGCCCTGCGAGGCGGCGACAAACCTGCGGCGCTGGCTCATCTCCATGACGCGGTGACGTTCAATCCGGACTACGCCGAGGCGCATCAGAAGCTGGCTGAAACGACCGATCAACCGAAGGTCGCGCTGGAGCACTGGCGGGCCGCGATTGAGCTCAGTCCGAACAACGCCACGGCGCTGCGCCGGGCGGCCTGGATCCTGGCCACCAACGCCGACCTGCGGGACGGTCCGGAGGCCGTGGCGCTGGCCGTCCGGGCGCTGCTGCTGACTCACTCCCAGGACGCATCCACGCTCGACACTCTGGCCGCCGCCTACGCCGAAAGCGGCCGGTTTGAAGACGCCATCGCCACCGCACGCCGGGCCATCGCCGCCGACCCGGCGCAGGCGCCTGCGATTCAGGGCCGAATCGAAGTCTACAAGCTCCGCAAACCGTGGCGCGAATAAATGGATCGGGAGCCTCCGGCGGGCCACCGCCGGCTGGCCCGTGGCGGCGGCTCGCCAGACAGCGCAGGCACAGATCGGGACGTGTCAGCTCAGTCAAACGAGGTGAGCGTGTTTCGTGATTTCTCCGGCCCGATCATCAGCGCCTTGTGCCGGGCGTGGACGGTCTCAGGCTGGCGCGCTGAGACGATATCACGATCACGCCTGATGAAGGCCTAGGATCGTTGAGTACAGCGGTTCCTGCCGCAAATCCATCCGTACTTGGCGGAGGATCGGGTGGAGTGCTGAGGCTGGACGCTCATCCCGCCGCCCAGCGGCCTCGCCTCGGCTGTCAAGGGCGGAGCAAAAAGGGATCACTCTGGCGGAGCAAAGGGGGACCACTTTCAGCGTCGGATTGGGTGGCTGGTATTGCGTTTGAGGGCGGCTGGAGCGGAGGCCGGCCCCGAACGCAGGCGCGCTCCAGGGGGAGTTGCCGGGCGCGGTCGGCTGCACAGCATCGAGGCCATCGAAAACGGAGTTCTCGGCAGACGGAAACCAGATTAGGGGCGAATTCTGCCCCTAAATGACACTAGCCCACGGCTCTGATTCCTTGGAAGTTGTTGGAAAGAATGGTGGGCGCGACAGGACTCGAACCTGTGACCTCCTGCGTGTGAAGCAGGCGCTCTAACCGACTGAGCTACGCGCCCCAGTTTTTTCATCCTACCGCAACCGTCCCGGATCGCCAATACGAGTCCGCTCCCGGTGCCGGCCCGCGCACGCTCCGCCCGTCTCTCGGGGCCATTGACTTCCCGTTCAACAGTGTAAATACTTATAGCATGGAGCTGACGGAACGCCAGCGCGAGATCTACGCCTTCATCGTCACTTTCCGGCGCGAAAACGGTTGCTCGCCGTCGATTCCTGAAATTCAGCGCGCCTTCGGCATCCGCAGCCCCAACGGCGTCGCCGGTCACCTCCGCGCGCTGGAAACCAAGGGCTACATCCGCCGCTCCGCCGGGCGCGGTTCGCGCCAGGTTGACGTCGTCGGCGAAATAGCGTCCAGCGCCATCGCCGCCGGGCTGTATGTCCTGCCCGTGTTCGGCCAGATCCCGGCCGGTCCGCCCACCGAGTACCTCAACCTCCATCCCGACGGCACGGCCACCTTGGACGAGTTGCTGCTCGGCTTCCGGCCCAAGGAGGGCTGCTTTCTGCTCAAGGTCCGCGGCGACTCGATGAAGGACGCGGGCATCCTCAACGGCGACTTGGTGCTCATCGAACCGACGCCCGCGCCGCGCGCCGGCCAGGTGGTCGCCGCACTGATCGACGGCGAAAGCACCTTAAAGCGGCTGGTGCGCGTGCACGGCCGCTGGTTCCTGAAAGCCGACAATCCGGCCTACCCGGAACTCTATCCGCGCGCCGACCTGGTCATTCAGGGCAGCGTCCGGACCGTCATCCGCCGGATGGATTAGCCGTCGGCCGCGCAACCGCCCGAGCGCCGTTTCCGGCCGCGCCGATTTTGGACTGGCAATGGGCCGCCAGTCTGGAGATAATCGGCCCATGACCTCTCTAACTCTGGATTGCGTGGAAACGGAATCCGAGTTGCTCTCGGCCGAATTGTGGGAGCACGGCGCCTCGGGCGTTCAGGAAGAGGAGCTGCCAGGCGGCCGCGTCCGGCTGCGCGCCTGGTTCGACGGCGACAATGGCCTGGCCGAGCGCTTCGCGGCCTATGGCCCGCGGGTCGAGGAGGAGCGGCCCGTGGATTGGGAGACGCTCAGCCGCCAGGCCTGGCAGCCCGTCGAGGTCGGTGCCCGCTTCTATCTCGCGCCGGAGTGGGACGAGTCCCCCACGCCCGAGGGCCGTATGCGCCTGACCGTGCACCCCGGCATGGCCCTGGGCACCGGCGACCACCCCGCCACGCAGCTCGCCCTGGCCGCCCTGGAGAAACATCTGCGCCCCGGCGATCGCGTCCTTGACACCGGCACCGGGACCGGCATTCTGCTGGAAGCCGCCTACCTGCTCGGCGCGCGCGGCGTGGGCTGTGATATCGAGTGGGCCAGCGCCCGCACGGCCCGCCAGAACCTGCTGGCCGACGCCTGCCCGCCGCGCGTCTTCGCCGGTTCACTGCGCGCCGTGGCCCGCAGCGCCGCCGATGTGGTGATCGCCAACATCAACGCGGTGACGCACCACGCGCTGGCGCCCGAATACGCCCGCGTGGCGCGGCGCCTCGTGATCCTGGCCGGCTTCCCAGCGCACCACGCCGCGGGCATCGAGCACGCCCTGCAGGCCCACGGCTGGCGCCCGCTGGACCAATTGTCGGAACGCGAATGGGTGTGCCTGGTCTTCGCGCCGGAATGAGCGTCGCGGCCGTCCTCTACCAGCGGTGATTCAGAATCGCTCGATAGCGTGGCCCAGCTGCGAAGTGCAATCGAGTGCCTTGCTCGGCCAAGCGCGGCCGCACTTCTTTCCGGACTCTAGCCCGGATATTTCACCAACCGTCGGCTGCGGCCCTCCCATCGCGCCTCGCTGCGATCGTGGTGCAACATCCGGGCTGGCTCCAGGTGCTTCCCCTGGCCGTTTGACACGCGGCCGGCAGCCGGTGACGGGCACTCGGCGGAATCATCACTGCTCATCATTATCGGAACAACCGAAAGCGTAGTCGATGGCGTGCGAAAAACATTTTTGCGAAACAAAGCCAATCTCGAACAACCCCTTTCTCATCTTGAGGGTACACCCCATGTCAAGTGCGAACATGAGGCGAAAACAGCGGCCGGAATGGGCGATTCGACAGAATTCGACAGCAGTGTCGAAAAGTGTCGAGAAGTGTCGAATTCTGTCGGGTGGGTGAAGGCTCCTCCCCGAGCGGTCGGAGTAGCTCCTATTGCATTTATTTGCAATGGGATAGCCGGAGGATCCGGGAGCCGCCAAGGGGCGCGCAGAGGGCCCCTCAGGCGAAAACCGGAGTGTCGTGTCGAAATGTCGGATGCGAGGCGGCCGCGGCGGGCCGCGCGAGTGATGAAAAGTGATGAATCGCCCCGGCGAGACACCGGCCAGGAGTGCCGAAAGAATGCGACCGGTGTCCTAGCGCCCCAGCGTCGCCTTGAACCGCGCCGCGTTGCGTCCTCCCGCATCCAGCAAATCCAGCGTATTGCCGTGGATCTGGTACTGCCTCGTTGCCTCCAGCGCCTTCATGTATTGGGCCTCCACGCCGCCGCCATCCGCGCACGCCATGCGGGTCATCGCCAGCGGCCCGAAGTGCAGCAGCCGGCCCTCCAGGACGTAGCTCCCGCTGAACCGGTTGCAGCCGGTCCAGCCGGACACGTGGCCCTCGCTCTGCATCCGCAGGCTCGCTTCGCGCTGCCCCGTTGCGCCGGCAACCGGGTCGTTGGCCAATTCGGTCAGCACCCACGTCGTGTCGAGCAGCGGCGCTGAGGACTCGTTCTGTGACTTCTGCGCGCTGCCCGCCAGGCTCAGCGCCATGCCGCCGGGCATGTTCACCGCAATGATCGCCGCTCCCAGCGCCCCCGGCGCCGGCTGCGGAATCGCCGATGCGGGAACCGCGTCGCACTGGCCCCCCGGCTGCGCTGCCACGACAATCGCAATCCTCAGAATCTCCTTGCCTGTTCCCGTGCTTGCGCCGGCCGGCGCCGCGCTCTCGAGCGTGCCGGACGCAGTCAGCAGCGCTGCCCTGCCGCCCGAGGTGGCCTCGGCCAGCCGCTCCAGCAGCTTGGGACGCCCGCTCGTCTCCACCCCCAACGTGAGCGTCCCGCCGCACGGCTGAAACCGGCCCCGGCCGCGCGTCTGCGTGTAAATGCCCCGCATCCGGTAGGTCCCCTGGGGCACGTACGCCTGCGGCTCCTGCTTCATCCTGTAGTCAGTCCTCGACCCTCCCGGCGCACGCACCGCCTGGCCCGTTTCGTCCAGCAGTTGCAACGCGCCGTCGCCCGAGATGGCGAAGCTTTGTGAGTCGCCCAGGCTCGAACGCAGCACCAGCCGTTCCCCCGCCACCGTCCAGTTCCCGATATCCATCACCCGCTGCCCGCTCGTCTCAGTCTTCAGGAAACTGCGCTCGCGATAAAAGAACCCATCGGGCCGCAGAGTCACCACCTGCCGCACGCCGCGGCAGTCGGCGCACGGGAGCGCCCCAGTGAAGGTGGTCAATCCGGCAACTCGAAATTCCTGTCCGCTGGCCGCGGCCAGCAGCGCCAGCGCCACCAATGCCTGGCGCCCCAAGTAGCGGCTGATATCGACGTGCATCGAAGGCCTCCGAATCGTTGCCCCGCAGGTGGGTCCATTTTCTCGAGTGGGTCCGCGAGCGACCGCGCCCCGCTTTCCCGCGCCACGGGTCCCTGACCGCATTGTCACGCCAATTGCGGCCGCGCGGTGCATTGGAAACGCACGCTGCACCGGCGCTCGTGTGCCTTTGTCCCTCCGCCGCTGGTGGCCGAAATCCACCGCCGTGGCCGCCTCCGGCCGAAGCGCCGACTGGCGTTCGGCGATTCCAGGCAACTTATGGACTGGCATTCGGATTGCCATACGGCTAGACAACGACTGGAGTGAATGAGTTACGATGGTCCGCACCGGCGCGGGGCCATCTGCGCCGCCGTCCGGATTGTAGCGGCGCGGGAAAAGGTGTATAAGAACTAATGTCGCAAGGGGCCAGGGGAATCGACCGCCGGCAGCCTGTGCCGGTTCTCATTTCCCGTTGGTGTAACTGGGCGCTGGTCAGGAATTTGGCTTCCGCCCTACGGGGGCCAGACGGCGGTGCGGCCTTTGCTCTCGTCCTGTGTGGTCTAGATACGGAGAACTCACCATGACACTTTCAATCGCTTTTCGACCGGCACTTCGCAATTGGCTCTGGGCCTCGGCGGTGCTTCTGCTGTGTGCCTCGAGCGTGGCGCTCTACGGTTTCGACGACAAAGAGAAGAGACCGGCTGAGAAGCCCAAGCCGGCCGCCAAACCGGCGCCAAAGCCAACCCCGCAGGTGAAATCGTCGGGCGGCGGGAATGCGTCCCCGAGCTACAACAAAACGCCTGTCACGAACCCCAATCTCTACAAGCAGCCGGCCACGACGACGACCAATCCCAACTTGAACCGGCCGGTGACCAACCCCAATCTCTACAAGCAGCCGGCCACCACGACGACCAATCCCAATCTCTACAACCGTCCCGTCACGCCGAACACCAACACCAATCTAAACAACCGGCCGCTCAATACAAATCCCAATCTCACCAACCGGCCCATGACGCCGAATGCCAACACCAACCTGAACAACCGGCCGCTCAACACCAACCCCAATCTCACCAACCGGCCCATGACGCCGGGGACCTACCGTGCTCCCGTGTTGAATACCACCCGCCTGCCGCAGGGCAGTCAGGTCACCCGCGGCCCGGGCGGGATCACCAACGTCACTACCCGGACCGGCGGACAGTTTCAGATGAACCCCCAGGGCCGTGTCACCAGCTTCCACGCGCCCAACGGTGGGGCAGTCAATTTCCGTCCCAACGGCGCGCCCGGCGTTGTGCACACCGCCTCGGGAGCGACCATCATCCACAACAACTACGGCGGCCGCACGGTCATCGTGAATCGGCCGAACAACACTGTCATCGTCGCCCACCCCGGCGGCAGCGGCTACGTCCAGCGCCCGTTCGCCGTCGGCGGCCGGCCCTACATGCAGCGCACCTACGTTGTGAATAACGTTCGCTACACGCGGGTCTACACGTCTTATAACTACTACGGCCACTCCTACCCTTACTACGTCCGCCCGCGCTTTTACCGGCCGGCGTTCTACGGCTGGGCCTTCAGCCCCTGGGCGCGGCCCGTCGCCTTCGGCTGGGGATGGGGCGTCGGCACGCCCTGGTTCGGCTTCTATGCCGGATTCTGGCAGCCCTACCCGGTGTACCGCAGCCCGGCCTACTGGCTGACTGACTACCTCTTCTCCGCCACCCTCATGGCGGCCTACCAGGAGCGTATGGCCGACCAGGCCGGCATCGCCGCCGAGGCCAACGCCGCCGAACAGAACCAAATGATGAGCGACCAGGTGAAACAGATGGTCGCCGACGAGGTCCAGCGGCAGCTCGCCCAGGCCCGCGACGAGAGTCAGGCCGCGGCCCAGAATTCGATGGCCCCGCCACCCAGTAACGGTTTGCCCAGCGCTTTCACCGACGGCGGCCCGCACGCGCTGGTGGTCTACAACGCCCTGGATGTCAACAACGGCGCGGGGGGCTGTCCACTGAGCGAAGGCGACGTGGTCGCGTTCAACGGATCGCTACCCCAGGGCGCGGACGCGATGAACGTGCGCGTCGTCGCCAGCCGCGGCCAGGATTGCCCCACCGGCAGCACGGTCGCGGTCCAGCTGGCGGACCTGATGGAGATGGAGAATCAACTCCGCGCCACCCTCGACCAGGGGATGGACAAGATGCAGTCCGATGCCGGCCACGGCGGGTTACCCGCAGTGCCGTCCAACGCCACCGGCTACATCAATACGGCCGTCGGTTCCGCCGCTCCCCCGCCGGACCCCGACGCCGCGACTGAGCTCAGCAGCCAGGCCCAGGCCGCCACCCAGGAGGAACAGGCCGTCCTGAACCAGGCCTCCGACACTGGCGGCGGGGAGGCCGCGGCCGGCGGCCCGGCGGTGAGTCTCGGCATGACCCTCGATCAGGTGCGTGGCATCGTGGGTGATTTGCGCCTGGTGGCCAACATCGGCAACAAGCAGATCTACCAGGGCGGGGGGTTAAAGATCACCTTCGTCAACGGCCAGGTCAGCAACGTCGAGTAAGAGTTCACTGAGTCCAAACACCGCCGCCGTAAGGTGATTCGACCCCTGCGGCGGCGGACCTGTCTCTACGTTTCCCCGGTATCATCCCGACGAGGCCAGGTCGCGGCTTCCAATGGGTGCGAGTGCGAACGGAAGCTGCCTGCGCGGCCGGTGCGACGCCCAGTTGCGCCAGCCCAGCGCGAAAACGCCGCGCCTGGCCGAGCTAAGCCGCGGGCGGTGCTTTTCAGCCAGTGCATTCGCGAGCTCGCCAGAACATCTCCATGTTTTTCAATGGCTTGGGATTGGCATCTCGAATGCAACTCCTATTGTGAAAGTTGAATTTGGAGGCCCATATGACTCGGACATTGCGGTTCCTTTCCCTCGGCGCGGCACTGATGCTGGCGGGTTCGACCGTCGCGCTGGCGGCGACGCGCGGCGGCGGACATTCTTCGGGTGGTGGTGGCGGCCACTCTGGAGGCGGGCACAGCTACTCCGGCGGCGGACGGTCCTACTCCGGCGGCGGGCGGTCCTACTCCGGCGCAAGCCACTCCTACGGCGCGGGGCGCAGCTACTCCAGCGGCAGCTACTCCAACGGCGGCGGACGCGGTTATGCCAGCCGGGGCAACTCGTACGGCGGCGGAGGCGGTTACTCCAGCCGGGGCAACTCCTACGGCGGCGGACGTGGCTACGCAGCCGGCGGCAGCGCCTGGAACACGGGACGCGGTTACGGTGGCGCAGCCTACGGCGGGCGCGGCTATGGCGCCGGATCCTACGCCGGACGGGGCTACGTCGGCGGGCGCTTCTACGCCGGCCGGGGCTACTACTGGGGCGGCAGCTTCTGGGCGCGTCCCTACTTTGGCGTCGGGATCGGTATCCCGTTCGGCTATGGCTACTACTACAACGGAGCATGCGGCTACTATGACGGCTGGGGCCGCTGGATTCCGGCTCCGTGCTACGACCCCGGCTACAACTCCTATTACGGGCAATAGGCGGGCCCGCCTGGCGGACTGAGACCGGCGGGTGTGTGGTTGCGGCCGTTACGGGATTACAAGGCGCTCGGCGCTGATTTCACGCTGCCAATACCGTGATTTCACCGCGCGAGCGCCATTTTTTTGTTGACACTCAACTCCGCCGCCAAATGCGGCGTTATTACCGTGAGAACAGTGACTTCACCCTGACTCCAAGTCCCGCAGCGCGATTCTCAGGCCATCGGCGGCGCCGGAAACGCGCCCCGCGCCTCCTCGAAACGCACGCCCAACTCCAGGAGCAGTTCCTCGCTCCACGGCCGCCCCACCAACTGGACCCCCGCCGGCAGGCCTTCCGCATCCCGGCTCACCGGCACCACCAGGGCCGGCATCCCCAGCAGATTCCAAGGCGAAACCGGCCGGATGGCGTCCATCAGGCTGATGTCTCCATCGGGGGTTGGAAAAACGCGCTGCAGGTGCGCGAAGGCGGTCACGCCAAAGGCCGGCATCAGCACGACCGGCGTGGCCCGCATGGCCTCCAGCAACCGGGCCCGCATTTCGTCGCGCCGGCTTAGCTTCAGGCACAGCTCGAGCAGCGTCGGCGCCGACTGGCCCTGCACCGTGTCGATCAGTTCCAGGCCCGTCCAGTGGCACTGCGCCTCGCGGCCGCTGATGAGCGCCCGCAGCAGCACAGCCAGCACGTCGACAAAGAAGAAGCGCCACAGCTCGTGCGCGCCACGCACCAGTTCGAAATCGAAAGGGGTCACCTCCAGCCCCATGTTCTCGAGGATCTGCGCCGCCCGTTGGACGGCCCCGCGCACCGCCGGCTGGACCGGCGTCTCGCCGCATTGCTCGAGCACGCCCACCCGCCGCGGCAGCGCCGGCGCATCGCCCACGGGCACCGGGGCGGAGAAGGGATCGCCCGGATCGTCCCCCGCCAGCACCCGGTACAGCGCCCGCACATCCGCCACCGTGCGCGCCATCGGGCCGCCCACGCCCATGAATCCGGTCGGATGCGCGATCACCGGCCAGTGGCCTGCGGCGGGCACGCGCCCCGGCGTCGGTTTCAGGCCGCAAATCCCGCAAAAATGAGCCGGTTGGCGGATGGAGCCGCCGCCGTCGCTGCCGATGCCCCCGGCGCTGCAAAACGAGGCGATGGCCGCGGCCTCACCGCCGCTCGAGCCACCGCTGGTGCGCTCCAGGTTCCAGGGGTTGTTGGTGCGGCCGATATAGCCGTTGTCGGTCTCGTAATTCATCAGGAATTCGGGGCAGCTGGTCTTGCCGGTGATCACCGCGCCGGCGGCCTTGAGGCGCGCCGCGGCCCATGAATCCGTCGCGGCGATCTCGTTGCGCCGCAGCAGGCTGCCGGTGCGGGTGGCGTGGCCGGCCAGGTCGAAGGAGTCCTTCAGCGTCAGCGGCACGCCCAGCAGGGCCGGGATCTCGCCGCCGCGCATCAGCCGCTCCTCGGCCGCCCGCGCGGCCTTCCGCGCCTCGTCGGGAACAAGTTCGATGAACGCGTTGAGGGATGGGTTCAGGCGCTCGATCTGATGGAGCGTCGCGTCGAGCACTTCAACTGGCGAAACCTGCCGCCGGCGGATGAACTCTGCCAGGCGCACCAGGCTGTGGCGGATGGGCATGGTTTCACTCTAACCGACGCCTTCCATCCAGCCCCAGCGAGATTTTTCCGTCGCCACGGGCACCAATATTGGTACAACCCGATTTGTCTGAAACGGCAACAGTCGCAATGGGGCTTCCGTCATGTCCAGGCGCGCTTTCCTCCTTCTGACCGCCCTGCTGTGGTCCTATCCCGCTGCCCAAGCCTCGACCGTCAGCGTCGCCGCGGACACTTATATCGCCTCCACGGCGCGGACGACAAATTACGGCACTGCGACCACCCTGAACGTAGGCGGCGGATCCCTCACGCTGCTCAGCTTCAACCTGGCCGCTCTGCCCTCCGGGCTCACCTCCGCCAACGTGCAGAAAGCCACGCTCACCGTCTTTGTGAACAAGGTCACGACGGCCGGCGGACTGGATTTCCTGCCCATCAACGGCGCCTGGTCGGAGTCCACCGTCACCTGGAGCACCGCCCCGGCGCGCGGAGCGGCATTCTCAAGCGACGTGCCAGTGAGCGTGGCCAATACGTTTCTCACTGTTGACGTCACGTCGCTGGTGCAGAATTGGCTCTCCGGAACCGCGAGCTACGGCATCGCGATTCGGGCCGCGTCGGCGCAGTCGTTGACCGTGGTGAGCCTCGATAGCAAGGAAGCAACGGCCACCAGCCACGCCGCGTTCCTGGATGTGACTGTCACCCCCGCCGCCCAGATCGGGATCCAGGGGCAAACCGGCCCCGCCGGGCCGCCCGGTCCGCAGGGAGCTCCGGGGCCCGCCGGACCCGCAGGAACCGCGGGCGCGACCGGTCCTCAAGGGCCTGCCGGTCCGGCCGGCCTCCCGGGACCCGCGACTCCTAACCTGCGCGCCATCGCCCTGTTGAAGTGGTTTCCCACTTACTCCCTCACCTTCTATATCGGAGCGCAGCCGCGCGGCATTGCCTTCGACGGGGCCAACATGTGGATCACCAGCCCAAGCTCGGCCCTGACGCCGCTGCCCGTGAACGTCAGCATGACATCGGGCGGAGGCGATTGCGGTCCCGCCGGGTTCTATGGCGTGGCCTTCGATGGGGGCAACATCTGGGTCACCGCTCCCAGCCAGAACAGCGTATACGAAATCGCTCTCGGAGTTAGCTCCTATTGCCAAACCGGTCCGCCCATCGCCACCGGCAATGGTCCGGCCGGCATCGCCTTCGACGGCGCGAACATCTGGGTCGCCAATACCCTCGACGGCACCGTGACCAAGCTGCGCTCGAGCGACGGGACCAAACTGGGCACATTCCCCACCGGCCTCAACCCGTCCGGCATCGCCTTTGATGGCGCCAACATCTGGGTCGCCAATCAGGGCGCCAACTCCGTCACCGAGTTGCGCGCCAGCGACGGCGCGAACCTGGGTTCCTACTCCACCGGCAGCGCCCCTGCCGGTATCGCTTTCGACGGCGCCCATATGTGGGTGGCCGCGGGAGGCGGCGTGGTCGAGCTAAGGGTTGCCGACGGCGCCAATCTCGGTTTCTACCCCACCGGCAGCGGCGCCACGGGAGTGGCCTTCGACGGCGCCAACATCTGGGTCACGAACAGCGGAAGCAATACCGTGACCGTGCTGCGCTCGAGCAACGGCACAAACCTGGGCTCCTATCCAGCAGGCAACGCCCCCGGCGGCATCGCCTTCGATGGCGCCAATATGTGGGTGCTCAATACGGCCGACGGCACCGTGACCAAGTTCTAGCACTCGAACTCAGAACGGGGAATCGGTTGGCCCGCGAGCCGGACAGGCGCCCGATCTGGAAAGGCCGATTCTCCCTCCAATTAGACGCCGCGGCGAATTCGTTGCCCGTCTCGAACAAAGGTTCAACGAGCGGCCAGCGAAAATACGCCCGGCTGTGGCCTGCCATCGACCGATTATCGCGTCTCATTTTGCTCATCGTCTGCACATCCGGGTTACGATCTTAAATGTGACTGCGCTGAGTTTTGAGGATGCGCGCGAGGCCGTCATTCAGGTCGCGCGCGCCAAGGGGCAAAAGCCCGAGCGGGAAGAGGTCGCGTTGGGGCAGGCGTGGGGGCGCGTGCTGGCCGTCAAGGTCGGGGCGGACCGCGACGATCCGCCGCTCGACCGCGCCCTGCGCGACGGCTTTGCCCTGCGCAGCGCCGATACGCCGGGCACGCTGGCGCTGATCGGCGAGTTGCGAGCCGGTGCGGTCTTTCCCGACGAGCTTCCGCCGCGGCAGGCGCTGCAGATCATGACCGGCGCGCCCGTTCCCCTGGGCGCCGACGCGGTGCTGATGGTCGAGCACGCCGTGGTGGAAGGCCGAACCCTGCGTGTGGAAGCCGCCGTGGAGCCCGGCGCGTACGTGAACCCGCGCGGCTGCCAGGCCAAACGCGGCGATGTGGTGCTGAGGGCTGGCACGCGCCTGGGTTACGCCGAGGTGGCGATGCTGGCCTCGGCCGGAGTGTCACAGGTGGTCGTGTACCAGAAGCCGCGCGTTGCGATCCTGCCCACCGGCGACGAGCTGGTGGAGGTGACGCGGCGCCCGCTGGCGCACCAGGTGCGGGACTCCAACTCCTGGTCGCTGGCCGCGCAGGTGGAGCGCGCCGGCGGAGTGCCGGTCCTGTTGCCCACGGCGCCCGACGTGTTGGAGCGCACGGCGGAGCTGATCGGCGAAGGGCTGAAAAACGATCTGTTGCTGATCGCCGGAGGCGTCTCAACGGGCCTTTACGATGTCGTGGAGGCGGCGCTGGCGCGGCGCTCGGCGGAGCTGTGCTTCGACGGCGTGCTGATCCAGCCGGGGCGGCCGCTGGTCTTCGGCCGGGCGCCCGAAAAGCTGTTTTTCGGCCTGCCGGGCAATCCCGTCTCCACGATGGTGTGCTTCGAGCTGTTCGCCCGCGCCGCGGTGGAGTTGGTGGGCGGGGAAAACGAGCCGTTTCTGCCGCTGCTGGAGTCCGTGCTGACCGAGGATTTCCAGCATGCGCCCGGCCTGACGCGTTTCCTGCCTGCGCGGCTGAGCGCCGACGGCAGCCAGGTGACGCCCGTGGCCTGGCGCGGCTCGACGGACGTGGCCGCGGTGTGCCGGTCGAACTGCTTCCTGGTGGCTGCGGCGGACCAGCCGGCCTACCCCGCCGGCAAGCGCATCCGGGTGCTGCCGCGATGAGCCGGAGGAGCCGGCGGTGAGCGGCCGGGCGAGCCATTTCGATGCCGCCGGGAAGGTGCGCATGGTGGACGTCTCGCCCAAACCGGAGAGCGTCCGCACGGCGCGCGCGCGGGCCTTCGTGCGGATAAGCCGGGCCACGCTGCGGGCGCTCGGGGAAAACCCGAAAGGCAATCCGCTCGAGGTGGCGCGCATCGCCGGCATCCAGGCCGCCAAACGGACCTCCGAGCTGATCCCGCTGTGCCATCCGCTGATGCTCACTCATGCCGACGTGGAAATCACGCTGAAACGCGGCGGCGTGCTGATTGAAGCGACAGCCGCCACGACAGCCCAGACGGGCGTTGAAATGGAGGCTCTCACAGCGGCCAGCGTGGCCGCATTGACGGTTTATGACATGACCAAGGGGCTGGATAAGGGCATCATCATCGAGCGCATCGAGTTGCTCGAGAAAACCGGCGGCCGGAGCGGGACATGGCGGCGTCAGGCGGGCAAGAAGGGAGCGCGCCAGCCGTGAAGCTGCGCGCCGCGGTGCTGACCATCAGCGACCGCTGCCACGCCGGGACGCGGGTGGACGTGAGCGGCCCGGCGGTGGCGGCGCGGCTGGCCGAACGCGGTTTCGACGTGGCCTGGCGCGAGGTGCTCCCGGACGAGCGCACGGCCATCGAGGCGCGTCTGAAGGAACTGGCCGGGGCGGGCGATTGCCAGGTGATCTTCACTACCGGCGGAACGGGCGTGACGGCGCGCGACATCACGCCGGAAGCTACGCGGGCGGTGGTGGAACGCGAGCTCCCGGGCCTGGGCGAGCTGATGCGCGCCGAAGGGCTGAAAAAGACGCGGCGGGCGGCGCTGTCGCGGGCCACGGCGGGCACGCTCGCCGGCGCCCTGATCGTCAATCTGCCGGGCTCGCCCCGAGGCGCGCGGGAGTCGCTGGATGCTATCGTGGATCTGGCGCCGCATATCGTGGAGCTGTTGCAAGGCCGCACGGCGCACGAGCCAGGAGCAGGGCCCGCGGCGGAGCAACCGGAGTGAAGTCGGAAGCATCCTCTACCTAGAGCGACTGTGGAACAGGTAAAGCGGAATGGGACTTAACATGAAGCCCGGTTATATCCTTGCCCTGGCCGCGGGCGCGTTGCTGCTGGCGGCTGCGGCGGCGCCTCAGCCGCAGGACCCGGCCACCATCCAGCCCCCGCCTCCGGCCAAGATCCTGCCCGGAATGGTGGATCCCGACCGTGCCAAGCCGGCCGGGCCGGTTCTGCCAGCGCCGCTGCCGAAGCCGCCGGCCGAGGAAGGTCCGCTGATTCGCAGCACGCTGCAGGTGGTGCTCGTGCCGACCATGGTGACCGACAAGAAGGGTCATACCGTCAATGGCCTGCGCGACACCGATTTCGAGTTGTACGACAACGACCAACTGCAGAAGATCGACCGCGACATCGCCTTTCTGCCGATGTCGATGGTGATTTGCATTCAGCGCAGCGCTAACGTCGAGGCCGTGCTGCCGAAGATCCGCCGGATCGGCACCGAACTCACTGACCTGCTGATCGGCGAAGGCGGCGAGGCCGCCGTGGTGAGCTTCGATCATCGCATCGAAACCGTGCAGGAGTTCACCAGCGACGGCGACAAGATCAACCGCGTCGTGGAGAAGCTCAGGCCGGGCGGGCAGAACAGCCGCATGATCGACGCCGTCGAGCAGGCCGTGCACATGCTGAAGTACAAGAGAGACCGCCGCAAGGTGGTTCTCCTGATTTCGGAGACGCTGGACCGCTCCAGCGAAGCGCATGTGCGCGAAGTGGCGTTGGAACTGGAGCTGAACAACATCGAGGTCTACACCCTGAACATCAGCCGCATCGTCACGTCGCTGACCGCGGCGCCCACTCTGCCGCGGCCCGATCCCTTCCCGGCCGGCGCGCGGCCTCATCCGGCGGGCACATCGGACGACCCCACGACGATGGCGCAACTCGACGGCGCTCCGGGCGACAGCGCGGACCTGGTTCCGGTGCTCGAGGAGATGTACCGCGGGGTGAAGGCGATCTTCATCCGCAACCCGGCGCGCGTGTTCACCAAGCTGACTGGCGGGCGCGAGTACAGCTTCCTGTCCCAGGCCGATCTGGCCAACGCGATCGGGGAGATCGGCCGGACACTCCGCAGCCAGTACATTCTGAGCTATTCGCCCAACAACAAACTGGAGGGCGGATATCACCGGATCCACGTGGACGTGGCGCACGAGGGCTACAAAGTGCGCACGCGGCCGGGCTACTGGATGGCCGGAGTGCCGGACTAGCCGCCCGGGCCAGGTACTGCAAACAGTATCGAATTGCGTGTCGGCGCACCTGCGCGCGCTTGCATCAGGCCGCGCGCGGGCATAGAGTGGGCATCGGCCAAGGCTTTGGCCGGAGGTGATGCCCAACATGATGAACCAGACTCGCCGCGTATTTCTGGGCGCTTCGCTGCCCTTGGGTGTGAGCGCGCTCTCGACGGCGCGCGTGCCCGGCGCGAACGACCGCATCCGCATCGGCGTGGTGGGCACGGGCGGGCGCGGGCAATACCTGATGGGCTCGCTGCTGCGGCTGGCGCCAAATGAAGTCGCCTTCCCGGCGGTGTGCGACATTTACGACGTGCGGCGCGCGCAGGCCGCGAAGCTGGCCGGCGGAGGCGCGGAACAATACGTCAACTATCGCCAACTGGTCGAGCGCAAGGATCTGGACGCCGTGATCGTGTCGACGCCCGACCACTGGCACGCCACCGTGGCGATCGCGGCGATGCAGGCCGGCAAGGACGTCTACGTCGAGAAGCCGATGGTGCACCAGCCGGCCGAGGGCCAGGCACTGGTGGCGGCGGCGCGGGCTAATGGGCGGATCGTCGAAGTGGGGATGCAGGGCCGCGGGCTGCCGCAGTTCGTCGAAGCTAAGCAAAAATACATCGACACCGGCATCATGGGCAAGATGGGCTTCGCGCGGACCTGGTATTTGTCGAACGGCGGCTACGCGCAGGTGGCGCCGGCGGGCTTCGAGAAAAAGCCGGACGGGTTGGATTGGGAGCGCTGGACCGGGCCGGGGCCGAAGGTTCCGTGGAATCCGGGAATTTACTTTAGCCCGTATAAATGGCTGTATTACGACGGCGGGATGATCATGGGCATCGGGATCCACGTGATGGATTCGGCTCATCACTGGCTGGGGCTGCGGCACGCGGCCGCGGCGAGCGTGGGCGGCGGGACGTATTTCTACAAAGACGGGCGCGACACGCCGGACGTGGTCTCGTGCGTCTTTGACTACGCCGAGGAGGCGACGGTGACGTTCACGGCGGAGTGCCTGACGGTGCCGGGCGTGAGGACTTCGGCGGGCGTCGAGCTGCGCGGCAGCGGCGGCGTGCTGTGGGCCGAGCGCTACGTGGTGGACACGGGTTACACCTACACGCCGAACACGAAATACAGCAAGGCCGAGCCCGCGCGGGCCGGCGGCACGGGCGCCGCGGCGGACGTGATTCTGCTCGACTGGCTGGCGCGCATGCGCGACCGCCGGCGCACCATGGCCAGCGAAGTGGAAGGCTATTATTCGGCCATCACCTGCCACCTGGCGGCTGTGGCCTACGCGAATAAGGCCCGTGTGTTGTGGAATCCGGCGTGGGACCTGCCCGCCTGAGGGCCTCCGGCCACGCATGGCCTCCTAAAATGGAGAGGAGGACAAAGCGATGATCGCAATCACCTGGCTCGGGCATGCGGCCTTCCAGTTGAAGCTGGAAAACGGCGAGAGGGTGTTGATCGATCCGTGGATCGACGGCAATCCGAAGTATCCGCCGGGGTACAAGATCGATCATGTGGACACGATCCTGATCACGCACGGCCACGGCGACCACATCGGCGACACGATCCGGCTGGCGCGGAACTTCAAACCGAAGGTGGTTTCCAACTTCGAGATCTGCGCCTGGCTGGAGCGCAAGGGCGTGCGCAATACCGCCGGCATGAACAAGGGCGGCTCCTGCGCGGTGGGCGCGCTCAAGGTGACCATGCTGCACGCGCTGCATTCGAGCGGCATCCAGGACAACGACCAGATCGTTTACGGCGGCGAGGCGGCGAGCTTCCTGCTGCAGTTTGCCGATGACCGCACGGCGTTCTTCGCGGGAGACACGTGCGTGTTCTCGGACATGGCGCTGTACAAGGAACTGTACGCGCCGGAACTGGCGGTGCTGCCGATCGGCGACTACTACACGATGGACCCGAAGCAGGCGGCGATGGCGGCGCGGCTGCTGGGCGCAAAGAAGGTCATCCCGATTCACTTCGGCTCGTTTCCGGTGCTGTGCGGCACGCCGCGGGAGCTGGCGGAGTTGCTGCAGGGCCAGGGGATCGAGGTGTGGGAATTGACGCCCGGCCAGAGCGTCCAGTGGTAGCGGTCCCGAGTGTTCGCCGGGGCGGGGCCGGACTCCCCGGGCGGCGGACGGCCCGGGGCAGGGCAGTACCGCGCTCGCGGAAGCGCGTCATATTTCTCATTCTCAACAGCTTAGAGTGTGGGCTTTCACCCACTCCACGCGGTCTGAACCGGACGCGACTGCATTTTGATGAAGAGCGCTTCATACATTATCTGGCAAGTTATTGATAATACACGCTGTTGAATTATTCAATATAGGTCTTGGCGGTTTGGTTCGGAAGGTGCAGTGCAATCAACGCGATGCGTCTGTCGGCACGATGAGCCAGGCGGATCGGCAGGTTCGGCATTTTTCCCTGGTTCTTAGAAGGAGTGGAGTTCATGCGCATGAGTTCTGGATTACGGATATGGGTCGGATTGGCGTTGCTGGCGCTGCTGACCGGCGGAAGCTTCCTGCTTCTCAGCTCGAGCGACAAGATGCTCACAGTCATGCGCCGGCCGGATTCTTTGAGCAACCTGCCGGTGGGATTCGCGCTCGATCCCGGCGTGATGATGACCATCACGAACGCTCAGGTCGGGGCCAACAACGCCGTCATCGTCAATTACAAGCTAACCGATCCCGAGGGCAACCCCCTCGACGTCCTGGGCGTGCAGACCGCCGGGCCGGTGTCGGTGCGCTTTATCCTCTCCTACCTGCCGGCCGGGCAGCCCACGGCGCAGTACGTCCCGATCACTTTGACTAAGAACACGTCCGTGCCGGGTAAGACGGTGACGCAGCCGTCAACCGACACCGGCGGCGTGAATCACCTCAATGCCGACTACACCTACACCTACACTTTTGGGACGCAGGTGCCCGGCACGGTGCCGTCCGGTTCGACGCTGACCGTCGGCGCCACTGCCACGCGCGATCTGACCGAGCTCGACCAGGGCACGACCTACGCCAACACGACCTACAGTTTCGTGCCCGGCGGCGGCACGCCGGAGGTGCACCAGGTGGTCACGGACGCGGATTGCAATGCGTGCCACAGCCAGATTGCGTTCCACGGCGGCTCGCGGCGCTCGACCTCGCTGTGCGTGCTGTGCCACGTGCAGGGTTACATCAATCCGCAGACCGGCACCGATATCGACATGAAGGTGATGTTCCACAAGATCCACATGGGCTCGAGCCTGCCGAGCGTGATCGCGGGGGGCACGTATGAGATCGTCAACTCGCACGGGACTTTCAATTTTTCGACGATCGTGTTCCCGGCCAAACCCAACACCTGCGTGGCCTGTCACGCCGGCGACGCCGCACAGGCCAACCTTTATCTGACGCAGCTCGGCATGGACGCCTGCGGCGCCTGCCACGACAACGTCAACTTCGCCACCGGCGCCAATCACCCCGGCGGGGTGCAGACCGACGACAGCCAGTGCGCAACGTGCCACATTCCACAGGGCGACTCGGATTTCGACGCTTCGGTCATCGGCGCGCACGTGAATCCGGATGAATCCAGTCTGCTGCCGGGCATCGTGGGCAATATTACTTCCGTGACCAACAATGCGGCTGGCCAGAGCCCGATCGTGACCTTCACGCTGGTGGACAAGACCGGCGCCACCATTCCGATGTCGGCCTTCTCGCAGACCGGCTACCGGCTGGCATTCATCCTGGCCGGTCCGACCTCCGATTATGTGGGCCTGCCGCCGCACGGCTATGTCAGCGAGAACCCGGTCTCCACGGCCACGCTGAACGGCGACACTTACACCTACAATTTTGTGACGCAGATTCCGGCCGGCGCCACCGGCACGTGGAGCATCGGCATGGAAGGCCGCCGCGACGACACCGTGCTGGCCGGAACGTCGGCCGCCCAAACGATCGAGTACGGCATGCAGAATGTCGTTGTCAACTTCTCGGTCGATGGCAGCCCGGTGGTCCCGCGGCGGACCGTCGTGGCGCGCGCCAACTGCAATCAGTGCCACCACAATCTCACGGCGCACGGCGAAAACCGCAATCAGATCCAGATGTGCGTGCTGTGCCACAATCCGCTGGAGAACGATGGCGCCTACCGCCCCGCCGCGGACGACCCCACCGAGAGCGTGGACTTCGAGCTGATGATCCACCGCATCCATTCCGGGCCGTCGCAGACGCGCAACTTCACGATTTGGGGGTATGGCAATTCGGCCAATAACTTCAACAACGTTCTTTACCCCGGCGATCTGACTAACTGCTCGCAGTGCCACCTGCCGGGCACCAACAACGTGCCCGCCGGGGGCGTGGCGAAGATCAACGACAATCGCGGCTTTATCGACCCGGTGTTCCCGACTACGGGCGCCTGTCTGGGCTGCCACGCCCTGGCGGCTGACGCCTCGCACGCGCTGGCCAACACCAACGCCGAGGGCGAGAGCTGCGCGGTGTGCCACGGTCCGGGCGCGGCCTTCGCCGTGAGCACGGTCCACACGTCGGGCAGACGCGTCATTTCGCCCGACAGCCCGAGGAAAGAAATAATGGCCATTGCGCCGCACGCGCCCTCGGCGCCGGCGCCGACTGCCGGTGCAGCGGCCACAGCGGCGCCCAGCGCCAGAGGCCCCGCAACGTCCGGCCGTGCATTAGACTGAGAACATCATGGGGGCTAGGCGATGACTTCACGCGCCGTTGCCGGCCCGCGTGTGTTTCTGAGTCCGGGGGTGCGTTCATGAGCGGATTCCAAAGCGGATGGATTCCGCCCACGCTGCTAGCGTGCGTGCTGGTGAGCGGTGGCGCGGCACGCGCACAATCTGCGGGCGGCACGGGCGCCGAGAAGAATGCATCGGCCGCCCCGGCCGATTACGCCGGGGCGGAAGCCTGCGCGGGATGCCATGAGGACATCAGCAAGGCATTCGCCCGCAACCCGCACTTCGTCCTCGACAAGAACAAGCGCTGGGCCGGCAAGGCCTGCGAGGCCTGCCACGGGCCCGGCGCCAAGCACGCCGATTCAACTTCGGCCGAGGATATCGTCAATCCCATGCGGCTGGAGGCTTCGAAAACGGACGCCCTATGCCTCTCCTGTCATCGCAACCAGCCCACCCAGGTGGGGCGGCTAGAGGGCGGCCACTCGCGCAGCGCCATCGCCTGCACGGCGTGCCACGATATGCACAAGACCGGTCCCGAAAGCTCCTTCGCCCGGCTCAAGCGCAACGCCGCCGTCACTGCACTCTGCTCCGGCTGCCACCGCGACATGGCGGCCGCGTTTCTCAAGCCGCATCATCACAAGGTGCCCGAAGGCGCCATGAGCTGCACCTCGTGCCACAATCCGCATGGCGCTTTCATGAGCCGCAATCTGCGCATGGCCAGCACCGGAGCGGAGCCCGGCTGCCTGAATTGCCACGCCGACAAGCGCGGGCCGTTCACCTACGAGCACGCGCCCGTCCGCAACGAGCCGTGTACCACCTGCCATGAGCCCCACGGCTCGGTCAACCCGCGCATGCTTACGCGGCAGGAAGTTTACATTGTGTGCCTCGAATGCCACGCCAACCTGAACGTCCCCACCGCGGGCGGATTGCTAGGCGCCGTGCCGCCCGCTTTTCATAACATGAGCGTGCCGCGCTATCGCAATTGCACGACCTGCCATGTGAAGATCCACGGCTCCAACGCCGACCGGGGGTTGCTGCGATGAAGCCACTGGCACTGCTGCTGATTCTGCCGCTGGCGATCGTATGGGCGCAGGAATCGCCCGACCAGACAGCGAAAACCCAACCCGGCCAGGCCCAGACGGACCAGCAGGCCGCCGCGCCCGCCGCCAGTGCGGCCCAGGCCCCGGCCGCTCCCGCCGATGCCCAGGTGGATACCGGCAAAGGCGCCCAGGCCGCCGCCGCCGATAATGCCGCGCCGCCGGCTCAGGAGAAGATGTTCGAGGGCACCATCGACCTCGGCGCGCGCTGGCTCTCCAATGTCGGCGGCGACATGGACACCTATCGCAGCATCGTCAACCTGGCGTCGGGCTTCCGGCTGGTCAATCTGGATCTGAAATACGATCCGCCGCCCAAGGAGAACAACGTCGCTGACAGCTTCATCCTGCAGTTGCACGACATCGGCGATCCCTACAACTCCGCGCGGCTGGACATGAAGCGCAACCGGATCTACGAGTTCCGGGGTAGCTACTTCAACATCGCCTATTACAACAACCTGCCCTCCTACGCGGATCCCACTCTGGCCACCACCGGAGCGTTCCTCGACCAGCGCGCCTATGACACCCAGGTGCGCAGTTTCAGCAACGAACTGGTTCTGTTCCCCGGCTTCTGGTTCCAGCCCTACATCGCCTACGAGCGCAACAGCCAGTTCGGCACCGGCATCAGCGATCTGGTCGAATCCACCCAGAACAACTATCCACTGCTCAACCAGGTGCAATGGGGCCAGAGCACCTTCCGCGGCGGCATCCGCATCGAGCTGCCCAAGTTCCACGCCACGTTCGAACAGGGCGCCACTGCATTTAAGGACGACGAGGGGCTGTATACCAACGGCTCGGGCCTGGGCGATCGCACCTCGCCGTACCTGGGCCAGACGCTCTCCTTGAACGACGCCTGGGCGGCCTACTACGTCCGCGGCGACGGCTACTTCACCAAGGGGTACGCCACATTCAGCCCGTTCCCCTGGGCGGACCTGTATGGGCAGATCTACTACTCCGACCCCCACACCACCTCGAACCTGAACCAGTTGGCCCAGGGCAACATTGCCGGCGTGCCGCCCAACCTGCTTTTCTACGCCACCGAGTTCGACCAGGTCTACGGCAGCGCCGCCATGCCCCGGACTTCGGGCTCGCTGTCGGGCGAGTTCCGTTTCTTCAAGCGCATCCGTTTGCGTGAGATGTTCGACAGCGATGAGTTCCACAGCGACGGTGCCTCCACGCTGGCGGAACTCTTCTATAACCTCTCGGGAGCCGTCACGCCTCTGAATTCGGCCGCCGCGACGCGCCTCGATGTAATTCAGAAAAGCACCCAGACCGAAGCGCTGGTGGACGTCACCAAACGATTGATGCTGCGCGCGGGATTCCGCTACGAGTGGGGCAGCGCCCTGATGGACGCCGCCCTGGTCGGTGCCACTTCGCCCTACGAAGCGGGCCGGCTCAAGCGCTACGTCGGTCTGGCCGGCTTCCAGTTCCGTCCCACCCAGAAGCTGACGCTCAACGGCGACTACGAACAGTCTGATGGCGTGAAAACGTATTATCGAACCGGACTGGACGACTACCTCAAGCTGCGCGCGCTGGCCCGCGTCACCCTGCCCTGGAATCTGTTCCTCAACCTCAGTGAGAACTACCTCCACAACCACAACCCCGATCCCGCGTCGCAGGCCACGTTCCGCTCCGACGTCGAGTCGGCCAGCCTGCAGTGGATGCCCGCCGGCGCCAAGCACGTCAGCGTGATCGCCGACTATACGCACTCCGAAATCCGCTCCGACATCAGCTACCTGGTGCTCGTCCCCTACGCCACTGACCTCTCGCTGTATGTGGATAATGCCAACACCGGCTCGCTCATGGCCGAGTTCACGCTGCCGGGCAAGGGCGCGGTTGTGCCCAAAATCAGCTTCGGCGGATCGCTAGTAACTACAGCGGGCAGCCGTCCTTCGCGCTATTATCAACCTGTGGGCAAATTTCTGGTTCCAATCACGCCCCGGGTTCATCTATATGCGGAATGGCAGTGGTATGACCTGAACCAGCCGTTCTACATGTATGAGGGGTTCCGCGCCCACACGATTCTGTCGGGATTCCGGTTTCTGATGTAGGTCACTGTCGCCATGATATTCAGATTGTTCGTCGGATTCGTGGCCGCGGCCGCTGTGGCCGCAGCGGCGCCGTCTCTTTACGGAGACGCCCAGCGCGGCGCCAGTCTTTTTCAATCCAAGAACTGTGTCACCTGCCACAGCGTCAACGGCCAGGGCGCCAAGATCGCTCCCGACCTCGGCAAGCGCGGCGGAGAGGCTTTCACCCCGTCGTCCCTGGCGGCGATGTTGTGGAACCACGCGCCCCGCATGTTCAGTGCGGTTTCCAAGTCGGCCGCCAAGGTCGAACTGACACCCCAGGACAGCGCCGACCTGTTTGCCTACTTCTACGCCGCCCGTTACATGGATCCTCCCGGCGACGCCGGTCGCGGTAAGCATCTGTTCGTCGCCAAGCACTGTTCTAGTTGCCACGCTCTGGATGGCACTGACGCCGAGGGTATGAAGTCCGGGCTGCGCTGGGAGTCGCTGTCTGATCCGATCGAGTTTGCACGGCTGATGTGGAACCACGCCCCGCTGATGCGCGCCGCGATGGCCAAGAAGGGTGTGGAACCCCCGACGCTGACGGCCGCCGAAATGAACGACATCCTGGTTTATCTGCGCTCGCAGCCCCAGGGCCGTGAGAACAAGCCCGTCTTCCAGCCGGCCTCGGCCCAGACCGGCGCGATGCTGTTCCAGGTCAAGGGCTGCGCCGATTGCCATAAGGGCGCCTTGAGCATGGATAAGCACGCCACCTTCGGCACGGTGAGTGAAGTGGCCGCCGCCATGTGGAACCACGCCGGCTCGATGAAGCAATCCGGCGATCTCCGTCCCGAGGAGATGAAGCGGCTCACGGGCTACATCCTGGCGCTGCGCTTCGTCTCCGAAGGCGGCGAGCCGGCGCGCGGCGCCAAGATCTTCGCCGCCAAGGGTTGCGTCTCGTGCCACACCAACGGCCCCGGGCCGAAGATCACCGGTGCGGTGCCCGACTCCTACACCCTGATCGCGTCCTTGACCGGCCACGCCCCGCTCATGCTGGAGAAGCTGGGGGCTTCCAAGCTGCCTTGGCCCACTTTGAAGGATGGTGAGATGAGGGACCTGCTGGCTTATTTGAGGCAGGGCAAATAGCCCGCCCGCGCGGCCCACGCAATCTCGATCGCCGCGCCGCGCCGCCGCACAGGTTTGCACGGCTGCCCGACGTCTCAACGCCGCACGTGCCAGAGCTCTCCTGGCTAAACGTTCGCGATCACCCTCCGTGGACTTGACGCCCGCGCCTGCACTCGCTGTAAGATATTTGAAACGCTTAGTCGGCAGGCGTCCACGCTGCACCCGCGGCCATGTCTCTATCTCGCGTCGCACTGATGAACCTGATGCGCCGCCGGCTGAGGACCGGCCTCACGCTGTGCGGCGTCGCCGTAGGCATCGCCGCTTTTGTGGCGCTCGTCGGTTTCGCCAAGTCCTTCGAGGCCCAATGGCTCAAGCTCTATGAGAGCGCCGGTACCGACCTCGCCGTGGTCGATAAGACGTTCCTGAACACTTCCGTCGACGGCAGCGCGGGGGACAAGCTGCGCGCCCTGCCCCAGGTCGCCTCCGCCGTCCCCATGATCATGAATCTGATGGACCTGACCTCCGACGTCAACGCGCTGGTCTATGGCATGCCCGCCGATTCCTACGAGCTGGATGCGCTGATCATCCTCCAGGGACGCCGCTTTCACGCCGCTGCGCCCGAGGTCATGCTGGGCGAGATCCTGGCCGAGAATCTCGGCAAGCACGCCGGCGACAGCCTCGAGATCCAGGGCGCCTCCTTTCGCGTGGTGGGCGTGTTCCGCGGTGGATCGGCGATCGAGGCCGGCGCCGCCATCATGCCGCTTCGCGAACTGCAGCAACTGGCCGACCTGGGCGCCAAGGTGACCGCATTTCACGTCCGCCTCCGCCCCGCCCTCCCCGGACAATCCGAGGAGCAGCGCATCCAGCAGGCGCGCGCCGCCATTGAAGCCGCCCTCCCCGGGCTCAAGGCCGTCCCGGCGCGCGACCGCGCGCACAACAATCAGGTGGTCGCCATGGCCCGCTCCACCGCCTGGGGCACCTCCCTCATCGCCCTGCTCATCGGCGCTTTGGGCATCGCCAACACCATGGCCATGTCGGTCTTCGAGCGTACCCGCGAGATCGGCGTCCTGCGCGCCTTGGGCTGGAAGCGCTGGCGCGTGATGCGCCTGATCCTGCTGGAAGCGGCCTTCCTCGGCCTCGTCGGCGGCCTTTTCGGCCTGGCCGGCGGCTGGGGCGCGCTGCGCGTGCTGGCCCTGATTCCCGCCACCTCCGCAATCGGCCAGAGCTCCATCTCCTGGCTGCACGCCTGCGAGGCCCTGCTGATCGCTGTGCTGATCGGCCTCGTCGCCGGTTTCCTGCCGGCCTGGCGCGGCGCCCGCCTGTCCCCCGTGGAGGCCTTGCGCTGTGAGTGAATGCCTGTTGGAAACCCGCGCTGTCACCAAGAGTTTCGACAACGGACGCATTCAGGCCCTGCGCGGCGTCGATCTGCAGGTGCAGGCCGGTGAATTCGTCGCGATCAGCGGTCCCAGCGGCAGCGGGAAATCGACTCTGCTGCAGCTCCTGGGCGGCTTGGATGTGCCCACCAGCGGCGAAGTTCTGTTCCAGGGCGTCAGCCTCTCCAATTCCTTCGATCTGGATGCCTACCGCTCGCGCCAGGTCGGTTTTGTCTTCCAGTCCTTCCACCTGTTACCCACGCTCCGGGTTCTGGCCAATGTGCAGATCCCGATGTTCGAAACCTCGCTCACCGCCCGCCAGCGTGAGGACAAGGCCGCCGCGCTGCTCCAGGAGATGGGCCTCGGCCACCGCCTGCGGCAGCTTCCCAATGAGCTCTCCGCCGGGGAGCGCCAGCGCGTCGCCATCGCCCGCAGCCTGGCCAACGATCCGCGGATTCTGCTGGCCGACGAGCCCACCGGTAACCTCGACAGCGAGAACTCCGCCATGATTATGGATCTCCTGACCGGCATCCAGGCGCAGCACAACATGACTCTGATCGTGATCACCCACGATCCCGACATCGCGCGCAGCGCGCAGCGGGACATCCGCATCCGCGACGGCCGCATCTGGTCTCCGTAATCATGCGTCTGCGCTGCGCATTCCTCTGGTTGGCATTCGCTTGCCCGCTGCTCGCGGCGCAAGCTTCCGCCGCCCCCTCCCTCACAGCGCTGCTGGCCCGTGTGCGCGCCGTCCGCGATGCCGCCGATTTCCGCGCCACCGGTCGTCTCGTCTCGGTCCTCCCCTCCGGCCAGCGCAAAAACTACCAGCTTGCGCTGCGCGCCCGCTCCTTCGCCGGCGTGCTCAACTTGTTCTGCGAGGTCACCGATCCCCCCGCGGCCCGCGTCCGTCTACTGCTGGAGAGCCGCCCCTCCGGAGACAGCTTGATCCGCCTTGGCCATGCCGGCGACGCCGCGCTCCAGGAGCTGCCCTTCGAACGCTGGGGCGAGGCCTTGCTGGGGACGGCGTTTTCTTACGAAGATCTGCTGGACACCCAGTTTCTGTGGCGCAACCAGATCCTGGTCGGGGAGACGCGCTATGGCGCCCGCGATTGCTCCATCCTGCGCAGCACGCCCGGCCCGGCCGACAGCACCCATTACTCCTCCGTCACCACCTTGCTCGACCGCGCCAGCGCCTTTCCGGTAAGAATCGAGAAGACCCTCCGGCTCTCGGGGTCCGTCAAGGAGTTCCTCTACTACGGCCTGCGTCAATCGAAAGGCGTGTGGTCCGCCAGCCAGATCGAGTGCCGCGTCCAGGGCCAGCCCGGCTCCTCCCTGCTGATCGTCTCCCGCGGCGCCGAGAAGGCCAGCCTCTCGGCCCGCGAATTCGATTCCGCCTTGCTCATACGGCCATGACGATGCGCACTCCACCCCCCACGCCCGCGCGCCCTGGCCCCGATCGCAGGAGCGGCTCCCGATGACTCTCGCCGCCTGGCTGGCCGCCGTTCTGGCGGCGCTGATTCTCGCCGGCCTGTTTTATCAATGGCACGGCCTGCGCCGCGACTTGCTTCTGTGCCCCCCGCCGGGACGCATGATCGACATCGGCGGCCGGCAGTTGCACTTGTATGAAATGGGCGCGGGCGACCCGGTCGTGATTTTCGAGGCCGGCATCTCCGCCACCAGCCTCAACTGGCGCCACATCCAGCACTCCCTGGCCGGCTGCATGCGCGTCGTCGCCTATGATCGCGGCGGCCTCGGATGGAGTGATCCCTGCGCCACGCCCCGCACTCCCTTTCACATCGCCTGCGAGCTCCGCGCCCTGCTCCGGGCCGCCGGCGTCGAGCCCCCCTATGTGCTGGTCGCGCACTCCTTCGGGGCCTTGGTCGTGCGCCGCTACTCGCTCCTGTTTCCCGCTGAGGTCGCCGGATTGGTCCTCGTGGACCCGTTGCAGCCCGAACAATGGGCCTGTCTGTCGCCGCAGCAACGCCGCATGCTGGCGCTCGGCCGGCGCCTGTGCCGCCGTGCGGCCATGTTGGCCCACCTCGGCCTCGTGCGCCTGGCCGTGGCTTCGTTCAAGGCCGGCTCGCGTCTGCTGCCTCTGGTGATTGACAAAGCCGCCGGCGTCCGCGGCTCCAGTGTCATGGACCGCCTGATCGGCGAGGTCGGCAAGATGCCCCGCGAAGTCTGGCCCATGGTCACGGCCCACTGGAGCGCTCCCAAGTCCTTCCACGGCATCGCCGCGCATCTCGAGGCTCTGCCCGACAGCGCCAGCGAAATGCTCGATGCCGCTCCACTCCAGGGCATCCCCGTCACCGTGCTCACCGCCGGCCGCAATGGGCCCGTCTCCGCGGAGTCGATCCAGGCTCTTTCCAGCCACGTGCGCCACATCGTCGCCCACGACAGCGGCCACTGGATTCATCTCGACCAGCCCGATCTCGTCGTCAACGCCGTGCGCCATCTCGTCGAGCACGCTCGTTCACTCGACGCCCGCGCCTGACCCGCCGCCGGCCAGCCCCGCTGGCGTTGCGTGGGAATGCCCGCCCCGCTCTGCTCACCACTCTGGAATGCGCGACACCGCCTCGGCGCATAGCGTCTCGAGCATCGCCCGCCGCTCCAGCCTTAAGCCCGGCTTCTGCAATCCCGTCCCGAACTCCTCGGCCGCTTCCGGCCAGCGCTCGCCCCGCATCAGCACCAGCCCCAGCAACAGGTGCGGCTCCGCCGAATCCGGCTCCAGCCGGATCGCCTCGTGGCACCACGTCTCAACCACGCGCGAGTCCCGGCACGCAAACCCCAGCCACGCCATCCTCAGCGCCGTGCGCGCGTCCTCCTGCCCCCGCGCCACCTCCTCCTCCAGGCTCCGGTACGCCTGGTCGAACCGCCCCTCCATCATCTGACGCTCCGCCTCGCCGCTCTCCGCGCCGCTCTCGGCCGCGTTGAATTCGTCGTTCTCGCAGATCGCGCACACCGGCTCGGTATCCGGTCGCGGCATTAGACACAAGCTGCAGTTTTTCATTGCGCGTTATCACCCACTCCGGCCGGTATCCTGCATGCCAGTCTCCCCAATTCCCCTGCCGCCTGCAACGTCCGGTTTGGCATGTGAAATGATATTTGATATTCAGGCTGTATCATGGACACCGCACTCGCGCTGCATCGCTTTCACTTTGCATTTACCGTCACCTTCCACTACCTGTTCGTGCAACTCACCCTGGGGCTCGGCTTCCTGATCTTCCTCTTCAAGACCCTGGCGCTGATCAGGAAGGACGAGCACTACAACGATTGTGCGCGCTTCTGGGCCCGCATCTTCGCCGTCAACTTCGCCCTCGGCGTCGTCACCGGCATCCCCATGGAGTTCCAGTTCGGCACCAACTGGTCGCGCTTCTCGCGCGACGCCGGCGCGGTCATCGGCCAAACCCTCGGCATGGAGGGCGTCTATACCTTCTTCCTCGAAAGCACCTTCCTCGGCTTCCTCCTCTATGGGGAGAAGATGCTCGGCCGGCTCGGCCACTGGGGCGCCGCCGCCGCCGTCTGGATCGGCTCCTGGATGTCCGGCTATCTGATCGTCGCCACCGACGCCTGGATGCAGCGCCCGGTCGGCTATCGCCTCGACCCCGCCGGCAAGATCCTCCTCACCAGTTGGTGGTCGCTGGTTTTCAATGACTGGGCCTTCTGGCAATGGACCCACGCCATTCTCGGCGGCATCGTCACCGCCTGCTTCGTCGTGGCCGGCATCGGTGCTTTCTATCTGACTCTCGGCAAGTCCCAGCAATACGCCCGCACTTTCCTGCGTGTCGGCGTCGTCGCCGGCCTACTCGCCGCCGTTCTTACCGCCTTCCCAGCCGGCGACCAGCAGGGCCGCCTCGTGGCGCGCCACCAGCCCGTGGCCCTGGCCGCCATGGAGGGCCATTTCACCACCGGACCCTCCGCGCCCGTCGCCATCCTGGGCCAGCCCGATGTCAACCAGCGCCGCCTCGACAATCCGTTCATCGTCCCCGGTGCGCTCAGCTTCATCATCTACGGCAACTGGAGCCAATCGGTCACCGGCCTCGTCGATTATCCCCGCGACACGTGGCCCGACAACATCCCGCTGCTCTACTACTGCTTCCACATCATGGTCGGCCTGGGCACGCTCTTCATCCTGCTCTTGGCCCTCGCCGCGCTGCAGCTCTGGCGCGGCAAGCTCTATGAAACCAAGCTCCTGCTGTGGGCGCTGATGCTCTTCATGCCCTTGCCTTATGTCGCCAACACCGCCGGCTGGATCACTGCCGAAGTGGGACGCCAGCCCTGGCTGATCTACGGTTTGATGCGCACCGCCGCCGGCATCTCGCCGCACGTTTCCAGCGGCAATACCCTGTTCACGCTGCTCGGTTTCATGGGCATGTACACCTTGCTGTTCATGCTCGGCCTGTTCCTGATCTGGCGCATCCTCGACCAGGGTCCGCAATTCGTGCCCCCGCCCGCGCCGCGCGACTGAGGCCTGTGTCACCCGTCAATTCAACTAGGAGACGAATCAAATCGCCATGCTGCCCATCATCTGGTTCTGCATCGTCGCCGTCATGGTCGCGCTCTACGTCGTGCTGGACGGCTTTGACCTCGGCGCCGGCATCGTCCACCTCTGCGTCGCCCGCAACGACGAGGAGCGCCGCGCCGTCATCTCCTCCATCGGGCCCGTCTGGGATGGCAACGAGGTCTGGCTCCTGGCCGGCGGCGGCGCGCTCTATTTCGCCTTCCCGGCCCTCTACGCCTCCTCCTTCAGCGGCTTCTACCTGCCGTTGATGATGGTGCTCTGGCTGCTCATCTTGCGCGGGTCCGCCATCGAGTTCCGCAACCAGATGAGGAACCGCGTCTGGGTCCCCTTCTGGGATGTCGTCTTCTCTCTGGCCAGCGCCCTGCTCGCCATCTTCTTTGGCGCCGCTCTCGGCAACGTCGTCCGCGGCGTCCCGCTGGATGCCAACCACGAGTTCTTCCTGCCCTTGTGGACCAATTTCCAGCCCGGCCGCAGTGCTGGCATTCTCGACTGGTACACCGTCCTGGTGGGCCTCTTCGCCTTCTTCACCCTGACCCTCCACGGCGCGCTGTGGATCAACCTCAAAACCACCGGCGAGCTCCAGGCCCGCGCCCGCCGCGTCGCCCGCCTGGCCTGGCTCCTGGTCGCCGCCCTGACCATCGTCGTGAGCTTCGCGAGCTTCGCCTTGCAGCCCAATCTCGCCCGCAGCTTCTCCTCCATGCCTGCCGGCCTCGTCTTCCCCGCGCTCGCCCTGGCCGGCCTCGCGGGCATGTTGTTTTTCCTGGTGCACGCCCGCGAGTGCCAGGCCTTCCTGTCCTCCTGCCTGTACATCATCGGCATGCTGACCAGTGTCGTCTTCGGCGTATTCCCCAATGTCCTGCCGGCCAACTCCGACCCGCAATTCAGCCTCACCGTCACCAACGCCTCGGCGCCCGAATTCGGCCTGCGCGTCGGCCTGTGGTGGTTCGTGCCCGGCATCCTCCTCGCCGCCGTCTATTTCACCTTTCTCTACCGCCGCTTCGCCGGTAAGGTCAGCCTCGAGGGCGGCGGCCACTAACAGGCCGTTTCCAGCTGTAAGACGCGTCCCCTCATCATTGGGGACACTCCTCGCCGTGCCCCGTTTGGCCCGGCGCCAGCTGGGGAATGCGCTAGATGCGCGTGGCAGACTTCAACACAGTTGCTTCGGGACGCAAGGATGAAATGCAGCTATCTCCGCGTGTGCTTGTAAACATCCCCGCGCGGAAGAATTGCATCGACGAGAATCTCATTCGGCCCGACCCGGAATAGAATCCGCAAGTGACCAACGCGGACCTTTCGTTCTGTTCCCCTGTTCACGAGATGATCGGAGAATTCAATCGGGTTCCTTTGCGCATCGCGCAACGCTTCCTCGATGCGCCTCCTGGTATCGCTGTCCAGGCGCTTCAGGTAGCTTGCGGCTTGCTGGCTAAGCTTAAAGGTGGGAATGGGGTCGCTCAGAAGAGTCTATCCATCACTTCAAACTCGCCGCGCTCAATCTGACTGCGGCCCTCATCGATCGCCTTTAGAACCTCAGGGTCGATTGACATCTCCAGTGCTTCCAGGTAGTCAGCGATATATTCACCGCGAGATCCAATCACCCCCAGGGGAGCGCCGGTCAGGGAGCGATTCATCAAGCCCTTGCGCTTCGCAGCGTGGATCAGATCCTCAATGGACCGCAGAAGTTCGCGAAGATTTGAAATGTGAGTCCGGACGAACTCCTCGCTGATGACTCCATCCGGAGCTTCGGAAATCGACTTCAGCATCGTGCTAATCGTCTTGAGATCGCGGCTCGCCTTCCACAGGCCATTCAAGAGCCCAATCAGTCCAAACTGCCGCTTCACAGCCTCCTGAGCGCGCAGCAGAGCCGCCATGGTCTCATGGAACAGAATCTGCCACTGGTCAAGCGCAAGGGTCATGCTCAATGGGCTCATGGAGTTGCTCGGGGAATATATCGACACTCCCCGGTTAGGAGTTTAGCACATGCTCAGCCCTTCAGCAGCTGCGATACGCTCCAACCGGGATCGGCGATTCCCGCTGCATCGCGGGCGTTATCCGCAACGTCTTGTGAACCCGGCAGAAGTTGGAATGGGCAAAGCGCAGGCGGAGCGTAACCCAGAGATTCTCCCGGTTCTTCAGACTTGCGGCGCCGTGTCACCAGCCCGGTACAATGAAAAACATGAGGATCTTGCGTCTGGTCCTGATCGCCGGCGGCGTCCTGCTCTCGTCTCTGGCTCAGACTCCCGCCCCCAAAGCTGCGCCCGAGAAGACGGACCATAAGTCCGCCTTCGACAAGCCGACCCTCGAGGCCTACATCCGCCACCTTCTGCTGTGGAATCCCCAGGTGAAAGTCGCCATCAGCGATCCCCAACCCGCCCCCGTCCGAGGCCTCAAAAAGGTCGTCGTCACCGGCAGCTATCAGCAGACCACGGTCGACGAGGTCTTCTATGTCTCCGACGACGGCCGGAAGATCTTACGCGGCTTTGTTTACGACATCGCTCAGAGCCCCTTCGAAGAGCAGTTGAAGAAGCTCAAAACCGACCTCTCTCCGAGCCTCGGTACCCCCGGCGCCAAAGTTGTCCTCGTTGTCTTCACCGACTTTCAGTGCCCCCACTGCCGCGAATTCGCCAAGACCCTGCGCGAGAACCTGGTGAAGACCTATCCGGCCGAGGTCCGGCTCTACCTTAAGGAATTCCCGATCGAGTCCATCCATCCCTGGGCCAAGGCCTCCGCCATCGCCGGCCGTTGCGTCTATCGCCAGGACGCGTCGGCCTTCTGGGACTATCACGACTTCGTCTTTGACAACCAGGACTCCATGACCCCGGAGAACTTGAAGGACAAGGTCCTCGAATGGGCCGCTGCCAAGGGCCTTGACACGCTGCAGCTCGGCCAGTGCATCGCTAATCGCGCCACCGAGGCCGACATCGACCGCAACATCGCCGAGGCCCGCGCGCTGGGCATCAATCAAACCCCCTCGATCTTCATCAACGGCCGCCCGCTCGCCGGCGCCATCCCCTGGGAGACGCTCAAGGTTTACATCGACGCCGCGCTCGATTACGCCAAAAAGACCGGCGCGGAAGCCGAGGAGTGCTGCTCCATCAGCTTGCCCGGTGTTCCAGCCAAGAAATGATCGCGCGCGCCTTGGCATGGCGCCATGGCGGACTGCGCACCGGCGCTGCCGCTCCCGCGGCTTCCAGCTCGGATTGCCCTATGGGAAGATACCTTCGAAGACCGGGAGGATGACCTACTTTTTGGGCGGCGACATCTGCACCCGTTTCCCGGCGACGATCACTGAGAAGAG
The DNA here is from genome assembly GCA_963757265.1 of Terriglobia bacterium. Lineage (GTDB taxonomy): Bacteria > Acidobacteriota > Terriglobia > Bryobacterales > Bryobacteraceae > CAIVVT01. The sequence continues at coordinate 810,679 of CAVWRA010000012.1, forward strand.
CGGGGCCTTGGAGGTTCCATCCACGCGAATGTGAAGAAAGGTGCCCGCGCCATTTTCTTCGAAGAAGCGATCGACGGGCTTCAGGGCTAACTTCTTCCAACCCGTCACTAACTGGGATACGGTGGCCTGTAACTTGAGAGTACCGGCGAACGCAAGGGCATCAGTATCCAAGTTATAGCTGCCGGCCAGATCGATATCCGCCCCAGGGACTCCGAACGATAACTTGCTGAAGTTGATTGCGGCATTCTCCATATGAAACACGCCGGTCATATGCGAGACTGCCTGGCCGCCGGCCGGCTCGCCGGCGCGGCCCTGCGCCCGATTACTCAGAGCGTCAATCCGATCCTGAATCGTGGAATGGAGGAACTTGCCGTTCCGCACCGCGAAGCTGCCATTCAATTGCAGTTTTTCGCGGACCTTCGCCGTCAGCGGGGGGATGTCGATTTTCGTATTCAGCACCAGGCGGCCCTCCAGGAAAGGATCGCCTTTCAGGGCCAGGCGCAACACGTCGCGCAGATCGCCGCCGGGCATCGCCACATCGAGAGAGATGGCGTGGCGCTGGCCGGGCTCATGGCGGATGATGCCGCCGCGAGTGGTGAAACTCGACGAACCCAATGTCGCGACCACGGGCTGGAGAACGGTATTGCCGTTGGCGCCGTCGACCAGCACCGTAAAGCGGGCCGACAGCGGCACGGGGTTGCCTGCCGTGCGCAAGCGGAAATCCGGGACCGAGGCCTGGCCGTGCGCGGTAATGGCGGAGAGCTGGCCGTCGAAGCTGCCCGCGGACCACAGAGTGCCGGCGATGCCCGAGAAGACGCCCAGATCGGCTTTCTCAAAACGGTAGTTGCCGGCGAGAGAAGTGTCACCCGGCTCATCGGCGCGCCAGGGCCCGAATGTGCCGGTGGTGAGGATCTTGCCCGGGGGGTTGGAGATGGTGAGGGAAGCATCGTAATGCATGGATCCGCCGGCGGCGGCGGAATCGAGGCGCAGACTCTCGATCTCGAAGCGCAGCGCCGAGCGCTGCGGATTGGCGGGCTGAAGGACCATGCTGGCGTGCTGGATGGCGACTTTGCGGATGACAACCTCAGGGTTTGAGAGGCCCGGCATGACGGCGGGCGCCGCAGCGGCGGGGGGCGGCGGGCGCCGGCTGGCGGCGTGGGGCGGTATCTGGATTGTCATCCCGTCCACAACGATGCGGGAGACGATTACCGGCGGATGGAGAAGCGATTCGAGGCTGACGTCGCAACGGAAATTCTGAATGACAAACAGGGGTGCCGGGCCGGGGCGGCCGCGGAGCCGCAGCGAGAGGCCCTGGCCTTCGGCGCGCGCGGTGATGCCGCGGCCGCGCGTGAGGAAGAGACGGAGCGCCGAGGTGCGGGGCAACTGCAGGTGCAGTGACTGAAGCTGCACATCGCTCTGGAAGCGCTGGCTGAGGTACAGAATCGCCGTCTGGCGGGCGAAAGGTTCGATGCGCGCGGCCACGAGCGACGCGGCGATGAGCAGAGCGGCCACCGACACAAGAGCCGCCAGGACGAGCGCAACGATCCAGTTCCGACGCCGAGCCGTCATTGCAGCCCTCCAAACACTGATTCGAGGTGGAATGTTGCGAGCGTAAACAGGCGCGACGATCGCAACTTCGCGGCCACGATCTCCTATCTTTCGACTTTAGCAAGCTGCGGAAATCCATTGAACGCAAGTTAAGGACTTCGTGTTGCGAGCGCCGCAGTGCCGTGCGCAGCAAGGATTAACAGTAATTCGAGGCGTGGAGCGAAAGCCCGGGCGCATGGCCTCCTGTCCCGACATGATATCCGCGCGGGCCGGGACTGGGCCTTTGAAAGCAAGAGCGGCGATGTGCTGCGGATCACCTATTCGCGGGGCGGCCGTAAGGTGGCCGAATTCGAGTGCGGCACGGAAGGCGGCGAATGCGCCATCAGAGATTCGGGAAGACATGCCAAGGTCTCGATGTGGTTCAACGGTTCAAAGCTGGTCGTGCTGGAAACCAGAGGCGGCCAAATCGTGAAGCGCCGGTTCGGCGTCTCCCGGAAGGGAGGCACCCTGGGCCTCGAAATCATCCCGATCATGCCGGCCGGTAAGACGGAGACATCGAGCTTCCGGCGCGTGCGGCCCTGGTGGGCGACAATGATGGCATGCCAACGAAAGTCCGGTGGGGCGTTCTGGGAGCCGCCAACATCGCCCTGACGAAAGTGATTCCCGGCATGCAGCGGGCGGCCAACTGCGAAGTGGTGGCGATCGCATCGCGAGACCGGGGCCGGGCGGAGGATGCGGCCTCGAGGCTGGGCATCGGCGCCGCCTACGGGTCCTATGGCGCGCTGATCGAAGCGCGCGACATCGACGCGGTTTACAATCCGCTGCCGAATCATCTGCACATGCCATGGTCGATCGAAGCGATGATGGCGGGCAAGCACGTGTTGTGCGAGAAGCCGATCACGCTGACGACGGCGGAGTGCCGGCGGATGATCGAGGTGCGCGACCGGACGGGCGTGGTGGCGGGCGAGGCGTTCATGGTGCATTCGCATCCCCAGTGGCTGCGGGCGCGAGAGATCGCGCGCTCGGGCGAGATCGGCGAGCTGCGGGCGATTCAGGGATTCTTCAGCTACGAAAACCGCGACCCGCAGAACGTCCGCAACATTCTGGAGTATGGCGGCGGCGGGTTGATGGACATCGGGTGCTATCCGATCACGATGTCGCGGTGGATGCTGGCGCGGGAGCCGCGGCGCGTGGCGGTGCTGGTGGAGCGCGACCCGGAGTTCGGCACCGACCGGCTGACCTCGGCGATGCTCGATTTCGAGCTCTGCCAGTCAGTGTTCACAGCCGGCACGCAGATCACGCCGTACCAGCGGATGCAGTTTCTCGGGACGCGGGGCCGGATTGAGGTGCAGATCCCGTTCAACGCGCCGCCGGACCGGCCGGCGCGGCTGCTGGTCAACATGGGCGGCGGATTATTCGGGGAGGACGTGCGGGTGGAAGAGATCGCGGTGTGCGATCAATACACTGCGCAGGGTGAGGCCTTCTCGCGGTCCATCCTGGAGGGGGCGCCGGCGCCGACGCCGCTCGAGGATTCGCTGGCCAACATGGCTGTGATCGAGGCGCTGTTCCGCGCGGAGAAGTCCGGGCGCTGGGAGCAGCCCGAACTGTAGTCGAGCGGCGCCGCAATCGGCCGATCCCGCGCATCAGTGCGGATCGGTGGCATCGGCGCGTTCCTCTTCTTCGTCGTGTTCGGATCCGGCGCGCTGTTGCCGCGGCGGAAGCGGATCCGTTCCCGGCGAAGGCCCGACGACTGGCCTCGGCTCCCCCGTTCGCGTTTTTGCGAGCCAGAACGGCCGCGGGGGCGCGGGCATGACGAGGACATTCTCCAGCCCGGGCCGCAGATCCGGGCAGTGGTCGCACAGGATCAGCAGCGGGCAAACCGGCATCCTGCAGCCAACCGAACCCAGTTGCGTGAAATAGATGCGATTGGCATGCAGCGTCGGACAATTGCGGAACAGCACCAGATCGCCGGCCCGCGTTTCGGACTTGAGGCACTCCGCGGCGCCCCAGATATCCTTGAAGCTACGGATGTTCTCAGGCTTCATGCCACCTTCGACCATTGCGTGGAACGCGCGGCGGTGCTCCTTGCCGATGACGATGACCAGCTCGACGGAACGGGCGGCCAGTTCGCCCAAAGGCCGGAACGATTCCCGGAAACCGCGGCCGGTGTCAACCACGCGGGGTGTGACGAGGATGCGGCGTCCCGGCACTCGAGCCTGTTCGAGGACGCGCAGGGCGGAGGTCAGGCTAGCCCAGGAATAGTTGTATTCGTCCCGCAGTGCCATTGCGCCCGAGGGCAGCGGCATAGGCTCCAGCCGTCCGGGAGTGGGCGCCAGGCGCTCCATCGCCACCACTGCCTTGTCCAGATCGACTCCGTGCCACAGAGCCGCGGCGAACGCCGCGAGAACGGAACTCAGCCAGTGTTCGCCAATCAGCTGGGTGCGCACTTCGCGCGATTCGGCGCCGCGGTGCACGCGAAACGAGAGACGCGCCGGCCAGACGGACGAGACATCGCTAGCCCAGACGTAGAATTCCGGCGAGCGGCCAAACATGACGACCGGGCCGCGGCAGCGCGCCGCCATCGCCGCCACGAGCGGGTCGTCTCCGTTCAGCACCGCGACGCCGCGCCGCCCGAGACGCGACAGGAGCTGCGATTTCTCGCGGGCGACATCGTCCAGGCTCGCAAAGTTGTTGGAGTGGACGCGGGCCACGGCCAGTACGACGGCGGTATCGGGTGCCAGCGTCCAGGCCGTTCGCCGCAGCGCGCCCGGGAGAGTGGTCCCCACTTCAATCAAAGTGAAGCGATGCCTGAGCCGCGTGCGCAAAATGGCGAATGCCATGGCGAAGCGCGAGTTGTGGCCATGCGCCCAACTGATCGGATAGCAGGAGGAGAGCATGCCGTGCAGGCATCGCGTGGCGGTTGTTTTGCCGAGGCTGCCGGTCACCGCAATAAAAGTCGTGCGGAACATGAGCCGCCGCCAAATGCACGCCAGGGCGCTCAGAGACATGCCCAGGGCCAAGCTCAGCTTGCGGTGGCGACGCAGGAAACGACGCACGGATCATTCACCCCCAAGCGCAGCCGCTGCACTCCGAACGGCCGCAGAGCCGTCCCGTTGCGGCCGGTTTTCAAGCCTCCAAAGATATCATGCGGCAGGCGCCCGTGCCGTTGATAGTGCTCAGCGCGAGGCGGTGGAGCAGTGTTCCGGGGAGGCCGTTCTCGATGAAGCATCCGACCCACCCGGGCGGTGGAAGCTGGCGCCGCCTCAGAAACCGGCACCTCGCCCCAGGAGCGCGGATTCAACGCCTGGACCTTGCCATCAACGGCGGTGAGCGTTGGAGGACATCGCAAAAGAGTGTGGAGGCGCGGGCCGGAATTGAACCGGCGAATAAAGGTTTTGCAGACCTTCTGCCTGTCAGTGAATTTTGTTTATCATCAATAGATCATAGGTGGTGATCGTGGCTGGGCCCACTCTAGGCCCACGCCATAATCCGCACAATAGGGCCAAACAAAAAAGACTCGGCCTCCTGCGTCCGCGTACTCACTATTCAGAATTGTACTTCAGGGCTCAGCCAAGGTAGGAGGATTCCACGCCTGAGCAGCCTTTGAGCGCGAGTGAAACGCAACCCCAGGTCGCCGGCGACCGTCCGCTTACAAGCATCAGGAATGCCCCTCGAGGGCTGCCAACCGCCAATGCCGGCCAGCCCTTGCCGGCTCTTGAGACGCGTCCTGTCCGGACAGTAGTCTGGCTTCGTGGCACCTCGGGAGGCTGCTGGGTTCCAGCCTTTACGCCGCGGAAGAGAGATCCCTTTTCCACATACTGCGCAACGCGCCGAGCGTGATGGGCAGGGCGCCGGCGAAGAGGAAGACCACATCCCCCACCATGCGCAGCCATTCCAGCTTGTGGTAGGTGCCACCCATCAGAAATGTCAGGCGGCGCGCGTGCCAATACCCGTGAGCGATGGAATCCCAGAGCTGGATGACTCCTCCGGGGAACAGATCCAGGATGATCATGAGCGCGAGGCCCACATTGACACCCCAGAAGCCCACCCGGACGAACTTCTCCGTCTCCTTCCATACGGCGTCGGACTGCATGGCCCTCAAACAGAAGACCAGGACTGCTAAGGCCAGCATCCCAAAGACGCCAAACAGTGCGGCGTGTCCGTGATTGGGCGTGAGCGTCGTGCCCACCTCGAAGTAGGATACGATCGGCAGGTTGATCAGGAAACCGAAGATCCCTGCGCCGACGAAGTTCCAGACACCAACGGCCATGAGAAAGTAGATGGACCACTTCTGGCCCCAAGCCAGATCGTGGCCGCACGCGGAACACTGCGCCTTCCTCAGCTTGATGAAATCCCAGGCGTCCAGAGTCAGCAGTGTTAGGGGCACAACTTCCATAGCGGAGAAGCACGACGCCAGTCCCATGTTGAGCGTCCCCTGGCCTGTGAAGTACCAATGGTGGCCTGTACCGATGATCCCGCCGCTGAGATACAGGATGGCGTCCAGGTAGATCAGGCGCGTGGCGGTCTTGGTGCTGACCACGCCCATCTGGTGGAACATGATGGCCACCAGCACCGTCGCGAAGAGCTCGAAGAATCCCTCCACCCAAAGATGGATGATCCAGAAGCGCCAGTTGTCGATGACAGCGAAGTTGGTGTGAGGGCCGTAGAAAAGGGCGGGCAGGTAGAAGACAGGGATGGCCACGGCCGTGTACAGAAAGAGTGAGGATAGTTCGCGCTTGCCAGGGCTTTTGAAGGAGGGCTTGAGCGCCCGAAACATCAGAAACAGCCAGAAGAGGAGGCCGACTGCCAGCAGGAACTGCCAGAAGCGCCCAAGGTCCAGGTACTCGGAACCCTGGTGACCGAACCAGAACCAGAACTGTCCCAGCTTGTCGTTGATGCCGAGGAACTCGCCTGCCAGGCTGCCGACAACGACCACCACCAGCGCCCCGAGGAGTGCGTAGACACCCGTCCTCTGGTGTCTGGGCTCTTCGCCACCGACCCACGACGCCAGGAAAAGGCCGCCGCCCACCCAAGCCGTCGCGATCCAGAAGATGGCGAGTTGCAGGTGCCAGGTGCGCACCAGGGTGTAGGGCAACCAGCGGGCGATATCGAGCCCGTAAAAGGCTCCCGTCTCCACACGATAGTGGGCCAGCACGCCTCCCAGGAACGATTGCGCCAAAAACAGGAGGGCTACGATGCCGAAGAACCATCCCGTAGCCCACTGGCTGGGCGTGAGCTTCAAAGCGAGGGGAGTCGAGTGCAACATATGTGAGACAGCGCCGTCCCCCTTCCAACCCAAATAGTCGAACTTGCCGACGACGAAGAGGATCAATCCCAGCCCTGACAGGAGGGTGATGAGACTCAAGGCGCTCCAGACATAGGCCTCGGTCGAAGGACGGTTTCCCGCAATGGGCTCGTAAGGCCAGTTGTTGGTGTATGAATAATCCTTCCCAGGGCGATTCGCTGTTGTGGCCCAGGCCGCCCAAGCGAAGTAGGCGGTCAGAGCTTTAAGCTCCCCGGCGTTTCGAATATAGTTGGCTGGTAACCCGGGAGCGGCGCCCTTCCTGGTGAAGTAATCGCTCCATTCGGAAAGCTGTATGCGGTACGCAGCCACGTCGCCTGACGAGAGCCGGAGAATTCGCGAGGCTGATTCGTACCGGTTTTCCTTGAGCACCGTCACCGTCCGCGCAGATGCGATGCTCTGCTCGTCAGGCGAGAGCTCCGCAAAAAGTTTGCCGTATTTCTCGGTCGCGATCGTGTCCCGGGTCACCTCGCTGAGCCTGTGCAGGTACTCCGCACTGTAATCAGGACCCAGGTAAGCTCCATGGCCCCACAGGCTCCCGTGCTCCATGAGACCGTACTTGAGGAAGACGTCCTGGCCCATTTGGATATCGGCTCCGGTAAACACCACAGTTCCGGTTCCATCCGCGGCCTGATCGGGGATCGGTGGAGCGTTCGTGTAGGTCAGAACCGTGACATAGGAGAGGACGGAGAAACCGGCGATCATTACGAGGATGGCCGAGTGTCTCCACCACGGAGAGAGACTGGTAGCGCTGGCAGACGTGCCTATCATAATGTGTCCCTTTCAATTCCTACCAGGGTTTTCAGGTTTCCAGTCCTTATGGCAGAAGACCCCGTTGGCGCGATCACGCACCAACCCATCGAAACCGTTGTGTTGCTTAACTCGGATGACACCAAACTTCATTTTCAGACCTCATGCTCTGCAATAGTATACCCTTGCGCTTCTGCCTCCGGGGGCCGACTCTGAAGCTTCGTCATCTCAACGGCTAGGCGTTCTTGGTCTTCGGCGGCAAGCCGGCTCTCAGCGAGGCGGAACAACCGATCTTCTTCCTCTCCGATGTGGTGCTGAATAAGATCGTGGAGTCGCGTCCCGAACAAGCGAACGTCGTTCAGCCAGCGAGATTCGGGAGTCGGCGGTGGATCTGACAGGAGTTCTCCAATGTGCTGCTTCACTTCGCGCACATCCTCGTGCTGCTGGTCCATTTGGGCGAGCAAATCGGGAAACGCCGGTCGTAAGCTCTGGTAGAAGATGACCTCCTCTTTCTCGAAATGAATCGAGGACAGGCGTCGAATGTCTCTGACGGCCGCCTGGACTTCAGGAACCGATTCAGGCCCGGCACGCTGCAACGCGGCGAACAGGCGGTCAACGTAAATCTCCATCTGGCGGTGGTCCATACGGAGACAATCACACGCAGACGCGGGCGGAATCTGAGGACTGTCCATTACATCGCTCCGATTCCAACGTTGGGCTCCAGAGACACAGCCAACTTGAAGCAACTATGTCCCGCTCTTCATTCGATAACGCAAGTACAGGTGGTCGCCTCTATACTTGGCGCTAACCAACTTGAACCAGGGCGCCCCTACCGGCAGGAACGCCACACCAGCCACCATGCCGGGTCGCGGGCGCTCGCTCGTACGACCGGCGATCTGCGGGGCCAGGGTGAGGAAGACCTCGTCAACCAGCCCTTGCGCCATGAAGTGCCCGAAGAGAGTCGCGCCCCCTTCATGCAGCACGATTCGCACGCCGTATTCATCATGCACAAGCGTAAGGATCGCGGAAGGGTCGATCAAACCGCCGGCATCGTCGAGTGCAACCACTTTCGTTGAATCAAGTGCGCTTCCGCCAGCACTTGCCAGTTCCTGGCTGCCTGCTTTCGTGGTGACGATCAAGACTCTGGCGCCGGGCGCGTGGAAGATGGCTCTCCTCAAGTCCAGTCTGCCGCGTCCGCTGACAACGACGAGCAGCGGGCGCCCCGCCTTCTTCAGGGCCTTCTGCCTGTAGCCGGCATAGGAATCTCCGGCCTTGGGGTAGATGGATTCCGCGATCCAAAGGTGGTTCGGGCTTGCCTGGCTAACGGTTCCCGCAGCGACGACGACGGCATCCACCGAGGCTCGGAGCAATCCCATGACGAAACGATCGGCTTCGTCAGAACCGCTGATTGTGCCCCCGCCCGAATGGCCAGGGACCTCAAAGCTGATGACTCCGTCGAGAGTCGACACGAAGTTCCCGACCACGTATGGGCGCCGGCCCGAGGATGCCTGGAACCTCAGATCGCCGCCATACAGCACTCTGAGATCATCGGGCAGCGATGGTTCTGGTGAGGCGTCCTGCTGGTCAATGAGTGTTCTTATCGCTTCCATGAGCAGGCTCAGCGTAGCACTTGACGGACGCCCAGGGTCCTAAGACCGGTGCCGTCATTCCACCCACATTGTATCGTTCGCCTAAACTCTATGATAAAGATAGCCCGAGGCGCCGGACAGCACTGAGGAGGTCCGACAAAGTGCGATGAGCGGGGAAAGCGTGCCTGTCACCCTGCCGACGGTTTTCACTATCGGCCATTCGACGAGAGCTCTTGACACCTTCATCCAAATGCTCCGCATTCACGGCGTGACGCGCCTGGTGGATGTGCGGACCATCCCGCGCTCTCGTCACAACCCGCAGTTTAATCGTGACACCCTGCCGGAGGGACTTCGGCTCGCAGGAATCTCCTATACCCACATGGAGCAGCTGGGCGGACTGCGCCATGCACGCCCAGACTCTCCTAACACCGGCTGGCACAACTCCTCGTTCCGGGGTTTCGCCGATTACATGCAGACGCCGGAATTCGAGGCCGGTCTGGAGAGGCTCATTCAACTCGCGTTATGCGAGCAAGTCGTAATTATGTGCGCCGAGGCAGTACCCTGGCGCTGCCATCGGTCACTGATAGCGGACGCACTGAAGGTACGTGGCATGCAGGTCCGAGATATCATGAGCGCAGGCCGGACACAGCTGCACTTGCTTACTCCCTTCGCAAAGGTCTCGGGCATCCATATCACCTATCCTCACGAGACAAGGTGACGTAAAGAAATGCCGCTCTGAGCCAGCTCGATCGCTTTTCGGCTTGGTCACCCCACTTGGGACCGCGGACTAAGCAGGGAGTTCAGGTGCTCTTCCGGAATTCCAGACCGTTCACGTGCTACCTCGCGAATCGTGCGGCCGGTGGCATAGGCTTCTTTCACGAGAGCGGCGGCCTTCTCGTAGCCAATCTCGCGAGTCAGGGCTGTGCCCAGCGCGAGCGACTGTTCGACAAAGCCTTCGGCACGTGGCCGGTCGGCCTCCAATCCATCTACGAGTTTTTCCGCGAAGTTCCTGGTACCAGCGGCGAGCAATTCGACGGAATCGAGCAGGTCATATGCCATCACGGGCATCATCGCGTTGAGCTCGAGATTTCCCGCCGCGGAACACCACGCGATCGCGGCGTCATAGCCGATCACCTGCGCGCAGATCATCAGTAGGCTCTCGGCGATTACCGGGTTGACTTTGCCCGGCATTATGCTCGATCCGGGCTGGACTGCTGGCAGCTTCAATTCTCCCAATCCACAGCGTGGCCCGGAACCAAGCCAACGGATGTCGTTCGCGATCTTGGTCAGCGCTGTTGCGTAGGCGCGCAGAGCACCACTCAGGAAGCAGGCTGCGTCGCGCGCGGCCTGTGCTTCGAAGTGGTTGCGAGCTTCGACAAACGGCAGTCCGGTACGCCGCGCGATCTCGGCCACGGCGCCCTGGGCGAACCCAGGCGGTGCATTCAAGCCGGTGCCCACCGCCGTTCCGCCGAGAGGCAGTTCATAAATGCCGGCTAGCGCGGATTCAATGCGTTCACGCCCCGCTTCCACCTGACGGGCATAGCCGCCGAATTCCTGACCCATACGGATCGGTACGGCATCCTGCAAGTGAGTTCGTCCGATCTTGATGATGTCGTGGAACTCCGCAGCCTTACGTTCCAACGATGCACCGAGCTGTCGCATGGCCGGCAACAACCGTGTGACCAGAGATTCTGCGACGGCGATGTGCATGGCGGTGGGGATCACGTCGTTGCTCGATTGCCCTTGATTCACGTGATCGTTAGGGTGGGCGTCTGCGAGATGGCCGATTACCTCATTGGCATTCATGTTCGTAGAAGTGCCGCTGCCGGTTTGAAAGATGTCGATCGGGAACTCATGGTCGTATCGCCCTTCCATGACCTGTTCTGCCGCGGCTTCGATAGATGCCGCCAGATCGGGCGGCAGGTGACCCATGCGGCCGTTCATGGTTGCAGCGGCGCTCTTGATCATTCCCAACGCGCGGATGAACGAGCGCGGGAAGTGCTTGCCACTGATTGGGAAATTCTGGACAGCTCTCGCTGTCTGTGGCCCGTAAAGTGCTGAGGCGGGCACCTGCATGTCGCCCATACTGTCACGTTCAATTCGGAAAGAATCCCTCATGATCCCATTGTGAGGCCTTGCAGAAGTCTTGCGGGCTCTCGAATTACCGATTGACAGATTGACAGTTGCGTCACAAGCCAGCCGTGTTGCGCCTAGCTGTCACCGAAGGGCTCACCGTGCTCGACGACCATAACAGACGCTCTGGGTCGCATGACAAACAGATCATTGCGGATTCGCATTGAAAAGTTCAGCATGGAAGGCAGAGGAGGCAACTATGTCTACCGCGGCGAACTCGCCCGGACACATGCTGAAATTGATTGGTCGTCGCGAGGTTGCGGACCGCACACTGGCCTTCGAATTCGACAAGCCGTCTGGGTTTGTGTTCAAAGCGGGCCAGTTTGCGGAGATCGCCTGGGTCGATCCTCCGGAAACCGACGCTGAGGGAAACGCACGCGCATTTTCCATTGCGAGTGCTCCTCACGAAGAACCCCTGGTGTTTACTACCCGCCTGCGGGACACAGCTTTCAAGCGCGTGCTGCAGAAAACGCCGATTGGAACCCTCGCGAAGTTGGAAGGACCCTTCGGCGATCTGACACTCCACAACAACGTGAACCGTCCCGCGATCCTGATGGCCGGGGGCATTGGAATTACTCCGTTTCGCAGCATCATCCGGCGCGCTGCGCACGAAAAACTGGTGCATAAGGTCTTCCTTTTCTATGCCAATAGACAGCCGCACGACGCACCCTTCCTGGAAGAATTGAGCGCTATCGAGAGGGATAATGCCAATTTCACCTTTGTGCCTACGATGACAGCCCTGAGCCGCCTGCAGCAAGCGTGGACTGGAGAGACCGGGCACTTTAGCGCGCAGATGCTCTCACGGCACATGAAGAAGATTGCCGCTGGAGAGTTCTACATCGCAGGTCCCATCTATTACGTTGCTGGGCCACCCGCGATGGTAAAGGGGGTACGCACCATGCTCAACGCTGCAGGCATCGATGATGATGACATCCGCACGGAGGAGTTTGGGGGCTATTAGCGGGGTGCTCCCGCCTCGCTGATCGACACGTACCAATCCAGTTTCGAGGATTATCCTTCGGTGCCCCACCGCTTGTCAGGTTCCGGCGCCAAG